>CAWFIC010000021.1:0-695557 GCA_963815795.1 uncultured Planctomycetota bacterium | reverse complement strand
GGCGCCCGATGAGCGAGTCGAACCTCCCCCACGACGGGGATGTCCGCACCGGGAGAGGAAGTGGGTCGTCAGGTCGATCACGACCAGCAAGGCGCTTCTGTCCTCGCTGACCAGGAGCGGGCCGGCCTCCTTGTCCTCGAAGGTGAGGATGCGCACAATGAAGGGATCGCTCGGCCGTGACCGTCGGGATCGTTGGGCCCCCGAACCGCCCCCACCCTGTTGCTCGGCGATCCGTTCGAGCCCCGGCCGCAGCTTCTCGGCGATGAACCGCCGGTCCGCCTCGCTCAGCTCGCGCCGGTCGCCCTCGCGGGCGACGACGATGACGATGCTGCTCTCCGCGCGACGGCCGGGGAACGCGTCTCGCAGGAGGCGGTATCGCCGCCCCGGCTGGGGACGTCGCCAGGCAGGAAGTTGAATTGACCGTCCTGAGCGACGTCGTTCCATCGCAGCGCCGACCGCCAGGGTGCCCGCCCACGAGAGGGGCCAGGCGGCCAGCCACAGCATCCAGCTACGCGAGAGGATCCGGCTCAGTATTGGAAACGTCTAAAAGACTAGCCTGGGCCTGCTGTATCATCGCCTCGAGGGACAAGTCCCATGCAAGTGCGCCGCCGCACTCTCGATCTCCGCGTGCTTGTACTGCCCAGGCCCGGCTCTCCGCGGCGAGCACCGCCAAACGGTGGACCTTTTTGAAATCTCCGTCGGGGAACCGGTACCTCCCCTTGGTCCGCTCGTGTTCCTCGTCGTCGATCCCCAGATGCCACTTCGCGTATTCATCGAACCCGTGGAGGCGGATGAACTCGTTCTCCGCCTCCGCGGAGGCTGGTGCTCGCTCCACGCGCTCCTCTCGTCGAGCACCGCCTTCCCCTTGCCGATCAGTCGCCGGGCCTGTTCGTATGACGTTCGGTTCAGGCGGATGCCCATGATGTCTTCGTCCTTTCCTGATGGTCGCAGGCATGGCACGAGGGTCGCGTCCGGCGTCGCGGGGCGAGGACGCCCTTCGCGGGTCGGGCCGGAGGCACGCATCCCGAACTGGCCTGTCAGGTCGGTACTGGCGCCCCCTTCCGGACAGGACGGTCATCGGCTCGTGACCGCGACCGCATCTCCGGGTATCGCCGCCACTCCTCGAGGGCCCCGAACCGGCCTCCGCCCAGGACCTCGAATGCGAGCGGGACGGTGCAGAGGGCACCGACCGCGACGAGGGTCCATCCGACGGCCCTCCGCTGGCCCTCGTCGAGGCGATCCGCCAGCAGGAGTCCGAGGCCGGCACCGAGTGCCGCGGCGTGCCCGCGATCATGGCCAGCTCCGGTACGGTGACGCGGGTTTCCCTCATGATGACCCCCACGCAGCAAGTGGTGTGCGAACATTGGATCGAGACCGGTTCGTCGTCCGGGAAGTGGCTGCAATGCTTATGCCCGATCTCCGGGGAACTGCCCCACGCGGCAGAGCGCACCGATCCGAAAGGCGGGAGTCTCGAAGGACTTGAAGCCGATGGGAAAAATGGCCCCGAGTCCCCGAAATCCGGCCGGATCCTTCATCATTCCCGGTGGTTCTTCGCGGTGCCGGAGCGGTTACTCGAAGTCGGGGTTCGGCCGGGACAAACTGTCGCTGCGTGGAGACCACGGTGACGAAGTGTCTCTCGGGGGTCCACCCGTTCCGCGGATGAACCGCCCTCGGTCGGAGTGGGTCCGATCTCCTCACCGAGGTCGTCGTGCAGGTGGACCGCTATCTCGGCCGACGAAACGGGGGTGCTCCCGCACCGCGAGACTCCCGGGTCGTCGGGCGCTCGGGCGCCAGGGCGTCAACCTGCCGCATCAGCTCCTGCGTCATCGGGTCGAGCCGTTCGACCAGGGGCCGGGCCTCGTCGCACCAGCCCTGATCCGCCAGCTCCTCGAGATCCGCTGCCAGGTCGCCCACCACGGTGGAGAACGCCGACAGCAGCCCCCATAGCCTGTGTGCTGCCTGGCTCAAACGCGGCGCGTCTCGGTCTCGGTGCGCATCGATCACCTCGGCGATCCGGGCCGGGGCATAGGTCCGGAAGTCTCGGCACAACCCGCGGAGACCGTCCTCGTCTCCGCCGCAGGCCGCCATCAAGACCGCCAGATCGAGAAGGCCCGTGACGCCCCCGGGATCCGGAGGGGCCGGGCGGCGGATGCCTTGCTCGGAGACCACCCGGTCGATCGCCGCCAACAATTCGGCGGCCCGGATCGGCTTCGAGAGGTAGTCGTCCATCCCGGCCGCGAGGCACTGATCGCGGTCCTCCTTCCGCGCACGCGCCGTCAGGGCGATGACCGGCAATCGTCCCCCGGTCGCCCGCTCCCGCTGCCGGACCGCCCGCGCAACCTGGAAGCCGTCGAGCTCCGGCATGTGGATGTCGAGCAGCAACAGGTCGAAGGCCCCTCCGACCGCGAGATCGAGCGCCTCCCGGCCGTTTGTCGCCACCCTCACCGTGTGTCCGTGCCGGGTGAGCAGCCGCTCCAGGTGTCGTGAGTTGAACTCGTTGTCCTCGGCCGCCAGGATGTGCAGCGTCGCGGCGGCCGCCGCGACGCCCGTGTCGTCCGCGATGGATGGCCGGGCGTCGCCGCGCCCCGAGGGCTGGGGCTGACGCGCGAACTTCGCCGCGAAGGTGAAGGTGCTGCCGCGGCCCGGCTCGCTGTCCACGTCGATCGCCCCGCCCATCAGGCCGACCAGCCGCGCCGCGATGGTCAGACCCAACCCGGTGCCGCCGAATTCGCGGGTGGTCGAGCTGTCCGCCTGCTCGAATGCCCGGAAGATCCGCTCCCGCCCCTCCGGCGGGATGCCGATGCCGGTGTCGGCGACCGAGAAGCGCAGGACGGCCTCCTCCTCGGCCGCGGTGCCGTCGGCGACCTCCGCCCGCACGGCCACTCGTCCCTCTCTGGTGAACTTGATCGCGTTGCCGATCAGGTTGACCAGCACCTGCCGCAGCCGGCCCGCGTCGCCGACCAGCGCGTCGGGCACGTCACGACCCACGTCGCAGGCCAACTCCAGCCCCTTGGCCTGGGCGCGCAGGTTCAGAGACCCCACGGTATCGCCCAGCATCGACCGGAGCGAGAACCTGGCCGGGACCAGCCCGAGCTTGCCGGCTTCGATCTTCTCGAAGTCGAGCATCTCGTTGACGACGCCGAGCAGGCTCTCGGCCGCCGACTTGGCCGTCAACAGGCATTGCCGCTGATCGTCGGTCAGCGGCGTGTCGAGGACCAGCTCGGTCATGCCGAGGATGGCCCCGAAGGGGGTGCGGATCTCATGGCTGACATTCGCCAGGAACTCGTCCTTGGCCCGGCTGGCCGCCTCAGCCGCCTCCTTCGCCTGCCGCAGCTCCTCCTCGGCCCGCTTGCGCGCCGAGATGTCTCTCATGAGCCAGCGGAGCGTCGAGGTTTGGCTCTCGGGATCGGGGACGACGGCGGCGGACAAGGAGGCCTCGAACGCCGGGCGGCCTCGCGGGCGGATGGTCACATCCCACTGGCCAGGTGCGACCCCGGTCGCGCCGGCGATCAGCCTCCGACGGAACGATCGGCGTGCCGGCGGGTCGATGAAGGCCAGCAACGGCTTACGCCTGAGTCGGCTCGCCTCGACGCCGAGGAGGTGGGCGGCCGCCGAGTTCGCCTGTCGGATCGTCCCGTAGAGGTCCGTCACCAGATAACCGTCCGGGGCGGTGTCGAACAGGTCCTGGTAGCGCCGGCGTTCGAGTTCGAGTCGGTCCTGGGCCATCAGGAGTTGCTCGTTGTGCACCTGGCGCTCTTCGCTGAGCGACGTGATCTCATCCAGGCTGCGCCGCAGTTGCTCCGCCGTCGCCCACAGCACCCGCTCCGCCTGCTTCCGCTCGGTGATGTCCTGCAGCAGGGCCACGAAGTAATCGACCGACCCGTCCCGGGCACGCACGCACTTCACCGAGATGGTGGAGTCGATGACGAAGCCGTCCTTGCGGACCCACCGCTTGTCCAGCGTATAGCCGTCGATCTCTCCGGCCATCACCCCCTCGAACTGGGCGACGTCGGCGGCCAGGTCATCCGGGTGGGTCATCTCGGCCCACGTCTTCCGCAACAGCTCGTCGCGGGAGTACCCGAGGATCCGACAGGCCTCGTCGTTGACCTCCAGGCATCCTTTGGTCGGCGAGGTGATCGCCATGCCGATCTGGCCGAGTTCGAAGTACTGCCGGAACCGCTCCTCGCTCGCGCAGGCGCCTCCTCAGCCTGCACGCGTTCGATCCAGTCCGCAGCCTGTCGGGCCAGCAGGTTGACGACATGGAGGTCCCGGTCCGCCGGACATCGCGGCGTGCGGTAGTGCGTGGAGAGCATGCCGACGACCTGGCCGGAACGGCCGACGAGGGGCGTGGACTGGACCGCGCGGACGCCCGCGGCGAGCACCGCGCCCAGGCTCGGTGTGCCCACGAAGATCGGGCTCGTGGTGACGTCCTCGACCACGGTCCGTTCGTTGTGGCGCATCGCGGTGCCGCAGGAGCCCTGACCCTCGTGGACGGCGTCGAAGAATTCGAGGAACGGGGCTTCGCATCCGCGGCTGGCCACGATCTTGAGGGCGCCGGAGCCGCGGTCAAGAAACTGAATGTTGCCCATGTCGGCGGACGTAATCGCAATGGCCGCGTCCACGATCTCCAGGAGCAGCGAGTTCGGATCGCCGTCCCGGACCAGTTGCGTGCTCACTTCCTGGAGCCGCTTCATGCCAGCCAGGTCGGTGGCCAGCCGCTCCTCGGCTCGCTTGCGCTCGGTGATCTCGAGGAAGAAGATCGAGAGACCGTCCGTTGACGGGTAGAGGCGGTTCTCGTACCAGGCGTCCCGCGGCGGATAGAAGTACTCGAACGTGGAAGGCGTCTGGTCGGTGACGGCGCGCCGCAATTCCATCTCGAATCGCGTGCCGACGGTGACGGGGTAGATGTCCCAGATGCATCGGCCCAGGATCTCGTCCCGGCTCATTCCCATGCTTTCGCAGGCGCGGTCATTGACGGCCGTGTAGCACCAGTCGCGGTCGAGCGCGACGAAGCCGTCGCTTATGCGCTGGAGCACGGCCTCGACGCGCTGCTTGGCCGCCTGGGTCTCGTCCCGCAACTCCCGCTCGCGGCGGGCCGCCTCCTGGCGTACCCGATTCATCTCCAGGTGGCCGTGGACTCGGGCCAGCAACTCGCGGGCACTGAACGGCTTGATCAGGTAGTCGTCGGCGCCGGCCTCCAGGCCCTCGACGCGCGACTCCTCGCCGGCGCGGGCCGAAAGTAGGATCACGGGGATCGTCTGGGTCCGAGGGTCGGCCCGGAGGGCGTTCAGGAGGCCGCAGCCGTCCAGGCGCGGCATCATCACGTCGGACAGCACCAGATCGGGCGGCGCGCGCGGGCTGCCACCAGTGCCGCCTCGCCGTCCGGGACGGCCTCCACGTCGTACCGGTGGCCCAGCAGGCGGCGGACGTGCTCGCGCATATCGGCGTTGTCGTCGGCCCAGAGGATCCGCGGGCGGTGCGGAACGACGCCGCCGACTTCCTGCGCGTGAGGCGGGCCAGGAGCGAGCACCTCCGGCGGGAACGCGTCCCGCACGGTCTCGGCCATGCCCGAAAGCGAACCGCACGTCTCGTCGTCGGGCAGCCATACCAGCGCCTCCTCGACGTAGGGGATCGCCCCCAGGGCGGTGGAGGCCAGCGCGCGTCCCGTCCCGATCCGATCGGCGGGCAGGTGGTCCTTGCCCAGGGGAACCGACACGGAGAAGGTGCTGCCTTGCCCGAAGGTGCTCTCCGCCCGCACCGAGCCGCCGTGGAGCTTCACCAGCTCCTGCACCAGCGCCAGGCCGATGCCAGTCCCTTCAAGCGTCCGGCCTCGCGACCCCTCGACCGGGTGGAAGCGTTCGAAGATCCGGGGTAGCGCTTCGGCCGGGATGCCCGTCCCGGTGTCGCGGACGGACAGCTCTGCCGCGTCTCCGACGGGCCTCAGGCTGACGGCGATCTCCCCCTCGAGGGTGAACTTGAAGGCGTTGGACACCAGGTTCAGGACGACCTTCTCCCACATGTCGCGGTCCACGTAGACCGGGTCGGGCATCGTCGGGCAGTCCACCACCAGCCGCAGCCCCGCACGCTCGCAGGCCGACTCGAAGTTGCTGGCGAGCTCGGCGGTGATCTTCCCCAGGTCGGTCGGCTCGTAAACAGACTGGACCCGGCCCGCTTCGATCCGGGCGAAGTCGAGGAGGGTGTTGACGAGCTTCAGGAGCCTCAGGCTGCCGCGGCGGGCCGTCTCCAGCCGCGCGCGCTGCCCCGGCGGCAAGGGCTCTCCGTCGTCGGCGAGCGCGTCCTCGACCGGGCCCAGCATCAGGGTCAGCGGTGTGCGGAACTCGTGGGAAACGTTCGAGAAGAAGGCCGTCTTCGCGCGGTCGATCTCGGCGAGGGCCTCGGCGCGCCGGCGCTCGGCCTCGTACGCCCGCGCATCGGAGATCGCCGTGCCGATGTGGGCGGCGACGAGCCCGAAGAATGTGCGATATTCGGCATCGAGTGGGCGGCGGGGGCTGATGCCGACGACGAGCAGGCCGGCGAGCTGATCTTGCGCCGCGTGGATCGGCAGGACGATGGCGTCGCGAGCTTCCTCCGGCCAGGGCACGCCGGGGAGGTGGACCCCGCGCGCGGCCAGATCCGGGCAGTCCACCGGACGTTTCGTCCGGAGCACCGAAGCCAGGGGCCACGGCGAGCGAGAGTCGTCCTCCGACGCCGCCGCTGTCGGCGGGAGCCGGTGATCGCCCGGCGGCAGCATCGTGGCGATGAGCGTCGCTCGGTCCCCGTGCTCGTCGGCCACGTAGATGGCGGCGAACGGGATGTCTCGCGTGTTCTCCTCCAGGACGGCGGCGGCACGCTCGCACGCTTCAGCCACCGTGCGCGCCTCGCGGGCGCGGATGCCGAGCTTGCGGAGCGTCTCGAGCCGCCGGGCGCCTACGACCTGCCCGCTCGTCTCGGCGCACGGGCAGAAGACGCCGTCCACGGTCCGGCCATCCGCGGCCAGGATCGGCGCGTAGGTGAAGGTGACGAAGACCTCCTCCTTGCGGAGCTTCCGGTCGTAGAAGAGCTCCATGTCCTCCGACCAGGTGGCCTTGCCGGTCGTCACGACGCCGTCGAGCATCGGTCCGATTGTGTCCCAGACCTCGCCCCAGCTTTCGCGCCCCGGCCCGCCGAGCACGCGCGGGTGCTTCGCCGGCCCCAGGAAGGGGATGTGGGCGTCGTTGTAGAGGACGGTCAGTCGCGGACCCCACCAGAGCAGGATGGAGAAGCGGGACGAGAGGCACAGGCGGACGGCGACTCGCAAGTTTTCCGGCCAGCATTCGGGCGGGCCCAGATCGCTGTTCGCCCAATCGAAGGCGCGCATCCGTCTGGCCATCTCGCTGTCGCCCGGGAAGAGGCGCTCCCGCTCTCGGTCGCCCAGGCGACCGAGGTTTCCCTGGCTTCCTTCTTGAGGTTCAGGCATGGCTGACCTCCGCCGGTTATGCCCCTCTGCGTTCCGGTGCATGGCCTCCGGAATCGCCTTGTGAGCAGTATTCTACCTGGTCGGGAGGTCCGCTCGTCAGAGGGGGCTGACACGTGCGATGCGGCGGCGTAGGGCGGCGGCGTCTCGGGGTGGGACGATAGAGATGAGGTCAGTAGAGTCGATTTGGTGAGTAATTATACTCTATATTACGACGAAATATGGACTAAACGCCTTCTATGAACCCGCTGACGTCAAGCCCCCGCCCTCTGAGATTTCTCCCGGGTGACCTCGCGACGGACGAAGAACGCCTCGCGTACGGTCCTGTCCCGGTTCGCCCTCCCGAGGTCGAACCGGGACAGGACCGTACGCCGCTCTGATGGCACCCCGGCTCTCGCTTCGTCCCGTTCACTCCTCCCCGGCCTCGGTGCGATCTCCACGGCGACGCGGCGGGCGGCTGGCTCCGATGGCGGGCGACGCCACGGGCGCATCGCCTCGACCTTCTCTCCGTGTCCCGGGTCCGACGACCCTGGTGCACCTGTTACTGCGTTCGTCGCGCGACGACTCCCAGCCGGCAGGCAGGGCGATCCCATCTAACTAACGGTCATGACACCATGACCCGGCGTTTACCCCGGTCGCCCTCCCCGCGCGGTCCGCTCGTGGCCCCTCGCCTCTCGGCTCGTGTTCGGTCGATCGAATCAAATGAGCAACAACAACTCCGCTCTCGATCCGGCCGCCAGGCCGGTCTGGGTCCGGCCGTCAGGCCGGTCTGGGTCCGGTCGTCAGGCCGGCCGCGCGGCCGCCGGCAGACGGCCGTTGAGCTTCTGCTCCCACGGCACCTTCGTCGCCCCCTCCGGCACCTCGCCGTGCTCCAGGTACTTCCACAACGCCACCAACAGCTTCCGCGCCAACGCCACGATCCCCACCTTCCGAGCCCGCGCGTTGCCACAGCCGAATCGCCGCTGATACCACAGGCTCAAGGCACTGTTCGGCTGATGCCGCAGCCACATCCAGGCCAGCTCCACCATCGTCCACCTCACCCGCCGGTTGCCCGCCTTGCTGATCCCCCGCTCGCGGTGCAGATCCCCGCTCTGGTACGGCGTCGGATCGAGGCCCACCAGGCTGGCCAGCTCGCGGCGGTTCTTGATCCGCCGCCAGCCGAAGACCTCGCGCACCAGCGTCCACGCCGTCACCGGCCCGACCCCCTTGAGGTCCAGCAACCGCCGGACCTGGTCGATCTGCGCGATGTCATCGTCGCGCACGTCGCGGCGCTGGCGGCTCCCCAACTCGCCGAGCTGACCATCGACCAGCCGCCACCGCTGGAACTCCCGCGCGATCCGCCCCCGCAGCTCCGCCGGCACCGCCGCGCCGTCCCACTGCCGCAGCGCGTCGACCCGCTCGAGCATCCGGCCGTCGACGGCGACGTCCAGCCCGAGGTTGGCCAGCAGGCCCTTGATGCGGTTGGAGTGCTCGGTCCGCTCGCGGACGAGCTGGTCGCGGTCGCGGTGCGGCTGGCGGCGGTCCTCGTCCTCGGGCGCGGGGACGTTGACGACCGACCAGATGTCGCGCTCGCGGTTGTGGTAGCGAATGAGCATACTCAAGAGTTTGGTGACGTCGATGGCATCGCTCTGGGCCCGACTGGCGCGGCGGTTGACCTCGATCGAGGAGGAATCGACGACCGCGTTGTCGATGCCGCACGAGGCGAGGAAACGATGGAGCCAGAAGCCGTCGCGGCCGGCCTCGTAGCAGGAGCGGACCGGGGTGCCGTCGGCCAGGCCGAAGCGGCGGCGGGCGCGGTCGACCTCGCGGCGGAGGGAGGCGAGGTCGCGGGCCGGGATGGTGACGCGGCGCGGGGGCAGCGCCGGGGCGGTGATGAAGGCGAGCCCCCAGGAGGTCCAGCCCAGCTCGAAGGCCAGGTAGAGCGGCGCCACGGCGGGTCTGGTACGATCGGGAGTGTGGGTCGCTGACATGGTCAGACTCCGCTGAAGGAAAGTGTGGTGAACGATCCCTATGAGGAGCTTACCGTCAGCGGCTCACGTCTTCAGCCCGGCTCGCTCCGGGCATAGTATCTAACACGGCATTGCAGCGGACAGGCCTACGGCCGTCCGCTGAATTTTGTCGTTAGACCGCCGTTTCGGAGGCGTTGTGACGAAGGCGCACATCCTCAATGAAATCCGCCGCGCGGCGACCGCCAATGGCGGTGTCCCGTTGGGCGAAGCTCGCTTCGAGGCGGAGACCGGGATTAAGCGCTCGGATTGGTTCGGGTTATACTGGGCCCGCTGGGGGGAAGCTCTTCGTGAAGCCGGGTTCCCTCCGAACCAACTGAAGACGGCTTTCGCGAACGAAACGCTTCTCGACAGTTATGCTCGGTATACGAAGGAGTTACATCGGCTCCCAACTCCGGCGACCTCCGAATGAAGCGTCGAACGGATGACGAGGTCCCAAGTTGGAACACCTTCGCTCGGCTTGGCGCCAAACGAGAACGTGTGCGCAAGCTTCTGGATTTCGCGCGTTCAAGCGCTGGCGGCGCATCTACTGAGATGGGCCGGCCTTCTACGGACTGGCCGACGTCAAGCCCCGTGACCCATCTTCCCCGACCGCCCCACCCGCGCGGACGGCGATCAGTCCGAATCCCACGGCATCCGGCCCGGCTCACCCTCTCCCGTCGAGCACTCCAGGGCGCGGTCGGTCGCGTAAGGCTGCTTGCCCGCGACCTCGATGTCGGCTACCTTGTGCGTAGGGATTCTTGCCGGGAGGTCGCCATGAATCAGTCAATCGTTTTCGCCGACGTCCTCGATGCGGCCGAGCAACTCGATGCGGATGCGCAAGCCGAGTTAGTGGCGATCTTGAGTCGTCGCCTGGCCGAGCGCGGGCGCGAGCGTGTGGTGGAGTCCGTCGCGCAGGCACGGCGGGAGTTCGCCGCCGGCCAGTGTCAGGTCATGACAGCGGCGGAGATCGTGCGCGAGGGGCTGGAATGAGGCGGGAACTCTTGCGCTCGCCCGCATTCGCGCGCGACTTGCGGGCTTGGCTGAAGTCGCGGTCCGGTGCCGCGGCGGCGATCGAGGCGATGCAGCGGACCCGCTCCGCGGGCCGCTGATCTTTTGCGTCAGACGGCGAAAATGAGGCCCTGTTGCCATCGGTTCACGGTGCGGCCATGATAGTTGGAGGTCTCGTCGCGGACGATCTGGCGCCATGCGAGTTCGGGAGGGCCGAATGCAATTAACCGCCGTCTTCGTGCGGGTGCCGGAGGGGGGCTACGTCGCCTTCGTCGAGGAGCTGCCTGGAGCCAATACCCAGGGTTCCACGCTCGAGGAGGCCCGAGAGAACCTCCGGGAGGCCGTCGCGCTGGTCATCGAGAGCAATCGCGAACTCGCCGAAGAGTCGCTCCGAGGTCAGGCCGTCACCCGTGAGCCGCTCGAGCTGACGGTATGAAACGCCGCGACCTCATCAGTCACCTGGAGGCGCACGGCTGCCGGCTGCGCCGGGAGGGAGGGCGTCACAGCATCTATGTGAACCCGGCCACGAACGCGACGTCGGCCGTGCCTCGGCACACCGAAATCTACGAGTACTTGGCTCGGAAGATTTGCCGCGACCTCCAGATTCCGCCACCATGAGCGTCTAATGAGGCGATCCAGCGGACCCGCCTGACGGCGGGCCGCTGATCTTTGGCGTTAGGCGGCGGAGGCAATGAGCGACCTCGATACCAAGTCGTGGATCGAAGCGGCCCGCTCGTATGAGCGCTTACGTCGCCGCAGCCTGCGATTCACTCTCGCTTACGTCGGGAGCTTCGTCGGCTTCGTGGCCCTCTTCTGCTTCGCCACGGCGAAGGACCTCCGTGCCCTGGCCACCATTCTCTTCATGCTCTTCATCCCCGCGTCGTGCGCGTTCGGCCTGGGGTGCTTCGTCAACTCGTTCGATCTGTGGGGCTTCCACTGCCCGCGGTGCGGCAAGCGGTTCATCGCGGCTTGGTGGGGTAGCTGGCCGACCGACCGTTGCAAGCATTGCGGGCTCGACCTCGGCTCGGCGGCGAGGCATCCCGAGAAGTCGCTCGGTGGTGGAGATCTGTAGGAACAGACCATCCGTCGAGCCCGGCCCGACTGCGGACGCTGGGCCTGGCCCTCCGCGAGAAGGGGTGTATGGCGATGTCCACGAGACTGCAAGAAGCCGTTCAAGAACTCCCGATCCTGGACGTGCACACGCACCTGGTCGGCGGCAGGATGGCCGCCCGGGGGTTGCACGACGTCCTGCTTTATCACATGGTCGTCAGCGACCTCTACGCGGCGGGGTGCCCATCCGGGGCGCGGCTGACGCAATATCCCGGCTGGCCCGACGAGGCCGAGGCGCACGCCCGGGTCGTCGAGGCCATCCCGTACCTGGTCCACATCCAGAACACCAGCTCCTTCTGGGGCGTGAGGTTGATCCTCCGCGATCTCTACGGCTGGACGGAGCCGATCGATGAACGGAACTGGCGATCGCTCGACGGGCGCATCCGCGAGCGGGCCGACGACCGCTCGTGGCCCCGCGAGGTGCTCGACCGGGCTCGCATCGAACGCACCGGCACGGAGATCGCCCGCCGCGGTCGCGGCGAGGATGACGACCGCCTCCAGTACGCGCTGGAGTGGGGCTTCTTCACGCGGTGCCAGTGGGGTGAGCACGACACGGCCCTGTACGAGCTGGAGCGCTGCTGGGGCCGGTCGCCCGAGAGTCCCGCGCCGATCGGGTCCGGGACGCGGCCGCCCACCGAGCGGACGATCCGCTCACTGGACGACGTCCACGCCGCCGTCGAGCATTACGTCGCGAGCATCCCTTATGGGAGCATCCTCTCGACAGCCACGCACATCTCGACCGACATCGATTATCGGCTGGTCCCGGATGACGAGATGGGATCCGCACTCGGCCGGCGCGATCGGGCTGGCCCCGTTGAACGCGACTGCTATGCCTCTTACGTCAACGAGGCCTTCCTGGCGGCGCTCGAAGAGCACGGCGACGAGATCGTCTTCCAGTTCAGCTTCGGCGCCGAGCCGTTGCCGTTCGAGACCGGGAGCCGGCTCTCGCAGCGGACGATCGGACAGATCGGCGACCTGATCAGCCGTCATCCCCGGCTGCGGTTCCAGTGCTTCCTGGCGAGCCGGGGCGCGAACCAGACGATATGCACTCTGGCGCGCGAATTGCCGAATTTCAGCCTGGCCGGATACTGGTGGCACAACTTCTTCCCGGACGCGATCGCCCAGGTGATCCGCGAGCGGCTCGAGATGCTGCCGGCCAACAAGCAGATCGGCTTCTTCTCGGACGCCTACTGCGCCGAATGGTCGTATGCCAAGGCGGCGATCGTCCGGAGGATCCTGGCTCGCGTCCTGGCCGAGCGAATCGAGCTGGGCCACCTCGACGAGGCGACGGCCCTGGAATTCGCCGGGTCGATCCTGTATGACAGTCCGCGGTCGTTGCTGGGAATGTCGCCCCGAAGTCGTTGAGGTGTCCCGTCATGGAAACCGCCCGGATCGCGCAGGTCCTCGACGAGATGGGGACCATGCTGGAGATCAACGGCGAGAACCCGTTCCGGTGTCGGGCCTATCATACGGCCGCGCAGTCGCTCGTGAACCTCCCGGACGAATTGTCGCAGATGATCGCCGACGGCCGGCTGGCCGAGGTGCCCGGCATCGGCGAGACGATGCACGCCAAGATCGTGCAACTGGCCACGACCGGGCAACTGCCGGCCTATGAGGAACTGCGGCGGCGCACGCCGCCGGGCCTCGTCGCCCTCTTGAGGGTTCCGGGCCTGGGGCCCAAGAAGATCAAGGCCCTGCACGAGGAGTTGAAGATCGAGAGCCTGGCCGACCTGCGCGCGGCCGCGGAATCGGGCCGGATCGCGGCGCTCAAGGGCTTCGGCGACAAGACCGAGAAGAAGATCCTCGAGGGGATCGCCTTCGTGGAGAAGTCGGGGGATCGCATCCTCCAGAGCCACGCGTTACGGCTGGTGGCGCCGATCATCGAGGCGGTTCGCGGCCATCGTCAGGTGATCCGGGCCGAGGTCTGCGGCAGCCTCCGCCGCCGCGCCGAGACGATCGGCGACCTGGATATCCTGTGCAGCTCGAAGAAACCCGCCGAGGTGGTCGACGCCTTCGTCGAGCTGCCGCAGGTGGCGACGGTGCTCGCCCACGGGCCCACCAAGGCGAGCGTCCGGCTGGCCGACGGCGTGCAATGCGACCTGCGCGCGGTCGAGGACGATCAATTCGCCTTCGCCCTCCACTACTTCACGGGCTCGAAGGCGCACAACATCGCGATGCGCAAGCGGGCGCTGGCCCGCGGGTTGTCGCTCAACGAGTATGCGCTGGCCGGTGACGGCAAGTCCGTCCGCTGCCGCACCGAGGCCGAGCTGTTCGAGGCGCTCGGGCTCGCCGAGATCCCGCCCGAGCTGCGCGAGGACGCCGGCGAGATCGAGGCCGCCGAGAAGGGCCGGCTGCCCCAGCTCATCGATCGAGCGGACCTCAAGGGGACGTTCCACTGCCACACCGAGTGGAGCGACGGCGCGGCCACGCTCGCCGAGATGGCTCAGGCCGCGCGCGACCGCGGTCTGCACTATCTCGGCATCGCGGATCACTCGCGATCGGCGGGCTACGCTGGCGGGCTGAGCATCGAGCGCGTGCGCGCGCCAATGGGCCGAGATCGATGCCTTGAACAAGTCGTTCGGCTCGAAGTTCCGCGTCTTCAAGGGGACCGAGTGCGATATCCTGCCGGACGGCTCGCTCGACTACCCCGACGAGGTGCTCGACGGGTTCGACTACGTGGTGGCCAGCGTCCACTCGAATTTCGGCCTGACGCGCGAGCAGATGACCGGTCGATTGGTGCGCGCCGCGTCCAATCCGCGGGTCACGATGATCGGCCACCCGACCGGGCGGTTGTTGCTGGCGCGCGACGGCTACGCCGTGGATCTCGACGCGGTGATCGACGCCGCGGCCAGGGCCGGAACGATGATCGAGATCAACGCCAATCCCCATCGCCTCGACCTCGACGCCGTGCATTGCCGGAGGGCGCGCGAGAAGGGGGTCACGATCGCGATCAATCCGGACGCGCACGCCGTCGTCGGCCTGGATGACCTGGAATTCGGGATCTCCGTGGCCCGCCGCGGCTGGCTGGAGAAGGACGACGTCTGGAATACGCTGGACCTGAAGTCGATGGTCGAGCAAATCCAGAGCCGCGCCGGCCGGAGGTAACCGTTGACGAGGATCGCGACACTCAGAGATGGCGGCCGGCCCCGCTGCCGCGCTTTCGACGCGCCCGCGTCTCGCCGGGGGTGCGTTTCGGCATCGGCGCGCGCTCGGCGGCACGACGAGGGCTTGCGGGGGGGTGGGGCCGTCCTATAATAGGAAAAAATGATGGAGGTGGGATGAGTGCGGGGATCGCGCTCGTCCTGTGGCCCTCGACGCCGATCCGCCCCCTCCGAGCTGTCCGATGATAAGGAGAGGGGCGCGGGGATTCCGAGAAGCGCGCATTGCGGCCTTCGGGCCGTTTTCCTCGGGCCGACTCGCGGCCCTGGCACGGATGTTGTAGCTCGTCCAGCGGACGGACCGTGGTCATGCTGATCGCTCTCATCGATCCTTCTCAGGGTAACTCACATGGCCCCAGCCAAACCGATCGTGGACAAGAAGCGCAGGTACTTCACCGTTGAGGAGGCGAACAAGGCCCTGCCGCTTGTCCGCATGATCCTCGGCGACATCGTTCGCCAGAACCGGGTCGTGGAGGACCTCCAGCAGCGGCTCGCGATGGTCGCCCGCGAACGCCGGCGTCCCTCGAACGACGTCTACTCGGAGGAACTGGCCCAGAGTCAGGCCGAGCTGGAGGCGGAGGAAACCAAGCTGAGGGGGTACATCGACGAGCTGCGTCGTCTCGGCGTCGAATTCAAGGGGGCCGATGGCCTCTGCGATTTCTACAGCATCATGGATGGCCGCGAGGTCTTCCTCTGCTGGCGGCTCGGAGAGCCGGAGATCCAGTACTGGCACGACCTCGATTCCGGATTCGCCGGCCGCAAGCCGGTGCCGACTCGCACAGGTGCGACCGCGAGCACGCGACGCAATTGATGGCTGTATTTGTCCGTTGTCCTTCGTCCGTGGTCCGTGGTGGGGTTTGCGATGGATCGAGGCCAAAGACGATGGACGAGGCGGCGGAACGGGGACAACGGACAACGGACGAAGGACCACGGACCAGACGCGTCGTGACGATCGACGGCCCGGCGGGGGCGGGCAAGAGCACGGTCGCTCGGCTGCTGGCCGCGAGGCTCGGGTGGCGGTTCCTCGATACCGGCGCCATGTTCCGGGCGGTGACCCTCGCCGCACTGACGTCCGGGATCGACCTGGCGGAGGAGCCCGCGCTGGAGCGGTTGATGCGTGGGGTGCGGGTGAGCCTGCCGCCGGACGCCGTGCTGCTCGACGGCCGCGACGTCACGACGGAGATCCGGAGCGTGGAGGTGACGGCCGCATCCCGGTACGTCGCGGACAGTCCGGCCGTCCGTCGCGTGTTGATGGACTGGCAGCGCGATTTCGCCCGGGACCAGGACATCGTGACCGAGGGCCGCGACCAGGGCACCCTGGTCTTTCCCGACGCCTTTCGAAAGTACTACCTGACTGCGACCGACGAGGAACGGGCTCGACGGCGGCTGGCCGACTATCGGGCGAAGGGCCACGGCGAGGGCATCGACCTGGAATCGGTTCTCCGCGACATCCGGGAGCGCGACAAACGGGACGGCGCCCGAGCCATCGCGCCGATGAAGCCGGCGCCCGATGCGATCGTGATCGATTCGACCGGGATGAGCGTCGCGGAGGTCGTCGCGACGCTGGCCGGGGACATCGAGCGGGCGCGGCACGACGGGCGATGGGCGTCTCCGGCGGGCGATCGGGCGGAGGACACCTCGTGAGCGAGCCGATTCCCACCACTGGGGCGGCGATCACCTCCGACCCGGCCGGCCCCGACTCGCGGCCCAAGAGGTCCCGGCAGCGGGGTGGCAACCGTCAGTCGGGGCGAGATCGGTCGTTCGGCTCGCTTGCGTGGTATCGCTTCGTCCAGTTCGTGATGGGGACGATCGCCGCCGTTCTGCTGCGATGGCGGGCGACCGGGCACGAACATGTACCGGAGTCGGGAGGCGTCCTGCTGGTCTCCAACCACCTGAGCTACCTGGACGTGGTCTTCCTGGGGGTACCGCTGCGGCGCCCGCTCAACTTCGTCGCGAGGTCGACGCTCTTCGTCCCCGTGCTGGGCGCCTTCATCCGCTCGGTCGGGGCCTTTCCGATCCAGCGCGAGGGGATCGGGGCGTCGGGCATGAAGGAGACGCTCAGGCGCCTTCGCGCCGGCGGGATCGTCACGCTCTTCCCCGAAGGCACGCGCAGCCCCGACGGCGAGCTCGGGCCGCTCAAGGCGGGCATCGCCGTCCTCGTCACGAGGGCCGGTGTGCCGGTCGTGCCCGCCGGACTGGCCGGGACGTTCGAGATCTGGCCCCGATCGCGGTTGATCCCCGTGCCGCATCCGATCCGGGTTCATTTCGGGAGACCGATCCTCCCCGAGGACCTCGCCGGCATGGAGACCGAGGCCATCACGTCGCTGATCCGCGAGCGTCTTCGCGAATGCCGCCTCGAGGCGCGTCGCGGCCTTCGGCGGGACCTGACGTATTGAGACGGGGCGGCTTGCGGCGCGCGCGCGAACGAATCCACTTCAGATCGCCAACCGAACCCTGAGGGCCATTCACCATGCCGCACGAACCGATCAAGCGCAGGGACTTACTGGCGGCGGGGACGGCGATGCTCGCGGGTGCTGCCGTCTCGGCCGGTCGAGCGTGTCAGGCGGCGAACGACGAATCGGGGCAAGGGCCGGCGCCCTCGTCACCGGGCCGGGGCCGCTTCCTGCTCGGGCTCAACACCAGCACGCTTCGGGGCCACAAGCTCTCGATCGTCGAAGAGATCGCGATCGCCGAGAAGGCCGGCTACCGAGGGATGGAGCCCTGGGTTGACGAGCTCGAACGATATGCGGAGTCGGGGAAATCGCTGGAGGATCTGGGCAAGCGGTTCCGGGATGCCGGCATCTCGGTCGAGAGCGCGATCGGCTTCTTCGAGTGGATCGTGGACGATCCGGCCCGGCGGCGGAAAGCCCTCGAATCGGCCGAACGGAGCATGGACCTGGTGCATAAGGTGGGCGGCAAGCGCCTCGCCGCGCCGCCGGTCGGGGCGACCGACCGTCCGATTCCCGACCTGCTCCGGGTCGCCGAGCGTTATCGGGCGCTGCTCGAGCTCGGAGAGCGGGCGGGCGTCGTGCCGGAGGTCGAGGTCTGGGGGCACTCCCGGACGCTCGGGCGACTCGGCGAGGCGGCGTTCGTGGCGATGGAGGCCGATCACCCGTCGGCCTGCATCCTGCCCGACGTCTATCACCTCCACCGCGGAGGGTCCAGCCTGGGCGGCGTCAGGCTGCTCTCGCCGCGGGCGATCCACGTCTTCCACTTCAACGATTATCCGGCGGACCCGCCTCGTGAGAAGCTGACCGACGCCCATCGCGTGTATCCCGGCGACGGGGTCGCACCCCTGAAGGCCCTGCTCCGCGACCTGGACGAGGGCGGCTTCCAGGTCATGCTCTCGCTCGAGCTGTTCAACCGCCAGTACTGGTCGCAGGACCCCTTGACGGTGGCCCGGACCGGGTTCGAGAAGATGAGCGCGCTGGTGGCGGGCCTGAGCAGGGCCTGACGGGCCTAAACAGGACCCCCCCTGACCCCCCCTTGGTAAGGGGGGAGAACGGCGGCCCGCCCCTGTCCAATCCCCCCCCTTAAGAAGGGGGGATCAGGGGGGGTCGAGGCCCCAGCAGCACGAAGGGGGGATCAGGGGGTCGAGGCCCCGGCGAGTCTCGAGGCCGAAACTCGTGAGCCTACCATTCGTTAACGGCTCTAACGCTAAGCTCGTCCTCTGCCCCTCTTGTACTCACTCGCATGAACCAATCAGGCTGCCTCGATGGTAAAATGGAGTCGGGTCCGAAGCTCCATCTCGACCCGGAGAGGAGGCCATCATGTTGCCCGTACCCACAGCCGCTCTGCCGCTGCTCCGCTCGGTCGCCGGGGCCTGCGTCCTGCCCACGGCCAAGCGACTCCTCCACCTGATGGTCGGCGCCATCCTCACCACCGGGCGCCGCACCATCTCCCATCTGCTCCGCGCCATCCGCGGCCTGGCCCCCGGCCACCCCTCCAGCTATCATCGCGTCTTCTCGCGGCGCCGCTGGTCGTTGTGGCCCTGGGCCCGCGGCCTGGCCGATCTCATCCTCCGCCACTGGGTCCCCGAGGGCTCGGTCCTGCTGGCCGGCGATGACACCGTTGACGAGCATCGCGGCGCCCACGTCAACGGCAAGGGGCGGCACCGCGACCCCGTCCGCTCGACCCATAGTTACACCGCCTATCGCTGGGGCCACAAGTGGGTCGTCCTGGCGATCCTGGTCCGCTTCCCGTTCGCCAGACGTCCCTGGGCCCTGCCCGTGCTGGTGGCGCTGTACCGCAGCCCGGCGTGGGACCGGCAGCATGGCCGCCGGCACAAGACCCCCGCCCGGTTGCTGCGCCAACTGGTGGCCCTGCTCCTGCATTGGTTCCCGCACCGCCGGTTCACGCCGACCGCCGATGGCGACTACGGCAGCCACGAGATGGCCCGGTTCGCGCACCGGCATCGCCGCCGGCTGGCGCTGGTCAGCCGGTTCGTCCCCAAGGCCCGGTTGTATGAGCCCCCGCCGGTGATCACCGGCAAGCGGCCCGCCCACCGGCCGCGCAAGGAGGGGGAGAAGCGGCCGACCCCGGCGGCCGACCCCGGCGGCCGCCGTGGCGGCGGCCGGGCCGGCGGACCGGGCGGCCTGCAACGTCTCCTGGTACGGCGGCGGGCGGCGGGACATCGCGGTGGTGACCGGAACGGGGAACTGGCATCGCAACGGCGAGGGGCTGGTCCCGTTGCGCTGGGGCCATGTCCGCGATCGGACCGGGACGCATCGCGAGGATTACCTCTTCAGCACGGATCCGGAGATGGCCGCGACCGGCGTGGTCGAGACGTATACCGGTCGCTGGTCGATCGAGACCACCCTGCAAGAGATGCGTGCCTACTTGGGGCTGGAGACGACGCGGGGATGGAAGGAGGCGACGGTGTTGCGGCTGGCGCCGTGCCTGTTCGGGCTCTTCTCGGCGATCGCGGTACTGTACGCCCTGTTGCCGCCGCGGACGAGGGCCGCGGGCCGGGTGGGATGGCCGGGTAAGGTCGAGACGACCTTCTCCGACGCCATCACGGCGGTCAGGCGTTGGCTGTGGGTGGATTGGGTCCTTGCAAGCCATGGGTTCGACGCGGCCTTCTCAAAACTCTCACGCCCATTCCAGGAGGCCTTGCTTTGAGCCTTGGCACCGCCTGCGTGACGGTAGAAGAAGGGACAAAGACGAGCAGAGAGTCTGTCCCGGAAGGGTCGAGAGCGATCCCGTAGGGTGGGTGAAACCCACCGTGTGCCCAGGCCTTGCGTCGGTGGGTTTCACCCACCCTACAATCGTCTGACCCACCTTCTGGGACAAACTCTGAGGCGGCGGGGCACCGGCGGAACCAGGTCCCCGACCCATCCCGACTCCGGGGAGCCGAACCATGGGGAACCTGGACCTGGCCTCGACCAGCCTGGCGCTCGCGCTTTTGATCGCGTTCTGTGCGATCCTGCTGGGCGTCCACCTGTGGTGGGAGCGCGGTCGGCGCGAGAGCGACCTCCCCGACATCGATCGTAAGCACTTTTTCCACCAGGACTTGCGTCGAGCTCTCGGCATCCTCTTGATGGTCTTGCTGGCTGCCGGCGTCTACGTCGGCTCGCGGCTGCCGACCCGTATCATCGAGTCGCCCTCGGAGGCCCACCCCAACCGGCTCTTCCTGGCCGTCTGGATGGCCGTCTTCGCCTCCATCATTCTCTTGCTGGGTCTGGCGGTCGTCGATTGGATCTCGACGCGTCGCTATGCCCGGCGGCTTCGCCTGGCGATGAACCAGGAACGGATCGAGATCCTCCGCGAGACCTTCCGCCGCCACGATTCGGCCCGGAACGGATCGGCGGAAACGCCCGAGGCCGGACCGCTCTGATCGTCCCGGAGGGGCGTGATCGGGTGGATCGCACACCGCGCCGCCTGGACCGGATCGGCCGGGACCGATCGGGGTGCCCG
Organism: uncultured Planctomycetota bacterium; assembly: GCA_963815795.1. GTDB lineage: Bacteria > Planctomycetota > Planctomycetia > Isosphaerales > Isosphaeraceae > JAKAUH01. Next base: position 674,924 of record CAWFIC010000021.1, on the reverse strand, counting down.
CGGTCCCGAACCGGCGGGGTCCGGGCGACGCGGGTGGGCCGGTCGGGCGGTGAGGAGCGGGTCCGGCGACCGGCCCGACCGGCCGCGGTCGCGGTCGCACCCCGGCGGCAGGACACCCGCGGGCCCGACGGAACCGGGGCTCCCGAGATCGACCCCCGGTGGGTCCGGAAGATGCCGCCGGTCCGGCCCGGCGGCCGACCGACGACGGTCGGCGAGCCACGGACAGGAAGGGCGGGCCCAACGACAGTCGCCGACATTCCCGGCCCCCGTTCTCCCTCGGGTGGAAGGGCCGGGGATTCCGTGGTATTCTAGACGCCATGGAAACCCCAACCACCCAGACCCAGACGCCGCCATGGCCCGCCGAGACGGAGGGGACGATCCCGGTGATCCGCGAGTACATCGGCATCAAGTCCGGCTACTGCGGCGGCAAGCCGCACATCCTCGGCCACCGCATCAAGGTCGAGCAGATCGCCGTCATGCACGAGCGGATGGGGATGGGCGCCTCGCAGATCGTGGAGGATCTGCCCACGATTACCCTGGCCCAGGTCCACGCCGCCCTGGCCTACTACTACGATCACCGCGACGAGATCGAGGCCGACATCCGCGCCGGTGACCAGTTCGTCGATAGGCTCAGGGCGGGTCAACCATCCATCTTCGAGAAGGCGCGTCAGAAGGATGCCCAGGACGATCCGGTTCCACCTCGATGAGAACACCTCGCGGGCGATCGCCGACGGCCTGCGACGGCTCGGCATCGACGTGACGACGACCCCCGAGGCCGGACTCCTGGCGCAGCCGATCCGGGTCAACTGGCTCACGCCAGCGGCGAAGGCCGAGTCCTCCTCACCCACGACAGCGATCTCCTGCGACTCCACGCCGCTGGTGTCCCTCATGCGGGGATCGCCTGCTGCAGGAAAGACGCCAGGACCATCGGTGAGATCATCCAGGGGTTGGTCCTCATCTGGGAGATCTACGATCCGGACGAGGTGGCTAACCGGATCGAATACCTCTGAGCGCCCCGACCGTCGTGCTGCCGGCCTACCAACGGGTCCCGTCAGACCCGGGTCGCCCGACCCCGACCCGCGCCCGACCGACGGGCGGCCCGGGTCCGACGTCCAGTCACCGTCCGGCCCGACCGCCGGCGTTTTGCGGCCGGCCCCGCCGGGTCGCCGTGTGCGCGGAGTTCGGGAATCGGGGTTTGCCGGGGCGGAATGAGGGAGGTCGTTCATCACAGAGGCACAGAGGCACAGAGGCGACCGTGAGGGCAAGAGGCGAACGCGTCGTGCGTGCGAATTTCGCACGTCCTCGGACGGATCACTTGGTTCTGAAAGGTCTTCTGCTTTCTCGGTGATCTCTCTGGCTCTGTGGTGAGAAATCCCGGCTAAAATCACTCGCGGCATTTGCATTTGTACAGCAATGTGCCATAATCTAGAGTGGAGAAGCGTCTTCAAAGGGATCTTTGACAATTCGCGTGACGGAACCTCACCGGGTGACCCGGCCCGACTCGGTACCTGTTCCAATGGATAGTAGTGGACATCGAAACCCATACGCAGGCATGGGAGGCTTGATGGTTTCCTCGTGCCCTGATGACACGAACGCATTCATCAAGGGCTGATTACATAGTTGAAGCCTGCGCGTCCAGTCGTTTTCCATGCAATTACCCACAGCGCCATTCATTGATGATAGGCTCGATCCGGGTCCGTCGTAGGGGCCGGAAGGGTCGGGCGAGGGCGGTGCCTGACGAAACGAAGCCAAATGTCTGTCAATGCGTTCAGATAACGGCCTGGGCGCACTCCCGAGCTGACGAAACGAACCCAGTTTTCTATTCAGACGTTCAGATAATGGCTGATCGCCTACCCCGAACTGACGAAACGAACCCAGTTTTCTATTCAGACGTTCAGATACCAAGGGAGTGCTTCTCCGGGTCAACAAAACAAACCCAATTCTCTATCCACGCGTTCAGATGCTCGCCGGTCGCTGACCAGAATCGACGAAACGAACCCAATTCTCTGATCGGGCGTTCAGAGACCGGCGACGATCCATTCTGGCGTCCCCGACCTGACCCCAAACAATCGATAAGAACGGAGAATTCGCCCTGTCTGGTCAATTCGCCCAAAACGCGGCGATGTCAACGCTGCACGCACTCTCCCCACATTACTGACAAAGCACCTGGGTGATAGCGTGCAGTCGCCCGGATTCGACCTGCGCCGGGTATTCCAGCGAGGAGGAATCATCCGATCGTCCGAAAGAATCGGGAAGGACCGGGACGGAGAGAGGAATGAGAAAGGAGCGTTTGATGACGTCGCAGGGCCGGAACGAGCCGGCCCATTCGCTGCGGCAACGAGGGGACTCATCCAAGATGCAAACTATTCGTTGACGCGATGCTGCGCGTGCTATACTATTAGATGAGGTGATCCAGGATGGAACTGATTCTTCGGCGTGGATCGTTATCGAACCGACGCGGAATGGCGCGGCAGTCCTCGACGCGTGAGGGTGCAGCCCTGACTTAAGTCTGAAACCTCTCCTGGTTTCGGTCCGCCCGCTCTCTCCCATCCTTGTTCTCTTCCTGGGCTTGTCTGATTCGTTCGTTCCCGTACCAGGGGGAATCGATCCATGGGATCCACATCTCGACGTCGAGGACTGATATTCGTTCTGCTCGTCGGCGGTTTGATCGCGGGGGCGAGCACCGAGGCGCGGGCCAGTGAGCCCGATCCCAGCACCTACTGGGATGTGAAGGATCTCCGCCCCGGAATGAAGGGCAAGGGGCAAACGGTGATGTGCGGCACGAAGTTGGAGGACTTCGAGGCCGAAGTGCTCGGCGTGATGCGCGACGTCAATCCCGGCCGCGATATGGTGTTGTGCCGCCTGAAGGGGTGCAACCTCGAGCATGCGGGGATCATCCAGGGGATGAGTGGAAGCCCCATCTACATTGATGGCAAGCTGTTGGGCGCTGTGGCGTATGCCTGGGAGTTCGCCAAGGACCCGATCGCGGGGGTCACGCCGTTCTCCCAGATGATCCAGTATGTCCGGTCGAACGACCGTCGGATCGCCGCCGAATCGAAGGATCGGGCGAAGGACGGCGGTCAGTTCGCGGCGTCGGCCGGGGGATTCTCGCCCTGGATCGAGGGCCTGGCCGGCGCCGAGCCCGGGCCCGGAGTCTCATCGCAGCCCATTCCGGTCTCCGGCGGGGCGATGGGCGGCATGACTCCGATCGTCACCCCACTGGCCGCCTCGGGCTTCAGCCCGCGCGCACTCAGCTTGCTGGCGGATCGCCTCCGCCCCATCGGCATGGCGCCGATGGCCGGCGGCGCGGCGCCCGAACGGATCATCCGCGAGGAGGGCGACCGCCCGCTGGTGCCGGGAGCACCGCTGAGCATCGGGCTGGTCCTCGGCGACTTCGACCTCTCGGGGATCGGCACCGTCACTCACGTCGAGGGGAATCGGGTCTACGGATTCGGCCACCCGATGATGAGCCTGGGCGCCTGCGAGCTGCCCATGATGACCGGCTACATCCACACGGTCTACCCCCGGGCCAGCGTCAGCATGAAGATGGGCTCGCCACTCAAGGTCGTCGGCGTCATCGACACCGACGTGAGCACGAGCGTCGCCGGGCGGATCGGGTCCCAGCCGGACCTCTTGCCGATGAGCGTCCGGGTCAAGACCGGGCGATATGCCGATGCCCGCACCTATCACGTCCGGGTCGTCCGCGAGCCGGTGCTGATGCCGTCCCTGATCATGGCGGTCCTGACGAATGCCATCGACACCGAGGGGAATCTGCCCGAAGAGCTGACGGCGCGGCTCACGGCCACCGTACACCTGAAGGGACAGGAGCCGATCACGCTGTCCGACACCTTCAGCGGCCCGCGCTACACGGGCCAGATGGGACCCGCGGCGCTGTTCAGCCCGCTGGCGTCGATCGTGAGTATCCTGGTGCGGAACGCGATGGCTCCGATCCGGATCGAGTCGGTCGAGTGCGACCTCGCCATCGAGCCCGGCCGCAAGGTCGCCATCATCGAGTCGGTCCGGCTGTTGTCGGACGTCGTCGAGCCCGGCCAGGAGCTCAAGGGAGTCGTCACGCTCAAGCCATACAAGGGCGAGCGCGAGACGATCGAGATCGCGTTGCCGATCCCGGCCGACTTCCCCGAAGGCCCCTCCGAGGCCACCTTCTGCGACGCGTCCAGCAGCGTCCGGCGCGCCATCCGCAACGATCCAACTCTGATGGAACCGCGCGACCTGGCGGGGATCCTGCACACCCTGCGGGTGCAGACCGAACCGAAGCGGACCGCGGTCTATCTCCACATCCCCGCGCCGGACCGCGGCGTCTCGATCCAGGGACAGGCCTTGCCGAACCTGCCGGGCAGCGTGCGGTCGGTCTTCGCCTCCAAGCGAGAGGCGCCGCTCGCCCCGATCCGTTCGGACATGGTCCGGGTGGTGCCGGCCTCGTGGGTCGTCGAGGGGTCCCAGACGCTCCGATTCACGGTGGTCAAGGACGCGGGGCTATCGTTATCGTTGTACCGATGAGCCGAATGCCCTCGCGGCTTCGCGGCGGACCCGGCTCCATCCGAGGACAACGAGGAACGCCATGCGAATGCGCGGGTTAGAGCGGTTGACGAATGAGTGGCGCACGCGCTTTGGCCTCGAGACCGGACCGGGGCCTCGACCCCCCCTGACCCCCCCTTCGCAAGGGGGGGATACCCAGGGAGGCCGGCCCTTCTCAATCCCCCCCTTACGAAGGGGGGGTCAGGGGGGGTTTTCCGGACCCGGCGTCGGACTGGCGGTGGCCGCCGCGATGGGAACGCTCGTGTCTCTCCCGGCCCGGGCCAAGGTCGAAACCTGGCGTCAGGAGGGGCCGGCGGCCTTCGCCAAGTGCCACCGCGAGAGCGTGGTCATCTCCGATAACGGGCGGGTGCGGCTCGGCCATGCGGTCGCGCCCGTAGGCTCGCTGAGTGCGGCCCGAGTCTGGGACCTCGCCAGGGCCGTGGACGGCTCGTTGCTGGCCGCGACGGGAGATGCCGGGCAGGTCTTCCGCCGCGAAGCGAAGCCGGACGCCCCGTGGACCGTACTCTACGACTCGTCGGACTCGCAGGTCCTTTCTCTGGCCACCTGCCCGGATGGGACGATCCTCGCCGGGACCGGACCGAACGGCCAGGTCGTCAACCTGAGCGACCCCAAGCATCCGTCATCTCGCCCCGACCCGAAGGTCGAGTACATCTGGGGCCTGGCGGCTGATCCTCAAAGCAACGTCTACGCCGCGACGGGTCCAACCGGCCAGCTCTGGAAGCGCTCGCGCGAGGGCCGCTGGTCCTTGCTGTACGACAGCAAGTTGACGCACCTGCTGTGCGTTGCGTTCGCGCCCGATGGCCAGGTGTACGCCGGCAGCGACGGTGAGGGCCTGATCTATCGCGTCGCGCGGGATGGCAAGGCGACCGTGTTGTTCGACGCCCCACAAGCGGAGATCCGTACCCTGCTCGTGACGTCGGAGGGCACGCTTTACGCGGGGACGGCCGCCGAGGCGGGGGGATCGGGCGGTTCGAGGAACTCGCTGTTCCTCACCAGGACCGGCGGGTTGCCCGGCCTCGACGGGAATCCTGCGGAGAGAGCCCCTGGTGTCCCCACGGATGATGAGGGAGGTGCGGTCCGTACGGCCCAGGCTCCGGGCGTTCAGCGCGGCACGGCCGGGAGACCGCGTCCGTCGGCTGGCGGCTCGGCCGCGCCTCGGCCCATCACGCCCGGCGACAACGCGGTGTACCGCATCGACTCCGACGGCATCCCGCGGGAAGTCCTACGGATCAAGGCGCTGGTCCACGCCCTGGCGTGGTTCGACGATCGCCTCTGGGTCGGGACCGGGCCCGAGGGCCAGCTCTACGAGGTGCGCGGGCAGGGCGAGGAGACGGCGCCGGTCGCCAAGCTCGACCACGGGCAGGTCCTCTCGCTGCTGACCGAGCCGGGGGGCGGCTTGCTGATCGGGACCGGCGATCCGGGCGGAGTGCTCCGCCTCTCGGCCCAGTATGCGGCGGCCGGACGCCTGGTCTCGGAAGTCCACGACTCTCGGCTTGCCAGCCGCTTCGGGGCGATGACCTGGCGGGCCCAGCAACCGCCGGGTACGTCGGTCACGGTCCAGGCCCGCACGGGAAATGTCGGCGAGCCCGATGAAACCTGGTCGGACTGGTCTGCCGAACAACATGACCCGGGCGCGGCCAGGGTGGCCTCGCCACCGGGCCGGTTCGTCCAGTACCGTGTCAAGCTGGCCACCACCGACCCCTTGCACACACCGGAGCTGCGGTCGGTGGCGCTGAGTTACCGGACGTCCAACCTCGCGCCCGAGATCGCGCGGGTCGATGTGCCCGACCTGAGCGCCGGCGACGGCACCGTACGCCAGACGCGGCTGAACCTGCGCTGGGAGGCCTCCGATCCCAACGAGGACGACCTCACCTTCACGGTCTCCGTCCGCAAGGAGGGCTGGCCCGACTGGATTCGCCTCAACGAGGAGCCGGTGACCGAGCGGACCTACGCCTGGGACACCACGGCCTTTCCGTCCGGGTTGTACAGGGTCAAGGTCGTCGCGACCGACCGATCGTCCAACAGCCCGGACGATGCCCTGACACGCGAGCGCGAGAGCCTGAGCTTCCTCGTCGATCACGACCCGCCCCGCGTCGGACTCACGGCGAAGGGCCGGGGAGCGAGCATCTCGCTGACGGACGAGTTGACTCGTATCGCCAAGGCCGAGTACGCCGTTGACGGCCGAACATGGACACCCATCTTCCCCGACGACGAGATCTTCGACTCGCTCCGCGAACAGATCACGTTATCGCTGCCCGATCTGGCGGTCGGGACCCATGTGCTGATGGTCAAGGCAACCGACGCGGCCGGCAACATCGGCACGGCGGATGTGTTGCTGGTCGTCGGTCATTAGTCATTGGTCGTTAATGATTGAGTCCGTGGCAGGGTACTGGACCAAGTGACGTGAGTTGACTCTGGGAGGGTGTACGAGAAGGGGCCGTAGGGTGGGTCGAACGCCGCGGAGCGGCGCGAGGCCCACTGGTCTCTTGGGCGGATCCGGTGGGCCTCGCCTCGAGGAATCGAGGCTCGACCCACCCTACCCCGATCCGGCGGCCTTCGCGTACACCGTTTGAGCTGATTTCCGCGGTTGACTGCCGCAGGGCAGCCGGGCGGATTGACCAATGACCAATAACCAACGACCAATGACTAAGAAGCGGTATCGCGAAGGAGTGACCCGGGGCGACGTCGTGGTGCTGTTGATCCTGATCACCGGGACGGCGCTCCTGGTGTTGATGGGTCTCGCCCGGGCCCGCGAATCCGCGCGGCTGACGGGGTGCACCCGCAACCTGTCGCAGATCGGTTTCGCCGTGGCCCTGTACGACCAGATGCACGGGCATCTCCCCGAGATCCGCACACCGATCCCGCCGGCCGAGCAGCCATCCGCCGGGCCGCCGGGGCCGCTGAGGACACTGCTGGAGTCGCTGGACATCCCCGACCTGACCGAGCTGCGCGATCCGAAGACCCCGCCGAAACGCCGTCCCGGCCAGCTTCTGGGCGAAGTGCCCGTACCGGGTTTCTTCTGCGCGAGCGACCCGAACGCGACGGCGGGGCGGCTCCGGGCCCCCGTCAGTTACCGCGCCACGACCGGCGACAGCCAGCGCGGCGACAACGGCGCGTTCGCTCCCGGACGCAGGTGGAGTCTCGCAGCGATCGAGGCGCGTGACGGCGCCGGCTACACGGCCGCGTTCAGCGAGCGTCTGGTGGGCAGCGGCCGCGCGGATCTGAAGGGCCTTCCCAGCTACCGGATCGTCTCGCCCCCCTTTTCTGACGGGGGATGCCCCGAGCCGGACGGGCTCAGCGGCTTGCGAAACGACGCGGGCTCGTCGTGGATTGCCAGCGAGTACCGATCCACCCTCTACAACCACGCTCTCCGCCCCAATGGCCGCCCCTCATGCATCGCGGACGACGGCCGTTCGGCCTTCATGGGTGCGTCCAGCGGACACGTCCGGGGCGTCAACCTGCTGCGTCTCGACGGCTCGGTCACCCTGACCGTTCCCTCGATCGCGCCCAAAGTCCTGGCGCGACCTCGCTGCAATCGGAGAGGCCCCGCAGGGCGAAACACCTTGAACACAGGAGAATGGATGCGCCAGCCTCTGATCTTCGACTTCGGTAACGTCGTGGGCTTCTTCGACTATCTGCGAGCCTGCGAGCGGTTCGCGATTCCTCTGCGGATGAGCGGGTCGAGCTTCCGTGAGCTCCTGGTCGATCGCGGCTTCCCCCGCCTGCTCGCCGAGTTCGAAAGCGGGAACATACAGCCCGAGGATTTCGCGGCCCAGTTGATGGAACTGTCGGGAGTCAGGATGCCGTACGCGGACTTCGTCCGCGCGTGGGAAGATATCTTCTGGTCCAATGAATCGGTGGCCCGTTTGATCGGGTCTCTCAAGTCCAGCGGCTATCCGCTCTACCTCGGTTCCAACACGAATCTCCTGCACTTCACCCATTATCGCCGCCAGTTCGCCGCGACCCTTGACCTGTTTGACGGGTTCATCGTGTCCTATGAGGTGGGACACCTCAAGCCGGCACGCGAGTTCTTCGACGCGTGCGTGAAGGCGGCCGGTGTCCCCGCCGCTTCATGCATCTTCATCGACGACGTCGCGGAGAACGTGGAGGGCGCTCGCAGCGCGGGGCTCACGGCGATTCCCTATGTTGATACGCCAAGCCTGATCGCCGAATTGGCGCAAAGGGGGGTCCAGGTCCCGTAGCGTGGGCATGGCCCACCCTACTCAAGTTCCGCGGAGCGGAATGCCGTCGTCGCGCCGACTCGGGCGAGGTCGAGGAGAGCGATCCGGCCATCACGGGCGATGCCGAGCCTGCGGGCGGCGTGGGTCAACCAGACGATCAGGCCCTCTTGGGGGTCGAAGTAGAGCCTGTGCATGGCCCGCTCCACCTTGCTCCCCACTCGCATGGCGAACTCGGACGCGGGGAGCTGGAACAGGGTGTGGATCTGGAAACTGGTCGCCCCCCGGAGGGCATATTCGACGGCGATCCGCCCCGAGCTGATATCCCCGGTACCGCTGATCTCGAGAGGAGAGCCGACGATGTCTCCGCGCGCTGCGCGGCCCGCAGGGCGGAGAGCAACCGGAGGTTCCGATCGCTCAGGTCCGGGCCTCCGTACGCGACGCCACGGTGGCCCTCGAACTCGCGATCGGGGTCGAAAAGGCGGTTGGCGTAGACCAGGAAGTCGGGGCGCGAACCATCGTGAACGGCGGCGAGCATCGCCAGTTGGAAGTCATCGCCCTCCAGGCTGTTGAAGAGCTTGAGGCCGAGCGCGACCTGACCGGGTTCGGCCGCCTGCCGGATCAAGGCCGGCACCTTCTCGAGCCAGGCAAGAACGACGGCACGGTGGCGCGAGCGGTCGGACCCGGCAAGCGTGGGCGAGAAGTCCTTCTCGAGCGGCATCGGGCCCGATCCCCCCATCGAATGGTAGGCGTCGGCCAAAGCGCGGGTCGTTTCGACGTACTCGTCTTCCCTCCATGGCTCGTCGTCACCTGCGGGGAGGTGGTATTTCACCGATGGAACCACGAGAAGTCCCAGCCGGCCGCCGATGGAGCTGCCCCTGCGCACCAAATCCAGATACTCGTCGAACGTCTGCCACCAGCCTCGGCCCTTCCAGGTGACGGTCCAGCCTTGAGCGCCGGTCGTCGGGCTAGATATCGGCTCGACGAGCATTCGCGACTCGCGAATCGCCCAGGCGGACATCGATTGCTGCCCCGCCGGATCCCGGGCGATCACGGTCTTGAGCACCACGAAGCCCAGCCCCGCGTCGGCCGCTTCGACGATCTGGGCTTCGTTGAGCGAGAGCTGTCCGGAGGCCTTGCCCCAGGGATTGCGGATCGTTCGCCCGGCGTACGACGCCGTCATATTCAGGCCGTAGGTCACCCGCAGGTAGTCCTCCAGCGCAGCCGGCAGTCCGTCGCGGGCGAACCGATCGTGATCGGCGGCGACCTTGCTGATCAGCTCGGTCGGCACCTCCGGCTCGGCCGGGAGGAGAAAAGGACGTCCAAGATTCATGAGTCGCGGCCCTCGGCGAAGTGACTGGGCGGTCCGGGTCACACCAGATCCTCGAGCCGTCGCAGGCACGCGGCGAGCCGGTCGTACTCTTCCGGTCCGGGCGGCGGTCCCCAGGGATCGTGCGCGGCATCCTCCGGGATCACGCCGTGAATGGCGAGGCACCAGAGCATCCGACGAATATATCCTTCCATCGGGGCGATGAACGTATGCTGAGCCAGGTCGTCCACCGCCGGGTTGAGCCTCAGGAAGCGCTGGGCGTCGCCTTCCCAGTACGCCCGCAAGAGAGCGGCCTGGAGCCCCGTGCAGGCCGCGGCCATCCCGATCAGGGCCGCTCGGGCGCCGCACATCAGGCTATAGCCGAGGAATCGGTCCTCTCCGGTGATGACGACCTTCTGGGGCGCGACGGACGCCATCAGCCGGGCCAGATCCTGGAAGGTCATGACGCTGTCGAGCGTGGCGATCTTCATGCCGATGACTTCCTCGCGCAAGCAGAGCGGCGAGCAATTCCGGAGGGTAGGAGATGCCGCCCGCGGCCTCGTAGAGGTAGAATGCCACCAGCGGTAGACCGGCTTCGGCCGCCGTCGAATAGTAGTCCAGGATCATCGCCTCGCGGTCGGCCCGCTCGCGGAACGCGGTGGGGGGATGGACCAGGAGGGCATCGGCCCCCAGGTCGGCGGCCCTTCGCCCCATGCGTCGGACGGCGGTGAAGACCTCATCGGGGCGCCTCAGATCGGCCCGTGCGCCGGTGGACGCGATCAGGACCATCTCGGACGAGAGCACGCGCCGCCAGGCGGAGAGCACCCGCGCACCGTCCTCGTCCCCCAGCAAAAGTCCTCGCCCCGTATGGGCCCAGACCGCCACGCCGCCGATCGGCTGGCCCACCATCCATTCCGCGTAACGCCGCAAACCGACTTCGTGCACCCTGCCGTCCCGATCGAACGGCACCGGCACCGCAGGGATCAGCCAACTCGACTTATGACTCAACGAGGTCGCCATGGATCAACCACCTCCCCCGGCCCCAGCCGCGCCCGAATCGCCTCGCCCGGCGCCCTCGACGTCCCACCGGCCCGGTCCTTTTTATTCGGCCGACCCCCCGCAATGCAATGTGCTCCCCGCCCGCGACCAAAACCCGGCGGACGCCCTTGCCCCGTTTGACTTCTCCATTCTAGAGGCCAGACTCCTACTGACTCGGTTTCCGCGTCGCAGCGCCCCGGAATTCGCCGCTTCTCCCCCCTCGCTCCACACCTCCCACGAATTCTTTCCGCCCGGGGCTTGACGAACGGAGTCTTTGCGATAAAGATTGACTGTATGCATGGACTCAATCACGCAAGCCTGTGATCAGAACCTCGCAGGGCGTCTCGGCCAATTCGGGCGTCCTGGAGGTGGCGGGTGCGGGTGGTTGATGAGGGGCTGAACCATCGTCTCGCGATGATCGACGGCTTCGGTGTCTGGGGTCGAGCTCGAGGAGCGACTCGAGGCGGCGACCCGGAACGGGGCCGGAGGTTGGGAGGCCAGTCGGATCGAGGTCGGGGGCGTGCAGGAGTGCGGTTGGCCTCGCGGGGCATGCGGATCGGGTGGCCGCTCGATCGTCCGCCGGCCTCGCTGGTTTCGGATGTCGGGGCGGTGTCGTTCTTTGCGAGTCACAGTGAGTCACCTTGTGGGTGTGGGGACGGATCCGGGGAAGGGGACGCCGGAATGCAGGCGACCCGAACGGAACCGACCCTCGAGCTAACCGGGGAGTCTGTCGATGGGTAGCTTCAAGTCGAAGGGTTGGAATCAGGGGCTCAATCGGCGCCGCGGCAAGGCGACTCCGGGGCGACAGAGCTTCCCGCGCATCGAGTCCCTGGAGGAGCGGCGGCTGTTGACCGGGGGCGGAGGCAGCTCGGGCGTTCCCGCTCCGCTCTGGACGCCGACGTCCACGAACCTGTTCGACGCGCAGAACGGGCCGATGGCCAATCTGGGCGTCGGGCTGGTCAACATCTACAAGGCCTACGTCCAGGGCGGGGACAGCGCCGCGGCGCTCCAGAGCCAGTTCCCCGAGGACGAGTTCCAGAACGGGATGGTCGGGCTCCAGCTCAAGAGCCTCGGTGGCGACTTCAGCCAGTACATCAGCCAGCTCACCGATGTTGGCATGAACATCACCACGTCCAGCACCGCTTACGGCCTGGTCGAGGGATTCGCGCCGATCAATGCCCTGCCCTCGATCGCGGAGTTGGCCCAGACCCAGAGCGGGTCGGCCAACATGAAGCCGGTCACGTATCAGGAATATCAGGGGGTCGCCTACAACGAGGCCGAAACCTCGATGTTCGCCGACGTGGCGCGCACGCAGTTCAACGTTGACGGGACCGGCGAGACCATCGGAGTGATCTCGGACAGCGTCAGCCAGTACCAGGGCGGGCTCGCCGATTCCTACAAGACCGGCGACCTCAACCCCAACCAGCCCGTCAACGTGCTGGGCGACGGCCCGGCCGGCAGCACCGACGAAGGCCGGGCGATGCTCGAGAACATCCACGACATCGCCCCCGGCGCCAGCCTGGCCTTCGACGCGGCCGGCGGCTCGGACCTCGCGATGAGCCAGTCGGTCACCGCCCTGGCCAACAAGGGCGGCTCCAACATCATCGCCGACGACGTCGGCTTCACCGATGATCCTTTCTTCCAGGACGGGGTCATCGGCCAGGCAATCAACCAGGTCGTGTCCAATGGCGTCACGTATTTCAGCGCCGCGGGCAACACCGCCGACCAGGGGTACCTCTCGAGTTTCCGTCCCGCCACGTCCACGGTCACGAACATCGGCTCCGGGACGTTCATGAACTTCAACCCCAACGGCGGGACGAACGTCGAGCTGCCGATCACCACCGACGGCAGCAACGCCGTGATCGACTTCCAGTACGATCAGCCGTTCGAGACCCAGGAGCCCGCGGGATCGCCGGGGACGGTCACGTCGAACGTTGACATCTACATCCTGGATTCCGCGGGCAATGTCGTCGTCGGCGCCAACCTCAATAACAACAACGTCGCGACACAGCAGCCGCTCCAGACCATCGTCATCCCCAACGCCGGCAGCTACTTCGTCGTCATCCAGGTCGTCTCCGGATCGAACCCCGGGCACGTCGAATTCACCAATTTCAATGAAAACGTGAATGTGACGGTTGACCAGCAGTACGGCTCGGCCGGCGGGACGTACTACCCGACGACCACCGGGCATGCCACGGACCCCAATACCATCGGCGTCGGCGCGACGCCCTGGTGGGCCCCGGCGCCGTACCTGGGCCAGAACCCGCTGGCGAGCGAGCCGTTCAGCTCGTTCGGCCCGGCGATCCACGTCTTCGACCCCACGGGCGTGGCGCTCTCCTCGGTGCAGACGCTGCAGCAGCCGACGATCACGGCCCCCGACGGCGGGAACACCTCGTTCTTCACGCCCGGCCAGGTCATCAACACGACGGCCCCTCCCTTCCCGGGCGAGCCGGCGACCTCCACCAACCTCGCTCAGAACCTGCCGACCTTCTTCGGGACCTCGTCGGCCACGCCGAATGCGGCGGCCGTCGCCGCGCTGATGAGGGAACTCGTCCCCACCCTCACGCCGGCCCAGATCCGCCAGGGACTCATCGCCGGGGCATCCACGACGCCGATGAACGGGGCCACGCCCGGCACCTGGAATGACCAGGGCGGCTACGGTCTGGTCAACGCCATCGATGCCCTCAACGCGGTCGACCTGCTCCGCGTCTCCTCGACCACGCCGGCCAACGGAGCGACGGTCACCAACGCTCCCAGTGTCATCCAGGTGACCTTCAACAAGGCGGTCCAGTTCTCGACCCTCTCCGCCGCCGACCTGACCTTCACCTCCGCCCCGGCCGGCGTGACGGTGAACGTTGGGGCCCCGATCGCGGTCGACAACCCCATCTACCCGACGATCGTGGATTTCCCCATCAGCTTCACCAAGACCACTGGCACGCTGGCTAACGGCGCATACACCTTCAGCGTCCAGAGTCCGACCGGCGGGACGACCGTGGTGTCGGCGGACGGCAAGGACCTGGTGGCGTCCGGGAAGATCTCCTTCACGCTCAACGACGTCACCTCCCCCACGATCGTGAATGCGACCGTCAGCGGCCGCACCGTGACGATCCAGTTCAGCAAGGCCCTCGACCCCAACTCGGTCACGCTCGGCAACATCTTCGTCCTCAGCTCCAAGGGCACGACGGCCGCCTGGCCGCCCAACCCGACCGACCTCTCGAGCTTCTACAACCTGAACAGCGACCCGCGGGCCGCGATCAGCTACAACCCGCTGACCTTCACGGTGACCCTCGACTACAGCAACCTGCCCCAGACCGAGCTGCCTTCGGGGGACTACGCCATCGTCGCGCTGACCAAGGGTGCCACGACGGCCGGCGTCACCGACCTGGTCGGCAACGCGCTGGACGGCTACTTCACCGGCTCCTTCCCCACCACGGCCTCGCCCACGGGCCAGCCTTACGACTTCATCGACAACCTGGGTTTCGAGGCGCTCCAGGCCCCGACGATCACGACGTTCCAGATGGCCCCGTCTTCCGAGACGGGCATCGCCGGCGAGCAGAACACCAACCTCACCCAGCCGCAATTCGTCGGCCAGATCTATGTGCCGTTCCCGGGCTCGATCGCCGGGGACCAGATCCTCGTCCAGTTCAGCGGCGACAATGGCGGCTCCACCTCCCTGGCCGTGGGCGGCGGTGGACGCGGCTATACCGGCTCGTACGACGAGTCGACCGCGACCAACTCCTCGGGGTCCTTCACCGTCACGGCACCGCCGCTGCCCGAGGGCTTCCAGGACGCCGTGGCACTGGTCGTCGGCCAGCCGGACAGCCCGCCGCTGCCGGGGTACAGCTCGACGCTCAGCGACGGCTTCCGGATCGATAAGACGGCACCCGAGATCACGGCCGCGTCGTTCACCCAGGGCGGC
The DNA here is from genome assembly GCA_963815795.1 of uncultured Planctomycetota bacterium. Taxonomy (GTDB): domain Bacteria; phylum Planctomycetota; class Planctomycetia; order Isosphaerales; family Isosphaeraceae; genus JAKAUH01. Next base: position 659,923 of record CAWFIC010000021.1, on the reverse strand, counting down.
GCACCGCTGCCCCTGCCCAACGGGCCGTCGCCCAACACCACCGATGTCACCTCCCTGAACACCCTCTCGCTGACGGTCGTCGATCCGGTCAACCCGCAGACGGCCCCGTTCGGCACGCCGTCCGCCGTCCAGTTCGACGCACTCGATCCGATCACGGCCGAGAACGTCAGCAATTATTCGCTCGTCAACGTCACCACCAACACCGACGAGTCGCAGTACATCACCGGCGCCACCTTCGTCCCCGAGGCCCCCACCATCAACGGGGCCGGATACATCACGGCCTTCAACGGCTTCGTCAACCTGACTTTCGGAGCCGGCATCCCGGCGGGCAACTACGAGCTCATCGCCCACACGCACGAGCTGCAGTACCCCGGCCTGAGGGACGCCGCGGGCAACTATCTCGACGACACGAGCGTCCCCGGCGAGGGCACCCACGACTTCATCGTGAATTTCGCGCTCCAGAACACGCCGGTCTACGTCACCGGCATGGCGATGGAGAACAACTACACCCCGAGCGGCTCCTCGGCGCTCGGCGGTCCCCAGTCGTACTACGAGCTGCCGCCGGCCTCGGGCGTGAATACCCGCGACAACGTCCCCGCGCCCCCCAACACGATCGTCATCGACCTGTCCAATCCGATCCCCTTCGCCAACTACACACCCGACGTCCTCCTCGTCGGCTCGGCCAACACGCCGTCGTCGCAGGCGGACGGCGATTTCGGCACGCTCGGCCAGGGCGGCCTCGGCGCGACCGGGACGGGCTTCACGATCGTCCCGAATACCACGGTCACGCTCTACAACTACAGCATCTCGGCGAGCGGGGCGATCACCTCGACCCCGGTGCAGGCCGGCGGCTCGGGCAACCGGCTGGTCCTGACGATCGAGGGCGGGACCACGCTGGCCGCCGACGACTATCGCGTCTACATGCCGAACCAGGTCGAGCCCAACGGGACGGACACCCGGATCTTCGACATCTACGGCAATCAGCTCGACGGCGAGTTCCTGGGGAACCCGACCTCGCAACTCACCAACCAATTCCAGCCCTCCTCGACGAATGTCACGCTAACTCAATACGAGGATGAGCTGTCCAACGGCACGTTCCGGATGGGAGACATCAGCGGCGACGGCGTGTCCGGCGGCGCGTTCACGACGGGGTTCACGGTCGTGCCCTACGGCAACGTGGTCTACTCCCGGCCCGACTACGTCGAGAACCCGCTGCTGCCGGCGACGCTGTCCACCGGCTCGCTGGCCAATCCCTACCCGGTCCTCGCCCCGGAGGGCGATCCGAACTCGCCGCTGTCGGCCAACCCGAGCCACGACCCGAACCTCGGCCTGAACAACCCGGCGTTCTTCCAGCCGAACAACTTCAACGAGTCGTACAACTTCAGCGGCGACAGCGGGTTCGAGCAATCGGCGTTCTACGCGGCGTCGCAGCTCGCCTACAACGGCCCGGTGGTCGTCGTCGCCGAGCCCGGGCTGCCCTCCCGCAACCCGGTCACCGGCCTGGTGACCCAGGCCAGCTTCTCGCTGGTCGCGCCGGCCGGCAATACCACGGGCGCCGGCGGCAGCGCATCGGTGCCCTACGACACGATGCTCGTCTTCCAGGCCGGTTCGACGCTCAAGCTCCAGGGGTCCTCGCTGTTCGTGCAGAGCCAGGGGAGTGCCCTCCAGGCCCAGGGGACCCTGTCCAACCCGGTCATCTTCACGTCGTACAATGACGCCTCGGTCGGCGGGGCGACGAACAACAACCCCGACACCACGCCGCACTCCGGCGACTGGGGCGGCATCGTCTTCCGCAACTACGACGACGCGAACCCCGCGACGCAGCAGAAGTTCCCGGTCGACGGCATCCTCTCGGGCCAGAACGGCGCCGCGGCCATCTCCGGCGCCCAGGACGCCATGTCGATCCTCAACTTCGCCACGATCCGCTACGGGGGCGGATCGGTGCCGCAGGGCTCGAGCCAGTTCTACAGCGGCGTCACGCTGTACAACTCGCGCCCGATGATCGTCAACTCCAGCATCTCCAACACGGGAGGGACGGGCGGCACCGAGGGGGCCATCGGCGCCGACTTCGACTCGCTCCGCGAGGACGACACGGCTCGCGGGCCGCTGATCCGCAATGACAGCGTGACCGCCAACAGCCTGAACGGCCTGTACCTGATGGCCGAGACCAACGGCTTCATCGAGGCGACCGATGCGATGACCTATCCGACCAACCCCTCGACGCTGGGCGGGTCGCTCAATTACACGCTCGCCGAGCCGCTCCCGGTCATCATCGTGGCCCAGCTCGTCATCGGGCAGGAGCTGATGGAGAACACCGGCGGTCAGGTGCAGTACATCACGAATCGGCTGTATATCCAGCCCGGCTCGATGGTCAAGCTCAACAGGGGCTCGGGTATCGATCTGATCAACCCCGGCGCCAGTCTCAACGTCGGTTCCCGCTCGTATATCGACGGTTTCGACCAGAACAGCAACTACAGCCCCCTGTCCCCCGGCTTCGTCGAGGAAGGGCCCAACGATCCGGAGGTCCTGTTCACGTCGATCTACGACGACACGGCGACGACGCCCTTCGTGCCGGCGATCAACGTGACCGGAGAGGCGAAGACCCCGACCCTCGGCTTCGGGATGTGGGGCAGCGTGGGCATCATCACCGGCGGCGTCGTGGTCATCAATGACGCCACCTTCCAGTACGGCGGCGGGGCGCTCAACACCCAGAGATTCACCCTGGACTCGCAGTCTGTCCTGGCGTTCATCACCGGGATCGCCGCGGCGACCTTCCCTCTACCGCCGACCTGGAACCCCGATGCCGGCACCCACGCCTACATCACGAACGACAACTTCTACAACAACTTCTCCTCGGCCATGTCGATCGAGCCCAATGGCCTGCTGGCGGGCGATCCGCTCACGCCCCTGGCCTCGGGACACCCGTTCTTCCGCGGTAACGTGCTGCACGGCAACGGCATCGACGGGATGTCCGTGCTGACAGCCGTCGTCTACCTCGACAACGCCACCACCAACTGGAGTTATATCGGCCCGATCGAGGCGATCTCCGCCGGCACCCAGTACGTGAACCAGACGGTGGACGCCGTGTGGGATTCGACCGACCTGACCTATGTGCTGCAAGGGACGGTGGTCCTCGGGAGCGGGAACGGCCTCTTCGGCTTCAACCAGCCCCTCGTCCCCAACACGACATCCTTCACGACCGAACCCTCGCCGACCGTCACGCTGACGATCCAGTCGGCGCTGCCCGGCACCCTGCTCGCCAACGGCGAGCAGATCCCCAGCCCCGGCCAGTCGGTCATCGTCAAGTTGCTCAACGACTTCTCGCCGAACGGAGCCGGCTCCCTCAGCGGCATCGGCTCGACCGGTGCCGTTGCGCCGGCTTCCGCGGGACAGAACGTCGGCGCCGGATTTAGTGTCGGTGTTGACAACAACGTCGATCCCACGACCGATCCGCTGATCGACCCCGGCGTCGGGTCGGAGATCCGCATCCTCGGCATCCCCGGCAACCAGACCACCGGGCAGCAGCGCGTGCCGGTGATCATCACCTCGCTGCGCGACGGTTCGGTCGGAACGACCGTCCGCGGTGTCCAGATGTTCAACATCCTCAATAGCTGGCCGCAAGAGCCGTACCTGCCCGAGTTCAACGGGGCGACCCAGAGTTTGACCACTCCCGCGGCCGGCGACGGCGGATACATCTACATCGGCGCCAACTCGATGACCGAGTACGACCCGACCAATCCCTTCGACGGCAGCCTCATCAGCAACGCCGACATCAGCTACATGACGCGGATCGAGGTCCAGGGCGGCGGGATCGTCAACACCTACAACGACATCTCGGGCAAGGCGGTGCGCCCAGCGTGACGACAGCCGACTGGTGGGATCAACTCGCGGGCTACGTGTCGCCCGTGAACCAGCTCAATTCCCCGATGTCGCTCACGATCTCGAACTCCAACCTCGCGGACTTCTCCGACGCCGCGGTGTTCGTCCACCCCAACGCGAACGCCATCGACCTGGATTGGACGGGCGCCACCGGCGGAGTCGGCGCCACACCCACTGCCCCGACCCGAAGCAGCCTGGCCGGCGAGCCCGTCTTCCTGTACATGTACAATGACACCGTCTCGAATTCCGGCCAGGGCGTGCACATCAACGCCGACACCGGGAACGACACCAACGGCGATAGCGTCTACCAGGCGGTCATCCAGAACGTGACCTTCTACAACGATGGCTACGCCATCCAGGACGAGGCTCCCGCCCATAGCAACAACCCGGACAATTCGTACGCCTCGGTCGAATTGCTGGCGATGAACGACATCTTCGACGGCTCGTCGAACGTCGCCGTGGACCTCGTCGGTACGTCCGGCGGGACCAGCACGGGCCAGGCCGGGTTCAGCCAGCTCCAGTACAACCTGTTCTACAACAACGGGACGAACGTCGTCTCGACCACGAACGACGGGGACTTCGAGGGCAACGAAGGGGCCAGCTACGGCAATCCCGTTTTCGTCGGGCCGGTCGGGCCGCAATACGACGCGACGGCCCAGAACTTCGAGCTCTCGCCGACCTCTCCGGCGATCGACGCGGGCCGGAGCGAGATCGGGCCGCTCGCCGGCGGCAACGCGATCTACCCGGGCACCGACCTGACGCTGGCCAACGGCCAGGTCACCGGGACCCGCACCAACCCGGCTCCGCTGTTGCCGAACAACGAGGTGCCCGGCAAGTCGGATCTCGTCGGCGAATTCGGCGGGTTCTTGATCAACGAACTCTTCTTCGGGTTTGTCGACTCGCGGCAGATCGTGACCCTGCCGGGCTCGGGCTACTTCAGCTTCCCCGACCAGTGGCAGCCGGTCCTCACGAGCAATCCGAGCGGTTACGCCGGCCCGGCCTCGAACGCGGACACCTACAACTACCAGCCCTACTCCGGCGTCCGCGATATCCTGGGCTACATCCGCGTCCCCGACCCCGCGGTCCCGGGCGTCGGCTATGGCAGCAACCCCTTCATCGACATCGGTGCCTACCAGTACGTCAACCTGCATCCGCCCGAGGTCACGGCGGTGACGGCCACCGAGATCAGCTCGAGCTCGACCACCGGCAGCACCACGATCCCGTTCTACACCGTCGGCGGCAAGGCGGGCAGCAACACCACGCCGCAGACGATCGACGTGACCTTCAACGAGCCGATCGATCCGTCCACTCTCACCGGCCAGACCGTCCAGCTCGAGGAGATGGGCGTCGCGCCGGGCACGACCCAGCAGTTCGTCAGCCTGGCCGGCAAGCTGTCCTACGACAGCGGGACCGACACCCTGGTCATCAACCTGGGCTCGGCCGGCCTGAATCTGCCGACCGACGAGTACCGCCTGATCCTCTACGGCAGCGGGGCGCCGGTCGTGGCCAACACCCAGGAAGTCGCCCTCGACGGCGAGGACCTGAGCAACGGCGACGATCCCAACAGCGGCGTGCAGCTCGCCCTGCCCTCGGGCAACGGCTATCCCGGCGGCAACTTCTACGACACCTTCATCATCAACACGACCCCGCCGTCGATCCTCAAGGGCTCGCTGCAGATGTCGCCGTCGAGCGACACGAACATCGTCGGCGATGATATCACGACGTCCCCCACACCGACGTTCCTGGGTACGATCAGCGAGCCGAACGCGGCCCTCGTCCCGCTCGCCGGCCAGACCGCGATCCTCGACGTCGGCATCGCCCTGATGGTCAACGGCCAGCTCGAGACCTTCTTCGACCCCAGCCAGCTCCCCGCGAGCCTGAGCAGCTACGCCCAGTACATCCGCCAGAACGCCGGGACCGGGGTGACCGACGCCAACGGCAACTTCTCCGTCACCGTCGGCACCGACGCCGCCAACACCGGGCTGGTGACCGTCACCACTCCGCTGCCGGACCTGTTCCCGATCTACAACGTCGGCTCCAGCGGCATCCTCTCGCCGCTGCCGGGGACCGACAGCGGCTACTACGTCGCCCGCGTCCGGGCCGTGGACCAGAGCGGCAACCAGTCCAGCACCACCGACCCCAACGCCCAGCTCCCCTTCGTCGTGGACGACACGGCGCCGACCGCCCAGTTCGTGAGCCCGAATCCCGGCCAGGTGTTCACGTCTCTGACCAACGGCGCCATCCAGTTCTCGGTCCTGACGGACAAGAACATCGACTTGACCCACTTCACGGCGGCGTCGATCAAGCTCGTCAGCGCCGGTCCGGACGGCATCCTGGGTACGGCCGACGACGTCACGATCCCGATCAACCCCACCTCGATCCAGGTGACCTACCTCGACCAGGGGAGCGGCGGCAAGGGCCGCGAGTTGATCTCGTTCTCGTCGGAGGGCACGCTGACCAACGACCTCTACCAGGTCACCCTGCTGAATACCGGAACCGACGCGGTCCGCGACATCGCCGGCAACACGCTGGCCAGCCCGGCCAGCGATCAGTTCGCCGTCGCGATCCCCTCGCTGGCGAAGACCCTCTTCGTCGGAGCGTCCACGTACGTCACCAATTCGGGCTCCGCCCAGGGGACCCGGGAGAACCCCTACCCGACCATCGGCTCCGCCCTGACGGCCGCCCAGGCGGGGGACGTCGTGGCCGTGCTGCCGGGCGTCTACACCGAAAACGTCACGCTCAAGCAGTTCGTGCGGCTGCTGTCGGCCAGCGCGTCGAGCACCGACAGCACGGTGTTCACCACCAGCACCGGCGACCCGCTCTCCACGATCATCCGGGCGCCCTTCGGCGGCAGCAACGACATCACCGTGCTCGACAATGGCCTGGAGAGCTTCGCCGGCCTCTCGACCGAGATCGCCGGCTTCACCATCGCCAGCCCGCTGCTCGGCGACCCGGCCCTGGGTGTCATCGATCCCGCGTCGATCGCCCTGGATATGACGAACTCCAACGTCCTGGTCGACAAGAACTACTTCGCGGACGCGGGCACCGGCATCTCCATCACGACGACCGGCGCCAAGGCCTTGATGCCCGAGATCGACGACTCGGTCATCGTGGGCAACGTCACCGGCATCTACATCAACGATGCGGGATCGACCCCATCGACCACCGCGCCCGCTCAGCTCATCAACAACGACTTCCTCTACAACACCTACGGCCTGTTCCTCTCGAACACCGGATCCACTCCTTTGCAGGCGTATGTCGCGAGCAACATCTTCTGGCAGAACCACGACCAGACGAACGCCCGCAACGGTTACGCGATCTTCTCGTCCAATCCCAACTTGGTCACCCTGAGGAACAACCTGTTCCAGGGCGACGGGTCGAGCGACAGCACGACCTCGGACGCGACCGCGACCGACAACCTCGGCAACGGCTTCAACTCCTCGGCGCTGAACAACGGGTTGCCCGACAGCGAGGGGAACTACGTCGGCAACCCGGCTTTCGCGTTCCCGATCGATCCCCGACCGGGCTCGGATGGACCGGCGAACCTGTTCGTCAGCTCCAACTTCGACCTGACCACGAAGTCGGCGGCGATCGACAACGCCTGGGAGGCCACGGCCATCCCGACCGACATCCTGGGCAACTCCCAGGTGAAGGTTGACAACGACGGATGGGGCCTCTCCGGGTATGGCCCGCGCGACGTCGGGGCCTACGAGTTCGACGGTACCGGCGGCAACCCGATCGGGGGGTCCTTCCGCGTGGTGACCAGCTCGCTGGTGCCCGTCGGGGGGGCGCCGCTGGCCAATGGCGGCACCCTGATCACGGCCACGTCGCCGACGTCGATCACGGTGGAGTTCTCCGGGAACATCAATCCCAGCAGCATCAAGGCGACCGACCTGGTGCTCTCCGGTCCCGCGGACAACGGGTCGGCCCCGGTCCACGCGACCAGCCTGACCTGGATCGACGGCGATACCGTGCAGTTCAATCTGTCCGGTCCGCTGACCCTCCCGGGCATGCTCGACATCTCGATCGCCCCCAATGCGATCACCGGCATCAACGGCCAGGGGAACCTCGGCTATAGCGACAAGGTCGTGCTCCAGATCGGCACCCCGCCGGGTAACACGAACCCGACCCCGCTGCCGCCGGGCTACAACCCGAACCCGACGCCCGGCACGCCCACGCCGACGCCCACGGGCACAGGCCCAGGCACAGGCACAGGCACGCCGTCACCCGCTCCGTCGCCGGTCACCCCCGCGCCGGCCCCGTCGCCGGTCTCCGTCGGCAAGAAGAAGCCGCACAGGCACGCCGCGCCCAAGCCGGTCCACCACGTGGCCCGCAAGCACGTCAACCACACCGCGCCCAAGCATGTCAGCCACGCGGCGCCCCGGCACGCCGCCCACGCCAAGACCAAGCACGACGTGAAGACGACGACCGTGCATCCCAGGGCCACCACGAGCCTGACCCTCTCCCTGGCGGGTCACAAGCACAAGGGCAAGTGATGAACCATAACGAGAGGATTCGTTGAAAGGGAACGGGCGGCCTTCGGGCCGCCCGTTCCGCTTTGCTATCCGCCGTGCACCGTCCTCGACGACGGATGCGTCGGATGGTCGGTCATTTCAGCCCGCTGTAGTCGGTCGGTTCGAGGAAGACCGAATCGACGTGGTCGACCAGCACGCCATCCCGGTGGCTTTCGTCGCGGACCTTGCGCCACTCGGGGTCCTGGCCGAACGCTGCCCATGTCTTCCTGGCGGCCTCGCGGCTGGGGAAGGCGAGGAGGTAGACCAGCTTGCTCCCCTTGCCGTCCTTCTCATCGGCGGGGGTCCAGAAGCCGATCAGCTCGGCGCCATGCTTCTTGAGCAACTGGCAAGTGTGATCGCGGAAGCGCTTGTTCAGGTCGTCGAGCTTGCCTTTGTTCACGTAATAGGTCCGCAGCTCGAAGACCCGTTCGTTCGTCGTGGGACCGGCTTCGCCGCACCGATCGTCGCAAGCGGCATCCTTGCCCTTGGTGGATGACGGCCTGGCATTGTCGTCCGCGCGCGTTGCGGCCAGCCCTGCCACGATGAGCAGGCCCGCGCAGAGGAATCGTTTCATCGAGTTGGAAGCTCCCCGTGCGTGTCGGATTGGGGTCGAGGTCACGTCCACCACGGTTATAGCCTGGCATCCGGGGCCGAACAAGCAGGCTGCGAGGACGTGGGCTGAGCGCACGGAATTGACGCGGCGCCTCGCTCGGATCGGGTCCGGGCGAGGCGCCGCGGTCGATCTCATCAAGGTCGGGGAACAGGGGATGGATCGGAACGGAATTCGCCCGCGGCCGCCCCCGGAGGCTGGTTGCGCGCTGGTAGAAGCGCTGCTGCAACCGCTCGATCTGCTTGGCCGAGTTGGCGACGTTCTGCATCTTGATATTGGCGTCGAGCGCCTGCTCGCCCTCTTGGCCGGGCTTGACGTTGACGGTCGCTGCCCCGCCCCCGAGGGCAGGGGCTGTTGGACCTCCAACCGTCCCGCTGCCGGCGACGGCACGGGTACCACGGTAGAAGGCATACTGGTTCGCGTCTCTGCGGGCGAGGACGGTGATGACTCCATTGCGGCCCTCGGCCACGAAGACCCCGCGCAAGTCAGTCTGACCCGAGAGGAACTGCGTCTCGGCACTTCCGATCACCTTGACCTCGACTTTGGGCAGGAAATCCTTGGTCCGAGCATCACGAATCGTGACCCGCACGCGCCCGGGTGTGCCCTTGACGGCTCCGGGACCGATCACCGCCTGCATATCCTCCTCGGTGACTTCGATCTCCAGCGGCGATACCAGGACGATCCCCGAGGTATGCAGGTTTTCGCCCCGGATCATCACCAGGTAGGCGCCTTCCTTGTTCAGCGGCAGATCGATCCGCTTCTTCTTGTCCTCGAAGTCGGCCCCGCTGCCCAGTGCGACCGTCTTGTTGACCATCGGCGAGATGCCGGCGAGGTCGATGCCGGCGATGTCGTTCAGGTTGCGCCGGGTGAGGTAGAGCTGCATCAGATCGACGGGATAGACCGTCACATCCACCTGGGCGATGTTGCGGTAATCGACGGTCACCCCGGAAGTCGCCGGGGGATCGGGCGCGTCGGCTGCGGCGATCGCGCGCAGCCCGCCCGGAGGTCCAGCGGCGACGGCCGGCCGCGGTTCCGGCCGGATCACGGTGACCTCGGGCATCTTCAGCTCCTTGCGCGTGTACGACTGGATCGCACTGGCGGCGTCGCCGAACCGGTCGGCCACCTGCTTGTAGTATTCGAGCGCGCGAGCGGGCTGCCGGCGGGCGTCGTAGATCTGGCCGAGGATGTAGATCGCCTGCCACTTGTTGGGGCTGGGCTGGTCCGCACCCGCGGCGTCCTTGTACGTGGCGCGGGCGATGGTCCCGGCGACCTCGATCGCGCGATCGTATTGCCCGAGGTGGAAGTCGCCGAGTGCCTCGCTGTACTGGAAGCTGTCGAGGTAGCTGCTCCTGGGATAGGCCCGCGCGAAGCGGTCCGACAGCCGGACGACGGCCTGGAAGTCCTCGAGCTCGGCGAAGGCGCCGACCAGCGCCAGGCTGGCTTCATCGGCCATCGGGTTCCGCGGAGACCGGGCCAGGAAGTTCTGGATCATCCGGATCGACTGGAGCAAGAGTTGCGAGCGGGTGATCCCCGCCGCCGCCAGCTCGCGGCGGAGCTTGGGGTCGGTGAACGCCTTCGAGGCGGCCTGGACGAGGACCTGCGAGAGCCCGAAGAAGTCGCTCTCGATCGATGCCGTCTCGGGGTACGACCGCCACAGGTTAAGCAGGTAGGCCATCGCCTCGAGCGTCTGGCCGCGCTGTCGCAGCAGCTCGCCGACCCGCGCGTCCTCGAGGTAGCTGGCCTCGATCAGGCCGCGCCAGACGATCGTGGCCCGCTCATATTCCTTGATGTCGCGATAAGCCGAGCCGATCGCGAGCAACTGGTCGAAGCTGAGGACCAGCTCGGGTGACTTCTCCTTCACGACCTCGAAATACTGGACGATATTCCTCGGCTGCCCCTGCCGGATGCTGACGAGCAGGAGCATGCGGGCCGAGTCCTTGGCGACGTCGTCTCTGAGCGTGTAGGCTCCGAACAGGGGCTCGAGGGCCTCGCCGGCCTCGGCGAACCGCCCGGCGTCGAAGTGGGCCTTGCCGCGGCCGTAGAGCTCGTCGGGGGTCGGCTTGTACGGGTCGGTACTCGGCTCGCCGGCCTGGCGGACGCGAAAATCGGCGGGCAGGCCGAGGTGGAAGCGTCCCGGTTCGTAGGCGCTCCGCACCGACGCCGGCAGGGCGCGATACTGGCCGGGGATGTAGCCGAAGACGTCGTAGGTCGTGACGCCCGGGTTCACACCCGGTGGGAAATAGAGCGTCAACACGCCGTCGGCCAGCTCGAACGACGACGCCTGGGTATTGACCGAGCCCTCGATCATCGTCGTGCCGGCCGGCAGGTGCTCCTGGACCACGAGGAAGTCACGCTCCCACTCCGGGGTGTTCCAGGGTACGTTGCGGTAGACGGTGACAGACACGCGGGCCCGGCCGCCCAGACCGACCTGGCTGGCGAGGTTCTCGAAGTGAGTCGGGTCGATCGCGGCCGAGAAGCCGACGGGCAAGGTCTTGCCATCGAGCTCGGGAGCGGCCGGATAATACGCCCGGCGTTCGACCCACGCCACGCGATTCGCCCGGGCCTGGTCCGGGCCGAACTCGCGCGTAAAACCCGAGAGGATCGCGGCGTAGCCGAACCGGCCCCTGCCCTCCATCGCGAACCGGATACGATTGGGCTGGCCGACCTTGATGGCGGCGCGGGGAACGGCGATGACCTTCCCTTCGGTGGGGCCTTGAACGTCGAGCCCGGCGACCTGGGCCTCGTTGACGGTCACCGTCAGGCGATAGCGATCCTCGGCACCGCGGGCTCGCTCGTAATACGAGGCCAGCGCGGCCAGGGCGGGGCCCTTGGCCTTCTGCGGGAGCCAGCCGTCACCGACGCGATGCGCCGTCAGCCAGTCGACGGCGCGATCGAGCTCCTGCGCATCGGGCTTGACCCGGGCATAGGCCAGCGTCACGAGCGCCGTGATCTCGGGAACGGAACGCGCGAACGGCGGACGGCCCGCGCGGTCCCAGTACAGTCGAGCCGAACGTCCCGGCGCCGTCGGCTCGCTCTTCGCTCGCGGCCCGAGGATCCCGATCAGCTCGGCCGCCATCGTGGGTCGATCGAGGTTGGCGAACGTCAACGCCAGGTAGGCGAGTGCGGAATCGGAGAGATCGTTGCGTCCCCGGTTCAGGCTGTTGGCCGCCTCGAAGCTGGCCGAGCGGCGAGTGGAGAGGGCGTGCAGCATGGCCGCGCGAGTGTCCCAATCGCTCGCGCTCAGCCTGGCAAACTCCTGGTTGAGGTGCGAAACGCCCTGGTCGAGCACCCTGGGATCGCTGAGCAGGCCGAGCCGTTCGGCCGAAGCCAGCGCCCAGAAGACGGCCGCCGAGGTCAGTCGCTCGCTGGAACGACCCTGGGGCCGATTCTGGGTGTTCATCGGTTCCAGGCCGGCCGTCACCCAGGGCCAGCCGCCGTCCTGGTTCTGAGTGGCGACCAGCTCGGCGACGAGGCCCTGAATGCGCTCGGTCAGCCGCTGAGCTTCGGGCGCGGCGGTGGCGCGGACCTCGCGCAGGTAGCCGAGCACCGAAGCCGCCGCCAGGAGCTCGGCGGCGCGGTCGGCCGTCGTGTTGGTCGGCGGTGGCAAGCAGTGCGCCGCGGTATTCGACAGGAGAACGTCGTGAATCGGCATCGCGTCCCGCCCCAGCGCCAGTTCCACGAGCATGCGCTGGACCGTGGGCGAGAGGGTGATCAGCATGTCGGGGCTCTCGTACGCCCGTCCCGCCGGTAATCCGATGAAGACCGTCGTACTGTCGCCGCTCGTGCCCGATGCCGAGGCGAACACCGGGAGGCCCCACGGACGAATCGGGACCTCGACGATCAGCTCGTCCCGCGCCTCGCCGACGGCGCCAGTGAGTGTCAAGCGAAGGGAATCACCCTCGGGCACCTCGTACGGTTCGAAGACGACCTCATCGACACCGTCGGCACTCAGCTCGAGGGTCTTCGGGAAGACATCGTCACGACCGCCGGCGTAGGTCGCCAGCCGCAGCGCGAGCGTGCCCCGCACGCCGGTGTGGTGGACTTGCGCGATGAATCGGGGCTTGTCCCCCTGGGTCAACGAAGCCGGCAGCTTCAGATCGACGAAGAAGTTCTTCTTCACTATCAGCGAGGCGGTCGTCTGGCCCGCGAGGGTGTCGGCACCTGTGACGCCCCGCGCCGTGATGCGGTAATCGGATAGGGCCGGGGGTGCCTTGAACGTCAGCCGGGCCTTTCCGTCCTTGCCCGTCACGACACTCGGATTCCAGTAGGCGGACTCGACGAAGCGCTCGCGAGGTTGCGCCGCCTCACGGAGGGCTCGTTTACGCGTCGCCGATTCGTCGGTCGCTCCGCTTCGACGATAGACTTCCTTGTCTTTCGCCTCCTCGCCGAGCTTCTCCTCCATCGTTTCCTCCCCACGGGCAGGCATCGGGGCCGCGGGCGCCGCGGCGGCCCCGGCGGCCACGGGGAAGACGGACTGCGCGGGGTTCACCGCCGCGAATGTGGAGTGCTTCCCATTGGCTCGGCCGTTGCGTGCTGACTGGATCGAACCATCGGCGAACGTCGAGGGCGGCAGGAGGCGCCTGGCCCTGGCCCTTTTGCCCTCCCATCATCCCCATCATCATGCCCTGGGCCCTGCCCAGGACATTGGCCCGATCCGCGGCATTAGCGGCCAAGGCCGCTCCCCGCTCGGCCTCGTTGACCACGGCCAGGGGAACACCGGTCGTGTTCGGTTCATACCGGAACGTGTTCGTCGCCTGGGTGGCGAAGGCCCCGGTGCGGGTCTGGTTGTAGAAGAACGAGCCGATCTCAGGGAGCCGGTCGTTGAAGAGGCGCAGCAGCGACTGGTCGATCATCGCGATCGACAACTCGGCCGAGACGGGGCGTCCCAACTGATCCACCGTCGTGATGTCCAGCTCGATCGGGTCTCCCGGTCCGACGCTCGGTTTCGCCGGCGTGACCGTGACTCGCAGGTCGCGCTCGACCTGGATATCGAGCTTGGCTTCGTCGAGCTGGTTCTCCCACATCCTGGTCGATGTCAGCGTGAAGTTGGGGAACTGGCCGTTGTTGACGGTCCAGGCGAGGGCATTATCGCCGTCCTTGAGGCTCACGATGCGATAGGAGAGGATGCGGTCGGCCTCCCACGTGAGCAGCGCCGTGCCGGCCCGGCCGCGGCTGTGAAGGTTGACGCTCGCCTCCTCGCCGACCTTGAACCGGACGCGGTCGGCCAGGAGCCGTAGCTTGGTCTCGTCCTTCTTCCCCGAGATCGTGATCGCGCGATCGGCGACGATCGGCGTGCCGAATCGGTCGGTTCCCGCGACGCGGAGGAGATAGGGGCCGCCCTCGGCATCGTCGGCGCGGATGGTCAACGAGGCTCGTCCGGTACCGGCGTCGGTCGTGGTCGATTTGCGAGTCACGTCGCGTTCGGTGACGCGGCCTTCGACGGTGACCTGCTTGACCAGGGTGGCCGATACGGATTCACCGATCGGCTGACCTTGAGCATCCGTCGTGACGATCTGGAGCGCGAACGGCTCGCCATCGAGGTAGACGTCTCGGGTCGTACTCAGGCTGATGTCGAAGCCGCGGACGGCCAGGCGCACCGCGGCCGCCTCGGAGACATTGTCCTGCGGCAGCCGCGCGGCGAGCCGGAGGGTCTGTTCTTCGGCGAAGCCCTCGGTCGAGAATTCGACATGATACTTGCCGGCTGCATCGGTCGTCCCGTGCAGGGTCCGGCCGTCCGGCAGGCTGACCTCGATCGGCCGAGAGGCCAGCGGTTCGCCGTACTGGTAGCGGGCCAAGACGTCGGCCTGCACCGTCTCGCCGCGATAGACCACCGTCTTCTTGAGTTCGAAGTTCAACGCGATCGGCTCGAGCTGATACGACTGGACGTTAAAGCTGCCGTTGAAGACGCTCTTGCCGGGCTGGGACACGGTGATGCGGTAGGTACCGAGCGGCGCGCCCGAGTCGAGCGGCAGCGATTCGTGGAAAGTCCCGAAGTCGGACAGGGTGACCGATCGGGCGACGATGAGCCGGCCGCGGCTATCGGCGACTTCGAAGCGATAGACGGCCGTGGGGACATTGCTGTACTGGCTATCGCGGACCTCCCGCACGATGCCGCGGATCGAGACGGCCTGGCCCGGGCGATAGGCCGGCCGGTCGGTGTAGATGTAGGCGCGCGGACTGAGACCTTGTGCGAGCTGGCCGGGGATCGACAGGTTCGAGCCCGCCACGTGGGCGCCGTCCAGGACGAGGTAGCTCAGTCCCTGGTTGGCGTCGCGGGCCGGATCCCAGGTATGGAGCAGGACGCCGTCGGGGCCGGTCTTGGCCTCGAGGATGATTCGCTGGCCGTCGGCGACCAGCACCCGGGCGCCGGCGCGTCCGCGGCCAGTCTTCATGTCCTGGGCAAACACCAGGACCTGCTCGCGCGACGTCTTCAGGATCGCATCGAGGTCGCTGCCGAGGACGAGCGTGGTGGCCTGGAGCGTCTTCTCGTCGGTCACCTTGACGGCATAGACGCCCGGCAGCTCCAGCTTCTTGAGGTCGTAGGCGGCCTCGACCGGCTTGTAACGAGCATAGCCGGGCACCGGGACCGTCCAGGCCGCGTCGGGCGCCACCAGGCCGATGTCCAGGGATTCGACGTTCCCAAGCATCTCCTTGCCGCGGAAGTAGGACTCGGCATTCAGCCTGTAGGCGGTGAACCGGAGGTTCTCGAGGTTCCGGGTCGTGATCTTGAGATGGGCCGCCTCGCCCGATCGGAAGGTGCGAGGTGTGACGACCACGAGGTGCTTGGACTCCATCACCGCGATGCGCTGCTGCGCCTGCGTCCTCCAGGGTTCGACCGTGATCTTCTTGAAGCGCTCGATGGCCTCGGACAGCTCGCCCTTCTCGGTCTCCAGGATCGAGGCGGCCTGGAATTGGCCATGGGCGGCCGGCTCGCTGCTCGGGAACTTGCCGGCGAGGGTCTCCCACGCGGCGATCGCCGGGTCGAATCGCTTCTCGTTTTCGTAGCTCAGTCCCACCTGGAACAGGACCCCCGGCACGCGCTCATCAAGTGGATTCTGCGTGGCGAACTCCGACCAGGCGGCGCGGGCCTCGGCGAATCGGCTGCGCTCCAGGTGATCCGCGGCGATCAGGAGCTGGGTATCGAGGATGGCGGCGCTGGGCATCGGCGCTCTGGGGGCCGTTGGGGAAGCGGGCAAGATAGCCCTTCCAGGCGGCGATGGCCTCAGCGTAACGCTGCTGTCCCTGGAGGATCTGGGCAACCTGGAACGAAGTGGTCATGGACAGTTCGGCCCAGTCCCGACGTGCCTCGTCGGTCTCGATCCGGAAACCGTCTTCCTTGAGGAAGCGCGTGAAGGCGTCGAGGGCCTCGGTTCCCTTGCCTCTTGCCAGGTACGCCCCGCCGATCGCGTACGCGGCGCGGACGGCCTTGGCGTGCGCGGGGGCCGCGGCCAGGAAGCGCCGGAGCGCCGCTATGCCGAGATTGAGCTGCGTGTCGTCGGGCGGGTTGGGGATGCCGTAGGTGGAGGCGATCTCGTAGAGGGCCGTGGCGCGGATGTCGGCGTACTCCGGTTTCATCTCCGCCGGCTTGAGCCGCTCGATGTCACGCGCGAGGTCGGACCACGTCAGCCTGGCCGGCAGGAGCAGATTGACTTTGCGCCGGGCCTCGGCGAGCCGGAGCCTCACGGCGAAGCGATCGGCACCCGCGGGGAAGTCCCTGAGATAAGCCCCGAAGTTCTCGATGGCACGAGCCGGGTTGTTGGCCGCCAGGCTGGCCCGGCCCATGGCATCGAGGAACCGGGCCCGCAGGGCGGCGCTCTTGGCCAGTTCCCGCGCCTGGTCGAGCAGTTCGTAGGCGGCGTTCGGATCGGGCTGAACGACGGGATCGGTCGGCTCGATCAGCCTTATCGCGAACGCGTGATACACCTCGGCCAGGCGGTCCTTGCGGTCGGCGGCCAGGAGCCGCACGGCCTCGCCACGCGCCAGCTCTTCGGCGGCCGCCAGGTTGCCGTCAGCCAGGTCGATGCCGGCCAGTTCGTAGCGGATCTTGGCGTCCCACCGGCTCGACGGTGCGAGTCGCAGCGCGGTCCTCAGCACTTCCCGCGCGGCATTCCGACGGCCGGCCAGTCGTTCGGCGACGGCGCGAAGATAGCTGAAATACGCCCGATCATCGGCGTCCGCCGCCTTCTCCGCCGTCGCGAGCAGGACGCGGCTTGCATCGTCGTACCGAGCTTCTTGCATGGCGGCCACCACGTCTGGTGGCGGCACCGGCGCCGGCGGCTCGATCGCCCCCTTGGCCGTCGGGAGCGCCGATGATTTCGACGGCTCGTCGGCGTCCAGAGCCCACAATCCCGGTGCCGACCCCACGGGTAGGAGGACCCATGCCACCCACATCGCGATTCTGCCGCGGTTCGATCGCATCATGATGTCGGACTCCTTGAGAGGAAGCAGTCTCACCATCCTGGTGAAGAGGGAGAGGATGCCGAGGTCGCGTCAACTGGGGGCTCGACCAGCAATCGGAAGCAGCGTTGGCCACTTTTCGATGACTAGACGCTTGATTTTGTTCCGCAACGACGATGAAATACCTAGGATCTACTCTTCCCAGGATTGTCACTCTGAACGAATTAACGTGCAAGCATCGGGCTTCTTAGCATCTTTCGCCGTCCGTGTTGTCGATGGGTCGGGCGATAGCGTAGGTTTCAAGTTGCGGGCCAGAAGGCGCCTTCGTCGATCCAGGGGAACCCGCGTCGAGCCGTCAGACGACAATGATGTTGGACTTCCCCTGCCGATTTTACCGATGACGTCGGATAGGGATGCCCGCGCCGGGTTGACCCATCGTGGCTTTTCCACCGACCGGCGACTGGCCAGACCCGTCGCGAACCAGATTTTTCGGATTTTTTGTCGGCTGGTGTCGCGGGAATTCGAGGTGACACAATAGTGGAAGTGCTGTATCTAGAACCGTGCCAGGTGGGAAAGAGGGCGACGCGTCGATCCTGCCCTCAGGCTTCTCGTGCGCGTGCCAACTGACTTTCAAGGAAGATCCGGAGACGGACGTGCAATTCCAGGGTCGAGAGCACGTTGATCGCGGTCGTGCCGGCATGGCTCCGAGCACGTCGCGGCGGCTTCGTCCCAACATTCATCGTCGATTCCCTTCCATTTCTCCCATCGAGACGCTGGAATCGCGGCTGCTGCTCTCGAGCACGCCCACGACCCGGATTCCCGTGCCGGTCATCGATCTTCCGTCGCCCGCAACTTCGGCTTTTGGCCTCCCGGAGGCGGGGCTCGTTCATTTGATCGCGCCGAAAGCCTCCCCGAGCACCGCGGCGGCGCTCGTGTTGCTCGATCCGAATCTCGTACGCCATCTCGCCGTAACCACGACTCTGGCTTCGGCGTCCACCGGCGTGGGTACGAGCGGCCATATCTTTGCGTTCACGAGGAACGTCGTCAATTCGAGCATGCCGCCGGTGGGACCGTTGACGATCACGAGCACGTTCTCAGGCGACCTGGGGGAAGGTTCGCTCGCTCCGGTATTCGTTGACCTAACGACTGAGGGGTTGCCGCCATTGCCGACGAGCGCCACGATGCATGAAGGGGTGCCCACTGGCGCGTTGCCTCCGTCGCCGATCCCGTCCCGTTTGGGATCGACGCCAGCATCGGCGTCGATGAAGCCGACCTCGCCCCTGACGTCCGACGACGCCACCGGCAGCATCCCCGACGACAAGCGCGTTCAGGTCCAGGGCTCCCTCAGCGACGCGCGCGGTACGCTGACGTTGCAGATCCCGTACGATCCCTTGACCCGTGCCCTGGGGTTCACCCTGACGAGCGGACCTGGCGGCGACCCGTCGACGGGGCCGGTCGTCTCGGGGGTTTCGCTGGTCGATCGAAATGGCGATACGCTGGCGCATTACGGCCCGCTGTGGGACCCGCAGACCAATAGTCCGAGCGACGCCCTCACAGTCGCGCTGAACGACGCACCCGCGGGCGGAACTGTCCTCGTCCAGATCTCTGAACCGACGGGCACGACCTGGCAGCCGGCACCCGGCACGACGCCCGCTACGAACGGCGCGGGGGGACGATCCCCTTCCTCATGGATGTGCAGAGGCTGGAGTCGAACGCGGCCAGTAGTGCCGCGTCAGCCGGCGCGGCGAATCCGGTCGGCATTCTCCCCTCCACGGGGAGGGCCTCCATCGGGACGCTGAGCTGGACGGCGAGCACCGCGAACGAGGATTCCCTCGCCGGCAGCCGCGGCGAACGCGGAGCCCGGAATCCCTGGTTCGGCGTCGGACATCGTCGAGAATCAGGGCAACCTTGAGCCGCAGGGCAACGAGTCTTTACAGTCCGATGCCTCGATCCCCGCGGAGTTCGGCGGCCGGATCGCGTCGGGGCCGCTCGCTTCCAGGGGCGCGGCCCCCCTCGGCCCGAATCTCGCGACCGTCATGGTCGACCCCGCGCCCGCGGTCGATCGCTACGAGCGCGCTCTCTTGCAGGAAATCGACGAGCACGACGCGGACGGTGGCGACGGACCGGCAGGCCGTTCCGGCCAGGAAGACTCCCCCGCCGAGGAGTCGTTGGACCCCGACAGGGCGAGCCCCGCGGAGCCATCCGGCCCGGGCGATCGGAACTTCGTGGCGATCGCCGGCCTGGGCGAACTACCGCTGAACGTCTCCGCTTCCGTGGCCCGGGAGCGAGCGGTCGATCTGGATGCCCTCCTCGCCGCGCTCCCGGGATCATCCCGCAGTCGAGCCGAGCCGAACCTGGCCGCCGATGAGGATCTCGCCGTCGATCCGCTCCTTGTCTCTCTGACATTACCCGCTTCGTCAGCACCGACGGAGCGGCGGGCGGCCCCCGACTACCTGACCTCGGCGTGCATCCTCGCGATCGGGATGGGGTTGACCGCCGGGCCGCTCATCCCTGATCTGCTGCGACTCATCCCCTCCCGGTCGTCCCGATGGCGCATCGCCCCCGCCGGCGCTCCCGAACACGGCGGCGGCATCGCGTCCCGCGATCGCGGGTTCGGCGACTGGCTCCGCCGACGGATCGTCTGAAATGCGAGTTCGGGGCAGGCGGCGGCAACGCACCGTCCCGACAGCCCTCGCATCCGGTGGGTAAGTCGCGGCTCACGAAGTTCGATCCGCCCCGGCCGTCAGGCGGTACTGCCCGTCGAGCGCGTACCAGTAAGCCGCGGCGGCACGGCGGAGGTGCACCAGGAGGCGCGGGAGCCGTTCGGGGCGCATCGGCAGGCATTTCAGATACGACAGCGTGACGGTGGCCTCGATGCCAGGGTCGCCATGGCCCCAGGCCGAGGCCTGTTCCAGGTCGGCCAGACCGAGGTCCCACTCGCGGACCAGGAAATGAGTCCGCGCACGGCCCAGGTAGGCTTCGGGCAGCTCGGGGTCGCGACGGAGTGCCCAGGACCATTCGGCCAGGGCCGACCGGTATTCTCCCAGCGCGAGCAGAGCGGCCGCTTTCCCGAGATAGAGTTCCTCGCGTACGCCCTGACTGCAGGCGCGATTGTAGTCGTCGATCGCCCCCCGCGGATTGCCATCGGCGAGTCGTAGGGCGGCTCGGAGTTCGAGCAGGCCGGGATCGCCGGGCTGGATCGAGAGGCCGCGCTCGATGTCCGCCGCGGCTTCTCGATGACGACCGGCCGCGATCAGGACACGCGCGCGGATGACCGGAGCCAGGGTCCCGTACCGGGACGATGACGCCGAGCGGTCCGCGGCCGCCAGGGCCGTTCGCGTATCTCCGAGGGCGGCGAGGATGCAGGCCCGCGTCAGGCCCGCGCGGAACGCCGCCGCATCGTGGCCGGCCGCGGTCCGACCGAGCTCCGCCGCCGCGGCACGAAGGTCGGCTGCCAGGCCTGCGCCTTGCAGCGGCAGGAGCGCCACGTCGTCGGGGCGATCGATCGCCAGCCGATCGTAACGTCGTGCCGCCAGCAGCGCCCGCTGCTCGAGCCGATCGTGCGCCGGGTAAGGATGGATTCGCCGGGCTTCGCTGGCATCGGCCACCGCATCGTCGGCCCGGCCCATCATGAGCCGCGCCTGCGCCCGCCCGGCGAGGAATTCCACTCGCTTCTTGTCCTTCACGCTCGTCATCTTCAAGAGCACAGAGAGGTCGCGGTCGGCGAGCAGGGGCCGGCCCATCCGCAGCTCCAGGATCGCCCGGCTTTGCCGCGCGGACGTGTCGCGGATGTCCTCGGCCAGGAGTGCGTCATACTCGCGGAGCGCGCGAGCCAACTCCCCGGATTCGGCATCGAGGTTGGCCGTGTTCAGTCGGGCGGTGCGCCCGTGATCGTCTCGCGCGTCCTGCTTCGCCACGGCATCGTAATCTTTGCGGGCCCTGACGAAGTCGCCCATGGTCTGATAGAGGACGCCCCGCTCGATCAGGACGCGGCGTTCCTCGGGACTACCTCGGAGTCCATTCAGGGCGATCTTGAAGTCCTCCAGGGCGTTGAGCCACCTCCCCGTCGAGCGGTACAGGCGGGCCCGGCTGTACCGAACATAGGGGTTCGTCGACTGGAGCACGACGGCACTGCTGTAGTGCTCCAGGGCCTCTTCGGGACGGCCATCCAGGTCCACGATGTAGCCGAGGAAGAACTGGTACCAGTAGTCATTCGAGCGCAACAGGACGGCGCGGCGCATCCAATCGATGGAATGAGCCCTGCGTCCCGCCCAGTGGTCGAGCAACCCCCACTGGAACGCGGCCTGGGCCGAATCCTCCGACTCGATCTCCCGGGGCTCCCTCTCGAGGAAGTCGGCATCCCCCGACCCGTCCCGATCGGACCCGCCTCCGCGCGGCCGGGCGATCCGCGCCCGCAGTGCCAGCCAGGGTTCCCGGGGATCGGCGAAGATCAGCGCCCTGTCGCAGAGGTCCAGCGCCGATACGATGGTCCGTCGCTCCGTCTCGCGCGGGCCGGATCCCGCGGCTCGCGGCCGTCGGACGGCAACGATTTCTCCAGGGCCGCCACCCAAAGGAACAAGAGCTCGTTGACCTCGTCCTTGAGTCGCGCTCGCTGGTCCTGGCCCAGCATCAGGAACCCGTAATCCAGCGCCATCCAGTCCGACCGTTCGAGTACGAAGAAGGACTTGAGGGCCTCTTGCACCTCGAGGGACAGATCGGGCAAGTCCTCCCTGTCCAGCAGCAAGCGGAAACGCAGATGCTCGGCCGCACGGTGAAGGCTGTCCGCGGCGGCGCGGACGCTGGCATGCCGCTCAGCGACTGCCCCCTTATCGCGCGACTGGCTCTTGAGTTCGTCGAGGTCGAGGGGTGTTTGGAGCTTCCGCAGCTTCTCGACGATCGTTCGAAGGCTGTGCGTGAAGCCGCGTTCCTGCGGGTGATAACGGCGGGGATCCCGCTTGTCGAAATGGTCGGCGAGCACCGCGCACTCGTCGAAGAGCACCTTCGCGCTCCCGTAATCTTGCCGCTCGAGGGCCTGGAGCGCCTCGTTGTACTTCGCCTGGAGGAGCTCGGCGTCCTCGTTGGCGATGATCATGTAGCCGAGCCAGGCGGCCAGGATCGTGGCGGTCACGAGGAGCAGCGCGAAACCCAGGGCCGCGGCGACCACCAATTTTCGTCGCTTCCGCCTGAGCCAGCCGCGGGCGCGGCTGGCGAGGGGCTCGCGGGCGAACGCCAGGGGCAGGTCGTCGGCCACGGCGCGGAGGTCGGCGGCGAGCTCGCCGGCGGATCGGTAGCGATCTCCGGGCTCGGGCTCGAGACAGCGACAAACGACGGCGTCGAGCGCCGGCGGGATCTCGGGCTCGATCGATCGCGGACTCGGACCGGCCACGCCACGCTCGTCCGCGGCCCGGTGAAGGGCGTCGACGAGCGAGGCACCCCGGCGCGGCGAGGCGAAGGGGCGGCGGCCCGTCAGGGCCTCGTACAGGACGACCCCGAGGCCGTAGATGTCGGAGCGTTGGTCGACGCCCTCCGACTCGCCGTTGGCCACGGCGCGCAAGTGCTCGGGCGCCATGTAATCGACGGTCCCCCCGGGGGCGGCCGGGTCTTCGGCCTCGTCGGCGAGCGGCTCGCGGGCCAGGTTGAAGTCGAGGAGCATCGGCATGCCGTCGGAGGTGACCAGCACGTTGGTCGGCTTGATGTCGCGGTGGAGGACGCCACGCTCGTGGGCGTGCTCGAGCGCCTCCGCCAGCCGGGCGCCCCACCAGGCGATGGCGCGGTCGTAGGAGCGGTTCTCGAGCGCGGCCCAGCCCGAGGACATCCCGGCGGTCCCCTCGGCCGGCTCGAGCCGATCGAGCGATTCGACCAGGCCGGCGCCCGAGCGGTATCCCAGCTCACGGACATCGGCCAGCACCCGAGCCAGCGTCGTCCGGCCGAAGAAGGGCATGCACAGCAAGTGCAGCCCCGTGACCTTATCAACCCGGTGTGAATGGACCGGCACGATGTGCGTGTGCTGGAGCCGGGCGAGGGTCTGCGGCTCGCGCGAGCGGCGTCGCGTCACCTTCAAGGCGACGGGCCGATCCGCCAACTCTCGCTCCCGCGCGAGGAACACCCGCGCGAAGGCCCCGCGCCCGAGCTCCTCGACGAGGAAGAAGCCGGCGATGGTCTGGCCGACCTCCGGGAAAGCACAAGCATGCTCGCCCGATCCGGTGCCCGTGAGCAGCAGGCCCGCCTGGGTCGAGCCCGAACCGACGAGCCCGTGGATCTCGAGGACCCGGCGCAGCGCCGGCGCGACGTCAGGAAACCGGGCGAGGAACTGCGCGGGGTCGGGTTGCTCCCCATCATCCTCGCGGAGGCAGAACTCCTCGTAGATGAGGGCGACGATGGTGTCCTCGCTCAGGTCGGGATGCCGGGAGAGGTACCAGCGGGCCCCCACCTTCTCCCCCGCCTCCCATCGGAGCGACAGGTCGGCGCGGAGCAGGGCGAGCCGCGCGCCGGCCCCATCGATCGACGCGCCCGCCGAGTCGAGGAACGCCTGGGGATCGGGCCGGCCGGCGAGGTGCTTCGAGTCGCGCCAGGCTTGCTCGTACTCGCGGGCCAGTCGGACCGCGGCGGGCGAAGACGCCTCCTCCCAGGTCCGCCGACTGGCGGCGACGCTCATCACGGGTTCTCCCACTCCGTCTCCATCCGGCGCCTCAGCTCTTCGAGGACGCGCTGGACCGTGCGCTCGCTCATGCCCAACCGCTCGCCGATGTCCTTGCTGGAGAGGCCCTCTGCCTTCATCTCGAGGATGGCCTGCCGGTCCCTCGGCATCAATTCCCGCAGGCGAACGAGCACCTCCCGGGCCTGGGCGACCTCGCTGGGCGAGTCGGCCGGGTCGGGAACATCCCGCGGACGCAGGCCGTCGCCCCAGAGCGGCTCTTCGCGGTGCATGTCCTGCTTGCGGCTGGCGGCGCGCCGGTACTCGTCGATCACCTTATTCTTCGCAGCCCGAGCGAGGAACGCGACAAGGTGCCGCGAATCTTCGAACTCCGTCGGCGCAGTGCGCATCCGTCGGAAGAAACTGCCCCAGACGCTCTGGAGGAAATCCAGCGAGTCGAATCGCGAGCGGAGCAACCGCGGTAACTGCCGGCGCACGACCAGCCTCACCTCCGCTTCGAAGCGGCGGAGCAGCTCGCGCGCAGCCGCTTCGTCCCCGGCCTGGATCCGCCGGAGGAAATCGGACAGCTCGCTCTCCCCTCGCTGCGTCGCATCACCGAGGGCCATGGACCAGCCTCCTCGCTCCGCCGGGGTCTTCGACCCCGCGCTTCGCTGCATCCCTGGCTAACGCCCTCTCGTCCGGGCCCCATGGTTGCCTCGGTCAGCCTACACGGAATCTCCCTTTTTCGCAAGCTCGTCATACCCGGGCCTGGAGTCCAGTGGGGTGGGTGCAACCCACCGATCGAGGCGCCCCTTCATGGGCAACACGCGTACATCTGGCTGAGGGCCTGGGCGAACTTGTTGTCGATCTGTCCCCGCGCGTCCTCGTAGAGGATGCGTTCGCACTCAGCGTCGCGGTCGGGCTTGACGGCGATCTTGGTGGCGAGATACGCCGGCAGGCCAGGGACCGGCATCGACGTCCGCGCCGTCGGTATCGTCTGCCAGACGACCTTCCCCGACGACGCGAGCGTCAACATGAGGCGGGCCTCGATCCGCGTCAGGCGGTTCTGCGAGGACAGATAACTCCCCTCCAGCCGCTCTGAGACCTTGAGCCGCATCACGTACTTCGCCTTCTGCCAGGCTGATTTCCACGGAGACGACTCGCGATAGGGAAGATAGTCCTTGGCTTCCAGGGCCTTGATCAGCACGGGCAGCAGATGTGCACGGTAGGTCTCGTGCGACCCGAGCACGAAATCGCCCCGCGGGGTCTCCAGGGCCACGCCGTTGGTCTGGACGAGCCGCGTCACCAGGTCCTCGACCTCGCGGCGGACCGACGACCCGGCGTCGGGCGTCATGTGCGGCAGGAGTATGGCGACTCGATCGCACGCGCGGAGCGACGCGACGGCCCGACCCGCATCGCATTCCCGCCGTGCCGTCTCCAGCTCGGTGGCTGCTTGACGCCGCAGGCTGTCGCGAAACTTCGACTCGATCTCCGGCTTGAGCGACGAAAGGTCTGGGTCCTTGCGCGACCTGGCGATCAGGTTGAGCCAGTCGCCGAGCGAATACGATCCCGGGCTGGCCCGCATGAGCGCGGCGAACGAGCCTTCGGCATCGCGCCGGGCCAGGTCCGCCCGGTGGGTCTGGTGCTCTTCGAGGGGGAAACGCGGCGACGCGCCGGCGCGGCGAGCCAGGTCGATGGCCGCGTCCAAGTCCAGCAGGGCCAGGTCGAGCCGGCCCTCGACTTCGTGAGCCCGGGAAGAAGCGAGGAGCTTGTTGATCGATCCTTCCTGGACCGAACGATACTGTCGCCCCGCGAACCGGATCCCGCCGAGGATCAGCGCGACGACCGCGGTCAGGGCGATCCCGAACCAGGCCCAGCGAACCCACTTCAACTGCCCGAATCGCCGGCGCTTCCAGCCCGCCTTGGGCGCTCGGGGCAGATACGGGACCTCGAGCAAGCGATGGCAGAATCCGCAACGCACCTGCCGGCCGGGAGCCAGACCCTCGACCCCGACCTCACTGCCGCATTCTGGACAGGCGAACGACCCATCCATGCTGCAACTCCCCGGGTGTGCCCGAACCGGATCATGCCCCGACTCTGCCGTCGGAGCGGACCCATCCAGGATATCCGGGATGCGGCGGACTTTGGAGGCGCCTGCGCGGCGCGTTCGTCGCGATCGCGTCATCCACGGCGGCCCCGCCTTCGATCGGGCCGGGAGACTGCCGGACCTTGCGGGCGATACCGTGTGTCGGGGTCCGGAATCCTCTCACACCCGTATCGAACGGCCGGGTCCTCGTCCTCTTCAGATGAAGACTTGCCCGGTGCAGTGTCCCATCAGCCACGTATCGACGTCTGCGAGCATCGGCGAGGTCAATCGATGGGAACACGGATACGACTGGAAGGCCACCCGCAGGCCGCCCGCCCGGAGCGTGGCGACGTGGCGACGGGCTTCGTGGAGCGGCGTGCGGTTGTTCCACGCGCCATGGACGACCAGCACGGGGAAGTCCCGGCACGCCTTGAGGCGGCCCAGCGGCCGCATCCCGACCGGCAGCCAGCCGTTGATGGCGACCACACCCGCGAACCGCTCCGGATAGGTCAGCGCCAGCCAGTAAGCGACCGCCGCGCCCTCGCCGGAGCCCATCAGGTAAATGCGCTCGGAATGCACGTGGAGCAGTTGGCGGGTCTGGAGGATCGCCGAGAAGACCGCCTCCTCGAAACCGTCGTAGGGCTCGGGCTCGGCATCGAACAGGACACGACGAACGATCTCGGCCTCCGACAATTCCACGGCACGCCGGGCCGCGTTACGCTCAGGCTGCTCGAATTGCGGCCCCCAGCCGAAACCCACCAGGCGGTCGCGCTTGACGACCGGCTCCGGCCCTCGCAGCGCCAGGCCGACGTAGTTGCGCCAGCTCAAGGACGGCATCGCCCGCACGAGCTGCTCCTCGTCGCTGCCCCGCCCGTGGAACAAGACCAGCAACGGATAGGCATAATTGGGTTCGTACTGACGGGGTATGAACCGCGCCTCAACCAGAGAACGAGTCTTGGATGTGGTGGTATCCGAGGGTGCATGCAACCGGTCGAACGTCATCTCCAGATGCCTCCATCGGCGACGAGCCGCGCAATATCCGAACGATCATTCTCTTCGGCTGGTGGTCCGTCCCGTCCCTTTACCCAGCTTGCCATGTTGACCAGGTCAACGTTGCAAAGCATAGCCAGGTGCAGGTCACGGTTCAATAAATCCCCTCGTTGTTTTCAATTTTGTCTCAAGTTTCTTGCTTTGGTATCCGAAAGCCCGTCAAATCGACGGAAGATACTTGGGTTATGCGGGTTGCGCGCCCGCAGCCGGAAGGCTCCGGCGGCGGGCGACGGGGGGATTGCGGCGAGAATTCGGGATGAGATCGCTTTGCCGGGTTGCGAAGGCCCAGTTGCTCGTGGGTTGACCGTGACGGCCTGCGGTTCAGACCGACTTTGAGATCACGCTCTCGATCTGGTGCGGGAGCCTGCCGAGCTCCGTGGCCAGGTTGACGCCCTTAGTCACGATGCTGCTGGTGTTCGGGGGCGGCCGGCGGTGCAGTTTCTTCGCCGGCCGCGCGGCGACCAGCGCGTCAACCCGCGCGGCGCGTTTGAGAGCGGCCTGTGCTTTGGCCGCGGCCTGGTCCCTCTGGGCGACGCTCTGGATCGACGGGAGCGTCCCGGCCGCGGGCTGGGTCGGCACCGTGGTGGCGTTGCCGGGCAGCCGGACGATGAACGGAGCCGAGATCGCCTGGCCGTTGCTCTTGAGCGACTCATTGATGAAGTTGTCCGGGTCCACGATCATGGCGATCCGGGCATAGCCGACGCTGTTGAGCGTGACCCCGGAGGGCAGTCGCGACGGGAGCGTCAATGTCTGCGTGATCGGCTGCGTGTCGCCCGCGGCGAGTCCGTTGATGGTGGTCTGGCCGAGATAGATCGCGTCGTTGATCGTTCCGGCCTGTCCGGTCAGGAGGAAGAACACCTGGAACGGACCGGCGTCGCCTTGCCCGAGGTTCTGAACGTTGCTGGTGACCTGGAACGACTGCCCCCAGCGGACGGTGCCGGTCGGCGCCAGGACCGTCGACGCCGCCAGGTCGGGCAGCGAGCCGGTGAGTGCCGTCGATGTCGAGCTGGTCGTGATGGTCATCGCGGTCTGGTCGTAGCCGACGCCCTGGTCCGGCTGGTTGGGATACAGTTGGTTCGTGACGTAATTCATGTCCTGGGTCATGGTCAGGCCGAAGTTGCTGTAGTTGGTGATGGCCAGCGGCTCGACCGCGGGTAAGGTGATGTTCTGGACCACGTTGTATGTCTGGGACGGGCCGAGTGGCGGGATGGTGATCGTGCCGATACCCACGGTGGTCGAGCCGCCGAAAGTGAGGCCCTGGGGCGTGAGCGACAGCAACGCGATCGTCTGGGGCGAGCCCCCGCTTCCCTCATTGGTCACCTGGGCGGTGACGGTGATGGTGCTGCCCCAGTTCGTGGTGGGTGTCGACACGGCGAGGGTGGTACCCACCAGGTCGGGGGGCTGGGGAGATTGAATGACGACCGGCGCGGCGTCGTACGGCGGACCGACGTTACGGTCGTTGCGGTAATTGCTCTCGGCGATCGTCCGACCCGGGTTGACCCAGGCCGTGACGTAGAGCGTGCCGCCGTTCCCGTTGACGTCCGGGATGGGCGTACTCGGGATCGAGACGGTGGTATTGTAGGGAACGGTCTGGCCGGGTGCGAGTCCCGCGGGGATCGTCACCTGACCGAGCGGTACGGAGTACTTGTTGACGCCGCGGACAGCCGACGCATAGATGCCGACCTGGAGCGGTGCGGTCGTCGTGGCGCCGCCCTGGTTCTTGACCTGTCCGATGACCTGGAGGGAGTTCCCCCAGTCGGCCACGTTGGTGGAGAGCGTGAGGGCCGAGTTGACGAGATCGGGCAGGTTGCTTGCCTGGGCGGCCATCAAGGCGCGGCGTTCGAGCGATTCCAGCTTCAAGATGACAGGGCCGCGCCCCCAGGCGCGTCGGCGTCCGGCAGCCCGGCGTTCAGGGGACGGCATGACTCATCTCCTCCTTGAGATCGCAGGTCGCGGTCCGGCGGGCGAAGTCCTTCGCCGCCGCGTTGACCTCGTTCGGATCGTCCGATCCGACGCAGGTGCCGCGCATTGTCCCTGCGTGATCGCCCTTCCATGGGATGGTTCGGACGATACTCGCGAGCCGATGATCGGTCAAGGGCGTTCGCCGGAGGCGCTGCTCCCGACGTCGATTCCGTGTATCATACCGGCAATTGGCGGCGGGCTCGGGGCGGACGCCATGCAGCACGGATGACGCGGCGGGAGAGGCGCTTGACGGAAGAACTGATCGGAAAGTTCGGCTACGTGGGAATCGCCCTCATCCTGATCCTCGGCGGCCTGGGGTTGCCGATCCCCGAGGAAGCGCCGATCATCCTGGCGGCGATCCTGACTCGCAATGGCAAGATGGCGGCCCCCACGGCCCTGGCGACTTGCCTGGCCGGCGTCCTCCTCGGCGACTTCGTCGTCTACCTGCTCGGATACTTCTATGGCCAGAAGGTCCTGCGCCTCCCGATCACGCGGCGGGTCCTGACGCGGCAGCGCGAGGCCCAGATCAAGGGCTACTTCCATCGGCACGGCTTCAAGATCCTGGTCTCCGGTCGTCTGATGCCCGGCTTCCGCACGGCCGCGTATCTGACCGCCGGGATTCTCAAGCTGCCCGCGCACAAGCTCGTGCTGACCGACCTGATCGCGGCGACGCTCAGCACGCTGCTGATGTTCGGCCTGGGATTCCTGTTCGCCAACCAGATCCAGAAGGGAATCCACGAGGTGCAGCAGTGGTTGACCTTGATCGCCGCCGTGGGCGTGGCGAGCTGGCTCCTGTACCGCTATTACCGCGCGATCAAGCGCGGCGGTCGGCCCGTCGGTCCGCCCGTGGCGGCGGAGGATGAAGTCCCGCTCCCGCCGCTCGGCCGTGCGGCGACGAGCCCGGAGCAAGTGCCGTCGGCCTCCACGCCGGGATTGCCCGAGGCCCAACCGGCGGAGCCGGGCACGCTCGAGCCCGCCGCTTGTCCTGGAGCGACTTCGCCGGTCGATCATCCGCGAGGCTCGGCGGAACTCGAGCTGGGGCCCGCCTCGCCGGCGACCACGGTCCAGTCGCCTTCGCGCTGACGATTTCGCGCGCGTCTGAAGGTCCGCAGAAGGCCTCGAGAAAGAAAATGTCCCACCGGGCCAAATTCATTCAAGTCGGGTTGACCGGTCGTGGGCTTCCTGATAGGGTCCCCGACGCCTTGGCGAGATCAGCGTCGGGTCCAAGGCATGACAACTGACGAAGGGTCCCGTCCCCTGCGGGGACGATGACGAACGCCACCGCGACCGGACGAGAGTCGAGGGCCCCCCGACGGCGAGACGAGCCGGGGCAAGGTTCGCGAGCCGGCGGCCGGCGGGGAAGCGGGATCCTGGAGGAGAGGAGGCTGCCGGGGACGGGCCCCGGTCGGCGCCGAGCTTCGCTTCCTCCGGCCCGCGCTCGACGAGACCTTTGGCCCGCGGGGGACCGCCCGGAGACGTTCTCCGGCCGGCGAGTTGAGTTACGGATTGACTCGCTCATCACGGTTCGTGCGTGAGACGAACCACCCTGATCAACCCTGGAAGATCGCTAGAATGAACAAGTTCACTTACGCTCTGGCCTTGGGGGCTGGTCTCCTCTTCGGCCTGGCCTCCCCGAATGCTTCTGCCGCCCCCATCGTGCAGAATCTGACGCCCGCAACGATGTCGGCGGCCCAGTTCAACGCCGACTTCGCCCCGACCACAGGGGTCCTGACCAACAGCTACACGTTCATGAACACGCCGACGACCGGCGTCGTGGAGTCGCAGGTCTTCCAAGGCACCGGAGCGTTCAGCGGCTTGACCGCGTACGCCTACCAATTCGGTGTGAACAACGTCACCGACAGCGCCGGCCAGCCGACGAGCGTCAACAGCGCGTCGCTGCAATTCAACGCGACCCCCACGCCCGTCAACCTCATCGGCGCCGCGAACGCCGTGACGACCGCGAACTCCTCGGTCTACGACATTACGAACGGCCAGGTCGGCGGCATCAACGTCCCGCAAGCCGCCCCGGGGACGACCGTACAGGTTCCCGCGTCGATCGCCTGGCAGCCCGGGACCACGACCGGCTCGCTGACCTTCCAGTACCTCGACGCCTCGGCGAACACCGGTCCGCTCCAGGCCGGGGCCACCAGCGGCACGATCGTGGTCATCACCGACGAGTCCAAGACCACCATGCCGTTCGTCAGCATCCAGAACGCGAACCCGCAGGTCGGCTATCCCCAGGCCTATGCCCCGACGGGCGGCAAGATCGATCAGGTCCCGGCTCCCGAGCCCGCGACGATCATCGGCTGGACGAGCGTCATCGGCGCCCTGGCGCTGGTCCGCCGCGTCCGTCGCAATCGCCAGGCGGCGTGAACGCCACAGGGCGGGGCGTCGTCCCCGACACCCGGAACGAAGTTTCCCGGAGCCCCTCGTCGCCGCCCGATGCGGCCGCGAGGGGCTCATTGCTTGGCCGGGGCGGTCGGAGGCCGCGCCGGGGCACCGCGGCCCGCGGCCGGATGGATCGCCTGGTCGTTCCGGATCGTTGACGCGTCCGCCACCACGAGATCGCCTTCCGCCAGGCCGGCCGTCACCAGCGCATGTTCGCCGTCGTTCCGGACGACCGAGATCGCGGTGCGGACCGCGTGGCCGTCCTTGACGCGGAAGCAGCACCAGCTCTGATCCGCGAGCATGACGAGGGCGCCGCTGGGGATTGACAGGGCTTCGACCGGGCTCTGGAGGTCGATCTTGACCCGACCGCACATCCCGGGAAGCAGGCGCCCGTCCTTGTTGTCGAGATCGATCTCGACCCGCATGGTCCGATCGTTCCCTTCCTCGGCGCCTGCGATCCGTGAGACCTTGCCCCTGA
The DNA here is from genome assembly GCA_963815795.1 of uncultured Planctomycetota bacterium. Lineage (GTDB taxonomy): Bacteria > Planctomycetota > Planctomycetia > Isosphaerales > Isosphaeraceae > JAKAUH01. The sequence goes on along the minus strand of CAWFIC010000021.1, from coordinate 627,925 downwards.
ACTCGCGCCCGCTGAAGGCGTCGGCCTGGAAGACGGCCGGATCCCCGATATCGACGAGGGGAACGTCTCGATCCGGGACCGATGTGACGACTCGTACCATGCTGGTTTGAACGATCGTGACGATCGGCGATGAGCCGCCGCTGGCCGCCGAGCGGACGAACTCGCCGGCGCTGCCCGTGCGCCGGGTGACGAAGCCGTCGAGCGGGGAACGGACGCGGCAAGACTCCAGCATCAACTTGGCCTTCTGCCGGTCCACGTCCACGAGCCGGAGGCCCTCCTCGGTTTCGCCCAGCGCGGCGAGGGCAGCCTGGACTTTGGCCTCGGCATTGACGAGATGGGCCTCGACCACGGCCAGATGGACCTTGGCGGCGGCCTCCGCGGCCCGAGCCGCCTCGAAGCGGTCGAGCTCCTCGTCCTCCAGTCGTCTCGAGACCGAGCCCCGTTCCACCAGCTCCTTGATCCGATGATACTGCTTCTCTCGGTGGGTCCGCTGGGCGACCGCCGAATCGAGTTCCGTCCGAGATGATTCGACGTCCGCCCGCGCGGTCTTCACGTCGGATTCGGCGACCTGGACCCCGGCTTTCGCAGTGGTGATACGGGCCCTGGCCAGGCGAACGGCGGCCTCGGATCTGGCGAGGTCGAGCTCGAGCTCGGGGGCCTTGATTTCGGCCAGCAGGTCGCCGCGCTTCACCGCCGAGCCGATGTCGACTGTCAACCGTCCCAGGAAGCCCGATGCGGTCGGCAGCACGGCGACCCACTCGCACGGTTCGACGGTCCCGGGCTGGTTGGTCGATCGCTGGAAGGTGGACTTCTTGACCGCGACGACGGCCACCTCTTCCACCGGCCCGGTCTTCGGGCTCGGCGAGACACGCCGTTTTGTCTTTAGCGGCGGGACGTTCCGCCGCTTCGGCTCCTGCTCGGATCGGACCGGCGAGGCGAAGACGGACACCATGACGAACGAGGCGAGGATCAGCGTCATCGAGGCCGCGGCGAGCGCGGCGAGCGTCTTGAGCCTGTGGATCAGCATGGCCCGGAGGACTCCTTGAACGAGGGCGGTGACGGTCGCCGAGACTCCGGCGGCGCGGGACGCCGCATCGCACATGGCCGCCTCGACGGTGATGTTCAGGAGATTCAAGGGGATCGCGGCTCGCGCCGGGACCGTGAATGCGGAGACGACCAGCGCCGGCGCGAGTCCGCGGCGGATCAAGCGGCCGCGGAGCCGCTCGCGCCCCCGCGACAGCCGGATCTTGACGGTCCCCACCGGGATCTTGAGCTGGCAGGCCGCCTCCTCGTGCGTCCGGCCCTCGAGGTAGCAGAGCAAGATCGGGGCCCGGTATCTCTCGGGGAGTCGATCGAGCTCCTCCTGGATTTCGGGCAGCAGCTCGGGCGGCTCCGGGGCGAGCCGGCCCGGATCGTCGATCATCATGGCACTGCGCCGCTCGCGGGCGGCCCGCCGGGCTCGATCGAGCCTGGCTCGCCGGGCGACGCGTCGCGCGACGCCGTACAGCCAGCTCGCCAGACAGGATGCGTCGCGGATCGAGCGAGCCTGCCGCGCCAGGATCAGGAATGTGGCCTGGAACGCGTCCTCGGCCGCGTGCAGGTCGTTCAATTCGCCCCGGCAGACTCGCACGACCATCGGCCCGTGGCGCTTCACCAGCGCCGTGAAAGCCGCCTCCGCCCCGGCCTCGCCATCGGCCAGGAACCGGTCGAGCAACTGGACGTCCGTCAAGCCCGCCGTCGTGCCCTGGCGGAATAGCACCTCCATGTCGCTCAGGACCGCCCCGAGATCGCCGATCGCCATGGCCGGCTCCCCTCGCGATGTATCTCCAAGCAGTAGTGACCGCCAACCGGGGACGCCGTTTCACTTTTTTCCTGGCTGGCCACACCGAGTCGGCTCGTCCACGCTCCCACGGCTCATGGCACCCCAGGATCTGCGGCGAATGCTCACAGATCAACCTACCAGGCTGAGTGCGTAGGCGCCTCGTACACGATCCTGACGCCAGCGCGGGCCGATGACTGTCCGCCAGGTCCAGGCCACCGTCGAAAAGGCCGCTCGGCCGCTGATGGTCCCTAACCTGCGGGAGTCCCGGCCGGCCGGGACGGTGCCCTCCGCGCGGTCCGGCCTCATCGGGAAGCGGCCCGCCCTAGCATCGAGCCGCGACGTCCGCCGGTCGGCCGGTCCACCGGAGACAGCCTGGCCAGGTCGGCCGTCCCGGGGACCGCGTCGAACGAGCCGGCCACCGGCAGCGGCGGGCTGAAGTCGTGCACCAGGACGCCCCGCTCGCCCACGAAGTAGCTGCGACCGTCCGCCACTTCCAGGTTATACACCGGCTGGACCGTGTCGGGCTCAGTCGCGACCATCCGGACCAACCCGCCGATCGCGCGGACCGCGTCTCCGGGCTTAAGATCTCGGGCCATGGCCCATCCCACGCCGGACTTCCAGAACCGGTGGATCGGCGTCGCCACCACCGACTCCGACCCGAGCGTCAGCCGCAAGGTCGACGAGGGCGGGTTGTGACGTACCGCGACCACCGGCCGGACCTCCAGCGCGCCGCTGGTCACGTCAGACGTCAGCACCCGGTCGCCGACCTGGAGTTCCTCGATCGGCCTGGGGCCGACCACGGTCCGCACCAGGGTCCCCTTGGCGAAGCAACGGCCGTGGCCGGAGGAGGGCGGGGTCAGCACGACGGTGGTCCGGCTGACCCGCCTGATGACCGGCTTGTCGTACCTGGAGGTCCGGTAGTACGGGACCCCTTGTTCTTGCGACCACCACTGACGCCAGGACTCGGCGTCCGCCCCGGGGTTCTCGCCGGTGACCGTCGTCAGCACGCCGCCGATTCGCTCGTTGATCAACTCCCGCCGCGAGTTCACCTTCCAGGCGGCGGCGACGTCGTGCTCCAGCTTCTGGCGGGCCGTCGGATTGTTCCGGCGGGTCGTCGGCGAGAAGGGGCCGAGGATCCAGCCCGGCACGCCGGTACTTGCCGGGTTCGGCAACCGGACGACCCGCTGCTGGTAGGTCTTCCGGAGGATCGCGTCCTCGTCCTCCACCTCGAGCATCCCGACGGCCCCCGGCGCGTCCTGGACGTCGATCCGGAGGGGGTCATGCAGCGAGCCGATGAGCCACTCGATGGCCTCAGTGCTGTCGCGGCGGGCGAGCGCCTCCGCGGCCTCGCCGCGCACCGACTCGTCGCGTCCGACGACGGCGAGCCGGGCCAGCTCGCTGGACGCCTCGGGCGCGTCGATCCGGTCGAGCAGCCGGGCCTCCGCGAATTGTTGCTCGGCGTCGCCCTTCGCGAAGAGGCTGAGGATGGTCGGGACGGCGCGAGGCTCCAGGCTCGGGGCGAGGGCCGCGACCGATCCGGAGCGGGCCTGCGGGTCCTCGAGGGCGACATAGTCCCTCCACCACTGGTGGAGCGGTTCCCTCCAGCGCCGGTCGGCGTCGCGCCGGGCCCTGTCTTCGGCCTCGTCGGCCCTGACCTGCGCCTCGGTCATCCACCGGCCGCGGTACCGGCGACAGCCCAGCTTCTGCCAGGCGTCGGTACGACCGGGGTCGAGGCGGGTCACGGCCGTGAAGTGGGCGACCGCCTCGGGCGCGAGCCCCGTCGCCTCGCACCAGAGCGCCAGCGCCCAGTGGGCGGCGGCCGTCTCGGGCGTGGGCAGTGCCTCGCGGCGGGCGTTGTACTCGGCCAGGGCGGCATTGAGAGACTCATCCGAGCGGGCCGCGGCGGCGAGATCCGCAGCGGGGCGCCAGCGGCCGCGGTCGGCCACCATGCCCGCCAACCCGCGCGCCGTGGCGTTGGCCGGGTCGGCCGCCAGCGCCAGGGCCAGGTGCCGCGCCCGCTCGGTGTCCAGGCCGTGCGCCTCGCACCAGAGGGCCAGCCGGACGTTCACCGCCGCGTCGGCCCCGGCCCGTCCGGCGGCCGCCCGGTAGGCGGCGAGGTCCCCCGGCGAGGCCTCGCCCCCGGGCGGCACCGGCGGCGAGAACAGGAGCACCGATCCGACAACGATCGAGGTGAGCATGATGTCTCCTCCCGGGCGCGATGAGGGCCGAGGCCGGTCGCCGCCGGCTTGCTTGCCATGACGGATCCGCGAGGCAATCCCAATACTTCTTTACGAGTCGCCGCGGTCGCGGGTTCGCTCGAGACTTCGTGATCGAACCGAAGCCGACTCCCTGCCCCACCGACGCCCGGGTCCGACCCGCAGTGCGTCCACGGCGGGGCGAAAGCCGCTAGAGCGCCTAGCGCTCGGGTTGCACACAATGACAGCATCGACCGGGATACGAGCCCAAAGCGCCAGCGAGTGAATTCCGCCCGAGGACCATTCACTCGCTGGCGCGTCGGGCTCGTATGAGCCGTGTGCAATCCAAGCGTTCAGCGCTCTGGAAGTACGCCCACCTCGGCATCATAGCGATCGTTCTGGTAAGCTTGTCCGGGGTGGACCGACTGGACTGGATGCGTCCTCAATGGAAAGCGATGGGCTGTGGCGCCGAAGCGCCGGGAGAGGAGTATTGAGCGGGAACGGTCGAATCGAGCCGGACGACCCGCTGCCGGAAATCGCGCGGGTGCGGCGGACTTACCGGCAGCCCGAAGTTGAGGACGTTTCCGAGGCCACCGCGCAGGCCATCCGCGCCAGCCGGCTTCGTGAGCGGGTCGTCGCCGGCGGCCGGGTCGCGATCACGGTCGGAAGCCGGGGCATCGCGGGGATTCCGCGGATCGCGAAGGCGGCGGCGGGAGCCGTCCGGTCGCTCGGGTTCGATCCGTTCGTCGTCGCGGCGATGGGCAGCCACGGCGGAGGCACGGCCGAGGGCCAGCGCCCTTGCTGGCCGAGCTGGGTGTCACCGAGGAAGCCGTCGGCTGCCCGATCCGATCAGGGATGGAGACAGTCGTCCTCGGCACCAATTCGTTCGGTCTTCCGATTCACTTCGATCGCAATGCCTTCGAAGCCGACGGGATCGTCCTTCTGAACAGGATCAAGCCGCACACCTCGTTCACCGGCCGTTTTGAGAGCGGGCTGCTGAAGATGCTGACCATCGGACTGGGCAAACGCCAGGGCGCGGCGCAGGTCCACAAGCTGGGCCTGCCCGGCCTGCGGGCCATGCTCCCCGAGGTCGGCGCCTCCCTGCTCCAGCGGACCCGGGTCGTGCTGGGAGTCGCGATCCTCGAGAACGCGCGGGAGCACGCGGCGAGGATCGTGGGCGTCGAGCCGGAGGAGTTGCTGGAAGTCGAGCCCCGGCTGCTCGACGAGTCGCGAGAGCTGATGGCCCGCCTTCCGTTCGATCAGATCGACGTCCTCGTGGTGGGAGAGCTGGGGAAGAATTACAGCGGGACGGGTCTCGATCCGAACGTGATCGGACGGCAGCGGGTCGAGACGATGCCCGACCTGCCCCGGCCGGTGATCACCCGCCTGGCCGTCCTTGACGTCTCGGACGAGTCGCGAGGCAACGCACTCGGGATCGGCCTGGCCGACCTGACAACGCAGCGGCTGGTCCGGCAGATCGACCCGACGCCGATCCGAGTCAACAGCCTGACCAGTAACTGTCTGGCTCGGGCACGCATCCCTCTCTCCTTACCGAGCGATCGGGACGTGATCGCAGGTTGCCTCGATACCTGCTGGCGGACGTCGCGGGACCAGGCCCGGATGGTGCTGATCCCGAACACACTCGAGCTGACCGCGATGTGGGTCACGCGCGCGATGGCGGCCGACGTCGAGGCCGATGCGGACCTCGGGTTCGACACGGATTTCCTGCCGATCCCCCTGGACGACGCGGGCAACCTGGACCAGGAACGACTGTTCCCCGAGAGCCATCGGGCCCGGCGCTCGTCCGGAGGGAACGGGTTGCGGCACGGGTCGTGATGCCGGGATACACACGCGTGAGGAAACCGAGGGAATCAGACCGGGGGAGCGGGATGTCGATACGGGCTGTGGTGTTCGATCTGGACGGCTTGATGTTCGATACCGAGGCGCTGTTCTTCCGCATGTCGGCGGAGGTGCTGGAGTCGCGCGGGAAGCAGTTCACGCCCGAGATCATGAGGGCCCTGATCGGGCGGAGGGCGGTCGACGTGGCCGGTTGGCTCAAGACGCTCGCGGGCCTCGAGGAGCCGCCGGAAGTCATCCTGGCGGAGGTGAAAGAGCGATTCGCGGCGGAAGTGGATACCGCCGTCCATCCCACGCCCGGCCTCTTCGCGTTGCTGGATCACTTGCATCGGCGCGGGCTGCCGGCGGCGGTAGCGACGTCATCGGGCCGAAGCTATGCGGACCGCCTGCTGACTCGCCACCGCCTGGCCGACCGGTTCGCGTTCGTGCTGGGCTCGGAGGATGTGATCCGGGGCAAGCCCGATCCCGAGATCTACCGGTTAGCCTCGGAGCGGTTCGCGGTCCGCCCGGAGGAGTTACTCGTCCTGGAGGACAGCCCGGCCGGCGTGGAGGCCGGGCGCGGGGCGGGCGCTTTGACCGTGGGCGTTCCCCACGAACATAGCCCCGCCGAGGCCCTCCACGCGGCCGACCTCATCGTCCCCCGGCTCGACGATCCGGCGCTGCTCGACATCCTCGATGGCCGACCCGCGCGGAGGGACGATCGATGAACTGGAAGCCGAATCTCTTCTCCCCCGGGAAGGACGCTCCCGCCGGCAAGGCGCCTGCGGACGAGGCTTCCCCTCCGCCCGCGCCCGCGCGAGACGCAGACAGCGGACATCCTGCCCTACGTCGTGCCGATGTTCATCTACGTGACGCTCGCCGGCGCGGAAGGCTACCTTCCCCAGCTCGGCAGCCAGCCGAGCCCGGCGTGGTATGCCTGCGCCTATGCCGCCCGCGTCGCGATCGTCGCGGCCCTGGCCTTTCGGTATCGTGAGACCTGGAAGGACTTCCGTCCCTGGCCGGGCCCGATCGGGATCGCCCTGGCGGTTGTGACCGGGTTGCTCGTGACGTTCCTCTGGATCGGGCTGGATGGGCTGTACCCCCGCTTCGGCTTCATGGGCGAGCGGACCTCGTTCGACCCCTCCGGGATGGACGCGTTCCCGCGGGTGGCTTTCTACGCGATCCGCCTGATCGGCCTGGTTCTCCTGGTGCCCGTGATCGAAGAGCTGTTCTGGAGGTCGTTCCTGATCCGCTGGCTGATCGACCCGGATTTTCGGCGGGTGCCGATCGGTCGGGTGACCTGGATGTCTGCGGCGATCACATCGGTCTTGTTCGCCGCGGCGCATCCCGAGTGGCTGCCCGCACTGCTCACCGGCGCCCTGTGGGCGTGGCTGCTGCATCAGACGAAGTCGCTGAGCGCCTGCCTCATCAGCCATGCGGTGGCCAATCTGGCACTGGGAATCTACGTGATCCGATTCGGTGCCTGGCATTTCTGGTAAGCGACCAATGCTCATCCCGCTGGGCACCGACGCCCCCCTCTATCACCGGCCGTACGCCACGTTCGCGATGATCGCGATCAACGTGCTGGCGTACCTCCTCGTCCCCGGGGACGCCTACGAGGACTACGTGCTCATCCTCGGGGATGGCGTACACCCCGTGCAGTGGCTGACGAATAACTTCCTGCACCCCGGCTTCCTCCACCTGGCCGCCAACATGATCTTCCTGTGGACCTTCGGGCTGGTCGTGGAGGGGAAGCTCGGCTTGCTGCGGTTCACGCTCCTGTACCTGGGGCTCGGGGTCTTCGAGAGCGCCGGCATGCAGCTCCTCGTGCACAGCGAGCACGAGATCATGATGGGGGGCTCCGCGACGATCATCTTCGGGCTGATGGGCATGTGCCTGGTGTGGGCACCCCGCAACGAGGTCACATGCGTCCTCTGGCTGCGACTCAGCCCGATCGAATTCGAACTCTCCATCCTCTTCTTCGCCGGGCTGTTCATCGCGCTGGACGTGTTCGACGCGGGCTTGTCGAGCATGATGAGGGCGGGCTTCACGAACCTGACCACGTTGGAAATCATCGTCATGGCACTCGAGCATACGATCGGGGCCACCCTGGGGATCCTCGTGGGCATGGCGATGGTCAAGCTGAAATGGGTTGACTGCGAGAACTGGGACCTGTTCGCCGTGTGGGAGCGACGGACCGGGCGACCGAAGAGCCGCGGACCGAAGACGAAGAAGGCGGAACACATCGTCTCGTCGGAGTATCGAGCCCCGGAGAAGCCCCGGGCGAGGAAGAAGGACGAGGGCAACGCGGGTGAGGTCCGATCGGTCGAGGACCGCGCCGCCGCGCGACTGCGCTCGATGCGCCAGCACCTCGCGGGGGGGAGACCGAGGCGGCCCTGGCCGTGTATCACAAGGCCCGCCGATCGCCTTCGGGGTGGCAGCCGCCCGAGCCCGATTGGCGCGACCTGATCGAGGCCCTCCTCCGGCTGCAATCGTGGGACGACGCGGTCATCGTCATGCGCGACTATCTCCGCGAGCTGGCCGCGCCCTCGCCTCGCGTCCGACTCAAGCTCGCCCAGGTGCTGATCCACAAGATGGGCCGGCCGATGCAGGGGCTCAAGGTCCTCGGCCAGATCCCAGAGGCTTCCCTGCCGCAGAATCTCGAGGCGATCCGGCTCCAGCTCGTCCGCCGCGCCGAAGTGATGCGCGAGGAGGGAGAGCTGGAGCTGGATGAAGACGTCGTGTAACGATCCGCTGGGGCTAGAGCCCCGCGGCTTTCACGCTGGGGTCTAGCCCCGCATGCCTAGGTGCCGTTACCTGCACCCTGCCGGAGGTTTCCCGACCGGCTCGTCCCATCCCTTTCGGGGGGTTGTTTCGAAGCGCCTCACGGCGAGTTCGTCAGGCCATCTCACCGTTGCTCCCGAGGGAGTGCCCTTGGCCGATGGTTGCATCTTATCGGCGAGCCGAGCCGGGTCCAACAGGTGTTTCGTTTTATCTTCATTCAGGGGCGGCGATTCCTCCACGGCCGTTGAAACGGCGTGGGTTCCTCGCCGAAATTTGCTGAACCCGGGCGACGATGTCAGAGTTTGAGAAAAACCCGGTGCTCCTCCAGATAGCGGTTGAACAGGTAGCAGATCGCGAAGTAGACGGCGAACGCGGAGGCGACGTACCAGGCTGGCGAGTCGTTTGGTGCGTAAGGTTTGACCGCGCCCGCCACGAGCGGATGGATGATGTACGCCGCGAGAGCGTTGACCCCGAACGTCTGAAAGACGTGGCTGCGGAAGTGGCCGAGATCGCAGGCCAGCACGAAGAGGGCGTAGACCGCGAGGGAGAATCCCGCCGAGAACGTCAGGTACGAGGTGCTGCCGGTCCGCTGGCTCATCGTCCAGAGATCGACCGTGCGGCCGGATGGCGGCGGCACGAAAGGGGCCGGCGCCCATGCGCCGCCGAGGCAAGAAAGCGCATAACCGGCGAGCATCAGCGGAATGGACCACACCATGAGCCTGTCCGCGGCACGCAAGGGATCCTTCGAAGCGGCCACGACGTCGTAGGCCAGCGAGCCGACCAGGAGGGGGATCGTCCAGGTCAGGAACCCGAGCGGCCCGCCGTCGATGACCGGAGTCTTCCAGGCCCAGTCGAGATAGAACCGCGACGAGAGCCACAGATGGAGTCCGGCGGACCCGAGGGTGTATAGGACGCGGACCCACGCGCCGGCGGCGATCACCGGCAGCACCCAGATCGACGCGATGGCGATGTGGACCAGGGCCTGGAAGAGCTCGCGGCGGAAGGTGCCGGCCGCCAGGTCGGCGAGGCTCAGACTCTTCAGCTCTTCCCAATGGGAGACCTTGCCGTCGAGGTGATACACCACGAAGCCGATGAGGATCAGGCCGAGGTTCCTCCGGAATGCCGTCGCGGTCGCGCTCCAGTAGCCGTCCGCGCGGACGCGGCGGAGGAACGTGAGGCGATAGGCGAACCCCACCGCGAAGAAGAACTGGGGCATGATCGTGTCGGCGTAGCTGCAATACGTATTGTGGTGCTTGAGGATCGCTGGAACGACTTGATACCCGCCAAGGAAGTTCACCAGCAGCATGCCGGCCACGGTGTAACCGCGGAACTGGTCGAGCGAGACGATGCGGCGGCGAAGATCTTCGTCTGCGGCCATCGCTGACTGACTCCCAATGGGGCGTTGCATCGCGCCAGGTCCGGGACGTTTCCGGCCGGGGAACCGTCTCGCTCGGGGAGTTCCCAGTGTGTGCCAGCACGTTCCGGAAGGAAAGCCCCAAGCCGCGGAACAGGTCTCGCGACCGGAAGTCCCTATCGCCGCGATTGGACCGATCAGCGCGGGCGAATAGGGGCTCTGAGGCGGAAGATCCCCTGCTGCGCCGAGGCGTCGAGCGGTTCCCGGGCGACGACCAGGCGATACCAGGCGCGATCTGGCCCGGATCCAGCCGGTCAGGCTCCGATCAGGGCCGGCACGACCGAACGAAGGTAGCCGAGCGAGCTGGCGAGCCAGTCGAGGTCGCGCGAGGACCAGGGGATCGCTTCGACCACCTCGGGCCGCTCCATCGACCCTTCGGCGTACCGGCGCTCGCAAAGCGCCGCGAGCCGGACCACCGCCGCGAGGGACTCGGGGCGAAGGGACGGGAAGAACGCCAGCCATCGCGGGTCGTAAATCGGCAAGTCATACGTCCGCGGGTGCAGCTCGATCGACAGGGCGACGTCCGGGCGGGCGCGGAGGACGGTCGCGAGGAGATCGGGCATCGGCAGGATTCCCGATCCGATGGGCCGCGCCTGCCAGCAGAGGCCCCGTTCCGTGAAGGCGAGCGCCATGTCCTTGATGTGCGTCGCCACGACGAAGGGGGCCAGCTTCTCGGCCGCCGCGAGCGGGTCGTCGAGGCGCATCGCCAGGTTCCCGGTGTCGAGCGTGATCCCGGCGATCTCGGGGTCGAGGCGATCGAGGAGGGCCAGGAGCTCGTCACATGTCAGGTCGGCGTGCGTCTCGATCGCCAGGCGGATCCCGTGCGACTTGAGCCGAGGCGTGAGCTCGCGGACCACCAGCGACGAGGCCTCGAGCTGCTCCGTCCAGGTGTGATCCGTCCGGAACCTGTCGTGCCGGTCGCCGATGTAGAGCCGCGCGTGGCGGCACCCGAGCGCCGCCAGCGCCTCGACATGCTTCGCCAGCAGCCCGGTGAGCTCCCCGACCGCGACCGCGCGGCCCAGCTCGACGGAGTGGCGGAACGGGTTGGGCGACGGCATACCGGCCTCCAGATAGAGGCCCATCTCGTCCGCCATGGCACGGAACTCGCCCAGCGCCTTCGGGTCCAGATGACCGTCGATCGAGGCCGCATCGAGGAACTGCACGCCGTCGAAACGATGGGCACGGGCAAATCGGAGGGTCGCCTCCGTATTGAATCCGCGATGGGCGATGGTGTAATGATCGAACCCGATCCGAGCGTTCATCGCGTCGCCCTCACCCTGACTCCACGGTTGACCTGCGCCCGCCCTGAGCCCTCGGACGCCTGCGCTGTGACTGTTCCCCCATCGCTAGAACGGAGGGGTGATCGTTAACTAAAGGCCGCCACTCGTCGTCTATTATGGCTATGCGAAGGTTCTATCATATACTCCGCCCGTCGATCACGAAGCCGGCGCGGCGCCGTGGAGTTCCCGATGAGTTTGACAAGGAACGATCGCCGAGGCAATCGCCTCGTGGTCGCCGCGGCGACCCGGGCACCGCGTTGACCGATCCCGGCGACCCGGGCCAGCGACCATCGTGGCGGCCCGCGCCGCAAATAAGCCGCGCCACCTCCTCGGGCGAAAAAACGAGAAAAAAAAGAGGACTGGGTTGACTCGACCCCTTCAAGTTCGTACTTTGGCTCTCGATTGACGCCGATCGACGTCGAGCGCGTCAGGGAAGAGGCATGAGGGTTGTTCTTTTATAACAATATTGTCATGCATCTTCATTAGGTACTTTCTGATGAAAACTTCGGGGCGATTCCCGGTGGCAAGGAGGCGCTTCGCCGCGGTTCGTCCCGACGACCCCGAGGTGATTCGGGAGCCAACTCTCCCGGGCATCATCCTCGAGTCCTGGCCTCTCGGTCCGTCGATGGCCCAGCATGGATGTTCGGTCATTTGCGGATCGTGAAAGGCCAAATTAAGCTTACTCGCAGACGCGGGCGCGATTGGCGGCTGGATGGCCGGTGGACCCCCGCACGGAGGCGGACGCAAGGATCGTGATCGCCACCGATCGGTGGTGAACGGGACCAATCGCGCAGCGGGGTGGCGATCACGCCCGGCCACCGGGTGGGCGTGATCGCGCCCATCCTCATTTCGAAATGAGAGGCAGGGCGCGAGTGGGGCCTTCCCCCGGGCCGGGCGAGGCTCGGCCGGAGCCGGCGTCACCGTGCGCGTTGACGTTGCCCCTTCGAGGCGTGGCGCGATCCCCGATTCGTCCGGATTGCGGCTCGCACGGAGGCTCGCCCTCTGCACTCAGCAGAGTTCGGCCTTCCGGAATCCACCCTCAGATATCGGGGCGACTGCGATAGGGCGCCTCGTAGTAGTCGCGCATCATCTCGGAGTCGGGGACGGCATCGCGCGAGAAGAAGGGATTCGAGGCCGGGGCGCTGGGCAGGCGGTCCGGGATGGCCTCCGGGGGGAGTGTGCCGAGGCGGACGCCGATGCGACGCATCAGGGTCCGGGAGAGGGGCTCGTCGCCGAACCAGCCGATCCGGCAGCTCACGCGCGTGAAGGGCTTCTGGGTCCGGAGCGTGACCGCCACGCTGCGGCCGTCGGCGGTGCGCCCTTCGACCTGAGCCGCCGTCCCTTCCCGACCGCGATGGGTGACGGTCATACTCAGGTCGTCCATCGCCTCGAGCACCGCCGTGGCAACCGTTCCGGAGGGGATCTCGAAGTCCTGCATGGCGCGCCCGGTCGAGTAGCGCAACGTCGGAGCCGGTCGTTCGACCGGAGGTGCTGGCTGGCTGCCTTGCTCGCTCTTGGTCGGCGAGCCGCGCGGGTCAGTGCGCGAGCCGGCGCCGCCCAGCATCGCCATCACGGCCACGACCCGGGCCAGACTCCGGCTCCGCATCCCGAGACTCCCTTCGACACGGGCCCGCGATCGAGGACGCGCGTTCGGCGACATCCACGCGAGGTTCCCACGAGCCGCGAGAGGCTACTCTCCCCCCGTGATTCGGTCAATACGGCGTCTCACCCGGCGGCGCGCCGGCCACGGCGGATGTTCCCCGCGCCGAGCGGCCCCGAGTCGCGTTCGGTAAAGGGACAGACCGCGGCTGTCGAGGATCGTGCACCAACGAGCACTCGTGTTGTTTTCGGGGGGACCCTGTCTATAATGCTAGATTGGAAGATTCCGTCCCTTGCGTGGAGGGGCGGCTTCCTTGGTTTCACTGACCTTGATTCGCTGAAGAAGCTCAGGAGGCGGGTCGAGATCCGGGTTGACCAGACGTCGAATCGGCTCGGGACGATCCCCCTCCGGAGGCTGAGGCGTTGGGCCGCCGCCCGCGTTGGCGGGCGGCGGGATTGAAGCGAAATCGAATATGGTAGATCGTAACCTGCTCCGTGAATTTGATGTCAGCGACGACGAGCTCGCGGCGCTCGTCGCGGGCGAGGACGGTACCAACAGTTTCGACCAGTTCCTGGGCGAGGGCCAGAGCTTCGAGATCGGCCGGATCGTCTCGGGCAAGGTGGTCGAGGTGGTCGGCGACCAGGTCGTGGTGGACGTCGGCTACAAGTCCGAGGGCCTCGTCGCGCTCAACGAGTGGGAAGACGAGCCGCCGCCGGTGCCCGGCGACAGCGTCGAGGTCCTGCTCGAGGGCATGGAGGACGAGACCGGCGAGATCGTCCTCTCGCGCAAGAAGGCGCATCGGATGCGCGCCTGGGAGATGGTCATCTCCCGCTATCACGAGAATGACGTCGTCAAGGGCCGCGTCACCCGCAAGATCAAGGGCGGCCTGCTGGTCGACATCGGCGTGAACGTCTTCCTGCCCGCCAGCCAGGTCGACATCCGCCGCCCCTCCGACATCGCCGATTACATCGATCAAGAGATCGAGTGCATGATCCTCAAGATCGACGAGAGCCGGCGGAATATCGTCGTCAGTCGTCGCAAGCTGATCGAGATCACCCGCGAGCAGCAGAAGAAGCAGCTCCTCGAGGAGATCGCCGTCGGCCAGGTCCGCTCCGGCACGGTCAAGAACATCGCCGACTTCGGCGCGTTCGTGGACCTCGGCGGCATCGACGGCCTGCTCCACATCACCGACATGAGCTGGGGCCGGATCAATCACCCCAGCGACATGCTCAAGATCGACGACCAGGTCGAGGTGATGGTGCTCCACGTCGACAAGGAGCGCGAGAAGATCGCGCTGGGCCTCAAGCAGAAGTCGCCCAGCCCGTGGGAGAACGTCGAGAAGAAGTACCCGGTCGGCACCCGCGTGACCGGCGAAGTGGTCAACGTCATGAGCTACGGCGCCTTCGTCAAGCTCGAGGAGGGGATCGAGGGCCTGGTCCACATCTCCGAGATGAGCTGGACCAAGCGCATCAACCACCCCAGCGAGCTGGTCAACATCGGCGACAAGATCGAGGTCGTCGTCCTGGGCATCAACCGGGACAAGCAGGAGATCTCGCTGGGCATGAAGCAGACCCAGGTCAATCCCTGGGACCAGGTCGCCGGCAAGTATCCCCCGGGCACGATGGTCGAGGGGACGGTCCGCAACCTCACCAACTACGGCGCGTTCATCGAGATCGAGGAGGGTATCGACGGCCTGCTCCACATCTCGGACATGAGCTGGACCCGCAAGATCGGCCACCCCAACGAGATCCTGGAGAAGGGCCAGCGGATCAGTTGCCAGGTCCTCAACGTTGACCAGGACCGCAAGCGGATCGCGCCTGGGGCTCAAGCAGCTCCGCGACGATCCCTGGGAGACCGACATCCCCAGCCGCTACGAGCCGGGCGACGTCGTCAAGGGCAAGGTCACCAAGCTGACCAACTTCGGCGTCTTCGTCGAGCTCGAGCCGGGCCTGGAGGGCCTGCTGCACATCTCCGAGCTGGCCGACCACAAGGTCGATAGCCCCGAGGAAGTCGTCAAGGTCGGCGACGAGATCGAGGTCAAGATCCTCCGCGTGGACCGGACCGACCGCAAGATCGGCCTCTCCCGCAAGAAAGCCCAGTGGACCCGCCCGGACGGCGAGCGCGAGGATGGCCAGCGCCGGGCGAGCCGGGCGAACCGGCCGCCAAGGAGAAGGAGAAAGAGACCAAGGAACTCAAGGGCGGCCTCGGAGGCGGCGGCCCGCTCTTCAGCATGGGAGGCACCGCCCCATCGGCCTCGGAAGCCCAGGAGCCCGAATCCGCCTCCTGATCGTTTTCAACCGACTTCATGACCTTCAGGGCGGACCGCACCGCCCCGATCCTCGAGCCGCCGACGTCGTCCTGGCCGGATGACGTCGGCGGCTCGTTCTCGTTAAATCCCGAACGACACTCCGGATCCGAGTCGAAGGGTGACTGCAACCGACCAAGGATCGCCACAGTGAGCCGGTGGGTTGCACCCACCCTACAACGAGACCGAATCGCACGATTCGCGTCACCTCCACATCTCTCAGAACACGCAGAACGCCAACACTCCCTAGATTTCCAATTCATCTTAAGTTACCAGGTCCGTCGGTCCGATAGATCGTGGTACGAAACCGACAGCGGCGAAGGGACATGAGGAGCAGCCGGGCCGGCGGGGATCGGGCTCGCCGATTCCCGAGTGGTTCGGAGCGCCCCACGCTCGGAGAGGCACCACGGCCAGCCCGCGCCGGCCGTGGTGGATCGCGGGAGTGGGGGCATCGGTTGGGACGCCGAGACTTTGCCGAGGAGCCATCGCGTAGGGACGGGGGCCGACGTCGATCGGAGGACGATGGCGTCGCGATCGGCGTGCGCACCCAGGGCGTTCGCGGAGGCCGAGGGTCTCCGGGACGGCGTTCTCGTCCCTGGGTCTCTTGATGCCAGCGGACCAGTATCGACGACGCAAAGAGGATCTTCATGGCCCGTATTCGCCGACACCGCCGTGATACGGTGCAGAGTCCCCTGGAGACGTATCTCCGGGAGATCAACGAGATGGCTCTGTTGACCGCCGACGAGGAAAAGGAGCTGGCCCACCGCATCGCGGGGGGACAAGCTGGCGCGTGACCGCATGGTCCGTGCGAACCTCCGCCTGGTCGTCAACATCGCCCGCGGCTACATCGGGAAGGGTCTCGCGCTCCAGGACCTGATCGAGGAAGGCAATCTCGGCCTGCTCCGCGCCGTGCAGGGATTCGACCCGTCGGTCGGGACCCGGTTCAGCACTTATGCCAGCTACTGGATCAAGCAGTCGATCAAGCGGGCGCTGGTGAACACGGCCAAGCCGATCCGCATCCCCGCGTACATGGTGGAGCTGCTGTTCAAGTGGCGGCGGATGGGCTCGGAACTCCAGGAATCGCTGGGGCGGCCGGCCAGCATCGACGAGATCGCCAAGGCCTTGAAGCTCCCCAAGAAGAAGCTGGCCATCGTCAAGAAGGCGATCAAGGTCTACAATCTCGTGCCGCAGACCGACCAGCCCGAGAACGGCTGGAGCCTCGGCGAGATGCTCATGGACGAGCGGACGCGCACCCCCGACGTGGCGATGGTCGAGGCCGACAACCTCCGCCTGGTCCTCGATCGCCTCGAGGAGATGGACAAGCGCGAGGCCACCGTACTCAGGATGCGGTTCGGCCTGAACGACTCGCCGCCCAAGACGCTCAAGGAGATCGGCGAATCGCTGGGATTGACCCGCGAGCGGGTGCGCCAGATCGAGAACGAGGCGCTGGGCAAGCTCTCGGCGTCGCTCCAGGCCGATTAGCGGTGCCGGCGTGAGTCATTCAGCACGTCGGCGCCGCCCACCGGCCGATGGGACGGTGGCGCTGGAACGAACAGCGTCGAGCCGGGCGGGACATCCAGCGCACGACCCACCAGACCAGCACGCCGACACTTCCCGCCAGGGCCGCAATCAGGGAGAACGGCCCGACCCACGGCGCGGCCAGTTGTCGGTCGAGGGCGAGGAGATTCGTCAGCGGCTTCTCGCCGGAGAAGTCGCAGGTGAACTCGCCCCGGAAGGTGCTATTGGCCTGGGGGATGATCCGCAGATACGCCTCCGCGCCGAACGTCGCGGCGAGTTCACCGCCCTCGATCTCGACGTTGAGCCCGAAGACCTCGGGGTTCTTCACCGCGGGTCGCTGCTGGCCCGGGATCCCGAATGCCGTGGGTCTGCCCTTCAGGAGCAGGCCCTCGTAGACCTTGTCGTTGATGATCACCGTGCCGAAGATCTCGAACTTGTTGAGCGGGCTGTCGATCAGGCGGCCGCTCCGATCGAGCTTGAGCTCGAGCGTCTGGGTGAGCGTGCCATGGCGATCGGGCTGCATCGGGACCGTCTCCTTGCCCGATGGACCGAGCGAGATCAGGTGCGGCGCATTGATCAGCGCGAACGTCCCGGTCTGGGTCGCCGGGTCGTAGACATAGGTCTGCGAGCCGC
Source organism: uncultured Planctomycetota bacterium (assembly GCA_963815795.1). Classification (GTDB taxonomy): domain Bacteria; phylum Planctomycetota; class Planctomycetia; order Isosphaerales; family Isosphaeraceae; genus JAKAUH01. The sequence goes on along the minus strand of CAWFIC010000021.1, from coordinate 610,538 downwards.
CGAGGTCCCCCGCGATATCGGGGAAGGAGCGGCCCGGCGCGGCTCGGATCAGGTCCGCTCGTGCCCCGAGTGGTGGGCCGGCCAGGAAGAGGAAGAGGAAAACAAGGCCCGTCCGGGCGAAGACGCTGCGCATCCGTTGCATGGGGACGTCCTCTGCCGATCGCTTCGGATTCGGCCGCTCCGCCCTGAGCCGCCCGCGCGAATGAACACGTCTGCGCACCCGATCGTCGGCGGCGCTCCCGTTGACCGAGAGGCGCGGACTGGTGGCGAACCGGTGACTTCCGGCGAGCGATGACCGGGCGGCGGCCCGGGGGCCGGCACGGTGTCGGTCGGGGGGCGATCGAGGTGGCGATTCAGCGATGGGTCCCGAAGCAACTGCCGCGCGTGGTGACCTCCCGTTGACCTGGACTCTGGGAAGCAAACTCAACAACCGCAGGGCGAGCGACCGGCCGTCGTCCGGACGCGCCGGTCCATCTCGTGCGGGACTTTATCCCTCCACGAAATCCCTGTCAACTCGAGAAAATGTCTCGCCCGAGGACCACGTGCCGAGGGAGCGACCGGGTGCAAAACGGCCGGCCGGAGAGTATGTTGATTTCCACGGGGAGCGAGACGGTACCGCGGGTATCGCCTCGCCGGACGAGGACGCCTGCAACCAGGGTGACCATGAATCCTCTGACTTCCGCAACGTTGGCGAAACTGTGGGACGATTTCGACGCTCGCGAGGTGCTGCTCCGGCAGATCATCACCGACCGCCTGGCGTCGAACCCACCGCCGAGTGTCGCCGACCACGTCGTGGCGACCTATTACTTCGCCTTCCGCGGCCAGACGCTCGCGAAAGCCGTCGAGGAGATCAGCTACCACGCGACCAGCGGGATCAAGCACCCGCCCAGGGGTTCGCTGCTCGAACAATGCTCGGCGCGGCAGGCCGGCGTTGACGCGTTCGACGGCACCGGACGCATCGGGCTGCTCCACGTCGCGTTTCCCCTGAAGATGATGCGACATCCCGACGGCCACGTCACCTCGTGCGATCTGCTGCACACCGTGGCCGGTGCGGTCATCTTCGACATGTACGAGAACCAGGATGCCCGCCTGGTCTCGCTCCAGATCCCCGACTCGGTCCTGTCCACCTTCCCCGGCCCGGCCTACGGACCGATCGGAATCCGAACCAGGACGGGATTCGCCCTCGATCAGCCGGCGTTCGGGACGATCCTCAAGCCGACGGCGGGGATCACGCCCGACGACGTCGAGAGGCTGGTCGAGGAGGTGGCGGGGAGCCCGCTGCTGATGTTCATCAAGGAGGACGAGGACCTCTATCCCGACCTGGATTACTCGCCGGTGGCCGAGCGCACGCGGCGCGCGGTGGCGGCGATCGAGCGGGTCTGGGATCGTCGCGGGGGACTGGGTCTGGTCTATTCGCCCCACATCACGGCGGCACCTCATCAGATCGTGGAGATCGTCCACGCGGTCGTCGAAGCGGGCGCCTCGGGCGTGATGTTCAGCGAGACCTACGCGGGCGGGACCGTGCGGATGGTCCGCGAGGCCACCCGAAAGCTCCCGAACCCACCGGCCATCTATGGGCATAACGCGGGCATCGGCGTGAAGACGCGCTCCATCTGGCGCGAGGTGATCGACCTGCTCGCCCGTCTCGACGGCATCGACTTCCGCCAGACGGCGCCCGTCCGTCCCGGCTCGCCGTACATCCGCCCGTACGGCGCCGAATGGACGGCCTCCGAGGAGGCCCTCACGCGACCGATCGCGGGGATCAATCCGACCATGATCACCCGGGCCGGGGCGCTCGACCAGGGGAACCTGATCCTCAACCTCCAGGACGTCGAGTCCAGGGGGATCGCACGCAACGTGCTCTTCCTGGCCGGCTCGGCGATCAACTCGATTAAAGGCAAGGACGGCCGGGCCGACCCGCGGATCGGGCTCGAGGCCCTCGCCCAGGCGATCGAGGTCCATCGTTCGGGCGAGTTGAAGGATGCGCCGATGGAGGAGCACCTGACGGCTCTCGCCGCCCTCGTCGAGCGGAGGGACCTGGCGCACTCCGCGAGGCCCTCCGCCAGCGCTACCCGGGGACGAACTCATGATCGAGAAGGAGCCGCGTTGCTTGCGGATCGGCATCCTGGGCTGCGGGCCGATCGCTCAGTTTGCGCATTTCGACGCCGTGCGGAAGGCGCGCAACGCCGAATTGACGGCGATCTGCGACGCCGCGGACGACCTGCGCGAGCGCATGGGGGCTATTCACCAGCCGCGGCGCCGCCTACCGCGACTACGACGACATGCTGGCCGACCCACAGGTCGAGGCGGTGATCATCGCGATCGCCGACCAGTTCCACGTCCCGGCCGCGCTGAAGGCCATCGAGGCCGGCAAGCACGTGCTGGTCGAGAAGCCGCTGGGCACGACCGTCGAGTCGTGCCGCGAGCTGCGCGATCGGGCGGCGAACACGCGTCTCGTCGTCCAGGTCGGCAACAACCGCCGGTTCGATCCGGGTATCGATTTCGCCCGCCGCTTCATCCGCGAGGAGATGGGCCAGCGGATCGCTCTGAAGGCCTGGTACTATGATTCGGTGTACCGTTACACGATGACCGACAACCTTCAGCCGATCCCCTTGACGAGTTCCGGCGCCTTGCGGCCCGGGGGCGACCCCAAGGCGGACAGGAAGCGTTATTACATCCTGACTCACAGCAGCCATCTCATGGACACCGCACGAGTCCTGGGAGGTCCGATCGTCGGCGTCCGCGCCCGTCTGCTCGAACGCTTCGGCGCGTATTGCTGGTTCATCGCGCTCGATTACGAGGACGGGAGCCTCGGCCACCTCGACTTGCAGATCCCGATCCGCGGCGACTTCCAGGAGGGCTTCCAGGTCTTCGGCGAGAATGGCAGCGTCAGCGGTCGCGTCTACCTGCCCTGGTTCCACAAGTCGAGCGATGTCGAATGCTTCTCGACTCGGGACGGGCAGTTCCGCCGCGTCCTGGGCGAGGACGCGCACACCTACAAGCGGCAGGTCGAGGCGTTCGCCGCGACGATCCTCGACGGAGCACCACAGATCGGCGCGAACCTCGACGACGGGCTGGCCGCGATGCAGGCGATGGTCGCCACGGCGCGATCCGTGGAGAGCGGCGAATTCGTCCGGCTGGCTGACGTCACGGGAGGTGTCTGATGCACCTGGGAATCTTCGCCAAGACCTTTCCGCGACCGAGCTTCGAGGAGACGCTCGACGCGATCGCCGATCGGGGCCTGACTCACGTCCAGTTCAACATGTCGTGCTGCGGCCTGCCGACACTGCCGGAGAGAATCGACGAAGACCTCAGCGTCTGGATCGCCCGATCGTTCCGCGAGCGGGGCCTGACCATGGCCGCCATCTCGGGGACCTTCAACCTGTGCGATCCGGACGCCTCCCGCTTGCACGAGAACCTCGAACGCCTCAAGGTCCTGGCCGCGGCCTGCCGCTGGCTCGATACGCGGATCATCACGCTCTGCACCGGGACGCGGGACCCGGACGACATGTGGAAGAGGCATTCGGACAATGTGCGTCGCAGCACCTGGGAGGCCCTGGCGCTTCGATGCGCGAGGCGGTCAAGATCGCCGATCGGCATGAAGTCAACCTGGCCTTCGAGCCCGAGATGAATAATGTGGTGAACTCGGTCGCCAGGGCGAGGATGCTGCTCGACGAGGTCGATTCGCCCTGGCTCAAGGTTGTGATCGACCCGGCGAATCTGCTCCGTCCGGGGGATTTTGACAGGATGGAGGAGGTGCTCGACGAGGCGTTCGATTGGCTCGGTCCGGACATCGTCCTGCGCACGCCAAGAATCCCGTCACGGGGCGCGATCCCGAGGAAATGATCGCGATTCGGAAGTACTACGAGATCTCCCGAGGCCGGATGCCTTCCTTGCCGAGCGTGGCGAGCGAGTTCTCGGAGAGGATGAAGCTCGCACAACGTCCCGAAGAGTTCCTCAAGGCTCACGAAGAGCTCTTCGCCGGCGAGATCCCGCGCCAGCTCGTTGATCGACAAGTGTTTTATTTCAATTACATCGAACGCCTGAGAGCGATGAGCTTCACGGGCGCCCTCGTCATGCATGGAATGAATGAGGAGGAGGTCAAACCTAACCAGAATCTCATCAACGACTTGCTGAAGCACTCCGAGCGGGCTGGGTAGAGCCCTCTGAGAGAATGTACGAGAAGCGATCGTAGGGTGGGTCGAACGCCGCGGAGCGGCGCGAGGCCCACCGGCAGCCTCGGCCCAACCGGTGGGCCTCGCCTCGATGAATCGAGGCTCGACCCACCCTACACCGTTTCATCGACATTCTCGTACACCATCTGAGAAGCGATCATGCCTGGATTTCACCGCGAGGGATTGAGTTTCCACTATCGCGACGAAGGGCGCGGTTTGCCTTTCGTCTTCCAGCACGGCCTCGGCGGCGACGCGAGTCAACCGTGCTCCGTCTACGGCCCGGCGGCCGGAATTCGCCTGCTCTCGTTCGACTTCCGTGCGCACGGCCAGACGCATCCGCTCGGCGACCCCGAGCGACTGACGATCTCGAGTTTCGCCGATGACGTCATCGCCTTCCTCGATCATCTCCACATCGATCGGGGCGTGATCGGCGGGATCTCGCTCGGATCTGCCGTCGCCGTGAATGTGGCACTCCGTCACCAGGACAGGGTCATCGGTCTGGTCCTCTCGCGGCCGGCATGGATCGACGGACCGCTCCCCGAGAACGTGCGCCTCTACGGCCTGATCGCCCGGTTGATCCGCGACCTCGGGCCGAAGGACGGGCTCGAGCGCTTTCTCGCGACCCCGGAATACCGGGCGATGGAGAGCCAGTCGCCGGACTGCGCCCGATCGCTCATCGGTCAATTCGAGCAACCGCGTGCCGAGGAATACGTCGCCCGGCTCGAGCGATTGCCCGGCGATACACCCTGTACCCATATCGACGATTACGGCAGCATCCGCGTCCCGACATTGATCCTGGGCAACCGCCTGGATCCGATCCATCCCTGGTCCTTCGCCGAGACGCTGGCGAACCTGATCCCCTATGCCGAATTCCGCGAAATCACGCCGAAATCCGTGAGCCTCGAAGCCCATGCGGCCGATGTGCAGCGATCGATCGACGCTTTCCTGATGACTCACTTTCGCGAGAGAACCACGACATGCTGAGATGCTCCACCTCGCTCTGGTCGGCCGACCTGTCGAACCTCGCCGCGGAGATCCGGCGCGTCGATGAGTTCACCGAACGCTACCACCTCGACGTCGCCGATGGACATTATGTCCCGACCCTGCTCTTTTTCCCCGATCTGGTCAAGGCGCTCCGCAAGCACACCAGCAAGCCGTTCGAGGTGCACCTGATGACGAGGGACCCGATCGCCTGGATCGAGCCGTTCGTCGAAGCGGGCGCGGATGGGGTCATCCTCTGCTACGATTCGATGCGCGATAAGTTTGGGACGATCAGGCGCGCCCGCTCGCTCGCCAAGTTCGTCGGGATTTCCTTGCTGGTGACCGAACGGATCAGCTTCATCGAGCACTTCTGGAAGGACATCGATCAGGTGACGCTCGTGGGGACTCCCATGGGGACGAAAGGGACCTCGATGGACCCTTCGATCCCGGACAAGATCCGCGAGGCCCGGTCGGCGATCGAGCGGGCGGGCGCGGGTCGAGATCCAGGTTGACGGCGGAATCCGGCGTAACACCGTGCCGCTGATTAAGCAGGCCGGCGCCGATTGGATCGTCCCCGGCTCGCTCATGTTCGGCGAGGACCCGGCAGCAATGCGCCAGTGGCTGGCCACATTGTGAGCGATTCGCCATGGTGAAAGGTAAGAGTCTGTCCCAGAAGGTGGGTCAGACGATTGTAGGGTGGGTGAAACCCACCGACGCAAGGCCTTGGCACACGGTGGGTTTCACCCACCCTACGGGATCGCTCTCGACCCTTCCGGGACAGACTCTAAGTTGCGAAAATCCAGACTCGGCCCGCGTGCGTTCCATGCGCCTGGACGGCACATTCGTGCATCTCTTCAAAGGCCGTGCGGGCCGGTAGAATAAAGCAAGACGCCGCGATACCGGGCCACGAGTTGGAGCGTGCGCCCGTGATGGATCGACATCAGGGATGCGAGCGTCGGAAATGCCAGTTTGAGGACCACGGGGCCAGGGCGGGGCCGATGATCGTCGAGCGGATCAAGTCGATGCTGGAGGCGTGCGAGGCCGGCACGGCGGCCTTTCCCCCGGCCGAACTCTATAACGAGGACTGGCTGCTGCGGGTCATCCTCGACTGGTTCGCGCGGCACGGCGGGGACCGCTACCCGCTCTCGCCGATGCCCGGGGCGCGGTGGTTCTCGCAGGCGTGGTTGCCGTCGGCCTTCTTGTCACGGTTTCGAGGCGACCGGCTGGCCGAGGCTCGGACGCACGCCGACGGCGTGCTGGGCCACTTCACCATCGGGGATCCCGGCACGGCGGCCCTCACGCTGGACGCCGACGCGCGGCAACTCGTCCTCATCGAGGCCAAGCTGTATGCCCGGCTCTCGGCGGGGGTCCGGAACGCGCCCTACTACGACCAGGCGGCGCGGAGCGTCGCGTGCATGGCCGAGGCCCTCCGACGGGTCGACAGGAATCCCGACGAGATGGACGACCTCACGTTCCTGGTGCTGGCGCCCCAGGCGCGGCTCGACGACGGCATTTTCGAATGGGACCTGGCGCGCGACGCCCTCCGGCGCAAGGTCCGCCGCCGTGTCGAGGACTACGCCGGCGAGCGCGACCACTGGTTCCGGCACTGGTTCGAGCCAACCTGGCGGCGGATGGAGATCCGCTCGCTGAGCTGGGAAGACCTCATCGACGCGATCGCCTTCCACAGCCTCGAGGACGGGCATGTCATCGACAGCTTCTACGGCCAGTGCCTCCGGTTCAACCGACCGCAGGCCGGCCGCGCCCTGCCGCGGGCGCCGTTGCCCGTCCGGCCTCGCGCCGAGGTCGCGACTCCCATGCCCGATGCGATCCTTCGGACCCGAGGCGAGGTTGACGCGACATCGCCCGAGTGGTCGGCCGTGTCCTGATGGGTCCGGAGGGGATCGTCTCCGGATTCGCTATTCTATAATCAATAATCAATAATCAATATTGAATATTTGATACGAAAGACGATGCTTGGACCGAGGGGGCGAGTTCATGGCGCCAGCCGTTCGATGAGCCACCCTCGCTCCGGGAGGCGGGTATAGAGCAGCCGGTCATGCAATCGGTTCGGCCGGCCTTGCCAGAACTCGATCGAGTCGGGGATGACCCGATAGCCGCCCCAGTTGGCCGGTCGAGGGATCACGCCGTCATGGTATCGTGACTCGACGTCGGCATAGAGCGCTTCGAGGGCGTCCCGGCCGGCGACCACCCGGCTCTGCGGCGAGGCCCAGGCGCCGATCCGGGAACCGGCCGGCCGGCCGTGGAAATAGCCGTCGGACTCCTCATCCGAGACCCGTTCGACCCGGCCCTCGATCCGCACCTGCCGCTCCAGGTCATGCCAGAACATCACGAGCGCGGCGCGGGGGTTCTCCTCCAGTTCGCGCGCCTTGCGGCTCTCGTAGTTCGTGAAGAAGCTGAAGCCCCGCTCGTCGAAGCCCCGCAGCAGCACCATCCGCACCGACGGGCGGCCGTCCGCCGTGGCCGTGGCCAGCGCCATCGCGTTCACCTCGGGCACTTCGCTGAGTGACGCCTCGTCAAACCATGACCGGAACACGACGATCGGGTCGGGATCGACGTCCTCCTCGCGCAAGTTGAACCGGCGATAATCCTTACGGCGCTCGTCAATCTTCACGGCGTCGATACTCCCACTGGCGGCTGGGTTGAAGTGCGACGACTCGATCCTCGCAACGTGCCACAAGCCGGCGAACTCTGGCAAGGGCTCTTGAGGTGGTCTGAACGGATCGAATCAGCCGCGTCCCGATCTTCGGTATGAAGTTTTTGACGAAACGACATACCGCCGCTACCATGTGGTATTCGAGGCCGGAGGCGGTTCAAGGGAGCCGCCGTCGAGTTGAGGATCCCCACCGACCACCGACCACTCAAGATGCACATACCCGACGCGGTACTGGACCCGAAGGTGGCTGCGATCACGGGCGCCGTGGGCGCGGTCGGCCTGATGTACGCGGTCCGGAAACTGGAGCGGCAGCTCGGCGAGCGGACGACCGTGCTGATGGGCACGATGTCGGCGTTCGTGTTCACCGCCCAGATGGTCAATTTCCCGGTCGGGCCGGGCGTTTCCGGCCACCTGCTGGGAGGCGTCTTGAGCGCGGTGCTGCTGGGCCCGTGGGCCGGGGCGCTGGTCGTCGCCGCCGTCCTGCTGGTGCAGTGCTTCCTCTTCAATGACGGCGGACTGACGGCGCTGGGTGCCAACTTCATCAACATGGGGCTGATCGGGTCGGTCGGCGGATACGCGATCTATGCGCCGATCCGGCGGGCCATCGGTGGGCCAAAGGGGACGTTGATCGCCGCCATGGCCGCGGCGTGGTTCTCGGTGCTGCTGGCTTCGGGTGCCTTCGCGATCGAGCTGGCGGCCTCCGGTCATCGCCGCGATTTTCTCGAGGTGCTGGCGTGGATGGCACTGATCCATTCGCTGATCGGGATCGGCGAGGCGCTCATCACGGGGATCGTGGTGCGGTTCGTCTTGCTCCGTCGGCCCGATCTGCTCGAGCCGGAAGGCGACCCGACGAAGGGAGCGAAGCGGCCCGGCGGTTGGGGCCAGACGATGGCCGCCGGACTGGCCATCGCGCTGGGCGTGGCGGTGTTCCTCGCCCCGTTCGCCTGCGAGTCGCCCGACGGATTGGAGTACGTCGGCCAGCACGTGGGATTCCTGCCCAAGGGGGAAGATGCACCGCCGACGCCGCTCCCGTCTCCGATGGCGGATTATCAGCTCAAGATCCCCGGCCTGGACCATGCGAGGGTGGCGACGGCGCTGGCGGGCGTCGTCGGGACGCTGGTGGTCTTCGGCCTGGGCTGGGGGATGGCGCGCGTCCTGCCGCGCCCGAAGCCAGAGGGGGCGATGCTCGATGCGGCTTGACGGGCTGGAGCGGCACCGCGAGGGTTCAGGGCCGCTCCAACGGCTCGACGCGCGGGTCAAGTTGATCGCCGCACTCGCCTTGATCGTCGCCGTGATCGCGACGCCGATGGCCGCATGGCGATGGTACGGGGCGGCGGGCCTCTTCCTGGCGTTCGCGATCGGACTCTCGGGCATCCCGCCCCGCGAGCTGGCGCGTCGGTGGCTGGGCCTGTTCGTGCTGGTGGCGTTCCTGGTCGCCATGATCGCACCGGCGCATCCGGAGCGGGGACGGTTCGGCTTGGCCGCCGTGGCCGCCAGCATCCTGATCAAGAACGGGCTGGCCCTCATGACCATGATCGTGCTGGCGGGCACGACGCCATTCCCTCGCCTGCTGGCGGGTCTGCGCAGATTCGGCGTGCCGCCCGTGCTGGTGGCGACGCTCCAGTTCATGGAGCGCTATCGCCATGTGCTGGTTGACGAGGTCGATCGCATGGCCACGGCTCGGCGGGCCCGCACCTTCAGTCGCCGTGGCAGGCTCTCCTGGAGTCTGCTGGGCGGATTGATCGGCATGCTGTTCCTCCGGACGTTCGAACGGGCCGAGCGGGTCCACGACGCCATGATCGCCCGAGGCTGGGACGGGATAATCCGCAGCCTGGATGACTGAGGCCGACGATGAGCGTGGTTCGAGCCGAGGCAGCCGAAACGACATCGCCACCGGACCGGGTTCGACGCCGTCCGCGTGCGCGGGCTGGAATATCGATATCCCGACGGCAAGGAGGCGCTCAGGGGCGTCGATTTGACGATCCATCCGGGTGAGTCGGTCGCGCTGGTGGGACCCAACGGGGCCGGCAAGAGCACGCTCCTGCTGCACCTGAATGGGCTCTTGCCGGGCAAGGGCCGCGGGACCATCGGACATAGCCATGCGTTCGGGCTCCCGACCGGCGATCATCGGCGCCGTCGGCAGCCGAGCGTGTGGATCGATGGCCTGGAGGTCAACGAGCGCAACGCGCCGGAGGTCCGTCGGCGGGTGGGGCTGGTCTTCCAGGACCCCGACGATCAGCTCTTCTGCAACACCGTCATCGAGGATGTGGCCTTCGGTCCGCTCAACCAGGGGATCGCGCCGGCCGAAGCTCGGCGGATCGCCGAGGATTGCCTGCGGCGCGTCGAGCTCGACGCGGAGGCAGGCCGGCCCCCGCATCATCTGAGCTTCGGCGAACGGAAGCGCGTCTGCCTCGCCGGCGTGCTCGCGTGCCGGCCGTCGGTCCTCGTACTCGACGAGCCGACCGCGAACCTCGACCCCCGGGGCCGGCGGCGGTTCATCCGGCTCGTCCAGGAACTGGATTGCACGATGCTCATCGCCACCCACGATCTCGAGATGGTCGTGGAGGTTTGTCGACGCGTCGTGCTGATCGATGCCGGACGAGTCGTCGCCGACGGCCCTTGCCGCGAGTTGCTGGACGACGCGAGCCTGCTGGAAGAGCACGGTCTCGAGCGGCCGCTCTCGTTGGCGGGTACGAGTCGATCCTTGTAGGGTGGGCTGTGCGCACCGATCGAGGCCTCCGCCGGTGGGCAGAGCCCACCCTACAGCCCTCGTCGCGCCAGCAACCGCGCGAATTCGGGCCGCTCGCGGAGCGGCGCCAGGTCCGGGTCATCCGAGGCTTTGGACGCGGGGTATCCCAGGTCGACCGCGCGGGTCAGCAGTTCCATGGCGTGCGTGAATTGCTGCGGCTGATGGGCCTGCGCCGCGTAGACTGCCACGGCACAAGCCGCGTTGTAATCCCGATGCGCGGTGGGGTTCTTGAGCAGGCGATCGACGTCATCGAGCGTCGCGGGATCGCCCGTCCGCGCCCGGACCAGGGCCCGGAGCTGGATCGCATCGATGAGGTGGGGGTCGGACTCCAGCGCGATGTCGAGGTGTTTCAGCGCTCCCCGCGGGTCGTCGCTCCGCACCAGCCGCGCCATGCCGTAATTCGCGGCGGCGTGCCGCGGGTCGCGGCGAAGCACGCGCTCGAAGTCCTCGCGTGCGCCGCGCGGGTCGGACCGGAGCCGAGTCATGGCGCGGGCGACTCGGACGACGGCGTTCTCGGGTTCGGACTCGAGGAGCGAGTCGAACTGGCGATTGGCCTCGTCCAGTCGGTTCAGGCGAGCGAGCGCCTCGGCGCGCGGCCAGGATGCCGATGTCCTTGCGGCCGAGCTGGACGGCCTGCGAGAGGTCGTCCAGGGCCGCGTCGGCATCGTTCAGCTCGAGCTCGACGAGCGCCCGATTCACGAGGGCCTCGGTGAAGTCCGGGTCGAGCCGCACCGCGTGGTCATACGCATCCCGGGCGGAGTCGAGGAGCCCCGCGCGCGCCAGTGCCAGCCCTCGGTTGAAGTGCGCCCACGCGAATGGAGAGCCGAGGGCCGTGCAGGTCGAGAAGTCGCCTGACGCCTGGAGGAATCGGCCCTGCGCGTAATGGCAATGGCCCATCGCGAACCAGGCCCAGAACGACGTGCAATCGAGCCGCAGGGCATGCCGCAAGGCATCCTCGGCGGCGGCCGGGTCTCCGGCGGCCAGCAGCGTGGTTCCGAGGAGCGTCCAGTCATGGCAGGTTTGCGGTTGCGCCAGCGCGGCCCGCCGGCGGTCGTTTTCGGCGAGCGAGCCGTCCCCGAGCGCGGCGTGATAGCGCGCCCGCTCGCTGAAGAGCGCCGAGGGGGCCCGGTCGAGCACACGCTCGGCCGCGTCCAGGCGTGCGATGGCTCGCTTCATGGCCGCCTGCCGGTCGGCCTCGGTGCCGCGTCGCGAGGCGAGCAGCACCCGGGTCCGCGCCTCCAGGATCGTCAGCTCGACGGCTTGCTCGCGGATCCGCCGCTGTTCGGCGTCGGTGAGGCGAGGGAACCAGTCGGCGCCGGGTCTGGCGCGGCCTTCGTCGAGGTCTAACCGCGTGAAGAGCTCGTCGGCCTTGATGAGCCCGGCGGCGAGGTGGCGGTCGGAGGCGCCGGCCGTATTGAGCAAGAACTGGGCCTCCACGAAGTCGCGCTCGAACGCCTGTCTCTGGAAGCGCGCCATCAGCCCCTGCATCCCGCCGTGGACGGCCGCGACCGCGGCCCCGAGTGCGAGGATGAACGCCAGCGAGATCAGGGCGATGGACGTCGAGCTACAAAGCGTGCGGTGCCGGCGGGCGAACTTGGCGGCGCGCTCGCGAACGCTGGGCTCGGGAGTGTACTTCATCGGCAGGTCGTCGAGGAAGCGTCGCAGGTCCTCGGCGAGATCGCGGGCGCGGGCGTATCGGCGGCCGGGTTCGAACTCGAGGCACTTGGCCACCAGGGCATCCAGGCTCCAGGGAACCTGGGGACACCGGGCGTTCAGCGATGCCGGCTCGCGCCTGGCTTCGATCATCTCCCCGATCACGTCGGACGGCGCCAGGCCGGGCGCGGGACTCGGGACGGGGAACGGATGGTCGCCGGACAGGAGCTCGAAGAGGATCAGGCCCAGCGCGTAGATATCGGCGCGCTCGTCGATGGCGTCGAGGCCCTCCGAGCCGCGATGGCTGAACGCCTGGAGATGTTCCGGCGCCATGTAAGGGAGCGTGCCCCCCAGCAGCGCCCGTCCGATCTCGCCGTGCGTCGCTTGCGGCTGACTCTCGACGGAGAGGTTGAAGTCCAGCAGCATCGGGGTGCCGTCGGCGGCGAGCAGGATGTTCGCGGGCTTCAGGTCGCGGTGGAGTAGCCCGCGCGAGTGGGCGTGGTCGAGCCCCTCGGCCAGGCGGGCGGCGATCCAGACGGCCGCCTGGACGGCCGTGGCTTCCCGCAGGAACTGCAACGCCGGCTGGTGCGGATCGTCGTCGAGCCCCAGCTCGGCCGGCGCCGCCGGAACCGCCGTCGCGCCGCCCACGATCCGGCTGAGCAAGGAGCGAAGGCCGAAGACGTTCGTGGAGCCGTGCGCCGCCGACATTCCGGCGGGCATCCTGAGCTCGGAGGTCGGGCCGATGGAGGTCGTTGAGCGGCCGCCGGCCTGACGGGCCGGGACGCTCGCCCCGTTCGTCGATCGCGAGCGGGTCGAGACGGGTCTCACGAACTCGGTGGCGATCGACGGCTGGCGTCGGCTGATGAGATCGAGGGCATCGACGAGGCTTCGTCCCGCGCGGCCGGCGGTCGTCAGCCCACCGGCCGTGTCGAGCACCTGCGCGAGGTTGGCACCGCCGAAGAACGGCATGCAGAGCACCCGAAGGCCGGTCGCGGAGTCGTCGCACACCGAGTGCACCGGCACGATGTTGGCGTGCTGGAGCCGGGCGAGGATCCGCGGCTCATCCCCTTCCGCCCGCGACACCTTGATCGCGACCAGCCGGCCCCCCAGGTGGATCTCCTCGGCCAGGTAGACCCGGGCAAACGCCCCGCGACCGAGCTCCTGGATGATGCGGAAGCCCGCCAGCACGTCGCCGACGCCGGGGAGGTCGCGCGATGATCGGGACCGACCGCGATCGGATTCGGGGCGGCTCCCTCGCGCGGCCGGCGGGGGCGCGTCCGTCGACAAGGCGTCCGTGTGCCGGTCCCGACGCAGGATCGTGTGGCCATCCGGCCCTCCCGCCAGTCCCTTCAGTGCCAGGGAATCGCTCCCGCAGGGTTCGCCGAGGCTGAATCCGGCCAGGAACCCCAGGGAATCGGCAGAACGGGGCCTCGGCGGCGCGGTGGCGGGACGAACCGTCGTATCGGACGGCAACGGCCGTCCGTTCGGCCGGCCGCCCGGATCGGGTGAGCCGCCAACCGAATCGCAAGACGAATCCTCGAACTTCCAGCCCGCGATCAGGTCGTGGGTCGAGTCGGCGTTCGATGGTCCTTGGGCGGGAGATTCTCTCATGCCACCGTCCTCCGGGCAGGCCTCGCGCCGCTCGTCGTTTCCGGTCAGACGCCCGGATCGAGCACAGGCCCGCGCCCGTCGCGGCGGGACGACAAGGTACCTTAAGGTCTCTACGTCGCATCGAGCCTGCTGTCCAATCCATCCAACCGCCGGCGTGCCCTCAAGATGCCGGCCGGCGCCATTTCGGACGCTGGTGCTTTCCTGACCTAGACTTGACATGGAACCGTTGGGGAGGCGTACACCCATGAACGGCGTGGGGAATGAGGATGGCCAGGCGGCCGCCGTCGAGACGAGCACGAAGGTCTCGGATTCGAGTCGGGACCTGGGTAATGAGCACGTCGTGATCGGGCGGTTGATCCGGCGCCTTCGGGTCTCGGAATCACCCGAGCGTTTTCACCTGCTGGCGGCGAACGTCTTGCGCTCGTCGCTCCGGGTCGAGGCCGTCGCGTGGGTGCCTCGGGATCCGAGCGAGGCCGTGATCGTCGCGGGCTCGGTGGCGGGGATGGACCTGCTCTCCTACCGGTCGCTGACTCAGTCGGCGGCCGCCGACGGTGGCGGCGGGTCCCGCGACACCCCCGATGCCCGGCGCCCGCGGGGCCTGCCGGCCGCAGTGGGCCGGTACGCGACGGCGCCCGCGGGCACGGCCGGCTGGCTCGTGGCGGTCAACCCGACCGAGGATCGGCCGTTCTCGCCGGCCGAGGTCGAGCGGCTGCACTATGTCGCCTCGCTCATCGAGACGCACCTCGCCAACGCCGCGATCTACAGCGAGCTCAAGGGGCTGCTCTTCGGCATCATCCGGGCCCTGACCGCCGCCATCGACGCCAAGGACCCTTACACGTGCGGCCATTCCGAACGGGTCGCACGGATCGCGGTCCGAATCGCGGAGGAGCTCGCGGTGCCGAGATCGCGCCGCAGCGACCTCTACCTCACCGGACTGCTGCACGACGTGGGCAAGATCGGGATCGGCGACGAGGTGCTCCACAAGCCGGGGCCGCTCTCCGTCGACGAGTTCCACGCGATCCAGTTGCATGTCGATATCGGCGTGACGATCCTCAAGGACCTCAAGAAGCTCAGCCACATCCTCCCCGGAGTTCGGCACCACCACGAGAGCTACGACGGCTCGGGGTATCCCGATCACCTCTCGGGCGAGGGGATCCCGCTGGAAGCCCGGATCCTCGCGGTCGCCGACTCCTTCGACGCCATGTCGAGCAACCGTCCTTATCGCAAGCGGCTCAGCCTGATGCAGATCGACGAGATCTTCCGAAAGGGCCGCGGCCGGCAATGGGATCCCGAGGTCGTCGACGCCCTGCTCGCCTGCCGGGCGGACGTCGAATCGATCCGGCAGAAGGGGCTGGGCGAGAGCCTCATCGGCGCGGTGGATGTCGCGCTCGGCCGCGGATGATAGAGCGGTTAAGGAATGGATGGCCGACGTGGTTCGGCCTCGAGGCCGGGCTGAAGCCTCGACCCCCCCTGACCCCCCTCATAGGGGTAGGTTTCTTGAGCATTATCGACACAACTCCATGACTCGCAAAACATTGGCGCGACAGGCTGTCTCCGTTCTCATGAGAGGTAGATCCTCTTTGGAACGAAAGGAGTACCGCCATGTCGCGCCGCAATCCCCTCGACGATTGGACTCAAGCTCTGGCCACCCTGTTCCCCCACTTGAGCAAGCCCCAGGTCGCCGTCCTGGCCCTTTGGAGCTTCGGCATGGTCCTGGCTCGCTCCTGTTGTTTGACGGCGGTGGTCGACGTCTTGGTCCCCCGGCTCCACGGCTCGTTCCATACCCTCCGCGAACGACTGCGCGACTGGTACAAGGGGGCCGACGACAAATCGGGGGCGCACCGCCGCGACCTCGACGTGACGACCTGTTTCGCCCCGTCGCTGCGGTGGATCCTCAAGGATTGGCCCTGTCCCCGCTTGGCCGTGGCGTTGGACGCCACCAGCCTGTTCGACCGCCTGGTCGTGCTGTCGATCAGCATCGTCTACCGCGGGACGGCCATCCCGGTGGCCTGGAAGGTCGTCCGCGCCCACCTGAAACATCCCTGGGAGCCCGAATGGGAGGCGCTGTTGCAGTGGTTCCACGGCCAAGTGGACCCGACTTGGACCGTGGTGGTCTTGACCGATCGCGGGCTGTACGCGCGGTGGCTGTTTCAGGCGATCGTGGCCTTGGGCTGGCATCCGATGATGCGGATCACGCATCGCAATCGGTCCTTGCCCGAGGGCTGGGTCCATCACCAGCCGGTGTGGTGGTTCGCTCCCCGGGTGGGCCGCCGGTGGCCAGGCCGCGGCGTGGCGTTTCCCACCACGGCCGAGTCGCGGCTGGCTCGCACGTTGTTGGCGTGTTGGTCGGAGGGACACGACGACGGCTGGTACATCATCACCGACCTGCCGCCGGAAGTGGCCGAGGCGGCCTGGTATGGGTTGCGGATGTGGATCGAGCACGGTTTCGAGCAGTTCAAGTCGGGCGGCTGGCAGTGGCAGAAGTCGCGGATGACGGATCCGGATCGAGCCGGCCGGATGTGGTTGGCGATCGCGGTGGCGACGCACTGGGTGGTCGCGGTGGGAGGAGCGGAGGACGCCGGTCACGGCCCAGTCGAGACGATGCCCGCCCTGAAGCTGGGTGCGCGGGGCGATCGGCCGGAGTCGGGCGCCGCGGCGTCCGAGCCGAAACACCATTGGGAGAGCCCGGGTTCGCCGCGCCTGGTCAGCGTGCTCCGCAAGGGCTTGGCGACCGTGCTGGCGGCGCTGATCATGGGACGTGCGGTGGTGCTGAGTTCCGGGTATCCGGAACCCTGGCCTGAGATCCCCCCAGGTATTCAAGTGGAACATCATGAGCAAAACCCATACACCATGGAAAAAAACCTACCCTTATGAGGGGGTCAGGGGGGAATGGCACGTCCTGACGACTTAATGCCATGGTGTCAAAAGAGTTGCTGAGACCACCCACGAATTGCTTAGGTGAATCTCGCCCGGCCACATCTCGGTCGGCGCGCGGGGGGATGAAATGGGACCTCGCTCGCGGGATGATGACGGTGCTGGCCGCACCACTCGCAAGGAGGTCCCTCATGAACCAGTCTACCGCGCCGCGGCTCCGCTTCCAGATCTTCCGACTCCGCCGCCGGTCGGCCGCCTCACCCGCACTGGGCCTCGACACCCTCCTCCCCGAGGCCACCGTCCGGCGGATCCTCAAGGAGGAAGGCGCCACCTGGAAGCAGATCGTCTACACCCCCTGGCTGACCTTCTGGGCCTTCTTCTGGCAAGTGCTCAGCCCCGATCGCTCCTGCCGCGCCGCGGTCAAGCGGATCGCCGCCTGGATGGCGCGGCGGGGCCAGGCGATCGACGACGAGGACACCGGCCCGTACTGCAAGGCCCGGGCTCGGCTCCCCGAAGCGGTGCCGTCCCGTTTGATGCGCGCGCGGGCCGCGCGCTGCACGAGGCGGCGCCCGTGGAGTGGCTGTGGTGCGGCCGGCGGGTCAAGGTGGTCGACGGCACGACGGTCAGCATGCCCGACACCGCGGCGAACCAGCGCGAGTACCCCCAGAGCCGTGCGCAGAAGCCGGGGCTGGGGTTCCCGATCGCGCGGATGGTGGTCGTCTTCTGCCCGGCGACCGGGGCGGTGCTCGAGGCGGCCATCGGCCAGTACCAGGGGAAGCAGACCGGCGAGAATGCCCTGTTTCGCCGGCTCCGGGACGAATATCAGCCGGACGACGTGTCGCTGGGGGACCGGGGGTTCAGTTCGTATTTCGACATCGCCTTGTTGAAGCGGCGGGGCGTGGACAGCGTGTGCCGGCTGCACCAGGCCCGGACCAGCGACTACCGAGCGGGGCGGAGGCTGGGCAAGGAGGACCACATCGTCACGTGGCCGAAGCCGGCGCGTCCCGAGTGGATGGACGAGGCGACATATCAAACAATTTCTGATGATATGGAGGTGCGGATCGTGCGAATTCGTGTGGCGATCCGCGGGTTCCGCACGCGGGTGCTGGACGTGGTGACGACACTTTTAGATGCGGATGTCTACACGAAAAAGGATCTCGCTGATTTGTATCGCAGGCGGTGGGAGGCGGAGCTGCATCTGCGGTCGATCAAGGTGGTGCTGGGGTTGGACGTGTTGCGGTGCAAGACGCCGGCGATGGTGCGCAAGGAGCTGTGGATGGGGCTGCTGGGCTACAACGTGATCCGAGGGATGATGGCGGAGGCGTGCCGGGCCCATGGCCGACGGCCGCAGCGGGTGAGTTTCAAGGGGGCGTTGCAGACCTTGCAGGCGTACGAGCCGGCGTTGCGGGAGGGGGCGCGATCGCAGCGGGTCTGGCTGTGGGGGATCCTGCTGGAGTCGATCGCCCGCGACGAAGTGGGGCACCGGCCCGACCGAGTCGAGCCGCGGGCGAGGAAACGCCGGCCCAAGCCGTATCCCTTGCTGATGGTCCCCCGCGCCAAAGCCAAAGAGGCTTTGTGTAAAGCAGGTTAGGGCCACAGGACGTGCCATTCGGGTCAGGGGGGGTCTTTCGCGTCGGTGCGATGCAAGTGTGAAGCGCTCTAAATAGGTCCACGCAATAGGGAAAGTAATCACGCGGCCCTGGGGATCTGGTATTCCTCATCCTCAAGCCGGAACGGCGCTTCCGACTCCAGGTACCGCATGACCATCCCCACCAATTCCCCGGAGTCGTGGCACCGATGGTTCCGCGTGATGTGCTCCCGCACCAGCCACCGGATCCGCTCCATCGGGTTGGCATCCGGGCTGTACGCCGGCAGCATCTCCAGCTCGATCCGATCGCGGTGCTCCCACAAGTAGACCCGCACCTCGTCGCTGTGATGGGACTTGGCGCAGTCGCAGATCACGTGGATCTTCCGATACGCGCCTCAGCCGATGCCGCAGGTCCTCCAGGTGGGCCAGGAACAGCTTGGCATCCCGCTTCGGCCCCTCGGTGGCGAAGATCATCCCGGTCCGCCAGTGGATCGAGCCGGCGATGTATCGCTTCTCGTTGGTCCCCGGGGTGGGGATGGTGGCCTGCCGGCCGCGCCGCATCCACATCCGGCCGATCTCCGGGTCGGTGTTGATGTCGGCCTCGTCCTCCCAGACGACCGTCTCATCGGGCGGCAGCTCGGCCGGGAGCTTCCGCAGGGCCGCCCGCTTCGCCTCGCGCTGCTCGTCGCGGGGCCCGACGGTCGGGCGCGGGCGGCGGTAGACCATCTCGCCGCGGTGCAACCAGCGGCGGACCGTCTCCGGGCTCACCTCCAGCCGATGGCGGCCCCACAGGAGCAATGCGAGCGTCGCGCAGGTCCAGCGGCTGCGGAGGAAGCCGTAGTCGGTCGGGAGCATGGTGGTCACCCAGTGGACCACGACGGCGAGGCATTCGGGGTCGAGGCGAAAGGGGCGGCCGAGCTTGCGCCCGGCGATAGCCTCGGGGCCCCCCTCGTGGAACCGCTTGACCCAGCGGTCGATGGTGCGGGAGCTGCGGAACAGCACGGTGGCGACCTCCTCCCAGGTGCGGCCATCGGCCAGCAGCAGGAGGATGTGGGCGCGGAATCGGACCTCGGGCCGAGGATCCTTGCGATATCGGTCGAGCAGCGCCTGGCGCTGCCGGGGGTCGAGGGTCACGCTACGGGTCATGGATGCAGGTGCCGCGTAGAAAGGATGGGATCTCCCTACTCGATTGTACAGGACCCGTCTACTTTCCCTCTTGCGTGGACCTATTTACTCACGTTCCGCACCTCCGTCGGAAGGTTCGGAGGCGGTTCCCATGTATACCAAGTAATCTGAGGATCAGATGCTGAACCGGCGTCGGCTGAGCCAGTTGGCGGTCGATCGTCCCCTGCCGCTGGATGATCACGATGCACCAGCCGCTCAGGCACTCCAGCAGCGCCGGGCCCGTCGGCGCCACGCTCGGCCGACCCTCCGGGTAAAGGCCGTACAGCGGCCGGCCCTTCAACTCTCGCCGCACCGGCCGCTCCATCAGCGCCAGCACCATCAGCGCCCAGACCACGATGCACAGCAACCCCGCGATCCGCTCCGGGTCCTTCAGGAACATCGGCGCCACCGCCAGCGGCCCCTTGATGTGGTGGAACCGCCGCTCCGCCTGCGACTGACCCTTGTACAGCCGCAGCACCTTCGTCAGCCGGTACGTCAACCGCGGCCAGCTCGTCTTCAGGACAGAGACGCCTTCCAGCGAACCCCATCGCTTCAGCGCCGCGGCGTCCAGGCCCCAGTCGAGGTGGAACGAGCCCTGCGCGTCCTGCTCCAGGTGGTATTCGAACAGCCCGCCTTCGCTGGACTTCCCCTTGGCCGCCTCCAGCCGGCGGACGATCGCCTCGGTCGTCTTGAGGCTGTAGCGGCCCAGGTTGCGCTCCACCGCCTCGAACTCGCCGCGGATCTTGGCGACGTGCCGCTCGCGGGTGGCGGCCTCCTGGCGGGCTTTCGCCTCACTCCAGACGAAGATCAGTCGGTAGTCCAGCCGCACCCGCTGCCCATCCACCGTCCCCTCCAGGTGCTCGGTGACCGCCAAGGCCCTGTACTCGTCGCGCTTCTCGGGCGGGAGCTTGGCCTGGCTCTGGGGGAAATAATCGATGCGATGCAGGCGGTCGCGCACACGGAGATACCTCTCCTGGAGTTGAGGCGAGAGGACCCCGCCGCTGAGGAACTGCCCGCCGCGCGCGGCGATCGCCAGCAAGTTCTCCGGGGCATCGAGCTTGGTGTCGGCGATGGAGAGCAATCTCCCCTTGGGCAGGATGTGGCCGAGCCGCTTGAGGTTCTCCAGGTGCGAATTGACCTCCGCGGCGTTGCCGTCCAGGGGGAGATGGCCGACCGGCACGCCCCCATCGCCGGTGACGTCCAGGCCGAATTGGATCTGCTTGACGTTCTTGCGCCCGCTCTTGGTGCGGCCGTAGGCGGGCCAGGGGACCGTGGCCTCCTGGCCCTCGGCCCGCCGGAAATCCTCGTAGGCCCCGTAGAGCTCGACGTTGGAGATGTCGTAGTGGATCTGATGGACGTCGAGCTGGAAGTGCTCGATGGCCTCGAGGGTCAAGGCGGCCTGGATCGTCTCGGCGTAGCGGGGGAGCCGCTCCAAGGCGCGACCGAGCCGATCGTCATTGAGCTCGGCGGCGGTCAGGTCGAAGTAATCGGTCAGGGCGGCGGCCTGGGCCCACTCGCCGATGCGGAAGAGGGCCTTGGGGCGGAGGAGCCGGTTGGTGATCAAGACTTCGACGAGGGTGCCCAAGGGGATCTCTCCCTCCCACGGGACGATTCGGTCGATGGTGGCGGCCAAGTCGAGCTTGTCGAAGTAGGCGGTGATCGCCGGCAAGCCGCCGACGATCTGGGTCTGGTACTGGATCGGAGCATCCATGGTGCTGCCTCCTGGGAACTGGGATCCCCCAGATTGGCCAGGGCAGCGACGGCGAGGCTATCCCCCCGGCTCAAAACCTGCCCGGAGGGGTGCGGAACGTGAGTATTTAGGCGCCGATAGCGTGGCGCCTCGACTTCCCGCTGCTGCCGTTTGACGTGCCCCCGAGGTTTAGAGCTGGGACTACTGGCTCTCTCGGAATGCCTTCCTCCCCCTGAAGTGTTAGCACCGAAGGAGGAATCATGAGGTATCTTGCAGCCTTGTGTGCCACGTGCCTTCTCGCAGGCTGCAGTCCGGATCAAGGCGCTCGCAGTCAATCCCGAGCGGCGAGCCCCGCTCCAATCAACACCTCTCAGGCGCAGCGAGCCGCCTATCGGTCCACCTGTGCAGTTTCTACTCGCAGCAGCCGCTAACGATTTTCATGTCCACCGGCCACCGTACCCTGCGCGCTTTCGTGACGTGCGCGTCGGTCAGATTGTCACTCCCGATGGAACAAAGCAGTACATGTTGTGCGGCCAGTTTCTGCCAGCGCAGGGAAAGGGCAAGACCGAATGGACGCCCTTCGTGACAATCAAGACCTCGGGTTACGAACAGTGGCTTGGAGTTCAAGCTGCGAGCTCTTGCCAGCAGTCATCGATCATCTGGGAGGAGCAGAAAGACTTGTCTACGTCTTTGCAGAGCCAACTTGATAGTACAGCGCAAGAAACTTGATCTTTTCCCGCAGGAGCGGTTTGGGTAGGCTGGTCGGACCTCGAAGCCCGATGCGATCGGTGACTGGCCAGCATGGAGGCCCTCGATGACCCCCAAAGACCTGCGGCAGGCGTTGCCCCTTTTCGAGGAATTCGCGGACCGGTTCACCCCGCTGCTGGTGGATGACCAGCGAACCGAGAGCCGCAAAGAACGGGCCAAGGCGTATCTCCGCGGTTTGCTCCTGGATGCGGAAAGCACCAAGACGGCGGAATCGATCGCCCTGAAGGTCCACGGCGATCCTTCGCAAGTCCGGATGACTCAAGTTTTCCTGGGACAGTCGGCCTGGCCTGACGAACCGCTCCGTGAGGAACTGGTCGGCTGGGTGGACCAGGAACTGGGCAGCGAAGCGGGGACGCTGATCGTGGATGAGTCGGGCATCCCCAAGTGTGGCGACAAGAGCGTGGGCGTGGCCCGGCAGTACTGTGGGGCGACCGGCAAGATCGACAACTGCCAGGTGGCCGTTTACCTGGCCTATGCCAGTGCCGGAGGTCACACGCTGTTGGACGAACGGTTGGATCTGCCGGAAGACGAATGGGCCACGGATGCCGCGCGCCGACAAGAAGCCGGCGTGCCCGAGGACGTCGTCTTTCGCACCAAGCCGGAGTTGGCCCTGGAGCTGATCCGTACCGTCGGACCGAAGATCCGCCACGGCTGGGTGACGTTCGACGAGGGCTATGGCAAGGACCCCGAGTTCCTCAGTGGTTTGGAGGAACTGGGCGAACGCTCTATCGGCGAGGTCCCCAAGACGTGCCGCGGCTGGTTGCGCCGGCCCAAGGTGGACGAGCCGCAAGGGCGGGGCCGGGGCCGACCCCGGAGCAAACCGCGGGTCGCACCGGGCCAACCGGACCCGCAAACGGTCGAGGAGATCGCGGCCGCGTTGCCGGCCGGCGCCTGGAAGCGGCTGCGTTTTCGCGAGGGGACCAAAGGGACACAAGTGGCGCACTTCGCCGCGATCCGTTTGGTGGCCGAGCGGGACGATCTGCCGGGGCCGGAGCTGTGGCTGGTGATCGAGCGTAGCTGTGATCAAGCATCCTACGTCAAGTACTACCTGAGCAACGCGAGGCCGGATTGCCCGCTGTTGGAGCTGGCGCAAGCGGGGCACAACCGCTGGCCCGTTGAGGACTGTTTTCTGCGGGGCAAGCAGGAAGTGGGGCTGGACGACTACGAGGTTCGTGGTTGGCGCGGCTTCCACCACCACATGACCTTGGTCATGTTGGCGCTTTGGTTCTTGGTGCTGCAAACGCGGCGGCTGGGAAAAAAAACTAGGGTGGCAAAAGTAGCTGGAGGCACCGCTGCTCCAACGCCCTGAGATAGCTGCCCGGGTCGTGGCGGAAGCGGCGCTGCTTTCGTCGCGACTCGCGCCGCGCGTCCAAGTCCGCACGCAGCTCTTGCCAGCGCGACACATAACCCGGACGTAAGACCAAGCCTTCGTCGGGGCGCAGCCGGGTCGCCAGACTCGAGATCACCCGTGCCGAGCCCATCACCACCAATCCGGGCGAGGCCCGACGCCGGCCACTGGCGCGGCGCTCATGATAACGATGGCTCCCAAAGGCGTGCTCCAGATCGTTATTCGTCCGCGGCAGGTCCGACGATTCGTAGCACTTGAACAAGCCTGGCCGGTAGCTCTTTGTCACTTTCAGGAAGTGCCGCAGGCCCTTCTGGACCGAGGGCTCATCGGTCGTGGCCGCTGCCTGCCGCATCCGCACCAGCAATTGCACCAGCCGACGCCGGACCTTCGAGGCCGGCAACTGCTCCCGGTTCTTGAGGATCCGGGCCACGCGCTTGACCCACTTGTAGGCCTCCCGCACCGGCGGGAACAGGGCGGCTGTCTCCTCCAGCCCACGCCGCAGCAACTGCTGCAGACGCTTCAGACCAGAGGGCAAACTCCCCGCCAAAGCCGCCACCTGGTCCAAGCTGGCGGCGATCCGGCTCAGTCGGTCCTGCAGCTTCAGCCCCGCAGCGGCCAGCGGCGGCAAGCCGTCGTCGGTCAAGGCGGCACGCACCGCGGCGCAGTAGCTCCGTACAATGTCCGCCTCCTCGTCCTCCGGATCCGCCTCCGCCTGGCGGTCGATCCGACGGATTCCCCGGACTCGCTTCTTCAATTCCTTCTTGGCATGACGATCGGCCTCGGAGATCGGCTTGGCCGCCTCGCGAAGATAGTGGAAGTGACAGAGTTGGTGCGGCACGCCCTTCAGCGCCTGCCTGACGGCGTTGCGAATGCTCTCCTGGCCGTCGGAGATCACACCAGTGATCGGCACGGGCAGCGCCTGGCGCACCTCGGTAATCAGGCCGGCCAGGTCCTTGGCGGTGGACGACAAGAGGCTCCTGGCCCGAAGGATCTCCCCGGAGAGGCAGTCACGCAAGACCCAGAGGACCTCGTGACCGACGTCGGGTTGCAGTCCATCGATGGCCAGGATGACGCGACGCTGCTGGCGCAACAGGGGTCCCAGCCGCTTGGGGTCGGCTGTGGCCAGCGCCCTGAGTTCGTCGTAGCGGTCCAGGAGGTTGGTGACCGTGCGTTGCGAAACGACCAGGCCGCGGCGGGTCAGCCCCTGGTGGATCTCGGGGATGCTGCGGTGCTCGGCATATCGGAGCCGTCCGACAGTGGCCATGACATCGAGGCCGAACTCGTGATAGGGCAAGGCGAAGTGGGGTTCGGCCTCGGGCCGGTAGGGCAGACGGAACCGGGGGCAATCGGGATTGTGGCAGCGTCGGATGGCCAGCGTCAGATGCAGGACGCCGTCGAGCGTGGTGATGGTGCGGAAGTTGTTGTAGCGGGCCCGGAGCGGTTGCTGACATTCCGGGCAATCGCGCGTGACGGGGACCAAGCTGAGGGCGCGATCGGGTTTGGGGCGCGGTCGTCGTCGCTTGCGCATGGAGGGCCTCCTTTTGTGGCTACCCCCTTTCTACGTTCCCGGTCTCAGCTAAGTTTGCCAGCCTAGAAAAAAACGCGACCGGCATGACGTTGCCCGATGCCCGAAGACTGTTGCAAGTCATTTTCGCCCCACCCACGCCCAAGCAGCCCGAGCGGCGGGCGATCAAGCTCTCGGAATGGCGCCAGCGGCGGAACCGCATCGCCAGTGCGTGCCACGCCAAGGCCCGGAATCTAAGGTTGCGGGATACTGGATAGTTCCTTGCGCTGTACTATTGATTCCCTTCGATGAACACGATACATCCCTTTGACAATGGCCCACAGATTGGCGCCTAACCTGCGCCGTAGCGGACCCGGCCCGCCGCGTCGCTTCGTGGTAGAATCGTAGCTCTGCCCGGCGGGCCGGTCCGCTGAGCTTATCCGTTAGACGGCGGAGTTTGTACGTGATGCGAGGGGTGCCGGCTGACCTCGATCTCGGCTTTCTGCACGGCGCCGAAGTCGTGCAGCTCTGTTTCGGTCGGCATCAGCTCCAGGTCCATTTTCACCCTTCGGCAATCATCAACGTCGAAGGACGCTGGGAGCTTGAAGGCGACTCGGGGCGACTGATCGACAGCGGTTCTCCGGGTGCCGCGGGGGAACCTTGCCGGTCGATCCGCATCCTTGGCCGGCAGGTCGTCGGATTCGTGGTGGCGGCTCCCACGTCGTTCGCCCTGGATTTCGATGACGGGCTGGTCTGGCGGGTGTACGATAGCTCGTCGGAGTTCGAGTCGTTCTCCATCCATCCCGGCGATATTTACGTATAAGTGCGGCCAATGCCCGACGGGGCAGTGCAGCGGACCAGCCCGCGGCGGGCCGCTGATGTCGGTCGTGAGACAACTCGAGGGACGATCTGGTGGGCAGCAGCAAACAGCCAGGACCGTTGTGTCAAGCCTCCCGCCCCTTGATGGTCAAGGACGGCACCACGTGCCGGATGCCATCCCCGCAGCCCGGGCCTGTCGGTGCTTCGCGTGGCGGCGGGATCGGCGAATTCGCCCATCGCGTGGGGAACGTCAAGGACGCCTTCCTGCTTGGAATCAACAAATATGCGTACGACGAGACGTGCGCCAAGCTCGGCGCCGACCTCCAGGTCCTCATCGATTCGCTCTGGCCGGGGTTCGTGCAGGCGCTCCGGATCTACGCCTGGAGCATCGGCACCGGCGCGGTTCTCCTGGGCGTCGTCGGCGCGATCCTCGGCGAGGGCGCCGGGGCGTTGCCTGGAGCCGCCCTCGGCGCCGAGATCGGCGCGGACGTCGCCTCGGCCATCCTGCTCTTTCTTGGCCTCGGGTTTCTGGTCGAGTACGTCCTGGCGCACCTGGACCAGGCCAAAGGACATTTCACCCGCGGCTGCAACCTGGCCTGGCAGGCCCGTGGCGACCGGCCGCCGCTCGACCCGGCCGCGCGGGAGTTCGGCCGCGCGATCGCGGAGTTGTTCAGCCTGATACTCGAAGCCGCCGCCGCGTGGGTCATCAAGAAGGGTCTGACGGCCGGCCTGAAGGACCTGAGCAAGAGCAAGGTGGGCGAGGCCCTCACGTCGTACGCCAAAGTCGAGTACTGGCGCAACAAGCTGGGCGTCACCGACGCGCCGATCCCCCGCCGCGGCATCGCGACGACGATCGAGTTCTTCGAGAACCAGGTCCGTAAGGGTAAACTCGATCCCATGAATGAGGCGAGGCTCGAGGGCTACTGGAAAGCCATGGACTTCTCGAAAGAGATCACGATCGAGAATCTCCGTCCCGGCAAGGAGCTGGTCGGCTATCGAGACCCGCAGTCGCCATTCGGGTACTTCTACACCGAGCGCGGGACTTATCTGGACCGCGTCGGCGTTGACTACGTCACGAAGAAGCCGTTGCCCGAGGGCGTGCAAGGCCCCGAGCAACTCGTCCAGCGCGAGTTCGTCCGCTACCGAGTCAAGCAAGGGGTCGAATCGCTGAAATCCACCGCCAGCGGCGTCCGTGCCTGGGACACCAAGAGGGCCGTTCCCGGCGGGGGTACCCAGTATTTCATCCCTCGGGCCTGGGAGGTCCTCGAAATCGTGGGCGAGGGTCGTTGACCGGCGGCCGGCGAGGGGAAACGGCCCCACGCGGGAAGAGGCGTGCGGCTTCGAGGTCGTCGGACGGGCCGAGTGGGGCACCGTCTTTGCAAGTTAGTGACCCGAAGGTTCACGGACTTCAAATCATTCGAGGATACGGGAGTGAATCCATGTCAACATCGACAGCAACTCACACCCACATCGCTTATGAATTGATCGATCACGACAACCCGGAAGTGGTCGTCATCGAATTTCTCAGCCAGGAAATCGTCGGGCCTCTGCACGCGGGAGACCTGGGAGCACAGCTCGAATCGCTGATTGGGCTCGATTTGCCGAGGAATTTCGTGATCGACTTTCACCATGTGCGGTCGCTCGGCAGCATGGCCTTCAGCGAGATCGCAGGCTTGGTGCGTCGAGGTTGGCCAGTCCGGTTCTGCAATCTCGACAGGACGTTACAACTCGGCATGGCCCTGATCGGGCTGGATGGTCGGGTGGAACTGTACGACAGCCGCCAGGCGGCGATTCGCGCCGCCCGACGCGATGCGAGGCGGTATGAGGAAGATGCCGACGGTGATCCGTCCCCGGTGGGTGTATCGTGACACCGGCGAGCCGACCTGTCCGTTGATCGTGAATAAAACGATTGAGCTGCGATCGCTACCGCCGGGCCGTCTGGTGGGCGCGCCGGGTTCGCTCTCATCGAGATCGCTCTTGCTGCACCTGCGCGGCCGATCGCGACCTGGGCCGCGCTCGTTGATTGCTGAGTTCGACTCTTTCCCATTTGAGGGCTGAATTTCCCCGCGCGCAGCCCGTTCCGGCGGCCGCGCCTCGCGACCGCTTCGACCGCCTCGCGGCCTCTTGATCCCGGCCCGGCGGCCCGGCTCAGGCCGTCGGGGCCAACCCCTGCAGGAGGATCTGCCGCAACGGACCGCCGAGTTTTTCGAAGGCCTCGCGATGACCGCTCAGCGTGAAAACCCCCTCCACCCACAGGTCGCGCCGCACCGCCGTGATCGCATCCGAGAAGGTCACGTCGACCTTGCCGGACCAAGTCACCGCGCCACCCGGCGGTACCGCATCGGCAGCTCCGCATACAGCCACGCCACCAGCGTGTACAGCGCCAACAGGCTCGGCTCGGCCCGCAGCACCGTGTTCCGGACCCGCCCCCGCGTCGTCTCCAACCCGAGGTAGGAGCGGGCTTCCTGGAAGGTCGTCTCGATATTCCAGCGGCCGGTGTAGGTCTCGATCACCGCCCGGGGGACCATCGTCACCTCGGTCGTGAAGAAGTATTCATCGCGGTGCGTCCCGCTCCGGTCCCGGACGAAGACCCACCGCACCGGGGCCAGCGGCCGTCCGCTGCGATACCACGACCCGGTGCCGGTCACCACCTCCACGCGGCGGCGCTCACCGCCGTACCAGGCGACGGTCAGCACCGGCCGCTTCGGGGTATCGCGGACCACCTGAGCCGGGGCCGGCAGCTCCTTCCCCTTCTTGCGGGGCCGATGCGGCGGCCGCTTGCCGTGGACCGGCGGCGGCGGCTCGAACAGGTTGGCCTCGGGGTAGAACTTGCTGACGAACGTCAGCCGCCCGGGATCCGCCGCGGCCACCTCGGCCAGCTCGTGCGCCGCGTAATTGCCGTCGGCACAGCAGACGAACTTGCGGTCAGGGGACCAGCGGATCAGGATGCGGAGCATCTGCCCCAGCAGGTCCACCGGGGTCTTGTGCG
This sequence comes from uncultured Planctomycetota bacterium, assembly GCA_963815795.1. Taxonomy (GTDB): domain Bacteria; phylum Planctomycetota; class Planctomycetia; order Isosphaerales; family Isosphaeraceae; genus JAKAUH01. The sequence continues at coordinate 581,951 of CAWFIC010000021.1, read as the reverse complement.
CCCGCTTCGAGACGCCATCGATCCCTTTCTCTTCGGGCCGATACAAGGCCACCATCAGCGGCAACGCCCAGCGCCGGCGACAGAAGGGGAAGCGGACCAGTACCGCCAGGACGACCCACTTGTGCCCCCAGCGATACGCCGTGAACGAGTGCGTCGAGCGGACCGGGTCGCGGTGACAGCCCTTGCCGTAGACCTGGTCGCCGGGGTGTTCGGTGACGGTGTCGTCGCCGGCCAGCTCGACGGGGCCTCGGGGGGCGAACCGAGCCAACACGGCGGCGATGTCGCGGCGCGCCAGCCGGCGGGTGGGCCAGCGGCGATGGGAGAGGGCGCGGTGATAGCTGCTGGGATGGCCCGGGGCCAGGGCGCCCAGGCAGCGGAGCAAGCCGGCGATGGTGCGGCCGCCTGTGGTGAGGATGGCGGCCAGCGCCAGCAGGACGAGGCGCTGATAGGTCGGTCGGGTCAGGGCCTTGGCCAGCGGCCCGAAGACGGTGTGGACCGGCTCGGGGAGCTGGCCGCAGGTCCGCTTGAGCTGGCGGCGGCTCAGGCCGGCCTTGCGGGCCGTTTGGCGGCGCTGCTCCCGCGCGAGCCGTCTCCTCTGGCGCCGGCTCGGGCGTGGCGGTCGGGCCTGTCGGCGGTGGGGGTCCCCGACGGCTCCTTGGCGTGGCCTCGAGGTCAACCGCTTGCGGGGTCGCTCGGTTATACTGGCCATGGCAGCCTCCCTGTGTGCGATGTGAAGGGTCGTTCCTACCCTCCATTGCACCGGGGAGGCTCACCTCCGCGGAACCCGAAAAAAGGGAAAGAGTCGAACTGAGAGGGTGTACGAGAAGGGGCCGTAGGGTGGGTCGAACGCCGCGGAGCGGCGCGAGGCCCACCGGTCTCTTGGGCGGATCCGGTGGGCCTCGCCTCGATCAATCGAGGCTCGATCCACCCTACCCCGATCCGGCGGCCTTCTCGTGCACCCTCTGAAGTCAGGGACCGAAGGTGAGCCAGAGCCCGTACGCGACCGGGCCGGCGAACATGAGGGAATCGAGGACGTCGAGGACGCCGCCGAAACCCGGGACGGCCTGAGAGGCGTCCTTGCGCTCGCAGTCGCGCTTGATCATGGATTCCATCAAGTCGCCGAGCTGGGCGACGGCGGCGATGACGAAGCCGTAAAGGGCGGCCATGGGCCAACTGAAGGCCGGGATGCCCAGGCCGTAGCGGGCGATCGCCGCGACCAGGCACGCGGCCCCGACGCCGAAGGCCAGGCCGCCCAGCGCACCTTCGATCGTCTTCTTGGGGCTGAGGCGGGGCCAGAGCTTGTGCCGGCCGGCCAGGCGTCCGAGTGTGTAGGCTCCGGTGTCCGCCCCCTTGGCCGTCGCCACGAGGAAGACCAGGGCCATCAGCCCCTGATGGCGACCCTCCATCCAGCGCAACTGGATGCTGAAGCTGCCCAGCAGGCCGACGTAGGCGACCGCGAGCACCGTGCCCGAGATCTTGGCCATCGTCCGACCCGGACGGGCGAACTGGATGCTCTGGACCACGAAGCTGGTCATGAGCACCGCGACGAAGGTCAGGAACGGCCAGGCGAGCACGTCCAGCGGCCGGCCGGGGTCGTACAGGAGCGCGGATTCCCCGTCGGCCTGGCTGTTGTTCTCGATCAGGTGCGGTACCCAGTTGGCGATGACGATCGCCAGCACGCCGCCGATCACGGAGTTCCCCGAGGGGTTGGCGCTGGTGGCACCCAGCAGGCCGGTGATCTCCCAGGCCGCGCCGATCATGGCGGCGGTGCAGAGCAGGAACCAGAAGGGAAACCAGGGCGCGAACCATTCATCGACCCAGAGCGCGATCAGTAGCCCGGCGACCATCAGCATTCCGAACAGCAATCGCGTCGAGAGCATCCCGTCGCCCCTCTCGCGACCGAGCCTCGGGGCCCGCCGTCGGCCGCGTCACAATGCCTCGGAGTTTCACGCAGAGACGCAGAGGGCCGCAGAGAAGACCGATTCAAGAATTCGGAATTCCAAATTCAAGATCAGTTCGGCCTGTCATGCGGCCGCAGCACCACAGCCGTTCCTCCTCTCCGCGTCTCTGCGGCCCGTTGCGTCTCTGCGTGAAACTCTTCATGATCAGGAACTCAGGGCCGGCAGCCCGCCGAACTTCCGTTCGCGGGAGGCGTAGGCCCGGCAGGCCTGGAGCAGGTCGTCGCCGCGGAAGTCGGGCCAGAGCTTCGGCGTGATCCAGATCTCGGCGTACGAGATCTGCCAGAGCAGGAAGTTGCTGATGCGCATCTCGCCGGCCGTGCGGATCAGCAGGTCCGGATCGCTCATGCCCGCGGTGCAGAGATACGATTCGAACAGCGATTCGTCAACCTGGTCGGGCCGGAGCCGGCCGGCTTGCACGTCCTCGGCCAGGCGCCGCGCGGCGTCGCTGATCTCGGTCCGGCCGCCGTAGTTGACGGCCAGGCAGAGGGTCATCCCGTCGTTGGCGGCGGTCTGGCGGGCCGTCCGGTCGTACTCGGCCAGCACGTTCGGCGGCAGGCCCTCGCGGCGGCCGATCATCGTCACGCGGATGTTCTGCTCCATCAGCTCGCCGCGCTCGACGATCAGGAAGTGCCGCAGCAAACGCATGAGGAACGCCAGCTCGCGCGGCGGGCGCTTCCAGTTCTCCACCGACAGGCAATAGAGCGTCAGTTGGTCCAGGCCCAGACGGCACCCCTCCTCGACGACCGTGCGCACGCTCTGGATGCCGCGACGGTGCCCCATGATGCGCGGCAACCCCTGGCGCTGGGCCCATCGGCCGTTGCCGTCCATGATGATGGCGACGTGTCGGGGGAGTTGCTCGGGCCTCAAGCCGGCCGCCGCGATGCGGGCCAGACCTTCTTCGGTGATCACCATGGCTTGTCCTGGTCCAGAGAAACGCCGTCGTCGTGGGGATCTTGGGGATGGTCGTCGGATTCGGGATTCCGGATTCGAGGTCCCCGACTCCGGATTCGGGATTCCGGATTCAAGACTCAAAGGAACAATAGGTCAAGCTTCGGTTCGAGTGGCCGGTCAGGGCAGGACGATCGTCTGGCGTCGGTCGGGGCCGACCGAGACGATCTTCACGGCCACGCCCACCTGCTGGCCGAGGAATTCGACGTAGTCGTGCGCCGGCCGGGGGAGATCGGCCCACCGGTGGATCTCGGTGATCGGCTCGTTCCAGCCGGGGAGCGTCTGGTAGACCGGCCGGCAGCGTTCGAAGTCGGGCAGGGCGGCGGGCAGCTCGTCGATCCGGCGGCCGTCGCGCTCGTAGGCGACCGCGACGTTCAGCTCGTCGATCCCGCTGAGGACGTCGAGCAGCATGACCGCGAGCTCGGTCGATCCGCTGACGCGGGCGGCGTGGCGAGCGGCGACGACGTCGAACCAGCCGCAACGCCGCGGTCGGCCGGTCACCGTCCCGTATTCCTTGCCCACGCGGCGGATGCGCTCGCCGGTGGGGTTGTCCTGCTCGGTCGGGAACGGGCCGCCGCCGACGCGGGTCGTGTACGCCTTGACGACGCCGATCCAGCGGTCGATCTTCCGGGTCGGCATGCCCGAACCGGCCGCGATGCCCGCGGCGCTGCTGTTCGAGCTGGTTACGTAAGGATAGCTGCCATGGTCGATGTCCAGCAGCGAGCCCTGGGCCCCTTCGAACAGCAAGCGGCGACCCTGATCGACGGCGTGGTGCAGCCAGGCCGTTGTGTCGCGGACCGACGGCCGGAGCCGCTCGGCGTATTCCAGGTATTCGGCGGCCACGGTATCGGCGTCGAGCGGCACGAAATCGGGGAGCATGGCCGTGAGCAGCCGGTTCTTGTAATCGATGATCCGGGCCAGCCGCTCGCGGAAGCGCTCGGGATGGTACAGGTCCGCCATTCGCACGCCGTGCACGCGACCGACCTTGTCGCGGTAGCAGGGGCCGATCCCGCGCCGCGTGGTGCCGATGTGGTCGGCAACGTCGGGGGACTCCTCCGTCAGCCGCTCTTCGGCCAGGTGATACGGCAGGATGACATGGGCCCGGTCGCTGATGTGAAGCCGACGGCCGACGTCAATCCCCTGCGCGATCAGGGTCTCGAGCTCCTTGAGCAGGGCCGGCGGGTGGATCACCACGCCGTTGCCGATCACGCAGTCGATCCCCGGCCGGAGGATGCCCGTCGGCACCAGCGAGAGCTTGTACGTCACCCCGTCGTGCACCACCGTGTGCCCGGCATTCGCCCCGCCCTGGTACCGCACAACGACATCATGCTGGTCGCAGAGCAGGTCAACGATCTTTCCCTTGGCCTCGTCCCCCCACTGGAGCCCCACCACGCACGTCGAACCCACGGTGCATCCTCTCCCCTGGATCTCAGCGACCGGGCGGTCACTTGGTGTCGTAAAGTAACAGGGTAACCGCGTCTGGGCGAGTCGTCAATCGCACCGGCTGGTCAAGGAGGAGAAGCTGGAGCGTGTTTTCGGGAGTTTGTCACGCGGCAGACGTGCCTCAATCTCCCAACCATTCCAGGAGCCGCCGCGGCTCGGCGCTGAAACGCTGGGGGATGATCTGAACGTGCGGGTTGGGCCGGGATCCCTCGCCAATTCCGGAAGCGATCAGGACCTTCCTCGGGGCGATCTCCGCGACGACATCGGGGATGTCGCCGAACCTCTGCAACAAGCCCGGGAGGATGCTGGCGGCGTTGATCGGGAAGCCCTCGGCCGAGAAGAGGGTTCGGAAGCTGAGCAGCATTTCCTCGCATGCGAGCCGGTCGATCTGGGAGCTGACGGCGGCCGCCAGGCACGCCACCAGCGCGGCGTCGCGTCGCGCAGAGGACGATCCGGCCCGGCAACTCGGGCTTCTGACGGATCCGGGCGATCGCCGCCAGCACGTCCGAGACCCGGATGCCCAGCAGCGATCGGCCGACGAGGAACGCGTTGTAAGCGATGTTCTCCTCGGGCCCGCTGAGCGGGTCGGCGTAGCGCAAGGACCTGGCGAAGGCCGGCGGCCGGGACGGACCGACTCCGCGAGGGTCGATCATGGCGACGGCGTGGCCCTGTCGGTCGAGGGCACGGAGCCATTCCGTCTCCTCGCGCCAGTCGCGGGACTCGTTGCCGTTGACGCAGACGATCAGCGTCTGGCCTGCCCGCCGGGCCGGGGTGATCTCGACGATGAACGGGTCCGCGTGTTTCAGATCGACCTGGAGCAGGTCGGAGAGCGGGGAGCGGGCCGCCCTCGGCTGCTTGGCGAAGTCCTCCCAGGCCATCGGCAGGAACGGCCGCGATTTCATCGAGAGGTTGACCTGACGATCGTCGCAGACCAGCAGGTCGGTGTCGGGGCGCGGCTTGATGGGAATCTCGGTCGCCGGGGCGGCGTCCGCCCGGCCGGCGAGCCAGCGGTCGAACCAGGAGTAGACGGCCGTCCGGAGCGGCGCGCTCAGGCCATGCCGCCCCGGCGCCTCGGCCATCGCGAGGCGATCGGGCGCGCTGGCGGCCTCATAGAGTCGCCTCGCCTCCTCGAACGACTCGCGCGCGCCTTCGATCGGGAAGAAGTCCAGCAGGGCCGAGCCGATCAACGTCGGACGCGGCACGCGCAGGGCCAGCAGCCCGGCGTGATCGATCCCCTCGCTGAGGAATCCGTAGAGGTCCTGCTCGGGGTCGGCGGAGGGGTCCTGCTGAATCCGATTCGCCATCCGACGGGGGAGCGTCGTGATGTAGCAGCAGATCGCGGCGGCTTTCACCCGGGGGTCGAGCGCGGCGACGTACGCAGTGAGGGTCCCGCCGCCCGAGTTGCCCACGCATCCCAGCCGTGTCGGGTCAACCTCCGGACGCCACGCCAGGTAATCCAGCCCGCGCATCCCGTCCCAGATGCGATACCGGGCCAGGCTCGTGCCGAGCAAATACAGCGGGTTGCCCAGCACGGCGTGCTCGCCGCAGCTCAGGTTGAACCGGGAGCGGCCCCTGGCGGCGTCCCAGAACTGGCTGCGCTCGCCCTGGCCGACGGGGTCGTAGGTCAGGACGACGTAACCCCGCTTGGCCAGGTTGATGTGCAAGATCTGGTACTCGCCCGCCGCCTTGCCGTTGGTCGAATGGCCGCACGGGCTGAGGACGCCCGGCCTGCGCGAGGTCACCGTCTTCGGCCGGTAGAGCAGGGCCGGCACGAAGTAGCCGGGGAGGCTCTCGTAGGCCAGCTTGTCGATCACGTAGTCATCGGCCTCGATCGTGCCGGTCGGGCGGACGTCGGGGACCCCCGCGGGGGCGGGGAATCCGTCGAGCAGGCGGAGGAACGCCTCGCGAAGGGTCGTCTGGAGGGTTTCGACCTGGGCTTTCGTCCCGACGTCGCCGAACCGCACCCGGCGCCGCGCCTGGCACACCAAGGCCAGATCGAGGATCTCCTGGTGCACATCGACTCGCCGGACGAACTTCGGCTGCGAGGAGCCGGCTGCCGCGGACGTTGCCAGCGACAGATTGGCGGCCAGGAATTCGCGACGAGAAAACGGGATCATGGGCGGAGGCTCCTTGAGGGATCGATCGTCTTCATCCGCCTCGCGGGCTACCGGCGGCGATGGCCTCATCCCACTCCCGCGAGCCGCGCACCGATTCCAGCGCCAGCGGCGGCCGGGGTTCGGGCTCGGGCTCGCGGAGCGCGAGCTGCGACCACGCGACGTCGTGCCACCGGCCGCACTTGTAACCGATGTTCTTGTAGACCCCCACGGGCTGGAATCCCATCGATCGGTGGATTCCCTCGCTGCCGGGGTTCGGCAGCGTGATGCCGGCCAGCGCGTTGTGATAGCCCTGGAGCCGCAGGATGGCGAAGAGCGATGTGTAGAGCGCTCGTCCCAGCCCGCCTCGGCGCCGACCTTCCCGCACATACGCCGAGACGTCCACCGACCAGACGTAGGCCGCGCGCTCGCGATGCTTGCTCGCGTAGGCGTAGCCCAGGATCAAGCCGTTCTCCTCGCAGACGAGCCAGGGGAAATCCGGGAGCGTCTTGGCGATCCGCCGCCGCATCTCGTCGAGGGAGGGGGGCTCGGTCTCGAACGACACCGGGGTCTCGCGGCAGAACGGGGCGTAGATCTCCAGCACCTGGTCGGCGTCGGCTTCGGTCGCGAGGCGGATCGTCTGCGCCATGGGTTCGCCCCTGCGCGGGACCGGCGGTCAATCATCCTGCCGGATCAGCCGGCGGAACTCGTCGAAAAGGTATGCGCTGTCGTGGGGACCGGCGGAGGCCTCCGGGTGATACTGGACGCTGAAGACCGGCAGGCGGTTGTGGCGGAGTCCCTCGAGGGTCTGGTCGTTGAGGTTGACGTGGCTCGGCTCGACGTCCGCCGGGAGGGTCAACGGGTCGACGGCGAAGCCGTGGTTCTGCGTGGTGATCTCCACCTTGCCGGTCATCTGGTTGCGCACCGGGTGGTTCGCGCCGCGATGGCCGAACTTGAGCTTGAAGGTCCGGGCGCCGAAGGCCTGGCCCAGGAGCTGGTGGCCCAGGCAGATGCCGAAGATCGGGATGCCGCGCGAGGCCGCGGCCGTGCGGATCAGCGTGCGCAGGGTCGCCGTGGCATCGTCGAGCGGCCGGGGATCGCCCGGCCCGTTCGAGATGAAGATCCCATCGGGGTCGCGGTCAAGGATCTCGGGAGCCGTCGCCGAGCCCGGCACCACCGTGACCCTGCAGCCGATGTCGACCAGATGCCGCAGGATGTTCCACTTCATGCCGAAGTCGAGTGCGACGACGTGCGGTCGGCTGCGGCCGGCCGCCGGGTCGCCCGGACGTGCGGAATCGCGCGTCAGCCCGTGTTGCGATGCCAGGCGATACGCGGCATCGAGCCCGTTCTCCCAGGTTGTCACGGCCGAGGGCATCACCTCGCGGGCCAGGTCGCGTCCGACCAGGCCGGGGCTGGCCTGTGCCTTGGCCACCAGGCTGGCATCGTCCAGGTCGCTGGTCGACAGGATTCCTTTGAGCGCCCGCGCTTGCGCGTCAGGCGGACCAGGGCGCGAGTGTCCACTCCCTCGATGCCGATGATGCCGTTCCGCTCGAGATACGACTCGAGGGAGCCGGCCGCGCGGAAGTTGCTGACGCGCCCGCTCAGCTCGCGGATCACGAAGCCACGGACCCACGGCCGCCGGCTCTCGGCGTCGTCGTCATTGACCCCGTAATTCCCGATCTGCGGGTACGTCATCGCCACGATCTGCCCGTGGTACGATGGATCCGTGAGGATCTCCTGGTACCCGGTCATGCTCGTGTTGAAAACGACCTCGCCGTTAACCTCTCCCCGCGCACCGAAGGCCAACCCCGTGAAGACCGTCCCATCCTCGAGCCCCAGCTTCGCAACATCCATCTCGGCCCATCCGCCCCCAGACACCCAGATCCACGCCACTTCACGAATAGAAGACGATCCAGTGTACGCGGCGGCACCGCCTCGCGTCGAGAGACGCGATCGGTCGGAGACGCCGAGGGAGTCGTTCAAGACGACGCCGGCAGTATTTTTCCTTGACCGCGCAGATCCTGCATTTTATGGTTGAACGAAATGTCGAGATGACCCCGAGCGTCCTCAGACGCCGACGCTCTTGTCGCCCCATCGAGAGGTGAATCGCATGATCGAGAGCAGCGAGGTTGGAGCATCGGGGACGGATCCGGTGAAATCGGTTTCGAACGCGATGGAGACGGCCATGCAGGCCGCGCGCGACGGAGCAGCCGATGCCAGGGCGGCGGTCAACCGCGCGATCCCGGCAATCTCGGAGTTCGTCTCGCGTTTCGTGTACACGACGAGTTACTCGGTTTCTTACGGGATCGTGTTCCCGGTGATGCTGCTGGCGCGGGTTGTTCCGAAGGACAACGCGTTCGTCCATGGGTTGGTGGACGGCGCTCAGGCGGCGAAGGACATGGTGGACGACTGGAAGGGCCTTCCGATCGGCTCGGCGCCGGCGGGGCCGGCCGTAGAAACGTCATGACCGTTGCCGATGGCACGCGGGTTGCCACACGGAATCAACCTCGCTCAACGCGCGGGCGGCGCGGGTCGATCTCGAGATGAGGACGTCGCGCGACGATCCTATTCTCGAGATCCGACCGGGGGCCGACTTCGATGCCGATCACGCGATCCGAGGTGGTCTTCTTCGCCGCGGGAGTCGCCGTCGGGGCCGCGGCCCGCTCGGCCTATCCGCAGCTCAAGGAGAAGCTTGGCCCGTTGCTCGCCGGTGCGGGAGCGGCGCTCGGTGACGCTTACTCCGACATCGCCAAACGCGTCGCCGAGAAGGTCGAATCCGTCCAGGACGCGATGGCGGAGAACGGCCAACACGGCTCCTCGGGAAGCGAGGCGAGCGCTGCCTGATCCCCCGCGCGGTTCACGGTGGATCGGGGTCCCACTCGGGAGGCGGCGCCGGGGCGAGCCGCGCGGCAGAGAGACCGGCGAGGTTGCCGGCAATCACGCAGAACGCCAGCAACGCGGCCTGGAGGCGGGCCTCTTCCCGCCCGTCCGCCAGGATGAGCATCGCCGGCGTGATGGTGCGTCCGTCCATCCAGGGCGTGAACAGCAAGGCCGGCGCCAGGTTGACCGCCGCGAGGATGGCGGACAGTGAGAGTGCGCCGATCCATCGTCCGGGGCGGAGCGAGGCCACCGACCGCGCCCGCGCCGTCGAAGAGCCGGTCAGCAGCGCGGCATCGAGGGCCGGACGCGTTTCGTCGGGCCATCGTTCCGCCGCGCGCCGCCAGCTTTGCAGGAGTCGCACCCCGACCGACAGACCCACCGCGGCGATCAGCATCGCCCAGGGATTGCGATCGACCGCGAGTTCCCGCGCCAGGCCCGAGATCCGTGTCGCGGGCGCCACGAGACCGGGGAAATCCTTCAACCATGACGCGGCCACGTCCAGCAGCCCAGGGAGTGCGAGGACGCCCACACCCTGAATCAACGGCGGCATCAGGGCGAAGCGGCCGACGAATCGCGTGGCGAGCGTCGGCGCATGCCGCGCGCCCGGCTCCGGTCGAAGCAGCCAGGCCAGGATCAACACACCTACGCCTACCTCGATGCCCAGCACGAGCGAATGGGTCAGGACCTCCGGGACGGGTGGCTCAAGCGTGCGTTGCACGATCCCGCCGATGGCCAGGCCCGGGGAGCCGCCCGCAGCCCCGGCCGCCGGTCCGACTGCAGCGAGCAGTCGTCCCAATCCGACGACCGGGAGCCAGCCGAGAACGACCGGGCCCGCGAGGGCCAACGCACACGCGCTGGCCAGTGGCATCCTGGCTCGCGGCGCGCGTGTCCGGGATCCGACGCCGTCCCGAATCTCGCCCGACAAGTCCAGGAGGGGGGGCCCGCCCCACCACCGCAGCAGCCACCGGGCCGCCATCGAGAAGACGGCGGCCATGACCGCCCAGACGGCAATCCGCGGGAACGGATCGGGTCGAGACGCGGCCTCAACGATCTGGAACGCCACGGTCCGGCGAAAGCCCAGGATGAGCGGCGCCCCGGGTTCGACCAGGGCCAGCGGGAAGACGATCGCCGCGGCGCGGGCGGCGGCCGGGCGGATGAGCGGCCAGGTCACGGTCCGCCAGGTTCCGATGACGCCCGCCCCCGCGAGGCGGGCGGCATCACGCCAGGCCGGTTCGACGCGCTCCAGCGCGCCGGCCGCCGCGAGCGCCACGAGGGCCATCGCTGACGGCAGTCCCGCCCAGATCCAGAGGACCCAGGACGGAAGACCTTGCCAGGTGTCGAGGCTCAGGTTTCCCGACGCGGCCCCTCTCATCGACGCCGGCCACGGCCAGGGCGGGTTCGTCCCCCAGATTCCGACGAGCCCGAGTGCCAGGCAGGCCGGCGTCGCCGCGAGCATCGACACCACGGCGGCGCGGAGGGCGCCGCGACCCGGAAATCGCCGTTGGGAAAGGACCAGGCCCAGACCCACGCCGCCGATCATCGAGAACATCGTGACCAGCGACGCGAAGATCAGGCTGTTCCTCGCGCAGGTCCAGGCGAAGGGGTCGAACGCCAGGAGCGCGATCGGGAACAGCGAGACCCGCGGCTCGCCATCCGGTCCCCGATCGACCAAGACCGCCAGCGCGAGCGCAATGGCCGGGAGCACGGTGAGCCATCCCACCGCGCCCCTCGCCAGGGCACGCATCCATCGATATGCCGCACTGAAGATCATCCCATCGATCCCTCACATGAGACGCCTCACGTTTCGGGATCATCGTACCAGATGCGGGCGGCGATTTCCGAGTCCGCGGGCCTGGTCCTTCAGATGTCGAGACTGGGATAGTCCCCCGGCACGACGAACCGGACGAGCCGGCGTCGGCGCGCAGCAGGACGACTTCGGCCGGGATGCCCACGGGGATCTCGGCCAGCCGCTTCTGGAGGTCGTCCACGCCGCCGATCGCCGAATCGGCCAGGCCGACGATGAGGTCGCCCTCGGCCATTCCCGCCTGGGCAGCCGGTCCGTCGGCCTCCAGCCCGAACACCTCGACCCCGCCCTCCTGGGTCAGGTTGTACCGCCGCGTGACGTGGCGCGGGATGGGGACATCGCGGCCATGGAGGCCCAGGTAGCCGCGCATGACCCGGCCGTGCTGCATGAGTTGCGGGAGGATGCGCCGGGCCATGTCGATGGGGATCGCGAAGCAGATCCCTTGCGCCGACTGGATGATCGCGGTGTTGATGCCGATGACCCGGCCCCGACTATCCAGCAGCGGTCCGCCGCTGTTGCCCGGGTTGAGCGCGGCATCGGTCTGGATGACGTTGTCCACCAGGTGGCCGGTGATGCTGCGCAAGCTGCGACCCAGGGCGCTGACGACGCCGGCGGTCACCGTCGAGTCGAAGCCGAACGGGCTGCCGATGGCGACCACGAGCTGCCCGACGCGCAGCTCGGACGAGTTGCCGAGCGTCGCGTGCGGCAGTCCCGACGCATCCGCCTGGACGACGGCGACGTCGGTCCACGGGTCGGCGCCGACGACCCGTCCGGCGACCTCGCGGCCGTCGTTCAGGCGCACCCGCAAGCGGCCGGCCCCGCGAACCACGTGATGGTTGGTCAGGAGGAAGCCGTCGGGCGTGAACAGGAACCCGGAGCCCGAACCCCCGGGCCGCCGCGATCCTTCCCGCGCCTCGGCGCGCAGGTTCACGACCACCGGCCCCAGGGCCTCCGCGACTGTGACGATCACCCGCGAGTATGCGTCCAGCGCCTCGCGTTCCTTCTGCTCGGAGGCCGCCCGATCGGGCACCGGTACGGGCTCCTCCTGATCTCCGTTGATCAACCTCAAGGTCATCGGATTCATGCGAGTCAACCTTTCCCATCGAGAAAATGGCGCCGCAAGTCATTGTAGCCCGCCTCGTCAAGCGGGCCGGTGTCCGGGCGGGCGATCGGCTGGAACATGGACGGCGCCGCCGCGTTGCGGCAAGATGTGTGTGGAGCCGATGACCCCTGCGACGAAGATCCGCACCGACCGGATACGAGCCCGAAGCGCCAGCGAGTGCATTCCCGGGCCGACATCGATTCACTCGCTGGCGCTTCGGGCTCGTAGGTGAAACGGAAAGGACCCGCGATGAAGGCTTACCGACTGCATGCGTTCGGCGGTCCGGAATCCCTCAAGTGCGACGAGCTGCCGAGCCCCGATCCCGGCCCGGGGCAGGTGCGGCTCCGCCTGCGCGGCATCGCTCAACTTCCGGGATCTGATGATCTCGAAGGGCATCTATAACCCGAAGCTCAAGCTGCCGCTGATCCCCCTGTCGGACGGCGCCTTCGAGGTGTCCGCTCTGGGCGACGGTGCGACGCGGTTCAAGGTCGGGGACCGCGTCGTCTCGGCGTTCATGCCGGGATGGCTGGACGGTCCAGCGACGGAGGCCGGAGCCCGGTCGGCCCTGGGAGCCGAGGCCCCGGGCGTCCTGGCGGAGGAAGTGGTCCTGCCGGAGACGGGCCTGCTGCCGATCCCGGCCCACCTGAGCTTTGCGGAGGCAGCCACGCTCCCCTGTGCGGCGGTGACGGCCTGGAACGCCCTGGTGGAAACCGGCGGCATCCAGCCCGGGAATTCGGTGCTCGTCCAGGGCACGGGCGGCGTCTCGATCTTCGCGCTCCAGTTCGCCCGCCTGGCCGGCGCCCGGGTGATCGCCACCTCGAGCAGCGACGCCAAGCTGGCCCGCGTCCGCGAGATGGGCGCCTCGGACGTGATCAACTACAAGACGACCCCCGACTGGGATAGGCGCGCCCGCGAACTGACCGACCGCCAGGGGGTCGATATGATCGTCGAGGTCGGCGGCGCGGGCACGCTGCCGCAGTCCACTCGAGCCATCAAGATCGGCGGGTATATCGCGCTGATCGGCGTCTTGACGGGCGGGGGCGAGTTCAACCCGATCGTGCTGCTCATGAAGAACATCCGGCTCCAGGGGATCTTCGTCGGCTCGGTCCGGATGTTCGAATCGATGCTCAAGGCCATCGAGGTCAGCGAGTTGCGCCCGGTCGTCGACCGCGTCTTCTCGTTCGCCCAGGCGGTCGAGGCCCTCAAGTACCTCGAGAGCGGCGCCCATTTCGGCAAGGTGGTCATCGCCAGTTGAGCGCGGAGGGCGCCGGCTCCTGGTGCCGGTCCGTCGATCGTCAGTCGATCCGACCCGGTATTTGAGGCTCGAAGAGCGAGTCCGGCAGATCCACATCGAAATCGACGTAGATCTGGTAGATCTGGTCGCTCGGCTTTTCGATGGATTCCTCAGTCAGGTCATGAGGTTCCGTCCTTCGCCTTTCCCGCGAACGTCGTCGGACGACGTCGCAAGCGGCGTCGATGCAGATCCTCGGTACCAACGCGTGGGGGCTGGCATGCCCGGCGATCCGACCGCGGCCCCGCCAGACCGCCATGAGCGCGTTCTGCATGGCGTCCTCCGCGTCGACCGCGTCCCGCGTGACCCGCCAGACCGAGCGGATCATGCGATCCTCGATCGGCTCGATGAACTGCCGATAAAACTGGGCGGAGTCGTTCATGCCCTCCTTCGATCGTGGCTCGGAGGATCGTGACGCGGCGCCGAGATCCCTCTGGAGAGTAACCGCTCCGGCCAGGCTGTCCGTGGACATGAAGAACCAGAGAAGTCACTCGGGAATCACGCATCGGCCGGTCGGAAGACAGTCTCAGCCCCGCTTTCGGGCGAACCTCGTGATCGTCTCATCCGTCTAATCAGGTGGAGAACACGGTACGCCGGCTGAGGTTTGGAGTGCCCATGCATGCGGAATGACACGCTCCTCGCAGAGTTGCATCAGCTCGCCACCTTGAAGCAGGTGCTGAACTGGGCGCTGGCCCAGGAGCCGCGGGCCGAGTTCGTCAACGTCATCATCCAGGACGAGTTCCACCACGACGTGATCGTTCGCGTGACGGATCGGGTTTACGCGGTGTTCGAGACGAGCTGACTGGGCGCCGTGATGGCGGTCGCCATCTGGGATCATCAGCCATCGGCCGGCGAGTTGCTGGCTCGTCGGCTCGAACACGGTTGGCGGCCCACGCCGACGGCGACGATCGACGGGGCGATCGTCCTCGGGTACGCCGCCTGCACTTCAGGCCGGTTCGACGACCCCGGTGCCGGGAACGCCTTGAGCCAGTGCGAACTTCCCGGGTAGCACGACGACGTGCTCCGGGGCGACGGAGAGCGTGAGGCTCTGGCCTTCGCGAAATCCCTGCGACTGGCTCTGGAGGACCGAGATCAGGACCGGCCAGTCGGCGGGCCCGCGGACGTGGACCTGGCGGAGCTCGCCGCGGAAGACGATCCGCTCGACGGTGGCCGGGAACCGATTCCAGCCGGCAGGTACGGTCGATGAGGCCGTGATGGTCTCGGGCCGGACGGAGATCGTGATGGGGGAGCCGGGCCCCGGCGCGCCGGGTACGCTCCGCGCGATGAGGCGCCCCAGCGGCGTGCGGACGACCATCTCGCCGCGGAGGTCGCCGGACTGGCTCTCGACCTGGCCCTGGAGCAGGTTGGTGGGACCCAGCATGCGGGCCACGAAGACGTCGACTGGGCGGTTATACAGCTCGTGGGCCGGTCCGGACTGGACGATCCGGCCCAGGTCCATCACCGCGAGGGCGTCGGCCAGCGCCAGCGCCTCGTCCGGATCGTCGGTCAAGGCCAGCGTCGTGAGGCCGGTCTCGCCATGGACTTGCTTCAGCTCGTCCCGGCATTCCTCGCGCGCCCGCGGGTCGAACGTGCGGAGCGGCGCATCGAGGATCAAGAGCTCGGGCTCGGTCACCAGGGCCCGCGCCAGGGCCGTGCGCAGCCGCTGATGAGGCGTCAACTGCTCGGGACGGCGCCCGGCCAGGCTGTCGATCCGCAAGGCCGTCAAGGTCTCGGCGACCCGGCGCTTGCGCTCCGCGCGGGCGCCGCTGGACCTTGAGCGGATAGCCCACGTGCTCGTTGACGGTGAGGCCCGGCCAGAGCCCGAGGTCTTCGAACACCATGCCGACGCCCCGCTCGCTCGGGGGCAGCGCCTGGACCATCCGGTCGTCGAAGAAGATCTCGCCGTCGTCGGGCCGCTCCAGGCCCGCCACCAGCCGGGCCAGGGTCGTCTTGCCCGCCCCCGACGGGCCGAGAACATAAGTCATCTCCCCCGGGCGCAGCTCGATCGAGGCGCCGTTGACCACCGCGACCCCGTCATAACGCTTCACCAGACCTTCGAGGATGACTCGTCGCATTTCTGAAAGTGATCAGTGGTCGGTGGTCAGTTGATGTTCGGGCGATGACGCTGACGATGCGATCTGTCCGGGAATGCCTTCCAGGCGTCGCAAGACTCGACGATACCGCTGCCGCGCCCAGGCGGTCCACTCGGCGCGGAGCCATGCGCGGAATCGCGGCTCGCGGAACAGCCGGCCGTCGGCGGCGCGCGTCAACGCTTCGAGGAGCTCGCGATCGATCGGACGCGGGGGCGATAGCCAGCTCCGGATGAGCCAGGAGCGGGCGGGCGGATCGGTCGCGAGCTGCCCGGCGAGGGTCTCGACCATCGACATCGCCTGCTCGCCCTGGCGAGTCAGGATCTTGGCGATCGAGGCCGGCGGCCAGGGCGGCGGCTCGGTCATCCATCGGAGCTGGTCGGGCGGAAAGCCGGCCTGTCCCAGGGCCGACCACGCCGAAGAGAGCTCATCACCAGCATCGACCAGCGTCGCGCCCAGCAGATCGGCGAGCAAGCCGAGCTCGTCGTCGTCCAGTCGAGCGGGATCCCGGCGGGTCCGATCCGATCGGGCGCGGCCGGTCTCGTGCAGGAATCGGAGGAAGGATGTCGCATGGTCTCGATGGCGGCCGTCGGCCAGGATCGCGACTCCTTCGACCCAGGGCATCCCAACCTGATCCGTCCAGTCTCCATCCTCCCAGTCCGGGCCTGGCGAGCGCCCGGATCGGTTCGGATCGGCGGCGGCGCTAACGAGAAGGGCGTAAGCGTCAAGGAAGCCAATCCCCGCTAGCTGCAACTCCGCCCAGGCGAGGGTCACCGGGTCAACGCGAGGGTCGTCGAAAGCAACGGCGCAAGGGAACGCCGGGCGAATCATCCCGTTTCGCGACACGGCCCATGATGGCGATCCGGCGATCGGCAACGGTGCCAGGCGCTCCTGCCGGGCGAGCCGCTGGAAGGCCCGAGCCGGCCCGCCCAGCAGGACGTCGGGCGGGCGGCGGCGCGCGGCCAGCCGTTCGCCATCCTCGCCGGGCGACAGGATCAGCCAGTCGAGCCGGATCGGACCCGTCTCGGCCGGCTGAGGATGCTCCTCGAGCCATCGGACGAATTCCGATTCAATCCGGCGCCGGTCGGCCGCCGGCCAGGTCGTCGCGATGACGAGCCCATCGCGCGCGAGCGGCTCGCAGCCTGAGGGGACCGCGATCATGCACGCCAGCCCGAGGATCCAGCGTCGGGGAACGGGGAGAGGCACTCCGCCTGATCTCCTTGGAAGCGAAACCGCTCTAGAGCGCTTCACACTTGCATTGCACCGACGCGAAAGAACCCCCCTGACCCCCCCTTCTTAAGGGGGGGAGAACGGCGGCCCGCCCCTCTCCAATCCCCCCCTTAAGAAGGGGGGGTCAGGGGGGGTCGAGGCCCCAGCAGCACGAAGGGAGGATCAGCGGGTCGAGGCCCCGGCGCAGTCTCGAGGCCGAAACTCGTGGGCCAAGCATTCGTTAACGGTTCTAACGCCCGGGCCGGCTGCCTAGCTTGACGCGGAGCTTGACTTCCTTGCCATCGCGCTTGACCGCGACGTCAACCTCATCCCCCGGCTTGTGCGCGGCCAGGGTCTCCATGAAATCGTAGATGGTGCCGACCTTTTTATCTCCCAGGCGGATGATGACGTCGCCGCCCTTGAGCCCGCCCTTCTCGGCCGGGCTGCCCTCGCTGACGCCCTGGATCTTCATGCCGGCCTCGGAGGTCGCGGCGTAGTCGGGAATGGTGCCGAGGTAGACCGACGAGCCCATCCGGGCGGGGTCCGCCGCTCGGGGTCCGCGCCGCTCGGCCAGGCGGGTGAACGCCGGACGCTCGGGCCGCCGGACCAGGTCCAGCACGAGCAGTTCCAGGTAGTCGGCGATCCGCGCCATCCCCGCGTAATTGATCAGTTGCGAGTCGTCGCTGGGACGGTGGTAGTCGCGATGCACGCCGGTGAACGCGAACAGGACGGGGATGCCCCGCGGGTAGAACGACTGATGATCGCTGCCTCCGAACCCGTCGGTCAGCCCGGCGATCGTCTTGACCTTCAGCCCGGACGACTTGCCCAGGACATTGACCAGGTCCTCGAGGCCGGGCGACGTGCCGGTGCCGATCATGGTCAGCTCATTGGTGCCGTTCAGGCGTCCGACCATATCGCAGTTGAACATCATCACGGTCGAGGACATCGGGAAGAGCGGATGCTCCGCGTAGTACTGCGACCCGAGCAAGCCGCGCTCCTCGCCCGAGAACGCCATGAAGACGATCCGCCGGGGGGGCGGGTCGCGGCGGGCACCCAGGCGACGGGCCAGCTCCAGGACCATCGCCGTGCCGGACGCGTTGTCGTCGGCCCCGTTGTGGATATCCCGGGAGAAGAACGCCAGCGAGCCCGACATCAGGCCGCCGCGGCCGAGGTGGTCGTAGTGGCCGCCGATGATCACCGTCTCGTCGGCCTGGGGGCCGGCGCCCTCGAGGACGCCGACGACGTTCTTGGTCTTGAGCTCGTCGCGCTCGATCGCGATCTGCCCGTTGACGGTCCAGCCACCCAGCTCGCGCGAGTGCGGCTTGAGGTCGGCGTCGATCTGTTGCTCGAGCTTCTCCAGCGGCGGCTGACTCGCGGCGGCCAGGAGCTTGTCGGCGAACTCGCGGGTCAACATCACGAACGGGAGCTTGGAAAACGGCTCGGGGCCGGCGGCCACGAATGAAAGAAGCGTGTCCTTACCGCCGCCCAGCCCCGCCTTGTCGTTGACGAGCAGGATGGCGGCCGCGCCGTGCTGGAAGGCGTTGGTCGCCTTGTGCTGGAAGGTCGCATAGCGGGACGTGTTCCGCCCGGCGAACCGGCTCTCCTTGTCACTGGGCTGCGGCTCGCGGCGGATGATCAGGACGGCCTTGCCCTTGACGTCAACTCCCGCATAGTCGTCGTAATCGAGCTTCAGCGACTCGTCCTTGGCGGTGATCCCGTAGCCGGCGAAGACGATCGGGATCCGCTTGTGCTCCCACGCGGTGCCGATGGCCAGCGGGGTGAAATCCGTCTTGAGCCGGCCCTCGAGCCGCTTGTCACCCGGTCCGGCGAACGCCAGCTCCTGCTGCTTTCCCAGCGTCGGAGACCCGCTCAGGACGAACGGCTGGAAATAGCCGTCGGCTCCGGGCGCGGGCTTGAGCCCGGCCGACTTGAAGACGAATGAGATGTAATCGGCCGCCTCCTCGATCCCACGGGTGCCGGGTCCCCGACCCTCCCGCTCGTCGGCCGCCAGGTAGGTCACGTCTTCCTTCAGGCGCACCTCGGCGGGCGAGGGCGTGCGGGCCGCCGCGGAGGTCGCCGGCTTCGTCGGTTCCGGGTCCTCGAATGCCCGGACCGCGCCGGCGAGCATCAGGCCCGCGAAGCAAGCCCGGATCGCGGCCCGACTCCATCGTCCGGGCGTGGTTATCTGCGGTCGAAAACGGGTGCGCATGCGAGCTTTCCTTCCAGGCGATGAGGGCAGCAGCGGCTGAGCGTACAGAGCGGCAGAGTCGGCACCTCGAGAGACCAAGGCGGCGAGCGAAGGCGCCATCCATCCCGGCATCGGGCCCAAGCGGCCGCTTCGCGCCCGGCCCATCGGCCCCATCGATGATTCTCGGGAGTCTGCGCGCCATCGTCAAGCGATCGCGACAGCGGGCTCTCGCGGCCGCGTCGCGCCGGAATTCGTCATGTTGCAGCCGGCCGGTCATTCCGTTAAGCTGAACGGGGCGGGGTCCGACAGTTGTCTCTAGGTCCGGAGGGGTGCGGCCTTGCTGAGCGATGACCTGATCGGCCGATGGGCGGACCTGCTGGTCGATTATTGCCTCAAGGTCGAGCGGGGCGAAGCGATCGCGATCGGCTCGACGCTCGAAGCGGCCCGGTTGGTCGAGGCCGCCGGCAAGGCGGTCATCCTGCGCGGGGCGTACCCGCTCGTCCGCATCGAGATCCCCGGGCTGACCGAGTTCTTGCTGGAGCGCGCCGACGACGAGCAACTCGCCCACCTGCCGGCGTCGTTGATGGCGGAAGCCCGGGAGGCCGACGGGCGAATCCGGATCGCCGCCGACGAGGATACGACCGCGATGAAGAGAGTCGATCCCCGTCGCCAGGCGGCGTTCGAGCGGTCGCGCGAGCCCATCCGCCGCATCGCTCGTCAAAAGCGCTGGGTGCTGACGCAGTACCCGACGGTCGCCTACGCCGAGGCCGCGGAGATGGCGCCGGACGATTACGAGGCATTCGTGATCTCCGCGTTGTTCCTCGACCGCCCGGATCCCACCGCGGCGTGGCGCGAGCTGGGCCGGCGGCAGGCCGGGCTCGTCGAGTTCATGTCGAGCGTCCGGTCGATCCGGATCGAAGGGGAGGGGACCGACCTGAGCCTCTCGGTGGCCGGCCGCACGTGGATCAACTCCGATGGTCGGCGGAACATGCCGTCGGGCGAGATCTTCACCGGCCCGGTGGAGGACTCCGCCAGCGGCCGGCTGCGATGCGGGTTCCCCGTCTGCCGGGACGGCCGACGACTGATCGGGATCGAGCTGGAGCTTCGCGATGGAGAGGTCATCGCGGCCCGGGCGGAGCAGGGAGAGGATTATCTGAAGGCGATGCTGGAGATCGACGCCGGCGCCCGCCGGTTCGGCGAGCTGGGTCTGGGCCTCAACCCGGGGATCGACCGCTTCACGGGCAGTATCCTGTTCGATGAGAAGATCGGCGGCACGGTGCACCTGGCCCTCGGCCAGAGCTATGCCGAGACCGGGGGGGTCAATGCCTCGGCCCTGCACTGGGACTTGATCATTGACACCCGATCGCGCGGGCGGATCCTCGCCGACGGCCGGCTCGTGATGGAACATGGACGCTGGCTCGTGGGATGACGCCTCATTCAAGTGACAAGTGGAAAGTGGCAAGTGGCCATTCGGACGCTAGCATAGGGACCGGAAAGATGCGACGCAGATCATCATGTCATGCCCGATCCTGGTTGATCGCCTGCGGTGGCCTGCTCCTGCTCTGGCGGACGGCCGGGGGCCTCCCGGCGTGGGGGCAGGCCGAGGCGTCGGACGCGGCCCTGCGCGACCGCGTGACCCAGCTCGTCGACCGGCTGGGATCCGAAAAGCCCGAGGCGCGTGACGCCGCCATGGCGGCGCTGACGAAGCTCGGGCCGAAGGTCCTGCCGCTCTTGCCCGACGCGGCCACCCTCCCGGCCGGAGAACGGAAGGACCGCGTCGAGAAGCTGCGAGCGACCCTGCGCAAGGCCGAGGACGACATCAACCCCGCCGCCACCCGGGTCACGCTCGAGGGCAAGGGCGTTCGGCTGACCGAGGCCATGCAGCAGATGCAGAAGCAGAGCGGCAACGCGATCACCGACATGCGCGAGCAGCTCGGCGCCGACGTGACCAATCCCGCGCTCGACCTCCAGATCCGCGACAAGCCGTTCCTCGAAGCCCTGGCGGAGGTGGCGAAGCTGGCTGAGGTCGACCTGGAGTTCCACACCGGGGACGGCTCGATCGGCCTGAAGCCGGTCATGACCGCCGGTAGTGCTCCACCGATCCAGTACACCGGTCCGTTCCGCATCGAGCTCAAGCAGATCGGGCTGACGCGCGACTTCGAGACCGGGCCGGCCCTGGCGACGATCCAGCTCGAGGCCGCCTGGGAGCCCCGGCTCCGGCCCATGCTGCTGAAGCTCAAGGCCGATGAGCTCAAGGTGATCGACGACCGGGGCAAGGAGGTGCAACCGCAGATGCAGATGGCGTCCGACGAGGTGGTGGTGCGGCCCGAGAACCCCGTGGCCGAGATCAACCTCAACCTCCAGGCGCCCGAGCGGGCCGCGTCCAGGCTCAAGTCGCTCCGCGTCAAGGCCGAGCTGACCATCCCCGCCGGGATCAAGGTCTTCCGCTTCCCCGGCCTGGCCCAGCAGAACACGACGGTCAAGCAGGGCGACGTGAGCGTGACCTACCAGGACACCGAAGTCGACGAGCAGACCTGGAAGGTGCACGTCGAGCTTTCCTACCCCGGCGGCGGCGCGGCCTTCGAGAGCTACCAGCAGGGCCTGTTCAACAACCGGATCTGGCTCCAGCGCTCCGACGGCTCGCGGTTCGAGCAGAACGGCGGGTTCAACAGCACCGGGTCCGACGGCGGCAAGCTCGGGTTCGAGTACCTGTTCGTCAACGCCCCGGGCAAGCCCGCGGACTACCAGCTCGTCTACGAGACCCCCAGCCGGGTGATTACTATCCCGCTGGAATTCGAGTTCAAGGACGTGCCGCTGCCCTGACCGGCCGAACCGCGAAGCATGCGACGATCGGAGGAACCACGAATAACACGAATTTTCACGAATAAATGCAAATAGCAAAGTGTGGTCTATTGGTTATATTTCTTATTCGTGAAAATTCGTGTTATTCGTGGTTCTCCTCGTCATTCCATGCGGTTTCCGCCGGCGACTCTCATCGGGGTTCGTGTTTGTCCCTCAAAGGGCCGGATCGGCCGCGCGGGCTTCGAGGGCGCCCAGGTTCATCGGCCCGCGCGCCCTCCGCCCGGGGGCCTTGAACTGGGTCCGTTCCAGCGCGTACTTCTGGAGCTTCTGGGTGACGCTGCGCCGCGACAGGCCGCTGTGCCGGGCGCAACGCGCGACGTTCCCCTTGAACTGCGAGAGGAGCCGGGTGAAGTATTCGCGCTCGACCTGGCCGATCAGGTCGGCGGTGAGGTCGGGCAGGGGCCGGTCGATGTCGATGATCGGGCTGCCGCGGGGCGGTTGGGCGGACCGCGGCGCGACCGACTCGGGCAGGTCGTCGCGTCGCAGCATCGAGCCGTCGGCGAGGGCCACGCCCGCCTTGATCGCGTTCTCCAGCTCGCGGACGTTGCCCGGCCAGGTGTGGCGCAGCAGGGCCTGCATGGCCTCCGAGCCGATCTCCGTCAAGCGGGTGCGACCCTGGAATCGCTGTTGCTGGAGGAAGTGGGTCGCCAGGAGCGGGATGTCCTCGGTCCGCTCGCGCAGCGGCGGGAGGTCGATCCGGATCACGTTGAGCCGGTAGAACAGGTCGGCGCGGAATCGCCCCTTCTTGACCTCGTCCTCGAGGATCTTGTGGCTGGCCGCGAGGATCCTGACATCGACCTGGATCGTCTCGGTCCCGCCGACTCGCTCGAATTGTCCGGTCTGAAGCACGCGGAGCAGCTTGGCCTGGAGGGTTGGGGGGATGTCGGCGGCCTCGTCGAGCAACAGCGTACCGCCGTCGGCCAGCTCGAAGCGGCCGATCTTCCGCCGCTCCGCCCCGGTGAAGGCGCCCTTCTCGTGGCCGAACAACTCGCTCTCGAGCAAGGAGTCGTTGAGCACGGCGAGATTCGAGCGCCACGAACGGCCCGCCGCGGCGGGTATCGGCCGCGTGCACGGCGCGGGCGACGAGCTCCTTGCCCGTCCCCGTCTCGCCATGGATCAGCACGGTCGAGCCGATCGGCCCGACTTGCTCGATCAGGTCGAAGATCCGGCGCATCTTCGGGCTGCGCGAGACCATCGTGTGGAAATGATCGCTGTCGGCCGCCTGCTTGCGGAGCAGCTCCAGCTCATCGATCAGCTCGCGGCGCTCGAGGATCCGCTTGACCAGGAACCGCAGCCGTTCCGGGTCGTAGGGCTTGGTGATGAAGTCGTCGGCCCCGGCCTTCATGGCGTGCAGCGCCTCGGAGGGGTCGCCATAGGCGGTCAGCACGATCACGCCGACCGGCAGCCGCTCGGCGCGCACCCGGGCGAGCAGCTCGAGCCCGCTCAGGTCGGGCATCCGCAGGTCGGTGATCATCAGGTGGTATTTGTGGGCCCGCAGTTCGTCCCACGCGGAGCGGCCGTCGGCGACGGTCTCCACGTCGAATCCCTCGGATTCGAGGACCTTTCGGAGGTGATGGCGATTGAACTCCTGGTCGTCCACGGCGAGGATGCGGCGTTTCATGCGGCTTGACCATCCTTGTGCTCGAGCATCGAACGCGATCAGACTCGTCCGGTTCGGGATCGTCCTTGGGTGCATCGTCGCGGCCGCGAGAGGGGGGCCGCTCGTGGTCCACGGAAGAACTCGAGATTCCGGATTCAAGATTCCGGATTCAAGATTCAAGATTCCTGAGTACTTGTCTCATGAGCTTCCAGGTGCATTCGGAATCGGGAATCTCGGATCGGTTCTTCCGCGGCCTTTCAGTCATCGGGCAGGTCGGGCAACGCGCCCGGCGGCACGATCGGGGGCGGGGATCCCGGTCCGGCGGCCCCGGGCGCCGCGTTGATTCGGGGCGTCCTCATCGCGCCGGTCGGGGCGGCCACCGCCCGCGGCTTCACCTTGACCTCCATCCGCTTGCCCTGACGCTCGAGGGTCAATGGCAGCTCCTGGCCGATCGCGGCGAACTCGACCGCGGCCTGGACGTCCGCCACGCCGTCGATGGGCCGCTGCCCCACGGCGAAGATCAGGTCGCCCGGGTGGATGCCGGCCTCCGCGGCGGGCGTGTCAGGCCCGACGGAGGAAACGCGCACCCCCGCCGGAGTCGCCCGATGCTCCTTCATCCGGGAGCTGGGGGGCTCGACCGTAATTCCCAGGTAGGCGCGGCGGACCTGGCCGAACTGGGCCAGGTCGCCGGCGACTCGCCGCGCCGATCGGCGGGGATGGCGTATCCCATCCCATCGAAACCCTCGTAAAGCCGGCGCGCCAGCCGGGCGATCCCGACGACTTCGCCGTCCAGGTTGAGCAGGATTCCCCCGCCGCCGACGCGAGGCATCGCCGCATCCGTCTCGATGAATTCGTCTCCGCCACCCCGCCGGCGTGTGCTGAAGACGCCTACCGACATCACCGGATCGCCGACTCCAGGCTGTCCCAAAGCGATCAGCCAGTCCCCCGCCTGTAGGTTCGCGGGATCACCCCAGTTGACCTGGCCGGGATGCAGGCCCCGGGTGTCCACGGTCAGCAGGGCCAGGTCGGCAGCGGAGTCGCGGCGGATCTGGCTCGTCAGCCGCTCGTGGCCGTCGGGGAAGGTCACGAGCAATTGCGAGGCGCCCCGGGTCGGATAATCGGCCGTGAGGATATACCCCTTGTCGGCATCGATCACCACGCCGGAGAAGTTCGTGCGGACATCCTCGTCGGGCTGCTGGTAGAACGTCAGCGGCAGGCCCGCCGCGGGCCCGAAACGCCCCGGCCGCGGGGGGACGTAAGGCGTGGGCAACCGCATCCCATCCGGGAGCCGGATCGAGACGAGGGCCCCCCGCGCGGGATGCCGCCCGCCGGAAACTCGCCGAGAGCGACACGGCCCGATCCTGGGCCAGGCTCTTCGCGTCGAGTATTCCCGTCCCGAGGAATCCCAGGGCGATGACCACGCTGGTGCGCCACGCCCGAAGGTTGCCGATCATCGGAGGTGCTCCCTACCGGGGTGCGATGCACAACCCCGAGAATATAACGACGGACCGCCCGGCCTCGCAATGGCCCCGACGCGGTGAGGTGCGGATTGATGCTCGCGCACGACGACGATCCGGGAATCCGGCCCGGACCGCCTTCACGACTTCGGCCTGGCGGCGTCCTTGGCGACCGCCCGGGCTCTCGGCCGCTGGCCCGGTGCTCCGGCTCCCGGCACTTGCCCTCCGGCGCTCTTGGCCTTCAGCCGCCCTTTCGCCTGCACCTCGAGGCGGCCCGCCATCGGGTCGATGTAAGGCAGCACCGTCTTCCGCCGGCCGCCGGAGAGATGGACGACGAACGGCTTGTCGAGCTTCTCGGGCCGGAGGATCGTGACGGTCTTCTGTTCCTTGGCCGCGCCCTCGTGGGTGATCGTCTCGAGTTTCAGCCGGACGACCGGATTCTTCTCGTCGACGTAGATCGTCCGGATGTGGACCGTGTAATCGCCGTCGAACCCGCGAGGGCAGACGTAGACCTCCTCCGGGCGGGAGCCGAATCCACTCTTGATGACCGAACCGCCGAACACGGTGCGCGGCAGTTCGTGGCTGGCCGTCACGCCGAGCGGTTCATCCACGGCCAGGTCGAAATCGGCATAGCCGTCCCAGGTCAGTTGGATGTAAACGTCGCGGGCCTCGGAGTCCTGCAAACGACTCAGCAGGGCCGAAGCTTCCTGCGCCCGGCCGTCCTCACGTAGCGACTTGGCGAGCAGATCGACCTGCCGCCGGCATTCGGTGCGGACGTAATCGTCCTCGCCCGGCCAGCCCAGCGCCAGGAGCTTCTCCACCGTCGCCCCCATGCGGACGGGGTCCTTCTGCTGCTGCGCAGATTGATCATCATCTTCAGCGGCTCGTTGCGGTGCGGGACCTTCGCGGCGGCCTCGTCCAGGAGCGCACCGACGCGATCGAGCTGGCCGATCAGGACCATCGTGTCGGCCACGCTCACCAGGTCGTTGGGATTGTGGGTCCTCTGCGCCAGGTCGGCCGCGTAGTTGAGCGCGGTGTGCACGTCGGCCGGCGAGCCTTGATTGATCCGGATCGCCATCGCCAGCGCCCGGTACATCCAGGCTTCCTTGTCCGGACGATTCCAGAGGTACCCGCGGAGCACCGCCTCGACGTCGCGCATCCGGCGACTCTGCTCCAGCAGCCGCACCGTCTTGGCCAGCTCGCCCGATGACTCGTCATGCGTCTTGAAGTAGCTCCGCCAGAAAACGAACGGGTCGGTGTGCGGCGCGACCTTGATCGCCGCCTTCGCCGCCCCTTCGATCGGGATCAACTCGCGCCCCGCCACATTGATGGAACCCCGAGCCCCCGCCGCCCCGATTAGCGGAGGGATTCCAATTTCGGTGGTGGACGACTTCGGCTTGACGGTCGGCCCGTCATACGCATGCCGATTACCCAAAGACGAAGGGCCAGCCGGCGTGGCGCCGGACTGGCCCTGCGACTTCGTCTTGGGTCGGACAGCGGGAGCGTCCAGCAGGACGTCACTCAGTTGCTTTTTTTTTGCAGAAAGGGGCTGTCGGCGCCCTCGGGCACCTGCGGATCGACGACCGGGATCGACATCATGCCCATGCCGCCACCCATGCCGCCCATGCCACCGCCCATGCCACCGCCCATACCACCGCCCATACCACCGCCCATACCACCGCCCATGCCGCCCATACCGCCCATCATGCCCATGCCGCCACCCATACCGCCACCGCCCATCATGAGGGACAGGGGGATGATGGCGAGGTCGGCGACCGGGTAGACGCGGATCTCGGTCTGCTGGTCTTCGGAGTCCTCGGAGGTGATCATCAGGAAGCCGTCCTTGACGGTGTAGGCCAGGCCGAGCTGCTTGAGGATCAGGCGGAGCGTGGTCTTGAGGGGCACGCCATCGAGGTCGATCTGGACGGTGGAGTTGAGCGAGCGCTCCGCCTCCTGGAGGCCGATGGGATCGACGTAGATGGGGATGCCGGAGAACGTGGGCGTGGTGGTCGCCTGCTTGATGTACTTGAGGACGTCGTCGAGCGGCGTCTCGGTGGCGAAGGTCATGCTGAGGGGCTCGTCGAGCTTCTCGAGGATCTGCCGGGTCTTGGGGTCGCGCTCGAACAGGTCGAACGGCCTTACCCCACCGCTTGATCCGCTTCTCGGAGATAGCCCGCCACCAGTCGGCGTCGGGGTACTCCATGAACTGGTTGTCCGGGAAGGGGATCGACGCCCGGGTCACGTCGTTGATGGTGAGCAGGAAGCGGTACTGCTTGAGCCGGAGGAACATGACCTCCTGAGTATAGAAATGCATGGCGTTGGAGACGGTCTCGCCGAGCGCCGGGGCAGGGTCGTTGTCGCTGTAGGGCAGCGGGCCGCCGCGCTGGAGGGCATAGGCCTTCTGCGCCAGCAGCCTGGCCTCGTAGAAGGGCTGGGTGGCCGCGCGGATGTCGCCCAGTCCGCCGATGAACAGGACGTTGTAGACGCCCTCGCTCATGAGCGTGTCGAACTGGACCATCATCGCGCCGATGGTCTCCTTGTTGCGCTGGAAGATGTCGATGGCGTGGGTCCGCTGCTCGGCGGCGGCCTCGAGTCGCTGGCGTTCGGCCCGCTCGGCGACGACGCGTTCCTCGGCCTGCGCCGTGGCGACCATCTGGGCCTGGATGCGGCGATCGAGCGCATTGCGATCGGCATCGAGGACGTTGGTCGCGGAGCGGACGAGGTTCTGGGCCAGTCGAAGTGCATTGAGGGCGGCCTCGGGCTGCCCGTGATCCATCATCTGGCGGGCGGTCTGGAGCCGCTGCTCGACGTCGTTGGTGAGCTGCTGCCGCGCCAGTTGCTCGGCGGCCTGGGTCTGCTCGATCGTCGCGCGGGCTTCGGGCGCAGCCGGGGGTGGCTGGACGGCCGGCTGGGTCGCGGCCGGTGCGGCCTGGCCCGGGGCGGGGGCGGCGGCAGGCGCGGTCGGCGGCGTTTGCGCGTGGACCGGATCCTGCATCGCGGCCACCCGGACCACCGACTTCTGGCGCTGCTTGGTCTCCTCCAGGCCCTGGGCCGCGAGCTTGTTGTTCGGGTCGAGTTTGAGGGCCTTCTGGAAGAACGTCTGGGCGGTCGGGGCCGCGCCCTGGTCGAGTGCCTGGCGGCCCAGTTCGGTCAGTTGCTGGGACAGAGGCGGGTCGTCGTCGGCGAGGGCGGGAACACCGGGTAGCAGCAGGCCACCCAGCATCAGGAACCCGGCACCTCTCCACAGTCGGGCGGTTCGGGACATGTTCGGTGCTCTCCAGCAGAAGGAAGTGACCGGCACGGGCGGCTCGATGTTCCCTCATGATTAAACTACAGAAACGGGCTCCACTCTCACAAGCCCACCGCGGACGATTCGCCGCGGCACCATCCGGGACCCGCGGTCCGGACCGTCCGGACCCGAGTCCCTCGCGCGGCGCCCGGCAAGGGGACGGGGTACGAGCGAATTCGATTCCGGCTCCCGGGTGACGTGCCAACCCGTCTGGCCAACCGCCTCGGGCTCCGACTCATCGAAGTTCATTATGCCACACGCTCGCGACGACGGCCAATGATCGGTCGCATCGACCCCAGGCACCACCCGGTTGAGGATCCGGGCTTTGACACCCCTTCCGGCGTAAACTAGAGAATTTGAAGGACGCAGAGACTGGCGAGGTCGCCGTCCCCCACCCCGCGACTCACTCGGCGCGGACAGCCGGAGGCCAGTCGCCGGCTCCCGAGTTCACGGCCTCCGACGGTCACTTGGCCCCTGTGACCCGGTCAATAAGGCGCACCCGGAATCCAATCGCCATGACGCCCGACGATAATCAGACGAAGCCGCCGGCGCCGGAATTCGATCTTTCCGGCTTTCCGCAGAACACTTTGTTCCACGATCGGCGAACCGGCCGCGAGCGACGCCATCGGGATGGTGCGGGAGAGCCCGCCGCGGACGCCCCACCCCGGGTCCAGGACGGCGAGCGACGACAGAAGAAAGAGCGACGGCGGCGGATCGACCCCACGACCTTCGAAAAGCAATATAGCGATGATGAGATGGAGTTCATGAACGCGATGCAGCGGTTCAAGGAGCTCTCGGGCAAGACCTTCCCGTCCTACGCCGATGTCATCAAGGTCGCCGTCATGCTGGGGTACCGCCGTGCCGTCTTCGAGTTCGATGAACCGCTCGATGGTGATGATGGCGTCGAACCATCGATCATGGTGGCATCCATCGATCGCAATTGAGGGCGATCTCAGCGTACACTCACCTGCACGACCGCCGGTCCCGTCACGATCTTCATCCATGCGAGCGCGGCCTCTCCGGTGAGCCGGATGGCGTGGGCAACGTCCGGCGATGGGCCGGGTGAGGGCGAGCGCTCCTCCATCGGAGCGGTTGGCTGAACGGGCGTGTCCGCTCGGTTCAAGGTCGCGTGGCTCGAGGTCTCGGGGTGGTCGCCCGGATCCCGGGTGATGGCGACGACGTCGGCGGCTCGGTTGAGCTCGAAGGCCAGTCCCTCGTCCACGGAACTTCCCGGGTCGATCGGGTCGAATGGGGGCTCTGAGGCGGTCAACACGATTGCCGCCGGCTGCGTTCTCTCGATCGCCTGCACGAACCAACTCGCCTCGCCGTCCAGTTCGGGTGGCGTATCCGCAACCGGTTCGATCAGATCGGTTTTCGAAGCGATCGCGACGGCCGTCGGTCCGGATTCAACGATGGGCGACGTGGGCCCGCTGGTGGCGGGTGTCGCGGGCTTTCCGGGCGTGAAGACGCATTCCGCCGGCGAAACAATCGACTTCGCTCGGGGGCCGATGACTTCACCTTCGGCCGGACGAACCTCGCTGTTCGCGCGTTCGGCGGCCAGCAACAGGTCCGACATCACCCTCATCTCCAGGGTCTCGACGGCCGGCGCGCCGGGAAACTCGCCCAGCACTGTTCCGGGCGTCGTGCGCTCCGTCGCTTCAACACTCGGGGTTCGACGACCCATCTCCGGCGCGAGAACGATGTCTAGCCCCTCCGCGGCGCGGTTCAGGTCGTAGGCCGGGCCAGACACCTCGGCTTCCACGACGATCGGGTGCCACGCCGGAACGAAATCGACGGGCGGCGGCAGCGTGATCGCATTCGCCTGCTGGTGCGCCGACGTGTCCCAGTTGGCGAGCTGATGCGCCGTCCACGAATGAACCGCGTTCATCCATCCTTGGATATCGGGCGTCGTCGGCACCGAAATCCCCAGGGCGGCGACCATGCCGACCAGAACCAGTCGCGTCATCATCAGACGTCCTCCCCGGTGTAAAGTACGCATCGGTATGCTCGGCCGATCGAGACCCGGTCGCTCCCTCGCCTGCCGGCTGATTCCTCCGAGATTCTCCTGAAAGATTATCGACTGAGGGTTATGGGTACTTTAGGGGAAAAGGTCGGTCTGACGAGGAACTTGGAGTCATACCGGATCCCTTGAGTTGCCATGCAGGGAGATTCGGGCCGATGCCGTTGACTTTGCTCGGATGTGCCGGGGCGTTGGATGCCCTTCATTCGAGGTGGCGAGGGGAGCGAGAAAAACATAGGATCGTCGCGGGGAAACCGGAGCGGGGTCGTGAGAGGAAGGAGTCGGATCCCGATGGGCAAGAAAGTCCTGGTGACCGGGGCAGGGGGGTTCATCGGGAGTCACCTGGTCGAGCGTCTGGTCGCCGATGGTCATCGAGTCAGGGCGTTCGTGCGATATAACGGCCGCGACGACCGCGGACACCTCGAGGCCCTGCCCGCCGAAGTCCAGGCGGAGCTCGATGTGGAGCGAGGCGACCTGAAAGACCCGGCCGCCGTGCGCAGGGCCGTGGACGGGCAGGAGTGGGTCCTGCACCTGGGCGCGTTGATCGCGATCCCTTACTCGTATCAGAATCCTTATGATGTTGTTCAGACGAACGTGATGGGCACGGCGCATGTGCTCGAGGCGTGTCGCTCCGGCGCCGAGCTCGAGCGAGTGGTCCTCACCTCGACGTCGGAGGTCTACGGTACGGCGCGCCGGGTGCCGATCGATGAGGACCACCCGCTCCAGGGCCAGTCGCCTTATGCGGCGACGAAGATCGCCGCCGACGCGATGGGGGAGAGCTACCACCGCGCCTTCGGGATTCCGGTCACGATCCTGAGGCCTTTCAACACGTTCGGCCCGCGGCAATCGGCGCGGGCGATCATCCCGACGATCATCAGCCAGGCCCTCACGCGGCCGGTGGTCAAACTGGGCCGGCTGGACCCGCGTCGCGACTTGACCTACGTCAAGGACACGGTGGCGGGCTTCGTGGCCATCGCCGGCTGCGATGCGGCGATCGGGCGCGCGGTCAACATCGGCCGGGGCGAGGACGTCTCGATCGGCGAGCTGGTCGAGACGATCGGGCGGCGACTGGGCCGGGCCATCCGGGTCGAGAGCGACGAGCAGCGGATCCGCCCGGCCGCCAGCGAGGTCGAACGACTGCTGGCCGGGACGGAGCTGGCTCGAAGTCTCTGGGGCTGGCAGCCCCGTTACACACTCGAGCAGGGCATCGATGAGACCATCGCCTGGGTCGAGGCGAATCCGCATCGATTTCGAGTAGACTCGTACGCGACGTGAGCCGGGGAGTCGACGCAGAGGGTCAGTCACAGGGCTCCCTCGCCGCGCGATAATCCTCGCCCAGGGTCAAGGCCACCAGCGCGAGACCTTCAACACGGCCTCCGTGGCGAGTTGGCTGCGTTCCCGATCCGATCCGGCCAGCATCGCCGAGAGGTTGGGAAGCGGCTTGATGGCCTCGGCGCGGGCGAGCAAACTCAATCTCCGCAGGGTGCCGGACCAGACGTGCTGTCCAGCCTCCCAGCTCGTTCTCCGCAAGCCGGCGGCCAGGGAGGACATTTCCCGTTCGACATCGCTTCGATCCCTATCGTTGACGCCAATCTTTTCGGGTCGTCGGTAGCTCTGGATCGCGTCCCATGCGCTCTTGAACGCCCGGGCGACCAGCACCGCGTTCGATGAGCGCTCGCCGATCCGGACGAGGACGCGGACGCGGTCGAGCACGTCGTCGATGTTTGCGGCGTCGCGTCTCGCCTCCTCGAGCACGGCCTCGCGTTCCGCTCCCGAGTGGGCCGACGCGATCTCCAGCAGCGCACTCGCCGCCAGGAA
Organism: uncultured Planctomycetota bacterium; assembly: GCA_963815795.1. Taxonomy (GTDB): domain Bacteria; phylum Planctomycetota; class Planctomycetia; order Isosphaerales; family Isosphaeraceae; genus JAKAUH01. The sequence continues at coordinate 549,896 of CAWFIC010000021.1, read as the reverse complement.
TGCCTCCGACATCGCGGCATGCACGGCGCGGGCCGTTTCGAGGCGATCGAGCGCGACCAATCGCTTGATGACAGCGACGCGCACGCGGTCTTTGTGATTCGACTCGGTGATCTTGTCGGCGAGATCCGTCACTCGCTTGAGATCCATTTCGGGCGCGAATGGAGCGTATCTTTCGAGGATCCACGTCGCCCGCCCCAAACCCTCGATCGCGGCCCCACGCCCGAATTCGGCGAGCAGGTGGTCAGCCCATCCAAGGGCGGCGTCCCGGAGCCTCTCGGCATAATCGGAATCAACGGATACGATCTCGGCCATGAGGTTGACCTTCGTCGCCGGGTTTCCTACGTTCGCGCAGAGTTCGGCCGCCTGGGCGAGGCAGACCGACGCCGACTTGTTCGGCAACTCCCGGGCGATTCCGATCAGGCTCCGGCACGTGGATTCCGGATCGAGCAGTCGCGTCATCGATGTCTGGACGGCCCAAACGGGGTCCCACCCGGCCTTCACCATACGAGGTATTAAACGGCGAAGCACGGTCGCCGCGCTCGTGGCATTCGGCAGTCCGGCTGAGAGCTCCAGGGCCCTTGAGAAGAGCCGCTCGGGCACGACCTCGACGAGCGATTCGAGAATCAATTGCCGCGCCAGCGGGTCTTCGACCCCTGCTGCGTCTTCGAGAAGCCGCTCGAGTTGCTCGTCCCGCAAGCCGCCCTGCAGCCTCGACACCGCGTAGACACATGCCACCTGGTCGCCGGCGTGCCGTTCTTGATCGAGGGCACGCCGCAACGCGTGCTCCCTCATCTCCTCGGGGAGGGCGGCGAATGCCCGCGACACGGAAGAGAAGCCCTTTGTCGCAGCCAGCCCGAGCAGATGGGACAACGCCCTCGCAGGCAGCCTGGAAGTCGCGTTAAGTCCGGCGATCCGTTCATCCGTGAGCTCGATGACGGATAGAATCTCGAATGCCTCGTCGATCTCGCCGTGCGCGCCACACAGTCGGCAAGAGCGGCCTGCGCGGCGGCCCGCTCGCGGAGATTCACGATGAGTTCAGCCGCCTCGCGGGCTGACGCGAAGACCACCTTCCATTCATCGCCGGATAGAGTCCGTGCCACAGCGGCCAACGCGCGCGTCCGGGCGGCCGGACGAGCAATCTGCCGCGCGATGGAAAGTGCCTCGGCACCATTCCCTTGCTTTGCAAGCTCCGCTGAGATGCCGGCGAGCGCCATCGAGCGATATTCCGCGCCCTTGATGGATTCAACCACACGTAGTGCCTCGGCGACGTCGCCCAGTGCCGCCAGGCGCTCGACAAGCGACGCCAGCGTGCCGTCGCGTTGCCGCGGGTCCGCGATGGCTGCGGCCGCCCGGAGGCCGCCGCCGATGAGGGCCGAATCGAAAAGGTCGGTCACCTCCGAGACGATCTCGACGCGCTTGCCTTCCGGAAGACCGACCCACGCCGCGGCGAATTCCCCCAACTGGGCCCTCAGTCGCAACGTCCGTGACAGGATGATGAGCTGCTGGCGCGGCGATTCGATCGCGACGTTGACGGCAACGACCCGCGTCAGGACGTTGCGCTTGAATTCCGCAGAGGAGATGCAAAGGCCCGAATCGACCAGCCCCCTGGCCCGCCAGTAGGGCGCGTCGATTCGGAGTGCCAGGTCGAGAAGCGATTCCCGAACCGATTCCGGGGCCGATTCGGCCAGGGTCGCCACGGCGTCCGCACGTTCTCGGCTGTCGGTGACGCCACGCACGGTGTCGATCGCTTCTTGCCACAGCGACACGAACGACTCCTGGACCACGCCGGCCAGGGCCGCGATCGCCGCCGCGCTGGCCTCGATCGGACGTCTGCCGCGCCATCGCGAGGCCGCGAGCCGGAGTCCAGACTCGCGCCTTGACGAGCTGCGTCGCGAGTTCGAGCGGAACCTGATCGGCCAGGCTGTTCAGCGACGCCAGCATGTACGTGTAGAGCAGCGCGAGGTGGGCGGACCGCTCGGCGGACTCGGCACGACGCAGGGCGATGCCAAGATCGGCGACGTAACCAGCCAGGTCGTCGGCCGCATCCTTCGCGGCGTGCCAGGCATTCCTACCATCCTCGGTCTCCTTCGACAGGAGCCGGTCGAGTTCTTCGCCGCGTCCGCGCTCATCGAGGTGCTGGACGAGATGCCGCAGCTCGTAGCCGTCGAGTTGGGAGAATGGATTGGACGGCGTCATTCTATGTACCGGACGTCGGCGGCGCGATCGAAACCAGGAGAGTCATCTTCCCGCCGACGGCCTTGTTCTCAAGCCGCACGGTCGAGTGAGCGAGTCTCCGTTCGCAGGCCAGCGACTCGCCCATGAACACTTCGAACGCTTCCGTCGCCGCGGCCAGCGTGTTGCCGCTCGGCCGTTTGCCTACCCAGATGGACACGGGCTTCCCCTCGCCGAGCTCCGTCTGGAGCTGATCCTTGAACTCCTCGAGGGTCACGCCCGGCGAAATCCCATGCCTGCGCGGGCCGGGTCGGAACTGAATGTCGGTGACCCAGTCCGCGATGCCTGCGCCGTCGGCTTCGGGCGTCGCGTCGGCGAGGAAGCTTTTGACGATGTCACGCGCGGAATTCTCGCTGGCATCGTCGTCGACGACGGAGCGGTTGACGGCGAGCTGTAACCAGTGGAACCGCCCCTGGTCATCGACATCGACCGTCACGACCACTCGCTCGCGGAATTGTGGACTCTGCGGCCGATAGGAGATGATCGAGCCCCCATCCCGAGCTTGCGAGTTCGAAACGCGCAGGTGAAAAAACACAAAGAAGTCGTGCCGCATCGCCTCGGACAGGTTCTTCCCGATTCGGGCTTGCGAAAGGATGGTCTCCGCCATTTCCGGCTCCTGGCGTTAGAAGTTCGGGACCTTGCTGAGCGCCGCGTCGATCACCAGATCGTGGTAAAGGCCGAGACCCTCGACGACCTTGAGGAATTCCTGGAAGGTCGAGTGATAGATCCGATAGACGGGTGGCGATCCAGGTTTCTTGATTTCGTCCAGGAACGGCCGCCACTCGACGATGACGTCGCGGATTTGGCCGAGCCCCAGTCGCGGCCAGCGCGAATGCGTCCAACGGATGACCTGCTCGATGGAGACCGGCTCCTTGGTCGTCGCGAACATGCACACCACGGGCTTGACGGCATTCTCGAAACCATCAGGGTCTCGAACCCTCGCTTGCTTCCAGTGAACCGAGTAATACTCTGTGAGCCCGACCGGTAGGCTGTAGATGTCGCCGATATTGTCCCTGTTCAGCTTGGAGTCGCGGATGTCCGGCAACACGTGCTTCAGATACATGAAGTTGCCCTGGCTCGTCTTGGTCAGCGCTTCGGCCATGTCCTCCCGCTTGGTGCCCCATGCGGCGATGGCTTTGTCCATCGACTCCCGGAACCGGTCGATAAAGCGGTCGATGAAGCGGCGAGCATCGCGGAGGTTTGGCTCGCTTTCGTCGCCGATTTCGATCCGGTGCAGCGCCGAGACAACCAGCCGGAACGAGAACTTCGGCCTGGATGTCAGCACGAAGAAGACGCCATCCGGTAGAGCAGGAGGTAGGAACAAGCAATTGGCGCCGGCCGGCAAGCCCTCGTCCGTGGCCTCGTCCAGTGCGTTGACCGCCACGACGATGACGGAATCGCCCCGCTTCGAGGCGGCCTCGGCGAGGACTTGAGCCAGGTAGTTGCCGTACTCCGCGAGCTCGTGGGGTGGCTCGGTTTGAGCCAGGTCATATCGGAGGATGAGTTGAGCCGTGATGCCCTCGATAAACTGCTTCGGCGTCCGGACGTTCATGAGCGCGACATTGAAATGATGGACGTAGCCGCGCGTCCTGACGAGATAGGCAATGATCGCGGTCTTGCCCAGCCCCGGCTCCGCAGTGAGCAGGATGTAGCCCGATCGCGGTTCCGCCTCGCGGATGATCGAGTCGATCGCGTCGAAGACGAATTCTCTTCCGACGAAGCCGTCCGTGCGATCGTTGATCAATGTCCGGAAGTCGGTGACGAGGAGTTTCCGGCGGACGGAAGGAGGACCTTCCGCGAGTCGCCGCATCAGAGCCGCACCGGAGGACTGGACCGCGATCGACCATTCCGGATGGGCCCGGTGATACTGGCGCTGGAGACCTTCCAACTCGGGGAAGACCTTCCAGACCGCGGCGGTCGGGACCGCGAAACCGCCCAGGTCAATCTCCGGGTTTCGGGTTTTCTTGACGACACCGCAGACGGCGCCAGTCGCCTCATTCAGGAGGGGTGATCCGCTCATCCCCGGCCTGACGCCCCCGGGGCTGAACTTCACATAACCACGTTTGATGTCCCCGATCTCATCGACCACGGGCCCGTCACACGCGGCTGTCACACTCTCCCCGCGCGTCCCCACCTCTCGCCCGGGAAAGCCGAAGAAGAACATCGGCTCCCGTGGGGCCGAGCCGTCGCCCATGAGGACGCACGGATGGTCGGCGATCGGCGCTTCCAGGAGCGAGAGATCGTCCTCCAGGGATGTCCCATGGTGCACGACCTGGTACATCTCGTCCCCGAACCGGATCTTCACTGCGAGCAACCCGCCCGCCTTGTCGTGAATGACGTGCGCGCAGGTCAGAACTTTACCCGGTGCCACGAAGAAGGCGGTACCCTCCACGCCATTCTCCGCGACCAGCTTGACCGTACAGGCGATGAGGTGGTCATAGAGCGACAACGCTACCATGTCAGGACCATTCCAGCGTGACTTTCAGGTTCGCCGTGCCGGATCCCTTGACGAGAAGGGCCGTCAGGCCGCTGGTCTCGGCGCCGACCTCCAGACCGAACTCAACACTGGCCTTCTTCGGTTTGACCCGTTCGATGGTCGGAGCCAGCGACTGGGCGATCCCTTCGATTGCCTTCGCGACGTCGTCGAAGTTGGCCGGGATCCTGGCCACGTCCAACTCCACGTCGGTGCCGCCATAGGCCACGTCCTCCTTGCCGGCTTTCCTCTGCGAAGCCTTCGAAGGGGTCGCCTCGATGCGGATGACGGCCCCGTTCCGGAGCGTCACGGGAACTTCAACGCTACTGCGTTCCATGATCTTCGCCCCTTCAAGAAGCCCCGATTTGGCCCTCGGGAACGACCGAACCGGAATCTCGGTGACGGTCGCCGGTCACTGTTCCCGGACCTCACCCGGCGCTCCTCAACGCCCATTGGACACCCGCCGGATTGCCGTGTCCAATGAAAAACCGTCGTGCTTGGCGCGGCCGGCACGCGACAATGTCCTCGCGAGATCCCCTTGGACCTTCCGGGGAATTGTCGCAATCCCGATGTCAGAGGAAACAGAGATCGGCGAACGCGGAGACGATCGACCCGGGGACGGATTGCCTGGTCCCCCTGGGTCGGGCTAAGCTGGGATCCTGCATGGACCCCGGCGCGAGATGCGGAAGTATCGGAAATGACCCTCGACTGGACTCCCCTGGCCGACCTGATCGAGACGCACGACCGCTTCCTGGTCACGACCCACGTCCGGCCCGACGGGGATGCGCTGGGCTCGGAGGTCGGGATGGCCGGACTGCTCCGGCAGAAGGGGAAGGACGTGCGGGTGGTCAACTCCAGCCCGACGCCGCCGCGCTACGACTTCCTCGACCCGGACCGCACGCTCTTCGAGCACTTCCACCACGCCGTCCAGCCCGAGGAGCTGGCCGATCGCGAGGTCGCGGTGATCCTGGACCTCTCGGCGTGGAACCAGCTCGGCGAAATGGAAGCGTTCGTCCGCGATTTCCGCGGACCCAGGCTGGTCGTCGACCATCACGTCAGCCAGGACGACATGGGCGCGGTCTTCTTGAAAGACACCTCGGCCGAAGCGACCGGGACCCTGGTGTTGCAGGCCGTCCGGGCACTGGGCGCGACGCTCACCACCGAGGTCGCGACCGGACTGCTCACGGCCATCGCCATGGATACCGGCTGGTTCCGGCACTCGAACACGCAAGCGAGCACGATGCGGGCCGCGGCCGAGTTGATGGACGCCGGCGCCGCCGCCGACAGGATCTACCGCCTGCTCTTCGAGCGGAACACGCTGGGTCGGCTCCGGCTCATGGGCGAGACGCTCGTGAACCTGCGGACCGAACTGGGCGGCCGGCTGGCCTATGCCGCGGTCAGTCTCGAGAATTTATTGAGAACCGGCGCGATCCCACCGGACACTGAAGATCTGGTCGATTACACGGTGAGCCTGCGCGGCGTGGATGTCGGCCTGTTATTCATCGAGCAGGCGCGCGGCGGCGTGAAGGTCTCGTTCCGGACTCGGACCGACGTTGACTGTTCGCTGCTGGCCGGACAGTTCGGCGGGGGTGGGCACCGCGCGGCGGCGGGGGCGACGATCATGGGGCCGATGCCCGAGGTGATCGAGCGCGTGCTCCGCGTGGTGCGGCAGGCCCTTGATCCTGGCGGCGCATCCCGTTAAGTGTAGAATGATCGGAGCCGGACGATCCCGCCGACCGCTCGCCCGCCGGGTGGACAGGTCGGCACCGGCCCCTCCGCGAGGGTTGCGGAGACCCACCCGCCCGACCAAACGCACCCCGGAAGGACCAACCCACCGGCTGTTCCCGCCCTCCGGGCTCGGCCCGACCGGGCCCGGAGAGAACCCTGCGGTCGAACCCTCCACCGAGAATCGACGCACCCCACGGAGCTTCGAAGGATGGACGATCATTCGACGGAAGCGGTTGCGACCCGGGAGCCGGGGTCCGCGGCGGCGGACGTGCCCCGCCGCGATTTCCTCGGCCTGGCGACCGCCGCCCTCGGCGGCCTGGTCGCTCTGGTCGTGGCCATTCCGGGACTGGCCTACATCCTCTCGCCCTTGCGGCGCAAGGAGCGCGAGGGGACGTTCCACACCCTGACCCGGCTCAATCAGCTCGAGATCGGAGTGCCGCGATCCTTCGCGATCGTGGAGGAGCATCAGGATTCCTGGGTGAAGTATCCCCGGGAGCCGATCGGCTCGGTGTGGCTGATCCGCCAGCCGGCCGGCAGCGATCCACCGGTCATCGCGCTGCAGTCGGATTGCCCCCACCTGGGATGCGCCATCAACGTGAAGCCCGACCGCACCGGCTTCCTCTGTCCGTGCCACACCAGCGCGTTCACGCTCGAAGGGAAGCCGACGAACCAGGTCCCGCCCCGCCCCATGGATCGGCTCGAACTCCAGTTCTCCTCGGGCGCGAATCCCGAGGTCCGCGTGAAATACCAGCGGTTCCGTACGGCGAACGAGGAGAAGATCCCCCTTGCTTAAGCAACTGGCCGACTGGCTCGACGATCGGACCGGCGTCCTCGCGCGGCTGCGGCGATCCCGGGAGTTGACGGTCCCCGGCGGGGCCGGCTGGAGGTACGTCTCCGGCCCGGTGCTCACGGCGGTCTTCCTCGTCCAGGCGTTCACCGGGCTCCTGCTGATGACCTCGTACAGCCCGTCATCCTCCACCGCCTGGGGTAGCGTCTTCTACATCAACCATGAGATGTGGCTCGGCTGGTTCATCCGCGGCGTCCACCACTATGCCGCGCAGGCCATGGTGGCCCTGCTCGCCTTCCACGTGCTGCAAGTGATCTGGACGGCCGCCTATCGCCGGCCCCGAGAATTCACCTGGTGGTTCGGGGTCGGGCTCCTGGTCCTCGCGGTCGGCTTCGGCCACACCGGCTATCAGCTCCCCTGGGACCAGAAGGGATACTGGTTGACCAAGGTCGTCACCAACATCGTCGGCGGGATGCCCTTGTTCGGCCCCTACGCCCAGAAACTCCTGGTCGGCGGCACCGAGTACGGCAACCAGACGCTCACGCGGTTCTTCGCCCTGCACGTGGCGGTACTGCCCGCCCTGTTCGTCGCCTCCCTGATCGTGCACGTGGCGCTGGCCCGAAGGCAGGGGCTGACGCCTCCTTTGGCGGCCGATGCCAATGCCCGTTCGACGTCCTACTGGCCGCACCAGTCTTTCCGCAACATGGTCTGTAGCGCCGCAGTCATCTTCGTGATCGTGGCGGTGGTACTGGTCCAGGGGGGCGCGCACCTCGACGCCCCGGCCGATCCCTCCGGCGCCGATTACCCGGCGCGGCCGGAGTGGTATTTCCTCTCGCTCTACCAGATGCTCAAGTACTTCCCCGGCAACCGCGAGGTGATCGGGACATTCGTCATCCCCTCGACCTTGCTCGGCATCCTGATCGTCCTGCCGTTCCTGGATCGCGTCTTACCACGGCGGCTGGCACACGTGCTGGCCTGCGGCTTCGTGTTCGGCGTGGTGGGCGGGGCGGGATTCCTCACGGCGCAGGCGCTCCTGGACGACACCCGAAACGCTCAGTTCCACGAGGCCAGGGCGAAGGCGGACGTGGCGCGCGAGCGGGCGCTGGAGCTGGCATCGCTGTCCGACGCCGGCATCCCCCCGGACGGCGCCGGCTACCTCTTGCGCCGCGACCCGTTGACCCAGGGCAAGGCGGTGCTCGAGCGGCGATGCCTGGGCTGTCACGTCCTGGACGGCCACGGCCTCGGCGAGCAGTCCGCCCCCGACCTGGCGAACTACGGCACCCGCTCGTGGATCCGCGGGCTCCTCGAGGACCCCCGGTCGCCGACCTACTTCGGCAAGGTGACCGGCTGCGACGGCATGGACGAGTGGAAGAAGAACTCGAAGCTGGATGCGAAGCAGCTCGACGCCGTCGCCGACTTCGTCGCTTCGTTCGCGCAGATCCCGGCCGACACGACGCCCGACGAGTGGCTGTCGTCGCCCGAGGTCGCCAAGCACGCCGGTCTCGAACCGTTCCAGAAGGAGTGCGGGTCCTGCCACGCGATCGACGGATTCACCGAGGGAGGGACCCGCGAGTCCACCGGCCTGTTCGCCTGGGGTTCGCCGGCATGGATCACGCGGATGGTCCGCAAGCCGGGCGCCGCCGACCGATATGGGTTCCTGGCCGAACATCAGAAGATGCCCGCGTTCGGCCCGGAGCAGCTCAGTGAGAATGACTTGAATATGATCATCCGCTACCTCCGGGGCGATTACCCCCGTCCGGCGACCGCCCAGGAATCCGGCTCTCGGCCGGCCTCGCCGCGCGTGGCCTCCGCGCCGTGATCGGAATCGCCGACGGCCGGCGGCGCCACCCGGCCGAAGGGCCGTTTGTGAGCAGCCGGCTGCGCGTCTGGGGAACATTGTACGCGATCGGTTCCCGGATTCTCCCGGGAGCGGCGGAGATCGGCCCGCGTCCGATCGCTCCGACGCTTACTTGGCTTCCCGATCCGACCGTCCGCCAGCCATGGCGGAAAAATGCGGATTCTCCCGGGATTTTCCTTGAAATCCGCGCGCGGCCCTCGGTAGACTCTAGGGACCTCGCCCGCCCCGGCGGGGGCGATTGACGGATCAGTCGGATTCGATCACCCACCTCTGTGACATCACACAAGGAGGTCCCCGCAACGGCCCTCTCGCGAACTGGGAGGTGCCACGAGCGTACGTCGAGACCGGCCACGTCCAGTCCCCGGGACTGGAAGCGAGACCGGTCCAGGGATGACGTCCGTCCCGGCCGCGCCTCGGTACCAACCGGGATGCGCCAGGTGGCGGAGTCGGCGTAAGTTCTCCGACGCTCTCCCGGCCCGGTCGTCGGGAGCGGACGGAATCGAGACCATTTCAAGGAAGGGATGGCTGCCATGAAGTATCGTCCACTCATCGGGATCAACACGGATTACCGCGCCGCGGCGAAGGGGCGGACACCTCACTGCTTCATCCACAGCGGCTATTTCGAGAGCCTCCTGTCTGCCAACGCCCTGCCGGTGATCATCCCTCCGCTGACGCGGGAGTCGGACCTTTCGCCGATCCTGGATCGGCTGGACGGAGTGATGTTGACGGGCGGCGACGACCTGGATCCCCGCAAGATGGGGTTGTCGCCGCACCCGGCGGTCACGCTCGTCACCGAGCGGCGCGAGCTGTCAGATCGCCTGATCTGCAAGCTGGTGCAGCAGCGGCGCATGCCCGCGCTGGGCATCGGGCTGGGCATGCAGGAGCTGAACGTGGTCTGCGGGGGCGGCCTGTTCCTCCACCTCCCGGAGGACATGCCCAAGGGGATTCCCCACCGCGACCCGCATGGCGGGGCGCATCGCCACACGGTGGTCATGCAGCCGGGCACTCGTCTCGAGGAGATCTACGGGCCCGGCGAGATCCGCGTCAACAGCTATCATCACCAGGGGGTCCGGAAGCTGGCACCCAACTTCCGGGTGGCGGCGCTGGCGCCCGACGGCCTCATCGAGGCCTACGAGGGGAAGGACTCAACCTGGTGGGTGACCGGCGTGCAGTGGCACCCGGAGAACGAAGGCAACATCTCGCTCGACATGCAGTTGATCGAGGCGTTCGTCGCGGCGGCAGCCTCGATGCGGAACGCGCCGGCCCTGGCCAAGGTCGGCTGACCGCGCCTGCCGCGATGGCCCACGAACCCCGCCACGCCGACCACGCGCGGCGGGGGCGTTCACCCTCGCTCCGAGGACACGCCTCGGACAATCGAGCCAAGGACGGAGCTCGGCCGGAACGCGGGTTGCGATCCGCGATCGAGCCGAGTTGAGAGAGTCGAGAGGAGACGGATCTCCTCTCGACTCTCTTCCGGCGATTCGTTCCACCCGCGAGAGAGGCTCGCGGCCCAGTGACCTCGTCCCCGACAGAACCGCTCCGGTCCCCGAGGCCCGACCGGCGGGCGGCGCCGGCCCGATGGGCCGCCCATTTCACGACAGTCGCGCAAGATCCGGAGAATGGGCTGACAAGTCGTCCGCACGAGCGGCGAGGCCGATCACGCGACGGTCGTGGTCCCCGAGGACTGGAGTGCCGAGGCCGCGGCGGAACTCGCTCGGATCTTCGAGCAGACGGCCAATCCGGCGTACAGGAAGCGGCCAAGGCGATGAAGACGATCTACACGGATTACAACGCGGCGACCGAGGCCGGCCAACTCTGCTTGACGACGCAGGATTCGCGCTGAGGATCCTCACGAACGGCGATCAACGGCGGTTCTCCACGGACGCCGTGAACCCGAACCGCGCACGGAAGAACGCAGGCTGAAACGTCACCAATCTCGGCCCGTGGTTGCTGCCCGGCGTGTGAACGATCCGGGCTGATGGGTGAAGCCCAGGAAGTCGAATGTCTGCGAGGGTGGTGTCCCCGCTCCCGCGGCTTCGAAGTCGGCTGCCTCCGGTGGTTGATGGTGCTGAGCGCTTCGCGATTCATCCGGCGGATCGGGATCAGCGATACCTGGCTATTCCCCGATGTCATGCATATAATGCGAATAGCGGCGTTGTTAGACCGGCCGGTCGGACCGGGCTTTTCGTCCGGGTCCGATTCAACTCTCCCGGATAAGGTGTCCATGATGGCGTCGGGGCGGAACGCCTCGGTTCTCTTCACCAGAGCACCCGGACAGCCCAGGATGATACGAATGCCCTGGACGGCGCAGCATGAGAGGAGTCTCGATGTTCGATGGTCAAGCCGTCCGTCAGAACGGCACAGCACAGCAACGAACATGAATAAGCAATCACAAGATCATCTTCCAGCGAGGAATGTATGAATTCGCAAGCTAGCTGGATTCACGGGAATGCGCTGACAGTCGAGCAGCCCGAAAACTTGAGCCGTGTCGGGCATTTTGGCTGGGGCGCTGACATGGCGATCGTTGCAGGCAAATCGAGCTGGTTCCACGTTCCGCTGCCGACGCCGGTGATCCTGAACGGCAGCCGGGCCAGTTTGCTTCGCGTGTTCCTCATGTTCGAGACCGAGCAAGGGAGCATCCGAAACGTCCACGTATACGACGGCTCCTCCAAAGTGCAGGAGTTCAATGGCCTGTTACTGAAGGGTGAGCACCGGATTAATCTCGACGCGGAAAACACGTTCAACCTCGCTCAGCCGCACAGCGTGGCGTACGGCATCGGGGTCTCCTTCTTTTTTGTCGCAGACATCGGATTCGATTCGAATATCCCGCCACCTCGATTGATCCTGGGGAGTGCTGGTGGTGACTATACGACCTGACGCGAGAACGGAACTGCTCCGAAAATAGGCCGTCGCGGTGCCGACAATATCCCCCTCCGCGAATGGACGGGAGTACCGGTGTGGCGGCGCCCGAAGATGACCAGGGGGCGGCCGGGTATCGGGGCGGCCGGGTGTCAGGGCGGCCGGGTGTCAAACCAGGCGGCCGGGTGTCAAGGCTGGATTCGGGTTTTATCGGCGGGCCCGGGCCCGCCCCGGCCGGTCAGCGGCTCGGCACGAGAACTGGGCGGCGGACGGTGACGGGGTGGCGCAACAGGACGGTCATTCGAGCAGGTCGGAGTGCGTGCCGGTGCGGCCGAGCTCCAGCTTGCCAGCTTCTTCCCGGTAGATCAGGAGCCAGTCGGGCTCGACGTGGCAGTCGCGCCATCCTTTCCAGTCGCCGCTGAGGGCATGATCCCTGTGCTTCGGGTCCAGCCGAGCGCGAGTGCATAACGTCTCGACGACCGCCCGGAGCTTCTCCATATTCTTGCCGCGCTTCTTCAGGCGCTTCAGGTCCCTCTTGAACTCCGCTCCCGGGCGAGGCGTCAACGGAGGTGGGGGAGGGGGTGGCGGCTCGGGTTCCCCGGCCTTGGGTTTTCGCTTGGCCACGTCAGAGACCCAGATCTTCGAACATCTCGTCCACGCTGGCGTAGTCGGTCATGTCCCGGCCGGCCTCGGCGTCGCGGAGGGCCTTGCGGGTGGTCGCGTTGGGGATCCTCGCCTCGAACGGCAGGCCGTTCCGCAGGGTCACCTGCTTGTAGAACATCCGGATGGCATCGCTGGAACTCAGGCCGATCCTGGCGAGGATCCCTTCGGCCTGGGCCTTCAATTCGGGGGAGACTCGGCGCGGATCATCCCCGTCTTGGCGGCCTTGGATCGGCGCGTGATCTTGCGATGGGCCGCTGTTTTCTCGGCCGCGAGTTTCTTGGGCATCGTTCTCAGCTCCCGATGGACTATCAAGATTGTATCCTGTTCGAGCTACGGTGACAATCGTGTCAACTCGCCGACGATTTGTCGAGGCGTTCACCATGGTCCGGCGGCGATCAGCGCCAACCGGGCCGTCGGAGCGGGCGGAATGGCGGCTGTCGGCCGAGGGTCAGACGGGCCGCGTGGGGCACGGCGGCCGGACCCGGTTTCGGGTTTCTCCGGCGGCCCCGGACCGACCCGAACGGACCCGTCCCGGGCGTCGCCCGCCGGCCCGACCGCGACCGGCGGCCTCGGGCGGGATCTTGGCGTGCAAAAGGATGCCGGGTATCCTCGTGACACGGCCTTCCCGGCCGGATTGGTCGATGGTGGGTCGCGGGCCTCCGCGACGTCGGATGCCTTGAGGAATCGGGCATGGCGATAGCTGACATTCCTGCGATCTCTTCGCGAAAGACGTGGCGCGCGCTGGCGACCGCGACCGTTGCCGTCTTGGCCTTAGTGGCCTGGCGATCGGGCTCATCCTCGATCGATGCCGCCGCTGCCCAGGAATCCTCCACCAAGGGGCGAGAAGCGGCCGCCAGAAATGCCGGAGCGAGCCGACGGGAAGCCGTGGCACTCGCGCGGCTGTTGCCGGCGTCGGGCTTGATCTCGGTCGGGGTCCGGCCGGGCGTCCGCGTCGTCGAGCTCAAGGTCAAGGAGGACGACCAGGTGTCGGCCGGGACGATCCTGGCCACCCTTGAGGGCCATGATTCGGCCCGGCTTCAGCTCACCCTGGCGGAGGCCCAGAAGGAGCGGTCCGAGCACGAGCGGTCGGCGCGCCTCGCCGCGGCCCGCAAGGCGGCGGATGTCACCAATCAGAGGCTCACCAAGGCACGCGAACTCTACGGCCAGTTCGGCGCCGCGCTCAAGGGCAAGGAACGCTACGACACCGAGATGGCCCTGTACCAACTCGAGATGCAGGCCATCAAGAACGAGCTCGACCTGGATCTCACACGGGGCAAGGCCATCGGCGGAGGCGGCGGCAAGCCCGGGGACCCGAAGCGTCCGACCGGCGCGGGTCCGGAGGAGGCCATCCTCAAGGGCCAGCTCGACCTGGCGACGGCCGCCTTGCGCGAGACCGAGGTCCGCGCGCCCGGGCCCGGTCGCGTCTTGCGAGTGTTCGCGCATCCCGGCGAGCTGAGCTCGGGAGTGCTGTTGCAGATTGGCGACGTCTCCTCGATGATCGCACGGGCCGAGGTCTACCAGAGCGACGTGCCCCGAATCCGGCCCGGCGACCGCGCCGAGGTCGACATCCTCGGCACGAAGGTCGCGGGAAAGGTCAGCCGAATCGGTTCGATCGTGGGCAAGAACCTGCTGACGAGCATCGACCCGAGGGCGATGCGCGACCTCCGCGTCATTGACGTGACGATCCAGCTCGAGGAGGCCGCGCCGGCGGATCGGTTCGTTGACATGGAGGTTGACGCCGTGATCCGTCCATCAGGCCCGGCGCCGGCATCGGAGCCTCCGGCGCGAAGGATGCCGATCGACCGACCTATTGACGGCCGCCCGACCGGCCGCGGGACGAGGCGACGCCCGGGATGAATCCCTCCAGAGAATCCTCGCTGATCCGGACGCTCACTCCCCCGATACGCGCTGCGCAACGTGGAACACGGGGGGCGAAAGACGGCGGCGGCGATCGCCGGCGTGGCGTTCGCGGTCACGATGGTCTTGCTGCAGCTCGGCTTCTACGGGGCCGTCGAGATCACCGCGACCAACATCTACGAGCAACTGGATTTCGACGTCGTGTTGCTGGCGGCGACCTACGACCAGTTCTTCGCGCCCGGCGAATTCCCCATGGAACGGCTCCGGCAGGCCCGTTCGATCGACTCGGTGTCCAGAGCCGCGCCGCTCTACGCGACGTTCAACCTGTGGCGATGTCCGCCCTACCCGCCGGACGACCAGGCCGTCGCCCGGGATGACGAACGGCCCGAGCCCGGCCCCTTGCGGCGATGGATACTCGGGGACCGGCTGCCCCGTCCGCTCCGGCGCCGCGAGCTGCTGGTGATCGGAGTTTCTCTCGAGAATAACCCGTTCCGAGGCCCGATCCGCCGGGCCGTCGAGGAGGCCAGGCCGCGACTCCAGCAGCCGCGCTGCGTATTGCTGGACGAGCTCTCCAACCTGGACTTCGGCTGGCCGCTCGTCGGTCGATTCGACGGCTGGGAGATGGGGCGAACCGCGGTCCGGGTCGTGGGCGGGTTCCCCCTGCTCAGGGGCTTCGCGGCCGACGGCGTCGCGATCTGTAGCGACGTCAATTTCGCGCGGCTCTGCGAACGGCCGACGACCGAGCGGGTCCAGTTCGGATTCCTGAAGCTCCGGGACCGTGACCCTCGGGCGGTGGAGGCCGCCTGCCGCGCCCTGCGTGAAGCCCTCCCGCCGGACGTGGTGCCCTACTCACGTGCCGAGATCCTGCGGCGCGAGTCCGAGCACTGGGTCCGACAGACGGCGACTGGCAAGCTGTTCGCCTTCGGCGTGCTGGTCGCGACGATCGTGGCGTCCGCGGTGATCTACCAGGTCCTCTCCAACGACGTCCGCGACCACCTGGCCGAATACGCGACACTCAAGGCGATGGGCCACTCCAACGCCTACCTGGCCCGCGTCGTCGTCCAGCAGGCATTGATCTATTCGGGAGCGGCCTTCCTGATCGCCGTCGTGCTCGGCTTCGGGCTCTATCGGGCGACGGAGGCCCTGGCCGGGATCCCGATGCGGCTCACGTTGCGGATTCTGGGGATCTCGCTGCTGGTCACGGCCTTGATCGGCCTGGTCTCCGCCATATTCACGGTTGAGAAGGTCTGGAGGGCCGACCCCGCGGAGTTGTTTTGAACCGACTGACGATCCCTCAACCGTCCTGCGGCGCACCCTCGCCCCGCGGGGAAGTCGAACACCATGCTCCGAAATCCCGCTACCACGGTCCCGCTCGCCTGGCGCAACCTGACCGAGAACAAGCTGCGCCTGCTGGCCTCGCTGGCCGGCACGGCGTTCGCCGTCACTCTGATGTTCATGGAGCGCGGCTTCCAGCAGTCGCTCCTGGAGAGCATGGTCGGGTTGATCCGCCATCTGGACGGCCAGTTGATGATCGTCAGCCGGACCGTGTATACGCTCTCTGTCCCGTATGGATTCCCGCACCGCCGGATCGATCAGGCCCGGGCGTTCCCCGAGGTCCAGAGCGGAGTGCCGGTGTCGATCGAGACGCGGCGTTCGTTCTGGCGGAGCGCGGCGGACGGCCTGCCGCGGCCGATCCGCGTCGTCGGGTATCCGCCCGCATCCGACGCGCTCGACCTGGCTGTTCTGGAGGATCGCCGTTCGGAATGGGATCGACCGGGCACGGCGATGGCCGACCGCCGCTCGCGCACTGCGCGGCTGGGGCCGCTGGCGGCTGGCACGACGTCCGAGCTCTCGGGCAAGTCGATCCGGATCGTGGGGACGTTCGAGCTCGGCGCCGACTATCAGAGCGACGGCACACTGGTCATGAGCGACGCCAACCTGGCCGAGATCTTCCCCGATCGCCGCGGACCGAGCCGGGGCGGTGACGACGTGACCGTGGGACTGCTGCGCGTCCGGCCGGGCGTGGACCTCGAGGACCTGCGACGGAGGATCCAGTCGGCGCTGCCGCCCGACGTCCGCGTCCTGACCAAGGAGGGACTGATCGCCAAGGAGCAGGGCTTCTGGGACCATGTCGCCCCGATCGGCACGGTCTTCTCCATCGGCGTCGTCATGGGGTTCATCGTCGGTCTGGCGATCTGTTACCAGGTCCTCTTTGCCGACATCAGCGAACGGCTCGCGGAATTCGCCACACTCAAGGCGATGGGCTACTCGGATCGCCGCCTGTTCTCGATCGTCGTGGCGCAGTCAGTCTACCTGGCGATGCTCGGTTACGCGGCGGGGCTGGTCGTCAGCCTCCTGTTGTTCCGCGTGGTGAATGGGGCGACCGGGCTGCCGATGGACTTGCGGCCGGACGAGGCCGCCGGGATCCTGGGCCTGACGGTGCTGATGTGCGTGGCGTCGGGGTGCCTGGCCGCCCGCCGGCTCACTTCGGCCGACCCCGCCCAGCTCTTCCATTGAGTGAACGGCGATCGGGCGCCTCGCCGACGCCCGGCCGCGAACGAACAACCCTCCGGACGGAACGAGACGCATGAATGACGGGCCGATCGCCGCGACCAATCCCCACGACCCGGCCACCGAGTCCTCGCACGCGACGCTGGCCGTGGCCCGTCCGATGTGCAAGGAGCTCGCGATCTGTGCCGAAGACGTCAGCTACTGGTACGGGGACGGCGAGACGCGGAGCCAGGTCCTCTTCGACAACTCGCTGGAGATCGGCCGCGGCGAGGTCGTTATCATGACCGGGCCCTCGGGCTCGGGCAAGACGACGCTCCTGACCCTGATCGGGGCATTGCGGCGTATGCAGCGGGGGAGGCTGCGCGTCCTCGACCGTGATGTCGCGGCCCTCGACCAGCGCGGCGCCGTCGAGCTGCGCAAGAGCATCGGCTTCATCTTCCAGAGCCACAACCTGTTCAGCTCGCTGACCGCGATGGAGAACGTGCGGATGGCGACGGTGCTCAAACGCGGCGGCGCCCGCGAGATGGACGAGCGTAGCTCCCTGTTGCTCCGGGAGCTCGGGCTGGGCGAACGCCTCGATCATGTGCCGTCTCAGCTTTCCGGCGGCCAGCGCCAGCGAGTCGCGATCGCGCGTGCACTGGTCAATTCCCCGCCGCTGGTGCTGGCCGATGAGCCGACCGCCGCGCTCGACGCCGAATCCGGCCAGATCGTCCTGGGCCTGCTCCGTAAGCTGGCCGACGGCATGGAACGCACAACCGTCCTGATCGTCACGCACGACCAGCGGGTGATCGACCATGCCGATCGCGTCGTCAACATGATGGGCGGCCGGATCATCACCAATTCGCTGACGCGGATGACCGTCCGGATCACCCGGGCACTGGCGCAGTCGGAGGTCCTCAAGGGGCTCCGCGAGGCCACGCTCACCAAGATCGCCAGCGTGATGACCGTCGAGGCCCGCCAGACGGGCGAGACGATCGTCCGCGAGGGGGAGCACGGCGATCGCTACTACCTGATCGGCTCGGGCGTCGCCGATGTCTACAAGGGCGGGGCGTACCAGGAGGAGCTCTACTTCGGCGAAGGCTTCGGCACGATCTCCTCATTCTTCGGCAGGCCGATCCAGCACACCGTCCGCGCCAAGACTGATCTGGAGCTTTACGTGATCGCCCAGCCCGACTTCGAGCGGGTGCTCGCGACCGACAAGAGCTTCGAGGGTCGGGTCCGCGGCCTGATGATGGCGCTGAACCCGGCCCTGTGAGTCTCGAGTCTGTCCGCTTCAAGGTCTTCCGCTCAAGGAGGAAGCAGCATTCGGAGGGCGAGGCTGGCGCGGTGAGAAGTTGGGCTGGACAGGGCTGGGCGCTGATCCCGGTCGCGTTGCGCCTCTTCGTCCCCCCCTTACGAAGGGGGGGTTCGGGGGGGTCGGTTCCGATCGTCCTGCCGCGCTCCACGGGCCGGTGGCCCCGGACCCCCCCTGACCCCCCCTTCGCTCACAAGGAGAGGTTTCTTCAGGGAGACGCGGCGCAACCACGCTTCCTGCCACAAGTTCCAGCGATGGGCCGGAGACCGAGAGGTCATGAAGTAAAGTCCGTTGCTCCCAGGACTTCGGGCGGGCAAGCCGAAAAACCTCTCCTTGTGAGCCCCCCCTTCGTAAGGGGGGGACGAAGAGGCACGAGCGGGCGCCACAAGACACCCGTCGGCCGGGCCCTCGAAAACGCCGGTCAACCCCAACTCTTCACCGCGCCAGGGCGGGGCTCCGTCTGAGCCGCCGGCTGGAACCGGCTCGCACGGAGGCTCGCCGCCGCGAAGGAAACCCCGGCGTACTCTCGTTGGCGCCGTGCGATGGGCCTCCGGGGCAGGCGACGCAGCCCGGCGATCTCGCAGCCTCGCTCTCGAAAAGAATCGAGGCGACGCCGGCCATGGGATCACCCGGCCGACGCCGCCTCGTCGGGAGCAGATTCATGGGCGCGGTCCATCAGCGGACCTTGCGATCGCGGTGAATGGCGGCAGACCTGCTGTCGGCACCTGGCGGGGTCGGGAGACCCGCGCCGAGGTTGCGTGCGGGAGGTCCGGCACATGAAGGAACGCCAGGGACGATTCCCGATACCGAACGATCTGAACCACCGGGTCTTCGTGCCGTTCGGAATCCGTAATTCGCCATCCGGGATCGATTCCTTCACAGCCGATCAGGTGGGCTCGGTGCGGCCCCGGCGCGGTTCGCGGCGTGCCGGCTGGTTGAGACGCTCGACCTGGCGGGCGTCCTCGGGCTCCAGCCGGCTCGCCTGGCGATTCTCGCGCTGGATGGCCTCATAGACCTCTTGCCGGTGTACGGAGATCTCGATCGGGGCCGCGATCCCCAATCGAACCTTATCTCCCCGAATATCCACCACGGTGATGACGATATCATCGCCGATGATGATACTTTCGTCGCGGTGTCGGGACAGGACCAGCATCGTATACGGCTCCTTCCTCCTGCCGGCGCGGCCCGCGACCATCCCTGATCACGCTGCCCACGCCCGCGGTGACCACGACGGAGCTGGGGATGTCACGTCGCCAAGATCACTCAGGATGAATCGCTACACGGGCTACGCCGTCGCACGCAACGGGGACGGCCCGGGCAGCAGGTTAGGGGCTGGGGTGCAGTTGCCCGTGTCGAGGGGGTACCGGACCGGGTATCGGCTGCTGGTGAGGACCAGTTGCCGGCCCAGTCGGCGGATCGGGTTGAAGACCAAGGGCCCCTGGAGATTCACCGTCAGCCCCCCCCCATCGCCACGGTTCAAGATCACGTAAGTCAAGGCGGATCGTTCGTCGTCGAGCTCCAGGGCCGCTCGGTCCCCCTGGCGGATCTCGACCCGGTAGTCGCCCACCGCCATGGGGGGCGCGACCAGGCCGAAAGCGAGCTCGGGCGCGGTGAGGCTCTGCAGCCAGGACAGGCCCATCACGACCGGGTCGGGCAGGAGGATATAGTGGATGAACGAGCGGAAGCCCAGCAAACCTTCCGGAATCGTGATGACATCCGTCTCGCAGGCCGGGATCAGCCCGAAGCGGGTCGTAAGGATGTTCACTTCCTGGGTACCTCCTTGATGGTCGGTCGGGCCGGAGCCTCGGCGGGCGGCGCGTCTGCCGGCACGACCTCGGACGTCCTCATCGAATCCCATCTGGCACGGCGACCCGCCCGGGACGCTGACCCGTCCCCGGGCCGCGACGATAGACGACGGGCCGAGGGGCATCGGGACGGGCGGGGCCGGACCTGCTGGATCGGTCGGCGGCGGCCCCCGATCCTTCGCCCGGCCCCGGCTTCCTCTCGCTCGTCGGGGGAGTCGCCGTGACGCCCTTTATATCGTCCCCGAAGATTGCGGCGGCTCAATCGCGGACGGCGGAAATCCCGACGGCGTACGCCTCGCGATGGCTGCGCCAGTCGCTCCGTTCGTAGCGGAGACGCCAGACGGCGTCCGCCCCCGCCCCCGGCGCCCGGAGCACTCGCCCGCCACGGCGGCGCGGGCGAGCCGGCGGCCGCCGTCGAATGCTTCGGCCACGTCGCCAGAGGCTTACGAAATCCGGGGTGAGATGTTATACCGAATGTCAGCGATAGGGGGCCGACCTGGGACTTATGACGAGTGAAAGGACATCATGACGCAGCTCGAATTGGCTCGTCGGGGGACGGTCTCCGACGAGATGGCGTTCGTCGCACGGCGGGAAGGGCTGGATCCGGAGGTGGTCCGTTCGGAGGTCGCCCGGGGCCGGATGATCATCCCGGCTAACAAGGTGCACCTGGGGCTCGGCCTCCAGCCCATGGGCATCGGGATCAAGGCGAAATGCAAGATCAACGCCAACATCGGCAACTCGGCGGTGACCTCGGACATCGACAACGAGCTGACCAAGCTCCGGACGGCGGTCGAGCTCGGCGCCGACACGGTGATGGACCTCTCCACCGGCGGCCAGATCGACGCGATCCGCCGCGCGATCATCGCGGCCAGCCCGGTCCCGATCGGCACCGTGCCGATCTATCAGGCCATCCAGAACGTCAAGAAGGTCGAGGACCTCACGCCGAGGGACATGCTCGACATGGTCGAGCACCAGGCGCGCCAGGGCGTCGACTACATGACGATCCACGCCGCGATCCTCCGCGACTATATCTCCCTGACCGCGCACCGGATCACCGGCATCGTCTCGCGCGGCGGCTCGTTGATGGCGCAGTGGATGATCGCGCATAACCGGGAGAATCCCTTCTTCACGCACTTCGACGACCTGTGCGACATCATGAGGGAGAACGACGTCTCCTACAGCCTGGGGGACAGCCTGCGGCCCGGCTGCATCGCGGACGCCTCGGACGCGGCGCAGTTCGCCGAGCTGCGGACCATGGGCGAGCTGACGCGGCGGGCCCAAGAGCGCGGCTGCCAGGTCATGGTGGAAGGACCCGGCCACGTGCCGATGGATCAGATCGCGATGAACATGGAGAAGCAGGCCGTCGAATGCAGCGAGGCGCCGTTCTACGTCCTCGGCCCGCTGGTGACCGACGTGGCGCCCGGCTACGACCACATCACCTCGGCGATCGGCGCGGCCCTGGCGGCCTGGCACGGTGCCAGCATGCTCTGCTACGTGACGCCCAAGGAGCACCTGGGGCTCCCCGAGGTCGAGGACGTGCGCCAGGGTGTGATCGCCTACAAGATCGCGGCGCACGCCGCCGACCTCGCCCGGCACCGCCCCGGCGCCCGCGACCGCGACGACGCCCTGAGCCGGGCGCGCTACTCGTTCAACTGGGAGGAGCAGTTCCGGCTCTCCCTCGACCCGGAGACCGCCCGCCGGATGCACGACGAGACCTTGCCCCAGGAAGCGTTCAAGACGGCCGCGTTCTGCAGCATGTGCGGCCCCAAGTTCTGCTCGATGCGCATCACCGAGGATATCCGCAAGCACGCCGCCGCCACCGCGGCACTCGTGCAACTCGAGATCCCCGCGTGAACGAAGGCGCGGGGGGCCGAAGAACGACTCATCGAAGAGTCTGCGAAATGGCCGACGGCTGGGAGTCGGGTCGGTCGAGCCTCGGTGGACCGAGGCGAGGCCCACCCGATCCCCTCCTGATACATCCTCTGAACGTCGCCGTGGCCGCCATACCGTCAAATTTAGCGCGTTCGGCACATCCACACACGCTCCAGATCATATTGATAGTTCGGCGGCCTTATTCTAGAATGGAGGTGGAGTGGGCGAACACCCGTCCCGAAGCAACCTCTCGGCGGTCCGGTTCCGGACCGGATGCATGCGGCCATGAAAGCGGAGCTGGTACCGGAGAATGGCGATCCGCCGATCCCGATCGTGCGGGATGTGACGGTCGTGGGGAGGCGCGAGTATTGCGACGTGGTGATCCATCACCACAGTCTGTCGAAGCGGCATTGCGTCCTGGTGAAGACCGACGGTTTGCTGGTGATCCGGGACCTGGCGACGACGAACGGGACGAAGGTCAAGGGCCAGAAAGTGCGGTGGGCCGCCCTGTTGCCCGATGATCGGATCAGCCTGGGCGCGTACAAGCTGCGGATCTACCTGGGCCCGGACGATATGCCGTCGCCTTCGGAGCAGTTCCAGGCGCGTGCCCGGGCGGCCGGCCGGACGAACGGCACGGCCAAACCGGCGGCACCGGCGGCACCGTCAACGGCGCCCTGGCCGGCCATCGGCCCGGCGCTGCGTCCGGGCCCACCGGTGGGGTTCCCCGAGCCCTCGCTCAACCAGGTGGCAACCTTCCCCGTCGCGGACCAGAACCGGCCCGCGACACCGGCACCGGCCGCACCCGTCTCCCCGCTCGAGGACGACTTCCAGTTCGAAATCCTCGACGACGACGACGAGATCATCGACCTGGCGTGACCTTCATCCCCGTCGCCCAGGTTGACGCCTTCAGCTTGAAAGAATGAACATTCGACGAGTGCCGTCCGGGCCGCTCCTGACGTTCCAGGAGACAAATCGTCGCTCGGAGGCCCGCGCCGCGCCGGTTTGTCCGACCGGACCGGGGCTTCGGCCGCCTCGGCGTCTACCTCGGTCCCCGACGGGCGCCCGCGGAGCTGGTCCGGAGATGATCCGAACCGCGTGGGCGGATACCGGAGCGCTCGAGGAGGTCGCCCGCCTGGCCGTCGACTGGCTGACCCGGCATTTGACCGAGGCGGCCCATGCTCGGGCTGCAGGGGCATCCGGGCCGGGTGTACCGAGGGGTTGGAAATCCATCTGAGATGAGCGCGGGGGGCCCGCGCCACGGGCCCCCCGGCAGACTGATATTCGCCCATGGCGACATTCAAGCCCCGGTCACACCGCGGCGCGTGATCACGAACTCGCCGTCGTCTCCCCCGATCCCGTCGTTGTTGCCGTCGATGAATCGGCCGGAGCTGTCTTGCAACCCGCCCGGCGGCTGTCCGATGACCTTCAACTCGACCGCCTTGGTGAGCGCGAAGGCCTTCCGCGGCTTCAGCGCGACCTCGTGGGCCGCGTCGGTGTAGGCCGCCGAGCTCAAGGCCACGTGCCTGGCGTTCCTGGCCGTGAACGAGCCCTTGCTGCCCGCCGTCGTGAGCTGGTAGGTGCCCAGGCTTTCAGCCTCCGAGGCATTCACGCTGCCCGAGAAGTCGATGAGGATCTCGGTCACCATGTGCTTCTTGTTCTGCAAGACGCGCACCCCGGTGATCATGACGGGAGGGGTCGGAGTCGGGGTCGTGGTCGGCGTGGGCGTCGGGGTCGGGCTCGGCGTGGGCGTCGGGGTCGGGCTCGGCGTGGGCGTGGGCGTGGGCGTCGGGGTCGGGCTTCCCACCGGTTGCACGACGAACTCATGGCCGGCGTCGCTGAACGCGCCCTCCGGGTAGACGAATGACGTGTTCACCGGCACGCCGGGATAGAACGGCGAATTGCCGTTGACCGACGAGGGCGAGTCGGCACTCGTGAACTTGAAGACGAGGGAAGACCCGGGAGCCAGATAAGAGGCCGAGCTGTTGGCCGTGTAGAGGATGCCGAAGCCGTCGGACGGACCGGTGTTGGTGACCTGATCGGACCAGCCGGCCGGCGGGCTGACGGACACGGGGCTCGTCGCGAGATAATTCACGTTCGGGAGGTTCCACGCGTACCAGAATGTGCCGACTCCCGAGGTGCTCGAGGTGGAATTCGTCAGCGTGATCGTGTAGTCGAAGTCGGCACCATCAGGCGCCGAGCTGATGACCGCACTGGCCGTGATGTTGGCCAGGAGCGCGCGACCCTCCAGGGACTCGACCCCGGGGAATCGATGCATCTTCTGCCGGCGTTCCTTGCGTCGGGTCGCGGGCGTCAAGGCCTCGAAGATGCGGTGTAACCGGGCCGCCAGGTGATCTCGAGACATGAAAGACTCCTTGTTTTTCTGCTAGCGTGTGCACGGATGATGTCGGCATTGTCGCCGGCCGAGGGCGGCAGCGCGCCGCGGTGCTGCGCAACGGGCCGCTTCTTGATGGTGGCGGTTTTCGAACCGACCGAACCGGGCCGCGAGGGAGGTCCTCGATGCGCCCGTCCCGTTAGATAAGTGACCCGGCACAAGGACCCGGTTGTCGAATTCTTTGGGAGTGCTCGAAAGACACGACCGGGGTGCAATGACGTGATGGTGTAGACGTGAGTTTATGGATGTGATGATCGTATCATTTGTTTTGTCGTTGGACGACGGCCATCCGCGACCCGGGCGGGTGAACCGGGTGGTCTTCGCGGATGGGAGGCGCGGCGGGATCGGGTCGGCCGCGAGCGTCCGACGCACGTCCCGTGGTGAGGACCGGGCTTAGACGGTCGGCGCGCGGCGTCTCGTTTGGACCGGACCCCTGGCCCGAGACATGGCGAGGGCGGCCAGCGACACGCCCGCCCCCAGCAGGAACGCCGAGCCGGGCTCGGGGACGGACGCGGGGCCGGGGAGGAAGTCCGTGGCGTTGTTGACGTTACCGACGACGGCCGAGAAATTGCCGGTGTCGAGAACCGAGATTTGGTTATTCGAGAAGTCGGTGAGGGGAATGGAGATCGTGATCGTACTCGGGGTCGAGCCGGACTGGTTCGTGTAGGTGATGGGCACGGTGGCGATGGGGTTGAACCCATTGGTCGCGACGACGTCGACCAAGCCGGGGGCACCATGAAGGGGATCTCCCTCGCTACTCAGGTTGATCACCGCGTCGATCCCCAGGGTGCTGGGCGAATATCGGCCGAATCCCGGCTCGTAGCTATTCGCGTCGAGGAATGCTCCGGTGACGCCGGTCGCGGCGTTGTTATCGGTGTCCATGTTGATGAACCCGTAGACCGCGTCGTTGTTGCCCGATGAAGGGCCTTCGATGGTCTGATTCGCGAACGTCAGCGTGAATGTGTAATTGGTGCCGTCGTTATCGCCGGTAATCGACAACAGCGTTATCGCCGGCCCGGGGGCGCTGGGTAGCGCGGACGATGTGTGCGAGTAGGTGAGCGAGCCGGCCAGCGCAGTCGGCGGCCCGGCGAACGCGGCGACGGCCAAGACCAAGGGAAGGCAGTTCAACCTCAATCGCATGATGGGTGCCTCTGAGTACTCTTGGGGAGCGTCGCCGCCCCGCCGGTCAACGTGCTGGTCCGAGCGATGGTCCTTGGAGAGAGCCGAGAGTGACGGCCTGGTCCCGGTTCGATCATCCGGGAGCCCACCACGATCCTCCCGCGACGGTTGCTTTCCGCGGTCAACCGCGCTTCATGGCTTCACCACTGGAGATGGCGATGCGCAGGACTCCGATGGCTGTGCGACGCTCGCCTTCGCGCGAGCCGATCGAGGATCAAGTTGCGATGCGTCCGCCCATGGCCATTCCCCAGCTCGGCGATGGCATGATCGACCAGGCTTGTCGAGGGCGGGCTCCCCGATTGGCCGGTCGCGGCGTCGTCCGCGGATACGTCCGTGATCGGCGATACCGGAACCACGGCGCCTCTTGCAGACGCCGCGACCGGCGTCGAGTTCGAGGTTCCGTTGATCCCTCCGCCGCCGGAATCCGTCCCACTCGTATTCGACGGTGCAAGGGGACCCATCGCAGTCGCCGTCGATGACGAGGAGTTCCCTCCGGCAGAACCTCCCGAACCCGTCAACGTCGCCGCCACGCTGCCGGGAGCCAGCAAGATGCCATTGGCGATGATGTCGCCGTTCGCTCCGCTCGCGCTCATGGCGACGGTGAGCTTCCCATTTGTGACCGTGATGGTTCCGAGTTTCGCCCAGAGCACGCCGCCGAACTGGCCATCGCCAGGCGCCTGCTGCTGGTTCGCCTGGTACGTGCCGAGCTTCGTGAAGCCGTCGTAGACGGAATAGCCCGCATTGGTCGCGTTGTTCGCCGAAGCCACCCAGGTGGCATAGAAGTCATAGGTGCCCGCGGGCACGGTCAAGTACCAGCGATTGCTCGCGCTCGGTGAGGTCGTCGGATCCGCCAGTTCGTAGGTACCGCCGTAACCCCCGGAGACCGTCGTCCAGGTACCGTACTGGTAATAGCCTCCCTGGCTATTGTCCTTCGCGGCGATCGGGTTCAGTGCCGTGGGCCCGGTCACCGTGAGCGTTGTCAACCCGCTGATCCCGTCGAGCGTGGCGCTGATGTCGGATGTGCCCGGACCAACCGCGGTGGCCAGGCCGGCGGCAGTGATCGTCGCCACTGAGGTCGTCGCGGACGCCCAGGTCACCTCGCTCGTCAGGACCTGCGTGGATTTGTCGGAGTAGGTGCCGGTGGCGGTGAACTGCTCGGTCTGGCCCGTGGCGATGCTGGGGCCTGCCGGGGTCACCGCGATCGACTGGAGGACCGCGGCGGTGGCGGTCAGCGAGGTCGAGCCCGTAATGCCATCCAGGGTTGCCGAGATCGTCACGGGCCCCGGCGACATGGAGGTGGCCAGCCCGGTGGCACTGATCGTGATCCAGCTCGTGTCGGAGGAGGCCCAGGTCACCTGGTCGGTCAGGTTCTGCGTCGACTTGTCGGAATAGGTCCCGGTGGCCGTGAACTGCTCCGTCTCGCCGGCGGGGAGGCTGGTATCGGCCGGTGTCACTGCGATCGACTGGAGGACCGCGGAACTCACCGTCAGCTTGGTCGGGCCGGTGATGCCGTCGAGCGTCGCCGAGATCGTCACGGCGCCGGCGCGACGGCGGTGGCCAGCCCCGCGGTGCTGATCGTGGCCCAGGTGGTGTCGGAAGACGCCCAGGTTGCCTGTTTGGTCAGGTCTTCGGTGGAGTTGTCCGAGAACGTGCCGGTGGCCGTGAACTGCTCCGTGTCTCCGACAGCAAGAGTGGTATTGGCTGGGGTGACCGCGATCGACTGGAGGACGGCGGCGATGACGGTCAGCTTGGTCGAGCCGGTGATGCTGTCGAGCGTCGCCGAGATCGTCACGGGGCCGGGCGCGACGGCCGTGGCCAGCCCCGCGGCGCTGATCGTGGCCCAGGTGGTGTCGGAAGACGCCCAGGTTGCCTGTTTGGTCAGGTCTTCGGTGGAGTTGTCGGACAGCGTCCCGGTGGCGGTGAACTCCTCGGTCTCTCCGACGGGGAGGCTGGTATTGGCCGGGGTCACCGCGATCGACTCGAGCACCGCGGGAGAGACGGTGAGCACGGTCGATCCGGTGATGCCATCGAGCGCGGCGCTGATCGTCGAAGTGCCGGTGCCGACCGCGCTGGCCACTCCCGCCGCCGTGATCGTCGCCACCGAGGTGGTCCCCGATGTCCAGGTCACCTGACTCGTCAGGTTCTCGGTCGATTTATCCGAGAAGGTACCCGTGGCCGTGAATGGCTCGGTCTCACCCTTGGGGACGCTCGGGTCGGCCGGGGTCACCGCGATCGACTGGAGCGCGGCGGAAGTCACCGTGAGGTTGGTCGAGCCGGTGATGCCGTCGAGCGTCGCCGAGATCGTCACGGCGCCGGGCGCGACGGCCGTGGCCAGCCCCGCGGAGTTGATCGTGGCCCAGGTGGTGTCGGAAGACGCCCAGGTCACCTGGCTGGTCAGGTCCTCGGTGGAGTTGTCCGAGAGGGTGCCGGTGGCGGTGAACTGCTCGGTCTCTCCGGCGGGGAGGTTGGTGTTGGCCGGGGTCACGGCGATCGATTGGAGGGTCGGTGCCGGCTTCACGACGAATTCATGACCGGCATCGCTGAAGGGCCCCTGCGGGTAGACGTACGATGTTCCCACCGGCGTGTTGGGATAGAACACCGAATTGCCATTGACCGACGCGGGAGTGTCGGCACTGACGAAACTGAAGTTGAGCGAGCTCCCCGGCTGCACGTTGTACGAGGAGCCGTTGGAGATGAAGAGGATGGCGAAGCCGTCGCCAGAGCCCATATTGGTGATCTGGTCGGTCCAGCCGGCGGGCGGGGACACCGAGATCGGGCTGGTGGCCAGGTAATCCTGGCCGGGGATCCACGCATACCAGAACGTCCCGATGCTGGCGTTACTGGCGCTGGAATTCGATAGATCGATCGTGTAGTCGTAATTGGAACCGTCGGGCGTGTCGCTGATCACCCCGCTGGGGATGATATTGGAAAGGAGCCTGCGTTCTTCCAGGGCCTCCACCCGGCCGAGTGACGTCGCGTGGGACCTGCGCCCGACGTGACGACCCTGCCTCGCCGAGGCGCCGAAAACCCGACCGACATGAGTCCCGAAGAGTGATCGCGGCATGAAATGAGCCCCGGTTGTCTCTCGATCACGTTGACGTACACGACTCCGCTTCGTCCCGCTGCAACCCCATCGCATCGGGCTCGGTGGCCCCGAGCCACATCCCTTCGTCGGCGCGTTCCCCGGCCCGGCTGACGTCTCGAACGACAGCGATACCGGATCGGAGATGCCAGGCCCCGGCTTCCCGGATCGCTCTCAATCGGAATCCAGCGTCCGCTCAGTCCGAGGGCCCTGTGGACCACGCCGAGGATTCATCGGCGCGAAACCCCGACAGCAGGCGCAACTGTGCACCAACGGAACAACGCCGATCATGATGGCTGTCTGGGTTCGACTGCACGCTAAGAGTGCACCACTCCGGGACGGCGGTTACACTTTTCTGGAGAATTCTGTCAAAATTGGTGGTTTTATGTTAATTTAATAGAGCTGGTCGATCTGAATGGAGATCGTGTTCCTCTGGTAGTGCCTCGGGGTCTGGACCCGGATGCGCCATTCTGCTAGAAAACCTCCGAACGGATCTCGGCCGGCGGGTCCGCGGCGCCGGGATCGACGAGAACGGCGGCTCGGGACGGCTGTAGACCTGGATGCGGGGATCCCGGCCGGATTTGCGCAACCGAGCGGCTGGGAGAAGGCACTACGTGAGGAGGATATGCCGTCTCGCGCGGGACGCAGGGAACGGGATACCGTCGGGGTCGGAGTTCCATCGCCGGACGGGGGAGCGATCTCTTTCCGCGGGGCTGGTAGTGCCTCGGGCTTGAGAGGAGTTCGTAAGTCTCGAAGGGGAGCGACCATGACCGGGCGGGGACACTCGGCGGAGTTGCCGCCGCTCGCGGACTTGCTGCTGACGGGGTCGCTCGACGACGAGGCCGTCTGTCGCGCCTCCAAGGCGACGCCCGACTACCCGATCCTTCCCTGGGTGAACGTCGTCAAGATCGGCGGTCAGAGCGTGATCGACCGGGGTCGCGCGGCCGTCTACCCGCTGATCGCGGAGATCGTCGAGAACCTGGGCCGGCACAGGATGATCCTCGGCACCGGCGCCGGGACCCGCGCCCGCCATATCTATTCACTGGCGATCGATCTGGGGTTGCCGACCGGTGTCCTGACCGTCCTCGGGACGGCCGTCGCCTGGCAGAATGCGCAGATGCTCCACTACCTCCTGGCGAGATACGGCATCCCGTTCGTCGAGCCGGAGGGTTTCAGCATCCTGCCGCATTACCTGATGGAGCGTGGCGCCGTCGTCTGTCAGGGCATGCCGCCCTACAAGCTCTGGGAGCAGAACCCGGATGTGGGCCGGATCCCGCCCCAACGCACCGACACCGGATGCTTCCTGATCGCCGAGGTGTTCGGGGCCCGGAAGATGATCTATGTCAAGGACGAGGATGGCCTCTTCGACGCCGACCCCAAGAAGGACCCGTCCGCCCGGTACATTCCGCGGATCGGCGTGCATGAACTGCTGGCGCGCGACCTGGACGACCTCGTCGTGGAGCGGGCCGTGCTGGAGTTGATGACCCGCGCCCGGCACATCCGCGAGATCCAGTTCATCAACGGGCTGAAGCCCGGCCAGTTGACCGCGGCCCTCGAGGGCGAGCCGGTGGGGACCATCATCTACGATGATGCGACCGAAGGCGGGAGGACGGCGCGATGAGCTCCGAGCGATCGGGGGCCAAGCATGTCCCCTCGCCGCTGATGCGTGAGTCGCTGGTCGATAAGCAGCTCATCGCCAGCACCGAGGCGCCGGTGCGGGCCATCCTGCCGCACGTCAGCGTGATCAAGATCGGGGGCCAGTCGATCATGGACCGGGGCCGCTCGGCGCTCCTGCCGCTGCTCGACGAGATCGTCGAGAACCAGGCGCGTCACACCCAGATCCTCGGCGTCGGGGCCGGGGTCCGCTCGCGGCACATCCTCTCGGTCGGCCTGGACCTGGGCCTACCCACCGGCGTGCTGGCGACGCTCTGCGCCAAGGACGCCGCCCAGAACGCCTACATGGTCTCTTGCCTCCTGGCGCGACGTGGGTTCGTCTACCTCGAGGCACCCTTCCTGGTGCAGTTGCTGCCCGCGATGCTGGCGGCCGCGCGGGCGCCGTCTTCAACGGCGTGCCCCCGTACGACCTGTGGGAGCACCCGCCCGAATCGGGCAAGATCCCGCCGCACCGCACCGACGCCGGGTCCTATCTCGTGGCCGAGGTCTTCGGGGCCCGGCGCATGATCCTCGTCAAGGACGTCGACGGGCTCTACACGTCCGATCCGGCCACGGATCCCCGGCGCGCTTGATCCCGCGCATCGGCGCGGACGAACTCATCGCCCGGGACCTCCCGACCCTGCCGATCGACCGGGTGATCCCGGGGTTGATCCGACGGGCCCGGCTCGCCACCGAGGTCCAGGTCATCAACGGCCTCGTCCACGGCAATCTGACGCGTGCATTGGACGGTGAGCATGTCGGTACCATTATCCACAAGTAACCCGATCGGTCGCGGGCCCTTCGGGGATGAATCGGCGACCGGTCAGGAGCAGAGAGGCTCCGACGGATGAGCTGGATCGCACGTCAGCCCGGCGGCCGTCGCGGGGGCGGATCGCCATCGCGGATGATCGAGGTGCTGGAGGACCGCGTATTGCGGGCCGGCGGCATCACCCCGTCGGCCGGCGCGCCGATCAGCGCGGTGGCGGGCGTACCGATCACCAACGCCATCTTCGCGACTTATACGGTCAGCGATCCCTCGGGCGCGCCCGGGACCCAGTGGCGAGCCCAGATCAGCTTCGGCGACGGACAGACGCTCAAGCAAGTGGTCCCGATCGAGGACGGCAGCGTATTCGACATCGAGGCGACGCATACGTACGGCGCGCCGGGCGTCTACGCCGTCACGGTCATGATCGCCGAACCCGGTTCGAAATCACCGAACGCCAACACCGTCACCACGCAGGTGACCGTGACATCGCCGCCTGCCCCGTCATCGATCGGGCCATTCCGGTCGTCCGGATTGCACGGACGAACGTCGCTCGAGAGGACATTCCGCGGGTCAATCGCTCGCTTCAGCGATCCGCACACCAGGCCCGTCCAGTTCGTCGCCACGATCGATTGGGGCGACCAGTCGGGGACCACCCCGGGAACGGTCAAGCGCGTGGGTAACGGTCGCTATCAGATTGCCGGCTCGCACCGCTATCTCGCGGCGGGAGTCTTCCCGGTCACCGTGACGATTCGGGACGCCGCCGGCGACGTGATCGCCGCCCATAGCTCGATCGCAGTGATCGCAAAATGAGTAGGCGATCATCGATCGGCCGGATGCGAAGGGCCGCTAGAACAGGAGAAGATCGAGCAGGAAGGCATGCTGCTCGACGAGCGGGGCATCCAGCGTCCCGAAGGTGGCGATGGCCCACTCCGCCAGTCGCCGGAGCGCCTCATCCTTGACGGGTTGCGCGAGGGCGGCGAACCGCGCACCGGTGGCGTGGCGGGCCAGGAAGTCGCGGGGCGAGCGTGTCGTCTCCCAGCGGGCCGCCACCACCGTGGACAGGCGCCGCGCCGCGGGAGCCAGCCAGGCCAGTGCATCCTCGCGCCGGACACCGCGTCGATGCATCTCGACGCCCGCATCGGCCAGGATCAGCGAGAGGCGCTCCCGCATCCGCCCGTCGAGGCCGAGCGGCGGTCCGACCGCCTTGCCCAGCACGATGCTCCCGCCGGGGCGGAGCACGCGCCGCGCCTCGGACAGGATGCCGCGCCAGCCGGTCGAGCCGCCGATGACTTGCACCATCAGCACCGCGTCGAACGAGGCAGCGGGGAACGGCAGCGCCAGCCCGTCGGCCTGTGCCAGCGCGGGGGCTGTCGCAACGAGCCCCGACAGCTTCTCGGCGAAACGGGCCAGCATCCGCGCCGACGCGTCAACGCCAATGTAGGAATCGCCCGCGGCTACGAACGCTTCACCGATGCGCCCGGTCCCCGCGCCAAGGTCGAGCACGCGTCCCATCGTAGCGATGCCCAACGCATCCCCGATCGCCCGGCGGATCGCCTCGGGAACCCCGGCTGGTAACGCGCGGAACCGGTCGAAGTCTCCGGCAACGGCATCGAAGTCGGACTCTTGCATGGACTTTGACTCCGCGGAAGACGGATTGGCGGCGTTCAGCCCGCGGGCGGCGACGGCGATGGTGTTCCGATGATGATTCCCAGCAGGGCGCCGCCCACGAGGATCCAGACGGGGTGGACCCTGGTCCCCATAGCGATGACGAAGGCCGCGGCGGCCATTCCCAAGGACGGCCATCCGCTGAGTCCCTGTCGCGCGAGACTGACGCGCCGTGACGCCGAAGAGCCCGACGGCGGACGCCGCGGCACCCCTGCGGAAGCCCCGGAGCCATCGGCGTTGCGGGCTTCGCCCGATCTGCCGGGCCGCCGAAGCGGCCAGGACGGACGGGATCAGGAACACGCCGATCGTCGCGGCCACCGCCCCCGCGACGCCCGCCACCCGGTAGCCGATGAATGTCGCGACGACCATCACCGGGCCGGGGACGACCTGGCCAAACCCGACGGCCGAGGCGAACTCCCTCTCTCCGATCCAGCCGGCCTCCCGGACCGCGATCCGTTCGATGAGGGGGATTCCCGCGCCACCGCCGAATGCGAGGAGACTGGCGAGCGCGAACCGCCAGAAGAGATCCCAGGCGTTCACGATCGACCTCCTCGTCTCACGTGGTCCCCTCGCTTCGCCTCCGGCGCGGAGAGCATCGGGATCCCGATCAACCCCGCGGCGACGACCACAACCGCGGCGGGGACTTGCAGGATCGACGCCAATCCGAATGTGCCCAGGCCGACCCCCATCGCCGTCGGCCCGTCGATGGTCGCCCGGCCGAACCGGCACATGGTGGCCAGCAGCAAGCCGATCACGGCCGCGGTCAGGCCCTGAGCCGCGGAACCGATGGCCGGGTGCGAGGGCAGAGACTCGGAGAAGGCCGCCAGGCCGAGCATCGCCATCGCGGGGGGCAGGATGCAAGCCACGGTCGCGACGGCCGCGCCCCTCCAGCCTCGGATCCGATAGCCGAGGAAGGACGTGACCTGGACCAGGGAGGAGCCGGGCAGGAGCCTGGTCGCCGCCACCGCCTCGGCGACGTCGGCCGCCGTGAGGATCGGGCGCTTCTCCACCAACTCCCGCTCGACGACGGCCAGGGAGGGCCCGAGTCCTCCGAAGGATGTCGCACCGATCTTCAGGAAGACTCCGGCCAGGACGAACGTCGATATCGGCGTCAGCCGCGGTCCCTGCTCCGTCGCCGGCCGGGCGGAGGCGTCCGCGGGCCAATCCGCGTCCTCGGCCGCGATCCGCTCACCGGGCTCGCTCCCGTCTCTCATGGGTCTCCCTCGCAGCAAGAGGCCTCGTCGGCCCCGGAACGCCCGGCGGCGCCCGGGACATGGGAGATCGGACCTGAATCGGGCCACGTCACGGATCAGGTCGGGTGAGAAGCGCCCGCACTAACCGCAGATCTCGGCCCTTCCGGAACAGACTTTCATTGAGAGGCTCGCCGACGAGCCTCGGTTCGAGCATTCTGAGAGAATGTCCCCCGAGGATGCACCGGCGGCTGGCGGATCTCGTATCCCAGGAAGGCGAGTAATCGTCCCAGCGGCATCGGCCTGGTCCCGTTGAGCCGCGATTCCTTGATGATCTCGCCCATGCGTTTCGCGAGCTGGGGCGACTGTGGCGCCCGGTCGTCGACGACGTACCAGTCGATCAGGGGCGAGAGTGTTCCGTCTTCCTGGCCCACATCGGGCGGTGGGAAGTCGAAGTCGATGAGGCCGCCCGCCGCCTGGATCATCCGCTTGAGCTCGTCGCGGTCGTCCTTGTCATCGCGGTCGGCGTCCATCATGCCGACGAGGGCGAACCGCGTCGGAGTATTGGGCGACCATGCGGGCGAATAGACGATGTCGCCCATTTGGATGGGTGTGTTGGCGTCGGTCGTCCTGATGACGCGGGCGGTCGAGGATCGCTCGTCAACCCGGGTCACTTCGATCAGGCCTTTGGGCCTCTCGTAGGAGATTCCCGGGCCGTTGGAATCGAAGATCGACATCCTCAACCGGGGACGCGCACCCTCGGGACGGGTGATGCTGATGAGCAGTTCCTGCCGTTCGGGATGGACTTCAATCACGTAGCCGTCGGGCAGATAGAGCGCATTGTCCGGCCGATTCAGCCGCTCGCGCATCGTCCGGATGATGGTGGTCAGGGTGTCGTGCTTACGGGCCGCTTCGTCTTGCGTCTGCTTGTTGCGTGCCGAGAGCTGCGCGATCTTCAGGCCGGCCAGCCCAAGCCCGACAAAGAGCACAACGACCATCAACCGCGAGATGGTTAAACGAGGCCGAATCATCGGGCAGTCTCCGAGACCGAGGCTCCAGACCGGACACACAGAGTCTATCCGGCGTCGCGACTCTCTTGGAGTCAACCGTTCCTCGATCGATCCAGACGAGGCCCGCCGCATCGCTCGCCGCTGCTACGCCGAGCGCCCGCCGCGTCGGCTTCGATCGGGCGACCGTCCGCGACCGGGCCGCTCGCGGTGAAAGCCTCGGCATCCTGGGCATGATCGAACGCGTCGAACTGCTGGGCGGACGGGCCCACGTCCAGTCTCGACCGGGTGGTGGGACGACCATCTCCGGCTGGTTCCCCATGGCGGCTCCCCCCCATCGCGAGTCTCGGTCGAAGGGGATTCCTGACGATGAAACCGATCCGAGTCCTGGTGGCCGACGACCATGAACTCGTGCGGGCGGGGATCACGGCGCTCCTGCGGGGCCTCGCTGGCATCGAGGTCGTCGCCGAAGCGGCGGACGGCCGCGAGGCCCTGCACCTCTGCAAGACGCATCACGCCGACGTCGTCCTGATGGACATCACCATGCCCGAGCTCAATGGCCTGGACGCGACGGCGCGGCTGGCCGCCGTCTCGCCGAGCACGCGCATCATCATCCTTTCCATGAGCTCGACCGAGGAATACGTGCTCCAGGCCCTGAGCAGCGGTGCCGTCGGTTGCGTGCTGAAGAACAGCAGTCCGATGGAGCTTGAGCAAGCCATCCGGGCGGTCGCCCGGGGCGAGAGCTTCCTCAGCCCCGCCATCTCCAAGCAGGTCGTCGCCGGCTACCTCAATCGGGTCGGTGGCGGCGCGATCACCGTGCGGGAGCGCCTCAGCTCACGGCAACGCGAGGTGCTGCAGTTGATCGCGGAAGGCTCCACGACGAAGGAGATCGCCCGGACGCTCAACCTCAGCGCCAAGACCGTCGAGACGCATCGGACTCAGTTGATGAACGCCTTGAAGATCCACGACATCGCCGGCCTGGTGCGCTATGCGGTCCGGATGGGGATCGTCAACGCCGACGAATAGCGACGTCCACCGCGACCGCCCGGACCTCGCTGACGGCCGTTCAAAAGCGTGGGTGCCAGCAATCATCCACGGGCCGGCTGATGCTTGAAAACATCATGAGGACCGTTCCCGCGCCCAAATCGGGTCTTTTTCTTCTTTACAAAGGCCGGGTGGGCGTGGACAATTAAGCCGTTCGAGCGATGGGCGCTTAGTTTGACGGCTTGACTGCCGACATGATCGAGGAATTGTTGGATTCCGGTCGACGATCAAGACCACCATTCCCGGGTCGATTCCTCAAGACCGACGGTTTGAGATCCGTCGCCGCGAGACGTCCCGCACCTCGTTGCAGCGTGGCAGCGATTCGTTTTGAGGAAGGCCTCTCGAAGGGCTCGAGTGCGTGAGTCGATGGGTTCCACGATGAACTGTTCCCGGTCGAGCCTCGCTTGACCGCCGGGTGCCGACGTTTTTCGGCCAGACCGATCCTTGCAGCAGGTGGACGCCAATGTCCCGACCGATCCGCGTTCTGATCGTGGAAGACTGTGCGGATGATGCCCGACTGATGCTTCGCGAGCTCCGCCGCGCCGGCTTCGAGCCGATCAGCGAATGCGTGGAGACCGAGCCCGAATTCGTCGCCCGACTCGGTCCGGCCCTGGACGTCATCCTGGCCGACTATGATCAGCCGGAGTTCGACGCCCTGCGCGCCTGCGCCTGGTCCAGGAGCACGCTTCCGACGTGCCGGTCATCGTCGTCACCGGCGCCCTGGGCGACGAGGCCGTCGTCGAATGCCTGAAGCGCGGTGCCGCCGACTACTTGCTCAAGGATCGCCTGGCCCGACTCGGCCCCGCCGTGTCGCACGCGTTGGACGAGAGGTTGGCGCGGCGAGAACAGCGCCGGGTGGCGAGGGCCTTGCACGAGAGCGAGGCGCGCAAGGCGGCCATCCTCGAGTCGGCCCTCGATGGGATCGTCACCGTGGACGACCGGGCCCGGATCGTCGAGTTCAATCCGGCGGCGGAGGCGATCTTCGGCTACCCCCGTGGCGAGGTGGTGGGCCGATCCTTCGCCGAGCTCGTCCTCCCGCCCGAGGCGCGCGAGCCATTCACCCGCGGCCTGGCGGAGGTCGTCAACTCGGGACAGTCCCCGATGATCGGCCGCCGGTCCGAGTTGACGGCGATTCGCGCCGACGGCGCGGAAATCCTGATCGAGCTGGCCATCAGCCGCATCGGTCACGAAGGACCTCAGCTCTTCGGCGCGTTCGTCCGCGACATCACCGAGCGACGAGCTGCCGAGCGGGCACTATCCCACCTGGCCGACCTCGTTCAGGCGTCCGATGATGCGATCATCGGCGAGAGCCCCGACGGGCTGATCACGGCCTGGAATCCGGGCGCCGTGCACCTCTTCGGCTATACGGCCGCGGAGATCATCGGTCAGCCCATCGCGCTGCTGGCTCCGCCGTCGCGGCGGGAAGAGGACCACTGGATGCTGGAGCAGATCCGTCGCGGCCAGCGAATCCAGCATTTCGAGACGGTGCGCCGGCGCAAGGACGGCAGCGAGGTCCTGGTCTCGTTCACCGTCTCGCCCTTTCGCGATGCCTCCGGCCGCATCGCCGGGGCCTCGACGATCGGCCGGGACGTGACCGCGCAACGACGCGCCGAGCAGGAGGTCACGCGGCTCAACCACGACCTGGAGGAGCACGTGGACGAGCTGCAGACGCTCCTCGAGCTCATCCCCGTCAGCGTCTGGATCGGCGACGCGACGGCCGGGCTCATCACCGCCAACCGCGCCGCCTACGAGATGATGGGGCTGCCGATCGGCGCCAACCTCTCCCTGACGTCTCCGGAGGCCGTGGCCGGTACGACTCCGGGCTTTCGATGGTTCCGGAACGGCTCCGAGATCCCGCCCGATGAGCAGCCGATGCAGGCCGTCGCGCGAACCGGAGTCGCGTCGAGGAACCTCGAGCACGAACTCGTCTTCGACGACGGCCGATCCGTCTCGATCCAGGGCTCGGTCGCGCCGCTTTTCGACGATTGGGGGAAGGTCCGGGGGGTGGTCGGCGCCTGGGTTGACGTCACGGATCGCAAGGCCACGGAAGAGGCGCTGCGGGAGGCCAGCCGCCGAAAAGACCGGTTCGTGGCCGCCCTCAGTCATGAACTGCGCACCCCCCTGACGCCGGTGCTCCTCATCATCTCGGCGCTGACGGAAGCGCCCTCGACGCCCGACGAGCTCCGACCGCACCTCGCCATGATCCGGGAGAACGTGGAGCTCGAGGCGCGGCTGATCGATGACCTGCTGGATGTCGCGCGCATCGCCCAGGGCAAGCTGCAGCTCAATCGGGAGCTCGTCGATGTGCACAGCCTGATCCTCCAGGCGGTGCAGACGTGCGGCGACGCGATTCAGGACGGCCGATTACACCTGGCGCTCGACCTGACGGCCGCCGATCGCCGCGTGTTGGCCGACCCCGTCAGGTTGCAGCAGATCTTCTGGAACCTGATCAAGAACGCCGCGAAGTTCACACCCGACGGCGGCGCGATCGCGATCCGTTCGTGCAACGAGCCGGGGACCGCCGACGGAGAGGCCGGCGGCTGGCTGGTCGTGGAGGTCTCCGACACCGGCATCGGCATCGAATCGCAGGACTTCGCGAGGATCTTCCGGGTCTTCGAACAAGGCGACGCGTCCCTCAGGCGACGGTTCGGCGGATTGGGCCTCGGCCTGGCCATCGGCCAGGCGGTGGCCGAGGCGCACGGCGGCCGACTGGACGTCGACAGCCCCGGCAAGGACAGAGGATCGACCTTCACCCTCAGGCTGCCCGCGGCGGCCAGCCCGGCTCCCGAACCGCCCATCCGGCCACCCAGCCGGGAGGGTGTCTCTCCGGCGGCGCCGCTGCGCATTCTCCTGGTCGAGGATAACACGGACACCTTGAAGTTCCTTTCGGTCGCCCTGTCCCGACGGCGACATACCGTACGGCCCGCGGCCGACCTGGCCACGGCCCGGGCGCTCGCCGCCGCGGAGGAATTCGACGTGCTTATCAGCGACATCGGTCTGCCCGACGGCAGCGGGCTCGAACTCATGGACGAGATTCAGAAGACCCGCAGGTTCCCGGGTATCGCGATCAGCGGGTTCGGGTCGGAGGAGGACATCCGGGCGAGCAAGGCGGCGGGGTTCTCGGAACACCTCACCAAGCCCGTCACGTTCCAGACGCTCGAGGCAACGTTGTGGAAGGTCGCGGCGACGGATGCTCGGGCGCTGGCGATGCCGTCAAGCCGCTGACGCCGAGCGAGACGTTCGAGATCGGTCCGAGATCCGAAGCGAGGAAACACTCGCGATGCCTGCTTTCTTGAAGGAACTGTTCGACTCCTCCCGCTTCGCGCCGCGCCGGCAGTGTGGCAGCTCGAGCACGGAGCTCGTCTGGCTCCACGTCGGGTCCGACGTGCGCATCGGGCTCGCGGACCTCGCGATCCCCATCGTCCTGGTCGCGTTCGCCTGGCGTCGCCGCGATCTGCTCTGCCCGTGGATGTTCGGGATGTTCGCCCTGTTCATCATCTCGTGTGGCTTTACCCACGTCCTGGAGGCGGCCGCATTCTACTGGCCGGCGCACCGACTCATGGGTGCGGTCAAGTCGATCACGGATGTCGTCCCGTGGGTGACCATCGCCGGGCTCGTGCCGGCGGTTCCCAGGGCCCTGACGCTGCTCAGTCCGGAGGAGCTCCAACGTGAGATCGACTCTCGCACGCGAGCGGAGGAGAAGTTCCGGGGCCTGCTGGAGTCGGCCCCCGATGCCATGGTGATCGTCAACTCGGCCGGCCGGATCGTCCTGGTCAACGCACAGACGGAGGCGCTCTTCGGCTACCGTCGCGAGGAGCTGCTGGGGCGGGAGGTCGAGATCCTGCTCCCCGAGCGCTACCGCGGCGCACACGTCGCGCACCGCCACGGCTTCTCGGCCGCGCCGCGGGCACGCAAGATGGGTCAGGGTCGCGCGCTCGACGGCCTGCGCAAGGACGGCGGCGAGTTCCCCGTCGAGGTCGCCCTCAGCCCCCTGGAGACCGACGAGGGGACCTTCGTCATCAGCGCCATCCGCGATGCCACCGAGCGGAGACTGGTGGACAGGTCATTGCAGCGGAATGAGTTCTACCGTCTCCTGGTCGAGAGCGTGAAAGACTACGCGATCTTCTTGCTCGATCCCCGCGGTTGCGTGGTGAGTTGGAACGCCGGAGCGGAGCGGATCAAGGGCTACCGCGCGGATGAGGTGATCGGCCAGCACTTCTCGCGTTTTTACACCGAGGAGGACCTCCTGCAAGGCCTGCCCCAGAAGGAGCTGCAAGCGGCGACATCCCAGGGTCGGTATGAGGAGGAGAACTGGCGCCGGCGCAAGGATGGGTCGAGGTTCTGGGCCAATGTCGTCATCACGGCCCTGCGGGACGACGCGGGCGTCCTCACCGGATTCGCCAAGGTCACTCGCGACATGACCGAGCGCAAGCGAGCGCAGGAGTCGCTGGCCTGGCAGGCCCGGCTGCTCGATGTCGCCCACGACGCGATCATGGTTCGAGATATGGACGGCCGGATCAGCTACTTCAATCGTGGGGCGGAAATCCGGTACGGCTGGACGCGACAGGAAGCGGTCGGGCAGGTAGCCCATCATCTCCTCAAGACCCAATCGACCGAGCCCCTGGACGAGGTCGAATCCAAGCTCCTCCGCGACGAAGAATGGGAAGGGGAACTGGTCCATATCAGGCGCGACGGCACGCGGATCGATGTGGCCAGCCGCTGGGTCCTGGAGCGCGACGACCAGGGCAGGCCCCTGTCGATCCTGGAGATCAATAACGATATCTCCGAGCGCAAGCGGATCGACGAGGCGCTCCGCCAGCGCACCGCACAGCTGGAAGCGGCCAACAAGGAGCTGGAAGCCTTCTCCTATTCGGTCTCGCACGACCTGCGCGCCCCGCTCCGGGCCATCGACGGATTCTCGCGCATCTTGCTCGAGGATTTCGCCGAGCCGCTGCCCGACGAGGCGAAGGAATACCTCCAATCGGTGCGCAACAACGCGCGACAGATGGGCCGGCTGGTGGACGACCTGCTGGCGTTCGCACGCCTGGGGCGTCAGGCGATCAGGAAGCACATCATCGATCCCGCCAAACTCGTGCGACAGTGCCTCGACGAGCTCAGAGGCGAGCAGGATGGCCGGTCGATCGATGTCATCATGGGCGACCTGCCGCCCTGCCAGGCCGAGCCCAACCTCCTCAAGCAGGTGTGGATCAACCTGCTCTCCAACGCCATCAAGTACACCCGCGGGCGCGAGGTCGCGACCATCGAGATCGGCTCCCGGGACCACGGCGATCCG
This sequence comes from uncultured Planctomycetota bacterium, assembly GCA_963815795.1. GTDB lineage: Bacteria > Planctomycetota > Planctomycetia > Isosphaerales > Isosphaeraceae > JAKAUH01. The sequence goes on along the minus strand of CAWFIC010000021.1, from coordinate 508,686 downwards.
TCCGGCGAGTCCGTCTACTTCGTCAGGGACAATGGCGTGGGCTTCGATATGCGCTACGCGGACAAGCTCTTCGGCGTGTTTCAGCGGCTGCACCGCGCCGAGGAATACGAGGGGACGGGGGTGGGCCTCGCCATCGTGCAGCGGATCGTTCACCGGCATGGTGGGCGTGTCTGGGCCGAGGCCAGGCCGCACGAGGGCGCGACGTTCTATTTCACCCTGGGAGGCAAGACCAGCCGTGATTGACGACGTCCAGATCTTACTCGTCGAAGACAATCCCAACGACGTCAAGTTGGCCCTTCATGCCTTCAAGAAGCACAACCTGGCCAATCACGTCCATGTGGCGCGCGACGGGGCCGAGGCCCTGGAGTTCATCTTCTGTACCGGCGCGCATGCGCATCGCCACATCGAATACGGTCCCAAGGTGATCCTGCTCGACTTGAAACTGCCCCTGGTCGATGGCGAGGAAGTGCTTCGCCGGATCAAGGCCGATCCGCGCACCCGATCGATCCCGGTGGTGGTGCTGACGTCGTCGCGCGAGGAACGCGATGTCGGCGAGAGCTATCGGCTGGGCGTCAACAGCTACATCGTCAAGCCCGTGGACTTCGATCAGTTCAGCGAGGCCGTGCGCCACCTGGGTTTCTACTGGCTCCTCTTCAATCAATCTCCGCGGCTGGGAGGCACCGTCGATGGCAAGTGAATCTCCGCGCACGCTGGAAGGTCTGATTCGCGACCTCGCGGCATCGAGCGGGTCTGGTGTTGACGACCCGGATGTGGACAGACGCGAACGCGACGATGCCAGCCTGCTGACCGCCCTCAATCACCTGGTGTCCGTCTTCGGGGCGTCACGCTCCGGCGACACGAGCGCGGAGGACCGGATCCTCCACTCGCCCGAATGATGGGAGGACAAGAACTACATCTATCTCGAGGCCAGCCTCTCCGACCCGGGCGGGTCGGACATCGACATCAGCATCCACCGCGGGTTGGCCTTCATCCGGATCCTCCGCTAGAGCGCTTGACGCTCTCACCCTCGGCCGCCTTCAGAGGCTGTACCATCGGATCGTCGGATACCGGGCTATGGTGCAACTCGAGCATCCAGCGGTGCAGCTTATCCATGTCGTTCCGGACCGTGAATGAGGCGGCGATGAGCACGAGTGCCAGCAGGCCGCCCAGCACAGGGACGAGATACATCGCCGAATGAAGCCCGGCTGCGCGGAACGGCTCGAGTGTATCCTTGGTGAACGCCACGACGCCCGCCGTCATCGCCGCGCTCCGCGTGGACCTTTCACTCAGCCAGCCGGTGAGGACCGGGCCGAACGATGCGCCGAAGACGTACATCGCGAAGAAGTAGAGAGCCATCGCCGTGCCACGCAACGACGGTTCGATCACGTCCTGAATGGTCGAGTATACGGTCGCGTAGTAGACGTACATCAACGCGCCGCCGAGGGCCATGAACAGGCCGAAACCCATCAGGTCGCCGGGCCCGGCGCTCAAGGCCAGGTAGGTGAACGGCGTGGCGAGCAGCAGCGCCAGCGCCGCCACGAGAAGCCTGCCATTTGAGCGCGCACGACGCGCGAGATCGCCGGCGATGCCGCCCAGCAGCAGTCCCGGGATCCCCGCCAGCGCGAGCAGGGTTGACAGCCGGCCCGCCGCGGTCAGGGTCGCGCCGTGATATCGCATCAAATAGGGCATCTGGAACGCGGAGAGCGCATACATATTGAAGTTATGCAATGCACCGGAGACGATGAGCCAGAACATCGTCGGCGTGGCGAGGACCAGCAGATAAGGCGAGCCGTGGCGTTTGTGCGCCCCGACGGCGGTGTGGAGCTCCTTCATCCCGCGGGCCGGTTCCCGGACGAACAGCGCCCCCAGCGCGCACAGGACGCCCGGGATTCCCGCCACGAAGAACGCCGGCCGCCAGCCGTAATTCGCCGCGACCTGGCTGCTGACCAGATAACTCAGCGCGAGGCCGATGGGAAGGCCCATCATGAAGACGGACATCGCGCGGGCGCGCTGCTGCGGCGGGTAGAGGTCGCCGATGAGCGAGGCCGATGCGGGGGCACAGGTCGCCTCACCGACGCCGACCCCCAGGCGGACGAGGAACAGTTGCCCGAAGTTGCGCCAGGCCCGATGCGGCCGTCATCAGGCTCCAGAATGAGACGCCCGCCGCCAGGATCCGCGTCCGGCTGGAGCGATCCGCCAGGCGTCCCAGCGGCACGCCCGTCGCCGCGTACAGCAGGGTGAAGGCGGTCGCCAGCCAGCCGACCTGGATGTCGGTCAGTCCCCACTCTTTCCGGATCGGCTCGGCCAGCACGCCGCCGATCTGCCGATCGAAGAAGTTGATCGCATTGATCGCGAACAAGACGCACAAGGCGTAGGCGGCACCTGTCCGATTCATCGTATGGTCGATTCGTCTTTACGCGATCGGATTCAACATTGGGTTGGACTCTACGGCAAATGGCCGGACGAGTCCAGATCGACCGCCGGTCCAGGCAATTGCACACGTTTGTTCCCTGCTTCGCAGCGGTCGGTCGGCCTTCGATCGGACCGTCGGCCGGCGGGAAGGAGCCAGGGCCTGAACGTCACGGACCGCCGGCCGACTCGCATACCGGATCACGAAACCGCGAAACGACGAAAGCACGAAAACGGCCCGGGGCGCATCCCTCGTTCGTGGCTGCGCCCACCGGCCCACCGGTTTCGTCCTTTCGCACTTTGGCGTTTTCGTATGAAGGGTGGAGGCTGGGAGGCCGCGTCGCATCTCCCCTGATCGCGGGCCGGGCGCGGGCAGTGACGAGCCGGCCGTCCACGGTCGGCAGGTGATGAAGGACCGCGGCCAGATCCTGAGCGATTCGGGACGGTCGCAAGATACGACCCCGTCGCACCGACCAGGCCCGACTCAGGCAGCCGTCGGTTCGCGTTCCCAGAGGGCGAGGATGTTCCCCTCGGTGTCCTTGAAGTAGAGGAACCAGCCCATCCCCGGCACCGGGGTCTTGGGCATGATCACCTGGCCTCCCAGGGCCTCGGCCTTGGCCCCGTACTCATCCACGCTCTCGACGCTGATGTAGTTGGCGAACGGATGCCCGGGGTTCTGCCGTTTGAGGATCATGCCGTTGACGCCCGGCCGGGTCGGCCGGCCCGTCTCGTCGGTCGGAACCGTCGAGATCATCATGATCTCCGTCTTGTTGTCCGGGCTGTCCCACGCGCAGATGTCCCAGTCGAAAAGCCCCCGATAGAACTCCGCGGCCCGCTTCGGCTCGTCGGCCGGGATCTCGAAATGGCAAACCGTGTGATCCATCGCCGTTCCTCCGGGAACTGAAAGTCTGTACAGAAACGCCGGAAACGCGAGGAACTGTACGATCGGATAGATGATCTGTCAAGACCAATGCTGGAGGCATTCGAAGACGATTCACGCAGAGGCGCAAAGGGCCGCACGATTCCAGGTTCCTGCACCCTCCAGTGCCCGCCTGTCGCCGCCAACTGTGGTCCATGCGTTAGAGCGCTTAACGATTTCGTTGCATCTACGCGAGAGAACCCCCCCTTGACCCCCCCTTCGTAAGGGGGGGATTCCGAGGGGCGGGCCTCCCCAAAAACCCCACCTTACGAAGGGGGGGAACGGGGGGGTCAAGGCCTTGGCCCCGTCTCGAGGCCGAGTCACGTAGGCCATCCAACCGTTCGGCGCTTTAGATCCTATTCGGACCCAGGCGCGAAGTCCGCTGACCTGAAGTCGGCCGCTTCATCTCTGCCAACAGCTTGTCCACGGCGTCGTCGAGACCGACGCTCGAGATCGTGCGAATGCGGATGGTCCCCTTGGCGTCGATAATGAAGACGCTCGGATAGCCCCGGATGTGGTAGCGTTTCGCGATCGGTCCCGTGCCGGCATCACCATCGAACCAACTCGGCCAGGTCATTCGCTCCCGCGCCATCACCCCGCGGGCCATGTCCTTATTCTCCTCGCAATCGACTCCCAGCAGGGCGAACGGCTGGCCCTTGAGTCGCTCGACGAGGTCGCGTTCGTGCGGGACCTGCGCCATGCACGGGCTACACCAAGACCCCCAGAAGACCAGCATGACAACCTTGCCTCGATAGTCGCTCAGACGGAGAGGCTTCCCGTCCACGTCGACGCCCTCGATCTCCGGGGCCGGCTTGCCGACGGCCAGATTGAGCATGTCGTCGAGTCGGGCCTCGGCCTCTTGCCCCAGCGTCTTGTTTATGCGTGCGAGCCGCTCCTCGATCCCGCGACGTTCCTCGGCCGTCAGCGGCTTTTCGTTCGGTCCCGGCGTGGGTTTCTTCAGTAATGCCTCCAGCTCGCGGGCACGCCGCGTGACGTACGGGACATCGCCGTACTCGGAGATCACCTCCTCGAAGAGCCGCTCCGCCTCGGCCTGAACGGCTCGGGGATCGCACTGGCGAAGTTCGAGATGCTCGGCGTATTCCTCGTCGGTCAGGTCGAATTCGCGGATGGTGCCTCGATTGAGCACGCGCCGCTTCGGCCGGCCCTCGACGCTCCGGGCGTTGGCAACCATCCGGGCCTTTTTGGCGAGATACTGGGCCAGGGCGAGCCGCGCCAGCCCCTTCGCCTCGCGGCCCTTGGCCGCCGCGTAGAACCCCAGCAGCAGCGCGTCGCGTCGGGGACTCACCACGTTGTCCAACTCCAGGCCGATGCGGACGGCCTCGGGGTCATCCCCATGATGGCGGACGAGCATTGTCGCGGCGCGCGCGAACTGGTCGCCATACGCGCCCGTGTCGCGTAGGCCGCCCGGGGCGACCACCCAGAGCAAGGCGTCGCGAGCCGCCGGATCGTGGGGCGATGACTCGACCAGGTCCACCATCCGGCGAGCGTAGTCGGCGAACCGATCGATCGGCCTCTTCGCGGCGACCGCCTCCTTGGCGCGCGGATTCTGGACCTTGGTGGCGGCCTGGCGGGAAGCGGCCAGTTGAGCCTCGAATTCAGCCTGGATTTGCGCAACTCGCTCGCCGATCGGCCGTTCGGGCCGCCTGCTTTGATCATCGGACTGCGGCGTCCTGGCGGGGGCGGCCGCTCGGGCTGTCGGATCGCCGGCCCTCGCGAACGTGGCGATGAGCAGGGCAGCGAGGCCGACCGAGGCGAGTGACTTCACGGCATGATCCTCCGGTTTGAGGGCACGATGACGATCGGGGAGGCCGCATTCCACAAACATGAGCGTCACTCTGAGGGCGCCCGGCTCGGGCGTGTCCCCCGTTCATCCCGGGCCGACCCCGGCGATGATCGATCGACGCCGACGGCGCGTGGCGATCGATGATTCCGCTACCGGCACTTCTGATGTCTCAGCCACGCGTTCCATGTTTCCGTATCATCCCGCGCCCGGCTGTCGGCGCCGACGATTATCAGGCCTTTACGCGAACGCTCGGTCATGAAGGGGCGGGCGGCCGCGGACTGGGAACTTCAGCCATCCAAGTCTCTGTCCTGGAGAGGATGCTCCAGGTCGGGAGCCCTCGGCACGCGCGCCGCTGGCGGCTCGCGCGAAGACTCGCGGTTGGCCGGTGGCGCGATAACATCGCCTTGGTCGAGACCGATCGTCTCCTCATGTCGCCGGAGCACCTCGTCCCGTAAGGTCAGGTCCCCGAACGAATCGCCTCCCTCTCGGTAGCCCCACTCCTCCAGCCGCTCGAGCACGTCGTCCGCCAGCGGGCGGTCGGGGTCCGGAGACGGCAGGGGCGGTGCGGGCGTCCCGAGATCCCCGCGGTACGGCTTCATCGCGCAGCGGTGCACCGCGTCCCTGAGAGCGACCTGCCGAACAAGGAATAGCACCATAGCTCGGCCCCGCCACGCCTCGTTTCTCGTCCGCCCCTTCCATCCGCCCGCATGGTCCGGCGCCGGCCTGTCCGCGCCAACGATGAATCACCCGATGCGCCCGAAGGAATTCATTCAGGTTCCGGCGGATCGGGCTCGATGGGGAGCCAGGGGTGGCGGGCGGCGTATTCGTACTTCCTCTTCATCAACTCGTGGTACTCGATCCGTCGCGCCTGGCTCATCCTCCAGGACTTGATATGCGGCGCGTCCGCGTCCGAAGGGGGGGACCACCCCGGAGGGTGGAAGGATCGCGGCGAGGATCGCTTATCCGGGTCCCCTTACAGCCAGCGATCCTCCCAATCCGGGTCAGGGGCGATCTCGTCTTCGATCCCGAAGATCTCCTCGGCGTGATGCCTGGCGCGCTCGCCGTACGCTGCGGCACGGCGCATTGAGATCACCCAGGCGGCGAGCGTCATGCCGACAACACCGACCGCGACCAGCATCAGCCGCAACTTGTATCGCACGCGGGGAAGTCTCATCGGCGGGGACTCCTGCCAAGTTTGATCTCTTGATCACCGCTTGCGCTTCGTCGCCGGGCCGGAGCCCGGGGTGGAAAGTCTCAACAATAGTCCAGCCGTAGCACTCACTCCGGCTCCGGCGGGTCGGGCGGGACCGGGAGCCACGGGTGGCGCGCATAGTAGTCATACTTGCGCCGCATCAATTCATGCCATCGCCCCTTCTCGGTCCTCAGCCCGACGTAAGCGGGTCCTTCGCCGGTGATCACCAAGGTCCCTTCCAGCCCGGCGTATCCGACGTGGACCTCCGAGATGGCCAGGAATCGCTCGCGCCGGCGCATCAGCTCAATACCCACCCCGAGTAGCGTCCCCGCGACGGCGATGGCGACCATCATCCGTCGGACGGTGAGTCGCACGCGGGTCAGGAGCCAATAGGCCGATGAGAGCGCGATGGCGAGGAGCCCACAGAGGCCCCAGGCCATCACGGAGGGGAGTTGGAGCGGGTCCCCGTCGCGGGAGTGGAGGAGCGCGAAGATAAAACTCAGCCACGTCAACAGCCATGCGGTCTGGACGGCTCGCTTAGCGAGCGCGCGGACTGAACCGCGGCGGGAGGGGACTCGGTCCGAAGGGCCAGGTGTCACCGCGAGCCGTGATGGAGGAGCGCCGTAAGGTCCAGCCTCTTGGCTCATAGGGTCCCTCCGGCGTCCGTCTGGCATCTGACGACCGAAGCTCGGCGGGCTGATGCGTCGGGAGTTGGGGAGACGGGATTCTCGTCTATCCGTTCCGGGTCCCCGCATCCTCCCGAGCCCGAATATCCGGGCCAACTATAGATCAGACCTGGTATGTGGCGAACTCAGGTACTAAAGATTCTTGACACGCAACAACAAGCGGTCAAGAATCTTGCGTACTGATCGTCCGAACAGACTCCAGAATGGGAGTTGAGTCCCTTCTCAACTCGATTCGGAGGTCTTGTTCCCTGGCCGTCAAATCCCGGTCGAAGGACCGTCGCAAGTCGCAGCCGCACACCCTTCACAAGCCCCGCGGCGTCGTTCACCCGCGCGTCGTCGCGGTCGGGCCCGAGCACTTCGCCTTCGTGTGCGTCGATTGCGCCAAGGCCCGCTCCAAGATCATGCTCGCCGACTTCTACGGCCGAGTCCTGCTCGAGCCGACCACCGTCGAGCACAACCGGTCGGGCTTCGAGACCGCCTTGATCTCCGTTCGCGCCGCCACGGCCCGGCACCAGATCAAGGATGTGATCGTGGTCATCGAGCGCACCGGACGTTATCACGGACCGGTCCGGCGTGCCTTCGGCGAAGCCGGGTTCGAGGTCCGCATCATCCACCCCTACACCACCAAGCAGTATCGGCTCCCGGCGGATCCGGGCAACAAGACCGACGACACCGACCTCTCCGCCATCCATCGCGCCGCCGTCAACGGCTTCGGACTGGCGGAGCACGAACCCGACCCGATCTACGTCCAACTCCAACTGCTGGCCAGGCACCGCCGCAAGTCGGTGCAGAAGCGCGTCGCCCTCCAGCAGCAGATGCTCGAGCATCTTCAATCGTTCATGCCGGGATATTCCCGGTGCGTCGCGGACGTCTTCAATTCCCCCGCCGCCCTCTGGGTGGCCAGGGAGCTCGGCTCGGCCGCGGCGATCGTCGAGGCCGGCGTCGCCGACTTGAGCCAACGGGCTCGACAGGCCGGCCTGAGGGTCCAACGCTCCACCCTCGAGAAGATCGTCGCCTGGGCGCGGTCCGCCCCCTCGGCCGAGGAGCCGGCGTCGCTCCATCACCGGATCTTCCTCGAGCTCGATGCCGACCAGCTCGCCAAGGCCCGCGGCATCCGGGCGATCGAGGGCGAATTGGCCGGGCCGTTGGCCCGCACACCCTATGTGCTCCTCCTGAGCATCGTCGGGATCAACGTCGTCTCGGCCGCCGAGTTCGCCGGCGAGATGGGTCCGATCGAGCGTTATCCCAAGGCGCGAGCGATCACGGGCCGCGCCGGGTTGTTCCCTTCGCGGTATCAGAGCGATCAGGTCGATCGCCGCGACGGTGCGCTGGTCCGGCACGCCAACCGCGACCTGCGGTACGCGATCCTGATGATTGCAGATAATTTGATCAAATGCAATGAACACTTCGCGGTCCTGGCCGCGGGATGGCGGCTCAAGGGCAAGGATGCGCGCGCCCTCCGCGTCCAGGTCGCCGGTCGATTCTGCCGGATCGCCTACCAGATGGTGGCCGGCCGGATGACGTTCCAGCATCCGTGCGCACGGCAGCGGGATTACATCCTCAACAAGCTGATCAAGTTCGCTATTGAGCATTCCACTGCGCCTGATCAGCTCTCGCGTGACCTCGACGCCGCGGTGTCTCAGCTCCCTCGGACCGCGCATCGAGAGGAAGCTGTCCCACTGACCGAGGAACTCGCCCGGGTCCAGAAGCATCGGGGAGCTGGACCGCATCCGCTGGGCACGATCCTCCCCGCGGTCTTGGCCAAATTGGAGGTGGACCTGGTAAGATCGACCGAGTCAGGGGAGGCTGATCCCACAGAGTGACCATCCCGACCAGGGGGCCGGACAACGTCGTATCTGACCCCAAGGCCAAAAGCCGTGGAAAGCGTGGCGCTCTGTCTCGGATCACCAACGTCGGATAAGGCTGTGTGGGGTCGCTCCCCTGATGTACCAGTATGGCGAGACGTGATCCCTGATGAGACCGAGGTGGCTCCTGGTCGGAATTGGCCATCAAACGACATCTGTAAAACCCGCCAGGTTGACGGGGATAGGGAACGTCCGTACATAGGTCGAAAATCAGCATCCCGTCAATTCCCACATGGCTGTCTTACACCTCCGGCACGAGCCATAGCCATAGCGATGTCTCCTTCCACGCTGTTCGATCATCGGAGCCGATGGCGTAATCCCCACCCGTCGATGGCATCGACCCTACGGCGGCCCGCAGCTCGTCGAGCTTCGATGGGCCGACTTCGAGCGCGACCCGTCGCGGACCGGCTTCCAGTCGCCAGTGGCGGTCCCCGACGCTGCCACGCGGCACCTCCAGTCTGAGGCATGGTGGGGATTCCAGCCCCTCGCCGGGATTGTTGGGTACCGCGAGGATACGTGCGGTCGGCCTGCTCACCGCGATCGACCGCCGGCAGGCCCACGGCGAGGCCGCCATCCGCCCGAGGAGGTCGAGTAGTGACTCCCATCCCAACTGATCGGCGGCTAGATTCCAGCCCGGATAGTTCCTGGTGTTCTGTCGGTATCTCCAGAGCCAGAGATCCCCGGCCTGCTTCCACCCTTCGACGCTTAGATCGGCCATACCACGCAGCTCAGCAAGAGGCCCTAAATTCCCGACCCTCACAAGTTAAGGCCGGCTTATGAATTACCGCTTCCGCTTCTCCCAGCGGAAAGGGTCCGCTGCGGCTGGAGACTCGTCAGCCCTCGCTCAGATCTCCGAGAGCCAATCCGGCACGAGAGACAGAGAATCGCTGAGTTCCTCATCGGTCACGATCCCTCCGACGACCTCGCGAAGCACGACCAGTGCGGCCCTATCGACCAACTCCTGTCCCGCCCGTATCGCCTCTTGCAACTGCCATACGAGCCAGCCCGACTCAGGGAACTGCTGCGGGCCGGTCCGCGCGAGGTGCCGATCCAAGCGTCCGCCGTCGGGCAGCCCGTACCCGTACACCTCGAAGCGATCCGCGTGGATGATCAACGGACACTGCCCGTCGGGCGGTGTGAGCAGGCGGAGGAACAGATCGCCCATCGACCACAGATCCGCCCACTCGGAGAAATGGACCACGGCGAGGGACAGCGCGTGGGTCCGCAGCCGATCCGCGAATGCGTCCGCTCGGCGGCGTACGATCGAGGGCCATTGCTCGCTGGACCACTCCGTCGGATCGTTCGTCTGCCTGGCGGAGGCCCATTCCTTCAGTCGGAGCAGGACCACGTCCGCTGCCCGACCGCCGAGCTTTGCGACCGTTACCCGCTGCGTTGCCAATTGGCACCTCTGACCCCGTCCAACGATTGAGCCTAGCGGACCGAATCGCCGGACAGGTGACAAGACAAGCCTCGTTACTGGTTCACCCTTTCCAGGTCCCCGCATCGTCTCGCACCCGAATGTCCGCGCCAACTATAAGTCACCCGATGCGCCCGAAGGAATTCATTCCGGCTCCGGTGGGTCGGGCTCGACCGGGAGCCACGGGTAGCGGGCGGCATGTTCGTACTTCACGGCCAGCGTCGCGTGGTAATCAATGACAGGCCGAGGCGCGAGGGCGGTCGTAGGCACGAAGGCGCCACCGGGCCGGGTCACCCAGACGTGGGCAGAGCGGATGCGCCGGGCGGTCTCAGCGTGGTTATCCGCAAGCGCCCGGAACTGGGCCCGGCGCCGGACGAACGCGACGATCCCGAGCACCAAGGCAACCAGCGCCACCGCGACTATCCACCGCCGTGTCGTCATCTTGGCCAGTCGCATGGATGTGGCTCCGTCGGGCTAGTCGTCCGGGTCAACGATTATCCAGCCTTTACGGCTCGGACGGCGGAACGGGCTCCACGGGGCGAGAGAAAAGGTAGGCGGCCTCCTTCCATTTGCCCGCCATCGCTGCATGGTACTCCGACTGCTTTCCCGCCGAGCGCACCGCCCGCTTGGCATGCTCCTTGGCCATATTCAATCGGTAAGCCGACTCTCGCATAAGCCTGATATATCTGGGATCATCCTTATACGGGTTCTTACTGAATCTGTACAAATCCAGGAGCGGGTAAAACACGAATGCGATGATCGCCACCGCAACCATCCACCGCCGCGTCGTCATCCGGGGCAGTCGCATGGCCCGGCCCTCAAGGGCTCGAAGTGTCCGTATGAACTATAGTTCACCGAATGCGCTCAGACAGTCGCCCTGGATGCCGAATGTCGTCTCGCTCGCGATCATCGGCTTCGGATGCCGATCCGATGACCGACCCGGGGGATCTAGCCCACATTTGGGGTGGGTCGTCGTAAGTCCTTGCGGCGCAAGGGGCGGATTTTTCATTAGTCACTACAGGACCGTCTCCTCCCCCGCCGGCGGCCCCGGCGGGCGTTGATCGGCCAACTTCAGCGCTTTCAGGACCAGCCGGGCGTCCGGGCAGCCCCCGGTCAGCCCCCGCCGCTCCGGTTGGCCCTCCAGGTGGAACGTGACCAGCCGCACCGTCGCCAACGCTTGCAGGGCCCGCGCCGGCGATAGATCCACCCCGGCCTCCTGGAGCCGGCGGCCCAGCAACCGTTGCACCAGCAACGCCAAGGCCGCCACGAAAATATGAGCCTTCACTCGCGGCTCGATCCGATGATAAATCGGCCGCATCCCCAGCACGTCCTCGAGCTGGCGGAACCCGCTCTCGACCTCGGTCAGTTCCTTGTATAACGCCACGGCTTCGGGGATGCTCAGATCCTTCTCGCCTGTCATCACTACATATTGGCCCTCGATCTTCTCCTCGCGACCCAGCCGCTCCGCGCTCGCGGAGAACTCCAGCCCCCCGGCCGTCAGCTTCCAGTCGAAATAGCGATAACCGTGATACTTCTGCATGATCCGCTCCACGGCCGCCCCGATCGTCTCGGGCCGCCTCACCTTGCCGGCGGCCACTCGCCCCCGGAGCTCCTCCAGCCGCTGACGGGCCCGCTCCATCGCCTGCTCCCGCTTGGCCCGCTCGTAGGCTGCGCCGCTCGTCGGAGTCGATGACAATGACCCGCAGTCCCGGGTCTCCCGACAGGACCTCCTGGCGCGGGTCCGCGGCGGGTCGGTCTTCCGTTCCCGGGTATTGATGCCTCCCGGGCAGGTCACCCACTTGGTGTCATCCACCGCCTCGAGCCAACCGGCGATCTGAGGATTGCGCCGCCGCTTGACCCCCACGAGGAAGCCGTGCTCCTCCCGGGTGATCGCCTCGAGGTTCGCCTCGGTGACCATGCCCCGGTCGCCGACGAAGACCAGCCGGCCGAAGGCGAACCGCTGGCGCAGATCCCGGATGACCTCTTGAACTGTCGAATGGTCGATGCGGTTGCCGGCCCAGACGTGGTGGGCGATCGGCCAGCCGGCGACCATCACCACGCCGACGATCACCTGGACGTTGTGCGGCTTGCCGTCGCGGCTGTAGCCGTGCTCGGCGAAGTCCGCCGGCCCGGCCCCCTCGAAAGAGGTGCTGGTGATATCGTAGAGGACCAGGTCCGGCTTGAAGCGGAAGAGGTCGCGGAGGCGGTGATACAGCGCCACCTCGATTTGGTCCTTGGCCCGGAGGAGCTGGTCGAGGGTGCGGTACCAGGCGTCGAGCTGGCGGGGATGGACGCGGACGCGGCCCCGGCGGTGCCAATGGGGGAGGAAGCGTCGGCCCTTCCGGTCGCAGACGAAGTCGGTCTCGAGCCAGCCGGCCAGCCCATGCTCACTGGCCGGGGCGATGAGCCGGTTGGCGACCAGGGCGAAGGCGCGGTCGGCGAACGGGACGCCCTGGGCTTTGCCGAGGTGCTGGTCGAGGATCGCCCGGAGGCCGAGTTGGTCGAACAGGGCGCGGACGACGAGGACCGGCCCCCAGGTGGCGGCCTCACCGACGTGGAGTGCGGCCGGATCGCCGGGCTCTTCGTCGGTGTCACCGGCGAGGAGGCGTCGGAGCTTGGGGAGGATCTCGGTGAGGAGGTCCTTGCGGCCGAGGTCGGCGACCACGCGTTGTTTGACCTTACCGTCCTCGCGGTAGGCTTCGACGATGCGGATGTATTCGTGGATGGAGCCGCTGGAGGATCGGACCTTGACGGTTCTTGGGTACATGGTTGGTTGCCGGCGACGTGGGGAGGGGGCGACCGGAGACCCACGGCAACCATTATCATGACAAATTGAAGCGGAATCAAGGAGGAATTCCGGGGAATATCGGTAGATGTGCTCTATTGGTTGTCACTACGGTTTTCGAGCCGTGAGGGCGCCGCCCACGCGCAAAAGCCCGGAAAACAAGGAGTTTTCGCGCACGAGGAAGTCGGCCTCCGACGGTTTCACCCCAAACATGGGCTAGCTGGGACGTAAGGTTCGTAATGCGGTAGTGGGACAGGTTGACCGAACCGTTCAACTGCCCACTTAGCTGCCCACCTGCCGCCCGCAAAGAGTAGGGCTAGGAGGGCGACACCGATCATGATGGTTCCGATCGTGAGCCGCTTGCGGATCGCGGGCTTCGGCTCGTCTGCCGATAACGCCGAGACGTTCAAGCCAGCGAGCAGGGAGCAGACAGCGAGTAATCGGGCGCGGGCGGTCATAACCTGGCCTCCTTGCGAGTAGGGATGTGCCGCCAGGAGTCTATTCGACTCCCGACTCAGGGACAATCGCAGCAGGCGCGTGCGTCAAACCTGAGTTCTAGTCCAGCCGTTACAACGCCGATTCGACGTAAGTCATTGCTCCACGTCTCGGATTCCGTTTATGGGAGGGGGATATTCACCCTTTACACCTCGGACATGCGTACGCCAGCCCGTTTCCGCGGTTAACAAGCGTTCACCATTCGGATGCTAGCCTCCCCCAATGATACGGCGGCACGATGTCGTTTGCACCAGTGCCGGATCCTCGCGCGGTCGCTCATCGCGACGACACGGGTAGAAGGGGTCGGGCGAGAGGGGACTCGTCTCCACCGAGTCTCGTCACGAGGGCGGGCGAAGCCCGCCGCCGCAATGTCCCGCGCCGACTCTTATGTGGTTGCGCATCAATAATGTTTACGAATTCTATTTTAGCCACGGATGAAACACGGATGAAACACGGATTGAGTCGAGCGATTCGGCGTCGGCGAACCGGATCTCCGAGGTCTCTATGCAATGATTCATCCGTTTTCAATCCGCGTTCAATCCGTGCCTGGCCGCCGATCTCAACCCGGACAGTCTGGCCGGGGACGACGTCGAGCGGCGGAGCGGTGTTGAAGGCCGTCCCGATCCCGTTCGGGGATGACGACCGGGAGACCGTCGCCTTGCCGGGCAAGACCTTGTCGATCGCGAAACGTCCCTGGTCGTCGGTCTCCCCCGTGTAGTTGCAAGCCACGAAGGAATCCCGCGAATGCGCCGATCGATTGAGCCAGACGCGGATCGGCTGCCGTGAACCGAGCATCGACCCGATTCGCAGGGTCCCTTCGATCCGCCCGAAGCGCTCAAGGGTGATCCCGGAGGATCGGGCCAGATCGTCGGCCGACCGCTGGGCGACGCCTTCCGCATGGACGATCAGGACGCCGCGCGGCCCATCCTGGGGAGCGAATGCGAAGTGGCCCTTCTCGTCGGTCTGGGTCCGGAATTGCCTGCCGAGCGGCGGCTGAAGTTGGTTGTTCCGCAGACCGAGGCCGTTCTCCGAACTGGTGAGATAGACGTCCGCGCCGATCGCGGGCGAACCGTGCGGAGTGCGGACGAAAGCCGAGGGGCCGACGGCTTTCTTGAGGTTGAACTCGAAGGTCACATCCGATTCGCAAGGATCTGGGGATCGTACGGTCCGGGAAGTAGGTCAGGCTTTCCAGCCTGACGCGGATGGGATCGGATCGGACGGAGTCAGGCTGGAAAGCTTGACCTACTCCCGATCCGGGCCGGGCTGGAAAGCCGGACCGATGTCAAGCGGCGGACCGAGGCCGCCTACTCACATCTTTGGAAGCGTCGCTCCACTATTCATTCACTGCGCGAACCGTCGCGCACCGCACGGTGTTCTCGAGATAAGGCCGAAGACGGAGCGAATCGGCTGGCTTCCCGCTTCGCACCCTCAGCAAGATCCCGCCATCCCGACTGGGCTCCCGTCCCGAATCCCAAAAAAGTCGCCGGAATGCTGAGGAAATCAAGCCAAAGCCAGCTTATCATGACTTAGGTCGGAAATTAGGTCGGATGAGGCGCGGCGGGAAGGGGACTGCGATGGAGCAGGAGACGAGTCGGATGGAGATTGCGGCGGTGCAAATCAGAATCGATCCCACCAATGAGGAGGTCGGCGATGACCAGCGCGAAGCGGATCAAGGCCAACCAGAGTAACGCCAAAAAAAGCACTGGACCGAGGTCTGCTTCGGGGAAATCCCGTTCGCGGATGAACGCGCTGAAGCACGGCCTGGACGCTCAAACCCTGATCCTGCCCGGCGAGCAGGAATCGGAGTACCTGGAGCGGCTCGACTCCTGGACGGGTGTGTACCCGCCCCGCGACCCGCTGGAGCAATCTCTCGTCGAGCAGGCCGTCCGGCTGTCCTGGCAACTCGATCGGGCGGATCGCGTCTGCGCCCGGCATCTGACCGAGCGCATCCGGCTCCTCCAGTCGCCGGAATACCAACGGCAGCAGGCCGCGGCCGCGGCAGCCGAGGCCGCCGGGGTCGGAGAGCAACTGCTCGCCGACCCGCCGCCGCCGAAGTACAACCTCGCCAAGATCCACGCCCGGCTTGTGCGGCTGAGGCAGACCGAATTCGCCCCGTACACCCCCATCTTCGACCTGCCCTTCGCCCGGGCCAAACTCGCCACCAAGCGGTTCCGCATGCCGATCCCGCCCGACGACCCGGCCCATCCCGAGAGGCTGCTCCGGCGGCTCAAGTCCACCGCCGCCGGCTGCACCTGGCTGCTGGACCGTTGGGCCGAGTTGCGGGCAGCCCTGGAACAGAACAACGGCTGGCAGCCGGAGGAGCGGCTCCGCGCCGTGCGACTCCTCGCCAAGCTTCCGGCCGACGCGGTCGATGACCCTCAGGTGCGGACGATCTACTTCAGTTGCGTGATCCTCGGTGGGAAGGATGCGCAGGTGTTCGCCGACCAGCTACGCGAGATGGCCGACTGCGAGTTCGACTACTTCTTGGAGCGGATGGCCAGCCGTGGACTGACGGGCCAGGCGCCGCCCAGCCGCGAGGCGGCGCAGGAATGGCTGCTGGCGATGGTGGATGGCGTGATGATGGGCTTGCGGGCGCGAGCGGCCATGCATGCGGAACGGGAGGAGGCGGCGCTGGCGCTGGACCGACTGGCGTTCGACGGCAGCCCCGCCGGACGGCGGCTGCTGCGGTTGCAGAGTCGCCTGCTCGGGTCGCTCCTCCGGACGATCAACCTCCTGACCGAGGTGCGGCGGCGTCCGGACGCCTTCGCCGAGCTGCGGAAACGGGCCGAAGCAGTCGGCGCAAGACCAGGAGAGATCGTGAATTGTGAAAAGGTACGGAACGAACCCAACGCCGATCCGCGGTCCGCGACCGAGACAGTCCTCGGGTGGGTGCAACCCACCGACTGCGCAGCCTCGCTCCCGCTGGGCTGCACCCACCCGACTTCGAGTCCAGAGTCGGCCCAGGAAGTCGCCGCAACATCCGAAGCACCAACACGCTGCGAAAGGGTACGGAACGAAGTGGCGGCCTGGTTCAAAATCCGCCTTTCCAGGGTAACAGTTTGACTCTCCCGCAGTCACGGCGCGGACGATCCCCGTGCCTGGGCCAGCCAGGCGCTCGGGGCGACCGCAATGAGCCGGCGGATCACGCGGGGCGGGCAAAGCGACGGAATCCCAGCAGTTCCAGCCAGTGCCCGTGCACCGCACCGGTCAGCAGTTCCGCCGGCGTCCGGCCCTGCCGCTCCGGCCGTTCGCTCCGCTCCAGCACGCGGTGGTTCAGGTAGAACCGTAGCAGGTCCAAGTAATCGGCCCCGAGATGACGGCGCAAGCTGAAGTACGTCCGTAGCCGACTGTTGAGGTTCTCCACCAGCGAACTGGCGCGCACCGTCCCCGCGGCCAGCGCATCGACCGCCCGGCAGGCCGCGTGCGACCACCCGCGAAGCTGGGGCCGCACTGCCGACTCTTCGGCCCAGCGCACCGGGTCGCTCTCGTCGCGGCACCGGGCGTTCAGCAGGCCACGCAGGCCATCGGCCGCCACCCCCCACGCCACCGCCATCTGCCCCAGCTCCTCGTCCAGCGCCCGGGCGAAGGCCAGCAGGTCGTCGCGACGGTTCTTCAGCAGCCGGTAGATCGGCCCCAGGCGGTGCGCGCAGGCCGGGACCCGCGCTTGCAGTTCGGCCAAGATGAAGTCGTACAACACCAGGCGGTCGGCGTGGCACGGCCCGGCCAGTGCGAGCACGTCGTAGCGGAGCCAGTCTCCCAGCAGTCGGACATCGTCCGCCAAGGCGATGGCCGGGTCGCACGCGACGCGGGCCCGCCGCAGTCGCTGGGCCGCGCCCTGCGCCGGCCGGCCCTGCTGGCGCACTCGGGCCTGCTCCCGCTCCAGGCGCGCAGGCCTCCAGCGCGTCGTAGGCCCGGTTCTCCAGGTAGGAGACGGCCTGCTCGAGATCGCGCAATAGATGGAAGACATCGCCGCGACAGGGGACCTGGGGCAGCGCCAGGGCCTGGCCGGCGCGGAGGCCGGTGCCGAAGTCGGCGACGATGGCGTCGGGGGCGAAGCCGTGCTCGGCCAATTCCAGCAGCCGCACCGCCCAGGTGTCGGCATCGCGGTGCTCCTCCTGGCTCAAGAGGTAGCAGAACGTGGAGGCGGTGTTGACACCCACCAGGACCGGGTGGCCGGCCTGGAAGATCTCGTCATGGGCTCCGACGCGGACGGCGGCCAGGTCGTACGAGTCGTTGATCGCGCGGGCCCGGGCGACGGCGGCCTGGACGACGTTATGGACGGTGCCCAGGGAGGTCTCGGTGTCGAAGAGGTCACGCAACAGCGCGATGACGCCGCGGTAAGGGCTGTGACAGGCCAGGACCAGGGTGAGGATCAATTGACGGAGCCAGGACGTGGTGACCGGCAGGTGGAAGAGGACCTCCTGGGCCGCTGGAGGCGGGTCGAAGGCGTGGTCCAGGGCGAGTTGGGCGGTGTCGGCCTGTCGGTAGAGGAACTGGCGGCTGACCTGATGTTGGCGGGCCAGTTGGGCGACCGGCTGCGAGCCGTCGAGGACCTGGAGGGCCAACTCCTGCCGCTTTTGGGGCGGGAGTTGCTGAGCGGGGCAAGGGATCGAGACGGCGGCCGGGAGCGGATCGGCTTGCATGGCGGCAACCAGAGGCATAGTCTGAGCGAGCATGTCTGCTTCCTCCGTGTGATGGCGTTGGCTTGGAACCCCATCGCCAGCATGGAGGAAGCAGGCATTTCAGAGAAGCTCCCACTGGTCACGCTAGTGTTACCCGACTTTGAACCAGGTCGAAGTGGCCATGTGGGAATTTAGCGGGGGAGGTTTTCCAGATATGGACGGACGTTCCCTATGTCCGCGGTGTGACGCGGATGCGAGTCGGCATCAGTCCCGGCACGGGTCGGTGGACCAAGAGCCTTCTCTGCCTTTTGGGATCACGTCTCGCCTGGCTGGTATCAGGGGAGGTCCCCAAGGGGCCGTATCCGACGTGGGTGATCCGACAGAGCGCCTGACTTCGTTAACGGCTTTGCGCCGACCCAATGTGACGACGTTGTACGGCTCCCGGCCCGATCCGATCCCACTCAGGGAGTCTCCCCTGACTCGGTCGATTCTAGCAGCCGCGCGGCTTGACCTCCTAGCCACCGCTCCAGGACGGCCGGAAGGATCGCGCTCAACGGCGTGGGGCCGCGTCCCCGCCGCGAGCGATCCACGGGCCCCCGCGCCGCACCCGGGGCGGGGGTGGTTCGCGTCGTTCTCTCATGATTATCATCATCATGAGATGACGTATGATTTGTGATAGCGATGCCCTCCCCATCCCCCTCGGGCGGAGACGATCCGCTGATATCATCATCATGAGATGACGTATGATTTGTGATAGCGATGCCCTCCCCATCCCCCCGAGGCGTAGCCTCCCCGGATGGCGACGATCCGCTTCCCCCGGATCCGTCGGCCTCGGGCGGTCGGAGCACCGCGGAGGCGATGGCGTCGAAGCGGCGGATCTTGCGGCCCCGGCGCGGGTGCGGCTCCCGGACCCGGGCGGCCAACTCCGCCCGCTCCCGCTGGCACTCGGCGGCGGGGAGCTGGGCGGCGGCCTGCCGGAGGTTATTCCGAGTCATTTCAATATCGATCTCATGGTCATCATGGAATTCGATCAGCTTCGACAGCACGGCGGGCGGGCCCTGGCAGGCGGGATGACGGAACCCCGCCTTCGCGGTCACCATCTGGAAGGCGATCCAGGCGTACCGCCCGGCGACCTGCACCCGGACGGCGCGGGGGTCCCGCCCCTGGTCGCTCCACTTGGCCGCCGGCATCCGGAAGTAGTCGTTGCACCGGATCAGGGTGTCGGCGCCCCAGAGCAGCGCCTGGCGGAGCCGGCGGTTGCCGCGGCGGGCCAGGCCCCCCGAACAATCCACCCGATCGCTCTGATAGCGCCGGGGATACAATCCGGCCCGGCCGGTGATGATCCGCGCCGTCGCGTAGTGCGCCATCGGCCCGGCCTCGCCGGCGAACTCGGCGGCATTGACCACATTGATCCCCGCCAGGGCCAGCAGCCGCACATACGGGGTCTGCACCAGCAGGCCGACCAGCTGGCGCTCGACGGCCCGGATCTGCTTGAGCTCGGCGGCCCGATCGCCGTCGAGGGCGACGAACCATTCCTGATGCAAGGCCGCGTCGGGGTCGGGGGCCGGGGCATTCTGGGCCCAGCCCAGGATGCGGTCCAGGGTGCGCCGCTGGACCCGGGCCCGCGCCAGACGGGCCAGTTGAGTCAAGCCCTCCAGCCCCGCCCGGGCCACGTCCGCCGGGGTCGCATAACGGATGGGGATCACCAATCCGATGTTCACGTTGAAGATATCATCGAAGCAACCCGCGTAGCCGGGCAAGCCGGCCTGGAGGTGCTCGAGGATCTGGTTGCGGAGCAGGGACTCCTTCCGGACCAGGTCGCGGCGCCGGCGGACGCGGAGCTGCAAGGCGGCGTAGAGCGGGTCGCGGGCGGGCTCCTGGAGGCCGAAGCCATTGACCGCGGCGCGGAAGATGCCCGCGTTGACATCGATCGGGTCGGTCTTGGTGTCGTAGGAGCCGGCCTGGCGGAAATGGCAGGAGATGTTGGGGTGGACGATCCGGGTCTCCAGCCCGGCGGCGGCGAAGGCGCGGAGGATCGGCAGGTGATAGCGCCCGGTGCGTTCCACGGCGACGATCAGATCGCGGATGTCCTGGTCCGCGGTCACCTGGCGGAGCTGCGCGATGGCTTGATCGAAGGCGTCGCGGCGGTGCGCGACGACAGTGGGGGGGATCAGGACGCGGCCGTAGAAGTCGGCGAGCATCCAGCAGGAGCGGTGCTTGGCGGGGTTGACCGCGACGATGCCGAAGTGCTCGGGACCGACGGCCTGGACGCGAGCCGAGAGCAGGCCGCGGGGCTGGCCGAGGTGGTGGAGTGGGACCGGCTGGGCCGGGCGGCGGCGCTGGCGAGCGTGCATGGGTGGGTCCTCCGGAATGGGGCCGAGGATGAGCTCAACGCCCAGCATGGAAGTCCCACTGGATCAGGCGGAAGAATTTTTTCTCTCTCTCTCCAAATTTGCCAGATACCACCAACGGCGCTGGAATCCCGCCTTCTGGCGGCCCATCAGAAGGTGCCGTTCCGTCTGAAGGCGGGAGTCCAACCGGGGCCAATCCGAAGGCCTTCGGTCGGGAGATTGCCGAGGGGCCAGCGAACGGCGATGCTCCGGGTCGCCTCTGGTCGAGCGATGGCCGTCTGGAGACCCGCGCGGACCAGGAGCCGGTTCCAGCAAGCTTCTGCTCCGATCCCGATCAGGAAACCGCGAGCATTCGCCCGCTTGACAAACGTCCGTGGCCCTGCGACGGTAAACCGTTGTTAAACCCCACCGAATGGATTCAGAAGAGCCCACCGGACGAGTGTTGCCTGCCTCCGCTCGGCCAGGTTGCCGCCGGCCGCCATGAGATCGCGGGAGATCGACCATGAGATGCCGCAGCGTTCTCGGTTTCACACTCGGCCTCGGGCTCCTGGCGGCTCCTCCGGGCCTGGCCGCGGCACCCCAGATCAAGGACATCGCGCCGTCGGGCGTCCGGCGCGGGGAGCCGGTCGAGGTCGTGGTGAGCGGGGCCAATCTCGCGGGCAATCCCCAGCTGATCGCGCCGTTTGCGTCGCGGTCGGAGACGGTCAAGGGCAGCGATGCCTCATCCTGGAAGTTCAAGCTGACGGTCGATCCGGCGGTGGCGATCGGGGTCTATCCAGTCCGCGTTCAGACCGACGACGGGATCTCGAATCCGTTCCTGCTCGCCGTCGGGCAGCTCCCGCAGGTCGTGGAGAAGGAGGAGAACAGCACGTTCGAGCTGGCCCAGCCGATCCCCGAACCGCCGCTGGTCGTGGAGGGGAAGGTCGCCGGCAACGACGTCGATTACTTCCGGTTCCGCGGGCGGAAGGGGCAGCGGATCGTCCTGGATGCCCAGTGCGCCCGGATCGGCTCGGGGATCGATCCCACCATCCGATTGACGACCGGGACCGAACGGCGCACCTATGTCGCCTCGGCCGACGACACGCCGGGCCTGCTCACCGATGCCCGGCTGACCGCCGTGTTGCCCGAGGATTCCGAGTACGTGGTGGAGATCTCGGACACGCGCTATCAGGGTGGCGGCCGACCGGTCTATCGCCTGGTCATCGGTGATGTGCCGATGGCCGAGGAGATCTATCCGCTGGGCGGCCGGGCCGGCGAGACGGTGGGGCTCGAGCTGCGCGGCGGGACGCTCTCGGATGTGAAAGTCGCGGCGGCGAGCGTGCGGGCGCCGTTCGGGACGGACAGTTTCCAGCCGCGGATCACCGCGGCGATGACCGGCATCTCCGGGTCCGGCGGGCGCGACCTCGATTTCGAGTCGATGCCTCCCCTGATCGTCTCGCCGTACCTTGAGTTGCGGGAGCCGGCCGATCCGGCCGCGGCACCGGTCCGGGCGGTGGCTCCGGTCGCGTTCAACGGGCGGATCGACCCGCCGGGCGATGAGGACCGCTTCGCGCTGGTCGTGACGCCCGGGTCGCGGGTGCGGATCAAGGTCCATGCGTACGACCTGGGTTCGGCGCTCGACCCGGTGCTCCGCGTCGAGGGGAAGGGGGGCTCGGCGATCGCCAATGCCGACGACACGACGATCCCGCTGCCGCCCAAGAACGGCATGGCGCAGTCGCTCATCCTGCCCGACCCGACCATCGAGACGACCGTGCCCGGCGGGACGAACGAGATCACGGTCGTGATCCGCGACCTGGAGCGGCGCGGCGGCGTCGGCTTCCCGTACCGGATCGTGGCCGAGCCGCTCGAGCCCGACTTCGAGATCGCGGCCAATGCCACCGAGGTGAGCGTGCCGCGGGGCGGCACGGCGGCGGTCGGAGTCACCGTCAAGCGCAGGGGGTACAGCGGTCCGATCACCGTCGCGGTGGATGGGCCGCCCGCCGGCCTCGCGGTCCGATCGGCCACGATCGCCGCCGGCCAGGCGGCCGGTACGCTGACGCTCTCCGCCCCGGCCGATGCCCACTTCCCCGCGGTCGCTGTCAAGCTGGTCGGTCGCGGCCAGGACACGACCGGCCCGATCGAACGCATCGCCGCCACCACGGTCGTCTTCGCCAAGCAGACGAACCTGCCGACGAGCCAGATCACCGAGTACGGCGTGGTCGCGGCGCCGGCGCTCCCGACTCCCGTGACGCTGGACGTCGCCCCCGCGCCGATCGAGGTCGCTCAGGGGTTCGGCGCGACGATCCCGGTCAAGGTGGCCCGGAGCAAGGGTTCCGACGGTGCGCTGGCGATCTCGGCGCTGGCGGCGCCGGCCGGCGTGACGATCCCGGGAGACATGATCGCCGACAAGGCGGCCGACGGGAAGGTCCGCGTTCAGGCCGCGCTGGAGGCGGCGCTGGGGACGACGACCCTCGCCCTCCAGGGCAAGGGGAAGATCGCGGGTGCCGATCGTACCGTCGTCGCGCCCGCCGTGACCTTGGCCGTGGTGCGGCCCGCCGCGCTCGAGCTCGCCCGGCCGGGCGTCGAGGTGAAACCCGGGGCGACCGTCGAGGTCAAGGGCCGGATCGTTCGCAAGGGCACGTTCAACGAGCCGGTGAACGTCCGCGTCAACGGCCTGCCGGCCGGTCTGAAGGCCGAGCCGGCCACGGTCGCCGCTGGTTCGTCCGACTTCGCCGTGAAGATCGTCGCCGATGCGACGGCGGCCCCGGCGACGGCCGCCGCCCAGGTCGTCATGGCCTTCCAGGTCAACAAGAAGGATTACCCGGTTCCACCCGCGCCGCTGGCGATCAAGGTCTTGCCTTCGAAGTGATATCAGACGACCGCGCCACGCCTTGCTCTGGGAGATGCGCCCGATGTCCCGTCCTGCTGCTCGTCCGCTCACGATGCTCCTCGCTTCCTGGCTCGCGACTGCCCTGGTCGTACCGGCCTTCGCCTTTGATCTCGGGCCCCAGGATCAGAAGAAGGGCGCGAAGGCGCCGGAATCGGCGGCGGCCAAAGGCGAGAGCCGGAAGGCGGCCGACACGAAGGGTCAGGAGAAGGCCAAGGATGGCTCGGCCGCCAAGGCCCCCGCGCCCGAGGCGTCGAAACCCGCGGCGTCCAAGAACGGAGTGAAACCGATCAGCTTCATGCGCGACGTTGCCCCGATCCTGGTCGAGAACTGCATCGCCTGCCACAACCCGCGGAAGTCCGAGAGCAAGTACGTGATGACGACGTTCGCCCAGCTCGCCAAGGGAGGGCAGCAAGGCGAGGGGATCACGCTGGCTCCCGGCAAGCCCGACGAGAGCTACCTGGTGGAGCTGATCGGGCCCGGCGGTCAGCCGCGGATGCCCTACAAGCAGGAGCCGCTCCCGGCGGAGAAGATCGCCACCATCGAGCGCTGGGTGGCCGAGGGTGCCAAGTATGACGGCGGACAGCCGGGGGAGGACTGGACGATCGTACTCCGCAAGACCCAGAGCATCAGCGTGCCCGAAGCCTACCCGGCCGCGGTCCCGATCACGGCGCTCGAGTTCACGCGGGACGGGTCGGCCATCGCGGCTTCGGGGTATCACGAGATCAGCTTCTGGAAGACCGCGGATGGCGCCCTGGGCCGCCGCCTGGGCGGGCTGGCCGAGCGGACCTACGACATCGCGTACAGTCCGGACGGCAAGTGGCTGGCCACCGCCAGCGGCGATCCGGGGATCTACGGCGTGGCCCGGCTCTGGGAGGCCGAGGCGGGCGCCGGGGCCAAGCCGGTCCGCGAGCTGGTCGAGACCCAGGACGTGGTGTTCTCGGTCGCGTTCAGCCCCGACAGCAAGCGGATCGCCACCGCGGGGGCCGATCGCGCCATCCGCATCTACGAGGTCAAGACCGGCAAGCTCGTCTTCCAGGTCGAGGATCACGCCGACTGGATCTTCGCCGTGGCCTTCAGCCCCGACGGCAAGCGGCTGGCCAGCGCCAGCCGGGACAAGACCTGCAAGGTGTTCGACGTCGAGAAGAAGGAGTCGCTGGTCACCTTCCCCGGCCACGCGCAGCCGGTTTACACGATCGCGTTCTCGCCCGACGGCAAGTCCGTCGCCAGCGGCGGCGAGGACAACCAGATCCGCGTCTGGAACCCCGACGCCGACGGCCGGCAGGTCCGCCAGATCGGCGGCTTCGGCGGCACCGTCTTCCGACTCCGCTACTCGCCCGACGGCCAGACGCTCGTCGCCTGCAGCGCCGACAAGCAGGTCCACGTCTTCAAGGCGAATGGCTCATCAATCCGCAAACTGCAGGGCCACCAGGACTGGATCTACTCCGTGGCCGTCTCCAAGGACAGCAAGACCATCGCCTCGGGGAGCTGGGACGGCGACGTCCGGCTCTGGAACCTCGCCGACGGCAAGCCGGTCCGCAACTTCATCGCGGCCCCCGGCTACAAACCCTCGCCGACCACGAAGGCCGCCGCACGTTGAATGTGGAGAGAGGTCCCCTTGATGCAGAAGAAGAGGAACCACGAATCACACGAATTCACACGAATGAAGGACCCGCGGAGAGGTGGGCCTGCGTCAGACAGAGTTGCATTTATTCGTGTGAATTCGTGTGATTCGTGGTTGTATTTTCCTCTTCCCAGACCTCTCCTCCCGTGGTTCCTGTTTCCGTCCTGATCCGTGGTGAGCCTCACGAGAAGAGCTCGCGGATCGGTTCGCCGTCCTCGACCAGTCGGATCGAGCGGCCGTCGGAGGTCATGACGTGTGTCCTGGCGTCGATGCCGAGGCCATGATAGATGGTCGCCAGCAGGTCCGGCAGGTTGACGGGCCGGTCGGCGGGTGCTGCGGCGTGCGCGTCGCTGGCGCCGACCACCTGGCCGCTGCGGACGCCTCCGCCGGCCAGCGCCACCGTCCAGACGCCCGGCCAGTGGTCGCGGCCGCCCGTCGCGTTGATCCGCGGGGTCCGGCCGAATTCGCCCGCCGCGACGACCAGCGTCGTCTCGAGGCGGCCCGAGTCTTCCAGGTCGTCCAGCAGCGCGGCGAACGCCCGATCAAAGGGCGGCAGCACCTCGCGGGCGTAGTCGTCGAACGTGCTGAATGGCGAGGCGCCATGGCAATCCCAGGAGACCCCGCCGAACACGGTCTCGAACATGTTGACCGTGACGACGCGGCCGCCCATCTCGACCAGCCGGCGAGCCAGCAGGCACCTCTGCCCGAATCGCGTCCGGCCGAAGGCATCGCGGGTCGGTTGTCGCTCGTCGGCGAGGAGCCTGGCGGCTTGTTCGGACGAGAGGAAGACGGGGTCGAAACGCGTTCCGAGGCATCCGGCCGCCTGGCCATGCGGGATGTCTACCCCCGTCGAGGCGATCGCGCCCGGCAGGATCACCGTAGGGGCGAGGCCCCGTCTTCCGTCATCGAACCGCGCCACGACCGATCCGAAGTGAGGGAACTCCACGCCGGCCTGGCACAGACGCCCGGTCTGGAGCAACTGGAGGCCGGTCTCGTGGATCGGCGCGGCGTCGTGCGACACGGAGCGCACCAGCGCCACGCGATCCATCCGGGCCGCGAGCCGCGGGAGGTGCTCCGAGACGCGGACGCCGGGAATCCGCGTCTCGATCGAACGGAAGGGCCCGCGGATCTCCTCCGGAGCATCCGGCTTGGGATCGAACGTCTCGAGCTGGCTGGGCCCGCCGACCAGCAGAATCAGGATCACCGAGCGCTCCGGCGCCGATCCGGCCAGGGCCCCGCCCTGAAGCGCCGAGCTGGCGACCCCGCCGGACGCGAGCGCCAAGCTCCCGTTTCGGAGGAACTCCCGGCGGGAGAGTCCGGCCTCGCTCGTCAATTCACGTCGGCTCATGTGTTTCATCGGCGTCTCCTCCGCTGTGGTCAGTCGGTCATCTTAATGGTTCAGACCCGACCGCGACAGATCCTCGAATCCAGTCCCACCGAGCCACAGCACCGGCAAGAGACGCCCGGCTTGCGGATTGTGACGAGCCTGACGATTATCCGGAATCTGGCGAGGCTGCGCGGAATCGGCAAGTCGGGTTCGATTCGGCGTCTCGGTCGGACCGATAGAATCCTCAGAATGGAAACGTCGCTTCGTCGGATGGGTCGGCCGCCCGAGGGATCGGGGCGCGAGGAGCGGCTGATGGAGGTCCGGGAGGGGCAAGAGGCCATGGCGAGGTTTCGGACGGGCGGCCTGTCGGTGCTGATCGTGCTGTTGACCGCGACGAGCTCGGTTCGCCGGGCGAACGCGCAGGCACCGGTGATCGAGGAATCGGGCCTGCTGCCGACCGGGGCGACGGCCGCGCCGGGCAGCACTCAATCGCTCCTGGGTCCGATGCCGGGCGGCGGTGGCAGCCTGGGGATGCAGCCGGGGAAGGACGAGATGTTGTTCGGCGGCCGGATCGGGCCATCGGCGCCGCGAGTGCCGACGTCGGTCACGATGCCCGGTGGGACCTACCAGGGTCCCCCGGCGAGGATCGGCATCGCCGCCCCGCAGCCCTTGCCGGTGCCGCAGCCGCCGTTCTACGGGACCCTCGAAGTCGGCGAAGGTCCCGAGGACCAGGGCCCACCCGGCGGGCTGACGCTCGACCAGGCGATCGAGATCTACGTCCATGAGAACCTGGGCCTGCGTGCGCTCGCCATGGAGCTGCCCCAAGCCCAGGCGGACGTGCTGACGGCCAGCCTTCGCGCGAATCCGCTGCTCTACGCCGACAGCCAGCTCGTCCCCTACGGCAGCTTCAACAGGCAGCGGCCCGGCGGCCCGACCCAGTACGACTTAAACATATCGCATCCGATCGACTACTCGCACAAGCGGCAGGCCCGGACGAAATACGCCGTGGAGTCGCTGCGCGTGATGGAGCACCAGTACCGGGACGCGGTCCGGCGCGGGATCGGCGACCTGTATCTGGCCTATGTCAACGTCCTGGCCGCGCGGCGGACGGTCCAATATGCGCAGGTCAACGCCCAGGGAGTCGACGAGCTGCTCAAGGACACCGAGATGCTCAAGAACCAGGCGCAGCTCACCAGCGCCGACGTCGAGCAGGCTCGCGCGGAGAGCGAGGCGGCGGCGGTCAGCCTGGCGGACGCCGAGGAGATGCTGCGGCAGCGTAAGCGCGCCCTGGCGGCCATGCTCTATCTCCCGCCGGCCGACGCCGATCGATTCGAGTTGCGCGGCGCGCTCGAGGAAGCCGGGCCGCCGCTGCTGCCGGAAGAGGAGTTGTACCGCCTGGCGCTGCAATGCCGGCCGGACGCGGCCTCGTTCCGGCAGGGCATCAGCGCGGCCCAGTCGGCCTATCAGCTCGCTCGGGCCAACCGGTTTGCGGACGCCTACTTGCTGTATCAACCGTTCACCTATCAGAACAACGCACCGTTCGGCACCCAGAGCGCGACGTCCTGGGCGCTGGGGATCACCGTGCCGCTGCCGGTGTACAACCGGAACCAGGGGAACATCGAGCGTGCCCGGATCAACATCCTCCAGTCGCAGGTGCAGTTGAGCGAGCGCGAGCGGCAGATCGTCAACGAGGTGCAGCAGGCGATCCATGAATACCGGATCAGCGGCCGGATCGTCGCCGACATCCGCAACCGCGTGCTGCCGGCCTCGAAGCGGGCCATCGCCAGCCGTCGCGAGCTGTTCCGGGAGGGGGAAGCGACGATCTTCGAATACCTGGCCCAGCGGCGTAACTACAACGACAAGGCCAGGGCCTACCTGGACAGCACGGCGCGGCATCGCAAGGCCATGCTGGCGCTCAACACGGCCGTGGGCCAGCGGATCCTGCCGTGAGGGGACGGCGAGGGGGAAAGGATGAGCGGTTGTTCACAGGTGGAACAAACCGGGCGGGCGGAGACGGGGAGGGCGCTGGGCCCACCCCGCCCCACGGGCTCTCTGCTCGCGAAGATATCTATGTCAATGCACACCCACGTCAAAGCGGGCGAACGACGGCTCCGGACTCGACGCGGCCGGCGCGGGTCAGTCGATCAGGCTGTTGACCACGCGGGCCAGGTCGGTACCGCTCTCGGTCAGGCTGTAGAAGTTATTCTTCCCCTGGCGACGCGGGGCGATGATGCCGCCGTGGCGGAGCAGGGCGAGGTGGTGGCTGACGGCGGGCTGGCTCTGGCTGAGCTGGGAACACAGGCGCCGACGTGCCGTTCGCCTTCGGCGAGGATCAGGATCACCTGGAGGCGGGTCGGATCGCTGACGTGCTTCAGGAGGATGGACGCGCGGCGCGCCTTGTGGAACCTCTGCTCGGCGCCGCGTTGCGCCTTCGCTCGGGGCGCGACCGTCTTGGTCGCCGGCGCGGACTTGGCGCTGGTCTTCGTCGCTGCTGGCATCTGATGGAACTCCTCTCCATGAGAAACAACCTGTTAAATAACTAATCTCAGACCGGACGCACCCCGGCTTCTCTCGCTCGGACCAGGGGAATCACCGACGGGGGTCGGGGGCACGCCGGCCGGAACTCCCGCGTGGGGCACCGGCCGCTCTCGAGGGACGACTCACATGCCGGCCAGGCACCGTCAAGCTATCCGTTCGTTCGCCCGGCACGCGGCCCCGCGACACCCGGAATTACGGCTCCATCACCATCTTGCGCGAACGTATCTCAAAGTGGGTGCTTATCGACATCTTAAATTACTTCCATCGAATGTCAACGCTAACCTGCAAAATTCATCTCGCGTTGATTCGTCACATTTGTTCGATCATGTCCGTCCGGCGGGCGTTCCCGCTCCGGCCGAAAGGGCATCCGTGACGCAAGGATATGCGAAGCTGAGTGTTGCAGAGAACCGCCGGCGGCATCGCCGATCGGGGCCGCGGCCCCGTTCGCTTGCGTTCACTTCTCGCCGACCGGCAGCAGGGCATAGATCGTCTTGAGGAAGTCGGCCGTGTCCCAGCGGTTGGACCCGGTGCCGACTTCCAGGCGGCCCAGTTTCCCCCGCGGGTCGATGATCGCGGTGACCAGGTTGTGGGCGATCTCCTTCCCATCCGGCCCGAAGAAGAGCCCCAGCCGCGGCGCCAGACCGGCCAGTTGGTCGTGCGAGGCGACCGCGTAGGTCCACAGGGGGGGCGTCGCCCCCCGCATCGCGGCGTGCTTCCGCAGCACCTCCGGCGTGTCGTTCTCCGGGTCGAACGACACCGAGATCAGCCTTATGTCCTTCGCCCGCTTGGGGAAAGCGCCAGGTGCTGGGCCAGTTCCGAAAACTTCCGATCCATCAGCGGGCAGAAATCCGGCATCGGACAACGCGTGTAGATGAATGTCAGCACGACGACCTTGCCCCGGAGGTCGGAGAGCTTGATCGGCCGGCCGTCCTGCCCGGTCATCACGAATTCGGGCACCTCCTCGCCAACCTGCAATCGCGGCGGTTGTTGACGAAGCTGAACCTTACCCTTCGAGACATCGACGGTGAGCGCCTTCGGAGCGGCGGGCTTGGTGACCTTCAGATCCCGAAGTTGATAATCGCGAACCGCTCCGTCCTGCTTCTCGACGTGCAGAATGCCCTCGACCTGGTCGCCGGGGTGGAGCAGACCGAGGATCGACTCGTCGGCCGGCTGGAAGGGCATGGTCATCGCATCCATGAACCCAGGGATCTTCTCGTGGCGGATCAGCACGCGCCCGGTTTCCGGCGACACGGCACGCACGACACCCTTGAGCATGTAATCGGCGGTCGTGACGGCACCGGTGGCGGGGGGCTGCTGGCGTCCGCCGCGGTCGGCGTTCGCCGGTCGTACGGCATCAACGGCGGGGCGGGGATCCCGGCCGCCGCAGCCCGGCCAGGCGAGGACTGCGCCGCCGATCATCAGGACCAGGAACGCCCGGCCCCGCAGCCCGGCCAGATCCATACGACTCTCGCCGATCATGCTCGTCACTCGTTCGCGTCCTCAGAATGGGAACGTCTCATCGATCGGGCTCGCGGCGAGTTCGACGAGGAATCCGCCGATCCGCTCGGCGAGCAGGTCCGTGAGGGCCTCGCCCTTGGCGGCCGTGGCCGCGCGGGGGTCGCCCGCCCCCGAGTTCGTGGTCAGAAGGTGCCACGGCCGCGTGATCTCGACCCAACCCCGATTGATTGCATCGAACCGCGTCGGCCGGACCGAACCCGCATCCGCCCGATCGGGCTCGACCAGCCCGGGGAAGTGCGCCAGCACCAGGCTGGTCTCCATCTCGCCGGCATGGTCGTCCTTCTCGCGGAAGATGGTCGAGTACACGTCCGATACAATCTTATACCAGTTGCACAAGAAAAGGTGGACCTTCGTCGACCGGTGCATCTCGCGGAGCACCCATTTCAGGTCGTTGCCGCCGTGCCCGTTGAGGATCAGGCAGCGGGCGACGCCGTGCGCCGCCAGCGAGTCCACCAGGTCGCCGATCACCCGGGCCAGCGTCGAGGGATTGAGGTTCATGGCCATCGGGAAGTGCATCTGGTTGGTCTCGGTCCCGTACGGGATGGCCGGCAGCAGCAGCACCCGCGCGCCGCGCTCGTGGGCGTAGGCGCAGGCGCGCGAGCCGATCACCTCCACCTGCATTGTATCCGTGCTGTAGGGGAGGTGCAGGTTATGCGGCTCGGTCGCCCCGAGCGGCAGCACCGCCACCTCGAATGGAGCCTCCCCCTTGATCCGGCCGTAGTTCAGCTCGGCCAACCGCCATGGTTCCATCGTCGAGGGTCCATCAAACGTCACTCGAGGATCAGTTACGTCCGTATGATTGCGTGCTATCTGCTCGGCGATGACGCCTTTGGGTCGCCACGGGTGGAAGCTTCCATGCTAAACACCATTGAGGCCTGGGTAGGGCAGGGCCAGTGCCATTGCGGACGGCGGGGTCGGTCCGTTACGATCGGGGCGGGTCGGGATGGAGGGGGCGAACGGATCCTCCATGGATACCGTTATCCGGAGAACGGTGTTCTGATGCAAGCCTTCGAAGCGACGAATTATTACTTCGACCAGGCGGCCAAACTTCTCGACCTGACGGAGAACATCCGCACGCTGCTGATGACGCCGGACCGCGAGGTGCGGGTCGAGGTGCCGATCGAGCTCGATTCGGGGAAGATCGGCAATTTCATCGGCTACCGTGTGCAGCACGACAACGCGCGCGGCCCCTACAAGGGTGGGCTGCGGTACCATCCGGCGGTGGACCAGGACGAGGCGCGGTCGCTGGCCAGCCTGATGACCTGGAAGACGGCGATCGTTGACCTGCCGTTCGGGGGTGCCAAGGGGGGGATCAACTGCGATCCCAGCAAACTCTCGCGGGGCGAGCTGGAGCGCCTGACGCGGAAGTTCATCGAGAAGATCCACGACATGATCGGTCCGGACAAGGACATCCCCGCCCCGGACATGGGCACCGACGCCCAGGTCATGGCCTGGATCATGAACGAATACGCCAAGTACGAGGGCTTCCATCCGGCGTGCGTCACGGGCAAGCCGGTCGAATTCCACGGCTCGGCGGGCCGGGAGGCGGCCACCGGCTTCGGCCTGGCGATCATCACCCGGGAGATGCTGGCCCGGATGCAGCGGTCCGTCGCCGGAACGACTTTCGCCATCCAGGGTTATGGCAACGTCGGCAGCCACACGGCGCGGATCCTGGCGCAGATGGGCGGCAAGATCATCGGCATCTCGGATGCCTACGGCGCCGTCGTCAACCGCGAAGGGCTCGACATCGCCGAGCTCGACCGCCACATGGCCGTCTCGCACAAGATCGTCGGGTTCAAGGGGGGCGAGGCGACGACCAACGACCAGCTCCTGACCATGCCGGTCGACGTCCTGATCCCGGCGGCCCTGGGGGGCATCTTCGACCGCGAGATGGCGCGGGCCGTCCAGGCCCAGATCATCGTCGAGGCCGCCAACGGCCCGACATGGCCCGAAGGCGACGAGGTCTTCGTGGCGCGGGGGATCCCCGTGGTCCCGGACGTGCTGGCCAACGCGGGCGGCGTGGTGGTCAGCTACTTCGAGTGGGTCCAGAACCTCCAGCATTTCCGCTGGCCGCTCGAGCAGGTCCAGCGCGAGGAGGAGCGTCGGCTGGTGGACGCGTTCCGCGACATGTATGACCTCGCGCAGCGAAAGGGCGTGACGCTTCGGACAGCGGCGTTCATGAAGGCCATCTCGCGCGTGGGCCGGGCCAGGATCCTCGGCGGGATCTAGGCCGGGGCCTCACAGCCCGCGGCCTCCGGCCGCGCTTGGCCTTGCGGGGATTGCGCATCCCGTGAATCTTGGGCCTGCGACACTTCGCGACCGGCGAGCTATCGGTCTTCTTCCGCCACTTGTAGCTCTTGCGATGACGCGTCTTGGACTTCATGGAATCCGTGGGCTCCCCTTGCATGACCGTGAATCCGGCCGGCGTCCGCCGATCCGGAGGCAAAGCGTTCCATTATGCGATTCCGGTCGTCCGCGTTCAAGCCGATCCATCCGGCGTCGAGACGATTCGAGAATGACGCTCCTCGGGTATGATGGGAGCGGACCGTCACCAGCGAGACGCGGCGCGTGCTCCGCGTCGGGTTGCCGTCGGGGTGCTCCGAGGGTCTGTCGTGGATGACCTGAATCGTGACCTTCTGGTGGCCTTGCTGGCGCTGATCACGGACGAGATCCCACGCCAGGACCTGTCCGTCGCGCTCGGCGACTGGGCCAGGGACCGGCAGCAGTCGCTGGTCCAGATCCTGCTCCGCAATCGCGCGATCGACCCGATTCGCCTCCAGGCCCTCCTTTCCCTGTCGGAGTCGCATCTCGTCCGCCATCAGGACGAGTTCCGGCTCTACCTGGATCAGTGGAATGCGGCGGGCTCGACGGAGAATGTCTCGAGCACGTTGAGCGCTCCGGGATTGGGTTCAACACTCGGGACGACGGACGGGCTGGAAGCGACGGCCCCCGCCGAGGCCGGTGACGCCGGGGTGGGAGAGACGGTCGCCGTGGGGGCCGAGGAGGCTGTGGGGGCGGTGCTCCTTCCGGGCACCCCGAGCGTCGAGCGGTTCCGGCCGATCCGATTGCATGCACGGGGCGGGATCGGACAGGTGTGGGTGGCCCGGGACGGGGAGCTGCAGCGGGACGTGGCCCTGAAGGTGATCCAGGACCGCTACGCCGAGCGCAACGACCAGCGGGCCAGGTTCGTCCTGGAGGCCGAGATCACCGGCAACCTGGAGCATCCGGGGATCGTCCCGGTCTACGGCCTGGGGCGCAATGCGCAAGGACGCCCGTATTACGCCATGCGGTTCATCCGCGGGGAGAGCCTCGCGTCGGCGATCCGGCAGTTCCACCTGCGATGGCGCGGGCGGGACCACGCACCGGGCGAATCCGGGTCGATGTGGGGCGTCGAGTTCCGGCAGTTGCTCGGCCGATTCCTCGACGTCTGCGACGCCATCGAATACGCGCACAGCCGCGGGGTGCTGCATCGAGACCTCAAGCCGGCCAACATCATGCTCGGCCGCTACGGCGAGACGCTGGTCGTGGACTGGGGCCTCGCGAAGGTGATCGGCAAGCCCGACATCCTGCCGGCTGGCGGGGTCGCCGATGCGGAGCCCAGCCTGACGGCGACGGGGGCGCGTTCGACCTCGGGCGAGACGCAGCAGGGCACCACGATCGGCACGCCGTCCTACATGAGTCCCGAACAGGCCCGCGGCGCGGTCGATGAGATGGCGGTCGCCAGCGACGTCTATAGCCTCGGCGCGACCCTCTACGAGCTGTTGACCGGCCAGGTCGCGTTCCAGGGGAAGAAGACGGCGGAGGTGCTCGAGCGAGTCGTCAAGGGGGACTTCCTCCCGCCCCGGGCGGTCCTCCGCTCGGTGCCGGCCCCGCTCGAGGCCATCTGCCTGAAGGCGATGGCGCTGGAGCGCCGCCGACGCTATGACACGGTGCGCGAGCTGGCCCGCGACCTCCAGCACTGGCTGGCCGACGAGCCCGTCGCCGCCTATCCGGAAGGGAGGTTGGAGCGGCTGGGCCGATGGCTCCGCCGGCATCGGACCTGGACCTACGCGGCGGGCGCGGCCCTCCTGGGAATCACCGTCGCCGCCACGGTCGGAATGGCCCTGCTCGAGCGCGGCCGGCGTCGCGAGGCGGACGCCCGCGCGCTGGCCGAGACGAACTACAAACTGGCCAAGCGGGCCGTCGAGGACTACTTCACCCGCGTCAGCGAGAACACGTTGCTCAACGAGCAGGACTCGGTTGAACATGCGGCGTCTCCGCGGCGAGCTGCTCAAGACGGCGCTGGAGTACTACCGCGAGTTCCTCCGAGAGCGCGGCGGCGATCCTGAGCTGCGCCGGGAGCTGGCGGGGGCCCAGTATCGCGTCGGCCGGATCATGCGCGAGATCGGCCCGCCCGAGGAGGCCATCGCGGCGTTCCGCGCCGCCGTCGCGATCTGGGAGGAGCTCCTCGCCGCCGCGCCGAAGGACGGCGAGGTTCGCTTCGAACTGGCGCGGGCCGAACTGGGCCTGGGCGAGCAGCTCGCCTGGATCCGCGACTTCTCGCCGTCCTTCACCGCGCTGGCCCGGTCCCGCGAGCTGCTCAAGGGCCTCGAGTCCGAGAGTCCGTCGGAGCTGTCCTATCAGGTCAGCCTGGCCGAATGCGACAAGGAGCTGGGCATCGCCGAGGGCGAGGCGGGCAACCTCGACCCGGGGCTGGAGCATCTGGCGGAAGCCGAGGCGATCCTGAGGCGCCTGCTGTCGGCCGCGCCCGACAACAAGGTGTATCGCAAGCAGTTGGCCGACACGATCAACGGCCGGGGCTTCATTCATGCGAAGAAGGGCCAGGATGACGCCGCGCTGGACGCCTTCCGCGACTTCCAGGGGATCTGCCGTTCGTTACTGGAGGACCATCGCACGGGCCCGAAGCCCGCGTCGCTGCTCGGCTCGCTGGGGACGAGCCACTACAATGAAGGCGCGATCCTGTACAAGACCGATCGCCGGAAAGCCATGGAGTGCATCGAGAAGTCGCTGGAATACCTGGCGGCGCTGGTGGAGACCCAGCCCTCGGTGAACGACTTCCGCGAGAAGCTGGCCCAGAGCCTTGCGGAGGTCGCCCCGTTGCGCCACGAGTTCGGCCGGAGCGAGCCGGCGTTCGCCGCGACCCGGCAGGCCATCGAGATCCTCGATGCGCTGGTCGCGTCGCAGCCCGACCAGCCTCGCTACCGCGCCGAGCTGGGCCGCGCCGCTCAACATGCTGGGATTCCTCCACGACGAGTTCCGGGACAACCTCCAGGCCCTGCCGGCGTTCGAGCGCGCCCGCGTCGAGGAGGAGCGGGCGGCGGACGACTCGCCCGAGACCGATCTGTACAAGGAATCCCTGATCGATATCCTGCTGAACCTCGGCGAGCAGTACGTGGACCTGGGGAAGGTGGACCAGGGCCTGCCTTACTACGAGCGCGCGCTGGACCTGAGCAAGAGGGTCCTCGCGGCCCACCCGCACGACCGGGACCGGACGCTCAGGCGGGCCGATCAGCTCGAACAACTCGCGGCCGTCGAGCGATCCGCCGGCCGTGCGGAGTCGGCCGAGCGGTCGTATACGGCGGCCATCGCCGACCTCGAGTCCCTGCCCTCGGCGGAGGCGGACTCCGAAGTCCAGGTCCGGCTGGGCGCGATGCTGATGGGCGAAGGGCTCGCCGCGGCCGACCGTGGCCGGACGGCCGATGCCGCGGATCGGCTCCGCCGGGCGGTGGAAGCCCTGGCGCCGTTCGGCTCGTCCGCCACGGGTGACCAGAAGCCGCGCCGGCGGCTCTCCGAGGCGATCTGGGAACGGGCCCGGCTCCTGCGCTCGTCCGGCGACGCCGTCGAGGCAGATGGGCTCGATACCGACCGCCAGAGGCTATGGAAGGATCGGCCTCCCACCGAGCTGGCCGACCTGGCGATGGAAGAGACCACGAGGGCCGGGCGGATCGGTTACGGCCGGATCCCCGTCGATGACCGGGCCGCCGCGGTCCGCCGGCTCGGACTGGATCTGGCCGCGGATCATCTCCGCCTCGCCGTCTCGCTGGGCTTGCGCGACTTCGCGGCGCTCCGCAAGCACCCCGACGCGACGCTGTTGCTGTCGCGGCCCGACGTTCGGGTCCTGCTGGACGACGCCCAGTTCCCGGCGGAACCATTCGCTGCCCCAAACGGCACGGATTGATCCGACCGGCCAAGGTTTCCTTTGAAAGCCGACCCGATTCCCTGTAATATGTGACCACTCGGCTCGTATTAGTGGGTAGAAGAGCTTCTGAAAGACCCTTTTCGAGGAGGCGATCATGCCCGAACCAACGCAAGAGTCCCAGTCGCCGAAGACCGAGACCGAGAAGAAGGCGCCCGAGACGGTCCTTCTCACGGCCGAGGAGCTGCGCGCCATCGCCGGCGGCGCGAATCATAGCAACCCGACGCCACCACCCGTGTCGTCGAAGGGGATCGTCGCTGGTCAAAAGCAGACGAACCTGGGCTAAGAGCCGATCTCGGTAGGGTGGGTCGAGTCGTCGAGGCCCACCGTCTTCGCGGCCGATGGTTGGCCTCACTGCGCACGACCTAACCGACAGCGCCGATCCCGGAAGGGTGGGTCGAGTCGTCGAGGCCCACCGCTTTCGCTCTACGTTTACCTGTGGAGGCGACCATGCCCGACTCGTCGCGCGACACCCAATCCCCCAAGTCGGACGTCGCGAAGAAACCGACCGACTCCGTCGAGCTGACCGCCGAGGAGTT
The DNA here is from genome assembly GCA_963815795.1 of uncultured Planctomycetota bacterium. GTDB lineage: Bacteria > Planctomycetota > Planctomycetia > Isosphaerales > Isosphaeraceae > JAKAUH01. The sequence goes on along the minus strand of CAWFIC010000021.1, from coordinate 471,533 downwards.
GCGTTCGATCGCTGGTGGCGGCTCCGGCGGTGATCGCCCCAGTGTCCCAATTCTCTCCGACACCGGCGCGGGATCGGGAAAAAGGCAGCATCAGCCCATCTAGAGCGGCTAACGCTTGCGTTGCACCGACCCGAAAGAACCCCCCCTGACCCCCCCTTTGTAAGGGGGGGATTCGGAGGGGCGGGCCTCCCTCAATTTCCCCCCCCTTACGAAGGGGGGGTCAGGGGGGGTCGAGGCCCCGGCCGGCTTCTCGAGGCCGAAATCACGTAGGCCAACCAACTATTCGGCGCTCTAAGCGATCGATCACTCCCTTCCGACTCGGGCACGGCGTCGGGAGGTTGAGATTCGCGATGAGGGGAAGCGCAACCGGTCGGTCGGACGCGGCGGCGCTTCCCCAACTTGCTTCCCGATCCTCTACCCATCTTCCCCCAATTTCTAGGTTTCACGGTCGGCCCGATCGGCGCCGGCCCGAAACACCGGCTAGAATAGAGCCGTCCCGTCGGCGGATCCGATCGACGGAGGACGTCCGGAGCCGGCTGATGAACACCGCGTCGGAGAAAGGACCGCTCGCCGGGGTAGACCAGCAGTGGATGACATTCCACCAGCTCGATACGCTCGTCCGGGTGACGACGGTACAGGGGTGGATTTACCTGGCGGCGCTGTTCGCCATCGGGGTGGGGTCGGTCGCGTTCGCCGTGTTGTACCAGGTGCCGACGAAGGTCAACGGCGAAGGGATCCTGCTCATCGAGCAGGATACGCTCGTTCAGGTCAGGGCGAAGGCGACCGGTCGCCTGGAGAGCCTTGCCGTCCGGCCGGGGGATCGGGTTGCCGCCGGCAAGGTCATCGGCCGGATCGCGGAGGAGGAGCTGGAGGACCGCATCCGCGAGGCCAAGGAGCGACTGGCCGAGCTGCGAAGGCAAGATGGGGAACTGACCCGGTTCGAGCAGGCGGAACTCAAATCGAAGGAAGCCGCGATGGACCGGGTTCGGGTCGCGGTCAACGACGCGCAAACCGATGGCAAGGAGAAGCTGATCCTCGCCGGCCGGGTGGCGGAGGGCGCCAAACGGCTCCGAGCCGACAAGAATATGGGGGACCTCGAGCTGCTGGAATCGCGCGAGAAGCTCTACGATGTGCGCGACGAATTGAACAAAGGACGATCCCGCCTGGCCGATCTCGACCTGGAGCATGTGACGGCGGAGAACGCGCACAAGCGGGCGCGGCTGGAACGGCGGCTCAAGATGGGCGAGCTCGAGACCAGGCTGAACCTCGATCGCGAGAAGCTCGAGCGGACCTCTTGGGTCCTCAGCCCGGCTGACGGGCAGGTCGCCCAGGTGCTCAGCGTGCCCGGCGGCATGGTCCACGAGGGTGCCCCCGTGGCCCTGCTCCATGCACAAAGGGCCGGCCGCGGGGCCGACGACGCGGGGCCGTCGTATGACGTGATCGCGTTCGTCTCGGCCGGAGAGGGCAAGAAGATCGAGATCGGACATCCCGTCGAGGTCGTGCCGGCCACCGTGAAGCGCGAGGAGCACGGATTCATACGCGGACGGGTCGTGGCGATCTCCGAACTGCCGGCCACCAAGCTCGCCATGGAGGCGGCGCTGGAGCATCCCGAGCTGGTCGAGGCCTTCCTCAAGCGATACGCGCCCGGTGTCGTACTCCGGGTGCAGATCAAGCTCGAGGTGCGCGAACCGGCGAGTCCCGGCGCGTCCTCGAATCTGACGGGGGGTCCGCCCGCCTTCCGATGGTCGTCGTCCTTCGGGCCGCCCCAACCGCTCAAGACGGGCACGATCTGCCAGGCGGCGATCATCGTCGAGCGTCGTCCGCTGATCCGGCTGATTCTGCCCTGGACCAAGAAGCTCGTCGGTGCCGAATAGAGCGCTTAACGAATGGATGGCATACATGGTCTGGCCTCAAGGCCCGGCTGAAGCCTCGACCCCCCCTTCTTAAGGGGGGGATCGAGATGGGCGGGCCTCCTTCACTTTCCCCCCCTTACGAAGGGGGGGTCAGGGGGGGTCGGGCGGACGCAGCGCGAGCGTTGCGCGCTCTAATCGGCGGAAGACCCGCCGCCACACCTCGACCGGATCCCGATGGCATGGCCAATCCCGAATCCCGGAGGTATCGCCCGGTCAAGACGCCGACCGTCCTCCAGATGGAGGCCGCCGAATGCGGCGCCGCCGCGCTGGGGATCATCCTGGAGTATCACGGGCGGTACGTGCCTCTGGACGTCTTGCGCGACGAATGCGGCGTCTCGCGGGACGGCAGCAATGCGCTCTACATCAAGGAGACCGCCAAGCGGCACGGACTGGAGGTCAAGGCGTTCCGGAAAGAGGCGGACGGACTGTTCCATCGCCGGCCGCCGTTCATCGTCTTCTGGGAGCTGAACCATTTCCTCGTGGTGGAGGGTTTCCGCCGGCGTCGGGTGCATCTCAACGACCCGGCGATCGGCCGACGGACGGTCTCCCTCGATGAATTCCGCCGGAGCTACAGCGGGATCGCCTTCACCTTCGAGCTCGGCCCCGGGTTCGTCAAGCAAGGCGGCCGACCCAGTGCGCTGGGGGGGCTGGCGGCCCGGTTATCGCGATCCCGCCTGGCGCTGGCGTTTGTGATCCTGGCCGGTCTGGCCCTGGCGATCCCGAACCTGGCCGCGGCGGCGCTCCAGCGCGTCTACATCGACGGCCTGCTGATCGAGGGACACGTCGAGTGGCTCCGGCCGCTGCTCTTCGCCGTCGCCGCGACGGCCCTGATGCGGCTGGCCGCCTCCGGCCTTCAGCAAACGCACCTCACGCGGCTGGAGCTCAGGCTGACGCTGGCCGAGAGCCTCGAATTCCTCCGGCACGCCCTGCAACTGCCGGTGGTCTTCTTCCAGCGGCGATTCACGGGCGACATCGTGACGCGTGCCGGCCAGACGGCGCGGGTCGCCGGGCTGATCTCCGGCGAGCTGGCGACCACCGTCGTCAGCCTCCTGACGCTGGTGGTCTACGTGGCCGTGATGCTGCCATACGACCCGAGCTTGACCCTGATGGGCGTCTCCATCAGCGGGTTCAATCTGATCGCGCTGCGGGTCGTCAACCGGTTCCGCGTGGATCGCAATCGGGCCATCGAGCAGCTCCGCGGCCGGCTGATGGCCGGCGTCATGTGGGCGATCCAGATCGTCGAGAGCGTGAAGGCGACCGGCTCCGAGGCGGATCTGCTGGTCCGATGGACCGGCGACCAGGCCCGGATGATCAACGCCGAGCAGGAGCTCGGCGCCTGCGACGCCCTGCTGATCGCGCTGCCCGCCTTGCTGTCGAGCCTGACCACGATCCTGGTGCTCGGCCTGGGCGGCCGCCAGGTGATGATCGGCTCGACCAGCATCGGGGCCCTGGTCGCGTTTCAGACGCTGCTCGTCGGCTTCAACCAGCCCTTCCGCGACCTCGCCCGGCTCGGCTCGGACTTCCAGGAGTTGCGGGCCGACCTCGACCGGATCGACGACGTCCGCCACCGCGCGATCGATCCCGCCCTGGAACGGCCCCCGGCCCTGCCCGCCGAGCCGGGCGATAACGGGTCCCCGGTCGCGCCGCGGCGTCTCAGCGGCCAGGTCGAGTTCCGCCGCGTGACCTTCGGCTACAACCGGACGGTCGAGGAGCCTCTGATCAAGGAGTTCTCGTTCATCGCCGGGCCGGGGCAGCGCATCGCGCTGGTGGGCAGCTCGGGGAGCGGCAAGTCGACGATCGGCCGGCTGCTGGCCGGGCTCTATCAACCGTGGAGCGGACAGATCCTCTACGACGGGCTGCCGGCCGATCGGATTCCCCGCGCGGTGTTCGTCAACTCCGTGGCGCTGGTGGACGCCGAGATCTGCCTGTTCGAAGGGACGGTGCGCGATAACCTGAGCCTCTGGGACGACCTGGTCCCCATGGAGCGCCTGGTCCGCGCGTCGGTGGACGCGGCGATCCATCGCGACCTCCTCCAGCGTCGCGGGGGTTATGGCGCGGCCGTCGCCGAGCAGGCCCGGAACTTCTCCGGCGGTCAGCGGCAGCGGCTCCAGATCGCGCGCGCCCTCGTCCATGACCCCAGTCTGGTCATCCTCGACGAGGCGACGAGCGCGCTGGATCCGCGCACGGAACGCATCGTGGACGATAACCTCCGCCGCCGGGGGTGCACCTGCTTGATCATCGCCCACCGGCTGACGACGATCCGCGATTGCGACGAGATCATCGTGCTCGGCGGCGGCCACGTGGTGCAGCGGGGGACGCACGACGAGCTGATCGCCGACGAGGGCGGAGAATACGCCCGCCTGGTGATGCACCAGGCGCTGCCCGGTCAGCGCCCGGGCGGCCGGTCCGCGCGATACCGATCGCGCTCCCGGTCACAGACGCTCGCGCCGCTCCGCGCCGAGCCGGAGGCGGCCCTCACGCGCGAGGCCGCGCCGGTCCTCGAGGCGGTCCCGCGGGTGTCCGGCGGCTACGAGGCGACGAACGCCCGCGTCGAGCCGGCCCGCTACCTGGTCGAGGAGCTGCTTCCGTTCTCCCTGCCCGAGCACACGGCCGCCAACGAACCCCTGCCGCTGGATGATCCCGGAGCGGTCTGGCTGGTGACGTCCGGGGGCGTCGACGTTTTCTTTACCCAGGTGGAGCCGGGCACCCTCGGCGGGCGAAGGCGGCATCTCTGCCGCGTGGAGGAGGGGGGCTCGATCTTCGCCATCAGCGGGGTGCGCGGCCGATCGGGCGGCGGCCTGGTGGCCGTCGGTGCCGGGCCCGCCGAACTGCTGAAGTTCTCCCGCGGCGACCTGATCCGCCTCAGCTTCGAGGAGGGTCTCGCCGAGCAGGTCGCCTTGCTGGTCGACGATTGGCTGGGTCGCGTCGGTCTGGCGCTGGCCCGGGCGTCGGGCACGAAGCCGAGCACCGAGCTGCCGCGCGATTCGGCGGTCGCGTTCGAAGCCGGGACGCGGTTCGGCGTCCGGGGCGGCGTGGGCTGGATCCGCCACCTCGCGGGTACGTCGCTTTTCCTCGACCGGGTTCCGCTGCCGTCCGGCGAGGTCGAGGCGCGTTTCCCGCTCACCGAGCACCTGTGGTTGACAGCCGAGGGCCCGTGCCGCGTCACCGCATGCGGCACTCAGGCCATGATCGGCTCGAGCGATCCCTGGGCCGGTCTGGACGACTTCCATCGGGCGGCGCTCGACCAGATCTCCTTGCTGCAAGAGCGCGAGGCGACGGCCCGATGGTCGGAGATCGTGCGGTCGACGACCCATGACGCCGCGGTGATCGAGTCGGTCTCGGCCGAGCTGGCGGCGGCCGCCGGAGCGGAGATGGACGTCCGGTACGAACCCGGCGGCAGCGGCCTGTTCGCGGCCTGTCGGGCCGTCGGGGAGTCGCTCGGTATCGACGTCCGCGCCCCGCGGCCGTCCGTCGACCAGGGGGCGACCTCGTCCGACGATGACCTGGGGTCGCTGGCTCGGGCATCCGGATTTCACGCCCGGCCCGTGACGCTCCGCGAAGGTTGGTGGCGTCGCGGTGCCGAACCGCTCCTCGGCGTCCTCGCGAATCCCGACGGCGGCCGGACGCCCGTCGCCCTGATCCCGACGGCCCGGCGACGGCCATGGGCGGCCCACTCCTATGAGCTACGGATGCCCGATGGACGAAGACTCCCCCTGGATCGACGAGTCGCCGCTTCGATCGATCCGGGCGCCTGGGTCTTCTATCGGCCGCTCCCGGACCAGAGCCTCGGGATGGGCGATCTCTTCGGCTTCTGCCGCGGATTGACCGGGCTGCCTCGGGAGCTGGCGATGGTCCTGCTGATGGGGTGCGCCGGCGCCGTGCTCGGGCTCGCGATCCCGGTCGCGTCGGGCATCCTCGTCCACCGGGTGATCCCGGAGGCCGACCTGCAAGTCCTCCAGGGATCAGGCGTGTCGCGGCTGGCGGTCCTGTGCGGGTTCCTGATGATCCTGGCCCTGGCGATGGCAGCCTTCCAGGCGCTCCAGAGCCTGATGGTGCTGCGCATCGAGGGTCGGATCTCGGCCACGCTCATCCCGGCCATCTGGGAGCGGCTGCTCCGGCTCCCCAGCCGGTTCTTCGCCGGGTTCTCCTCGGGCGACCTGGCTCTCCGGGCGATGGGCCTCAGCGAGGTCTTCAAGCGGGCGTCGGGGGCCGTGGTTACCAGCCTGGTGACGGGCGTCCTGTCGCTGCTGAACCTGGCGTTGCTCTATGCCTATAGCTGGCGGTTGGCGCTGGCCACGACGCTCTTGCTCGGGCTCTTGTTGCTGATCACGAGCCTGCTCCTGGCCGGCCGGCTCCGATTCGAGTCGTCGATCGGCCGGATTGATGGGATCCTCTCCGGGCTGCTGCTGGAGCTATTCGGGGGCATCGTCACATTGCGCAGCGCGGGTGCGGAGGGCCGCGCGCTGGGGCGGTGGGCGGCCCGTTACTGCGAGCGGCTCCGGCTGATGATCCGGTCGCGGCGGCTCTCGATCGCGCTGCACCAGTGGCTGGCGACCTTCCCCATCGTCACCGCCATGGTCATCTACACCGGCGCGATCCACGTCGACTCGGGCCTCATGAAGGCGGGGAGCTTCCTGGCCTTCAACATGGCCTTCGCGAACCTGGTGGCGGCGGTCCTGGCCGGCTGCTATACCGCGATCGCGGTGCTGGACATGCTGCCCTCGTGCCAGCGGATCCGGCCGATCCTCGAGGAGAGCCCCGAGTTCCCGGCGGCGGTGGTCGAGCCGGTCCGGCTGGCCGGCGCCGTCGCGCTGAACCGCGTCTCCTTCCGCTACCCCGGGCAGGATCCGGGCGAGCGGACCCTGGACGACGTCAGCATGCAGGTCCGGCCAGGCGAGTTCGTGGCGATCGTGGGGCCCTCGGGTTCGGGCAAGTCGACGCTCGTGCGGCTCTTGCTGGGATTCGAGGCCCCCGACGCGGGGACGGTGACCTACGACGGCCGCGAGCTGGCCACGCTCGACGTACGAGAGGTCCGGCGGCAGATCGGCGTCGTGCTCCAGCACGCCCAACTCATGCCCAGTGACATCTTCAGCAACATCGCCGGCTTCGCCCCCACGAAGACGATTGAAGATGCCTGGCAAGCCGCCCGGCTGGCGGGCCTGGAGGACGACATCCGATCGATGCCGATGGGCATGCACACCCTGGTCGGAGAAGGCGGCGGCAACCTCTCCAGCGGCCAGCGGCAGCGACTGCTGATCGCGCGGGCGATCGTCCACCGGCCGAAGGTCCTGCTCCTGGACGAGGCGACCAGCGCGCTGGACAACATCACCCAGAGCATCGTCAGCGAGAGCCTGACCAACCAGCTCCGCGGCGTCAGCCGGGTGGTGATCGCGCATCGCCTCGACGGCATCGTCAAGGCGGATCGCATCTACGTCCTCAAGGAAGGCCGGATCGTCCAGTCCGGGCGCTACGATCAACTGCTCGCCGAGCCGGGGCCTTTCCGCGAGCTGGCGCGGCGGCAGATGCTGTGAAGGACCGACCTGGGTCAGGCTTTGCGGCCTGACCTACCGGGGATGATGCCGCCTCGGCACGACCTTGATCTCGAACAGCCGGCTCACCCGGCTCAGATTGCCGCCGTCGTCGTAGGCGCGGATGCGGAACTGGTACACGCCGGGGCTGAGCGGCGGAGTGACCAGGACTTTGTAGTTATTGTTCTTGCGCACGTTGGTAACCCCCATGACCTCGCCGCTCGGCGTGATGATCTGGATGTGAGTGTGGAAGTGGTAGGTGCCGACCAGCGCCGGATGCTTCAGCGGGGTCTTGATGTGATTGGAGTTCGCCTGAACACCCTGGTTCTTGGCGATCTTGGGGAGGATCGGCGCGGGCATGGGCCGTCCGATCTGCAGCGCGGTCTGGAGCACGAGCGAGTAGTCGTTGCTGGCGAGATAGACGGGTTGCGGACTGGCCGTGTTGACCTGGGTGACCCAGTTATTGAGGGTGGATTTGAGGCTGTCGACCACCGCGGGTGACGCCGTGGCCGCGTGGAGCACGGTCCCGAAGATATTGTTGAGCACCGCCGCATCGGTGGCCGTCAGCGAGACATGGGGGACGACCTGGCGGAGCTGCTGGTTGTAATAATTCAGGGCCGCGGTCGCGGGCTTGTGCAGCTTCGAGATGAGCTGGAAGAGGTCGGCCTGGAGCTGCTTCGCCTCTGCCCGCGGGATGAACCGGCCGGGACGGATCTTCTCCAGGTAGTACGGCAGGTGCTCGACGCGAAGCTCTTTCTGTTCGAAGGTGATGGGGATATTGAGGGTGGGGCTGACCTGGAATCCGAAGATATTCGTGATATTGGGCGTGTTGGTGGTGAGGAGCTCGCGCTTTTCCAGTCCTTCGGTAGCCGGGGCGAAGCGGCGGCGATCCATCGCGCGGAGCTCCTGAGAGATGGGGACACGGCACGTCCCGGTGGTCGAGGCCGGTCGGGACGGATCAACCGGGGTCGACAGACCGACGATCGACCGCGGGATGGACTCCAGCACCCGGCCGATCGGGCCGACGTGCCGGGCACCGTCCTCGATCCGTATTCCATCCGCTCCCGGACCCGAGCCGGGAGAAAGAAAGGCGCACGCTCCCGTCCTTGAGAGCGGGGCGTTCTTACCAGAATCGACGGGCCTTGCCTAGCCGTCTTCGCGCGACTCCAGCGCCATGCGCAGGTAAGATCGCGGCTCCACCTGGTCCAGTCCGAGCTGGGCGGCCAGCGCCAGAACGGCCGCCTGGGCGGCCGGCACATCGGCCTCGTCCCGCACGATGGTCTCGATCTCGGCGAAATCGCCCAGGCCGTTGACCCGGTCCAGCGCGAACTCGATCCCGTGGGGCGGACAGACCAGGTGGAACGTCGTGCGCCGCTTGCGGATCGCGGCGACCGGCTCAAAACCCAGGTTCTCGAAGAGCCGCGCCAGGTCGCGGAAGGCCTCCTCGCCCGCGGCCGTGGTGATCTCGATCTCCTCCCGGGTCTTGGTGGGGCCAGGGAACCTCGGTCCCTTATAGGTGATGCGATTCTCGGCGCCGATGCGGCGCAAGCGGAGCGCCTCGTGCGTCTGCGCGAAATCGCGAGCGGGGTGGCGCAGGTAGACGTCCTCCTGCACGACCGGCGGATCCTCGCGGGCTCCGCGCTCCAGCAGCAGGCGGCGGAGCCGTTCGTGATCGGCCGACCGGTACTTGACCTCCACTTCGATGCTCATGACTCCAGCGTAGGAGAGTCGAGGGGGGCGGTCAATCGCCGATTGCCTCTTTCGAGATGGGCTCCTTCCCCAGACCAGCTCCCTCGTGGAGATTTACCCCAATATTTCGCGGCCCGGGCGAATATCCGTCCAATCCGGGGCTCGAACGACTCCGGAAACCCGGCTGATCGGGTAAAATGCGCAGGACTGTCACACTCCCCGGGACGTTCCGGCTCGAGCAGTCAACGCGCCCTCGTTTGATGAGGAGTTGAGCTGTGGGCTCGCCACTGGTAGAGCACCTGGCATCACTTTTGAGTTTCAACATCCAGGCCGCGACGACGAGTCTGTTTGCGGCGGTCACCGACGTACCGGGAGGCGTCCTCTGGGCGCTCGGCATCGTCGTGCTGATCCTCCTGAGCACCGAGCTGGCCGGCCTGCGCTACATCGGCAACAACCGGGTCGGCATCCTTGAGAAGCTCTGGTCGGTGAAGGGGTCCGTGCCCGAGGGCCGGATCATCGCCCTGGACGGTGAGGCCGGCTTCCAGGCCGAGGTGCTGCGAGGTGGATTGCACTTCGGCCTCTGGCGCTGGCAGTACCGGATCCACAAGGTCCCGCTGGTCGCCGTGCCGCAAGGCAAGATTGGCTACGTCTATGCGCGCGACGGCGAGGCGCTCGAGCCGAGCCAGACCCTCGGTCAGATCATCGACTGTAACCACTTCCAGGACGCCCGGCGATTCCTGGGCGGTTTGGCGACGAGCCCCGAGCAGGAGCCGGAGGTCGGCCAGCGCGGTCGCCAGCGGTCGATCCTGCGCGAGGGCGTCTACGCGATCAACCTGTCGCTCTTCACGGTCATCACCGAGGACATTGTGTATCTCCTGGAGACCGGCGGTGCGAGGGAGCTCAAGACCCTGGTCAACTGGCAGACCGAGCTGAGCGAGATGGAGGCCTTCAGCCCGGTGATCATCGGCGGCCCGATCGAGGCGCCCGACCCGCTCTTGCCGGGCAAGACGATGCTGGTGGACAGCATCGGGATCGTCACGGTGCACGATGGCCCGTCGCTGCCGCCGGGCGAGATCATCGCGCCGGGGGTCGGGACGGACCGCAACGACAAGGACTTCCACAACAACTACCAGGATACCGAAGCGTTCCTCCGCGCAGGGGGCCGGCGGGGATTGCAGTATGTCCCGCTGACCGACGGCACCTACTTCATCAACCGGTGGTTCGCCACGATTGAGTCGATCCCCAAGACGATCGTCCCGATCGGCTATGTCGGCGTCGTGGTCAGCTATTACGGGCGGAGCGGACACGACCTCTCCGGGCAAGGTTTCCGCCACGGCGAGCGCGTCGGCGAGGGCGAGCGCGGCGTGCTCGAGAAGCCGCTCGGGCCCGGCAAATACGCCTTCAACACTTACGCGGGCAACATCGTCCTGGTCCCGACCACCAACTTCGTCCTGCACTGGGTCACCGGCCGCACCGAGTCGCATCGCTACGACGAGAGCCTGCGCTCGATCGACCTGGTCACCAAGGACGCCTACGAGCCGACCCTGCCGCTGTCGGTCGTCGTGCACATCGACTACCAGAAGGCGCCCAACGTCATCCAGCGGTTCGGCGACGTGAAGAAGCTGATCACCCAGACCCTCGACCCGATGCTCAGCGCCTACTTCCGCGACGTCGCCCACAAACGGACGATGCTCGAATTGCTCCAGGAGCGCGACGCCATCCAGCACGAGTCGGCCACCGAACTGGGCCGGAAGTTCCACAACTTCGATATCGAATGCGTGGATGTCCTGATCGGCAAGCCGGACACGGAGTCGGCGGGCGGTAAGATCGAGACCTTGCTCGAGCAGTTGCGGCTGCGTCAGCTCTCGCTCGAGCAAGTGGAGACCTACGCCAAGCAGGTCACGGCGGCGGATCGGCTCCGGGTGCTCAACGAGGCCCAGGCGCAGGCTCAGATGCAGACCCAGCTCACCAACTCGCTGGTGCAGGTCCGCATCGCCGAGAATGAGGCCGAGGCGCAGCTTGCGCGGGCCCGCAAGCAGGCCGAGCAGGTGGTCGTGACCGCGCAGGCCGAGAGCCAGCAACGCATCCTGCGCGGTCGCGGCGAAGGCGCGCGCATCCTCCAGGAGGGCCTCTCGGAGGCGTCGGTGCTGGTCCAGAAGATCGAGTCGTTCTCCGACCCGCGGCTGTACGCCCTGTCGATCGTGGCGCAGAACCTGGCCAAGTGCACTCAGCCGCTGGTGCCCGAGCGCGTTTTCATCGCCGGCGGTGCCGGGGGCAATGGCGCGGCGGGCGACCATGGCTTGGCCGCCGCGGGCGGCGCGGCCGCCGGCAGCGGGCTGATGGGGCTGCTCTTGAGCCTGCTCGTCGCCGAGAAATCGGGTTTCGAGATGGTCGAACACCCCGCCGAGTCCGGGCTCCGATCCTTCACCGAGCAGGTCACCCGCCAGGCGATGGAATCGATCCAGCAGGCGGTCGGCGCGGGGCCCCCCTGGCGCCCGGGAAAACCGGCAATGGGACGGCATCGTCCGAGGTCGTCGCTGCCGCCGCACCGACTTCCGGCCTTGATGGCCTGGAGATTCGTTCAAACAACGCATGATCGGGAGACCTGTCCGATCGGCATTCCTCCTGACGATGCGTGCAGCCGGCTCCCTCGAAATCCGGGGAAAGCCGGCTGCGTGCCGTTGGCGGTGGACTCAACGCGTTACCGCTCTTGTAGTTCGGTGGGATTGACGGGACGGTCGGTGCAAGCTAGACTCGAAGTTTCGCGTCTTCCGACCGCGGCGGATGCCCGCGGCCGGCCGATGCGCCCCGCCTGCGCGAGGAATTCTGAACGTCATTGATTGAGGACGATCGATTCATGCCCCGGAAGAAGTTTGGACGCAACCGTAAGAATCGCTGCCGTTTCTGCACACCCGAGGGTTGCCCTCGCCCGGCGTACGTGGACTTCAAGGACGTCGGCCTGCTGAAGAAGCTCTGCACCAACCAGAACAAGATGTTCTCCCGCAAGCGCAGCGGAAGCTGCGCGGCGTTCCAGCGCGCGGCCAGCGCGGCGGTGAAGCGCGCGCGGTTCATGGCCCTCATGCCGTACGTCGGCGAATAGGTCCCCGGCCGGCGTTGCGGCAACGCAGACTGAAAGGGTGTACGAAAAGCCTCGATCAAGCTGGATCGAGGCGCCGGAGCATGAAATGAGTCATAGCCACATAGATCCAAGATTCGCTCGACTCCTCGCTCCCCTCGTAATCCTTGCTCAAGCGCCGGTAGCGGCCCAGCCAGGCGAATGTCCGCTCCACGATCCACCGCCACTTCAGGACCTTGAACTCCGTCTCCCCCTCGGGACGGACTACCATCTCCAGGAGCCAACCACCGACCGCGCGGGCCCACTCGGCGATCCCGCCGTTGTAGATCCCGTCGGTCAGGATCTTCTCCAGCCGCGGGAAGCGGCCGACCATCTTCCCCAGGACCCGCTTGGCGCCGTCCCGATCCTGGATGCCCGCCGAGTGGACCGCCGCGGCCACGACCATCCCCAGCGTATCGACGACCAGGTGACGCTTCCGCCCGTTGACCTTCTTGAACGGGTCCTTGCCGTGCGGGCCGCCGCGCTCGGTGGTCTTGACGCTCTGACTATCGATGATACCCATGCTGGGGCTCTTCTTCCGCCCGGCGCGTCGGCGGACCTGGGTCCGCAGCGCGTCGTTGATCTTTGCCCAGGTGCCGGCGTCGCGCCACTTACGGAAGTAGTCGTAGCAGGTACTCCACGGGGGCAGATCCGTGGGCATCATCCGCCAGGCACAGCCGCCGCGGAGGATGTAGAAGATGCCGTTGAGGACCTCCCGCAGATTCACGGAGCGAGGTCGTCCGCCGGGCTTGGCCGGCGGCAGCAACCGCTTGAGGCGTTTCCACTGGGTCCGAGTCCGATCGGACGGGTAGCGTTTGGGTTTCATGCGGAATTATAGGCCCAAACTGGCTTTTCGTACACCCTGTGAAGCCGGAGCCTACGGTTTCGGGACGGTCCGGATCGCGCCGCCAGATACCGGTGTCGGCTTGGGCTTGAGCTGCGCGGCGGGTTGCGGCTCGGTTTCCCGGCGCTGCGCGTCTTTGAGGAAGGCGAGGAGCTGGTTCTCCAGCATGGTGAAGGAGGCATCGAGGCGATCATCGAGCTTGCGGCCGGAATGTCCACGGAGACGGCCGCGATAGGCATCGCGGACGTAGTCGAGGAAACTCTCGCGATAGGCCCCGTCGTGCCACTGCATCAAGAAGGTCGTCAGGGCCATCGCCTGCTGGTATCGCAGGAAAATGGCAGGGTCGTCGCGGCCGAACGTCGCCTCGTCGTAGCCGACGAAGCGGTCCAGAGGGATCGTCTGGCCGCGATCCACCAGCGATCGGATGGCCTCTTCCATCCGGCGGCCGACCCGCCCGCCGACTTCCAGTGACCCGTCGGGCTGGGGCTCGACCGTCTCGAAGTAGGTGCCGAGCCCCTCGAAGAGCCAGTAGTTGCCGGTGTTCTGGGTGTAACGATTGGCTCCGGCCGTCTCGAACAGGAGCTGGTGCGAGACCTCATGGTACAGGTTGGCCGTGTCGGGAAGATCCCCGTTGGGATCGCGGAAGAAGTAAGCGGGAACTCGTGAGTTGCCGGTCTTGGGCGGTTTGTAGAACCCGAGGCTCCGTTTGATCCCGTCGCCAAACCGGGGCGTCAAGTCATTCAGGTACTCGTCCCTCGAGGCGAAGTAATAGACACGATGGGGATTCGGCTTCGCCGATGGCTCGCCTACCAGATGCGCGTCGCGAAAGCGGCGGGCCAGGGGGGAGTTGTCGCCTTGAACGTCGGCCATCAGCGCCATGAAGAGGTCGTGAAACGCCTCGAGTCGGCGGCCGAAGCTGATGGCTTCGGCCAGCGGGACGTTGGTCTTGATCAGGAAGTGTTCGGTCTCGATGTGCCAGGGCGGATTCCACCTCGCGCGGAGCCGGTCGGCCTCGGCGGTCGGGAGCCATCGCACCTTGGCCCCGCGCGCCGCGGGCGTCGGCAACTCACCACGCTCGAGGTGCGGTTTCCAGTCGGCGGGCACCCAGCCGAAAACGGGGTGGTCGATGTATCCGAGGCGGAACTGCTCGACCGCGAACGGACGGGCCCACCCGCCCTGGTACGGCACGTACCCCAGCAGCCGACGGGCCTCGGCGTGATCGGGCTGGCGTTCAAGGACCGCGCGGAGGCATTCGCCGCCCAGGGCATATCGCGGCGGGGTCGATTTCGCCGCCTGCTGGGCCAGCTCGAAGAATCCGGTCGCGGAACGGGCGAGAACCGCGTTCAGCCGGGCGTCCGCGTCGCCCGCCTTGCCGCCCGCCCGCGGGGCGACGACGTCGGGCAGCGGCACGAATCGGCTCGGCCCATCCGGCGCCGCCGTTTGAGGCAGCCGGGCCCGCACCGCTCGGGCTGCGTCCGCGTCGCCGTCGCGCGATAGCCGTTCCGCAAGCGCGTTCAGGCTGGCCGCCTCCTTCTGAAGGAGCGCCCGATGCGTGGCATGCAGCTCGCGCGAGGCCTCCTCCGCCGATGACGGCCGCGGGATCTGGAGTGGAAGCATCAGCAGGCCCGCGAGCCAACACGTACCCATCATCGGCAGCCTCGTCGAGTGGAGAAGAGTGTCGAACGGCCGGGTAGCGATTCATCACGCCTGTTCCTTCATTCCTAATGACTTCAGGCGCTCCCATCAAGGGATTCGATCTCCCGGCTCCGCCTCAGATGAGACCTCGGCGCGTCCTTCGGACCCGTCGCGGCCATCACGACCTCGACCGAATGGCCTGGACGCTTCGGGGCGATCCTCCGACAATGCCGGCCGCGTCACCTCAAGCAATCGGCGCGCGATGCCGAGGCCGCCGCGATCACCAGCGTGTGGACCCGTCCTCGGCGAACGATCCCCTCCAGAAAGGAGCCGTGGAGACATGGATGGTTCTCGGTCACCGATTCAGATCGCGCTGGCGTTGGGGGCCGGTGTTCTCCTGGGGTGGGCGGGCTCGGGCTTCCGGGCAAAGCCGATGCTGGCCAGTTCGATCGATCGGGCCGGGGAATGCATCGTCGCGACCGGCCCGGTGTTGATGCAATACGATGACACGACCAAGGCTCCGATCCCGCTCGAGGCGCTCTATTTCCTGGATTACAAGGGCGGACGGCTGCTCGCCACGATCCCCTCGTATCGGATGGCCGGGACCGGGATGGAGCTCATCGACGGCTTCGTCGAGCGGGACCTCGCCGCGGACTTCAAGCTCGACCTCGACGGCGGCGCACGCCCGCGGTTCTTGATGACGACCGGCTCGCTGGGCCGGTACAGCTCGGGATGGGCGCCGCTGTATGTGTTCGAGACGACGACCGGCCAGGTGGCGGTGTACAAGGCGCAAATCGGGCAGAAGTACGGCGAGAGTGGATCGGGGCGGCTCGAGCTGGTGCAGCTTCGTCGCTACACCCGGTCCGACGGAGGTGCACCGCGCCCATGACGGACGATCGGAAAGAGCGGGCGAAGCGGCCGTCGATTACGGTGGGGGTGCGCCCGCCGCGGATGGCTGTCCGCCCGCGGCGGCCTTGCCGCCGGATTCCTCTTCCGATCGAGGCACGTTTTCGGTGCCGTACGGCCGTGCATTCTGATGGTTGATCAGCCATTCCGCGCGGGGATCGAACAGCTTGATCCGCTGACCCTGGCCGTAGGTGTGGAAAGGATCCGGACTGCCGGCGTTGTACTGGCTGAAGACGCTGCCCGTCTCGCGCTGGAAGAACCCCAGCCACTGGTGGTCCAGCCCGGCCCCGAACGGCGGCTTGGCGTCGTATTCAAACGCGGTGAAGAGCTTCTTGTGCACGGGTGCACATTCGTAGGCCACCAGCAGGATCGCCACGGTGACGCATGCGCCGGCCAGGCCGAAGATCAGCCTTCCGGCGTGATAGATCGGCATCGGGAACCGGACCATGGCCGGCGCGAGCGTCTCGGTCGTCAGTCGCAGGGCGACCAGCGTGACGATGAATAGCGCGAGCAAGCAGAGCGTGTCGGAGAAGCCCCAGTTGATTCCGGCCTTGTCCAGCAGCGCCGCGAGGGGCTCGTAGAAATTGAACGCGATCATGCCGGCGAAGAGCACGTTGAAGAACATCAAAGCCGCTCCCCAGAGTCCTTCGCTCGTCAGGGCGTAGGTCAGTCCGAGGATGACGGCTGCGATGAGCAGGTTGAACCCGATCTCCATGTCGATTCCCTCAAACTTCGGGCAGGACGTTCGAATCGCCGGGCCGGCCGTTGGTCGGGGCGCCCGCGGCCCGGGCGTGGTTTTACTTGACGACGCGGAGCAGCTCCTCGATCGAGGTCCGGCCCTGGATGACCTGGCGCAGGCCGTCTTCCTGGAGATAGATCATTCCGTTCTTGCGCGCTTCCGCCTTGATCTTGTTGATCGAGGGGTTCTCGCGGATCAGGTCGCGCATCGGCTCGCTGAGGATCAGCAGCTCGTAGATGCCCGTCCGACCGAAGTAGCCGGTGCCGCCGCACTGCGGGCAGACCTGCTCGGGATTCTCGGGCCGTCGATAGAAGACGTCCACCTTGTCGGCGGGGATGTTCGCCTTCTTGAGGAATTCCGGCTTGGGCTTGTAGGGCTCCTTGCAAGCTTCGCAGAGGTTGCGGACCAGCCGCTGGCCCAGCACGCCCGAGAGGGCCGAGGCGATCATGAACGGCTCGATGCCCAGGTCGAGCAGCCGGAAGAGCGCGGTGACCGCGTCGTTGGAGTGAACCGTCGAGAAGACCATGTGGCCCGTGTTGGCGGCCTGGCAGGCGATCGAGGCGGTCTCCTGGTCGCGGATCTCGCCGATCATGATGACGTCGGGGTCCTGCCGGAGGATCGACCGCAGCATGGTGGCGAACGTCTGGCCGGCCTTGGTGTTCACCTCCATCTGGGTGACGTTGTCGAGGTGGTATTCGATCGGGTCCTCGACGGTGATGATGTTCCGCTGGTAGCGGTCGATCTCGCGGAGGGCGGCGTAGAGCGTCGTCGACTTGCCGGCCCCGGTGGGTCCGCAGCAGAGGAACATGCCGTGCGGCTGAGTGACCAGGCTGCGCACCTGCTCGACCAGCTTGGGCCGCATCCCCAGCTCCTCGAGCTTGGTGATCGACGAGCTGTTGTCGAGGATACGCATGACCAGCTTCTCGCCGGCCTTCGAGCCCGAGGTGGCCACGCGGAAGTCCAGCTCGCGGCCCTGGAGCCGGGCGCCGAACGACCCGTCCTGCGGCTTGCGCTTCTCGGAGATGTCCATCGCCGAGAGGACCTTGAAGACGTTGACGACGGCGTCGCCGGTCGGCCGGTCGAAGGGCTCGGCCGCGTGGAGGATGCCGTCGATCCGGTATCGTACCGAGAGCTGCTCGGCGGTCGGCTCGAGGTGGATATCCGTCGCGCGGCGGAGCACCGCGTCGTAGACCAGCTCCTTGGCCGCCATGTAGGACCGCGACTCCTCCGCCTGGCTGACCCGCGTCGGATCCTCCTTGTGCGACCCCTGGGTCTTGCCGATGAACTGGATCGGCGGGCCCGCGCGGTCCACCGGGCCGACGTCCTTGTTGAACATCGGCCTAATCCCCATCTTCATGAGGGCCCCGTTGGCCACCTCGCCCATGTGGTAGGGCGTCAGGACCTTCTGGTCGTCGGGGACGGTCTGGTTCCTCGCGTAGACGTAGGTGAATAGCGGGATGAAGTAGGCCAGGAGCAGGAGGGTCAGGCCCATGGCGTAGAACGGCAGCGCCAGCACGAGGATCAGCCCCAGCACGCCCGAGAAGAACATCACGCTGTTCCACGTGGCGAACTTGAGGTTGTTGAGGTCCTGGGTATCGTGCTCGACCCAGTCAGTGGTCCAGGCCCACAGCAGGTAGATCAACAGGACCGGGACGAACTTGAAGAGGTTCAGGTACATCCCCGGCCCGCGCAGCTCGCGCATGGCGCTGGCCGACTGGGCGAGGAGCAGTGGCAATGAATCGGCGGCCTCCGAGTTGGCGGCGAGGCCGAGCGTCACGAAGAGGAAGGTCCAGAGCACCAGGGACGGGCGAATCATTGCTGACGTTTCTCCGGGGCGTTGCTTCGCGTTCCGACGAATCGGCGATCGTGCCGCGGGCTGCCCGGGTCGGCTCCTCCCCGCCGGCCGCCCTGGGCCGCGCATGGCCGGAGATCGACCGGTGGACCGTCCTGGGCGAACAACCCCGGCTCGCCAGGCGGCGGGCCGGGGCGGATTCTCGTCCCCGTGCTTCCCGGACGGTGAGGACCTCCGGGCCAAGTCGGACTCACGGCGAAGGATCCCGGCGAGGGCCTCAGAGCGCCGCGGCGACCGGGGCGCCGCACGACCGTCCCGCCGGGCCTGGTCGCGGTCGGGGAAGCATCGAGGACGTCGCTGTTTTCAGGGTGCTCTCATCGTAATGCCTGTCGGCCGCAAATGAAAGACTCGGGACCGGGAAGCCGGCGCCGAGAGGTCCATCTCGCGCCGGCCCACCGCCGCATCGGGCCACGCCATCCGCCCGGACGGGTCAGAGCATGGCTTGCTCGGGAAGCTGGATGCCCTTGAGCACCATCCTCAAGGTCTCCGGGTTCGGCGCGACCTCGAAGGCCGTCGCCCGCTCGATCTTCTCGGCGACGACGAGCTGCCGCAAGCTCTCGGTGAATTCGACCATCCCCTCTTCCTTGCCCAGCCGGATGGCCGCCGCCAGCTTGATGTCATCCTCGTTGAGGATCAGCTTGCGGACGATCGGGTTCATCCGCATGACCTCGACCAGCGGGATGCGAGTCTGGCCGGTGGCCGCGGCCCAGTCCTTGGTCGTCGGCAGCAGCTTCTGAGCGATGATGGCCTTGAGGTTGAACGCCAGGTTCTGGCGCATCGCCGAATGCATGTCCTGGGGAAACAGGTCGAGGATGCGGCTGATCGTCGAACGGGGCGCTGGAGGCGTGGATGGTCCCGAAGACCAGGTGCCCGGTCTCGGCGGCGTGCAGCGCGGCACCGAAGGTGTCCCGATCGCGCATCTCGCCGACCAGGATGATGTCCGGGTCCTGACGCACGGCGTGCTTGAGCGCCGTGTTCCAGTCGATGACGTCGATCCCGACCTCACGCTGGTTGATGATGCACTTGTCGTCCTTGAAGGTGAACTCGATCGGGTCCTCGATGGTGACGACGTGGCAGCGCTCGCGCTGGTTGACGTACTGGAGCATCGAGGCGATGGTCGTCGACTTGCCGCTGCCGGTGACGCCGGCCAGGATGACGATGCCCTGGTCATGGCTGGCGATCTCGCCGAGGACCGGGGGAAGTCCGAGGCCCTCGAAATCGGGGATCGAGGTGTTGACGCGGCGGGCGACCAGGCTGAGCCGGCCGCGCTGGCGGAAGAGGTTGACGCGGAAGCGGGTCTCGTCGCCGTTCGGATCGAAGATGACGTGAGCGAAGTCGATGCCGCCGGTGTCCTCGAGGATGTCCTTCTGCCGTTGGTTGAGCAGCGGGAACATCAGCCGCTCCATCTCGGCGCCGGTCAGCGGGGGCAATTGCATCTGCCGCAGCACGCCGGCCAACCGCATGGCGGGTGCCAATCCGACCTTCAGGTGCAGGTCGGACCCCTTGTACTTCATGACCATCCGGAAGAGCTTGTTCGCCTCCGGCTCGTTGGGCATCGTTTCGACGGGTGTTTCGACGGCCGTCGCCATGGGCTGGGACTCCTGCTGATACGGTTCACTGCGAGGACACGGGGTTGGTTCAGGGGACGGGGAGGCTCGCGACGGGCTCCCGGCCGCGCGTCGCGGCCGGTGACCCCCGCGTCGAACCGGGGCGCGACGTGTCGCACGGGGACGCCGTGGCTGGCCAGGTACTCCTTGGTCTCGGCGATCGAATACTGGTCGTAGTGGAAGATGCTGGCCGCCAGCGCCGCGGACGCCCCCGCCTCGGCCAGGACGGCGCGCAGGTGCTCGGGACGGCCGGCTCCGCCCGAGGCCACGACGGGGATGTCAACGGCATCGACCACCGCGCGGGTCATCTCCAGGTCGTAACCGCCCTTGGTGCCGTCGGCGTCCATGCTGGTCAGCACGATCTCGCCGGCTCCCAGGCGCTTGACATCGCGGGCCCAGGCCACGGCCTCGTGTCCGGTGGGCACGCGGCCGCCATTGATGTGGACCTCCCAGACGACGCGTCCGTCCCGGCGGACTCGCTTGGGGTCGATGTTGACGACGATGCACTGGCTGCCGAATTTCCGGGCCGCGCGGCGGACCAGCTCGGGGTCGCGGACGGCCGCCGAGTTGATCGAGACCTTGTCGGCCCCCGCGTTCAGCAGCGTCCGGACGTCCTCGAGGCTGCGGATGCCGCCGCCGACCGTCAGCGGCATGAAACAGACCTCGGCGGTCCGGCGGACGACGTCCAGGAGGATGCCGCGGTCCTCGTGGCTGGCCGTGATGTCCAGGAAGACGAGCTCGTCGGCGCCCTCTGAATCGTAACGGGCCGCGACGTCGACCGGATCGCCCGCGTCCCGGAGGTTCACGAAGTTCGTGCCTTTGACGACACGACCTCGATCGACGTCCAGGCAGGGGATGATCCGCTTGGCTAGCATGCGCAGCCTCGCAAGGGGGAATCGGCCGCAGCGCGACCGGCCTCGGCGGCGCGTCGGCCGGCCGTCCCCGCCGGGCCTGACCCACGCCGTCTGGTCTTCATTTTATAAAACCCCGGCGACCGATCCTAGATGCTGGTCTCACGAGTCGTGCGTCCGACCTGGATCGACGGGTTGGAGTCCCGGCTTCAGCCGGTCGTTTTCCGCCTGAAGGCGGGACTCCAACCTATCAATCGAAGGTTGACGAAACACAAGTTGTCGGTCGCGACTCGGCAATGACTCCGTGAGTTCGTTCGCGCCATTCCGGCACCGCGCTGCAGACCCGTGGGTTGCTCTGAATAACCGATGGAACCGCGTGAGCCCACGCAAACACGACGCCATTTTTCATTGGTGTGGGTGTCGCTCTGCGTCATGAGGCTCGTTCGCGCGGCTCGCCGCGGTCCTGGCCAGCCCGTTGACCGCCATTCTGGCAAGCGTGGCTTCGTTCGTCGTTCCACGCGGTCACGCCCACGCCTTCGTGGGTTCGTTCGCGCGATTTCGGCGCCGCGCCGCCCGCGCCGTGGGTTCGTTCGCGCGATTCGGCGTGGTGTCAACCCACCGATCGGCTACCATTCCGGCAGCGGTGGGTTCGTTCGCGCACCGTTGCACCCCGCAGGAGCGGCCCGAATCAAGGCTTCCATCCGTGAGTGATCTCAGCAGATCCGTGGTCGGCAAGGGCCACGCAGTAGGGCATGATGAAAAGCAGGCTGGTCGGATAGCCTGCACGCCATCATAAAGTGCGCCAAGATGCCTTGCCTATGCTACGGGATGAGAATTCGTCTGGAGAGGAGCATCATCTTCGGTCCGCTCATCGACTGATCTTCGTTGACCGGATTGCCAAGGATCTACGTGGTGAGATTCCACCGGGATAAAGTATGGCACACGATTTCGAAAACGCAAATCGTGCTCTCCAAGAAAAACCGCGACGGGCCGTTCCGTTCCGGTCCCGCGACGCCCGGGAATGTCCCTCTCCGCCCCTCAATGTCCCTCTCCGGCCCTCCGCCGCTTTGGTCCCCTCCAACCGCTTTGGTCCTCTTCGGGCCTTGATGGGCCCCGGGCGGGGTCGGACGGGCGGATCGGGCCGGTTCGGAGGGTGATGGGCGGCGGGGGCGAGGGGATCAATCACGAACACCGTTTTGACGCACCGGAGGGCAGAAGAATGCTTGCATCAAGCCGTATTGGCAATTCATTGACAAGCGTTGCCAACAAGGCTAAGATGGGTCAAAAGGAGGGCCGCATTATGGAAACCATGAATATCGCCCTGCCCGACTCGATGAAGCACTTCGTCCAGGACCGCGTCTCGGAGGGCGGCTATAGCAGCGTCAGCGAATATGTCCGCGAGCTGATCCGCGCCGACCAGCGCCGCAAGGCCGAGGAACGCATCGACGCCTTGCTCCTCGAAGGGCTGGATTCCGGGCCGCCGATCCCCGTCACCCCGGAATACTGGGAGGAGAAGAAGCGCCGGCTGACCGAACGTCTCGGCAAGGCCCTCCTCCAGCAATGACATCGTCTTACCGCGTCCTACCCGCCGCCGACACCGACCTCGATGACCAGGCCGCATACCTGGCGCGCGAGGCGAGCCTGGACGCCGCGCTGCGCTTCTATGATGCCGCCGCCGCGACATTCGAGGAGATCGCCCGGATGCCGGGTCTCGGCGAGCGGCGACCGACGGCCAATCCGCGCCTGGAAGGCTTGCGGGTCCGGCGCATCCGGGGATTCGAGAAGCACCTCATCTTTTATCGACCGGTCGCGGACGGCGTCGAGATCGTTCGCGTCCTGCACGGGGCCCGGAATATCGACCGGCTGCTGGAATCGGACGCCTGAGTTCAGCCCCCCGCCGGGCCTCTCGCCACGTCACCTCAGATTCATACGGGCTTTTGCCGAGTGCCGGCCCCACGAGCTCATTGTGCAAGGACTGCTTGCACAAACCGGCTATGAACTCGCGGGCTTTCTCGAGGATCTCCGCGGCCTCGGTGTCGCTGACGATGTTCGCGGCGTCGTAGTCGAGCTGATTCCGCTTCCTCCGGCAAGTCTCGAAGTAGGCGATCAGTCCCGTGACGCTCGGGCCGATGGCCAGCTCCGCGACCGCGAAACCCAACTGGTGACGGCCTTGTTTCGCGACGACCCGGTAGCCCGCACAGGCGATGGCTATCTTGGCCGACTGGAGGGCCGCATCGTAGGACGTGGCAAAGGATCGGTCGGTCGAGAGGCCGGCCACGCCGGCGTCGTGGAGATCGCGATCGATCAAGGCCCGCAGATCATCGAGCTCTTGCTGGCTTGTGGCGTGCGGCCGGACGCGGTGCGCGTTCAAGAGCTGCTGCCAGGTCATCCTCGCTCCCCACGATGAAGAGCTTCGCTCCGCCCATGACTGTCCCGAGGAAGTGATGCCCCGCGCGGAGCTTCTCGACCACCTCTTCCGGTCTGTAGACCGATGGATTGACCGGCCGGAGCAGCCGGGCTTCGGCTTCCTTGAGCGCCGGCGCGAGGTCCGAGAGTCCCACGCCGCCGATGACCATCAGGTTAACATCGCTCGACGCGGACTCGTCTCCGCGGGCCACCGAGCCGTAGACGAAGGCGACAGCGATTCGGCTTCGCAACCCCGCCAGGCACTCGGCCAGGACGTCCTTGAGCCCCGCGGTCCGGAGCAACAATCCCTGGAGATCGCCGAAGATCGGGTTGGCGACCTCCGCCCGGTAATAGACCCGGTTCCCGTCCACCCTCCGGCGGAGGATCTCCGCGTCGACCAACCCGGCGAGCTCGCGCTGTAAACTCGATGGCGAGACCCCGATGTGTCGAGCCAGATCGCTCAGGTACCACTCGCGCGAGGGGTCCATCAACGTCGCCGTGAGGATGGCTCGACGGGTTCGGGGAAACAGGGCGTCCAGGAGATCCTTTTTACGCATACTGCGTAAGTTTATACGCGGAGCGAATAAAACTCAAGGAGGATCCTCATCTCAACAGGGGAAGGATGTCAGGATCGGACCGGGATGCCGGGATCGGACCGGATTTCGGTTTTTTCGGATCCGCCCCACCCGCCGGCGCTTCCGTACGCGCGGTCCGCCGGCCGGCTTCGCCCCCGAGCCGGTCCGGGCCGGCCGGCGGGGAAGGTCGACACCAGCTAACGCCTTTCGGCGCCCCTCCCGCACGAGTGCGGTGCTCATCCCAGTGGCAGTTTCTCGTCCGGCAGTGCGCCGTACTTGATGAGGTGCCGGAAGTCGGCCGGGCACACATCCCATGCCGCCCGATACGAGCGCTCGAGCGGCACGTTCACGTACAAATCGGTGTCCAGCCAGGCCGGCATGTCCGGCAGCTCGGCTCCGACGCGCAGCGGTTCGATGAATGCCTCGGGAGTGAACTCCACGAGCGGCGCGGCCGCACGGTAGGAGGCCAGCAGGAGCGGCTCGTCGGTGGGAAGTTCGAACGGCACGCCTTCGTCGAATTCATCCCAGATGAGTTTGTGCAGGCTCTGGGGATCTTGCGGCCCGGGCGGGAAGGGATCGACGACAAGGAGGTTAATCCCGCGCTTGAGGAAGTCGACGGCTTTCGCCACGAATTCCCGGGTGGCGATCTTGCCGGCCTTGTTCCCCGGCGACACGACATCGATGGCGCAAACGACATCGCCGAGGTGATGGCGGATGACGACCCGGTTGGCCCGCTCGTGGAACCTGCCATCTCGCGGATGAACGGTCATCCGCGTGCGCGGGGCATCGAGCGTGGTCGTCTCGGCGCGGGGGTTGGAGGGCTTCGAACTCCGACGCTGCACCGCCAGCACGCCGGGATAGAGACCGGACGAGTACTGTTCCACGAGTGCGGAGTACCCCGGCTGCAACAGCCCGGCGTTGAGTGCGTCGCAGATCGCGATCGTCCACCGCTGGTGGAAGTGGTGGTAAATCGTGGCCGGAACCCGATTCCAGTCGTGCATCGGCATGGCTGATCCTCCAGACGGATTCTACCACGCCCGACGGCTCATTTGACCGGCTGCGCCGGCGCGACGGCGGCCGGGGACTTTGCCCGACCGTCCCGCCATGTCTTGACTTCGTCCGGCTTGTTCGTGGTCTCCCAGAACGGGACGGAACGAATTACCGTTCGTAGATGGGAAGGAAGCGATAATTCAGCGCCAGCGCGAGCAGCGACAGCGACGTGGAGATCGCCGGGTTGAACCGGCCCCGGATGCTGCCGTCGGGCTGCTGCGCCTGCTTGAGCCGGCGGATGAGGATCTTGTTCCACTTTTCCCAGGAGTCGCGGTCCCCCTGGAAGAGGGCCTGCGCCTCATAGTAGAGGGTGTACTCCCCGAAAGGTCCCGAGGGCTCTCCGATCCGCTGCTTGAGGTAGTCGAGAGTCGCCTTGTATTCCGCGAGATCCTTGCGGCGGGCCACGGCGTAGGCGAGCGTCGCGATCGAGACGCGGGCCGTCGAGGTGGACAACCGATTGCCCAGGTTCAGGTAGGAGACGTCGCCGGACCTGTCCGTCATCGACCGGAAATACGCGATCGCCTTGTCGATCGACTCGTCGGGCACCTCGATCCCGGCGTTGCGGGCCGCGAGCAGGCCGATGATCACCGCCCCGGTGACCGAGGCGTCGGCGTCCTGGGCGCCGGGAGAGTACCGCCAGGCGTTGGTCGGGTTCGACTTCTGCGAGGTGATCGCCGCCCGGACCGCCAGCTCGAGCGCCTGGCCGACCGACCGCGGGGCCTTCCCATCGGGCCAGAGGGTGCGCTCGTCCACGGCGCCGTAGGCCTCGGCGAGCGCCAGCATGGCGAAGCCGTGGTGATACATGCTCGGCCCGATGTAGCCGGTGTTCGCGTCCTGGGTGCCGATCACGCTCCTGAGGGCCTTGCGGATGTGGCCGCTGTAGATCCCGAAGTTGGCGTCCTCGCCCGAGGCGAGGAAGGCGAGCAGGGCCAGGGCGGTCACGCCCGCCCCTTGCTTGCCCCCAGAGGCCCAGGATCCGTCGGCTCGCGCGGCGTTCTCGAGCCCTTGCTTCATGGCCGGCCCCGGCTCGCCGCCGTCCCAGGTCCCGTCCTCGGACTGCGAGGCGGCGAGGAATCGCAGGCCCCGGTCGTAGATCTGGCGGACGTCGCGCGGGACGACCTCGCCGGTTTGGACCGCCGGCGGCTGGGCGACGGCCAACCCGAGCGGGCCGGTGGCGAGAGCCGCCAGGGTGAGACCGATCGCCGCGATTGAGGTGCCGGAGTCCCTCACGGATCGCCTCCCCCCTGTTCAGACGCCCACGGAGGAACTCGGTGTCAGACTTTTCCGCCGAAATGGTGATCTGCCACCGACTCTTCGTCTGCCACCGACTTTTCTTCCCGACCACGCGATGCAGCGAGAGTCTGTTCCGGAAGAGGGGGTTCGGGAGGGCGAGGCTGGCGCGGTGAAAAGTTGGGCTTGACGGGGCTGGGAGCTCGTCCTGGTCTGGTTGCGCTTCTTCGTCCCCCCCTTACGAAGGGGGGGTTCGGGGGGGTCGGATCGGTCCGGCCGCCCGCGATCCGTGGGCCGTTGGCACCGGAACCCCCCTGACCCCCCCTTCGTAAGGGGGGGACGAAAAGGCTGGGGCGGGCGCAACAAAAGACCAGTCGGCCTGGCCCTCGAAAACGTTCGTCAAGCCCATCTTTTCACCGCGCCAACCTCGCCCTCCCACTTCAGGAACAGACTCATACAGGCGCGGACCCCGCGCTCGACATGGCGCAGCCATCATCGGCAGAGCCCGGGAAGAGCCATTCGAGGTCCCCGCTCACTCCAGGTACCCTAGTGCGCGACCCCACGCGAGCCGCGACTGAGCCATCGCCGCGACATGACCGGCCGACTCGGCGGGAACAGGGTCCGCGCCGAGATCTGGGAGAGGAGTCCGAACCAGGCGACGCTCGGCCTGTGCTGGAGTTCTCGAAGGATCAACGGTACGGCCGGTTCGCCAAGCTCCGACGGATCCCGGTATACCGGATGATGCCACACAGGTCGCATGTTTCGAACGATATTGAGTCAGCTCGGCCCATCGGCTCGCCAGGTCGTGGAACTGCCGTTCGACCGTCTGCCGCGGCTCCGGAGTGAGAGCGATCATGAGGTGCTCCGGAAGGCGTCCGCGCGGCTTCGCCCTTGGCGACAGCGTCGCCGGACGAGCACCGTCAGTCCGACTCGCTCGTCGGCACCGGCGGGGCTGGCGAACGCCTGCATGTTATATTTTGTCAGGCCTCGGTGGCCGATCGTAGACGCTCGCGAGATTCTGATTCACCGCGGACGGTTGCCCGGCTTGCCCGATCTCGTTAGCTTGGAAGAGTCCGACCGACGGGCCCGTGTGATCGTAGCGAATGCAGGGGGTGTCCTTGGGTTGGATTCCTGTGCTGTGCCTGGCATCGGCCCTGATCTCGCAGGCGCCGTCCCCCGCGCCCGTCGACGGCGAGACGAAGGCGTCCCCGTCCGCATCGACCGACGGCGACAAGAAATCGGACGACAAGACCAAGGACTCGGCGAGCCCCTCGAAAGAGCAGCCGAAGAAGGACCACGCCGGCAAGGACTCGGCCGCCGCCAGGAAGAGTTCGACTCCGTCGAAGACGGCGACCCGGAAAGCGCCTCCCGGCCCGCACGTCATGACGCGTTCCGAGATGCAGCAGCCGCGCAGTCCGTTCCTCGAGCCCCCCGGCTCGGAAGGGGAGACGCCCGACCGGTATGGGAACGGCACGCCGGACTGGAGGGAGATCCCCCCGTGGCGGCAGACGTCGTTCTTCGGCATCCGGGCCGCCGGCCGGTTCTTCGTCTACGTGATCGACTGCTCCGAAAGCATGATCGACGAGGACCGGTTCGCCCGCGCCACCATGGAGGTCCGCCGGAGCGTCCTGGCGCTTCAGGCCCCCCAGCAGTTCGAGGTGATCTTCTATAACGAGGACTCGACCCCGATGCCCGGCGGCCCGAAGCCCCGTCCGGCCGACCCTCAGAACAAGAGTCAGCTCGTTTCCTGGCTGCGCCTCGTCGATCCGGACGGCGGGACCGATCCCCGCGCCGCGCTCCGTCAGGCGATCGCGCTGCGGCCCGAGGCGGTCTTCCTGCTCTCCGACGGCCTCTTCCCCGACGGGACGGCCGAGGCCGTGTCCAAATTCAATGCCCGGAGGA
The DNA here is from genome assembly GCA_963815795.1 of uncultured Planctomycetota bacterium. GTDB lineage: Bacteria > Planctomycetota > Planctomycetia > Isosphaerales > Isosphaeraceae > JAKAUH01. Next base: position 443,691 of record CAWFIC010000021.1, on the reverse strand, counting down.
TCCCGATCCACTGCGTGGACCTCTCCGGCGGCGAGGGGGGTGACCATCTCCGCCGGATCGCCCGCGACAGCGGCGGCAAGTACGCCGCGCGGGGCGGGAACCTCCAGGGCAAGCAGTGAAGATCGTCAGTGAACCCGGGATTCACTCGAGGCCTGGGACGCGGAACGGACCGGCTGCTCCTCCTGCTCGACGATGATCGGCCTGGGCGTGATCAGCACCAGCCGCTCAAACGGGACCAGCTCGATCGGTTCCGGCAGGCCGATCGCGGCGAAGACGTTGTTGACCAGCCCGGGAAGGCCCGTGACCTTCGGGGACGTGGTCGATCGCCCCAGGCTGACGAGCAGGTGGGTCCCCTCGGGGATGTCGGCGGTGACGTCACAGGCCCGCTCGATGACGCTCGGATCGTGGTACTCCACTCGCTGAATCTGGGAGCCGATCCTCTCCTCGCGGGATCTCGTCGGCATCGCCACGAGCCAGGAATCGGAGACCCGGGCAGAGAGTCGCGTCCCGCGCGGCTGGACGGTGCCCGTCATGTCCACGCGGCTGCCCAGGTCGAGCGACTTCACGATCGGCCGGAAGCCGGGATGGGGTCCGTCCACCCTCTCGACATCCGCGACATAGAATTGCTTGCTCCGATTCAGGATGGTGGCGCGGGCCCCGTTGAAGCTCGTGACCTTCGGAGCCTGGAGGACGTTCGTCCTCTTATCCGTCTGGGCCCCGTCGAGCAGCGCGGTCAAGGCCCGGTCGTCGAGGGTCCACGCGGCGACCTCACCCTCCCGCTTGAGGAGCTCAAGGCGGTCGCCGAGCGGTTTGCGCCAGGCCCCGGAATTGCTGACGATGAATCGGACCTGGAAGCAGATCTGGCGGTCGTCCTCGACATTGATTGGGCCGTTCTCGCCGTAGAATCGCGGGTCGCCGAGGACATCGAAGGGCGCCGTGATCGGGTCGATCTGCCGCGTCGTCGGGCGCGACGCGTTACCGGCGGACGGTGCACCAGAACGGTTCGCGACGTGCGGCCGCTCGCCGCCCGTTAACGGACGTTCGTCGGCAATTCCGGCGGCCGAGGCGATCAAGGCGAGGAATCCGGCCGCCGGCAAGGCGGCCAGCGGCCAGACGGAGAAACGGGGACGTGAGGGCGTCATGCCGATCAACTCCTGAATTCGGGGCAGAAGGGAGACGGACGGGCCGCCGAGCGACGCGCCGACGGCGGGGATTCGAGGGGACTCAAGACGGAGACGTGCGACCGATTGCAACGCTTCGGCCAGCGCCAGCGGGTCGCCGGTCAGGCGGACCGCCAGGGCGTCGGCACACAGCTCGCGCTCGCGGCGGAGCGACCGCGACAGCCAGTGCACCGCGGGATGGAAGAACAATCCGACCTCCACAAGGCGCTGGGCCAGGTTGACGACCTGGTCTTGGCGGCGGGCGTGGGCCAGCTCGTGCGCCAGGACCGCATCGAGGGCACGGGGCGAAGAGCATCCGGCCCATCGCTTCGGCAGCAGGATCTTCGGGCGAAGGACACCACAGAGGAACGGCTCGGCGAGCCGCGCGTGGACCAGGACGCTCGGGACCCTCCGCAGTCGCGAGAGACGCGCCAGGCGCCGGGAGCGTTCCTGGAGCGGAGTCCCGGCCGGTTCGGCGCCCCGGCAGAGTCGGTTGAGCCCGATGGCGCCCACGACCAAGCTCGCGCCCAGCACCGTCACGTCGAGCGACCATACACCAAGCACGATGGTGCGGGTCGTCCTGATGGCACTCGCGAATCGGAACGGCACACCGCCGGCGAACCGGAGTAATGCACCTGTCGAAACGTCGATCGTACGGGCACGGCGCTCGATCGCGGCCGGGGGATCCGACGCCGCGGTCGCCGGCCCGCCGGTCCGGACGACGAAGGTCGGCGACGCTCCCGTCGCTACGATCGCATGCGCTGGCCAAGGTGCGAGGTGCTGCCAGAGGGCCAGGGCGATCGGCCCGACGGCCGCGACGAGCATCGCGGCGGCCAGGATCGCGTGACGGGTCCAGTGCGAGAGGCGCGGGGCCGACTGGCCGATCAGGGCGACGACCGAGGCCGCCAGGAGGCCGATCCACAGGCTGTGAATCAAGGTGAGCCAGAGCAACCGGCCGGTCAGCCCGACGAACGCTTGGGCCGCAAAGGTCGGCATCGGGCTCCTCCTTTCTCGGGCGAAGCGGAGCGGCGATCCTGGTATTCGTCGAGCAGCGAACGGATCTGATCCAACTCGTCAACGGACGGGCGAGACTGGTCGAGCAGATGGGCGACCAGCAGGCTCGCCGATCCGTTGTAGACCCGTTCCAGAGTCTCGCCAAGCAACGAGCGCAGCGTGTGCTCGCGCGGCGAGACCGGTTCGTAGAGGAACGCTCGCCCCTGCGGTGAGCGTCGGAGCAGCCCCTTGTCGGTCATCACGTTCAGCAGGCTCATGACCGAGGTATAGGCGCGCGGGGGATCGGCGTGCCGATTGACGACCTCGAGGACATCGCGCACGCTGGAGGGGCCTTCGCGATCCCAGAGGATCTTCAGGACCTCCAGCTCTGCGGGCGTCGGTTGTTCGTGTCGGGGACGTGCCATCGGGTTGGGACCTCCCTGTCCTGTGGTGTCAGTTCCGAACGACGGGCGGGATCATACGGGTTTCGCCGTAGTCGTCAACGGCGAAAACCGTAGATCGTCGCGCCGGAGGCGTGTTGAGCGTTCGAGCGGCGGCCTGTCGGGCGATGGGCGCCGTCCGTTATGATGAGGAGGGCAACCCGGTGGGACCTACCGCCGGTCCGGATCGTGGGGCCATCAAGGCGAAGCCGCTGGAGAGATGACATGGAATCCTTCGAAGTCCCGAAGTGCCCGAACTGCAAGGTCGACCTGCGCGGCCTGGGGCAATTGCCGATCCGCGTGGGCGGCGTGAACCCGGGATGGCACTTCTTCCTGGGCGAGCTCGCCGACCTCGGCGAGAAGGTCAAGCCGCTCGACCTGTATCGGTGCGAGAAGTGCGGGCGGCTGGAATTCTACGACCACGACTTCAGCTTGCCGGAACGTTGAACGCGAGGGAAGCATGACCACTCTCCTGACGCGCCTCCTGCGGCGATCGCCGCGCGCCGGACATTTGACCGTCACGGTCTACACTCGAGCCCAGTGCTCTTGCTGCCACAAGGCGCTCGACCTGCTCCGGTCTCGACAGCCGCTCTGGGGGTTCGCGATCGAGGAGATCGACGTCAACGGCGATCCCGATCTGGTCGCGCTGTATGATACGGAGGTCCCCGTGGTCGCGGTCGGTGGCAAGGTCCGATTCCGCGGCGTGGTGAATCCCGCGCTCCTCGATCGGCTTCTGACCGCAGAAAGCCGGATTTCGCCAGATACGGGTGGCATGGCCACGAGGCCGTAGGCATGCCACCCGTCGATTGTCGAAATGGCTCCTGTTCGCGACCGATCAGAACGCGATCGGCTTCTTGAGCTTCCGCCTCACGGCGACGAACTGGCCGGAGTGGTTGATCGCGTGCATGCCCGCCATGTTCAGGGCGGCGCCGACGGTCGGGGCCCACGGCGGCAGGGTGCCGTTTCGGTTATCGTCCAGGTCGGAGTCCTTGACGCGATCGAGCAGGCCCTTCATGGCGGTGCGCTGCTCGTCCCACAGCTTGATGTATTCGTCCTTGCTCTTGAAGCCGGAGCCGTCCCCGTCGGTCTTCTTGATGTCGTGGGCCTCGGCGAAGCCCTCGGGCAATGCGGGCGCGGAGCCCGGCTCGACGAACTCCTGGAACATCCGCTCGGCGACGATCAGGTGCCCGAGCTGCATGGCGATCGGGTGCATCCCCTCGATCGGGGCCATGCGGAGCTCCTGGTCGGAGAGGTCGTTCACGTACGCCTTGATGATGAAGTCGCTGGTGTCCAGCATGTTGCGGATGACGTCCCTGGGTCCCATGTTCTCGTCATTCTCCTTCGATTAGAGTGATCCTCACTCGTCCAGCGAACACAACGATCAACGTGCCGCCGCTCGCGCAGCCGGAGCGGAGGATTCCATGCTGAAATCGGCGATGAAGAGCTGGCTCTTGCGATCGGCGGTCCGCCCGCTCGACGTCCACATCAGCCGCTTGCCGTCGGGGCTGAACACCGGCAGGCCGTCGAATCCGTCATGGTAGGTGATCCGCTCTTCCTGGCCGGTGTCGACGTCCATCAGGTAGAGCTCGTAGTTCGAGTGGCCGTGCTTGCTGGTGGCGTAGATGATGTGGCGGCCGTCGAGGTGCCAGTACGGCCCCCAGTTGACGAATTCGTTGTTCGTCAGCGCCCGCTCGGCCGTGCCCTCGGTATTGTTGATGTAGACCTGGAGCAGGTCGTTGCCCTTGCGGTCGCTCCGGTAGATGATCCGCTTGCCGTCGGGCGAGAAGAACGGGCCGCCGTCGTAGCCCTTGGCGTGGGTGATCCGCCGCGGATTCTTGCCGTCGGCGTCCATGATGTAGATCTCGCCATCGCCGTCGCGGAATGAGGTGAAGACGATCCTGGAGCCGTCGGGCGAATAGCTGGCCTCGGCGTCGTACCCCGGCGCGTCGGTCAGGCGCACCAGGTTCTTGCCGTCGAGATCGGCGGCGAAGATGTCCATCGATTCGGGGAACTCCCATCGATAGCGGGCGGTCCGACTGTAGGCCGGCCCCCTGGTGGGTTCGACGTCGGTGCTGGGATTCAAGTGCGTGGAGGCGAACAAGATCGAACGACCGCTCGGGTGGAAGTAGGGGCAGGTGCATCGACCCTTGCCCGTGCTGACCATCCGGGCCGGCGCGTCGTCCGCAAGCGGACCGAGGTAGATCTGGTAGCCGTCCTCGTCGGGCCTGGGCCGGTGGAAGATCGTCGGGGACAGGTGCGGGACCGCCTGGAAGATGATGGATGCCCCGTCCGGGCTGAAATAACCCTCGCCCGCGCGAGCGAGTCCGGAGGTCACCTGGCGGATGTCCTTGAGATGCCGTGCCTCGAGCCGGGCCACCTCCTCGGGCGGCAAACTCGAGCTCCCGCCGGGGGCGCCCGCGGGATGCTGGGCGACCATCGCCGCGGCGAGGGTCATTGACGTTGCCAGGGTCGCGATCATAGGGGAACTCCCACGCTCCGTGGAATGCCAATCTCGGGGGATAGCTCGGTCCGCGGTCGGCGGGGAGGGCCGATTCGAGTGGCCGCTCCACCTCGCCGTGCCTAGTATAGGGGCTGATGGGACGCTCGCCAATGGTCGATCCGGGGGCAGGGGATGGTCACGCGAATCTACACCAAGACGGGCGACGACGGCACGACGGGGCTGCTCGGCGCCGGCCGGGTCGCGAAGGATGACCTACGCGTCGAGGTCTACGGGACCGTGGACGAGCTGAACGCCGCGCTGGGCGTGGCGCGGCGCAGGGGCTCGATCCGGCCGCGGATGCCCTGGTCGCCCGCCTCCAGGAGGAGCTCTTCGTCCTCGGCTCGGCCCTGGCCGACCCGTCACCCGACGGGCCATTTCATCATGCGATCACGCCCCGGCATGTCGAGGAACTCGAAGCGACGATCGACCGACTCGAGGGAGAGCTGGAGCCGCTGACCCAGTTCATCCTGCCCGGTGGCTCGCCTCCCGCCGCGCAGGTCCACCTGGCCCGGACCATTTGCCGGCGAGCCGAGCGAGTGGCCGTCACGCTCGCGCGACAGCCGGGGCAGGATGTCCCGGGCGTCATCATCACCTACTTGAACCGGCTGAGCGATCTCCTGTTCGTCCTGGCGCGGGTCGTGAATCGCCGGGCGGGCGTCGCCGACATCCTCTGGAAAGGCATCTGACATGGCGACATCCGACCTCGGAGAGGCGCCTGATCCGATCCCCGGAAAGGCGGTGTTGATCACCGGCGGCCGTCGCGTGGGCAGCGACCTGGCCCTGATGCTGGCCGATCGCGGCTGGCACATCGCCATGACCTATCACAACAGCCGAGAGGCCATCGAGCGGACGATCGCCGAGGTGACGGAACGGGGCCGCGACGGCCTGGCGATCCACGCCGATCTCTCCCGGCCCGAGCAGGCCGACGATGCGGTGCAGCAAGCCGTGAGCGGCTTCGGCCGCCTCGATGCGCTGGTCAACATGGCCGCGATCTTCCGACGCACACCGCTGTCGTCGCTGACTCCGCGCGACTTCGACGACATGATCGCCGCCAACCTGGCGGCCCCGTATCACACCGCGCTCGCGGCGGCGCGAGCGATGCTCGATCAGCCCGGCGTGGACGAGATCAAGGGGAAGATCGTCAACATCGGCGACTGGGCGACCGAACGTCCCTACAAGGATTATCTGCCCTACCTGGTCGCCAAGGGGGGCCTGACGACGATGACCCTGGCGCTCGCCACGGAGCTGGCCCCGCACATCCCGGTCGCCATGATCCAGCCGGCGATGATCGAGCCGCCGCCGGATCTGAACGGCGGCGAGATCGAAGAAGTGGTCGCCCAGACGCCGCTCCGCCGCGTCGGGGCGCCCGCCGACGTGAATCGCCTCATCGTCTACCTGCTCGAGGGCACGAACTTCGTGACCGGCGCCTGCTTCCGGGTCGACGGCGGGCGGTTCCTGGGCGCCGGGTCATGACTGTCCCGGCCATGGTCGGGCGCCCGGGAATCCCCGTGCCGTACCGCTCCGTGCTGCGACCTCACGACCCCGCCGAGCGGCCATCGGCGAACAGCTCCACGTGAACGGCCTCTTCGTTGACGACGAGGGCTGATCCGAAGAGAGCGTCCGTCTTGAGCCGGAGATCGTGGCCGAGCCCGGGAGACGGGAAGGACTCCGCTTCCGCGCCGGCGGCCGCGGCCACCCACCTCGCGACGTCGTCGGTGGTGATCCTCGGTGCCGTGGACCCTCGAACCTCCATCGCGTCGAGTGCATAGGCTCGGATCAACTTGGTCCAGACCTTGGACAGGGTCTCGGGATGGTCGAACAGGTCGGCCCCCGCGATCGTCCCGGCGAGTGCGAACACCACGCCATGGCAGCCCTCGGGAGGGCGAATCCGCGCGACCAGATCATCCAGCCGGGCCCCGTGGTCGACGTAGACCTGATCGAATGCCTGCGAGGGTGATGCCGAGTCCATCGCCGCGAGCTTCCGCGACACCTCGTCCCAGACCGCTCCCTGGTCGGAGGTCGGCGCACCGCGGCTCCGATAACCGGCCTGAGTCTGGTTCGAGAGCATCTTCCGCAGCGTCCCGTGCGACATCGACCCGCCGCTGGCGAACTTCGCCGAGCGCCGGTGCCAGCGTCCCGCCTCGACGCAACTGACCGGCACGTCGAGCGTCGTCGCAGCCGGGATCATCATGCTGACGTTCAGGATGCGATTCTGCTTGGCTCCGACGAGCTGCTCGCCGGCCATCAGGAAGGCCATCAGGTCGGCCTTGTTGGTGACCTTGAGCGTCGGCACGCTCCCGCTCTCATTGATCTCCGCCACATCCAGCGAGCCGGTCGCCATCGCCTCGTCCAGCGTGACGTAGCGGAGATCCGACTCCGACTGCCATCGAAGGCCAAAGACCTGGAGGCCGTCGTCCTTGACGGGCTCGAGGACCTGAACTGTCCGTAGCGATTCGTTCAGCGATCGCTTCATCGATTGGGCTCCTCAAAAAAGTGAGATCGACGCAACCTTCGCCCTCGCGGCCGTCGCCGGGGTCATGGTCGTTCGGGCAAGTAGTGGTCGATTCCCTCCTTCAGACCGAAACGGTTTCTTGTAAGTTCGCTGTCCCTGCTGCGTTATCAACAGCGTGCCAAGCATGCGGAATCGCGATGCATCGAGGGCCATGCATCGTGAGCGTGACGATCTGGCCCATCCGCGCAACCGCGCGTCGCGGGGCCTGGCGTCCCATCGGCCACCGGCGAGCGGCCCAGGAGGTGACGATGACCGGGCATGATCCCGCCGTTCGGATACCGTTCGACAGGGAGCCGCGGCCGGTGATCTCCGGCTCAGGCGCGACGGACGCTGACCGATCGTCACCGGACCCGGGATCGGTGACGATCGCCCTGGCCGATCTCCGCGCAGATGACCCGCAGGTACGCAACGACGCGGCGCAGCGACTCTGGGAACGCTTCGCGCCCGGCTCTGTGCCCTGGCGCGCCGTCGCCTCAATGCCCGAATCCGCGTGCGTGAGGACGAGGATGATATCGTCCAGAGCCTCTTCCTCGGGTTCTTCGCGTCGCAGTGTCAGGAGAAGTATTCGCTTGGCGGCCGCGAGGAATTCTGGCGCCTGATGGTCCGGATGACCCTTTGCAAGATCGCCAATGTCGTGCATCATCATCAGCGGGCCCGCCGGGACGTCCGTCGGGAGCAGGCGCCGATGCAGTCGAGCGCGACGTCGGAGGAGGGGATGGGACTGTGCGCCGTGATCGCACAGTCCCGCGTCCTGTCGCCGGAAGCCGAAGTCATCTCCAGGCTGGAACTCGAGCGGATCCTCGGCGGCCTTGACGAGGTCCAGAGGCGGATCGTCGCAAGGAAGCTCGAGGGTTTCACCAACGCCGAGATTGGCCGCGAGATCAACCGGACCGAACGCACCGTCGAGCTCAAGCTGCGCGTGATTCGACTGAACCTTGCACGCGATCTCGGGGTGTCGCATGAGAGGCCCGGGGATACCAATGGCGGAAAGTGACGACGGAGGCTCGATCATGACCTTGAATTCCCTCGGGGTGTTGGATCGGATCGTCGAGATCGCCGATCGCTTCGAAGCGGCTTGGCGGAGGGGCCTGCGTCCGCGCATCGAGGCCTTCCTCGACAACGCCCCTCCGGCACATCGCGCGGAGTCGTTGCACAACCTGCTCCGGATCGAGGTGGAAATCCGCCGCGAGCTTGGTGAATCGCCACGAGCGGACGAATACGCGGAGCGATTCCCGACGGATCGTGAACTCATCGACTCCGTCATCTCGAACCAATCGGACGGGTCGGCGTCGAGTCCCGACGATCGAAGGCCGTCGCCGGAGATGACGACGCCCGTCGTCCCGGGTTACCGGCTGGTTCGACTCCTGGGCTCGGGAGGGTTCAGCGAGGTCTGGCTGGCCGAGGACGAGAAGCTGTTCCACCGCCCGGCGGCCCTGAAGATGATCCGGGCTCGCACGCCGCCGGAGAAACGACGGATCCTGCTGGAGGCGCTGCGGAGCGAGGCCGAGCTGCTGGTGAGCGTCCGCCATCCCAATCTCGTCCAGGTCTTCGGCTGGCTGGCGTCGGAGGACGACCCCGGGCTGGTGCTCCAGTACCTCCCGGGCGGTTCGCTGGCGGACCGGCTCAGGGACGAGGGGCCGTTGGACTGGCAGACGGCGGCGCGTTACGTCGCGGACGTAGCGGAGGGACTCGTCGCCGTCCACGCGAGGGGTATCGTCCATCGCGACGTCAAGCCGGCCAATATCCTCTGGGATCCCGACAATGACGAGGCGATCCTGACCGACCTGGGCGTGGGCATCCGGCTGGGCGAACCGTACGAAGCCGGCGGGACGATCCCTTACATGGCACCCGAGGCGTTCGAGGGCCGAGTCAGCCCGGCTCTTGACGTCTACGGACTGGCGGCGACCCTCTTCACGCTCATCACGGGGCAGAAACCGTTCTCAGGCACGACGCTCGGCGACCTTGGCCGACAGGTGAGATGCGGCCTACCCGATCCGGACCCCCGGTGCCTGGGCATGCCCGTGCGGCTGGAGCGCATCATCCGCGAAGGGCTGACCGCGGACCCCGAACGCCGTCCCGGGCTGGATGACTTCGTCGCGACCCTGCGCGGCTCGCTCAACCGGCTCCTGGCCGATTCCCTCGCGATGGAGTCGCGGGCGGCCGATCCCGAGCCGACGACCCAGCCCGAGCCCGGCGTCGAGCCCGAGCCCTCCCCACCCACGACCGAGCCGGGTGTCCCGAACGCCACCCCGGTCAAGGTGCGTCTGATCGTGAGTCGCCAGGTCGCACCGAACAAGTTCCTCCCCATCGCGGCGACTCACGACTGGGCAAAGCCGGCAGTCGCGCGCGACATGAGGAAAGTCCCGCCCGAGCCGGACCAGGTGCTCCTCCGCACCGGAGACCGCGTGCGGATCGAGGCCGTCAGCGATCGACCCGGTTTCATCACCGTCTTCAACATCGGCCCGACGGGTAACCTGAGCTTGCTATATCCCGAAGAGCCTCAGCCCGGAGGGACGTTCGCGGCGCCGATGGTCCGCGCCAACCAGACGCTCCAGATCCTGGACGTCGAGATGACGCACCCGGCGGGACGCGAGCGGCTCTTCGCCGTCTGGAGCCGCCAGCCGTTGCCCCTCCGACTCGATCGGCTGCAATGCCTGGTCGAATCGAAGGGCAAGAAGGCGGCAGCCTCCCGTCCCTACGTCGCCACCCGCGACATGAAACGGGTGCAGCAGTCGATGGAGCGGTTGCCGCGGGACGACTGGAAGGCTGTTTCGGTTGAGCTGGATCATGAACCGATGACGGCCGAGGAAAACAACGAAGCCTCGCCGTAGCAACCGCGGGCTCTCAACGATCATCCCGGCGCGGCAGGCCGGTCCACCGGTTGAGCGAGACAAGTCTTTGCAAACGGCCCCAGATCCCGGGTGACGCCTCTCGCCGCGCCAAACGCTCGCGGAATCGCTCCAGATCGTCGGCGAGGTCGGCGGCGGTCTGATACCTTCGTCCCGGCTCCTTCTCCAGGCACTTCATGCAGATGGACTCCAGATCCCGCGGGACGGCCCGATTGTGCTTCGAGGGTGGAACGGGTGCAGAATGGCAGACATCGCGAAGTACGTCGGCCGTAGAGCGCCCGCGAAACGGTGGTTGCCCGGTCAACATCTGGTAGAGCGTCGCGCCGAGCGCGTAGACGTCGGCCGCCGGTCCCATCTTGTCGATCTCGCCGCGGGCCTGCTCCGGGGCCATGTACGCGGGCGTTCCGAGGATCGTTCGGTCGAGGGTCGCCGGAGCATCGACGACATCGCCGATCTCCAGGGCCAGTCCCCAGTCGACGATCTTGGGTGTCCCATCCTCGGTGATCATGACATTGTCGGGCTTCAAGTCCCGGTGCAGGATTCCGAGCGAATGAGCGTGATGCATCGCCCGAGCCAGGGTCGCCATCAAGGACGCGGCCTCATCGGGCGTCAAGGCCGTGGTGCCCCTTCGAGCGCTCAGGGTTGTACCACGCAGGAATTCCATCGCGACGAACAGGACGCCGTCGATCTCACCGAAGTCGAAGACCGAAACGGAATTCGGGTGGGAGAGCTTGGATAGCGTCATCGGCTCCTGCAAGAACCTGGACCGAGAGCGCGGGTCCCGAGAAAAACGGGGGTCCAACACCTTGAGGGCGAGCTCTCGCCCCGAGAGCTCGTCCCGAGCGGCGTAGACCATGCCAAGGCCGCCCCTCGCATGCAGCCGGATGAGCACGTACCGTCCCAGGCGCCCGGGCAGGTCAGCGGGCCCGGATTCGTGGGATTCCCGGCTCGACTCAAGCCCGGATCTCGGATCGCTCCTGCCCGAGAAGAGTTCGTTCGTCGTGATGACGATCGACATCATGTCGTCGGCGGCATGACGGACGCCCGATCTGTCGACGAGCATCGAGGACGAAGGATTATCGGCCTTGGCCCCGATCCGGAGGGACGATGCCAGCGCATCCAGCGCCTGGAGCGCCGCATCGGGATTCGCGAATCGACCCGAAGGTTCCTTCGCGAGGAGGCGCAGGATGAAGGGGTCGCCCGCGAGTCCCAGCCTGCTGCCGCGGCGGCTGGGAGGTTCGGCCGGCTCGTGGCCATGCTTGCTCGCGAGTGCGAAGTAGGCTCCGGGGTTGTCGGACACGAAGGGGGGGGCGCCACAGGAGAGCTCGTAAGCCAGACATCCGAGCGAGTAGAAGTCAGCCCAAGGGCCAAGGGTCCCTTCCTCCCGGAACATCTCCGGTGGCGCATACCGGCCGTCGTACGAGAAGCGGCGGAGTCGGAGGCTGATCGCCAGGGTCAAGCTACGATGGGGGAGCGCCAGGTCCCCCAAGACGACACGATTCCCATCGCATAGAAAAATGTTCGAGGGCTTGACTGAGCCGTGCGAGATCCCTTGGTCGTGGAGCGGGATGAGTGCCTGGAGGATCTGTCGGACGATCTTGATGATGTCGTCCGGGGAAAACTCGCGTCCTGAATCGAGCAGTTTCTGGAGGGTAATTCCCTCCACATAGTCGCGCACAGCGCAGAAAATGAGTTGATCAGGGAACATCCGGACCTCGCGGGTCAGGACGAGATTCTGATGGACCAGCCTGACCGACCGCCGTGTCAAGTCCAGGAACTCCGCTCTAACGTGCGGATCCTGGGCGAATTCTGGGCGGAGCACTCGGACCACGACATCGAGCTCATTCGAATGGTCGCGAGCGAGATAGGCCGCTGTGAATAGCCCCTGGCCGAGCGCCTTATGAATCCGGTAAGGGCTCCCCGACTCACGGAACACCTCGGCCACTCGCTCGAGCTCCAGGCCTTGCTGCTTCCGATCCAGGAGGAAGATCGCCCGATTTCGAAGCTCGCCCCTGAGGAAGGACACGAGGCGATCGAGCAACCGGACCGTCTCCCGATGGGCTTCGAATGCGGCCAGGCCATCGAGTACGTCGACGACATGCCGGCCGTCGTCGCGGCGGGCGAGGTCATCGATGGCGGCCGTCACCACCCCCCAACCGAAGTCTTGCACCGCCCTACTGGCCCGATCGCGGACCGATTCGGAAGCGTGGGCGAGACAGCGGAACAGCAGGGGATCCCTGCCGGGTCCTTCATCGACGTCAGTAGGTCGAGGATCGGGATCAGCTCGACGGGATCGGCGGTGTCGATGGTCCGTTCGATCTCGCGGATGGCCGCCGAAGTCCCCTGCTCGCGCCAGAGGCGTTGTGCGCAGCCGAGAACGGAGACATGACCGCCCTTCGATCTCCCCCCCTCTCCCTCCCGACGCGGCGCCGATAGGTAGACCCCGCCCGGCCCGATCGCCGAGACCCAGGGCTGCTGCTCCCCTCCGAAGGCCCTCGCGTCGCGCCCGACGGCCTCAGCGACGTACTCGAACAACTCGGCGATGCCCACCCTGCCATCTCCGTCGCGGTCCCCGGCGCCCCGGAGGCCGGCTAGCAGGTGAAACGTGAACAGACCATGGCCCCAGTGGTCGGCCTCGACCGAGACCTGTCCATCATCGCACGAGGTGATCAGATAACGCCCGCGTCCCGCCAGTGCCTCGAACATCGCGGGCCGAATCGCCATGTCGCGAGTCGGTACGTCGGCCGCCGGACCCCCGCGCGGGATGAGCTTGCCCGCGTGACAGCAGTCGAGGCAGATGACGACGGCGGCGGCATCAATCGCCTCGATCCAGCGCGACAGGTCGGCCATCAGCACGCCTCGGGTCGCCAGGTCATCGGGATCGGCATCATGGGCGAGCAGATAGCCTTCCTCGCGCCGGCCGACGCACTGGATCGTGCCGTGACCGGCGAAATAGATGACGACGATCTCCGCCTGCTTCGCTTGCTCGGGCAGCCACTTCGAGAGGTGATGAGCCACCGCGTCCCGGCAGGCATCGGCGTCCGTCAGCAGCTTCACGTTGGTGGCCAGGAACCCGCAGACCTCGGGATCGGTCAACGCACCGGCCACGGCTTCAGCGTCGCGCGCGGCGAACCGCAGCGGCCGGACGCGGTCGGCGTGACGGTACGCGCCCACGCCGATCACGACCGCTGCACCGGTCCGTGCCCCTTCGCCCCGCGCCATCGGCGATCCCCCACCTCGGGTAGGTCATCGACTCGCATCCCGGCCTGAACCGTCATGGATGCTCCCGTCCTGGAGATCCGGGCCGGCGCGTCCCTTGATGAGGATATTTTACACGGGTCGACAACGGGGATCAGGAGGCTCGCGGCTTCCCCCGGTCTCGAGTCCGGCCCCGCGCGGGCCAGCTCACTTCGATCCGGACATCGTCGGGATCACCGGCAGCACCACCTGCGACGGATGAGCCGCGTCGTGGTAGACGGTATTGTCGGCGGTGATCATGCGACGGTGTTCGCCCAGCGGGTCGCCGGTGTTGGGGTTCACGTCGAATCGCGGGTAATTGCTGCTCGAGACGTCGACGCGGACGCGGTGCCCCTTCTTGAAGACATTCGCGGTGGGATAGAGCGTGATCGTGACCCGCGCCGGCTGACCCGGCTGGAGCGGAGGCGCCTGGTGGTCGAGACCTTCCCGGTAGCGGGCGCGCATGATCGAGTCGCCGATATTCAGGTCGAAACCGAGGGGATAATCGCGATTGGGCGGGATCTCGTCCACCAGCTTGGCGGTGAAGTCCGTATCGCGAGCCGTCGAGTCGACCCAGAGCTTGACCTCGACCGAGCCGGTGACTTCAAGGTCCGCTTCCAGGGGAGACGTCCGGAACACCAGGATGTCGCGCCGCTCGGAGAGCGGCAGGCGATTGCCGGCGGCGTGGGTGTCGTCGCGCGGCCGCTGGTCGTAGCCGCCGTTGTTCATCAATCCCTGGTTCGACGAGATGTTGCCCCCGATCGTCGGCACCGGATGCCGGGGGTCGAACGCGTAGGTGGTGGAACTCGACTCGATGGACGGGGCGGAGCTCGACAGGGTGCCGTCGGCTTGCAGGTACAGCGTCATAGCTCGCGTTCGGGCCGGGGGCCATTCCCGCTCGGCGCGCCAGTAGCCGCCGTGCTGGAGCCGGCCCGACGAACGGCGGTCGTCGCCGGTGCCCATGATGTAGATCAAGATCGGAGCCTCGTCGTCCACGCCGTTCTTCACCCCGCGGAGCCATCGGTCATACCATCGCAACCGGAATCCCAGGAGGTCGATCGCCCCCTCGCGGGTGAAAGCGACCTCTCCCGCGGTGTTCGACGTCTGGCTGCCGTGGACCCAGGGGCCGATCACCAGCCGTTGGGGGGACTTTTTCGCCCGCGAGAGCGCGTCGTAATTCATCGTGACCTGCCGCGCCCACGAGTCGTACCAGCCGGTGATGTGCAGGACGGGGACGTCGGCATAGTCGCCGATGTGATCCACCACCGACATCCCCTTGATGTGCCAGAACGGCGACTCGGGGCCGCTGCGCATCGCCTGGACCAGCCACGCCTCGTATTCCGGCACGACCCGGAGCGGCGTGTTGCCCTGGCGGATCGGCAGGCTGTCGGTGTGCTCGCGGATCCGCCGGCCGTTCTCGATGAGCGCCTGCCGCAGCGCGGGGTCGGCCATGGCGGCCCGGCTGTTGGGGGCTCCGGTCTGGAAGATCCAGTTCATGAACCGCAGCTCGAACGCGCCGCCGTGCCGCATCCCGCTGACGCCGCAGTTGGAGACCGCGTCGATCGGAACCATGGCCGTCAGGTGGGGCGGATTCATCTCGGCCAGGGCGTGCTGCGTGCCCCCGGGATAACTGGTGCCGAACGTCCCCACCTTGCCATCGGACCAATCCTGCCGGGCGATCCATTCGACGACGTCGAAGCCGTCCTGCGGGTCGTCGGCGATGAGGCGCCAGGTGCCTTCGCTGGCGTACCGGCCGCGGACGTCATTGGCGACCACGACGTATCCCCGGGCAGCGTAATACTGGCCCTCTCCCTTGGCCCCGTCCTTGTCATAAGGCGTCCGCGTCAGCAGCGCCGGGAATCGTCCCTCGGCGGCCTTGCCGCCCCGCGCCGGCCGGTAGACGTCGGCGGCCAGCGGGACGCCGTCCCGCATCGGGATCTTGACGTTCTTCTCCACCACGACCTCGAACTCGGCAAGCCGTTTCTCCGCCACGGGACCCTGGCCGCACGCGACGCGCCCGGCCAGGCGGAACTCGACCAGTAAAAGTCCGACGACAACCGACGCGATGCGGCGGGCAGGAGCGCTGCGGAACATGCTTGATCTCCCCGATGGGCAACGTCGTCCCCGACGATCCGGGCCGGGCCGGAAAACGGGCGCACGGTCGATTGTCGAGGACCGGTCGTCGTTTGCAATGGGCCACCGCTCGCCGAGCGCCTTTTCCGTCCCGGCGATCGCTCGCTGCTTGTGCCGTCCGCGACCCGGAGATAAAGTCGTGTTGAACCGAATACGTGACCACGAGGAGGCGGAGATCGACCATGTTGGGACGACGTGCATTTCTCGGCGCGGCGGCGGGTCTGACGGTCTTCCCGGCTTCCGGCCGTGCCGCGGCCAGTGAACGGGTGCGGATCGCGGTGATCGGTCTGAGGAGCCGGGGGCTCGACCACCTCAAGCTCCTCTCGGCCGAGCCGGACGCCGAGGTGGCCGCGATCTGCGACGTTGACGACGCGATGATCGCCAAGGCGATGGCGAAGATCCCATCCGCCGGCGGGAAGACGCCGCGAACCGAGAAGGACTTCCGTCGGCTGCTCGACGACAAGTCGATCGACGCGGTGACGATCGCGACCCCCGACCACTGGCATGCGCTGATCACCGTGATGGCCTGCCAGTCGACCAAGGACGTCTATGTCGAGAAGCCGATCAGCCACAACGTGGTCGAGGGCCGCCGGATGGTCGAGGCCGCCCGCAAATACCGCCGCGTCGTCCAGGCCGGCACCCAGAAGCGCAGCGCACCGTGGGTCGCCGAGGCCGTCAACCGGGTGCGCAACGGCTCGATCGGCAAGGTCGGGATGGCCCGGGCCTGGATTCACCAGGTGCGACCGAACATCGGCCACGGCAAGCCCGGTCCGGTCCCCGCCGGCGTCGACTACGCCATGTGGCAGGGGCCGGCTCCCGATCGCCCCTTCTACGCCAACCGCTTCCACTACAACTGGCACTGGTTCTGGAACTGGGGCACCGGCGAACTGGGTAACAACGGCATCCACGCAGTCAACATGGCGCGGTGGGGCCTGGGCGTGGACGCCCCGACCGCCGTCACGTCGGGCGGCGGCAAGTTCGTCTTCGACGATGACCAGGAAGTGCCCGATACCCAGATCACGGTCTGGAACTTCCCCGAGGCCTCTCTCGTCTGGGAACACCGGATGTGGTCCAAACACCCCGCCGAGGGCACGGGATTCGGCGTCGCCTTCTACGGCGAAAAAGGGACCCTGATCATCGGCGAGAGAAACTGGCGCATCGAGGACGGCGACGGATCCCGCAGCAAGCCCGGCCCCGACGGCCAGGTCCTGCACGTCAGGAACTTCCTGGACTGCGTCAAGTCCCGCAATAAACCCAATGCCGACATCGAGATCGGTCACCTGAGCACGAGGCTCTGCCACCTGGGCAACATCGCGTTCCGCACGGGCAAGACCTTGACGTTCGATGCCGCCCGCGAATCATTCCGCGACGACGCAGCCAACGCTCTCCTGTCGCGCGAATACGGCAGCCGCTTCTCCATGCCGGCGCAAGTTTGACCGGCGCAACTCCGTTCCGTATGCAGCCTCATCCCTGATCCGGGTCGCTCCGACCGTCACGCCTCTCTCCTGCGCTCTTCGATCACCGCGAATGCCTGCTCGCATCCACCATGTCTTGGGGCAGATTTCGTTCCGCGCAGCCTCTGGATTCCAAGATGCATGGATGGTATTATTGTCGAGGGGTGTTGGATTTGCTCTCCAACAGGGACGGGAATTCGATTAGCTTGAGCGCCGATTCCGCCCGGAACTGGCGGTGTCCTATCCTCTAGGGTAGGGCGTATTGAAGCTGTGAGAGGCGGGACCGTGGTCGTTCTCTCGCGGATTTGGCGATTTTCTGGTGGAAACGGTGGCCGTTGGCAGACGATTCAGCAATAAGTGAGTATGGAGAGGGCAGGTCTGGAGTGCATGGGAGCGTAGGAAGGGGGCTGAAGATTGGCTGGCGGGGGTGAGAAGCGAACGCGAGTTCGGCGAGACTACCGGCCGACGGTCGAGGGGCTGGAGGCGTTGCGGCTGCTGTCCGCGACGCAGGCCCACTTGCTACCGGGCATGGTCGTCGAACGCGATCTGCTGGCCGAATCGGGCCACGAGCCTTCGAACGCCGGCCCGGACTCCCACAGCTTACCGGTCTCCAGCGCGACGTGGGACGCGGCCCTCGGCCATGCCCGGCTCGCCGATCTGCTGTCTGACCCGGTGGCGCCGGCCGCCGTTTCGCCGGCCGCCGCCGCCACTGGCACGACCGCCCCGCAATCGGCCGATCCGGCCCTGGTCAACTCGGGTCTGACCCAGTTGAACAAGTATCTCAACCGGGCGTGGTATCGCGCCGGCCTCCCAACCCAGGTCCACGACGACAGCTCGCAGGCGGTGTATGCGACCCTCCTGCAGAACATGGGGCGACAGCGATTCGATGCGCTGGTGTCCGAGGTCGGGCAGTGGGGCATCAGGGACGTCTTCAGTCGCGAGACGTCCGATGGAATCGCCTTCTTCCGCGCCGTGGACATGGTCAAGAAGCGGGCGCAGCGCGAGAAGTCGCACCAGTCGCTTGATAACGTGGATGTCCCGTCGCAGGGTGGTGACCAGCGGGCCAGCGCGGCCCTGCGGGCGGCCCTCCAGGACGCCATCTCGCAGAACCTGAACCCGCGCGAGGCCGCCCTCATCCACGACACGCTCATGGGCAAGACGCCGGCCGAGATCGCGCTGCAGTGGGGAGTTGCGCCGAAGACCATCAGCAACGAGAAGTCGCGGGTCCTCCAGAAACTCCGCGAGGCGCTGGTGGACCACGAGCTCAACTGACGACGCTCCCCGGGGCCCGTCATTCCTCGACTCCGGTCGGTGTGGCGTCCGGCAGATCGCCCCGGCTGTCACTCGTCGCCCCCCTGTCCTGGGATGGGCCGGGTGGCGACGTCTCATCAGCGCCCTCCTCCAGCAACTGCTCCTCTTCGTCGAGAAGATCGAGGCTTGCGGCCATCTCCGGGGGCCGAGGCGCGGGTGGATCAGCAGGCTGAGCACCGCGATCGCGACCATCACCGACCAGAAGAGCCACTCATTGATGTGGAACTCGATATAATCCGCCGTATAGAATCCGCTGAGCACGAGCTTGAGCCCGATCCAGGCGACGAGGAAATAGGCACCCTGGGCGAGCCCCGGGAAGCGATCGAGCATGATGACGAAGTAGCGCACCACCAACCGCATGGTGATGATGCCAAGGACGCCGCCAGTGAAGACGATGAAGAGCTTGCCGCCGTAACCGAATCGCCCCGGGAAGTCGTCGGCCATCGCGACCGCGGCGAGGATGGAGTCGATCGAGAAGATGATGTCGGTGATGGTCACGGAGACCACAGTGCCCCAGAAAGTCGTGCCCCATCCCCGCGCCCGCCTCCGAGCCCGATTCGCCGCGGACGAAATGCTTGATCGCAAGGAAAAGCAGGTAGGCGCCGCCGATCACCTTGACGTACCAGAACTTCATCAGGAACGCCGAGAGCACGACGGCCACGAAGCGGAATGCGATCGCACCCCAGATTCCATATTGCAGCACCCGGCGCTGTTCGCGTTTGGGGAGATGGCGCACCATCAATGCGAGCACCAGCGCGTTATCGGCGCTCAGCAACCCTTCCAGGAAGACCAGCACTCCGATGTACCACGCGATGAGGGGGACGTCGGAGAGCGTAAATTGGAACATTGCTGTGCACCTCTTGCGGCCCGCGCCGGCTCGCCTCGCGGCTCGAGCGAGTTGGTGGGATCGAGCGCCAGAATACGCCCTCAGCCGACCGGTAAAAAAAACGAGAAGCCATCTTACCCGCAAGAACCGGCGTGCCGCGACACTGCCGCTCTGTAAACTCTTTCCCGGACGGACCTCGGGACATCCGGACCGTTGGCAAGAGGCACCGACCCGGCTCGACGACACGGATTGGGCTACTTATGAGTTCGCGAGTCGCGTCCCCTTCTTCGGGATGTGGACGCGATTGCCGGGCGTCGTCGCGCGCATCCAGCGTCTTGCCGTTGTCCGATCACCTGGAGACGATACGTGAAGCCGGGATCGGAGAGCGATCCGGATCGAGCCGCCGAGCCGGTGGTCAGCGGCGGACGACGCTGGGCGGTGGCCACCGGACTCCTCGCCGCCGCGGCGGTGATCCTCACGCTGAATGGCCCGGGCCTGACGGTGGACGAACCGCTCGACGTGCGACCCGGCCGCGCCTACTTGAAGATCCTGAAAGAAGAGGGCCGGCATTTCCTCGATCGCAAGGTGGTGGACCGGGTCTTCTGGGATAACAAGGAACATCCCCCGCTCGGCCGATGGCTGCTGGGGATCGCCTCGGTCGCGGCCGAACCCTTCGAGATCCTCGTCAAAGGGCCCGATCCGACGGGGTCCTATGTCCTGGCGGGGAGGCTGGCGCCGGCCCTCACCTTCGGGGCGCTCGTCGGACTCATCGCGTGGACGGCGATCGGCCGATGGGGACTCCCCGCCGGGTTGGCAGCCGGATTCGCGATGGCGGCGATGCCGCGCGTCTTCGCCCACGCCCATTTTGGCGCGCTCGATACCTTCCTTTCCTTCACCTGGACGGCATCGCTCCTGGCCGGGGAGCGGGCCGTCCGGGCTCGCCGTCTCGTGCCCGCGATGATGATGGCCGGAGTCGTCTGGTCG
The DNA here is from genome assembly GCA_963815795.1 of uncultured Planctomycetota bacterium. Taxonomy (GTDB): domain Bacteria; phylum Planctomycetota; class Planctomycetia; order Isosphaerales; family Isosphaeraceae; genus JAKAUH01. Next base: position 423,292 of record CAWFIC010000021.1, on the reverse strand, counting down.
CTCGCCCTGCTCACGAAGATCCACGCATGGTTCCTGCTGCCCGTCCTGGGGACCTGGTCGCTGTGGCGGGTGGGGCCGCGCCGCACGGTGGTCGGCATGTTCGCTTGGGCCGCGACCGGCATCGGCGTGTTCTGGGCCGGCTGGCCCTGGCTCTGGTACGACTCGTGGCCGCGCCTCCTGGCCTACTGGGGTACGGGGGTCGAACGGACAACGATCTATGTGCAGTATTTCGGCCAGGTCTTCGCTGATCGCGACGTCCCCTGGCATTATCCCTGGCTGTACTTCGCGGCGACTGTGCCGGTCGGGCTGCAGTTCCTCGGCGCCATCGGGTCATTCCGCGGCTGGACAGGGCGACGACAGGATCCTCTGCCGCTCCTGCTGATCGGATCGATCCTCTTCTTCCTGCTGATCTTCAGCACGCGCGTCCCGATCTACGACGGCGAGCGGCTGTTCCTTCACGTGTTCCCGGCGTGGGCCATGCTCATCGGACTGGGCTGCGGCTGGCTCTGGGAACAGTTCTCTCCGCATCGGGTCGCGCGGCTGGCGATTCTCGTGTTCCTGGCGGCGCAGGCGGTCGGCCTCGTGACGACTTATCCCTTCGGACTGAGCTACTACAATGCGATGGTCGGCGGCCTGCCGGGAGCCGAGCGGCTCGGCCTTGAGGTGACCTACTGGAGCGATGCGGTCGATGACGTCCTGCTCGATCGGCTGGCACGGGAAGCCCCGAAGGATGCGACGGCGGCCATGGTCCCCACGCTTTACCCCGACCAGGGGGTGCTGACGACGGGCTTCAATCGGACCCTGGCGCGGCGGGACATCATCCTCCAGGACCAGGCGATCGCCAGCAGCGCCGAATGGGTGGTCGGTTCGTATCGCACCGCGTACTGGCCGAGCGGATGGCGGGAGAGGCTCGAAAGCGGTGGCGGCCAACTGGTCGCGGTACGCTCCCGACAGGGCGTCCGGCTCTCCGCGCTCTGGCATTTCCCGCCGGGCGGCCAGGCCCCCTCGGCCCGGGACCTGTCTGCTCCGGCGCAGCCGGGCTCCCGGCCCGCCCGCGGGCCATGAGCGGGGCAGGCCGTCAAGGCATCGGCAGGTCGTGGAATTCGAAGGGGACCTTCGTCTTGCTCGCGACGATGCTGGAGATCCGGATCTCCTTGACCTGAGCGAACTGGGGCGGTTGGTGGACCCTGAGGGTGATGCGTCCGGAGCCCTGGTCCATCGAGGTCTGGTAAGGGACGCTCCGCCCGTCGGACAGGATCACCTGGATCGGCGACTGGGAGGGATCGACGCCGAAGCGCATGAACGGCTGCATGCCCATCATCGCGCCGCGAGGGCCGAAGCCCGGTCGATTCGTCGGCTCGGAGTTGAGGAGCTCGTCGAGGTCGTCGATCGACAGCTCGATGACGGTCAGACCGGTATCGGGAGTGGCGTTGATGGAGTTCACCACGACGCGCCGGCCTTCGTGGTCGAACGTCTTGCCCGCGGCACCCTCGATGGGGATGACCAGCGGGCTCGATCGCACCGCCGAGACCTCGATCTCGAACGTACCGCGCAGTCTCTTGATGAACTGGCCCGGTTTGTCGGGCCGTTGCAGCGATGCGGTCAGGTTCATCATCGGTCCGCCCCCCATGAGGACGGGCGGAGCCGCTCGCATCATGCCCATGGCGCCGGCGGTCTGCTGATCGTCCACCGCGGGGCGCAGGAGCGAGTTGCCCAGGTCGTCGACCGCCTCGAGGAGCTGGACCGGGCCCGCCTGGCGAATCGTCATGCGCGGCTCGGCGACGATCCGCAAGTGCACGTCGAACTGGACGAGCCGGGCCGGCGCCTTCCCGGCTCGTTCGGCCGTACCCGGCCGGGGATCGTCCGAGTTCGCGCGTCGGGGCGGTGCGGGCGCACCTTTCCGGAGCGCACCATCGACGCCCGGGGCGCCGGCACGAACAGGGGCGCGCATCCGCGGATACGCCTGGTACGAGACCCGGATCTGATAGAAGAGCGAATCGACCGTCACGTGGAAGGGGCCGTGATTGACACCGGGCGGGATCAGTGAATCCGGCGAGTAGGACAGGAGCACGGTCGGTCTGGGCACGCCCTGAGGCGCGAGAGCCATGTTGGGTCGGTATTCACAGGTCAGCTCGCCGACCTCGCACAGGCGGTCGATCGCCGTCCAGAACGGGACGGGCTGGGGCTCGCGGATGGTGATCCGCCGGCTCCCGCCATTGGCCCGTCGCATGCCGATCCCGACCTCGAAGCCCGCCTGCTTGCTGAGTGATTTGACGACCTCTTCCAGCGTGGCGTCCTTGAAGTCGAGGCGGACGTCCGTCCCCTCGTTGAGCAGGTTGCCTTCGATCTTCTCGATCATGGTCCTCGCCCGCATGCGGACCTCGGGGTCCCTGGACTTGAGCGCGGATCGGAGCGAGGGCAGGGCCTTCCTGCCGAGGTTCTCCAGCGACTTCGCGGCTTCGCGCTCGGCGTACTTCGCCGAACCGAGCTTCTCGAGCAGCGCGGCCGCATCGGGCTCGGGTTGTCCCGCTTGCCCCAGCAGAGCGAGGAGGACGAGGTTCGCGCCCAGCATCGGAGGCTCTCCTTTCGACGTGTGAACTCGACATCGCCGATCGACCGCACCGGGGTGGTGGATCGGGAGCAGACCTGCCGCGGCGCCGGGGGCCCGTGCACGATTGGCCTCATCGCTCCGGCCTCGCGATCGCGCCTTCCTCCACCCCGTTATCCCGATGCGGACCGGCCTCGTCAAGGGCCGGCCGCGGACGTGCAGGGAGGAGCCGGCCCCGCCTCCCGGCCGACTGGCCCGACAGATCCGTCCGAGGCCCACGATCGGGAACCGACCGAAACTCCCGGCTTCCCTCTAGCCGCCGGCCGGACGATTCGTAGAATACGTTCAGAAGAAATTGAACGAAATCTCGGGCCCAGGGATGCGGGTCTTCCGTTCGCGGTTGGCCGATGCGTCTGGACCCGGGCGGCGTCGGGGTCAATCCTGGCCTGCGGCGATCGTTCTCTCCGCCCGCGAACGAGAAGTCGATCATGAGTGAGCTGACGCACTTCGACGAGGGCGGGGCGAGCCGGATGGTCAACGTCTCCGCCAAGGAGATCACCCTGCGGACCGCGCGGGCCAGCGGCTGCGTGCGGATGCAGCCGGCCACGCTCGAGCTGGTGCGGGATCGGCGCATGGCCAAAGGGGATGTGCTCGAGGTGGCCCGCCTGGCCGGCATCGCGGCCTCCAAGCGGACGGGAGACTTGATCCCCCTGTGCCATCCGCTGGGCCTGGATGCCGTCGAGCTGTCGTTGTCGGCCGAAGGGACGGACACGATCCGGGTGGAAGCGCGAGTCAAGTCGGTGGGCCGCACCGGCGTCGAGATGGAGGCGCTGGTCGCCGTCAGCGTGGCGTGCCTGACGATCTACGACATGTGCAAGGCCGTCGACCGCGCCATGGTGATGGGTGAGATTCAGCTCGAGGAAAAGACCGGGGGCCGGCGGGGCCCGTATCGGCGGTCCGCTCATTGATCGTGGGCGAGTCGGGCCGCGGAATGAAGGGGAGGACTGGGATGTCGCCACGAACGCTGACCGGGGCCGGGGAGAGTCAAGTCCGGCCGGCGCTGGCCGATCTCTACGCGCCGATCGCCGCCGAACTGGCCGACGCCGAGCGGATCTTCCAGGAGGAGCTCGAGAGCCGGTTCCCGTTCGTGCAACACCTGGTCGATCATTGCGCCGACCTTCACGGGAAGCGCTTGCGTCCCGCGCTGGTCCTGCTGTCGGGACGCGCCTGCGGGGTGGTGACCCCCGCCCACAGCGTGCTCGCGGCGGTCGTCGAGATGATCCACACCGCGACTCTTGTGCACGACGATATCCTCGACGAGGCGATGGTCCGCCGGCACGCGGCGACGGTCAACGCCGAGTGGGGCAACGAGACGGCCGTCCTGCTGGGAGATTACCTGTTCACCCACGCGTTCCATCTCGCGGCGTCGCTCGAGTTCAACGCGCGCCTGCCGATGGATCGGCCAGGCGACCAACCGCGTCTGCGAGGGGGAGATGCAGCAGGTCCACCACCGGGGCAACCTGGAGCTGGACGAGGCGGAGTACTTCGCGATCATCGAGGGCAAGACGGCCGAGCTGACCGCGGTGAGCTGCCGCCTGGGGGCGTCGTACGCCGGCGCGGACGAGTCGACGGTCGCGGCCCTCGACCGGTACGGCCGCGACCTGGGTATCGCGTTCCAGATCGCCGACGATGTGCTGGATATCTGGGGCGAGGAGCGCATCACGGGCAAGAGCCTGGGGACCGACCTGGAGAAGCAGAAGCTGACGCTCCCCTTGATCTATCTCTTGCGGCTGGTCGAGCCGGAGTCCGCGGCGGAGATCCGCCGGCTGCTCGCGGAGGCCAGGGCCGATCATCGCCGGCCGCTCCGTCCCTACCTCGAGAGCACCGGTGCCATCGCCCGCGCCTGGCAACGCGCCCGGCAGCACGTGAAGCAGGCGCTCGACGCCCTCGATGGCCTCCCCGACTCGGACGCGAAATCCGTCCTCCGCATCCTCGCCCAGTATGTCCTTCGCCGCTCCTCTTGACGCGGTTCGCGCGGGAGTCTTTCGCCCACCTACCCGTCTTCCTTCGCACGACCGGCGCCGGACTTGCGACTTTCGCAAGTTTTTGAATTGCATCCCGGCATCGATCCGTTATTATTCTCCGGCGGACACTAGCGCTGTCGCCTCTCCACCTCGATGAGCCCGGCCCTTTTCGACCAGGATGCCGGGTAGGCGGTCACTCGGGATTACGTTCGGGATTTTTTTGCGGAATCCCGGAGACCAATCTTCCCCGGATCGGGGATGCGTCGTATGGTCAAATCATGAGACTCAAAGAAAAACTCCAGATCCTGATGGCTCGCCACAGCCTCAACGGACAGAGGCTGGCGAAGCTGTCCCAGGTCAGCGACTCCGAGATTTCCCGGATCCTCCAGGGCAAGTCCCGGCCGGGTCTCGACAACGCGTTCCGGCTCGCCAAGGCCGTGAACGTCTCGCTCGATTTTCTCGCCGACGATTCGCTGGATATGGACGCCAGCTCGTCCGGGGACCTGCTGTCGCCCGATGAGCGCAAGGTGCTCAACCTCACGCAGAAGATCGGCGGTGCGGAGGTCGTCGCCATCCTCGAGAACGTCCGTTTCCTCGGCTACGATGTGGCCATGAGCCGCCTCATCGGCGCCACCAAGCCGATCATCGAGATCGACAAGGAGCCGACCGGCGAGCTGCGGGCCGCCCCCGTGCTGGCCGGGCCCCCGCTCGCCGCGCCGGCCCGTGCCAGCTCGGTGATGGGCTGACGGGGACGATCTGGCCGGACCGGGTTTCACGCAGAGACGCAAAGGGCCGCAAAGACGCAGAGAGCACAGAGATTCGGATCGACTGGCCTTGATGCAAAGAATCGCGAAATAGTCAGAGATTCGGAAGGGCTGAACCTCCTTGGCTTCTCTGCGGCCCTTTGCGTCTCTGCGTGAAACGCTCCTTCTCCACTCTCAGAATTGCCGTCGCTGGCGGCTGGACGGGATCAGCAGGTTCTGGCGGTACTTGGTGACCGTACGGCGGGCGACCTTGAGCCCTTGCCGGCCCATCTCCTCGACGATCTCCTCGTCGGACATCGGGTTCTGCTTGTCTTCCTTGGCGATGATCTCCAGCAGCTTCTGCTTGATCGTGTCCCAGGCGATCTCGTCGCCGTCCACGGTGGTCGTCCCGCCTCCGAAGAACCGCTTGAGGGGGAAGATCCCGCGCGGGGTCTGCACCCACTTGTCGTTGACGGCCCGGCTGACGGTCGTGACGTGTACGCCGACCCGGTCGGCGATCTGCTGCATCTTGAGCGGCTCGATCGACTCGGGGCCCTTGTCGAGGAACTCCTTCTGGTGCTCGATGATGGCCCGGGCGACCTTCAGGAGCGTGTTCCGCCGCTGCTCGATCGACTCGATCAGCCAGCGGGCGGATTGGATCCGCTTCTGAATGTATTCACGCGTTTTGGGATCCGTCTGCTTGTTCCGCAGCATCTTCTGGTAGGAGCGCGAGATCGCCAGGAGCGGCGTATTCTCGTCAACCAGCCGCACCTCGTAGCCGCCGCGATCGTTGTTCTCGACGATGAGATCCGGGATGACGTAATGGGCGTTATCGGTGGCGAACGAGGCGCCCGGCCGGAAATTCAGACGGCGCAGGTGCTCGATCGCGTCCTTGATCTTCTCCAGGGAGATGCCCGTCTTCTTCTCGATGGCGGGGAGCCGGTTGTGCTCCAGGTCGTCGAGGTGCTGCGAGATCAGCGTATACAGGATCTCGTAGCAGGGCATGTCCGGCGTGAGCTGGAGCAGCAGGCATTCCCGCAGGTCGCGGGCCCCCACGCCGGGCGGATCGAGCCGCTGGACCAGGTGCAGCGCCTCCTCGGCGTCCTCCATCGCGACCGCGCCGTTGAGGTCGCGGACCACATCCTGGAGCGGCAACCGGAAGTACCCCCGCTCGTCGAGGTTGTTGATGATGTACTCGGCCAGGGCATGGACCTTGGGATCGCAATCGAAGAACCCGAGCTGATCGATCAGGTCGTCATTGAACGAACGCGGTCGCGACGCCATGTTCTGCATGGCGTCCTGCTTGCGGTCCGAGTCCTCGCTCAGCGCCGCGCGGCTCCGCCTCGGCCCCTCGTCGTAGATCTCGCTCCAGTTCTCGTCGAGATTGATCAGGCTGTCGAACTCGTTCGGTTCGCCGTCGACCTCCGGCTCGGCGGGCGCCGGCGCGGCCTCCTCCGCGTCGGATTCCGCCTGTCCGGTCTCCCGAAGCTCCAGCACCGGATTCTCGCTCAGTTCCTGCTCGATCCGCTCCTGCAAGGCCATGATCGGCAATTGCAGGATTTCCATCGACTGGATCATGCGAGGCGCCATCCGGAGGCGCATCTCGGTCCGCATCTGCTGGGTCGTGTCGAGCCGCATGATCCTCTAGTCCGTTCTGGATAAGTCGGCCTGCTCAGGGCGGGAGAGCAGCAGGGGCATCGTCGATACCCGATTCACGCCACTTCTGTAGCAACTATTATGCCACGATCCGCCCCGGCGCCAAAGGCCACTCCGCCGAGATCCGGCAAAACGGTGAGAGAAAGGAACGGAGACCGCGCGGCGGGCCGTGGGACGCGCGAGGTCGCGAACGGCCGCGAGATCAAAGCGGGTTGCGACCGGACATGGCGTCGGCCAGCATGTCGCGATTGGCGAATTCGAGGGTGCTGCCGGAGGCCAGGCCGCGGGCGAGGCGGGTGATGCGGATGCCGGAGTCGCTGAGGCGGTTGGCGACCAGAAGCGCGGTGCCGTCCCCCTCGAGGTTGGGATTGGTGGCCATGATCAGCTCGCGGATCGTACCGGCCTGGATCCGGGCGGCGAGGGCGTCGATGGTCAATTGCTCGGGCCCCATGCCGGAGAGCGGGGCGAGCCGGCCGAGGAGCACGTGATAGAGCCCGTTGAACGCCCCGGCCTTCTCCAGCGCGATCAGGTCGCGCGATTGCTCGACGACGCAGACGGTCGTCTGATCGCGCCGGGGGTCGCGACAGATCGCACAGATCGGATGCTCGACCTCGGTGAGGTGGAAGCAGACCTGGCAATGGCGGATCTCGTCCTTGGCGGCGCGGATCGACTCGGCCAGTTCGAGCGCCTCCTCGGGAGGGCACTTGAGCAGGTGATGAGCGATCCGTTCCGCGGAACGGGCGCCGATCCCGGGGAGCCGCCCGAGCGAGTTCATCAGCCGGTTGACGACCGTCGTGTAGCCGGTAGCCGCCATGATCAAGGGCCCCCCTGGCCCGGACCCTCGGAAGGACCCGCGGGCCCGCCGAATCCGGGGAACAGGCCCATCGGCAGCCCTCCGGTCAGGCTCGAGAGCGACTTGGCCGCCGCCTCACGCGCCTTGGCCATCCCGGCGTTGACCGCGACGGTCACCAACTCCTCCAGCATTTCCACGTCCCCGTCGCTCAGCAGGACGGGGTCGATGTGGACCGACACGACCTCGAGGCGGCCGTTGACCTTGGCCGTCACCGTACCGCCGCCGGCGCTGCCTTCGGCTTCAACCTGCCCGAGCGATTCGAACGCCCGGTCGAACGCCTCGCGCAGCTTGCCGGCGTTCCCCATCAGGTCCGCGAGCATTCCCAGTTTGTTGAACACGTTTGAACCGCTTCCCTGTTCGTAATCGGGACCCGGACGAAGGGACGTCCCGAATTCTTGGTGCAAGAAGACCGTCCGGAGGACGGACCCGACCGCATCCGGCGCGCCGCATCAGGCGGGGAGGTCCCGCTCAGGCCCGTCGTAATCCACCTGCACCGGGCGCGCCTCGAAGAGTTCGACGACCTTCTGGACCAGGGGGTCGGCGGTCAGCGCATCCGCACGGCTGGGCTCGCGGTCAGTCCCGTCCCGCGATCCATCGTCGGATGCGGTCGAGTGCTGGAAGCGGACCTCGACCGGCCGGTGGATCAGCCGCTGAATCGTCGTGCTCAGCACCTCCAGGGTCTCGGCCGTGACGATCGACTCATCGATGGCATTGTAGCCAGGCTTCGGTGCGATGACCAGGACATCCGGCCCGACGACGTTGACGGGATCCACTTGCGCAAGCCGCCACTTCATGGTCGCCGGGATCTTGCCCATCACCTCGGGCCAGACTTGCTGGGCGCGTTCGAGATCCAGCGGCACCGGCTCGGGAGCGGCGACCGGGCCGGACGCCGCCCGCGCCGTCGTGCCCGCGCGGGATTCCTTCCGCACCTCCGGCGGCGTCTCGGACGGATCGTGACCATCCCGGCCGTCTCCGGTACGACCGGGCTCCGGCGGCGTCTGCGGCCGTCCGGGGGACGCTGACTCGGACGGGACAACCGGCGGGGCCGCCGTCGATGTCGTGCCGGTCCCTTCAACCCGCGTGCCCTTTTTTCTTGCGGGCGCGGTCTCCGGCCGGCGGACCGCCGGGCCGCCGGCTTCCAGGGTCGTCAGCCGCTCGAGCAGGGTGTCGAGGGATTCCAGGTCCTCCAACCGCGCCACCCGGACCAGTGCCATCTCGACGAGCAACCGCCCGTGCAGGCTGCCTCGCAAACGCATGCGATGCTGATCCAGGATCTGGAAGGCGGTGTAAATGGCGTCGAGGGGGAATCGCCGGGTCAGCGCCTCGAGCCGGGGCTTCTGGCGCGGGGTGATCGCGAGCAGGATCGACTCGGCCCCAACGGCCAGCACCATGGCATCGCGGAGGAATTCGAGGAGCCCGTCGAGCACCTCGACCGGTTGGACTCCCTGGTCGGCCGCCTGGTCGAGCAGGCGGAGTGCGCCCGCGGCGTCGTGGTCGGCCAGCGCCTCGAGCATCGCCAGGATCCGCTCGTCGCTGGCGGTGCCGAGCAGGCCCTGGACGACCTCGACGGTCAGGCGGGGGCTGCCGGAGGCCAGCAACCGCTCCAGCAGCGACTCGGCGTCCCGGAGGGATCCCGCGGCCCGGCGGGCCACGACGTGCAGCGCCTCCGCGTCCGCCTCGACCTTCTCCTGCTCGCAGATCTCCGCGAGCGTCCTGGCGATCACCTGCGGCGTGATCCCCGCCAGGTCGTACCGCTGGCAGCGCGACAGCACCGTGTCGGGGATCTTGTTCGCCTCGGTCGTGGCGAAGATGAACTTCACGTGGGGCGGCGGCTCTTCCAGCGTCTTGAGCAGGGCGTTGAAGGCCCCGGTCGAGAGCATGTGGACTTCGTCGATGTAGTAGACCTTGAATCGGGCCCGGCTGGGCCGCAGCCCCGCGTTCGCCCGCAACTCGCGGACCTGCTCGACGCCGTTGTTGCTCGCCCCGTCGATCTCGATGACGTTGACGTCCTGCCCCTGCGAGATGCCCCGGCAGATGTCGCAGACCTGGCACGGCTCCTCGGTCGGCTTCTGTGACGCGGCGCAATTGAGGCACTTGGAGAAGATCCGCGCCATCGTGGTCTTGCCCACGCCCCGAGTGCCGCAAAACAGATAAGCCTGCGCGATCCGGTTCATCCGGATCGCGTTGCGGAGGGCGCGCACGACATGATCCTGTCCGACCACCTCGTCGAACTTCTGCGGCCGATATCGCCGCGCCACCACCGTGTAGGGCTCGGCGGCCACGCGCGGCGCTTCCTCGCTCCCGGCGGCCGGAGGCTCGGGATTCGCAGTCGTCGAACCGTTCTTCGTCCCGCGGCGTGGGGGCACTCGGGCGCGCTCCATCGTGCCTCTGGGAGGAGGTGAGAGGTCGTGAAACAATCGATTCCGGATTACGGATTCCGAATTCCTGATGGATGCAAACCCTGGTCGCTCATGGATTTGAGTCTTCGGAGTTCGGAATCTGGAATCTTGAATCCGTTTCTTTCACAAGGCCTGAGTCTACCGATCACTCGACGTGACCCGCTTCGTCCGCTACTCGGCACGCGCCATCTCGGCGGGGGCCGTGGTGAGCCGGGGAGGTTCTCCCAGGCACATGAAGGTGTTGCTTATGGCTGCTGCGTTCCCGCCCTGACCAGGTTCGCATACCCCCATTGCCCGGGTCCCCCCCGGCTCACCTCGGCCCCCGCCTCACGATGGCGGATACCGACCAATCGTCCCATTCTCCGGCTTCATCCGGATCGGTTCAAGGTCAAGATTGGAAAATCGACTGGTGTACACCAGGTGCGGGCGCAAAGTGACGTGTCCTTGGATGGTGAGGCCACAGGCGGGAACCTTCGTCGCCGCAAGTCCCCGGATGGGACATTCGTCGGTCGGGCGATCGTGATATAATGTTGACCGAGCGGTCGCCACGAGGAGGGCAGACGACGATGCCGGCCTATGACACGTTCCATGAAGCCGTGAGGAGGGCTCTGATCAAGGACGGCTGGACGATCACCCATGATCCGTACCCGCTCGAGTTTGGCGGCAAGGATCTCTATGTCAACTTCGGCGCGGAGAAAATGATCGCCGCGGAGCGTGGGAACCAACTGATCGCCGTGGAGATCAAGAGCTTTGTTGGCCCCTCGGTGATCAGGGAATATCATGGCGCGTTGGGCCAATTCCTCAACTACCGAATGGCCCTGGACCGCAAGGACCCGACGCGAGTTCTCTTCCTCGCCGTCCCGCGGGACACCTACGACGCGTTTTTCACTTTGCCCTTCACCATGGAATCCGTCAGCCTTTATCGCGTTCACCTGATCGTCTATGACCCCGAGGCGGAGGTGTTGGTGCGATGGATAAAACAGAGCGCTACGGAGCCTTAGTCGAGGACATCCTGCAGGAATACGGCTCCTACAAGCCGACGTATGGGGATATCGAGGTCGAGAAGATCTTCCTTCCCGAGTCCGGACATTATCAGTTGATGAACGTCGGCTGGCATGGCCAGCACCGGATTCATGGCTGCGTCCTCCACGTGGACATCAAGGGCGGCAAGATCTGGATTCAACACGACGGGACGGAGGAGGGGATCGCCAACCGGCTGGTCGCGGCCGGGGTGCCTCGCGAGGACATCGTGCTGGCCTTCCACTCGCCGTTCAAACGCCGCTTCACGGATTTTGCCGTGAGCTGACGCATCTTCACTGTACCTCGGCGGCGCCCATCGGCGCCTCGAGTCCGAGCGACTCCGCCGTGACTCAACGCAACAGCGAGGGGCAACCATGGACCGACGATTCAAGCCCAGCCTCTCGCCCTCACTTCAATCGGACTTGCCGGTCTCCGAGCGTCGGCTCGAGAACGGCCTTCAGGCGCTGGTCCTGCCGCGACGCGGGGCTCCGCTGGTCGTGGTCGACCTGTACTACCCGGTCGGCTCCTTCGACGAGCCGCCGGGCCTGTCGGGCCTGGCCCATTTCGTCGAGCACATGCTCTTCAAGGGCACGGAGCGCCACCCGAAGGGTCAGATCGATCGGCTGGTCACGGCGGCGGCCGGCCACTGCAACGCCGAGACGGGCGAGGACAGCACGCACTACTGGTTCACGTTCCCGTCCGGACGATGGGAGCTGGCCCTGACCATCGAGGCCGACCGGATGTGCCACGCGCGGTTCGACCCGCGCGAGGTTGAGCTGGAGCGCCGGGTGATCGCCGAGGAGCGGGCCCGCGAGCTGAGCTCGCCGCAGGGCCGGCTCGACCAGCAGCACCTCGCGGTCTCCTACCTGCGGCACCCCTATCGGAATCCGATCCTGGGCTGGCCGGAGGACGCCGCGCGGATTCGCGCCGAGGACCTGTCGGACTTCTATCGCCGGCACTACCGGCCCGACGGCGCGGTCCTGGTCGTCGTCGGGGACGTTCAGGCGGACCGGGCCCTCGAGCGAATATCCGAGTTCTTCGGGGACATCCCGCCCGGCGCGATCCGGGGCGATCGTCCCTCGTACACCGAGCCGCGCCAATCGGGACGGCGCGATTTCAGCCTCGTCGGGCCCGATGGCGTGGCGCGGGGGCTGCTGGGTTGGCGCACGATACCGCGGGGACACGCCGATGTCGCCGCGCTGGACGTGCTGTCCGACCTGCTCTCGTGCGGGCGGCGGTCGCGCCTCTGGCAGGCCCTGGTCGAGACCGCGGGGCTGGCGACCTGGGTCGAGGCGGCCCACGCGACGGCCCGGCGGGGCGGACAACTGCTGATCCAGCTCGAGGCCGAAGCCGATGCATCTCGCGGGGACATCGAGCGCCTCATCCTCGATGAGCTGAGGCACCTGGCCGATCCGGGACCGACCCCCGACGAATTGGCCCGCTCGCGCTGCCGGCTCGAGTCGGCCTGGCGATGGGAGCTCGACGACCCGGCCAGCCTGGCGTCGGGCCTCGGCCATGCGGCCCTCTGGGGCGATTGGCGGGGCTGGCCCGCCGAGCACGAGGCCGCCCTGGCCGTCGCCGCCGTTGACATCCGTCGCGCGGCCGCCGCCTATCTCGACGAGTCCGGACTCACCTCCGGCTGGAGCATCCCGGGTGAAGGCGATGCCGCGAGCGACGTCGACTCGGGCCGGCCGGACATCGCATCCGGAGTCTCAACCGTCTCGACCGGTACGGTCGGGTCCGTGAACGGGACGCCCCCGGCCTTCGCCGTGCCGATCGTCGTCGTCGGGGCCGCGGAGACGATCCTGGAACCCGGCGGCGTCTCGAGACTGCCGGATTATCATCCGCGACGCGTGGAGCTGGAGAACGGCCTCCGCCTGGTGTTCGAGCGGAGGCCGGGCACCGGGGTGATCGCGCTGGAGCTCTATGTCGACGCCGGGATTCTCCGCGAGGCCAGGCCGGGCCTCGCGGCGCTGACGGGCCGGCTGCTCGAGGAGGGGACGACCTCGCGCGATGCCGAGGCGGTCGCGCGGGCCATCGAGGACGTCGGGGGTTCTATCGAGGTCGGGGCGACCGGGGCCGCCGTCCGCATCCGCGCCGAGGACCTGGCGATGGCGCTGGAGTTGCTGGCGGACATGGTCATGCGCCCGGCCTTCCCGAACGAGGCCATCGGCCTGGTGGCTCGGCGGACGGCGGCCGAGCTGCGGGGCGATCTCGATGACCCGGCCTTCCGCGCCGAGTCGAGCTTCCGGGGCCTGGTGTACGGCTCGCACCCGCTGGGGCGGGACCCGCGCGGCGTCGTCCGGGACCTGGTCCGGCTCACGCGGCCGGACGTGGTCGACCATCACCGCCGTCATTTCGTGCCCGAGGGGACGATCCTGGCGGTGGCGGGCGACTTCGACGCTCGTCGCCTGGTCCGTCTGGTCCGCTCGACGTTCGGTGCCTGGCCGAGGCGGGCGGCGGCAAGACCTCCGGTGGCGCCGGTGCCCCGGACGGGCCGGCCGCGCGTCCGTCGCATCCAGCATCCCGGCGATCAGGTGCATCTGCTGCTGGGCCACCTCGGCGTGCCCCGCAACCATCCCGACTACGAGGCCCTGCTGGTGCTCGACCACGTCTTCGGCAGCGGCCCCGGCTTCTGCGATCGGCTGGGCCGGATCGTCCGCGACGAGATGGGGCTGGTTTATGCCATCGGCGGCGGCATGACCGACTCCGCCGACATCCTCCCCGGGGTCTTCCGCGTCTATGCCGGGACGATGCCCGAGGAGGCCGACCGGGTCGTGGCCACGATCACCGACCAGATCCGCGCCATGCGGTCCGGCTCGTTCTCCGACGAGGAGGTCGAGCGCGCCCGCCGCTACCTGGCGGGCGCCTGGGTGTTCGACTTCCACGGCGTCGAGCAACGCGCCGAGCGGCTGCTGGAGCTGGAGGCGCTGGGGCCGGTCGCTGGATGAGCCCAGGACCTGGCCCGACCGGATCGCGGCGATCACACCGGCGCAGGTCCGCAAGGCGGCGAGGGCGCACCTGGCGCCCGAGGCCCTGTGCCGCGTCGAACTGGGCCCGCTCCGGCGCCGGGGCCAGCGCTCGCGGGCCGAATGCGCCTGAGAGACCCAGCGACACCTTGGGCTTCCGTCCGTCATCGAATCGAATGCGAGGCTTGAATACGTGATCCGGAAATCCCTCCCGCCGCCGATCGGGCCGAGCAGGAGACCTTCGATGCCCAGTCCCTTTCCCGGTGTCGATCCCTATATCGAGGCTCAAGGCCGCTGGGAGGGTTTTCATGCACGGTTCATGGCTTATGGTGCGGACGCCTTGAATGAGATCTTGCCCGAGCATTACGTGGCCGATCTCGGCGAGCATGTCCATCTTGTGGATCTCGCCGTGGAAGAACCGAAGATGGTGATTCCGGACGTCCTGGTCGCCAGGAAGAACCGTCGTTCCGTCGCCGGCCCGCGGGGAACGAGGACAGCCGGGGGGACCGCGTTGCTCGAGCCGGTCAAGATCCCGTTACCGCAAATCAAGGTGGAGGTGCGCGACGTCTGGATCGAGATCCGTCGTGCCCCGAAGCGGACGCCCATTACGATGATCGAGGTGCTCTCACCGACGAACAAGACCGGTGAGGGCTTCGCCGAATACCTCAAGAAGCGCCGGGCGGCAATCCGCCAGAAGGTCCACCTCGTCGAGCTGGACCTGCTCCTGAAGGGCGAGCGGTTGCCGATGGATCGTCCTCTTCCCCCAGGGGACTTCTATGCCTTGGTGTCCCGATCGGAAGAACGTCCCGAATCGAACGTCTACACCTGGACGATCCGGGACCCCCTCCCTTCCATCCCGATCCCGCTGCGACGACCGGATTCGGACGTGTTCTTCGACCTGGGCGCGGTCTTCGCCATGGTCTACGAACGGGGGCGGTACGCCGGGTCGATCGACTACTCCGTCCCACCCGCCACCGTGAAGAAAGCCGCCGATCGCGCCTGGGCGCAGCGGATCGCCAAGACCGCTCGGCGTTAGGCCACGCCCCGCTTGACATGCCTGCGTGGCGCCTTCTACGATGATGGTCGATCGATATTCGCCCGCCGATGAAGCGGACCGCGATCACCGGGATGCCGGAAGGGGAGCCGTCCCGCTTCCGGGCATCCCGACATCATTTTGCCTCGAACCTTCATACCGGCTGCAACACGATGCAGCGAGAACGCTGGGAGCGGTGCGATGCGCGTAGCCTTGGACGCGATGGGGGGGGACTTCGCCCCCGGTCCGATCGTCGCAGGGGCCTGTGAGGCGTCGGCCGAACTGCCCGACCTGACCGTGGTACTCGTCGGCGACCAGGCCCGCATCGAGGCCGAGCTGGCCAAGGCGCCCTCCGCCCCGCGCGACCGGATGCCGATCGTCCACGCCAGCCAGGTCATCGGCATGGAGGACAAGCCGGTCGAGGCCCTGCGGAAGAAGCGGGACAACTCCATCTCCCGCTGCTGGGGACTGATGGCCACCGGCGAGGTGGATGCCGTGGTCTCCGCCGGCAACACCGGCGCCATGGTGGCCTCGGCGCTGTTCAACGCCAAGATGTTCCTCCCTGGCGTGCGCCGGCCGGGCATCGCCGCCATCTTCCCGTCGCACAAGGGCCCGATCGTGATCATCGACGTCGGCGCCAACATGAACGCCAAGGCCGAAGACCTCTACCAGTACGGCATCATGGGCGCGATCTACGCCGAGGAGATCCTCGGTGTGGCCGGGCCTCGCATCGGGCTGCTCAACGTGGGGACCGAGGACGAGAAGGGCAACGAGCTGACGAAGACCACCTTCGAGACCTACCAGGCCAGTCCCTGGGCGTCGCGATTCGTCGGCAACGTCGAGGGCCGCGACATCTACAACGGGGACGTGCGGGTGGTCATCTGCGATGGGTTCGTCGGCAACGTCCTGCTCAAGGCCGGCGAGGGGGCCGTCGAGTTCCTCTTCTCCGAGCTGAAGCAGGAGCTCGCCCGGCTGATGCCCGACCTCCCCGGCGACGCCGGCCAGAAGATCGGCACGAGCCTCAAGCGGCTCAATACGCGGTTCGAATACGAGGAGTTCGGCGGTGCGCCGCTCCTGGGCATCCGCGGCGCCTGCATGATCTGCCACGGCGCCTCGGGCTCCCGGGCGATCAAGAACGCGCTCCGCGTCGCCGGCACCATGGCCTCCGCGCGGCTCCGCGATCGGATCGTCGAGCAGCTCGGCGGGGCCTCGCCACCGGCGTCACCTTGATATTCAAGAAGAGTTTCATGCAGAGACGCAAAGGTTCGCAATGACGCAGAGAGGCTTGCCCGGTGCCGTGACCTGATTGAAATAAACTTTTAAATTGTTGTTTTCTTTGCGTCTCTGCGGTCCTTTGCGTCTCTGCGTGAAACTCTTCCCCGTCGCTGCCGAGGATCGAATCATGCCCAAGATCGCCTTCTTGTTCCCCGGGCAGGGTGCCCAGTCGGTCGGGATGTGCCGCGAGCTGGACCAGGAGCTACCCCCGGTGCGGCAACTGTTCGACCGCGCGGGCGACATCCTGGGCATCGACCTGAGGCGCCTGTGCATCGAGGGGCCGGCCGAGGCGCTCGAGGCGACCGACGTGAGCCAGCCGGCGATCTATGTGGCCAGCCTCGCGGCGCTCGAAAGCCTGAAGGTCAGCGATCCCGATCTCGTCGCGTCGTGCCAGGGGGCCGCCGGCCTGAGCCTGGGCGAGTACACGGCGCTGACGTTCGCCGGCGCGCTGGACTTCGAGTCGGGCCTGAGGCTGGTCCGCCGTCGCGGCCAGGCGATGCAGGCGGCATCCACCGCGACGCCCAGCGGCATGACCAGCGTTCTGGGGCTCGATGAAGCCGCCGTTGACGAGCTGTGCCGCCGGATCGCTCCCGTGGGACGACTGTGGAAGGCCAACCTCCTCGGGCCGGGGAACATCGTCGTCTCGGGCGAGAAGGCCGCCCTGGAGCAGGTCGCGGCCGTCGCCACCGAGCTCGGAGCGATGAAGGTCGTGCCCCTGGCCGTCGCCGGCGCCTTCCACTCCGACCTGATGAAGCCGGCCGACGATCAGCTCGCCGAGGTCCTGGCCCAGACTCCCATCTCCTCACCCAGGATTCCCGTCTATTCGAATGTCGACGCCGCTCCCCATTCGGACCCGGATGACATCCGCCGCACCCTCGTCGCCCAGGTCCTCCAGGGAGTCCGGTGGGAAGACTCCATGCGCCGGCTGCTCGCCGACGGCTTCGACACGTTCTACGAGATCGGCCCAGGCCGCGTCCTCACCGGGCTGCTCAAGCGGATCGACCGCAAGACGCCATGCACCAGCATCCCGGCGCGGTAGCATGGAGAACGTCGCGGCCGGTTCTCGCCCGGAAGGGGCCTGGACCATCCAGCCCGCGGAATCGCCCGGGGGACCTGGCGACCCCTTTCTGACCGACTCCCAAGAGATTCGTTGCGATCCCCTGACAGGAGTCGTGCCTTTCGTTGATGATCGTCGTATAATAGACGAACCATTCCGGACAACGCCGCTGTCCTGCGAGGAGCATGCGTCATGACGGTCGGGGCGCAGACGCAACCACTTGGCAAGCTACTGGATTACGAGCAGTTCATCGACCATCAGCTCGATCGGACCCGGCGTCGCATCAAGCTCACCGACGTCGCGACCGCCTGTCTGATCCTCCTGGTGGGATTCCTGGGCGTGTTGTTCCTCGAGGTTCTGGGCGATCACCTCTTCGGGATGCCGTACTGGCTGCGCTCGGCGATCCTGGTGACGGGGCTGGTTGCCGCCATCGGCTATGCCGCGTATCGCGTGGCATTGCCGCTGGTGCTCCGGATCAACGGGCTGTATGCGGCCAAGACGATCGAGATCTCCGAGCCGGCGTTCAAGAACAGCCTGATCAACTACCTCGAGCTCAAGCGCCACCCGGATCAATTGCCCCGGGCGGTGCTCGGCGCGCTCGAGTCGCGGGCCGTCAATGACCTGACGAAGGTTGACGTCGACGGCGTCGTGAATCAGCGGCGGATGATCCACATGGTCTACGCCCTGACGGGCGTTGTCGTCGTCTTCTGCATCTACTGCGCGGTGTCGCCCAGGAGTCCGATGGACTCGGTCCGTCGAGCGTTCCTCGCCGATGTAATCCGACCCACCAACACCCAGTTCGTGAACATCAAGCCGGGCGACAACCAGGACCTGTCCGAGATCGTCTCCGGCCAGCATGTGAGTTTCCAGGTCGATGTCCAGGGCGTCCGGCCCGAGAGGGTCCTGCTGCATCACAGCGTCGACGGCGGTAAGTTCTTCGCCATCAAGGAATTAGCCGCCGGGAAGCGATTGTATGATGCGTGGCAGTTCACGATGACCAACGTCCAGCAGAGCATGGATTACTACTTCACCGGCGGTGATGCCGAGTCGCGGCATTTCCACCTGGACGTCAAGCCCGCGCCGACCATCGTGACGATCAGCCACGACCTGGATTTCCCGTCATACACCAGGATCGACGGCCGCAAGGATATCGAGGGCGGTGAGGTCGAAGCGATCGAGGGGACGAAGGTCACCGTCCACGCCAGGACCAACATGCCGGCCAAGCGTGCGACGATCAACTTCGCCACTCCGGACGTCCAGCCGGCCATCTTGGAGGTGCTGGAGTCGGACCCGACGCAATTGACCGGGAAGTTCACCGTCGCGAAGTCGGGCACCTACCACATCGACTTCCGCACGGTCAGGGACCAGGTGAACCCCAGCCCGGTGAATTACGACATCATCGCGATTACCGACAAACCGCCCACGGCGCGGTTCGTCCTCCCGGCGCAACCCACCGTCAAGGTCCCGGCCAACGTGAAGGTTGACCTCCAGATGACCGGGTCGGACGACCACGGCGTCAAGGAAGCGACCCTCCACGTGCAGCAGGGCAAGGAAATCCCCTCCTCCAAGGACATGCTGGAAGGCCGCGAGGTGAAGCCGGACTTCCGGGCCGAGGAGAAGCTCGACCTCGCCCAGCTCAAGGCCCGGCCGGGCGACAAGCTGACGTACTGGTTGACCGTTCGCGACAACAAGGAGCCCGCCTCCAATCGCTTCGAGACGGCCCGGCAGATCATCGAGGTCGGCGATCCCGTCGCACCTCAGGAGAAGAAGAAGTTCGAGGACAAGCAGCTCAAGGACCGCCAGCAGCTCAACCCGAGTGCCCAGAACAACCCCGACCCGACGAACCAGGTCGAGCCGCAGGAGAATCCCCAGGCCAGGGACGACCAGAACCTGAAAGACGGCGGCAAGGCCGACCAGCAACAAGGGAACAAGCCGGGTAAGGCCGCCGGCGCCGGGTCCCAGCAAGATACCGGACAGAGCCCCGAGGATGGCGCGACGCCGCAGAATGGTCAACCGGGCAACGACCAGAACCAGCTCACGCCCGAGCAGATCCGCAAGGCTCAGCAGATCATCAATAAGAGCCAGGCGAAGAGGGCCCAGCAGGGACAGCGTAACGCCCCGGGTTCCGGTGCCCCGGGTAGCCAGCCCCAGACCGGCAACCAGGATAATGCGCAACCCGCCGCGGGCGCGAATGGTGCGCAGGATCAGGCCCAGGCCGCACCCCCGGTGAATCGGAATCAGCAACAGAATGGCCAGCAGGGCGGGCCCGGGAACAATCAGGGTCCGACCGGTAATGCCAACCCCGGCGACGAGGTTGCCCCGGGGATTCAGGGGAACAACCAGCTCTCGCAGGGCCAGAATCCGAACCAGCCAAGGTCCGCGCCGGGCAGAACGGCGAGAACAACCAGGTCGCTCCCGGCCAGCCCAACCAGGGCAGGCCCAACAACAACGGCGGCAACCCTCAAGGCGGCAACCCGCCCCAGGGCAATGCCAACCCGAGCGGAAACGCCGGCGCCGCCGCACAGCAGCCGCCCGGCGGTGCGCAAAACGCGTCGAACCAGGCGGGCGCGAACGCATCGAATCCGAATGCGACAGGTACCCAGAACGGCCAGAAGGGAACGGGCCAGGGGGCGAACGCGCCGAATCCGGCCGGGGCGCCTCAACCTCAGACTCAGACGGCCGGCAAGCCCGGCGATGCGACGCAACCGGACGGCGCTCAACGGCAGGCGGCGAATCCCGACGCGGCGCAGCCCAACGCGAAGCCGAACGACAATCACGCCGCCAATGGTCCAAAAGGCCAGGCCGGAAAGCCCGAAGAACAGGGTGCCCAGCCTCGCCCCGGTACCAACGCGGCACAGGCACCGAATCGCCCCAGCTCGCCCGCGGATGGTCCGCAGGGCGCCAATTCCCAGCAGGGCGCCACGCAAGGTCAGGGGCAGCAGGGAGCGGCGAATCCAAACGGTGAGCAGGGCGGGATGAACGCGCAGCAAGCCGGGTCCAATCAGGGAGACAAACCGGGCCGGGCCGGCGATCAGCGTCAGGGCGGCAACAACTCGCAGCGCCAGGGTGGTCCCGCGACGAAGGCCGCCGGAGATCAGAACAAGGCGGCCGACGGCACGAACGGCGCCCAGGGCGCGAACCAGCCGCAAGCCGGCGACAACACCAATCGCGATCAAGCCGGCAATCCGTCGCAACAAGGCGGCCGAGGGCAGGAGGGCGGGCAGAATCAAGCGAGCACCGGCCGTCAAGGCGCGAACAGCCCGCCCGGCGGTCAGAATCAGCAGGGGACTGGAGCTCAGGCCAACCAGGGCGGTACGAACAAGCCGGCCGACAACACTGCCGTCAACAACCGGTCCGGAGGGACAGACGGAAAGCAGAACGCCGGGAACCCCAACACCGGCCCGCAGTCCGGCGATCGCCAGCAAGGGAAGGAAGCCGGGAAGCCCCAGGATGGCGCCAATTCCGGCCAGGCCGGAAACCAGGCGAACAGAGGCTCTCAGCGAGCCGATCAGAACGCCGGAACCGGGCAGAAGATGAACGGCGGTCAGGACAAGGCCGCCGGTCAGGGCAATAACGCGAATCAGGAGCCGGGTCGGAGCGGCAATCCGCCCCAGTCCGACAATGCGACGGGCCGCCCCGGAACGAACTCGAACCAGGGGCAGACCAAGGGTCAGAACGGCCAGGCGTCGGGCGCCTCCAACGCTCAGAGCCAGCCGAACGGACCGGCCAGCGGCCAGCCCGGCGACCGGAACAATCAACCGGCGAAACCAAACGACCAGAACGCGAACGCTCAGGGCAATAACACGAACGACCGTAACCAGTCGTCCCAACCGCAGTCGGGTCAGGGCCAGGCCGCCGGTCAACAGCGAGCCGGCTCGAACGCCCAGTCGCCGGCCGGCCAGCAGGGCGCGAATCAGGCGAACGGAGCCAATCCCCAGAGTGGCCAGCAAGGGATAGCCGGTCAACAGCGCCAGGGACAAGGACAACCGACTTCCGGCCAGCCGGGCATGAATCGGCAGCAGGGTCAACAGGGCCAGACCCCGGGCCAGCCGACTCCGAACCAGCCCCAGCCGGGGCAGCCGACTCCGAATCAGCCTCAGCCGGGCCAACCGGGTCGGGCCCCGAATCCATCTGCGCCGAATCCGGGCCGGCAGGGTACCGACAACCCGACGCCCGGCCAGCCGGGTCAGCCGAATCCGCGACCACCGGCGACCGGGACGGAGACGGCGCCACAGCCCCAGGGACCCCGGGAGCCAGGAAGTCCGCGACAGGCCGGCGAGCCGACGACCGAGCAACGTCGCGACGATCTTCAAGCACCCGGCCCAGGCGAGCGGACGCCGGCCGGCGCGAAGTCTCAAGAGCCGCAGGCCAATCTCAACGCCCGTCGTGATGAAGGGTCCCGGAATGGTGAGGCCGGCACTCCCAAGACGGACTTCCCGAATCCGCCGTCGCAGCGTGGGGCGTCTTCACAGGCCAAGACCGAGACGCAGCGTGCCGAGAAGTCCGGGTCCGATTCGGACGCGGGCTCGAACGCCAAGGAAGACAATCTGAACCTGCCGAATCAACGCCCTGCGAACGACAAGCCCGACCTCCAGCGGGGCAGCGTGCCGGGTGCCGATCAGCAGGAGCGGAACGACGGAGCCTCGGGGACCACACCGCCGGACGGGCAGAAGCCGCCCCGCGCCGAGCGTCAGTCGGGCTCCGGCGGTCAGAAGAAGGAATCGACGAACGCCGCGACCAAGACCCGGGATGACGAGAACGCCTCACGAACGACGGACCGCGAAGCCGTTCGCAAGACGGACGGCGAGAAATCCAAGGACGCCAAGCCCGACAAGTACGCGGCCGACGAGAAGCAGAAGCCCGAGAAGTACCCCAAGCCCGAGCCCAAGAAGCGGCAAGAACTGGAGAAAACGCCTTGCCAGCCCGAGCAGATCAACCCGATGGAGCCGCAGGACCCGCGAAATCCTCCGCTCCAGAACCAGGTTCCGCAGATCCCGACCAACGGCTCGCCTTCGGGGTCCCGGGGACATCGCCCGGATGGGTCCACCTCCCAGCAGAATCAGCAGGCCCAGCCTCAGAACGGGGCTCCTCATCCGCCGGATCCGAACCGCCAGGGGCCGGGAAATAGCCAGAGCTCGAGCCAGGGTCAGGGCCAGCCGGATCAGAGTCAGGGTCAACCGGGTCAGGGTCAGGGTCAGGGCCAGCAGGGCCAAGTTCAAGGCCAGGGCCAGCAGGCTCAGGGCCAAGGCCAGGGCCAGGGCCAGCAGGCTCAGGGCCAAGGTCAAGGCCAGGGCCAGCAGGCTCAGGGCCAAGGTCAAGGCCAGGGCCAGCAGGCTCAGGGCCAGCCGGGCCAGGGCTCGCAGCGGTCGTCTTCGGGTGTGGGTAACGAGTCCGGCCAGGGTGCTGCCGCGTCGGGTCAGGGTCAGGGCGGCCAGAGGAGCCAGTCCGGCAGCTCGGGTCAGCCGGGCTCCGGCCCGGGTCAAGGCCGGGGGACGGGGCAGATTCCCGGCGGCGCGGGAAGCCGAACACCGTTCGGCGGCGGAGGTCATGTGGACGGGGCCGCCGACGCGGGCACCGACCAGCCGAAGAAGGACGAGTCGAAGCCGGCGCCGAACGCGCAGGAGCCCGATAAGCCCTTCGGAAACGACCAGATCGCTCCCGCGGGCGCGGCTCAATCGAACCTGCAGCTCCAAGGCCTGTCCGACGCCCTCAAGGATGCCCAGACGGCCAAGGAGCTCGAAGATGCCACCGGCAAGACCAAGGAGCAGCTCGAGCAGTTCGCCCGCAGCTTCGAGAAGCAAAAGGTCGCGCCGGGCCGGGAAGCCAAGGACGTCGAGGTGAAGGTCGGCGAACAGCCGGCGGCGAAGCCCGGTTCGAACCTGCCCACGGTGACATCCACGAAGACCTCGACGGATAAGATCCGCAGTCGCGGCAACATCCCCCAGGATGCCGCACGCGGCAACAACGAAGGCAACCGGAGTCAGCCCCCTGCCGAGTTGCGCGATCGAGTCAACGGTTACAACAGCCGGCTCGGCCGGATCCAGATGGGCAGCGGCCGCGCGGCCGCCGCGAAGCCCGCGAGCAAGTAGCTCTTTTGTCCGTCGTCCGCGGTCCGTCGTCCGTTGTTGGAGCTTCCGCTCCGATGTGCCTTCATCAGCTCCGCCATGGCCATGCTATACCCTGATCGAGCCCGGACGTCCGCGACAGCGGACAGCGGACAACGGACAACGGACAACGGACGAAGTTATCTGATCGGCTTCGACCCGCGCGATCTGCCGCATCATTTCGCCGATGTCCTGATCATCGGCGGCGGCATCGCCGGGTTGAGGGCCGCGCTGGGCGTCCCCGATCGATACCGCGTCCTGGTCGTGACCAAGGACGAGGTCCGCGAGAGCAACAGCCATTATGCCCAGGGCGGGATCGCGGGCGTCCTCGACCCGGAGGATCGCTTCGACAACCACATCGCCGACACCCTGACGGCCGGTAAGGGGCTCTGCGACCCGGACGTGGTCGAGATGGTCGTGCGGGAAGCTCCGGTCCGGATCGGCGAGCTGATCGACTGGGGCACGCATTTCGACGAGGTTGACGGCCACGTCGCACTCGGGCGCGAAGGGGGCCACTCGCATGCGCGGATCGTCCACGCGCTTGGCGACGAGACCGGCCGGGAGATCATGCGGGCGGTGATCCAGAAGGTCCGGACGCGGTCGAATGTCCGCGTCTGGCAGAACACGTTCTCGATCGACCTGCTGACGCACGAGGGCCGATGCCGGGGCGTCCTGGTCAGCGACCGGCATCGCGGCCTGGCGCTCGTCTGGGCCCGGGCCGTCCTGCTGGCGACCGGCGGGGCGGGCCAGCTCTTCCGCGAGACGACCAATCCGTCGATCGCCACCGCCGACGGCCACGCCATGGCCTACCGAGCCGGCGCCGAGGTGCGCGACATGGAGTTCATGCAGTTCCACCCGACCGTCCTGTACATCGCCGGCTCGACCCGGCACCTCCTCACGGAGGCCCTGCGGGGTGACGGGGCGTACCTCCGCGACTGCAACGGCGAGCGGTTCATGCCCGACTATCACCCGCTGGCCGAGCTGGCCCCGCGCGATGACGTCTCGCTGGCGATCGCCGCCCAGATGGCCCGGACGCAGCATCCCAGCGTCTACCTCGACCTCTCGCACCTCGACGCCGACCGGATCCGCCGCCGGTTTCCCGGCATCGATCGCCTTTGCCGGACCTTCGACCTGGACATCACTCGCGACCCGATCCCGGTCTGCCCCGGCGCCCATTACATGATCGGCGGCGCCACGGTGGACCTGTCCGGCCGGACCACGCTACCCGGCCTCTGGGGCGCCGGCGAGGTGACCAGCTCGGGCCTGCATGGTGCCAACCGGCTGGCCTCCAACAGCTTGCTCGAGGGCCTCGTCTACGGGGCGCGCGGCCGAGGACATCGTCGCCGA
This sequence comes from uncultured Planctomycetota bacterium, assembly GCA_963815795.1. Taxonomy (GTDB): domain Bacteria; phylum Planctomycetota; class Planctomycetia; order Isosphaerales; family Isosphaeraceae; genus JAKAUH01. The sequence goes on along the minus strand of CAWFIC010000021.1, from coordinate 398,264 downwards.
GCTGGATCGCGACGGCCCGCGGCCGCTCGAGGTCCCGCCGATCTCCGCCCAGAGCCGGGGCGATGGGCATTCCCGCATCGACATCGGCGACGTCCGCGAATCGCTGCGTGCCCTGCTGTGGCGGCGGATGGGGATCACCCGCGACGGCGCCGGGCTCGCCGAGGCCGCCGACCGGGTTGACCGCTGGAGCCGCTACATCCAGCCGCTCGAGTTCGACGACCCCAGCGGCTGGACGCTCCAGAACATGCTGCTCGTGGCCCGGCTGATGGTCGCTGCCGCGGCGCAGCGCCGCGAGTCGCGCGGCGTCCACTATCGCCGCGACTTCCCCCGGCCCGACCCGGCGCTCCAGCATCACAACGCCACGCGCGCGGGCCAGAGCGCACCGGAGAGGGGGGGCGTCCTGCCGCGGTGATAAGGGTGCACTCGCGTTCCCGCGGTCGGGCCGCCGGGTCGCGCCCCCGGCCGGAACGATCCTCACACCCGTGTGGCGTCCCGCCCCGATCTTCGGCGCACGGCATCCCGCGCGATCCCCGTCACGATCGTGCGATGAGGAGGAAAGTCGTCCCGTCGGGACTCCCCGCAGGGCTCAATAGCTCAACCCGTACCCGAATGGGAAGAGCGGCTCGCCCTTGTCGGGGTCGCCCGCATTGATGGGGACCTGGTCCATCGTCCGCGGCCAGGTGTGCGAGAGCTTGCCGGTCGGCTTGGCGTCGCCGAAGAGGATATCGGCCACGCCCTGGCCCTCGGTGCCGGGGAGCCACGCCGCGAGGAACGCGTCGCTGGCCTCGATCGCCGGGCCGATGATCAGCGGCCGGCCGGAGATCAGCACGGTCACCACGGGGACCCGCGCCTCCCGCGCCCTCCGCACCACCGCGAGGTCCTCGGGGCGGAGGCTCAGGTCGCGGCGATCGCCCTTCATCTCGGCGTAGGGCTCCTCGCCGATGACGACCACCACGGCGTCGGAGCCGGCCGCGCCCGCGCCGTCGGGCGAATAGGTCACCTCGGTGTCCCGGGCGGCGGACGCGCGGAGGGCCTCGAGGATGGTCGTCCCACCGCGGATCACCCGCCCGGTCTTCCCCTGCCAGGCGATCGTCCAGCCGCCGCATTGCATGCCCAGGTCGTCGGCCCCTCGCCCCGCCACGTGCAGCCGCTTCGCCCGCCGCGAAAGGGGCAGGGCATGGCCCTCGTTCTTGAGCAATACCAGGGATCGTCGGACGCACTCGCGGGCCACCCGACGGTGCTCCTCCGAGCCGACGGCCCCGATCAGCGCCTTCTCGGCGAAGGGCCGTTCGAAGAGGCCCAGCTCGAGCTTGATCCGCAGGATGCGCCGCACGGCGTCGTCCACTCGCGCGCGGGGGACGCGACCGTCTGTCACGAGCTGCTTGAGGATGCCGATGAATTCCACGTAGTTATTCTTCTGGCCGGGGCCATACGGGATCATGGCCATGTCCAGGCCGGCATTGATCGCTGCCTCGACGGCGCGCGGATACTCGGGCGCGACCTGGTCGATCGCCGCCCAGTCGGAGACGACGATGCCGCGGAATCCCAGCTCCCCCTTGAGGACATCGGTCAGCAGGCGCTTCTGGGCGTGCATCTTCGTCCCGCCCCAGCGACTGTACGAGACCATCACCGAACCCACGCCGGCCCGGATCGCGGCGGTATACCCGGGGAGGTGGATGCGCCGCAGCGCCGCCTCGTCGCCGACCGTCTCACCCTGGTCAACGCCGTCCCGCGTGCCGCCGTCGCCGAGGAAGTGCTTGGCACAGGCGAGCACCGCATCGCGGTCCGACAGCCGGCGCCCCTGGAGCCCGCGCACCGCCGCCGCCCCCAGCTCCGCCACCAACTCGGGGCTCTCGCCGAAGCTCTCGTACGTGCGGCCCCAGCGCTCGTCCCTCGCCACCGCCACGCAGGGCGCGAAGGCCCAACGGGTGCCGGTCGCCGCCAGTTCGGCGGCCGTGACCCGGCCGGCCTGCTCCACCAGCGCCGGGTCGCGGGTCGCGCCCAGGCCGATGTTGTGCGGGAAGATCACCGCCCCGTTGACGTTGTTGTGCCCGTGGACCGCATCGATCCCGTAGAGGATCGGGATCCTCAGCCGGCTCTTGAGGGCCCACGACTGGCACTCGTCGTGCGCCGCGGCCCACCCCGCCGGCGTGATGTCGGGCGGGTCCGACTCGCCGCCGCTGAGCACCGACCCGATCGCGAACCGGGCGATGTCGGCCTTGTCCTTCAGCGCCAGCAGGTTGACCTGGGTCATCTGGCCGATCCGCTCGTCGAGCGTCATGGAGGCGAGCAGGGCCTCAACCCGGGCCTCGGTCCCAGGGTCGGCGCGGCCCTGCTCGGGATCGGGCTCGCCGCCCCGCGCGGGATCGGCCCCCGGGCCCGTCGCGGCGACGAGGAGCATGCAGCCGAGCGCGTGGAGATGTCGCTTCATCGTGGCCTCATCATGTCCGGTGCGTCGGGGTGGGGGAGCGATCCCGGACCGCGCGGCGGATCGCCGGGGCGATGGCCACGCCGCACGAAGACGGCCCTCGCCCCGAAGTGCCGACGTTAACCCCGGATCCGTGGCCGTTCAAGCCTGCAGTCCGGATGCCGCCCGACACATCCCGAGATCGGCATGCCCCGTGGGACGGGTGCGCACGGCTATCGCCCGGCAATGACCCGGGCAAACGCCATTCGGGACATAACAAATCAACCTGTCTCGCGTGGCGGGCGAGGCGCCCTAAGAGCGTGCTGGCGATCGATGCTCCAGCGGCTTCCTGGCTGCGCTCGGCCGGGTCTCGCGAGCATTCGCTTAACGTAAGGGGATAGGGCCGGTTGGAGATAGGTTACCTGCTCGCCGCCATGCAACACATGGTAATAGTCATCTGCTCCAAATGAGCCCCAATTGGTCACTGGGATGACCATCTCCTTCCCGATGGAGACGATAACCTCGTGGAACTGAGACGTGAGGCGGCCGGTCCCGAGGGTGCAATTCCGATCGCCGAAGCGGTCGGTCGATAGGCCACCGGTCGCGGCCTTTACCCGGAGAACTCTCGCGGTCTGGGTGTCCATCGTGAAAGACGAGTAGCTGACCCACGGGGCCGTCTCATCTCGGCTTAGGTGGATGCAGTGGACTACCACCGAGCGGAATTCCCGAGGCAGGACGTCGAACTCCATTTCGGACAAGCTGAGCTGAAGGATCGTCTCCCCCACCCACGCATTGGTCTCGGGGCGCACATCTCGAATGGCCACCTCTTGAAACGCCATACTTCCGGGATCGTTGGCGTACCGCTCGGCCGCAAGCATCGCCCGATAGTGCTCCTTGATGAGCAGGAACAACTTGGCGAGTTGGTCTGGGATGTCCTGGTCCTTCGTGACGATGTAGACTTCTCGACCTTCTAAGATCGCGGTCAGGACCGCCATGACGACCGTATGCTCATCCGCCAGTAGGTTCGGCGTGCCCGTGCGCCCCAGACCTTTCATAGCAAGCCTGTATCCCCGCTCGCCGTAGGAAGCCTGGGCGACTGCGTGGAACTTGGCCTTGAACTCTCTGTCCGGTAGCTTGCCGTACTTCTGCTCCAATTGCCGCGCAATCCCTGGACCCACAAGCTTCCGCAAAGCCAATAGTTTGCCATAATAGTCGAAGCCATGCTCCGCGTAGAGCTGGTCCGGAACTCGAATCTCGATTGTGAGACTTCGAAGGGCCGACGCAACCTCGCGAGATGGGTTCTCGATAAACGGCTCACCTCCGAGGGATCGTTGTATGTCGGCCGACTTCTGGACGAGATCACGGATGTGATGATTCTTGGCCGGGCGGTTCATCCAGTCCGACAATTCGAGCCAAACATACGGCGCGATGATGATGCGCCTGGACAGAAATAGATCCCAGAGTTGTGGGCTTGTGCAGCTTGAGAATATGGACGTATCCAAGAAGAAGAGGGCGTCCGGCAGGACCGAGTGTCGGATCATCTCCGCGAACTCCCCGCCGGACATACTCACCATCTCGGTCGGGCCGAAAAAATCAAAGCGGGCGAAGGGCCTCCGTCCCGGCGGCGGCACGAAGGGCGGTAGGACAAAGCGACGAGAAGCCAGCGGCGGCTTCTCCGCGATGAAGCGACCGGTCATCGTCAGACGTCGTTTTCGTCGTTTCGACATGGCTCTGGGTCCCGGATGTTGTATTAACAGACAACGGAGCAAGGAGGAAGTTCGGGCTTTCGCCTGGACAATTATGACGCCCTGGCAAGGATGCAGGCAGCCCTCTACCTTTCCCTCGCGCGAGGAGGGAGGAGGTGGCGGTCCCCCCTATGCCCCACTCCCATCCGCACCTCACGGCCCCGGGGACATTCCTACACGGCCCCGGAGACATTCCTAATTGTCGACGCGGGATGCGCAAAATAGATAAATGGAGAAACCGACGTCGTTTCGCCTTTTTCTGGTCCCGGCCGCTGGCGGGAGTCACCCGTCGGGTCCGGTCCGGTCGGACCGGCCGGCCGGCGTCGCACTGGGCCCGGGCCGTCCGGTCCGGCGGTCGGGGTGGCGGCCGGCGCGGGGGCCGGTCCGGGAGGGGCGGAGGCGACGGGGCGACTCGATGGAAGGAATCGCAAGCCGGCTGGGGTGGTTGCCGGGCTCACGGCTGCATGCCGCCGGCTGATGCGGCCTCCGGAGCAGGAGGTTATCGACCGGTCGCCCTGCGCACCGCAGAAGTCGCGTTCAACGGGCCGTTCGACCCGGCCAACTCGCCGGCGGCGATCACGCGGTAGCCGCTGACGTCGGCGATCAGGCAGCCGGTCTCTCGCTGCATCCGCAGGGCGAATTCTTCCAGGTCGCGGTTGGTCCGCCCACCCTTTCGGAGGCAAGACACATAGCCGTTGCCGAGCTCCACCTTGCAACCGCCGAGGGTCGCGCTTCCGTCCGCGTTCTTCTCGCCGAGCTCGTCGAGCAAGCGGCGGACGACCTCCATCTCCAGCGCCTTGACGTGCACGCGCTGGCGGCGCTCCACCACGGCGGAATCGAGATGTCCGAATGTGATATGGTGCAACATGGTCAGGAGAGAAGTCGGTGTCAGGAGACAAGTCGGAGACAAGTCGGGGTCAGATCATCATTTCCTCGGAGAGAAGTCGGTATCAGATCATCATTTCCTCGAAATCGAGATCTGATACTGACTTTCTCTTGTCTCGGTGACCGAGTGATTGCTATTTCGCCTCGATCACCTTATAATCCAACTAGGTGGCTTGGCGGCTAGCGACCACGGACACATGGATGGCAAAGACCTGCCATCGCGACGGTCTGTGACGGCACAGTATGCCTGAGGTGACCCCGGATGTCTGGTCGCGAAGAGACGGCTGGCCTTCGTACGCCTGATCTCGCGGAGACGGTCTGCGAGACCCATTCGGACTCGCCCGTACTGGGCGATCCTCGCGAGACGACCGTCGGGATCCCAGCCGGCGCGCGATCCAGAAGTCCGGGAGGGGTCGCAAGCTACCATGAATTTGCCGACGCGCTGATGGAGGTCGGCCTGATCGACGCCGCCGAACTCGAGCGGTTCGCCGCCGACTCGGCCGAAGGAGTGCTGGGACTATCAAATGCTCTCGTGAAGGCCGGCAAGCTGACTTCCTATCAGGCCGCCGCCGTCTACCAGAAAAAGAGTCGCGGCCTGTTGATCGGCAACTATCTCATCCTCGACAAGCTGGGTCAGGGTGGAATGGGTATGGTTTTCAAGGCCCGTCACCGCACACTCGGTCGTGTGGGCGCGCTCAAGCTCCTGCCGCCGTCGTTCACCCGCGACCGCAGCGCGGTCATGCGTTTCCGACGGGAGTTCGAGGCGGCCGGCCGGCTCAGACACCTCAATTTGGTTGCGGCGTTCGAGGCCGATGAAGACCGCGGCGTCCACTTCCTGGTGATGGACTACGTGCAGGGCACCAACCTCGATCGTGTCGTCGGCGAGCAGGGACCATTGCCGGTTGCCGACGCCGTCAACTGCCTGATCCAGTCAGCCCGGGGCCTCGAGGCCGCCCACGAAAAGGGGATCATTCATCGCGATATCAAGCCCGGCAACCTCATGCTCGACCGCACCGGAACCGTTCGTGTGCTCGACTTGGGCCTGGCCCGGATCGTCAACGCCGGCAATGCCTTCCACTCGAGCGGCGTCGGCCGCCTGACTCAGACCGGCATGTACATGGGAACCATTGACTACATGGCTCCGGAACAGGCCGAAGACTCGCATAACGTTGACCACCGCGCTGATATCTACAGCCTGGGCTGCACGCTTTACTTTCTGCTCACAGGCCGAGAACCGTTTCCCGGCCCGACTATCTTGAAGCGAATGGTGGCTCACCAGGAGCATCCGGCCCCCTCGCTGCGGGCCATCCGACCCGACGTTTCGCCGGCCCTCGAGGCCGCATACCAAAAGATGATGGCCAAAAGGCCCGAGGACCGACCCGCCTCGATGAGCGAGGTGATCGCGCTCTTGCACGCGTCGAAGCCCTCAAGCCACGACACCGGGCCAGTGGCTCCGACCCCCGAATCCAGTCTCGCCCAAGCGGTCACCAACGAGAGGCCGCTCGAGCGGGGCGGCCCGCCGCGGACGACCATTGACTCCACGATCTTCGCTCGCCGCATGGACAGCGAAGACATGCTGAGCGACCGCGAGCTGAGCCTAAGAGACCTGATCATGGACGTGCGGTCGGACGTTTATGGAACAGGCGAGACCTGCCCCGATCGCGACGAAAGCAAGGGCACCTGCGACGACGATGAATTGAGTCTGAGGGAGCTTGCACAGGAGTTGGGGGAGGAACCTCCTCGAGCCTCAGCGCCCAAACCACCTCAGCGCCGCCGCCCTGCCGCTGAAGCGCACGGCAGCACCGCAGCAGGATGACACGCCGCTCGGCGCGCCAAAACCTTGCGCTGCCACCCAGCCTCTGAAACGGGCGGCAGGACCGCGACAAGAAGCAACTCCGCCAGCCGCGCCGAAACCGCCCGCTGCCGAAGCCCCGCCGCCGATCCCGGCCGCCCCGCCGCCGGCTCCCGAGGAGGCCGGGCACCAATTCGCCTGTCCGGGGTGCGGATCGCTCGCGCGATGGCAGCCCGACCTGGCCGGCAAGCGGATGCGTTGCCCGCGCTGTCGCACGGTCTTCCGGGCCCCGTCCGCATGATCGAGGATCCCCTCGCCCCAGTCCTCAAGGGCGCGTACGACTCCTGGTGGAAGTGAGCGCGCAAGCGGGACCCACCTGGGAGCAAAACGAGCGCGGGGCGGGGCACGGGGACATTCCTAACGGCGGGCACCGTGACATTCCTAATTGTTGACGCGGGATGCGCAAAATAGAGAAGTGGGGAACCCGGCGTCGTGTCGCCTTTTTCTGGTCCCGGCCGCTGGCCGGAGTCACCCGTGGGGTCCGGCCTGGTCGGAACAGCCGGCCGGCGTCGCACTGGGCCCGGGCCGGCCGGACTGGGGGTCGGGCCGGCCCGCCCGCATCGCCCGGCCCCGGCCGGGACGGGATCGCCCGGACGACACAATGCGGACATGGCGCTTGACTGACGGTTGTCGGAGGCTCCTTCGGCCACGCCGGACAGGACGAATTCAGCTTGTCTTGGTCTTGCGATGCTTCTTGGGTATGGGTTTCCTCGTCGTGGATACAGGCGCAGTAATGACGTAGGTGTTACCGCCTAATCGTATTGCCTTCGGGATCACGGGTTGCTGCCCGGGAGGCGTCCCCTGGCCTGTCGTTCGAGTCCTGTCTTCGTCAGGTTTCTTCATCGTCTTGTGCGCCACTGTCTCCGGCCTCGTCCTGATAGGGAACCATGCGGAATGTCGAGCGAGCGATCTCCCGGTCGTCCGCGAATACGACCAGATCATGAGGTCCAAGCCCGGCAAACTCGAGGGGTGGGAAGCTCGCTGTCAAGATGAGGGCTGCATCCGCATTGCCGAACTCGATCAGGCTCTCCCCGGTCGCAGCTACGATCTCATTGGCGTTCAGGTCATGGATCTCGAACCGGATCGCATAACCCCCGATGAGTTGGACATAAGCCATCAGTGGGCCTACGATGGCAGGCACGCCCGTCACATAGATCCAATCGAGGATTTCGATTACTGAGTTCCTCAGGACCCCGAAATGGGGGCGCAGCTAGATTTCACTACCCGCCCGGTTCCGTCCGACGGCGGCGGTCGCCCGGGGCCGCCGGTCCGCGGGCCGGCTTCGCCTCGGGTCCGCCCGGTTCGAGGTCACCGGCCCAGGCCCACCCACCGCCCCGCTGGCGAAGCCGGCCGGCGGACGGACCGGGCCGAACCGACCCGAGACGCCCTCGGGCGAGAACGGCCCGAAAAAACCCGAAACCTGGTCTGCCTCGGACCGCCCCGTGGTCTGACCCGGACCGCCCCGCGAAACCTGGTCTGCCCCGGACCGCCCCGGACCGCCCCGGACCGCCCGTGACCCGGACCGCCCCGCGAAACCTGGTCTGCCCCGGACCGCCCCGTGGTCTGACCCGGACCGCCCTGGTCTGACCCGGACCGCCCTGACCCGGACCGCCCCCGGACCGCCCCGGACCGCCCCGGACCCGGACCGCCCCGACCCGGACCGCTCTTCCTTGACCCCCGACCTCTTCGGGCTAACCATCTGCAAACGACATCATCCGGCCGAACCATGGGGCATTCTGCCCCGGCCACACGTCCCGTCGATCGTGGAATTGCGACCTAGGCTTTCGACAGGAGCACACGGCGTCGTGGCCGGCCCTGCTGCAAGTGGACCGGCCGCACGGAGTCCCGGAAGAGGACCCCATGAACCTGAACTTCAGTCTGCCCAGCATCATGGCGATGCTCGTCGGATCGGCAGTCGGCTACATCTACCTCAGTTGGGGTCGCTCACAGTCGGACTACCCCCTCGCCGCCTCGGGCCTCGCCTTGATGACGTACAGCTACTTCATCACATCCATGTTCTGGCTCGTGGCGGTCGGAGTCGCGATTGCGGTCGCGCCATTCGCGTGGAGGCGAATCGCCTGATCACGGAGGCCAGGTGGGGCGCGTCACGCCATCGTGGGGGGGGCAGAAAGGGGTCAGGAGCCGATTTAACCTTTCGGCTCCTGACCCCTTTTTCTCTAAGAGCGCGGAACCGGGACGCGGACGCGGAACCGGGACGCAGCTAGACGCGGAACCGGGACGGACGCGGAACCGGGACGCGGACGCGGAACCGGGACGCAGCTAGTCCTCTGTCAAATTTCGATTGACGGGTATACGCTCTTCAACTTGACCCGCGCATCGGCGATCGTGAACCGCCAGTTGATCCGCCGATTCGCCAGCTTGACCGACCGGTTCGGCCCGAGATCGACCCGGTACTCGGGGATGCACTCCTGCAGGTCGGTCAGGTCATAGCCCGGGATCGTGAACAGCGGCCCGACCAGGCTCTGCCTGGTGGCCTGCTCGTTGCCGCGGACGTGCTCGGCGAGATCGCCGACGCGCTGGACGTACGCTTGCAACGCTTCGCGCATGGCCCGACTCCATCGTTTCGAGCGCCCGATCGCGACATCGATACGCAGAGATCGGATTATGCCATGGAGGATGACTCACTGCGAGAGCGCAGTGCCGGTTTTTTACGTTTTTGGAGGTGGCGACCATGGAAGCCAGCCGGGCGGAGGCCCGGGAACGCTCTTCCGTTGCTGGGTGGCGATCGTCGTTGAACCCGGAACACCTCCGGTCGGGAGCCGGGCGGCATCGGAAGCGGCTGGCCCGATGTCCGCGTTCCGGGACGGTATCGGCAGGTCCGGGGAACGGGGGCGCAACTCGATTTCGCCCGCCCGCGCGCGGTCCCGCCCGGAGGCGGCGGTCGCCCGGGCCGGCCGGGCCGTGGGCGGACCCGAACCGGACCCCGACGACCGAGCCGCCGCAACCGGCCTTCCCAGCGGCCGAGAACCCCCGATCGAGCTTCCGCGGGGATGCTCGCAGGTGCCGGGACCCGATTGCTTCTCCGTGAGGGCCCGTAACTTCGTCTCGGTCCGGTGTCAGGCTGTCTTGATCTCGCGGACGGCCCACGGCAGGTTCGTCGCGAACCCGAGTCCGGCCGCGCCGAGGTTGACGGCGAGCACCCGATGGAGTCGCCCTCCTTCGCAGTAGTCCTTCGTGTTCGACGTGCCGAAGATCCGCTTCCGGCCGAAGCCGGCGGCTTGAAGCCTCCGCGAGACCTCGAGGCATTCCTCGATGATCGTCGCGTCCTTCACCTCACCGCCCTTGCGCGAGGGGGGTATAGTGCGAAGCCCGCCCGTGGGCCCGGATGATGCAGTCCTGGTCCGGGTCCAGCCGGATCGCGGCATCCCGGAGCTGGCGGGAGAGGTCGTGGAGCCGGTCGGTGAGCGGGAGGGGGCGATACTCCGACCGGGGGAATGGCGGCGCGATCCCGACCGGACCGCAATAGCGGTGCAGGCGGTCGCTCTCCGCATCGACTCGGGCGAGGTGGTCCCGCAGCTTGTCCGCCTCCGGCCCGGCGTGTGTGAGCCATTCGTCGTGGACGAACGAGGCGATGACCAGCGTGCATCGGGCCGGGGCCGTGGCGACGAGGTCGAGCAGCTCCGGGGCCGCCTCGATGCACCCTCGGAACTCGTCGGGCCGCAGCGGGGGCCCGGATGGTGTCCACGAGGCTGCAGGTATCGATGAAGAGGATCGGCAGGTCCGCCGCCCGCATCTGGTCCGCGGCATCCGCGAGGCTCGGCATGGGCTTCAGGCGCTCCGGCGGCCTTGGGAGAAGGCGAGCAACTCCCGGCCGTATTCGTACTCGACGGCGAGCTGGTCGGCCACCTCCGGCGGCCATCCCTCGACCTCGATCATCCAGCGCCGGAGGGTGGATGCGTCGAGATCGCTGCGATCCCGGTGTGCCGCGAGGACGAAGTCGTTCCAGCGCTCCCGGTCGGATGGGTGGGATGCCCCCGTACTCTTGTAGGCGAGCGCCGTGAACCGGCGGAGCCGATCGGCCGCCCCGGCGGAGAGCCAGCGACTCAGGTCGGCCTGGGTGGCCGTCACCTCGACGCGCAATCCCGACCGTTCGGCGACGGGGCGCAAGAGGCGCTCACCGAACTCCTCAAGGATGGCGTTGTACTCGGGGTCCAAGAGCTGGTGCTGTTGTTGCGGCACCACGTTCGAGGCGTGATAGAGCCCCGCCTCCTTCTCCGCGACGAAGACCGTGGCCGCCGGCCGCCCCGCCTCCCCGGTGCAGGAGAAACAATAGATCGCCGGGCCATCCGGGTCGATCGATCGGATCCTCGCCTCGGCGGCGGAGTCTCTCGCCCAGCCGTCGCTCAGGGAACGCTCGACTTCGGCCATCACCGTAGCGATCTGCTCCCGGCCGCCGTAGATGTAGAGATCGCGGAAGATTTCCATGGTCCTACCCGCCTCCTCGATGCGCGGGGCATCGGCCGCGAGCGCGCCCCTCGATGGTGCTCCAACTCATGATTCCGATTGTAGCACCCGGGATCTCACTCGCCGAGGTCCTATCGAGCCGCCGGGCGGTCATTCGAGATCGGGGATCGCGACTTTGGGTTGGTCCTCTTCGGCGTCGGCGATGGGCCGGCCGGGGTCGATGAAGAGCCAGCAGCATGAGCCGGCGAGATAGAGGGCGCCGGCGATATACAACGGCAACGCCCAGTTCTCGGCGCCCTTGGGCAGGAAGAACGGCAGGATGATGGGACTGAGCACGGCGCCGATCTGGCCGGCGGTATTCATGGCGCCGGTGACCAGGCCGGCGTCGTGACCGGCGATGTCCAGGCAGGTGCCCCAGGCGGCGCCCAGCAGGAAGCTGTCAGCCGCCCCCGACAGCGCGATCAAGAGCGCCGCGGCGAGCGGGTCATCGGCGGCCGCGCCGGCGATCATCGCGACCCCCGCGACCAGCAGCGACACGCCGCCGATCCCGCACCGGCCGACCCTCAGACCCCGCGCGCGGACCAGGGCGTCGGTCGCCAGCCCGCCCGTCAAGTCGGCCGCGGCGCTGAGGATCAGCGGCAGGCCCGCCAGCAGGCCCAGCGCCGGGTCCGTGAATCCGCGCGCCTTCATGAGATAGGTCGGCAGCCAGGTGAGGTTGAAGTAGAAGCCGTATGCCTGGGTGAAGTACATCAGGCAGAGCGCGATGACGTTCCGGTCCGACAGGATCCGGCCCAGCCGCCGCGCGTCGAGGTGGTGGGGATGGTCTTTCAGCCGCCCCGATTCGATGTGCTTCCGCTCGGCCGGTCCGACGGCCGGATGGTCGGCCGGCTCGTCGCGGAACCAGCGGAACCACGCCCAGGCCCAGCCGAAGCCCACCAGGCCGAAGACCGCGAAGATCCAGCGCCAACCCATGACCATCAGCAGGGCGCCGACCAGCATCGGCGTCAGGCCGCCGCCGAGGTGCGCACCGGCGAAGAAGATCCCTTGCGCGGTGCCCCGTTCGGCCGACGGGAACCAGCGGGAGATGACCTTCGACGCGTTCGGGAATGCGCCCGCTTCACCCATGCCGAACAGGAACCGGATCGTCAGCAACGACGCATAGTTGAACGCCGCCGCCGTCGCGATCGTGAAGCTCGACCACCAGGCCACGATCCGCGTCAGGACCCGCCGCGGGCCGATCCGGTCGCCCCAGGCCCCGGTCGGGATCTCGAACATCGCGTAAGCGAGCGTGAACGCGCTGAAGACGAAGCCCATCTGCACTTCGGTCAGCCCGAGGTCCGCCTGGATCTGCCCCTTCGCCCGCGCGATGCAGACCCGATCCAGGTAGGTCACCCCCGCCAGCGCGACCGTGAACGCCAGGACCTGATACCGGACCCGGGTCATCGGCGGCTCGTCGCCGGGAGGTCCGAATTCGTCGATCATGTCCGTGGAGGTCATCGGAAGTTCGTCAGGGAGCACCGACTGGCTGTCGGGCGTCGGGTATCGTAACGTCGGGGGACCGCATGCGACCGGCCAGTTAAGAGCATCCCGGCACGATTGGCCAGAGGCGACCTTCTGATCACCTACCCGGAGGAGCCCTCCCATGACGAGACCGAGTCACCCTCTCCGACCGAGCCGCCGTTCCGTGCTGACCGGGGCGTTCGCGGCCCTGGGCTGGTCCGCGCTGGACCGCGCCGAGGCCGAGGCACAGGAGCGCGCCGCCGGTTCGGCTCCGGTTCGCCCGCGCGAGCGACTGAAGGTGACCAAGCTCGAGACCCTGCTGGTCAAGCCGCGCTGGCTGTTCTTGAAAGTCCACACCGACGCCGGGATCGTCGGCCTGGGCGAACCCATCGTGGAGGGACGGGCCGAGACGGTGGCGACGGCCGTCAAGGAGATCGAGCCTTACCTCAAGGGCAAGGATCCGAGGCGGGTGGCGCACCACTGGCAAGCGATCTACCGGCACGCGTTCTATCGCGGCGGGCCCATCCTGACCAGCGCCCTGAGCGGGATCGACATGGCGCTCTGGGACATCAAGGGCAAGGCGCTGGGCGTCCCCGTCTACGAGCTGCTCGGCGGGCCGACGCGGGACAAGGTCCGGGTCTACGCCCATGCGGGGACCCCGGCACAGATCAAGCGGGCTCGCGAGCGTGGGTTCACGGCGTTCAAGACCAACCCGGCCAAGCGACGGCCGGCGCGCTATGTCGAGACGCCGGCCGAGGTGCATTACGCGGCCGAGAAGTTCGCCGAGCTGCGGCATGCCGGCGGCGACGACGTGGACATTGCCATCGACTTCCACGGCGCCATCAGCCCGGCGACGGCCAAGCTGCTGATCAAGGCGATCGAGCCCTACCAGCCGATGTTCGTTGAGGAGCCCTGCCAGGCTCAGAATCACGACGTGATGGCGGAGATTGCCCGCGGCACTCATCTACCGATCGCCACCGGCGAGCGGGTCTTCACCAAGTGGGGCTTCCGCGAAGTGCTGGAGAAGCGGGCCGCCACGATCCTGCAGCCTGACCTCTGCCACGCCGGCGGGATCACCGAGGTCCGGCTGATCGCCGGCATGGCCGAGGCGTACTATGCGGCCGTCGCGCCGCATAACCCACTCGGGCCGATCTCGCTGGCCGCCGGCGTGCAGATCGCCGCGTCGATCCCGAATTTCCTCTGCCAGGAGCAGGTCAGCCTGGGCGAGGGCTACATCAAGAAGCCGTTCGTCGTGCGCGATGGCTACCTCGACCTGCCCGACGGCCCCGGCCTGGGCGTCGAGCTCGACGAGAACGCCCTGGCCGGCAAGCTCGGCCACGACTGGCGGAACCGCGAGTCCTATGACGCCGACGACGGGTCGGTCGTCGATTGGTGAGGAGGGTGCGCCGAGCGCGGGCGATCACGCCCTCTCTCGTGGATCGCGGAATCGGGAGGGCGATGGCTCTCGCCCGGCCGGCGTCGCTCGCGCTCAACCGCCGACGGACGCCATCATGGGCGATTCGGCCATCGAGGCGGCGGAGGCGTGGGTCGATGGCAACCTGGCGAGCCTCGGCGAACGGTCCCCCTCGGCCCGGGCCATCGACATCGCCTCGTCGGCGGCTTCGAGGAGCGAGGCCGCGTCGCGGGCGATCGCCGGGAACTCGGCCACGCCGATCGAGACGCTGATGCCCGGAAACGGGGACGACCCGAGGCCCGATTCGTCCACGGCGCGGCCGATCATCCGGGCCACGCCCATCGCGCCGTCGCCCCGCGCCCGGACCAGAAGGGCGATGACCCGATCGTCGTCGAGCCGGGCGACGATGTCGCTGGAGCGGACCAGCGAGGCCGCGGTCTCGGCCAGGTCGTAGACCAGGCCGTCGGCGATCCCCGAGCCGAGCAGGTCGCGGATCGCGCCCAGCCGGTTGACCTGCACGCAAACGAGCGACACCGGCTCGCCATGCCGCCGGGCCTGCGCGAGGGCGAAGGGGAGGACGGCGTTGAGGAAGGTCGCGTCGCGGACCACGTCGGGCCGTTTGCAGGGGGTCCGCGACGAGGTGCCGGCGTCCGCCGCGGCGGAGGTCTTGCGTTCCCCATCCTCCGACCGTTCGCGGTCCCAGCCCCACTCCATCCGGTGGCGCGCATTCTCGAGGGCGCAGGCCGCCAGCGCGCAAGCGATCGTCAGACGCCGTTGCGTCTCCCGCCGGGTCGCGGGGCGGTCTCCGGCGGCGGCGCAGAGGCGGAGGACTCCGTGGTTCGCGTAGCCGCAACGCAACGGGATTTCCTCGAAGTGATCGTCCGGCCGGCGTCCGTCGCGGCCCGCGCTGGCGACTCCGCCGCGGGCGTCGCAGCCCGCCGGTTCCCCCGTCGCCCGGATCAGCTCGAACCGGGCGGACGTCGCGATCCGCCGGGCCAACCGCAGCAAGGCCGCTTCGATGGTGTCGGGGTCCCGCGTTGCCGCCAGCTCGGCCGCGAAGCTGTGCAGGGTCTCTTCGAACCGGTGAAATCGCCGGTCGAAGGTCCACGACCACGCCGCCCGCCCGTCCCGCGCGACCGCCGCTCCGAGGCGACGGAGCCGGGACATGCCCGCCTCCGACGCCTCCGGCTCGACCGAGTGGCCCTCGCACGGCGGCCCCGTCCGCGCCGCCGGGCCGGCAGCCGTCCCCACCGTTCGCCCCTCCACCGAATCCGCCCGCCAGGCCTTCGTCGTCGTCGTGGTCTCAGGCATGACTCCGCCCACGTCTGGAATAAAATGTGCAAGAATCACTATGTTGATTCGACTACGGTCGTCTCGGCAATCCGACCCGGCTGGACGCGGCCCCTCGTCCCTACTCTCCTCGTCGTCGCCCGGAAGCTCGTCGCATCCGGTTGTCGTCCACCTGTGCTGTTACGCTCGTCTATTGAGTCAAGATAAGCAGGCTGGGTGCGACATTGACGGCGGCTGACGACGTCGTTTCGAAGCGAAGCACGCCGAGACATTCGACCTCTCTTTCCTTCAGAAAAAGGGAGGCGAGCCGTGCTAGCATTTTCCATGCCGGAGGCGGTCAGGTGCTCCAGGTGCCCGGACGCGACATCTTCGCCTCTCGTCGCAGCCGCCTTCCTTCCGACCGTCGGAGCCGTGTCATCGTCGGCCGGGGGGCACCCGCCGATCGCGATCAGGGCCCACGTGCGGGGTGGGCGCGGGTTGCCGTGTGAGGCGAGCCGAGGCGGCCGGCCTCTCAACCAAAATGTAGTTCACTGGCGCGGGAGAGGGGGAATCGGACTTGTCCAAATGCGCGAAAAGGGTCAGGATGCGTCGGCGATCGGCCGATCGGTGTTGCAGAGAGTCCGCAATACCCTGGCGTGGCGAGGACGCGATCGCGGGCGAGCTGCCGGAAACCGCTGACGGACCATATCTTGGGTCGATCCACTTCGATCCGATCCGCCGGGCGGGGCGACGAGCGTCGGGAGGTGAGTGTGACGGCATCCCGGCGCGTGGGTGCATGTGGCCGAGGGAAACCGGTGCGAGGCCGTTGACCATGAGAAGTCAAGGGATTGCGGCGCGGGCCGTCGGATGGATCGTACTGGCCGCGTGCGCGGTCGGTCAGGCCGGGTGCGCAACGGTCCAGCCCTCGTGGACCTTGCCGGGCGTCGCTCAGGTTTTCGGGCCTCGTCAGCCCCTGAAGAACCCGCTGCTGGTCCCGAACGGGGACTTCGAGGCCGTATGGAAGAAGACCGTCGCGGAGGTGAACCGACACTTCCCGATCGCCTCCGAGAATCGGCTGGCGCGGACGATCCGCACCGAAAGCGAGATGACCGGTACGTTGATCGAGCCGTGGACCCCCGATTCGGCGACGTTCCGCGACCGGCTCGAGGCGACGTTGCAGACCGTGCGCAGATTCGCCATCGTGCATGTCGATCCGGCGCCGACGGGCGGCTATCTGATCAAGGTCGAGGTGCACAAGGAGCTGGAGGACTTGACGAAACCGGTCAGCCAGCCCGCCGGCCGTGCCGCCTTCTACAACGACTTCCCGGTGAACCGCACGCGCGAGGTGGTCGGCCCGATTCAGGCGCCGATCGGATGGATGCCGATGGGGCGGGATCCGAACCTCGAGCAGTGTATCCTCGCGGGGATTCGGGACGCATTATTGCTCTGACGCAACGCGAGCAGGGGCCGCCGAAGTCGCGCGCCCGCTGCCGATCATCGTCCCGGTGCGACCTCCGGGCGTCCATCGAGCGCCCGTCAGTGGCGACGACGAGCGAAGAGGTTCGGCACCGGCACCGGGGCCGAAGCCGGCCTGGTCGTCCGCCTCTCGATCAGGGCGGGCGATGGCGGGCTTCCCTGCCCGCCGATTCTCCGTGGCCATCGAGGGCCATCCCCTCGAGATTCAGTAGGCGTTGAACGTCCAGTAGGCCCCATAGCCAGCGATCCCGATCCATCGGATCGTCGGGTCCAGGAGCGCGGCGCGATGAGCTGGCGAGGCCATCCACATCGACTCGATACCCGGGAATCCGCCCATGGCCGAGTTCTGACGGCGGGCCGGGCCCATCACGAAATGCCCGATCCCGTATGATGCCTGCGAGTTGTTGTTCATCGCCGCCCAGCTTTCCAGGTTCGGGTCGTAGCCGACCGCCGGCAGGCCATACGCCGCCCGCGTGGCATTCAGCCAGGCCGTGAACCCGTAGGTATCACCTGCAGGAGCGGCGGTCGTCGTCGCGGTCTCCGTCGCCGCTGGGGCTGCTGTGGCGTTCGCCGCGGCCGGTTGTGATGTCTCCGGCGTCACGTAGGACGTCTGGATGTACTGAGTCCCTGGCGTCGTTGCCTGAGTCGTCTGGACTGCATAAGTCGGCTGCACAGCCGGCTCGCTATACGTCGTCTGGTAATACTGGGGCGTATAGGAAGCCTGGTAGGAGCCATTCCTGTAGTAGGCCTGGTAAGATGCGGGAGTGTACCCGCTCCAGACCATCTGATTCTGGTAGGTTGAAGGCACGTAGTAGACCGGTGTCGCGGTCGTGCCCGTGGTGACGGCGGGCGAGGTAGGTACCGCAGAGGGATAATAGTAATAGGTTTGCGCCTCGGCCGCCGCCGTGGCGAACGCGAAGGCCGCACACCCGAGACAGGACCGGATCAGCGTGCTCATCCACGAATTTCGCATCATGATCTGCAATGGACAATCTCCCTGGAGACACATGGGCCGGTGCCTTGACGCTGGGCTCCGCTCCTCGCCGCGGGCATACCCGAATCCGGGATCTCCCCGGCCGAATCTCCCAGGCAACCCATGTGAATCGACAAGGATGGGATGTCCTTCCCCGGAATGCAACCCTTTTCTGGGATGTTGAAAAAAAACAACGTTCGACAGTTTGGTATTGCATGTTGATGATATGAGATACACGTTCATTTAATTTTTAAGTATATGCACTACGCAATCACATCCGGCGGGCGTTCTGCAACTCATTACGGATGCCTAGCTAAGCGCGAGTCCGGCCGAAGGTCCGGGGGCGTCGGTTCGATCGGGGGCATCGCCGCCGGGACGTCCATCGAGGGACCGGGCCATGAGGCATCGAATCTAATAATAAGCAAATAATGATCAATTTGGCATCCCGGACCTCTCCCGTACCGCGTCGTGCGCGTGATCGGGTCGGATTGGGAAGTCGGAGGATCGAATGGTCCGCGAGGCGGACGAGCACCGGGACTGGTCTGACGGGGGAAGAGGCCACGAAGGGGAAGAGCGGTGCGCAGGGCGGACGAAATCGGGGAAGCTTGGCGGACCTCGCCGGGGATCTCCGATTAGTTGTCGGGATCGATCGTCACGCGATGCGCTCAAGGGCGTAGACCTTGACGTTGACGCCCCGGGCGAGGTGTCCGAGCGGGGACGAGTCGGGTCGGCGGATGCCTGCGGCCGCCAGCAGCGACTCGTCGAGCGAGAGCACCTCGGCCATTTGCAGCGGGTAGGGCTCATGGTGCACCCGGACCCGGAAGAGGCGGCCATTCGCCAGGGCATAGAGGAGGTATCGCTCGACGAGGAAGTGTTCGAGCGTGTCGGGCCGGGCGGGTTGGATCGGGCCATTCGGGGTGGCGCGGATCAAGTAGGAGACGGGACGCGGATCGGGACGACTGCGGACGCCTGCGTAGAGGATCGGCCGCGGGTCGTCGGGGCGCGAAGCGGCCTCGCGCTCGAGGAACATCCGCGCGTGGTAATACGGAAGGTGATACAAGGTACGGGCCAGGGAGACGGCGATTCGGTTCGCGGCATCGAGGCTGAAGAACCAGACGCCGGGATCGCTCCTCGCGCGGTGGACGTAGGTGCGCACGTTGGTCTCGTGGAAACTGGACAGGCCCCGGACGGGCGGCAGCCCGACGGGCCGGACGCCCGTCATGGTGAATGGGACCAGGCCGATGTAGGCCATTCCGTCGAAGAGGTCGAGGTCCAGTTGCGGCGGCACGAGCGGACGCAGCTCCTCGGGCCGGACCGGCCAGTGGACGAAGAGCAACTCCCTCCACTTCTGACGCATGACGGGCCACCGTGGGGGCTCGCGGGTGGGACCGATGCGGTCGATGGTGGAAGGCGTCATGATCAGGGAACTCCTCTGGCCCTGCTCAACCCACATCGCTGTCGATTCGAACCCGTCCAGCATCGAGGCTGATGACCTGTTGCGTCGCGAGCCGGCTCGAGTCCATCGCGATCCAGGCGCGGCCGTCCTCCATGACGCCGTTGATGCCTCGGCGTCCGCACGCGATGATGACTCCCGATTCTAGGCTCCACGACGACGCTCGACCATCCGGGCGGCGATCCTCCGCGCCGCGGGCTGTCCTCTTGCACCGAACGGCCATCGCAGAAGGAGACCGGTCGGCTCGCCATTTGCGACGCGAATGCCGGCATGGGCGTCCGCGGCCATGAAGCCGCGGCCTTGTGTGTCGAGTAGGCGACGACCCCGCCGGGACGATCGCGATACGTCGATGCGGTCGCGCACCGTTTTCTTGTTGTACTGGCGAGTCGATTCGCGCACAGTGTTCCCGTGCTCGAAGATCCGGGGATCGGCACGGCGCGACGGCCGTGATCCCGGGTCGCGAGGATGAGGACAAGACCGATGCCCGACGAGCCCGCTCCGGAACTCGACGCCGAGACGATCCGCCGCATGGCGGCCCACGAGGTGAAGATCGCGCTGTCGCCCGCCGAGGTCGATGCCTTGAGCAAGACGCTCGGCCCGCTGCTGGAGGAGATCCGTACGGTGTCGCCCGGCGACCGCGCCGGCGCCGAGCCCGAGGGGAGCTTCGTGGTGGAGGACTGGCCGCGATGATCGACCTGACGACGATGACAGCCCGGAAGATCGCCGAGGCGGTACGGCGGCGCGATGTCGCCGCCGTCGCGGTGGCCCAGGCGACGTTGGAGCGGATCGGGCGGCTCAACGACATGCTGCGCGCCTTCATCACCGTGACGGGCGACGAGGCGATGGCCGCGGCCGAAGCGGTGGACAGGCAGGTCGCCGCCGGCCGGGGCGACGCCCTGCCGCTGGCCGGCGTGCCGATGGCGATCAAGGACAGCTTCTGGACCAAGGGAGTCCGCGCGACGGGCGGGACGAAGATCCTGGCCGGCTTCGTCCCCGAGGAGGACGCCACCGTCGTGGCCCGCCTTCGCGCGGCCGGCTGCGTGCTGGTCGGCAAGACGTCGATGCACGAGATGGCCTACGGCTTCACCAGCCGCAACCCGCATCATGGCGACTGCCGCAATCCGTGGGACCCGTCCCGCATCCCGGGCGGGAGCAGCGGCGGCAACGCCGCGGCGCTGGCGGCCGCGCTGGCGTTCGGGGCCGTCGGCGGTGACACCGGCGGATCGAACCGGCAGCCGGCGGCACTCTGCGGGATCGTCGGTGTGAAGGTCACCTATGGGCGCGTGAGCCGGCACGGCGGCATCCCGCTGAGCTGGTCGATGGACACCGTCGGCCCGATGGCTCGCACGGTGGGCGACGCCGCGGCGCTCCTGAAGGTCATGGCCGGCTACGACCCCAAGGACCCGACCACCCGCCGCGACACCCTCCCCGATTACGTCGCCACCCTGAGCGGCGGCCTCCAGGGAATCCGGATCGGCATCCCGCACGATACGTTCATGGCACAGATGGAACCCGACGTCGGCGCGGCGATCCAGGACGCGCTCGGGGTCTTGAAGCAGCAAGGCGCGACGTTCGTCGACGTCCGCTTCCCGCCCATCGATCCGGTCGTGGGCGCGCATCGCGCGATCATCTTCTCCGAGGCCGCGACGGCCCACGAGGAGCTGATCCGCACCCGCGCCGCCGACTTCTCCGACGAGGTCCGCCCGCTGCTGCAAAGCGGGCTGTTCCTCACGGCGACGCAATACCTCGGCGCCCAGCAGGCGCGGAAGAAGACGATCGCCGCCTATCGGGACATCTGGCGGTCGTTCGACGTGCTGGTCACCCCGACCAGCCCGATCGCCGCGCCCCCCATCGGCGCGACGACGGCGCGGCTCGGCGGCCAGGACGTGCCACTGGTGCGCGCCTTCCTCGACTTGACCCTGCCCTTCAACATGACCGGCCAGCCGGCGATCTCGGTACCGTGCGGGTTCACCAAGACGGGGCTGCCGATCGGGCTCCAGGTCGTCGGACGGCCGTTCGACGAAGCGACCCTCTTCCGCGCCGCCGCGGCCTACGAGGCGGCCACTGATTGGCACTCACGCACGCCGACGATCGCCGATCCGGGGAAGTAGCGATCCCGGAATACCGGCTCCGACGGAACGGTGGTACAATAGCATCGATCCATTGACCGCAATGCCATCGATCGAGGGCCCGTCCATGAACACGGCGACTGCGACGAAGACTGTCTACACGCCCGAAGACCTGTTGACCATGCCCGATGGCAAGAGGTACGAACTGGTTGACGGTCAACTGGTGGTGCGCGAGATGGGAATCGAATCGACTTGGGTGGCAACGCGTCTGGTCTCGCGCCTCGACCGATTCTGCGAGGAGTACAAGGTGGGTTGGGCCTTGACATCCGAGGCGGGCTACCAGTGCTTTCCCCACGAGCCGGGCCGGGTCCGCAAACCGGATGCGTCGTTCATCCGGTACGGTCGCCTGCCCCGGCGGAGTGCTGCCCAAAGGCTGGGCCAAGATCTACCCTGATCTAGCGGTCGAGGTCGCCTCCCCAAACGATCTGGTCGAGGAGCTGGACGAGAAGCTGGCCGACTACGAGAAGGCGGGTGTCCCCCTGATCTGGGCGATCTACCTCGGATCGCGCCAGGTCATGGTTTACCGCGCGGACGGCACTGTCGACCGCTTGCGCGAAAACGACGAGCTCTCCGGCGAGGACATCATCCCGGGGTTCCGTTGCCCCGTGCGAGAGATCCTGCCGACTCGCGAGCCCGACTCGGTGGCGCCAGCGAGCCCGAACGGGCCCGGCGTAAACGGATAGCTCCTCGCAGTTCGATCGATCCTCAATGCGCCTGCGGGGCCGGCCCGGGTACTCCGTTGATCGGCATCTCGGCCGGCTTGGACCTCGTGACGAACCAGGGATACACGGCCGGCAGGACCAGGGTCGTCAGGAGCGTCGCGGTGATGATGCCGCCGATGACGACGGTGGCCAGCGGACGCTGGATCTCGGCGCCGGGGGTCGTGTTGACGGCCATGGGGATGAAACCCAGCCCGGCGACCAGGGCCGTCATCAGGATCGGCCGGAGCCGGACCACGGCCGCCTCGCGCGCGGCCTCATGCGGCTCGACGCCCTCCTGCCGCAGGTGCTCCACGGCGCTGACCCACACCAGGCCGTTGAGCACGGCGACGCCGAACAGCGCGATGAAGCCGACGCCCGCCGAGACCGAGAACGGCAGCCCGCGGATCGCCAGGGCGAAGAAGCCGCCGGTCGCTGCCATCGGCACGGCCGTGGAGATCAAGATCGTCAGACGGACCGAGTGCAACGTGCTGTACAGCAGGAGGAAGATGAGCAGCAGGGCCACCGGCACGACGACCATCAGCCGCCGGATGGCGGTCTGCAGGTGTTCGAACTGCCCGCCCCAGCGCAGCACGTAGCCCCCGGACTTGGGCAGCTTGACCTGGGCATCGATGGCGGACTGGGCCTCGGCGACGAAGCTGGCGACGTCCCGGCCTCGGACGTTGACCCCGACGACCGCGCGTCGCTGCACGTTGTCGCGCTCGATCTCGTCGGGTCCCTCCTCCTCGTCGATGTCAGCGAGGTCCCTCAGCGGGATCGCCCGGCCCAACGGATCCTCGACCCGGATCGAGCGGATCCGCTCCGCATCCCTGCGCCACGACTCGGGTAGGCGGACCCGGAGCGGATGCCGGGCCGGCAGCCGGACCGTCCTCGACTCCTTCCGGACGGACTCCTTCGAGTCGTCCTCGAAGATCGTGCCGACCGTGATGCCGCCCAGCGCGGCGACTGCGTCGAGGACCTCGGACGCCTTGATCCCATACCGCGCGAGCTGGTCGCGGCGGACCTTGATCCGCAGCATCGGCAGCCGGCCGGCCGTCGGCGTCTTGGCGTCCTTGGCGCCGTGGATGCCCTTGAGCACCCGCTCGATCTCCAGCGACAGCCGGCGCAGCTCGTCCAGGTCCGGCCCGTAGAGGATCGCGGCCACGTCGCTCTTGACGCCGTGCACCAGCTCGTTGACTCGCATCTCGATCGGCTGGCTGAATCCGAATTTCACCCCCGGCACGTTCCGGGTCAACAGCTCGTCCATCTCCTTGATCAGGTCGTCGCGGGTGAGGCCCGGCCGCCATTCCTCCTGCGGCTTGAGCATCGTCCAGACGTCGGTCTGGTGCGGCCCCATGACGTCGTTGGCGATCTCGGGCCGGCCGGTCTTGCAGTAGACCAGCCGCACCTCGGGGATCGTCTCGAGCAGGTCTTCGATCTGCGTCGAGGTCTCGACGGCCCCTTCCAGCGAGGCCGAGGGGATCCGCACCGCCTCGATCAACAGATCGCCCTCGTTGAGCCGGGGCATGAAATCGGCGCCCAGGTTCAGGCCGACCGGGACGCTGGCCGCGACCAGCCCCAGCGCCACGATCACGGCCCAGGCCGGGTGCGCGACGAACGCGGCCAGGGCCGGCTGGTAGAGCCGCTTGAACCATCGGATCAGCCGGACCTCCTTCTCTTGCGGCCGGGAGCTCAGGCCCATCGCCGCCAGCACGGGCATCAGAGTCAGCGACAGCACCAGCGAGCCCAACAGCGCGAAGATCACTGTGAAGGCCATCGGGCGGAACAACTTCCCCTCGGTCCCGTGCAGCGCCAGGATCGGCAGGTAGACGATCGTAATGATCAGCTCTCCGAACATCGTGGGCCGGCGGACCTCGACGGCCGCGTCGCGCACGATCTCGAGCTTCGGCCGGGTGCCGCCCTCATGGCCCAGCCGCCGCACGCAGTTCTCGATCATGATGACGCTCGAGTCGACGATCAGCCCGAAGTCGATGGCGCCCAGGCTCATCAGGTTGGCCGAGATCCCGCTGGCCAACATGACGTTGGCGGCGAAGAGCATCGACAGCGGGATCGCCAGGGCGACGATCAGGCCGCCCCGCAGGTTGCCCAGGAGCACCAGCAGGACGGCGATCACCAGGGTGCCGCCGGCGGTCAGGTTGTGCAGCACGGTGCTCAGCGTGTGGTTGATCAGGTGGGTGCGGTCGTAGAGCGGCTCGATGGTCACGCCGGCCGGCAGGCTCTTCTGGAGCCGCTCGATCTCCGCCTTGACGTTCTCGACCACCACGCGGCCGTTCTGGCCGATCAGCATCATCACCAGCCCGGTGACGATCTCGCCCTGGCCGTCGCGGGTCGCCAGCCCGGCGCGGATCATCGGCGCCGGCACGACCTTGGCCACCTTGCCCACGGTGACCGGGACCCCGTTGCGCTCGTCGATGACGATCGCGGCGATGTCCTCGACGTTCCGCGCCTGGCTGACGCCGCGGATGTACCGCGCCTCGCCGTTGTGCACCAGGTAGCCGCCGCCGACGTTGGCGTTGTTGGACCTCAGCGCGTTGAACACGTCGGTCATCGACAGCTTGTAGTTGGCCAGCTCGTCGGGGTCGACCCGGACCTCGTAGGTCTTCATCTCGCCGCCGTGGGCGTTGATCTCGGTCACGCCCTCGACGCGGCGCAACTGGTAGGCGATGAACCAGTCGAGGAGCGTCCGCAGCTCCATCGGGGTGATCCCAGACTCCTTGGTCGCCTTCACCTGGAACTGGAACACCTCGCCCAGCGCCGTGGAGATCGGCCCGAGCATCGGCACGCCGTAGCCCGGCGGGATCGCCGCGGCCGCGCGGGGATCCGCTCCCCGACCAACTGCCGCGCCCGATAGATGTCCGTCCCTTCCTTGAACACGATCGTCACCACCGAGACGCCGAACTTCGAGATCGAGCGGATCTCCTCGACGTTCGGCAGCCCGCTCATCGCCCCCTCGACCGGGAACGACAGCAGCGATTCCACCTCCATCGGCGACAACGCCGGCGCCTCGGTGATCACCTGCACCTGCACGTTCGTCAGGTCCGGCACCGCGTCGATCGGCAGGTTCCAGGCCGAGTACACCCCGAGCCCCGCCACCAGCGCGGTCGCCATCAGGACGAAGAAGCGGTTATTCAGCGACGATTCGATGATGGAGTTGAGCATCTTCGGTTTTCGGTTTTCGGTTTTCGGTTTTCGGTTTTCAGCGTGGCCACGGGCGACACCGCGCCGATTGCCTCGTCGGAGTCGGGGCGATGGTCAGCGGGCAGCGCCGTCGGCGAGTCTTTACTGAGAACCGAAAACCGAAAACCGAAAACCTAGTCCTCATCCTTCTGGTTCTGGAGGATCAGCTCGCTCTTGAGGAAGAACGAGCCCGCGGTGACGATGACGTCGCCGGCCTTCAGGCCGGCCTTGATGACCGTGCGGTCGCCGGCCTGCCGGCCGATCTCGACGGGCCTTTGAGTGAAGGTCCGGGGCTCGTCCTTGCCGGCGGGGACGAAGACGAATTTGACCCCGTCTTTCTCGACGACGGCGGCGGAGGGGACGGTCAGGGCCTCCTCGACGGCCGAGCTGTCCAGGATGATGTTCACGAACATGTCGGCCTTGAGCAGGGCGTCGGGGTTGTCGGTCCGGGCCAGGATCGGGACGGTCCGGGTCTGGGGGTCGACGGCCGAGCCGACGGAGATGAGCCGGGCCTGGAACTCGCGATCGGGGTAGGCCGTCGCGCGGAACCGGATCGCGCCGTCCCGGAGCCGCGACAGCTTGGCGACGTCCGACTCGGGGATATCGGCCTTGACCCACACCGTGCGGAGGTCGGCCACGACGAACAGCACATGGTTCATTTCGGCCTTCTCGCTGGGGACGGCGTCCTTCTTGATGATATTGCCGTCGAACGGCGCGGGGATCTCGTATCGCGTCACGTCCTCACTCGTGGCCAGGGTGTTTCCCTCCTCGGGGTGTTCGAGAAGATGGCGGATGTCCTCGGAGACGCCGAGGATCCGCAGTCGCTGGGCCGCGTCGACGACGGCCGCCTCGGCATGCTTCACCGCCTGGACGGCCACCCGCCGCTCCTGGGCCGACTTGAAGCGGACCTCCTCGATGGCGCCGGTGAGCTCGGCTTGCATCCCCTCGCGGGTGTGCCGGGAGACGACCACGGGATGGGCGCCGAGGATGGCCTTGTGCTGGAGGTCCACGTTCTTCTCCTCCTCGTGGACGGCGATCTCGTAATCGGCGAAGGCCTTCAGCAATGTGCCGCGATAGGCCCCGAGGTCCTTGCCGGCGAAGCGGATCTCGATCGCCTCCGATCGTGCCGGCCGGCCCTTGGCGTGATCGGCCTCCTCATCGTGGCGGTCCTTGCCGGCCGCTTCGTGGCGATTGGCGATGTCCTCGGCGATACCCTTCTTGAGCTCGGGGATGAGCGTCTCGACGTTGCCGGCGATGTCGCTCTTCCATTCGGCCTCGTAACGGGCCGTGGCCAGCTCGCGCTGGCGGGCGCGGAGATCCAGCCGCGCCTTGCCGACCTCCGGGCTGTCCAGGATGACCAGGGTCTGTCCCTGCTTGACCTGCTGCCCGAGGACGGCATGAACCTCGCGAACGATGCCCGTGGCCCAGGGGCGGACCTCGACCTTCCGGTCCGCATCGGGCTGGATCATCCCCACGAC
Organism: uncultured Planctomycetota bacterium; assembly: GCA_963815795.1. Lineage (GTDB taxonomy): Bacteria > Planctomycetota > Planctomycetia > Isosphaerales > Isosphaeraceae > JAKAUH01. The sequence continues at coordinate 371,362 of CAWFIC010000021.1, read as the reverse complement.
GCCCACTTCGGTCGTCAGCCGGTCGATCCGCGCCGGCCCCGTCGCGATCTTCGCCTGCTCGAACTTCGATTCGGACAGCGTGACCGACGTGCTGGACGGCGCGTCGGCCTTCGCCTCCGCCGCCTTCCCTCCCGGCGCGGTCTGGTGACCCTGACCCTGCGAGGCATGCAACCGCGGGGTTCCGCAAGTCGAGGGCGATGTAACCGATCAGGACGGCCAGCAGCAGGCCGATCAGCGCCCAGGGCAAAGCCTGGCGGATCGACCAGGCCGCCGCCGCAGGCCGCGTCTGTGTCAATGCAACGGACATAGGAATCCTCCCGCATGGGGTAGCGAGCTGATGTGTGATGAGCAGTCCGCGGGATACGTGCGTGCATGGAGAACCGGGCGACTCGCGGGCCGGAGCGTTGCCCCGATCCGATCAACCACAGTTTGCCCGATGTGCAGACGACGGATCCCGCGCCGGGGGACGGCATGGAGGTGGCCCGCGTGAGGGCGGGCGATCGGCGGGAGGATAGGCTCAGCAGTTCCAGCGGGAGGACAGGCTGAGGATCGTGGCGCGCGGACCGGCGGCGCCATCGGAGTGCCAGGCGGAGAAGAGGTGTGGCCCGGGGTCGATATCGGCCACTCGGGCGGAGGCGGCCAGTGCGCTCGGCCCGGTCAGGCCCAGGCTCAACAGGTCGACGAGTCGTCCCCGGGTATCGGGGCGGACCAGCGGCGAGCCGGTCCAGTCCGGTTCGGGCCAATCGCCGAGGTGGGCGTGCAGCGCCGGTCCCGATCCGGCGCGCGATGCTCTTGATCGTCGCCCGGCCGCCCGGTCCCGGGCTCGACCAGCGGGACGAACCAGTGCCAGTGCAACATCGCCACGTCCGCGGCGGAATCGGCCGAGGGATGCCACCGCAGCAGATGATCGTGGTAGACGCAGACCTCCCCGCGCACGTCATGGTGGCGGATGTTGTGGTAATCGGCCTGGGGCAGCGGGACGCGGATCGTGCTGAGGATCAGGATCCCGATCCCCAGGATTCGCAGGCCGCGCCGCTCTGTCCGCCGCCGTGATGCCACGTCCCAGCCTCGGGGAAGATCGGGAGTGAGTAATGGTTGGCCGGGGAGTGATTCCCCGTCGCGTCGGGCCAGGTTGCCCGTCTTACCTGCGCTTCATTATGTATCCGCACCGGCACCCGGTCAAGCTGTCGGATCATTCCGAGGATGACTCGTCATTCTTGGATCGACACTTCTCGCAGCCGGGTGCGGGTCGCGGCGAGATCGATTCGCGGCGCGACAGTTCTTCAATAAGAAGAGCATCCGGAGTCTCGGATGCCATCATGTCATCGAAGTCCGTGGAACAGTCTTGACAAAGTGCGCCGGGTCGAGAAACTACACCGTCCTTTCCGGGGTGAGACGTCCCGAGGCAGGAAGCGGGGGCGAGGCACGGCCATGGCTGGCGGTCGGAACAACGAGGCGCGCTGCGGCGATGCGCGGCGGGTGATCGGCTGGACGCCGGTGGTCCTGGCCGTCATCCTGTCCTTGATACCCACCTGGCCGGTCGGCGGCGGCCTGGAAGCCGGTGAGGGAGACGGACGCGGGGGCCGGTCAGGTCGGTTGCCTGCGGGAGCGGAGCCCGCGCCGCCGCACGGCGGCGTCCGACGCTATGAGATCGGCCAGGGTCCCCGGTCCTACTGGCTCTTCGAGCCGGACCGGCCCCGGCCGGAGGCCGCGCCGGTCGTAGTCTTCCTCCACGGCTGGTTCGCCGTCAATCCCGGGTTTTACGGTGCCTGGATCGACCATCTCGTCCGCCACGGCCACGTGGTGATCTTCCCCCGGTATCAGAACGACGTGGGCACGTTGCCGCAGGATTTCCTCCCCAACGCGATGGCCGCGATCCACGACGGGCTGGGCGTCCTGAGCGTCGGTATGGACCAGGGCGTCGGTCATGTCCGTCCCGATCCCAGGCGGTTCGCGCTGATCGGACACTCGGCGGGGGCCAACCTCGCCGCACAGATCGCCGCGCTGGCGTCCGACCCCCATGCCGCCCTCCCCTTGCCCCGGGCCGTCGTCGCCATCATGCCCGGCGAAGTTTTCCCCATGCGGCATCCCGCCCTGACCCACATCCCCGGGACGACCCTCCTGATCGTCGCGGTCGGCGATGAGGACATCGTCGTCGGCGACCTGCGCGGCCGGCAGATCTTCGCCGAGGCGTCCGCGATCCCCCCGCGCGCAAGCGCTTCATCCTCTTCCGATCGGATCGGCACGGTTACCCTCCCCTGATCGCCGAGCACACGGCGCCCACGGGGACGAACCACCGGCTCGACAACGGCGAAGGCATCCTGCGCTCGCTGCAACTGAGCATGGGCGACGTGAATGCCCTGGATTTCGCCGGATTCTGGCGGATCACCGACCTGACCCTCGATGCCGCCTTCGCGGGCCAGACCCTCGACCACGTCGCGCGCGACCCGGAGCAGTTCCGGCACCTCGGCTACTGGAGCGACGGCCGCCGCGTCATCCCGCCGATCGTCGGCACCGATCTCGACGCCATCCCGCGAGTCATCCCCGGCAACGGCCTGAAGCTCTTCCCCTGGTCGGCGCCCCGCAATGTGGTCCTGGACTCCGGCCGGTCGCAGTGAGCGGCCCTCCGCGCGCACGCCTTCGACTCTTCCCATCCCGCATCCCGATCCCAGCCCGCACAAGGGCGGCCCGTCGGCCTCATTCCGGCCGAGGAAGCGGCCGATACGTTGAGATGGGCGGGCAGGCGTCATGGAGGCCAGGGCCGGGCGAAGTCGCGGGGCCAGGGAGGGCTGGGGGAGTGATGTCGACCTCACAGAAGAGTCGGGCCGTCGCCGCCGCGCCGGCTTCAGACGCGACCGGGGGCTCCAGCAGCGGGGAGCGATCGAAGCGCGGCGGTCCGGAGTCGTCCCGCCCGACGGGGATCGCCGAGTCCGAGGCGATCGAGGCCCTGCGTCGTCAGGTCATCGCGTTGCAGCGGATCAGCAGCCTGGGCGTCCTGGCCGGCGGCGTCTTCCACGAGCTGAACAACGCCCTGACTCCGATCCTCAGCTACGCCAAGCTGGGCCTGCGCAACCCCGACCCGGCGTACCGCGAACGGGCGCTGACGCAGATCGTCGAGGCGGCGCAGCGGGCGGCGACGATCACCCGGAGCATGCTCGGCCTGTCCCGGCCGGGCGGGAGCCTCGACCACCGCGAGCCGACCGAGATGGTCCGGCTGGTGCGCGAGGTCATCGCCCTGGTCGAGAAGGACATGGCCAAGCACCGCGTCCGGCTCGACGTGAAGCTCGTCGGCGAGCCCTGGGCGCGGGTCCACCCCGCGCAGATCCAGCAGGTGCTGCTCAACCTGCTGATCAACGCGCGTCAGGCGATGCCGGAGGGGGGGACGGTGCGGGTCCGCCTCGGCATGGACGCCGCCGGCCGCCGGGCCGAGTTGAGCGTCGCCGACACCGGCGTCGGGATCGCGCCGGGCGACCTGCGGCGGATCTTCGAGCCGTTCTACTCGACGAAGACCTCGCCGGACGCCGCGGGGCAGGGGGGCACGGGCCTGGGCCTGGCCGTCTGCCGCGACATCGTCGAGGCCCACCACGGCCGCCTCCGCGCCGAGAGCCGGCTGGGACAGGGCTCGACGTTCACCCTGATCCTCCCCGCCTGCCCACCCGCCGGATCCGCCGAGACGCAGGGTGCGGCCTGACGCGATGACCCGCCAAGAGGAGACGCCCATGAGCGACGAGCTGACTCCGGAGACGATCCGGCAGTGGACGCCCGCGGACGACGCGGCGCTCCACGCCGGCTGGCGAGACTTGTTCCCGGAGTTCCAGGAATCCGTGGATCCTCGCCGCTTCAACGGCCGCGAGCTGAATCCGCAGCAGGCCGGCTGGGTGTTCGAGCACTGGGTCTGCTCGGCGTTTCGCCTGGTCGCTGCCCCGGAGGATCGCGTCCGCGGCCCGTTCACCATCCAGATGGAGACGAGCGATCAGACCAAGGAAGAGCTCGATGGGGCGGTGACCCTGGGCTGGCAGGGCTTCCTGATCCAGTCCAAGCTCCAAGCAGATCCGATCCCCTTCGAGCCGCTCGCCCGGCTCTACTTGCAGGTCGGGCGCCGGCCCGAGGGGACCATCGGCCTGTTCTTCGCCCGCGATTACTCGGAAGCGGCCAGAGAACTGGTTAACGAGCTGCGCCCGATTCGCGTGTTGCTCTTTCGTACGATCGAAATCAACCGGGGATTGACGCGGGAGCCGCCGCTCGACATGCTCGAAATGATCAGGAGGAAGTGGCGCGTCGCGGTGGAAGAGGGCAAGCCGTATGCCCGGCTGCTCGAAGGTCCCGGATTCGATTGAGGGAGGTCCCGATGGGTAAGCCGCTCTTGATCGCGACCACCGGCTTCTCTCAGGAACACTGCCTGAGAGCGATCTTCCGGAGTCTCATCGATGACCGGAGGGTCAAGACAGACAAGTTCTTTACGCTCGATTCGGTTGCCGTCGACGCCGGGTCATTCATGCGCGAGAACCCGGACTTGCACGTCGCCGTCGTCCTCGATACCAACAGCGAGGATCCGCAGAAGATCCGGGAACTCTACGAGAGTGCTTGCCGCCAGATCAAGCTCGAGATCGCCCGGCGCGCGAGCGGTGGCACGTCGCCGTGGCCGTGCCCGATCTGCGGGCCTGGGCGGTAATCGACGATCACGTCCGGCAGGAATACGAGAAGATCCGCCAGGAGCCGGCGACGGCCTCGACGCCTGAGGAACGCGCGAAGATCGACCAGGCCAACTACCGGGCGCTGGCCTCGAAGATCGGCGAGTGGACCGCGGAGCATCCCTTCGACTTGGAGAAGCTGAAGCAGAAGAGCCGCCAGGTGCGGGAGCTCTGCGCGTTCATCGACAAGACTCTCCATTTCGAGCCCCAGCCCGAGCCCGTCCTGGCCACGGCCGCCGATTGGTTCTGAAGGCCCGACTCTCACCGAGGACTCCATCGAGAGAATCGCGAACCTGCGATGACCCGTCCCATCAGGAGGATCAAGCGATGACGGAGCATTCCAAGATGGCGGCATCGACACTCGCGATCGTCGGGGTGCTTTTCGCGGCGGCCCGATCACCGGGCCAGGAGCGCGGCGCCGACGAGGCGATGAACCTGGCCCGGAAGCTGACCGAAGAGGGCGCGGCCACGTTCAGCATGGCCGACGCGAAGGCCATGGCCGCTTACTACACGGAAGACGCCCTCGTCTTCCTTCAGGGCAAGAACGACGCGGGCTACTCGGTCAAGCAGTACGACGGTCGGGCGGAGATCGAGCGACTCTACGCCGACTTCTTCAAGGAGCCCGCCACGATCCGGGCGAAGAACACCGTCGATTATGCCAGGCTGCTGGCCCCCGACCTCCTGGTCATCGCCGGCACGTTCGAGCCGAACCAGCTCGCGGCCAAGCCGCTCAGGCTGCCGTTCTACCAGGTGCGCGTCAAGCAGGGCGAGAAGTGGCTGATCCACAGCGTGCGAATCTTCGTCCTGCCCGAGAAGCGCTAGCCCGCTGAACGTCCGGCTGAAGAGCGCCGGACGGAGCCGGCTCCTCCAGGGACCGATGGGCTCCTGGGGAGAATGCAGCTCCGTCCCCCGAACTGAACGGTCGGGGCGTCGCGCCGGCTCAGATATTGACGACCTTGTGATCGATCGACTGCCGACGGCCCCTGTTCGACTTGTAGTCGAAGAGGCCCAGGCCCAGCGCCGGCCAGCGCGATGTGTTGCGGCTGGCGGACGTCGAAGCCCTCGCTGCCCAGGGGATCGAGCGCCGCCTTGCCGGCGGCGGCCACGGGCGGGAGGTTCTGGGTCTTCCGCTTGGCGTCAACGATGTCCCACTCGACGTGATCCATCGACACCGGATCGGTCGCGAAGAAGATCGCGTTGTGCTCCCAGGTGTACTTGCCGTGGGTGAAGGAGGAGAACGGCCCGCCCTGGTAGACGCCCCGGATGCCGTCCATGATCTGGAGGACGAATTTCTCCCGGATGATCGGATGGCTGACCATCTGGGGGATGAACTGGTTGCAGACGTTGGTGAACGGCGTGTGGTGCGACCGGTCGACGTTGTTGACGGTCCCGTGGCTCATGTTCTTGAGGGCGCCGGTCACGCCCGCCGAGCCGTGGTCCTTCAAGACGGGGATCGCCACGATCTTGTTGAGCGTCCGGGTGACCAGCTTGCCCAGGTGCGAGCGGTACAACCGGTCATCCTTGGGGTTGTCGCCATAGGGGATCAGGTCCATCCAGACGAAGGCATCGTGGTCGAAGCCGACCATTGGGTCGCTGGCGTGCGAGGGGAAATCGAGCTTGAACTGGTTATCCTCGGGATCCAGCCCGCCCCAGTGGATGCCGTCGGGCACGATCTTGTGGTATCCGGCCTGCATGAACTCGCTGCGATAGCGGTCATACACGAAGATGTCCCCGGCCTTCACGCCGCAGGCCTTGAGCTTCTCGATCACCTCCAGCACGATCTCGTAGGACGAGTGGGCAAAAGGCTGGCCGTTGGGGACGACCTTGATCCCCACGACGTCCCCCGGCTCGAAGAAGTGCTTCCAACCCTCGACCGCGTCGGTGGCGCCGGTGAGCGTCTTGATGCCGAGGTCCATCGACGCCTTGATGGCCTGGGCGTCCTTGTTGCCGCCGCGGATCATCCGCGGGTTCTTGACCTCGACGACGCGGCCCGGATAGAGCCCCGGCGCGGCCAGCTTGCTCAGCGGCTTGCCATCACCGCCGTGATGCGTCGTCTTGCCGATCGGTGACGATTCCTGGAGAGCGGTCTCAGCGGATGCTCCCGAGATCAAGGGGAGCGAGGCGGCCGAGATGGCGGAGGCGGCGAGGAAGCGGCGCCGGCTCACGCCGCCGCAGGGGTATCGGTGCTGCATGTCTGATGACCTTTTCAACGGATGTCGAGTCGATGATCCCGACCCTATGGGCGCCCTGCACCGAGCGGGGAATTTCATACGCATAGAATCCACGATCGGAGTCGAAGTGTCCAGCCATGACCGTCGAATCCCCGCGGAGAATCCGCCGATCGCATCGCCCGCCCGGTCTGACTGACCGGACCGGCGACGGCGAATTGAGGTGCTGGCGGCCCCGAGCCGCCGGCCGGCCGGTCCCGGATCTCCCGTCATTCTCGACACTCCTCGTACGCGCCGACCCGTCGGGCGGCCAAAGCGATCGGTACGGGTACGAGCAGGCCGGCGGGCCATCGGCTGCACCCGGCCCCGTCCGGGCCCGCCGCGATCGTGGCCCGGCCCGGCGGCCTCGGGCCGGACGAGTCCCCTGCTGGACGGGTGGGCCGGGATCGGCACCGGGCGGATCGCCACGCGGGTGTTTCTTCGTCGTCCCGGGTCCCTGCGCACCTCCCGTCATGACACCGCGACCGGGCTGGTATACGGATGGGAATCATGGATGTTTCGTCACCCGGCGGGGAACAATTCCGCCGCTGGAAGCTCCGCAAGAGGAGTGACGCCATGGATCGACGAGCCATCCTCGACCGCCTGAACGCCGAAGCCCCCGACCTGCGAGCGAGATACGGGGTCAAGTCGCTGGCCGTGTTCGGCTCGATGGCTCGGGGCGACGACCGCGACGGGAGCGATCTGGACATCCTCGTCACGATGGTCGATCGACCTCCGATCGCCCGCCGCCGAGCCGTGGTCGGGAACCCCCTCGGGCTCCATCTGCGGACCGCCCGCCAGTTCGTCCGTCTGGCGCAGCGGTACGCCGCCGCGATCCGGGTCCGCTGTGATGGGGCCGTGGCCCAGGGCAAGAGCGTCTTGGACCTCATGGGCCTGGCCGCCGGATTCGGCATGGTCCTGGAACTGGAGGCCCACGGACCGGACGCCGAGGAGGCGGTCATCGCCCTGGCCGACCTCATCTCGGCTCGCCCCCACGAGATCGAGGAGCATCAGGTCGCATGAGAGTGAGTTCCCTGGGGCTCGACGAACGGCAGCGGACGAGATGCGGTGCCAAGTCGAGCACGGGCGTCCGCCGCCTCGGCCATCTTCGATCGCCGGGGACTTCTCACGCGGGTCGGCATCGTATATCTTTAAGGATGGACAATGTTGCTCGTGACGGGTGACAACCGGTCGGCTATGGCGGCCCCACCGTGCGACTCATCGCATGGGCGGGGCTTTTTTTATGCCCGCTCCCGACCGATCCGTCGCCACGATCAGACCGATCGTCGAAGAAAACCCGACCGATCATCGGCCGACACCCCGGAGGACCCATGGACAACCAAGACCTTACGCAGATGCCTGCGACAGCCGAGGATCAGAACGATGCCGAACTCGAGATCGACGGGTGGTCCGCATTCTGGGCTGTCCTCCTGGGCGTCGGCTTCGTCGTCCACATGACGTTCGCTGGGATCGGTGACGAGTCCACGCCCGGGGTGTATCGGCGGCTACGACTCGTCTTCGTTCTCCTGGGTGGGGTGGGGATTACCGGCATGGCCCTGGCCGGACTGACCCGCATGAAGAAGCCCAAGCCGAAACCCCCGGCGGCCCAGGATCTCGCCTAGACTACGCAAAATGACCTCTGACCCGTTACACGTCCCAGCATCGTCCCGAGCCCGACCGTCCGGGTCAACTTCGATTAACGATGAATGACGCGAGCGGTGCGCGACGCCAGCAAGGAGCAGTGCGGGCGGTAGGTCCTGAAACCCCGGCGGACCCGCGGGCTGACGGAGCGGCGGCGCCCGACCTGTCGCTCAGGCTGCGACCTCGCGACGAAATCGCAATAGCCCTTACCGCTCCGATTCGGAAGCCCAGACAGACCGAATCGCCGCCTCGTCGCCGAGCCCGTCCGGGATCGCCTCGCTCCGGCGGTTGGCGAAGTACCATCGCTTGCCGTCCGACGGCGACCTCAGGGTGCGGCTCCCCGGCATCTGGAGATGGCCGTTGGGGTCGGTCTTCCGGACCCAGTCCCGGGCGTATCGCAGCCACTCGGCGCGATACCCCTCGGGTTGGTGCGCGAACCAGGTGATCTCGTCGTATCCCCAGACCCAGATGCCTCCTTGCCCGGGCTGCCCCGGGTGCCTGCTCGCCCCCCAGTTGTCAATCTCCACCAGGTAGGGCAGGTGCTCGCATGACCAGCCGCTGGGCGTCGTCCCGCCCTTGCTGCGGCCGTAGATGCCGTCGGAGAATCCCAACTCCAAAATGGCCTCCTGCGGCCTGCCGGGGACCTCCTTGATCCGGAGCGGGAAGGAGTGGAAGTCCATGAGGAGCCTCCCCTCGCGCACCAGGCCGCCGCTCGGGACGTGCGAGTCGCACAGCACCATGTGACGGCGGGCGTGCTTCGACGCGTGGGCGCGGACCAGCGCCAGCACCTCGGAATAATGGGCGAGGTCGCGGTCGTTCCCGTTCATCAGCTCGGTCTGGCCGAAGTGGATCGCCTCGATGCCCAGGTCGATGTACGACGCGGCGAGGAAGTAGAACCAGAGTTTGGTCTCCGTGCGGCTCACGTCCGGCACCGACCGGCCTCTCCCCCAGTGGTCCACGCGGCGGCCGTCCGGGTAGAGCATATCGGCGTAGCGGAAGTTCCGCTTCTCGACCGGCCGCCCCAGCGCGACGAACGCCCATTCCGGCACGGGGACCCGCTCGACCTGGGTGGTCACGATCTCGAAGATGCAGGCCTGGAGGACCATCTCCGGGTCGGCGGCGTGGACCTTGGGGACCTGATCCCTAGCCCGTTCGAGGTTGCGGAGCAGGTCCGCCTCGCCGCCCCAGAGGCAAAGGGCCCGCCCGATGAACTTCGCCCCGGTCTCCTTGAGCATCCGGATGTTCTCGCCGAGGTCGCCCCGGCCGTTGAGCATGCCCTCCATGGAGATCGCCCGGGACAGGTAATTCTCCAGGACCTCCCGCGAGATGGTCCCGTCGAAGCGGAAGTCGCGGGGACTCGCGGTCGCCTGCGAGAGCGACTCCTTCTGCTGGGCGAGGATGAACTCCACGACGGGCCTCGGGTCTCTCGGCGCCGTCGGATGGTGGCCTCTGCCCTCATCGACGATCACCGTCATCCTGCCGCCGAGCTCCTGATACCGCCTCTCGACGACGCGAGTCTGGCTGTCGAGCCAGGGGTCGAGGCCGCCGCAGGCGTGGATGAGCGGCACCCCGGCCCCGGCGAGGGCGTCGAGGTGGTCGAGCGGGGGCTCCTTGGCCATGAGGCTGCGTAGCGCCGGGTTCTCGCCGTAGATGCAGGAGACCTTGTCCGGGTTCTCGATGGCCCAGCTATAGGCCTCCCCGGCCGCCGTCCCGGCCCCTTCCAGCACCGGCTTCCTTGAGAAGCCTTGGTTGAACGAGCTTCTTGTAGACGTTGTCCCACTGCCCCCGCACGGGCCCGGCTTGCGCGATCAAGGGGGCGACGACGATGTGGAAGCCCCTCGCCAGCAACTCCTGGTCCACCGCCGCATCCCGGCCGATCGGGTCGGCCCGGAAGACCCAGGGCTTGCCGGGGGCGGCGGCCTTCGGCACGATCACCGCCATCCCCCCCAGGCCCCAAGGGCTGTCGGTCTTGGCGTCGTAGCGGTCGTAGCACTCCGTGAAGCCGGGCCCCCGGCAGGTCGCGTAGGTCTGTTCTCTCTCAAGGACGGCGTACGTGTTCCCCAGGGCGTAGTAGTAGGACTTCGTAAAGCCCCCGTCGGCGAAGGCGGGCCGGTCACCCGTGGGGCGGGCGTGCCCCACAATCCAGTCGGCGATCGGGCCGGGATCGCGCAGGCTGTGGGGGTGGTGGGCCGGGCCGTCCTTGATCATCACGGTGATCCGGCCGCCTAGCTGGTGGTAGCGGGCCTCGATGGCCAGCGTATGCCGCTCCAGCAGGAAGTCCTGGCTGCCGCAGACGTTCAGCAGGGCGACGTCGTTCCTGGCCAGGTCGCCGAGCCTGGCAAGGGCGTCCGGCCGGATCGCCGGGTTGTCGGCGTAGATGCCCGAGACCTTATCGGGATGGGCGGCAGCCCAGTCGTAGGCGTTGACGCCGCCCTTGCTCATGCCGACGAAGGCGGGCTTCTTCGAGAGTCCGTGCCTCTCGGTGAGGTAGGCGTACCAGGCCTCCCAGGGCCTGCCGGGGTCGGGCGTGACGAAGGCGACGTGGAAGCCGCGCCGGAGCAGCTCGAGCTCGGCCTGGGGCTCGTGGTCCCAGTACTGGCCCCGCCAGGACCACGGGTTGCCGGAGGCCGTCCGCTCCGGGACGATTACGATGCAGCGCCGCTTCCCCTTTTCGGGGGCCCGGACCCCGAATCCCTCGCCCTCGGGCCGCTTGAAGGGCGTGATTTCCAGGCTCTCCTCGTCCATGAGGAAGTCGTAGCGATCGAACGCGTCGTGCCATCTGGTCTTCTCGCCCTCGAAGGAGACGTAGCCGTCCGCCGAACGAGCGATCGCCGGGCCGTTGGAGACCGCCGTGGAGACAAGGGCCACGAGGAGGGCACGCGGGAGATGTTTCATGGCATTCGAGGCCCTGAGATTCGACCGGCATGAAGAGAGCATGCCGCAACTCGTCCCCTATCCGATGCTTGGCCCCCCCATTGGACGAGCCTGCGGGGACCTGGTCAAGTCGAGGGCGGGAAAAGGTGTGGGAGAGGACGGCTTAGCTCGTCACCGCCCGAATAGTCTGTGCAGGTCGATGTACTCAATGCTACCCATTCGTCCGCTACGACTGCTGGACAACCTTTGTGCTGCGCACATCGGTCTGATCGACCGAAGCAGGATTTCCGAGAGGTGATCTTGGACGGCAATTGTCGGACTGATCGGCGTTGCCTCGAAATCCGTGCGTCTTCGTACGCAGAGCGCGCATAACTGAACTGGGGGTCAGAAGTCACCGTTTGTCTCCGTGCATTGACTCTCACAACGCCTTGTGCCCGGGCGCCCAGGCGTTATGCTGAACCGCAGAACTTCCCGATCGGCATCGCGCACTCGTGGAGCTGGGCCATCGGCTCATCAACCAGCGCGGACATCCCGCTCTCAACGTCACTCGGCGCACTCCCCGGCGTGCCGAGCGGTTTGGTTGTCTGCGCCGGGCCTCCTGAACCTTGCCCAGCCGGCACAGGTGGCTCCGGCTTCACGATCGAAATCGGCTCTGATTCCGTGATCGGTGCCACGTTCCGCCAGAACCTCGTTCATCATGATTTCATAGACCTCTTGGGCGATGTCTTTCTCCAACTTAACGCTGAAATCGAGACTTCAGCATCGAATCGGCGAGGGTTTTTGGCCAGGGAGGGCCAAGCTCAGGCGTGCCGCGCTTCACGCCCCGCCTGCAATCGCACGATCCTCGCCCGCCGGAACAAGCTCTGCGCCTTCTGCCGGGAACCCTCGCCGACCGACCGGATGACGCCTAAGGAAGGCCTTTGCCGGTCCGCTCGGCACGATCTCACCCCTCGGCCGAACCCGATTGACGATCCCTTCCGACTTTTGTCAGACTAATGCCCCAGTCGTCGCCTGGAAAACGGACACCCGGTCCATCATGCTCGACTGCAACAGGTCGTAAAGTCGACTCGTCCAGTTGGAACGTAGGGCCCGCTAACCTCCTGGCCGTGAGTCTGCCGATGCTGGCTCGATGGGTCTTCACCGTCTGGGGTGCCTGGCTCGGTGCCCTCGGCCTGGCGGCGGCACTGACCGCCTCAGGGATCTGGAGGACGAACCCGATCCTCCCGGTCGGCTTGTCGGTCCTGATGTTCGCGGCGGGGCTCGGCCTGGTGATCGCGGCGACCGTCCGCCTGATTCGCGGCCCCCGACGCGACCGGGCTTTGGTGGGCCTGCTCGTGGGGACGGCGCCGTTCTGGTTCCTGGCCGGGCACATCCTGATGGCGATGCGACCGGCGTTCAACCTCCATGTGCCCCCCGGGTGGCCGTCCAAGGTCTTCTCGCCGCTGGCCCGGCCCCTCGTGGACCTGGAAGCACGCTGGTTCTACCCGGAGCGGACGGCGGGGAAGTGGGTGACGATGGTCGGGGCGAAGGCCGAGGACGCCCGGGCCCAGGTGGCCGCGATGGACCGGCACGTTGAAGCCTCGCTGGCCCGGCTCGACCAATCCGCGACCTGGCCGATCGTCTGGTATCGGGGGCCGCTGTTTGGCCTGCAGGGGTGTGCCGTCTACGACATGGCGATCGGGTCCGAAGTCGGCCTGTACCAGCGCGGAGCCGACGGCCTGACGGTCCTGGACCGCCACGAGATCGCCCACTGCGTCATCACCCGGAACTACACGGCCCGGAGCGACCCGCCGAGGGTCCTGATGGAAGGGTGGGCGGAGGCCAACGAGGGGACACCTGCCGAAGAACTCGCCTACACCGCCGGAAAGACCGCGAGAGAGGGCGGAGCTTGACCCTCCGACAACTGGTCGCCCCGGATTGGTACTGGTATTCGGGGCCGGCGGCCTATACACAGGGTGCCCCGCTCGTCAACTACCTCCTCCGAATGTATGGTCCCGAGCGATTCTTGAAGCTGTACACGACTTGCCAGCAGGCCACGTTCGAGGCCGACTGCCGCGCCACCCTGGGGATCGGCCTCGACGAACTCGAAGCCGCCTTCTGGGCGGATACCGAGCAGGTTGCCCGGCGTATCAACCCGCCCACCCGCACCTGGCTGAAGAGTCTCAAGCTCGACCCCAGCATCGACCCCGCCGGCTGGGATGCGTTCCTGGTTGACTACTTCGCCGCGGTGGAGCGCCTGCTCGCCCCGTATGATCACGTCCGGCTCACGACGGTCTTCCGCGCCGTCACGGAAGGCCATGGGGCCGGGACTCGGAGCCGCGAGGAGCGGCTAGAACTGCTCCGCTCCGGCCCGTTGGCCCGACTCCGCAGGACCAACAACGTCAACGACCTGGCGTATCTCGCCAACCCGGGCTGTTCGATCCGGGGCCGGCGCAGCCTCGGGCCGCCGGCCGAGCCCTGGACGATCAGCGAACACCCGCGCGCCTTCCGCGAGCAATCCTATCGGACGACCCTCGGCGCGATCGACCGTGAGTCGAACATCTTCGGGGAACCGGCGGTCCATGACGGGTTGACCCTGCTCCAGTTTCCCGAGAATCCTCAGGCTTTCGGCTTATCGACCGACTACGAAGTCGTCACGCTTCAAACCACGACCATCGACGGCCACCGCCTCGTGACGCTCCGGCTGCGGACAAGCCCCGCGGTCAACGACCGCTACCGATGTGATTATACGTTCCTATTCGACGCGGATGACCTGTTCGTGGTCCGCTCCCTGCACGGGGTGGAGTTGGGCGTGGCGTTCGAGGACCGATTCGATTACGACCACGAGGGAGGACGCCCCATCTTCCGGGCCCGCACCTCGTCCACCCTCGGTCCAACCTTGCCGAAGTATTCGACGCGCCTCGAGGTCACGGAATGCCGCTTCGGCCCGATCCCGGAATCCGAGTTCGCCCCCGAATCGTTCCTGGGCCGCCTCGAGCCCGACGGGATCATCCGGAAGCCGCTCGAAGGCCCCTCGATTGCAACGCTCCTCGACTGGTACTGGCTGGCGTTCGTCGGCGGCGGGATCAGCCTGGCCGGTGGGTCCGGCCTGGCCCTGGGAAGCCGCCACCGCGACCGACGGGCCTTGCGGGCGGATTAAACGGGATGTCGTCGCCTCGGTCGACCGGGCCGGCCCGCATCGCCGAATGCCGCCGGACTCTTGCCATGGCAGAGCCTCCCGGATGGGAACGAATGTCCTTCCATCATCGGGGCCGACCCGCCCGTCGAATGGATGCGGTCTACCGGACGGACACGGATCACCTCCGGGCGGTTCCGATCCGGTTACCCCGACCGGCCGCAGCATCACTGGCTCGCTGGGTCATTGGCCAGCATGGACGGGAGACCGGCGGTCGGTCCGGGGAGCGGCGCGGATCGGAAGTCCGCGACCGCCTGGGCATCACCGCGCGTCCGTCACCGGTTTGGCCGCTCGCGGCTCGGTCGAGTCCCGGAGCCGCCGGGGAGATCGTGCCGGGTCTGTCGCGTGTTGACTCCGTCGTGATCAGGCGCGTACGCTCCAGTACAGAGGCCCGCGGAGTGGTCAACTCCTGGGGCGATCAGGGGAGGCAGTGACCATGTCATCGATCATGTCGACCATCCCGGCGACGGTGTCGACGCCGCCCGGCCCGCCCGGAATGCACCGCATCACGGTCAACGAGTACGAGCGGATCATCAGGGCGAGGGCGCTGAACGACCCCGAGCGAGTCGAACTCATCGACGGCTACATGGTGGACAAGGTGGCAAAGAGCGCCGAGGACGGCTTTAGCACCAAGAGAGTCATCAAGGCGCTGGAGGACCTGCTTCCCCCCGGGTGGACATCGCGGAAGGAGGAGCCCATACGAATCCCGGACTACGACGAACCGGAGCCGGACGTCGCGATCGTCCGTGGCGTCGATGAGGATTACGAGCATCGCCTCCCCGGTCCTGATGATGCGGGACTCGTCATCGAGGTTTCCCTCTCGACGCTCGATCGCGACCGGAACGAGAAGCTCCCCGCCTATGCCAGGGGGCGCATCCCTGTCTACTGGATCATCAACCTGATCGATCGCCAGATCGAGGTATATACCGGACCAGGGCCGGGTTCGTACGGGTCTCGCGCGGTCTACGGGCCCGGGCAATTCGTTCCCGTGGTGATCGATGGTCAACAACTCGGCCAGATCGCGGTCGATTCGATCCTGCCTTCGCTCCCGGCCGGGTCGAAGGCCGAAGGAAATGGGGCCTGATCTGGGCCAGCGGGACCGATCGCGCCGGCCGCCGTCGCCCGCGGAGCCATTGGTCAGCAGTCCGTCGTCAGTGGTCAGCGCGGGCGGGCGACCGGCGGTCGGTCCGGCGTGGGGTCGGGGCCGGTGACCCGAGTCCGACGGGCCGCGATCGTCCGGGCGCCGGGGTGCCTCCCTGGCCGAGCCGGCGTGGTCCGTCCGACGAGACTCAGTGATTCTGGGCCACGGATGGAACACGGATGGAACACGGATCAGAGGCGTTTTCGGATTCCCATCCGTGTTCAACCCGTGTTTCATCCCGGGCTAAACTCTCTTACGATACTCCGCCGTGGAATCCGTCGTGAGATTCTCCCTGGGCTCCGCGGAGAACGACTTCCAGCGTTCCTCGCGGCCCAGTTCCCTCGGTCTCTTCCTCGACTCAGCAGCCTCGGCGGCCTCTGCGGTGGTCACTCTTCTCGGTCTTTCTCGGCGGTTGTGGCCCCGCTGCGCCGCTGTCCTCCTCTGCCGCCGCTGAGCGCAAATTCAGAGACAATTCCCTAAAAACGCCGAATAATCCGCGAGGTTGCGGCGTCTAATTATAGAATCCCTTCGATAGCGCACCCATGCGGAGGATCCTGATCGACGACGACGCAGTAACCAGCCGGGACCGACGCTGACCCGCCGGAGACGGACACCATCGAACAAGCCGACGAGCATCGCTTGTCACGACCACGCTGTCACCAAGAGCGCGGAGCCGCGCGACGGACGACGAGGAATATCCGTCAGAATCCCACCATCCCAACGGAGTCGCTTTCTCGTCATTTACGCACTCTGCGTCAACGGTCCGCGGAGAGCCAATCATGCCAGTCATCGACCCAGAATCCATCAAACCATCCTTGTTCTCGTGCATTTGTACAGTCGCCCCGTTCATGGGGCTCGGTATCGACGTGGCGTGTATGATACCATCCGCCAAGAACAATGGAGCGAAGGCTCTGTTAATATGGATAGATTGTGAGGACATTCCGACGGTGGCCGGTCGTGTCTGGACGCTCGAGCAAAACAACGAAACAAAGCCAATGTTAATATGGATCGATTACATTGATTGTAGCGATCAATTCCTCTGCCGGCCGTCGTGCCTGAAAGCAACGAAACAAACCCAAGGCTGCCATAATGGCAGCCGCCTTGAGCGTGACACAGGCTATCACAAACGCATGGAATCAACCTCACAACTGAGGTTCGAAGAGGCGGAGCAGCCAGGAGGCAAAGCGGCGGAACGAACCAATCCGACGATTCTACGCCGCAACCTAATAAGCGACAGGGGTTTACATTTGGTGGCTGGCGCTGCCGAGTTGGCCACGGCGGACCGACGTGTTAAGCCGACCGGAGCGAGGCTCCATCCACCCTGCGACGGGCTTTCCGGACCATCTCAAGACGTCATGAATGGACTCAGTGTGCCAGACTTGGAGGGGCGGCGTGCGAGCCAGAAAAGAGAATGACGGAACGAACCCAAACCCGCCATTTTGCATCCCAACTTCATACAGCCAAAATGGTTATGTCGCACTTTTCTTGCCGTTGAGGGCCTGGTTCAAAATCCGCCTTTCCAGGGTAACAGTTTGACTCTCCCGCAGTCACGGCGCGGACGATCCCCGTGCCTGGGCCAGCCAGGCGCTCGGGGCGACCGCAATGAGCCGGCGGATCACGCGGGGCGGGCAAAGCGACGGAATCCCAGCAGTTCCAGCCAGTGCCCGTGCACCGCACCGGTCAGCAGTTCCGCCGGCGTCCGGCCCTGCCGCTCCGGCCGTTCGCTCCGCTCCAGCACGCGGTGGTTCAGGTAGAACCGTAGCAGGTCCAAGTAATCGGCCCCGAGATGACGGCGCAAGCTGAAGTACGTCCGTAGCCGACTGTTGAGGTTCTCCACCAGCGAACTGGCGCGCACCGTCCCCGCGGCCAGCGCATCGACCGCCCGGCAGGCCGCGTGCGACCACCCGCGAAGCTGGGGCCGCACTGCCGACTCTTCGGCCCAGCGCACCGGGTCGCTCTCGTCGCGGCACCGGGCGTTCAGCAGGCCACGCAGGCCATCGGCCGCCACCCCCCACGCCACCGCCATCTGCCCCAGCTCCTCGTCCAGCGCCCGGGCGAAGGCCAGCAGGTCGTCGCGACGGTTCTTCAGCAGCCGGTAGATCGGCCCCAGGCGGTGCGCGCAGGCCGGGACCCGCGCTTGCAGTTCGGCCAAGATGAAGTCGTACAACACCAGGCGGTCGGCGTGGCACGGCCCGGCCAGTGCGAGCACGTCGTAGCGGAGCCAGTCTCCCAGCAGTCGGACATCGTCCGCCAAGGCGATGGCCGGGTCGCACGCGACGCGGGCCCGCCGCAGTCGCTGGGCCGCGCCCTGCGCCGGCCGGCCCTGCTGGCGCACTCGGGCCTGCTCCCGCTCCAGGCGCGCGCAGGCCTCCAGCGCGTCGTAGGCCCGGTTCTCCAGGTAGGAGACGGCCTGCTCGAGATCGCGCAATAGATGGAAGACATCGCCGCGACAGGGGACCTGGGGCAGCGCCAGGGCCTGGCCGGCGCGGAGGCCGGTGCCGAAGTCGGCGACGATGGCGTCGGGGGCGAAGCCGTGCTCGGCCAATTCCAGCAGCCGCACCGCCCAGGTGTCGGCATCGCGGTGCTCCTCCTGGCTCAAGAGGTAGCAGAACGTGGAGGCGGTGTTAACACCCACCAGGACCGGGTGGCCGGCCTGGAAGATCTCGTCATGGGCTCCGACGCGGACGGCGGCCAGGTCGTACGAGTCGTTGATCGCGCGGGCCCGGGCGACGGCGGCCTGGACGACGTTATGGACGGTGCCCAGGGAGGTCTCGGTGTCGAAGAGGTCACGCAACAGCGCGATGACGCCGCGGTAAGGGCTGTGACAGGCCAGGACCAGGGTGAGGATCAATTGACGGAGCCAGGACGTGGTGACCGGCAGGTGGAAGAGGACCTCCTGGGCCGCTGGAGGCGGGTCGAAGGCGTGGTCCAGGGCGAGTTGGGCGGTGTCGGCCTGTCGGTAGAGGAACTGGCGGCTGACCTGATGTTGGCGGGCCAGTTGGGCGACCGGCTGCGAGCCGTCGAGGACCTGGAGGGCCAACTCCTGCCGCTTTTGGGGCGGGAGTTGCTGAGCGGGGCAAGGGATCGAGACGGCGGCCGGGAGCGGATCGGCTTGCATGGCGGCAACCAGAGGCATAGTCTGAGCGAGCATGTCTGCTTCCTCCGTGTGATGGCGTTGGCTTGGAACCCCATCGCCAGCATGGAGGAAGCAGGCATTTCAGAGAAGCTCCCACTGGTCACGCTAGTGTTACCCGACTTTGAACCAGGTCCCGTTGAGCATCGCGTGCGCGGGTCAGTTTCTTCGACGAGCGAGGGTCGGGTGGTGAAGCGGATGGGAGGCGAACTCGCTGGTTCTCCGATGCCGCCAATTGGCTTTCGGTGGGCGCCCCTGTTCCCGCTGGTCGTCGCGGTTGCCCTGGGGATCATCGTCGATCGCTACGCCGAGCCGTGGGGGACGTCGGCCTGGGTCGCGCTGGCCGTCGGCGCCGGGGCCGCCGCCCTGTTGGCCACGAATCGGGAGGTCGCCGGCGGCCTCGCGGTCGTCGCGGCCTTCTGGGCGCTCGGCGGCGGCTGGCATCATGCTCGGTGGTCGGACCGCGACCCGCACGACCTGGCCGGCTCCGTCGGCCAGAGTCCCCGGCCCGCCTGGGTCCGCGGAGTGGTTCGCGAGGCGCTGGGGGTGCGCCGGGAGAATTCGGATCGATACGGGGCGGGATCGGGGGCGGACGGTCCGGTCCCGTGGAGGACCCGCTTCGTCGTCGACCTGACGGCGATGAACGACGGCCGGGAATGGCGGCCGGTCTCCGGCCGCGCGATGGCGATCGTCAACGGCGATCACGGCGATGTCATCGGCGGCGAAGCGATCGAGGCGATCGGCCAGCTCGCCGCCATCGCCGGACCGCTCAACCCGGGCGAGTTCGACTATCGTCAATTCCTCCGCGGCCAGGGGATCGACCTGCGACTCACCGTCGACGACCCGCACGGGCTGCGTCGCGATCCCCAGGGATCGGGCTCCGTCGGGGGGCGTTTGCTGGGCAAGATGCGCTCCTGGAGTCGCGAACGGCTGATGGGGGGCATGGATCCGAAGGTTGAGCCCCTTGCGGCCGCGCTGTTGCTGGGCCGTCGCGAGGGGGTCGATCCCGAGGTCAACGACGCCTTCGCCCGGACCGGCACGACGCACCTGCTGGCCATCTCGGGGATGCAGATGCAGATGCTGGCCGCCGCGCTCCTGATCGCGGCGCGCGTGCTGGGGCTCCCGCGCCGACCCGCGTTCGTGGGCGTCGCCCTGGCGATCCTCGCCTATGCCGTCCTGGTCGGCCCGGCGCCGTCGATCGTGCGATCGACCGTGATGACCGTGACCTTCTGCGTGGCCGCCGTCGCCGGGAGGATGACCCGGCCGGCCAACATCCTGGCCTTGGCCGCGCTGGTGACCCTGGCCGTCAATCCGGTGTACCTCTTCGACGTCGGCTGCCAGCTCTCGTTCCTGGCGATCGCCGCGCTGGTCTGGCTCGTGGCGCCGGCCTACTCGGCGATGCGACACGCCGCGGGGGCGATCCGCGACCGGATCCGCGGGCCGCGTTCACCGCTCGACGAACTGGAACGGAAACTCGAACCGCGATGGAAGACGCGGGCGCGGACGATCGCCGCGGGGGTAGTCCTCGGCGTCGTCACCTCGACGGTCGTCTGGCTGGCGGCGCTGCCGCTGGTGGCGCTGCGGTTCCACATCGTCTCGCCGATCGGCATCCTGCTGAATATCCCGCTGATCCCGATCACCTCGGCGGCGATGCTGCTCGGCGGCCTGGGGCTCGGCCTGTCGGCGGCGTGGGGTCCGCTGGGCGTCCCGGCGTCCCGGGCCTCCGGTTTGCTGCTCGACATCACCCAGCGCATCGTGCTCTGGGGCGTCGCGCAGCCCTGGGGTTATCGCTTCGTGGCGGGGCCGAGCTGGGGCTGGGTGCTGGTCTTCTACCTGCTGCTCGGCGTGGCCGGCGTCGCGGCGACCGCGTCGCTGCGGCACGCTCAGGCCCGCGCGCGGCGCCGCAAGCCGACGAGGAGCGACCGCCCGTCGGGCGGCTCCGGCGGCATGGTCCGTGGTGGCTGCTGGCGGCCTGGTCGATCATCGGCTGGATCCTCGCCACCGTGCCGGTTCCGCCCCGGACGCCCGAGGCGGATGTCCTCGCGGTCGGGCATGGGCTGGCGATCGTCATCCATACGCCCGGCGGGCAGGCCCTGCTTTATGACTGCGGTCGGATGGGCGACCCGTCCGTGGGGCGGCGGATCATCGCGCCGGCGCTCTGGGCTCGGGGCTTCTCGCGAATCGACGAGGTCATCCTCAGCCACGCCGACCAGGACCACTACAACGGCCTGCCCGACCTGCTCGACCGGTTCGCGATCGGGACGGTCCGCATCCCGCCCGGGTTCGCCGGCCCGACGAACCCCGGGGCCGAGCGGCTGATCGCACAGGTCCGGTCGCGGGGCGTCTCGTTGCGGACAACCGCGGCGCCCGAGGCGTGGGAGGCCGGCGGCATCCGGCTCGCGGTCCAGCACCCGCCCGCCGGCTGGTCGATCGAGGTCTCCGACAACGCGCGCAGCGTGGTGCTCGACGTCGCGCATGGCGGGCGTCACATGCTCCTGACCGGCGACCTCGAGCAGCTCGGGCTCGTCGACCTGATCGCGCGCCCGCGCCCCGACCCGCCGCCGGACGTCATGCTCTCGCCGCATCACGGCGGCCGATCCGCCAACCCGGCCTCGCTCTTCGACTGGGCCAGGCCCCGCGCCGTCGTCGTCAGCCAGAGGTCTCCCCGGACCGGTTCCTCCGACGCCCTGTCGGCCATCGAACGGCGGAACATCCCCGTGTGGAGGACGTGGCGCGACGGGGCGATCCTCCTGCGATGGACCGCCGGCGGCATCGGCGCGCGCGTGTTCCTGGATCGAGCTGATCGCCAAACCTCAGGGACGGTCGGCTCGGTCACATCGAGACGCGGTTCGAGCGGGCGCTGGCCTTTGGCCGTCGCCGCCGTCGGACCGTGGCTGGTCAGCTCGCGCCTCATCGTCGGCCTGACGGGGTTCGCGATCGGGGCGATCCTGTGGGCGGTCATGGCGATCGTTGAGTTCGGCGCCTGGACGCTGGTCGTTCCGCCGCGCGGCGACCCGAGGCGACGACGCGATGGCGAGAGACACCTGAAACCGCCAGGGCCCGCGCCCGTCCCCGAGTTGATCGAGGCCCGAGCGAGCGATGGCGTACGCCTGGCGGGCCGCTGGTATCCGGCGCCGGGGGAGCGTCCTTCGGCCCGGACCGTCCTCCTGCTCCACGGCTTCGCCGAGGACCCGACGGCGTGGGAGGGGGCGCGGGCGTCGATCCTCAATCGCCACGGGTGGAACGTGGCCGCGCTCGATTCGCGGGGCTATGGCCGGAGCGGGGGGTTGTATGCCTCGTTCGGCGGGCGCGAGGCGGGCGACATCTCGGCCTGGCTCGACGCCATCGCCGGACGTCTGGCCGGGCTCGATCCGACCGCGGCGTGTCAGGCTGCGGTCTGGGGCCGCTCGATGGGGGCCGCGATCGCCATGCGGGCCGCCGTCGCCGATCGTCGCATCACGGCGCTGGTGCTCGAGTCGCCGATGGTCGATCTCGATGCGTCGGTGGCCGTGCTGCTGAGGAAGCGGGGAATCCGGTGCACCGGGCTCCTGGCTCGACTGATCACCGGCCGCGCGGGGCGGATCGCCGGCGTCCCGCTCCGCCGTCCCCGGCCGGTCGACGTGGCCCCCCGCGTGACCTGCCGGACCTTGATCGTCCACGGGGCGGTCGACTGGCTGGTGCCGCAAGCGGAGGTGCGCCGGCTGGCCGGCGCGTTCTCCACGCACCCGCGTCGGATCGACGTCCCGGGCGCGGGGCACTCGAACGTCGTCGGCACCGGCGGCGAGCCGCTCGTCGGCCGGATCGCGGAGTTCCTGGATGGGACGATGAGCGACAAGGAGCCGGTCGGATCAACCCGACCGGGTGACGTGTGATGTCAATCCTCCATCTCCTCGACCGAGCGCGACACGCTACGGATGAGGTCGGGCAGGTCGTGCTCGCCGATGTCGGACCACTGGCCGAAGACGAGGATGGTGCGATCGGGGGTGCGGAAGCAGCGGATGGTGGCGCCGTTGGTGAAGTCGAGGGAGAAGAACTCGACGTCGTAGCCGGTGGCGTGATGGCCGGCGATGGTCTCCATGGCCGGGGAGGCCTCGAGGTCCGGGTACTCCTCGCGCATCGCCTCGAGCACCTCGTCGGCGACGCCGGCCGGATCGGGCCCCGACTCGTCGGCGCGGACCAGGGCGAACGCCAGCCCGCCCGGCGCCTGCACCTCGACCGTGGACGCCTCGCCCTCGTCGGTCTCCTCGAGTTGCCAGTCCGAGGGATACGCGAAGCGGACGCCGTGGCCCTCGTAGGTTCGGGTGATCACCGGGTCCTCCTTCGATTCGGAGCCGGATCGTGATACGTCGATGGTTCGGATCTCCCAAGATCGTAGCATCGGCCCGGGGACCTGCCAACCCGGACGACGGATGCGGCCGGGGCCGGATGGCCGGCCCGGCTTGGCCGCCTCCGGCGCGAATTGGTACATTGGCGTCGTCCCGGGGATCGCGGTGCGGACCGCCGATGCCCGCGCCGGCCCGACCAGCGGCCGGCGAGATCCTTCCGCCACGATCCAGCGAGATGAGTCCAGCGAACCATGCGCATCCTGTCGGGAATCCAGCCTTCGGGTGCCCTGCACATCGGCAACTACTTCGGCGCGCTGCGGCAGTTCATCGACCTCCAGCGCGAGAACGACGCCTATTACTTCGTCGCCAACTACCACGCGCTGACCAGCGTCCGCGACGCCGAGCAGCTCCGCGCCTATACCTTCGACGTGATCGTCACGATGCTCTCGCTAGGCCTCGACCCGGAGAAGGCCACGCTGTTCGTCCAGTCGGACGTGCCCGAGACCACGGAGCTGGCCTGGCTGCTCTCCACGGTGACGCCGATGGGGTGGCTGGAGAAGTGCGTCAGCTACAAGGACAAGATCCAGCAGGGCTTGCCGGCCGAGCACGGGCTGTTCGCCTACCCGGTGCTCCAGGCCGCGGACATCCTCCTGTACGACGCGGACTTGGTCCCGGTCGGCCAGGACCAGAAGCAGCACCTGGAGATCAGCCGCGACATCGCCGAGCGGTTCAACCGGGTGTATGGCGGCGGCGAGGACGTCTTCCGGCTGCCCGAGCCCTATATCCTCAGTTCGGTGGCCGTCGTGCCGGGACTCGACGGCCGCAAGATGTCCAAGAGCTACAACAACACGATCGACATCTTCGACGAGCCGGCGGCGATCCGGAAGAAGGCCAAGCGGATCGTGACCGACAGCACGCCCGTCGAGGCCCCCAAGAACCCGGAGACCGACTCGCTGTTCAACCTGTTCAAGCTGGTCGGCGCCGAGGGCGAGATCGCCGAGGTCGAGCGGCGATACCGCGAGGGCGGCATCGGCTACGGCGAGGTGAAGACCCGGCTGGCCGAGGCGCTGATCGCGCGGTTCGGGCCCGCTCGCGAGCGCCGGGCCGAATGGCTGGCGCATCCCGAGCGCGTCGCCGAGGTCCGGGCCGCGGCCGCCGAACGCGCGCGGGCCACCGCTCGCGTCGTCCTGGACCGCGCCCGGCATGCCTGCGGCGTGGCGTGAGACGCCAGGGGATGTCTCGTTCCCATCGATCCCCGGGAGGTTCGCCATCTCCATTAGTTTCTATTCCCAGTTAGTTTCTATTCCGTCCGCGGCCCATCGCCGGCCAGCCATCGGACCCGCCCGACCACTTCGCCCGGCCCCGGCCGGCCGCGACCCGACCGACACCTCGCCATCGCCGGGCGGCGCGACCCGGGACCGGCGGTCGGCCCACCGCGCCGCCGCGGGTCGTCGGCGATCGGCGGCCGGGACCGACGGCGGCCCACGGCGGCGCGTCGGGCCGGTCGGGCTACCGGCGGATTTCAGGTATCTCAATTCCTGCCGGTCGCCTGGAGCGGTTAACGAATGGATGGCCGACGTGGTTCGGCCTGGAGGCCGGGCTGAAGCCTCGACCCCCCCTGACCCCCCCTTCGTAAGGGGGGGACTGCGAGGGGTCCGCCCCTGTTGATCCCCCCCTGACGAAGGGGGGATCGCCCCTCTTGATCCCCCCCTGACGAAGGGGGGGATCGCCCGTCTTGATCCCCCCCCCTGATGAAGGGGGGATCGCCCCTCTTGATCCCCCCCTGACGAAGGGGGGGGATTAGGGGGGGTTTCCTCGTGTCGCTGCAATGCCAGCGTTAAGCGCTCTAAAGACTCGGGAGCTGACGCATCCCAGGTCAAGTCCGTGTCCGAGGCTCGCTTCGTGCAATGCCTGGGCAGCACGAATGCCCGCGAGGTCGATGCGATTGCCGCCGCCATTGCGCTCGTCGTGGCCAAACCATAGGATGGCCCCGACCTCGCCGGAGGATCATCGATGGGTCTCACGAACCTGGCAGCCTTCCCGGCGATCCGGCCACCTTCACACATGCGAAACAAGTCGGTTTACGAGGCAACGAGTCGAGTCTATAATGGTCGCCGGCTTCGCGATGGGGCATCGGTCCGGTCGGTCCGGCTCTCTCCGGCTCCGGGCTGTCCCCTCCTCTTCCTCCGCCGAGCCGTCTCGAATGCCGTTCCGGCGATCCCCCGGGTCATCGGTGCGTCGCCGGATGCCCGTGCGCCGTGTGGTCGCCCCGATAGCGCTTCCCTAGACGAGCTGACCCTGGAGGAACCATGCAGGATCTATTCAGCCCCGAGCAGCGGCGGGACTTCCTTCGTCGTGGATTCACCCGCCGGGATTTTGGCCGGATCGCGGCCTTAATGACCGCCGGGGCGGCCCTGCCGTTCTACAACGAGGCGGCGCTGGCCCAGGGACTCTCGGCGGGGGTGCGGATACCGGCCGACGCAGTGAAGATCAACGCGAACGAGAACCCGATGGGTCCTTGCCCCGAGGCGATCGAGGCGATCCAGAAGCTCGTACCCGAGGGCGGCCGGTATCTGTATCAGGAGACCTTCGCGTTCATCGACGCGATGGCCGCGACCGAGGACGTCCCGCGCGACCACGTGCTGCCGTTCGCCGGCTCGAGCGACCCGCTCCACCGGGTCGTGCTGGCGTTACTGCGGCCCCGAGCGGAGCTTCGTCGTCGCCGACCCCGGCTACGAGGCCGGCGGGAAGGCCGCCGAGTTCGTCGGAGCCAAGACGATCAAGGTCCCGCTCCGCAAGGACTGGTCGCACGACGTCCGCGCGATGGCCGCGGCCGACCCGAACGCCGGCGTCATCTACGTCTGCAACCCCAACAATCCGACCGGCTCGATCACCCCGAAGGACGAGACTCGAGTATCTGGTCGCCAACAAGCCCAAGGGGGCGATCGTCCTGCTGGACGAGGCGTACCTCCACCTCTCGAAGACGGCCGAGCCTTGCTCGCCGATGGTCGCCGCCGGCAAGGACGTGATCATCCTCCGGACCTTCTCGAAGCTGTACGGCATGGCCGGCCTGCGGGCCGGCGCGGCGCTGGGACGGCCCGACCTGCTGGCCAAGATCCGCGGCTATGGCGCCGGGGCGTTGCCGGCCACCGGGATGGTTGGCGCGATCGCCAGCCTCAAAGCGAAGGGCCTGGTCGAGTCGCGGCGCAAGGCCATCGCCGACATCCGCGAGGAGACGGTCGCCTGGCTGGAGAAGAAGGGATTCGACGTGATCCCATCCGAGGCGAACATGATCATGATCGACACGCGACGGCCCGGCCGCGAGGTCTTCCAGGCGATGATGCGGGAGAAGGTGGCGATCGGACGGAGCTGGTCGGCGTTGCCGAATCACGTGCGGGTCACGATCGGGACGCGGGAGGAGATGGCGAAGTTCCGGACGGCGTTCGGGCGCGTCATGAATGTCTGACTCCGAAAGACAGGGCCGGCCGGCCGGGGGCGGCACCGGCATCGTCTCGATGGCGAGCCCGGAGATCGGCGGCAAGCCGATGCTGCGGCGTCCCGGCTACGGCTGGAGCAAGCTGATCGGCGATGCTGCCGGCGGTGCCATCGCCGCGCTGGTCGCGCTGCCCTACGGGCTGGCGCTGGCGCGGCTCATGGGGCTGCCGGCCGAGCTGGGCCTCTTCACCTCGATCCTGACGGCGCCGGTCACCGCGCTGTTCGGCCGCAACCCCGTGCTGATCGGCGGGACCGCCAGCGCGACCGTGCCATTCATCGCGGTCGCCGTGCACAGTCAGGGGATCGGTGGCGCGGCGAAGGTGTGCCTGGCGGCCTCGGTCTTCCTGATGATCTTCTGTGTACTCCGCCTGGGCCGTCACGTCGCGAAGGTCCCGCATGCGGTCGTCTCGGGCTTCTCGTGCGGCGTCGGCGCGATGATGATGATCCTGCAACTCCGCACGCTGCTGGGCCTGCCCGCGGCCAGCGGAGAGGGCTCATCCAGCCCGATCGGTCAACTCGTCTCGGCGATGGCCGTCGTGGCCCGCGCCCGCTGGGAGCCGCTGCTGCTGGGGATGATCGTGGTGGCCTGCTCCGCCGTCGTGGCGCGGCGATGGCCGCGCTCGCCAGCCCCGCTGCTCGGCGTCGCGCTCTCCGTCGCCATCGCCGCGTCGCTCGGCTGGCATGAACGGACGCTCGGCAACGTGTCGCTGACCATGCCGCCGTTCGCCGGATTCACCTGGCAGCCGACCGACGTCCGCGACGTGCTGCCGCCGGCGCTGGGACTGGCGTTCGTCGCGGCCGTCAACATCCTGATCACCTCGCGGGTCGTCGAGCATTTCCAGGGACGCCACCGGCCGCTTCGCGCCGCCGACGCCGACGCCGAGCTCGGCGCCTACGGCATCGCCAACCTCTGCGCCGGCGTCTTCGGGGCGCCCTTGAGCGTCGGCATCCCCGCGCGGAGCCTGGCGAACGTCCGTTGCGGCGGGACCACGCGGCTCTCCAACTTCCTCCACGCCGTGTTCTTGCTGCTACTCCTCGGGTTGGGCTCGGGCGTCATCGCCCGTATCCCCCTGGCCGCCCTGGCGGGCGTGACGGCCTACGTCGGCCTCGGCCTGCTCGAGTGGAGCACCTGGCGCCGATTGCACCGGATGCGCCGGCTCGACGCCTCCGCCTTCCTCGTCACCGCCGCCGCGGTATTGACCACCAATGCCGTCGCCGCCGTCGCGGTCGGCTGCTCGTTCTATGTCGTCCGACACTACGGCTCGCGCCTCATCGCGATCCAGACCGCCCCGGCCATCGGGCCGCGCGAGGCGGATTCCTAGGGTTCTCGTGTCACTTCAGCATCGTCAGGTATTCCAGCAAATCGGCCACCTGCTGCGCGTTCAGGTCGCGGAGCAACAGCTCGGGCATGAGCGAGCGCGCCTGTGGCACGAGCCGCTCGACCTCATTGCTGGGCACGCGTACCGTCTTGCCCAGGGCATCCTTGAGCACGACCTCGCGCGCCGTCCTCTCGACGAGGAGTCCGGTGAGGACCCGGCCGTCCTTCGTCTCGACGAGGTAGGACGTATACTGCGGCTCGACGGTGCGAGACGGTTCGAGGATCTGGTCGAGCAGCGCGGCGCGGTCGTACTTGGCCCCGATCCTGGTCAGGTCCGGCCCGACGGCCTGGCCGATGTCGCCGATCCTGTGGCAGGTCTTGCACTGCGCGGCGGGGTGATCGGCGAACACCGCCCCGCCGCGCCGGGCATCCCCGCGGAGCGCCAGGATCGGCGCGGCGGTCGACGACGTCGCCCAGCCGCTGGGCCCGCTCCTCGCGGGGGATGAACCGCTCGAACAGGTCGCGGACCTCGACCGCCGGGCTTTGCCGCGCGATCGCCGCCGCCTCCCTTCGCAGGGGACCCGCAGCCGGCCCGCGGTCGACCAGGTCGACCAGCAACAGGGCTCCGCGGGTCGATGACGTCAACCGCCGGATCGCCGCCGACCGCGCCTCGGCCTCGGCCCTGGCCCGATCGCCGTGCCGCAACGCCTCGAGTGCGGCGCGGTCCTCTGCGGGGATCGCCGCGTGTTCCTCCGTCCTGGCCACGGCACTCCCTGGCGGCATCCCGGCGATCCAGTCGTGGATCATGCGGACCGCGCGGGCGTCGACCTCATCGGAGCCGAGCCGGGGCATCCGGCCGCCGCCCAGCTTGGAGACCCGGTAATAGAGCACGGAACGGGACGGGTCCCCGGGCGCGATGATCCGCGCCCCGGCGATCTGGAACGTCCCCTGGATCGGGCGCACGTCCACCGTCCGGGTCTCGGCGAGCGGCACCTCGAATCCCAGCGCGATGTTCGCCGTGCCGCCGGCATTGAACTGGTGGCAGTGTGAGCAGTTGGTCTGCAGGTAGGAGCGCGCGCGCAGACCGAGGTCGGCCGATTCCTCGTACGGGTTGACCAGTTTCGGCAATCGCTCCGGCTCGGGCGTCCAGGCCAGGAGTCCATGATCATACAGGAACGTCAACTGGTTGACGGGTCGTCCGCCGTCGTCGCGCATCCGGTTCATCTGGGGCGTGTTGACTCCCAGCGGCGAGGCCGACTGCATGCCGAAGATCGTCGTCTTCTTCTCGACCCACGGGTTATGGCAGAGGATGCACTCGACCCTGGCGCGGACGCGGTAATCTCGCGTGCGACGAACGCCGCGGCCGGAGTCCTCGACGACGATCGTCCGGATCGCGCCGCCGGCATCGGCCAGCAGGGCGTCGGTTTGGTCGTCGTCCCAGACATAGGAATACGGGCGCCAGGCGTCGTCCTGGAAATGGAGGATCTGGGTCTCGACCCGTCGGCGCGACACGGATGCACGTCCGTCACCCGCGACTGGAGACGGTCCGGACCAGCACGGAGCCCTCGGGGAATCGCCAGTAGCCGCGTTCGTCGAGCCCGACGCGTCCCTCGCCGGGAACCGCGAGGAACCGCTCGGCGGTCGCGCCGTCGGCCCAGAGCTCGGAGTTGACCACGTAGGGGATCACGCCGGGTGCCGGCCGATGGTCGCGGGTCGAGGCGAAGATCCCCGTCTGGCTGAGCCGGCGCGGGAAGTCGCTCCGGCCCTTCGCCGCCGGGTTCCGGATCAGCCGATAGATCTGGTGCGTCCGGTCGTGGTCGACGAGATACAGCTCGCCGGCGCGATCCTCGCCGAAGGCCGCGAGGTGGATCGGCGTCCGGGCCAGCTCCTTGTGCTCGATCGACCCTGTCCCCCTGGACGCGGAGCGACCAGACGGTCCCGGTCTGGTAGTCGCCGTAGATGTAGGCCCCGGCCAGTTCCGGCAGTCGCGTGCCGTGGTAGACGTATCCGCCCGTGATCGAGGCGGCCTCGGAGTGGGGGTGTGCCTTCGTCGGCGGCAGGATCGGCGACGGCCCTCGCCGGCCTTCGACGTGCACCGGCTGCGGGCCCTCCATCACGCTCCAGCCGTAGTTGCCCCCGCGCTTGACCTTGTAGATCATCTCCCACAGTTCCCAGCCGACGTCGCCGACCCAGAGGTCGCCGGTGGCGTGGTCGATGCTCATCCTCCACGGGTTGCGGAAGCCGAACGACCAGATCTCGGGACGCACGCCGGTGATTCCGATGAACGGATTATCGGGCGGGATGCGATACGGCTTGCCCGGCTCGGGATGATCGACGTCGATGCGGAGGATGCTCGAGAGCAGGTCGGAGCAGTCCTGGCCGGTGTTGAGCGTATCGGGAGGCGAGGGCCCGGCGCCGTCGCCGGTGGAGAGATACAGGCACCCGTCGTTGCCGAAGTCCAGGCAGCCGCCGTTGTGGCCGCCCGACCAGAACCGCAGGATCACCTGCTCGCTCTTCGGGTCGATCACCGGCGGATCGGTCCGGCTCGCGGTGAACCGGGCGACGACCGAGCCGTCGGGCAAGTCGTTCTTCAGGACGTAGCAGACGTAGACGTACCGGTTCTCTTCGAATCGCGGATGGAACGCGAGCCCGTACAAGGCCGTGAGGTCGGGGTGGAGCTTGGCGAGGTCGAGTGCCAGGTCGGCCTTCGCGCACTGGGGTCATCGGGGAACGAGGAGATGCGCCCCTGGAGCTCGCCGACGAAGAGGCGGCCGGTCCCGCCCGCCCGCACGAGCACGACGGGGAACTGGAGCTTGAGCCGGGGGAACGCCGGCTCGACCGTGTACGGCGGCGGAGGCTCGGGCGTGCCCGTGATCTTCGAGCCCGTCCATGGCACGCGCGACGATCGGCCCTTGCCCTCGTCGCGAAGCTCGCCCGCACAGGCTGCCGTCGCGACGAGCGCCATCAGTGACGATAAGGGCCATCCGACGGTCCTTGAAGCCGGAGAGATACCCATCCTTCTGGTCATCGGCCCCTGGGTCCTGTCGTCGTTCTATAGGCTGCTGGGAATCGTCAAGAGGCGCATCGAAGTGCCGTCGGGCCGTTCTATCCTACACGCACGCGGCATTCTCCGCGAGCCATCGCCCGGGCCGATGTCCGATCGTCATGGACGACGATGTCAAGTCCGTTGGTTCTTTGGGGAAGATGGTATTCGCGCGGGAGGGATCCGTGCATTAACGGGGAAACCGTCCGGGAACCACGCCGGGACGAGTCACGATAGCGAACCCGTCGATCGAAAGCGCCACCGTGCTGTGCCCGATCCGAGGACTGCCCTATTCGAGATAATCGAACCGCAGCCCGCTTCGGCCTTCGCCTCGACCCGTCGAGCGCCGCCGGCCGATCCACAAATATCCTGACCCGTTAACGCCGCGGGCCCAGCGATAGCGGCGTTCCAGATGAACGCCCTCGCGCGGGACCTCTTCGAGGAACATCGCCGTCTCCTCGGCGAGCATCCGACCCTGCGGACCGGTCGTCACATTCGGCAATCTTCCGCGGCGAAGTTGCAGATGTCCCGCCGGATCCAGCTTCACCGGCAGATACGGCAGCCAGTAATCCGGCACGGTGGAACCCAGCCGATAATGCGGCGTCGGATCGCCCGACGGAGGCGCGGCCGCGGGAGCGTTGATGCGCCATTCGAGCGTCCGATCCAGCGGCTGCCCGGAGGCGCCGAGCACCGTTCGCTCGATTCCCCAGGCGAGGTTCGCGAGCTCATCGCGGAGCAGTAAGACATCTTCGATTGCCGAGCTGTCCACTGGTGCGACTGCACCCGGGGTGAGCAGCAACGGGAGAGGCAGCAGGGCCGATGTCGAGAGAACCGCCGGCGCCAGAGGATCCGGCGAAATGGAGAAGATGTGCCACCTCCCGAGCCCTCCGTTAACCGTCGAATAGTGGGGAATCGGTGTCGTGATGCCGAACGTGTCGGCCACGGAAAGCGAGGTGATCCATACCTGTGAGCCTATGGGCACGACCAGCGGGAACTGGAACCAGTCATTGCCATAAATCAGTGCGAACTCGCGCAGTATCAATCGTCCCAAATCTTCGGCCGCGGCCGAGAGCAGCCCGATATTCGTGCCTCCATCTTCGAACTCCCAGAATCTGCGCGCCGGCATTCCTCGAAACGTGACCGGCGTCGCGACCACCGTTTGCTGCGCGACGGTCGGCTGCGCTGTCCCGCCCGCCAGCTTGACCGTCGTCCGGTCGAAGGTGTGCCAGTCGATCGAACCTCCGTCGTACTCCTGGGCGACATACGAGCCCGTATCCCCCGCGGTCGCCATCGAGAAGCGATACTCCAGGCGATCGGCCGACCAGCCCACGTTCTGCGAGTCCGGCTCTGTAAACAGCGAGCTGTACCACTGAAGCCAGGTGCGCGCTGATCTTCAGGACCGCATCTTGCTGAGCCTTGGGAATCGCGGGCGCCGCCGGCAGGCTCGCTCCCGCGGACACCAGATCCCCCTGCAATTTCACTCCGTCGATCACGCCCGACGATCGCGGGTGCAAGCGCCGCGACGTCGCTGCCGGCCGCAGCCCCAGCCGTCAGAGGGTATTGAGCGATGTACGAGTTCGCGATCGCCGCCGGCAACTGCATCGCGCTCAACAGCCGAAGGAAATACAGTCCCGCCTCCGCAGCTTGCCGCAGATCAGGAACGCCGCTGGCAGGCCGAGCCCGTTCCCGCTCGACCAGTGCCTCGATGGGCTGCGAACCGTCGTAGGTCTCGGTGCCTGACCCGCGACAGATAACCATTCCAACCCCGCGACGGAAGATCGGACGCTCGCGACCACGGGAGAGCCCGCATCTCGACCCTCGAACTCGCCGACCTGCCACTGTCGCGCGAGCAGCCAGAGAGGATCGTGCACCCGCGCTTCGAGCCCCGGCGTCGGATCATTCTCACGGCAGCGGGGCTCAATTCGATCCCAGATCGTGATCGAGGGCATCAAGCGGTGCTCCCAAGATTGGCTCTCAGAACGGTGTTGAAGTCGATCGAGACCGTCTCGATTTCCGGCGCGCCCGTGTTGAAAGCAAAATAAAGCGCCGGAAGGTAATGCCCTAAAGCGCCGAGCGAGTCGGGATCCACTGCACGAATCTTCGCGAGATCCAGCGCCTCGAGCACCGAACCTTCCACCGCCTCCATCGTCCACTCGGGAAAACCATCAGGCTTAACCGCGAGCAGGATCGACTGCGGGGGCCGCGAATCGGATCCGTGTACTGAAACGACACGCCCGTGATCTGCTGCGACGATGGTAGCACTTCGGTCCACTCATCGATCATCAGGCCGGCGATCGGTGCTCCCGCGGTGACTGCAGCCGGCGAAAACGCGACGAGGGATAGGCGACTCGACGATGTCGAGCCCGCGAGCGCCATCCATTGATCGCCCGAGACCGCCGGGAGCTGCGCGACCTGGAATTGCAGCAGCAATTGTCCGGATAACGCCTCCGCGAGCATCGCCGCAGTGTCCAATCGCGCCGCTCCGGGCCTCACGCGAGCCGCGCGCTGGAACCACCGGACCGATTCCAACGGATCGTTCACCTGCAGGCTCGAGCTATTCGCCCACAAGTCGCTCGCACCCTGCGCAAGCATGGGCAGCGCTTGAAATAACGCGCCGAAAACCGCTCTCAACCGGGCGGAGTCGAAGTCACAAGACTGCTGCGGCGTAGCCGACGCACGCGTGAATCCCGCGGCGAGCTGATCGAGCTGGGCCGCGCGCGTGTCAGATCCGCAGTCGCCAACGCGATTTGTGCGGGCCATTTCGTGGAGTCCGTGTTCGGTACCGCGCCCGTCACGCCGAACGCCGCCGCGGCAACGAGCGCAGCGTCGTTCGCCGATGCGCTCTTGAGCGAGACGAGCGCCGACCGCATCTGCGTTTCCGCCGCGTCCGCGCGACGTCAGTTCCGCCGTATCCATTGTGCCCGGCGAATCGCCCTGCACCACGAGATCGCTCGGTGTGAGCGGCCGCGCACCGTTGACGAGTCGCGAGACCGCTTGCACCAAGATGAGCCATTCGGTCAATGCGACCACTTGCGGCTTCCAGGCAGGATCACGATCCGTCAGGAGTCGAACGTCCGCCGCGCCAGCCAGACGCGTCTGCCACGCAGTGCGCCGGATGCGATCGCCAAGGTCCTGCGCGACTCCCTGTGCCTCCGGCAGGCTCAAGATGTCCAGCGGCGCGAGTCCCAGTTGATCGAGTCCGATCTCCACCGTGCTGAGCCCCGCACCCTGCGCATCCAGGAACTGCGCGCGAATCCGGACCCGCTTCGGGTCGCCCAGCAACGCCCCGGCCCACGCGTTCAACCGGGGCTCGGCTTGCGCGCCGGGAGTCGCACTCCAGCCCGCCGCCCCCCCCGCCGGCGCAATTGCCATCAACCGATATCCCAGTCCCGTCCCGCTTCGTGGCGTGGTCACCACCTCGATCTCCGCCGGCGGCGTGTCGCCGCGCGCGATGCTATCGAGTGTCGCTCCTGCCCGCAGTAGATTCCCGCGAGCCAACTGATGGACACTTTCGGCCAGCGTCAGATCGGCGACCGAATCGAGGGCGTCATTCAAACGCGCGATCGCGGTCATGAGCGAAGTGCGCTGTGTGGTCCCGGCGGCGGGAAGCCCGGGATTGTTCCAGAAGCTCGGGTCCTGGAGCTTCTGGAGCAGCACGAGCCCGTCCACCACATCGAGATCATTGGTCGCCGAATCCATCGGCGCGATCGCGCGCACCGCGTCGATGAACGTATCGAGACTCATATCGTGCATCGTACGTTCCAGACGATATCCGAGCAGCGCACGAGCGGCTGACCCTGGCGAATCCCGTCGAGCAGGTGCATCGCGAGCCGCACCTTATCGGAGGAAAGATCAATCTCGAAGGGCCGCTGCGTTGCGTCGCTGTGCGCAAGATAACCTGCGCACATAATCGCTGCGGTCGTGGCCTGATTGAGCGATGGCGCATGAATGAATCCGGCCGAAGCCGCCTGTGGCGTTTGTCGAACGCACGTCCTCGAGCCATCCATAGGCCCCGAGCACGATTCCTCCCTCCGGATTCGCCGTCCGAAGGCTCTCGAGTCGCGAGTAAGCCATCGACGTGATCCACGCGTCCAGCCGGTATGACGCGAGATCGAACACCTCGCGCACCGCGGCGTCGAGATCGGCCGCGGAGAACCCGGACAACTGGGCGAAACGCACTCCAGAATGCGGCGAATGCCGGCACCGTCGCGTCCTTCTTGGCGGCATCGAGGAAGGTCCCGACCGCGCCTTTGCCGGGCAGAGTACGAGCCAGGAGATCCCACGCCGTCGGGCGAACGGTCGTCGAGAATCCGAGGAGCTCGGCTTCGATGCGTTCGGCCGGCTGCGCCGCTCCGGCTGCCGTCAACAGATCGAGGGCGGAATCCATGTATTGTCGCAGCACCGCATGCCGCAGCAGCAGAAAAAGCAAGGGGATGGGCGCAGCGGGCGATTGGACGTCCCGGAGTGCCTGCCATCCGAGCCCCGCGAGCTGTGCGATATAAGCGGGAGCGGCGACGCCATCGAGCGGCGGCGGCGCGACAAGGACATTCGTCAAGGATCGCTGCTGCTTCACATACACCGCATTCGCCAGCCGCGTGTTGGCCATCACCGTCGAAAGATCGCCTGTGTCCGCCAGCGATCTCTGCGCGAGCGTCGTCCACCACGTCGTGACCAGGTCCTTCTGAACGAAATTCCAATAGGCGAAGTTGTACTCCGGCCCGACGACGTTCCGCGCGACGAAGCTGTCCGATGTCGGCGTCATGCCCAGCATGCTGACGAGCGACGCTTCCGGATCGGCCGACCCCGGAATGCGCGGGACATTCGGAAGGGAATTCTCCCAGGTGGCCCGCATCTTCGCGAGAAGTCCCGAGAGAGGAGCATCGAGCGCGCCTCCGTCGAGTGATTTCCAACTTGCGCTCCAGCAGACCGGGAGCACCCCGTACGGCTGCGCACCGATCCGCAGAATCGGGAAGTGGCCCCGCGCTCGCACGAAGGCCGCGAAATGATCGCGGGCCGCCGGAAGGAGGACATCCGGATTCGGAACCGACCCGCTCACGATTTGACTGAGATAGTAGCCCCAGGTCGCGGGCCACATCACCGTGTTCATCGCATGAGCGATCTCATCCTGGGCGCCGTCGGCGCCGCTCACGTGGGAGAGAATCGCAGGCGCGATGTTCAAGGCGGCCGCCAGTCGATCTCCGTCGGCCGTCGGGCGTGAAGGGCAGAGCGACGGCCCCTGCTCGAGCGCGAAGACGGCATCGTAATTGGTCTGCCTCGACGAGAATCCCGCGTTGACATTCTCCGTGTTGTTCGTCGGTGTGTTCAGCGCGAGTAACTCAAAGCCATCGGTGTAGTGATGGGCCTGGAGCAAATCACCCAGACGGGCCGCGGAATCCTGCCGCAGTTCAAGCCCGTCTTCAAGCCGAGCACCACGATGCGATCGAAGCCTCCTTGCTGCTCCGGCGTGAGCGTGATGCGAAAGGCCATGCCGGCCTGGATCGCCGTGTTGAAGTCCGTCAGCCACTTCATTCCGGTATCGGACAGCGGACCCGAGCTGGTTGGTGAAGGGCCTACCTGCAAGCTGTCCTGGATCGCCGGCCCCACGAAGAGCACCTGCCCGGCGGCATTACCCTGATAGCCGATGACGATCCAACGTTCGGGCAGCACGTTGGTGAACGGCGCGAGCGACCATTGCGCTGATTTCGCTCCCGCGGGAACATTCGAGCTCGCGATCCAGGCCGCGCGCGTCGGCACCGTACTGCCGCGCCAGCCCTCCGAACGCGACCTTCGCTGCGTCCGGACCGGCTTGCACTGCGAAAGATAAGCCGCCCGGCGCTGTGTTCGGCGCTTGTCAACTGCGGCTCGAAGCTGTTGATGTGAACGTCGTCCGGATAGACGCGGAGCCACAACTCCCCGCCCTGGAATCGCGTCTCCAGGCGCACGGGCAGAAGGACCAGGGGGATGTCCGCAGATGGCGGCGTGAGGAAGCGGCTCGTCGAAGGGAACGGCGCACCGTTGGGAATGAGCGCCGCGCATCGGCATCGCTGATGGGAAGCAGCGTCGAGACGTCATGACCGGCGTCTCGTAGCGTCGTGGCATTAGGAAAGGCTCGCTTCTGTCCCGAGGCAAGGATGTATGCGAACGCCCCGGCCGTGCCGTGGTAAAGCGTGTTGTCGGCGCGAGCGTCGGCGGCGCTGCGCCGAGCGGAATCGCCGCGAGAGCGGCGTCGCTCAGGACGCGCACCGTCTGCCCCGCGAGCATGAAGTTCAGAGTCGCTTCATCCGGAATCGGCCGCCGCGAACCCGATTGCAGAAAGTACACGTGCGTCGTGTCACTGGTTCCGCGCCACCAACGGAGATGGTGCCGGGGCCGGTCCCGTGCTCATGTTGTCTCTCCCAGCAGCGCCAGCGCGTGCAGCGCGACCCGCACCGGACGTCGCATCAGGATATAGCCCAGCGCGGCCGAATTGGCGCTCCAGGGAACCGGCTCGCCCGCCGGTGTCGGAGGTGCGGTCGAGACATCGATGTAATTGCCCGTGACCGCAACGTCCTGCCAGCTCAAGTCATTCCAAGAGCTCATCGGCGCCGCACCTTTTTCGGGCTCGAGCCCCACGCGCGGCTCCGTCACGTGCTCGGCGATCACGAAATACCAACCGGGTTTCCCCGCCGCCGGATCGCTCGACCCCTGGGGATCGTCGATATTGAACCCGAAAAAGCTCACGTCCGCGCCGATATCTCCGCGAAAGACAGGGTACTGAACGACGTCGGTGAGCGTCCGCACTCCGCTCGACCATTGCGCTGGGCCGCGTAGACCATGGCGTTGGGATAGCGCTGGAAGAGCGTCGCGCGAATGAGCAGCACGAACTGAGTGCCGCTCGTTGCATTCGCGACGTGTGTCCCCAGGGCGCCATTCGCATCGAACCCACGGATCGGTCCGATGTCCGGCGTCGCTGCGCTCCAGAAGTTCTGGAAGAAGGTGACGGTCCGGTCGGCCGGGTATTCGCGCCAGAGCAGCTCGCGGGAAAGCTCATCATTCAGGCCGACCATGTACGCCTCGATGAACTTGGCATTGGTCGCCAGCAGCGCCGCGAGATCGGGTTCCACGTTGGAAATCCCGGGCAGCATCCAGTCTGCTGATAACTGCACCAGCGGAGCATACATCGGCTGCGGATACTTGGGGCCGGCTTCCACAGGCTGCAGCGGATCGGCTCCTGTGTTCAACGGGATTCGCGCACCGACCCGGGCCCGGATCGTATCAGCGGGGTTCAACTTCGCGAGCAATTGAGCGCGCACTCGGAGCCAGCGCCGCCTGACCCCCCAAAGGCGCCGCATCGGATGGGGCGGCCGGAGCCGTGTTGAGGTAGGTGTTGATCGATTGCGCGGCCGTCTTGAAATTCGTGGTCACGACCTCGAGCGCCCGCTCCATCGCTGGGGAATACGATCGGCGGCGGCAGATTCGCGACCGTGCCTTTCAGGATTCCCCGGAAGATTCGGATTCGTCTTCCAATCGATCAGCGGAAGCTTGACGATGGGGTTTGATGGTCCCGTCGGCGACGTGGAAACCGCGGACAGAGTGGCACCCGGAGGCAGCACCTGCTCGATCGTCGAAGTCGATACCACGGGCTCGACGTCAACGGGTTCCGCGGGTGCGGCAGGCGATGCCGGCCGCCCGGCCATGGCCGGGCGCATGGTCGCGACCGGGTTTGATGCTTCCACTGTCGTTAGCTTCCATCCCGCGGCCGAAACGAGGGAAACCGCCGTCATATCCCTGACCTGGAAGTCCGGCGAGACATCGTCGAGCGCGACCATACCCTTGGGAGGCTGCACCGGTCCCGCGACTTGAAGCGCCGTCGCCGCCGAGCCGGCGGGCAGATTCAGCCGATCCACGAGCTGCGGCACGCCCGCCTTCAATTGGCGGCCGATCGGCCCGCCTGGCCGCATCCTGCGCATGGCCGGCCGAGAGCGATCCCGACGGCAGACGTTTCGCCTGGATTTGTCCCTGCATCGTCGCCGTCACGCCCGCGAGCGTCTCGCGAACCCGGCTGTGCAGAGGCGCGGTGATCTGAAGCCATTTCCCGTCGCCGGCCACCTGCTGTAGATGACGCTGACTCATCGACGTCAACACCTGCCGAGCCAACTGCGCCTGTCGCAACAACTGATTGGCTTTACGGATTTCCCCGAGCTGGTCCCATGCCGAGGCGACCAGCGCCTCCCGGTTGGCCTGCACGATCTGCGAGCCCGCCGATGCCGCTGCACTCGATCGCCGATCGAGATTCAACTCGCCCAGCCGGACCGGCCGGCCCTGCGGCCGGCAATTCGGAACCGCTCTGCGTGCTTCCATACGTGGGCGGAGCCACAACCGGGTCCGTCGCGACCGGAGGGGCCAGCACGGCACGGAACTGCGATTCGTACGTCGCCTGCGCTCCCCGCCGGCCACGGCGTCGATTGACTGTCCACAGCCTTGAGCGCGCCTTCAAGCCCCAGCGTCGTGCCGGCCACACCGGCCGCCCCAAACCCGGGCTGGCTCACATCCATTGTGCGCGTGCCGGCGTCAAGCTTTCCGCCGGGCAGCATGATTCTCCGCGCGAGCGACGCAAAATCCCCGCCTGCTCCCGTGTGGAAGCGAAACACGTAATACGCCGGGATCGCGAACGGCGCGGTCACGCTCGCATCCCACGCCGGCACCAGATCCTGATCGTCCACCGGCAGACCGAGCGCCGCGTTCACTCCGGCGCGATACGTCGGCACGATGCACGCGATGTAGCTCGTGTCCGCGTCCAGCTTCCGGGCCGCAATCAGGCGCAACACCGTCGTCGCGGGATCGCCGTCCAGTGCTCCGGTCAGATTGGCACCCGACACGTTCGCGCCGGTGACCTGCGCATGGGCCCACGAATCGATCGTCAACAAATCCGGCAGCTCCGTCTTGGGATCAAGCGGCGCATTGATCCGCAGGATGTTGATCCCACCGGCAGCCGGGTCGACCACGATCCCGTCGGTATCCGGCACGACGATGAGGCAGATCCACGGCTGCACCCGGCCGTTCACCGGCGGCGACGGGGTAAACACCCACGGCCGATCGGGCAGCACCAGCTCCACCATCGGCAGATAATTCGGCTCGAAGGCCGTCGCGACATCGCGAGGATCGGTTCGCACCACCGCACGCGCATCCAGCGCCGTGATCTGCCCCGGCCCGATCAATCGCACAGTGGGTCCATTCACCGTGGCGTTGTTTACGCTCAGCGTCACGGGCAGAGTCGCGTAATTGGTCGCGGCCGGGGCGGTGATCAGCGACGCGAGGCCGCGCCGGACCCAGGGGACGATCGTGTATGCCGTCGGCGTTTGGTCTGCCATGTCAAACCGTCGAGAGTTCGTGAGAAGCAATGATCTGGAGACCGCGCACCGCGCCGGGTCCTGGGCGACCGCCGCCTGGAGCACGCCGCCGCGTCGCTGTACGTCGAGCCTTGGGCCGCACCGATGCCGGCGAGCACCAGGCTGGTGCGATCCGCGATCACGAAGGTCTGGGCGCAGACCTTCACCGGAGTCCCCGGCACCGCGTCCCGGCGATCGCCCGCCGTGCGGATCGTTGCGCGGCCAGATGCGCTGATCGAGAGGACCCACGACAGGTCCCCCACCCCGAATGTCGTCGTCGGCACCGCCGGGGTCGGTGCGCAGCACGCCGCCGGGCTGATCGATATAGAACGTCTCATAGGAAATCGCCTTTGACACCGGTCCTCCGCACGTCGTCAGGCCGACGCCCGTCAATCGCATGCCCGCGTCGTGACGTTCGAACGACGGCCTCGCGAGCTTCTGGTCATCGCTCAGGTCGAAGAACTTCGCGGACAAGTCGTCCTGAATGGATTCATGATCGACGGTCGCTCCGTTTACTTGATAACCGGTGATCGTGAAGCTGGTCGCGCCCGTGACGGGAGCCGAGCCGAATCGAGTGATCGCGAGCCCCAGCGGGACGACACTCTCATGGACCTCGAGCAGTGCCGACGGATGCACCACCTGGCTGCCCGGGTCCTTGAGCGAGACAGCACGCTCCCCCCCGGGGCCGCTCCCCTGGCGGGCATCTGGCTAGCCCGTCTCCACATCGGCCTCACCTGGACCGGCTCATCGTCTACGCCGGCGCCTCGTCGCCCCAGCTAGCCGAGACCGCCAAGTGCACATCGAACAAGATGATGTGGCCCGCGAGATCGCCCGCCATGTGCCACGGCGCGGGGCCCGAGAGCGTCGCGTCGAGGCCGACCGACATCAAGTTGTCGCCGCCCGCCGTCAGAGCGACCTGCCCGGAGATATCGGCATCGAAGTGGAATGGATCGATCTGCAGCAGCGCGTTGAAGCTGGAATGTCCCGAGAGTCCGTAGCCCGACACGCCGATGAACAGGTCGAGCGTCGCCCCGAACTGCACTGTGTTCGAGGAAATCGCCAGGTACGCCGCAAGCCTCAGCTTGCTGATCGGCCCCGAAGGCATGTCTATCGTGATGCGACTGAGTGAAGGAAAGTCCGCGGACGTGAAGCGCGATTTGAAGCCGCCGATGGACAACAGGAATTCTGCGCTGACACGAGCCCCAGTTCGCTCGCAGCGCCATATCGCCGCTCAGCGTGAACGCAAGCAGTTTCGAGTCGAACAGCGTCGCGTCGAGCGACAATGAATTCTAGCTCATGTCGAGTACGCCCAGCGCATCCATGTCGGTGTGCACTAGCGCCTGCGACTGGAGTGCAGCGTGGCGGACAGCCGCGAGATCAGCACGCTGAACTTCGGTCTCTGTCATATCGAGGTTGTTCGGCTTTTAAAAAAAAAAAAAAAAAAAAAAAAAAAAAAAAAAAAAAAAAAAAAAAAAAAAAAAAAAAAAAAAAAAAAAAAAAAAAAAAAAAAAAAAAAAAAAAAAAAAAAAAAAAAAAAAAAAAAAAAAAAAAAAAAAAAAAAAAAAAAAAAAAAAAAAAAAAAAAAAAAAAAAAAAAAAAAAAAAAAACAACTTCGGTCTCGATCGTGCCCCGTCGTCGTCGTGTTTCCTTTCCTCCGCCGAATCATCTCGCCGGCAACCAGGCCCTCGTAGGGGGGCGATGCCGAACTCCGCGATCGGATGACCCCCGTCCCGGGAGCGGAGGTTCGTAAAAAAAAATCCAGGCCGCTGCGGGCGTGTGCGTTTGCGTACTTTTTTTTTTTTTTTTTTTTTTTTTTTTTTTTTTTTTTTTTTTTTTTTTTTCGATCCAGCTCAGCGAGTACGCCGGAGGCTGGGCGCGGTGTCACAAAAAAAAAAAAAAAAAAAAAAAAAAAAAATGGGGCCACGACCCGGAAGCTGACCGGCAGGCCATGGCCCGGCGGGCGGTGCGTTTGCGAACTATCGCCTTCGCTGAACTTCGGTCTCGATCGTGCCCCGTCGGTCTGTTCCTCTTCCCGAGATCATCTCGACTTCAACCAGGCCGCTCAGGCTGGGCAGGGCCGCGACGTCCATCCGGCTCGAGCAGGCCGCGGCGGTCGCGAGCCCGGCGGGCCGGCTGCGTTCGCGGCGAGCTGGACGCGCACGCAGTGCGGCATCGCCCGGCGCCGCCGGCGCACGATGGCCGGCGGGGATGGCCTCGGCGAAACGGGGGTTTCCTGACTCTCTCCTCTGGCGCTTCATGGGCGATCCGCGGCATGGGCGGTCGTGCCGGCGGCCGGCCGGGCGACGGCTCGCGCCAGCCCGGCGGGCGGCGCCGGGTCGGCAACGGGGGGAACGGTATGGAACGAATGTGGTTATCTGCTGACTCTATCTCCTCTGGAAAATTTCGCCTGCATGAATTTTATTAGGGTGAGTTCGCCTCGCTTGCCTCGTTTCCGGTGCCGTACCGAGCGATCCGTCTCTCTATTCCCTCATTTTTTTTTTTTTTTTTTTTTTTTAAAAAAAAAAAAAAAAAAAAAAAAAAAAAAAAAAAAAAAAAAAAAAAAAAAAAAAAAAAAAAAAAAAAAATCTCTAAATCGATCGCGGACAGCTTTTTTTAACAGTTCATCTTAAGGCATATTCGCGCGTTTTTAATATCGGCGGAGACGCGGATTCGCGAATGACCGTTTTAAAATAGGGTCCCGAATAAAAAAAAAAAAAAAAAAAAAAAAAAAAAAAAAAAAAAAAAAAAAAAAAAAAAAAAAAAAAAAAAAAAAAAAAAAAAAAAAGATCGCGGACAGCCAGTTCATCGCGGCCACCGGGCCATGGGCGGTCCGCTGAGCGGCGACGGTCGGTTGCCAGCGCCGCCACCGGCCAGAGCGAGCCCGCGCTCGATCCTCGCCGGCCACGGCCAGCATCCAGTCGAAGTCGACGAGATAGATGGCGAGCGCCTGCGGCGTCGTGACCGCTTCCCGCCGGTTTCGTGGGTCCACGAGCCCCGGAGCAGCTGCTGGAGCAAATTGATTCTACCTCTCTCTATCGATCGCGGACAGCCAGTTCATCGGCAATTATTCTTTATGGCGATCGGCGGAGACGGCGGCCTGTTCCCTGGACCATTCGACCGAGCGCGTCCGACGGAACCCAGGTGCAACGTCCGGCGGGCCTATCCGGAGCTCGGGGTCATGCCGGAGTTCACCGAGTCCAGCATCCCCCGGTCGAATCAGTTCGCCGGCAACTGCCCGCGACGCGTCACCAGCGGCTTTTTTTTTTTTTTTTTTTTTTTTTTTTTTTTTTTTTAAAAAAAAAAAAAAAAAAAAAAAAAAAAAAAAAAAAAAAAAAAAAAAAAAAAAAAAAAAAAAAAAAAAAAAAAAAAAAAAAAAAAAAAAAAAAAAAAAAAAAAAAAAAAAAAAAAAAAAAAAAAAAAAAAAAAAAAAAAAAAAAAAAAAAAAAAAAAAAAAAAAAAAAAAAAAAAAAAAAAAAAAAAAAAAAAAAAAAAAAAAAAAAAAAAAAAAAAAAAAAAAAAAAAAAAAAAAAAAAAAAAAAAAAAAAAAAAAAAAAAAAAAAAAAAAAAAAAAAAAAAAAAAAAAAAAAACGCATCGCGGCCGTCCAGGTGCCCGCGTCGGCACCGGTTGAAGTAGAAGATGGCCTTGTCGGGGTTGTTGAAGAATGGTCTCCAGAGCCTGGGATTTGCGTCTTTCTCGTGCGGCGACGACAACCCCATCCCGCTTTCCAGGTCTCGAGTGCTCTGCCAGATGGTGAATAAGTTGATGCATGCGTTGGACAGCGTCTGCATTCAGCCAGTTGCAGGCCCCCGATGGTGATCAGGTATGCTGGACCCGGATGTAGCGGCCGACGAAGGCCACCGGGCCGCCGGGGACGTGAAAATGTCCGCTATTGGCGCGGAAATTAATGTCGTCCGTATCCGGCATTGGGGTGGTCTGGATGCAATTGATGTTTGCATTGACCGGGTCCGAATTCGAGAAGCCCACGTTGAAGACCCGAAAGGGGGCTTGCACGTTGGGCTG
Organism: uncultured Planctomycetota bacterium; assembly: GCA_963815795.1. Classification (GTDB taxonomy): domain Bacteria; phylum Planctomycetota; class Planctomycetia; order Isosphaerales; family Isosphaeraceae; genus JAKAUH01. The sequence goes on along the minus strand of CAWFIC010000021.1, from coordinate 326,930 downwards.
CCACTGTTCTTGGCCCCTCGAGCATAAAGTCCAGGATGGCATCTACGGTCATGCTACACGTCGGTCTGACCGCGTTCCTGCGGTTCGAGCGTGCGATCCTCCACGAGCCCCGGGAGAGTGTGTGGAGCAAAGCGCGTGCATCTAGCTGCACGTTCCCATTGGCCAGGAGATCGTCCGGGCATCTTCCCAGAGACTGATCGGCCCAGGAGCCGTGGGCCACCGTTTCAGCCCCGGGTCGGCGCCACTGATCGCCGCGAACACGTCAGGGTCCGGCTGAGTCGTCCATCAGCTCCAGGCGGTAGCTGCACAGCACGCAGGACTTGAAGTAGCCTGCACTGCGCCAACGTCGAGCCCTGCGAGATGATCGGCAGCATGGAGTTATTGACGGTGTCCGACCATCCCGCCCAGTAATCGGCGCTGAAATCGAGCCCCGGATCGACGTCCAGCCATACGAACACGAACTGGCCGGCCTGGAACTCGCCGTCCCGGATCCCGGCCTTGATTCGCTTGCACAGGGCGTCCGCGTCAATCCGTCCCAGCGAGCGGTCCTTGTCACCGAGGATCTGCTGCCGCGAGGTGACGATCTGCGGCGAGGTATTGTGATCCTCCCGAGCCTGAATCGGGGCGATGTGGTCCACGAACAGAGTGAGGTTCTCGGGATGATGGGAGCTCGGGGTGCCCGCCCGGCAGGGTAACGTGGGCCAGGTTGCCGGGCCGGGTCGGGCTCGCTCGATGAATTGGTGGCTTCGGGATGGCCCCAGATGAAGTTGCCACCCAGGAAGTCGCGGCCGGCAAATAGCTGCAGGCCGCCCACCTGGTCCCGCCGCGGCGGGCGTCGCACCGTTCCAGGTCTGGAACGCAGTCCCAGACGATCAGATCAATATGACAATGGAGATCTGTCGATGCCGAACGCCATGAGGAGCCCATGTGGCCTCGGCCGCACCGGAGCACCGGCGGCCGGGATCACCACCGCGCGACCCAGTCGGTTCGGACTTCCTCAATGAAGGCTGGCCCAGCTTTCGCGACGCTGTTTCGGTCACCGCGACCTTGCTCGCACTCACTCCGAGACCGAGTTCGTGCGACAGAATCCACCGACCTGATCATAAGTGGGCCGGGACCCTGAATCCCCCTTCCGTAAGGCTGGGGGACATTTCTTGAAGGGGCGGCGTTCACCGTCACGCCGTTCCCCCTACGAAGGCGTCCGGGGTCGTCAGGCGTCTGGAGGGTCGGGCCCCCGTCTGCAGGACACCGCGGAGATGGGAGGGTCGAGGCGGCCGTGCGATCGGAGCAGCCTGACGGTGATCATCAGGACCGACCGGGATCGGGGTCGGCTGACCGTCCGGGCCCACGCTGAGGTCGAATCGTGTCCGAGCCGAATGCCATAGGGGTCGGAACGCCACAAGGAACGCCCGGATCGGGACCCTCAGACGGCAATCGGTTGCCGACCCTCGAATGCCAGGTGTCCCTGGCCGCGGTGACGCGCCAATTCGGGAAAGCGGCCAACCGCGACCTGGTACTCGGATCGCGCGGCGTCACGCCGGCAGTCTCATGGCCGTCTGGAAGCCGCTCCATCAGGACCGCGCCGAGAGGGTGTACCAGATCGGCGGGCCGGTGCCTTGCCCAGGAGGCCGATCCGCATGTGGATGGGGCCCGAGATGGCTTTGCACGCGGCAAGACGAGTTCGCCGATCTTGCCCGATCGGATATCCCGACGGCGGCGACCATGGCGTCGCTTGCTCCAGGAGCCATCGTGCGCAGGAATCGCGAGTCACCGCGAGGGCCCTGCCTTGCCGGTCACCTTCGAGGACCAGTCGAGCAGCGTCGTCACGATCGCCTCGTTGAACTCGCCCGGCTTGCCGAGGTTTTTGAAGCTCTCCTCCGGTGAAGCCGCCCGGTTAAAGCCGTGGTCGATCCCTTCCATCGCGAGGAAGGTGCCATGTCCGGGGTGGGCCTTGTTGACGATCGCGGCGATCAGGGCGTGGTCGGCCTCGGTGGAGACGAATTCGGACTTGCCCCAAAGCGCCAGCGCATGCCCGCCGAGTTTCTCCCAGGCCGCGGCCACGTTCTGGGCGGCGAGCTGCTTGAAGAAGAGGAAGTGCCGCCCGCCGTAATACCGGCCATCCGTGATCAGCTCGCCGATTCGGCCCTCCAGCCCGGGGTGGGCTCGCAACCTCCTGGGGCGATCTCCCCTCGACGAAGACCGCGAAATGGATCGCCGCATCCTTGCGCAGCGCCTCATCGATTTCCGACGCGGACGCGCCGGCCAGGACCATCTGCCGGCGCGTGTTCTCGAGGAGGTACTCATACCAGGTCTTCACCACCGTCCCGTACACGGCGAGCGCCTTGACCGGCGTCTCGGCCGCCAGCAGCGGGCCCATCACGCCGCCCATGCTGTGGCCGAAGATGATCACCTTGTCTTTGTTGACGAACTCATACGCCTTCAGGGCCTTCAGGGCCTGGCGATAGCCGTCGAGCTCGGTTTCGAAGTTGACGTCCTGGGTCGGACCGCCCTCGCTGTCACCCTGACCGGGCTTGTTGACCCGGAAGGTGACGAAACCCCGGCGGGCGAATTCATCGATGATCCGCGTGTAGAGCTTGGGGTTCCCCGGGGCGTTTTCGACCGAGAAGCCGCCCAGCCCCTGGATCACGAACAGCGCGGGGTGCGGCCCCGATTCCTTCGGGCGGGTCAGTATCGTCCGCAGTTCGACCTCCGCGGCTCCCGACCGATCCGTACTGGACTTCGTAGGCATCGTTGCCCGTCTCCCGCGGGCGTGCCTTCAACGTGATCTCCCTGGATTGCGTTTTCGCGTCCCTCACGAAGCTGAGCGTGGCTTTCTCCCCCGCCTTGCGACGGCCGAGCTTGGCGACATACTGGTACGGGCCGGTGATGGTGGTCCCGTCGACGGCCGTGAGGACATCACCGGGCTTGATGCCGGCCTCCTCGGCGGCCGTGCCGGGGAAGACGGCGCGGACCAGCGCCCCGACGCCCGGCTCGAGCTTCTGCTCGCGGCGGATCTCGTCGGTCACCGGCGCGGCCGCGGCGCCGAAGAAGCCCGCCCGAGGCAGCCGGTCCTCTTGTTCGGCCGTTTGTGCGGTGCGCGGGGTGATCAGCGCGGTCAGGACCAGGAAGGTTGATATCGACCGATCGAGGCATGAGCGGGTCATCTGGGTCTCCTTGTCGTGTCAGTCCAGGATAGGCGCGCAGCGCCACGGGCCCGCCCCATGGCGGGGAGCATCGCAGGATTGGCCGCTCGGGGCGGGTTCGCGCGCCTCAGCGCCGGAGCAGTCGCTCGGTTCGGGCCCCATCGGGTCGGGGTCGTGCTGGCTCGAAGCGACCGGCCCGTTGTCCGCGGCCGTGCCTTCAGGAGGGCCGGACTTCCGCGCGGGTCCGAGCATGCTCAGCGAGAGTCGTTCGCGGCCGGTCGTGACGTCCCAGACCTTCATCGTCTGATCCGCGTCGCCCGAGGCGAGCGACTCGCCGTCGTCGGAAAAGGCCAGGGCCAGGATCGGGGCCGAGTGCCCGCGGAGCGTCGCCCGCTCGCTTCGGGTCTCGATGTCCCAGAGCTTCACGATCGCGTCGCGACTCCCGGAGGCGAGCGTCTTGCCGTCGGGGGCGAAGGCCAGCGACGTGATCTCGTCGTCGTGCCAGCCGAGCACGATCGGCGGCCGGACGGAGGCACGCCGGCCTTCCCGCGCCGGGCCCTTCGATATCGCCGCGGTCCTCGACGACGAGGCAGCCCCTGCGTCGGGCGGATCGCACACCAGTGGCGAGGACTCATGCCCGGCCAGTCCCGCCGGACCCGAGGCGATGCCGGCCGCGAGTACCAGCCCCGCCATGACCTTGAGCCGGCCGAGGAAGCGCGCCTTGAGGACGGTCCGGGCCAGGGCGACCGCTCCGGCGGGAAGGCCCGGGGTCGTGAAACGGCCGGCGGCGAACAGGGTCGCGGACCGCGCCGTCGAGTCGATCAGCGCGGCCGAGACGGGACCCGTCGCGATGATGGTCGTGAGCAGCCCGGTGGCACCGACCGCTCCGCGCCGGGCGATCCGGCTGCGGAGGAGGTCCCGGGCCCGCGAGAGCCGCCCGCTGACGGTGCCGATCGGCCAGTTCAACTGCCGTGCCGCCTGGGCATGCGTCTGTCCCCCGAGTTCGCACAGGAGCACGGGCGTCCGGTACTTCTCCGGCAGCCGCGCGATCTCTTCGAGGAGCGACGCCACGAGCTCATCCGGGGCCGCGGGCGTCCCCGCGCCGGCCTGTGCGATCCCCGCGCCGGCCGGCTGCTCCCGGGTGCGGCGGCGGGCGATGTCGTCCCTGGCGCGGGCCGAGACGCGGTGCGCGACCCCGTAGAGCCAACTGCCGATCGAGTCGCGACTCCGGACAGCGCCGGCACGCCGGACGAGGAGGAGGAATGTGGCCTGGAACGCGTCCTCGGCATCGTGCGACGTCCCGAGCATCCGGCGACAGACCGAGTACACCATCGGCCCGTGCCGCGCCACCAGGGCCTCGAACGCCGCCTCGGACCCCCCACCGCGCGTGAGGAAGCGATCGAGGAGCTCGCCATCGGTCAGATCCCCGACCACACCGGCACCGAAGAGGATTTTCAGCGGACTCGGAAAAGCCGACGATCGCCCCATCGTCATGAAGAGTCTCCAACTCCACGAGCGCTCATCCACCCTGTATAGTGCGATCGCGATCGCGTTTCATACAACTTTTCCCGCCGGCCGCCAGTCTCACGGTCACTCCTCGCGTCTCTCGCGGCGATCCGGTTTGACCGCCTCGACGGCTTTCTCGAGCAGCTCGGCGCGGCCACGCGCGACGCCCGCGATCGTCCGCGAGACCGGGATGGTCGGCTGGATGCCGATGCCATGATGGCGCGAGCCGTCGTGCTTGAGCACCTTCATGCCGGTCCAGGTGAAGCGGTAGCCGCCGGGCAGCGTGATTGGGTTGACGTTGCCGTTGGTCCCGGCCGTCGGCCCGCCCACGAGCGCGCCGAGCTTCTCGTGTTCGACGATGCCCAGGCAGGACTCGGCATAGCTGATGGCCCGGCCGTCGATGACAAAGGCCCGCTTCGCCTTGAGGTATGGGTCCCGGGGCGAGATCCGCCACTCGCCCTGTCGGCGGAAGGTGACGTCCGTCTGGTCGGGCCTCGTGATGAACGGGAAATTCCACTGGGCGCTGGTGACGGGGTGGTTGATGAGGTGCGGGAAGAAAGCGTCGGGACCGATCCTTCCGGGATAGCCGCGGAAGTCGAAGACGATCCCCTCGGCCTTCTCCAGGCGAGGGAGGGCCTCGCGGAACTCGCGGTCGTCGACACGGGCCATGTCGATGTAGAGGACCCCCGGCTCGATCTCGTGGATCTTGGGCGGGCGGGGCTCGGCGAGTGGCTCGCCGCGCGACGCCCGGTGGAGCTTGACCATGCGGACCCGCCCCTCGGCGTCCTGGATCTCCAGGGCGACATCGCGTGCCTTGTCGCCGGCCGCCAGTTCCCTCAGGCCCCGGAAGCGTCGCCATTGCTCCGTCGCGGCGGAGACGGGGCGCTCGGCGTCGGCCAGGGCGTCGGCGGCGGGCCGGCCGTCGATCGCGAGGACGACCGTGCCCGGTCTGAGGCTCGCGGCCTCGCCCGGCGCGTCCTCCGCGACGTGGGTGATCACCAATCGTCCCTCCACCCAATCCCACAGCAGGGGCAGGGTCGGTCTCGGTGCGCCGGGTGTATCGACGACGCTGACGTTGCCGTGGCCGTCGTGCAGGGCGGCGACCATGAGGCGCAAGGTGCGGAGGAACGCCCGCCCGTCGGCGTCGGTGGCGGCAGCGGTCAGGGCCTCACGCAGGGCCGCGGGCCAGTCGGCCTGGACGACGTCGAAGTAGGGATAGAAGTGCTGGAGCACGTTCCAGCCCAGGGCCACGGCCGCCAGGCGCGTGGCGCGGTCCTCAGCCGAGAGCCTGGCCTGCCGGCCCGGGTTCTCGGGCTCCCTAACCTTCGGGAGCGTGCCTGTTTCGTCGGCATAGAGCGCCACGGGCACGAGGCAGGAGACGCCGCCGCCCAGGTCGGCGAAGTAAGGTCTTGCAGGATCCGGCCGGCCGGCTGGTGGCTTCGCGTCATCGAGCCTCGCTCGGTGGCGCTGGCTCCGGTAGGCGGAGAAGATGCCCGCGACTGTCCCGGCGCCGCCGTAGCCAAGATGCTCCCACGCCACCACACGGAAGCCCTCGCCTCGGGGGCGAGCGGCCAGCTCCTCGGGCAAGGGGGGAACCACACCCGACGGGAACACGCGGACCGTCGGCGCGACGGGGCGGACGACATCCTGGAGCCGCCGCGCCAGGTCTTCGGGGTCCCGGGCCGACTCGACCGCGCGCATCCCCTCGACGGCGAGCCGATCCCAGTCGGCCTCGGCGGCCTGGTCGCTGGGGTGGAAGTGGCGGACATAGCCGAGCAGCCGGGCGAACGCGACGAGGTTCTGCAACCCGCGACCGTCGAGCGGCCGCGGCGGCTCAGCGGTCGCGGCGGGGGGTGCCTCGCCCTCGGCCTGGAGCGAGACGTCGTCGATCCAGGCCGGGGAGGAACCGACGACGATGATCCCCAGAACGATCTGCTCGGCGTCCTTGGCCACCTCCCCCGCGATCTGGTAGTCGCCCCACGACTTGCCGCGGATCGGCCGATCGTCCATGTTGTCGAAGAAGCCGGCGCGCCGGCCGGGACGATCCACCCGGAGCCAGAGCTGCGCTCGGTCCAACGGCCCGGTGGCGTCGATCCGCACGGCAGCCTTCAGACGGATCAGCTTCCCCCGGTAAGGCGCCGCGTTCAACCGTTTGCAGCAAGACGAGAGATCGCGGCGCGGCCCCCGGCCGATCGTCGAACCCGACCCGGCCGCAGTGCTTCCCTCGCCTTGGGTTCTCGTCGGAGACCGTCGCCCTGCCGCCCCGGGTGGTCAAGGTCCATCCGGCCGGCGCGGCGCCGACATCGCCCTCCTCGAAATCGGGGTTCTTCAAGCCCTCGTCGGCCCGGCTGCCCGCCGGCCCGAGGAACAGACACGCGGCCATCGCGATGCCGAGCGCGGTGTGCATGGCTCAGAGCTCCCAGAGAATCAAGCCGGGATTTCCCGGATGCCTTCCGACCGACCGGTCCGTCCCCATGCTACCATGGGATCGCCCTTTCCCGAACGGCCTGCCGTCCTCGCCGGAGTGGACGGAAGACCCTGGTCTCGGGCATGGCCGACACGACCGTCATCCTCTGGAACTGCTCCGCCGCCTACAATACCCCGGCCAAGCCGTGAGACTGATCCGCGTGGGAGAGGCCAGTCGGGAGGGATCGGCGGTGACATCGTTCCTGTGGTATGGCCTCGCCGCGCTCGGCGAGATTGCCGGATGCTTCGCCTTCTGGGCCTGGATTCGTCTGCACAAGAGCCCGCTCTGGCTCGTGCCGGGGGTCGTGTCCCTCGTCGCATTCGCCCTGGCACTCACCAGGATCGACGCGAGCCACGCCGGCCGGGCTTACGCCGCTTACGGCGGGATCTACCTCGTCGCTTCGATGGTCTGGCTCTGGGCGGCCGAAGGGGTCCGGCCCGACCGATCCGACTGGATCGGCGCCGTCTTCTGCCTGCTCGGGACCGCCGTCATCCTCTTCGGACGTCGGATCGCCGGCTGAAGGCCTGGCGCGAAATCGGAAATCGGATCGGACCAGGACACATCCGCCGAACCCGCTCACCCCGGGCGGAATCCCCGGGCGCTCGTGTACAATCGAGCGGACGGCACCGGCGAGAAGCCGCAACCGCTCGGGGGAACGGATGATGAGCCTCGTGGATGACGATCCGCGGACAGTGGAGCCGGAACCGATCCGGCTGCTGACGCGGGCGACGTGCCCGCACTGCTGGGAGACGTTCCCGCCCGACCAGGTGCTGTGGATCTCCGAGCACGTCGAGCTGCTCGGCGATCCGATGCTCGGGCCCGAGCGGCAGCAGCGGTTCCTCCCGAGCCGGTTCACGGTCGACGGCGACGCGATCGACGCCCGGGGGATGACCTGCCGCAGCCTCGCCTGCCCGCACTGCCACCTGGCGATCCCCCGCGGCCTGCTCGAGATGGAGCCGCTGTTCTTCTCGATCCTCGGCAGCCCGGCCAGCGGCAAGTCGTACTTCCTCACGACGATGACCTGGCAGTTGCGCCAGGTCCTGCCCATGCATTTCCACGTCGCGTTCACCGACGCCGATCCGACGTCGAACCGCATCCTCAACGCCTGGGAGGAGTCGCTCTTCCTCAACTCCGACGAGGCTCGCCGAACTCCGCTGGGCAACCTGATCCGCAAGACCGAGCTCCAGGGCGAGCTCTATGACACGGTCGCCTACGGGCAGCAGACGGTCAGCTACCCGCGGCCGTTCCTCTTCACGATCCGGCCGCAGAAGGACCACGCGCACGCCGACTCCTCGAAACTGGCGCGCATGCTCTGCCTCTACGATAACGCGGGCGAGCATTTCCAGCCGGGCCAGGACACCACGTCGAGCCCCGTGACGCGGCACCTGGCGCGATCGCGGGCGGTGATGTTCCTGTTCGACCCGACCCAGGACCCCCGCTTCCGCGCCGCCTGCCGGGGTTCCGCTCTCGCCGTCGGCGATGGCGCGGCGCAGTACGCCGGGCGGCTCAGCCGGCAGGAGACCATCCTCAACGAAGCCGCGGCGCGGATCCGCCGCCATGCCGGATTGCCCCACGCCGCCCCCTTCGAGCGGCCGCTGGTCATCGTCCTCTCCAAGCTCGACGAGTGGAACCACCTGCTCGACACCGACCGCGGCGGCGACCCCTGGCGGACCCAGGGGGGCGTCACCGGGGTCGACATGGACCGCATCGAGCACCTCTCGGGGCTGTTACGGCGGATCCTCCTGCACTACTGCCCCGAGACCGTCGCCGCCGCCGAGGCCTTCGCGCGCGACGTGACCTACATCGCCGTCAGCTCGCTCGGCCCGAAGATCCAGCACGAGCCGGTCTCGGGCCTCTCCGCCATCCGCCCCGTCGACATCCAGCCCACCTGGGTCACCGCGCCGCTGCTCTATTGCATCTCGCAGGCCTCGTCGCGCCTCGTCCCCCGCTTCGTCAAGAGGACCAGGTAAATATAGAAATATAGATATAATTTCTATATGTGGCCGTGATCGCCGGGCGATCGGCGGACGGTCCGTCGGAGCCGATGCTCCTCTCGTTCGGCTCGCCGGCTTTCGCGGCTACTGGCGAGCTGAGGGACGCCGCTTCCCGGAGTGGGCCACGGCCCCCAATCGGTCTCGTGCCGGCACCTCGTCGGGACGATGCAGGCCGGGGATGTCGGCGGTACGGTAGATGGCGATGGTCGTGTCGGCGGTGTAGCAATACGGTTCGACGCCGTCGAGGGGCCGGAAGAACCCCGAGGCCGCCCACGCCCCCCACTGGAGCGAAGCGGACACGGCCAGGTACCTCGTCCTGGCGGCCAGGTTCCGGGGTAGATGGCTGTTGTCGCTGGCCGCCCGCACCGTGTAGCACCGGCCCTCGACACCATACGCGCCGGCTCGGTGTTGCCGAAATAATAGAGCGTCAAGTCCCGGAGCTCGGGACTCTTGCGCTGGAGGTCGGCCAGCGGCTTGAGCCCCTGCGCCCAGTCGAGGTTCGAGTCCGAGAGGATCCTCCGGCCCCCGATCGGCCCGTCGGCCAGAGCATTGAAGTACGACAGCTCGAACGGGTGGATCGACACGACCGCGAGGGCATGCGCGGCCAGCCCGCCCCAGGCCAGCCGGCGCGCCCCGCGACCCGCTTCGGCCAGCCCCGAGATCCAGACGATGGCCAGGGGGGCGATCGGCAGGACGTAGCGCACGCCGAGGTTGCGCGTTGACCCGAGCGAGGCGATGAGCAGGAAGGCGGCCGCGGCGACCGGGAGGACCCAGTCCCGGTCGGCCGACGGAATCCGCCGCCTCAATGCGGCCCGTCCGGCCATGACCAGCCAGAACGCCAGGGGGACCTTGACCGCGAGCGCCACCAGGTAGTAGTGCCGCCAGCCCATCTCCCGGACCTCTCCGAACAGGTAAGCGGCGCCGCCCGATTTTTGCATGACCGTCTGACGGACGAACCCGGCCCAATCCTGGGGGATCGGCGTCTCGATCGCGCGGCTGAGCCAGCGTTCGGCCGCCGGTCCGAGCCTCCCGGCGAAGCTCGGGTGGTTGCCCGACCGTTCGCTGATGGGGAGCATCGAGCCCCCGGTGATGACCACGTCGGACAGGCCCATGATCGCCCCGTACACCGCCATCCCTCCGGCAATACTCAGGGCCATTCGCGGCACCCGACGATCGCCGGCCTCCCACCGACGGATCAGCCACAGCAATGCGAAGATCGGCGGCACGACCGCGGCGGTGAACTTGCACGAGAACGCCAGCCCCCCGACGATCGCGCTGGCGACGAACGCCCGTCGGTCGCCCGACCTGAGGAAGATCCAGAAGAGCAGGGTCATACCGGTCATCGCCGCCAGGATCGGAGTCTCCGTCGTCACCAGCGGGCCATGCGCCAGCAGGTTCGGGCTCATCACGAACCACCACGAGGCCAGCACCATCGCGTTGGGCCCGTAGAGCCGACGGCTCCAGTAGGACACCAAGCCGAAGGCCGCCAGCCAGATCCAGAGCGTCGAGGCGCGCACCAGCGGCAGGAGCTGGGCTTCGGAGCGGACGGGATCGTCGATCCAGGCTCCGTAACCCAGCCGGTCGAGCGCCCAGAGCATCGGGACCTGCTGGAGCTTCCAGAAGCTCAGTGGAACGCCCATCCAGGTGATCTGCGCCTGGTCTCCGGTCCGCCACCAGTGGCAGCCGACCTGGATGTAGAGGACCTCGTCGTAGGTGGGCGAGGTCCGCCACAGGGAGTCGGCCATCAAGCCCAGGCCCGTCGCCGCCGCCAGCGCGACCAGCAGCGATCGTCCCGTCCGCGCGATCCTCGTCGAGGCCGCACCGGCCTCACGCGCTCGGGGTTCCAACGGTTGGGGTCCTTCCCACATAGGTGTGCTCCTGCGACGAAGGTCGAAAGACGGATCCCCCTTCGAGCCGCCTCCGCCGGACATCGCGGCGAGGCGGGCGTTGGTCGATGCGTCGCGAATCGCCGGCGCCACGGACCGCTGCGCCGCGGGAGATCACGGACCGCTCCGCCCGATCGCCGACCTCCGGCGCCATTCGCGCGCCCCTGCCATCCGGCGGAACATGCCGGGAGCGCCGCAGCGCGCGTCGGGGGTGTCGCCTCCGGCGGAGATTCAGGGGAGTGATGCGGTCGGGGATGAAAGACATTCCGGAGTTCGCGATGAGTCGTCGGTTGAAACCCGGCTCGTCCGGCTCGGTCAGGCCTTCCGGTGCGGGTGCGGGGGAACGCACAATAGGCCGGCTCCCCCGGCGCACACGCCGGCGCCATGGAATGCAGCCCGAAGCGCCGGTGAGACGGAGGGTCGGTGACATCGATGTCCAGACGCTCCACCGGCGCCGAGAGTCCATCGCACGCCGCGCAGCCGATCCGGGCCGGTTCGATCTCGGCGCGGCGGTGTACCTAGAGCGCCGAACGGTTGGATGGACCACGTGACTCGGCCTCGAGACGGGGCCAAGGCCTCGACCCCCCCGTTCCCCCCCTTCGTAAGGGGGGGATTATTGGGGAGGCCCGCCCCTCTGAATCCCCCCCCTTACGAAGGGGGGGTCAAGGGGGGGTTCTCTCGCGTAGATGCAACGCAAACGTCAAGCGCTCTAGTCGTAGACTTCCGTGGCGCGGAAGAGGTCCTCCGCCCGCGCCGGAGACGGCCCGTGCCGGGTCCCCCGGAGCCGGCCCAATTCGACGATACTCACACGGAGCTGAACCCGGGTCGATTCGGCCAAGTTGTCCTCCTCACGATCCTCGCTCGCCCCCCGTCTTCGATGGATGCCAGGAGCGGGGCATCACCTTACCACGTCAGTCACAATCGAGCTACCCGGATTCGACCGAAGTTTGGTGGCCGAGGCGAGCGAAAGAGCGGCCGGACGGAGGATTGACCCAACCGGCAGTGATCGCCCGGCCGGCGGGTCCGTTGTAATGGATAGAAGATCGGCGGACGGAGCCGCCTCCTACAAGGAGGCGAGCGGCTCCTTGCGATCGGTGATCGGCGGGCACCTCCTCCGGATGAGTCGCTCGAAGAAAACCGAGATGTCCCGTGGCTGTCGCACCGTGACTTCCTGCTGCGGCGCCTGATCGGCGCGGGCCGGATCGGGAAGGTGTACCAGGCGTGGCAGCACGGCGCGAGTCGCGAGGCCGCCGTGAAGTTCCTGCTCATGGATCTTATCGACGGTCCGGACTTGCAGCGACTCGTCGGGAGTCGGACCATCGCTATCGCAGAGGCCATCCGGTGGACCGTGGAAGCGTGCGCCGCCCTCGAACATGCCCACGACATGGGGATCATCCACTGCGACCTCAAGCCGGCCAATCTCCTGCTCGATGCGACGAGGGGGATCCGGGTCACGGATTTCGGCGTGGCGCGCTCACTTTCGGGGAACACGCCGGGGACGGCCGAGATCGAGGGGACCGCGCCGTTCATGGCCCCGGAGCAGGTGTCCCGGTACTGGGGACGCATCGACCAACGAACGGATGTCTACGGGATCGGGGCAGTCCTGTTCACCCTGCTCACCGGCCGGCCGCCCCATGTCGGCCGCCGACTGCCGGACATCCTCGCCGATGTCGTCAGTGCCACGCCCGTCGTCTCGATGAGCAATCTTCGTCCCGATCTCCCGGAATCCGTCGTTGAGCTTTGCCGGAAGTGTCTCCGCAAGGCGCCTGAGGAACGTTACCGTACAGTGCGGGAGGTCAAGGCGGCTCTGATTGATCTCGTCGGCTGAGCTTTCCGCGCTGTCCGACGCATCATGGTCTCCGATTTCCTCGGGTTGCGGCCCCGCCGCGCCGGGCGATTCGCCGACTGGGGGCGCCGGGCCGCTGCTCTCTCGGGTCTCGCGGACGTCTCACGCCTCTTGCCCGAATTCGACACGCGAACCTTTTCTGGCTGACGGTGTCAGCAGTAGGCGGCACCATCTCTTTGCGTCGGTGGGCTATGTACAAACGTGCATTTCTTGGGAGGATCGATCATGGGGTCCTCGGTGGATTGGTGGCGGACATTCTTCTCTGACTGGGTGGTGGATGGCTGGCTGGCGGCTGCTACCGAGGAACAGACCGCGCAGGAGGCTGCTTTCATCCAGGAGCAGGTCGGTATCTCGCCGCCCGCCCGCCTCCTGGACGTACCGTGCGGCGGGGGGCGTCACAGCCGGGCCCTGGCGCGGCTCGGGTACGACATGACGGGGGTCGATCTCTCGGCGGATTTCCTGGATGCGGCCCGTTCTCAACCCTCGGCCGGGCCCGGCTCGGTTGCCTGGGAGCAACGCGAGATGCGCGACCTCCCCTGGCCCGAGCGGTTCGACGGGGCGTTCAGCTTCGGCAACAGTTTCGGCTACCTCGACGACCAGGGAAACGCCGATTTCTTCAAGGCCGTGGCACGTGCGCTCAAGCCGGGGGCGCGCTTCGTCCTCGAGACGTCCTACGTGCTGGAGTCCCTCTCGTCCAACCTCCAACTGAGGACCTGGTATTCCTTCGGCGACATCCTCTGGCTGGCCGATCGACGCTACGATCCCGCCGAAGGCCGGCTCCACGTCGAGTACACCAATATTCACGATGGGAAGGTTGACAAGAGGTCGATGTCGGCGCGGCTGTACACCTATCGCGAGGTCTTCGGGCTCCTGGAGGCGGCCGGCTTCACCGACCTGAAGGCGTATGGCTCGTTCACTCGCGATCCGTTCCGGATCGGATCCGATCGATTGCTGGTGACTGCTGCGAAGAAACGAGATTCCTGATGCGTTAGAGCGGCTAACGCTCGGGTTGGATACGGTCGGGGGACGGATCGGACCGGTCGGGGGACAGAGCCTGTCACGCGACGTTAGGTTTTGCCGGAAATCGCGACACGAAGTTTTGCCGCGACCTGTCGTTATGTCCTCTGGTCTCGGAGTGACACCCTCAGATTCATGATATCCTCACGGTTGATATGGGTCGCCGGCTGACGACTCAACTGGCAGCCCTCGTGATCCGCGACGACCCAGGCGTAGGTCTCCGGGTCGAACATTACATACACAGTCTTATGTCTATTAATCTTCCCAATATAATGACGCCTGTTGTACAACGAGATCGTCCCGGTCGCGTCGGCGCGCCGCCGCACGGCGTAACCGGCCAGGCCCGCCGCGACCCGCGCCAGCTCCCAGTGGCCCTCCTCCCACCCCGGCGTATAGGCCCGCCCGGAGTGGACCAACCCCGGGAAGGCCTCCCATCGGCTCCGGCCGCCGATGCTGGGATACTCCCGCCGCTGGATCTCGTCCAGGACCGCGAACCGCGCCTGCAACTCCTCCGGATCGTCGCAGGTCCAGGGCTCGCCCCACCGCTTGCCCGTCCCCTGCGACCGCTCCACCACCCCGTTGTCTTGGGGGCGCCGCGGCGGGTTGGGGACCACCCCCACTCCCACGCCCAGCAGCCACAATTCCAGGTCGGTCGGCAGGTCGCCGCGCGTCCCCCACGGCGCCCCGTTGTCCACCCGCAACCGCTGGGGCCGGCCCCAGCGGGAGAAGGCCAGCCGCAGTTGCCCCTGGGTCGCCGTGGGCGGGACCTGGGTCCAACGGCCCAGGGGGGAAAACCGCGGTCCACAGGGCCGCGCCGCTGCATTCGTCCACGATCCGCAGCCAGGAGACGAGTTGACCGGATCGCAGCTTCACCAGCTCGGCCGCGTCCATCTGCCAGACCTCGTGAGGCCGCTGCGCCCGGCGCGAGTCGGCGGCGGGTCGGCGCCCCGCCGGCGCCGGGGACAGGCCGGCGCGGTGGAACCAGCGCTGGAGCGTCCGGGTGGTCGGCAACGGATCCTCGGGGAGTCGGTGGCCCAGCATCACGCGGATCAGTCCGGCCCCCCAGGTCGGATGTTGCCGCCGCAGGTCGAGGGCCGCTCGCACGAGCGCCTCGTCGGGCTTGGGCGTCGCCGCCCCGCACCGGTCGTACGACGGGGCCAGGGGGGCCGGATCGCCACGGCCGAAGCGGTCGAGCAGGTGGCGGACCGTGCGCGGGGGCAGGTCGAGGGCCCGAGCGATGGTGGGGCCGTCCTGGCCATCCTGGTAGCGCCGCCAGATGGCTTGGCGTACGGGCAGAGGGATCGGGCGCGGCATGGGTCGTCCTCCATCGGGGATGTGAGCCGAGGCACCGGCCCTCACTGTACGCCTATCGAGGCCGCGGCAAAACTTCGTGTCGCGATTTCCGGCAAAACCTAACGTCGCGTGACAAGCCCCCTCCTACAGCAGAATCGGACCGGTCCGTTGTAGGAGGCGGCTCCGTCCGCCGACCGGTCGGGCGGACCGGATCGAACCGGACCGTTGTAGGAGGCGGCTCCGTCCGCCGATCCGGTCCGGATCCGCCGCTCGATCCCGACGGAGATGGGGCCTCGTCCCACCACTTTGAGCCACCCAAGCGTTCGGCGCTCGAGTTGCTCGAGGATGGGCTCCTGGCACGGATCCGGGGCTCCGGACGTTCCGGTCATCGGGCCGAATCCAGCGCCGTGGCCAGCCAGGAGCGGGCGTAGGCCCACTCGCGGAACGCCGTGGCGCGGGAGATGCCCAGCGCCTCGGCGGCCTCGTCGATCGACAACCCGGCGAAGAGGCGATGGCGGGCGACCTCGGCCGAGGACGGGTCCTCCCGCGCAGCCGCTCCAGGGCCGCGTCGACGTCGAGCACCAGGTCGGGGTCGGCGCCGAGGGCGGGGGCATCGCCGTGGAGGGCGATCGTCCGTGCCCCGCCGCCGCGGCGGGCGGCCTTGCGGCGGCGGGCGTGGTCGACCAGGATCCGCTGCATGGCGACGGCCGCGGCGCGGAAGAAGCCGCTGCGGTCGGCGAACGATGCCGCGCCCAGGCGGAGGTACGCCTCGTGGACCAGCGCCGTGGCGTCGAGCGAATGCCCGGCGCGTTCCCCCGCCAGCCGCGCGGCGGCCAGCCGTTTCAGCTCGTCATAGACCGCCGGGAAGAAGCCGCCGGGCGGCTCGGGGGACCCGGCCCCGCCGGTCCCGCTCATGGCTTCGCTCCCCCGGTGGCGAGCCTCGCCCGCTCGGCTTTCCACGCCGCGACCTCGGCCTTCGTCCCGGCCGCCTCGCCGGCCGCGATCAGGCGGTCGAGCGCCTCGGCCAGCCGAGGCCGATCGACCAGCGGGATCGCGGCGGCGGACCGGGCCATCCCCTCGTAGCCCGAGCGGAGCAGCGGCGCGGCCTCGGTGGTCCTCGTCTGGCCCAGCAGGACCCCGCCCAGGAGCGAGCGGACATCGGCGGTGCGCCAGTGCTGGGGCATCTCGACCTCGCGGATCGCCAGGGCCTCGCGGAGCAGCGCCTCGGCCTCAGGCCCATGGCCCGCGCCGAGCCGCGACCGGCCCGACTCGGTCATGGCCGTGGCGAGCGTATCGCGTTCGGTCGGCTTCGTTCGGGCCGATTCGAGCGCGGCCCGGTACAGGGGCACGGCCGAGTCGTGGTCGCCCCGCGCCTCCTGCACCCGGGCCAGGGCGAGCCCGGCGGCGATCGTGACTCGATTGTCGGCGCCGAGTCGGGTCCGGCACTCGTCCAGGATCGCCCGATCGGCCGCCTCGGCCGCGTCGAGCCGGCCGCGGGCCAGGTCGAGGTCGGCGCGGTTCATCCGGGATCGGAGCGTATCGGGGTGGCCGTCGCCAAGGGTCTTGCGACGCGACGCGATGACCTCGTCGAGGATCGCCCCGGCGCGGTCGAGCCGCCCGGAATTCGCCAGGCATCGGGCCCGGAGTTCGAGACTTTCGAGGGTGTATGGGTGGTCGGGCCCAAGCTTTGCCTTCTGTAGTGCCAGCGTTTCCTCGTAGAGCTTCATCGCCCGGTCGGTCTGGCCGGCGTCGGCATAGCTCTCGGCGAGGACGCTCATGGTCCTGAGCGTGTCGGGGTGGTCGGGGGCGAGCTTCGCCCTCCGCAGCGCCAGCGTCTCCTCGTGGAGCTTGATCGCCCGGTCGTACTGGCCGGTGTCGGCATAGCTGGCGGCGAGGTTGTTCATGCTCGACAGCGTATTGGGGTGGTCGGGGCCGAGCTTCGCCCTCCGCAGCGCCAGCACCTCCTCGAAGAGCTTCAGCGCTCGGTCGTGCTGGCCGGCGGCGTAATAGCTGCCGGCGAGGTTGTTCATGGTCCCGAGCGTGTCGGGGTGGTCGGGGGCGAGCTTCGCCCTCTGAAGCACCAGCGTCTCCTCGCGGAGCTTCATCGCCCGGTCGTTCTGGCCGGCGTCGGCATAGCTGTTGGCGAGGTTGCTCATGCTAGCGAGCGTATTGGGGTGGTCGGGCCCTAGCTTCGCCCTCCGCAGCGCCAGCGTCTCCTCGTTGAGCTTCATCGCCCGGTCGTACTGGCCGGTCTCGGCATAGCTGGCGGCGAGGTTGTGCATGCTGCTGAGCGTTGCGGGGTCATCGGGCCCGAGCTTCGCCCTCCGCAGCGCCAGCGTCTCCTCGTGGAGCTTGATCGCCCGGTCGTTCTGGCCGGCGATGCGATAGCTGTTGGCGAGGTTGTTCATGCTCGCGAGGGTGTCGCGGTGGTCGGGGCCGAGCTTCGCCCTCCGCAGCGCCAGCGTCTCCTCGAGCAGCTTGATCGCCCGGTCGTTCTGGCCGGCATTTTGAAAGCTGGTGGCGAGGTAGTGCATGCTCTCTAGCGTTTCCAGGTGGTCGGGGCCGAGTCGGGCGGCGAAGGTGGCGCGGGCCTTGGTGAACAGCCTGATCGCCCGATCCGGGTAGCCTAGGCCGGCCTGCGAAGCGCCCAGGGTCATCTGCATCCGGGCCACGGCGAGCGGGTCGCCGGTGGCTTCCCCCTCGATCTCGGCCGTCGCCCGGTCGAGCCGCTCGCCCAGGACGACCGACAGCGGCTTGTCGTCTTTCGTGGCGTTCGCCGGGTTGAGATCCTTGAAGATCGAGCCGAGGATGTCGTTCATCTTCGTCACCTGCGCCAGCCCCTTCTCGGCCTGCCGCTTTTGCCGCCGGGCCTCGACCAGGCCGAGGGTCGTGCCGACCGCGCCGACCACCAGCGCCAGCAGCACTAGCGCCGCCGCCGTCACCTGGACCCGGTTCCGCCGGACGAACTTCCTCAGCCGGTAAACGGCCGTCGGCGGGCCGGCGGAGACCGGCTCGTGGTTGAGGTGACGCTCGAGGTCGTCGGCCAGGCCGATGGCCGAGGCGTACCGCCGCTCGCGCTCCTTGGCCAGCGTCTTCATCACGATCCAGTCCAGGTCGCCCCGGACCAGCCGGCTGAGCCGGGCCGGCTCAACATGCCGGTTGGCGGCCAGGCTCGGCAGCGCCTCCGACGTGCCGATCCGGCTCGACGGCGTCGGCGGCTCGACCTCGCGGACCACCCGCAGGATCTCGTCGATCGCCGCCCGCTGGATCGACGCGCGGGCGATCGGCGTCGAGCCGGTCAGCAGCTCGTAGAGGATCACGCCGAGGGAGTAGATGTCGGCCCGGGTGTCAACGTCCAGCGCGTTGAAGCGGGCCTGCTCCGGCGCCATGTACAGCGGTGTGCCAGCGACGCTGCCGAAGGCCGTGAATAGCGATTGCTCGGTCAGCCGCATGCCGCTGGTGGCCTTGGCCAGCCCGAAGTCGATCACCTTGGGGACCGGCTTGTCGTCGTGGGCCTCGACCAGGATGTTCGAGGGCTTGAGGTCGCGGTGGATGATCCCCTTCTGGTGCGCGTGCTGCACCGCCGAGCAGACCTGGCGGAACAGCGCCAGCCGGGCGTCGAGGTCGAGGCGATGGGCGTCGCAATACTCGGTGATCGGGATCCCTTTAACCAGGTCCATCACGAAGAACGGGCGGCCGTCGGCGGTCGTGCCGGCGTCGAGGACCCGGGCGATGTGGGGGTGGTCCATCAGGGCCAGGGCCTGACGCTCCGACTCGAACCGGGCCAGGACGTTGCGCGAGTCCATCCCCGGCTTGATCAGCTTGAGGGCGACCATGCGGCGGACCGGCTTGAGCTGCTCGGCGAGGTAGACCGTGCCCATCCCTCCCTCGCCGATCTCCTGGCGGATCTTGTAGCGATCGGCGATGATCGTATCGATGAGGTTCGGGCCGTCGTCTTTGGGTTGGTCGATGGTGGCGCCGACGCCGCCGATCCCTCCCGGAGGCGGCAAGGGGACGGAGCGGGTGGCATTGGGAGCGTCGGTGGCCTCGGGATCGGCGACGAGAGGCCGATCCAGGGCGCTGGGCGGTTGGTCATAGGCGGCGAGCAGGGCGGCGAGCCGGTCGAGCAACTCGGCGTCGTCGCCGACCTCGCCGTCGAGGAACGCCCGGCGCTCGGCGGGGTCGCTTCGCTCGATGGCCGCCAGGAACAGGGTCTTGACTCGCTCGGGATCGGTCGCCATGTGAGGGCCTCCGATAGAGGGTGTTTCCCCACATAGCGTAATCTGACGGCGGGCAGTCTCAAACGGGGAGCGGATTTCTGAGGGACGACCCCTCGCCCCGCGCATCCTCGATATCACCGAGCTGACAATGCCCGGCTATGGCAACTCGAGGGCGGCGTTCAGGCAGCCGTCAACCTTCGTCATCAACGACGCCGGCAGGCTCCCGATGACCTTGCGAATCCTCGCCTGCGAAACGGTGAAGAGATTGGTGCAGACGACAGCCGAGGTCCGGTTCAGCCCGGATTGGCTCCCCTCCGCTGTCGTCACGTCGATGAGCAATTGCGTCGGCTCACCAGCCCGGCTGATGTTCCCCGTAATCAGTGCGACGATCGTATTCGTGAGCCGATGATTGTCTCGATCGTTCTGCACGACGAGCGCGGGCGCACTTTTGACCCGCTCCCGTCGCTGTAGGGATGATCGAGGATGACCACATCGCCGCGGTTCATGATGGCTTCTCGTAGTGGCTGACGTCCTCCCAGTCCTCCGGTGCGAGATCCGCAAGAAGGGCATACATCGACGAAACATCGTCGGACTCGCTCTCGGTCTTCATCTTCTCGAAGTCCTCGGCACGCAGGATCACATAGCTGGTGTTGGTCGTCGGATCGGCGATGTAGACCGGTGACCCACCCGCGGCTTCGATGGCCTGCCTGAGATCGTCTGTTAGCTGAAGATTCATCGTCGGAGCCTCCTGAGGCGATTCCGGGCACAGCCTGTTTTCGGGACGGGTGGGAATCGGCCTCGTCCATTATAACGAGGACGATCGAAGCTCACAGACGCGCCGCCACTGGCCCGCCCGGTCGCCGCGGCCCCGGTCATCGGGCCGAATCCAGCGCGGTGGCCAGCCAGGAGCGGGCGTAGGCCCACTCGCGGAAGGCCGTGGCGCGAGAGAGGCCCAGCGCCTCGGCGGTCTCGTCGATCGACAACCCGGCGAAGAGGCGATGGCGGGCGACCTCGGCCGAGGACGGGTCCTCCCGCGCCAGCCGTTCCAGGGCCGCGTCGACGTCGAGCACCAGGTCGGGGTCGGCGCCCAGGGTAGGGGCATCGCCGTGGAGGGCGATCGTCCGCGCCCCGCCGCCGCGCCGGGCGGCCTTGCGACGGCGGGCGTGGTCGACCAGGATCCGCTGCATGGCGACGGCCGCGGCGCGGAAGAAGCCGCTGCGGTCGGCGAAGGACGCCGCGCCCAGGCGGAGGTACGCCTCGTGGACCAGGGCCGTGGCGTCGAGCGAATGCCCGGCGCGCTCGCCCGCCAGCCGGGCGGCGGCCAGCCGCCTCAGCTCGTCGTAGACCGCCGGGAAGAAGCCGCCGGGCGGCTCGGGAGGCTCGGCCAGGCTCGGCCCCGCTCATGGCTTTGGCCCCTCGACGCCGAGCTTCGCCCGCTCGGCCTTCCACGCCGCGAGTTCGGCCTTCGTCCCGGCCGCCTCGCCGGCCGCGATCAGGCGGTCGAGCGCCTCGGCCAGCCGGGGCCGGTCGACCAGCGGGATCGCGGCGGCGGACCGGGCCATCCCCTCGTAGCCCGAGCGGAGCAGCGGCGCGGCCTCGGCGGTCTTCTTCTCGGCCCATCAGGGCTCCCGCCCAGCAGCGAGCGGGCCTCGGCGGTCAGCCAGTGCTGGGGCATCTCGACCTCGCGGATCGCCAGGGCCTCGCGGAGCAGCGCCTCGGCCTCAGGCCCATTGCCCGACGCCGAGCCGCGACCGGCCCGACTCCGCCAGGGCCGTGGCGAGCGTATCGCGGTCGGTCGGGTTCTTGCGGGCCGATTCGAGCGCGGACCGGTACAGCGGCGCGGCCGAGTCGTGGTCGCCCCGCGCCTCCCGCACCCGGGCCAGGGCGAGCCCGGCGGCGATCGTGACCTTATCGTCGGGGCCGAGCCGC
Source organism: uncultured Planctomycetota bacterium (assembly GCA_963815795.1). Taxonomy (GTDB): domain Bacteria; phylum Planctomycetota; class Planctomycetia; order Isosphaerales; family Isosphaeraceae; genus JAKAUH01. The sequence continues at coordinate 305,629 of CAWFIC010000021.1, read as the reverse complement.
GCCCGGCACTCGTCCAGGATCGCCCGATCGGCCGCCTCGGCGGCGTCGAGCCGGCCGCGGGCCAGGTCGAGTTCGGCGCGGGCCATATGCGGGCTCGGAACGTCTCGGGGTGGCCGTCGCCTTGGGCCTTGCGACGCGAGGCGATGACCTCGTCGAGGATCGCCCCGGCGCGGTCGAGTCTGCCCGGAATTCGCCAGGCATTGGGTCTGGCCTTCGAGCCACGCGAACGTGTAGGGATGGACGGGGCCGAGCTTCGCTCTCGTGAGCGACAGCGTCTCCTCGAAGAGCTTCATCGCCCGCTCGTGCTGGCCGGTGTCGGCATAGCTACCGGCGAGATTGCCCATGCTGACCAGCGTACTGGGGTGGTCGGGGCCGAGCTTCGCTCTCGTGAGCGACAGCGTCTCCTCGAAGAGCTTCACCGCCCGCTCGTGCTGGCCGGTGTCGGCATAGCTACCGGCGAGATTGCCCATGCTGACCAGCGTACTGGGGTGGTCGGGGCCGAGCTTCGACCTCTGCAGCGCCAGCGTCTCTTCATGGAGCTTCAGCGCCCGGTCGTGCTGGCCGGCGGCCTGATAGTTGTTGGCGAGGTTGTCCATGCTGGTGAGCGTGTCGGGGTGGTCGGGCCCGAGCTTCGCCCTCAGCAGCGCCAGCGTCTCCTCGCGGAGCTTCAGCGCCCGGTCGGTCTGGCCGGCGGCGGCATAGCTGTTGGCCAGGTTGTTCATGCTGATGAGCGTTCCGGGGTGGTCGGGCCCGAGCCTCGCCTTCTGCAGCGCCAGCGTCTCCTCGCGGAGCTTCAGCGCCCGGTCGGTCTGGCCGGCGGCTTCATAGCTGTTGGCCAGGTTCGTCATGCTCCTGAGCGTGTCGGGGTGGTCGGGGCCGAGCTTCGCCTTCCGCAGCGCCAGCGTCTCCTCGCGGAGCTTCAGCGCCCGGTCGGTCTGGCCGGCGGCGGCATAGCTGGCGGCCAGGTTGTTCATGCTGATGAGCGTGTCGGGGTGGTCGGGCCCGAGCTTCGCCCGCCGCAGCGCCAGCGTCTCCTCGAAGAGCTTCAGCGCCCGGTCGGTCTGGCCGGCGGCGGAATAGCTGTTGGCGAGGTTGTTCATGCTGCTGAGCGTGTCGGGGTGGTCGGGCCCGAGCTTCGCCCTCCGCAGCGTCAGCGTCTCCTCGAAGAGCTTCAGCGCCCGGTCGTTCTGGCCGGCGAGCCAAGTAGCTGTTGGCGAGGTTGCCCATGCTCGCGAGCGTGTCGGGGTGGTCGGGCCCGAGCTTTGCCCTCCATGAGCGTCAGCGTCTCCTCGGAGAGCTTCAGCGCCCGGTCGGTCTGGCCGGCGTCGGCATAGCTGTTGGCGAGGTTGTTCATGCTCCTGAGCGTCTCGGGGTGGTCGGGTCCGAGCCGGGCGGCGAAGGTGTCGCGGGCCTTGGTGAACAGCGCGATCGCCCGATCCGGGTAGCCCAGGCCGCAACTGCGAACGGCCCAGGGTCATCTGCATCCGGGCCACGGCGAGCGGGTCGCCGGTCGCCTCCCCCTCGATCTCGGCCGTCGCCCGGTCCAGCCGCTCGCCCAGGACCGCCGAGAGTGGCTTGCCGTCCTTCTGGGCGTTCTGCGGGTTGAGGTCCTTGAAGATCGAGCCGAGGATGTCGTTCATCTTCGTCACCTGCGCCAGCCCCTTCTCGGCATGCTGGCGCTGTTCGTCGGCGATCCGTCGCTGCTCGGCCTCGGCGCGTCGGGCATCCTCCTTGGCCCTGGCTTCTCGGACCGCGATCGTCTCCTGCCGCCGGGCCTCGATCAGGCCCAGGGTCGTGCCGACCACGCCGAGCACCAGCGCCAGCAGCACCAGCGCCGCCGCCGTCACCTGGACCCGGTTCCGCCGGACGAACTTCCTCAGCCGGTAGGCGGCCGTCGGCGGGCCGGCGGAGACCGGCTCGTGGTTGAGGTGGCGCTCGAGGTCGTCGGCCAGGCCGATGGCCGAGGCGTACCGCCGCTCGCGCTCCTTGGCCAGCGCCTTCATCACGATCCAGTCCAGGTCGCCCCGGACCAGCCGGCTGAGCCGCGCCGGCTCGACGTGCCGGTTGGCGGCCAGGCTCGGCAGCGCCTCCGATGTGCTGATCCGGCTCGACGGCGTCGGCGGCTCGACCTCGCGGACCACCCGCAGTATCTCGTCGATCGCCGCCCGCTGGATCGACTCGCGGGCGATCGGCGTCGAGCCGGTCAGCAGCTCGTAGAGGATCACGCCGAGGGCGTAGATGTCGGCCCGGGTGTCGACGTCCAGCGCGTTGAAGCGGGCCTGCTCCGGCGCCATGTACAGCGGCGTGCCGGCGACGCTGCCGAAGGCCGTGAACAGGCTCTGCTCGGTCAGCCGCATCCCGCTGGTGGCCTTGGCCAGGCCGAAGTCGATCACCTTGGGGACCGGCTTGTCGTCGTGGGCCTCGACCAGGATGTTGGAGGGCTTGAGGTCGCGGTGGATGATCCCCTTCTGGTGCGCGTGCTGCACCGCCGAGCAGACCTGGCGGAACAGGGCGAGCCGGGCGTCGAGGTCGAGGCGATGGGCGTCGCAATACTCGGTGATCGGGATCCCTTTAACCAGATCCATCACGAAGAACGGGCGGCCGTCGGCGGTCGTGCCGGCGTCGAGGACCCGGGCGATGTTCGGGTGGTCCATCAACGCCAGGGCCTGGCGCTCCGACTCGAAGCGGGCCAGGACGTTGCGCGAGTCCATCCCCGGCTTGATCAGCTTGAGGGCGACCATGCGGCGGACCGGCTGGAGCTGCTCGGCGAGGTAGACCGTGCCCATCCCGCCCTCGCCGATCTCCTGGCGGATCTTGTAGCGATCGGCGATGATCGTATCGATGAGGTTCGGGCCGTCGTCTTTGGGTTGGTCAACGGTGGGGCTGCCGCCGCCGATCCCTCCCGCGGGCGGTGAGCCGACGGACGGGGTGGCATCGGGAGCGTCGGTGGCCTCGGGATCGGCGGCGAGGGGCCGATCCAGGGCACTGGGCGGTTGATCGTAGGCGGCGAGCAGGGCGACGAGCCGGTCGAGCAGCTCGGCGTCGTCGCCGACCTCGCCGTCGAGGAACGCCCGACGCTCGGCAGGGTCGCCCCGCTCGATGGCCGCCAGGAACAGGGTTTTGACTCGCTCGGGATCGGTCGCCATGTGAGGGCCTCCGATAGAGGGTGTTTCCCCACATAGCGTAATCTGACGGCGAACAGTCTCAATTGGGGGGCGGAATTTCCGGGGGACGACCGATTACGGCGGAGGGGTCGCCGATCGGACCGGCCGTACTTTGCGGACGAACCCCGACAGTCGATTTATCCAAAAACATCTGAGTGAGTGCCGGTCCGGGTGAGATAGACCGCTTCGTCATCGACGGTGTAGATCAGCACCCAGTCGGCCCGGATATGGCAGTCTCGAAACCCCTTCCAGGCTCCGGTCAGGGCGTGGTCCCGATGACGAGCAGCGAGGGGATGCCCGAGGCGGATGTCCTCGGCGAGATCCCAGAGTGGTTCCAGATCAATTCCCCGCTTCCGGAGCCGTTTCAGATCGCGCTCGAACGCCCGGGACGTGACGACGTCGCGGGGCCGCGGCTCATCGGGAGGTGCCATGGCATCAGAGCCCTAGCTTCCCGCGAAGCTCCGACACGTCCTTGTACCGAGTCAAGCCGCGCCCCTGTTCGACGTCGCGCATGGCCCGGCGAGTCGCTTCGTTGGGGATGGCCACGTCGAAGGGCAAGCCCTTCCTCAGGACCACCTGCTTGTAGAACACCCGGATGGCATCGCCAGCGTCGAGCCCCAACTCATCCAGGATGCGCTCGGCTTCCGCCTTCAACTTGGGTTCGATCTGCACTCGGAGCGTGTCCGTCTTGGCCATGATCTACCTCCATCCTCGATTGTAACCGAGCGACGCCCGGTACGACGAGATACCGCAGTTCGCTATTGCGGCCTCCCCGCATCGCGATAGAGCCCGTGGGCCTCGATATAGGCCTCGACGCCGCGCGGGACCATGTAGCGGATGCTCCGCCCCTCGGCCAGGCGGCGGCGGAGGTCGCTGGAGGCGATGCCCACCGGCGGGATCGAGACCCAGGCCAGCGGCAGCGAGCCGGGCCCGAAATCGGGTAGCCGCGCCGGGTCCGCTTCCTCGATGCCCGGCCGGTTCACCACGACGATCGTCGCCAGTCGCGCGATCCGTGCGGGCTCGCGCCACATGGGCAGGTCCGCCAGGCTGTCGGCGCCGATCAGGAAGAAGAGCTCGTCGTCGGGATGGTCGCGGCGGATGGCCTCGAGGGTCTCGACGCTGTAATGCGGGCCGGGTCGCTTCGCCTCGATATCCGAGGCCGCGAACGCCGGATGGCCGGCGATCGCGATCCGCACCATCTCCAGGCGATGTCCGACCGGCGTCCGGCCCCCGGCCTTGTGCGGCGGCGAACCGGCCGACGATCAGCCAGACCCGGTCCAACCCGCACGACTCCCGACACTGCTCGGCCAGAATCAGGTGGCCCAGATGGATCGGGTCGAATGTGCCCCCGTAGAGTCCCAGTCGCATCGGCTGGTGGCCCTCACTGCTTTCCTGATCGGAATATCCGTACCACAACGGGGCCGTTCGCCGCCGATTTCGTGTGGACAAACGTGCAGAAATCGGTTGTACTAACGGCGTTTGGGTCGATCCAGGCCGGTCGGACCCGTCGCCGTGAGATCGATCAGGACGGCGGCGATGAGGTCCCTCCGGGCCGCGAAATCCGACGATAGGGCCGGGCCCCGAGCCGTGTCAACGGCAGCAGTGTTGAGTTGTTTCGGATCTGTCGCCGTCCTGGTCGGTCTGGATGAAGCGGGGATGACGGTCGTGTGCCTTGATGGAACGGATTCCCTCACGAAGGTCGCGCGATGCAGGAATACGACAAGAGCAGCAAATGGCTGATCCAACATCATGGCAACTCGATCCTCCGCCTCGGCGGGGTGCGCGATATCCAGTGGTGGCGAGCATTGCAGGCGGAACTGGTTCAGTCGCGGCGCTTGCCCGACGGCCTGATCGAAGCCAAGCTGCGCGGGAGGGCCAAACCGGGCCGGTTCCTCATCGAGATCTCGACCTATCCGTATCGGCGGCTGAGCAAGCAGACCATGGACGGCGCCATCGTGGCCTATCTCGATCAGGGGGAATTGCCCGAGGTGCTCACCGTCGTCCTCCATCCGGGTGGACGCCGGCGCGCCGCCGGCACGGCCGATCTGGCCAGCCCGCTCGGCTGGACTCAGCTTCACCTCGGGTGGAAGGTGGTCGAGATGTGGACGATCCCCGCCGCCGAGCGGCTCGCGGCCAACGACGTCGGCTTGATCCCCTGGGTGATGCTGGCGAAGATCGACGGGCCGCCCGAGCCGGTCTTCCGCGAATGCCGGACACGGATCGACCGCGACGCCGCACCCGGCGATCGCGAGAACTTGCTCGCCGTGACCCAGTTCCTCGCCCGCCTGAATTATCATGATCCGAGGTTGTTCCAGGTCCTTGGAGGGCGTAAGGCCATGATCGAATCACCGGTGCTCAAGGAGTTGATGGCGGAGACCATCCTCAAGACCAAGCGGGCCGACATCCTCAAATTCCTCCGGGCGCGTTTCGGGCCGGGGGCCCGAAGGCTGCGCCCGGCACTGAATGCGATCGAGGATGATAAGCGGTTGGAGCAACTCATCGACCAGGCCGGGAGGTGCCACGACCTGGATTCGTTCAAGAAGCTGCTCGAGCCATGAGCGTCGGGCCCGCGATGGATGACGACGACCGACCAGGGGCCGTGAATGCGGGCGGCGGCCGCGGGAACGGCCACGCGCAGGGCGTCGCCAGCGTGAGCGGTGCGTCGCAAGCGGCCTGGTTCGGACTGGCGGCCGACGAGCCGGCGGCCAGTGGCTTGTATGCCGGGTTGGTGTTCAACCGGCCGATCGAGCAGGTGCTGACCTACCGCGTGCCGGTCCGGCTGGCGGGTCTGATCCGCGTGGGTCAGCGGGTGCGCGCACCGTTGGGCCGGGGGGACAAGCTGGCGGCCGGGTATTGCGTGCGGATCGACCGGGCCGCCCCCGAGGGGCTCGACCCGATGCGGATCAAGGCGCTGGTCGAGATCCTCGACCCGATCCCCCTGATCGACGCCAGGATGCTCGAGCTGACGCGATGGCTGGCCGAGTATTACGCCTGCTCGTGGGGCCAGGCGCTCGACGCCGCCGTGCCGGCGGGCGTCAAGAAGCACGCGGGGACGCGGATCGGCACGTTCCTCGTCGTGCCGGAGGAGACGCGGGAGGCCCTCCGCGCCGGGCCGATCGAGCCCAAGCTCTCGGCGAAGCAGACGGTGGCGCTGGAGATCCTCTGCCGCGGCGACGAGCCGCTCACGATCGCCGACGTCTGCCGGCTGGCCAAGTGCAGTTCCGTGCCCGTCCAGGCGCTCTTGAAGCAAGGGCTGGTGCACACCGTCCGCCGCCGGCTGCCGATGGGAATCGCCGGACCATCCGCGGCCGGTGGGTCTCGCGCCCCGGGTGAGCCGCTCGCTGCGAAACCACAGGCGCCGCCCGGCGACGGCCCCGCGAACCCGGACGGGAAGGTATCCGGACTGATGCTGACCGCCGAACAAGCGGCGATCCTGGGCCGGATCGAGCCGGCGCTCGAGTCGGGCGGGTTCGCGCCGTTCCTGATCCACGGGGTGACCGGCAGCGGCAAGACCGAGGTCTACCTCTCGGCGATCGAGCGGGTCGTCGCGCGGGGCCGGGAGGCGATCGTGCTGGTCCCCGAGATCAGCCTGACGCCGCAGACGATCCGCCGGTTCCGCCGCCGCTTCGGGCGGGTGGCGGTGCTGCACAGCCACCTGAGCGACGCCGAACGGCACCGCCACTGGCAGAGCATCGCCGCCGGCGAGGTGGAGGTCGTCGTTGGCGTCCGGTCGGCCGTCTTCGCGCCGGCGCGCCGACTCGGTCTGATCGTCATCGACGAGGAGCACGAGAGTACCTTCAAGCAGGAGACGACGCCGCGCTATCATGCGCGCGACGTGGCCGTCAAGCGCGCCCAGATGGAGGGCATCCCGATCCTGCTCGGCTCGGCCACGCCGTCGCTGGAGAGCTGGCGCAACGCCGACCGCGGGCGATACACCCGGCTGACGATGCCGTCGCGGGTCGGGGGCCGGCCCATGCCCGAGGTCCAGATCATCGACTTGCGGCATGAGAAGACGCCGCTGGGCGGACTGAGCGAATCACTCCGCCAGGCCATGGCTCGGGCCCTCAAGGAAGGCGGGCAGGTCATCCTGCTGTTGAACCGGCGCGGGTTCCACACTTTCGTCATCTGCCCCAAGTGCGGCCAGGTGGTCAAATGCCATGCCTGCGACGTGGCCGCGACTTATCACAAGTCGCGCCACGTCTTGATCTGCCACACCTGCGACGCGGAGCGCGCCTGCCCGCCCGCCTGCCCGTCGTGTCGCGCCACCGGGCTGCACTACGGTGGGATCGGTACGGAGCGGCTGGAGCGGGAAATCGAGCTGGCGTTCCCCGACTACCCGTCGCGGCGGATGGACTCCGACACCATGCGGTCGCCCGGCAGCCACGAGCAGGTGCTGGCGGCGTTCAAGGCCGGCGAGGTGCGCATCCTGCTGGGGACGCAGATGATCGCCAAGGGCCTTGACTTCCCCGACGTGACCTTGGTGGGCGTGGTCAACGCCGACACCGCGCTGCACCTGCCGGATTTCCGCGCGGCCGAGCGCACGTTCCAACTGGTGGCGCAGGTGGCGGGCCGGACGGGTCGGGGCGACCGGCCGGGCCGGGTGCTGGTCCAGACGTATTCGCCGGATCACCCGGCCATCCAGGCGGCCGTCCGGCACGATTATCTCGCGTTCGTCGCCAGCGAGCTGCCCGAGCGGGAGAAGTTCGGCGTGCCGCCGTTCGGGCGGCTGGTCCGCCTGATCGCCCGCGGCCCGGAGGAATCGGCCGTCTTCGCCTACCTCAAGGAGATGGTCAACGCCCTCCGCCACGCCGCCGATCCCTCGGTGCGCGTCCTCGGTCCGGCCCCGGCCCCGATCCTCAAGATCCGCAACCTCTACCGCTTCCACATCCAGCTCCGGTGCCCCAATCCCCGCCCCTTGCAAGTGCTGGCCCGCACCGTGCCAGCCACCGTGATCGCCCCCCATGGCGTGGAACTGGCCATCGATGTCAACCCCATCCACATGCTGTAAGGTTCCCAATCGTGGGGGATGGCCCCAGGGCGCGGCCGGGTTCTCGGCCGCGAGCCGGCGGAAATCAAGGGATTCTTGAAAAAATCCCCGGGAATCCCAAAGTCCAATTTACAACTTCAGGGCGTACGGGTATCTTCCGCCGCGTTCGTTCACGACCGCGATTCCGTGACGAGGGGACCCATGACCAGGTCCCGCCCGGATGGGGCAGGAGGCCGAGATGCGCGTCATGGCACGTCTCTGGACTCCCCCTCCTGGGATTCGCGGTCGCGACGGGTCGGGTTCGACCGCCACGCCGGTCCGGGCCCTCATGATCCTCCGGGTTTCAACGCCGGGATCGGATTGAAACACACTTCGAGTCCGGACGGAGTCGTAGCGGAGTCGCGGGAAGGATCGCGACTATCCCATCCTTTTCAGGAGGAAATGATGCACATGACAAGAGGGTGGACTGGGTTTCGCGCCGCGGTCCTCGCCTTCACGGCACTCGCCTGGCATGCGCCCCGCGCCAGGCCGACGGCATCCTGACCTACCACACATCCGGAGGTCCCGGCACTGCCGACATCTCCGGTTCGCCGGCGATCAGCTTCGTGCCCGTGCAGAGCGGGTCGGTCAACACGGCCTCCAACATCTCCCTGGGCACGTTCGTGGTGGCCGCATTGCCGAGTGGCCAGTCGACCACGTACACCAACACCCCGTTCAGCCTGTCGTTGATCCCCGACTCATTCAATAGTGCCGCGGTGCAGGATACGCCGGTGGAGATCCGGGGCTTCCTCAACGGCACTGTGGCCGGCCCGAACCAATCGAGTGTGCGAGTCACCTTCGACCCGCTCACGACCAATGGCTTCTCGATCGGTTCGGCGACGGGAGCCCTGAACCTGTCGAACAGCCAGGAGCTGCTGGTCCCCTCGTCGGTCAACAATGGTCAGACGACCTTGCAGGCCCAGGTCTCCACGACCGTGATCAATCCCACGCCGGCACCCGAGCCCAGCACCATCGCGCTGTTCCTCAGCATGGTGGGTGGACTTGGCCTGCGTCGTTTCGTCCAGAAGCGGCGGCAGCGGGCCGCGGCCTGAACCGTCTCGCCCGATCCGATTGAACGCGACCTCCCTACCCCCGGCGCCCGCGCCGGGGGTTTTCGCGCGCGCCGATCCCCCCGATCATTGACTCGCGGGACCAGCCGTGCCAGCATTCATCATGTCGAGCACATGCGATCCGCTCCCCGCCCTGATCCGAGAAAAATGCAGGGATCGGCCAGTGGCCCGAGAGAGTAGGAGGAAGAAGGAGTCGCTCGTGGGGAAAACGAAGGAGGGGGGATCATGTCATCTGGGGTTGCGAGTGATCTCCGGGCGATCTTCGAAGGTGGGATGGTCGCGGCGCTGACCGACGGCCAGTTACTCGAGCGCTTCGGTTCCGGGAGGGCCGAGGAGGCCGAGCCGGCCTTCGCCGCTCTCGTGAGGCGGCACGGGCCGATGGTCCTGGGCGTCTGCCGTGGTGTGCTGAAGGACGCGCACGCCGCCGAGGATGCCTTCCAGGCGACCTTCCTGACGCTGGCCTGCAAGGCCGGCTCGCTCCGCCGGCCCGATCCCCTCGGTCCGTGGCTCCACGGGGTGGCCTACCGCGTCGCACGACGGCTGAGGGACAAGGACGCGCGGCGGAGGCGATATGAGGCGGAGGCGGCGATGTCCCGCGCGACCCGTTCGGACCGGTCGGATGGGAACGATCACCGCCCGGAGATCCGCGATGACGTCGCGGTGCTGCACGAGGAGATCGCGCGGCTGCCCGAGAGGTATCGCGCGGCGATCGTCCTCTGCGACCTCCAGGGGCTGACTCAGCAGGAGGCCGGACGGCGGCTGGGGCGGCCGGTGGGGACGATCAGCGCGCGGCTCACGCGGGCGCGGGAGCGGCTCCGGTACCGCCTGACCCGCCGCGGGCTCGCCTTCCCGTCGGTCGTCATCGGCCCGGCCCCGCATGCGGCCGGGACATCGGGCGTGCTGCCGACCGCCCTGGTGGATGAGACGATCCGGATGGCGATGGCCGTCGCCTCGGGACAGGCGGCCGTCGCCGTCCCGCTCGCGATCGCAACCCTGTCCCGCGGGGCCTCGCGCTCCGTGCTCGTGGCGAGATGGACGATGATCGCCGCCACGGTGCTGGCGCTGGGCGCGGGGGCGACTGGCGTGGCCGTTCTCGCCCAGCGGGGCGCGCGGGCACCAGCGACGCCCGGCGCGGCGATCGACGGGCCATCGCCTCCCCGGGCGGCGGCCCGGCCGCCGGCCGCCGGCGCGCTCGGCGATCCCCTGCCCGAAGGGGCCCGGTTGCGGCTCGGGACCCTGCGGTTCCGCCCGCCCTCGTTCGTCGTCGACCTGGCGCTGTCCCCCGACGAGGCGACGATCGTCACCGTCGGGGAGGACGAATTGATCGCCTGGGCCGCGGCGACGGGCAAGGAGCGTTGGCGTGCCCTCGGGAAAGACTATGGGTTCCGGCCGCCGGCCGCGGCTTATGGAATGCGTGCGGTGGCGTTTGCTCCCGACGGTTCCCGCTTCTACACGCCAGGGCGGCAGGGCGAGATCGTGGCGTGGGAAACGTCATCCGGCCGTAGCGAAGTCCTGACGGTCGTTCGACCGGGGCTCTTCGCCATGCCACGATCGGGTCCGGATCGATCGCTCGATATTGCTCCGGATGGGCGGAAGCTGGCTTTCGGGAGCATCACCGGTGTCGTCGTTTGCGACCTCCGCGGAAAAGCCCTCTACACCATCGCGAACAAGGCTCCCGTCGGTCCGATCCGGTTCGACAACGATGACCGGCTCGGCTTCTCCGGAGCTTACAGCCTCGCGCGATTCTCGCCGGACGGTAAGAAACTGGCTACGGTTACGAGCGACCGGCCCGAGGAGGTCCGGCTGTACGAAGCCGAGACCGGTCGGGAGCTGCGGAAGATCGCACTCACCTCGCGACTGGTCCGGATGGCCTTCTCGCCGGCCGGCAAGGGGCTGGCCACGACCGAGCGCGACAATGCCGTGCGGCTCTATGACGTCGAGACGGGTCAGCGGTCCTGGTCGCGGGTCGTCCCCCTCAACAATCCCTTCGAGAATTACACATCCGCCGTCGCCTTCAGCCCCGACGGCAAGATCGTCGCCGCGGGTGCCACCGATCATCGGATTCATCTCGTCGACGCCTCGAGTGGGGCCGTGCTCGGGCAGCTCACCGGCCATCACTGGTATCCCTGGACGCTGGCCTTCACGGCGGATGGCCGGAAGCTCTATTCCTCGGGGTGGGACCGGGCGATCCGCGCGTGGGACGTCGCGGCCCGTGAGCAGCTCGATCCGTCCGCCGGGGTCCGCGCGACGAGCGTTGTCGCCGCGTCGCCAGACGGCCGGACGCTGGCCTACGTGGACGACGCCGGCGCGATCCGGCTCGTCGACGCCGAGGATGGCGCGGAGCGTCGCTCGCTCTCCCTGGCCGGCACCGGGTATTCGCAGTTGGCCTTCTCGCCGGACGGCCGGCGACTGGCCGGCGGGGGCACCAGTGGCGATCGGGTCCGCGTCGCCGTCTGGGACCTGCCGGAGGGCCGATTGCTCCATCGATGGGACTGGCCCAAGGGGCGCGACCCGCATTCGGACGTGGAGTGCCTCGCCTTCACGCCGGACGGCCGGCGACTGGCCGCCGCGGTCTTCCGCCAGTCGTCGGCGTATCTCCTGGACCCGACGACAGGCCGGCAGGTCTCGCGACTGGCGCACGATCAGGTCTATGGGCTCGCCTTCAGCCCCGATGGAGGGACTCTGGCCACGGGGGGTTGGGATTCCGTCGTTCGATTCTGGGACACGGAATCGGGGGAGTTCCGGCGCGAGGTCAACGTCGTCGATCGGGCCAAGCGCGATGCCGGCATCGAGCCCCTGCGTCCGGCGCCCCGATCCCCGTGGGCCCGCACAACGACCTGCGGATATACGCCGTGACCTACGCACCGGACGGGGCGTTCCTCGCCACCGCCCACATCGGCGGGCTGGTCCTGATCTGGCAGCCCGACGACATGTCGCTCCGCAGGAGCATCGCGGTGCCGGGCGGATTCCGCTTCGGGGCCCTCAGCTCCTCGCCGGACGGGCTCTGGCTGGCGACCGGTTCGGCAGCCGGTGGTGTCGTGTTGTGGGATCCTACGACCGGCGAGAGCGTCTGGGACCGCGGTCGGCATCAGAGTCATGTCTACACGGTCGGCTTCGGCCGCGACGCCCGAACGCTGGTCAGCGGCGGCCAGGACGGCGCCTGCTACCTCTGGGACCTGCGGCCAACGGGCGATCGGTTGGTCGCCGACCCGGCCCGCCTCTGGGATGCCCTGGCCGGCGAGAATAGCCCGGCGGCCTATCGCGCGATGTGGGCCCTGACCGACGTCCCCGACCGCGCCACCGCCCTGCTCGCCGAGAAGCTGCGCCCCTTGAGGACCGTCATCGACCTGGATCGCATCGAGGCAGGTCTACCGCGCGAGGAGGTCCAACGACGGCGGCGTATGAAATCGCTCCTGATCCAGAAGGACCCCAAGGTCGTCTCGGCGGTCGCCGCGCGTCGAGCCGTCTCGCTGCTGGCCCAGATCGGCACCCCTGACGCGCTCGCGCTGCTCGACGAGCTGGCGACCCGGGATCCCAAGGGAGAGCTGGGACGCCTCGCCGCCGCCACACGCGATCGTGCGCGCCCGTTGCCACGACCATGAATCCGGCCGGTCACGATGCCTTGAACTTGCGATACCGCCGGATCAGGGCGTTCGTCGATGTGTCGTGGGCGAGTTTCGGCTCGTCCTTGGCTTCCAGCTCGGGGATGATCCGCTTGGCGAGCACCTTGCCGAGCTCGACGCCCCACTGGTCGAACGAGTTGACCTGCCAGATCGTCCCCTGGGTGAAGACGCTGTGCTCGTACAGCGCGACCAGCGATCCGAGGATCTCGGGCGTGAGCCGCTCGGCGAGGAGGACGTTCGACGGACGGTTCCCCTCGAACGTGCGGTGCGGCACCAGCCAGTCGGGCGTGCCCTCGGCCTTGACCTCCTCGGCCGTCTTGCCGAACGCCAGCGCCTCGGCCTGCGCGAACACGTTGGACATGAGCACGTCGTGGTGGTCTCCCAGCGGGTTGAGCGTCCGGCAGAAGCCGATGAAGTCGCAGGGGATAAGCCGCGTCCCCTGGTGGATCAACTGGTAGAAGGAGTGCTGTCCGTTGGTCCCGGGCTCGCCCCAGTAAACCGGGCCGGTCGCGTAGTCCACGCGCCGGCCGTCCAGGGTGACCGACTTGCCGTTGCTCTCCATGGTCAACTGCTGCAAGTAGGCCGGGAACCGCTTCAGGTACTGATCGTAGGGCAGGACGGCGACCGTCTCCGCGCCGAAGAAGTCGGCGTACCAGACGGTCAGGAGGCCCAGGATCACGGGCAGGTTCCGGTCGAACGGCGCGGTGCGGAAGTGCTCGTCCATCGCGTGGAACCCGGCGAGCATCGCGCGGAAGTTCTCGGGGCCGACCGCGATCATGGTGGACAGGCCGATGGCCGCATCCATCGAATACCGGCCGCCGACCCAGTCCCAGAACTCGAACATGTTCGCCGTGTCGATGCCGAACTTGCTGACCTCTTCGGCGTTGGTCGAGACCGCCACGAAGTGCCGGGCGATCGCCTTCTCGTCGTGCAGTGCGGCCAGGCACCAGGCGCGTGCCGTCCGGGCGTTGGTCATCGTCTCCAGGGTCGTGAACGTCTTGGAGGAGACGATGAACAGGGTCTCGGCGGGATCCAGGTCGCGGGTGGCCTCAGCGAAGTCGGTTCCGTTGACGTTGGAGACGAAGCGGCACGTCAGCCCGCGGTCGCTGTAGTGCTTCAGGGCCTCGTACGCCATCACCGGGCCGAGGTCCGAGCCGCCGATGCCGATGTTGATGATGTTGCGGATCGGCTGGCCGGTGTATCCCTTCCACTCATCGTCGCGGATCTTCTCCGCAAAGCCGGCCATCTTGTCGAGCACGGCGTGGACTTCGGGCACGACGTCCTTGCCATCCACCACGATCGACTGACCCCTCGGCGCGCAGCGCGACGTGGAGCACCGAGCGATGCTCGGTCGCGTTGATCGGATCGCCGCGGAACATGGCGTCGATCCGGTCCCGCAGGCCCGATTCCTCGGCCAGTTGCAACAGGAGCTTCAGCGTCTCGTCCGTGACCCGATGCTTCGAGTAGTCAAGGAACAGTCCGGCGGCCTCGGCCGTGAGCCGCTCGCCGCGTCCGGGGTCGGCGGCGAACAGCTCCCGGAGGTGCCGGTCGCGCATCGGCTGAGAATGAGCCTGGAGTGCCTTCCAGGACGGCAGGTCACGCAATGGTGTTGTGTTCATCTGAGGGTCTCATGAGAGTAGGTCAGGCTTTCGAGCCTGACATTCCGGCCACGTCAGGAGGAAAAGCCTGACCTACGAGAGCGCGTCGGTGACGATCTTCTGGGCCTCGGCGACGATCGCCTCGAGGTGGGCCTCGTCGCGGAAGCTCTCGGCGTAGATCTTGTAGATGTTCTCGGTGCCGGAGGGCCGCGCGGCGAACCAGCCATTCTCCGCCACGACCTTGAGCCCGCCGATGGGGGCATCATTGCCCGGGGCGCGGGTCAGCCTGGCGATGATCGGCTCGCCGGCGAGCTCCGATGCCCGGACGGCCGAGGGGTCGAGCTTGCCGAGCTTGGCCTTCTGCTCAGGGGTCGCCGGGGCGTCGATCCGGGTGTAGTACGGCGTCCCGTACTTCTCGGTCAGCTCGTGATAATGCTCGCCGGGGTCCCTCGCGGTGCGGGCCATGACCTCGGCGGCGAGCAGGTCCATGATCGGGCCGTCCTTGTCGGTTGTCCAGACGGTGCCGTCGCGCCGCAGGAAGCTGGCCCCGGCGCTCTCCTCGCCGCCGAAGCACAGCGAGCCGTCGAGCAGGCCGGGGGCGAACCACTTGAAGCCCACGGGGACCTCGCGGAAGACCCGGCCCATGCCGGCGACCACGCGGTCGATCAGGCTGCTGCTGACCAGCGTCTTGCCGACCGCGACGTGCTCCGGCCAGTCCGGGCGGTGGAGCAGCAGGTACCGGATCGCCACGGCGAGGAAGTGGTTCGGGTTCATCAGCCCCATCGAACGGGTGACGATCCCGTGCCGATCGGAGTCGGGGTCGTTGCCAAACGCCAGGTCGAAGCGGTCCTTGAGCTTCACCAGGCTGGCCATCGCATATGGGCTCGAGCAGTCCATCCGGATCTTACCGTCGTGGTCGAGCGTCATGAACCGAAAGGTCGGGTCGTACGCGGGGTTGGTGACGGTGATGTCCAGGCCGTAGGTGTCGGCGATCGGCTGCCAGTACCGCGCAGCGGCGCCTCCGAGCGGGTCGACGCCCAGCTTCAAGCCGGCCTTCGCGATGACCTCCATGTCGATGACGCTCTTGAGGTCTTCGACATATGGCTGCACGAAATCGGTCTCGCGGGTCGTGGCGGCGCGGATCGCCCTGGCGAACGGGATCCGCTTGACCTCGGCGTTGCCGGCCTGGAGCAGGGCGTTGGCGCGGTCCTGGATCCACGAGGTGACGTCGGTATCGGCGGGTCCGCCGTTGGGCGGGTTGTACTTGAAGCCGCCGTCGGCGGGCGGGTTGTGCGACGGCGTGATCACGATCCCGTCCCCCTGGTGCTCGTCGCGACCGCGGTTGTAGACGAGGATCGCGTGCGAGATCACCGGGGTCGGCGTGAAGCCGTCGTCGCGTTGGAGGACCGTCTCGACCCCTTCCGCGGCGAGGACCTCGATGGCCGTCCGCTGGGCGGGGCCCGAGAGGGCGTGCGTGTCCTTGCCCAGGAACAGGGGCCCGTCGATTCCGCGATCGCGGCGGTAGTCGCAGATCGCCCTGGTGATCGCCAGGATGTGCGCCTCGGTAAACGTGCTGTCGCCCGGCGTACCCCGGTGCCCGCTGGTGCCGAAAGCGACGCGCTGGCGCGGGTCGCCCGGGTCGGGACGGTTCGCGTAATAAGCATGCTCCAGGGCCGGGAGGTCAATCAAGACATCGATCGGGGCCGGCTGACCCGCCAGAGGGTGGATGGCCATCGGGATTCTCCGTCCGGTGGTCGATGCTCGGAAGGCACGCTGAGAGTTTACTCGATGGACCGGAATTTCGCTCCCCTCACTCTCGTCGTGGAGCGTCGCCGCCGAAGATGGGGGGACGACCGAGCGACGGGTCCGGCGGGCGGGTCGGACCGGACGGACGGTCGCGATCGACCACGGGTGCATCGCCCCCAACGTCGGGAATCGGACGCCCCGGGTCCAGCCCCCGACGGGGCATTCCCTCGTCGAGACAGCTCCACGCTTGCAAATTCGCCGGTCCAGGACGGTTTCGAGCGTCGCTTGTTCGATCGACTGCACGGGCCGCCGGCACACCGCCGTCCTGCCCGCAACGGCCGTCGCCATCCGTCTCGCGACCGCCGGCGTCGATTCTCTCGCGGAGCCGACTGGTTGCCCATCTCCTCAACGCCCGGCGAGGACAGCCGGATCAAAGGTAAGACAGCCAGCCTCCGGGATGGCGCGCCTTGACCCCGGCGAACCAGCGGCAGGGCACGTAGAGGACGGCCAGCACCACGGCCCAGGCGGCGTAGATGCCCGGGAGACTCAGCGACCAGCCCTCGGGAGGGGGGGCTAGAGCTGCCGCGGAGAACTGCCAGGCGACGGGCAATCCCCGCACCATGCCCGCGAGCACAGCGAGTCCGTGGATGACGTACCACTGCAAGAGGAAATAGAACAGCGGGACGCGACCGAGCGTCACGAGGGCGCGGCTGGCCGGGCCGCGGATGCCGACGCGGTCGATCACCGCCAGGGCCGCGATCGCCGGGCCGAGCGTCATCAGCACGAAGAGCAGCGACGGTGGTTGCTTCGTGCAGTTGACGAACGAGAGCGCGGTCAGCAGCGGAGTCGCCTGCGTTGCCCACGGGCGCGGATCGCCATGAACGCCCCAGGCCCGCAGGATCACGAAGGCGGCGGTCATGGCGACGCCCGTGATCCACATCACGCGCCGCCTCCGCCCACGCTCGAGCTGGATGACCTCGCCGAACCCGTAGCCCGCGGCGACCACCCCCAGCCAGGGGAGGAGCGGGTAGCCGACGAGCACGTTCACGCCACCGGGCAGCGGCAACAAGCCGGGTCGGAGCAGGAGCGCGCCGGCCGTCCGCAACGCGGAGGGGGTCCCGGAGCCCGGCGAGAATCCGCCGGCCAGGCCGTGCGTCGCGATCAGCAGCACCCCGAGCGCCCCGACGACGCGCCTCGGCAGGTAGGCCAGCCCCGCCAGCACGAGGAATGAGGCGCCGATCGACCACAGGACCGTCAAGATCACCGGGGCGGACACGGGATCGAAAAACAGGCCGAGTCGGACGACCGTCACCTCGAGGAAGATCAGCCAGACCCCCCGGGTGGCGAGGAACGCCGCGAGGTCGCCCCGCGACCGGCCCCGGGAGCCCGCCAGATAGGCGCCCGTCCCCGCGAGGAAGGCGAACACCGGCGCAGAAGTGGGTCACCCACCGCGTCAGGAACAGCGCCGGACTCACCCGGGACAGGTCCGTGGGGTCGATCGCCGCGTTGCCAAAATAGTCGCGGGTGTGATCGAGCACCATCAACACCATCACGGCCCCGCGGAGGACGTCGACGGCGTTGACGCGTCGGGTGGGCGGCGCCGGCGCCATGAGGGGAGTTGCGTGGTCCGGCGACGCGGCCGGCTCGATCCACATGATAGGGCTCCTTTCCGCCGACCGGGCCGGATCGGTGAATGGACCGTTTCCGGGGGCGCCGCTCTCGCGAGGACGACCATGACCAGGAGATTCGCCCCGGTCTGGTGATTCCGGACACGTACACTGAGACGTGGTCCAAGCCGAGCCCACTCGATCCCACCGAAGCTTGACCCCCGGTCACCACAAGGCCAGCGGCCAAGGCGTGGTCCGGCACAACAATCGCGATCACGACCTCGGCACGTCCAGCACCCCCGAGTGCCAGGCCACCTGTGATCGGGTCATTGGCGAAGGGATGGCCAGCCGCTGTCAGACCGCCGCTCCGGGCTCAGACTCATACCTCACGATCGCCGAGTTTATTACCCCGGCATGAAAGAAGGTCCCATACGAGCCCGAAGCGCCAGCGAGTCAATGGATGGTCCCGGCCGGGATCCACTCGCTGGCGCGTCTGGCTCGTAGGCACGGCGTGCGAATCTTCCTTGCCGGCGTAATATGCTAGCCTAGCGCGGCCGCTCGCGCCCACGGTATGGGTCCGCCGAGCGCGTACGGCCGAGTGGTCCGGATGACTCTACCTGCACGTCGCCGAGGCCGACGTGATCTATCTACGGCAAGCACGAGCAAGAGGACCTGCCGGAAACGACCGTTGGAGACGAAGGGGACATCGCTCGTTCCCTCCGCGGGTCGCGAGGGAGGGGAAGGGCCGGGAGACGGACGTGGCGAGAATCGACAACTGGTGTAGGTCCTGCCCGCTCCGTCCGTGTCCCGCGTCCCGAGGTCGGCCGGCCGGCGGTCCGGCCGGCCCGCGTTGACCGCACCCGACTGGGCCGGCTTCCGCCAAGAGGTCGGCCGGAGTCCGCTCGGTGTCCACCCCGCGGCCGGTTCATCGCCGGTGGGCCGGTCGGTCCGCTCCATTCGTCCCCGTTTCCCGTCGAATCGTGGGAGGCAAGCGTTCCACATAGGACGATGCCTTCTCGGGTATGTCCGGAACGCAGCCTATGCGCTCGCGCCGATCAGCTTCAGAATGGAATCCGCGGTCTTCTCGACTTCCTCGAAGTTCTTGGCTTTCAGATGTTCTTCCAGTTTCCGCATGAGCGCGGCGGCCTCGGCGGCCTTTTCTCGGTCGCCGGTCTTCTGGATCCAGGCTGGTAGCTCCTTCTGGATTCGATGAATCTTGGGGGGCAAGCGTTCCAGCAGGGTCAATGCCTCGGTCTTCGCTTCAATCAGCGCGAAGCCCTTCAGAAACTTGCGGTACGCTCGCAGTGCTTCTTCGCCCTCGGTGACCACCCGGAAGTCCATGTTCTTCATGGCTTCGCCGCCGATGCCCCACGAGAAGATGTTGACCAGCGTGGCACCGTGGTTGAACATCTTCGCCAGGTAGGTTTCCATGTTCATGCCCGATTGTCCGGGCCCACTTCCGAGCTGCAGATTCGTCCCCTCGGACGATGCCCAGCCCGCCTGCTTGTGGCTGCGCAGTTCCTCGTAGATGTCGTCGAACAGGCCCGGCTGCGGGTAGGTCGAAAAACCCGGCCGATGGTGCTTCCCGAACGCCACGGAGGGCGGCGCGAAATGATTGTGCTGTGAGTACGGTCTCGCCTTGTCGCCGCCGATCCGGAATGCGCGGCGCGACAAGAACGCGGTGTGCGAGTAGGTTTTTCGCGGCGAAACACCGGCCTCGGCGAGACCGTTCGTCCAATGTTCAATGAACTCCTCGACGACTTTCTCCCGCTCGAGATCCGCGTCCCGCGGCGGACGTTCGCGACTGAAGCCCCGGTTGAGCAGCGCCGATATCCGAGATACTTGCCGGTCTTGAAATCCTGCCCGATCATGGTCTCCCATCCGGCAATGACGCCCGCGAACAGCTCCGGCCTCCTGCGCTGTTCGAGCTGCTTCACCCCCGCCTGGATGGCCTTGCCCAGCACGGCGGCGCGCCGCTGCACCTCTCGCTGGATCACCTTGCTGTTGAAACACATCTGCGGCGGCGCAGCGGTCGGCTCCCGCCCCCAGTCCAGCCGTCGACCCGTGCACGGTGTCCCGTCCCAGTCCGAAGCCTCCGTGTTCTTCGGATCGCTCCACAGATCCTGACGCCTGGCCCAGAAGATGGAATCGTCGATATGGAAACCGACGGCGACATCGGTTTCGAGAGCCAGACTGAATGCAAGTTCAACGAACTTGGTGCTGTCGGCGTCGCTCTGTTCGAAACAGAGCGGCCCCAGTATGACGGCCAGACGGGTTTGCTGGTCGCCCACGGTCCCGATCCGCTGTTTGATGTCCTGAATGTAGTCGCGGAGCGCCGCCTTGCCCGGCACGAGTGGTTCCTTCATCCCGCTGCTCAGAGCGGAGGCGACCTTCGGATCGGGACTGAAGTAGGTGAAGATCTGGAATGCAAGATACCTGGTCTCCTTCTCCGCCCTCGATGAATCGGGAGTCGCCGGCTTCCTCGAGTCCTGCCCCGCCGCGGAACTCGCGGACAGCGAAGCCACGATTCCAAGGACGACAAGACGTCTCATGTTCATCTTCCTCTCCTTGATGAAGCCTGGAGGGGACGTCGGCTCGCGGGCGGGCGAAGAGTGAATGGGTGGCTTCCCGACCGCGACAGGGACGCGGCCGCTGTAATCATCAGTATAGCATCAATTATTTATTCTGAGAGTCCGTGCCACAATCCCTGGTCCGGCGTGGCCATGGGACCGGTTGGTGTGACCTTCGCATGATTGTAGCAGCCCGCGGAGGGAAACCGATATCGGGGAACGCGGAGCGAAAACGGGGAACACGTGGGAGACCGTCCGCCGGTCGGGCGCGGGGCGGGGTCGGGATGCCCGGGAAAATCATCGGCGCCCCCCGTTTTCGGGATAGTCGGCCCGCCAGGGACCGGCTACCTCTCGTTCAACCTGGGCAAGCCCCACGTCAACGCCCTGCCCTCCGCCCGTCTGATGGCAATGAACGGCCATGACGACCCTGGCGCCACGCTTCAGTCGATCTCGGGCTGCGCCGCCGATCTCCACGACCTGGTAGCTCGTGATGTACCCCGGTTCGTGGGCCGCGAGGATGCCGTCGATGTAGACCTCGACATCCTCGTCGTGATAGAGCAAGAGTTGCACGCGGGAGGGGTCGGCCGAAGGAGGCAACGTCACTTCGCGGCGAATCCAGATGTCCGGGGTCGCCCATCGCGTCGCGACCTTGATGCCCGGGGTTCCCTCCGTCCCGAAACCGGCATGGCCCTCATCCCATCGGCTGTCATCGAATCCAGGCCGGGCCCAGTCGTCGGCTGGCCGCGCGGTCGTGAACCGCCATGGGTAGGGATGAGTCCGCGATGCCGGCACCAGCTCGGTGACCTTCGGCGGCGTCGGCGCGGGGGCATAGTCGCCGAGCCGGAACCGGTCCCGGCCCGCCCACTTCTTCCACATCGCCGGATCCTCGAGCATCTTGATAAACAACCCGCCGATCACCGGGCGGGCGCGCATCCCATCGCTGCGGCGATTGTCGGTAACGTACGAATCGACGAACGGCAGCCGCGCGGTCGTGTCGTTCAAGTAGTCGTAGATCGGCGCGACGATGGATTCGAAGTCGCTCCGGTCGGCGGCCAGGGTGGCGCTCCAGAGGCACCAATCGGTCTTGGTGAGCCGCGTGCGAGAGTCGAGCGGAACGCCGTAGCGCTGCATCATCTCCTTGTAATACGCGACCTCCTGCCGCGCGACCTCGGGCGGGAAGACGTCGAGGCCGAGGAGCTTGTCCCAGACCAGGTTGTACTTCTGGCTCCAGGTCTTCGGCCGGTCGAAGGCGATCCGGTAGTGGTCGCCGTCGCCGGCCATCTTCATCCAGTGCCGCGCGTTGTCGCGGGCCAGGGCGAGATACTTCGCCGCTGAGGCCGAGTCGCCGCGCATCCGGCACAGCTCGCCGTAGGCGGCGATGGCCAGGATCGCTTTCACCGAGAGGTTGGCGTTGTGGGCCAGGTGCCCCATGAAGTCGTCGGTGCAGAGCTGGTTCTCGGGGTCCTCGCCGTACTTCTCGAGGTAGGCCTCCCACCGCGTCAGTTGCGGCCACCACTTCGAGGCGAAGTCGGCGTTGCCGTCCATCCGGGCGATGGCGGCGCAGAGCAGGATCAAGTTGGCGCTCTCCTCGACTGGCATCATGTCGGCCTCGTTCTTCGAGTCCTCCCCGCCGCCGTAGACCTGTCCGTTGGCCTGGGGATATGTGCCGACGTCGTGCGGGGCGAACGGGAACTTCCAGCGCGGTGACGTGCTGTAGACCAGGGCCGGTGCGACGAGCGCCTTGGCGTACGTCGGCCCCATCAGCAAGAACTGCGGCGCGGCGGGATAGATGACGTCCACCGTCGCGACGCAGCCGTTGCTGCTATTCTCCTTGGGGAACAGCATCGGCTGCTTGTTGGCGTCGGCCGCCAGGCCGCAGCCGGCCAGCGCCTGGCGATATGCCAGCGCGGCCATTCGCGCATAACGGACCCCGCCCGCCCGGGTCAGGTCGGTCATCATCTCGTGGTCGAATGCCTCGCAACGTCCGACCAGGCCGGCATAGTCCCGCTCGGCCGCGCGGAGCAAGTCGGCCGGTCCCGCGCCGTCTCGCCGCCAGTACGGACGCAGCTTCCGCCCCAGGAACTGGATCGCATAGATCTCGTCGTAGGCGATCATCAGATGCCGCGAGACCGCCTCGGCACCGACAGACCCCAGGTCGAAGGCGAACGCCAGGCACGGCTCCCATTCACTGGCCGCACGGGGTTTGGGTTCCTCACTGGGATCGCGCAGGTTCCCCCAGTCGGCGAAAGACGCCAGGAGGTAATGGCTGACCCCGATCGCCGCCTTCGCCTGCGAACTCGGTGCGGCGACGTAGACGTAGCCCCAGTCGATCCGCGTGTCGTCACCGGCCGGCCGGAGGAGGGTCTGGTCGACCGTCCCGGCCCGAAGAGCCGTCAGGTCGCCGATCGCCTCGCGCCTCCACTCGACCTTCTGCTCGGGCGAATGGACCGCGACGAGCGCGCTGGTGCTGTCGAAGATCGAGATCGCGTGGTTCGCGCCGTCGACCGACCGAACCTCCCAGGTGAGATAAGTCAGCGGGCGTGCCAGGACGTCCAGGTCATCGGGCAGGGACGGCGTCATGAACGTGAGCGTGACGTGCACCCGGCCGTCGTCGAAGTCGTAGATCGTCCGCGTCGGGAGCACCCGCACGGCGGTCTGGTTCATCGCCGGCACGCCCGGGGGCTCGGCGCCCATGAGCCGATAGGCCTTGCCGTCGATGCGGATCAGGCTGACGAGGGGGTGCGGATGGCGAGTCCAGTGGCGGGTGGTGTCGCCGGTCAGCCGGTCGGCCATCGACCAGATGCTCAGGTACGGGTCGCTCGTGACCAGCGGGACGGCCGGTGGCCGTAAAGCAGGCTCGGGCTTGTCGCCGGTCCCTTGGGCCAGCGCCGCATGCGCGAACGAAAAAGCCGCGGTCAAGCCCGCGGCCAAGGCGATGACGGCCGTTCCTCTCTGCGATCGAACCATCCCGATCCCCTCATTGCCTGGTCGGATGCGGAGGGCGAGAAAGTGTCGCCCTCGGCGCGGGCCCGTCGACCCGTCGGCCAGCTTCGAGTATCGGCCAAGCGGTCTATTGTCGCAAGGGGATGCTCTTGACCCTCGGAGGGGCCAGGAATCCGTCGAGGCGGCGCATGGGCCCAGTCTCCGGCGCCGGACGCTCCCGCCGCAGGATCAGCAGCGTCTCGGTCTCCTTCGCGGCGGCGAACGATGCCGGCAGCGTTCCCCGTTCCGAGTCATAACAGATCACGAGATTGTCGCCGGCGACCCGATAAACTCCGCGGAACAAGATCTCGGCTCCATCAAGACCGTACTCTTCAACGACGTCGATCACCTGGAAACCGCCCTCTTTGTGCGTCGAGTATTCCATCTTTCCCCGGAAATGCATCGGATCCCGAGCGTTCCCGGTGAGCACGGGCAAGTTAATGGTATCCGCCGTGATGGGCACCATCAGGTTCGGCTCGACGTAGGCTTCGCGTTTCCCCGCGGCGGTTCCGGCGATGTACAGGACGACCCAGTGCCCGGCGATCGAGTGGGCCTTCTTCGGCTCGGGCGGAGGGGGATTCAGTCGATTTGGCGCGTAAGGCGCGTAGAGGCCGCGGTCCTGACCCGCCAAGCCCAGCACGGCCGACCCCGCGGCGAGCGCCCCCACCGTCGCCATGACCCCGCCCGCGATCAACAAACGGCTCATCAGCAGGCTCCTCGATCCCGACTGCCAGAGCAGCAGGACGGCCGCCGGGACGCTCCCGGCGATCGACTGCCCCGCCGCGATCTCCACGGCCGCCCGGGCCGTGGACTCGACCCAGGCGGCCGTCACGGCCGCTTGCGCGGATGATCCAATCCCGGCCGAGAAGGCGGCGGCCGACGGCGTGACTCCGCGTCGCACCAGGCGATGCCGCAGTCGCTCGCGGCCGCGCGCCAGGCGGCTCTGCACGGTCCCGATCGGCCAACCCAGCCGGCGGGCTGCCTGTTCCTGGGTCAGGCCCTCGAGGTGGCAGAGGACGATGGGCTCGCGGTACCGCGCCGGCAGGCGCTCCAGCTCCTCGTGGAGTTCCTCCCAACATTCGGCCGACGGTGGTGCGCCGGGCTCGCCGCGACGGGCCGTCATGATCTCACCGCCTCGCCGCTCGCGCGACCGTCGGCGCGCCGCCCCCCGCTTGACCTTGGCCGAGAGGCGCAGCGCCACCCCATGGAGCCAGCAAGCGACCGAGCCGCGCCGACGGACTGATCGGGCCCGCTGGGCGAGGACCAGGAACGTCGCCTGGGAGGCATCTTGCGCCTCGTGGACGTCGCCCAGCACGCCGGCGCAGACCCGCAGCACCATCGGCCCGTGCCGTTCCACCAGGGCCGCGAACGCCGACTCCGCCGCCTGTCGGTCCCGGTCATACTCCAGGAAGCGATCCAGGAGCTGCGCGTCGCCGAGGCCGCCGAGCGCCCCCGCGACGAAGAGGGTCTCCACATCCTTCGCATACCGATTCCCTCGATCACCCCTCATCAGGCCGGCTCCCCGCCTCGATGTCCTCTTCGCAGGGTAGTACCCGCTCGCCATCCGATTATTCCGCCTTCCTCCCGAAATCGCGAACCCGCGACATCGCATCATCCATGACGAACCGGCGAGGATTCCCCGCGGGCGACGCCCGATTTTCGTTGACCGTCGTTGGCGAGAATTGCTACAATCCGCCCCGTCATCTAAATGCACACCTCTACACTCGAGGTTGCCATGCTCGGACGGCCGTTCGCCCACTCCCACTCTGAGCACGACCTCTTCATCCACCTCTTCCTGACCGGAGGCGGCGGCTGGTGATCGGTCCTCGTACCGCCGTCTCCCGGGCGAGGTGATCGTGATCACATCGGCGTGATGCCTCGCCGACACGAACGGATCCGGGCCCCTCGACGCCCTTGCGCCTCGACGTGCTCGCCGTGCAATTCGCATGGCGAGCCCGGCGTTCCGCATGACCTGCGGCGAGGGGCGGGCGATCGCCGGCACCATCGCCCGACACACAAGTCGTTCGTGCACATTCACATGCAGATTCCGGCGGATTTGTGGCACGGTCGATGCAATGGGCGGCGTGGGCTGCAAGGCGGGCAGCGACATTGCCTTGCCGTCGGCCCGGCGAAGAGTCGGGCGACTGATCGCCCGCTAGGAGGTCTTCATGAAGAAGCTGATGGGGCTCATTGTGGCCTCGGCGATCGGCGCCGGGGGATGCGGCAGTCCGGCGGGATTGGTCCCCGTCTCCGGCAAGGTCCTGTACCGCGCCGAGCCGGCGGCGGGGGCGGTGGTGTTCTTCCACCGCCAGGCCGAACCAGGCGCCGCGAGCGGCGCGATCCCCTCCGGCATAGTCGAGGCTGACGGCACGTTCTCGCTCTCGACCGACGGACTGGGCCCCGGAGCCCGCCCCGGCACGTACACCGTCCTGGTCGAGTGGCGCGACGAGAAGGGAGACGGCGTCGTACCGGTGAAGACCACCGGCAAGATGAAGCTGGTGAAGCGCAGCCGGATCCGGTCCGGCCCCGACCGCCTCAAGGGCCGCTATCTCGACATCGCCAAGCCTCTGCTCCGTGCCGAGGTCGCCGCGGGATCGAAGAGCCTACCCCCGTTCGAGCTGACCGACTGAAAGGAAGAACGACGCGTTCTTGAATGTGGCCGCACCGGTGCGGCCCTGTCCCTGGCAGACAATTGGTACCGCTTCGAGTTGGAGTCTCTCACTATGGAACGACAACGATACCGCGCGGCCCGCTCGGCGGGCTTCACCTTGATTGAGCTCCTGGTCGTCATCGCGATCATCGCGGTGCTGATCGCGCTATTACTGCCGGCCGTGCAGTCGGCCCGCGAGGCGGCCCGCCGTGCGCAGTGCATCAACAACCTCAAGCAGATCGGCCTGGCGACCCTGAACTTCGAGAGCACGTACACCTACCTGCCGCCGAAGGGGATGCCGGTGAACCAGACCAACTGGAACGTGACCGATCCCAACGTCGACGCGCAGGCCGCGATCCCGAACATCGCCGCGTCGTACCTGACGATGATCCTGCCCTACATGGATCAGATGGTGATCTACAACCAGATCAACCTGAACCTCGCGGCGTCCGACACGTCGAACATCCCGCCGTGCACCGGGCCCGGGGCGATCCACTCGGGCCTGAACTCCGTGTACTCCGTGGCGATCAACAACCTGATCTGCCCGTCATCGCCAGGACCCCCGACGATCAACTACTTCAACACCTTCTGGGGACCCTACGGCGACGGTGGTGGCGACGTCTGCACGCCGGGTGCGCCCGCGCCGAGCGGCAACGTCTCGAACCTCAATCCGCCCCCGACCCAGATCTGGGGACGGACCGACTATTTCCCGATCCCGGGCCTGCACAACACGTGCTTGCTGGCCGCCGGGATGAGCCCGGCCTACATCGCCGCGGTCGGCGAGGGGAAGGACTCCGGCACGATCACGGGCTGGCCGATCACGAACAAGATCCGGATGGCCTCCGTCACCGACGGCACCTCGAACACCTTGATGGTCTCGGAATGCGGCTCCAAGCCGATCGGCTACAACGGATTCCGACAGATTTACATCTCGGAGGTTGACGGACTCCCCGTCGACGGCGTGATCGAGCCGGTCAGCAGCGCCGGCGGCGCCTGGGCCGACAACTTCACGTATTCCAGCCTGGCCGGCGCAGGGCCGCCAGAACGGCATCCGCGGCGGCACCTGCATGATCAACTGCACCAGCAACAACGAGATCTACTCGTTCCACACGGGCGGGGCCAATGCCCTGTTCGTGGACGGCTCGGTGCACTTCCTCAAGGACGTCGCCTCGGTGCAGCTCGTCGCCGCCCTGGTCACCCGGGCCGGCGGCGAGATCATCAGCGCCGACCAGTATTGAAAACCCGACTTCGAAGGAGTCGGCTCCGCCCGTCCGCATGGTGATGGTCAACTCGGCGGGCGGAGCAGCTCCTGTGATCGTGCGATGAACGTCAACCTCTTCCGTCAGCTCGGCGCGGCCTGCGCGCTGGCGCTCTGCGCCGGTTGCGATCGGGCCGCGCCGGCTCCGGCCAGTCCCAGCAGTCCGGCGCCCTCCGCCGAGCTTGCGATCGCCCTGTCTCCACCGGATCCGATCGGGCCCGACGTCCCGCCCCCGCGGCCCGCACCGGTCTATTCACGGGACGTCGCACCGATTCTCGACCGGTATTGCCTGAGCTGCCACGACCGCATCGCGGCCGAAGGCGGCGTCATCCTCGACGCCGTCGGCGACGAGGTCCCCGGGACGAAGTCGAGACCGCTCTTGCTCAAGATGGACGCCGTCCTCCGCTCGGAGAGCATGCCGCCGGAGGACGAGCCGCATCCGAGCCCGGACGAGCGCCAGACCCTCGAAGCCTGGCTCGACGCCGCGCTCGGCCCAGAGGGCAGCGGCGCCCAGACGATACGGGTGTCGATCCGGCGCCTCAATCGCAACGAGTACAACAACACGATCCGCGACCTGATCGGCCTGGACCTGCACCCGGCGGATGACTTCCCGGCTGACGACATCGGTTACGGGTTCGACAACATCGCCGACGTGCTCGCCACGCCG
The DNA here is from genome assembly GCA_963815795.1 of uncultured Planctomycetota bacterium. GTDB lineage: Bacteria > Planctomycetota > Planctomycetia > Isosphaerales > Isosphaeraceae > JAKAUH01. The sequence goes on along the minus strand of CAWFIC010000021.1, from coordinate 277,668 downwards.
CCGGTGCTCGTCGAGATGGAACTGGCCGCCGCCGAGTCGGTGATCGATGCGGCTTTTCGATCATCCGAGGTTCGTCAGCGGATCATGAACCCGCCGGCTGACACCACGTCCCTGGCATTCCGGAAATACACGGCGCCGGTCCGGACGCCGCGCGAGGACAAGATCTTCCGGGTCCCCGGACGTACCGTGGACCCCGAACTGGCGCGCCAGCAGCATCTCTACGATATCCTGCGCGCCTTCGCCGACCGGGCCTTCCGCCGCCCCGCGACCCACGACGAGCTGACGCGACTGCTGACGATCGTGCTCTCGGCGGAGAAGGATGGCGAGGACTCCGAGGCAGGCCTCCAACTGGCGCTCCGCGCCGTGCTCGCCTCGCCGCAATTCCTCTTCCGGTTCGAGCAGGTCCGCGAGCCCGGTCCCGGCCCGGCCGGCGATTTCGACCTGGCCTCGCGGCTATCGTACTTCCTCTGGAGCAGCCTGCCCGACGATGAACTCTCTCAGCTCGCCGCGAGGGGTGAGCTGCGTCGTGCCGACGTCTTGCGCGCCCAGGCGCGCCGCATGCTCGCCGACCCGCGCGGGGGCCTTCGCGGCCAACTTCGCCGAGCAATGGCTCCAGACGCGCCGGCTCACCGAACTCGCCCCGGACCCGAAGCTCTTCCCGGACTTCGACGAGGCCCTGCGATCGGCCATGATCCGCGAGACGCGGCTGTTCTGCCGGTCGATCCAGGACGAGGACCGGAGCATCCTGGACATCATCGACGCCGCTGACACCTTCGTCAACGAACGCCTGGCACGGCATTACGGCCTGGCTGGCGTCAGCGGCGACGACTTCCGCCGGGTCTCGCTGGCGAGTACACCGCGGCGCGGCATCTTGACCCAGGCGAGCATCCTGGCGGTCACGTCTAACCCCACGCGGACCTCGCCCGTCAAGCGGGGCAAGTGGATCCTCGAGAACCTCCTCGGGATGCCCCCAGCGCCGCCGCCGTCCGGAGTGGAGGCGCTCAAGGAAGACGGGGCCGTCGGGTCCGGGCACGCGCTCCGCGAGCGGATGGAGCGGCACCGGAACGACCCCGACTGCGCCTCGTGCCACGGGCGCATGGACCCGCTCGGCTTCGCCCTGGAGAGCTTCGATGCCGTCGGTGCCTGGCGCAGCGATGACGATGGCCGGGCGATCGATGACTCGGGACGGCTCCCGGCCGGCCGCGAATTCCGGGGTCCCGAGGGCCTGCGAGCCGTGCTCCGCACGCGGCGGGATGCGTTTGCCCGCTGCCTCGCCGAGAAGATGCTCACCTACGCGCTGGGCCGCGGCCTGGACCGTTCGGATCGCCGCGCCGTTCGACCGGATCGTCTCCCGCCTGGCGCGCGACGGATACCGGTTCTCCGCCCTCGTGCTGGCGATCGTCGAGAGCCAGCCATTCCGCGAGCCCGCGAAGCCCGGAGGACCACGATGAGACGGACATCGAACATCTCGCGCAGGACCGCCCTGAAGGGGCTCGGCGTCTCGATCGCCCTGCCGATCCTGGAGGCGATGCGACCCGGTCAGTTGCGGGCCGGGTCGGCCGATCGCGCCGATGCACCGTTGCGCGTGGCGTTCGTCTACGTCCCCAACGGCGTCCACATGCCCGACTGGACGCCGCGTGCCCTTGCTGGCGCGGGCCTCGATCTCCCCCCGATCCTCGAGCCGCTGCGCGCGGTCAAGGACGACGTCCTGGTCCTGAGCGGGTTGACCCTGAACCCGGCACGGGCCCTGGGCGACGGCGGAGGCGATCACGCGCGGGCCATGGCCAGCTTCCTGACCGGCCGCCACCCGCGCAAGACGGACGGGGCCGATCTCCAGGCCGGTATCTCCGTCGACCAGCTCGCCGCCCGGGAGGTCGGGTCGTCGACGCGCTTCCCTTCGCTGGAGCTCGGGTGCGAGGGTGGCCGGAACGCCGGCGAATGCGACCACGGCTATAGCTGCGCGTACCAGTCGAACCTCTCGTGGCGGGGCGACGCGATGCCGGTCGCCAAGCAGATCAATCCGCGCCTGGTCTTCGATCGGCTCCTCGGTGTTCCTCCGGGCGTCGGGCCGGGTGTCGATCCCGATCGCGCCGATCGGCGGCGGAAGAGCGTCCTCGACTTCGTGCGCGAGGACGCCCGCCGGATCGGCAGGACTCTCGGCGCGCCGGACCGCCGCAAGCTGGACGAGTACCTGAGCGGGCTCCGCGACGTCGAGCGGCGGATCGACGGCGCCCGGCCGACGGTCGCAACCGGCGGCGCGAGGATGCCCCGGCCGCTCGGGATCCCGGCCGATTACCGCGAGCATCTCAGGCTCATGGCCGACCTGCTGGCGCTGGCCTTCCAGTGCGACCTGACCCGGGTCGCCACCTTCGTCTTCGCCAACGACGGCAGCAACCGCAGCTACCCGGCCATCGGCGTCCCCGACGGCCACCACGACCTCTCGCACCACGGCGGCGACCCGGCCAAGCAGCAGCGGATCCGCACGATCAATCGATTCCACGTCGAGCAGCTCGCTTACCTGCTGGAGAAGCTGAAGTCGATCCCCGAAGGGACCGGCAGCTTGCTGGACCATTGCCTGATCGTCTACGGCAGCGGGATCAGCGACGGCAACGCGCATAACCACGAAGACCTGCCGATGCTGGTGGCGGGACGGGCCAACGGGACCGTGAGACCCGGTCGTCACGTCCGCTACGCCAGGGAGACGCCCCTGACCAACCTCTACGTCTCAACGCTCGAACGGCTGGGGATTGCGGTCAATCGCTTCGGAGACAGTGCCGGCCCCCTGACCGGCCTGGAGAGATAAACGACCGGGCACTCCGGCGGGGACATCGAATCATGAAGAGAGTGCACGTCAATCGCAGGCGGATCCGACCTGATCGGCGGCGGACTTCCCGCTCCCGGCGGCGACCCTTGAGTCGGCGATGGCGGATCTGAAGAATGTCCAGGCGGACGTACCGTGCCGGTCCCGTAATGGCGCAGGGAGGGATTATCCGGCGGAAGTCGTACGTTTATGGTAGGATGCTACGCGACGCGCGAAACAACGCGATCGTAGTGATGCGCCCATCTGGGATCGAGGGGTTGGAGTCCCGGCTTCAGCCGGTCTTTTCCGCCTGAAGCCGGGACTCCAACTCGTCGATCAACGATCGACGTAACTGCGGGTCCGTCCAGACGCTACGGATCAGAAGGCGAGGGGACCGGCCTCGTCGATCGATGCCCGGTTGAAGGAAGTGGATTCGACCATCCTCGCCCGCTCCCCGGGCTCTCCGCGATCAAAGAAGGATTCATCGATGGCTTCGCAACACGTGGGGGAATTGACGCCGACGCACTCGCACGCCCACGACGTCCGTGGGTCCGAGGGGGACCACGCCGGACATGGGGGCAGCCTCGCGGCCCTGGCCCTCTGCGCGCTGGGGGTGGTCTTCGGCGATATCGGCACGAGCCCCCTCTATACGCTGAAGGAATGCCTGATCGCCGCGGGCGGCGAGAAGGCCGGCGTCGCCGACCTGTTCGGCATCCTCTCGCTGATGTTCTGGGCGCTCATCATGGTGGTCACGGTCAAGTACTTGACCTTCATCATGCGCGCGGATCATGACGGAGAGGGGGGCATCTTCGCCCTGCTGGCGATCCTCCCCGAACGCTTCCGCACGAGCGCGGCCAGGAGCGGCAAGGTCACCGGCATGGCCCTGCTCGCCGTGATCGGCGCCTCGCTGCTGTACGGCGACGGCGTGATCACGCCGGCAATCTCCGTCCTCAGCGCCGTGGAGGGGCTGGCGATCGCCAGCCCGCGGCTATCGCCCGTGATCGTGCCACTCACCTGCGGCATCCTCATCGCGCTCTTCGCGATCCAGCGGCGGGGGACCGGCGACGTCGGCAGGCTCTTCGGCCCGATCATGCTGGTCTGGTTCGCGACGATGGCCGTGCTCGGGATCTATCATCTCGCCCAGAAGCCGGAGATCCTCTGGGCCCTGTCGCCGCATCATGGGGCCGCCTTCTTCGTCCGCCACGGGATCCACGGCATGCTCATCCTGGGCTCGGTCGTCCTGGCCGTGACCGGCGGCGAGGCGTTGTACGCGGACATGGGACACTTCGGCGTCAGGCCCATCCGCCTGGCGTGGACGTTCTTCGTCCTGCCGGCACTGGTACTGGGCTACCTGGGACAAGGGGCCCTGATCCTGCGCAATCCGGCCGCCATCGCGAATCCCTTCTATGCGCAGGTGCCCGAGGGCCGCGCCACGTTCCTGCTGGTCCTGCTCTCGAGCGCCGCGACCGTGATCGCGTCGCAAGCGCTGATCTCCGGGGCGTTCTCGCTGACCCGGCAGGCGATGGTCCTCGGCTACCTTCCTCGCGTGACGATCAAGCACACGGCGTATCACACCGAGGGTCAGATCTACATCCCCGAGGTCAACTCGCTGCTCGCGGTCGGATGTATCGCGCTGGTACTCACCTTCCGCGAATCGGTGCGGCTCGCCGCGGCGTACGGCATCGCCGTGACCGGGACCATGGCGATCACCTCGATCCTCTACTACATCGTCGTCCGACACACCTGGGGCTGGAGCAAGTGGAAGGCGGGCGCACTGCTCGCCCTCTTCCTGAGCTTCGACATCCCCTTCCTGATCGCCAATCTGTTCAAGTTCTTCGAGGGCGGTTATGTGCCCATGCTCATCGGAGCGGCCTTGATCGCCGGCATGCTGATCTGGAGCCGCGGCCGGACGGCCCTGATGGAACGGTACTCCACCCGGTTCCCGACGCTCGAGGCGGCCAGGCCCCTGATCAACCGCTGGCTCTGCTCGCGCGTGCCGGGCAGCGCCGTGTTCCTGGCGCCGAGCGCCGATCACGTCCCGCCGATCCTGGTGCACCACGTCGAGCGCAGCCGATCGCTGCATCAGACGGTCATCCTGCTCACGGTCCAGCAGTTACCCGTCCCCGAGGTGCCGGCCGAATCGCGTTACCACTTCGAGGCTCTGGACGAGGGGTTCTACAAGCTGGTCGTCTCCTACGGCTACATGGAGGAGCCGCTCCTGCTTCCCGTATTGCGGGAGGTGGCCCGGGCGAAGAAGATCCCGTTCGACCCCGACGACGCCACCTACTACATCGGGCACGAGACGATCGTCGCGAGCGACGAGGGCACGCTCAGCCGGATTCCCGAGGCGATCTTCTCGTATTTGAGTCGCAACGCCGTCCATGAGGAAAGGCGCTACGGCATGCCACCCGATCAGGTCGTCGAGATCGGGGCCCAGATCGATCTGTGAACGAAGTTGAGGCTCCTGGCGGAGGAAGATCGATGGCCGTCGCCCGAGTCGCCGTCGTGCAGGCGGCGCCGGTCGCCTTCGACCGCGAGCAGACTCTCGAGAAGGTCCGCGCCCTGACGGCGGAGGCGGCCGGTGAAGGCGCCCGGCTGATCCTCTTCCCCGAAGCGTTCGTCTCGGGCTACCCGCGCGGGCTCGACTTCGGCGCCCGGGTTGGTTCGCGCACGCCCGAGGGCCGCGAGGTGTTCCGCCGGTACTGGGAAAGCGGCGTCGACGTCCCCGGACCGGCGGCGGAAGTCCTCGGCTCGGCGGCGAGGGCCGCCGCCGCCTACCTGATCATCGGCGTCATCGAACGCGACGGCGGCACGCTCTATTGCACCGTCCTGTTCTTCGACCCGGGCGGTGCCCTGATGGGCAAGCATCGCAAGCTGATGCCGACCGCCGCCGAGCGCCTGATCTGGGGCCAGGGGGACGGCTCGACGATGCCCGTCTTCGACACCCCGATCGGCAAGCTGGGCGCGGTCATCTGCTGGGAGAACTACATGCCGATGCTCCGGATGCACATGTTCGCCCGGGGCATCCAGATTTACTGCGCACCGACGGCCGACGACCGCGAGACCTGGCTGTCAACGATGCGTCACATCGCGCTCGAGGGCCGGTGTTTCGTCCTCGGCTGCAACCAGTTCGCACGGCGATCCGACTACCCGGCCGACTATCCGGCCATCCAGGGCGATGATCCCGCGACCGTCATGTCGCGCGGCGGGAGCTGCATCGTCGACCCGTTGGGCCGGGTCCTCGCCGGGCCCGCTTTCGACGGACCTGTCATCCTCGCGGCCGATCTCGACCTCGACGAGGTCGCGCGGGGTAAGTTCGACTTCGACGTCGCCGGACACTACGCCCGTCCTGACGTCTTCCGCCTCGTGGTCAACGAGGCGGCGACACCGGTCGTCGTGCGAGAGCCGCGATGAACTTCCAAGTGATCACCGCGACCCTCTGCGTCAGTCCACCGTGTGGTCAGATGCCGGATTGCGACGCTGCCGCCGTCGGGTCGCCGCCGAGCAATAGAAAACCCCCGAGGATGACCTCGGGGGAAACGGCTAGCCGTTTTCGTCGAGTATGCCGGGTCAAGGCAGTTGGGCTCGCCGTTGAAGGCAGCCCAACGGATGACTCTTGGTCTTCCGGCGCCGGCGACGCATCGATCGATTTTCCGGCCGCTCAGAGGCCGGAGAAAGACGATGACGCCTGAAGATGTGAGAGCCTGGCTCGCCGGTCTTCGAGGTCCGGGAGGTTCCTCCCAGGCGATCAGGAGTGAATCCTTCGCCGGGAGCATCTCGTCATCCAGCCCGAAATCTTCGGCGCTGTGTTCGGCTCTTGACCAGGACCGTTCGCCCTCCGACCCAGTGGACAACACGTTCGACATACCCTTCGCCAGCCCGGCAGACTTCCCCCTTCAGTTCTCCACCCCGAAGGGTTGCGGTTTCTAGGTGTCCTGCTCGGCTGGCTCGTCCACCCTCTCTACCATACCACCTCCGATCCGAGAAAACAAGAGGTGAGGATCTCAAGGAACACGATGATTTCGATCACCCGGCGGATCCCCTTCGGCCCCACGTCCACGCTGGCCGGACCTTCATCGTCCCCACTGTCAGGCCGACCGCCTCCCCATCACCCCTCGATCGCAGGAGCGTCCTTGCCGATGGAATCGATGAGACGAAGGAGGCTCTTCACCTCCCGCTCTCTCTGATCCGTGAGTCGGCCCGCCGCCAACATCCGCGAGAGCAGGCGGCGAACCCGATTGATTAACAGCAGGCACTCGATGATCCGCCCTCGCTCCTCCGACCAGGCTTCGAGGATCTGTTCGATCTCGGTCGGGTCGGACGTCGTCGGGATGCCGCCCTTGATGAAGTCCCCGTCCCCACCCGACGTGCTCAGGATATTCTCGATCATCTCGATCATCTCGCAGGCTCCTTGGCCGTACTTCCGCACCAGCTTGTGCGGTGCATCCCGGCCCTTCTCATCCATCCGGTGACGGCCACCTCAGCCTCACTCCTGGCTACGAATGTCCCCGGACGGCGACGTCAGCGGTCCCGCCCGAGGAAGGGCTCGCCCTCTCCCGTCAACAGCCATAGGGCGTTGGCCCCGCTGGTATCGATGAACCGGAGTAAGACGGCGGCGGGGATTCTCGCCCCCGCCTCGTAGTTCCTCCAGGTGCGGTCGGGCAGGTGCAGGGCCTCGTCCACGAGCGGCACGCCCTCCTCGCCGAATGACACCTCACGGATCTCACGGAGCCGCCGGGCGAGTCCGGCATGCCTGTTGTTCTGCCTGAGCATCATCGCCTCCCTCGAACGGGTGAGCTTGGTCCGGTCTTCCTCGATGATCGGTCCAGTCGTGAACCCGCAGCAGGCCGAGGAGGGGACATAAAAAAAGCCCCAACCCTGCGATGACTCGCACGGTGGGGCCGCCCTAGCCGACCTTACGTTGCCCCTCACGAGCAACATTGACCTACTCATTAATATATCCGATGCCGACCGGCGTGGGAAGTCCCCAGCGAGGGAAAACTCTCGAGTTGGCCTACGCCCGCGTCCATTAGGACGGACCGAAATCCGGACCGAGACCTACGGCCCGGCGGAACAGGCTGTCCCCTGGATGCTTGGTACTCGACCGGGATCGGTTCGGATGTGCACTGAATTCATGCGTCGAGCGGAGACGTGAGGTCCGAGGGGGCCAGGGGAATCAATACTTAGTATTAACGAATCTGCATTGTCATCCGCCTGACATGTCCTCAGAATGCCTTTTCCAAGTCTCCGAGTGTCGTCTTCAACGAACGCGGGCGAGACCCCACGGTGGACAACGCATCCTACTTCGAGCAGCTCGTCGGGTCCTTCTCAACGATCGCCGGCCACTCTTACTTCAACGGTAAGGAGGAGGCCGTCGAACGGTGCCTCGAAGAGGTCGAGGAAATCCGGCTTTCGGGGCAGATCACCGCCGAACAATCGACGACCCTCCGGGAATTGCTCCTGGGCGACGAGCCCTCCTGCTTGCTGGAGGGTGCCTTCCGGGAGCGATCCCGCTGGAGTGAACCGGCGATGTCCAACCGAGTTGCCATCGCCTGCCAGGGCGACGGCAGTCATGCCGCTTTCTCGGCAGGCGTCTCTTGGCCAAGAGGAAGTGCCGGCTTTCCAGGCCCTCACCGACTCGCTTGATGAAATGAGCGAGGGTAACGTCCTGGAAGCCGACGTCTGAAAGCGAGAACCCACTGACCTCCGGATGAGCGATGCCCGAGGAGTCCCGACGTGCAAAGCGATCGAACGGCCTGGTTCACGGGCGGCGGTTTTCTCAGGTGCGAGCCCACCGAGTCCCCTCGTGAGGGGCCTTACCGGCTCATCCTGCTCGGCCCACCGGGGGTCGGCAAGGGCACTCAGGCGCAACTGCTTTCCCAAGCCCTGGGCTCCTGCCATCTCTCTACGGGCGATCTCTTCCGGGCCGCCCAGTGTCAGTTCGGGCCGAGCCCGGCCCTGAGATCGGCCCTGGCGGCGATGCGGCGAGGTGAACTCGTCCCCGACACCCTGGTCGTGTCGATGGTACGGGAGCGGGCGGGTTGCCTCCGCTGCCGGGGCGGGTTCCTGCTCGATGGCTTCCCCCGCACCGTGGCTCAAGCCGTCGCGCTGGACGCCTTGCTCGATGGCCAGCGAGTGACGCTGGATGCCGCCTTGAGCTACGAGCTACCGCTGGACGAGATCGTGAGTCGGCTGAGTGGTCGTCGGACCTGCGACGGTTGCAGGGCGGTCTATCACATCAGCGCCAGCCCGCCGAGAGCGGGGGCCGTGTGCGATCGGTGCGGGGGGCGGTTGGTCCGGCGTGAGGACGACCGCCCCGAGTCGATCCGGGTGCGGATGCGTGCCTATGAGGAGAGCACCAGGCCGCTCCTGGACTACTATCAGGGACGGGGCAAGCTGCTGACGATCCCTGCGAGGGGCACGCCCGCCGAGATCCTGGAGTGTTCGCTGAACACTTTGGGAGAGCCGTCCGGGGCCGCTGGAGTATCGAGAAGACCTGCCGTTGGGTGCTCGATGTGACCGACCGGGAGGGCGAGTCGCGGATCCGAGAGGAGGCGCTGCGGGAGAACTTCGCCCGGCTCAATCGCTTCACGTTGTCACTCTTGAAGCACCATCCCGACGGAAGTTTCGCGGACAGACGCGAGACCCAACCCGTCGGAATAGCTCGACCGCCCCTTCCTTTCCTTCGAGCGAGCCGGGGCGGCGACGACGATCGCCACCGTTGGCCGAGTTCAGTTCACGACGTGTGCGCGGAAGCGGGCCCGTCCCTACCATCCGGATTGTGAGCCGAGATCTCCCGATTCAGCCGGGCTGCTGCCTCGAGGTCGCCCCGTGCGAAGGCCAGGGCTGCCAGCTCGCGTCGGGCGCGGGCGGCCTCGAATCGGGGATCGCAGTAGGCGATCAACCCGGGATCCCCGCTCGTCAGCGTCAGCGCCTGCCTCCAGCACCGCTCGGCCTCATCCAGTTCCCCGACGGCCAGGTGCATCCGGCCCTTGGCGAACCAGGCGGGAGGATGATGGGGGGCCAATGCGAGCGAGTCGGCGCAAGTCCGGATCGCCGCCCGCCGATGCCCGAGTTCCCATTCCGCCTGCGCCATATCAGCGCGCGGCGCCTCCGCCACGAGGTCCGGCGGCCACCCGTCGAGGCTCCTCCGATACAACGCCAGCGCCTCGGCCCACTGGCCCCGGGCGGCCGCGAGCCGACCCAGGTGCCAGAGGGCGAAGGGATCATCGGGGCTCTCCCCGAGCCAGGCCCGCAGGATCCGCTCGTTCCGCGCCCGCTTCCGAGCGTGGACCGCAGGGTCGGCGTAGCCCGCGTGGCGCACCGCCGCGCCAGATGGATTCGTCGGCAGGCCCGCCCGTCGGATCGCCGGCCAGACGACCTCGTGGATGTGGCACGTCCAGTGGATTTCGGGAAGGCAAGGGAAGAGCCGGTCCTGGTAGATGCCGGGCTCCGGCACCCCGGGACCGAAGAAGCGCGCCGTGTAGGCCACCTCTCTGCCCGGTTGCAACGCGTCGAGCAGCGACCGGACGGACTCCCGGCTAGGGCCGTCGATGGTCTCGTCGGCGTCGAGCCAGAAGGCGTAAGCGCCCGTCGCATGCTCCAGTGCGGCATTCCGCGCCGCCGCGAAGTCGTCGACCCAGGCGAAGTCGATCACGCGCGCACCGGACGAGCGGGCGATCTCGCCCGTTCGATCGTTGGAGCCGGTGTTAACGACCACGATCTCGTCGAAGATCCCCGCCGCCGACTCCAAGCAGCGCGGCAGGTTCGCTTCCTCGTCCCGGACGATCATCGTCAGCGAGACCTTGCAGCGGCGCCGCGGGACCGACGAAGGCGACGGCCGCCATCCAGCGGAATGGCCGCACATTTCACACCCTCCCCGCGAGGGACGGCATCCAGTCCCGAGAATCCCTTCTCGCCAGCTTCCCAACTGGCTCGAGGCAATCGGGCGGCTGCGCCACCCCGATCGGTACCGCCAACGGCGGCTTCCGGTTCGGGACGCAACGATAGCCGACAACTGTCCGAGCGCCGGGATCTTATACAATTCGGAGCCGATTGGCAATCGCGATCCCGCGATATGTCGAGCCCAAAATCATCTTGCGATTGGCGGGGACTCGCGAAGAGTCGTCAGGGTCGCGCCGCACTCCGTTGAACGAGGCGGCGGAGCGGCTGACGGCCACCGCGGTGCCAAAGACCTGGGTCGCCGACGAACGACGAAAGGGGCCAACGAGCCGACGGGGGATTCGAGGGCTGCTCATCCCAGGCGCTGTCGCGCCCATGGTAAAGTGGTCCGGGGTCCGTCCGACCGCGATGAATTTCGCGCGGGTCCGCGGGGCGGGCCGAGTCCACGGTCCCGACGTGACGCCACCCGATGAGGCCGTTTCTCGTCTACCCGCTTGGAGGCTCCTCCCGATGTTAACGACGCCCCCCGACCCTCATGCCGCGACCCTTTGCGCCCGTGCCCCCGGACCCGCCGGCTCCAGCAGCCGCCCACTGGTCCCGCCGATCGACCTGAGCGTCGTGTACTGCCCGGACGACCTGGCCCACGTGGACGCCCTTTACGACGGCACGGCTCGCGGCTTCACCTATGCTCGGGACGGGCATCCGAACGCCGCCCAGCTCGCCGAGAAGCTCGCCCGGCTGGAGGGCGCCGAGGCGGGGCTGATCTGCGCCTCGGGTATGGGTGCGATCGCCGCGGCGCTGCTCACGATCCTGAGCCAGGGCGATCACGTCCTGCTGTCGGATGGCGTGTACGGCCGCACGAGCGCGCTGGTGGCCAAACAACTGCCGCGGTGGGGGATCGGCCACTCGACCTTCGATCCGGCTGACCCATCCGCGGCGAAAGCACTGCTGAAACCGTCCACACGCGCCATCCTCGTCGAGACGATCTCGAATCCGTTGCTACGCGTCGCGGATCTCCCCGGACTGGCCGGAATCGCCGGGGAGGCGGGAATCCCGCTGATCGTCGACAACACCTTCGCCCCCTTGATCTGCAAGCCGACCGAGCACGGGGCGAGCTTCGTCATGCATTCGGTGACCAAGATGATCGGCGGCCACAGCGACCTGACCCTCGGCGCCCTGGTGGGCGACCGCGACCGCATCGCGGCGATCCAGGGGTTGGCGTCCACGCTGGGTCAGACCGGCAACCCCTTCGAGAGCTGGCTGGCGATGCGCGGCCTCTCGACCCTCGGCCTGCGGATGGCCCGGGCCAGCTCGAACGCCCTGGACCTCGCCCGTCACCTGGAAGGCCGCCCGGGCGTGGCACGCGTCTTCTATCCGCTCCTCCCCTCGCACCCGGACCACGGACTGGCGGCCCGACTCCTCGGTGACTCCGGCGGTTCGATGCTGACGATCGACCTGGGAGCGCGGCAACAGGCCGAGTCGTTCATCCGGGCACTGGCCGGGTCGATCCCGTTCGCCCCCAGCCTGGGAGACGTCCAGACGACCCTGAGCCATCCGGCGACGACCAGCCACCGCGGGCACGATGCCGCGGCGCTGGCCCGCCAGGGGATCAGCCCCGGCATGGTCCGCGTGTCGGTCGGGATCGAGGATCCCGAGGACCTCCGGCGCGAATTTGGCGCGGCCCTCGACGCGATCGGCGGGCGGCGTTGATTCGCCTTTCGGGGCATTACCGGCGCGTTGACGATCGGGGCACGAGCTCGTGGATGCGGCCGTCGAAGGCCAGGATATAAAGCTCGCCCTGCGCGTCCTCGCCGAACGACGCGATATTGAGCTTCGTCCTGGGCGAGACCTCGATCAGCTCGCCGTTGGCGGCGAGCTTGCCGTTCTGATAGCGGAGTCCCCAGATCCGCCCGGTGTCGAAGTCGCCGTACACGTAGACGCCGACCAGGCCGGGGATCTTCTTGCCGCGGTAGACGTAGCCTCCGGTGATGCTCAGCCCGCTATCGGGACGGTCGGCCGTCGGCGCGTGGGGATACTCGACGATCGGCGGCCGGATTGGCGATGCCGGGTCGGGGCGCTGGCGGCGCTGGGGCTGGAAGGCGTGGAACCCCTCCTTGATGCTCCAGCCGTAATTCGCGCCGTTCTCGATCCGGTGGACCATCTCCCAGAGATTCTGTCCCACGTCGCCCGCCCATAGCTCGCCGGTCTTCCGGTCGAAAGTGAACTTCCAGACGTTCCGCAGGCCGATGCAATACACCTCGGGCGCCCAGTGGGCGAACTTGCTCGATCGGCGAGCCGGATTGTCGGCGGGGATGCCGTAGAGCCGGCCCTCGGAGGGATGATCGATGTCGATCCGCAGGATCGACGCGAACCAGTCGCGCGGGTTCTGGCCGGTTGACAGGGGATCGTCGGCGGCCCCGCTGTCGCCGAGCGTGATGTAGAGATAACCGTCCGGGCCGAACGCGATCGTGCCGCCGTTGTGGTTCTCATAAGGGTCCTCGGCCGAGACCCAGATCCGCTGCTCGCTGGCGGGATCGGCGCGGCGGTTGTCGGCGCGGGACATGCGGAACCGCGAGACGACCGAGCGCCTCGCGCCGTTGTCGTTGGCCGAGTAATAGACGAAGAACTGCTGGTTCTGCTTGAACCGGGGATGGAACGCCAGCCCGAGCAGGCCCTCCTCGTTCCCGCGGTGGATGGGGTCGGGGAGCTGGAGGAACAGGTGCTTGGTCCGGATGTTGCGATCGTTGGTGAACGACCAGATCTTCGCCTGGTGCTGCTCGACGACGAAGAGCCGGTTGCTGCCGTCGTCGGGATAGGCCATCGCGACCGGCCGATCGAACTGCAGGTTGGGGAAGGCGACCTGGGTCGCGAGCTTGGGCAGCGTCGCATCCTTCTCGGCGGCCGGCAGCGGACGGGCCAGGGCCACGAGGGTCAATAACGCGATCGGGGCGCCGTACTTCACGGGGATCAGTCTCCTGGGTGTTCAGCCGCGACGGACGTGACGCGGCTGGTTGCGGGCTCGCGGTCCGAGTTGCCATTCGATCCGGTCCGCCGCCGGAGATCAAGCCGAGAACCGCGGCAGGCTGCGGGAGCCCCTGAGGAGGGTGCCATCGCGTTTCTGCTCCCGCTCCCGCCGGACCCGCCCGCCCGGCTGCCGGCGGCCGAGTGGGTCAGATCGGTCGGGCCGCGGCCGGCGGCGGGCCGGGCGGTCAGCGGGGTCGAGCGGAGAGAAGGAGGCTGGCGGGCCGGAGCGTCCCGGGCGGGTTCAGCTCCGGAAGAACGAGCTGCGTCTCCGTACCGGGTTACGCGTCACCGTTCCGGGTGCGGGAATTGGTCTTCCTCTCGATTGAATTCCGGGTTATGTGTAGTCAGGCGCCCACGGCCGGGGGCGGGTCCCGAAGACGGGATGAGTGGAACCGCCGCGGGGCCGAGTGCCGGACTAGGGGGGCGCTGCCTGTCATAATGGATCTCCCCTGGCCGATGCCCACACGGCTTGAGTCCGGCCGATGCCCGGCGGCGCGGGGCCTGATCTCGGCCCTTTTCCTGCTCGCCTGTGGGGCCTGCCGCATGACGAGCCTGCCGCATGGCGAATCCGTCGCAGCGGCCCGGTCCGCATCCCCGGCCTTGGCTCGGCACGCCGCGGACTCGGCCGTGCTCCGCGTCGTGGGGCGGCACTTCGTCGGCCCGGATGGCCGCGTCGTCCTGCTCCGCGGGGTCAACCTCGGCGGCGACGGCAAACTCCCTCCGTTCTCCACGCCGGACGACCCGGTCGTCCTCGATCGACTGACCGAGCTGGGCTTCAATGCGATCCGCCTCCCCTTCATCTGGGAGGCGTACGAGCCGGAGCCGGGCCGCTACGACGAGGCGTATCTGGCGCGGCTGGTCGCCGTCGCCGCGTCGGCCTGGGCACGCGGGCTCTACGTGATCATCGACATCCACCAAGATGGCTTCGCCCGCACCCTCTGCTACGGCTGCGGCGCCGGCTTCCCCTTGTGGGCCGTCTCGCCCCGCGCCACGCCGCACCCGCCCGACCAGGGCGGCGGTTGCAAGGTCTGGGCACTCCTCGAGCTGACGGACCCCGGCGTGCACCGCTCGTTCGCCGACTTCTACGCCGATGCGTATGGCGTCCGCGCGCGCTACCTCGCCATGCTCGGGCGGGTCGCGGGGGCCTTCGCTGCGGTCCCGGGGGTCGTCGGCTACGACCCGCTCAACGAGCCCTGGGGAGACGAGCAGCTGGAGATCGCCCCGCTGTACCGCGACGCCGCCGCCGCGCTGCGCGCCCGGCACCCGACGGCCATCCTGTTCCTCGAGGGGTGCGGGCCGACTGCCACGGGCTTCCGCACCCGGCTGCCGCACCCGGGCCTGGACAACATCGCGTTCGCACCGCATTATTACAAGCCCCTGGCCATCGTGCGGGAGGACGGGGGTGGTCGGACCGCCGTCATCGACCGGGCCTTCGGCCGCATGGAGGCGAAGGCGGCGGAATGGGGCGCGCCGCTGCTGGTCGGCGAGTTCGGCATCCCAGGCGGCGCGCGGCAGGCCGGCGACTACGTCGACTATCACTACGACCGGCTCGACGCGGCGCTCGCCTCGGCGATGCAGTGGACCGTCTCACCCCGCTGGTCGCCCCGGGCCGGCGATGGGTGGAACGGCGAGGACTTCAGCTTGCTCGACGCCGCCGGTCGGCCGCGGCCGAACTACCGGCCCCGCCCCTATCCGCATCGGGTGGCCGGCTTGCCCGTCCGCTTCCGATTCGAGGCGACGGCGCCGCCGCGGGGGGCACCGCGCCTGGAGTTCGTCTGGGCGCACCGCCCCGGACTGGGGCCCACGGAGATCGTCGTGCCGGCCGGGCTGTTCCCGCCGGGCTCGCGGCCGAGGGCCGAGCCCGGCGACGCGACCTGCCTCTGGGACCCGTCGCGACGGCTCCTGACCTGCGACGCCCCCCGGCCCGCGACCATCCGCGTCGTGCTCGAGTCGCCCTGAATCGGCGGGCTTCGGCCGAGTCTCCTCTTTTCCACCCCTTTTTCCGCCCCCCGAGGTTGGCTCGGGCCAGGAGAATTGAGGAACTGGGCGGGCCACGCACGTTCGTTCCTGGCCGAACCGGCATCGGGTATGATGGGAGGGAGATCGCCCGGGCGACATCGGGTGGCTTTGCACAACGGTACAGATTTTCACGTCATTCGTTGTGCAGATCGCCTTTCTGCACAACGAATGCCACTCACGTCACATCCACGCGAAAACATCGATCGGGTCGAACTCGGGCGAGTCCAAAGCGACCGGCGCCGGCTCGGGTTCTGGCTCATCCTTCCCCCAGAACACCGGCACGATCCCAATCTCGTCCTGCGATTGGATCAAGCATGCAAGGTTGTGGCACAGAACCTTCGCCAGCGCCTCGTTCGTCATGGCCACGTCCGTCTTGCTCCGGAGCGAGTGCCCGAACTTCGTCTTGATCATCATGTTCGTGGACTCGACGTTGGACCGCTTGTGGTAATGCGCCAGGAACTCGTCCCGGTTCAGGCAGTAGTAGTGGAACATCTTGGCGAACAAGCCGCCCTGCGCCGCGGTCGTGTTGCTCTTCGGAACGATGAACGCCGT
The DNA here is from genome assembly GCA_963815795.1 of uncultured Planctomycetota bacterium. Lineage (GTDB taxonomy): Bacteria > Planctomycetota > Planctomycetia > Isosphaerales > Isosphaeraceae > JAKAUH01. Next base: position 261,371 of record CAWFIC010000021.1, on the reverse strand, counting down.
CCCGCCCGCCTGCCCGACCGCTTCAGCGTTCTCGTACGAGAGGTACGCCGAGTCCGCCGAGACTTCCCGGATCGCGAAGTTGCGGCGGGTCGTGTTGAGCATCGGGACGAACTCGGGGCAGTCGGCCGCATGCCGGTCCCCGATCTCGACGGCCGTCACCACGTTCGTCTTGACCCCGCACATCAGATGGACCTTGACCCAATCGTACTTCTGCCGGACCACCCCGTACTTGTGGTCGAACCATCGGACAAATCGAGATGTGGCGAAACCAGAAGAGTCAACCGCGAAGTCAACCTCAATGCTCTTGAGGGGCAGGCTGGATTCGCTGATCAGCCGGCGCAGGATCGGCGTGATATCGGGCATCTTGAGGTAGTTCAGGACGCTGTTGAAGTGAGGAGCCTTGTCGATGTACCCCTTGGATGATGCCGATCTCGAAATCAGAGCCACGTTCGATCGGGAAGGCGGAGCCGCTTGAGGATCTGGGACAGATTCGAAAAACGAGGCGCATACCCTCATACTGCTCGGCACGCGGTGAAAGGCGCGGAGTGAAATTGGTCACATCATGTGGCGTGACGAGCATGGCGCCGACGGGCCGGCCAGGCGTTCGAGCTCGGTGAGCCGGGGCGCAGTGGACAGGGCCACCGCCAATTCACTGGCTACGGACCGCCACGGGCCACCACAGGATGACCAGGCCGCCAATACGAAGCTCTTCACGGCGAGCCGCTCGCGGATTCTGGATCAGGGCCTGGGGCCAACGTGAGCCCGCACCTCAGGGAACCGGCCGCTTGGACCGCTCCGCACTCTGGCTCGGCTGGCTCAAGGGTGGGCTGGACATCCCTGCTCCATGCGCCGAATGCAGCTCACTGCAACGGGAACACCCGCTCAGGTCGTTGACGCGCCGCGCTGGGTCACGCGCTGGGCGAATCGGAAATGCTTCAATCGCCTCACATCGCTCGCTCCTTTACGAAGACGCGCGGCTCGTCGTTCCTCAGCCCATCGAACAAGACCCTGTCCACAGCGCCGTTCCCCTCGAGGAGGGTCGGCCGTTCTCCTGAAGCCCCGATTCCGCGATCGACGCGAACGGCCGGGCTTACCGACGGCTCACGACCCCATCGAACGATCGCTGGGCCGCGCTGGTTGATGAGCCGATGGCCCAACTCCACGAGTGCGCGATGCAGATCAGGAAGTTCTTCGATTCAGCATAACGCCTAGGAGCCCGGGCACGAAGCGTTGTGATAGGCAATGTACCGAGATAGACGATCGCTTCTGATCTCCAGTTCAGTTGTGCGCGCCCTGCGTACGAAGGCGCACGGATTTCGAGGTAACGCCGATCAGTCCGACAATCGCCGTCCAGGATCACCTCTCGGAAATCCTGCTTCGGTCGGATCGACCGAAGCGCACAACGACATCCTTGGCTGCTTTGGTCGATCCGACCGAAGCGCCAAGGATGCCGACCGCGCTCACGCTGCGGGAGGCACCGAGTTCGGTGGCACCAGAGCGCATAACGCATGCGTCGCCGATGGCCGGGGGACAGAGCCCTCTCGGACATCAGGACGTTCGGCCAGCCCGCCGTCATTTGGTACGCACCGGCTCCGTCCGACGATCTTCATCCAATCATCCAGCTCTCTCGACACCGTGCGGGCCCGCGGTGGATGCCGGCCGCTGCCTGGCCGGGGTGGGAACCGGCAATCGGACGATTTCGCGGTTCCTCCCGATTCGCGAACGCGCCGACCCCTCTCGGACACTATCCTCAATAGGGAGTTCGAGCGGCGAATCGAGGAGGACCATTCCGATGGACAGGGGAGCGGCCGGCAGCGTGCTCCGGGAAATCCGGACGCTCTACACGCTCGGCACGATGGGCGGCCGGACCGACGCCGAGCTGCTGGAGAGGTTCCTCGCCCGTGGTGAGGGCGACGCCGAGGATGCGTTCGCGACCCTGGTCGCCCGCCATGGGCCGATGGTCCTGGGCGTCTGTCGCCGGATGCTGCCCGCCTCGCATGATGTGGAGGACGCCTTCCAGGCGACGTTCCTCGTACTGGCGCGCCGAGCGGCGTCGATCGTCCGGAGGGAGCGACTGGCGAGCTGGCTCTACGGCGTCGCCGTGCGGATCGCCAACGTAGGCCGGCGCCGGGCCATGCGGGAACGCGCGGCAGAAAGGCGGCTGATGGCGATGTCCCAGGTCAACTCGGAACCCCTGGAGGACCGGGATGATCTGATCCCGATCCTGGACGAGGAGCTGAACCGCCTGCCGCACCGCTACCGAGCCGCGCTGTTGGCCTGCGAGCTCGAGGGCAAGTCACGGCGCGAGGCCGCCGAGCGGTTCGGCATCCCCGAGGGCACGCTCTCCACTCACCTCGCTCGGGGCCGGAAGATGCTCCGCGAGCGGCTGCAGCGGCGCGGCGTCACGCTCGGGGTCGGGCCGATCACGGGCCTGGCTCGACCCTCCGCCGAAGCCGCGGTCCTCGAGCGGCTGATCGGACCGACGGTCCGGGCCGCCCTGGTCGATCCATCGGGAGCGGGTGCGACGGCCGTCGTCTCGGCGGCGGTCTCGTCCCTGGCGGAAAGGGTGCTCAAGATGATGTTCCTCGCGAGACTGACCTCGATCGTCGCGGCTCTGATGATGACGGCGGCCGCGGGGGCATTCACCGCGGTCGCGCTCGGTTGGTCCACGACGGCGGCGGAACCCCCGAACGGCGATCCGTTGCCCGACGGCACCGTGGCCCGGCCGGGGACCCGGTCCGCAGAGGCCGGCCCGCCGCGGAACCAGACCGCGGCGGCAGTACCTCCGCGCCAGGACAAACCCGTGCCGCCGGAACCGGCGGCCAGGGCCACCGTCATCGGCCGCGTGGTGGATCCGAAGGGCCAGCCGGTCTCGGGCGCGCGGCTGGTCCTGTTCACCGAGAGGCGGTGGGTCCGCGAGGGCGACGCCGGGACCCCCAGGCACGTGCCGACGGCCCGGTCCGACGCCGACGGTTGCTTCCGGGTCGAGTTCCCGCTGATCCCGGCCGATAACCTGGAGCGCCTCTACCTGGAGGTCGATGCGCCCGGCTTCGGCTTCGACGGCATCGATCTCAAGACCGAAGGGTCGCGCGAGGAGGCGACCGTGACCATGGCTCCCGAACGGATCGTCGAGGGCCGGCTGGTTGACGTGCACGGCCAGCCGGCCGCGGGCGTCGCGGTCCGCGTTCGCGAATTGACCATTCAAAGGCGTGGCTATGGGCCTGGTCTCCCGGGGGATGTCCCGTCCTGGCCGGCTCCGGTCACGACCGGCCCGGACGGCCGGTTCCGCTTGCATGGCACCAGCGAACGCGCGATCATCACGCTCGAGATCGACGACCCGCGGTTCGCACACCAGTCACTCGTCTTTGCCGCCGGGGAGGAAGGTCGAGCGCGGCCCAAGACGATGCCGCTGCTCCCGCCTCAGGTGATCAATGTCCGGGTCCTCCGCGGTGACGACGGGAAGCCGATGGCCGGCGCCTGGGTGGGCGTCCAGGCCGGGCAGGAGAGCACCGGCGCGCGGACCGACGATCAAGGCCATGTGCGGATCTCCGCCTGGCCGGGCGCGAGCTACAAGATCGTCGCTTATCCCGGGGACGGCGAGCCGTATATCCGCTGCGAGACCGGCCTGGATTGGCCCAAGGGGGCCGTCCAGCAGTCCGTTGAGGTGAAGCTCAGGCGCGGCGTGATCCTGCGCGGAAAGGTCGTCGAGGAGCCGTCGGGCAAGCCCGTGGCCGGCGCCGGCATCTCGTACTATCAGACCCACCGCAACAACCCGATGTATATCCAGTCCTACAACCGGGATGCCACGAGCGGCCCCGACGGGACCTTCACGCTGCATGTCCCCCACGGGCCGGGACACTTGCTCGTCCAGGGGCCCGGCGACGACTACCTCCACGTGACGACCAGTCACGGCGAGATGGGGACTGGCTGGGGGCCCAACCTGCATATGTATCCCGACGCGTTGGCCCACCTGGATCTGCCGCGCGAGGAGACGACGCACCCGGTCGAGCTGCGACTGCGGCGCGGCGTGACGGTTCGGGGGAGCGTGATCGGTCCGGACGGCTCGCCGATCGCCGAGGCGTTCGCGATGGGACGAACCTATGTCCCCTACAGCCGGTATCGGAGATCCTTCGCCCCCTTCAGCGGCGGCGGTCCTCAGCTCCGGGTGCGCGAGGGCCGGTTCGAGATACCCGGCTGCGACCCCGACACGCCGTCCACGTTCCATTTCCTGGACGTCAAGCATCAGCTCGGGGCGACCGTGGAGATCTCGGGCAAGTCGGCCGCGGCCGGGCCGGTGACGGTCCAGCTCCAGAAGTGTGGCTCGGCTCGCGTTCGCTTCAAGGACCCCGACGGCAAGCCGGTCGCGGGCCGGAAAGCGGACGAATTCCCCGGCATGATGAGCTTGATCATCACGCCGGGCGCCGAGTTCGACGCGAAGCCGACCAATGCCGACTTCGAGTTCCAGGTTAACCTGGATCCCAGCCGCCACTGGAACCTGCAAACCGGTCCCGACGGCCGCGCGACGTTCGTCAGCCTGATCCCCGGCGCGCACTACCGGTACCGCGGGCACGAATTCGCGGCGAACGCGGATCAGACGATCGACTTGCCGGATGTCACTGTTTCACATGAGAAATAATGAGGATGTTTGAGATCCATACACGAAAGCAGACAGTCGCCCGACAGAGCCTCCGACAGGGGCCAGATCCGCCGCTCTTCCTGTAGGAGATGTACCGTTGAAGATCAAGGGCCGTCGATCGTGATGACGGCGGGTGTTGCGGGGCGCCTCGGGAGACGGACGGAGAGCGCCTGGGCGGATGAGGCCGAGCGGCTCATGTCGCCCACTGGTATCGTGGCCGGGAACGCGTGAGATCCCCGAGAGGACGCCGGTCCGCCCGCCTCACCGAACGACTCAGCCCGCCTCGTTACAGGGGATGACGGGTTCCTGTTACGGGTTCCTCTTCTCTATTCCGGCGGAGTCCGAACGTCTCGGCCAGATGCAGCGCCGCCTCGTACAGCGGCGGGCCCGAGTCGGGGCCCGAGTCGGGGTCGGGGCCCGAGTCGGGGTCAAACTTTGGGGCCCGAGTCGGGGCCCGAGTCGGGGTCAAACTCGTATATCGGTTCCGAGGGAGAAGATACCCTGAATTCCGGGGGGGTCCAGGGGGGGCGAGGAGCGGGAGGATTTCGCCGGTTCGGAGGGTTAGCCCTTAACTCCCAGTCGTTTCGAGACTTCCATGAGGAGAGTGGCCGTGGGTCGTACGGTCTGCTACCACTCATGCCCGGAGGTCTCTCGCCATGGCAACGAACAAGCCGCCCCGGCGTCGCGCTCGCTCGTACACGTCGCTGGTCCACAAGCCCAACGGCGTGATTCATCCCCGCGTTCAGAAGGTCGGACCGGAACACTTCGCCATCGTCTCCGTCGACCCCGCGAAGTGCCGGTCCAAGTGGATGATGGCCGATTTCTACGGCACGGTCCTCATCGATCCCGCTCAACTCGAGCACAACGCCAAGGGCTTCCAAGAGGCCATCGAGGCGATCCGGCGACAGATCCACATCAGTCAAATCAAAGACATCATCGTTGTCATCGAGCGCACCGGGAAATTCCATCACCCGGCCAAACGCGCATTCTCGGCCGCGGGCTTCGAGGTCCGCGTCATCCATCCGTTCACGACCAAGCAGTTTCGCCAACCGGCACACCCCGACCGGAAGACCGATGACACCGATCTCGCGGCCATCCATCGCGGCGCGGTCAACGGCTTCGGCCTGATCGAACCGGTCTTGCCCGAGGACGACGCGAAGCTCCGCGCCTGGGCGCGACATCGACGTGACCTGGTCAAGAAGTCCACGGCGCTGCGCTGTCAGATCAGCGATCTTTTGCATGAAGAATTCCCTGGATACGAGAAATGCTTTGACAATCTCTTCCTTCATAACATCGCGTTGCTGATCCCCCAGCACCTGGCGACTCCCGAGGCGATCCGCCAGGCCGGGCGGGCCGGTCTGGAGCAACTCGCGCGCTGCGCCCGGGTCGGCTTTCAGGGCCGGACGCTGGAGCGGATCCTCGCCTGGGCGGATCAGGCCGGCGGTGGCGGCGAACTCCCCGAACTCCGCCAGGAGATCCTCCGCGACCTGGAACATGATCGCGCGACCAAGGCCCGGCAGATCGCTCGCATCGAGCGCGAGATGGCCCGGCGCCTGGTCCGGACCCCCTACGTCGTGCTCCTGGCCATCCCCGGGATCAACGTCGTCTCGGCGGCCGACGCCGCGGGCGAACTCGGGCCGATCACGTCCTATGCCGGGGCCCGCCAGATGACCGGACGCGCCGGGCTCTATCCCCGGCGATACCAGAGCGACCGGGTCGATCACGCCGACGGTCCGCTGGCCGTCAGCGGCAACCGTGCCCTGCGGCGTGCCCTGATCCAGATCGCGGACAACCTGATCCGCTGCAACCACCATTTCCGGGCGCCGGCCGCTTACTGGCTGGGCCTCAAGAAGGACAAGCGCGACATCCGGGTCAAGGTCGCCGACCGGTTCTGCCGGATCGCCTACCAGATGGTGGCGGGCGGCCTGGCCTACCGACACCCTTGCTCGCAGAAACGCCACTATGTAATCTCGAAATTGATCGTATTTTATAATGAACATAAAACGAGCATCGAGGAGACCAGGAGCGATCTCGACGCCGCGGTGGCGCGGTTGCCTCGCTCGGAGTACGCGAGCGAGGCCGCCCCGCTGGCGGCCGAGTGGGCCGCGCTGTCGTCGAGGCGGGGGACGGGTCCGCGGCGGCTCATCGAGATCCTCCCCGCCGTCTTGGCCAAGTTGGGAGGTGAACCGGTACAATCACCGACGTCAGGGGAGATGGCCCTGAGCGCGCCCGGGCGAGTCGTCGAGGGTCCAGACAACGCCGTTTCAGACTGAGGCGCAAAGCCGTAACTAAGCGTGGCGCTCTGTCGGGTCACCAACGCCGGATCGGGCAGTTTGGGGTCACTCCCCTGATAAACGAGTGTGGCGAGATGTGATCATATCCACGACAGAGAAGGCTCTTCGTCAACCCGCGGCACGCTCGATGCTCCGGTCATCAAACGTCCACTATCAGCCGGGTGGACCGTGGACGGTACGCGCGGCGAGCGATAGACTCGATCATGGCCAAATCCATATGGCAGTCTTTGTTATTTGTTTTTGGTATCGGGCCGGTCCTAAGACCCGGCCCCGCCCGGAGGCAACACCCGCTCTGATGTCACCCTTGTGGGTCCGGACCGTCCGGGACGCCGACGGCCGCGTCCCGACCGGCACCGCCCGGCTCCCGGCCCGCCCGTTGAGGTCTCGCGGACAGCCCCGCCGGGCCGCCGGCCCTTCGGACGAAGAGCCGGAGAGAGACGAGGGTTCGGCATCTCGTGGGACGACGACTGCTGATTGATGGCCGCGCTGGGGGTCCATTCGGCCCGTCGAGAGTTCGGCGACGACCGCCTGACCCCGGCCCTGAAACGCCCCGGTGAGCATCGCCAGATCCCAGCGGCCTTGACAGCGGTCGCGGTCGGCGTCACTATAACAAACCGACTACTCTGTTTTTTGGAGCAGCCGATGAGGGTCGCCAGGCAGCCGAGGGCGGTGGAGACGCGGGAGAAGATCCTGCGGGAGGCGGCGCGCTTGTTCGCCCTGAAGGGCTACCACGATACCAAGCTGGAGGAGGTCCTGAAGGCGGCGCGGGTGACGACCGGGGCCTTCTTCCACCACTTCGGCGGCAAGGAGGAGCTGGGCTTCGCCGTGATCGACCGCCACATGGAGAAGCGTCGGCAACTGCTGGAGGAGATCGAGAAACGCTTGCCGCCGCCGGACGAGGATGACCCGTTGCAGCGGGTGTTCCGGCGACTGGATGCGATTCAGGAGATGATTCATCGCCGCGAGCAGAATAAGGGCGGCTGCGTCATCGGCAACCTCAGCACGGCGCTCAGCGATACACACGACGCCTTCCGGCGGCGGCTGGCCGAGTGCTTCGACGAGATGGACCTGGAGTTCAGGCCCCATTTGGTCGCCGCCGCGGAGAAGCATTGCCCGGGGCGGTCCGTAGACGCCGCTGCGCTGGCGCGCTATATCGTGGCCATCGTCGAGGGCTCGATCATGCTCACGCGCACCCAGCAAGACCGCCACATGATGGCACGCCACTTCGACTACCTGAAGGATCACCTGAAACAGTCGCTCGGCGTTCGCGGCTCATCGGCAAGGGAATAATGGCCTTCGAGGAGTAACGGAGCAGACAAGCCCCTGATCTTGGCCCGATTGTACATGCCCTATGCAGACCCGGTCATCAAGGATTCGGGACCCGTGACGCACGTGAGCGTGTTCGACATGTCGCACGGGACATGTTCAACGTACGCGGGAATGCCATTTCCATGACCGGAAAGGACAGCCATGGCGGGATTGCCGGATTTGGACCGCTGGCGCCCACGAGTCGCGTACGCTGCTTGTTCGTTCGGATGGGTTGCATGCGAGACGAGCTCCAACGGAAAGGAAGAACGTCATGAAGAGTCGCGTTCGCTCCAGCGTCGGATTGATGGCCTTGGCCGCGGCAGCGCTCTGGGGCCAGTCTTTTCAGACAGCCGCCGCCCAGGTGCCGGATGAGAACCGGAAGCAGCTCGTGGAGGCCCTGGGCGCTCCCTTCATCGTTTTCCGCGATAAGGTCCTGGACGAGCTCAAGGTCTCCGACGACCAGAGGGAGAAGCTGATGCAGCACTTGATGGAGCAGATCATGGAAACGGGCCCATTCCTCGATTCGTTGCCCGAGACCGGGCCGGAACGTGAGAGGAAGCTCAACGAGCACAGGAAGAATGCCCGGGAGAAGCTCGCCAAACACCTCAAGGAAGTGCTCCAGCCCGATCAACTGAACCGGTTGCGTCAGGTGACGCTTCAGCAAGAGGGCGCCTTCGCCCTCGGCCAGGACGACGTCCGGAAAGAGCTGAAGATCACCCCGGAGCAAATGAAGAAATTCATGGCCATCACGCAGGAGCTGCAAAGGAACGTCGCGTCCCTGGTCAAGGAGGCGCAATCGGGCGGAAACCCGGACGAGATCCGACCGAAGATCGAGCAGCTCCGCAAGGACCATGGCAGGAAGCTCGAGGCCGTCCTCACCGACGCCCAGAGAAAGCCGTGGAAAGAGATGCTTGGCCCATCGTTTGAGCTAGGAGATTGATCGGGGCTTTTTCCATTCTAAGTAGGTCCACTCAATGGGGAAAGTGTCGATGACGCGCCGGAATTCGGAGGTCGTCTCTCTTGACCCCGAAGGGGTCGAACATCCCGGCCCGGGGCAACGCCCCGGGGACACTGTGAGAAGCCGGCGAGGGTTCTTGACGGACACTGTGCGTGCCGGGGTAGGACTTGCAGCCCTGGGCTCGGCGGCTGACATATCCCAGGCCGCCTCCAAGGGAGAGCGGCTCGTCGTCTTGACCTTCGATGACGCCGTCGAGACGCATCGCACGTTCGTGGCGCCGCTACTGAAGGAACTGGGCTTCGGCGCGTCATTCTTTGTCACGCATCGCTGGATGGCGGACGATGCCCAACATTTCATGACCTGGCGCCAGATCGCGGAAATCCATCAAATGGGTTTCGAGATCGGCAATCATAGTTGGACCCATCCTGATTTCTCCCGTCCCAAGGACGCCGCCAGGCTCGCCGCGGAGTTGGCCTTGGTCGAGCATGAGCTGGCCAAGGTGCACGTGCCCCGGCCGGTCAGCTTCGCCTGGTGCAGCAACCGTTTTTGTCCCGAGGCGGTTCAAGAATTGAGCAAACTTGGTGAGACTTTAGCACCATCGCCGGGGATTATCGCAGCCTGGCGCGGTGGAGTACCTTCATCGTTTCGGCGCGGGGCGGACCTTGGATCTCGCGGAACATGTCCAGGGCGATCCGGCCGCGGATCGTCGCTTGAGTTCGGACCCGGTAGACCGTCTTCTGCATCTTGCGATGCCGGCGGTTGCCCCGTTCCACCGCGTTGGAGGTCGAACCCAGCAGGCTGTCGTCGAGGAAGGTCAGGGCCTTCTCCAAGTCGGGGGACTCGAGCTTCTGGAAGATCGGTCTCATCCCTTTGAAGTGGTGGACCTGAGCCCGCAGCCGAGCCAGCTTCCTCAAGGCCGTCTCAGTGCGGCACCGGCGGTCGAACAACCGGTGGATCTCCTCCACCACTCGTCGGAGGGCCCCCAACTGAGGCAAACCCCGAGTGATGCGTCGGAGTATCTGGCGCTCACCCTCCGCGAGGTGCCGCTTCACGAACAGATGGCGATGCTCGAACAGGTCCCCGACCTTCCGTTGCAGATGCCGGCGTCGCCGGGCCTTCCGTCTCGCCTCCGGTGTGCCGGGGCGCCTGCGCGGCAGCTCCGGCTGCTGCGCGGCCAGGTGCTTGCGGACCCGAGCGATGGCGCGGAGGACGGCCTTGTTCAGCTCCGCCAGGATATGGAAGCGACAGACCTGATGCTCCACGGCTCCGAAGACCTCGGAGATCGGCCGTGGATACAGGTCCGAACCGTCGGTGGTGACTCCGCGGAGGGTCAACCCCCGGCCGGTCAGGGCCGCCCGGAAGCGGCGGAAGAACCTCCGGATATCCCGGTGAGTCGGGGCGTGGTCGAGGACCTCGTAACAGAGCCGCCTGAAGGCGCGGTTGTTGACGATCGACAGGACGCAGAAGGGGCCGTCATATAACTCATCAGCGGCGATGTATCCCGAGAAGCCGTCGAGGGCCCAATCGAGGTAGTCGGTCCCGATCCGGTCGGCCGCCTTTTTTCCCCCCGGCCTCGACCCAGTTCTGGATGGTGGCGAAGGGGACGAAGACGCGGTGGTCGCGCCAGAGGTGCCAACTGGCGGCCTGATAGGGTAAGCCGTCCTCGAAGACCAGCCGGACGGCCAGGGCCACGACCCGATGGGTGTAGCGGGCCTTGGGTGCGGCCAGGCCGGATATGTCGGCGGTGAAGTAGTGCTGGCACCGGACGCAGTAGTGTTGCGAATAGGTGAGGTGAATGTCACGGGGCCGCCCCCCCAACGGATCGCCGAGATCATGCAGGGTGCGGGTCCGGACCCGATCCCGAGGGCAAGACTTGCCGCACTTCGGACACGGCCGATGCGGGTAATTCCGACTGCGCGGGACGACCTTCGGGTCCGGGAGCATCTGGGGATCGGTGATGCCCAAGGTGGGGTCCGGCGGGTAGACTGCAGGGCAGAGCATGGCGTCGCCCTCCTGAGCAAGAGGCTCTTCCCCCTTAGTTTACGGCTCGGACCAAGCTCCGTCATCCTGAAATCCCCGGCGATGGTGCTAAAGTCTCAACTTGGTTACCATTTCGCGCGACGCGGCATGCAGCCAGAGGTCCCCTACGGCAAAACCGAAGTCGGCCCCACGTTTGATCCCAAGCTCCATCACCATTTGCTCATCCCCAGCACCGGCGACGCCTACCCGGGTTGGACCCTGGCACATTTTCAGCGCGTCGTCGAGCGAGCTGGCGACGGTAAACCGGTGGTGCTCCAATTCCACGGTGTTCCCGACGTGCACTCTTGGGTGAGTACTCCTCCCGAGCAGTTCCGGGAGTACATGGCCTATCTCAAGACGCACGATTTTCGGGTGATCCCTCTTAGAGACCTGAAGAAGCTCTTGCCCGAGCGCCCTCCGGCCGATCCGTTACTCAAAACCGGGTTCCCGGAAATGAAGCAGGCCCGCGGCGAATTGCCGACGGAAATGTGGGCGACGGGGACGGACCTGGGTTAGCGGACCGTGCCGCCTGTGTTCGAACCGTGGCGATTCCGGGAGGCCCAGCGTGCAAACGAACGTAGAAACGACTCGACGCCGCTTTCTGGAGGGTTCGGCCGGCGCCGGCGCCGGGCATGTCGCCCTGTCCACATCAAGCGCCAGTTCCTTCGCCAACGTTCTGGGGGCCAACGACCGGGTGCGGATCGGGGTGATCGGGACAGGCGGTAGGGCCTTGCAGTTGATGGACCACTTGATCCCCGAGCCGAAGGACCCGGTTCCAGGCGGAATCCCGCAATGGAAGACGAAGCCCGTGGACGGCGCGGACCTCGTGGCCGTGGCCGACGTCTACGAGCCCCATCGCAACCAGGCCGCCGCCAGGGCCGGACCGAAAACGGCCAAGTTCCACGACTATCGCGAGCTCCTGGAACAAGACGATATCCAGGCCGTGATCATCGCGGCACCCGACCACTGGCACAAACGAATGCTCCTCGATGCGCTCGCGGCGGGAAAGGACGTCTACCTCGAGAAACCGGTGACTCACACCCTCGACGAAGGTTCCGAGGAGATCCAGGCCGTGGAGAAGAGCGGTCGGATCGTGCAGACCGGTACCCAGCAGCGTAGCTGGCCTCACTACGTCCGGGGCGAAGAAATCGTCGCCTCGGGCGCCCTGGGCGTCGTGCGGCTTGTGGAAGCCTTCTGGTTCATGAATTATGGCGTGAGAGGAGGCAATAATCTCCCCAGAAGTCAGGTGCCCCCGGCCAATCTCGACTGGAAGGCCTGGCTGGGATCGGCGCCCGCCCAGCCCTTCAATCCGATGAAATTCCGGATCTGGCGGCAGTTCTGGGATTTTGGCGGCGGCAATCTCGCCGACTTGATGACCCATGCGATCGAGACCGTTCACTGGTATATGGGGTGCGACACGCCGACCAGCGCCGTCGGCATCGGCCACACTTACGACTGGCCCTTCGAGTGTCCGGATAGCCTGAGCTGCACGCTGGAGTATCCCAAGGGGTTCCTGGTGACTTATACCGGCTGTCACACGCTGGGAATGGATTTCGGCAGCATCATATTCCGCGGCTCCAAGGCGACCCTGGAAATCAGTCGGGCGGCGCTGGCTCTCTACGAAGAGGATCGTGGCCGCGGCTGGCCGAAGTTCAACAGGGCCGAGCGGCGCTGGCGGCCCGAGCCCAAGGTTTATGTCGAATCCGAGCACGAGGGGACCTCCGATCATCTGCGCAACTGGCTCGAATGCATCCGCAGCCGGAAGGAGCCCAATGCCCCGATCCGCGTCGGCGTGGCCGCCGCGCGGGCGGCCCATATTGGCAACGCGGCCCTGCGCAGTGGGAAAAAAGTCAAATGGGACGACCAGCAGCAGAAGCTGGCTTTCGCCGAATAGCAGAGCCGCGCACGAGAGGAGCACCTCCATGAGTCGGGGCAGCGCCGTCGCACGATCTCTGACCATCGGAGTCGTCGTGGCAGGCATCAGCATGATCGCGCCGGGTCGCGCCGATGACAAGGACGATTTCAAGCCGCTCTTCAACGGCAAGGATCTCCAAGGCTGGGAGGCGACGAGGCCGGAGCTGTGGAGCGTCAAGGACGGCATGATCATCGGCAAGCAGGGCAAGAATCAGCTCAAGAAAAACACGTTCCTGGCAGCCAAGGGGACATACACGAACTTTGTTCTGAAGGCCTCCGTTCGGCTCGTGAGGGATGAAGGCAACAGTGGCATCCAGTTCCGGACGAGAATCCTGCCCGACGGCACCGCCAGAGGCTACCAGGCCGACGTCGCCAAGGGATTCTGGGGCCTGCTCCTGGAGGAAGGGAGCCCGAACCGGCTCATCATCAAGTGGCCTGCCCCCGAGGCCGTGAAGAAAGTGAAGCCCGACGGGTGGAACGATTATGAGATCACCGCCAAAGACCACCACATCACTCTGGTGTTGAACGGCGCCAAGTCCGTCGATCTGGACGACCCGACGGGAGACTTCGGCGGCGTCATTGCGCTCCAGCTCCACGTGGGGCCGGCGATGGAAGTGCAATTCAAGGACATCAAGATCAAGGCACTGGAATAGTGGGCCCTGATGAACTCCAGCGCATGGCGATGCGCCAGTTGGCTGACTATGACGCCAGGACGCCGGGCGGGCTTTCTTGCCGCCCTTTGGCGCTAACGATTGCACAGGCATACGCTGTCCAGACGGAAGTGTCCCGGCTCCGCGAACGGCGAGGTGAGCGAATCATCGGTTACAAGATTGGCTGCACCAGCAGACCAATCCAGGAGCAGTTGGGAGTGCAGGAGCCGATACTCGGCAGGATCTTCGATACGGGGTGCTTTCGTTCCGGCGCGTCTCTCTCACGCAAGCTTCGCCAATCTCGCTGTGGAGGGCGAGTTGGCGGTGCGCCTCGGCGACGACCTGTCCGGACCGGCCGTTTCGGAGCACGCGTGTTGGGAGGCGATCGAAGCCGTCTTTCCCGTGATCGAGTTGCACCACTATGTCGTTCCCGAGGCCTGGCCCCCCGCGCAGTGGTTGATCGCGAGCGGTGGCATGCACGCGGGATTCGTGTTCGAGGAGGGGGGCCCAGGTTGCTCCGGCCTGGCGAACTCCGCGCACAGCCTGAGCATCCGCATCAACGGGGTCTTGGTCGGAGCCGTCGAAGATTCCGAGAAGCTCATCGGCCGCGTCGAATCGTTGCGTTGGTTGACTGGCCGACTGGCGCTGTTCGGTCTACAGCTTCGGAGGGGCCAGATGATCCTGACGGTTCACCCATGACGTTGTATCCGGTCGCCCCTGGCAGCCGCATCGTGGTCGAGGCGCCGCCCTGGGGAGCGACGTGCGTCGAGATTGCTCCGTAACACCACAAAGTGCAGGAGTTCAACAATGGGGTACGATGGCGATTTGGTACAGGACTATCTGCGTAAGGCCCATGAAACCTCGTTACTGACCGACCGGGAAAAGCACCTGATCGGGCTCGCGGTCACCCTGACGCGGGGTTGCCAGGTCTGTACGCGGAACCGGATCGCCAAGGCACGTACGGCCGGCATCGGAGATGACGTCGTGAACGCCTTGGTTGATGCCGTAGCTGCCGTCAACGCCGGAGTCGCGGCGGCCACGGCGCGGGAGGGGTTCCGGCTCGCCGACGCGTCCGTGGCTGAAGAGTGCGGCGTGCTTTGTTCCCCGGATGTCTCTGGCGGGCGCTGAGGAGCCGCCCGGAGGGAGGTGGCATGAAGGGCAGCCCCAAGGTTGGCACGACCGGCGAGCAGCGGTTCGTCGTCGAACTCAGTCACGCGATTGATTTCGCGGATGCCGCGATGCCGGCGGTGCTCTCCACCCCGTGGCTGGTCTGGTTCCTGGAGCATGCGGCACGGGAGGCGGTCCTGCCTTTCCTGTCGCCGGGTGAGAGCACGGTGGGAACCTACGTCGAGGTTCGGCATTCTGCGCCAACGCCGGTGGGGCAAACGGTCACTTGCCGGGCCCGTGTCGTACAGGGCGAGGGTACGACAATCTCCTTTCAGCTCGAGGCACACGACGGGCACGAACGGATCGCGCGAGGTCTTCACCGACTTCAAGTCATCCGTGTGGACCGTTTCGCGCAGCGCCGCCAGCGCAAGACGGGGCGGCCCAGTTGATACGAGCGCGGACGGCCATGGTCGATGGCGACCCGGGTCGCATCCCCTGGCAGAATCGGGCAACCGGGACCGGCCGAGGATTGGGTCCCAGTATTTCGGAATTCCGGCGAAAATGACCGAATGATTCGCGAGCCCGCGACGTCTAACTAAGGAATCCATCTTTGGCAATGCGGTGGACGGACAAGCGGGGGGATCGGGCCCGGGATCGCATTTCGGGGATCAGGGTTCCGTTAGTCGAGGAGCTGCGGCGTGCGTGAGATCGGGCATGCTCCTGTCGGTGGATATGCGTGGTCGCATTATAGGTTGCGCCATCGCTCTCAGACTGCTGGAGCGCGCTCAAAATCACGGTTGCATGAGTGGATTGGCTCGTCCCGATCGCTTCGGCCAGCGATGTCGGTAAGAGCTGCGCCGCGCGCGAAACGAACCCAACGCTGCCGTATTGGCAGCCGAGCGAGCCCAGCACAGCGTTCGAAATCTGCGAAACGAACCCAGGCCTGCCAAAGTGGCGGCAAGCTGCAACGCATGGGGGGACCCGCAGCGATGACGAAACAAAGCCAACGGGCCTCGTCGGGGGCCTAGATCGCTGCGAAACGAACCCAGCGGTCGGCCCAACGCTGCAGAAATCGCGCGAACGAACCCACGGAGTTCGCGGCCCGGCACCCGGACCGCGCGAACGAACCCACGGTCATCGAGGTGGAACGGAAGGCACCGATCGGAGGAATCGCAGCATCGCCGGGCCGTAACGGAGGTGGCGCGAACCGGCAAATTGAAACCGCGATGATCGAGCTGGATGGGAATGCACCGATTGGAGGAATCCTGCCGACCTCTGTGAGCCGACTTTCGGGTCGCCGGAGCTGGGAGACTTCCGATCCATCCGGTGGGCGGGATCGGGCAACCTGTGCCCACCGACCCGACCGGACCAGATGGCCATTCCCGAGGAGGGGGCGAGGGACGGGAGCGACGAAATCCCGAGGGATGTGAGGGCCGTTCGTGCCCGGGGGCGATCGCTCGGCGGCGCCGTCGCAGGGACGCGACGGAGTCCCCATGAGGGGACCGTCTGGCCGGCGAGGGGCCTGTATGTTCTAATACTAACAGACGACCGGCCCGCGCCCTCCCACCTTCTCGAAGCCTCGATCCACCAAGGTCAGGACCTGATGCAGATCACGACGGCGCCAGAGCCGGGACAGGGAACCCCCGCCGATGCGGCGGCTCCGAACTCGGCGATCGACCTCGATTGGCTCTCGGCGAAGATCCCTTATCGCCGCTACCAGGAATGCGTGCACTGCGGCCTCTGCACGGCGAGCTGCCCGACATATGTCGAGACCTGCAACGAGAACGACAGCCCGCGGGGCCGGATCTACCTGATGCGGGCCGTCGCCGACGGCCGGCTGACCCTGGGGCCGGGAGTGCGCGAGCACCTCGAGCTCTGCCTGGACTGCCGCGCCTGCGAATCGGCCTGTCCGTCGGGGGTCCAGTACGGCCGGATGATCGAGCCGTTCAAGATCGCGCTCCAGCAGGCGGCGCCGCCGTCCGAGAAGGGGAGCTTGCTCCAGCGGCTGATCCTTCACCACCTGTTCCCTTACCCGGGGCGAGTCAAGGCGGCCGTGGCGCCCGCCCGGCTGCTGCAACGCCTGGGCGTCCTCGATTGGGTCGAGCGCTCGGGACTCGCTCGCCTGCTGCCGCCGACCTTGCGACGGATGCAGGCCATGCTGCCACGGCTCACGGGGCGGTCGTCGCGGCTGCCGGAGATCTTGCCGGCGATCGGCCCGAAGCGCGCGCGAGTCGCGCTGTTCCTGGGTTGTGTCGCCGACGCGATGTTCCCGGAGACCAACGCCGCGACGGCCCGGGTGCTGCAGCAGAACGGCTGCGAGGTCGTGATCCCGCGCAGCCAGGCCTGCTGTGGCGCGATCCATTATCACTCGGGTGTCGAGCAGCCGGCGCTCGAGCTGGCCCGCCGGAACATGGCCGCGTTTGGCGCCGACGACATCGATGCCATCATCATCAATGCCGCCGGCTGCGGCGCGATGCTCAAGGATTACGCTCACATCCTGCCGGCCGCCGAGCACGAGGAGGCGGAGCGCTTCACCGCCAAGGTCAAGGACATCTCCGAGTATCTCGTGGCGCTGGGGCCGATTCCGCCCAGCAACCCGATCCCGGCCACGCTGACCTACCACGACGCCTGCCACCTCTGCCACGCGCAGCAGGTCCGCAGCCAGCCGAGGGCGCTCCTGGGCATGATCCCGGGCCTCCGGCTCGTCCCGCTCGACGAGAGCGAGATCTGCTGCGGCGCCGCGGGGACCTATAACCTCACCCAGCCCGAGATGTCCGAGCGTCTGGGCCGGCGCAAGATGGACTTCATCGAGGCCACCGGCGCCGAGATGGTCGCCACGGGGAACGTGGGCTGCATCCTCCAGATCGCGCGGAAGGTCAAGGAGCGGGGCAAGCCGATCGAGGTCGTGCATCCGGTCGACCTGCTCGATCGGGCCTATCGTGGGAAATGAGTCCCATGGCCCACGGCTGCCTTCTCGCCGCCCGGCCCGACCGATCTCCTCCGACGCCTGGTCGGCGTACTCGGCGAGGTTCTCGCGGAACTGGCCCGCGAGCTTGCGGGCCGTCCGGATCCCGATCGGCGCAGCGATCGGCCTTCGAAAGGATGAAGGCTGAAGACCGCATCATGCAGCCTTCAGCCTTCCGGATGGGCCTCGATCCGGCGTCATTCAGCCTTCAGCCTTCAGCCCTCAGCCATCCGAAGAGTTCTCCCAGCCGCCCTCGGGCAGGGGATGACCCTCCTGGCCGTTGCCGTGTCCGTGGGATTGCTGACGGCGGAGCCGCTCGGCGACGTCCTTGGCGGACTCCTTGACGATCAGCGAGTAGATGGCCGGCAGGACGAAGAGCGTGGCGGGCTCGCCGGCCAGCAGGCCGCCGAGGATCGCGCGGGCCAGCGGGGCGTTGGATTCGCTGCCGCGCTCCAGCGCCAGGGCTCCGGGGATCAGGGCGAAGAACGCCGCGAGGGCCGTCATGGTGATCGGCCGGACGCGGAGGCCCGCCGCCTTGCGGATCGCCTGGGTCGGCGTGAGTCCCTCGTGCCGCCGCAACTCCTGGGCGTAGTCGGTCATCAGCACCGAGTTGGCCACCTTGATGCCGATGATGAAGATGAACCCCAGCAGGGATTGCACGTTCACCGCCGAGCCCGTCAGGTAGAGCATCGGCATGATCCCGATCAGGCTCAAGGGGACGATCGACATGACCGACAGGGGCACCACGAACGACTTGTCCAGGCCGACCATCAGGAAGTAGATCAGCAGCGAGGCGAGGATCAGCCCCTTGAAGAGGTTGTCGAAGGTGTCCCTCATCTTCAGGTACTCGCCGCTGAGCACGATCCTCGAGCCGGCGAGCGTGTAGTTCTCCTTGGCCTCGGGATTCCAGACCGAGTAGCCCGGGAGCTTGCTCACGTCCTCGTCGGATTCCAGCTTCTTGACGTGCTCGGGGGAGGTGTCGGGATCCCAGGCGAGCCAGACGCCGGACTCTTTCTTGTCGGGCGCGCCGTACTCCTTGAGCACCTCCATGACCTGGTCCGAGACGTGGCCCAGGTCGCGTCCGTAGACGCCCATCGTCAGCTCGATGGTCGGCTGGATGTTGTAGTGGGTCACCTCGGTCGGGACCCGCGTCTCGGTGATCGTCGCGATGCTCCCCAGCGTGATCGGCCGCTTGGGCTTGTCGGGGCGCTGGGTCGTGATCTGGATGTTACTCAACGTATCCGTGGAGACGATGTCCTTCTCCCAGTACTGGACGCCGACGAAGTACTGGTTCTTGCTGACCGGGTCGATCCAGAAGTTGTGCTTGTTGAACGAGATGCTCGAGTTGAACGCGGCCACGACGTTCTGCATGATGTCGGACTGGGTCAGCCCCAGGTCGGCGGCCTTCATGCGGTCGATGGTGAGCAGGAACTGGGGATAATCGTCGCGCTGGATGACGCGTGCGTCGACCACCCCGTCGATCTGCTGGACCCGCAGCTTGATCGCCTGGGCAATCTTCTGCGCGACCTTCGAGTTCTTGCCGGTGACGCGGATGCTGAGCGGCGTCGACTTGCCTTCGTTCATGGCCGAGCGGACCATGCCGCCGGCGTCGAAGGCGAATTCCAGGTCGTGGAATCGCGAGTCGGACTCGAACGCGGTGCGCAGCTTGTGGACGTACTCCTGGGCCGACAGGTGCCGCTCGGCGTGGAGCTGGATCTTGACGACCGCATCCATGGGGCCGGCATTCGGCGTGTAGGCGGCCGACCAGTCGGGCGTCACGCCGATCTCGGAGAGGATGAGCTGGAGGTCCGACTCCTCTTCGTGATCGCCGCCCCGGTGGAAGAGGCCCTCGACCCGGGCCATCAACCCGGGGTGACGCGCCGCTTCCGCGCCCTCCTTCTTGATCGTCTCGCGGACGAACGCCTCGACTTCCTTGATCCTGGCCTCCATGATCTCGATGCGGGTGCCGCTATGCGCCCGGACGTACATCTCGAACGCGCCGGCGTTGACCTCGGGGAAGAACTCCTTGCGGAGGATCGGCCACATGGTGACGAGGGTCACCGCCAGCAGGCTGAAACCGATGATGACGGTCAGGACCCGATGCCGCAGGACGCCGTCGAGGCCCCGGACGTAATAGCCGATGCCGCTCTCGATCATCTGCTCCCAGCGGGCGAAGGCGCGCTTGATCGGGCCGAAGAGCCCGCCCCGCGGCGTGCCGTGTCCGTCGCCGTTGATCGTGAAGGTCTGGGGCCCGTCGGGCGGCGGGGCGTCGTGGCCTTCGTGGGCGTCGCCGTGACCATGCCCGCCATGTCCCTCGCCGTGCCCGCCGTGTCCGGCACCATGTCCGTCGCCGTGCCCCTTGAGCCAGAAGGCCGAGCACGCCGGCACGAGCGTCCGCGACAGGAGGTAGGCGGCGATCATCGAGAACGCCACGGCCATGGCCATCGGCTTGAAGAGGAACTGCCCCAGGCCGGGCGTCATGACCAGCGGCGAGAGCACCAGGAAGGTGCACAGCGTCGAGACCAGCTCGGGCATCGCCACCTCGCTGGCACCCAGGAACGCCGCCTCGTGGGTCGTGGCGCCCAGGCTCAGGTGGCGGTGCGTATTCTCCAGGCAGATGATGGCGCTGTCGATCATCGGCCCGATCGCCAGCGTCATCCCGGCCAGCGTCATGACATTGATCGTCTGGCCGCAGAAGTAGAGCGCCGCCGTCGAAGCCATGATCGAGATCGGCAGCGTCATGATGGCGATCGCCGTCATCCGGATCTCGCCCAGGAACATCAGGATCGTCAGCGAGCAGAGGATGGCCCCGAGCACGCCTTCCTGCACCAGCGCCATGATCGAGTTCTTCACGTAGACCGACTGGTCCATGATCAGCTTGAGGCTGATCCCCGGCCGCGTCAGCCGGCCCTCGAACTCCTTCAGCTTGCCGCTCAAGGCCGAGACCACGCCCAGCGTGCTGGCGCCGAGCTGGCGATAAACCGGGATGTACACCTCCTTCTTGCCCTCGACCCGGACGATGTTGGTCTGGATGTAGTAGGCGTCCTTGGGCGTGGCCACGTCCTTGAGGTACACCGTCCGCCCCGAATCGTAGCGGAGCGGAATGTCCCCCATTTCGGCGATGTTCACGTACATCGAGTTGGAATCGATGATGAAGTCGGTCGGCCCGAACTTGGCGTCGGCGCTGGGGAAGAAGACATTGGAGGCGTCGAGCGCGTGCATGACGTCGATCGACGACATGTTCCGAGCCTGCATCTTGTCGCGATCGAGGTAGGCCAGCACCGTGCGGATCTTGCCGCCGAAGACCACCGGCGCCACGGCGCCGGAGATCCCCATGATGTGGTTGCGGACCTCGTACCGGCCCACGTCGTAGAGCACCGACTCGTCGTTCTTCGGGTCGGGGCTGTCGACCGCGACGACGCAGACGGGCGTCATGGCCGTCGGGTCGAACGGGAGAACGACCGGCGGCAGTGTCCCCGGCGGCAGGTTGGGGATCACGCCCAGCGCGAGCGAGTTGACTTGCGTCAGGGCGCCGTTGGGATCGACGTCGTCGTGGAAGTAGTTGCGGACGATACTGGCGCCGACGATCGAGCGCGATTCCTGCCGCCGCTGGCCGTTGGCCTGGCCGGTCCACCGCTCCATCCGGTTGGTGATGTCATTGGCGATGTTGTTGGCCGACATGCCGCCATAGAACGTCAGCGCCTGCACGGCCGGGCTCTTGAACACCGGCAGGATGTCGATCGGGATCAGCCCGGCGCTGAGGATCGGCAGGGTGATGACGCCGAGCAGGATGAGCGTCAAGGACATGACCGTGACGGCATGCGGATTGCCAAGAGAGGCGCGGATTAATCCATTCATGAGATGAAGCCCTTCGAAGCGATGAGGGAACCGGCTCGGGCACCGTATTGCGCAAGCAGAGCGCCGGGAATGAGGGTTGAGACGGACGAATGGGTAGGCAGTGAACCGACCGCGGGCGGCGGTGGGATGCTAGCACCGGAGGGGATGCTCCATCCCGTGGCGGTTACCCGAGAGCGTGATTGACAACCGGGTCTCTGACAGATCGCGTCGAGAACGCTCGAGTCGTGTCCTTTCGCCGGAGGACAGTCCCCACCCGCGGGCCGAGGAGCGTGTTGTCGGCACGGATTGGACGCGGAGCAAGACGACGCGAACCCGCTGTTGCTTGCGGGACAAATAGGATGAAGCACAGCGCGGCAGGCCGAACGATGGCGACGTCGCGAGGCGCGTCGCTTCCGGGGGCTTGCAGAGGCAAAACCCGAGGAATGCCGCGAGCGCCACCTTCGATCGAGGCGAAATCATGGGACGAGCCAGGTGCCTCTGGCCTCATGCGGAGCCGGAAATCTCTCCCCGTCTCATGCTATCCCCATTCCCGCGACTGTCAACGGAGACCCGACTCCTCGCCTTCTGAGCATCTGAGTAATGCCGGGCCATTGATTGACATGATCGGGTTCCCCGGGCCGGGGACTCGGCGAAGGTGCATAGCCGGATGAAGGTTACGATGGCCCTGTCCATGTTCGTAACGGCCGACATTCCCGTCAAGTCGAGTAAAGTCGGCTGACGATGGAATAGCCAGGATCGTCACCACAGAC
Source organism: uncultured Planctomycetota bacterium (assembly GCA_963815795.1). Classification (GTDB taxonomy): domain Bacteria; phylum Planctomycetota; class Planctomycetia; order Isosphaerales; family Isosphaeraceae; genus JAKAUH01. The sequence goes on along the minus strand of CAWFIC010000021.1, from coordinate 238,913 downwards.
CCGCGCGGACTAACCGACTCGGAGGCGCCCTCCCCGGGTGCAAATGGCTGTGGCGGCCGGTCCGGCATCTGTCATGGAATGAAGGGTGGATGCATGGAACGCGCATCCAGGTTGGGGCAGGAGGCAAAAATGGGCACAAGCAACAGAACCGGCGCCCTCGCTGGAGCGATCGCCCTTTCGATCCTCTGGTTGGCCGCTTCGGATGGGCGGGCACAAGCGATCCAGCCGCCGCTGCCGCAGTCCAGTCCCGGCGCGCCCAGGGCACCCGACGCCCTGCCTCAACCGGGTCTTCGTCCCCCGCGACCCGGGAACATCCAGATCGTCGCGCCCCCGGCCACCCCGCCACCGGTCTTGGCCACCGAGGTCCGGCCGATCGACCTGGCGACCGCCCTCCGCCTGGCCAACGTGCAGAACCCCGAGCTGAACATCGCCCGCCAGCGGATCCTCGAGGCCGCCGCGATGCGGCAACTCGCCGCGGCCTATTTCCTGCCGTCCATCAATCCCGGCATGAACTACGACGCGCACTCCGGCACGTTGCAGCAATCCAACGGCAACATCCTCTCGCTGAACCGATCGGCCGTCTACGTGGGGGCTGGTTCCAACGCCGTGGCGGCCGGGACCGTCTCGATCCCGGGCGTTTTCGAAGCGACCAATTTCGGCGCGGGGATCTACAGCTACCTCGCGTCGAAACAGATCGTGGTGCAGCGCGAGTATCAAACCGTCGCGATCCGCAACCAGATGCTCTACCAGGTCGCCGCGGCCTACAGCGAGTTGGTGCGTGCCGAGGGACGGCGAGCGGCTCGCATCCAGGGTCGAGACGAGGCGCGAGTCGTTGCGAAGATCACCTCGGACTACGCCAAGGCCGGCCAGGGCCGCATCGCCGATGCCAACCGGGCCGCGACCGTCCTGGCCAACTGGGAGGCCGCGATCCAGGCCGCGGAGGCCGAGATCCTGACGGCCTCGGCGCGGCTGTGCCAGCTCCTGAACCTGGATCCGTCCATCCGGCTGCATCCGACCGACGCGGCCGTGGTGCCCCAGCCGCTGGTGCCGGATCCCATCTCTGTGGCCGAATTGATCGCCCTGGGCTTGCTCCGCCGGCCCGAGGTGGCGGCGCAGTGCGCGGCGATCGAGGCGGCGCTCTTGTATCTCGGCGGCGCCAAGATCCTGCCCTTCTCGCCCACCACCTTGATCGGTTTCAGCGCCGGCGGGTTCGGTGGCGGTAGCAACCTGGTCCGACCGGTCTTCGGCGGTTTCGGCGGCCGCGAGGACCTCGACGCGATCGTCTACTGGACCATCCAGAACCTCGGCCTGGGCAACATCGCGCTGATCAACCAGGCCAAGGCCCGGCTCCAGATCAGTCAATTCGAGCAGGTCGAGATCCTCAACATGGTCCGGGCCGACATCGCCGAGGCGTATGCCCGCACCCACGCCCGCTACGCCCAGATCGGCGTCTACGAGGAGGCCGTCCGGTCGGGCTACCTCGCGTTCAAGGAGGACCTGGATCGGACCATGCTCATGGTGGGTGTGGAAGGCGTGAGCACCCGCAACGTGCTGCCCATCGAGCTCTTGAATAGCTTCAGTTTGCTGGCCGATGCGCGGATCGACTACATCGACGCGATCATCGATTACAACGAGTCGCAGTTCGCCATGTACGTCGCGCTGGGGCAGCCGCCCGCCGACGCCCTGGCACGGACCGTGCCGACCGAGGGCCTCGCCCCGCACAACCTGCCGCCGGGGGCGCCCAGGCCCGGCACGATCTCGCCCTTGCCGATCCCGGCGACTCCCGACGCCTCGCAGCAGCCGATGCGGATGCCGCCCGCTCCCAGCACAACCGCCGAACTGCGGCCGGACGGCGTGAAGGCCGCGGGTCGCCGTCCGACGATCCCGCCGCCGGTGGACTTCGCCACTCGTCGCGCCGGTGACGGTCAATGATGGAAAGGTCGCTTCACCTCACCGGAAAGGGCGCTACCATGCGTTCTCCGCATCGCGATGCGAGCGCAAACGATCGCCGGGGTGGTTGGCGGCCCTGGAGGCCCGCCATCCCGATCCTTCTGGCCCTGGCTTCTGGTTGCGTGACGGAGCCGGCGCCGCGCGTGATCTCGGGCGAGGAGGGGCTCAAAGAATTCGCCAGAGCGCAACCGCACGCTCCGGCACCTGCAGGCGGCCCCGCGGTCCCGGCGCCGGGAGATCCCCGCGCCGCGGTCCCCACGGCCCCGCCCGTCGCCGCAGCGGACGCCTCCGGTCTGCGGGAGCCGTCGCCGGTATCGGCGCATGGGCTCGCAGCGGTCCCGGCCCCGCCCGGGTCGGATCGGACGGCCTCGCCGGACGCAACGCCGCGCCGGGTCGCGCTGGCCTCGGCCCGCCTCCCGAGCGTCGAAGCCGATGCGGCCGGTGCGCCAAATGACCCGCAGGTCAGGCGCGCCGCCGCCGAAACCGTCCCGATCCCTCCGGTCATCCCCCAGCCGTCGGGCGTGTTCCCCATCGACCTGCCGACGTCGCTGCGCCTGGCCGATCGGGTGAATCCGACCATCAACCGGATGCGGAGTATCGTCCTCGAGGCCCTGGCGCAGCAGTTGACGGCCCGGACCTTGCTCGTGCCTTCGCTCAATTACGGTGCGAGCTATCACGGGCACAACGGGCCGCTCGAGCGCTCCGCCGGCAAGATCCTCGAGACGTCGCTCCAATCGGTCTACGTGGGTGCCGGCGCCTACACGGACATCGCCGGCACGCCGCGCATCCCGGGCGTGAACATCCTGACCGCCCTGACGGATGCCATCTTCGAGCCGCTGGCGGCCCGCCAGCGCGTGATGGCCTCCCGATTCAACGTGGGGGCGACCGAAAATGATATCCTCGGCGAGGTGGCCGTGCTGCACCTGGAGTTGATCCGGCATTATACCCTGCTGGAGACCCACCGGCTTTCGGAGATTCAGGCCTATCAGATCGTCTATGCGGTCGAGCAATACGCGATCACCGGCGAGGGTAAGAAGTCCGATTACGACCGGGCCAGGGCCGAGTGGCGATACCGACGCGCCGACGTCGTCGAGGCCGAGCAGGGGATCGGGATCGCGGCGGCCCGGCTGTCCGAACGCCTGAATCTCGACCCCTCCGTCCGCCTCCAGCCCTCGGGCGGCCCGGTCGGCTTGATCAACCTCGTCGCCCTGGAGACTCCCGTCGAGGAGCTGATCCAGGTGGCGCTCCAGCAGCGTCCCGACCTGGCGGCCCGGACGGCCGAGATCGGCCAGGCCGAGGCCTACGTGAAGGAGGAAATCGGCAGGCCCTTGCTGCCGACCCTCTGGCTGGGCTACAGCGGCGGCGTCTTCGGGGGCGGCAGCAATCTGACCCCTCCCCTGGTGGGCAACTTCGGCGGCCGCAACGATTTCGATGTCCGGCTCTACTGGACGTTCCTCAACATGGGCGCCGGGAACCTCGCGCTGATCAAGCAGCGGCAGGCGGAGGTCGGCCAGGCGGTCGCCGCCCGCGCCCGGACCGTCAACCGGGCCCGCGACGAGATCGCGGCGGCCCTGGCCGACGCCAAGGCGTCGCTCAACCAGGTCGGGATCGCCCGCCAGGAATTGCGGTCGGCCCGCGAGGGTTTCCACGAAGACCTGGAACGCACCTACCAGGGCTTTGGCCGGCCCCTCGAGGTCATCAACAGCCTCAACCTGCTCGCCGCCGCTCGCGCCCACCTGATCGATGCCATCGTCCGCTACGACCAGGCCCAGTTCCGCCTCTGGGTCGCGCTGGGCACGCCGCCACCGCTGGTGGAGACCTCGGCGCCCGGCGAGCCACCGGTGCCCGAATACCTGGTGCCGTGAGGACGCCGGTTCATCGCGGCGCGGCGGGCCGGGTCCAAGGGGTACCCACTCGGTCGTGTGAGGAGATCAGGCCATGTCGCTCCTCATGGTCTTGTCGGCTGCCTCATTGTTCCCGTCTACCGTCGAAGCGATCGCGTTTGCCGATCGGATTCACGAGTCACTTCGATTCTTCAGACGGCTTCTCCTTGGCCAGTTGCTCGATCTTCGCGGTGAGCTCGTGGTACTTCCTCGATAGCGTCTCATGGGAGCGCCGAGCGGCGTCCGAGGTCGCGCCGCGGAGCTTCTCCATGTCTTCCTTCGTCTGTTTCAGGTCGGCTTCGAGATAGGCGTTGAGCTTCTCGTGATTCTTGTGGAACTCGGCCTTGAGGCGCTCCATACGCGGGCGGAGTTTGGCCTTGGCGTCTTCGCTGGCGCTGGAAACGTGCTCCTTGAGGTGCTCGATCTCGTCGCGGCTCGAATTCAGGTTCGAGGACAGCGTCGCTTCCATCTTGGCGCGGGCGGCGTTCCACTGTTCATGGAGCTTTTTCAGCTCCGCGGCCGTCTTCTCGCGAGCAGGCCCGGTCGCCTTCCCCGCTTTCTCCTCGAGCGCCTTGACCTCCTCGCCGAGCGAGTGCATCCGCAGTTCGGCGCTCGTCGCGAGTTTCTCGCGAGCGATCGCCCACTTCTTGCTGAGCGTCTCCATCTGCGCGGCTAGCTTCTCGCGGGCCGGGCCGGATGCCCTCGCGGCTTCCTCCTTGACCTTGTGATACTCGTCGCCCGCGGCCCTGGCTCCCGACTCCATCTTGGCGATCAGCTTGTCCCAGTACTCCTTGAGGTGCTCACTGACCGACTTCTGTTCCGGTGAGTCCTGGGCGAAGGCACGCGGTGCCGCCCCCAGGGCCACCATGGCCACGGTCGCGAAGATCAGCGCTCGGCCGCCGAACGAGGACCACTTCACGATCAAGGTCGCGATCGACATCAGAATGCTCCTGAAGGGGTACCGCCCGAGAGCAACGAGGAGACGAGGACCGGCGCACGAATCCGGAAGGGCTAGATTCGTCCGCCGGACACCCGTCAGCGGATCGGGCGATCGCATTCTAATCGCGTCGATCAACAGGCTTCAAGAGTTGCCGAGCGTTGCATGGGAATCCGGGTCGGGCGGAGGTGGGCGTCGGGACGCGAGCCCGACGCCGCGGCTTCAGGCCCGCTCGACCGATCAAGCCCTCCCGGCTGGCTTCGCACCGTCACTCGCAACCCTTGCCGCTCATGGCCGCCGCCATCCGCTGCGGCATCTCCTCGTGCGGGACGTCTTCGATGTGTGTGCCGATCGACCAGCTATGCCCGAAGGGATCCACCAGCTTGCCGTAGCGGTCGCCCCAGAACATGTCCGCCACCGGCATCTTTACGGTGGCGCCGGCCTCGACGGCCCGGTTAAAGATCGCGTTGACGTCGGTCACGTAGAGGTGGAGCGCCACCGGCGAACTGCCGTTCGGGCCCGTCACGCCGTGGTCGGGGAACTCATCGGAGAGGAACAGCCGCGAGTCGCCGATCTGCAACTCGGCATGACCGATCCTCACCTGCCCGTCCGGCCCCGGCATCGGCATCCGGCCGAGCTCCTCCGCGCCGAAGGCCCGCTTGTAAAACTCGATCGCCTCGGCCGCCCCCTTGATCACAAGACACGGAGTGATCGTGTGATGTCCATCCGGAATCGGCTTCGCCATGGTCTTCTCCCGTTCGAGAGTCGTCCCGGCTCGTTCTGTCCACGTGAACAGATACGGGGCCGGTTCGTGGATTCAAACGAGAGATCGGCATTTTGTCAACGTCTGTACAGTGAATTCTCGACGAAGAACGATGAATCCGCATGATGACATGCAAAGGGGCGATCATGGGGAAGTGTCTGTGCCGAGCTGCCCCCAATCAGAATCATCCCCGAGCCAGGGCCGGGATGGCCTTTCGTCCGTCCACCGAGGGCGTCGTTGCGGTTCGGGCGGATGAGCCGACCTGACTGGCCCGCTCGATCGCCGCGGCGGCGCCGTCGCGAAGGCCGCGGGTCAGGGCGTTGTCCATCGGCCGGAAGAGCGCCCCCACGGCATAGACCGGCAGCGTCACGCCGAAGCCCAGGCAGTAGAAGCCCGAATAAGCGGCGCGGTTGAAGGCCCCGGTCCATCCGCCGGCCAGGTACCACGCGGGGGCCTCGGCCGGTTCGATATGCTCGACCCTGCCGTTGTCCCGCAGCCAGCGCTCCTGGAAGACCATGCGAGCCGTCTCGTTGACCCGGCGGATGAAAAACCAGTTCAACGCGGCGCCCGAGGCCGCACCGATTCCCGGGACGTCCTCGAAGATTTCGAGCTGGAAGAGGAACGACAGCGCCTCTTCGGCGACGATGTCTTCCTGGGTCTCCACGATGAGCAGGTCTTCGAGCTCGCGGAGGTGGTGGATTCGCTCGCGGCGCACCTCGAGCCAGCCCGCCATCGCGGCGACCAGCACGCCCAGGACGAAGTGGCGATCCTTGCGGGCGTCCAGGGAATACCCGTAGCAATGCCCGATCTTGCGGATGGATCCGACTGCCAGGACGAACAGCAGCGGGACGTCGAGCAACGTGGTGTAGACGCCGCCGGCCCCAGTCGCGGCACCCTCGACCAACGCGAGCGTCTGCGCTGAGGCGCCGACGCCGGCGGCCAGGGCATCGCATTCCTCCAGCGGCTTGTGTTTCAACTCGGTGAGATCCCGGACGCCGGCCCGGCGCTTGACGGCCTCCTGGCCGGCGAGCCAATCGGTCGCGTCGTACGCCTTCTCGATCGCCACCCGGACCATCCGATCGGGGATGATCTTCTCGATGGCACGGGCGACCGGCAAGGAGATCCGCTTCCACAGCTCGGTCAGGGGATTCGGCGGCTCCGACTTCCAGGCAGCGATCCGACGGACCTGCTCCTCCTCGTACGCCGTCAATTCCGATCGCTTGATGCGGGTTGCCGTAGTCATGGATGCTTCCTCGGTCGCGAAGGTACTGGGGGCGATCCGGAAAATCGCTGACGCTCGATACCGCGGGGATCTTCGCTCATACTTATGATGCAAGACCGGGCGGCGAACGCTCGCAAGGCGCCGCCGCACTCCGGCTCATGGCATCGTGATTGCGGTACACTGGCCCGAGAGACCGCGGGATCGGCCGCGCGAAACGACCTGGATGAGGACGTCCTGCATGGCACGATTGGACCTCTCGCTGGAGCACGGTCAGCCCATGGAGGTGGCACAGGCAAAACTCGAAGCGGGGATCGACGAGGCGATGTCGCGGTACGGCTCATGGGTCGGTCGGGTCGATTGGTCGGAGGACCGCCGATCCGCGACGATCTCCGGGTCCGGCTATGAGGTCCGCCTCTGGTACGACGAGCGCTTCGTCCATGCCCAGGGACGTATCCCGCTGGCCTGGAAGCTGTTCGAGGGGGCACTGCGACACCACATCCGCAAGGTGATCGAGCGCCCGCTCAGAGCGGGCGGGCCGCGCGGCGATGCCGGGTCGCCCGAGAGTCAACCCTCAACGAACCGGGATAGCGACGGGCCAGATCCGAACGGAGATGGTCGGTGAAGGCGATGAGCACGCGGAAGATACGGGGGCACTTCCTCGCGATGGGTCCGCCCGTCCTGGCCAGCAGGCCCGGGCAGAGCACGACCGTGCCCAGCAGGACGAACGAGGCACCCAGGGGCACGGGACCGGGGATCGCCACGCCGACCGCGCCCAGGACGACCAGAGACATCCCGAGGTCCCTCGGCAGTCCCCCGAGCTTCTCGGCCAGCTCGCGATGGAGCAGGACCTGAGTGGTCGCGATCACCGCGGGAACCGTGGCGGCCGGCCGCCGGGGCTCGGCGCTGCGCGGCTCACTCGTGGGGTGGACCGGTCTCACAAGGGCCTCCTGGCGCTCGGCGAGGGCGACCGGAGATGGCCGCGGCGGTGAATCTCGCCGGACCGACGGCGGGCGATCAACCGCCCGTGCCGTTGGCCGTCGAGAAATGCGGACTCCCGGTCTCGGCGGCGGCAGCCTTTTCGGAACCGCCCGCGTGGCGGCCTTCGGCCATCGCGTCCTGCATCGCCTCGACCCGCTCGCCGACGCGGCGGGCCGCCGCGGTGTACGCATCGCCCACCGCATCCCCCGCCGCCGATAGCCACGGACCCGCCTTGGCCTTGATCTTGTCGTAATTCTTCGCCGCGATGGCCCCCGCGATCGCGCCGCCGCAGAGGAACAGCAACTCCGACCTCGTCACTGGCATCACAAGGGTCCTTTTGTTCGGTGTCTTCGCGCTCTACCGATCGCCGCTCGATCGACCGAGGCACTGCGGGAGGATCACATCGATTCCGACGATTCCACGACCCGGGAAGAGAGGGCCTCAGCTCTTCTTGCGCGATGCCGGACGGGTGGTCTTGCGGGTCCCGCTCCGCTTCGCCTTGGTTCGACGGTGGGTCACGTGATCCGACGAGTCCGGGTGGTGGTGTGACGAACCATTGTCAGACACGTGGGACAGTTCGTCGTCGGAGTCGTGGAGATCATCGTCCGCTTCCCCTCGCCACTCGTCCACGCGATCCCGCGCGGCCGTGGCACCGTCGACCAGGCCGTGCACCAGTGCGTTATCCTTGGGCATGACGCGAACGACCATCATCACCGGGAACGTCACCCCGAACGCCAGGGCGTAAGACGTCTTGTACACGACCCGACCCAGGAAGCGGCTGGTGGCCGGAAACGCCTCCGCCGCCCGCGCCTGCAGCTCGGTCGCGCCCCCCTTGATGGACTCGAAGGCTGATCCCGCGAAATCGGCGGGGCTGTGGTCCGTATCGACCGCGGTTCTCGAGGCATGTGCCGACATCGGAGTCCCTCTCTCAAATTGGGTGTTTTCTGCGACGGTCATGGATGCCACGGCGCTGCCACCACGATGGACTCCGTCCTCCCGTGCACCGGCCGGGAACGAGCCGCGATCACGAGACCGTCGCGATCAAGATCGCGGCTCGATACTTGCTATGATAGCGAATCCCGTGCCGGGACACATCACTCCAGTTCTGGCTCGCCCGGCAATCGCCGTTGAAGAATCGACCGGCCTGATCGCCGCCCTTTACTTCTGTACAATAGGATAGGAGAGCAATCCGAAGGTTCCGGGTGCCGGGAGTGAGGCCGGGGTTTCATGAAAGTCGTGCTGGCCGAGAAGCCGTCGGTTGCGCGGGAGCTGGCCTCCTTCCTCGGGGCCTCCGCGCGCCGGGAGGGCTACCTGGAAGGCAACGGATACCAGGTCACCTGGGCCCTGGGCCACCTGGCGACGTTGAAGGAGCCGCAGGATTACGACCCGGCCTTGAAGCGATGGTCGCTGGAGACGCTGCCGTTCGTCCCGGAACGATTCGGGATCAAGCCGATCGAGGAGGGCGGTGCGCGGAAACAGCTCGCGATCGTCCGGCGGCTGTTCCGCGACGCCGACGAACTGATCTGCGCGACCGATGCCGGCCGCGAGGGCGAGCTGATCTTCCGCTACATCCAGGAGCTGCTCGGCTCCACCGGCAAGCCGGCGCGCCGGCTCTGGCTCAGCTCGCTGACCGAGTCGGCGATCCGCGACGCGTTCCGTCGCCTCCGGCCGCTCTCGGACTACGACAACCTCTATGCCGCCGCACGGAGCCGCAGCGAGGCCGACTGGATCGTCGGACTCAACGCGACGCGATATTACACCGTGTCTCACCGCGCCAGCGGCGTGCTCTGGAGCGTCGGCCGCGTGCAGACTCCGGTGCTGGCGATGATCGTCCGCCGCGACGACGAGATCCGCCACTTCAAGCCGGAGCCGTTCTGGGAGTTGCTCACCCGATACCGCGACGTCACCTTCAAGTTCGCCGGGGACCGTTTCGCCAGGGAGGAGGACGCCCGCGCGCTGCTCGAGCGCGTCCTCGGCCGGCCGTTCGTGATTCGGGGCGTCGAGAAAAAGCCGGAGCGGATTCCGCCGCCGCAGTTGTATGACCTGACCGAGCTCCAGCGCGACATGAATCGCCGGTATGGGATGTCGGCCGATGCCACCCTCAAGGCGGCCCAGTCGCTCTACGAAAACAAGTTGATCAGCTACCCGCGGACCGATTCGCGCTACCTGGGAAACGACATGAAGGACCAGGTCCCCGATATCCTGGAAGCCCTGCGCCCGCTCAAGCCGGCCGAGATCGGCCGCCTGGACCTGTCTGCCCTGCCGTTCACCGGCCGGATCATCAACAACTCCAAGGTGAGCGATCACCACGCGATCATCCCGACCGGCAAGCGGCCGGCCGGGCTGGCGCCGGCGTCCCAGAAGGTCTTCGACGCCGTGGTCACGCGCCTGATCGCCGCCTTCTATCCGGCGTGCGTCAAGGAGGTGACCACGGTCAACGGGTCGTCCGAGGATGTGCCGTTCCGCGCCCGAGGCGTCAGGGTGCTCGACCCCGGTTGGACCGTACTCTATCCCCGCAAGGAGGATGACAAGAAGGAGAAGAAGGACGACGACAAGAAGGACGAGGAGCAGGAACTGCCCGAGTTCCGCGTCGGGGAGACCGGCCCGCACGAGCCGTTCGTCCGCCGCGGCGAGACGACCCCGCCCAGGTCGTACACCGAGAATACCCTCCTCGGCGCCATGGAGACGGCGGGCAAACTCGTTGACGAGGAACAGCTCAAGGAGGCGCTCAAAGAGCGGGGGCTGGGAACGCCCGCGACCCGCGCGGCGATCATCGAGACGCTGATCGAACGCGGCTACATCACCCGGGACAAGAAGACGCTCGCCGCCACCGATCTGGGCCGCTACCTGATCGCGATCGTGCGGGACCGCAGCCTGAAGAGTCCGGAGCTCACCGGAGACTGGGAAGCCAAGCTGCGGCAGGTCGAGCGCGGGCGCTCGATCGTCGCGTCTTCATGGCGGATGTCGGACGCTACACGGAAGACTTGATCCGAAACAACGACGGAGCCGCGGTCAACGCGTCCCGGCTAGGCGACTGCCCCCGATGTGGACGCCCCGTGATCGAGGGCAAGCGCGGATACGGCTGCTCGGGGTGGCGCGACGGCTGCCCGTTCGTGCTCTGGCGCGAATACAAGGGCCAAACGCTCAGCGAGGAGCAGATCCGTGAGCTCCTCCAGCACCGGGTGCTGCGCCAGCCGCTGACCATCGAGGGCGCCGGCGCGGTGATCCTCCAGCTCATGGACTCCGGCGACCTCGCGGAGATCCCCGTGCCGACTGGCGGCCCGAGGCGGGGCGGTGTGAGATCGCCGCAGGGCGGCCGGACGTCGCGGCGCACGCCGGGCCGGCGCGCGGCCCGAGCGCTCGACGCTGGCATGGCATCGACGCCAGAGAACCCCCCCGTACCCCCCCTTCGCAAGGGGGGGATGAAGAGGGGCGGGCCTCCTTCCGTTTCCCCCCCCCTTACGAAGGGGGGGCCAGGGGGGGTCGAGGCCCCGGGAACGAAGGGGGGCCCAGGGGGGGTCGAGGCCCCGGGAACGATGCGACGGCCGAGAACCCCCCCGCACCCCCCCTTCGTAAGGGCGGGATTAAGACGGGCGGGCCTCCCGGTCGTCCCCCCCTTATTAAGGGGGGGGCAAGGGGGGTCAAGGCCGCGGCGCCTGCGGATAAGCCGGCACCCAAGGCAAAGGACGGATTCGGCCCGGTCCCGCTCGGTCCGTGCCCCCTGTGCGGCTCGGACGTCGTCGAGCAGGAGAAGTCCTTCGGTTGCAGCGGTTGGCGACAGGGCTGCCGGTTCGCGATCTGGAAGACGATCGCCGGCAAGTCGATCGGGGCGCGCACGGCGCAGGGACTGCTCCGCCGCGGGCGGACCCCCGTGCTCCGCGGCTTCCGGTCCAAGGCCGGAAACCGCTTCGACGCCCGGCTCAAGCTGGATGGCGGCGAGGTGCGATTCGAATTCGACGACGGCGATCGGCGGCGGCCGTCAAAGACCCCGGACACCGTCTGAGCGCCATTCACCACCGCGGCCGCTTGCGCCTTCCGCGAGGCCCCGCGATCTCGGCGATGGCCCGGTCCACCGTACGGAGGAACCGCTCCTGGCGGCCGGCGATTGCGGCCGCCCCGTCGACCCAGAGCGGCGAGCGGTCCGCAAAGGCATCGTCGCCGCCGGGCGCCAGGAGCACCGAGAGGTGGTCGAGCTGTTCGGGCGAGAAGGTGGCGGCGGGTGTCGAAGCACAAGCCGACGACGGACGGACAGCGGGGCGCTGCCACCGCCCTTCGGACGCCGGGGCCACTCGGAACCCCCCGTTCCAGAACGCGAAGAACTTCAAGAATGAATGCTGTCTCATGGGATTCTCCAGGTGATGGCTCGCGGCGTGATGCGGTTCGGGGCGTGGATCCCGCGCCTCGGGTACGGGTCGCTCGGTTCAACGGGCTGGGCGGGCGATTCGGGGCCGACGGAGCCCATTCCGATGAACGCGTCTCGAAGGATCGGGGAGTCGGTCTTGCTCGGGCTCTCCGACCGTGGGCGTGGTCAGCAGTTCTTCCCTCAGGATCCGGACATCCGGCGGTGCCTCGATGCAGAGCCGGACCTGACGACTGCGGATCGCGGTCGTCGTGATCCGGACGTTCCCGCCGATGATGATCGATTCGTTGACCTTCCTGCTCAGGACCAGCATCCGAAGCTCCTCTCTGGGAAGTCCGGGACGGCGATCCGCCCCTGTCCAGTGGTGCCGTCGCGATCGTTGGAGAAGCGCCTCGTCCCACCGTCCCCGATGCCCGATCGAGGCGCAGGCGGATCGGGCCTCGCGTCGGCGGACGAAGCGGACAAGGTCCGGTCGAGCTTCGAGGCATGTCGCGAAGCTCGAGCCGGCGACGATGCGCCCGTCGCTCGGGATGTCGTCCCCGGCATGGCATGGCGGGTCGAGTTGAGGGGAGCCACGGCATCCCTCACCGTGGCGTCGGATCAGGCGGTGAACCCCGACCGGGCCGGTCGAGGTCCCTCGCGATCACCTCCCCTTCCAGCAAGAGAATCGGAATCCACCCGGCGAAGCGCGCGGTTCCCATGTTGGTTTACAATTCGAGCGACGGCCGATCGCTCGCGGACGGGCCGGCCGGGCTCGGCGCGGCATGTTCCGGGTGACGCGCGGCAGACTCGCTGGGGGTCGGGCGCTCTCGCGAGCCGCCACCTGCGGACGAGCGGCCCGGCGTTTCAGTGATCGCCGGGAACGGGGCCATGCGAGGATTCGGCGAGCGTCGGCGTAAGAAATTCGGGTAGGAGCCGAATCTATTGATAACTCAAATGTGCGGAGTTGACCGAGTGCGGATCGAAACATCGACGACAAGGCTTGCACAACCTCGAGGAAGAATCGGATAACCTCCAGGTGGCCAGGGCGGAGGAAGGCACCGGCCACGACGGCGGTGACCTCGATCACGCCGGACCTGGCTCTAACCGCCGCCGGCATCGAGTCGGCCCCGAAGCGATCCGCGCTCAGAGGGTGATTCCAGGAGTTGAGATCATGAAAGCGCCCTTGAAGTTCCGTCCCAACCTGCAAGCCTGCGAGCTGGAGGATCGCCTCGTACCGGTGGTCTCCAACCTGGGCGTGATGGTGCTGACGCCCACCGGCTACGTCCTGATGATCCCCTTCCCCGGCGCCGCCACTCCCGGCGGCTCGCCGGGCGGCGCCGCCATCCCGACGTCGTTCGTCATGACGGACTCCGGAGGGATATCGAGCGTCCAGCCGGGTACCATCGCGGGTCTCCCCAGCCTCACCGCGACGACGACCGGATCGAACGGGAATGCCCCCGGTGCGATCGCCGTCAGCCCGGGAGCCAATGACCCGAACGCCGCGATCATCCCGGTGGTCAGTCGCGACACCATCGCCAACGACGCCCTCAATCCCGCGCCTCTCGTCGGCCGCGTGTTGGGGGACCACTCTCCCATCTTGCCGGCAGGCCAGATCTATCGGGGAGGCTTCCCGGTGACCGTCCCCACCCGCGGTTCGACGGAGGCTCCTGGCGGACGGACCGGACAGATGCCGAGTCAGGGGTCCGTCGATTCGTCGTCGATCCGCCTGGGGAGTACCCCGCACCGCCTCCCGTCCGACGCCTCGGCGGATGCCGTCAGCAAGGTCGCGGATCGGGTGCCGTGAGCTTGCCCAGGCACCCGCGCCTTGGGAATCGCGCGTGCCCTTTCGGGGTGCGCGCGTCGTGCCTGTCAACAAGTGCTCCGGACCCGTGTGAAGAAGGTAACAGCAAGTGTCATTCGCGTCATCGTTATTTCGATGCGCAGGTGCGGCCTTCCACCGACGGCGGACCGGATCGCGTCGGCGCCGTGACGTGTCGAGGGGCCGCCCCGAGAGCAGACCACGCCTGGAAGCGCTCGAGAATCGCCGGTTGATGAGTTATGCCGTGATCAACCTGGGCTCGCTCGGCGGACCGGTCAGCGTCCCCCTGGCCCTGAACAATCACGGCGAGGTCGTCGGGTGGTCTTCCACCGCCGGGAACGAGACGGCCCACGCCTTCCTCTTCCGCCAGGGGAGGATGATCGACCTGGGGACGCTCGGCGGCAAGATCTCGGACGCCACGAGCATCAACGACCGGGGCGAGATCGTGGGGAGGTCCAATACCGCACCCGGCAGCTCGCAGGTCGACGCCTTCCTGGAGCGGGGCGGCAAAGTCACCGACCTGGGCCCTCTCAACCCGGCTCTCGTCGAGGGCGGTGTGGTCTCGATCAACGACGCCGGAGCCATCGCCGGGCTGTCGGCGGGTTGGCCCGACGCGTCGATCCTTCGCGGGGGCGCGGACATTGATGTCGGGTCCCTCGCCGGACTGGGCTCCGTGGCGCGCGACATCAACAACAGGGGACAGGTCGTCGGCGCCTCGGTGACCGCCTACCGTCCGGCCGCCAGCAGCTCGAGCCCTCCCACCGTCACCTATCACGCCTTCTTCGACGACCAGGGGGCGATGAACGACCTCGGCACGCTGGGAGGGACGAACTCGTCGGCCAATTTCATCAATGACCGCGGGTCCGTGGTCGGGTTCTCCGACACCGCGAACGACGCCGCGATTCATGCCTTCGTCGACACGTGGGGGCGGATGACCGACCTGGGGACGCTCGGCGGTCGCGATTCGGTGGCCGCGGCCATCAATAACGACGGCGCCGTGGTCGGCGCCGCGCAAACGAGCACCTCGGCAGACCACGGGTTCATCGACCGGCACGGTCGGATGATCGACCTCAACAGCTTGATCCCCGCAGCCTCGGGCATCGTGATCACGAATGCCCAGGACATCAACGATCGCGGCGAGATCGCGGCGGAGGGCTACGCGACCAGCTCTCCCAGCGTTCACCTCGCGCTCCTCCTGGAACCGATGCGGTCTGGTAGGGTGGGCTCGGCCCACCGATGAAAGGCCTCGACCGGTGGGCCGAGCCCACCCTACGGGATCCGGGCGGCGCGATCACAGCCGGATCGGCGGCCCGGGGGCGAACACGTCGGCGGGGAGTGGGCATAGCACAGGCCGCGCACCATCCCACGTAGGGTGGGCTATGCCCACCGGGACAAACCATCGACAACATTTCGTAGAATTCACTCGCCAACCAGATCATGGAGCGAGGGCATCTTGGGGAGGACAGGCTCCTTCCCCTCACAGCAACACCCCCAATCCGGGGGATAGAGACCATTTTGAACCCATCGAGGGAAGCTCGAGTAGGGCCAGAGGTGGGGGCACCCGACGAGCCCGTGTTTGACGGGATTGTAATGGATGTAATGCAAGAAGGGATCGAGATCATCCTCTTCCCTGACGGTATGTTCCCAGAAGCGCCGATGCCAGACATCGCCCTCACGATGCTTCCGGCGCGATGCGCTGAAGGACCCCTCCGGATCGCCGCCGCCGCGCAGAGATTGGGTGAACCAGATTTTCATGAGGGCGATCCGACGCGAGTACGCTGTAACGCCCGGCGGTAGCGACCAGAGGAAATGCAGGTGGTCCGGCAGGACGACGCCGGCCAGGAAATCGAACGGGTACCGGTGCTTCACGCGGGCGATGGCGTGTCGCAGCCGCTGGACGTTCTCGGACCCTTCCATGACCGGTTGACGGCGGTAGGTCACGATCGTGAGGAAGACGGTCCCGCCCGGTATGTAAAGCCGACGGTAATTCGACATCGTCGTCCGCTCCTGAATCAGGACAACCCGCGGTCCTGTCGCTCCCGGTGGATGCTGCCATTCTACACGACGCCGTCCGCGGCCGCATCCGCTGGGCGATATCCAGCCGAGACGGATCGTCAACGGCCTGTCCCGGTGGGCTACTGGAACCCATGCGGTCTGGTAGGGTGGGCTCGGCCCACCGATGAAAGGCCTCGACCGGTGGGCCGAGCCCACCCTACGGGATCCGATGCGGTCTGGTAGGGTGGGCTCGGCCCACCGATGAAAGGCCTCGACCGGTGGGCCGAGCCCACCCTACGGGATCCGGGCGGCGCCATCACCGCCGGACCGGCGGCCCGGGGGCGAACACGTCGGCGGGCAGATCGGGCAACGGCCTATCGACGAGATCGCGGGCCTCGGCCTCGAAGGCGTCCAGTTCTTCGGACCATCCGGGCTGTCTCGCGTTTGGGTGGTCGCGCCGCCAATTCAGGGCGCGATCGAAGTCGCCGCGGGCCTCGGTGACTCGGCCGAGCCGATATCGGGCCATCGCCAGGAAGAACAGGTCGAAGGCATCGGACTCGCCCTTGCTGGCCGCGAGGCTCTTCTTCAGGGTGGCGATAGCCTCGGAGAAGTGGCCGGCGCGGTACTGGGCGACGCCCAGCGTGTTGAGGTAGACGGCCGTATCGGGCGACGCCGCGATCGCCTTGCGAGCGAGCTCCAGCGCCTTCTGGGGATCGCGCAAGGCGGCCGGGCCGGTGGCCAGCCTCCAGGCCAAGTTGTTGTAGAACTGTGCCGGCGCCTCGGGGAGTGCGGCAGCCTGCTTGAGATCGGCCAGTGCCTGCTCTCGGTGGCCCAGGCGATCGTGGACCTGGCTGCGCAGCCCGAGGAGGTCTGCGTCCTGAGGAAAGTCCGGGACCAGCAGATCGATGTCCGCCAGGGCGTCCTCAAGCCTCCCGAGGCGGAGCCGGATCTGGGCGCGTTTCGAACCTCACCCGAACGCGGGCGGGGTCGAGATCGAGGACCTTGTCGTACTCGTCGGCAGCCTCCTCGAGGCGGCCGAGCTGAAGCGCCAACCGACCTTTCACGGCGCGGGCGTCGGTGTCGTCGCCGGCACGCGCCACATATTTCTCGAGGGTCGACCTCGCCGCCGCTCGATCGTTCGTCGCGATCTGTGCCTCGGCCAGGAGGTAGAGCGCGTCGGAGTCGTCGGGCCGGAGCCGCAGGCCGCGCTCGACATCGGGGATGGCCTCGGCCGGTTTCGACATCTTCAGCTTGAGCCAGCCGCGGTCCAGCAAGGCTTCGACGTCGTCGGGATGGTCGCGCAGCCGCGCCTCGCAAGCAGCCAGCTCGGCCGCGCGGCGGGCCGCCGGTTTGGGCGCCTCGCCGAGGACGCGGATTGATCGGATAGGAGCAAGGGAGGCTCCGGGAGATGACTCCTCCGGCGCATAGGGCGGCTGGTCCCAATCGAGGCCCTTCGTCCGCAATCGCTCGCGGATCCGCCTCAGGTCCCAGATCAAGGCAGTGTGCCTGTTGGTCGAGGCGATCAGCCGGGTGCCGTCGGGGCTGAAGGCCAGCGCGGCCGGGGCGAGCGCCTGGAGCGTGGTGAGGTGGGCGATCGTGCGGCCGGTCGCCATCTCGTGGAGCCGGACCCGGTTCGCGGCGACGGACAGGGCGACTAGGTCCCCATCAGGAGAAAAGACCGGCTCGGCCCACCCCGCCGAGGTCGGCCTGGGGATGTACGGCCCGCGCTTCCAGGTGCCGACCTCCCAGAAGTAATAGCCCGATGCCACCCCGACCGCCGAGTTGACGACGAGCCAGCGACCATCCGGGCTGAAGGCGGGGAGCGTGCTGCCGTCCGCCGGGGTGTCGGCGCGCGGCAGGATGCGTTCGAACCGGTGCCGCGGGAGGTCCCAGACGTAGACCCCCGGGTCATTCCAGCTCCCCGTCGCCGCCCATCGGCCATCGGGGCTGACGGCTATCGAAATCTTGCGGGAGCGGAACGGGGTGGACAGCACCCGCGCGTGTTGGCGGGCGGGATGAGGATCGTTGGTATCCACCAGCAGGATGCGGGAATGGTCGTGGTCGTTCACGGCCAGCGTCCGACCATCGAGGAGCCAGCTTGCCTTCCAACACCTCGGGCACGGGGCCTCGTGCAGGAGCGCGGGCGGCCCGATCCGGATCGCGTCGCGGCCCCCGTCCGGGTCGTCCCGGATCGGCCAGCGGAACAGGCCCCGGTCGCTGTAGGTGATGAGATCCCGGCCCTCGCGATCGAAGAGGATCGTCTCGCACGAGCCGGTCTCGAGCCGCCCCAACTCGCGGCCGTCGCGACCGTCGTACAAGGACGTGCCTTCCGGCGTCCCCAGGGCGACCAACCGCCCGTCGGGGCTGTAGCGGACCGCGTGGATGCCGACCGGGCGGCCCTCCAGCACCGTCCGGTTGCCGATCAGTCCGGGATTCAGCGTGATCAGTTCCTGCTCGTGGGCGATCTCCCAGACGTCGAGGTTCGAGCCGTCATGGATCGCCAGCCGCCGGCCGTCCGCCGAGAACCTCGCATGGTCTCCTGTCGAAGCGGTGACCAGCAACCGCCCGGTTGACGCATCCCAGAGCCGCGCCGATCCGGCGAAGCTCGTGGTGAGGAGCAATGAGCCCCTGGGGGCGAAGAAACAGCGCCCGGCCCCCTCCATGTCCTCGTGGAGCACCGAGGCCAGGGTCCCGCGGTCCACGTCCTGGATGAAGATCCGCCCATCCTCGTTGCCGACGGCCAGCAGCCGGCCATCCCTGCTCCAGGCCATCGCCTCCCCGTTCCCCACGTTCTCGGTCCAGGTGGCGAGGGCGCGGCCCGTCTCCAGTTCGATGATCACGACCTTGTGCGGGCCTGACGACGCGTTCACGGCGATCCGTCGGCCGTCGGCGTCGAGGCTCAACCCGGCGGAGACGAAATCGAGCGGCAGGCGCCTCGTCTCCCGGCCCGCCACCAGGTCCCAGATGGCGAGTTCCTTCTCGCTCGGCCTGTAGATCAGCCGCCGACCGTCGGGGTGGAAGTACGCGCGCGGCGCATCGCTGGCGGAAGACCCGCTCCCTGCGGCCCAGGTGCCAGACCTCGTGGAGCGGCCCACCGGCCGACAGGAAGTAGCCGACTATCAAGCACCGGCCGTCGGGGCCGACAACGGGCCAGGCCCACCAGACATCCGGCCCTGGACGCGGGATCCGGAAGAGCTCGCGGTCGTCGGCCATCGATCGGACGATGGCCAGCCCGCCGACGCCCGGCTTGGTGAGGAACTCGGTGGTGGCGTAGCGCTCGAGCGGCGGGTCCCAAGCGATGTCCATCACCGGTCCGATCTCGCGTCGCTGGATGAGGCGCAGGTCGGTCAGTCCCATGGCGGTGATGGCCTGGTCGCGCAGCTCGGGCAGGAGGGCGAGGCCATCCGGGTGCCCGCGAAGCAAGGGGGCGGCCTTGCTCAACTGTTCGAGACTGCGGAACCGCTGGCCGATCAGCCCGGAGCGCTGGAGGGCGGTTCCCTCGGCCAGGTAGGACTTGCCCAGATCCAGCCGCCCTTGTCGCTCGGCCTTCTCGGCGCGGGCGAGGTTCGCCCTGGTGTGGCCCTGCTCGATCTCGAGCGCCTCGAGCTGGAAGCGGTAGGTCCAGGCGGCGATCGGTGCGCTGACGGCAACGAAGACGATCAGCGCGGCGGCCGTGACCGTGGCCGCGGCCAGCATCCGGTTGCGCTTGCACCACCGCCAGAACCGCTCGTAGACCGGCACGGGACGGGACAGGATCGGCCGACCCTCGAGGAACCGCCGCAGCTCGTCGCGCAGCTCGCCCGAGCTGGCGAACCGATCCTGCGCGTCCTTGGCCATCGCCTTGAGCACCAGCGTCTCCAGGTCGCGGGGGATGCGGCGGTCGTGCTGCCGCAACGGTGCCGGCGGCTGGTGCGTGATACGGTCGATGAGCTGGATCTGGTCGCGCTCGTCGAACGCGGGGCGAAGCGCCAACATCTCGTAGAGCGTCGCGCCGACCGCGTAGATGTCCCCCCGTCGGTCGGTCATGCCCCGGAACCGCTCGGGCGCCATGAACCTCAGCGTCCCGACCAGGTCATGCGACTGCGAGAGCTCATCCCCCTCAACGAGCTTGGCCAAGCCGAAGTCGGTCACCCAGACGTTGCCCTGGGCGTCGAGCAGGAGGTTCGAGGGCTTGATGTCGCGGTGGACGACGCCCTGGCGGTGGGCGTAGTCGAGCGCATCGGCGATCTGGGCGCCCAGGCGGGCGATCTCGCGGAAGTAGATCGATTCCGGTTGACGGGTGAACGAGCGGCTGCCGGAGTTGTCCTCGGACGCGGCGGGTTTCGGGGCGGAGGGCGGCGACTCGGATGCGCCCACGGGAGCGGTCTGACTCCCCTGTCCCCCATCGAGGAACAAGGTAGGCGCGTCCAACCCCGTCGGCGTGGCCGGGGCGATCGCGAACCGGCCGGTCACCAGACCGCGGGCGGCGATCGAGGCCGAGCTCGCGATCGGCTCGGTGCGACGGTCGTCCCCCCGGCCCGTCCCGGCCTCGCGGTCGCCGGCGGAATCCTCCCGGAGCCGGCGGATGTTCTCGAGGACATCGTTGAGGCCGACGCCGGCGATGTATTGCATGGCGTAGTAGCAGATGCCATCCTGCTCGCCGAAGTCGAACACCGGCACGATGTTGGTGTGGTGCAGCCGCGCCGCCGAGCGGGCCTCCCGCCGGAACCG
This sequence comes from uncultured Planctomycetota bacterium, assembly GCA_963815795.1. GTDB lineage: Bacteria > Planctomycetota > Planctomycetia > Isosphaerales > Isosphaeraceae > JAKAUH01. The sequence goes on along the minus strand of CAWFIC010000021.1, from coordinate 218,314 downwards.
CCGCAGGTGCGAGCCGTCGGCGCGGAAGCGGGGGTGCATGACCTTGAGCGCCACCCGGTTGCTCAGCGACTCATGCTCGGCCTCGTAGACGACCCCCATGCCCCCCTCGCCGATGACGCGGACGATGCGGTATTCGCCCAGCCGTTCGGGATGCGGCGGCGCGGGCCGGGTCGTCGGCGCGGGCCGGGCGGATGGCCGGTCGTGAGGGCCCGTTTCCACCGCGACAGCGGGCTTGAGCTGCTCCATCTCGATCAGGGCCGGGAACAGCTCGCGGATCTCGTCAGCCCGATCGGGGCAACGTGCGACGTATTCCTCCAGGCTCGGCCGCTCGCCGCGCCGCAGGCGTACCAGGAACGACTCGAGCAACTGGTCGACCGGATCCAGTCCCGATCCCGAACTCGTGTCACTCATGGTCGGAACTCCTCGAGACCACCCGGCAAGGACGCCAGGATCTCCTTGAGCCGGTGCAAGGCGCGGACATACCGCTTGCTGGCCGCCGCTTCCTGGAGATGGAGCTCGCGAGCAACCTCGGCATTGGTCAATTCTTCGAAATGCCGGAGGACCAGCACCTCGCGATCCAGCGGGTCCATGGCGTTGAGGGCCTCCTGCAGCCGCCTCTGCCGTTCGGCGCGGATCGCGACGACGCTGGGGCGGGTGTCGCGGCCCAGGAGCTGCGCCGCCAGGGCCACCGAGGAAACCTCGGGCACGGGGCGGTCCAGCAGTTGCACCTCGCGACCGGCGTCCCGCGCCTGGACACCCAGGTGCTGGCGGTGCACGAGCTGGAGCGTCATGCCAGTCAGCCATCGCAGCCAGAGGAACACCGGCTGCTCGGACCGTTCGAGGTACTTCGGCAGGGCCTGGGCCGCCTGGAGGAACGCCTCCTGGAGCACGTCGGAGGGATCGATCCGCCCTCGCAATCGCTGGTCCAGGCGCAGCGCGACCATCCGCCGCAGGCGATCCCGATGCGGGGCCAGGACTTGCGTCCACGCCGCCTGGTCCCCGCCGATCGCCTGCTGGAGCCGTCTTCGCTCATCCGGCTGTTCGATCGCGGTTTCGTTGGTCCCCATACGATTTATGATTGCGTGCGCCGGCCGGTCCAGGACAGGGCCGATTCGTCGGTGAATCGCGAATGCCAAACGCCCGGGTCGCTCGTGGTCGGACCGACGCAGCCTCCGCGACCCCCGCCAGCTCCGGCGACCGCGGGTTGTGCCGTTAAGGCCGACAAGTCCGGTACGTTCGACCGCGATTCAGTACGAATGCATGCCAGTATCGATGCTTGCTTGATGCCGTCGCCAGGCCGCCCGCCCCGAATCGGCGGCGATGGTTGCCACGAAACACGGGCGCGTTGCTCGTGGCAACCATGGCAACCATGGCAACCATGGTGCGCATGGAGGGCCGATCGGGTGGCCAGCGCCCATGCGCCGCACGAAACCGCGATGTGTTGCTCGTGCGGAGCATGAGGGAGCATGGGGCCCATCGGGCGGGTGCCGACCGCTGGCCGGGCCTCGGGAGCCGGAGCGGTTCCGGTCGGGGACGAGGTCGCCGGGCGGTTCGGGTTACTTCGGCGACGGCTTGAGCGCCTCCGTGATAGCGTGGAAGGCCGGCGCGGCTCGGAAGAGCGCGAAGTCCGGATCGGACTTCAACACCACGACATCGCGATAGCCGTTCCGGACGGCGGCCCCGATGACGTCGAGCATCCGTGCCACATCGCGCTGGCGGCGATCGGTGTCGGGTTCGGCGGCCGCGCAGGCGGCGAAGCAGCGGGCCAGCGGGATCAAGAGGGCCGGGCGATCGACGGCGGTTCGAGCGAGCTCATCGGCCTGCCGGATGGCCTCGTCCCGGCGGCCGCAGTGAGCCAGCGCGAGCGCCAGTTCCGCCCGCCGGGGCAGGTTGCCGGGCTCGAGTCGTACCAGCTCCGACCGAATTTCGAGGGACGCCTCGAAAAGTCGCCGCGCCTCGACCGGCTGGTTGGCCTTGAGGGCGATGGCGGCGAGTGCGTCGTTCGCCGCGGCGATCAGGGGCGGGACCCGCAGCTCCTCCGGATCTTGGGCGAGGGCCGATTCAGCATCCTGGAGTGAGCGGAGGAGCGTCGTCCGTGCCTCGTTGTCGTCGCCCCGACGCGCCAGGGCCTCACCGTAAGCCTGGTCGATCGCGGCCAGGTCTGCCTTGAAACCGGGCGCTTTGGGATAGCAGTGAACCAGCTCGACGCAGATCCGGATCGCCTCGTCCAGGTGCTGACGCGATTCGGGCCATCGATCGAGCCGGCTCGAGGCGATCCCCAGCCAGAGTTCGGCTTCCGAGAGATAGCTCTGCGCCGCGACGTCCTGGGCGCGGCCTGGGTCCAGGCCTTGCGGTTTTCCCAGGACGTCCGGAATTGGGCGAGCGCCTCGGCCGGGTGTCCCAGGCTCAACTCGGCGATTCCCAGCTTGATCGCGGCGTGGGAGAGCAGGCGATGGTTGTCCGCCTTGGTGTAATTCTTGCCGCGAGGCTGACGGGCGATCCGCTCCTGGAGATCCCAGGCTTGCTGGAACTCGGCGAGGGCCGCCCGGCCGTCGCCATCGAGCTCGAGCGCCGTCTCGCCGAGGCGCTGGTGCATGACGCCGAGGTTGGCGCGGGCCACGTCGTTGTCGGGCTGGGCGCGGGCCACCTGGTCGATCAGCTCGATGGTCCGTCGGAACTGGCGCCGGGCCTCCTTGCCCTGGCCGGTCCTTCGGAGCAGATCGCCCAGGCCCTGGTGCATGGCCGCTAGGCCGAATGGGGTGACCCCCTGGCTCTCGATCCGGTTGGCGATCGGGACCAGTTCCTTCTGGAGCATGCTCGCCAGGTCGTTGTGGAGCCGGAGCCATTCGGCCTGGGCCCGCGCGGGTTCGTGCTTGGCCTGGAGGCGACGCAGGACCTGCTCTCCCAGGCGGATCATCCGGTTGAAGGCGTCCTGGGCGGTGTCCCTGGCCAGGTCCGCGCGGCGCCTGGCGAGGTCCTCGTTGGTCCGGGCGAGCTCGGCGTTGCGGCGGGCCTCCTCAGCGTTGTGCCGCGCGAGGGTTTCATGCTCCCGGGCCTCGGCGGCGGCGCGGACGGCCGTCCGCTCGTTGGCCCGGGCCTTCCGATACAGCCAGGTCGAGGTGATCGACCAGGCGACCACCAAGAGCGCGACGGCCCCGCTCAGGGAGGCGACGCGGGGATTGCGCCTCGCCCATCGCCAGGCCGTCTCCACCCGGCCGACCGGCCGGGCCCGGATCGGCTCGCCGGCTCCGAACCGACGGAGGTCGGCCGCCAGCTCTCCCGCGGTCGGGTATCGTTTGCCGGGGTCCTTCTCCAGGCACTTCAAGCAGATCGTCTCCAGGTCGCGCGGGAGCTTCGGCTGGAACTGCGACGGCGGGATCGGCTCCTGCGAGCGGACCTGCTGGAGCGTGTCCAGCACCGTCGCGGCGCGGAACGGCGGCCTGCCGGTGAGCAGATGGTACAGGATCGCCCCGAGCCCGTAGACGTCGGCGAGCGGTCCGACCTCCCGTGTCCGGCCTTCGGCCTGCTCGGGGGCCATGTAGCCCGGCGAGCCGAGGATCGAGCCGGATTGGGTCTGGCCGGCGTCATCCGCCAGCCGCTTGACCAGCCCGAAGTCGCTGATCTTCGGCTCGCCGGCCGCCGTCAGGAGCACGTTCGCCGGCTTCAGGTCGCGGTGGACGATACCCAGGCGGTGAGCTGATTCCATGGCGTGGGCCAGCGCCTCCACCAGCGGCGCCGCCTCATCAGGCGACTGAGGCACACCGCCGATCTTCGTGGCCAGGCTGCCGCCGTTGACGTATTCCAGCGAGAAGAACGGCTGGCCGCGATCCTCGCCGACTTCATAGATCTGGACGATGTTGGGGTGGTGCAACTCGGCAAGGGCGACGGCCTCGCCGCGGAACCGCGCCAGCTCGTCGGGGCCGGAGTGCTCGGCCGCGCGGATCATCTTCAGCGCCACCACCCGATTCAATCCGCGCTGCCGGGCCTTGTACACGACCCCCATCGTCCCGCGACCCAGCACCCCGAGTATCTCGTAGCCCGCAACCATCGACGGCCGATCGATGATCGCGTCATCGATCTCGGCGGGGATCGTTCCGGGGAGTGGACTGGACTCGGCGTGGAGGAAGAGGGGCCCGCTCGCGTCCGGCAACGACCCTCCAGTCATGGCGACGGTCGCGGGCGGCAACACCCGCGTGGCATCATCGACGGGGCCGTCGGTGACGGTCGATGCGATGATCGCCACTTCGTCCTTCACCCCACCGTCGTCGGGTGATCCCGCATCGGATGACCGGTCGATCGACGACGGGTCGGGCGTTTCCCGGTCAGGGTCGCGCGGCTCGATCATGGAGATGTCACCGGTGAAGGGCTCGTGAATTGCGGCACGATCGAAGGGGTACGGGGTTATTGCACCACGCCGCCTGCGCCGTGTAAAGCGTTCGGTTTGTCCGTCCAGGACCGTTCCGCAGGCGCCGAGCGCGGCGCGGAAACCCCGGTCGATCGGGCGATTCCGCCGGTCGCCATGTCGGATCAGATCGCCGTCGCCGAGTAGATGGGATCGATCACCCGGCCCGAGCAGAGCCGGACGGGTCGGCCGAGTCGGTCGCGTAGCTCGGTGGCCGGGTCAACTCCGAATGCCGCATAGATGGTCGCGGCCAGGTCCGGAGGTCCGAACGAGCGGGTGACGGGGTAGGCCCCCATGCGGTCGGATTTGCCGATGACCTGCCCTCCGGCGACCCCCGCGCCGGCGAAGACGGCCGGGAAGACGAACGGCCAGTGGTCGCGACCGGGTACGGCGCCCGGGGTCAGTTGCGAGATCCGGGGCGTCCGGCCGAACTCGCCGAGCATGATGACGAGTGTCTCATCGAGCAGTCCCCGCGCGGCCATGTCGTCGAGCAGGGCCGAGACCGCCCGGTCGAGCCGGGGCAGCAGCTCGTCGCGCAGGCGGGGGAAATTCGCCACGTGCGTGTCCCAGGTCTGGACGATCCCCATCGTGGCCTGCACGATGGGTACGCCGGCCTCGACCAGCCGGCGGCCGATCACGAGCGATCGGCCGAAGAGGTTGTCGCCGTAGCGCTCCAGCAGGCGGGGATCCTCGCGGCCGAGATCCAGGGCGCGGCCCACCTGGCCGTTGCAGAGCATGGCCAGCGCCGCATCCTGTTGATCGACGAAGGCATCGCCCGCGGGCGGCACGACCGACTGGGCCAGCAGGTGCCGGCGGAGGTGCAGACGATCCGTGTCGAGGCCGGCTGCCAGCGCGAGGCTGTCGTCGCGGAGGTCGGGCCGATTCGGGTCGAGCCGGAGCTGCCAGGGATCGTGGCGCGGGCCGAGGAAACCCGCATCCTGGCCCGGCCAGGTCAGCGGGCCCTCCACCAGTCGTAGCGGCAAAGACACCCCGTTGGGGATGCCGTCACGGCGAGAACGCACGCTGTCCAGCACCGCCGCATAACAGGGGAAATCGCCGCGCGACGCGACCCGGTCCAGGTCGCTGGCGCCGCGAGGATTGGACGGGTGGCCCGTCAGCACCCGATGGACCGCCAGCAGGTGATTCCCCTCGGGATGGGCCATCGTGCGGACGACCGCCAGGCGATCGGCTCGTGCCGCCAGGCCGGGCAGGTGCTCGCAGAACCGGATCCCCGCGACCGCCGTGTCGATCGGCCGGAACTCGCCCCGGATGCCCTCGGGTGCCTCTGGCTTCATGTCGAACGAATCGTGTTGACCCAGGCCGCCGCTGAGCAGGATCACCATCACCGATCGCACTCGTCCCGGCCCCGTAGCGGCCCCCGCCGCTCGTCGCGCCGCCAGCAGCCCCGGCAACCCCAAGCCCAGAAGGCCGGAATAGCCCACCTGCACGAACGCCCGCCGCGTCATCGCCCCGCCCGCCGGCCGGGCCGATCCGTGTGAGCTCATCATGCGCCTCCCGGGTCAACAACCTTCATGCCAGTCACGTCCTTGCCATGCGCGGCTCCCGCGGGGTAAAGTTTAACAATTGATTGCAAAAAATCCAGCAAGAGTTTCAAGGCAAGCGGGATGGGCGAGTTCGAACGCAACGGCGTCGTCCGTCCGCGACTCGAGCATTGACTTCGGGGCATCCACGATTGTATCTTCAAGGTGGCTATTGCTCATGAAGGGCAAGTGGCCCTGGCTAGGGTGGCCCCGCCGTGCGATGCACCGCATGGACGGGGTTTTTTGTTGCGCCCGGCCGGGGGCGAGTAGCCGGCGGAGGGCTGGCTCGTCTCGTCGTCCGAACAACCCACCGAGTTGGAAGGGGACGCGCATGGGATGGTCCTGGCGAATCGGCCGCATCGCGGGCATCGACGTGTTCGTGCACCCGACGTTCCTGATCCTGCTGGCCTGGGTGGGCCTGGCACGCTACTTGGAGCACCACGACCCGGCGGAGGCGATCGGCGGGGTGGTGTTCATCCTGGCCCTGTTCGGGATCGTGATCCTGCACGAGTTGGGGCACGCGCTGACCGCTCGTCGGTTCGGCGTCCGCACCCGCGACATCACGCTCCTGCCCATCGGGGGCGTCGCCCGCCTGGAGCGGATCCCGGAGGTCCCGTCGCAGGAATTGCTGATCGCGGTGGCCGGCCCGGCCGTCAACGTGGTGATCGCCGCCGGCATCTTCCTGGTGCTTCGCGTCCTTGGCCAGCAACTCTTCCCGACCGGCGAGCCCGTGCCGATCAGCGGGGGATTCCTGCAGCAGATGCTCTGGGTGAACGTGGTGATGGTGGTCTTCAACCTGATCCCCGCGTTCCCGATGGATGGGGGGCGAGTGCTCCGCGCCCTCCTGGCCATGCGATTCGACTATGTCCGCGCGACCCAGACCGCCGCCGCCATCGGCCAGGCGATCGCCATGGTGTTCGGCCTGCTGGGCCTGTTGGTCAACCCGTTCTTGATCTTCATCGCACTGTTCGTCTGGCTCGCCGGGTCCCAGGAGGCCGGCCTGGTGGTGGTGCGCTCGGCCCTGGCGGGCATCCCGGTCCTGCGCGTCATGATCACCGACTTCCGCGCGCTCCAGCCCGAGGATCCGTTGTCGCGCGCCGTCGGATACGTCCTCGCCGGCTTCCAGCAGGATTTCCCGGTCGTGGAGGGGGATCGCCCGGTGGGCATCCTCACGCGCAACGACCTCGCCGCCGCCCTGGGGCGGTTCGGCCCCGAGACGCCGGTCGCCGAGGTGATGCAGCGGGAGTATGTCACCGCGGACCCGCGCGACATGCTGCAAACGGCCTTCGACAGGCTCCAGCAGGGCCACTGCCGCACTCTGCCCGTGGTGAGGGATGGCCACCTCCTGGGGCTGCTGACGGCGGAAAATCTGGCGGAGGTGCTGATGATCCAGCAGACCCTTCGGGAAGCGGACCGTCCCGGATTGTTCGGCAAGCCTCGGACCGTCGAGCCGTACGATCGATCCGGTCAACAGGCCCACGGTCTCTCCGCCCGTTGAGCGTCGATCGACGAATCCGTCCGCCAAATCCGCTCGGGGGGCCGATCGCGCCTGGCGACGCCCCAGGACGAGAGACGGACATCAGGACGCGAACGGTCCGGTGACCCGACTTCGCCGCGGGGCTCGAGCGGTTACCAGTCACTCAGTTGACATCGAGGAGGGGCTTTTCCTGATTCGTCTCCGGGCTGCGCGTCCGCCGGCCCACGACGTCATCGATCCAGTACAGCAGCCTCGGGATGTCGAGCGGCTTGCAAAGGATCGGGCCGGCCCGATCCTTGCGGATCTCGTCGGCGATCTTCGTGTGGCCGTTGGCCGTGATGAAGCACGCGGGCACCCCGGGGTGCAGCCTCCGCATGCCCCGAAACAGGCTCAGCCCGTCCATTCCGGGCATCACAAGGTCGAGCAGAGCCGCATCGTAGGGTTTGCTTGACATGAGATCCAGAGCCGCCGCTCCATCATTGGCGATGTTGACATCGTAATCGAGCTCGGCCAAGATATCGGCCAGATTGAGGCAGTGATCGTTCTCATCGTTGACGACCAGGATCGTGGGTGTCGCCCTCATGACGGACCTTGCCGTTTCTCAACGGATCTGATGGGGAGGAGCAATCGTTGCCAGGTAGACGGGAAATGCAGCAATCAACGTCCTGCGTGATCCCCTGCTCGCGGAACACAGGGGAAATCGTCGGACACCGACATCGCATACCGGTCAACGGTACATTGCCGTGCCAGGACGAAAGCCTCTTGCGGATTGGCCAGTCGTGCCTCCTGCAGGTTCGATCATTCTCCTGTTCGGGCCCGGCCGTGTCAGTCCGACAAATTTAGACAGTCGTTGTCGGGAGTTCCCTGAATCGGACTGTAGGGGATTCACTGACAAATGGTCCCGACTCCGCAGTGACAGATCCCGGCGATCGGAGGTGAGAGGGCCGGCCGATCGTTGAGGCTGCTCGGCTCGGAGCCGCTCGGGCATGAAGGCAGGCGACCGTTCGACGACCTTTCCCGACGTCGATCCGGCCCGTATGATGGGACCCGTTCACCTCTTGGGCGAGACATCCGACCCGTTCACCTCCCCAGCGACCAGGGGAACCCGAGATGCGATGGAGAGATCCGTTTGGGCCCGATCGCCCGGTTCGTCGGATCGGTTTCCTGGCTCCTCCCGTTGATCCGGGACGGACGGGCGCTGTTCCGCCGCCGCCGACCCGAGCCGCCGAGTGCCGCACTTCCGCCGAGGCGCCCGTGCCGGCCCGGTCCGACCGGGGAAAACGTCCCGAGGGCATGACGGCACCGGCGCGCAGGGCGGCCGGCTTCTTCAGCGACGCGGGCCTGTGGGAGCACATCGAGCGCCGCGTGGTCCCGGAGATGCTCGCCGAGAAGCCCGAGGCGTCGATGATCCGCGCCTGGGTGCCGGGCTGCGCCACCGGCGAGGACGCCTATGCCCTGGCCCTGCTCCTGATCGAGCGGGCCGAGGCGGCCGGGGCGACCGCCGACATCCGCGTCTTCGCCACCGAGACGGACGCCGCGGCCCTCGCGTTGGGACGAGAGGGGCTCTATCCGGCGAACATCGCCTCCCGGCTGTCGCCCGAGCGGCTGCGCCGGTTCTTCGTCCGCGAGGCGAGGGGGGTGCGTGTCGGCCACGACCTGCGGCGGCGGCTCTTCTTCGCCGCTCATGACGTCGTCCACGATCCACCCTATCCCGAACTCGGCTTGATCTATTACTCCGGCTTGCTGGCCGGGTTCGATGTCGAGTCGCTCCCGGCGGTCGATCGGAGCTTCCGGCGCGGGTTGCGGGCCGGCGGCTTCCTCGTGGAAGGCCGGCCTCGTTCGGCCCCGACCCTCGGCGCCTGGTTCGAGATCGTCTCCGGCGCCTGGGGTGTGCATCGCCGGACCACGTGGCCCCACATCAGGGCGCCGGGCAGTGGCTTCGCGGCGGTCTTCTTGAGCCGCCAGCTCCGAGTCCGCGGGATCACGCCGGTGATGATGGGTTTGTTCGACCTCAGCTCCGCGGATCTCGGCCGGTCGGTCGAGGATCTCGCGTCAACGCTCGACGATCCGGACCTGTCGGGCGACGCGCGGGCGGCGCTCGAGTGTCGGGAGCCGATCTCCCGGCAGGTCAGGGGGCCGCGGGGCCGCTGGTTCATCCGGCGGGTGCAGCCCTGCCGACCGGCCGGGAACGCGCCCAGCGACCTGGTCGCCACCTTCGTCGATGTGACGCCTCTCAAGGAGGCGGAGTGGGAGGCTCGGGCGGCACAGGCCTATTTCCAGTCGATCGTTGACACCATCAGTGAGCCGCTCGTCGTCCTCGACGCGGATCTCCAGGTGCGGTCGGCGAACGACTCGTTCTACAAGACCTTTCGCATGCACGCGGGCGACACCGAGGGGCGATCCCTTCTCGAGCTCGGTCGTGGCCGGTTGGACGACCGGCGATTACGCGAGTGTCTCGTGCGGGTCCACGCCGACGGACAGCCGCTCGAGGACTATCCGATCGAGGCCGAGATCGAGCACCTGGGCCGGCGGAAGCTGCGGTTGAGCGCGCGACGGATCGAGGGCATGCCCTTCGCCCTGCTGGCGATCGAGGACGTCACGGAACGGGAACGGCTGCAGAAGGAGGTCCTGGAGATCGCCGCGGCCGAACAGCGCCGGATCGGCCAGGAGTTGCACGACGACGCCGGCCAGGTCTTGACGGGCCTGAGCCTCATGGCCAAGGTGCTGACCGATCGCCTGGCAGCCTCCTCGTCCGAGCGCCGGATCGCGGCCAGGATCGTCGAGGGGATCGGGCATGTCCTCGACCAGATCCGGGGGGTCGCCAAGGGGCTGATCCCCGTGGAGGTTGACGCGGGCGGCCTGATGGCGGCCCTGGGTGAGCTGGCATTCCAGACCGATGAGCTGGAGGGGATCACTTGCCGCTTCGATTGCGCCGGGACGATCACCGTGCGGGACAACATCACGGCGACCCAGCTCTATCGGATCGCCCAGGAGGCCGTGACCAACGCCGTCCGGCATGGCCACCCGCGGGCCATCCGGATCGCGATGGAGCGCGAGGAAAGCCGGATCCACCTGGAAGTCGGCGACGACGGCGACGGGCTCCCCGAGCCGCTCGACGAGAAGACGGGCCGGGGCCTGCGGATCATGCGGTATCGCGCCAGCCTCGTCGGTGCGTCGTTGACCATCGGTCGCGCCCGGCGGGAGGGACGCTGGTCCGTTGCGCCTTCAGCGAGGACGATCACCATGCCTAGTCCCAGCGATGCGACGTCGGCCCGGCCGGATCGGGGCAGGGTGCTCATCGTCGACGATCACCCCATCGTGCGCGAGGGCCTCGCGCTGTTGATCTCCGCCCAGCCGGACCTCGAGGTCTGCGGCGAGACCGGCGATGTGGCCTCGGCCTGCCAGCTCGTCGACGCGCGGCGGCCGGATGTCGTCGTGGTCGACATCTCGCTCTCCGGCAGCAGCGGACTCGAGCTGATCAAGCGAATCAAGGCCCAGAATGCCGGCGTGCGCATGCTGGTCTCCTCGATCCACGATGAGGGCGTGTACGCCGAGCGGGCGCTCTGCGCCGGAGCATTGGGGTACGTCAACAAGCGCGAGGCCACGCGGACCATCATCGACGCCATCCGCCGCGTGCGCGGCGGGCGGGTGTACCTCAGCGAGCGGATGTCCGACCGCCTGCTCAGCCGGGCCGTGGGGGGAAACGAGCCGTCCTTCGGGGAATCACCCGTCGATTCCCTCTCCGACCGCGAGCTCGACGTCTTCGAATCGATCGGCCGCGGCGAGGCGACCCGCGAGATCGCGGCGCGGCTGCATCTCAGCGCCAAGACCGTCGAGACCTATCGCGAGCGAATCCGCGGGAAGCTGGGGCTGGAAACCGGGACCGAGCTGGCGCGCCGAGCCATGGAATGGATGCTGAAGAACGCATGACGGGCCGGATTCGATCGATCCCGGCGTTCCGTCCGCCGCGGCGGCCGCATCCATTCGTCCAAAAATGTCCGCGCACGGCTTGACTTCGTGCGGGCGATCCCGCTAGGGTAGGGTATGGCGATTGCTCACGAAGGGCAATCTTCCCCTGGCTATGGCAGCCCCGAGATGCGGACCACGCATGTGCGGGGCTTTTTGTTGCGCCGCCGAGCCCGTGGGTACCAGCCATCTCGCTCTCGCCGGGCGACCCCGTCTCGCGGCCATGATCGCCTCACACCGCGCCCGGTTGAGATGATCGCGCCCAGCAAGTCGGTCGGGCTGTCGTGCCGCGGTCATCTCCCGATGCGAGACTCCCCGGCCGGCCCGGCCAGGGACGAGCTGGCGGGACATGCGGTCCTTGCGACGCGACGACATCGTGATATCTCGCTCGCTCGGGAACCGGCCGGGTGATCGGATGCACGTGCAGTCGCGGGTCATGGGCGGGAGCATCGCAATGCAATGATCTCGAAGCAGATGCGGAGAGGTGAATCATGGCAACCTCCACCTGGATCAAGAATGTGCTGGAGCGTCGAGGCATCGCCTTCGAGGAGCTGCATCATCGCGTGGCCTTCACGGCCCAGGAGGTCGCGCAGAACGAGCATGTCAGCGGCCACCGCCTGGCCAAGGTGGTCGTGGTCCTGGCCGATGGCCGGCCCGTCGTACTGGTCCTCCCGGCCAGCCGGCGCGTTGTCCTCGACCGGGTGAAGGAACAGCTCGGCGCTTCGGATATCCGCCTGGCCTCCGAGGCCGAGATGGACACGATCTTCACCGATTGCGAGACGGGCGCCGTCCCGCCACTCCGGCACTGGAAGGACGTCGCGGTCGTCATGGATGTCTCGATCCCCCCGGAGGGCGACCTGCTGTTCCAGGCCGGCACCCATGAGGACGTCATCCGCCTGAAATCTCGGGATTGGTTCGGGCTCGTGAACCCCCTCGTCGGGTCGTTCAGCGAGCCGGAGCATGTCGTGCGCGGGCATGAATTCACCGACCGGGGGGACGTCGCGGGCGCGGAGTGGGAGGGTCCCGTTCGGGCGATGACCGAGGAGGCCCGGCGCGAGAGCGGATTGCCGGGAGGCGGCAAGGGGCGGCTCGAGGTCGTGGAGCTGTCCGGCGTCTATCCGGGGTCCGGGCCCTATCCGGAGGGAGAGGCCGAGCTGGTCACGCCCGCCGAGTTCGTCCACGGCCAGTACGACGAGCAGGGCCGCGAGGTCGAAGGGGGTTCCGAGATGATCTACTTCGAGGGAGGCACGCTCCTCGGCGGCGAGACCCCGCCCCCCAGCGGGCCGGCCAGATCCCCGAAATGAGCCAAGGATCCCGCGGAGAGCGGAAGGAGAGAACTCATGCAGGCCCGAGAATTGATGACCCAGCCGGTGGTGAGCGTCCGGGCGGACGCGAGCCTGGCCGAGATCGCCGAGACGATGGTGAAATGCCGGGTCGGCTGCGTGCCCGTCGTCGACGAGGAGAGCCAGCTACGCGGCATCGTCACCCTGACGGACTTCGCCGCCAACGAGAATGGCATGCCGTTCTCCATGGAAGCCGTCCTGGAGTTGTATACGCGGCCGGTGTCCGTCGAGGAGGTCAATCGCGTCCGCGCCGATGCGCGGAAGACCAGGGCCAAGGAGATCATGATCACCGAGGTGATCACGGCCACCGAGGAGACGCCCGTCGAGGATCTGGCCGGGGCGATGCTCCGCTACGACATCGATCACATCCCGGTCGTCCGGGACGGGATGCCGATCGGCATGGTCTCGCGGCACGATTTCCTGCGGATGATCGCCGGGGGCGCGAAGGCCGCTCATCGGGCCTGATCGCCGCCGAGCGGGGGCTCAGCGACGGCCGGACGATCGCTTGTGCGCCTTGCCGGCCCCGCCGTCCTGTCCGGACGATCGGGGACGAGTGACGACGTGCCGGCCTACGGGCTTCGGCTTGGGACGACGCGCGTGCTGAGTGTGCTTGTGGCCGGTCGCCTGCACCGGCGGCGCCGAGGGCGGGGGCGCCGGCGGCGGGGTCGAAGCGGGGGTCGGGGTGGGCTCCGGGATCGGACTCGGTGCCGGGCCCGGCGTGGGGAGCGGCGTGGGCGCGGGGCTCGGGAGCTGGATGGGTTTCGGGGTCGGCAACCGACCCGGCGGCGGCGTGGGGGTCGGAGTGGGTCCTGGGGTCGGACTCGGAGTCGGCGACGGCGTGGGGGCCGGAGACGTGGTGGAGTTGTTGACCAGGGCAGCGATCAAGGCGGGACCGTCCGGGCTGCCCAGCCCGCTCTGCGTATTGTAGCCGCCCGTGTTGAGCGCCAGGTTTGACCCGCCGCCGCCGGACGTGACGGGCACCTTGTTGAATGCGGTCCCGGCGAGGGCATAGAGATCCGGCACGGCCTGCGTCGAACCGGTGAGACTCGCCTGGCCGGCCAGCGCGCGGCCCTGGTTGACGATCGCGAGGATCCCCGCCCAGGCCGGCGCACCGACGCTCGTGCCGCCGACGACCTCCCACCGCCCCTGGCCGGACGTGCCATCGGCCGGGATGACATAGACCGAGACGCCGGTATCCGGGTCGGCATCGAAAGCGACGTCGGGCGTGCTCCGGCTGCCCGTCGATTGGACCACGTCTTGATAGGTCGGCTCGGTCAGGCTGGCGCTGAGACCGCCGCCGGTGTCGGACCAGCCGGTTTCTGACCCGTACCCGCCCAACGCCCCCAGTTTCAGCGATGTCCCGCCGACGGCGAGGACGTTCGATGACGTCGCGGGCCACGTCACGCTGCCGTCGTCGCCGCTCGAGGCGACGAAGGTCACCCCCGGGGTCGTGAAGTTGGAATCATAGGACGCCTCATCCGGGAACTCGCCGTAGCCCCAGCTCAGGGAGACGACCGAGACCCCCGCCGTCTGGCTGGCCGTGCGCACGGCCGCCAGGATGTTGGCGAACTCCTGATCGCTGTCCGATCCGGGCGACGACTCCACCACGAGGATCCTGGCCCCCGGCGCGATCGCGTGCACCCACTCGACGTCTAGCGACTCCTCCTCCGACCACCCGTCATCGGTCTGCGAGCTCGCCTGGTCGATCACGTCGAGCGTGATCTTCGGCAGGTTGTACTCCGCATCGAACGTGTCGAGAGAGGCCTGGAGATTGGGATCGTGATACTCGTTGACGACGGCGATGGTCTGCCCCGAGCCATCGCCCGCGACCGGCGTCCCCAGTCCGGACTGGAATGTGATCGCGTTCAGTCCGTAGGCCGCTGCGACCTGCGCCGGCGTGTAGCCCGATGGCAGGCAACGATCGTCCAGATGATCCCAGAGCGGCCGCAGGCCGCGCGAGCGACGCTTCCGCATGATCGACCTTTTCTCGAGGAGTTCAACCGGATGACAGGCCGGACTTACGAATCGGATGTCGGACCGGCCGAGTCGACCCGCAAGGCGAGCGTCTCGAGCGGCCCTGCGTCGCCCGCTCGATCATGACACTCGTTGTGATCCGTCGAGTTCGAGTCGAGCACGGTCCGTCGCGATCAGCGCGCCTGGAGTTTGGGGGCGATCGTGAGGGCGAGGCTCCGTCCGAGCCCGAGAAAGACCCGGCTCGGACGGAGCCTCGCCCTCACGGATCTCGCGTCGTCTTGGGCGCTCCGAGCTATTATGTGCGATGCGGCGGTCTTCGGGAAGCGGTCATCACCGAAAGACGTCGGGGACCGGATCGTCCTCCCATCGATCGGCGATCCGGACGCGATCCGTCCGGAAGGTTGTCGGCGCCGGTGTCAGGATCGGCCGATTCGTGAGCCGACGGGAATCCGGGCGGAATGCGACGCCTCGGGCGTCGTCTTGATAACAAATGAGCCCCACGGACTTCGCACGGCTGATCGACGGCCACGCCGCACCGCTCGTGCTGTACGCACGGCAATGGTGCGATGCGCCCGAGGACGTCGTCCAGGAGGCGTTCCTCAAGTTGTTCCGCCAGGGGCGGCCGCCGGAGGACGTGGTCGCGTGGCTCTACCGCGTGGTCCGCAACGGCGCCCTCGATGCCGCCAAGATCGCGCGGCGGCGGCGGCGGCGCGAGTCGGCGGCCGCCCGGCCGGCCCGCTGGTTCGTCGAGCCGGATGTCGACGGCCTCGATGCCGAAACCGCCGCGGCCGCCCTCGAGCGGCTCGCGCCGGAGCGGCGCGAGGTCATCGTGGCCCACCACTGGGGCGGGCTGACGTTCGAACAGATCGCGGCGGTGACCGGCTGCTCGGCGAGCACCGCCTTCCGTCGCTATACCGCCGGTGTCGAAGATCTGCGCGAGCAACTGGGGGCGACATGTCCGAACCGTTCCTCGAACGCCTGACCGGGTTCACGCCGGACGCCGGCCGGCTGGACCGCGACGCCCTGCTGTTCGCCGCCGGCCGCAGCTCCGCCCGCCCGAATCGCGGCTGGATGACCCTGACCTGTCTGCTGGCCGGGACCCAGACGCTGACGCTGGCGCTGCTGTGGCCGCATTCGACCCCGCCCGCCGGCGGATTGGCCGTGCCCGTCGCCGCACTGCCCGCGCCGCGCCGGCCCCAGGACCCTCGCCCTCCGAGGCGTCGGCCGGTGCCGGCCTCTGGTCGGCCCGCCGCGATCTGCTGAAGGCGGAAACCGACGACCGCCCCGCGACCGACGTGAGCTTCATCGACAGCGGGCCACCGCTGCGGGCCTCCCCGCCGCCGCCGTCGCTCCTGAACTGAGCATCGAGACCCGGTTTCGTCCCATGGATCAGGAGTCATCCCGTGCGCCGAACTCTCCCTTGCTTCGCCGCCCTGGCCATCCTCGCCCTCCCGTGTCGGGCCGACCCGCCCGGCGCGACCTCGGAAACGCTGATCCGGTTGATCGTCCATCCTGCGGCCGAGCCCCGTCCGGCCCTCCGCTATCAGCTCCTGCCCGAGCTCAAGGAGCTGAATCCCGGCAACCCCGTCCAGGGCTACTTGAAGTGCTTCATGGAGCAGCAGAGATTCTTCTTCGACAAGGAGGCGTTCCAGCGCCGGGAGAAGCTCCTGACGATGCCGCTCAAGGAGTTGCCGGCGTCGGAGCTGGAGGATTACGGCCGATTCGCACTCGGCCAGGCCGACTGGGCCGCCCGACTCGACACACCGGACTGGCAAATCCTGCTGAAGCTGAAGACAGACGGCGTCGCCCTGCTGCTCCCCGACCTGCAGGAGATCCGCGGCCTGGCCAATCCCCTCAAGGTGCGCTTCCGGGCCGAGGTCGCCCTGCACCGGTTCGACAAGGCCCTTCGGACCGCGAAGACGATGTTCGCCATCTCTCGCCACCTGGGCGAGCACCCGACGCTCATCGGCAACCTGATCGGCTTCACCTTCGCGAACACGGCCATCGGCCCCCTGGAGGAGATGCTGGAGCAGCCGGGCTGCCCCAACCTCTACTGGGCCCTGACCAACCTGCCGCATCCCCTGGTCCCCCTGGATAAGGGGATGGCCGGAGAGCGGACGTTGGTCGCGGCGGAATTCCGCGGCCTGGACGACAACGACCCGATGAGCCCGGAACAGCTCAAGGCATTCATCGCGCACTCGGACCTGTTGATCGGAGACGGCAAGCCCCCCAATCCGGGTGAGAGTCGCGTGCGGGCCTGGCTCGACGCGCGGACCGGGGACGAGGCGAAGGTCGCCGCCGCACGCCGACGCCTCATCGAACACGGCTACCTCGAGGAGCGGCTGCGGCGGTTCCCCGCCGACCAGGTCATCCTCCTGGATGAGAAGCGCGAGTACGACGATCGCATCGACGATATCATCAAAACCACAAATTTGCCTGTCTGGCAGGCCAAGGCGCTGGCCGCCCCGACGCCGCCGGCCCGCGAACCGACGCTGTTCGCCGACGTCTTGATACAGAGCGTGTTCGAAGTCCGCCTGTCGCAGGGACGGCTCGAGCAGCGGATCGCGCTCCTGCGGCACGTCGAGGCCCTGCGGCTATACGCCGCCGAGCACGACGGCAAGCTGCCCGCGAGCCTGTCCGAGGTCCCGGTACCCCTGCCCGACGACCCGTTCATCGGCAAGCCATTCCGCTACGAAGTCGCCGGCCAGACGGCCCACCTCCGGGGCCAGCCACCCTCCGGCCAGGAAAAGCACCCCAGCTTCAACGTCCATTACGAAGTCACTCTCCAGAAGTGAGCCAGCGAGCGGCACGAGACTTGACAATGGGAAGTCGCCCATCTTACAATTGTCGTCGATTGGCGGAAATCACCGTCTCTCGAGCGTTCGCGTGTCGACGAACCCATGCTGTTGGCCAGGAGTCACCCCATGGCCCGAACTCTTCTGGGCTGGCTCGCCCTTGGTGTCTTCGCGGTCCCGTGCCGGGCGGACGGGACGGGCGCGAATCCGGAGACGCTGGTCCGGCTGGATGTCCAGGCGGCGCCGGCCCCCATTCCTGTGCTCCGCTACCAGCTCCTTCCCCAGCTCGAGGAGATGGATCCGGGCAACCCCATCCTCAATTACTTCAAGTGTTCCATGGAGCACGAGAGTTTCTTCTTCGACAAGGAGTCGTTCGAGCGTCGCGAGGAGCTGCTGGCGATGCCGCTGAAGGAGCTGCCCGCGCGGGACTTGCAGGAGTACGGGCGGACCGTGCTGATCCAGGCGGACCGGGCGGCCCGACTCGACAACCCCGACTGGCAGATCTTGCCCAAGTTGAAGACCGATGGGTTCTTCCTGCTGCTCCCCGACGTGCAGCAGATGCGCGGGCTGGCGCGGGCCCTCGCGGTGCGCTTCCGGGCCGAGGTCGCCCTGGGCCATTTCGACGACGCGATCCGGACCGCCAAGACCATGTTCGCCATGTCGCGCCACCTGGGCGAGCATCCGACGCTCATCGGCGACCTGGTGGGTATCGCGATCGCGAGCATCGCCATCGCTCCCCTGGAGGAGATGCTCAATCAACCGGGCTGCCCCAACCTCTACTGGGCGCTGACGAACCTGCCCAGTCCCCTGATTTCCCTGCGGACCGGCATTGAAGGCGAGCGCGCGCTCAGCCTGTCGGAATTCAGCGACCTGGATGACGCGAAGCCGATTAGCGCGGGACAGATCCGGAAGTTCGTCGAGCGCATGGAGAAGCTGCTGGGGGACGAGGAGCCGATCAAGTCGGCCAAGGGGGTGCGCGGTTGGCTCGACGCGCAGGTCAAGGACGAGGCGAAGGTCGCCGCCGCGCGCCGACGCCTGGTCGAGAATGGCCTGCCGGCCGAGAGAGTGGGGCGGTTTCCCGCCGAGCAGGTCGTCCTGCTGAACGAGAAGCGCGAATACGAGGTCCGTCGCGACGACGCCATGAAGACCATGAACCTGCCGTTCTGGCAGGCGGAGGCGATGGAGGCCCGGGCCAAGGTGGACCGGCCCCCGGGCCTGCTCGCCGCGGCCCTGGTGCCGTCCACCAAGGCGGTCCGCCGGCGCAGACACGGCTGGACCAGCGGATCGCCCTGCTGCGGCACGTCGAGGCCCTCCGGCTCCACGCCGCGGAGCACGACGGCAAGCTGCCGGCGAAGCTGTCCGACGTCTCCGTGCCGCTACCCGACGACCCGGTCACCGGCAAGCCGTTCCGCTACGAGTTGAAGCGGGGCCACGGCGCATCTCCGCGGCAGTCCGCCCGCGGGTGACGAAAAGAACCCGTTCTTCAACGTCCACTACGTGTTGACCGTGAGGAAATGAGGGAGCCCGCCCCCGGGCGCAGGGAGTCTCCGGCCATGTTCCATCTCTTGCTGATCGCGGCAGCCCTGGCCGCGGGGCCGTCGGGCGCGACCTCCGGCGAAGCCACGGTCCGCCTCTACGTCCATCCGATGCCGGCGCCGAGGCCGGCCCTGAAGTATCAGCTCCTGCCGGATCTCGGTGAGTTGAATCCGGGCAATGCCGCGCAGGAGTACTTGAAGTGCTTCATGGAGCAGCGGCCGTTCTTCTACGGCAAGGAGGGCGTCGCCCGTCGCAACCGCTTCCGGGGCATGTCGCTCCTGGAGCTGCGGTTGGAGCCGATGGCCGAGTACAGCAGCAATGCCCTTCGATGGGCGGACGGGGCGGCCCGGATGAACACGATCGACTGGCAGGCCCTCCACCAGGTCGAGGACGGTGGCATGAACGTCGTGCCGGCCGAGGTGGCGCCGCTGCAGATCCTGGCCGAGGCGCTCCAGGTCCGATTCCGGTTCGAGGTGGCCCAGAATCGCTTCGACGAAGCGATCCGGACCGCCAAGACGATGTTGTCGCTGAGCCGCCACCTGGGCGAGCACCCCAGCGAGATCGCCGACCTGGTCGGGCTCGGCGCCGCGCATCTCGGCGCTCGACACCCTGGAAGAGATGGTGCAGCAACCGGGTTGCCCCGACCTCTACTGGGCGCTGACCGACCTGCCGTGCCCCCTGGTGGACCTGCACAAGGGCATGCAAGGCGACCGGATCGGCGTCGCGGCCACGTTGCGGCCGATCCGCGACGACAGTCCGATGACGGACGCCGAGATCGCGGCCTTCGTCGGCCGATTCTCCGGCATCCTCAGTTTCGCGCGCGAGCGGGCGGGCCTCCCGCCCCGGAGCCCGCGGGCATGGCTGAACGCAAGGGTCAAGGAGAAGGGGAGGGTCGACGCCGCCCGCCGACGTCTGGTCGTGGCGGGATTTTCGGACAAGCTCGTCGATCACTTCCCGCCCGCGCAGGTCATCCTGCTGGACGAGAAGCGCGACTACGAGATCCGTCGCGACGACCGCTGCAAGGTCCTGGCCCTGCCGCTCTGGGAGGTCGTCGCCCCGAACGGCATCGGGGAGAGGACCGATGACGGGCACGGGCTGTTCGCCGAGCTCTTGCCGAACGTCATCAAGCTCCGCGTGGCGCAGGGGCGACTCGAGCAGCAGATCGCGCTGCTCCGGCTGGTCGAGGCGCTGCGGCTCCACGCCGCGGGACACGACGGCAAGCTGCCCGCCAGGCTCTCCGACATCGGCGTGCCGCTGCCGGTCGACCCGTTCACCGCCAAGCCGTTCGCGTATGAGGTCGAAGGGACCAGGGCCCACCTCCGCGGCGGTTCGCTCCGCGTCAAGAGCGCCGGGAGCCGACGTCCGTTACGAGGTGGATCTCCTCAAGTGATCGAGGTGCCCCGATGGCCGCGATGTTACCGACGCTGGACCGGATCGACCCCGCCGAGGCGTGGCAGCCGTGGCGCCCTGCGCCGCCGATCCCTGGGGACCGAGGTGGGCGGCCCACCTCTACCGCCGCGCGAGCTTCGGCCCCAGCCGCGACGACCTCGTCGAGGCCGAGCGCCTCGGCCCGGAGGGAACGCTGGAGCTCCTCCTTCGCGGGAAGCCCCACGCCGACGAGGTCCTGGAGACCCTGTCCGACGTCGGCCGGATCGCCGCCGAGAGTGATGACAATGGCGATCAGCTCCGCGGCTGGTGGCTCTACGCCATGCTGCAGGGAGGGCACCCCCTTCGCGAGAAGCTGACCCTGTTCTGGCACAACCATTTCGCCACCAGCCTCGTCAAGGTGCAGGATCCCGCTCTTGATGTTCCGCCAGAACGAGCTGCTCCGGGCGCATGCGCTCGGGCGGTTCGGCCCCATGCTCCAGGCGATCAGCCGGGACGGGGCCATGCTGGTCTGGCTCGATTCCAACAGCAACGTCAAGGGGAAGCCGAACGAGAATTACGCCCGCGAGCTGATGGAGCTCTTCAGCCTGGGCGTCGGCCACTACACCGAGAAGGACATCCGGGAAGCCGCCCGGGCCTTCACCGGCTGGCGGACCGACGGAGTGGGTTTCGCGTTCGACCCCCGACTGCACGATGGCGGGACCAAGACGGTCCTCGGGCAGACGGGAGCCTGGGACGGCGGCGACGTGGTCCGCATCGTGCTCGAGCAGCCGGCCGCGGCGCGGTTCCTGGTCCGCAAGCTCTACTGTCATCTCGTCAGCGAGAAGACCTCACCGCCCGACTCGCTGCTCGAGCCGCTCTGCGAGTCGTTCCGCCGGAGCGATTACGACATCGCGGGGCTGGTCCGCACGATCCTGTCCTCGCGGCTGTTCTACTCGGACCACGCCTTCCGGCAGCGGATCAAGGGACCGGTCGAGTACGTGCTCGGGGCGGTCCGCGCGGTGTACCGCCGCTCCGGTCCCGAGGAAGGGCTGCCGCAGCAGGTCCTGGTGGCCCGGCTGGCGGCGATGGGCCAGCAGCTATTCATGCCACCCAATGTCAAGGGCTGGCCGGGCGGCACTTCATGGCTGAACACGTCCACGATCCTGGAGCGCGACAACTTCGCCGAGGCCCTGGCGATGGGCACGCTCTGGCCCGACGCCTCTTCGGAGCCGGCGGCCGGCGCCGCGCCCGCCCCGCTCGGCCTGGGGCCGCTCGTCCGGAGATTCACCGGGAAGCCGGCGCCGACCGACAGGCCCGAGGAACCGGGGCCCCCACGAGCGTTCGACCCGGCCCGGATCCTCGACGAGGACGGAGTGAGCCGTCCCGAGGACGTCGTCCGCGCACTGCTGGAGTGCTACCTCCCCGGCGGCGTCCGCCCGGAGGCGCGGGCGAAGCTCGTGGCCTTCGCGGCCGAGGGACGCCCCGCTGGACCCGCCCTGGCCCGCCGAGTGCGCGAGGCGGTCCATGCCATCCTGAGCATGAGCGAATACCAACTGGCGTGAGGCGTGAGCGTCGTCCATCATCATTCAGGGAGAATCGCACATGATCGGCCGTCGACAGTTCCTGACCCACACGCTCAAGGCCTCATCGCTGGTGGCCCTGAATGCGATGGTCCCGGGGTTCGTGGCCCGGACGGCCCGTGCGGCCGCACCCGGCAAGGACAACATCCTGGTCGTGCTGGAGCTGACCGGCGGCAACGACGGCCTCAACACCGTCATCCCCTACGCCGACGACCTGTATCACAAGGCCAGGCCCACGCTCCGGCAGACCAAGGACGAGGTCGTCCGCCTGGACGATCACGTCGGCCTGAACTCGGCCATGCGGGGCTTCCGGCCCATGTGGGACCAGGGGCAGTTGGCGGTCGTCCAGGGCGTCGGCTATCCGAACCCCGAGCGATCGCACTTCGAGGCCATGGACATCTGGCATTCGGCCGATCCCAAGGGGATCGTCAAGACCGGCTGGCTGGGCCGGGCCGCGGTCGAGAGCCCCAACCCCTCGGGCGGCGTGCCGATCCTGCACCTTGGCGAGAGGGGCCTGCCGCTGGCCATCGCCGGGGCGCCGGGCGGCGGCGCAGTCACCGTCAGCGACCAGAATTCGTTCCG
Organism: uncultured Planctomycetota bacterium; assembly: GCA_963815795.1. GTDB lineage: Bacteria > Planctomycetota > Planctomycetia > Isosphaerales > Isosphaeraceae > JAKAUH01. Next base: position 195,750 of record CAWFIC010000021.1, on the reverse strand, counting down.
CCTGGAGCTGGGCGGCGGCAAGGTCGTTCAGCAGCAGGCTCGCCGCCGGCTCCTGGAGGAACTGGCGGCGCCCTCGGGTCCGGCGGAGGGAGACGACCTGACGTCGTTCGTGCAGCGGCGGCAAGTGCAGACGCTGACGGCCGTCGAGACCCTGCGCGAGCTGCTGGAGGGGCCGAACGCGGTGAGAGGGTTTGGCGGCGGCCTCGCGCAGAAGCTCCAGCTCGTCGCCGGCCTGATCGCCCGCGGCTTCGGCACGCGGATCTTCTACGTCACCTTCGAGGGCTTCGATACACACGCCAACCAGGGCCCGGCGCACGGCAACCTGCTGTCCGACCTGGCCAACGCGATCGCCGGCCTCTTCCAGACGTTGAAGACCAGCGGGCACGCCGGCCGGGTGCGGCTGTTGACGTTTTCGGAGTTCGGCCGCCGCGTGCAGGAGAACGGCAGTCGGGGCACCGACCACGGCGCCGCCTCGTGCCTGTTCGTCGCCGGGCCGTCGGTCAAGGGCGGCGTCGTCGGCAAGCACCCCAGCCTCTCGGACCTGGACGACGACGACCTCAAGTTCCACACCGACTTCCGCCGGATCTACGCGACCCTGCTCGACGGCTGGCTGGGCTGCGACAGCAAGACCGTGCTCGGCGCGAAGTGGGACCACATCAACGGACTGGGCCCGAAAGGGTGAGGGGCCACTCCGACCTCCGGGCTTCGGGTTAGAAAACCGGGTCCGTCCTCGACGTCACTCGGGACACCTGCACAGACATCGCTTTATCTTCCGCCGGGAGTGGGGGCTGTCGTCGCGGACATCGGTGCAGGTGCCCGCGGCGGCTCGACCTCGATCGCGCCGGCGAACGGATCGAGCGGGAAGCCCCGATCCAGGGTCAAGGCCTGAAAGTCGGCCCGGCCGCGGAGCGGGTCGAGGTCTTTGTCTCGATCCATCAGAGGGAAGTCGCGAAAGCCCGCCACCAGGGCGCGCCGCAGTGCCTCCATCGCCCGATCGGCCAGGGCCGCACGTTCGGAGACGGTCGCTGGCGTCGCAGCGTGGTCGCTCAGCACGCTGAGCTGGGAGTAGTCGCAGGCCAGGTTGTAGAGGTCGACGGGTGCGGGATCGATGATGGCCTTCAGGACGCCCTGCGCTTCCTGGTGCGAAGCGAGGGCCTCGACCGGCCGATCGCTGTCGCGGAGGGCCGCCCCGAGGACCCCGAGGCAGACGCCCAGTTGACTCGCCAGTTGGCGATCGCCGGGGTTGGCCCGCAGCAAAGGCCGGAGCCGGTCGCGGGCCTGCCGGAGGTCGCGGATCGCGTCGGCCAGCCGACCGCTCCCGTAAGCCCCGAAACCGGAATTCATCAGGCGCTCGGCCTCGTCGAATTCGGCTGGGTCCATGTCCGCGGGATGAATGACGACGACCTCGCGGGTCGTCGACGGCCGACCCTCGGAGGCCCCGGCCGTCGAGACGGCCGCCGGGGAGGGACGGTCCCAGGGCAGGCCGACGCCCGTCAGACCGTCGGATAGTGCGGGAAGGTCCCAGAGTTCCACGTCGGGATCGCTGCCGATGACGGCCAGCCGGCGGCTCGAGGCATCGAAGGCCATGTCCCTGACATTCCCGATCCATTCCGGGAAGCTCAGCAGCGGTTCGAAGGACAGGGGATCGCGCAGCACCACGTGATGGTCCACCCCGCCGGTGGCCAGGAGGCGTCCGTCGGGGCTCAGGGCCAGGCACTCGACGGTCCCCTTGTGGGTGTTCTCGAGTCGGCGGTCGGGTGAGAGGTCGGGGAGCGAGACGCTGCCGATCGCTCCGCTCTGGAACGCGACGACCAGGCGGTTGCGTGCGGAGTCGGCCACGAACCTGCGGACGCCGCCCTGAAGAGTGAATTGCCGCTCCACGTCGCCGGTGTCGAGGTTGCAGAGGAGTACCGAGTCCCTGCCGTGGGTGACCAGCCGGTGGCCGCCATCAAGCAAGGCGATCGACCAGATCGGGCCACCCGTGGCGAACTGGCGGACAGGGCGGCCGGTCAGGAGGTCCCACACGATGACGTTCCCGGCCACGTCGCCGCTGGCAAGCCGCTGACCGGCCGGGTCGAAGGCCAGCGCGTGGAGTATCTCAGATGTGGAGAACCGGGTCCGGGCTTCGCCCGTGTCGGTGTCCCGGAGCACGATCCGGCGATCCTGAGAGCCGAGCCAGGTCCAACCGCCCGTCGCCAGGAGCGATCCGTTCGGGCTGTAGGCCAGTGCGGAGCCCAGCCCGGGCTCGATCCCGAGTGGGCGTGGGGTGGGTCGAGGGGCCGACAGGTCCCACGTGATGAGCTCGCCGCTGAGTGTCGCGAGCTGCTCCAGGCGAGGGTGCGCCGCCACGTGCCCGAACCCCGTGCTTTTTCCGGGGAGCCTCCGCTGGACGTGGTGCCGGCCCGTGACCCGATACAGCAAGACCGTCGCTTTCGAGTCGGTGGTCGCGGCGATGTGTTCGCCGTCGGAGGACCAATCGACCTGACCCATCCACGCGGAACCGGGGACCACGGCCAGTTCCCGCCCGGTCTGGGTGTCCCAGATCCGGGCGGTATAGTCGCCGCTCACGGTAGCGATCGCCCCGCCGTCCGGGCTGAACGCCACGTCATTGACGACCGCGCGGTGACCCTGGAGGGTGCCGACGTGCTGACGCTTCGCCACGTTCCAGAGCGTCGTGGTGCTGTCCATGGATGCGGCGGCGAGCATCGTCGCATCAGCGCTGAAGGCGAAAGAGCGGATCCGTCCGTGCCGGCCGAGCTCGACTCCCGGTCCAGGCGAGCCCAGCGGCTGCAACATGACGACTCCCTGTTCCGTCCGGGCGAGCCACCGACCGTCGGGGCTGAGGGCGAAGGCGGAGTCCTCGAACCTGCCAACGGGTGCGCCGCTGGCCGCGTCGTGGACGGTGATTCCGGCGGGTTCGGTCCAGGCCACGACGGTCCAACGCCCATCGGCGTCGATGGCGAGCGCCTTCGGCTGGCTCGATCCCCGGATGATCGGGGCGCGGGTCGTGCGGATGCCGCGCATGTCGGTGAAGACGACGCCGTGATCGCGAGTCGCGACGGCCATACCCCGGGCCCCAGGCAGGAACGCGACCAGTGTCGTCTCGTAAACGTGAGGCACGTTCAGGTCGCGAACGGCCCCGAGGTGCCGTTGCCCACGCACGTCCCAGAAGTCCAGGCCCCTTGTGAAACCGGAGGTGATGAGGGTCCGGCCGTCGGGGCTGAACGCAATGGAGCGAATGTCATCGTGGGGCAGGCTGATCCGGGTCACGAGGCGGATGTCGAGTGTCGCCAGCGTGGCCACGGCCTCGGTCCGCAGGTCGACCAGGTCGCGTCGGGGCGTCGGCATGACGGCAAGCCGCGAGAGGCTGTCCAAGGCGTCCTCGCGCCAGCCGAGTGGATGACCGGCCCGCAGCGCCTTCACCTGGCTGAGCATGGCGTGGTAGCTCTCCGCCTGGGCGACTTCGCGGGCCGATTCCGCCGTCTTGCGGGCCTGGTCGGCCTCCAGCCGCGCCGATCGCTCGGCGGCCGCCGAGAGATTCGCTCGCTCGGCCACCGTTGCGAAACGGCCCGCGGCCAGGAGCGAGCCGACCGTGACCGCGACCAGCATCGCCGTCAGGACCCCGCCAAGGACCGCGATCGCCGGATTGCGCCGGGCCCACCGCCAGTATCGCTCCGCTGCGCTGGCCTGGCGGGCCCGGATCGGCTCGTCGGCCAGGAACCGACGGAGATCCTCGCCCATCGCCTCGGCCGACAGGTACCGCGCCCTGGGCTCCTTCTCGATCGCCTTGAGAACGATCGTCTCCAGGTCCCGCGGGATCCGGGAATCGACCGCCCGCGGCCGCGGCGGCTCCTCGGACTTGATCTGCTCGATCAGCCGGAGCCGGTCCGACGAGTCGAAGCCCGGGCGCAGCGTGAGCAGCTCGTAAAGCGTCAATCCCAGCGCGTAGATGTCGGCCCGAGCATCCCCTTCACCCCGGAATCGCTCGGGGGCCATGTAGCGGAGCGTCCCCAGGATGTCGCCGGTATGGGTCAGCCCCTCGTCGTCCCCCTTGGCCAGGCCGAAATCGGCGATCCACACCACGCCTTCGGTGTCCAGCAGCAGGTTCGACGGCTTGATGTCGCGGTGCACGATCCCGCGGCGTGGGCGTAAGCCAGACCCCCGGCGACCTGCCGGCCGATCTGAGCGAGGCTGCGGAAGAACATGCGGTGGCCCGACTCGACCGACGAGAGCTGGGCACCCCCGGGCAGGATCGCCGAGCTTGACGATAGGGAGGCGGACGATGACAGGGCGGGTGCGAGCGGATGCGCCGGTGTGGGCCCGGTCGCGTCGTCTGCTGTGGCACTCGCGGTCTGGGTCGGTGTCGCGGCGCCCCCGGTGAGAGCCTCGGCATCGAGCATGGACGAGGCTGCCACCCGCTCCGGACCCCGGCCGCCGGGGTCGAATCGACCGGTGAGAATGGACCGCAACACCGCGCCGACCTCGGCCCCTTCGCCGAGTGTCGGGTCCTCGATGCCCCGGCGGGAGTGCTCTGGGCGGGGCCGGAGCGACGGATCCTCGAAGGCCGCCCTCGTCCTGGTCTCGGATCGGGATCGGTCGCGGAGCCGCCGCAGCTCGTGGACAACCAGGTCCAGGCCCTGACCCTGGATGAACTGCATGGCATAGAAGCGGACATCGCCGTCCTGGCCCACCTCGAAGACCGGCACGATGTTGGTGTGGTGCAATCGCGCCGCGGCGCGGGCCTCGCGGCGGAACCGCTCCTGGACCATCCGGTCGCCCGACACCGACCTCGTCAGGACCTTCAGCGCCACCCGCCGGCCCAGCGAGATCTGTTCGGCCTCGTAGACCACCCCCATGCCGCCCCGGCCGATCTCGCGGAGGATCCGGTAGTCGCCGACCAGGGTCGGGGGCGGATTCGCGGCCCGAAGACCCGCGGACTCGTCCTCGCCCTGCCGGGCATCATCGACTTGCTCCACTTTGACCAGCGCCGGGAAGAGATCCCGGATCTCCTGGGCCAGATCCGGGTAGTTGTCGGTGTAGTCCTTCAGCGTGGGACGTTCGCCGCGCCGGAAGCGCGCCGCGAATTCCTCCGCCAGCCGATCGAGCAGGTCATACTGCTCCGACTCAGGGTTCGACATCGCTCCCTGTCCCTCCAGGCCGCCTGGCATCGCCGCCGGGATCGTCTTGACCGCTCGACTACTCCGATGTCATGCTTGGTTGCAAGGTCCTCGGTCTTGCTCTTGTTATATTCTTCGCGTCAAGTGGCCGTTTGTCGGTGCATTCCTTGAACTCAGGGCGTTCGTCGCGCGGAATCGAGCCGCGAATTCGTCGGCGGTCGATCGAACAGATCATACCACGGCGACTCGGAGATTGACATCGGTCGCCGTCTTTTGAGGTCGCCAAGATCGTCGCGAGTTGAGGAGCTTCATCTCGGCCCCCCCTGAAACGGATCGCTCTGAGACGCTGAAGGCCACAGAGGGGTCGGGGTCCGGTCCGCGCCTGGGGTCATGACCCCTTTGGGGGGACGCTGATGCACTTTCCTGGGGCTGACGTCGCCGACGGTCATATCGCCGATCTCATTGCGCGAACGGATCGGCCGGGAAGACCGGGTCGTAGAGGATCAGGGCCTCGGCCTCACGGAGCGCGACCTGGCCGATCAGCCAGTCGTGCCAGCCTGGACCGAGGTCGGCCGCGGGTGGGGCCATCTCCTCGAGGGCCCGGCGTGCCCCGGCGAGCCGGGTGCGGGCCGCGTGCCCTTGCCCCAGCCGGGCCTCGGCCATGGCCCGGTACAGCTCGATCGTGGGCCTGGCTTGGATGTTGGTGTTCGACTCCTGGGCCGCGCGGAGCCAATCGGCGGCCAGGGCGAACTGGCCGTCGCGGTAGGCGGCCATGCCCCGGGCGAGCTGATACCAGGGGAGGAGCGGCGTGCCGGCCCCGGCCGTCACGGCCCGTCCCGCCAGCGCGGTCAGGCGGGCCCCGTCCTCCGCGGGCGGGGCGGTGAGCAGGCCGATCTTGGCCGTTCGCTCCGCGGTCGTGGGATTGGCGGTCGTGCCGAAAGCATCCAGCATCGCACGGGCATGGCGGCGGTAGCCCTCGACATCGCCGAGCTCGATGTATAAGGTCGCAGCGCCCATCCAGGCGATGATGTCTGTCGGGTCGCGCGCGAGCCCCTCGCGGAACTCGGCGAGCGCGGCCCTCCAGTCGCCGTGTCGCGCCAGGAAGTTGCCGCGATCGAAAGCCCCGACACCGGGCCGCACCAGGCCCCGGGCTCTCTCGATTTCGCGGAGGTCGCTCGTCCTGGGCCGGATGACGGGAACCTTCGCCCTGGCCCGTTCCTGCACGGGGGCGAGTTCCGCGGTCGATCCGGCCTTGGGCGCGGCCTGGTCCCAGGCGATTCCCAGGGCGGCGAGTTCGTCGTGGACCATCCCGACGTCCCAGAGACACAAGTCCGAGTCGGATCCGGCGAATGCGAGCCAGCGGCCCGAGGCGTCGAAGCCGATATCCTTGACCAGGCCGGTCCAGGCCGGGAATGTCAGCAACGCCACGAACGTCGCGGCGTCGCGGAGTACGACGAGCCGATCACTCCCACCCGTGGCCAGCAGCCGCCCGTCAGGCCTCAGCGCGAGGGACTCGATCGCCCCATCATGCCCCTGGACGAGGCGATGGACGACCGTGAGATCGGGCAGCGACAGGGCGATCACGTCTCCCCGGGAATCGCCGATGATCGCGCGGTTGGTGCGGCTGTCGACCACGAGTCGCTTGCAGCCTCCCGGCAACGCGATGCGCCGGGGCGGACCGGACTGCTCCAGATCGAACAAGGCAATCTCGCCCAGCTCCAGACCCACGAGGAGACGGCGACCTTCGTCGTGGAAGGCAACCGACGCGACCGGCGAGTTTCCCTCCTGCTCGCGACGGAGGATCCGACCGCTGCCCACATCCCAGAGGAGGGTCGTCCCGCCCTTGTCCCCCGAGGCCAATCGAAGACCCGTGGGGTCGAAAGCCACGGCGCAGACGTCGGCTTGATGGCCGGGTAAGAGCTTCCGCGCCGTACCGGTCTCCGGGTCCCAGAGGCGGACCGAGAAGCGAATTGTCCCCTGATCCGTCCCGATACTGCTGGCCAGTAAGGAGCCCTCGGGGTTGTATGCCAGCCCTTTCTGCTCGACGTCGCCCACCCACCGGCGCAACGGACGGGCGGCGGCGGTATCCCAGACGATAATGGCGTGATCGTCGGATGCGGAGGCCAGGCGAGGTCGGCGCGGATGAAAGGCCAGGCACAAGCTTCCGAAATGGTGCCCGGCCAGACGTCGCTGCTCTCGCCGCCCCCTGATTCGATAGAGGTACACCGATTGGCCCGACGAGGCGACCAGGTAGACGCCGTCGGGGCTGAAGGAAATCGACTGCGAGAAGTACTCCCCCGGCAGGACCCCGAGTGCTTGTCCGTCACGGGCGTCCCAGATCCGGGTCGTGTAGTCGTCGCACGTCGTCGCGATCCACGTGCCGTCAGGACTGAATGCGACAGCCGTGACTTCCGACTTGTGTCCGCGCAAACTCAGCCATTCTTTCCGGGCAGCCACATCCCAGAGGATCACCGTGCGATCGCGCGATGCACTGGCGACCGTTTTCCCGTCCGGGCTGAACGCCAGCGAGTAAACCAGGTCGCCATGGTGCCCCAGCGTGATCGGGGTGGTTGGCCCGTCAGACGACAGGAGCTGGACCGCATGGTCCGGACCCCTGAGCGCGAGCCACTTCCCGTCCGGGCTGAGCGCGAAGACCGAGGGATCACGCCACGTGAAGGATCGTTGCAGATGACCACTACCGGAGTCATGAATGTCGATGCGTCCGTCGCTCCATCCCACCGCGAGCAAACGCCCTCGGCGATCGGTTTCCAGCCTCCAGGCACGCGCCGTCCCTCCCTCGATTGGGAGCCGGGACGACGGCCGCCCCGAGGCATCGAGGAAGCCGACGCCATGGTCCCTCCGGGCATACGCGAGTGAGCCGTCCGGCAGGAATCGAAGGCGTCCCTGGTGCGACCGGCCTTGCGTACGCTCGGGCGAGACGATCCCGATCTGTCTCTGCGAATGTTTCCGGCCCGGGACGTCCCAGAAGTCGAGGTCGCCGTCGGCGGAGGCCGTGACCAGAGTCCGGGAGTCCGGACTGAAATCGGTTGACCAGACGTGCCCACCGGTCCCCGCGATTCGGGCCACCTCCGTGATCTCGAACTCGCCGATACAAGCCACGGCCTCCGTGCGAAGCTCGACGAGATCACGACGAGGTGTGGGCATGACGGCCAAGCGGGCGAGATTCCCCAGGGCCTCCTCGCGCCAACCGGGCTGATGCCCGGCCCGCAGGGCCCTTACCTCGCTGAGCATGGCATGGTAGGTCTCGGCCTGAGCCGCGGCGCGGGACCGATCCGCAGTCTTCGAGCGCCTGGTCTGCCTCCAGGCGTGCCAATCGCTCGGCCGTCGCCGATTGACCCTCGTGCTCCGCCAGTCTTGCCAAACGGCCGGCGGCGAGGAGCGAGCCGATCGTGACCAAGACGAGCACCGCCGTCAGCACCCCGCCCATGGCCGCGATCACCGGATTGCGCCGGGCCCACCGCCAGTAGCGCTCCACGGCGCTCACCTGGCGGACCCGGATCGGCTCGTCGGCCAGGAACCGACCGAGGTCCTCACCCATCGCCTCCGCCGTCTGGTACCGCGCCTTGGGGTCCTTCTCGATCGCCTTGAGCACGATCGTCTCCAGGTCCCGCGGGATCCGGGCATCGACGGACCGAGGCTTCCTCGGCTCCTCGGTCTTGATCTGCTCGATCAGCTTGAGCCGGTCCGACGACTCGAATCCCGGGCGGAGCGTGAGCAGCTCGTAGAGCGTCAATCCCAGCGCGTAGACGTCGGCCCGAGCGTCTCCGTCGCCGCGGAACCGCTCGGGGGCCATGTAGCGGAGCGTCCCCAGGATATCGCCGGTATGGGTCAGCCCCTCGTCGTCCCCCTTGGCCAGGCCGAAATCGGCGATCCAGACCACACCTTCGGTGTCCAGGAGCAAGTTCGACGGCTTGATGTCCCGGTGGACGATCCCCCGCGCGTGGGCGTAGGCGAGGCCGCCGGCCACTTGCCGGCCGATCTGAGCCAGGCTGCGGAAGAATCCACGTCGGCCCGACTCGACCGACGAGAGCTGGGCACCCCCGGGCAGGATCGCCGAGCTGGACGATGGGGAGGCGGACGGTGACAACGCGGGTGCGGGCGGATGCGCCCGTTGTGGGTCGATTGCGTCGCCCGCGGTCACACTCCCGGTCTCGGCGCTCGTCCGTTCGGGGTCGCATCCGGCCGCTCGACTTTCCGTCCCGGTCCCGGTCGGTGTCGCGAGGCTTCCGGCGATGGCCCTGGCCTGCATCGATGGAGAGCCTCCCGGCGGCTCCGGGCGCTGGCCGGAAGGGTTGAGCCGACCGGTCAGGATGAATTGCAAGACCCGGCTGACCTCGACCCCGTCGCCGAGGGTCGGGGTGTCGATGCCATGGCGGGAGTGCTCTCCCCGGGGCCGGGGCGACTGGCCCCCCGAGGCCGCTTTGATCCTGGAGTGGGATCTGGCCCGGTCCAGGAGCTGACGCAGCTCGGCGATGACGGCGTCGAGCCCCAGGCCCTGGATGAACTGCATCGCATAGAAGCGGACATCGCCGTCCTGGCCCACGTCGTAGACCGGCACGATGTTGGTGTGGTGCAGCCGCGCCGCGGCGCGGGCCTCGCGGCGGAACCGCTCCTGGACCACCCGGTCGCCCGACACCTGACCCGGCAGGACCTTCAGCGCCACCCGGCGGCCCAGCGAGATCTGCTCGGCCTCGTACACCACGCCCATGCCGCCCCGGCCGATCTCGCGGAGGAGCCGGTAGTCGCCGATCTGTCTCAGGGGAGGATTTCCGGCCCGGGAATCTCCGGTCGGCTCCTCCTCGCCTTGCCGGACACCCTCGGCCTGCTCCACCCTGACCATCGCCGGGAAGAGGTCGCGGATCTCCTCGGCCAGTTCCGGGTAGCGGTCGGTGTATTCCTTGAGCGCGGGGCGTTCACCGCGGCGGAAGCGCGCCGCGAATTCCTCGGCCAGTTGATCGAGCCGGTCATACTGTTCCGATTCCGAAATCGACATCGTTCAGAATCCTTCGAGGCCTCCCGGCATCGCGGCCAGGATCGTCTTGAGCTTCTTCAGTGCCCGGATGTAACGCTTGGCTCCCGCCTCCTCGGTGATGCCGAGCACCACCGCGGTCTCGGCTCGACTGAGTTGCTCGAAGTGGCGCAGCGCCAACACTTCCCGATCGAGGGGTTCCAGCGAGTTGACCGCCTCCTGGACCTGGAGGATCTGCTCGGCCCGGATCGCCGCGTTCGAGGGAGTCGTCAACCGCCCCAGCAGCATCGAGGCCAGGGCCGCCGAACTGGCCTGGGGCATCGGATCGCGATAGAGCGAGACCTCCTGGGCGACGTCCCGCATCCGCGTCCCCAGGTGGTGGCGATGGACCATCGCCAGCCGATCGCTCACGACCAGCCGCAGCCAGAGGAACACCGGCAGCCGGGGATCGCTCAGATAGCCCTCGACCCGCTTCGCCACGTCGAGGAAGCCGTCCTGAAGCACGTCGGACGCGTCGATCTTGCCCTGGAGTCGGGCGTCCATGCGCAGCTCGACCATCCTCCGCAAGCGGTCGCGGTGCCGCTGGAACAGATCGGCCAGCGCGCGTCGATCCCCGGCTCGGAGCCGTTCGAATAGATGGATGGTATCGCTAGGTGGGTCGTTCTCGATCTTGCCCATACCTTATCACTGGCGCACAGACGGTGGTCCGGGACAAGGAAATTTGGGATTTTCGTCGCAATCTCGTCTCGAACTCCGGGAGGACGAGCCCGAATCGGCGGTTGACGAGCCGAACGAGGCGACGAAGAGACCGTCCGAAACCCCGATCGTGGGACGGTCGCGCCGGACCGCGATTCTCCGTCCGTCTGCGGCGGGATGTCCATCGAGCGACAAGCGATCCCGTGGGAGATGACGACTCGCTGTCCCGGTCAGGGACCGGCCTGGGCAGCGTCGAGGCGGCGACGCAGGGCGCGGCCGGGGCCACGCTTCACGGCTTCGTGGCCCGCGCCTTCCAGGCGGCGAGCACTTTCGCCTCGCGCTCGTGCGAAACGCCGGCGCGCATCTTGTTGCGACGATCTTCCGGCAGGGTCCGGAACCACTCCAGCGTGGCCTTCGACGTGTCGGTGATCGGGCGGAACGTCAGCCCCGCCTTGATCGCCCGAGCGTTGCCGACCCTCGCGAAGCCGGCCGTCTCGCCGCTGCTCGGCACCCAGGCCGGCATGTCGCTCCAGGCGTTGACGCCTTGCTTCTCCAGGAAGTCGGCGTCGACCCATGTGAAGGTCGCGTCGCTCCGGGCGACCTCCTTGCAGGCCTCGAGCGTCCGGCCCATGGTGAGCGTCTTGTCGGGCCCGAGCGCGTTGAAGACTCCGGTCGTGTGGTCGTCGATCAGCCGGACGAGGAACTCGCCGAGGTCGCGGACGTCGATGAGCTGGATCGGGTCGTCGGGCGAGCCGGGCGCGAGCACCTCGCCGCCCCGGGCGACGCGAACCGGCCAGTAGGTGAACCGGTCGGTCGGATCCTCGGGCCCGACGATCAGGCCGGGCCGCACCACGGCCACCTTGCCGGGCATCGCGGTCTCGGCGGCCTTCTCCGAAAGGACCTTCAAGGCGCCGTAGGTCCGGCCGTCGATCTTCTCGGTGGTCGGGTCGTCGATGGTGGACACCGGTGCCGTCTCGTCGGTCCCGGGCTTGCTCACGTCCGAGTAGACGGAGACCGACGAGACATAGATGTAATGCCCGATGTTGGCGCCGAGCACGGCCGCGGCCTTCTTCACCCATCGCGGGACGTTGGCCGAGGTGTCGACGACCGCGTCCCACCGGCGTCCCTCGAGGGCCTTCAGGTCGTCCTTCTCCCGGTCGCCGTGGAGCTTCTCCAGGTCGGGGAACAGCCCCGGCCGGGTCCTACCGCGATTGAACAACGTGACCTTGTGCCCGCGCCGGATCGCCGCCTCGACGGTCTGCGGACCGAGGAAACCGGTCCCGCCCAGCATCAGGATCGTCTTCGGCTGATCCGCCCGATTGGCGCCCCGATCTGCGATCGCACCGGCCGCGAGCACGGCGCCGGCAGAGAGCCCCAGGAACTCGCGGCGGTTTGTCATCGTCGGAATCCTCATGCATCGAGTTCGACGTTCATTCGAACCCTAGTCACGAACCTTAATACAATCGCGCCGGTTTTCCTAGCGATGCGCCGATCTTGGATTGACGGGTTGGAGTCCCGGCTTCAGCCGGTCCTTTCCGCCTGAAGCCGGGACTCCAACCCGTCAACCAAAAGTTGAACGAAACACCAGCGTCTTGTCGCAGAATCATGGCCGTCGCCCCGCGGGCTCAGGGCCCACGGAAGGGCGAGTCGATGGGCAAAGCCCTTCTCAGGCCCCGATTCTGGCCTCAAGCGATCGTCGTCCAGAGCCGGGCATCGCAATAACGGACGAGATGGCCGACGTTGAGGGTCGCGACGATGATCTGATCACCCGGTTGGCCGACCGATGCAGCGCAAGCCGCCAGGATGACGTCGGCATCGAGCGCATCGGGCGATGCGGTCGGCAGCCCCCGCCGGCGCGCATCGGCCCAGAACAACGCCGCCCTCCGCCACTCGGCTGTGGTGATGGAGGCGTACGTCAACTTTCCCGGAGTCACCAGCGCGTCGAGACGCCGGAGCGATCCGGTAGCGCCGACTCGGGTCAGTTCCCGACGAACCTCGTAGTCGGCGATCTCGGGAACAATGATATCAACTCCCCTTGCCAACAGGCCGTCGAGCCAGAGGCGGCATTGATCTCCCAGGGGACTTCCACGGCGCCGGCACGCATTCCCCAGGGGCCCGGCGTCCAGCAACACGTACTTCCTCATGGCTCAGTAGCACCCCTTGAAAACCGGGCGATGAGGGCGCAGTTCGTCGATCCCTCGCATCCACTCCTCGTCCGGTGGATCGCCTGGCTCGTCGGGGATATCCGCGATCTCGCGCAAGAGCGCCGCGCCGCTTCTAAGCGTTGCCTGCGCTCGTCCTCGGTCTCGATCTTCAATTTGCCATCCGGGCCCAGTCCCGAAGGAGGTAGCGATTCCGGCTTCAGGTGGATGTTTACTGGCTCCATGATGGTGGCGGCCTCCCACTGACAGGGTGTTCCGATGGTTCACATCGTCATTCTACTCGAAGATCGACAAGCCCTGAAGGTCAGCGTGCAGGCGAGGATTGAGACGATTCGTCGACCTCGACGGTGACGAACCGGAACGAGGACCAGAGCAAGCCGGCGCAGACCAGAACGCCCACGTCGATGAAGAAGATCGGGTCCCACTGCTGCCGGCCGGAGAAGCCCCTCGCCGCCATCCCGTCGGCGAGTGCCCCGACGAGATACTGCGAGCTCATGGCCCCGAAGACGCCCACCATGTTCATCAGCCCGAACAGTGCGCCGACATGGCGGCCGCTGATGCCGATCGCGCACGACCACCAGAGCGGCTGCGATGACTGCGCCGCAAGACACGACAGCGCGGTGAAGCCTGCCGCGATCCAGGGGTCATGCGTCCGGAGCGCACAGCCGAGCAAGGCTGCCGCCATGAAGAAGGCGGCGCCGCCCAGCAAGCGTCGCCCGGCCGATCCTCCGCCCCGGAGCACGATCCGATCCACCGCGATGCCCCCGGCGAGCGTCCCGACGGCGCCGAGCGCGAGGACGGTCGACGCCATCAGGCCGGCCTCGGTCGCTCCGATGTGCCGTCCGTCCTTGAGGTACTTCGGGTACCACGAGAAATAGATGTAGCTGTTGAACGACGCGAGCGCCATGATGATCCCCAGGAAGCGGATGCTGGGGTTCCGGGCGACCGCCGCCCAGGGGATCGGCTGATGGTCCTCGCTGGCCGTCGCGCGGCGGCCGATGCGGGCCAGCTCGGCCGGGTTGACCGCGGGATGCGCCGCGGGGTCGTCGCGAAACCACCACCAGAAGCCCGCCGCCCAGACTGCGCCCAGCCCGCCGAACGCCGCGAACGACCAGCGCCAGCCGACGGCCTGGATCAAGAGCGCCGCGAGGAACGGCGCCAGCGCGCCGCCGGTCGCCGAGGCCGCCAGCAGCACCCCCTGGGCCCGGCCCCGCTCCTCGTCCGGGAACCACCGCGATAAGCACGCGGGCCACGTTCGGGAACGCCCCCGCCTCGCCGGCGCCGAAGAGGAACCGCACGCCGACGAGCGTCCACAAGCCCGTGCAGGCGCCGGTGAGCGCGGTGAAAGCGGACCACCACAAGGAGATCCGCGTCAACACCCGCCGCCCGCCGAGTCGATCACCCCAGCGGCCCGTCGGGACCTCGAACAAGCCCATAGGCCAGCGTGAACGCCATCAGTACGTAGCTGCTCTCGGTGTTCGACAGCTTCAGGTCCGTCTGGATCGAATCGACGGCGGCCGACATGCAGATCCGGTCGAGATACAGGATCCCCGACAGCAGGCAGAGCAGGCCCAGCACCACGAAGCGAGCCCGAGTCGGCCCGGACGATCCGACCGGATCATCATCCCGAATCTCGTGGGAGCGATTCGCCATTTCCGATCCATCGTCGAGGATGCGGGGACCAGGGCGTCAGGGCACGCCCGATCGCCCGGCGCCGGGTCGTCAGCCATCGAGAGCCATGGTAGACTATCGCGCCGGCCGAGGCATCCACCATCCGCGAGCCGTTTCCATGCTGATCGGTTACGTGAGCGACGAGCGCTACCTCGCCCTGTCCGGGGTCGCGCTCGAATTCGTTGACAACCGCGGCCAGTCCTGGGAGGCCCGGTCGCGCGCGACCGGAGCCGTGCACGCCGATCTCCCCGCGGGGAACTACACGGTCACCTTGCAGCATCCCGGCTATGGCGCCAGGCGCAGCGAGGTGTCGGTGCCCGCCGGGTCGCCGCATCAGTTCCGGCTCCTCGCCGACGGCCTGAGCGGTTACGTCTGGCCCAAGTGGGTCCGCGGCGGCGAAGCCGGCGAGTTCCGGGTCCACGCCGTCGAACAGTATCACCTGGAACTCTGGCGATACGGCCGGTCGCCCGAATTCGTCCGCGGACTCGGCTGGTTCGACGAGCACGGCCCGCGGGCCACGATGCAAGTCACCCCCGACGGGGATTACACCCGCTCGGGCGTCGAATGGAACAAGGTCGGCTACAACAGCCCGACTCATCGCCAGTTCGTCACCGCCCCCGATCTCAGCGGCCTGTATTACTTCCGGGCCCGCACGCCCTCCGGTCTGCGTTTCTCATTCCCGTGGATCGTCGCGCCGGCGCGGCCAATTGCCCCGCTCGCCGTGCTGGCGAGCAATATCAACTGGAATGCCTACAACAGCTTCGGCGGGCGGAGCAACTACATCCATGCCGACGAACTCCCGCCGACGCCGACGGTCAACTCCCGTTACGATCTCAGACGCTACCGCGAGACCGAGTTCCTGAGCTGGAATGCTCCGTCCTACGCTCCGCTATCCTTCGATCGTCCCGAGCCGTTCAACCACATCGACTTCGATGAGCAGCTCACGGACCCGATCGAGGGCCGGCAGGCCTGCCACCTGGCTCCCGCCGAGTGGCGGCTGCTCGGCTGGCTCGAGGATCGCGGGCTCCCCTACGACTTCTACGCCGAGACGCAGCTCGACGACGGCACGCTCGACCTCTCGGCGTACCGGGCGCTCGTCCTGTCCGTCCATCCCGAGTACTGGACCCGGCGGATGTACGACCGCGTCAAGCAATGGGTGTTCCACGAAGGCGGCCGCCTGCTCTACCTGGGCGGCAACGGTTTGAACTGCGAGGTCGAGATCCAGGGCTCGTCGATGTGGGTCCACAACGGGCAGATCACCGGCCTGGACGTCGCCGGCATCGGCGCGGAGAGCCGGTTCGCGCTGCGTCACGAATCGGAAGCGAACCTCCTGGGCGTCGTCTTCACGCCCCCGGGCGCGATGACCGGCGCCCCGTACCGCGTGGTGAATGCCGATCACTGGATCTTCAATGGGACGGGACTTCAGGAGGCCGACATCTTCGGCCGGAACTCGCTGCACCGGCGATGTCCCGGCGGAGCGTCCGGCCACGAGACCGACAAGCTCTCGCCCAGCTCGCCGCCGAACGCGCGGCTGCTGGCGAAGGGATTGAACCCCGACGACGGGGGCGCCGATCTCGTGCACTTCGACACGCCGGGCGGGGGCGGAGTCTTCTCGGTCGGCTCGATCTCGTGGGTCAGCAGCCTCCCGGTCGACGAGCATGTGGCCCAGATCACCGAGAACGCCATCCGCCGGTTCCTGGAATAGCGCCCGAAGTAGGTCAGGCTCTCAGCCTGACGGTCTGATCTGTCAGGCTGAGAGCCTGACCTACGTGAGGATCTGCATCGTGAGTCTGAGCATCCGTCAGATCGAGGCCCTCATCATCGATCATCCCGTCCGCCAGGACGGGGCGATCCTCTCGTCCCTGGGCCGGCATGAGGCGTCCCATTACGTGACGGTGACGATCACCGGGAACGACGGCACTCGTGGATTCGGCGAGGCGGCCACCGCGCCGGTCTGGAGCGGCGAGACCGCCGAGACGGCGAAGTGGCTGATCGACCATCACCTCGGTCCGCTCCTGTTGGGACAGACGTTCCGCGAGCCGGCGGAGGCGCTCGAGCTGATGGACCGCCGCCTGCACGGCAACCCCTTCACCAAGGCGGCCGTCGACATCGCCTTGTGGGACCTGTGGGGCCGGTCCCGGGGCGCCTCGGTCGCGAGCCTGATCGCCGATCGCGAGCCGGTCGAGTGGATCCCGACTCGCGTGAGCATCGGCTGCTATCCGCCCGAGGAGACGGTGCGGCTGGCCGTCGAGTTCTGGGACCGAGGCATCCGCACGCTCAAGTTCAAGACCGGCGTGCCGGGAATCGACGACGTGGCGCGATTGCAAGCCGTCCGCGAACGTCTCGGCCCGGACCCGATTTTCACCATCGACGCCAACGGCGCGTATGCCACGGCTGACCAGGCAGTCGCCGCGATCGAGGCGCTGCTCCCCTTCGACCTCGCGCTCGCCGAGCAGCCCACGCCGAGAGACCGGATCGGCCTCCTGGCCGAAGTCCGTCGACGCGTGCCGGTGCCCATCCTGGCCGACGAGGCGATCTTCACTCCCGGGCAACTGGAGGAGGCCCTCGACCTCGACGCATTCGACATCCTGTCGATCTACCCGGGGAAGAACGGCGGTTTCACGCATTCGCTGGCGATGGCACGTCGGGCGCGGCAGGCTGGTAAGGTCTGCGCGATCGGTTCGAACCTGGAGACCGACCTGGGTCAGGCCGCGATGGTCTGCCTCGCGTCGAGCCTGTCGGCGTTCCCGGTCGAACGATACGCCTGCGACCTGATGGCGGCCCTCTTCTACGAGTCGTCCGGCGTGAGTCCGCCGATCATCTATCGCGACGGACAGGTTCAGCGGCCCACCGGAACCGGCTTCGGGGTCGTGCCTCTCAATGCCAGTGCCTGATTCGCATGCAAGTCCTCGCCAGTTGACGATCTTATACACGACGTCGCTGATCGTGTCCGGTCCCTGGGAGGGCGAGGCCCGTCCGAGCCATCCCCCACGGCTCGGACGGAGCCTCGCCCTCCCGGTTCGGACAGCGTCACCGGGGCCGTGTATCAGGGGATACGTACGAGACGACGACCGAGGCGGTTGGTAGGATGCTCTGTGAGCACCGCGCGCAGCCAAGGCCGGACCCCGGTTCTCACAGAGCACCCGACAGACCCCCGTTCCGGACGATGAGGAACGAGAACATGGTCCCCTCGTCGCGACGACAGTTTGGCGAGCTGATCCCAATTCGCCGAGCCCTGGGATGGCCCCAACAATCGGAAGCTGGCCCATCGGATCGGGCAGACCTACCTCCGCTCCGGCCTGGATTCGTCCCAGTCCCAGACGACGAGCTTCGTGGCGGTGATCGGCCCCCAGACCATGTGGCCTGGCGCGCGGGCGATGAGCCGCCAGGATATCGGCGACGGGACGCAAGCCACGCTCATGGTCGTCGAGGTCCCGGACGACCGGTTCCGCTGGATGGAGCCGAGGGACCTGGAATTCGACACGATGAGCTACCGGATCAACGACGAGTCGGGCAGGGGTCTGGGCAGCCGGCTCGGTGGCGCCCGGGTGGTCTTCGCCGACGGCATGGTCCGCACCATCCCCGAGAACTTCGACCCGAACCGACTGCGGGCGATGCTGACGGCCAACGGCGGTGAGGCGCTCGAGCCGTGATTTCGTCTGGGCGTGCTGCCCGGAGCCGGACAGTCTTCTCCGGTCCCTGGATCGCTTGCTCTTCTCACGTCAATCGGGGGTCCATCATGGCCGACAACTCTTCCTCCGCGTCCCCGAACCCGCCGGAGCATCGGTCCGCCCACGGGGCCCTGAACGTGGGCGGCGTGCGACTCGAGTTCGATCTGACGGTTCCGACGGCCCCGGTCCGACCGACCGCGGTGCTGCCCGTGTTGCACTCGCTCTGGACGACCATCGAGGCCGGCCTCGTCGAGGACGTCGAGCGTCAAGGCCGGCGGATCTCGTGCGGACCGGGTTGTGGGGCCTGCTGCCGGCAGTTGGTCCCCATCTCGCGGATCGAGGCCCGCCGGCTCGCCGAACTGCTCGAGGAGCTGCCCGAACCGCGGCGATCGGCCGTGCGGAACCGGTTCGCCGAGGCCATCCGCCGGCTCGATGAGGCCGGCCTGCTCGAGGCCCTGCGCCGGCCCGAGAGCCTGGGGGCCGACGACCGCTTGCCGCTGGGATTGGATTACTTCCAACTGGGCATCGCCTGCCCGTTCCTCGAGGAGGAGTCCTGTTCGATCCACCCCGATCGGCCGCTCGCCTGCCGCGAGTACCTGGTCACCTCGCCCGCCGAGAATTGCGCGAACCCGACCCGAGACAACATCGAGGGCGTGTCCATGCCATTGCGCCTGTCCGGCAAGCTGGCCCGATTCACCGAGGCGTCCGGCGCCGGATCGGCGACCTGGGTTCCCCTCGTCCTGGCGCCCGAGTGGGCCGAGGCCCATCCCGACCCATCCCCCGCGCGTCCGGGCCCCGAGTGGGTCACCCTCTTGTTCCGCGAGCTCACCGGCAAGGAGCTGCCGACGCCTCCGACCGACGTCTGAATCGGCTCGGAACGGCGCGGCGGACCCTCAGCCTCCGGGGCGCCCTCGGTCTCATCCGCGTCGATTCGCCGTGGACGATCCCGGCCGCGTCCCTTATACTAACATCGCTATATGAAATAAGTAAGCGGTCATGCCGACAGCCCATCGAGTCGCCGGGGTCACCATGAGTCCAGGTTTCCGGACCTCGCTCGCCGCCGGTTTCGTCCTGGCGGTGATCGTGCTCGCGCTCAACGCCCTGGTCTCCGCCCGTAACCTCAGCCGCCTGGCCGAGAACAATCGGCAGGCCCTCCGGACCAACAGGGTCGTCAGGAATCTGGTAACGACGCTCTCGACTCTGAAGGACGCCGAGACCGGTCAGCGAGGTTACCTGCTGACCGGACGCGAGGAATACCTGCAGCCGTACGAGACCGCCGTCGCGTCGCTCCCTGGCGACATCCGACGGCTCGAGGGGCTCCTCGACGACCCCGATCAAGAGCCGCGGCTCCGAGCCCTGGAGACCAAGGTCGGGGAGAAGCTCGATGAGTTGCAGGAGACCGTGCGCCTCCGCCGGCAGGCCGGCCCCGAGGCCGCCATCCAGGTCGTCCTCTCCGATCGGGGCCGACGGCTCATGGATGACATCCGCCGGCTCGCCGGCGAGATGGAGGAGGCGGAGCGCGCCCTCCTCGCCCGACGCGTCGCCGAGTCCGACGCCAGCGTCGCGTGGACGGCCACCACCTTCGCCATCGCCTCGGTCGCCGCGCTGCTCATGGTCGCCGCGCTGGGCGTGATCGTCGTGCGCCACCTCATTTCTCGCCAACGGTCCCAGGAGGCGCTCCGCGACCAGGTCGAACGCTGGCAGGTGACGCTCTCCAGCATCGGCGACGCCGTCATCGTCGCCGACGCCGACGGCCGGGTGACGTTCATGAACCCACCCGCCGAGTCGCTCTGCGGCCGGGCCAGAGACGCCGCCGCGGGTAGGCCGCTGACCGAGGTCTTCCGCATCATCGACGAGACGACCCGCCAGGTGAGCGAAAATCCGGTCGCCAGGGTGCTCCGCGAAGGGATCGTCGTCGGGCTGGCCAACCACACCCTGCTCGTCGCCGCGGACGGCACCGAGCGGCCGATCCACGACAGTGCCGCTCCCATCCGGGATGGCCGGGGCCGGATCACCGGCGTGGTCCTGGTCTTCCGGGATGACACCGATCGCCGACGCCACGAGCGGGAACTGGTGGAGGCCAACCGTCGCAAGGACGAGTTCCTCGCCATGCTGGCCCACGAGCTGCGCAACCCCCTGGCCGCGATCCGCATGGCGGTCGAGTCGTTCGATGTGCCGGGGACCGAGGACCACCTCGACTGGGCCAAGGACGTCATCGGCCGTCAGGTCAACCACCTGGCCCACCTCCTCGACGACCTGCTGGATGTCTCCCGCATCACCCGGGGCCTGATCCACGTGCGCAAGCAGCTCATCGACGCGTACCCGGTGATCAACCAGGTCATCGAGTCGGTCCGGCCCCTGATCGACGACCGGCACCAGCGACTGGACGTGTCGATCTCGCACCGGCCACTCCGGATGGAGGCCGACCCGATCCGGCTGGAGCAGGTCCTGGTCAACCTGCTGACCAATGCCGCCAAGTACACGCCGGTCGGGGGCCACATCACACTCTCCGCCGAGCAGGTCGGGGACCAGATCGTCGTCCGCGTGGCCGACGACGGCGTGGGCATCCTGCCCGACGTCCTCCCCCGCATCTTCGACCTGTTCGTCCAGGGTGAGCGGGCGCTGGCCCGCTCGGAAGGGGGACTGGGCGTCGGCCTGACGATCGTCCGGAAGCTGGTGGAACTGCACGGTGGCAGCGTCTCGGCCCGGAGCGAAGGGCCGGGGCGTGGCAGCGAGTTCATCGTGCGACTTCCCGCCGCCGAGGAGGATCCCGCCGTCATGAGCCCTCCCGCCACGCCGAAAGAGCGGAGCGGCTCTCGCATCCTGATCGTGGACGACAACCGGGACCTGGCGCAGGGGCTGGCCCGTCTATTGAAGCTGCTCGGTCACGAGGTGGCATTGGCGCACGACGGCCCCGAGGGGATCGAGGCCGCCCGCTCCTTCCGCCCCGATGTGATCCTGCTGGACATCGGCCTGCCCACCCTCGACGGCTACTCGGTCGCCCGCGCGCTGCGATGCGAGGGCTTCCGGGACACCCTCATCATCGCGATCTCGGGGTACGGCCAGGAGGAGGACCGCCGTCGGTCGCTCGAGGCCGGGATGAACCACCACGTGACCAAGCCGGTCGACGTCAAGACGATCGCCGAATTGATCGCCCAGCCCGGCTGACGCGGCGGCGCCGGCGAGCTGCGCGCGGCCTGGCAGTACGCAAGGATCAACAGCGTTTCACTCGGAGGGTAGACGAAAAGGCCGGCGAACGTGAGTAGGGTGGGTCGAGACTCGATTCATCGAGGCGAGGCCCACCGGCTCGGCCGGGGATCTCGGTGGGCCTCACGCCGCTGCGCGGCGTTCGACCCACCCTACACCCCGCTTCTCGTATACCCCGTCAGTTCTTCCGAGGGGTTGCAGACTGCAAAGGTCGGCGACGTGCGCGACGCGGCCGATGGCGTCGATCTCGGCCGGGCGAGCAATCAAGAGGTCAGCCAGTGGAATCACGGCAAGCTCCGTGGGTACATCACGTACAAGGCGGAAGCGGAAGGGATCGCGGTCAAGCTGGAGGATGAGGCGTACACGTCTCAGACCTGCCCGTCATGTTCGCATCGCCACAAACCGAAGGGGCGGCAATACCGCTGCCCGGCTTGCGGGTTTCAGGCGCATCGCGACGTGGTGGGGCAAGTCAACATCCTCTCGCGGTACCAGCACGGCGAGCCCGGGAAGATCCCGGCGCCGATCGTGGTCAAGCATCGTATCCCGCACAACTTGCGGGTTATGCGTAGATGCCCGGACACAGGCCAGGCGCTCGCGCCTGTCGCTCGGGGGCCACTCCGAGAAGCCGCCGGTCTTTAGACCGAGCGGAGTGTCACGAAGCTCTCGACGTCCTCCGGTCCGCTGATCCGCTCCCGGCGGGGGATCTTGATGGCGACGTCCCGGCGCAGCACGTCATCGAAGGCCAGGTAGACGTCCCCGAAACCTCCCCGACCGAGGTATCGCCGGAGGGCATAACGGCCGATATGCGATGGGACACCCGCCGGCAACGCGGCCCCGGCGGAGCCCGGAGCCGCCGGTTGGAAACTCGCGGTGGCCGACACGGAGGCCGTGGCCTCGGGGTCGCGGTCGACCGTTTTACCGGCGGGTGGTCGTCCCTTCGACCCGGACATGGACGTCGTCTCCGTAACCGCTTCGATCGGAAGCCGCTCCGGTGAACGTCGGCACCGCGGGCTACCGGCTCCGCCTCACGCTCAAGTGATCATCGGACGTGACTCAGATACCGAAGTTTTACACGGATTCGCGAAGCCGGGAAATGAGTGTGTCTCCGGCAAGCGCCTTCTTGCGGCCCACGCCATGTTCGTGGCATGGCCGGCGGCGCCAGAGCCGGAATGCGTCGGGTCGAGCCGGTATCGCCCTCGACGGGAGCGCTAGCATTGGATCGACGCGAAGAAACCCCCCCTGACCCCCCCTTCGTAAGGGGGGGATCGAAGAGCCCGTCGTGCGGGGGGGATCGAAGAGCCCGTCGTGCGGGGGGATCGAAGAGCCCGTCGTGCGGGGGGATCGAAGCGGCGCGGTCCCCCCCTTAAGAAGGGGGGGTCAGGGGGGGTCGAGACCCAACCCTTCTCTAGGGGTCAGGGGCGCTCGCGGCCCAACTCCGCCCCGGGGGGTGACGGGGGCCGCGCTTCATGAAGCGGATTGCTGGTCGTTGCGCGTCTGGAGAGTGTTGGGAAGGGGCAGGAGCTTATCGCAGACGCGCCCGTAATGCTGGTACGCGCCCCAGCTCGAGGAATCCGGCTTGAACTCGTGGACCGCGCGTCGTGCCTCCGTCAAGGCTTCACCGATGGTGGCCGGGGGCGACGTCCCGAGGATCTCGTCGCCGTTCGAAGGACGCCGGAGGCCCAGGACACGCGTGTAGAACCACCGCGCGCATTCTCGGGCGCACGCGTCGTCGACCTGCCACCCCGCGCCGATGTAGTTCGGGATCCCGCGGGCGAAGAAGGCCTGCGCCAGCCCGACGTGGTGGCCCCGCTCCTCGTCGCGGCTGGTCGCCACAGCGGAGAAGCAGGCGTTGGCGAACACCAGGCGCGGCACCTGCCGGACGCGGAAGATCTCCTGAGCGGACAGGAAGCAGTCCTGATCGAAGACCCATCCCGCGCGGCCCGCCTTGCGGTCGAACGCGCCGTGGCCGGCGTAGTGGATGATGTCGAAGTGTTCATTGACGATCAACAGCGCGATCTTCAGCGGGTCGCACGGCTCGGCGCTGACGATCCAGTCGCCTCGCTGGCGCACGAGTTCACACAGGGCCGCCAGTCCGTCCGCGTCCTTGTAGGAACCGATCCGGACGGTCACGTGGAACTGGTATTCGCCCTCCCAGGCCTTGCGGGCGTGGTCGAGCACATCGACGACTTGCAGGCCCTCTTCGCGCGCACGCGGCAAGGAGAGTGCACCCGAGGCCGGGTCGGCGATGATGAGGATCTTCTGCACCCGATTCAGCGGCGGCGGCGAGCTGGGCGGCGGGGACAGCAGCGTGCGGAACTGCCGAGAGACGCTCGCGCTGGTGCCCAGGTAGCTCGTCTTCGAATGCCTGCGGTGGGCCGCCATCTCCCAGGGGAAGGCCGCCGTCGTCTCGTCGACCTCGAGGGTCAGGTCGCCGCCGCCCTCCGCGAGCTTCCGGAACTCGTTCGGGATCAGATAGTTGCCGAAGAACATGCCGATCGCTTCCAGCTCCGCGGGCGAGGACACCTTGGTCATCCGGTCGGGGAGTTCACGGACCAGGTACGCGTTGAGTTCGACCTCGCGCACGGTCACGGCGGCGACTTCCGAGATGCCGGAGAACTCGAAGACGCCGACCCCCGTCCGGCCCACGGGAGCCTGATTCACCGGGGCGGGCGCGGGCGGGGCGGTCATCTTCGACGTCACTCGCAACAAGGTCAGCGGCACGTACGGGTTGACGTCGGCGGCATTCGGCTCGGGTTGCGAGTCCGGTTCGACATCGTCGCCGCGAGAGACCTCCAGCCGCAATCCGGGGATCGGCGGCTCCTCACCGACGGCCTCGAACGCCTTGAAGATCCGATGGACCCTCTCCTCATCGTCATCGACCAGCGAGATGAACAGGGGCGCTCGGCCGCCTCCTGGAAGTGCTCCCTCTGAAAGGTCACCGAGTCGGCGATCACGCGGAACCGCTCGTAGCCGTCGATGACTCCCTCGAGGAACCCGTGCACCGCCTGACCGAGGGTCAGCTCGTTGCGCCGCGTGCCGATGAGCATGGTGCTGAAATGATCGTGGCCCATCGACTTCACCGCCACGGTCACGTTCGACATCATGTAGCGCAGGTCGTCCGCGGCGAAATCGCCCGGGTCGCCCATACCCGCCAGTATCAGGGCGTCCACCTCGACCCTGCCGGCCTCTCGGCTCCGCTGCAGGTGGACCGGGAAGATCTGGCCCAGGCCCGAGCCGATCATGCCGAGATCGACGGCGCGCGTCAGCCAGGAGTCGAGCTGGCGGTCGAAGGCCTTGGCGGGACCGCCCAGGGCCATGCCCTGGTAGCGCGGGCAGATGGCGACCGGCACTTTCACGTGGGTGTAGCCGCCCCGGATCACCTCGATGTGGACCACGACCTCGCGGGGCCCCGGCACCGGACGCGGTGCCGCCGCCGCCGCCGGTTGCGCCGCCGCCGATGGAGCCGGTCGTTCCGGCCCGGTGTCGGGCTTCGGTTCGGCGACCACCGCCGCGGCCGGCGCGGCCGGCTCGCCGCGGGGTACGCGTTGCGCCCTACCGTTCACCGTCGCCACTCCCGTGCCTTCGCCGTTGACGTTCGTTGCCGATCGATTCCTCACCATCGTCATCCTCCGCCCCGAGAATCAGGCCACGAGTGACTCGCCGATCGTTCGACCAAGGTGGTGGCGAGGTCCCCGACCTCGCCACCGTGCCGGCCGAGGCCCAGGGCCCGTGAAGGACTCCGATCGAAGATTCGAAATTCAAGATTCAAGATATTTCATTAAATTTTTGTGTCTATTTAATAATTATCTTGAATCTTGAATCTGTCATCTTGAATCGATCCTCGCACGGTCCCTCAGTCCTCGAAGACCGCGGAGAACGGCACGCGTCGGAAGCCCCGCGGCGTGGCTTCGCCGCCGCGGGCGACGCGCACGCGCGGCGGCGTCGGCTTCGCCGTGGCCAGCCGATGCCAGTCGTATTCGTAGACCTGCGCCGAGATAGGCCGCGATCTCCTCGTCGTAGAAGATCAGGCTGGCGTCGCGATTGGTCGCCACGCCCTCGTTCGACCAGTTGTGGCTGCCGAACATGACGACCTTGCCGTCCACGATGATCGTCTTGTTGTGGCACGCCGGCTGGAATCGCATGAGCTCCCGGGGGAAGCCCATCGCGATCAGCACGTCGACGCTCTCTTGCTTCATCATGTCGCGGCAGATGATGCGGACGTCGAGCCCCTTGTCGACCTGCTTCTTGAGCGCGCCGATCAGCCGCTTGAAGATCGGGAAGTCCTCGCCGGTGTTCCGGAAATTGATGTACTGATTCTGGAACCAGACGCTCTTCTTCGCGGATTGGATCAGCTCCAGCGCGTGCTCGGCGTAGTTGTCGGGTGTGAGCAAGGGCTGGACCTTCAGCCGACGATCGAGCCGCAGCGGCTGGAACAACTGCGGCGCCTCGGCGAACTCGACCGCCTCCTCTTCCTCCTCGGGCACGAACAGGTCGGGCAGGGCGAACGACTCGGGCTCGGCCTGGGCCGAGGTCAGATCATAGTCGCGCTTGATGTAGGTCTCGAAGGCCGCGGACAGGGCCTCGTTCTCGATGATCGCATGGTAGTCCCGGTTGTATTTCCTCTGGAAACCGGTCGGAAGCCGGCCCGCCTGACCGTTGAACGGATGGACATCGGGCTGGTTCGACGACTGCCAGTTCCCGCTGGAGAGCCAGAAGGTCTGGCCGTCGCGCACGGCGACCTTGATATGATAGGCCGAGGCCCACTGACCGTCGGGATGCGCCTTGGAGACGAGGGTCGCCCACGACATCTGGAACCGATCGCCGAGGTCCTTCTCGAGCGGGGCGATCACCTTCGCCTGCTCGTCGAGGTCGTGGGCCTTGACCCCCGATTTCGCCGGCTTCTCGGGGATCGGGTGCAGCACCAGCTCGAGTCGCCGCCCCTCGGGCGCGACGGCCTTGCGGACCGCCTCGAAGATGTGCGGCGCGGTGAACTGGTACATCGCGACCGTGAGCCGATCCCGGGTGGCGCCCAGGAAGTCCTCGAGTTCGCCCCACCCGGCCTCGGGGCTCACGCAGACGGTCGCCTTCATCTCCGCGTTGACCATCGGCAGTTTCGGCGGATCGAGCGGTTCGTAGGCGCCGGTCTTGGGCGGCGCGAAGTCCACCGGTTCCTCGCCGGTCAGGAGCGTCTCCAGCGGCGAGATCGGCGCGGCGACGGGCGTCGCGAAGTCCACCGGCTCCTCCTCGCGTCGGATCGCCGCCATCTGCTCATCGACCGAGCCATCCGTCACGCACACCGGCACGCCGAACTCTCGCGAGAGGTCGGCCGCGTCGGGCGGTTTCGTCCCCGGCCTGATCGCGATCACCACCGCGGGGACCGGCTCGCCCGCGACGCTGTAGTCGTAACCGGGCCGGACCGCCACGACGTTGGACGCGTCGGCCAAAGTCCGGCGGGCGGGACCGAGAGCCTTGACGATCGGCTCGAAACGAGCGCGCACGGCTCCGGAGATCTCGGGCACATCGGGCTGACTCATGGCGTACCTCTCATCACGGGGCATCCCAGGGCGACTCGCGAGCGGCGGAGCCTCCCTCGCGCGGACCCCTCCCCCAGGCGGCACGCCCGCCTCGAGGATCAAGGGCCTGCGGTCTCATCCGTTCAAAGCGTCGCTGCGGATACGGACTGCCGGGTCACCCAGCATCACGTAGTTCTGAGCGTCATTACGTTCCAGCCAGCGATTGACCATGTCCTTATCGCTGAGCTTGGCAGCGGCCGGAGTCGTCGGCGAAAGCTGGTTCAGGAGGTTGACGGAGAGCGCGCAGCAGCGCCCGCCGAAATTCTGCTGGATCGCGTGGCCGGCCGGGGCGCCGCCCAGCGTCCAGGTGAGAGAGTTGATGAACGTGCGGATCTGGGGACCGGTGGCGCTCGGCGGTCGAATCGAGAAGCTCCACGCGCGGTCGACGTGACCGATGACGGCCAGGGCTCCGCCGTTGGGATGGGCCAGGAGGCGGCGCGGAAGGGCGGCGACGAAGGGTTGCGACGCCAGCTTCAGCGCCGTCTGCGGGTCGTTGGGGTCCTTCCGGAACTGATCGACGACGGGAGTCCCCGCGCCGAAGCAGGCGAAGAAGAACGCGATCATGCCGCCGACCGAGGCGGCGTCCGTGACATCGGATGCGGTCAGGTAATGGTCGGGCCGCATGGTGCCGAATCCCGGCCAGTCCTGGCAGAGCAGGGCACCCTGCAGCTCGAGCTGATTGGCCGCTCCCGCCTTGGGCCAGAGCCCGTGCGACGCCGTGAACAGCAGCGCCGGCGGCCGGCCGGAAGTGAGCGTCGCCAGGAGATTGGCCTTGGTCGCGTCTTGCGAGAGCATCAGCTTGTGCTCGTAGCCGACCTGCGCGTGCACCGGTCTTTTCAGGGACGGTGCTCCCGGGTCTTCGATCCCGTTGGCCAGGGGCTCGACGAGGTCGTTGGCGCTGAGGTTGGTGGCCGGATCCGCCGCGTGGCAGGTGCCCCAGTAAACCACCTCCTTCGCGTTCTTGACCGCATCGGCGGTCTCGTATTCGACGACCGACCGCGCGTAGGATGCATAATCGGCCGCCGATTCGAACGCGATCCGGCCGACCGCATACTCGATGCCGAGCAGGTACTGGAACTCGAACGGGATCCCGGTCGGCGGCCCGACCAGCAGGAGATAGTACGGCACGAGCTCGGGCTCGAAGTTCGCGGTCGAGATCCGGTGGCGCCGATACCAGTCGCGGACCTGCTCATCCTTCTTGTAGTCGAACACCTTCAGCAAGTCGCCGACGGCCGCGCGGCGGTGCTCGACGAGCGGCGCCAGGGCGTCCTTGACGTCCTGGGGAGCGTCCTCGTGGAAGACGATCCCCCAACCGGCCTGCGACACGTCGGCGAGGCTCATGCCGAACGGCGGGGCGAATGGGACGGCGCGGTCGCCGTGAAGCGACTCGTAGGAATCGACTCCGGGATTGGCCAGCACGGCCTTCGCCACGTCTTCGATCCGCGTCGGGGGCATCGCATAGGTCCCCGTCTCCGGATCGATTCCGTTGAAGAACAGCAGGTTGGGATCGGAATGATCCCCATTCGTCTCGGCCAGACGCTTCGATCGGTCCATCCCAGTTGTCTCCCGCCTGACCTGGCGGATTGAACGGTCATCGGGCCGGGTCCCGGCCCATCGTCCTCGGATTCACCAGCGAAAGGAGCAGCCGTCTCGTCCTCGGATCGTGCGACGGTCCGGCGGCGAGGGGGCCGAAGTGCGAAAAATGGGCAGTCACCGCGTTTCGCTCGACACCGGGTTTCGCCCCGAATGTCCCCGCCTATGGGTCTATCAGGATGCCAATCGGTTAACCGAAGCCTGCCGTCGGCTTTTTTTCGGCGCCATCCCCGTAGCCTTATAACGCCCGAGCGAGAACCCTGTCAACTGCGTCCCCTTGGGCTCAACACGAGCGCAGCAACCGTGCATCTCGAACCCAAGAGAGCCGGTCGGCTTCGTGAATGTACGTGGGTGGAGTCCGTACGAACGCCGAAAACAAGCCGGGATCCGGGAAGACGAGGTTCCGTCCGAGCCGGTCGTTCTCGGGATCGGACGGAGCCTCGCCCGCCCGATCGACCCCGGGGAAAACCGTGGGAGTCGGACGATTCGACCATCCGGCGCCCCACGTGGTCGCCAAAAATCTGAAATATTTTTCTAAAAAGTCCGGCCACCGGGCGAAAAGTTTCCCATACTCTATAGCGAGGGCGGGCGTCGGGAAGAGCGAGAAAAAGCTGGATCCATCGATTGGCCCGTCTCCGGTTGCGAAGAAGCTAACCGATCACTCAAGATGCCACGCAGGGGAGCATCCACCATGAACGCCGCCGTGGAGACCGTCTCGAAGCTGCGCTGAAGCCAGTCGCTCCAATGGGGCACGATCTAAAGGCCCGAAAACTGCGGATGGAAAGGCGCGCGTCCGTTTAAACGCCTTGAAACATGGGCTGACCGCCAAGACGGTGGTGTTGCCGGGCGAGTCCGTCGAGTTGTTGCAAGAACGCATCGATGCATGGAACGCTGACTTCCAGCCCCGATCCGATGTCGAGGACTACCTGGTCGAGCGGGCAGTGCACGCATCGTGGGCCCTCGATCGGGCCGAACGCGCGATCGCCAGCCGCCAGACGGAACTGGTTCGCTTCGGCCACCTCGACCGCGAGGAGGCCGAGGCCGACGCGGTCGAGGACCTGGCCCGACGCCTGTACTGGGACCCCCGCGGACCCATCGCGCTGTACCCGCACTGGCGGGGACTCCTGCGCCACTCCCAGGCTCAGTTGGCCCGATTCCGTCGAGGATCCGCTGAACCCCGCACGGATCGTCAACCGGCTGGAGGGCACGTTGACCGGCTGTCAATGGCTGCTGGACCGCTGGACCGACCTGCGGCAAATCCTGGAGCGGAAGCTCAAATGGCAAGGGCCCGACCGGCTGCGGGCGATCCGGCTGCTGGGCCGACAGCCGATGGACCTGCTGACCGACGAGCGGGTGCTGATGATCTACCTGGCCTGCGACGCCATGGACCCGACGGCGCCGACGAGCCTCGACGACATGATGACGGAGACGGACGACGAGGACCTGGAGCGGATCAAGGAGGGGGTGCGGGGTCGGGGAGCCGATCAGATGAAGCCGGCGAACCCGGAGGCCGGCCGGGCTGCGCTGCTGGCGCTGATCGCGCACGTGGCGAGTCGGCTGGAGGTCAAGTTGAGCGTGCACCGCGAGCGGCGGGAGTTCGAGAAGGCGATGCAGATGGACCTGCTGGCGTTCGACGACAGCAAGGAAGGGGAGCTGATGCGTCGGTATCAACTCGCCAAGGATCGGGAGGTGCACCGGGCGATCAACGCCCTGTTCAAGGTCCGGAAGGAGGCCCTGACCGTTGACGGCGGCGACTTGCCGGTTGCCAGTTGCATGGATGGAGATGCCGACTTGGTGGCGCCGGTTGACCTGTCGATCGGCCTGGCTGACGAAACGAACCCAGATCCGCCGGGACCGGTTCTGGAGGCCGGCCTTCCGGCGGTCGATCCGCTGGAGATTCCGGCCGAAGCCGGGACTCCAACCATCCAACCGATGGAGTCCCCCCTTGGGGCGGAACACTCGCTCGGGCAAGGCGACGAAACGAACCCAAAGCCGGCGGAGGACCCGGGCGACGAAACGAACCCAAGTCCGCCGGAGCCGACCGCGGCGATCGACGCCCAACCCGCGATTCCGGCGGTCGATGAGACCAGCATCCCGGGTTACCTGGCGGCGCTGCTGGCGCGACAGGACCCCTCCGGACCGTTTCGACCGAGGATCATCGAGGCCTTGAGAGCACTGGAGGGGCAGTCGATGTCTTGACTCGCCCGTTCTCCGTGGTCCGTTGTCGCCCGTCCGCGGGGCGGACTCGGTCTTCGTCCAGCTCGTGTCGGTCCGTCGCTCGTCGCGCCGGCGGACGGCCGGAATGAAAGCTCAACGGTCCTCCCTGACGGCGTCGATCAAAAAAACGGAAGCGTCGTTTCTCGCGATCGAGGATCGGGTACCATGTCCGCGTCCCTTGTCAGTCGGTCCGGCGAGATCGTTGATGCGGCGGACCCTCACGGTTCGATTCGCTCACATCTCCGGCCAGGGAACTCGCGGCCGACCCGACTTGAGGAGTGGCCCATGGCGAAAGTCGTCGTCTCGACTCATCCGATCGTCCAGCACAAGTTAGCCCGGCTCCGCGACATCCGGACCCGGCCGGCCGATTTCCGCCAGTTGGTGCGCAGCCTGGGCGTGCTTTTGGTCCAGGAGGCCACCGCCGACCTGGGTACGGTGCCCGGTGAAGTCGCCACACCGCTCGGCCGCGCGGCCACACGGACGCTCGCCGACGTCGTCGGCATCGTGCCGATCCTCAGGGCCGGACTGGGCATGGCCGAGGGGATCCTCGACTTGATCCCCGATGCCGAGGTCTGGCACATCGGCCTGTTTCGCGACGAGGCGACCCTGCGGCCGACCGAGTACTACAACAAGTTCCCGGCTACACCCCGCGTCACCCTGGCGCTCCTGGTGGACCCCATGCTCGCCACCGGCGGCTCCGCCGTCCGGGCCTGCGAGATCCTCAGGTCGGCCGGAGTGCCGCGGTTGAAACTCGTGTCGATCATCGCCGCGCCCGAGGGCATCGCCCGGGTCAATGACGCAATGCCGGATGTTGCCATCTACGTCGGCGCCGTTGACGAGCGATTGAATGAAGTCGGATTCATCCATCCCGGGCTGGGCGACGCCGGCGACCGCCAGTTCGGGACGGGCGGGGAGCCGGGCCATATGGAACGTTGAAGGTTGCGTCCGTGTCCACCCGGACGCCGGCTCGGGGATTCCGGATTCGGGATTCCAGATTCAACGATCGAAGATTTCACGATGCCTCATCACGCTATGAAGCAGGCCGACATGATTGTGCGACACGTTCCGGCCGTCGATCGAGCCGTTGACAGGGTAGGAGCGGCCAGGGCCGAAGCCTCGCGGACCGCCGGCGGAGTCGCATTGGGAATCACGAAAGCACGAAAGTACGAAAGCACGAAACCAGAAGGCCCGTGGGGCGCGGATGCCCGGCGCGGGCGCTGCTCACCCCGGGCCCTTTTCGTGTTTTCGTACTTTCGTGCTTTCGTGAGCAGGATGGAGTCGCGTGGAGACGGCGTCGGATCTCCCCCGATCGCGGCCCGGGCGCCGCGCCGGGACGAGCCGGCCATTCCGCGTCCGGAAGTAACGCCGAATCGCGGCCGGGTCCTTAGCCACTAGCCAATCGCGACTACTCATGAGAGCCGTTGACATCATCCGGAAGAAGCGGGACGGGCGGGACCTCGACCCGGCGGAGATCGCCGCCATGGTCGAGGGGATCGCCAGTGGTTCGGTCGCCGACTACCAGTGGGCGGCGCTGTTGATGGCGATCGTCTGGCGGGGGATGGACGCCGCCGAGACCGCCGCGCTGACCGACGCGATGATCCGATCGGGCACGATCGTCGACCTCTCGACGATCCCCGGCCGGAAGGTTGACAAGCACAGCACGGGCGGCGTCGGCGACAAGACTTCGCTGATCCTGGCGCCGATCGCGGCGGCGGCCGGCGTGCCGGTGCCGATGGTCTCGGGCCGCGGCCTGGGACACACCGGCGGGACCCTGGACAAGCTCGAGTCGATCCCCGGCTTCCGGGTCGACCTGGACCTGGGGCGCTATCGCGACGTGCTGGCGTCGTGCGGGCTGGTGCTGATCGGCCAGACCGCCGAGATCGCGCCCGCCGACAAGTTCCTCTATGCCATGCGGGACGCGACCGCGACGGTCGAGTCGATCCCGCTGATCGCGGCGTCGATCATGTCGAAGAAGCTGGCGGAGGGGATCGACGGCCTCGTGCTGGACGTCAAGACCGGCAATGGCGCGTTCATGGAGCGGCTCGACGACTCGCGGGCGCTGGCGCGGGCCATGTGCGAGATCGGCTGGGGGCTGGGCAAGGCGGTCGTCGCCTTGATCACGCGGATGGATCAACCGCTCGGCCGCGCCGTCGGCAACGCCGTGGAGGTGGCCGAGAGCGTCGAGTGCCTCCGCGGCGACGGCCCGGATGACCTGGTGGACCTGTCGATCGAGCTGGCGGCCGAGATGGTGGTCATTGGCGGCCGGGCCCGTTCGCTCGACGAGGCGCGGGAAGCCTGCCGGCGGACGATCGCCGACGGTTCGGCGCTCGAGCGGCTCGCCAGGCTGATCGCGGCCCAGGGAGGCGACCCGCGCGTCATTGATGACCCCTCGCTCTTGCCAGCCGCGCGGAGGCGAGTCGTCGTGAGAGCCGAACGGGCCGGATTCGTCCGGACCCTGGCGGCGCGGCCGGTCGGCCACGCGACGATGCTCCTGGGCGCCGGCCGTTCGCGGATGGAGAGCCCCGTCGATCACGCCGTCGGCGTGATCCTGCACAAGAAGGCCGGCGCGGCCGTCGAGAGCGACGAGCCGCTCTGCACCTTGCTCGTCAACGACGAGGCGCGGCTCGCCGAGGCCGAGGCGCTGATCCGGGACGCTTACACGATCGCCGAGGAGCCGGGCCTCGTCGAGCCGCTGATCGTGGAGCGGATCGCGGCTCCGGCCGTCTCGTCCGCGCGCTCGGCAACGCAGGCAGGAAGGTGAGACGAATGACTGTGAGGACGTCGGCCGGAATCGGGGCATTGATCCTGGGATCGATCGCGGTGGCGATCGCGGTCGGCGGCGGCGCGTCGGCCCAGGATCAGGCCGGCGAGAGCCAGCCGGACCGGGTGACCCGGTCGGCCGGTCGGCCCCGATCCGGCGAGGGAGATCGACCCGGCCGGGCTTCGGGGGTCGTCCGCGGTCCGGTGGCGATCCGGCGGGGCTACCAGGTGTCGCTCGGCCCCTGGACCTGGCGATTCTCGGCGCCGGAGTCGATCGACCTGTTCGACCTGGCCGACCGCGTCCGCTCGGTCTTCGGGATGCTGGCGATCCTGGGGGTCGCGATCTTCCTCTCGGACAACCGCCACGCGATCTCCGGCCGGGTGGTGTTCTGGGGGCTGGCGTTGCAATGGGGGTTCGGGCTCCTCGTGTTGAGGGTGCCCGCCGGGATCAAGCTGCTCGGGAAGGCGGGCGAAGGCATCACGTCGATCCTCGACTCGGCGCTGGCGGGAGCCCGGTTCGTCTTCGGCGACGCGCTGGTCGCCGACAGCGGGCCCGCGGGCTTCGTCTTCGCCTTCCGGGTGCTGCCGACGGTCATCTTCGTGGCCGCGCTGTTCGCGGTGCTCTACCACCTGGGCGTCATGCAGTGGATCGTCCGCGGCTTCGCGGTCGTCATGGCCTGGCTGATGGGGACCAGCGGGGCCGAGTCGCTGAACGTCGCCGCCTCGCTCTTCCTGGGTCAGACCGAGGCGCCGCTGACGATCCGCCCCTACCTGCCCCGACTGACCAAGTCCGAGCTCCTCACCGTGATGACCTCGGGCATGGCCCACGTCTCGGGCGGGGTGATGGCCGCGTATATCGCCGCTCACGTCGAGGCGCGGCACATCCTGACGGCGGTCATCATGACGGCCCCCGGTTCGATCATGATCTCCAAGATCCTGGTGCCCGAGACCGAGACGCCCGAGACCCTCGGCACCGTGCACGCCGCCGAGGCCTCGTCCGACGCCAACGTGCTCGATGCAGCCTCCCGCGGCACCCGCGACGGCCTGCAACTCGCCCTGAACATCGCGGCCATGCTGATCGCCTTCGTCGGGCTGATCACCCTGATCAACAAGGGGCTGATGCTGGTGGGCACCGACCTCCAGTCGATCCTCGGCTGGGCGATGGCGCCGGTGGCCTATCTGCTGGGGGTCCCGTGGGAGGACGTCCGCGAGGTCGGCAAGCTCCTGGGGACGCGCACCGTGCTCAACGAGCTGATCGCCTACAACGGACTGGGCAAACTCATCGAGGACAACATGCTGATGGAACGCTCGGTGGTGATCTCCAGCTTCGCGCTCTGCGGGTTCGCCAACATCAGCTCGATCGGCATCCAGCTCGGCGGGATCGGTGCCCTGGCGCCCGAGCGCCGGCACGACCTGGCGCGGCTGGGCGTCAAGGCGCTCTTCGCCGGGACCCTGGCCAATTACCTCTCGGCCTGCATCGCGGGAGTCCTCTTATGACGGCCTTCGTGGGCTCGACAACCCCGGATCTCTTCGCCCGCGCCGAGGAAGCCGCCGCGACGATCCGGGCCGCCGGGATCGAGCCGTCCCGCGTCGCCGTCGTGCTGGGCTCGGGATTGAACGAGTTGGCCGACCGCCTGCCCGACGGCGTGACGATCCCCTACGAGCGGGTCCCGCACTTCCCGCGGACCACGGTCGCGGGACACCAGGGCCGAGTGATCGCCGGCCGGCTCGCCGGCTCGCCGGTGCTCATGCTCCAGGGGCGGTTCCACTACTACGAGGGCCATGCCTTGGAGACGGTGACCTTCCCGGTTCGCGTGATGCAACGCCTGGGAGTGACCACGATCATCCTGACGGCGGCCACCGGCGGGATCCGCGCCGACCTCCGCCCCGGCGACCTGGTCCTGCTGAGCGATCATCTCAACCTGCTGGGTGTCAATCCGCTCCGCGGGCTCGACGATGAGCGTCTGGGCAGGCGCTTCCCCGATATGACCGAGGTCTATTCGTCGCGCTTCAGGAAGATCGCGAGGGAGGAAGGCGATCGCCTGGGCATCGGCCTTGCCGAAGGCGTCTACGGCTGCGTCTCGGGCCCGAGCTACGAGACGCCCGCGGAAATCAGGATGCTCCGGACGCTCGGGGCCGACGTCGTCGGGATGTCGACGGTGCCCGAGGCCATCGTGGCGAGGCACGCCGGGATGGAGGTGCTCGGCATCGCCTTGGTATCCAACGCCGCCGCCGGCGTGCTGGGCACGCCGATCACCCACCAGGAGGTCCTGGAGGCGGGCCGACAGGCCGCACCGATGCTGGCCGCCCTGATCGAAGGCGTCGTCGCGCGACTGGCTCGGGAGCACTCCGAAGACCCGCCTACTTCCCCGGCGTTAACAGCTCGGTCTCAGCCTCCTTGAGCAGGGCCTGGATCTCGACGCGATTGTGCCAGGGCATCCCCGCGGCCGTGTTCTTGACGAGATCCTCGGCGCGCCTCAACTCCTCGCGTGCAGCCGTCGGGACGATTCCGGGATAACCTATCCGCCTGAGACGATGAAGGGCCATGGCCAGGAAGACCCGATGGAATGCCAGCATCCCCCTGTCCCGGTTCTTGTTCGACTCGATCGCCCGCTCGAGGGTGCTGACGGCTTCTCGATCGCGGTGCGCGCGGAAGAGCAGGGCGCCGTAGACCTGGAAGTTCTCGTGGTTCGCGATCCGTTGAGCGATGGGCCTGCGCGATGTCGAGGATCTCGCGGTAGTCCGGCAGCGCATCGGGGACGACCGCGATCATCCATCCCAAGTTGCTGCCCAGCTTGAGATCCGCCGTCTTGCCGAATCGAGCCATGGCGTCGGCGCACACATGTCGGTAATCGGTGAGGTCGCCGGACACGAGGTGGGCCTTCGCCAGGAGGTTCCGCCTCCAGAAGTCTTGCGGGTCCTGCTCGACGGCCCGGCGGAAGGCCTCGACGGCTTCCTTCCAGCGTCCCTGCTGGGCCAGGGCGCTGCCGTTGACGGACGGGGCCGGCGCCGCGGGCGCGACGGCTGGAGGGGGCGGCGACGAACTGGTGGGAACACCAGCGGTCCGGGTCGTCGCGCCGGTCCGAGTCGGGACCTCGGCCTGGTCCGTGGCGGCGATCGTGTCCGCGGCGGAATTCGTCGGGAGCTCTCCGCCGCCCGGCGTCCTCAGCGTGATCTCCTTGAACCAGCAATCGCCGCGGAGGTCCTGGAATCCGAGGTACCCGTTCCGGGGCAGCCGGGCGATCGCCACGTCCTTGAACTTGTGATCGCTCCCATCGAGGCGCTTGCCGGGCACCGTCCATTCATCGACGTTGATCCGCGAGACCTCGGCGCCGTTGAGCGTCACCGCGATCACCGGGCCCTGCGCCGTGATGATCATGTGGTTCCACTCGCCGGCCGGCAACTGGGCGTTCCGGGCTGGCGCCACCAGGCCGTAGAACGCGCCCGAATCCCGCTCAGTGGACCCGGTCGTGTCGTCGAGTGCCACCTCGATGCCGGTATTCACCGGATCGTTCAGGTCGCCGACGCGGAGGAACACGCCCGAATTGCACCCTTCGCTCAGCTTGTAATCGAAGTCGAGGATGAAATCGCCGAGCTTCTTCTCGTACACGACCAGGTAGCTGCCCGTACCGCGGGGGTTCAAGCCTTCGGGCTGGACATTGGCCCTCGGCAGGGGCTTCTTGCTGGTGAGCATCCAGCCCTTGCCGCTCGTCCCGTCGAAGATCGTCCGGGCGGCCGCCCAGGTGGTGGGGACGCGGGTCGGGCTCGTCGAGACCGGCGGCTCGCCGGCCGGAATCGGCTGCGGTCGCGGCGGCCGCCTCGGCCAGAGCATGAATGCGATGAAGCCACAGACCACGGCCAACGCGGTCCCCTGAAGGGCGAGGTTCAGTGGCTGCACCCACTGCCGGTGCTTCCTCTTCGGCGTCAACGACCGCGCCGCCACCGGCTCCCGCGGCTTGACGACCCGCTTGATCGTCGGCACCGGCACCGGCACCAGCGGCACCTCCGGCCGGACGTCCTTCACCAGGTCCTCCAGGCTCAGCTCCGGACCGACCTCGAGGCCCTCGGCGTCGTCCCGGCGGGCGAAGACCGAGGCATCACGGGCCGCCCGGGCCGGCGCCGGCCCCTTATCCGTCTTGCGGTCCCCCTCGTCGAACACGATCAGGTTGCGCGGCGCCTTCGAGATGCCTCCTTTCGGCGCGGGTGCCTCGGCGGCCGCCGTCTGGCACGCTTCCAGCAGGCGGATCACCTCGGTCATCGATTGCGGCCGGTCGGCCGGCCGCTTGACCATCATCTTCTGGTAGATCTCCTCGAGGGGCGTGGGCGCGTCGGGACGCAGGGCCTTCAGGGTCGGCGCCGGCCGCTCCAGGTGCGCCATCAGACGCTTGAGTACGGTCTCGCCCACGAACGGCTCGCGGCCCGTCAGGAGGAAGTACAGCGTGCAGCCCAGGCTGTAGATGTCGGCGCGATGGTCGGCCTGCCGCGAGTCTTCCGCCTGCTCGGGGGCCATGTAGTCCACGGTCCCCATGTACATCCCGCTCTCGGTCAGTCGCGTTCCCGCCGCCTGGCCGAACGGGTTGGAGGTCTCGACGATCCGCGCCAGGCCCAGGTCCAGCACCCGCACGGTGCCCGCCGCGTCGAGCATCAGGTTCGACGGCTTGATGTCGCGGTGGACGATCCCCTGCGCATGCGCCGCCTCCAGCCCCCGCGCCGCCTGGATCGCGAAGTCGATCGCCTGACTCAGCGTCAGTTGACCGCGCTGGCGGACGACGCGATCGAGATCGCTCCCATCGACGTATTCCATCACGAGGAAGTGCACGCCCCGGTCCTCGTCGGCGTCCAGCGCCGAGACGACGTTGGGGTGCTTGAGCCGCCCGGCGGCCTCGACCTCGCGCTTGAACCGCAGCACGGCCGTCTTGTCGCGGGCGAACGAGGGCGGGAGGATCTTCAGGGCCACGACCCGTCCCAGCTTGCGATGGCGGGCCTTGAAGACCATGCCCATGCCGCCGACGCCGAGCTTGTCGAGGATCAGGTAGTTGCCGATCAGGAGTCCGCGACTCTTGCGCTGGTAGAGCGCG
The DNA here is from genome assembly GCA_963815795.1 of uncultured Planctomycetota bacterium. Lineage (GTDB taxonomy): Bacteria > Planctomycetota > Planctomycetia > Isosphaerales > Isosphaeraceae > JAKAUH01. The sequence continues at coordinate 157,015 of CAWFIC010000021.1, read as the reverse complement.
GCGGCCTGGTAGGCGGTGAGCCGCCCGGCCTGCTGGAGGAGCCGGGCCAGTCCGAGCACGCCCTGGGACTCGGGCACGCCCGCGGCCAGGATGTCGAGCTCGGTCTCGTCGAACAGCCCGATGTCGATGAGGGCCTGGCGGAACTCGGGCAAGTCGACGACGCCGGCCGGGCGCTCGTCGGGCGAGCTTTCGCCTGGCCGGCTGACGTCCAGGCCGCCGAGGATGGTCGCCTCCTCGTGGAGCGCCGCGGCCGGCTCGTTGGGCCCGGGCTTCTCCCCCAACCACGCCGTCTCGGCCGATCCCGGTGCCGGCTTGTCTTCGTCGGAAGGTGCGCCGCCAGACATGCTGAAGACCCCCTCGTCGGTGATCGAACAGGATCAAGCAGACGGACCCGGCTTCCACGCTTGATCCACACACCTATGGACCAAGCCACGCGCCAGGATACCCTTGCCGTTTCCTTTCCGCCAAAGCGATTTGGTAGAAGCGTCCGGAGTCGGCCCGAATTGTGCTCCGACCCCGATCGCCAGGCGATGGCATCGTTCGATTCCACGCACCCGACAGGACCCGCGTTGACGTCCCGCCGCAAGGCGGATTAGTGTAACCTTGAGAACACGGTCCCGTCGTCGACCGAAACTGGACGCGATCCCGATGAATGAACTGATCTTTATCGTTGAGGATGCCCCTGAGGGAGGTCTCACGGCCCGCGCTCTCGGCGCCTCGATCTTCACCGAAGCCGCCGATTGGAACGATCTCCCGTCGCAGATCCGCGATGCCGTTCGCTGCCACTTTGATGAAGGGCAGGTGCCCAAGGTCGTTCGACTCCGCTACGTCCGCGAGGAAGTTCTCGCCCTATGAAGCTCCCGCGCGATCTGTCGGGTGACGACCTGTCCAAGGCCCTGGAGGCGTTGGGATACCAGGTCACTCGTCAGACGGGGTCCCATCTCCGACTGACGACCGCCGAGCCGGCCGAGCACCATGTCACGATTCCACGACACGATTCGCTGCGCGTCGGCACTCTCTCCGCCATCCTTCGCGATCTCGCCGAGCATCATGGGATGACCAAGGACGAATTGATCGACCGGCTCTTCTCGTGATGAGACGCTGGAGTCGTGCTCATGCTATGCTACGTCAGATCGACCTCCGTGGCGGCGAGGTCCCGCGCTCTATCGCCGGAAGAGGTGACGGAGGACGGCCTCGGCGAAGTGCGCCATCCAATCGGCATCGCGGCTGGCCTCGATCTGGCGGGTCAGTGAGGCTTGCATCCCGCCTTCTCCCCAGGTCTGCCCGTGCTCGACGTACTCCAGGAACGACCCGCCGGTCAGGCGGGTCAAGTACGCCATCGTCACGGCCTGGACGACTCCGCCGGCCATGAAGCCGACCGGATTGAACTTCAGCAGGCCGCCCAGCACGCCGGCCGCGACCTCGGCCATGCCGAGCTTGAAGAGGGTCTGGACCATCTGCTTCCCGACCTGTTCGATGTACTCCGCCGAGAGCTGGACGTCGTAGACGGCGGCGATCTCGCTGAGCATCCGGAGCTGGACGGCACCGGCGGCCATCGGGCCCAGCGCCAGGACCGGGTTGGCGAAGGCGGTGACGGCGGCCAGCCACTGGTGGCGCTCGATGATCGCCATCGCCCGCTTGCGGCGCTCCCGGGCGATCCGGGCCCGCTCGGCCCGCTCGAGCCGCCGGGCGCGTAAGAGGAGGTTGCCGGCGCGGAGCGCGTCCCCCTCGCGCCGGAGGATGGCCGCCACGCGCGCCTCCAGGGCTTCCAGGTCCGGCGGCTCTTCCTCGAGGGCCGTCTCTGTCGTCCCGTCGGGCTTGCGGATCCGCACCGTGACCGGCGACGGGTCGGCCGCGACCGCCACGACGTCCTCGGTCGGGACCAGCCCGGCCAGCCGCTCGCGGAGCTTCGCGAGGATCGCCTCGCGGTCGTCCTCCGTCAGCCGATCCTTCTTGTTGAGCGCGACGATCAGCCGCTTCCCCTCGCGAGCCATGTCGGAGATCATCCGATGGTCGGCCCGCGCCAGGTCCTGGTCGACGACGAAGACGAGCAAGTCGGCCCGCAGCGCCAGGTCCACGGCCTCGGCCTCGCGGGCGTTGCCATCGGCGCCGGCCTCGCCCAGGCCGGGCGTGTCGGTCAGGAGCAGCGTCCCTTCGACGCCTTCGACGGCATGCGTCTCGGTCCGACCGTGCGCGGTCGTCCCCATCGTCGCCCCCTTCTCGCCGGCCGACCGGCCGAGCAGGGCATTGACCAGCGCGGTCTTGCCGACCGGGCCGGTGCCCAGCACGACGACATGGAAGCGGCGGCCCGCGTCCTCGCCCGCGATCTCCGTCGCGCTCTCTCCGCTCGTCATGGCAACGCTCCGCTGCAGATCGAGCCCATTTCGACGCGAGAGGGAACCGGTCGCGACGGGCCTACGCCCTCTACCGATTATATCGGCCGACGGGTCGTCCGCGTGGAAGCATCTCATCGCGAGGGCTCGTGTCGGCACCGCTCGCGCCACGGCCCGTCAGGTTCGGCGTGGCATTTGCGAAGTTGTGGCTATTGGTACAGCCAGGATCTCGCGGCTATAATTCAGGTTCCGGGCCGGTGCGAGGTTCGCGCGAACGGGCCGAGCCCCCACCCTTGCGCTCAGCCGCGCCTGATCGCCGATTTTGAAGCCAACCCCAGTCGGAGAGACCTCAGATGTCGGACGTGGCCGCTTCCACAGAGACCCCATCCGCCGACCCGCTGCGCTCCGCGGCTGACGCGATGGCACTGGCCCTCCAGGCCGCGAAGGATGCCGCCGCCGACGCGGAGGAGCGGGTTTCGGAGATGATGCCGGCGATCGGCGAGTTCCTGAGCCGCTTGACCTACACGACTTGCTATGCCGTGTCGTACGGCGTGGTCTTCCCGACCCTCCTGGTGGCTCGGGCCGTACCGAAAGACAACGCGGTCGTCAATGGCCTGGTGGACGGCGCTCGTGCGGCCCGCGATGCCATCGAGGGCCGGAACCGGGAATCGGTGCCGGCGTCCGCCGGGAGCGAGCACCCCCATATCATTGTACCCGGGGAAGAGCCGACCGGCTGATGAGGGCCCTGGCATCATGGCGATGAATCATTTCCCCCACCTGGCGAACTCCGGCCCGATCGAGCGATTCCGCAGCGACCTGCGCCGGCGATACTCGGACCGGGCCGCGACGGAGGCGGGGACGGACGATCGTGCGGCCGGGCACGAGGCCCGGCGGGGGCTCGCGCATCGACTGGAGAAGCTACCTCCCGAGATCGGCGTGCTTCTGATCGTGGTGGGTCTGGCGGGGGTCTTGCTCCCAGGACCCGTCGGCTCGCCGTTCCTCGTCGCGGGAGGGATCGCACTCTGGCCGTCGGCCTTCCAGAAGACCGAGGACTGGCTCCAGAGCACGGCCCCGGGGCTCTATGACGAGGGGATTCGACAGATGGAGCGCTTCCTGGCCGACCTGGAGCGGCGGTATCCCGGCTCGACGCGATAGCGCCGCCTGGCGTCGAGGCACGGTGTCCACGCGGCGTACTCCCGAGTTCGAAGAGGATTCGGTATGACCGAGAAACCTCCCGAAACCGATCCGGCCCCGACGCCGGAGGCAGGAGCCGCCAGTATCCCACCGGCAGGGCCTGCGTCCGCATCAGCGACCGGTCTGGCCGCGACGCCGCCGAAGGACCTCGGCCTGATGCTGGTCTCGGCGGGCGTCATCGGGGTGGTACTGCCGGGGCCGGGAGTGCCGGCGCTCGTCGCGGGCGGCCTGATCCTCTGGCCCGAGGCATTCGGTAAGGTCGAGCGGTGGATCCAGAAACGATTCCCCGACACGCATCGCAAGGGGATCGGACACATCAACCGCTTCCTGGCGGATCTGGAGCGACGCTACCCGCGAGCGACCCAAAACGCACCAACGCGCAAGGACACGCCGTAAGGCCATCTCTAGGGAGGAGAGACGCTCGATCGATGTCGGATCCTCATCGGATAATATATAAGGAAATACACGGAACCAGATTGAAGAGGAAGATGCCGATCTTGTAGAGCGAGATCCCGGCGAGGTTGAGCACATCGAACTGGTCGGCGGATACTCGAACCCATCTACCCCAGAACCGAAGCATCCAATCGTGCGCGGCCAGGAACAGCAGAGCCCACAACAGCAGAATTCCGTAATTGATGACCGTGCACCACAGGAGGAAGCTGCGTGCCATCTCGATGTTCATGACTGGTTCTCCAAAGCAGCCTCGCTTACGCGGCTTTGCCGAATGGCTCATTGGCCAACCCGCAACGCTATCATGGCCGTGGGCACGGTTCGAGACCATGGAGGCCGAATGGTCCACGTTTCCCACATCTTCCACGCTGCGATCGTGGCGATGGTCAAGGCCGCGTCGCAGTGAGGAGCCCATGATCGGCTCATCACCACGCCGATTCCGCCGCAAGCCCGAGCCGGCCGGCCCGTGGCTGGCCGCGCACCATAAGCGCGCCGGCTTGGGCGTCTGGACCGCCGGGAGGAACCGCCAGGTTCGGGCCGCCATCCTCGGACCGGGCCGCGGTATCCGCGATACCCGGCTGGTGGGACGCGGCTTGCGCGAACGCCGGCCGATCCCCAAGGCCATCCGCAAGCCCCTCATCGAGCGGCTGGCCGAGATCGTTCACGACACCGACTCGAGCCCTCGGGAGGTCACATCGGCCGCCAAAGCGATCCTGAGCGCCAGCAAGATCAACCTGGAGACCATCGCGGCGACCATCAAGGCGCAAGAGCACGAGGAAGTGATCGGACGGATTGAAGAGCTTGAGAAACAGACGGAGACGCCCGGCCACTCGGATCCACCCCAGCGGATCATCATCCCTAGCGCGTGGCGGGTGGTCATCGGGCTCGGTAAGATCGCGGTGGGTGATCTTGCTGGATTCTTTCATGAGCCCGCCATGAGCGACGATCACACCATGGCCGTGGTCGAGCGTTACATGATCGCACTCGCCGGGGACGCGCCCGCCGAAGCGGCGGTTGAACCGCGTCCTGCGGCCGCTCTCGGAGCAACGGACCGACCCCCGCCCGGCGCGAAACCGCCGGGCTCGATTCAGGTGCAGACCGCCAGGACGTAGGTCCGCCGGGTGTCGGAGTCCTGGCATGCAGCAGCCTCGAGGAGCCGAGCCGTGGCCGACGATCCGCGGGTGCAGCAACTGCTCGACGAGATCTGCGACTCCGGTCGTACGCCGGAAGAGGTCTGCGGCGCCTGCCCCGAGCTGCTGTCGGAGGTGCGCCACCGCTGGCTGCAGATGCGCATCCTCGAGGCGCAGCTCGATGCGCTGTTTCCGGCGGCGGGGCCCACCTCCGTCTCGGGCGAGGGATCGGGGCGGGACGTTCCGGGTCCTGGGGCGGACGAGGCCATGGACCTGGGCCGGACGGTCGCCCGGGGAGTCCCGACGGCTGATGCATCGGACGAGCTTCCGCAGGGCGATCCCCCGATCATCGGCCGCTACCGGATCGTCCGGCGGCTCGGCCAGGGTGGCTTCGCACGCGTCTACCTCGCCCGGGACGATGATCTCGACCGACACGTGGCCATCAAAGTCCCCGGCCCCGAGCGCGTTTCCGGCCCCGACGACGTCGAGGAATACCTGCGCGAGGGCCGCGCCCTGGCCCGGCTCGACCACCCGCGCATCGTCCCGGTCCACGACGTCGGCCGCACCGAGGACGGTCTCTGCTACGTCGTCTCCAAGTACGTCGAGGGGAGCGACCTGGCCGAGCGGAATCGACAGGGCCGGTGGTCGTTCCGCGAATCGGCCGAGCTGGTGGCGGTGGTCGCCGAGGCGCTCCACCATGCCCACACCCGGGGCCTGGTCCACCGCGACATCAAACCGGCCAACATCCTGATCGATCTCCAGGGCCAGCCGTGGGTGGCCGACTTCGGGCTGGCGCTGCGGGACCTCGATTGCGGCAAGGAGGGCAAGCTCGTCGGCACCCCCGCGTACATGAGCCCCGAGCAGGCCCGGGGCGAGGGGCACCGGGTCGACGGCCGATCGGACATCTTCAGCCTGGGCGTCGTGTTCTACGAGCTGTTGACCGGTCGCAGGCCGTTCCGGGGCGAAACGCACACCCAGGTCCTCGAGCAGATCCTGCGGTCCGAGGAGCGGCCGCTCCGCCAGATCGATGACACGATCCCCCGCGAGCTCGAGCGGATCTGCGCCAAGATGCTGGCGAAGCGGGCGTCCGAACGATACTTCACGGCCCGCGACCTGGCCGACGACCTGCGGCATTTCCTCCAGGCCGGGGAGGCGTCCGGGTTGCCCGCGACCGCCGCTGGCCCGGCCGCCCGGCCGCCCGGCTCGATCCAGAAGGCCGCCCCGGCGCCGGCCGACCGCGCGCGGCCCGACTCCGACGGCCTCGTCATCAAGGTCATCCCCAAGGGCCTGCGGTCGTTCGACCGCAACGACGCCGACTTCTTCCTGGAGCTCTTGCCCGGCCCCCGCGACCGCGAGGGCCTGCCCGAGAGCCTCCGGTTCTGGAAGACGCGGATCGAGTCCACCGACCCCGACGCCGCCTTCAAGGTCGGGCTGATCTACGGCCCCTCGGGCTGCGGCAAGTCGTCGCTGGTCAAGGCGGGCTTGCTGCCCCGGCTCGGCACGGACGTGCTGGCGGTGTACATCGAGGCGACGTCGGAGGAGACCGAGGCCCGGCTGCTGCGGGGCCTGCGCAAGGCTTGCCCCGACGTGCCCACCGAATGCACCCTCGTCGAGGCGCTGGCGGCGCTGCGGCGAGGCCGAGACCTGCGTGCGGGGAAGAAGGTCCTGCTGGTCCTCGACCAGTTCGAGCAGTGGCTGTTCGCCTGGCGGGGCGAGGAGGGCACGGAGCTGGTCGCGGCGCTGCGGCAGTGCGATGGCGAGCGCGTCCAGGCGATCGTGATGGTCCGCGACGACTTCTGGATGGCGGCGACCCGGTTCATGCGCGACCTGGAGACCGACCTGGTCCCCGATCAGAATATCGCCGTCGTCGATCTCTTCGACCCGCGACACGCCCGCAAGGTCCTGACCGCTTTCGGGCGGGCTTACGGGGCTTTGCCCGAGAGAACGACCGACCTCTCCCGGGACCAGGAGTCGTTCCTCGATCAAGCGATCGCCGGCCTGGCCCAGGACGGCAAGATCATCTCGGTGCGGCTGGCGCTGTTCGCCGAGATGGTCAAGGGCAAGCCCTGGACCCCGGCGACGTTGCGGGCGGTCGGCGGTACCGAAGGCGTCGGTGTGACGTTCCTCGAGGAGACCTTCGCCTCACCCCAGGCCAACCCGAAGCACCGCCTGCACCAGAAGGCGGCGCAGGCCGTGCTCAAGGTGCTGCTCCCGCCGAGCGGCACCGACCTCAAGGGCCAGATGCGGTCGGAGCCGGAGCTGCGCGAGGCCTCCGGTTATGCCGATCGTCCCCGCGATTTCGATGCCCTGATCCACATCCTCGACCCCGAGCTGCGGCTGATCACCCCGACCGACCCCGGGGGCTCGTCGGACGAGAGCCCATCGAGCCAGCCGGCCGGGCAGTATTACCAGCTCACTCACGACTACCTGGTTCACTCGCTTCGCGGCTGGCTGACCCGCAAGCAGCGCGAGACCCGCCGCGGGCGGGCCGAACTGCGGTTGGCGGAACGGTCCTCTCTGTGGAATGCCAGGCCCGAGAACCGGCATCTTCCCTCGGTCCTGGAGTGGGTGAACATCCGGGCGCTGACCCAGAAGAAGGACTGGACCGAGCCGCAGCGGCGGATGATGCGGCGCTCCGGGAGGGTCCACGTCTTGAGGGGGCTGCGGCTGGCGGTCCTGATCGCGCTGGTGAGCTGGGGAGGGATGGAAGCTTACGGTCATCTGCGGTCCGCGGCACTGGTGGAATCGTTGAGGACGGCGAGCACGGCGGAAGTGCCGCCGCTCATCCGGCAAATCTCGGGGTACCGCCGCTGGGCCGATCCCCGGCTGATCCATTTGCTCGAGGAAACCCGGGACTCCAGCCGCGAACATCTTCACGCCAGCCTGGCCTTGTTGCCAGGCGACGCGACCCAGGTCGATGCCCTCTACGACCGTCTGATCACCGCCGCGCCCGTGGACCTGCCCATCTTGCGGGATGCCCTGGGGCCGTACCGGTCGGAACTGGCCCCGAAGCTCTGGTCGGAGCTGGAGAAGACCGAGCCCGACAACCCCCGTCTCCTGCCGTCCGCCGGCGCCCTGGCCCTCTACGACGCCGAGGGTCCCCGCTGGGCCGATCTCGGCGGTAAGGTGGCCGAGGCTCTCGTGAAGGTCAACCCCGTGTTCCTCGGGCAATGGCTCGCCGCGCTGCGCCCCGTGCGGTTCAAGCTCACGGTCCCGCTGGCCGCGATCTTCCGGGACAAGGCTCGTCCCGAGACCGAGCACGCCCTGGCCACGAACGTCCTCGCCGACTACGCCAAGGACGCCCCCGACTTGCTGGCCGGGCTGCTCATGGCCGCCGACCCCAAGGCGTTCCGGACCCTCTTCCCCGTCGCCGAGCGGCAGGCGGAGAAGACCTTGCCCGTCCTCCGGGCCGAGCTGGAAAAGACGGCCATGTTCAACTGGAACGACCAGCCGCTCGATCCGTCCTGGACGAACCCCGACGCTGCCCTGGCTGGCCGGATCGAGGCAGCCGGAGGGCTGGTCGCCGAGCGGTTCGCCTTCTGTCAGGCGATGCCAATGGACCAGTTGCCGGCGACCATCGAGGCCCTGCGGCCATCGGGCTACCGGCCCATCCGCTTCCGCCCCTACGCCGACGGCCCGGCCGTGCGGGTGGCGGCCGTCTGGACCCGCGACGGTCGGAAGTGGCGGATCGCGCTGGGGCTCACGACCGAGGAGGCCCGCAAGCAGGACGCGATGAACCGGGACGCGCAGTTCCTCCCGGTCGATGTCGCCGGGTACTTGACGACCGCCGACGGCAAGCCCTCCGACCGCTACGCGGCGCTCTGGTCCGAAGCGTCCGGCGACGACGGCCGGCTCGTGATCGGGGCGACCGAGGAGGAGCTGATCGATCTCCGGAAGCCCCTCGAGGACTCCAAGCTGACCCCGCGCACACTGCACGCTCTGCGCGGTTCCGACGGCCGGCAGCGGTATTCCGCAGTCTGGGGCAAGACTCCGTCGGCCGCCGTCACGAACCAGAGCGTCCGTGACCTGTTCGAGGAGAGCTTCGCGACGGAGCAGGTCAAGCGCAGCGACCAGTGGCTCGTCGACGCCGCCGTCAGCGCGGCCTCCCGGCCGAGCACGGTCGCAGAGCGCGCCCGGGCGGGCCTGGCACGCGCCGAAAAGGAGCTCAAGGCCAATCCCGACGACGCCGAGGCCCGCCTCCACCGGGCCATGTCCCACTTCCGGCTCGGTGAGATGCGGGAGGCGCTCGACGACTTCGACGCGCTGAGCAAGGAGGATCCGGACGCCGTCGACGCCCTCCGCTACCGCGCCATGGCCCTTGCCCGGCTGGGCAGGAAGCCCGATGCCCTGGCCGAGCTGGACCGGTTTCGGAACCGCGACGAGCCGGACCGGGCCAAGCTCGCCCTGGCCGCCATCGTCGCGGCCGAGCTGGGCGAGGGGACCGACCAGGCGTTCGGGCGCTGAACTCGGCGCTCGAGAGCGAGCCCGAGGACATCGACCTGCGTTACGACGCCGCCCGCGCCTGGGCCCTCGCCTCCCGGGCCGTCGGCACGAAGGACGCGGGGCAGGGGCGTGCGCTGGCGGCCCGCGCCGTCGGCCTGCTCAACGGCCTGGTCCAGAGCGGCGACGTCGACTTCGGCCGGATGGACGAGGATCCCGAGCTCGACCCGGTCCGCGACGATCCCGCGGTCGCCGAGGTCATGAAGGCCGGGCATACCGATCGGCGATATGCCGCCGTCTGGACCACCGACCCGGCCATCGAGTCCGTCGCGGTGTCGGGTCTCGACCCCGCCGCCCATCTGCGCCGGGCCCGCGACCTGGTCGCGCAGAACTATCGCCCCGTCTCCTGGTCGGTGTCCCAGATCGCGCCAGGGCGACCACTGGCGACGGCATCGGTCTGGCACCGACCCGTGGTCCAGGAGGAGGCGAAGGACCGGCTCGCCGAGCGGCAGGCGCGGGCGGCGGTGGCCCTGGTCCGCCTGGGCCAGGCCGAGGCGATCTGGCCCCTGTTGCGGCACAGCGCCGATCCCCGCCTCCGCAGCTTCATCATCAACTGGCTCAGCCCGCTGGGGGCCGACCCGAGAATCGTCGCCGCGAAACTCGACCACGTCGAGGGCGTCGCGGCACCTTCCCCTCGCCCCGCCGAGCGGGGAGAGCGTGGCCGAAGGCCGGGTGAAGGGTCTTCGATGGATTCGATCCTGTTCCACCCCGAGACCTCGATGCGGCGGGCGCTGATCCTGGCATTGGGCACCTACGGGACCGAGGGCCTCTCGCCCGGCGAGCGCGAGCCGCTCATCGCCCGGCTCCTCGAGGTCTGCCGCGACGACCCCGATGCAGGCGTCCACGGGGCGGCCGCCTGGACCCTGCGGCAGTGGGGCCGGAAGGAGAAGCTCGAGGCCATCGATGGCGAGCTGAGCCGGCTCCAGGATCGGGGCGGCCGCCGCTGGTACGTCAACGGCCAGGGGCAGACGTTCGCCGTGATCGACGGCCCGGTCGAGTTCCGCATGGGCTCGGCGCCGTCCGATCCCGAACGGATCGGCGGGAACGAGCCGCCGCACCGCATGACGATCCCGCGACGGTTCGCGATCGCGCGATCAGGAGGTGACCGTCGCACAATTCCGGCGGTTCTTGAAGACCCACACCGACCCCCGGCTTCACGCCTCCCCGGACGTGCTCAACCGCTTCGGCCCCGACCCCGACGGCCCCTGGATCGGCCCCACCTGGTACACCGCGGCCCAGTACTGCAACTGGCTGAGCGAGCAGGAGGGGATCCCCAGGGACCAGTGGTGCTACGAGCCTGCCGAACGGGGCTATGTCGAGGGGATGTCGATCCCGGCCGATGCGCTGCGGCGGACCGGCTACCGGCTGCCGACCGAGGCGGAATGGGAATACGCCTGTCGTTCGGGCACGATCACGAGCCGGTATTACGGCCAGACGATCGACCTGCTCGGGCGGTATGCCTGGTACCAGGCCAACAGCCAGGAGCGCGCCTGGTCGGGCGGGAGCCTGCTGCCCAACGACCTTGGGCTGTCCGACATGCTGGGGAACGTATACGAATGGAACAACGGCTGGTTCGGCGGGCCGAGGTCGTGGGCGAAAGGGAGATATCGTGATATATCAGATAGATCAGAACATGTAATAGAAAAGCTCCCTCGTCTCCTTCTGGGCGGGTCGTTCGCCAATCCTCCGGCGGGCGTCCGCGCCGCGGGCCGTCGCGGGAACGCCCCTTCACTGCGTGATGCGAGCTACGGTTTCCGCCTCGCCAGGACTTACCCCTGAGGGAAACGTCAGCGCCGGGCGAAACCACATCAGGGTCGCGGGTACCCCCGCCTGGACTGATCATATTGAGAGCCGTTCCCGGATGCGATCGGCGAATCCTCGCATGATCCCGGCGCGGGGTGCGCCGGTTCCTCAGACTCGGGCCGTACACATCCGTCATGATGACGACTCCTCTTGGAGCCTGAAACTTCCAACCGAACTGGAGTCAAGACAACGCCCGCGACGGCGGCCCTCGTTCCGATTGCGCGCGACTTGCGTTAAATCTGCACGTTGAGCCTGTCCGCCCCATGGAGAGTGTCCGGGCGGCTGGCCGTTGCAGGGCACTATCCGGCCCCCACCGATCGTCACGGTGAGACGCGAAGTCGCCTGTTCGCGGTGGGAACTCGCCGGGAGAATTCGAGGACAATCGACGCGAAGCGACCGGGTCGTCCCGGCCGCTCCGCGCCCGGCGAGACTGCGCGATGGGGATGCGCCGGGCCTGACGACCGGACGGAGAGAGGGGTTCGAGGATTCTTGCAGCATCCTGGATATCTCGAGGAACGAGGCGCGGTCATCATGAACACGCCGGCACCGATACCATCCGGGGAGGGCGCGGGCCCGTCGCTCGGCGACGCGCGGACCTGCCTGGAGCTGATGCTCAGGATTCAACCGTTCCCGTGCCTTGTGGTCGAGCTGGACACGGCGCGGACGGTGCTCTCGAACGAGGAGGCCCGGCGGATGCTGCTGGAAGGCCCTCGCGAGCTCGTCGGGGATGACGGGCACTATGTCACGGATCACGCGGGCGGGCGGATCGAGCCCGAGCAGGTGATCCCTTACCTGATCGGTCGGAACGCGGCCGGCGACGGCGTCGAACTGACCTGGCACGCCCCCGGCCACCGGAGGTCCTTCCGGGTGGCCTCGCGTGCCTTGCCCCGGAAAGAGGGGATGAGCGCCCTGTCCATGCTCGCGTTCCTGGACCTCACCGGTCAGAAGCTGGCCGAAGGACAGTTGCGGGACGCCGTGGCCGCGCGCGACGAGTTCTTCTCGGTGGCGACCCACGAGCTGAAGGATCCCCTGTTCGCCGTGCAGCTCTCGATCCAGTTGCTCCGCCACGAGGCGGAGCACGCCGGCGCGGTCCCCGCGCACGTGCTCCGGCACCTGGAGGTCAGCGAGCGGCAGGTCAACCGGCTCGGCCGGCTCATCGACAACATGCTCGATTTCGCCCGGATCACCAGCGGCCGCTTCGACCTGGACCTCGAGACGCTCAACCTGTGCGACCTGACCCACCAGGTCGTCGCCCGGTTCCAGGGCCAGGCGAGCTCGAACGGGACGGCGCTGCGGGCGGAGCCCTGTCATCCCATCGTCGGGCGATTCGATCGGATGAAGCTCGAGCAGATCCTCGGCAACCTCCTGTCCAACGCCATCAAATACGGCGCCGGTCAGCCGGTCGTCGCCCGGGTCCGCGTCGAGCTGGGCTGGGCCATCATCGAGGTGGAGGATGCCGGCGCGGGCATCCCCCCCGAGGACCAGGAGCGGATCTTCGAGCGATTCGAACGCGCCTCCACAGGCCACAAGCGGGCGAGTCTGGGCCTGGGCCTGTATATCGTTCGTTCGCTGGCCGAGGCCCATGGGGGCTCGGTCCGCTTGCGGAGCCAGGCCGGCCTGGGATCCACCTTCGCAGTGATGATCCCGTGGGAGCATCCCGTGGAGGAGCGGAAGACGGCACCGCCCGGTTGAGACCGGCGCGATCGGTCGGCCGGCCACCAACCGCGCCGGCCTCCGGGCCGATGGCACCTTTATTGCATCAGTAGACTTCCGCGTTCACTGGAAGCGTCTCCGGCCTCTCGTTCCCATCGGGGTTTCGGCTGCGCCGTCACTCGGCGCAGGGCGCACGTCCGAGGCGCCTGATGGGTTTTGACGCTCAAAACCGGTAAATCTTCAGAGATCCGTTACCGATTCTGGCAGTCAAAACCCATTAGACGGATCGAGTTCACGACGGCGGGCGGCCTCCCGCCGGATCCGACCGCGCGGCGCGGCCACTCAAGGGCCGCAGCCGCTGCTCCGGATGAGCGATCGGTCGAGGAACGGGGGTCACACGTCATGGTCCACGAGATGCCGGGGAAAGAATCGACCGCCATCGATCGGCAACGGATCGAGCTCCTCCTGGACGGCGTCAGGGATTATGCGATCCTCCTGCTCGACACCGAAGGGCGCGTGCTGAGCTGGAACGATGGTGCCACCTGCCTCTTCGGCTATCAGGCCCCCGAGGTCATCGGCCAGCCCTTCTCGCGCTTCTTCGTCCCCGAGGATGTCGGATTCGGCCAGCCCGAGGCCGAGGTCCACCAGGCCACCGCCAGCGGCCAGCTAACCCTCGAGGGCTGGCAGGTCCGCCGCGACGGGACGCGATTCTGGGGCTGCTCGGTGATCACCTCCCTGCGCGATGAGCGGGGCGAACTGAAGGGTTTCGCCAAGGTCATCCGCGATAACACCGATCGCAAACAGCTCGAGATGGAGCTCCACCGCCAGGCCGAGGAACTCGCCGAGGCCAACCGTCGCAAGGACGAGTTCCTCGCCATGCTCTCCCACGAGCTGCGCAATCCGCTGGCCCCGGTGCTCAACTCGGTGCATGTGCTCCGACAGGCGCCGGACGACCCCTCGCTCGTCCAGTTCGCCGGCAATATGGTCGAACGCCAGGTGCGGCACATGGCCCGACTCATCGACGACCTTTTGGACGTCACCCGGCTGACGCACGGCAAGGTCCGCCTCCGCACCGAGCCCATCGAGCTCGGGGCCATCGCCGAGCGGGCCGCCGAGGGCGTCGGTCCCCTCATGGAGGAGCGGAGCCATCGGTTCCAGCTCCTCCCGCACGACGGGCCGATCTGGCTGGAGGCCGACCCGGTGCGCCTCGACCAGATCCTGACGAACCTCCTGAACAACGCCGCCGAGTTCACCGACCCCGGCGGGAACATCGAGATGATGGTGGCCCGAGACGGGGCCGATGCCGTGATCCGCGTGCGCGACGACGGCGTGGGGATCGCCCCGGTTCTCCTCCCTCGCATCTTCGACCTCTTCGCACAGGCCGACACCTCGCTCGATCGTGGCGGCGGCGGCCTCGGCATCGGGCTGACCCTGGTCAAGCGACTGGTGACGATGCACGGGGGGACCGTCGAGGTGCAGAGCGAGGGACCAGGGCAGGGCTCGGAATTCACCGTCCGGCTCCCCGCGCTGCCGGATCCGCCCGCCGACGCCGCGACCCCGTTCCAGGCGGCCGGCCCGGCCATGACCCTGCGGATCCTGGTCGTCGACGACAACGTGGACATGGCGATGAGCCTGTCCATCCTCCTGCAACTGTACGGCCACACCGTCGAGATGGCCCACGACGGCTCCGTCGCACTGGAGATGGCGCAGTCGCGGGCCTTCGACGTGATCCTCCTGGACATCGGGCTCCCGTCGATGGACGGATACGGGGTGGCTCGTGGGATCCGGGCGCGGGGCTCGGATCCCCGGCCGTTCCTGGTCGGCATCAGCGGCTACGGGTTCGACGCGGATCGCCGGCGCGCCGAGGACGCCGGCTTCGACCTGTATCTCGTCAAGCCCGTCGATCCGCAACGGCTGGAGACGCTGGTGGAACAATGGTCCAGGACGCGCGCAGGTCCCGCACCATCGCCGGGATGAAGGGACCGGACCGCAGTCGTCCGGCCGGCTCAGGCAACGAGCTGGATGACCGCGATCTTGTGATGTCCGACCGCAAGGAGCCGGTCGCGGGACTCATTCGCGGCGAAGTCGTGGACGTACAACGGCACCTTGGCCTGTGCCAGGACCTTCTTGCCGGCGGGGTCGCAGAAGAGGAGGAAGCCGTCGGTATAGCCGCCGGCGCCGAGCAGCCAGTCTCCGCCCGGGTGGAACTCCAGGTGCTCGACGAGGCCCCGGCCTTCTCCCTGGACTTCGCCGAGCCGTTGCCCCTTGCCCCAGTCGAAGACCTCGACGCGGGGCTTGCTATCCAGGTGGTCGATGTTGCCGATCTTGCCGATGCCGCCGACGGCGAGCCGCGACCCATCGGGCGAGAACGCCAGCGCGCGGATGCCGCCGATCGAGTGCCGCCTCTGGACCGGATCCCAGGTGTAGAAGACCGGGGCCTCCAGCTCCGCGAGCCGGCTCCCCGAGGCGACCTCCCACACGTTGATGTGTCCCACCTTGTCGCCGGTCGCGAGGTGGCGGCCGTCCGCCGAGATCGCGCAGGCGAAGAGCATCGAGGAGAAGTGATGCGGCGTCATCTCGGCGTGGCCGCGGAGCTCGTGGAGGAGCTGCCCCGTGGCGGCGTCCCAGAGCCGGCAGACCATGTCGTCGGCCACGCTGGCCACGATCTTGCCGTCGGGCGTCGCCGCCACGCCGCGGATCCACTTGCGATGTGCATCGATCGCCCGGACCCTCGAGCCCGATTCGACGTCCCACCAGATCAGCCGGCCGTCGTATCCTCCCGAGACGAGGGAACCGCCCGCCAGCGCCAGGCCGGTGACGTAGCTCTCATGAGCGCCCAGGTCCCGCACGGGCGGCCTTGTCCTGATCCAGGTCCACCGCGTGGACCTTGAAGTCGGAGCCGCCGAAGAACAGGAGCCCGGTCCCCGGCTTGCGGGCCGCGGCGAAGACGATCTCGGGGCGGGCGAGCTGCTTGACGACCTTGATCTTCTCGGCACTGGGGATGGACATCGGAGAGACCTCGAAGAGCGTGGCGGGTCGGTGATGGGACGGGGTCAAGCGAGCACCGCGCGGACCGGCTCGGTCCCGGGGTCGGTGAGCGGGACCGGACGCGAGCCGACCAGGTACGCCTTCTCGTGGTCGATGCCGAGCGCCTGGTAGATCGTGGCGAAGAGCTGGCCCGGGCCCGATCTGGCCGTCGACGACCGAGCGGCCGTTGGGGTCGGTCTTGCCGTAGACGCGAGCCGCCCCTCACGCCCGCGCCCGAGAGCGTCGCGCTCCAGGCGGTGGCGAAGTGGTCGCGGCCGAGGCTGGGGTTGATCTCGGGCGTCCGGCCGAACTCGGCGAGCGTGATCACCAGGGTCTGCTCGAGCAAGCCGCGCTCCGCCAGGTCGTCGAGCAGGGTCGCCATGACGTGGTCGAGCTCGGGGACCATCTCCTGGTGGGTCTCGAAGTTCTGGCCGTGGCTGTCCCACCACGCCCGCGCCACGCGGACGAACGGCACGCCGGCCTCGACCAGTCGACGGGCGACCAGCGCCTGCTCGCCGAACTGGGTCGGGCCGTAGCGGTCGCGGACGGCCTGCGGCTCGCGCGAGATGTCGAAGAGGGACTCGCTGGCCATGAGCCCGCGGACCCGCTCATACGCGACGTTGTGGCTGCCGAGCGCGCCGGCCGATCGCGCGGCCGCGGGCGAACCGACGGCTGAGCAGGTCGCGGAGCTCGGCCCGCTGGACGTGGTCGAGCTCGTCGATGTCGCCCAAGCGGCGGAGGTTCTCCGGCACCATGCCGGTGGTCAGCGACATCGGGGCATAGCGCTCGCCCAGGAAGCCCGGCGTGCCGGGCGCCATGCCGCGCCCCTCGGTCGCCGAGTAGAACGTGACGTAGTCGGGCACGCGGCTGTGGGCCTGGCCCAGCTCGCGGGCCAGGACCGCACCGAGGTCGGGGTACCGCACGCTGGGGTCGTCGCGACGCCCCTGCATCATGAGCCGCGCCCCGCCGCCGTGATCGCCGTTCTTGGTGTTGAGCGAGCGGATGATGCAGGTGCGATCCATCCGCGCCGCCATCTTCGGCATCAGCTCGGAGATGTGGATGCCGGGCACTGACGTCGGGATCGAGCGGAACGGGCCGCCCGTGAGCGTGCCCGGCTTGGGGTCCCAGGTCTCGAGCTGGCTCGAGCCGCCCGCCAGCCAGAGCAGGATGACGTGCTTCCCGCTCGCGCTTGAGGTCGGCGGCCACCGCCGGCGTCTTCAGGACGTCGAGCGCCGTCATGTCGGCGGCGAAGGCCGCGGCACCGGCGGCCACGGTGCCGAGGAAGCCGCGACGATCGAGGGCATGCTCGGGAGAGCCGCAGAAAAAGGGGCGACGCGTCTCGGCCATCGGATGGGCTCCGGCGGAAAGTAGGTCAGGCTCTCAGCCTGACAGGCTCATACCGTCAGGCTGAGAGCCTGACCTACGTAAAACCCCGCGAACATGGTCAATGGTTGAATCGGAACTCGGGCGAGGTCAACAAGGCCCAGACGAGCTGCCGGCAGGCGGCCTCAGGGCGGTCGGTGCGACCCTGGAGATACTGGCACAGCAGGCGTTGCTCGTCCTCTTCGGGCGCGCGGGAGAAGACGTTGCGGACGGCCAGCTCGACCTGCTCGGCCGGATTCGCGACTTTCAACAACCGGCCGACGAGCCGCCCATCGGTGTCGGCGAGCAGATCCTGATCGACGCGCTTGCCGTTGCTGAAGAGCAGGGCCTCGGCCACGCCGATCTGTCCGTCGCCTCCGGAGGAGCCCAGCGAGGCGGCCAGCGGCCGGGCCGCCTCGGCGAGGGCCTCGACCCGCCGGTCGACCTCCGCGGGCTTCAGGTCCGCCGGCAGCGTGGCCGGGTCGGCCGTCGCCACGCGGAGCGAGCCCGCCAGTTGCATCGGCGTCAAGGGGCGGATCGCGGCGACGGCGAAGAGCGACGGCCGCGGCGGCTCGCCGTCGTCCCACCGGCTGTCGCGGGCATAGGCGCGGCTCAGGACCAGGCCCCGGATCAGCCGGCGGAGGTCGTAGCCGTGCGCGATCGTGTCGCGAGCCAGCCAGGCGAGCAGCTCGGGGTGGCTGGGCGGGTTGGCCGAATGCATCTGGTCCATCGGCATCACCAGCCCGCGGCCGAACAGCCGGTTCCAGACGCGATTGACGATCGCCCGCGCGAAGAAGTCGCGGTCCCCGGGGGCCAGGGCGATCTCCACCAGCTTCGCCCGCGCGCTGAACCGGGGCGCCGGCGGCGGCACCTGAGCCTTCTGGGCCTTCTGGAGCCGCTCCTTCTCCTGCTTCTGCTCGTCCTTGGTGGCGTCGCGGCCGGCCTCGGCCTCGGTGGCCTTCCGGCCGGTCAGGAACATCATCCGCGCCGGACGCTCCACGCCCTCGGTCGTCTTGAAGCGAGAGGCCCCGAATCCGCGCTCGCCCAGGAAGGCCCCTTTGCCGTTCCCGTTGAGGACCGTGCGATCGAAGAACGCCTTCATGCCGTAGAAGTGGTCCTGCTTCCAGTCGTCCACCAGCGGGTGATCGTGGCACTGGGCGCAACTGATGTTCACGCCGAAGAACGTGGAGCTGACCTCGGCGGTGAGCCGGTCGGTGTCCTTGACCCTCGCCCGGAGGTACTCCGCGGCCACCTTCCCGGCCTGGTCGGTCTGGTCGGGGAGCATCAACTCGCGGAAGATCCGGTCCCACGATCGGTTCTCTCCGATCGCCCTGGCCAGATAGTCGCGCAAGCTGCCCCGCTCGCCGGCCATCAGCATCGCGTCGAGCTCCGCCGCCTGGTGCCGGACGAACCCGGGCGACGCCATGAGTCGCTCCACCAGCCGGACCATCTTCCGCGGGTCGGTCGATTCGACGTATGCCCGCGACTCGGCCGCCGTGGGGATGCGCCCGGCCAGGTCGAGCGTCAATCGTCGGATCAGGCCGGCGTCATCGGCCGCCGGCGCCGGCTTCACTCCCTCCCGGCGCAAGGTCTCGTCGATGTAGTGGTCCACCGCCTCGGCGATCGACCGATCGGGAGGAAGCAACTCGGCGGCGACGGCCGAGATCGTGCTGACGACGAAGATCCCGGCGAACGCGATCGCCTGGCCAAGAATCCGCATCGGGGGCTCCTCGGTGCTCGTGACGCTCGGGGCGAGCCAGGTCGCTCGGGGCAGGAGAGAGACCCCGTTGGCTGGTCTGACGCTTCCTCGTCGTTATCGGCCGGCTGGACAACAATTGTTAAACTAACTCCTCTCGCCCTCCATAGCCAGATTTTTTTCAAGAAGTCACTCGAATTTCGGATTGGCCTTGTCGGGCCATACGAGTTCGGCCGGTTATTTAGTCTGCCGTCTAATTATTGCGGCCGACTGACGAACACCTGATGGCGAATCGTCCGGTTGGTGTGGGTCTGGAATCGACGCCGGATGGCGTGGCGGAACCTGGAGACCTTGCGATGAAGCGGCTCGCGTTTCTGGCGGTGTTGGTGAGTTTCGCGCCCGGCTGGGCGGTTGGCGATGAGGCCAAGAAGGCCGCGGATCACGGGATGGCCGGCGACTGGCAGGGGACCCTGAGCGTGACTCCGCAGATCAACCTGCGGATCACGCTGAAGGTCATCGAGGGGAAGGACGGGGCCCTGTCGGGCACGTGGGGCAGTCCAGATGAAGGACTGGAAGGGCATCCGCTCGCCTCGGTCACGATGAAGGACGGGTTCCTGGCGTTCACGACGAAGCACGGCGTGACCTACAAGGGGAAGCCGAACGCCGCGGGAACCGAGTTCGCCGGCGAATGGACCCAGCGCGGCAAGAAGTATCCGTTGACTTTCCGGCGATATGACCCGTCCAAGATCGCCAAGGCGCCGCCGATCCCGAAGGAGCTGGAGGGTTTCTGGGAGGGGAAGCTGAAGCTCAACGCCGGCATCGAGCTGCGGCTGGTGCTCCGGGTCGAGAAGCAGAAAGACGGCCAGTTGAAAGCGGCGCTGGCCAGTCCCGACCAGGGGGCCAACAACATCCCGATCAGCTCGATCGGCCTCAAGGGCGACGCGCTGACCTTCGAGAGCAAGGGCCATCGGGGCGAAGTATTCGGGGAAGAAGACGAAGGAAGGGACGGGGTTCGAGGGCCAGTTCACCCAGGGCGGGCTGAAGCTGCCGCTGGCGCTCAAGAAGACGGACAAGCTCAGCGTGGCGCCTCGGCCCCAGACGCCGAAGCCGCCGTTTCCCTATCGGGCCGAGTCGGTCACCTACGAGAATCCGGCCGGCGGCGTGACGTTGGCCGGCACGCTGACCTTGCCGACGGGCCAGGGTCCGTTCCCGGCCGCGATCCTGATCACGGGCTCCGGGGCCGCAGGATCGCGATGAGACGATCCTCGGCCACAAGCCGTTCCTGGTCATCGCCGATGCCCTGACCCGGCGCGGCATCGCGGTCCTCCGGGTCGATGACCGTGGTGTCGGTGGCTCGTCCGGCTCGGTGTCCCGCTCGACGAGCGAGGACTTCGCCGGCGACGTGCTCGCCGGAGTGGCCTTCCTGAAGGGCCGGAAGGACATCGATCCCGCGCGGATCGGCCTGATCGGCCACAGCGAGGGCGGCCTGATCGCCCCGATCGCCGCCGCTCGGTCGAAGGACGTGGCCTTCATCGTCCTGATGGCCGGCACCGGCCTGCCCGGGATCGACATCCTCAAGGCTCAGGGCGACCTCATCGCCAGGGCCGAGGGCGCCTCCGACGCCGAGATGAAGCGCTCGCGCGAGATCCAGCAGCGCGCGATCGACATCTTCCTCCAGGAGAAAGACGAGAAGGTCGCGCGGACCAAGCTCGCAGCGGCCATGAAGGAGATGCTCGCCGCCATGCCCGAGACGCTGAAGAAAACAGCCGAGGAGTCCGGCGACCTCTCCGAGGCCATGATCGACCAGTTCAACAACGTCTGGTTCCGTTCGTTCCTGGCCTATGACCCGCGGCCGACCTTGCGGAAGGTCCGCTGCCCCGCGCTGGCACTCAATGGCGAGAAGGACTTGCAAGTCCCGCCCAGGGAAAACCTATCCGAGATCGAAAAGGCCCTCAAGGCCGGCGGCAACCAGGACGTCAAGACGATCGAGTTCAAGGGGCTCAATCACCTCTTCCAGCCCTGCAAGACGGGCTCGCCGAGCGAGTACGCCAAGATCGAGATCACCCTCGCGCCCGAGGTCTTGAAGGCCATGGGGGACTGGATCGTCGAGAGGACCAAGGCGCCGGAGATCAAGTAGGTTCGACAGAAGGCCGGGGAGGGCACGCCACCCGGTTCAACCGCCGCATCGGGGCCGGATCACGCCGTCGGCCCCTTGCACACGCGGCGGTCGTGCCATAGATTGGCCCGTGCTTTCTCGCCCGAGAGTTCCGGACCACAAGCAGTCAGGTTGAATTGGACCGTCCGTCGGGCGACGCCGGCACGAAGGAGCCCGCGATGCAGGGACGCCGAGACGACCAAATGTGGTGACCTCGAGGGTTCATCGCAACCGCCTGATTCGGCAGTGCGATTGCGGAGAGGAAGGGTTCGTGGCCGATTGCAGCGAGCCGCAACGATGCCGAAAAGTATCTTCCTGGCCGCTCTGAACCTTATCGCCGCCGCCCTCGGCCCGGTCGTTACCAAGTGGATGCAGGGCGACGTGTCGATGAGCTCGATGACGCCGACCCAGCTCCTCGGGGCGGTGTGGGCACTGGTCGTGATCTGGACCTTCATCGCGTACCTCGAGTTCGCGCCGCTCCCACTGACGTGGTGGTGGCACCGGTTCTGGTACCTGCGCGATATCGACCGCGGACTGACAACGGAATTGAGGACGTCGGGTGTCCTGGCCGGGGATACCGAGTCCGATGGCAAGATTCAACTCGCCCGGCGCGGGCGCCAGGGGATAGCGCGGAAGTGATGACGGAAGAGGGTGCAAGGATCTCGTCGGAACCTTACGCGCGCTGGTGCTCGATCGAACGCGGCCCGGGCGTAAGGCACTCGTGCTGGGAGAACCTGGGGCGGGCAAGTTGACCGGGATGAAGCTGCTGGCCCGCGACCTCGCCCGTGGCAGCGGCTGGCGGCCGTGGCGGCCGATGCCCGTTCTCGCCGAGTTCGGCGGCTATCTTGATGGAAAATTTCACGATTTCCTCGGCCATGAGATCGAACGCAGAGCGCGGGGCCACAGCGGTAAGGTCCTTGCAAAGGCCATCGATGAGCTGATGCGTTCGGGGCGAGTCGCGTTGCTACTCGATGCCCTCGACGAGGTGCCCACCGCCCGCCGCACGGTTGCGAACCGAGACGTGGCGGAAGTGGGTAGCCCCCGCTACCAGAAAGTACCCGTGGTCGTGACGGGTCGGGCTCAGGACGTCCGGGCGAGAGAACTGGGGCTTTCAATCCGCTGACATTCGCGATTCAGGATCTGGGTGATGAAGCAGTCCGCGAATTCATCCGCCTGTACAATCCGTCCGACGACCCCGCGGAGATGGTCTGGGAGCGTCTCGAGGCGGATGGACTCCTCCAGCCCGGCGGGCTGGGGAGGAATCCCTACTGGCTCTGGGTGATCCTCCGAGGTGGGGCGTTTGAGGGGTCGAAGGCAGAGATTCTGCAGGCGGCTGTGCCGAAACTGCTGGAGCGGGAATGGGACGAGCGCCCGCCCGCCCAGCGGAGCTGGCGACGGATCGAGGCGCTGGGCCGCGACGGTCAAATCGCCGCGGTCGCGCAGGGCCTGGCCTGGCTGAGCTACCGGACCTTCGAACTCGCCCGGCCCGCGCCGCCCCTGGACGCTGCTCTCGGCGAGCTCAAGAAGTGGCTCGAGGGCCGCGTCGCTGCCGATGGACTCGCGGCGCGCGACATCCTCGGCATGAGCCGCGACGCCCAGTTGTTGTCCTACGAGGCCTGGGAAGGGACCGAGGGCTCGCGGCCGATCCGGTTCCGGCACGACCTGCTCAGGGGTTATCTCGCAGCCTCGGCCATGCGCCCGACTCATCGCTCCTGAAGGAGGACCTGATGAGTCGGAACGCGGCCGACTCGACCTGGTGGGAAGCACTGCTGATGCTCGACGACCTGACCGAATGGTCCCACGAGGCGCTGGTCCGCTCGGTCCTCGGCGACGGCGGGGACGTACGCCGCGTCGTGCTGACCCATTCCCTGCTGAACCTCTTCGACGAGCATGGGCGGACCCTGGCCGAGGACGTGGCCCGGTGCCTGGTCCGGAGCCTGGCAAGCGGCACGGGAGATGGCCACCGCCAGGCGGTGCGATCCCTCGCCGCTGCTCGACCGCGAGCGGCTGGTCCGGTTCCTCGAGCGGCTGGTGAGTTCGACCGACCCGGCGCTGAGCGAGGCGTGCAAGGAGCTCGTTCGCGACGTCGTTTCGGACCAGGTCGAGAAGGGCCCTGGGACTCGCCTGCTCAACGCCCTGCTCGGTTCCTACCGCTTGCGCGACCAGGTCGTGGACGGGCTCATCGCCCTAGGCGAGCCGGCGGTCGGCCCCCTGATCAAGATCGTCAAGCAGGAGTCGCCTCACGCCCGCGCCGCGGCCGTCAAGGCGCCGGGCGCTTGCGGAACCGCAGGGCCGTCGATACGCTCCTTGAGGCCTTCAGGCGCGAGGAGCGAGGATCGAAGCGCGCGATCGCTGAGGCGTTGGGTCGGATCGGCGACCCGCTGGCCATAGAGACCCTCCGAAAATCCGCCCTTCAGGGTGATATCTTGCTTCGCTCGGCGGCGACCGAGGCCCTGGGTCGGATCGGCGCACCGGCGGTCGATGACTTGATCACGTTCGTGGCGAATCGGGAGGATGGGTTGCTTGAGTTCTGGGCGTCCACCGCCTTGGCGCGGATCGGCGGGCCGGCCGTGGACCCCATCCTGACGGCGCTGAAGAAGAGCCGGGACTGGCGGGTCAAGTGGAGGTTGATCGGAATCCTTGGGGAAATCGGTGATTCCCGCGCAATCGGCCCGTTAATCGCCGAGTTGCGGTCGGCGAGCCCATTATTGATGTCAAGGGCCGCTCGTACGCTTGCCGGACTCGGCGTCGCGGCGGTCGCGCCTCTGATCGAACAGTTCCGCGGGGCCGACACCTTGCGCGAGATCACCGTGGCCGATGCCCTGGTCGAGATCGGACCCGCGGCCGTCGAGCCACTCATCGCTACCCTCGCGGATGCAGATGCGGACGTGCGGCGGCAGGCGGCCCAAACTCTCGGCAAGCTCGGCGACCCGCGGGCCGTCGAGCCGCTGCTCGGGCTCCTGACTCGGCAGGACGAGGAGGCGCTGGTCCGGGCGCGGCGGCGCTCGCACTGGGGCGCATCGGCGACAACCGCGCCCTCCGACCCCTCCTCGACTCGACCGACGATCCGCTCCTGTTCGTGCAGATGGAATCGATCGCTGGACTTGCGCTGGTCGGCATCGACAAGGCTTTCGACATGATCATCGAACACCTCCACGACGACGACAGGGACGTGCAGGCTCTCGCGATCAGCGTGCTGGTCGAGCTCCAAGACGCGAGGGCGGTCCCTCACCTGGAGCAACTCGTCGGCGAGCTGTCGGGCCGGCCGGAGGCGGACGCGAAGAAAGTTGCGTATCTCGCGCAGATCGTCATCGACTCGATCCGATCCGCGCGGTCCGGCGACGACGAGGGTCCCAGCGAGGATCCGGGAGATGTCGGGGATGGCCCGGGAGTGGCCGAGGTGGCGAGCACGCTCGGTGCCGCGCCATCAACGTCGGCGAAGGAGAATACCTGATGTGAATGTATATAAATTATCTGACAATCATCTCCCCATTCATGACCATCCAGTGCCCCGGGAAAGTGCAGAGATACGGATACCGGCCGGGGGCCGTCGGGGCTCGGAAGGAGATCGTGAACTGATCCTGCGGGCCGACGATGTCGGTGTAGACCAGCACGTCGTCGGTGCGGGGGATGTAGTGGCGGGTGGCGGCGTCGGGCACGGCGACGATCTTGTTCACCAGGTCGCCGACGCGAGGGAGCGTCCCGGGCTTGATCAGGGCCCAGTTGTGCGGCACGACGTCCGGGTTCAGGAACGTCAACTGGATCGCCTCGCCCGGGCGGGCCGTGAACGAGCGGACGGTGTAGCTCAGGTTCTTGCCGGCCTCGATGGTCACGGACCTTGCGCCGCGGATCTTGCCTCGCCACCGGTTCGGGACGGGCTTGTGCGCCATCGCGGCCATGTCGGCCAGGATCGGGTGGGCGGCGATCGTCTTCGGCGCCGGCCGGTAGCCCGGGAAGCCGCTGAACGGGGCCGACAGCCGGTGGACCGTCGCGATAGAGGTCGAGCGGAGGTCCGCCGTCCGGGCGCAGGTGCAGATGGAGCTGGTTGACGGGCTGCAAGTCGGGGATCTCGAGGAAGAGCGTCCGGCCGTCGGCCAGGACGTGCGCCGAGCGGATCGCCAGCGCGTCGTGACCCGGCTGGCCCGGATGCCTCGGCGAGAGCTCGGGCGATCCGTAGGCCGAGCTGTATCGGTAGTTCCACGCCTGGGCGAAATGGGCCTTCGCACGCCCCGCCATTCCGGCATCCAGTGGGCGCGAGAACCGCACGAGCACGCCGTTCTCGTGCGCGTGGAACTCCAGCGGAAGCTGCGCGGGCTCGCCGGTGTAGCGCACCCGCTGGAAGCAGCCGTCGGCCGGCGTGTAAGTGCCCCAGCCGGTCATGCCCGAGACAAAGAGCTGGCCGTCGCGAGGGTTGAAACGGCCGCGGTGCACGCCCGAGAGGAACTCGCCGGGCATCGGCACCACCGCGCCCTGCGGCTGACCGTCGACCTTTTCTCGCAGCAGTAGGAAATACGTGCCGGTGCCGAACGAGAAGTGGAGCATCTGTCCCTTGAGCGGCCCGAAGCGGTCGTCGGGCACGGTGACCTGGGCGCTGCTCGAATTGTCCAGGCCGCGCGGCAGGTAGACCAGCGGGAGATCGGGCGGCTGGCCCGCGCGCGGCCCGAGATACCCATAGTGGCCGCCCGGCTTGATCTCGCAGACCATCGATGCGGGCGTCCAGTCGCCCTCGGAGCAGGGGACCGTGACCGTGCCGTTCGGGGTGAGGCCCAGGCCGTCGGGGTTGCGGAAGCCGGTCGCCAGGATCTCGGGGGCGCGGCCGTTGGCCGTGATCCGCAGCAGTCCCTGTTTGCTTGAGGCGGCATAGAAGCGGCCCGAGGCGTCGCGCTGCAGGCCGCTGACGAAGTCGTGCCCGGCGGGCGAGGTCTCGTATGTGTTGCTGACGCACTCGTAATAGTCGGCCTCGCCGTCGCCGTCGAGATCGTGCAGGCGGGTGATCTGATCGCGGCCCAGGACGTGAACCTTGCCCTCCACGACGATCAAGCCCAGCGCCTGGTGCAGCCCGGAGGCATATCGGCGCCACTGCACGTTCTGCAGCGTCGCGTCGAGTCCCTTCACGCTCCAGACATCCCCCACCATGGTGCAGAGCATTGCCGTGCCGTCGGGGAGGAAGTCGTGGTCGCCGAAGAACAGGAGGGCCTTCCACGGGTTGTCGAACGGCGGCTCGACGGTGTCGATCGCATAGGGTCCAGAACGGCCGATGCGGCCGCGGGTCGTCAGGACCTGGGGCCATCGCGCCATGCCGCCGCCCTGCGTCAACCGTCTCAACGGATGCTCGGCGGCCGGCGCGACGACACGGGTGAACCGGCCGTCGCTCGACCCAGGGCGCGTCGAGCATCTCGATGTCGCCGATCCGGTACGAGAAGACGACCCGGTTGCCGTGGCGATAGAAGCCGTGGTACACGAACGGCCGATCGGGCTTCTTCCCCTCGGGCCGGGGCAGGGGAGTGCCGTTGAGGATGAGGCCGTCGAGCAGGCCGTGGCGCTTGGGGTCGAACCGGAGGAAGCCGCCGCGCCAGACGGCCTCGTAGCAGAGGGTCTCGGGGTTGAAGCAGGCGGCCAGCTCGCCGCGATCGCCCAGCCGGACGCAGACCGCCTTGGGCACGGTCACGCCCGCGCCGCGGAAGACGCCGCAGAGCAGCGTGCCGAGGTCGGTCTGGTTCCAGCGGCTATCGACCCACGTCGCGTCGCTCTGGTTGCCCCAGTGGCCGAGCGTCCCGCCGTCGAGGCCGGGGTAGGGGGGCAGGAGCATCGGCACCATCGGCTGCTTCGAAAAGTAATCGGCCTCCTTGGCGTAGAAGTCATAGACGCGATCGCGGTTGACCGGATGGCGCCAGTTGGGCCAGTCCTCGGGGTGCATCGGGGCACGATCGTAGGGGAAAGATGCCGGCGTGTGGGCATGGGCGAGCAGCTCGGCCGTGGCTGCCTGCCCCTGGCCGGGGCGTCCCAGATCGAGGAGGAAGCGGACGAGGTCGGTGCGCTCCTGCGAGGTCATGGCCGCGGCGAGGCCCGCGGGCATCAGCGTTCCGCCCTCGCGCACGGCGTCGATGTCCGCCCTCGCGATCCGGATCGGGTCGCCCGTGGCGGGGTCGCGGAGGGTCAGCTCGTCGCGCGACGCGCCTTGTTTGTAGCCCTGGATGACACGGCCGTCGGTGGTCGCGACGCTCACCGCCTCGTAGCCATCCTTGACCCTCCGCCCTGGCCAGAGCAGCGACTCGGCGATCTCCTCCGGCTTGATGCAGGCGCCGGCCGTCGACAGGTCGGGCCCGACCGATCCACCCTGACCGCCCACGCGGTGGCAGGACAGGCAGGCGAACTGCGGCGATGCGAACACGACGGCCCCGCGGCCGGGGTTCCCGCGCTCTCGTGCCTCGGCGATCAGGGCGGCGACTTGCGCGGCCTCCGCGGGCGTCGTGGAGCCGGTTCTCGATGGAGTTGCCGGCGGCGGGGGCACGGGCGTCCGGGGCCTGGGACGCGGGCCGGGCGGTTTGCCGTCGAGCTGGGGCAGCAGCCAGTCGAGGCCGTCGAGGTTGTCGCGCAGCCGCTCTTCGGCGTCGTCATCGGTGTGGCCGAGGATGCCGATCGGCCCGCGATAGCCGCTGTCGCGGATGATCCGCAATAGCTCCAGGTCGCGCGAGCCCTGGCCCAACGGCAGGATCTTCCGCCCGACGCGGTCGCCGCCCGGGTCCATGCCGTTCAGGTTGATCGCGACCAGGTAGGGCTTGATCCTGGCGATGACATCGGCGAGTCGGTCCAGATGGTCGTGGCCATGGTGCAAGTTATAGACGATCCCGACGTTCGCGATGCCCTGCCTGCGCAGCCGATCGATGATGGCGAGCTGGTTCTCGGGCTCGCCGAACCAGCCGCCGTGGTTGTAGAGCGCCAGCGAGCAGCCGATCCTGGCGGCCTCCTCGGCCAGCGGGCCGAGCTTCGCTGTCGCGGCCTCGACCCGCTTCTGCTGCTCCGCGCCGGTCGCGCGATCGGCGCCCAGATCGAGCAGTACCCAGAGCTGCGCCTTGATCGCGTGCCGCTTCAACACGTCGAGGATGATCCGCGACTCGCGATTCAGCTCGCCGGGCGCGACCCAGAAGGCATCGAGAGAGACGCCGTGGCGCTCGAGGGCGTCGATCTCGGCGTCGAAGGTGGGGATGTGCTCGGCCCGCCAGTCGTAGGCGAAATGCCGGAAGCCCAATCGTTCGAGCATGGCCGCCCGCTCTTCCGGACTGCGCTTCTTGCTGTCAAATGGGACGATGCACCACGCGATCAGGTTGTCGCGCGCGAACAGCCGATGCTTGTCACTCGATGGCGCCGGGGCAGGCTCCTGACCGGCCTGGGTCGAGGCACAGATCAAGATGAGCGCGAGGAACATCAGGGGCAGGCGCGAGGGGCCGCCAGGGACCCGGCGTGATTGAGGGATCATCAAGCGTTATCCTCGGGGCAAGCTCGACTCAAGTGGCGGAATGGACGGAGGCCTGATGCAGGTTTTTGAGGCAGGCGGAGAGCTTTCGCTCCACGTCCGCCTTGGCCGCGTCCGTGAGGGGACCGGCCAGTGCGGCGCGGTAGAGATTGGCGGCGCGGCTCCACTCGCGGCACTTCTCGAAGCAGGCCGCAGCGCTGACACGGTGCAGTGCCGCCTCCGCATCGCGACGGAGGACGTCGAGTAGCGGCGCGATCCGTTCCTCATACGAAGCGGCACACGACCAGAGGGGACGAGCCGTCTCCTCGAGGCCCATATCGTCGAACGCCTGTGCCTGTGAGAGCACGCGAGACTTTTCCGCCATGAGGCGCTTAACTCGTTCGCCATAGGGCTTAGCCACTCGCTTCCTCATTTGCCGTTTCCTGCACGCGGTGAAACGAAAAGCGAATCCGATGGCCGACGGGGGAGAACGCGGAGACAATGACGTATGCGTCCCATCCGAGAGGATTGAGCGAAGCTTGCGCGACTTTCTGCCGATGGCGGCGTGCCAGTTCGCTCAAGTTCTCGGTGCCACTGACCTCCAGCATACACGAGACTCGAGTGGAGCGGTAATCGGTACGATCGCCGTAACGAGTCACGTCGAGCTGGCCCAGTCGAAGGACATGGTGGATGATCGCCAGAGCCAAGGCCGTCGCGGCCATCTCGACCAGTGGTCTTGACTGTACGGTCGCTCGAAGCCGTTCGGCCTTTTCCGCGGTGCTTGGAGACCAGGAAACCTCCAGTCGGAATCGCGCCGTATCGCCCAACCACATGGATCTGATGTTGAGGCAGTCCACGTCGAAGACCGCCGGGGGCTGCCCGTAGCGAGCGAGCACCGCCGCGCATGAGACGATCTGCGGTTCGAGGAAGAACCACGGATGCCACTCGTGGAGATCCTCGATGTTGCAGCGCAAGGTACGAACCGCCATGGTGGAGTCCGATCTCCGTCGATCGTCGGTCTGGGCAAGGAGCTCGATCGTCATGCCGCCGGCACAGGCAAGACGGCCGACCGTCGATCCTTGACAGCCGCATGATAGGGCCATAGATTCGATCATGATCCCGTTAGCACGGTAGAGCCCGCCGTCCTCTTCGTCAACAGCCCGACCCCTGGCTGCGGCGGCCTGCCCGCTCGGGACCGCGAGGCTCTGACGATGAAGACCGCGCGCGGAGTGACGCTGATCGCCAATGGTCGGCTGGTCGATGGAACGGGCACCACACCCGTCGCCGACGCGGCGGTGCTCGTCCGTGACGGACGGATCACCTATGCCGGTCCCGCACGAGGCGTGCCCGAGGTGCCGCCCGACGCCGATCGCATCGACGCCCGCGGCGGGACGATCCTTCCCGGCCTGGTCGAGGCCCACTTCCATCCGACATATTTCGACGTGGCCGAGCTGGCCGATCTGGACATCAAGTATCCGGTCGAATACGTCACGATCCTGGCCGCCTGCAACGCCCGGCTGGCGCTCGAATGCGGCTACACCGCGGCGCGGAGCGGGGGGAGCTTGCACAACATCGACGTCTGGCTCAAGAAGGCGATCGAGGAGGACCTGGTCCCCGGGCCGCGCCTGGCCGCCAGCGGGCGCGAGATCTGCGGCGCCGGCGGCCTGATGGACTGGAACGCCGACCATCTCAAGCTGGGGATGGAGGGCCTCATCCTGCTGATCAACGGGCCCGAGGAGGGCGCAAGGCCGTCCGCAAGCTGGTCAAGGACGGCGTCGAGTGGATCAAGACCTATCCCACAGGCGACGCCGCCGCGCCCGACACGGCCGACCATCACACACTCTGCATGACCTTCGATGAGATGGCGGCCGTCGTCTCCGAGGCGCACAACTACCGCCGCAAGGTGACCGGCCACTGTCGGGCGACCCAGGGGATCAAGAACGCCCTCCGCGCGGGGTTCGACTGCCTCGAGCACGGCACGTTCATCGACGGCGAGGCGCTCGACCTGCTCCTCGAGCGGGATACGCCCGTCGTCCCGGCCCTCCAGTTCGAGTACGCCAGCATCGAGAAGGGCCCGGGGTTCGGCATGCCGCAGTCGGTGGTCGACGGCCACAAGGAGACCCTCGAAGGCGGCGCCGACAGCGCCCGGATGATCCTGAAGGCCGGCGGACGACTCGGCATGGGCGGCGATTACGGATTCGCCTGGAACCCCCACGGCGACTACGCCAGGGAGCTGACGTTCTTCGTCCGCGACGTCGGGTTCACGCCGCTCGAGACGATCACCTGCGCCACCCGCACCGGGGCCGAGATCATGGGACGCGGCCACGAATTCGGCACCGTCGAGCCGGGCAAGCTCGCCGATATCCTGGTCGTCGACGCCGACGTGCTCGCGGATATCTCCGTGCTGGAGGACCGTTCGCGATTCATCGCTGTGATGCAAGGCGGGCTCATCAAGGCCGGGAAGCTCGTCCGTCGGTAGGCGGGCATGACCCGCATGGCCCTCGTAGGGTGGGTGCAACCGACGGGTGCCACCCGGGGCCATCCGTACGAGTTTGACCCATCCTGAGCAGACGGAACAACATGACCAGGGGAGTTATCTTCCTTGTACCCCCCTGTCCTTGTCTGTCAGAAAGCGTTGCCGATCGCGTCGATCCAGGCGTTGGGGTCGGGTCGGGCCGCCAGGAAGCCGTCCCAGACGAACATCCGCCGATCCAGCACGGTCGCCCGCAGCCGGCCGCACAGGAGCCGGGCCACGATCCACGCGTCACGCGAGCCGGGTTTCATCGGTTCAGCCCCCTCGCCTTGATCCAGCGATCGACGACGCCCCGATCCCACGCCGGTCCCAGCTCGTCGTACAGCGCCGGCAGCGGCGCGTTCCCGCCGTTGACCCGCTCGCAGAAGTCCTTGATCGTCAGCCCCGCCAGCGGGGCGAACCCCCAGATCCGCACGATCGGCCGCTTGTCGGCGATCTGGAAGTAACTCGCCCGCACCGCGATGATCCGCTCCATCGCCTCGTGGTGGACCTTCCAGCCCAGTCCAAACAGCCGCTCCCTCGCCTCCTCGGCGGCCTTCAGGTCCAGCCGCACCATCGCGCGCTCGAGCTCCTGGAACCAGTCCGATGCCAGGAGGTCTTCCCCCTGCCGGGGGTCGTGTTCGTCTACTCGGGACATGATGCTCTCCTCGGTGAAGTTGAACGCCCGCCGCAACCGGCGCGAGGGGCCGTCGGAGCGCCCCTCGGTCGGGCCGCCTACTCGAAGTGCCGCAGG
This sequence comes from uncultured Planctomycetota bacterium, assembly GCA_963815795.1. GTDB lineage: Bacteria > Planctomycetota > Planctomycetia > Isosphaerales > Isosphaeraceae > JAKAUH01. The sequence continues at coordinate 124,993 of CAWFIC010000021.1, read as the reverse complement.
TCATCAACGACTGGGATTCTCTCAGGACAAGGCGGGACACGGGAACTGGCGGTCGCCTCGGGATCGGCCGGCGGGATGATGGGCCTCTACTAACAGGATGCTGCGAGTTTGCAATTCCTTAAACGCACCTATGCCAAAAACGACACGAATAGTCACCCTAAACCGCGCGGTCCGCGGGCTTTAAAATCTTCAAAAAGTATAATGCGGAGTCGGATTCGCGGAGGGTTTTTCGGGTCGGGAATCATTCCAGATAGCCGAGTTCGGCCAGGCGCCGCTCGATGACTTCCTGTTCCTCGTAGGTGTACTCGAAGGGGTGATGGTGGGGGCCGGCGAGGGTTTCGGCGGGCGAATGAGGGCGGTGTAGGCCGGCGGGAGCGACGATCGGCTGGCCCTCGATGTGGGCCGGGATGGGCAGGCCGAGGAGGGCGAGGATCGTCGGGGTGGCGTCGGTCAGGTTGGCCTTGAGGTTTCGGCCGGCCGGCAGATCGACGCCGGAGAGGGCGACGATCCCCTCGGGCCGGTGCGTGCCCGGCAGGTTGGCGTCGGGCTCGACCCAGTTGGTGTTGGATGTGAGCTTGGTGCGGACCCAGTACGGCTCGTCGGGCAGCGCGATGAGGTCGGGATACCCTTCGCTGGCCGGGTCGAGCTGATAGGCCTCGGCGGTGGTGATGATCTGGGGGAAGAGGGGCTTGCCGGTCTCGGGGTGCCTGGCCTCGGCCAGCGCGGCGGCGGCGGCCGAGCGGGCCTCGTCGATCTGACGGGGATTCATCATCGGGGCGGCGGTCTTCACGCCCCCGTGCCGCGCGGCGCAGTTGACGTAGACCATCGCCGCGGTGTCCTGGTGGGGGGCGAAGGCGAGGGTGCGCTTCCAGTCGAACCGGTACTGGGCGGCGACCGACTGGTCGAAGGACGCCGAGCGCGCGGTCGGATTGTCGCGTTTCTGGCCCCAGAGCCGCAGCCGGTCGCCCATCTGCATGGTCCGGCGCCCGAGCCGCCCGGCCCAGCCGGGGAGGCGGGCCACGCCGGCGTTGACCAGGATCCGGTTCACGTGGATGCGGCCCAGGCACGGGCCGAAGCCGTGATCGCTGACCATCATGACCGCGGCGCCGCGGCGGTCGGCCAGCTCGCAGAGCCGTCCGATGGACTCATCCAGCCCGCGGATGACCTCGGCCGCCGCGCTGTTCCACTCGGGGTCCTCGATGCCCGTCTCATCCACGTTCAGGTACGGCCAGACGCGGTGCTGGAACGGGTCAAGGTTCTGGAACTGGACCATCAGCACCGACCAGTCCGAGACGAGCTCGTCGGCGAGACAGGCTCCGTCGGTGCGGCCGCGGAAGCTCTCGGCCGTCGAGCGGGCGTTGGTCCTCAGCTCTTCCAGCGAACGGGGGGCGCGCTTCCAGAAGTAGCCCAGGGCGTAGCCCGGCGCCTCGGCCTCGCGGCGGGCAGCGAACTCGGGCGCCGAGGAGAGGGCCGCCTCGAGATGCGGCGCGTCCATGCCGGAGACGACGATCCCGGGCACCTTGAGCGGCGGATACAGCCCCGGCACGTTGAGGCAGACGATCGATCGCCCGCTGGCGGCCAGCAGGTGCCAGAGCGTGGGGACTCGGATGCGGCCCGAGTGGTTCACCTTCATCCGGCCTTCGACCGCGTCGTAATAGCGATGGTCGAAGACGCCGTGCCGTGCTGGGCCGCACCCGGTCATCATGGTCGTCCAGGCGGCGGTCGTCACGGGCGGAATCGTCGAGCGGAGCGTCCCGGAGGCGGCATGGGCGAGGAAGGCATCGAGGTTGGGCATCAACCCCCGCTGCCGCATCGGGTCGAGCACGCTCCAGGTCGCACCGTCCAACCCCAGGACGACCATCCGTTCAACGGTCTTCGGCATGAGTCAGGTCCTCAACAGCCCCGCGGTTCGTTGGGGCTCCCCTGCGCATCGGGCTCGTCAGGCGGCGGTGTGGATCGGGGATTCGCGGTTCCTGTCCCGCTGCGAAACCGCCTCGACGTCGACATGGAACTCGGCCTGATAGTAATCGGCCATCTGTCGCCGCTCGCCCTTGGACCGGTAGATGAGGGATGCGAGCCGCCGGAACTTCTCGCCGACCGGTAGCGTGGCCTCGCTCAGGCGGGCCAGATCGACATACATCGAGACGAGCCGCGACGCCCTGGCGGCACTGTCCGCCGGGCTCGGCGACTTGATGCCGACGCCCATGACCGTATGGGGGAACGCCCGGTGGCCCTGGTAGCCGGAGATCCGTGCGCCGTAGGGCTCGAGCATCCGGCGCAGGCAGCTCGGCGTCATCCGCCAGTAGTCGTCGGGATAGGCGTGGATGCGGAAATTCAGCGGCGACGTGATGACGAAGATCCCGCCCGGCTCCAGCACGCGGAAGACCTCGTCGAAGGCCCGGCGGACCTCGAAGACGTGCTCGAACGTCTCGATGCAGAGCACGGTGCCGACGGAGGCGTCGGGCAGGCGGATGGCGGTCACGTCCTCGACGCGATCCACTCCCGGGCCCGGCCGCATGTCGCAGCCGACGTACTCCCGGCCGGGGAACATCGCCCGGAGGTCGGCGAATCCCTCCTGGCCTTCGACCTGGTATGACCCGAACTCGAAGACCGGACCCGGGCAGTCGAATGTCTCGGCCACGAGGCGGCAGAACGCCTTGTTGTGGTCGCGCATCAGCGAGGCTCCTCCTTGAGCCGAGCGTCACGTAGGTCGGGCTTTCCAGCCTGACGGTGCATGCTGGTCAGGCTCGGAAGCCTGACCGACTTTCTCGCCGGCGTCACGAGGGGCCGGCGCACCCCGGCGCGCGGACCGGCTCGATTCCCCGGCTCACCGAATTCGCCGCGGATCATAGACCCCGGCCGCGAATCGGTCAAGCCGAAGGTCGATAACGTGCGGGGCGACGACGTGGATGCCAGTCCTCGAACGCGGCGACGTCAACTCAGCCACCGAATTGGTCGGGGTCGATGCCGAGTTCACGGAGCTTGGCTGCGAGCCGCTCGGCGCGGAGACGGTGCTCCTCGGCGAGCCGGCCCTGCTCCTCCAGCCGGCGGGATATCTCGGCGGCGCGTTCGGCATCGAGCGGCATGAGATTGCCCTGGAGGTCATACCAGCGCAGCCAGGGTGCCGTCTCATTGAGGTAGAAACCGTGCCATAGCCCCAATGCAACGCCAAGCGGTTCGACGGGGTAATGCCCGTGCGGATCCGGCGGAAGCTCCTGATACTGCCCATTCACGAGCCGATAAACCTCGAGCTCGCCGGTCGCGACCACGAAGATCGCGTAATAGAGCCCCTGGACCGCCTTCTCGTAGATCCAGAACTTCCCTTCGTAGGGCGTCCGGTCCCGCTCCTTGCCCCCATCCTCGGAGGCGTACTCGATCATGACGGCGGGCCGGACGTTCTCCTGCCAGAGCACATAGGAACGCCTGTAATCGCACCCGAGGACGGGGGGCACACCCGGGACATAGAGCCAGTCGGGGCAGATGGCCCCTCGCTCTGGCGGGTCGGTCAGGCGCCAGTAGATGCCACAATCGTGGCCGAGCGCGAAGTCGTGTTCGGGATGGAGACGCTCGAGGATCGGCATGATCACCGTGTCGAGCAACACGTTCTGAGGAGCCTCGCGAAAGTTCTCCACGATCTCGCCGTTCTCCTCGGGCAGATCCAGGTGTCCCGGCAGTTCCACCGGAAGCTCTCCATTTTCCACCGGTGGACGATATCGACCGTCGGGGCCGAAGAATGGTGGCTCGGGGAGGGCCTTGGGCAGCTTGGCAGGAGCGATCGACATGATATCGTCTCCTCGGAATGAAAGAAGAGCCGTCGCGGCTGGCTCACCGCCCGGACGATCCCGCCAGAGCCAGGCCGGGCACGTCGATGTGTTCGCGGGTCGCCCAGGTCCCGCCGTCGCGCTCGACGCGGTGATAGAGCGTGTCGCGCTCGACGGGGATGCGGCCGGCCTCGGCGATCAGCCGGCGGATCTCGGCGACCGTCGCCTCCTGCGGGGTCTCGGCGCCGGCCTCGTGGTAGATCTTCTCATGGACGACCGTGCCGTCCAGGTCGTCGGCCCCGAACGACAGCGCCACCTGCGCCGTCTTCAGGCCGAGCATCACCCAGTACGCCTTGATGTGCGGGAAGTTGTCGAGCATCAGCCGGCTGATCGCCATGACCTTCAGGTCCATCACCCCGGAAGGCTTGGGGATGTGCGCCATCTGCGAGTTGTCGGGGTGGAATGCCAGCGGGATGAAGGTCTGGAAGCCGCCCGTCTCGTCCTGGAGCTCGCGGAGCCGCACCAGGTGGTCGATCCGGTGCCTGGGGCCGTCGATGTGCCCGTAGAGCATCGTGGCATTGGAATGCAAGCCCATCCGGTGCGCCGTGCGATGGATGTTCAGCCAGCTCTCGGTGGACGCCTTGGCGCCGCAGATCTGCTCGCGGACCTCGGGATGGAAGATCTCGGCACCGCCGCCGGGCAGGCTGCCGAGGTCGGCGTCCATCAACTCGCCCAGGATCGCCTCGACCGGCTTGCGCGCGATCTTGCAGAAGAACTCGATCTCGACCGCCGTGTAAGCCTTGATGTGGATCTCCGGCGCGGTCTCCTTGATCCAGCGGACGACGTCCACGTAATAGCTGAACGGCAGCTTGTGGTGCAGCCCCCCGACGATGTGCAGCTCGGTCGCGCCCGCGCCGACGCCTGCCGCGCCCGCTCCACGATCTGGTCGCGGTCCATCACGTACGCCCGGTCCTCGCCCAGGTCCGCCCGGAACGCGCAGAAGTCGCAGGTGTACACGCAGACGTTCGTCGGGTTGACGTGCGTATTGACGTTGTAATACGCGTAGTTTCCGTTGTAACGCTCGCGCACCAGGTCGGCCATCGTTCCCAGGGCGAACAGATCGTTGGAGGATTCCAGCGCCAGCCCGTCCTCGAAGCTCAGCCGATGGCCGGCCTCCACCTTCTCCCGGATCGCGTCCATGACGCGGCTCTCGCTACTCATCGCTTCTGGGTCCTCTTCCGGGCCACCATCCCGTCACCGACACCGTCTTTCAGAGATTTTAGTCGGAATTGAAGGAATCATCAACCGGGGCCGCCGCCCCGGAGCAGCAGGTCGATGACGGAGACGGCGAGCAGGCCGAGGCTGATCGCGATATTGACCTGGAAGAACGCGACGTTGACGCGCGACAGGTCGTCGGGCCGGACCAGGGCGTGCTCGTAGATCAGGAGCAGGGCGACGGCCACCACTCCGGCGTAATAGACGAACCCCAGCGGGTAGATCAGTCCGAGCACGAACAAAGGGACGATCATCAGGGCATGGCAGGCCGCGGCGATGCGGAGGGCGTTCTGGACCCCGAACCGCCTGGGGATGCTGCGAAGGCCGGCCTGCCGGTCGAAGTCCACATCCTGGCAGGCATAGATGATGTCGAACCCGGACACCCAGAGCAGGACGGCCTCGGCCAGGAAGACGGGCGGCCAGCGCAGATCCCCGCGCAGGGCGATCCAGGCGGCGATCGGCGCCAGGCTGAGCGAGATCCCCAGCCAGAAGTGGGCCAGGCTGGTGAATCGCTTGGAATAAGAATACGCCAGGAGCCACAGGAGGACGGGGACCGAGAGGTAGAGGGGCCATCGGTTCGGCCAGAACAGGAGCGTCGAGGCGATGAACAACGTGGCCGAGATCACGGTGAAGACCGCGACGGAGCCGGCGCTGAGACGTCCTACCGGAAGATGCCGGCTGGCGGTGCGGGGATTGAGGGCGTCATACGAGCGATCGGCCAGGCGGTTGAACGCCATCGCGGCCGAACGCGCCGCCGCCATGCACAGCAGGATGCCGAGCCAGTCCTGGAATCGAGGCGGCGAGGCACCGGGATAGAAGGCCGCCAGCACCGCACCGAGAAGCGCAAACGGCAAGGCGAACAGCGTATGGCTGAACCTGATGAGCTCGAGGAAGTCGCGGGCTCGGGCGAGGATCATGAGGGTTCCTCCGCGGTCCTGGATGCGGCGAGCGGCCGGCGCGAGAGCATGATGACTACCCAGTCTCCCAGCGCCGGGCACAGCGATGCGACGGCGCCCAGAGCGCGGAACGGCCAGACGAGGCGCCGCAGGACCGAGAGCCTCCGCCGGGGATGATCGACCAGTCGTGCCACCCGCCTGGCGACGTCATCGACCTGGGCGGTCATCCAGGGCGCCGCGTTGTCGAGGATGGGGTCGGTCCGCTCGCCGGCTGGGATGAGCGAGCCGATCGCGTCCATGAACTCGGTCCTGATCGGACCCGGCTCGACCAGGCAGATCCGCACGCCCTTGGGCTGAAGTTCGCGCCGCAGGGCGTCGTTCCAGTAGGCCAGTCCGGCCTTGGTCGCGCCATAAGCCCCCAGGGCCGAGTTCGCCACGCAGGTGATCGCCGAGCCGATATTGATGATCATCCCCTTGCGATCGATCAGCGAGGGCAGGCAGGACCGGGCGAGCATCAAGGGCGCCAAGAAATTGACGGCAATCTGGCGGGCGATGAGTCCGGGGTCCGCGTCGGCGAACTGCGTCGGCAAGCCCAGGCCGGCGTTGTTGACGAGCACGTCGATCCCGCCGAACCGGCCGATCACTTCCTCGGCGAGCCGCCCCGGCGCCGCCGGCTCGATCAGGTCGGCCGGGATCGTGGCGACGCGAAGAGCGGGATGCGAGGCTCTGAGCTCTTCGGCCAGCCGATCGAGTCGCTCCACGCGGCGGGCGGTGAGCACCAGCGTGGCGGAAGGACGTCGGCGGGCCAGTTCCCCGGAGAGGGCTGCTCCGATGCCGGCCGACGCGCCGGTGATCAGGATGATCGGGCAAGTGGAGTCTCCCCGAGCCTGGTCGGCCATGCGCTCAGGTCTCCTCGATGGTCCCGAGCTGCGTGTCGTCGGCATCGTCGTGCAAGTCCCACCGGGTCTGTTCGTGGGAATCGGCGTGCGAGTCCTCGCCCCATCGAGGCGAAAGGGCATTTGCGATGCCGAGTTGATCGCAGATCCGGGCCACGACGAAATCGACGAGGTCCTCGAGCCGGCGGGGGCGATGATACCAGCCGGGCATCGCCGGGAGCACCACGGCCCCGGCCCGCGTGACGCGCACCATGTTTTCCAGGTGGATCAGGCTCAAGGGCGTCTCGCGCGGGACGACGATCAGTTTGCGGCGCTCCTTCAAGTGGACGTCGGCCGCGCGGGTCACCAGGTTCGTCGTGACGCCCGCGGCGATGGAGCCGAGCGTGCTCATGCTGCACGGGATGATGACCATGCCGCCGGTCGGGAACGAGCCGCTGGCGATCCCCGCCGAGAAGTCGTCGTGATGGTGGTAGACGACGCGGCCATATTCGCGAAGGCCCAGAGTCGCCGAATCGAAGGCGTCGAGGTCGACTTCCAGGCCCATCTCGTCGCGGAGCACCTCCACGGCGCTGGGGGTGATCGTCAAGTGGATCCTCCGGCCCGTCTGACCCAGGACGTGGAGCAGCCGGACCGCGTACGGAGTCCCGCTGGCGCCGCTCATCGCCACGACGAGGTCGTCGGTCCGTGATGAGCCGGTCGGCGTCATGAGTGCGGTCCCTCCCCGGTGGCCCGGCTCGCCGTCGCGGGCTTGGTGCCGACGTAGAGCGTGGCGATTCCGCCGGTCAGCGGATGCCACTCCAGGGCGACGAGCCCCCGACGGGCCAGCAGGTCGAGCATGGCCTGGCCGTCGGGGAACTCAAGCACGCTGCGCGGAAGGTAATCGTACGCGCCGTCGGCGTTGGGAGCCAGCGCCTGGCCGATCCTCGGCAGGATGTGGCGGAAGAACGCCAGATACAGCCGGCCCAGCAGCCGGCCGCGCGGGCGGGAGAACTCGAGGATCGCCACCTTTCCGCCCGGCCGCGCCACCCGGATCAACTCGTCGATGCCTCGCACCGTGTCGCTGACATTCCGCAACCCGAACGCCACGCTGACCACGCCGAATGTGTCGTCGGGCGCCGGCAGATGCCGGGCGTCGCCCTCGAGGAGGGACACCCGCCCCGAGGCACCAGCCTTTTGCACTTTCTCTCGGCCGATCTGGAGCATCTCGCGACAGAAATCGGCCCCGACGACCGGCGAGCGCCCCCGGCGGCGCGGTCGTAAGCCAGAGCCAGGTCGGCGGTCCCGGTGCAGCAATCGAGCACGGGCACGCCCGGCTCGGGCGGCACGGTCCGCGTTGTGAACGTCCGCCAGGATCGATCGATGTTCAGGCTGAGCAAGTGGTTGAGCAGGTCGTACCGGCGCGCGATCGAGGCGAACATCCGCCGCACCCGGCGGTCGGACTTGTCGACGGCGGCGGCCCGATCGGAGGTCGCGGAGGCCGCGTTCGCGTCGCGGGATTCCGGGGGGCTCGAAACATTCATGGCGGTGGAACAGGGCCGTGGTTAAGGGAAGGTCCTGGATGCTGGGTCGGCGGATCTTCGGCCCGAGAACCCGTGGTTATTGTGGCCAAGTGGCCGATTCACAGCAAGCTGGGGAGCTTCGAGAGATGATTGGCCTCGCTCCGAAGGGCGATCTGAGTTAAGAGATTGTGGTCGTTCCTCGACGGTTCTCACCTGACCGAACGGCCGAACGGAGAGACTCGAGCAAGGATGCGCATGCGATGAATGCGAAGCGGACGCTGTGGCTCCTGGTCTGCGTCACGACGGCGATCCGCCTGCTGTGTTCGGTCTCCCTGGGACTGGGCAACGACGAGGCGTATCACGATCTGTACGCGACGCATCCGTCGCTGAGCTACTTCGACCATCCGCCGATGATGGCCTGGATCGAGATGGCCGGCCTCTCGCTTCCGGGCGCCGCGAACGCGGCCTGGGCGCTGCGTATCGGCTTCATCGCGCTGTTCGCCGGCTCAACGCTACTCCTCGCGCGGCTTGACGACCCGCTACTATGGCGAGACGGCGGGATTCCTGGCGGCCCTGGCGCTCAACCTGACGGGCTATTACGGCCTGGCGGCGTCGATGTTCGCCCTGCCCGACGGGCCGCTGCTCTTCTTCTGGTTGTTGACTCTGGACCGGCTCAGCCTGGCGGTTTTCGTAGGGTGGGTGAAACCCACCGGGGAGGAGGCTTCGCCCTCGGTGGGTTTCACCCACCCTACGGGACCTTTGCGATACTGGATCGAAGCTGGCGTCGCCTGGGGCGGGGCGATGCTGAGCAAGTATCACGCGATCTTCATCCCCCTGGGCGTGGCGGCGTTCTTGCTATCCGACCCCCGCAGGCGGCGACACTTGCGGCAGCCGGGCCCCTACCTGGCCCTGGCGATCGGCCTCATGGTCTTCAGCCCGGTCCTGGTCTGGAACGCCCGGAACGGTTGGGTCTCGTTCCTGTTCCAGGGAGGCCGCGCGGTGGGCGGCTGGATCCCGCGACCCGACTCTCTCGCCCGCGCCCTTCTGGCCCAGGCCGGCTACTTGTTCCCCTGGCTCTGGATTCCGCTGGTCCTCCTGCTGATCCGAGGCTGGCGGCGATGGCCGGCGATGGCCGACGGCCCCGAACGTCTGTGGCTCTGCGTGGCCGCCTTCCCGCTGGCCGTGTTCACCGCGGTCGCGTGCTTCCGGCAGGTCCTGCCCCACTGGGGCTTGATCGGCCTGGTGCCGCTCTTCCCGATGCTCGGCCGGGCCTGGGCCGAGCGGCTCGAGTCGAAGCCTGTCATCGTCCGCCGCCGGCTGGCCGCCTACGCCGGACTGTCAATGACCCTGGTCGTGCTCACTCTCGTCGAGTTCCGGACCGGCTGGTTCCAGCGGGGCGGCTCGACCCGCTGGGGCCTCCTGAGCGACCGGACCGACCCGACCCTCGACTTCTACGGCTGGGACCAGGTCGCCGGCAAGATCCGGCAGCTCGGCCTGGTGGACGACCCGAAGAGCTTCGTCTTCACCCGCTACTGGTACCAGAGTGCCCAGATCGCCTACGCCCTGGGAGGCGACCGGCCGGCCCTGTGCTACAACTCCGACGATCCCAGGGGTTTCGCGTTCTGGAGCCGTCCGGAGGACTGGATCGGCCACGACGGCGTCCTCGTCCTGGTCGGCGACGAGCCGAAGGTGATCGCCCGCTACTTCGGCCGCTGGTTCACGAGGGTCGAGCCCGCCGCGGAATTCTGGGTCGAGCGGAGCGGCAAGCCGGTTCGGCGCATCCGACTCTACCGATGCGTCCAGCAACGCATCGCCTATCCGTTCGCCATCGAGCGCGGGCATCGGCTGGCGCAGCAGGGGAGGGCGGAGGCGAAGGTCGAACGAGCCGTGCGGTGAGTGTCGGAGTGATCCCACTCGTCGCCCAACTGTTCAGTTTCGCCCCATCCCGGTAAGATGCATGGGATGTCAACGGAGAGCCCTCCTTCGCCCGTGCCATCGCCGGGGGTCGCACTTCGCGATCGCGAGCCGGCCGGTCGGCGGACCCCGCCTCGAGAGCCGGAAAGCCATGTTTAATCAGGAATTGAAGAACCTCGTCGTCTCGCGGATCCTGCCGGGTGTCCGGACGCCCGGCCAGTACGTCGGCGGCGAGCTGAACAGCATCGTCAAGGACCACCGGACCAGCCGCGGGACCGTCTGCCTGGCCTTCCCCGATACGTATGCGCTGGGCATGAGCCACCATGGTCTTCAGGTGCTCTACAGCCTGATGAACGCCGAGGGCTGGGCCTGCGAGCGCGTCTTCACGCCGCTGCCGGACTTCGAAGCCGCCCTGCGCCGCCACGGCCTGCCGCTCTACAGCCTCGAGACCTTCACCCCGCTGCATCAGTTCGACGTCGTGGGATGCTCGCTCCAGTATGAGATCTGCTACACGAACGTCCTGACGATGCTCGAGCTGGGCGGTATCGCGCTGCACGCCGAGGATCGCGGGCCGGACGATACCCTGGTCATCGCCGGCGGCCCGGGCGCCCAGAATCCCGAGCTGCTGGCGCCGTTCGTCGACCTGTTCGTCATCGGCGACGGCGAGCCCAGCCTGCCGGTCGTCTGCGAGTTGTGGACCGAGATGAAAGGCTCGGGCCTGTCGCGCGAGGAGAAGCTGGCGCGGATCGCCGGCTCGGTGGACTGGGCGTATGTCCCGCGGTTCTACGAGCCCATCTACGAGGAAGACGGCACGATCCTCGAGATCCGCCGCACCCGCGACGACGTGCCCGAAGGAATCCGGCCCTGCGTGATCCGCGACCTGGACGGCATCCCCCTGCCGACCCGGCCGATCGTCCCGTTCGTCGAGACGACGCACGACCGGATCGCCATCGAGATCATGCGCGGCTGCCCCTGGCAGTGCCGCTTCTGCCAGAGCACGGTCATCAAGCGCCCGCTCCGCTACCGGACCGTCGAGACGATCGTCCAGGCCGCGCTCGAGAGCTACGAGGCCACCGGGTATGACGAGATCAGCCTGCTGTCGCTCTCGTCGAGCGACTACCCGCACTTCGAGGAGCTGGTGACCCGGATGAGCGAGGTGTTCACGCCGCTCGGGGTGAAGATCTCGCTGCCCAGCCTGCGGATCACCGAGACCTTGAAGAGGATCCCCGCGCTCCTGGCCGAGGGGCGGCGGAGCGGCCTGACCCTGGCCCCCGAGGTCGCCCGCGACGACATGCGCGAACAGATCCGCAAGCCGATCGATAACCGCGACCTCTACGACGGCTGCGCCGAGGCGTTCCGGCGCGGCTGGCGGAAGGTGAAGCTGTACTTCATGTGCGGGCTGCCCGGCGAGCGGACCGCCGACCTCGACGGCATCGTCGAGATGGCCGAGACGATCGCCCGGATCGGCAAGGAAGTCACCGGCCGTTACGCCGAGGTCACCGCCAGCGTCTCGAACTTCATCCCCAAGCCGCACACGCCCTACCAGTGGAACGGGCTCCAGAGCCGCGAATACCTGCACTGGGCCCACAGGTATCTCCGGTCGCGAGTGAAGCTCCGATCGGTGACCGTCAAGTGCCACGACATCGAGCGGAGCATGCTCGAGGGCATCCTGACCCGCGGCGACCGCCGCGTCGCGACGGCGCTCGAGGCCGCCTGGCGCCGCGGCGCCAGGCTCGACGCCTGGAGCGAGCATTTCGATCCCCGGCTCTGGTGGGACACGTTCGCCGATCTCGGCATCGAGGTCCCCTTCTACAGCCACCGCGAGCGGCCGATCGACGAGGTCCTGCCCTGGGACCACATCCACATCAAGTACGGCCGCGAATACCTCGCCAAGGAACAGACGCGATCGGTCGTGCAGCTCGAGGCCATGGCGGGGGCGGTTTGAAGCATCGCGGATTCCGGATTCACGATTCCGAATTCCAGATGGGGACGAGTCGAGGGCCTTGGGGGTTGAAGCATGGCGACCGCGTCGCAGACGAAGCTGATGACGGCCGAGGAGTTCATGGCGGCCGAGCTGGGTGAGGGCCGGTTTGAACTGCTCCGAGGGGAGGTGATCGAAGTGCCGCCGTCGATGCCGGATCACGGGCTCGTATGTGCCAATGTCGCCGGCGTACTTTGGGATTACGGCCGCCACTCAGGATACGGGTACGTGCTGTCGAATGACGCAGCCGTGCAGACCGAGCATGATCCCGACACCGTGCGCGGCGCCGACGTCAGCTTCTATAGTCACGCCCGGTGGCCGCTCTCGAAGGTCACCGATGAGCTGATCCCGGTACCGCCGGACCTGGCGGTGGAGGTCGTCTCGCCCAGCAACCGTCGCGGTGCGATCCTCAAGAAGATTGGAGAATACCGCGAGGCGGGCGTCCTCATGGTGTGGGTAGTCCACCCGAAGCGGCGTTATGTGGCCGTATATCGGGCCGATGAGGATGTACCGGACGTCTATCGGGAAGGAGACGTCCTGGAAGGGTTCCCCGAGCTGCCGGGCTTCCGTTGTCCCGTGTCCGATTTCTTCCCCCCGGCTCCTCCTCAATGACGACAACGTCACCTCCCGAATCCGTCCGACGCCCGCGGTGGCCCTGGGCCGTCCTGGCCCTGGGCCTGATCTGGACGGTGCTCATCCGAGTCCCCTTGATCCTCAACGCCGAGGATCACCTCGACAGCGACCTGGCCGTCGACGGCCTGACGCTGCTGGACGCCGTGAACGGACACTGGCGCTGGCATTATCCCGGGACGCCCCACATGGGCATCCTGCCGCTGCTGTTCTCGTATCCGCAGGCCCTGGTCTGGGGCGCCAATCCGATCTCGCTGGTGAGCGGCGGGACGCTCATCTGGGTGCTCGTCGTGACCTCGACTTTCTGGCTGGCGCGGAGGGCCTACGGTCCGTCGGTGGCCGCATGGGCGATCGTGCCGCTGGTCTTCTCGTCAAAAGGGACGATCTGGCTGTCGGGCCGGATCACCGGCGGCCATCTGCTGACGCTGGCCTGGCACACGCTGGCGTTCGCGGGGCTGCACGCCTGCCTGACTCGCGGCGGATGGCGATCCGCGGCGCTCCTGGGGGCCTGGTGCGGGCTCGGCGTTTACCTCGACGCCATGTTCCTCTTCACCCTCGCCGGAATCGGGGCGGCCGCGGGCATCGCGTGGCTGGCGGGCTCGCGGTCGCGGTCCGGGATCGTGCTGGTCGCGGCCTTCCTGGGCGGGATGATCGTTGGCTCGCTGCCCCGGGAGATCGGCCGGCGCGTCGACCCGCAAGACGCCTACCCCGCGCAGTTCGCCGCGACGTTCGAGACATCGGCGATCGCCGAGCACGCCGGACTCCTCGCGCGGGAATGCCTGCCGCGCCTGATCGCCGGCACCGGATGGCACGCCGGCGGACGTTCGGCGGGCGGACGGACCTCGTCTCGCCTGTTCCCGACGGCCGAGTGGCCCGTCATCGCGGTCATGATCGGCTTCGCGGCGGCGATCGTCCGGCTCGCGTTCGACGCGGCGCGACCAGGCGATCCGGCGCGGCTCGCGGTGGCACGCGGCACGCTGTTCTCCGGCGTGATGATCGCGGCGGCATTCCTGGTCAACAAGAATATTTTCAACTCGGACAACTACCGGTACCTCATCTTCCTCCTGACTCCCTGGTCGCTCGGGTTCGGGCTCGGCCTGGACGACCTCTCTCGGCGCGGGTTGCGTTGGCGCGTGGCTGCAGGGCTGATCGCCGTCCTGCTGGCCGCCGGCATGAGCCTGGCTGCGTTCCGCTGGTATCGCGACACGCGTCACTACCTCGACGGGCGGGGACACCCGGTGCGAAAGGCGTGCCCGCCCTGGTCCGCGCTGGTCGTCGTGCCCGGACGTCCGCAACCCGACGGTTCTCGACCCGGGGCGGGACGGCCCGAGCGTTACACGATCCCGCCCGACGTGACCCACCTCTTCGGGGGATACTGGGACACCTACCGGCTGTCCTTCCTGTCGGGCAAGCGGATCGTCGGCGTCCCGTATTCCATGTACCCCAACCGATTTCCGGGCTGGTCCGCCGGGCTGGGGCCGGGTCGTGGTAAGATAATGATCGTCCGGCCGAGCGAGGAATCGGCGCCGTCGAGGAGGCCGGCCGCCGAGACGCCGGGCGGCCGGTCGCAGAGGGTCCGCTCGGCCAGGGCGATCGACTGGCATCCGGCCTTCAACACGGCCTGGCAGGCCGATGGACGCGACCCCGCCGAGCTGGATCGGCTCGATGTCGTCGTCCCGTAACTCAACTCTGTGGTTCCGGAAGTAATCGATTGGAGATTCCGGATTCGAGATTCCGAAGACCCGGATGCATCACTCATGAGGGCCGATCGATATCCATTCGGAATTCGGAATCTGTGATCTGGAATCAATGGTTTCACAACTTCTCAGCCGACGAGCCTACAACGTGTCCAGAGGGAATCCAGAATCGGGATCGGTGGAAGATCCGGGCACGCTCTTCGAACGCCGCCCCTGGGGCTGGAGCGACCTGGCGGCGCTGGCGGTCTGGACGCTGGCGATCGCCATCGTCTTCCGCGACGTTGTTGGCCTGCGCGGTACCTTGTTCTATTTCGACATCACCGAGATCAATTACCCCTACCGCGCCTTCTTCGCGGAGGAGCTGAAGGCCGGCCGCTTCTCGCGATGGTGCCCGGGCCTGTATTGCGGGCTGCCCCTCTACAGCGAGAGTCAGGCGGGTTATCTGCACCCGTTCAAGTACCTCTTCTATCCCTGGCTCGAGACCTGGCAGGCGCTCAATCTCGACACGGTGCTCTCGGTCTGGCTGACCGGCGTGGGGACGTATCTCTGGCTGCGGCGGCACGTGGGACCGGCGGGCGCGCTCACCGGCGCGGCGATCTTCGGCCTGAGCGGGTACACCTGGGCTCACCTGATTCACACCAGCATGATCAACGCCCTGGCCAGCGTGCCGTTCATCATCTGGGGGCTGGAATCGTCGTGGTCCTCGGGACGTTGGCGAGGCGCCGTGCTCGGCGGGCTCGCGCTGGCCTGCCAGGTCTTCGCGGGGCACTTGCAAGACGCGCTCTTCGCCGTGATGCTCGTCGGCCTGTACGGCCTCTATCGCGCGGCCACCGAACACGGACGCAAGGAGCGTGTCCGCGCCTTGTGCGCGGCGGCCATCGTGATCGTCGTGGGCGTGCTCGTCTCGGCGGTCCAGTGGATCCCGTCGAAGGAGCTGCTCGACCGCTCCCCGCGCCGGGGGACTGGAATGGTGGGAGCTGGTCAAAGCATCGTGGCATCCCGAGCTGCTGCCGACCGTCGTGCTGCGCGAAGCCTACGGCACCCGCGCCCGCGACACCGACTGGCCGGATGGCTTCTATCCCTACCACGAGATGAACACCTACATGGGGCTGATCGCCATGGCGCTGGCGGTCGTCGGCGCGGGAGGACCGGCGCGCCGCGATCGCTGGACCAACTTCTGGGTGATCCTGGTCGGCCTGGGCGCGATCCTGATGCTCGGCAAGTTCACGTTCCTGTTCGACCGGGCCAACCGGATCCCCGTCCTGGGCAGCTCGCGCGAGCCGGTGCGGTTCCACCTATGGGTCGCCCTGGGAGTGGCCGCGCTGGCGGCCGTGGGGGTCGAGCGCCTGGGGCGTCCCGGCGCCGTCTCGCTCCGCGGCGGGCTGATCCTCGCTGGCGTGCTCATTGCGGCGTCGATCCCGATCGTACTGTACATTTACTCGCCGATATGGATCGACCCGAATCAGTGGCACGAGAAGTATCACCTCGACCGCTATCGCTGGCTGGGCCGCGAGCTGACGCTGGCCGTGACCCGGACGGCGCTACTGGCGGCCGCAGGCTGGTTGGTCGCGCGGACGGCGGCGCGCACGACCGACCTGCGGCGTCGGGCCCGGTGGGCCGCGATCCTGCCGCTCCTGGTGCTGGTCGACCTCCTGGCGGCGCACTGGTACGACGTGGTCACCGAGTCGCCCCGATACTGGACCGAGCCGCCCGTGACGGCCAGGTTGCTCCGCGAGGACCCCTCGTTCGTCCGGGTTGTCGGGGTGGCCGATAAGGCGTCCGGTGAGCCGGGGTATGTCTCCGAACCGGTCGATTTCCTGTCCGTCCGCGACTCGCTCGGTTGGAGCTTGCCGCTGGTCTGGCACCTGCCCAGCTCCACGGGCAACACCCCGATGTACTCGCGCCGGTTGCACGATTTCGGCGACCCGCTCGGCCGCCTCCATTCATTCCCGTGGCGGTTCGAGCTGGAAGGCGATACCCATATCCTCAATGGGAAGGGCGTGCCGGGGGCGACGGGGAAGGAAGTCGGCTCGGCGCTCCTCCAGCGCAATCCCCGAGCCCTGCCGCGCGCGCGGATTGTGGGCCGGCCGGTCTACGTCCCGGACGAACGCCAGGCGATCGCCATGCTGGTCTCGCTGGGCCGTCAGAACCAGCTCCGCGATCGCGTGGTCGTCGAGGATCCGTCGTACCCGCTCCAACCGACGGCGTTGGCGTCGGGCACGGCGCGGATCGTCCAGGATCTGCCGGAGCGCGTCGTCGTCGAGGCCGACTTGCAAACGCCCGGCTACCTCGTCCTCGCCGACACGTTCGACCCCGGTTGGTCGGCGAGCGACAACGGCCGCCCCGCGCCGATCCGGCCGGCCTACGCCGCCTTCCGGGCTGTGTACCTGCCGGTGGGCCATCACACGGTCATCTTCACCTACCGGCCGGCCGGCTTCGTCCTTGGCCTGGGGCTCTCGGCGATCGGGATTACGCTCGGGTTGTGGCTGTCCGTCCTCCCCCGACGACTTTTCGCCCTGTCGCCGGATCATGCACCGCTCGATTGGCCTTCGTGGTGGCGAAGGGCCGGCTTACTCGCCCTGGTCTCGATCGTGCTGGCGTCGCTGGTCTCGATTGGACCCGGCTTCAAGATCGCGCTCCAGGATCGGTGGAAAAAAAGCGTCCACACGTTCACGTGGGGGGCGGGCGAGGCGGCGAGGAAGGAGAACCGCAGGTGACGGCCGGCTCCTACTCGGGCCTGATCCGGAGGGCGGAGCCCCCGCCCGGGGCCAGGCGGAGCCTCAGCTTCGTCGCCCCGTCGACGCCCTGGCGGCGGATGTCGGCGTGCTTGGGGTTGGTCGCGGCGTCGTCGGCGTCGGCGTAGACCTCGGCGACGTACTTCCCCGAACCGAGGAAGTCGAGGGTCAACTCCAGCTCGCGAGGATTCCCGTTGGTCAGGCAGCCGATGAACCATTCTCGACCGCTCCGGCGCGCGATGGCGATGAATTCCATCGGCCGGCCCGCCAGCACGCGGGTCTCGTCCCAGCTCGCCGGCACGGCCCGGATGAACGCGAAGGTCGGATCGCCGCGGTACCTCTCGGGATAGTCGGAGACCATCTGGAGATGGCTCTCGAACACGACGTAGAGCGCGAGCTGATGAGCGCGGGTGCCCAGCACCATCGGCTGCCGGCGCCGCGGCACGAAGGCCTCGCGCGTGACGTTCTCGAAGCCGCCGGGCGTATAGTCCATCGGCCCGGCGAGCATCCGGGTGAACGGCAGGGTGCAGTTGTAGTCGGGCGTCACCCGCGCGCTCCACTTGAGGTACTCCAGCCCCATGACGCCCTCGCGAGTGAGCAGGTTGGGATAGGTCCGCTCGATGCCGTCGGGCTTGTAGGCGCCGTGGAAGTCGATCATCAGATGATGCTGGGCGGCGGATTTGAGCACGCGGTAATAGAAGCCGACCATCTCCTGGTCGTCGCGGTCCATGAAGTCGATCTTCACCCCGGCGATGCCCCAGCGCTCGAAGAGCGGGAACGCCTCGTCCAACTGGCGGTCCACCGAGGTCCAGTGGGCCCACAGCCAGACCTTGACACCCTTCTCCCGGGCATGCCTCAGGATGGCCGGCATGTCGATCGATGGCGACGTGGCGGTGAGGTCGTCGGGCACGCCTCGGCCCGCGCGGCGCGCCCAGCCGGCGTCGATGAGGGTGTAGGGGAACCCCGATTCGGCGGAGAAATCGATGTAGTGTTCGATCGTCCTGGTGTTCATCCCCGGCCGGAAGTCAACGCCCTCGGCGTAGCTGCCCGACCACCAGTCCCACGAGGTCTTCCCCGGACGGATCCACGACGTGTCGGCGATGGCCGAGGGCGGGTTGAGGTTGAGCACGATGTTCGACTCGATCAGCCGGCCGGGCTCGCGGCCGAGCATCAGCACGCGCCAGGGGGATGACACCGGCGTCTTGCCGACGACCGCCAGCGTCGGCCGGTCGTGGCGCGGCGCGAGCTGGGCGATCAGGGCATTCGACGGGTTCCCCCGCTTCAAGTACATCCCGGCAAAGTCGTCGATGTGCGCCTCGGTGATCGCCGCCCAGGCGACTCCCGGCAACTCGAGCAACAGCGGCAGGCCGATCAGCCATTCGGGCTGGAGTCCGCTCACCGGCCGCTTCTGGTAATCGTCCTCGTAGGACGTCGTGAAGTTGCGGAGGACCAGCGGATACGACGTCGCCTCCTTGGCCAGGCGGAACTCGGTGCGCTCGCGGACGATCGCGAAGTCCTTGAGCGCATCCTGCTCGGGGATGACATAGCGGAAGGCCACGCCGTCGTCGTAGGCCCGCGCCTCGATTGTCAGCCGCCGCGCGGTCTTGCCGACCTCGGCGAGCTCGACCCGCAGGGCGTTGTAGCGATCGCGGACCGGGCTCGACTTGCCCGCGGGAACGGTGTAAGACTCGTCCGCTCCGGAGCGACGCATCCCGACCTGCCTGAGTCCCGGCCCGAGCGGCGGCTGGCCGTCGAGCTCCAGGCCGACGGGCGAGTCGACGATGACCGGCTTGCCTCGATAATGGACCCGATAGCTCAGTCCCGACGGCCCGGCGTCCGGGTCGCTCGTGAGCCAGAGCTCGACCTCGCCGTTCGGGGAGGCCACACGTTCCGTGCTCGGCGCCGCGTGGGCCGCCGCCGTCCAGAGTGCGCCGGCCGCGCTCAGGAAGATCCGGATCCGCCAGGACGTTGATCGAAGCGACATGGCAAAGCCCCCTGATCGGAGGGGGCCTGACCACCGGCGGATGGCCCGATCCGACCGACCGTGATGACGACCCCTCAACGGGGATTGTCCCACGTCGCGCGACGCTCGGCTACCAGTCAACGGCGGCTATGAGCCGTCGCGATGTCGTCGATGCTTGGTCGCGTGGCCTCGGTTCCTGGTCTTCCCTTCTCGATCCGGAACGCGTTGACGACCTGCCCCTCCTCGGTCCAGGCGCGATAGGTGAGCCGGTCCGCTCGCGGGTCGATCTCGATCGTCTGATAGGTCGAGACGCCGGCCCGCCCCGTCGCGACATTCGCGCGGTGCACCTGGTCGACGTACTTGTCGCCCGAGACCGAGATCACGTAGATCGTCCCCCGATCCGGGCCGTCCGCCCGACGGTGCCCGCGGAGCGGATAGGTCCGCTGATAGGCGTGGTCGTGCCCCTGGAGGACCAGGTTGACGTGATGCTTGTCGAAGACCGGCACCCAGTGCTCGCGGAGCGCCGGCATGTCGCGCCAGGGATGGGAGGGATACACAGGGTGGTGAAAGATCGCGATCCTCCAGCGGGCTTTCGTTCGCGACAACGTCTCATCGAGCCAGTCCGCCTGCCGGCGCGCGGCATCCGGGTCCCAGACGGCCAGAGTGCTGTCCATCACGGCGAAGCAGACGTCACCGGCCTCGAACGAATACGCCAGGTCGGGGTCGATCCCGCGCGGGCCGTTGTGCGGCAGCTCGAAGAACGCCCGGTAGAGCCGGGGGCCGACGTCGAGGTACTCGTGGTTCCCCACGCACGGCATCAGCGGGAGGCGGTCGAGCACCGGCGCGGCGCGAAGGAAGAAATGATCCCAGTTGGTCCTTTCATTGCCACGATCGACGATGTCGCCGGCCAGGACGACGAAGTCCATGCCGGGATGCCGGCGCATCGCACCTCCCAGGAGGCGCCCCCAGCGTTCGAAGCCGGTCTGGGCATCCCCCAGGTAGAGGAATCGCAACGGACGACCCCGCTCGGGCGCGGTCTTCACGACGTTCCACGGTCCCCATCCTCGGGGCGTCCCATCACCCAGGGCGTATCGATAGACACGATCCGGCTCGAGTCCACCCACGGCCACCCGGTGGCGGCGGACGACGGGGTCATTGAGGACATTGGCGACTTCGACGCAGACCGAGTCGCCTTCCACGACGCGAATTCCGCGATCGGACGGCCCCACATCGCCCTTCCCCGAGTCGGCGACGATCCTCACGGCCGACGACACGACGTCCGGCGAGGTCCTCCAGGTCCAGACCAGCTCCCGCGCCGGGTCAGTGCCAAACGAGATCGCCACCTGGTCCGGTCGCGGACCCGATACGACGTGCGTCTTCCAGACGCGCCCCGCGGCGAGCACTGTTGAATGCCGGCCGGCATGAGACGGCTGGAGCATCACCGCACCGGCCAGCTCGTCGGGGATCGTCGCGAAGGGCTTGCACGCGTCGAAGGCCGCACTGACCTCTGGGTGCGCAATGACTGGACGCCAGGACGCCCGCTGGTCCTCGTCGAGCGAAACGGCAAGCCGATCCGAGCAACCGCCCGCCCCGTGTGCATTCGATGAACGAACGAACACAACATAGTGAGCGATCGGTGACCGGTCCAGGCCGTTGACGCCCAGGCCGATCTGTCCGCGTTCGAAGGAACGGCGGTAGAGCCTCCAGCGCGCATCGGGATTCATCAGCGTCAGGCCGGTCTCCCGGAACCCGCGATCGGCCAGCCAGAATGGGACGGAATCGATCGGCGCCGCCACGTTGACGACGACGGGGCGGTCGACCTCGAAGCGGAGATAACCCTCTCCCAATGCGGCGCGTTCCGATCGCTCGAGCCGCGCCAGGATCTCCGGGCCTCGCGATGCGATCGCGGTCAGCTCGCGCTCCGAATAGATGGCGCTCAGCCGGCGCCCGACGCGGCGCAGGGTCTCTCGCGCCCGAGGCGATCCGCCCGGCGATCGATCGATCCAGCATCCGAGGGTCGCGACGACGAGAACGATCGGCAAGAATCGGCGCCGCCCGGTCGCATCCATGACCCTGGCTCCGTCACCGTCGGATGACAGCCGGCGTCGGCTGCTCCACGGGCACTCCCGCTCCCCCACGGCCGCGGCTCGGCGAGCGCCGAACCGCTTCGAAAACGATCATGGCCTCTGTCGCATCCTGCGAGAGGCCATGGTCACGAGTCGAACACCGATGACCAGGAAATCGATCAATTCGCCTCGATCGGGCCCTGGATGATCGCCAGCCGATTGACCAGATTCGCGGCATCCCTGGCCCGCCTCAGATCCGAGTACTTGGCCAGCGGTGCCGAACTGGTCTCGTCCGCGTAAACACCGACGACCGTGAACAGGCCGTTCAGCTCGCCGGTGGCTGCTCTGGAAAAGAGTCCCGACCGGATCAGCGACGCGAGGTTCTGCTGCCACAGTTGGGTTTCTGCGACCTTTGCGGTCATGGTGTGCCCCTTCGGAAAGAGTGAAAAGAGGCCATCCGTCAGTTATTCGAGGCACGCGTCTCGATCTTGCCCGAGAGACCCCCGGAACCGGCTCCTCAGCCCCAAATCAGTCAGTCCACATATCCCTCTCTGTCCCGAATGATAACCAGAGGCGTCGGATTATGGTCGATCGGGCCCTATTGGTATAGACGAACCCGGAAGCGATAGAGTTCACCAGCGGTGTTTGTGAACCCTCTGCCTACCGAAGCGACTCGAGACCTAGCAGGCTGCATACATCTTGAGCCGCCACCCACCCATTCGCGGTCTCCGAAAGGATTATGGGCAAAACCAGCGCCGACCGGACGACTCGCGATCATTTTTCCGGTCGACTCGGCCCTCACCACTCATCTAGCCCCATCGAACGGCTCTCTCCGACATCAAGTACTCACCTCCATCCCTGAAGATAATCCGCGCGTCCTCGACCTGGAATCGCCACCGCACACCCCGCGAAGATTACCGTCCGGAATTCCCTCTTCTCCGCCAGACCTATTGTACATCTTTCTCCTAGCGTCGGTAAGTCTACCGCATGAATCCGCCTCGGAGGATTTCCCCCAACGGCCCTTCAACGTAAACCCAAGCGCTCTACAGAATTGTACGTCATTTTCCCGAATCCGGGCGCCGCTTCCTCGCGGTCAGCGCCTAAGACCATCTCCTCAATTTAGTATGCGTGGTCGCACGGTTGTCAAGAGGGATGATTCAGGGGCTGACCGAATTCTTCCGCCCGGGATCGCGAAGTCCCGGGCGATCCCGCGCATGTTGCGTCACGTCAACTTCATGTTCCCGAAAGTATCACGGGCCAGGGCGATCGCCCCATGGACGACGACTTCCTCGCCGAGGGCCGCCGGCACGATGTCGAACTCCACGGAAGGGCGGAAAGACCCAACGGGCCAGGAGGCGGCGGATCGGAGCGAACCAGAGTTCCTCACCGATCAGGGAGACGCCACCGCCGATGACGATCCGGCTCGGGGCGATCAGCGCGATGGCCTGTGCCAGCGCGAAGGCCATCGCCCGCTGGGCGCGGGACAGGATCGAGATCGCCGCGTGATCGCCCTTCCGGGCGGCCTGGGCGACCGTGCCGCCGCTGATCCGCTCGAGATCGCCGGCGGCCTCGTCGAGGATGAGCCGGCCCGTGCCCTCATCGGCCTCGTTCGCCGATCCGACGATCTCCCGGGCGGCCCGGGCGATGGCCCAGCCGGAGGCCACTTGCTCCAGCTCCATCATGCGACCATCAGCTCCCTCGCCGACCGGCACCTGGAGATGCCCGATCTCGCCGGCACCCTTGCCGAAGCCGCGATAGATCCGGTCGTCGATGATCAGGGCCCCGCCGATGCCGCTGCCGACCGTCATGTACAGCAGGGGAGAGTGACCCTTGCCGGCGCCGAAGCGCGACTCCGCCAGGCCCGCGGAGTCGGCGTCGTTGTGGATGACGACCGTCGGAACGCCGAGTTCCCGGCGCATCCAGTCGGCGAGCGGGAAATCCTCCCAGCCATCGATCTGGTAGGACCGCTCGATGCGCCCCCGGTCCGTGTCCACTGGTCCGCCGAAGCCGACTCCGACCGCGGCGATCGCCTTGCGATCCAATCGGGCGTCAGCCACGAGTTCGGGGAAGGCCTCGGCGATCTGCTGGCGGATTCCGGGGGCCTGGAGCCCCGGATCGACCACCAGGCGTTTCAGGGCGACGATCTCGCCGCGGCCCCGGCCGATGCCGAGCTGGAGCTTGGTGCCGCCGATCTCGATCCCCAGGAACCACGGGTCGGCCATGCGTTCAGTCCGTCGCGCCGTTGACCGAAGCGACCGCCTTGGCGGAGAACCTCCGATACAGGTCGTCGATGATCCAGTGGAACACCACCAGGTGCAAGGACTCGGCGATCCCCATGTCATCGACCGGCGAGTGGAGGTTATAGTGCGCCAGGGTCTTGAGCTTGCCGCCGCCGAACCCCGTGATCCCGACCGTCCGGAGCCCGTGGTCGTTGGCCCAGTTCACGGCCTTCAGGATGTTGGGGCTATTGCCGGATCCCGAGATGGCCAGGAGCAGGTCGCCCGGCGAGGCCAGGTTCTTCAACTGCTCGACGAAGATCCGATCGTAGCCCTCGTCGTTCCCCCAGGCCATGATCGCCGCGACGTTGTCCGTGAGGCTCAAGACCTTCAGGCGCTTCTGCGACTCGAAGTCGCGCAGGGTGCATTTGGCGAGGTCCTCACAGAAGTGCGAGGCATTGGCTCCCGAGCCGCCGTTGCCGATGATGAAGACGAAGCGGCCCTCGTCGTAGGCGGACTCGATGAGCTCGCTGACCGCCTCGATCTGGGCGGCGTCCATGTTCCGGATGTCTTCGCAAACCCGGTCGAGATACTCCGAGATTCCCAGCTTTGCACCAAGCATGAAACTTTTCGCCTCAAGGGGGATCGATTCGAAGGGCCGTCCGGCGGCCGGATCGCGACGGAAACACGGGTCGTTCGCGACGGCGTGGGGAAGGACCTGGACCCGCAGCTCCGCGGATCCAAGCGAAGGACACGATCATTAGCATAATCCACCCGCAGCCCGCCGGTAAAGACCGCTCGCGGGGGCGAGTGGAGACAGACGTTGGGCCCGCCTCCCGGGCTTCACTGACCACCGCCCGCTGGCCACTGACCACTGATCTCGATTGATCGCCCTCACTTCCATCATCGTGCCGATCCTCGGTCTGGCCGCCAACGGGCTCCTGGCCGCGGGATCTTATGGGGTTGCCGCCGCGGTCCTGCGGCAGCCGCGCGGACGACCGCGTTGGCTCGCAGCGGCCGTCGTCTTCTGGTCCGCCTCGACGATCGGCATGGAGCTACTCGGCTCGGTCGGTGCGATCGGGACGTCCACGATCCTGATCGAGTCGGGCCTCGTCGCCGGACTCGGATTCGCGGCGTGGTGGATCCGGGGAGAAGACCCGCTTGAGCCGACAGAGAAGGACGATTGTCCCGCGGGTTGGGAGGCCACGATCAGCCTGGCAATGGTCCTCGCGGCGTCGCTGCTCTTCGCGATCCCCTCGCTGCTTCTCGGCCGTGAAGGTCGTCAGCGACGGCCCGATCTATCACCTCTACTTCGCGGCGCGATGGTGGAAGGCCGGCCGACTCATCCTCGTGGCCGCCCCGTTCGGCGAGAACGCGGCGACCTACTTCCCGGCCAACGGCGACCTCTGGTTCACCTGGCTGATGGCGACGTGGGGAGGCGACACCCTCGCCAAGGTCGGCCAGGCTCCGTTCCTGCTCCTGGCCGGCGCGGCGGCGTTCGGCTGCGCCCGCATGCTCGGGATCTGGCGCACGGCCGCCACGATCGCCGCGTGCTGGTTCACCTCGTGCACGCCCTTGCTGCTCTACTCGTTCGAGCCGAACGTTGACACGATCTTCGTGGCCGGTTACCTGCTGGCCGTCTATTTCTTCCTCCGCTACGCGCGGGCGAACGGCGGGACGGCTGCGCTCGTCCTGGGTGCACTCGCCGCCGGGGAGGCCCTGGCGGCCAAGCCGACCGGGGTCGTTTTCGTGCCGCCCCTGATCGCGCTGGTGATCGCCGGACTATTGATCCAGCACGGGCCGTGGCCGGACAGATTGTCGCGCATCGCGATCGTTGTTCTGGTCCCGGTGCTGACGGCAGGCTACTGGTTCGCGCGTGACGCCTGGCTCACCGGCAATCCGCTCTATCCCCTGGATGTCCGCGTGATGGGTCGCACCGTCTGGACCGGCTGGTACGGACCCGAGGCGATGCGTGGCAGTCCGTACTACCTGCCGCCGGGGCAAACCAGAGCGTTCGCTGATATCGTGCTCGCACTCCTCGACCCGCGGCTCGCCCCGGTCTGGCTGTTGTCGGTCGCCGGCGCCTGGGCCGTGGCGAATCCGCGGACGCGGCCGGTGCGGCCTTGGGTCGCCCTCTTCGCGCTCTGGGCGGTGGTCAATGTGGCCCTGTACTGGGTCGTCATCCCCTACCGTACCCAGCAGCGATTCATGCTGCACGCGCTGGGATTGGCCGTCGTCCCGCTGGCGGCGACCCTCGACCGTGGACGATGGCTGCGCATCGGGGCGACCGTGCTCCTCGGACTGCACATCCTGACCCCCCAGACCTGGCCGTTCGCCGATCGCGAAGGGACCATCCCGTGGGACCTCAGTCCGCTGATTCCCAACGCCATCGGCTCCCTGGTCACCCTCTTCCCGTCGATCGAGCCGGGACATGACACCAACCGACCAACCGGGCCGTTCGTCCAACCGATGACCTTCGGGTTGATCCTCGCCGCGATCTTCATGGTCTGGACCTGGCGAAGGGCCTCGGCGATCGAGTTGCGACGATCTCGGTGGTCCTGGCGGCGATTCGGGGCGATCTGTGCGGCGCTGGCGTTCTTCGGGTTCGGCTTCGCGGAGGCCGGCCGCCGCGCGTTCGACCCGATGTTCCGCTTCTACCCGCCGTTTCGCGACTTCTATGCCGGCTGGCGCGCCTTCGACGCGTCCTGCGGGCCGCGGGGAGCCCGCGTTGCCTACGCCGGCACCAATATCCCTTACTACCTGTTGGGACAAGGCTTACGCAACGACGTCCGCTACGTCAATGTCGATGGACATCGCGACTGGCTGCTGCACGACTATCACCGCGAGGCGATGGCGCGCGGTCAGGGCCACTGGCCGAATTCCCGCCCGGGCTGGGACCGGCTCCATCCCGACTATCGGGCCTGGCTGAACAACCTCGATGCCGAGGGCATCCAGGTCCTGGTCGTAACGCGGGTCAATGCCGCCGAGGGCGCGCACAACGTGGCCGACTCCGAAGGCTTCCCGATCGAGCGCCGATGGGCCGACTCCCACCCCGAGCGGTTCGTCCGACTCTACGGCGAGGTCGAGCGTGACCCGTGGTTCCGGCTTTACCGGGTCGTCCGCCGCCGGAACCACCAAATTTCGGATTCTCGCACGGATCGGACGGCCAGGCGCCACTCATAAGAGTGAGGCGTCGAGTGGGGACGCCGCATGGAGGCGTCCCCGTGGGACTCGGCGTGTCCCTACACAGGCATCATCGGGAGACCGCGATGCGGCTCACTCTCAGGACACTCCTGGCGTGGATGGACGACACGCTGGAACCCCAGCAGGTCCGGGAAATCGGCAAGCAGGTGGCGGAAAGTCCGTTCGCCCAGGAGCTTACGGATCGGATCAACCGGGTGACGCGGCAGCGGCGGCTCTCGGTCCCCAGCGGTTCGGGTCCCGAGGCGACGGATGCGAACGTCGTGGCCGGCTACCTGGATAACGACCTGGATGCGGACGGCGTGGCCGAGTTCGAGAAGCGGTGCTTGACCTCGGACGTGAACCTCGCCGAGGCGGCGAGCGTGCATCAGATCCTCAGCCTGCTCGGGCAGAAGGTCAAGGTGCCCGACGAGGCCCGGAAACGAATGTACCAACTGGTGAAGGGCCGCGAGACCGTCGCTCACCGGCGCGAGGCGCCGGCGCGGCCGGTGGTCAAGGAGCCGGTGACCAAGCCGATCCAGCCCTGGGTCATGCCGGAGCCCCCCAAGCGCCCATGGATCGAACGATTCGGTCCCGCCGTGGCCTGCCTCCTGTTGATCGGTCTTGCGAGCTGGGCGGCGTGGAAGAGCTTGAACGTGCCACCGCCTCAGGTCGTCCCCGCGCCGACGGTGGCGGCGGCCGGCACCGCACCGGCCGCGACTGCCGCCGAGGGATCGGCGAAGGCGCCGGGTCCGGAGGCGGAGACCGCCAAGCTCGCCTCGGCGGGCAAGGAGGCCAAGCCCCAGCCGGACAAGACGGCCGAGCCGGCCAGCGAGACACCGCCTGCCCCCGAGCCGGCGGAGCCGACCAAGACCGCCAAGGCCGCCGACCTGGCGAAAGCCAAGCCGGCGGGACCGCCCGTCATCCCCGCGGGTTCGCCGGGGTGGCCGAGAAGTCCGACGGGATCCTCTTACGCTACAACGAAAACCGGCGCGAGTGGGATCGCCTGCTCAATGAGACCCCGCTGAAGACGTCCGACCGCGTGCTCTGCCTCGAGCCGTTCCGCGCGGCGATCGACGTGGGCAAGATCCGGATCGGCCTGGTGCGAGAGACCGAGGTCCGCATCGTCTCCCGGCCGACCGATTCTCAGCCGACTATCGAGCTCCTCCAGGGCCGGATCGCGATCCGCCAGCCCGGTTCGAACGCGCTCAAGGTCGTTTTCGGCAGGCAGACGATCGGCGTGGAGATGTCGCCCGACACGGTGCTCGGGATGGAGCGCGTGGACCTGAACATGCCCGGGCTGCCGGTCACGCAACCCCAGTCGCTGGGCGTCCTCTGCCAGCAGGGCGAGGTGACGCTCGATATCCGCGGCAAGAAGCACGCGATGAAGGCGATGAACGTCGCCCTGATCGAGCTGGCGGGACCGACCCAGATCGTCGCGCGGGATGCCATGCCGCCCTGGCTGACCGAGGCCGAGCCCACGCCCTACGAGCTCCAATTGAAGGACCAGTTCGTCAAGCTGTTCCACGCCGACCGGCCGGTGCTTACGGAGATCGTCGGGGCGATCGACGATGATCGGCCGGAGACCAAGCAACTGGCCGTGATCGCGCTCAAGTCGCTGGGCGACCTGTCGCTCCTGATGCCGATCCTCTCCCGCGAGAACGACCCCGTCGCGCGCCGTGCCACGCTGGTGGCGATCCGCGCCTACATGATGCAGGGTCCCGAAGCCTCGGGGCTCGTCCGGACGGCGCTCGACGGGGAGTTCGGCGAGAATCTCGGCGGCCTCGCGCAACACATGCTCATCGGCTACACGCCCGACGAGGCCGCCAGGCCCGACCTCTATGTCCGCCTGGTCAGCCTGCTCTCTCCCGACCAGCCGTCGGTGGGCCTCCGGGAGCTGGCGCTCGATACCCTCAGGCGGCTGACCGGCCGCGACGACCTGGGCTACAACCCCGACAAACCCGGCGACGGCAAGGGCCTCGACGCCTGGAACAATCTCCTCCAGCGCAACGAGCTCCGCCCCCCGTCGCCTCCGCCCCCTCGCCCGGCGAGGTCCAAGGCGCAGCGCCGAACGGACGCCCCGAATGCCGTTCCCCGGAATGCGGGATCCGAATTCGGGAGGGCGAGGCTCCGTGCGAGCCGCTTCTTGATGCCGGCTCGGCCGGAGTCTCGCCCCTCCGAGGGCATTCCGGGCCTTTCCTCCGCATCGCGCGACTGGATACGGGCTCACTCCGGCTTCTTGAACAGGTCGAGGAAGCGGTCCTCGTACTCCCGGTAGAGCCCGAGCCGGTCGAGTTCGCGTTTCAGCTCGTACGCCTTGGATCGATTCCGCTGGGCCTGGCGGAAGAGGTTCTCGATGTTGTCGCGGTGCTCCGAAGTCGGACCGTCCTCCATCGCGGCCGGCTCGAACTCCGACGGTTCCTCGTCGCCCGGCACGTCCGGCTCCTGCTGATCCTCCAGGGCTTCCTGGACCTTCTCCAGCAACTCGCCGAGCTTCTGCTCGACCTCCTTGGCTTGCTCGGAGAGCTCGGTCAGGTCGATCTGGATGTCCGCAATCGTCGAGAAGGCTTCGAGGACCGCGAGCGACGCCTTGGGGAAGGGGAGCTGGTGGAAGATGTGCGGCATCTCGCCGAGCAGGCAGGCCCCGCGCATGCCGCCCTCGACGGCGACTCCGAGCAGGACGCCGTTGAGCCCGCCGATCTGGCCGTCCTCGAGGATCTCCAGCTCCAGTTGCTTCAGCTCCGCGAGGCTCACCGGGTCGGTGGCCGCGCCGAAGACGCGGGACGCATGCTCGGGGTGCATGGGGGTCGCCATCGCGGCGAACGTGTAGACCCGCTCGATCCCGAGCTGGCGGGCGAACTCGATCAACCGCTGACAGAAGGCGTAGCGCCCCTTCGACGGCTGCGCATCGCCGATGAACGCCACGATGTCATGGCGCTCGCGGGGGTCCTTCCACACGAAGAACCGGCTCCGCGGCAGCCGGCCCATCCGGATGAGGCCCTGCTTCACCTCGACGTGCTCCACGTCGAAAACCTCGTGCGCCGAGAACTCCGCCAGGATGTGCATGCCCAGCTTGGCCACCAGGAAGTAGCCGGCACTGATGGCCACATGTCCCATGCCCGGCCAGACTGCGACCAACCATGGCTTGTTCAACTTGATCTCGCTCGCCATCGCCTTCTCCCCCGTTCGATTGCGCCGAACGGGCCATGATCATGGCATCGCGGCCGCGCACTCGGGAGCCGGAGCATTCGTCCGACTAGCCGGCGGTCCTGGCGCACCAAGGTCACCCATCCGAGCGTATGTAGAGTTGGGGTCGCCGCAAGCCTTGCGCCCATCGAGGCCATGGCCTCGCGGTCTGATGGCGCCCCGCGGCCTCGACCGGCTGGGGAAGAGGCACCGCCGGTACGGGACATGCAGGGAACTCAAGATCCGGCCCGGGAAACCCCCGCTCCCGCTGGGCCAGGCGATATCGGGGCCTTTGCCAAGCACTCCGGTCCCGCCCGATGGACCGCGGGAAGCTGCATTGCGAACGTCTCCATCGTAGCATCCGCGTGACGCCTCGGCTTCCCCTCGTTGACCGATTCCCACACCGGTGCCGACAGGCCGAGGACCGGCCAGCCAGGGCAGGATGGCAAACATGAGAGCGCGCACGCCAGCGATCGCCGGGCCCGATGCGGATCGAGCGGGTGCCGAACCGCTGCCCGGCTATCGCCTGCTGTACCGGGTCGGGACGGGAGGCGCGGGCGACGTCTGGTGTGCCGAGGCCCCCGGCGGCCTCCGGGTCGCCCTCAAGATCGTCCGGCTCTCCGGAGGACTCGGCCGGCGAGAGATGACCAACATCCGCATCCTCCGGGCGATCCGCCACCCCAACCTGCTGGCGTACTTCGGCGCCTGGCAGCTCCAGACCCGGTTGATCATCGGGATGGAGCTGGCCGACCGCTCGCTCTGGGACCGGTTCGCCGAGGCGCGCGGCCAGGGCCTGGCTGGAATCCCGCTGGGCGAGCTGCTGGATGTCCTCGGCGAGGTGGCGAACGTCGTGGATTTCCTCAACGAGCCCTGCCACCGGCTCGACGGGCGGTCGGAGGTCGCGATCCACCATCGCGACATCAAGCCCCAGAACATCATGCTGATCGGCCGGGGCGTCAAGGTGGCCGACTTCGGCCTCTCCTGCCTGGACGATCCGGCGGGCGCCTCGAGATCACAGTGCGGCCTGACCTTCGCCTACGCGGCGCCGGAGACGTTCCGCCGCCAGGTCACGGCCGGCTCGGACCAATATTCGCTCGCGGTCACATTCTGCCAGCTCCGCGGCGGCCGGCTGCCGTTCGTCGGCCCGCCCGCATCGGTCATGATGGGCCACCTGTTCGGCGATCCCGACCTCTCGACGCTGCCGGAGCCCGAGCGTCCCGTCGTCGCGCGGGCGATGGCCAAGCACCCCTCCCAGCGATGGCCCGACTGCCGATCGTTGGTCGAGGCGCTCGCCGCCTGCGTCGCGGCCGGATCGCCCGACTCGCTGTCGGGCGAATCCGAATGCCCGGACGAGCGAGCCATCGCGTCGCGCTCCGTCCTGGTGGCCCCGCTGCCCGGCGAGTGGCAGGCACCCACGTCCGGCTCGTCGGAGGACCTGCCCGCGACCGGCGACGCGCCGCGTGCCAGCTCGTATTGCCTCGGCCCGCCATCGCCGGACGACCCGGGTGCTTCCGTCGGCGTTGCGACCTCGACCTCGCCCACCGTCGTGGTGGCAACACTCGCGGGGCGACGGCCGCGTCGCCCCGTATCCCGCGTCGTCTTTGCGGCCGCGTTGGTCCTCACCGCCGGGCTGGCCGCCTGGTCGTGGTGGGCGAGGCCCGCCAGCCGGGCGGACGTCCCTCCGGTCCCGGCGATGGCGGTCCCGGCGACGGCGAGCCGATGGGATCCGCCGCCGCCACCGCCGATCTCACGAGCCGGGCGTTCGCATCGGTCCGTCGCCGATCATGCACCCGCGCCGGTACCGGCCCGTCCGCCGGACCTCTCGGCCTGGAAGCCGATGATCCGCAGGGCATCCGCGACCGCCCAGACCTGGTTGACGCACATGACGGCCGTCCGCAGGCCCTCGCCCGCCTCCGGGCCATCTCCTCTCCCCCGATCGATCGCTCCAACGCCAGCGGCGCAGCAGGTCCGACCGCCCGAGTTGAACGTCGGGATGCCCGAGGTCCTGGAGGTCCAGGCCGGCCGGAGCATCTCGATCCCGATCCGGGTGAATCGTGCCGGGCACTCCGAACCCCTGGCGGTGCATTTCGAGGGGTTGCCGGCCGGCGTCACGATCCCCGACGTCACGATCCCCGGCGGACAGGACCGGGCCGAAGTCGCGGTCCGCGCGCGGCTGGACGCGTCCCAGACGGCCGTTCCGGTGATGATGACCATCAAGGCCGGATCGGCCCGTGCGGATGCGCGGTTCCAGCTCCGGATCCGTGGCAACCCGGCGATGTTGCACCGTACGCGGGGCCACACGCTGCTGGCGTGCGGTCGGCCCTCGGAGGCCGTCGCGGCCTTCACCGAGGCGCTCCAGGCCGGCGATTCGGACCCGTTCGTCTACAACAATCGGGGGCTGGCGTATTCCTCGCTCAATCGACTCGACCTGGCCATCGGCGACTACACCGAGGCGTGCCGCCTCCGGCCGGCCGAAGCCACGTTCCGGTACAACCGGGGCGCCGCCTACGCGCGGCGGGGGGAGGACTTCCGCGCCCTGCTCGACTTCGACACGGCCATCCGCCTGAAACCCGACTACATCCGAGCCTTCGAGGCCCGCAGCCAGATCTACCTCAAACAAGGCGACAAGGCACGCTCCTGCGCCGACAGCACCCGCGCGGTCGAGCTGGCCCGCGCCGCCCGTCCCGAGGGCCGACCCCCGGCTCCCCAACCGCCGCAGTCGCACGCTTCGACCGGCGCCAGTCCGGTCGCTCCGGCCGTCGTTCCTCCGACGCAAACCCGATGAGACGGTGAGCCCTCACCCGACGTCCCGCCGTCATCCCCCCGTCAAGGCTTTACGCGCGGGAGACCACCGAGCCAGCGCGTCGGCCACCCGGTTGAAGAGCTCGGACCAGTCATCCAGCCGGGACTGGCGGAAGAGGCGGAGGGTCGGATACCACGGCGTGTCCTCGCCGTCGAGCATCCATCGCCAGTCGCTGCGGGCCGAGATCATCGCCCACGCCGGCCGGCCCAGGGCGCCGGCGAGGTGCAGCACCGAGGTATCGACGGCGATCAGCAGGTCGAGCTGCCCCAGCACCGCCGCCGTGCAGGCATAGTCCGTCAGTCGATTGCCGAGGTTGACGAGCCGGCCCGACCAGGATCCCTTCTCCTTCAGCTCGGCGGCCTGCGGACCCATTTGCAGGCTGTAGAACGCGACGTCCGACGGCGCGAACAGTGGCGCGAGGTCGCCCAGGCGGCACGACCGGTGGCGGTCGTTCTGGTGGGTCGGGCTGCCCGCCCAGGCGATCCCCACCTTCAGGCGAGGATTCTCGACCGGCGGTGGACCCAGGTCGATCGACCGCGCCGCTGGGGTGAGGTAGGGAATCCGGCAGGGGATCGTCTCGAGCGTCGTCCCGAGCACGAGCGGCAGGCTCATGATGGGGAGATAGGTTTGAAACTCGGAGACCTGGACTGTGCCCGGCCCGCGCAGCTCGGCGACGCCCGGCAGTCCCTCGAAGATCGAGAACAGGTTCTCCGGACAGAAGAAGATCAGGCGATCGCAGAGCTCGGCCGCGATGGGAAGAAAACGCGCGAACTGGACGGCGTCCCCCGCCCCCTGCTCGCTGTGGACCAGCAGCGTCCCGCTCAGTCGACGCCCATCCCAGAGCGGATGCGGGACCCGGAAAGGCGTGAACCGGCTGGTCTGCCAGCGCCACTCGCACTCGCGAAAGCCCTCGGGGAACCGCCCCTGGCGCAAGAGCAGCATCCCCAGATTGAAATGGGCATCGGGGAAGTCGTGCTTGAGCGCGATCGCGCGGCGATAGTGCGCCTCGGCCGCCCGGTAATAGCCCAGCCGCTCTTCCAGGATCGCCACGTTGTTGAAAGCGCCGGCCGCGCGGCCATCGCGCGCGATCACTTCCAGGAACTGGATCCAGGCGTCCTCCGACAGCTCCAGGTCGCGATAGACGACGCCCAGGTTGTACCGGGCGACGTTCGCTCCGGGTTCGAGCTCGAGCGCCTTCTCGAAATGGAACCTGGCCGCCGCCAGATCATTCCGCTCGTAGGATTCGCTGCCCGCCTTGAGATGTTCCGCGAACCCTTCAGGCATCATCCTGACTCCATGGCCGGGGACGGGCCCGGAAACCATCGCAGTAGGGTATGGTGCACCTGCCCTACAGGATGTCACTCCCCATCAATCGATGTTGTTTGTCGCAAGTGTCACACCCCTGGCGTTCGCGACAATCCCGACAGCGACAGGCGCCCCCGAGATCAAATCTTGCCCAACGGATCCTCGGATCAGATCAGGTCCAGCCGCCGTCGCGGCGTGTGCGACCGGCTGCATGCCGAACAGATGCCCGTGATCAGGAAGCGGTGGCCGCTCGGCCGGAAGCCGTGGGCCACGCTGATCGCGTCCCTCAGCCGCAGGATCTCGTCGTTGCGGAACTCGACGACCCGATTGCATGAGGTGCAGTGCAGGTGGTCGTGGGCGGGGTAGCCGTAATCGTGCTCGAAGGCAGTCCGGTTGGTCAGCCGCAGCTCGCGGAGCAGGCCGGCCTCCACCAGCAGCCGGAGCGTCCGGTAGACGGTCGCGCGACTGACCGGGTGTCCGGCGTCGTGGAGGTCCCGGACCAGTTCATCCGCGTCGAAGTGCTTGTGCGAATCGAAGATATGCGCCACGAGCGTTCGTCGCCGTTCGGTGAGCTTCTCGCCCCTGATCTCGAGGAACTCGCGGAACTTCTCGACCGGGGAGTCGGAGACGGCCAGGGGAGTCAGTTGATCGCGCTGGGCTTCCACGAGATGGAAATCCTTGGGGACGGTCCCGGCCCCACCGCCAAAACGGAGGGGCCGAGTCGCGAATCGAGAATAATTCTCCATTCTACGCCGGATCGGACAGGTCTTCCAGCGACCGCCTCAGCGGCTGGAGTCGGCCGGGGTCAGGGGGATCACCGGACCGGTCGGCGAAGTCGCGGGGAGGGCCGGGGCACGGCCCGGGGTCGCGGGGAAGCTCGGGGCCGGATGTGCCTGCGCCGGAGGCGCTCCTCCCATCGGCAACGCGGGCGAGGCCCCGAGCATTCCGGCGCCGGCCGGCGTCGGCTGATGACTCAGCTTGGCCTGGAGGTTCTCGACCGCCGTGTGCAGGTGGCGGATGATATGGTCGCATCCCTGCGGGTTGCCCGAATACGAGAATGAGTGGGCCTGGAGCCGCCCGAACCGCCGTTCGTAGACCACGACGTGGACATACTCGATGAAGTCGGTCGACGGGGACCCGCAGTGCCCGCGGAGCCGGTAGATTTCGCCCGACTGCACCGCGTCCATGATCGGCTTGAGGTCGGCCAGGCGCACGTGATGGACGCCCTCGGAGTCCACCACCGTGCCGTCGGCGAAGACCTGCAGGAACATGCCGAAGCTGCCGCCGTCGTTGGAACGCCCCAGCGCGAACCGGGTGAGGACCGGGTCGGCGTTGGTCACCGCGGCGCTGACCCGCGGCTTGGGCGTCAGTCGCTCCGAGGGCCCGTTCGCACTGGAGAGTGGCGGCGTCTCGGGCAGCCCGCCGAAATTCGACACCGGAGCCGCCGGCCGGAGGGGCGAGCCGCTCGGCGGCAGGGTGTTGCCGTACGAACTGCTATAGGGCAGGCCGCTCGGTTGAGAACCGACCTGGTTCGCCGGCGGCGTACTGCTCGGCGATCCGCCCCCCAACCGGAGGATCCGGCCCAGCAGGCCGGGGCTCGAATCATCGCCATCGGCCATGGCCCGACCCGTCCCGATGACGAGGAGAACCGCACCCAGGGCGTAACTGATATATTCTTGCGTCCGCGCACGTTGCATCGGCGACCTCCTTGCCGGTCCGCATTGCCATCCTGACATCGACTGCCACCGAACCGTCGCATGTGGGCCCGCGCCGAACCCCCACGTGTGGGCCCGCACCCGACCCCCCCCTTCTTAAGGGGGGGACGCAGAAGCCCCATCCTTTCCTCCCCTTAAGATGGGGGGGTCAGGGGGGGTTGAGGCCCCGACCGCAAAATGGGGGGTTGAAACCCCACTCGCCAAACGGGGGGTTGAGGCCCCGGCGACAAACGGGGGTTTGCGGCCCGGGCCCGGCCTCGTGGCCCGACCACCTGGGCCATCCATTCGTGAACCGCTCTAGAACGAGACGACCCGGTAAGCCTCCTCCAGGGTCGTCGTGCCTTCCATGATCTTATCGACCGCGCTGTGCTTCAAGGTTCGCATTCCCAGGTCGACGGCGACCCGACGGAGGACGTCTTTAGGGATCTGCTGGAAGATCAGGTCGCGGAGCTCTTCGCCGATGGCCATGATCTCGAAGATCCCGGTGCGGCCCAGGTAGCCGGTCTGGAAGCAGGCGGGGCAGCCCAGCCCCCGGTGGAGCTGCAGGCCGGGGTGGTCGGCGGGGTCGAGCTCCAGCGCCATGATCTCCTTCTCGGTCGCCGCATAGGTGACGCGGCAATACGGGCAAATCTTGCGGATCAGTCGCTGCGAGACGATCGCCAGCAGGCTGCTGGAGAGCTGATAGCCGGGGATGCCGAAATTGTAGAGGTTGCTGATGGTGCTGGGCGCGTCGGCGCCGTGGAGGGTGCTGAAGACGAGCACCCCGGTCAGCGCGGCGCGGATGCCGATCCGGGCCGTCTCGTCGTCGCGGATCTCGCCGATCATGATGATGTCGGGGTCCTGGCGGAGCATCGCGCAGGCCCTCGCTGAAGCCCATCTCACCGGGGGTGATCTGCGTCTGGTTGACGCCGGCGATCCGGTATTCGATCGGATCCTCGATCGTCATGACGTTCTTGGTCGGGGCGTTGATCCGCTCGAGGCAGTTGTACAACGTCGAGGTCTTGCCCGCGCCGACCGGACCGGCGGCCAGCACGGCGCCATACGGCTGCGCGATCAGCCGGTCGAGGGTCTCGGCCTGTTCGGCGGTCAGGCCCAGGTGGGTGAAATCCGCGACGTCGGTGAGCACCTCGTGGATGCGGATGACGAGCTTCTCGCCGAAGCTTGTGGGGAAGGTCGCCAACCGGAGGTCGCGCGATCGGTTGTGGTGCGTGATCGTGATCCGGCCGTCCTGCGCGTGCCGCCGCTCGACGATGTTGAGGTTCGACAGGATCTTCAGGCGGCTGATCACCGGCGTGGCCATGGCCGGCTCGACGAACAGGATGTCCTGGAGCTGGCCGTCGATCCGGTATCGGACCCGCAGGCCGTTCTCCTGGGGGTCGAAGTGGATGTCGGTCGCCTGGCAATCGCAGGCGCGGATCAGGATGTCGTTGACCAGCTCGGAGAGGGTCGAGCTGACCGACTTCTCCTGGAGCTCCTTGCGGACATCGCGGTGCTGCTGGCTCCGGTCGGGTGAAAGCGGCCCGGCCGCGACGGGGGCCACGGCGGTCCCGGCCGTGGCCCTGCCGTTGTCGCCGGCCAGGGCGGTCAGCCGCTCGAACGCCAGTTGGTTGAGGACCTCCGGCGAGATCAGGTTCAGCTCGAGGATCGCTTGCCGCAGGTCGCGATTGTGCTCCTGGCTGTAGACTTGTGCGCTGCGGACCTGCTCGGTGGACAGCAAGCCCCTCTTGAGGAGCACGGTGATCAGGGCCTCCTCGACGGGCGAGACGGCCGGCAGCGTCGCCTCGCCGGGGGCGGTCGGGCCGGGCTTCAAGGTCGGGGTCTGCGATGAGACGGGCGTGTGCTCCACGGTGCGGATCTCCTCGGGGTGCGGTCCGTCCACGGGTCCTCGCAGCTCTGGACCGAAATCAGACACCCAGGCTTCCACGTAGAAGACGTCGGCTCGGGAGGGGAGAAAGTCGGACACCAGCAGCGCTTATTGTTTCGGGTCCCCACGCCATTGCCAAGATCGTTCTCGCCCGGGAATCGCTTTTTCCCCCGAGGGAATTCATAGCACAAAGCCGGCGCGAGCGCTCACGGCGGAGCCCCCGTCGCCGGCCGATTTCCTTCGTTGTCGGGATCGGGACCGGTCCTCACCAGCCCCGGAACTCGTCGAGCAATCGCTCGAGGGCGACCTCGAGCTTCTCCGGGGTCTCGTACGAACCCGCGGCGATCTGCCGCCTGACTTCCTCGACCCGCTCGTGGCGGATCTCGGGCAACTGGCTGATGCCGTCGAGCATCTGACCCAGCGGAGAGATCTCGACGTGATCGCGCGGTGCACCGGCGTGCACCGTCTGACCGCCGTCGACGCTGAACGCGGCCAGTCGCGGGTAAATGGGTTGAGGACCTTGAGTTCCCCCAGCGCCGTAGATTTCCATCGCGCCCCCCAATCGGGTGCATGGCCGACGGTTCCACCGCCGGCAGAACCACTTGATGTCAGACTCGGTACCCACGGAGGCCACCCGGGACGAATCGGCCGCGCTCGGCGGTCACTCGTCCCGCTCCGGTCTCCGTCCACGCCGTGATGCCCGATTCCGGGCCTCAACACTAGGATTATCGACCGGAATCTGGAGCGAGTTTAATCAAAGACCCGAACGTAGGGCCTCCGGGTCTACGCCCTCGTCATTGCCGGCGCGGACGTTCGCGTCCATTGGGCGGCTGGATGGCCTCGGCCAGGCGCCGCCCTGTCTCCCCGAGCTGGTTGGTGAGCACCATCAATCGCTGCTGGAGCTGCTGGATCTCCTGGTTCTGCTGCGGGTTGGCGGGCCGGGTCGCCATCGCGTCGAGGGTCTTGATCGCGTCGCGCACCTCCTCGGCCCCCTGGGAGAACATCAGGGCGGTGTCGTAGGCCGCCTCGAGCCGGAGGTCTTCGTGGCTGGGCTTGTACAAGGGGCTCAGCACGAAGGGGTTGGCGTAGATCTTCTGCACGAGTCGCTTGCCCCAGGCGGTGGTGTCGCGGACGTTGGTGACCGACCGCTCGATCTCGGTGCGGCTGCGGACCAGGATGCCGGAGACCTGCCCGGCGATCTGGTCGGCCTGATAGAGCACCCGCTCGGCGCGAGCACGCATCACATCGAGGCCGTCGAGGAGCCGTTCGACCTTGAGGCGATCCTTGCCGACGACGTCGGTCAGCGAGGCGGTCAGGTCGCGGACCGAGGCCATGGTCTGGCGGACGTTCTCGCGGTTCTCCGCCACGATGCCCTGCAACTGGCCGGTCATCTCATCCACGCGGACGATGGTCGATTCGATCCGCGGCGTGTTGGCCCGGATGCGCTTGGCCAGGTCCTCGACCTGGCCGATGCTCGATTCGACGGCCGGGCGGATCGTCTCGCTCATCTCGCGCATGTTGGCCGAGGTCTCCTCGAGCGAGGCGAGGGACTGGCGGATTCGGGGCGCGACCGAGTCGACCGTCTGGCGGATCTCGCCGATCATGTGCCGGATGTCGTTGCGCTCGCCGGGTCCCAGCCCGACCTGTTCGATGATCGGGTCGAACAGCGAGGTCTCGACGCCCGAGATCATCTGTCCCGCCACGAGCGGGACGGCCGAGCGTCCCGTCGAGACGATGTTGACGTGGCTCATGCCGGTCAGGGCCGGCTGGATCGTCACCTTCACGTCCTGGCGCAGCTTCTTGACCAGGCTGGCCGGCAGCGTGATCCGCACCTTGGCCCGGAGCGAACCGTCCACCTCGACCATGTCGGTGTCCACGACGTTGCCGGTGTCCAGTCCGGCGACGCGCACCGGGCTGCCGACGCGGATGCCCTGCGCATCGCGGAAGACGACGTCGATCGTCCGCTGCGGCGCCAGGAACCCGGGGCCGTCGCTGGCCAGCCCGACCAGGCCGATCAGCGCGCCGATGGCGACGATCACGATCAGGCCGACCCAGATCTCGCGGGCCGAAAAACGGGCGCTCATCACCATACCTCCCGGGGACCAGGTCCGTGGCAGCAGCCGGCCGGCGGCTTCAAGGGGACGGCGGCTTCAGCAGCGTCGGGCCGTAGAACGGCACCGCGTGGTAAACCAGCATGAACCAGCTCATGTTCACGATCAGGATCGAGACGATGCCCAGGCAGGTCGCCCGGAAGACGGGGGTGGCCAGCGGGGCGCCGGCGTCGGCGTGGTCGTGGGCGCGCGGGTCCTCGCGAAATTCCTTCCGGAGGGCCTCGTGGCAGCAGATGGTGGCCGGCAGCATGCCGAAGAGCACGCCCTTGACGACCAGGCCCACGATGTCGCGGAACCAGATCATCTTCTTCATCATCATGAAGAAGGTCTCGCTCGGCAGGCCCATCATCGAGTTCGAGGCTTGCCAGCCGACCAGCGTGCCGACGGCGACCCCCCACATAGACAGCAGCGGGCAGGCGATCGCGGCGGCGGCGATCCGCGGGGCGGCCAGTCGCACGGCCACCGGCAGGGGCCCGTGCGGCTCTCCGCCCGCCAGGGTGCCGGCCAGCCGGCGAAGCTCGGGGATCATTCGGGCGGCCAGGATCCCCGCGAGGATGATCCCGGCCATCATCCCGCCGAGGTTGCGCAACAAGCCCACCCCGACGACCGCGCCGGTGCCGTCGATGAACGTGCTGCCGTAGTACGCCTGTAACGCGAGGAACGACCCCATCGCGATATGGATCAGGCCGACCAGCGGGAAGCCCAGCGTGAGCATCCACGAGAGCTGCCGGACCGTCGTCCGGGCGAAGCCGGGCAGGCCGTGGCCGTGCTCCTTGTCCTTGCGGAGCAGCCAGCCGAGAGCCCCGACGGAGAGCAGGAACGTCCCGCCGACGTAGGACATCACCGTGAGGACCGAGCGTCCGACCCAGCCCACCGGCCTGAGGAGGGCCGGCGAGGCCGGGGCGGCTTCCGAGGTCGCGCTCATTCGTGGACATTCTCCGTGATCGGGGGAGCCGGGGGAACGATCGCCGCGGGCGGTTGGGCCTGGGTCCGTCGACGCTTTCGCGTGGCCGGCCGGCGGGTGGCCTGGGAGTTGGAAGCGACCGGCGACGGCGGCAGTACCTGCGCCTGGATCGAGCCGGCGGGCATCGGGGGGCCGGTCAGCCAGTTGCGCCATCGGGCGATGGCGGCGGACCTCTCTTCGGCGCTGGCCCACGGCACGTAGCCGAAGTCGCGGCCGGTGCGCTTGCGCAGTTCCTCATTGGCGGTCAGCCGCACCACCGGGTCCTCGTCGTCGAGGCGGGCGATCAGGGCCGGCACGACCTGGGAATCGGGCTGGCCCCGGCCGAGGCCGACGGAGCGGGCCCGCGCCATGGGCTCGGGATCCTGGAGCTTGCGGAAGGTTTGCGGAGTGAGCGCACAGCCGCCGCAAGGCAGCATCGTGGCCGCGAACAGCGCGATGGCGAGCGATCGGCCGTGCTTCACGGCTCCCCTTCCGTGGGTCGTCGCGACGCCGGATCAATGCCCGCGCGCTCCCTGCGCCGGGCTCCCCGCGTCCGGAGTCCGGGCGGAATCTAGTCGAAGGTGCCAGGTTGGGCAATCCCAAATGGCCCGCGGGCTCGACGGATCAGACCGGAGAGAAGGGAGAGGCCTGGCCGCATCGGAGGCGGACATTGGTACAATTGCGCATCGGTTCAGGGACGCCCGGCACATTGAGTCAGGGATTCGATAGTCCCTTGGAGAGATCGCGATGATCGACCAGATCCCGTCAAGGCCCGAGTTGAACCGAGTATGTGCCCTACTACGAGAAGTACATCCGCCTCGTGCCCGAAGGCGACATCGTCACGCACCTCGAGCGGCAGATCGAGGGCACCGTGGGCCTGCTGCGGGACGTCCCGGAGGCCGTGGCCGAGACCCGACACGCGCCGTACACCTGGAGCGTCAAGGAGGTGGTCGGGCATCTGATCGATAGCGAGCGGGTCTTCGGATTCCGCGCCCTCTGCTTCGCGCGGCGGGATCGGAACGAGCTCCCCGGCTTCGACGAGAACGACTATGTCCGCCAGGCGCGGTACGACGCGCGTCCGCTGCGTGATCTCGTCGAGGAGTTCGAGCTGGTCCGCCGCTCGCACATCCACCTCTTCCGGGGCCTGGACGGCGAAGCCTGGCATCAACGCGGGATCGCCAATAACGATGCGGTGACCGTCCGGGCGCTCGCTTACATCATCGCGGGGCACGAGAGGCACCACGTCACGATCTTACGCGAGCGGCTGTCTCGGTAGGCCACGACCAATCGATCAAGAGCGCGACCGCGGGCATTTTGCACTCTGGGACTCGTGGCGACCACCGCTTCAGCCGTGCGGCTTCCGCGAAGCAAGATGCAGGCGTCGATGCTGCCGACCCGCCAATCATCCCGGACCTCGTCTTCGGCGGGATCCGGAACGATCCCCAGCGGGACGCGATCCCCGGCCTGCCGCGTTCGGCCCGCGGCGGAGGACTGATCCCGAATACGCTTCACGGCCCTCCTCGCCGCCGCATCTCGTTGACGTAGTCGTGGGCCATCTGGGTCGTCACCGGCTGCCGGTAGCGCCGCGTGGCGGCCAGGACCGCCGCGATGGCGTTGGGCAGGTTGCAGAGGTGCCCCGGCGACACGAATAGCGGCTTCACGCGGTCTCGCGTGCGGAGCACGGCGCCGATCGTCTCGTCGCCGTCGGTCATCGGGCTCCAGTCTCCGCGGGTCGGGCCCGGTTCCTCGTAGTCGCCGTACAGGTGCGACTTCGCGCAGCCGATGGTGGGGATCTCCAGCCAGATCCCCAGGTGCGACGCCAGTCCGAGCCGCCGCGGATGCGCGATCCCCTGGCCATCACAGATCAACACATCGGGGCGCACCGAGACCTTCTCGAACGCCTCGATCACCGGCGGCGCCTCGCGGAAGCTCAACAAGCCCGGGATGTAGGGGAACGTCGCCTCGGCCACGACCCCCGCCCGCTCGATGACCTCGAGCGTGTCGGCGCGGAGCACGACCACCGCGGCGTACAGGGTCGGGCTCCATTTGTTGTACGAGACGTCGGCGCCGCCCACGGTCTCATAGGGGCCCAGCGGTCGATCCGTGATCACCCGCTCGGCGAGTTCGAGCTGGACCGCGCGCGCCTTGTCGGGTTCGATCCTCCACCGATGGACCGGCCGATCTCGAGATGCGCCCATCGCTGTCCTCCTCCGATCCCCTCGCGGCCCGTCCTCGAACGGAGACGGGGCGCCCCATTTGGCATCACACTCCGCGAAATGACATAATACCCGGTCGCGACCCAGCATAGGGCATTGACCCGCCCACGACGACGAGTGAGAGGGTGTGATGGAACAGGGCCAAGCGAATCGTCCGTTATCTCGGAGTCTGTTCGTCCGATCGCTGGTCCTGGGGATGGCCGTTTTCCTGGCCCTGGCGGCCTGGATGCTGGGGCCGGACCTGTTCAAGCTGGGCTGGAAGGCACTGCCGATCGAGTTCCGCGTCCGCGTGCCGTTCCTCTACCTGGATGCCCTGCTGATCGCCTATCCCGTCGCGCTGCTCGTCGCGGTCGGCCTGATCTCGGCCGTACTGATCAAGGGGGATCGGTCGCGGCACGCGGATCCGGCCCGGCGGCGACGGCAGGTCCGGTCGCTGGCCCTGGGCACCTCGATCCTCCTCAGCTTGCTGCTCCTCGACATCGGCGCGGTCGCCTGGAGG
Source organism: uncultured Planctomycetota bacterium (assembly GCA_963815795.1). GTDB lineage: Bacteria > Planctomycetota > Planctomycetia > Isosphaerales > Isosphaeraceae > JAKAUH01. Next base: position 81,642 of record CAWFIC010000021.1, on the reverse strand, counting down.
TCCTGGAGGGACCGCATGCCCCGCCTCCCGGGTGTCCTTCCCACGGCGCTTCGCAAGGGGGTCAATGGCGTGGAGGGCTCGACCGAGATCCCGCCCCCCGACGCGTCGCCCACCCTGCCCAGCCGCTTCGCGGCCGGCGGGGGAACCGAGAACGCCTTGCGCATCCTCGTGATCGGCGAGTCGAGCGCCGAAGGTCAGCCGTACAATCCCTGGCTGTCCGTCGGCCAGATCGCGGCCTGGAAGCTCGAATCGGTCTTCCCCGGCAGGCCCGTCAAGGTCAACATGTGGGCGTACGGCGGCGCGACGCTGTGGGACATGCACAACCGGCTGGCCGGGCTGAACTACCGCCCCGACGCCTTGCTCCTCTACGTCGGCCACAACGAGTTCCAGGCGCGGTTCGCCTGGCAGCGGGAGCCGGGCAACTATTACCTCGACGAGCGACCGAAGCTGTACTCGCCGGAATCGTTGACGTCGCTGTTGAGGTTCTCGCCCTTGTGCCGGCTGGCGCTGGATACGTGGGAGCACCACCGGGTCAGCATCCGGCCCCCCCGCCGCGCCACGCGGAACCTGATCGACCAGCCGACGTGCTCGCCCGAGGAGTACGCGGCGATCCGCGACGACTTCGCCCGCCGGTTGGAGGCGATCGCCGACTATTGCGACGAGATCAAGACCCAGGCGATCTTCATCGTCCCGCCCTCGAACGACGGCGGCTATGATCCCAACCGCTCCGCCCTGGACCCTGCGACCCCGCGGTCCGAGCGCGAAGCCTTCGCCCGCGAGGTCGAGCGCACCGCGCCCTGGAACAGACCGATCTCGCCGGGGCCCTGCGGCTCGACCGCGAGCTGGTGGCGCGGCACCCCGAGTTCGCCGAGAGTCATCACCGCCTCGCCCGTCTTCTGGAGCAGGCCGGCGAGTGGAGCGAGGCCCGCGAGCACTACATCCTGGCCCGCGAGCACGACGGCTTGCCGCAGCGATGCCCGGAAGACTTCCGGCGCGCCTATCGCGAAGTGGCCGCTCGACACCCGTCGGTCCTGCTGGTCGACGGGCCCAAGGTGCTCGAGGCGGCCAGCGAGCACGGCATCCCCAACGACCGACTGTTCTCCGACGCCCATCACCCGAACCTCATGGGCTATGTCGCGCTGTCTCAGGACCTGCTGAATCAGCTCCAGGCGCGGCGGGCCTTCGGCTGGCCGGCCGACGCGCCGGCCCCGGCCGTCAACGTGGACGAGTGCGCCCGACACTTCGGCATGGACGCCAATCGGTGGGTCGAGATCTGCAGGAGAGGCTGGGTGTTCTACGACTCCGTCGCGTACATCCGGTACGACCCGAGCTTTCGCCTCGAGCGGGTCGAGGTCTTTCGCCGCGCCGTCGAGGCGATCGAGGGCGGGAGCGACCCTGCCGATGCGGGCATCCCCGGCTGGGACCGGCACCGCGTGCCCTCGTCATCACCCAAGTACCGACCGCCCCCGCCCGACTCGGAAAAGGACGGCGGGCGAGATGCAGCGGTCGGGGCGTCTCCGATCCCGAATCCGCCCGGATCCCTCAATAGACGAGCGTGACGGCCGAGATCATGGCCGGCTCGATCTGTCGGATCACGCCCGCCGCGTATTCGACCCGCTCGCGCGAGACGTCGAGGTGAGTGCAGGCGCGCAGGACCTGGGGTCCGAGCACGCTGACCAGGATGCCGTGCGAACGCAGGTAGGCCGCCACCTCGGCGGCCGTCCCCAGCGAACGATCGACCAGGACCCAGACCAGGTTGGTCTCGATCGGGCCGGACTCCATCGCGAAGCCCTCGGTGCTCTCGAACGCCTCGCCCAGCATCCGGGCGTGGGCGTGATCCTCCGCCAGGCGATCGACATGGTTCTCGAGCGCGTACAGCGCCGCCGCGGCCAGGATCCCCGCCTGGCGCATCCCGCCGCCGAAGAGCTTGCGCAACCGCCGGGCCTTGCGGATCGCCTCACCGGGGCCCGCCAGGGCCGAGCCCACCGGCGCCCCCAGGCCCTTGGAAAAGCAGATCGAGATCGTCTCGAAGTGTTGCGCCGACTCTCGCGCCGGTCGCCCCGAGGCCACGACGGCATTCATCAGCCGGGCGCCGTCCAGGTGCATGAGGAGGTTGTGGCCGCGCGCCCAGCGGCCGATCGCCGCGACGCTCTCCATCGGGTGCACGCGCCCGCCGGCCCGGTTGTGGGTGTTCTCCAGGCAGACCAGGCGCGTGCGGACGTAATGCGGGTCGTCCGGGCGGATGGCGTCGCACAGGTCGTCGAGCGAGATCAGGCCGCCGTCTCCCTGGAACGTCCGCGCCGTCACGCCCGAGAGCCGGGCCATGCCGCCGCCCTCCCAGACGTAGACGTGCGCGGTCGCCCCGCAGAGCACCTCGTCGCCCGGCTGCGTGTTCACCCCGACGCCGATCTGGTTGGCCATCGTGCCCGACGGCACGAACACCGCCGCCTCCTTACCCAGCAGCTCGGCGGTCCGCGCCTCGAGCGCGTTGACCGTCGGATCGTCGCCGAAGACGTCGTCGCCGACCTCCGCCTCGACCATCGCCCGCCGCATCCCCGGCGTGGGCCGTGTGACCGTGTCCGATCGCAGGTCAATGGTCGGTCGCTGCATCGTCGGCTCCTGAACTACCCGTTCGATTCGCGTATCCCCGGCGCTCACGTTCAGTCGAGTCGATTCTAGCGGAGACACCGGACGGTGTCATGGGATCGGGCGTCGCGGATCCTCCGCGACATGTCCGAATTCCATAGGCGTTGATCGATTTTCCAAGAATCTCTTGTCTCGGGCCACAGGGATGGTTCAGAATCTCACGCGGATGACCATCGGTAGCCGATGAAGGCACGTCTCGGAGCCAAATCGATGAGTATCACCGTCAACTGTCCGGGTTGTGCGAAGTCGTACGCCGTTGACGAGCAGCACGCTGGACGTCAATTCACCTGCAAGCAGTGCGGCGAGGTGGTGCGCGTGACCGCCCCGCAGGTCGCCCAGAAGCTGTCCGTGGCCTGCGACCAGTGCGGCAAACCCCATTGGGTCGCCGCCGAACACGTCGGGAAGAAGACGGCCTGCAAGGGTTGCGGTGCCCTGTTCCGCATCCAGGTCGCCGCCGCCGCGCCCGCGCCGGCCCGGAGCGAGCCGGCCCGACAGAATTCCGCGCGAGTGAACGCCCCTCAATCGCCGGCCTCCGACATCGACGTCTACGGCCTGGACGAGGAGCCCGAAGCGCCCCGGCCCCAGGTGCGCTCGGCGGTCGAGACGTCCTCGGCGAGTGCCGGCGGCGACGACTCGGGGCCGCTCCCCGATCGACTCAAGTCGTATCAGCCCCTGACCGCGGCCCAGAAGAAGGAGATCGCCAAGCGGGCGGTGAAGATCGAGAAGACGAAGGTCAGCAACGCCACCGTGGGCGTCTCGTTCGGAGTCATGCTGGCCATCGCCCTGTTCGGCTGGCGGATCTACCGGGTCCTCAATCGATTCGAGCGGGCCGCGAATCGCGCCAATGCGGCCCAGACGGCCCCCGGCGAGTTCCTCGCATTCGATCCCAAGTCCGCGGCCGACGCCACGGACAAGGAGGTCGCCGAGATGATCGGGCAGCCGACCACGGCCGAAGCCCGCGAGTGGCTCGATCAGGCCAAATACCCGAACCACGCCGTGATGGAAATGTCGCCCCAGACCGCGCAGGAGATGGTGGCCGGCTTCTACGAACGATGTGCCGAGAAGGTCTACGTCCTCGATCCCGCCTCGATCAACGGCACGTTCCTGACCGCCCAGTTCGCCGTCAGGCTGCCCAAGGATCCGGCGCCGAGGAAGCGGTGTCTCGAATGGGCGGCGAAGCACGAAGGAGACGAATCGCCCGCCGCCGACGTCGGGCAGAAGTATCTGCTCATCACGACAGACTGAGAGTCGATCCCATCAATCCCTGTTCGGAGGGGCCAGGACGGGACATACTTCAATCACACTGACGGCTGGGCGATCCGGAGAACGCTGTCTTCCGCTCCGCGGTCTCTCCGCTCCGTCGGGTGAGCCGGCGCCATGTGGATCCCTTCCCATCACCATCGGCTGGCCGAGCGCGGTGCCGCCGCGATCGCCGCGGCCTTCGGGTATTACCAGCGGCAATTCCGCGCCGTCACCCGCCGCGCCAGCGTGCGGTTCGAGCGACGCGACTGGCACGGCACGCACCACGACTCGGTCGAGCGGCTGGAGCTGTACGCCCGCGTGATCGCCGGCATCGTGGCCGAGATCCGCGGCCTGCTCGCCGAATCGGTCAAGGACGGGAAGCTGTGGACCGTGATGAAGCAGGCCTATTCCCCGCTCATCGCCCAGAGACCGGACATCGAGCTGGCCGAGACCTTCTTCAACTCGGTCACGCGCCGTATCTTCACCACCGTCGGCGTTGATCCCAGGATCGAGTTCCTGTTCTCGGACTTCGACCCGCCGCCGCCCGCGGGCGACCCGGCCCTCCAAACCTACGACCTGCACGACAACCCGCTCCCCGCGGTGATCCGGGCCGTCCTCGACGCCTGTGCGTTCTCGGTCCCCTTCGAGGATCCCGAGCGCGACGCCCTGCGCGTGACCCGGGCGATCGAGCGCGAGCGGCGCGCGCTCGGCCTGGCGTGGCCGATCGATGCCATCGATATTATTCGATCGGTCTTCTATCGCGGTCAAGGCGCGTATCTCGTCGGGCGGATCCGCGGCGGGGATCACGCCATGCCCTTGACGTTGGCGCTCCACCACGGCGATCGCGGCCTCTTCGTCGATGCCGCGCTGTTGACCGCCGATGAAGTCAGCATCTTGTTCAGCTTCACCCGGTCGTCTTTCCATGTCGAGGTCGATCGACCGCGCGACCTGATCGGTTTCCTCAAGTCGATCATGCCTCACAAGCCGATCGCCGAGCTCTACATCGCCATCGGTTACAACAAGCACGGCAAGACGGAATTGTTCCGCGATCTGTTGCGACACATCCGGCAGTCCAGCGACAAGTTCGAGATCGTGCGCGGCGAGAGGGGCATGGTGATGATCGTGTTCACGCTCCCCTCGTTCGACGTGGTCTTCAAGGTCATCCGCGATACGTTCGCCTATCCCAAGACGACCACGCGGCGAGAGGTGATGGAGAAGTATCACCTGGTGTTCCAGCACGACCGCGCCGGGCGGCTGGCCGACGTGCAGGAATTCGAGCATCTCGCCTTCGCGCGCGATCGCTTCTCGGACGAGCTCCTGGCGGAGCTGGCGAGCGAGGCGGCGGAGACCGTCAGGATCGGCGAGCGGATCGTGGACCTGAAGCACCTGTATACCGAGCGGCGCATGGCGCCGCTGAACCTGTATCTCCGCGAGGTCGACGGTCCCGCGGCGCGCGACGCCGTCATCGATTATGGCCAGGCGGTCAAGGACCTGGCCGCCACCAACATCTTCCCCGGCGACATGCTGTTGAAGAACTTCGGCGTCACCCGCCAGGGACGGGTTGTCTTCTATGACTACGATGAGCTGTGCCCGCTGACCGACTGCCAGTTCCGCGAGCTGCCGCCGGCACGCGACTTCGATGAGGAGTTCGGATCGGAGCCCTGGTTCTACGTGGGTCCGAACGATGTCTTTCCGGAGGAGTTCATCTACTTCCTGGGCCTGGCGGGGGACCAGCGTGAGGCGTTCCTCGAGGCCCACGCCGACCTGCTGACGGCCCGCGCCTGGCGCGAGATCCAGGCCCGTCATGTCGCCGGCGAGCTGATCGACATCGTCCCCTATCGCCCCGGCCGGCGCTTGAGCGCCGAGTGACCCACCGGCCTCTCCCGGTCCCGATTCCGTTTTCGGCTCCAGACCTCCTCATCCCGGGCCGGGTAACGTCGGGCCGGTCGGTTCGCCGAAATCCCTTCCTCCAGCAGTCCGGACCATCGATACATGCCGATCACGGCGGTCACCGATGCTCTCTCATTGATTGAACAATTTTCGATTTTCCAAAATTGATAACTTTCTGGTTTGGCGAGATTGTGCTAATATTGATTCAAAGCGAGGACCTGAACTTCCCTTCGCCGTCGTGGTGGGGGAGCAACCGAGAGGGGAGTCCGACGTGAGCGAACGAGACCAGCCCGGTGGGATGCACCCCGACCTTCTTCCGCGGCAGGAGCCCCCGGCCCAGCAGACGACCGAGGTGGTCGTCGACGACTCGGGGGCCCAGCCGACGTACGCCAACTTCTGTCGGGTGACGGCCACGCCCGAGGAAGTGATCCTCGACTTCGGCCTGAATCCCCAGCCGTTCACGGCGGGCGGGCAGGTGGTCAAGGCGAACCACAGGATCGTCATGAGCGCCTACACGACCAAGCGACTCCTGACGGCGATCGCTGTGACGATCCAACGCCACGAGCAGACCTTCGGGACGATCGAGGTGGACGTCAACCGCCGCATCTCCCCGCCCCGGCCTCCGATCGCACCGGCGGAGGCCCGCGGACTCGCCGGCCAGCCCCAGATGCTCAAGCTGAACTGAAGCAGCATCCGCCCCACGGCCGCTGGCAGGACCGGAGGTCGTTCATAGCGGGTGATCGCTCTGTTTTCGCTCAGCCGTGGGCTCGGTGGCGGGAGCGACCTGGTTCCTGTCCCCCCGAACAATGTCGGCACCGGCGCCTCCTCGCCTCGACCATGGGCCAGGCACTCCGGGAATCCACACCGCCATCCGTCCGTGACCGACGCCGTGGCCGAACTGGCGCGGCCCGTCGGCGGGACTGACCCATTTGGACGAGACGAGGGCCCGTCTACGAGCGGCAGACCTGAACGACCGAGGCGCCGGAGGACGACGATGGCAACGACTCTCCAACACGACCGGGATGAACAGCTACGTCGTGACGTGCGTGACAAGCTGGACGACCTCATCGCTGAACGGGTGGTTCACTTGCTCGGGACGCCGGAAGACCTGCTCAGCGTGCAAGTGCGGTGGGTGGGGAGCGATCGCTGCCGGGTGAACGTCCTCGTCGGTAAGGATGTCATTTCGGGCCGGATCGCCCACAGTTTCTACTTGACGACCGACACCGACGGAAACATCCTCACGTCCTCGCCGGAGGTCGCCAAGGTGTATCGAGCGGAACCTCGGTGAGCGGCCGCCCGGCGGCCTCGCGGGATCGCCTACCCGACCTGGACCCGACTCGAACCGGTTTGCCGAGCGTCGCCGACATTCCAGCCCCGGATGCACCTTCCCGACCTGATCATCGTCAGGCCGACCACGACCTGCCCGGTACTCGAACGCGGACGAGAGGGTCGGGGCCCGCTTTCCCCGCCCGCTTGCTACCGGCCGGCCCTCCGCTCGTCGTTGATCCTGCGAAGCGTCTTGGCGAAGAGCGAGCCGTCTCCGAAGGGGCCTTCGTGGTAGCTCTGCGAAAGATCGTCGAGGCGCCGCAGAGCGGCAAGGCCGGTCTTGAAACTCTGCCGGTCGATCTCGAAGGCGCTCCTCCGATCCTCGACCTGATCGAAGAATCGCTTGATGTCTCCCCTGCCGGCGAGTCTGAGCTTCGCCCGCTGTGGTCCGGTCAGTTGATGCGCCGAGGCCGCGAGGGCGACCTTCGACTGTAAGATCGCCTCCAAGTGTCTCTGCCGCTCTCCCTCGGATCGCCCGTCGTCGAATAGCCACCGATCGAAGTTCTCCCGCTCCACCGCCGTTGCCATGATGTTGAGATGCAAGACGACGGGTTGCGGCGGTCGCTGATCGTCGTCCTCGTCGGCCGGGGCCGCCGGAGCGGGCACCGCAACGGTGATTTCACGAATTCCGTGGTGGCCCCCGACCATGACGCGGACGACGCGCCGGTCGCGCGGAGCCTCGGGAAGCGGCCTTTGGTCCCCCCTCTGTCGAGCCCATGAAGCCAGGAGCAGCAACGCGATGAGCTGATACTGCATGGCTGTATGACTCCATTGTCTTGTGGCGTACACCGCTCAGCATAGCGGCCTGACCGCCAGATTCTCAACGGAACTCATGGGCGTCCGGGAGGCGCCTGTCGGGGTACGCTTTGGTCCCGTCGGAAGCGACAACCTACGGTTCCCTTTCGGCACCTGACGCCTCCTGAGGACGGAGGCTCCCCGATACGCGAAATCTCGATACGATGCCCAGCAATGGCCCCGTGTCCCTGGAATTGCACCGCCGATCGCCTACAGTAGGTGGGTGCAATGAAAGGGCACTCCGAGGACTCGGCCTGATGGGTTATCGTTCGCTGGCGGAATGCGTCCGGGACCTGGAATCGACGGGGCAGCTCGTCGTCGTTGACCGGGAGGTTGACCCGCACCTGGAAGTGGCCGCGATCCAGCGGCGGGTGTACCAGGCCGGCGGACCGGCCCTGCTGTTCCGGCATGCCAGGGGGACGGCGTTCCCGCTACTGGGCAACCTGTTCGGCACGCTCGAGCGGTCGCGGTTCCTCTTCCGGGACACGCTCGACTCGGTCCGCCGACTGGTCGAGCTGAAGGCGGATCCCGGCGCCATGGCCCGGAGTCCCTGGCGCTACCGCAGCGTGCCGCGGACCCTCTGGCGGCTCTTGCCGCGCCGGGTGCGGTCGGGGCCGATCCTGGCGCACCAGGTCGGGATCGGCGATCTGCCTCGGATCCAGTGCTGGCCGATGGACGGCGGCCCGTTCGTCACCCTGCCGCAGGTCTACACCGAGGACCCAGAACGACCCGGCGTGGCTCGATCCAACCTGGGGATGTACCGGGTCCAGCTCGCCGGTAATGAGTACGAGCCGGGCCGCGAAGTCGGCCTGCACTACCAGATCCACCGGGGGATCGGCGTGCACCATGCCGCCGCGATCCGGCGCGGCGAGCCATTGCGGGTCAGCGTCTTCATCGGCGGTCCTCCCGCGATGACCGTCGCCGCGGTCATGCCGTTGCCCGAGGGCCTGCCCGAGCTGGCCTTCGCCGGGGCGCTCGGCGGTCGTCGCGTCGCGATGGTCGCGCACGAGGGCAGCCTGCCCATGCCCGCCGAGGCCGACTTCGTGATCCGCGGCTCGATCGATCCGGTTCGTCGCAAGCCCGAGGGACCCTTCGGCGACCACCTCGGCTACTACAGCCTCACTCACGACTTTCCCGTGCTGCGGGTGGAGCGCGTCTATCACCGGACCGATGCCATCTGGCCGTTCACCTCCGTGGGCCGCCCTCCGCAGGAAGATACGTCATTCGGCGAACTGATCCACGAGTTGACCGGGCCGGTCATCCCCAGCGTCATCCCCGGCGTGCGCGCCGTCCACGCCGTCGACGCGGCCGGCGTCCATCCCTTGCTCCTCACCATCGCCAGCGAACGATACGTCCCCGACGCCGCCGAGCGCAGGCCACAGGAGATCCTCACCACCGCCAACGCCATCCTCGGGCAAGGACAGCTCTCGCTGGCCAAGTATCTCTGGATCGCCGCCTGCGAGGATGACCCCGGGCTCGACATCCACGACATCCCGGCGTTCTTCGCGCATGTGCTCCGGCGGGTCGACTGGTCGAACGACCTGCACTTTCAGACGCGGACGACCATCGACACGCTCGATTATTCCGGTCACGGCCTCAACCAGGGTTCGAAGGTCGTCATCGCGGCCGCCGGTCCCGTCCGTCGGACACTTCCCGGCGAATTGCCCCAAGGTTTCCGCCTGCCCGAAGGCTACCGCGACGCCCGCGTGGTCATGCCCGGCATCCTGGCCGTGCAGGGACCCCCATATCGTGGTGACAGCGGCGACATCCAGGCGTTCTGCCGCGGGTTCGGCCCGGACGATGCGATCCGAGCGTTCCCGCTGGTCGTCATCGCCGACGACAGCGAATTCACCGCGCGGAACGAGCGGAACTTCCTCTGGGTGACCTTCACGCGCTCCGACCCCGCGGCGGACATCGAGGGCATCGGCAGCTCCGTTGACAAGAAGCACTGGGGCTGCACCGGTCCGCTCGTCATCGACGCCCGGATCAAGCCGCACCACGCGCCGCCCCTCATCGACGACGCCGAGATCGAGCGCCGCGTCGATTCCCTGGCGGCCCCTGGCGGCCCGTTGCACGGCGTCTATTGATTGCGGGGGTTCCGGCGCTGCTGCCATCTCGCGCCGGCGGCTTTCCTCGCTGGCGGAGAGCCCGTAGAATCCCTGACTGGTGATCGCCCAACGAGAAGAGGCCGCTTCCCATGGAAACCGACCACCCCGGATCTGATGGCACCGAGCCGACCGCAACCGCACCCGAGCCAGGCTCCGCGCCGGCCGAAGAGTCGCCCTCCGGTCCGCCCGATCCCGCGGCGCTCGTCGATCGTCTGATCCAGACCGGGGAATGGCCCGATCCCGAACTCCTCGAACAGATCGTCGCGGCCGGCGAGGCGGCGCTGGGGCCGCTGCTCGCCTTCATGCGGACTTATCCCAGTGTGAAGGACTATCGCCGGGAGATCGTCCTCTACAATGGGATCGGCATCCTGAGCGAGATCCGCTCGCCCGACGCGATCCCGGTCCTGGTTGAGATCATCAAGCGCTATCCCGAGGACAGCGGAGAACTCGCGGCCCAAGCGCTCGGCGGCCTGGGCGAAGTCGCGTTCGAACCGGCTCTGGGACTGGTCCAGGATCCCGGCATGAGAGGCTATCTTCGCCAGCATGCCATCGATGCGGCGGGCCGCGCGGCCGGGGCCGACCCGGGCCGGCGGGCTCGCCTCGGCGAGGCGCTTCGTCCCCTGCTGGCCGATGCGATGGAACGCGCGCGTCGCGACCGTCAACGACCCGCACAAGAGCCGGATCAAGCTCGAGAGGAAGGCGAAGACGTCGAGGGAAAGGTCATTGAGGACCGGACGCCGGAAGAGTCGAGCGCGGAGACACCCGTCTCGACGGCGGTGCAGACCCCGTACGCACCAGAGCCGTTCCCGCTGGGGCCCTATGAAGAAGTCGCGCTCATCATCTCTGACCTGGCCGACCTCGCCGACCCACAGGCGCGGGACCTGATCGAGACGGCGTTCTCCGAGGATCTCGTCGAGGCCTGGATCGTCGATGAGGGGTCGGTGGAGGAATCTTACCAGAAGGGCGGGGAACCCCTTGATTCGCCAGGAAACTGGCTCGACTCTTACCGCGAGCGATACCGTGATCACATCGAGCGCCTGAACCGCCCACCGGAGCCTCCTCGGACGCTCGCCCAAGCGCCTCGCGCACCGGCCGTCCAGCCCGCCGAACCCCCGGCGTTGCCGCCCCAGGAGATCATCCGCAAGACCGGCCCCAAGATTCGGCGCAACGACCCTTGCTGGTGCGGCAGCGGCAAGAAATACAAGAAATGCCACCTCGGGAAGGACGGCTGGTAAGACGCGCCGGCCCGTCCGCGCGAGTCGGGAGGGAAGATGGAACCCAACATGATCGGGGCCTACGGTCCCTGGGCGGCGGGATTGGTCGGCGAGGGTCCGGCGCGGCTCTCGTTCCGCCAGGACCGGTTCCAACCCGCGGCGATTGATGCCTGGAGGACCGCGGCCCGCGGCCGTCTGCGCGATTGTTTGATGCAGCCGGATGTCGGAGGCGTTCCCCGGTGCAGGTCCAGCACGAGCTGACGTATGACGGCTTGCACATCGAACATCTGACGTGGCAGCTCCCTTATGGGCCGCCGACGGAAGCCGTCTTCCTCAAGCCGGCCGGTGCGAGGGGCCGGCTGCCGGCCGTCCTCGGCCTCCACGACCACGGCGGCAACAAGTACCTCGGCTGGCGAAAGATCGCGCAGTTGAGCGATCAGCTCCATCCGATGATGAAGCAGCATCGCGACGAGTACTACGGCAAGGTGAGCTGGGCCAACGAGCTGGCCCGGCGCGGCTTCGCGGTGCTGGTCCACGACGTCTTCCCGTTCGCCAGCCGTCGCGTGCGAGTGGCCGACGTCCCGCCGGTGCTCCGCAAGGAGCTCAAGGAGGTGAACCCGGAGTCGGAGACGGAGATCGAGGACTACAACAAGTTCGCCGGCGAGCACGAGCACATCATGGCCAAGAGCCTCTTCTGCGCCGGGACGACCTGGCCGGGCGTCTTCACGGCCGAGGATCAGCGCGCGCTGGACTACCTCTGCTCTCGCGACGACGTCGACCCGGATCACGTCGGCTGCGCGGGACTCTCCGGCGGCGGCCTGCGCACCTGCTACCTGGGCGGCCTCGACGACCGGATCCGCTGCGCCTGCTGCGTCGGCATGATGACGACCTGGCGCGACTACCTGCTCAACAAGTGTCATACGCACACCTGGATGATCTACATCCCCGGCCTGCCGCGCGACCTGGATTACCCGGAGATCGTCGGCCTGCGGGCGCCGCTGCCGACGATGGTGCTCAACGACGTGGAGGACCAGCTCTTCACCGTCCCGGAGATGCGCCGCGCCGACCGGATGCTCGCCGAGGTCTACGCCAAGGCCGGTGCCGGCGATCGGTACAAGTGCTCGTTCTACCCCGGCCCGCACAAGTTCGACGGCCCGATGCAGGCCGAGGCGTTCGCCTGGTTCGAGCGCTGGCTCGAAGCGCCGGCCGGCGCCTCGAAGTGATCGAGCCGACGATCGGCCCTCAGTCGCGCCGTTGGATCGGATCGGAGAGCCTCGGATCGCGCGGAAGGTGCTCCACCGCGGCAACGCCGACCGGAAACTGTCGGGCGCGGACGACCTGACGCTACAGATCGGGGTCAAGGACACCCCGGCGCGATCGAATGAGGCTCGCCCTCGGGATTGACCCGAGCAGGCCGATTGTCGCCGGGGGAACCTGCCCATGCGACTGCCGCGTTTCCACGTCCGGACGCTCATGATCGCCGTGGGCGTGGTGGCGTTGCTCGTCTGGGGTGCGATGCTGGGGACACGATCGTACGACGATTACCTGCGCGTGAGGAGATACGACCTGGAAGAGCGCGTATGGCGGGAAACCGCCGCCAAGGGTCGCTTCCCGGTGGAAGTCTGTTCGCGGTGCGCCGATTACTTGGCGCAGCTATCCCGGAAGTATCGCCGAGCGATGCGGCGCCCCTGGCTGCCCGTCGCCCCCGATCCTCACGCACCAGGGTATGATCAGTGGGTCGAACAGGAGAGGCGGAAGAAGGCGGTTGCCCCCGATCCTCCCCCACCCGGGCTGACTCCGCCCCGAGGTCAGTGACCGGGGGTTCGGTTTGTCGGGCCCCTCCCGGGCGTGCCCAAACGACGGACAACGAACCCGACGGCTGAGATATCACCGACTTTTCTGATCGAATGAAGGGCTTTAGCCCGCCGCAAACCGTGCCTCTTCAGAGGCAGTGGTTAGGCGATTTCTTTGGGCTTTAGCCCTTGCATCGCATGTCACAAAGCTGTATGATATGGATATGATCCGGACACGCATCATTCCCTGTCGCCTGCCTCACGCGACCTGCGACGCGCTCAACGCGGCCAGCGGATCGATCTACACCGGCCTCATGGTCTGGCACTGGCGGACCCTTCGCCGCAAGGGGCATTGGCTCTCGGAATACGCGGCACGCCGCTGGGATGACCGGCGATCGATCGCGGCCTTGCACTCCCATTCGATCGACGCCGCTCAGGAAGGCTTCTACAAGCCCTGCGCCACGACTCGCGCCCTGCGGAAGGCCGGCTTCCCCGAGGTCAGGTTCCCCTACCACCGCAAACGCTTCCGGACCACGATCTGGAAGAGCACCGGCATCCGGCGCCGGGGCGATGTGCTGGTGCTCTCCAATGGTCGGGGCCATACCCCGATCGCGATCCCCATCCCCGCCGAACTCCGCGACGTCCTGCGGTCCCTGGAAGTCCGGCTGGTCTACGACAAGCTGTCGCGGCAGTATAACTGGCACATCGTCGTCGAGAACGGCATGACTCCCAAGCCCTCGCCCGGATCGAACGTCGTGTCGGTCGATCTCGGCGAGATCCACCCGGCTGTGGTCGGGGACGAGCAGGAAGCGATCATCATAACATGTCGCGAACGGCGGGCCGCCACTCAAGGGCATGCACGTCGGCTGGCGAACATCGCCCGTGCCTTGTCCCGCAAGATGAAAGGCTCGAAACGTCATCGCCGTCTGGTCCAGGCCAGATCGCGGATGAAGGCGAAGCACGACCGGGTCGTACGCGACATGGAGCACAAGATCAGCCGGGCCGTGATCGATGCGGCGGTCGAACGGAAGGCCGGGACGATCGTGATCGGCGACGTCCGCGGCGCGGCCGATCAGGTCGATCTGGGCCGGGCGAGCAACCAGAAGATCAGCCAGTGGAACCACGGCAAGGTCCGGCAATATGTGACCTACAAGGCGGAAGCCGAAGGGATCGCGGTCGAGCTGGAGGATGAGGCATATACGTCTCAGACCTGCCCGTCATGCTCGCATCGCCACAAACCGAGGGGGCGGCGGTATCGCTGCCCGACCTGCGGGTTTCAGGCGCATCGCGACGTCGTGGGACAGGTCAATATCCTCTCGCGGTTCCAGCACGGCGAGCCCGGGAAGATCCCGGCGCCGGCCGTGGTGAAGTATCGTATCCCGCACAATCTGCGGGTCATGCGTAGATGCCCGGACATGGGCCAGGCGCTTGCGCCTGTAGCTCGGGAGTCATTCCGAGAAGCCGCCGGGCTCTAGCCCGAGCGGAGTGTCACTTGGTCCGCATTCACCCTTTGATTTTACGCGCTCGCACGGTTAGGCTTGATTCGACGTCCTGGCTTCGGAGGAACACCGCAGTTCCTCACGGGCCGACGGACGACCGGCGACCGTGAGACGTCGGGTCTCGGTCTTCGCGTCGAGGATGAGGATTTCGTCTCGCTTCCCCATCGTCAGCCGACCCCAACTGGAGAGCGTTTCCATGCCGCCAGTCCCGCCGGGTAAGCCCCTGGTCGCATTCATTCCGGGTCGCACGGGCGTCATCCAGGGCTCGTTCATCGGCGGCAAGCCCAGGGTGTTGATGCCGGCCGCACCACCCGCGCCCGCGACGGTCCAGAGGAAGATCGCCACGATTCCGACCGCCGGCGCGACGACGCGAGGGCCGGGACTCACCTCGCCGCGGATCCCGCCGACCCTCCCGGCGACCGGCCGGGGTTCGCTCGTCCAGGCGTCCACTGACAACAGTTTCCGCCTGCCGGATACGGTCGTGCTTCGGCCCCCCGGCGTGGGGCAGCGCCTCCCGGACGGCGTCCGCTCGCAGATGGAGGCCGTCTTCCATGCCGACTTCTCCGACGTCCGCGTCCTCGTCGGACACGAGGCGCCATCGATCGGTGCCCTGGCGTTCACCCATGGCACGGACCTCTACTTCGCCCCCGGCCGGTATGCTCCCGAGACGCCACAAGGCCGGCTCCTGCTGGGCCACGAGCTGACCCACGTCGTTCAACAGGCGCGGGGCGGGCCAAGAACCCGTTCGGGGGTGGGATCGCCGTGGTCACGGACCGGGCGCTGGAGGATGAGGCGGATCGCATGGCCCGGCGCGGCTTCGGCGATGGCGTCCGTGCAGGCCAAGCTCGGGGAGGTGCGCCCGGCGACGGCTCCCCTCGCACGGCCGGGCGCGCCCGTCGCTCAGCCGAAACCCGTCGTGCCGGGCGCGCTCCGGGCCGCCCCGAACCCGGGCGCGGGTCGCCCGCAACCCGAAACGGCGGCCGTCGCGAGGGGATTCCTCGGCCACGTTGCTCAATTCATGCAGTCGACGAAGAAGAAGCCCAAGTGGCTGGACGATGCGATCAAGAACGATCCGAACCGGCCGCAGGGGATTTACGGCTGGTCGGTCGAACAGCAGACGCAATACTACCTCAAGAAAAAGCAAGCCGCGGAGAAGCAGCAAGCCGCAATGTCAGCGCCCAAGGTCAAGGACGATTACTCGGACCTGGATGCGAAGTACAAGGTGCAGGCGGAGCCCACAATAACCACTCACTCGAACTCACCCTCGTACACGCCGCACGTGCCCCAGCTACCGCAGGGATTCTCGGTCAACATCAACCCGCAGCCGACGCAGGGGCAGTTGCTCTCGGCCCAGACTCCCGAGCACCAGATCCCGAAGGCGTGGGAGAACACCGACATCACTCAGCTCGTCAGCGTCACGTCGGCGCCCACCTCGCTGCAGTTGGGAGCCGCGGTCAAGCTCAATGACAAGTGCACGGCCGACACGAAATACTGGTCGTTCGCGGCGATTTGGCAGCGCGTGGACAAGCGCTGCTCGGGGACATTGTACTTGCATTTCCACCCCGATCCCATCAGTCACAACTACCTCCACGTGAAGAGGACCGATGGGGCCAACCCGACCGTCGGTCAGATCGAATCGACTCACTGGCTGATCGCTGCCATCTCCCTCACCGCGAATGACGTCACACCGCAAACCTATTAAGGCCTTTCACCCGGCGGTGCGAGGATCAGAAGGTGTGATCAGCCGTCGTTTCCGGCGCCGGGTCGGACAAGGGTCTGATCTCTCGCGCCCTTTGATCCGTACGATGTCCCTCCCGTTTTCGGCGTGTTTCGGGCCGGGATCGGGAGCCGTGGCACGCCGGACGGGATCGATCCGGGTCGGGAGCTGACCGGCCGGCTCGGCCCTGCCGGGCCCGGCGGGTGACCGTTCACAGTGTTGAATGCCTGCCGCGGGAGGGATAGACTCGGCCTCCATGACCACCGACATCACACCCCCCGTGTGCCAACTGCCAGCGGTTGCAGGCGGAAGTCGATTCCCTGCGCGCCGAGTTGGAGGCCCTCCGCGCCGTCGTCGCCCAGTTGCAGCGGCAACTCGCCGCGGCCCGCAAGGATTCCTCCAATTCCCCCAAGCCGCCCTCCTCCGATATCGTCAAGCCCCCCAAGCCACCGCCGCCCCCCGGCCAGCAGCGGCGTAAGCCCGGCGGTCAGCCCGGACACGCCTCGCACCAACGCGTCCCGTTCCCCCCCGAGATGCTCGCCTCGGTGCCCACCGACTACCTGCTGGATGCCTGCCCCGCCTGCGGCGGGCACCTGCTGGTGACCGACGCCGAGCCGGTCGTGGCCCAGCGGGTCGAGATCGCCGCCGTGCCGCTGGAGATCCACGAGCATCGCAGCCATCCGGGTTGGTGCCCCCATCGCCGCAAGGACTGCTACGCCCCCTTGCCGATGTCGATCGAGCGCGGCGGGTTGGCCGGGCCGCGGCTGACCACCGTCATCGCCTACCTCAAGGGGGCCTGCCACGCCTCGTATTCGACCATCCGCAAGTTCGTCCGCGACGTGATCGGCCTGACCATCTCGCGCGGGCAACTGGCCAAGATCGTCGGCAAGGTGAGCCGGGCGCTGGAACGTCCCTATGAGGAGTTGCTCGGCGACCTGCCCGAACAGGCGGTGCTCAACGTCGATGAGACCGGGCACAAGCGGAACGGGCAGCAGCAGTGGACCTGGTGCTTCTGGGCCGGGCTGTACACGCTGTTCAGGATCGACCCGACGCGCAGTGCCGACGTGCTGATCGAGGTGCTGGGGTCGGAGTTCGACGGGGTGCTGGGGTGCGACTACTTCTCGGCCTATCGCCGCTACCATCGCGAGTGCGGCGCGGTCCTCCAGTTCTGTCTGGCCCATCTGATTCGCGATGTGAAGTACCTCACGACGCTGCCCGATGCGCGGGACCGGGCGTATGGGGAGGGCCTGCGCGGGGCGCTGCGGGACCTGTTCGCGGTGATCCACCGCCGGGAGGAGTGGACCGAGGCGGAATTCCGGAGGCGGCTGGGTGGGGCGCGGGACGAAGTGCTTTGGCGCGGGACGTCGAGCGTGCCGGCGACGCGGGCGAGCGGCAACCTGGCCGCGCGGCTGGAGGCGCACGGGGCGAGCTATTTCCGGTTCCTCACCGAGCCTATGATCGAGCCGACGAACAACCTGGCGGAGCAGGCGATCCGGTTCGTGGTGATCGACCGGCTGATCACGCAGGGGACGCGCGGCGAGCGCGGCGACCGGTGGTGTGAGCGGATCGGGACAGTGATGGCGACGTGCAGTCAGCAGGGACGATCGGTGTTCGCCTATCTGGAGGCGGCGGTGACAGCGTGGTTCGCCGGGGAGGGGGCGCCCTCGCTGCTGCCGCGAGGGACCTGATTCGAGTCGAGGGAGTGGGTCGGCGGAGCCGAGGGATGCAAGGCCCGCGAGGGCCGGGGAGTCCGAGGGGCGATCGCCGCCGGAGGAATCCATCACGAGTGACAGGGGGAGCCCTGCGCCGTGGGGATCGCTGGGAGAGGACCGTGATGAGGAAGGCCGATGATCAGACATCGATGAATGTCCCGTTGCGCCGACCCCATTGTGCACTACACCATCAAGTCCACTGTGAACGGTCACGCATCAGATTGCGCGCCCAACTCGGCATTGCATCGAAAGCACTGTTCCGCGCTGCGAGAAGCTCATCCCCCGCGCGGCGCCGCGGCGAAGCGCGCGTGTTCGTTCCTTCCTGCGCGACGCCGCATCTCATGTCCTTTAGTTGGAACGTCTTTTGCAGCCAAGTCGCCGTTGGGCGGGCGGGCGATAGGAACGCGTTGCGCGGCCGGTTGACGATGCGAATGGTTTTCCTCGCGACGATCGAATGCCGGGGCAAGTCTCGAAAGGCGGACGGTGAATGGCAGAAAACCCGAGTATCCGCAACCCGCTCGAGACGGATGAGACGCTCTCGTCGACGGGCGGACTACCGCCCGACTTCTTCGACGTCCCGGAATCCCCCGCGTCCGATAGACACGCTCAGTCGCTTCCTGCTCGCGATGCACCGCTACCCCCGCGCCTCGCCGGAGCCCCTGCTTCGCCTCGCGTCGTGATCGAGCGGCGAGCATCGTTGCCGGTCGTCCTCGTGGTCATCGCCGGCAACATCGTGTTCTTCCTGGGCGGAGGACTCGCGGGATGGGCCGCCGCGCGGAAGGGCGCCGCACGCACGGAACCCCCCGCCACCGCGGCAACGAACTCACCCCTGAGCGAAGTCGTGCGTGCGATCGACGCCAAGGCCTCAAAAGGCGCGGTGGAGGCTTTGACGTCGCGCATCGGCGAAGTGCAGTCGGACCTCGGCACGCTCGGGCGCGAGCTCGCCCGGCTCGAAGACCGTCAGAACGCAAGGACCAACGCGCCGCCCCCGCCGCCCGACCTCTCGCCGCTGCGGACGAGAATCGACGACCTCGTCGAAGAGAGCCGAAGGCTCTCCCCGCTACCGGCGACATTGGAGTCGCTCCGCCAACGCGTCGATGCGCTGGACAAAGGCCTGAACGCCCTCCGCATAGAGGTCGCCGCCGTACCAAAGCAGCTCGATGCATCGTTGAATGCCTTGAAGGATGCGATGGTATCGCGCTCTGCGCCCGAACAGGTCAGCCCGGCCGACATCGCCCGGGACCTCGGCGCCGCTCTGTTTCGTGAAGCGAAATACCCAGCGGTGCGCGAGGTTTTTCTCACTCTCGTCCAGAACTACCCGAATGATGCGCGGCTCTGGTATTTCGCCGCGCTGGCGAACGGGCTGACCTCGGGGGACTGGGCGGGCGAATCCGAGGGCATGGTGCGCCGGGGGCTCGCGTGCGAACAGAGAGGCACGCCGAAGCGCTCGGACATCGACGCCCAGTTCTCGACGTTGACGAAGGAACAGGGGAAAGACTGGCTGGAGGAGTGGCGCAAATGCGCGTCGCGGTAGCGCGGGCGGACCGATTAACCGGACACCACGATCAGGACGGCGGCGGTCATCAAGAGCGAGAGGGTCATGCCCGAGAACAGGAGAAGCGAAACCCAGACGGGCAGACCGCCGGTGGCGTCGCCCGTCGGGAACTGGGCGTCGGCTCCGCAGCGCGGCCGAGGCACGGCCACAGCGGCCGGGCGCGCGGCCGCGGCCTCACCAATGGCGAGCGGAGCGAGCGCTTCCGGCGCGAACTCGGCGATCAGCGGACGAGCGCCTCGGAGCATCCTGGCGAGGTCGAAGATCAGGTCGTCTGGACTGGGGTAGCGGTCTTCTCGGGCCCAGGCCATCAACTTCCGCACGATGGCGCCGAGGCCGCTGGTGAGCGCGTCGTTGAGCGACTCCGGCGCGGGCAGAGGGATCCGTGCGCTCGCGTGTCGGTGCATGGCCTCGGCGACGGACTTGCCGCCATAGGGGACGCGTCCCGTGACGAGGTGAAACAACGTGGCACCAAGGCTGTAAAGATCGCTTCGAATGTCCAGGTCGCTCTGCCCCCTCGTCTGCTCTGGGCTCATGTACTCGGGCGTGCCCACCGCCATCCCTGCCTCCGCCACCGCCCACGTCTCGTCCCCGAGAGGTCGAGCCAAACCCAGGTCGACCAGCTTCACCACGCCCTCCGGCGTGAGGATGATGTTTGCGGGCTTGATATCGCGGTGGGTGAGCCCATGCTGGTGCAAGAAGCGAAGTGCTCCCGCAATGTCCAGTACGATCCGCAGCGCTGTTCTTTCGTCGCAGGTCCCCCGCTCCTCGAGGAGCTCGTGGAGCGTCAATCCCCGGACGTATTCCATGACCAGGTAGGGCCGGCCGCTAGCCACCCCGGCGTCGATCGTGGCGACGATGTTAGGGTGTAACAGTTGTGCAGCGATCAACGACTCGCGGCAGAAGCGCTCAACGTGGTCGGCATCGCGTGCCCAGGTCGCCCCCAAGACCTTGATGGCGACGATCCGATCAACGCTGATCTGCCGGGCCTTGAACACCGTGCCCATGGCCCCGTCATGAATGCGACCCAGAACCTCGTATCCTGGAATCTTCAACTCGACCGAGGCGACACCGGGCGGATCCGGCGCGGTATCCAAGGGTTTGAGCATCCCGATTCGTTCGTGGGGGTCGACGGGAAGACCGGCCGAAACGCCCCCTTCGCGGATTTCAGCACTGCTCATTGAACCTCAGCTCAGCGGGACCTATTCGGTGTCGTGTCGCGTTCCGTCTCACCTGGGCTCGCACGCGATCCTGTCGTGAAGACACGAGTGGATGTTCAATCAAACTCAGCTACGAGCTTTGAACCCGTAAGCGGGGCGGGTTAGGCCGGCGTACGGACAAGGTGCGCGCACTTCCGTCTAGCTACTACTGCTTGAAAGTCTCGTGCCACCGGCCGAAATTCGAACTCGGCCGAGTCGCCGAGTCGAATTCGAGGGGGAAACCAGTTTTTCGGCGCAAGGGAGCCACAAAAGGACGACCCTGGGCCCACGGAGATGCACCCATGACGGGTGTGACCGACGTTTGATGTTGAATTATATTGGATGCAACCCACGTATTACGCGGCCACCGGGAAGCCCCACCGGTCGATCTTCGCCCAGAACTGATCCCACCGCCCCGCCGTGTAGTTCAAGCACCGCAGGCTCAGCACCGCCGCCGCCCCCGACTCCTTCCACTTCATCCCCGAACCGCAGAGCCGTTGCTTGACGATGACCTTGCAAGCCGCCTCGGTGACCCCGCTGCCGATCGGTTCGTTCCTCGCCACCCGGGCCGGATAGTCCATCCCACCCGCCTTCGACTGATCCTCGAAATACGTGATCGCCCGCTGCACATCCTCGTGATCCTTGGCCCACGGTCGCACCTTCGCCAGCGACTTCAACTGCTTCAAGATCGCCGCCGCGCCCCCGGGTTCGTGCTTCAGCTCGTGGCAACGCGCGTCGAACCCACGACTTGCGCGTCGCAGGATCAGCCCGGTAGAGCACCGCCGCCGCCTTGCCCAGATACTCCGCCGCATGCCAGAAGTCCACCACCTGCGATTCGGTATGGCGCTCCAGGAATTCCCAATCCCCCTTCGCCCCATCGGCGATCCCCACCCAAGGCACGCCGGGATACGTCGCCTTCACGTGGGCCACCTCGGCCTCCAATCGACCCAGGAACGTCGCCTTGCCATACTCGGGCGTCGCGGCCAGGTAGATGGTGTGCTGGCGCTCGCCGTCGCCGTCATAGAAGCTGATCGTCCCGACCATCGTCTCACGCCAACCGTCCTCGCACATCAGCGCACAGGTCCCGTCCAAGCTGAACGCCACGGTCGCCGGCACCGTCTCCATCCGGGGGAGGTGGTAGCCCCAGGCTTCCTCCTTGGCCAATGCCACGGCGGCCACCGCATCGGCGATGTCCTGGACCAGGCAGCGGGAGACGACCCGGCCGTGGTTATCCCGGAGGTCGTGCCGGACCCGCGCCGAGCCGAATTCGGCGTACTTGCTCGAGACCATCTTGGCGAACTTGGGGGTGGAACTCACAATGATCCGGGCGTCACGGTCCAAGGGGCAGTCCTTAGGGATCTGTCCCTTGCTGGTGAGGGTGATCGAGCCGACAGTAATCGGAGAGCCGTCGGTGTCGAACTGCCGCAGTCCTTCCTGGGTGGCCAGGATCCCGGCGGCGTTGAGTTGTTCCTGAAGGGTCTCCTCGAAGTCGAGCATCGAGTGGTTGTAGGGGATGGTGACCTGGACGGTGGAACCGGATTCGGTGCGGTCGATGATCTGAGCGGACATCGTTGGCTCCTCCGTGGGTGTGGCAGAAGAGCCGAATCTTACCACCGGGTGCCCCAATACGCTACATCAATCGTCGGTCACACCCCCCATGACGATTGCTCGCGCCCACCTCGTCGACCCAGCGGTCACTCGCTGGTACCATTGCGTCACACGCTGCGTGCGCCGGGCCTTCCTCCTCGGCGAAGGTCCCGATGACCGGAAACTAGTCGGTTGTCGATCTTCGATTGACGGGTTGCGCGGGTTCGCTTCTCTTGGGGAGAGGGTGGATGTCCGGCCTCAAGAATAGGAGCCCCGCCATGGATAAGTACCGGGTCACCTTGGATGCCGACGAACGGGCGATGCTCGAGCGGTTGGTCGCCGTGGGTAAGGGCGCGGCCCGCCGAGGGCGCGGCCCGCCGACTGACCCACGCCCGCATCCTCCTGCTGGCGGATACCGCCTCGGGGCAGGAGCGAGCCGACACGGACATCGTTGACGCCCTCGGCACCGGTGTGCGGACGGTCGAACGAGTGCGCCAGCGCCTGGTCACTGAGGGCCTCCAAGCCGCCCTCGACCCCGGGGCACAGCCGCCTCGGCCGGCCGAGGTCAAGATCAAGGGGGACGTCGAGCAGCAGTTGATCCGGCTGGCGTGTCGCGACCCGCCCGAAGGGCGCTGCCGCTGGACCTTGCAGCTACCGGCCGACGAGTTAGTCGTGCTCGGGCGGGCCGGGGCGATCAGCACCGAGACGGTGCGCCAGGCGCTCAAGAAAACGACATCCGGCCGTGGATCGTCGAGACCGGGTGCGTCCCACCGGAGGCCGACGCCGACGATGTCTGGCGGAGGGAGGACGTGATCCAGACCTACCGGCTGCCCTACGACCCGAAGTACCCCGTGGTCGGCTTCGATGAGGCCTGCAAGCAACTCTTCGGCGAGGTCCGGCCGCCGCAGCGGACCCGACCGGGTCGGGCCGCTCGTGTGGACTACGAGGACGAGCGGAAGGGCGTCTGCCATCAACTGGTGATGTGCGAGCCGTTGCGCGGCTGGCGGCACGTCAAGGTGACCGAGCGCCGGACGCGGCGCGACGACGCCGAGTGCATCCGGGATCTGGTCGATGTCTACTACCCCGAGGCGGTGAAGATCCGGCTGGTGCAGGACGACCTCAATACGCACGACGGGGCGAGCCTGTACGAGACCTTCCGTCCGGCGGGGCGCGGCGGATCCTGGACCGGATCGAATTCCACTACACGCCCAAGCACGGCAGTTGGATGAACATGGCGGAGACGGAGATCAGCATCATGAACAGCCAATGCTCGGACCGCCGGCTGGAGGATCAGGCGCTGATCGCCCGCGAGGTGGCGGCGTGGGAGTCCAAGCGGAATGACCACAAAGCCTGCATCCATTGGACGTTCACCCTGGCCGCCGCTCGGCACAAACTCCGCAAACTCTACCCGTCAATCGAAGATTGACGACCGACTAGGGATTGAGAACCGACTCGAACAACTCGCGCAAATCTTCGGCCTCTCAGTCACCGGGTTCGCCGTGCCCGACAATCGCCTGCACGTCCTCGTCCGACTCGATCCCGACGTCGCGTACCGCTGGTCGGACGGCGATGTCGTGAGACGCTGAGGAACGTTCTTCCCGCCACGCAACACCGCGCGACAGCCCCTATAGTGGACCCTGAAAACGAAAGGGTGTAACTATTGTGTAGTCCTTATCCAGCCTTCCGGAATTTCCCATAGGGCCGCTTGGTACTGATCGTCTAAGAGTGACCCACCCTGATCGTCTAGAAGTGACCCACCTGGGTCTGGAAGTTGGTCACCTTGGGCAAGGGAGGCAAGGCCCGTTTACTCGCTCTTTCGGGAGACTTTAGCACCATCGCCGGGGATTTCAGGATGACGGAGCTTGGTCCGAGCCGTAAACTAACAGGGTGTACGAAAAGCCAGTTTGGGCCTATAATTCCGCATGAAACCCAAACGCTACCCGTCCGATCGGACTCGGACCCAGTGGAAACGCCTCAAGCGGTTGCTGCCGCCGGCCAAGCCCGGCGGACGACCTCGCTCCGTGAATCTGCGGGAGGTCCTCAACGGCATCTTCTACATCCTCCGCGGCGGCTGTGCCTGGCGGATGATGCCCACGGATCTGCCCCCGTGGAGTACCTGCTACGACTACTTCCGTAAGTGGCGCGACGCCGGCACCTGGGCAAAGATCAACGACGCGCTGCGGACCCAGGTCCGCCGACGCGCCGGGCGGAAGAAGAGCCCCAGCATGGGTATCATCGATAGTCAGAGCGTCAAGACCACCGAGCGCGGCGGCCCGCACGGCAAGGACCCGTTCAAGAAGGTCAACGGGCGGAAGCGTCACCTGGTCGTCGATACGCTGGGGATGGTCGTGGCCGCGGCGGTCCACTCGGCGGGCATCCAGGATCGGGACGGCGCCAAGCGGGTCCTGGGGAAGATGGTCGGCCGCTTCCCGCGGCTGGAGAAGATCCTGACCGACGGGATCTACAACGGCGGGATCGCTGAGTGGGCCCGCGGGTCGGTGGTTGGCTCCTGGAGATGGTAGTCCGTCCCGAGGGGGAGACGGAGTTCAAGGTCCTGAAGTGGCGGTGGATCGTGGAGCGGACATTCGCCTGGCTGGGCCGCTACCGGCGCTTGAGCAAGGATTACGAGGGGAGCGAGGAGTCGAGCGAATCTTGGATCTATGTGGCTATGACTCATTTCATGCTCCGGCGCCTCGATCCAGCTTGATCGAGGCTTTTCGTACACCCTTTAAGGGGGAAGAGCCTCTTGCTCAGGAGGGCGACGCCATGCTCTGCCCTGCAGTCTACCCGCCGGACCCCACCTTGGGCATCACCGATCCCCAGATGCTCCCGGACCCGAAGGTCGTCCCGCGCAGTCGGAATTACCCGCATCGGCCGTGTCCGAAGTGCGGCAAGTCTTGCCCTCGGGATCGGGTCCGGACCCGCACCCTGCATGATCTCGGCGATCCGTTGGGGGGGCGGCCCCGTGACATTCACCTCACCTATTCGCAACACTACTGCGTCCGGTGCCAGCACTACTTCACCGCCGACATATCCGGCCTGGCCGCACCCAAGGCCCGCTACACCCATCGGGTCGTGGCCCTGGCCGTCCGGCTGGTCTTCGAGGACGGCTTACCCTATCAGGCCGCCAGTTGGCACCTCTGGCGCGACCACCGCGTCTTCGTCCCCTTCGCCACCATCCAGAACTGGGTCGAGGCCGGGGGAAAAAAGGCGGCCGACCGGATCGGGACCGACTACCTCGATTGGGCCCTCGACGGCTTCTCGGGATACATCGCCGCTGATGAGTTATATGACGGCCCCTTCTGCGTCCTGTCGATCGTCAACAACCGCGCCTTCAGGCGGCTCTGTTACGAGGTCCTCGACCACGCCCCGACTCACCGGGATATCCGGAGGTTCTTCCGCCGCTTCCGGGCGGCCCTGACCGGCCGGGGGTTGACCCTCCGCGGAGTCACCACCGACGGTTCGGACCTGTATCCACGGCCGATCTCCGAGGTCTTCGGAGCCGTGGAGCATCAGGTCTGTCGCTTCCATATCCTGGCGGAGCTGAACAAGGCCGTCCTCCGCGCCATCGCTCGGGTCCGCAAGCACCTGGCCGCGCAGCAGCCGGAGCTGCCGCGCAGGCGCCCCGGCACACCGGAGGCGAGACGGAAGGCCCGGCGACGCCGGCATCTGCAACGGAAGGTCGGGGACCTGTTCGAGCATCGCCATCTGTTCGTGAAGCGGCACCTCGCGGAGGGTGAGCGCCAGATACTCCGACGCATCACTCGGGGTTTGCCTCAGTTGGGGGCCCTCCGACGAGTGGTGGAGGAGATCCACCGGTTGTTCGACCGCCGGTGCCGCACTGAGACGGCCTTGAGGAAGCTGGCTCGGCTGCGGGCTCAGGTCCACCACTTCAAAGGGATGAGACCGATCTTCCAGAAGCTCGAGTCCCCCGACTTGGAGAAGGCCCTGACCTTCCTCGACGACAGCCTGCTGGGTTCGACCTCCAACGCGGTGGAACGGGGCAACCGCCGGCATCGCAAGATGCAGAAGACGGTCTACCGGGTCCGAACTCAAGCGACGATCCGCGGCCGGATCGCCCTGGACATGTTCCGCGAGATCCAAGGTCCGCCCCGCGCCGAAACGATGAAGGTACTCCACCGCGCCAGGCTGCGATAATCCCCGGCGATGGTGCTAAAGTCTCTCTTTCGGCCCTTCTTCGTCTTCATCGACTCGCGGAACCGATAACTCTCGCCATTCATCTCGAAGATGTGGCAGTGGTGACAGAGGCGGTCGAGCAAGGCCGCGGTCATCCGCTCCCCCTGGAACACCTGGCCCCACTCGCTGAACGGCAGGTTGCTCGTCACCAGGATGCTCCCCCGCTCGTAGCGGTCGGCGAACACCCGGAACAGCAGCTCCACCTCGCCTCGGCTCATCGTCACGTATCCCAACTCGTCGCAGATCAGCAGATGCGACCGGTCGAGCTGCTTGAGGAAACGGTCGAGCGTGTATTGCTTCTGCTCCTTCTCCAGCCGGCTGACCAGCCCCGCCGCCGTGAAGAACCGCACCCGCAGGCCCGCGCGACAGGCGGCAAGGCCCAATCCGATCGAAATATGTGTCTTTCCAGTGCCATGGCTGCCGATCAGACAACAATTTTACTTATGTTCAATCTATTCGCAGCGCGCCAGCTCCAGCACCTTGGGCTTGGACAGCCCCGGCAGGACGCTGAAGTCGTAGGTGTCGAAGTCCTTCTCCACCGGGAACTCGGCGTCCTTGATCCGGCTGGCCACCGCGTTGGCGCTCCGCGTCGCCAGCTCGAGCTCGGTGAGCCTCAGCAGGAACTGGGTGAAGGTCTGGTTCGACGCGGCGGCGTCCCGCGCCAGCTTCTCGAACTCCCGGCCCATCGTCGGCAGCCGGAGCTGTCGCAACTGGGCCTTGAGCAACTCGGTCGTGAGATCGGCCATCGGCGGATTCCTTTCCACTTCAGGGGATCAACAGGATCACTTCACGTGAAGAACACACTGACAGGTCCCTCGGCGGCGGAGCCGGCCAGGAACTGATCGAAACGGCTCAGGTCCGGCCGCGGGACGTGGACCTGTGGCGCCGCGGGGACATCGGCGCCATCGTCGTCGCGTCACCCGTCGCGGCCTCGATCGCCGCCAGCGTCCGCGTCCGCTGGATGACGGCCTCAGCACTGAAGAGGTGCTCGTGCCTGCATAAGTCGATCGCCTGGCTCACCCGCCTCAGCGGGTGCTCGCCGAGCAGCTGCAGGACCCGCACGAATCGCCGCGAGCCGGCCACTACGCCGTCATGCGCCTCCAGCTCAGACCGGAACGCGGCGAAACCCGCCGGGAGCCGCCAATCGCGGAAGACCGGCGCGTGATCCAGGGCCCCGGGCTTGCACTCCAGCGCCGCCAGGTAATGGGTGGGCTCCAGGACCATCGGCTCGCCGGGACGGCGCCGGTGCTCCGCGATGACCTGGCCGCGCACCGCGAGGACGACCCGGTCAACGTAGCCCTTGACCGTGACCAGGCCGTGCGCGAAGGCGCGCGGGACGCTGTAACGGGCCTTCTCGAAGGCGACGGCCTGATACTTGTCAACTGGTACCGCATGGCGGATCACGCAGGGGTCAAACCGATGGGCCGGCAACGGCGTCGCCGCGGCGAGGTCCTCGGCGAGGCGGTCGTGGATCGTAAACGGTCCGTGCAGCGACTGCACGACTCGCGGTCGCTCCCCCTCGCAACGCTCGCGGAACAACGTGTTCAGTTGATCGAGGTCGGTGACGCGGGGCAGCGGGGTGGCGAAGCGCCGCTGCACCGCCTTGACGGTGCTCTCGGCATCCGGCTTCTCGTTGCCGCGGCCGGGCATGCAGAAGCGCGGGTCGAAGACGTAGTGGCTGGCCAACGCCGCGTACCGCGGATGGAGCCGGCGTTCGCGGCCCTGGAGGATGAGCGTGGCGACGGTCTTGGGATGATCCCACCGGACTTCCTTGGCGACCGCGCCAAAGGACTCGAAGGCGGCGACCATGCCGTGGAGGATCGCCTCGGTCCGCTCGAACGGCAGTGCCAGGACGAAGGTGGCGTTGGAGTAGGCGCAGGTGGCGACGAGGAACGGGACGAGGCGTCGGCCGTCGGGGAAGTCGACGTGGATATGGCCGAAGTCGGCCTCAAGCCGCTGGCCGGGGGGATGTCCCAGGGGGATGAAGGTCTCCTGGTGCCGCCGTCGATGCCGGCGGACGTAGCGTCGGACCTGGGCGTAGCCGCCGAGGTAACCGGGCTCGTCGCCGAGCCGCCGGTAGACCCGGGCGGCGGTGTGCCGCTGCTTGGGCGGTGCGGACTCGTCGTCGGTGAGGATCTGGTCGATGGCGGCCTGGAACGGGCCGAGCTTGGGCGCCGGCCGGTCGCGGACCTCGGCGACGGGCCCGGGCTGCTTGAGGGCCTTCCGGACGGTGATCCGGGAGAGGCCGAACTCGCGGGCGATCCGCCGGATGGACTTCCCGTCGCGGCGTGCCCTCCTGATGGCACCATAGTCATCCACCGTCAGCACGTCCTTGACCCTCCGTTAGGGTGAACGTCTCGTGTCGAGACGTTCACCCTAACGGAGGCGGCTGCGGTGGGTCACTCTTAGACGATCATTTCGCCCCAGGGTGGGTCACTCTCAGTGCCACGGCCCTGGTGTTGGCCCTGGTGATCCTGTGGGCCGTCCGCCTGTCCGCGGCGTGGGCGGCTCCGATCACCGGCCCGACCAACAAGGCCGATGTCTCCGGCGACGGGCGATTCGGCCCCGCCGGGGCGAGAGTCGGCAGTGACCGGCGAGGTCCATTCGAATCCGTCTCTCGAAGGCGAAGCCCGGAACGGACAGGCCGTCCGGGAAGAGCGGGGACCACAGCCGTAACCATTTATCGCGAGAGGCTTTCCGGCGAATCGATCGAGGCTCGCCGTGACGCTTTCGCTCGCAACAAGTTCGGGTGTTTGAGCCGGGCTCGCTGGATCGCCTCCCACTCGATTCCGGGGCTTCGGTCAATCGGAGGGCGTGCCCAGGTTCTCGCGCAGTGGACGGCCCTCGCCGCCATTTGACGCCGGGACCTCGAACCGATAAACTACGATTCACGTGGAATGTCCGTCCGCCAACCATTCTAGTAAGGCTGCCCCGGGCCGGTCGCCCGGGGGCGTTCAGCCGGATCGAACTCGAAGCGCGAAGGGGGTTTTCGTGTCGCTCGTCGTCAAGGATCTGATCGATGCCGGGGTCCACTACGGCCATCGCGCCAGCCGGTGGAACCCCAAGATGAAGCCGTACATCTACGGCAAGCGCAACCTGATTCATATCATCGACTTGAAGGAAACCGTCCGCGGACTACTCCGCGCCATCAAGTTCTTCCAGCGCGTCGCCTCCGCCGGAGGCCTGATCCTCTTCGTGGGGACGAAGCGGCAGGCGGCCGACACGATCATCGAACAGTGCACCCGGTCCGCGATGCCGTTCGTCACCGAGCGGTGGCTGGGGGGGACGCTGACGAACTTCCGGACGATCCGCAGCCGGCTCCAGCGCCTCGAGGAACTGGAGACGATCCTGGACGGCGAGCAGGCCCTGAGCTACTCCAAGAAGATGATCTCGACCCTGACCCGCGAGCGGCGGAAGATCGAGCGGAACCTCCGCGGCATCCGCCACATGAACCGGCTGCCCGAGGCGCTCTTCGTGATCGACCCGCGCCGCGAGCACATCGCGGTCGCCGAGGCCCGGAAGCTGGGCATCAAGGTCGTCGCCCTGCTGGATACCGACTGCGATCCCGACATGATCGACCTGCCGATCCCGGGCAACGACGACAGCATGCGGTCGATCGAGCTGGTGATCGCCCGGTTGAACGAGGCGATCATCGAGGGCCGGGCCGCAGCACCGGTGGAGGCCCTGCCGCCGGCCGACGGCGGGGGCGGTCGAAGTGACCGCGATCGGGATCGCGACCGTGACCGCGACCGCGATCGGGATCGCGACCGACGGCGAGGGCCCGGCCGGGGCGAGGGCCTCCGCGGGCCGGTCAAGTCGCGCGAGAGCGAGCCCCAGCAGCGGGCCGCCGGCGCGGCGACGACCGTCGCTGCCGCCGCCCAGGCAACTCCGCCGGCCGAATCGACGCCCGCCCCCGAGGAAACATCCCCACCCGTCAGCGAGACCGCGCCCGCTGCCGAGACGGAGTCCTAGTCCTTGGTCCTTGGTCCCGGGTTGGGCCGTCGGCGGCGCGTCGCCCGCGACTTCCATCCGGGGCGATGACGTCCGACCTCCCCGGCCCGTGCGGCGCAGGGTGGAACCGACCAATGACGAATGACTAATGACCAATAGAAGAGATGAAAGAGGAGTCATGCCGATGGCCGAGATCACGGCTCAGGCGGTCAGCGAATTCCGCAAGAAGACAGGACTAGGCCTGATGGAGTGCAAGGCGCTCCTGAAGGAAGCCGAGGGGGACCTGGCGAAGGCCGAGACCCTGGCCAAGGAGCGGGGCCTGAAGAAGGCCGAGCTCCGCGCCGGCCGCGCCGCCAAGGCCGGGCGCATCGAGGTCTACATCCACCACGACGCCAAGTCGGGGGTGATGATCGAGCTCAACTGCGAGACCGACTTCGTCGCCCGCAACGACGAGTTCAAGCAATTGGCCAAGGACCTGGCCCTGCATGTCATGGCGGCCAATCCGCTGTTCGTCCGCCGCGAGGACGTCCCCGAGGACGTCGTCGCCGAGCAGAAGCGGATCTTCATGACTCAGGTGGCCGACAAGCCCGAGAACATCCAGGAGAAGATCGCCACGGGCAAGCTCGACGCCTGGTACAAGGAAGCGGTCCTGATGGACCAGCAGTTCGTCAAGGATGACAGCAAGTCCATCCGCGACGTGATCCTGGCTGTGAATTCGCGCACCGGAGAGAACATCTCGGTGGCCCGGTTCGCACGCTTCGTCGTCGGCGAAGGGCGTTGAGCCGGCCGTCCGTGGGCCTCGCCGCCGGTGCCGCGCCGAGGGGCGAGGCCGGCCAGCTCCGATCGGTCCGTGCGGACGGTCGGTGAAAACCCGAAATCGTTGCTCGCCTCTCTCCCGAGACCTTCGAGGATCTGGATTCATGGACTTCACCGTCACGGCCGGCCCGCCGATCTTCCAGCGCGTCCTGCTCAAGCTATCGGGAGAGAGTTTCTGCCGGCCGGGGGAGGGGGGCATCAACCTGGACGAGGTGAGCCGGATCGCCCGCCAGGCGGCCCGGGTGGCGGCCCGCGGGGTGCAGCTTGCGATCGTCGTGGGGGGCGGGAACATCCTGCGGGGGGCCCAACTGAGCCGCGGCTCCGACGTGATCAAGGAGGCGACGGCGCATTATATGGGCATGACGGCGACCGTGATCAACGGCCTGGCGCTTCAGGACGCCCTGGAAAAGGAGGGTTGCGCGACCAGACTGCAGACGACGATCCGGATGGATGAGGTCGCCGAGCCGTTCATCCGCCGCCGGGCTCTCTCGCACCTGGAGCGCGGGCGAGTGGTGATCCTGGCGACCGGGACGGGCAGTCCGTTCGTCACGACCGACACGGCGGCGGCCCTGCGGGGCAAGGAGCTGGGTGCCGAGGTCCTGCTCAAGGCGACGCGCGTCGACGGCGTCTACTCGGCCGACCCCGAGAAGAACCCCCACGCCGTGCTGTATGAGCACCTCACCTACGACCAGGTCCTGCGCGACGAGCTGAAGGTGATGGACATGACGGCCATCGGCATGTGCATGGAGAACGGCCTGCCGATCCTGGTGTTCAACTTCAAGCGGGAGGGGAACATCGAGCGTGCCATCGCCGGCGAGCCGATCGGCACCTGGGTCAGCAGCAAGCCCCGCCCCCGGCCGCTGCCGCACTCATGAGAAAGGACTGGGAGCGGCTCAACCGGGGCCGTCTGAAAGGGTGTGCGGAGAGAGGCGTCGGGTGGGTCGAACGACGTAGAGCGGCGTGAGGCCCACCGAAACTCCCCGCGAATGCGGTGGGCCTCGCCTCGATTCATCGAGCCTCGACCCACCCTACTTTGGCGATCCACGAGCGGCCGTGATAAGATAGCCCGTTGGGGCGAGGGACCTTCAAAGGGGGGTTAGGGAGACATCGATGGCTTCACGATGTTCCCCGCGAGGAGACAGGGTGCCATGAGTATCGAAGAGATCGCGCTCGAGGCGGAGGAGCGGATGGAGAAGAGCCTGGCGCTTCTGGGCGACCAGTTGCGGGGCATCCGGACGGGGCGGGCGAATGTGGGCCTCGTGGAGTCGATCCGGGTCGAGTACTACGGCTCGCCGACGCCGCTGAAGCAGATGGCCAACCTGAGCACGCCGGAGCCCCAGCAGATCCTGATCCGGCCGTTCGATCCCTCGGTGATCGGCGACATCGTCCGGGCGATCCAGACCAGCGACCTGGGCCTGACGCCCCATTCCGACGGCAAGGTGGTCCGTCTCAACGTGCCTCCGCTGTCCGTCGAGCAGCGCAAGAAGCTGTCCAACCGGGTGAAGGATCTCGCCGAGGAGGCCCGCGTGGCGATCCGCAACATCCGCCGCGATGCCAACAAGCAGGCGGACCTCGAGCAATCCGAGAAGATCCTCACCGAGGACGACCTGGCCACTTGCAAGGAGGAGGTCCAGAACCTCACCAAGCAGTACGAGGGCAAGGTAAACGAACTGGCCGATAAGAAGTCGGCCGAGATCATGGAGGTCTGATGCGGCCGACCCGCGGGGAATCGAAGCATCGCCGGATCCGCCGACCTCCCGATGCAATCGAGCAATCGAGGCCGCACCGCCACCGTCTTGACCGGGAGAGCGGCCTTCACCTATAACGGAGGTTTACAGCACCCGGGCGATTAGCTCAGTTGGCTAGAGCGCCTGCTCGACACGCAGGAGGTCAGAGGTTCGAGTCCTCTATCGCCCACTCTTAAGTTGAGAAACAGCAACGACTTGTGGTGACACCTGGTTTGATACGATCGGCTGATACGATTTCTGATACGCCAAGGTGCGGAAATTGGGAGACGGAATAGCGCAGGGGATACCGGCCCCCTGGGTTGGGGCGACCCTGAGGCACAGGGGAGGAACGGAGCACCGGGTTACTCTCCAAGTTCGGCGATCTTCGCCTTGACCAGCCTCTCAATCACCTCCACGGTGGCATCCGTTACCTTCTGGACCTCCCGGCCTCGGGCGGCAATCTGCTTGCGGGTGTCTTGGCGGATCATCCGCACGTCCGCCTTCACCTCCTCGCCCAACCTGCCGACGTGCCGGGCAATCTCGGACTGCTGCTCGCCGATGACCGGTGGGACACCGACGGCGACCGTCCTCGGGTTCAGGGCGTAGGCGTTCAGCCTGGCCTCGGTGCGCGCCGTCACGACGGGCGGGACGTGGGACGGGTCGAACGGCATGACGATGAGCCGGTCACCATGATTCGTAACGCCCGCCATCCTGCCGAGAACCACCGAGTAACCGAGACGCACCTGCCGGTCACGGACGGAAAATCGACCTGCCGTTTTTCGGCGTCGTCAAGTCCCTAAGAGCGCCTAAAACAACCCGGTGGTTGGCCGCCGATTTGCAGCCATGTCCCAAGGAGTCACCGAGCCCCGTTGTTTCCGCTTCAGAAGGATGCATCATGGCCAAGCCCCTCCTCCCGGACGAACTTTGGGAACTGATCCGGCCCCTGATCCCACCGCATCCGCCTCAGCCCAAGGGCGGGCGCCCCTTCCTCGAGGATCGCAAGGTCCTCACCGGGATCATCTTCCTCCTCAAGACCGGCCTCCCCTGGGAAGAGCTGCCGCCGGAGATGGGCTGCGGCTGCGGCATGACCTGCTGGAACCGACTGCGCGACTGGCAGGCCGCCGGCGTCTGGGGCCGGATCCAGGAGATCCTCTTGGCCAGGCTCCGGGGCGCCGACAAGATCGACTTCCGTCGGTTCATCGTGGACACCGGTCACGTCCGCGCCGTCGGCGGGGGCGAACAGACCGGCCCCAGCCCCGTGGATCGCTCGCGGCCGGGGAGCAAGCACGCGATCGTCACCGACGGTCAGGGCGTCCCCCTGGTCATCGAGACGATCCCGGCGAACACGCCCGACGCCAACTTGACCGTGCCGTTGATCGATGCCGTCCCTCCCATCGCCGGCAAGCCGGGCCGCCCCCGCAACCGCCCGGATCGCGCCATGGGCGACCGGGGCTTCGATGATGAAGGCCAACGGCAGGAGTTGCGCGACCGGGGGATCGATCCGGAGCTGGCCAAGCGACGGACGCCCCACGGCAGTGGCCTGGGCGTGTATCGCTGGGTGGTCGAGCGAACGATGAGCTGGTTCCATCAGTTCCGCCGATTGCGCGTGCGGTTCGATCCGCGCCACGACATCCATCAAGGCCTATGTAACCTCGCCGAAGTCCTCATCACCTATCGATTCCTCGTCCTGTTCGGTCTCTCGTAGAGACCCCCGATTGGTAGGGTTGTTTTAGGCGCTCTGACCCTGGCGATGGAGAACGATCAACCATCGCTGGCGAGCGCCGATCCGGCCGGCTATGATCGGGCGGATATAGATGCAGCCGGGTATTCTCGGGATGCCTGGGAGCAAAGGAGGTAACTGTCAAGCACCGCAGGCTCAGCACCGCCGCCGCCCCCGACTCCTTCCACTTCATCCCCGAACCGCAGAGCCGTTGCTTGACGATGACCTTGCAAGCCGCCTCGGTGACCCCGCTGCCGATCGGTTCGTTCCTCGCCACCCGGGCCGGATAGTCCATCCCACCCGCCTTCGACTGATTCTCGAAATACGTGATCGCCCGCTGCACATCCTCGTGATCCTTGGCCCACGGTCGCACCTTCGCCAGCGACTTCAACTGCTTCAAGATCGCCGCCGCGCCCCCGGGTTCGTGCTTCAGCTCGTGGCAACGCGCGTCAACCCACGACTTGCGCGTCGCAGGATCAGCCCGGGTAGCTGTTCACACCCCGAACAATTTGTACAGTCGGTTCGTACTACTACATATGAGTCAACAGCTTCCACTCCTTGAGCCACTCTGGAGCCGCGTGCCCGCGGACCTTCAGGTCACCCTCTTGGACGGCTGGAAGTCCCTGCACGATCGGATCGCCGAATTGGAAGCCACCGTCCGCGACCTCCAGGCCCGGCTCCAACTCAACTCCACCAACTCCTCCAAGCCGCCCTCCTCCGACCCGATCGGCCTGAAGCGCAAGCCGCCCACACCGCCGTCGCGGCGGAGGCGCGGCGGTCAACCCGGCCATCGCAAGGCGTTCCGCGCCCTGGTCCCTCCCGAGAAGCTCCGCTCGTCCACCGACTGCAAGCCCGATGCGTGCCGGCGGTGTGGCCATGCGCTGTCGGGGGAGGACCCCGACCCCCTGATCCATCAGGTCGCCGAGTTGCCCCGGATCGAGCCGATCGTCAACGAATACCGCCTGCATCGCCTGGCCTGCCCCGACTGCGGTCAGACCACCTGCGGTCCGTTGCCCGAGGGCGTCCCCACGGTCCGCTTCGGCCCTTACTTGCAGGCCACACTGGCCACTTTGGCCGGCGCCTACCGGTTGAGCAAGCGGCCGATCCAGCAACTGGCCGGCGACCTCTTCGGGCTGTCGATCTCCACCGGGATGATCAGCAAGCTGGAGCGGCTGTCGGCCGAGGCGCTCCAGGCCCCATACAACGAACTGGCCACGGCGGTCCACACGGCGGGGGTGATCGGTGCCGACGAGACCGGCTGGCGAGAGGACCGGCACAAGGCCTGGCTGTGGGCGGCGGTGACGGCCCTGTTTACGGTCTTCACGATCGCCCGCAACCGCAACGCCCGGGTCGCCCGGGCCGTCCTGGGGACTCAAGACGGCCCGATCGCGGTGACCGACCGCTGGAGCGCCTACGACTGGATCGCAGGGGCCAGCCGGCCGGTCTGCTGGAGTCATCTCCGCCGCGATTTCCAGGCGATGATCGACCGCGGCGGCGCCGCCGCGCCGATCGGGAAGAAGCTGTTGCGCCTCTCGGACCGGCTGTTCCGCTGGTGGCATCGCCTCGAGGCCAAGCGAGTGGACTGGGGGCGATTCCGCACGGCGATGGCCCGGTTGAGGCGCGAGTTCAAGACGGCCCTGGAGGACGGGGCGCGCTGCGACTGCGCGCGGACCCGAGGGACCTGCGCGAGCTCCTGCGGGTCGAGGAGAGCCTGTGGACCTTCGCGCGGGTCGCGGGTGTGCCGCCGACCAACAACGCCGCCGAGCGCCGAGCGGCACGCGGTGATCTGGCGTCGGATCAGCGGGGGAACCGATAGCGCGGCGGGGAGCCGGTTCGTGGAGCGGATGCTGACGGTGGTAGCCACCTGCCGCCAGCAGGGGCGGAATGTGCTGGACTACCTGACATCCTGTTTCGAGGCGGCTCGCGGTGGCCAAGCGATCCCCTCCCTCGTGCCAGCGAATCCACCAAAGGTCGAGGTTGCCTGATACC
The DNA here is from genome assembly GCA_963815795.1 of uncultured Planctomycetota bacterium. Taxonomy (GTDB): domain Bacteria; phylum Planctomycetota; class Planctomycetia; order Isosphaerales; family Isosphaeraceae; genus JAKAUH01. The sequence continues at coordinate 44,962 of CAWFIC010000021.1, read as the reverse complement.
GGTTATCCCACTCTGTGAACGGTTACCAGCCCGGTAGAGCACCGCCGCCGCCTTGCCCAGATACTCCGCCGCATGCCAGAAGTCCACCACCTGCGATTCGGTATGGCGCTCCAGGAATTCCCAATCCCCCTTCGCCCCATCGGCGATCCCCACCCAAGGCACGCCGGGATACGTCGCCTTCACGTGGGCCACCTCGGCCTCCAATCGACCCAGGAACGTCGCCTTGCCATACTCGGGCGTCGCGGCCAGGTAGATGGTGTGCTGGCGCTCGCCGTCGCCGTCATAGAAGCTGATCGTCCCGACCATCGTCTCACGCCAACCGTCCTCGCACATCAGCGCACAGGTCCCGTCCAAGCTGAACGCCACGGTCGCCGGCACCGTCTCCATCCGGGGGAGGTGGTAGCCCCAGGCTTCCTCCTTGGCCAATGCCACGGCGGCCACCGCATCGGCGATGTCCTGGACCAGGCAGCGGGAGACGACCCGGCCGTGGTTATCCCGGAGGTCGTGCCGGACCCGCGCCGAGCCGAATTCGGCGTACTTGCTCGAGACCATCTTGGCGAACTTGGGGGTGGAACTCACAATGATCCGGGCGTCACGGTCCAAGGGGCAGTAAGTGGCCCCGCCCTGAGGGCCCTGATAGACATGGCGTTCGACCGTGGCCGGGCCGTAAGGTGTCTGGTAATCCTTAGGGATCTGTCCCTTGCTGGTGAGGGTGATCGAGCCGACAGTAATCGGAGAGCCGTCGGTGTCGAACTGCCGCAGTCCTTCCTGGGTGGCCAGGATCCCGGCGGCGTTGAGTTGTTCCTGAAGGGTCTCCTCGAAGTCGAGCATCGAGTGGTTGTAGGGGATGGTGACCTGGACGGTGGAACCGGATTCGGTGCGGTCGATGATCTGAGCGGACATCGTTGGCTCCTCCGTGGGTGTGGCAGAAGAGCCGAATCTTACCACCGGGTGCCCCAATACGCTACATCAATCGTCGGTCACACCCCCCTGATCGAGCTCCTGGTCGTCATGTCGATCATCACTCTCCTGATCGACTTGCTCCTGCCCGGGTCCAGAGCGCCCGTGAGGATGAGCAGGTCGTCTCAAGACTGGCCTCCGTCGATGGCACTCTCATCAAGCTCGGTGCCTCCCACAGGGCGAGCATGCCCGGCACCCTTGCGTGCTTCGGTCGGATCGACCGAAGCACCCGGGAAGTATCGTCGCGGCTCGATGTCCACCTGTACGCTTGTTGTCCTCTACTCGTGAGGGGTTACGTGCAATTCACTCCGGCTGCGGCGGCTCGGGCTCGACGGGCAGCCAGGGGTAGCGGGCGGCATGTTCGTACTTGCGCCGCATCGCGGCGTGATAGGGCAGCAGCCTATGGCTAGGCCGTGCTTAAGCGATCCAGTCATTCCAGGTAGCAGCATCGAATCGGTTGCCCTCGTCGGCTTCGACGATCCGCCAGCACTCTTTCTCGCTCTCGTCGTGGAAGGCAGCCAGGGCCGCGTAGGAGCGCGACCTCACGATGACCATCGACGCCCCGACGACTACTGCGACGACCGCCACCGCGATCATCCACCGCCGCGTCGTCATCCGGGGGAGTCGCATGGCTCGGGCCTCCTCTCCCGCCGCTTCCAGAACCACGTGGCCACTGACCCACCCAGCAGGCCGGCTAGGAGGGCGAAGAGGCAGTGGCCGACGCGTTGGAAGGCATCGAGGTTCGCCGCACCGGGGAGGAGAGAACGCCAGCGGTTAGCCGGTTCGATCGTGGCGAGAAGGTCGTTGACGGGTGTGGATTGATACACGCTGTTGGCCACCGTCCTTTCGCTAACACCACCATCACTGGTCACGAGCCGATACAACACGGAGCTTCGGTCGATCCGCGACACTTCGACGGTAGCGATCGAGGAACCGACAACTTTCGCATGCACGTGATCCAGGAGAAGCGTCGTGCCAAACTGGGGCCGCAAGGGGCTGAGGGCGGCGGCCATGTACCCGCCGCAGGACAGGGCAAAGCCCGACCACCAGGCCCTTTCGCGGCCTCGCATGAGGATCGCGCCCAACACCGCGATGTGGACGGCGGCCCCGGCCAGGAGCAGCATCATCCCGGCCCACGAGTCGCTGGCGTTACGGAGAGCGGCCAGTCCGACGGCGGCGACGATGACGAAGCCCAACAGGCTGCGGATCGAGATGCGAGGCATGGTCCCTCCCCGCGAAGGTCCACCGAAGCCCGAGATCCATTATCCGGGCAGAGCCGCCGCCTGTACAACGGGGCGAGGACGCCAGCGGCATCATCCGGCCGGGGTCTGGAACGGCCGGTTGCCCTCACGGCTCCGGCGCATCGCGCACGATGGGGAGCCAGGGGTATCGGGCGGCCCGCTCCTACAAGGTGCGGCAGCATGAAAGCTGATCCATCCGACCGGAGCGCGCAACACCGATAAAGTTGTTCAAACTCCTCTCGCAAGGTTGAGCGGCTGAGAGAGGCCCAACGCGACGCGCGATTGCTGCGAGTTGCCCCGTCTCGGCGCTCATCGACCTGCCCACCGGTCGCGGCATGGGTATAATCGCTGCCGGCGGCGGGTGGCGGTCTACGTTGGACGTGACCGTTCACAGTGGACTTGATGGTGTAATGCACAATGGGGTCGGCGCGCACCAGGACATCCACCGATGGCTGATCGTCGGCCTCCCTCATCACGGTCCTCTCTCTGCGATCCCCACGGCGCGGGGCTCCCCCAGTCGCTCGTGATGGATCGCCCCGGCGGCGTTCGCCCCTCGGACTTCCCGGCCCTCGTGGGCCTTGCATCCCTCGGCTCCGCCGACCCGCTCCCTCGACTCGAATCAGGTCGCTCGCGGCAGCAACGACGGCGCCTCCTCTCCGGCGAACCACGCCGTCACCGCCGCCTCCAGATACGCGAACACCGACCGTCCCTGCTGACTGCACGTCGCCATCACCGTCCCGATCCGCTCGCACCACCGCTTTCCGCGCTCGCCCCGCGTCCCCTGCGCGATCAGGCGGTCGATCACCACGAACCGGATCGCCTGCTCCGCCAGGTTGTTCGTCGGCTCGACCCCCGGCTCGGTGAGGAACCGGAAGTCGCTCGCCCCGTGCACCTCCAACCGCGCCGCCAGGTTGCTGCTCGCTCGCGTCGCCGGCACGTCCCACGTCCCGCGCCAGAGCACCTGGTCCCGCGCCGCCTCCAGCCGCCTCCGGAATTCCGCCTCGGTCCACTCCTCCCGGCGATGGATCACCGCGAGGAGATCCCGCAACGACTCGCGCAGGCCCTCCCCATACGCCCGGTCCCGCGGGTCGGGCAGCGTCGTGAGGTACTTCACATCGCGGATCAGATGCGCCGGACAGAACTGGAGGACGACACCGAATTCGCGATGGTAGCGACGATAGGCCGAGAAGTAGTCACACCCCAGTACCCCGTCGAACTCCGAACCCAGGACCTCGATCAACACGTCGGCGCTGCGGGTCGGGTCGATCTTGAACAGCGTGTACAGCCCGGCCCGGAAGCACCAGGTCCAGTGCCGCGGCCCGTTCTGTTTGTGCCCGGCCTCGTCAACGTTGAGCACCGCCTGGTCGGGGAGGTCGCCGAGCAATTCCTCATAGGGCCGCTCCAGCGCCCGGCTCACCTCGGCGACGATCTTGGCCAACTGCCCGCGGGAGAGGGTCGGGCCGATCACGTCGCGGACGAACTTGCGGATGGTCGAATACGAGGCGTGGCAGGCCCCCTTGAGGTAGGCGATGACGGTGGTCAGCCGCGGCCCGGCCGACCCGCCGCGCTCGATCGACAGGGGGAACGGGGCGTAGCAATCCTTGCGGCGATGGGGGCACCAGCCCGGGTGGCTGGTGTGCTCGTGGATCTCCAGGGGCACGGCGGCGATGTCAACCCGCTGGGCGACGATCGGCTCGGCGTCGTCGGTCACCAGCAGGTGGCCGCCGCAGGAGGGGCCGGCGTCCAGGAGGTAATCCGTGGGCACCGAGGCGAGCATCTCGGGGGGGAAGGGGACCCGTTGGTGCGAGGTATGTCCGGGCTGGCCGCCGGGCTTCCGCCGCTGTTGTCCGGGTGGCGGCGGGGGCTCGGGGGGCTTGACGATGTCCGAGGAGGGCGGCTTGGAGGAGGTGGAGGAATCCTTGCGGGCCGCGGCGAGTTGCCGCTGCAACTGGGCGACGACGGCGCAGAGCGCCTCCAACTCGGCCGCAGGGAATCGACTTCGGCCTGCAACCGCTGGCAGTTGGCACACGGGGGTGTTGTCTCGGTAGCCATGGAGGCCGAGTCGATCCTTCCCTCGCCAGGCATTCAACACTGTGAACGGTCACCGTTGGACTGCTTCCGTTGTGCCACGATCTCGGAGGCGATCATGAAGGCGATTCTCTCAATGGCGTTGGTCCTCGGGGTATGCGGCCTGGCGGGCGCGGCGGACGACAAGGTGGTAGATCCGGTCGGGACATGGAAGTGCGAGTATGAGATCGGCGGACAGCAGCGGACATCCACCTTGAAGATCAAGAAGGACGGGGACAATCTCGCCAGGACGATGAGCTGGCCGGACCAGGACGAGACGAAGCTCAAGGACCTGAAGCTGAAGGACGGTACGCTGACATTCTCCGCCGAGCGGAAGTTGGCGGGGATGGATGACGGCATCACCGTCGAGTACAAGCTGACGATTGACGGGGATAAGCTCAAGGGGAAGGGCGCCGCGGAATTCGGAGGCGAGAAGCGGGAATGGGAGATCGGGGGCAAGAGGCAGAAGAACGATAAGTAGTCGTCGCGCAGCCTTGAGGGTTCCGACGGCGGATGGACGAGGCGGGCCAAGGTATCGTCCTTTCTTCTCCCCCGAAATGCGGGGTCCCCGTTGTGCGCGTCGGTGTGATCGACCGAAGCGTCGAACGGTCGCCTTGCGCACTTCGGTCGGATCGACCGACGCCATCAAGATGTGTTCTGCGATTCGCTAGCCTCCTGTACGCTTGTCGCCCTCATCTCGTTAAGGTTACCTTTGGGGGCCGGTCGGATCCGAGCGGGTCAGGCCGTACACGCACCGGGGCGAGCGGGCAGCTCTTCGACGACAATCCTCGTGACCGGGGTTCGTGCCCTCAGCGGGGAGAGAGGACTTGGGCCCGGCCTCACAGGCCCGAGCGGACGATGCCCGATTTCGGCCTGCTAGACCGACAATTCTCAGTTGGGTGTGCATGAACCGAACGGCGTTCCCATCCTTGTCCTCTTGCCTCGTTTCACGCCGCCAGCTTGACCCGCAGCGGACGACCGGTGTACGTCCAGTGGAACGGCTTGGCGAACACCCGATTGAAATACGCGATGAAGTTCGAGAGCTTGCTCCGCAGGTCGGCCAGCGACGGGAACGATCCCCGACGGATCACCTTCCGCATGATCATCCCGAAGATCGCCTCGATCTGGTTGAGCCAGGAGCTGTGCTTCGGCGTGTACACGAACCGGATCCGGTGGCCCTCCTCCGACAAGAACGCCTGCCGGCTGGCCACCGATCTCAGCACCCCGCGCACCCCCTTCTTCCCCAATGGCTGCTCGATCCCGCACGCCTCGGCCACCATCTCGACCAGGGCCTCCGAGCAGTGGATGTTCAAGTTATCCACCACGAAGATCCACGACGCACTCGGGTCGGTGGCCACCGTCCGCTCGATGTGCCCGGCGAAGTCGGCCTCCGTCCGCGTCGGGCCGATCGTCGGGGCGATCAACTCGCCGGTCGTCACACAGAAGTTGGCGATCAGGGTCAGCGTCCCGTGCCGCGTGTCCTCGAACTCGATCCGTTGGCAGCGCCCGTAGGTCATCGGCCGATCCGGGGCGTTCCGCTCCAGCGCCTGGAGGCCCGTCATCTCGTCGGTGCTGATCGTGTGCGTCCTGTGGTCCTGCGCCAATCCGGGCGCCTCGAGGTAGGTGTCACAGACCGCCCGGACCTGCTCCTCGAACCGCTGGGGGTCCTTCTCGGTGGTGTTGAGCCAATATCGCTTCTTGTGGGGCTGCAAGGCGGCCTCGCGGAGATAACGCCCCACCTGGGCCACGGAGATCGACGGCACGATGCCGCGCTTGATGACTTCATCGACCAGCTCGTGAGCCGTCCAGTGGGTGATGGGCCGCCCGGACTTCGCCGGGGGCTCGCAAGCGACGGCCAGGATGCCGACGACCTGCTCGGGAGTGAACTTGCCGGGGGGGCCGGGGCGGGGCTCATCGCGGAGGACCTGCTCGACGGCCCGGCGCAGCGCGGCTTGACTCTCGGTGCACTCGATGCGGATGAGCCGGTCCCAGGCGTCGGCCCAGCGGCGTCGCCAGGTGCTGACCTGCCGCCGCGACAGCCCGACTTCCGCGGTGATCTCGGGGTTGCCCCGCTTCTCGAAGGCCAAGAGGACGATGGCCGCTCGTTGCCGGAGCTGCGACGAGGCCGTGGGGGCATCGCGGAGGGTGCGGAGGATGTTCTGTTGACGTTCGGTGATGGTGACCTTGGCCGTCCTACCCGGCATGGCGAGAGCCTCCTTCGGTTGCGAAGCTGGCGAATCCGGGTAATCCTAGCGGGACGATCAAGCTGTTGGTGCCTCAATCAGGATTTGTCGGTCTAGTGAATCGGGGATGACGCATCCAAGACCTCTGTTCTACGAGATTTTCCACCCACTTTCGAGACGCCCACCCGCGTGAAGACGAGATGGAAGTACGGCCTATGTTCAGCAGCACATAGGCCGTATTATGGGCACGCAGAAGCTATGGCGAGTTCATCGAGCCGGAGCCCTCGAGAAAGGGGGCTTCCAGCGGATGAACTGCGCATAGCTTCCGGCCCCGTGGGGCTACAGAGACGTCAGCCACTCCAGGAGCCCCTTATCCTTCTGCCAGGAGGGGAGCGATGGCGTCGGCGACTGGGTGCCGGCCTTCTCCAAGGCCCGTCGTTTCATGTCGAGGTCGGCTCGGGCGTAGATCTCGGTGCTCTTGATGTCGGCATGGCCCAGGAAGTCTCGGATCACCACCAGCGGATTGTCGGCCTGCAACAGATGCATCGCCTTGGTGTGCCGGAAGGTATGGGGACTGACCTTCGGGAGCGGTACGGCCGGTCGCGTGGCGCCGGCCTTCTGCACGTATTTCTCCACCAGGTAACGGATGCCGGAGCGCGAGAGGCGCCCACCGAACCGGTTCCGGAAGAGGGGCTCGTCGAGCCGCTCGGGGCCGATCAGACCCCGCTCATGCAGGTAATCGCGTAGCAGATCCACCGTGCTGCTCATCAGCGGCACCGCGCGGGCCTTCCGCCCTTTCCCCGTGAGGCGGACCTGGGCCGGGACCTCCAGGCGCACGTCGCGTACCGACAGGTCGATGAGCTCTTGCACCCGCGCCCCCGTATCGTAGAGGAGGCTCAGGAGGACGGCGTCGCGCCGCCCCGTGCGCCGAGCCAGGTCCGGCTGGCGGAGGATGGCGGCCAAGCTCTCCGGCGAGAGGTACTCCACAGCCGGAGCCGCGCAGCGCTGGAGGGGGATCGCCAGGATCCGTTGGCAGCCCAGTAGGAGTCCCGGCTCCTCCGTCTGGAGGTACCGGAAGAAGGCATGGACGGCCGTGAGCCTCAAGTTACGGGTGCGCGCCGCACACCGACGCTCCTTCTCCAGGTGATCCAGGAAGCCCAGCACCAACGGCGGGTCGATCTGCTCCAAGTTCAAGCGATCCGGGGCCAACCGCCGTACGTCCCGGCAGTAGCGGAGCAGGAGCACGAAAGCGTCCCGGTAGGCCCGGATGGTGTTCGGGCTCACATTCCGCTGAGCGGGGAGATAGCTGGCCAGGAAGGCGGTGAGATGCGCGGCGAAGTTCGTGGGCTTCATGGGGATGTCCTCCGCGGGATGATGTGGCCGAAGGCGGCTTCCGATCGGGCGCTCACCTCGGGAAACAGGTCGGCGGTGAGCCGGAGGTAGAGCTGGGTCTCGGTGACGCTCCGATGCCCCAGATAGGTGGCCAAGACCGGCAGCAGGGCATTGAGATCGGCCCCCTCGCGATACCATCGCGCCAGGCGGTGCACCGCGTAGGTATGACGGATGTCGTGGAGCCGGGGGCCGTGTCCCCGCCCCCCGTGAGGGATGCGACATCGCCAGAGCAGTTGGCGGAAGGCATGGTAGATCGTCTGACGGAGGTATGGTCCTCCACGAGGGGTCGGGAAGAAGGGGACATCGGATGGACGGGCACCCAAGGCGTCCGCATAGCGCCGCAGGTACTGGCCGAGGGACGGCGCCATGGGGACGAGGCGATCCTTGCGGTTCTTCGCCTCGCGGATCACCAGGATCCCCGAGGCCAGGTCGACCTCGCCGACCCGCAGCGCCAGGACCTCGCCGACGCGCGGGCCGCATCCATAGAGGACGCGGACGATCGCCGGCAGGACTCGATGCCGCAGGGGAGAACGGGGGTCGACCGGGAGGGCATCCGCCGCCTCCAAGAGCCTCCGGATCTCTTCGTGCCGGAAGATGTACGGGACGAAAGGGGCCGGCTCCTTGGCCGTCAGTCGGGCCTCGGGGACGTAGGCCGGACAACCCTGCCGGAGGAGGAAGAGGGCCAGGCGGCGGACCAGACCGATCCGCGCCCGCTGGGTCCGTGGACTCTCATTCGGATCCTTCGCGATCCAGCGCTCGACCAGCGCCCTGGGTAAGGCGGCGGTCTCCAGTCCCCGTTCGCGGAGGAAACGATCGAGGCGCCCCAGCGCCTCGCCCTCCACGGCATACTTGTACCCGCAGGCCTGTTTCTCGGCGATGAACTTCTCGATCCACGGGGCCAGGGCGCTGCGGAAGGCGGGCGCGCTCGCATGATTATTCATGGAACACCTCCGGGTCCAGCGCGGCGCGGCGCAGGGCCTCGATATCGACCTTGGCGTAGATCTGGGTCGATTCGGGCGAGAGGTGCCCGAGGATCCCCGCGATGGTCTCCAGCGGAGTCCCGACCTCCAGCAAGCGCGTGGCCAGCGTATGGCGGAGCGAATGCAGGCCCTTGCGGGCCTGAGCGGGCAGCGCGATCCCAGCCCGCTGGCGATAGAAGGTCAGGATGTGATGGAGGTTGTCGTTGCTGCTGAACGGCTCGACCGGGGCCTTCAACCGCAAGAAGACCTCCCGGTGATGCGTGACGGGGCGCCCGTGCCGCAGGTAGTCGATCAAGGCCCCTCCCAACTCCTCACCCAGTGGCAGCGACAACGGGACCTCGGTCTTCGTCTGGGTCATCTCGATGCGATCTTCTCGCCGATGCAGGTGCTCCAGGCACAGGCCCCGGATATCGCTGACGCGCAGGCCGAGGCGGCAGGCCAGCAGCAGGATAGCGTAGTCCCGCTTCCCCTTGGGGGAGGCGCGGTCGACGGCCGCGAGCAGGGCCTCCAGGTCGGTGCCGCTCCAGATGGAAGGGAGACGTCCATCCCGTGCCACACGGACCTGGGGGACGCGGCCACTGAGATCCTCCGAGAGGGCCCCCTGCATGCAGAGGAAGCGCAGGAAGGAGCGGAGGTCGGAGACGATCAGGGCCAGCGTCTTGGGCCGGAGATGGATCTGGGAGCGGAGGAAGTCCGGGATGTGTGTCGCCCGGATCGCGGACGGCTCACGCGTCTGGTGGGATTCCAAGAAGTGGAGGAATCGGGTGAGGTGGCGTGTCCGACAGCGCATGGTGCCCGGAGTGCAGCGGAGGTGAGACCTGCAGAACGCCCCATACGTATCCAGCGAGGCCTGGAACGGAGCCGAGAGGCTCACCGACCGCGCGGTGCGGCTGCGGCGCTGATAGCAGCCGTGCAACTTGAACTCGACGAGGATCCGCATGACGGCCCGGATCAAGCGCTGCCGCGAAGTTAAGGCGGGGGCATCGTCGGCGGGGATGCCGCGGCTGGCGAGGAACCGCGCGACCGAGGGATCCGAGAGGGCCTCGGGAATCGGGCCGGAGCGAGCGAAGCTGAGGAAGTCGCGCCAGACTCCGCGACAGAGCCGCAGGTACTTGGGGCTGTAACCCAGCCGCTGCATGTCCTGTACGGCATCGAGAACGAGCTGTTCGAGCTGAGGCGCACGGGTGGGAAGGGTCTCGTGTTCCATGGGAGGCCTCCTTGAAGGGAAAGGGGGCGACCCCGACGGTCGCCTTGGAGGCTCATGGTGGGAAACTATGCAGAGCTTTTCGAGCGAGAATCCTGAGCCACGGAGGGCTTCCGGTGCAGACTCAACATAAGATTCTGCTGCGCATAGTACGGCACGGGGAGTAATTCCGCGGCTCGGGCCTCCAGCCACCGTGCCGCGGCCGTGGCCTGGCAGGTCGGGCAGTGGCGATTGCCGCAGGAATTGTAGGCGATCTGCTGATGCCCGCACTCGGGGCACCCCAGGACGTGCCCCCCCAGGGCCGCCGTGCGGCAAGAGATCAGGTCGTCCAGGGCGCGGCGTTGCTCGGGCGCCAGTTCCGAGCCGTAACGTTCCAGGAACTCGTCGAGGCAGCTCCGAATGACCTCGGCCACGGTGAGCCGAGGTCGGGTCATGACTGTGGGACCTCCCCTGCCGGCGAGTCCAGGCGATCCAGCGGACTGCGTGTCAACTTCAAGGCCGCGGTGGCCACATGGAGGTATCGAGCGGTGGTGTTGAGGCTGCGGTGGCCCAGCAGGATCTGGATGGTCCGCAGGTCGGTACCACTCTCCAGCAGATGGGTCGCAAAGCTGTGCCGAAGCGTGTGCACGGTGACGTGTTTGTCCAGCCCCGCGGCGAGGCAGGCCGCCTGACAGGCCCGATACACCGGCTTGTTGGAGAGCGGCCGATCGGGAGTAGCTCCCGGGAACAGCCAGGGGCTAGGCGGGGCGACCTCGTGGCGCCGGTGGGCTCTCCAATACTCCCGGAGCAGGGTCAGCAACCGGGGCGAGAGCATGACGTAACGATCCTTGGAACCCTTGGCCTGACGGACACGGATGACCATGCGGGCGCTATCGATGTCGTCGACGCGCAAGGCCAGGACCTCGGAGATCCGCAGGCCCGCGGCGTAGGCGGTCATGAGGATGGCCCGGTGGCGGAGGCTGGTGATGGCCTCGAAGAAGCGAGTGACCTCCTCGAGGCTCAAGACGACCGGGAGCTTGGTCTGGCGGCGGGTGCGGGCCAGGCCGTCGAGGTCCCAGCCCTTGCGGAGCGTGATGCGGTAGAGGAACTTCAGGGCGCAGAGGGCCTGGTTGTAGGTGCTGGAGGCGACGTGCCGGTCGCGGTTCAGGTAGAGGAGGTAGGACCGGATCTCGGCGGTGCCGAGGAGCTCGGGTGACTTGCCGAAGTGGCGGGCGAATCGGGCGATGCCGTTGACGTAGGCCCGGATCGTCTTGGGCTTGAGGCCATGGAGGGTCATGTCGTCGATCATGCGCCGGCGTAAGGGAGTCATGATGAAGCTCCTGAGCTGAGGGTGAGGGATGGGACACGCCCCTCATGATGGCTCAGGCGGCCGGCGATCTCGGCGGGGTGGTCAGGCGACGACCGGGGACGGGAGGCGGTGAGGAAGTGGTTCGACCTCGGCAGCGAGCCCGAGTGGGGCGCGGCGAAGGACAGCATCCGCGGAGGCCAACGCGCGCGTCATCTCCCGCGAAGCGGGTTAGTTCAATGGGATTTATGTTAGGTCATGAGCATTCCTAACGGATATGCAGCTTGTGCGGGCGGACGTTCGACCCCTGGTGGCTGGCCGCCGTGTACGGCGCTAATGCCCGAAAATGCTTCGGTGTCGTCGGACCGACGCGCGCAATACCCTGGTCGGTCGTCAAGGCTGAGCGATTCTTGAACCATGTCCACGAAGATGGACTCAATTCAATAACGCCTGGTTCCGGTCGTTCCTGACCCATGAACCGCGACCGACCCTGCGAAAGGTCCGCTGCCCGTCCTGGCGGTCAACGGCGAGAAGGACATGCGGGTGCCATCCCGGGAGAACCTCGCGGTAATCGAAGAGGCCCCCTGTGCCGGCGGGAACAGGAACGTCAGGACGATCGAATTCAAGCGCCTTAAGACCTGTTCCAGCCATGAAAGACGGGCTCGCCGAGCGAATATGCCGGGATAGAGGCCACCATCGTGCCCGAAGTGCTCAAGCCGATCGGAGACTGGATCATCGGGCGGACCGGCACGCGGCAGGACAAGTAGAACGGCCTCGCCGGCAGCCCAGGGAGGGCGTCTGGCCGGTCAGCTCCGGATCGGCTGCCCCCGGCGCCGGGAGGGGGCCGCCTCCGAGGCCCGAATGAGCCTCCACGGCCCGGTGTGCTTCCCACCACCTGGCGGCCTCGGACTCTGTCCAGTGGCCAGCGCACTGACATGCGGCCAGGGCCCGCTCGAGGACGATGACGTCTTGAAACCGATCGTCGGGATTCTTCTCGAGGCACCGCGCGATCACGGCTTCGAGATCGGCGGGACATTCTCTCCCCGAGGCGCTCAACGGCGGCGCCGCCTGCTGCAGGTGCGCCATCAGCAGGTGGACTGGCGTCTCACCCTCGAACGGGGGACGGCCTGTCAACAGGAAATAACCGACCGTCCCGAGGCTGTAGATATCGCTCCGAGCATCCAGTTCTCCGCGGCTGGCAGCTTGCTCCGGAGACAGATAGGCCGGCGTGCCGGCGATGAGCCCGCGTAGGGTCAGCCCTTCCGGGTCCTGCGTTCCCGATGTCGTCTTGACCAGCCCGAAATCCAGGAGCTTCACGATGTCCGAGATGCCACCCAACTGGCAGGCGATGAGGTTGCTGGGCTTGATGTCACGGTGGATCAGGCCCAGCCCGTGGGCCTCCCTCAGCGCGGAGCAGACCTGGCGGAGGACGGCAACCGTGCGCCTCGGCGGCAAGGGGCCGTAACGCAGGACCATCTCCTGTAGGGTCAGACCGGGGAGATACTCCATGGCGTAGTAGAACGTCCCGTCCTCGGCGATGCCGTAGTCGAAAACCCGGACCGTGTTCGGGTGCATGAGCCGTGCGGTCGCTTGCACCTCGCGCTCAAATCGGACCAGCGTGGTCCGGTCGCCGGCCTGCTCGGGTCGAATCAGCTTGATGGCACAGGTCCGATGCAGGCGCACGTGCTCGGCCAGGTAAACCTCCCCCATCCCGCCGAATCCGAGTCGTTGCTTCAGGCGGTATTGACCCAGCTCGCGGGCCTGGAGCACCTTCTCGTGCAGTTGGGTAATCCTGTGCGAGCCGTAGACGGCCGTCGCCGCCCCAACGCCCAGCCACATCCCCATATCGGGGAGGATGCCCTGGAGCAGCCCGAGCGTCCCGTCCCGGAGGCCGATGGCCGGCGTGATCGCCAGGGGACAGAGGGCGACGACGCCGACTACCAGGCGCAGCGCCGCCAGGTGTTGGGCACGAAGAACCCGTAGAAGACTAGGAGGGAGAACCAGTGCAGCATGCAGGAGTCGCCCACCAGGTAGAGCCGGCTATCTTTGTGTCCCTCTGATGTGAGGGGACCCCAACGCCCCAAGCGCAACTCGTTCGACCTGGTTCAGGGCGCAAAGAAGCGTGGCCACGCCCAGGACGATCAACTCGGCGGCGCCAAGGCCCGCAGCGTCATGGGCCACCGGCCCCACAGGATCATCGCGGTCACCGCCGTCGCCGACATGGCGGCGATCTGGGCCCAGAGGACCGGGTTGCGGTAGTCGCCGGCGTAGAAGTCGCTCCCCACATCGAGCATCAGGGAGATCGCGAAGCCACCCAGGGCGATGATGGCGCCGGTGCGCATCCGGCGGCGGAGCAGACCCTCGAGTGCCATCTTCCCGTACGGGCCGATTCCAGGGACCAGCCCGAGCTCGACCTGTTGACCCCTTTGGGGAGCCTGCCGGGCCGGACGGGGCGGCGCGTACGGAGCGGTGGGGATCTCCGCCGGTTGGGGCCCGGCCGGTCGGCCCGCGGCAGCGAGGGGATTCTCGCTGCCTGCCCAGCCCTCCGGGATGAGCCAGTCGAGCAATCTGCCCCGGGGGGTCACATCGCCGAGGGAATCGGGGGGCTCCTGGCATTGCGGGCCAGTCCAGCGGAGCGGGAGCGTCACGTCGGACAGGGTCGGCCTGCGGCGTCTGCTGAGCAATTCCGTGCGATGATGGGGGAACCGGAATACGAATTCGTCCGGCGAGAGGCCCGGCTCGCGGCGCCGGCGCAGGTCCCGTTCGGCCGTGATCAACTCCAGCTCCGCCTCGGGATCGCCCTTCAGCTCCGGGAAACGGACCAGGTACCCCTCGACCCGCGCCGGCTCGCCGTCCTTCAGGCGATATTCCAGGTCGGTGTGCACCAGCTCGACCAGGACCGCTCGTCGGTCACGCTCGTCCGCCGGCAGGTAATCTTCGACCGCCGGCCGCGGGCCATGCCGCCAGGCGTCTTCGAAACGCCGAACGACCTGCTCTCGAGTCGCCCAGTCCCGACCGGTCAGCACGGTCGCAGATTCCAAGGCGATCGCCATGAGCCATCCTCTCCCGGTCCAATGGGGGCGGGTCGCCGGCCGTAGTCCCTCGGCCGTCACGTCCCGCAGAGTTCTTCCGCCCGCATCCGACGCAATCCCCGCTTGACGTGCTCGCGCACCCGACGCACGGTGCGCTCGGCGCGGCCGAGTCGCGCGGCGATCTCCGGCGACGCATACCCCTGCAGGGTCAGCTCGATGATCGCCCGGTCGTCGGACTCCAGCCCGCGCATCATCTGCTCGATCGTGTCGGCGAGGATCGACGCTTCGAGCGGCGTGGGTTCGCGATCGATCGGCTCGCTCGATCCGGCGCGGTGCGCATCATCACGGATCGCGACCTCGGCCTCGCCGGTGACGGTGCGGCATCGCGCCATGTAGTACTCGGTCTGGTTCAGGCACTTGCGCACCGTGATGAGGGCCAGCAGCCCCCAGAGCGAATCCCAGGTGGCCAGGTCGAACTGCCCGGCGTGGTAGCGGGTGAAGAAGGTCCGATAGACCGACTGGACGACGTCCTCGGGGTCCACCTTGCGGCGGAGCCGGGCGTCCAGCTCGGCGCGCGCGAGGGCGATCAGCCGGCCGGTGAAGCGGCGGAAGACCTCGCTGGCGGCGCCCTGGTCGCCGGTCCGGAGCCGGGCCGCCAAGGCGGCGAATGTCTCGTGCGGAACCATCCGATCGCCTCCGCCGCCCTCTCCGGGCACGTGCCGCCCCTCTTCTGATGCACCCGCCCGCCCGCCGCGACGGCCCGGGATCGATGACCTCGTCCACGCCCGAAGGAGTCTTCCCCGGGCCCGGGCAGAGGGGCTCCTCTCCCCTACCTATCCCGTGAGCTCCCCGGAGTCCCCTCACCTCGCGCAGGAATCTGGTCTTGGAGCAACGCGACGGCCGCGCCAGCCCCCGAATTCTCGGCTCGTCCTCGGCCGGCGGGCCACTCGGCCTCCGAACTGCGGCGGCCGGGCCAACCCCCCCGGATTCTGGGGACATCCTTGGCCGCGGGACGCCCCGGCTCCTGATCTACCCAATATCCGCCGGGGCGGACGAGAGCGACCGATCATCTCGCCGGCCGGGCCGCGACGGTGCGCACCCGTCGTCGGGCCGCGCCGACCGGACCCCGCCCGCCCGGAGCCGTTCCGACTGGCGTCGCCCTCGACCACCATCACCGCACCTCCCGATGAGGAGTCGCACCATGTCGCTCTGGAAGACCCTGAGATCCCTCCACCAAACCCATCGCCGCCCCACTCGCAAGTCCAGGATGCGTCGCCCGACCCAGGGATTGCTCTGCCTCGAGCCCCTGGAGACCCGCACGCTGCTGTCATCTGTCTACTGGACCGGTGACGGGGACGGCACGAACTGGAGCGAAGCCGCGAATTGGAGTGACGGCGAAGTACCCGGGCAGGGCGATTTTGCCGTGATTGACGACGGTGATCCTACTGTTGTCGTGGGTGCGGGGGTCAACGCCTCGGTCAACAGCCTGTTCGCCTACTCTGCGAATCTCGAAATCGAATCCGGCGGCTCTCTCAGCGTCGCCGCGGATTCGATGATTGAGGGCCCCCTCTCCAACGCCGGCAGCGTCGCTGTTCAATCCGGCGAGCTCCTACTTGCGGGCAGTGGTGTCAGCAGCGGAACATTCACCGAGGCGGCGGGGTCTACGCTCGACTTCGCTGCTGACGCCGATGGTTCCGGGGGCTCAACCTACGACCTCCAGGCCGGCACTCAAATCACCGGGTTGGGAACTACTATAATCGGCCAATCTCCCATTCCCATATTCGGCAGCTGGGGCGGCGCCGGGGACGTTGACCTCGAGACCGATGTCACGCTTCCAAATCTTACGCTGAACATGTACGGTTATGTGGAAGGTACGGGCGACCTAACCATCAACGGACCGCTGACCTGGGAGTATGGCTGGCTGGATGGCACCGGCACCACCTATGCCAGCGACGGAATCACAGGCTATGGTGGTGGCCTGGAATACGGCGCGCTCGACAATAGCGGGACGGCGACGATGACGGGCCCCATCTTCTCCGGCTTTGGCGCCACCTGGAACAACCTTGCCGGCAGCACCTTCAACGTCCAAGGCGCTACCGGTTCCGGGACCGGTTTAGAATCCATAGACGACCTGGGAACCGCGGCCACTTTCAACAACGACGGGACCGTGCTGATCGCGGCCGGCGCGGAGGTAACCGCGACCTTCGATGGCGTGTTCAACAACATGGGGAGCGTCGAAGTCCAGTCCGGCACGCTCGACCTCAACGACGGTGGCGTCAACAACGGATCATTCATAGACGGCGCCGGGGCCACACTCGACTTCGCGGAGGGGACCTTCGACCTTCAGGCCGGTACTCAGATCACTGGGGTGGGGACGACGGTGATCGTCGGGGCTTTCGGAGGCCCGATTGGGGAGGTCAACCTCGGGACCGATGTCACCCTCCCAAACCTCGGGCTCTACGACGGCGCTTCCGTGGAGGGTACGGGCGATCTGACCATCACCGGATCATTCACCTGGGACGGCGGTACGCTGGGCAGCACTGGTATCATCTACGCCGACGGCGGCGTCACCGTCGATTATAACGGAGATAACGGGGATTACCTGGAAAACGGCATGCTCGATAATGCGGGGACTGCGACTGTGACCGGCAGCCTCGTCGCCGACGACGGGGCCACCTGGAACAACTTGGCCGGGAGTACCTTCGAGGCTCAGGGCGACGGGACCGGTATCATCTACGACAACGTCGGCGCGGAACCCACATTCAACAACGACGGATCCGTCGTCATGGCGGCGGGCTCGGGGGGGATCGCGACCTTCGGCGGCGCGTTCAACAACAAGGGGAGCGTGGACGTGCAGTCCGGCTCACTGACGTTCACAGGCGATTTCACCCAGACATCCGGCGGCACCACCCTGGCAGGCAACACGCTCACCGCAGCCGACGGGGTCGATATCGAGGGGGGAACTCTCTCCGGTCCCGGGCAGATCAATGGCGATCTGAGCAATGCCGGGGAGATCGATCCGGGAGGCGACACTCCCGGCATCCTGGCGATCACGGGGACTTACACGCAGACTGCGGCCGGCGCCCTCGACATCCAGATCGGCGGCACGGCAGGGTCCGACTACGACCAGCTCAATATCGGCGGCAGCGCGAGCCTCGATGGCGCGCTGATCCTCTACTGGATCAATAATTTCGTGCCCGCCGGGACCGACACCTTCCCGATCCTGACCTTCGGTTCGGGGTCGGGCGAATTCGCCACGATTACCGGCCTGGACGCCAGCCCCCAGTTGCCGTTCGAGGCCATCTATGATCCGACCGATGTGACCCTCGTCGCCCAGGCGAGCCAGGCGGCGACCCAGACGACCGTCACCTCCTCGGCCGCCACGTCAGTCTACGGGCAGTTGGTGACGTTCACGGCGACGGTGTCCGCCGAGGCGACTGGTGCGGGCACACCCACCGGCACGGTCACCTTCTATGCTGGGACGACCGCGCTGGGCACCGGCGATCTCGATGCCAATGGCCAGGCGACCTTCGCCACCAGCGATCTGGCCGTCGGGAGCTATGCGATCACGGCGTCCTACAGCGGCGATGACAACTTCGATCCCAGCGACTCGACGACACCCGTGCAGCAGACCGTCACTCAGTCGCCGCTGACCATCACCGCCGACGACCAGACCATGACCTACGGCGGCACGCTGCCGACGCTGACGGCCAGCTACAGCGGTTTCGTCAACGGTGACACCGCGGCGAGCCTGACCGCGGCTCTCGCCCTGACGACGACCGCGACCTCCGCCAGCCCGGCCGGATCGTACGACATCGCCGCCTCGGGCGCCCTCGACCCCAACTACACCATCTCCTATGTCGACGGCACCCTCAGCGTCATCCCCGCGGCGTTGACGATCGTGGCCGACGATCAGACGATGACCTACGGCGGGCCAATGCCGGGCCTCACGGCCAGTTATCGCGGTTTCGTCAACGGCGACACGGTGGCCGATCTCACCACCCAGCCGACGGTCGCCACCGCGGCCACCGCGGCCAGCCCGGTCGGCAGTTATGACATCGCCGCCTCCGGCGCCGTCGATCCCAACTACGCCATCACCTACGTGGACGGGACCCTCAGCGTCACCCCGGCGGCGCTGACGATTACGGCGGATGATCAGACGATGACCTACGGCGGGCCGCTGCCGTCACTGACGGCCAGCTACGCCGGCTTCGTCAACGGCGACACGGCGGCCAGCCTGACCACGCAGCCGACCCTGTGGACCTCCGCCACCTCGGCCAGTCCGGTCGGCGGCTATGAGATCACCGCCTCGGGCGCCGCCGACCCGAACTACAACATCTCCTACGTCGATGGCACGATGACCGTCAACCCCGCATCGCTGACGATCACGGCGAACGACCAGACGATGACCTACGGCGGGCCGCTGCCGACGCTGACGGCCGGCTACAGCGGTTTCGTCAACGGCGATACCGCGGCGAGCCTGACCACCCCGCCGACCCTGGCGACCACCGCCATCGCCTCCAGCCATGTCGGCTCGTACGCCATCACCGCGTCGGGCGCCGTCGATCCCAACTACTTGATCTCCTACGTGGCCGGGACCCTCAGCGTCACCCCGGCATCGCTGACGATCACGGCCAACAGCGCGAGCATGACGTACGGCGGCCCGCTGCCGTCGCTGACCGCCAGCTACGCCGGCTTCGTCAACGGCGACACCCCCGCCAGTCTCACGATCCCGCCGACCTTGGCGACGTCCGCCACGACGACCAGCTCCGTCGGGTCTTACGCCATCACGGCCTCGGGCGCGGTCGATCCCGACTACACCATCGGCTACGTCAGCGGCACGCTGACCATCACCGCGGCGACCACGACGACGACCATCACATCCAGCGCCAATCCTTCGACCGCAGGCCAATCCGTGACTTTCACGGCGACGGTCACGGCGGGCGACCCCGGGGCCGGTACGCCCACCGGCCAGGTGCAGTTCGTGATCGACGGCAGCAACTACGGCGACCCCGTAACGCTGAACGACGGCACCGCCTTGATCACGGACGCCGCCCTCACCGTCGCGGGCTCGCCGCATTCCGTGAGCGCCGTCTACACCGATCCCGACGGCAATTACGCAGGCCCCCCGGGCGATTTGATCGGTGGCCAAGTCGTCAATCCGGCGACGACTGTCTACGTGGACGCCTCCTACGCCGGCGACACGCCCGGCACGCCCGTCACCTGGATCGACGGGAGCACGCACTCCTTCGGTGTCGATGCCTTCGACACGATCCAGGGGGGCGTCAATGCCGTCGCGGTCGGCGGCACCGTCGATGTCGCACCGGGGACGTACAATGAGGTGGTCACGATCGGGAACGATCTGACCCTCGCCGGCGCGGGTCCGATTCCCGGCGCCACGGTCCTGGACGGCCCCGGTCCGGCTGCGGGCTCCGCCGGCATCACCATTGTAGCCGGCGACGTGTCCGTCTCAGGTTTGACGATCGAGGATTTCTCCGGCGCGGCGGGGATCGATGTCGCGGGCGGAGGCGTCGCGACCCTGGCCGGCGACACGATCGCCTACAACGGGACCGGCGTCCGGATCGAGGCGGGCGGCACCGCCACGGTTAACGACTGCACCCTTTCGGACAACACCTCCGCCGATTCCGGCGGGGGCGTCAACAATGAGGGTACGGTAACGCTCAGCAATTGCACCATCTCGGGCAACTCGGCCGGCTACGGCGGCGGGATCGCGGTCGGACAGGGCGGTGACGCCACGATCTACGGTGGCTCGATCACGGGCAACTCGGTCCAGTACGACGGCGGGGGCATCGAAGACGTGGGCACCCTGGCCCTCACCAACTGCACCGTCTCGGGCAACTCGGCCGCCAATGCTGGCGGCATCGGTTACGGCGGTGGCATCCAGATTCTGGGCACCGCCACGATCTACGACGCCACGATCACCTCCAACTCGGCCAGCAACGGCGGCGGGATCGCGGTCGGACAGGACGGTTACGCCATGGTCAACGGCGGCTCGATCACCTCCAACTCGGCCCAGTACGACGGCGGAGGTATCGAGAACTCGGGCACCCTGGCCCTCACGAACTGCACCATCTCGGGCAACTCGGCTGCCGATGCTGGCGACATCGGTTACGGCGGTGGCATCCAGAATCTGGGCACCGCCACGATCTATGGCGCCACGATCACCTCCAACTCAGCCAGCTACGGCGGCGGAATCGGGATCGGACAAGGCGGTTACGCCTCGGTCAACGGCGGCTCGATCACGGGCAACTCGGCCCAGTACGACGGCGGGGGCATCGAGGACCTGGGCACCCTGGCCCTCACGAACTGCACCATCTCGGGCAACTCGGCCAGCGACGGCGGAGGCATCGAGAACGATGGCTCATTGTCGGTGACCGGCGGCGCCATCTCGCGCAACTCGGCCCAGTACAACGGCGGGGGCATCGACAGCTATACGACAGCGACGGTCACCGGCAGCACCATCGCGGACAATACGGCTGCGGCCGGCGGTAGCCTCGACAACGAAGCCAGCACAACTTCCTTGATCGGTTGCACCATCTCGGGCAACGGCGTCGATGGCACGGTCCAGGTGCAAGCGGGCACTGTGAGCTTGCAGGGCACCACGAGCATCATGGGCACCGGGGGTCTCTCGGTGGCCGGCGGCGCGACCCTTGCCTTCGACTCGGGCACGGCCACGCTCGGAGACGGGACGACGGTGACCGGCGCCGGGACGGTGGCCGTGCGCGGCGGCACCGTGAGCATCTCGGGCGGTGCCGACGTCCAGGTCCTGGCCCCGGTGGCCTTCAGCGCCGGGACGATTACTGGGGCGGGGCACTTGATCGTGGCGCACCCCTGTCCTGGACCGGCGGGACCATCTCGATGTCGGTAACCAATCTACAGACCGGAATCGTTGCGGTTGATGGCGCCATGACCATCAGCGGCGAGGGCTCCCAGTCCTTCACCGGCGGCGAGATCGTGACGGTCGGAGGTGTGACCTGGACCGGCAACGGCACGGTCTCCACCGGAAACGGGGCCGTTTGGCGCAATGTGGCCGGCAGCACCTTCGACGCCCAGGGTGACGGGACTTTCGCCTACATCGGGGGGGCGATCCCCAAGTTTGAGAACGACGGAACGTTCGTCAAGTCTGGGGGCTCGGGGACGGGGGCCACGACTTTCGACACAGAATCCTTCGTCAACACCGGTACCCTGAATATTCAGGTGGGTATCCTCTCTCTCCTCCTGAACAGCGTTTTCACCCAGACAGCCAGCGGCACCCTTGACATCAATATCGGCGGCGTCACACCCGGTACCCAGTTCAACCAAGTCAGCGTCGAGGGTCAGGCCAACCTTGATGGCACTTTGAACGTTAGCTTGACCAATGGCTTCGTCCCGAGGAATCCAGACTACTTCCAGGTCCTGACCTACGATTTTGCGGTTGGTCAGTTCGCCACAATCAACGGACTGAATGCCGGCCTCGGCGCTTCCGGCTCTCTACTGGTCCCTCAGTACTACCCTGCGCAATCCCCTTCGCCTGGATCACTCACCCTGTTGGCGGAATTCACACCGGTCCAAATTCGCACGGCCTACGGCGTGAACAGCCTCTCCGTCAACGGGCTGGGGCAGACCATCGCCATCGTCGTCGCGTACGACGACCCGAACCTCTTCCAGGATGTGGACGCATTCGATCAGGAGTTCGGGATCCAGACCAACGGGCCAACGCTGTTCGCCCAGTACGGAGCCGCGGCGTCCTTCCTGACGGTGGTCAACCAGGACGGCGGGAGCTCTCTCCCGGCCCCGGATCAGACCGGAGATTGGGAGGGCGAGGAGGCGATGGATGTGGAATGGGCACACGCCATCGCTCCTGGGGCCCGCATCGTGGTCGTCGAAACAAACGACCAGAATGGCCTGTTAGCGGGCGCGGCCCTCGCCGGTTCCCTACTCAATGTTTGCGCCGTCTCGATGAGTTGGGGCGCATTTGGACCCGGGGGAGACTCCGAGATCCCGAACGAAGTTTCCTACGATAGCGAATTCCTTACCCCTGCGGGCCACCCAGGAGTGACCTGGATTGCAGCCTCGGGTGACCATGGCAGCAATAAGTTCGGATATCCTGCCGCCTCGCCCAATGTATTGACCGTCGGCGGCACGACCCTCACTCTCAATCAGGACAACTCAATCGAGAGCGAAACCGCCTGGTCTGGCAGCGGCGGCGGCAGCAGCTTGTACGAGCCTCAGCCTGTTTATCAGATGAGCACCGTCAATGGCGTTGCAAATCGAACCATCCCGGACGTGGCCTTCGATGCTGACCCGACGACGGGCGTCGCGGAGTTCGACTCGTTCGGCCACGCCGCCAACGACCCAACCTCCTGGACGATGGGGGACGGCACCAGCCTGGGCGCCCCCTGCTGGGCCGGTCTGATCGCCCTGGCCGACGAGCTCCGTAGTATGAAGGCCAGGAAGCAAACAACCCTCGACGGCGCCACGCAGACCCTGCCGGGGCTCTACTCGCTCTACTCGCAGACCCCCGGCGACTTTCACGACATCACCAGCGGCTCCAACGGCGCTTACAGCGCCGGGCCCGGCTACGACATGGTCACCGGTCTAGGCAGCCCGGTTGCGAACCTCCTGGTCCCGGCCCTGGCGTTCGGCGCGACGACCACGACGCTCGCCCCGACGCATCCCGCGGTCGCCGGCCACAAGATCACCTTCACGGCCACGGTCACGCAGCTAGGTCCCGCGGCCCCCACGGGAATGGTCAACTTCGTCAACACGACGACGCACACCGACCTCGGGCAAGCCCAACTCGTCCACGGCATCGCCAAGTTGCAGACATCGGCCCTCGCAGTCGGATCACATGTGATCCTCGCCTATTATGAAGGCCAGGCTCCGCTCCTTGCCAGCTCGGGCTCACAAGTCCAGGTCGTCACCCCCGCACCGCACGAGAATAAGGCCGGCGACGCGAGCAAGAATTACGGCCAGGACCTCACTATCGCCGGCACTCAGTCGGCCACGAGCAGCCTGGTCAACGGCGACACACCGGATTCCTTCGCGACTGAAGGCCGTACGCCAGCGAGCGTCGGCACGGCGCCCGCTTCCAGCCATGCCGGAAACGACACGATCTGGGTCGGTGGCGCGATCGACCTCGACGACGCGACCACGTTCGCCTCCGGCACCCCGACGATCAGCCCGGCGCCGCCGACGGTCACCGACGACAACCAGAGCATGATCTACGGCGGCGAGTTGCCCCCGCGGACGGTCACCGATGACGGCCTGGTCGGCGGCGACACGCCAGATGCCTTCGCGGCTGAGGGCAATGCGTCGCCGAGCGTCGGCACGCTGCCGTCCAACAGCGATGCCGGAACCTACGACATCACTGCCAGCGGCGGACCGTCAACCAGGATCCCACGAAGACGACCATCGTCTCCTTGGACCATTCTTCGGTCTCGGGGCTGAGCACCTCGGACCAGGGTACACGATCGGCGGCCATCGGTCGCCACTCGTCGCCGGGACTCAATCGGTGGAGTCTCTCGACACGGCGCAATGAATGACGGGATCGCCGAGGTTCTCGCCCGCCAGGCGAGGCACCCGGCGATCCTTGGACGTTGCCCACGAGCCGTCGTCGTCACGGACCCGATGACCCGGCTGACGCGGCACGGGTCAGACACCTCGGGCGTTCGGGTCCCAGAGGATCTTGTGCTGCTGGAGCTGCAACCGGACCGGCAAGCGGGATTCGAGGATCCAGGCGGCCAGCTCGGTCGGATTGACTTGTCCGAACGATGCGCTGAGGAGCACCGGGCATCGCTCGGTCAGTCGCCGTGTGCGGATGATCTCGGCGGCCCAGTCGAAATCGCGACGGTCGCGGACGACTACTTTGACCTCGTCAATCGGCTTGAGCCGATCCAGGTTGCTCCAGACGTTCGCCCCCACCTCGCCCGAGCCGGGCGTCTTGATGTCGAGGATGATCCGCACCCGCGGATCGACCGGAGTGGTGTCAACTGCCCCGCTGGTCTCCAGCAGCACGGTCTTGCCGGCATCGGCGAGCCGGGTCATCAGCGGGTAGACCTCGGCCTGCAAGAGCGGCTCGCGATGGGAGAACTCCAGGGTCCATCTCCTCCGTCGCGACGAGTGGTGCGCCAGCAGTCCGGTATCGTCCTTCTCTAAGAGGATTCCGAAGGGACTCGCGGCGGAGATGTGGGCGAGCTCCCGGGGCGTGACCATGTCCCAGAGCCAAATGCCACACCGGCGGCTGGCGGTGGCCAGGAGGCGCCCCTGGGGCTGGAATCGAACGTCATCGACCTCTTCGCGAAGGCGCCTGCATCCGGCGGGTCTTGCTCTTCCTGGTTGCCTACTTGGCCCGGGCCGGGCTCTCCAGCGGGTTAGCGTGCACCGCCGCCGTGATCACGTCAACCACGGCGAAGACGTCCAACAAGTCCTCGCAGTCCCGGGTGCCGACGATCGGCCGATGCCGCTTTACACCCAGGGTCGCCGTGAGCGCCGGCACTAACGGGAACCGGGCCTCGTCCTGGCTCAGCAGCTCCGGCTCGCCCGCCTCCGCCTCGGCCCGCAATCCGGCGAGGTCCTTGCCGGTCTCGGCCTGCTTTAAATGGTAGTCCAGCAGATGGCGGCACGTCGGGCGATAGGGGCGGATGCCGTGAGGACGGCAGAAGCGCTGCATGGCCAAGCGACTGGCCGAGATCCCATGGGTCTTCCTCAGGTCGTCGGCCGGCTCGGCGTGGGTCCAATTGGCCCAGTCGATCCCTTGCTCGGACGGGCCATCGATCACCCAGCGGCGGATCTTCCCGGCACCGGGGACCGGCATCGGCAGGGCCTTCCCACTTGGCCTGGCGGGGCTTCAGGGCGCCGACTCCGCCGTCGAGATCGGCGTTGAGCCAGAGCAGGTCGGTCTGGAGGGTGATCCCCAGGTCGGCGACGATGCCCCGATGGGGCCGGCCGCACGATCTGGAGGCGGTCAGGGAGCTAGCGGTCGGGGACCTGGAGGAAGGCCTGTTCGAGGCGTCGGGCCTCGGCGTCGGTCATTCGGATGCGGATCACAATGCGGCCATGGAAGTGGTGAGGAGAGATTCGCCTCATCCTTCTACGAACCGACAGCATCAACGGGCTTGTGTACCAGAGCTTCACATCCGGCGTCGCTATTCCCTTGCACAGGTGCGGACGACGACGTCGTGAGGCCTCCTCCCCATGGCTTCAAGAGTTCGCCACCTCCATCGTCGTAAACTGTCCCCCTGGCGTCCCGCGCCTCGCGCCGTCGGTGGGATCGATCGAAGCAGCTGGGAAGTAACTTCTGCGCCCGATGCTCTCGTATACGCTTGTCACCCTCGACTCGTGAACGGCTAACCCGGAGAGACTCCTATAATTTTATGAGCGGCTGGTCCGGTGACGGGGGCACCTGGCGGTGCCGACAGGGCAACCCACCGCAGGTCCGACTCCTGCCGGCCGCGCTCGACTCACGACCATCATCGGCCGGATCGCGGCCATGGCCGGGGCGATCGGAGCCCTCCCCTTGGACATAGGCAATGGGCCCGTGTCTAATCGTTCATGCTCGGCCCGACCGACCCAAGTTGCAGCCGCGCCGCGACAGGTGTAAGATCGAGCCCGTCCTCCTCGATTAGAATCCGTCTCCGGCTTCGTCATCGGCGACCGCCATCAAAAAATAGACTGTCTTGATCGACGGAATCGATCTCCCATGAACCACGCCGATCCTCCATTGCGGGAGGTTTGGGTACGCGATTCGACCCTGGCGTCAACGGAGGACACGGAGGGTTTGTGTCACCTGCCTCGACCGGCCACGGTCCGTCTCGACCGGCCGGTCTGGCTCTACATCGTCACGGTCCTGGCAATCCATGTGGCGGCTCTGGCCGCGTTTATCCCCTGGGTGTTTAGCTGGACCGGATTGGCGCTGGTGATCCTCGGCGTCCCATTCTATGGCCTCGGGATCACGCTGGGTTATCACCGATTGCTGGCCCACCGCAGCCTGGTCGTGCCCGAGTGGCTCGAGCATGGGCTTGTCCTGTTCGCCCAGTGTTCCCTGCAAGATACCCCGGCCAAGTGGGTAACCGTTCACCGGATACATCACGCCTTCTCCGACGAACAGCAAGATCCCCATAGCCCGCTCGTCAATTTCTTCTGGTCGCACCTGGACTGGTTGTTCTATCACAACACCGCGACCCGAACGATCACATCATCGCAAAAATATGCTCATGATATCCTCAAAGACCCGTTCTACATGCGATTCGAGAAGACGTACCTGGGGCCCGCAATCTACCTGGCCCACCTGCTCATGTATTCGATCCTTGGAGCGGTGGTCGGCTGGATGACGACCGGGACCGCCCTGGGAGCCATCCGGTTCAGCCTGAGTCTCTTCGTATGGGGTGGCCTGGTCCGCACGGTGCTAGGATGGCACGTGACGTGGTCGGTCAACTCGATCACCCATCTCTTCGGCTACCGCAACTACGAGACGAGCGAGAGCAGCCGGAACAACTGGCTCGTCGGCGTGTTGGCCCTCGGCGAGGGATGGCACAACAATCATCACCACGATCCCGCCGCGGCGTCGGTCTGGCATCGTTGGTGGGAATTCGACCTCACCTACTGCGTGATCCTCATGCTGAAGCGCCTCGGCCTGGCCACGAAGGTCATCGAGCGCAAGGTGGTGCGACACGCGTCACGAGTCTGAACCGAGCAAGCAACGGAAGTTCTCGCCCGACGACTTCGCCGCTCGCCTTCCGGGATGACCACGTGGAGTCGTACCAACCGAAGCGTCGGAGGGCCGCCGGCCCGCGGACCACGCGGATCGACGACCTCTCGAACCGAGGCAGCAGCCACCGGCGCTTCTGCGGGTGAAGGACGACGACCCGGCGCTGGCTGCCCTGCGTCCGGTATTGGCGCTTATGTATGGTTGGACTGCCCGTCCTCTATCTCGCGCCCTGACCTCCATAACCCGCTCTTGACCCACAGATTGTTCCGACTCTTCTTGATCCGGCCGGGCACGAGCACCGTCATCCCTCTTACCGGCACGGCGGGGAATCGCGCCGATCCTCGGCCAAACGATCAAATAATTTTTAGCTTTTTATTTGCATTAACCTTTCCTCGGCGTTACTATCGACGGTCATGCCCCGAGAATCGGCGGTCGAGGCCGTGACGAGGGCGACATCGTGCAGGAGGGCGGCCGGCACACGGCGATCTCCAAGGCCCTCCATGACCGGAATGCGGCGCGGACGAGCGGCCCGAAACCTGCGGCCCCGTTTCAAGATCTGTCTCCGATCGCGCGTCATTTCCATCGTCGGCCGTGCCGACGACGGACGCGCGTACACCCGATTTGTTAGCCAAGGAGTCTGAATATGATGCGTTTCTTTGGTAAGTCGGTCCTGACGCTCGGTGCCCTGGCGCTGCTGGCCTCCCCGGCCTTGGCCCAGGGTCGCGGCGGCGTCGGTGGCGGCGCGGCCGGGTTCCTGATGGCCCCGAACGTCCAGAAGGACCTGAAGCTCACGGATGCGCAGGTCAGGAAGGTCCAGGAGACCCTGCGCGAGAACAGGGAGAGGCACCAGGGCGATTATTCGGCGCTGCGCGACGCCTCGCCGGACGTGCGGTGGGCGAAGATGGCAACGCTGAACGAGACGGTCAGCGACGAGGTGAAGAAGGCCCTGTCGTTCTCGGACGAGCAGTCAAGGCGGTTCGATCAGATCAGCTTGCAAGCGCACGGTCTCCAGGCTTTCGCTCATGCCACCGTCGCCGAGAAGCTGAATCTGAACAACGACCAGAAGTCGAAGATCCGCGAGATCGTCGAAGCGACGCGGAGTTCGTTCGCGGGAGCGTTCAACAAGGACGCCAGCGAGCAGGAGCGCACGGAGGCTCGGAACAAGAGGGCCGCGACGCAGAAGGAGAACATGACCAAGGTCCAGGCCCTGCTCACCGACGACCAGAAGAAGGCGTGGAAGGAACTGACCGGCGAGCCGATCGAGATCCAGTATCCGGCGCGGCGGTCGAATAACTGATCGTCCGACCTGGATGGGAATCGGAATCCCCAATCTTCGCAGGGCGGCACAGCCCATCCTGCGAAATTTTTTTGGCCCGCTGCCATAGTCCAAGTAGACCGCATCGTGCCGGCCGCCGACACCCGCGACCGCCTTGCCGCCCGCGACTCGCGCAAGCCACTCCTGGGAATTCGATTGCTCGAACCATGAATCCCCTGCACCCGCCGCGTCCGGTAATTATCATTATGTCATGTTATGAACCTTCATAACGCATATGCAGCCTGTGCGGGCGGACGTTCGGTGGTGTCCCGGGCGCATTGAACGGCCCGTTCCGCACCTTGGCAGGAGTTCGGCAGAATCTCGGCGCCGAAGCCATAAAGCGCGACTTCCAAACGCCTCAGCGGTGCCGAAGGCCATCCGCCTCGGCGCCGAGATCTCGCCGCTTCCAGGGCCATTTGGGCCCGTTCAATGCGCCCGGGACACCACCGAATATTAAAATACTGAATGAGTGATTTATATTTTATTTATCGATCTGATACCGGACGACGACGGCGGTCACGTTGTCGGGCCCGCCCCGGCTGAGGGCCAGGTCCACCAGGCGGGCGCAGGCGTCCTCGGGGTCGGGGTGATGGTTGAGGACCTGGATGATCGCGGCGTCGTTGACGGGCCCGGTCAGGCCGTCGGTGCACATGAGCAGGGTGTCGCCGTCGAGCAGGACGAGCTTGTGGATCTCAGCAAAGACGCCCTCGCGGGGGCCGCCGATGACGTTGGTCACGACGTGGCGCCGATCGTGCCGCTTGGCGTCCTCGGGCGAGATCGCGCCGCCGTCGATCAGGGCCGGGACGAGCGTGTGGTCGCTGGTCAGCTGCTCGAGCTCGCCCTCGCGGAACAGGTAGGCGCGCGAGTCGCCGGCGTGGACGATGAACAGGTCGGTGGCGACGCTATAGGCCATCGTCAGGGTGGTCCCCATGCCGTGGAAGGCGGGATTGCTCCGGGCTCGCTCGATGACGGTCCGATCGGCCCGTTCGAGGCTCTGGCGAAGATCGGTCAGGAGCGCGTGCTCGTCGGGGCCGCCCAGGTGCAGGAACCATTGGAGCGTGTTCAGGACGAACGCCTCGATGCTCCCGACCGCCAGGGCGCTGGCGCGTTCGCCGGCCGCGGCGCCGCCCATGCCGTCGGCGACGACGATCAGGTAGCCCTCTTCCTCGGAGACCTGCGCCTCGCCGTCTCCGGGCAGGCTGGTCTTGCACACCTGCATCGACTTGGAGAGGCGGGCGACCAGGAAATGATCCTCGTTGTTGACGCGGACCGCGCCGGGGTCGGTCAAGGCACCGAACTGGATCGCCACCCGAGGCGGGTGGGAATCGGCGATGGCCTGGTGCTCACCGGTCGAGTCGTCGAGCGTGGGACGAGGCTCTGGGATCGGCATGGTCGCGGTCCTCTTCCTGGCACCCTGGTCCTACTATAACCCGCTCCGGCCTCCAAGACGAATCGCTAGACTTTTGCCCGGCTCCGAACAAGGATCGGACTTCCCGTAGCGAACAGACGCTCGGGAGGCGACCATGGCAGAGCCCGACAAGACTCGCGAGGATGGCCCAGCGTCGGGCCCGGCGGGCGAACGGTGCGCGCCAGGCGGAGACCGGCTCGTCGGCCCTCCACCGCTCGATGTCCTCGGCCAGCGCCCGGCACGAGGCGTAACGGTCCTCGGGTCGGAAGGCCATCGCCTTCAGGCAGATAGCCTCGAGCGCCGGGTCGATCGGGGCGTCGAGCACGCGAAGCCGTCCGCCGAAGGGGCTGGAGACCGAGGGAACGGATGGATACGATGGCTGGCCACGGACACCGAGGCCCACGACCGGTCGCCGGCTTCGCGTGCTCGAACCCACGAATCGGGCCAAGACCCCGGGAGGGCGGTGGGAGATGAAGCGGGTGGACATCGCCAGCGCCAAGCTAGCCGTCGTATTCCCCGAGGGGAATCTGCCGGCGATCGACCCGGCCGACCCCGCGTTCGCGCTCGTCCTGGGCGGCTGGGAGATCCGCAGCAAGGTCAATCCCAAGGCGGCCAGGAAGCTGGCCCAGCATCGCGGCGGGGCCGTCTTGCAAGGGAAGCTGGTCGCCGAGGGGGGCGAGCTGAACCTGCTCGACGCGGGGTTCACCTGGATCGACCCCAAGGCCGAAGCGGCGACAGAAGGCGGTGCGGAGTGAGCGGACCGATTGTCCCGGTGATCGCCGCCTGACCGGGCCGCGACCGGTAAAGCGCGTCCTGGGATGTGATCCGGTCTGAAGGGAGAGCCGTGAATCCATGAATGTAACCGCGGGCCGCGAGCCACGCAACCACGACCCGGATCGGCCCCCCCGCACTCGCCGCATCACCGCCTGGCTGGAAGCCTTCTCGCAGAAGGCCACCGACTTCGTCAGCGGACCCTGGGGCACCATCACCCTCTTCGCCACCCTCGCCGTCTGGGCCCTCGCCATCCCCTTCGTCGGCTGGTCGCGGGCCTACCGCACCATCGACCAGTTCATCACCATCGCCTCCTTCATCCTCCTGTTCCTCATCCAGCGATCACAGAGCAAGGGCATCCTCTCCCTTCACATCAAGCTCAACGAGCTCCTCGCCGCCGCCCACTGCGCCAGCCACGAACTCATCAATGTCGAGGACCGCACCGAGAGCGAAGTCCGCGAGCTCCACGACCGCTTCCAGGAGATCCAGCAGCGCGGCCCCGGTGCTCATTCCATCGCCGACATCCGGCCCGAGGAACCACCGGGCCCATGAACACGACCATCGTCATCCGGCCCCGGGGCGACCGGCTCGCCGCCCGACTTACGTAGCTGCATATAGACGCTCCCCTGTCCTCCTGCGCCCGCCCCGATTGTCTACCCGGTGCGGAGACAATCTCCCGGACCCGGGCAGCAGCCACCGGCGCTGCCTGCGGGTCGGGGACGACTACACCGGGCGCCGGCCGCCCTTCCGGGCTGCGTCCGGTAAGCGGTTTTATGTTTCGCTCGCGTCAGAATATGGCGGCTGTATCGCCTATGACGGACCTTCCAGACTCCGGCGGTCCAGTGT
This sequence comes from uncultured Planctomycetota bacterium, assembly GCA_963815795.1. Lineage (GTDB taxonomy): Bacteria > Planctomycetota > Planctomycetia > Isosphaerales > Isosphaeraceae > JAKAUH01. The sequence continues at coordinate 13,569 of CAWFIC010000021.1, read as the reverse complement.
CCGAGTGGGCATTATGTTCGATGAAGAACAATCCTAACGGAAATGCAGTCTGTGCGGGCGAACGTTCGACCCCTGGTGGCTGGCGACCGGGTACGGCGCTTACCCCCGAAAATGCGTCGGTGTCGTCGGACCGATGCGCCAACGCGGCTGGTGGTTCCGAATGTCGACTTGGTTTCTTCCCGACTGACTCGTCCGTGCGGTGGTGGTGCGGGATCATTACGGCGTGATGGGCCGGTCCCCGAAACCGGCCCATTCTCCAGCCTTACCGACGAGGCGCTCCACCAGTTCGAACAGGACCGCGGGAACCTCGACTCCTGGCACGCCGCCCTCGGGCAGCTCGACTCGGAGTTCGTGGGCAGGAACCAACCGCCGGGCGAGACGCTCGACGCGGGCATCGCCGCCCTCCGCCGACTGCGCCGCCGGGGGCTAGCGCGGCTAGGCCGAGCTAATCGGCGTCTCGGAACCGGCCATTCTGGCGCCGGAGGGGTAGGGGGCGGATCGACACACTCCAGTGGGTGCTCGAAGCGCTCGGGGCCGTCGCCTACTTCACCTCGCGGGAGCTAGACAAGGAGTTCTACACGCACACGGGGGACGCCTCGATCAGCCGCGAGCGGCGGGCCTCAACACGCCTCGGGCGGCCCGTCCCGCATGCGCCGCCGATACCGGGCCGGAGTCGCCCCGAACGCCTGGCGGAATGCCTGCGCCAGGTAGCTGGCGCGGCCGAATCCGGAGGCCTTGGCGACCCGGGTGATGGGCAAGTCGGTCTCGACCAGCAGGCGGCCCGCCCGCTCGAGGCGGACGCGCCGGATCTCGGCATGGAGGGTCCGGCCGATCGCCCTGCGGAACCTCAGCTCGAGGGCACGACGCGAGATCACGACCGCCTCGACGATGTCGGAGACGCCGATCGACTCGGTGGCATGGTCCTGGATGAAGTGAAGGGCCGCGGCGACCTCCGCGTCGCCCAGGGCGACGATGTCGGTGGATCGCCGACCGACGACGTGCACCGGCTCGACCAGCAGGCGTCGGGGCTCGCGCGACTGCCCGCGCATCATCCCGTCGAGCAGGGCGGCCGCGCGATAGCCGCCCGCCTCGGCGTTGAGCGCCACGCTCGACAGCGGCGGGTCCGCCAACTCGCAGAGCAACTCGTCGTCGTCGACGCCCACCACGGCGACCTCCTCGGGGACGCGGAGGCCCGCTTCGCGGCAAGCTTCCAGGACCTCGCGGCCCCGGTCGTCATTGCTGGCCATGACGCCGACCGGCCTGGGCAGGGCCGCGAGCCAGCCGGACAGGACGGGCTGCTCCCGCTCCCACGCCGCCGCGCGCCGAGACCGGGGGAGGCGGTACACCCTGGGCTCGAAGCCCGCCTCCCGGACCCGCTCGCAGAAGCCCTCCTGGCGCCGTCCCGACCAGACGCGGCCCGCCGCGCCGACGTACGCGTAGTGGCGGAAGTCCCGCTCGAGGAGATGCTCCGCGGCCATCCGGCCGGCGCCCGGGAATCGGAGACCACCTCGCTGAGCCGAGAGAGGGGGCTCTCGGGTCGCAACTGCTCATCCGACAGGCCCAGGGCGATCGTCGGCAGGCCGGAGGCGAGGATGGCCCGGGCCACCGCGGGCGTCTCGACCCGCGCGATGATCCCCGTGCCGCCCCAGGATTGCATCCGGGGCAGCGCCTGCACGAAGTCGCCGGGCGTGAGGTAGAAGCCCCATGGCCCGTGGAGCCGGGAGTAGCGCATCACCCCGCGCAGCAAGTCGCGGCCGTAGCCGCGCGACGTCTCGACGAGCAGGGCGACCTTCGGCATCCGGACCATGGCGCTTGCCCCCCCGACCATCATGGCCGGCTCCGGGTGGGAGAGCTAGACGCGATTGCGCGAAAGTGGTCCTTTTCTGCGCAATCGCGGTCTGGCGGACCGGGCCGCCTCCCGCCTATCGTATGGGCAGATGGCCCGTCATCGACGGAGGAGGTCACTCGTGAACATCCTGGTTGTCGGCGGAGCCGGCTATATCGGCAGCCACTGCGTCCGGCAGCTAACCCTTGCCGGCCACCGTCCCGTCGTGCTGGATAACCTCGTCTTCGGGCACCGCGCGGCCGTCTCACCCGGGGTGCCGTTCTACGCGGCGGAACTCGGCGACGAGGAGCCGGTCGGCCGGATCCTCGCCGAGGAGCGGCCAGACGTGGTCATGCACTTCGCCGCCTTCGCCTACGTCGGCGAATCGGTGACCGACCCGCTCAAGTATTACTTCAACAACAGCGTGGCCACCCTGCACCTCCTGCGCGCGATGCTCCGGCAGGGCGTGACCCGGTTCGTGTTCTCGTCCACCTGCGCGACGTACGGGGTGCCGGAGTCGCTGCCCATCGTCGAGACCACGCCGCAGGCCCCGATCAACCCGTACGGCCAGACCAAGCTCGATGTGGAGAACGCCCTCAAGGCCCTGGCGCGGCGCACGGCCTCAGCTTCGCCGCGTTCCGCTACTTCAACGCGGCCGGGGCGGCGGCCGACGGGGGCATCGGCGAGGACCACGACCCCGAGACCCACCTGATCCCGCTGGCCATCGCCGCCGCCGTCGGCCGGGGCCCGCCGCTGCAGCTCTTCGGCACCGACTACCCCACGCCGGACGGCACCTGCCTGCGCGATTATGTCCATGTGGATGACCTGAGCCGGGCTCACATCGCCGTCTTCGACGCGCTGGCCCGTCCGGGTGCCGCGCTGTGCTACAACCTGGGCACCGGGACACCCACCTCGGTGCGCGAGGTCATCTCCGCCGTGGAGGAGATCACCGGGCGGCGGGTGCCCGCGGTGGAAGGCCCGCGCCGCGCCGGCGACCCGCCCGCGCTCTACGCCGACGCCGGGAAGGCCCGGGCCGAGCTTGGCTGGCGGATGCAGTACCCCAACATCACATCCATCGTGGCCAGCGCCTGGCGGTGGCACGAGGCCCACCCCGACGGCTACGGAGATCGCTAGGATCATGAGCCCTGACCCCGAGGTTGTCTGGGAACAGCGCTGGCATCCCCTGCGCGAGGAATGGGTGCTGTTCACGTCGCACCGGGGCGGTCGGCCCTGGATCGGCGAGACGCACGCGCCCCGGGACGCCGAGCCGCCGTCCTACGACCCGACCTGCGCGCTCTGCCCCGGCAATCGGCGCATCCGGGGCGAGAACCCGCCCTACACCGGGGCCTACTGGTTCACCAACGACCTGCCCTGCTTCGGGCCGGATGCACCCACGCCGTCGGGCGGCAGCGATCTCTATCAGACGCGGCCGGCGCGGGGCATGGCGGAGGTCGTCTGCTACCACCCCGACCACGGCAAGACCTTCGTGGACCTGACCGACGAGGAGGCCCGGGCCGTGGTCGACCTCTGGGCCGACCGCTACCGGGCGCTGGGGTCGCGGGTCGACGTCGAGCACGTCCTGATCTTCGAGAACAAGGGGTCGCTGGTGGGGACCTCCAATCCGCACCCGCACTGCCAGATCTATGCCGGCAACATGATCTATGCCCACACCGCGCGAGGCGGCGAGTGGCCGTAGATTCTTCGAGCGCACGGGGAAGTTCCTCGGCCAGGAGGTCCTGCGGCTGGAAGAGGCCGGGCCGCGCGTGGTCGCCGACAACGACAGCTTCCTGGCCTGCGTGCCCTGGTTCGCGCGCTATGCTTACGAGGTGTTCATCCTGCCCCGGCGACAGGTGGCCTCCCTGGCCGACTTGACCGCGGATGAACGCCTCCGCCTGGGCCTCATGATCCGCGAGGTCGCCACCCTCTATGACAACCTCTGGAGGATGTCCATGCCCTACGTCATGGCGATCCACCAGGCACCCACCGACGGCGGGGACCACTCGTCTTTCCCCTTCCACCTGGAGTTCCACCCGCCGCTGCGCAGGCCCGACACGATGAAATACCTGGCCGGACCGGAGATCGGCGGCGGCTCCATGACCAACGAGTCGGACCCGGACGAGAAGGCCGCCGAGCTGCGGTCGGCCGCCGGCCCGCACCGCAAGGAGGTCTCGCGATGACCCCGCAACGGCTGGACCGGGCGCGCGCCCTGCTGTGCCTCCTCCAGGACTCCATCCGCGACACCTTAATCGCGGCCCGCGACGCACCGACCGGCGGCGAGCTCGCCGAGATCGCCGAGGTCACCGCCGCGGACACCATCTACCGGATCGACAAGATCAGCGAGGCGGCGATCGTCGCCTGGTTCGAGGCCAACTGGCCCGCGGACTGGCCGTTCGAGCTGGTCATGGAAGGGGGTGCGGAGAGCGACGCGCTGACCTTCCCGCGCGGCACGCCGGTCGCCCGGACGGAGCTCAAGTGCCTCCTCGACCCGATCGACGGAACGCGGAACCTGATGTACGACAAGCGGTCCGCGTGGGTGCTCTCGGCTCTGGCGCCGCAGCGCGGCGACCGGACCCACCTGGGCGAGATCCTGGTGGCGGCCATGACCGAGCTGCCGACGAGCAAGCAGTGGGCCGCCGACCAGATCAGTGGCGTCCGGGGCTGCGGCCTGCAGGGCCTGATGGCCGAGCGGGTGGACGTCCGCGGCGGGGGGCGTCACCGGCTGCCGATCCGGCCCTCGCAGGCGACTGACTTCCGGCACGGTTTTGCCTCGCTGGCGCGCTTCTTCCCCGAGGGCAAGGCGCTGCTGGCCCGGGTCGAGGAGGGGCTCTGGGACGCCCTGTACGGCCTGGGCAGCGGCCCCTCCCCGCTGGTGTTCGAGGATCAGTACATCGCCACCGGAGGCCAGATCTACGAGCTCCTGATCGGCCACGATCGCATGCTGGGCGACCTGCGACCGCTGGCCCACCGGAAGATCGGCTTCGCCTCGGCGCTGGTGTGCCATCCGTACGATATCTGCACGGCGATGCTGCTGCAGGAGGCGGGCGGGGTGGTGGAGGCCCCGGGGGGGGAGCCGCTACGGGCGCCTCTGGACACCACGTCCCCCGTGGCGTGGGTGGGCTACGCCAACCCCGCGCTGGCCGACCAGGTCCGGCCCGTACTGAAACGGCTGATGGAGGAATATTTCTCATGAACCCTGCCCCCTGGCAAGGCGTGGCGCCGGGTCGTCTCGACGTGCTGGGCGGCGTGGCCGACTACAGCGGCGCGCTGGTCCTCCAGACGCCGATCCGGGCCACGACCCGCGTCACGATCTCCCCCCGTACCGATCCGGGCCTCGAATTCGCCAGCGACCAGGAGGGAACCGCCACGCTGCCCTGGCCGGAGCCTCTGGACCTCGTTGCCCCGGCCGGCGACGTCGCTCCCCTGCGCGCCTGGCTCGACGAGCAGCGGGTCTCGCGCTGGGTGCGCTACCCCCTCGGCTGCTTGCTCCTGTTCTGCCACGCTCACGATTGGCGGCCGCCGGCCGGACTCAACTTCCAGATCGCCTCCGACGTCCCGGCCTCGATGGGGGTCAGCAGCAGCGCGGCGCTGGAGGTGGCGACCCTGCGCGCCCTGGAGGCGGCCTCGGGCCGGTCCTTCGCCGGCACAGCCCTGGCACGGCTGGCGCAGCGGGCCGAGAACGACGTCGTCGGTGCGCCCTGCGGACTCATGGACCAGCTCGCGGCCGCGCACGGCGTGCCCGGCGCCTTGCTGCCGATCCTGTGCCAGCCCGACATCCTGGATGAGCCGGTGCCGCTGCCGCAGGGCGTGGTGGCCGTCGGCTGGCCCAGCGGCGTGAAGCACGCCGTCACGGGCTCCCCCTACTCCACGGCACGCGCGGCGTCGTTCATGGGCAAGAAGATCCTGGAGGGGGTGCTGGGCCGCCGGCTGGCGCACCTGGCGGAGTTACCCCCTTCACTCGTCCGCGGCGTGAGGGAGGAGGTCCTGCCGTCCTCCCTCTCCGGCGGGGAGTTCCTGGCCCGCCACGGCCCCGTGGACGACCCCCTCTCCCCCATCGAGCCGGAGCGACGCTACCCCGTGCGGGCCGCCGTCATGTTCCCCGTCGAGGAGAGCTTCCGCGCCACGGTGGCGGCGCACCTGCTGCGCGGTGTCCATGCCGGCGATCCTCACAAGGCGCTGGAGGCCGTGGGCGAATTGATGTACCAGGCGCACGCGGGCTACAGTTCCATCGGCCTGGGATGCCCCGAGACCGATGCGATGGTCGACGCCGTCCGGGAACGAGGTCCGGGCGCGGGTTCTACGGGGCGCGGGTCAGTGGCGGCGGGAGCGGCGGCACCGTCGTGGTCCTCCTGAAGTCCAACGCCCTCCCCGAGCTGAACCGGCTGGCGCAACTCTGACGTTCGGCGGCGCCGGACCGACTCCGTTGATCCTGTAGGTCTGTCCTCGATCCGTCCACCCCGATGACCGGGCCCCCGGCCGGGACGATCGCGACGAGGGCCCCTGACGAACGAGAGACCCGATGGACTCCACGATGCCTCTGCTGGCCCAATCGGGCCTCACCACCAGCCTCTCCGGCGTCAACTGGCTGATGATCGCGCTCTACTTCGGCCTCCTCCTGGGCGTGGCCTGGTGGGTCATCCGCAAGGGCAAGGACACGGCCGACGATTACTTCCTGGCGGGCCGCAACCTCACCTGGTGGATCGTCGGCGCCTCGATCTTCGCCTCCAACGTCGGCTCGGAACACGTGGTCGGGCTGGCCGGATCGGGCGCGGCCGACGGCGTGGCGATGGCTCACTACGAGCTGCACGCCTGGTGCCTGCTGGTGCTGGCGTGGGTCTTCGTGCCCTTCTACGCCCGCTCGCTGGTCTTCACCATGCCGGAGTTCCTCGAACGGCGGTTCTCGGCCGGGTCGCGGTACGTGCTGTCGGTGGTGTCGCTGGTCACGTTCGTCGTGTCGAAGATCGCCGTGGGCATCTTCGCCGGCGGCGTGGTCTTCGCCACGCTGTTGCCCGAGGTGCGGCTCAACCTGGGTGGGCACGAGGTCAATAGCTTCTGGATCGGTTCGGTGCTCGTGATCGTGCTGACCGGCCTCTACACCGCGCTGGGCGGCATGCGCGCCGTGGCCTACAACGACGCGGTCCAGACGGTCATCCTCATCCTCGGCTCCGGGACGCTGATGGCCTACGGCCTGTACAGGCTCGGCGGCTGGCACGAGCTGCGGCACCTCTGCGGCTCCGAGATGTTCAACCTGTGGCGGCCGTTGATCCCGCACGGCGTGCAGGGGACGTGGACCCCGGTGCTGGAGACGGATGCGGCCGGCCGGGTGGTCAAGGAGGCCTGGTACTTCAACGGGAATTATCCCTGGCTCGGTATGCTCTTCTGCGCGCCGATCATCGGCCTCTGGTACTGGTGCACCGACCAATATATCGTGCAGCGCGCCCTGGGCGCCCCCGACGAGCGGACCGCCCGTCGGGGCAGCATCTTCGCGGGCTTCCTCAAGCTCTTCCCGGTGTACCTGTTCATCATCCCGGGCATGGTCGCGTTCGCCCTGGCCAAGAGCGGCCGGGTGCCGGAGCTGGCGGCGATGGTGGCGCCGGATGGGCGGCCGATCCCGCATGAGGCCCAGGGGGCTTTCCCGCTCCTGGTGAAGTACCTCCTGCCGCCCGGGTTGCGAGGCCTCGTGGTGGCCGGGCTGCTCTCCGCCCTGATGGGCTCGCTCGCGGGCGTATTCAACGCCTGCTCCACCCTGTTCACGGTGGACCTCTACCAGAAATGGCGGCCCGACGCCACCCAGCACCGGATCGTGCGCATCGGGCGCACCGCGACCGTCGTGATGGTCGCCATCGCCCTGGCGTGGATCCCCGTGATTCAGGGCGCGCGGGGCCTGTACAACTACCTGCAAGCGGTCCAGGGCTACCTGGCGCCGCCGATCTTCGTGGTCTTCTTCCTCGGGGTCGGATTCAAGCGGCTCAACGCCCACGGCTGCTTCTGGGCCATGATGGTGGGCTTCGTGCTGGGCATCTTCCGAATGCTGGTGGACACCCCGGTCACCCTGGGCCTTAAGGGCTACGAGCACGGCTACACGCCGGGATCGTTCCTCTGGGTGGTCAACAACATCTACTTCCAGTATTTCAGCGTGCTGATCGCGATCGTATCCGCCGTGGTCATGGTCGCGGTGAGCTACCTGACGCCGGCGCCGGACTACGACCGAATCAAGGGTCTGGCCTTCGGCACGGCCACGGCCGAGGATCGCGCCCGCACTCGCGCAAGCTGGGGCTGGCCGGATGTGCTCGCCTCCGCCGTGGTCGGCACGTGCATCCTGGCAGCTTACTGGTACTTCCGGGGCTGAGCCGCTTCCACGCGCGGCGGCCGACGACGAACTCTGCACGGGTCCCGAGAGGCCCGTGTCGCACGATTCCTCCTTCCAACCGCAAGGTGATCGAGCCATGATCGAAGGACTAGCCCTCACCGCGCTGCTCGCAGGGGTGTTTCAGGACTCCCTAGCTCCGACACCTCGGGCGGAGCGGACCACCATCGCCGTCCGGGCCAACGCACCGGGCAAACCCGTCGCCACCACAGGACAGGCCCAACTCTCGGCACGCGGGCCGACCCTCGAGCCCGTCGTCCCGATTCGCGCCGAGCCGTTCCCGCCCGCCGCCGTCCGGCTCCTCGACGGCCCCTTCCGCCACGCCCAGGAACTGGATCGGGCCTACCTCCTCTCGCTCGACACCGACCGACTGCTACGCAACTTCCGCGTCAACGCCGGGCTACCGACGGACGCCAGGCCCTATGGCGGTTGGGAGGAGCCGAAGGGCGAGCTGCGGGGCCACTTCGTCGGCCATTACCTGACGGCCTGTGCCCGCATGTATGCCGCCACCGGCGACGAGCGCCTGAAGGCCAGGGTCGACGCCATCGTCGCCGGCCTGGCCGAATGCCAGGCGAAGCTCGGCAGCGGCTACCTCAGCGCCTTCCCCGAGTCGTTCATCGACCGCGTTGAGAGGCGCCGGCGCGTGTGGGCCCCCTGGTACACCCTGCACAAGGTCCTCGCCGGCCTGCTCGATGCCCACGCCTACGCCGCCAACGCGGGGGCGCTCGACGTCGCCCGCCGCTTCGGCGACTGGGTCCAGTCCCGTGCCGACCGCCTGAGCCCCGCACAGATCGAGGGCATGCTCGGCAACGAGCACGGCGGCATCAACGAGGCCCTGGCCGCGCTGGCCGTGGCGACCGGCGACCGCAAGTATCTCGACCTGTCGCTGCGGTTCAACCACCACGCGGTCCTCGACCCGGCCGCCGCCGGGCGCGACACCCTGACCGGCCTGCACGCCAACACGCAGATCCCCAAGTTCATCGGCAACGCCCTGCAGTACGAGCTGACCGGCGATCCGTCCCTCCGCGCCGCCGCCGCCTTCTTCTGGAACACGGTGGTCCACGAGCGGTCCTACGTCATCGGCGGGCACAGCGACGGCGAGATGTTCACCCCGAAGCAGACCCTGTCCCGGGCCTTGGGCCCGAGCACCGCCGAGACGTGCAACACCTACAACATGATCAGGCTCACGCGCCACCTGTTCGCGTGGGCGCCCCAGGCCGAATACGCCGACTACGTCGAACGCGCGCTGTGGAACCACATCCTCGCCTCGCAGGACCCCGCGAGCGGGATGATGTGCTACTACGTCCCCCTGCGCCCGGGCTCGCGCAAGATCTACAGCCGGCCCGAGGACTCATTCTGGTGCTGCACCGGCACCGGTGTCGAGAACTTCGCGCGGGTGGAGGAGAGCCTCTACGCGCATAGCCCCGACGGCTCGACCCTCTACTGGAACCAGTTCGTCGCCTCGACGCTCGACTGGAAGGGCAAGGACCTGGCCCTCCGGCAGGAGACACGGTTCCCCGACGAGCCGACGTCGCGCCTGATCTTCCGGGCCGAGGAGCCGGTGTCGCTGACGGTGGTGGTGCGTCGCCCGGCCTGGGCCGGCCCGGGCTGGGGCGTGCGGGTCAACGGCGAGCCCGTGGCCGAGTCGGCCGGGCCCGGCCGGTTCCTCTCCATCGCCCGCGAGTGGAAGGACGGCGACGCCGTCGAGCTGACGATGCCCTTCGCCCTCCGCACCGAGGGCTTCCGCGACAACCCCGGCCGCCTGGCGTTCCTCCATGGTCCGCTGGTCCTGGCGGCGGAGATCGACCCGGGACGGCCGACGCCGGTGATCGTGGCCGGGGGTCGGCCGCTCGTCGAGGCGCTCGTGCCGGTCGCCGGCCACGGCTCGACCTTCCGCGCCGACGAGCTGTTCCGCCGCCCCGGCGGGGCGGGGCCGGTCTCGCTGACCCTCGAGCCGTTCTTCCGCGTGCACGGCGCGCGGCATTACGGCGTCTACTGGGACGTCTATTCCCCCGACGCCTGGAGGATCCGCGAGGCCGAGGACGACGCCGAGCAGGCGCGCGTCCGGGAGCTGGATTCGCGCACGGTTCGACCGGGTCGTGCCCGGCGGCGAGCCGAGCGAGCGCGACCATGCCTTCGCTGGCGACCGCACCGAAGCCGGTCGGTTCCTGGGCCGCACCTGGCGTCACGCCGGGCGCGGCTGGTTCGGCTATACCCTCAAGGTCGAGCCGGGTCAGCCCCAGCAGCTACTCGTCACCTACTGGGGCAGCGACGGCGGCGACCGCACCTTCGACGTCGAGGTCGATAGCAAGGTCATCGCCACCGAGACGCTCCGGGCCGACCGGCCGGGTCGGTTCTTCGACCAGGCGTACGATTTGCCGCAGGAGCTGACCCGCGACCGCGATCGGATCCTGGTCCGCTTCCGCGCCGGCCCCGGCCAGACCGCCGGAGGCGTCTTCGGCATCCGGGTCGTTCGCCGTCGCCAGTAGCCCGAGTCGTTGTCGCCGGTCGTCAAGCGGCGCGAGGAGGCGGCCTGTCCTGGGCGAGACAAAGCCAGACCACCATCGAAGGCGCGATGGGATATGCCGAGTCCCTTGCCAGACTCGACGCACTCACGAGGTCCTTGGACCTCATGATCGGCCGCCCTCGGCTCATCGCATCGCCGTGCTGTCCAGGTCGTCAGTGTCGCCCGCGCGAATGACCGCGGGGTCCGGCACGTCCGCCCCGGGGATCGGGTCCCTGGCTGCGCCATGCGCGTCCTGCGAGTCCCGCGACGTCTTGAGCCGCAAGAACGTCAGTGAGTGCGGCGGGAAGGTGTGGCGGAAGGACGCCGACGTCCCGGCGACCGTCTCTTGCTTCGGTGCGACCCTCCGCGGCTCCTCGAGGGTGTTGACAGCCCCGGGATCGCCGTCGAGTACCAGCGCGGTCCCGGTCGGTTCGACGCGGCCGACGCCGCGGATGTTGATGTTCGTGGCAACGGGCGTCCTCCCCGCGTTCACGACCTTCACGATCACCGTGCGATCGGTCTTGTCGAAGGTGGCCGTGGCGAATACTGTCGTGGGGGTCGCGGGCGGCTCGTACGTCGCGTCGGTCACGAGCCTGCCGTCGACGAAGCCGCGGGCGCGGCGGCCGGTGACCTCCAGCCGCAGGTCGTACCAGCGGCCGGCCTCCGCGGTGAACGGGGTGCTGGGCCCGTAGCCTTCGCGGCTGCCGCCGTCGGCGGCCTCGCAGCGGGCGAGCGTGTTGTCCCGGCCGCCGAGATTCCACCCGCGGTAGTTGTTGGCGTCGGCCGCGTGCCAGATCACGAGGAACCCCTCGCGGCCGTGGCGCTTGCGGGCGCGCAGGCGGATCGTGTAGTCGGTCCAGGCCGGGTCCCCGATGAACGCCACGGTGTCCGCGTCGGCCCCGCCGGGCCGGATCGCCCCGTCTTGCAGCGTCCACGGGTCGCCGGGGAACGCCCAGCCCCCGGAGTCCCTGGTCCGGTCGGTCGTGAGCAGCTCGCGGCCGTCCGGGGCGGTCACGGAGATGTTCGCGTACTCGGCCAGCGTATGCCGGGAGCCGAGGCCGATGTGGCCTCGAGGCGTCTCGTCGCTCGGCATCGCCTTCGGCAGGTCGAGCCTGGCGGGGAGGACGACGTCGCCCTGGTTCTGGGCGAGCATCGCCTGCGCGTAGTAGCTCGGCGAGCCGAAGCTGCGCAGCGCGTCGTACCCGATCAGGTTCGTTCCCCATTGCCACGCCCTGGGATATCCCTTGGCCGGGTCCGCGGGGTTCACGTTGACCAGGAGCGGCGCGTAGCACTCCATCGGCACCGCGTCGGAGTTCTTCTCCAGGCCCATCACGAACGCGGCGTCGGCCAGTGCGGCGTTGAGGTCGGGGGTCGGCCGACCCTCCTGGGTCGCCCACTCGCCGACGAACGTCAGGATCCCGTCCCGATGCCGCCCGTTCCAGCCGCCGCCCGCGAAGGCCAGCGGTGGCGCCGCGCCGGTCGGCGGGTCGTACATCGTGGCCATCCGCATGAGCTGGCGTGCGCTCCGGTAGAAGTGGTCGTCGTAGAGGTCGGGCTTGAAGCTCCGGACCGGCGCGGTCGCGATGATCTTCAGGTGCGGGTACCGCTCGCGGATCGCCCGGGCCATCTGCGCGAACCGGCCGTCGTAGCTGCCCGACCGGTCGAACCAGTCCTCGTTGCCGATCTCGACGTAGCGGAGCGGGAAAGGCCCGGGGAACCCGTCGGCCGCCCGCTTCTTCCCCCACTCGCTGTTGACCGGACCGCTGACGTACTCGATCTCCTCGAGCGCCTCCCGGGTGTACAGGGCCATCTCGGGACTGCCGGCCTTGAAGTGGTCGCCGTTCAGCACGTAGCCGGCGAAGAGGCCCAGCACCGGCTCGGCCCCGAGTTGCTTGCACCAGAGCAGGTATTCGGGCAGGCCGAACCCGTCGGACGATCGGTACCCCCAGCACCCCATGTGCCCCGGCCGGCGGTCGGCCGGGCCGATCATCTGCTTCCAGTTGAACCGGTCGGAGAACCGGCTGCCTTCGAGGTAGTTGCCGCCGGGGAGGCGGATGAACTTCGGCCTCAGGTCGGCCAGGAGCTCCATCAGGTCCGGCCGCAGGCCGTTCGGCGTGTCCCGGTACGTCGGCGGGAACAGCGAGACGAGGCTGAAGGAGACGCGGCCCGGGCCGCTCGCCGACAGGACGAACCGCGCCTTGGACGTGGTCGGTGCGTCGTGCGCGGTCCTGAGCGTGACCGTGTGCTTCTCCCACGCGGCCGCGACCGGCCGCGTCTCGCCCCTGGCGACGGTGACGTCCCCCTCGTCGGTCCGGATCGACGCCGTCACCGGGCCGGCGAACCCGCCGCCTCCCCTGGCGTAGAAGCTCGCGGTGTAGGTCGTGTCCGGCCGCACCAGGATGCCCCAGTACCCGTCGTTGGCGACGCCGGATTCGCCCCCGGTGAGGTCGAGCCTGAGGCTGACCGGCAGGGCGGCGTTCACCGGGTCGGCCTCGTCGCTCGTCGCCTTGCCGGGACCGACGACCGACCAGTGGATCGGCACGCCGCCCCGGCGCGGCCCCGGGTCCTGGAACGTCCGGTTCTGGATCAGCTCGGCGAACAGCCCGCCGTCGTAGCTGTGGTTGATCTCCTCGGTCATCAGCCCGAAGAAGCCCGCCGGGATGGTCACGCCGGGCTTGCCGACGTCCACGTCGAGCGTGGCCGGACCGTCGGCGCGTGCCGCCGTGGCGGCCGCGCCCGCGCACGCCGCGACGATCGCGATCCACCGAGCCCAGGTCGAGCGGGATCGGATTGCTCCTCTCATGAGTCGTACTCCATGGCATCCTAGGGTTGGCCGGGCCCGGTCACGGTGTGGCCAGGGCGTCCAGCACGGCC
>CAWFIC010000020.1:0-550344 GCA_963815795.1 uncultured Planctomycetota bacterium | reverse complement strand
GTCAGCCATCTTCACCAGACGGCCCGGTATCCGCTCCGGGCATGGCTCACGGCCCTGGTCGCGGTCGCGGTCCTCGGGCTGCTGACCGGTATCCAGCTCATTGCAGCCCCAATCCAGGCGAAGCAGAACGTTAAGGTCGTCATCGGCAAGCACCCGCCGAAGGCCAGGCGGGCAGCTACCGAAGCCGAACGGATCATCAAGTACTGGATTCCGGTCCTCGACGGCTGGCTGGGTAAGAAGCTCGACAAGCCGCTCGAGGTGCGCGTCGAGTTCGATGACGATCCAAAAGGCGGCATCGCCTGTGCGTGTGGAAACACCATCAGGATGAACCTCGCCAAAACCCTTCAGGGGTCGCACATCGATGAGGGAATCTTGATCCACGAGCTGACCCACGTCATCCAGCCCTACCCGGGCCCGGTGCCGGGCTGGCTCACGGAAGGGATTGCGGACTACACCCGCTGGGTCCGATACGAGCCGCACAACTGGGGGTCGGGGTCCCTCGGCAGTGAGAGCTACAAGGATGGATACGGGATGGCGGCCGACTTCCTCGCGTGGGTGGAGCGACATTACGACCGAAAACTGGTGCAGGTGATCCACGCCCAGGCTTGCGCCGCCAAGTACACCAACGATCTGTTCCGCAAGCGGACAAGGAAAACCCTCGATCAGCTCTGGGCGGAATACGCCAAGGCGAAGAAGGCCCCCGACGGAGGGAGGACCTTCCGGCTGGCGAACGCGCGGAGCAGCCTTGCCCTCGCGGCTCACGGTCCTGAGGGCAAGGCGGAAGTCACTCTGATGGCCCTGTCACGCAACAAGGAGCAGGTCTGGCGGCTCGAAAAGGTCAAGGACGACTTCGTGATCGTGAACGTCGCAACGAAGATGGTCCTCGAAGTGCCGGAAGGGTACCGCGAAAAGGGCGCGCGGCTCATCGCCGAGGCCCGCCGCGACGCGGAGAACCAGCGGTGGCAGGTGGTGCGCTCGGGAGAACACTTCTGGCTCCGGTCGAAGCTGAGCGGCCAGTGCGTCAGCGTCTTCGAAGGGCGGCGGGACGCCGGAGCACCGGTTATCCAGTCGCCGAAACACACCAGGGGCGATGCGGACGATCAGCTGTGGTCGATCCAGGTGGCGGATTGAACCAGATCAGGGGGGAAATTGGTGTCAGGGGAGAATTTGGTGTCGGTTCATTTTTCCCTCAGAAAAATGAACAGATACCATTCATTCTTTCACTCTTTACTCAGAAAAATAAACTGATACCATTAATTCCCTGCTGACACCATTAATTCCCTGCTGACACCATTAATTCCCTGCTGACACCATTAATTCCCTGCCGGGATATGGAAGCACCTGTCTCGATCAAGACTGACCTCGATTCTTGAACCTCATCAAGGAAACAATCCCGCCGCGAACCGCCCCAGCGGGCCGAACCGGAGGCCCGCGGAATCAATTCCCCGAGGTGGCTGGCACACCCGGAGCTCATCCGGCGGTGAACTGGATAGCGAGGCCTGGTGCGGGCGTCTCATCCGATCGCTACGGATGGCCTTAACCCGACAATCCCGACACCAGCAGCGCGTGTTTGCATCTGCTGATGACAAGAAGGGCCCAGGCGATTCCTGGATCCACCACACGGTGTCGCAAGACAGTGACACTCCAACAGAGGAGGACATCACCATGTTTCGGTTCATGCAGAGATTCGGCCGTGATTCCCAATCAAGATGGCGCGGCACCGGGCCGATGGCCCGCGTGCGGCGACGCGACCATCCACTGAATTGCGAGGCCCTGGAGGGCCGGCAGTTGCTCTCGGGGTTTTACATCGTCAACGCGTCGAGCGGCAAGGTGCTCGACGACCCGGGGGGCTCGACCAGCAACGGGACCACCATCGATCAGTACCAGCTTGTCGGCGGCCTGAACCAGCGGTGGGACCTCGTCCCGGTGGGGAACGGCAACTACTTTATCCAAAACGAGGCCAGCGGGCTGGTGCTCGACAACTCCAACTCCCCCTTCAGCGGGACCCAAATCGATCAGTGGCAGTCGTACGGCGGCCTGAACCAGCAATGGATCATCCAACCGCAAGCGGACGGCACCGATTTGATCATCAGCGCGGCTAGCCTCCAGGTGCTCGACGACTCGGGGTCCTCGTCCAGCAACGGAACCCAGCTCATCCAGTACCCGAGGAACGGGGGGTCCAACCAGGAGTGGATGCTGTTGGGCGCGGGTGACGCCCCCGCCCAGACGTGGAACGTCGAAAACTCGGCCAGCGGGCTGGTGCTCGACGACCCGGGGAGCTCGACCAGCAACCACGAATTCATCCAGCAGTACTACTTCAACGCGGGAGCCAACCAGCTGTGGACGTTCGTCCCGTTGTCCAACGGCAATTACGTGATCGTCAACGCGGCCAGCGGCCTGGTGATGGAGGACACGGGGATCCCGCTCGGTAACGACAACAACAACGTCGATCCGGGGCAGCCCTACGGCAACGTCATCGATCAGGGGCAGCTCAACGTCAACGCCCTGTACCAGCAATGGCAGACCCCCCCCCAGGGGAACGGCTTTGCGATCGTCAACGCGTTCAACGGCCTGGTGCTCGACGACCCAGGGGGCTCGACCAGTAGCGGGACCGCGATCATCGATTACCCGTCGAACGGCGGCGGGAACCAGGTTTGGTATTTTGTGCCGCCTCCCGTTGGCGTTGACATTCACGGCCAGCCGAGCAATGCCTTGGTCGGCCAGCCGATCAGCCCGGCGATCGCAGTGGCCGTCGTGGACGCGAAGGGCAATACGGTCACCACCAATAACACCCAGCTCGTCACGCTGGCGATCGCCAGCGGGCCCGCGGGCGCCCAACTGCTGGGAACGACGACCGTCCGCGCGGTCAACGGCGTGGCGGACTTCACGAACCTCAGTCTGAGCATGCCGGGGACTTACACCCTGACCGCCACCGGAGGCGCGCTGACGCCGGATTTCTCCAACGTGTTCACGATCGCGGCCCCCACCGTGGCAAGCCACGTCAAGATTCGCCGCGGGGCGGTGCACAAGGTCGGCCGGACCGGCCCCCGCGGCAGTGGCGGCGAGATGGTGGCTCAGACGATCACGATCAAGAACGCCAGCCGCCAGCCGCTCGGCGGCCCGCTTGCGCTGCGGGTCGGTGGCCTGCCGACAGGGGTGACTCTGGCCAACGCCACCTGGACCTACGAGGGCGGCTCATACCTCGATGTTCTCGCCGCCGATGAGCCGCTAGCGCCGGGCAAGAGCGTAACGGTTACCCTTGATTTCTCGGTGAGCGGCCGTCGTTCCCCCGGGCTCAGCAAGCTTGACAAAGATCTGGAGGCCCTCTTAGGCATCTGATGGTCCGCGCCGTTCGCGCTGGTGGTTTCCTCAGATTCATCAGGCAGTGCCGGCGGGCAGGACAATTGGTGTCAGTTCATTTTCCCCTCAGAAAAATGGACTGACACCATGAATTCTTAATTCCTCGGCTCGTCGCCGGACCGCGGCATCGAGCCGGGGCGAGCAGCCGGCCGGTTGCCCGTGACAGTCGGGCGCGGTGACGGGCGACCGGTCTTCTTGCCCCAACATGTTCGACCGCGCGCGGTCTTGCTCAAGGAGCCGCCCTCGTGCCAACTTTACGCGCCGTCTTCGACGGGCCCGACATCACGCTGGATCGTGCCATGGTCATGGTCGGCCGCCATCCGCAGTGCGATGCCAGGCTCGACTCGCTCTTGGTCTCGCGTCGGCACTGCATCTTGATCGAGGATGGCGGCGAGGTGGTGGTGCGGGACCTGGGCAGCACCAACGGGATCCGGATCAACGGTCAGCGTGTGGAACGTGGGCGGCTCAGGCCGGGCGACGAGATCTCGATCGCACACATCCGCTACCGCCTGGAGGGGCTCCGGCATAGCACGCGACCAAGGCGAAGTTGGTGTCAGTTCGTCTTTTCCCAGAAAGCGACCCGACACCATTAATTTACGCGGGAGAGCTGCCGTTCGCCCTGCCGGCTGGCGCCGTGGCCCAACTGGGCACCCGCTAGCCGACGGACAAGGTCCAACGCCTAGAGCGGTTCACGCTCGGGTTGCGCCCGCGCGAGAGAACCCCCCTGGCCCCCTGGCAAGGGGGAAAGGGAACCGGCGCGCCCCGCCCATTTTCCCCTCTTGCCAGCGGGGGTTCTGACGGGTCCGGCCGCCAGCGCTCGCGCGGGCCCCACTCATTCGTGAAGAACTGAACGAATTCTCGAATTCTTCTGTCCGGAATGAGGGGGGATTTCGCAATGATTCGAATAGCGAGACCAAGGGAGCGGCCGCCCGTCAACCGGTGGAAGTTGAGTCGGGCCATCCTGCAGCCGCCCAGGAATTGCGGCGACCCCGGAGCCATCGATTGGCTGAACTCGGGGCATCGAGACATCTCCCAGGAGGATCGATGACTACCATTGTGCTTGTGAGAGGGGCGACTTCGGACTCCGGACGTCGCTCAGCAACGGATGCCCAAAGTCGCGACGAGGAGCTCATGAACAGCATCACACACGGGCTGGGCCTGGTGCTGAGCATCGCCGGAATATCGGCCCTTGTCACACTCGCGGGGAATATCGGGACGACGAGATACACGGTCGGCTGCGGCGTCTACGGTGCATCGCTCATGATGCTCTACGCCGCCTCGACCCTGTACCACAGCTGGCCGGCCGGCGAGTGGAAGCGGGTCTTTCATCTCCTGGACCACATCGGGATCTACGTCCTGATCGCAGGGACGTACACACCGATGGCCCTGTTCGCTTCGCGGGGGCTGTTCGGTTGGTCGTGTGTAACAGCGGCCTGGGGCTTTGCCCTGATCGGGAGTTGCGCCAAGGTCGCCCGTATCAGCCGGCTCGACGACGACTCTTCGATGCCGTACCTGGTGATGGGCGTTATGTGCGTGATGTCGGTCCTTCAGCTCGTGGCGAACATTCCTTCGGGCGCAACCACGTGGCTGCTGGCAGGCGGTCTCTTCTATCTGGCCGGGGCGATCTTCTACTTCAACGATGAGAAACGCTTTTATCATTCGATTTGGCACTTGTTCGTGTTGGCAGGGAGTATCTGCCACTTCCGGGCTGTCCTCGGCCACGCAATCACGGCGACGTTCTGAAGGGGGACGATACGGCCGTTGGTCTCCAGCTTCGGTCGGAGATCAGACTCGAGACGACTCCAATCGGGTGGAGGTGTGTGATGGTGGACATGGCGCGGAAGATTCTGCTGCATGACAAGACCCGGTTTGCGGTCACGGTGATGGGTGTCGCCTTCGCCGTCGCTCTGGTGTTCGTCCAGGTTGGATTGTTCGAGGGGCTGATTTCCAACGCCTCGGTCACGATCGAGCAGTCCGCGGCCGACCTTTGGGTCACTGCGCAGAAAGCCCCGAACGTTGACCTCGCGAGCACGTTCCCCGAGACCTACGTCCAGCGGGTGCGCTCGGTCCCAGGGGTGGCCCGCGCCGATAACCTGATCGTCTGGGTCGTGCGAGTCGCATTGCCGACCGGCGCCACCGAAGATGCGGTCGTTTACGGCCTGGAGGACTGTGTGCGCTGGCGACTGCCCTGGCAGGTCGAGGCCGGCGATCCCCGCGATCTGAAGCGGGGCAAATACGTGTTCCTGGACGACTCGGCCCGGAAGCGGTTCGGCGCGTATGAGGTCGGCGACTACCGCGAGTTCTACGGTCAGCGGCTGAAGATCATCGGGCGGTCGCGCGGTGCGCTCTCATTCACGACCATGCCGATCGCGTTCATGGATTACCGGGTCACCCAGTCGATGGTCCCGCAGGAGCTCCAGAACCGGGCGACCTATATCCTCGTGAAGCTCTCCCCGGGGGCCGACCCCGAGCGGGTCCGTGCCCTGATCCGCCGCCGTCTGCCGCACAACGACGTCTGGACCCGCGACGAGTGGGCCGCACGCTCGCGCGCTTACTGGACCGACACGACCGGTCTGGGACTCAACATGCTCATGACCGTCTTTCTCGGGTGCGTCGTCGGGGTGTCGGTCGTGGCCCAGACGCTCTACACATCGACCTTCGATCATCTGAAGGAGTTCGCGACCGTCAAGGCGATCGGCGGGCGGAACTCGGACATCTACGCGATCATCGGCAAGCAAGCAGCGATCGCCGCGGTGGCCGGCTTCGCCCTGGGCGCGGCGATGGCGTACGCGCTCCGCCCGGCCATGGCGGCGGTCGACTTGAAGCTGGACGTCACCCCGAGGTTCGCCGTCTCGGTCTTCGCGGGAACGTTAGCCCTCTGCCTCGCGGCCTCGGTGATCTCATGCCGGAAGGTCGCCAAGCTCGACCCGGCATTGGTGTTCCGCGGGTAAGGACCCGGACACGGCTCCTCTGTGTGGGCGGTTGTACGAACAAGAAACGGAAAGGTTCGGACTCATGACTGTTCTGGAAGGGCGTGATGTGACGAAGGTGTTTCGGGAGGGTTCGCAGACCGTCGCCGTGCTCAACGGGGCCACGCTCTCGCTCGACCGGGGCGAGATCGTGGCCCTGGAGGGGCCGTCGGGCTCGGGCAAGACGACCTTCCTGACCATCCTCGGCTGCATGCTCACCCCGAGCTCCGGCCGGGTCCGCATCGAGGGTCGCGAGGTCGATCCCACCCGACCGGACCTCCTGCCCGGGTACCGTCGCGCCTCGATCGGGTTCGTGTTCCAGCAGTTCAATCTGTTCCCGGCGCTGACCGCGGCGGAGAACGTCGAGTACGCGCTGAACCTCAAGGGAACCAAGGGGGTCAAGGCGCGGCGCGAGACCGCCCGCCTGCTCGAGGCCGTTGGGCTTGCCGACCGGTCGCGTTTCCTGCCGCGTGACCTCTCCGGCGGACAGAAGCAGCGAGTGGCGATCGCCCGCGCCCTGGTCGGCGCGGCGCCGGTCCTCCTGGCCGACGAGCCGACCGCGAACCTCGACACTCAGGTCGGCACGCAGATCCTGGAGCTGTTTCGTGGGCTCGCGAAGCAGGAAAACCGGGCGCTCCTGATCGTGACGCACGACCCGAAGGTCCGCGTCATCGCCGACCGCGTCGTCCGGATCCGCGACGGGATCATCGCGGACTGAACCGAAGGGACCCGACCAACCGAGGAGAATGATCTGATGTTCGCGACGATCTCCAAAAGGCTTGCCCTGTCCGCGACGGGGCTGCTGCTGACCACCGGGCTCATCGTGCGATCGCAATCCAGCGAGTGGCGCGCCCGGCTCTGCGACTGGATGCCGCCAGCCGGCGCGGAGGTCGGGCACGTAGCCGAATCGCCCGTGTCGCCGTGCGTCGCCGCCGAGGGCCGCATCGTCGCGTACCCCGGCGCCGAGGTGGTCGTCGGGACGGAGGTCGCCGGCCTGATCGTGCGACTGACCGTGGAGGAGAAGTCGGCAGTCCGCGCCGGGGACCTGATCGCCGAGTTGAACTCGGCCGACCTGAGGGCCTCGCGGGCCGACCGCAGCCGGTTGAGCTCGGCATCGATCTCCGCCAGCTCGTCCTCGAACCGGTTGACCGTCTCGGCCGACGGCGCGGGCAGGCTCGCCGCCGCGTCGAGCGGGCCGGACCAGAGCGGCAACTGGGCCATGGCCCGCGCGGCCTCGGCGTCGGCCTGGTCGAGCCGGGCGCGGGCCGCCTCGACCTGGGCGTCCAGGTCGCCCTGGTCCCGCGCCTGCTTGAGCGCGATCGCCAGCGGCTCGGGGTCGCCCGGGGGTTCGATCCGATCGAGCTCGGCCTGCTCGGATTCGAGCCGAGCGGCCAGCTCGGCGACCCGCGCCGGCCTGCTCCTGCTCGGCGGTCAGCCGGGCCAGCTCGGCGGCCAGCCGGGAGATCGTCGCCTTCCGCGTCCGGGTCGGTCGGAACGTATCGGCCGCATCGAGCCAATCGGCCCGGTCGGCGGGGGCGGCATCGTCCGTACTCACGGACACGTCCGTCCCCGGACCCTCGCCCCCCGCGGGTCGCAGCTCGGCGAGCAGCTCGCGGACCTCGGCCTCGATGAGCCGGAGGCGGCCCCGCTCGGCGGGGAGGGCGTCCTGGGCCTTGCGGAACCCGGGCAGACCGTCGCGGAGCCGTTCGATGGCCTCGGCCTCGGCGAGCAAGTCCTCGGGGACGACCAGGGCGTCGATCTGGGCGTCGAGCTCGGCGATTGCCCGCGCCGCGGTCGACTCGGCGGCGCGGGCCGACTCGAGCTGGCCGATCGCCTGGTGCCGCTGCTCGGTGAAATCGTCGGGCAGGAGCACGACCGGGCCGAGCGCCTCGCGGTCCTGCTGGTACTGCCGGAGCCGGGCCAGGACGGGCAGCGCGTCGGCGATCCGCTCGAGCCGGCGCCGCTCGGCGCGGGCCGACTCCAGCCGGCCCTCGACCTCCTGGAGCTGCTCGGCGGCCCGCCGATGGGCCGCGTCGTGCTCGACCCACTCCGTGCTCGGCAAGCTCCCCTCGCGGACCAGGGCCCTGGCCTCCTTCAGCTCGGCCAGCCCCGCGTTGATCCGCGGCCTCGTCCCCGACGGCTTGAACAGCGATTCGAGCTCCCGGTCCAGGTTGCGCTGGACCTGGAGCAGGTCCGTCAGCCCGCCCCCCGCCTGGAACAGCAACTGCCCCAGCTCGCCCGCCCCCTCGAGGATCGACTTGCCCCCGGCCACCAGCTCGTCGTGATCCAGAGCGAACCGCCGGCTGAACTCGTCCTCGGTGATCCCGCCCAGCAGGTTCGCCAGCGCGGCGTCGGGCAGCGGCGACGAGCCGTCGGCGGCCAGCAGCGTGTTCTTCGCCCCCTTGCGGCGCACGAACGCCAGCTCGCGGCCGTCCCCGTCGCGCAGCCGCATCCCCACGCGCATCTTCTGGTAGTTGTGCAGGAAGTCGTCGGGCGACTGCGGCGGGAACCCGAACAGCGCCTGCCGCAGCGCCCGCAGCGCCGACGACTTCCCCGCCTCGTTCGGCCCGTAGACCAGGTGCAGACCCTCCCGCCCCCCGGAGAAATCCAGGGTCACGTCGGTGAAGGGCCCGAACGCCTGCAGCGAGAGCTCCAGGATCTTCATGGGAGCAGTGGCCAGTTGCCGGTTGACAGTTGTCAGTGAATGGATGCCGGATGGTCGGTTCGACCGCCAAGCCCACGACGCCTGTGCACGATCATACATCAAAATGGCCGGGAGCGGAGCGGGCTTCGCCGACGGAATGTGAAGTGAGTTCTTACCGCATACCTCTTGCTGCCAGAGATTTACATCCAGATTCCGCGGTCTTGGGTTCGTTCCGCATCTTTCCACTCGGACCGGCGGCGCCCCGCCCGGCCTGGGTTTGATCGACCACTTTGCCGCTCGAGAGTCGGTGATGCCTCCATGCCTGGCTTCCCGCTGAACGGGGATGCAAGCCAACGCCCGGCCCGAACCCCGAATGCCGGCACGGGGCCAGCCTGGAGTGCGTAACCCCGAGAATCCCGAGATCCAATTCAATCCGCAAAACCAACCCAGTTTCACAATGGGTTCGTTTCGTCGTTTTCGTCGAGGCAACGGCTGCTCTGCACGGCATCCGCATAACCGGCAGATTTTATCCAGACTGACATTGGGTTCGTTTCGTCGTTTTGCACCAGTGGTCGGGCTCCAGAAAGATAGGCCGGAAAATCGGCAGATTTTATCCAGACTGACATTGGGTTCGTTTCGCTGATTTCGCCGAGTCTCCTCGCGGCCGGCGATTTGACCCGAGGATATTACGCGTGTTTGTGCGTTCCGATTGGTGGGTGGTTGCAAGCCGCTATTGGAGGCGGCGGGCATGGTGATGTCGTCGCCTTGTGGAAAGCCAAGCACCCGAAGTGCTGGAATGGACGACCGGGGGTGTCTGCATGGATGGCGGGATTGTGGCGGGCGGATCTCGCCCGTTCCATCAGCCGGATTCGTGCGGGCCGGGTCGCCGTCGGTCCCGGCTGGTTGCAGACTCGTCATCGATCGCCGTTCTCGTCATCGAGGGAGGAAGGGAGGGATCCTTTATTATAGACGCTTTGACCGCCGGGTCCAGGCGCCATCCGGCAGGATTTTTCCGGTTCGAGGCGACACGAAGGGCTGGATGAGAGCCGAACCCAGGCCCGCCCGTGGCCGAGCGGGGGACGATCACTCGCCGGCGGGCGTCTTCCATCCCGACGGTGGCCGGGTCCGGCGAGATGCCCCGTCGACCCAGGACCGGGTCGTTCCGCCCCGGCCCTCCGCGGCCGGCGCCCGCCCGGACCGCCGTGACCCGACCGACAACGCCGCCGATCGGCGGGCGGGCGCGGGCCGGGACCGTGGCGGGTCCGGATGAGTCATCGGGCCAGACCGGACGGGCGGGCGGGTCCGGACTGTGAACGAACCTGCGCCAGACCGACGGGCTCTCGGCCCGCGCCGAAGACTGACAATTGCCCGACGACGACTCTCTCCTCGCACTCCGTCCGGCGGTCATGCCGGGGATGCTCTTGCCGGTCGGGGCCGTGGGACGGAGACGAGAGCCACAGATGGTTGACGACAATCGTCCTATCTCGGTTCCGGCAATCGCGGTAGAATAGGGTCGTGGCATCACGAGTCAAGCGGCAAGCGTCGGGTGGTGGCGGTCGCACGAGTCGAAGCAGGGAGGCCTCGTCATGCTGCCCCGGAATCTGCCGCAGGAGGCGCTCTCCCGAGCTTACGTGCGAGCGGTCGCGGCCCGGGCTGGTGTCATTTGTGGCGGTGTGGAGAACGACCTCGGCTTCGACCTCTTGTTGCGGAGCGTGGAAGCCCACGACCAGCAACTCTGGGACAGCGGCGCCCAGCTCGATGTCCAGCTCAAGAGTACCACGCGCGCCGAACTCCGAGAGACCGAGGTGGCCTACGACTTGGATGCCCGGGCCTACAACATCCTCCGCCAAGAGAACATCAACCGTCCTCGAATCTTGATGCTGCTGGTGCTGCCCGAAGACGAAAACGAGTGCCTGAGTCAGACGGAGGAGGCCCTGATCCTTCGGCGTTGTGCCTACTGGACCTCCTTTCGGGGGGCCGAGCCATCGACTTCTCGATCGACCGTCCGCGTCTTGATCCCGCGGGCCAATGTGTTCTCGGTCGAGTCCCTACAGGCACTGATGAATCGAGCAAGAGGGGGTGACCTGCTATGATGCAATATCTCAGGCGGTCCGTCGATCCGCAGGACCAGTATCGCCGCTGGATTGATCCCCGGCATGGCTTGTTACGGTCGGAAGACGTGATCACCTACCTCCTGCGACGCGGATGGAAGCGGTTACCACCGGACCGCCCGGGTCTCCTGGCTTTCCAGGAGCCCAGTGGGGAGTCGGTGAACGGCAAGCCGGTCTGCCAGTTCGTCCCGGATTCGGAGCAGTATGACCACTACGCCATGCTGATGTTCGAGCTGATCACGGGCTTGGCCGAGTACGAGGACCGGCAGGCTTCGGAAGTGATCGACGACATCCTGCGACTGGCTGGCCGCGACCTGCCGGGCGGGACGCCCCCGAACCACGTCCGTGAGGCCGAAGTCGCGAGCCGATGACCCCGGATCGCGGGCGACACGCGAGCGCGGGTCGGATTCCCCGCCTAGGCACCCGGATCCGCTCTGCGAGGGCGGCGAGACCTATAGCGTCATGGCCCTGCGCGTGTCGGCGACCCTTCTTTGATCGATCTCACGATCGGGAGACACCGCCCCTCCGCTCCGGGCCGAACCGGGCGGGCCGTCCGGTTCGGTGGGAAAAAAACGAAGCGACACCAATTCCCGACCGACACCAATTCCCGACCAAGCGACACCAATTCCCGACCGAGAAGCTGCCCGAACGGTGGTGAACAGCCGGCGGGGCGGCCGCTCGGCCCGGCCGGCCGCGAACCGACCGACACCACGCCGCCGCCGGTCGGCGGTCGGTCGCGGGCCGGGACCGCGGCCGGGACGGATGAGCGATCGGGTCGGACCGGACGGGTTCGGTCACCGACGAACCCTGCGCGGGTCGGCCAGAACCGCCTTTGAGGACCGGGAAGATGGACACCGCAGAGACCGCTGAGACGAAGAAGAGCCGGACGAATCGAGGAAACTTGACGATCCGCGTGCATCGCGAAGAAATGACGCCAATGGTGCGCAACACCCGTCCCATAGTCTGCTTTATGTCCCTACATTCCATCCGGTAATAATATCCCTATGGACTCCATCCCCTCACCCACAGTTGCGACAATTAATGATGAAGCTGCCGGCTCCGGCCTTCCGGCCCCCGCAACCAGTGCGGGACAGGCACTGCCGCCAGCGGCTCCATCCCGCCCTCCCCTCCTGCCCGAGCGCAGCGACTTCCTCGACGGCGACGCCCCCGCCGCCGACAAGGTGGCAGCCTTTCTGGCCCAGGCCCTGGAGGCCAGCGACCAAGCGGCCAGCGTCGCCGGGGCATTGGTGCCATGGATCTGCGACGCGCTGCTCTCCAACCACTCGGTCAAGGCGTATGGCCGCGACTTTACGGACTTCGTCCGCCACATGCAGGCCCAGGGCGTCACCCCCCTCGAGGTTACCGCCGATCACGTCAAGCTCTACAAGCGCGCCCTGCTCGAGGCCGGCATGGCGACGGCGACCGTGGCCCGGCGCCTGTCAGTCCTCCGCGGCGCGTATGAGCAGCTCGCCGCCAAGGGGCTCATCTCGTGGGAGACCGCCCAAGACATCGCCGCCATCAAGGCCGCCGGCGTCCAGAAGAACTCCACCCCTTCGCTCACCCAGCGGCAGGCGGTCGCCCTGCTCGAGGCCATCCCCACCGGCACCCTCCAGGGCCTGCGCGACCTGGCGATGATGAGCGTCTTCTTCCTCACCGGCTGCCGGGTCTCGGCCGTGACCCACGCCTGCGTCGGCCACCTCGAGCACGACGGCGTCGAGCATTACCTCCACGTCACCGAGAAGCGGAACAAGAAACGGCGGAAGATCCTCCTCGATGCCGCCCGGCCGGTGTTGGCCTATGTCGAGCGCACCGGCATCCGCGAGGACCGGGAAGGCCCCCTCTTCCGCCCGATGACGCCGGACGCGGCGCGGCTGATCCGCCGGCACCTCGACCGCAAGACGCCCTGGCGGCTGGTCAAGAAATACTGCCTGGCGGCCGGGATCGACCCCGAGCGGCTGGGCAGCCGCGGCATCGGCATCCACTCCTTACGCAAGACGGCGATCAACGACGCCATCCGCAATGGGGCCAGCATGCATGAAGTGAGGGAATTCGCCGGCCACAGCGACATCCGCACCACCGAGCTCTATTTCGTGCGCAAGGAGGAAGACGCCGAGGTGGCGGCACGCCGCATCCAGATCCGTCTGACGGGACGCAAGGGCGAGTGAGCCGCTTGAGTCTGGAATGATGGTTTTCGGGGCGATATGCAAAAAACTCCAAACATGACTTATTATCAGCATGTCCAGAAACCTGATAAAAATCACAAATTTATTGTAAAAATATATTTGCTTATTCCAAATCTGCGCGTTCTAATGGGCGCTTAGATGCCGTCGGACGACTAGATGAAGGGCAACCCGGCCGTGCCGGGGGCTCGTTGACGAGTAGGCCGACGTGGTCGCATACCGCAGGGTGTTCGACCACGTCGGCTTTTTTCGTGGCGGTCCGGTCGCAATCAGCAGAGGCCCAGAAAGGGGTCCGGACCGCTTTGATTGGTCCCCCGGCGAACAGACACCTCGACGGCCGCAGGGCCGCTCGCATTTGAAAGGGAGACGCAGCCATGTTGACCACTCTTCGACACGATCGGCGGACTCGTCGGCAGGCCAACTTCAACCTGGAAGCCCTCGACGATCGGCTCCTGCTGTCGGCGGCCTCCGCGGCCGTGGCGACCCTCCACCACGACGTCCGACTGGAGCAGCGACTGGAGGCGAGGCTGGCGGGGATGGAGGCGCGGCATGGCTCGCACGCGACTCGGGCCGAGTCGCATCTGGTGGCCCGGATCGCCCGGATCGACGCCCGGATCGCCCTCCTTGAGGCGAACACCTCGCCGCCGCCCTCGTCGTCCGGCCTGCTGCCGGGCAACGTGGCGGCGGCGTTGCAGTCGCTCTACCAGGAGTACGAGAGCCAGGGCGGCGGCAGCAGCTTCACGCCCGGCCTGCCCAGCGACAGGACCCTCCTGATCAGCGGCACCAGCGTCGCGGTCAGCCTGAAGATCGCCTCGGGCAGCGACTTCGACTCGGCCCTCTCGCAGCTCCAGTCGGACGGGATGCAGGTCAGCAGCTCCTCCTCGACCTACGCCCTGATCGAGGGCATGCTGCCGATCGCCGAGCTGCCGGCCGCCGCTCAGATCGCGGCGAGCGTGACGCCGGTCTCCCCGCCGGTGCTTTCGTAACGCCTTCTATGAACCGCCTCACGTCAAGCCCCGCGACTGATTCTTCTTGAGCGCCTCCCGGCGCGGACGACGATCGTTTCGACTCGCACTGTGTCCGTCCTCGGTGAGCCGGGACGGACACAGTGCGAGTCAAGTGCCGACTGCTTCGCTTCTCACTTCGGACTCGGTGTAAGCGTCCGGCTGCTACACCTAGGCTGACCGACCCGCTCGCCCTCGATCTCGATGCCCTGATCGCCAAGGTAAAGAAGCTACGCGGCAAGAAGAAGCCGCTGAGCCTGGTCGCGCTCCGCGGCCTCCGCGAGGAGCATGAGCGCACCATCGTCCCCACCCAGGCGCTCAGCCGCGAAGCCCTCGGCCTGGAGCAGCAAGTGAGCGACCTCGTGAATGCCGCCTACGGCCTGACGCCGCCGGAACTCGATCTCATGTGGCAGACGGCCCCACCCCGGATGCCGATACCGGCACCAGCCACGCCATAGAGTCGCAGGTAGCCAAACCACCCACGCAATCCCACGCTTGACTGACCGCTGTTGGTATCCGATAAAGGGCGTTACCGGATGTCCGCTCGGTCGATAGGCTCGCTGCGTCATGCCGAGCGAGCCCGACCTCTTGACCCCGACGTCCGAGAAGCGGCTTTATGTTCGGTGAGGCCCACTTCAGCCCGTTGGCTGATCGGCTGCCTGTGCCTGGTATAGAAGCAGGTTTGGGAAGAAGTCTTTCAATCGCCTTCGCACCAGGCAATGAGCAAGCGGCAGCCATCGCTGGACGAGTTCCATATTCCGTATATCTTCATGTGCAGTAAAAGCACTGCTGTTCTCCAAACGCAGATTATGGGCGATGCTATCGCGGATCGGCCTAAAAACATCGTCGCACATTGATACGATGCTTTTGCCGCGTGCTGCCGCCGGGAGCATTGCATCCAGAGCGAATGTGCTCCATGTCGTCCCATGAGGAAACAGATCGGCCAACCACATTCGCATGTCATCGACAGATGATGGAAGTTTCGAATACTTCAATCTCGATGGTTCCTCGCCTCGCTCCCTCGCCCGGAACGATAGTTGGCCCTGATAGGTCTTGGCCCACTCCAGAATCGAATAAAAACAGAGGAAGGCATACATGGGGCTATTGCTGCTCAACGCCTCCCTATAGAGGCTCGCACATGCGTTATACTCCAGGGAAATCATAGATATTTCACCTAGGCTTGGCGTATAGGTCACTTCGGCAGGCCGCAGGACGTAACTTGCATGCCAGGTCTGCGTGGCGATCTCCGTCGTATCTATCTGTCGAATGTGGAACGGCTGGACAACCTGAACCGAAAGATGGTTGAGATAGGGGGCGACGGCCCGGTACGCTTGTGCAATGGCATCATTAACTCCGCTCGCGTTAATATCATTGCAATGTATTTTTCCAAGGAATTTGTCTGGGTTCACCTCATAATAAACCTTCACGGCCGTCCGCCTCGCAACACCGTTCGCGTCATGCGTCGCCGGGACAACATGCTGCGTCCAACTTCCTGGCATTTTTAGATATGAACTTCCATTAATGTGTTCGTGGGATTTTACATCTGTGTTTTCATCTTCGCATTCGGCTGTACGCGACAGGACGAAAACCACGTTGTACTTGCCCGGCGATCCGGCAGGCTGGTCGGCAGCTCCATCGCGGGGTATTACGCTAACCACGTCGATCTGGTGGCCGGGTAAGCCGAGAAGCCCGCCGTCGAAAAGAGGCGTCAACGGCTGCGGTTCAACGGCCGGAATCTCATCTCGCGTCGGCTTGGGCTTCGGTTCCGCCATGGGATCGCTCGCACGCGGTTTCGACAAATCTCTTCCGGACAGCATACTCCAGCCACACAGGCAATCTACCCTCCCTGCCCGGCTTGTCACTTAATCTACTACGAAACAGCTTTACAATACTTAGATTATGTGACAGATTTCGGGCGGGTTTTCGCCCCGGCGGGAGTTGTCACGTAACCGGCCGGTTATGCGGCACCAAGCCGATAGGCGATCATCGTGCCCGCCTCGATGCCACTCATTCCGTCTCTTCCGGACCCTCCAACTGGAGAGGGGTTTCTCCACCGCCAGAGAAGAACTCGATGGCTTTGTAGCCCCACTTAAGTGCCTTGCCCACCTTCTCGAATCGCTCGGCCGCCCGGCAGACCCAATCGAGTCCCTGCATCATCTTCATCCAGATGCCTGGCTCCTTCTCTTTCACCTCCTTGATGTTCCCGTAATGCACCATAAGCGATCCCAACATCTGATAGAGCTCCTTCCTGAAGCCCCGGCTCCCTCGAATCTTGAAGCGGTCAATCCCGTCACGCATCATCCGCACGAGGTCCAGGAGCCATCCCTTGAGCGTCTTGTTGAGGGTCTGCGAATTCTCGATCTCAGCTCGCAGCTCGTCGCATAGCTTGCGGATTGCCGCGATCTCGTCCGGGGTAACCGCCTCCTCCTGCGGGAGATCGACGGCCATGTACTTCAGGGCGGTAAGGGCTTGCGGGTTAGGGGTAATCTGCACATGATTATTTTGTAAATTAATATTGATACCATCAATCGCCGATTTAATGTGGGTGAGGTCTTCCTTGTAATGGGCGAGCTTGTGAGGGTTGTCCTTGAAGTCGGACACGGCGGCTTCCAGCAACACGTACTCTTTCCGCATCTCGACCATGGCGTTGAGAAGCGACTCCCAATCACTCGATGTTCCGAGTTTGACGGCGAGCTGGTCGCTTTTGATCTGTCCTTGACCAAGCTCCGTAAGGACCTTGAAAAGCCGCCCGGCGGGATTGTCGTAATCTGGCATTTGAAGGACACTCGCGACTTCAACCACGATGGAATCCTGAGCCACCGCTTGGCCCCACACCTATCGATCCTATCCGTTTGTCACCTACCCGACCAGTCGAGTCGCCCGTTCTTCCCTCCTCTCCCGGGCGGATTTTGCTTGCGTGGATGGCCTGGTCGGTTATGGTTCGGATAAAGCGGGTTATCCGTACTAAAACCTTGGCGATACATGATTATATGAAATCATTTAACTTCGTCTGACGCTATGGTATTCTGCCTGACGCAGAACGAATCCAATGGAGAATGCTCATGGAACGCATCAAGGTCCGGGTCGATCTCCGGCTCAAACAGGCCATCCAGTAGCAGATGGACCAAAAACAACGCTAAGGCCGCCCGTCCCGATTGGGCTCGTTTTCGGGATGCCCTCGAAAGCGGCCTGAATCTCGTGGTAAACGCCTCCCGACCCGGCCCGTTGGCCATCCCGAAATCAAAGTCCCGAAACTGGACGTGAGCCGCGAGTTTTGGGACAAGGGGTCGGCCTTGGCCGAGACCGCCAGGACGCAGAAATCCGCGGGTTCTGGGCAACCAGGTGGTCGGTGAGCCGGCTTAGCGTTGTTGCGTTGTTTTTGGTCCGTTTGCCACGGCAACCCCGAGATGACCGGCGGCGGGTCGCCGCAAGCCGCACATGGCGGCGAGGTGGCGGCGGTGCCGGGCGTGGAAGCGGCCGGGGAGGTCGCACCTGAGAACCGCTGGACACGCCGACTAAACTGTGACTTCATGCCACATGCTGTTGCTAATCTTGCCGTCCATATCGACGGCCCCGCCTTTACCGTTGTTGATGCCGAAATTGAACCGCTGGTAGCTATCCCCATCATAGAAGAAGTAGGCATGGCCATCCGGGTGCATAATCGCAGCCCTGAGAGTGGTCCCGGGCACATAGAAGTCGCCGACTGTCTTGAGGCCGACCCATCCATCAAAGCCGATTCTGCCTTCCATGTTGACGGCCCCGCCTTTACCGTTGTTAATGCCGAAATTGAACTGCTGGTACCCATGCTGAAAGAAGAAGTAGGCCTTACCATTAGGGTGTAGAATTGAAGCCATGATTGGGAAGGTGGGCATGGACACCCCGAGGCCCATCCATCCGTCAACGTTGACTGTGGCCTCCTTGTCGACGGCCCCACCCAGCCCGTTGTTGATGCTGAAATCGAACCGCTGGTAGTTACGTTTGTTGAAACCCGTGCTGAAGAAGTAAGCCTTCCCATCCGGGTGATTAATCGCGCTCTCCTGTGTCGGCCCCCAGACGCCGACCCACCCGTCGGTGCCGGTTCGTGCAGTCCGTTCAACTGAGGCTGTTGTGTAATTATATCGCTGATAAATGCCATTGCCGAAGAAATATGCCTTGCCATTCGGGTGATTAAGTACGGCCCACATGATTGCATCCTCATGTTTGACGTCTGATTGGGGTAAATGACTCAACGCCGAGGACAGTGCCTTGATCCGCCCGGCAATACGAAGTCAACAACCGCACCCGGAAGGATTGCAGTGCTTCATCCGCCAACTCGCAGTTTCAAACTGATCGGCCGGGCCGAAGAGTACCGTAGGCGGGAGTGTGTACCATTGATCATAGCAACACCCAAATTGTGTCCTCCCCACCCACACCTGCTCCGATCGTTCGGAAGAAGGTATAAATCCGGCTTCGATGACAGTCCTGGTCTCGTTCACCATGAGATGGCCCTGTCCATCGATGGCAACAGGGATACCAGCGTCAATCATCAGTCGCTCAAGTTTTCCAGGACCGGACATGCCTACCACCTCATCGGATGCCATGGCGTCTCTCCTTGCACCAACAGAAAACCCCACGTTCACACAGCGAGTGTGGACGCGGGGCCTACATGACCACTTCAGCCCGCCGCACCATGAGCAGGCGTTTCATATAGTATCATCTCGCCGGTTCCTCAATTTCAAGAGGGTGCTGGTCAAAAAGAATCGTGACTCATGTGGGGGAAATGGTGGTGCTGTCCAATGTGACCGCCCGCTGCAGAGGAACCCGGCAGCCGTAACACCTTGCCAGACAGGGAGAAGCGAAACGGTTGCCCTCAGCCCGCTCGGGGTGCAGGCCATCCCGCAGACCTCGATCTTTCTAACATGACATGGAACTGCGCTGGCGGAAAGACCAAGTGCTTTGGTCTTCTCATGTTCTGTTGTCAAAGCAATCAATTGATTGGCCCCTGCATTGGGGTGGTGTCCGGTGGCCGTTGAATGGGATTCTACCGATGGGTAAGCTAGACGTCCAGGACCTGACTCACCGATCCGGATCCGCCCAGGACGACTCATGCCCACGGACGACCTCGACCGCTTCTGCTGCCAGAATCGCGACTGCCCCGACTACGGCCGCCACGGCGCCGGCAACCTCTCGGTCTGCGGCCACTACGGCCAGGCCCACCACCGGCTGTTGTACTGCCGCACCTGCAAGGCCCGCTTCTCGGAGTTCAAGGGCACCCCGCTTTTCAACTCCAAGCTGCCGCACGAGAAGGTGCTGGCGATCCTCCAGCACCTCGCCGATGGCTGCGGCACCCGCCAGACCGCCCGGTTGGTGGGGGTCAACAAGGACACCGTCACCCGACTGGCCCTGCTCGCCGGCGCTCATGCTCAGGCCGCCCACGACGAGTTGGTGGCCTTTTCCCCCCTATACCCGTGAGGTCCAGTTCGACGAGAAATGGTCCTTCGTCCACAAGAAGCAGAGGAACTGCGACCCCGACGACCCGGCCGATGACCACTGCGGGGACTACTGGGACTACGTCGCCTACGACCCCGAGCATAAGCTGGTCCTGGCGGTGATCCCCGGGGCGCGGACGGAGGAGAACGGCTGTGCGATCGTCGGCGAGGTCGCGGAGCGGCTCGGCGGCACGCCGCCGGAGCTGATGACCAGCGACGAGTATCCGGTGTATGAGACGGCGATCCACAACACCTTCGGCGAGCCGGTCCCGGCGGAGCGGAAGCCGGGCCGGCCCCGGGTCGTGCCCCAGCGGCGGGTGCCGGAGGGCGTGGTCTACGCGACGGTGCACAAGCGCCGCAAGAAGGGGCGGGTCGTCGCGGTCGAGCCGCGGTTAGTCTTCGGGTCGGAGGACGAGCTGGAGGAGGCGCTGGGCGAGTCGTGTGCCAGTCGCGTGGTGAATACATCCTTCGTCGAACGGCAGAACGCGACCGATCGGCACCGCAACGCGCGGAAGGGGCGGAAGACGTATCGGTTCAGCAAGGACTGGCAGGTGCACGAGGCGATGACCTACTTGACGCTGTACGGCTACAACTTCTGCTGGTGTGTCCGGACGCTGCGGGTCAAGGACGAGGAGGGGCGGTGGCAGGAGCGGACGCCGGCCCTGGCCGCCGGGTTGACCGACCACGTATGGACCTGGCGCGAGTGGTTCACTCGCCCGGCCGTTCAGCCAGCGTAGGACACCACCTGCATTGGGGCCTGGGATTGCTGAACATCAGATCGGAATCCGCTCGACGATGTTCCGCGTTACCCGCTTCTTCCGCCGGTCGTAAAGCGTCGTCGTTCGCGGCTCCGTGTGCCCGGCCAGGTACTGGACATCCTCCATCGGCACGCCCTGCTCCAGCAGGGAGGTGATCGCCGTCACCCGGAACGAATGCGGCGACAGTCGCGACGGCAGCCCGGCGTCCTTCAGTCGCCGTTTGACCAGCTCGCAAATCCGCTCTGTGCCCAACGGCCCCGCCGCCAGCTTACGGCGGCGGCCGTTGGACGCCCGGAACAGCGGCGAATCCTTGGCCTCGCCCGCGATGCCAGCCGCCTCGACATAAGCCAGTATAAATCCCTCCAGATCGTGCCGCACTGGGATTTCCCGGCTCTTGCCGCCCTTTTCGTGGAACCGCAGCACGTACTGTGTCCCGTCGTGCTGGAAGTCGCCCAGGCGCAGCTTGGCCACCGCCCCGGCCCGGCAGGCGGTATAGGCCAGCGTCGCTAGGATCGCCCGGTCCCGCAGCCCGACCACATGGCCGGTATCGACCGACCGCAGCAGCGTGCGGGCCTGCTCCACCGTGATCTCCGGCGTCTTGCCCTCGATCACCTGCTCCTTGACGCCCTTGACCGACGCCGCCGGGTTGAGGATGCAGACGTGCCGGTTGACCATCCGGTCGAAGAAGCCGCGTAATGCCGCCAGATGCTGGTTACGCTTGGCGGGCGACCCGCCCAGACCGGCGAGGTACTGGCCGACCATGCCCGGCGTGATCGCCGCCAGCTCCACCCCCTGCCCTTCGGCCCAGCCCAGGAACGCCTTGACCGCCCGCAGATAGGCCCGCTGCGTGTGCCGGTTGTGATGCTCGGCATAAAAGAATTCCTCCCAGGCGAAGCGGGCCGCCCCCCCGGCACGCTCGACCAGCACCGGCAGGCCCGGCTTGCCGCCGGTCGCGGTGATGGTGCCGGATGACGCCTTGACCAGCTCGTTAGGCATCGTCTTCCTCATTCGCCGAATCGTCGGGGCTGGCCAGCACCACCGTGTAGCCGTCGCGGTCACGCAGCCAGCACTCCCAATGATTCGGCCCCCCGTCGCCTTCCGGCGGATTGCGATGACGCGGCAGCAGGATCTCGGCATCCAGCTCCCCGGCACGGGCGATCGCCGCATCGATATCATCGACCTCGAACCACAGCAGAACTCCATTGCCGTAGGGCTTGGCGTCGGGATCGCCGATCGGACCGTGATGATGCTCGACTTCCCAGCGATGCAACTGAAGGATCAGCACCCCCTCCGGTGAGACAAGGCGTTCATACTCGGCACCGCCGTGGGCACTCTCGCAGCCGAGGAGCTGCTGATACCAACGGCTGCTCGCTTCGACATCTCGCACGGCGATCAGGGGCTGCGGTCGCATACAATCCTCCTTGACGAAAGCTCCATTGCATCATGGCATGTCCGCCCGAACGGCGTCCCACCCTACCACATCCCTAGCTGTAGATAAAGGGGATTATCTACGCCAAAAAGGAATTAACGCATCCATGCGCGCGGTAAGCCGCGCCATGGCAACGACAGCCTTCTGCGGCGATGTCCGGGTCGGACCTCGGTTCCGAGTTTTTCCGGTGCAGCCGACTCGTTTCGGGCGGTCCGCCGGCCGGCTTCGCGACCGTGGCGGTCGGTTCGGTCCGACCGACGGGCCCGCCGACGCCCGGCCCGGGCAGTCTATCGCGTGCTTGCGCCGGGGTTCACGGCACGAGGCCCGGGTGGTTCTTCACGATCCAGTCTTCGACCTCCTGTTTGAACTCGCGCGCCTTCTCGAGGATCTCCGCGGCCTCGGTGTCGCTGACGATGTTCGCGGCGTCGTAGTCGAGCAAGTTGTGCGCCGTGAAAGGTGTTGATCTTCAGTGGGTGCAATTCCCACCCGGCAACTGGGTCGCTCCAGCCGGTAGCTATCGGAGCGGCGGTGGAGGTAACGAAGCCGTCGGAGCCTTCGAGAGAAACGCGTGGCTCCGGGCCATGCGGCGAGCAGGCAGGCCGTAACGCGAGTGAACGTCGAGCAGGCCTCGAAATGACCGATGTGGACGCCGACCCGGCAACTAGGCGGGGAAGGCCGCAGCCGCTGGCGAGCAATGTAAACGGCTGGAATAGGCTGTTTCACGAGCGATCGGACCCAGCGGGCCACCGGGGTAATGACGACAGCATGCCTGTACACGGGGATCAACGCAACACGGGAAGCCCCAGGCGGTGAGGGCGCGTGACCCTCGACCGGACGCCCGCGAGGAACAGGCCGGGCCGCCCGGGGTGGCGGAGGGGCTCGTAGTACCGTCGAGGCCGGGTAACGCCGGCGGAGGGAAGGGGCCTCAGTTCAAGGCCCATCAGCGGAAGAGGCCGACGGCCCGGAGATTGGCGAAAGCCTGACAACTCCCGAGTTATGGGCCGGGACGTCTCGGAAGCGATGCCGCGCTGAGGTGTGCCAGCCTATGTGCACGGCGGCGCGGGAATCTTGCGATCGAATCGGCCTTGTCCGAGAGCCGGATGCGGGAAATCCGCCTGTCCGGTTCGACGAGCGGGGTGTGGAAACGGAGCGGGGTCCTCGATCTCAGCCACCGCGCCACACCTCGACGCTACTCGCTTCCTCCGGCAGGTCTCGAAGTAGGCGATCAATCCCGTGATGCCCGGGCCGATGGCCAGCTCCGCGGCCGCGAATCCCACCTGGTGATGGCCCTGTTTCGCAACCACCCGGTAGCCTGCACAGGCGACGGCCATCTTCGCCGACTGGAGGGCCGCATTATAGGACGTGGCGAAAGATCGGTCGGCCGACAGGCCGGCCACGCCGGCGTCGTGGAGATCGCGATCGATCAGGGCCCGCAGATCATCGAGCTCTTGCTGGCTCGTGGCGTGCGGCCTGCCGCGATTCGCGTTCAAGAGTTGCTGCCAGGTCATCCTCGCCCCCCACGATGAAGAGCTTCGCCCCGCCCATGACCGTCCCGAGGAAGTGATGCCCCGCGCGGAGCTTCGCGACCACTTCCTCCGCCCTGTAGACCGAGGGATTGACCGGCCGGAGCAGCCGGGCCTCGGCGTCCTTGAGCGCCGGCGCGAGCTCCGAGAGCCCGACGCCGCCGATGATCATCAGGTCGACATCGCTCGACGCGGACTCGTCTCCGCGGGCCACCGAGCCGTACACGAAGGCGACATCGATACGGCTTCGGAACCCCGCCAGGCACTCGGCCAGGACATCCTTGAGCCCGGCGGTCCGAAGCAGCAATCCGCGGAGATCGCCGAAGATCGGGTTGTCGACCTCCGCCCGGTAATAGACCCGGTTCCCGTCCACCCTCCGGCGGAGGATCTCCGCCTCGACCAACCCGGCGAGCTCGCGCTGTAAGCTCGACGGCGAGACCCCGATGTGTCGGGCCAGGTCGCTCAGGTACCACTCGCGCGCCGCGTCCATCAACGTCGCGGTGAGGATGGCTCGACGCGTTCGGGGAAACAGAGCGTCCAGGAGGTCCTTTTTACGCATATTGCGTAAGTTTATACGCGGAACGAATAAAACTCAAGGGGAATCCTCGTCTCAACAGGGGGAAGATGTCGGGATCGGACCGGGATGCCGAGATTGGGCCGGATTCCGTCTTTCGGAGCCGCCCCACTCGCCGACGGCCCGTTTTGGGCGGTCCGCCGGCCGGCTTCGCCACCGTCCTGGCTGGGGCAAGCCCGGCCGACGTCGCATCCGCGACGGGGTGGATCGGGTCGTCGGTCGGGCTTTCCCGCGTGACGCGGGTCGGATCCGGTCGGATCGGACGGAGTCCGGCTGGAAAGCCCGACCGACCCCGATCCGTCCGATTCCCGTCGCGTCGCGGGGGTCGATCCATCACCGGCCGGCCTCGGCTGCGGCGGCCTCGCGCCCGGGGCGGGTCCGCTCGGCGGCCCAGGCGGCGTCGTCCTCGGCCAGGGCCGGCGCCGGGACCGGTCCGGCGTAATCGACCGCGCCGCGGCGATAGGGGCCGGTGTCATAGGCCCGGTCGAAGACATACTGCAAGTCCAGCGGGATCTCGTCCTCGTTCTCCTTGAGCGGCACCCAGATGCAGGGGAGCGGGTCGCGCAAGCCGACCGGGTAGACATGGTAGGCCAGTGCTCCGCTGCCGCGACGCCACGCCCGGTTGACCAGCACGACATGGGCCGGCGAAGGACGCAATCGTTCGATCAAGGTCTTGATGTGCCGGTCGGGTATGATTCGACTGCCGCCGCGCAACAGGTCCAACTCGATCAGGTTGGCGTCGCTCTCGAGCACCTCGCGTTGCTTGGTTTCGTACACCTCGCGGTCATTCCCCTGGCCCTTGTTGGAGGGGCTGAGGATCTCGATCACGGTGAGTACCTTGTGGCCGTTTGACACGTCGCGGACCTCGACATAAAGATGCCGGATCGGTTCGGTGAAGTCGTCCAGCGCGACGTGGGGCGAGGCCTCGCGGCGCGGGCGCTCCGCGACCGTCACCCTTCCGCTCCGGTCCCTTGGGAGGGCGATCGGTCGGCTGATCGCCGCGATATCAAGGTCGATCCCCAGCTCCGCACGCTCCCGGATCTCGGCATAGTGGGCCGCGGGCAGGATGCGGTTCAGTTCCGCCGCAATGCCCAC
This sequence comes from uncultured Planctomycetota bacterium, assembly GCA_963815795.1. Taxonomy (GTDB): domain Bacteria; phylum Planctomycetota; class Planctomycetia; order Isosphaerales; family Isosphaeraceae; genus JAKAUH01. The sequence continues at coordinate 525,229 of CAWFIC010000020.1, read as the reverse complement.
CGCAAGAGCATGATGGAGGCCCGGCCAGATGTCGGGCGCTTCCAGGTACGGATCCATGCCGGGGAACGTGGAGGGCATCCTTGGGGTCTCCTGGTGGGAAAAGAACGAGACGGCTCGCCCAACGTCGCCGGATTCGGGTCCGGCTCGGGCGGCCCTTTGCCCCGGAGGGGCCGAAACAGTAGAAGCCCTGGGCAACGCCCTGGGACTCGGTGGCCCGCCGCATCCTAGCCCTGAAAGGGCGACACACGGCCGGCCAAGGGCCCCTTCTTTGTGCCGCCCTTTCAGGGCTCTTTGGGGGAGGTTCCTCGGTTCCCGGGGCGTTGCCCCGGGCTGATTTGTCTTGCCCCTTTCGGGGCACGGGGCAAGTCGTGGTGCCGTCCTGCGAGGAGCCTCGAAGAAACCCTCGCCTTCGCCATTGGATCACTTCTTCAGCGCCCGCTCGATCAGCCCCACGCCGTCGCGCTTCATCTTGTGCAGCGACGGGCCGTGCAGGTACATCATGTGCCCGGCCTCGTAGTATTCGACGGCGATGTTCTTGCGCAATGCCGGATCCAGCCCCAGCCCGGCCAGGGTATGCTCGACGGCGCGATACGGCGTGGCCAGGTCGTAGTAGCCCGAGGCGATCAGCACCCGCATGTGCGGGTTCTGGGACATGGCGTCGCGCAGGGCGGCGGCCGTCGAGGGGTATCCCATCTCGGTCTGGAAGTCCCATCGGCCGACGCCCCCGCCGAGGATGTAATACGGCGCGTCGCTCTTGTACCCCAGCTCGTCGCGGACATAGTGGTTGAAGGTCGTCGTGTACGGGGCGAGCACGGCGGCATGGCTCGGATCGAAGCTCGGCCGGTCGCCGCCGGAAGGGGTCCGGTTCTCGATGCCCTTGTACCGTGCATCGAACCGGCCGATCGACCGATGCTCGGGCCGGAGCAGATCGCGGTCGAAGTGCGTGAGGTTGATCCGCAGCGCCCACTCCTCGATGTCGTCGGCCTTCAGCCCGGTGTATCGCGCCAGCCGCTGTGCGGCCTGCCGCCGCTCGTCGTCGCCCAGCCGGTCGCCGCGCCAGGATCACGGTGTACTCGCGATCCACCCACCCCTCGACCTCCTTGAGCAAAGCCGGCAGGTCGAGCTGTTGCAGGTCGGCCGGCAGCTTCTTGTGGTACCAGGCCGACGCCGCGTACGAGGGGACGTAGTTCAAGTACGGCAGGTCGTTGTTGGCGCTGAAGAAGATCCCCTGGAAGTCCAGCGCGCACGACACCAGGATCACGCCGGACAGCGCGATGCCGCGGTCGACCAGGTGCCCGGCCAGTCCGGCGGCGCGGGTCGTCCCGTAGCTCTCGCCGATGACGTACAAGGGCGAGGCCCATCGGTCGTACCGCGTCAGGTACATCCGGATGAACTCGCCGACCGACTCGATGTCGCCGCGCAGCGAGTGGAACCTGGCGTTGAGCTCGGGCTTGGCCGCGCGCGAGTATCCCGTCCCCACCGGGTCGATGAAGACCAGGTCGGCGCGGTCGAGCCAGGTCGCGTCGTTGTCCACCAGCTTGAAGGGCGGCGCCGGGATCGTCGGCTCGTCGGGCGCGGCGACCCGGCGCGGCCCCAGGGCGCCCATATGCAGCCAGACCGACGATGAGCCCGGCCCGCCGTTGAAGCTGAACAGGAGCGGCCGCGACTCCGCCGGCCCGGCCTCGTCGCGGGTATAGGCCATGAAGAAGATCCGCGCCTCGGTCTCCCCCTTGGCGTCCTTGATCGGCATCAAGCCGGCCGTCGCGGTGTACTTCAACTCCTCGCCACCGAGCGGGATCCGGTGATGCGTGACCACCGGCTCCTCGTCGGTCGCCGATTTTCCCTTGGCCGCCTCCTTCTTCTCCTGGTCCTTGGCCCTGGCCGGCTCGCCGGGCTTGGCCTTGGCCTTGGCCTTCGGATCCGGCTGCCCCGTGCGCCCGTTCGGGCCGGGTTCCTGCGCCGCCATGGCGCCCAGGAACGTCGAGATCATGACCAATCCGCTCGCCAGCCAGGTCGTCGCTCGGTTCATCAATTCGGCCTCGAGGATGGAGTCGGACCGGGATCGTGCCGGCCTCCCCGCGCCGGCGGTACGCCCCGGCCGGAAGGCCCCGCATTGTACCACGGCGACCGATCCGATCGTCCCCGGCCGGCGGACACCTTCGTCGAACAGAACCCCCTGGCTCATGTCGGCCGAGTGGTGGGACGGTCGCCCACTGAAACGTGTGCGATGGTTCGGCCACCCTACCTTTCGCCACGGCCCGCTGAGTCGTGGGGCCTGGACGCCCATGGACTCGGAGATCCTCCGAGGGGTCAACGCCACCGTCGCCGGTCACGCCTTCGCCTACCGCCAGGCGCACGGCCGCCTGACCCTCTCCGTCATCACGGTCATGGAGATGGTCAAGGGCCTCCTGAAGGTGCAGCGGCCCCAGAAGATCGCCGCGCTCCTCGCCAACGTCGCCACCGAGGAGGTGCTGGAATTCGCCCAGCCCGCCGCCGAGACGGCGGGCCGCATCTGGGGCGACCTCGAACGCGTCGGCCAGCCCATCGGCCTGGCCGACCCGATGATCGCCGCCATCGCCAAGGTGCACGGCCTGGAGCTCGTCACCGGCAACACCGCCGACTTCCAGCGCATCCAGAATCTCGGCTACCCCCTCGTCCTGGTCAACTGGCGGATTCCATGATCCGCCGTCTTCTTCCATTGCGGAGGACTGGACGTCTACCCCGCGCCGGGCTCGAAAAACGCCTGATTTCCCGGGCTTCCCAGCCGTGCTGTGGGCACGCGTACATCATGGTTGTACCCGCTCTAAAGTCGGAAGAGCCTTTTTTCTTTGCAGCCGAGCATCCGTCGGTGTCTAATGCGCGTTCGGGGGCCCCCGGGCGAGGCCCAGGATAACGTGGTCGACGCTCATCCAGGAAATCACGAGGGAGACAGCACGCTTCACGAGGAGGAGGCACATGGAGCCGCGACGACTCGGCAAGCAGGGTTTGACCGTCTCCGCGATGGGACTCGGCTGCATGGGTATGAGCGATGCCTACGGGCCCGCGGACGAAGCCGAGTCCGTCGCGACCATCCACCGGGCCCTGGAACTGGGGGTTAATCTTCTCGACACGTCGGACGCCTACGGCCCGTTCACCAACGAGGAGCTGGTCGGCAAGGCGATCCGCGGCCGGCGTGACGAAGTGAGGGTGGCCACGAAGTTCGGCTTCGTGGGCGGCACGGACGGTAGGGGGGAGGGGGCATCGACGGCCGGCCGGAGTACGTGCGCGAGGCCTGCGACGGCTCGCTCCGACGGTTGGGGATCGATCACATCGACATCTATTACCAGCACCGTGTCGATCCAAAGGTCCCCATCGAAGAGACCGTCGGCGCGATGGCGGAGCTGGTGCGGCAGGGGAAGGTGCGTTACCTCGGCCTTTGCGAGGCGGCGCCCGCGACCATCCGCCGGGCGCATGCCGTACACCCGATCTCGGCACTGCAGACCGAGTATTCGCTGTGGAGCCGCGACCCGGAGGACGAAGTCATCCCCACCGTCCGGGAATTGGGCATCGGCTTCGTCGCGTACAGCCCGCTCGGCCGAGGCTTCCTCACCGGCCAGTTGCGACGCTTCGAGGATCTGCCAAAGGACGACTGGCGTCGCCACAGACCGCGGTTCCAGGGAGAGAACTTCCGGAAGAACCTGGAACTCGTGGACCGGGTGAAGGAGATCGCCGCCACGAAGCAGGTGACGCCGGCCCAGTTGGCCCTCGCGTGGCTCCTGGCCCAGGGGGAGGGCCTCGTCCCCATCCCTGGCACCAAGCGCCGCAAAAACCTGGAGGAGAACGTGGCCGCGCTCGGGATCACCCTTACGCGCGAGGACCTGCAATGGATCGACGAGGCAGCACCGAAAGGCGCGGCCAGCGGGGAGCGCTACGAGGACATGAGCGTGGTGAATCGCTGAACCGACCGCTCCCCTGTCCGCTCGACAGCAGACTGAGCGGCCTCGACAGAACGTCCGTGAACGGACTCTCCGGCTTCCGGAGGACTTCATGAGCACCATTGCTGCCCCTGATCGTTCGCCGGCCACGTCCTCGCGTTCGGCTTCCGCGATGAACCTGATCGGCGGGACCTGGGTCGAGGGCCGTGGGAACACGAGCCGCGACATCTGCAATCCGGCGGACGCGGCCGAAGTGCTGGCGCCGGTGCGCGAGGCCGCGCCGGAGCAGGTGGACGCGGCATGCGCTGCCGCCGCCCGTGCTTTCCCGGGCTGGCGCGCCACTCCGGCGCCGGATCGGGCTCACGTCCTGTTCAAGTTCCGGGGCCTGCTGGAAGAGTACTTCTCGGACGTGGCACACGGTATCGTCCGCGAAAACGGCAAGCTGTTGAGCGAGGCTCGCGACGCGCTGCGGCGCGGGCTTGACGTCGTCGAATTTGCCTGCGGCATTCCCTCCCAGCTGATGGGGCAGACTCTGACCGACATTTCGCGGGACGTCGACTGCCATGCCATCCGCGAACCTGTGGGTGTGGTGGTCGGCATCCCGCCGTTCAATTTCCCGGCCTTGATTCCGCTGTGGATGATGTCGATCGCGGTCGCCTGCGGGAACACGTTCCTCCTCAAGCCTGCCGAGAAGGCACCGCTCACCGGCACCCGACTCGTCGAGCTGTTCACTGATGCCGGCTTGCCGCCGGGTGTCGTCGGCGTGGTGCAGGGCAGCAAGGAAGTCAGCGAACGGCTCATCGCCAACCCGCATGTCCAGGCAGTTTCCTTCGTCGGCACGTCGGCAGTGGCGGAGTCGGTCTACAGCACCGCAGCGGCTCACGGCAAGCGCGTTCAGGCACACGGCGGAGCGAAGAACCATCTAATCGTCCTGCCCGATGCCGATCTGGAGCGCAGCCTGCCCGCCCTGATTGGATCGTGCTTCGGCTCTGCGGGACAGCGCTGTCTTGCCGGGAGCGTGCTGGTGGTGGTCGGCGATCCAGTGCGACAGGACGCCGTCGTCGATGCCTTCATCCGCTCGGCGGGTGAACTCGAACTGGGAGACGGCCTAGACGACACCGCGACGCTCTGTCCCGTGGTCAACCCAAAGGAGGAAAAGCGGATCCGGGCCGCGATTGAGCGCGGGGTGACGGAAAGAGCCCGGCTCCGCCTCGACGGCCGCTGCCAAACCGTCCCCCACAGGCCGCGCGGCTGCTTCCTCGGGCCGACGGTCTTCGACAATGTGACTCCGGAGATGTTCGTCGGCCGGGAGGAGATTTTTGGCCCGGTGGTGAGCATGATGCGCACCCCGGACCTGGACGCGGCGATCACGTTGACAAACCGCAGCCGATACGGCAACACGGCTTCCCTCTTCACGCAATCCGGCGCAGCGGCTCGCACCTTCCGCGAGCGCATCCAGGCCGGGATGCTCGGCATCAATCTCGGCGTGCCGGCGCCGATGGCGTTCTTTCCGTTCGGCGGCTGGAAGAGTTCGATTTACGGTGATCTCTATGCGCAGGGTGCTGACGCCGTTGCTTTCTACACGCGAAAGAAAGTGATCACGGAACGCTGGTTCGGTGCCGAGGGGCCGAAGGATGGATGGGTTTGATCGAACAGGCCAGCCGGGAGCGTCAGCGACCGGACACCGCCGGGCTCGGTAGTCGGAGGGATGGAACAATGGTAGAGAGCGACAACCTTCGCTATACGAAGATAGCCCTCAACAATGGATCCGGTGCGATCCCCGCCCTCGGCTTTGGCACACTGATTCCCGACCCCATGGCGACCAGAACCGCGACCAAGGCGGCGCTGGAGGCAGGATTTCGCCAGCTCGACGCTTCGGAACGCTACCGCAATGAAAAGGAGGTCGGCGAAGCGATGCAGGAGGTGTTCAAGGCGGGGAGGATCCAGCGGGAGGACGTGTTCATCGCCACGAAACTCTGGAATAACAATCATCGTCCTGAACGCGTCAAACCCGCCTTCGAGGCCAGTCTCGAGAGACTCCAACTCGACGACGTCGATCTCTATCTCATCCACACCCCCTTTGCCTTCCAACCTGGAGACGAGCAAGACCCGAGGGATGCGAACGGCAATGTGATTTATGACGAAGGGGTGACGTTGCTGGATACATGGAGGGCGTTGGAGGATCTGGTGGACGAGGGCAGGTGCAAGGCCATCGGATTATCCGACGTCAGCCTGGCCCAGGTGAAAGAGATCTTCGAGGCGGGGAGTATCAAGCCTGCAGTTGTTCACGTCGAATCCCATCCGTATCTCCCGCAATGGGACCTTCTGGACTATTGCAGAAAGAATGGCATCGTGTTGCAAGCGTTCGCGGCGCTGGGGCATAGTAGCGAGCCCAGGTTGCTGGAAGATCCTGTCATTACCGCGATCGCCGAGCGAGTCAACAAGACCCCGGCGCAGGTCTTGCTCGCCTGGGCCATCCAGCGCGGGACGGCCCTCCTGACAACCTCGAAGACCCCCAGCCGGATCAAGGAGAACTTTGAAGTCTCCACCCTTCCTGAAGAGGACGTGCGGGAGATTAGCGAAGGAATCAAGTCGCGGGTCAGGTTTAATTCCGTTGTGGAGACCGGTGTTCCCGGGTTCATTCCGAGAGGATAGGGAGGTTGAGACAGGAATCACTCCAAGGGGGATGTCTTGGGCGAAGAGACTGTCTCTTCGCGCCTCGTCATCGGCGTCGCGAGCCTTCCGTTCGGTTCGCCGGTCGAACTGGAGGTCATTTTGGAAGTGCGCGGGTAAATGACGTACCCCCCCGGGACTCGTCCCTATGAATCGGACAGTGCCCACCCCGTGGAAACCCACCAAAGCCCAGCTCCTCGCCGCGCACGACAAGCTCGTCCCGGATCTCGTCGCCAAGAACCTCATTGTCCTCTTCGCCGGCATCAACCCCGGCCTCTACACCGCCGCCATCGGCCACCACTTCGGCCGCCCCGGCAACCGCTTCTGGCCCGCCCTCCACGGCGGCGGCTTCACCCCGCGCCTCTTCTCGCCCTTTGAAGGATCCCTCCTTCTCGACCTCAAATTCGGCATCACCAACATCGTCGAGCGTGCCACCGCCCGCGCCGATGAACTCACCGACGACGAACTTCGCGCCGGCGGCCAGCGCCTCCAAGCCAAAGTCAATCGCTGGCGCCCCACCGTCGTCGCCTTCGTCGGCATCGGCCCCTACCGCATCGTCTCCGGCATCAAAGACGCCCGCGTCGGCCTCCAAAAGGCCCCCTTCGGCGGCAGCCACGCCTGGGTCCTCCCCAACCCCAGCGGACTCAACGCCCACTACCAGCCCGCCGCCCTCGCACAACTCTTCGGAGACCTCCGCCTCTGGGCCATTGCACAGCACGGGCGCCGATGAGAGAGCCGGTGCCATTGCACCGCGATTCGGAAGGCATCTCGCCGGATATCGCAGCTCTACGACGCGGCCCTCGCGCCGAGCGGGCTGTAGACGACGCAACGCGCGATCCTCGCCCAGATCAGGCGGTCGCAGCCCGCGCCGGTTGGTGCGCTGGCGGAGGCGCTGGTGATGGATGCCGGCGGCCTCGCCCATACGCCGAATCCTCGTTGGTGAACGGGCCGAGAACCGGAACGGGGACGCAACGGAGAACCGGAACGGGGACGCAACGAGTTCTTGGTCCGAGCGTAACCGTTCGGCCGAACCGGCCTTGGCGCGCACGATCGTCTGACCCCCGGCCCGCATCTTCCGAGGAAGCGCCCTGTCGCGGTGCGATCCTGCCCCGACCGATCCGCTCCGGCCCGACCAAGAACGCCGAGGCATTCCATCGTTGTCGTCACGTCCTTTCCCGAATTTCTCGTGGTGTCGGTCCGCGACTTTGCCGATCTTTACGACGGCGGGGCCTTCTCACAGGAGAGCGAGAAACCGGCCTCGGATACATCGATGATTGCTGCAAGTCAAATGTCGATCTCGCGACCATCCGCCCTCGGTGTCTTCACTCGAGCGGCCGGTCAACACGACGTTTTCGACAGATCTGGATGGAACGACCGGAGATCGTCGATCGCGTTTCGACGGGAGTCGGAGGTCCGATCCCCTTTCACGGACGGAGGATGCTTCCGATGGGGACTCACTTGGCGGGTCAGGGCGGGATGGGGGATGCGGAGCCGGGCCGGGGCGGCAGGCCTCGCGTCATGCGGTCGGTCCGCGTCGCCTGCGAGTCGCTGGAAGGCCGGCAGCTTCTGTCGAGGCTGGGCAGTCATCTCGCCGGCGAGCGGCTCATGGCGGCCCGTGCGGCTCACGTCCGATCGGTCGGGGCCGGAATCCACGGCCGAGCGGGTGGGCACGGCCATCGCCTGCGGGCCCTGCCGACCGACAACCCGAGCGTGGTGACCGTTCCGTTATCGACTCCCGCGACACCCGCCAGGAGCACGGCGACCACGCCGGCCACGAGCACCGCGACGACACCGGCGGCAGCCGCGGCGATGGCTGCCGGGTCGGGCGCATCGGCCACGGGCAGCATGCCCTCGAGCCCGAACACCGGCCCCGTGCAGGGTGGCTGGGCCGCGAGCTGGCGGGGGCCAGCCGCCGGCGGAGGCCACCTGGCGGTCGGCAACCTCGGCGCGGGGACGGGCGCGACGGCGGCCGGCGGCGCGGCGGGCACCGGCGCATCAGCCCCGACCGTCGCCTCCAATCCCGTGACCGTCGCGACACCGCCGTCGCTCCCGACGACACCGACGCCGCTCCCGACGACACCGACGCCCGTCCCGACGTCTCCGCCGTCGCTCCCGACGCCTACGACGCCGCCGGCCCTCAGCGCCCAGGCCAAGGCCGACCTCCAGAAGCTCCAGTCCGACGTCCAGGCCATCGAGGCCAAGTCGCAGGTCACCGTGGCCGAGCTCACGGCGTTGAGCGCCGACATCCAGGCGGTCACCACGCCCTCGGGCCCGCCGTCGTCGGCCGTCAGCACGGCGTCCCAGAAGCTCCAGACCGATGAGTCCGCGGTGCTCTCCAGCGGCACGTTCACGAGCGCCCAGCAGGCGCAGCTCGTCGGCGACTTCGCGGCCGTTTTGACGGCAGAGGGGGCGACGCAAGCCCAGGCTGGCCAGGCATCGACCGACCTCCAGGCGATCATCACGTCGAGCGGCCTCAACACGGCCGACGTCGCTCAGATCGCCGCCGACGCCAAAGCGGTCGAGGCGGACCTCGGCACGTCCGGTTCGTCGTCAGGCTCGAGCACAGCGGCTCCCTCGACGCCGGTCGTGGATGCCTTCGGGGATAGCGTGCTCACCGGCGTCGTGCTGGGCCAGCCGCTTGGACCGATGGGCATGGCATCTGGCGGCGGGGGGCCGGTCGTGCAACCGTTGAGCGCGGCCCCGATGATGGTCGGCGCATCGGCCCCGATGATGGTCGGCGCATCGGCCCCGATGATGGTCAGCGCATCGGCCCCGGTGCCCGCGACGATGGCGGTCAGCACACCGACTCCGACTCTTGCGCCGGCAACGTCGGCGCCGGCGACCACGTCCTGATCGGCGCCGGTCGTTCCGTCGCTCGAGGTCGGTCCGGCCCGGCATCCGCCTGGGCCGGACCCGGTGAGTCGCGGGGGCCGGCCTCGGACGAAGGAGAGACGCGCCCCGTTGCCCGACCCCCAATCCGCGCCGCGCGGGCTCGCGGTCAGTTTAGAGCGCTTTACGAATGGATGGCCCACGTGGTTGGGCCTTGAGACCGGGCCGGGGCCTTAACCCCCCCTGGCCCCCCCTTCGTAAGGGGGGGATGAAGAGCGGCGGGCCTCCCTCACGTCCCCCCCTTGTGAAGGGGAGGCCAGGGGGGGTTCTTTCGTGGCGATGCAACGCAACCGTGAAGCGCTCTAATCGGGGTCGCCCAACAGGATGAATCCGGCCCAGTCGTGGGGATGAGCGAAGGGGTGGTCCGCCGCCGGGCGCCTCGACCGGGATTTCAGCCCACCCCTCGTGATCGATTCCAGCTCGCGATCGACCTCCGGGCCGCTCAGGCGGCTCAGCCAGGCCTTGGCCTCGCGCAGGGCATCGACCTTCGACAGGGGCCTGTCCAGGCCCGGCGCTTCCCCAGCCAGTTCTGGTAGAACCGGGTCATCAAGAGCGAGGTGGCGCGGTCGTCGACCTCCCAGAGGCTGACGATCAGGCTGCGGGCGCCGGCCAGGAAGAAGGCCTGGGCGAAGCCGACGTGGCCCTCGCCGCCGCTCGGCCGCCCCAACCCGCTGTGGCAGGCGCTGAGGGTCACCAGCTCCGCCTTGAGCTTCCAGGTGCCCAGCACCTCGCCGGCCGTCAGGATCCCGTCGTAGGCCGGGCCGTCCAGCGATCCCGGGGCCATCGGGTCGGGTAGGCGGTCCTGCGAGAGGAGCAGCCGGGAGTTCATCGGCGAGACATCGTCGACCTGCCCGTGGGCCGCCAGGTGGATGACGGCGAACGCCGCCAGCCCGTCGCGGGCCCGCAACGTCTCGAGGGTTTGCTCGCTGGCATCGGAGCCGATGTGGACCTCGGCCCGGCCGAAGAGTCCGGCGATGGCCCGGACCTCCTGGGCGGAGCCGGGCAGGCGAGCGAAGGCGGCGCCGCGGGTGCGGAGGATCCGGTCGGCGTCCGACCCGCGGGCGACCGGCCGGGCCGGCGAACCGGGATCGGGGGCGCCGGGAGCCGCCTCGACGCCGGCCGCGGGCATCGGATCGGCCAGGGCCAGGAGCCGGCGGGACCGTGACGGGTCGTCGGCACCCTCGTGAGGGCGCGACTCGAGCCAGGCGAAGATCGTCCCCGAGGGGGCGTAGCTCACGCGATCGGGCCGCGAGGCCGCCTCCCAGGCCTCGATCATCGCCTCGACGGGGATGCCGCCCAGCGACGGCGACGGCAGGACGATCAGGTGCCCGACGGGCGGAAGGCCATCGCGCGCCGCCAGCTCGGGCCCGAGCGGGTCGAGCCGCTGCGCGGCCAGCTCCGCCGTCGCCTGCCGCCACGCCGGCCGATCGTCGCCGGCGAGGAGCTGCCGGACCCGGCTCGGGAGCCGGGCGTCGTCCGCCGTCCAGGCGTGGCCCGCTCCCTTGCCCGGGATCCGGACCCATCGCGGCGCGCCGCGGCTCCGGACCACGCACGCCCAGTGGTCGCCGCGGGGATCCTCGGCGCCGGGCGTCGCCGTCAGATCGAGCCAGCCGATCAGCCCGGCGTCGGCCGGCAATCGGGCCTGGACCTGATCGAGGGAGTACACGGCGCCGGCGGCCACCTGATACTCACGGATCAGCTCCCCCTCGAGCTGGACCAACTGCCCTTGCAGCTCGAGGCGGCGGGCCTTCAGCCCGTCGAGGCGGCCCCGCTGCTCGTCGGTGAGGGCCCGGCTACCGGCCAGGGCGCCGATCCGGTTGTCGAGGCGGCTGAGCTGGCCGACCAGGTCGTCCTGCCGTCGGCGCTGGTCGGGGGTGAGGGGCCGGCCGCGACGGGCGGTCAGGTCGTCGAACAGGCCGCGCGCAGGCTCGACTCCCAGTGCCGCCATGCGTCCCGACCCTCGCCGCGCCGGGCGAGGAGGGCGGCGAGGAGCAGCGGAGGGGAGGCGAACGCGGGCCCGCCGAACTCGATGCGGTCGAGCCCCCGGAGGCCGACCCGCAGTCGCGCCGACTCGTAGCTCCGGGTCGCGGCGATCGCGGTGGCCTCGGCCTCGTCGTACTTCCCGCGCGCGATCAGGACGAGGACGAGCCGGCTGGAACTGGCGGTCATGTAGGGGTGGCCCTCGTCCAGGGTCCGGCGCCCGATCGCCATCGCCTCGCGAAGCAGCGACTCGGCCTCGGCGAACTGGCGGCGGGCCAGGAGTGTCCGCGCCAGGTGGTAGCGGATCGGCATCGCGATCGGGCGATCCTCCGATGCGCCCCGACCGATCTCCAGCGCCTTGCGGAAGCAGCTCTCGGCCTCGTCGAGTTTCCCCTGGTCGTGGAGATTGAGGCCCAGTCGGTCGTGACACCGGGCCGTGAGGGGATGAGTCTCCCCCATCCGGCCGCGGCTGATCTTCAGGGCGTTCCGCAGCATCGGCTCGGCCTCGGCCGACCTCCCCTGATCGTTGAGGTTCACCGCCAGCTCGGTCCAGCACTCCGCCGTGCGGGGGTGGTCCTCCCCCAGCACGCGACGGGTGATCTCCAGCGACTTGCGATGGAGCGGCTCGGCCTCGGCATAACGCCCCTGGGCGTCGAGGTCGTACCCCAGGCTGCCGAAGACGAGCGCCGTGTCGGGGTGGTTTTCCCCCAGGGCGGCGAGGTCGATCGCCAGCGCCTTGCGATAGAGCAGCTCGGCCTCGCCGGGATTCCCGAGGCCCTTGATGGTGTGGGCCAGGGTGATGCAGGTGAAGGCCGTCTCGGGGTGGGCCTCACCCCGCACGCGGCGGCGGATCGCCAGCGCCTTGCGGAGGAAGGGCTCGGCCTCGGCGTATCGCCCGCGGGATTCCAGGTTGGCGCCGAGGTTGTGATAGCTGTTGGCCGTGTCGGGGTGGTCCTCTCCCAGGGCGTCGCGGCGGATCGCCAGCGCCTGCCGATGCATCGGCTCAGACTCCTCGTACCGGGCCCGGGCGTCGAGGGTGACCGCCAGAGTGTTATACGTGTTGGCGGTCTCCGGATGGCCCCCGCCCAGCGTGCGAAGGCGGCTCGCCAGCGCCTGCTGCACGATCGGCTCGGCATCGGCCGACCGCCCCCGACCGACGAGGCAGGCGGCCAGGCTCTCCCGAGCGGTGGCCGTATCGGGGTGGTCCTCGCCCAGGGTCCTGTGGCAGACGTCCAGGATGGCGCCGAGGATCTTCTCGGAGTCGGCGTAGCGCCCCTGCATGTAGAGCTTCGATGCCTCGTCGTACTGGGCCAGCGTCGCGGCCAGCGCGCTCTGCTCCCCGGCCGGCAAGCCGGCCATGCGCGTTTCCTTCTGCTCCACGAACCGGGCGCTGATCGTCTCCCAGTGGGCCTCGCCCCGCACGCGGCGGCGGATCGCGAAGACCTCCCGTGCCGGCGCGACGGCCTCGGCATATTTCCCCTGCCTCTCCAGCTCGTCGATGGCCTTCGTCAGCGCCTGGACGCGCCTGGCCTCGTCGCCCGAGAGGGCCGGCTGCGGTCCGGGGGCCTGGGCCCCGGCCGACGCGGCCGAGATCGTCACGGCGAGGCCCGCGCAGAGCGTGCCGAGGCGCATCGGCCGATGCGGGCGGCGTTCCGTCGGTTTCATGGTGGCGATGTCCCGAAGATGTCGCCCCCACGCGAGGCCGCAAACCCCGGCCCTCGCCCGGCTTTGCGGCGGCGTGTGGGCAACGACAGTAGGTTATCATCTTCGATCTCGTGGGCGCAATACCGCACCGGATGCAACGCGGCGTGCGGCGCAGTATCCTGTAGGCGTGGACCGTGCCACGCCTGTGAACATCTGGCGACCGAGACCGGGGAGGCCGGACAATCGGCCGATGTGTAAAGCCTCAATATCCCCACGGCATCAACAAATTCAGATGCGTCGTGCACGGACTTACGTCGAATCCGCGGTGTAAAGCTCGGATGAGAACTCAGGATTGCCAGGAGTGAGCCATGCGATGGCCCCGCGAGCGGTTCACGATCCGAGTGGTGATGGTCGCGGCGGCGTCAACCGGATTCCTCATCGCCACCACCTGGGGCACGGGCCGCCTCGCGGCCGGCCAGGATGAGAGAAAGCCGCTTCGGAAGGGGGCGGGAGCCCTAGAAAAACCCCCCGAGAAGAGGGCGGTGGAGGCCAAGCGCCAGGCATCCGAGAACGGGAAAGCCTCCCGCAAGGGGACCGAGATCCGGTACGTAGGCAAGCCACGGGCCAGCAACGAGAGGCGCGGGTACCACGCGGGGATCGACCTGGAAAGGGAGAATCGCGGTGGCCCGGGGCGTCTGAGGGTGTTTGCCACCTTCAAGATTGGACAGCCAAACCAGCCCGCCCCCGACGTGCACGATGTCGATTTCGAAGTCGTCGTGACGATCGATGACCTGCAAGGCAAAGTCTATGTGGACCACGAAGTGATCGGGCGCGGCAGGGACATCGTCGGGAAGGGCAACTGGGAGCAGGACTACGCGGCGACATACCGACTCCCGCCCGGTAAGTATCGCGTCGAGGTCATGGCCCACGACCCGACCCGGAGAGCCACTCACCGAGACGGCAGCAAAGGACCGGTTGTTCTCGGATCGGAAAGGAGAGGCTTCTCCATCAAGTAAAGGCGCACTTGTGCATGTAATATCTGATTTATGAACGAGGCTTTACAGGACACTTCATCCTCTCGGCCGGAAGTCGAATTGTCGTGGGCCTGGCGGATAGCTGATCTCCCGCGTTCCAGAAGGTCCTGTGGGCGAGCCATCTCGGATGGGGCTCTGCAGGCGCCGGACGCCCTGGCGACATGCGGACGCCCCTTCGAGTCGCTCGAAGCGGGCCCTCACTCCTTCGGCTGGACGGTGAAGGCGATCGCGGCGATCGCCTCCAACTCGGGCGACTGCGCGAGGTAGTCGCATACCGCCCGGAAGGGGGCGGGGGGCTCGGGACCGGGGCGATCCTTCAACGCGCCGCGGGTCTGGGCGGAGAGCCTCTCGAAGCGACGGCCGTCGAAGCGCCAGGCTTGGCCGTCGTCGCAGGGCTTCCAGAGCCGGCGGAGGCCCTCGGCACCCCGCCATCTCTCGTACGGCGGCAGGGGCTTCCGCGAGGCGACCGCCACGAACACCTGCAAGCCCGGGCGGCCGGTCAGGGCATACGCCTTCGACTCGTTGATGCGGATCTCCTCCGAGCCCGGAGGGGGCTCGCTCTCGTCCAGGGGCTGGCACAACTGGACGTGGCCCTCGGGATCCATGGCGATCAGGTAGCCGAACGCCGTGGCGTCGAAGCGAGCCGAGACCTCCACCTCGTCGTCAACGCGGACCTGCCGCGGCGAGACGCCGATCGAGCCCAGGCTCTCCGGCGGCTCGACCCGGAACGCATCGACGCGGAACGACAGGATCCGCGGGACGCCCGCGGCCTCCTGTCCTCGAGGCGGCGTCGCCGTGGACAGCGGCGCCGGCAGCGTCGCCGATCCGGGGAGTCGCTCGGCGGATCGCGAGGGGCCCGTCGGTTCACGGGCGATCCGGGGGAATGCCAGCGCCAGCGCGAGGGTTGACGCGGCCAGCGCGATCGCGAGGACGACCGCGCCGATCCGGCGGCGGGCGAGGAAACCCCGGAGGGCGGCCTCCAGCTCGGCGGCATTCCGGTATCGCCGTTCCGGCTCGGCCGCGAGGGCTCGGTGGACGATACGCGCCAGCCCGCGGGGCGTCGACGGGGCCAGCTCGCGGATCGGCAGGTAGCCGGCCTCGCGCGCCTGGCGGATGACCGAGGTCTCCGAGGCCCCCCGGTAGAGCGGGCCGTGCGTGAGCAGGTGGTAGAGCAGGCCGCCGAGCCCGAAGACGTCGGTCCACGGACCGATCCGATCGGACTGGCCCGTCGCCTGCTCGGGGCTCATGTAGTTGGCCGTCCCGCCGGACCAATCGTCCCCGTCCCCCGACCAGGCGTGTTCCCATCGCGCCACGCCGAAGTCGATCAGCCGCGGCCGGCCCCGCTGGTCGATCAGGACGTTGCGGGGCTTGATGTCCTGGTGGACGATCCCCTGGGCGTGCAGGTAGGCGACGGCCCCCGCCAGCTCGGCGATCAGCCGGGCGGCCTCGCGCGAGCCCGGCCGGCGCTGCCGGGCGAACTGCTTGAGCGTCAGGCCCGGGACGTACTCCATGACCACGTACGGCCGGCCTTCATGGACGCCCATGTCGACGACCCGGACCAGGTTGGGATGGTCGCAACGGGCCAGGAGCCGCCCCTCGTCGAGCAAGGCCGCCCGCGGCGGCCCCGCCTCGCCCGAGGTCCCGGCCTCCCGACGTGCCGCGATCGGCCGACGTCCCAGCTTCAGGGCGAGCTCCCTGGCCAACTCGGGATGCATCACGCGGAAGACCTGCGCCTGGCCTCCGCCATCCAGCAGCTCGACCACCAGGTACTTTCCGATCCGCGCCGGATCGGCGGAGGCGATCTCTCCGTCCCGAGGCCCCTGCTGCATCGCCGGGGCGGATCCGAACGACTCGGGCTGCGCGAGGGTGACGAGCCGGGCCAGTCCGCCGCAGGAATGGGAGGAGTCGCCGTCCTGGCGCAACGTCGTCGAGAGATGCGCGGAGCCATCGTCCGACCCGTCGGGGAAGCCCGGATCGTCCGGTTGGCCCGCCGGGCCGGGGGTCGATCGGGGACGCGAATCCACTCGGTCGTCCTCGAAGTCATGAGGCAGGCGGCCCTCGGCGACCTCCCTGCCGTCCGCGTCGGGCCCGACGCACTCGCGCGGGATCATGACGGGTCCTCTTCGATGGCCATCGAGCGGAGCAGCGGCCCGGCCTCGGCGATCCAGCGCGCGGCCAGCTCCCGGGGCACCTGGAGCCTTGCGGCGATCTCGGCCGGCCCGGCCCCGCGGAATCGGTGCAGGCCGACCACATCCTGGCGCAGGGCGCCCCACCCCAGGCGGCTCATCCGTCCCAGCAGGCGCAGGGCCTCGCCCATGCGACGGAGGGCGCCTGTGTAGCGCCGCCGCGCCGCCGCGCCGGCGATTTGCAGGTCGGCGGCGATCTCATCGTGGCCCCGGCCTTCGAAGAGGTGCATCGCGATCACCGCCATGTCGTCGGCGTGGCACCAGCTCGCGGCCAGCCGGAGCCGCTCACACTGCTCGGCCTGCGAGAGCCGGCCCAAGCCCGAAGCCGCCGGCGCCGCGCCCTCCCGGCGCGCCCCCTCGCCCCGGGTCGGCGTCGGCGACCCCCCACGCCGCCGATCGCGTCGGGACCGCATCGACCGCATCAGGCAGCGGTCGAGGATCCCCCCAACCAGGCGCGGAAGCCGGCCAGATCGCTCCCCCGGAACTCGTCGAACCGCACCGCGGCCACGCACTGGCATTCCCGCACCAGGTCCGACGCGTCCGGCTCCCGGCCCCGCTCGCACGGCATCCGGCCGCGCGCCGCGCGCGCAGCCACGATCGGCACGAGGCGATCAAGTCCTTCAGCGCCAACTGGCTCCCCTGCCGTGCCCGCGCGAGGAACTGCTCCTGCGATGCCGATGACGCCATGAGGTCATTCCCCGTCTCGACCGGATCCCCTCCGTTCCCGGCGGTGTCCCGCCGTAGGGCCGAACGCCATGCACGCTCCAGTGGCGAGGCGACACGGGCGCACCCCGGGACGAACGGCCCCTACATATCTGCCCCATCGACGAGAAACCCCTCACGCAGCCCGAAGAATTCCGCCCGACCCGCGCCTCCGGAAACCCAGCTCGGCGTATCCTGGCGCCATCCATTATGCGCTTCGCGGCTCACTACCGTCCATCACGCTGGCGCCGGGGGCCACCGCGGATC
The DNA here is from genome assembly GCA_963815795.1 of uncultured Planctomycetota bacterium. Lineage (GTDB taxonomy): Bacteria > Planctomycetota > Planctomycetia > Isosphaerales > Isosphaeraceae > JAKAUH01. The sequence continues at coordinate 507,940 of CAWFIC010000020.1, read as the reverse complement.
ATCCGCTCTCGCTGGCGGGGGCGGGGGCCGTGTGGCCCGCATCTTCCGGCTAGAGCGACTAACGTTTGCGTTGCCTCGGCCCGACCCCCCCTGACCCCCCCTTCTTAAGGGGGGGAAACGGAAGGAGGCCCGCCCCTCTTGATCCCCCCCTTGAGAAGGGGGTCTCAGAGGGAGGGGTTTTTGGGGATCGGTGCCGAGGGCTGTTTTGGGGAGGCCTCGACCCCGCTTCGGATCTCCAACCACGCTTCGGGTCTCCAGGACGGCTGGGGGAGCTCATGACCGTTGATCAGCACGCTCAACAACACCGCCAGGCCTTGATGGAAGAGACTCACCAGCCGCCACTTCGTCCCGGTCCGGCGCCGCCTCGGCTCGCGGTCCTCATCCGGCCGCCCCCCGCCGCCGCGGCCCCGCCCGCCGCCGCGCCGCGGCCCCCGCGACCGCCCGGGGCCACCCCACGCCCGCGGGCGCGCCGGGGCCGACTCCGCCGGCCGGGCCGCCGGTTCGGGGACCATCGCGTCGGCGAATTCCGCCTCGTCGGCCTCCCCGCCGATCGCCAGGACGTACCGCGTCGCCACCGCCAAGACCAGCCACAGCCGCTCCACTCGATCCGGCTCGGTCATCCGCGTCGCCTGCCACTCCCAGCCGCCGCTCTTGAGCAACTTGTAGCCCCCCTCGATCCACGACCTCATCCCATACCACAACGCCTCCGCCTGGTCCGGTGCCAGGTCGGTCACCAGGAACCACGGCTCGTCGTAGCCCTCCTCCCAGCAGGCCATCAGCGTGCATTCCAGCCGCCGCTCGGCCTTCTTGGGGAAGGCCACCCCGCGGCCGTGCCATCGACACCCCGGGTGCGGTACCAACTCCGTGACCGCGATGGCCTGCTTCGAGCCCCGCTCGCGGAACTTGCTCAGCTTGGTGATCCGCATCACCGGATGCCAACCCAGCGCCTGGATCTCGCGGTAGAGCCAGCGGGCATACAACGCGCGGTCGGTCATCACGATCACCGTGTAACCGGCCGGGACCAGACCCGCGAAGGCCCGCACCAGCGCCCGCCATTCGGGCTCCCAGGAGTGCGGGACCTTCGCCGGCAGGACCTTCCAGGCCACGGGGATCGCCTCGCCGCGATAGACGACGCCGATCGACAGGACGGTGAAGCGATCGCCCAGGCTGGTCGCATCCAGCGCCACGGCCAAGCGGGGCCGGTGCCAGCCGCGGAGGATCCAGGCCAGCAGCGGGGCGAAGCAGGTGGTGACGTCGAGCTGGGCGCGGTGTCGGCCCGACTTGGCGTCGGCCGGCTGGTAGAACTCCTGGAGTCGCGAGCGGAGGGTGTGGAAGCTGATGCCCAACAGGGGGACCAAGACAGTCACGACGCTGTTGAGTCCACACCGCTGGGCGAGGGACATGCCGAAGCTGTAGAGGGCCAACACGGTGGCCTGAGGCCGGGAGAGTTGGGGGAAGGCATCGGTGACCTGTCGGGTCCAATCGTCGAGTGGCTGCGGGCGAGTCATGAGGAGTCCCTCCGAGATGGTGGTCAGTGGTGGACCACCCTGACAGCGAGGGAATCCCATGCCCAGTTGAACAGCCTACCCGACACGCGCTTCGCCAACCCGTTACCTCGTAAGTAGTTAAAAAACCCCTCCCTCTGAGGAGAAGGGGGGGGCAGGGGGGGTCGAGGGTACCGCTCGGCCTTGTGGTCGAACTGCGTACGCCAGCCATCTGTTAAGCGCTCTAGCCGCGTGCTCCACCAATCCCGGCGATCACCATTTCGCCAGGGCCTATTTGCGATAAAACAATTATATCTTAATATTATAATATATAATAAGTTTTATGATATCCCTCTTCGGGTAGAACGTGATAGTTCTCGGCCGCGGCCGTCCTCGAGCGCCGAGGGACCGGCCGTCTCGGCCCTCGACCTGCACCGACAAGCGCGCGATCGCACCCCTTGGACTTTTGTGTTGTCATGCTTATGATCAAGTACGCCGAGTTTTCCGCTCCGTCCGGTGGTGGTTGTCGGCTCTGGAGGTCCGTCTCCGAGAGCTTGTTGAGGCGCTGGATGTCGCCGAAACCGTTGTCGAAAGCCCGATCAATCGGCCTGCCTCGCCCCGTGCCGGGGCATTCCATAACTGCTCGTCGCCCGAATTGAGTCTGCACAAGGGAGTTGCACCATCATGTCGCATCACGGCCGTCGTCCGGGCCGGGGTCTGGGTCTGCATCGGTTGGTCGGGGTTTGGGGGAAGAGGGGCGAGATCGGCTCGGCGTCGCGACGGCGCGGTGGCCGTCGGGCCGGGGTCGTCGCATCGGCTCTCGACCGGCTCGAGCCCCGGACGATGCTGACCGGCACGTCCGCGGTCATCATGGGGCCGCCGCCGGCCGCCGCGGCGGTCGCGTCGTCGTCCGCATCGGGCGGGATGCTGAACCTGGTGCTCCAGCCGGGCACGGGCGGGTCCCTGGGGTCGTTGGCGGGGCTGATCGCGTCGGCCGGCGCGACGGTCCAGCCGACGGGGATCCCCGACCTGTACGAGGTGCAGGGCCCCGCCGGGGCGATGGGGCCGCTGGCGGCCCAGCTCGCGGCCAGCCCGGCCGTCGAGTACGCCGCGCCGCCCCGGACCGTCCAGATCGCCGACGCGCCCAACAACCCGAGCTACCTCAACGACACTCAGTGGTTCCTCGACGGGACCTGGGGGATCAACGCCCCCGGCGCCTGGAGCGTCACGGTCGGCTCGTCGCAGGTGATCGTCGCCGACACCGACACGGGGATCTCCTACAACAACACCGGCTTGCTCAACAACATCTGGATCAACCAGGCTGAGATCCCCTCCAGCGTCCGGCCCAACCTGACCGACACCAACGGCGACGGGCTGATCACCTTCGCCGACCTGAACGCGATCGTGGGCGGCGTGGCGATCAATCAGGGCGCCGGGAAGATCAAGCCCACCACCCCGGGGGGCCTCGTCAACGGCTCGGCGGTGATCGCCCCGACCAGCTCCGGCGGCTGGGCCAGCGGCTCGACCCAGGACGGCGACACCGCGCATCCCGACGACCTGATCGGCTGGAACTTCGTCAGCAATAACGACAGCCCGCTCGACGGCAACGGCCACGGCACGTTCACCGCCGGGGAGATCGCGGCGGTCGGCGATAACGCCACCGGGGTCACCGGCGCCGACTGGTCGGTGCAGATCATGTCCGCGCAGATGCTCAGCTCCTCGGGCAGCGGCACCGATGCCGAGGCGGTCGCGGCGATCGAGTACGCCGTCAACCACGGCGCCAAGGTGATCAACGCGAGCTGGGGCGGCAGCGGCGTGGATCCGACCATCGCCGCCGCGATCCAGTACGCCGACCAGCACGGCGTGATCATCGTCGCCGCCGCCGGCAACAGCGGCACGGACAACGATAACGCCAGCACCTGGTTCTCGCCGGCCTCGTATTCGGTCGACTATCCCAACCTGATCAGCGTGGCCGCCACCGACATCAGCGGCAACCTGGCCAGCTTCTCCAACTACGGCGTCCAATCGGTGCAGCTCGCCGCGCCCGGGGTCGCCCTCTACGGCCTGAGCGGCAGCGGCTACACGACCGACAGCGGCACGTCGATGGCCACGCCGCTGGTGACCGGCACGGTCGCGTTGGTCGAGGCCGCGCACCCGACCTGGTCGATGAGCCAGGTGATCGACGCGATGCTCGACACCGTCACGCCCGACCCGAACCTGGCGGGCAAGGTGATGACCGGCGGCATCGTCAACGCGGCGGCTGCGGTCGCCAACACCGACGGGCCGTACGTCGTCTCGGCGACGCCCGGCGGCTCGGTCAGCGGCGGCGCGGGCCTCTCCACCATCCAGGTGACCTTCAACGAGGAGATCAACCCAGCGACCTTCACCCCCGATCAGGTCACCCTGACTGGGCCCGGCGGCGCCATCAACGGAGTATCGGTCGCCCCGGTCGCCGGCTCCAACGACCACACCTTCGCCATCACGTTCCCCACCCAGTCCGCCGCCGGCGCCTACACCCTGAAGGTCGGCCCGGACGTCCAGGACTGGTACGGCAACGAGATGAACCAGAACCGCAACGGCACCAACGGCGAGGCCACGGCCGACCAGTTCGTCGAGACGATCAACCGGGCGTCCGGCGCCTCGTCCGACGTCCTCCTGGTCGCCGGCATCCCGGCCAACGCCACCGCCGGCACGGCCGCCTCCTTCACCGTCACCGCGCTGGCGCCCGGCGGCGGCACGGACACCGGCTTCCTGGGCACGATCGATTTCAGCAGCAGCGACCCCCAGGTCGCGGGCCTGCCGGCCAGCTATACCTTCACCTCGTCCGATCAGGGCGTCCACACGTTCAGCGCCACGTTCAAGACCGCCGGGATGCAGTCGATCACCGCGACCGAGCCCTCGGCGCCGGCGGTCACCGGCACCGAGGGCGATATCCTGGTCCAGGCCGCCGCCGCCAAGACGCTGGTGATCACCACCTCGGGCAGCCCCACCGCCGGGGTGCCATTCGCGGTCACCGTCACCGCGAAGGACCCCTACGGCAACGTCCCCACCGGCTTCATCGCGACGCTCGATCTCTCGAGCACCGACTCCGCCGCCCAGTTCCCCGTGACTTACAACGGCAGCATCCCCGCGGCCGTGGTCCCGGCGACGTACGTCCTCGCCGCCGAGCAGCATGGGACGGGCACCTTCTACGTCACCTTCGAGACGCCGGGGACCCAGTCGCTCACCGCGACCGGCAAGATCAACTCGAGCCTGACCGTCACCGCGTCGGGGCTGGCTGTGCAGGCGGGCTCGGCCGTGACGGGGAATCCCGACGCGACGGCCACCGCGTTCGCCGACCCGGTGGGCAGCTCGGTGAGCGGCCAGGCCGTCACGCTCACGGCCACGGTCACGGCCACGGGGTCCGGCGTCGCCAACCCCACCGACGGTTCGGTCAGCTTCTACCGGGGGTCCACCCTGCTGGGCACGGTCAAGCTGAGCGGGTCGAACCAGGCGACGTTCACCACCGCCCCGCTCTCGGTCGGCACGGACGCGTTCTTCGCGGCCTATAACGGCGACGCCGCCACTTACCAGCCGAGCGCCTCACCGGTGCTCGCCCAGGTGGTCGACCACTTCCAGACCAACCTGACGCTGTCGTCCTCCGCCGCCACCGCCGGCGCCGGCCAGTTCGTGACCTTCACGGCGACGGCCACCGTCGTCGGGCCGAGCGGCACCACGCCTCCCACGCCAACCGGCACCGTGACGTTCTACGACGTCACCACGGCCCAGGCCCTGGGCACCTTGAGCCTCAACAGCTCGGACCAGGCGACCTGGTCGATCTCGACGCTGGTCCCGGGCATTCATTCGATCGTGGCGATCTACAACGGCGACGGCCTGACCCAGGTGAACCAGTCGCCGACGCTCACCGAGACGGTGACGCCGTCGAGCCAGTCGGCCGTCTACGTGAACGCGGCCTGGGCCGGCGATCCGAGCGGCACGCAGGTCACGGTCGGCGGGAAGACGTATACCATCGGCACCAATGCCTTCCCCACCATCCAGGACGGGGTCGACGGCGTGGCCGCCGGGGGGACCGTCAACGTCCTGGCCGGGACGTATTCCGAGCAGGTCACGATCGATCAGTCGCTGACCCTGGCCGGCGCGGGGGCCTCCTCGACCACCTTGAACTTCCCCACGGCGAGCAGTGGCCCAACCCCCTCGCCGGGCCCCACCGGCGCCCAGATCACGGTCCTGGGGGGGACGTCGGTCTCGGTCACGATCTCGGGCCTGACGCTCGCCGGCCTGGCGCCCTTGACCGGCATCGCCGACGATGCCGGCGCCGTCCTCACGACCAGTGGCGTCTCCATCGGCGGCGACGAGGTCGGCCTCTCGGTCGGGGGCGGCTCGAAGGCCACCGTCACCGGCAGCTCGATCACCGGCGATTCCATCGGCATCTGGGATGCCAACGCCGGCACCGCGACGGTCACCCGGTCCGCGATCACCGGCGATGGGACCGGCATCCTGGTGGGCAACGGCGGGGGCGACATCAGCACCCTGACGGCTCAGCAGGACAGCTTCGCGGGCGATGCCATGGGCCTGCAGGACATCCAGGACCCCACGATCTACACCCTTTCGCCGGACGTCGCGACCGACGACTGGTGGGGCAGCCTCACCGGCCCCACCAATGCCTCCAACCCGGGCGGTACCGGCGTGCCCGTCGCCGGCAACGTCAACTTCACCCCCTGGATCGGCGTCTACACCAACGGCACGCCGACGGGCCAGCCGGGGTTCACCCCGACGGTCTCCGCCTACTACGCCGTGCCGACCCAGCTCGTCTTCACCACCGAGCCCTCCTCCTCGGCGATCGAGGGGCAGGCGCTGGCGAGCCAGCCGGTCGTCAAGGCGGAGGACGCCAGCGGCAACCTCGGCATCAACTTCAACGGGACGGTCGCCCTGGCCCTCAAGGCCACCTCCGGCTCGGGCACGCTGGTAGGCACGAGCTCGCTGACGGCCAGCAACGGCGTCGCCAGCTTCAGCGGGCTGTACATCAGCGAGCCGGGCACGTACACGCTGACGGCCTCGGCGACCGGCGCCCCCTGGACCGGCCTGACCGCCGTCACGAGCAGCCCGGCCACCACGGTCGCGGACGGCGCGCTCACCGACACGACCTCCGCGCAGTCCTACTCGGTGACGTTGGGGAACAGCCTCGGCAGCAACCCGGTGACGCTGACCACGTTCACCGATGCCAATCCCCACGCGACGGCGAGCGACTACAACGTGACCGTCAACTGGGGCGGTTCGGCCACATCGACGAGCGACTCGGTGCAGTTCGTGTCGTCCTCGGCCACGTCCTCGACCTGGAAGGTGGTGGGGAACGCGACCTACGGCGCCGCGGGTACCTACACAGTCAGCGTGACCGTCACGGACGTGGATCTCGGCGCCCACACCTTCACCGACACGCATACGACCGTCAACGTCACCGCCGGGACGTCCTCGGCGACGGCGACGTTCCTCAAGTCGGACGCGACGACGCAGGGGACATGGATCGGCACCTACGGCGCAGGGCTACGACGTCATCGGCAGCTCGGCGAGCCTGCCCAGCTACGCGACCGTCACGCCGTCGGGCCAGTCGAGCTACACCTGGACGTCGAGCACCACCGACGTCCGCGCCCTGCAGACGGCCGGCGGCGGCAGCCGGATCGCCGCCTGCTGGTACTCGTCCGGGAGCTTCACGGTGGATGTCAACCTGACCGACGGGCAGCAGCACGGCCTGGAGCTGTACTTCCTCGACTGGGACACGAGCAGCCGGGCCGAGCAGGTGCAGATCAGCGACGCGGCGACGGGGGCGGTGCTGAGCACGCAGTCGATCTCGTCGTTCCACAACGGGCTGTACCTGGACTACACGGTCAGCGGGAACATCCTGATCACGATCACGAAGACGGGCGGCGCCAACGCCGTGCTCAGCGGGCTGTTCCTCGACCCGCCGGCCACGGGCCAGGGCACGCAGCGCCGTGTTCGTCAAGTCGGACGCGACGACGCAGGGGACGTGGATCAACACCTACGGCGCGCAGGGCTACGACATCATCGACAGCTCGGCGAGCCTGCCCAGCTACGCGACCGTCACGCCGTCGGGCCAGTCGAGCTACACCTGGACGTCGAGCACCACCGACGTCCGCGCCCTGCAGACGGCCGGCGGCGGCAGCCGGATCGCCGCCTGCTGGTACTCGTCCGGGAGCTTCACGGTGGATGTCAACCTGACCGATGGGCAGCAGCACGGCCTGGAGCTGTACTTCCTCGACTGGGACACGAGCAGCCGGGCCGAGCAGGTGCAGATCAGCGACGCGGCGACGGGGGCGGTGCTGAGCACGCAGTCGATCTCGTCGTTCCACAACGGGCTGTACCTGGACTACACGGTCAGCGGGAACATCCTGATCACGATCACGAAGACGGGCGGCGCCAACGCCGTGCTCAGCGGGCTGTTCCTCGACCCGAGCAGCGTCCCGGCGACGCCGGCGACAATCGCGACGGTCCGTCCCGCCTCCGAGTCGCCGAGCACGGCGATCGATGGCGGCATCTCCGGCCCGTCGGCGCTCGCGATCGGCGCGCTCGACTTCAGCGCTGACAACACCGGCAGCCCGTCCGCCGGCGGGATGTCATCGACCCCCGGCGGGGTGGTCCGCATCCGATGGAGGCGATGAGCGGCGAGGGGGCCGGGCCCGTCGGCGCGGCTCGACGTTGAACGCTCGGGTGGACTCCCGGAGAATGGTGAGATCGCCGCGGAGGATCGCGGTCGGCCTCCGTCCGACTCCCCTTGGCGGCTTTCCGAGAAGGAGATGCCATGGCTGTCGATCAGATGATCCGGAAGGTCCAGGATGCCCTGAAGCCCAGCAAGCTGAAGTCGAAACTGCCGCGGAATCCCAAGATCCTCGACATCCGGGTCGAGGACTACGTCGACACCGACGGGGAGGATGCGCTGCGAGTGACGGTCATCATCGACGAGGATGTGGACGTCGAGAATACGAAGGGACAGGATCTCTCCGATCTAATGAACGCCATTCGTGGCCGCATCCGCGAACTGGGCGTCGAACGGTGGGCCTACATCTGGTTCGCGAAGCCGAGCGAGCTCAATCAGGACGTCGACGAGGAATAAGCTGTGTACAAGGATCTCCTGGACCAAGCCGATAGGCTAGCGATGCTAGACACCAAGAGGCCCAGGCAGGCGAACCTGCGTCGAGCGATCTCATCGACATACTACGCCCTGTTCCATCTGCTAGTCGACGAGGCGTGCCGCGTCCAGATCGGGGCACATCACAGCCAGGCACCGTTCCGCCATGTGCTGGGGCGAGCCTTCGCCCACGGGGTCATGAAGGACGCCTGCAAGTCGTTCGGCGGTGGGACGCTCAAGAAAAGTGTCTCCCAGGGATTGCCGGCAAGTTTCTCCATCCCTCCGGAGATTCGCGGACTGGCCGAGGTTTTCGTCGATCTTCAGGAGAAGCGGCATCTCGCCGATTACGATCTGACGGTACGATTCAATCGCTCGGATATCCTCTATCTGATCGGTTTTGTCACGGGTCGCATTCATCTCTTCAAACAACTGCCATCTTCCGAAGAGAAGCGCCTCTTTCTGGCCTGCCTCTGGGCATGGAAGGAATTGGCGAATCGCTGAGGCTCGACGCCGAGGAGATGGTGGCTCTGTCGGTGGAAACCGAATTAACGTTCGAGGCTCCTCGGCGGGTCAACGATTCCCGGGACCTCCGCCGGGTCCCATTCCTCCTTGACGGCGACCCCGCTGATCCCAAGCCGGATCATCCGCTCGGCCAGTCGGGCGATCCGCGGGGCCGCCTCGTCGGGCGCGACGCCGCGGGCGTGGATGTTCGAGATCAGGTTGCGCCGGGCGTCGTCGTGCCCGGCGCGGGGACGGTAGGCCATGTAGGCCGAGAGGCTCTCGGCGGTCGCCAGGCCGGGCCGCTCGCCGATCAGCAGGACGACCACGGCCGGATCCAGCAGCTCGCCGATATCGTTGAGCACTCCCACGCGCCCGTGCCGCACGAAGAACGGCCGGCCGAACCGCCAGCCTCGTCGGCCGGCCTCGTCGGCGATCATCGGCAGGAGCGCGGGCACCTGCGCCCGCACCGCAGCGGCCGAGAGCCCGTCGGCGATCGCCACCTGGAGGTCGACGCCCGTCGGGCAGAGCGCGGCGATCGCGGCCTTCGCCGCCGGGTCGAGCGACCGGCCCCGCTCGGGACGCAGCAGGTACTCCGCCTTGGTCCGCGCCAGCGTCGGGACCTCGAACAGCCGCCAATCCGCCACGAACGTCGCGCCCAGGTCGGCCTCGAGGTCCAGCTCGGCCGTCACCGCGTCGCGCGCCGCGGCGTGGTCGGCCCGCAGGTCCAGGTAGGTCGCCGTCCGGTACGAACCGCCCGCCCGGCCCGCCAGGATCCGCGCCGGCGTCCGTGATCGGACGAGCTCCAGGATCGTCGGGCGGGCCGGCGGCGGTGCCGGCTCGCTCTCGCCGCCGGGGCGCGGCTCAATCGCTCGCGATGGGTCCATGATGACCGCTCCCGGGATCATGCGCCTGGTTTCGAGAGAGGCGAGTGAGCGCCATTTGAGGCGGGCCAGGGAAGCGGTGGCCCGCTCCGCCGAACCATGCGGCGGCCAGCGCGATCGCGAAGGCCCCCACGACCCAGGCCGATCGCTCGTTGGGCGGCTGCATGCCGATCGCGATCAAGGCGGCGCAGCCGGCCACGCTGAGCACCGCCAGCGGCCGGTACCAGCGCCCGAGGTCCCAGGGGCCCATCGCCGTCCAGGTCCGGCCGTGGGCCCAGGCCCCCAGCGCCGTCGGCAGCACGTAGGAGACATACAGGAAGATCGTGCAGACGGCGGTGATCGTCGAATAGACCGGCGTGTGCATCGTGAACAGCACCGACACCGCGGCGACGGCCCAGATCGCGACCGCCGGCGATCGGCGCCGGGGGCAGACCCATCGGACGGCCACCGAGTACGGCAGGCCGCCGTCGCGGGCGAAGGCGTACGCCATCCGCGAGGCCGAGGTCACCGTCGCCAGCCCGGCGAGGTACTGCGCCACCGCGATCCCGGCGCACAGGGCGATGGCCAGCGTTCGCGGGAGGACGCCCCGGATGATCCACAGGAACGCCCCCTCGCCCTGCGCCGCGGCGCCCGAGAGGCTGGGCGCGGCCAGCACGGCGGCGCTCGAGCAGGACCCAGCCGGCCACGCCCGAGACCAGGACCGAGCGGACGATGCCCCGCGGCACGCTCGCCGAGGCGCCGACGGTCTCCTCCGAGACGTGGGCCGAGGCGTCGAAGCCGGTGATCGTGTACGCGGGCAACAGCGCCCCGAGGGCGAAGAGCCCGATCAGGCCCTCGCTGGCCGGCCAGACGCCGCCGCCGGCCGAGCCGCTGAAGTTGGCGAACGTCACGAGCCGCGACGGGTCCACGCCCGGCGCGAAGGCCAGGAGGCCGGCCGTCAGCGCCGCGGAGACCAGCAAGATCCAGTAGCCGCTGAAATCGGTCAGCCTGGCCGTCGCGCCGATGCCCAGGTGGTTCACCGCCGCCTGCGTGCCGGTGATGAGGATCACGCCGATGGCCTGCGCCGCCAGGTCGAGCTCGGCCGGCATCGGCCCGAGCCCGAGCGAGGCCATCGCGAAGCGATAGGTCCCGACGTTGATCGCGGCCAGCACGGTGACCAGCCCGGCGAGGTTGAACCAGGCCGTGGCCCAGCCCCAGCCGCGGCCGCCCAGGATCGCCGACCAGTGATAGAGTCCGCCGGCAGTCGGGAACGTCGAGGCGAGCTGGCCCATCGTCGCCGCGACCGCCAGGGCGAACAGGCTCACCAGCGGCCAGCCCAGGCCGATCGACGCACCCCCCACGCTGCAGAGTCCCAGGTGGAACGACGTCACCCCGCCGGCCAGGATGCAGATGATCGACAGCGACAGCGCGAAGTTCGAGAACCCGCCCAGCCGCCGGGCCAGCTCCTGGGCATAGCCCATCGCGTGCAGCCGGCGGACGTCGTCGGCTATCGTCGTGTCATCATCCCGCGGCATCAGGCGACCCCCTCAGCACATCCGAGGACCGATGTGTGTCCGCGGAGGGAGCCCCGTAGGGTGCTCTGCGAGCACCGGGTCGGCCGGGGCCCGCGGGCCGGTGCTCGCAGAGCACCCTACGAGGACCTCTCTCGCCATCCTCCGAGAACTGCGACGATGATCGGCTAGACATTCCGATAGCCCTCCAGGGTCGGGTCGACCGCGTCGTCCCCCCGCATGACCGCTTCGATGAAGGGATACACCTCTCGAGGATCGAAGTCCTCTTCATTGAGCCGGGCTCGCACCTTCTCGGATTCGTCACAAGCAGCCCGCTCTAGCACCGGCGCGAGTTGCTCGAGCATGCGGCGGCGTGCCGCGCCATCCTCGATCATCGCCGGGCCGCCGGTTGGCAGGCCCCGCGCCTCCAGCCAGGCGGCGAACTCGGGCGCCGGTCGCAGGCCCAGGAGCCGGCGCACGCCGAGCGCGTCGTGATAGCTGGTGGATTGATAATTCAACATGACGTCGTCGGCGCAGGGCACGCCCATGACGTAGTTGCAGCCGGCCGCCGCCAGGAGCAGCAGCAGGTTATCGGCCGAGTTCTGGTCGGCCGCCGCGTGGTTGGTGTAGCAGACATCCACGCCCATCGGCAGGCCCAGCAGCTTGCCCATGAAGTGGTCCTCGAGCCCCGCGCGGATGATCTGCCGCTCGTCGTGCAGGTACTCCGGCCCGATGAAGCCGACCACGCTGTTGACCAGGAACGGGTCGAACGCGCGAGCCACGCCATACGCCCGGGCCTCGAGCGTGAGCTGGTCGACGCCGTGATGCGCGCCGGCCGACAGGGCACTCCCCTGCCCCGTCTCGAAGTACATCGCCTGGTCGCCCACCCACGCGACGTCGCGGCCGCGGTGGTGCTCCAGCACCCGCTCCTTCCCCTCGCGCAACAGCGCCAGGTCGATGCCGAAGCCGGCGTTGGCCGCCTGCGTGCCGGCGATCGACTGGAACAGCAGGTCCACCGGCGCGCCGCGGTCCATGGCGCCGAGCTGGGTCGTGATGTGCGCCAGGCAGCAGGCTTGCGTGGGGATCCCGAACGCCGCGATGAGGCCATCCAGCGCGCGGACGATCGACGCGGCCACCTCGACCGACTCCGCGGCCGGATTGACGCCGATCACCGCGTCGCCGCAGCCGTAGAGGAGACCGTCGGCCGCCGAAAGCAGGATGCCGCCGATGTCATCGCGCGGGTGGTTGGGCTGGATGCGCACGCCCATCACCCCGCGCTGGCCCATCGTGTTGCGGCAGCGGGTCACGACCCGGAGCTTGCTCGCGGCCAGCACCAGGTCCTTGTTGCCCATCAGCTTGGCCGCCGCCGCGGCGACCTCCGGCGTGATCCCCGGCCGCGCCGCCGCCAGGTCCTCGCCGGTCGTGGCGTCGTCGAGGATCCACTCGCGGAAGGCGCCGACGGTCAGCCCTCGCAGGGCGGCGAAGGCATCCCCGTCGAGCGAATCGCAGCACAGCCGGCTGACCTCGTCGTCGTCGGGATCGATCACCGGGTTGACGACGATCTCGCCGAGCTTCAGCTCGGAGAGGACGACCTTGGCCGCGACCCGCTCGCGTTCGGTCCGCGCGGCCAGCCCGGCGAGCTGGTCGCCCGACTTCTCCTCGTTGGCCTTGGCGAAGACCTCGCGCAGGTCGGCGAAGGTGAAACGCTCGCCGCGGATGACGGTCGACAAGTTCATGGCCGCTGCCCCCGATACCGCCGGTCCGTCGGGCATCACCCGCCGGATCATTTCGATTCGATTACATGTTCATATCTGGCTCAACCGGGCGCATCTCGCGCCATGTCGGGTCCAGTCTGGGCAGCATGTCATAGAGTCCGTGAATGGCCGCGACCGGGTAACCGTCCTCGTCGGTTTGGTACAGCTTCCAGCTCCGGACGGGGACATCCCCGTCGTGTGAACCGTCGATCACCGAGACGGCATGGGAGAGGGCACCGTACTGGATGACGCGGACCAGATCCACGATCGCGCGCCGACTGACGCCCTTGGATAGCATCTCCTGCAGCGCGGGTCCGATCTGGGCACAGCGGTCATTGGGCCCGTCCTTCGCGCGCTCGATCTCCTGATCGATCCAATGGTCATCATCCTCATCGACGACGCCGGACCACAAGGCCTTCGCGAATGAGAAGATGGCGAGTTGGGGTATGCCCTCCTCCACCTCGGACCGCGCCAGCTCCTCGGGATCGTCGGCCCCATAACTCCGGAAGACCTCGGTGAGCTCCTCCCGCTTCCCATCCGTCTCGCGCCGCGCCATCTCGGAGTCCTTCTCTGTGGATCGATCTCGCGCCGTCTCCCCGTGTCCCATCGACTCTCGGATTCATGGTACCAACTCGGCCTTGACCACTCCGTCCTCGGCGTCGTGCGACAGGTGGAACCCCAGCTTCTCGCAGATCCGGCGCATGCCGAGGTTCTCGGGCAGGATCGAGCCGACGATCCGGCGGATGCCCTCGTCGCGCGCGATCCCGATCAGCCGCTCCAGGAACGCCTTGCCCAGCCCGCGCTTCTGGAATCGGTCGGAGACCAGGAGGGCGAACTCGGCGTCGTCGGTGCCGCGGATCTTGCTCAGCCGGCCCACGCCCAGGATCTCGCGGCCGCCGTCGACCTCGGGGGTGCGGTGCTCGGCCACCAGGACCATCTCGCGGTCGTAGTCGACGAAGCAGATGCGCGTCAGCCGGTCGTGCGCGACCCGCGTGCTCAGCTTCATCGCGTGGAAGTAGCGCAGCGCGACGGTCCGCTCCGAGAGCGTCCCGTGGAAGGCCACCAGCAGCGGCTCGTCCTCCGGGCGGATCGGCCGGAGCCAGAGCAGGGTGCCGTCGCTCGCCGTCCAGGAGTCCACCTGGCGGGTCGGGTAGGGCCGGATCGCCAGCGGCGGCAGCTCCGACTCCTTCACCTCCGGCCCGTGGACGATCACCCGCGCATCCAGCGCCAGCAGGCGCTCGGGCGAGGCCAACAGCGGGTTGATGTCGATCTCCTTGATCCAGCGCTGCTCGACTACCAGGTCGCTGAACCGCACCATCAGCCGCTCGAGCGCCACCAGGTCCACCGGCGGCCGGCCGCGCACTCCCTTGAGCGCCGCGAGGATGCGGGTCTGCTCCATCGTCCGGCGGGCCAGCGTGGTGTTGAGCGGCGGCAGGGCCAGCGCGCGGTCGCGGAAGACCTCGACGAGCTGGCCGCCCGTGCCGAAGAGGAGCACCGGGCCGAACTGCGGGTCCAGGCTGCTGCCGACGATCAGCTCGTAGCCGTCGAGCCTGCGCCATCGGCTGGACGCTGACGCCGTCGAAGTGCCCCGGGCCGGCGCGGTCGCGCACCGACTGCTCGATCGACCGGAACGCGCCGCGGACCGCCTCGGCGCCGGCCAGGTTGAGCTGCACGCCGCCGACGTCCGTCTTGTGCGTGATCGTGCGCGAGTGCAGCTTGAGCACGACCGGATAGCCGATCGCGTCGGCCGCGGCGACCGCCTCGTCCTCGGTCGTCGCGACGCGGGTCTCGACCGTGGGGATGCCGTAGGCGGCCAGGATCCGCTTGGACTCGACCTCGGTGAGCACGGTCCGGCCCTCGGCGCGGGCCGCCTCGACGATCGACCCGGCGGCCTCGCGGGCGCGTTCGGCGTACTCGCCGCCGGCCGGGAAGGTCGGGGTCTCGTAGAGCGCCTGGAGGTTGTAATGCGACCGCCACATCAGCGCGAACACGCGGGCGGCGGTGTCGGGGTAGGCGAAGGTGGGGATGCCGGCGCGGTCGAGGATCTCGTCGCCGGGCCGGACCGATTCGCCGCCCATCCAGCTCGCGAGCACGGGCTTGCCGGGGATGCGCGCGTACCGCGCGAGCTGCCCGGCGGTCGCGGTCGGGTCGCACATGGCCGTCGGGGTGAGGATCACCAGCATGCCGTCGATGCCCGGGTCCTGCGCGGCGACCTCCAGGGCCCGGGCGAAGCGCGCGGGGTCGGCGTCGCCCAGGATGTCGATGGGGTTGGCCTTGCTCCAGGCGGCGGGCAGGAACGCGTCGAGGGCCGCGACGGTGGCCGCCGCCGGCGCGGCCAGCTCGCCGTGGTTCTCGATCAGGGCGTCGGTGGCCAGCACGCCGGGCCCGCCGGCGTTGGTGACGATCGCCAGCCGGGGCCCGCGCGGCCGCGGCTGCTTGGCCAGCACGTCGGCCATGTCGAAGATCTGCGAGATCGAGCCGACCCGCAGCACGCCCACCCGGCGGAACGCCGCGTCGAGCACCTCGTCGCTGCCGGCCATCGAGCCGGTGTGCGACGCCGCGGCCTTCGCCGCCGCCTCGGTCCGCCCCGCCTTGATCACGATGATCGGCTTGGACAGCGCCACCTCGCGCGCCGCCGACAGGAACGACCGCGCATCGCCGATCGTCTCCATGTAGATCACGATGCACTTGGTCTCGGGGTCGTCGGCCAGGTGGTCGATCAGGTCGCCCCAGCCGACGTCGAGCATCGAGCCGATCGAGACGAACGCGCTGAAGCCGACGTTGACCCGCAGGCTCCAGTCGAGGATCGCCGTGCACAGGGCGCCGCTCTGGCTGAGGAACCCGACCGTCCCGCGCCGGGCCATCCCCGCGGCGAACGTGGCGTTGAGGCCCACCACCGGGTTCATCACGCCCAGGCAGTTGGGGCCGATCAGCCGCATCCGGCCGCGGCGGGCCTGCTCGAGCACCCGGCGCTCGAGTTCGACGCCCGCGGGCCCGACCTCCTTGAAGCCCGCCGAGATGATGATCGCACCCTTGACCCCGACGTCGGCGCACTCGCCGATGACCTCGGGGACCGTGGACGCGGGGGTGACCACGACGGCCAGGTCGACCGGCTCGGGCACCGCGGCGATGCGGGGATACGACCGGATGCCCAGCACGTTGGGCCGCTTGGGATTGACCGGGTAGACCGTCCCGCCGAACGGGCTGCCGATCAGGTTCCACAGGATCGACCGCCCCACGCTGCCGGACTTCTCGCTGGCGCCGACCACCGCCACCGCCCGCGGCGCGAAGATCGCCTCGAGCGACCCCCGCGACCCGGGCGGGTCCGGCGGTCTCGATTCGCGGGACGTCGTCAGGTCGCTCATCATGGGCTCCTGGAAAGTCGGGTCCTCGGCGTGTCGTGGCCATCTATTGTGGTGGATCGGGCAATTTAAGTCCACGGCAGCGTCGCTCGCGAGCGGGCTTCGGGGTGCAGTCGCGTCCCTGCGTTGGCCCCGCCGGCTCGCGCCCCCGGCACGAATGACGCCCAATTCGGTCGGGCCTTCCACCCCGGTCTCCTGACCACCGGCCGGCACGCCGCGGCGCGCCGGCGCGATGGCCGCGCCGGGGACCTTGTCGGGTGGTCGGCGAGCGGGGCCCGAACGGCGGATGACGGGGCCGATCGGCGGCGCATGGAGGCTCCGGCCGATGAGTTCCGGGCGCGGCCCGCGATCTGAGTCCGCGAAGGGGCCTGGCCTGTCGCTGTCAACGTTCGCCGCGGCCGGGCCGGATCGCCCGGCGCGGGGGCGGTCCGGCCGACCGCCCGGGCCGGCGACCGGGCCCGCCAGCGCCGCGGACAGTCCCGCGGCCAGCAGGATCACCAGGCCGCAGACCACGGCCGGGACACTCCAATCGGCGATCGGCCTCGACCCGGTCGGTTCGCTTGGCGCGATCGGATCGCCGCCGACCGGTGCGCAGGGTTCGTTTGGCGCGATCGGATCGCCGCCGGTCGCGGGGTCTCGTTCGTTTTGCGGGGTTTCATCGCCATGAGCCGGTGGGCCGGGCTCGTCTTGCGAGTTCCCCTCGGCGCCTCCACCACGGACAACGGCCGGGCTGGGTTCCTCCGAGAATGGAGCCGGAGAGGAGAATCCATGCGCCCATCCATTCTCATGGGGTCGGGTGCCCCCGGGGGGGCATGACAGTTCGTTTTGCGGAACGGGGTGGCTCTCCGGCTCAGCGGCGCCTCGGGCCGGCGCGGCGATCCCGGCCGGAGCCGGCTCGGCCACGTTGGGATTTTGGATTGGCGATTCTGGATTTTGGATTGGTAAAGAGGAATCCAAAATCCCCAATCCAAAATCGAAAATCGGGTTCGGCTGGACCTCGGTGTCGGCCTCGTCCTCCGGGCCGTCCGCCGGACCGCTCTCGGGTTCGACCGTCCCCAACGGCTCCGGCTCGGGCTCAGGGGCGCCCTCGGGCGCCGGATCGCCCGCGACGCCGACGCCCGCGCCGGAGCTTCACCAGGTTGTTGATCGCACGGTCCAGCTTGCGATCGTTATCGAGCTGGTACCGCCGCATCAGCTCCCCTTCCGGCGAGGTGTCCACCGCCAGCCGGTCGGCCAGGTCGGCCAGGTCGGCCGCCTCGCGCCGCTGGTGCCCGGCCTTGCGCTGGAGCAGCCGCTCCGTCTCCTCGTCCACCAGCCGCCAGAGCGCCGCCCGCTGGCCGGCCGGGTCGTCGGGCAGGCCGGCGTCGAACTGCGACAGCATCCGACGCCGCGCCTCGGCGAGCGCCGCCGGGTTCCCGGTGGGCAGGATCGGCTCGACCAGGTCTTGCCACTCGATGGCATCCTTCCCCAACGGCCGCTGGCCGCGCAGTTGCAGGGCCGCGATCAGCTCGTTGGTCCGCCAGTCGGCGCCCTGGTCGAGCCACACCCGGAGCTTGGCCCACTGGTCGATCAGCCACTGGCAGCCGGCGGTGGCGGCCTCCAGCCGCAGCGCGATGTGCCGCGGATCGCCCCGGCCGCGCTCGAAGAGGTTGTGGCGGTCCTTCGACAGGAAGGGGAACAAGGCCTTGCCGGCTTCCTGCTTGGCCCTCAGGTCGGGGGCCATCAGCCATTGGCCCAGGGCGGCGATCTCGTCGTGGTTCCCGAGGCCCGCGGCGGCCTGGGCGGAGCGCAGAGCGGCGCGGGCGCGGGCGGCCGCCGCACGCTCGCCCCTGGCAATTTTCCAGGTGGCCAGCGCCGCCTGCTCCGTGACGGCCAGCTCGAGGGCGTTTCGGGGCTGGGCGGCGTCGAAGAAATCCGAGACCCGGCGCCGGAACGTGTCCAGGTCCTCTCCCGGCAACACAGGCGTGCATGCCGTCATGCCGTGCTTCAGGGCGTTCATCCGCGATCGGGCCTTCCCCTCCGGGGTCTTAGGCCCGCCGCCCCGGCTCTTACGCCCGTTTTGGCGACTGATCTCGGCGCGATCCGGGGCGGTCGTCTTGGCGGTCATCGGCGGGTGTCCTCTCATCGGTGCCGGGCTTCGTCGCTTCGGAGCGGCCCGCCCCATTGCGGGCCGTTGCATATTATTGTACGCGCGGTTTGCGAAGAATGGAATATGCGGGAGAAATTTTCCACGCTGGTCTGGGGGGGATTGTCGAGTCTTCCACCGTAGGATCCCTTGCCGCGTGCGCATCTCATGGGATGAAGCGTTTCACGCAGAGACGCCAAGTCCCGCAGAGACGCCAAGGAGAACGAGACGGATTTGCGAGGCATCTGGACCGGTTGTCTTCTCTGCGTCTCTGCGGCCCTCTGCGTCTCTGCGTGAAATCCGGTCGCGAAGCCGAGGGTTGCGGCTCGGCCGCGTGAGGGATTATGACCGGTCGATCGCGCCGGCGACGAGGGGAACTCGGCGATCGTGCGCGCGGTGCGCCGTCGTCGGCCGGTTGCGACCGCGATGGAACCGGTGGTCCGGACCGGCCCCGCTCGGGCCCGCGGCGGAGCCGGCCGGCCGAACTGACGGGGTGGTCCGGACGGCGGCCGACGACGGTGCAGGCAAACTAGCTACGTCCCGGTTTCACGCCCCCGTCCCGGTTTCACGCCCCTAGCTACGTCCCGGTTTCACGCCCCCCGGTTTCACGCCCCTAGCTACGTCCCGGTTTCACGCCCCTAGCTACGTCCCGGTTTCACGCCCCTAGCTACGTCCCGGTTTCACGCCCCTAGCTACGTCCCGGTTTCACGCCCTAGCTACGTCCCGGTTTCACCCCCCCCGGTTTCACGCCCTAGCTACGTCCCGGTTTCACGCCCTAGCTACGTCCCGGTTTCACGCCCGGTTTCACGCCCGTCCCGGTTTCACGCCCCGTCCCGGTTTCACGCCCTAGCTGCGTCCCGGTTTCACGCCACTAGCTGCGTCCCGGTTTCACGCCACCAACGGCCATGCGAGGGGCCAGGGGATAGACTAGAGATGGATCGAGCGAGGGATCGCTTGACGACAGGGTCTTGGGTGCTACCTTGCGGACATGTGCTAACGGATAGTTGCCTCGGACGCGCCCGTGATCGGAAGGGCAAAGCCCTTCTGGGGATGGGATGAGTCTCGAAAGCACGATGAGTCCGTTGACCAAGGGCGCTCCGGCGAGAATCGTGCGGGAGCATTTGTGTGCGCCCTCTGGACTTATGATCCGTTGTTCAGTATACTGAGTAGGTTTGCACGTAGCTTGACTCCTCGTCTCGCATCTCTTATCTTCGGAGGTCTTTGACAAATCAGGAGATCCGTCAAACCCGGCCTGGACAAACCCGATGGATAGTCATATGTGCTTTGATTTATTTATGTGGAAGTATGGGCGAGGCAGAGACATTCAAATTGAAAAAACCAGCGACAATCCAGACCTCGGTGCGTACCTGGGTCACTTGGGTTCCTTGGGTTCCACATATATGGACCCAGAAGGAAGAATTGTCATAAGCATTCATGATTCTGGTGGAGCGACCCCGTCAACTTGGTATGAAGAAATCATGCACGCAAAGCAATTCCTCGATCGAGGCCAATTCTCAGACGGCATCGGCGGCACAAGGGGGGAGTGGGAAATCGAAGTCGCGAGTTGCCTTTTAGAGAACGCGGACCGACTTGGCCTTACCGAAGGCGAGAGGGCTTTAGCGCGGAGATCCCTTAGTCATTACAGTCAGTGGGATACAAATGTTTGACGGAGGCCTCGTCAGCGAAGCCATAAAGCACCCTCGTGGGAAGGGCTTCGTCGCTGTGCGCGCGGTGTGGACTGGGATCAGCATCGGCCTAAATCCGAAGGTGCAACCAACTCTCCATCAAATCAAGGGCGACCTATTCGTCGGAACTTGGAAAGTGGTAGGAATAGAAACGCACGCCAAGATGCCGCGTGAGACCGTCGTCGTAGTGGAACCCGACGAAGTAACTGAACAGACAATCAACCCGGGGGACATCCTAATTCTCGGCCGGGGCGCAGTCTCAAAGTATGTCACGAGTCCGCTTGAGCTGAAACCTGAGTTGACCCAACCCGTCGAGATTGGTAACGACAACCTCAGAGGAATCTTGACCTCGATGGACTTTCTCGGGACGACGTTGCTCGTCTTCCATGACCCTGCTGATGACATCACAGCCCAAGACCTAAGGGTCATAAAGTCCGGTGCTAGGCATTATACAGCCCAATTCACTTACATCGGTACATCGATTGCCAGGTATACCCTTGAATTCAAACTCAGTGGGAAGGCTGTAGCAGCTCGTAATATCATCGACATGCTTTTACCAATTCGCAGTTTCGTGCTGGATGCAAGCGAAGAGATGTGTCTCGACATTCTCAGAAAGAAGGGAAGACGGGCCAAGAACGAGAGCGAGTTGTTTGAGCCTGTAATCACAGCCAAAGCAGCAAGTGTTCGATTTCGCATCCACCCTTCCTCTTCCCCGCGCACGACGAAACTTGAGACATCTCGGCCCCTGAGACTTCTGTGCAATGTTCTCCAAAAGGCAAATTCGGGTGACAAGGATGGCTTGCGCCGGGCCTTGGAAGCGAACCTGAAATCGGTAGACGACTCTTTGAGGCAAGTCGAAGCGATCGTCAAGATGGCCAGAAGGCAGAAACTCGAATTCAGCGCAACGGATGCCCCCAAGCCGATTACCTTAGGGAACAGAGCTCTATCGACGATAAAGTCCGCTGAGACGGCGGTGAAGCGAACCAAGAAGGTTCAAGGGGACATATATGCTGTAGACCTGCGCCGCAGATGGTGCCGAGTGTCCACTTCGAACACTGATCCACAAGAAGATTGGAAGCTTGAATTCTCCGAGGACCTCAAAGAGAGTGTTGGCGGGGAGTATCCGAGACGCGTAGAGGTTGAATTCGAAACCGATACTCGGCCCGATATGACATCAGGCAAAGGCCTTTTGCTTGACATAAGGGACATCACATAGGCATAGCACCCGGTGCCGGTCACCCGGCTTCAAGTCATCGGGCGAGGGTCGAGCGGTTCCTGATAACCGTCTTCTCGTCTCTGGGGCCCGGGCGCGGGGAAACTTGAGCCGATGAGGGAAGCCGGCATACCGAGGCCGGCTTACGGGGACGACGGGGTCATACGGGGACGACGGGGGACGACGACGGGGTCCGGGGGACGACGGGGGGACGACGGGGTCAGGGGGGACGACGGGGTCAAGGGGGGACGACGGGGTCAGGCTTTGTTTCTTGTTTCTGGGGGGACGACGGGGTCAGGCTTTGTTTCTGGGGGACGACGGGGTCAGGCTTTGTTTCTTGTTTCTGGCCCTCTTGGCGGGCCGAAAAAACAAATAACAAAGCCTGACCCCGACTTGCTCCTGACCCCGACTTGCTCCCCGACTCGCTCCTGACCCCGACTCGCTCCGAAAGCCTGACCCCGACTCGCTCCGACCCCGACTCGCTCCCGAGTCGCTCCATCCTACCTCTGGCAGGTCCGCTCAGCTAGCCCCTCGCCTCAGCAGGTCACCTAGCGGGTGTAAGACGCGGTTCGCGCCGCCCCGGTTACCTGGTAGCATGTCAAGCCGAGTTTCCCAGATTGTCAATCTCCCGAAGTCCAAGGAGGGACAACCCATGCCTTTTCGTAAGTCGCCATCGATGGATCGCACCGGGGTCGAGCGGATGGCCGAGGGGTGGGGGAGAATCGTGGCCCGACGGGTCCATGAGGACGTCGGGGCGGACCTGGACCTCGATGCCGACGACATCGAGCAGATGGCCGCGACCGCGGCCCGCGCCGTGGCCAGGGGGACCATCGAGGAACTCCTGGAGCGGAAGGCTTCCCTCCTCGGTGCCGAGCAGCCCTGCCCGACGTGCCAGCGGCCCTGTGTCGTGCGACGCGAGCCACGAGCGATCGACTTCTGGGGCGGCGAGGTCGCCTACGCCGAGCCCAAGTGCCACTGCCCGGCTTGCCGCCGGGATTTTTTTCCCTCAGCGGCCGAGCTTGCGGCTGACGGCACATGACTACAGCCCCTCGGTCCTGGGCAAGGTCGTCCGCAGTGCCGCCCGAGAGCCCTCCTTCCGCGAGGCGGCCGAGGCGATGGCCGACCTGGCCGAGGTGACCCTCAGCGGCCGGCAACTCGGCCGCATCGCCCGGGAGGTCGGCCAGCAATTGCAAGCCTCCCGGGATCATCACGTGAGCCGATTCCAGGCTGACGCGTTGGAGCCTCGGGTCGCGACGCGACCGGCGTTGGCGGTGATCGAGGTTGACGGCGGCCGGCTCCAGATCCGGGGCGAGGGCGAGGGCCCCGGGGCCCATGAGGCGTCCTGGCGCGAGGACAAGATCGCGGTCCTGGCCACGATGACCCGGGTCGTCTCCGCCTCCGACCCGGAGCCGGAGCTACCCGACTGCTTCCGCGACCGGGGATTCGTCGAGAAGGTCATCGGCGCCATCGGCGGGGACGGCTCGATGGGCCTGCCGGCCGCGGCGCCGGAGTGCTTCCTCGATCCGCCTCTCCCGCTGTCCCTCGAGCCTCCCGCTCCACCCAGGGGGCCGGAACTCTCGGTGCGCACCTACGTGGCCAGTACCTGCCCCAGCGATCAGTTCGGGCCGATGGTCGCCGCCGAGGCCCGACGGCGCAACTTCACGGAGGCGGCCGCCCGGGCGTTCCTGGGGGACGGCTCGGCCTGGATCTGGGGCTTGCAGGCGTCGCTCTTCCCGACCTTCGTGCCCGTCGTCGACTTCCTCCATGCTCTGGGCCACGTGTTCGCGGCGGCCAAGGCCGCGGCGACCGATGCCGAGGGGCGCTGGGAGTTGTTCCAGGGCTGGGCGGAGGCCTGCTGGAAGGGGCGCGCCAGCCAGGTGATCGAGGAACTTCGCACCTTGCGGGACGTGCAGGCGTGCCTGTCGGTGGCCGATGTCGGACGCCTGGCCGACGATGACCCTCGGGGGATCATCGCCCGCGAGCTCGGCTATCTGGAACACAATCGGCAGCGGATGGACTACCCGCGCTATCGTCGCGAGGGATTGCCGTGGACGACCAGTCACGTGGAGTTGACGGTGAAGATCTTCAACCGCCGGGTCAAGGGCTCGGAGAAGTTCTGGGGCGAGGCCGGGGCCGAGGCGATCCTCCAGCTCCGGGCGGCGTTCCTCTCCGAGGACGGCCGCCTGGACCGGCACTTGAAGGAGACGCCCTGCAGCCCCTTCCGCAACTACAAAACCAGGGAAACTAGGAAAGTGGCGTAGCACTTCTGAATCACAAACCGCGTCTTACACCCTCACCTAGCGGCTCGCGGCGTGATCCTCGAAGGTTTGGCCGGTTGATTGGATGAACCCAGCCAGGGGATGAGGCCGGAAGTCGGGCGTAGGAGAAACAAAGGGTCAGGAGCCAAAAGGGCTAAAACGGCTCCTGATCTCTTCCCGGACTCATTGTGCCTGCACGCTTGGATGTAGGCGTGCTGGTCTTCCTCGGCAGGCATGGGGCCCATATCCTCTCAACCTCGAATCGCCCTGGTGCCTTGCGTAACAGCCTTCTTGCGCTACACTTGCAAGGTTCCTCAGCGGACGGGTCGTCTTCCTGTTCCGCTACTGCTTTGGGGCAAACGATTATGGATAAGCCGCTGTTGCGTCGCGAGGTCTCGATCGTGTCTCCGCTCCGCTATCCCGGCGCAAAACGTCGGCTATCGGGCTACATCGCGGAAGCGCTCGTATTGAACGGAATCCGCCCCAAGCTGCTCGTGGAGCCCTTCGCAGGCGGGGCGAGCGTGTCCTTGGAGCTTCTGAGCAGAAGACTCGTCGAGTCGATCGCGATCGGCGAGCGTGATCCGTTGGTCGCCTCCTTCTGGAAGATCGTCTTCAGGGACCCCGAGTGGCTCATCCATCAGATTGAGACGATCAGGATAACCCTGGAAAACTGGGACTATTTCCGCAACTGCAAATTTCGGACGGACCGGGAACGCGCGTTGGCTTGTCTCTTCTTGAACCGAACGAGTTTTTCCGGGATACTAGCAAGACGCGCAGGTCCCCTGGGTGGACGACGCCAGGTGTCAGCATACACGCTCGCATGCAGATTCCCGGTGGGCACACTCTCCCGCCGAATCCGGCAGGCGGCCGCAATGAAGAACCGTGTCGTCTTCGTTAATCAGGCGGATTGGGAGACGACACTCCGTAAAGCCACGACTCTCGGCCTTAATAGACGCGATATATTCTACTACCTCGATCCCCCATTCTATCAAAAGGCCGATCGCCTATATCGGTACTGCTTTGACGACAACGAGCATCTTAAGTTGTATGACTCGCTCACGAATTTGAAGAGCCCTTGGCTCCTTAGCTATGATCCTGATCCATTCATATATAAGCTATACTCAAAGAACGGACGAGAGCCGCAGCATGTCCACCTGATTTACTCTGCCTCATCAAGTAAGCAGCTCGTGGCATCCCGCGAGATCGTTGTGACGAACCTGCCCAGGCTTCCCAAGGAGACGCGGCTTTGGCGCACGAATGATGAGTGGCAGAAAAGAGTGACGGGTACGAACGGCGCAGTGTTACCCCCAGATTATCCAACGCATGAGATTCTGCAATGAGCACGGGCGGTTCTCTCGGTAGTCGGATCGTCGCCGCCGATATGCGGATTCAGAGGTTGCTCTCAGAGTCATCGATCGTCGGAGGAATCTACACGATGGGGTACGATGAGTGCCTCGTCTTGACCAACGATCTTTGGAAGAGAGAGGCTGGCGGAGTACCGCAACACTGCTTCCTGTTGGCCACGGCGTTCACCCCAGGCGAGGCGCCCCATCCCGACGACGAGGAAGTCATACTATTGAGGGTGATCGGCCCAGCCTGTCTGCCCACCGAGACGGAGCTGGTCCAGGTTCGCTCAGAAGCGATGCGCGACATGGTGACCTCAAGGGGCCGTCAGGCCGCTGCTTCGCCCCCGGCAATCCTTGATGTCCTGACCAGGAACGAGATTCAGTTCTCGGCGTTGCGCGAAGGTGCTGGGCACCTTCTACGATGCGCATGTAGCCGGAACCACCTATCTGTCCTTCGGCAGTGATGTCGAGAGCTTCTACGCATCCAGCCGATATAAAGTGTACAAACCGTACGGTAATAGCCTGTCGGCCATCGTCAGCTACCCTGATGTGACAGAGAGGGAACTCATTGAACGACGACCCACCGGCGTACCTCCAAAAAGAGTCCGGATCGGCACGGTTCGTTACACGTCATCGGTCCGGACGAGGACGCGAGAGGCGACTGGACCGCGTAACGCCGCTGTCCCAGTTCGAGTGAATGTCGAAGACTTTGTCGGGCTGAAGACGGCTGTCTTTGGTATGACGAGGCTCGGCAAGTCGAATTCAATGAAGACCATCGCGACGGCGGTATTCCAGCACGCCGCCGAAACCGGCGATCGCGTCGGACAGCTTCTATTTGATCCCACCGCCGAATACGCAAATCCGAACGTGCAAGGAGCCAGCCTGAGCGGAATTGGAGTCGAATTCGTCACGATCTTTCGCTTTGGAGCAGATGGGAGCGAGCCTGGCATCCGTCCACTCTCGTCTAATTTCTTTGAGGACGCGACGATCGATGTCACCTGGTCCATCATCAGGGCGTACCTAGCGCCGCGTGGGGTCGGCGTTAACTATATCCAAAGTTTCATGTCTGCGGATGTTGTCGGCCCTGACAACCCGGCTGACGACTGGTCTGCGTTCAACCGTGCTCAAAGGAGAAGGGCAGCCCTTTATGCCACGCTCATGAAAGCAAGTTTCCCTCTCCCACCTAACTTTCAATTGAAGTTGGCCGCTAACGGAATTATCATTAACGAAGTTAACATGCAACTCGGCAGGTTGATCCCTAATGCACCTCCATTCGTTTCGGACAATCGCGGCATTGTAAGGCTCAACACTCAGCAACTCCAGACTTTCTGGGACTGCATTCTGGAGGCTATGGACGCGAATCCCAGACCGGGTGCTGGACAACGTGGCGGGGCGCAACGTGGCCGCCAACCCGCTAACGCGCCGGCCAACGCAAACCAACCGGCGGCCAATGCCCTCTGGGACTGGATCGACAGCCAGCTCGAAGCGATCCTGGCGGTTTACCGTGGTTCCGTTGGTTCGGGATTCCGCATCCTGGAGCCCTTGCGTGTCTATCACTCGACCGCTCGAAGGGATGACTATTGCGCGGAGATCCTGAGTGAGCTGGAGCATGGTAAGATCGTAATCGTTGATCTCTCGCTCGGCTCCGAGACAGTCCTCAAATTCTGCTCCGAGAGGATTGTCAACTTTTTGCTTATGGACGCGGCTCGAAGGTTTGCAGGAGGCTTGCCGCCCCACCGAATTCAGATCTTCATCGAAGAGGCCCACAAACTCTTCGCCCGCGATAAGATGAACGTTCCAGAGGAGGCGGACCCGTATGTCCGGCTCGCGAAGGAGGCAGCAAAATACAACATCGGCCTGGTTTATGCGACTCAAGAGGTCAGCGCCGTCGATCCCTACATTCTCAGTAACACCTCCAACTGGATCATCACTCACCTCAACAATCAGCTTGAGATCAACGAACTCTCCCGGTACTACGATTTCAAAGATTTCAGCGAACTGGTCTTGAAGGCCGAGGACGTGGGATTCGCTCGGTTGAAGACCAAGAGCGGACGCTACATCATCCCCGTGCAAATTGATTTGTTCGACGACTCAAGGGTTCAAGCCGCGCGTGAGGCCGGATTACAGATGCTCCAGCGACAAGGGGGATGAACCCAACCATGCCTTACTTCAAGGCTTCCGGTCGTATGGAGACCGCTCGCAGCATCGGCCACGTCCCTTTGGTCGAGAACGAGCTGATCCAGTCTAAACTCGCGAACTATCGATTCCCCGCGCCAGCCCCTGGCCAGGGACTACCTCCAGGTCTAATGGTTCGTGTGGCTGATCTACCACCGTCATCCTCGACGGCACGATGGGTGATGGCGTTCGACGGGTCACCGCAGGAAGTTCCGGCGCGCGAGCAATACCCGTGTACCCGTGTCGGCTACTTACAGGTCGCAGGTGTGCTGGTCCATCTCGAAGAAATGTTCAGTCAGACCGACCACTCTCTGGTAGACCCGACCGTCGTTCGCAATTCGTTCCACGAATCCCTCCATTCTATCGTGATGCCAGGGTCGAACGTGTGCCGCCCGGATATGCCCACCGTCCGGGACTCTTGGCGTGCAGAAGTCTTCGAGGTGTTCAGAGACTACCGAGTAGAGGATCTTGCTCTACTCGATACCTATCGCGAACTCATATATCACAGCGATAAGCGGTCAAATTCTGGCGGTGTCGTAGTAGCGCGCTGCCCCAATGACGAAGTCTGCGATGCTGCCGATATCGATGTTCCATTCGTTGGCGTCGCTTGTCATCGGTGCGGGACTCAACTATTTCCGACGGACGCACTGAGAATTCACGAAGAGGTATCTGAAGAGCACGCTAATGCAACGGCCTTGGGGCGACTCATGACCGTACTTGAGCAGGTCACAATGGCAAGCTACTTGCTCTTCTTGTCCAGAAGGCGTCCGGAGGTTCTAGGACAAGTGGCTTTCATTTTGGATGGGCCACTTGCTTTATTCGGTCCACAAGCATGGATGAGGACTGCGTTTCGCGAATTCATCAATGCGATCTATGCGATGCTGACGACTCGGGGTCTATCGCAGCCGGTGATTGTCGGTATCGAAAAGACTGGCCAGTTTGCTGATCATGCAGCATCACTCACGGAGGTCCTCCCCGGCGGCAGCCTATTGCCCTTGCCCGACGATTACATAAATACCCGCATACTAGCTTCAAGGCCGCCGGCTGGCGCAAACTATGGGAGAGACACCTATTATGGGAAGAAATTCATATATAATAGTAATCAGAATAAAATGCTTGTCATCAGTATTCCACTGAGTACAGTTAATATTCCAGACGCTCATAATCCCTGCCACTATCCTATGCTATCTGCAACTTTATCATTGCTGGATAGGATTGGTACAAGCCTTTATGAAAATGCGCTTATTCCAGTTGCGTTGGCCCATAGTTTCGCGTCCATCCCGTTACGGACTGGATCTAAGGTTTTGACCCTGATGTCACGTGAGTTGCTCGGTTCTGGCCGAAATCCCAGTCGTTAAGTCAGTCCCCCCGTGGTCTTGACAGGAGTCGCGCTGCACCTTGTCTGGCCATCCATGTCCGGAGCCCCGACCTCGATGTCAAACGATGACCCGCCGAAGAGGTCTGCTCGCAGAGCAAGGCTTTATATCCAAAGGAGCCTTCTCCGAAGGTGGGTCCTGGAGGCTAAGTCTGGGGGGAAGTTAATGGTCTTCTCTCCCTATGTATCCCCACCTTGTGTGACGAAGGTCTTGCTCAGCGCGGCTGGCAAGGATGTTGAACTCTATACGGTCTTCTCTGCTGCGAACTTTGCCGGTGGCGCGTCGTCTCTGGGCGTCATCAAGAAACTTCTCGACCACCAAGTTAAGATCTACCATCTCAGTGGCCTGCACGCCAAGATGCTCATCGTGCCCGGCAGAGTCGTTACCATCGGCAGCCAGAATATGACAAGTGCTGGATTAATGAATCTTGAATCGAATGTCGTACTCACGGGAGCGGACTTCACTCGCGAGGTGGAGGATGAAGTGCGTCCTTGGCTCGGCATGCGTCGGCTGGTTACCTACGAAATGATCGAGGAGATGAAGGAAGCAATCCGAAAACTTAGGCAAGAATTTGATGCAGCCAAGCTAGCCCCAAAACAAGCGTGATTAAAAAAAGCGGTTGTGTTCAACCTATGTGATCACGTTCATTAGATTGAGACGTACCTTCTACAGCTCGGGGGGATTTGGGCCCCGTTGCTGCCTCGAATTCTGTCTTCGGCATCGCCACCCCCATTTGCTTCTCTCGAAGGCCAACACGGATCGGGGCATCCGGACCCCGACTTCAGTGAGCGACCCCTCAACACAGCCGGCGTGAGTGCAACCGCTCGACCAGCCGGAGGAACACACCTTGCCACGGGTTCCACGACAACAACCGGTAGATCAGCCGCCCCCCGCCCGGACGATCTGGCACGGCATCTGGATGAACGCCGCGCAGTACGTCGCGAACTCCATCCGCAACAACGTCCGCCGCTCCGCCTCATGGCGGGCCCGGTGCCGCGGCGCCACCGGCACCAGCAACGCACTCCAGGCCTTCAGGCTCCACGCCAACGAGCCCATCACCATGTACGCCCAGTTGCTCACCAGGTCGTCCACGGGGGTGGTCAGGGCACGAACGCCGCTCTTGAGTTGCGCGATCAAGTTCTCCTGGTCGCAGCGATCGTTGGCCGAGAACACCACCTCCTCGGCCGTCATCTCACGGTCGTTGGTGATGTAGAAGAAGTAACGATACTCCTCGAACAGCCGCATCTGTCCCCGGTCAACCCCCACCCGCTTGCGGAGGACGATCAGGCGATAACTCTTGCGGCAAGCGAGCGGTCGGTAGGCGAACTCCGCGACCATCTCCTCGAGCAGCTCGACATTCTTGTAGCCGCGCTCGCGGACGATCTCGGGCCGGAAGTGCTCGGGCTTCTCGCGTGGAGCGGTCTTGATCGGGTACCGTGGCGGTCGTTTCAGGAGGCGGTACGAGTCGGCCGGCAAGGCATCGGCCCGGGCCTTGAGCGACTCGTAGGCCTCGTAGCCGAAGAAGAACCGGATGTCGCCCGCTTCGTCCCAGCGATCCAGGTGCCCGGTCTGGGCGAACTTGGTGTCCCCCCGCAAGAGGATCTTGCGGAAGCCCGCCCGACGGGCCAAGGCGACGGCCATGTCGATGAAGACGTCCGCCCGCTCCGCGGAGGGGCGGTTGCCACTGCGATTGAACAGGTAGAGCGGCTCCGCCGTATTGGCCAGCGAGATCACCAGCGGATGGTAACCGTACTGGCCGTCGTAGGTGAAGTCCATCCCCTGCTTGCACTCCCCATCGCTGGGCACGATGCTGCCATCGGCCTCGAGGATCGCCTCGGCGAAGAACTCGGGGGGCTGCTGGGCCCAGACCCGCAGCCGCGCCTCGTTGATCGTGTCCATCAGGGTGAGGACATCGGCCTCGGCGAAGCGGCGGCAGAAGTCCCCGGCGGTGGTCGGGTCCGGGATCCGTTTGGCCCCCAGGGCGTCGAGGTAGACCTCGTCGTTGCGCCGCAGCTCGAGGTGCTCGATGCGCCGGCCGCCGGCGAGGAGATTCAGGGCGATGTTGAGGACGTGGTCGGATTCGTGGTAGGGCAGGTGCCGCTTGAGGAGGTGGAGGTTGCGGTCGATGTCCTGGATGAGCTCGATCTTCTGGGCCAGGAGGAAGAGGGCGCCGATGCCGCCGGCACTGAGCCCGCGGCCCCGACCGGCGTGTTCGTAGTGGATATTGCTGGCGGTCATCATGGGTACCGGCCGCTCCGGGCCGGGCGTGTTGTCGAGCCGTTTCTTGATCCGCCGTTGCCCCTCCTGGAAGAATCTCTTCTTGCGTGCCGCTCGCTTTTTTCGGAGAGTGGCGCTCACTCGAAGGCCCCCTTGTCTTGGAATGGTGAGGATGTGAACCTACCTCCATTATTCCAAGACCATGCGGGGTTTTCGAGCTTTTTCTCCCGAAGCGCGCCAAACGCACTATAAATCACGCTTGGTTAGGGGCTAGCCGCTTCCTTGATTGACCAGCGAATCATAGCCAATCAGGACGTCCGAGATCAGGAAAAGCAGGAAGCGGAGCGGCGCCAAGCGGAGACGCAGGAAGAAGATCGATCGGAACGACGGCGGCTGGAACTTTGTCAGGCAATTGGAAGGGCTCGGCTGGCTAAGAAAAGGGTCTATGGCACGGTCGTACCCGGTAAGCCTTCCGGCACTGCAAGGAGTTTGCGGGCCTCGGCAAACTCAGCTTACACTGAATGGATTGTTGACGATGAGGCGATTGAATTGGATCGACTGAAGGTATATCTTTGCGTGAATGAAAAGACGGGCAAATTGGGGTGGGCGAGAGTCGCCAGTACCGTGATAACCTTCGTACGCCAGGGAATCGCCGAAGAGACATTCTCTCTGCTCGGGGACCGTTGGGGCGTCACTTACGCCGCAGAGTGGGAGCGTGAAGGATTGAAGACTCACAACCTTGTCATAAAGCTCGGAGGGAAGGGGAAGAGCGCGGAACTGGAGTGCCTTTTCTCGGTGGACAAGCTGCTTGTCATCAATGCACGCTGGTTGACCCCCACCAAGTCTGAAGCCCACGACCTCCTCGAACATATCAATAGCAATAAGAATGGTGACCTTGAGACCCTGATCAGGCGTGCGATTGGACCAATCACGCCCGCTCACATGCCGGTCGGACCACCATTTGCTGACGCATTGTTTGGGCGGCCGCGTACGGTATGTGGTGTGAGGCTGGCCCTTGTCCACGATCAACCTATACTGTTATTCAGTAGATTGGGCTAGGCCCGGCCGGGGTCAAACTTAGGCCCAGCCGGGGTCAAACTTAGTCTATTGTTTTTTCGGACGGTCCCGCCCGGTGGCATCGGCAGCCGGTTCGGCCAGTCCGCCGGCCGGCTTCGCCCCCCTCGACCCCGCCGCCCGCCCGGCCCGCTGCCGGCCGCGACCCGACCGACCTCACCCACCCGACCGCCGGCAGCCGGGCGGGCGGACGGCGTCCGGCGGGAAAGCCCGACCGACACGGGCCGATCGGCCCGGGCCACGTCGGCGCAGGATCGTCGCGAGCGTCCGGGCCGGTCGCGGGTGCGCCGTGAGCTCGGCTGGGGTCTCTTGAGCTTGCCGCCGGGGCATGCCGATGGCGTGCCTCGACGGCAAACTGAAGACGGCCGTCGCTGCCGCTGGCATCATGCTGTTCAGCCCGCCCTGATCACCGCTTATGAGGATGTCCGGCAACGCAACTTCTTACAAGTATCGGATTTCGGCAAGTCACCGATCAACCGCCGCATGATTGGCCTTCCGAGGCACGGAATCAATTGACTTTGTGGGCAGGCGGCACGATAATAGTCTTAGACCACTGGACAGAAGGGCGTGCGAATAGCCAGTCCCACTTGGCCCCAAAGCCAAGTCCATCCCGGATGGGATGGATAGCCCGGCAACGGGTGAAGAGGTTCGCCCAGAGATTCCGGCAACCCCGGCATCGGAATAGGCCCGAAAGGGCCTATTTTTTTTGCCCACTCTCACGTCAGCCTTGGCCGCTTGCGGTGCCGGTCCATGATGCGGGGCGGACTCTTGCCCTGCATCCGCAGCGTGACCAGGTGGGCGAATCTGATCAGGCCGTAGGTCACGATTTCCCGTTCGTCACGGGGATGGGCGGACTTGATCCGCATATGCAGATCGACAGGCAGGCCGGTCACGCGATCCAGGCCGAATACGATGCCGTAGAGCACCCGGTTGCCCTCGTGATCGATGGTTGGCACGATGGCGTAGCCGTCGTGCCCGAGGTGCCAGACCCTCTGTGCGGTCGCCTGAGCCACAAAGGCGGGCAGGTTCAGCGAGAGGTGATACCGCTCGACGCAGAAATGCCCGATATGGCGAGTGCTGCCGGGGAAGACCAACACCGGGTCATCGCCGTCGCGTGGCTCCCGAGTGAAGCAGTGATCACTGAAGGTCACGGCGATTCGCCGCGTCACCTTCCGGGAATCAACGGCCTCGATTTGGCATTCGTCCAGATGCGTCAAGTCGTAGACTTGCCCCTGATAGCTGAAGCTGCCCCAGCTCGTTTTCTGGAAATACGATCGGCTCATGGGGTAGCAGTAGCGACCCGGCCCCATCCTGGCAATAGGATTCGGTCGGCCTTGAGCGGGTCGGAGGTTTCCCGGCACACCGGCCTATCTCCCGTGATCTGGTAAACCCCCTTGGGCACCCCCGGCTGCGCCGGTCGCGTGCTCCCAGGGTCCGCTTCGCTTCCGTCCCTTCGGGACCGGCTACCGCCGCCTTCCCGTGCGCTGGTGCGAATACCGGGGAATCCCCCCGGTCCGTCAAGGCTTCCCTTCGGCGGACGTAGCGGTTTCCCCCCAGGGCGGCCCGGGTCAGACCGTTTCGGGTTTTTTCGGTCCGGTCCCGCTCGCGGGCGTCTCGGTTTGGCCCGGTCCGTCCGCCGGCCGGCTTCGCCCCGCTCGACCCCGCCGCCCGCCCGGCCCGCCGCCGGCCGCGACCCGATCGACCTCACCCACCCGACCGCCGGCCGCCGGGCGGGCGGGTCGGGCAGGGGCGGGAGCAGGAACGCGATTGCACCCCGGGCTTCGCCTCGCCTTGAGCATCCGGCGCGAATCGAGTTACGATGGGACTAGTGCTCGCTGCGTCTCAACGAGGAGGACCTCGAGTCATGTCCGATCGTCATCCGGTGATGACCCCGCCCACTCCGCTCGTCGAGGCCGACATGTTCGATCACGACGCGATGGAGCCGCTGCCCCCGCTCATCGAGGGGCAGTGGCTCGACCAGCCGACGTTCCACGCACGTTACGAGGCGATGCCGCCCGGCACGCGGGCCGAACTGATCAATGGAGTCGTCTACTTGCCCAGTCCTCTCGGCCCGCCTCATGGAAGGGCGCACGTCCCGGTGATCGTCTGGCTCGATTACTACGCCGAGCACACCCCTGGGCTTGAGGTTCTTGACAACGCCACCGCGATCCTGGGCCGGAAGAGCGAGCCTCAACCCGATGCGATGCTGCTCATCCTCCCCGAGTACGGCGGCCAGACACGCGTCGTGAAGAAGTACCTCACCGGCCCACCGGAGCTGGTCGCCGAGGTCTCCCACACGACCCGGTATGTCGACCTCGGGCCGAAGCTGGAGGATTACCAGAGGGCCGGCGTCCTCGAGTACGTGGTCCGCGCGCTGGAGCCGGACCAGATCTACTGGTTCGTTCGAGAGGGGGAAAACTTGGTCGAGCGGCCGCCCGGCGACGACGGCATCTATCGTTCGACCATCTTCCCCGGACTCTGGCTCGATCCCGAGGCGCTTGTCCGGGGCGACCGGCGCCGCCTCCGCGCCGTCGTCGACCTCGGCTGCGCCACGCCCGAGCATGCGGCGTTCGTCGCTAAGCTCGCGGCCGCGCGGGATCGGGCGCAGGGCCAGGGGCCGGCTTGACGGGTGCCGCAACTCTCCCCCCGCCGCTCACCGCTTCAGCGGCTTGATCTTGATGTTCTTGAACCAGCAGGGCGAGCCGTGGTCCTGCAGGCCGACGTAGCCCGACCGGGGATGGTCCTTGTAGGCGACGTCGAACTTGTGCGGCGAGCCGTCGGGCCGGCGGTTGAGGGCCGTCCACTCGTCCAGGTCCATCCGCGTGACCGTCTCGCCGTTGAGCTCGACCGCGATCCTGGGCCCGTCGCAGGTGATGACCATGTGGTTCCACTCTCCGGGCGGCTTCATGGCGTTCTTCGACGGCTTGACCAGGTCGTAGATCGCCCCGGTGTCGTGGTAGCCGGCGGTCGTCGTGTCGTCGATGGCGACCTCGATGCCGTTGAACCCGACGTCCTTGCCGGGGCGGGGTCAGGGGAAACGTCCGGATGAAGACGCCGCTGTTGCAGCCCTTGCTGATCTTGAAGTCCAGCGACAGCACGAAATCCGACCACGTCTTCTCGTGGATCATCATGTAGCCGCCGCAGCCGTGTGGGTTGATGCAGCCGTCCTCGACCGGCACCTTGCTCGGCCGGCGACTGCTGGTCATCCAGCCGTCCAGCGTCTGGCCGTCGAAGAGCAGGATCCAGCCGTCCTTCCGCTCCTCCGACGTGAGCCCGTCGCCGGCATTCCCGGAGGCGAGAGCCGGCGGCCGACCCGCGAAGGCGAGCGCGATCCCCAGCAGCCCCGTCGTTGCGAACGCTTTCATCCGGATGGTCATCGGAACCTCAACAATCCTGTAGGGGTCGTGGTGGGAGACGCCGGACCCGGGGTCGCGACCGCGCCCGGCCGCGCGACGCCCGATTATCCTCCGATCGCGCCGCGTCCACAACGAGCCATCGGGCGGAGGAGCGGCGACCGCCGCGCGTTCCGATTATCATGATCCTGATGCAAGGCGGATCTTGGTCCGAGGGGCACAGATCGGGAGTTCCATCGCATGGCGAAGGCATCGGTGTCGGGGACGGGCCGGGTGGTCGTGATCACGGGGGCGACCCGCGGATTGGGGCGAGCATGGCCGAAGGCCTGGTGAAGGCGGGCCATCGGGTCATCGGCTGCGGCCGCACGGCCGAGGCGATCGGGCACCTGCGCGCGGCGCTGGGGCATCCGCACGACTTCGCGGAGCTGGACGTGACGCACGACCTGGCGGTCAAGGCCTGGGCCGATCGGGTCATCGCCGAGCACGGGCCGCCGGACCTCCTGATCAACAACGCCGCCTTGATCAACCGCAACGCGCCGTTGTGGGCGGTTCCCGCCGCCGAGTTCGACCATGTGATCGATGTGAACATCAAGGGAGTCGTCAACGTGATCCGCCACTTCGCGCCGGCGATGATCGCGCGGGGCTCGGGCGTGATCGCCAACCTCAGCTCGGGGTGGGGCCGCTCGACGGCGCCGGAGGTCGCCCCGTACTGCGCGACCAAGTGGGCCATCGAGGGGCTGACCCGCGCTGGCCCAGGAGCTCCCCAAGGGCCTGGCCGCCGTCCCGGTGAATCCCGGCATCATCGACACCGAGATGCTCAAGAGCTGCTTCGGCGCGTCGTCGTCGGAGTATCCCGACCCCGCGGAATGGGCGAAGTCGGCCGTGCCGTTCTTCCTCGGGCTGGGCCCCAAGGACAACGGCCGGCCGCTGACGGTGCCGGGGCAATGATGCAAGCGAGAAAATGCCGGATCCTCGAAACCCGGTCCCGTCGGGGCAGCACCGGCCCGGTGAAGGCTATTCTTTCATCGAATGGCCCGCGATAATGGAAGGCATGGAAGCTCCTCATCTGCAATCGAGTTGCACGATGCACAGATATCGCATCAGGATCGTCAATGTTCCGGATCGCGCCGACCAGCTTCGTCGGGCGACCCGGCTCCGGGGAGATCTGATCGACCACGCTGAAGTGTGGCTCGATCCCGATCATCCGTTGCAAGGCATCCACCGCGATCTCGAGGGGCATTCTTATTTCGAGTTCGCGGCCGAGAATCGTAAGGCCATCGATCGCGTTCTGGCCGGAGATGGTTACTCGGCCTATGCCGAGTTGACCGAGCCCAAGGATCCCTTGGGAGAGCCTTGTCAGAACTGCGGGAACGTCGCAGGTCCGATCTTACCACCGCAATGCCCGAACTGCGGGTTCGTTGATATCAGTTGCTGCCCGGTAGCTGTTCACACCCCGAACAATTTGTACAGTCGGTTCGTACTACTACATATGAGTCAACAGCTTCCACTCCTTGAGCCACTCTGGAGCCGCGTGCCCGCGGACCTTCAGGTCACCCTCTTGGACGGCTGGAAGTCCCTGCACGATCGGATCGCCGAATTGGAAGCCACCGTCCGCGACCTCCAGGCCCGGCTCCAACTCAACTCCACCAACTCCTCCAAGCCGCCCTCCTCCGACCCGATCGGCCTGAAGCGCAAGCCGCCCACACCGCCGTCGCGGCGGAGGCGCGGCGGTCAACCCGGCCATCGCAAGGCGTTCCGCGCCCTGGTCCCTCCCGAGAAGCTCCGCTCGTCCACCGACTGCAAGCCCGATGCGTGCCGGCGGTGTGGCCATGCGCTGTCGGGGGAGGACCCCGACCCCCTGATCCATCAGGTCGCCGAGTTGCCCCGGATCGAGCCGATCGTCAACGAATACCGCCTGCATCGCCTGGCCTGCCCCGACTGCGGTCAGACCACCTGCGGTCCGTTGCCCGAGGGCGTCCCCACGGTCCGCTTCGGCCCTTACTTGCAGGCCACACTGGCCACTTTGGCCGGCGCCTACCGGTTGAGCAAGCGGCCGATCCAGCAACTGGCCGGCGACCTCTTCGGGCTGTCGATCTCCACCGGGATGATCAGCAAGCTGGAGCGGCTGTCGGCCGAGGCGCTCCAGGCCCCATACAACGAACTGGCCACGGCGGTCCACACGGCGGGGGTGATCGGTGCCGACGAGACCGGCTGGCGAGAGGACCGGCACAAGGCCTGGCTGTGGGCGGCGGTGACGGCCCTGTTTACGGTCTTCACGATCGCCCGCAACCGCAACGCCCGGGTCGCCCGGGCCGTCCTGGGGACTCAAGACGGCCCGATCGCGGTGACCGACCGCTGGAGCGCCTACGACTGGATCGCAGGGGCCAGCCGGCCGGTCTGCTGGAGTCATCTCCGCCGCGATTTCCAGGCGATGATCGACCGCGGCGGCGCCGCCGCGCCGATCGGGAAGAAGCTGTTGCGCCTCTCGGACCGGCTGTTCCGCTGGTGGCATCGCCTCGAGGCCAAGCGAGTGGACTGGGGGCGATTCCGCACGGCGATGGCCCGGTTGAGGCGCGAGTTCAAGACGGCCCTGGAGGACGGGGCGCGCTGCGACTGCGCGGACCCGAGGGACCTGCGCCGAGCTCCTGCGGGTCGAGGAGAGCCTGTGGACCTTCGCGCGGGTCGCGGGTGTGCCGCCGACCAACAACGCCGCCGAGCGCGCCGAGCGGCACGCGGTGATCTGGCGTCGGATCAGCGGGGGAACCGATAGCGCGGCGGGGAGCCGGTTCGTGGAGCGGATGCTGACGGTGGTAGCCACCTGCCGCCAGCAGGGGCGGAATGTGCTGGACTACCTGACATCCTGTTTCGAGGCGGCTCGCGGTGGCCAAGCGATCCCCTCCCTCGTGCCAGCGAATCCACCAAAGGTCGAGGTTGCCTGATACCGGTTATCCCACTCTGTGAACGGTTACGCTGCCCGATCTGCGACGAGAGGAACTCGCGTCAGAAATATGAGCAAATCTCGGGAAATCTCTATTATTGCCCCACGCGATCGTCGGATGGCGCACGCCATCGGGTCCGGCTGGTCTACAACGAGCCGATGTTCAACCTCGACGGCACGTTCAAGCAGCCTCTGATCCTCGTCAAAGAAGCGGCTCGACGATGACGTTCGATCCCGAAGGCCACATCGAGATCACCGCGAGGGGTCTCTTCCAACTGGCGCGAGACGACCCCCGCCGGCTGATCGACCAGTATCTCATCCAAGGCACGCCGGCGGTGTTCCCCACCTACGACGCCTATGATGCCTTCCTCCGGGAACTCTCCAGCCGGCTCGACGTCCATCCCAGGAATTTGATCCTTCGAGGCAGCTCGAAGCTCGGCTTCAGCATCGCTCCCAAGGTTGACAAGCTCTGGTATGAAGCGCGGGAGGATTCCGACCTGGATCTCGCGATCGTGGACACCGCCTACTACGAGCGGATCGATCAGGAAGTGATCCGCTGGGAGGAGAGGAATCGGGCAGACCGACTGAAAGGGCGTGCTTCCCAGAGGTTCCTCGCTCGTCAAGAGGATCGCTATTTCAATTGCTGCCGCATCAAGGACTTGCCGGCGCACCTGTTCCCTCATCATTTCGATGCCATGGGCGATGTCGTGCGCATGCAGAATTGCGGCCGGCGCCGCGAGTTGAACGCGTTCATCTACCGGGACTGGTGGGCGCTGAGATCTCGCTTCGAGTTCGACTTGAAAGAGCTTTGCAAAGGCGTCCCCGATCGGTTCGGGCCTCCTCCCGATCAGCCGCTCCCCCTGGTAAAGGCCCCTGTTCCTCGGGCTGCCGCACTCCCCGCTTCGACGGGTGCGCCAGCAACACCCTCCTCCGGGGCCGAGCCTCCGTCGGGCCCGTCTGCGATCAGGCCGGAGCAGTCGCCAGGAGGTAGAGCTTCGCCCCGCCGACAACGGCAAGCCGCTGACGGTGCCGGGGCATTGACGGTCCATCCGGGCAATCAACGCCCCGGGCGCTCCGGTGGGTTCAACTTTCCCCGCCCGTCCTGTATGATGCATTCACGGCCCGATATCGAACGTACTGACGTCAGCCGATATGTGGAATGGTTAACTTAGTATCTTGATTGCATTGCGAGGTGCGCGAAGATGGATAGGGAAGAGCGGATGGTCCCCGGGGTGCGGAGCGTGCGGCCGGGCCTCGCGGTCGGGGCGAGTCGGCCGGGGTCGTCGGATAGCGTGCGGGAGGCGGCCACATCGCCGGCGTTAGGGCAGCTCGCCGAGCTGGTCCGCCAGGCGGAGGCGAAGACGCGGGCGCGGAAGATCGAGGGGGAGACGCAGCATGCCGCCGAGCAGTTCCGCGCCGCCGAGCTGCGGGCGCGGCGGGCGGTGGAGCGGCTGCGGACGGTCCGGCCGGCCGGCCTGCGCGCGCTCGAGCAGGCCGATCACGACGAGCAGTTGCTCAAGGACCTGATGCGCAAGCTGGCCCAGTACAAGTCGTCGCTGGCCTCCGAGTCGGACGCCGAGCAATTGATCGAGGCCTCCAAGGCGGAGATCGAGCGCACCCGGCGGCAGGCCCGGCTCGAGGTGGAGGAGGTGACCCGCGAGGTCGAGGAGGCGCGGCGCGACCTCCGGGTGGCGACCGACCAGTATCGCCAGCTCCGCCGCGAGATCGATCGGCTCCAGCCCGAGCTGGCCGAGCAGTTCGCCGCCGAGGACCGGCTGCTCTGGGACGCCGAGTCGCACTTCCCCGGCGGCCAGCTCCAGCTCCTGGCCCATGAGGTTGACGCCGGGTTCAACGCCTTCGGCTCGCTGGGTAAGCTCGAGCAATACGCCCGTCTGAAGGTGTGGATCGGCCGGTTCCGCTACTACCAGGCGGCGCACGACCGCGACGCCGAGATGACCGAGGAGCTCCAGGCGCTGTCGCACCGCGTCTTCCACCAGCTCAAGTACCTGTCGCGCCAGTACGAGCCCGGCTACATCGAGGCGTTCCGCCAGGACTTCACGACCGACTGGGCGGCGTACGTCGCCGAGGCCCAGGAGCAACTGGTCCAGGCGATCGAGAACGGCCGCCGCAGCCGCGACGCCGAGTCCCAGGCGAGCCGCGGTCGCGAGCCGGCGGGCGATCGCACCGCGGGACCCCGCCCCGCCGGGTCGCCGCCGCCGGGCCCGAACGCCGCCACGGCCCCGCGCATGCCGCCGGATTCCCTCGTCGAGCTCAAGTCGCTGGTCGCGCGGACCCGCCTCCCCGACGAGGGCCTCGACGAGTTCCTCGGCGTCCTCAAGCAGGCCGTCGAGGACGTGGGGGCCACTCATCCCGAGCTGCTCCGCCTGACCCTCCCCTTCCGCGAATACATCAGCGGCGACAACGGCCTGGACGTCCTGCGGCGCAACCTCGAGCGCATCCAGGCCCGCCGCGACCGCGACGAGCCGGCCGCCCGCGAGGATTCCGGGACCGAGGACGAGGAGGAGTGATCCGCATCGGATCGAAGGAACTTCCCGACCGCTTCGACCCCCGACCGGAGGCAACCCCATGGCCACCGCCACGGAATTCCTCACCGCCGAGGAGTTCGCCAGCCGGCCCGATCCCGGCTATCCCGAGGAGCTCGTTCAAGGAAGGATCGTGACGATGCCGCCGCCGACCCCGCGACATGGGCAGATCTGCAGCAAGACGGATCGTCTGCTGGGGACGTTCGCCGATGAGCACGACCTCGGCCATGTGCTCTGCAACGATTCGGGCGTGATCACCGAGCGCGATCCCGACACGGTGCGCGGGGCCGACGTCTCGTTCTACAGCTATGCCAAGGTCCCCCGAGGGGAGATCCCGAAGGGCTACCTGGATGTCGTACCCGACTTGATCGTCGAGGTGCGCTCGGAGGACGATCGCTGGACCGACATCCTGGCCAAGGTCCATGAATACCTGGCGGCCGGCGTCGGGGTCGTCGTCGTGCTCGACCCCGATCCGAAGAGCGCGACCATCTTTCGCCCCGACCAACCACCCCAGAAGCTGGGGCCCGACGATGAGTTGACGATCCCCGACGTGCTGGGCGACTTCCGGGTCAAGGTGGGGCGGTTCTTCGCGTAGGAAGGCGTCCGAGACCGCCCTCCCGCGATCCTCGGTTTTCTGGTAGGGTCCGTCCCGGTTAGGACGGGGGCGATGGCCTTGGCACGGACGTGCGAGGGGGCCGGGTTACATGGATCCGGATCGGACATCCCGATGGCGGGTTGAGGTGCCGACGGCCTGGGACCCGGATCGGAGGCGGGGTCGGGCGTGGGACCGAATGGAGGCGCCGGCGGCCCGTCCGCTGTTCCGCCCGGCGCCGCGGTCGGCGATGGTCTTCCCGCTGGTGGTGCTGGTCGCCGTCCTGCCGGGCATGGTGGCCTTGAACGCCTGGGACCTCACCCCGCCGGGGCCGCTCTGGGGGCTGCGGGGCCTGGCTGTGC
The DNA here is from genome assembly GCA_963815795.1 of uncultured Planctomycetota bacterium. Taxonomy (GTDB): domain Bacteria; phylum Planctomycetota; class Planctomycetia; order Isosphaerales; family Isosphaeraceae; genus JAKAUH01. Next base: position 466,070 of record CAWFIC010000020.1, on the reverse strand, counting down.
TCGACGGCCTGGTGCTCGACCAGGTGCCGGCGGCCGACGCCATCAAGCCGGTCCAGGAGGCGGCGGCCTATCGATTGGTGGCGTTCCAGCCGCCGTTGTATGCCTGGCTCGAGGCGGCCCTCTTCTGGCTCGACGGCGATCGGGATCCGATGGCCAGCGTCCTGCCCAGCTACGTCGCCGGCGGCCTGGCCGTGATCCTGGTGTACCTGCACGGGCGGCTCTGGCGCGGGGCGGGGCTCGGCCTCACGGCGGCGATCCTCGTCGGCTTCAACCAGAACCTGCTGTTGCGGCTGCAGGAGGCCAGCCCCAGCACGCTGGCGCTCTGCGGCGTGCTGGCGGTGCTGCTGGCCTACGGCTGGCACGAGCGGGTCATCGGCGAGGCGCTGCGGCCGCCGCCCTGGGGGGGACCGGCCGCCATGACCATCGCCGGCGGCCTGGCCATGGGCCTGGCCCTCCTGACGATGGGCGGCCTGGCCCTGATCGCCGTCCCCATCATCCTGCTGCACCAGTTCTATTTGCAGGGCGGCCAACCGCCGCCGACCGGCGCCCGGGCCCGACGAGGGCGATGGCGCTCCTGGCTCGCCTGGCGCGAGCACCCCGGGCGGTTGAGCGGCCTGGCGGCCGTCGCCATCGCCCTGGCCGTCGCCCTGCCCTGGTTCATCATGATGGTCCGCTGGCACGGCTGGCAGGCCCTCGCCGCCCTGCGAGTCCCGCCCGAACGGCTCCTCTCCGACCTCGAGCGGACCCTCCTCGGCCGACTGGTCGAACTGGCCCCCGTCACCCTGCCCCTGGGCCTCTATGGCGCCGCTCGCGCAATCCGCACAGCCCTGGTCGACGAAGTGAATTCGAGAGAGTCGGTCGGCGGCGCATTCTGGGTGATCTGGTTGATCGTCGCCGCCCTGGCGCCGGTGGTGTGGCCGCGGGGGCCGCAGAGTGCCTTCGACCTGGTGTTGCTGGTGCCGCTGAGCCTGCTGGCGGCGCAGACGGTGGCGGACCTGGTCAACCGCCGCGTGCCGGTGCGGGCCTTGATCTGGCTGGCGCCGGCGACGGCGATGTCGGTCGCCTGGTGGGCCAGCGCCGATCTGCGCGGCGCCGTCGACGACGTGGTGCACGGCCGGGCCGACGCCGCCACCGCGCTGGGGCTGCACCTGGCGGTGGACCTGATCGTGGTCTCGATCATCCTCATCCGGGCGGTCGACCACTGGGCCCGTCGCCGCGACGACCGGCAGCGAGGGATCATCGCCGCGTTCTTGATCGCTGTGATGGTCGTCAGCGCGGTGGACGGGCTGCTCGAGGTGGTCTTCCGCCACGGGATCGACCGCGACCTGCTGGCGCTGCGCACCATGATCTTGCGCCGCAACCGCGACAATCCCTTCCAGGTCGTCGCGGTGCTCAGCCCGCCGGGGAGCGGCTCGGCGTCGGCCGCGGCGTCCGGGTCGGCGTCGGCGTCCGGGTCGGCCTCCGACTCCACCGACTCTCGCGTCCCATCCGGTCCGTTCAACGAGGGCCCGTCGCCCGGCGGTCGGCTGCGGTTCATCCTCCGCACGGCATTGCCCCACCTGCCGCAGCGCGACCTCACCGACGTCGCCGAGCTGTCCGACCTCCCCGAGGGCCAGCGCCTGGTGATCCTCGCCGGCACCGATCAGCATCTCTCCGGCGGCGACCGGTTCCGGCTGGGGCTGGAGGCCATCCACCCCGGCCGCTCGGGCATCCTCGACGCCTATGCCACCGCGCGCGATCGGCCGAAGACGACCACTGCGCGGGCGGGCGGGCCGTGATATGATATGACGCTGGCAACAAAGTAGGTCAGGCTCTCAGCCTGACTCCGTCCGGTCCCAGTCAGGCTGAGAGCCTGACCTACATGAGGATCTTCCTTGCCGGGGTAATAGCAGTCGGTCCTCATCGGTGACGAAGAGTATGAAACATGAGGATCGTACCCCTGGCGGAATTGAAAGCGAAGCTGAGCGCCTATCTCGACGAGTGCGCGACCGAGGGCCCGATCGTCATCACGCGCAACGGCAAGACCGCCGCCGTGTTGCTGGTCCCGCGGGACGACGACGACCTGGAACGAATCCTGCTCGGGCGCTCCCCGCGATTTCAAGCCATGCTCGACCGCTCCAGGCGGACCATCGACGAGGGTCAGGGATTATCCGAAGCGGACTTCTGGAAGGCCGCCCGGAAGCGGCGCGAGAACGGAAGCCTCCGGCCCACCGACCGACCGAACGAGGGAGCAGAAACTGATGCAGGACCCGCGCGGTTCGGTTTCGGTTCGCGATCGTCGAGGGTGAGGACGGTCCGGCCCTCGTCACTGACACGCTCGCGCCGTGCTGTTACGATGTTGGGAGAGATGTGTCCGGCGATCAACCATCTCTGAGGGAGGTTCATCCGATGGAGGATGAGGTTGACCCCGACGAGACACGAACACAGAGCGCCGTCGTGGACCGTGGATCGGGACAAGAGACTCCCGCGCCGGCGGCGGCCGATAGCGAGGCCGGAGGTGCCCCTGGGTGCATCGGCCGCTACCGAGTGATCCGCCTCCTGGGCCAGGGCGGGTTCGGCCGCGTCTACCTGGCTCACGACGACGAGCTCGACCGCCCGGTGGCGATCAAGGTCCCCAACCCCGACCGCGTCGCCGGCCCCGACGACGTCGCGGCCTACCTGGCCGAGGCCCGCGCCCTCGCCCGGCTCGACCACCCGCACATCGTCCCGGTGCACGACGTCGGCCGGACCGGCGACGGCCTCTGCTACGTCATCTCCCGGTATGTCGAGGGGACCGACCTGGCCGAGCGGATGCGGCACGGTCGGTTGCCGTTCGCCGAGGCGGCCGAGCTGGTCGCCCTGGTCGCCGAGGCGCTGCACCACGCGCACACCCGGGGGCTGGTGCATCGCGACATCAAGCCGGCGAACATCCTCATCGATCTGGCGGGCAGGCCGTGCGTGGCCGATTTCGGCCTGGCGCTGCGGGACGAGGACTACGGCAAGGAGGCCCGGACCGCCGGCACCCCGGCCTACATGAGCCCCGAGCAGGCCCGGGGCGAGGGGCACCGGGTTGACGGCCGCTCGGACGTCTTCAGCCTGGGCGTTGTCTTCTACGAGCTTCTGACCGGCCGCCGGCCGTTCCGCGGTGATTCGCACGCCGAGATCCTTCGGCAGGTGATCGCCGCCGAGCCCCGCCCGCCCCGCCAAGTTGACGACACGATCCCCCGTGAGCTAGAGCGGATCGACCTGAAGGCGCTGGCGCGGCGGGCCTCGGAGCGGTACACCACCGCTAGGGACATGGCCGAGGACCTCCGGCATTTCTTCCAGATCGGCGCGATGGACGGTCCGTTCGACGACGGTCGCCGTCGCACCGGGCCCGGTCGCGACCGGAGAGGCCGCGCCGATCACGCCGACGCCGGGGCGATCGGGCCCCGGTGGACTGTCGGTCGTCAAGGTCGTCCCCAAGGGCCTGCGGTCGTTCGACCGCAACGACGCCGACTTCTTCCTCGAATTGCTCCCGGGCGCCCGCGATCGCGACGGCCTGCCCGAGAGCCTCCGGTTCTGGAAGTCGCGGATCGAATCGACCGATCCCGACGCCACGTTCCGGGTGGGGCTGATCTACGGCCCGTCGGGCTGCGGCAAGTCGTCGCTGGTCAAGGCGGGCCTGCTCCCCCGGCTGGGCAAGGATGTGATCGCCGTGTACATCGAGGCGACCCCGGAGGAGACCGAGGCCCGGCTGCTCCGCGGCTTGCGCAAGGCCTGCCCCGATTTGCCCGCCGATCGCGGCCTCATCGATACCGTGGCGGCGCTGCGGCGGGGCCGGGCGCCTGCGCCGGGCAGAAGGTGCTGATGGTCCTCGACCAGTTCGAGCAGTGGCTCTTCACCCGTCGGGACGAGGAGGAGGCCGAGCTGGTCGCCGCGCTGCGGCACTGCGACGGCGAGCGCGTCCAGGCGATCGTGATGGTCCGCGACGACTTCTGGATGGCCGCGACCCGGTTCCTCCGCGAGCTGGACGTCCGCCTGCTCGAGGGTGAGAACTCGGCCGCAGTGGACCTGTTCGACCCGCTCCACGCCCGCAAGGTGCTCGCGGCCTTCGGCCGGGCCTATGGCGTCCTGCCCGAATGGCCGGCCGACCCGACGCCCGAGCAAACCGCCTTCCTCGACCAGGCCGTCGCGGGCCTCGCCCAGGACGGCAAGGTGATCTCGGTCCGGCTGGCGCTCTTCGCCGAGATGGTCAAGGGGAAGCCGTGGTCGGCGTCGACCTTGAGGGACGTCGGCGGCACGGAGGGCGTCGGCGTGACGTTCCTGGAGGAGACCTTCAGCGCCGCCACGGCGCCTCCCGAGCACCGGCAGCACCAGAAGGCCGCCCGGGCGGTGCTCAAGGCGCTGCTGCCGGACCGCGGCACCGACATCAAGGGCCAGATGCGTTCGGAGTCGGAGCTGCGCGAGGCCTCGGGCTATGCCGGCCGCCCGCGCGACTTCGAGGACCTGGTCCGCATCCTCGACCAGGAGCTGCGGTTGATCACGCCCACCGACCCCGAGGGATCTCGGGACGACGACCGCCCGGGCCGTCCGTCGGGGCGCTATTTCCAGCTCACCCACGACTACCTTGTCCCCTCGCTCCGCGACTGGCTGACCCGCAAGCAGCGCGAGACCCGCCGGGGCCGGGCCGAGCTACGGCTGGCCGAGCGCGCGGCCTTGTGGCAGGCGAAGCCGGAGAATCGGCACCTTCCCTCGGTTTGGGAGTGGGCCAACATCCGGCTCCTGACGAAGAAGCGAGACTGGACCGACTCCCAGCGGCGGCTGATGAGCCGAGCGGGGCGCGTGCACGGGCTGAGGACCTCCGGTCTGGCGATCCTGATCGCCCTGGCGGCCTGGGGCGGGATCGAAGGCTACGGATCCCTGCGGGCCTCGGCGCTGGTCGAGTCGCTCCGGACCGCCGACACCACGAGGCGCCGCGGCGTCGTCGACCAGCTCCGCAGCTACCGTCGCTGGGTGAGTCGGCCCCTCTCGGGATTGCTCGCGAGCACCCAGAACGACCGCGATCCCCACCTCCGGGCCAGCCTAGCCGGCCTGGTCTTGCTGCCCGACGGCGGAAAACAGGCCGATTATCTCTACGACCAGCTTTTGACGGCCTCGCCCGTCGAATTGCCGGTGATCTGGGGCATCCTGCACCGGCACGATCTGGCGATTGACCAGCGGCTGTGGCGATTGCTGGATGACCCGAAGTCCGACCCGGAGCAACGCTTTCGGGCCGCCTGCGCCCTGGCCAACAGCGGCTCCGCCCCGGTCGAGACGAGCTGGGACACCGTCTTGCCGTTTATCGCCGACCGGTTCCTGACAACCGTGATCAACAACCCGGCGGATTACGCAACGCTGATCGAGACCCTGCGGCCGATCCGCAAGCGGCTCCTGCCCCCCCTGGCGTCGATCTTCCGGGACAAAGGGCGATCCGAGAGTGAACGGAGCTTTGCCACGACCCTCCTCGCCGACTACGCCGGCGATGATCCCGGCTTGCTGGCCGAGCTGATCATGGATTCCGATCCGAAGGCTTTCGCGAGCCTTTTCCCGGTCGCCGAGCGGCGGGCGGCCCAAGTACTCCCCGTGTTCCAGGCGGAGATCGCCCGGGGTCCGGTGACCGATGAGACAGCGGCAGACTCGGAACAACTCAAGGACCGACGCGCCGAGCGGCAGGCCCGGGCGGCGGTGGCCCTGGTCCGGTTGGTCCATCCGGGCGACGTCTGGCCCCTGCTGCGCCACAGCGCCGATCCCCGGCTGCGCAGCTTAATCGTGAACTGGCTCCGGCCACTGGGAGCCGACCCGAAGACGATCGTCGCTGCACTCGACCGGCCCGATTCCCTCCCTCGCCCCGCGGAGCGGGAAGAGGGTGGCCGAAGGCCGGGTGAGGGGCCCTCGTCTCACCCGTCCCGGGATCAGACGATGGACGCAATCCTCTTCCACCCTGGGACCTCGACTCGACGGGCGCTCATCCTGGTCCTGGGAACATTCGGGACCGAGGGCCTCTCGCCGGGCCAGCGCGAACCGCTGATCACCCGACTGCTCGACCTCTACGAGCACGACCCGGATGCCGGCATCCATGGTGCATCGGCCTGGACCTTGCGGCAGTGGAAGCAACACGAGAAGCTCGAGGCGATCGACGCCAGGTTGAGGGGCAAGGACCGCGGCGACCGCCGCTGGTACGTCAATGGCCAGGGACAGACATTGGTCCTCGTCGAGGGACCGGTCGAATTCCGCATGGGCTCACCCCTCAGCGAGCCGGGGCGATTCGGCAAGGAGATGCCCCACCAGCAAATCATCCCTCGCCGTTTCGCCATCGCCGACACGGAAGTGACCGTCGAGCAATACCAGGAGTTTGTGAAGGAGAACCCCGGCGTCGATCGCGCCAATAACGACCGCTATAGCCCGGACCCGAAAGGCCCCATGAATGGAGTGAACTGGTATCATGCCGCCGCCTATTGCAACTGGCTCAGCCGGAAAGAGCACCTGCCCGAGTGCTACGAGCCGAACGATCGGCACCAGTATGCCCAGGAGATGCGGATCAAGGCCGACGCCTTGAAATTGGCCGGATACCGCTTGCCAACCGAGGCCGAATGGGAGTATGCTGCCCGCGCCGGGGCTCTGACCAGCCGGCACTACGGGGCGTCGGAGCGCCTCCTGGGGCAGTACGCCTGGTATCTGGCCAACAGCCAGGATCGAGCCTGGCCCGTCGCGAGCTTGCAGCCCAACGATCTCGGCTTGTTCGACACGCTGGGGAACATGTTTGAATGGTGTCAGGAGCGGCCCGGCAATGCAGGTCAGGCCGACATAGCAATATATGAACACATAAATGAGAGCCCTCGTCTGCTTCGGGGCGGGGCGTGCTACGGTCAGGCGGCGTACGTCCGCTCGGCGTACCGCGGCTCGATCGCGCCGTCGAGCCGTGACGCCGACTGCGGTTTCCGCCTCGTCAGGACTTACCACTGATCACCTTTACAACTTTACCACTGGGCGCCTCCCGCAATTCGGGGATGACATCGAGATCTGAATCCCTTTACCCGGCGAAGCCGGGTCGGGACCAAGAAGAGCCGGCGTGGGGCAGGCGGTCGTTCGCCTCGATTCCTCGAATCGGTGCGCCGTGTTATACTCCATGGAGGAGAACTCTCCCCGCGGAGGGTCGGTCATGAGTACGGCGACGAGCACGGTCGAGGACGAGGTCTCCATCCTGGCCCGGATCCTGGGTGACGAACGCGGCCAGCTTTCCGAGGAGATGGCCCGCCACATCCTGGGCCTCGGCTTCAGCGACCGCGACAAGGCTCGCATGCATGACCTGGCGGTCCGCAATCAACAGGATTCCCTGTCGCCCGCCGACAAGGAAGAGCTCCTTGCCTTCGGCAAGGCCGGCGACCTGCTCGCGATCCTCAAATCGAGGGCCCGCCGCACGCTCGGTGTCAAGCCCGGGGAGCGTTTGAGCTCCTGAGATGGACCCATGGGCGCGGCACTGATCCATCTGGTCTGGCAGCGCGCGGCGAACCGCTGCGAGTATTGCCGGATGCCCCAGGAGTATGACGACCGGACCTTCGAGATCGACCACATCATCTCCAGGAAGCACCAAGGACCCACGGTCTCCGGCAATCTCGCCCTGAGCTGCTTCCGGTGCAACTCATTTAAAGGTTCAGATATTAGTGGTATTGACGAGGTGACCAAGAAACTCACGCGGTTGTTCAACCCGCGTCGGCACAAGTGGGCTCACCATTTCCGATGGGAGGGGCCGTACCTGATGGGGCGAACGACGATCGGTCGCGTCACGGTGGAGGTCCTCCAGATCAATGACCCATTCCGCGTCCGAGTGTGTGATGAACTCATGGAAGAAGGGGTCTTTCCCGGTCAGGAGTGACGTGCGACAGCGAAATTCGGACAGCGATGTGTGTGTCGATTTGTTTTTCTGGGACGGTGGTGTCGACCTGCGCCGGGAAACCGGCCGCGAGCCGACCGCCCCGGAGCGGGCCGCCAAGTCCCGGCCGCCGTCCCGTGCCGGCCGGCGCCGAGCCGTCCGGCCGGATGAAGCCGCGGCCCAGCCGTTCGGGTCGGTCTTCGGACTCGAACGCCCCGCCGGGTCGCCCGACGGCCACTCACATGGCGGGGTGCGAGCCCTCCGACGAGATTGAACTCGGGAATGAAAGCCCTTTTTCCAGGGGAACGCCATGGCGACGGCACCGAATCTCACGACTCCCGACCCGTTCGACGCAACAATGGAAGGACGTGCTCGAGGAAATCCTTCCTCCGCAGGGTCGATGGAGCGAGGAGGAGTATCTCGTCTTGACCGACCATCGCAACCGTCTGGTGGAGTTCACCGACGGCATTCTGGATATCCTGCCCATGCCCACGGACAAGCATCAAGCAATTCTGGGATTCTTGTACCACGCTTTCCTGAGCTTCATTGACCCCCGTGGTGGGAGGGTCCGCTTTTCGCCGTTAAGGCTCCAAATCCGGCCGGGAAAGTTCCGTGAGCCCGATCTCCTGTTGCTGCTTTCGGCCGCCGATCCCCGCCGGCAGAACCGTTTCTGGCTGGGCGCCGACCTCGCCCTGGAAGTGGTGAGCGAGGAGAAGCCCGAACGCGATCTGGTCGATAAGCGAGGCGACTATGCGGAGGGCCGCGTCTCGGAATACTGGATCGTGAACCCGCAGACCGAGACCATCACGGTACTGGGCTTGCGGGGGGATGTGTATGAAGAAGCCGGCATCTACCGACGCGGTGAATCGGCGGCTTCGATCCTGTTGGCGGGCTTCTCGGTCGCCGTTGCCGCGGTTTTCGACGCGGATTGAATCAACCGTCCTGAACCAACTCCCGTCGAAGATCAGTCTGAGGTCGTCGAGCACTCCGTCCAGGCCCAGCAACGACATGTAGGGAACATGGGGAGGTTCGACGAAGTGACAATTCCAGTAGAAGATCCGGCCGGAGAGCCCCGGAACGCGCACGCCGAACTGCCCAGGCGGACCCGCTGCACGTCGCTGCCCGTGGAAGATCGGACGCTGATCTTGGTGATGATCGTCCTCGCCGGGATCGGGATGCCGTGCTCCTCGGCCACAAGGCGCGGCATCGATGTGGTGCCGCATCCCGGATCCACGATGAAATCGACCGGCACGAGGCCCGGCCCGCTGCTCTGGAGGAGCAGCGCCACTCGGGCTTGGATGACTCGGCGCACCCGTCTTGATCGATCGGACAGAGAGCGGGATATGCACCCGACCGGCGTCTACCATGGTTCCGCGAATCCGCTGACCACGGTCTCCCTCTCCTCGGGGCTCAATGCCTTGAAGAGCCGATCCATCTCCTTGAAACCCACGGCGAGGATCTCTTTCCCCTGATCGGTCTGTCGGTACGCGAGGGGCTGGCCGCCGAGATAACACTGGAGCTTGAAGTCCTCGAGGAGGCGTTCCCGCGCCTCGCCCACGACCGGACGGCCGCGAGCCGCCATGTCCTCGACCTCCCGCTCCACGGCTTTCTCGACCTCGGCGGGCGTGGGCAGGCAACGAACGGGGCCCAGAAGAGCCTGATAACGCACGTGCGTAGTCACCGCATTCCGGTCCGGCGACGAGACGCCCCGTCGTCCTTGCGGCACTCGTTGCTTCGGATGACCGATGATTGATCCCGACGGTTTCGCCGCCCGACCTCTCCTGGCTGCGCCGGGTTCGCCCACCCCCGGACCATCACTCTACCAAATCGTGGGCGATCGGGAGAGGCGACTGGGCGCCCGCCCGCTCGCCCCGACCGCGGAGACATCGGCAGCCCTACGACCCAGACGCCGCGGCGTCATCACTGACCATTCGGTCCCTACTTGACACTTGTTTCCTCTCCTGCCGTTCAGTACACTCATGAACGTCAGATCGGGACATCCCGAGGGGAACGGTGACGGAGCAGCACGGAGGGGGTCGAGGATGGCGATCGGTCTGGGGTTGTTGCGGGCGGCCGGGCGCGAGCGTCGCGCCGGACGCGTGGAGAAGGATCGAGGGCCGGAGCGGACGACGGTCCGCGAGGTCTGCCTGATCGGGCTGGATCGCCGGGCCTCCGCCGGGAATTGGACCACCGGACAGGACGTCGCCTGGCTGGGGCGGACGTACCGGGTCGTGTCGACGGCCGGGGATCCTTCGGAGCCGTCGGCCTGCGCCGGCGGTGCCGATGCCGGATCGGGCTGCGCGACGGCCCGGCGCTACGTCCATCTGACCCACGGCGACGGGAGTTAATAGCCTCTCTCGGTGGGTCCGGTTGTAGGGTGGGTCGAGCGCAGCGAGGCCCACAATCGGCCGCGATGATGGTGGGCCTCGAAGACTCGACCCACCCTACCGGGATCTCTCGAAGGGCTGCACCGAGCCGCAACCATCGGCAAGCGACGGTGCGTTGAAGCGAAGGTCGGACCGCTCGCTGGCTCTCGGCTCACTCGAGCGGAGCGATTTCTCGCGAGGAGGGCATCGGATGCCGGGAACGGAGGCCGTGATGTTCACCGACCGAAGTGATCGCGAGGCCGCGTCGCCGGCACGCGGGAACACCGACTCGCCCCGCCCGACCCGGGAATCTTCCGCGGCTGACGGCCCGCCCTGGACCGTGTCGGGGCCGTCGTTGTCCGGGCCGCTGTCGCCTGCACCCGCATCGGCGCCGGGCCGTCCGCGGCCGCGAACCTCCCCGCGGCCGTTGCGCGAGCGCGACGAGTCCGACCCGGAGCGCCAGGCCGTCGAGCTGGCCCAGCGCGGGCGGATCATCCTGGACGTGTCGATCGCCGATCTTGAGGCGGCCGAGGCGGTGCACGGGGCGTTCCACCCGATCGCCTGGCACTTCCGCAACGCCTGCAACGAGGCGCGGCGGTCGTGGGAGCGGCTCCGGGCCGAGCTGGGCACCAAGCGGCTCGAGGCCGCGCTCAACCAGCCGCCGCTGGCGGTCTTGACGCTGGACGAGCGCGCCTTAGGGCCGCAGGGCGGCACCGCGCGCACCGCGCTGATCGTGATCGCCGGCCGGACTTATTGCACGCAGCGGGTCGCGGGCACGGAGCTGGCGCCCATCCAGTGGCGGCTGACCCGACCCCACCCCCCGCTCGAGGACGGCCCGTACTACGCCTGCCGCCTCGCCGACGGCACGACCCAGTGCGACTGCGCCGAATGGACCTACCAGATCGCCGACAACGGCGACACCCGCAGGTCGCACTGCAAGCACCTCGCCGCCCTCGCCGCCCTGGGCTGGATTTGACCGGCGAGATCCGGCCGTGCGAGAATCGACGAGTGACCTTCGAGGCGGTAAGGCGACCCGGGCGGGCGAGGCCCCGTCCGAGCCGGCATCGTTCCGGCCGTCGCGATCCGCCGCCGGGGCATTCGTTGTTCGTCACGGGTCTCACGAAGCCGCCCGCCGACCGACCGAAGGTCTCCGCTCGCCGTCGCTGGAGTCCCGCCTTCCGGCGGAATCCGATCGTCCGGACCGGCTGAAGCCGGGACTCCAGCATCTTTCGGAAGGGAACCCGGGATGGAACGCCAGCCCGTCGCGTCGAGCCTGATCCGGTCGGTCGGCTACGACTTCGCCACGAGCATCCTGGAGATCGAGTTCAACGAGCCGAACCGCCTCTATACGTTCTACGACCTGCCGTTCTCGATCTACCAGGAGCTGATGGAGGCGCCGTCGAAGGGTCGGTATTTCAACGAATTCATCCGGGACTTCTACGCGTACGAGGCGACCGACGGCCCGCCGCCACCTGAGATGCCGGACGACGTCGACGAGGCGGATGAGCCGCTGTAGGAGGGGGCTCCGTCCCCCGACCGTCCCGCGCCCGCGTGTTACGGGATCCATCGATTTCGAGGCAACCCATGATCGACTGGTCGAAGGTCTTCGCGGAGGCCCTGCCCTACGGATCGTTCCTGGACCGGTATGCGACGCCGCCGCAGCGCAGCCGATGGGACGCGATGCATCGGCGGTTCGCGCTTTCGGCCGGGCAAGAGGACCTGCTCGGCGGCTTCGCGCGACGGATGCCGGTGCTCTGCCTGGCCGGGGCGTGGTGCGGCGACTGCATCAACCAGTGCCCGGTCTTCGATCATTTCGCGCGGGCGTCGGGCGCGATCGACCTCCGCTTCCTCGACCGCGACGTCATGCCCGAGCTGAGGGAGGAATTGTCGATCAACGGCGGCCATCGTGTCCCGGTGGTCGTCTTCCTGAGCGAGGACGGGTTCGAGGTGTTCCGCTACGGCGAGCGGACGCTCTCGACCTACCGGCGGATGGCGGCCGAGCAGCTCGGCCCGGCCTGCCCGACCGGCTTCGTCCCGCCGGCCGCCGAGGCGATCTCCGCCGTCACGGCCGACTGGCTCGCCGAGTTCGAAACGCGCCCAGCTCATCCTCCGCCTCTCGCCCCGGTTGCGGGCGTTGCATGGGGATTGATTGGTGCAGGGAGGGCATCGCATAATGGGCGCGATCGCGGCCAAACCGTCATGAATGAGACCTGGGCTTATCATATGAGATCGTCTAGGCACCAATAGCATTGGAGCATCTGCGCGGCCTCGACGCCCGGCAAAGAGCCCTCGTGGTCGATACAGTTGGGCGTCAACCGACTCATCAACCGGAGGCTCCTGCGCGAAATCGGAAGCGTTTGCGACCGAACCCGATCGCTCCATGGGAGCTACGGATCGGGGAGCTTCGTGTATTCTACGATGTCAGAACGGCGCCCCCTGGGGATTCCGCGGATGATGGAGCGGAGGCCGAGGACCATGTCTTCATCCTGGCCGTGGGGGTCAAGCGAGGAAGTCGGCTCCGGTTGGGGAACGAGGAGTGTGAACGATGAAAAACATCGAACAGACCCAGGCCAACGATTCCCTCGGGCAGTCGGTGCGTGATCTCTCCGGCGAGCCGCTCGTTGTGACCGAGGCCGGGGTACCGATCGCGGCGCTGGTGCCGATCGATGAGCTCGACCTTGAATCGCTGGCGCTGGGCAGCAATCCCCGGTTCCTGGCGATCATCGAAGAGGCGCGCGCCCAATGCCGTCAGGGTCTGGGCCTCTCGACCGAGGACATTCGGCGGGAGCTGGGCTTGCGTTGAGTCATGTGGGGCGGGTCTCGCCCGCCGGGCCTGATCGTTGACCGGGAGGCTCCCGGCGCGCCTCGGCGACCACGGTCGCCGCCACCGCGCCGAGACTCGCCGCCAAGAGCGCCAGCAGGCAATGTCCATCGATCAGGAAGGGATCCTCGAGGTCCGATGAGACTTGACAAGCGTAGGTCATTCGCAAGTAGCCGTCCCTGACTGCGTAGGTGAGGCCGAGCTGTTTCAAGCAGAGGTCCAAGGTCGTCCGCAGGGGGACGCCCTCGAGCTCGATCTGCACGGTCGAGTTGAGCGTGCGTTCGGCCTCCTGAAGGCCGATCGGATCGACGTAAACTTCAATGCCGACAGGCCGACCGCGGCCACCACCACGATCCCCATCAGCCCAGCGACCGAATAGCGAAGCCGCGGCATGACGAGCCCCTCCTTCGATGCGGGCCCGGCCGCGAGCGGCCCGATCCCGCGGTGCGATCACATCACCGCCCCCGCCTCCATGGCCTGTAGACGCGGAGACTCGGGCTGCTATTCGAGAGTCAGTAGCGGTCGCGCGAATGTATCGGTGCGAGAGTCCACATCGACCGAGTGCGTCCGACGGGTTATGATGGACGTGTTGTCCCCGTTCTTCACGTTCCTGGTACGGTGACCGTCATCCTCAATGCCTGACACGAAGTCAGACACCGAGAGCGAGAAGCCCATCCATCGCGGCCGGATTCAGGCGCAGGGAGGGGGTACCGAGGAGTCGGAACCGTGGGCGCGGGCGACTCCTCCGACGTTCTCGGATGTCATGGGGCTCATCGATCGACTCGAAGCCCTGCTCACTCCCAAGGAGAGGAGACTGCGTGAGAAGGGATTCGCACAATTGAGGAGGGCCGTCGAGCACGCGGCGAAGGCTGGGGGTATCTGGGCACGGTGCATCCGCTCTTTCCCCCAGCCGCCATCCGGGGACATCCGCGTGGATCTGGAGGTGATTACGGGAAGAGCTTGTGTCCCGGATGATGATCAGGCGACTGAGGAAGGCGATGAATGATGAAAGACGTTCTCTTATTCCCTGATTTCCTGCGTGATCCCGGACAGTACGATCAGGCGCAGGCGCTGTCGGGCGCAGACGTGGGACGAATTGATCCGGAGCGCCGACCAGGCCGTCGTGTGGGAATCTCCATTCTATACCACCACGTACGTTGATGGGACAGCTTGCCGCGATGGCAACCCGATCTTCAGCGCCGCTGACCCGGTGCGGCGGATCGGCGTCCGCGTCATCCAGTTCGAGCCGACCGGGGAGACGGGTGAACTGGCTTCCTGGCGGAATACCTTCGCGAAGGGTGAACCGGAAGAGATCGAGGAACTCGTTATTTCCTGTTCGCTCACCGACGCGACACTGGCGAGGGCCTGCGACCTGATTCGCCGATGGATCGCGAGCGGGCCTGTCAACGGGGACCTGGGCTCCGCCTGGAATCAGTCGTTCTCCCCTGACTTGACTCCGGCCGACAGACCGGCTTGACCCTCGGGGGATGGGGTTGCGCGCGAGCCTCCGCGGTCGCGGCTCGCCCGCGCCGCTCCCACCGCGCCTCGGCGACCAGCGGCGCCGCCACCGCACCGAAACCCGCCGCCAATAACGCCAGCAGGCAGTGCCCGACGATCAGGAAGGGATCCTCGATGTCCGGCTCCGGGAATTCCTCCTCGCTGGTGATTCGAAGGCGGCCTTCCTTGACCTCGTAGGCGAGGCCGAGCTGCTTCAAGCAGAGCCGCAGGGTCTCCCTCAGCGGGACGCCCTCGAGGTCGATCCACACCGTCAACCATTGCGTGCATCCGGCCTCCGCGAAACCGATGGGGTCAACGTAGATCGGGATGCCGGTGTACGTCGGGGTCAACGTCGCTTGCTTGATGTACTTGAGCACGTCGTCGAGTGGCGTCTCGTCGTGGAACCGCATCGGGACGGGGCCGCCCAGCGCTTCCAGGATCCGGGCGTTCTCCTGGGACAGGCCCCTGGGGACCGGAGGGAGCCACGGGCGCAGGGCCTCCAGGATCGGATCGGTGGGGAGATAGGCCCGGGGCGGCTGGCCCGCGGGTCGGCTGAAGATCAAGGCCAAGTAGCCCGCGCCGAAGATTGCGGCGCCCAGCCCGATCGCGCGACGACGCCCCCGGCCGAGGATGGCGCCGAGGATCGCCAGCCCGACGAGCGCACAGGTCAACGCGAACGTGAATCCCGCCCAGAGTGGCGCCATGGACTCCGACCAGATGGTCGCGGCCGCGCCGGCCGGGATGAGCACCACCAGCCCGAGGATCGTCGGCGGGAGCCACCGGCTCGGGGGACGCCGGCTCGTCTCCGGCACACCGGACGGGGACCCGTCGGACGGAGCGCTCGAGGACGCGAAGACGAAAGTCGATAGCAGGCCCCCCAGCAGGGCGGCCAGGAGCGCCCAGAGGCAGTGTCCGACCTGCGCATAGGATCGTTCGAGTACGACACCGCCCCAGTTGAGGGCCCCATCGAACCCGCCCACCTTCAACAGGTGCCCGCCCATCCCTTCGGTACGAGGAGCGACGCCCAGCCATGGCCCGAGCATCTCGAGCAGCTTGATCGTCGGCAGCACGAACGTGGGGTGCTCGGACAATCGCCACCACAGGGCCATGTAGCCCCAGCCGAAGAGGGAGAACCCCAGCCACCACGCCCGCTCGGCTCCCTTGCGGACGATGGCGCCGACGACCGCGAGAGCGAGGATCCCGCAGGTCAAGAGGAGCATCGCGCCGGCCCAGGTCGGGGAGGCGCTCTTGAGCGCCGCCAGGCCGACCGCCGCCGCCAGCACGATGACCATCAGCCCGCCGATCGAGAAGCGGAACGTCCGCATGGTGGAGCCCCCACGCTGTCATGTTCGCTGGGGTGACGGAGTCGCTCGGATGCGCCCCTCGGCGACCATCGGCGCCGCCACTGCGCCGAAACCCGCCGCCAGGAGCGCCAGCAGGCAGTGCCCGACGATCAGGAAGGGATCCTCGATGTCCGGCTCCGAGAATTCCTCCTCGCTGGTGATGCGAAGGCGGCTGTCCTTGACCTCGTAGGCGAGGCCGAGCTGCTTCAAGCAGAGCCGCAGGGTGTCCTCGAGCGGGACCCCTTCGAGGTCGATCTGCACGGTCGAGTTGAGCGAGCGTTCGGCCTCCTGCAAGCCGATGGGATCGACGTAAATCGGGATACCGGGGTAGGTCGGGGTCGTCGTCGCCTGCTTGATGTACTTGAGCACGTCGTCCAGTGGTGTCTCGATGTGGAACCGCATCGGGATCGGGCGGCCCATCGCCTCCAGGATCCGCGCGTTCTCCCGGGACAGGCTCTTGGGGACCGGAGGGAACCAGGGCGCAGGGCCTCCAGGATCTGGTCGGTGGGGAGATAGGTCCGTGGCGGCTGGCCCGCGGATCGGCTGAAGATCAAGGCCAAGTAGCCCGCGCCGAAGAGGGCGGCGCCCAGCCCGATCGCGCGACGACGCCCCCGGCCGGCGATGGCGCCGAGGATCGCCAGCCCGACGATCGCACAGGTCGGCGCGAACGTGATTCCGGCCCAGAGCGAGGCCCTGGAGCCCGACCAGATGGTCGCGGCCGCGCCCGCCACGATGAGGACTACCAGCCCGATGATCGTCGGCCAGAGCCATCGGCTTCGGGGTGGCTGGCTCGCCTCCAGCACACTGGCCCGGGATTCGTCGGATCGATCGCTCGAGGACGCGAAGAAGAAAACCGAGAGCAGGCCCCCCAGCAGCGCGGCCAGGAGCGCGAAGAGGCAGTGTCCGGCCTGCGCATAGGATGCATTGAGACTGACACCCCCCCCGCCCCCGCCCCCACCGAATGCACCCACACTTTGCATGCCCCCACCCATACCACCCATGACACCCATACCAGGCGGGACGCCCAGCGATGGCGCGAGCGTCTCGAGCAGCTTGGTCGTCGGCAGCACGAACGAAGGGTAGTCGTACCCGAACCACCACAGGGCCATGTAGCCCCACCCGAAGAGGGAAAAGCCCAGCCACCACACCCGCTCGGACCCCTGGCGGTAGATCGCACCGACGACCCCGAGGGCGAGGATCCCGCAGGTCAAGAGGAGCATCGCGCCGGCCCAGGACGGGGAGGCGTTCTTGAGCGCCGCCAGGCCGACCGCCGCCGCCAGCACGACGAGCATCAGCCCGCCGATCGAGAAGCGGAACTTTCGCATGATGGAGCCCCTCTTGCCATGTCAGGTTCGCCCGGATGGTGGAGTCGATGGGAAGCGTGCGTCGGCGACCAGCGGGGCCGCCACCGCCCCGAAACCCGCCGCCAGCAGCGCCAGCAGGCAGTGGCCGACGATCGGGAAGGGATCCTCGAGGTCCGGTGCCAGGAAGTCATCCTCGTTGGTGATCCGAAGGCGACCTTCCTTGACCTCATAGGTCATGAAGAGCTGCTTCAAGCAGAGCCGCAGGGTCTCCCTGAGCGGGACGCCCTGGAGGTCGATCTGCACGGTCGAGTTGAGCGAGCGCTCGGCCTCCTGGAGCCCGATGGGGTCGACGTAGATCGGGATGCCGGGGCCGGTCGGGGACGATGTCGCCTGTTTGATGTACTTCAGCACGTCGTCGAGTGGCGTCTCGGTGTTGAACTCCATCGGGATCGGGCGCCCCAGGATTTCCAGGATCCGCGCGTCCTCCGGGGATGGACTCCTGGGGACCGGACGGAACAAGGGCGCAGGGCCTCCAGGATCTGATCGGTGGCGAAATACAACCGTGGCGGCTGGCCCACGGGGTGGCTGAAAATCAAAGTCATATAGCCGGCGCCGAAGAGGGCGGCGCCGACCCAGATCTCGCGACGACGCCCCCGGCCGAGGACGGCGCCGAGGGTCGCCAGACCGATCAAGGCACAGGTCAGCGAGAACGTGATGACCGCCCAGAGAGGGGCGTGGGATCCCGACCAGAGCGCGGCGGACGCGGCGATCAGGATGAGGACGACGAGCCCGATGATCGTCGGCCGGAGCCACCGGCTCCGGGGTGGCCGGCTCGTCTGTGGCACATCGGGCGGGGACCTGTCGGACGGATCGCTCGCGGGCACGAAGGAGAAAGCCGCGAGCAGGCCCCCCAGCAGGGCGGCCAGCAGCGCCCAGAGGCAGTGTCCGGCCTGCTCATAGCCGTGTGCTAAAGGGCCACCGCCAAAGCCCCCACCGAATCGGCCCCCGCCAGGAGGAGGGGAGACCGCTAGCCATGGCTTGAGGATCTTGAGCACCTCGGTCGTGGGCAGGTCGGTTAAGCCATTTGCAGACCAGCAACCTGAGAGGGCCATATAGCCCCACCCGAAGATGGAGAAGCCCAACCACCACGCCCGCCGGGCTCCCTGGCGGTAGATGGCGCCGACGACCGCGAGGGCGAGGATCCCGCAGGTCAGCAAGAGCATCGCGCCGGCCCAGGTCTTGGAGGCGTTCCGCAACGCCGTCAGGCCGACCGCTGACGCCAGCACGATCCCCATCAGCCCGACGATCGAGAAGCGAAGGTTTCGCATGATCGCGATCTCCCGCGGCGGTCGATGTCCGGGCCGTTGGCGTCGGCGATCGGCCGGCCCGGATCACCATTGGAGTCGTTGACGATCACTCCATCCAGGTTATTCGACGGAATTCGGAGATGGTAGCGGACGGTTCCCGGAGACGACGTCCGGATCGGTGGCGTCGATCGCGGTGGGAAAAGCGTCGCTCGTCGGTCCGGTGTTCCAGGGCCTGCGCATCGCCCCGATCGCCGCCGCATCCGGAGTCCTGCGCCCACGCGGGATCGCCGGCTCAACCACGACGACAGCGGCCTTCGCGAAGAGGGCGAACCGACGCCGCGGGTGCGACGGTGATCCGTCGAGGTGCAGTCCACCTCGCCCGGATCCCCGCGGCGTCAGATTCACCTTTTTCTTTATAAAACACGGCCCATTCCAAGTAAAGCCATCTTCGCGACGAACCTGGCATCGTTCGCGACTCAGGGGGCCGGCGCCGGCTGATGCTCGACAAGGGAGGCAAGCTCGCCCCGGGCAGCCGGCGCCGGTCTACGTCGTCCTCGACGACGGCGCCGCCCCCGTGGCCGACTGGCTGCCGGAAACCATCACACCTCGTAGACCTTCCCCTCGCGCAGCACCTCGACCGCGCTGGCCTCGGCATCGAAGTCGTCGGGCAGGTGCGTCAGCCGCATCTTCGGCGCAGCGACTCGGGCAGCGCGACGAGCTTCTCATAGGGGGTATGCACGCCCGAATGGGACATCGACGTGGCCTCGTGGACGATCAAATCCGCGGCGGAGAGCCACTCGATCAGGCCCGGGTCATAGGCCGTGTCGGCGCTGAAGCCCAGCACGCGGCCGCCGGCGTTGATCCGTAACGCGAACGTCGGCACGGCGTGGATCGTCCGGCGGCATTCGATCGCGAACGGGCCGCATTCGATGGGGCGAGTCGTGTCGAGATCGGTCAGCTCGAAGTACTCGGCCAGGGTCATGCACGCGGCGGCGCGTCGGGCTTCGTCTGGACCATCTCCATCCCGGCGGCCAGCAGGCCGTCCCAGAGCCGCGCCGAGGCCTCGGGATGCATCAGTAGTCGGGCTCGCCGGCCCAGGGCGATGACCGAGTAATAGCCGAAGTCCTCCAGGCCGCAGCAGTGGTCGGCGTGCAGGTGGGTCACCGCCGCGGCCGTGAAGTGGTCGATGTCCAGCGGTGTCGCCAGCCCGGCGGCGATCGACCCCTCGCGGAGCATCTTCCGCAGCGGGTGCGGGCAGTCGATCAACAGCCATCGGTCATCGACCCCCAGCGCGAAGCACGAGGTATAGTGCCGGGCCGAGAACGCCTCGCCCACGCCCATCGGGATCAACAGGACGGTGCTCATCGCTCGATCTCCCGGTACAATGCGCCGGACGCATCCTGACCGGATTCTAACCGCCCGATCGATCGCCGAACAGGAGGCCCGATCATGCCCCGACCCGGCCGAGCAGCCGCCGGAATGTCGTTCCGCGTCGCCGCCTTGACACTCGCGGCCTGGCTGTCCGCCGGGGCGGATCACGCCCGGGCCCAGGACAGCGACCGCTTCGAGCCCGTGCCGCTCCGGAGCCGGATCACGCACGTGCAGCCGATGACCGGGATCGTGCTCTGGACGACGTCCGAGCACAACAAGACGAATACGATCCAGCTCGAATACAGCTACATGAAATACAACGACATCGTGAAGGAGCGCGGCCAGTATGACTGGCGGGTGATGGACCGGCTGCTCGAGCGGGTCGCCGCCCGCAAGCACCAGGCGATCGTGCGGTTCTACGACGTCTATCCCGGGAATCCGACGACGGTCCCGAACTACATCAAGGCCATGCCCGATTACCACGAGACGCGGGGCAACAGCGAAGGCAAGCCGACCGGCTTCTCCGACTGGTCGCACCGCGCGCTCCAGGAGTTCACGCTCGAGTTCTACGAGAAGCTGGCGGAGCGATACGACAACGACCCGCGGCTGGCGTTCGTCGAGACCGGGTTCGGCCTGTGGGCCGAGTACCACATCTATTCCGGGCCGAGGGTGATGGGCAAGACGTTCCCCGACAAGGCGTTCCAGGCCGCGTTCGCCCGACAGCTCGATCGGGTCTTCCATAAGACGCCGTGGCTGATCTCGGTCGATGCGGCGGATGACTCCTACGCGCCGTTCTCCGAGAACAAGGACCTGATGCAGCTCTCGTTCGGCGTCTTCGACGACTCGTTCCTGTGCCAGCAGCACGCGCGGGTGAACGAGCGGAACTGGAACGTCATGGGCCGCGACCGCTGGAAGCGGGCGCCGGCCGGCGGCGAGATCAGCTACTACACGGCCCGCGATCAGAAGGAGGCGCTGGCCGTCGACGGCCCGCACGGCATCCCTTTCGAGAACGCCGCGGCCAAGTTCCACATCACGTTCATGATCGCCAACGACCAGCCGAAGTATCGCCCGATGGACCGCCTCCGCTCGGCCGGCCTGGCGTGCGGGTATCGGTTCCACATCACGGGATTCGAGGCGAGCAAGAACCGGTCGCGGGTGACCGTCACGAACCGGGGCGTCGCGCCGATCTATCACGACGCGTTCCTCGCGGTCAACGGCGTCCGCTCCGAGCGGTCGCTCAAGGGACTCTTGCCGGGCGAGTCGCGGACCGACGAGATCGCCGCCGGCGGCGCCTCGCCCAAATTGACGATCGCCTGCGACCGGCTGGTACCGGGTCAAGCGATCGAGTACGAGGCCAACCTCTCGGGGGCGCCGCGGTAGGCCGCGAGTCCGCCCGGCGCGATCTGTCCTTCGATGGAGACCTGGACGATGGAATGGCTGTTGAACGAGGACCAGAAGGAAGCCTGGGAGACCGTGCGCCGGATCAACGCCGCCTGGCTGGAGGGGCATCCCGAGCGGCTCCCGGAGTTGTTCCACGACCGTGTCGTCGTGGTCGGGCCCGACGGCACGCGATATGGCGAGGGCAAGGAAGCCGTCGTGGAGAGCTACCGCAGCTTCATCCAGCAGGCCACGATCGGCGAATTCCGCGAGTCGGACGGCAAGGTCGATCTCTACGACGCCGTGGCGGTCGTCAGCTATCGCTTCGACATCGAGTACACGATGGAAGGCCGTTCCAGCCGGGAGAACGGCCGCGAGGTCATGGTGCTGGAGAAGCACGACGGCCGATGGCTGGCCGTCTGGCGCATGATCACGGCCCAGGCGGCGTGAGACAGGAAATGGGTCGGGTGGGGTCTGCCCACCGAGACAGGCCTCGACCGGTGGGCAGAGCCCACCCTACTCAATACCGGTCCGGCAGCCAGCCGCGACGGACGCAGTCGCGGAAGCTCCAGGCGCCCCCTTCCTCGGTCTTGTAGGTCCAGAAGAACCAGCCTCGGGTGGCGTCGAAGTTGACCAACTGGGCATCGCCGTAGGCCCGCATGGCGATGTCGAGCTCGAGGCCCTTCCGCCCTCCCAGCGACTCGGGGGGCAGGGCGCACGACCACTCGCCCACGATGCACGGGAGCTGGCGCTTCATCTCGTCCAGCAGCTTCCTCCGCTCCAGTAGTGCGAAGGCCACCTGGCCGTGGAGGTCGCGCTTGCGATCGTCGTCGGTGAAGCATTGATAGGGGTGCGTATCGAGCAGCACGTTCACGTATTCCGGCTCCTGCATGAAGCCCTTCCAATGGAGCTGGCGGAATCCATCGTGGATGACGACGGCCCGCTCCTTGCCGATCGACGTGCGCAGGCGGTGATAGGCGTCCTGGTAGAAGGTCTTGAGGATCTTCATCGGCACGTCCCAGCGCGGCTCGTTCAACAACTCGATGCCGAGGAGGTTGTCGTAGCCCTTGCAGCGCGTCGCCAGGTCGGAAAGGATGTTCAATGTCTCGTCGATATTCTGCTGGCTGGTGTGCCAGCCGAGCGGGCCTTGCCGGCCGCTGTGGTCCCAACCGTTCTGGCTGCCGGGGGCGCCGTGCAGGTCGAGCAGGATGCCGATGCCGTGTTGTCCGGCCGTGCGAAAGGCCCAGTCCACCCGGTCGAAGGCGGGAATGAACGGCGGATGCTCCCGGGCGACCCCGTAGCCGACCGGAAGGCGGACGGCATTGATCCCGCGCTCGGCCAGCCACCGGAAATCCTCGGCGGTGATCCAGGTCGCGCGGTGCTTCTCGAGGCGTTCGGCGGCGCCGGCCTTCCCCAGCGATTCGCAGAGCGTGGACTCGTCCTCGGCCTGGGTGCCGGCGTAGAGCGACGGGGTGATCCATTTCTCCAGGACCAGCCAGCCGCCGAGGTTCACCCCGCGCCACTTGGCCTGCGCCGTCGTCGCTCCGTCGGCCCTCGCGGCGGGTGGCCCGGCCGTCTCCCGCAGGACGACCCCGGCGAGCGCCACATTCGCCAGGAAGTCGCGTCGATTAATGGGCCTCATCCCAACCCCCCTGCTCCGAGAGAGACGACCTCGAACGGGCCGTCGGATCGGACCCGAGTCGCCGTCGCCGCAACCCGGGCCTCCTTCGCCGTCAGGTTAACCGGGCTCGCTTGCTGGGTCCACGGTCCGCTCGTCGTCGCTTGTCGAGGATCGCATCCGCCTCCTCGGGCCGATTCATGGCCCTGAGCAGGGACGCCAGGAGATCCCGATCCCGGACGACGCTGGGGTGATCCGGCCCGTAGATCCGTTCGTCGATGGACAGAGCGCGGCGGACGAGCGGCTCGGCTTCGTCCAGTCGGCCAGCGTCCTGGAGCAGTCGCGCGAGGTTTACGAGGTCCCTGGCCACGGCCGGGTGATCCGGGCCGAGATTCCGCTCGTCGATGTCCAGCGCGCGGCGATGCAGGGCCTCGGCCTCGTCGAGCCGTTTCATCGCTCGAAGCAACGCCGCGAGTTCGCCGAGGTCGAAGGCCACGGTGGGATCATCCGGGCCGAGCCATCGCTCGTCGATCTCCAGCGCGCGGCGGAGTAGCGGTTCGGCCTCGGTCAATCGACCGGCGCTCCGGAGAACGGCCGCCAGGTTGCTGAGATCGGCCGCGACATCGGCGTGCTCTGGGCCGACGCTCTTCTCATCGATCATCAGCGCGCGGCGACAGAGCGCCTCGGCTTCCTTCAACCGACTCTTCATCGCCAGCATCCGTGCCAGGCTGCTGAGGCAGCGGGCCACGTTCAAATGCCAGGGACGATGGGCCTGCTCGGCGAACTCCAGGGCGCGGCGATACGAGCGCCTCGGCCCGGTCCGGCCGGTTGGAGTCGAGGTACAAACCTGCGAGATTATGGATGTCGCGAGCGACATCGGCGTGGTCTGGACTCTCATCTCGCTCGACCATGGCCCGGGCCCGCTCGATCAACGGCGCGGCCTGTTTGATCCGGCCCTGCGAGATGAGCAGGCGTGCGAGGCCATTGAGAATTCGGGCCGTCGAAAGGCATTCCGCCAGGGCCACGCCGCAAGCATCGGCCAGCCCGCTAACGACCTGATCGGCGAGTCGTCTCGTCAGGTTGGGCGCTCCGACTCCGATGATGGCGGCGGCCGCGGCGACCGCCAGCTCGACCAGATCCGAGGTTCGCGCCCCGGTCTCCTTCGCGCGCTGGAACCGTTCGACCAGGCCGGTGGCGTCGCGCAAAGCTTCAGCGATCGAATACTTCGGCCACGTCACATTGGTCGATTCCGTATGGTGCGGTTCTCCGGCCGGCGGGGCAAATTCCTCCTCGATCCTCAGTCGGACCATGAACCACGAGTCCAGGTCGGGCGCGATGTGCATCAGGGCCTCGCAGAAGTCGGTGGTCAGCCACCAGATCTGGCGGAGGCCGAGCTCGGCGAGGACCTCCCGCCTGACCGAGAGGATCGCCAGGAAATCGCGGCGGTCTTCCTCGACGACGGCCGTGGCGAAGCCCGTGATCGAGACGACTCCCGACTCGATCTTCTCCAGGTTTTCGAGGAGATGCCAGCCGGCCTGCGAAGGGGTCACCCGAACGGGCAGGTCGACGTGGTGATAAGGGATCTCCTCGCGATGGAGGATCTCGCCGAGTCGGCGGTCCGCCTCGGCGCGGGCGTATTCCGAGTGGTACTCGACGTGGGCGAAGCCGCGCGGCGCGTTTCGGGCCCAGACCGCCAGGTGAGCCACGGTATCGGCGATCGAGCCCGGTCGAGTCGCATCGCGCTTACTCCGTGCCACCGGCCACCTTCCCGCCTTCCGGCGCCACGAGCCGGCCTTGGGCCTTGAGGCTGTCAACGACGAGCGGATGGACGCCGAACCAGCGCTCGCCGTTGAACTCCTGCACGGCCCGCGCGTTCAACAGGGAGTACAACACGGGGTCGGGGACATCATAGTCCGGCACTTGATGGTAGATGGCGACCAGTCGCTCGGCCTTTTGCTTGTAAGTCAGTTGCGCGGCATCGTACGGTCCCACGCCAAGTCTCCGCGTGTAATCCGTGCGTAGCTCATTGATGGCGCGGTCGGCATCGGCCTTGCCGATCTTGCCG
The DNA here is from genome assembly GCA_963815795.1 of uncultured Planctomycetota bacterium. GTDB lineage: Bacteria > Planctomycetota > Planctomycetia > Isosphaerales > Isosphaeraceae > JAKAUH01. The sequence goes on along the minus strand of CAWFIC010000020.1, from coordinate 441,131 downwards.
TTCGCCGCGGGGCGCAGCAAGGCCCGGTCGGCCGCCTGGCTGACCATCGTGAACAGGTCGCGCAGGTTGCCCCCAGAGGCGACGATCAGCCGTTTCATCTGCCCAGGCCCGAACAGACGGGGCGAGACCCGCGCCTCCAGGACGTCCCCCAGGGCGGCCCGCCCCGCTTTGAACTCGGCGTGCGGGCGATCGAAGACCTGTGTATCTGGGACGATGTGGATCCGGTCGCGCGGGCAGGGGAGTTGCGTCGACTTCTCGGAATAGACCAGGCCGATCGGGATCGTGAAGATCGCATGCGTCTCGATTTCAGTGAAGCTGTTGGAGTAGTTCAAGAAGACATCTTCGACCAGGCCGGGCCGGATTGTGGATCGATCAAATTCCTCCCCGATGAAGAGCCATTCGCAGCCCGTGGCGTCGTACAGTAGGCGATTGCATTCGTTCAGGAGCTTGTTGACCAGTTCGATCAGGGCCGACAGACGCTCCAGGCGGTATTCGACTTTCTTGATGCTCCGGTCGGCGGCGTACTTGAACTCGCCCTTGAGGTTCGCGAAGAGGCCGAGCACCTTATGCCAGAGCGAATCACCCGGCGGGCCGATGCCCGCACCCCCCTGGATCTCCGTCTTGCGGCCCTCGGTGACGGTGGCCTCTTCCTTGGCGAACCAGGTGACGACTTCTCGGAGTAAGCCCTCGGGTGGGGCTGCGCCGACACCGCCTTCCGACGCCGGCTTTCCCGTCTCCTCGACGACCCTGATCATCATCAACAGCAGGACGTCGAACGGCTTGAAGCTCCCTGGGTCCAGCTCTTTGGTCACCTGGAACCGGATCGATCGGAAATGGCCCCTCACCCGTTCCACCAGCCGCGTCAGCTCGGTCAACTTGCCGACACCCGGATGGCCCATGAGGAACGCCCTGTAGAAGCCCGCCCGGCGGGAGCGTTCGAGGCCCAGCGCCATATTTCCGACCTGGTCGCCCCCGCGGACTGCGTTGAGTTCGCCCCGATAGAACGCCTGGATCTCAAGCGACGTCATCAGAGGTTCGGGCGACATCGTCTTGTAGATGTCTCCGAGAGTCGTGGCCGGCTCGAGCTGGATCAGCCCCGTCTTGATGGTCATCTGGCACAATCCGACGGAAGGAGGATCGCAAGGGAGTCATGGCGGCCGCATCACAGCCCGAGCGACCTCGGAATCCCAAGGTCGATCATGACGCACAGATTATACCGGACCGGGACATCACCCTTCATGGTCCGGGTCTCTCACGCGGTCACTCGACGGTCGATCGCCGACATGAGGCCGATCGCCGTCGCCCCCAACGGGCTTGACGAATTCGGCCGTGAAGAGCCACCAGCCGCCCCGGACGGATCGGAGGCGAAATCCCACCCCTTCGGCGAGTCGCCGGACGACCGAGCGACGCTGGTAATGCGGATCGCCGAATATCTCGGTGATCGAGAGGATGCCTCCCGGTTTGAGGGCGCGATTGGCCTGCGTCAGGGCGGCGGTGCGATCCGGGATCTCGCCCAGGGCCGTGCACAGGAACACGACGTCGAAGCTCGCCTCCGGGACGTGCGGTTGCGTCGCATCACCGAGGATGGCCTTCAGGTTGGTGAGGCCCGCCTCCTTCGCGCGACGCTCGAGGCGTTGGATCATCGCCGGCTGGACGTCGATCCCGACCGCTTCGCCGCCGGGAAGCAACTGCTTCGCGGCGGGCAGGAGCAGCCGTCCCGGCCCCGGACCGATCTCCAGGACCTTCTGTCCCGGCCGGAGGCCCAGCCGCTCCAGGATGATCCGCGTGCCGCTGAGTCGCTGAAAGGACGGGTTCTCGAACGACCATGCCAGGGCCGCCGGACAGGGGATCGACCATCTCCGACTGGCCCATCGCCACGCCAGGCTGAATGCCACGAAGACGGCGAGCAACACCAGGCCAATCCCGATGATCTTCAAGGTCGCCTCCATCATCGACGAGAACCGGCGCCCGCACCGGCAGGTCAGAAGGGACGTCCGGGAAGAAAAACACTCATCCGATCCGCCGGGCCGGCGCAGTATCTATGATAGACAGGCGCATGGCGGGATGTCTGGGGACGAGTGGATCAGAAGATGAAAGCGTCGGTCATCAAGCCGATCGCGACGCTCTTCGACGTCGGGACGCTCGCGGCGATGCCCGACGGGCCGCTGCTGGAGCGGTTCGTCGTCGGCCGCGACGGGCTGGCGTTCGAGGCGATCGTGGCCCGGCACGGCCCGATGGTGCTCAACGTCTGCCGCCGCATCCTGCCCGAGCGGAGCGACGTCGAGGACGCGTTCCAGGCGACGTTCCTGGTCCTCGTCCGCAAGGCGGGGACGCTCCGGGACCGCCATCGGCTAGGGCCCTGGCTCTATGGGGTCGCCCATCGGGTCGCGCGCCGGGCCCGGTCCCAGTCCGTCTCTCGTCGTTCGCGCGAACGGCCCGAAACGGGTGAGGTCGATGCGGCCGTGGAGTCGGAATCCACCGCAGACCTCGAGCGGCGCGAGCTGCTCGCGGTGCTCGACGAGGAACTGGCCCGATTGCCCGAGAAGTACCGGGCGGTCGTCGTGCTCTGCGACCTGGAGGGCCGGACGTACGAGGAGGCGGCGCGGCACCTGGAGTGCGCCCTGGGCACGCTCAAGAGCCGGCTGGCCTCGGCCCGCGACCGCCTCCGCCGTCGCCTCATCCGCCGCGGCGTCGCACCGGCGACCGCGGCGCTGGCCGTGGGCCTCGCGGCGCATTCGGCCTCGGCGGCCGTGCCGGCGAGCCTCGCACGGGCCACGGTCGGTGCCGCGGTGCGATGCCTCACGGGCCGGTCGGCCGCCGCCGGGGCGGTCGCGGCGTCGGTCTCGATCCTGACCGAAGGAGTGCTCAAGACCATGTTCCTCTCGCGAATCCGGACGATCGGCGCGGTCCTCCTGGCGGTCGGCGCCGGTGCCGCCGGCCTGGGCGTGCTCGCGCAGACGCAGTCACAGACCCAGAGCCAAACCCAATCGCCGCCCACCACCCGGTACGACGATGCCATCCGCCAAATGGAGGAGCAGCTCCAGTCGTTGAAGCGGGCCCGGGACGCGGAGCTCGCCCGCCGGGACCTCCAGGACCGGTGGGCCGCCCGGATCGAGAAGCTCGGCGGGCGGATCGAGCGCGACGTGGTCGCCGTCAACCTCGTCGCCACCTCGGTGACCGATGACGACCTCAAGTTGCTCAGCGTCTTCCCTAGCCTCCAGACCGTGCATCTTCATCACAACCAGATCGGCGACGCGGGCGTCGCGAACATGCAGGGCCTCAAGAACCTCACCACGCTCGACCTCTTCGACACCCGGGTGACCGACGCCGGGTTGGTGCACCTGGCCGAATGGATGCCGTGCCTCCAGTGGCTGGAATTGAGTGACACGAAGGTCACGGATGCCGGTCTCCAGCATCTGAAGGGACTCAAGCACCTGCGGCGGCTGGACGTCCGCAAGACGAACGTCACCGAGGCCGGCGTGGCCGACCTGCGGCGGGCCCTGCCGGGCGCCGAGATCCTCCGGTGAGCCGGTTCCCGATCCGGGCGGCCCGTCAACGGGGCCGGTCGTCCCGCGGAGCGGACTCGCGGAGCAGCACCGCCGCCAGCGGCGACGACCAGAACTCCTCGCGGGTCAGCATCCTGCGGACGGCGTTCTCGGGTTCGACCACCTTCTGATCGGGGTCGGGGCTGTAGTAGGCCAGCAGCGGGTCCAGCTCTTTCGAAGACGGTCGGCGGCCGAGGTAACGCGAATAAACCATGATGTAGAAGAACTCGGGCCTGACCGGCTCGGCATCGAACCGGCCGATGAAGCCGTCGCGCTGGAGCCGGTCCCAGACGGCGGCCTTGCGGTGGCCCCTCTCTTCGGCGGGTGAGCCGCCCTCCGGCCGCGGTGGATTCCCCTGGATCGCATCGCGCGTCGGCCCCCTTTCGGAGAGAAGCCGGTCGAGCTTCTCCTCGACCGCCCGGAGCCGGCGCTCCTGGTCCGAGGCCGCGGAAGCGCCCTCCTTGGCCGCGCGGGGGGCCTGTTTCGGCGCGGGCGGCCCGGACCCGCTTCGCAGCGCGTCGAGTCGGGCGTGGGCAGCCGACAGCGCGGCCTCGGCCACCCGGACCTCCGCCCTGGCTCCCTTCAGGTCGGCCTCGGCCTCCTCGACGACCACCTCGGCTTGCTCCAACTTGGCTTGGGTTCTCGCGAGGTCTGCCTCGCGCGCCTTGACCTCGGCCTCGACGTACAACCTGTCATCGTGGGGCGGCACTTTCAGGTGCTCCGCCTTCGGGACGGTCGCCGGCGCGTTCGCGCCCACGTCCGGGCCTTGGCCCGGGCGACCCCCCGCTTGCCCGGCGACGACCCCCGCGCCGGTCGCGATCAGGCCGGCCATCAGCACGGCGGCGGCGTTCATCGTGAGCCTGGTCGAGATCATGGTCCTGAGTACCTCCTCGGTCAGGGTGGCGACGGCCGTCGAGACGGCCCCGGCCGTCGCCGCCTGGCTCACCGCGGCCCTCGCCGTCGTTGCCACCAAAGCCTCGGGCAAGGCGACGGCCTCCGCCTGCCGCCACATCCCCACGGCCATCGCGGCGGCCGTCGGGGCCACGCCGCGAAGGACCAGCCGGTGCCGGAGCCGTTCGCGGCCCCGCGCGAGCCGGCTGCGGACAGTCCCGATCGGCCAGCCCAGCCGCCGCGCGACCTCCTCCTGCGTCAAGCCCTCCAGGTAGCAGAGCACGAGGGGCACCTGGAACTTCCCCGGCAATCGCCCGAGCTCCTCGCGGAGCACGGGTCTCCAGTCGCTCGGCTCCTCGCCGGCCACCAAGGGTGTGGCGAACTCCGCCGCCCTGCGCTCGTGTTCCCGTCTCCTCACAGCGGCGGCCCTCGCGCAGCCGGCGACCCGGTAAGCGACGCCCAAGAGCCAATGGCCGACCGCTCGCCGATCCCGGATCGAGTGGGCCCGCCGCGCCAGGACGAGGAAGGTGGCCTGGAAGGCATCGTCCGCGTCGTGGGGATCGCCCAGCACACCCCGGCAGACCCGCAGCACGCCCGCGCCATGCCGCTCGACCAGGGCCGCGAACGCGCGCTCGCCGATCTCGTCGCGACGCTCGCAGAACCGCTCCAGCAATTGCTCGTCGGTCCAGCCCGCGAACGACCCCGCGCTGAACAGCGCGTGCAACGGCCCCAGGACGGCCCCTCGCCCCTCGTTCATCGCCACTCGGCTCCCATCCCATCCCATCGCTTCGTCTACCCTATAAGTGTAGCGGCGCGGGCCGGGCTATCCGCGGTTCTTCTCGAGATCCACGATCCGGGCCGCGAATGATCGCAGATCGTCGGTCGCGGTCGCGGCCTCGTCCGGCCGGTCGGTCGCGGCCGGAAACGCAACCCGCCCGCTCTGGATGGTCGATCGGATGGCGTCTTCATTCCGATGGCGACTTGACCCGACGGTCAAGGGCGAACGACAAAGGCGTCGACATGCCGATGCGGATCCCTGACGAAGCACTCTTGACGACCACGACCGATATCGCCTATTCCTCTTCCGCTCTGGGACTCGCCGGGCGGTTCCATTCGCGCGACTCCCGATTGAAAACATTACAACGCCCTCGGCACGCCGGATGCTCAGCCATGGACGCCCGTCGGCAGACCGGCACGCCGAATTCCCGACCCGAAACCTGGTTCCTGTTGGAGCATGACGATGTCCCGTACACTTTCCGCCTCCATCGTTGCGGCCACCTTGGTGTCTTCCGTCGTCTTCGCGCAGGACGGCCCGCTTCGGAGGGCCGGACAGGCCCTGGACAACGCCGGGAAGACCATCCGCTATCGCGTGGAGACCGAGATCGCCCGCGGCCAGGTCGCGATCCAGGACCGGGAGGTCCTCAACCGCGTCGCCCGGCGGATCGAGTGGGATAAGCAGTTCCTCGGCTCGATGCTGCGAATCGAGGTCCGGCCGGGCGGGACGGTGGTCCTCCAGGGGTCGGCGCTCAACGACGCGGTCAAGCGGCGGGCGGTGGATATGGTCCAGAACACGATCGGCGTCTCGAGCGTCATCGACGAGCTGGCCGTCGTGAAGGAGGTCAAGGTCATCAAGGCCCAGCCGGCCGGCCGGGTGGTCGAGTCGAAGCCGTCGGTCACCACCGAGACGGAAGTGGAAGTGAAACCCTGACGGCGGAGACCCGCGAACGCCCCGGTCGCCATCGGTCACACCGGGGCGAGATCCGCCTGACACCGATTTCCTCGTGACGCCGATTTCCTTCGACACCGACTCGACCGGCATCTCGATCCGCCGAACCGCGCCGACAATTCGGCGAGCCACCCTTGACAGGCAACCATTCGGTTGCATAATGGGTCGATGGACGCGGACCTCGACAAGGTGTTCAAGGCGCTGGCCGACCCCGGGCGTCGCCTGCTGCTCGACCGATTGCACGCGGACAATGGGCAGACGCTCGGGCAGCTCTGCGAGCACCTGGACATGACCCGGCAGGCGGTGACGAAGCACCTCAAGGTGCTGGAGGAGGCGTCGCTGGTCGTGCCGTTCTGGCGGGGCCGCGAGAAGCTGCACTATCTCAACCCCGTGCCGATCCACGAGATCGCCGAACGCTGGATCGGCAAGTTCGAGCGGGGGCGTCTGCGCGCTCGCCGACCTCAAGCGGAAACTGGAGGGAGAGTCCGATGGCTGAATCTCGGTTCGTCTACGTGACCTACATCCGCACGACGCCGGAGAAGCTCTGGCAGGCGCTCATCGATCCCGAGTTCACTCGTCAATACTGGGGCGAGACCTGGCAGGACTGCGAATGGAAGCCCGGCGCGTCGTGGCGGCTGATGATCCCGGACGGGCGCGTCGCTGACAGCGGCGAGGTCGTGGAGATCGAGCCGGGGCGGCGGCTCGTCCTGACGTGGCGCAACGAGTTCAAGCCCGAGCTGCGCGGCGAGAGCCCTTCTCGATTGACCTACGAGATCGAGCCGCACGGAGACATGGTCAAGCTCACCGTCGTGCACGAGAGCGAGACGCCCGGCTCGAAGCTCATCGAGATGGTATCGACCGGATGGCCGATGATCCTGGCCAGCCTCAAGAGTCTGCTCGAGACGGGCGAATCGCTCGAAGCCATGCGCCGCTGGCCGAAGGGGCTTTGAAAACACCGAGGGACGCGGCCAGCGTCGGAGTGGACCGGCGGCGGTCGGATCGCCCGCGGTCGGCGGGTTGAGGGGCCGAATCCGCCCCGACCGCCGCCGGGGCCCGATCGGCCGCCGGACGGGGCACGGAGCGGTCCGGATTCCTGCGGACGTGAGCCGCGGTCAGGCTGACCGCTAGAGCGGTTAACGAATGGATGGCCGCCGTGGTTCGGCCTCGAGGCCGGGTTGAAGCCTCGACCCCCCCTGACCCCCCCTTACGAAGGGGGGGATTAGGGGGGGTTTCCTCGTGTCGCTGCGATGCAAGCGTTAACCGCTCTAACAGACCAGCCCGGTCTTCACGGGTTCACCCCGAGGTCGAGCGGGAGTTCCGTTGCGGCGACGTCCCGCACGGAAAGATCCCCGAACACGGCCCGGTGTTTCGTCCCCCCTCGAGTCGTGTACCAGCAGAGGATCCGGTCGGCCTGGCCCACCTTCGCCCCCGCGCCGACGTAATGGAACGAGCCGGGCTCGGTGTGGTCCTCCACGAACTGGCGGACCGGCGACCGGTAGACCTCCCGCATGAGGAACTTGTCGTGGAGCCGGATCATGTCCTCCTCGGCGGGCGTCCGCGCCGAGTCGGCCTTCTTGCAAGCTGCGTTGAACTTCGCGGAGTCGAACGCCGCGTACGGCGAGTCGGGGAAGACGCCGTCGTTGAACCGCGCGGCGGCCCCGAGGTAGGCGGCCATCTCATCCTCGGTGATGGTGGGCTTGGCCATCGCCTGGTAGGCGTAGCCGGCCGGGGGATCCAGGCCGAAATCCGCCGCGTCCAGCTTCGGGTCCAGGACGATCTCGTGCTCCCAGCCCGCCACCGGGAACAGCGACGAGAATCGCTTCTCGGGCGTCTGGTGTCGTTCCGGCGCGGTCTCGGGATCGAAGCTGTTCTCATTCGGGTGGTAGATCCCGACCAATCGCCTGGACTTCACGTCGAAGAGGAAGTCGTGGCGGCCGTACCCCTGGTCGTCGCCCTTGTCGATCATGGCCCGGACGACGTTCGCCTGGATCTTGTCGATCTCCTTGCGTCCCTGGAGCGAGACCGACTTCACCCGCAACGTCTTGGCGACCATGCGGTCGCGGAGCGCCTCGCCGACCCAGGCGAACGGCCCCCGGACGTCGGGCTGTCCCACGGGCCATTTCAAGGTCGCCTTCTTCTCCTTCAGGTCCAGCACGAGCATCCGTCCCGCCCGGACGTCGGTGATCTCGACCCTGCGCGGCTGGCCCGCCTCGTCCAGGAAGGTCTCGCGGTAATGGCCCGGGTGGCGGTAGGCGTGGAGCCGGCGCTCCTCCCGGAGCCAGGTCTTGCTGCCGTCCCTGCTCGTGGCGCGGGCATAGTACGTCGTGGTCCAGGTCATGGTCCTGGCGTCATCGACCCCGGGGATGGTGTCGGCGAACACCTTGCGGCCGAGGTCCCCCCCGGGGCGGAGCCAGAAGAGGCCCGACGCGAGGAGCAGCGATGCGGCGATCCACCTTGAAGTGTTCATGAGAATTCTCCGGTATGGGAACGTTCGTCGAGAGGGCGAGGGCTTGAGGGAGTCGAGGGCGTCGGCGTGCCGGGCTCGCCAGGCTTCGAAGTCCGGCCGCGGGGGCTCGCCCAGGCCCGCCCGGAGCCGACCCTCCCAGTCCTGGTCGTGTCGCGAAGGGTTCATGACCTGGCTCCTGATGAGTCGCGTGCGTCGAGGAGCGGCGCCAGCTTGCCCCGCGCCCGCTGCAGGCGTCCGTGGACGCCCTGCACCGACAGGCCGAGCGCCTGGCCGATCTCCAGGTACGAGAGTCCGCTGAAGTAGTGGAGCAAGACGATCTCGCGCGAGGTCTCCTCCAGGAGCTGCAGGGCGTCCTGGACCTGGAGCCGGAGCGCCCGGAGATCGGGGTCGTCGGCGCATGGGGGGTCGTCGGGCAACGGCTCGTGGTGCGGCCGATCCGCGTCCAGGCGCGAGGCCGTCCGCCGACAGATCGTCCCCAACCATTCCGGGAACCGGCGCGGATCCCGCAGCGTGGACAGGGTGCGGCAAGCGATCGCGAACGCCTCCTGCGCCGCATCTTCCGCCAGGTGGCGGTCCGACAGCCGGGCGCGCGCGATCCCGACCGCCATGCGATAATGACGTTCGTAGAGCAAGCCGAAACTCGTCGGGTCTCCCCGGCGAGCGGCCGCGACGAGCTCCGCGTCCGAACGATCCAAAGTGGGATCCTCTCCCGGCGTGCGAGGATGTCACTCACGCCATCCGATTAGTGCACCGAACCCGCCGGAAATGAGCGCCGAGCCCGCGAGATCTTCTCGTGTCGGCGAGGCGAGCGGCCCAGACCCTCGCCGACGTCCACTAGCGCGGTTAACGAAAGGTTGGCTCACGTGTTTGGGCCTTGAGATTGGGCCGGGGCCTCGACCCCCCCTGGCCCACCATCGCGGCCTCGACCCCCCCTGACCCCCCATCGCGGCCTCGACCCCCCCTGACCCCCCCTTCGTAAGGGGGGGATCGAGCCAGCCCTCTTCAATCCCCCCCTTACGAAGGGGGGGGTCGGGGGGGTTCTCTCGTGTCGATGCGATGCGCAGGAGGGAATCGTCGTGGTCTGCCTCTCTCGAGCCTCCGCGCGATTCACGGCCGATTCTTCGCCTGCTCCCGACGCCAGGCGTAGTAGGCGTCCAGGGCTTCGAGCTGCTCGAGGTTGGGCACCCGCCGCACGCTGGGCGCGGCGTCGAAGAACATCACCTTCGGGCTCGCCGCGGCGAAGGATGGCCACTCGGGCAGGCCGGCCCCGTTGGGGTCGCCGGTCTTCGCGAAGTTCACCCAGTAGGCGCTCATCAGATCGGACACCGCCGTGTCCTCGGGCCGCGGTGGGAGGCCCGCCAGGCCGAGGTTGCGGAAGACGTAGCGGATCTCCGCGCCGTGGTTGGCCCCGCCGGGCGACTCCGGCGTGCGGTGGTCGAAGAAGTAGACGAAGGCCTTGCCCCGGCCCTTCTCGGCCTGCAGCTTCGCCCAGGCCCAGGTGTGCCAGGCGAAGGCCGAGTCGCGGAAGATGTCCTTCGATGCCTTGATCGCCTCGGCCGGGGTGGCGTGCGGGTAGGCCCCGAGGATCTTCTCGGCATGCTCGCCGAACCCGCCACGAATCTGGGCGACGAAGCCGTCGGTCGTGACCCCGGGCCTGACGAACATCGCCCCCTCGTCCGAGTTGGTGCCGATCAGGACCGGCGTGTCGTTGAACCGGCCCGCCCGGTAGAGTTCGTACTGGTCGCCGGGCAGGACGTCGCCGTCGAACACCGGCCACCACCGGGCGCCGCCTTTCAGGAGGTCCTCGGCGGGGAGCGCCCGGGCGGCGGCGATGTCCTTGGCGACCAGGGAGGCGAGGAACCGCTCGCCCTGGGCTTCGGCGACCTTCAGCGGGGGCACGTTCTGGCCGCCCTCCTGGGCGAGCCTCGGCGGGGCGAACGAGCCGCCGCTCTGCGAGATCGCCCGCTGAAACAGGCCCTTGGCCCTGGGCGAGGCCGCCAGCATGCTCACCGAGATCCCGCCGGCCGACTCGCCGAAGATCGTCACGCGCGCGGGGTCGCCACCGAAGGCGGCGACGTTGTCCCGGACCCATTCCAGCCCGGCGATCTGGTCGCGGAGCCCGAAATTGCCCTTGCTTCCCTCACGGGTGAGCTCGGGGTGGGCCAGGAAGCCGAACGGGCCCACGCGGTAGGCGACGGAGACCACCACCACGCCCTTCTCGGCCAGGTGCGTCCCGTCGTAGAGCGGCGCGGCCGTCGAGCCCATGGCGAAGGCCCCGCCGTAGATCCACACCATCACCGGAAGCCGATCGCCCTCGCCCCTGGCGGGAGTCCAGACGTTGAGGTAGAGGCAGTCCTCACTGAAGTCCTTCGGGGCGCCCATCATGTCGGCCAGGGCGGGGTTCTGCAGGGGAGACGGGGCGAACGCCCGGGTCTTCTTCACGCCCTCCCAGGGCTTGACCGGCTGCGGCGGCTTCCAGCGCAGGTCACCGACCGGCGGCTCGGCGAACGGTATCCCCTTGAAGGCACGAATCCCATTCTGGCCCCTGGTCCCTTCGATGACGCCGCTGGCCGTCTTGACCCGGTCATCGGCGAAGGCATCCACGGTCAGGTTCGTGGCCAGCAGGACGACGAAACATCGCATCGAGTTGAGGCGCATGGGATCCCTTCTCTCCGGAAGCGTCCTGGACGGTCTCTCGGCAAAGGGCCCATGTTACGACAGCAGGCGGGCGATTTCACGGGCGGGGCGGACCGTTCGTCCCATCGCCGTCGCGGGCGGATCGCCCGCGGTCGGCGGGTTGGGGGTCGGCCGATCCCGCCCGGACCGTCAACGCCTCCGTCCAGTAAGATCGATTCCGATTGTCGCCGCGACGGCTATCATGATTTCCGCAGGCCGCCCCGCGTCCGTTTCTTGAAAGTGCAGAATGCCCGCCACCACGCTCCCGCCCGATACCGACGATTCGTCCTCGCTGCTCTCCCGCCGGCCCTACGCGCTGTTCCTGGCCGGGCGGTTCCTCGGCACGCTGGCGACCGGCTCGCAGTCGGTCGTCATCGCGTGGGACGTCTACGAGCTCGCTCGAAAGACCATGTCCCTCCCGGAGGCCGCGTTCGCCGTCGGGATGATCGGCCTGGTCCAGTTCCTCCCGCTGTTCGCCCTCACCCTGATCGCCGGTGAGACGGCCGACCGCCACGACCGCCGCCGCATCCTGGCCCTCTGCTACCTGGCACAGGTCCTGATCTCGGCGGGGCTGGCATCGCGGTCGGCGCTCGGGGGCGGGCTCTGGCCGATCTTCGCCCTGGCCGGCCTGTTCGGCTGCGCCCGGGCGTTCTTCCAGCCGACGGCCAGCGCGGCTCGGGCCCATGCTGGTGCCGCTCCGGTTGCTCCCGCGGGCGATCGCGACGAATTCGCTGGCCGCCCAACTGGCGAGCATCCTCGGCCCCGCTCTCGGCGGGTTGCTCTGCGTCGCGTCGCCGGTCCTCGGCTACGCGGTCAGCGCCGGGCTCTACGCCGCCGCCGCGTCCTGCGCCCTGCTGATCCGCGCCGACACCCGGCCGCCCATCGAGGCCCACCGGTCGCGGATCGCCCAGATCCGCGAAGGGCTCGCGTACCTGTGGGGGAACAAGCTGGTGCTCGGGGCCATCTCGCTCGACCTGTTCGCCGTGCTGCTCGGCGGCGCGACCGGCTTGCTCCCGGTGTTCGCCCGCGACGTGCTCGCGGTCGGCCCGCGGGGATTCGGCATCCTCCGCGCATCGCCGGCGATCGGGGCCCTCCTGATGGCCACGTGTCTGGCCCACCGGCCGATCCGGACTCGAGCGGGCGTGAAGATGCTCCTGGCCGTCGGCCTGTTCGGGCTGATGACCGTGGTGTTCGCTTACTCGCGATGGTTCCCCCTGTCGGTCTTCGCCCTGTCGGTGCTCGGCGGCGCCGACATGGTCTCGGTGTTCACCCGGCAGAGCCTGGTGCAGATCTCGACGCCGGATCGGATGCGGGGCCGTGTCTCGGCGGTGGCGACGCTGTTCATCGGGGCGTCGAACGAGCTGGGGGAGTTCGAGAGCGGGGCGACGGCCCGGTTCCTCGGGCCGGTCGGGGCGGTGGCGTTCGGCGGGGCCGGGGCGATGATCGTGACGGCCCTCTGGGCCTGGCTGTTCCCGCGGCTGCGGACGGCGGATCGCTTGGTGTGAGATCGGGGGCGGCTTGATCGGTCGCCGTGGTCATGCGACGATCCCGTCAGCGACCGCTCGCCACAGGCCCGGCGACAGCGAGCCGTTGCGGGGCGAACCACGGGGAGGCTTGCATGCGGGTCGTGGCACTGAGCGTCGGACTTCCGCGTGAGGTCGAATGGCACGGGCGGACGGTGCTGACTTCCATCTTCAAGGCCCCGGTCAACCGGCGCCTGCGCGTCACCGCGCTCAACTTCGAAGGCGACGAACAATCGGATCTCTCGGTGCACGGGGGCGTCGACAAGGCCGTTTACGCCTACCCGTCCGAGCACTACGCGTACTGGCGCCGAGAACTCCCCGGGACAGATTTCTCCTGGGGGGCCTTCGGCGAGAACCTGACCACGGAGGGCCTGTTCGAGGCGGACGTGCGGATCGGCGACCGCTTCCGAATGGGGTCCGCGGAATTCACGGTCACGCAGCCGCGATTGCCCTGCTACAAGCTCGGCATCCGGTTCGACCGGCCGGACATCCTCAAACGATTCCTGCAAAGCGGCCTGACCGGCTTCTATCTCTCCGTGGCGAAGGAGGGCGAGGTCGGCGCGGGCGACTCCATCGAACCAATGGCGCATTCGGACGAGAACTTGACCGTCGCCGATGTCGTTAACCTCTACTCGGTCGACGCGGAGAACCAGGAGCTCCTGCATCGGGCGACCCGGTCATCGACACTCCCCGAGAGCTGGCGGGACTACTTCCGCAAGCGGCTCTGGCAGCCCGACAACTGATCGGCCGTTCGCCGGCTCCGAGCATCAGACCGTCACGACGACCTTGCCGATCTGCTGGTTCGACTCCAGGTAGCGATGAGCCTCGACGATCTCCTCGAGCGGGAACGTCCTGGCGATGATCGGCTTGAAGCTCCCGTCGGCGAGGCCCTCGTTGACGAACTGCTTGCCGCGTTCCAGGCGTTTCGGGTCGCTCGTGATCTCCGCCAGCACGTAGCCGCGGATCGTGAGCCACCGGCCCATCAGCTCGAGCACGGGAACGGGTGTCGGCTCCGGGCTCAGGGCGCCGTAGAGGAACAGGGTGCCCAGTCGGGCCGTCGCCTGGGCCAGCTTCGCGATGGTCGGGCCGCCCACGGGGTCGAACACGACGCGAGCCCCTTTGCCTCTCGTGAGCTCGAGGATCTCCTTGACCAGGTCCTGCTCGTCCGTGGCGATCACGTGGGCCGCGCCGGCATCCAGGAGGGCCTGCCGTTTCGAGCGGCCGCGCGTCAGGGCGATCGGGACCGCCCCGACCTTGTTGGCGATCTGGATGGCCGCCAGGCCCACGCTGCTCGACGCCGCCGGGATCACGACCGTGTCGCCCTTCGTCAGCCCGGCGATGTCGATCAGGGCGCCATAGGCGGTCAGGTACTGCATCCAGACCGCCGCCGCATCGACCCAGGAGAGCGACTCGGGGTGATGGGTCACGGCATCGACCGGGGCATTGGCCAGGTCCCCGTAGAGCCCGTAGGCGTTGAGCGAGAAGCTCGGTATCGTGCTGACGGCATCGCCGACCTTAAAGCCCTGGACGCCCGGCCCGACCGCGGCGACGGTGCCCGCCGCCTCGTATCCCAATCGGGCGGGAAGCTTGGGGTCCTCCAGATACTGGCCGCGGCGGAACATCGATTCGGCTCGGTTCAGGCCCAGCGCATGGATGCGGATCTGGACTTCGCCTTTGCCGGGCGGCGGGACATCGAGCTCCTCGATCTTCAGGACCTCGGGGCCGCCGGTCTCGTGAAATCGCACGACTCTGGCCATGGTATTCTCCTGGTGGGTGCCGTCCGCCTTGCGATGCGCTACCGGGATTGTAGCAGTCCCGGCTTTCCAGACCAGCACCGCCTCACAGGGAAGGGCCCATGCCTCCGAGTATCCGGATCCTCGAACCCGACGACACTGCGGTGCTCGACCGCGTGGCGCCGGGCGTCTTCGACAACCCCGTCGACCCCCGCTGGGCGGGGGAGTTCCTGGCCGACACGCGGCATCACCTGGCCGTCGCGATCGACGGGGATGAGGTGGTCGGCATGGCGTCGGCGGTTCATTACGTCCACCCCGACAAGCCGCCCGAGCTCTGGATCAACGAGGTCGCCGTGGCACCGACGCACCGGGTTCAGGGCATCGGCCGCCGGCTGCTCGAGGCCCTGTTCGAGCGCGGCCGCGTCCTGGGCTGCCGGCAGGCGTGGGTGGCCACCGAGCCGGGCAACACGGCCGCCCGGCGGCTGTACGCGGCGGCCGGCGGCCAGGAAGCGCCCGAGCCCTTCGTCATGGTCGAGTTCCGCTTGATGCCGGAGGAGTAAGAGTCTGTCCCGGAAGGCGGGGTCCGGGCGAGCGGGGGGCGTCAGCCCCCTGTTCGATCGAGAAGACAGGGGGCTGACGCCCCCCGCTCGCCGCTTTCGGGACAGACAGTAAGCGACCGTCGCCTGAAGGCGACGGCTTTCCAGGCTCGTCCTCTTTCCTGAGCCCCGAAGCGCCGGGTGAGCCAGTCGGTCATGAGATCGAGATAGCCGGGCGCGAAGTCAGGGCCGTGGCCGGGCTCCCTCGCCTTGGAGCGTTCCCTCGCCTCCTTCGGCCCGCCCGTCACCGTGGTCCTCAGGCCGTGATCCGCACCGGGGAAGATCTTGATGGTGACGTCACGGTTTTGCGCCACCTCCAGCCCTCGCCGGATGATCGGCAGGCTCTTCTCGGCGGGCAGCGAGGTATCCTTCTCCCCGTAGATCGCCAGGACCGGGCACCGCACCTTCTCCCAGGACGGTCCGGGGTCGAACTCGACCATTCGCCTCGCCGAGTAGAACAGGGCCCGGTCGCATCGCCCGGCATGCGCGAACCAAGGGCGTCTCTCGACCGCCGCATGAGCCTTCTCCAGCTCCTCGAATTCGCCTCCGCCCCGGATCAGCCTCATCCGCATCCGGGCGAAGTCCACCGCCTCGCGGATGTCCTCCTCGGAGTAGCCCTCGGCACGGAGCTCGGCCTCGACCCGGAAGGCGTCCTGCTGCCACGCGACGACCTGGGAGCCGCCGACCTCGATCAGGAAGGCCACATCCTCCGACATCGAGGCGGCGAGCGGGGCCACCGATCCGCCCTGGCTGTGCCCCCAGAGCCCGACTCGATCTTTCGAGATCTCCGCACGCCCCCGCAGGAATCGCACGGCCGCCAGCGCCTCGTCCGCCCGGTCCCGGAACGTCTGGACGTTGTAATCGCCCGTGGACTTGCCGACGCCCGGCTTGTCCCAGGCGAGGCAGGCGAAGCCATGACGGGCGAAGTGTTTCCAGAGGTGTGGGGCCATCCCGTAGTACGTGCGATCGGCGGGACCCGACCCGAGCACCAAGGCGACGGCGGGGTACGGTCCGGGGGTCTCCGGGAGGACGAGCACTCCGGCCAGAGTATTCTCCCCGCAGCGGAAGCGGATCTCCTCGATCCGGTCGCCCGGACCTCTCGGGACCGCCGGCTTGACCGGCGGCTGCGGCGGCTCGTCCGCACCCAAGGCCGGAGCCCATGCCTCGCCCAACGACATCCCAACCAGCAATGCGATGATCATGCTTTCGCGAAGCCCCATCCTGGCCTCCTGGCGAGAGGTCTCGGGCCGTGTCCGCTAATCGCCGGCTTGTCCGAGTTCATTCGCTGACGACGGTCGGTTATTTCCCAGGTTCGAGGCGGGCAACCGGTCGATGTCCCGGCCCGACGGGATCGTCGTCGCCGCTTTTTCCCCGGGCTAGAGCGGCTCACGTTTGCGTGGCCTCGCCGCTAGAGAACCCCCCCTGACCCCCCCTTCGATAAGAGCGCCTAAAACAACCCGGTGGTTGGCCGCCGATTTGCAGCCATGTCCCAAGGAGTCACCGAGCCCCGTTGTTTCCGCTTCAGAAGGATGCATCATGGCCAAGCCCCTCCTCCCGGACGAACTTTGGGAACTGATCCGGCCCCTGATCCCACCGCATCCGCCTCAGCCCAAGGGCGGGCGCCCCTTCCTCGAGGATCGCAAGGTCCTCACCGGGATCATCTTCCTCCTCAAGACCGGCCTCCCCTGGGAAGAGCTGCCGCCGGAGATGGGCTGCGGCTGCGGCATGACCTGCTGGAACCGACTGCGCGACTGGCAGGCCGCCGGCGTCTGGGGCCGGATCCAGGAGATCCTCTTGGCCAGGCTCCGGGGCGCCGACAAGATCGACTTCCGTCGGTTCATCGTGGACACCGGTCACGTCCGCGCCGTCGGCGGGGGCGAACAGACCGGCCCCAGCCCCGTGGATCGCTCGCGGCCGGGGAGCAAGCACGCGATCGTCACCGACGGTCAGGGCGTCCCCCTGGTCATCGAGACGATCCCGGCGAACACGCCCGACGCCAACTTGACCGTGCCGTTGATCGATGCCGTCCCTCCCATCGCCGGCAAGCCGGGCCGCCCCCGCAACCGCCCGGATCGCGCCATGGGCGACCGGGGCTTCGATGATGAAGGCCAACGGCAGGAGTTGCGCGACCGGGGGATCGATCCGGAGCTGGCCAAGCGACGGACGCCCCACGGCAGTGGCCTGGGCGTGTATCGCTGGGTGGTCGAGCGAACGATGAGCTGGTTCCATCAGTTCCGCCGATTGCGCGTGCGGTTCGATCCGCGCCACGACATCCATCAAGGCCTATGTAACCTCGCCGAAGTCCTCATCACCTATCGATTCCTCGTCCTGTTCGGTCTCTCGTAGAGACCCCCGATTGGTAGGGTTGTTTTAGGCGCTCTAAGGGCAATACCGTTTAACGGAGCATAACCACCGTCTCTGCAAAGGTTTTCTCCAAGGGCGGGAGGTGTCGATGCTCAGGTCGTTTCTTCTTGAATTTGGACATCTTTCGCTTGACCACCCGGGGATTGATCCGGTTACGGCGCACCTCGTCGTCGGTCCGCTCCCGCTGCATCTCCCACAGCAGCCCCCGGTACCACCGCTCGAATCGCCCGGGCGTCGAGCTGTCGCATTCCGGCAGCCGGCACTTGAGGATCTGGAAACAGCCGGTGAACGACAACCGATCGGTGTCCAGCCCGGCCTCCGATGCCGCCTCGTACATCAGCGCCCGGACCACGAAGTGGCCCAGCGACAACGCGTAAATCTCCTGCATCACCCCCGCCGGCGTCCCGCTCCGCAGGTGCGCCGGCTTGGTCGCCCGCCGCGGGTCCTGGTGGGTCTTCTGCTCATCGTAGACCAGTTCCTGTTCCCATCGCTCATGATACAAGATGATCAATTCCTCGGCGGGGTACAGATCCTCATCGAACAGGTTCGTGATCAGGATATGGACCTCGCCGTGGCCGACCCGTCGCGGGTCGTCGAGCGTGTAGCGGATCACTCGCACGATGATCCCATCACGATCCTTGCGGCGATCCTCGGGCGTCGGATAGATCCGGGCCAGGTAGGAACCGTCGGCCAGATCACGGATCGGCTCGAGGATCAACCGGCTGGTCACCCGCGCCAGGATCTTCACTCGCCGCGCCGTCACCTCCTTCCAGAGGGCATAGCTGAAGAAGCCGCGATCCCACAGCAGGAGCATGTCGGGGCCGAGATGGCGGAGCAAGGCCCCGACCATCGACTGTTCGCCATGGGCGATCGATCGGGCCACGAAGGCGACCTCGACATGAGTCCCCAACTCGACCAGGCTGAGCTTGCGGACCTGGGGGAAGGCCCCATCGCCGCGCGGCCCGGCGGAGGGCCGGCCGAAGGCGGCGGCGTTGGCGTCCGAGTCGGGGACGTCGAGGACCGTGCCGTCGATCCCCATCAGGCGGAGGCCACGATAGAAGGCGCCGGGCGTCTCGGGCCGGGCCAGCGGGCGGACGACGTGCTCGAAGAGGTGCCGCATCGGGGCGATGCCCAGGCGGCGCCGGGCTACGCAGAGGCTGGAGCGATCCGGGGTCTCCTCGCCGACGCGGAGGCGGCGGGCATGCTTGAAGACCTGGCGGATCGGCAAGTCGGTCAACAGCCCCATGGCCAGGACGACCCAGCAGACGACCTGGTGGGTCAGCTTGCAGCTCCGGGGATTGATACGTCCGGTGTCCTGGAGGGCTTGGCGGACCGCCTCGGGCGGGATAACCTGTTCGAGTCCCGCCAGGCGATCCAGGATCCGGCCCGTGTCATCGGGCAACAGGGTGCAATGTCCTCGTGGCATGCGAGTCGCGGCCTCCTTGTGGCTTGGGTCCTGAGCAACCCCAAGTTAACAGGAGGCTGTGACTTGCGCCCATTTCAACGGTATTGGCTCTAAGGGGGGAGAAGAAGAGGGTTGAGCCTCCCTTAGAATCCCCCCCTTACGAAGGGGGGGTCAGGGGGGGTCGAGGCCCCGGCTGGCTCTCGAGGCCGAAATCACGTAGGCCAACCAACCGTTCGGCGCTCTAACCTTGCCCGTCCCGCTGTCTCGACATCCGGGGCGAAAACCGGTGTCAATTCGGCGAAAACCGGTGTCAATTCGGCGATCCGGTGTGAGGCGGGCTGACGGGACCTGTGTCTGGCGGGGCCGGGACAACCGGGCGGCCCGGTGCTTCGGCGGCCCGGCCGACCGTCGGGCCGGCGAGAGCCGGCCGCGAGGCGAGGCCCCTGTCCGGATCGGCCGGACCGCCGACCCGCCGACCGCGGGCGATCCGCCGGCCCGATCCGACCGGCCGCGGCGAGTGGGAAGGGTCGTAGGCGAAACGAGAATCGGTTCCCGACCCATTCGTCCGCCCCCGGCGGTCCCAAAGTCCGCCGCCGATGGTCCCGGGTCCGGCCCCGACCGATCCTTGCCCCCGAAGGATTGGCTGAGGCGCGATGCGAGGCTAGAATGAAGTCAGGATCGGAGGCGCGGACGCTCAGGTGGTGGGGATTTTCATATGCCATTACTATCAACCGTTGAAGCAGCAGAGAAGCTCGCCAAGGGCGTGGAGAAG
Source organism: uncultured Planctomycetota bacterium (assembly GCA_963815795.1). GTDB lineage: Bacteria > Planctomycetota > Planctomycetia > Isosphaerales > Isosphaeraceae > JAKAUH01. The sequence continues at coordinate 421,433 of CAWFIC010000020.1, read as the reverse complement.
GCCAAGCCATCCGACCTCCCGGAGATCTATTCCGAACTCTTCCCCGAGAGTCCGATGACCGCTCCGCCGGTCGCGAGCGACATCGTTCGGCACATCCGGAGCGGACTCGAGGCCGAAGAGATCGTGGACCTCTGGAACGTCTTATTCCCTGAGGACCGAAACGTCTGGTACGACGAGCAGGAGAAGGCGATCCACTACAACGAGGAAATGGTCGGATACCCGGACTGACAGGGGGACTTGCTCGACCCGGCCGTCTGGAGTTCACCGTGCCGACAACCGCTCTCCAGCACTTCAAGGAGGATATTGCCCGAGCCAGGGCGATCGTCGCTCATGCCGACCCGCTTCCGCGTACGAATGACGCAGAACGGCTGCTTCGGTCCGATCTGTTGCGAAGTGCCTGGATGTTCGCCGTCGGCGCGCTGGACGCCTACTACTGCGACGCTTACACGGACATCGTCGCGGTCACGGCCAGCTCGAAGAGTCGGCAGCCCGCGATCGTGCTCCCGGAGTGGGTCTACGACATCAAATTCCCGATCAGGGCTATTCTTGAGGAATATGATAATGCAAACGGGCGATGGAGAGGTCCGCCCCTCTTGATCCCCCCCTTACGAAGGGGGGGATAGGGGGGGTTTCCTCGTGTCGCTGCAATGCCAGCGTTAAGCGCTCTAAAGAGCAGGCCGCCGCTGCAGCCGGTACGAACGGAGGGGCTGACCCTCCGAGCCCTGCGAACAAAAGGGTCTGATGCTCCGGGTCTCGCCGTTTCCGCCCCGCGCCCGCCCGCCTCCCGCCTCCCGCCGCTCCGGCTTTTCCATTTGACCCGCGGCCACGCGCGAGCCTACCCTGAGGAGGCTTCGCGATCCCGCGGCCCCATCGAGAGGGCGGAGCCGACCGCCGCGGACGGTCCCCGGCCGGTCGGCGGACGCCCTGGCCGCGTCGAAGCCGGGAGATCCAGCGATGAGACTTGCCCCGGGACTGCTGGCGATGGCCGGCCTGGCGACCCTGGCGTTGGCGTCGGCCGCGCGGGCCGCCGACGGCGACGAACCCCGCGCGCGTAAACTGATGGAGGACGCGTTCAACCGCCGCTACCGCTGGGCCGAGACCTTCAAGGGCTTCTCGGCCGACTTCTCGTGTCGGCGCGAGGACCGGACCGTGCGGGGCACCGTCCGCGCCGACGTGACCAAGCCCCACGGCGGCGTCGAGGTGACGTGCGACGACGAGGGCGTGAAGAAGCTGGTGCAGTTGACGATCGCCAGCACGGTGACGCACAGCCGCGCCTCCCGCTTCGACACGACCTTCGACGGCTGCACGTTCGCGATCGAGGGCGAGGGCGAGGGATCGCGCGGCGGCATGAAGATCAAGGTCTCGGGCCACGGCTTCTTCAAGGACTTCACCGTCAAGGACGGCCACATCATCGAGAACCACGGCGGCCACGGCGAGATGTCCAGCGAGGTGAGCGTCCGCCAGGTCGTCTGGATGGCCGAGAGCGGCAAGACGCTGCCCCGCGAATACGCCTTCCGGATCAAGACCGGCGAGCACGAGCAGACCGGCACGACCGTCGAGACCTGGCGCGAGGTTGACGGCGTCTGGCTCCCGAGCGGGTACCGCATGACCCGCACCGAGGGCAGCACCCCGGTCGAGAGCATGCTGCGACTGGAAAACATCAAGGTCGAGCGCGGCCAGTGAAGCCGCACATCGGCGTTACCATCTGCGCCCCCGTTCCGGTCCCACCGGCGGTCCGACGGGTCCGACCCGGGCGGTCCGACGGGAAAGACCAGAGACCCGTTCCGACCCCGACGGTCCGCACTCCGCACCGACGGTCCGCAGAAGATCGTGTCCGGTCGCATCGGCTTGCCCGCCGCGATATCGGGGTTGCTGATCGCGTCCAGTTGCACGATCCGCTCCGGCGTCGCGACGTCGGATCTTCTCCCATCCGATCGGGGCGTGCAACCGCTCAGGAGGGCGATCCCGCCGCACCGTCGGCCCCTCGACGAGCTCGCTGGGGCCTCGTCTGCTCGGATGCCGCCGTCGTCGCGGCCAGCGGCGGGCCCTCGATGGGGCGAGCCGAGGCCGAGTATAATCGGCAGGGTGACTTCCTCTTGCGAGCGGGAGCGAACCGCCATGCCGATCCACGATTGGACCCGCGTCGATGCGGGGCTGTTCCATGCGTTCCATCAGAGATGGATCAGCGCCCTCTCCGACGCGTTGAATACCGGCGTCCTGCCGCCGGACTATTACGCCCTCGTCGAGCAATCCGTGGGTGGTCCGGTGCCGGACGTTCTCAGCTTGAGGCCGGCATCAACGGGCCCGGAGGCAGACGAGGACTCCTCCGGATTGGCGGTGGCGACCGCTCCTCCCTCGACCCGAATCGTCCGACAGGCCGAGGAGCGGATCTACGTCCGCAAGGCCGATCGGATCGCGGTCCGGCGCCGGCACGGCGAGGTGGTCGCCGTGATCGAGATCATCTCACCCGGAAACAAGGCGAGCGCCCATGCCCTCCGCGCCTTCGTCGAGAAGTCGGCGGAGCGGATCGACCAGCGGATTCATCTGCTTGTGATCGACTTGTTCCCGCCGAGTCGGCGCGATCCGCAGGGCATCCACAAGGCCATCTGGGACGAGTTCATCGAGGAGGACTGCGAGCGGCCGGAAGGCAAGCCGTTGACCCTGGCCGCCTATGACGCGCAGCCGCTGCCGATCGCATACGTCGAGCCGCTCGCGGTCGGCGACTCGCTGCCCGACATGCCGATCTTCCTCAGGCCGGGGAAGTATGTCCCCGCGCCGCTGGAGGCCACCGATCAGACGGCCTGGACCTTCTTCCCCGCCCCGCTCAAGCGGTTGCTGGAGACGCCGCAAGGGGAAGGAAGCGGTCGATGAGACACCGGTCCTTGCCCGTTCGGCCGCGCGCCGGGTCCGACCCCGACCATCCCCGAGGCCCTTGAGTGCGGCCGACCATGGGACGTGCATGCCCGACGGAGCCGGCTCCGTCACGGGTACGACGGGCCGAGCCCAGACCCCGACGGTCCAGGTCCGACCCCGGCGGTCCCCGGTCCGACCCCGACGGTCGCGTTAGAGCTCGACGTCCTTGGGCTTCACGGGTTTCTCGCCCGGTGCCCGGATGCAGAGGATTTTCACGACGTCGTCTTGCACGATGAACAGAGCCCGGTAGGGTTTGCCCTTCCAGACCTCGAATAAGAGATGCCGCACTTCCTGGTGGAAGTAGCGATTTTCGTAGGCAAGGCCGCAGGAAAAAGGCCGGGACTCGAGGCGGTCGAGGGCCTCGTAAAATCGGGCGGATAATCGGTCGGCTCCCGCGGCCGACGACCGTTCCTCGAGCCACGCCATGAGCCTGTCGAGGTCGGCGTAAGCCCCTGCAGTCATCTCGACGCGAAAGCTCATGAGAGGTTGGGCAGATTTTGATTCCGGCGAAGTTGAGTCACGGCTTCGCGAGCCGGCATGACACGTCCCGCCTCGACGTCGGCAAGCCCTCGGCGAATCGCTTCGAGGGTCTGTTCTCGCTCCTCGTCGCTCTCGTTCTCGTATTCCCAGCGGGCGAGGACCTCATCGACCGTGGGAACGGTCTCGCCTGCGAGCTGCTCGTCGATGAAGCTCTTGAAAGCCAGAAGGTCGTTTGCTCGTTCGATAGCCATGGTTATTCTCCCTTGGTTCGTCTCAGAATAACATCGGCAAGGGCGGGGGGTCAAAGGAAGAAGAGGCCGGGCCGGGTTCGTTGAACGCGGCCGAGGACAGAACGAGGATCGCCGGACGGAGTCGGCCCCGATACGGGGACGACGGGCCGAGCTCCGCCACCGACGGTCCACCGGACGGGCGGACCCCCCGGAAGAAACCAAGAACCGGGTCCGGCCCCGACGGTCCGATTGAGACTTGAGCTCTCAGCAATTGCGTCCCCGTTCGCCCCCCCCTAGCTGCGTCCCCGTTCGCCCCCCGCACCGCCGGGGGCCGCGGTCCATCGCGGCGGACCGGTCCGCTCGGGGGCGAACCGCGTCACGGATCGGGCCCGCCGGACGGAAGGCCTTTGTGGTACAATCCGGGGCATGGGTCGGCGTCGGGGCGTCGAACCGGGTCCGTCGTTCGAGTGGCGGGAAGGAGCAAGTCAATGTCCCTCCTGGAATTACTGCCGGAAGTCCGGGCCCTCTCGCGGATCGAGAAACTTCAGTTGATCCGGGTGCTCGCCGAGGACCTGGCCCGATCGGAGGAAATCGCTCCGTTCGAACCGGGGCGGGAGTATCCCCTCTGGTCGCCGGATCGGGCTTACGGGGCGGCGGCTGTCCTCCTTCAAGAACTGGAGGCGGAGAGGACGGCACCGTGAACGACGCCTGCGAGCGGTACGCCTTCGTCGAAGGCGATTCCAGCCTGGGGCCGGCCAGCCTGGCCCCGCTGCTCCCGATCGTGCTGACCGCCGTGCGCTCGATCTCCGTATCGGGCCTGCTGGACACCGGCGCCACGGTCAATGTCCTGCCTTATGCCGCGGGCGAGCGATTGGGAGCGGTCTGGGAGAAGCAGACCACGCCGGTGATCCTCAGCGGCAACCTGGCGACCTGCGAGGCTCGGGCGCTCATCGTCTCGGCGGTTGTCGGCAACCTGCCGGCCGTTCGACTCGCGTTCGCCCGGGCCCGGACCGATGACGTGCCGATCTTGCTGGGGCAGGTCAACTTCTTCATGGAATTCGATGTCTGCTTCTACCGGTCGCGTTCGATGTTTGAAGTACGACCGAAGCATTCCCCTCACGGATCGGGCTGACCGTACGTCCGCGGCGAGGTCACACCCCAGGCTCGCCTTCCGGGCGACCCCTGAGATTGTCCCGCCGCCTCGCCGAATCTCAGGGAATCATCCGCAGGCCGAGGACCGAAGGGGGGAAACGGGTCAAGAGGGTAAACGGGTCAGGACGATTCCTCGACCCCGTCGGGCACGGGTCCCGGAATGGGGGGGTGCAACGGGGGCATCCCGAATGCCATGAAGAATAGTGCAAATTCGCTCCAGTGAACGAGTTGTAGCATCTTGAGCATGGAGGGGCCTCCCGGCACCCTGGCGGGTGGAAACGCCCCCGAGAGCCACCGGAAGGAGCCCCCCATGCCACCGCGGATCTCGCCCGTCCTCGACCGCCTCCGACAAGACCAGTCCGACCTCCTGACCCCCCAGGCCATCGAAGGCGCGTGTCGCCAGGAGGGCTACACCTGGCGCCGGCGCCTCCTCGACCCGGTCGTCACCATCTCCCTGTTCCTCCTCCAGATCCTCCACGGCAACACCGCCTGGACTCACGTCGTCCCGTTCGGATGCTGGACCTTCAGCGACAGCGCCTACTGCCAGGCCCGCAAGCGGCTGCCGCTCCGCGTCTTCCACCGGCTGCTCGAGTGGATCGCCCAGGCGGGGCGCCGGGCCACCGCCTCGGGCCACCGCTGGTTCGGCCACCGCGTCTGGGTCATGGATGGCTCGAGCTGCTCGATGCCCGACACCCCCGAGCTGCAGGCGGCCTTCGGCCAGCCGACCGGCCAGAAGGCCGGCTGCGGCTTCCCGGTGGCCAAGTGGCTGGCGCTGTTCGACGTCGCCACCGGGATGCTGCTCCGCTGTGCGACGGCCCCGCTCCGCTCGCATGAGATGGTGCGCTGCGCCGCGCTGTCCGACGACCTGGAGCCCGGCGACATCGTGATGGGGGACCGCGGCCTCAGCTCGTACGCGCACCTGGCGATCCTCGTGCTCCGCGGCCTGCACGGGCTCTTCCGCCTGCATCAGAAGCAGATCGTTGACTTCACGCCGGGGCGGCCCCGGGCGAAGGGGCGGGCGTTCGACAACCCGGCGGGCCTGCCGCATTCGCGGTGGGTCCAGGCGCAGGGCGACGCCGATCAGATCGTCGTATGGTACAAGCCCAGGAGTAAGCCGACGTGGATGACCAAGGGGGAGTACGCGGCGCTGCCGGCGGAGCTCGTCGTGCGGGAGCTGCGCTACCGGGTCGAGTCGCCGGGGTTCCGCGCCGGTTCCGTGACGGTGGTGACGACGCTGCTCGACGCGGCGATCTACCCGGCCGAGGAGGTGGCGGGGCTCTCCTTCCGGCGGTGGCTGGTGGAGGTGAATTTCAAATATATCAAGATAACGATGAAAATGGATGTCTTGCGCTGCGAGACGGTCGAGGGGGTGCTGAAGGAGCTGGCGATGTTCGCGCTGGTGTACAACCTGGTCCGCTCGGTGACGACCGAGTCGGCGCGGGCCCAGGGGGTGGCCCCGGAGCGGATCAGTGTGATCGACACGATCCGGTGGCTGACCGGGGTGGAGGGCGACGGGGATGTCACGGTGTTGTTGGTCAATCCGGTCCGTCCCGGCCGGGTCGAGCCCCGGGTGGTGAAGCGACGGCCCAAGCAGTATCGTCGCCTGACCGAGCCGCGGGCCGAGCTCCGTAAGAAGTTGCCACTGGAGGGCTTCTGACTATCTTCGCGGCATTCCGAATGTCTCCGTTCTGGCCCGTGTCCCCGTTCCGGCCGGATCCCGTTCCGGACTCCCGGTCGGGGCGCGGCGGTCGCCCGCCTCGGGCCGGCCTCAGGCCTCCTTGTGCGCTTGCGGGCCGGCCGGCCCGGTCCGCCCGGTCCGTGCCCGCTGATGGTCTCCGGGATGCGCACCGGCTTGCCGCGACCGGCGCGGGGCCGGGCCGTTGGGCGGGCGCTTTCGCCCATCGTCACCTCATGTCCCTGGCTGGCCGCCGGCCCGAGGAATCGCGCCGCCAGCGTCTCCTCGACCAGCGAGGTAAGGCTCTGGCCCTTCTCCTCCGCGGCGTGGGACAGTGCGCGGTGGAGCTCGGGGTCGATGCGGAGGACGAATTGCCCGGAATAGGGCCTTTCCGGGACCCTGCCCCGCTTGGCGCAGAACTCGAGGTAGTCGTTGACGGAGTCGTGGAAGGCTTGTGTAACCTCCGCGACGGATTCCCCCTGGAAGGTGATCACGTCGCGGAGGCCGATCACGCGCCCGTAGAGTGAGCTCGACTCCTCATCGAACTCGACGACCCCGGTGTAACCCTTGTACTTCATGGCGACCTCAATCCGGCGGCCGGATCCCGGCGGCGATGAGGAGGGCCCGCACGTCCCGGACGGCCGGCTTGCCGGCTTCCTTCCGGGGATGGGGCCTGTGGAAGACGGCGACGACGTCATTCAACGCGACCCGCACCCGCGAGCCCCGGCCTTCCTCCAGCTCGGCCCCCAGCGCGACGAGCAGCGATTCGACGTCGTGCCAATTGAGGTTGGCGGCGCACGGGGTCCGCGAAGATCCCCTCGAGGGTCCTCTTATGAGTTTTGTTCACTTCCCTACATGCCCACGCATCACTGATGTAATAGACGGATAGGATGGGGATTGTTGCCGTATCGGTCGCAGACCGGGGATACGGCCGTTGACACCGCCGGGAGCGGTCAAACACGCCCAAGGTATCACAGGCGGATACCAATGTCAATGCGGCCCGGTCAAGGGACCTCAACGGGGACATCCCTCGTTGGGGGACCTCAACGGGATCTCAACGGGGGGACCTCAACGGCGAGGGGACCTCAACGGCGTCACCCAAAAAAGGCCAAAAGGAGAGACTTTAGCACCATCGCCGGGGATTATCGCAGCCTGGCGCGGTGGAGTACCTTCATCGTTTCGGCGCGGGGCGGACCTTGGATCTCGCGGAACATGTCCAGGGCGATCCGGCCGCGGATCGTCGCTTGAGTTCGGACCCGGTAGACCGTCTTCTGCATCTTGCGATGCCGGCGGTTGCCCCGTTCCACCGCGTTGGAGGTCGAACCCAGCAGGCTGTCGTCGAGGAAGGTCAGGGCCTTCTCCAAGTCGGGGGACTCGAGCTTCTGGAAGATCGGTCTCATCCCTTTGAAGTGGTGGACCTGAGCCCGCAGCCGAGCCAGCTTCCTCAAGGCCGTCTCAGTGCGGCACCGGCGGTCGAACAACCGGTGGATCTCCTCCACCACTCGTCGGAGGGCCCCCAACTGAGGCAAACCCCGAGTGATGCGTCGGAGTATCTGGTGCTCACCCTCCGCGAGGTGCCGCTTCACGAACAGATGGCGATGCTCGAACAGGTCCCCGACCTTCCGTTGCAGATGCCGGCGTCGCCGGGCCTTCCGTCTCGCCTCCGGTGTGCCGGGGCGCCTGCGCGGCAGCTCCGGCTGCTGCGCGGCCAGGTGCTTGCGGACCCGAGCGATGGCGCGGAGGACGGCCTTGTTCAGCTCCGCCAGGATATGGAAGCGACAGACCTGATGCTCCACGGCTCCGAAGACCTCGGAGATCGGCCGTGGATACAGGTCCGAACCGTCGGTGGTGACTCCGCGGAGGGTCAACCCCCGGCCGGTCAGGGCCGCCCGGAAGCGGCGGAAGAACCTCCGGATATCCCGGTGAGTCGGGGCGTGGTCGAGGACCTCGTAACAGAGCCGCCTGAAGGCGCGGTTGTTGACGATCGACAGGACGCAGAAGGGGCCGTCATATAACTCATCAGCGGCGATGTATCCCGAGAAGCCGTCGAGGGCCCAATCGAGGTAGTCGGTCCCGATCCGGTCGGCCGCCTTTTTTCCCCCCGGCCTCGACCCAGTTCTGGATGGTGGCGAAGGGGACGAAGACGCGGTGGTCGCGCCAGAGGTGCCAACTGGCGGCCTGATAGGGTAAGCCGTCCTCGAAGACCAGCCGGACGGCCAGGGCCACGACCCGATGGGTGTAGCGGGCCTTGGGTGCGGCCAGGCCGGATATGTCGGCGGTGAAGTAGTGCTGGCACCGGACGCAGTAGTGTTGCGAATAGGTGAGGTGAATGTCACGGGGCCGCCCCCCCAACGGATCGCCGAGATCATGCAGGGTGCGGGTCCGGACCCGATCCCGAGGGCAAGACTTGCCGCACTTCGGACACGGCCGATGCGGGTAATTCCGACTGCGCGGGACGACCTTCGGGTCCGGGAGCATCTGGGGATCGGTGATGCCCAAGGTGGGGTCCGGCGGGTAGACTGCAGGGCAGAGCATGGCGTCGCCCTCCTGAGCAAGAGGCTCTTCCCCCTTAGTTTACGGCTCGGACCAAGCTCCGTCATCCTGAAATCCCCGGCGATGGTGCTAAAGTCTCCAAAAGGATCGCCTTAGTCTCTCGATTCTGTTGCAGACGGCGGACTCGTCACGTAGATTCAGACCTGAAGGGGGGAGGGCGCGCGGTGGGGCGGGCCTTCCCGAAGCGATGACGCCCGGCACCGATGAGAGGACACCCGCCGATGACCGCCCGCACGACCGCGGCCGATCGCGCCGAGATCAGTCGCCGCAACGGCCGCCTGAGCCGAGGGCCGACGTCCCCGCAAGGGAAGAAGCGATCATGCATGAACTCAATCAAGCACGGTATGACCGCTCGGTTACCCGTGTTGCCGGGGGAGGATGAGGCCGCTTTCTGCCGGTTGGTCGACGACGTCAGCGACGCCCTCGGCCCGCGCGACGCCGTCGAGGTCGTCCTGGCCGAGCAGGTCGCCAGTGCCACTTGGCGGATCGCGCGGGCGGAGCGCTGCGAGGCGGCTCGCGTCTCGGCCGCCCTGCGTGCCGCCGAGGCCGACGCCGGCCTCCAGACGCACGACGAGGTCGCCGCCATGGGCCACTGGCTGTTGACCGACACCCTCAGGGCCAGGCAGAACGCCGCCGCGAGCCTGTTCCCGTTCCTGTCGGAAGACCGGCACGACCCGTTCCGGCGCGGCCGGGGCGACCCGCGGCACATCGTCCTGCGCCTCGAGGCCACCGCCTTGGGCTGCCAGTGGCTGCTGGAGCAGTGGACCCGGCTGGGCCGGCGGCTGGAGCGGGGCCACGACTGGCGGACCAACGAGCTGATCGTGGCCCTGCATCTGCGCGGGCAGCGGCCGCTGGGAGCCGATCTCCTGGAGTGGGGAGGCCTGCTCGAGCCGGCCGCGGCCGACGGCGAGCCGGAGGTGGTCGCGCAGGCCCGGCGTGCGCTGCTGCTCCAGTTGGACGAGGGCGTGCCCCGCGACCCGGCCGGCCTGCGGGCGGCGTTGGGGCGGCTGGTGCGGGAGGAGACTGAGCGGCTGCAGCGGCGGAAGGCCGCACACGAGCGGCGCGAGGCGGCCGATCGGGCCGAGCTGGCCGACCGGCTGGCGGTGGACACGACGGAGGACGGGGAGCGGATGCGGCGGTACCAGCTCGATTTCGATCGCAAGCTGCACCGTGCGCTCAACACCCTGCTGAAGCTCCGCCGGGGCGGGGATGTCGGCATCGGCGTCGCGGGCGATCCGGCGCCCGACGACACCCCTGAGCTCGACCCGGCGCCGGAACCGGTGAGGACGGTCGAACCCGAGGGCGGTCCGGCGGACGGTCTGCAGGGCGAGACCGACGCCGCCGTCCGGCCGAAGACGGAAGGCGACAGCCCGGAGGATGAATGCGTGCTGGCCGGCGGTTGTCCTTCATCGTTCGGCGTTGATCCCTCATTCATCCCGGAGCCTGAACGCCTCGCCCCGGCCGTGGCCGTGGCCGTCGCCGCGGCCGAGTCGGCTGCGGCCGGGATCGCCGCGCCGGCCCGATCCGCCGCGGAACCGGAGGGCCACCCCGTTCCGCAGAACGAACCCGCGACCGCGGCCGAAGGCGAGCGGATCCCGCAAAACGAACCCAGCCCGCTCGCCGCCGGCGATCAAATCCCGCAGAACGAACCCAGCCGGTCGCCTGAAGGCGAGCGGATCCCGCAGAACGAACCCGGCCCGCCGGCCGACGGCGAGCGGATTCCGCAAGACGAACAATCGGCATGGGTTCCACGGTCGGGCGGCGGTGAGGCGGGATCGGAGGCGGACTCGGCGCCGGCGCGGCGGGATGATGGCGACCGCACGCGGGCTGCGTTATCTTCCACGGAGGGATCCTCGGGCCGCTCCGCTCATCAACGCGACGGACCCATCACCATGATGATCGCTGCGCTCCTGGTATCGGTGGGGATCGGTCTATGCACCTTCGCGGAGGGGCCCGCGCAGCGGCCGCCGGTCCCGATCGCGGGGACGGTCGTGGACGCCGATCGCCGGCCGGCGGCGAGCGCGGGGGTCTATTTCTCGGTCCGAAGGTGGGGCGGCGACTTTGGCGAGGTCGTCGCCCGGACCGAGTCTGACGCCCAGGGCCGGTTCCGCCTGGAGGTCCCCGGCTGGCCCGGCGGCGGGCCCTGGGCGGGCATCCTCTGGGCTTATCGGCCCGGTGCGCTGGTGGCAACCTACAGCGTCAGTCGTGAGACGCTGCCGCCCGATTCGCCCGTCTCGATGGTGCTCGATCATCCCGCCCGCGCCGAATTCCTGGTCCGGGGACTAGACGGCCGGCCGGTCGCCGGCGCCCGCATCCAGCCCCGGTCGCTCAACCGCGACTTCCTCTCGGTGCCCGACGGCCTGGCCGAGCGGATCGAGGCCCAGGCCGTCACCGACGACCGCGGCCGGGCCGTGCTCACCGCGTTCTTCGCCGAAGAGGTCTCCAGCTTCTACGTGTCCGCGCCCGGATTGGGCTGGCAGCACTTCAGTTTCGGTTTCCGGGGCGAGAAGCAGGACCTCAGGACGATCGACCTGGCGCCGGTCGGCCGGGTCGAGGGGCAGATCGTCGCGGACGATCCCGAGATCGTTCGGGGCTGGAAACTCGAGATGCGGATGGTGGGGGACCGGCGGCCCGGAGCGTCGGCGCAGGGCCTCTTCCATCTCACCACCGATCCGCAGGGGCGATTCGCCGTCCCGGAGGCCCCCACCGGTGCGTTGGGCGTGATGGGTGCGCCACCGGCGGGATCGCCGTGGTTCCTCCGGTCGTCGGGCGACCTGAAGTTCGTCGAGGCCGGACGGACGACCCGGATGGAGATCAAGCCCTTCAAGGGGGTCCGGCTCAAGGGGGTCGTGCGCACGGGACACGGGGGCGCCGATCGCGGGTGCCAGAGTCGCTCCCGCGGCGGGCGGGAGTGATGCGGTGACCGTCAGCACGGACGCCGACGGTCGATTCACGGTCTTCGCCATGGCAGGGTACCCTTTCCACATCATGGTCACTGCCCCTGAGGGCTTCGCGCAGCCTAGGTTCGGGCTGAATTTTCCCGGGGCCCCCGCGGGCGTTGCCGAGTTCGCGTTGCCGCCCGTCGAGCTGAGCCGGGCCGGGACCGTCCGGGGCATCGTCGTGGACGAGCGCGGGGAGCCCGTGGCCGGGGCGGAGATCGTGGCCTCCTGGCCCGTCAACGAGGGGCCGAATGCCGAGAGCCGGCAGGAGCGGCGCGCCATCGCCGGCCGTCGGGGCGAGTTCCTGATCGGCGGCGTGGTCGCCGAGGCGCCGGTTGACCTCTCGGCGGTCGCACCCGACGGGCGGCGGACATCACGGTCGGTCGGGTCTCGCCCGGGGGCCGAGCCGGCCCGGCTGGTGCTCGACTCGTCGGACTTGGTCTCGCTGGCCGGTCGAGTGGTCGACGCCTCGGGACATCGGGTCGCCGGCGCGAAGGTCCATCTCCGCGTCCAACTGCGAGATCTCAACAGGCAGGTCATCGGGGACACCATGGTCAGGATCCACGGGGCTTACGTGATCCAGACGAATGACACCGGCTGGTACCGGACTCCGCTGATCCTCGACCCTCAGCTCGCATACGCCGCGTTCGTCGAAGCCGACGGCTTCGAGCCGGCGCGGACGAACTGGACCCGCGGCAACGCCCGGACGTTCCCCGAGCTGACGCTGCGGCCGTCGGCTTCGGAACGACTGTCCGCCGTCGAGGGCTCGTTGAAAGACCGGGGCGGTCAGCCGGTCGCCGGCGCGGCGGTGTGGACGACCGAAGAGGCAGGGACGCCGATCCGCACCACCGCCGACGCCGGGGGACGGTTCCGGATCGACAATGTCCCCGCGAGGGGTTCGTTCCTGTTCGTCGAGGCCGCCGGGTTCCGGTCCTTCGGCCGGGTGATGGAGCTCGGGACCGGCTCGCTCTCGATCGCGCTGACCCGGTCCGACGAGCGGCCGGCGGCGGCGATGACGGCGCTGCCGCCCGCCCGGCCCCGGGCCGAGGAGCGCGCGCTGGCGCGGCGGGTGATCCTGCCGTACGCCGAGCGGGCCGTGAAGGAGGGCGACGAGTCGTCACGATTGCGGTCGCTGGAGGTCCTCGCCCTGTCCGATCCGGCGCGGGTGCTGGAGGTCATCGAGACCGGGATCTTCGCCAACCCCTGGTTCAACGACTACCTCCGTCGGGCCTGCGCCCGGGCGCTGTGGGAGGACAGCCGCGCGGAGGCATTGGCCGTGGTCGAGGCCATGCAGGCCGCCGAGTGGCGGGCCCGGGGGCATCTCGATGCCTGCGACGCGCTGAAACCGATGGCGGCCGAGGGCCGCCGCGGTTCGCGTGGGTTGGAGGTCCACGACGCCGCGATCATCGCCGCCGCGCTGGTGCCGGTGGCCGAGCGGATCGACCCGGCGCTGGTGCCCGAGTTCTTCTGGCGCGTCGCATCGTTCCGCGTCACGCCGAAGCCCCAGATGGACGCCGCGGCGAGGCCCGATGCCCGGCTCGCCCTGCTGCTGGCCCGCTACGACCGCGATGCGGCCAAGGTCGTGCTCCGGCCGATCCTCGATCGCGGCCCGACGGCCGACGACATCAAACGGACGGGCGTCGTCCAGGCCGTGGAGGCCATCGACCCGGCCCGCGCCGTGGCGCTGGTCGAGGCGCTGCCCGAGGACTCCAATGCCGAGTTCAACCCGTTCAAGAACGTCAAGAGCAGCGCCCGCGTCAACCTGGCCGCCTTCCTCGGCCGTCCGCCCGGCGAGCGCTGCAACAAGGTCACCGAGAGGCTGATCTACCTCCGGATCGTCGGAAATGAAGATGCGTTCTGAGACGATGAAACGTAGGGTGGGCTCTGCCCACGATGAGAGGCCTCGACCGGTGGGCAGAGCCCACCCTACAGCCCGCGGATCGGCCTTTCGATCAGCACCCCGATGAAAGCGAGGCACCCATGATCGTCGTCGATCGCTTCGAGTGGAGTCGAACGCGGGTCGTGCCGGGGCTGCTGCTCACGGCGCTGGGTCTCCTCGGGATCGGCCTGCCCTGCGTCCGCGCCGACGATCCCCCGGCGCGGGTCGCCCGGCCGCCGCAACAGCTCCGGCCGGGCGATCCGCACGCGCACGGGCTGACCGACAAGGATCTCGACCAACTGCGGGCGATCCTCCGCGACGCGGTCGACGACAAGGTCGTGCCGGGCATCTCGCTCCTCTTGCGCATCGGGGCGAGGTCATCTTCAAGGAGGCGTACGGCAACCTGAAGGTCGATCAGAAGGTGCAGATGGCCTCGAGCTCCAAGTCGGTCACGGCGACGCTGCTGATGATCCTGGTCGATCGGGGCAAGCTGGCGCTGGATGACCCGGTCGAGAAGTACCTCCCCGAGTTCAAGGGGATCAAGCTCAACGGGAAGCCGCCCGCGCGGCCGCCGACGGTGCGCCACCTGCTGTCGAACATGTCGGGGTTGCCCGGGGACATCCTGACCGAGTCGATCCTCCGCCGGCTGCGCGAGCGGGCCGCCAAGGCCAGGGCCGAGGCCAACGGCGGGAAAGCGGCGCCGCGTGCCGACGCCGACGACGCGGCGGCCGCCGCCCCGAATGCCGAGGATATGAGGAAAGCCCGCGGTGAGTTCTTCGACTGGCATCGGGGCTCGCTGGCCGAGTCGGTGCGCCAACTGGCGCGCAACGGGCTGGCGACCGAGCCCGGCGCGGAGGTCCACTACTGCACGATGGGCTTCAACGCGGCGGCGCGGGTGGCCGAGGTGGCCGGCGGCCGGCCGTTCGAGGACCTGGTCCGCGACGAGCTTCTCGAACCCCTGGGCATGAAGGACACGCGCTATATCGCCTACGGGATGCCGGCGCTGCGGGCCGGGCCCAGGTTGCCCGACGGCGAGAGCCGGTTCATCATGGCCGGCGGCGGCATGACATCGACCCTCGACGACTTCGCCGCGTTCTACCAGATGCACGCCAATGGCGGCACCTACCGCGGTCGCCGCATCCTCTCGGCGAAGTCCGTCGTCGAGATGCAGACCCGCCAGGGCAAGCTCGAGATGCTGATGGCCGGCCCCTACGGCAACCACTATGGCCTGGCGTTCTTCCTCGACCGGCTCGACGCCGACGGACGCGGGCACCTCATCACCCACCCCGGCTTCTTCGGCACCAACCCCTGGCTCGACCGCGACCGCGAGCTGGTCGGCGTGCTGTTCGTCCAGTCCAACTTCCTGAGGATCCTCCCGACCGTCCGCCGCCTCCAGGAGACGCTGTGCGCCTCCGTGCCGGCGGGCAAGAAGCCCTGACCACCCGCCGGCGATCGCGGCCCCCGAACGGCTCGAAAGATGTGTATACGGAATTGCGATTCCATTTGCAGAAATTTCGCTTGACTTCGCGGCATCCGGAAGCCTCTCATGTCAGGAGGGATTGAATGTCCCCACCCATCTCCGTCATCCAGGGGTCGAAGTCCGAGGGAGGCTCGCATGCCAGGGATTCGAGTGCGAGGGGATCGTCGCGGCTTCACGTTGATCGAGCTGCTCGTCGTGATCGCGATCATCGCGATCCTGATCGCCCTGCTGCTGCCCGCCGTGCAATCGGCGCGGGAGGCGGCGCGGCGGATCCAGTGCACCAACAACCTCAAGCAGATCGGCCTGGCCATGCACAACTACCATCAGGCCATCGGCGTCTTTCCGCTGGGCGTGGCGGCCTACAACATCCCCGGCCACCTGCTCCCCGGCTTCAACTGGGACTCGTGGAGCGGCCACGCCCTGATGCTCGGCCAGCTCGAGCAGACCGCGATGTACAACGCCGTCAATTTCATGCTAGGCAATAATATACCTAATAGTTATGGATACTACGCGAATTCGACGGTCACGGGCCAGCGGGTGGCGGCGTACCTGTGCCCGTCGGATCCGAATGCCGGGGGCCTGTCGGTGCTCCGGACGGCGGACAACCGCACCGACATGCTCGACGTCAGCTACGTCGGCTCGGCGGGGACCACGACGAACTCGCCGAACAACTCGGCGATCACCAATCTCTGGGCGACGATGGGGAGCACCGGGTTGTTCTGGTAGTACAAGAGCTACGGCATCCAGAACGTCACGGACGGCACGTCGAACACGGTCGCGTTCACCGAGGCGCTGGTGAGCAACTTCGGGGGTTCGAACGCGGGCTCGGTCGACAACCCGGGGATGCCCATCAACTATGGGGGGACCTCGGCCACGGGGATCACTGCGGCGTGCGGTGCGGCGCAGCAATACGACGCCAACCAGAACCCGGCGGCGGTCCTCGCCGGGCTGCAGGGCTGCACGATCGCGATCCAGAATCGCCAGGGCCTCAACAACACCCGGGGGATCTTCTGGGAGGTCGGCTCGGTGGGGATGACGATGTTCAACACGATCGCGCCGCCGAATTCGAAGCAGTACAACTGGGGGGACTGCCGGTGCACCGGCGGCGGTTATCCCAACGACGCCACGTTCGCCAACGCCAACAGCCTGCACCCCGGCGGGGTCAACGTGCTGATGGCCGACGGCAGCGTCCGGTTCGTGAAGGACTCGATCAACATGTACACTTGGTGGTCGATGGGCACCCGGGCCAATGGCGAGGTGATCTCGTCCGATTCCTATTGATCGGGCCGTTCCTCGGGGGGCCGGTGATGCTCGGTGCGGCGCCCGGCGGGGTGCTCCCGGCCCGGGACGGGAGTCGGGGCGAATCGCCGGCGCCGACCGGTGGCCCCTCTCCCTGGAGTGCTCCGCTGTTGTACAATCATCAGGAGCGGCGAATCCCGCGATGTGAGCGGCCGGCCGATGGTGGGCCGTCGCGGGAGGCCGCGGACTTTTTCGAGGCGTTGACCGCATGAGCCTCCTCCAACGGCCCCGACCGCGCGAATCGAAGCTGATCGCCAACAAGCACCGGATCCTCAACCTGATCTTCCGCGAGCGGAGCTGTTCGCGCTTCGCCCTGGCGCGGCGGCTCAACATCAATGCGTCCACGATCGGTAATTACGTGGATGACTTCCTCCGCAAGGGCGTGCTGCTGGAGGACCATCCGGGCCCGACGCGTCGGGGCCGGTCGCCGGTGCCGGTGTGGTTGAACCCCGCCTACGGCGGCTTCCTGGGCGTGGACCTGGAGGCGCTGCGGGTCCGCACCGTCCTGACCGACTTCGCCGGCGACGTGGTGGCGGAGAACGAGGTCGGGCTGCGGGCGGGGCTGGGCCCCGAGGGGGTGCTGGAGGTCGTCGTGGAGGCGGCGAGGCAGATGGCGCGGGTCGGCGGCGACCGCCGGCTGTTCGCCGTCGGCGTCGCCGCCCCGGGCCGGCTGGACTTCCGCGCGGGCCGCATCCTCCACTACGGCCTGCTGCCCGACTTCCACGACGTCCCGCTGCTCGACCGCCTGCGGCCGCACTTCGATTGCCCGATCTACATGGAGGAGAACATCCGGGCGCTCACCCTGGCCGAGCGGCTCCGGGGGGCCGGCCGGGGACATCGCCACTTCCTCTGCCTGGCGGCCCGCTCGGGGTTCGGCATGGGGATCGTGATCGACGGCCGGATCTATACCGGCCACCACGCGCTGGCCGGCAAGGTGGGCCAGACGGCCTTCCCGCGCGATGGGGAGGTCCGGACCATGAGCGAGTCGGTCTCCGCCAAGGGGATCGTCCGCCGGGCCATCGAGGTGCTCCGGTCCGCACGCAAGACGATTTCGCGCCGGCGGCTACTGGAGCAGGCCAACGACCTGTCCCTGGCCGACCTGGTCGCCGCTGCCGACGGCGATCGCCTGATCCGCGACCTGCTCGAACAGGTCGGCAAGGATCTGGGTCTGGTCGCCGCCAACCTCGCCAACCTGTTCGCGCCGGAGATGATCCTGTTGGCCGGCGAGGTCCCCTCCTGCTGCCCCCTGGTCCGCGAGACGCTCGCGGAGTGGTTCCGGCGGCACACCGTCCCGGAGATCCTCCAGGACATCGTCCTGGCCGACGGGTCGCTCTCGGGGTTCGCCGGCGCCATGGGTGCCGCCTACCTGGGCTTCCTCAAGACCTTTCACGAGGAGGAGATCCCCCCCGCCGAGAACGGTCGCTCTCCGCTGCTCGCCGCCGGACGATAGGCGGCCCGCGGACCGTCGCTTCCGCCCGATGGTCGGGCGGGTCACCGCCTTGACCGGCACCTCGTGGCCCAGCACGTGCCACAGGCACACCATCTCCTTCCAGCGGACCGTCCGCTGTCGGCCGTAGATGAAGGCGACGCCGGTCCGCCAACCCCGCTCCCAGAAGCCGCCCCGGCGGGGCGGGGCCAGCCGCCGCCCCCACTTCCGCTTCGGGCCCGGCCGCCCCGCGGGGTGCTCCGCCGGGGGCAGGGCGAACAACCGGGCGTCGCGCCGCAACCGGGTGAGGACATCGACCCGGGGCACGCCGCCCTCGGGGAGGACCAGCGGCCGGACCACGCTCTCCAGCGCGTAGCCGCCGTCGAAGACGCCCAGGTGCTTGTGGCCGGGGGCGATCCGCGCCTGCTCGCGGAGCAACTCCACGGCCAGCTCGCACTTGGTGCGGAACGCCAGGAGGCCCTCGGGCCCGGCCGGCAACTGCGACTGGCGGAAGTAGAGCCGGCCGGCGATCGGCAGGAACCACCCGGGCTTGTCGGGTTCGTGGAGCAAGCCGCCGAGGACCACCCAGTTGTGGGCGCGGACGGTACGGGCGCGGTTGGGGCAGCGGGCGGTGTACTCATGGAAGGTGCAGGTCCCCCAGACGTGGGGGCCGGAGCGATGGACCTCGGTGTCGTTGACGGCCGAGACGTAGTAGCCGTGCCAGATCCGACCCGGCGCGTCGGCGATCAGGCGGGTCATGGCATAGGTGACGCGGCCCTCGTGCCAGCCGCCGTACTCGGCGAAGGACTCGAGGGCCTTCCAGGCGGCGGGCTGCTCCAGCGCCAGGACCGACTGGGTGATGGTGTGCTCCTCGACGTTGAGCACCATCGCGGTGATCCACTCGGCGAAGCGGCGGAAGCGGCGGCGGGTGAAGCAGGAGGCGAAGGCCTCGAGCAAGGCTTGCCAGATGGTCCAGGTCAACGTAGCTTCGGTCATGGTGCGTCTCCTGAGTCGGGGCCGGTTGGGTTCGGGACCACCCGGCAGGTTCCGGCCAGGAGACGCCGCCTTCAAGACAGCCGCCCCGGGTCGAACCTGGCACGGCTACATCGCCTCGGCCGTCGACGACACCAAGGTCCATCGCTCCAGCCCCCACGTCTGGGGGACCTGCACCTTCCACGAGTACACCGCCCGCTGCCCCAATCGGGCCGGTACCGTCCGAGCCCACAACTGGGTCGTCCTCGACGCGCTGCTCCACGAGCCGGGAAAGCCGGGGTGGTTCCTGCCGATCTCCGGCCGGCTCTACTTCCGCGCGTCGCAGTTGCCCGCCGGCCCCGGCGGCCCGCTGACGTTCCGGACCAAGTGCGAGCTGGCCGTGGAGTTGCTCCGCGAGCAGGCGCGGATCACCGGTGGCAAGCACCTGGGCGTCTTCGACGGCGGCTACGCCCTGCGGAGCGTCGTGCGGCCGCTGGTCCTCCCCGAGCGGGGTGGCCTGCGCATCGACTTCCTGACCCGGTTGCGGCACGACGCCCGACTCTATGCCCTGCCGCCGGCCGATCGCCCCGCCGGGACCCGGGGGCCTTTGCCGAAGTGGGGCCGGCGGCTGGACCCGCCCCGCCGTGGCGGCCGGTGGGAGCGGGGTTGGCGGACCGGCGTCGCCTTCATCTACGGCCGACAGCGGAAGGTCCGCTGGAAGGAGGTGGTCTGCCTCTGGCGGGTGCTGGGCCACGAGGTGCCGGTCAAGGCGATCATCGCCCATGTCGAGGGGTACAGGAAGCGATTCGCGCTGGTGACCTCGGCCGTGGAACTGACCGGGCTGCAGATGGTCTAGCTGTTCGCGGCGCGGTTCCGGCAGGAGTACGCGTTCCGCGACCTCAAGCAGCGGCTGGGCTGGGAGGAGTGCCGGGCGTGGACCAAGAACCCGATCGAGCGGACCAGCCAGGCGCAGTGGGTGACGATGAGCCTGCTGCGATTGCTGCAATTCCGCCTGGAGGCGGCCGGGGAGGCGGATTGGTGGTTCCGGCCGCCGTGGCACAAGGACAAGTACCGGCCGAGCGTCCTGGACGCCGAGCGGCTGATGCGGCGCAGTCGGGTGGCCCCAGTTCCTTGATTCGCGGCCGATTCGCTCGACACTCGAGCCTCACCGATCCATATGCCTCCGAAACCACAACTCGAGCATCAGGAGCGCCCAGAGGCGGGGCCCGTGGTCGCGTCGGCCGTCGGCGTGCTGGTCGACGAGGTCGCGGATGGCCTCGGGGCGGAACAGCCCCCGGCGGAGGCAGGTCGGGTCGAGCAACACGCCGCGGAGCTCGTCCTTCAAGTCCTCGCGGAACCATCGGCCGATCGGGACGCCGAAACCCATCTTGGCACGGCGGCGGATCGGCGGCGGCAGCAAGTCGGCGAAGGCCTTCTTCAGCACGACCTTGGAGCGGCCGGGGCGGAGCCGGAGCTTCCGGTCCAGCGGCATCCCCGCGGCCAGCTCGACCACCCGGTGGTCCAGGAACGGACCGCGGCACTCGAGGCTGTGCGCCATGCTGGCCAGGTCGACCTTGGCGAGCAAGTCGCCGGGCAGGTACGTCAGGAGGTCGGCGACCATGGCGCGGGTGACGCGGTCGCGGCGCGAGGCGGCGGCGAAGGCGGCGGACAACATCGCGGCCGGATCCGCCCCCGAAGGGTCGCCCGACGCCGTCGCGGCCGACGCCAGGCGGTCGATCTGGTCGTCGGTGTACAGCGACAGCCGCTCGTCCTCGTCGAAGGTCGTCATCCAGCCGAGGTAGCGCGCCTCGGCCGGCTCGTTGATGTTCTCGAACAGCCGCTGGAGCCCGCGGAGCCGGGTCTTCGGCCGCGCCGAGCGGGGCAGCACGCGCACCATCGTCCCGCCCAGCACGCGGCGCGGGCCGTCGGGGATCCGCTGGAACAGCTCGGTCAACACCAGCGCCCGATACCGGTCGTACCCGCCGAAGAGCTCGTCGCCGGCATCCCCGGTCAGCGCGACCGTGACCGAGCGCCGGGTCTCGCGCGCGACGTACCACGTCGGCAAGGCCGAGCTGTCGGCGAACGGCTCGTCGAAGTGCCAGGCCAGCTCCGGCAGCGTCTCCCATGCCTTGGGCTCGACGATGAACGTCTGGTGGTCCGTGCCCAGGTGCCGCGCGGCCAGCTCGGCGTAGTGCGTCTCGTCGTACCTCGGGTCGGGGAACCCGATCGCGAACGTCTTCACCGGCCGGCTCGCGGCCCGCTGCATCAGGCCCACGACGATCGTCGAGTCGATCCCGCCCGAGAGGAACGCGCCCAGCGGCACGTCCGCGACCATCTGCTCGCGCACCGCGTCGTCCAGCGTCTGGCCCAGCTCCGCGACGTCCTCCTCCATCGACCGCTCGCGCTCGAGGTTCCACTCGGGCGACCAGTAGCGATCGATCGTCAGCGCGCCCTCGTGCCAGACCGCGTAGTGCGCCGGCGGCAGCTTGGCGACACCCTCCAGGATCGTCCGGGGATGCGGCACGTAGCCGTAGCAGAGGTACTGGTCGAGCGCCAGGGGATCGAGCCGGCGGGGCACGGATTCCTCGGGCAGGGCCAGCAGCGCCTTGAGCTCGCTGGCGAAGGCCAGGCGCCCGCGTGCGGGGTCGTGGCGATAGATCAGGGGCTTCTGTCCCATCCGATCGCGGGCCAGGATGAGCGTGCGGCGGGTCGCGTCCCAGATCGCCAGGGCGAACATCCCGCGGAGCAGCGGGAACATCCGCGTCCCCTCGTCCTCGTAGAGGTGCACGAGGACCTCGGTATCCCCCTGCGAGCGGAGCACATGCCCCCTGGCCTCCAGCCGCCGCCGCAGCGCGGGGAAGTTGTAGATCTCGCCGTTGAAGACCGTCCAGACGGTGCCGTCCTCGTTGGAGAGCGGCTGATGCCCGCCGGCCAGGTCGATGATCGACAGCCGGCGGAACCCCAGCGCGGCACCGGCGTCGCGATAGGTCCCCGCGTCGTCCGGCCCGCGGTGGACGAGCCGGTCCGTCATCGCCCGCAGCGTTGCGTCCGGGATCGCGTCTCCCGGGTCGGTCCACACCGCGCCGCAGATGCCACACATGCGGGGAACCCTCACGCCTCAGAGGGCCAGTTCTTTCCGCAGGTCCTCGAGCGGGATCGAGGCGTCCTCCCGCGAGAGCCGCCTCAGGAAGCTCAGGAAGTCGGGATTGTTCCTGAGCAGCTCCACCTCGACCTCGAACTCGTCCAATGGCGCCAGGGCGAACGCGGACCCATCGGGCTTTCGCAACACGACGACCCCGTCCTTCGCCAGGCCGAAGACCTCCTCGAGCGTCGGATGGGTCTCGGCCAATTCGATCACCGTCATAGTTGAACCTCTCTGTCGCCTATGCGTAGGACGTTATGCTCCTTGTGACCCACAGCCTTGATCTTGACGACCCCTCGCTCGTCCTCGATGAGGACGTCGTAGAAGACGCGGAAATCCTGGACCCGCAGCTCCCAATCGGAGAGCTCGTTCTCGCCCAGTCGCTTCCGGTTCCTGGTCTCGGTCGTCGGCTCGTGAGTCAGTTGCTCATCGATGGCGTCGAGGATGATTCTCTGCTCGTATTTGCGATAGGAACGCACATGCTCGGCAGCAGTACGCGTGAATGCGATTTCGAATCTCATCTTCCCGACCCGCTTGCCGGAGGCCGTCTCACGAGTCTCAGTATACGAGACCGCGCGGAGCACGGCGAGAGCGGAGACGGATCCGATAGATGCCATGCCCCCGGCGACCCTCATCGAGGCCGCCCGGGTCAGCCTGCTTCTCGCATGCCGGGCGGGCCCGCGGTATCGGTCCTCGACGCTCGCCGGCGGGAGTCCGCTGGACGCGGCGCGGTCGATCGGCTGGAATGGGACGATGGCCGGCGGGACGTCCGGGTCGCCGATCCGGGCCGATCCCGCCCGGCGGAAGGCGATCGTACCCTCCCACGCATCGAGGACGAGTGAACGATGGAGCCGGGAACTGACGGGCCCCCAGCGGGGTCGAACGGGGGCCTCGCCGGGCGGTTGCGCGGGCTGATCAACCGCCTGGCCATGCTCTGGTCGTCCCCGCGGATCGGGCGGGTCGCGCTGTGCAGCCCGGTGGTCGGGCTGATCGCGGGTCTGGGTGCGGTGATCTTCCTGGTGTCGCTGCAGTTCACCTACAAGGAAGTCCTCGGGGGCCTGCTCCACTTCCATCGACCCTCGACGGTCGAGGAGGGGCCGCACCCGATCACGTATCCTTATCCGTGGTGGCTGATCCTGCTGGTGCCGGCGGTGGGAGGCTTGATCTCCGGGGCTTTGGTGTTCACGTTCGCCCCCGAGGCCGAGGGCCACGGGACCGACGCGATGATCCGGGCGTTCCACCGGGGCGGCGGGGCGATCCGGGGACGGGTCCCGGTGATCAAGGCGGTGGCATCGATCATCACGATGGGAACGGGCGGCTCGGCGGGGCAGGAAGGGCCGATCGCGCAGATCGGCGCCGGCTTCGGCTCGGTGCTCGCGAGCCTGCTCAGGCTGCCGCCTACCGACCGGCGGCTCTTGATGCTCGCCGGGGCGGCCGGCGGCGTCGGGGCCATCTTCCGGGCGCCCCTGGGGGGCGCCCTCTTCGCCGGCGAGGTGCTCTACGCCTCCACCGCTTTCGAATCGGCCGCGCTGTTGCCCTGCCTGGCCAGCTCGATCGTGGCCTATTCCACCTTCGCCCTGTTCATCACGCCCCGGCCGATCTTCATCCTGCCCGACATCACGTTCTCCGGCCTGCGCGAGCTGCCGCTGTATGCGATCCTGACGCTCCTCTGCGCGGGAGTGGGTTGGCTCTACGTCCGGGTGTTCTACGGCCTCCGCGACTGGTTCTTCAAGCCGATGCCGATCCCGCGCCAGATCAAGCCGGCGATCGGCGGGCTGCTCTTGGGGCTGCTGGCCCTGGCGTTCCCGCAGGTGATGACCGGCGGCTACGGCTGGGTGCAGTGGGGGGCGATCGGCATGCCGCCGGAGCTGTGCATGCCGGGCGAGGAGCCGTTCGTCCCCCACATGGGGATGGGGCTGCTCCTGATCCTGGCGAGCCTCAAGATCGTCGCGACCGGGCTGACGATCAGCTCGGGCGGCAGCGGCGGCGTCTTCGGCCCGTCGATCCTGATCGGTGGCATGCTCGGCGGGGCCTGCGGGCAGTTCCTGGCTTATCTGGTCCCCTCGGCCCACATCGAGCCGGCGGCGTTCGTGCTGGTCGGCATGGGAGGCTTCTTCGCGGGCGTCTCCAAGACGCCCTTGACCTCGATCGTGATGGTCAGCGAGATGACCGGCTCGTACAGCCTGCTCGTCCCCTTGATGCTCGCCTGCGGCCTGAACATGGCTCTCTCGCGGCGGTGGACGATCTACGAGGAGCAGGTACCCACTCCGATCGACAGCCCGGCGCACCAGGGCGACTTCGTGGTCGACGTGCTCGAGCAGCTCAGCGTCCAGGAGGTCGGATTCCGGACCGAGGGGATCGAGACGGTCGCGGCCGCCACCCCGTTCCGCGAGTTGATCCACCTGGTGGCGCGGTCGGCCGAGACGCTCTTCCCGGTCGTCGACCGCCAGGGTCGGCTCACGGGGATCTTCACGCTTCGCGATCTGCGGCTGGCGCTGGTCGGCTCCGAATGGGGCCCCCTGGTCCTGGCCGACGACCTGGCGCATCGCCCGGTGCTCGCCGTCACGCCCGAGGACAACCTGCACACGGCCCTGCGGCGGATGACCGAGCTGAACGTCGACGAGCTGCCCGTCGTCGCCCCGGAGAACCGCACGCGGCTGCTCGGCCTGCTCAGCCGCCGCCGGCTCACGCTGGCGTATACCTCGATGATCGAGTCGCTCCGCTCGCCCGCGGCGACCGCCGAGAAGCCCAGCCCATCGGGCGAGGTCGTCCCGGCGCCGTGAGCATGGGTCTTTGCCCCTGCGGACCACTGAACAGGATGAGCCGCTCCGTTCCCCCGCGACTCGACTACCGCAACGAAGACCTCTCATCAGAGAGTCACTCATGGCACGAGACAAAGCGTATCGAGAAGCGGAAGTGCAGATCCAAGTCGCGCGACATTCCGGGACGACGCTACTCGACCTGAGCGTAGGCCTCCGTCGCCCAAACTCCGATCAACTCACCGAGCTGCCGGAATCGCTGTGCGGGCTAGTGCAGTTGCTAGTGCTGCAACTCGGCGGCAACCGATTGACGGCGCTGCCGGAATCGCTGGGTGGGCTGCCCCGGTTGCAGTGGCTGGACCTCGGCGGCAACCGACTGACGGCGCTGCCGGAATCGCTGGGTGAGCTGGCCCGGTTGGAGGTGCTGAAACTCGGCGGCAACCAGCTGACGGTGCTGCCGGAGTGGCTGTGCGGGCTGTCGCAGTTACGGGAACTGGACCTCAGCGGCAATGGACTGACTTCGCTGCCGGAATCGCTGTGCGGGCTGTCACAGTTGCAGACGCTGGACCTCAGCGGCAACGGACTGACGTCGCTGCCGGAGTGGCTGTGCGGGCTGTCGCAGTTGCAGTCGCTAGACCTCCGCGGCAATGGATTGACGTCGCT
The DNA here is from genome assembly GCA_963815795.1 of uncultured Planctomycetota bacterium. GTDB lineage: Bacteria > Planctomycetota > Planctomycetia > Isosphaerales > Isosphaeraceae > JAKAUH01. The sequence continues at coordinate 395,871 of CAWFIC010000020.1, read as the reverse complement.
GCCGGAATCGCTGGGCGGGCTGTCGCATTGGAGCGGCTGGACCTCCGCGGCAATGGATTGACGTCGCTGCCGGAATCGCTGGGCGGGCTGTCGCAGTTGGAGCGGCTGGACCTCAGCGGCAACCGACTGACTTCGCTACCGGAATCGCTGGGCGGGCTGTCGCAGTTGCAGTCGCTAGACCTCCGCGGCAACGGACTGACGTCGCTACCGGAATCGTTGGGCGGGCCGTCGCAGTTGCGGTGGCTGGACTTCAGAGACAACCGACTGACTGACTTGCCTTCGACGCTCGGGCAGCTCGGTCGATTGGAATTCGTAGGTCTCTACGGCAATCCTCTCAGCCCGGAACTCGCCGCCGCCTACGCGGAGGGCCTCCACGCTGTCAAGCTCTACCTCTGCGCGAAGGCCGAAGCGCAAGTGGTGCTCAACGAGGCCAAGCTGATCCTGATCGGCGAGGGCGAGGTGGGGAAGAGCTGCCTGCTCGGCGCATTGCGCGACGATCCGTAGGAGGAGGGCCGCCCGACGACGCATGGCATCGAGATCAAGCCGGTGAAGGTGACTGATCCCGCCAGCGGCAGGGAGATCGCGCTGAACGGCTGGGATTTCGGCGGTCAGCGGGTCTACCGGCCCACACACCAGTTGTTCTTCAGCGCTCCGGCGGTCTACCTGGTGGTCTGGAAGCCGCGCGAGGGACCGCAGCAGGGCTTCGTGAAGGAGTGGATCAAGCTGGTGAAACACCGCGAGCCGGAGGCGAAGATCCTCGTTGTCGCCACCCACGGCGGCCCCAGGGAACGTCAACCCGACATCGACCGTCAGGAAATCTGGGACCTGTTCGGCAAGGAGACGGTGATCGACTTCTTCCACGTAGACAGCCGGCCACAGTCGCTCAACAAGAAGACCGGCAAGCGGACGGGTGAGCGCAAGGGAATCAAGGAATTGAAGAACGCCATCGCCCGCGTGGCGGCCGGCTTGCCCGAAATGGGCCGAACATTCCCCAAGCACTGGCAGGAGGTGCGCGAGAAGCTGAGCCAGAGCGAGGAGGCTTACCTGACGCTCGACCGGGTTTTCGCGATTTGCAAGGAACACAAGCTCGAGGAGGACGACCTCCGGCTGTTGCTGCGCATCTGCCGCCGTGTGGGCGACCTGATTCACTACGAGCACGACCCGGCCTTGCGCGACATCGTCGTCCTCAAACCGGACTGGCTGGCGACAGCGATCAGCTTCGTGCTGGACGACGAGCAAACCCGCAAGAACCACGGCTTGGCCAGCTTCGAGCGGCTGGGTCAGTTGTGGAACGATCCGGAGAGGGCGGAAGATAACCGCTACCCGGCCAAGCTGCACCCGATTTTCTTGCGGCTGATGGAGCGGTTCGACCTTTCCTATCGAATCGCCGAGGCAGGCCGGGACGAAGCGGAATGCACTAGCCTGATTGCACAACTGGTGCCGGATGTCCGGCCGGACTCCATTCCTGAGTGGCCTGCCAGCCCGGCTGCCGGGGATACACAGCAGGTGCAAATCTGCCGGATCGTCGATGCCGCCCAGAACCAATCGGCCACGGCCGAAGGACTGCTCTTCGAGTTGATCGTACGCCTGCACAAATACTCGCTCGGCCGCGCCGAGTATGCCAAGAGCGTCCACTGGCAGCGCGGATTGGTGCTCGAGGACGACATGGGGGCACGGGCGTTCCTGGAGCACATCGGCAACGATGTGCGCATCACCGTGCGTTCGCCGTATCCGGAACGGTTCCTCTCCGCGCTGACCTACGAGGTGAAGTGGTTGGTGCAGAGCTTCTGGAAGGGAATCCGATGCGAGGTGACGGTGCCCTGGCTGATGAGGCGCGCGGACGGCAAGCCGTGCATCGGGTTGTTCGAGGTTGCGAAGCTGATCGAGAACAAGAGAGACAACCGGCCCGAGCAACCGTGCCCGGTGTGCAATACGTGGCAGAGCATCGAGCAACTACTTCACAATGCGCCCGCGGCCCGTCCGAGTCCGATCGAGGAGCTGCTCGCAGATGCCGTGCAGGTGAGGCAAACGCTGGAAGCGATCCGTAGCCAAATGGCCGGACAGCACGCCCGGGTGATCGGTCGCTTCGATCAGCAGGATGCGGCCAGCCGGGAGCTGGTGAGCAAGGTGGAGGCGGCGTACGACGGACTGATGCGGCGCTGGTGGATGAAGCGAAAGAAGTCCCACGGCTGTTCAGCTTCGAGCCCGTGGAGCCCGGCTTTTTCGACCGTCCGACATGGATCAGCGCCAAGTTTCGGGTGACGTTGTGGTGCGAACACTCCCGGCGACCGCTGCCGGCCTTGAATGGAAAGGGCGATAAGCGCGGGGTCTATGAACTGACCCTGCCGCGCGATTGGCTGGTAAAGGCGGCCCCCTTCCTGAAGGTGCTCACCGGCACCTTGAGCCTGGTGATGCCCGTGGCGTCGTCGGCCACGAAGCTCGTGCTGGATGACGCAACTTACAAAGGCATCGAGAAGCAGTTGGACCTCGGCCAGAAGAGCCTTGACGCGGTGCTCAAAGGCGGCGAGAGGGCCGGCGCCTGGCTGGGCCGCAGCGATGCGCCCGACCTGGAACGTGGCGTAGCCATCGAGGGGCGCGGCTCGGAGTTGCGGCAACTCCAATCCTGGCTGAAGGAGAAAGACCCGAGCTTCGGCGGCCTGGTGCGGGTGCAGAACAAGCGGCAGGAGTTTCTGTGGGTCCATCCGCAGTTCGAGACAGAGTATTGAGCCGAGTCGCTGACCGATCGGGCGAGACAGGGGAAGGACGAACACCGGGACGATCACGAGATCATGGTCCGCCTTCGCGGGACTCGAGCCCAGTGATCCGTCTCAGATCGGCGGGATCGAGGCGCGGATCTCGTCCAGCAGCGCCCGGGTGCCGTGCCGCTCGCACCATCGGTGGACGTGCTCCCAATCGATCCGGTCGCCTTGCACGGCGATGACGTCGCGGACGTCGTCGCGGTCCTTGGACCATCGGCCCGAGAGCGCCCGGTGGAGCTTGGTGATGATGACGTCCTCCGCGGTCGGTATCCAGACCGGGCGGCCCATCAGGCTCGTCTGCCGGCGCCGGCGGAACCGCTCCTGATCGTGCGGGTCATCGTTCAGGAGGAAGAAGTCGATCATGAACGGCGTCCCGGTCACATCAGCGACGTACCAGCGAGTCACGGTCCCGGATCTCATGTGCGGATCAATCCGGATCGACGGCGCGAGTCGTTGGGCCAATTCAGTGATCGAAATTTCACCCAGTTCGATGACGAAATCAGCATCCTGTGTCGATCGGGGGATGCCGTAGGCGTTGGTCGAGAACGACCCGACCAGGATGTAAGGGATCCCGCAGCTTTCCATGGTCGCGATCGCGGCCAGGACGGCTTCTATCCCGCTCATGATCGGCGCTCCACCCGGCGCACCAGGGCGAGCCGGTCGCGAAGGATTCGCTGCACCTCGGTCTCATCGATCCCCGGATTCTGGTGGCGTATCCCATCACACGTGATCCGGCACGCCGACTCGAACAACTCGGGTCCGGCCAGGACCTTCTGCTCGATCGGGGTCCTCCGGGCCCGCAGCACGCGCTCCTTGTAGATCGCATCAGCCAGCTCTCGAATCGACTCCATGATCGGCGCCTCCTGAGATCCCGTCGGTCTTCCTCAATAATCCTGAACCCGAACTGTGCAATTGTCAATGTGATCCGTCTTATGCAGCCGAAGAATCCGGCTCTACAGTCCCCCGATCCCCTTCGAGCGCGCCAGTTGCTCGTACAGCTCGGCGAAGTGGTCGATCATGGCGGCGGCGGTGAAGTGAGCCTCGACGCGGGCCCTGCCGGCCTCGCCCAGGCGGCGGGCCAGCGCGGGGTCGCGGACGACGTCGCGGATCGCCCGCGTGAGCCGGACCTGGTCGCCGATCGGGACGAGCAAGCCGGTCTCGCCGTTGACGACGACCTCGGTCGTCCCCGGCGCGGCGGTGGCGACGACCGGCTTGCGGAACCGCATCGCCTCGAGCACCACGTTGGGCAGGCCCTCGTAGGAGCTGGGCAGGACGAGCAGATCGGCGGCGGCCAGCAGTCGGGGGACGTCCTCGCGATGACCCAGGAACCGCACACGGTCGTCGAGGCGATACGCGTGCGCGGTCTCCTCCAGCCGGGTGCGCAGCGGGCCCTCGCCGGCGATCAGGGTGCGGACGTCGGGCTGGACGTGCTGGAGCAGGTCCAGCGCCTTGAGCAGGTCGTCGACCCGCTTCTGCTCGGCCAGCCGGCCGGCGAACAGGACCAGAGGCGCGTCCGGCGGGAAGCCGAACTCGGCCCGGACCGCGGCCGGGTCGATCGCCGGCGGCTCTTCGTCCTCGACTCCCGAGTAGATCATCGCCAGCCGGTCCTCGGGCACGCCCAGCCCGCGGTAGAAGTCGACCACGGCATGCGAGTTCCCCACCAGGCGGTCGCACCACGTCGACAGCCGACGGTCCGCCAGCCGCTCGCCGCGGCCCTTCCACAGGTCCACCGCCATCTCGGCGACGACCACGACCGGCACCCTCGCCAGCCGCGCCGCCACCCGTCCATACGCGTTCGCGGCGAAGATCCACGTCTGGACCACGTCGAACGACCCCGCCTTCAAGAATCGCACCAGCCGCGCCAGCGCGAACGGATCCACTTTCAACGGCTTGCCGATGATCGTCACCGGGATATGCGCTTCCCTCAGCTCGGCCTCGAGCGGGCCCGAACGCGTCAGCGCGGCGACCTCGACCCGGAACCGGTCGCGCGGCAGCCCCCGGGCCAGCATCGCCATCTGCTTCTCGGCACCCGAGCGGTCGAGCGTCGGGATCAGTTGCAAGACCTTCAGCATGTGGTGACCTTCCGCCGCCAGCCGGCGTAGGTGGGCTACGCCCACCGGCGAGGGCTGGCGTCGGTGGGCATAGCCCACCCTACGTTTTACCGACCAGTTCCGAGAACAATTCCAGATGCTTGCGGGCGACGATACGGATCGAGAACTCCTGCTGGACGCGGCCTCGGGCGGCCCGACTCATGTGGAAGGCGCGATCGAAGTTCGTCCATTGCTCGTCGATGACGCGCGCCAGGGCCTCTGGTTCGTCGGGGGGCGCGAGCCGGCCGTGCTTGAAGTCGCCGACGATCCGGCGATTGCCGGGGATCGACGTGGCGACCAGCGGGATGCCCAGCGCCATGGCCTCGAGCAGCGCGATGCTCATGCCTTCCTCGCGCGAGGGGAGGACGAACAGGTCGGCGTCGCGGAGCGCGGCGGTGGGGTCGGCCGAGGCGCCCGGCAGCTCGACAGCCTGGCCCGGCCCGAGCGTCAGACCGAGCGATCGAGCGCGGGCCTCCAGCGCGTGGCGCTCCGGTCCTTCGCCGATGAGGATCAGCCGGGCACCGGGATGCGCAGCCCGCACGGCGGGCCAGGCGTTAACCAGCGTATCCAATCCCTTCTCGGGCGCCAGTCGCCCGACAAACGCCGCGCGCGGCGCCGCGCGCCAGTCGGGGCGCCGCTGCCAGGGGACCGGCGGGACCGGCACCCCGTTCGGGATCGACACGATCCGCGGCCCGGCGGGTGAGCGGTCGGATGGATCGTCGTGCCGGCAAGCCCGCAGGGTCCCCGATCGCCAGGCGTCTTTCAGCTCGTCCTCGATCGCCCTGGAAATCGCGACGAATGCCGCCGCGCTTCGACATCGCCGGCCGATCTTGCGGCCGAAGCGGCCCCAGGATTGCCAGGCGATGTCGCCGGTCGCGCCGGCGCCCTCGGGTCGCAGCACGACCGGGAAGCCCAGCCGGCGGCCGGCCCCGACCGTGACATAAGCATCATGCTTGAGCATTGAGACATACGCGAGGTCGACCGGGTTCCGGTCGAACCAGCGCGACAGGTTCCGCATGTAGAGCCAGGTCCCCCAGAACCGCAGCCGCGAGGTCGCCAGCCGCTCGACCGTCAGCCGGCCGCGCGGGGACGTCCCCCGCACGGAGCCGGCCTCGACCGGCACCTCCTCGCGCGCGGCGAGCCCGAGGCCCGGCATCCGCGAGGTGAGCACGGTGACCTCGGCGCCTTCGGCCGCCAGGGCCGCTGCCAGGTAGCTCAGGACCTTCTCGGCGCCGCCGATCAGCGGAGGATACCGGCGGGTCACGAGGGCGAGTTTCATAGGCGATTCACTCGGATCGGGGGACGGAGCCGCCTCCTGGAGGAACTCTCGGCCCGGTCCGCTGTAGGAGCCGGCTCCGTCCGGCGACCCGGTCGGGGGACGGAGCCCCCTCCTACACTTGAAGGACCCCGACATACGGCAGGTGGCGATACTCGTCGTCGAAGTCCAGGCCATATCCGACGACGAAGACGTCGGGGATGACGAAGCCGCAGTAATCGGGCTCGATGGGGACGACCTGGCGGCCGACCTTGCGGAGGAGTACGGCCGTCCGGACGCTGGCCGCTCCGCGGTCCTGGATGTGCCGGACCAGGGCCGAGAGCGTGTTCCCGGTGTCGAGGATGTCGTCGAGCAACAGGACGTCGCGGCCGGCGACGTCCGGGGCGAAGCCCTCGTTGATGACCAGGGTGGTCGCGGTCGTCGTCGCACCCCGGTAGCTGCTGGCCTGCACCAGGGCGATGCGCAAGGGGATGCGGATCTGGCGGACCAGGTCGGACAGCGCGATCAGGCTGCCCGTCAGCACGGCGACGATCGTCAGCGGCTTGTCCCGGTAATCGTCCTCGATCTGCCGCCCCAGCGCCGCAAGGCGGTCCCGGATCTCCGACTCGCTGATCAGCGGTTCGACTGCCACGATCGGCTTGGCCTCCGTAAGATATCCGAATGATGCCCGAATCCTCGGATCGATCGTGTCCGCAACGACGGGTTTCGGGCTGAGATAGAGCGCGGAACGGTTGGTTGGCCTACGTGATTTCGGCCTCGGGAGCCGGCCGGGGCCTCGACCCTCCCTGACCCCCTCTTCGTAAGGGGGGATTCTCAGGAAGGTTCAGCCCTCTTCTTCTCCCCCCCTTACGAAGGGAGGGTCAGGGGGGGTTCTCTCGCGGCGAGGCCATGCAAACGTGAGCCGCTCTAGTCTAACGCATCGGTCCCGCGGCGCGGATAGCGGCCGCCCGGATCCGGACCGAACCCGACGCCGGCGCGAACCTCTCCGTGACCTCTCGTGTCGGACGCCATCGGGTTCGCCGAATGGACACCACTTCCCAGGAGAGATTCCCATGCCCGCATCATCCCGCGACGCGTTGATCGACGATTTCCTTTCCGGCCTGCCGCGACTGCGTCGGGCTGTCGCCGGCCTCGACCCCGAGCAGCTCAGGGCACGGCCGGTGCCGGGGAAATGGAGCACGCTCGAGGTCGTCTGCCACCTGGCCGACAGCGATCAAGTTTGGTGCCACCGGATGAAGCGGGTGATCGCCGAGGATCGGCCGCTCTTGATCGGCTACGACGAGACCCGGTTCACGGCCACGCTGCCGTACCATGAGGCCGACCTGGAGGAGGAGCTGGCCCTGATGGAGGGGATGCGGCGGGAGCTGGCCCGGATCCTCCGCGGGCTGCCCGACTCCGCCTGGTCGCGCACCGGCGTGCACAACGAGCGCGGGCTCGTCACGCTCGAGGAGATGCTCCAGGCCGAGACCGAGCACGTGCCCCATCACCTGGCGCACATCCTTGAGAAGCGCAAGGCCCTGGGGATTCCGGCGGAAGCTTGAGGAGAAGAGGGTCACGCTCCGGCATGGCGGACACGCCGAGTCCTGGCGGTCGACCGGCGGTTTGATCGTACGCCGAGGACGAGCCTGGCTAGAATGGGGGCCATCTCGTAAACTCGATAAGGGGAGCACCGTCGAGGCATGGCATGCGGTCCCTCTCCCACGGTCCGTCCAAGTGAGATCGAGGTCGTTCATGGACGATCCGAGCATCCCGGTGGCGTCTTCCGATCCGGCTTCGCAACCGTTCGAGGCGAACGAACTATCGTCGGGGGAGATCCTGCGCCGTCTCGGGAGCTGGGCTCCGAGCCACGCGGAACGGTGCCGGTTGATCATCGAAGCCGAGGTGCTGGACTTTGCACCCCATCAGAAGATGCAATCAGACTACCCCTGAAGTACAGCCTTGTCGATCCTCGGAGGAGCCCCCCATAATCGGGGTCCCGGCGCTTCTGAGGCTGGCCGATTGGTGCCGGCTCCGCCGGGAACGGTCTCAGCACGGAGGGTCGCCATGCGACACACCTCGTCCCGACCAGTCCCCCCCGCGCCCGCTGAAGGGCCGCTCGCCGGCACCTCTCACGCAGCTCTGGGAAGCCCTCCCTCAATCCGATCGCGATCGGACGCTCCTGACGCTCTGTCGCGTGCTCGCGCAGCAACTGCCGAGCCCTCTCGCGGGGAAGGAGGGCGATCATGACCGCGCTTGATCAGACCACACGGACAGCCCCGAGCTCGGCCGAGGATCGAACTCCGGCCAGGCCCGGTCGGCCCGCCGCCTTGCGATCGCCCAAGATCCTCGATCTTCACCTCGATCGCCTCGCCGTCGTCTACATCCGCCAATCCGACCCGCAGCAGATCCTCAATCATCGCGAATCGCGCGAGCGGCAGTATGCCCTTGCCGACCATGCGGTCGCCCTGGGCTGGCCCAGGGATCGCGTCCTGGTCATCGACGACGATCAGGGCCTGAGCGGTCGTTCGGCCGACGGTCGGGGCGGATTCCAGCGCCTCCTATCCGAGGTTACCATGGAGCATGTCGGCCTGATCCTCGGCATCGAGATGAGCCGCATCGCCCGCAACAACCGGGATTGGCACAATCTCCTCGAGATGTGCGCCCTCTTCGGGACGGTCCTCGCGGATGAGGACGGCGTCTACGATCCGCAGGACAGCAACGACAGGCTCCTGCTCGGCCTGAAGGGAACGATCAGCGAATTCAAGCTTGTTACTATGAGAAATCGATTGGAGCGAGGCCGGCTGCACAAGGCCCGGCGCGGCGAACTCTTCCACCACGTGCCTCTGGGTTATGTCAAGCTCTCCCCGGATAGTGTCAACATGGACCCCGACGAGCAGGTCCGCGACGTCATCCGCCTGGTCTTCGACAAGTACGACGAGATCGGCAGCGTCTGGGGCGTCTTCCACTACCTGGTGCGCAACAACATCCGGCTGGGGATTCGCCCCTTCCACGGACCCGACCGCGGCAACCTGGAATGGCGGCGGCCGACGATGGTGAGCGTCCGTCAGATCCTGGTGCACCCGATGTACGCCGGGGCCTATGCCTTCGGCCGCCGACCGCACGAGCGCGTCCGGACCGCGACCGGGATGCGCACGCGCCCCGGCAAGTGGGTGCCGATGGAGCGGTGGAAGGTCCTGAAGCGCGATTGCCTGCCGGCCTACATCACCTGGGAGCGTTATCTGGCGAACCAGGAGCGCATGCGGCAGCACCGCTGGGGGCCCGGTTCGAAGGGGAATCCTCGCAACGGCCCGGCGCTGCTCGCCGGCATCATCGTCTGCGGCGACTGCGGCCGGCGCCTCAAGACCGACTATCGGTCCAACGAGAAGGCGTACTACCGGTGCGCCCGCCATCTGTACGAGGGGACCGAGCAGACCTGCTTCGGCTTCCGGGCCGCGCCGGTCGATGACCTCGTGGCCGAGCAAGTCCTTCGCGCCCTGGAACCCGCCGCGCTGGAGTTGAGCTGTCGGGCCCTGGAGGACGTCCGGCGGGACCGCGCCCGCCTGGACAGGCACTGGAGACAGCAACTGGAGCGTGCTCGGTTCGAGGCGGAGGATGCCGAACGGCGCTACCGGGCCGTCGATCCGGAGAATCGCCTCGTGGCCCGCTCTTTGGAGCAGCGCTGGGAGGAGGCGTTGCGGGCCGAGCGGCAGGTCCGGGACGATTACGATCGATTCCTTCGCGAGCGGCCGCCGCAACTCTCGCCGGAAGAGCGGGCCCGGATTGCGGCGCTATCGGCCGACCTCCCCGGGCTCTGGCACGCCCCCGGCACGACCCACCGGGATCGCAAGGAGATCGTCCGGCATCTGGTGGACAAGGTCGTCGTTCACGTCGAGCGCGACAGCGAATATGTGAGCGTCACGATCCACTGGCAAGGCGGCTTCACTAGCCGGCACGAGGTCGTCCGTCCCGTCAGGTCCTACGAGCAGCTCCGCGACCTCGACAAGCTGATGGACCGGATCGCGGCGCTTCGCGACGAAGGCCATACGACGGCCCAGATTGCCGACGCCCTCAACCGGGAGGGATTCAGCCCGCCGAAGAGGCGGCGCGGATTCTTCCCCGACCTCGTCCGCCAGCTCATGGTGCGTCGCGGCCTGACGCGATCGGAGGCGCACACGGAGCAACTCGGTCCGCACGAATGGTGGCTGCCGCGGCTGGCCGAAGCCATCCCGGTCACCGTCGGGAAGCTTGCCAACTGGGCGCACCGAGGGTGGGTCCGATCGCGGAGGACGCCCGAGCAACATCTCTGGATTCTCTGGGCTGACGAGGCGGAGTTGACGCGACTCCGGAAGCTAGCGGCTTCGTCGCATCGTGGCGTCGTAAAGTATCCGGCCGAGCTCATCACTCCGAAGCGGCTCGGACATGGCTAACGGTGCGACCCAGTCCGGCAGAGGTGAGGAGTTACCCCCGGTAAATCCGAGATGCCGCTTTCGCCCAGGAAGACGCGGACGCCGGGATCACCGGGGGCCTATTCATTTTATCTCCTCGCCGAGCGTGCTTCGGTCGATCCGACCGAAGATGAGAACTTCAACGAGCTCTCGTAAGAGCCGATTGACGCGATCACGGGCGGATCGGCCAGCCAGAATCCGCTGCGCGACCCTCGTCGCAGGAGGACGGCTCGGTCAACCGGCGGAGGAATCTTCATCCCCCTGGACATCAGGCATCACTCCGTTCGGGGTCGGTAGGCGCCGCAGGACTCACGGACGACCAGGCTGGGGCTCACGGCGACCCACCGCGGGGGCATCGCCGGGTCGTCGATCCGGTCGAGCATCGCCCGCAGGGCCACCTGGGCGATCTCGCGGCAGGGTTGGTGCATCGTCGTGAGGGGGACCGAGAGGAGCGTGGCGAACCGCACGTCGTCGAAGCCCACCATCCGTACGTCCTCCGGCACCCGGACGCCCGCCCGCTCCAGCGAGCGGAGCAGGAGCGCCGCCACGTGGTCGTTGGCGCAGAGCACGGCGTCCACCCGCCCCTTCTCGGCGATCCCCCTGGCGAACCTAGCGTCGTCCGGCTCCCCCACGCGGACGAACGACGCGGGCACGGGCCGGCCGTGGTCGAGGATCGCCTCGCGCGCCCCGGCGATCCGGGCGTTCACCGTCGACGCCGACCGCGGCCTCATGGCGAAGACCGGGCTGCGGCACCCGAGCTTGAGGAGGTGGTCGGCGAGCCGGTAGCCGCCGGCGAAGTTGTCCACGCCGACGAGGTCCAGGTCGCTCCGGGACGGGAACGCGCCCAGGTCGCGGTCGAGCAGGACGACGGCGACCCCCGCCAGGCGCAGCTTCTCGACGAGGCGGCGATTGACCTCCTCGCGGCGGTCGATGTGCTCGAACGGGGCGAAGAAGACGCCCGCCGCGCGACTGCCGAGGAACTGGTCGCAGATCGCCTCGGCGTCCTCGGCCGTGACATCCTCGTTCGGACGGCGGCCCTCTCCGCCCCAGAGCAGGCCATAGCCGCGGGCGCGCGCCAGGCCGGCCAGCTCGCCGCAGATGACCTCGAAGATCTCCGTCCGTCCCAGGCCGGGGATGAGCAGCCCGAGCTGCCGGATCGCCTCGGGCGAGCCCGGCTGGCGGACGAACGAGCCCGACCCGACGCGGCGCTCCACGAGCCCTTGATCCTGCAGGTCGCGGAGGGCGCGCGCGACCGTCGGCCGGGACACGCCGAACCGCTCGACGAGCTGCGCCTCGCTGGGTAACCGACCCGAAGGGGCGTATTTTCCCGAGGCGATCTCCGCGAGGATCGCCCGGGAAATCTGGTGATGCTTGGGGCCCGTGCCCATCGCGGTGGCTCCGACAACCGACCGAGTTGTCATGACAGGATTTTGACAGGACGGCCTATCCACTTCAACGGGCTCGCCGGTAGTTTCTACATCGCGGGGTCCGTCCGAATGCGAATGCGGCCATCCCCGATGCCGGTCTGCCCGATGCGAGCGCGGCGGGCCGGACCGACACGCATCGGGGATGGAGTCAGCGAAGGGGGCGACCATGCCTGAGAAGATCCTGGCCCTGGGCGAGGTGCTCTGGGACCTGTTGCCCTCCGGCAAGCAGCTCGGGGGCGCACCGGCCAACTTCACGTTCCAGTGCCGATGCCTCGGCGCTGACGCATACCTCGTCACCCGCGTCGGGGGCGATGACCTCGGGCGCGAGGTCCTCGACCGCTTCCGGTCGATGGGCATCCCCACCGACACGGTTCAGGTCGACCCCGCCTGGTCGACAGGCACCGTCGACGTGACCCTGGCCCCCGACGGGCAACCCCGCTACACGATCCGGGCCGGCGCCGCCTGGGACCGGATCGAGGCCGACGGCCCGGCGACGAGCCTCGCTGCCTCGGCCGACGCCGTCTGCTTCGGCAGCCTCGCGCAGGAGAGGAGCCGTCGAGGCACTCGATCCGGTCGCTGGTGCAGGCGGCACGCCCCGGCGCCCTTCGGATGTTCGACGTGAACCTGCGGGCGCCGTTCGGCGACCCGGTCGTGATCGAGGGCTCACTCGACCTGGCGAACGCCCTGAAGCTGAATGACCAGGAATTGCCCGCCCTGGCGGCCATGTTCGGACTGCCGGCCGAGGCGCGGGCGGCGATGGCCGGCCTGGCCCGCCGGTTCGACCTCGCGCTGGTGGCGCTGACGCGGGGGCCCGGCGGGAGCCTCCTGCTCGCCGACGGGGCCTGGTCGGATCATCCGGGGGTGCCGGTCGAGGTGCACGACACCGTCGGGGCGGGCGACGCCTTCACGGCCGCGCTGGTGGTCGGCCGCCTCGCCGGCCGGCCCCTCGACGCGATCAACCGGCACGCCAACGAGGTCGCGGCGTTCGTCTGCTCGCGGCCCGGCGGCTCGCCCGCGCTGCCCGACGCCCTGAAGCTCCCGATCCCCGCCGGACCGGAGGCACGCCCGTGAACGCGAACGAAACTCGACCGGCCACGGCCGCGCCGCCCGCCCCGGCTTCGCCGACGGGCACCCTGATCGGCAGCGCGCTGGTCGCGGCCCTGGGCGGCCTGCTCTTCGGGTTCGACACGGTGGTGATCTCGGGGACGACCGAGGCCCTGAAGACGGCCTTCGCCCTGACACCATCGACCCTGGGGTTCACCGTCGCCATCGCCCTGATCGGCACGATCTTCGGCTCGATCCTGGCAGGGCGCCCGTCCGACGCCTGGGGCCGGAAGACGGCCCTGATCGTGCTGGCGATCCTCTACTTCGTCACCGCGCTGGGGAGCGCCCTGGCCTGGGACTGGATCTCGTTCCTGGCCTTCCGTTTCCTCGGGGGCGTGGCCGTGGGTGGGGCGTCGGTGGTCTCGCCGCTCTACATCGCCGAGATCTCCCCGGCGAGGTACCGCGGGCGGCTGGTGGCGATCCAGCAGTTCAACATCGTCCTCGGCATCCTGCTCGCGTTCCTGTCGAACTACGTCATCGCGCGACTGCACCTGGGCGCGACGGAATGGCGGTGGATGCTCGGCGTCCTGGCCGCGCCGTCGGCCCTGTTCTTCCTCCTGCTGCTGCCCACGCCCGAGAGCCCCCGCTGGCTCATCGGCCAGCGCCGCACCGACGAAGCCCTCGCCGTGCTGGCGCGGCTCGGCGTGGATCGCGGTAGCGTCGATCAGGAGGTCGCCGAGATCCGGGCCTCGATCGACCCCGAACACCACAGAACGCGCGAGTCGCTGTTCCGGCCCGCCTACCGCAAGCCGGTCCTGCTGGCCATGGCGATCGCCACGTTCAACCAGCTCTCGGGGATCAATGCGATCCTTTACTACGCCCCGCAGATCTTCAAGATGGCCGGCGCCAGCGTCAACTCGGCGCTGTTCCAGGCGGTGGCCGTGGGCGGCACGAACCTGGTCTTCACGATGCTGGCGATGCTGATCATCGACCACTTCGGACGTCGCCGCCTGATGCTGGTCGGGTCGGTCGGCTACCTCGTCAGCCTGGGGATGACGGCCTGGGCGTTTTACACCTACGGCGAGCGGTTCACGCCGACCGGCAACGCGGTCGTCCTGGCCGGGCTGATGCTGTTCATCGCCTCGCACGCCTTCGGCCAGGGGTCGGTGATCTGGGTTTTCATCAGCGAGATCTTCCCGAACCGCGTCCGCGCCGCGGGCCAGGCGCTCGGGAGCACGACGCACTGGGTCATGGCCGCGCTCATCTCGTGGACCTTCCCGATCATCGCCGCGCGGACCGGCGGCGGGAACGCCTTCGCCTTCTACGCGGCGATGATGCTCCTGCAACTACTGTGGGCCCTGTTCGTCATGCCCGAGACGAAAGGCGTCCCCCTGGAAGAGATCCAGAAGGAATTGGGGATCGAATGACCAACCGAAGGAGCCACTCGATGCGCCCCGCGATCCTGGCCCTCGCGCTAGCCCCGATGATCTCCCCAGTCGCCGGGGCCGACGAGCCCGACGCGGGTCGGCCCGTCTACCACTTCACGCCGCCCAGGAACTGGATCAATGACCCGAACGGGTGCCTCTTCCTCGACGGCGAGTACCACCTGTTCTACCAACACAACCCCGAAGGGGACCGCTGGGGCCACATGAGCTGGGGGCACGCCGTCAGCCGCGACCTCGTGCGCTGGGAACACCTGCCGATCGCCCTGCGCGAGGAGGGCGGCATCATGATCTTCTCGGGCAGCGCCGTGTACGACGCAAAGAACACCTCGGGGCTCGGCCGCCTCGACGCGCCGCCGATGGTCGCGGTCTATACCGGGCACTCGGCCGTGAGGCAGACGCAGGACCTCGCCTCCAGCGTCGACCGCGGTCGACGGTGGGTGAAGTTCCCGGGTAACCCCGTGCTGGACATCGGCTCGAAGGAGTTCCGCGACCCGAAAGTGTTCTGGCACCGGCCCAGCTCCCGATGGGTCATGGCGACGGTGCTGGCCGACCGGCGGCAGATCCGGCTCTGGGGCTCGGCCGACCTGAAGCACTGGGGCAAGTTGAGCGACTTCGGACCGGCCGGCGCGACGAAGGGCGTATGGGAGTGCCCCGACCTGTTCGAGGCCCCGGTCGAGGGCGGGAGGCCGGGCGAGTCGCGGTGGGTCCTCAAGGTCAACGTGAACGACGGCGCCCCCTCCGGCGGTTCGGGCGGGCAGTACTTCGTCGGCCGCTTCGACGGCAAGGAGTTCCGACCCGACGACCGCAGGCCCGACGCCCAGCCCTCGTGGCTCGACCACGGCAAGGACTTCTACGCGGCGCAGTGCTGGAACGATGCCCCGGAGGGCGACGGCCCCGTGTGGATCGCCTGGATGAATAACTGGCAGTACGCCAACGAGATCCCCACGTCCCCCTGGCGGGGCGCCATGACCGTCCCCCGCCGGGTGGCCCTGCGCGATACGCCCGACGGGCTCCGCATCGTGCAGGCGCCCGTCGAGGGCGTGAAGGGGCTGCGACGCGACGGGCACAGGATCGACCCCCGGCCGATCGCGGCGGGCGACACCCCGCTTGGCATCGAAGGGACGGCCCTGGAGATCGTCGCCGAGTTCGAGCCGGGGGATGCCGAGGCGTTCGGACTGAAGGTTCGCAAGGGCCGGTGCGAGGAGACTGTCATCGGCTTCGACCGCCGCGCCAGCGAGGTCTTCGTAGATCGATCGCATTCGGGCCAGACGAAGTTCAGCCCCCACTTCGCCGGACGCCACGCGGCGAAGCTGGCGGTGGGCTCGGGAGGTCGGCCCGTCCGCCTGCATATGCTCGTCGATGCGACCTCGGTCGAGGTCTTCGCCGACGGCGGGCGGGCCGTCCTGACGGACCAGATCTTCCCCGGGCGGGACAGTCGGGGCGTCAGCCTGTTCGCGGCCGGGGGCACGGCCCGCCTGCGTTCGCTCGAAGCCTGGGAACTGCGACCCTAAACGATCATTCCTCGAGAAGCTCATGGGGCGTCCTGTCTCCTACGGACGACCTTTCGGTCCGAAGCGACCTGCTTTACCCAGGGCTGGGGCAGGGGTTCCCGACCATTGCGTTCACCGGCCGGACACGAGCCGACAGCCGCGTTGCGCACTTTGGTCCGACGACACCGAAGCGTTCTCGAACTCTGCATGACTGGTTCGCGCACGTACCTCGAAGGGGCCTTCCTCGCGGAATCGCGCAGCCGCAACGGCTAGAGCCCGACCCCACTCGAGGTCTCAACTCTACCCGTTCCGCAGCGATCAGGGCACCGCTCCTCAGCTCTTGACCTATGAGCTTCGGCTGGGAGTCGCAATCTCTGCGGCTTCCGCGATAATCAGTGTAGGCGCCACGCGAGGGCCCGTACACGGGCACCCACGATGGACCCTCATCGGTCCGGTTGCGTCGCGATGCCGGACGATCGATTTCTGTGACGACGGAGGCACTATGTCTGCTACTTCCAACTCGAGCGTCTCGCCACTACGCTCGGCTCGTTCATAGCCAGCTATGGGAAGAGTAACGACCCCGATGATCTGGCGGCCGTCGGCGCAGCGATCCGCAAGTGGGTTGCGACCTTGGGAGTGGACGAGGTTCTCCCCGACGTGGCGAGGCTGCTCGAAGCGAGATCGGAGGCTCCGTTCTCGCTCGAGGCCGAGGTGGAATTGACCAAGATGGTCGTTCGTAAACTCACGGCGAACCCGCCAAGAGGAGACGATGAATTCCCGGGCCTGGCCGAACAGCTCCTGGAGATCATGCGGACGTACCTAAGTCCGCGACTCCTGGGTCGGGAGAAGTATGGGGCGATCGCTCTCAATGCCATCCTCGGACTCATTCTCCTGCGGAGCCGACACGCCGCGGAAGTCCTCCGGATCCTCTCCGAACTCCGGGCCCCCTGGTTCAAGCAGTCACTCGCCGTGCGCGTGAAGCGGATCGAGCCCGAGTTGAAGGAAAGGCACCCGGGGGAATCGCTCAAAGAGTTGATTGGTCCATTGAATGAACTGGAATCCCAATTGATCTGAGGGTGGTGCTCCGCCGCCATGCCGGCGGCCCGAATCTCCCTCTCGGCGAGTCTCGTGGAGAAGGCCCTGGATATGCCGGCGGTGAGGCTCGATGGGGCGTTCGTGGCGATCGGCAAGTATGACGTCGTCGGGCAAGACTCGGCCGGGACACCGGGATTCGTGGGGCATGTCGGCCTTGCCGGTGAGGCAAGGGACCTGCTCGGGCGATCCGACGAGCTTCCGCTCGTCCACATGAGGCCTCCGCTAGAAATCGGGGCCTCGCTTTACATGATCGACTGCGCCGGCACAGCCGGCCTGGACGAGGACGAGCTGTGCCGGATCGGCTTGTTCCTCGACGAAATGGAATCAGAGTACGAGGCGGCTCGGGTCGAAGCGACCGCCGAAGGCAGTATGTGATCGCACCCCATATCGATCCGGTCCGGGCGCCGGACGGGACGGTGATCTGCCACAGGTTCAGCTGCGCTGGGCTCGTGATTGAATCCTATCGCGAGATCGACATTCCGTTGCTCCACACCGATGCCGAAAGCTTGCCCGCCGTTCCCCTCGAAACCCTCGTCCGCCAATACCCGGACCTGGAGAGCTTGTTGAAGAATCCCCGGGTGCGCGAAGCCTACGGCATCCCGGGCGACGGCCCTTGGCCCGTGGTGCTTGCCGGATACGTAATGAACGCCATGAACCGAACGGAAGAGGAAATCCGCAGCACCCCTCACAAGGCGGAAGCAGGCGACGAATTCTTCCCATCACGACGCGCTGAGCCCTCCGCTGGTACGTCGTGAGGCCGTAAGCCGAGAGCACATCCCGCGAGGCGGCGAGCAGTCGCCCAGGCGTCGGTGCCGTCCCCCGACGCTCGACGTCAGTGCGAAGCGGGTTCCGGCAGGGGGGATTTCAGGGCGGCCTCGAGCCGATCCGGGCGGTGCAGCCGCGGGCCGAGGGAGTCGGCGTCCTGGAGGTCGTCGCCGACCCGCCACGCGAGGTACCGGTCGATGCCGGGCGAGCCCTCGTAGAAACCGTCAGGGGTATAGGCCAACCAGTCGTCGACCGCCGTGCCCGGTCGGCTCTCGGAGAAGGTGACCATAGTGGCCAGCAGGCGCCCGGTCGCGACCTCCCAGACCTTCGTCGTCCGGTAGTCGCCGCCGCTGACCAGGATCCGGCCGTCCGCCGAGAACGCCGCGGACTGCGGCGGGTGGGCATGGCCCACGAGCTCCCGGATGAGTCGTCCCGTCTTGACGTCCCACAGCGCGATCGCCTTGCCCGACCCGCTCGTCGCCACCGTGGTGCCGTCCGGCGAGAGCGCGACGAATCGGCCGGCGCTCTGCGGGCGGGAGAACTCCCGACGAAGCGCGCCGGCTCGCGTGTCCCAGACCCGGACTTGCCGGTCGCCGAATTCCGCGGAAATGCTACCGCTACAGGCCACCAGCGTCGTGCCGTCCGGACTCAGGGCGACGGATGTGTTCGGCCATACCCGAGCCCCGAGGATGCGCTCCCGCAGGGACTTCGTCGGGCGGATCGTCCGCACCAGGCGGCCGGTCCGGGCCTCCCACAAATAGGCCCCCTCGTCGGCCCCGCCTCCGCAGAGCAGCGCACCGTCGCCGGAGAACGCCACGGACGTCGCGCCGCCCTGATGACCCACGAGGTTTCGCAGGACAGAGCCCGTCCGCGGGTCGCGGAGCTTGATCGTCCCGTCGGCAGCCGCCGATGCGATCGCGGACCCGTCGGGCGCGAACGCGATCCCGAGGGCCTCCGCGGTGTGATCGACCGCGGACCAGACCGATTCCCCGGTCGCCACATCCCAGAGGTGGACGGCACCGGAGCCGCTCGCGCCGGCTCCGGCGGAGGCGACTCGTCGCCCGTCGGGCGAGAGGGCCACCGCCATGACCTGCTGGGCGGGATCGCCGAGCCGACGGAGCAGGCGGCCGGTCCGGGCCTCCCACAAGCGGACCGCCCCTGGACCGAGGCCCGGTGCACCCGGCTTCAGCCTGCGCCTCGGCGAAGCGGATGTCGCCGTTACCCGTCGCGATCAGGCGTCCGTCGGGTGAGATCGCCACCGAGTTCACCCGCTCCCAGTAGCCGTGCGCTCGCCATTGTTCCTCGCCGGCCGGGAGGTTGACCCGCCGGGCTGTCCGATCATGGCCGCCGCTGATCAACGCCTTGCCATCCGGGGTGAACGCCAGGGAGGTGACCGCACCATCGTGGCTCGTTACGGTGCGGCCGGGAGCCTCGCTGCCGATCTCGTAGAGCCGCACCTCGCGACCGGCTCCGCAGGCCAGCGACTTCCCGTCGGGCGCGAACGCGAGGGAGGAGACCCGCTCCGGCTCGGTCACGGTCCGCTTGATGGTGCCGGTCGTCGCGTCCCACAGCCTCCATTCTCCCCGGTGGCGCCGGTCGGGCTCGGTGAAGCGCCGGGTGTCGCGGCCCCGGTGATACGCCCAGTCGGTGTCGCCACTCGCCAGGGTCTTGCCGTCGGCGGCGAAGGCCAGCGCACCGATCGCGTCGCGATGCCCTTCGAGTGCCCGGACCAATCGGCCGCTCGCGAGATCCCACAGCCGGATCATCCGGTCCTCACCGCCGCTCGCGAGCGTCCCGCCATGGGGTGCGAACGCCAGCGAAAGCGCCGCCCCGCGGTGCGCAGCCAGGCGGTGCCGCAACCGGCCGGTTTCGGCGTCCCAGACGAGGACGAGCCCGTCGCGTCCGGCCGACGCGACCAGACGGCCCCCGGGCGCGAAGGCGACAGCATGCAGCTCGGCATAGAGCTGCCCCGCCGTCTCATGCCCCGCCGACGCCCGGACGAGTGCCCCCGTCTGGATGTCCCAGAACTTGAGCGTCTTGTCCATCTCGAGGCCCCCGCTGGCGATCGTCGCGCCGTCGGGCGCGAAGGCCAGCGCGCGCACGCCCCGGCTGGGATCGGAGCCGATCGCTCGCCGGAGCGCGCCGGTGCGGGCATCGTAGATCCGGACCCGCCCGTCGAAGCTGCCGGTGGCGACCAGCGACCCGTCGGGCGAGACGGCCACCGATGTCACCGACTCCTCCGGTCCGATCTGAAGCACGAGGTGACGAGTTTCGGGGGGAGGCGCGGCCCTCAGCAGGCCGACGCTCGAGACGATCAAGCCGAACGCGATCGCTCGTGAAAGGCTCCTGGGGCGCATGAGATGACTCCGGGTTGGGACGTTCGGTCGGTTCGGGGATTCGGCACTCGGACGGAGACTCACCCGGGCGAACGCGATGGACCGGGCGGTCCCACCGGCCGCCGGGCGCTCGCGCACGCGTTGCTCTTCGCGACTCAACTCGTCGAGGAGCCTGGCGACGCTCTTTCGCGTGTCCTCATCGATCGCGCCCGCGCCGATGATCTCGGCGGTCCGCCGGACCTGGACCAGCGCCCGCTCCCAGGTGTCGAGCAGTTCGGGCGGGATGTGCCGGGCCTGATCGCGGAACCAGTCCGCCTTGCGGTAGAGAGCGGCCACGTCCGCGATCGATCGCTCGGCGCGGGCCCGTCGCTCGCGCTCGGCGGTGATGGCGAACAGGACGCCGGTCGCGATCGCCAGGCCGAGCATCGAGGCAAGCAGGGTCGTCCGTCGTCTCGCCCTGAGCTCGGCGGCGGCGGTGGCCCGCGCCTCGGCCGCGGCGAGCTCGGCGGCCCGGGCGCGGTCGGCGACCGATGCGAGGAAGGCGGCGACCTCGCGCACCACCACCCCCGCATGGCGGGGCCGGACGGCCCGCGACGGGTCGAGACAGCGCCGGGCGAGCCGGATCAACGCATCGTCGGCGCCGCACGAATCGAGGCGAGCCAGGGCCTCTTCGAGATGGCCGGCCGACGCGTCTTCGAGGATCCGGGAGCGGCTCCCGAGATAGGGAGGCCGCCCGGTCATGATCTCACAGAGGATCGCACCCAGCGCGAAGACGTCCGCCTGCTCGTCCAGCTCCTCGATCTCCCCGCGCACCTGTTCCGGACTCATGTAGGACGGGGTGCCGATGATGGCCCCGGACTGCGAGCCGGCGCCCCTCCGGTCATGCGGATCGTCGTCACCCTGGGCTCGTCGCACCGCGTCCCTTCGCGGGTGATCGCCTCATCCTCGCCGCCTTGCCTGAGCACCTTCGACAGGCCCCAGTCGACGACCTGCACCTCGCCGAAGGCGCCGACCATGATGTTCGACGGCTTGAGGTCGCGATGGATGACGCCGCGCACATGGGCGTAGGCGATGGTCTGGCATACCTGCTCGAAGACCGCGAGGAATCGGCCGAGGTCGTGGGTGGGGTCGGGCGTCTCCTCCAGCAGCGCCGCGAGGGTACGCCCCTTGACCAGCCGCATCGTGAAGTAGGGCCTCAGGTCGGCATCGAGCCCCAGTTCGTGGATCGGGAGGATGCCGGGGTGCTGGAGCTGACCGCCGATCTGCGCCTCCTCGATGAATCGCCGGACCAAGGCGGGGTCATCGGAGTGGCCGGGGTGGAGCACCTTGATCGCGACGTCGCGGCCGAGGTCGGGGTCACGCCCCTTGAGGACGACGCCCATCCCGCCGCGGGCGATCTCGCCGAGGATCTGGTAAGGCACCCGGCCGCCGGCGGCGAGGGCCTCCTCCGCGGGTCCGACCACCGGCGACGGCGCGTCCGGCTCGTCGCGCAGCAAGACCCGCGATGTGACGCCCGTGGACTGCCGGAGGGCCTCCACGACGCCGCGTCGGTTCCACGCCGCGGTCGTGGATGAGGGCCCATAGGCAGCCCGTAAGGCCGCCTCGAAGTGGTCGTCGGGCTCGTCGTCCGCGGGCGTTCGGTGGGGTTCGATGGGGTCGTTCATGGCACCTGGCCCTCTTGCTCTTCTTCGGCACTCACTCCTGGTTCGGCGCTCGGGCCGTTTTCGCGCACCATTTTTCGGGGAGCGGCGTGGATTCTTCTCGGCCCACTCCGATCCGGGGTAGAGTTGCGGGACCGGGCCGGCGGTTATTCGAGCAGCGAGACGAGTCGCGCGCACTCGCGGTCAACTTCCTCGGGCGATCCGGGATGGTGGAAAGCGATCACGTCCCGCAGCGCCGACCGGAACTCGTGCCGTGCCCGGGCATACTCGTGGTGGAGGGAGGCGGCATCGAGTCCCCAGAGCCGGGCGATCTCCCGGATCGGCATCCCTTCGTGGAAGCGGAGCCGGAGTAGTTCGACACGCCGCAGGGCCGCCTCGCCGCGTTGCGCAGCCAGCACGGACTGCCGCTCGGCCGCCTCGCGCATGACGGCCTTGGCCCAGGCGCGGTCGTAGACCCGCGAGAGCGCCTCCTCACGGTCCGGGATGCCCTGGAGGTCGACGGCGTCCACGGGCTCGCGGGCGCGTTGTCGCGCCCGCCGCGCCTCGGCCCGCAGCGCGACGTTTCGCACGGCACCGTAGAGGAATGCTCGGAACCCTCCGGGTCGATCGGCCCGCGCCCGATCGAGCAGGCCGCCGTCCCGAAGGCATTCGATGAAGACGTCCTGGATGGTGTCGTCGAGGTCTTGGAGCCGATTCGAGCCCCGCCACCGCGCGGCCAGGTAGGCCCGCACCATCGGCGCGTACCGGGCCGCGAATTCGGCCCGAGACGCCTCGCCCCCCGCGGCAGCGTCCCGGAGCAGGCTCCAGCAGGTGGAATCCTCAGCCCCCATGCTCGCCCCGATACGTCAGGCCGGTTACCGGCTGGCTCCCGGTGGCCGACTCGATCCTGGTCCCTCCCGACGGTGGCGCCACTGGACTGCGATTGTATCGCAAACCGCGCCCGGCTTGGTCGCCGTCGACTCCGCCCCCCCGGCCGCCGTTCACGCGGCCGTTCTCGCCAGCTATAATGAAGGCGTGATGTTGTGCACGATGTCGGAACCGATCACCGGTCCCGATGCGAGGGGATGGCTCACCGGGATTCTCGGATCGACGGCGGCCGACGATCAGGGAGTCCGCGCCGCATGGCCGTCGCCGCCGAACGCCACCTCCTCTTCGGGCTGCTGGCCCTCCAGAATGGCCTCGTCAACCAGGTCCGGCTCGTCGCCGCGTTCCAGGCGTGGACGCTCGACAAGACCCGGTCGCTCGCCGAGCACTTCGTCGCCCGCGGCGACCTCGATGACGATGATCGCGCGGCGGTCGAGGCCCTGGTCGCGCGACACGTCAGGAAGCATGGCGGCAGCACCGAGCAAAGCCTCGCCGCCGTCGCCGTCGGGCGATCGACCCGCGAGTCGCTGGCCGGCGTCGCCGACCCCGACGTCGAGGCGACCCTCGCACACCTCGGATCGGGACCCGGACCGGGAGCGGGACCGGGAGCGGGTCCGGGTTCCACGCGCGACGGAGACTCCGACGAGACGGCCAGCTACGCCGTCGGCATCGCCACCTCGGAGGGCCAGCGCTTCCGCGTCCTGCGTCCCCACGCCGCGCGGCGGCCTGGGCGCCGTCTTCGTGGCGCTCGACGCCGAGCTCAACCGCGAGGTCGCGCTGAAGCAGATCCTCCCCGATCACGCCGACGACCCCTCCAGCCGCACCCGCTTCCTCATCGAGGCCGAGATCACCGGCGGCCTCGAACATCCCGGGATCGTGCCGGTCTACGGCCTGGGGACCTACGGCGACGGCCGACCCTACTATGCCATGCGGTTCATCAAGGGCGACAGCCTCAAGGAGGCCATCGAGCGGTTCCACGCCGACGAGGCGTTGAAGAGCCAGCCCGGCCGACGGTCGCTGGAGCTGCGCAACCTGCTGCGCCGCTTCACCGACGTCTGCAACGCGATCGACTACGCCCATTCCCGCGGCGTGCTGCACCGGGACATCAAGCCGGGCAACATCATCGTGGGCAAGCACGGCGAGACGCTGGTGGTCGACTGGGGCCTGGCCAAGCCGATGGGACAGGTCGAGCCCGGCTCCGAGACGGGCGAGCGCAGGCTCGTGCCCTCCTCGGGCGGCGGCGGCGCCGCGACCTTGCCCGGCAGCGCCCTGGGGACGCCGGCTTACATGAGCCCCGAGCAGGCCGAGGGCCGACTCGACCGGCTGGGCCCGCCGTCGGACGTCTACAGCCTGGGCGCGACGATGTACTGCCTCCTCACGGGCGAGCCGCCGTTTGCCGGCGAACTGGCCGACGTGATCCGCGGCGTGCAGCAGGGTCGCTTCCGGCCGCCGCGCCAGGTCAACCCGGGCATCGACCGGGCGCTGGAGGCCGGTCCGCCGAGGCGATCGCGCTGCTCGAGTCGATGCTGGTGTTGATGCGATCGGTGCTCGGACCCGATCACGTCTTCACGCTCGCCGCGCAGAACGAGCTGGCCCTCGCGTACGAGTCGCTCGGTCGATGGTCCGACGCCGAGACGCTTCGCCGCGATGCGCTGGCCCGTCGCCGCGGGACGGTCCCGCCCGACAGCCCGCTCCTGGCCACGGACCTCGCCGGCCTCGGCCGGAACCTCGTCGAGCAGGGCCGGTGGTCGGAGGCCGGGCCGCACCTTCGCGCCAGCATCGCGATCCGCGACAAGGTCTCCCCCGACGACTGGCGCCGATTCGCGTCCATGAACGTGCTCGGCGCCGCGCTCGCCGGCGAGGGTCGATTCGCCGAGGCCGAGCCGATGATCGTCAACGGGTACGAGGGGCTGAAGGCCCGCGCGTCGCGGCTGTCCGTCCCCGAGCGGCCCGGGCTCGGCGAGGCCGCGGCCCGGGTCGTGCGATTCTACGAGGATTGGGCCAGGCCCGACCGGGCCGCGGCGTGGAAGACCAGGCTGGGCCTGTCCGACCTGCCCTCCGACGTCTTCGCACGGCCCTGAACGGCCCACACCGAGGGACGGGGGCGACCTCGGTACGCGCGGCGACGCCGTGGACGCAGGCACCCGACGCTTCGCGGCCGTGAATGACCTATCCCCACGTCACCCATCGGTAGATGGCCGCCGCCGCGGCCAGGGCGACGATCAGCCCGGCGCACCCGAGCCCGATGGCCGAGAACCGGATGGCGATTCCCGCCGCGGAGACGCGCCCGGCCGCCTGCCCGCGCCGGCGGCCGATCGCCAGCCCCAGTATCCCCGTGACCGCGGCGGGCGCGGCGATCACCAGGCAGGAGAACACGACCGCGGGGTGGGTCATCTGATAAACAAACGCCTGAGTCGAATCCCGATTCTCCGCGAAGTTCAAGGCGAGCCCGTAGGCGACGAGCATCGCGGCGCCGAGACCGACGATCATCGAGGCCGTGCCCAGCATCGCGGCGACCCCATCGGCCGTCCTCGTCCTCGCTTCCGCCCGGCGAGACGGCCAGGCGAGCAGGAGCGCCAGGCCGCCGGCGGTCGCGATCGCGATCGGTAGACGCCAGTGCAACCAGCGGAACCGAAGCGGCCCCACCAGGCCGTAGGAGACGAACACGATCGCCGCCAGGCCGGCCAGCAGCACCGCCGACCTCATCAGCATCGCGGCCCGATCGGCCAGCGGGACGTGGATTCCGTCGGACATCGGCGCCTCCCCGGGGTCAGCTCGGCCGTTGCTCGATGACAGAAGTCAGAGAACCGATTATCCCGCGCCGCGACGGGGATTCAAGGGACGTCGGGGACCGACCTCCTGGCGATGCATCCGGAGCGGTCGCGGGACCGCCAGCGGGCGCGGGTGGCCGGATTCAGTCGCCGAGCCGCGCGCCGAGGCTCACCAGCTCGTTGAACCGATCCACGGGTTCGCCAGCGGTCCAGGCGATGCCTCTCAGGATCAGCACGCGGAAGAGCGGGTCGTCGAACGTCCAGGTGAAATGGCCGGGTATGCTCACGAAGACGCGGCCCTTGCCGGCCGGGCGGGTCCAGAAGAGCGGACGCGGCCGGCCCTCCTCGATCCCGGTCCCGATCACCTGGACCGAGGCCGGGTCGCCGACCAGGTTCCAGTAGCTCTCGTCCACCAGGCGGAGCTTGTCGAACCCCCGGGCGATCGGATGTCTCGAGCCGGAGAAGTCGACCTCGAGCGGGCCGTGCCGGAAGGCCGATTTCCCGCCCTGCCACGCCAGGCCGATGCGATCCGCCAGCGCCCCGACGGCCTGATGGCCGTCGACCGCGTAATGGATCAGGACGACGCCACCGCCGCGGGCCAGGTAGCGATCGAGCTCCGCGGCCTTCGCTGCGTCCCAGCCGGGGTTATTGGAATAGAAGACGATCACGTCGGCCGTCTCGAGCTGCCGGGGGGCCGGCCACCCCTCGGCGGTCTCGAGTCGGACGGACTCGTCCATCGCGAATAGGGCCGACCACCGCTTCCGCCAGAGCGGATAGTCATGCTCGCCCGGCCCGTGGTCCTTCGGCCCGGCGGACAGGACGATCCGGAGCGGTCGCGGATTCCCGGCCGGGACGCTCCCCTTCAGGACCGCGTCGAGCTCCGACCGTCGGCGAGGCGGCGGGGCTCCCTCATGTTCGAGGGCCGCCGGGCGAATCGGGTCGGTCAGCAGGAACGTCAGCAGGTCGCGCAGCTTCTCCGGCCCCAACGCCGTGTCGAGGCCCTCGGGCATGATCGAGGCCGATGAGGGCGATGTCGCGTCGACCTCCGAGCGAGCGACCACCGTTCGGTGTCCCGCGCCGTCGCCCACGATCAGTCGGTCCCCGTCGGTGCGGAGGGTCCCCACCAGGACGCGGCCGTCGGCCATCGCGATCGAATGCGAGATGTAATCCGGATTGATGGCGGCGCTGGGGGTATGGATGTCGCGGACCACCGAGGCGTAATCGCGGTGGACCAGGTTCGAGAGGTCCGGCCCGATCTCGCCACCCCGGCCGCGGACCTGGTGGCAGGAGCCGCACTTCGACTGGTCGGCGTGGAAGAGGGCACGGCCCCGGACCCAGTCGCCCCCTTTCAACTCGAGGATGTTCCGGTCCGCGATCGTCTCGGATTGCTTCTCCATGGCCGCCCAGGGCAGGAGCAATCGACGGAGGGGCAGCGCCCGGGGCCGCGCGTCCTCGCGCGTCGACCAGGCCACCTCGAGCGCCGCCGGGCCGCTCGTCGCCATCGAGATCGCGACCGGCACGGGCGAGCGCCGCCGGGGACTCACCGTGACCCCGACGCGGTACCGGCCGTCCGCGCCGGCTCCGAGGGGTGAGCTCCCGGCCGGCGTCACCACCTCGATCGGCCCGGGACCGGAGAAGACCAGAGTGACCTCCTCATCCGGCAGGGTGTAACCGGCGGTCGAGCCGGGCTGGACGGCCGGGCGCAGCATCTGCCAGAGGTCGAGCTTGGTCCTGAGCGCCAGCCGGCCCGGACGTTCCATCATCCGCCAGAGCCGATCGTGATCGGCGCTCGATGCGGTGAAGGCGCGGTCGACGGCCAGGTCGAGATGCGGCAGCCAGCCGGACCAGCTCGCATCGCCCGCCTCCGACTGCCACGCGGCCTCGACGCCGCAGAGGTCATATCCGAGATCGACCGCCGCGACCTGCGGCAGGGCGCCGGGCCTGGCGGGCTGCGAGCCGGGGCGGACCGGGCCCGGCAGAGTGATGGCGTAGGAGGACGCCGCCGGGTGCGGAGCGGTGGTCAGGAGCAGCGAGCGTCGGTCCGCCGAGACCTGGGTCGAGAGGATCGGCAGCTCGAACCGGGGGGCGACCAACTGTCGAGCCACCACCTCGTAGCCCGGGCGCAGCGACTCGAATCGGTCGCCGGGGCGGACCGCCTCGCCGTGCTCGATCGTGATGTTGCCGGCGAGCCCCCGCAGGCCAGCCGGGTCGAGCGGGCGGTCGAAGGCGATGCGGACCTCCTGAGGCGACGCGGCCCAGGCGAGGACCGGCTGAGGCGCATCGGGTTCGCTGTAGGCGATCTTGTAGAGCCGGCCCTTCCCCCTCGGCCCGCTGCCCCAGTCCGGCAGGCCGCTGTGGACCGCCACGACCAGCTCGCCGCGCGGCGAGACGCAGGCGTCCGCGGCGAGCCGGTTCAGGCAGGCCAGGACCTGGTTCTGGGCGACGTAGCCCGCGGACGTCTTCGCCAGCTTCGTGCGGAAGAGCTTGCCCCGGGAATAGCCGGTGACCAGCGCATCCCCGGCCCAGAACGCCGGGCCGAAGGTCGGGCCTCCGTTCACCGGCTCGTTGAAGTTCAGGCCGCAGGTCGATTGGTGCTGCGGGCTGTAGTCGAACACGCTGGGCTCGTCGATCACCGCCGGCAGGTGTTTGGGATGTCGGGGAGGAAAGCCGTAGTGCCGGCCGGGCTGGATGTGCAGCAGCTCGTCGAACGGGTTGCCGTTCGGCAGCCAGGTGGCACCTTCCTGGTCGGTCGCGAAGAGGTCGCCGAGACGGTTGAAGGCGAGGGCGACCGGGAAGCGAATGCCCGTGGCGACGATCTCGCGCCTCCGGAGATCGGGGGAGACCTTCTGGATCGTGCCGTGCTCGTCCTTCAGGTCGTAGGCCGCCCGGCCGGTCGCGTCGACCCGATAGGCGTTGGTGTAATCGGTCGTCCCGAGCCCGAAGTAAACGTTGCCGGCCGCGTCGAGAGCCACGCCCAAGGCGTCGACCCCGTGGGGAAGCTCCGTCCATCCTCGGGCGACGATGACCTCGCGGTCGGCCTTGCCGTCGCGGTCGACGTCGAGGATGAGCGAGACTTTCCCCTTGGAGGCGACGAACACGCCGTCGCCCCGGGGGTTGCCGGGGGGCGTCAGTGCCATGCCGATCGGGGCGACGAGGCTCCCCGGCTTCTCCCAGAAGCGTTCGACCCGGTCCTCCAGGCCGTCGCCGTCGGAGTCGGACAGCAGGTGGATATCCCCGTTGTAGGCCAGCGCGACGAGCTTGCCGTCGTGGCGATACTTGACGTTGTTGATGTTGGTCAGGTCGACGGGCAGTTCTCGCACCGAGAAGCCCGGCACGAACATCTGCACGGGCGGCGGGTCCGGGACGGCCACCAGCGGCTTGCCGACGGCCGGTCGGCCGGCCCGGCGAATCGGTCCACCTGCGCCGAGTCGGGCCGCGAGGTAGGCCTCGACTTCTCGACGCTCCGGATCGTCGAGGACGCGATCATAGACCAGGACCTGCAGGACGTCGCCGTCCAGGAAGCTGCGGATGGCCGGGGGGGAGCCGTAATAGCGGGCCCCCACGACGATCTGGTCCACCTCGAGGGTCGACTCCCGGCGGTCGCGGGAGCCGGCAGACCGGCCGTCAACGTAGAGCCTCGTGCCGCCCGGGCGGATCATCGAGGTCACGGTCATCCGGCGGACCACGCCGAAGTCGGAGGGGACGGTCATCAGGTTGGCCGCGCCGACGAAGCCGTTCCCCTCGACGTTCAGCACGTCGAACCGCGCGGTGAAGGGGAAGCTCATGTCAACCGTCACTCCGCTGGTGAAGTCAACCTGTCCCCGGCGATTCATCGCCAGGAAGGCGCGGAAGCCGCCGTGATTGCTGAGTGGCGCGGCCACGAGGAACAGGGTGTAATCCGTCAAGCGAGTGTTCGCCCCGGCCAGCCCGAGGTGGCTCGACTCGCCGTCGAACCGCAGGGCACCGTCCTGATAGACGGGCTGGGATTCCTCGTGGCGCTGCGCGAGGTCCCGGCCGTGGCCCGAGGCATCGTACCAGACGTCGACCCTGGTGCCGTCGGACGCCTCGGGCCGGCCGTGGGCCTTGCGGGCGGCATTGAGTCGGCCCGAGTCGAGCCAGAGCGCGAGCCCGCGGGTGACGTTCAGCCCGGGATCGGCCCAGGCCTCGATCGGACGGGCGAGCGCCCGCTCGGTCGGTTCGTGTTGACCGAGACTCGTAGACCCGATCGCCACGGTCGAGAGGGCGAGGATCCGGGCGATCGCAGCGGAAGGACGTCGGATGCGCGGCATGGCGGACGGTGTCCCTCGTTTTCGGGGTACGCGCACGGTGCGGGTGCCATCATCCTACCGGGAGACGGCCGCAGAGCCTACCACACCGACACGATGAGAACCCGGGCTTGACCGGCCCCGTCGTCGTCGCCGGTCGGCTATACTGCGTGTCGGCCGTCGAAGGAAGAAGGGGGGGGCGGTCGCCGAGCGCGGAACTCGATGGGTCGGCCAAGGAGGTCGGCCGATCCACGCACGGGGCGTTATCGTGCCGGATGAAATCGCGGGCCCGGGCCCGCACCCGCGGATGCTGCAACTGGCCGAGCTCTTCGACCACGTCGAGGACGTCGTGGCCTGGGTCAAGGACCGCGATGGCCGATATCGCTGGGTCAACCGGGCCTTCCTCATCAACTACGCGCTGGACCATCACGGCGACCGGACGAGCCTCGACATGAGCGACGTCCTGGGAAAGACCGACTACGACCTCTCGCCGGCCTTCCTGGCCGACCAGTTCCGCCTCGATGACGAATATGTCCTCACCGGGCAGCGGATCATCAACCGCGTCGAGATGGTCGGCCAGCCGGCCGGAGCGACCGCCTGGAACGTCACCAACAAGATCCCCCTCTTCGATGCGCAGGGTGCCGTGGTCGGCACGGCGGGGATCAGCCGGAAGCTGGAGGCACCGGCTCAGCAGGTCGCGCCGGGCTTCGAGTTCGGCCCGGTCCTGGCGCATCTTCGGGATCATTACCACGAGTCCGTCGCGAACCGGCAGCTCGCGAGGCTGGTGCACATGTCGGTCCGGACCTTCGAGCGCAAGTTCCGGAGCCGCTTCCATCTCACCCCGCAGCGATACCTGAAGAAGCTGCGGCTGCGGATGGCCAGCCGCGCCCTGGTCTATACCCGGCAGTCGCTGACCGAGGTCGCGATCGGCTGCGGCTTTTCCGATCAAAGCCACTTCACGCGGGAGTTCCGCCGCTCTTTCGGCCGCACCCCCCGCGAATTCCGCGACCACTATGCCGGAGGCGGCCGGGATGCCGCTCCTGTTCCAGATCCTGACGCTGGCGGGCTAGAACCGTCCGGCCCGACGGCGTTATAGTCCGTTGCATACGATTCCGGGTACCGATCGGGGAGGATGGCCATGACGATGAGGCGACTCGCAATGTTCCCGGCGGCCGGCCTGGTCGCCGTCTCGCTGGCCTGGGCATCGGCCGGGCGGGCCGAGTCCGGCGGGGGATTCACGCCGCTGTTCAACGGCAAGGACCTGGCGGGTTGGGTCATCCCCCAGGGAGACGGCGGCCACTGGAAGGTCGTCGACGGCGTGATCGACTACGACGCCTCGAGCGAGGCGAAGGGCGACAAGGCGCTGTGGTCGGAGAAGGAATACGGCGACTTCGTGCTGCGGCTCGACTGGCGGCTCAAGGAAGCGCCGTTCATCAACAAGAGCATTCCGTACATCCTGCCCGACGGCACGCACGCCAAGGATATCCACGGCAAGGAGCTGAAGCTCGCGCTGCCCGACGCGGATTCCGGCGTCTATCTCCGCGGCGACGGGTTCTACCAGGTGAATATCTGGTGTTGGCCGATCGGCTCGGGGGAGATTTACAGCATCCGCACCGACCCCAAGACGCCGCCAGACCTCCGCCGCGCCGTCACACCCATCCATCGGGCGGACAAGCCCGTCGGCGAGTGGAATCACTTCGAGATCACCGTGAAGGGCAAGACGGTGACGGTCGAGCTCAACGGCACGGTCGTCATCCCCGGTGCCACCATCCCCAGCATGCCGGACCGCGGCCGGATCGCGCTGCAGCACCACGGCTCGAAGAACAACAAGGGCGAATGGACCGGGCCGCCGAGCCTGGTGCAGTTCAAGAACATCGAGATCAAGGAGCTCGACTCGGCCGCCATCGAGGCCGGTACGTCGCACCCCGACCAGGGCAAGGTCCGGGCCCTGCTGATCACCGGCGGGCACGATCACGATGCCGCGTTCTACGGGCTGTTCCACGGCTACGAGGAACTCGAACGGCTGCCGGTGGACACGGCCCCCAACGCGTTCAAGAAGGACCTGCGCGACAAGTACGATGTGATCATCATGTATGACTTCACACGCGACCTGGACGAGGCCGGCCGGAAGAACCTCCGCGACTTCGTCGAGGCCGGCAGGGGGATCGTCGTTCTGCATCACGCGCTGCTCAACTATCAGAAGTGGCCCTGGTGGTCCGAGGAGGTCGTCGGCGGGCGGTATCGCCTCCAGCGGGAAGGCGGGGCGCCGTCGTCGAGCGTGAAGGACAACCAGTCGATCTCCGTCAGCCCCGCGGGGGCGCATCCGGTGCTGCGGGGGATCGGGCCGTTCCGCATCATCGACGAAGCGTACAAGAACCTGTACATGTCGCCGCGGATCAAGCCGCTCTTGACCACCGACAACCCGACGAGCGACACGAACCTGGCCTGGATCGGGCCGTGCACGACCTCGCGCGTGGTGGCGATCCAACTGGGTCACGGGCACACGGCGTTCCGGAATCCGGCCTATCGGACGCTGGTGCACAATGCCGTCCTCTGGGCGGCGGGCAAGAAGTAGGTCAGGCTCTCAGCCTGACAAGACAACACCGTCAGGCTGAGAGCCTGACCTACGTGAGGAACCTGCGATGAAACTGGGACTCTACAGCATCACCTACCTGGGCATGTGGTACCGCGGCGAGGCGCTCTCGCTGGAGGAGATGATCGCCCGGGCCAGGGAGTACGGCTACGACGGCATCGAGATCGACGGCAAGCGGCCGCACGGCAACCCGCTCGACTGGCCGGCGGCCCGCTGCCGTGACCTGCGGTCGCTCGCCGACGACGAGGGGATCGAGATCTACGCCGTGGCGGCCAACAACGATTTCAGCGACCCGGTGCCCGAGGTCCGCGAGGCGCAGATCTGCTACCTGCGCGAGCTCATCCGGATGACGGCCGACTTCGGGGCGCCCGTGCTGCGCGTCTTCCTGGCCTGGCGGGGCGTGACCCGCCACCCGCATCTGGCCACCTACAACGTCGTCAAGGGATACTGGCCCGTCGTCCACGAGAAGTTCGCCACCGAGGAGATCTGGGGCTGGGGCCGCGAGGCGTTGACCGAGTGCGCCCGCTATGCCGGCGACGCCGGGGTCACGCTCGCGCTCCAGAACCACAAGCCGGTCATCGAGGATTACGAGGACGTGCTGCGGATGGTCCGCGAGGTCAACTCGCCGCACCTGAAGGTCTGCCTCGACGCCCCGCTCATGGCGGACAAGAGCGCCGCGGCCATCGACCGGGCCGCCCGGCAGGTCGGGTCGCTCCAGGTGCTCTCGCATTTCGGCGGCGAGTTCGAGCGTCGGCCGGATGGTTCGATCCGCGGCTTCGATCGCTATGACGGGGTCGTGACCGGTGACACCAACCAGTACTACGCCGATTTCGCCCGCGCCATGGCCGAGATCGGCTACGACGGCTATATCGGCTACGAGCTCTGCCACCAGTTGCCCGTGGTCAACGGCCAGACCGTCGGCATCGCGTACGCCGACGAGAGCGCCCGGCTGGCGGCCGAGTTCATGCGCGCGATCGTCGATGCGGAGGTCGGCGCGACCAGCGGGAGCCGCTCATGACCTCGACGCGATTCCTCCTCGTGCCGGCGCTGCTGCTCCTCGGCCTGGCCTCCGTGGCCACGGCCCAGGAGAAGCCGCGGCGGCTCCTGTTCATTGGCCAGAGCAAGGGTTATCAACACGAGTCGATCTCGACTGCGATGGTGACCCTGTACGACCTCGGACGCCATTCGAAGCGATGGGACACGGTCTTCCGCACCGACTGCACGGCGATCACCAAGAAGCCGCTGAAGTATGGCGCGAAGAACCTGAATGACTTCGACGCGGTGGCGTTCTTCACCGACGGCGACCTCGACATGGACGACTCGCAGAGGGGCGATCTGCTGTCGTTCATCCGCGACGACGGCAAGGGCTTCATCGGCATCCACAGCGCCGCGATCACGTTCACGTCGTGGCCGGAATACGGCCGGATGCTCGGCGGCCGGTTCGACGGCCACCCCTGGGGCGAGTTCGATGCGCCCCTGGTCGTCGAGGACGCCGGGTTCCCCGGCATGAAGCATCTGGCCGGCCGCTTCACCCTCAAGGACGAGATCTACCAGATCAAGGATTATTCGCGGGATAACGTGCGGGTCCTCATGAGCCTCGACGCCGGCCAGGTCGATCTGTCCAAGAAGGGGGTCCATCGCAAGGACGGCGATTTCGCCGTCATCTGGGCCCGCGAGTACGGCAAGGGCCGCGTGCTCTACAACGGCCTGGGGCATCGCCGGGAGGTCTGGGACCGCGACGATATCCGGAAGATGTGGCTCGATGCGGTGCAGTGGTCCATGGGGATCATCCCCGGCGACGCGAGCCCGAGGCCCCGCGGTGGGCCCCGGCCGGCGTCACCGTAGGGGCCGGGCCTGGCGGTCGGCGGCCGGCTATCGAGCGGTCATGTCGTTGGTGACGTTGTTCGTGGTGATCGAGCCGCCGGCCCCGATGTGGTAATAGCCATAGGCCCAGATACCCCCCTGGCTGTAGCCGTAGATCACGATGCTGTTCCCGGCGATAATGCCGGTCGAGGTGTCGCTGGCGTTCCCGAAGTCGTAGGCGATCGGGACGTCGTAGGTCAGATCGGTCGTCGTCCCGAAGACGCCGAACGGGAACACGGTCGGCGTCGAGCCGGGTTTGTTCGGCCGGAAGTGATCGACGACGTCCATCGGGTTGGGCGAGTCCGGCGAGCTCACCGCGGCGGTCTCGTCCACCTGGACCTCGTAGTCGACCGGGGTGAGCGTTGTCTGGATGAGCGGGGCGTTGAGGACCAAATCCACGTTGGTCGCTGCGTTGATCGTGTCGTAGGGGGCAACGTAGCCGTTGGGCGGTACGTACCCCGACGGACCGAACCGGTACACGGATGTGAGCGCCAGGTAGATGGTTCCGCCGGAATACACATCGCGGTAGCCGGTCCCCTGCGCCTCCGGGCCGTCGGCGCTCTCCACCACGTCGAGCGGCAGGTACTGATAGTAGGTGCCGACGTCGTAGCTCGAGTAGATGTAGTAGCTGTCGGTGAGGATGAGCCCCGTGGGGTAAGTGATCTCGGTGGCGACGACCCCGCCGCCGCCGTCGATCGTGATGATCTCCCCGGGGGCATAGATGCTGCCGTTATAGTCGTAGAGATCGGTGTAACCGATCGGATTATTGATCGTACCGGTAATCAACATATCCGACGACGTATCCTGGATCTGATCGTCGTCGAAGACGGTGATCGTGGTCGGCTGGAAGTCGTGGTTCACGCTGAACTGGAAGGCGCCCACGTGGTTGGCGTCGAGCGTGACCTGGTTGCCCGGCACCAGCGCCGTCAGGTCGATGACGCCGATGTCACCGAGGACCACCCTGTCCCGGGAATAATTCACGATCGAGACGGTCTGGTACGTCTCGCGGAACGTGAACAGCGGGCCCGACGATAGGCTGGTCGCGATGGTCGTGCCGCCCGAGCTGTCGGATTGGAAGAGGACCTGGCCGCGATCGTTGTTGACGATGGGGTCGACCACGATGTCCCCCGTGACCTGTCCCGACCGCTGGCCGCCGTTGACGCTGATGTTGATGGCCCGGACGATATTGCCGCTGGAGTCGATGTACAGATCCGGGTCGGGGCCGCTGAGGATGATCACGTTGGAGTCCCAGTTGACGGCGCGCGAGCCGCTCGAACCGGAGGCGTCGACGTACAGGGCCAGCAGCGGGTAGCCGCTGGGCTTCTGGAGCGGGGTGACGTACGATGCAGGCACGCCGGCGCCGGGGAGGATCCGCGGGCCGGCGGTGATCGTCGCCCCGGCGCCGCCGTCGACCTGGGTGGACGGGCTGGGGTGGATGTTCGCG
This sequence comes from uncultured Planctomycetota bacterium, assembly GCA_963815795.1. Taxonomy (GTDB): domain Bacteria; phylum Planctomycetota; class Planctomycetia; order Isosphaerales; family Isosphaeraceae; genus JAKAUH01. The sequence goes on along the minus strand of CAWFIC010000020.1, from coordinate 360,259 downwards.
CTGGTGTTGGCGCTGCCGATGCCGTAGAAGGAGGCATTGGCGTGCTGGTTGGCGCCGATGTTCCCGGTCAGCGCCCGGATGTCGACGCCCTGGGTGCCCGTCAGCGAGGTCGCGGACCCGCCGGGCGCGACCTGCGCCAGGACGGTCGGGTTCCACGTGCCGTTGATATTCGCGTTGGACGAGCCGAAGAGTCCGCCGGCGCTGGCGCTCGAGCTCAGATCGCCGTGCGCCGAGGTGAGGTTGGCGAGGATGGAGACCGACTGCGCGGTGACCGATGCGTTCGTCCCCACGACGGCCCGGGTCGTTCCCCCATAATTGGCGTTGGAGTTCGCACTGGCGCTGGAGAAGAGGCCGCCGCCGTCGGAGTTGGTCGAGACGTTCGTCTCGGCCATCGACGAGCCCGCATCGAGTTGCAACAGGCCGCCGACGGTGACCTGCACGCCGCCGCCGTTGACGGACGACCCTTGCGGCACGCCGATGAGCGCGGAGGCGTTATTCTGGAAGCTCGTGCCGGCGTTGACGCCGTTGCTCGAGACGAGCCCGCCGCCCGAGGTGTCGCCGTGCGCCGACATGTTGGCCGTCGAGTCGGTGCCGATCGTCAGGTTGCCGCCGACGTAGAGCGATTTGGCGGCGTCGTACGCGTTGACCGTAGCCGTCACGTTCGTCTGGGCGCTGGGGCTGCTGGAGGCGACCAGGCCGCCCGCGCCGCCCTCGGCCGACGAGGCGGAGATGCCGTTGCCGGGCGGGGGTGAGATGGTGCGCAGCGAGATCCCGCCGGGGCCCAGCAGCTTGTCGTTGCCGGCCGGCGCCGAATTGAAGTCGATGTGCAGGTCCTGCGTGCCGCCGGAGGTGCCGACGAGCGGGAGGCCGGCCTGGTGGAAGCCGTGCACGCCCATGCGATCGGCCGGCGAGCCGACGCTGAGTGCGATGATGGACCCGGAGGGAGTCGCGGAGAGCTGGAAGGTATTGGCCGTGGCGTTGCGGACGTAATAGGTCTGGCCGGCGACGAGCCCGCCGATCGGCGCGGGGACCAGGAAGTGCTGCACCGCCTCGCCCGCTGTGCTCTTGTCGGGCGTCAGGGTGATCGGCGTGCCGGCCAGGGCGTTGGCATAGCTGCTGGCCAGTTGCACGGTGTAATCGCTGGTCTTGATGACCCAGTAGGTGCCGCCATTGGTGAGCCCGCCGATCGCGGTCTTGCCCGGCTCGACCTCGTAGGTGACCCGCTCGCCCGTCAGGAGGTTGTGCCCGACGATGACGTTGTTGCCGTTGTTGGTGCCGAGGTAGATGTTGTTCGCGCCCGGGTCGTTGCCGCTGATCTGGTGGCTGGAGTTCACGTCGACATCGACGGCCCCGCTGCTGAACGGCGACGGGGCGGGCGCGTCGTAGGTGACCGCCTCGCCATTGGTGAAGCCGTGGCCGGGTAACGTGATCGTCGAACCGCTGACGGCGCCGGCGGCCGACGGGTTGAACGTCTTGTCGGCCGCCTCGGCTTCGGCCTGGGTCGGGAAGAGCTGGATGGTGTAGGCGTCGATCGCGCGGACGTAGTACGTGCTGGACTGGTTGATCGCCGGACTGATCGGCGCGTTGCCGTTGGGGTCGTACTTGACCGCGTCGCCGGTCTGGAAGTTGTCCGGGACGCTGAAGCGGATCACGTCGCGGTTGGGGTTGACGCCGGCTTGCGGGTTGAAGAGGTCGCCGGTGTTGGCCGACGCGCCGCTGAAGGTGGCACCGAGCATCAGGACGTCGGGGGTGAGGACGATCGCGTCGAACTCGCCGGTGCGGAGCGGACCGCCGGGCGTGCCGATGGGCGTGCTGCCATTAGGGTTGTAGGTCACGACGTCGTTGGTGGCCAGGCCGTGGCCCGGGAAGGTGATGGTGTCGTTGGCCGTGCTGACCGCGGTCGCGGGGTTGAAGGTGTCGCCGAGGACCGGGCCGGTCGGGTCGGCGTGCGAGATGGCCGAGATGGTGACGTTGCCGTAGACAGTGATGGTGCCGCCCGTGCCGATGAAGGCGTTGACCGTCGGCTTGCTGTTGACCGTCGCGTTCGACGCGCCGAAGGCGGCCGCCCCGCCGGAGAAGACCTCGGCGTCGGCGTCGCCCTGGGCGTGGACCGACTCGGCCTGGAGGACGAGGTTCCCCGAGACGTATTCGACGTTGACGTTGTTGTTGAGGTACGCCGCGACGGTCGGGGTGACGTCGGCCTCAGCGGCAGCGCCGCCGTCGGAGAAGACGCCGCCGCTGCCCGAGCTGGCGTGCGAGTTGCCGTCGGCCGTGTCGGTGGCGCTGAACTGGAGGTTGCCGGCCGAGACGACGGTGGCGGCGGTGTCCGCGTAGGCCGTCGCGGTGTCGGCGACCGTGCTCTGCGACTTGAGGGCCTGGCTGCTGATGACCCCTCCGCCGCCGCCGGAGGCCGAGGCGTTCGCGCTGGGATTGGAGATCGCCTGGAAGGTGGCGTTCCCGGTGGTGGTGAGCTGCGCGGTCCCGCTCAGTCGCGCCACGGCCTGGCCGAGGGCCCTGGCCATCGCGTCGCCGCTGCCGCCGGTGGCGACGCTGATGCTCAGAACCGAGGCGTCGGACTGGACGTTCTGCGCGGCCGTGGCCGTCACCGAGATGCTCGCGGCCTGGACCGTGCCGTCGAGGTGGGCCGACGTGATCCCCTGGTCGGTCGCCTGGGGGCTGACGTCCGACAGGCCGATGATGGCCCCCTGCGTGCCGTTGGACGAGGCGCTGGCGCCCTCGGTTGACGTGGCGGAGACCGTCAGGGTGCCGCTCGCCTGCACGTTCGACCCGACCCCGAGGTAGGCCTCGACCGCCTGCTCGTTGATCGCCTGGGGGTCCAGTTTGACGATGCCGAGCAGGCTGGCGCCGACGCTGGACTCCGAGGCGACCGCGTTATCCGTCGAGTTGGCCAGGAACGAGACGTTGCCGCTATGGAGCACGGCGCCGTTGCCGGCGTACGCCCGGGTACCGCCGGACACGACCGTGTCGGCGCTGAGGGACGCGATGTTGGCCACGCCGATGTCGATGCTCTGCGAGTTGGCGGTGGCGCTGCTGCCCGCGGTGGCCTGGAACGTCAGCGGGCCGCCGTTGACCGTGACCGAGGCCCCCGGCGCCAGGAAGGCGTCGGTCTCGTGCGAGGCGGTCACCGGGGTTGACGTCACGCCCACGTTCACCGCACCGATGTCCAGCGAGAACGTCTGGGTGGACGCCTGTGTGTTGGTGGCGCTGGCCGTGAGGGTCACCGACGGGGCGTTGATGGTCTCGTTGCCGCCGAGATGCGCGAAGGTCGTGCCGCCCGCCTTCACCACCGGCCGCACCGACTTCACATTGACCGCGCCGACGGTGATGTTGGTCGCGTTGACCTGGGCCGTGTCGTGCGAGGTGGCGCCGAGGGTGGCCGCGCCGCCCAGGGAGATGTGGCCGCTCAGGCTGCCGTTCGGCGCCACGCCGGCGGCGGGGCCGATGTACGCCTCCACGTCGTCTCCCGTCGTGGCGGTCGGCTGGATCACCGAGATGGGCAAGGCGCCCACGTTGACCAGGGTGACGCTGGCGGTGGCGGTGCTGGTGGCGCCCGCGGTCGCGGTCAAGCCGGGCGCGTTGAGCGTCGCGCCCTCGTTGACGTAGGCGAGCGTCGAGCCGTCGGCGTTCGCCGCCGGCTGGATGAGCCCGACCGACACGCCGGAGATGTTGACCGCGACCTCGCCGGCGTTGGCGGTGTTGGTCGAACTCGGCGTCGAGGCCGAGGGGGGCGCCGCTGATGGTCAGGTTCGCCTGCTTGGCCACGTACGCGCTGGTGGTGTGGTCGGTCTGGGCCGACTTCATGGCGTCGGTGACGTTGACGCCGCTGAGCTGGACCGAGACCGAGTTCGAGGTCGCGGTGTTGTTCGAGTTGGCGGTGAATTTCAGAGCGCCGGCGCCGATCGAGAAGGTGCCGCCCAGGTGGGCCGCGGTCGAGCCGCCGGCGGTCACCTCGGGATGGAGCACGCTCACGTCGATCCCGCTGACGCCGATGTCCAGGGGGTCGACGGTGGCGCTGCTGGTCGAGCTGGCCTTGCCGGTGACGGAGCCGGACCCGACCGAGATCTTGCCCGACGCCCCCTGGGTCGGGGCCGAACCGGCGGGCGGGCCGATGTAGACCTCGGTCGTGGCGGTGGTCTCGGCGATCGGGTGGGCGACGGCGACCTTCACCGCGGCGACGCCGAAGTCGACGGGGTTCGCCTCGGCGGTGTTGGTGGACTGCGCCGACAGGTCGAGCCCCTTGGCGGTGATCGAGGCCCCCTCCTGCACGTAGGCGGCGGTGTCGCCGCCGGCGTCCGCCTCGGACTTCGCCACCTGGACGCCCACCCCCGAGATGCCGATGGCGACCTGGCCCGAGTTGGCGGTGTTGGTGGAGGTCGCGTGCAGCGAGAGCGACCCGCCGGTGAGGTTCAGGCCCGCATTCGTGCCGGCATAGGCCTGGGTGGTGTGGTCGGTCGTGGCCGCCCGGTCGTTGACGCCCACGTTGGCCGTGGCGGCGACGATGCTGACCGCGTCGCCGGTCGCGACGTTGTCCGGGGCGCTGGCCAGCACGTTGACCGTGCCGGAGGTGATCGTGAACTTGCCGCCGACGTGGGCGAGGGTCGAGCCGCCGACCGTGACCCGGGGTTGCTCGACGCTCACCGAAACCGTGCCGACCTTGATGCCGATCTGCTGCGCGGTGGCGAGGTTGCTGGTGGATGTGGCGTGCACCGGGATCACGGTGTTGCCGACGTTGATCGAACCCGATAGCGCGCCGTTGGCGGCCTGGCCGTTGGGCGGGCCGATGTACGCCTCGACGATGTGCGACGTCTGCGCGGTCGGCTGAGCGATTTCGACGTTGATGTTGCCGAGACTCGTCGAGAAGCTGTTGGCCGTGGCCGTGTTGGCGGCGTCGGCCAGCACGCTCAGCCCGGTAGCCTTGATCGTCGCGCCCTCCTGGACGTAGGCGCGGGTGGCGCCGCCGGCGTTCGCCTCGGACTTGGCATACGCGATGTTGAGGTAGCCCGCCTGGATGTTGACCTCGCCTGCGGTGGCCGTGTTGGTCGAGGTCGCGTGCAGCGCCAGCGGGTCGTTGAGCGTGAGGTTGGCCTTGTCGCCGACGTAGGCCTCGGTCGTGTGGTTGGTCGTCGCCCCCTGGGTGTTCGCGACGGCGGTGCCGGCGGCCGCGTCGATCGAGATCACGTTGGTGGTCGCGGTGTTGGACGAGGCGCCCGTGACGTTGACCGCGCTGGCCGTGATGCCGAACGTGCCGCCGATGTGGGCGCGCGTGGTGCCGTTGATCGTGGCCTGCGGGTGCATGTAGGACAGGGTCACGGCGCCGGCCGAGATGCTGATCTCGTTGACCGTCGCCTGGTTCTTGAGGGACTGGGCGCTCACCGTGACCGTGCCCGTGCCGACGTTGATCGTGCCGGAGAGGCCCGAATTCGGGTCCAGGCCGAACGCCGGACCGATGTAGGCCTCGACGTCCTGCGCCGTGCTCGCCTGGGGAGCTGCGTAGCTGCCGGTGATGGCGCCGGCGGTGATCGAGATCGGCGTGACGGTGGCCGTGTTGGTGGCGATCGCCTGGACGTTGAGGCTCGAAGCGGTCACCTTGGCGCCTTCCGCGACGAAGGCGCGGGTGGCGCCGCCCGCCACGGCATCGGGCAGGAGCGCCGTGCCGGTGATCGCGCCGGCGTTCACGTGCAGGTCGAAGGCGTTGGCCGTGTTCACGGAGGTGGCGGACGGGCCGACCAGGGTGGTGACCTTGATGTTGGCATTCGAGCCCAGCGACGCGGAGGTCTGGAGCGAGGTCTTGGCGGTCGGGCTCGCCGCGCTGACGCTGATCGCGCCGGCGCCGACCAGCACGGTCTCGGCCGTGGCCGTGCTGGCCGAGGTGGCGGAGACGTTCAGGGTGTTCGCCGTGACCGTGCTATTCACCGCGGCCGACGTGAGCCCCGGCTTGCCCCCGATCGAGAGCGTGCCGATCTTGAGCGCCGAGGTCGTGGCGCCGCCGAGATCCGTCGAGCTGTACATCCCCTGGCCGCTGACGATCCCGGCCGACCCGACGACGCTGATGACGTTGTCGCTGCTGGTGCTGCTGGCTAGCACCAGGACGCTGCCGGTGCGCTGATCGTGGCCCCCGCGTCGGTGTGCGCCAGCGTCTGCGCCTGGACGACGTGGATGGTGCCGGCGGCCGCGACCGAGGCCAGCCCCGCGAGGTTGAGCGTGCCCGAGAACGAGTTGAGGTCCTCGGTCGAATTGGCCCGGACCTCGACGTTGCTGTTGGAGGAAACCACGGCGCCCGCGCCGATGTAGGCCTCGGTGTCCTTGACCAGCATCTCGAAGTCCAAGGTCGCGCTGACGCCCGCGACCAGCGCGGCGCCGAGGGTCCCCTGGATGCCAGCGACGTGCGTGTCGTCCCAGGCGAGCAGGTTGACGAGCTGGCTGGAGGCCGACCCGGCGTCGTTCTGATTGACCTTGGCCGAGCCGATGTAGGCCACGACGTGGTTGTTGAGGACCGTGGCGATGCCCGATCCCTGGGCGGCGGCGATGAGCCCGCCCCCGATCGACCCGGCGAGCGGCTGGAAGTCGGCGAAGTTGGTCGCGGTGAGCGACACGCCGCGGATCGCCCGCGTGTTGTGGACCCCGTTCGTCTCGGTGCCCGTCAGCACGTTGTCGGCGGCGCCGAGGGCCAGGGCGTTGACGTTGGCCCCGCCGGTGATGTAGGCCTGGGTGTCCTCGGCCTCGTAGAAGAGCGTGCCGGAGACCCCGACGCCCGCGAGCAGGCCGAGCGTGCCGGTCGCCGCGAGCGGGTCGTAGGCGATGGTGCTGCCGGCCGTGAGCAGGACGTTGGCGTTGGACTTGACGGTTGCGCCGTTGATGAACGCCCAGGTGTGCTCGTTGAAGGCCGCGGCGGTGGCCGCGGCCGAGACCGTTGCGGCGGCGAGCCCGAGGCTAGGCTGGAGCGCCTCCGGATTGTCGTTGGAGACGGCGCTGATCGTGACATCGCCCGAGGCCTGGATGTTGCCGCCCGGGTCGACGTGCGCCTCGACCGTCTTGCCGAGTACGTCGGCGCGGATGGCCGCGTTGACCGTCGCCAGGGCCACGCTGCCGGCGACCGCGGCGCCCAGCAGCGTGTCGTGCCCCGTCGCGGTCAGCGAGACGCTGCCTTTGGGGGCGCTGATCTGTCCGGCGACCGCGACGTTGGCCTGCTCCTGGAGGAAGGCGCCGGCGATCGACGCGCCCGCGCCGGCCGCCAGGCCCAGGGCGCCGCCGCCAGCGAGGGTCGTCGCGGTCACGTCGCTGGTGGCGGCCAGAGAGACGTTCCCCGTGGTCGCGGTCAGGTGCGAACCGCTGCCGACCGTCACCTGCACGGCGTTGGGCGCGTTGGGGTTGCCGGCGTTGATCGCGACGGCGGCGGTGGCGCTGACGATCGACCCGGCCCCGGCGTCGGCCTTGGCCGTCAGCGCCTGTGTGCCGGGCCCGCCCGCGGTGAGCGCGATCGACGGGGCCGTGATCGACGCCCCGTTGCCGACCGCGACCTGGTTGTTGCCGCCGGCATAGTTCGCCGCCAGCGACAGGTGTGCGGCGACCGTGTTGCCCGTCGCGCTGCCGTCGGCGGTGGTGATCGGGTTGGCGGTGACGTTCGTCTGGATCGTCACCGGGGTCGCCGAGGTCAGCGCCGCGTTCGCCCCGAGCTGGGCCAGAGTCTGGGGCAGGACACCGCTGACGGCGAGCGCCGCCGCCGCCGACAGCGGGGGCGGAGCCAGTCCGGTCGCGTTCTGGATCGCGGCCAGGGTGTCGCCGACCAGTGGCAGGTTCACCGGGATCGGGTAGAGCGCCGTCGGGTCGATCAGGCCGATCATCAGGTCGATGGCGCTGCCGAGGTTGGGATCAACCACGCCGAGGACCGTATTGAGGAACACGCCGAGGGATTGGACGAAGTTCTTGCCCCCCGCGGCCCCGGCGGTGGCGGTGGTCGTCGTCGGCGTGGTGCTATTGGCCTGGAGCTGGATCGCCTGGACGTTGGCGCTGCGGGCGAGTTGGGCCGTGGTGACCTCGCGGTCGATCCCGAGGGCCACCGCGGCCCCCACGCCGACGCCGGCGCCGGTCGTCTTGCCATCGGCGGTCGTCTTGATGGTTGCCTGGTCGTTGGCGTGGATCGTGAGCGTCCCGGGGATGACCAGGGTCGCCGGGCCGGCCAGGATCTCCGCGATGGTCTGGTCGCCGGCAAAGGCGGCGGAGATGGCGGCCGCCGCGGCCGCGGTCGGGACCTGGGCGCCCGAGTTGCTCAGCGTGGTGACCTGGTGAGTGCCGTCGGCCTCCACGGTGATGTCGTGCTCGCCGGTGACCGCCGCCGAGCCGATGAAGGCGTGGCTCTGGTTGATCGCGGCATTGGTCGCGATCGAGGCGCCGAGGCCGACCAGCGGATTGGCGGACTTCGCCAGGGCGGTGGAGAGGTCGGCGGTCACGACGACCGAGTTGACCAGGAGCGTGCCCCCTCCGATCGTGAGCGTGGCGCCGTTCTGGATGGCCGCCGTGCTCCGGCTGGCGCCCACGTTGATCGCCAGAGCCCCGGCGACGCCGGTCGTCGTGGTGCCCGCTCCCGAGGAGGCCGTCGCCTGGAAGGTGTCGGTGCCGGTGCCGCTCATCGCCGTCTCGACGCTGATCGCCGGCGCCGTGACCGCGCCGGCAATGGTCGCCTGGACGGCCGGCACCGCCACGTCGATCGCCAGTGCGGCGCCGACGCCCAGCGAGGATCCGTTCGACGGGCTGCCGTTGGCCGTGGCGGAGTCGCCCAGGTTGCTGAGCGTCTGCACCAGCATCGGGCTGGAGGTCACCACCGAGCCGCCCGCGGCGATCGTCGCGGTCTCGGTCGCCAGGTCCACATCCACCGCGGCGGCCGCCGCCACGGCCATCTCGCCGGTGGGCGTGGTGGCCTTCGGGACGGGCGTCGTCGACGGCAGCCAGCCGGAGGACTTGCCGAAGCTCACGACGTTGCTCATCAGGCTGTCGATGGCCGTGCTCCCGGACGCGGCGCCCTTGGCGCTGGAGGTGCCCTGGCGCTGTCGGTATACGCCATGTCGCTCACGATGGTCAGCGTGGCGCTCTTGGTCACCTTGCCGGCGATCGTCGCCTGGTCGCTGTCCAGGTTGATGTCGAGGCCCAGCGCCGCGCCGACAGCGACGCCCGACCCGGCGGTGGCGCCGGTCGCCTGGCCGGTGGACTTATCCCGATGCAAGGCCCGCACCAGCATCTGCCCGCCGGCGGCGATCAGCGCGGCGGCGCCGACCGTGGCCATGGTGGAGTTATCGGACACGTCCAGCGCCAGCGCGGCCGCCGTCGCGGTGCCGCCGGTCGCCCCCGCGGCGGCCGTGGCGGTCGAGTTGTAGCTCCCGCTGGCGAACACGGTGGCCTGGTTCGGCGAGGTGACGGTTCCCGAGGCCTCGGCGGTCGCGGCATTGCCGGAGATGTCCAGCGCCACCGAGGCGCCGACGCCGGTCTTGGCGAAGCCGGCCGCCTTGGCGTCGGCCGTCGCGACGTCCTGGGCGACGGTGGTCGTCGCCTGCACGACCACGTTGCCGGTCGTCGAGCCTTTCACGACGGCGGCGCCGCCCGGCGCGACCGCGGCATAGCTGCTGGCGCCCGGCAGGTCGAGCGCCAGCGCGCCGGCCACGCCGACGTTCGTCGATCCCTGCCCGGAATCGGCCGTGGCGGCGGTCTGGCCGCTGACCGTCGCGGTCACGGTCACGGCGGTGGCCGTCGCCGACCCGGCGATGATCGCCTCGGCCGTCGGCTTCGACTGGTTGATCGCCACCGCAGCGGCGACGCCCGTCGCCGTGTTCACCGCCGTGCCACCGGCCGTCGCCGAGTCATTATACGTGACCAGCGCCTCCACCGTCAGGGCGGCCCCGGGGATCGTGAGTGTGGACCCCTTGAGCAACTCCGCCGAAGCGTCGAGGCTGGCGAGGTTGACGGCGATCGCACCGGCGACGCCGACCTTGCCGTCGGGGGTGGCCGCCACGGGGAGGGTCACCGTCCCGGGCACCCATCCCTGGCCCTTGACGAAGTTCGCCGCGTTGCCGAGCAATGTGTTGACCACCGTCGTGCCCGGCTTGGCGCCGCTGACGCTCGCCAGCGCCGTCGTGGCGCCGGTGCCGTGCGCCTCGGCGTGGATCAGCGCCGCCGCCGCGCCGGTGGTCACGCTCCGGCCCACCGAGGAGGCCGCCGATTCATTGGCGATCGTCAGGGCGGTCGATGCGCCGATCGCGACCCCGGAGGCGGCCGAGGCGGAATCGACGCGGGTCGTGATCGCGCTGGTCCGATCGGTCGTGACGGTCAGGCCGCCGGTGATCGTCAGCGCCGGCCCGGCCGCGATCGCGGCCACGGTGGCCCCGGAGGGGATCGCCAGACTGAGCGCGCCGGACGTCGCGGTCCCGCCGGCCGCCCCGGCCAGGGCGTCGGTCGTCACCGTGTGGTTCCCCGTGGCCGAGAGCGTCAGGTTGTGTGCGCCGCGAGGGTCGCGTTGCTCTGGACCGCCGCCTGGGAGCCGACGGCGGGGACGTCGATCGCCACCGACGCGCCGACGCCGACGCTCTGGCCGGAGACCTGCTTGGGCTTCGCCGTGGCCGAACTGCTGGTCGTGGATTGCGCGCTGAGCGTCAGGTTGGCCCCGTGGACGTTGACGTTCGAGCCGGTCTCGACAAGGGCGCTGGCCTCGGCGGTCGTCACGTCGATGGCCAGTGAGCCAGCGATGCCGACCGCGGCGCCGCTCGGGCCGGACGTGGCCGTGACGGAGAACTGGCTTGCCGGCGTCACACCGTTGACCGTGGCGGGCATCAGACCGCTGACGTTCACGGCCGGCGCGGTCACGCTCGCCGTCCCGCCCAGCGAGGCCAGGCTGTTGGCGCTCGTCTTGCCGATGGCGACCGCGACACCCACGCCCGTGCCCGCCGCGCCCTTCGACGCCGACGCGTCCGCGGTGGTGGTCGGGTGGTTGGCCGCGGTCGCGGTGACGGCGAGCGGCGCGGACGTCGAGGTCAGCGTCCCGCCGATGACCCGTGCGTTGGCATCGCCCGAGAGGACGGTCACTGCCACGGCGCCGGCGACGTTCACGCTGCCGTCGGGCGTCTTGGCGCCGTAGTTGGTCAGGGTCTGTTGCCCCTTGGTCGGGTTCGGGCTGCCGGGTATGGCGCCGCCCTGGGTCGCGCGGGCGAGCGTCGTGACCGTCCGGTTATCCGTCGCGGAGACGTTCACCCCGGAGGCGCTCACCGTGCCCCCGCTGACCGTGGCGTCGGTGTCGCCCGAGAGCACGGTCACGGCCGTCGATCCGCCCTTGGCGGACGAGGCGGATCCACCGGCGGTCCCGTCCGCCGTGGTGGTGACGTTGACCGTGTTGGTGGCGGCGATGGTCGCGGTCCCGCTCGTGGCCGAGAGGGCCCCGCCGGAGACCGCCACGGTGGCCGTGCTGGCGACATTGGAGGTGGAGACCGCCGCGTCGGTGTTCGTCGTACCGGGCGCGCTGGGAGCCGTGGTCAGCGAGACGTTGACGTTCGACGTCGCCGTCACGCTCAGGTTGCCCGAGGCGGTGAGCGTGCCGCCCTGGACCAGCACGCTCGCGCCGGAGGTGGACGAGACGAGGCCCAGCTTCACCAGCCCGTTGAACAGACCGGCGGACTGGCTGTTCACGTTGATCGTCGACTGCGCGGCGAGGGTGATGTTATGACCGGTCAGGCTGCCGTTGACGGTGATGCCGGCCGCGGCGTTCGCCGTGATGACGCCCGGCGCGGTCACGGCGCCGGCGCTCTTCTGGGCGGCCGTCAGGCTGATGTCCCCTTTCGCCTGGAGGATGCCGGTGACGAAGACGGGCGAGTCGCTTTGCAGCGTGAACGTCGAGGGCTGGTACTGCGTGCCCGAGCCGCCGATCGTGACCTTGTCCGTGACGCCCGACTTGGGCAGGCCCCCGGCGAACTGCACGGCGATCGGCTCGGCCGTGCCGCCGCCTGCGTACGAGAGGTTGACCGTGAGCAGGTCGCTCGCCTTGTCGGCGCCGGTGATGTTCACCTGGATGTCCTGGGTGAGGGCGACCTGCTGGATCACGCTGGATGTGGTGTTGTTGAAGAGCTGCAGGTCGGCCGTGCCTGCGACGTTCTCCACCCGTAGCGTGAGGTTGGAGCCGGTCGGTGGAGCGGTGTAGTTGATGAACCCCGTGAGCACCACACGCGGCTCGAGCTCCTCGATGAGCGGGTGTTGAAGTTGCCGGCGCCGGATCGATCGGGCCTCGCGGCTCCGCCCTGGAGTGCGTCCCCGGCCATGCGGGCCGCTCGCAGCCTTCCACCACCACGCTTTCACGCTCGCCATGATGCACCTCGATCGATTCGTCTCGGGTTTCCTAACGACGTCGACTCATTCGACCGCGCGGAGATTGATCGGCCAGGGCACGCGGCCGGTGTCCGGACGCGCGCTGGGGATTGACATCTCGGAACGAATGTCGGATCGCACGCACGCATGATGGCGGTCGCGATCCGGATCGATTCCACCGGGCTCTCTGGAGAGCCCACTCGACCGCTTTCACCGAGTCAATGAAAAGTGCACGACATCCCGCCACGATGATCGCGGCGAGCGGATCCTCATTGCGTTGCCGGACGGAGAGAGATCATCCACTGACGATGATCGCCACGGCGATCATCGGGCCATCAAACGCGGATCGTCCCCGACCCGACGTTCGATCGGTCGGCCGCTCTTCGCCTCACGGCCACGGAGCTCTGTCGTCCAGGACTCCCGAGCCGTCGTGCAAGAACCTACCCTGAAGATCAGTAACATTTCAAGGACACCGAACACAATTCATGTTCTTTCTCTCCAGAGCACTGAACTCGGATGATAAGATCGGGGATTCAGGTCGTTCCGCTCCTTCCTTCCAGGGCATACGCAGCCACCCTCCGTCCGTTACAGCTCGCGTTGAATTTTTTCTCTCCCGGCATCCGCGACCGGCCAGGGGCAGGTTCACACTCCACGGCTCCTAGCCTTATATTTGCGTGAGTCACCGATCTGGTAACCGGCGGGGGCGATTCTTTTCGACAGGGATCTACCGGCTTGCCCGGGCTGGGTGCATGGAGCGACCTCGCCGCAGTCCTGTTGCGGTCCTGTGAGGGAGCCGGTCCCTCATCCTGGGGCGCCCCGATTTGGCCCTGAGAACATGGGAAGGGGTGTGATTCGGGAAGAGACGCCTCGTCGGGGCCCCCCCGCGTCGACCGGCCAGGAGGCTCGCTCGCTTTGGCGTGGTCCGGCTTTTTCTGCGTGTCGCGGTACGCCGGTTCAGCCCTGCGATGCGCAGGCCTCCGGCGGCGCGGGCGCTCCCTGGACAGGAGCTCCGCGCAGCCGGGTCGAAACCACGCTTTTCCTCAGCGGGGCTCAGGGGCCTCGTCGCCACCGCGGCGGACCGGCAGCCCGAGGGGCGCCCGCTGGAGTCCGGCGCCGAGGGGATCGCGTCCAACGCGTAGTCGGCGCGGGTCTTGATATCGTCCAGGTGCGCGCCGGCGATCGGGTTGACGACTCGGCCGCGGACCATCTTGAGCTCTGTCAAGAGCCCCACCAACTCGGCACGGGCCAGGGCGGGCAGGTCGCTGTCGTCGGCCGGGTTGTCGAGGAAGCCGGCGAGCAGGTCCACGTAGGCGCGCTGGAGGTTGCGGCGGTAGATGTCGATCTCGTTCGGGTCGCCCTTCAGCTCGGACCAGATCCCGGCGTGCAGATCCCGTATCAGGTCGGACGGCGTATAGGCGTCCCTGGGCGTCCGGGCCGCCAGCTCGCTCATCCGGTCCAGCCGCCGCTTGTTCACGAGGCTCCGCAGCAGCATCCGCTGGGACGAGAGGATCCGCTCGGCGGTGCCATGCGCCTCGAGCCGGTCGAGGATGTCCGGTGCGATCAGCGAGGGCGGCGTGCGGAAGCCGTGTTCGATGAGGAACTGCACCGCCTTCTTCTGCTGCTCGGCGGGGACGGGCGTGTAGACCTTCGTCCCTTGGGGGTACCAGAGGTTGTTGTGGACGAAGCCGCCGATGAGGTTGGCGACGTGGCCCAGCTCGCGGTTGCGCTGGCCGAGGAGCTGTTCGTAGATCTCCCGCAGCAGGTCGTAGTTCTCGCCCGGTTTCGACGTGGCCTTGACCAGGTAGCCGGCGACGCGATCGATGTTCTTGAGCCCCAGCTCGGTGGCGCGGATCGGGTCGGAGCCGAGGTCCTCGGTCTGCTGCGACGGGTCCTCGAACGCGTTGGGGTCGCCGAAGCGGAGCTTGGCGTCCTCGAGCTGCCGCGCGACGATCTTCTCCAGCTCCTTCTTCTCCTGCTCGTAGGTCTTGGCGTCGGGGAACTCGCGGTAGCCCCACTCGACGGCGAACTCGTCATACGGCCCGATGATCGGGATCAGCCGGGCGCCGTCGCCGGGCTGGGCGACGTAGTTGAACCGGCCGTAGTCCATGATCGACGCCTCGACGCCATACTTGCGGGTGAACTCGCGGTCGCGGAGCTGCTCGATGGTGTACGCCGAGCTCGCCTTCATGTTGTGCCGGAAGCCCAGCGAGTGGCCGACCTCGTGCGACGTCACGTAGGCCACCAGCTCGCCCAGCAGGTCGTCGGAGAGGGGCAGCGACTGGGACTTGGGATCGCTGGGAGAGGCCTGGACGAAGTACCAGTCACGTGCCAGCTTGATCACGTTATGATACATACGGATATCGGCCTCGAGGATCTCGCCGGTCCGTGGGTCGTGGACGTGCGGGCCGAAGGCGTTCTCGATGGTGGAGGGGAGCCAGCGGATGGAGGAATACCTGGCGTCCTCGGCGTCCCAGTCGGGGTCCTCCTGCGGCGTGGGCGGCTCCTTGGCGAGGATGGCATTCTTGAAGCCGGCCTTCTCGAACGCCGGCTGCCAGGCCTCGATCCCCTTCTTGATCCAGGGGCGGAACTTCGCCGGCACCTCGCGGCCGACGTAGAAGACGATCGGCTTCCTGGGCTCGGAGACCGCGGCCTTCGGGTCCTTCTTCTCCAGCCGCCACCGCGTGACGTACTGGACCTTCTCCACCTCCTGCTTCGGGCTGCCGTAGTCCTCGAACGAGACCGAGAAGAACCCGACGCGGTCGTCGTAGCGCCGGGGCGCATCGGCCGGTCGGGCAGGTCGATCAGGCTGTGGTGCAGCATCACGGTGACGCCGCTCTGGTCGGAGTCGCCGCCGGTCGGCGTCGGCGGACCGCCCGGCAGGATCGCCCCGGCCGCGCCGCGCGGGCGATACGTCATCAACACCTTGGCCTCGATGTTGGTCGGGAACGCCTTGACCTTCTCGATGAACGTCCG
Organism: uncultured Planctomycetota bacterium; assembly: GCA_963815795.1. Taxonomy (GTDB): domain Bacteria; phylum Planctomycetota; class Planctomycetia; order Isosphaerales; family Isosphaeraceae; genus JAKAUH01. The sequence continues at coordinate 344,929 of CAWFIC010000020.1, read as the reverse complement.
CCGCGAGTCGATCCCGCTGGCGCGGAGCCGCCTCCGGGCGGTGAACTCGGGCAGGTCGCCGGTCAGGACGGGCGTCACGTCGAGCACCGGGCGCTTGTCCTTGCCAAAGGCCTGGATCGGCAGGACCGCGATGATCGCCTCCAGCGATGTCGCCTTCACCGCGTCCTTGATCGGATCGTTCACCTCGGCGCGGATCTCGTACTTCACGTCGCGCAGGAGGACGTCATCGCCGCGCTGTTCCCAGCGCACCACGCGGTCGCCCACCGGCTCGCCCGCGTGGCTGAAGCCCGCCTGGGTCTGCTCGAGCTGCGTCACCCAGAGCATCTCCTTGCCCAGCTCGGCCGTCGGGATCTCGAAATAGATCTTGTCCTCGATCCGGTGGACCAGGAACAGACCCGGCGACGTCTTCGCCTCCTTGGTGATCACCCGGTCGTATGGCTTGATCTGCGCGGCCCGCGCCGGCCGCGCCGGGCCCGCCCCTTCGTCCTTCTTCGCCTCGTCCCCCCTACCCTCCCCGGGCCGATCTTGAGCCCGGGCCGGCAGATACGCCAGACAGCCGCAGAACATCAGCATCGTCACGGCCATGCCCAGCCATTTCGAACCCATATTCACCTCGGTCGTCCAAACGGGATGATGATCTCGAAGCCACGCTCCCCAGCGATCCACGCTATCCGAATGGGTACGCTGTTGCAATTTGCGGGATGGGTTGTTTGGGCGTTCTGGGAAGAAAGACCGTTACAATGGGATATCGTCCCACCAGGACGAGGAGAGGGCCGCGAAGATGCTGGGTACGCACGACCTGCCGACGTTCTTGCTGGCGAGCTTCCTGTTGTGGATCACGCCGGGTCCGGACACGATGTACATCCTGGCGCGGAGCATCGCGCAGGGGGTACGAGCCGGGGTGCTCTCGGCGCTGGGGATCGGCTGCGGCATCCTGATCCACACGGCGCTGGCGGCGTTCGGGCTGTCGGCGCTCCTGGCCACGTCGGCGGCCGCGTTCCAGGTCGTCAAGCTGGCGGGCGCGGGGTATCTGATCTACCTGGGCGTCCAGGCGCTGAGGAAGCCCGGCAAGCTGGCCACGCCCGAGGTCGAGGCGGCGGATCCCGGGCGGATCTTCCGCCAGGGGGTGTTGACCAACGCCTTGAATCCCAAGGTGGCGATCTTCTTCCTGGCGTTCCTGCCGCAGTTCGTCGTGCCGACCGCCGGGCTGGGGCCGTTGCCGTTCCTGCTGCTGGGCGGGCTGTTCGTCTCGGGCGGGACGCTCTGGTGCCTGTTCGTGGCTGCCGGCGCCGCCCGAGCGACCCGGGCCATCCGGCGGAATGCCGGCGTCATGGGCTGGCTGGAGCGGCTCTCGGGCTGCGTCTATATCGGCCTGGGGCTCAACCTGCTGCGATCCAGGCCGCAGCCCGCGTGATCGCATGATCAGGAATTCTCGAGGGGGCGCGAGGCGCCCCGTCCTCGCGCCGGGCCCGCCCTCACTCGATCGCTCGAGGACCCGCCGGTGGGCCGGCTCTTCCCGCCCGGGCAATCCGCGACGATCCCGATCAGCGGGGTGCTGCCCCAGGAAGTCAAGAGCCGCTTCAGGCGGTGACCCGCGGGAGAGGACTCGGTGGCCGCCGGACGAGACCCGATTCCTCCGGTTCTCTTGGGCCCGATCGAAGCGTCCGCCAAGTCGGGGCTCTCGATCATCGTGTCGCCCAGCTCATGATCGGGGGGTCTTCATGGCGATGACCTTCCGAGGCTCTCTTCTCGAGGTGGATCTTCCGGCTTCGGAGGGACGACGGAGAAGAGCGGCGTCGTTTCCGACGGCTGTTTGCCTCGACGCTGTGACCGGCCCGCCACGAGCCGATGTCGGATCGGCGAGCCGCGCGGCGGTCCCTCGATCGGGCGGACCGGCCCCTCGCGGCCGACGATCCTCCGCGGCGCGAATCCGATCCCTCTAGACGCCTATCGGGTCTTCCCGGACCAGCGGAAGGTTCTCATCTATCTGGTAGTCTTACTTGCCGCAGTCATGGGTCCGGCAGTGGACCGGGCACCGCGATGATTGCAGGCCGGTGAGAATTCGACTTCAGTCACTCACCGTCAACGTCAAGTCGCCACTGTCCCAGACCGGCTTCAAGGACCGATGGTGCGGCAATCCCAGGCCGATCTCCGTGGTGAAGCCGCCGGTGTAGTCCGCGAAGGTCAAGATCTGGAAGCTGGCGCCGGCGGCGGGGAAGTAGTCGTCCAGCAGCGACACCTCCAGGGTCCCGGCCAGCGTGGCAGCGCCGGAGATCGCGAGCCGCCCATACCGGTTGAGGCCGGCGATCCGGATGAGCAGCACGCCGGTTGCGGTCTGCGTGTAGTTCCCCTGGATGGTCAGCGTGCCGAAGGGGTCGCCGGGCTCGACCGTGGCCGCGTTGGTCACGTTGGCCTGGATGGTCCCCGATCCGGTCAGGAGGCCTCCCATGAGGTTGACGTTGGCGGCGCCGAGCAGGCCATCAACCGTGGTCGTTCCGGCCCGCTGGATGTAATCGGCGCCGCTCGTGCTGAAGGTGCCGCCGGCGGCGATCGTCACGGTGCCGGCGTTGCCGAACAGGCCCTGTTCTGTCAGTGTGCCGCCGCTCGCGACCGTGACGGTGCCGCTGTTGACCAGCCCAGTCACCGTCATCTGGCCGGCGCTCTGCTGCACAACCGTGCCCAGGTTGTCGATCGGGCCGGAGACGGAGCTGTTCGCATTTTCGCCGGAGATGGTGATGCCCTGGCCGATGATCACCGTCTGGATGCCGCCGTTGATGCTGGCGTTGTCGCCGCCCAGGTGGACGGTGCCGAGGCCTGCCAGAGTGCTGCCAGTGCTATCGGCGAATTGCAGGCTGGCGCCGGCGCCGGAGAGGTTCAGGTCGGTGTTGAGGGTCAGCCCGTTCATGACTGTGACGACGGCATTCGGCTCGGACATGTCCAGGGTGCCGTCCAGGGTCACGCCGCTCAGTGTGTCGAGGTAAGAGTTTCCGGAAGAAAGGTCATCGCTGCCGTGGGTCGTGATCGTCCCCTGGTCGATCGTTCCGCCGGTCAGGTACAGGGGCCCGGTCGAGGCATTCAGAGACAGCGTTCCTCCCATGATCGGATTGTCCGCGGGGCTGTTGTCGAGGATCCCAATCAGATTGACCTTGTACTGAGACAGGCTAAGGTCAGCGCCGAGCTGCCGGAAGCCGCTCTCGAACTCGTCGGTGGTGAAGTAATCGCCGAGGTTGACCGTGGCGCCCGTGGCGATGGAGAGCGTGCCCGTGTTGGTCCAGATGATATCGCTCGCCCAGAGCGTCAACGCAGAGTTGCCTGGAAGAGGAGAAGGAGTCGCCCAGGCTCACCGTCGAGGAGGAATCCACGGTGATGGTGCCATGGTTGGTCCACTCGTTGTACAGGTCCACCTCACCGCCCTGCGTGGCCGTGATCGTGCCATCCGCATTGTTGCTCCAGGGCACGGGCATGCTCGTATAAGTTGAGTATTCGTCAAGGACGACATCGCCGCCGTTGCTGGCCTGGATGGAGCCGTCATTCACGACGCCAGTGAGAACCAGCAGGCCAGGACCGTTCTGCTCGATGGTGCCCAGGTTGTCGATCGGCCCTCCGATGTAGCTGTTTGGATTCTCACCGGCGATCGTGATGCCCCGGCCTATGGTTACCGTCTGGCTGGGGTAGGTGTTGTACAGATGGGCGTTGTCGCCGCTCAGGTGGATGGTGGCGCTCGTGACGAGCGGTCCCACCGCCACGGTGCTGCCGTCGAGGAAATACAGACCGTAGTCGGAGACGTACAGGTCGGTGTTGAGGGTCAGACCGCCCATGACGCCGACGCCCCCCGACGACATGTCCAGAGTGCCGTCGAGAGTCACGCCGTCGAGCGTGCCGCCGGCGGCTATCAGGTCGTCCGAGCCGCTGGTCGTGATCGTTCCCTGGCTGATTCGCCCGAAGAGGTACAAGGGGCCGGTCGAGGCGTTCAGGGCCAGGGTGCCGCCGGTGATCGGGTTGTCCGCGGCGCTGTTGTCGAGGATCCCGCTCAGGTAGACAGTGTACTGGGAGAGGTTGAGATTGACGCCGAGCTGCTGGAAGCCGCTCTCGTATTCGTCGGTGGTGAAGGAATCGCCCAGGTCGATGGTGGCGCCGGGGGCGATCGCAAGAGTGCCGGAGTTTTTCCAGAAGTCGCCGGCGCCGAAACGTAATGGCTGTCGCCCAGGATGTCGCCCAGGATCACTGTGGAGGCGGCATCCGCGGTGATGGTGCCGTTGTTGGTCCAGGCGCCGCGCAGGTAAAGTGCCGTGCCGGTCGCCGTGATGGTGCCGTTGTTGGTCCAGGTGCCGGAGGAGGTAACCCCGCCGCCGGTGGCCGTGATCGTGCCATTATTGGTCCAGGTGCCGGACAGGTCGAGTTCCGCATCAGTCGCCGTGATGCTGCCGTTGGCGGTGATGCTCCAGTTGCCTTGCAGTTTCAAGTTATAGTAATAGTTGACGTTGACCGACGTGACGTTGACCGACGTATCCACAACCAAGCCGTTCAGAGTGGCGCCCGTTGCTAGGACGGGGGCGGTTCCCGTGATGGTACCTCCATCGATTTCGCCCCCGTACAGGTTCAGGGGACCAGTCGAGGCGCCAGGCTCAGGGTGCCTCCGGTGATCGGGTTGTCCGCCGGGTTGTTATCAATCGTCCCAATCAGGGAGACGGTGTACTGGGACAGGTTGAGGTGGACCCCTCGGTCCTGGAACCCGCTCTCATATTCGTCGGTCGTGAAGTAATCGCCCAGGTTGAGGGCGGTGGCGGCCGAAATTGAAAGGACCCCATTGTTCTTCCAGGTGTAGCTGGGGCCGGAAACGTTGCCTGCGTAGTCGCCGAGGGTGACCGTGGAGGCGGCATCCGCCGTGATGGTGCCGTTGTTGGTCCACGTGCCTCCCAGGCCAAGACTGGAGCCGGTCGCCGTGATGGTGCCGTTATTGGTCCAGGCGCCGCCCACGTTGTAGAGATTCCCGTCCACCCTGCCGTTGTTCGTCCACTGGCCAAAGAGAAACAACCCCCCGTCCTGGCCCGCCGTGATCGTGCCGTCGGCGTTGTTGCTCCAGGGCTTGCCGGCCCAGAAGGAGAAGCCGAAGGTGCGCACGGAAACGGCGGCGGCGTCGAGGGTAAGCGTGCCGCCCCCAGCGTCAACGGAGCCGTCATTGGCCAGCTCCTCGACCAGAAACGAGCCGGTGATGCTGCCCAGGTTGTGGACCGGCCCGAACAGGCCGTCTATGTAACTCTCGCCGGAGATGGTGACGTTGCGACCGATGGTCACGGTCTGGCTGGGGTCGTTGTTCAGCACTGCGTTCGAACTGGTGTTGTTGTACAGGGTCGCGTAGGGGCCGCTCAGGTGGATGGTGGCGCCCTGGACGAGGGAGCCCGCCGCCACGGTGCTGGCGTCGTCGAATTGCAGCGTGGCACCCCAGCCCGAGAGGTACAGGTCGGTGTTGAGCGTGAGGCCATCGGCGACCGCCACGTAGTCGTTGCCCTGCGACATGTCCAGGGTGCCGTCGAGGATCACGCCGTCGAGCGTGCCGCCCGGCATGGGGACATAGGTGAAGCCCCACAAGTCAGTGCCCTGCGTGGCGACGAGGGCGGCGCCGCCCGCGGTGGCGATGGTGCCCCCGTCGATGCGGCCGCCGTTCAGCACCCAGCTACCGGTGCTGCTGGTTTCGCCCGGCACCAGCGCCAGCGTTTGCTGCCGGTTGTCCAGGGTGCCGATCAGTTCCACCGTGTCGGTGCCCAGGGCAAGCGAGCCCAGGTTATCGGCGGTATTGGTGAGCCAGCCACCCAGCTCGACCGTGGCGTTATCGGCAACGATCGTGCCGTCGTTGACCCAGGCATCGCTCCTGGCGCCGGATCGCTGGCCGCCGCGATCCAGTAATCGCCCAGAATGAGAGTCGAGCCGGTCCCGGCCGTGATGGTTCCGTGGTTCGTCCAGCTCCCTTCCAGCTCCAGGGTCGAGGCCTCCAGCGACTTGCAGCGTGCCGTTGAGCACGCCCCCGTCCACAAAGCCGGTCGAAGCGGGAGGAACGGTGATGGTCGTGCCGGAAGTCACGCGGGCACTCTTGAGCGCGCCCCCCATCAGGTTGACGAGGTCGCCGGGGCTGTCGGCCTGGAATTCGCCCAGGGTGTGGTTGTTGTCGTTGTCGCCGTTGTTGCCACCGCCCGAGAGATCGAGGGTGCCGGAATCGAGATTCAGCGTCACACCGGGCGCCGTCACCTTGAGGCTGCGGATCGTGTCGTAGCGCGTAATCGAATGGTTGACAGTGGCGCCGGCGATGTCGATCACCACGTTATCATTGGGGCCGGGCAGGACGGATTGGGGAACGTTGCGCCGGGCGGGATCTACCCTGGACCAGTTGCCGGGGTCATCCCAGTTGTTGTCGCCCGCGTCGCCGGTCCAGTAGACACGGGCCGGGTCCGCGGGGGTGCTGTCGATCGTGACGAGATCGGGGATGAGGTTCTGGGCATTGGGGGTGCCGAGTCCGGTGACGAGATCGTAGCCGGGCCCGGCGGAGTAGCCGTTGTAACCCTGAGTGATGTCCTGGAAGGCGTGCGGGTCGGTCTGGGAGATCTGGTAGAGCGCGGGCAGGAGCTGGGTGGCGCTGTCGAGGGTGTTCTCGCCCATGGCCGCCCGTGCCTGGTCGGCGATGGCGATCAGGCCCGCCCACATCGGAGAGCTGATGCTGGTGCCGCCGTACTCCCCCCACGGCAGACCGGGCGGAGTGCTCAACGAGTCATAAACGGGGACCCCGGTGAGGGGATCGGCGTCGAAGGCGACGTCGGGATAGGTGCGATAGATCCTGCTTTCAGTGACGATGCCCTGCTGGTAGGGCGGCTGGGCCTCAAATTGACTGATGCCGCCGCCGCTGGCGAGGTACGAAGCGTAGGGATCGCTGCCGTCGCTCCAGCCGACTTCCTGGGAGCGCACGGGGTCGCCGTTCTGGTCCGCGGGCAGAGTCGTCCCGCCGACCACGAGAACGTTGGGCGACACCTGTTGGTATGGTTGGTATAAGCCTGCGCCGGAGTCGCCGCTCGCGGCGACAAAGGCGACTCCCTGGTGCCCGACCGGCGTGGTGTAGAGGCTGTCGTAGGCGTATTCGTTGGCAAACTCACCAAAGGTCGCAGTGCTGAAGCTCATGGACACGACGCAGACGTTGGGCTGCCTGGCCGCGTACTGCACGGCCGCGTCCAGGTCCGCCATGTTATCGGTGGCAGCCTCGACCAGCAGGATATTGGCGCCCGGTGCGATGGCGTGGGCCCATTCCACGTCGGCGCTTTGCTCCGCGTCCCATCCGGAGTATCCTGGCCCCGGAACGTCCTGGGGGCTGCCGCCATACTGGTTGACGACCTTGAGGAAGCCGGTGTTGGCGGGATTGCCGGTGGCGCCGCCGATATTGAACTGCTCGTCGAACTGCTGCACGTCGTGGCTGATGGCGGGGTCGGCGAAGGCGCCGACGATGGCAATCGTCTCGCCCTTGCCGCCGTTGTTGTAGTTGTTGCCGGAGAGGCCGCTGAGCAGGTCGAAGCCGTAGGCCCGCCGGATCTGAGCGGGAGTATAGCCGGCCCCCGGCGCTGCCGAAAAAAACGCGGATGAGGCGACCAGGTTCCGGTCGGGTGAGAAGGCGGAGGAACTCGCTGCCGGACTCGTGTGGCCCCCTGTTGTGGCATGGGCTCCAGACAACCCGGTTGGGGCATGGATTGGAGGCCATGGCACAACGGGAAAGACCGGGCCCGCGAGCAGCCGGCGGTGTTCGAGCTGTTCGAGGCAGAGGTGCATGCGCGGGGCCCGGCGCGCGGTCTTGCTCTTGGATCTCCGCAACCAGTTCTGGGATAAGAATGCCATGGTGCAATGCTCCTGATTCGGGAGAGATGTCCCCCTCCGGTTTTCGGTGCGATTCGCGACACGATGACCCAGCACTGGATTTCAAGAAACTTCCACGCCCAGGCTGCCCGTGACCGAGCTGAAGAGCGCATCCGTGGCCGTGATCGATGGCTTCCCCTTCTTTTGCAGCACGAACCAGATGAGAGTTTGCGTTCCCTTGTCCGAGGCCATGAACGTGTCGCTGGTCGGCACGTTGGGCGTGCTGTCGGCGCTCGTGAAGTCGATCGTGCCGGTGTAGCCGGTAATGGTGGTGCCGGCGGTATTCGGGTCGGCGACGGTGAACATGTGAGAGGCGCCGGCGTCAGTGGAGGAAGGCAAACCGCTGATCTGGAACGAACTATGGCCAGCGGATCCTGGCAGCTCGAAGACCGTGCCCAAGCCGGCGGAGCCTCCATACGTCGTTGTGCCGTACAGATTGCCGCTGCTGTCCATGATTAGGCCGCCATACGGGGTTGCACCATTGCCCCCGTTGAACGAAGCCAGCTCCGTGATCGTGCCGCTGCCATAGGCGAGCTCGAAAACCGAGCCGTCGCGGGAGCCGCCTCCATACCCCGTTGTGCCGTACAGATTGCCGCTGCTGTCCATGATCAGGGCGCCATTCGGGGTTGGACTATTGCCGCCGTTGAACGAAGCCAGCGTGGTGATCGTGCGGCTGCCATGGGCCAGCTCGAAAACCGTGCCACTGCCGTGGGCGCCTCCAAACGGCGCTGTGCCGTACAGGTTGCCGCTGCTGTCCATGATCAGACCGGCTGTCGGATATTCGACGTTCCAAGCTAGCGTGCTGACTGTGTGACTGTGGGCCAGCTCGAAGACCGTGCCACTGCCACCTCGGCCGCCAAGTCTGGTTGTGCCGTAGAGATCGCCCCTGCTGTCCATGATCAGCGCGTCCTCCGGTTCTGCACCGTTGGTGACGTTGAACGAAACCAGCGTGGTGATCGTACCGCTGCCATGGGCCAGCTCGAAAACTGTGCCGTAGTTGGGTGTGCCCTTTACTATGCCGCCCACTGTTGTGCCGTAGAGGTTGCCGCTGTTGTCCATGATCAGGGCGGCAAACGGGCTTGCACCATCGGTGCCGTTGAATGAAGCCAGCGTAGTGATCGCGCCACTGCCACGGGCCAGCTCGAAAACCGTGCCCCAACCGAAGGCACCTCCACCGCCCGTGGTGCCGTACAGGTTGCCGCTGCTGTCCATGATCAGCGCGTCGTACGGGTTCCACCCGTTGGTGCCGTTGAACGAAGCCAGCGTGGTGATCGCGCCGCTGCCATGGGCCAGCTCGAAGACCGTGCCGCCGTTCGAGGCGCCTCCCGCATTCGTTGTGCCGTACAGATTGCCGCTGCTGTCCATGATCACGGCGGCCCTGGGGAATGAACCGTTGGTGCCGGCGAACGAGGCCAGCGTGGTCAGGCTGAGCGTGAGCCGGGTCTCGAGCGTTTCCAGACTGGGCCGCACGCTGGGACGACGATGAGACGACGTTGTCGCCGGGTTGCGACGCTGTGCGCGCCGGCTCTGGCTGTGCGAAAAAGTCCCGGAGAGCCAAGAGGAAATGGACATGATCAATCTCCTTTTTTCGATGCCGACCGCGATATTGCGACGGATTAAGCGCCGTGGGCACAGGCTGAGCGCCGGGCCTTTGCCAGGCCGCTGAGACCCGGGCACCCGCGAAGCGGCTCGTGGCGGCGGGGCTCACCGGCCGCCTTCGTTTCGTGTGGATTTCAAGGAACATTCACGCTCAGGCTGCCCGTGATCGAGCTGAAGAGCACGTCCGTGGCCGTGATCGATTGCTTACGCGTCTTCTTCAGCGCGAACCCGCTGAAGGGATGCCTCCCGTTGTCCAGGGCGGTGACGGCGTTGTCCGCGGGCAGGTTGGCCGCGCTGTCGGCGCTCGTGAAGTTGACCGTGCCGGTGTAGCCGCTGTCGGTGGTGCCGACGGCATTCGGGACGGTGACGGTGAATGTTTGAGCGACGCCCGCGCCAGTGGAGGAAGGCAGACCGCTGATCTGCAAGGACGGCCGGGCAGCGGCCCCTGGCAGCTCGAAAACCGTGCCCAACCCCAGGCCGCCCGCCTCCGTCGTCCCGTAGAGATTGCCGCTGCTGTCCATGATCAGGGCCGCACGTGGGTTTGCACCGTCGGTGCCGTTGAACGAAGCCAGCGTGGTGATCGTGCCGCTGCCGTGCGCCAGCTCGAAGACCGTGCCATCGTTCGAGGAGCTTCCCGCATGCGCTGTGCCGTACAGATTGCCGCCGCTGTCCATGATCAGGCCGGCCTCCGGGAATTGTCCGACGACGGCGTTCAAGGAAGCCAGCGTGGTGACCGTACCGCTGCCGTGGGCCAGCTCGAAGACCGTGCCGTCGTTGTAGTCGCCTCCACCGCCCGTGGTGCCGTACAGGTTGCCGCTGCTGTCCATGATCAGGGCGGCCCATGGGTATGCGCCGTCGAAGCCGCCGAACGAAGCCAGCGTGGTGATCGTGCCGCTGCCGTGGGCCACCTCGAAAACCGTGCCGTCGTTGGAGGCGCCGCCCTGAATCGTGGTGCCGTACAGGTTGCCGCTGCTGTCCATGATCAGGGCGGCATACGGGGATACACCGTTGGTGCTGTTGAACGAAGCCAGCGCGGCGATCGTGCCGCTGCCGTGGGCCAGCTCGAAAACCGTGCCGGCTCCTGAGGCACCTCCGAGAGGAGCTGTGCCGTACAGGTTGCCGCTGCTGTCCATGATCAGGACGGCGACATACGGGTTTGCACCGTTGGTGCCGTTGAACGAAGCCAGCGTGGAGATCGTGCCGCTCCCATGGGCCAGCTCGAAAACCGTGCCATAACCGAGGTTAGTGGTTCCGTTCCACGAGGGGCCTCCATACTGCGTCGTGCCATACAGATTGCCGCTGCTGTCCATGATCAGACCAGCATACGGGTTCGAACCGTCCGTCCCGTTGAAGGAAGCCAGCACGGTGATCGTGTCGCTGCCATGAGCCAGCTCGAAGACCGTGCCGTAGCCGCCGGAGGCGCCTCCCCCAGACGCTGTGCCGTACAGATTGCCGCTGCTGTCCATGATCACGCCGCCGTACGGGTTTGAACCGTCGGGGGCGACGAACAAGGCCAGCGTGGTGATCGTGTGGCTGCCGTGGGCCAGCTTGAAAACCGTGCCGTCGATGCCGGCGCCTCCCGCATGCGTTGTGCCGTACAGATTGCCGCTGCTGTCCATGATCAGGGCGCGTAGGGCCTGAACCGTCGGTGCCGTTGAACGAAGCCAGCGTGGTGATCGTGCCGCTGCCATGGGCCAGTTCGAACACCGTGCCGTAGCCGCCGGAGGCGCCTCCACTACCCGTTGCACCGTACAGATTGCCGCTGCTGTCCATGATCAGACCGGCATACGGGCTCGCACCGTTGGTACCGTTGAACGAAGCCAGCGTGGTGATTGTGCCACTGCCAAGGGCCAGCTCGAAGACCGTGCCATCGTTTGAGGCGCCTCCAACAGACGCTGTGCCGTACAGGTTGCCGCTGCTGTCCATGTTCAGGCCGGCATACGGGCTTGCACCGTTGGTACCGTTGAAGGAAGCCAGCGTGGTGATCGTGTGGCTGCCGTGGGCCAGCTCAAAGACCGTGCCTCTGTCGTGGGGGCCTCCATTGACTGTGGTGCCGTACAGATTGCCGCTGCTGTCCATGATCAGGCCGGCATATGGGCTCGCACCGTTGGTGCCGTTGAACGAAGCCAGCGTGGTGATTGTGCCGCTGCCATGGGCCAGCTCGAAAACCGTGCCGTCGTTTGAGGCGCCTCCAACAGACGCTGTGCCGTACAGGTTGCCGCTGCTGTCCATGATCAGGCCGGCACGCGGGAGTGCACCGACGGTGTGGTTGAAGGAAGCCAGCCTGGTGATTGTGCCGCTGCCATGGGCCAGCTCGAAGACCGTGCCAACAGTAAAGCTGCCTCCTTGCGTCGCTGTGCCGTACAGATTGCCGCTGCTGTCCATGACCAGCGCGGAATGCGGGTTCATACCGTTGGTGCCGTTGAACGAAGCCAGCATGGTGATCGCGCCGCTGCCGTGGGCCAGTTCGAAAACCGTGCCGTAACCGGAGGTGCCTCCCCCCGAAGTTGTCCCGTACAGGTTGCCGCTGCTGTCCATGATCGGGGCGGCCTCGGGGTAAAGGCCGTCTGGGGCGAACGCGGCCAGCGTGGTCAGGCTCAGCGTGAGCCGGGTCTCGAGCGCTTCCGGACTGGGCCGGAAACGGTGTCGGCGGTGGGACGACGTTGTCGCCGTGTTGCGATGCTGTGCGCGCCGGCTCTGGGTGTGCGAAAAAGTCCCGGAAATCCATGAGGAAATGGACATGGTCAAGCTCCTTTTTTCGATGCAGTCCGCGATGGAATGACTGAGCAAGCGCCCCGGCGCACAGACCGAGCGCCGGGGCTTGCCAGGCCCCTGAGACTCGGACAGCCGCGAAGCGGGTCGTGGCGGCGAGGACTCACCGGCCGCTTTGTTCTTTTCCCGCGCTTCGGCTAATCTTTCTTCTTGCCCTTCGCTTCCGTCAGCGTGCTTTGCCACTCCTTCGCCTTGTCTTTGTTCCCGGTTGCTTCGTAGAGCTGCACCAGCCGCTCCAGGGCCTCAATCAGATGGAGGATCTTGAACGGCGGGGGAATCGTCGCCTCGCGCTGCTTCATGCCTTCGTAGCCGGCCAGCAGCAGCGGCTCGGCTTCGGAGTACTTTTTCTGGCCCAAGAGCGCGGCGCCCAGCAGTGATTTCGTGTCAAACGTTTTCCACGAATCTGGCTCCTTCTCGCGGATCGCCAGGCACTCGCGGAGGAGCGGCTCGGCCCTGGCGCTCTGGCCGGACCGGATGTAGAGGTTGCCGAGGTTGTTCATGATTCTTAGGGTGTCAGGGTGCTCGGGGCCGACCTTCCGCTTCAGCCGCTCGAGAGTGTCCTCGTACAACAGCAGGGCCAGATCGAGCTGGCCAGCGGCCTGGTAGCCCCAGGCCAGATTGTTCATGCTGAGGAGCGTGTCGGGGTGGTCGGGGGGGAGCTTCGCCTTCCTCCGCTCGAGCGTCTTCACGTACAGCGGCAGGGCCAGGTCGAGCTTGCCGGCGGCCTGGTAGCCCCAGGCCAGGTTGCTCATGCTTTGAAGCGTGTCGGGGTGGTCAGGGCCGAGCTGTGCCTCCCTCCGCTTGAGCGTTTCCTCGAACAACGGCAGGGCCAGGTCGAGCTTGCCGACGGCCTGGTAGCCCCCGGCGAGGTTGTTCATCGCGACGAGCGTGTAGGGGTGGTCGGGGCCGAGCTTCGTCTTCCTCCGCTCGAGCGTCTCCTCGAGCAACGGCAGGGCCAGGTCGAGCTTGCCGAGGTCCTGGTAGCCCAGGGCCAGGTTGCCCATGCTCTGGAGCGTGTCGAGGTGGTCGGGGCCGAGCTTCGCGTTCCTCCGCTCGAGCGTCTCCTTGTACAGCGGCAGGGCCAGGTCGAACTTGCCGGCGGCCCGGTAGCCCAAGGCGAGATTGTTCACGCTTTGGAGCGTGTCAGGGTGGTCGGGGCCGAGCTTCGCTTTCCTCCGCTCGAGCGTTTCCTTGTACAGCGGCAGGGCCAGGTCGAGCTTGCCGGCGGCCCGGTAGCCCAAGGCGAGATTGTTCATGCTCTGGAGCGTGTCGGGATCGTCGGTGCCGAGCGTCGCCTTCCGCCGCTCGAGGGTTTCCTCGTACAGCGGCAGGGCGGAGTCGAGGTTGCCGGCGTCCTGGTAGCCCAGGGCCAGGTCGTTCATGCTGGCGAGAGTGTCGGGGTGATCGGCGCCGAGTTGAGCCGTGAAGGTCGTGCGGGCTTTGCTGAACAAGAGGATGGCCTTCTGCGCGTAGCCCAGGCTGCCTTGAGACTCACCGAGGATCATCTGCATCCGGGCGACGGCCAACGGGTCGCCGATGACCTCGCCTTCCAGTTGGGCGCCGGCCTGGTCGAGACGTTCGCCCAGCAGGGCCTGGAGCGGCTTGCCCTCCTGCTCCGCGGCCTCGGGGTTCAAATCCTTGAAGACGGACCCCAGAATCTCATTGGCCTTCTCGATCTTCGCGAGCCGCCGCTGGGCCGTCTCTCTTGCCTGGCGCTCTGCCTTGGCGGCGTGTTGCGCCCGCAGTAACCCAAACGAAGTACCGATCACTCCGCCCACGAGCGCCAGCAGCACCAGGCTCGCAGCCAGCACGGGCCCCCGGTTCCGCCGCACGAACTTCCGCAACCGATAGCTGGCGCCCGGCGGCCCCGCCAGGACCGGCTCGTCGTGCAAATAGTGCTGCAAATCCGCCGCGAAGGCGCTGGCCGTCTCGTAGCGCCGCGCCCGGTCCTTCTCCAGCGCCTTCATGACGATCCAGTCCAGCTCGCCGCGCATCAGGCCCCTCAGCTTCTTCGGCTCCGTCCCTCGGTTGGCCGCGACCGACGGCAGCTCCTCCGTCGTACCCAGCCGGGTGCTGGGCCTGGGCGCTTCTTCCTCGCGGACCAGCCGCAACAACTCCAGGATCGCGATCTGCTTCATCCTCTTCCGCTCCAGCGGCGTCGTCCCGGTCAGGAGCTCATACAAGAGCACGCCCAGGGAATAGATGTCGCTGCGCGTGTCGACATCCAGTTGATCGAGCACGGCCTGCTCGGGGCTCATGTACTCGAACGTACCGACGATCGCCCCGAATGCCGTGTAGAGTGTCCGTTCCGTCAGCTTGGGACCGGTCGCCTTGGCCACGCCGAAGTCGATCACCTTGGGCACGGGCTTGCCGTCGTAGATGCAGACCATGACGTTGGACGGCTTCATGTCGCGGTGAATGATGCCCTTCTGATGGGCATGCTGGACCGCCTGACAGACCGGGACGAACAGCTCCAGCCGCTCTCGGGGCGTCAAGTGGTGCTCGTCGCAGTACCGGGTGATCGGCACCCCCCTGACGAGCTCCATGACGAAGTAGGGTCGGCCGTTCTCGGTGGTGCCCGCGTCGAGCACCTTGGCGATGTTGGGATGGTCCATCAGCGCCAGCGCCTGCCGCTCGGCCTCGAAGCGAGCGATGACCTGCCGGCTATCCATGCCGGCCTTGATGAGCTTGACGGCGACCTTGCGCTGCACGGGATGGGCTTGCTCGGCCATGTAGACCGTGCCCATGCCGCCTTCGCCGATCTGCTGCAACAGCTTGTACGGGCCGATGACCGTGCCGGGGCCTTCGCCACGCGGCTCGTCGGTGGTGGCACCCCGGTCGTCATCGGCACCGCGATGAATGCTGCCCATCGCCTGGTGGGCGTGCAGGAGCTGATCGACCCGTCCACGCAGGTCCGCGTCCTCGCCGCAGGCCTCGTCCAGGAAGGCAGGCCATTCGTCGGGCCCGCGCTCGACGGCGGCCAGGAAAATCGATCGGGCCTGGTCTTCGATCACGTTCATGGGACCCTCGCCGGCGCATCGCCTCTATTAACCAGTGCGACGCGGCCCGACGAGTTTTCTCACGACGGACGAAAAAACTTCAGCCCGCTACGCATCCTTCAACAGCTCACTGCGCAGCCACGCGCGTGCGTAAGACCAGTGCCGATAAGCCGTCGCCGTCGAGATCCCGAGAGCCTCGGCAGCACGGTCGAGGGCCAGCCCGGCGAAATACCGGAGCTTGACGAGTTCACCCGCGAGGTGGTCGAGGGCGGCCAGACGCGCGAGCGCGTCGTCCAGGGCCACGAGCTGGTCGGGGGAGATGGAGGACGCGACGTCGAGTTCCTCGAAATCGACGCGCCGCCAGTCGCCGCCACGTTTCTCCCGCGCCTTGCCGCGAGCGTTCTCGATCAGGATCCGCCGCATCGCCTCGGCGGCCGCGGCGAAGAAATGGCCGCGGCTGTTCCAGTGCTGGGCTCGCCTCACGTCCACCAACCGGAGGTAGGCCTCGTGGACGAGGGCCGTCGCTTGCAGGGTCTGGCCCGGCCGTTCGTTCGCCATCTTCTCGGCTGCCAGGTTGCGCAGCTCGTCGTAGAGCAGTGGCAGGAGCTGGTCGGCGGCATGCGAGTCGCCTTGCTCGAGCGCAGACAGGATGCGCGTCACCTCGCTCATCGACTACCCCTCCCTGGCCCGCGTTCGCACTTGCATGAGTGTAACACCTCGCGATGCCGGTTGCCAGGGTGCCGAACACCTGGATCGCTGTTTGTCAGAGGTGCGGAGCCCGTCAGTCCCCCGGAGACCTGGGCCCGCCCCCAGGACCCCGGGCCGGCCCGGCGAACCGTCCCAGTCCACGCGACCCCGATGACCCGCACGGTCGGCTCGAGCGGGCGGCGTCGCCCCGGCGGCGGGATGCCTTCGATGGGCATCCCGCCAGGACGCATGCGACGACCGGTGCTGACCGGAAGCCGCCATCGCGTCGCCCGAGAGCCCCGATCTCGTCGCCGGCGCCCATGGATCCGAGTTGTCCCCGGCGCGTCTCATCTCGGATCCATGGGATTCATGAGACGCATGGGCGGCCGAGGGGGGCGGCGCCGTCTGTCGGCCGGAGGGCATGCTAACACCGGTGCTTGCACGATGCCGCCGGCGAATGGCCCGAGCTCCCCGAACTCGGCGCCGGCGCCCATGCGCCGCGAGTTTCACCGGCGCGTTGGACGTCTGAAACATGCGAAACATGCAAACCATGGGAGGTCATGGGGCGGGCGCCGACCGCCGGTCGGGCCTCGGGGACCGGACCGGTCCGGTCGCCGCCGAGGCCGGGATCGCCGGGCGGTGCCGTTTCTTCCCCCACCTTCGTCTGGCGGAAAAGAAGATCACATAGGAGCCCGACGCGCCAGCGAGGGTCCGGGGCGATTCCCCTCGCTGGCGCGTCGGGATCGTCCTGGCAAACAGCTACTCTTGTCACACCATCGGCACGGCCGGTAGTCTCCGTGGAGGCCCTCTTGGCACTGGCACGCTGGTGCCAGCAACAACCGACTCCCACGGAGGATGGCAACCCATGCGGCCACCCAGATTCCGACCCCCAGCACCCCCCCTTTCTCGTCCCCGACCCCCGCTCGACCCCTCGGAGATCCCCGACTGGAATCGGTTAGATCCCGACCTCCAACAGGCTCTCGTCGTCCTCCTGACCCAGATGATCGGCAACCACCTCCCCAGGTCGTGCGCCCGCGACGGAAGGGGGGTCGCCGATGATCCCCATTAATCCCTCCGCCGCGAGTCGGCCCGCCAAGATCCAAGGCCACCATCTGGAACGCTGGGCGATCGACTATGTCCGGCAGTCGCATCCCCAGCAGGTCCGACGCCACCGCGAATCGGCCCAGGTCCAGGCTCAACTCCAAGAGCGGGCCCTCGCCTGGGGCTGGCCCGCCGAGCGCATCCGCGTCCTCGACGGGGATCAGGGCCGCTCCGGCACCACGACCGCGGGCCGCGACGATTTCGCCTGGCTGCTCTCGGAGATCGCCCTGGGCCACGTCGGCCTGGTCCTCTGCTTCCAGATCAACCGCCTGGCCCGCGAAGACGAGGACTGTTGCCGTTTGATCAAGGTGTGCGCCGCCTTCGATACCTTGCTCGCCGACCAGGACGGCCTGTATCATCCACATGATTTCAATGATCGGATGATCCTGACGATCAAGGGCTTCATGGGGGGTTTCGAGTTGCACCAGCTCCAGCAGCGCATGCAGGCCGGTCGGTTGAATCGGTGCCGTCGCGGGGAATGGCTGGGGCAACCCCCCCCGGGCTATGTCGTCGGGCCCGACGGCAAATTGCAGCTCGATCCCGACGAGCAGGTCCAGCAGGTCCTGCGGCTGGTCCTGGGGCGATTCGCGGTCCTGGGGAGCCTCAGCGGGCTGGCGCGTTACCTGCGGCAGCAGGGGATCGAGTTGCCATGGCGCCCCCTCAGCGGGCCGCACCGCGGACAACTGCGATGGCGGCCGCCACACCGCGAGACGTTGCGGCAGTTGGTGCGCAACCCGGCTTATGCCGGCGTCTATACCTGGGGTCGCTATGCCACGGATCCGCGGCGCGTCCGACCGGGTCGCCGCGGCAGCGGTCGCGTCCGGCGCGAACCCGAGGACTGCGCCGTGTTCCTGCGCGACAACCACCCCGCGTACCTGACCTGGGAGCAGTACCAGACCAATCTCCGCCGCCTCCGGCAGCACCGCCGGCGCGGGCCCGTCCCCGGCCCGACGCGCACCACCGTGGCGATCCTGGCCGGGTCGGTGGTGTGTGGCGAATGCGGGAGCCGCATGCACACGCATTACACGAAATCCCTGCGTTATGTGTGCCAACGGCGGGCGCTGGATTACGCGGCGCCGACCTGCCAGAGCTTGGCCGGTGCGGCGCTGGAGCAGTTGGTGCGCGACCAGGTGCTGGAGGTGGTCACACCCGCGGGATTGGAACTGAGCCGGCGCCGCCGAGGAGTGCCAGCGGGAGCGAGCCGCCCTGGATGGCCAATGGCGGCTGCGGTTGGAGCGAGCCGCTCAGGACGCCGATCGCGCGTTCCGACAGTACAATGCCGTCGAGCCGGAGGACCGCCTGGTGGCGCGGACGCTGGAACGGGCCTGGGAAGCCGCCCTGGTGGCGCAGCGGGACTTGGAGGAGGACTACCGTCGGTTCCAGCAGGAGCAGCCGGTGCGGTTGAGCGCGGCGGAACGAGCCGAGATCGAGGCCCTGGCGCGGGACCTGCCGGCTTTGTGGCAAGCGTCCACGACCACGGTGATGCAGAGGCGTCAAGTCGTGCAGTTGCTGTTGCAGCGGGTGGTGGTCTGGGCACCGTCGTCGACCGCGGAGGTGCGGGTGCAATTGCATTGGACCGGCGGCACGGTGACGGAGCATCAGATCCGTCGCGGCGTGCGGAGGTGGGAGCAGATGACCGACGCGGCGGCGATCGGGGAGCGGCTGCAGAGCTGGCAAGCCGCGGGATGGACCTCGCGGCGGATGGCGGAGGCGTTGAATGCCGCGGGTCATCGCACCCCCCACGGTCGGCCGTTCTCCGCAGCGAGTGTGCGCCAGTTGCTGGCGCGGGGCGGCCCGAGTGCGGCCTCGACCGCCGCGCGGGCCGACCGCCGCAAACCGCGGTCCTCCGCTGGGGTGTCGAGCCGATGAGCCGATGGCACCACGGAAGGCCGCGCTGGCGAACCGCCACTGGCCTCGGCGAGACCTCGCCGGGGCTGTGGCATTGAGAGGCCAGCCGTTCGTCAAGTACGCTGGCGAAGACACGGAAAACCTACTCAGGTGCTTGTGACAAAGGAGGCAGTATGACCCTACGATCGGGCTGGTATCGGGATCGTGCGGATCTTCATCGCCGGGGTAATATGGAACAGGCCGGGAATCACTTCCCGGCCCTCTGGAGAGGCCTGTTCCGGCGAGGTCTCCCCACCTCGCCCCTCTCCCGCGGCCGCCGTCAGGCGGCCCCATTCGCCCACCCCATCCGCAGGGCCAGGCGCGCACTCTGGCCACCACCCC
The DNA here is from genome assembly GCA_963815795.1 of uncultured Planctomycetota bacterium. Classification (GTDB taxonomy): domain Bacteria; phylum Planctomycetota; class Planctomycetia; order Isosphaerales; family Isosphaeraceae; genus JAKAUH01. Next base: position 325,655 of record CAWFIC010000020.1, on the reverse strand, counting down.
GCCCGACCCGAGATCCCCATTCGTTCGTCCCGACTCACCCTCTTTCACCAGGGCGACCTGGGCCATGGTCCGCCGAGAAATCTTACGCGCGCAAAGTTTTATGCGAAATTTTTCCTCCTTACTGCCGAAGAGGTTGCGACGAAGCGCACGCACAAAATCGGCGCATCGCGTTTACGATTTTGCAAAACCGCAGCATCCTGTTAATAGGGGACGTTGTGCGCCGTGTCGGTGGGCCGAAGCGGGTCGAGGCCGGCGGTGTCTCGCGCGAGCCGGCGGTTCGCGGCAGGGGCGACCGGCGCGGCCCAACCTCCCGGACGTGGGGTCGGCCCTCACGCGATCCCGAGGCGGGTCGGTCCCGTCCGGAAGGGACGCCGTCGGCCGCCTCGCCGCCGGCGTGGCGCCGGGTCGTCCCGCCCGCACTCGGCGGGCCTCCGGGCCGGTCATCAGCAGGGATTTCGATCGCATTCCGTCAGCACAGGGCGCGAGCCATCGTGTGGGAACCCGGTACTCTGCCATCCGAAGGTCGGGGACGTCCTCGCCGCTATCGCCTGGATCCCACCGCCGTGGCGGCGAGGGAGCCCGGGTCATCGATCCGGAGGCGGGCCCGTCCGTCCGTCCCCCTCGGGACCGAATCCCCGGGCCGGCTGGAGGGATGGCGCGGGAGATGCGGGCGGCGACCCCCGGGCACCTTGCCAGAATTGATGAGGAGGCGCCGTGAGGCGCCGAATCCCGGCCGCCGGCCGCCGATCCGGGCCGGGCCGGGCCGGTTGGGCCCGAAGAATCGGCGGCGAATCCCGTCCCGGCGCCCGGAGAGACGTTCTGGCGAAGTCCGGCGAACGGACCGGCCGGCGGCGGGGTCGGGAGACCCGCGCCGAGCGCGACACCCTGTAATCGAGAAGTGATTCGCCGCCTGATCCTATCATCACCGTGATCCCAGCAACCGCACAAATCAGGCCGCAGAGAAACGCCGCTGCGCCCTCGCGCGACGCCTCGGTCTTCCGAATCCCGCCCACGATGCCTTTGACAATCCGGGACCGATCTCCAGAAACTCGACGAAAGCCACGTGAGCGACCCCCCGCGGGCGGGCAGTACGTCTGTGGAGAGGCGGAGCGGGCCACGGGCCGGGCGGAGCAACCATGGGCGGAGGACGGATCGGGGCCGGCCGGCAGCTCGAACGGCTTTTCGGCGTCGGGACGGTCGGCGGGCTGAGCGATGCGGAGCTCCTGGGGCGGTTCGCGGCCGTCGACGTCGATGACGAGGCGGCCGGGGCGGCGTTCGAGGCGATCGTGGAGCGCCACGGCCCGATGGTCTTGCGGGTCTGCCGGACTGTCCTCCGCGACGCGCATGCGGCCGAGGACGCGTTCCAGGCGACGTTCCTGGTGCTGGCGCGGCGGGCGCGGGCGCTCGGCGAGCGCGAGCTCCTGGGCAACTGGCTCTACGGCGTCGCGCTGCGGACGTCGCGCAAGGCGCGAATCGCCGCGGCGCGGCGCGTGGCCCGCGATCGCACGGCGGCCGGCCGCCGGCCGGAAGCGGTCGTCGAGCCAAGGCGAGATGACGACGAGCCCGGGGGCGAGCTGAGTCGCATCCTGCACGAGGAGATCGGCCGGTTGCCCGGCACCTATCGGGCGGCCGTGGTGGCTTGCTACCTGGAGGGCCTGACGCAGGCGCAGGCCGCGAGCCGGCTCCGGCTGGCGGAGAGCACCGTCCGCGGTCGGCTCGCCCGGGCGCGGAAGCTGCTCGGCCACCGGTTGACTCGCCGCGGCGTCGCCCCGGCCCTCGGCCTGCTGGCGCTCGAGGGCGCCGCCGAGGCGTCGGTGTCGTCCATTCCGGCGGCCGCGCCGCTGCCCGACGCGATCGTCCAGTCCCTGGCCCGCGATGCCCTCCACTTCGCGAGATCCGCAGGCCCGGCGACCGGCGGTGCCGTCGCGTCGACGGCGCATGCCCTCGCCGACGGAGTGCTGTCCACCATGTGGCTCCCATCATTCAAGACCATCGCTGCGGCGGCGGCGCTGGCCGTCGTCGGGCTCGGGCTCACCGCCGCGACTGTCGCGCTGGGGCGGCCGTCGGCCAAGGCCGCTCCCGCGCCGGCTCCCGCTCCTGTGCCCTCGCCCGCCCACGACCCGAGGCCGGCGGTTGGGCCGTCATCCCCCCTGCCCCGAGATCCCGCCGAGCCGCCGCAACGGTCGCCCAGGAAGACGCAGAGGTCCGGGGTACCCGCGGCCGTTGACGCGGACCTGGCGAAGCACGCCCCCGGCCCGATCGTCCGGGCGGTGCCGGTCTCGAAGGACTTGATGATCCTCTCGAGCATGCCCGGCTGGAATTTCGGCCAGGTCGACAACATCGGCATCGGCAACAGCGGCAGCCGTACCCTGATCCAGTGGCCCAGGATCCCCAACGACGAGGCCAATGCCCCCGACCGGCGCTTCCTGATCGCGATCTATGCCCGCGAGACCGCCTCCAACCCGCCCGCCGGACCGATCGGGGCGTGCGAGATCCTCGACGAATGGACCGAGCAGTCTTCCTGGAACGCCAGGCCCGAATATGATCCCAAGCCGTTCGCGACCTGTGCGTTCGAACCGGGCGAAGGCTGGAAGCTCTTCGATGTCACGGCGCTCGTCCGCGACCAGGCGAAGGCGGACCGCGATCGGCACGGCGTCATGCTGCGGTTCCTCCAGGAAGATATCCCGCCGATGCGGTGCTCGACCTACTTCTTCGTGAGCCGCGAAGGAGTCGGCGAGTGGGCCGGCCGTCGCCCGGTGCTCCTGGTCGTGAAGGATGCGAAGGCGGAGAAAGCCCAGCCCAGGTGACCGGCGCGGACGCCGAGCTTCTCCCGAGAGGTCGGGGCTCCGCCCGAGCCCCTTCCCGATGCCGGCTCGCCGGGAGGCCTTGCCTTCCCCGGGAGGACCATGCCATGCACGTTAGAGCGCTTCACGAACGGATGGCGCACGTAGTCGGCCCTCGAGACCGGGGCGGAGCCTCGACCCCCCCTGACCCCCCCTTCGCAAGGGGGGGCCGTCAGGAAAGCCCGCCCCTCTCAATCCCCCCCTTACGAAGGGGGGGTAGGGGGGGTCTCTCGTGGCGATGCAACGCAAGCGTTAATCGCTCTAGGATCGGTCTCCGCGGTCTCGGGGCGCTCTTGACCCTGTTCCTGGCCATCGCCGCTCAAGTCACTGGGCAGGAGCACGGGGCGGGGAACGATCCCAACGACTGGGTCTGTTACGGCAGCCGCGAATCCGGCGGCGTCCTGGCGCCGCGCCTCGTCGTCGAGCGCCCGGATGGCACCCGAGAAAGCCTGCCGGCGACGGCGGATACGATGCTCATCGGGTACATCCCCAGGACGTCGTTCGGGGGATTCCGCTGGCTCGCGGTGAGCCTGTGCCGCTCGAACTGCATCCTGATTCGATTCGGTCCGGTGCCCGGTCCGGTCCGCAAGGCCGAGATCGTCTTGCGGTCAATCCCCGCCGGCCGCGACGGTGGATCGCCGAGCCCGCCCCGGGCGCCATTCGAGATCGGCGCATACGAGGTCCGCGAGCCCTGGGACGAGCGCCGTGTGAGCTGGGACAACCAGCCGACGGCAGCAGAGGAGCCCGCGGCGGCCGTGAGTGCGCGCCCCGGTGCGGCGGAGGTCCGCATCGATGTCACCGCGTCGGCCGGGCGACTGGCCGACCCGGAGGCCGCGGCGCGGGGCTGGCTGATCCAGGTCGTCCGCCCGTTGCCGTGGGAGGGCCCCGAGCCGGGCGCGGGGGCCACGGTCGAGCGGGAGCTCCTGAACCTCTTCACCTGGGCCGATTCCGTCCCGGAGGCGGTCCGCAAGGCCCGCGCCGAGGGGAAGCTCGTCCTCGCCTGCGTGCGGAGCGAGTTCGACCCGAGCAAGACCTCGTACTTCGAGCAGGTGCTGCTGGCCACGGTCCTCGCCGATCCCGACGTCTTGCGGCTCGTCCGGCGGCATTTCGTGCCCGTGCGGGTGAGCGTCAACCCGGCCGAGCTCACGATGGACGACGGGAGGCCGAGGGGAGCGGACCCGCTCGCCGGGCTCGGTGTCTCGCTGCGGGACGCGAAGCCCACTGCGCTGGTGATCAGCGACGGCGAGCGGCGGATCGCCGCCCTGACGAACATGGGCACCTTCGACCGCGACCTGGTCCTGCGGCTGTTGCTGAGGGCACTCGCCGGGCGCGCCGCCCCGGCCGTCGCGCCCGCGGGCGACGCCTGGGCGCTTCTCGCGGCGGGTCGGCCGGACGAGGCCCGGCCGTTGTTCGCCCGGATGGAGGGGCCCGAGGGGCAGATCGGGCGGGCGCGGGCCGCATCCCTCCTGGGCGACCATGAGGCCGCGCTCCGCCACGCGTTGCGGCTGACCCGGTCCGACGGGCAATTCCGCGTCCAGGCCGCGGTCGTGGCGGGCCGCGCCCTGCTGCGCCTGGGTCGGCCCGCCGAGGCGGTGCCGCTCTTCCGCGAGGCCGCCCGCGGCGGGCCCGGGTTCGGCGACGGCCCGGCCTACGACCTGGGCTGCGCCCTGCTCCAGGCCGGGCAGCCGGAGGCCGCCCGCTCCGCCTGGCGGGATGTGGTGGCCCGGTTCCTGCGCGGACCGGGCGCGCCTGCGCCCGGGCCCGCCTGACGTGGCCCGAGGCGATGGCCATGTACGAGAACCCGACCGCCATCGCCGCCGATGCGGGCGCCGTCGTCGAGCGGGGCACCACCGAGGTTGACCGCTCGACGGACGAGGATCGGGCCGTCCGGACGGCCGTCGACTACCTCCTCGCGATGCAGGACCGGGACGGGACCTGGTCGTCGGCCTCGCAGGTGGGGACGTACCGCGTCGCCATCACGGCGCTGGTCGCGCGGTCGCTCCACCTCTGGAGTACGCGGCTCGACGGCGACCGCGCCGCGCGGGCCCGCGGCGCGGCGGAGCGGGCGACCGCCTGGCTGAACCGGGAGATCAGCCGCGTTGACCCGGCGGGGATGGACTCGTTCGGCGCGGCGTATCTGCTGGACTACTTCCTCGACCTGGAGGAGACGGGGGCGGCCCGCCGGGGCGAGGTGCCGGCGGCGATCCGGCTGCTCCTGGCCGGCCAGTGCCCCAACGGCGCCTGGAGCTACAACACGCAGTTCGCCGTTCGCTGGGCCAAGGACCGCGACCCGCGGACCGCCCCCGGGCGGACGCACAGCATGAACACGGGCCTGGCGATGCTCGCGCTGGCCCGGGCGCGGCGGCGGGGCCACGACGTTGACGCGACGGCCCTCGACGAGGGGAGAAAGGCCCTGCTGGCGATGCGCGAACGGCCCGGCGTCTACACTTACATCTACCCGGGCCCGAAGAACTTCCACACCCCGGACAGCTCGGCCGCCCGAGGCGCCGTCTGCGAGCATGCCCTCGCCCTGCTGGTGCCGTCCCCGACCGGGACATCGACGCGGCCGTTGACCGCTTCATGGAGTATCGCGAGGACCTCCGCAAGCCGGTCAAGGTCTGGGGACCGACCTGGCTGCCGCCGCGGGCGTATACCAGCTACTTCTACTTCTTCGCCTACGACCACACCGCGCGGGCCATCGCCCATCGCGGCGAGCGCGCCTCCGAGCTGCTCGGCCGGCTGCGGGACGATATCCTCCGCGTGGTCGAGGCGGACGGCACGTGGCTCGACTTCGAAACGATCGGGAAGCCGTATGGCACGGCCATGGCGCTACACATCCTCTACCTCGGCGCCAGGCCCGGGATCGGGATCGCCCCGCGCGTTGAGCCACGCCCGCGTCAGCCGCGATCCGGACGGTCGGGCCGGCGTGACCCGCCGTCGTCGGCCTGCGTCGGCGGCCATTGCGCACCCTACTGGCTCGACTACCGCGAAGATGTGGGAATCGGGTCGGAAGTAGGTCAGGCTTTCCAGCCTGACTCCGTCCGATCCGGTCCGGCCCGATCCGCGTCAGGCTGGAAAGCCTGACCTACACCGGCCGCCGGCCGGGTCGCATCCCAACCCACATCTTTCGAGTCGTCGGGCTACTACTTGGCCAGCGCCTGGGGATCGTCCACGACCAGGTAATGGCCGTGGTCGGACGAGACCAGCAGCAGCGAGTCGTCCCAGTTGCTATTGGCCTCGACCCAGCGGATGACGGCGCGGACGGCGTCCTCGCCGCTGTAGATGGCGCCGACCGCGTTATCCAGGTTGTTGGCGTGGAGGGCGAAGTCCACATCGCCGGCCTCGATGAACAGGGCAAAAGGCTGATCGGGGCGCCGGGCCAGGACGGTCAGCGCGGCCTCGGTCATCTGGACGAGCGTCGGCTGCTCCAGCCGGTCGGCCAGAGTATAGACCTCGGCCGGGGCCGGACGGCCGCCCCGCCCGATGCTGGGCGCGGGGTCATATCGGCCGTCGGCGGTGCGATACGGCAGGTGGTCGAGCCCCGCGCGGCCGAAGAAGCCGAACAGGCGCGCGAGCGCCCGCGCCGCCTCGCCGGCCGCCTGTTGCAACGCCCGGCCGCCGTCGACTCCCGGCTCGGTCTGAACGACCACGTACTTGCCCCCGTTCTTCACGTCGACCACAGCCAGGTCGGGCCCGGCGATGTAGATATTGCCGGGTACCCAATTCTTCCCCTGGGGCTCCATCGTCTTCGCCTGGCTGGCGATCCCGTATCCCGTACCGATGACGACGTCGAGCCCCGGGTGCAGCGGCGCCTGCGCGCGCCTCTTGCAGTGATGCCGGGCAGGCCGAGCATCGCGCGGGCGAGGTCCTGGTAGTCGTCGCGGTCGACGTTCTGGGCGTACATGACCGCCGGCGAGACGTGGTCGAACGGCACGCTGGTGACCGTGCCGACCTTCCACCCCTGATCCTGGAGCTGGTGGAACAACGTCGTGATGAGCCGGCCGTCGTCGGTGACGTTCACGCCGTTGTTGTACGACTTGACGCCGCTGATCATCTCGCCGGCGCTCTGGGATGAGTCGGTGTAGGCGTGCAGCACCCGGCCGACCTTCTTCACGCCCGTGCGGTCGGCCGCATTCGCCGACGAACCCTTGATGTAGCCGAGGGCCTGCGGGCCGAGCGGGCCGAGGGTCCAGGGGTCGGGGCCGGCGATCATCGCGTCATACCCGCCGCCGAGGCTGTCCGGCGGGATCACGACGGTCTGCGCGTTGACGTCCGGCGTGTTCTTGTCGTGCGTCGGGCTGGTCACGACGAAGCCGTACTGCGACGACCCGCCGGCCTCATCATCCTGGAAGATCAGCCCCGAGCCCTTGCCTTCGGTATAGACCTTGCCGGTCTTGGCGATGGCCGCGGCCTGGGTGGTCGGCCAGTCCAGGCCGTCGAACCAGACGATGAACAGGTGCTTGACCCCCCGGGCAACCGCCTCCTTCTGCACCCGGTAGAGGTCGCTCTGGTCGGCGTACACGGCGCGGGGATTGACCGTGTTCTCGGGCAGGAAGCCGTAAGTCGCCTTGACCCTCCCGGCGTCGCGGTACCGACTGTTCTCGCCCATCACCGACTTGAGGTCCCCCTTGCGGCCGAAGAGGTAGACCGGGACCAGGCGGTTGGAATGGCTGGTGTGATTGGAGAAGACGCCGCCGGGCCCCTGCGAGCCGAAGTGGAAAGCCCGTGCCGCCTTCTGGGCGTGGTTGGCGACGTACTCGGCCTGCATCGCCTTGAGCCGGTCCGGCTCTCCGCCCGGCGCCGACGCTGCCAGCCCGGTGATGAGGGGGATGAGAGCCCAGAACAAGACCGATCGACATCCTCGTCCGGCGCCCTGCCAAACGCGTCCAGCCATCAGCGATCGCCCTCACCCGATGGGACCGAGTCCTTCGCGAAAGCCTCCGAGATGATCCCGGAGATCGTGAAGACTTTACCAAGAATGACGGCAGAAAGGAAACGAGGCGGCAGGTCGTGCCCCGGGCCGGGGACCGGAGTGCCGGAGCCCTGTTGGCGTGGCCCTCGGGCAGCGTGCACAATAGGAGGGAGCCCGCCCGTGCGAACGTTTCTCGAAATCCCCCGGACGAACATCCTGCGGAGGTCCTCTGGTGTATCGCGACGTCTTGGCGATCGTCCTGGCCGGGGGTCGGGGTTCGCGCCTGGAGCCGTTGACCCGGGACCGCGCCAAGCCGGCGGTGCCGTTCGGGGGCATCTACCGGATCATCGACTTCACGCTGTCGAACTGCATCAACTCGGACGTGCGCAAGATCCTGGTGCTGACGCAGTACAAGGCGACCAGCCTGAACCGGCATATCGACCAGGGCTGGAAGTTCCTCAGCCGCGAGCTGGACGAGTACATCGAGGTGATCCCGCCGCAGCAGCGGATCGCCGAGATGTGGTACCAGGGGACGGCCGACGCCATCTACCAGAACGTCTACACGATCGAGAAGGCCGCGCCGCGGGACACGATGATCCTGGCCGGCGACCACATCTACAAGATGAACTACGCCCGGATGATCGACGAGCACCGGGCCAACCGCGCGGACCTGACGATCGCCTGCTTGCCGGTCTCGCGGCAGCAGGCCAGCGAGTTCGGCGTGATGGGGGTCGACGCCGACCACCGGGTGACCAGATTCCTGGAGAAGCCCAAGGACCCGCCGGGGATGCCCGGCCATCCCGAGCTGGCGCTGGCCTCGATGGGGATCTACGTGTTCAACACGGACGTGATGTACGAGCTGCTCTTCCAGGACGCGGCGAAGAAGGAGGCCAGCGCGCACGACTTCGGCCGCGACATCATCCCGGCGATGCTCGCGGGCGGCTCGCGGGTGCTGGCCTATCCGTTCCGCGACGAGAATCGGAAGGCCGCGGCCTACTGGCGCGACGTGGGTACGATCGACGCCTATTACCAGACCAGCCTCGACCTGATCCAGATCGACCCGATCCTGAACCTGTACGATCGGGACTGGCCGATCCACACATATCAGGCGCCGTACCCGCCGCCGAAGTTCGTGCACACCGAGGGGGACCGCCGGGGCGCGGCGTACAACTCGATCGTCTGTCAGGGAGTGATCGTCTCGGGCGGCCAGGTGTTCCGCAGCATGGTCTCGCCCGGCGTGCGGATCAACAGCTACGCTCTGGTCGAGGACTCGATCCTGTTCGACGGCGTCGTGGTCGGCCGGAACGCCCGGGTCCGCCGCGCCATCATCGACAAGGACGTGCGGATCCCCATCGGGTTCGAGATCGGCTGGAACCGTGAGGCCGACCTCGCCCGGGGCTTCACCGTCAGCGAGGAGGGCGTCACCGTCGTCGCCAAGGGCGAGGATCTGGAGCGGTTCGCGTAGGGGCGCTCCGACGGGGATCGGTGACGTCTTCGTAGGGTGCTCCGTGAGCACCGATCAACACCCCTGGCCTCAATCCGGTGCTCACAGAGCACCCTAAATCGATGATTCGGGGCGATCTTGGCACGCTCGACGACGAGTCGGGTAGAATCGAATGCCGCCGGTCGATGAACCGCTGCCGCCAGGTGGGACAAGGCCATGCCCGACCGAAAGACCAAGAAAGCCCCGACCAGCCGGGCCCGGAAGAGCGGCCGATCGAGCCCGATGACCGGCTCGTACTTCCTCTCGCTCGAGCTCGAGAATGTGCGCTGCTTCTCCGAAAAGCAGATGCTCGACCTGTCCGACGGCAACGGCCGGCCGGCCCGGTGGACGATCTTGCTCGGCGAGAACGGGACCGGGAAGACGACGATCCTGCAGTTGCTCGCGATCATGAGCATCTCGGAGCCCATCGCGGAGCCCGTCCTGGATCGCGATACGCCGAGGCCGCGAAGCCGCCAATCGTCTCGGGCTCTTGACACGATGCGCGACAGCCTGATCCGGAACGCAGCGGGGCCCAGGACAAAGATCCGCTACCGGATCGCCCACGGGGCTGTTCTGTCCGAAGAGGGCTCGAGATTCGACTGCGGTTCCTACTCAATTAACATGTCGGGTGGAGCGTTCCTACACGACCCAGTTGAGCCCCAGGGCTCGCCGCCCCCACAGCCCACTTGCTTTGCATACAGCGTCGACCGTCGTCTGAACCCTCTCCCCTCATTGCAACAACCACAGTTCATGGATACGGCGGACGGTTTGTTCCTGGAAAGATCCTCGACCGGGGACTCGGAGGGTTGGCTTCTTCGACTCGATTACGCGTCGAGTAAGACCTCCCGAATGCAGGGGCGGCAGAAGCAGAGACTGGAGATGGTCAAGGATGTCCTGATCAAGATCCTTCCCGATGTCTCGGACATCCGATTCGATGCTTCGAATGGGTTCAATCCAACGCCCAGAGTGGAGTTCGAGACCCTCGACGGCTGGGTGCCACTACGGCAACTCGGCTACGGTTACCGGGCGATCATCGCCTGGGTCGTCGACTTGGCCGCCCGCATGATCGAGTGCTACCCCGACAGCCGCGACCCGCTCGCCGGGCCGGCCGTTGTATTGGTCGATGAGATCGGTCTGCATCTGCATCCCAAGTGGCAGCGCAAGGTGATCAGCTTCCTGACCGAGCGGTTTCCTAACACCCAGTTCATCGCCACCTCGCACAGCCCCTTGATTGTCCAGGCCGCGGCCAACGCCAATCTCGTCGTGCTGAAGCGACAGGGGGACCACATCGTCATCGAGAACCACCCGGAGACGCTTCGCGGATGGCGTGTCGATCAGGTGCTGACCAGCGAATTGTTCGACCTGCCGACGGCCCGGCCTCCTGACGAGGAGAAGCTCCTTCTGCGTCGTCAGGAGATCCTGGCGAAGTCTCGCCCGACCAAGGCCGACTGGAAGACACTCGAGGAGATCAACGATCAACTCGGTCCCATTCCCTCGGGCGAGTCGTTCGATGAGGCCAAGAAGACGATGGACCTGATCGAGAGATCGCTGAAGCTGATCGAGAAATACCAGGGCACGAAGACGTGATCCGGATCAACAAACCCACCGATGCGCCGGGGGTCCTGCGAAGACGAGGCATCCCGGCCACCCGCAAACTCTGCGAGCAGATCGATGCCGATCCGAAGGCCCATACGACCTTCCGGTTCAACGCCGGGATCTACGGCCACCGATCTGTCAAGGACGCCCTGCGGGAAGCCCAGCACGACAAGTGCGCCTTCTGTGAGTCGAAGGTCACTCATATCTCCCCGGGCGACGTCGAGCATTATCGGCCTAAGGCGGGCTATCGACAGGCCCCCGAAGACCCCCTCGCCCAGCCGGGTTACTACTGGCTGGCTTATGAGTGGTCGAACCTCCTTTTCTGCTGCCAGCTTTGCAATCAACAGTTCAAGGGCAACCACTTCCCGCTGGCCGACCCCGCCCACCGGGCGAGGTCCGATCGTGACGACATCAGCCGCGAGGAGCCGTTGCTCATCAATCCCGCGATCGATGATCCCGCGGACTTCCTGGAATTCCGCGAGAACATCATCCACGCGATCGATGAGGACCCACGCGGCAAGGCTACGATCGAGATTCTGGGCCTGAACCGCGTGAAGATGGCCGAAAGGCGCCTGGATGTCCTCGATAAGCTGAAGGCTCTGCTAAAAGCCCGCGAGGCGTTCCGTACTCTCAAGGACCCCGATCGCGATGTGAGGAATCTCATCGGAGAGATTGATGACCAACTTACGCGGTGTATCGACGATTCCGCCGAGTACGCCGCGATGATCCGCGCGGCGCTGCGGCCGCGCGATCGGCGGTAGAAGCCCGTCACGGCAACAGTCCGGGTACGCCGAGAGACGTGGGGCATCATTCCTGCGGGCCCGGCAGCGCTTCGGGAATCTTCTCCGATAGCGGGATCTCGCCGCGGATCATCCGCGTCGCGGCGCCGGTCAGCTTCAGATACCAGTCGCTGGGCAGCCCTTCATAGGTCACGAAGTACTTCCCCACCGGGGTCCGGTTGGCCACCTTGTGGATCGCGGTCCCCTCATCGACCTCGTCGAACATGCCAACGAAGACGGTGCGGATGCCGAGCTGCCGGAACATGGCGAACTGTCGCCAGTAGAATTCCCCCTTGCGCCTCGGGATCATCGTCGATCCCGGCCGGGCCCGGCGGAGGTTGTCCCAGGAGAAGCCCGGGAAGGCCGTCGGCATGTAGCCCTTGCCCGAACGCCCGAGCTCGGCCAGGTCGGGCTCCCAGACCTCGCGGCGGACGCGGTCCATCGAGGCGTCGTCGTGGTAGCGGCCGGCGTCCCACGGGCTGATGGCGTCGAAGGATTGATAGACCTTCGTCCACGCCGCGTCCTGGCGGGAATCGCCGCGGAGCGTCCGCCAGTACGGATCGACCCCGCCGATCAGGTAGACGCCGCCGTATCGCGGGTCGTTCTTGAAGAAGTCGACCAGCTCCTCGCCCTGGGCCGGCGTCCAGGGACGGTCCCTGAAGCCGAGCCCCCAGAGCAGCACCACGGGCCTCCCCCGGTGATGGAGGTAGCGCGAATCCTCGCGGACCTTCACCCGGTCGCAGAGGAATCGCCAGTCGTCCTTGACGAGCGATGTCGTCGCGCCTCGGCCCATCGAGAGGTCGAGCATCATGGCCCAGACCCGCCCCTCGCGATGGCAACCCTCGCGGACGTGGGCGAGCACCGTGTTGACGTGGCGGGCCCGCCGCGGATCGGCCGTCTCGCCGACGAAGCGGCTGAGGAAGACGCCATCGATCCCGTATTGCCTCATCCACCGGCAATGGAGCAAGACCGGCCCCTTGCGGAAGGCGCTGTACAGCCGGGACGTCGAGCCGTCGGGCATCTTGAGGCCGGGGACCTCGCACAGATCCCGCGGGTCGTACTCCGAGACGTCGGGCCACATGTCGACCGTGAACCGGCCGCCGCCCGGCCGATCCAGCCCCTGCCCCCAGTGGACGAAGCCGAAGCCCGAGCCGTCGCCGGGAGTGTTGAACCACCCCTGGTAGCCGCAGAGGACCTTGCCGTCGAGCGTCGTGGCATCGATGTCCGCGCGAGTGGGGCCCGTGTAGGGACGGAGCCACGGGTCGTCCGATTCCGCGGGCGGTTCCTGCCCCGCCGGCGCCACGGACGGGTAAAGAGACAGGATAACCAGCAGCAGCACGATCGATCGCCGTGCGGTCCGTGTCATGCGAATCCACCCTTCCGCCATCCGAGGCCGGCACGGCGATCCGGCATCCGTCAAGGTGGCGGCGGTCGCTCGGCCGGGACGGCGCTCCACGCGCCGCGGTCCTTCCAGTATCGCCCGTCGCACGAGCCGCATCGATAGGCGCGCCTCAACAACGATCGAGGCCCGGTCCGGAACGTTCCGTCGACGACGAGCCAGGATCGCGAGCACCGCGGGCATGGGCGAGGCAGGACGTAGAGCAAGACCGTGAGCAGGGGCACCCCCAGCAAGAGGAGGACAGCGAACAGGAAGCCGGGGGTCACTCCGCTTCCGTTGGCGGCCCCCCACGTCACGTAATAGAGCACGACCCCGAGCGCCGTCACCAACGCCGTCATCAGCAGGGCCACGATCAGCCCGTCGCGGAGCCGGCCGGGCGTCACCAGCGCGAAGGCGACGACGGCCTGGGACAGAGGGATGGCCACGGCCTCCCAGAGGAACACCGTCTGCCAGGTGACGACGCCCTCCTCCACCAGCGGCCGCATCGGCATCAGGCACAACGACGCCGCGGCCGCGAAGACCACCAGCTTCATCATCTGGCCGATCGTCAGCGTCAGCCTCACCCGTCGAGCGCGTCCCCCGGCCATCGGATTCACCGCGGCGAACAGCCCCCGCCTCGCGGCATGAGACCGGCCGCGCCCCTCGGGTTCCATCGAGATCCCGCACGCCGCGCACCGTTTCTCGGACAATTGTCAATGAACATTGTAGTGGCGGTTACGGGCCGGGTTCAAGGCGGGGTTCGACGACCGGGGCCGTTGTGCGCAATTCCCCCTGCGGGTGGGGGACTTCCGCCCAGTCCGACCGGGATTTCGGCCCGGAACGTCGAGAATGCCCCGCGTTTTGCCAGTGGCACGCGCCGTGCGAGATGAGCCCGATCGGGCGATCCCGCGATCGCTCGGCCCGGTCGGAACGGGGATCTCGCAGCGATCGGGACGGGATCGGCCCGGACGTCGGGGAGACCACTAACATGAAGGAGACCTCTCGATGCTGCAGAAACTGCTGAGTGCGGGCGCGTCGGGCCTGCTGGGCCTGACCCTGCTGGGGATGATGCCGACATCCCCGCAGGAGCCCGACGAGCCGCCGCCGCCGAAGAAGAAGGATTTCTTCGGCAAGCGGAAGGGTGAGGCGGGGAAGAAGGGCGAGCTCGCCAAGAAGAAGGGCGAACCGGGACCGGAAGGCGACCTGAACCGCGCCTATAACCTGCTGCGACGGCTGCGGGCCGACGGCCAGTCGGCCGGCCGCTCCGACGCGCAGGATCCGCGAATGGACCGATCGCGCCGTGGACTACTACCGCGACGGGCTGAGGGCCTTGCGGGACGACAATCCCCAGCTCGCCCACGAATATGCCGCGATCGCGCACGACCTGGCCCGGGCGATCGAACACGCCCGCAACGCGGCGCTCTATGACCGGCCCGATGAGGGCCTGCCGCCTCCGCCGGATATCGGCCGCCAGGGGCGGAGCGGCGAGGCTCGCAAGGACCTGACGAAGGCCTACGAGCGGCTCCGCGAGGGGGATGACGGCAGCGACGCGGGCCCGCGGGCCAGGCCCTATCGCGACGCGGCGTCCGAGCTGTATCGTGCCGCCCGGCGCGACTTCGAGGCCGGCCGCACCGAGCGCACCGCCGAGCTGGCCCGCGCCGCCGAGGCCATGAGCCACGTCGCCGAACACCTCGGGCACGCCGCGGACGTCCGCGAGGCGCCACCGCCCAGGCCCGAGGTCAAGGGCGGCCGATTCGGCAAGGACGCGGACCGCTCGGGCCAGATCCTGCCCCCGCCGCCGGAGCCCTGAGCGGGCCCTCACCGTCTCGGGCGGGCGAGGGTCCGTCCCAGGCCCGATCGACCGGGTGGCATGCCCACGTCTTCGTGGGCATGGGTCGTCGCGGCGCACATGCCCACGAAGACGTGGGCATGCCACCCAAGCGTCGAAGCCACAGAGTGAAGTGTGACGCAGCCCGCTCGGCACGACCCGGCTCGATCCCGGTGGGCGATGGTCACCGTACGCATTCAACTTGACCCGGTGGGCGATGCCCACCCGACTCGTGGGATCACTGGTGAATCACATGGACTGGCGCAATCGGCTGGGACTCTACGGTGCGTATTTCTGCGCGATGGCGGGGATCGGGTTCACGCTCCCCTATCTGCCGCTGTACTTGAGGGAGCGCGGGCTGTCGGACCGCGACATCGGGATCATCTCGACGCTGGCGGCGCTCGGCGCGCTGGCTCAGTTCATGGTCGGGATCTGGTCCGACCGGATCGGCCGGCACAAGCCGTTCCTCGTCGTCGCGCTGGGCGTGCTGGCCCTGGCGACGTTGGCGTTGCCCCGGGTGCCGAACGGCGTCTGGCTGGCGGTGGTCGTCGTCCTCTTCGCCGAGAACGGCGTCTGCCGGGCGATCGTGGAGAGCCAGTCGGGCGCCGAGGCGGTGGCGCTGGCGGAACCGGACCAGGTCGGCCGGGCGCTGGGGGGTCTGCGGTTCTGGAAGCCGATCGGCATCATCACCATCCTGCTGATCGGCGGCTGGCTGGCGGAGCGATCGGGCGTCGGCGCCATCCTCATGCCGCTGGCCGTGATCCAGGCGCTGGCGTTCGTCGCGGCGCTGTTGATCCGCGAGGACGCGCACCCGGCCTCGTCGGAGGGAGATGAACCGGCGGGCGAGCGGGAGGTCTCCGGGCTCGGCCGACCCGATCCCGCCCACGGCCGCTGGCGCGACGGATCGCTCTGGTCGTTCATCGCGGCGATGGTATTATTCCACACGGCCAACGCCCCGGGGGGCGTCTACCTCGGGCTGTTCCTCGAGCGCGACCTGCACGCGGCCCGCTACCAGTTGGCGGCGGCGTTCGTGGTGAGCATGATCGCCTGGATGATCGTCGTCCGTCCGGCGGGGATGCTGGCGGACCGCTACGGCCGCCGGCCGCTCTTGATCGTCGCCTGGACGGTCATGGCTCTGCGGCTGGCCATCGTGGCGATCGCGCGCACGTCCGGCCAGGTCGTGGTGAACCAGGCGTTCGACGGGCTGGCCAACGGCCTCTTCGCGGTGCTGGCGGCGGCCTGGGTGACCGACCGGCTGGGCGGCGCCCGCCGCGCCGGCGAGGCACAGGCGATCGTGGGCACGTCGTTGGTTTTCGGCTCGGCGCTGGGCCCGTACCTCTCGGCCCTCTGGGTCGAGACCCTGGGCTATCGCGGGCTGTTCGGCGTCCTGGCGGGCGTGGGCGCGATCGCGACGCTGGCGGTGCTCTTCGCGGTCCCCGAGTCGCTCGCACACCGCGGCACCCTAACGGCGGAACCGGCGAGCGGGCGACTCCCCGAACTCGCGGCGACGTCCCTGTCGCCCGCCGAGGGCGCCGGGGCCTGAGTGGCTCCGTCTCGGGTCGAGGACGACAGGCCGATTCCAGATTCCGGATTCCAGATTCAAGATTTATAATATGTCGTATTCCGCATTGACACATCGTGTTTCATCGGACCCGCTGGCCGTGACGACGGCGATCATCTTCGGCGCCACATACCTGTTCCTGGCGATGGGCAAGGTGCCGCGGCTGCGGATCGACCGGGCCGGGATCGCGCTGGTGGGCGCGGCGTCGCTCTTGGCCCTGCGTGTGCTCGGCCTGGACGAGGCGGCGCGGGCGGTGGACGTGCCGACGATCGTCCTGCTCTTCGGCATGATGATCGTGGTGGCCTATGTGCGGCTCTCGGGGTTCTTCGCGGTGGTCACGAGCTGGATCGCGACTCGCCGGCTGAGCCCGCACGGGCTCCTGGCGATGACGATCGGTCTGGCGGGCGTGCTGTCGGCGTTCCTGGTCAACGACGTGGTCTGCGTGGCGATGACGCCGCTGGTGCTGGACCTCTGCCGGCGGCGGAACCTGCCGCCGCTGCCCTACCTGATCGGCCTGGCGACGGCGTCGAACATCGGTTCGGTCGCGACGATCACGGGCAACCCGCAGAACATCATCATCGGCAACCTGTCGGACATCACGTACGTCCGCTTCGCCGCCCGACTGGCGCCGGTGGCCGCGCTGGGGCTGCTGATCGACTTCGCCATCTTGTCGACGATCTACTCGCGCTCGATGGCCGCCGGTGGCGCCAAGGCGAATGGCGTGGAGGTGGGGGTCACCGGCCCGCGGGTCTATCGCGGGCTCTTGGTGAAGAGCCTGTGCGTCACGGCGGCGATGATCGCGCTGTTCTTCGCCGGGCAGCCGATCGCGATCGTGGCCCTGGCGGCGGCGGCGATCCTGCTGCTCGACCGCGTCCGGCCCGAGAAGGTGTATCACCTCATCGACTGGCCGCTCCTGGTGATGTTCGCCGGGCTGTTCATCGTCGTCCACGCCTTCGAGGTCCACGTCGTCCGCTCCTGGAACCTCGAGAGCTGGACGGCGCTGCGGGATTCGCCCGTGGTCCTGGTCAGCGGTCTCTCGGTGCTGCTGTCGAACCTGGTCTCGAACGTCCCGGCCGTGCTCCTGTTCAAGCCGCTGATGGCGGTCATGACGCAGAAAGAGCAGGCGTGGCTGGCGCTGGCGATGTCGAGCACCCTGGCCGGCAACCTGACGATGCTGGGCTCGGTCGCGAACTTGATCGTCGTCGAGAGCGCCCGCCGCGCCCGGGTCGAGCTCGGCTTCGGCGAGTTCTTGAAGGTCGGGATTCCCTTGACGCTCCTCAACACTTCGGTCGGGATCGCTTGGCTGGCGCTGACGCACTATTGATCAACGATGTGTTGTTCGCTGCACTCAGAAGCCCGTGTCGGAAGCCATGTCGGCCGCTCACGGAGCACCGGCCCGGCCTGGTCGGTCGTGCGGGTCGGTGTTCAAGGAGCATCCTACGACAGAGCCATCGGGGCGCTTCGTGCACCGGCGCACGCGGAGGCGTCCGTGGCCTAGGGGGTCCCGGTGAGGGCGTCGACCAGCGTGTGTTGCGTGTCATCGGCATTGAGGTGCCAGATCATGATGCCGCCGAGCTGCTGCGACTGGGCGTAACCGGCCTTGATTCCCAGCGACTGCGCGTCCTCGTAGCTGATCAAGACGCCGGAATTCGGCGCATTGTAGAGCCAGGGGACCATCGCCTGGGGATGCCAGTAGCGCGGGTAGCTCGGCAGATACGATTGTTCCAGGTCGCCGAAATCGACGCTCGCGATATTCAGGGTCCCCGATGTCGGCGGGGTGACCGGCTGGAACAGGCCGTGATTGACGTCGGGCACGCCCTGCCAGCCGGTGCCGACGAAACGGACGCCGAGGACGACCTTCGCGGCCGGTACGCCGGCCGCAAGGTACGCGCCGACCGAGGAGTCGACGTTCTCGGCGGGCTGCGCCGCGGACGACGACGGGTCGTCCGGCGGGGCGTAGAGGGGCGCGACCAGGCCCGTCGTCTTGCTGGTGGCCACCACGTAGTCGTAGGTCATCAGGTTGATCCAATCGAGGACGGCATAGATGGCGTCGAGTTCGAGGTTCAAATAGTGGCTCCGGCCGGCGGGGGCGGCGATCGTCAAGAGGTATGGCCGGCCGTCGGCGGTCCCCTGGGTGTCGAGCTCGGCGCGCAGCGCCGTCAACAGCGCGGTGTGGTTCGCCGTATCGGCGGCGCCGGGGAATTCCCAGTCGATGTCGATCCCATCGAAGCTGTTCGCCTTCATGAAGCCGACGCACGACTGGGCGAACTGGAGCCGCGAGGCATCGGTCGCCGCCGCGGCCGGGAAGTTGGCCGAGTGCGACGCGCCGCCGATCGAGATCAGCGTCATGAGGCCCGGGAACTGCGCCTTGAGATCGAGGAGTTGAGGCAAGTTGATCTGGTCGAGCTTGGGCTTGATGGAGGCGCAGAGGCCGGCGCTGGTGACGTCCGCGAAGGCGTAGATGAGGTGGGTCAGCCGATCGGCCGGGAGGTTCGAATCGGCCACGTGCAGGCCCTTGTCGGCGGCGGCGGTCGAGGAGAAATAACCGACCAGCCGAGGAGACGGCGTCGCGACGGTGGAGTTGGTCATGGGAACCTCGTCAACGGTTGATCACCTCTCGGAGAGGCCTTCGTTCAGGACACGCACGCGGCTCGAAATGCGACCGATTTGTCGCTCGACATGCTAATCAAGTTTCGGGGCGAATGGCGAAAGGAATCCCGGAAAAATCCGTTCGATCCGGATAAGCGAGATGTCCCGGACTGAGATGACGAGTGACCTCGACCTCACGGCAGGATCGAAGGGACGGCCGGCACGTCGACCTTGCGGAGGTGGTCGTCGACGCCCTCGGCCTTGCGGTAGAGGTGGTGGACGTTGTTCTTCTGGCCGGCGAGCCGCTGGCGCCGGTCGAGCCAGTCGAGGAGCTCGCGGGCGGCCTCGGGCTCGAGCAGGCCGATCGGGGCCTCGAGCGCCTCGGCCCCCTCGAACGTGGCGTGCGGGACCGGCACGAGCTGGCCGAGGCTCTCGCCCCGCGCGAAGACGACCGTGCCGGGCTCGACGAGCTTCCAGTTAATCGTGAAGGTATAATTCAGCCACCAGGTCTCGATGATGCCTTCCAGCGGGTGGCAGTTGGGCTTCCAGCGGTTGCTCGGCCCCTTGAGGTAGAGGTCCCAGCCGGGCGGGGTGCGGAACAGCCAGGGGGGCGAGAAGGTCACGATCCCCGCGCCGAACTGGCTCTTGATCGCCTCGGCGTACTGGGACGGCACCTCGACCCGCAGGCCCTCGATGGCCCGGCTCCCGTCCCAGGTGACGCGGACGTCGGTCGGGCAGAGGACCTGCCAGCCCCACTGGTTGGCCAGTACCAGCGGCAGGCAATGGTAGGCGCGCTCTTCCTCGTCCATCCAGTTCCGCCGCGACGGCGACGGGCGCAGGCCCCAGCCTTCGCCCCAGCCGTACGGCATCAGCCGCAGCGCCTTGAAGTCCAGCCGCGGCAGCTCGAAGGACGACGGAGATGGCGGCTCGGCGGGAGGCGCCCCGTCGGGCGTCGATCCGGCCAAGCGGTCGGTCCGGGCCTGGCGCCGGAGGTTCACCGCGGCGCGGAGCAGACCGGCCTCGGCCTCGAGCGCCGCGATGCGCTCCTCCAGGGCCCGGCAGCGCGGGCAGGGCGCCGACGTCGTCGCCGTGGCGGTGGCGTGGCCATCGGCCGGGCAGGCGCCGGTCGCGGCGAAGGGGCCCTGATCTCCGTCCCCGGGCTCGCTTGGTCGGGTCATGACCGTTCACTCTCGTCCCATGAGCGTCCGTGCGTAGACGACCTGAAACCCCTGGCGTTCGGCGTTGCGCTGCGAGCTGCTGCCGGGCTGGGTGCAGATGACGGCCAGGTCGCAGCCGGCGCGGCGGGCGCGGTCCAGCCGGGCGCGGAGCAGCGCGGTCTGCACGCCCTGGCTGCGGAACTCGGGCAGGGTGCCGTCGCCGCAGATCAGGGCCAGCGCGTTGTGCATGACCAGGGCGCCGCCCCCGGCGATCCGGCCGTCGACCCGCGCCAGCCAGCCGCTCACCGCGGGGATCGAGGCCATCGCGATCGCGCCTTCCAGCAGCGAGCGGGGCAACTCCGCCGGGTCCTCGAAGAAGCATCGGAGCACCGACTCGGCCCAGGTGACCACCTCGTCCGGCCGGACCGGGGTGACCGCGACCTCCGTCGCCCCGGCATCACCCTTCTCATCGCGAGCGGACCCCCCCGCGGCCTTGGGCTCCTTCGAACCGATCGGCCGCACCAGCACGTGCGTCTGCTCGACCGCCCGGTATCCCCGGCGGCTCAAGAGCCGCAGCAACGACGCCTCCGCCAGCGACGCCAGCTCCAACTGAATGGGCGCCCCGCGCTCGCGGTAGAAGGCCTCCATCCGCTCGAGCTCCTCCTCGTCCACCGGCCCGTAGAGGCCCATCCCCTGCGCCTGCGACAGCGGCGAGCCCGCGCCCATGAACACCGCGTAGCCGCCGCCCATCGCCAGCGAAGTCGCGCCCGATTCCGGGTCCAGCCGGACCTGGGCCCGCGCGTTCTCCACGCCCAGATAAGCCCACGCCTCCTCCACCCGACGCGCCAGATCCTGATCCGCGAATGGCATGGCCGCCTCATCCCTATCGGCCCCGGACCGCCCTCGTCTACCCCATCGACTCAACCGCTCTTCCAGTGGCGTCAAGCGTGCGATCATGGTTGGTCCAACTATGTCAATGCCTCTCGCAAAGATCGGGGCGACGTCGGCCCATGGACACCGGACTCCTCGATCTTTCCGAGAATCGTCCTGAAGGTCAATCGATCCCGATCGAGCGATCGCGGGGCAGGCGGTCGCGCAGCATCTCCGCGGGAGGTGGCGTCTGCACCCGGCCCGCTCCGTCCGTGGCCTCGAATCCTGGAATCCGTTACGATGCAACGATCCGGAAAGATCGGCCGGGGGTGGGGATTCGTGGCGGCCGTTCCCGTCCGGGTCGATTCCAGGCGGGCTGCCAGGCCCTTTCTCTCTGACGCGAACGGCACGGCGTTCGCGACAAGGGAAATCGTCGGGCGACGACCCGATGGGAGCCAGCCGCGCCATGTTAAACGTATCACGAACCGACAACACGGCCGGGAAACCGTCAACGGATGCGGGCCGGGCGAGGACCGACCTGGATCCGGACGAGTCGAACATCTTCGGTCCGGATGTCCCGAATACCCGCGAGGACGATCCGCCGGGCGGCCAGGTCGTCCCCGAGGCCCCGCCGCCGGAGCCCCCGGCGACTCCTCTGGATCACGGCGATTTCGCGCCGGACGAGGCATAGACCCGACCGGGACCGCTGCATGAGCAAGGCATCCACCGAACCCTGGACGATCCACCGCGACGCCGAGTTCGACCGTCGCGAGGCGATGGCCCGCAACCTCGAGCGGCTCGCCTGGCTGATGGATCGGGCCTTCCACATCCCGGGCACGCGGATTCGCGTCGGGCTCGACGCGATCGTGGGCCTGCTGCCGGTCGGCGGCGACGTGCTCACCGGACTGGTTCAGGCCGGGCTCGTGCTGGTGGCGCTCCGCCATTACAAGGTGCCCAGGATCGTCGCTGCGCACATGGCGGCTAACGTGCTGATCGACATCATCGTCGGCGCGATCCCCTTGCTCGGCGACCTCTTCGACATCGGCTTCAAGGCGAACACCCGGAACGTCCAGCTCCTGGAGGCTTACCTCCATCCGGGCGCGGCATCGGCCGATCGCCGTGGGCGGGAGGCGCCGCCGATCACGTTCCGGCCGATCGGCATGCCCTGGCGGTTCATCGTGCCGATCGCCGCGATCCTGCTCGTGGTCCTGACGCTGGTCCTCATCGGGTTCATCACGGTCGTGCGGTGGCTGTTCCACTTCTGAGCCGGTAGGGTGGGCATTGCCCACCATTCGAGGTCTCGACCGGTGGGCAATGTCCACCCTACAAGACACGAATTCTACTTCTGCTTCCGCACCCAGTCGACGTGCTTCCGTACCCCTTCGTGGGCCAATAGGCTCTCGCGGGTGTGGTAATTCCAGCCGAGGTCCTTCTCGTCGGGGATCAGGTCGTGGATGCCGCCGTGGCAGAGCCGGCAGATCCGCAGGCCGCGGCTCCGCATCTCGCCGAGCGAGAAGCGGCCGCGGAACCGCTTCTTGCGGTGGCAGTGGCGGGGGATCAGGTGATGGAAGGTCAGGGCCTGGCCCGGCCGGCCGCACAGCTCGCACGGCCCGGTCTTCCGCTCCTGGCGGGTGACGGTCTCGGCGGGCTCGTCGGTCGCCTCATCACCGGTCATGGCATGCCGTCCTCGAAGGATTCGCGAGGGCCCTCGTTCCAGTATCGGCCGGCCCCCGGGTCGCGGCAAGGCGATCGGCCGATGCGCATCACCGGATCGAGCGAGTTACCACACCGAGCCGGTTCGCGCTTCGCCGGCACCTCGTATCATGTGCCGCACGAGGCGATATCATGGGCGCGGGAGACCGGGTCTTGCGGACCCGGAGTGGGCCTTCACCCACATGAAGCGGAGACCCCGGATGCGGTGCCACCTGTTGCCGTTGGCTTGTGGGTTCTGTCTGGTGGTCACCGGCGCCGGATCGTGCGCCGGCCGAGACGCGCCGTCGTCGGTTGCGGCGACTTCGCCCGACGGGCGGATCCGGGTAGAGGTGGCTCTCGCCGGACGTGGCGAGGGAGGGCCCCCGCCCGTCTATTCGATCTCCTTTCGAGGCCGGCCCGTCGTCCTGGCATCGCGGCTGGGCATCGACCTGGCCGGCGGGACGGCCCTGGGCCGCGACTCGACGATCGAGCAAGTCCGGACGCAAACCATCAACGAGACTTATACCCAGCAGCCGGGCAAGCGCAGCCGGGTTGTCAATCATTGCGAAGAGACAGTCGTCACGCTGCGCGAGCGTGCCGAGCCGGCCCGGCGCTGGGAGGTCGTTCTTCGCGCCTACGACGACGGCGTCGCCTTCCGGTATCGCTTCCCCGCCCAGGAGGGCTGGGAGCGCCTCGCGATCGCCGGCGAACGGACCCAATTCCGCCTGCCCGTCGCCGCGGTGGCCTATGCCCTGCCCCTGGATGGCTACACGACCTCCCACGAGGCCCGCTACCAGAAGAAGGCCGTGGCGGAGATCCCCAGGGAGTGGCTCCTGGGGTTGCCGATGCTCGCGGAGCTGCCCGGCGCCGCCTGGCTCGCGGTGGCCGAGGCCAACCTGACCGACTACGCCGGGATGTACCTGGCGCACGACGCCGGAGGCGACGGAGTCCTGGCTTGCCGGTTGTCCCCGCGGCCCGGTGAGGCGAACGTGGCCGTCCGGGCCGGCCTGCCGCACGAGTCGCCCTGGCGGGTCTTCCTGATCGCGGACAAGGTCGAGCGGCTGGTCGAGTCGGACCTGGTACTCAACCTCAACGCCCCCTGCGCCCTGGCCGATACCTCCTGGATCCGGCCCGGCAAGACGACGTTCCCCTGGTGGAACGGCTTCCACGAGGAGAAGGTCCCCTTCGAGATGGGCCTGAACACGGCGACGGCGAAATACTACATCGATTTCTGCGCCGAGGCCGGCATTCCCTACCACTCGCTCGACGGCATCAAGGACACGGCGTGGTACGGCGGCCCGATCGTTCCTTACGAAGGGGCCGACATCACCCGGGGCATCGAGGGGCTGGACCTCCGCGAGGTGCTGCGCTACGCCGCGACGAAGGGTGTGAAGATCCGCCTCTGGATGAACTGGCGGGCGGCCGAGGCCCACATGGAACGGGCGTTCCCGCTCTACCGCGAGTGGGGCGTTGAGGGCGTGATGCTCGACTTCATGGACCGCGACGACCAGGTGATGGTCAACTTCCTCCGCCGGGCGCTGGAGACGGCCGCCGCGAACCGGCTGACGGTCACGCTCCACGGGGTCTCGGCACCGACCGGCCTGGAGCGGACGTTCCCCAACCTGTTGACGAGCGAAGGGGTGTTGAACCTGGAATATGACAAGTGGGATCAGCTTGGAGTCCCTCCCGAGCACGAGCTGACCGTGCCCTTCACGCGGATGCTGGCCGGTCCGCTCGACTTCCACCAGGGTTCGCTCCGCGGCGTGCCCGTGGAGGCGTTCCGACCGCGCAACGAGGCCCCGCTGGTGATGGGGACGCCGTGTCGGATGCTCGCCTCCTACGTCGTCTTCCAGGATCACCTGCCGATGGTGGCCGACTACCCATCCGCGTATCGCGGCCATCCGGCGCTGCCGGTCCTCGCGGCGATCCCGACGACCTGGGACGACACCCGCTGCCTGGCCGGCAAGGTCGGCGAGCTCGCCGTCATCGCCCGGCGGCACGGTGCCGAGTGGTGGGTCGGCGCGATGGGCGGCCGGGAGCCCCGCGAGGTCGAGGTCCCTCTGGGCTTCCTCGGGCCCGGTCGCTTCCGGGCCGAGATCGATCGCGACGACCTGGTTTCGGCGTCGCGCATCGCCCGGCGCGCGGAGAACGTCGCCGCCGGGGATGTCCTCCGCGGTTCGCTCGCCCCCGCGGGCGGACTCCTCATCCACCTCTCGCCCACGAATCACGTTCCGGGGGCGAAATGACCGTCATGCGGCCGGGATGGGATTGTCCGCGACGTCTGGGCACTTGCGACAAACGCAAGGCGCCTACGGCAGGGACGGATGACGACCCGACTGACCGTTTGCGCCACCGGCGCCGGTGCTGGACCTCAGCCGGACCGTCACCAACGGCGGCGGGGGGATCGTCAGGCCCAAGGGGGGCGCCGTCAACTGATCGCGTGGGATGGGAAGGTCGCCGGCGATCGAGGTGAAGAAAGGCCGATATCCGGGGGCCACGATCCGGATCATCAAGGGGTTGTAGGTGATCGTCCCGGTCCGGCCCAGCAGGCCCTGCCGGCCGCGGATGGTCGCGTAAAGGCCCGTTATCAGGCCGGGGCGGCCGTCCCCGGGTATGTCGGTACTCGGCTGGTTTTCGAGGTTATCCTCGGCGATCCTCAGGTCGATGAGCTGGACGCTCACGTTCGGGATCGGCTGGCCCGTCACGTCGTCCACAGCCACCCAGCGAACCGGGAAGTTCCTCGGGACGGCGGCCTCGTACGGGAGGACGGGGAACAACACGACGAAGAGCGGGGCCAGCACGATGGGCAGCAGGAGGAGCGTTCGCAGGCTGAACGTGAACCGGCGAGCGGCGCGTGTCCGGATCCGGAACAGGCCCTCGCCGACGAGGATCCCCGCGATCACCAGGCTCCACAGGGTTGCCCCGGCCAGCCGCAGATCATTGGCGGACATCAGGCCCGGGCCCTGCAAGATCAGGGCGGCGGCGGGGACGCCGACCAAGGCACCCGCCAGCGCGCCGCTGAGGGTCCATCGCCATTTCTTCGGCTCCGCCTCGGCGGCGGCGAGACGCGGCCAGCAGACAGCCAGAGCGACGGCGACCGCGATCCAGACCGTGGCGACCAGGGACCAGAATCGGAGTCCATAACCGCAATCGCCGTGGAAGGCGTCCATCCACCACCTGGGATGAATCGCCAGCGGGGCCACGATCCAGCGAATCCGGCGGCCGGGATCTCGGCGGCGCAGGAGCCTGCAACCGCCGGCGACGATCGCGATCGAGACGCCCGCGAGGAACGAGCCGATGAATTCCGATTCCCGAATGGTCCGCGCCGCCCGCGGCCCGGAACAGGCGAGCGACTCGCTCCCGCCCAGGGCCACGATGGCCCCCGCGAGCATCAGCCACTCGATCGCGAACCGCCCGGGCGACTGGAGCATGGCCTGGCCCTCGTCCTGTCGGGAGTGGCACGCGTCGATCCTGGTCAACTCGTTCCTTGCACCCGCCATCGTCCCGCGCCCGACGGTCCGCGCCAACCATGGTTCAACGACGATACGGATGGGTTCCCCATCTGCGCCGAACTGATCGGCGAACCCGGCGCCGATGATCGGCAAGGCAAGAAAGAAAGGGATCGCCATCAGCATATAATCGCCGAAAGGCCCCTTGAGGTCGAACAGCCGGACCACGGCCGCGACCGGGATCGGCACGAACCAGAATGTGA
Source organism: uncultured Planctomycetota bacterium (assembly GCA_963815795.1). Classification (GTDB taxonomy): domain Bacteria; phylum Planctomycetota; class Planctomycetia; order Isosphaerales; family Isosphaeraceae; genus JAKAUH01. The sequence goes on along the minus strand of CAWFIC010000020.1, from coordinate 299,255 downwards.
TCGCCGCAAGGCAGCCGAGGATGAAGCCACGCGTCGCGTGACCACCCGTCGCTCCATCCTCCGGTAACGCAGGGCACTCCGACGGATCTCGCCTCAGGAAGCCGGGCAATCGCATGGTTCTGGTGTCCGACATCAGTGGAACAACGGGGATCTCGGAAGGCGTCCGGAACCGGAAGTGGGGATCGGTTCGTGATCTCTTCGGCCTCCTCCGACTTACCGCCAACTCCGGAGATAAGGCTCGATTGTCTCCATGATGACGCCGAGAAGAACGAACAAGCCGAAGAAGAGACCGGCCAGGAACATGCCGAGCGACAGGCGCCGAGCACGACGGACTGTCTCCGAATCCCGCCTGCGTCATGCCAAGCCCGCTCGAGTCGCCGCGCTGCCCAGCGAGCGAGAGGCCAACTGTTTCCATCGTGCGCCGGACGGAGGCCCGAAGGACGCCTCGAGTTCCATCTCGAGCGCCTGCCCCCGCGACCATCGCCCCGTCCGGTAGAGGGCCGATGGCAGCTCAGCTTCTCTCGATGGATCCCCGACGAGCGATTCCAGATAGGCCGCCCTCGTCTCGAGACCATCTTCCTTTGGATGATGTCTACCTACGACGATTCGTCCCCGCCACGGGCGGTCATCTGCGCCGCCCGCGCCGGCCCTTCGTGTCGACTTCGATCAGCTTCCGGGACCAGGGCTTGTCCTTCGCGATGGACGACGCCACGACCGACGAGAGGCGGAGCGATCTCCAACCCCGCGCCTTGTCACTCATCTGGACGCTGATCTTGACCTGGTGCTTGTCCGAAACGAAGGGAGAGGCGGTTTCCGTGAACCCGAGCGCGTCATGATAAACACACCGCCATCCCTCTCGTTCCGAATTCGCTTTCAGGACCTCGAGAACGCGAGGATAGCTCTCCTCACCGATGCGATTCTTGACCTCCCTGGACTCGCGCTCGTCCAGCGGACTGAACCGATCCCCGCGCCATCGATAAAGCGAGGCGGGTCGCTCGAGCGACCCGGCGTCGTACTGGTAGAACCCGTCCGAGAGCCGGAAGATCGGGTTCAGGTCCGGATCGAACCGGCACGCCGTGCCCTCGGCGACCGCCTTCTTGGTCATGTTCCCCGGCCGGTCGATCGTGAAGACCGACCGCGAGGCGATCTCCTCGTCGGGGTGTTTGGACATGAGGTGGAGGAATAACTCGTCGGTATAGTCGGTGATTCGCACGACCTCGACGAACACCCAGATCTGATCGGGCCCTTCCAGGATCTGGACGTGCTTGATCTCGGACCAGGTCTCGCGAGCCAGGGCGCCGCGGTTCATCGGCGAGCCGAGGCAGAAGAGGACGGAGCAAAGGAACACGGCTCGTGGCGTGCGCATGGCTGGCTCTCCACGCGGGACACCCGACATCGATCAGGAAGGGTTCACCGGCTCCAGATTCTCTCATCGTCGCGCACCCGACGGCCCGCGCCAATCTCTGATCCATCCGCCGCGCCTTCGCCATGGCCGCGAAACCGCGTTTGGAGGATCCCAAGAGGTCGGTATAATCCGCGAGGGGTCGGGATCGCGAACGGGAGAGTCGGAATGGCGGACCACGGTGCTTGTGGATCAAAGGAGGAGCGCGATGGCAGGGACTCGTCATGAGGTGGCGTGTATCGCCACTCTGCTGTTCATCGGCGTCGGCACATTCGTCGCGGGGACGGTGGCGCGACCCTCGTCCATCATCGTCGCGGATGACGCCGCGAAGAAGGCCCAGGACCAGGTTGGCGGGCCGATCCCGGGTGCTGCCCGGTTTCACGTCGATGGCGAATTCCGGAGTGCCCCCACACTGTTCCGCCAGGGGAGATTCGCCGAGGCCGAGCGGCAGTTCGCCTGGATCGCCCGGGTTCGCAAGGACACCGCCTGGGGAGAGCGCGCCGAGTATTACCTGGCCGAGTGCCAGTATCAGCAGAAGAAATACGTCAGCGCCATCGAGAGCTTCGAACGGCTCCACTACGATTACCCCGCGACCGAGCATCTGGAGAGACTCGTCAGCCGCGAGTACGAGATCGCCCGGTTCTGGCTCGCCCAGTCCGATCCTCGGTTACCCGTGGAGAAGACGCTACCCTGGACGGCCCGACTCGACGGCCGGCTGCCCCTCCTCGACATCCGGGGATCGGCCCTCCGGGCGCTCGAGCACGTCGAACGCAATAACCCGTGCGGTCCGCTGGCCCCCGCCGCCAGCATCCAGATCGCCGATGATTATATGGAGCGGCGCGACTATAGTACGGCCGGGCAATACTACGACCAGTTCCTCCAGTTCTATCGCCGGAGCCCATTGCGGTCGCGCGCCTGGCTCGCCGCCATCGAGGCACGAATCCGAGGCGACATCGAGCCCCGATGGGACGCAGCCGTCAGCGAAGCGCGAGAGCAGGTCGAACAGCTCCTGCGGCACCATCTCGAATCTCGACGATCAGGGCAAACGGGACGCCCGTTGATCCTCCGGGGACGTAGTCATACCGGGCCAGTCCGGACGGGCCAGAACACTCTCACCTCGCCGCTTGCTCCCACCACCAGAGCCGCGGGAGCGGCCGGCGATCGGGCCAGGTGCGATCGAGGGTGTCGCCGTCGTAGAGCTCGCCGTTCTTCCCATTCCGTCGGAAGCAGGATAAAAGGGCCGGAGGGGGCTATTTGCGGAGCGGATCGAGCGGGAAGAAGAGATGGAGCGGATCGCCCGGCGACGGGATGAAGCCGTGCGTGGCGTAGAACTGCTCGGCGGACTGGTCCTTGGCCTGCACGAAGATGGCCTTGAGTCCCGCGATCTCGGCCGCCTGAAGCGTGCGCAGGATGGCGTCCTTGAGCAGCGCCTTGCCCAGACCCCGGCCTCTTTCCCGCCCATCGACGGCCAGGCGGGCCAGGATCATCAGGGGAATGGGGTACTTGCCGATCCCCTTGGCGAGCGCGGGCGGGGCGTCCGCCTGGGCCGCGGAGCCGTAGGCCAGGGAATAATAGCCGACGACACGCGTGCCGCGGCAGGTGACGTAGTTGCGGACGATGCCCTTCTTCTGGTTCTGCAAGGCATACTGCTTGAGGTAAACATTCAGCGGCTCGACGCCGCAGTCGAACGGCGTGCGGTCGTGGCTGGACTCCAGAAGGACAACGGGGCGGAACTCACTCATCAAGCACGCTGGGCTCGTTCAGGAGCTGTTGCATGGCTTTGAGGTTCTTGGCCGGCGGGGCATCGAGGGCGCGGCAGAAGTGCCGGAACTGATCCGGCGTCATCTCGAAATGCTTCTCCTCGGCCACCAGTTGGCTGGCCGCCTGGAGGGCATTCTCCAGGACGAACTCGGTCAGCGTGGTGTGCCGCAGCCGTGCGGCACGGGTGATGAGCGCCTTCTGGGCCGGCTTGATGCGGACGCTGATCCGGGTTTCCTTCGCGTCAGGCCGGCGTCGGGCGTTTGTCTCGTGCATGGCGGCTACCTCCTCTGTTAACCCATTGTACACCCAGGGCGGGCGGAAGTCCAGGCGGAGAGACGGCGGTCCTGCGCGAAGAGACGGCCTTTCGCCCTCGGCGACGGGAGCCGTGCGGCCGACAGGATCACCGCGCCGCCTGCTCCCACCACCAGAGCCGCGGGAGCGGCCGGCGGTCGGGCCAGGTGCGATCGAGAGTGTCGCCCTCGAACAGCTCGCCGTTCTTCATCACGTAGCGGATCGAATTGGTGTTGTGGATGTCCGCGAGGGGATCCTTCGACAGTACGATGAGATCGGCGAGTTTCCCGGTCTCGAGGCTGCCGAGATCCTGGGCGTAGCCGATCGCCTCGGCGCCGTGGAGGGTGGCGGCGCGGAGGACCTCCAGCGGCTTCCAGCCGCCCGAGGCCAGGGCCCACATCTCCCAGTGGTAGCCGATGCCCTGCATCTCGCCGTGGCTGCCGATGCAGACGTGCCCGCCGGCCCGCGCGACCTTCGCCGCCGATGCCGCGATCCGCGGGTAGACGTGCTCGTCCTTGTGGAACCAAGCCGAGCGCCGGACCTTGCCGTCGAGGACCTCGTGCGGGATGAACCGGCGGACCTTGGCGTCGTCGTGGATCGTCGTCGTCGTGAAGAAGTCGGTCTCGCCGAACGGGCCGCCGTAGGCCACCAGCAACGTCGGGGTGTACGAGATCCCCGTCCGCGCGAACAGCTCGGCGACGTCGGCGAACAGCGGGACCACCGGCAGGCTATGCTCGTTGCCGCTGAAGCCGTCGATCGCGTGCGTCAGGTTCAGCTTCAGGTCCAGGCCGCCCTCGGTCGTCGGCATCACCTGGTTCTTGCGGCAGGCTTCGATCATCCACTGCCGCTGCTTGCGGTTGCCGATCATGTAGGATTTCAGCGTGTTGGTGCGGTAATACTTCTTGTACTTGGCGACGACCGCCTCGACATCCTCGGCCGACTGGAAGTCGTTGTCGGAGAACACGCCAGGGCCCGTCGAGAAGGCGCGGAGGCCGACCAGCTCGCCGGCCTCGATGAGGTCCTGGTAGGCGAACATGTCGTTGGTGCTCGTCTGCGGGTCGCGGCCGGTGGTCACGCCGAAGGCGAGGTTCGCGAAGAAGCTCCAGGCGTTCAGGTCGAGCACGCCGCGGCGGATCTCGAACCAGTGGGCATGAGTATCGACGAACCCGGGGACGATCGTCGCCCCGGCGAGGTCGAGGACCTTCGCGCCATCGGGCACCTTGACCGATCCCTTCGGCCCGACCGCGGCGATCCGGTGGTCGGTGACGACGACGTCGCCGCCGTCGATGACCTCGTCGCCGCGCATGGTGATGACCTTGGCTCCGCGGAGCACGATCGACCCGCGCGGGCGATGCCTCGGCCGCTCGACGACGACGGCGATCTCCTCGGGCTTGGGTTTCTCGCGCTCCTTCTCGGCCTTGGCGGCCTCCTCGTCCTTCTCGCCCTCCTCGGCCTTCAAGGGCGGGAAGACGACCGACTCGAACGGCAGGCGGAAGACGCTCGAGCCGACGGCCCAGACGATCGTCTTGCCGCCGTCGGCCCAGGCGGCGTAGTCGGCGCCGACGTCGGTGAGCTTCTTGAGCGCCACGGCCGGCTCGTGGACGGAGACCTTGGGCGCCTCGCCGCCGAAGGCGGGTATCGCCAGCACGTAGAGCTGGTTGGTGGCTCGGGCCAGGGCCCATCGGCCGTCGGGTCGGAGCAGGATCTCGTCGGCGGGCTCGGGCTCGCTCGGCCGATAGGCCGTCTTACCGACGACGCCGAGGTGCGTCCGGCGATCGGTGCCGTCGTATCGCATCGAGACCAGGCCATTGGGCGTGGTCACGTAGATCCGGTCGGGGGCATTCGCGAAGTGCGGACGGCTGGCGCCCCGGGCCGGGCTGATCAGCGTCGCCTCGCCGCCGTCGGTGGGGACCCAGACGAGGTCGAGCCCGGCCGTCGGCCCGTAGTCGGTCGGGTTCTCGACGTGCTCGCGCCGCGGCGCGGAGCGCCACGACCCGCTTACCGTCGGGCGACCAGACGGGGTCGCGATAGAACGCGGCGGCCCGCGTCAGCCGGGTCGGCTCGCCGCTGCCGTCGCCCGGCCGCTTCCAGATGTGGCCGCCCTCCGGCGCCCAGCTCACGTAGGCGATCCACTTGCCGTCGGGCGACCAGGTCGGGTGGAACTCGCGCGAGCCTTCCGCCGAGACCTGGCGCGGCTGGCCGCCGGGCAGGTCCATCAGGTACAGCCGCGTGAGCGCCGAGAACGCCAGGCGCTTGCCATCGGGCGACGGCTCGGGGTCCTGGATCAGCCTCGCCCGGACGGGTCCGTCGTCCACCCGGATCGGGAAGTTCAGCCGCGAGCCGACCGGCTGCGACACCTTGGCCGAGAAGGGGATCACCCGGTCCTCTCCGGTCCGGACGTCAATGCGGTGGATCTTGCCGCCGTAGGCCGCCAGGACCGATCGCCCGTCCGGGGTGAAGGCGTAGCCTGGGATCAGGTCGCGGGTGTATCGCGATTCCTGCTCGTCGCGCTGCACCGGCAGCTTGAGCCAGCGCTCCTCGCCCGAGGTCAGCTCGCGGACGCGCAGGCCCGTCTCGTTGTCGACCCGGGTGCCGTAGACCAGCTTCGTCCCGTCGGGCGAGAGCACGGGGCGGAAGGCGCTGCCGTGCGCCTCGGTGATCGTGTCTTCGTCGCCCGTCGTCCGGTCGCGCCGCGTCACCTGCGACAGCGGGAAGTTCAGGTTGTTGTAGGCGTTGAACATCTTGTTCCGCCGGGTGTAGAAGAGGAACTTGCCGTCCTTCGAGGCGGCGGCGCCGATGGCGTTGACGTACTCGTCGGGCTTGGCGTCGGGCTTGGGCTTGCCCTTGGTGATCGCGACGCCCGAGCCGCCGCGGATGTGGTAGATCCACAGCTCGAACGCGCCCCAGGGGAGCTGCGGCTGTCGCGAGGCGATCACGTAATCGCCGTCGGGCGTCCACGCCGGCGAGGCGAACAGGCTCTGCTTGTCCTTGGTCAGCGGCCGGGCCTCCGAGCCGTCCGTCCTGGCGACCCAGACGTTCTCGGCGCCGTCGCGGTCGGTTATGAACGCGATCATCTTGCCGTCGGGCGAATAGCTCGGCTGGCTGTCGAACGGCATCCCGGTGGTGATCGCCCTGGCCTCGCCGCCGTCGATCGGCACCGTGTAGAGGTCGCCCAGCAGCTCGAAGAGGATCGTCTTGCCGTCGGGCGAGACATCCAGCGAGACCCACGTCCCCTCGTCGGTCGTGAACTCGACGGTGCGGTCGGGCTTGAGCGGCAGGCCCTGAGCTTTCTTCTTGGGCTGCTCCTTCTTCTCCTTGGATTCGGGCTTCTCCTTGCCCTTCTCCTGTGCGGTCCGTGCGAACGCCCGGCCCCGGCCTTGCGTGGCGATCGGCAGGGTGACGAATCCGAGGGCCAGGGCGAGGGCCGTGGCCGTGGCGATGCGGTGCGACGGCGTTGTCATGCGATGATCCGTTTCTCAGCGTCCAGGGGGGGTGAGAGTACCGAGTCGCGCGGGTCGCGTCGAGGTCGCGGCGGACTCCGCCAGGCGAAGGCGGTGCGCCGCGGCGCCGGCCGCTGTCCTTGATCAGAGATTACACCAATCATTCGAAGATGCCAGTCACCGCCGTCGACTGCCCGCGCCGCGGCGGCCTTCCCCGTGGAATTGCGATCAAGCTTGCCTTAAGCTACACCGAAGTTGCCTCGCTCCTGTCCGCGATCATCCCTTCCGGACCGAGTCGCGCCATGAAGCCACCGCCGCCGTACCGACGCTTGAGGGCCTACACGTTCGACCCGAGCCTGGCCACGCAGCTCGACACAGCGCTGATCAACCAGGCGGTGCTCCGCGTGCCCTGGGAGGATCTCGAGCCGGGGCCGGTCGGCGACTACCTCGAAGTCATCGACTACGACCCGGCGAGCGACTGCTTCTACGCGCCGGTGGACCTGGACCAGCCTCACCTGCTGGCCCAGGACGGGCTGCCCGCTTCGGAAGGCGTCCCGCAGTTCCACCAGCAGATGGTCTACGCGGTGGCGATGACCACGATCCGGAACTTCGAACGGGCGCTGGGCCGTAAGGCGCTATGGGCGCCCCTCCTCGAGCGCGACGGAGACGGCGAGATCCGCCGCGACCCCGAGACCGGCAAGGCCATCGTCCGGCCGGTCGATCGGCTGCGGATCTATCCCCACGCGCTTCGCGAGGCCAACGCCTACTACAGCTCGCACAAGAAGGCGCTGCTCTTCGGCTACTTCCCGGCCAGCCTCTCCGACCCGGGCGAGAACGTGCCGGGGGGGCTGGTCTTCACCTGCCTGTCGCAGGATGTGGTCGCACACGAGACGACGCACGCCCTGCTCGACGGCCTGCACAGCTTCTTCGAGCACGACAGCAACCGCGACGTGCCGGCCTTCCACGAGGCGTTCGCCGATATCGTGGCGCTGTTCCAGCATTTCACCCAGCCCGAGGCCCTGCGCCACCAGATCGCCAGGACGCGCGGCGACCTGGAGAGCCAGAATCTGCTGGGGGAGCTGGCGCAGCAGCTCGGGCAGGCCATCGGCAATCGCGGCGCGCTGCGCGACGCGATCGGCGGGCCCGACCCGGTGACCGGCCGCTGGAAGGCCGCCGCGCCCCGCCCCGAGGACTATGCCGCGACGACCGAGTGCCACGACCGCGGCGCGATCCTGGTGGCGGCGATGTTCGACGCCTTCCTGTCGATCTACAAGGCGCGGATCGCCGACCTGCTGAGGATCGCGACCGGCGGCAGCGGCGTATTGCCCGAGGGGAACCTCCATCCCGACCTCGTCAATCGGCTTGCGACCGAGGCGGCCAAGACGGCCGGCAGCATCTTGCGGATGGCGATCCGGTCGCTCGACTATTGCCCGCCGGTGGACATCACCTTCGGCGAGTACCTCCGCGCCCTGGTCACGGCCGATGCCGACCTCGTGCCGGACGACCCGCGGGGTTACCGGATCGCGGTGATCGAGGCGTTCCGCCGCCGGGGGATCTATCCTCCCGACGTGCGCACCCTCGCGGCCGACGCGCTGCGATGGCAATCCCCCGAGGAGCGATTGCCCGGATTCAGCGAGCTCCTCCCGTTCCGCGATCTGCTCGTTCGGCTCAAGAGGGGCCAGACCCCCGAGGGTTGGAAGGGTGAGCCGCTCGAACCCCTGCCGGCCCTGGCGTGGCAGTCGTCCGAGAAACGGGACAGGATCCGGGAGTTGAGCACCCAATTCCAGGCCCTGACACAGGCCTGGCTGATCGAGAAGCTGCTCGACGGACGACGCCAGCCGCGGCACCCGGAGCTCGTCGAGGCGCTGGGCCTGGAGCTCGGCCCCGCGGCCGACAAGGGCTCGATCTGCCGCTCGAAGTCGACCGGGCTGCCCACCCTGGAGGTCCACGCGGTGCGGGTCTCGTATCGCCCCACCGAGGAACCTCGCACGATCAACGACCTGGTCCTCGAGATCATCCAGCGCCGCCGGGGCTATCTCAACAAGGACGTGCAGCACGACGCCGAGAGACTCCCTCACGACTCTCCCGAGTGGGACAAGCCGCGTTACAAGCCGGAAGATTTCGTGGTCCTGGGTGGCTGCACGCTCCTGGTCGACGGCGAGACCGGGACGGCCCGCCACTGCGTCATCAAGCCGATCGGGAGCGAGTCCCGCCTCGTCCGCCAGCGGGCCTATGCGCAGGGATCGGACGCACCCTCGCTGAGTATGACCTATTCGCGCCCCCTCGCCGCCCACCGAAACGTCGAGCCGTTCGCCGCCCTCCACCGCTCATGGTGAGACGACCCCGGCCCAGGAGCCGACCGCGATGGCGAAGAAGAAGCCGAAGCCCGCGAAGCCGCCTCGCGATCGGGATGGCGGAACTCGTCGGAGGACGCCGGGTCCGGGCGGACCGAAGCCCCGGCGCGGGGAGACTCGCCGCCGTTGACGGCGGATCCTGTCAGGGCCCCGTCGGGCGGCGGCCGCATGGAGCCGCCTCCGGCGGGCGTCACGGTCCGCATGTATCGCACCGGGCTGGGCGATTGCTTCCTGCTCGCTTTCCCCCGGGGCAAACCCCATCCCCGGCGGCCCCGTGACGCGTTCTACATGCTCATCGACTGCGGCGTCTACTACCGCACGCCCGAACCGGGCAACGTGACGCGGATCCGCCGCATCGTCGAGGATATCGAGGCGGCCACCGGCGGCCGGATCGACCTCCTGGTCATCACCCACGAGCATTGGGATCACATCTCGGCGTTCCACCAGGATCAGGCCCGGGACATCTTCGAAACGATCGAGTTGAGGAAGCTCTGGATGGCCTGGACCGAGAACCCGAATCCCGGGCTGGCGCAGGACCTGCGCGACGGCCGGCGGGCCACGCGCGCCGCCCTGGTCCGCGCGCTGGCGAAGATGCGGGACAGGCAAGATGTTCAGGGAGTGGTCCCGCCGGACACTCGGCGCGCGACCTCGTGGAGAAAGTGCTCGACTTCTTCGGGGGCCAGCTCGAAGGGTCATCGGCGTCCGGTCAGGGGTTCGCGGCATCGGGGCACGGGGCGAGGAAGAGCGTGCAGTCCGAGGAGGCCATGGAGTGGATTCGCGACACCTACGGCAAGGGCAAGAGGGAATTCCTCCTCCCCGGCGAGTGCCCCAAGACGCTGGACGGCGTGGAGGGTGCCCGCATCTATATCCTCGGGCCGCCGGAGGATCAGGTCCTGATCCGGCGCCATGAGCCGTCCTCGACGACCGCGCAGGTCTATCCCAAGGCGATGGCCGCGGCCCTCGAGTTGTCGTTCTTCGCCCCCTTCGGCACGGACCCGATGCACCCGGATGAACCGGAGTCGTCCGACGCGGTGGGTCGGGCCTGCGAGTCCTGCCAGCCCTTCGATCGCCGCTACCGGATCGCGGCCGCTGACGTCGACCCGGCCCGGCGGTCGGCCGCCCTGGGGAAGGCGCCCGAGCCCGACGAGAACCCGGCCGCGCATCCCCTATTCCTCGAGACGTATTACGGCCCGGAGGATTGGCGGCGGATCGACGACGACTGGCTGGCGTCGGCGGGCGAGTTCGCGCTCCAACTCGACGGGGCTACCAACAACACCAGCCTGGCGTTCGCGCTGGAGATCGGCCACCCCGGCGAGGGCCGCGTCCTGCTCTTCCCCGGCGACGCCCAGGTCGGCAGCTGGGAGTCGTGGTTGGGCAAGGTCAAGATCGGGGACGATTTCCACGGCAAGGACATGGTCTGGTCGGTCGAGGGCAAGACGATCACGGCCAAGGACCTGCTCCGCCGCACCGTGCTCTACAAGGTCAGCCACCACGGCAGCAACAACGCCACCCTGCGCGAGCTGGGCCTGCAGCTCATGGGGAGCCCCGACGAGACCGGCGACCTGGTGGCCATGCTCCCCGTCAACGAGTACATCGCCCAGGTCAAGGCCAACTACGGCCAGATGCCCCTCCAGTCGCTGGTCAAGGACCTCCTGATCCGGACCGGCGGCCGGCTGATGCGCAACGACGAGGACGAGCCCGAGCATCCCGACGTCCCATTCCCGTCGCTCGCGGACCTCCCCGACGCGACACCACGGCTCGAGGAATTCGGCACCAAGCACAAGACGGAGCTCTACATCGAGTACACGATCGAATGACGATCCTGCAAGCCTTCGAGACGGCCTGGAAGCACGACGAGGCCGGCGATTGGCCGCAAGCCGATCGGCTCTGACGGCAGATCGTGCGAGCGGATCCTGGCCATCGCCGCGCGTGGTATCTCCTGGGGTTGATCGCGGCCCGGACGGATCAGAACGACCTGGCCATCGATTGCTTCGGCGCGGCGATTCGCCTCGATCCCAATTTCGCCGAGGCCTAGAACAGCCTGGGCGTCGCCCTGGCGAGGCAAGGGAAAACGGCGGAGGCCGTGGCCGGTTTCCGGCAAGCGATCCGTATCAACCCGTATCATGCCCCGGCCTGCAACAACCTGGGTCAGGCCTTGAGGCAACAGGGAGAGCCGGACGCGGCGGCGGCCCGCTTCCTGGAGGCCCTGCGCGTCAGGCCCGACGACGCGGCGGCGCACTTCGGCCTGGGGAACGCCTTCCGGGAGCAAGGACGGCTCGAGGACGCCGCGGCCAGCTACCGACAGGCCGTGCGCCTCAAGCCGGATTATGCCCGCGCTCATCTGAATCTCGGAAACGCCTTCAAGGATCAGGGCCGGCTCGATGATGCGATCGCCGCCTATCGCAGAGCGATCGAACTCGAGCCGGACGATGCCGGCTACCACGACAATCTGATCATGGCCATGCACTATCATCTCAGCTACGACCAGCGGGCGATCGGGGACGAGTGCCGGCGCTGGTATCGACGCCACGCCGAACCGTTCGCCAGGAACATCCCTCCTCGTGCCAATCGGCCCGAACCGGAGCGCCGGTTGCGCATCGGTTATGTCTCGCCGGATCTTCGCAATCATGCCGATACCTGGTTCATCACTCCGCTGGTGTCGAACCACGACCACCGGCGGTTCGAAATCTTCTGTTACAGCCGGGCGGCCCGCCCCGACGCCGACACGGAACGCTTGCGCGGCCAGGCCGACGTCTGTCGCGACGCCGCGGGACTCTCGGACCAGCAGACGGCCGACCTGGTGCGCGGCGATCAGATCGACTCCTCGTCGACCTGAAAGTGCATACGGCCCACAGCCAGTTGCTCGTCTTCGCCCGCAAGCCGGCGCCGGTGCAGGTCACCTGGCTGGGATATCCCGGGACGACCGGCCTGCCGACGATCGACTATCGCCTGACCGACCCTTACCTCGATCCGCCGAGGCTCTTCGACGCCTTCTATTCGGAAGAATCCCTGCGCCTGCCGGAGACATTCTGGTGTTACGACCCCCTGACCGATCAGCCGCCGGTGAGTGCGCTGCCCGCGTTAGAAGCCGGCGCGATCACCTTCGGCTGCTTGAACAACTTCTGCAAGGTCAACGACGGCTGCCTGTCGCTCTGGGCCGAGGTGCTGCGGGCCGTGCCGCGGTCCCGGCTCTTGCTGCGCGCCCCGAGGGGCCTGGCGCGGGACCATGTCCTGGTCGTGCTGCAGCGGGAAGGGATCGCCGCCGAACGCGTGGAGTTCGTCAACATGCGGCCGTGGCCGGAGTATCTGAAGGTCTATCATCGGATCGACCTGGGCCTGGACACCCTTCCCTATAACGGGCCCACCACCAGCCTGGACGCTTCCTGGATGGGGGTCCCCACCCTGACGCTGGTCGGCCAGACCGTCGTCGGGCGGGACGGCTGGAGCCAGTTGTGCAACCTGGGCCTGAAGGAGCTGGCGGCGGAAACGCCCGAGCAGATCGTGGCGCTCGCCGCCCAACTGGCCGGCGACTTACCCAGGCTCCAGGAGCTGCGCGGGACGTTGCGGCAGCGGATGTCGCAGTCGCCGCTCATGGACGCCCCCCGATTCGCACGCAACCTGGAGCGAGCCTGCCGGTAGATCTGGCGCAGGTGGTGCGAAGGCCGGCAGCACGACCCGACGGGGAGGGATCATCCCGGGGGATGACGTGGACCAAATGCCGCCGTCATTCCAGCGACATCAGGTAGGCGAAGAGGTCGTGCAGGTCCTTGACGGTCAGCAGCTCGCCGAAGTTCTCGGGCATCAGCGACTTCTTCATCGCCTTGACCTCGTCCAGGTCGCGCTTCATGAACGAGTGGAACCGGCCGTTCTCCTCGCGGAGCTGGATGTTGAAGTTCGTCTCGTTGATGCGGATGCCGGTGATCACGCGGCCGTCCTTGGTGGCGAGGGCGACCGTCTCGAACTCCGGCGCGATGTCCTTGGAGGGCTCGAGGATCGACTCCATGATGAACTCGGGCGCGGCGGGCGGCGATCCGGTCGAGGCTGGGCCCGATCCGGCCGCCTTCGCCGCCGATGGCGTGACATCGGGCGCACTGGACCTTGCCCTTCAGGTCGAAGAAGAGCGCGCGGCCGGCCCGGGGATCGCCGGCGATGTACGGCTTCCACGTGCTCTCCGACGGCGATCGGGCCAGGCTGCGGATGTAGGCGATCACGCGCCGGATCTGCTCGGACTTGAGCGCCTCGCCCAGCTTCTTCATGGTGGTCCCCGGCACGCCGTTCTGGATGGTGCGGGCGATGTCGGTGTCGGTGCCGCCGTGCAACCACTTGTCGTCGGTCAGGTCGGGCCCCTTGCCGCCGCGGCCCGCGCCGCCGTGACAGCCGCTGCAGAGCCCGCGGAAGAGAGCCTGGCCCTCCGCCATCGCGGCCTCGTCCGTCGCAGTGGGTTTATCCGGATTCGACTTCGCCGGCTGGTCGGCGCCGGCGGAGAACACCCCGACCCAGCCGATCACCATGGTTCCCAGGATCAGCCATCCCCACCACCGAGCCCCCATTCCGGATCCGGATCTCGACACGGCGATCATCCTCCTTCGCGGCTCCGACCGAGCGGCCGATAAAGAGTTATAGTCGCCGCGAAGAACCGGGGCCAGTCCCTCGCTTCGTCTCCCCGGCCGATCCGAGGTGGGCTCACGCCACCGAAGGCCGTGCGAGCGAGGTGCCGGTGCGCCACGGCGGCCGGACGATTCCGCGATGCCGGGCGGATTCGTGATCGGATTTCGCCGGCCGCGGCCATAATGATGGTTTACCTTACCATCTCGCCACCATACGACTAGGAAAGGTTAAGGCCAACCGTGTACCACACCATTGTCAAGCGAATCGCCAGGGGAGTTTTCGAGCGTGTCAATGAGAAGGATTCTGAGGCATTGCTGAAGGATTGTGCCCCGAACGTCTACCATCGCTTCAGCGGGCGGCACGCCCTGGGCGGCGAACGCCGCGGCCGTGAGGCGTTTGGACGCTGGTTCGCTCGGCTGGGCCGTCTTTGCCCAAACCTGAGATTGACCGTGCACGACGTCTGGGTGAAAGGCTGGCCCGACAATACCGTCATCATCGTCCGCTGGTCGGGGACGGACACCCTTCCCGACGGTTCCCCCTATCACAACCACGGCGTCCACATCGTCCGCATGCGGTGGGGCAAGATCGTGGAGATCGACGCTAACGAGGATTCGGAGGCGGTGGCGAACATGCTGAAGAAGCGAGCCGAAGCGGGGGTTGAGGAAGCGACGGCACCGCAGATCGTCAGTTGAACGCTTGGAGGGAGCGAGCTTGCGGAACTCCTTAGCGTTGTTTTTCGTCCGTTTGCTACGGGATGGCCGCGTCCTTCTACGAAGCTCTCGCCAGTAACATCGAGATTCATACGAGGCGGGGGGCCCAGGCCCAGGCTGTCGGGGCCGGGCCGGGGCTTGCGGTCATCGAGCGGATGCGGGACGCCGCGGCTGCGTCCCGCGGTCGGGCTGCCGTCTATCGAGCCGCCGCCTATCGTCCGTGGATCGCACTTCCCGCTGAGCCGTCCCTCGAGAAGAGCGACCAGCCGATCCTGCCCTGCCCGGACGATGACACGTCCGAGCCGCCGCACGAGCGGGACGAGCCGACGTCGAGGACCGCGCTCGAGCCATCCCCCGGCGCCGGTCCGGCCGGGCCGGGTCGCACTCCGTTGCCGTAGGCGACCGCCCGGTTATCGTCCGTGGGCGGACTCGTAAGAGGGCCTGACAGAATGGGGTGAATTGGGAGGGCGAGGCTCCTGCCGAGCCTGGAAATGCGGCTCGGACGGAGCCTCGCCCTTCCGGAGATCCCGATCAAGTCAGGGCTTGTAAGGGATGTGCCAGCGGGCGAACGTGCGGGCGAGCCGGCCCGAGCGGTCGAGCTCGTCCCAGGCGCGATCGATGGCGTCCTTCAGCGCGAAGTCCGACTTCCGCACTGCGGCGACAATGGGGAAGGCGTTCAACCGGGTCATCGGAGCCGGTCGCGGGGAGCCATTCCAGCTTGCCCGGCCATCGCTCGTGGGCCAGCCAGGCGCCCCGGGTCGCGATCGCGTAGCCCGCCCGCTCCCGGCCTGTCGCCACGGCCTCGAGCACCGCCTCGGTGCTGGGATACGTGTGGACCGCGCGGCCCTCGAGCCCTCGCACCGCGACGCCCGCCTCGACGGCCAGGGGCTCCGACTCCGAGGGCCGGCCCGCACCCGGGCGGACCACCACGCGATACCGCGCGACGTGGTAAGGCCGCGAGTAGAGCACCCGCTGCCCGAACCGATCGTCGGGCGTGACCCCCAGGATCACGTCGCAGAGCTGTCTGGTCGCCAGCTTCGACGGATACGAGTCATGCGCCGCGACGGCCCAGTAGACCCGCAGCGAGACCCCGAGCTGCTCGGCGAGCAGGCCGGCGACCTCGTAATCCAGCCCGGCCGGAGACGGATGCGCCGTGGAGAACGGGAGGTTGTTCTGGTCCAGTCCCACCACCAGCTCGCCGGCCGATCTGATGCGTGCCATCGCGTCATACGACCGCTTCGAAGTCTGGACCCTCCGCAGATCGGGCTCGCGACCGGTGCGGGCGCCGGTGCGCGGCGACGACTCGCCCGGCCGGGTCGGGTCCGGCACGTGGTAGCGCGCGAGAGTCCTGGCGACGGTGCCGTCGGCGATCAGGGCACCGAGGGCCGCGTTGACCTGTCGCTTCAGCTCGCCGTCGCCCCGGTGCATGGCGACGGCGATGTCCCATCGGTCCTCCGGATCGACGCCTGGCACGACCTCCAGCTTGGCGGCGAGATCGGGCGAGGCGTGCAAGGTCCAGCCGGCGTTGGCCCAGAGATAGGCGAAGTCGATGTCGCCGTCGGCCAGTGCCTTGAGCGTGGCGAGCTGGTTGCGATAGAGGCGGCGGAGGTACCCCCGCCGGGCGAGCCGATAATCGGCGACCGAACCGGCCTCGGCGCCCAGGCGCCTCGACCTCTCGCCTTTGAGGTCGGCCAGCGAGCCGTGCGCGGGCCGTCCTTGCGCCGGACCAGCACGTAGCCGGTGGCGTAGTAGGGCCGGGAGTGGACGATCTTGCCCGCCAGCGGTTCGTCGTCGGCCATGGCGTCGGGATCGACGGCTTCGCCGAAGGCCAGGTCGCACCGCCCCTCGAGCAGCGCGCCCACCGCGGTCTCGCGGTGGATGTCCAGCCAGTCGATCCGAAGCCTCAGATGCAGCCGGTCGGCCAGTGCTCGCGCCAGCTCGACGTCGAACCCCGGGCGGTCGTCCCGGGCGGATGAGTAGGGCAGGTTGGCGGGGTCCATGCTGACGACGACTTCACCGCGGTCGCGGATCCGCGGCCAGGAGGACGGCGCCTCGACCCGTCGGTCCGTCGCCGTGAATGGGGCGTGCAACGGCACGCCGTACTCGTCGTAGATCTTCCGCAGCTCGCCCGACTCGGCGAGCTGGGCCAGCGCCCCGTTGATCGCAACGAGGAGCTCGGCATCCCCCGCGCGGACCGCCAGGGCCATGTTCCAGCGCTCGCGGGGAACGAGCTCGTTGACGAGCCGCAAGGGGAGTTGCGGATGCTCGTGCAGGTACCAGGCGGCGAAGTCAGCGTCGAGGAACGCGGCATCCAGGTTGGCGGCGGCGAAGCGGTCGAGCAGCTCCTCGCGGGTCTTGAACCGGGCGATCGCGTGGTCCTTCTCGGCGAGTGCGACGGTCCCGGCGACGATCCCGACCCGACGGCCGTGGAGGTCGTCGAGCGAGCGGATGCCCTTGGGCTCGCGCGGGACGACCAGCCCGAACCGGGCGCCGGCATAAGGGACGCTCCAGGCCACGCCGCGCGGCGGGCCCGAGTCGGTCGGCTGGCCGGCGACGACGTCGCAGCGCCCCTCCGGCAGGCAATGCCAGGAGCACCCGGCATTGGCGCACCAGTGGAACTCGACCGGCCGGCCCAGGACGCGGCCCACCCGCTCGGCCACCGCCGCATCCAGGCCCCGCGGCCGGCCGTCGGGGGCCCTGTCGGTGCGCGGCATCGAGGCCGGCACGCCGCAGATGGTCAACGGTTTCGATGAGGGGCCGGCGGCGTGGCCTTTCTCCGGCTCATCGGCTCGCGCGCCGAACGTGGCCAACACCAGAATCGGCGCCAGGCCGGGTCGGATGAAGCGGGGCATCGGGTGTCCTCGGGCGATTGTAGGGTGGGTCGAACGCCGCGGAGCGGCGTGAGGCCCACCGAGAACTCCGGCCGATCCGGTGGGCCTCGCCTCGATGGATCGAGGCTCGACCCACCCTACTTCTCAGGCAGGGCGAAGACGAAGAGGGTATTGCCGCGGCGGGCGTTGCGGAGCCACGGGGCGCCGTCGCCGGCGAAGCCGGCCGTCCAGCCGCCCCAGCCGACGCAGACGGCGATGTACTGCCGGCCGTCGAGGGTGTAGGTGATCGGGCAGGAGTGGTGTCCCGAGCCGCACTGGAACGTCCAGAGGTCCTTGCCGGTCGTCGCCTCGTAGGCGGTGAAGAACCCTTCGGCGTCGCCGGTGAAGACGAGCCCCCCGCCGGTCACCAGGGCGCCGGCGACCATCGGCGATCGGGTGGACACCTGCCACTTGATCTGGCCCGTCGCCACGTCGATCGCCTTGAGCGAGCCCGAGGCCTGGTTGTCGATCAGGGTCAAGGCGCTGCCCCAGTACGGCTGGCCCTTGATGAAGAAGGCCTTGCCCGAGGTGATCTTGGCGCAGTTGTTGATCACCGGCACGATCGCCAGGCCGTGGGCCTCGTCATAGGCGATCGGGCACCACTCCTTGCCGCCGGCCGGGCCGGGGCAGACGCGCGAGCCCGCCGCGCTCGGCAGCGCCGCCGGGCTGACGAACGGCCGCCCCGTCTTGGGGTCGAGGCCGTCGGCCCCCTTGGTGCGGTCGGTCCAGGTGACCTCGCAGAACGGCTTGCCATAGACGAACTCGCCCGTCTCGCGGTTGAGGCAGTAGAAGTAGCCGTTGCGGTGCGCCTGCACCAGCGCCTTGATCTTCCGGCCGTCGCGGTTGATGTTGACCAGCACCGGCTCGTTCACGCCGTCGTAATCCCAGACGTCGTGGGGGCTGTTCTGGAAGTGCCACTTGTAAGTGCCGTCGTCCGGGTTGAGCGCCAGGATGGAGCAGGTGTAGAGATTGTCGCCCTTGCGGACCTCGCCGTTGAAGTCGGGCGAGGGGTTGCCGATGCCCCAGTAGAGGGTGTTGAGCTCGGGGTCATACGTGCCGGTGACCCAGGCGGAACCGCCGCCGGTGAGCCAGGAGTTGCCGTCCCAGCTCGCCAGGGCCTTGCGGGCGTGGTCCGACTTGTCGTCGGCGGAGGGCACGGTGTAGAACCGCCAGATCCGCTTGCCGGTCTTGAGGTCGTAGGCGTCGATGAAGCCGCGGATTCCGTACTCGGCGCCGCTGATGCCGATGATCACCTTGTCCTTGATGACCAGCGGGGCGACGGTCGCGCTATAGGCCATCTTGTAGATGTCGCCGGCCTCCTTGCCGTCGGGGCCGGGGGCGGTGATGGCGGTGTCCCAGACCTCCTCGCCGCTGTTGCGATCGAGGCAGACGAGGTGGGCGTCGAGCGTGGACATGTACAGCCGCTCGCCCGAGGCGGCGAAGCCGCGATTGACCGCGTCGCAGCACAGCGCCAGGTTCTCGGGCAGCGACTTCTGGTAGTGCCAGAGCTGGCTGCCGCTCTTGGCGTCGATCGCGTAGGCGTGGTTCCACGGCGTGGTCACGTACATGATGCCGTCGATGACCAGCGGGGTGCATTCGAAGCCGTCGAGCACGCCCGTCTGGAACGTCCAGACCGGCAGCAGCCGTGAGACATTCTTCGTATCGACCTGCTTGAGCGGGCTATAGCGGTGGGCGTCGTAGGTGCGGCCATACATCAGCCAGTTAGCATCATTCGACCCGGCCTTGAGCAGGTCGTCATGGTTGACGGTGCCGACGAGTTCGGCCGCCGCCGGCTGCTGGGATTTGGTGCCCGGGGGCGGCTCCAGTGCGGCGGCGCGGGGCCGCCAGGCCGCCGGGACGAGGCAGGCGGCGAGCCCCAGCACGGTGATGAAGGCCAGATTGCGCAGGCGCCGATGACGGCGCCGGCGCCCCGACGGAGAGGAATGATGCGCCCACGGCAGATACCTCGCTCTGAAGTAGGGTGGGCATTGCCCACCGGCTCGGGCGTCGGATCGGCGGCCGATGCCCACCGATTGAAAGCCAGATAACCCGAAGTCGCGAGAACGAGAAGGAAGCGATCCCTCGGCCGACCCAGCCAAGGGCTCATCATACTGCGCGACTTCGGTCAGTCAAGGAACTGAAGGAGTGTACGAGGGGATGGGCAGCCCGTTGTGGTGTGGGTGCCGCCCACAGGGGATCTCCGAGGCCGGCGGGCTTGATTCATCATCGCCGTCGCGAAGGGCCCGGATGGCGGGGACGCCGATGTCCAGCACGCCATGCTTCTTCAGGACTTCCTGGGTGATTTTCTCCGATTGGGCGTGGATCCGTTCCTCGAACTCCGGATCGCGCCGGCCGGTCATCAGGATTTCGACCGCCCGCTCCAGATCGGCTACCACGTACGGGGGAATCATCGTTCCTGACTCGCTCTGCCCGGCTTTGTCCCTGCGGATCAATTTCGTTATGCTGATTCTACCGCCTTCGGTCCCGGCGAACGAGAGGACCATCGCGACGATCCCGACCCGGCCCGGCCTCGGAGCGATCCATCAATGAACATCCCGACCGGCCATCGACGACGATCCGGCTTCACGCTGATCGAGCTCCTGGTGGTCATCGCAATCATCGCCGTGTTGATTGCGCTACTGCTCCCGGCGGTGCAGTCGGCCCGCGAGGCGGCGCGGCGGATCCAGTGCGCCAGCAACCTCAAGCAGCTCGGCCTGGCGCTGCACAATTACCACGCGTCGTGGAACGGCTTCCCCGTCGGTTTCCTCTACGCCTATCAGGGCGTGCTGCCGAACTCATCGCCGTCGCAGTATCGATGGTCGGTGCTGGCGCAGATGTCGCCCTTCGTCGAGCAGGCCACTCTGTTCAACGCGCTCAACTTCGACTTTCCGCTGGCACACAAGCCGACGGACAGCAGCGCATTGTTCTGGCCGTACTTCCCGGCCAACACGACGGTGATGGCGACCCAGGTCGCGCTGTTCCTCTGCCCGAGCGACGGTGCGCCGCCGCCGGCGGTGGGCTCGGGGCCGACGAACTACGCCTTCTGCGCCGGCTCCGGGATCAACGGCGGCGATGCGACCAATGCCGACGGCGCGTTCATCCTCGGGCCGTCGGAGTCGGTCGCTTCCATCCTCGACGGCACCAGCCAGACGGCCGCGGCCTCCGAGCAATCCCTGGGGATCGCCGGGCCGTACTCGCAGCCGTCGCCGATCCCGATGCCGATACCCTGGTCGCGGGCGATGGCCCGCGTCGTCGCCGGCCCGCTCACCGACGACGCCTGCGCCTCAGCCGGCGACGGCTGGCTGCTCAACAAGGGGTCGAGCTGGTGGGACGGCAACTACCAGAACGCGCTGTATAACCACTACCTCACGCCCAACGCCAACCGCCCGGACTGCATCGTCTACCACAACCCCGGCTGGAAGGCCGCGCGGAGCTACCACCCCGGCGGCGTGAACCTGCTCTTCTGCGACGGCCACGCGGCGTTCATCAAGGACACCGTCAACCCCATGACCTGGCGCGCCATCTCCACCCGCGCCGGGGGCGAGACCATCTCCGGGGACGCGTTCTGAGCGCGGCCGCCACCGGGACGTCCCCGGGTTCGGCGTCGGTCCGGAAGTCCACGTCACCGACGACGATCGCCTATTTTGCCGAGACGGTATTGGCTTTGCGGTTATCCTAGATTACCATCGGGATCGACGAGTCAGAGTCGCGTCGATCCGAGCGATTGCGCATCCTCATTTCGGGGTGAGACCCATGTGCAGGAGAAAACGAGGAGCTTTGCCCCGTTTGATCGGTCGGTTCGTCGTCGGTCTGATCCTGCTCGTGGCGAGCCGGCCCCCGCTCTCGGTCCGGCGCAGACGCAGAGCGCGGTGGAATCGGCCTATTCGCTCGCCACCAAGGACGTGACGATCGCCTTCAATACCGGGCCGGATCCGAAGAGCGGTGCGGCGAAACTCAACTCCGCGACGGCTCTGCCGGTGCCCGAGAAGATCGGTATCCGCTGCGAGACATCGACCGGTCTCATTCCCGAAAAGATCTCGGTCGTCTTCCTCGTGACCTATAACGGGATTCCGGGGCGATATGCGATCGAGCCGGACTGGAAGGCCATCAGTCGGCAGGGCGACCACTACGAGATCCCTCTCAAGGAATTCGCCAGGAAGCTGCTTGAGCACATCAACAATGGCCTGCCGCTCGATTTCGACCCCAACGCGGCGCCCTCATTCAGCACCTCGGCGGATGTTGAAGTGACGGTGACTCCGATCGACAAGGACAACACGCCAGGCAGCCCGAAGACGGTGCACGGAACGCTCAAACTGATGCTGCAACGCGTGCTGAGCGACCCGAGCACATGGGCCGAATCCGAGAAGAAGAAGTCGGCGGCTACCTCTCCGGACAAGCCTTCCCGGGCGCAGGCGGCCACCCGCATCCCGGCACGTTGTCCCCACTGCTGGACGGACGACGCGATCGTGCACAGGGCCCCCGCGATGTGGGGCTCCACGTCGATCACCGCGATCGGCCCATCCTGTCCGGCCGCGACCTTCATATCAACGATGGTTGTTGATGATCGCTATCCTTCCCGACCGTTCTTTTATCGGAGTGACGTCGTCAA
Organism: uncultured Planctomycetota bacterium; assembly: GCA_963815795.1. GTDB lineage: Bacteria > Planctomycetota > Planctomycetia > Isosphaerales > Isosphaeraceae > JAKAUH01. The sequence goes on along the minus strand of CAWFIC010000020.1, from coordinate 277,210 downwards.
CCGGACGTGCTGGCCTTGAGTCATCGAGGGTTCGCCACCCGGCACCGCGGAACTTCGCTTCGATGGAGCCCACGCATGTCTCTGCGCGGATCGATGTTCATCAGCTTCTTCCTCGCCCTGATGATCCCGGGAGTCGGGGCCGGCCAGGAGGCCGCGGTGAGATCCCTCGGGGACATCTCGGCGTGCGCCAAGGGGTCGGCGGTCGGGGGCTCGGCCGCGTCCGACGCCTTTCGGGCGGAGATGTGGGTGGCTGTCCGCGCCGGCGTCACGCTGAACGACGGCCGGCATGATCTCGCCGCTTGCACCGTACCGACGCTCTACCACATCCACAAAGTCGAAGGGTCGGGCCCACAGGCACGCTACTGGCTGGCGGGGGACGTCTCGGGCTGGGCCCGGCAGGCCGACCTCCTGACACCCGCGGACACCCTCCGGGCCCTCGTGAAGCTGATCCGGCAGTGCCCTTGCGATCCCGCGCTGTATCTGGCCCGCGGCCTCGTCGAGGCGGGGATCGGGAGGTTCCTGCCGGCCATCGCCGACTTCGACGACGTGCTCCGGCTCGACCCGTGGTGCGCCAACGCCTATTACTACCGCGCGCTGGCCAACAAGGAGATCGACGAGCGGGATCGGGCCATCGGCGACCTGTACGAGGCGATCCGCCTCCAGCCGGACAATCCCGCCTTCTACTTCGCCCGCGCCGTCGTGGAGGAAGCCCGGAGGCATCGGCTGCGGGCGATCGAGGACTATACGACCGCGCTCCGGCTCGATCCGACCAACCAACAGGCGGAGGCGGCCCTGGACCGGCTCGCGGGCGAGGACCAGTCCGCGGCTACGGCCCGAAGCCGGCCCGGGACGGCGGCGAAGGCTGCACCGGCGGCCGCGGCGAAGGCCGCGCCCGCGCCTGATGCCAAGAAGCCTGCCGCGTCCGATGCCAAGAAGGCCACGGACTCCTCGACGCCCTCCAGGACGCCGCTCCAGGTGGCACTCGAACAGGCCGCGATCGAGGAGGCCAACGCCCGGGCCGCGGAGGCTCGGGCCAGGAGCGAGGAGCTCCGCGCCCGGATCGAGGAGGCGCGCGCCGCGCCGAGAAGGCCATGCTCGACGCGGAGCGATTCCGCCGCGAGCGGACTCAGCGCTGACGGCCCGAAGGATTGGTGCCTCAAAAGGTGTACGAGAAGCCTCGACGGCACCCTGGTAGGGTGCTCTCTGAGCACCGCGCCGCGTGCCGCGGCCGATCCGGTGCTCAGAGAGCAACCTACTAAGTTCGACTCTTTCCCATTTGAGGGCTGAATTTCCCCGGCGCGCAGCCCGTTCCGGCGGCCGCGCCTCGCGACCGCTTCGACCGCCTCGCGGCCTCTTGATCCCGGCCCGGCGGCCCGGCTCAGGCCGTCGGGGCCAACCCCTGCAGGAGGATCTGCCGCAACGGACCGCCGAGTTTTTCGAAGGCCTCGCGATGACCGCTCAGCGTGAAAACCCCCTCCACCCACAGGTAGCGCCGCACCGCCGTGATCGCATCCGAGAAGGTCACGTCGACCTTGCCGGACCAAGTCACCGCGCGCACCCGGCGGTACCGCATCGGCAGCTCCGCATACAGCCACGCCACCAGCGTGTACAGCGCCAACAGGCTCGGCTCGGCCCGCAGCACCGTGTTCCGGACCCGCCCCCGCGTCGTCTCCAACCCGAGGTAGGAGCGGGCTTCCTGGAAGGTCGTCTCGATATTCCAGCGGCCGGTGTAGGTCTCGATCACCGCCCGGGGGACCATCGTCACCTCGGTCGTGAAGAAGTATTCATCGCGGTGCGTCCCGCTCCGGTCCCGGACGAAGACCCACCGCACCGGGGCCAGCGGCCGTCCGCTGCGATACCACGACCCGGTGCCGGTCACCACCTCCACGCGGCGGCGCTCACCGCCGTACCAGGCGACGGTCAGCACCGGCCGCTTCGGGGTATCGCGGACCACCTGAGCCGGGGCCGGCAGCTCCTTCCCCTTCTTGCGGGGCCGATGCGGCGGCCGCTTGCCGTGGACCGGCGGCGGCGGCTCGAACAGGTTGGCCTCGGGGTAGAACTTGCTGACGAACGTCAGCCGCCCGGGATCCGCCGCGGCCACCTCGGCCAGCTCGTGCGCCGCGTAATTGCCGTCGGCACAGCAGACGAACTTGCGGTCAGGGGACCAGCGGATCAGGATGCGGAGCATCTGCCCCAGCAGGTCCACCGGGGTCTTGTGCGCCCGCTTCGAGACGCCATCGATCCCTTTCTCTTCGGGCCGATACAAGGCCACCATCAGCGGCAACGCCCAGCGCCGGCGACAGAAGGGGAAGCGGACCAGTACCGCCAGGACGACCCACTTGTGCCCCCAGCGATACGCCGTGAACGAGTGCGTCGAGCGGACCGGGTCGCGGTGACAGCCCTTGCCGTAGACCTGGTCGCCGGGGTGTTCGGTGACGGTGTCGTCGCCGGCCAGCTCGACGGGGCCTCGGGGGGCGAACCGAGCCAACACGGCGGCGATGTCGCGGCGCGCCAGCCGGCGGGTGGGCCAGCGGCGATGGGAGAGGGCGCGGTGATAGCTGCTGGGATGGCCCGGGGCCAGGGCGCCCAGGCAGCGGAGCAAGCCGGCGATGGTGCGGCCGCCTGTGGTGAGGATGGCGGCCAGCGCCAGCAGGACGAGGCGCTGATAGGTCGGTCGGGTCAGGGCCTTGGCCAGCGGCCCGAAGACGGTGTGGACCGGCTCGGGGAGCTGGCCGCAGGTCCGCTTGAGCTGGCGGCGGCTCAGGCCGGCCTTGCGGGCCGTTTGGCGGCGCTGCTCCCGCGCGAGCCGTCTCCTCTGGCGCCGGCTCGGGCGTGGCGGTCGGGCCTGTCGGCGGTGGGGGTCCCCGACGGCTCCTTGGCGTGGCCTCGAGGTCAACCGCTTGCGGGGTCGCTCGGTTATACTGGCCATGGCAGCCTCCCTGTGTGCGATGTGAAGGGTCGTTCCTACCCTCCATTGCACCGGGGAGGCTCACCTCCGCGGAACCCGAAAAAAGGGAAAGAGTCGAACTAAGAGTCTGTCCCGGAAGGGTCGAGAGCGATCCCGTAGGGTGGGTGAAACCCACCGTGTGCCAAGGCCTTGCGTCGGTGGGTTTCACCCACCCTACAATCGTCTGACCCACCTTCTGGGACAGACTCTAAGCCTCGGGCGCGGGCTGCTCGTACACACTCTCAGGGCCGCCCCAGGAGTCTTTCCATCAGCGGCCCGCGGGCCGAGGCGGCCGGCGATGACGGAGTCGTCGGGGGCGTCGAACGCCGACGATGGAACAGGTGGTGCTGCCTCGCCGGCGGCATGTTCGTCACGGGGACCGAGACGTTGACCGACGGGGCACGCGGGGGCATCACGACCACCGTATGGGAAGTGTTCGCGATCGGGGGGATGGTCAAGCCGCCCTGCGCGGCGAGAGCGGGAGTCGCCGGCAGCGTCGGCAACGCGGCCGGCGTCGGCAATCCGGTCGCCAAGCCGGATCCGACCGGAGGCAGGCTGGGCACGGAAAGCGAGGGCGGCGGCTTGAACGCCGGCATGGAAGGCTGGGTCTGCGGCTGCTGGAACGCGAACGCCCCGCCGCCCGGCAAGGGCGGGAGGTCGGCCGACTGGCCCGGATTGATCGTCGCCTGCTGCGCCTGGGGGTCTCTCGCCAGGCCGACGGGGACGATGGGCCGGGCTCCGTCCGCGTCCGACGCCGCCATGGTCGGTCCGGTCCCGTACCGGACGGCCGCGGTCTTGCCGCCGCCCGCGGCCTCTTGAGCTGGCGCGGCGCCGCTGGCGGGCGCGGTCCCCGCGGGTGGTGCGGCCCGTGGAGCCGGTGCGGCGCCGCCGGCCCCCTCGGCCGCCGCGGCCGGCAGCGGCACCACGATCACCTCCGGCGCCGGCGTCAGGCTCACGTCGAACTGGACCGACAGCGTGTTCGTGGCCGTGGATGTGGCCGGGATCGGGCCCGCCTGCACCGTCGCCTGGATCTGCACCGGACGCGAGGTCACGGGCTCCCGGCGCACGAACGACAGGTTATTGTCATTGATCAGCTTGAAGAGCTGGTTTGCGAGCTCGTCGAGCGCCTTTCCTTCCAGGACGTAGTTGGTGTTGTGGGAGAGCGGGACCTTGGTGAGGGTCACGGGCAGCAGGAGATGCTCCATCGGGTAGACGAACTTGATGTCGATCGCCTCCGGCGGGTTCGGGACCAGCGGCTGGATCCGGACCTGCGTCCCCGGCGGGAATGGGCCCCAGCGATCGAACGCGAGGACCGCGGTCCGCCCCGTACCCACGACATGCGCGGCGATCGGGATCGTCAGGTTCGTGTCGACGAATGTGTAGGCCGGAGAGGCCGGGATGCCGAACCCCGTCGGTTTCGGTGCGGGTGCGGGTGCGGGTGCGGGCTTCACCGGGATGTGGAGCCGGTTCGAGATCCCGGTGGGCGTGGCCACGTAGAGCTCGATGACAGGCTGCGTATCTTCGCGGACGGTCAGCCGGCAGTTCGCGGGGATCCGGACCCGCATGACCTCGCGACTGAGGATGTCGAAGCCCCCGCTGTCCTTGACCGCGACGGACAGCGGCTTGCCATCGACCCCGATGAGGATGAGGTTGCCCTTCTCGTCCCGCATGGAGGCGTGGATCGTGGTCACGGCCTGGATCGGGTTGCCGCTGGCATCCCTGGTCACGACGGTGTTCGTCCCCTCGCGCGGCAGGGAGACACCGCCGACCACCACGGCCGTCTCGTAGATGCTGAAGTGCTTGCCGTAGACGAGGAGATCGCAAGGCTGGCCCGGGTCGAGGTACTCGACCCCCTCGAAGCCGGTGAGCTCGGGGACCAGGGCCGTCTCCCCCTGGGTGAACAGGGCGAAGCCGCCCAGGGTGTTCTCGTAGGGCACCTTGATGAACTGGGTCTGGAGCGGGAGCATGGCCTCGAGCTGGCGGAGGCGAACGTAGAGCCGCTCGACGTCCTCGCGGCGGTAGTTGCCGAACTTGCAGGCCACTTCCAGGGCCTGGCGGGTGTCATTGATGCGGCGTCCGAGCTCGACCGTGCGCGCCGTGTGGATGGTCCGCTCGTCGGGGTCGTGGAGCCGGAACCAGTCGCCCGCGATGTCCAGCCGCGCCCCCCGCACGAACGACGGCATGACCACCACTGCGGTCTGCTCGCGCAGGCCCGGCTCGAGCTTGCTGTTGTCCATCTGGTAGTTATTGCCGGGGCCGCCGCGGATCAGCATGTTCGTGATGGCCTGGAAGTTCGACTCCTCGGGCGGCGTCTGGTACCGCGGGGTGAACCGCCAGCCGAAGGTGTCGTTGCCGTGCGCGAAGGCGGAGGCCGTCTGGTTCAGCGCGATCGTCTGGGCCTCGTATTGCAACTGCCGGGTGTAATTGATCGCCTGCCGGAAGCTGAGCCTGCCTGAGGCCAGCGCGAATGCGATCGCCAGTTGCATGTCGCGGCGGCGGGTGAACGCATCCTCGATGTTCTGCTGGTCGGTCACCGGCTCCAGCGCGAAGGTGATGATCGGCCAGCGGGCCTTGATGTATTCCTGGAAGACGTTGATCGCCTCGGCCCCCGGCTCGGGAGGATAGAAGAACAGGGTGTTCGACCTCGGGCGGGCAGACAAATCCGTCGGCGCCCTTGGTCTGCTTCATGTCCTCGCGGAGCTGGCGATTGAGCAGCCCGGCCTGAATGGCGATCCCCCAGCAGAGCACGCCGACCGGCCGGAACCTCAGGTTGCCGGGAAGCCGGTGCGCGAAGCTCTCGTAGAGGGTGTAGAACTGGTTGAGTTCCTGTTCCGAATCGACCGGGACCCCCTTGGGCCCTTCGAACTTCCGGCAATAGACGTCGTCGGTCAGGTGCTCGATGTACGCGATGTCCTGGAGCAAGGGTGGCTGGTCGCGGCAACGGCCCTCCATCAGGTCGTAGGCCGACTCCAACTCGTGGCGGAGGAAGTTCCGTACGTCGGTCGATCGGACCCTGTGCGTGTCGGGCCTCCCCGACTTCCCCAGGTCGAGCGCCTGCTGCGCGGCGAAGGCGAGGTTGAGGAGATTCTGGGCGACGAAGACCCGCGGCACGTCGGTCGGGGCGATGGCGTAGCTCCGCTGGCCCGGCCGGCTCACGGGCAAGAGGACCGTGACGGCCCTCAGGCTCTCTTGGATCTGAATCGCTCGTTCGTAGGATTCCCGCTCCTTGGGATCGGCGTCCTGCATCTCCGGTCCCGTCGGGCTCTCGGGTACCCCATTCGGCGCCGCGCTGTTCGCTTGCCCGCGCAGCCTCGCCAGGCGCTCCGTCCGGGTCTTCCAGTATTCCTGGAGGGCGAGGTGGTAATCCCACGCCCTACCGGTGCGGATGAGCTCGTGAACGACCGGCGCGAGGATGTCGACCAGGTCGTAGATGACCAGGTTGCGGTACGTGGTCTGGAGGAACCGGGGAGAGAAGTCGTGGCTGACCGTGATATTGACGATGGCGCCGAACCCCTTGTAGGTGCATTCGCCGGGCTGGACCGAGACGGGCACGCGCATGAGGTACAGGCCGTACCCGGCCGAGTCGGCATTGTCGTCGCCGAGGTTGATCCGGCGTAGCCGGTGGAGGTGGGTGATGTAATCGGCCTTCTCGTCGAGGTGGACGTTCGGCTCGATCCCGAGGTTCATGGCGGCCAGCTTGTCGGAGCCCGCCGCGGTCCCGACGGGTGCCGCCGCGGTGAGCAGGCTGAAGTTGGCGACGGGCGGGAGCGGGGCCGAACTTCCGGGGGGCGCCACGGCCGGATTGCTCGCGGTACTCGTGCCGCTGAGCATGCTCACCGCGGAGTTCCGCTCGGCCGCGACGTCCGCCGCGGATTGCAGCGGGGCATTCGCCGCGGCGGTGCCCGGCGAGAGCGACGCGCCCAGGGCCGTCTGGCTGGAGAACGACGCGTTATCGCTGCGGGCGATCCGCGCCGAGAGGTAGTCGGAGAACCTCCCCAACTCCCCCTGCATCGTGTTCTCGAACTCCTTGCGGAACATCGTCATCCGCGCCTGGCTCCAGACGTCGGGCTGCTTCACCACCACTGTGCCCTGGTCCAGGATCTTGTCCTGGATGTGATCCATCATCCGGGCGACGTCCGCCAACGTCGGTGGATTCGACGGCCACTTCACGTAGTCCCAGATCCCCGCGGCATAATCCGCGATCCCGTCCCCGGCGTGAGTGCGGCCCGGCGCGAGGGCGATCACGACCATCAGGCCCGCGGCCCACCATCTCGACCAACGGCGTCGTTGCATCCCTTCCTCCCGCGCATGCTTGCACGTCGAGCCCGAGCCCGGCCGGCGCTTCTGACGATTCTCATCGGTCAGATTGGGCGGATTCTGCGGGCCTTTCCGGCATTCGCCCAATTTGAACCGTCGTCGGCCGCCAGGTCCGTCGTATCCGCCCGCGAATTCCTGTTGGGTTCGACTTTTTCCTCAAGGCCGGCCGGCGCGCGCGATGGCTTCCGCGCCGGTGCGACCGGTCCACGGGAGGAATCTCGGCCGATCATCATGCCGTGTGCTAGACTGTCCCTGAGCTCAACTCTCGGGTCCACCGCCGGGCCGGCCGGCTTCGCGATCGGCGGCTCAGACGGATGACGGAGGAGAGGACGAGGGTCACAGGGAGGCGATCCGGCGATGGAACGACGACGTCAATTCATCCCCTCGGCATCGGACCAGCTCGAGGGGCGGGTGGTCTTGAGCCAGACGACGCTGGGTCTCTCCCCGGTCGTCAGCGGCCTTTCCCCGCACCTGCAGGTCTTGAACCGCAAGCAGACGGCGCTGGTCGCCGAGGTGAACCAGGCGTTCGAGTCCTTCCAGAACGACTTCGACCAGGCCCGCGCGACCTATTTCGCGTCGATCCAGAGCAACCCCAGCTTGTCTGGACCGGCGATGATGGCGTTCTCGGCCTACACCAAGCAGCGGACGTTGCTGCTGGCGCAGCAGCTCGTCGGCAGCTTCGTCCAGTCGCCGCAGGGCACGGCGAAGGCGCCGGCGCAGCCGTACGCACTGAAGCAGCTCATCGAGTCCAAGGTCATCGGGCCCAAGGGCAACGGGCCGCAGGGGTCGCTCATCCAGTCGCTGAGCGGGACCATCCCGCAGATGGGCGCCCCGGCGCTGGCGTCCTCGCCGACGACGACCCTGTACACGCTGAGCCAGGACAACGCCATCGAGGCGGCGCGGATCGCCGTGCTCAATGGCGTGAGCATCATCAAGAGCGGGGCCTTCGGCATCCAGAAGATGAATCACTATTGATATCCGCGCCGCGGCCGAGCCCGCCCGGGTCTTCATTCACGGGGAGGGGCATGACTGCCATGCGCCGGTTCAAGCAGGTCAACAGGCGGCGGCCGATCTTCGATCACCTCGAGGCCCGCCGGTTGCTCGCGCTGGTGCTCTCGCCGATCAACATCACGGCCACCAAGGGAACCGCCTTCGACGGCGTCGTCGCCACCCTGGTCGACACCACCGGCGCCGACAATCCGTCCAGCTTCACCACATCCCCCGGCTCGGTCCAGATCAACTGGGGCGATGGGTCGACGACCCCCGGCCAGGTCGTCGGACCGGTGTATCCCGGCGTCTTCGAGGTCGAGGGGTCCCACACCTACACTTCCGGCGGCGGCTTCGTCACCCAGATCAACGTCACCGACCAGAGCGGTTACAACGCGATCGCCAACGGCTCGGCGATCGTCACCTCGCAGCCCCCGCAATTCACCATCGTCGGCCAGACCATCGCCGGGAACCCCAACGTGGCCCTCTCCAACGTCACGGTGGCGACGTTCCTCGATACCAACACGTCCGATACGCCGAGCGACTTCCAGGCCCTGATCACCTGGGGAGACGGGAACGCATCGATCGGGACCGTCCAGGGAGGCAACGGCGCCTTCACCGTCACGGGCAGCCATACCTACATCGCGGCGGGCACCTACCCCACGAACGTGACAGTCCTGGACGTCGCCACCGGGAAGAGCGCCGTCGCGACCGGCCAGGCCCTCATCACCGCGGCCTCGCCCAACTACACCCTGACCGGCGGGCAGATCGTCGAGACCTCGGGTGTGCCGTTCACCGCGACGGTCGCCACGTTCACCGACACCAACCTGAGCGATACGGCGAGCGACTTCACCGCCGCGATCAACTGGGGCAACGGGCACACCAGCACCGGGACCGTGACGGGTTCGAACGGGAGCTTCAGCATCTCCGGCTCTTATACGTATGCGGTCCCGGGGACCTACAACGTGCTGGTCACGCTCGATGACCAGGCCGGCCGGACGGCCGCGACCACGGCCACGGCCACCGTGACGGGACCCGTGCTCACGCCGCTGCCCACCACGTTCACCCCGTCGATCGGCCAACCCTTCACGGGGACCGTCGCCTCGTTCTTCGACACCAACACGTCCGACACCGCCGCGGACCTCAAGGCGACGATCACCTGGGGCGATGGCCACGTCTCCGCAGGTACGGTCGTCGCGGTGCCCGGCACCCCCGAGCTCTTCGACGTGCAAGGGACCGATACCTACTCGGCCGCGGGCACCTTCCCGGTCAGCGTCGTGATCGTCAATACCGGCGGCCAGACGGCCACGGCCAACAGCACGGCCATCGTCGCCGCGCCCACCCTGATCGCGACCGGGACGACTTTCCCCGCCACGCCCGGCGTGCCGCTGAACGGCGTCACCGTCGCCAACTTCACCGACACCAACCCGAACGCGACCGCCGCCAACATCACGGCCGTGATCAACTGGGGCGACGGCACGACCAGCACCGGCACCATCAAGAGCACGGCGTCAACCGGCTCGTTCACCGTGACGGGCTCGCACACCTATGCGGCCCCGGCCTCATCCGGCTCCTATACCGTGACCGTCTCCATCGCCGATCCGAGCGGCCAGACAGCCACGGCCAACAGCACGGCGATCGTCGCCGCGAACATCGCGGCGGCCGGCACCACGTTCTCCGTCACGCCCGGCGTGACCTTCACCAACCAGACGGTGGCCACCTTCGCCGACACCAACTCGAACGCCGCCTCGAGCACGGCGCTGATCAACTGGGGCGACGGCACGACCAGCACCGGCACGGTGAACGCGACCGGCACACCCGGCCTGTTCACCGTGACGGGCACGCACGTCTATGCGGCCCCCAGCTCGGCCAGCTCCTACGCGGTGACGGTGACCGTCGTTGACCCGAGCGGCCAGACGGCCAAGGCCAGTAGCACGGCCATCGTCGCCACGCCTCTCTCCGCGACCGGCACCGTCTTCACCGCCACGCCCGGCCAGCCGGTCACCGCGACCGTGGCGACGTTCACCGACAGCAATCCCGTCGCCATCGCCAACCCGTCCTCGATCCTGGCCCGGATCAACTGGGGCGATGGGCAGAGCAGCCCGGGCGTGATCCACTTCATCAGCATGTCCGGCTCGACGGGCCTCTTCGACGTGACGGGCACGCACACCTATTCGACGCCCGTCCTGGTCGGTTCCTTCACGGTCACGGTGTCGATCACCGACCCCAGCGGTCAGGCGGCCAGGGTCACGAGCACCGCAGTGGTCCTCTCTTACCTGAACACCACGGGCACCACATTCTCCGTGACGCCCGGCCAGTCATTCACCGAGACGGTCGCCAACTTCACCGACAGCAATCCCAACGCCAACGCCGCGAACCTCAAAGCCGTGATCACCTGGGGCGATGGACAGACCACGGCCGGCGTCGTGAATAGCACGGGCTCCGCCGGTTCCTTCACCGTGACGGGAACCCATACCTATGCTTCCTCGAACGCGGCCGGCCTGTTCCCCGTGCTCGTCACCATCATCGACCCGAGCGGCCAGACGGCGATCGCCCTGACCACGGCGATCGTCACCACGTCCATCGCGGCGACCGGGACGACTTTCACCGCCACGCCCGGCGTGCCGCTGGCCAACCAGGTGGTGGCGACCTTCACCGACTCGAGCCCGCTCGCCGCGTCGAGCACCGCGTTGATCAGATGGGGCGACGGCACGACCAGCGCCGGGACCGTGCAGCCCGCGACTGTCGTCAACCCGAGCAGCCCGCCAGGCACCTACGTCGTGACGGGGAGCCGTACGTATCCGCCCAATACCTCGGCGGCCTCCGAGACGGTGACGGTGACGATCGTCGATCCCAGCGGCCAGTCGGCGACGGCCACCAGCACGGCCATCTTCACGACGCTCATCGTGGCGACCGGGACCACGTTCACCGTGACGCCGGCCTCCGGCGCGCCGCCGACCAATCAGGTGGTGGCGACCTTCACCGACTCGAACGTGGCGGCGGCGTCGAGCACGGTCGCGATCAACTGGGGCAATGGAGTGACGACCGCCGGGATGGTCACCGGCCCCAACGCCGCGGGTGTCTACACCGTGGTGGGCACGCCCCCCTATTCGGCCTCCAGCCCGGCGACCTCGTACACGGTGACGGTGACGATCATCGACCCGAGCGGGCGGACGGCCACGGCCAACAGCACGGCCATCGTCGTGATCCCGGCCCCGAGCAACGGCTCGATTGGCGGCCTGGCCGACGTGATCAGCAACGGCCCGCACGCCGCCAGCGGTTTCACCAACACCGACCGGCCGGTCTTCAGCGGGACCGCCCCGCCTTATTCCATCGTGCAGATCGATTCCCGGCACTTCAACGTCGATGCCCAGCTCCCCCTCGGCGAGGCGGTGGCGGACGGCAACGGCCAGTGGACCTTCACGGCCGGGCCGCTCGCGGTCGGGACCTACATCTTCACCGCCACGATCACCGTCCCCGGCGGCTATCCGAGCAACCCGGTCACATTGACCAACGCGAATGGGACGGACCTGGTCTACATCGACCTCACGCCGAGGCTCGTCCGATGGCTCTCGCACGGCGAGAAGGCGGTCCCTCATCATCATCCCAGGTTGAGGGTCCCTCACCCCAGCATGCCGAGGCCGCCGAGGGCGGGCCGCCACAAGGCCTGAGGCGAGCAAGTCTCCTGCGAGGCGCGGCGATCCGATCACGGGCCGAGGAGCATCTCTCGCAGCCGCTTTTTCCGCTGGATCTGCTCGGACGAGTCGGCCTTCTGCTCATCGAGGGCACCGCGATCCCCGGTCTGCCTCAGCTTGCGGACGGCCTCGAGCAGCGATCCGTCGTCGCCGACGAGCTCGAGGAATTCGAGCGCCTTCTCCTCGTGGTCGATCGCCACGCGGCCCAGGGCTTTCTTCTGCCCGTCGCGATCGATGACGACGCTCCGCGCCATCATCTCGTAGCCGTCGGGGAAGATCTGGTCGCCGGTGAACTTCCAGCGCGTCCGGCCGTTCCCGAAGGCGATCCCGTTGGACTCGATCAATTCCCCGGGGAGTTGCAGCGCGAAATCAAATCGGGGGCGCCAGGTGAACAGGAAGGAAAGCGGGAAGCCATAGAGCCCCGTCATCCGCAGGGCGAGCGGCCCGGCGAATCGCTTGAGCCGCTCCTCCTGCCGCTGATCGGGCTTGAAGAAGTTCGGGTCCACGAGTGCTCGAGCGATCAGGGCGTCCGCCTCGGACCGATCCAGGTCCGAGCCGTCGCGGTGGCGGACATGTTGCAGGATCACGCGGCGGAGGAATTCGTCGCGGCGGCGGATGGCCTCCTGATCCGAGACCAGCTTCCCTTTCGCGTCGAGAGGGTCGAGCCCGAGGCGCCTCGACAGGGCCGCCAACCGGCTGGCCAGCTCGGGATCCATCGTCTCATCGCCGCGACTGAGCCGACGCCGGACCCCGGCGTCATACAGGAGCAGGGAGGCCTCCTCGAGGGCCCGGCGGACGTCTCGGCGGATGAACGTCGACAGCCCGGAGAGATCGTAGCCCGGGCCGAACTCCTCCTCGATGAACCGCAGCGCCATGGGGAGCAGGATGTCGAGCAGCTTATCGCGGGCTTCGAGGTAGCCGGGGAGGGTGACGATGTCGTTGATCTTCTCGCTCCAGCGGTGCTCGACGACGAAGCCGTAATCCTTCCGCTCGTAGGTCCGCTGCAGCTCGCTCGCGCCTGCGCCGGGAAACTCGTCGTCCGCATGGCGATAATGGGGCGGGATGTCCCGGGGGCTGCGGAACGAGCCGCTGGCGGCCACATACTTGTCCGCTTCGTCCGAGCTGCCGGAGCGGGGCGAACCCGGCGGACCGTTCAACTCCCGCACGCTCCTCCAGCGGGAGTTCCACTCCGGCTTGAGCGCCTCCGCGGGCAGGAACCTGCCCTTGGGCTGGACGATCGTCCGGTCGCACGAGCCGTCCGGATGGACGACCGTCTCGACCGTGACGATGGGCGGTTTGCCGCAGCCGGTGGTGAGGGCCGCCAGGATGCAGGCGAGTGCGAGCCAGTGATGCCACTTGCCGCTCATGATCGACCTCCCGGGGCCTCTCGATGCGGCTACGGCCGCTCGTGGTTGAGGATGCGGCGCAGTTGCTCGGTCGTGATGTTACCGCCGCTGACGATCATCCCGACGGTCCTGCCGGCGAACTCCTCTCGGCGGGCCATCGCGGCGGCCACGGCCGCGGCGCCGGCGCCCTCCGCGACTTGACGGGCGGTATCGAGGATCAGCCGGACGGCGGTGGCGAGGGCGTCGTCGTCGACGAGCATGATCTCGTCGACCAAGCGGGGGAACAGGGCCATGGGCATCTCGAACGGTTCGCGGGTGGCGAGCCCTTCGGCGAAGGTGGTGACGCGATCGGTGACGACGCGCCGGCCCTCGCGCCAGGAGCGATAGACGGCCGGGGCGCCCTCGGCCTGCACGCCGATGACGCGGATCGCCGGGTTGACCGCGCGGGCCACGACCCCGGCGCCGAGCACCCCGCTGCCGGCGCCGACCGGGACGAAGAGGACGTCGATCTCGGGGACGGCCTCGAGCAATTCGAGCGCCGCGGTGGCGACCCCGGCGACCAGGAGCGGCTCGTTCGACGAATGGACATAGCGCGAGCCGTGGAGCTCGGCGTACTCCTCGGCGGCGAGCCGGGCGGCGTCGAAGTCGCGGCCGGTCTGGACGACCTCGGCGCCCATCGCGACGGTCGCCTCAACCTTGAGCGGGTTGGCGGCCTCGGGCATGAAGATCGTCGCCTTCGTGCCGAAGAGCCGCGCGGCGTAGGCGACCGACTGGCCGTGGTTGCCGGTCGACGCCGCGACGACGCCCCGCGTCCGCGCCTCGGGCTCGAGCGCGGACAGCAGGTTCACCCCGCCGCGCACCTTGAACGCCCCGGTCGGGTTGAGGTTCTCGCACTTGAGCACGGCGCGGCCGCCCAGCGCCCGGGTGAGCCCCGGGGGCTCGATGATCGGCGTCCGGGCCAGATACGGCGCGATCGCCCGCCGGGCCTTGAAGACGTCGGCGAGCGTGGGGGTGGGCCAGTCATGGGGAGTCGCCACGGGATCAGTCGCCCTCACACGAGGCTGGTATCGAGGATTGGACTCATCTCCTCGAACCGCTTCATCGAGAATTCATTGATGTAACGCTCCGCCTGTTGAATGCCGACTCGAACGTCTTGGCCGGACGACTCATCGAGATGAGAGATCATCCTCTTCAGGGAGCGAGCGTGCGGAGAATCCGGACTCAACTCGATCCAGCGATCGATCAATGCCGGTTGCTGATCGATGCCGTTCACCTCACCGTAGGGGACCCAGGCGATGAGAAAAGCGCGGTCGATCTGCGGCGCGATGGCCCTCCGCTCGCCGGGTGCCATCGATTGGCATGCCTCCAGGGCCGAGTCGAAATGCTTCAAGAGGTCGTCTCGCCGCCGGTGCCGTATCGGCTCGTCGGCGGGTGTATTCGCATCGCGGTCTCGTTCGAGGGTCGCGTTGATGACGCTCATCGCGCCGATCGACGAGATCGCACCGGGATGGTTTTCGAGCCGGTCCTCGACGATCGCCCAGGCCTCGACATGCTTCCCCTCTTTGCAGAGGCTATCCAGGTAGGCGAGCCAGTAGAGCGGATTGTCCGGCTCGAACCCCCATGCCTCGCGGTAGAACAGGGTGGCTGCCCGTCGTTTCCCCCCGATCTGGCAGCATCTCGCCCTCACGTAAGCCATGAAAGGGTGCGGGAGAATGTATTGATGATCTTTGAGGACATCGATGACTTTCTGGGCAGCGGTCGGGTCGTTCTGATAGATCGCATGCCGGAAGTTGTCCTCCAGGATCCTCTTGTACCTGGCGACGTAATCCGGCGCCGACCGCTCCTCGACGTCCTTGAGGAAGGGCGGATACAGGTGCCGGACCCGGACCGGGAGGCGCCGTTCCCGGATCTGGTCGCAGACTCTCGCAGCCTCCTGGTAGGCCCCGCCCTTGTAGTAGTAAGTCGCGGCGAAGAAGCGAGCATGATCCTTCTCGGACGCCTTCGACAACCTCGCGACGGCGGACTCCAGCACCTCGGCGGCTTGCCTGTAGAGTTGGGCGGAGCGTGCGGTATCACCCTGCCCCAGGGCGAGCATCGCCTCCAGGCCGACTCGTGTGACTTCTCCCTTTTGATCGATCGCCTCGAGGATATGCATGATCCTCTTTCCTCGTTATGGCCTCTTGGGGCGGCTCCGCTTCTTGTTCCCGGAGATCGTTCCCGGGCTCCTGAAGTGCAGGTAGCTATGCGGCTCTCCGTCCTCGCCATGCTGGAATGTGGTGACCGAGACGAAACCTTCGCCGCGAATCTGTCCACGCTTCTTGCCGAGCCGGCTCGATGCCGCGCCGGCACTCCCGATCCTGATCCCACCGACCTCGACCTGCACGGGATCGGGTTGGTCTGGAAGACGGACGAGATAGTCGCCGCCCTCGCCGATTTCGAGGACCCGGGTCAGGACTCCTCCTTCCAGCTCTTGGATCAAGAGGAGCATGATGCCGATGGCCGCGTGCTCGGTGATCGTGTTCTCGTTCAGTCGTTCTCGCACCCGCTCGCAGTCGTCCAGCTCACCAGGGAGATTCGCCCAACCGATCTCCCGTATCTCCTCCCGGCGGGACTCTCCGGATCGTGGGCTGATCCGATCGACCGTGATCGCTCGTTTCAAGACTCCCGGAGGTAGCCGCACCGGGTCCGCACTCAGCCGTAGGATGACCTTCGTCCCGAACTCCTTCAAGAGTCCGAGCGAGCGATGCCTCTCATCCATCGTCGCCACCTGGATGACCGGGCCGGCGACGTTCCCTCGATTATCTCGCGATTCGGATTCCTCGGACAATGGATCTACCCCCCGGACGTCGGCGTCCCACAAAACCCAATCCATCCTATCAGGCTCGGTGCTCGCGGAGCACCCTACGGCCTTGCCGCCGCGCCGAGCTTCGTCCCGGAGTCCTTGGTCACGACGAACCGGTCCACTTCCCGGCCGTCGGCGGCGACCTGGCGGACGGTGAGAGTCGGGCCGTCGACATCGGCGACCGTCAGCGAGTTGACCCGGGCGATGAACTTGCAGGTGAAGGGCTGCCACGAGGCGGGATCGTCCTGCTGATCGGGATAATACAGGTCCGCGCCGCCGCCGCCGGTGATCACGTAGATCACGCCGACGGGCCGGGTGTTGACGCGGCCGTCGAAGGAGGTGTCGAGCGTCCAGCGGCCCGGGATCTTGTCCACACGGCGGATCGGCTTGCCGTCGGGACCGCGCTCGGCCTGGAAGGTCAGGGGGAAGGTGCGTTGATAGTTGTGGACGTGCCCGGTCCAGACGACGTCGACCCGGCCCGCCTCGAAGACGTCGGCCAGCACCCGCATCCGCTGGTCGCCGAAATGGGCCCGCGACGAGTTGAACGGGGGATGGTGGAAGGCGACGAACCGCCAGGTCGCGTCCTTCGCGGCGGCCAGGTCGCGCTCGACCCACGCCCGGAGGTCGGCGTCGGTCCAGTCGACGTAGGGATTCGAGTCGAGGACCGTCCAGTGGGCGTTGCCGTAGTCGAACGAGAAGTTCGCCATGCGGGGATAGGCCGGTCCGGCGGCCTGGAGGAACGCCGCGCGGTTGGCCTCGGGCCCGAGCAGGGTCGGGACGAGCTGCCCTCCCTCCCGGCCGATCGGCCCGTTGAGCGGCTGGTCCCAGTAGAGGAAATAAGCCAGGCCGTCGGGGTACTGCCCCAGGTCGCGGCCGGCGGTGTCGTGGTTCCCCGGCGCGGCGACGAAAAGCGTCGAGCGCAACAGCGGCGCCCCGGTCTCGGGCGACGCGACGTCGGCGTCGTAGACCGGCCAGAACTTCTCGCGGTACTCGTGGATTCGACCGCGGGTGTAGACGATGTCGCCGGCGATCAGCAGGAAGTCGGGCCGGGCCCGGTGGGCCTGGTCGGCGACCGCCCGCTCCTCGGCGGTGCCCGCTCCGCCGTCGCCGAAGACCGCGAAGCGATAGGGCTGGCCGGCGGCCTTCGGGCGCGGCCCTCCGCCGTGAAGACGATTTCCGCATTGCGCCGCACCCGGTAGTCGAAAGAAGGACCGGGTCCCAGGTCCTTCAGGTCGCCGCGATACACCCGGTGCGCCGGGATCCCCGACACAGCCACCCGGCGCCACGTGGGCGGCTCGGCCGGCCGCCAGGAGCCGTCCGCCCCCGGGCGGTACTCCAGCGCCCAGTCCGCATCGAGATCCTCCGTCTGCCAGAGCACCCGCAGGCCACGGGACGCCGGGGACGAGGACTCCGCGGCGTCGCCGAGCTGCAAGTAAGGCCGGACCAGGAACCCGCCGGACAGCACCCGCGCCAGCGGGCCGCCCGAGTCGATGGCGAACTGGCCGCACCACAGCGAGCTCGAGCCCAGCGCCAGTAGCAGGCCAACGGCGATCAGCCAACGCCTCATGCGGTCATTGGTCATTAGTCATTAGTCATTAGGCAGCGAAGACCGGCCACACCGGATTCTAGCAGCATGCCACGCGGCGCGTCGTGGTCAGTCGTCAGCGAAGACCGGCCAGGAACCCTAATGACTGATGACCAATGACTAATGACTCTTAGAGCGGGCGCGGACCCGCCACATCCCGGCGCAGGCCAACGCCGACCAGACCAGCCACGACAGGGGCTCGGGCACGAACGTCTCGGTGCTGCCGCCCCCGCTTTGCGCGGTCGTCGTGCCGCCGCCGCTGGCAGCGACCCCATCGTACTTGATCTGATAGGTCGAGATCGGCTTCAAGGTCGTCGGGTCGACGACCGTGAACTGGGGGGTCTGGGGAGGGTTGCCGTTGACGATGGACTTGTTGAAGGTCAGCGAGAAGGTCAGGCTGCTGCCGGCCGAAAGGCCTTGACCGTAGAAGGTCAGCCCCAGCGCCTGGACCGCCGAGCCGTTCAACGTCGTGTTGCCGACGCCGACCAAGAGCTGCGAGGGCTTGTTGTAATAGTACCCGCTCGAGTCGGAGACGATCTGGAGCGGGCCGGTGGAATTGGTGCTGGAGGGGGTGACGATCGAGATCGGCGTATCGAGCGCCAGGACCTGCGGCGTGGGCGCGCCGGAACTGCCCTGCGCGGGCGCGGTGGCCCCCGCGGGAGTGATGGCCTGGGACGCCGTCAGGGTGTAGTCCAGCGTCACGGTGGACGTACCGGAATTGCTCGTCGAGCTATCGGCCCGGGAGGGCATCGGTTGCCAGCCCAGGCCGAAGGCCAGGGCCGCCGCAAGCGCCATCAAGGGAGCGGGACAACGACGTAACACGGCTGGTCTCCTCCTTGAACTCTCTGCCAGGAACGGGAAATCCTCGGGTTCTCTGGTCGCGTCCATTCGATCGGCCTCGATTCCCACGACTTCGGCCCAGGTGATCCGGCATTCCCAGTGTTGCCGCCGCTCGCTGTCCGCTTCGGATTCCGCTCGGTCAGATCCAAGGTCCGACTCCTCAGCCGTGTCGTCGTCCTGCCGGCCGATTCCCTTTCAGCCCGAGCCGTCCCGTGGACAATCGTCGTCGGGATGGGGCTCCAGGCCCGGTCGCCCGATTCGTCACCGATCACTCCATCCATGGAGGTCGGCACGAACCGCGCGACCGCGAACCGGCCATGTCCTGGCGCCGGCCACCGAGGTGCTCCGAGCGCCGGGACCGAAGCTCAAGCTGGGGGAGAGTGACGATCAGGTGGGGTCATGCGAAGGTGGCATTCTCCGGTAACTTGAGGGCCGCATTCTGCTCGCATCCCCAGGATGGGTCAAGGTCGGTTTTTTGGCCCTCGGGCGCTCGCAGTTCTCGGGGGGTTGACCGCGGAGCGACGGCCGGTGAGGATGAAATCAGATGCGAGTGATCGGATCGGAGCAAAGGCCGAGGATGCAAGGACTAAGGATTTGTAGTCCGAGGACCGAATAGGGATGGGCGATCCGGCGTCTAATACCCAGGGTGAAAGTATGCTCGAGGCCCTGACAACGGGAGTGCAGACGCCCGATGAGCTGCTGGTCCGCCGCGCCCGCGAAGGAGACGGGGCGGCGTACGCGGAGTTGTTCCGCCGCCATCGGAACGACTCCTACCGGTTGGCTTACCGGCAGTTAGGGAACGAGCAGGACGCGCTGGACGTGGTCCAGGAGGCCATGATCAAGGCGTTCGCGGGCATCGGCGACTTCGACGGCCGGAGCGGCTTTCGGACCTGGCTGCTGAAGATCGTCGTCAATACGTCGCTGGACTGGGGGCGGCGGCGCAACCGGCGTCCCATGTGCCAGTTCGGCGACGGCCCGGCCGAACGTTACGAGCCGAGGGTCGCGGACGATCCCGCACGCCAGCTCCATCAGGAAGACCTCCGGACGGCCCTCGACCGTGCCCTCGAACGCCTGAGTCCCACGATCCGGACCACCTTCGTGCTGTTCGCCGAGGTGGGGATGAGTTACAAGGACATTGCGGAGACCCAGGGCGTCCCGATCGGTACGGTCATGAGCCGGATTCACTCGGCCCGCGAGAAGCTCCAGGCGGATCTCGATTGGGATCGACTCAACAGTTTGGTATAGAAGAAATTAGGATGGTTAACGATGCGTTGCGATGAGGTCGTCCGCGAACTATCAGCTCCGACGGCCGGTCGGGATCGGGCCGCGATGGCCGAGCACCTGGCCGCCTGCTCGGCTTGCGGCGAATGGGCTCGGTCCGTCGATCGGCTCGATCGGCTCTGGGATGCGACCCGCCCCGCCGAGCCCGCGCCCGAGGCTTGGGACACCGTCTGGACCAACATCGCGCAGGCACTCCCCTGCCCGGTCGCGGTCCGATATGACCATGAGGATTCGCCGGCTCTCGACGTGAGCCCCTCGCGGAATGGCAGCGGGTCCAAGATCCTCGTGCATCCCGCGCCCGCTCCCACGCCGCCCGCCGTGCGCCTGCGCGGCCGTTCCTGGCGGCTCGGCGCGGTGGTCCTGGTCGGACTGGCTCAGGCCGCCGCGATCCTGGTTGCCCTCGGCCTGGCCTGGCGGACGCCCGATCGCCCCGATGGCCCGCCGGAGGCCCAGCCCCAGATCGCCGACCTCCCCGCGCCGGTCGCTCCCGCGCCGATCCGGGTGGCGTCGCCGGTGAAGGTCGATCTGGAGATCCCGGTGGGCCCCGTGATCGTGATCCGTGCGGAGAAGGACAAGGCCCTGATGGTGGATGCGACTCCCCCCGAGATGAACACCAGCTCGGATTTCGGCCAGCTCATCCTGAACGCGATGGAATTCTTCTCCAATCCCCAGATCGCCGCGCGGTGAGGGAGGCTGCCATGAGCATGACCATGTCGAGACGATGGGCCCTCCGCGCCGGGTTGTCGATGGCGGCGCTGGCCTTCGGCGGCCTGGTGATCGGGCTCTCGGGACTCAGGGTGTCGTGCGCCGGAGGGGAGACGTATTCCAATCCCGGGATCGTGCGTCAGGTCACGGTCTTCGCGATCGTCGCGACCCCGAAGGGTGAGTCGGTTGACAACAAGCTGTCGACCATCCGGGCGCAGTTGAGCAAGCTCTTGCCGCAGCACGGGTTCAAGCTGCTCGATTCGCGGAGCGCGCCGATCGTGGCGGGCGAGTCGGTGGAGTGCAATCCGGGTCATGGGTACACCGTCGAGATCACGATGGTCCGCCCGATCGACGAGAACGGCAAGGTGGAGCTCCGCTGCGACCTGTCGCTGGACAACGAGCTGCAATTCTCCGCGACGGTCCGGGCGCCGCTCGACCAGCTCTTCTTCTGCGAGCGTCCCTTCCTCACCGACGGCTCGAAGCTGTTGATCGGCGTCGGCGCCGGGATGCCCCCCGGTAGATCGTCTTCAGGACGACGCTCGTTGTCCTCGGCGTCGCCTCGATCCGTCCGGTCCTCCGCGCGGGGATCGCGCGCCCGCCGGGGGCTGGGCCGGGAGAGGACGTTGCCGGGTGCGGTACTCGCACTCGATCCTCCGGCGACACCAGGCCATGAGGACCACGATCGCCAGCCCTTCGGCGATGGTCCAGACGGCCACATCTCGCGCGACCTGGGCCCCGTTCGTCGGCGCGCCGCCGGCCAGAGGTTGCGTGAACGGCTCGGGCGTCAGTCGGGACACCACCTCGAAGAGCTTCCTGTTCGCCCAGTAGCCGTAGTCGAAGGGTGTTTCCGGATCCTTGACGGTCATCTGATCCTCGATTCTCTCGCCAGTTCGCGTCGAGCCATCGCGTTGTCGGTCCGACGATGATGCGACGGATCACCTGCTCCAGCCGACGATGAGGTGCGTCCGGCAAGGATCGTAGCAGCCCGGCTCGCGTCCGCCATTCCCGGATCGTCTCGGCCGTAGTCGAGCAGCAACGCGAACATCCCGTCCTCGCGAGCGGGGCGACAGGCTCCGGCCATTCGGGCGACGCACCCGGGTTCAGGGCCGGCCCCACTTGACCTCGCGGATCAGGTGCCTGTCTCCCACGGCCGACACCACGACGGCCACGGCCTCAACGAAGTCGTCCCCCTCGATCGAGACGTACGCCCAGCCGATGTCTCCGCGCTGCTTGCCCGGCCAATCGTCTCGCTGGCCCTTTTCATCAAAATGGATCGATCGCGGCTCGCCCTCCGAGTAACGGCGAAACATGCCGTACAGCCTCGCCCGCAGGGCCTCGCTGGTCAGTTCTTGGCGGAGCTCCGGAGTCAGCAGCGCCTTCGCCCGCGTGAAGTCCTTTTCGACGAGCGCCGATGCGAACTCGATCGCGACCCTGGCGTGGTCCGTCGCTCGTTCGCTGGCGAGGAATTCCTTCAACTGCTCGCTCTCCTTCTCCAGCCGCTCCTGTTTCTCCTTCTGGACCCGCGCCCGCTCCTTCGCCATCCACTCGTCCACCTGTGGTCCCCACCACTTGTCCACGAGCCGCGTCAACCGCTCCCGGTCGGCCGCCACCTCGTCGGGGTAACCCGGCGGGACCTGGTCGAGCAGGCGGGCCAGGGCTTCCTCGCGGGTAAAGCCCTGATTCCTGAACCCCCAAACCCTATTGGCCACGATCGGGTCGAGGCCGGCCCAGCGGCCGGACTTCTTGGCAACCCGCCACATGAAGGCGGCGAGCCGGGCCATCTCCTCGGGCGTGTCGGTCCGTTCCGAGCGGTGCGGGTCGTAGCTGGTTAGCCACTTGCCGAGCAGATACTCACGGGCCGCGGCCGAGTCGGGGTCGTGTTCTCTCATCGCGTTCGCCATCCGAATCGGATCCCGGTGTCTTCGTGAAGGGCCATGTCGCGAACGGAAGCGACCGGGCCCGCGACGGCACGGCCGCGATCAATCGTCGTTCCCAACCGGAGTTGCGGTCCGAAACGCCGGTCGCTTCTCTTCGCGCCGCCGACCTCGGATTCTCGAGGGGACCAGGCTCCGCATCGCGGGAGATCGCACCGGCGATCGTACACGGCGGAGCGGCCGGCGTCGAGCAGGCTCGGTCGATGTTGTGCCGATCCGTTCGATCCGATCCGCGACGGTGAGCGTGCCAGAAAGCAAAACGGACCGCGGCCGGCGGACTTCCGGCCCTGGGGCCTTCGATCGCGCCGGGCGGCGGCCGTTCGCGGCCGACTCGCGGAGGAGGGATCCGGTACGGGGCTCGCCGAGGAGCTCAACTCGCCCGCGTCCCGGCGCCGATCCGCCGGGTCCGTTGCCGCTTGATTTCGAAGATGGTGTGCTCTCGGTGATAATCGGGCCGTCCCTGGCCCGTGCCCTCGAGCCGCCAGTCCGTCCCTGGACGCGACCGCAGTGTCGGGGCATTGCTTGGTCGTCCCTGACCAGTTCGGTTTTCCAACCGACATGGGTTGTATCGGCCCTGCCGTGGGGCAGACTACAAGGTTTTTTCCGAGTCAGGCCACATCGGCCCGGCACGCGCGACGTGGAGCCGAAGCGGGCCAATGAATTAGCGCGGACGTTGAACCTGGCGTCGTCCGGCCCGGCGAGCCGCCCTGGCCCATGCGCCCGATTTTTCTCTGACAGAGGCCTGTCTTTTCCCTCTCGTTCTGTTATGCTCTTTGATGTAAGGCATCTCTCGAGATGGGGGATGGCCGGATCGGCTAAGGTGGCCCCACGATGCGATGAATCGCATCGTGGGGCCTTTTTTTGCGCCCTATACTCCGAAGGTGGCGATGCCGATGGAATCAGTGGCGAAGTGTTCCCGTCTCGGCCTTCTGCATCAAATCCGTAAGCGGCGGTCGCAGCCTGACCGTCTGTCTGCATCCGTCCGAATCGGGGCCATGAAAGCGGCCTGAGCGGAATGCCGTCTATCAGAAGGAGAGATCGAGAAGTCTCCGTCCCTGTCCCGACTCAAGGAAGTGATCTCCGGTCATGTGTGTCAAGGACCGGGTCAACGCCGGGTTGAGGTGCACCGACCATCCCGACGATATCCGAATACCCGCCGAACGGCATGACTGGGATGCGAAACACGCATTTCCCGCACGATCGGCCCTGACGAGCGAGGAGCCATCCTTGCCCCCAATCTTCACCCAGCAGGCCGACGCTTGGATTCGCCGGATCGGCGCCGGGGTGGTCCTTTCGACCGCCCTCGGCGTGGCGGGCCTGTACTACTACGGGCCGCCCGAGTACACGCGTGTCGGCTACGCGCCGTCCCAGCCGGTCCCGTTCTCTCACGAGCAGCACGCCGGCCGTCTGGGGATGTCTTGCCTCTACTGTCACACGGGCGTCGAGGACTCGGCCGTCGCGAAGATACCCCCGACGCAGACCTGCATGAACTGCCACCAGTCCATCAAGTCGGATAGCCCGCAGCTCGAGGCGGTGCGGGTGAGCTGGTCGAGTGGCGACCCGATTCGATGGGTGCGGGTCCACCAGACGCCGGACTATGTCTACTTCAATCATTCCGTCCATGTGCGGCGCGGGGTCGGTTGCGTCAGTTGTCACGGCAAGATCAACGAGATGCCGGTTGTCGTGCACGAGAAGCCGCTCAGCATGGGCTGGTGCCTGGATTGCCACCGGCATCCCGAAGAGCATCTCAGGCCGCCCGAGGAGGCGACCAACTTCGCCTGGCAACCGCCCCAGGGCCGTGCTCAGCGCGAGTACGGCCTGCTCCTGAAGGAACAGTCGCGGATTCGTGCCCCCGAACATTGTGCAGGATGTCACAGATGAACCAGGAACCGTCGGCGATCCCCCGAGGCGACGACGCTCCGCTCGCGGGCCGGGCCTACTGGCGGAGCCTCGACGAGCTGGCCGCCACGCCAGCGTTCCGCGACTGGGTGGAGCGGCGGTTTCCCCGGTCGATGCGCGAGCTGCTCGACGGCGGGGTCGACCGGAGGCGGTTCCTGCAACTGATGGCGGCGTCGATCGGCCTCGCCGGATTGAGCGGCTGCCGACGGCCCGAACTCCACGCGCTGCCTTACACCAAGCCGCCGGAAGAGGTCGTCCCGGGCTTGCCCGACTATTACGCCACGGCGATGCCCCGGCGCGGTGGGGCGGCCCCCGTCCTGGTCGAGAGTCACGAGGGGCGGCCCACCAAGATCGAGGGCAACCCCAAGCACCCCGATAGCGCGGGAGCGACCGATGCCATCGCGCAGGCCTCGGTGCTGGACCTCTACGATCCCGACCGCTTCAGCCCCGTGCTCCGCGGCGGCGTGGCCTCGACCTGGGAGGCGTACGACGCCTTCGCTGCCGAGCACTTCGCCGCGATCCGCGGCCGCAAAGGCCAGGGACTCCGCGTCCTGAGCGAGGGCGTCGATTCCCCGTCGCTCGACCTGCTGCGCGAGCACCTGAGGGCCGTCATGCCGGAGGCGCGCTGGCACACCTACGACGCGATCGGCCCGTCCAACGCCCGGGCGGGCGCGGCCCTGGCGTTCGGATCGCCGGTTGTGCCGCGGTACCGGCTCGAACGCGCCGAAGTTGTGCTGTCCCTCGACTGCGACTTCCTGGGCCTGGAGGAAGAGGGAGGCCGGCACCTCGCCGGATTCGCCGAGGCCCGGCGCCTCGGGGCACCGACCGACGCGATGAACCGGCTGTACGTGATCGAGAGCCGGTTCTCACTCACCGGGGGGATGGCCGATCACCGGCTCCGGCTCCCGGCCAGCGAGGTCCAGGATTTCAACGCGGCCCTGGCGCAGGCGGTGCTCGCCGGCTCGGGCGCGGCCCCGTCGCTCGAGCGCGCCCTGCAAGCCGGCGCCCTGGGGAAACAGGGCGCCTGGACTTCCCGCGGCGCGACCGGTCCCGGCCCCTGGATCGATGAGGTCGCCGCCGACCTGAAGGCCCACGCCGGCCGATCTGTCATCCTCGCGGGCCGACGCCAACCCTCGCTGGTCCATGCCTTGGTCCACGCGATGAATGCGGCGCTCGGGAACCTCGGCAAGACGGTCGAGCTCCGGGGTGGGCCGTCAACCGCCGGCGCGGGCACGCTGACGGAGTTGGCCGAGGCGATCGGCAAGGGGCAGGTCGAGACGCTGGTCATCCTCGGAGGGAACTCCGCGTACGACGCGCCGGCCGACCTCGACTTCGCCGCCCTGTTGAAGCGGGTCAAGACGACGATCCGGCTGGGATTGCACGCCGACGAGACGTCGAGCGCGGCCACCTGGCACCTGCCCGCCGCCCATTATCTCGAGTCGTGGGGGGATGCGCGGACCGGGGACGGGACGATCGTGCCGATCCAGCCGCTGATCGAGCCCCTCGCCGGCGGGCGGACGGCGCTGGAGGTGATCGCCCGGCTGTCGGCCTACGAGACGGCCGTCCCGATGGAGATCGTCCGCCGGGCCTTCCGGAAGGCGAGCGGCGTCGCCGAGGCGGACGTCGAGGCCGCCTGGCGGCGCTTCCTCCACGACGGCCGGCTTGCCGGCTCGGCGCGTCCGGTCGTGAAACCGGCCCTGCGGCCGGATGCGATCGCGACGGCGGTCGCGGCGGCCTGGCCTTCCTTGGGCCCGCTCTCGGCCGATCGCCTCGAGCTGATCCTGGACGTCGACGCCAAGGTCGACGACGGCCGGTTCGCCAACAACGGATGGTTGCAAGAGCTCCCCGAGCCGGTCACCAAGCTGACCTGGGACAACGCGGCGACCCTCAGCCCCGAGACCGCCCGGGCGCTGGGCGTCTCCAGCGGCGACGTGGTGCGGCTGGAGCTGCCCGGCCGCACCCTGGAGATCGCCGCCCAGGTCATTCCCGGCCAGGCGGACTTCTCGATCGCGGTGCCGCTGGGTTACGGGCGGGCGGCGGCCGGCCGCGTGGGCCGCGGGGTCGGCGTCAACGCCTACGTCCTCCGCACGACGACGGCGCCGGACATCGCCGTCGGCCTGAAGGTGACCCGGACCGGCCGCACACACACCCTGGCCTGCACCCAGGACCACTTCACGATGGAGGGGCGCGACCTCGTCCGCGAGCAGCCCCTGGCCGACGTGCGGGGCCGGACGGCCCCCCGTCCCGAGGAGCCGGAAACCGCCGAGATCCTCACCCGGCCGGCGCTCGAAGGCGAACATCAGTGGGGGATGGTGATCGACCTGAATACCTGCATCGGCTGCAACGCCTGCGTCGTCGCCTGCCAGAGCGAGAACAACATCCCGATCGTCGGCAAGGACGAGGTCGCGCGGGGCCGCGAGATGCACTGGATCCGCCTCGACCGGTATTTCTCCGGGGATGCGGACGATCCCGGCATGGTCCATCAGCCGGTGGCCTGCGTCCAGTGCGAGAGCGCCCCGTGCGAGGTGGTCTGCCCGGTCAATGCGACGGTCCACAGCGACGAGGGGCTCAACGTCCAGGTCTACAGCCGCTGCATCGGCACGCGGTACTGCGCCAACAACTGCCCTTACAAGGTGCGGCGGTTCAACTTCTACGATTACAACGAGCGTCCGCTCGACCGGTTGCGGCTCGGCCCCTTGACGGAGAGAGGCATGGCCGAGTCGCTGAAGATGCAGAAGAACCCCGACGTGACCGTGCGCATCCGGGGCGTGATGGAGAAGTGTACTTACTGCGTGCAGCGGATCGAGCGGGGCAAGATCGGCGCACGGGTGGAAGCCGGCACGTCGGGGCACACGGCGGTCCCCGACGGGACGATCGTGCCGGCCTGCGCGCAGACCTGCCCCGCCCGCGCGATCGTCTTCGGCGACCTGTCGGACCCCGAGAGCCGGGTCTCCCGCCTCAAGGCCAGCCCGCGCGAGTATTCGCTCCTCGGCGAATTGAACACGCGGCCCCGGACGACCTACCTCGCCCGGGTGCGCAACCCGAATCCGAAGATGGCCGAGCGATCGGGGGAGGCGCGGGCATGAGCCATGGCGACGATCCGGTGACGACCCCCGCGCCGCTGGTCGAAGGCGGGCACGACTTCGGCACCCTGACCGGGCTGATCTGCAGGCTGGTGGAGCGGCCCACGCCGCGCTGGTGGTGGATCGCCATGGCGATCGCCGGCCCGCTCTGCGTGCTGGGGGGGCTGATGACGGTCTACGTCATCTCGACCGGGATCGGCGTCTGGGGTATGAACTCCACGATCGGCTGGGCTTTCGACATCACCAATTTCGTCTTCTGGGTCGGGATCGGGCACGCCGGCACGCTGATCTCCGCCATCTTGTTCCTCTTCCGCCAAAAGTGGCGCTCGAGCCTCAACCGATTCGCCGAGGCCATGACGCTCTTCGCCGTGATGTGCGCGGGGCTGTTCGTGACGATCCACCTGGGGCGCGTCTGGGTCTTCTGGTACCTGGTGCCGGCGCCCAGCGCCAACCGGATCTTCCCCAACTTCCGCAGCCCCTTGTCCTGGGACTTCGCGGCGGTCGCGACGTATGCGACGGTCTCGACCCTGTTCTGGTACTACGGCCTGATCCCCGACTGCGCCACGCTGCGCGACCGGGCCACGGGCTGGCTCCGGCGCGGATCTACGGGCTCCTGGCGCTCGGCTGGCGGGGCTCGGGGCGGCACTGGCACAACTACGAGACGGGCTACTTGATGCTCGCCGGCCTGGCGACGCCCCTGGTCGTCAGCGTCCACACGATCGTCAGCTTCGACTTCGCCACCTCGGTCATCCCCGGCTGGCACACGACGATCTTCCCGCCGTATTTCGTCACGGGGGCGATCTTCTCGGGGCTGTCGATGGTGATCACGCTGATCGTGCCCTTGCGGGTCCTCTGCGGCCTGAAGGACGTGGTCACGACGCGGCACCTGGAGAACATGTGCAAGCTCATCCTGGCGACGGGGATGCTGATGGGCTACGGCTACCTGATCGAGGTCGCCGCCGCCGGGTACAGCGGCAACCCGTTCGAACAATACCTGGTCCGCAACCGGATGACCGGCCCGTACGCCTGGTGTTACTGGACGATGATCGCGTGCAACGTGGTCATGCCCCAGCTCTTCTGGTTCCGTTGGTTCCGGACCACGCCGGCGGCGATGTTCACGATCGCGGTCCTGGTCAACGTGGGGATGTGGTTCGAGCGGTTCGTGATCGTGGTCACCAGCCTGTCGCGCGATTACTTGCCGTCGAGCTGGATGATGTTCTACCCGACCTGGGTCGACCTCGCGCTGCTGGTCGGCGGGTTCGGCCTGTTCGCGACGCCCTTCCTGCTCTTCATCCGGTTCGTGCCGATGGTCGCCATCAGCGAGGTGAAGGCGTGCCTGCCGGAAGCCGACCCGCACCACGCGCCGCCAGTCCGCGAGCAACCGGCGGGCGAGCCGGACGCGGCGGAGCCGCCTTCGACCGAGCCCGACGGCGAGGGGCCGGTCCACGGGGCCCTGGCGAGCTTCGGCGGGCCCGCCGACCTGCTGGCGGCGGCCGAGCGGCTCCGCGCGGCCGGATACCGTCGGATCGACACCTATTCGCCGTTCCCCATCCACGGCATGGACCGGGCGATGGGACTGCGACGCTCGATCGTCCCGCTGTTCACGCTCGCCGGGGGACTCTTCGGACTGGCGTTCGCCCAGACGCTCCAGTGGTACCAGAGCGCCGTGGCCTATCCGCTGATCACCGGAGGCAAGCCGCTGAACAGCGCCGAGGCGTTCGTGCCGATCACCTTCGAGACGATGATCCTGTACGCGTGCTTCGGGACAATCGCCGGGATGCTGCTGCTCAACGGCCTGCCCCGCCTCTACCATCCCGTGTTCCGCGGCGGGGCGTTCGCCCGGGCGACCACCGACGGCTTCTTCCTGACGATCGAGGCCGATGACCCGAAATTCGATCGACGCGAGATCCCCTCCGTGCTCGAGGCGGCCGGCGCGACGAGGAGCGAACTGCTGGATAAATAGG
The DNA here is from genome assembly GCA_963815795.1 of uncultured Planctomycetota bacterium. GTDB lineage: Bacteria > Planctomycetota > Planctomycetia > Isosphaerales > Isosphaeraceae > JAKAUH01. The sequence continues at coordinate 247,785 of CAWFIC010000020.1, read as the reverse complement.
ATACTTATAATTATTCATGTAATTATTTGTTAATAGTTTCTCTGGGGCGTATCGGAGAGCGAGGTCAGAAGTCGATGCGTTGGGTCTTGCTGGTGCTGGCGTTGATGGTCGCTGTGGTCGTGTCGCGGATGGGCCTGCGCGGGGCGGTCAACGACCGGCGTCCGCTGATGCTCATCCCGGACATGGACTTCCAGCCGCGCTACAACGCCCAGGCCGCCGGGCCGTTCTTCGCGGACGGGAGGGCGATGAGGACGCCGCCGGCCGGGACCGTCCCGTTCGGCGGGGCCGATTACGATGGCGACGCGGGCTCGCCCCGGCAGAACCCGGATTTCCTCCGGGACGACGATGCCTACTACCGGGGCAAGCAGGGCCCGTCCTGGGTGACGCAGAACCCCTTGAAGCTCGATCTGAGCCTGCTCCGGCGCGGTCAGCGGCGCTACGAGATCTTCTGCACCCCCTGCCACGGCGCGACCGGCACCGGTCATGGGATCATGACCCAGTACGGCATGGTCGGGGTGGCGAGCATCACCGACGAGCTGCATCGCCTGATGCCCGACGGCGAATACTTCAACGTGATCACCAACGGCAAGGGGCGGATGATGGGCTACGCCCCGCAGATCAAGGTCCGCGACCGCTGGGCGATCGTCGCCTATATCCGCGCCCTGATGCGCAGCCAGAACGCGACCTTGCCGGATGTCCCCGAATCCATGAAGGGGGAGCTGGTCCGATGAATCACGCTCGCCCGCCGGCCGAATCCGTGCCGCTGCCTCCCGCCGGGGGGTATGCCCTCGTCGGGGGCCTCATGACGCTCGCCGTCGCGTCGGGAGCGATGGTCGTGGTGGGGTCGGTCTCCGGAGGATGGGGGAACGACCCGCGCCGGCTGGCCTTCTCCTACCTGACCGGCTTGATGTTCGTGACGACCGTGAGTGTCGGGGCGCTGGCCTGGTTGATGCTGCACCACCTGACCGGGGCGGTCTGGTCGGTGGTCATCAGGCGGCTGATGGAGAACCTCGCGCGGCCGCTGCCGTGGATCGCGATGCTCTTCATCCCCGTCGCCCTGAACCTGCGCCGGCTCTATCCCTGGGCCGACCCGTCGCGGCTCGCCGACGACCCCGGCCTGGCGCCAAGGCGGTCTGGCTCAACCCACTCTTCTTCGACGTCCGGTCGGCCGTCTACCTGGTCGCCTGGTCGCTCATCGCCGGCCTGCTGGCGCGGAGCTCGGTCCGCCAGGACCGCACCGGCGATCCGTCCGAGGGCCGTCGGATGCGCACGACAAGCGCCTGGGGCCTGGTCGTGGTCGCCGCCACGACCAGCCTGGCCGCGTTCGATTGGTTGATGTCCCTCGATCCCGACTGGTCGTCCACGATCTTCGGTGTCTACTTCTGGGCGAGTTCGCTCGTGGGATCGCTGGCCGCCCTGACGCTCGCCGTGCTGGGGTTCCGCGCGCCGGGCGGCTGGGGGAGGCGGTCAGCGTCGAGCACCTGCACGACCTGGGAAAGTTGCTCTTCGGCTTCGTGATCTTCTGGGCCTACATCGCCTTCTGCCAGTATTTCCTGATCTGGTACGCCAACTTCCCCGAGGAGACGCGCTGGTACGTCACGCGGCGATCCGGGTCCTGGAACACGCTGAGCTGGTCGCTGGTGTTCGGCCACTTCGTGGTGCCGTTCATCCTGCTGCTCTTCCGGGCGACCAAGAGGAGCCCGCTGTGGCTGGGGTTCACCGCGGCGTGGATCCTCGTCTTTCACTACGTCGACCTCTACTGGCTCATCATGCCGGCCTTGCGCCCAGAGGGGGTCGAGCCGCACTGGCTCGACGTCTCGCTGCTGCTGACGCTGGTGTTTAGCTGCGGAGCGATCGTCGCTCGTGCCGGCCAGGCACGGTCCCTGATCCCGATCGGCGATCCTCGCCTGGCCGAATCGCTCGCGTTCCGCAATTCCTGAGGAGGGGCTCTCATGACAGATGGGACATCGGAACGTCGGCAGGCAACTCATGAGACGTCACAAACCGGCGACGGGTCTTCGATCTCCGAAAGGCTGTCGGCGTCGCCAGCCGCGCGCCGTTACGTCACGCCGGCTCGAACGAGGACCCCGAAAGAGATCGCCATCACCGTCGTCAAGGGCCTGGCCAACCTCGTGTTCATGGCCCTGGTCGTCTACCTGACCTACTTCTTCACGGTGTTCTTCTCGACCCGGCCTCCCGCGCCCGCTCCCGTCCCCGAGAGTGTCAGGGTGGCCGCCAAGAAGATCGAGGAACTCCGGGCCGAGGAGCGCAGGCTCTTGACGACCTACGGCCCGGCCAACCCCGCGACCCAGTCGGTGCGGATCCCCATCGATCGGGCGATGGAGCTGGTGGTTGCCGAGGGCGCGCAGCCCGCTCCCACGCCAGCCGCTCCCCTCATCTCCGCGCGGGCGCCGGCGGCCCCGAGCGCGGCCGTGGCAACGCCCGCCCCGAAAGGGGAGACGGTGCTGGCGACCCCGAAATCCGCAGCGACGACTGCGGCTCCGAAGGCCGAGGCGGCGACTTCCGTTCCCACACCGGCGACCGTGGCTGCACCGACTCCGGCCCCGGCCCCGGTCGGGATGGCCCCGGTGCAGTTGTACCGGGCGATCTGCATTGCGTGCCACGACGCGGACGGGCGAGGCGCGATCGTCCGCAAGGCCATGCCGACGATTCCGGATCTCACCGACCCCAGATGGCATGCCTCCCGGACCGACGCCGAAATGGTACATTCCATGCTGGAAGGGAAAGGGCAGTTCATGCTGCCGATGAAAGACAAGTTCGCGCTGGCCCGTACCGACCCGAGAGACATGGTCGCGTTCATGCGGGCGTTCCAGCCGGGGAAACCGGCGGTCGCAACCTCGACGCCGACGCCCGCTCCGGTCATCGCCAGCGCCCCGACGGCGACCGCGGCGCCGTCACCTTCAACCCCGGCCCCGGCGACGTCTCCGACCACGGCGCCGCCGGCAACCCCATCCACTGCGCCTCCAGCAAGCTCGTCCGCGGCAGCTCTGGCTCTGGCAAACACAAGCCCCGTCCCGAACTCGAACTTCAACTTGAACCCGACTCCCTCCCCATCCGCTCTACCGGCGAGCCCGTCCGCGACGGCCCTGGCCCCGAGCCCCTCGTTCTCGCGGACGAATTCGACGGCACCTTCGCCGGAGAGGGCCGCGAAGCTGCGAGCGGCCGGCGAGTTCTATAACATCAATTGCGTGGTATGCCATGGCCCGGACGGGCGCGGGAGCACCATCCGGCTGGCCATGCCCGTCATCCCCGACTTCACCTCGCGGGATTGGCATACGGGTCACGAGAATCCCCAACTGGCCATCAGCATCCTCGAGGGCAAAGGCGCCTGATGCCCCCCTGGCGCGGCAAGGTCGAGCCGGCGCTCGCCCGGGATCTCGTCGCCTTCATCCGGTCCTTCGGTCCGGCCGACCTCGTCTCGGCCAGCCCGCCGACGAGCGAATTCGGGACCCGTTTTCGAAGCCTTCGTCAGCAATGGCAGGAGCTCGATCAGCAGGCCCGGGCGCTGTCCGGCCCCTGAAAGATCCACGCGGGACTCGCCGCCCCGCGGCCTGGCCCGATCCCTCAGTCCCCCAAGGGATTGGTATTCTCGATGTCACGGAGGTCATACGTTATGCAGTTGCATACGACACGCGCCGGGGCTTTCGCCCGGTTCCTCGTCCTGTCCGCGTCGCTGGCGGCGCCGGCCCGCGTGCACGCTCAGACCGAGGTCGTCCCCGCCGGCCCGATCAGCCGGGTGCGGCACCACCTGTCCCATCTCGGCTCGGGCTTGCACGCGGAGAAGGCGGCCATTCCCAGGACATATTCGTATTATTATGCGACCTGGTTCAATCAGCCGTGCCACTTCCGGGTCGTCGGCCCTGACGGGAAGACCTACTGGCGCACGACCGTGCGGGGTCTCCCGCTGGGCACGCCCTGGCCTCCCTACGGGGCAGCGGCGCTGCCCTGAGCCGCCCAGTCGCGTCCGACGCAGGGCCCACGGCGGCTTCGCCGATCGACGGCCGCAGGTCCGGGGAGTCACGGCCCGGCCGGCCGCTGAGCGGGCAGGGGCAGTGCCTCGGCCCCGACGGGGGGCGGCTGCGCCCCGGCCGCCGGGGGCTGCGCCGGCCGGCGCCGGTCCGGGTTGCGGCTGCGCCCCGGCCGCCGGCTGGGACTGGGGCGCGATCTCGTCGCGAAGCTCGGCGATCGGCTGGGGGGGGATCAGCCGCTTGGGAGATGGTTCGACGGGCGGGGTCGGTTGCGGGACATCGTGCCAGCGGCGCAGGAATTCCATGAGCTTCTCGTACTCTTCCCCGGTGAAGTTGGCCCGGACTGCGCGATGCCTCGCCGCCACGTTCTGGTAGTTGGCGAACGGTCGTTCCCCCAGGGCCCGAGCATTATGACACTGATTACAGTACATGGAGAAGACCTCGCCTCCGGTCAGCGAATCTTCATAGCTCTCGGCATCCCCACCCGGACGCGGCATGCGCCAGGGGGCCGGGCCTCGGGAGAGGTCGATCGGCGCGTGCTGACAGCCGGCCACCCCGAGGCCGACGAGCCCGGCGAAGAGTGCGACCCAACGGCCCGTCCTGGAGAGAATGGTCAACATTGTCTTCCTCCCTTCTCGCGCATCCGAGGTTGGCTCGTCCGGCGACCGGGCCCCCGATCAGAAGTTCGTGGCGAACTGCACCATGAAGACATCGTCATGCAGATTCCTGTGGAGCGGGGAGTTGATCTCGTAGGCGAACTTCAGGATCGATGAGGCATAGAGGTAATAGTTGACCCCGACGGTGTACTGGTTGCTGTCGATCGGTGCGTTCATCAGCGGCGAGTAGGCCGTCAGGTCGAGCTTCGACTGATCGATGCCGTGGAAGAAGGCGTCGCTGAACCGGAAGACATATTCGAGCCTCTGGAGATGCTGGTGGAGCGACGCATAATTCCGGTAGGCGATCTGGGCGTACATGCCCTCGCGCCGGATGTTGTTGCTGATGAATGTCTTGGTATTCTCGTAACTGTTGCCGTATTCGAAGCGGAAATCCCAGTTGCCGTAGTGGTAGTTGAAGTAGGGCTGCCAGATGCTGTACACCGGCCCCGATCCCAGGCCGTAAGGCGCACTGACCATCTCCGAGGCCCCGAAGTTGATGCCCAGCGCGGGGAGCCAGAAGCCGAGTCGCCCGCCGTAGGCCATGGCGTTGTTGACGTTGCCCGTGGTCCCGATCAGGCCGCCCAGGTCGGCCCAGTCGGCCGCCTTTCCGGCACCGGGGACCCCCAGGCCGTTCGAGGCGAAGACCGCGTACTCCATCTTGAGCGGGCTCCCGAAGAGATACTTGGCCCCGCGGAACTGGAGGCCCGTGACCGTCAGGCCGTCCGGGATGACTTGCCGCATCACCAGGGGGATATCGGGAAGCTTGTTGATCCACCGGGGATCGAGCCGCTCGTTCCAGAACCCGATGGGAGCCAGGAAGTAACCCACGTCCATGGTGAGCCAGTTATTGAGGAAGATATCGAGCTGAGCCTGGCCGAGGCCGACCCCCCCCTGGTTGAACGAGGTCTCCGCCGACAGGAGCATGCGTTTGTTGAGTTGCACCAGGAAGAACGGCGTGTACTCCTCGAACTGGAACTGCCCGGCTCCGCGCTGGCTCGGGAAGAGGTCGTAGCGCGTTGAGACGGTGTTCCAGATCGAGATCGGGGTCACATTGGTCCCGCTGGGCAGGAACCACTCCTTCAGGGGAGCCGGCAACCAGGGCGGGTTGCGTTGCTGGTTGTCGAGGCCATCGCGCAGCATGTCCGTGGCATCGGCGAGCTGCCGGTCGCGCTGGGCGGCCTGCTTCGAACGCGACTCGAGCGTGGCGGCCTGGCCCTGCAGTTTGTCGACCGCCGGGCCCTGCTTCTCCACCTCATCGACCACCAGGCCCAACTGCTCCTCGACCAGCTTCAGTTGCTTCTGCTGGATGTCGGAGAGGCGTTGCTGCCGGTCCGGCCCCTGAGGGTTCTGGCCCCCTGGAGGGTTCTGGCCCCCTGGAGGATTCTGGCCTCCGGGGGCATTCTGACCTCCGGCCGCCATCGGGATCGCGGCCTGCGCGGCCTTGAGCCGATCCTCGAGTAGTCGGGCCGTCTGTTGCAGCGTGTCGATCTGCTGCTGCTGCGCTTCAGCCTTCTTCCGCTGCTGCTCCATATCCTTTGCATATTGCTCTTTGAGGGCCTTCATCTCCAGGGCATTGCGCTCGAGCGCCTCCCGGACGGCCGCGAGCAACCTGGCTTCCTCGGTCTTGGGCGAGGAGCCAGTCGCCGGTGCGCCGACGCTCGGGGCCGCCGCTCCGGGGTCCTGGGCCGGGCCGGTTTTGGGGGGGGATGCCGCGTCCTCGCCGTGCGCGAAGCCCGCGCAAACCAGGCACCCCAGGACAATCGGGTTCAGGCAAGACCGCATGAGGGATCCCCTCGTGACAGGGCATCGTCCGAAGCGGATTCGAACTGCCTCCGAGAACCGATGGAGGCGGCTGCAATGACGGGAGAAAGGCCAACCCGCCCCGCAACGCCCGCGTCCCATCCCCTCGGGATCTCGGGAGCATGGAGGAGTTGATTGCCGAAGTGACGATCCGACCAAAGACATCGCGGTCTCGTCCAGGAGCTTTATCGGGTCCTCCGTCTTGTCCGTTGAGGCAAACCTTGACGATCAACTGGTATTTTCCGGATTCGACGCTGTTGGGTTGCCGGCCGGCGAGGGGTGAGATCCCGGGAAAAGGCGAAGGGGATGGCGCCCGGGAAGGGTGCCATCCCCATCACGATGAGATCCTGTACAGGTCCGCCACGCAGAGCGGTCGCCGGGACGAGATGGGTTGGCCTCAGCGAGCAAAAGGACTTGGCGTATTTGGAGTCGGCGCTCGCGCCGGCGCGGGGATCGGCGGCGGGCTCGAGGCGGCGGGCGGCGAGCTGGCGGCGGGTGGAGTGGCGACGGCTGGACCGAGTCCCGGACGCGATATCTCATTGCCCGGGGTGAACGTGTGAAGATAGCGGGCCATGGCGCACGCCTCTTCGAGGGTCAGCGTGCCCCGAAACGCTGGCATGACCGCCCCGCGACCCTCCAGGATCACCCTGGACCGATAGTCGTCGGGCCGTGTCTCCTGCCAGACCAGGTTGGTGAAATCGGGGACATCGGGGATGTCCCAGACGCCGCGACCGTCCACCCCGTGACAGCGGATGCAGTAACGGTTGTAGAGGCTCATGACGACCCGCCTCTCTTGCTCCGGACTGCGTACCCAGTACCAGGAACCGCCGATGTCCGCGTTGACGATATCGCCCGGCCCCACCGCATGGGCCATGCCATGTTTGTGGCATATCAGGTGCGGCCATGTCTTGCCGCAAGGACAGCCCGCGTTGGCCGGGCGAGCCGTGGCCGCCGTCAGGACAGCCGCGGCACATGCGACGGCGTACCACCACCCTCTCGAGCGACTGAAAGACTTCGGGTGATCGCTTGCCACCTGGCTCCTCCTACATCGGTTCTTCCGGATGGGCTTTCCTGCGAGCGATCGGGGGCGTACCCGGGGGGGCAAGGATCGGCGATAGGCCGCGCCGCCCTCGATCGTCCGGTCTCATAAGTCCTATCGGAAAGAACCACCTTGATACCTTGCTTCTTTCCCCCCGGTCCGCCATTTCTCGGTGTTGAGTTGAGGTCCGCCGCCGGGCGGACGTCGCCCCGCGACGGCGGGCCATTGCGGGCGATGTGGAGGCGAAGTGGGCGAACCTCGGTTTCGCGACCCAATCTCACGCAGGGACGCAGAGGTCCGCAGAGACGGAACGAGGAGGATTCCAGGTCCCGATCCTCAGGCCGGGACGGTCCCCGCCGGTCCGACGGCCCGGCCCTGGCGGCTAGGGCAAGGCGCGTTCTCTGCGTCTCTGCGGGACTTTGCGTCTCCGCGTGAAACTCGGCATCCCACCAGATGCGCGCACGGCGCAGCGATCCTATGGACGAAGATGCGCAACCGGCACGTAGGTCAGACCGCCCTGCGGGAAGACCCGCACCCGAAGTGGCCCTTCCGCCGGTGCTCGCTCGCTTTGTCGGTCTTCCCACTGACCACTGACCACTGACCACTGACCACCGGAGCGAGCGGAGCGAGCGACCGACGACCAGAGCTCATCCAGGTCGGCGAAGAGCCGGGCGGGTCCGAGGCGGGGCCCGACCTGTTCGCGGAGTGGCGGTGCATAGACCAGGACGGTGCGATCGACGACCAGCTCGCGGGCCCATCGGATCATGAACGCGGCCGGCGAGCCGGCCAGGGCGGCGGCATGCTGGGCGGCGGGGACCAGGCGGCGGATGGCCCAGGCGCCGAGGGCTCCGGTCGAGGCGATCCGCCGCAGCGCACCGGTCGGGAACGAGCGGCCGATCTCGGCCGGGTCGGTCCAGAACAGGCCGACGAGCACGCCGCCGGGCCGGCAGGCCGCCCGGTGGTGCAAGAGCACCTTGAAGCTCTGCATGGGATCGCCCGGCCAGGGGTGATTGCCCGCCACGACGATGTCGGCCGGACCGGCGGCGGGCGCGGCGCGGACGCCTGGAATCGCCGGCGCGCCTCGGCGGCCAGCAGGTCCTGGACGCGTTCGGGACGGCCGGCGACGACGCGGAAGACCTGCCCCGGACCGCCGATCAGGTGGCTGATCGACCAGCAGGGGCCCAGCAGGCCGGCCGCGGCATGGATCGTCCGGCGCATCGGGTTATCGGCCGCGTCGCCGCCCAGGAGCCCGGCGGCGTCGGCCCCGCCGCGGCCGACCAATCCCTGGCGGTGCAGCACCCGAGCGTCGTGCGGTGGCTCGTGCCCGGGAAGATCAGCTTGTACCCGCCGCCGAACCCCGCCTGGAGGTGCGGCAACACCGAGCCGATCAGGACTCGCAGATCGGCTTCGGCCACCGGCCGGAAGACCCGGACCGGGACTCCCGGTCCCACCGTGCCCAGCTCGACGTAGGCGGAGAGGTCGTCCACCGGCGGGCTGAAGCATCGGTAGCCGGCCGCGACGGCCTCGCCGACCCGCCGGCGCATGGCCTCCGCGTCCACGGCGTGGTGCCGGCCGACCCCGGCGCTGATCGTCACGTCCTGGGGCCGGACCCCCGCGGCGTGCAGCCGCGCCAGCACGATCGGCAGCGCCTCGCGGACCGGCGTCCATCGCGACGGGTCGTCCACCACGATGGCCACCGATCGGCCGGGCCCGACCTGGGACTCCAGCCGAGGCGCGTCCACCGGCGATCCCAGCGCCGCCTCCAGGGCGGCCGGGTAGTCGGCCAGGGGATCGCCCAGGTCGGGCGAGATCACCTCGACGTTCGCGACGGCCAGCGGACCGGCCGCCGGCCATCTCAGATCCAGCGAGCCATCCGGACCCCACGGTACCGCGATGGCCGCGCCCGGCGGGAAGCCCGGGACGGCCGCTTCGCCGTGTGGTCCCATGGATGAAGCCAGCACGTTCGACCTCGGTGGCATCAAGCTCGGACTCCTTGTCCTCGAAGGAAGATTCGGCGGGCATGCGGGCATCTTACCCGACCGGATCGAAGCCAGCCCTTCCCGGGACGAATCATTCCCCGGACCCGCCAGGTCCCCGCGGAGAATCCTCAAGTTCCCGGCTCCGGGTGCCGATAGCCGCAAGGTACTCCGGGAGTGGCGAAGCGGCGGGTCCTGATCCCGCGCGATCTCGATCACAGGACCTGGTGAACTGATGGACCGAACAGGGCAGGGACGTCGGCGATCGACGAGGCAACCGCTCGCGGGCGAGTGCCTGGAGGATCGCCGGTTGATGAGCGCCGGCAAGATGGTGTCCGCGCTGGAGTTGAATCCGGTGGCGCTGCCCGCCCGGCACCCGAACACGCCGGTCATGCCGTTCGCCACGCCGACGAAGAAGGCGTCGTTCATCGACCCGTCCGTGGCGATCAAGAACGGCAACTCGGTGGTGATCAGCTTCCAGAGTTACATCGCGCCCTATGCGACGCTCGACGGGCGGGGCCACGCCGCGATCAAGATCGGCGACGGCTCGGACGTCCTGGACAGCGCCCAGCTCATCGCGGACCCGGGGCATGCCTACGTGACGCCCCAGTTGCTGGTCGGCAACAACGTGTCAATCGGCCCGGGGGCGAAGGTCCTGGGCCCGAGCGTGATCGGCTCGTTCTCGGACGCGGCGGCGCCCACGGGGATCGGAGCCCGGGCGGTCATCGACGACGCCACGATCGAGCCCGGCGCGATCGTCTCGCCTTTGGCGCGGGTGGGCCCCGGGGTGACGGTGCCGTCGGGCTACCGCGTCCTGCCCGGCATGGACGTGACCAATGACGCCGAGGCGTCCAACCCCAAGCTGGGCATGGTCGTGCCGGTCACGGCGTCGGACCTCTCGAGTCTGAAGCTCACGCTCACCGACGCCGTGGGCCTGGCCGCGGGCTACACCAACCTCTACCAGGGCAGCTCGGCCACGGGGACCAACATCGGGGGCAACCCGGCGATCGGCGGGGTGTATAACGGCTACCTGCCGAACGTCGAGGGGGCCAGCCTGTCGCCCGGCCCGTCGTATGTCGGCGGCACCAAGAAGACCGCACCGGAGTTCCTGACGCCCAAGCAAGGTATCATCGGCAGCTTGCTCTTCAACTTCCCCGCCCGGGTCATCGGCCCGGCGGCGTTCGACCAGCGCGCCTGGCAGGTGGCGACCCACCTGGGCCGGGCCAACTCGATCCGCGCCGACGTGGGCCAGCCGATCGCCGTCGGCTCGATCGCGCATACGGGCTTGCACGTGACGATCACCGCGCCGACGGGCGGCACGCTGACCATCGGCCGGGACTTCCGCGCCGGCGCCGACGCGGTCATCCTGGGCGGGCCGGGCGTCAAGGCCACGATCGGCGACGACGTCTCGATCGGCTCCGGCGCGGTCGTGACCACGACGTCGCTCGGCTCGGGCTCGACTGTCGGAGCGAATGCCTACCTGCTCAACTCGAGCTTCCCGGCCAACACCGTGATCCCGGCCGGGGCGATCTACGTCAACAACAAGTTCCAGGGGTTCGTACAGCCCTGAGTGGTGCGGGGCGCGGGAGCGCTCGGCTGGCGCCTCACTGCGGGGCGCGGGGAGCGGGAGGAGACATCGCGGGCGGATCGCGAGGCCGTTAGCATGGGCCGGTGTCGTCCCGACCGCCCCTCGCCCGAGGCGCGGACGCCGGGCCGACTCGTTCCTGATGCGAGGGTCCTGTGGAAGGTGCGGCCCGGCTTCTCCTGGCGATCGCGACCTCCTGGGGATGCGCCACGGCCGCCGGGATCATCCGATTCCGGTCGCGGGGCCGGGCGGCGAGTTGGTGCCTCGTGCCGGTGGTCCTCGCCTGCTCGTTGCTCATCCCGTCCGAGGACGTCGGCCTCCGCGCCGCGGCCGCCTGGATCGCGGGTGATCTCGCGTTCAAGATGGTCGATTTCCTCCGGCGTCGCGGACGCGACGGCCCGGCCCTCCGCGAGTACCTCCGCTTCCTCGTGCCGTTCCCGGTGTTTTCCGTCGTCTATCCCGACCAGCGACGCCGGCTGGCCCGGCCCGATCGGCCGTGGCCGCACGCGCTGCGAATCCTCGGCGGGCTGGCCGGGGTCGCCTCGGGATTGCTGCTCGCCGAGGCGAAGCGGGGCGCCTCGCCGTTCCGCTCGTCCTTCCCGCTCGATCACGCCGCGACGCTCGTGCTCTTCGTCCTGGCGATCGAGTCGCTCTCGCAGGTGCTGTACGGGCTGGAACGGCTGGCCGGGTACGACGTGTCCCCGATCATCCGCCGCGCCTACCTCTCGCGGTCCGTCTCCGAGTTCTGGCGACGGTACAACGGCCGCGTGCACGACTGGTTCTATCGGCACGTCTTCCGGGCGTCCGGCGGGGGCCGTCACCCGGCCCGCGGGACGGTCCTGGTCTTCCTCGTCAGCGGCCTGTTCCACGAGCTGATGTTCGACGTGGCGACCTCGAAGATCACCGGCTATCAGCTCGCGTTCTTCCTGATCCAGGCCCCGCCGGCGCTGGCGTCGCGATGGCTCGAGCGCCTGGCGAGGCGGCACGGGATCGCGGGCCGGGTCGTGGCGCACGGCCTCACGATCCTGTTCCTCTCCGCCGCGTCCGTCCTCTTCTTTCGCGGGGTGAGCGACATCTTCCCTTTCATCTATGCCAGCCGGCCGCCCTTGCCGTAAGGGCGACCCGGGCCAGGCAGACCATGCCGAGCGATACCACGACGCCCGACCTAGCTCCAGGGATACGTGCCGTCGTGACGGCCGCGGTCGTCCGCGTCCTGAAATCCTGAAACCCTAGGGTGTGGGATTTCAGGACAACGACTCCCGAGGGACCGGGCTCCGGTAACCGGACAAACTCTCTCTTCTACTCCTCTCTCTTCCACTCTCTCTTCTGAGAGTCTGTCCCAGAAGGTGGGTCAGACGATTGTAGGGTGGGTGAAACCCACCGACGCAAGGCCTGGGCACACGGTGGGTTTCACCCACCCTACGGGATCGCTCTCGACCCTTCCGGGACAGACTCTTAGCTTCTCTCTGACGACTCTCCTCGGGGTTCCCCATCAACGAAGGAAGGCATCGTCCCGCTCGCCCGGGCCAGGTCCGGCGGGAGGCGCCCGCCCCGTTCGCCTCGTCCTCGGTTTGTCCTGAAATCCCACACCCTAGGGTTTCAGGATTTCAGGACAAGGAAACCCCTCATCGGCGTGACGATCGTCTGTCGTCCTCGGCGGGACTATCTCTTCGGCACCTCGAACCAATCCCCCGGCTGGAGGACGACCGGCTGGGCGGACGTCTCGGCCTTGACCCGCGCGGCCCAGGCATCCACGTCCTGGGTGATGGGGGGGAACGTGTTGTAGTGGATCGGCAGGACGAACCGGGGCTTGATCAGCTTGACGGCACGCACGGCGTCATCCGGCCCCATGGTGTAGTAATCGCCGATGGGCAGGATCGCCAGGTCGATCCCCTCCTCGCCGATCAGGGCCATGTCGCCGAAGAGCGCGGTGTCGGCGGCGTCGTAGATCCTTGTGCCGTCGGGGAAGGTCAGGATGAAGCCGCAGGGATTGCCGCCGTTGCTGCCGTCGGGCAGCGCCGAGCCGTGGAAGGCCAGCGTCAGCTTGACCCGGATCGACCCGTCGAACAGGAAGCTGCCGCCGTGCTGGAGGCCCTTGACCTTCGACTCCGGCAGGCCCTGCGCGGGCTGCTCGAGCCACAGGCTGATCTCGTAGTTGCTCGCGACGGTGGCGCCGGTGCGCCTGGCGATCGCCACCGAGTCGCCGACGTGGTCGCCGTGCCCGTGCGAGATCAGGATCAGGTCGGCCGGCACCTCCTCGGCCCGGGCCGCCGCCCTGGGATTGCCCGTCAGGAACGGGTCGATCAGGACCCTTCGCCCTTCACCTTCCACCAGCAGCGCGGAATGCCCCAGCCATCGCACTCGAGTCGCCATGTTGCACCCCTCGTTCCAGGAAATCGCGGCAGGCCTGAGATCCGTCGCCCCGATGATATCACCCGGTCCGCGCCGCGGTGCAGCCTCCTCTCTTCCGCGGCCGCTCCCTCGCCATCTCGTCCCCGCGCCGGGTGCGGCCGCTTCCGGTTCGATCCCGGCGGTGTTATCGTATTCGTCCAGTGCCATGCATCACGAGCCGGAACGGGCGACGAAGTGGGGAGGGCACGAAGAAATGGGCCGCCCAGTAGCGGAATCCCGGCCTGCGATTCGCAGCATCGGATGGGCGCTGGTGGCGATCGCCGCCTGGCTGGGCTCGTCCGGGCGCGGGTGGGCCGGGCCCAGGACGAGGTGCGCGACTTCGCCAGAAAGCCGATCCTGGTCGTGGAGACGAACGGCCATCACGCGCCGGTGCGATGCCTGGCGTGGCAGGACGGCTCGACCCTGCTCTCGGGCGGAGAGGACAAGGTCGTGAAAGTCTGGGACCTCCGCGAGGGGGCCGCCCGCCCGAGCCGTTCGATCCGGCCGGTGATCTGGCGGGGCCTGGGCGGGGCGATCTACGCGATGGCCGTGACGTCCCGGCCGGACGCCCAGGGCCAGTCGCTGCTGGCGGTCGGCGGCTACGGGGTCGAGGCCGGGCGGGGCGACCTGACGATCTTCCGCATCCCGGGCCTGGCCAGGAACCCGTCGGGGGACGTCGTGAAGCGGCTGGTGCGGCCGCCCGGCAACATCGGCCAGGCGATCGCTCATCACGATGTCGTGACAACCCTGTCCTTCAACCCGGCGGGCACCATCCTGGCGTCCGCGAGCCACGACAGGACCATCATCCTCCGGGACGTCGCCAGGGACTTCGCGCCGATCCGGGTCCTGGGCGGCCCGAATGGTCATCAGGGCCCGGTCCGCGCCCTGGCCTTCAGCCCGGATGGGAGTCGCCTGGCGTCTGCCGGCGCCGATGGCCGGATCGTGCTCTGGGACGTGGCGCAAGGAGGAGTGGCCGATTCGCTGGAGCCGCGCGTCCCGATCAACACGCTGGCCTACAGCCCGGATGGCCGGTCCATCGCGGCGGGCGCCGAGAACGGCGCCTTGATCCGGCTCGGCGGGGCGCGGCTGAACGAGGGCGCCGCAAGGCTCCGCGCCCCGGATCGAAGGCCCATCGAGGTCGTGGCGTACGATCCCGGCGGCCGGTTGCTGGCCGTCAGCGTCATCAGCGACGCCGCGGCCATCGCCGACCCCGTGACGATCTCGTGTGACGTCGAGCTCCGCTCCATGCCCGACGGCAACGTCGTGCAGTCGTGGCCCCGGGTCCACGGCCTGGTCCGGGCCCTGTCCTTCAGCCCCGACGGCGTCCGCCTGGCCTATTCGGGAGGCCCGGCCCAGTCGATCTACCTCCAGGACGTGGCGGCCCTCCAGGCGCCGCCGCGCGAGCTCCGGGGGAAGGGGACCACGCCGTTCGACCTCGGCTTCACCAGGGACAGCCAGGTCGTCGCGTTCACGCGCGAGCCGGTCGCCGCGGCCAATCCTCCTCCTCCGTACGAGGGCTTCGACATGGCCCGCCGCGCGGCGCTGACCGTGCCCCGCGACCAGCTCACCGGCGCGATCAAGGCACACGCCGGCTGGACGCTCCGGCCGATCGTGAACCCGCCCGGGATCGAGGCCGTCAACGCCGATGGTCGAATCGCGCGTTGCCTCATCGATCCTGCGACCGAGGTGCACGCCTGGTCGTCGACCTTCGTGCCGCCAGCGGCGCCGGGCCATCCGCGGGCGACGGTGGCGGTCGGCACCGACTCGGGCATCGCGGTCTTCGACCTCGAGACCGGTCGGCGGACCCGCGTCTACGCCGGACACGGCGCGCCGGTGGTCTCGCTGGTCCCCTCGCCCGACGGCCGATGGCTGGCCAGCGGCTCGCAGGACCAGACCGTGATGCTCTATCCCCTGGCCGGTTGCGATGCGGTGCCGAAGCTCGGCGCCGAGTTCCGCCGTCGGGCCGACGGAGCGTGGACTGTCGCGAATGTGGTGCGCAGGAGCTTCGCCGCGGCCATGGGCCTGGAACCCGGCGACGTCGTCGTCCGGGCCGGCATCGGCCGGCAGGTCTTCAGCAAGCCCGACGAGCTCGATCGGTTCGTCACCCTGGTCGATCCGGAGCTTCCGGGTCTGAACACCATCGGCATCCGCGTCCGGCGATTGGCCTTCGTGCCGGAGATCGGCGGCCTCCCGGTGGAGCTCCTGATGCCGTCGACCAAGCGGGATAGCCCGGCGTTCACGATCGAGCTGGATACGGACAAGGAGTGGGTGGTCTGGACGCCGCAGGGCTACTACGACACGTCGATCGAGGGGGACACGCGGCTCCTGGGCTGGCACATCAACCCGCCCTATCGCGAGGCGCGGCCGACCGACTTCGTCCCGATGGTCACCTACGCGGCCACGATGAACCGCCCGGACGTCCTCGATCGACTCTGGCGCACCGGCGACATCGACCAGGCCCTGGCCGCGCTGCCGCCCCGCGCGGCGGCGCCGGAGGCCCAGGTGGCGGCGAATCAGCCGCCAAGGATCACGTTCGCGACGCTCGCGGGGGGCGAACGGGTCCCGCGCCGGGCGTGGTCTGGAAGGTGAGTGTCGCCCGGCCCAGGCTGTCGCTCGCGATCGCCGCCGACCCCGGGAAGCCGGCGATCCGCGACCGCAAGGTGGTCTTCGACGAGCGGCCGCGGCCGATGGCGCCGCTCGGCGGGCCCGTGGCCATCCTGTCGGAGGACATCCAGCTCGAGCTGACCCCGAATCGTCCGGTGCGGCTGGCGGTCGAGGCCGTCGGCGTCAACGACAGCCGCCGGGTCGAGTCGATCGACATGATCTACGTCCAGCCGCCCCAACCGCCGCCCCCGCCGCCTCGGCTCTTCGTGCTCGGCATCGGCACCGATCAGCTCGACGATCCGCAACTGCCGCCGGTCCGGTTCGCCGGCGAGGACGCGCGCGAGCTGGCCGGTTTCCTCGCCGGCCACCTGGTCTCGACCGACGCGACCGTGACCAAGGTGCAGGAGAGCCACATCCTGGCCGGAGCCGGTGCCTCGGCCGGCGCGATCTCCGCCGCGCTCGACCGCTTGAATGAGCTCGTCGAGAAGAAGGAGGTCAACAAGGGAGACGTCGTGGCCGTGTTGATCGAGGCCCACGTCCTGGAACTCAAGGATTCGATGGTCCTCGCGGCGGCCGATAGCCGGGTCGGCCCGCCGCCGCGCGGGGTCATCCCGACGCGGGACCTCTGCGACGTCCTGGGCCACCTGACCGACTACGGCTGCCGGGTCATCGTCTTCCTCGACGGCATCCACAAGGTGGACGAGTCCCTGGCCGGGCGGATCAAGCCGGTGGTCCGCGAGCTCTATCAGAAGCGGGGCGTCATCACGTTCGTCGCCTCCAAGGAGGGGCCCAGCGACGTGGACGTCCCCGGCGGCCACCGGATCTTCGCCCTGGGCCTGCTGCGCGTGTTCCAGGGGGCCGGAGCCGGCGGCAACCGCGGCGACGCTTACACGCTCGACCAGTTCAAGACGGCGTTGCATGACGCGGTCCTCAACCTCAGCGAACGCCGCCAGGAGGCGTCCGCCTACATCCCGCTCCAGGTGCCCGAGCAAACCTGGTTCGCCAGGCCGTGAATCAGAGCGCTTCACGTTTGGGCCGCGCCCGACCCATACCAGTCCATACCAGCCCGACGCGCCAGCGAGGGTCCGGGGCTATCTGCCTCGCTGGCGCGTCGGGCTGGTATAGAGGAACCACGGACCTTTGCCCGAGGATGTCGGCTACGAGTCCGTTCATGGTTCTACTCGAGCGGCACCAGGACGAACGACACCTCCGCGCTCTGGAGGCGCGGGCCGCGCTCAGGATTCGCCCCGGGCGTCGCACCCGCGCCGGCCCCCCTGCCCCGGGAGCCAATGTCGCCGCCCATCCCCGGCAGGATGTCCGTGAGCCGTGGCAGCACCTGCTTGACGTAGGCATCCAGCTCGCTGGTCGAGAGGAACCCGTCCTGGTTGAAGTCGGCGTTGGGTCCGAGGTGGAGGTCGGCCACTTCCTTCGGTTCGCCGGTCTTCGGGACGGCGTTCATGCCTCGGAGGATCGCATAGGTGAGCAGCCCGTGCCGGAGCAAATCGGATTCGAGTGCCGGCTGGTCGCCGCGCGCGGCCATCAGGTACGACGTGCGGGCCCGATGCGCGGAGGTCTCCAGCCACTTCTGGATGGCGCGGACACGCCCGTCCTCGAGGATCGCCTCGGCGCGGCAGGCATCGACGATGACCAGCCGTTTCAGCGCCCTCAGGCGGGCCAGGTTGGTCGCGATCGTGGCATAGGGCAGGACGACCTTCGGGTCGGCCTGGCCGTCGTTCCCGTCCTCCGTGCCCCGCGACGCCACCAGTTGGGGCGCGTTCTCGGGGAACGGATAAGCGGGCAGGAGCAGGCAGAATCCCTGGTCGTCCTGGAAGACTCCGGCATGACCCGCCAGGAAGACGACGACGGTGTCCTCGGGACGATCCTCGACGCGCCGGGCGATCTGGCCGAAGGCGTCCTCGACGGTCTGCTCGGTCACCTTGTCGTCCTCGAGCACGATCCGCAGGCCGCGCTCGCCGTCGCTCCCGCGGTCGTTGAGCCGCTCGCCGAGCTGCCGGGCATCGGCCTGCGGGTACTGGAGCCGGCGCCGGTCGTACTTGCCGACACCGATCGCCAGCACGTGGACCCGCCCGCGCTTCTGGGGGGCGTCGTAGTCGATGTCCACGGAATTGGAGCACGCGTCGTAGGCCCCCGGCCGGCTGGCCATGACGTAGAACCGGTTGCGCCCGGGGACCAGCGGGACGTCCACGTCGAAGCTGGCGTCCTTGCCCGGGCAGGGAACCAGGACGTCGTTCTGATACAGCCGGATGTCGCTGAGGTCGTTCGCTCCCAGCGCGATCGACAGCCGGGCCGCCGGCAGCGACGGGTCGGAGCGAGGCGGGACGCCGATCGCGATCGGCGGCGGCTCGACGGTCTTTCGAGGTCGGGCCCCGGCCTCCTTGCCGGCGAGCATCCGCTCGGCGAGCTGGAACTCCCGGCGCGTCGTCTCGAACGGCTCGAGCGGGAGCGGCCGGTCCTGCCGGCGGAAGCGGATCAGCTTCGTGGCGGTCGGCGGGGCGTCGTACAACCCTTCGGGGGTGGAGAAGACCCAGTCGACCTCGCGGACCTCGGCCGCATCGGCCACGGCCGGCGCGATCGTCGCGGTGAACGTGCCCCACAGGGCCCCCTTGTCGATGTCCCAGAATCGGACCGTGGCGTCGTCGCCGCCGCTGATCAGGATCGGTGAATCCTTCCAGGCCGCCAGCGCATTGATCTGCTCGAAGTGGTGGGGCCGCAGCTTATCGAGGGCGTCGATCGCGTGCGGCCGGGGCTCCATGGCGCCGACCCAGATCGACGTCCCGTCGCCGGCCGCGGCCAGGTGCCGGCCATCGGCCGTGAAGCAGACCGACTTGACGGCGCCGGCGAACTCACCCTGGATCAGCCCCGAGGCCTCGAGGCTGGCCTTGCCGCCGGCCCAGCTCCAGAGGTGCACCTGGCCATCGCTGTGGCCGGTGACCAACTGGCGCGCGTCGCCCGGACGGATCGCGGCGCAGGTGATGTTCTTGCGGATGGTGGGGTCCTTGAAGCGGATCGCGGGAGCCTTGAGCTGGCCCTGGCCGGCGGACAGGTCCCAGAGCTGCGCGACCGGCGAGTCGCCGCCGGTGACCAGCGACTGGCCGTCGGTCGAGAAGCTCAGCGCGAGGACGGCGTCTTCCAGCTCGTCCTCGGCGATCCAGTGCGTCAACTGGCCGTTGTCGGCCCGCCAGACGCAGACCAGGGGGACCTTGGAGGCGCCGGACGCGGCGGCGACCCACCGGCCATCGGGCGAGACCGCCACCCGCTCGAAGGCCAGCGATTCGGGTACCCGGAAGCCGCCCGATTCCCGCGCGAAGAACGACGGGTCGATGCCCAGGTCGCGGCGGTCGAGCCGCACGAGACGGCCGGCGATCGCCTTCGCCGCGGAGTCGGCGAGCAGGACGAGCCGGTCGTCGTCGAGGAACGCGCCGGCGGTCCAGGTGCCGCGCAGCCGCCGGCAGGTGCGATCCTTCAGGTCCCAGATCCGGGCGTGCCGGGCCGAACCCTTCCGGTCGAGCAACAACAGGTGCCGACGGCCCGGCGACGCACCGATCCCCTGGACCTGGCCCTCGAGCGCCGGGACGTTCCACGCGACCTCCTCGCCGCGGGCATCGAGGGGGCGCATCGCCAGCTCGCCACCGAATCCGCCGACGATGAGCGCCCGGTTGTTGCCGGTGAAGCCCACGAGGGACGCCGCCGCTTGCGGGTCGTCGAGCACCGATTCGGGAGGGCCCTTCCCGCCGATCCGCCAGACCCGCAGCGCCCCGACCCCTTCGGTGGACGCCGCGAGAGACTCGCCGCTCGGCGAGAAGGCCAGCGACTGGACCGGCCTGTCCATCAGGGCGAATTCCGGGCCGGCCGCCGATCCTTCCGATGCCGGCACGATCAGCCGCAGGCCCCGATCGTGCTCGACGGCCAGCGCCCCCGCCGCCGAGAAGGTGAGCCGGCGGACCTTCGCGGGCGGATCGTCGGCTCGATACTCGGCCTGACGCGCGGCGCCTCCACCGGCGAGGCGGTCGCGGACCACGACCTTGCCGTCGCCGAAGCCCAGCCCGATGAAGCGGCCGTCGGGTGAGACGGCCATCGCCGTGAGCGGGCCTTCAGGGATGTCGAGGACCTGGCCCCCGGACCCGGCCGAGTCGAAGGTCCTCACTCCGCCGTCGTCGCACCAGGCGACGGCGATGCCAGTGCCCTTCCCGTCGGGGGCGAATCGGCCTCCGCAGGCGACCTGCCGGCACGCCCGGTTGTCGATCCAGCGCCTGGGGTCCTGCGGCGATTCGCGGATGTCCCAGAGGAAGGCCAGGCCGTCCCGATCGAGCGAAACGAAGTGGAATCCGTCGGGGAGCACGGCGATCTGGACGATCCCCCGGCCGTGCGGCTGCCGGGGGACCAGCGCGGTCTTCCCGTTGTGATCCCGGTCGAAGATGGTGACCGTCCCCCGCCCGCCGCCGCTGATCAGCCAGCGATCGTCGCGGCTCAGGACCAGGGCAGTGATGCCGACCTCGGCGGTCGAAGCGGGGATCACGCGGATCAGCGAGCCGTCCTGCGCCGACCAGGCGCGAATGGTCGAGTCCTGGCTCGCGGAGAGGATCATCCGGCCGTCGGCCGTCGCGGTCAGGGCGGTCGTCTTGTCGGCGTGGCCGAGCTGGAGCACCAGCTCGGGCTCGGGTTCCGCGTCGCGCCGGCCGAGCTGGTCTTTCCGCAGCCCGAGCGAGGGCGGGACGCCGCCGAGCGTGCGGAACCCCTGGAGCATGAGCTTCGGGTCCTGCTGGAGGTCCTTGAGGCAGGCCGCCAGGTTACGACCCGGTGCCTCGTCGGGCTTACCGAGTGCCTCCAGGATCGCCCGCGTGAAGCGATCGCCGGGGTCAATGACCGCATCCCGGCCTCGCGGCCGATCGGACGCCAGCCAGGCGGTGACGCCCGGCCATCGCGCCAGGCGGCCCAGCCAGCTCGCCCCGGTGGGGAGATTCGCCACCGGGCGGGCGACGGCCGGCGGCTCACCCATCGACGTCGCCAGCCAGCAGACGACCCGCAGCCGCTTCCGCCGCAGTCGTTGACGGCCCGCTCCAGCGACCAGCCCGTCGTCGCGATGGCATCCGGCCGCGCGTCGGCCGGCAGCAGGTAGTCATCGACCTGTGGGTCGAGGCGAGGGCCTCGCGGCGTCACGACCGCCCCGGTCCTTCCCGCGAAGTAGAAGACGACGATGTCACCCTCTCCGGCCGCGGAGAAGAGCCACTGATGGACGGCCCAGTCGAGGTTCTTCTTGAGCGGCCGGATGTTGGGAGCGGGGTCCTCGGGCCGGCCGGGGTCCTCGGCGCCGCCGTCGCTCAGCAGGAGCTGGTGCCGGCCGTCCCATCCCGCCGAAGCGAACCATTCGCGGACCCGCCGGGCGCCCTGGGCCGCCGTCCGGCCCTCGGTCCTCGCGGCGTTCTCATATTCATCGACGCCGACCGCGATGGTCCAGACCTCGGGGCGCCGCGGCGGCTGCGCGGCGGCGGGCGCCGCCGCCAGGACGAGGAGTGCGAGCACACAGACCGTGCGCCACGCGACCACTCGGCGCTCCGAGCGCTTTGCCGCGAATCTTCGCCGCTCCCCGGCACCGAACGGCTGGCTCGTCCGACTGCGCACCCAACCGGCGACGTGGGGGCCGGTCGGACCCGGTCTCCCGGCCCCCACACTTCTCACGAAAGCACGAAAGGACGAAAGCACGAAAAGGCCCCGGGCGCGCCCGCGCTCGGCGCCGCTCCCCGACGGCCCTGCGGTTTCGTGTTTTCGTCCTTTCGTGCTTTCGTGATCCCGTATGCGACCCCGCCGCCGGTCCCGGAGGTTCGGCCGCGGCTTCTTCTCACCGCCTCAAGGTCCGATCGATGGCCTGCCGCCGGCCGAGACGTGGAGAGCCATCGCGTCCACCGGCTTGGCCGCTTCCCAGCCCACGTCGCGCGCGTCATGGCGTCAATCCTCCAACGTCGTTCGGGTCCTCGTACCGGGAGGGACATTCGATGACCACCCGGAAGCCGACGTAAATGAGGGCCTCATCCACCCCGGCCTGATCCCGCATGAACGTCAGGGCCTTCTGAGGCTTGTCCATGAAGAACGAACCGCCCCGCACGACGACCTTGATCTTGTCCGACCCGGCCGAGTCGAGCACGAGCGCCTCGCGGCGGTCGATGAACGGGTGCTCGCGCGCGTTCGCGCCGAGATCCAGGTCATCGTAGGGCTTGTAGGCGTCGGCGCAGAGCTCGCGGACGTTGCCGGTCATGTCGCGGGCGCCCTGCTCGGTGACGTCCTTCGGGTACGTGCCGGCCTGGGCGGGACCCGCCTGGGGATTGTCGAGGTTCGCCGGTCGCTCCCGGGCGGTGGGGAAGTCGTTGCCCCAGGCGAAGAGGCGATCGTCCTGCCGCGACTTGGCCGCGTACTCCCACTCAGCCTCGGTCGGCAGCAGACCGCCGACGGACGCGGCGTATCTCCGCGCCGCGCGATAGCTGACCGAGACCGCCGGGAGGCGGCCCGCCTTGTCCTCGGCGAGCTTGAACTCCTCGCGGAAGTTGTCGTACCACTGCCTCCACTCTTTCAGCGCCTGCTCGTCTTCGGGGTGGGCGTCCCGGTATCTCTGGATCTCGCCGTTGGTGACCTCCCGATCCTGGATGTAGAAGCCCCGGACGCGGACGAAATGCGGCTTGAGCGGGTTGCCGCGGGCGTCCGCCGCCGGCCGCGTCCCGGGGCGGGTATCGCCGCGGAGGAACACACCGCCGTCGATCCAGACGAACCGCGCCTCGTCCGACTCGCGGATCAGCGCCGGGGGCCACTGCCCGCCGACCTTCTGGGATGACTCCGGTCGATAGCCGACCGGGAGATACATCCCGTCGCGATAGAACTGGAAGACGGTGCCGTCCTCGCGCTTGATCCGCTTCGGCAGCCCGGACGCCGCGTTCGACGGCCGTCGTCTCGGCGGCGAAGCCCCTGGGCATCCAGGCCGGCTTGGCCGGCGGGGCCGGCGTGAGATCGGCCGCCTTCTTGGACGTGTTGACGATCTTGACGGGCGGCTCCGGCGTGCTCGGGGCAGCCGGCGGCGTCTTCGGTTCCGGCGCGGCATTCGCCGTCCCCTTGCTCTCCACCGGGGCGTCATTCTTCGGCCCGCGGAACATCCCGGCGATGGGGATCAGGGCCCCGGCGCCGAGCGCGAGCAAGACGACGGCGGCCGCGACCTTGGGCCACGGGATCGCCTGGGGGCGCGGGGCCGTGGCTGTCGCCGCGGCCGGACCGGCCGCCGCGCCGACGGCCTTGCGGAACGCCTCGGCGAGCTCGCGGGCGGACTGGGGACGCCGGGCGGGATCCTTCTCGAGGCACTGCATGACGACCCGCTCGACCGCGGAGGGGAGCTTGGCCGACGGGTTGGCCTCCTGGAACTCCATCGGCTTGGTGTTGAGGTGCGAGGCCAGCAGCGTCATCTTGTTGCCGCGGAACGGGAGGGCGCCGGTCAGGAGGTGGTAGAGCACCACGCCCGTGGAATAGATGTCGCTCCGCGCGTCGATCTCCTGCTTCTCGTCTCCCCCTTCGAGGCCGCCGCGGATCTGCTCGGGGCTCATGTAGGCCGGGGTCCCGACGATGTCCTGGACGCCGGTCAGCTCCTCGCCGCCCTCGTCCTCGATCATCTTGGCGATGCCGAAGTCGAGCACCTTGAGCTGGATCTCGCCGGCCGGCTGCGCCTGCGATCCGCCCCGCTCGGCGAGCATCAGGTTCGAGGGCTTGAGGTCGCGGTGGATGATCGGCTTGGGCTTGCCGGTCTCCTCGTCGCGGTGGCCGTGCGCCTGCTCGAGCACGGCGCAGAGCTGGTCGAGGATCCGAGCCACGCGGTCGATCGGCAGGGGCTGGCCCGCGCTCTCCTTGAGGACCTGTTCCAGGCTCCGGCCGCGGATGAACTCCATCTCGATGTAGCCCATCGAGTGGGCGCGGCGGAAGTCGTAGACGGCCACGGCGCCCGGATGATTGAGCTTGGCCATCAGCCGGGCCTCGCGCTGGAACCGCGTCCAGCCCTTGTCGTTCTGGGCGATCTCGGGCTTGATCAGCTTCAGCGCGCTGGTGCGGTCCAGCTCGACGTTCTGGACCTTCCAGACCTCGCCCATGCCCCCGATGCCGATCTTCTCGAAGAGCCGGTACTTGCCGAAGACGATTCGGCCCGGCTCGAAGACCGGAGGGGGGAGTTTGTCCCAGTCGCCCGAGGCGCCGTAGGACTCGGTCGCGTCCGGGTCGCTGGCGTCCTGGGTCGGCAAGGGCGCGGTCGCGTGCGGGCCGCCGGCCGCCTGGCCCTCGGTCGGCTGTGGCGGGACCACTCCTTCGTCGGCGCTCGCATCCGGTTCTCGGCTCATCGTGGTTCCCCCGTCTGAAGTAGGTCAGGCTTTCCAGCCTGACTCCGTCCGATCCGATCCGAACCGCGTCAGGCTGGCTGGAAAGCCTGACCTACTTGTGGCCGCCGGAACGGACCAGGGGCTCGGGCGGGCGCAGGCGGCGGCGGCGCACCGAGCGGCAAGGGTCCGACGTCGCGCGGGTCGGGCGGGTCGAGTCCCTCCAGCCGCATCGCATCGCCGCGACGCCGGGCGTCGCGCCGGAATCCCGCGACCGAGATCAGCCCCAGCCGGCGAAAGTCGGTGTCGGCCTGGGTCTGCGTCACGGGCCAGAACAGTCCGGTGTACTTGCCGACGTCCTCGTAGAATCGATGCTCCCAGCCGTCGAACGCGATCCCGTACGGCCGCGCCCAGATCGGACTGTCCTTCGGGTACGCCGCCCGGACGACCAGGCAGGTGCGCACCTGCTTCGTCCCGTCGCCGACCTCGACCTCGTGGTCCTCGACCCGGACGCTCTCGATCGTCACCGGCCGGCCGTCGATGCTCAGCGCGTATCGATCGAGGTCGTCGTTGACGGCGAACTCGCGCCCGCGCTCGACGACGGCCGCCGGGACCGCCTCGTCGTCGGCATCCCACCAGGCCTGGAGCACCGGGGCCGCCAGGACGGAGCTTCCCGGGACCGTGGGCCAGCCCGAGACCTCGACCCGCCAGGCCGGGGCCGGGTAGCCCCACTGATCGGTCACCTGGATGGTGGTCCCGGGCCGCGCGGCTTCGTTGCCGTTGCCGTTGCCGTTGCCGGTGCCGCCCCCGGCCGTCGCGACGTCGAACCAGATCTCCCGGGGCCGGGTCTGGCGGAGGACCGGGTCGTCGGGATCGAAGCACCGCTCGAAGGTCGCCGTCATCCGCAGCCGCGGGCCGCCCTGGAGCTGGTTCTGGATGGCCGAGAGCCGCCAGGCCCCCCGCGGATCGTCGATCGCCGGCCTGAGCCCGAAGGCGACGCGCGAGTACAGCTCGCGCTCGAACCCGAGGCCAGTCGGCGGGGAGTTGACCCGCACCAGCAGCCAGTCGCCGTCATTCACCAGGAAGCGTCGGCGCGGCTGATCGGCCGTCAGGAGCCGGAGCTGATAGCTCCCGGCCGGGAGCTTCGCCGGCTCGCCCAGCGAGCCCGCCTGGGCCGGCTGCACCTCGAAGCCCAGGGGCGGCGGCGTGGGCGCCGCCCCGTTCTCGCCGCCGTCGATCGCATACCGCAGGGCCGGGTACAGCGCCTTCTCGAGCTTGGCGATCAAGGTGCGGCTGTCCTCGGCGGTGACGAACCGGCCCGGCACGCGGAACCCGTCGACGCCCTGGAACTGCGCCCGGACCTTCTCCCGCTCGTCCGAGGTGGGGACGCGGAAGCCGATCACGTTCACGGCGATGTCCGAGCCGGCGAAGCGCGAGCGCAGCGCCGTCGCCACGTCGAGGCCGTCGGGGTTGGCCTGGCGGTCGACCAGCCATCGGTTATCCATCCCGTCGGTCAACACCAGCAGGGTCTTGAAGCCGGCGGCCCCGCGCAAGTCGCCAGCCGCCTCGATCATCGTGCGCAGGATCGGCGACTCGTTCCAGGGCTCGATGGCGGCCACGTCCCGCATCAGCGGTTCCAGCAGCGCGATGTCCCAGGCGACCGGCTTCTGGACGCGGGCGATCGTCCGCTCGGCGAACTCGGCCGTCTTGGGGTCGCTCATCGCCTTGCCGAAGGTCCAGAGGCTGACGATCGTGCCCGGCGGCAGTTGAGTCAGCACGGCCTTCAGCGCTTCGGTCGCCTCCTGGAACTTGGATGGCCCCTGCTGCCCCGAGGCGGGCATCATGCTCCCGGAGGCATCCAGGACGATCGCGACCGCCCCGCCGCCGAGGCCCTGGCCGCGGATCAGCCCCGGGTCGGCGCGGACGACGATGCCCCCGCCCGGCGGCGGCGGGGTGCGCACGATTCGCCGGGTCGGCGTCGGATGACGCTCGACGACGGTCTCCTTGCGGAGCGATCGGCCGCGGAAATACGCGCGCCGAAGAGGGTCGACGGCGATCGCGGCGGCGAGGTCCCCGCGTCGGGGGCGATCCTGGGGAACCCCAGCCCGACCTCGAGCGAGGCGGTGGTCGAGCCGTCCAGGGGCACGGCCCGCCGGTACGCCGGGCTGGCCGGCTGGTCGATCCGGAATCCCTCGCCCCCCTCGAACCAGGCGGCGGCCCGGCCCGCCCGCAGGTCTGGCCGATCGCTCGCCTCGATGCGATAGAGGAGGCCGCTCCGGTCCTCGCTGGTGATGATCAGGCGATCGGGCCCGGCGACCCGGACGTCCTCGGCCTGCGCCAGGTCCTTGCGGATCGCGTCGATCGACTCGCGGCGGGCGTCGCGCAGCCGGCCGTCGAGCTCGCGGGCGTCGTCGAGGTACGCGCCGGCGACGCGGCGGTCGTACGGCACGGACTCGGACGTCTCGTCGTGCCAGAGGTCGGCGCGGGTGCGGCGGGCCTGGCCGATGAGATAGTCCTCCAGGGGGAGCGAGCGGATCGCGTCGGTCGACCCCGCGAGGGAAGAGGCCCGGTCGTTCGAGACGCTATCCAGCATCCTCGCGAGGCGATCGACCGAGGCCAGCTCGTCCGCCCATCGGGCCCCCCGCGAGGCGTCATCCCGTCCGATCAACCTGGCGATCTCGTTGACCCGGTGCTCGAACCGCTCGCCGATCCGGCGCCCGGACGCGGCGGCGTGGGATCCCGATGGGGCATTCCCCGGCGACGGCTGTGCGCCGACCTCGTCGGACCCCAGGATCGACAGGGCGAGGCGGCGGCGGACATCGATGAGAGGATCGCCCTCGCCGCCCGGCGCGGCCATCGGAGAAGACGGCTCGGCGCCGCCGGTCCTCGACTCCTCGCCGTCGGCCTGGCGGAGCCGCTCCAGGCCGTGCTCGAGGATGGAGAGCCTCAGCTCCTTGCCGAGCCAGGGCAGAGTGAGGGCGTCGGCCAGCGTCCGCAGCTCGAAGGCCGCTCGGGTCGTCCGCGAGGTCTCGCCCGCGTCTCTCAGCCAGAGATTCAGGCGGTCCTCGATGCGGCCCTTCAGCTTCGCGTGCGCCATCTCGACGCCGACCGCGTCGAGGGTACCGGCGTCGATGGCGCCGGGATCGGGAGTCTCGAGCGCCCGGGCGAGGGCGTGGACCCTCGTCCAGAGATCCTCGCCCGACTCGACGAGATCGTCCAGCGCTTCGAGCTGGTCCGGCGGCGGAGACCAGTCGGCCAGCCACTCGGAGATCGGCACCAGGTCGGACAGCGCACGGTCGCGGGCTAGGACCGCGCGGCGGACCGTCTCGGCGGCCCGGATCGCGGCGGTGTAGGCGCGCTCGGCCCAATCATAGGCGGCGGCGCACGCCTCCCGCTGATCGGAGGCCATCAGCAGGTCCTCGGCCTGTCGACGATGGCGATCGCCCTCGTTCACCCGGTCCACGATCCAGGCGGCGGCGAGTGGGCCGGCCAGGACCTTTTCCGGCTGGTCGGGCTTCTCGGGCAGTCCCAGCGAGGCCCGCTCGGCCAGGCGGCGGATCCGCAGCGCCCGGCGGACGAGCTCGACGTGGCCGGTGGACTTCCAGTCGGGCGGGAGCCCGGGCCGGATCATGATCAGGAAATTGAGCTCGGCGGGCCGCTGGGGGGGTTGGTCGAGCAACCCGGCGACTCGCGCGGCGCGATCGAAGTTCGCCGCCGGATCGTCGATGGCCCGGCGCAGCAACAGGTCGCCGACCTGGGCGGCCAGGTCGCGGGCGTCGTTGCCGGCTTCCTGCGCCTTGCGGTCCACCCAGAGCTTGCGCTCCTGGCCCTCGGGCGCCGGCCACCAGGTCTCGTCGAACCAGGCCGCGACGTCCCGGGCGGGATCCGCGGGGTCGATCGGGGTGCCCTCGGCCACGGGGATCGTCAGGCTCGCCGATCGCGACGCGGTGAGCCGGATCGCCCGGTGCTGCTGGATCTCGACCCGCTGCGCCTCGAGCCCCGCCAGGACGTCGCCGTAGCCCTCCACGGCCCCGGGCCCGACCGCGCGGAGCAGCTCGTCGTAGCGGCGCAGGAGTTGCTGATAACGCCGCCAGGGGATCGGCGCCGCCGTGGCGGGGGCGAGCGAAGAGATCGCGAGCCCCCGATACGCCTCCCAACGCTCGGTGACGTCCCGCGCGAGCGATCCGTCCTTGCCGGCGGCCGCGGGTGCCGGCTCCGAAGGCCGCTCGACCGGCGGCAGCTCGATCGACTGTGCCACCGTCCGCCAGCCGTCGCCCGAGGGGAGGATCATCGGCTCCTGCACCGCCCCGCGATGCCGCGCGGCCCAGGACTTCACCCGGGCCGACAGGTCGTCGCAGACCTCCTCGAGGTTCACGCGAGAGCCCGTCGGCCAGGGCCGGTCCGTCGCCCGTCCCGCGGTCTCGCCCTGGAGCGACTCGAAGAGGAGGTGGAGGAACGCCGACTGGCCCCACGCCTCGCTCGGCCACGACCGCTGGCCCTCGCCGCTGGCGCCGATGACGATGAGGTTGGGGACCTTGCGCACTTCCTCGTCCAGCCGGGCAAGCTCGCCCGCGAAGCCGTTCCGGAGCATGCCGAGCTCCCAGTGATGGGTGAGCCCGGTGGCATCGAGGACCAGGACCTTCTTCTTGCGCCGCGGCAACTGCCCGAACAGCTTCACGACGTCGGTCAAGCGGAGCCGATCGGGCGAGTCCAGGACGGCCCGGGCGTCGTGGGGGAGGAGGTAGGCGCCGTCGCGATCGGCCCCGCCGTGCAGGGCCATGACGACGATGATGGTCGGCTCGGGGACGTTCCGGAGGGCTTCGCCCCAGCGGTCCCTGGCCCGGACGTCCAGCACGATCGGGGCGCCCGCCGCATGATAGCGGGCGCTACAGAGCCGGGCGATCAACGACGAGGTCCGCCGGTCGCCCAGTTGAGCGAACTGGCGCAGGCCGGCCCAGCCGTAGGCATTATGCGGGATTTGCAGGTTGTCCTGGTAGTCGGCCCCGATGAGGACAATCCGGACGGGCCGGGGCAGTCGCAGCAAGCTGACGAGCCAGA
Source organism: uncultured Planctomycetota bacterium (assembly GCA_963815795.1). GTDB lineage: Bacteria > Planctomycetota > Planctomycetia > Isosphaerales > Isosphaeraceae > JAKAUH01. The sequence goes on along the minus strand of CAWFIC010000020.1, from coordinate 218,333 downwards.
CGGTCAGCGCGATGCCGGCGCCCAGGCCTAGCACGGCGGCGGCGAACCACCAGGTGCGCCGGCCGCGCGAGGACCCCCGGGGCTCGCGCGACGGCCCGCGCCGCCAGAACCGTCCGGACGGATCGACCCCGCGAAGACCGCCGCCCACCCGCCAACTGACCACCGTCCCGAGGTTCGTCGTCTCGACCGACATGGCTGCACCGCCCGGTTGACGCCGCGAGGAGGATCATCACCAGACAAGCCTACACGCCGGGTCATGGCGATGCACGCGCCTCTCCCGTTTTTTCTGGCGGGTCGCGTTCCGGGAGGGCGAGCCTCCGTGCGAGCCGAGACCGGAACCGGCTCGGACGCCGGGCGCCGGACGCGGACCGCCCGGCGGTCGGGCCGAGGTCGCGCCGGTCGGGCGGCTCCGTCGGGAATCGGACGCAGGACTTCCGGTGGTTGGCGAGCGATGCTCGGCCTTCTCGTCGCCCGGTCGGGTTCACGGCCCTCCGGTTGTGGCCCCAAGGACGAAGTCGGCCGAGCGATCCGTGGGTCATGATGGTCAGGTCCCGATCGCGACAATTCGGAGGCAATCATGTCCTCGGCCGCTTGAGTCACGTCGCTGGTCGAACGACTTGGCCCGTCCGCGGTATCCCTCGTGGGATTCCGTATCATCCCGCATCGACCGTTGCAATCGGCCCGAAAACCCGGCATGATCGGCAAGTCGCTGTTCTTAGACGGAAAGTTGGGCGTATTCCAACACGCCCGACGAGAAGTCCAATTCTCGTTCGGCGGCAAGGGGTTCGGCAAGCCCCGGCGAGCACTCGGAGGTGGTGGTGGATCTCAAAGGGAGCAAGCCACTGGGCGAGCGCGTTTCCCAGAACATATCGGACGTGAGACGCTGGGTCAGACTGTGGAGCTTTCTCCACCACTCCTTCCTCTTCGGCGCAGCCTTCCTGAGCACATCGGCGGCAGTCATCTTACAAATGAAATCGAGCGGCAATGACATCTTGCAAAAGGATATCGCCAGCATCCTTTCCGCAGCCGCCGCCCTGGCAGGGGTGACTGCAGCCAGCGGCGCATTCGAGAGAAAATGGCGCACCTGCCGTTCGACGCGTGGCCGACTAATGGAACTCGAGATAGACCTGACACCTGAGAACGTGGATTCGGAAGAGATCAAGGGACGCTACAAGTCCATTTGGCGGGATCACGAACAGGGCATTGTCGGGCCGGGCAAGTAACCTCGCGCCTAATTAACAGGGGACCGAAATGGGCGTCGCGGCGGCCCTTCCCTCCGGCCCGCGGACGGTCTGTCCGCCCTCATCGCCCGATCCCGTCCGGGTCAGGCCCCCCGCTAATCCGTGGTCCCGGCGGTCCGGGCTCGCGGGCACCCCGTCCGGTCCCGGCCGGGTCGATCCGATCGGGCCGCGTATCGCATCCCGCCGGGCGAACAGCGACCGCTGGTGGCGGCTCGGACGGAGCCCTGCTTTCCCGTGTCGCCTCACCCCGCCGGAGAGGAGATTTGACAACGCCACGGGCCTCGCCCATGCTATGGGGGTTCCGTCGATTCTTCGCACCGACGCGAGCCCAGAACGGCCGGCCGGCGCGTCGCCTCCGGCGGCCTTGGCTTTCGCGACGCGGCGCTCGATCGCGGAGGATGACCGGCCATGGCACAGCAGGTCTGCATGGGCGCGATGATGACGTGCAGCTTCGGCGCGGCGCCGTCGAGCCTGATCGTGTTGCCGGCGAATCGGACGACGGCCGAGGGGCCGCCCGCGGCCAACATCATGGACCACATCCCGATCGTGAACATCCCGCCGTTCGGCATGTGCAGCTCGCTCTCGAATCCCACGGTCGCGACGGCGACCACGGCGGCGCTCGGGGTGTTGACCCCCATGCCGTGCGTGCCCGTCATCCCGGCGCCATGGGCGCCGGGATCGCCGACGGTGAACATCGGCGGCATGCCCGCGCTCAACAACACCAGCAAGTGCAATTGCACCTGGGCCGGCGTGATCCAGATCACCATGCCGGGGACGACCAAGACCAACGTGGCCTAGGAATCACCAGGGACGGTGCCCGCCATGACCCAGTCATCGAACCCGGCGACCGAACACCTCTGGCGGGCCAGGCCCGCGACCACCGAGATCGACCCCGAGGAGGCGGGGACGACGCGCAAGCTCCTCATCGTCCTGGCCGCGACCGGGTTGGCGCTCGGGTCGCTCCTGGGCGTCGCGTCCCGGTTCCGGCCGCACCCGTACCCGGTGTTCCTCCCCCTCTTCCGCGACAACGCCGGCGCGCGGTCCGGACCGGCGATCGACCAGGTGCGGCAGGACGCGGCGGCGATGAGCGAGGGACGCTGGTTCTCGCGAGCGATCGGCCGCGGTCCGACCATCGAGGCCAGTCAGCTCACCGCCGTGTTCGACACCCTGGCCGGCATCCACTCGGACGAGACCCTGGTGGCAGTCCTCTGTTCGCCGTCGCGGATCGGGCTCCGCGCGACGGCCGCCGCGGACGAGGCCGAGGTCTTCGTCATGCCCGGCGGGACGTCGGAGCGATCGGCCGGCTGGCGGCCCCTTCGTGACATGCTCGATGCCCTCGATCGGAGCCCGGCGCGGCGCGTCTTGCTCCTGCTCGACGCGATGCGGCCCCTCGTCGATCCGGCGCGGCCAGCTCGCCGACGATGCGACGGCGCGCGTCCGGGCCGATCTGACCGCGATGAGCCGGCTCGGGTCGGGCGGGCGCCTGACCGTCTTCTGCGCGGCCGACGTAGGCCAGGTCTCCTGGGCCTCCGAGGTGTGGGGGCGGTCGGTCTTCCTGGCCTACGCGGAGGAGGGGTTGAACGGCTGGGCCGACCTCGAGCCGGTCACCGGCGACCGCGACGGCCGCGTCAGCCTCGACGAGCTGATCCGATACGTCGCGCCCCGGGTGGACCGCTGGGCCGTCCGGTGCCGTGGCGTGCGCCAGACTCCGGTCGTCCTCGGTTCGAGGGGCGATTTCTCGGTCGGACCTCGGCGGCGAGGGGCGCTGATTTCTCGGGCCTCGCCGCCGGAGGATCGGATCTATCCGCCCTGGCTCGAGGAGGGTTGGACGCTGCGCGACCGCGGGAAGGGCGAGTCGGCCGTCCGATTCGCGCCCTGGTCCCTGCGCCGGCTCGAGGCGGCCCTGCTCCACGCCGAAGCGTCCTGGCGCGGCGGTGGAGACCCCGATCGCGTCCGGGCCGACCTGGCGGCGGCCCAGGGCGCCGCGACCCGCGACTTCGAAGCCAGCCGGTCGTTCCCGCACCCGGTGCCGCGCTCGCTCGCGCTGGCGCAGGCCCTCGGGGAACGGCCTGACGATCGGGTCGCCCAGGCGATGGCCAGGCTCCTGCAGGATCGGGCCGCTCCGGGCGACGGGTTGAAGCCCGAGGAACTGGCGGCGGCCCGCGCCAAGCAGCTCGCCGAGTTCCCGAAGGCCGTCCGGGGTTCGTCGGAATTCGCCCTCGCCTGGGCCGTCTTCCAGGCCGCCGCGGCCGCCGTGCGCCCGACGCCGGCCGACCTGGTCTTCTTCGACGGCCTGCTGCGCGACCGGCAACCCGATCCGCTGTACGTCGAGACCTGGCTCTTGCGGCGGCTCGCCGACCTGGCCCGGTCCTCGGCGCCCGACGGCTGGTCGACGGACACGGTCCGGCTCGCCCTGGAGGCCGCGCGCCGCGGAGAGGCGGCCCAGGGCCGGCCCCGGTCCTTCGCGATGGTCCGCCCCTGGCTCGACGTGGCCGCACACGAGCGCCACCTGGGGGAAATCGCGCTGTTCTCGCCCGGATTTGCGCCGGCCGAGGAGCCCGAGCGACGTCTTCACCGCGCCGTCGAGGTCTATGAGGCGATCGCCGGCGTCCAGGCGATCGCCGAGCAGGCCCGCGACCTGCGGGACGAAGCCCTCGGGATGCTCCCGCCGGCACTCGCCCTCGTCGAAGCTGACCGGACGCTCGACCCGACCTGGGAGGCGGCCGTCGGGGCGGCGCTCGAGCTCGACGACCTGCTATCCGGCGGGGATCGGCCGCCCGACTCGGTCACCCCGGAGACGCCCGTCGGCGAATTGCTTCGACTCGTCGCGCCGATCCGGAGCCGGATGGAGGACGTCGAGCGACGGCTCGGCCCCTTGAGGCAGGCGACCTCGGCCGCGGCCGTCAAGGACCTGGTGGCGCTGGCCCGATCGGTGCAGGCCGACGCGACGACGTGGCGGCGGATCGACACCGTGCTGGCGACGCCCCTGCTCGCCGCCAAGGATCGCGCGGCGCTGTGGGCGGCCGGCCGGGACCTGGAGCGCCGGCTGGTGGAGCGGGTCCTCGGCAGCGAGCCCGACGCCGCCGATCGCCGCGACCTCGGGCGGCCATCCGAAGACGAGGACCCGGTCCGATCGCTCGCCGTCGAGGCCGCGCGGCGAGCCGCCCGATCGCTCGCGATGCTCCGCCTGGCCGGACAGGATCCGGGGCAGCTCGAACGCCTGGAGGCGGATCGCGTGCGGGTCGAGCGGGCGGGAGCGGACTGGGCCAAGCTGGGAGGCGCCCTGCACATGGCCTGGCTGGAGCCGCTGACGGCGTCCTCGGACGGGATCGACCTGTCCCGGCGGGATCGGATGGCCCGGGTCGCCCCGATCGAGTTCGGCGGGGTGCTGCTGGGCCGATGGTCGAGCGATCCGGTGTCGGATCGTCGGGCGCGCGAATGGACAGCGCTCTGGGCGTGGCTGGCGGATCGGATGCTCCACCAGGCCCGCGACCTCCACGGCCTGGCCTTCGAAGCCGAGGCCGCCCGCGACTATAACCCGCCGGGGCGGGTCCCCTCGCCGCCCGACGTCCGGCTCGTCGCCGACCCGGCCTCGGTGACCCTGACTCCACGAGGTCCGTTGGCGACGGTCCGGCTGCAGCTTGGCGCGACCCGAGGCGAGGGAGCCGTCGGCCTGCGGTTCCTCGCTCCCGCGGCCGGGATGCCCCGGATCCGGCCCGACTTCGGCCGCCTCGAAGGGGCGAAGCGCGAGCCGCCCGCGCCGGGTGGACGGACTCGTTGCAGCCGGCCTCTCCGGCGGCGCCGCGGCTGAGCCTTCCCGTGCTGCTGGAGCGCGCGGAGACGAGTCGAGCCCTCGACGCCATGCCCCGGGGCATCCTCGTCCAGTACCAGGTCGCCGGCTGGACGTTCACGAGCGCGGTGCCGGTCGCCATGCCCGACGACCCCGAGCCGTTCCGGGTGATCCTGGGCGATCCTCCGGACGAGCCGGGCGATCGGCTCCTGGTCCGGCCGGGGACGGGCCCGAGGCCGCTACCACTCCGCGTCCGGAATCCGTCCGGTTCGCGCCGGTCGGTCGTCGTCGAGCTCCGGGCCGGCGAGGGGGTCGCACCGGTGCTGTCGCCCCGGCTGACCGTCGATGCGGGGGCGATGCAGGCGGTGAGCTTCGGGCAAGGGGCGCTCCCCCAGGGGCGGCTGCCGACCCTGACCGGCCCGCTGCGGTTCCGCGTCCTGGACGCCGATTCGCCGGGCGTCGTGCTCGGCGAGCAGGAGATTCGCGCGGGCGTCAAACCGTCCTTGAGCTATGTGCAGGTCGAGGAGATCCGCTACGATCCGCCCCGGGCCGTCGCGGGCGTGCCGAATCGCCTGGCGGTCCGGCTCCGGTCCAGGGCGATGGGGACCGGCCCCCCCTGCCCCGTCGAGCTGGTGCTCGACCCGGGCCGCATCCGCGGCTACCTCTCGGCCGAGTCGGGACTGTTCCGCGGCGAGCTGACGGCGGATGGGAAGGAGAAGCTCCTGTTCGCCGAGGGATTGCGGCTCGCCGAGGGCACCGACGGACCGGGGACGATCGCGCTCAATGTCGACGGCGTCCCGCATGCGCAGACGTTCCTCCTCCGCTTCGCGCGCGACGGCGGCCCGACGCTGGCCGAGCGCGCGATCGAGATCGCGCTGACGATCCGGGCGCCGAACGCGGTGCGGAGCGGCGAGCCGCTGGCGATCGTCGCCGAGGTTGACAATGCTCCCGAGGACGCGACTCTCGACCTGAGCCTGGGGCGCGCCGAGAACGGCCCATTCGAACCGCTCGTCACCCGGAAGCTCGCCACCCCGCGCAACGGTCGCGTGGGGTTCCTCGCGATCGGCCCGGGCGGCTTGCCGCATGTCGAGGCGGGTCTCGAGGACTGGAGCATCGAGTTCCCCACGGCCGGCATCCACGGGACGTACGAGGCGCGCGCCCAGCTCCGCGACGCCGACGGCCGCGAGATCGGATCGGCGTCCCGATCGGTCATCATCGACGATGCGCCACCCCGGTGGGTCCGGCTGGCCCGGCTGCCCAGGCAGGCCAAACGCGGGACGGCGCTGGAAGTGAGGGCGGCCGGCCAGGTCCCCATCTCGGGGGTCCGCGAGGTCGTCTTCTTCGTGGGCAAGCCGGCACCCGACGGCAAGCTCCCGGCCGGCGCGCCCGCCGCGACGGGCACGCCGCTGCCCGGTAGCACGAATTCGTGGTCCGCGAAGCTCCCGCTGCCGGCCGATCCCAAGGGACCGATCGAGGTCTCCGTCCAGATGACCAGCAACGTGGGCCTGAGTCGCTCCGACACCGGCCGCGTCGAGCTGATCGACACCGACCCGGTCCCGACCGGATCGATCCGCGGCGTCGTCCGCGAGGCGGCCCTGCCGCAGTCGGGCCTGGCCGTGGCGCTCTTGAACGAGAAGGGCGAGAAGCTGCTCGAGACCAAGACCGACGACGACGGCATCTTCTCGTTCGCGGACGTCCCCATGGGCAAGTACACCATCGGCAGCTACAAGCCGACGTCGATGCGGGTCGGCCGGCAGCCCGTCGAAGTCAAGCCCGACGCGACCGCCCAGGTCGAGGTCGAGCTTCTGTACCAATGACTCCATCCGGATGATGAGCCACTCATGCCCAGTCCCCGATGATGCGGAGTCCGCCCCCGCCGGCCCCAGGTTCCCGGGGCCGGCGCGTCTGACCGCTGCGAATCATCGCATCACAGCCCCTACGGGTTCGAGATAAGCGATCACGCGCCGAGTGTGACACGCGTACAGAATGGCATCGAGCCGCGGAAATACCTCTCAGGTGCATCGGTCGATCCGACCGAAGCGCGCCGCGCCAAAGTGAAGGGGAGTATGTGAGTTCGGCCGCCTGCCTGTCCGTAAGCAGATTGCGAACCCCTTCAGCCACCACGGTGCTACGGAAGGCGGCAGGCCAGCCCTGGGCGAAGGACACGATCAACTGGGCCTTCATCCGGCTCCGGGCCCCTGACGAGTCCGGACGGCGCGAGTTCCCCACGATGACCACCATGAGGCGGGACTATCCCCCGTGGCCGCGGACGTCAATCCGTGGTCCGGACGGGGACGGGACGAAGGTCCTCCCACCTCGGGCGTCAGCCCGATCCGGACGCCCGCGGGTCGCACGGACGTGAGAGCTTGGAGGTTCCCCGTCCAAACCACGTCCTCAGGAACGTGGTCACCAAGGGGTGATCGCCGACGAGTCTCCGGATGGCCCCGTTTTTTCTCGAACGCGCGTCGCCGCGCCGGTATGATCCCGAGCGGGGTTTCGAACGCGACGACAGAAGAAATGCGTCCGGTCCTGTAACCTTTTCCGCCGTTTGGGAAGGTCATGGTGGGGGGCCGCCCAATGAACACCGTCTCGCCGCCTGACACCGAGGAGCTGATCGATCTCACCGCCCGAGGCGATGCCGAGGCGCGCGAGCAGTTATTGGTCCGCCATCGCAAGAAACTGCTGAAGATGGTGGCCGTGCGGCTGGATCGCGGGGTCGCTGCGCGACTGGACCCCTCCGACGTGGTCCAGGAGGCGTTGGCCGAAGCGGCGCAGCACCTGGACGAATTCCTTCGCACTCGACCCCTCTCATATTATGCCTGGCTGCGCCAGTTCGCCTGGGAACGACTGGTCAAGCTGCACCGCCACCACATCGGATCGAAGAAGCGGAGCGTCACCCGGGAAGAGGCCTGGTCCATGCCGCTGCCTGAGGATTCAGTGCTGCGCCTGGCCCGCCTGGTGGCCAGTGGTGCCAGCCCCAGCCAGGCCCTGATCCGCAACGAGCTGCGCCAGCGGCTCCGAGCCGCGTTGGACCAGTTGGCTCCGCACGACCGCGAGATCCTGGTCATGCGGAACCTGGAGCAGCTCTCGATCGCCGAGATCGCCGAGGTGCTGGGCCTGACCGAGGGGGCCGTCAAGGTCCGTCACCTCCGCGCCTTGAGGCGACTGCGGACCATCCTGGGAGAGTCGCCATGACCGTCGCAATGCACGTCCAGCGGCGCTCCGCCAGCCGGACCGACTCGATCCAGGCCGAGCTGGTCGAGCAGTACCTCCGGCGCCTCCAGGCGGGCGAGCCGGTCGATTCGAGTGAATTTGCCGCTCAGTACCCGGAGCATGCCGAGGCTCTGCGCCAGTTGCTTCCCGCCCTGCAAATGATGGCCGAGCTGAGCCGCTCGGCTGTGCGGGATCGATCCAGCCCGCCGTTGTCGGACGCGATCTCCGGCCCCGAGCCGGGCGTCGTGGGCGATTTCCGGATCCTCGGCGAAGTCGGACGCGGTGGCATGGGGGTCGTCTATGAGGCCGAGCAGCTCTCGCTCCACCGTCGGGTCGCCTTGAAGGTCCTGCCCCTGGCCGGCGGGCTCGACCCACGCCAGCTCCAGCGGTTCAAGACCGAGGCCCAGGCCGCGGCGCTGTTGCACCACACGAACATCGTGCCTATCCATGCGGTTGGTTGCGAGCGCGGGGTGCATTACTATGCGATGCAGTTCATCGACGGCCCGACCCTGGCCCAGTTGATCAACGAACGGAGGGCCAGCGAACAGCCGCCGCCGAGTGACGGCGGTCCGTCCGAGTCCGAGTCTCCGGCCGCAACCCCCGCGGCCCGCTCCGCCACTCCCACCCCCTCGTCCCGGACCCGCGAGTTCATCCGCATGGCCGTCATGCTCGGCATCCAGGCCGCCGAGGCACTCGATCACGCTCACGTCCACGGCGTCATTCACCGCGACATCAAACCGGGGAACCTCCTGCTTGACGAGTCTGGGTGTCTTTGGGTCACGGACTTCGGCCTGGCCCGACTCCAGGACGACAACGGCTTCACGATGACCGGCGACCTGCTCGGTACGCTCCGCTACATGAGCCCCGAGCAAGCCCTGGCCCGGCGAGGCTACCTGGACCATCGGACCGACATCTATTCCCTCGGCGCGACCCTCTATGAGTTCTTGACCCTGCGGCCAGCCATCGAGGGTCAGGATCGGCAAGAGATCCTCCGGAAGATCGCACAAGAGGAGCCGGCGCCCCCTCGCAAGGTCAACGACGCTATCCCGCGCGACCTGGAGACGATCCTGCTCAAGGCGATGCATAAGGAGCCGGAGTCGCGCTATACCACGGCGCTGGAGCTGGCCGACGACCTGGATCGGTTCTTGAGAGACGAGCCGATCCTGGCCAGGCGGTCGACGCCGCTCCAGCGCGCCGAAGGTGGGCACGGAGACACCGGCCGGTGATGGTGTCGGCGGCGGTGGCTTTGCTCGCGGCCCTCACGGTCCTGGCGGGCTGCGTCGGCTGGATCGTGCGCGACCGGGCCGCGCGGCAGGCCAAGTGGACCGCCGATCTTCAAGCCGCTCTGGGAGAGGCGCAACGATTTCAGGAAGAAGGTTGGTGGCCGCAAGCGCAGGCGGCAGCCAGGCGCGCCGAGATCCTACTTCAGGACGGCACGGCCGAGCCCGCCCTGGCGGAGCGAGTGAAGAGCTTGCTGCGAGAATTGGCCGAGCAGGAGGCCGACGTTCGGTTGGTCGCCCGCCTCGAGGAAATCCGCCTTCGCCAGGCGGACGTGAAGGACAACGGGTTTGTCCTCAATCGGTCGCGCGCCGAGTATCAGCGAGCCTTCGAAACGTACGGCTTGCGAATGGATGAGACGACACCGGAGCAGGCGGCGGCGGTGCTCCGGCGTCGGCCCCCGTCGGTCCGCGGCACCCTCCTGGCGGCCCTGGACCACTGGTCGATCCTGGCGAGACACGAGAAAGTCCCGGAGGCCGGCTGGTTGAAGCAGGTGCTTTCCGCGGCGGATTCGGACCCCTGGCGGCAAGGCGTGCGTGCCGCGCGGGAGGACAACGATCGCCAGGAGATGGAAAAGCTGCGCGCGAAGTCGACATCGCCGTCCAGCCGCCCGAAGCCCTGTTCGTCCTGGAAATGGGTCTCGCTCAGCGAGGTGCCACCGAAGCGGCGCTGGCGCTCCTGCGACGCGCCCAGCAGGCTTTCCCGGGAGACTTCTGGATCAACCACGACCTGGGCATGGAACTGGGCCATTGCCACCCGCCACAGTATGAGGAGGCCATTCGATTCTTGACCGTGGCCGTGGCGCTGCGACCCGACAGCGCGAAAGTCCGCCTCGACCTCGGCGACACCCTTGCTCATGCGAGGCGATGGGACGAGGCGCTGGTCGCCTTCCGCCATGCCATCGTCTTGAAGCCCGATTACAGCATGGCTCACTATCAGCTCGGTCGGGTCCTCGCCGACAAGGGCCACCTGAACGAGGCGGTCGCCGCTTACCGGCGCGCCAGCCAGTTGCAGCCGGATGATGGCAACGTCCACTATAACCTCGGCTTTGTACTGTCTCGCACGGGCCGCGTCGACGAGGCGCTGGCCGCCCTTCGCCGGGCCGTCGACCTGGTGCCCGATTCTAGCATGGTTCACTTTCAGCTCGGTCTGGCCCTCGAAAAGAAGGGCCACGTTAACGAGGCGGTCGCCGCTTACCGGCGCGCCAGCCAGTTGAAGCCGGATGATGGCGATCCCTACTATAACCTCGGCACTCTACTGATTCACATGGGCCGCGTCGACGAGGCGCTGGCTCCCCTTCGCCGGGCCATCGACCTGCGGCCCGATCATGCCGAGAGTCACTGTAACCTCGGCCTCGCGCTTTGGAGACAAGGGGAGTTTACCCGGGCCCTCATCGCCTTGGAGCATGGGCACGAACTGGGCTCCCGACGCAAGGATTGGCCCTATCCGTCGGCTCAGTGGGTGAGTGTCTGCCGGAGGAGTATCGAACTCGATGGCCGGCTGGCCGTCGTCCTCCGGGGTGAAGCGGAACCTGCGGATGCTGCCGAGCGGGACAAATTTGCCCATCTCTGTTACGAAAAGAAGCGCTATGTCGCCGCCGCCCGCTTCTTCTCCCAATGTCTGACCGCCGACCCGAAATCGGCTCACGATCTCGAACGCAGCCATCGCTACCGAGCCGCGTGCGCAGCGGCCCTGGCCGGCTGCGGCAGGGGGGACGACGCAGGTCAACTGGATGACAGGGAACTGGCCCGCTGGCGAAAGCAGGCTCTTCACTGGCTGCGGGCCGAACTGAAAGCGTACGGCGAGCTGCTGCCTGCGAGCAATCCAAAGGAGCGCCAGCGGCTTCAGGAATGGCTCCGGAGTTGGCAGTCCGAACCGGCATTGGCCGGCCTGCGCGATACGACTGCGGTCGCCCAACTGTCGGCCGCGGAGCAGGAATCGTTAAAGCAGCTCTGGGCGGAGGTCCAGGCCTTGCTCGCCAAATAGCTAATCGCCCTTCCATCCTCCTTTTGACGACCGACTTTTCAAGCGGGCAAAGCCCGGGCGCTCGGTCTGCGCGCCCACGGCGAATCCGTTGCCATGACAACGCAGACCGCACCTGCATGGGAGATCCAGACGATGTTGTTCCAATCGTTTCCGCAATGGTGGGGCGAGTCCGCGCGCGACCGGCGTTCCCGAGCCCGCCGCAAGCGGGCACCCCAACGGCACATTTCGCGCCTTGACGTTCTTGAGGACCGAACGTTGCTCAGCACCCTGCTCGTCAAGAGCGCCGCGGACGACGGCTCTGCCGGCACCCTGCGCGCTGTGCTGGCCTCGGCCAAGAACGGCGACACCATCCAGTTCGCCCGCGCGCTCGACGGCCAGACCATCACCTTGACTCAGGGCCAGTTGGTGGTCAACCAGAGCGTGACCATCGACGGCCCCGGCGCGGGCGAGCTGGCCATCAGCGGGAATGCGGCGAGCCGGCTGTTCGAGATCGGTAGTGGCGCGAAGGTGACGATTTCCGGTCTGACGCTCACGGACGGCGCAGCCACCGACGGGGCCGCCGTCCTCAATGCGGGGAACCTGACGCTGACCCAGGACGTGCTCAGCACCGACGTGGCGCAGGGGGTGGCGGGAGGCGGCCTGTTCGGCGACGGGGCCGGTCGGGGTGGCGGTGTGGAGAACGAGGCGGGGGCGACACTGACCGTCTCGCAAAGCACCTTCACGGGTGATCTGGCCCTCGGGGGCACCGGCGGCGGCAATGCGTTCGGCGGCGCCATCGACAACGAAGCCGGCGCGGTCACGATTAGCCACAGCAGGTTCACCGGCGACCAGGCCGTGGCCGCCGATGGTGGTACGGTGAGCGTGGCCGTCACGCTGCCGGGTGGCTTGAGCGCCAGCCTGCTCGGAGTCGCAGGCGGCGGTGGTGTCTGGAACGACGGCGGGGCGCTGACCGTCACGAACAGCACGCTCACGAACAACCTGGCGCAGGGCGGCAGCGACGGTAACGCCAGCTCCAGCGCGGCGGCGCTCGTTGTGGTCGGCACGGCAATTGGCGGCGCCATCGGCGAGGGCGCCTTCTTCACGGCGGCAACGCCAGGCCTCGTCGTGGGCAGCAGCACGTTCACGGGAAACCAATCCCTGGGTGGCTCCGACCTCCTGTATGCGGCCTCGAATTTCACCTTTCCGCTCCAACCCCTGGTTGATGCCGGCTCCGGCCGAGGCGGCGCGCTAGGGGCCGTCGCCGGCAACGTCTCGGTCTCGCAGGGCACGCTCACCGGCAACACGGCCCAGGGCGGCAGCCTCGCCACCGATGTCCGGAAGGGGATCACGGTCCTCATTCTGGGCTCGAACGGTTTCGGGGGCGGCATCGACGATGAGTTCGATTTCGGCTTTGCGCCGCCTCCCGCGGCCACCGCGCTCACAATTTCCGGAACGAATATCACTTCGAACGCAGCCCTGGGCAACGGACCCTCTGGTTCCGGAAACGGCGGCGGTGTCGCGAGCGCGGAGGTGAACGCGAGCGTGAGCAACTGCATCGTGAAAGACAATCGAGCGACGGGGAGTTTCGGTGGCGGCTTCACCGGATCCACGTCAGGGTCTTTTGCGTACACCTACGGGGGCGGGTCGGCTACGGGCGGTGGGTTGTACAGCGCATCCGGCGCCTTGACCATCAGCAACAGCGCCGTGGACGACAATCTCGCGCAAGGCGGCCCGGGCAGCGCCACCCTCAGCGGCGGCGGCGGCGGCGGTGGCGGCATCGACTCCCCGGCGCCGCTCGTCCTCTCCAACGTGACCTTGGCCGGGAATCAGGCAGTCGGCGGCACGTCAACGGCTCCGTTTGAGATCCATGGAGGCGCCGGCGGTGGAGGGGGAGGCGGGCTCGCCTGCGGTGCGGCGACGATCACCAACTCCGTTTTCACGGATAACCTCGCGATCGGCGCCGCGGATGGCGCCGGCTTTGGTGGCGGCGCGGCCAGCGGTGGCGCATCCACCGGAGCGCTGGACATGAGCAACTGCACGTTCACGGGCAACCAGGCTCTGGCGGGCGCGGGCGTTTTCGGAGGTCTCGCGGAGGCCGGCGGATTGGGGACTGGTTCCAATGGGCCCAACGAGGAGGTGAGTAACACCAATTTCATTGGGAACAGCGCCATCGGCGGCGGCTCGACCATCGCCAACGAGAACATTGGGGGCGGCAACGAGGCCATTGGGGGCGGCGTATCCGTCGTCCTTTTCACGCCCAACACGGGCGCGACGGCCACATTCACCAACTGCAATTTCCAGCAGGACGTCGCGGTCGGCGGGTCGGGTGCGGACGGTGCCGATGGTGAAGGTGGCGGCATGTTCGTGAGCGGCGAGAGTACCGTGGCGCTCAGTGATTGCCATTTCACGCAATGCGAGGCCCAGGGCGGAGCCAGCGGTTTCATCGACCCATTTGACCCATTTGGCGGCTTCGCCGACGGCGGCGGACTCGACGTCGATTACTTGAGTACCGTCGTCGTGTCGAACACCACGTTCACGCACGACCAGGCCATCGGAGGCGCCGGCGGTGCGGGAACCAGTGGCAGCCCGGGTGTGCCAGGGGCGTTTGCCCAGGGAGGTGGGATGAATGTCGATGGCGGCTCCAGCGCCACGGTCAATGGCTGCTCTTTCGCGCATGACGTGGCCCTGGGCGGTGCCGGCGGCGCCGGGGCAGCCGGTGCTGATGGTGGCGCAGGGGGCCTGGGCCAAGGCGGTGGCCTGTCCAACACCACGGATTCCACCACCAGCGTGAGCAATAGCCTCTTCATCTCGAACGTGGCACAGGGCGGCGCCGGCGGTGCTGGAGGAACCGGGGCCACGGGCGGTGTGGGGGGCGCGGGCCAGGGCGGCGGGCTGTGCCAGGCTGATAGCTACCTGGGCACCTCGCTGACCGTGACCAGCAGTACCATCACTCTGAACCAGGCCATCGGTGGTGTCGGCGGCGCCGCCGGCGGCACGGGCGGGGCGGGTGAGGGGGGTGGGCTCTTCAACTCCCCCGCGAGTTACAGTGCCCCCGCCACGCTTTCGATTAGCAACTCCGCGATCCTTGCGAACGCGGCCGAAGGAGGCGCCGGTGGCACGGGTGGCAGTGGCGGAGACGGTCTAGGCGGTGGCATCTTCAACGACCAGGGAGCCACGGCCACCGTCACGACGAGCGTCATCAGCGCCAACCTGGCCCAGGGTGGGCTGGCCGGCTCCGGCGGAAGCGTAGGCCAGGGCATCGGGGGAGGCATCTATAATCTCGGCACGTTTTCCCTCGATACTCTCTCCGTGGTCCTTGGCAACTTTGCCTCCACGAGCAACGATAATAAGTTCGGGGTCTAAATAGATCCACCCAATGGGGAAAGTGACGACGAGCGGGATGTAGGGTGGGCTCTGCCCACCGACGAGAGGCCCTCATCGGTGGGCAGAGCCCACCCTACTTTCCCTCTTGCGTGGATCTATTTAGGTTCGGCTAGAGGCAGCACGCCATGAACGTCTCCTTCTGCCTGGCCCTGGAGAAACATCGACAGGGTTTCCTGGGCCAGGCGGCTCAACTCGACTTGAAGGTGCTCGGCCGCGAACCTGAGCATGCGGACGCTTTGCACTTGCTGGGCGTGGTGGCACATCAGCAAGGCCGACATGCGCAGGCCATCGGGTTTTCGGGATCGGTCGGGACGGAATCGTGCCGGCAACCCCCCTCAGACGGGTCAGCCGGGCGGCGGTTTTCTCACGGACCCGTCGCCCGCATAACCCACAGACATCTCCGGCGTGAAAGAATTCTCTCGAGTCCGAAGGGTTGACTGTCCGTCCGGGTCGTCAGCCGCGGGGGTGGCGACGCAGGATTGATGGCGGGAGCAAGACCATACGGCGGTCGGAGGGTTCGGCTTCAACGCGCGTCCGGATCCGCCGGTTCACGCCGCCCTCTTGCGTCGTGCTGAGGGGTGGGACGCGAACCAGACGTCGGGTAGAAGCTCATCGAACTGATCCGCGGGATGGGACGGTAGGCGACGGAAGAGGTCCTGGAGGTCGGCGAAGGGATCGATGTCGTGTTGCTTACAGGTCCGTTTCACCGTCCGGACACGAACCGACAGCCGCGTTGCGCTTCGGTCCGACGACACCGAAGCAAGTTGGGATGAAGCCTCAGACGTGCCCGAGCCTGGAGCGGCTGGCATCAGATTATGCGGAGTCCAGGGCGGCGGAATGCCGCGATCGCCGCCATTCAGCCGGAATCCGCCGCGTCTGTTCTTTGTTGAGATGGCCCGCATCATCCGCGATGCTCTCCGACGGTCCTGCGACCCGAAAGGAGGGCATCCATGCTCGACCACGTCTTCCGCCGCCCCAGCGTCCGTGCCCGCATCCGGGCCAATCCCTTGGGGCACTGGCTCCCGAATGACTGCGCGTCCCTCGAAGCGGGCGGCCATCTCCCCAAGATCATCCAACGAAGTGTCCGGGCCGTCGAGCACTTCGGCTCCTGGCTCGACTCGGAGCATCTGGCTCCCGTGGAGATCACCCGGGCCACCGTCCGCTCGTTCCCCCCCGCTGGTCGCTGGATCGTCTCGCGCGGACGATGTCCGATGACCCGCTTCGCCGGTTCCTTGACGCCTTCGACGCGCTATCCCGTTCGGGAGTGGAAGATCGCCTTCAGAGAGCGGTGGAGATCGCCGGTGCCCACTGCCCGACGCTGAAGGGTCGGCGGATCTCTCCGCACACCCTCCGACATACGACGGCGATGCACCTCTCTTCCGATTCGCCTCCTCATCTTCCGTGGTTCATCAGGCCGAGCGGCGCGAGGTGGGGTCGGTGGTGCGTGCGGCCTCGAGCTTCGCCAGTTGCTTGCGGACCTCGTCGTAATTGCGGTCCACCTTGGCCTGGAGCCGGTTGAGCTCGATCTCCAGGCGGGCATCGGCCTCGGCGTCGAGGTCGGATTTCATGCGCTCCCGGTCGGCCAGGCGGTTGAGCACCATCAGGATGATGGGCGCCTGCACGATCGCAAGGACGGCGAGTACCAGGTGGAGCGAGAGGAAGGGATACGGGTCGAACGGCAGGAAGGCCAACAGGCCCTGCATCCCGAACTGGCCGAAGTACAGCCAGCCTGCGATGACCAGGCCGAGGACCACGATGGCGACCGGGTTTCCGATCAGCCTGGCGAGCCGGTCGGCCACGTAGGTGGCGTACGACCGGTCCTTTTGGATCTCGGCGTCGAGCGGGCCGGAGGTTCGTTCGCGGAGCTTCCTGGCGAGCTGTCGGACCCACTTGCAATTCTCAGTGAGCAGGCCGATCGCGAGGTGGGGATAGCGGGTGATCAGTTCTTCGAAATCGGCGCGGTTGAGGACGAGGACCTCCGCCTCGTCGAGGGCGACCGCGGTGAACGGGTGGGACTCGCCGTCGATCAGGGCGATCTCGCCGAATTGTTCGCCCGCCCCCATCTCCTTGACGACCACCTTCTCGCCGAGGTTGTCCTCATAATAGAGCTGGACCCGGCCCTTGGTGATGACGAACATCTCCTTGCCGGGCTGGCCGGCGGTGAAGATCGTCTCGTTGCGTCCGAACGTCCGGACGGAGGACACGAAGAGCTCGGAGACGGCGGTCTGCCGCTGATCGTCCAGCATGGCCAGGAGCGCCTTGCCGAACCAGGTCGAGTCTTCGGCGACCGCCATCTCTGCCCTCCCGTCGGGCCCCGACCGGGAAAAGATGCTCATGCCCCGGCCTGCCATTCTAAACGCCTCGCGATTGTGACACAATCGAGCGAGCGGACGATCCCGACCGGTACGGCCCGGCCGGGGATGCCCACACCGTCGTCGAGGACCGCCGGGATGCAGGACGAAGTCGCGCGGATGGCCCATCCGGTCATCAGCTATGCCCTCAAGATCAAGGACCGCCTCGATCGCGGCGAGGACGTCTCGCCGGACCGCACGCATGCCGAGCTCGAGCGGCTGCTGACGCCGACGGCCGGCAGCCGCTCCGCGTTCGCGAAAGAGGAGGATGTGCGCTACGCCTTGACCTGCTGGGTCGATGAGCTGTTCATCCTGCATTCGCCGTGGCGCCAGCGCTGGAATGAGGCGAAGCTGGAATTCCAGTTGTTCCGCAGCAACGAGCGCGCCAGCCGATTCTGGGAGAAGGCGAACCGGTGCTGGCCGCGGGCGACGTCGCGCTGGTGGAGGTCTTCCTGCTGTGCGTGGCGCTGGGGTTCCGCGGCGACCTCGCCGAGGATCGGGACCGGCTCATCGAGTGGACCGAGTCGGCCCGGCGCCTCATCGACGTCGAGCTGGCCCGCGCCTGGGTCAATCCGCCAGGCCGCGAGCCGCGGATCTACGTGCCACCCCTCCCGGCCCGGGGGCGATTCAAGGCGGCATCGGCCCGGGTCGGGATCCTCGCGCTGGTCGTGATCCCGATCGTTGTCCTGTTCCTGATGTTGCGGCTGGGAGACTGAGCTGAAGGGCGGACCATGGAATTCTTGAAGAAGCTGGGGCAATCGATCCGTTCGGCCGTCACCAGGCCCGGGCCCGCCCGGACCGTGCTGGTGATCCTCGCGATCCTGGCCGTATCGATCGGCCTGGCGGTCCTGAATCTCTGGCTGGGTCTGGACCAATTCGTGGCGGCGCCCTATGCGCCGCTGCGGAGATTCTGGCTGCCGCTCCTGTTCCTGCTCGTCTGCCTCAACGCCTGGCTGATCCGGAGGCTCTGGCGGCTGTGGGTGTCCGACCACGATTCGTCGGAGTTCGCCGAGATCGATCGCGCCTGGCGCGAGGCACGGTTGGCGATGCGTCGCGCCGGGGTCGAGCTGGGGGAGCTGCCGGTGTTCCTGGTGCTGGGGGATCCGGTCGGGGGCGTCACGTCGCTGTTCCACGCCTCTGGGATGCCGCTGGCGGTCTCCGACATCCCGCGCCGCGCCGACGCCCCGATCCATGTCTTCGCCACGTACGAGGCGATCTTCGTGACCTGCCCGGGGCTCTCCGCCCTGGGACATCTCGCGAGGTCGCGGGCCGCCCATGTCGACGTGGCCGCCTCGCCTCCGTCCACGCCCGCTTCCGCGATCGGGCTGGCTTCCGACGTGGCACCGGCGGGGAGGACGGCCGAGGCCGCGGTCGCCACGACGGTTGACGTCGCGACGGAACCGGCCCGCGCGGCCACCGGAGGGCAGCCGGCCCCCAGGGAGCGATCGCTCGAGATCCTGCTCAGCCAGACCGCGGAGGTCGAGGCCATCGCGCGGCGGTTCAAGTACCTCTGCAAGCTGCTGCTGCGGGACCGCCAGCCCTACTGCCCGATCAACGGCATCCTGCTCCTGCTCCCCTTCAGCGCCACCGATTCCGAGTCGGAAGCCCGCCAGGCCGGGACGGCCTGCCACCTCGACCTGACCCTCGTCCGCGAGGCGCTCCTGGTCGATTGCCCCGTCTTCGCCCTGATGTGCGACCTCGAGACCGCGCCGCATTTCGACCGCTTCCTCTCGGATTTCTCCGAGGAGCAGCGGTCCCAGCTGATGGGCCGGACGTTCCCGCTGGTGTTCGACCTCCCGGTTGCCGAGCGCATCCAAAAGGTGGAGGCGGGCGGGGACTGGATCGGCCACGCTTTCCTCGTGCCGCTCTTCTATCGGGTGCTCCGCTTCGGCGCGACGGGAGACGCCGTCCGGGACGACATGCGGGAGAATACCCGGCTGTTCCGCTTCTTCGCCGACATGCACGGGCGGGCCCGTCGCCTCGGCCGCCTGCTCGGCCGGCTCATCGCGCTCGATCAGCGGGGCCAGGTCATGCTCGGGGGCTGCTTCGTCGCGGGCACCGGCCGCGACCCGGCGCGAGCAGGGCTTCGTCGGCGGCGTGCTCCGGCTCCTCATCGACGGCCAGAACTTCGTCTCCTGGACGACGGAGGCCATCCGCCGCGAGGCGAACTACCGCCGCCTCGCGATCCTGGGAAACCTCGGCGCGGCGGCGCTGGCCGTCCTGGGCGCGGCCGCCCTGTTCGCGTTCTTCAGGGCCTGAACCCGGGCCGCCGGCCGGCTCACGACTGGCTCGCGACCGCGAACAGGGCGAATTCCAGCGCGATCTGGCCCCCCTCGTACGAGACCACGATCTGCCGCTCTCCCTGCAGCCGATCGAGGTTGAGGATCAGCGATTCGCGGAACCGCATCGCGAGCGTCTGCGTCTCCTGGACGTCCCGCCAGGCGTGGTCGGCGCGGGTCACCTCGAAATAGATCCAATCGGAGCTGATGGGCAGCGTGCGAGGGGGACGCTGCGCGGGCACGAGGTTCAGGCCCTCGGCCCCCCGGGCGTAGAGGTTCTCGACCTGCCGGCTGCTGCCGAGCTTCCAGTCGAGCTGGCCCGGCGAGAGGAGAAGCTGGCACTTCTGTTCGGTGAGCTCCCGCTTGAAGACCCCGACGAACCATTTCCAGTCGGAATGGAACCACCGCGGCTCGAGCGCGACCTGCATCCCCAGGCCGACGCCGAGGAAGTAACGCTGCTCGAACTGGTAGTCGCGCACCGCGTGGATCAGGGTGTCGATCAGCCGCATCATCTCGCGGAAGATCGTGCCCAGGTCGTCGTGGTCGTATGGGGGGATGGTGGGCAGGGTGCGATCCTTGCCGAAGACGGCGAGCTTGCCGACGATCCGGGCCAGTTCGCAATAGGCGACGAACGGGTGCACGCCGCGGGCGACGGTCAGGACTGAGAGGATGGCGGCCGACTCCTGGAGCTGGCCGACCATGAGCAGCCGCTCCATATCGCCCGGCTCGCGGCTGTCGAACGTGATGCCGCGGTTGGCCACCTGCTGGCCGAGGGTCTCGATCCGCCGGCTCAGGATGTCGGAGATCGCCCGGACGATGTCGCGGCCCAGTCCCGGCCAGGCGTCCAGGGCCAGGACGGGCGGGATATACGTCACGTCCAGCCGCGGCAGCGAGCCGTGCTCGCCGGCCCGCTCGATCTGCACCAGCGGGAGCAGCTCGTAGCCGCTGGTGTCCTGGGTCGAGAGGAGCAGGCGCAGGTTCAGCGCCTTGAACTTCACGTCCTGGTCGTTGCCGCCCCGCGTCTCCTCCTGGAGGCTCATCGACTGCTGCCGGTAGCGCGGGATGCTCCCCCCGCGCGCCTGGCCGTCGACGGCGACGTTCTCGGTCCCCAACTGGGCGATCGGTGCGCCCAGGTAGATGAGCAGCTTGGTCTGGGTCTCGAAGGCGCTCTTCAGGTCGAGCCGGTCGAGCTGCTGGCCCGCGCCGAGGTCGATGATCGTCCCGTCGCGCATCCGGGCCTGGAGCGTGCGCACCTCGAACTGGTGGTTCGCCAGCGCCTCCAGGCCGTATTCCAGCGTGCGGATGCCGTAAGAATACGGGCGGTCGAGCTCGAGCGAGCTCTGCATGACCTCCGCCAGATGGCGATCCGCGGCCTGGAAGTGATGCGGCTGGAGGAACAGGCCCTCGTACCAGTGGACGGGTGGGTATCTCATGGCGCGGCTCGGTTTCCGGCAGGCCGGGTCCTTCGGGACGAGCCGAGGAGCGTCCGGCTCGATCGATGTTATTTGACATTAATTGATATTAACGATCCCGCCCTTGAGGATCAGTGCCGCGTCGGCGGAGACCTGGATGTTCGGCGCCTGGACCTGGACCTGCGCCTGGCCCTGGACCGAGACCATCGCGCCCTTCACCGTGATCCCCTGCTGGGAGATCTCGATGCTGTTCGATCCGACCTTGAGCGTGATCGTCTGGGCGGCCTCGATCGTCCCGCTCCCCGCGTTCATCTGGATCGACAGGTTCCCTTGCTTGATCGTCAGCGTGTCGTTGCCGGCGTCGATCTCCACCGCGCGGTTGCCCTGCTTGAGCGTCAGGGAGTCGTTGCCGGTGTCGATCTCCACCGTGCGGTTGCCCTGCTTGATGGTGGTCGATTCGTTGCCGGTCTGCACCGTGATCGTCCGGTCTTTGTACACGGTGATCGTCTGGCTCCCATCGTCGGCCTTGCTGCTGCCGACGGTCAAGGTCCGATCGTTCTCGACGATCTCATTGAGGTCCTTCTGGGCGTGGATGTAGACCTCTTCCGAGCTCTTCTTGTCCTCGAACCGGATCTCGTTGGAGGCGGTGCTGTCACCCTGCTTGGACGATCGGGTCCGGATGTAGCTGCGCGTCTTGTTGTCGGGCAGGGTGTAGGCCGGCATCTCGTCGGCGTTGGTGACGGTGCCGATGATCAGCGGCTGATCGGGGTTGCCCTCAAGGAAGCTGACGACCACCTCCTGCCCGATCCGCGGGATGAACTGGACGCCCCACGCGGCGCCGGTCCAGGCCTGGGCGCAGCGGATCCAGCACGAGCTGTTCTCGTCGTTCTTGCCCAGCCGGTCCCAGTGGAACTGGACCTTGATCCGCCCGTACTTGTCGGGCCAGATCTCCTCTCCCGATGAGCCGACGACCACCGCGGTCTGGGTGCCGCGGATCATCGGCCTGGGCGTCTTCCGCTCGGGCCGATACACCACGGTGGCGGGGATCGCATCGAAGCGATTCCGGTAGTCTTCGCGCCCCGCGGTGGTGTGCTCGATCGACGTGATGACGTACGACTGGTTGACCTCCGATTGATCGGAGTGGCGGGTGACGGTGAATTTCCCGCCGGGCGTGAACGTCCGGTAGGTGCTCCGCGCCAACACGACGTCGTAGGCCGCCTCGTCGGCCCCCACCCGGAGGCCGGAGAGCGTCGAGCCGCGCCCGGTGTCCTGGTAGATGCCCGGGTAATCGAAGATCTCGTAGCTCGAGATGCTCGGCAGCGAGACCGTGGTCGGCGCCGACGATACCAGGCTGTTGGTCGGCTGCTCGAAATTGTAATCCGTCAGGGTGAACTTGCCCGAGCGATAGTCGTAAGCGTGCTGCCAGCCGACGAGGCGGTCGCTCGGCTGCTCGCGGGGCTCGATCGGCAGGTACACCACGCTCGACTCGGGACACGACGCGTAGCCCGAGGCATCGTCGGCCAGGACGAGCGTGTGCTTGCCGTCGGCATGGGTGAAGTAGTAGAAGATCCCCTCCTCCTCGAGCAGCCGCGAGACGAACTGGAAGGCGGTCTCCCGGTACTGGACGCAGTACTCGCGCGGGGAGTAGGACCCCGTGAGTTTCGACTGATAATCGGAGAAGCCCAGGTCGCCGAAGATCTGCTCGACGATCTGCACGGTGGACAGGTTCTGGTAGATGCGGCAGTCGGCCGTCCGGGTGAGGAACCAGAGCCACGGGACGAGCTCGACGATGTAGCTGCGGGCCGTGTCGAGCAGGCCGCCGACGGCCAGTTGGCGGACGAGCCCGTGGAAGTAGCGGTCCCCCCCCTGCCCGCTGGCGATCGAGAAGGTGATCCCCTGCCCGACCAGGTCGCTGGGTGCCACCGCCGTGTTCGACGAGACCAGCTCGAGGCGGAAACGGAAGAGGCGCGAGATCCCCTCCTGCCCGTCGAGCGAGACCAGGGCGAACGCGCCCTGGCCGTCGATGGGCGTGGTGACGGAGAACAGGTCGTTGACCGTCGGCATGGCGACTTGTCCCTGGAGGGGCCAGGGGTCGGGGGTCGGGAAGAGGGAGAGTCGATCCCCGCTCTCCCGCCTCCTGGCCCCTGGCCTCACCCGGAGCCGGCTCCGTCCCCGACGCCGATCACGTACCCCCGCCGACCACGACCGTGCCGAGGTTGTAGCCGACCGAGCTCGGCTTGTCCTCCTTGTCGGTCGGGTCCTTCCAGATGTATTTCCACGTGATCGACGTCGAGTTCAGGCTGAAACTCTCGGAGGCCAGCGATCCCTCGTCCCCGGCGCCCGACAGCGAGTGGTTGGTGATCCGGACGTTCTCCATCAGCAGGGAGAAGTAGACCTTGACCTTGGCCTCCCCCTCGCTCGTGGTCATGTCGATCTGGGCGTTCTTGACCGAGACGCCCTGGAGGAGGTTCTGGAGGACATAAACGGTCGACTTATCGATCACCTTCGAGATCGAGATCTCGCCCACCTGCGACTCGCCGCGGTGCCGCGACTCCTCCGAGCCCTGGTCGGAGACGACCGGCCGCGCGGCGCTGATCGACCACGAGTTGATCTGGATCCAGTCCTTGTGCGTATCCTCGGTCACCCCGCCCACGATCGTGGGCTTCGCGCTAGTGTCCGTGCCAGTGCCAAGCATCAGGTAAGCACCCATGAAATCTTTCGCCTCGTCGATGAAGATCCGCCCCCCCGTCCGCGACGGACCGACCGCCGCGCCGCGGAGGCGCCTGACCGTTCAAGTCCGACCGGCCGCCTCCCCGGAGAAGACGGCGTCGCCGTTCTCCTCCGCGAAAGGACCGGAGCTGAGCCACACATTCCAACCGAGGTGGGCCATCCGCCTCCCCTGACCGCCCAGCTCGCACCGGGGCCATTCCCCGGCCGCGACGGCGAGCTGGACGTCGAAGTCCAGCTCCGAGCCGGCGTAGGTCCGCGCGAGCTGCGCCAGGTCGACCAGGCAATCGCCGACCGGCGGCGGCAGGAAGCGGTAGAACTCGTCCAGGCCCAGGGGACCGAGCCGGATCCGAAACTTGCTCACGACATCCCAGACGCGCCGGCCCAGCACGACGTCCCGGCCCTGGCGGTTGTGCCGGCCGGCCGGCTCGCGACGGTCGGGCATCATCGAACGGTCGCGGGGCGCCAGGTTCAACCATTGACCCCGGAACTGCTCGATCCGGACCGGCAAACCGAACTGGTAGCCCAGCATCCCCTCCAGCGCCACGGCCGATCGCGGATGGTGCGCGAACAAGCCTCCGTAGAAGATGAACGTATGATCGTCCAGCTCATGGCGGCCGCGCTGGCCGGCCGTACCCAGCCCGACCAGCGAGAACAGGCAGCGGGTGAACGCGTCGTCGCGGGTGATCTCCCGGCTCCGCGCCCGCTCGAAGGCGATGGGGAAGCGGTACTTCGCCCAGGCGCGGTAGAACAGCGAGATCCGCCGGTGGTTCAAGAGGTCGAAGAAGTCGCGCAGGGTCGGGTCCTTGGCCCGGAGCCGCCTGAGCAAGAGCCGCGTGAAGTACGACGGCAGCACGCCCTTGGGGCCGGTCAACCCCATGAAGGTGACGATCATCTCGTACGGCGACGAGGGCGGGGCCGAATCCCCGCCATCCTCGCGCGGCGGGCGGATCGCCAGGATCTCGGAGGCGGGGAACCGGAGCGTCGGCGCCGCCCGGAAGCGGACCACCTCGCGGCCGGGGACCGTATCCTCGCCCACCCGCCCGCGCGCGGACTCCATCCGCTCCAGCAGCCGGACCGCCTGGAAGAACCCGAATCGGCCCGGCTCCCGCAGGAGCCGGGCGATCAGAGCAAGATCGTCTCGCCGGCCCTGGGCGGCCATCGCTTCAGCTCCCCGTCGCGCTGGCGCGTGGTCGCCACCAGCGTCGTGAACGAATTGATCGAACAATACAGGCCAAGGAACCGCTCCAGCACGCTGGCCAGGATGAACAGGCCGTGCCCCGTGAACTGCTCCTCGTCGAACTCGATCGTCACCTCGATGCCGCGCACGATCCCCGCCTGGCCCCGCACGTCCGCCCGCCCCACGACCCGCTGGCTCGTCACCGAGACCAGGCCGTCGATCATCATCCGCGTGTCGATCGAGTCGGCGAAGTCGTAGAGCCGCAGGATGGCGCGCAGCGCCGCGGCGCCGTCCTCGGCGTCGGAGATCGACAGGTGGTTCAGGTTGAGGTGCGAGATCAAGGGCCAGAGGACGCCCCGGCCCAGCGCCGGGCGCAGCGTCGGGGTCGGCGGCGTCAGGCAGGCGACCCGCGATACCGGCGCCGCCACCGAAAGCTGCAGCCGAGGGCGGCCGATCCCGAACGGTAGCTGAGACGGCAAGTCTCGGTTCAAACAGGTCGTCTCGACATGCAGCGTCGCGTTCGCCGGCGCCGACGGGCGCAGCTCCTGGTTGACCAGGCTCAGGTAGACCTCCGTGCCGGGGTCGCGATGCACGTCCGAGGGGGGCGGCGTCCGGCGCGCCTCATAATAATAGGAATGGTCCTCCAGGGTGCGCCGGGGCGGCTTCAGCTCGTAGAACGGCACATATTCGCTCGACTCGCCGGCGGGCGTGGACGCCGTGACCCGCTCGATCGCATAAACCTCGTGCGCCAGCGGACGCCGGGCGTCGGGGATCACCCGGACCTCGGCCTCCGTCTGCGCCAGCGGCAACGGCTCGGCCCGTTTGCGGTAGAGGTTCACCACCGGCACGCATCCGAGCTGGAACGAGTTGACCGTGACGAACGACGGCTCCAGGGCGGCCGGCAGCCGGTCGAGGTAGAAGAGCAGATGCAGGCTCGAGCCGATGCCCTTCAAGACGTTGGCATCGAGGCCCGCGACGTCGAAGAAGAGGAACTTGGAAGGGAACGCGAAGAACTCGGTCAGCAGCCGATACCCCACGAACGAGCGCGGGGAATACGGCAGCATCGCCTCGTCGGCCTCGAACCCCACCTGGCGCAGACATCCTCTTCCCAGCGAGCGGTGCGCCCGGATCGGCGAGGGAAGCCGCGACGGCCGCGTCCTTCACGTTCACGAACAACGCCTCGTACAGCTCGAAGACATACTGCGCCTTGCCCATCAGGAAGAATCGCAGGGTCCCGGGCGCCAGCGCCTCGAAGGTCTGCTGCGGCTGCAAGCATTCGAGGTGGATATCCAGCAGCCAGCCGGTGTTCGGCGGCGCGGCGTAGGCGGAGCGGAACGGACGGCCGACGAGCCGGGCATCCGCCATCCGGATCGGCCAGAGCACGAGCGGATAGGCGGTGCGGAACCGGCAGGGCTCGCCGTCGATCGGCTCGCTCTCGATCGTCGTGCCGCGCGGCACCGTATAGCCGCCGGTCAGTCCCCCCTTGGTGGGGTTGACGGTGCACTGCACGACCGCCATCGACGGCACCGGCCGCAGATAGTGCGGATACAGCACGTTGAGCATCGCCTCGGCGATCTCGGGGAAATCGTCGTCGAGCTTGTGGCGGATGCGGGCGTTCAAGAACGCGAT
Organism: uncultured Planctomycetota bacterium; assembly: GCA_963815795.1. Taxonomy (GTDB): domain Bacteria; phylum Planctomycetota; class Planctomycetia; order Isosphaerales; family Isosphaeraceae; genus JAKAUH01. The sequence goes on along the minus strand of CAWFIC010000020.1, from coordinate 191,884 downwards.
CGACTCGACCAGGCGGGCGACCATCGGGTCGTCGGCCTGGTCGGGCCCCAATCGGAGCCGGCCGGCGATCTTGGGGTACTGGCGCGCGAAATCGGCCCCTTGCTCCCGGAGGTACGCGAGCTCGCGCATGTAATACCCCAGGAGGGCGTCGGTCATGAGCGGCCCTCCCCGACGCGCACCGGCGCCGATCCCCCGGCCCATGACGCCTCGAACGAGACCGGCTCGCCAGCCGCCCCGGCCGCCAGCTTCGCCGCGATCACCAGTTTCAAAGGATCCAGCGGCGTCGCGCCGGATTCGAGCGTGACCTGGACATCCCGGAGCCGCGGCTCGAAGCAGCGGATGGCCCCCTCGATGGCCCGGGCGAACTCCTTGCGGCCCGCGGCCGTGGCCAGGTTGGTGCCCCGCGCCGCCGGCAGCCCGAAGTTGACGATCGACGCGGTCGGCTCGACGCCGGCCCACGGCGGCTGCACCAGTCGTTGCCGCGTGTTGAGCAGGATCTCCAGGTCGCGGACGATCGACTCCCGGATCGCCGCGGCGATCGCGGCCTCGTCCCGCGCCGGCGGCGGCTCGGACGAGACGAACGGCTCGTCGTCGATCAGTCGATCCAGCAAGGGGAGGCCCGACGGCCCTGGGACGGGTCTTCGTCTCACGATGCGGCCCCATCATGGCTCGGGAGGTCGAGGGACGGTCTGTCACCCGGAACTCCGTGCTCGTGGAAACGACGGACGATTCTTGATTCCAGATTCCGGATTCCTGAATCATCAAAACAACGGCTCATACATCTCTCCGGAATTCGGAATTCGGAATCCGGAATTCGGAATCCAGAGTTCACCCTTCAGCCCCTCAAACGACCGCGCGGGGCCGCCACTCGCTGGGCAGGTCGGTCGTCAGCCGCAGCGAGGCGGTCATCTCGTCGCGCTGGAGCCGCGGCCGCAGGTGGGCGACGCAGAAATAGCTCCCCGGCCGGTCCGCCCTGGCCCGTACCTGGATCTTCGCCTCGAGGAGCGGATAGCGGGCCCGCATCTCGGGGCTGGTCGCCTCGCTCGCCGAGACATACCGGACGATCCAGTCGCGGAAGATCGATTCCAGCTCGAGCGGCTCGAGGAAGGCCCCGATCTTGTCGCGGGCGATCACCTTGATGAAATGAGCGAACCGCGAGACGTTCAGCACGACCGGGAGCTGGGCCGAAAGCCGCGCGTTGGCGGTGGCAGCCGGGCGATCGAACGCGGCGGGCCGCTGGATCGTCGCGATTTGGTGGAACGCTGCGAGTCCCGCGTCCGGGCAGTCGCAGAGCGGCAAGAAGCCGATCTCGCCCAGCTCCCGGTCGAGCTCCTCGCCGACGGCCACGTCGGTCGAGAACTTCGGCGCGACGCCGGGGGCGTCGGTGCGGAACGAGGGGGCCGGCAGATGGTCCACCAGCCCGCCCCCCGTCGAGCCGCGCTCGGCACCCCCGATGTCCTCGAGCCAGCCCGACGCCGCGAAAGCCCGGACCAGCACGGCCGCATAGGCATACACCGCCGTGCCCCACAGGTACTTGACGGACCCGTGCCCCGAGACGTCCTCGCGATAGGGGAAGCCGCATTCGACCTGGCCGTCCTCGTACGGAGCCCGCCGGAGGACCCGCGGCATCGTCAGGGCCACGAACCGCGCATCCTCCGAGGCACGGAGCCGCCGCCACTTCAGATACCCGAGGTGGTCGAAGCTCCGAGCCAGGTCCAGGTCGCGCTCGAGGCCCCCGAAATCGTCGAGGCCCAGCAGCGACGGGTGCGCCGCCGCGATGAACGGCGCGAAGGCCGCCGCCGCGACCTGAGCGATCGCGCCCAGGGCCTCCACGTCGTCGGTGGCATGCGACCGGCTCACCCGATGACTGATCTCGTAGTCGCCGATCAGCACGCTGAACGGCTCTCCCCCCGGCATGTCGAACTCGTCGGTGTACACCTTGCGGAACAGTGCGCTCTGGTCGAACTCGATCGCCCGGTCCAGGTCGCGCACGAGCTCGGCCCAGGACGCGCTCAGGATCTTGACCTTCACGTTGCTCCTGGGCTCGACCCGTCCGACCAGGCCCTCGAGGCCCCGCCACGAGGCCTCGAGGGTCTGGAAGGCGGGGTGGTGCAACACCGCGTCGACCTGCTCGCCGAGCGCGCGGTCGATCGCGGCGACGTCGCGCTCCATCTGGCGGAGCATCTCGGCGCCATCGCGGGGCGGGGACTCGCGATCCCAGTGGCCCAGCCAGACGGCGATCGCCTCCTCGTCGGACGGCATGGCCAGGAACCGCGCGCGGAACCCCCCGGCGGCCGCCGCGCCGGCGGCCTCCGCGACGATCCGCTCCGCGAAACCCGCCCGCGCACGACCCCCCTCGGCGGGCGGCTCGACGGTCTCGCGAGGCCGAGTTCCGATCGGTTCCGGTTCCATAGCTGTCATTTACCCACGATCGGGAGACTTCAATCGCATATCTCAAACAACGAAAGGAGCGGGCCGACCCGCCGGATTCAGAACCACGAATAACACGAATAAACACGAATAGGGACACGCGGGCGGCCCGCCGTTCGGCCCGCCCGGGCCGGTTCACCGATCCATATTCGTGTGAATTCGTGTTATTCGTGGTTCCTTCAACCCGTCCGCCGGGTCGGATGGCGAGGCATCAGGCCGGCGGGATCCGGGCCACCATCCGCAGCGACGTGGTCAGCTCCTCGAGCTGCAGCCACGGCCTCAGCCAGAAGATGGCATTATACGAGCCCGGGCGCCCGGGGATCTCGCTGACGGTCACCTTGGCCTCGGACAGCGGATACCGCGCCTTGAGGGCCTGGCCGGCCGCCGGGTTGGCGTTGACGTAGTTGAGGATCCACCGCTGGAGCTGGGCCTCGACATCGGACGCTTCGGCGAATGAGCCGATCTTGTCGCGGGCGATCACCTTGATGTAATGCGCGAACCGCGACGCCGCCATGATGTACGTGAGGCGGGAGGAGATCACGGCATTGCTCGTCGCCTCCGGCCGGTCGTACTTCTTGGGCTTCTGGGCGGTCTGCGAGCCGAAGAACACCGCGTAGTCGGTGTTCTTGTAGTGGCAGAGCGCCACGAAGCCCAGCTTGTCGAGCTCCGCCTCGCGCCGGTCGGTGATCCCGATCTCCGCCGGGCACTTCAGGTCGGGGTCGCCGTCGTCGCTGATGAAGATGTGCGCCGGCAGGCCCTCCACCTTGCCGCCGCCCTCGGCGCCGCGGATCGCCGTGCACCAGCCGTACTGCGCAAAAGCCTCGGTCATCTTGGTGCCCAGCACGAAGGCCGCGTTCATCCACGTGTACCTGTCGTTGGGGACCGGCTTGGACCGGCCCTTCTCGTCGAGGTTGACCTCCTCGAAGCCGAACTCCTCGATCGGCCTGGTGGCGGCGCCGTAGGGGAGGCGCGACAGGACGCGCGGCAGGGTCAGCACCACGAAGCGCGAGTCCTCGGCATCGCGGATGGACTTCCACTGGACGTACTCGACCGACTCGAAGATCTTCTCCAGGTCGCGCGGCTTGGCCAGGTCGGTCCAGGATTCCAACCCCATCAGCTTCGGCGAGGCCGCCGTGACGAAGGGGCAGAAGGCGGCGGCCGCGACGTTGGCGATGTGGCCGAGCATGTCGAGGTCGTCGGGATGGTTCTCGAACTCGTAGTCGCCGATCAGCACGCCATACGGCTCGCCGCCGGGCGACCCGTACTCGAACTCATACAGCTTCTTGAACAGCGAGCTCTGGTCGAACTCGATCGCCTTGGCCAGGTCCTTGGCCACCTCGGCCTTGGTCGCCGACATCACCATGATCTTGAGCTTCGAGCTGGTCTCCGAGCCGAAGACCAGGTGGCGCAGCCCGCGGTAGCTCCCCTCGAGCTTCTGCAGCTCGGGTTGGTGCAGCACGGCCGCCAGTTGCTTGGACAGGGCCTCATCGAGCTTCTTGATCGCCTGCTGGACCGAGTTGGTCAGGCTCTTGTCCCAGGTGACCGTCCCCTTGAGCGCCTCTTCGGTGAGCGCCTTGAGCAGGTCCTCGGCGCGGGTCCGCTCGGTCTGGCGGGTCGCGAGGATGCATTGCTCCAGCAGGCTGGGCTCCTCGGCGACGGCCGTGGCGCCCTGGGTCATCGTCTGTTCGCCGGTGCTCATCACTTACTCTCCTTCTTCCCGCCCTTACCCTTGGTCTCGCCCGCCCCGTCGCCCGCCGTGTCGTCCGCCGCCGGCGCCGCCCCGTCCGCCGCCGGCACCGCCCCGTTCCCGTTGGCCGGCGCCCCGTTCTTCTGCTCCAAGTCGGCCGCCAGCTCCTTCAAGGCTCCCTCGTTCTGCAGCACCCGCTCCAGCAGGTTCTCGAGCTCCTCCGAGCGGTCGGCCTTGGTCATCAGGTCCCGCAGCCGGTTGCGCACGTCCAACAGCGCCTTGATCGCCGGGATCTGCTGCGCGATGGCACCCGGCTCGAAGTCGTCCATCGACCGGAACTGCAGCTCGACCGACATCTCGCTGCCGTCCCCCTTGAGCGTGTTCTCCACCTTGAAGGTCAGCGCGGGGCGCATCCGGGCCATGACCTCGTCGAAGTTGTCGCGATCGACCTGGACGAACTTGCGCTCCTTGATTGACGGCAGGGGTTCGGCCGGCTTGCCCGTGAAGTCGCCGATGACCCCGACGACGAACGGCAATTCCTTCTGGATGACGGCGCCTTCGGTCTCGACGTCGTAGGTGATATGCACTCGAGGCTTTCGGACTCGACTCAGCTTGGAGTGGATGCTCTGGCTCAGCATGGATGGGCCTCTCGGTGTAACGGCAAAGGAAGACGTAACGCCGGACGCATGCGGTCAGTCGGCCGCGCCGTCCGGCCCCGCCGGGACGACATCGATATCAGGTCAGGGGTTCCGCGGCCGCGGGGGGATCCCCACCACGCGGAAATAGTGTTCCCTCCCCCCCGGATCGGGGATGAGCTCCTCGAGCAGCTCGGGCAAGGGCGTCCGTCCCCACCGTACCGCCTGCTCGAGGGCGTACGGGATCGGCGAATGCGGCTCCGTCCGGCGGAAGAACTCGGCGATCTCCTGGAGCATGATCAGCGCGTGCTCGCGGGAGGGGATCCCGGCGGCCAGGCCGATCCGCACGGCCGGGCCGGGCCGGTGATAGCCGGCCGACCCGTTCCACATCTCTTCTCCTCCCTCCCCCGAGAGCTCATCGGGCGACGCCGCCCCGACGGACGCCGCCGGCGCCAGCCACCCGGCGCCGTTGCCGGCCATGGCCGCGGCCGCCGCCAGCTTGTCCTTGGCGACCGCTTGGACGGCGTCGCGGCAACCCTCGAGGGCATTGCGGATGTTGGACGCGTGCGGCGCCTGCTCGCCGCAGAGCTCGTCCAGCAGTTGAGCGAGGGCGTCGAACTCGGCGCGGCAATCGTCGATCTCGCCGGCCAGCCGTACATAGAAGTCCGCGGGCGTCTGGGCGACGGCCTCGAGGAACGCCTTCAACGTCAGGCGCGCCCCGGTCCACCCGCTTCTTCTTCGCCGCGGGGTCGGCCAGCCCCTCGGTCCGCTGGGCCTGCTCGTAATGGGCATACGAATACGGCCCCGGCGAGCCACCGGTCAGCGGGATGGTGAGGATCGGCGCGATCAGGGTGCCGTCGGCCTCGTATCCGTTGAGGCTCATCAGGGGCGCCACCCGTCCGGCCAGGCCGTCCTCGTCCGGCCGGGGATACAGCTCGTCCCAGTACTCCTCGATCAAGCCCCGGCAGAGCCGGAAGCCGTCGCGGAGCCCGGCGAACCCATGGAGGCGGACCAGGGCCTCGACGAGATAGGCGGCGACCTCGAGGTCCTTGGATTCCTCGCGGAGCATCTTGGTCGCGACGTCGTACACCGGCCGCCAGTTCGGCCGGATCGCCTGGGCGTCGTCATCCGACACGGCGGCCTTCCGCTCGGCCGTCCGCGCCGCGGTCCGCGCCTGCTTGAGCATCGCGAACGAGCCCGACGACCGCCGCGACGCCCGCAGGTCGACCCCGGCCGGCGACTCGCCCGCGATCGGCGCCAGCAGCTCATCGATGTCGATCACGCCCGGCGAATGCATCGGATTCCACCCGGTCGAACCAGATTGAGGCGGCGACGATCCCCGCCATGGCGACACCAGGACAACTCGCGACCGGCCCGGTTAGCCGATCGCCTTCAAGGAGGCCGAAACCTCATGGAGAACTCACGCCGCGACGACCCCCGAATTCTTTCATAGATGCACCGCCACCCGGACGTTTCGCCGTCCGTTCGCCGGTTCCGACACTCAGACGATGGCCGCCGGCGCCGGCGATCGGTCCGTCGGGGCAAACCCCCGGTGAAGCATCTGGCCGCTTCCGTCCGCGGGCAACGCGAGACGGATGACGTTGATCAATCGACGGGGATCGGATCACCGATCCCGGCTCCGAGAACGGACTGGTCGATGCCGCCGCAACCGAAACGATCGGAGTTCCACTCGCCCGAAGGATCGCCGTCTCGGATCGGGTTCGGTCGTCCCGCCGCGCGATGGACGCCAGAGCGCGTTCGACCCCGGGACTTGCCGATACAAGCGATGCGATGCGCGTCTCGATGCGCGATCAATCGCCATTCGATGAGCCTGTTCTCGCCTCTCGCTAGGTTGCCGATGGTCCCTCTTGGATCGTGTTTAGCCTGGCATCTTCTTACATTCTCACCGAAGGATCGCCATGTCAAGAAAAAAGACAGGTTTGTGCTCAAGAACTCATGCGCGAGCCATCGCAGGCGCCAAAGTCCGGTGGGCGCGGCGCCGATTCGATCCGATGGATGCGGTCGTAGCGGATGTATAGGTCCGGAAGAAGCGCGGGGCTCGCCGGTAAAGCCTGGGGTGGATCCTGGTTGGCGGCGGCTCGGGGGCCCCGGACACTCGAAGCGCGGGCAGCTGCGTGCCCCTGGATCGTGCCGTTCGATCTGGCAAGACCTGGACGTTTGCTCATTGGCTTTCCCCGGCAGGAACGTCGGCCGAGACGCCGATGAGGGCTCCGCTAGTGGATCATTGCCTTTGGGTGGCGGAGCGGACACCGCACAGGCCTTCTTCTCGGCCGGGCCCGCAACGGCCCTCGCGGGGCGCTTCACGATCGGGCGGCGGGCCGCACGCATGACCGCGGAGCCAGCCAGGGCGTCAGGGACCGGCCGGGCGCTCCTTGCGCGGGCGGCCCCGGGGTCGGAGGGCCGACTCCAGCCCCAGTCGGGCCGCGACCTCGACCTGCCACGGCGGCGACCCGAACGGCTGACCTCGCTGGATGCTCCGCCGGACCGCCTCCTCTTCATCGGGGCCGAACGGCCGGTTGACTCGCGAGACCCAGTCGCCGGGCCGACCGATCGGCCACGGGGTCAACGCCGGGCGTTCCGACCGACCCTTGGCCCGCCGCGACCAGAGGCTGCTCCACCTCCAGTCCTCGGCCCGCTTCACCAGCTTGGCCCGCAGGGCGTTGCGTTCGACGTAGCGGCACAACGTCAGGAAATGCTCGTCCAACTGGACCGGGAAGGACCGGTAGCGGCCCTGATACAGGTGCCCGGTGCCGGCGGTCCCGTGATGGGCGTGCCACCGCTGGGCGTGCGTCTGGGTGAGCGACCGCATGAATCGCGACAGGTTGACGTCCGCGCGAGGCCAGAGGACCAGGTGGAAGTGGTTGGGCATCAGGCAGTAGGCCAGCAGCCGCATGTCCTGGCGCGCGACCACCTGGGCGAGGACCTCCTCGAAGGCGGCATAGTCCTCGTCGGTGTCGAAGATCTCCAGCAGGGCGTTGGCCCGGTTGAGGGCGTGGTAGATGAGCCCGCCCTCCGCGGCTCGATTGGGTCGCGGCATGCGCCGAGGTTAACAGGTCCCGAGCAGGGCGTCAAGAATGGTCCCGGACCCCTTTTCCACGGGCGGTGTGGGGCGAACCCTTCGACGGTCACACTTCGGCGGCCGCGGCCGCGGCAGTCCGGGGCGGCGCGTCGATGGGGCTGGCCTGCATCTCGACGGCCCACCAGGCGTCGGCCCGGTTCGGCCCCCAGTCGTTCGCCGAGGCGCACGCCGCCAGGGCTTCACCCAGCGACTTGACGGTGGAGAATCGCCCATAGGGCTTCTTCGCCAGGCAACGGAGGACCACCCGCTCGAGGTCCTCGGGCACGTCGGGGCAATGCCGCGACGGGGGCACCACGGGTTCGTTGATGTGGGCAGCGATCACGGCGATCGGGTTGGTGCCGGCAAACGGCGACCGGCCGGTCAGGGCGAAATACATCACCGCGCCCGGCGCGTAGATGTCGGCGCGGGCGTCGAGCGTGCAATCCCCCATCGCCTGCTCGGGCGCCATGAACAGCGGGGTGCCGCTGACCGTCTGGGCGCCGGTGAGCGCGGCGGCATCCGGGTCCTGGAGAGGGAATAAATCGTGTCGGTTCTTTTTTCTGGGGGAAAATAGGACCGACACGATCTCCCCCGCGACACGATCTCCCCCGACTCTGAAGTATCGTGCTATGTACACGCAGGATCCGCCGGCTAATAGCCTCCTTATCCCCTTCGGATGACGCCCCGAGTCAGTGAGGCTGACACCAATCATCCGTGCGCGGCCGCGGAGAGCCCGCGATGCGCCATCAGAGCTGCTTGAACTTCATGACCAGGTCTTCGAACCAGTCCTTGACGCCGACGACGTAGTATTCCGCCTCGCCTTTCTTCTGATCGGGGTTCATGACCGGTTTGCCGCCCTCCTCACCCAGCTTCGCGACCCTGGTCGCTTCCCCTTCCCCGACGTGGTAAACGTCGTACGTGCTCGGCGCTTCTCCCTACCCTGGCGATGCGAAGCCTGAGCCGCGATGGCCTCGAGATCGATCACGATCGTCCTGAGACCGATCAGCGCCGGACCATCCATCCCGCCCGACTTGACCCCGACTTGGCCGACGATCTTGAAGCCCGTCATCAGGCACTCGAAGAAGAGGAGCTGTTTCTGCATCGAGTCGAACATCCGCTTCCTCACCTTCAGGGGCGGAGGGATGTCCTCCACCCAATTATAGAATCCTGTCATATCATAACATTCAGATAGATTCTTAACTTGTATGCCTGTGATCTTCTTGGAGGGGACCGCGTCTCCGATCAGGATCGGGGCCACGCCCGCCTTGATGGCGGCCTTGATCAGGTCGTTGATCAGCGAGGGGGACGTGTTCCGGTGGGAAGTCGGGCCGCTCTTGGTCCTGATCCAGATCAGGACCTTCTTCCGCGGGTCGGCGCGGAGCGTCGGGAATTTCGAATCCAGGAACTCGTTCAGGCAGCGAACGTAAATGTGGTTCGGTCGGTCCACCACTTGGCCCGGATCCTGGCCAGGATCTCCTGTTGTCGCCCCTCGAACCTCTCGAAGAGTCGGGCCATGATGTTGGTCGATTCGCCGGGCGATTCGAGCCTGGCCGTCTCGACCTTCCCCATCGCCTCTTCCGTGGTTTCCGACTCTTCGACGATCCTCGCGAGTTCGGACTTCAGGCCGCTCACTTCGAAGAAAGAGAGCCACTGCTCGACTTCGGCCCCTTTCTCGAACCAGACGGTCGAATAGTTCTCCGAAGTGATGCCCTCGTACAGGAATGCGCCTCCCTCCAGCGCCGCTGTGAAGGCCGCGAACCAGAAGACGTCCCCCCGAACATGGACGCCGGGGTTGACCCCGAAAACCTTGGTCTTCCAGTCTCCCGGGATGTCCGGCGGCTTCGCCGAGGCCCGCTTCTCGAGGAATTCGTCGGTTGCCTCGAAATACAACGGAAGACTTTCGTAAAGACTCAGGTCAATAAATGTCACAAAATCATCCGGCTTGCAGTTCTGGTTCCATTCCTCCACCTCCAGGCGGACCTCCGCGAAGACGTCCGGCTCCGCAACCTTGCACCTCGCTTCGAGGGCGATCAGGAGATGCGACTTCTCCTTGTATTTCGACTGGAATCCGGTCTGCTGCCGAGCCTTGCCCTCCCCAGATTTCTTCTTCTCGCCTTTCTTCTTCTCGCCCTTCTTCTTCTCGCCCTTCCTCATCCGCTGGACCACCTGACCACCTGCCCGCGGACCGGCGAGATGGGAGGGTAGGATGGGCGGTGGCACCGCGCGGGGTTGAGACAAGGGGTCGGGAGACTTGGGTTGCAAGGCGTGGCCAGTCGGCAGGATCGGACCAGTCGTACCTCGTTCAGCTCCCCCGAGCCGGCGGACAACGTCGGGGTGCCCGCCCGCCCGCCCGATGTTGCGGCCGCCGCGACCCTCGGAGCCATCCGCGCCTGTGCCACGCTCGCCAGGACACGGCCGATCGTCGCCTGCAGGTTCGGATAGCCCAGGGCGTTGATGCCCGCCCGCTCGAACCCCATGCGTTGATACCACCGCGTCAGCCGCCCGCTGCCGTCGTCCTGGCTGGCCAGGGTGACTCGGCTCCGCCCCAGTTGCTGCCCCGCCCGCAAGGCCGAGGCCATGAGCATCCCCCCGATGTTCTGCCCGCGGTGGGATGCCTCCACCTTCAAGTCGGTCACCTCGATCGATGAGTGGCCCCGCGCGTGGACCATCACCGAGCCGATCGGCCGTCCCCCGACACCTGCCTCGATCCGGTAGGTGTTCTCCCCGACCTTCGCGGGCGGGGAGACCGCGACCGCGACGGATTCCGCGCACCCGACCGGACTCGGTTGCAGCGAGGACAGGCCCGCTACTGGTCCCGGCCGGATCGGCGCCGGGCCGGCGAGGCCCGGCCGACTCGGTTGCGCGGCCCCCGCGAAGGCGGCACGATGGGCGAACCCGCCGGCCGCCGGCAGAACGTCGCTATCGGCGCCGGCTTCGCCTGGATCGGCACGAGCGCCGCCGCCGCCCGCATCCCCATCCGCTCGGCCTCGGCCTCCAGGCCCGGATCCTGCACCACCGCCGTGCCGGCACCCAACGGGTTGCGCACCCCTCCCGGCGCCTGCTGCACCACGTGGGTCAGCTCGTGGCCGAGCAACTTCTGGCCTTGCACCGTCTGGGGGTTGTACTGCCCCGGGGCGAAGTAGAGGTCGCTGCCGATGGTGAAGGCCAGGGCGCCGATGCTGGCCGCCTCATGGCCGATGTGCACGCGGACGTCATCGAAACGCGCACCGAAGAACGCCTCCATCTTCTGCTGCACCGCTTCGGGGAGCCGCTGGCCCAGCGCGGAGGGGCGGAGCTGGAAGCCGGGCGGCACGGCGAAGGCGTTCCCGCCGGACGGCTGGACCGCGGCCGGCCGGGGAGCAACCGGAGAGATCGGCTGCGGCGCCGTGGGCCTCATCGGCGCCGATGGCCGGACCGCCGCCGGCCGGGCGGCGTTCGGGAGGATCGGCTGGGGTCGGCCGAGCGGGACGCCCGTTCGGGCGGCCGGCTGGACGACGCCGGGTCGGACAGCCGGCTGGACCGGCGGGCGCCCCGGCACGGGCACCGGCGTCGCAACGGCCGCCTGGGGAAGCCGCGGCCGGCCGCCGGGGAACGAGCCCTGGATCACCCGGGAAGGGCCACGGGGCGATGAGGCAGGACGGGACCGATCAGGAGAAGTCATCGATGCGACCTCATCGAGAGGACAGGATTTCCCTCAGGCCGGCGTCGGGAGACGTTTCCCACGGGTCATGGAATCGCCGGCGAACCCCGGAAGGCCCGCACCGCGGCGAATCCCCTCGCGAGAGTGATCCCGGGCCCCGTCTCCCGGAACGACCGCCTCCGAGTTCGCCGGGAAACATTATGAATTCATCGAAAAGCTACACATCGATCGGATCTCCCCAAGGTCCCCCACATAATCTCCGGAACCCACATCGTTCCTGAGGCCGAGGGATTCATACATCTGGCGTAACTTGCCGCTGCCTTGCTCGTCGATGGCGATTTTCACTCGCAAATAATTACAGAACTTCTTGTGAGACAGTGCGGCATAAATCAGGTACACGCCGATATTCTTCACGCTATCATCGAGCTTGGAGAGGTCGAAGCCGACTTCTCCTGACTCGCGGGAGTAAACATGGATCTGCCCGCAGGCCGAACCCTTGGTTGTTGACCGGAGGATGATATAGATCCCGTCTCCCAAGCCACTCGGTTGGTCGTGCACCGCGAAGCGGGATGCGAGCGGATCGGTGCGCGATGACGTCTTCGGAATCCCGAACGATTGGTGCGCCCTTGGCCTCGGCCTTCTGCCGGCTGTGTGCCGCCAGGCGCTGCTCCGCTTCCGAAGCCTTCTGGTCGAGGATCGCTCGGACATACGCGTACATCGGTCTGTCCGTGGCGACCAACTGCCCCTCACCCGTGATGAGGTTCCCTTTCGTGGTGAAATACTGCAAACCGGACGGTCCGTGCTCCCAGCAATTGTGAGCCGGCTGGAATTCCCATCCGTCCGCCAGCGAGGCGAACGTGTGGCCGTTCCAATAATAATAGCACCCGTCATTGGGATAACCGTAGAAGCCGACATGAGGGGTCGTGATCTGGAGCCACGAATCATCCTTCCACAAAAACCAGACATTATTGTAGTATCGAATATTATAATTTTTATCAATTGCATTGGAGTAATCGTAGTATTGTGGGGTGAGAGTCGCCGGCTGCGACCAGGTGCTCGAATCCATGCGCCGCAAGACCCCCCGCGCGCGGGCCTCGCCCCGAGCGCGGCCCGGGGCGCGTGGCGGCCGCCGGTCGCCGGAGGCGGGGGCGTCGGCGCCGGCGGCGAGGCGGGCCCGATGACGAGGCGGGGATGGGCCGGGGACGGGCTGAGCCGCCGGTGCGTCGGGGGGCCGGCCAGCACGCGGGAGGACCTCGCTTCGGCCCTCATGATGGAGCCGTCGGTGTCCCGTTCCACCGCGCCGTCCGGCGTGATTCCCGTCGCGGCCGGATCGGCGCCGGGGCGGTCGCGAGCCGGGCCTGGGCGACGCCGGCGAGGACTCGGGCGATCGGTGCCTCGAGCTGCGGATAACCGCGCGTGTTGACGCCGACCTGCGCGAAGCCCATGCGACGGTACCAACCCGTCAGGCGACCGCTGCCGTCGTCCTGGCTGCCGAGGACCACCTTGCTCCGCCCCGTCTGCATGCCGATGCGGGCGGCCGAGGCGATGAGCCTCACGGCCGAGACCTTGCTTGCGGTGGGCCGCATCGACGCCGAGATCGGTGACTTCGATGGCGGACGGGCCGGACTCGTGCACCATCACCGAACCGACCTCTCGGCCTGCGGCGCCGGCCGCGATCCGGTAGGACCCCCTGCCGATCTTCGAGGGCGGCGCGATCCGCACCGGCACCTCGGCCGGCGACGTCTTCGCCTGCAGCGGACAGGGGCTCGATGATGGTCCCGGTGAAGCGCGCCGGCCGCTGGACGCGCGGCGAATCCGCTGCCGATCGGTGCCGCGGCGACGGGGCGGGGCCCCGCGGGCTTCGCCTGCACGGGGTTCGGGCTCGTCGCGACCCGCAGGCCCATGGGCTCGGCCTCGGCCTCCAAGGCCGAGTCCTGGACCACCGCCACGCCCGCGCCCAGGGGGTTCTTCACCCGCCCGGCCTGCTGCTGCACCACGTGGGTCAGCTCGTGGCCGAGCAACTGCTGGCCCTGCGTCGTCTGCGGGTTGTACTGCCCGGGGGCGAAGTAGAGGTCGGTGCCGATGGTGAAGGCCAGGGGCCGAGGCTCGCCGCCTCATGGCCGACATGGACGCGGACGTCGGCGAAGCTGGTGCCGAAGAAGGACTCCATCTTCTGCTGCACGGCCTCGGGGAGCCGCTGGCCCAGGCCGGAGGGCGGAATTGGAATTGGGGCGGGACGGCGAAGGCGGGCCGCCGGACGGTTGGACGGCCGCGGGCCGGGGTGGACCGGTAGAGATCGGCGGAGGCACAGTCGGCTTCGGCGGCGCGAAGGGCTGGACCGGACCGGGTCGGGCGGCGTCGGGGGGATCGGCTGGGGCCGGCCGGGTGGGGTGCCGGGGCGGGCAACCGGCGGGACGTGACCGGGCCAGGCGGCCGGCTGGACCACCGGTCCGCAGCCACAGGCACCGGCCGGCGGGCGCGGAGCCGTCGCCTGGAGGATCCGCGGCCGGCCGCCGAGGAACGTACCCTGGATCACCCGGGACGGACCGCCGGGACGCTGAGGCAGGACCGGACCGACAGGAGGTGTCATCAGTGCGACCTCACGCGAGAAGACCCGACTGACGTGAACAAGCCACCCATCCCCTCTTCACCCTGCGAAAAAGGAACCGAAACGAATGATTCCTCCCCGACCTCCTCTGACCTCATTGCATCGTGAATGTCCTGAGTTCGCTGGCGGACCCTTCGCACATGCCCGGCTCCGCCAGTCCCACCTTGGCGGGGACCCTTTGGATCGTCAATATGCCGTCCTTCAACGTCCTGCGGAACTGGTAGCCGGACGATTTCACCACGAGATCCCGCTCCCGACCTTCACCGAGAAGTACGGCCTTGCCAAGTAGGTTCCATTGTTTGACGACCCGCGTGGCCGGACCCGCTCGTTCGCCGCCGAGGTACTCGTGATGATGTTATACGCCTCCAAGATCCGTCGCCGGACTGGCCGATGAAGTCGGATCCGAAGAGCTTGTCGTCCATGGGGCAGGATTGGTGCTGGGCCACCGAAACCCCCCCCGCGAAGCCGGTCGCTTCCACGACGTCCACGTGCTCCAGGATCTCGACGTCCACCGTTTTATAATCAGGATGCGACACCACTGGAATTGAACAGGATGCCGAGGTGCTTTCCCGGGGTCGCGGCAACGATGCCGGCATCTTCTCCCCGTTCAACAGGGCAAGTTGGTACATGGGCATTGGCCGTTGTAACAGTTCGTGTCCGGCGGCCCTGGTCGTGCGCTTTATACGCTGGATTCGGCCGGCGGGAAGGAGGCGCGGTCCGATGGTCTCGGAGGAGGGCGATCGAGCGGCGGAGTCCCGAGGGCCGGGCACGGTACGAGGCGGTGCGAGGCATCCGGCGGCCCTCAGCCCCATCCCTTCGGCCTCGGCTTCCAGCGCCGGATCCTGCACCACGGCGATCGCCGCACTCAGCGGATTCTTGACCCGGCCGGCGCGTTGTTGCACGACGTGGGTCAGCTCGTGGCCGAGCAGCCGCTGACCTTGCGGCGTCTGCGGGTTGTACTGCCCCGTGGCGAAGTAGAGGTCGGTGCCGTGAGTGAACGCCAGGGCTCCGATGGAAGCGGCCTCGGGGCCCACGTGGACGCGGACATCGGAGAGTCCGCCTTGAAGACGGCCTCCATCTTATCCCGCACGGCCTCGGGGAGCCGCCGGCCCAGTGCGGAAGGGCGCAACGGGAACCCGGCGGCAGGGCGAGCGTGCCGCCTGCGGACGGCTGGATGGCCTCCGGCCCGAAGGCACCGGGAGAGATCGGCTGCGGCGCAGCCGGTTGGGCGCGGCGAGCGGCTGGACCGCGCCCGGCCGGACCGCATTCGGGAGGATGGGCTGGGACCGTCCGGCTGCGGGGCCCGGTCGGGCCGCCGGCGCGACGGCACTCGGTCGGCCCGGTGCGAGGGCCGGCTGGACGGATGCCGGTCGGACCGGGGCGGCAGCGGGCCGCGGCGGTGCGGCCGCCGCCGGCTGGAGGAGCCGCGGCCGGCCGGCGGAGAACGAACCCTGGATCACGCGGGATCGTCCGCCGGTCTGATGAGGTAGGACAGGACTGGCCGGATGTGTCATCGGTACGCCCCATTCGAGAACGCGGGGCCCTCACCGACCCCGAGAACGGTCCGCGACTCCTTCCTCCCCCGGGAGTTCCGTCAGTTCTTCCGGGGAAAGATGGAAGTCGAAAATCGTATACATTTTCTCGTTGTATTTGATTCTGATCTCTAGATTCGCGGTCGCGAATCCGCTGTAGCCTTTCGAGGCGGGGGGCCGATACCTCAACGTCAGGAGATACGTCCCCCGATACTTGCCGACCGGCACCTCCTTCACATTTGCGTTGAACGTGCCCTGATTGACGCCCAGGAAATTCGCCGCACACCCCTCGATGACGTCGAGATCAACAGCGGTCATATGACCGCTGTTGGACTGGGCGGTTACATTTGAAATATCATATGTATTGTCCAACAGACTTTGCACACACTTGTCTGCGTCTTGATAGCATTTCTGGGTGATGGCGAGCACCGTCTCGTCCGACGCCTTGCCCACCTTGCCGCACAAGACACCCTTCTTGATCAGTGGGGACGACGGGACCAAAATCACCGGCCCTGGGAGTCGAGTCGAACAGCGTCTTCCGGAAATAATCGTTGTCTTTCACCTCCGCCGTGGATGAAGTAGTGGTCCAGGTTGACGAGTTGGAGATGCCAGACGAGATCGTCAGCGGCGGCGTCGTGAGCGTGGAGGACGAAGCGGTGGTCCAGGTTGACGAGCTGGGATGCCGGTCGCGATCGTCAGTGGCGATGTCGTGAGCGTGGAGGATGTCGTGGTGGTCGAGGTCGACCAGCTGGGATGCCGGTCGAGATCGTCGGGACGTTGCCCGACGGATGGCTGGCGACCTTCTTCACAGTCGGGGTGGATTTCACCTTGACCGCCCGCGGAGTCGCGAAGAAACGCGGCGTCGGCGTTGACACGCTGGGGACCGTGGTGAGCGAGATCGGGGACGGGGAAGTCGTCGAGGTTGACGAGCTCGGAATGCCGGTCGTCAGGGTTGACGAGCTCGGAATGCCGGTCGTCGGGGTCGAGATCGTGGGTGAGGGTAACGTTGACGTTTGAGGATTAAAGTCCGGCCACTCTCGGGTCTTGGACTTCTTATAGGGGTTCTCGGCTCGTTGCAAGGTCCCTCCGACTGGGGGCGCAAGACCGAGTGAGGCGTGAAAGTCGGCCCGGAGACCGGGACCCCGGCCCGAATGGCGGGGGCCGCGGGGCGGATCGGCCCGGGCTTCGGTCGGGCCGCGGCGGCCTCCCGGGGACGGCACGGCTGGATCGCCCCCGACGGGGCGACGGCCCGGCCGATCCCCGCCGGCTTTGCCTGGATCGGCGGCGACGCCGACACCGATGCCGCCCGCATCCCCATGCGTTCGGCCTCGGCCTCCAGCGCCGGGTCCTGCACCACCGCCACCCCCGAGCCCAGCGGGTTCTTCACCCGGCCGGCCAGCTGCTGGACCACGTGGGTCAGCTCGTGCCCGAGCAACTGCTGTCCTTGGGTCGTCTGCGGGCTGTATTGCCCGGGGGCGAAGTAGAGGTCGGTGCCGATGGTGAAGGCCAGGGCGCCGATGCTCGCCGCCTCGCTCCCGACGTGGACGCGGACGTCGGCGAAGCTGGTGCCGAAGAACGCCTCCATCTTCTGCTGGACGGCCTCGGGCAAGGGTTGACCGAGGCCCGAGGGCCGGAGCCGGAAGCCCGGCGGCACGGCGAAGGCGTTGCCGCCGGCAGGCTGGACGGCCGCCGGCCGTGGCGCACCCGGGCTGATCGGCGGCTCGGCGGCCGGCTGGACCCGACCGGCCCGGGTGGCCGACCGGACCACCGCCGGCGCCGCCACGGAAGCGCGAGCGCCGGAGCCGCCGGCTGGGGGAGCCGCGGCCGGCCGCTCGGGAAGGACCCCTGGACCACTCGGGATGAGCCGGGGGAGCGATGAGGGAGCACGGGGGCGAACGGAAGCGTCATCGAATAGACCTCATCCTACGGGACCGGGCCTGCGCCATGGCCGCCGCGCGGACGGCTCCGGCGGACCGCGCGACCTCCGGGGGGGAGGGCCGTCGCCGCCGATCCCCTCTCCCGCCGGTTCCCCCCTCCTCGTCAATCGAGGAACCTCACCACGAACTGCTCCCAGACATACGCATTCAGATACCAGACGGAGTCGCTCTCGTGTTGGATGGCCGCACTGCTGCCATGGGCGCTTTCGTGTATGAAAGTCAACTTCCTGACGAATTCATTAGCACCATAAAAAAATCTGTACACTTTGAATAAGTTCTCGCCGTGCTCGGTATCCATGTAAGTCGTGCTCGTCTTCGGCTTCTCCGTCAAGGCCCTGACCTTGAAAGTGGCCAGTGCCGTCCGGCATCCGCTCAGGACCTTGATGCAGCGCAACACCACCCGCTTCTTCTCTTCGAATTCCGCCCCGCTCTTCGGGAAGGAGTTGGCGTCCAGGCCCTTGAGGTTCGGGACGCACCACTCCTGATAGATCGACGCGAGCTTGCCGAAGCATTCCTCGATGCCGGCCGAACTGCCCTTGCTCTTCTCCAGGAATTGAAGCACTCCGGCGATGGCCGCGTCGGCGGCGGCGCGAGCATCGGAGATGGCGGTGCATGCGCTCTGCCAGGCCGCTTCGAAGTTGGAGTCGAAGATCTCGCACAGGCCCTGCTTCTGCGAGACGAAGAGGAAGATCCTGTCCTTCTCGATCGTCTCCTCCTTGGCCGGGGGGCGCATACATCCAGCTAAGGCCGGAATCCATGCGTTGCAACACCGGGCGCGACGGGCTGGGGACCGAGGGCTGAGCGGCCCGGCCGGCCGGTAGGATGGCTCCGTCGGCGCCCGTCGAGAGGGCCCCCATCCCGCGGGCAAGATCGCGCCCGCGGCCGGCCCGCCGTCCTGCACCGGGGCCCGCGAGGCGGCGGGGGCCATCCTCGCCTGGGCGGCGCTGGCGAGGACGCGGCCGATCGACGCCTGGAGCTCCGGGTAGCCCAGGGCATTGGCCCCCGCCGGCTCGAACCCCATGCGCCGGTACCAGCGCGTCAGCCGACCGCTGCCGTCATCCTGGCTGGCCAGGACCGCGCGGGTCCGGCCCAGTTGCTGCCCCGCCCGCATCGCCGAGGCCATCAGCATCCCGCCCAGGCCCCGCCCGCGGTGCGCGTCCTCGACCTTCAGGTCGGTCACCTCGATCGAGGAATCCCCCCGCGCATGCACCATCACCGAGCCCATCGGCCGGCCGCCGGCTCCGGCCACGATCCGATAGGTGTGCATCCCGACTTTCGTCGGCGCGGAGATCGCTACCGGGACGGAGACCGGCGCCGCGACCGGACTCGGCTGGAGCGAGGAAAGGCCCGGGGTTCGTGCCGGCCGGATCGATGACGCGCCGCGGCGCCCGACGGACCCGTCGGCCGGCCGCCGATCATCGAGACCGGCGACGGCTTCGGCTGGATGAGAGGCGGGGATGTCGCCGAGGCCGCTCGCATCCCCATCCGCTCCGCCTCGGCCTCCAGCGTCGGGTCCTGCACCACCGCGACCCCCGAGCCGAGCGGGTTGCGCACCCGGCCGGCCCGCTGCTGCACCACGTGCGTCAACTCGTGCCCGAGCAATTGCTCGCCCTGCGGCGTCTGCGGGTTGTACTGCCCCGGCGCAAAGTAGAGATCGCTGCCCATCGTGAAGGCCAGCGCCCCGATCGACGCCGCCTCGTTCCCCACGTGGACGCGGACGTCGTCGAAGCGGGCGCCGAAGAACGCTTCCATCTTCTGTTGCACGGCGTCGGGGAGCCGCTGGCCGAGTGCGGAGGGCCGCAACTGGAAGCCCGGCGGCACGGCGAAGACGTTCCCGCCGGACGGCTGGACGGCGCCGGCCGGGCCGCGCTCGGGAGGATCGGCCGGGGCGGTCCTGGCGGGGTACCCGGTCGGGCGGCCGGCGGGGCGACGCCGGGTCGGACGGCCGGCTGGACCGCCGGCTGGACCGCCGGGGGCGCCGCCACGGGGACGGGCCGCAGCGGCGCCGGGGCCGCCGATTGCGGGAGCCGCGGCCGGCCGCCGGGGAACGAACCCTGGATCACCCGGGACGGGCCGCCGTGCGGGAGGAGGGCGGAGGGAGCGGCCAGAGTCGCCATCGGTACGACCTCGATCGTGAGCCTCGATCTCTCGCGAAGACCTCGCCGCTTCACGGCCAGGGCATGTCACTTGATGCCGCCATCCTCGGGAGGACCAGCGTCGCTTGCGCCGCTGTCCGCACCCGACCTTCATCGTCCGTTCCGGGCCCGCTCACGCCCATCGGAATCAGAAATAGAATCTATCCCCCTCATCATATTCCCACGGTTGCGAGACCTCACCTCGATTAAGGTCGCGATTGAAGTCCCGGATCCTGGCCAGGACGATGAGCAGCCTCTGGACCATGGCGTGGCTGGGCATGGGCGCCGTGAGCGCCCCAGACGAGATGTCCGCGATCTCATGACGCCCGAACAGGACCAGTTCCAGGTTCTGCTTGTATACCTTGCCCAGGATATCGTCCTGCACCTCGGCCATGTATTCGCTGTATTTCGTGTCGATGATTTGGATCTCGCTCACGAGCGCCTCCTCGACCTCCGGGTTCACGGCGTGTCGGGCCTTTGCCACCGCCTCGGGCAGGGTGTTGTTGAGGGCCAGCATGACCACCTCGCGCCTGACCGGTCGCGACCTCGCGGACTCATACTGCTGGATGAGGTACTTCATCGCCGCCAAGGCCCGCCCCTGCTCGCAGATGTCGATCAGAAGCAGCTTCTTGCCGGGCGGCAAGTTCCTATCCACGGTATTTTCATAATAAGCGAAGATTTTCTCCATGTTGCATTTTGAGAACGCCTGGATTTCCGCGGAGCTGAAGGGGAAGTCGATCACCTCGATCGCGGGATCGCAGACCTTCATGTATCGGGTGATGATGCTCGGACTGCTTCCTATTGATATGTAAACGAAAACGTCTTTGGGATAGAGGTGCAGGATGGACCTGGCCACGTCGTGGATGCCGTACGCCTCCTCCTCGGAGATGAGGTTCTTGTTGCGGGTATCCTTGCGACGGCCGCCCACCTTCATGTTGAGCGGCACGCTCCGCGTGGCGAGCTTCCGCATCAATGCCGCGAGGTCGGTGGGCTGATGCCAGATGTTCCACCGCTCCGCGAGGAGGGCGAGGTTGGCCTGCCATTTCTTACAAACCGCGCCTGATGGTCTGATAATTCCGGAAGGACTCGCCGGTGGTGAGGTAGCGCCGCCCCAGGAATTCCGAGAAGGTCTCGACTTCCAGGACGAACAGGAAGATCAGCCTCAGGAGCTCATCCGAGATCGAATGGATCGTCGTCTCGGTCTGCTCCACCTTCCTCTTGTTCATCTTCTGGAGGCGCCCGGGCGTGCGGGCGACGGGCTCGGGACGGGGAGGGCCGGGGGCTGGCCGGCGCGGGGCGATTTTCGCCTGCCCGACGCCCGCGAGGACGCGATGGATCGGGGCGACGAGCCGGGCATAGCCGAGTTCGTTGGTGCCGGCCCGAGCGAAGCCCATGCCCTGATACCAGCGAGTCAGTTTCCCGCTCCCCTCATCGTGGCTGTCCAGGATGACCTCGCTCCGCCCCAGTCCCTGCCCGGCGCGCATCGCCGAGGCGATCAGCAGTCCGCCCAGCCCCTGCTCCCGGTGAGCCGGGTCCACGTGGAGGTCGGTGACCTCGATCGTGGAGTGGCTCCGGGTGTGGACCATCACCGAACCGACGGGTTGTCCTACGGCCCCCGCCACGATCCGGTAGCTGCCTTCCCCGGTCTTCGTCGGCGGCGAGACCTGGACCGGGACGACGCCCGATGGGACCACCGAGCGCGACCTCGGTTGCACCGGCGCGGGCCGCGCCGGCTTCCCCGGCCGGGTCGGCGACGGACCGCCGACGTCCGGCCGTCTCGGTTGCGCGGCGGCCGAGAAGCCGGGGATGACCGGCGCGACCGCCGGGCGCGGCCCGCCCGGCGACGTCCCCGCCGGCTTCGCCTGGATGGGCATCGACGCCGACGCCGCCCGCAACCCCATACGTTCGGCCTCGGCCTCCAAAGCCGGGTCCTGCACCACCGCCACGCCCGTTCCCATCGGATTGCGCACCCGCCCGGCCCGCTGCTGCAGGACGTGAGTCAGCTCATGACCGAGCAACTGCTGGCCCTGGGTCGTCTGGGGGTTGTATTGCCCGGGTGCGAAGTAGAGGTCGGCGCCGATGGTGAAGGCCAGGGCGCCGATGCTGGCCGCCTCGCCGCCGACGTGGACGCGGACGTCGGCGAAGCTGGTGTTGAAGAAGGACTCCATCTTCTGTTGCACGGCCTCGGGGAGCCGCTGGCCCAGCGCGGTAGGCCGCAACTGGAAGCCCGGCGGCAAGGCGAAGGCGTTGCCGCCTGACGGCTGGACGGCACCGGGCCGGGCGGCGCCCGGGAGGATCGGCTGGTTCCGGCCGCCCGGTGTGCCCGGTCGGGCCGGCGGGTGGACGGGACCGGGGCGGCCGGCCGGCTGCACCGCGGGGCGCACCGCCACCGGGACCGGCCGCGGCGGCGCCGGAGCGGCCACCCCGAGGATCCGCGGCCGGCCGCCGGGGAATGAGCCCTGAATCACGCGGGACGGCCCGCCGGGGCGTAGAGGCACGGTGGGTGAGACGGGGGGCATCATCGGTGCGACCTCGTGCGCGACCGCCGAGCCTCGGGCGATCGCTAGAACGGTTTCCGACCCCTTTTCTTCCGCCGCTAGAACGGCTCCGACCCCTTTTCTTCCGCCTGTCGATGCCGCCTATCGACGATAAGGCCGGTCGACATCCATCGGCGACATGGCGAGTTTCTGCCTCAAGGGCCCGTCGTACATATAATAATCCAAAATGAGTTCGACTTCGCCTTTTGGAGTCGTGCTCAGCAGATTATTGATGATGGCCAAGAGGCCCGCCTCGCTCGCCTCATCATACCCCTCCGGGCCGGAATACTTCCGTACATACCTGTTCAAAAATTCATAAATATCCTCGGATGACTCCTTCGGGGTCGGTTCTTTGTGGTGTGAGGTCTTGCGTGCGAAGACGACGGCGCCTCGGATTCCCCGTACACCTTGGCCAACTCCTCCCGATCCAGTGACTTACCCCCCAGACCTCTGCTTTCCTTGTATTGATGCAGGATTTCCGAGCCTTCTTCCGTCCCCACTAACGCGTAGAACCGGCCGGTGCTATCCTTTTCTGTGTTCCTCTTAACGTTGCCCCCGAGCTTCTGCGGACGGTCGGCGAGCTTGCCTTTTCTGCCGCCTTTGCTGCTCTCCATGAGCTGGATCGAGGGGGGGGTGCAGGAAGAGCCAGCGACGGAATCCTTGAGCCGGAGGACGGCCGCGGAGGGGGCGATCGTCGGCGCAGGCTTCCGCTGCGCGGCCGAGTTCAACGGAGGACATACAGGTAGAATCGCCCCGGTCCCCGCCGACCGGGAGCCCGTCGGCCGCAGCGGGGCGACGCCAGGCCCGGCCCCCGCCCGCTTCGCCTGGATCGGTGGCGAGGCCGTCGCGACGCACGTCCCCATCCGCTCGGCCTCGGCCTCCAGGGCCGGGTCCTGGACCACCGCTACGCCCGAGGCGATCGGATTGCGCACCCGCCCGGCCCGCTGCTGCACCACGTGGGTCAGCTCGTGCCCGAGCAACTGCTGGCCTGGCACCGTCTGCGGGTTGTATTGCCCTGGGGCGAAGTAGAGGTCGGTTCCGTGCGTGAACGCCAGGGCACCGATGGACGACGCCTCGTTGCCGACATGGACGCGGACGTCGGCGAAGCTGGTGCCGAAGAACGCCTCCATCTTCTCCTGCACCGCCCGGGGCATCCTCTGCCCCAGGCCGGAGGGCCGAAGCTGGAACCCCGGCGGCAAGGCGAAGGCGTTCCCACCGGACGGCTGGACGGCACCCGACCGGGCGCGCGTTGGGGAGGATCGGCCGGGGCCGGCCGGGCGGGGTGCCCGGTCGGGCGACCGGCGGGAAGACGCCGGGTCGGACGGCCGGCTGGACCGCCGGGGTCGCCGCCAGGGGGACGAGCCGCGGCGGCGCCGGTGGCGCCGCCGGCGGAATCCGCGGACGGCCGCCGGGGAACGAGCCCTGGATCACGCGAGAGGGCCCGCCGGGATGATGAGGCACGACGGGGGCAACGGGTTGTGTCATCGGTGGGACCTCCCGAAGGTCTCGATTCCAGGACTCATCTCGCTACGAACCGAACATCCAGCGACCGACGGAATGGATGACGTGGCGGCCGATCGCGGCCGCGGCGCCGAGGGCCATCATGGGCTGAGCGGCCTGCTGCCACCAGCTCGGCCGGCCGGGGAGGATCGGGGCCGGGGGCTGGATCGCCGCCGACGGCCGCGAGGGTAAGATCGCGCCCGATGCGGAGGTGGCCGATATCGGCCGGGTGGGCGACGGCATCGACGTGGCCGAATTCGGCCGGCCGGGGAGGATCGGCGCCGGCGCCGCGGCATCGACCCGCTTGGGCAGGATCGGCCCGGACGTCGTCGGACGGATGGCGCCGGGGGTTGCGGGTCCTCGGCTTGCCGCCGCGTCCTGGCCTGGCCGCTTGGGCAGGATCGGCCCCGGGATCGCGGGATGTCCGGCCGTTGCCGTGTGCTTGCCGTTCATCTTCGGCTGCGCCGGCTGGGGCATCGCGGCGCGGATGCCCATCATCTCGGCCTCGGATTTCAGCAGCGGGTCGGTCACCACCGCCATCCCCGAGCCGAACGGGTTGCGGGCCCGGCCCGTTCGCTGCTGGACCACGTGCGCCAGTTGCTGGCCCAACAGCCGCTGGCCTTGGGGCGTCGCCGGGTTGTACTGGCCGTGGGCGAAGAAGATGTCCGAGCCCTGGGTGAACGCCGTGGCGCCGATCGAGCCGGCCTCGGGGCCGACGTGGATGCGGACGTCGCCGAAGCTCGTCTTGAACAGCGACTCCATCTTCCGCTGGATCGCCTCGGGCATTCGCTGCGCGGGCATGATCGGACGGAAACCGCCGAAGCCTTCCGGCAGGGGCGTCGCGTTCGCCGCCGGCATTGTGGCCGAGCGCTGGACGGCGCCGTTCCCGGCGCGGGGGGCCATCATCGTCAGGCGGGGCTGTCCGCCGAGGAACGCTCCCTGGATCACCCCCCCGCCCCGTCCGGATCGGGCGGCCCGGATCGGCTGGGCCGCGAGGATCGGGCGGGCGGGCAGGATGGCCCGAGTGGGCAAGATCGGTCGAGACGGAGACAGTGCCGGCATCGGACACGACTCCCGGGGCTCACGATCCGCCCCGGTTCGTCGGGGACCGATCGTGGCTGATTGATGACGCACAAATCGCCACAATGCTATTTATGACCCTGGATCAGGCGGGCCGTCAAGGAAAAAAACGTCAGAACAAGCGAGCGCGCCGTGGCACGCGAGCGACCGCGTCCCATCTGACCGGAACCCTGCCGCGGGACGACCGACCAGGGCCGACTCCGAGGCCGCCCGATCCGGAAAAATCGCGGAAATCCGAGCAAGCCGCACGGCCCGCGGAGCCGATAAGATGGAGAGGATTTCCGAGAAGAGCCAGGGGGGGCAGGACGCGTGCGAATCCCATCGATCGGGGCGATCCTGCTGGTCCAGCTTGCCATAGCCTGGATCGGGCCGCACGGCGTGCAGGCTCAGACAGGACCCCAGCCTCCCGCCTCGGGCGGCGTGATCCCGCTGGAGATCTCCGACGGGCCGCTTGAAGGCGCCCGGCCTCCTCGGGCGCCGCGGCAGCCGGCCATCTCGGGCCAATCGAACGCGATCCGCCCCGCTCCCCAGCGGCTGGATTATCGGGGCCTGGGAGGCCATGCCGCCCTCCGGCAGTTGCAAAACCCCTTCGAGGGGGGATGCGCTCCCGTCCGGCGCGGGCTCTTCGGTCGCGTCCGACCGCAACCATCGCCCGTGCCGGTCGCGCCCGCTCAGCCATCGGTGGCCGGTCCATCGGCCCAGATGCAGGCGCCCACCACGGCCGAGGCTGC
Organism: uncultured Planctomycetota bacterium; assembly: GCA_963815795.1. Taxonomy (GTDB): domain Bacteria; phylum Planctomycetota; class Planctomycetia; order Isosphaerales; family Isosphaeraceae; genus JAKAUH01. The sequence goes on along the minus strand of CAWFIC010000020.1, from coordinate 166,353 downwards.
GGCTCCCGCGCCGCCGGCGATCGAGCCCGGTCCCGCCGAGGCCCCCGGCGCGGCGCCGGCGCCCGCCGAGGCTGAGGTTCCCGCACCGCCGGCGGTCGCGCCGCTTCCATCCACGACGCCCGGCGCGGCGCCGCCGCCCGCCGCGGCGCCCGGACCCGCGCCGCCGCCGGCCATCGCACCCGGTCCCTCCGGGGCTCGCGGCGAGACACCGCCGGCCGTCGAGGCTCCCGGCCCGCCCGCTCCGGGGGCGGCTCCCGCTCCGGCCCCGAGTGAAGCTCCGGCCCCCGGGACCGCCGGGGCCGCGGCCCCCGGCGCGGAGGCGGCGACGGCACCCACTCCGGCCGCGGCGGCGCCCTCGAGCTCGGCCGCCGACCTCTTCGGCGGCCCGGGCGAGTCGGCCGGAGCGGGCTTCGGCGGCACGCCGGCGGCGGCCCCGACCCCCTTCGCCATGATCGGCGACATCAGCCCCGTCTCGATCCACCCCGTCTTCCACCACCCCAGTGCGACCACCCCGCCCATCCCGTCCCCCATCCCGCCGCCCGGCCCACCCCCGCCGCCCGGGGCACGCGGGGCATCGCCCATCTACCCGTCCGTGCGCAATTTCAAGATCTCGGAGAACCAATCGCCCCGGCCCCAGGATCGCGTCTTCTTCAACTTCAACTATTATAATAATGTCGGTGATACGATCAATCAGCGGAACCTCTCCCCGGTCACGCAGATGAAGGCTTATGTCTACAACTTCGGCGTGGAGAAGACCTTCAACAACGGCATGGGCTCGATCGGCATCCGGCTGCCCCTGGACAACCTCACCGCCAACAGCTTCGGCAACATCGTGAGCACCCCGACCTCGACGTCGCTGGGCAACCTGACGGTCTTCGCCAAGTACATCCTGGCGCAGAACACGCAGACGGGCAGCCTGGTCTCCGCCATGTTCGCGATCACGCCGCAGACCGGGCCAAGCCGCTTCGCCGGCGCACCCTATCTCTTCCCGCTCAATTCGACCTACTTCCAGCCATGTCTCGGTTATATCTATAACTATAACCGATGGTATCTCCAGGGCTTCAGCGGGTTCAGCTTCCCGGCCAGCCCCAACGATACGTCGCTCGTCTACAATGACGTGGCCGTGGGTTACTTCGTGTACCGCAATCCGGAGTCCCGCTCCTGGCTGACCGCGCTGGCGCCGACGTTCGAGCTGCACGTCAACAACCCGATCAACCACCGGGACCCGTTCAACCGGAACGACCTCGCCGGGGCGCCGGACTCGGTGGACCTCACCTACGGCCTGAATTTCGGGATCAGGAATACCGCGGTGCTGACCGCCGCCTTCGTATCCCCCGTGGCGAGTCCCAAGCCGTTCGACAGCGAGGCGGTCCTGATGTTGAATATCTTCTACGGCCGGACGCGGGCCCGCACCCTCCCGATCACGCCGCCGCCGCTCTGATCCACGCCGTCGCTGATGCTGTCCGGCTTTTGAGAGGGCGAGGCTCCGTCCGAGCGTTGCCCCGCGGCTCGGGCGGAGCCTCGCCCTCCCGGATCGGACAGCGTCACCGGGTCCGTCTATGAGAGCCTGTTCCATCAGGCTCGGAAGCGGGCTGGTCGTCAGCCTGACCTACTTCCCGGACCGTCCGGTGTCCAGATCTCTGCGAGAGTCGGCCCAGTAGGGCTCGGCCGCTCCGAAAAAAATCGTTGGATTCGGAGAAAAACATGGAACGAGCTCCCGGGCAGCCGGCAGTATGGAGTACAAAAATGGAGCCGGCGGACCGGAGTCAGCCCGATGGGCATTCGCCTGAGTGCAACCGTGGTCGGCGGGATGCAGACGCTCTTCGACCACGGCGCCACGGGTAGCTGGACCGATGATCGCCTGATCACCGAGTTGCGTCGTGGTCAAGAAGGCCGCGAGGTCGCGCTCAGGGTGCTCATCGATCGGTATGGACCGATGGTCATGGGGGTTTGCCGGCGAATCCTGGGGGACGAGCACGCGGCCGAGGATGCGTTCCAGGCCACTTTCCTCGTCCTTCTGAAGAGGGCGGGGACACTTCGGGAGCGCCATCTCCTATCGAATTGGCTTCACGGCGTCGCCCGGCGCGTGGCCACGAAGGAGAAGGTGAAGGCCGCCCGGCGGCGCCTCGTCGAGCGGCGAGCCGTGGGGCGCTCCGGAGGACAATCCAACGACCTCGAAGCGGCCGAACTGCGGACGGTGATCGACGAGGAGATTCGCCGACTCCCGGAGCGGTATCGAGTCCCCCTGATCCTTTATTACATGGAGGGGCTCCATCTCGACGCGGTCGCCAGCCGCCTCGGCTGTCCGACGGGGACCATCCAGAGCCGATTATCGCGGGCCCGGGATAAGCTGCAGTCTCGCCTCGACCGACGCGGCCTGGCACCCACCGCCTCGGCGCTCGGCGCGTGCCTGCGCCTGCCAGGCGCCTCGGCAATTGCCCTTCCCCTGGTCGATTCCACCGTCCGGAACGTGGTCCAGGTCGGCCTGCGGGGCGCGGCGGGGATGTCGTTGACGCGTCCGATCCTGAGGCCCGTCCTCAGCCTCTGCCCGTCGCTGCGCCGGCGTGTGGGCGGTGAGTCTGCTCACCTGCGCCGGCGTGCTGGGTTGGGGCGTCTATCGGGCTGTGGGTGTGCTGTCCCGGCAGCCCGCGGCTCCCGTGGAAACGCGCGAGGTGGTCGAGCCCGAGGCCACCGCGTCGATGATGAACGTTCCGGACCAGGCGGGCCGGCAGTCCGACGGCATCGCATCATCGCCTCGAGATCTGGACGGGACATCAGCCGATCAGGACGATCCGACGGCCGCATCTCGATCCCATTCCGCGCTCGCCTTACCGCTGAGCGGCATGACCATCGACGGCCGGCTCGACGACTGGCCCGGCCATCTCCGCCGCCATCCGATCCGCAACCAGTTCCTCGGTCATGAAACCTATGACTCGCGGGGAAGAGGAGCGACCGGCGATCCGGACGGCTATTTCATGGTCGGCTACGATCGAGGGTCCGCGCTGATCTACGTGGCCGTGGTGGTCAAGGACGCGGAGAACGTCCTGCTCGATGACGTGAAGCGGGCCGACGATCGCGTGCACTTCGAGACCGACGCCGTGGAAGTCTTCGTGGACGGCAACCATTCCGACCGGAAGTACGAGTGGAAGGTCCCGCCGACGTCCGGGGACTGGCACGACATCCTCAAAGCGGCGGAGCTGCCGGTGCTCCAGTACGTGGCGGTGCCGGGCCCGACACCCGCCTATGCGGATCAAACCGGCGCCAACCCGACGCTCATGTACGGGCGGATCCAGCGGACCGGGACCGTGATGAAGTCGCGGCGCGAGGGGGATATCACAACCTACGAGTGGGCCGTGCAAGCCTTCGACCGGTACCCTGATCGGCCGACCCGCCTCGATCCCGGCAAGCGGATCGGATTCGAGGTGGCCATTGTCGACAAGGACCCGGGGCGCCCCCCCGCCTATCTGACCTGGGGCCCGGCTCCGACCTTCTACAAGGGCTGCGACGCAGGAAGCCTGGGCGAGCTGATCCTCGCCGGCGCCCCTGAGCCGCAGGGCCTCGCAAGAGCCGTTGCGCGGCGGCCGGGTTCTTGGCCGTCGGCAAGGCGCGCGGTCACCCGCTCGGATCGACGCCGACCCGCTTCGATGGCGATCGTTCCACGCCCCGATCCGGAGGCCTGCATGATCGGCCTCGAACAATGCGAGGAGAGAGCACCGTGTCCAGAGTCTCCTTCGACACGCGCGTTTTGCTGGACCACCGCGACGAGGGAGGAACATCGCGGGAGGCCCGGGTCTTGCTCTCATTCAACGGGCTGATCCCGTTGCGGGCGGGCTGCCTGGCCGTCCTCGGTCTCGCCCTCGTCGTCGTGGCGATCCTCTCGACCTCCGAGGACCGAGGGACACCCACCTGGACCGGACGGACCGGGCATCCGCTGGGCGTCAAGGTCGTGGCGCTCTCTCGCGACGGCCACCAGGTCGCGACCGGGGGAGACGATGGTCACGTGGTCGTCCGGGACCTTCCTCGCGGTGTGCAGGCGAGTTTACCCGGCGATCCCTCGCGCGGTGTCTTCGGCCTGGCCTTCTCGCCCCACGGCCTGACGCTCGCCGCCAGCTACAAGGACTTCTCCGTGGTGCTCTGGGACCTCGCCACGGGAGGAAAGCGATTCCTGCCACGGGGCCATACCGGCTGGGTCCGATCCCTGGCCTTCTCGCCCGATGGGAAGACCCTGGCCACCGGCAGCGACGACCAATCGATCCGTCTCTGGGACGTCGCATCGGGGGAAGTCCGCGCCGTCTTGCACGGCCACGAACGCCCCGTCAACGCCCTGAGCTTCGGCCCGGATGGACGCTCGCTCGCTTCGGGGTGCGCCGGTGGACTGATCAAGCTCTGGGACTTGACGGAAACCGAGGGTCGGGAACGGGCCAGCCTGCCGATGCAGGGCGGGCCGGTTCACAGCCTGGCCTTCTCCGCCGACGGAGTGTCCCTGGCGTCGGGTGGAGTCAACGATCGGATCAAGCTCTGGGACGTGGCGGCCGGGCGGGAACGCATGGCACTTGGCACCGCGAGAGATTGGGGCTACGCGGTGGCCATCGGTCGAGACGGGCGAACCCTCTTCGCGTTGACCTGCCAGGGAAGAATCGAGGCCTGGGACATCACCACGGGCCTTGCTCGAGCGGCCCTTCGAGGGCCAGCGGAGATCGCTTGCGCGACATTTTCCCAGGATGGTCGGTCCCTGGCAGCGGGCGACCTCGACGCCGACTTGAATATCTGGGATCTCGCCGGGCTGCTCACAGCGGACGTATACCGTTAGAGAGTGATCGACTCGTGCCTGATCTGCAGCATGGCGAGCCGGCGCGAGTGAATACAATCTGCTATTATATATAAATATATTCACACTAATGCTTTTCGTTCGATCCTTCCTTCCCGGTCTGTCGATCGCTGGCCGCGCCGCTCTCGGTGGTTGTCGCCGCAGGTCTTCGTCGGATTTCAGGATGATGCCAGGAAGAATCTCCCCGAGGCGGCGTTTCGCGCCTGGTCATACCTCGAACAGGGCGGGCACGCGGGGACGGCGGGCGAGCGCCGGGGCGGTCATCGCCGGGTGGTGCACGGCGGCCGCCTGTGCGTGCTCGATGGCCGGCTTCCCGTGGTGGACGGCCGCCTTGCCGTGATGGACGGCCGCCCGCCCGCGATGGGCCACCGCCTTCCGGTGCGCCGCGCCGCCCGACCGTCCGGCGGGGCTGGTCGGCAGGGAGGTGCCGGCGTCGAAGCTCCCCTGGTAGTTGCGGAAGCCCATCTTCTGGCCGCCGCCGTACCGGTTCTTGATCAGGGCCCGGCTCCGGCTGTTGAACGGCGGGACGGCGTTGCTCGGCGCGTTGTACAGCAGGACGCCGTAGATCTTGTTGGAGCGGATGAGGTTGCCCGAGATGGCATTGCCGGCGGGGACCGCGTAGAGGACGCCGTTGTAGTCGCGGCTGGTGACGTACACGCCAACCCAGAGGTTGCCGCCGATGGTGTTGGCCGCGCTTGCGCCATGGCCTTGTCGACGCCGACGGTGTTCTGCGAGGCGCCGAGGATGACCACGCCGTTGAGCTGGTTGCCCGACTCCACCAGGATGCCGGGCTCCGGCCCGTTGCTGCTGAGCTCGATGCTGCCGCGGGTCGAGAAGACCGCCCCGTTGCGGTCCAGGCCGATGGTGTTGCCCGCGACGAGGTTGCCGGTCGAGGCGTCGCCGAGGATCTCGACGCCGGCGATGCCGTTGGCGGCGATGTCGTTGCCCGGCCCGACCACGTTGCCCCGCGAGTTGTCGATGAACACGCCCAGGTCGAGGTTGGAGACGGCCTGCGTGCCCGTGCTGTCGGTGCCGATGAGATTGCCCTCGACCATGTTGCCGCTGCCGATGATCTGGCCGTTGTTCTGCTTGACCCCCGTGATCTGGATGCCGACGCCGTTGCCGGAGATGACGTTGCCCGCGCCCGATGCGGTCCCGCCCACGGAGTCGCCGGACGAGCCGTCGATGAGGACGCCGACGCTCTGGGGCGGGGACGCCTCCGTGGTCCCGCTCGGGAAGTTCGAGCCCGAGAGGTCGGTACCGATGAGGTTGCCCTCGATGCTGTCCTCGGTCGAGAGCGCGTCGAAGATGTGGATGCCGGCCTGGCTGTTGCCGGAGATCACGTTCCGGGCCCCGGTCGTCGTGCCGCCGATCAGGTTATTGGGCGAATTGTCGATGAAGACCCCGGTCCCTTCACCGAGGACGGCGCCCAAGGCGTTCAGACCGATCAGGTTCCCCTGGACGGTGTTGTTCGAGCCGGTGACGCCGCCTTGCGGGCCGAGCAGCTCGATGCCGATGTCGGCGTTGCCGGAGATCAGGTTTCCGGAGCCGGGGGACGTGCCGCCGATCACCTGCGGGATGGGGGCTTTCGTGCTGAGGTCGTTGACGAGGACGCCGCCCAGAGTGTTGGCGATCGCGCTGTTCCCCACGACGTCGGTGCCGATGAAGTTGCCCAGGACCTGGTTCGTGTACGGGGTATAACTGCCGCCGTTGGCCGGGAGCGAATTGCCCGACAGGAGGATCTGGATGCCCCACTGGTCGTTGCCCGAGATCAGGTTGCCGGCGCCGTCGCCGGCGACCGCGGTGGGGACCTCGGTCCCGGCGATCGTGCCCACGCCCGCGCCGAGGGTGGCGGCACCGATGGCGTTGCCGCTGCCGTCGGTGATCAGGACGCCGTTGGCCTGGTTGGCGATCGCCTTCGATCCGGCCGCGTTGGTGCCGATGAAGTTGCCCAGGACCTGGTTGTTGATGGCGGCCAGGGTGGGGAACTGGTCGATGAAGATCCCGTTGCCCGCGTTGCCCGAGATCACGTTGCGGTCGGCGCCGGCCGGGCCGCCGATCGTGTTGAAGCTGCCGTCGATGATCTGGACGCCGTCGCTGCCGTTGGGCAGCGGCGCCGACCCGTTCTTGTCGGTGCCGATCAGGTTGGCGACCACGAGGTTTTGCCCGGCCGTCGTCCCCGTCCCGCCGGGGGAGAAGATCTGCACGCCCGCCTGCGCGTTGCCGGAGATCGTGTTGCCGGTCCCGGGCACCTTGGTCGCGGTCGTCCCGCCGATGGTGTCGCCGGATGCGCCGTAGATCACCACGCCATTGCCGCCGTTTCCGTCGTTGACGCCGGACATGAGGCCCGTCGGGTCCGTCCCGATCAAGTTGCCGATGACGGCCATGTCGGTGGTGCTGCCCACGATCCCGACGCCGGACTGGACGTTGCCCGAGATGACGTTGCCCGGCCCGACGACGTTCCCGGTGCCGGCGTCGTTGGCGAGCACGCCGTCGGCGTGGTTGGCGATCGGCCTGGCGGCGCCCAGGCCGATCGTGTTGTTGGTCGCGACGTTGTCCGAGGAGCCGGCCCCGAAGATCTCGAGGCCGTTCTCGTTGTTGCCGGAGATCACGTTGCCGCTGATCGTGTTGTGGAGGACGGAGCCGGTGACCGTCTGCCCGCTCTGGAGGGTGCTCACTCCCAGGAGGAGCACGCCGTCGGCCGAGTTGCCGATCGCCGCGCCCGCGAGCCCGTCGGTGCCGATCGCGTTGCCGGCGATCAGGTTGTACTGGGCCTCGTTGACCAGGAGGATCCCGTCCAGGGCGTTGCCCGAGATCACGTTTGCCTGGCCGGGGCTGGCGCCTCCGATCGTATTATTGTCGGCGTTGCTCAGGATGATGCCGGCGACCGCGTTGAGGACCGCCACCCTGCCGTTGACGCCAACCTGATTGCCGGCGATCAGGTTGTATGCCGCGGCGCTGCCGTTCCCGGGCTGGACGTTCGTTGACCCGCTCGTGCCGGAGACGAAGATGCCGCTGCCGTGGTTGCCGGCGATCAGGTTGCCGGCGGCGGTCGAGCCGCCGATCGTGATCTCGCTCGATTGGTTGAGGAACACGCCGTCGGCGGCGTTGCCGAAGTCGCTCGTCGGGTTCTCGAAGGCGCTGAAGCCGGCCCGATTCGTGCCGAGCTTGTTCCCCTCGATCAGCACATCGGCCGATTTCAGCACGTTGACGCCGTTGGCGTGATTGCCGGAGATCTCGTTGCCCTCGATCGTCGCGATCGGGGCCGTCGTCGCGGTCATCGACGAGGGCTTGAGGCTGTCGAGGAAGATGCCGTCCGAGCCGTTGCCCAGGTCGCTGGTGCCGACCTTGACCGTGTTCCCGGTGATGTCGACCCCGATCATGTTGTCGGCGATCGTCAGGTCGCCGGCCGGGACCGGCGAGGCGTTCGCCACCTGGGCGTGGATGCCCGAGCCCCGGTTGTCGGAGACCACGTTGTCCTGGATGTCGGTCAGGCCCGGATCGTACAGGAAGATGCCGTCCGAAAGGTTGCCGAGGCTCGTGGTGTTCTGGTCGGCGACCTGCGTGCCGGTGCTGTCGGTGCCGATCAGGTTGGACTCGATCCAGTTCTCGACGTAGGCGCGCGCCGGAAGCTCGGATGAGAGCTGGATCCGATCGCCGCGGACCTCGATGCCTCGGTTGAGGTTGCCCGAGATCACGTTCGCCTGGGAGGAGCCGGCACCGGCCGACCCGCCGATGGTGACGCCCAGGACCTCGTCGACCAGGACGCCGTCGAGGGCGTTGCCGAAGGGGACGACGCCGCCGTTGACCTTGCCGCTCGTGCTCGTCCCGCTGGCGTCGGTGCCCAGCCGGTTGTTGACGATCGAGACCGCGGCGAGATAAGAGAGGCCGGACGGAGTCGCCAGGTCGATGTGGATGCCGCTCAGGCCGTTGTCGGACGCCACGTTGCCGGCGACCAGTGCGGCGGCCTCGCCGGAAACGGTCGCCGTGGCGGTCGGCGCGGCGCAGACTGGTCCAGGCGGATGCCGTCCAGGCCGTTGCCCTGCGGGAGCCCGGTGGTCGGGTCGTAGGCGTTCGTGCCGCTCGAGGTCGTGCCGACCAGGTTATCGAGGATCTGGACCTGGAGCGTGCCGACGGTCAGGTCTCCGGTGAAGTGGATGCCGTTCTGGCGGTTGGCGGAGACGAGGTTGCCCTGGACCAGATTCGCGCCGCCGATGGTCCCGCTGGCCGGGAGGATGATCGTGATCCCGTCGCCGCCGTTGCCGGTGATGATGTTGGCGCCACCGGAGAGGGAAAACCCCGGCCCGGGCGGCGCGGCCGGCGCGGCGCCGACGGTGTTGGCCGGCGAATCCCCGATCAGGACGCCGTCTCCCGCGTTGCCCAGCAGGCCGCCGACCGTGCCTCCGAGCGTCGTCCCGATGATATTGGCGGCGAGCACGTTGTCCGGAGACATGCCCTGGATCAGCACGCCGGCGTCGTGGTTGGCCGAGATGACGTTTCCCAGGCCGAGTGTTACCAGGCCGATCGAATTCCCGGAGGCGCCGCCGTCCAGGACGATCCCATTGCCGCCGTTGCCCGCTCCCGAGGACCCGGACGAGCCCGAGCCCGGGACGACGCCCACGGAATTGCCGACGATCTGGTTGTTCGTCGCCGACGTCCCGGTGATCGAGATGCCCGCGCCGCTATTGAAGCCGATCGTGTTGCCGACGGCCTTGGTCGCGTTCGAAGCCCCGGAGATGGTGCCGCCGATCGAGTTGCGCGACGCATCGTTGAGGATGATGCCGACCCCGTTGCCCAGCTTGTCGTCGGAGCTGTCGGTGCCGATCGCGTTGCCCCAGATCAGCGTCCTGGACGAGCCCGTGATCGAGATCCCCGCCTGAGCGTTGAAGCCGATGGTATTGGCCGAACCGGATGCGGAGCCGCCGACGGTGTTGCTCCCGTAGTCGCTGATCACGATGCCGAGGCCGTTGCCCAGGTTGGTGTCGGAGCTGTCGGAGCCGATCGAGTTCCCCTCGATGAGGTTGCCCAGGAGCGTGGCGCCGGAGACCGTTCCCGCCGAGATCGACACGCCGGCCGTGAGGTTGAGGCCGATCATGTTGCCGGTCACCGTGCAGCCGCCGACGGTGGCGCCGCCCGGGGACGACGGGGGGGTGATCGCGATGCCCACGTCGTTGCGAGGCCCCGCCGTGCCGGAGAGGTCCACGCCGAGCCAGTCGTCCTGGATCGTGTCGTCCTTCGACTCGACGAGGATGCCGGCATCGCCGGAGCGGGCCTGGCCGAATCCGGTGATGTCGAGGCCCTTGACGGTGCTGCCGTCGGAACCGGGCGCGAGGACCAATCCCTCAAGGTCCTGGTTGACGAGCGTGCCGTTGGGTTGAACGATCGCTCCATCGATCTCAACGACCGGGAGCGTACCGCCGCCGGCGCGGGGCTGGGTGGTCCCGTCGAGGGTGACGGGGACCATGATCTGCGGGAGCGCATTCGCGCCCACCACGATCACGAACGGCCCCGCGAGGATGCCGAACGTGATGTGGGTCGTGTGATCGACGGCATCGGGGTTCGGGTGCTGGTCGGCGAACTGGATCACGTAAGCCAGCGAGCCGGGGCCGCTGGCGCTCGTGTTGGTGACCGTGTACGGGTTGGCCGTGGTGACCTCGCCCGAGAACGCCGAGGTGCCTTTGCCGGCCACGGTCGCCGTCGCGATGATGATGTCGCCGGCCAGGAGCGTCACCGCCGGCACGATCGTGGCGGTGTTGCCGACGGTCTCGGTGTCGGTACCCAGGAAGATCCGCTGGGGCGGGGTGGACGTCGAGTCGAGCAAGTAGGCGTCGAGCGTGACCTTCGTGCTGCTGGGCACGTTCGCCGAGAACGCGAGGGAGAGCTGCTGCTGGCCGCCGATCGTCGCCAGCGAGGCGGCGGCCAGCTCGGGCGGCTGGAGGCCGCCATCGGCGTCCGGTGCCAGGCCGATGTCGTTGGCCTCGACGGGCGTGAGGCTGCCGTTGGCGCCGATGTAGGCGTTCTCCCGGATCACGTTGCCCGTGCCGGCCAGGACCTCGATCCCGCCGCCGGCATTCGAGCCGACGGTGTTGGCCGTGCCGGCGACCGTGCCGCCGATCGTGTTGCCCGCGGACTCGATCGCGATCCCGGTCCCGCCGAAATCGACGATCGACAGGCCCTCGATCGTGCTGTTACCCGCGTTCGAGCCCGGCCCGAGAATCAGGCCGTCGATCGATCGGCCCCCGCCGTCGATCTCCACGCCGGGCTCGGTCGCCCCGTCGATCGTGACGGGGACGGCGATGTTCGGCAGCGCGATGGCCGGGCTGATCAGGAACGGGGCGGTCCCGGGGATGTCGAAGGTGATCTCGGCCGGATGCCCCGGTGAGCCGGCGCCCATCGCGTTGACCTCAGTGATCGCCAGCCGCAGCGAGCCGACCCATTGGCCGTCAACGTCGTCGCTGGTGTTGGTGACGACGAGGGGGGACGCCGTCGGCGCGACCCCGGACTGCGCGAACGGCGAGGTGTCGCCCTGCGCGTCGGTGGCCGTCGCCGTCGCGGCCTGGGTGCCGGTCAGTTGCGTGGCGAACATCGCGGTGAAGGCCTCGGTGCTCGTCGTGAGCGCCGGCGTCGTGACCGTCCCCAGGAATTGCGCCGCCGGGCCGCTCGAACCGACGCTGGCGTAGAAGTCCACGCTGTACGACTGGCCGAGCGCGCCGGTGACCTGGTAGTCGATCGTCGTCAGGTTCGGGACCGAGGCGACCGCCAGGATCGCCGGGGCGGCCTGGTTGTTGTTGGCGCCGGCGGCCAGCACGATGACGGATCCATCGCCGTAGATCAGGTCCTGGTGGATCGCGTTGCCCGTGCCGGAGGCCACGTCCACCGCGGTGCCGGTGTTGGAGGCGATGACGTCGCCCTGGATGAGGTTGTTGCTCGACTGGATCTGGATGGCGTCGCCCGCGAAGCCGGTGAGGTCCAGCCCCATGATCGTGCTCCCGTCGGAGTTGGGACCGAGCACGAGTCCGTTGCCGGAGGGGACGCTGTGGCCGTCGATGACGACCAACGGCGATCCGGGCGTGGTCTCCAGCCCGGTGGCGTCGATCGTGACGGGATTGGTGAGCTGCGGCAGCGGACTTTGCAGCGTGATCGTGAAGGGACCGGTGCCTTGCAGCGCGAAGACGATGGTAGCCGGGGCGCCGTTCTGGTTGGCGCCCTCCAGGGCCTGCCGGAGCGAGCCGACGCCGCTGTCGTTGGTGTTGGTCACGGCCAGCGGGTTGGCGACCGGGATCGACGAGGCGAATCCCGAGGTGTCGCCGGTCGGCGATGTGGCGGTGGCCGTGAGGCTCGCGCCAGTGGGGACGGACGCCGTCAGCTCCGCGGTGAAGGTGGGGAAACCGGCAGTGCTCTGGTCGATCACGTAGCTGCCCAGGTAAAGGCCCGCCGGCGCCAGCAAGCCGTCGCTGGCGTAGAAGTCGAGGATCGTCCCGCTGGGCGTGGAGGTCGCGACGCTCCCCTCGATCGCGGTCGTGCCGCCGCTGGAGGTCGCGGCGCTCAGGTTCGGCGGCTGTTCGCCGTGGTTCGCTCCGTTCGCTCCGGTGGCCAGCGTGATCCCCGAGCCATTCTTGTAGATCAGGTTGCCCCGGATCGTATCGCCCGACCCGGAGGCCACGTCCACCGCGGCGCCGGTGTTGCCCGCGATGATGTTGCCGGCGCCGGCCGACGGCCCGCCGATCGTGTTGTTCGAGCCGTTGATCCGCACGCCCAGGGCGTTCGCCGCGACGGTCATCCCATCGGGCAGTACGCCGATGTCGTTCGCCTCGATCGTGACGTCATTCGACTCGATGTCGATGGCCGCGCCCGCGAAGTGGACGAGATCCAGCCCGCGGATCGTGCTATTCGCCGCGCCGGAGTCGAGCACCAGGCCCGACGGGTTCGCGCCGCTGATCTCGACGACCGGCGTGCCGGCGTAGTCTTTCTGCGTGGTCGCGTCGATGATCACGGGATGGGTGATCGCCGGCAGGGTGGCGGATGGCGAGAGCGTGATGGTCCAGGTCCCGGTCGTCGGGTCGTAGCCGGGATCGCTCGTGGGGATCTGGAACGCGATCGTGTCGGCACTGGGATTGGACGTGTCGAGGTTGGCGCCCGCGATCTCGGCCGCCAGCGAGCCCGGCCCGGACGCGGCGGTCGTCGTCACCAGGAACGGCTGGGGCACGGAGACGGGCGTGGCGAACGCCGAGGTATCGCCGGGCGTCACTCCCGACGGACCGCCCGACGCGGGCGCTGTCCAGGTGGCCGTCACCAGCAGGCCGCCGGCCACGGTGACCGGCAAGTTCACCGCCATCGTCGCGGGAGGGCTCGCCGGGATCGTCACCGACACCGTGGCCAGATGAACGTGGGCGTCGATCCGCGAGGCGCCGGGCGCATCGCCGGGGCGCTGGAGAAGGCGTCGAGCAGGTAGGTCCCCGCCGCCATCCCCGCGACGTTCAGCGTCAGGATCGTCGATTCACCACCGGACGTCGCCACCCCCGAGATCACCGGGGCCGACAAAATGGAGGAGTCGTTGGCGTTCACCAGGGAGATGCCGCTGTTCGCGAACGTCGTCCCCGTGTTGTCGTAGATGAGGTCCTGCAGGATCGTGTTGCCCGTCCCGGTGTCGACGCTCACCGCGCCGGGGGTGCTGCCGGAGCCGTTGAAGGCGATCGAGTTGCCCGCGCCGGCGGCCGTGCCGCCGATCGTGTTGTTGCTGGCACTCGCGATCACCAGTCCCTGCGCGTTGCCCAGGTGATCTCCGGCGGCGTCGGTGCCGATGAGGTTCCCCTCGACGACGTTGCCGGCACCGGAGATCGAGATCCCGGCTGAAGTGCCGCTCACCACGACGTTGCCCGCGCCGGCGGCCGTGCCGCCGATCGTATTGCCCGCGGACTCGACGAGGATGCCGGCGCCGCCGAAGCCGGACACCTCGAGCCCCTTGATCGTGCTCCCGCCCGAGCCGGACTTCAGGTCGAGCGCGGCGAACGACCCGCTCCCGGGGGCCTTCTGGAGGACGATGGCCGGAGTCTTCTGGCTCGTCAGCTCGCTCGTGCCGTCGATCGTGAGCGGCACCGTGATGGCGAGGGTCGATTGCAGGTCGATCACGGCCGGCGTGGTCGGGATGTCGAAGGTGATCAGGCCGCCCGACCCGGCGGCGGCAATCGCGGCGCGGAGCGAGCCGGGTCCGCTGTCGTTGGTGTTGGTGACGGTCGTCGCGGGCGCGACCGAGAGCGGGGCGGAGAACGCCGAGGTGCCGTCGGCGACGACCGTCTGCGTCGCGACAATCTGCATGCCGGTGGCGACCCCCGAGACGGTCAGCGAGGCCGAGCTGCCGCCCGCCGCGATGCTGGCGTCGCCGAGGAACTTCCGCTCACTGGGCGCGGGCACGAGCAGGTAGACGTCGAGCGACGTCGCCGCGGCGACGGGGCTCGCCAGCGCGATCGACAGCGTGCCGTTGCCCGGCGACAACGAGGCGGAGAGGAGCTGCGGAGGCGCCAGGTTGCCGTTGGCCCCGACGCCCACCCCGATGTCGCTGGCGGCCACCGACGGCGTGCTCAGAGACCCGTTGGTCGCGTCATACGTGTTGGATAGGATCGTGTTGCCCGCGCCCGAGAGGATGGCCACGCCCACCGTCTTGCTGAACCCGATGACGTTGGCCGCGCCCGACGCCGAGCCGCCGATCGTGTTGTCCGAGGCGTTGAAGACCTGGATCGCGGTGCCGTTGCCCAGGTTCTGGGTCCCGGCCGCGTTGGTGCCGATGCGGTTGCCTTCGACCACCGCGCCCGCGTCGTCGTCGGGCGACGTGCCGATGATCTGCACGCCCGCCGTGTCGTTGAAGCCGATGGTGTTGGCCGCGGCGGCGGTCGTCCCGCCGATCCTCACACCGGTGCCGCCGTTGGCCGCGTTGACCAGGATGCCGACGTAGTTCCCCGGACCGGCGCCCGTGCCGGCGGGATCCGTGCCGACCTGGTTATCTGTAATAGAATCGTTACTTGACTCGATGTGGATGCCTGCGCCGTTGAAATTGGCGATGGTCAACCCGGTGATGACGCTGCCGCCGGAGCCCGCCCCGAGGATCAGGCCGTCGAACGCCTGGTCGCCGCCGTCGATCTCCACGCCGGGCTCGGTCGTCCCGTCGATGGTGACGGGGACGCTGATCGTCGGCAGCGCCGACGCTGGAGCGATCACGAACGGGCCCGCGCCGGGATATCGAAGGTGATGCCTTCCGTCTGGCCTGACGGCGGCGGGAAGGCGTTGGCGACGAGGAGCGCCTGCCGGAGCGAGCCGGCCCCCGAGTCGGCCGTCGTGGTGACCACCTGTTGATCGGTCTGATAGGCGCCGATGTCGGGGTTGGTCGGGGGCCGGGGGTACCCGCGCTGATCGGTGGTCACGCCGGAGACCGGCACGCCGCCGCCGATCGCGGGGCTGCCGGGGAGCAGGGCCAGGGTCTGGGTCGGCCCGCCGTAGTTGCCCAGCGGGGCGAGCTTCGGATCGACGCCCTCGATGTCGGTCGACACGAGGCCGCTGGCCCCGTTGGGGTTGAGGACGAGATTGTGGCCCTGCGAGGTGACGGCCCCCGAGATGTCCGGCCCGCTCGACCTGGCCGAGTCGCCAGCGACGATCGAGTTCGACAGGGTCGTTTGAGCGGAATAGGGACCGCTAATCGTATAGATGCCACCGCCCCGGTCGCCGCTGGTGTTCCCGTCGACGGTCGAGTCCTCCACAGTGAACGCGGCGGCGAAATTCGAGTTGATGGCCCCGCCGTTGGCGGACGGCGCCGCGTTGCCGTAGAACGTGCTGTTGACGATCTCCACCGTCCCGGCGCCGACGGAGATGGCCCCGCCGCCGCCCTGGAGAGTGTCGCCACTGTTGGCGGTGTTGTCGTCGAAGGTCGAGCCCTGGATCGAGATCGTGGCATCCAGCGAGTCGATCGCGCCGCCGTTCGCGCCCGCGACGTTCCCCTCGAACGTGCAATCGACGACCTGCACGTTGCCCTTCACGCTGAGCGCCCCGCCATGGCTGGACGCCGTGTTCTGCGAGAACGTGCAATCGACCACATTGACGGTACCCCCGCCGTCGGCGGCCAGGCCGCCCCCGGAGCCGGAGCCGACATTGCCCTGGGTGATGGTCAGGCCGGTGATGCCGACGCTGACGTTGGTATCGATCTGGAAGACCCGGCTAGTGCCGCCACCGCTGATCGTCACCCCGGCCGCCGGGCCGGTGATCGTCTGCGTCCCTGCGGTGTCCGACAACTCGAGCTGGCCGCCCGTCAGGGCGATCGTCTTGGCCGTGCCGAAGACCGACGAGTCGAACACGATCGAGTTGGCCTGGTTGTTGGCGTTGGCCTGGTTGATGCAGTAGCGCAGGTCACCGGAAGTACCAGAGCCGGTGCCGGAATCGCCCGTGCTGTTGACGGTGAAGGTCGCCAGTAGTCGGCGCTCCTCCAGGTAGAGCACCGCCGGCCGGAGCCGGTGGCGATCGCCTTGCCGGGACCGCTTGCCAGCTCCCCGACTCGGTGCCGACGCCGGATCCGGATCCGTCGTCCCCCCCGACCGCCGCTGTCCCCGTTTGTCGCGCCTCATCGGTTCGCCTCGCAGTAGGGAGATCCATTCGCCGATCGATGATGGACCAGCTCCGCGTCGGGTCGGCCCGCATTTCCTCAGTGATCCGGCGGCAACGGGGGACTCCGATCCTTCGATCAGCGGCCTGCCGTCGAACCCGCGCGGGCCCTCGCCTCGGTCCCGGCAACCGGGCCCGATCACCTCATCGTCGCGCAAGCCGCGGCGACACATCCTCCCCGTAGCCTCAGGGGCGAATTATAACATGCCGCCAATCCTGAGTGCATAGATGAGTTCGCCGGATTTGGACAGTTCCTGAGAGGCACGAGGCGCGACGGGCCGGTGAGCGAACGATGATTCAGGAACAAACGCGAGCGATTGCCCTACTTATCGGGACATTTGTACATCATCTTCGGGCATGACGCGGCCATTGATCGCGACAGCCTCCTGCGGGATGAACGGAGACGGCCCTCCCGCCGGGCCGCTCGATCGGATCATCGCCAGTCGCGGCGTCCCGCATGCTTGGCCAGAATGAACCAAGGGAGTATACCCGTTTTTTTTACGCAATCCAATCAAACGGCCCGGAACGATCTCGATCGCAGACCGAACCCGCTGGGGGCGTGCTGGCGGAGCGAAACGCTCGAGCGATGCCGACCGGGACGCCTGGGGCCAGTGCGGTCACGATGTGGCCAGGAAAGGACCGGCTGCGTCAGCCGGCGAGCGGGGGCTTGGGGGTTGCCGGAGGCGACGGAAGTCCTCGCGGCCGCGGAAGGGGTGCCATTCGTCCAGATCCAGGGACTTCCGACCGAGCACGTGCCGGTATACCCAACGATTTGGCCTCTTCCAAGTTACGCAATCTGAACCGTTCGCGTCGCTCGATGGGTTGGGTCGATGGTTTGGGCCGGATTGGCACGCCGGACGACGTCAGCTGATTGGACGTCAGTCGTCGGCCGTGATGGATTCCGTGTGCGTTATCATGCCGGCGATTTCGAGAACCTCGAGGCATCGCAGAGATCCGGCATATCCGTTTAATTTCACCCAACCGGCAAGATTCCTCACGATCGGTTGGCTGAGATGACGATACTCGCGGTAGGGTATGGCTGCGCCGTCAACGATCGATCGCGGCGGCGGGGAGCGAAGCCGCGGAGCGGGTGAGGGCGGACGGACCAGGGAGGGTACCGACTGATGGAGGATCGGAAGGCGGGGTTTGCCGTATTCATGGTGATCGCTTGCTGGCCGCTGTCGGCGGCGGCGCAGGTCCCCGGCTTGCCGTCGGCGCCCACTGGGCTGTCGCCCGGGGTGCCCGGCCTCGGGGGGGTGGGTGCGCCGGGTGTGCCTGCGGCGGCGCCGGCGGCCGCGGCACCTAAGACGTTATGGAGCAGCCTGGGCCTGTCGAGCGCCAACATCCACGCATGCCAGGCGAAGATCTGCGCCAGCCAGTTCGGGCAGATGCTCAACAGCTTCGCGGGCGGTCCGGTCGGCGGGTTGACGGGCGGCTTCATCCCGCCGCTCTGCCCCCCGGCGCCAAACGCGTCGCAGATCGCCGCCTTGCAGCAGCAGCCGGGTGGGGCGGCCGCGGCCGCGGCCCAGATCAAGGCGAGCGAGGCCAACGCCAAGGCGCGGGTCGCCGCCGTCGAGTACCTGGGGACGGTCGACTGCTCGCGGTGGCCCGAGGCCAAGAAAGCCCTGATCTACTCGCTGCGCGAGGACCCCAACGAATGCGTGCGGCTCGCCGCGGCCCGGGCGCTCAACAGCGGGTGCTGCTGCAACAAGGAGATCATCGAGGCGCTGCGGGCATGCGTCGCGGGCGAGGCCAAGGGCAACGCGCCGCCCGAGACGTCGCCGCGCGTCAAGGCGGCGGCCTTCTGCTCGCTCCAGAATTGCCTGCTGCGCGTGCCGGAGAACCTGCCGGCGGAGATCCCGCCCGAGGCCAGCCCGGTCCCCGGGCCCGGCACCGTGCCCGAGCCGCCCGAGCGGTCGGCGCGAACGGGCCCGGAGCCGACCCACCTCGCCGCCGGATATTCGCCTCCGCGCCAGCGCCATTCCACGATCGAGCAATCGGCGACGCCACGAACGTTCTCGCAGGCGGTCGATGACGCGCGGCGCACGATGTTCGCGGTCGCCGCGTCGCCGCGGCCGTCGGACGTCCTGCCGGCCGGCCAGCGGAGCGTCTTCAGCGCTCTCTCCAAGGCGCGGCGGGACGTCGCCGGCGCCGCCCGGCGCCGCGACCGCGAGCAATCCCCGGGGCGGTTCCTGTCGTCGTCCGCCGCCGTGGAGGCGGCGGGGGTCCCGGCACCGGATGATGGTGGAAACGTCGCATCGAGCCCGGTGGAAGGCCAGGCCCCGGCCTCCGCGGTGGAAGGGACCTCGATGGCACGTCGCGGACTCGTCGGGCTCCTGTTCTCATCTCGGGGCCGCTGAACGGGCCGCCAACGTGGTGGTGTCCCGCGGGGCGGTTCCCCCGGGACGATCGCGCCCGACCGCGCGACGCCCCGCACAGACCCGGTTCCCATCGGAGACAGTCGCGTGAATAGCGAGGGCCCCTCGACCGTTCGGCAGCCGAACCGGGCAGGGCCCTTGATCGCGCTGCTGGTCATCGCGGCCCTCGCCATCAACCCGAACTGGAAGCTGGAGATCCGGCGGGTCAACCCCGCGAAGGTGGAGGACCCCGCGGTCGCCGCGTCGCGCCGCTCCGACCTCGTCGACGTCGAACGCCCGTCCGCGGGAACGGCGCCCACGCTCGAGCATCCAGAACCGTCCGACCCGCCGCCCGATCTGATCGATCCGCCAGTTCCCCTCGATCCGCCCATGCTCCTCCCGTTGAACCCCTTCGTGACCGCGACCGGGACGACCGCGGAGGCGGCGATCCGGCCTCTGCCGTCGCCCCTGCTGGAAATCCCGGAGTTTTCCGGGCCCGAGCCGTCGGGCGATCTGGTCACGTTGCCCCCTCCGCGGCCGCTGGACCCGAACGTCGTCCGCTCCGCGCTCACCACCGAGCCGCCGGCGACCGAAACCGCCTCCGAGCCCGAACCGGGCCCGGCATTAGACGCCCCGGCTTTTCCGGCGGGCGCGATTCGCCCGCTCGCGGCGCCGATGTCGGAACTTTCTCGGATCTTCTCGGCACCCACCATGGGCGATGCAACGATCCCCTCGCCCCCGGCGTCGGATCACGCATCCTCCCCTTCGGCTCCCCTGATCGAAGTCCCTTCGCCTTCTCCTGTTCCGGAGTCACCGCCGCCGGATGCGCCCGGTCAGGGTCAGGGTCAGGATCCGGTGCCGGCGGTCGATGGCGCCGGAATGGCCGCTCCGCCCGGGGACCCACCGGCCGCGAAGCCGGCCGCCGACGATCGCGTCGAGCCGGCCGGCTGCGCGACGTGCGGGGGTTTCCACAGCCTGGCCGATGGAGCGGCCCTCCACGAGATGATCGGGGGCGCCGACGGCCAGTGCATCCCCGGGCGGGCGCCGTGCTACCTGCCGTTCCCGGAGTCCAACACGGTCTTCGGGTCGATGATCAACAACCTCTACCAGTGCCTTTGCTGTCCCGATCCGTGTTACCAGCCCCGCTGGGAGCCCGCCGCGAACGCGTCGTTCTTCGCCGACTATGCCCGGCCGCGCACGGTGACGCGGCTCCGCTACGACAACCTCGAGAACCTGGTCCGGCCCGACCGCAATCAGTTCTGGATGATGCAGGTGGTGCCCAATCGCGCGAGTAAGAGGCCCATCTCCGACCTGCGCCAGGCTCCAGCAGGTCTACATCTACCAGGAGGCCGCCGGCGAGCGCGGCAGCTTCTTCATCGAGTATCCCTATCGGCAGCTCAACCAGAGTTGGGCGCCGACGCAAGCCGGCTTCAGCGACCTGAATTTCGGGATGAAGTCGCTGCTCTTCGATTGCGAGCTGCTCCAGTTGGCGTTCCAGTTCCGGACCTATACTCCGACCGGAAACGGCACCCTCAACCTCGGCACCGGGCACTTCTCGCTGGATCCGTCGATCCTGGCGTCGCTGAAGCTGGGGCCCGACACCTATGTGCAGGGCCAGTACGGCAACTGGATCCCGCTCGGCGGGAGTTCGGCGCTGGCCGGGGGCATGTTCTACTGGCTGACGAGCATCAACCAGGTCTTGTGGTATTGCACGCCCGACAGCCCGCTGATCGCCACCCTGGAGCTGGACGGCTGGTCGTTCGAGAACGGCGGCTACACCAATGCGATCGTCAAGGGGACCCAGGCGCAGATCTTCGAGAAGGGGGGCGGTGTGTCGTACTTCAACATCGGCCCGGGCCTGCGCCAGACGATCTGCAACCGGATGGACATCGGCGGGGCGCTCACCTGGGCGACCTCCAGCATCCACTGGGCGCAGCCCTGGTTCCGCTTCGAGGTGCGGTTCTTGTTCTCAGCGCGCTTAACGAATGGATGGCGTACGCGGTTCGACCTCGAGGCCGGGCTGATGTCTCGACCCCTGACCTGCGGGAGTGGGTTGGGCCTCGACCCCCCCCGTGCCCCCCTTTCTTAAGGGGGGACGGCCCGCACCTCTTAATCCCCCCCTTAAGAAGGGGGGGTCAGGGGGGCGGGGTGGACGCAACGCAAGCGTTAAGGATCAGGCGGCGAATCACTTCCCGATTTCGGGGTGTCGCGCACGGCGCGGGTCTCCCGACCCCGCCGCCGGCCGGTCCATTCGCCGGACTTCGCCAGCAAGTCTCTCCGGGGCGCCGGGACGGGATTCGCAGCCGATTCTTCGGGCCCAACCGGCCCGGCCCGGCCCGGATCGGCGGCCGGCGGCCGGGATTCGGCGCCTCACGGCGCCTCCTCATCAATTCTGGCAAGGTGCCCGGGGGCCGCCGCCCGCATCTCCCGCGCCATCCCTCCAGCCGGCCCGGGGATTCGGTCCCGAGGGGGACGGACGGACGGGCCCGCCTCCGGATCGATGACCCGGGCTCCCTCGCCGCCACGGCGGTGGGATCCAGGCGATAGCGGCGAGGACGTCCCCAAGCTTCGGATGGCAGAGTACCCGGTTCCCACACGATGGCTCGCGCCCTGTGCTGACGGAATGCGATCGAAATCCCTGCTGATGACCGGCCCGGAGGCCCGCCGAGTGCGGGCGGGACGACCCGGCGCCGCGCCGGCGGCGAGGCGGCCGACGGCGTCCCTTCCGGACGGGACCGACCCGCCTCGGGATCGCGTGAGGGCCGACCCCACGTCCGGGAGGTGGGGCCGCGCCGGTCGCCCCTGCCGCGAACCGCCGGCTCGCGCGAGACGCCGCCGGCCTCGACCCGCTTCGGCCCACCGACACGGCGCACAACGTCCCCTATTAACAGGATGCTGCGGTTTTGCAAAATCATAAACGCGATGCGCCGATTTTGTGCGTGCGCTTCGTCGCAACCTCTTCGATAGTAAGGAGGAAAAATTTCGCATAAAACTTTGTGCGCGTAAGATTTCTCGGCGGACCATGGCCCAGGTCGCCCTGGTGAAAGAGGGTGAGTCGGGACGAACGAATGGGGATCTCGGGTCGGGCGGGGTGGTGGCCAGAGTGCCGCGCCTGGCCCTGCGGATGGGGTGGGCGAATGGGGACGCCTGACGGCGGCCGCGGTAGAGGGGCGAGGTGGGGAGACCTCGCCGGAACAGGCCTCTCCAGAGGGCCGGGAAGTGATTCCCGGCCTGTTCCTAATCGCTCTAACACCGCCGTCCGGGTCAGGGCGCGGTCGGCCGCTCGCCGACTGGTCGTGTGTCCGTGACGCGAGCGATTCTCCGCGAGACGACCGACGGCCGGATCGGGCCGGAGGAGGCACGGCCGCCCGATCGGATCCGGACGGTGGCGACGGGCGTCTTCGGCTTGGGGATCGGAAGCGGCTGGTAGATCACGTGCGGGTTGTCAACGGAATGCGAGGGTCGCTTCGGCTTGGGCTTAGGATGGGTCGTTCGCGCCGGGCGGCTGGAGCGGACTTGCCCGCCCGATCACGGACGAGGGCGCGTAGATCACGTGGCGCAGCTCGCTGAGCTGGGCGACGAAATTGCCGCCGGGCCGGCCGTTCCCCGACGGGAAATACCCATAGAACTCGCCGTCCAGCGCGTTTCCGGCGATGTCCTGCACGCCGGTCGGGTTCGACGGGCTGGCGGCGAACATCGTGAAGAAGTACCAGCCGCCGCCGATGCGATGCCCCTGATTGAGGGTCAGGGTGACGAGCTGGCTCCCGCTCGTGGTGCCCGGGGTGACCGAGATCACGTTCACCCGGTACTTCCCGACTCGCGGGTTGTGGACCTGCACGAGCTGGTAGTTGTTGGCGTCGCTGAGGGTCGACAGCTCCAGGCCCACGCCGGCATTGCCGGGACCGCCGGCGTCCTGCACGGTGAGCTGGATCTCGCCCTTGAGGGGCCCGAAGGCGACCCCGGTCACCCTCGGCCCGACGGTGTCGATGACGAGGCTCGGCACGAGGGTCGCCGTCGGACTGACCGTCTCGCCGGCCGCGTCCACGGCGATAGCCGTGATCGTGTAGAGGCCGTCGGCCAGGGCCTGATTGGCGGTGGCGCGCCAGGCGTCGTTGGCATTCGAGACCGTCCGGCCGATCAGCACCGGCGCGGCGGCACCCGACGCCTGGGCGTAGATCGAAACCGCGGCATCCGGCTGGTTGGTCGTGCCCAGGAAGGTGGGCTGGACGACGTTGGTGATGTCATCCGTATTGGACGCGCCGGAGTCGCTGGCCGGGTCCAGCCCGCCGGTCACGACCAGCGGCACGTCGGCGACGTTGGCGGTGTTGTCGATGGTGGTCGCCGCGCCGCCCTTGTCGTCAACCTGGATCGTGATCGGGAAGTGGCCGATGCCGCCGTTGACGCCGGCGTCGGCGTAGGTGTGGGTGCCGCTCACGATCATCGGCGTGCCCACGCCTAGCGGCTGCGCGATCGTGCCGGCGGTGGCGGGGGTCCCGTCGCCCCAGTCGATCGTGACCCCGATGTAGTCGGCGATCGTGGCCTGGGGATTGGCGTCGGTGAACGAGCCGACCGGACCGGAGAAGACCTGCGCCTCGGTGGTCGAGACCGTCGGCTGGGCGGCGGTGGGCGTCAAGGCCGCGTCGGCGATCGTGGCTTGCCCCGAGGCCGTCGCCGTGGCCCCGCCCGAGCTATCGATGATCGCCGTGACCTGATAGTGCCCCGCCTCCGCATAGGTGTGCGCCGCCTTGGCCGTGAACACCGCCCCATTCGGCGAGCCGGCGGCACTGAGGGCCAGCGGGGGCAAGACCTCCCGCGCCGTGCCGTCGCCCCAGTTGACCGAGACCGACCCGCCGTCGTCGGTGAACTGCTCCACCGTCGCCCCGGGATTGGCGTCGGTGAAGGTGGCGACGACGACCGGCCCGGTGCTGTTCCCCTCCACGCCCGCGATCGACGTCCCGGTCGCCACGATCGGCGCGTCGTCCACCGTCGCGGTGCTCGTCAGGGCGCCGTCGTGGTCGCCCCGCCGATCGTCGTCGCCGTCACCGTCACGGTGTAGAGGGCCACCCCGGTGTACGTATGGCTGGCGATGACGTCGAAGTAGGTCCCGAGCGGGGTGGCGCCGGCGAGGACGACCGCGGCCGGGTCGGTGCCCGTGTCGTCGCCCCAGTCCACGGTCGCCGAGAGGTCCGACGCCGTCGCCAGCGGGTTGGGGTTGAAGATCGTCGCCACCACGACCGGGCCCGTGTTCACGCCCACCTCCGCCGAGATGGGGTTCGCTTCGCCGCCCATCGGGGGGTCGGTCACGGTGATGGCGGCCGTCGCCGGCGCGGCCAGGGCCAGGGGCGAGCCGGCGGCCTGCGTCAGCACGATCGTCGGGAGGTAGGTGCCGTGGACGGCGTAGGCGTGCGTCCCCTCGACGTCGAAGGTCCCGGCCGTCGAACGTCTTCACCACCGTGCCGACGCTGGTCGCCGAGCCGTCGTCCCAGTCGATGGTCGCCGTGAAGTCGCTCGCCGGCTCCGAGGGGTCGGAGCTCGAGAAGACGCCGATGATCGAGCCGACCGGCAGCGGGTAGCCGGTCACCGCCCTGAGCGCGGTCGCGGTGTCCGGCGTCAGCGCCGCCGCGGCGATCGTCGCCTGTCCGGAGGCCGTCGCCGTGGACCCGCCCGAACTGTCGATGTACACGGTGACCGGGTACTGCCCGGCCTTGGCGTACGTGTGCTCGACCGTGACCGTGAAGACCACGCCGTTGGGCGACCCGGAGGCGCTCAGGCCCGAGGCCGGCACCGACTCGAGCGCCATGCTGTCGCCCCAGTCGACCGAGACCGACCCGCCGTCGTCGGTGAACTGCTCCACCGTCGCCCCGGGGTTCGCGTCGGTGAAGGTGGCGACGACCACCGGCCCGGTGCTGTTCCCCTCCACGCCGGTGATCGACGTCCCCGTTGCCACGATCGGCGCGTCGGCGACCGTCGCGGTGGCCGTCAGCGGCGCCGGCGTGGTCGCGCCGCCGACCGTCGTCGCCGTCACCGTCACCGTGTAATCGCCGACCGCGGTGTAGGTATGGCTCCCGGTAACCTGGAACACCGACGTGTTCGCATTGGCCCCGACCAGCGAGATCGCGGCGGGGCCGGTGTTCGAGCCGTCGCCCCAGTTCACGGTCGCCGTGAGGTCCGACGCCGTCGCCAGCGGGTTGGGGTCGAAGATCGTCGCCAGCACCACCGTCCCCGTGCTCGCCCCGACCACCGCCGAGACGGGGGACGCGCCGCCGGTCAGCGCGGGATCGGCGACCGTGACGGTCGCCGTCGCCGGCGTGGACAGCGCCAGCGGCGACCCGCCGGCCTGCGTCAGCAGGATCCTGGGGTAATAGGTCCCGCGCACGGCGTAGGTGTGCGACCCGTCGATCGCGAACGTGCCGGGCGCCGTCGGCACAACCACGCCGACGCCGGTCGGCGAGCCGTCGCCCCAGTCGATGGTCGCCGTGAAGTCGCTCGCCGGCTCGGTGGCGACCGCGCTGGAGAAGACCCCGATGACCGAGTTGCCCGGCAGCGCCTTGCCGGTCGCGACCGAGAGCGCGGCCGCGGTGCCGGGCGTCAGCGGCGGCGCCGCGATAATCGCCAGGCCGGAGGCCACCGCCGTGGAACCGGAAGCCGTCTTGGTGATCGTCACCGTGAGCTGGTCGCTGCCGGCCTTTGTGTAGGTATGATTGCCGAAGACGCTGAAAACGACGCCATTGGGGGTGCCCTGCGAGGTGATCGTCCCGACCGTCGGCGACGACGTGTCGCCCCAGTTGATGGTGGCCGAGTAGGCGCCGGGCGAGCCCGGCGTGCCGCTGTCCGTGAAGGTGGCGACGAGCACGCCGCTGCCCGATGGCGAGAGGGGAACGCCGGCCATCCCCGTGACCGTCGCCCCCTGCGCGGCCAGCGGGGCGCCCGCGGCCGTCGCCGCCGACACGATCGGGCTCGGCGTCGAGGCGACCGGCCCGTTGGAGGTCACGTTGATCGCCGTGCCCGAGACGGTCGTGGATCCCGTGCTCCCGGTGTCGGTCAAGGTGACCTTGACGGCATAGGCCCCGGCGGCGGCATAGGTGTGGCTGCCCACGACGTTGTAGCTGCCCGGACCAGTGGCCTGGATCGTGGCCGGCGAGGTCGTCGAATCGCCCCAGTTGATCGTGGCCGTGAAGTCGGAGCTCACGTTCCCGAGGTCGTCCTCGGTGAAGGTGGCCACGACGACATTGTTCAGCGCCTGGCCCTCGGTCCCGTTGATCGTCACGCCGGTACCCACGGGCGGGCTTGCCGGCTTGGTGACATTGATCGTCTGGAAGTCGGTGTAATCGACCGTCGGCTGGCCGGCCCCGAAGGTCAGCATCCCGGAGGTGGAACTGTTCAGGGTCGGGACGTTCGAGGTGATGTTCAGGGTATTCGGGGTCGTACCCGACGCGATGAACTGATAAAGGCCGATGGACCCCTGGGCGGGGCCGGTCAGGTTAACCGTGGCGCCGCCGACGTCGGCGGTCCCGAGGAGCAGTCCGGAGATGCCCGCGCCGAAGCTCACGGTCGCGGGCATCGACGTGGCCGTCAAGGTCGCGCCGGAGATGGTGTAGGTGACCCTTCCCGTCACGCTACGGTCGTCGAATTCCACGCCGTTGGAGCCGCCCGGCGACTGGACGTCGACATCGCCCAGGAAGTTGCTGAGGAGTAAAGCGGGGGCGCCGAGGTAGGCGATGCTGTGACCTCCGCTGCCGAGGTCGACTTGCGTGGTCGTGCCCGCCGGCGTGGACGACAGGTAGACGGAGTCGTTCCCCGCCTCGGAATTGACGGAGAGGTCGGTCAAGCCGGCGGCCGGGTTGGCGAAGACTCTCGTGGTGGCCCCGGCGTTATTGATGTCCGCGGTGACCGCCGTCTTGTTGGCGAAGTTCAACGTCTCGAAGGTCCCGGTCCCGTTGTCGCTGATCGCCGTGGTCGCGGTGCCGCCGACGACCGGGCCGGCGTTGAAGGCGACCTGCGTCGCCGCGGTCGGCGCCGTGAAGAGGAGATTGGTCGATGGGACCGTGTCGGTCACCGGCGTGAGGTTCGAGAAGGTGATCGGCACATTGCTATTGGACGCATCGCTGTAGGTGATCCTGCCCGCGCCGGCGCCGCTGGGGGCATAGGTGTCGCTCGTGAACGTGGTGCCGCCTGTACCCGACTGGAGGGTCAGCGTATTGGATGCCGAGCTGACCGCCGGAACCGGATCGTAAGTCAGGCCGGATGCGGGCAACGGGTCGCCGTGGGTGTAGTCGAGCGTCAGGTCCTCGCCCGCCGACGTGCCGGAGACGTCGACCGCAGCCAGGACGCCGATCGAGAAGAAACGAGCGAAGGCCCCGGAAACGTTCGCCTCCATTTGACCCGAAGAGACCGAGATCGTCGTCGTGAGCGCCGTGGGAGTGGCATAAAGGGAGTTCAGGTCCAGGGTCAGGGCGCCGGAGGTGAGATTCGAGAAGGAGTCGCCGATCGAGGGTTTGGTGCTCGTGATATCGATCAGTCCCATGCCGACGGCCTGGTACCGCTCGCGACCGAGCTGGCCGGTCTGCAGGGTCCCGAGCGTCCCGCCCGTGTCGATGTTGAACTGATCGCTCCCCGCCGTCCTGGAGTCGCTGATCGTGACGGAATCCGCGGCCGGGATCCCGTTGGCGGTGACGTTGAAGACGTCGTCGCCGGACCCCGGGTAGATCGTCGTGGGGGCGGCCACAGACCGGATGGTGAAAGTGTCATTGGTGGCGTTGTCGATCGACGGACTGTCGAGGCTGATCGACGTGACCGAGTTGACCGGGCCGGTCGCGGTGTCCCCGCTCACGGTCCATCCCGCCGCGACAGCTTCCGGGAAGAGGAGGATCGGCTGGTTGTCGGCAAAAGTGTAGGTGCCGCCGGGCCCCGTCGTCGAGACCGTCAAGCCAGCGGAATTGGCAAGGTAGATGAGGTTCCCGCCCGAGATGCTGATC
This sequence comes from uncultured Planctomycetota bacterium, assembly GCA_963815795.1. Taxonomy (GTDB): domain Bacteria; phylum Planctomycetota; class Planctomycetia; order Isosphaerales; family Isosphaeraceae; genus JAKAUH01. The sequence goes on along the minus strand of CAWFIC010000020.1, from coordinate 138,550 downwards.
GACGACAGGACCGTCCGGTCCTCCAGCGCCTCGACCCGTAGTTCGGGATGAGATCGGCGGGCCCTCCTTCGCCGGACGCGCGCTCCATCGAGACCCAGAGGGTCAAGTCCACGGAGCCGTTGCGTCTGCAGGCCAGGGCGATTCATCGAAGCGGCTCCCGGGCGATCAAGGCGTGGATGAAGGACGGTTCTGAGATCCGTTCGAGCCCCGCACCAACTCGTGGACGTGAATCAGCCGGCCGGAACCTGGGAAGACCCGCCGGCCGATCCGCATGACCGGAAAGCCGGGTCCGCCTCTGCCGGCGATCGACCCTCGACCGTGCACGGCCTCCCGGCCGCAGCGAATGATATCCTGTCTGCCATCATGTGTGCAAGGGCGATTTGAAGCAACCCGTCCCGCTGACAAGCGGTTCGTCCCGCGCTCGAGGTTGAACGCATTCCCCTCTGCCTCTTCTCTGGTTTTTCAATCCGTCGTTCGGGGTCCTCATTGACTGAACTGGTAAAGGCCGATGGACGCCTGGGCGGGGCCGGTCAGGTTGACCGTGGCGCCGCCGACGTCGGCGGTCCCGAGGAGCAGTCCGGTGATGCCCGCGCCGAAGCTCACGGTCGCGGGCATCGACGTGGCCGTCAAGGTCGCGCCGGAGATGGTGTAGGTGACCGGGCCCGTCACGCTACGGTCATCGAATTCCACGCCGTTGGAGCCGCCCGGCGACTGGACGTCGACATCGCCCAGGAAGTTGCTGAGGAGGAGAGCGGGTGCACCGATGTAGGTGACGCCGCCGGTCCCGCTGCCGAGGTTGACTTGCGTGGTCGTGCCCGCCGGCGTGGACGACAGGTAGACGAAGTCGTGCCCCGCGCCGGAATTGATGGAGAGGTCGGTCAGGCCGGCGGCCGGGTTGGCGACGACTCTCGTGGTGGCCCCGGCGTTATTGACGTCCGCGGTGACCGCCGTCTTGTTGGCGAAGTTCAACGTCGCGAAGGTCCCGGTCCCGTTGTCGCTGATCGCCGTGGTCGCGGTGCCGCCGACGACCGGGCCGGCTTTGAAGGCGATCTGCTCCGCCACGGCCGGCGCGGTGAAGAGGAACTTGGTCGATGGGACCCTGTCGGTCAAAGCCGAGGAGGATGAGGTGACGTTCGAAAAAGTGATCGGCACATTGCTGTGGCTCGAGTCGCTGTAGACGATCGCGCCGGAATCGGGGCCGGACGGAGTGTAGGACTCGCTCCCGAACGAGGTGCCGCCGGAGCCGGACTGGAGCGTGAGCGTATTCGACGCGCCGACGGTCGGCATCCGGGGTTCGAAGGCCAGGCCGGAGGCGGGTCGCGGGTCGCCGTACGCGTAGGTCAGCGTCAGGTTCAGGCCCAGCGTGGTCGAGTCGGTGACCGTCGCGGACGAGAACGTGCCGACCGGGCCGAGCACGACCGGGGTCCCGCTCCCAATCCAGCCGTTGGTGGAGCCGCTGAGCGTGATCCCCTCCAGGTTGTCGATGAAGGCGACGGACGCGGGATTTGATGGATCGAGCTCGATCGTCAACCCGCTCGCGGGCGCGGAGGCGGTGAAGACGAAGACCAGGGCGCCGGCGGAGATATCGAGTGTCGCCGGGACGGATCGCGCCTCCAGGACCTCGATCGTTGTGGCCCGAAGCCGACGAGACTCCCGCGCGGATCGGGTCCATCCGCGTCGCGGGATCGCGACGCCGGGCGGCGATCGCCACGTCAACTTCCGCGCGAAACCCTTCATCGGAGAGACTCCGGCGCGATCCCCACGCTGATCCCCAGATCGACCCGCGTCATCCGACGTCGTTCGAGGCGACATGCCGGTCGAAGGACGTTCCCTTGTTTTATCCTATGTGGCCGGCAGAATCCATAATCTTCGCCCAGGAAACAGGATTTGCCACGCTCGCGGTGCCGGTCCGGGCGATCGTGGCGGTCTTGCCGGTCAAGATCGTGGGACGGTCTCCAAGATCGACGGAGACGAAGAGGATCGCCGCGGGCGCCGGCGGCCGATCATCGACAGATCCCGAAACATCCGCCCGATCCGCAAAACCCGGTTCATCCGGAATTGGCACGCGGGGCTGGAACATCCTAAGGATCGCCTCACGCGGGGCCGGGAGCCGCTTCAATCGCGTCGGGGTTGCACCGATCGCATCCCACCTCCCATGCCGCCCATGCCTCCCATGCCCATGGCGCCGCCGCCGATGGGGCCCTCGCGCAGGCCGCCGGAGACGAAGCGAGGCGGGGCGAAGTCGCGGGCGTATTCCAGGCGGAACTCATAGTTGAGGTAGATCGTCTTGTCGCCGACCGTGCCCTTCGGGACCTCGATGTCCCAGCGCAGCAGGTTGTCCGTCCGGGCAGTGCGCTGGTAGAGGGCGTCGGCGCTCAGCTCGGCCGACGTCTTGACCAGGTTGACGGCAACGGCCTCGCCCTGCGGCTTCGGCAAGCGGTCCCAGAGCTGGACCTTGACCGGGCCGGGCCGGTAATTCCTCAGGCCGATGCGGAACTCGTAATCGAAGATCTGGTTCCCGCCCTGCACCGAGCGAGACTTGCGGACCAGCCGCCGGCTGACCTGGAGCTGAGGATCCACGCCGAACCCCGCGATGAACGGCTCGCCGGCGGCCACCATGGGCAGGCGCATCCGGCCGACGAAATCGCCGGCGACGTAGACCGTGGCCTCTCCGGGCAGGAGAACGAGATCGCTCCGGTTCGTCAGCCTGGCCAGGCGATAGACCTGCGGCGTCATGACGGGCACCGCCTTGGCGTAATACTCGGCCGGCAGCTCGACGCGGGCGATCTCGAGCAACTGCGGGTCGCGCCGCGAGGGCAGATCGAGGCGGCCCGCGGTGGGGAACGTCACGCTCGGCCCGGCCTTCTCGGCCGGCGGCTCGCCCGAGACCTGCCCGTCCGCGACGCGCAGCTCCTCGGTTTGCTCGCTCGCGGCCGCCTGGTTGAGCCGCACACTTCCCGTCGTCCGAGCCGGCTCGGGCATCGTTCTCGTCCCGGGCTCCGTCTCGGCCACGAGGCTGCCCCGGGCGGGTCCTTCGTCCTCGTCGGCAGAATCCTCCGAGGTGATCGTCAGCAGGCCGTCCTTGACGCGGTACATCAGGCCGAGCTGCTTCAGGATCAGCCGGAGCGACGTCCTCAGCGGGACCTGGGTCACGTCGATGACCACGGTGGAATTCAAGGACTTCTCCGCCTCCTGCAAGCCGACGGGATCGACGTAGATCGGGATTCCGTCGGGGAACGCCGGGCCCTTGGTGCTGGCCCGGACATACTGGATGACATCCTCGAGGGGGGTCTCGGTCTTGAACGGGACGTTGACGGATTTTGCGAGTTCGGCGACGATCCGTTGCGACCGGTCGTCGGGCGCCTCGACGGGGCCGGAGTCGACGGCACCGGCGACCGCCAGCTTCAGCGGGAGGAGCTCGGGCGGCGCGGCATCCAGCGACGGGCGGGCGGTCGAGAGCGTGACACGGACGCCGTCCCAGGACTCGCCGGTCTGCTGGACCACGGCGGCGAGATACTCGAGCCGGACGGGGCCGGCGGCCTCGGCGGCGCCGCCGCGGATGCGATACTGCGGCCGCCAGCTCGCGGAGCCGACCAGGTAGCCGAGCCGCACCGTGCCCGCCGGCCGCCGGGTCTTGTGCACGACGATCACGGCATCCCGTTCGACGCGGCCCGTGCCCGCGGACAGCTCGGCGAGCTGGCGCCTGGCGAAATCGGTCGCCTCGGTGTTGGCCTGCAACTGCCGGCGGAGTTCGGTCGTCGTCTTCGTCTTGGCGCCGCGATTCTCCATCACGAACCGGCTGAGGGTGAGGATGGGCTCGCTGTCGAGCCGTCCCTTTTCCGTCAGGCCGGTGAGGGCCGTCCCGGTGAAGCCCTCGAGCTTCTGGAGGTACCGGAGGTCTTCCGCCTGGACGCCGAGCTCGTCCTGGAGCCGCTTGGCCTCGGCCTGGAGGTCCTTGAGCAGCGCCTCCTTGGCCCGGACCTCCTGGCGGTTGTCCTCCTTGACGGCCCGGGTCCGGAATCGAGTGCTCAGCACGCGCAGGCCGTCGGCCCCCTCGGTGTAGAGCGAGCCATCCACGGTCTGCCCGGGCAGCGGGGTGACGATCAGCTCGATCGTCCCCTCCCCTTCCGGGACGCTGACTTCGCGAGTCACCAGGGCCTGGCCCTGGTATACGGTGACGTCCGTGATCCGGCTGGTCGCCGGTCGGGGCGGAGTTCCCCCTTCGACCGATGCCGGAGTGTCGTGGGCGAGACTTGCCGGGCCCGGTTCCATGAGTGGGTTGAGCTGGGCGCAGGCCAGCCCGGCCGCCAGCCAGAGAGTGGCGATCATGCTTCGTCCTCGAAAGGGGGTCGATCGATGTCGGACGAAGCCCGCGGGACTGGGTCCGGAGACATTACCTGATGGGTTGGACGAACTCCCCGGACGGTTTATTCACGGGCGACCGGGCGGATCGGCGCGGGAGATGCGATCCGGTAGAATCCGCCAGATCGATCCGCAACCCCAACCGCGAGGTGCCACCCATGGACATCACGAGACGTCGGTTCATCGAGGCGGCCGCCATCGGCGCCGCCATGACTCCGGCGCTGGGGGCCGGGGATGCCCCCAGGATCCCCACGCGACCCTTCGGCAAGACGGGCCTCGAGGTCTCGATCCTCGGCTTCGGCTCGGGGAGCCGCTTCCTCATGTACCAGGATGAGGACAAGGCGCTGGAGGCTCTCTCGCACGCGATCGACCTGGGGATCACCTACATCGACACCGCCCACGCCTACGGCGACGGCAAGAGCGAAGCGCGGATCGGCCGGCTGATGCCCGCGAGGCGCCAGGAGATCGTCCTGGCCACGAAGCTCCCGGGCGCAAGGCCGACGAGGCGAAGCGGCAGCTCGAGCTGAGTCTCAAGCGCCTGCAAACAGACCGCCTCGACGTCCTGCACATCCACGCGTTGCGGGACGAGGAGGACCTGGCCGCGATCGAGGCACCGAACGGCGTGCTGAAAGTGCTCTACGAGGCGCGCGACCAGAAGGTCGCCCGAGCCATCGGCATCACCTGCCACGCCGCCCCCTCCGCGCTGAAGGCAGCGCTCCAGCGGCACGACTTCGACTGCACCCAGATGGCGCTCAACGCGGCACTGGCCCGCATGGCCGAAGGCGAGGGCGGCATGAAGGCCACCCGGATGCCGACCGGCAGCTTCGAGGAACTGGCGTTGCCGGTGGCGGTGCGCAAGCGGATGGGCGTGATCGCCATGAAAGTCTTCGGCCAGGACCAGATCGTCGACGCGGCTCCCATCGAGAAGCTGCTGAACTATGCGCTCTCGCTGCCGGTCAGCCTGGCGAGCTGCGGCATGCCGAAGGTCGAGTTCATCGAGCGGAACGCCGCCGTGCGCGCGACTTCCGTCCGATGCCCGACGCGGAGCGACGCCGGCTATCGGAGTCGATCGCGGCCGAGCGCAAGGTGTCGATGAGGGCGTTCCTCCGCCAGCACGCCGATGCCTGATCCGCCGGCGAACCGGGCCGGCTACCGATCACGGGGTCCGACCTTCCCGGTTGCACTCGTCGCCCGCATCCTGCGGATCAGCCAGGCCGCCCCCAGTAATCCCAGGGTGGCCGAGACCAGGGACGAGGGCTCGGGGATGGAACCCTGCGAAATCATGATCGTGCCGTTGTTCAGCGTGTCGATCGGGATGTTGTTGACATTCGGGTCGGTCAGGCTGGTGGCCGGGTAGGGTGTCAAGGAGACGACCACCGGGCCATTCGGGGCCGAACTGGCGACGTCGAAGGACACCAGGCCCAGGCCCAGGATCGAACCGCCGGCCAGGGTCGTGGAGCCCGTGGCCGCGAGGTCCGAGGCGTCCAGCGTCGTGCCGGTCATCGTCGCGATCTGGGGCCCGAAGCCCGAATTGCCGGCGAAGATGTATGGGTAATACGTCGTGTTGATATCCGCCCCGGTGAAGGTGACGCCGCTGCTGCTGGCCACGGAGATCTCGAACGAGAAGGCGGCGATGTCGACGGACGAGCTGCCGGTGTTCGCCAGGTCGACCTCCAGGGTATTGCCGGTGGTCCCCGCCTTGGCGGACACATCCTGCACGGAGATGACGAGACCGGCGCGGGCGGGAGGGGCGGTGGTCAGCAGCAGCCCGGCAGCCGCGACGGACAGGAACTTGCGCCACGACCGGGACGCGAGCGGACGGTGCATCAGGGGTCTCCTCTTTCATCGCTGAGGACGAGAAAAGCCGGATCGGTTCGCTCGAGCCGCTGCCCCGAGCCGAGATCGGCTTACAGGTGCTTGCCGATCTGGCTACGAGCGATCTGGACGTCGGTATTATTCACAACGCCGTCGCCGTTCAGGTCGGCGAAGATGTTGTAGGGCTGGCTCATGGCATAGTACACGCCGAGGAAGTCGGCGCTGCTCACGACGCCATCCCCGTTGAAATCTCCATAAAGGACCTTGAAGTTCTGATCGAACGGAGTGGCCAGGGTGTTCCCGGCGGCATCCTTGATGGCATCGGCCCCGCTATTGAGCAGCGCCGTTGAGAACGTCCCGAGACTGATCGTATTGATCGACCAGATCAGGGTGTTCGTGCCCAGTCCGCTCAACCCGGTGGTAGACAGGCCGGTGAGGCTGTTGACGTCGGCCGTGTCGATCGGCTTGCTGAAGACGACCTCGATGCCGGTGATCTGCCAGGGGACGTCGTAGCGATTCGAACCGATCAGGTCGTAGGTCAGGTTCTTGGTCCCGAAGACGACGTCGTAGGCCACCACCGTCGGCGCCACCGTGTCGATCTGGATGCTCTTGTTCGCGCTGAGCGAGCCCGATGAACCGGGTGCCGGCAGCGTCAAATTCGCGGCATTCGGGTTGGTGACGGTATCGAAGATGGTGCCGCCGTTGAGCGTCAGGGCGGACGTGCTCGTGTAATCGAGCTTGGGGCTGTTCTGGCCCGCGGCGACGGTGTAGGTGAAGGTCAGCGTGCTGGTGCCGCTGCCGCTGGCGTAGCTGGCCATCCCGCCCGAGTTCAGGGCCAGCTCGGGGGTGCCGGTGACGACCACCGCCTTGCTCCAGCCGACGGTGATCGTGATCACCGAGCCGACCCCATAGTCCCCGTTGGGCGTGGTCGAGCTGACGTTGGTGACGGTGGGCGCCGTCGTGTCGATGGCGATCGACTTGGTCCCCGAGATCGAGCCTGATGAGCCCGGCGCCGGCAAGGTCAGGTCGGCGGCATTGGGGTTGATCACCGTGTCGGTGATCGTCCCGCCATTCAGGGTCAGGGCGGACGTGCTGGTGTAGTCGAGCTTGGGGCTGTCCTGTCCTGCGGCGACGGTGTAGGTGAAGGTGAGCGTACTGGTGCCGCTGCCGCTGGCATAACTGGCCGTGCCGCCGGAGTTGAGCGCCAGTTCCGGCGTGCCGGTCACCACCACCGACTTGCTCCAGCCCACGGTGATCGTGATCACCGAGCCGACGCCGTAGGTCCCGTTGGCCGTCGTTGAGGTCACGGCGGTGACGGTGGGCGCCGTGGTATCGATGGCGATCGATGTGCTCCCCGAGATCGAGCCCGAAGAGCCCGGCGCCGGCAGCATCAAGTTGGCGGCATTCGGGTTGGTCACCGTGTCGAAGATCGTCCCGCCGTTGAGCGTCAGGGCGGACGTGCTCGTGTAATCGAGCTTGGGGGTGTCCTGTCCGGCGGCGACGGTGTAGGTGAAGGTCAAGGTGCTGGTGCCGCTGCCGCTGGTGTAGCTGGCTGTCCCGCCCGTGTTCATCGCCAGCTCCGGCGTGCCCGTGACGACCACCGGCTTGCTCCAGCTCATCGTGATGAGAATCACCGAGCCGGGCCCGTAGGTCCCATTGGGCGTGATCGAGGTCACGGCGGTGACCGTGGGTGCCGTGGTGTCGATGACGATATTGCTCTTCGAGAGCGAATTGGCCGTGCCCGGGGCCGGCAGGGTGAGCAAGGCGGGGTTGTTGCTCTGGTCGTCGATCGTGCCGCCGTTGAGGGTCAGTGCGGTGGTCGATGCCTCGTCGAGCGGGTTGGCGTCCTGACCGGCGGCGACGGTGTAGGTGAAGGTCAACGTGCTGGTGCCGCTGCCGCTGCTGTAGGTGGCGGTGCCGCCCGTGTTGAGCGCCAGCTCCGGCGTGCCCGTGACGACCACCGACTTGCTCCAGTCGATCGTGATCGTGATCACCGAGCCGACCCCGTAGCTGCCGGCGGCGGTCGTCGAGCTGACGGCGGTCACCGAGGGCGAGGTGGTGTCGATGGCGATCGACTTGCTCCCCGAGATCGAGCCCGACGACCCGGGCGCCGGTAACGTCAGATTGGCGGCGTTGGGGTTGGTCACCGTATCGAAGATCGTCCCGCCGTTGAGGGTCAGGGCGGTCGTGCTGGTGTAATCCAGCTTGGGGGTGCTGTTGCCCGCGGCGACGGTGTAGGAGAAGGTCAGGGTGCTGGTGCCGCTGCCGCTGCTGTAGGTCGCCGTGCCGCCCGAGTTCAGGGCCAGTTCCGGCGTGCCGGTGACGACCACCGCCTTGCTCCAGCCCACCGTGATCGTGATCACCGCGCCGACCCCGTAAGTCCCGTTGGCGGTGGTGGAGGAGACGGCGGTGACGGCGGGCGCCGTGGTGTCGACGACGATGGCCTTGTTCTTGCCGAGCGAACCTGTGGAGCCGGGTGCCGGCAGGGTGAGGACGGCGGCGTTGGGGTTGGTGACGGTGTCGAAGATGGTGCCGCCGTTGAGGGTCAGGGCGGAGGCGGAGGCCTCGTCAAGCGGATTGGCGTCCTGGCCGGCGGCGACGGTGTAGGCGAAGGTCAGGGTGCTGGTGCCGCTGCCCGAGCTGTAGCTGGCCGTGCCGCCGGAGTTGAGCGCCAGTTGCGGGGTGCCGGTGACGACCACCGGCTTGCTCCAGGCGACGGTGACGTCGATGACCGAGCCGACGCCGTAGCTGCCGTTGGCGGTGGTGGAGGAGACGGCGGTGACCGTGGGTGCCGTGGTGTCGATGACGATATTGCTCTTCGAGAGCGAATTGGCCGAGCCCGGGGCCGGCAGGGTGAGCAAGGCGGGGTTGTTGCTCTGGTCGTCGATCGTCCCGCCGTTGAGGGTCAGGGCGGTGGTCGATACCTCGTCGAGCGGGTTGGCGTCCTGCCCGGCGGCGACGGTGTAGGAGAAGGTCAACGTGCTGGTGCCGCTGCCGCTGCTGTAACTCGCCGTGCCGCCCGAGTTCAGGGCCAGCTCCGGCGTGCCGGTCACCACCACCGACTTGCTCCAGGTGAGGGTGATCGCGATGACCGAGCCGACCCCGTAGGTGCCGGCGGCGGTCGTCGAGCTGACGGCGGTCACCGAGGGCGAGGTGGTGTCGATGGCGATCGACTTGCTCCCGGAGATCGAGCCCGACGAGCCCGGCGCCGGCAGCGTCAGGTTGGCGGCATTGGGGTTGGTCACCGTATCGAAGATCGTCCCGCCGTTGAGGGTCAGGGCGGTCGTGCTCGTGTAATCGAGCTTGGGAGTGTTCTGTCCGGCGGCGACGGTGTAGGAGAAGGTCAGGGTGCTGGTGCCGCTGCCGCTGCTGTAGGTCGCCGTGCCGCCCGAGTTCAGGGCCAGTTCCGGCGTGCCGGTGACGACCACCGCCTTGCTCCAGCCCACCGTGATCGTGATCACCGCGCCGACCCCGTAAGTCCCGTTGGCGGTGGTGGAGGAGACGGCGGTGACGGCGGGCGCCGTGGTGTCGACGACGATGGCCTTGTTCTTGCCGAGCGAACCTGTGGAGCCGGGGGCCGGCAGGGTGAGGACGGCGGCGTTGGGGTGGTTGGTGACGGTGTCGAAGATGGTGCCGCCATTGAGGGTCAAGGCGGAGGCGGAGGCCTCGTCGAGCGGGTTGGCGTCCTGGCCGGCGGCGACGGTGTAGGAGAAGGTCAAGGTGCTGGTGCCGCTGCCCGAGCTGTAGCTGGCCGTGCCGCCGGAGTTGAGGGCCAGCTCGGGCGTGCCGGTGACGACCACCGCCTTGCTCCAGGCGACGGTGACGTCGATGACCGAGCCGACGCCGTAGCTGCCGTTGGCCGTCGTCGAGCTGACGGCGGTGACGGCGGGCGCCGTGGTGTCGACGACGATGGCCTTGTTCTTGCCGAGCGAGCCTGTGGAGCCGGGTGCCGGCAGGGTGAGGACGGCGGCGTTGGGGTGTTGGTGACGGTGTCGAAGATGGTGCCGCCATTGAGGGTCAAGGCGGAGGCGGAGGCCTCGTCGAGCGGGTTGGCGTCCTGGCCGGCGGCGACGGTGTAGGCGAAGGTCAAGGTGCTGGTGCCGCTGCCCGAGCTGTAGCTGGCCGTGCCGCCGGAGTTGAGGGCCAGCTCGGGCGTGCCGGTGACGACCACCGCCTTGCTCCAGGCGACGGTGACGTCGATGACCGAGCCGACGCCGTAGCTGCCGTTGGCCGTCGTCGAGCTGACGGCGGTGACGGCGGGCGCCGTGGTGTCGACGACGATGGCCTTGTTCTTGCCGAGCGAGCCTGTGGAGCCGGGGGCCGGCAGGGTGAGGACGGCGGCGTTGGGGTTGGTGGCGACGGTGTCGAAGATGGTGCCGCCGTTGAGGGTCAGGGCGGAGGCGGAGGCCTCGTCGAGCGGGTTGGCGTCCTGGCCGGCGGCGACGGTGTAGGCGAAGGTCAAGGTGCTGGTGCCGCTGCCCGAGCTGTAGCTGGCCGTGCCGCCGGAGTTGAGGGCCAGCTCGGGCGTGCCGGTGACCACTACCGCCTTGCTCCAGGCGACGGTGACGTCGATGACCGAGCCGACGCCGTAGCTGCCGTTGGCCGTCGTCGAGCTGACGGCGGTGACGGCGGGCGCCGTGGTGTCGACGACGATGGCCTTGTTCTTGCCGAGCGAGCCTGTGGAGCCGGGGGCCGGCAGGGTGAGGACGGCGGCGTTGGGGTTGGTGGCGACGGTGTCGAAGATGGTGCCGCCGTTGAGGGTCAGGGCGGAGGCGGAGGCCTCGTCGAGCGGGTTGGCGTCCTGGCCGGCGGCGACGGTGTAGGCGAAGGTCAAGGTGCTGGTGCCGCTGCCCGAGCTGTAGCTGGCCGTGCCGCCGGAGTTGAGGGCCAGCTCGGGCGTGCCGGTGACCACTACCGCCTTGCTCCAGGCGACGGTGACGTCGATGACCGAGCCGACGCCGTAGCTGCCGTTGGCCGTCGTCGAGCTGACGGCGGTGACGGCGGGCGCCGTGGTGTCGACGACGATGGCCTTGTTCTTGCCGAGCGAGCCTGTGGAGCCGGGGGCCGGCAGGGTGAGGACGGCGGCGTTGGGGTTGGTGGCGACGGTGTCGAAGATGGTGCCGCCGTTGAGGGTCAGGGCGGAGGCGGAGGCCTCATCGAGCGGGTTGGCGTCCTGGCCGGCGGCGACGGTGTAGGCGAAAGTCAGGGTGCTGGTGCCGCTGCCCGAGCTGTAGCTGGCCGTGCCGCCGGAGTTGAGGGCCAGCTCGGGCGTGCCGGTGACCACTACCGCCTTGCTCCAGGCGACGGTGACGTCGATCACCGAGCCGACGCCGTAGCTGCCGTTGGCCGTCGTCGAGCTGACGGCGGTGACGGCGGGCGCCGTGGTGTCGACGACGATGGCCTTGTTCTTGCCGAGCGAGCCTGTGGAGCCGGGGGCCGGCAGGGTGAGGACGGCGGCGTTGGGGTGGTTGGTGACGGTGTCGAAGATGGTGCCGCCATTGAGGGTCAGGGCGGAGGCGGAGGCCTCATCGAGCGGGTTGGCGTCCTGGCCGGCGGCGACGGTGTAGGCGAAAGTCAGGGTGCTGGTGCCGCTGCCCGAGCTGTAGCTGGCCGTGCCGCCGGAGTTGAGGGCCAGCTCGGGCGTGCCGGTGACCACTACCGCCTTGCTCCAGGCGACGGTGACGTCGATCACCGAGCCGACGCCGTAGCTGCCGTTGGCCGTCGTGGAGGAGACGGCGGTGACGGTGGGCGCCGTGGTGTCGATGACGATATTGCTCTTCGAGAGTGAATTGGCCGAGCCTGGGGCCGGCAGGGTGAGCACGGCGGGATTGCCGCTGCTCTGGTCGTCGATCGTGCCGCCGTTGAGGGTCAGGGCGGTGGTCGACGCCTCGTCGAGCGGGTTGGCGTCCTGGCCGGCGGCGACGGTGTAGGTGAAGGTCAGGGTGCTGGTGCCACTGCCGCTGCTGTAGCTGGCCGTCCCGCCCGAGTTCAGCGCCAGCTCCGGCGTACCGGTCACCACCACGGGGTTATTGAAGGCGACGGTGACGTCGATCACCGAGCCGACGCCATAGGTGCCGGCGGAGGTCGTCGAGCTGACCTTCGTGACCGAGGTGGACGTCGCCGTCGAGATCACGATCGTCTTGTTGACGCCGAGCGAGCCGGTCGAACCCGGCGCCGCCAGGGTCAGCGAGGCCGGCACGCCGCTATTCGCGTCGTTGATCGTGCCGCCGTTGAGGGTCAGGGCGGAGGTTGACGCCTCATCGAGCGGGTTGGCGGACTGTCCGGCGGCGACGGTGTAAGTGAAGGTCAAGGTGTTGGTGCCGCTGCCGCTGGTGTAGCTGGCGGTGCCACCCGAGTTGAGCGCCAGTTGCGGGGTGCCGGTGACGACCACCGGCTTGCTGAAGCTGACCGTGATCGGGATGGACGCGCCGACGCCGTAAGTGCCGTTGGCGGCCGTCGAGCTGACCTCGGTGACCGTCTGCTGGACGCCGAATGCGGTGAACTGGGTCGCCCACGTGCTGTTGTTTACATTGGTGCCCTGCGTGCTGGCCCACTCCTGGACCACCCAGAACGTACTGTGATCGTTCGGGTCGAGGGCGACCGTACTGTAGTCGCCCCAGCGGTTGCTCGGCCCCCCGTTGGTGAGGTAGTACGGGCCGCTGCCCGCCTTGAGGAGCTGGGGGCTGCCGAGGGTCGTCGTGGTCCCGTTGAACGTGCCCGTGACCGCGTAGGCGCCGACGTACGTCGAGGCGCTGCTGCCGCTGAACCCGATGACGACGTCGCCCGACTCGTTGACGGCGATCGACGGATAATAGTAGTACAGGGAGCTGTCGGAGATCGTGCCTTCCTCGACCACGGCGCCCGTGGTGGCGGAGATCCGGTACCATTCGATGGCGTCCGGCCCGCTGCCGTTATTGAGGGCGACCGTCTGCACGGCCCAGATGTTGGTACCCTGCAGGACGACGTGGGCGCTGAATCGGGTATCGTCGGTGTCGATCGTGTTGGCCGTACCGAGCTGCGGCGCCCCGATGGGCTCGGCCTGGGCCGGCACGCTGAGGAAGCCGCCGCCTAGGTCTCCCAGATTCGGACTCGTATCGAGGACGGGGGCTGTGACGGTCCCGGTGATCTCCGAGATCTTGGCGTATCCGGCGGGCGTGTTGTAATCGGCGAGGAGGATCTCCGGCAGCCCTTCGCCGCTATTCTCGTTGACCATGGGCTGCATGGCGAAGCCCGTGTTGTTGATATCCTGGTCGGCGAACAACGTCGCGTGCGTCACGCCGACACCCGAGACCAGGTCGGATTTGGGGATGACGAGGACGTCGGTGGTCGTGTTCGTGGCGCCCGAGCCGCTGATCGGAAACATGTTGCCGGCGAGGTAGACCCCAACGCTGTTGATCCCGAGCGTCGGGAAGTCCATCCAATACTGCCCGGTCGGGTCGGAGTTGACCTTCCACGCCTTCCAGCCGGCCGTCGCGTCGGATGAGTTGGAGACCGCGATGATGAAGCTGTTCGCCAAGTCGGGGTTGTCGTCGCCTGCGACGAAGAATCGCTGGCTCTGCTCGTCGTAGATGATGCGGGGGTCGTACGAAAAATTCGTCACGGTGCCCCCGCCGCCCGCGGCCAGGGCCGTGTTGAAGAACGAATCGAGCGAGGTCTGGCTGATGAGCGCGCCGGTCTTCGAGAAGACCGAAAACGAATTGTTGATGGTTTCGACCAGTTGGGTGGGCCCGGCGGCGCCCTGCGTATCGGGCGGGATGAAGCCGCCGCTCTGGCCGATCCCCGCCCCCGTGAAGTTCGTGCCGATGCTCAACGACAGGAGGGTGCGGTCTTCGAACTGCTCGACAGCCGGAACGACCCGACGGCGCGCGGCGCGGGACGAACTCATCCGCCCGCGGTTCCCGGATCGCCAGGTCAAGCTGACCTTGCTCGAGCGGCGTTGCATCGGCGTTACTCCCATGGTGTGTGCGATCAGCCCTGAAAAACTGCGGAACACGGCGGTCCGACGGCGTACCGAACCAGATCGGCATCGATCACCGAGCACGGAAACGTCGCGTCATCTCATCAATCGGAGCGCGTCATCATCGCCCTCAGGTCGTTGTCCAAGCCCCCATCTTTGCGTCGGCGTCAATCGTAAAACCAGTAGTTTTATTAAGCTCAAAACACATGTCGCCTTTTTCTATTAAGAATGGGAGGCTTTCCGATCGATCCTTGAACAACCTCCTTGCGGTCCGTCCGTCTTTCGCGACGATCGTTGTGTTAATTCCTGGAAGGTGCGGGACTTACGGCCGATGGTCGCTACGGTTGCCGGTCGTGGTCCTGGCCTGGAAGAGGTTTTCCCGAGAACAGCGACAGAATGATCCTTCACGACGGAGAATCACATCATCCTGAGAAAAAGCACGACCAGCATGATATCTGGTCGAAGGCGACCCGCTGACGGGGTGCTCTGAGCGGGAGTCATTGGAAGTCATCCAAAGGCATCGGTCAAGAGGGCACCGTCAAGATGATGCATCCTGTCAACATGACCCGAAATGAATGGGCGAGACGAGGGGAAGGCGAAGTCAGAAGTTGCCCGAGACGAGTTCGCCCGCGGTGCGCGTGCTGAGGGCCGTGTAGGTGGCGTAGTTCATCGAGTTGTTCAGGTAATTGACGTGTCCGTCGCAGAACAGGAAATTCGCGCCGCGGCCATGGCGGCTGATGAACTGGTTGACGTCGCTGTAGGGGTCGCCGGGCCCGTGTCCCTCGCCGGTGTGGCCGAGGGTCATCCCCGAACCGTCTTCCTTGACGCACGGGCCGCTGGCGTCGGGGTCGCCGATGGCCGTGGCACTGCACGACCAGAACTGCGCCCGGGGACGGCGCCGACCCAGGTCGCCTGCCCGCGCCCTTTGAGCATCTGGATCGACCGTTCTCCGACCGCGAGCGTCGTGCTGAGCCCGTCGGTGATCCCGGCGAGACGGACGGACGTGTTGCGGAAGAATACGCCGTCGCCGCCGACCCCGGGTTCGCCGATCCCATACACTCCGACATAGTTCGAGCCGGCCACGTCGCAGAGCGGGAGCACGAGTTCCTCGATGATGCCGCCGCTGACCCGGACCAGGCCGACCGACGCGGTCCAGCTCAACGGCATGTTGTCCGAGGGGCAGAGGTAACTGGCGATCGCTACGGTACGGACCGTCGACTGAGTGGGGTCCTGGATCCTCCGCCCAAAATCGATCTGATTGTAGATCGGATTCTGCTCGAGCTGGGGCAAGATCATGCTCGCCCAGCCCCAGCCCGGTCCGGTCTCGCGCAAGAAGACCGGGTCCCAGTTGGAGACATACCCCGGGGGCAGCACGCCGTGGGTCTGGTTGTAGTTGTGCAGCGCCAGCCCGATCTGCCTGAGGTTGTTGGTGCACTGCGTCCGCCGCGCCGACTCGCGTACCGACTGGACGGCCGGTAACAAGAGAGCGATCAGCACGCCGATGATGGCGATGACGACCAGCAACTCGATCAACGTGAATCCACGATGAGCGTGGGGTTGGGGACGCGTCGGCATGGAGAGCCCTCGTTGGCGACCCGCGATCCGGCACCCGCTCGTCGGGTCGCCGGAAACCGGGTATCGAAGCCGGGCCGAGCCCAGACATGGCTGCTGTGGCGGGATTTGATCCTAATCCAAACCGCTGTATTCGGGCAAGGGTCTTGATCGGCGGCATCAGCCGCCATGCCAGGCGGCCGCGGCGGAAGCCGCGGACCGCCCCCGGCGGAGGACCCGGTCGATCGAGATGGCTCCAGACGCCCCGATCCTCGAAGTCCTCGGCGAAGACCCGCTCGCGCGCCGGCGTGCAGCGTCAGGACTGTCCCGGTCCCGGGATCCCCTTGAGACTCTTCCGCCCGGCGAAGGACGTGGCGAAGTTACTCCCCGGTTGACCGTTCCCCTGGCCGTCGAGGAGGACTCCGGAGACGTTCCTCAGCCCGGGCGGAGCCATGCCGTTGACCGTGATCTGGTAGACCTGATTGAGATTGAGCCGTTTGGCGGTCCGGAGCGTCACGGTGTGGTTCGCGGGATCGTAGACGGCGGATTTCACTCGGATCATCTGTCGCGGCTTGTTCAGCGGGCGGCCCCGGACAACCGGCCGGAAGACGTAGTTGCTGGTCATATCCGCGAACCCGGAGTCCAACGCTTCGTCGAACGACAGGACGATCTGCGTCGGCCGGGCGCCGCCCCCGATCCGCTGGAGGCGGACCACCTCCGGAGGGGTGGAGATCACGACATTCAGGGTGAAATCCAGGGTTGACGCGGTGCCCACGCCGTTGGCGGCCGTGATCGTCAGCGGGTAGACCCCGACCACGTTCGCGCCGGGGGTGCCGGCGAGGGTCGCGGTGCCGTTGCCGTTGTCCACGAAGGTCACGCCCGGGGGCAGCACCCCGGTCTCGCTGAAGATCGGCGTCGGCGACCCGGTGGCCACCACCAGGAACGAGCCCTTCTGGCCCGCCTGGAAGGTCGTGCTCGCGGCGCCGTTGATGGTCGGGGAGGCGGAGGAGGACGGACTGGCCACCGTCAGGGTGAAATCCTGACTCGCCGCCGCGCCGACGCCGTTGGCGGCGGTGACGGTCAGGTGATAGACGCCGCCGCTGCCCGCCGCCGGCTTGCCGGTGAGTGCCGCGGTGCCGTCGCCGTTGTTGACGAAGGTCAAGCCCGAGGGCAGCGCCCCGCTCTCGCTCAACGTCGCCGTGGGAAATCCCGTGGTCGTCAACGTGAACGACTTCTCGACGCCGACGACGAACGGCGCGGCGGCCGCGCTGGTGATCGAGGGCGCCTCATCGACGGTCAGCGTGAAGTCCTCGGTGGCGTTGGTGGTCTGCCCATTGGCGGCGGTGATGGTCAGGTGATAGACGCCGCCGCTGCCCGCCGCCGGGGTGCCGGCCAGCGAGGCGGTCCCGTCGCCGTTGTTGACGAAGCTTACGTGCGAGGGGAGCGCCCCGGTCTCGCTCAATGTCGGCAACGGCGCCCCGACGGACGCGACCGTGAAATCGCCCGCGGTCCCCGCGGTGAACGTCGCGCTCCCGCCGGTCAAGATCTGCGGGGGCTCAGCGGGGCTGATCACCGTCAAGGCGACATTGTGGCCATTGCCGGCGGCATAGCTGATCTTGAACAGCCGGCCGTTGATCAGGAGCGTGCCTCCCTCGGACAGCCCGTGGAACGTCCCGGTGATCGGTGCGGTGCTCCGGATGATCGTGAATGTCTCGCCGCTCGGCGAGAAGCCGAGCGAGGGATCGAACGTGCTGCCGTTGAGATTGACGGACCCGGTCACGTTGAGCTGATCGTACCCGGTGCTCGGCGCCGGGCCATCGAGCGCGACGCCGAACGTTGCGGACGGGTCGAGGGTGACGTTGCCCTGGACGTTCAGCATGCCGGGGTTGTTGCCCGGGTTGACCGTGCCGCCGGTCGTGCTGACGGCGCCGACGGTCCCGCTTCCTCCCAGGGTCGCACCGCTCAGGACGGACACCGCGCTGCCGGCCAGCGAGCCGTTGACCAGCAAGTCTCCGGCCTTCACCGTCGTCGGTCCGGTGAGCGAGCCGCCGTTCCCCGAGAGCGTCAGCGTGGTGGGGCCATCCTTGATCAGGTTGCCCGCGCCGCCGAACGTCGTGCCGCTGTCGACGGTAAATGCCGTCGAGCCGGCGAAATCGAGGGCGGCCCCGCCTGCGATCGAGAACGACGCGCCGGTCTCCGTGCCGCCTCCCTGCAAACCGAGCGTCCCGGACTGCACGGCGACCGTCCCGCCCGGCGCGTTGAAGGCTACGCCGGTGAAGTCCAGCTCCCCGCTGTTGGTTGACTTGGTGAAGCTGCCCGTGTTGACGAACGACGAGGCCGCGCCGCTGCCCTGGGTGAACGAGCCCTGATTCTCGGCGGCGAACGCGCCCAGGTTGGTGAAGACCGCCCCGTCAGACATGGTGAAGGTGCTTCCGGTGCCGGTCCAGGTCGCCGTCTGTCCCGCCGCGTTGGCCAGTGTCCGGCCGTCCAGCACGAAGCCGGCTCCGGCCGGGTTGATCGTGATCCCCGCGTTCGCGTTGACCGCGCCGGATCCCGAGATCGTGCCCGCCGTCAGCGTCACGAGCCCCTTGACCGTGAGATTGCCGGCCCCCGCCAGCGTCCCGCCGTCGATCGTCAGCGTCCCGCTCGTCGAGGCCGACGCGATCGAGAGTGTACCGCCGGAGAGCGTCAGGGGCTGGTTCGAGGCCAGGCTGTTGATGGAGTCGGTGACTGCATCCGAGTGCACGACATCCGCGGAGTTGTCGATCGTCACATCGTCCCCCGGGCCCGGCAGCGCATCCATGTTCCAGTTCGCGGGGTTATCCCAGTTGTTGTCACCGCCGGAGCCCGTCCAGGCAACGGCCGACAACTGCAACCTGGCCTCCATCCACTCGATTCGAGGCTGCCAGGACGTGGACCGTCGGCGTTTTCTGTTTTTTCCGATACCGAAGAGGGGGTGCATGCCCATCGCCTCCAGCGCGGTGGATAGCCGGTTCCCGATCACGATCCTGCATTGCCGACGTGATTCCAGCCGGGCGAACCTAACCAAAACATAACCAAAATGAGAGACAACCAGGCTTCCGGGCCCGCACCGGCGGCGACTTCAGGACCGGCGTGGGCGCAACCGGCCCGACCGAGGGCCCGCGGGCGGATCTCACCGGCCGCCACGACCCATCGGTGCGGACCGATTCCGATCGCAACCCATTCGCCAAGAATCGACCGGGATCCGTGGAACGTTGAGGAAAGTAACGAAACGAGGAGTCCCGAGTCTTCAAGCCCGACCACACGACTCCCGAGCCCTGCTTGAGATGACGCGTCCATCTCTCTCTCCTTGATATTATACTAGCATGGATGAAAGTCCAAGCCCAACCGGCTTGGCGAGAGGAGATTCTGGCGGAAGCCGCGGAGTACGGAAGGAGTGCGACCCCCGTCGATGGATGAGGATTCTCGCCGTAAATCTCATGTCAAATTGAAATTAGAACCGACGCTGGTAGGGTGGGTCGAGTCTTCGAGGCCCACCGTCAATCGCGGTCGGTGGTGGGCCTCGCTGCGCTCGACCCACCCTACAGCCCGACCGACCGAGATCGGCTGAATGTGGGGATGGAGGCTTATCCGTCGCCATCGGAATCCCGATACAACAACGGTCCTCTACTGCCGCTGGCGGCAAGGGGGATTGTCGGTCGGCCCGTCATAAGGGTGGCATGCCATGATGGGATCGCGGTGGAAAGCCGCCTGGCTCGTCCTCCTCCTCGGCGTGGTCGGATCGCCTCCTCCGGCGGACGCCCAGGGCCCGACGATCCCCTCGGCGCTGACCTGACGCGCCCGGGTCGGGGGGACTCCAGCTTCTCGGGGAGGTGCCGGGCGCGATGACCGACCGGGTGGCGGCCCCGGGGGACGACCGCGGTCTCCTGAGCAGTAGCCCCGGGTCCACGACCCCGAGGGTCCCACGTTCGCTGACGACCCCAGGGAACCGAGGGGGGCTCGTCGACGCCCCGACGACCACCGGCATCGGTCCGGCTCGGCGCGGCCCACTGCCGAACTATGGACTGATCGCCATCCCGGAGCCTGGCAGGGACCTGGGGCCGGGTGACGGCCTGACGCTCGACGCGGCGATCGGGACTTTACTCCGCGGCAACTTGATGCTCCAGGCCCAGAGGTTCGAGATCGACCAGGCCCGGGCCGATGTCCTCACCGCCGGCCTGCGCGCAACCCCCTCCTCTATGCCGACGGCCAGACCATCCCCTATGGCCGGTACTCGGTTCGACCGGCCCGGAAGCACCCAGTACGATCTCAACATCACGCACCCCCTCGACCTGTCGCATAAGCGGCAGGCGCGCCTGGCCGTCGCCGCGCAGGTGCAGCGAGTCGTCGAGGCCCAGTTCTGCAACGCCGTCCGGCTCAAGATCGACGAGCTTTACGAGGCATTCGTCAATGTTCAGAAGGCTCGGCTCAAGGCCGAGGCCTCGTCCAAGAACGTCGAGGGTATCCGCATCTACGTCAAAGCGGCCGAGAGCCTGCAACGGCCCGGTTCGGTCGTCGAGCGGTTGCAGATCTATCTCGCCCGGGCCGAGCGCGAGCGGAAGACCGCGATCAAGGAGCACGCCGATCGCGTCGACGACCTCGCCGACCTGCTCGGCTGCGGCCAGGACCCCCAGGCTCGAAGGGACGTCGTGGGGACGCTGAACTACGCCGAGGCGGACATCAAGCTCCCGCCCGACGACGTCCTCATCGCCGAGGCCATCCGGAATCGGCCCGACCTCGTCGCCCTGCGACTCGGCCTGCGGCTGGCCGAAGCCAACGTCCGCCTGATGAAGGCGAACCGCTACGAGGACGTCTACCTCCTCTACCAACCCTACACCTTCCTGAGCAACGCGGGAGTGGCCCCCCGGAGCGCCTATGCCTGGGCGCTCGGCGTGACCGTGCCCCTACCGGTCTACAATCGAAACCAGGGCAACATCCTGCACGCCGAGTCGATCGTGATGCAGACCCGGGTCCTCCTTGCCGACGCCGAGCGGAAGGTGCGGAAGGAGGTGAGCGACGCCCTGGACACCTACCGGACAACGCGCGAATACCTGGCCGACGTGCGGACGACGATCATTCCCCAGACCGAGGCTCGAGTCTCCGGGTTCTACCAGCGACTGGTGGGGCCCGACGGGAGGGCGCGGGGCGGTGTGGTCGATGTGGACGCATATAACACGGCGATCCAGGAGCAGAACGCCGTCGCCCTGGATTATATCGACGCCCTCGTCCGGCTGCGCCGCAGCATGCTCGCGATCAACACGGCCGTCGGCATCCGGTTGATACCCTGAACCGCGCCCCGCCGGTTGTCCAGCCCTCGGGTCCGGGCTATCATCGCTCGGCGAACCCGGCATCCGCGCGCGACGGTCCTTTGCCTGGGGTCACTGAAGATGATGCCGTATCGCCTCATCGTCCGGATCAATAATTTTCCCGAGTACGCCGACACGATTGGTCTATTGCAGACATCGTACAAAGAACAAGAGTCCTGCGATTTCGCCCAGGTCTATTTCCTCGACGGCAGGGAAGGATTCGTCGCCGACCCGACCGAGGCCGAACGGGTCGTCCGGGAAGTGCTCTACTGGGGCGAATTTCACCGGTTCGAGAACTTCGTGATGAACCCGCGCTATTTCGGGGCCGTCCCCCGGATGGGGCCCCCGGTTGATCTCTTCGGCACCGGAACGGCCCGTCGCAGCCTGGTCATCAATTTCAAAGAAGGCATCGCACCGCTCGTGCTCAACGACGAGCAAGCCGACCGGTTCGTTGACTTCGCGAGGGGGCAAGGGTGGATGTGAACGGACGGTCCCTTCCCGGGAACACCCTCGTACGATCTCCGCCTCCGCGTCGTCGGTCCCCCGGCACGCGGGCCCGCAGGCCCCGGACCTGACGGCGTTCCGACCGGGCGCGAGCCGATGAGGCCGACGCCCCAGGGCACCGGTGCGGATCCCGACTCGCTCGTGGCGATCCTTCCATCGCGGCGTCGTGGATATCGTTCCGGCCTCAGGCGCGGACGATCGCAGCCCTCGCGTCGATGACGTCCCGCGTCGCGTTGCGGGTATCGACGATCAGCGGGGTGTGGCGGGCGATCCAGCCCCAATCGTAGGCCGAATGATCCGTGACGATCAGCACGCAGTCGCGAGACCCCAGGTAGTCCTCGGTCAGCTCCCGGCTGGACATCTGGAGTGCGGGATAGTGGCGCATCGTCGGCAGCGTCGGGATGTGGGGATCATTGTATTCGACCTCGGCCCCCTTATTGAGCAGCAGCTCCATCAGTTCGAAGCCGGGCGACTCGCGCGGGTCGTCCACGTCCTTCTTGTAGGCCATGCCCAGCAGGGTGATCTTGCTCCCCTTGATCGGCTTGCCCCGATCGTTCAGCGCGTCGGCGACCTTGCCGACAACGTAGGCGGGCATGGACGTGTTGATCTCGCCGGCCAGCTCGATGAACCGGGTGGACAGCCCGTACTTCCGGGCCACCCAGGTCAGATAGAAGGGGTCGATGGGGATACAGTGCCCACCTAACCCGGGGCCCGGATAAAACGCCTGGAAGCCGAACGGCTTGGTCCTGGCCGCCTCGATCACCTCCCAGACGTCGACCCCCATCCGGGAGTAGATCACCTTCAATTCGTTGACCAGCGCGATGTTGATGGCGCGGTAGGTATTCTCGAGGATCTTGCAGGCCTCGGCGACCTCGGGGCTGGAGACGGGGACGACCCGGACGACCACCTTGCCGTAGAGCGCGGCGGCGAGTTCGAGACTGGCCGGGTCGAGGCCGCCGACGACCTTGGGGATGGTGGGGGCCGAGAACTGGGGATTGCCCGGGTCCTCGCGCTCGGGGCTGAAGGCCAGGAAGAAGTCGACGCCCGGCTCGAGCCCGCGCGAGGCCAGGAGCGGGAGGACGACCTCGCGGGTCGTACCCGGGTAGGTGGTGCTCTCGAGGACCACGAGCTGGCCGGGCCGCAGCCGCTCGGCGATGGAGCGGGTCGAATTGACGACGTAGGTCAGGTCCGGGTCTCGCGATTCGGTCAGCGGGGTGGGGACGCAGACGATGATGACGTCGGGCTCGTCGAGCCGCCGGAAGTCCGCCGTGGCGTCGAAGAGGCCCCGGCGCATCGCCTGGATGGCCGCGGAGGGGATGTGCTTGATGTAGCTCTCGCCCCGCCGGAGCCGCTCGACCTTGGCGGAGTCGACGTCGAAGCCCAGCACGGTGATCCCTTGGTCGCAGAAGGCCCGCGCCAGCGGCAGCCCGACGTAGCCCAGCCCGATGATGCCGACGCGCACGTCGCCCGCGTCGATCCGCCTCCGGAGCGCCTCGTTCAGCGCGCCGCGGCTGGATCCGTCGTGATTCCCTCCCCCGGCCGGGGACGCCTCGCGCTCGATACCCTGGGACATGAGTCTTTCCTCGATCGCATGGGGAGCCGGCCCGACGCCGCGAGCCCGCTCCGCAGGTCTTCATCCGAACCCGATCACGAATCCTGGCGCCGCCCTTGGCCCGGGGCCCCCGGGCGGAAACGCGGTAGGCTGTCGCGGCGCTCGTGCAGCCGCCGGGCCAGGTCCACGGCCCGCAGGAACGGGCGTCCGGGCAGCAGTCGCGCCAAGCGGCTGCGGCTGTGCCGGATGCCGACGTAAGTCCGGAAGCCGCTGACCAACTTCAGGGGGAGCCGCGGCTGATCCGGGTCGAACTCCCAGGGGTGGAAGTAGAGCAAGGTCGCCCCCGTCGACGGGTCGCGCCGCGAGAGCCAGAGGGCCGCCCTCATGAGCGGCCCCGGCAGCAGGCGGAAGTAGCCCCCGCCGCCGATCGGGACATTGAGGCCGGCGAGCCGCAGGGTCGCCGGTGGGATCTCCAGGATCTCGTGACGGGCACCCTGCGCCAGGAAGGGGCCCCGAGGAGCATCCGGGATGCCATAGCGGTCGTGGCGCACCGGGTAGATGGATGAATCGTACAGGAAGCCGAGGTCCCCCAAGATGTCCAAGGCCCATGCAGTCTTCCGCACCAGGCTGAATGTCGGTGCTCGGTATCCGACCACCGCGGCGCCGCCGGCCTGCTCGAGGGCCACCTTGCTCCTCCGCACGTCCTCGCGGAAGCCCGGCGCGTCCATGGCGAGGATGCGGCGATGGCTCCAGCCGTGGCTGGCCACCTCGTGGCCCGCCTCGATGATCGAGCGGACCAGCCGCGGGTCCTCCTCGGCGATCTGGCCCACGACGAAGAACGTGGCGTGGATGCCGCGCGTCGCGAGTTCGTCGAGGATCCAGCCCATCGCCCGGACCATCCGCCGCCGGTAATCGTCGCGCACCGCAGGGGCGACCTCCAGGCCGGCCGCCGCCTCGATCTGATGATGCGCCTCGACGTCGAAGCTCAGGACCATCGGCAGGAGGTCGCTCACGCCCGCGGCCGGCTGCCAACGCCGCGAGGGCGCCGGCGCCGGTCCTGCGATCGTGGTGCTGTTTTCCTTCATGGTCCTCAGGCTTCCTGGGTGCGGTGATGGAAAGAGGCGGCGGGTGATCGATACCAGGCGACATATCGCGCCAATCCCTCGGAAAGCGGGGTTTTCGGCGCGTACCCCAACTCGGTCATGGCCCGGCTGATGTCGGCGTAGGTCTGCCGAACATCCCCCGGTTGCTCGGGCAAGCGGCGGATGATCGGTGCCTTGCCCACGGCCGCGGCGATCGCGTCGATGAGTCGCTGCAGCTCGATGGGATCGGAGTTGCCCAGGTTGTAGAGGTGATGGCCGCGGCAGCGTTCGATGGCCCGGACGATCCCGTTGACGATGTCCGCGACGAAGGTGTAGTCGCGCCGGGTCGCGCCGTCGCCGAACATGGGCACCGGCTCCCCGCGATCGATCAGCCCGGTGAACTTGGCGATGGCCAGGTCGGGGCGATTCCGGGGCCCGTAGGCGGTGAAGAACCGCAGGCCGGTGACGGGGAGCCCGTGCAGGTGGTGGAAGGTGAAGGCGAGCAGCTCGCAGGCCTTCTTGGTCGCCGCGTAGGGGCTGATGGGCAGATCGACCGGGTCGGTCTCGCGGAACGGCGCATCGGGCCGGTCGCCGTAGACGCTCGAGCTCGACGCGTAGACGAACCGCGGGCGCGGCTCGAGCCGGGACGCGGCCTCGAGCCAGCGCACCGTCCCCGTCACGTTGACGTCGGAGTACAGCCCCGGGTCTTCGATGCTGGGCCGGACGCCCGCCCGGGCCGCGAGGTGGACGATGGCGTCGGGGCGCGACCGGCTCACCAATTCCTCGACCCCGGCCGCATCACGGATATCCATTTCGACCAGCCGGCAGCGCGGGCTCTGCAGCGCCTCGGCCAGGTTGGCCTCCTTGATGGCCCGGGGATAGAACGGATCGAAGTTGTCGACGACGACGACCTCCGACCCGTCGGCCAGCAGGCGATCGACTAGGTGCGACCCGATAAACCCGGAGCCGCCGGTCACGATGGCTCTCATCACTCCCTCCGTCGGGAAACCGGGATTTCCGGCCGAAACGGCGCCCGGCGGCCGGTTGTTTTTCGCCGGGGAAGCCTGGATCTCGACATCCCGGCGGGCTCGCCTACGTCGAGGACGGCGACACGCGACACCACACGAACACTATAGCATGCACGAAAGCGAACGGGAAGCGGCCACACCAATGATCCGGATTATTGGGGGTTTGCGGACTTGGCGGCCGGGGCCGCGCGGCGAACTGGCGCCGTCGGGCCGGACCGGGGGGCGTCGGCCTCCGCCGTCTTCCGGGCGACGATGAAGGGCCGCACAACGACTTTCCAGCGCCCGCCGATCTCCTCGGTAGTCGTTGCGTACGGCGCGCCGTCGGGCCAGAGCACGACGCGGCCCGGGCGAACATCGCCGGGCTGGAGGGCCTGAGATGCCCCGTCGACCATCATCGCCGTGTCGCCGGCCTTCAGCCGCTTCATCGCCATCCGCTCCAGCCGCAACCTCATCCGCGCGACCACGTCCGGAGACGCCGGTCGACCGCGCAACAGCCAGGGGAACTCGTCGTCGGGCGTCGTGACGGCCCGCAGCGTCACCTCGTCCTGGGCGGCCAGCGCCAGGAGGAACGTCGTGAGGGCGTCCTCGGGCGTGGAATCGGCCAGGTCCACCCGGGCCCCGGGTGCGGGGGACTTCGCGGCGGGCTCGTCATTGGGCTGCGGCGCCGCGGTCACGGGCCGCGCCGGCGATCTCGACTCCTCCTTCATTCCAGCATAGTGCGCCTTGACGACAGTTTCGAAGGTGAGCGACGACAGGAACCGGGCGGCGTCACCGGGGAGGGGCTTGTCGGGCGGCGAGGCCGCGGTCAGCTCGTAATAGAAGTGGCCATTGATGAAGTGCCGCGTCCGCTTGGTCACGACGCCGGGACCCTGGGATGACGGGACCGTGTAGGTCAGATCATCCCCGATGACGCCGTCCACGACGATCCTGGTCTCCTTGACGAGCCGGGCGTCTCCCTTCAGGTAGCCCGCCCTGAGGTGGTCGAGTTCGGCGGTCACTTGCGCGGGGGAGACGGCCTGAGGGGACCGGATCCGCCGGAGCCGGTAATCCGAGCCGTCGAGCGCGCAGGAATAGGAATGGATCTCCAGGGTCCCGCCCCCGCCCCGGGCGTTCCGCGTCTCTCGGGTCAGCTCGGCCGGCATCGAGAAGCCGAAGTCGCCGTCCGGCGATCGGACGATGCCCCACACCGTTCGCTCGGGCCGAGTGATCGCCCGTTTCGGCTCGGAGTCCGCTGCGCCCGGAACCGCCGGCCCGCAGGAAGACATCATGCACCATATCAGTGTGATTGTACACATTATTGCCGCTCAGCAAAAACCGTCTCTATGACCTGTATTGCTATTATAAGTGAACTGATCGGTCGTAGCCGCCTGAATCTGGCTCGTCACCATGCACGCTTCATCGACAATTCAAGAAGCAGGCTATGCTTTACACGAGTCCGCCGGGACCGTGACACCGCGGTGACGTGGGAAATATCGTGAATGGGCCCGCACGGGTAGGGATGACGGCATCGCTGGGAACCACCCATCATCCTCACGACCATTCATTTAGGCAAGAAGCTTTGGATGTCAAGCAATTGAACTTGGACAGATTTTTTCTCTTGACCTCATCCGTCCGATTTTTGAATATTGACGGATCTTGTCATGAGTCGAACGCTTCATAGCAGCGATCCCGCGGCATCGTCTTATCCCCAAAAAGGCGGCCAGGAGCGATGATCGGTCTTGGGTCGTGTGGCGATTGACGGGCTTGATTTCGATCCGCGGCGTCCTCGGGGTGATGAAAAGCCAAACCGATCCGGCGCGGGAAGGAGATGCTCGGGCGCGGCGTGCCTTCGCGGGCGGGCGGCGCGAGCCCCGGGATCCGTCTCGGGCTCGTCGACAATCCCGGGTTCTTTACGAATGAAATAGAGTGCCGGCGGAGGGAGATGCCGGCGACGGGTCGGATGTCGGCCGAGGTCGCTGGAGGACCGGGGACCCTCGTGTCGGGGGAGAGATGAAGATCGAGTCGCGATGCGGCGGGCCGTACGTCCCGGTATGCGCTGATGCGGCGGCGGATCGGTGCGTCGATCGGCAAGGATGAGCGCCGCGGCCGGAGGCCGACTTGCGGCGGGGATGAGCCGGCGGACGGGCCGCTCGCGGTGATCGGCGGGGCGGTCGCGGAAGGCAGCCGAGATCGTTGCTCGGCTCACGGGGGCAGTCATCGCTCCAAATTGAATTAGCGAATTCATTATATTAACAATCATACTGAGAAGACGACGATGCGGGTCCTGGTTCTCGGTGTCCGGCCGCTTGCTGTGGGCGGGGCCGGAATGGTTTCCGCCCCGGCGGTCGTCTCGGTTGCACCGGAAAACGCAACGCTCTTGCACTCAGTATGCCCTGAGATCGAGGTCTTGTTGAACGGGAGATACCTTCCGGCGGACCGTTTCGGCGATGAAACTCGCCGACGGCGGCAGCAGCCCTCTGCCTAGCGTGCATCCTGCGACATCCCTCCTTCGCGATCAGCACATAATAATTGGAGCCTACCATCGATGTCGTCTCGCCAGCCCCTGCGCCGCGGCAGCCCCTCGCTCTTCCATAGGACCGATCGCGACAAGGTCCGCCCGCGCCGCGACCGGCGCCGGCCACAGCTAGAAGCCCTCGAGGAGCGGCGGCTCCTCAGCGTCTCCGAGGCGTTCCAGTTCGGGCTCTCCTGGACCCCGGTGGTCGCCGGGTACACGCTGGTCACCGCGACCGCCTACTCCTCCTCCCTGGGCTACGGCTGGCAGGGGTCCAACCCGATCTACGCCACCGGCAGCGGCGTGAGCAACCCCAGCCCCCTAATGGCCGGGACCAACCAGGGATACGACAGTACATTCGTCGCCGACGTGCCCGATGGGACCTACAGCGTCAGCCCGTTGCTCGGTTCGTATACGAAGGTGATGGACAAGGTCTCGATCTCGATCAACGGCCAGCAGGTGGCCTCCAACCTATCGACGTCGGCCGGGCAGTTCATCAGCCCGACGTACTCGGTCAACGTGACCGCCGGACAGGTCGCTGTCCACATTACGGATGGCGGCGGGGTCACGCCCGTCTTCTGGATCGAGGACCTGACCATCTCGCAACCCCTGTCGGTCAGTGCCGGCCCTTCGGTCGCGGCCGCCGAGGGTTCCTCGGTCCGCTTCAGCGGGGCCACCGCCAGCGGCGGGATCGGGGCGCTGTCCTACCTGTGGAACTTCGGCGACGGCACCACGCAATCCGGCTCGCTCAACCCCACCCACGTCTACCAGCTCAACGGCTCCTACACCGCCAGTCTCACCGTCACCGACTCGACCGGCGCGACCACCACGAGTGACGCGGCCATGACGATCAACCAGGTGCCGCCGGTCGTCAGCCTCCAGTCGCCCTCGACGGCGACCGCCGGGTCTCCGCTGAGCTTCTCCGTCTCGGCCACCGACGCCAATCCGCTCGACCAGGCCGCCGGGTTCTCCTACAAGTGGAACTTCGGCGACGGCGGCACCGCCACGGGCGCCAATCCGTCCTATGCGTACTCCGCCCCGGGCACGTACACCGTCTCGGTCATCGCCACCAGCCTCCATGACGGCGCCAGCAGCCGGGCGGCCGCCACCGTCGCGGTGGTTGCGGGCCAGATCAACATCGACTCGAACTGGCTGGCTCAGCAGGGCAACGGGCCCTACTATCTGACGCTCCCCGGCGCCACCTATGTCCTGCAGACCGACGTCTCGGTCCCCGGCACCGCCTTCATCGCCCTGGCGTCGAATATCACCCTGAATCTCGACGGCCACACGGTGACCTACGACAACGAACAGCCGATCGCCGTCCCCGACGGCGGCTTCGAGCAGGGCACCAGCCCGACCGACATCCCCGGCTGGGACGTCTCGCGGGCGCCCGGCGCCGTCCGCGCCGCGGCACCCACCGGCATGTGGGGCAACTGGGCGCTGGAGCTGCCCAACGTCAGCAGCACCGAGGCCATCAAGTCCGGCGCCATCGCCATCCCCCAGGCCGGCATCCAGTACGCGGCGTTGATCACGCCCACGACATCGACGTCCGGGGCGACCGTGGCGCTGGCGGTGGTCGACACCGTCACCGGGGCCGTGCTGGCCTCGGCCAACTCGCCCGACCCCAGCCGCGGCTTCTCGCCGGTGGTCCAGTTCACCCCCACGACCACCGACCCGGTCCAGCTCGTCGTCACCGTCGCGCCGCCCGCCGGACAGACCGCGACGTTCTACCTCGACGACGCCGCAGTCGAGCGGACCGGCAGCTACGGCGTGGTCGCCACCCCGTCCTACTGGAACCTGCCGCCGCAGCTCCAGACGCCCATCGTCCGGGCCTCCGCCCATAACGTGGCCGGCTTCGTCGTGGAGGGCGGCTCGATCGTGCAGGGCGGCGGCGGCAGCTACGCCGCCTCGGACGTCTTCGCCATGTCCACCAGCGGCATCACCGTCAGCGGCGTCCACGCCTCGGCGTACGGCGACGACACGAACCTCCTGAACCTCGACTACGCGGCCCATCCCGTGGTCGCGAATTCCGGCCTGGTCGGCGGCATCCAGCGGATCTCCGACCGGATGCTGCTCTTCGCGGCGGTGGACCTGGCCAACGCCAGCGGGCCGGTCCAGGTCAGCGGCGACACGATCACCGGCTCGATGGACACCGGCATCCTGGTCTACCGCGCCGGGACGGTGACCGACCCGATCACCATCAGCGGCAACACGATCGAGCAGTCCACCATCGTCACGGACGGGTACGGGATCGTCCTGAACAACGTCGAGGACTTCGCGGTGACCGGCAACACGATCGCCCCGGTCAACGGCCGCGGGCTCATCCTGGACACCTTCAGCAGCGGCGTGACGCTCGACGGCCTGGTCTCCGGCAACATCATCGAGGCGCAGGAGCGTCCCGACCTCGAGTACGGCGCCACGGGCCTGGAGGCGGTGGCGATGACGGTGCGGGTCTTCGCGACCGGGTCGATCCGCGACGTGACGTTCACCGGCAACACGTTCTCGGCGCAGACGGGCGTGGGAGGCGACTGGGCGGCGGCGGGGGTGCGGGTCTCGATCGATGACAGCAACACGCTGATGGCCGACGCGGGGCTGGTGTTCCAGAACAACACCTTCCAGGCGGTGGTCGACGCGATCGACCCCGGCCTGAAGGGGGCCCGAACCAGCACGGCGTGGGGGCTGACGATCGACTCGGCGCCGGCGGGCACCGGGCTGGAGTTCCTCGGCGACACCTTCGCCAGCGACGACATCTCGGTGAACCTGGGCGACGACACGGCCTACGAGAGCACGATCGCGGATGTGCTGTTCGAGGGCAGCACGATCGCCCGGCTCAGCCAGGGGGCGACGCTCCCCTATGTGAGCGTCGCCGTCGGCGACTGGCAGGCGAAGGTCACCGGGGTGTGGTTCATCGACGATGCCTATACCGGGGGCGCCCCCTCGACGTTCACGTTCATGGGGACGTTGTCGGCCTCGGACGTCGAGACGGGCTACCTGCTGAGCCTGTCGGTGCTCAACCCGAACGGGTCGGCGGCCGCGGGGGCGAGCGTGAGCCTGCTCAACGGGGCGGGCCAGCAGGTCGATCGCGGCGTGACGGATGCGAATGGGGACCTGCTGGGCATCGCCGTCGTCACGACCACGTACCAACAGTCCAGCATCATCCCCAGCTTGATCACGGTGACCGGCTCCGGGCCGTTCACCGTCGTGGTCACCCAGGCCGGCGAAGTGGAGTCGTTCTTCATCGGCGTCTTGACCGGTGATCTCACCGAGAAGATCCGCCTCACCTGAGCGGTTGGCGGCGATCGGCATCCCGGGCGGGGGAGGACGGCGCGGCAGAAGTCCGCGGCCCGTCCCCGCCCTTCCCGCACGACAGGCGATGGTCCCACCTTCACAATCTGTAACCGTTCACAGAGTGGGATAACCGGTATCAGGCAACCTCGACCTTTGGTGGATTCGCTGGCACGAGGGAGGGGATCGCTTGGCCACCGCGAGCCGCCTCGAAACAGGATGTCAGGTAGTCCAGCACATTCCGCCCCTGCTGGCGGCAGGTGGCTACCACCGTCAGCATCCGCTCCACGAACCGGCTCCCCGCCGCGCTATCGGTTCCCCCGCTGATCCGACGCCAGATCACCGCGTGCCGCTCGGCGCGCTCGGCGGCGTTGTTGGTCGGCGGCACACCCGCGACCCGCGCGAAGGTCCACAGGCTCTCCTCGACCCGCAGGAGCTCGGCGCAGGTCCCTCGGGTCCGCGCGCAGTCGCAGCGCGCCCCGTCCTCCAGGGCCGTCTTGAACTCGCGCCTCAACCGGGCCATCGCCGTGCGGAATCGCCCCCAGTCCACTCGCTTGGCCTCGAGGCGATGCCACCAGCGGAACAGCCGGTCCGAGAGGCGCAACAGCTTCTTCCCGATCGGCGCGGCGGCGCCGCCGCGGTCGATCATCGCCTGGAAATCGCGGCGGAGATGACTCCAGCAGACCGGCCGGCTGGCCCCTGCGATCCAGTCGTAGGCGCTCCAGCGGTCGGTCACCGCGATCGGGCCGTCTTGAGTCCCCAGGACGGCCCGGGCGACCCGGGCGTTGCGGTTGCGGGCGATCGTGAAGACCGTAAACAGGGCCGTCACCGCCGCCCACAGCCAGGCCTTGTGCCGGTCCTCTCGCCAGCCGGTCTCGTCGGCACCGATCACCCCCGCCGTGTGGACCGCCGTGGCCAGTTCGTTGTATGGGGCCTGGAGCGCCTCGGCCGACAGCCGCTCCAGCTTGCTGATCATCCCGGTGGAGATCGACAGCCCGAAGAGGTCGCCGGCCAGTTGCTGGATCGGCCGCTTGCTCAACCGGTAGGCGCCGGCCAAAGTGGCCAGTGTGGCCTGCAAGTAAGGGCCGAAGCGGACCGTGGGGACGCCCTCGGGCAACGGACCGCAGGTGGTCTGACCGCAGTCGGGGCAGGCCAGGCGATGCAGGCGGTATTCGTCGACGATCGGCTCGATCCGGGGCAACTCGGCGACCTGATGGATCAGGGGGTCGGGGTCCTCCCCCGACAGCGCATGGCCACACCGCCGGCACGCATCGGGCTTGCAGTCGGTGGACGAGCGGAGCTTCTCGGGAGGGACCAGGGCGCGGAACGCCTTGCGATGGCCGGGTTGACCGCCGCGCCTCCGCCGCGACGGCGGTGTGGGCGGCTTGCGCTTCAGGCCGATCGGGTCGGAGGAGGGCGGCTTGGAGGAGTTGGTGGAGTTGAGTTGGAGCCGGGCCTGGAGGTCGCGGACGGTGGCTTCCAATTCGGCGATCCGATCGTGCAGGGACTTCCAGCCGTCCAAGAGGGTGACCTGAAGGTCCGCGGGCACGCGGCTCCAGAGTGGCTCAAGGAGTGGAAGCTGTTGACTCATATGTAGTAGTACGAACCGACTGTACAAATTGTTCGGGGTGTGAACAGCTACCACAATCTTACCAGTTTGAATTTATTTATTATAAAAATAGATGTTGATATTGTCTATGTTGACGATTTGCCCATGCGCGGCCGAACACATCTTGTTGTCATCCCGTGGGACCACGGCGTCCCGCCCCAGGCCGGTGCCGAGAACGCCGGCCTTCGCGGCCTTTTATCAGGAAAAATCAACACTCCAGTTCCCCCGACCCGTGTGAGATAGGGTTCTTTTGAATGGATGACGCGGCCGGCCGGCCCGATACGGCCACGATCCGCCGAGGACGGCGCGCGCCGCCCTCGTCCCGTAGAACACACCGCAACTTCCCACATTGATCACCCCCCATCGAGTGGAGCATGCCACCTATGTGGTCCAGTAACCCCATGCGCCGCCGCAACTCCTTCCCCTTCCTCAACGCCAGATCCGACCGATCCCGGGCGTCTCACGCCCGACGCCGGCCGCACCTGGAAGCCCTCGAGGAGCGGCAGCTCCTCAGCGTTTCCGAGGCGTTCCAGTTCGGCATGGCGAGCACCAAGCCGGTGTCTGGCTATACCCTCATCGCTGGGACCGCTTACTCGTCCTCCCTGGGCTACGGCTGGCAGGGATCCAATCCGATTTACGGCATGAGCAGTGGCATCAGCAATCCCAGTCCCCTTCTGGCGGGTTCCAACCAGGGCTACGGCAACACGTTCGTCGCCAACGTGCCGAATGGGACGTACAAGATCAGCCCGACGCTCGGTTCGTATACCAAAGTGATGGACGAGATTTCGGTCACGCTGAACGGGCAGCAGGTGGCCTCCAACCTGGGGACGTCCGCCGGGCAGTTCATCAGCCCCACGTATCAGACGACCGTCACGAACGGGCAGCTCAGTGTCAAGCTGGTCGATAACGGCGGAGTCACGTCGCTCTTCTGGATCGAGGATCTGACCATCACCCAGGTCACCAACCCTCCGACGGCGTGCGCCGGCCCCTCGATCGCGGCCGCCGAGGGCTCCTCGGTCCGCTTCAGCGGGGCCACCGCCAGCGGCGGCACCGGGACGCTCTCCTACCTGTGGAACTTCGGCGATGGCACCACGCAATCCGGCTCGCTCAACCCCACCCACGTCTACCAGCTCAACGGCTCCTACTCCGCCAGTCTCACCGTCACCGACTCGACCGGGGTGTACGGCACCAGCAGCACCGGGGTGACGGTCAACCAGGTGGCGCCGGTCGTCAGCCTCCAGTCGCCCTCGACGGCGACCGCCGGGGCTCCGCTGAGCTTCTCCGCCTCGGCCACCGACGCCAACCCGCTCGACCAGGCCGCCGGGTTCTCCTACAAGTGGAATTTCGGCGACGGCGGCACCGCCACGGGCGCCAATCCGTCCTATGCGTACTCCGCCCCGGGCACGTACACGGTCTCGGTCACCGCCACCAGCCTCCATGACGGCGCCAGCAGCCGGGCGGCCGCCACCGTCGCGGTGGTTGCGGGCCAGATCAACATCGACTCGAACTGGCTGGCTCAGCAGGGCAGCGGGCCCTACTATCTGACGCTCCCCGGCGCCACCTATGTCCTGCAGACCGACGTCTCGGTCCCCGGCACCGCCTTCATCGCCCTGGCGTCGAATATCACCCTGGATCTCGACGGCCACACGGTGACCTACGACAACGAACAGCCGATCGCCGTCCCCGACGGCGGCTTCGAGCAGGGTACCGGCCCGACCGACATCCCCGGCTGGGACGTCTCGCGGCGGCCCGGCGCCGTCCGCGCCGCGGCACCCACCGGCATGTGGGGCAACTGGGCGCTGGAGCTGCCCGACGTCAGCACCACCGAGGCCATCAAGTCCGGCGCCATCGCCATCCCCCAGGCCGGCATCCAGTACGCGGCGCTGATCACGCCCACGACATCGACGTCCGGGGCGACCGTGGCGCTGGCGGTGGTCGACGCCGTCACCGGGGCCGTGCTGGCCTCGGCCAACTCGCCCGACCCCGACCGCGGCTTCTCGCCGGTGGTCCAGTTCACCCCCACGACCACCGACCCGGTCCAACTCGTCGTCACCGTCGCGCCGCCCGCCGGACAGACCGCGACGGTCTACCTCGACGACGCCGCGGTCGAGCGGACCGGCCGCTACGGCGTGGTCGCCTCGCCCTCCTACTGGGACCTGCCGCCGCAGCTCCAGACGCCCATCGTCCGGGCCTCCGCCCATAACGTGGCCGGCTTCGTCGTGGAGGGCGGCTCGATCGTGCAGGGCGGCGGCGGCAGCTACGCCGCCTCGGACGTCTTCGCCATGTCCACCAGCGACATCACCGTCAGCAACGTCCACGCCTCAGCGTACGGCGACGACACCAACCTCCTGAACCTCGACTACGCGGCCGATCCCGTGGTCGCGAATTCCGGCCTGGTCGGCGGCATCCAGCGGATCTCCGACCGGATGCTGCTCTTCGCGGCGGTGGACCTGGCCAACGCCGGCGGGCCGGTCCGGGTCAGCGGCGACACGATCACCGGCTCGATGGACACCGGCATCCTGGTCTACCGCGCCGGGACGGTGACCGACCCGATCACCATCAGCGGCAACACGATCGAGCAGTCCACCATCGTCACGGACGGGTACGGGATCGTCCTGAACAATGTCGAGAACTTCACGGTCGCCGACAACTTCATCGCCCCGGTCAACGGCCGCGGGCTCATCCTGGACACCTTCAGCAGCGGCGTGACGCTCGACGGCCTGGTCTCCGGCAACGTCATCGAGGCGCAGGAGCGTCCCGACCTCGAGTACGGCGCCACGGGCCTGGAGGCGGTGGCGATGACGGTGCGGGTCTTCGCGACCGGGTCGATCCGCGACGTGACGTTCACCGGCAACACGTTCTCGGCGCAGACGGGCGTGGGAGGCGACTGGGCGGCGGCGGGGGTGCGGGTCTCGATCGATGACAGCAACACGCTGATGGCCGACGCGGGGCTGGTGTTCCGGGGCAATACCTTCCAGGCGGTGGTCGACGCGATCGACCCCGGCCTGAAGGGGGCCCGAACCAGCACGGCGTGGGGGCTGACGATCGACTCGGCGCCGGCGGGCACCGGGCTGGAGTTCCTCGGCGACACCTTCGCCAGCGACGACATCTCGGTGAACCTGGGCGACGACACGGCCTACGAGAGCACGATCGCGGATGTGCTGTTCGAGGGCAGCACGATCGCCCGGCTCAGCCAGGGGGCGACGCTCCCCTATGTGAGCGTCGCCGTCGGCGACTGGCAGGCGAAGGTCACCGGGGTGTGGTTCATCGACGATGCCTATACCGGGGGCGCCCCCTCGACGTTCACGTTCATGGGGACGTTGTCGGCCTCGGACGTCGAGACGGGCTACCTGCTGAACCTGTCGGTGCTCAACCCGAACGGGTCGGCGGCCGCGGGGGCGAGCGTGAGCCTGCTCAACGGGGCGGGCCAGCAGGTCGATCGCGGCGTGACGGATGCGAATGGGGACCTGCTGGGCATCGCCGTCGTCACGACGACCTACCAGCAGTCTTCCACCAATCTCAAGAACGTCACGACGATCAGCTCCGGCGCGTGCACCGTCGTGGTCAACCAGGGGGGGGTGCAGGAGTCGTTCTACATCGGCACCCTGACCGGCGATCAGAAGGATTCGATCCACTTGACCTGACGGATGGCTCGTCGGATAGAGTCCGGGGCGATGGGAGGCGGCACGCGGCAGAGCGGCGGCCTTTCATCGCCCTTTCATTCTTGATCGGGGCCTCGGGCGCACCCCTATGATGGGAGATCGGGAGGGGAGGAGGCCGGCGATGGCGCCGGCTCGCACGCAGCATGCCCGGCAGCGCGAGGGCCCACGATGGGTGAAGACATGTGAACACCGTTGCCGCCACCTTGATCCTCGGCCTGGTGTCGCAGGTCCATCTCACCCCGAGCAGGCTGGCCGAACAGGGGCCGGGTCCTTACGTCCTCTCCCGACCTGGCACGACTTACATCCTGGAGGCCGATGTCACCACCCCCGGGACGGCCTTCATCGTGCTGGCCCCGAACATCACCCTCGACCTCAACGGCCACACGGTGACCTACGACAACGCCCAGCCGATCGCCGTCGTCAACGGCGGCTTCGAAGAGGGCGCCGGCCCGACCGACATCCCCGGCTGGGACGCCTCGCGGGCGCCCGGCGCGGTTCGCTCGCGGGCCCGCGCGGGGATGTGGGGCGACTGGATGCTCACGCTACCCGACCTCAGCACCGCCGCGACGCTCGTCTCGAGCCCGATCGCCATCCCGCAGGCCGGCATCCAGTACGCGGCGATGATCACCCCCAAGGCGTCCACCGGGCCGACCGTGACGCTCTCGGTCGTGGACACGGCCACCGGGGCGGTCCTGGCCTCGGCGAGCTCGCCCAACCCGGATCGCGGCTTCTCGGCCGTGACCAGGTTCACGCCGCCGACGACCGACCCGGTGCGGCTCGAGGTGACGATCGCACCCGCCGCGGGTCGGGCCGGGACGGTCGACCTGGACTTCGCCGCGGTTTACCGGACGGGGAGTTATGGCATCCTCGCGACGCCATCCCCCTGGAACCTCCCTCCCCATCTCCAGGCGGCGATCGCCGGTACCAGGGCGGGTAAGCCGGCCCATGTCACGATCCGGGGCGGCTCGATCGTCCAGGGCCAGGCGGACAGCTACTCCGCTTCATCCGTCTTCGCCATGTCGATCGACGGGATCACCATCGATCGCGTCCATGCGACAGCCTCGGGCCCCGATACCAACATCCTCGAGCTGACCTACTCCACCGATCCGGTGGTCAAGGGCTGCCGCCTCGTCGGTCGGCTCGACCGCATCTCCGACCGGATGCGGATCTTCGCCGCCGTCCGCCTGGGGGACATCGCCGGGCCGGTCCGAGTCGAGGACAACGCGATCGCCGGCCGGATGCACGCGGGCATCGTGGTGACCCGCAAGGGGGTCGTGCCCCAGCCGGTCCGGATCAGCGGCAACACCATCGAGCACGAGGCCCTGGCCACGGACGGATACGGCATCATCCTCTGCAACGTGAAGCGGTTCGACGTCTCGCGAAACACGATCCGGCCGACCAATGGCCGGGGGCTGATGCTGGACACGTTCTCGCGAGGGATGTCGGAAGGCGGCCGGGTCCACGACAACGTCATCGAGGCCCGCGAGCGGCCGAATCTCGAATACGAGGCCACGAGCCTGGAGGCGGTGGCGATGACGGTGCGCGTCTTCGCCACCGGCGCCGTGAAGCACGTCTCCTTCGAGGGCAATACGTTCTCCGCCCGGACCGGTCCGGGTGGCGACTGGGCGGCGGCCGGCGCACGGATCTCGATCTCCAGGGATAACCCGATGATGTCCGGCGCGGGCCTGGTGTTCCGGGGCAACACCTTCCGCGCTGTGGTCGAACGGCGTCAACCCCTCCGCGCCCGGGAGCCCCGCTCGAACACGGCCTGGGGGCTGACCCTGGCGGCGGTCCCCGCCGGCACCGGGCTGACCTTCGTCGAGAACGAGTTCGCCAGCAACGACGTCTCGCTGAACTTCGGCGACGACACCGGTTATGGAGAGACGGTGACGGATGTGTTGTTCGCGGGCAGCACGATCCGGAAGCTGGCCGAGGGCGAAGCCCTGCCCCATCGGGGTGTCGCCGTCGGCGACTGGCGGAACACCACGACCGGCGTGCGTCTGCTGGGCACGCGTTACGTCGACGGTGCGGCCCAGGAGATCGCGTTCCTGGGCGAGAAGGCCAAGGATGTCGAGGTCGGCCGGCTGCTCGACCTGTCCGTGACGAACCCCGACGGAACGGAGGTCCCGAAGGCCGCCGTGCGCATCCTCGACGAACGGGGCCGGCCGGTCTGGGAGGGCTCAACGGATGACCAGGGTCGGCTGACGAGGATTCCCATCGTCACGACGGTCTATCGGCAGACCGGTCCCAAGCCGGAGTCCATCTCGGTCCTGCGGCGCGATCGGTTGACCGTCGTGGTCTCCCGAGATGGGCGTGAGAAGCGGCAGACCCTGGACGTGAAGGCCGAGGATCGGGAGCTCCGCATCGAGCTCCCTTGAGGGCCGCCGATATGCCCGGACTCAGACGCCGATCGTGCCAGATGCACTGACCTGGGGCGCGGGCTCGTCATCGAACCCGTAGAGGGTCCGGATGCGCCCGAGTGACGCGGCCAGCGCGGCGATGCGCCTCGCCTCGCGCATGAACGCGGGGTTCTTCGCCAGTCGATAGGGCCGATCGAACCTCGATCCCGGCGTGGTCACGACGGAGAAGCTGTCGATCAGGTACGAGGGGAGCGTGATCCAGTTGACCAGCTCCTGGCTCACGCAGGAGAGCCCGGCTTCCCTGGCGAAGTGCAGGAATTTCTCGGCCGTCATGCTGCGGGCGCGCCCGTGACCGGTCTCGGGCACCAGCCCCGCCCTGGCGAGCGGACGGCGGACCGGGCCGAGCTTATCCAGGCGAGCAAAATAGTCCTTGTACTCGCCGATGTTCGAATGATGGAGGAAGGCCACTCCGTCCGGGGTCAACTTGCGGGCCAACTGGGCCAGGTACGCCGAGATCGTGTCGGCCTCGACATGGACCAGCGAGTCGAAACTGAAGGCGAAATCCACCGTCCGATCGGGGACCATGTCGAGGGACTGGCCGTCGTTCACGTGGTACTCGATGTGCGACTCGCGTTCGAATCGCCGCCGGCAGGCCGCGATGCACTTCTCGGCGATGTCGACCACGATGAGGTGGTCGCAGAGGTCCTTGAGGAAGGTCGTCCAGCGGCCGAACCCGGGTGCGATCTCGAGGATGGTCCCCGCCGTGACGAAGCCCCGGATCCGGGGCAGTATGCTGGCGAACCACTGGGCCTCCGACGTGCCCCAGTAGCTCGACCACTCCTCGCCCGAGTCGGCCCAGTGATAGCGGTCGTTCCAGTGCACCTGATTCGCGTTCGGCGTGGTCATGCAGCAATCTCGATGGGTTTGGAGGAGTGGGGAGGTTCGTGTTGCCTGGTCAAGGGCCCGCGTCGGCTGGCCGACCCGCACCCGGCGAGGACCGTCGCTGGATCACCCGGCGAGCGTCCGGGACGTCACGCGGCACGAGCGTGAGATCGCGGCGGCCAAGCCTCGGCAGCCGAGTCTCCGTCTCAGAGGGCCGACGACTCGACCTGTTGGGTGGGGAGACAGCCCCGGACGATCCTCACGACGCGATGCGGACCGGCTTCGAGTAAGGCCGCGGGGATTGCATACAGGAGCGTGATCAGTGCGCCCACGAGGACGAACGCGGGCCAGCTCTCGATCGATACCCAGCGGAGCCATGCGACCCAGGCAGCGGACGGCACCAGCGCGAGGGCCCAGGGCAGCAGGAACGCCCTGCGGAGGTAGTGCGCCCAGGATATCTTGAGTAGAGCGCAGGTGTACCCGATCAATACGAAATTCATGCAAATATTGGGAATCGTCGTCCCCACGGCGACGCCCACGATCCCGAACGGCCTCACGAGCAGCAGGCTCATGGCCAGATTGACCAGCGCCTCCGCGATGACGATCCGGGAGAAAATGCGGATCTTGCCTATGCCGTAAAGGATGCGCGGGCGATGGACTGCGAGAGGGCCAGGGCGAGTGGAACCGACAGGATCACCAGGACGGGGTAGCAGCGATCGGCATGGCCCCCGCCGATCCAGAGCCGGAAGAAGGGCTTCCCCAGGAGCAGGATCCCGACCTGGACCGGGACCATCAGCCAGAGGACCAACCGCGTCCCGGTGACGTAGACGCCGCGGATCGCGCCAGATCGTTGAGCCCTTCGAGCCGGCTGACGTAGGGTGTCAGGACGTAGGTCATCGAGCGCAGGCGCGTTCTTGGCGTAATCGCACAGGCGGGCCGGCAGCGCGAAGAAGGTCACCTGCGACAACGGCAGGGACCAGCCGATGACGATTGCGTCGGTCTGGAAGGAGATCCGGCCGGCGATCATCGCCACGAAGGCGTCGAAGCTGTAGCCCCCGACAATGCTGATCGCGCCACGATCGACGAGCCGAGGCGAGAACCGCAGGCCGGGGAGGTACGAGAAGGCCAGGGTCGCCAGGACGATGTTCTCCACCATGGCCACGACGGTCACGGTCGCGGCGATCGGGGTCAGGCCGCCGCCCTGGCGGATGACGGCGACGATCGCCAGGGATCGCGCGATCAGGATCGACGTGCGCACCGCCGCCCGCGTGCCGTAACACTGCAGGCCATCAAGGACCGCGCCGAAGACACCCAGCGGCAGGCCGACCGCCAGGTTGAACGAGAGCAGGGCCATCAACCACCACGCCTCGTATCGGTAGGCGGCGGGCACCGGGATCATCGCCCAGAACGGCCCTAGGAGCAGCCCGGCAACCGCCATGACGCCCACGCCCGCCGCCGCGAAGAAGCAGAGGCTGACGCTGAAGGTCCGGTTGATGCCGGGCAAGTCGCCGGTCCCTTCGAAACCGGGCCACATCGCGCACGACCGCGGCACCGATACCGAGGTCGAATAGCGTCAAGTAGGCCAGGAT
Organism: uncultured Planctomycetota bacterium; assembly: GCA_963815795.1. Classification (GTDB taxonomy): domain Bacteria; phylum Planctomycetota; class Planctomycetia; order Isosphaerales; family Isosphaeraceae; genus JAKAUH01. The sequence continues at coordinate 97,494 of CAWFIC010000020.1, read as the reverse complement.
CGACTCGATGACCGCCCACACGCCATACCTCTCGTCGCCCAGCCCATGGACGAGGATGGGGGAGACGAGGAAGACCGCGAACATCTGGGCGACGGTCCCGGCCCAGTTCACCAGGGCATTGAATAGAAGTCGTTTCTTCATTGCGGTCCGAGACAAAGGCCTCAGCGATCGAGTTTGATGGTCTTGGGGCCACCCTGTCCTAAACCGACGAGCCGTGCACGGGCCCTCGCCTGAGGCTACCAACCAGGCGCTTCCCCAGCGACTTCACCCGGCCGAGGCACCAGCCCAGCGTGAGTTCCCGCCAGGCCGGGGCGTGGTGCGGCCGATAGCCCAGCGCCCGCAAGTACCAGTAGAACCGGAACAAGGGACGACCCTGGCCGGCGGCGGCGGCGATGTCGCAGCAGTGCTCGGCGAGGACCATCCGGACGAACGCCGGGTCCAGGCGATCGCGTCCCCCCAGCTCGTCCAGGAAGCGGTAGATGATCTTGCGGACGCACCAGATCCGCTCGGAGAGGCGGGTCGAGAGGTTGGCATGCCCGGTGCGGTAGAGGACCAGGGGCTCGTCAACGAAATCGAAGTGATAGCGGAGAGCAATCCGCAGCCAGAGGTCGTAATCGATCGACATCGGGATCGACTCGTCGAAATGGCCGACCTCCTCCAGGACGTCTCGCCGGATCACGCTCGACGAAAAGCAGATGAAGGGGCGGTGGAAAATCGGGGCCAGCACGTCGCCTCGTCGGGGCGTGCGCTGGTCCCGCGTGAATTCCCGGCCATCCGGATCGATGAACCCGCGGCGGCAGTACACCACGCCCAGCTCGGGATCCGATCGTTCAAATACCGCCACCTGCTTCTCCAGCTTGGTCGGCAGCCAGACGTCATCCGCGTCGAGGAAGGCGACGTAGCGGCCCGTCCCGTCCCGGATGCCGGCATTCTTGGCCGCGGGCTGCCCCACGTGCTCGGTCCGGAGGTAGCGAATCCTCGAGTCCGACAAGTAGGGCCGGATCACCGATTCGGTGTCATCGGTCGAGCCGTCGTCGACCACGATGACCTCGTAATCGGTGAAGGTCTGCCCAAGGACCGAAGCGATGGCCCCCGCCAGGTAGCGACCGTAGTTGTACGTGGCGATCACGACGCTGATTGTCGGTTGCATGGCTGACGGCCGCTTCTCCGTTCCTGCGGCGACTCACTCGGGGGCGCTTCGTCCCGGCGAAGCCCCGGGGTCGTTGCACGGGACAGGGTTCATGCCCGTTGAGAACTCATGCCGGCCGCTCCACGCCGGCCTTCCGGCCGAGCCGGCGCCTCAGGGCGTTGCCGAGGCTCGAGATGAGGAGGCGTAGCGCCTGGCCCGCATAGACGCGCGCATGCTGCTCGAAGAGCGCCGGGTGGACCAGGGGCAAGGGGGTCGCACCCCACTCACCGACCCCGGGAGTCGGATTCCGGGGGACCCCATCCCCTGCGTACACGACCAGATTCTGCCGATACCAGTAGGGTATCTCGTCGTCCTCCCAGATTCGAAACCGGATCGTGTCGATCGCTTTATAGCCGAGGCCAGCGAACCGGGCCGCCCAGTATGCGGGCCATTGCTCGTTGACATGATGGACCCCGCCCTGACCCGGGATCGCCGCGGAGAAGAGGACGATATCGGACAGCGAGCAGAGCGAATGGACCAGATCGCCGGCTCGTTCAGGCGGGAGGTGTTCGGCCACTTCCAGGCAGATCGCCAGGTCGAAACGCCGATCGGGTCGGACGCCTTCGGGATGCCCCAGATCGATGTTCTGGAACGAATCCCGCGGTATCACCAACTGGTTAGCCTGTACCCAGGGGCCGTCGTAGCCACGGACTGTACCGACGCCCTTCTCGAGGAGGACAGCGAGCCAGGTCCCGACGCCACACCCGACGTCAACCGCCGAATGGATCCCTGGAAACAGTTCGAGAACATGATCGATGACCACGCCCGCTGCATGACGAGTCATCCGATCTCGCGAGCCGTAGAAGGCCTGGTCATAGTTGTTCATCGCAGGTCAATCCAATCATGGGGCGGGATGACGGGGGCTGGACGGCGTGGTCATCCCTCCGCACACACGCCTCGAAGAACCGCCGGCTGACCATCGAGAGGGAATCGACGTTCAGATTCACCCTGTCGAACAGGCTGATCCTGCGGCGGCAGAACAGACCGGCCAGCTTGCGACGGGGGGACACCGCTGGTGAAGTCATATGGATTTTTCTTGCTGTGTACATCGGCGTCTTCCCTGCGGCGAGGCCGCCCGTCTGCAAGGAGACGAGATCAGGTCGCCGAGTCCTCCGCCACCAGCGTGCCAGGACCCGGGGCTCCTTGGTGGGCCGCGCCCGCCTCCGTGAAGGCGTTTGGCACCCTGGAGATGCAGAAGCGGTACTTGCCGGTCGCTTCCTGGGGAATGCCGGCGACGTATTCGCACTCGTACCGCGACTCCGGCCCGAACCGCTCGGCCACGAGCCGGCCGATCCGCTCGAGGCTGTCCTGGCGGAAGTCGTCCCCGCGAACGATCCGGAAGGTGAAGCGGTCGACCTCTTCCTGGATGATCTGGAGCTGGGCGATGCCGGGGACGAGCATGGCGAAATTCTCGGTGAGCGAGATGCCGGAGATCAGCTCGCCGCGGCCGGTGGTGACGTAGTCGGCCTCGCGTCCCTCGATCCGTTCCAGCATCGGCATCCCCCGGCCGCACGAGCAGGGTCGACCGGCCCAGGACGCCACGTCTCCCACCTGGTAGCGGATGATCGGCATGGACCGGTTGGCCAGGTCGGTCACCACGACCGAGCCGGGCTCGCCTGGCCGGACGGGCTCGCCGTCGCGGAGCAGCTCGACGTAGACGCCGTCGGAGTTGACGTGCAGGCCCTCGTGCCGCTCGCACTCGCAGGCGATCAGGCTGACCTCCTCGCACCCGTACCGGTTGGTGACCTTGCAGCCGAAGACCTCCTCGATCGCCCGCCGCTGCCAGTCGTGCAGGATCATGGCGCTGGTGACGATGCCGCGAGGGCCGATGGGGCCGATCCCCCGCCGGCGGACGAGCTCGGCGAAGAGATAGACGGAGTGGGCGTGGCCGAAGATCAGCGACGGCGGCCGCCGGGCCAGGTCGGCGGCGAACCGCGTCATCGTGGCCTCGTCCATCTTGAGCGTGTCGAGGTACCGAGCCCGCTCGAGCAGGGCGTTGCGGAGGCGGCCCCGCCAGCCGTGCTTGAGATACTCGGGGTTGCCCCAGAGCATCGCCGCCGGCTCGCCGAACCGCCAGCCGCTCCACTCGTTGGCCCGCAGGGTGCAGGCCCGCTTGAACTGCATCGCCGGCTCGTCCACCCAGACCTCCAGCGAGACCCCGGTCGAGCCCGAAGTCTTCTTGCGCCGCAGATCGGCCTTGTCGTAGCGGTCGGAGAACAGCTCGGGGCCGCGCCCCGGATGTCGGCCTTGGTCAAGACCGGCAGGCGCGCGAGATCGTCGGGGCCCTCGATCTCGGCGGGGGAGAGACCGGCCTGCCGGAACCGATCGCGATAGAAAGGGACGGTCGCTGCCGCGTGCGCCAGCAGGTCCCGGATGGCCCGCCACTGCCGCGCCGCCACGGTCGCCGGGGGATCGAACTGGGTGCGGGCCAGCCGCCGGTAGTGGGCGAGGTAGGGGCTCCGCTCCCATCGGGCCCAGATCGGCCCGATCAGGGCGCGGATCAGGAAGGCGTGGGCGTCCATTCGATGAGGTCCTTACCTTCGACCTGGGCCGGTTCATAAGCGGGCTCCCGACATTCGCCCCGGAGCCTGCGGTTGACGAGTTCGCGCCGCGACGAGGAACGCCCCGTACCAGAGCCAGTTGAACCGGAACAAGGTGTGCGCGCCCCATCCCAGGACCAACATCAGGATCAGGGCGACCCCGATGGCGTCCGCCAGGTAATACAGTTCATCCTTCTCCCAGTCCCGGTCACGGTAAGGGGCCTTGATCGATCGGATGTTCGACCGGAGCAGCAGGAGGATGGCCCCGAAGGTGAGCACCCCGAGCGCGCCCATCTCGCCGGGCACCTGGCCGTAGAGGTTGTGCGACTCGATCTTCCGGCCGGTGGCGGGGATCCAGGCCCCGGGGCCGCACCCGGTCATCGGGTAGGACCGCCAGAGATCCAGGCCGACCCAGAAGCCTTCCGACCGGCCATCGGCCGACTCCTGGGCGTTCGCCGGGCCCACGGACGGATCGATGAGCGTGTAGAACCGGTTCTTCAGATGGTCGGGCATCAAGAACCAGCTCAGGGGAGAGAGGAGGATCAGGGCGGCGATGAGTTGCGAGCGTCGTTTCGATCGTATGGCGTGGATGAGCGCGAACAGGAGCAGGGTCACCAGCCCGCCCCGGGAGCCGGTCAGGACCACGCAGAGGACGGAAAGGGCCGCGTAGCCCAGCAGCAGCATCCGCCAGAGCTTCCGGGAATCGCGGAGGATCGACCAGCACGGGACCGCCAGCGGGATGGCATAGACGATCGAGGCCGAGAACGAGTTGGGGTCGGCCAGCGACGCATCGACGCCGATCATCCGGGGGATGCCCATCCGGTACGCGTGGCGTCCCGCGAGGAATTCGCGGAACGAATGCAACATGTAAACCCCGTTGATCGCGATGAAGCCCAGGACGAGCTTTTTCAGGTCGTCCTCGGAATGGACCGTCGTCACCAGCATGACGTAGAAGACGAGCAGCTTGAAGTAATTCTCCACGATCTCCTGGGCCTTTGGCGTATCGGACCAGGGGCTCGCCATCCAGCAGACAACGACCGCCACGGCGAACGCGGCATAGGCCAGGTGCAGCGCATTGGGGATATAGCGGATCCTCCCCGAGCAAGCCCAGGCCACCAGGGCCAGGAGCATGTAGACGCGTTCGATATGCCAGTCCCCCAGGGCCGGCCAGACCTCGAAAGGCCGGTGGATGAACAGCCACATGTAGCCGATCAGGACGTAGATCAACGCCATCGCCTCCGCGCGATCCGGGGGGCCGGGCCCTGGCCGGATCAGGTCGTGGCCAGGGCACGGGGCGCCGCCGCCTCCAGCCGGCGGATCACCTCGCGAGCGAGCCGCAGGTAACGGAAGTAGTTGAAGCGGACCGAGGCCGTGAAATGGACCAGCACCGAGTGCTTCATCCGCTCGTAGGGCCAGTACCCGCTGGCGATGTAGTCCTTGATCACGTCGTCCAGGCAAACCACCGGGTCGAACGAGTTGAAGACGCAAGACCAGAGCGACTGCTCGATCTCGTACTCATGCATCAGCTTGGGGTCGCGCTCGCAGATGACCCGGACGATCCGGGTGACGTCGTCGTAGGTCAGCGAGTTGTAGAATCCCGTGAAGCCGGCGTTGAACCGGCCGACGTCGACCTTGCTGAAGTCCAGGCCCAGCGCATGGAAGCTCGCGGTCTGGAAGCTGCCGCCGTCGCTGTGGAAGGCCGAGTGGTCTTGCGGATCCTGGATCCACCGGACGACGTAGTCGGGGCTGCGCAGGAAGACCAGGTCCGAGTCCATGATGATGACCTTCTTCCCGGGATACTTGCCGACGACGTTCATCAATCGCAGCCGGACAAAGAAGTCGCAGGTCCGGTCGTAGTCCAGCAACCGGAGCAACTCCGGATTCGCCCGCTGGCGGACCCCGGCCATGGTCTCCTGGGGGTCGAGGATCTCGATCCCCGGGAGGTGCCGGCGCAGGTCGCGGATCGACGGCTCATCGAATGTCCCGTCATTCTGCACGACGACCCGGATCGGGGGGCAATACTGGAGGAACGACTTGGCCGCCAGCAAGTAGGCGCGGTAATTCTCCTTGTTGAGCAGCGTGTAGACCAGGGTATCCGAGTCGGGATCGGTCTCGATGGGGGGGGTGTCGAGGATCGCGCGGAAGACCAGGTTCGAGTTCTTCTGGAACGTCTTGTTGTAGACTCTCGAGAGCAGCTTGTTCAATTGTCCCATCGTGCACTCCGGATCAGGGATCGCTCACGGGTCGATCAGGATCAGGGCCGGGGCGATGGCGACCGCCCACGTCGGCGGGTCGTCAGCAGGCCCTCGAAGAAGGCCTGATAGTTCCGGGCCCGGACGCGGCAGCCGAAACGGTCGCGGACGCTCTGCCGCGCGGCGTGCCCGAGGCGAGAGGCCAGCTCGGCATCCCCCAGGAGCCGTCCGAGGGCGCGGACCAGCGCCGGTCGGTCATCGGGCGGCACGAGCAGGCCGCTCGTGCCATCCTCGATCAGGTCGGGGGTCCCACCGACGGCCGTCGCGACGATGGCGCGACCGGCCGCCATATATTCCAGGACGGCGTTGGGCTGGCCCTCCGAGCGAGACGTCAGCACGGCCACGTCGATGCCCTCGAGGAAGCCGGGGACGTCCGAGACGGGGCCGACGAGATGGACGGTCTCCGACAGGTTCAGCTCGGCGATGCGCCGCTCGAGCGGAGACTGCAGATCGCCCTGGCCGGCCAGGAGGAACCCCGCATCAGGGTATTGAATCCGGAGCTCCGCGGCGGCCTCGACGAGCAGCTCTGGCGCCTTGACGGGCCGCAGGTTCGCGACCATTCCGACCCGGAGCGGACGGTCCGCGCGGCGGGTAGGTTCCAGGTCGGGGATCGACTGGAAGCGATCGGGCTCGATGCCGTTGGGGATCGTCGCGATCGACCCGGGCCGGGCCCATTCATCTTCGATCATGGACCGCCGGCAGGCCCCGCAGTTGACCACGAAGGCGTCGGCGAACCGGTTGAGCAGCCGGGCCATCCATCGCCCGCCCGTGTCCTGCCAGTGGCCGAGGTTGAACCGCGTCCGCACGACCCGCGGGACCCCGACGAGCCGCGCGATCGGCACTCCGAAATAGGAGCTGTCGGCGAAGTACGTCAGCAGGATATCGACGCCCTCGCGCCGGAGGAACCGGGCGAACCGGTCGGCGGCCTTGACGGCATGGCGGCTCCGCAATCGCCGGACGCCCAGCCGCAGGGCCGGGATGTCGACCGGCTCGAGGGACCGGCTGATCGCGTCCTCGCCGTCGAGGAGGGCCAGGTACGGCCGGACTCGCGTGCGATCGAGGTGCTCGAGCAGGTTCAGGAGCTGGGTCTCGGTCCCACCCGGGAGGAGGCGGTCGATGAGGAAGCAGACGCGGATGGGGGGCGAGCAAGGCCCGGTGAGTCCCGGGGGATCCCCGGCCCGCGGCTCGACGACCTCAACCGACGGGGATGTCTTCATTGTGCGTGCTCCGGATGCCCGCCCGGTCCCGTTCCCGTCCCGCTCACACTCTCACCGAGAGAGGACCTCTGCATAGATGTCCTCCAGGGCGCGGCAACGTGACTGGAAGGACAGCCGGGTCTCGACCCGATCCCGAGCCGCCGCCGCCCGTTCGGATGCCGCCCCAGGGTCGTCAAGCGCCCGGGCGATGTCCTCGGTCAGCCGCCCCGGGTCGCGGGGGGGGCGATGAGGCCATGCACCTCGTGCTCCACCAACTCGGCCGTGCCGCCGACGTCGGTGGCGACGACGGGCACCTCCAGGGCCATGGCCTCGAGGACGACGTTCGGGGTGCCTTCGTATTCCGACGACTGGACGAAGAGGTCCAGGGCGTGATAGAAATCCCGGACGTCGGCGCAGTGGCCCAGGAACCGGCAGGAGTCGCCGAGGCCCATCGACTCGGCGCGCCGGATCAATTCGCCGCGAAGGCTGCCCTCCCCCGCGATCACCAGCTCCAGGCGAGGGCGGGCCTGCCGCAGGCGGGAGAACGCCTCGAGCAGCAGGTCGTATCGCTTCTGGGGCTCGACGCGGCCTACCGAGCCGATCGCGACGCTGCCACGGTCGATCCCGAACCGGGCCCGGGCCGGTGCGACCCGGCTCGGATCCCGGCGATACATTTGCGGATCGATCCCATTGAGGAGCACGGTGATCCGGTTGGGCCGGACCCCCGACGTGATCAGCTCGTGCCTGATCTGGCTGGAGACGGCGAGCACCCTGGGGAAGCGAGCGAGGACCCCGCGATCCAGCGGGTAGTATACCCATCGCTCGCGCCGGGTGTGGCCGGTCCACCCATGGGCCGTCGCCAGGGGGACCGTGCGCTCGGCCTTCGCGAGGAGGATGGCGAGGACGTCGGACTTGTATTCATGGGAGTGCACGACGTCGATGGAACGATCCCGGACCAGCCGCCGCAGCCGGCCGAATGTCCGAATGTCGAGGGGGCCACGTGCGCGGATCTCCCGGTAATCGACGCCGAGACTGCGGGCCCGCTCCGCCAGCTCCGTCGACGTGTCGTCCTCGTCGCGAAGATAGCAGACGGTGATGGCCACCCGCCCGGGATGAGCCTGGGCGGCCCCCAGCAAGATCGTCTTGTCAGGCCCCCCCCGGGCCCGTCGGCGGTCCGGAGCTCGAGGACACGGATGGGCCCCTGCCGGCCCGGGCGGTCCTCCCGAGTGGAGTCCCTCGGCTCGCCCATCGCGGTTGGGTCGGATGCATCCGACTTTCCCGAACTTTGCATCACGTCTCCTCTTTGCGGCGTCATGCATGTGCCATCCCCGCGGCAGCCGGCGCGGGGGTGGTGCCGGGCGTCCGTCTGGAGTCGGCGGATGCCGCATCGAGCCAGATGGCGTCGAGTCGCTCGGCGAGGATGTCCCAATCGTATCGCTCCTCGACGAGCCGGCGGCCGGCGCGGGCCATCCGCGCGGCCGCGTCGGCGTCGCGGAGGTGACCGAGGATGGCCCCGGCCATCCGGTCGCAGGTTTCCGCCACGACCAGGTGCTCGCCGGCCCGCGCCTCCAGGCCCTCGGCGCCGACCTGCGTCGAGACGACCGGCGTGCCGGCGGCCAGGGCCTCGAGGATCTTCAACCGCGAGCCGCCGCCGATCCGAAGCGGGACGACCATCGCCGCGGCCTCCGCCAGGAACGGACGGACGTCCGGCACGTCGGCGTGCAGCTCGATGCCGGGCATCGCGGCCACCCGCCGCCGCAGGGATTCGGGCGGATTGCGGCCCACCAGGCAGAGCCGCGCCGCTGCGTCCTCGGCCCGCACCGCGGGGAAGATCACGTCCAGGAGCTGGTCGGCCGCGTCGAGGTTCGGCCGCCAGTCGAGGCTCCCCAGGAACAGGAGCCGACCGGGGATCCTCCGCGCGGCCCCGGGCCGGAAGTAGCCCGTGTCGACCCCGTTCTCGACGACGCCGACGTGCGGAGCGCCGAACTCCTGGTGGATCAGATCCGCGTCCTCCGCGCTGACGGCGACGACACGGTCCGCCCGGCGGAAGGCGTCGCGCTCGAAGCGCCGGTATTTCCGCCACTGGTGGCCGATGTACCAGCGACGTAGCGGATGGGCCTCATTCTCGTAGTACCGCCGCCAGATCTGCGACTCGACGTTGTGGGCCATGATCAGCCGTCGGGCGCCGTCGAGCGAGCGGAGCGACTCCGCATAGGGCGTCCACTCGGCCTGCCAGAGGTCGACCTTCTCGCGCGCGGCGAGGTCGCGGATCGCCCGGCGGAGCACCGGGCTGGTGTGCGACGCGACCGAATACGGAAAGGGGGACAGCAGATTCGCGGCCAGGCGGGCATGGAAGGCCGCGCCCGACTTCGGCGGGATCGAGCGGTCAACGACCACCGTCTCGATCCCCAGCTCGGCGAACACGGACTCGGCCCGGGCGGCCTCCGCCGGGTCGGCATTGCGATGGCAGAGGTAGGTGATCCGATGCCGATGCGCCAGCCGCGAGACGAGCTGGAACGTCCGGATCCGCTTGCCCGAGTTCGGCGGGTAGGGCAACTCCTCGTTGACGATCGCGATCCGCATGCAGGTCCCATCCCCGGGGTGCGGGAGGCCGGCCCCCATCGTCACTTGACCGCCCGGACGGCCAGGATCGTGCCCGGCCGGCCCAGCGCGGCCTCCGCGCGACCGATCAGATGGCCGACGGGCCGCAAGGGCCCGGGCAGGTAGTAATTGAGCTGGCCGGCGCTCTGGAAGTTGATGAACTGCACCGACCGGAAGGCCCCGGTATGGGCCCGGATCTGGTCGGGGCTGTTGGCGCGATAGCAGGTCGGGTAATTCGCATAGCGATCGACCCCGCGCCGGCCTCGCAGCAGGGTCAGGTAGAGGTCCTTGATCCGGAGTCGCTCGCTCCAGCTCGACGCCAGGCGGAACCAGTGCCGTGCGTCCATCGTGAAGCCCCAGAAGATGCCGCCGTCCCTCAGGACCTCGTGGACCTTCCCCCAGAATCGCGCCGGGTCGGCGATGTGCTCGAGCACCATCACGGCGAATGCCAGGTCGACCGAGTCGGGTGCGAGGGGGGCGTCCTCGAAGAGGGCCCGATGGAACTGCGGCCCCTCGGCGGCGTCGGGGTCGACGCCGATGTACTGCCCCGCGGCCTCGATGATCCTCCTCTGCAGCCTCGTGTCATCGTCGAATCCCGAGCCGCAGCCGATGTCGAGGATCGCGGGAGGCGCCGGGGTTAACGCGATGTCGGAGAGGATCATGTCGCAGAAGATCGGGGCCCGCCATTCGCCCCGCTGATATCTCCGCCGGTAGGCCTCCCAATCGGCCGAACCGGTCGCTTCGCGGCCTTGCAATTGCGTCGAACTCATCGTCGGATCGCCTCGGCTGCGGGGCGTGCTCGGAGGTCACTGCGGGATCAGGTCGGCGGAGCCGGGTCGCTTCGAACCGCTCCTCGCGCGAGCTCGGCGAGCACTCCCCAGCCCGCCCCGGCATGGACGGTCGAGAACACCAGCGGGAGCCAGCCCAGGAGCCCCGGCTCGCGGCGCCGCGCGGAAATGGCGACCGAGGTCGCGAGGACCACGGCCAGGTAGATGGCGATCCCGCCGCCGTAGATCCACCACAGGACCGGCCAGGCCATCGACAGGAGCGGGCCTGCCAGCAGCCCGGCCAGCCAGGCCGCCGGGATGAAGCTGCTCAGCGAGAAGGTCTCGGGGTGCTTGCGCAGCAGCCGGACCCGACCGCGGCCGTAGCGGGCCATCTGCCGGAACAGGCCCGCCAGGCTCGAGCGAGGGAAATACCGGACTCGAACCGTCGGCGTGAGGAAGCATCGCAGGCCCGCCCGGTCGATCCGATGGTTCAGCTCGACATCCTCGCAGGCGTCGAACCGCTCATCGAACCCGCCCACCCGGTCGAACACCTCGCGGCGATACGCGATGGCGACGCTGTGGGCCGGCACGAACCGCTCCCGTTCCGAATAGATGAACGAATCGGGGTGGTGCCCCAGCCACGATGACCGGGCCGCGGCGACGGCCCGCTGCAACTTCGACGCGCCGGTCACGTCCAGCGGCTGGGGACGGCCCAGGCAGTCCGCCTCGCTCCGCCGGAACGCGTCGGCCACGTTGCGGAGGTGATCCCGCCCGTCCAGTTCGCAATGGCCGTCGACGACCACGATCAGCTCGCCCCGCGCCGCGCCGACGCCGATGTTCCGCGCCGCGCTGGAGAGTCGCCGGGGGTTGTCAAGCACCCGGACCTGGGGATGGATCGCGGCCAGCGGCCCGGCGATCGCGCGGGTCGCGTCGGTCAACCGGCCGTCCACGACCAGGACCTCGAACCGGTCGGCAGGATAATCCTGCTCGACGAGCTGGCCGATCGTTCGCGCGATGAACCCGGCCTCGTTCCGCACAGGGAGGATGACCGTGATGAACGGAGCCACACCCGACCGATCGGCGGTCTTCGCCTCGGGCGCCAGGCCGGAGGTTTGGCCCGTGCCCGCTGTGTGCACCGCCGTCGCGCCGATCGTGGGATCGGACGCCCAGGTCGTCATAACCTCCAGCATTCGCTCCATCATCAGGCGTGATTCCCCCCGCGCCGGCCTGCGATCTCCGGATCCAGACCGCCCAAGACACCCCATTCCTCGCCCCGGCTGGGGTGGACTCCGTCCCCGTCGGTTGCCGCTTAAAAGGAACCGAAAAGGGTTTGAGTGATTCCATACACTCGATATCGGACACGCCGAGTCGCGGCGAATTAACGATTTCTTACGGACCTTATCGGTCCAATCGATACCTGTGACCCTGTGACCCAACGCAGTCCGGTACGCCTTCGTTAAAGCAGGGTCTTCTTCGTATCGACGAGCTAGGTCAGATTGTGCAGGGTGTCAGGCAGCCATGCAAGAGATTGCTGCCGAAAAACAGCGAATTCCCCATTGTGACTCGCGGGCACGACAAGAGTCCGTCAATACAAATCTAGGACACGCGCCGTCCACTCATCCGGGTTCGAGGCCGAGTCAGTCGGCGCCGGGCCCTGGGGTGCATGGCCGCAACCGGTTGAAAAACACCCTCCGTACTGCGGCGCAAAGGATGGACCTGGAAAATCCTCGGGAGGGTGAGCCTGCGTGCGAGCCGGAATCAGCGAGCGGCTCGGAGGGAGCCGCGCTCTCCCAAATCCCGATCCCCATCTCCCTTGTATGGCACACAGCGATCCCGGATGAACGAGCGCTTCGCGGTCGACAACAACGACCGGAAGGACCGGTGGCTCAGCCAGCGAAGGCGGTTGGCCAGGGTGCGACGCAGCAGTATCACCGTGCCGTACTGATGGACGACGTTGAACGGGTGGTGCTTTCGGTTCGGCTCGCCGAAGCCGAAGTTGATCAGCCGGGTGGGGCCGTGCACGATCAGGTCCTCGATCGCCATATGCAGCACCATGACCCCCGGGGAGAACGCGGCGAGGTCCTGGCGGAATTCGATCCGGGAGACCACGTAATTCCCCAGGTAGTGACTGCCCCGGATCAGGCCGGCCACCTCATCGCCGCAGGACAGCACGTAGCTCCTCAACAGGCCCCGCTCGGCGACGCTCCGGAGGTTTCGGAACGGGTACGACGCGGGATCGGGCCGACCCCGGATGGGCGCCGACCCGCGCCCCTGACGATTCAGGGCGGATTGCGCCTCGAGATAGTTGGCGATATCGCCGGGCTGGTCGATCCGCCTGAGCTCGAGTCGCCCGCCCACGTGCTCCTGGAAGAGCCTCAACTGCCTCCGCAAGTTATAACGCTTCTTCGAGTCGTATCGAGCCAGGTAACGGTCGAAGGTCGCGGGCAGGGGCAGGATGTGGTATTCCTGGAACCCGTCCACCACATAGCGGAAGAAATTCTCGTTGACGAAGCGGGACTCGCAGAGGTGGCGCCAGAAGGGGTCGCCCGCCTCCATTGCGGGGAAGCCCAGGCCATGGGCCTGGGGGAAGGCCCGGTGCACCGCGTCGAGCAGCCGGTCGAGCACCTCCGGATGTCCGGGGGCCATCGGCCCGGCACGCAACATGAAGACTTTCCGGAGGGGGATGGTGCCCAGGGTGTTGCCGGCGATGTGGAAATCCAGCACGTCGCGGCCCTCGCGGAGTGGGACGAGGCCGGCGAGCCGCCCATCCCGGTCGTGGAGCGCCGCGAGGGCCAGGTCGCACTCGTCGTTCATCGCCCGGAGGTGATCGAACCACTCGGGCGACTGGTACATGACGTTCGGGCTCTCGGACGTCTCGACCAGCGCCCGCCAGTCGTGCCGGAGGGTTGGACTGTCCCATCGCTCCGGCGACCGAATGATCTCCCAACTCCCCGGGGCGGCCGGCGCCCGGTCTCCCGGCTGGGCCGCGCCCTCAGCGATGAGGGTTGCGACTTGGGGTTCATCATCGACGGCCATCGGCGCCACCTCGTCCCTCTGTTTCGAGCCGATCATCGGAAAATATCCGGGCATCCTCTTCGATGCCGATTGCTGATGGACCAGGTCGTTTCCGAAATCAGAAGCCGGTTCTCGAAGGAGGCTTGTGCGTCTCGGACTTGGCACGAATCCAGCCATCCGCCGCGCGGAGCGGGTTGGCAGGCCGCTCATGATGTCCGCGGTTCAGGATCGATGGGTATTGCGCTGATGGTCGAAGGGCTCCGCCGAGGCGTGCGAGCCGAAGTCGGGAGTCCGGTCTCCTGGTACCGCCAGAAGTATAGGACACACTCGCGCGGCGACGCTCCAGCCCCGCCGGGCATCGTTCCGGAACATCACGAGTCTGTGCGGGCCGGAGGTTCCTCGCATCCCAGATCTTGGACCTGGAGGACTGGCAGGGACGGAGGATCGAGAGAGGGACGACCGGTGTCGTCCCGTGGCACCGTCACCGGATGCTGGGGTCGGCACGGGCGAGGGACGAATCCGTGGCCGAGATGCGCACCATCGCCACGACGAACCGGGCCGCAAGGCCGGACGGTCTGCCGGATGCGTCGGATGTCACTTCCCGAACTAGACGCGCCCCGAAACCCCGACATGACCGAAAGGGAGGGCCAAAATCCTGATGTGTGCTATAAGACTATTGTAGCTTCGATCATCGACGTTCCGACTTCGATAGACGCGCAATCGTGCGGGATGGGCTGCGACCGGCGATTCGGGCGGGCCGATAGATCGCGCACGTGAAGCGGGGTCGCATTGGCGTGCCCGATCCCGAGGAAAAGAAAACCCCCGCCGACCAGAGTCGGCGAGGGCTGAGCGTGATGGATGAGGCTAGCTCACCGCCACGAACGGTTGATGACAGTGAGGCCGGACTCAGGCGGTCCGGGCCTTGCGACGCAGGCCATAGCCGACGAGGCCGAGGGCACCTAGCCCGGCGAGCGCGAAGCTCGAAGGCTCGGGGGTGACCGAGTCCATGAAGTTGGCGCTGAAGCTGCCGCCGCCGGACTTGAACGTGACGACGATCTCCTTGTACAAGGAGAACGTGCCAGTGTTCACGAAGCTGACCGAGCTCGTCTGGCTGAAGGAGCTCGTACTGGTGGTCAAAGTGAGATCGTTGACACCACCCGCCGCGGGCACGGCGGGAGGCGCCCCGATCGCTCCGACAGGCTGATCGGCCGGCAAGGTCGGCACCACGTTCGTCACGCCGACCCAGCCGGTCGCCGTCACCGTACCGTTGGATACCGTACCGCCGATGTCGCCTGTGGCCTCGAGTTTGCTGGCCGGGGCCGTATACCCGGAATTCTCCAGGATGATCGTCAGCGTACCCGCATTCGGCGTCGAAATGTTGAGCGAGTTCAGATCGATGTCCGCGTACACACCGGGAGACGGCGTCAACGGCGGGGCGGACGTGCCCGTGGTGACATTCACCCCGAAGCCACCGATCGGCCCATTGAACATGAGCAGCCCGGTGTTGCCGGTGTCCGTGAGCACCGTACCGGTGTACGTACCGGTGCCGGACGCAAGTTCCAGCCGCATGTTCGCTTGGGCCGGGGCGGGCATCAACAGGACGCCGATCCCCAGCGCAATGGCGATGCATGCGACGCGAGGAAGAAATTGTCTTGACATGAGTCAGTCCCCTTTGCTGAAGGCTCATTCCGTCCATTGATTCCGACGTCCGGATCGACGGAACAGGAATGAAAAACGACTTTCGAACCTCATCTTAGATCACGTTTTCCTGGCCTGATTCGCTACCTCCTTTCCGGGCCCAGTCATCGAGAACTCCCGAGCATCACGAGGCTCGAAAGGCAACGGCACAGCCCATGATCAAGATTCCGGACCGTCACTGAGTTCCGCGACTTTTTCCAAGCCGGGCTGCTGCCGATGATTGGTCGATCGATTGAGGAGCCGAACCACTCCATCACCCTCGTCAAGATTCGACGGTGTTCCGATTGGCGAACTCAACCGCGAGATCATTCCTTCTGGAGTCGACGGAAGACGGCGAGCTCGAGAGGGTCGAGCGTTTGGGGTTTCAGCCCGAGCTTCTCGGCCTCCCGCAGTTCCGCGCGCGCCTCGCTCTTCCGCCCCTTGGATTGATAAGCCCAGGCCAGGTGGAGTGCGAAGCTTGGGTTCTTGGGTGCCCGCTTCCGGATCGCCACGAGATCATCGAGGGCTTGATCGATCTGCCCCAGGCGAATCCGGGCGACCGCCCGCGTGTCGGCCAGGGACGGGGCCTCTCCCTCCAATTCGATGGCGCGGCTGATCAGTGTGACAGCCTCTTTCGCCCCGCCGGTCTCGCGCAGCGAGAGCAGCCAGGCCAGGTTGTTCAATGCGTCGATGGTCTCGGGCTTGTCGGCCAGGATCCGGCGCAAGAGGGCCTCCGCCTCATCGAACCGGCCCTGCCGGATCCAGAGCACGCCGAGCTTGCACGCGAGGAGGGCGTCTCCGGGGCGGCGGCGGACGGCCTCGGCGACCCAGCTCTCCACCTGTCGCCGCAGGGCCTCGTCCGCCGACGGGGCGTCGTAGAGGCCCAAGGACGCGGCGGCGACCTGTTCGACCGGGACGGTGGTCCAGGCCGCCTTGAGGAGTTCCGCGGCCTCGGCGGGCCGGTCCTGACGGCCCAGGAAGCCGGCCAGCGCCAGGACGCGCCCGGGTTGCTTGGGGTCGCGGACGACGAACGCCTTGTAGGCGGCCTCGGCCTCCTTGGCGAACCCGTAGCGGTTGAGCAGGTCGGCGACGACGCCGATCTGATCGGGGACCTCGTGCTCGCGCGCCTCCAGCAGCGCGAGTAACTCCGGGCGGCGCCGCCGCAGGCTCAGCAGACGGGCCTCGGCGTCCAGGACCGGCATGCCCCGCGGATCGACCCGCTTCAGCTCGGCCACCCAGCGGTCGGCCTGTTCGAGCCGGTCGCGGGCGATCCAGTGATTGATAAAATGGGCCAGGAGCCGCGGGTCCTTGTCCTGGCGATTCAGGAGCCCGAGCATCTCGCCCTCATACTTCGATCCCTCGCCAAGGCCCAGATGGAGCTGGGCCAGCAGGAATCGCTGCTCATCGCCCATCCCGTTCCCCGCGGCGAGGCGCTCCAGGATCGCCACGGCTTCGCCACGTCGATCGGGTTGCATTGCCAGGATCGCGGCCTTGAGCGACCGGTCCTCGACATTCTCGGCGTCCTCCGCCAAGTTGCGGTCGAGCAGCGCCAGCGCCCGGTCGCGATCGGCCGGTCGATTCGTGGTCAGCAAGAGCGTGGCTCGCGACCGGTTGGCCCAGGCCAGGTCATCCGCGGAAGCCGAGGGCGAGCGGGCGAGCTTGTCCAGGTAGGTCCGGGCCGCGTCGGCGCGGTTCAGCCGCAGGCTCACGTCCACGGCGACCCGCAGCGCGGCCGGGTCGTCGCTCTTGTCCGGGCCGTCCATCGCCTGCTCGATCAGCGCCTCGGCGCCCTTGGCGTCGCCGATCGCCAGCGCGCACTGCGCCAGGACCAGCGTCGCGCGGTCGGGCGGGAGGGCCTTGCGGGCGGCCTCGACGGCGGCCCGGGCCTGGTCGAGCTGCCGGGACTGGGCCAGATGCCGGACGTAGGCCAGCCAGTTCTCGGGGACGCCGGGTCCCAGCTCGACGGCGCGGCGGAACTCCTTGCCGGCCTCGCTCGTCCGCCCGGCGGACAGGAAGATCCGGCCGAGGCTCAGGTGGTCGGCGGCGCTGGGCGAGGACTCGGGGAAGATCTGTCGCGCCATCGCCAGGCCGCGATCATGATCGCCGCCGCGGATCGCATCCAGGGCCTGCACGACGGTGACCTCGGCCAGCGCCGCGCCCTGGTCGCGGAGGACCTGGGTCACGTGGTCCACCTCGGCACGCCGCCCCTGCTGGTCGAGCAGCCTCACCAGCCGCCGGGCGAACGAGGGCTGGGTGTTCCCCTTCTCCAGCGCCTGCAGGTAGTAGACGATGGCCTGGTCGACCGTGCCGGCAAGCTCGGCGACCTGGCCCTGCAAGGTCGGTCCGACCCACCAAGTCGGCTTGCGCTGGATGATCTCGTCGGCGAGTCGCTTGGCGTCATCCAGGCCCTGCGAGTCGCCCCGGCGGGCCTCGGCGAGCCGCATCGCCGCCCGCATGAACCGCCAGTTGTCCCCGATGTCCCCTTCGATCGCGTGGACCTCCTCGACGAGTCGGGCCGGCTCCTGCCGGTCGCCGGCCATCACGGCCAGGTCGAAGAGCCCCAGCCGGACATCGATGTCGGCGGGCCTCAGCCCCGCCAGCTCGCGCCAGTATTGCCGCGCCAGGTCCGGCCGGCCGATCCGGATCGCGACCGCGCCGAGGCGCTGCAGGAGGTCGGGCCGGTCGGCGGCGGGGACCTGCCCGCGGGCCGCGGCCAGCTTGGCCACCGCCTTCCGGGCGGCGTCGCCACCCCGCTGGCTCCAGTAGTCCAGCCGGGCCAGCTCGATCCGCGGGCCGGGTCCCAGGTCCTTCTCGGCCTGGTCGATGACCCGCAGGGCCTCGTCATCCCGCCCCTGGCGCTGGTCCAGCCGTGCCAGGGCCAGGCGATACTCCAGGTTGCGGGAGTCCTTGGCCAGGGCGTCGGTCAAGAGCGTCCGGGCCTCATCGAGGCGACCCTGGGCGGCCAGGAGGTCGAAGCGGAGCGAGAGGACCCGCTCATCCGTCCGGCCCATCGTTTTCTCGAGTTCGCGGAGGTGCGACTCGAGCTCCTGCCAGTTGCGCCGGTCGCGCGGCAGGCGGACCGTCCTCTGGAGCAGGAGCCGCACCAGATCGAGCCGCCACACGGGATTGGCCCCGGTGATCGCCAGCGGCGACAGCGTCGAGATCGCCTGGTCGAGCCGGCCGGACTCCGTCAGCGCCCGCACCAGCTCGAGGCGGGCGAGCTCCGTGCCCCGGTCGCCCTGGGCGGCCCGCCGCAAGGCCTCCAGCCGTTGCTCGTCGGCCCCCAAGCGGCCATGGCACTCGGCCAGCATGAGGTTGATCCGCAGCGTCAGGTCGGGGGCCGAGGCCAGGACCGCCCGGGCCGTCTCGAGCTCGGCGATGGCCTCCTTCCACTTCTTCTGCTGGAACAGGGCCTCGGCTTCCAGGAAACGGACCAATGTGTCCCCGAACCCGGCGGAGCGGAGCAGGCTCATGACCTTGCCGGCTCCGCCCCTCCCGTCGAACTTACCCCGGAGGATCAACGTATCGGCCAGCTCGAAGGCCAGTCCGGCGAGCGGGGTGGCCTCGAAGGCCCGCCGCAACACGGCCTCGGCGCGATCGAGATGTCCCTCCCGCGCCTCCATCCGGGCCAGGCCCAGCGCGAAGGTGGCGTCCTTGGGATCGACCCGGCATCCCCTCTCGAGGTGGGCCCGCGTCGCGGCCCTGTCCGATTTCTGCTCGCTGGCCAGGGCCGCGGCGATCAGCACTTCGCGATCGTCGGGGGCCAGCGCCAGGGCCTTCTCGATGTCCGTGGGATCGGCGGGCGGCGAGAATTGGCTGGCATACCGCCAACGCAAGGCGTGGGCCCGGCCCGATCGGGGATTCTTCGCCGTCATCTCCGCGATCCGGGCGTCGGCGGCCCCGTCCTGGCGCAGGTCGGATCGGAGCAGCCTGGCCAGCCGGTCGTAGGTCTCGACCCGGCCGGGATCGTGCTCGATCGCGCTGACGAACGAGTTCCGGGCGGACTCGTGCTGGCCCAGCTCGCGCTCGCACTGGCCCAGCAGGTCCTCGAGCTCCGCCCGCTCGGCGGCACTCGCGTCGGCCGGTGCCTGGTCCCGCAGATCGGTCAGCAAGGCCTGGGCATCGCCGTGACGGCCCACCTCCATCGCGAGTTCGGCGCATCGGCGCTTCAGCGCCGGTCGCCCGGCGCTCGCTGGAGAGCCTGCTCATGGACCAGGAACGAGCGTTCGATCCGACGCCGCTGGTTGTCCTCGCGGTCGACGACCCGGGCGTACCACGCCCACGCCTCCCCATCGTCGGGGCGGAGGCTCAAGTACCATCGCAGGGTCTGCTCGACCTTGACCGGATCCTTGTTGGCTTCCGCCCGGCGGGCGTCCTCCAGCAGGGTGGACGCGTTGCGCCGGACCTGGATGCCGTGCACCAGGTGCATCGCCCCGCCGAACAGGATGATGCCCGCGATCAGGATCGCCAGGAATACGAGGCTGAGTCTTCTCATCGTCGCGGCCTGCGGGTTCGGGGAACGGGCGGGGCGACGTGGCCGTCCCCTTGCCGACGATCGCTCCGCCTGGAAAGATCACCTGCCGGATGTCCGGGGCCGTCCCCGGGTCGGATCCGGCCTCACGCGACCGGCGGCCGCGACGGACGCGAGTCCGTCAGCAGCTAGAAATTCAAATGTTATTATACGATGTTGGTTTCGGCGGCAATCGTGTTATACTTTAAATCGCTCTTATTGATAAGGGACCCTGAATCCATGCGTCCATTGGGGTCGGGGAGCAGGAGCAGCCGGCCGATCCGGTGGAAGGGGACGCCCACGCACTTGAGGGCCGTGGCCAAGATGATGCGGAGGTCGAGCCATGGGCTCATGCGGTCCACGTAGCAGAGGTCGTAATTGAGCTTCCGCCGGACGCTGTCCAGGTCGGCGTCGGGGGGCTGCTGGACCTGGGCCAGCCCGGTCACGCCGGGTCGCACCGCCAGGCGCCGGCAGTAGCCGGAGAGGGAGTGCTCGAGCGTGGCGAGGAACTCGGGGCGCTCGGGCCGGGGCCCGACCAGGCTCATCTCGCCCATCAGGACGTTGATGAGCTGGGGCAGTTCGTCGAGGTGGGTGGAGCGGAGGACCCGGCCCACCGGGGTCACCCGGGGATCGCCGGGGAGGCTCCAGGTCGCGCCGCTTTGCCGCTCGCAGTCCCGGTGCATGGTGCGGATCTTGTAGATCGTGAAGACCCGGCCGCCCAGCCCCATCCGCTTCTGGGTGTAGATGGCCGGGCCGCGGGAGGTGAGCCGCACCAGCAGCATCGCCACGATCATGACCGGAGCCGTGAGGACGAACAGGACCAACGCCAGGGTTGCATCGAGAGCGGGCTTGATCGCCTCGTACGAGCCACCGCCCAGCTCGAGCCGGGCCGGGACGTCCTCGTCCAACTGTCCAATCTGGGGTTCTGAGATACTCATTTTTAAGAATCCTTATCGGCGACCTCCGCCGGGGTCAAGGGCGATGCTGCGGCGGATCGGCAGGTCGTGAGAGCGTGAATCGGGTCGAACACCATCCGTTGGAGACGACTTCATCCCTGAGAGGTTCGGGCCGGTCGGCGTCGGGGCGGGCCGCGGGCCCGCCGGATCGTGGCCCCACCTCGCGGCCTACCCGGGCGCGGCGAACGCGGTCCGCTCCAGCGCGGGCAGGAAGACATCGAGGAAGTCGTTGCAGGGATCGTGGTCGGGCCCGACGGCGGCCCCACCGGTCTCCCGGATCACATACAGTTTGCACAGTGTCGGCTCCGACGCGAACCTCCAGCGGGCATCCTCGGGCGCGGCCCATCCCCCCGCGGAGTGCCAGGTCCAGAAGATCCGCAGGACCGACGGATCGGCCCCGCCTCGCTCCGCACAGGCGGTGAGGAATCCGGCCCGCGGGCCGTCGGGTGGCGACGAACGGTACTTGAAGGGCTCGGGCGTGCTCAGCTCGTAGCCGGCGCCGGGATAGCACGCGTCGGGCGTATGGGTGGCGATGTCGCCGGGCAGCCCGCCGATCAGCAGGACCGAGACGGAGACCCCGCGGGCGGCGTTGGTGTAGACGCGAGACAGGTACGCCTCGGCGCCGGCCATCTTCCGCACGCTGCGCGCCCATCTCGAAGGAGGTCCCCGTCCACTCGCCGATGGTCATGGGGACCGAGTCGAACCTCGATGCCAGCGCGGCCAGCTCGGGGACGGCCCCCAGCGGTTGGTCCACGTCCCATGCACGAGCCCGGCCCCGACGATCAGGGCGGCGGCGACGGTGATGCGGAGGATACCCATAGCGATCAATCCAGGTCATCGGAAGGAGCGGCCACCGACTCCGGCAGCCGGGTGTAGGTCGGATCCGAATCGTAGTAGTCATTGCCGTAGAGCCCGCCGGGGGCCCCGGTCACCACGGCGCCCAGGACCGGCACGCCCAGGCGCTGGAGCCGGTCGAACGCGGCCTTGACCTTGTTCTTGCGGCTGATGTCGCGAAGGATCGAGAAGAGCACCGCGTTCAACTTCCTGCGCGATGAGCATGGCATCGGCCACCGGGAGGATCGGGGAGGAGTTGACGATGACGAAGTCGAATCGCTGCTTGAGCTGGTCGAGTAGCGGGGCGATCCCGCCCTGCGAGAGGATGCGGAGGGCCTGCCGGTCGCACCGCCCGGCGGCCAGGAGTTGGAGGTCCTCGACCGCGGTCGCCGCCAGCGCCTCGTCCAGGCCCACCTCGCCGCGGAGCAACTCGCTGAGGCCGGGGGTCGGGGGCCGGTCGAAGAGTCGGTGCATCATGGGACTGCGGAGGTCGGCGTCGATCAGGAGCGTCCTCAGCCCGGAGCGGGCGAGGCTCGTCGCCAGGTAGCTGGCCAGCGACGTCTTGCCCTCGCCCCCGACGGCACTGGCGACCATCATGATCCGGTACGACCCGGTGCGGGCGGCGTGCAGCAGAAGCGTGCGGATCGCGTTGACCGACTCCAGCAGCACGTTGCGCCAGTAGCGGTCCTTCTCGGTCCCGCGCGGCGCGATCGCGCCGCGCCGGTGAGAGCGCGCCGGCAGCATGGGCAACGCGCCGAGGACCGCGAGCCCCAGCTCGGCGGGGACTCCTTCGGTGGTATCCACCTTGCGGGTCTGCAGCTCCAGGAGGGCGACCCCGAGGAGGCCGCCGAAGAACGAGCCGAAGGTGATCATGCCGATCATCATGAGCCGCTTCTTGTCGTCGCGGCTGCGCGGCGGCGCGGCGTCGTCGATGGAGCGGATCCGCGAGGGTGCTTCGAGCTCGACGGTCAGCGCCTCGACCTCCTGGGCGACCTTCGTCGAGGCCACTTCCATCTGCGCCACCTCCTCCTGGCTCGCCTGGAGATCGAGGGTGTTGACGGTCAGGTGCTGGTTGAGCCCCGTGACCGATTTGATCTCGGCCTCGAGCCGCTGCTCGAGCTCGGCGAGCATGGTCAGCTCCTGGCCCAGGTCGACCCCCTGCGCGTCCTCGGTGACGACGGCTTGCTGCTGGGCCTGCCGGCTCACCTCGGGCCGCACGTCCTTGCGGCGTCGGGCCACCGCCTGCCGGAGACTCTCGACGGCGTGCGCCAGGGCCCGGACCTGCGGCTCGGCCTCGGCATTGCGGGAGATCCTGTGGGCATTGGCCCTCTCCTCCTCGAGCTGCGACTGCCGATCGGCGAGCTGGCCGACCAGGTCGGCGACGGCCGGGTGCTCCTCGATGAGCCGGTCGATCTCCTGCTCGGAGGGGGGCGCGGGCTCCGCCGCCGGCCCGCTCGCCTCGCCGGGGCGGAGCAGCTTGATTTGCGCCTCGACCTTCCGGCGCTGCGACTGGATGTCCAGAAGCTCCTTCTGGAGATAATGCAGGTGCTCCATGGCGTACTGCTGGCGCAGTGCCAGGGTCTGCCGGTCGTCCGACCCGACCGACTCCGCCAGGTTCCGCATGATCTCCCGCTTCTTCTTCAGCATCTCGGCATAATTATCCTTGATCTTCTTGAGGCGGTCGAAGCGCTCGGTACGTCGCTTGAGATCGAAGTTGACCACCTCGTCCATGTAGGCCTTCTTGACCGCGTTGACGATCCCGGCGACCTCGTCGGGGCTGCCGCCGTTCAAGGAGATCTCCATCACCTCGGAGCCGGCGACGAACTCGACCTTGAGCTTCTCCTGCAGCCATTCGATGGGGTCGACCTGATTGCGGACCATCTGGAAGTTGGCGACCTTTCGGTCGCGCAGCGCCGCGGCGAGTACCAGGCTGCTCTTGACGAGCGTCTGCTGGGTGCTCTGGTAGCGTTTGTATTCGTCGCCACCGCCGGCGCCCTGGGTCTCGACGGTACTGAACACCACCTTGGGGGGCTGGACGGCCACCTGGAGGCGAGCCTCGGCCTTGTACGCCAACGGGATGAGGTACCAGGCCGCGGGTGCGGCGATCCCGGTCGCGAGGAGGGCGACGCCCAGCGCCAGCGCCGAGCGGCGGCGGAGGGCCCTCAGGAGGCTCAGCGGGCCGATCGCCCCCGCCTGGAGCGGGCCGATCTGGCCGGGTCGGGGCACCGCCACGATCCGAGTGGCCCGTTCCGCCGGGACGGGGCGCCCCGACTCGGCAACGGGAAGGACCAGATCACCGCATGGATGCTTCTCGGGGTTCATCGCGACTCTTCCTGGGATGGGGCGGGCCACCGCAATCGTGTCGGAGGCGGCCCTGGCCATGCCCGGATGTTATGAATCATAGTACCGATGACTGGTAATTGCTGACCGAGGCCGACGTCACGACCACGGACCCCGGCCGGCGTGCGTCCACCAACTCCAGCACTGATGCGGCCTCGTGCCGGGTCTCGATGAGGAGCCGGGAGAGCAGGGCGATCTCGAGCCAGTACAGGACCAGGGCCAGCGGCATCATCACCCAGCCGGCCAGGTCGTGGTAGAACGTCGATGACGCATGGCTGCCGGCCGTCTCGTGCAGGACCCCGGTGAGGGTGATTCGAGCGACATTGGCCAGTAGCGCCACCGGGATCGAGCTGGCCACCAGCACCAGCCGGTTGACCAGCGGCCGCTTCACGACCAGCGACGCCGCCGTCGACAGCGCGATGAACGTCATCAGCATGCTCAGGCCGTTGCACGCCTCGACCACGCCGATACGGGCCTCGCCCAGTTGGATGATGTTCCCCTCGGCGAACGCCATGAATCCCAGCGTCTGAAGGAGATACGTGCTGGAGGTCGTGGCCAGGGACTGCAGGGGCGGGCCCAGGGCCGTCTCGATCCGCCAGGGGAGCGGGACCATGAACGCCAGGAACGCGATCGAGGGCCAGGCCCAGGCCAGGTACCTACGGCCGCCGAGCATCAGCGCCAAGCCGCCCAGGTACGGCAGCAGGGCCAGCGCATCGAGCCGCCATTCGAACCGATAATAGCCGGCGACGAACTGGAGGGCCGCCCCCATCGCCACCAGGGCCAGTCCCCACGAGCTAGGGCTCGGCGTCGCCCCCTCCAACCGGTCCAGCCGCATCCACAGCAAGGCCAAGGCGAATAACGGCACGAAATACCCGTGGGCATACCGTGGGTCGCTCGCCCATCGGTGAGCCATCGCCGTCATCGCCGGCCAGAGAGCCCACAGCAGGCAGCCCACCAGCAGGATCAGCGATGCGGTCGTCGCACGCATCCCGTCGAGCCGACCTTTCATGGGACCTCCACCAGAAGAGTGTGAATGGCGTACCGTCCGAATAAATCGCCTGCTGTGCCTAAATGACTTATTTAGTTTAATTACGTGCGTACATCGTCATTCCGGCGAGCCCGCCTATTTCAATTTTCTGATCATCCGTATATGACGCCGAACACCCGGCCCCTCACCGGGCCTCTCGTCCGATGTCCGCAGACTCATCGAAGGTAAAAGCATGCACGCACTTCGTGCCCAGCGAGTCGCGTCGTTGACGCGTTCAGCATCGCCGTGATCGTCCTCGTTTCCGTTGGGCCCTCCCAGGGCGGCAGCCTGCATCGAGCGGTCATCGCCCAATCAGAGGGTCACTAACCTTCCATTTCTTCTCTCATGAGCTAGGCTTCGGTGTCGGCTTATATGGACTCCTGATTGCATGAGGATCGCCAAGTGGTACTGGTTGTTATCCCCTTTCGGACGGGGTTGTGTCAAGCGTGTTGAAAAAAAGCCCGGCGCGTTGCCTACAGTTAAGCTAGAACGCCGATCTTTTATACTCGGAAGAGGACGCCGGCTTTACAAAGAGGTACTGCGCCTTCCTCCACCTATATAATCCATACATGATCAAGTATTTTGTTGATGGATTTTGGGGAGGATCGGAGCCGCCTCAGGGCTGATAGAGATGACGGGACCGTCATCCCGAAGGCGAACAGGAGGGTCGTGATTGGATGGAATGAGCCGAGGTTTCTCGAACGCTAACCTGCTTGTGATCTTGGGTTAGGTCGATGATCTGGCCACGGTGGTCCTATGTCGTTCATGTCAAATTCAGACACAATCGATATTTACAATCAATTATCGATCTCTTCGGACGACTCCTCCCGATCATCGAGGAGAGTGATCCTCGGCACCGCGCCACGGAGTAGAGGCCCGAAATTCGCTCGGGAGGGCGAGGCTCCGTGCGAGCCCGGTGCCGGGAAGCGGATCGGACGAAGCCTCGTCCTCCCGAATTCCGGTCCCCATCATCGGCACCGCCTGCCGCATCTCGTTGGCCTGCTCGGTCTCGTCGGTGGCGACGATGATCTTCGCCTCATCGGCCACGGCCTGGGAGGCGAAAACCCTTGATTTCCAGGAGATCCCGAGTGGTCCGGAGGTCATCTCCGGTTTCCAGATGTGTTTCTTTTTTCCAACCTTCAGGGGCGGCGATTCCCCCGCGTTGCCTGGAGGCGACGATCACCTCGCCGCATTCTGATGGACACCACGCCGACACGCCTTCGGTAATGTGGCCGATAGAGCCTGGCCAGAACTGCCAAAAAAGGCGGTATGGCTGGCCGACGTCAAACTGATATTCAAAACGGTCGAAATGGATAAGAGACCGGGGAAATCCGTGGAATCTGTGGAGAACCTAAGTCGAGCATCAGGCTGTATTTAGAGGCAGGAAATAAAAAAAGCCCGGCCCCCCGCGAGGGGGCAGGGCGGATCGCCCTATTGCTTTTCTGCCAAAGACTTAAGATAATTGGCAATAGGTGGTGATACCCGCCCTGATACCCAAAGCCGCCCGGGAGACGATCCATGCGGAAGAAGAACTCGGGCCCCTTCCTCCGGGGCCACTGCGACGTCTACTACTGCTGGATCGACGGCCACCTGAGGAGCCTCAAGACCAGGAAGCCCAAGATCGCCGAGGGCCGCTACCGCGAGCTGCTCAAGGACTGGGAGGCGGGGAAGGCGCGGGCCGCCGCTCCCTGGACGGTCCGGCAATGCCTGGACTACTACCTGGAGCACGCGGCGGCGATGAAGCCGAACACCTACCGCAACCGCAAGCAGGCGTTCGACCGCCTCTGCGACGAGGCGAAGGTGGGCCCCCTGCCCTGGGATTCGCTCACCTCCGACCACGTCGAGGCATGGGTCAAGATGCACGACTGGTCGCCATCGATGCGCCGCTCGGCGATCAATTACGTGGCGGCGGCGTTCAACTACTGCAAGAAGCGGGGCAAGATCGCGGCCAGCCCGCTCCTGGGCATCGAGAAGCCGCCCTGGAAACGCCGCAAGGAGGTGATGGCGGCGGGCGACCTCAAGGCCGTCTACGATGCGTCCAGGGGGCCGTTCCGCGACTTCCTCACCGTCCAGATCGGCACGGGCGCCCGCCCCGGGGAATTGTGCGCGGCGAAGGTCGAGCACTACCGCAACGGCGTCATCACGCTCTCCGAGCACAAGGAGGACGAGGCGGGCGAGGACCGGGTCATCTACCTGACGGGCGAGCTGGCGGCGCTGGTGGATCGGCGGATCGGCGGCCGGGGGGAGGGGCACATCTTCCTGAACAGCCGGGGCGAGCCGTGGACGCCGGACACGCTCTACTGCCGGTTCAAGCGCATCCGCAAGAAGCTGGGCCTGGGCAAGGGCGTCTTCCCCTACGGGGTGAGGACGCGGTTCGCGTCGGACGCGATCAACAACGCCAACGCCAACCCGGCCCTGATCGCCAGGAGCATGGGCCATGTGGGCCTGACCATGCTGCTCAAGCATTACCTGCGCGAGGACCCGGAGGCGGTCCGGAGGGCACTCGAGGAGGCGACGAAGAAGCCGGGCTGATCAGGCCCGGCTCGCCGCCTCGACCTTGACGCTCTCGAGGAAGTGGTCCAGGTCTTCCTCGCGGATCAGGATCTTGCCGCGCCGGCCCTGCCGGCCCACGCGCCGGTGCGGGACGCGGCCCTCCTCCACCAGGGCATAGGCCTGCGACAGGCTAATCTCGGCCCGCCGGGCGAACTCCTTCACGTCCACGGAACGCCTCCAGTTCTTCCCGCGCCACGATGTAGAACTCCCTGGCCGCCTCGGGCTTCTCCTCCTGCCGGAGCAGCGGCTCGATGATGCCGACGCAGCGCCGCGCGATCCGGGCCGCCGCCGCATGGGTCGCGGGGTCGGCGGCCTGCGATTCGATGATCATCCCTTCCTCCCGCGGCCATCGCCGCGATCCGGATCTTGCCCCGCCGGCCCCGCCCCGGCCGGGCCGCGGGCGACATCGTCCGGGGAGGGGAGCGGCTCCCCGCCGCCCGGCCGGCCATCCGCGTCGGATTCCTGTTCCGGCGGCAGGTCATCCCAGTCGGTGCGGAACCGGATGTCGCGATGCGGATTGCTCCGGGCCGCACGCGTCAGCGCCGTCAGCGCCTCGCCCCGGCCCAGGGCGTCGTCGAGCTGCCCGGGCGTGATCTGGCCCTCGCGGACTCCGTAATAGAGCGACTCGTAATGCGCCTGCGTCCGGAGGCCGAAATCGACGATGGCGCCGTTGCGCGGCCATTCGTCGGCCCAGATCGCCTCGACCAGGTTGCGCGTCGTGTCGCGGAGGGGCGGTGGCGCCGCCCGACCCCCGGCTTCCTGAAATCTCGCCATGGCTGCTCCCGCCGGACCTTGTTCCTCGAGCTGTTCAAAACACGATTCCTCCGGACATTCAAGCGCCGGCATCGCCGCCGCCCGGCGACTACCGATCATCGGCGTTCCCTTCGCCGATGAAAACGTGTATAATCTCATTCATGAGCGAACCGGCCGACGATCCCTTGCCCACGCCCGCCAACGACAACCGGAACCCGTTTGATCGTGTTGACACGGCCTTCTTCGAGGTCCACCGCTTGCGGAGGCAACTGGTGACCAAGGACAAGGCGGGTTATTCGCCCGAGCAATGGCGCGGTTACCATGAGGTCCTCAAGCAGGTGGACGACGTGCTCCGCGATGCGTGGCCCTACGTGTAGAGGGCCCGTGCCGCCGGCCGCCTCCGTCAGTATTTGGGCCGGTGGCGCGGTGTCTCCGGCGACGGGAGCCGGCCGAGTTCCTCCCGGCTGACATCCACGCCGGGCTCTTTGATCTTGTCTTTCGACGCCTCCGCCGCGGCCTTCAGCCTGCTGAGCAGGTCGTCGGGCGGTTTCTCTTGGTCGCTCATGGGTCCTCCCTCGAAAGCAGGGGCCGCCCCCCGGCATACGCCGGGGTGTGGCCGGTATCGATCACGCCTTCACGCCGCGACTCTGGCCCCGACATGGGCTGGCCGTTGCGCACGCCCGCTGCCGCAAAGGAGGCGTCGGGCGGCCCGGGCCCGCGATCGGCGTCCATCGCCCGCGCCCAGGCATCGGCCATCCATCCCCGCTGCTCGGCCGTGGGCTCCGGCCAGCCGAGCGCACGGCCGGCCCGTCGCACGAAGACCTCCTGCTCCACTCCGTGATCCATCGCCAGGTCGGCGAGCAGGCCCAGGCGGCCTCGCTCCGAGGCGGCCCGCCAGGCGCGCGCCGACCCCGATTCCTCCCCCGGCCCACCTCGGGTCATCCCGGCCACTTCGGCGTCGTACGCCGCGATCGCCCGCCGCTCCGCGCCGAGCGACCCGAAACCGCCCCTGTCCGACCCGGCGTGCCGGGTGTCCGCATCGCCGGCCGCGGAAAAGTCCCCGTGCGCCCAGCGGAACTGCTGCCGCAGGTGGTGCAATTCCTCCGCCGTGAATTCCTGCCCGTCCTCCCGGCCCAGCGTGCGGCCCGCCGCCTCGACGAAGCGAAAGAAGGGAGCCTGATGCTCCGCGGCGTACCGGGCCAGGTAGCCGATCTTCTCGATGTCGGATTGCTCTTCCCACGTCTCCACGCCGTCTCCGTGCCCGTCCTCGCGCCACCGGCGGGGCAGGTCGGCAACCACGGGGTCGAAGGCGTCCCGTTCGCCCTCCGGCCGCGGCCCCGCCTCCGCGCGGGCCAACTCGACCTCCCGTCGATCGCGTGAATGCGTCATATCCTTGCCTCCCGATCGGCTCGGATCGGCGGGCGAAGCGGCGCTTCGCCGACTCGTCGCTGGTTGTCGTGATGCTCCGATCCCGGCGTCCCGGTCTCATCGCCCCGGTTGTGAGGGGTGGGCTCACGGGCAGATCCGCCCGGCCAGGCCCATCAGCAGCACGATGATGAAACACACGAACACGCTCCCGTTGACGGCCGCCATGGGGTTGAGGCCGAGGGCCGGCATCCACCTGGTCCCGAACAGCATCAGGAGCACGATCATGGCCGCGATGTGGCGGGGCGAGCCAAGTTCCCGGTCATCCGCACCGGGCTCGCTCTCATGCAGCACGGCGAAAGCGACGCCGCATATCAGTATGATTAATAGCATCACCGGGTTGCTCCTGCTGACTCCTCGAAGAAATCACTCGAAAAGCGGCCGGGCGCGCGTGAAGCGCCCGGACCGCCCGCTCCCGGCCTACATGTTCAGGCCGTGGCTCTGCTCTTGCGACTGCTCCGGCTCCGGCTGCGGCCCGCCCCTGGCCTCGGTGAGGTCGGCGGGCGAGATGTCCGGCGGTTTCTGCGGCTGGCCCTGCACGGGCCCATCCTGCCTCGCCGCGACCAGGTCGGCGGGCGAGACCTCCTGCCGGCTCGGCTGCTGATGGCCCTGCATGGAGGCGTC
This sequence comes from uncultured Planctomycetota bacterium, assembly GCA_963815795.1. Taxonomy (GTDB): domain Bacteria; phylum Planctomycetota; class Planctomycetia; order Isosphaerales; family Isosphaeraceae; genus JAKAUH01. The sequence continues at coordinate 67,235 of CAWFIC010000020.1, read as the reverse complement.
CTGCTTCGCCTGGAGCAGGTCGGCGGGGGAACGGACGGACGATTGCGCTGGCATGGGTTCCTCGTTGAGTGCGGCGACGTGCTGCCGCGCCGAGGGCTGATCTTCCCGGCCGCGCGCGACCTCGCCTTGGGTCGGATTGCCCCACAGGCCCGGTTCCTCGACGATGTGCTGCCCCCGCGGGAATGCCGGCAGCAGCAGGTGCGTCAGTTCCTTGAACCCCTGCCGGAACCAGGCCGTGAAATGCCCGTCGCCGATCCGCAGGTCTTCCCACCACTTCTTGGCGGCGGCCAGCATCTCCTTCCCGCCCGGGACGTGGATCGTCCGGAGCAGGGCTTCCTGCAGCTCGCTCCCCGCCGCCATGATGATGCTCCTGTCCTGAAGCGAACGCCGACGCTGCCGCCCGGGACGTCGGGCCTACTGGATCTTGATGAGGAACCCGCTCGGGCCGGGACGGCGGCGCCGCTTCGGGCCATGGGCGGCCGGCCCGCCCCTGCCGGGGCGAATCCCCGGCTGCGCGGCGGCGGTCGCGGGCCCGGCCTTCGCCGACGCCGCTGGCATGGCCGAGGGCGGGATGATGCCGGCCAGCAGCGCCCGCCCGACGCCCGGCAGGGCGGAGGAGGGACGGGGGACGAACCCGGCCAGCAGCAGGCCCGTGGTCGTGACGAAAGCGCCGGCGGCCAGAGTGAAGGCCGCAAGGAAAGCGGCCGCCAGGCCGAGCCGCCGCGGCCTCGCGGTGCCCCGGGCCCCGAAGCCGAACCGGCGGCGGGCGAATTCCCCGGCCTCGAAGAACCGGACCAGCCGGCCCACGCAGACGGGCAGATTCTTGTGGAAGATCAGGCACAGGTTCTTATCGAGGGTCAAGATCTCCTCCGGCTTGAGCAGGCGGCGGGCGATCTCGGAATGGGTGAGGCTGGTCGAATTGCTGGCGCTGCCCGGCTGCGGCTCCTTGCTGGGGCCGGTCGGGCGCGATTGGCCCCTCGTCCTGTTGACCGAGGTGACGCCCAGGGTCATGTCGCCGATGCGTTTGCTCAATTCTTCGGATGTTTCATAAGAATTGATGCCGAAATACTGCTGGGTGCCGATGTTGCCGAGGATCGTGGCCGCCTTGTCGCCGAAGCAGGTCTTGAGCTGGTTGGTGTCCTGGAAGATGAACCATAGGCGAATGCCCCGGCCGCGCTTGAGCGTGACCGCCTCCTCGATGGCGGGCATCGAGCCGATGTGCGCGAATTCCTCGAGGAACCACAGGACCTTTCGCGACTCGTCCGGCGGCCCGCCCCGGGTCAGGCAGCCCATGACGGTCGTGATCCAGAGCCGCTGCAGGCGCTGGAGCGACACCAGCCGCTCCTCGGGCAGGATCAGCCAGAGGTCGGCGTTGCCCTGCTTGAGCGCCATCGGGTGGAAGGTGGAGCGGCTGACGTGGTCGATCACCGCCGGGCTGTCGAGGAACGCCGTCTGCCGCGTGAAGGTCGAGAGGATCGACGCCTGCTCCTCCCCGGCCGGGAAGGCGATCTGGCCGCCCAGCTTCCGGATGACGCCCCGGCAGGCGTCGGTCTCTTGCATCATCTTCACGGCCTGGGCGTAGACGTCGCGGTCCGAGGCGATGTCCCGCATCGTGCCCAGGTGCCGGCGCTCGCGGTCCTCCTGGCAGCCGCAAGTCAGGGCCGTCAGGGCGACCAGATTCAATTCCGCCATGTCGTTGAAATGGGGCTGCTTCTCGCCGCCGGGCTCGCGGATGATGACCGGGTTGGCGAAGTCCCGGCACTGGTCCAGGAAATCCCTGGCCTCGGGGTCGATGAAGTCGTAGGGATTCAGGCGATCGCCGCCGGGCCCGCAGACCTCGAAGGGGTCGAGCCGGATCGCCCGCTTGCCGAAATGCTTCTGCCGGTGCCCGGCGCACTCGCGGTGGAGCTCCCCCTTGGGATCGACGACGACGCAATTCCCCGGATAGGAGAGCAGGTTGGGGATCAGCACGCCCACGCCCTTGCCGCCGCCGGTCGGGCTGAAGCTGGCGATGTGCACGTGGTCCCTGGTCCGGATCAGCCGCTCGCTCCAGTCGCGGTCGCCGTACGTCGCCGCGAAGAACGACCGGACCGCGCGATCGCTGGGGACGGCGGGATCGAGCAAGCAGCCCACGCCCTCGGCCAGCGACGGCGGCCCGGGCAGGCAGCGGCCGAGGATGACGCCGTCATCCTGGAGGAGTCCGCCCCGTTGCATCTCCGCCCTCGAGGCGACCTTCGCCGACCCATAGGCATGGGTGCCGCCGCCCCGGTTGAGCCCCCGCCACAAGACCCAGAGGGGGAGGACGATCCCCACGAACGGATGGGCCAGCGCGATCAGGACGCCGCCGGCGGCGGCGGTGACGCAGGCCAGCACGAGGGCGAGACGGCACGCGGCGGCGATCAGCCTGGACATCGGGAAGCGCTCCTTCGGGAGTAGAGGCCCGGCCGCGGGAACGGCCGGGCGGATGACGATCGAGCGAGCCCGGCGATCACCGGTGATGGCCGCGGTGCCCGCCATGAGGATGCGCCGCCCCCGCGTGCCCGGCTCCGGGATGGCCGCCGCCCATCATGCGGTGGAAGTGCTGGTTGATGACGCTGTTGACCTGCCCCCATGCGATGTCCGCCTGGGCCCGTCGCGCCCAGGCCTGGGCGACCTGGCGGCCCGACCTGCGCGACGGGCCCTGGCCCGCCATGGTCCCCGGATGGCTACTGCCGGATCGCGTGGTACCGGCACCCGGCATCGCCGTCCGGCCGGGGGTCTGGGCCCGGTTGCCTTGACGCTTGGCCATCGCCAGGTTCTGCATCGGCTCCCCGGCGGGGTTCAGCCGCGGCGCCTTTCGGTCCGGCTTCGCGTTGGGGCCCGCCGGGTCCCGATTCTTCCCGGGAGGCGAGGAGGGCTTCCCGAGATCCTTGCCCGTCGGAGGCTTCGCCGCCGGAGGGTTATCCGCCGGGCCCGGCTTTGGCCCTGGTCCGGTAGCCGGCTTGTCGGCGGGCTGACTCTGCGCCCCTGGCCCGCCTGGGCCAAGGCGGAACCCGGCTTCGTCGGAAGCCGGCCGGCGCCCGCCGCCGAATGTGCCCCCGGCGACATGGCGGGGGGATCGACCGGTGCCGGCGCCTGCGAGCTCCGGGCGACGGTGGCGGGGGCTGTGGCCGTCGGTCCGCCGGCCTGCGCCGCCGTTCCGGAAGCGGCCGCCTGCGACGCTGAAGGCGACGGGACCGCGATCGAGCCGAAGCCCATCGGCGGCGACGGGGCGGCGAGTCCCGCGCCCATCCCCGGGCGGGGCATCATCGCCGCCAGCGCCTTCGCGTTGGCCTGGTCGGCCGCGGCATTCATCTGCCTCCACCTGGCCGCCTCCGCCGCCCTGTTCCGGGCGGCCTGCTGCCCGCTGCCGGCCTGGCTGCTGCCACCGGGCATGAGCCAGATGAGGGCCAGGGCGGCGGCGAGCACTCCGGCGACGATCAGCATGCCCCGGGGGGTGCCGGCGAATCGCTTCATGCCGAAGAACAGGATGACCGCGGCCGCGACCGCGATGAGGCCGGGGACGCCGAACCGGCTGATGGCCCCCCAGGCGGCCGACCAGAGCCAGCCGAACACCATCAGGAGGATGATCGTCATCATGGGCGTTGATCCTTTCCGCGAAAGAAATCAAGGTGGGGACGCGAGGAATGTCGGGCCCGGCACCCGGCCGCCGGGCCCCGTACGGGGTCTACTCCGGCAATTCGATGATCGAGACTTCGCGGTACAGCACGGCGGAATCGCCACGGCAGACCAGGGCGATCCCGCCGGTGGTGAACGCCCGCTTGCTGTCGGTGAATTCGTCGGCCTTGCGGCCATTGACATAGGTCGTGACCGTATTGCCGGTGACCTGGATTTCCAGCGTGTGCCAGCGGCCCGCCTCGGCCTTGATCGGTGTTGCCGCGCGGGCCTGCGGCTCGGCGGTCCCGTAGCGGTAGACCCGGCAGCGCAGGACATTGCCCGGCGGACGGACGCCACGCATGCGATTCGGATTGAGGTGGGCCGATACCCGATAGGAACTGGAGACCCCCTCGGCTGGAGAAGACCTCCGCACCTCGATCGTGCCGCCGTCTCCGGGCTGGCGGTAGCAGAATTGCGCCCGCAGCCGGAAATTCACATAATCCTGCCGGTCCGCCACCAGGACACCGGGCTGTCCCTGGCCGCCGCCGCGGCCTTCGATCACGCCGCCGGTGACCTGCCAGGAGCTGGCGTTGTCCATCACGTCGCCCCAGCCTGCGAGGTCCTGGCCGTTGAACAGCGGCGTCCATTGCTCAGTCGCGGCCGGGGTGGCGTCTTTAGCCGCCTCGCTGCTGGCATCCTTAGCCTCCTGCGCCTGCGCCGTCCCTGCCCCCGCGAAGGCGGGGGTCAAGGCCAACAGGAGCGTCATAACGATACGTCGCATAACGAACTGCCTTTCTGTTATGGGCTGCATCCGTTCCGCCCGGGAAGTTATCGAGGCATTAAATCGCCACTAATCCAGCTACGGCGAAAGCCAGGGGGCGGCGCAGGCGCGAAGTGGTGTTGCAGCCGCAACGCAAAGGGCATGAGGATTGAAGGTTGGTTCTCCTCGCGTGTCCCCTGCGCGGAAGCCTGCCCGCTGCTGCGCCATCATGTTCTGCATGACGCGCTGACGGTGCAGGTTGCCGTACTGCTGGCCGCAGCCATGAGGCGCGGCGCTGGCCATGGGCGAGCCGGGAGCCGGCCCTTTCTTCCTGAGATTGCCGTAGACCTGCCCGGAGGGGAGAGCGGGATTGCCGCTGGCCAGGCCCTTTTTCTTCAGATTGCCGTAGACCTGCTCGGCATGAGGCGCGGGAGCCGGTGCAGGTTTGGGCTTTGGAGCTGGGGCACGCTTGGGCTTAGCCGGAGCGGGCCGGGGCGCCCAGGCCGGGGCAGGCTTAGGTGTCGTTGCTGATGGCTTTGCCGCCAGGGCGGGATTCGCCTGCGCTGCCTTCGGCTTCGGTTTGGCGATGATCGGCGTTTTAGTGCCGCCGAGCATACTGGTGATCGTTCTGGCCGGTGCCTGAAGCGGCGTGGTGCTCTGCGCGGAAACCGTGCTGGCGGGTTCCTTGGCCTCCTTGCCCGCATCCCCGGGCTTCGCGGCATCCCGGGACTTGGCGCCTTCCTGCGCCCGGGCCGCCGGCAGCCCGCCCGCCGCGAGGAGGGCGAGCGCCGCGACGAAGGCGCTGCGTCGAGTGTTCATCAGTTTCTGGCTCCTTCTGCGTGAGGGTTTTTCCCGATCCGAACGTAGCGAAAAACGACATCAGGCCGAAAACGGGATCGCGGTCGCGGCGGCGGGCAGGCGCCCGCGCCCGCGGCCATGTCGAGCCCGGTCGCCAGGTCGAGGGGATCGACCCGGTCGGGGACGCCGCGGGTGGCCTCCACCGCGACGGCATTCCTATCCGTCACCGGCGGCACGGGCGGTGCGTCCAGCAGCCGGAACGCCTGCCGGAGATGGCCGACCGCCCAGTAGAGGAGGTAGCCGGCGACGATCCAGGACAGCGCCGGCGGCCCGGCGATCAGCAGGTCGGCCAGGCACACCCCGGCCGTGCACTTGCCCGCGTGGCTGAGCAGGAACGTCTTCAGGGACTTCATGCATTCACCTCGGTGGGGGATGGCGGCGCGGCCCGCCGCCTATTGCTGGAACAGGAACGGCCATCCGTCGGGCGGCACGTCGGCATGCTGCCGGAGCTTGCCGACGATGGCCTTCAGGTCCTCGGCCACGCCGCTGGCGGAATCGCGCTCGGCGTCCACGGTCACGGTCACCGTCCGGCCGTTCATCCGCAGCGTGACCGCCCTGGGCCTCTTGCCACTGGGCCGGCTGTCGCCCTGCTTGCGTAGCTGCCGGATGAACGCCGATACCTGGTCGCGAGTCGGCCTCTTGCCGTCGTCCCCGGGCTTGAGGGCGAACTCAACGGCCTGGGACATCAGGGCCGCCGGCGCGGCGGCGACCAGAGAGCGGATCGACAGGCCGAGCAGGTCGGTCCTGGGCCTGAGCTCCGGCGGGAATGCGCCGCTTCGCCGAACGCGCGGGAAAGCGTCGGCTGCGAGCAGCCGAGCACCCGGGCCGCCTCGGCGGCCGGGCAGCCCGTGATCTCGATGTAGCGCACCGCCCGCTCGGCGATCTCCTCCCGGCCCATGCGGCGGCGGGTGCCGTGGTGGTGGAACATCAGCCTGATCCGCTCCTCCTCGGGCACGAACCGCCCGAGGTCGAACGCCCAGAACGGCCGGCCGAGCTGACGCACCGCCGCCAGGCGGCCGTTGCCCTCGAGGCAGAGCCGGTGATCGGCGGTCGGCAGGTCCGGGGACGGCAGATCCATCCCGGCACCAGTTGCCCCAGCTCGCGGATGCTCGCCACCAGGTCGGCGGTCCGCGCCGGGCCCTGGGCCGGGTTGTCGCCCGGCGTCACGACCCGCTCCGGGTCGATGTAGACCGGCACCATCTCCGCCGCCCTTGGCGGTGCGTCGATGGGTTTCGCTGCGGCCACGGACATTCGCGGTGCCCTCCTTTCCCGGGAAAGTCGCGCCACGCCACCGACGGCCGCGACGGTCGCGCAGGACAAACGACGGATGAAAAGACAGGAATGCTTAGCATGCCAGGCCCGAAAGGCGGCCGGTCGCCGGCAAGCTCGGCGGAGTCGGCGCCCTCATCGGAAGAGGTGAGCCGGAGAGGCCCGTTCTGGCTGTCATTCCGTCTGCTGTCAGCACTAAGAGCGAGCGCCGAAGGGCCGGAAGGTCACGGGAAGCGGTCTTTTTGCCGGCGGCCGCGTCCATCTCGTTCGGAGCGATACGGACCGTGCGCCGTCTGACCCTTTATGATCCGCGGATCTTCTTCCTTGCGGGCGGGGCGTCGTCGCGTCATGGCCCGCCGGCTTTAGTGGGCTTTGAACCGCGATATCGGACCAGGACGCTATTGCTGGCGTGGCCGGCCCTGTAGAATATTTGCCGTGGTGCGATCCACACAACAGCCAACCGAGATGGCGGTGCCGGCCATGACCCGCGAGAGCCAGACCTTCATTCAGGGCCTGATCCACCGCCTCAAGGGGGGCGACCTCACCGCGCGACGATGCGCTGCTCGCCTACACCCTCAAGCACCTGACGCACATGGCTCAGGCGGGTGTGACCGACGATTGATGTAGCGTATTGGGGCACCCGGTGGTAAGATTCGGCTCTTCTGCCACACCCACGGAGGAGCCAACGATGTCCGCTCAGATCATCGACCGCACCGAATCCGGTTTCACCGTCCAGGTCACCATCCCCTACAACCACTCGATGCTCGACTTCGAGGAGACCCTTCAGCAACAACTCAACGCCGCCGGGGTCCTGGCCACCCAGGAAGGACTGCGGCAGTTCGACACCGACGGCTCTCCGATTACCGTCGGCTCGATCACCCTCACCAGCAAAGGACAGATCCCCAAGGATTACCAGACACCTTACGGCCCGGCCACGGTCGAACGCCATGTCTATCAGGGTCCTCAGGGCGGGGCCACCTACTGCCCCTTGGACCGTGACGCCCGGATCATTGTGAGTTCCACCCCCAAGTTCGCCAAGATGGTCTCGAGCAAGTACGCCGAATTCGGCTCGGCGCGGGTCCGGCACGACCTCCGGGATAACCACGGCCGGGTCGTCTCCCGCTGCCTGGTCCAGGACATCGCCGATGCGGTGGCCGCCGTGGCCTTGGCCAAGGAGGAAGCCTGGAGCTACCACCTCCCCCGGATGGAGACGGTGCCCGCGACCGTGGCGTTCAGCTTGGACGGGACCTGTGCGCTGATGTGCGAGGACGGTTGGCGTGAGACGATGGTCGGGACGATCAGCTTCTATGACGGCGACGGCGAGCGCCAGCACACCATCTACCTGGCCGCGACGCCCGAGTATGGCAAGGCGACGTTCCTGGGTCGATTGGAGGCCGAGGTGGCCCACGTGAAGGCGACGTATCCCGGCGTGCCTTGCGTGGGGATCGCCGATGGGGCGAAGGGGAATTGGGAATTCCTGGAGCGCCATACCGAATCGCAGGTGGTGGACTTCTGGCATGCGGCGGAGTATCTGGGCAAGGCGGCGGCGGTGCTCTACCGGGCTGATCCCGCGACGCGGAAGTCGTGGGTCGACGCGCGTTGCCACGAACTGAAGCACGAACCCGGGGGCGCGGCGGCGATCTTGAAGCAATTGAAGTCGCTGGCGAAGGCGAGACCGTGGGCCAAGGAACACGAGGATGTGCAGCGGGCGATCACGTACTTCGAGAACCAGTCGAAGGCGGGTCGGATGGACTATCCGGCGCGGGTGGCGAGGAACGAGCCGATCGGCAGCGGGGTCACCGAGGCGGCTTGCAAGGTCATCGTCAAGCAACGGCTCTGCGGTTCGGGGATGAAGTGGAAGGAGTCGGGGGCGGCGGCGGTGCTGAGCCTGCGGTGCTTGAACTACACGGCGGGGCGGTGGGATCAGTTCTGGGCGAAGATCGACCGGTGGGGCTTCCCTGTGGCCGCGTAATACGTGGGTTGCATCCAATGTAATTCAACATCAAACGTCGGTCACACCCGCTCAGGCGATGCTCCGCGGCTACCCCGCCGTGCATCGCTGGGACGACACCGACGACGTGGTGCAGGGCGCATCGCTGCGGTTGTACAGGGCCCTGGGCGAAGTGGTCCCGCCGACCCCGACCGATTACTTCCGCCTGGCGGCCCGCAGATCCGCCGCGAGCTGAACGACCTGGCCCGGAGCCGAGGCGGGCCGCACGGCATCGGCCGGAATCACGAGAGCCACCATCCCGACCGGGGGCCCGGGCCGATCGGGATCGCGGCCGATGACACGAACGATCCGGCGCTGCTGGCCGAATGGTCAGAGCTGCACCGGCAGGCGGAAATGCTCCCGGACGAGTTAAGTTCGGTGTTCGACCTGATCTACTACCAGGGGCTCACCCAGGCCGAGGCGGCCGAGGTGCTGGGCGTCTCGGAAGCGACGATCAAGCGCTCGTGGCGCGAGGCCCGGCTCGCCCTCCACGACGCCTTGGGGGGACGGTTGCCGGGTGTTTGACAAGGGCACGATTCCATTCGGGAGGCCGTCGCATGTCTTTCCCATCACCGGACGCCCGGATCGGCGATCTCCTCGCGCTGGGAGGAATTGCAGGAGCAGGGCCGGGCCATCTCTGCCGAGGAACTGTGCGGCGGACTGCCCGGAGCTGGCGGCGGAGCTGGGGCGCCGCATCCGGGCGTCTCTGGCCATGGACCGCCTGCTCGAACGCGGCGCAAGAGGGGCGCCCGGCGGAGATGGCCATTCTGCCCGATCGTCGGCGAGATGCCAGGTCGAGTACGGTGCCCTGCGGTTCCTGGCTGACGGCGGGCTGGGCGAGGTGTTCACGGCCGAGGCCGGCGACTTCCATCGCGAAGTCGCGCTCAAGTTCATCCGACCGGTACGCCGCCGGCGATCCCGAGAGCCGGAGGCGTTTCCTGTTCGAGGCGGAGGTGACCGGCCGCCTCGAACACCCCGGCGTGGTGCCTGTCTACGGCCTCGGCACCGACGATCAGGGCCACACCTGCTACGCCATGCGGCTGATCCGCGGGCAAACCCTCCAGGATGCGATCCACGCTTTCCACGCCGCCGGCGGGCCCAAGGGAGACTCCGGCGGAAAGGCGCCGGATTTGCGCGGGCTATTGCGGCGGTTCATTTCTGTCTGCAACACGGTGGCGTATGCGCATAGCCGTGGTGTCATTCACCGCGACCTCAAGCCGAAGAACGTCATGATCGGGCCGTTCGACGAGACACTGGTCGTTGATTGGGGACTAACCAAGCCGTTCGAGCATGGGGAAGCGGCTGGTGTGGGTGAGGACCGGCGGTGGCCGGTCTTGGCTAATGGGGACATCCCGCACACCGTGGGCCCGGTCGGGACCCTGGGCTATATGAGCCCCGAGCAGGCGCGCGAGGAGCCGGTCGGCCCGGCGAGCGACATCTACAGCCTGGGGGCGACGCTCTATTCTATCCTGACCGGCCACGCACCCATCAGCGGTGAGAACCCGATCGAGGTCTTAGAGCGGATTCGCCGCAACGAATATCCGCCGGCCCGTTCGGTCAATCCGGGTGTCCACCCCGCGCTCGATGCGGCATGCACCAAGGCGATGGCTACCCGACCGGAGGACCGTTATCCGCACCCGCTGGCACTTGCGGCCGATATCGATCGCTGGCTCGCCGACGAGCCGGTTTCCTCCTGGCGCGAGCCGATTTCGGAGCTGGCGCGCCGATGGGCCCGGCGACACCGTACCTTGGTGACGGCCTCTGCCGTGGCGCTGGTCATGGCGACAGCGGGACTTTCGGCCGTCCTTGCCGCTCAATCCCGGGCTAATCAGCGATTGCGCTTCTCTCGCGACGGCGAGAGAGAGGCTCGCCAGTTCGCCGACATCCAGACCGGGCTTGCTATGGACGCGGTCCGCGACTATCACATCGGTGTGAGCCAGGACGCGCTCCTGAAGCAGCCTACCTTGACGGAGTTGCGGACGAGGCTGCTGCGGACGCCACATCAGTTCTATGCCCGTCTGATCGGTACACTGGAGAACGGCCGGCGCGATGACCCGGTGACACTCGCCCGACTTGCCGCCGCATGCTTTGAGCTTGGCAAGCTCACGGCAGAGATCGGCTCGCGCGACGACGCCATCGCATCGCACCGCCAGGCACTGGAGATTCGCAAATCGCTTGCCAATGATCATCCGGAAGTCGCCGAATACCGTAGCGCTTTGGCCGAGAGCTACCATAGCCTGGGGACGCTTTACATGTCCGTCGGCAGCGCCGAGCAGGCCGAGTCGGCCTTGAAGGAGGCCGGGCAACTCTTCAAGGCACTGGCCCGGGACTATCCCGGCGTCGCCCGGTATCGCGCCGAGCAAATCAAAAGCCAGAACAATCTGGGGATCGTCTATTACACCTCCGGTCGTTTCGATCGCGCCGAGAGCGATTGGGCCGAGGCCCGGGATGTTCTCCGCGTCTTGGCCCGCGATTATCTCGACTCGCCCGAGCACCGGAGCCTCTTGGGCAAAGTAGAAACCAACCTGGGCTCCCTCTATTCCGCAACGGGCCGGGACCAGCTCGCCGAGGCTGCCTATGGCGGGGCCGTGGCTATCCTTTCGCCGTTGGTACTCGGGCATCCGGACATAGTCGATTACAGGGTCGATCTGGCAATGGCTCGGAATAATCTCGCGATGCTCGACTATGAATCCGGGCGCTCGATCGCGCCGAGGTCGGCTACCGGGACGCGATGGCGGACCGCCAAGCCTTGGTGCGTGACTTTCCGGCCGTCTTGAAGTATCAGCGTGACCTCGCCGCGACCGAGCATAATCTCGGCGCACTTTATAATGTGACCAATCGCCTCGAGCTCGCCGAGACGGCGTGGACCAATGCCTTACACATCCGCCGGGCGCTGGCCAATGCCCATCCCAGCGTCGCCGATTTCCAGACCAATCTCGCCTTGTCGCTGATGAACCTCGGCATGCTGTATGCTACTACAGGCCGGCCCGATCTCTCCGAGGCCAGCTACAAAGAAGCCTCGACCATCCTCCGCACGATGACCCGCGAGCGTCCGACCGCTACCGAATACAGAATGTTTTCTGGCGTCATCCCAGCTTGGGCTCGGCGAACTGTACCGCGGGATCGGTCGTCGGGAACTGGCCGAAACCGTCACCCGCGACGCGCTCGCGATCATCGACCCGATAGTCCGGGACCACCCTGCGGTGAGCGCCTACGTCCTCCGCCAGGCGATGTGCTACGGCAATCTCGGCCTAATCCTCGCCGAGATCCGGCCGGGAGAAGCCGTGGATTGGCTCACGCGGGCCATAACCCGCCTCGAGGGCACTAACGAGCAGGAGCCCCATCGGTTCGAGTCCCGGAGAGTCCTGCGTGAGTTCTACCAGGGTCGGGCGAGCGTCCAGGCTCGCCTCGGCCGGGTCGCCGCGGCCATCGCCGATTTGGACCGGACAGCCGGGCTGGCGGACGATAATGGCCGCGACCTGCTTCGCCTCGACCGGGCCTTGGCGCTGGCCCGCATCGGAAACCTTCAAGCGGCCGCCGCTGAAGCCGAGTCCCTGGCCTCGATCCCATCGAATGATCCTATGGTGCATTACAAACTCGCCTGTGTCTTCGCGCAGCTCTCGGCTCCGGGTCGCGCCATTCAATCCTTGCGACAGGCTGTTCGTTGCGGGCTGCATGATCGATCCATCTTTTTCGATACGAACCTCGATCCGCTCCGGGCCCGGCCCGACTTTCAGGGATTGATGATGGACGTATTATTCCCTGATGATCCATTTTCTCATTGATCGAGGGATTGGAGTTCTCGCCTCCAGTCGGTTGGGCCATGCATGTCAATGGTCCGCGGGATGATGGCGGCGGCTTGGCCGCCGCCTTTGTTCCGGGCAGGACCAGCGGCCCTCGTTCATTCACGAATCACCCACCTTGTTTCCCCTCTTCCCGCCGGGAGATCTTAAGAGGGGCTGGGTCGAGAGCGATCTCTGGCGAGGTCGTAACCCTTACTTCGCCATTGGTAATCGAAATCGCTTGCATGTCAGGCGGACGCGAACTACCACTGTCGAAATCATCGAGTAGTCGTATCCGGCATGTCATCGCGGCGGCCCCCATCGACCCTGCTCGGGCTGGAGTTCGAGCCCGACTCCGCCGATCCGGCGCCGCCGCCGGACGCCGAAACCTTTCGCCCCGGAGGAATCCATGGCCCGCTACAAGACCATTGTTCTCGAACTCCTCCAGGATCAATACCCGGCGCTGCACGAGAAGCTCCGCCGGGAGCGGACGCTGCTGGCGACCCTGGACCGGCTGGCGATCCAACTGAAGGACGCTCACGTCGCCTGGATGAACGAGCTCCGCCGCGCGAGCCCCAACTGCGACTTCGGTCGGATGGCGGGCGAGGCCCTGGAGCTGGCGATCGAGCACCTCCGGGGCGATTTGCCGCCCGAATCGCCGCCGGACGCGGCGGAGTCGCCGTTCTCGCTGGACGAGGCGATGGCGTCCGTCCGCCGGGCTACGCCGAGCGCGTAAAGGCCGCCCGCGCAAGGCCGGTCAGCCGCTCCTTCCTTTCGTCATCCCGGACTGGCAGCGGGACCAGTCCATTCCGCCTGTGCCCGCGGCGACGCCGGATGCCACCGCCGTTGCCGCTCCCCCGGCCGATCTCCTTCCTCCGCCGGCCCCGCCGGGGCCATCCTCCGCGACGTTACCGCGGCCGCCGGACCCTGCAAGCGGGAACAGGGGCCCCCGCCCCATTGCCCGCTTGCAGGGATCGCAAGCTTCCGGCTGGGCGTCGGTTGGTCGCTCCGGCGAAAGGCCCCGGCTGTCGGGGCCGGAAACGCCAGGAGGAGACCGAACCATGGAGGGACCCAACACCACTGCCTCGCCGCCCGTCGCAACCGGCGAGAAGGCCAAGGCCCGCGACATCATCGCCGCCATCAAGACCCTGCAAGCCATCGAGCGGGAGCACCGCCCGGCGTCTACCGATGAACGGAGCCTGCTCAGCCGCTTCGGCGGCTTCGGTGCCGTGGCCTTAAGCCTCTTCCCCGATCCGGTCACCGGCCGTTACAAGGACGCCGGCTGGCAGGCCCTGGGCGAGGAGCTGAAATCCCTCCTCTCGTCCGCTGAATACGACTCGGCGAAGCGAACGGTGTTCAGCCAGTTCTTCACCTCGCCCATTGTCATGACGGCGATGCACGCCGCCCTGGCCCGCCTGGGCGTGCCCGCGACCGCAACCGTGCTCGAACCCGGGTGTGGCACCGGGAATTTCATGGGCCATGCCCCGGCCGGGCAACGCTTCATCGGCGTCGAGCTCGATTCCATCTCCGGCCGCATCGCCCGTGCTCTCCACCCGGACGCCGACATCCGCATTGAGAATTTCCGCGACACGAAGCTGCCCGAGGCGAGCGTCGATGCCGTCATCGGCAACCCGCCCTTCGGCGACGTGAAGCTCGACTATCGCGGCCAGAAGCTGGCCCTGCACAACTTCTTCATTGCCAACTCGCTTGACGCCGTGAAACCCGGCGGCGTCCTGGCCGTGGTCACCAGCCATTACACGCTCGACACGCAGAACGCGGCCAGCCGCGAGCTGTTGGCCGACAAGGCGGATTTCCTGGGAGCGATCCGCCTGCCGTCGGACGCCTTCAAACGCGAAGGCACGTCCGTCGTTACCGATATTCTCCTACTCCGCAAGCGGGCCGCCGGCGAGCCGGCCCGCCATGCCGACCCGGACTGGCTGGCCACCGGGCCGCTGGCGATCGACGGCGTCGAGCTGCCGATCAACCGCTACTTCCTGAACCATCCCGAGCAGGTACTGGGCACCTGGAGCCGCCAGGACCGCCTGTACGACGCCACCTACAGCGTCGCCGGCAATGGCGATCTCTCCGAGCAGCTCAAGGCCGCGATCGACCGGCTGCCGGCAGGGCACGTCCTCCAGTCGGACGCGGAGCGGCCGAACCCGCCCCCCCGCCTTCGTCCCGCCGCCACCGGAGCGGCACATCGCCGAGGGCAGTTTCTTTGTCGCCGATGACAAGGTCATCCACCAGGTCGAGGGCGGCCGCGGCGTCCCGGTGGTCTACGGCGGCACCACGCTGAAATCCGACGGCACGATGACCAGCCGCAGGCTCGCCGCCCTGGTGGCCTTACGCGACCTGGCCCGCCGCGTCCTGCAATCGCAGAACGAAGGCTGGCCGGAGCCGCATCGCCAGGACGCCCGCCGCAAGCTGAATTCCGCCTATGACCGCTTCGCCGCCGCTTACGGCCCGATCAACAAGACGACCTTCTCCGAAACGGCCGACGGCTCGGTCATCCGCCGCATGCCGAACGTGGTCAAGTTCAGGGAAGACCCGGATGCGATGCTCGTTCTTGCACTTGAGGATTACGACGAGGTCACCGGCAAGGCGGCCAAGGCCCCGATTTTGCTCAAGGACGTGGTCGGCCCGACCCCGCCCATCACGCACGTCACATCGGCCGAGGAAGGGCTGCTGGTGTCGCTCGACCGGACCGGCGGCATCGACTTGGCCTATATCAGCCGCCTCTACGGCAAGCCCGAGGAGGCGATCGTCGCCGAGCTGGGCGACCTGATCTACCGCGACCCGGAAAGCCGGAGTGGCAGACCGCCGACGCCTACCTGTCGGGCAACGTCCGGGCGAAGCTGGCCGCGGCGGAGGCCGCGGGCCCGGCCTACGCCCGCAATGCCGAGGTCTTAAGAGCGGTGCAGCCCGAGGACGTGCTGCCCGGCGACATCGACGCCGGCCTCGGTGCCCCGTGGATACCGGTCAAGGACGTGCAGGCGTTCACTGCCGAGCTGTTCGGCGTCAACCCTTCGGCGATCACCATCGGCTACTTGCCGAAGGACGCGGTATGGAGTCTGGAGGCCGGCCATGCCGCCGAGGCGTCGGTGGCCGCCACGACCGAATACGGCACGCCGCGGGCCAACGGCGTGACGCTGCTGGAGCAGGCGCTCAACCTGAAGACGCCGGTCATCTACGACATCATCCACCACGGCGACCGCGAGGAGCGGGTGGTCAACCAGGAGGCGACGCTCGCCGCCCGCGAGAAGCAGAAGCAGCTCAAGGAGAAATTCAAGTCCTGGGTGTTCTCCGATCCCGAGCGGGCCGACCGGCTCGTGCGATTGTATAACGATACGTACAGCAATTTGCGGCCCCGCCTGTTCGACGGCTCGCACCTGGAGTTTCCGGGCATGAGCCGGGGCATCCGGCTCAATCCCCACCAGGCCGACTCCGTGTGGCGGGGGATGAGCAGCGGCAACACGCTGTTTGCTCATGCCGTCGGGGCCGGCAAGACCTTCACCATGGCCGCGACCGGCATGAAGATGAAGCAGGCCGGGCTTACAAGCAAGCCGATGTTCGTCGTCCCCAACCACATGCTGGAACAATTTGCTAGAGAATTCATGCAATTATACCCCAACGGCCGGCTGCTGGTGGCGACCAAGGACGACCTGGCGAAAGACCGCCGCAAGCTCTTGACCGCGAAGATCGCCTCGGGCGAGTGGGACGGCATCATCGTGACGCATTCGAGCTTCGAGCGGATCGGCATGTCCAGCTCCTACCAGGAGCGGTTCCTCCGCGAGCAGATCGGCGAGTATGACCAGTTGCTCCGCGACGCCGCCGGCGGCAAGTCGCCCCGCAACATCATCAAGACCATCGAGAAGCAGAAGGCCCGCCGCGAGGAGCGGCTGAAAGACCTGGCCGCCCTCGATAAGAAGGATGACGGCCTCGTGTTCGACGAGCTGGGCGTCGATCATGTGTTCATCGACGAGGCCCATTATTTTAAGAGTTTAGTAGTACAGCGCAATGAACTATCCAGTATCCCGCAACCTTAGATTCCGGGCCTTGGCGTGGCACGCACTGGCGATGCGGTTCCGCCGCTGGCGCCATTCCGAGAGCTTGATCGCCCGCCGCTCGGGCTGCTTGGGCGTGGGTGGGGCGAAAATGACTTGCAACAGTCTTCGGGCATCGGGCAACGTCATGCCGGTCGCGTTTTTTTCTAGGCTGGCAAACTTAGCTGAGACCGGGAACGTAGAAAGGGGGTAGCCACAAAAGGAGGCCCTCCATGCGCAAGCGACGACGACCGCGCCCCAAACCCGATCGCGCCCTCAGCTTGGTCCCCGTCACGCGCGATTGCCCGGAATGTCAGCAACCGCTCCGGGCCCGCTACAACAACTTCCGCACCATCACCACGCTCGACGGCGTCCTGCATCTGACGCTGGCCATCCGACGCTGCCACAATCCCGATTGCCCCCGGTTCCGTCTGCCCTACCGGCCCGAGGCCGAACCCCACTTCGCCTTGCCCTATCACGAGTTCGGCCTCGATGTCATGGCCACTGTCGGACGGCTCCGATATGCCGAGCACCGCAGCATCCCCGAGATCCACCAGGGGCTGACCCGCCGCGGCCTGGTCGTTTCGCAACGCACGGTCACCAACCTCCTGGACCGCTACGACGAACTCAGGGCGCTGGCCACAGCCGACCCCAAGCGGCTGGGACCCCTGTTGCGCCAGCAGCGTCGCGTCATCCTGGCCATCGATGGACTGCAACCCGACGTCGGTCACGAGGTCCTCTGGGTCTTGCGTGACTGCCTCTCCGGGGAGATCCTTCTGGCCAGGAGCCTCTTGTCGTCCACCGCCAAGGACCTGGCCGGCCTGATTACCGAGGTGCGCCAGGCGCTGCCCGTGCCGATCACTGGTGTGATCTCCGACGGCCAGGAGAGCATTCGCAACGCCGTCAGGCAGGCGCTGAAGGGCGTGCCGCACCAACTCTGTCACTTCCACTATCTTCGCGAGGCGGCCAAGCCGATCTCCGAGGCCGATCGTCATGCCAAGAAGGAATTGAAGAAGCGAGTCCGGGGAATCCGTCGGATCGAACGCCAGGCGGAGGCGGATCCGGAGGACGAGGAGGCGGACATTGTACGGAGCTACTGCGCCGCGGTGCGTGCCGCCTTGACCGACGACGGCTTGCCGCCGCTGGCCGCTGCGGGGCTGAAGCTGCAGGACCGACTGAGCCGGATCGCCGCCAGCTTGGACCAGGTGGCGGCTTTGGCGGGGAGTTTGCCCTCTGGTCTGAAGCGTCTGCAGCAGTTGCTGCGGCGTGGGCTGGAGGAGACAGCCGCCCTGTTCCCGCCGGTGCGGGAGGCCTACAAGTGGGTCAAGCGCGTGGCCCGGATCCTCAAGAACCGGGAGCAGTTGCCGGCCTCGAAGGTCCGGCGTCGGCTGGTGCAATTGCTGGTGCGGATGCGGCAGGCAGCGGCCACGACCGATGAGCCCTCGGTCCAGAAGGGCCTGCGGCACTTCCTGAAAGTGACAAAGAGCTACCGGCCAGGCTTGTTCAAGTGCTACGAATCGTCGGACCTGCCGCGGACGAATAACGATCTGGAGCACGCCTTTGGGAGCCATCGTTATCATGAGCGCCGCGCCAGTGGCCGGCGTCGGGCCTCGCCCGGATTGGTGGTGATGGGCTCGGCACGGGTGATCTCGAGTCTGGCGACCCGGCTGCGCCCCGACGAAGGCTTGGTCTTACGTCCGGGTTATGTGTCGCGCTGGCAAGAGCTGCGTGCGGACTTGGACGCGCGGCGCAGTCGCGACGAAAGCAGCGCCGCTTCCGCCACGACCCGGGCAGCTATCTCAGGGCGTTGGAGCAGCGATGCCTCCAGCTACTTTTGCCACCCTAGTTTTTTTTCCCAGCCGCCGCGTTTGCAGCACCAAGAACCAAAGCGCCAACATGACCAAGGTCATGTGGTGGTGGAAGCCGCGCCAACCACGAACCTCGTAGTCGTCCAGCCCCACTTCCTGCTTGCCCCGCAGAAAACAGTCCTCAACGGGCCAGCGGTTGTGCCCCGCTTGCGCCAGCTCCAACAGCGGGCAATCCGGCCTCGCGTTGCTCAGGTAGTACTTGACGTAGGATGCTTGATCACAGCTACGCTCGATCACCAGCCACAGCTCCGGCCCCGGCAGATCGTCCCGCTCGACCACCAAGCGGATCGCGGCGAAGTGCGCCACTTGTGTCCCTTTGGTCCCCTCGCGAAAACGCAGCCGCTTCCAGGCGCGGCCGGCAACGCGGCCGCGATCTCCTCGACCGTTTGCGGGTCCGGTTGGCCCGGTGCGACCCGCGGTTTGCTCCGGGGTCGGCCCCGGCCCCGCCCTTGCGGCTCGTCCACCTTGGGCCGGCGCAACCAGCCGCGGCACGTCTTGGGGACCTCGCCGATAGAGCGTTCGCCCAGTTCCTCCAAACCACTGAGGAACTCGGGGTCCTTGCCATAGCCCTCGTCGAACGTCACCCAGCCGTGGCGGATCTTCGGTCCGACGGTACGGATCAGCTCCAGGGCCAACTCCGGCTTGGTGCGAAAGACGACGTCCTCGGGCACGCCGGCTTCTTGTCGGCGCGCGGCATCCGTGGCCCATTCGTCTTCCGGCAGATCCAACCGTTCGTCCAACAGCGTGTGACCTCCGGCACTGGCGTAGGCCAGGTAGACGGCCACCTGGCAGTTGTCGATCTTGCCGGTCGCCCCACAGTACTGCCGGGCCACGCCCACGCTCTTGTCGCCACACTTGGGGATGCCCGACTCATCCACGATCAGCGTCCCCGCTTCGCTGCCCAGTTCCTGGTCCACCCAGCCGACCAGTTCCTCACGGAGCGGTTCGTCAGGCCAGGCCGACTGTCCCAGGAAAACTTGAGTCATCCGGACTTGCGAAGGATCGCCGTGGACCTTCAGGGCGATCGATTCCGCCGTCTTGGTGCTTTCCGCATCCAGGAGCAAACCGCGGAGATACGCCTTGGCCCGTTCTTTGCGGCTCTCGGTTCGCTGGTCATCCACCAGCAGCGGGGTGAACCGGACCGCGAATTCCTCGAAAAGGGGCAACGCCTGCCGCAGGTCTTTGGGGGTCATCGAGGGCCTCCATGCTGGCCAGTCACCGATCGCATCGGGCTTCGAGGTCCGACCAGCCTACCCAAACCGCTCCTGCGGGAAAAGATCAAGTTTCTTGCGCTGTACTATTAGAGACTCCTACAAAGATGGAACGCGTCGCCGGCATCCAGACCGGCGGCAGCGAGCGGGCGTTCGACCTGTACATGAAAGCCCGCTACCTGGGGGAGAAGCATCCCGGCCACGGCGTGACGTTCGCCACCGGCACGCCGATCAGCAACACCATGGTCGAGCTCTACACGATGCAGCGGTTCCTCGACCCGGAGGGGTTGCGGAGCCGCGGTATCGAGCACTTCGACGCCTGGGCGGCGACGTTCGGCGAGGTGGTCGATACCATGGAAATCTCGCCCGACGGAGCCAGCTTGCGTCCCCGCAGCCGCTTCGCGAAATTCACCAACCTGCCCGAGCTGCAACAGATGTTCCGGGCGTTCGCCGACGTGCAGACGGCGGACATGCTCGATCTGCCCCGGCCGAATCTGGAGGGCGGCAAGGCGACCGTCATCGCCTGCCCGATGTCGGAGGAGCAGGCCCGGCTTCAAGCCGAGCTGGTGGCCCGCTACGACCGGCTTCGGACCCAGAAAGTCGATCCCCGCGAGGATAACGCCCTGGCCATCACCACCGACGGCCGCAAGCTCGCCCTGGACGCCAGGCATCTCTCCTTAACTTCGTTAACGCCGTCTTTCCCGGGAAAGACCCCGCCCGGAAACCGCCGAGAGGGTGTCCCGTTCGTAGTTGAAATAGGAGGCAGCTCCCCCCGGACATTGTCACGCCGCGCCGGGTTTGTTTCCAGTCCGTGGGCCTCGGATCTCCGGAGACGCCCTCCGACGACACCCCGCGGTACCGATGCAAAGGGATGGCGGACGTGCGATAATCGGCGCGATGCGACCGGATCCTTGGGCCGGCCCGGAGGCTGCCCCCGCTCGCCCGGATCGGCTCTTCGAGCCGAGTACCGAAGGCAATACCATGGCCGAAGACCTGACAGACGCCCCCGGACCCCCCGGCGCCGAGCTGACTGTCGCGCCTCTCAGCCCGCCCGGCTACGAGCTGCTGGACGAGATCGGCCGCGGCGGCATGGGCGTCGTCTACCGCGCCCGCGACACCGCCCTCGATCGCGATGTCGCCGTCAAGCTGCTCGCCGAGCGCCTACCCGCCCGACTCGGTACCGGCCCAGCGCTTCCTCAGTGAGGCACGGATCACCGGTCAGTTGCAGCACCCCGGAATCCCGGCCGTGCACCAGGTCGGCACCCTGGCCGATGGCCGGCCGTTCCTGGCGATGAAGCTCATCAAGGGGAGCACGCTCGAGACGATCCTGAAATACCGGCCCGACCCCTCGGCGGATCGCGCCCCCGCCGCGAGCGGGCTGGCCATCTTCGAGGCCGTCTGCCAGGCCGTCGGCTACGCACACGCCCACCGCGTCATTCATCGTGATCTCAAGCCCGCCAACGTGATGGTCGGCGCCTTCGGCGAGGTCCAGGTGATGGACTGGGGGCTGGCCAAGTTCCTCGGTGAAGGGAGCCCGGGCACGGCCGATGCGCTGTCAGCGGATGAGACGCAGGCGTGGACGAGGGTCAGCCCCGCACCGGCGTCCGGGTCGCACACGGAGGCCGGCAGCCTGGTCGGCACGCCGGCATACATCCCGCCGGAGCAGGCGGTCGGTCAGATCGAGCAGGTTGACGAGCGCGCCGACGTGTTCGGCCTCGGGGCCATCCTGGCGGTGATCCTGACGGGCAAGCCGCCCTATGTCGGCGAGTCGTTCGAGTCGGTGCGCGTGCAGGCCGTGCGCGGCAAGCTGGAGGACTGCTTCGCGCGGCTGGATGCCTGTGGCGCTGAGCCGGAATGGGTGGCGTTGTGCAAGAATTGCCTGGCATTCGATCCGGCCGACCGGCCGGCGGACGCCGGCGCGGTGGCGCAGGCGGTGGCCGGGTTGCGAGCGGCGGCGGACGAGCGGGCGCGGCGGGCGGACCTGGAGCGGGTCCAGGCCGAGGCCGACGCCCGGGCGGCCGACGCCCGGGCGGCCGAGCAGCGCCAGCGGCGGCGGATGCTGCTCGCGGCCAGCGGCATCATCGCGCTGGTGCTGCTGGCGGGATTGAGCGTCAGCTTGTGGCAGATGCGGCGGGCCATGCAGGCCGAGGCGGAGGCGAACACGAATGAGCAGAAGGCCAAGCAATCGCAGCAGGACACGGCAAACGCCCTCAAGGTCGTTGAATCCGAGAAAACAAGGGCTGTGGCGGCCGAGGGGTTGGCCCGCTCTGAAGAGGAGGCCGGCCGAAAGCTGCTCTACACGACCGATATGCGACTCGCCCCGTTCGTCTGGCGCGACGATCGCAGCACGGCCGAACAACTCCGCGTGCTCCTGGCCAGACACATCCCCGAAAGCCCGGCGGGGTCAGGAGACCCGCGCCGAGCGCAGGATGAAGTCGGAGGGATGGCGGTGGACGCGCTGGGCGCGGGTCTCCCGACCCCGTCCCCGGGCCGACCGAAGTTCTCCTCCCCGCGCCCACCATCCCCACATGAGCCGAAGTCCGATCTGCGCGGCTTCGAGTGGTACTACTACCAGCACCTGCTGGAAAGTAGCGCTCTGGTTTTCTCCGGGCACGGCAAGTCCGTCGTTCACGCGGCTTTCACCGCGGAAGGCCCGCTGGTGACGCTGGATCAGAATGGCCAGGTGCGGCGCTGGAACCTCGGTTCGCAGCACGAAGAG
The DNA here is from genome assembly GCA_963815795.1 of uncultured Planctomycetota bacterium. Lineage (GTDB taxonomy): Bacteria > Planctomycetota > Planctomycetia > Isosphaerales > Isosphaeraceae > JAKAUH01. Next base: position 45,099 of record CAWFIC010000020.1, on the reverse strand, counting down.
GAAGCGAGCCGCCACGACCTGCCCGGCGGCCCCGGCGCTCAGCTCCGCGTCCTATCGCCCAGCGGCCGCCTTGCCGCTCTGGCCGAAGGGAACACGGTTCACGTCTTTGACACCTCCACGGGCAATGAGACGTTCCAGATCGACTCCTCCAAGAATCAACCCCGCCGTCTGATCTTCTCGCGGGACGGCGACTGGCTGGTCATCGTTGACGACAAGGTTCGGTGGTGTAGCGCCGTGAGCGGCGAGGTGTTCGCGTCCGTCGATCAGAAATTCAATCGCATCGAAAGCCTCGCCTTGACTGACAATGGCCTGACGCTGGCCGTTGTCGGGCACGGTGGCTCCGGTAATTTTGCTTCCATCTTCCACCTCGATGCGGCCGCGAAGCAAGTGACTGGCCTGCCGCTGGACCTTCAAGCCGGTGGAACGCTGAATGCTTCCGCGTTGACTCCGGATGGCCGACGGATCGCCGTCAGCGCGAAGCTGAGTGGAGCTTTGTTCGTTCTCAACGCGGCGACAGGCCGTTCGATTGCAAGGCATACGTCCGCTCACGCGTCGCCCATCGCGGCGATGGCCTTCTCTGGCGACGGCGCCCGGCTGGCCACGGCCGATGCCGAAGGGACGATCAAGATCTGGGCCGATGTCGAGAAGCTCGGCTCGAAGAGCGCGGCGCTCTTGAAGCTCAAGGGCCATCAAGGGGCGATCAACACAGTCGGCTTCTCCAGCGATAACAAGCGGCTCGTTACCGCCAGCGCCGACAAAACGGCCCGAGTTTGGGATCTGGATAATGCGGGCGCGGCCATTCGGCCGTTGGAAGGTCTTTCCAATGGTAGCTCGTTCGCGATCGGCTTTTCGCCGGATGGCCAACTGATCGCCGCGGCCAACGGCCGCAGTGTGCGTTTGTGGGACGCGGCTACGGGGCGACTCGTACGGGAGCTGTCACCGGGAGGAGAGGGTGGAGTCGCCAGCGTCGCATTCTCGCCGAGCGACAACCGTCTGCTGGCTGTCGGCTACGGCGGGGACGCCAAGGTTTCTTATGTTGCGCTGTGGGACATCGATGCCGGAACGGAGCGGGCGCGGCTGACGGGAGCGACCGATTTGCCAAACTTCCCGGTGGACGAAGATACCGGACCGGTCGGTGCGCTGGCGTTTTCTCCTGATGGCAAGTATCTGGTCGCTGGATTTGGCGTAAAGAACTACTTTAGGTCAGCAGTTTATCCCAATCCACTGAAGGTCTGGGAAGTCGCCACGCGCCGACTGATCCGCCGGCTGAATGGACACACGAACTTCTGTGTTTCGCTCGACTTCTCGCGGGACGGATCGCTGTTGGCCAGCGGCAGCCACGACGGCACCGCGATCATCTGGTTGACCGCGACGTGGAAAGCCATGCACACACTCCGGAATCCTGATCACGCCTCTCTGTACAGCCAAACGGGACGGGGACAGGTCGAGGATGTGGCCTTTGCGCCGGACGGCAAGACCCTGGCCTTGGCCAGTCGAGAGGGGAACGTGCAGTTCTGGGACGTTGCCGCCGGCAAACTTCTGGAAACCCTCAAGGGGCATTCCAGCGCGGTCAACGCTGTGGCGTTTTCGCCGGATGGCCGCACCCTGGCGTCGAGCAGCAGTGACCAGACGGTCCGCCTCTGGAATTTCGAGACGCGGCGTGAACTGATGCAGTTGGATCCCGGCGGCGTCACGTTGGGTCGAGTGCAAACACTCGCATTTTCCCCGGACGGCCGGCACTTGTTGGCCAGAGGGGGCGGCACCGCATTCTGGTTGACCACGCCGATCGTCTGGAACGATCCCGAGCGGGCCGCCGAAACACTGCGACTCTTGCTCCATTCGAACGCCGACTTCCCGAGCCGCATCCGGATATTGTCCGAGGACCTCAGGCTGCACGAAGCACTGGCAAAACTCGACGCCAACGACAAGCGCGTGCAAGCCGCGCTGGCCGCCACGCAGGCCAACTGGCATGCCTCGCGCCAGGCGTGGGACGAGGCTGTCGCCGCGTTGGATCGCCTGGCGGCCGCCGATCCGTCCGGCCCCGTGGCCTGGCTCCGCACGCCCGGACTGCTTCGCCTGGCGACGGCCCTGGTGCATCAGAATCGGCCTGCCGTCGCGGCCATGCTCTTGCAGGGAGGCGCCCAGCGCCGTAACCAGGATGGCGTTCCCACCGCCATCGACGAAGTGGGAGTTGGCGTCGCGTACGCGTCCGCAGACGGTCCAGTCCGGGTGACTGAGTTGCTCCCCGGGTTCCCGGGCTCCCGGGCCGGCCTGGTTCCGGGCGACACCATCCTGAAAGTGAATGACACCGAGTTGACCAGGGAATCCATTCCCAATCTCGGCAAGCTGCTGGCGGGAGACGCCGGGACGAAGGTCCGGCTAACGGTGCGACACCCCGGGAGCGAAAAACCGGCGGTGATCGAGCTGACCAGGGAGCGATTCGTCAACGATTCGGCGACCGGAGAGCTCTTGTCTCCCCTTCGGGCACTCGTCGAGGAACGGCTCGCCAAGGAGCCGCGAGACGCCGGGCTGCTGGAACTGTGCGCCGAGCTTGCCGGCCAATGGTCCGACTGGAAGGCTCAAGTGGCCGACTACACGGCCGCCATCGAATCGCTGGCCCGGCAGAAACCTGAGGCTGTGGCCGCCGACCTCGAGCGGCTTTACGGGCGCCGGGGCAACGCGCATGTCGCCTTGCAGCAGTGGCAGAAGGCGGTTGACGATTACGCTCGGGCCGTTACCGACGCGACAACCGATGATGCCTTGCTATCCAACCAGTGCTGGCACGGGCCGAGGTGATCCTTTCGTCTGCGAGATCATCCCAGGGATGGACCGTGCTCAAACCGGTCGAAGCGAAATCCGAGCTGGGCGCGACCTTTTCCCTGCTGCCTGATGACTCCATTCTTGCCGGCGGCGCCAATCGCTTAAAAGATCGCTACCGTGTCGTACTGACACTTGGTACCAACATCAAGCTTACCGCGGTGCGTCTGGAAGCACTCACGCATGACTCGCTTCCCAATCATGGTCCCGGCCGCAGCCCTGATGGGAACTTCTGTCAGACGAGCTGGAACGTCACGGCCGCGTCACCCGATGGAAAAGACCCCGTCAAGTTGGAGTTCGACCAGGCCTGGGCCGACCATCAGTTTAGTGACTACCCAATCCAGAAAAACGGATATTGGAATATCGCGCGCTACCAGGGAAGAAACGCGACTGCGATCTGGTCGATGGCGAAGCCCGTCTCCCTGGCCGCGGGCACGAAGCTGACGTTCGAGATGCAATGCCAGATGCACTATGACGCCTACGAAAACCTTGGCCATTTCCGCCTGTCGGTGTCGAGCGACCCTGCCGCGATCGAGCATGAGTCGAAACTGATAGTCACCGATCCGTGGCAAAAGCTGGCAGCCGCGTATTCGCTCAAAGGCGACCAGCGGGCCATTGACCAACTGGCCCAGCGAAATCCAGGGCTGGCGGGCTTCATCGGCGACCTCTTCACGCAGGAGTCGAACCAGAACTGGCAACGCGCCGTCGAATTCTACAACAAGGGCATCATGTGCCGGACGACCGACGTGGACCTGCTCTCGAAGCGGGCCCGCGCCTACGAGGCCCTGAGGAACTGGGACGCAACCGCGGCCGACTGGTCGCGGGCGGCGAGCGGAAACCCGGACGGGGCAAGGTTGCTCGGGGAGTTCGCCCGACGACTTGCCGCCGCCGGTCAGCTCCCGCTGGCAAAGGCTCAATTCGATCAGTCCGAAGCCCTTTACGAACGATCGCTACGGGAGGACCCTGAGAACGACCTGGTCGCCGCGGAGCTGGCTCAACTCCTTTTCGATAAGGAGGCCAATGAGAATCGCACTCGATGGACGGTACTCAAGCCGACCACGATGAAATCGGAAGGAGGTGCGACCCTGACGATCCAGGCCGATGGCGCGATCCTGGCCAGCGGCACCAACCCGGATCGGGATGTTTACCATCTGACCTTCCGCCCGGGGATGGAACAGATCGCCGCGATCCGTCTGGAGGCGTTGCCCGATCCTTCCTTACCCCACAACGGTCCGGGAAGATTCGCCGACAACGGGAATTTCCATCTGAACGAACTGCGTGTCCTCTCGGGCGGCAAGCCTTCCACCCTGACCGACATCTTCGTCGACTTCGACGAACGTCAGGAGTCTCGAAACGTCATCGACGGCAAGATCGATGCAACGATGGGTTGGGGCAGTTTCCCCAGGGAAGGCGAGGCGAACACCGCCATTGTCGCCACCCAATTGCGACGCGCCGCGGATGATGAATTGAAAATGGAAATGTACTTCTCACGGGCACAATGGACACAGCACAACCTGGGGCGTTTCCGCCTGTCAATCAGCGCAGAGCCGGCCACGTTCGTCCGGGAACAGAAACGCTTCGCTGCATTAAAGCTCACGGATCCTTGGGCAAAGCTCGCCGTCGCCTACGCCGTGAACGGTCGCAATGATGAGGCGACGCGATACTTCAGCCGAGCACTCCAGCGGTCCGAGGGTCACGAGGCGAGGAAGCCGATCCTCGAGCTCGCGGCGCACTTCGGGATCTCCTTCCCGCCCTGATTGAACGACAGCTTGATGAACCGCAACTTCAATTGGCCCTGGCTCGGAGCCTTGCCAGGCGGGGTCAGCAGCACCTGGCCGAGAAGCAGCCTGCGACGGCCCAGGCGGAGCTGGAGAAACCTCGCGAGATTCTCGCGCGGTCCTGCGCCTTGTTCGCGGAGAAGCTGGCGAAGAAACCTGAGAACACCGCGGTGGCCGAGGACCTCCTCTCGGCCTGCCAGTCGGCCGGCCGCACGCGCGAGGCGGTTACGTATCTGGCGAAGGCGTCCGCCGCCGATCCGAGCGACATGTTGCTCCTGAAGGTGGCCGTTCTCCAGGCGTGGTTCGGACAGGAGAATGACCTCATCGCCACCCGGCAGCGGTTCCTCGCCTTCGCCAAGGACACCAACGATGCGGGTGTGGCCGAGCGCGCGGCCAAGGCGTGCAGTATCCTGCCGTCCGCCAACAAGGCGGAGCTCGACGCGGCATTGGCCCTCGCTCGCAAGGGGGTGGAGCTCGGCAAGGGTGGACCGTGGTCGGAGTGGCGGCTGCTGGCCCTGGGCATGGCGGAGTACCGGAGCGGCAACCACGCGGCCGCCACCGAGGCGCTGCTCGCCGCCGGAAAGGCTGGCCCGAACAACGCCATGGCGACGGGCATTGCGGCATTCTACCGCGCGATGAGTCTTTTCAGGCAAGGAAAGTCCGACGAGGCCCGCCAGCTCGCGATCGCGGCCGCGGTGAAGATGAAGCCCCTGCCGAAAGACGAGCAGAATCCCCCGACCGGCGATGCCGACTGGGACGACCTGATCCTGTGGCTGGCCTACAAGGAAGCGAAGGCCATGATCCCGTTCGACGCGACCCGCGCCGCGCCGGCACAGCCCGGCACGAAATGACCGCGTGCACGGTAGGAGATGAATCAGACCGCATGAAGATCGATTGACGCACCCACCGCGGAGCCATCGTAGCCGTCCCACGAGGCGCGGCCGTACGGATGCAAGTGCAGGGCCGACTTGCGATAATCCAGCCCAGACGACTCAATTCCCGGGCCGCCGCCGGAGATCGGGCCCTGCGCCCGATCGACGCCGACGATCGGAGCCTCGCCATGATCGCCGCTGCTGACCGTCATCTGCTCTTCGGATTGCTCGCGCTGCAGACGGGGATCATCGACCAGGGCCAGCTCATGGTCGCCTTCCAGGCCTGGACCCGCGACAAGTCCAGGAGCCTGGCCGACCCACTCGTCGCCCGGGGTGACCGCGAGGCCGACGCCTGCGCCGGCCTCGAGCCACCCCTGTCCCACCCGCCGTCATGAAGGGAAGTGGTTCCTCCGGACCTTCTCACGCGCCGCCGCGCTCGATTCCCGACCGCCGTGCTCGGGTCGATTCCTCCAGGGCCTTGATGAGCGTCGGGAGGGCCCGATGGCCCTTGACCCGGCGGAACTGGCTCTCGGCTCGCAGCAGGCCCGCCGCGCACCACCGCCGCCGCATCTCTCCGTCACGCCAGCGCGTCACGCGCGCCGTCACCCGCCGCGTCACCGAGAGGGCCGACTCGATGGGATTGGTCGTGGCCAGCGTCCGACGCAACGCCCCTACGAGGCCCAGCCGGGCCACCGCCAGCGTCTCCTCCAATCCCTCCCGGAGGCTCGAAGCCGCATCCGGGTTGATCCGCTCCAGCCAACGGGCCGTCGCCTCCAGCGACGCCTTGGCGGCCTCGTAGCCCGTCTCATGGTACGCCTCCGACAGGCGCCGCTCCAGCTCGGCGTGGTGCTTCTCGGGGACGTGAGCCTTGACGTTGCGCTTCTTATGGACCTGACAGCGCTGGATCACGCCGTTGTGACCCCAGACCCGCTTCGCGGCCGCGTGCAGGGCCCTGGCGCCGTCGAGCACCAGGAGCACGGGTTGGCTCGTGTCCAGGCCCCGCGCTTGCAAGTCCTCTAGCAGCGCCACACAGACCGTGGCGTTCTCGGTCGCGCCTTGGCGCAGGCCGAGGACTCGCTTGGTGCCATCGGCGGTGATCCCCGCCGCCACGATCATCGTCTCGCCGGCGTACTCGACGCCATCGATCAGGATCACCGGGAAGTGCGTGCCGTCGAATCGGCGTTCGGCCAGGGCCTTAACCTTTGCGGCGGAGGCCCGGACGAAGTCGCGGCTGACGCTGGATTTCTGGACTCCGAAGCCGTCCCGTGTGAGGTCGATCACGTTGGCATAATCCCGAGTGCTCACGCCGCGGACCACGCGGCGGAGCACGGCCTCGGGCATGGCCTCGGGGGATTGCAGTCGGGCGTAGGTCTCCAGCGGGACCTCGCCGCCCCCGTCGGTGCGCCGCACGCGGGGACGGGCGATAGGGATCTTCTGGCCAGCCAGGGTGGCCGTACCCCGTTGGTGACCGTACCGCGTGTGGGTCCGGTGGGGCTGACGCTCATGGCGCGGCCCGCACAGCCGGGTCACCTCGTCCTCCAGGAGGCTGGAGGCGACCAGCATGCCCAGCTTGAGTGCCAAGCTCTCCAGGGAATCCTGCATCAGGCCGAGCAGCTCGTCGCGATCCAGGGAGAACTGGATCTTGCGGTCGGTTGCCCGGATGGGGACAGCAGGCTGGGTCGGCGCTGACTTGTGGGAGTCGTGTCGCTTCGCATAGGCTCGTTTCAAGGCGGTTCCTCCTTCCACGTCAAGGGAAAAGCCGCGTCCAGTCTAGCGACCGGACGGGAGGAGCCGCCCTCTTCACATTTCAACTAAGATCGGGACACCCTCCTTGGACCCCGTCCTTCGATCTCGATCTTCCTGCCCTCATGCATCACTCCCCTCTCGTCGCTCGGTGGCCTCGCGGGATCGGGGCATCCGGACCCCGACTTCAGTGGCTCGTCCTTCAGCACTGCCAGGACTCGTGCAGCCGCTCGACCAACCGCAGGAAGGCGCCCTGCCACGGGTTCCAGGACAGCATCCGGTAGATCAACCGTCGACCGCCTCGCACGACCTGACACGGCATCTGGATGAACGCCGCGCAGAACGTCGCGAACTCCATCCGCAACAGCGTCCGTCTCTCGGCCTGGTGCCTCGCTTCGTGCCGGGGGGATACGGGCACCAGCGAGGCGCCCCAGGCCTTCAGGCTCCAGGCCAAACTGGCCATCACCATGTACGCCCAGTTGCTCACCAGGTTGTCCACCGGCGTCGTCAGTGCATGCACGCCCCCCTTGAGCTGCGCCACCAGATTCTCCTGATCACAGCGGTCATTGGCCGAGAACACGACCTCCTCGGCCGACATCTCGCGGTCGTTGGTGATGTAGAAGAAGTAGCGATACTCTTCGAACAGCCGCATCTGCCCCCGGTCGGTCGCCAGCCGCTTGCGCACCACGATCATCCGATAACTCTTCCGGCCGGCCACCGGCCGATAGTCGAACTCCCCGACCATCTCCTCGAGCAGATGGATCGTCTTGAAGCCGCGCTCCCGGACGATCTCGGCCTTGACCCGTTCGGGTCGCTGGCGCGGTGCCGTCTCGATCGTGGACCGCGGCGGTCGTTCCAGGAAGCTGTACGCCTCTTCCGGCAGCTCGTCGGCCCGGGCCTTGAGGCCGTCATAGGCCGCATAGCCGAAGATGAAGCGGATCTTCCCCGCATCGTCCCAGGCATCCAGGTCCCCGGTCTCGGCGATCGTCGTGCCGCCCCGCGGCGGCAGCCGATCGTCCCAAGCATCCAGGTCCTCGTTCTCGGCGATCCGCGTGTCGCCCCGCAGCAGGATCTTGCGGAAGCCGGCGCGGAGGCACAGCGCGATCGCCTTGTCCAGATACTCGCCCGCCCGCTCCTGCGACGGGCGATGGCCGCTGCGATTGAGCAGGAACAGCGGTTCGGCCGTATCGGCCAGCGAGACCAGCAGCGGATGGTAACCCCACCGGCCGTCGTAGGTGATGTCCACCCCTTCCTTGCACTCGGCGGCGGTCTCGACGACGGTGCTGTCGGCGTCCAGGATCGCCTGGTCGAGGAACTCGTCCGGCTGCTTGGCCCAGACCCGCAGCCGCGATCCATTGATGGCGTCCATCAAGGTGAGGACATCGGCCTCGGAAGCGAAGCGGCGGCAGAAGTCGCCGGCGGTGGTCGGGTCGGGGATCCGTTGGGCTCCCAGGGCATCGAGGTAGACCTCATCGTTGCGCCGCAGCTCGAGGTGTTCGATTCGCTCGCCGCCGGCGAGGATATTGAAGGCGATGTTCAGCACATGGTCGGATTCGTGGTAGGGCCGATGCCGCTTGAGCCGATGGAGGTTCCGGTCGATCTCCTTGTCGAGCTCGAGCTTCTGAGCCAGCAGGAAGAGGGCACCGATGCCGCCGGCAGCGAGCCCCCGCACGCGATCGGCCGGTTCATCGTGGATATTGGTCGCGGTCATCATGGGTACGGGCCGCTCGGGCCCGGGCGTATTGGCGAGTCGCTTCTTGATCCGCCGCCGACCTTCCTGGAAGGACCTCTTCTTGCGTGCCGCGCGCTTTTCTCGGAGAGTGGCGCTGACTCGAAAGCCCCCTTGTTCTGGAATAGTGAGGATGTGTTCTCACCTCCATTATTCCAGGGACTCGCGGGGTTTTCGAGCTTTTTCTCAAGAAACCTGCCAGGCGGACTATATATCACGCTTGGTTAAGGCTTAGCTGGATGAGTCGATCCCGGTCACACAGTCCGGCCGGAAGACGTTCAATAGCCGTCCTGTCGCCCTGGAGAATTGTCATCGGACCAAGCCGGACCAGAGCGCGTCGGTCGGATCGACCGAAGCCGTTCTCACCAATTGACCGAGGTTTCCCGAACTGACGGCTCCGGCCGGTCGTTGGTTCTTGTCCGCCCGCTATCGGAATCCAAGTTCGACACCCCCATTCACCCGGAGGACCAATGTGATGTCCGAGACTGCGACCAGAGGCTGCTTCTGGGGCCGCCTAAAGCCAATACCGTTTAACGGAGCATAACCACCGTCTCTGCAAAGGTTTTCTCCAAGGGCGGGAGGTGTCGATGCTCAGGTCGTTTCTTCTTGAATTTGGACATCTTTCGCTTGACCACCCGGGGATTGATCCGGTTACGGCGGACCTCGTCGTCGGTCCGCTCCCGCTGCATCTCCCACAGCAGCCCCCGGTACCACCGCTCGAATCGCCCGGGCGTCGAGCTGTCGCATTCCGGCAGCCGGCACTTGAGGATCTGGAAACAGCCGGTGAACGACAACCGATCGGTGTCCAGCCCGGCCTCCGATGCCGCCTCGTACATCAGCGCCCGGACCACGAAGTGGCCCAGCGACAACGCGTAAATCTCCTGCATCACCCCCGCCGGCGTCCCGCTCCGCAGGTGCGCCGGCTTGGTCGCCCGCCGCGGGTCCTGGTGGGTCTTCTGCTCATCGTAGACCAGTTCCTGTTCCCATCGCTCATGATACAAGATGATCAATTCCTCGGCGGGGTACAGATCCTCATCGAACAGGTTCGTGATCAGGATATGGACCTCGCCGTGGCCGACCCGTCGCGGGTCGTCGAGCGTGTAGCGGATCACTCGCACGATGATCCCATCACGATCCTTGCGGCGATCCTCGGGCGTCGGATAGATCCGGGCCAGGTAGGAACCGTCGGCCAGATCACGGATCGGCTCGAGGATCAACCGGCTGGTCACCCGCGCCAGGATCTTCACTCGCCGCGCCGTCACCTCCTTCCAGAGGGCATAGCTGAAGAAGCCGCGATCCCACAGCAGGAGCATGTCGGGGCCGAGATGGCGGAGCAAGGCCCCGACCATCGACTGTTCGCCATGGGCGATCGATCGGGCCACGAAGGCGACCTCGACATGAGTCCCCAACTCGACCAGGCTGAGCTTGCGGACCTGGGGGAAGGCCCCATCGCCGCGCGGCCCGGCGGAGGGCCGGCCGAAGGCGGCGGCGTTGGCGTCCGAGTCGGGGACGTCGAGGACCGTGCCGTCGATCCCCATCAGGCGGAGGCCACGATAGAAGGCGCCGGGCGTCTCGGGCCGGGCCAGCGGGCGGACGACGTGCTCGAAGAGGTGCCGCATCGGGGCGATGCCCAGGCGGCGCCGGGCTACGCAGAGGCTGGAGCGATCCGGGGTCTCCTCGCCGACGCGGAGGCGGCGGGCATGCTTGAAGACCTGGCGGATCGGCAAGTCGGTCAACAGCCCCATGGCCAGGACGACCCAGCAGACGACCTGGTGGGTCAGCTTGCAGCTCCGGGGATTGATACGTCCGGTGTCCTGGAGGGCTTGGCGGACCGCCTCGGGCGGGATAACCTGTTCGAGTCCCGCCAGGCGATCCAGGATCCGGCCCGTGTCATCGGGCAACAGGGTGCAATGTCCTCGTGGCATGCGAGTCGCGGCCTCCTTGTGGCTTGGGTCCTGAGCAACCCCAAGTTAACAGGAGGCTGTGACTTGCGCCCATTTCAACGGTATTGCGCCTAAAGCCCCGAAGCGTTGCACCCTTCGGTCGGATCGACCTTGGCTGCTTCGGTCGGATCGACCGAAGCCACCTCGGACCAATCTGCTTCGGTATGCTCGGACCGAAGCGCGTGTTCAAGTAAGCCGCTGCGCGGCAGGAATGATCTCCAGGCTCTCCCACTGAGGGCACGGCTTTCGTCCCCGCGCCTTCGTTGGGCGCCGGGGCTCCGCGGCAGGATGATCGCCGGGCTCTCTTGCTGAGGACCCGGCGCTGGTCGACGCGCCGTCGGCGGCGGGCGCCGGGGGCCCGGTGACAAGGCGGCGGCGACCGAGACAGAGTGGGTTTCCAGACGGTTTCTCTTCCCTCCGTTTGGAAAGGACCCACTCATGAGCATCACGCTGCGCCAGCGCATGCACCAGGACCTGCAATTGGCCGGCCTCGCCGAGGGGACGCAGACGGCTTACCTCCGCGCCGTCAGGCAACTCGCCGCACACTGCCGCAAGCCTCCCGACCAGATCACCGAACACGAAGTGCGGGAGTACCTGGTCTATCTCAAGAGCGAGCGAAGGTATTCGCCCAGCTCACTGAAGATCGCCGCCAGCGGCCTCATCTTCTTCTATACCCATACCGTCCCACGCGACTGGCTTACCTTCAAGAACCTCCATATCCCCCGGCCCCAGAGCTTGCCAGACGTCCTGAGCATCGCCGAAGTGAGGCGCCTGATCGACGCCGTGCGCACGCCACACAACAAGACCTTCTTCTGGACCGTCTATTCGCTGGGGCTGCGGCTCCAAGAGGGTTTGAATCTGCAAGTCGGCGACATCGACAGCGGGCGGATGGTCGTCCATGTCCATCGTGGCAAGGGCTCGAAGGACCGCTTCGTGCCGCTCCCGCCGCGGACCCTGGCCGTGCTCCGCCAGTATTGGGTCACGCATCGCCACCCGATCTGGTTGTTCCCGGCCACGGGGCGGGACCACGCCGAAGCTCACTCGGCGGCCGAGCCGATGGCACGCTCCAGCGTCCACGGCGCGATGAAGCGCGTGGTCCAAGAGCTGGGATTCCGCAAGAGGATCACGATCCACACCTTGAGACATAGCTACGCGACGCACTTGCTCGAGGCGGGGGTCAACCTGCGACTCATCCAGAAGTATCTGGGTCACAGTTCCTTGCAGGCGACGACGATCTATCTCCATCTGACGTCCCTGGGCCAGGAACAAGCGCGGGCCACCATCGCCCGGTTGATGTCGGAGTAGTCCGATGCCGACCGTCGCCGACGTGCTGCGGCAGTACGGGCCGGAATACCTCGAGCGGTTCGGCGCGACGATGCCCGTGGAGCACAAGAAAGTCCTCAACACGATCATGGCCTGTCGCACCGGCGAGTTGGGGATGGTGTTCTACGCATGTACGTCGTGCGGTCGCACCCATGCCATGGGGCGTTCTTGTGGCAACCGGCATTGCCCGGGCTGCCAACAGGACAAGACCAAGGCCTGGCTCGAGGCCCAAACCGACCGGCTCCTGCCCTGTCCTTACTTCCTGTTGACCTTCACCGTCCCGGCGGCGCTGCGCGGCTGGATCCGCGGTCATCAGCGCATCGCGTATGCCGCGTTGTTCGAGGCGTCCAGCGAGGCGATCCGGACCTTGATGGCCGATCCCAAGTACGTCGGCGCCACCAAGGCTGGCTTTTTCGGAGTCCTGCATACCTGGGGCCGCACTCTGGAGTATCACCCGCACGTCCACTACGTCGTGCCGGGTGGGGGCCTCAGCGCCGACGGCACGCGATGGCTACCGTCACACGCCCATTTCTTGGTGCCCGTGCATGCCCTGTCGATCCTGTTTCGCGCCAAGTTCCGCGACGCTCTCGACCGCGCCGGCGTGCTGGCGCAGGTCGATCCCGCCGTGTGGCGCCCCGACTGGGTCGTTCACTCGCAAGCCGTCGGCGACGGCCGGGCCTCGTTGAAATACCTGGCCCCTTACGTCTTCCGAGTGGCCATCAGTGACCGGCGCATCGTCTCTTGCGACGCCGGAAAGGTGACGTATTCCTACCGCAAGAGCGGCTCGAATCGCTGGAGGAAGATGACGGTCGATGGGTCGGAGTTCGTGCGACGATTCCTCCAACACGTCCTACCCACCGGCTTTCAAAAGGTACGGCATTACGGCTTCCTGAGCCCGAACAGCCGGGTGTCGCTCGAACTGGTGCGCTGGCTGATCGCGTTGTATCAGGGCTTGGTGTTCGCGCTGCGGGGCCACCTCCCGCAACAGGCTCCGACCCGGCCTCGAGTCCGCTGCGCCTTTTGCGGCGGGCCGATGATCGTCGTCGGTTTCGTGCCTGACACCGAGCCCGTCCCCTTCGATACCAGCTAGACGATGCGCAGAGCCCTTGACACCCGAGGCCCGTCGCCAACGACTTCGCCCAGCCGAAGGAGGTCGAGCGTGCGCGCCCAACTCGCTCAACGAGGTCCCACGCGGTCACTCCGGCCGAATCACGCCGTTCCTCCGCGGTCGAGAGAGCCATGGCCCGTCTTGGCGGCACGACGCGCCGCCGCTCCTCATCGCCCACTCCTCCGTGGCTGACACCTCGAGACGTTCGTCCTCCCAACCGTTTCCCTATACAGCGGATGCCGCGCACGTCCCCGGGCTTCTTGAACCAGGGATTTGAGTTCGGCTTCGCGAACTCAAATCCTTAATAAGATCAATCCGTCTTGGCAAACCCACGCGATACTCCCAACACAGGATATAGTGATTCGTGCTTACGGATGACGATGTTCATCGCAGTGGTCCCCCGACTCCGCCGAACTCCCGGACCGAAGGTCTCCTCCGTTCGGCGCGGGTCCCCGGGCACCCGAAGGGTCGCCGCCGTCTGGCGGACCGGAGGTCTCGAGTTCGGCGACGATCGCCTGACCTTGGTCCTGAAACGCCTCAGTGACCATCACACGATCCCAGGGGCCTTGACTGCGGTCTCCGTCGGCGTTCCAATAACAAACCGACTACCCTGTTTTTTGGAGCAGCCGATGAGGACCGTCAGGCAGCCCAGGGCGGTGGAGACACGGGAGAGGATCCTGGGGGAGGCGGCGCGTTTGTTCGCCCTGAAGGGCTACCACGATACCAAGCTGGAGGAGGTCCTGAAGACGGCGCAGGTGACGAAAGGGGCATTCTTCCACCACTTCGGCAGCAAGGAAGATCTGGGCTTCGCCGTGATCGACCGCCACATGGAGAAGCGTCGGAAGCTGCTGGAGGAGATCGAGAAACGCCTGCCGCCGCCCGACGAGGATGACCCGTTGCAGCCGGTGTTCCGGCGACTGGACGCGATTCAGCGGATGATTCGCCGCCGCGAGCAGCGAAAGGGGGGCTGCGTCATCGGCAACCTCAGCACGACGCTCAGCGATACACACGACGCCTTCCGGCGGCGGCTGGCCGAGTGCTTCGACGAGATGGAGCTGGAGTTCCGGCCGCACCTAGCCGCCGCCGCGGCCAAGTATTGCCCGGAGCGGTCCGGGGACGCCGCTGGGCTGGCGCGCTATATCGTCGCCATCGTCGAGGGCTCGATCATGCTCACCCGCACCCAGCAAGATCGACACATGATGACGCGACACTTCGACTTCCTGAAGGAGCAACTGAAGCAGTCGCTCTGCGTTCGCGGCTCATCGGCAAGGGAATGATTGGCCCGACTCGCCGCTGATGAAACGGCGACAGCCATGGCGCGATTGCCGGATCCGGGCCGCCAGTGCCCACGACTGGAGAACGCTGTTCGTTCATGCGGATGGGTTGCATACGAGACGAACTCAAACGAAGAGGAGAACCCAATGAAGAGCCGCATTCGCTTCCGCGTCGGATTGATGGCGCTGGCCGTGGCGGCGCTCTGGGGCCAGTCTTTCCAGAGAGCCGCCGCCCAGGTGCCGGAGGAGAACCGCAAGCAGGTCGTGGAGGCCCTGGGCACTCCCTTCATCGTTTTCCGCGAGAAGGTCCTGGACGAGCTCAAGGTCTCCGACGACCAGAGGGAGAAGCTGATGCAGCTCTTGATGGAGCGGATCATGGAAACGGGCCCCTTCCTCGACTCGTTGGCCGAGACGGGGCCGGAACGTGAAAAAAAGCTTCAAGAGCACAGGAAGAATGCTCGGGAGAAGCTCGCCAAGAACCTGAAGGAAGTGCTCCAGCCCGATCAACTGAATCGGCTGCGTCAAGTGACGCTTCAGCAAGAGGGCAGCTTTGCACTCGGCCAGGACGACGTCCGGAGAGAGCTGAAGATCACGCAGGAGCAAATGAAGCAATTCGTGGCCATCACGCAGGAGCTGCAAAGGAAGGTCGAGCCCCTGATCAAGCAGGCGCAATCGGGCGGCAACCCGGACGAGATTCGACCGAAAATCGAGCAGCTCCGCAAGGACCACGCCAAGAAGCTCGAAGCCGTCCTCAGCGACGCCCAGAAGAAGCAGTGGAAAGAGCTGCTTGGCCCACCGTTTGAGCTGGGAGATTGATCGGGGCATTTTCCATTCGAGATTGCGGACCCTGGTGAGGGACGACCAGCATGAAAGCCAACGATGAAACCACGCGACGCCGCTTTCTCGAGGGTTCCGCTGGCGCCGGAGCGGGGCATGTCGCTTCGTCCCTGTTGAGCGCCCGTTCCTCTGCCGCCGTTGTCGGAGCCAATGATCGGGTGCAGATCGGCGTGATCGGGACAGGCGGCCGGGCGTTGCAGTTGATGGATCACCTGATACCGAAACCGAGGGATTTGGTTCAGGGCGGGATCCCCCAATGGAAGACCAAGCCCGTGGACGGCGCGGACCTGGTGGCCGTGGCCGACGTCTACGAGCCCCATCGCAACCAGGCCGCCGCCAAGGCCGGTCCGAAAACGGTCCAGTTCCTGGACTACCGCAAGCTCCTGGATCAGAAGGAAGTGCAAGCCGTGATCGTCGCGGCCCCCGACCACTGGCACAAGCAAATGCTCATCGATGCGGTCGCCGCGAGAAAGGACGTCTACCTCGAGAAACCGGCGACCCACACCCTCGAGGAAGGTCCCGAGGCGATCCGGGCCGTGGAGAAGAGCGGCCGGATCGTGCAGACCGGTACCCAGCAACGCAGTTGGCCTCACTACGTCCGGGGCAAGGAAATCATCGCCTCGGGCGCCCTGGGCGTCGTGCGGCTCGTGGACGCCTTCTGGTTCATGAATTACGGCGTGAGAGGAGTCCATAATCTTCCCAGGAATCAGGAGCCTCCGGCCGGTCTCGACTGGAAGGCCTGGCTGGGATCGGCGCCTACCCAGCCGTTCCATCCGATGAAGTTCCGGATCTGGCGGCAGTTCTGGGATTTCGGCGGCGGCAATCTCGCCGACCTGATGACCCATGCGATCGAGACCATTCACTGGTACATGGAGTACGACACGCCGGCGAGCGCCGTCGGCATCGGCCACGCCTAAGACTGGCCCTTCGAGTGTCCGGATAGCCTGAGCTGTACGCTGGAGTATCCCAAGGGGTTGCTGGTGACTTATACGGGCGGTCACTCCCTGGGGATGGATTTCGGCAGCATCATCTTCCGCGGCTCCAAGGCGACCCTGGAAATCAGTCGGGCCGCGCTGTCTCTGTACGAAGAGGATCGCGGCCGCGGCTGGCCGAAGTTCAACCGGGCCGAGCGGCGCTGGCGGCCCGAGCCCAGGTTGTACGTCGAATCCGAGCACGAGGGGACCTCCGACCATCTGCGCAACTGGCTGGATTGCATCCGCAGCCGGAAGGAGCCCAATGCCCCGATCCGCGTCGGCGTGGCCGCCGCGCGGGCCGCCCAGATCGGCAACGCGGCGCTGCGCAGCGGGAAGAAAGTGACGTGGGACGACCAGCAGCAGAAGCTGGCCTTCGCCGAATAGCACGACCGCGCACCAAAGGGGCCATTCCATGAATCGGGCCGGCACCGTCGCACTCTCACTGGCCATCGGGATCGCCGCGGGCGGTATCGGGCCGACCGCGCCCGGTCGCGCCGACGATCCGGAAGGTTTCCAGCCGCTCTTCAACGGCAAGGATCTCCAAGGCTGGGATGCGACCAGGCCGGAGTTGTGGAGCGTCAAGGACGGCATGATCGTCGGCAAACACGGCGGGAATCGACTCGAGAAGAATACCTTCCTGGCGGCCAGGGGGAAGTACACGGACTTCACCCTGAAGGTCTCCGTCCGGCTCGTCGGCGACCGAGGCAACAGCGGGATCCAGTTCCGGACCCGGATCCTTCCCGACGGCACGGCCCGGGGCTACCAGGCCGACGTCGCGAAGGGATTCTGGGGCCTGCTCCTGGAGGAAGGCAGCCCGAAGAGGCTCATCATCAAGCGGCCCGCCCCCGAGGCCGTCGGGAGGGTGAAGCCCGGCGAGTGGAACCATTATGAGACCACCGCCAGGGGGCACCACGTCCGGCTGGTCCTGAACGGCGTCGAATCCGTCGATGTGGAGGACCCGACGGGAGACCTCGGCGGCGTCATCGCGCTCCAGCCCCACACGGGAGCGGCGATGGAAGTGCAATTCAAGGACATCAAGATCAAGGAATGGAAAGAGTGAGCCCCGATGAACTGCGGTGCCTGGCGACCTCCCTGCTGGCCGGCTACGACGCCAGGACGCCGGGGACGCTCTCATGCCCCTCCTCGGGGCTGACCATCGCACAGGCCTACGCCGTCCAGGCGGAAGTGGGCCGGCTCCGCGAGCGCCGGGGCGAGCGGATCATCGGTTACAAGGTCGGCTGTACCAGCGGGCCCATCCAGGAGCAGTTGGGGGTGCACGAGCCGATCTTCGGCAGGGTCTTCGACACGGGATGTTTTCGCTCCGGCGCCTGCCTCTCCCACGCGGCCTTCGCCAATCTCGCCGTGGAGGGCGAGCTGGCGGTGCGTCTCGGCCGCGATCTGTCCGGGACGGCCGTCTCGGAGCGGGCGTGTCGGGAGGCGATCGAGGCCGCCTTTCCCGTGATCGAGTTGCACCACTATGTCGTACCCGAGGCCTGGCCCCCCGCGCGGTGGCTGATCGCGAGCGGGGGCATGCACGCGGGATTCGTGGTCGAGGAGGGGGGACCGGCCCGCCCCGGGCCGGCGAGCTTCGCGGACCGCCTGAGCCTCCGCATCAACGAGGTCACGGTCGGCGCCGTGGAAGGTCCCGAGGCGCTCATCGACCCGATCGAATCGTTGCGGTGGTTAGCCGGCCGGCTGGCGCGGTCCGGGCTCCAGCTCCGGAAGGGCCAGACGATCCTGACCGGTTCCCCCCTGAACTTGTATCCGGTCGCCCCCGGCAGCCGCATTGCGGTCGAGGCACCGCCCCTGGGAGCGAGTGGCGTCGAGATCGTCCCCTGACCTCACGAAGACAGGAGTTCCATGATGGGATACGATGGCGCATTGGTGCAGGACTATCTCAGTCAGGTTCATGAAAGCGCGTTGCTGACCGACCGGGAGAAGCACCTGGTCGGGCTGGTGGTCACCCTGACGCGGGGCTGCCAGGTCTGTACGCGGAATCGGATCGCCAGGGCCCGCGCGGCCGGCATCGGGGATGACGTCGTGAACGCCCTGGTCGATGTCGTCGCCGCGGTCAACGCCGGAGTCGCCGCGGCCACGGCGCGGGAAGGGTTCCGCCTCGCCGACGAGTCCGTGGCGGACGCGTGCGGCGCGCTGTGCTCCCCGGATGGCTCCGGCGGGCGCTGAAGAGCAGCCCGGGGGTGGTGAGATGAACGGCGGCCCCAAGGTCGGCACGATCGGCGAGCGGCGGTTCGTGGTCGAGCACGGCCACGCGATTGATTTCGCGGACGGCGCGATGCCGGCGGTGCTCTCGACCCCATGGCTGATCTGGTTCCTGGAGCACGCGGCGCGGGAGGCGGTCCTGCCCTTCCTGTCGCCGGGCGAGAGCACGGTGGGGACGTATGTCGAGGTTCGGCATACCGCTCCCACGCCGGTGGGGCAAGCGGTGATTTGCCGGGCCCGGGTCTTGCAGGCCGAGGGGACGACGATCTCCTTTCAGCTCGAGGCACACGACGGCCACGAGCTGATCGCCCGAGGCCTTCACAGGCTTCAACGCGGATTTCCGCGAGCCGGAAAATAATTAACGCTTTCGACGGCTTGCCCCTGGGATTCCCGGGGAAAGCCGTCTTCCCGGCCCCGAATCGTAAATTGTTTTTCGGCCCGCTTGGCCGGGCTTCCGCATCCCCAGAATCGGCCGGGCGAGCATCCGCTCGACCTGCGGGGTGGCTCGCGACCCCGGAAACCCCGGGCGAGCGGCCCGGTCGCCCTCTTGCCTCGTCCGGCCGAACCGGTACGCTCGGGGCTTCGGGACGTCAGAAAACAGTTAATTGATGCGAGCCCACACCATGGACGACCAGCCCTGCAGGGACTTCTTCCTCCGGCCGAGATCCAGCTCCCATCGCCGTTACGAGGCCCTCCGCGCCTTCTTCATCGACGGACGGCCGCAGGCGGACGTCGCCGTCCAGTTCGGTTACAAGCCGGCCGCCCTCAAGGTCCTGATCAGTCGATTCCGGCATGAGCCCCGGAGCCAGGACAGCCCCCCCTTTTCGTCCCCGACGGCCGCGGGCGACCACCGGGCCGGGCGCGCCGCCAGGACCGCAATGCGCCGAACGAGGCCCCCATTGCCGATCAGCGGGCCCTCGACCTGACCGCAGGGCGGCGGCTGCGGACGCGCACCGCCGGGGTCTTCCTCTTCCTGCCGCTCTTGACTCGAGTCCACCTCGACCGGCTCGTCGTCGCCGCGGCCTATCCCGGCTCGGAGATGGTCCCCGCGCCCGCCGCGATCCTGGCGCTGCTGACGCTGAAGCTCCTCGACAAGGAGCGGCGCAGCCACATCGACGACTTCAACTTCGATGAGGCCCTCGGCCTGTTCGCCGGGTTGAACATCCTCCCCAAGAAGTCCTTCGTCACCGACTACTCGTATCGGACCACCCGCGAGAACCAACTCGGGTTGCTCCGCGGCTGGGTCCCGGCCTTGGGGGCCGCGCTGTTCCCCGAGGCCGACACCTTCTCGCTGGACTTCCATCCCATCCCCTACCGGGGCGACCCGACCGGGCTCGATCAACACTACCTGCCGCTGCGCGGCTCGGCCGGCCCGAGCATCCAGACCTTCTTCGCGCTGGAGCAGGAGAGCCGCTGCTTGTGCTATGCCAACGCCAATCTGACCCGAGCTGACCAGCCCACCGAGGTGATGCACTTCGTCGAATTCTGGCACGCCGTCACGGGCCACGACCCCCGCTGGCTCTACATCGACTCCAAGGTCGTGGACTATCCCGAGCTGTCGCGGATCAATGCCCGCGGCATCCACTTCATCACCATCCGCCGCCGCGGCGCCGCGATCCTCCGCCGGTTGGAATCGCAGCCACCTTCGGCCTGGACCGGCGCCGTGCTGGATACGGCTCAGCGGTGCCATCAGACGATCCGTTACATCGACGAGCCAGTGAAGCTTGGCGGCTACGATGGGACGATCCGCCAGATCGCCGTGGACGGACTGGGCCGTCAGAAGGTGACGCTGTTCCTGACGAATCACCCGCAGGAGACGGCGCGGAACGTAGTCATCCGCTACGCGGGTCGCAACCGGGTGGAGGATGGGCTGGGGATCAGCGTGAATTTCTTCCACCTCGACTGCCTGGCAAGTGAGGTGCGGCTGAATGTGGACCTGGATGCCGTCCTGACAGTCCTGGCTAATGGCTGCTACCGCTGGCTGGGCCGTCGGCTGCGGGGCTATGAGAAGGTGGCCCCGAAGCAGCTCTATCGGCGATTCGTCGAGACCGCCGGGACGGTGAAGGTCGAGAACGAGGAGATCGTCGTCCGGTTCGACCGACGGAGCCATAACCCGATCCTGCGCGAAGCGGCCATCGACCGCGAGGCGGAGCCGGTCCCCTGGCTGGGGAACCGCCGCATCCGGTTCAGCTTCGATTAGGTGGACGACAAGCGTCCGAGGGTTAATCATTTTCCGGCCCGCGGAAATCCGCGTTCGACGAAGCTCCTTTGGCGCGTGGTCGAGCTCACCACCCATCAGGGGGACATCGTCCTCGACCCGTTCGGAGGGAGCGGCACGACGTTCGACGTCTGCGAGCGGACGGGGCGCCGCTGGATCGGCATCGAGGTCGAGAACTGTGACGCGATCGTCGAGCGGCTCACGACGGGTCGGCTCCGGCCGCACGAATCGACCGACTGGGTTGATGGAGGCGGCTGACCGTCTGGTACCCGGCCGATGCCGATCCGCCCCGACGAGATCGCCCATGTGTCTCGCGGGCGATTGGCGATTGTGCGCCGCGGACTGGACCGAGCGGCCTGACGGAGGGATTCGGACCGAGCAGCTTCCACGGCGCCCGAACGATGGAGAGGGCGAGGCGCCGAAACCCGCCTGGCCGACGGTCGTCGAGGCCGGTCGCCTCTTCCACGGCCCCGCCGACGCCATCCGCGCCGACAAGGGAATGCCACCCATCCGCCAGGAACAAGGAGTCGGGACTGGGCGCTGACTTCCCACGGGGGTGCGGTCGCGCCGATCTTGATGGACGCCTGCACGTCCGGTAAAGCGCATTATGTTTTGCACGAGTCATTTCTAGGGAATGTGACGCCTGCGCAGGGCGCATTGCCGACCCAGGTATCCGGCGCCCGGGTATGGGGCTTATGTTCGGTGGCGTCGAGCCATAGGGGCTATGGCGTCTGTGCCGAACTGGCTTCGGTCGATCCGACCGAAGGGCGCAACAACCAGCCCCAGTGCTACTCCTCCGGGTTCAGCCCAGCCAGCGTGACGCACGTGCTCTGTTCGCAGATACGAGCTAGTTGGCCACCCGACTTAAACCAGGTTCAGTACCCCGGTCGGCCGAACCACGCCGAGGCTCTCGTCCGCGGCAGACCAAGGGCACAGCGCCAGCACACACCTGCGGATGAAAAGGAGCGTGATACGGTTCACGAGGCCTGATTTGGTTGCACTCTCAATTCAGGAACTTCGGTCCCGATTCGGGCGACTTGATCTGTCCGTGACGCGTCTGGGGAGGTAACCGCTGGCACATGGGCACCTTGCGGTCCGAGCAGCGCGACAAGGCCCTCATGTCATCACGAACCAGCTCGGAAAGATAAGCCATGGTTTCCCAGTAATTCCGGTCGAAGTCGGGACCCTTCCAGCGGCGCGCACCGGTTCGGGAAGAGCGACTGCACTGCGAGCGGCCCAGCGCAAACCGGGGCTCGCGCCCGCGGCTCGCCGAAGCCGCGTGTGCGCGGGTCGCTCGTGGGGGCCTTGGCCCAGGACGCACTCTGTCCACCAGACAAGCACCGCCAGCACCAGCGGCATGATGCAGAGCAACGAAGGTAACAAAAGCTTGACCTGCATTGTCGCGTCTCCAACCCGGCAAGTAAACGCGGTGAAACGAGCTTGACCGGCAGTTTTCTGCACACGCACTTTGAGATCGGACAATCGTGCATAATAGGAGTGGATCAGCGGCGCACGAACGTGCAACCGATGAACAAGACGCCAGATCAGCAGCGAAGTGGCGGGTGGGGAAGCTCGAGGAGCTCGTCGCTTCGTGCGCCGGTCCGGTCTGAGCGGGTGTCGACAGCGACGTGACCAACGCGTTCCGGAGAATTGTGCGTGGGGCGGGGCGGCTCGATCATTGCGCGTTCTTGACGCACGAGCGAGGGGGCTAGCCGGGCCGAGGTACGCGACCGGCCCTTGCGGTGAGAGGTCGCTCGCTTCGAGATGCGTTGGCCCTCGTGAGCCCAAGCGGCAGAAGCAGACCGCAGGGCGGGAGCGCCCGTCACTGCTGCCGCAACTAAGATCACGGCCCAGGTTCGAACGTGCTGCGGCATCCCCGGTTTCCTCGAACGGCACAAGATATCCCTATTGAAGGCGCCTGGTCGAGGATTGTCAATCCCGTGTTTGCTCCAGGTCATAGGACGACCGCGCGGAGGACTCGACGCACCAGTTCGTGTGGAATCCGGTGAACGCGACGGTTTCGATCTCGTCGGCTCGCAGCAGGTAGTTCAAGGACGTCGAGTGGAACGCGTCGAGCGTCATCTTTTCGAGGGCGGCGTTCGCCGTCATTGCGCGGGCGTTTCTCCGCGCCGTGGTGAACGAGTCTTTTCTTTCTTCCTGCGCGCTTCGGTCCGAGCACACCGACGCACGTTCGGGGCTCGCGAGGCTCGAAGAGCCCCAGGCCCTCTTTGCGGGCTGCGGCTGCAAGGTCTGGTAATTGGCTTTATGTTCGGTTGGATCAGGCAGTGGGTTCCCGAAAGGCTTCCGCCGTCTGCCCGACCATACCGCGAGGCGCTGGCATGCAAATCCGGGGTTGGGCTTCCCCACGACTATCGGGGCCGACATCATGGGAGCGTCGCCGCCGAGCGGTCGTCGCTTTGGAACGCTTGTTGCCGGGGACAGCCTCTCGCGACGTGGAGTGGACCCATGTACCGCCAGAAACTCATCGTCGATACACGCGGGCGCGGCACTCACGAGATCACGCGGCAGGTCCAGCAGGCCGTGGAACGCTCGGGCGTCGAGGAGGGCCTCTGCCACGTGTTCATCCATCACACGAGTGCGTCGCTCATCGTCTGCGAGAACGCCGACCCGACCGTCCGGCGCAACCTGGAAAGCTACGCGGCCCGGCTGGCGCCTGACGGCGATCCCGCTTACGTCCACGACAGCGAGGGTCCCGATGATATGTCGGCGCACATCCGCTCGATCCTGACCCTCACCTCGCTGACGATCCCGGTCGAGTCGGGTCGGTGTGACCTCGGCACCTGGCAGGGCATCTTCTTGTGGGAGCATCGGACCAGCCCCCATCGGCGGCGAGTCACGATCACCGTCGTGGGCGACGAGACTGCCGACGCCTGAGCGGAGTCGGTCGCTCGCTCGCCGCCGCGGACAACCCCGTACCACAGCATGCAACCACCCCGCCGGCGGACCTCGCCACCGACGGGGTGGGACGGTAAGTCACGCGGGGCGCCCGCGTCAGATCGTGAGCGGCTCAGTTCTTGGCGGTCCAGTTCGTCCAGTTCCAGTCGATCGGCGCGACGGCCGCGGGCGCCGGGACCGCCGCCGGCTGCTGCGCGATCTGGACGGTCATCGTCGGCGCCGCCGCCTGGGGCTGGGCTTCGGTGATGACGTCCGACAGCGTCCCGCCCTGCCACGAGCCCGACATGTTGAAGTCCTGCTCGATGTTCACATTGTTGATCGTGATGTTCCGCGAGCTGATCACCTGGTTATTCTGGCTCGCGATGAGCTTGTAGCTGCCGGGATCCAGGGCCAGCTCATAGCCGCCGGAGGCCCAGGTCTGGGTCGAGCTGACCTGTCCGGTCGCGAGATTGACGGCGCTGATCTGGACGTTGCCGACGCCCTCTCCGACCTGGTAAGAGCCGGTCCCCTGGGTGTCGTTGAAGGCGACCCCGACGACCTGGGCCTTCTCACCGGCCTGGGCACCGAAGTCCTGGGTCACGACCATCGGGCCGGTCGAGTTGCTGCCATTGGTCGTGACCAGCCCGATGCCCACGTCGCGATAGGCATTCTGGGCCGACACGTTCGGCTGCAGGATGTTGGCGCGATGGCCGGCGTCGGAAACGCCCCAATCGAGGAGGAACGCTTCCATGGCCTGGTCCACCGGGCTCGCATAGGCATAGACGTTCTCGCCGGTGCTGGTGGCATTGCTGTAGCCGGCGCCCTGCATCCGCTGCGTGGGGTTCGAGCCGTCGCTGCCGGTGTGCGATTGGAAGCCGTTGGTGGCCATGTCCTGGCTTTGGGCCGCCGCCGACTGGGCGAGTTGGGGGCTCCACGCCAGCGGCGGCTGGGCCTGCGACGAGGCGATCGTGTTCAAAGTCGCGTTGAGATTCACGCCGTAGTAATTGAGCGTCGCCTGGACGTCGGAGGTGATGTTCGACTTGATGTACTGGACGGCCGCCTGCGGGTTGGTCCGGGCCAGGTTGAGGATCTGGAGCATGTACTGGGCTTCGCCGGAGGGTGCCTGGCTCGCCGGCACAGTCGACAGCAACTCACGAGACTCCAGGTTCTCGAACCGCGGCGCTCGTCGGAACTTGGCCCGGGCCATCATGACCTCCGTGTCTATCGGGAACCGGCCGGGGAATCATTCGCCGGCCGCAATGAGGGCGATCACCTTCCACCTTGAAAGGAGATCGAGAAGGTGGGTCGTCAGGACTTCAGGAAAAAATCCCGTCGGAATGAGTTCGGCCCCGATCGGGGCACCGCTGTTGGGAGCAAGTGACGTGCCACACGGCTTCTCGAGACCGATCGAGGAAGACTCAGGCGACGCAACTGGCTGTTGCGGTAATGATTAACGTCGTGAGAACGGACGAGCAGGCGGCCCCACGCCGCCGAGGTGATCCGGGCGGCACCCCTAGCAAACTCGTGAAATCCGTCAAGTCGTCCTTACAAAAGGAACGTTCTTACAAGCGCGCGAGCGGAGGGAAGGGCAACGAAACTTTCATTAAAGTCAGGGGTTGCGCCGAACGAGCGAGGGCACGAATGACGTTCTTCGGCTGGTGCCGAGGAGCCGTCGTCGCATCGTCCGGCGCGGCGGCTCGGCTTGTTCACGGCGGCGGCTCGGGTTAATTTGCTGGTTGCGGACCGTGGTCGATAAATGAGCGAAGGACGAATACGTATGATCAGCGCGGAGGAAGCCTCGGCTCACCTGGCGCGGGCCGAGGCGGCCGGCCGGCTCTCCGGCACGGCGGCGACGAATATCCGGCGATGGCTCACCGAGGCCCCGTTCGCGAGGTACCGCGTCCGGTTGCTCGAGGACATCGAGCGGGGGTCGTGGCCCGAGCTCGACGACGCATTCTACACCGTGCTGGAATTCGGCACGGGCGGACGCCGGGGAAAGATGTACCCGGTCGGGACCAACGTCTTGAACGAGCGGACGATCGCCGAGAGCGCGCGGGGCCTTGCCGACTACGTCACGGCGAAGAAGGGGCCACACACCCCGCGCAGTTGCGTCGTCGCCCGCGACACGCGGCACCATTCGGCCGAGTTCGCCGAGTTGTGCGCCGGCGTCATGGCGGCGGCCGGCTTCCGGGTCTTCTTGTTTCGGGACTACCGCTCGACCCCCCTGCTCTCGTTCGCCGTTCGCCACCTCCATTGCGATGCCGGCATCATGATCACCGCCTCGCACAATCCGCCCTCGGATAATGGCTTCAAGTGCTACGCGGCCAACGGCGGCCAGGTGATCCACCCGACGATCGTGGCATCATCCGGTGCGTCGAGGCCGCCTCCGATCGCGAGATCCCCCAGAAGTCGCTGGAGGAAGGCCTGGCGGACGGATCGATCGTGTGGGCCGGCCCCGAGCTCGACGACACCTATATCGCCTCCGTCATCAGCGAGTCGGTCAGCCACGCCCGCGACCTGTCGATCGTGTACACCCCCCTTCACGGCGTGGGCGAGACCTCGGTGGCCGCCGTGCTTCGGACAGCGGGCTTCACGCGCGTCCATGTCCTCGAATCCCATGCACTCCCGATGGTGATTTCCCCACGGTGCCGGGGAGGGTCGCTAATCCCGAGTATCCCAGGACGCTGGAGGCGGCCATCGAGGAGGCCCGGGCCCGCGGCGATGACCTCGTGATCGCCAGCGACCCCGACGCCGACCGCATCGGCGTCGCCGTCCCGGCCGAAGGCGACCCCCGCGGCGAGTGGACCACCCTCGACGGCAACCAGATCGGCGTTCTGCTGGCCGCGTTCGTGATGAAGGAACTCGAGGCGCTCGGCCGGCTTCGATCCGACCACTACCTCGTCACGACGCTGGTCTCGACCCAGATGGCGCCGCCCTGGCCCTACGCGAGGGGATCCGCACCGAGGACGACCTGCTTGTGGGTTTCAAATGGATCGCCAGCCGGATCGAGGAGGCGGGCCCGGCGAGCTTCCTGTTCGCCTTCGAGGAATCGCACGGTTACCTGAAGGGGATGGACGTCCGCGACAAGGACGCGTCCGTCGCCGCCTTGCTCTTCGCGGAACTGGCCGCCGCCGTCAAGGACCGGAAGCAGACGGTGCTGGAATACCTTGACGACCTCTACATCGATGTGGGCCATTACGCCGAGCGCTTCGTGACCAAGACCTGCGAAGGCCGCGAAGGGCACGCTCAGATCAAGGCGATCATGGAAGCCTTCCGCACCCGTCCCCCGCGCCAGATCGGCGGGATGACACTGACGGAGGTCTGCGACTACCAGCAGCACGAGATCCGGCCGCTCGATCGGCCGGGCTCGGCCACTCCCCTCCCCCAGCCGTCGGGCGATGTCTTGATCTTCCACGCCGACCGCCCAGGCTGCCGCTTCGCCGCGCGACCGTCGGGGACGGAGCCCAAGATCAAGTTCTACCTGTTCGCCCGCAGCGATGTCGATGGCCCGAACAGCCTGCCGGCCGCCAAGCAAGAGACCTGGCGCCTCCTCGACCACATGGAGGCCGACCTGTGGCACTATATCGACGAAGCACTGAAGCCGTCCGCGTGATGGATTGGCGAGCGGAATCTGTCAACCGGGCGGCGAACGTTTACCTCGGGCTGTCCTGGGAATGGTCGTCGGGAGCGGGGCCTGAGGTCCCCGCCCGCCGGCTCTCGATGTAATCGCGGAGGTATCGCAGGAAAGTCGGAAGGCCGGCCTCGTCCCACGACCGCTCGATCGTCTCCTTGAGCCGCTGGTTCTCGTCCTGCAGTTCCCGAAATGCCCGGGCGTCGCCCTCGCCGAGGTGGACGCCCGTGACCTGGTCGTGAGTATTGACGGACAGCATGAAACCGGCGTCGTTGGGCCAGGGCTGGATCTGGAGCTTCATGTGAGGGTAGCGATGGTTGCCCAGCCGCAGCGCATAAATCGGTGTCTGCCGCCCCGGAGCGGCGTCGGTTCGCTCGAAAGGAGGCCTGGCGAGTAATTCGCTCGTCGAGCAGTCCTCGTTTCCGGCGAGGCGACGCCGCACGACCTCGGGGATCACGCCGGCCGGATACGCCAGTTCGAGGTAGAGGGCAGCCGCTCGCCGTAACAAGTCCAGCCGCAGACCATGCAGTTCGTTCTGCCCCGCCGTCATCGTCGGCTCCATGGGCGATCCCCTCGAGAACACCGGTCGCCAAGCCCCTTTACCGTCCTCGAACAACGTCCCAGGGCGAACCAAAGTCCGGAACCTCGTCGGACCCATCGGCAGGCGAGGTTCCAATCGCTGCGGTCTCCTTACAATCATATTCGGGACCTCGCCTCCGGAACACGATGACTTCCTCCATGACCTTTGACAAGAACACAGGACCGCCGATCGAATCCCTATCTGTTGTCATCGTTTGCGGAAAGCAACCGGCGAGCCAGGATTGCCTGTTCGGCTCACTTGACTCGATTTCCGAGGTGCGCTTTCGGTGATCGCGTCCTTCCGGTGCGACGGTGTTCTCTGACCAGCCATGGCAACAATCGGCCTAAAAAGAGGGGATCGAGGCCATGTATCGCAGTATCCTCGCTCGGTGCAAGTGAATGATTGCGTAACGACCAGACGGCGATATGATGCCGTATTGCCGGGGGCGAGCGTGGCGGTCGTCGTGACTCGTGGGACGTTCGTGATGCCCGCAGGTGCGATCGCAGCCCGGTGAGACGGAGGTTGCTTGTGCCGACGTTCGTAGCCTCGGAATTGACGGGATTCGCCACCGAATTGCTGACGGCCGTCGGCGTGCCGCGTGACGAGGCGGCGATCGTCGCGACGAGCTTGGTCGGGGCCAACTTGCGGGGCCACGACTCGCATGGTGTGATGCGTCTGCCTCAGTACATCGGGTTCCTCGAGCAAGGTCATTATCGACATGGGGTGGAGTTGAAGGTGCTCCATCAGACGCCGGCGGCCATCGCGTGCGACGTGCAATGGGGTTTAGGCCCAATACCGTTTAACGGAGCATAACCACCGTCTCTGCGGAAGCGGACCCTCCAAGGGCGGGAGGTGTCGATGCTCAGGTCGTTTCTTCTTGAATTTGGACATCTTTCGCTTGACCACCCGGGGATTGATCCGGTTATGGGGCACCTCGTCGTCGGTCCGCTCCCGCTGCATCTCCCACAGCAGCCCCCGGTACTACTGCTCGAATCGCCCGGGCGTCGAGCTGTCGCATTCCGGCAGCCGGCACTCGAGGATCTGGAAACAGCCGGTGAACGACAACCGATCGGTGTCCAGCCCGGCCTCCGATGCCGCCTCGTACATCATGCCCGGACCACGAGCTGGCCCAGCGACAACGCGTAAATCTCCTGCATCACCCCCGCCGGCGTCCCGCTCCGCAGGTTGCCGGCTTGGTCGCCCGCCGCGGGTCCTGGTGGGTCTTCTGCTCATCGTAGACCAGTTCCTGTTCCCATCGCCGACGATACAAGATGATCATTTTCTCGGCGGGTACAGATCCTCATCGAACAGGTTCGTGATCAGGATATGGACCTTGCCGTGGCCGACCCGTCGCGGGTCGTCGAGCGTGTAGCGGATCACTCGCACGATGATCCCATCACGATCCTTGCGGCGATCCTCGGGCGTCGGATAGATCCGGGCGAGGTAGGAACCGTCGGCCAGATCACGGATCGGCTCGAGGATCAACCGGCTGGTCACCTGTGCCAGGATCTTCACTCGCCGCGCCGTCACCTCCTTCCAGAGGGCATAGCTGAAGAAGCCGCGATCCCACAGCAGGAGCATGTCGGGGCCGAGATGGCGGAGCAAGGCCCCGACCATCGACTGTTCGCCATGGGCGATCGATCGGGCCACGAAGGCGACCTCGACAGAGTCCCCAACTCGACCAGGCTGAGCTTGCGGACCCCGGCGAAGCCCATTGCCGTCCGGCTCGGCGCAGGGCCGGCCGAGGCGGCGCCGGGGCGTCCGAGTCGGGGACGCCGAGGCCGGCCGTCGATCCCCATCAGGCGGAGGCCACGATAGAAGGCGCCGGGCGTCTCGGGCCGGGCCAGCGGGCGGACGACGTGCTCGAAGAGGTGCCGCATCGGGGCGATGCCCAGGCCGCGCCGGGCTACCCAGAGGCTGGAGCGATCCGGGGTCTCCTCGCCGACGCGGAGGCGGCGGGCATGCTTGAAGACCTGGCGGATCGGCAAGTCGGTCAACAGCCCCATGGCCAGGACGACCCAGCAGACGACCTGGTGGGTCAGCTTGCAGCTCCGGGGATTGATACGTCCGGTGTCCTGGAGGGCTTGGCGGACCGCCTCGGGCGGGATAACCTGTTCGAGTCCCGCCAGGCGATCCAGGATCCGGCCCGTGTCATCGGGCAACAGGGTGCATCTCCTCGTGGCATGCGAGTCGCGGCCTCTTGTGGCTTGGGTTCTGAGCACCCCAAGTTAACAGGAGGCTGTGACTTGCGCCCATTTCAACGGTATTGGGTTTAGGCCAGGTCCAGGCTCACCGGCTGCTGGACCTGATGGTGCCGAAGGCCCGGGCGCCGGGGGTTGTGGTCGCCATGGCCCGGGACTGCGGGCATATCGGACGCCTGGGAGAATACGCGGAGGAGGCCGCGAAACGGGACTCCTGCTTCTGGCGACGGTGAATAACGGCGGGGCCGTGCAGCGGGTGATGCCGCCGGGCGGACTTGAGCCCCGTCTCAGCACTAACCCGTTCTGCGCCGGGCGTGCCGACCAGCGACCCCGATGCGCCGATCGTGGTGGACTTCGGCACCAGCGTGGTCGCCGAGGGAAAGGTGCGTGACTATTACATCAGCGGCCGTCCGGTCCCGGACGGCTGGCTGCTGGACCATCAAGGAGAGCCGACGACCGATCCATCAGTCCTCTACGAGCCGCCGATCGGCACTATCTTGCCCTCGGGGTCCGCAGTCGTACAAGGGATTCGGACTGGGACTCATCCTCGACATCTGGGCCGGGGAGCTCTCGGGGGGCGGATGTAGCCAGACCAGCCACCGTGGGGCGATCGGCACTCACGTTCTCTTCCTGTCGCCGATCCGGCCGGATTGGCGGGAAGCGACATCCTCCGGAGCCAGGCGGCCGAGCTGACCGATTGGATCCGTGCTACGCCTCGATCTGCGGGGGCCGACGCGATCCTCCTGCCGGGCGACCCCGAGCGGCGGACGCTGGAACAACGCACGGAACGCGGCATCCCGCTGGACGACTCCCATTGGGCCAGGCTCGCCGATCTCGCCGCTCGGCTCGGGGTCGGTCTGCCGACCCAACCGGCCTCCCTCTGAGGCCGCCCGCAGATCCTCTCACTTTCCGCCATGCCTGGCCGAACGACTTCGCTTCAAAGTGTGATCGTGCTGCATCTCTTATTCCAAGTCTGCCTTCTTGGCGAGTGCTTGGCCACTGCTAGAATCCGCTTTTACTGCCGTAACACGACGCTACCGCTCTTTTCGATCCTCCGACCCGAAGTCGTCTCCGTCCATGAGGGCATCGTTGCTCCAGGAGACGGCGCGGTATTTGCGTCTTACTTTTTTGCGGACGAAGCTCAAATGAAGAGTACCTTGCGACTTTCGAGAAGCACGACAGGCACCGGATCGGATCGAGAATGACACGGCAACATGCCTGCCATCTTGATCCTCTCGTGTCGGCTCGTCATACTGCGTCTCGATTTGTAAATAGACCGATCGAAAAGGGCTGGCTGTCCCCGAAGATCGGTTTCGCCGACGGCTCGGGTTTTTTGGGTAAATACCTCTTGACATTCGCCGCTCGGCCGCGAGGACGGATGCGATGGGACCACGAAGGGACGAGTTGACCATGCAGGCTCGATTGGAAGGTGATCCTGCTGTTCGAGTGGAGGGTGACCGGATGGAATCCGAGATGGTTATCACTGGTCATCGTGGATTCGTGGGTAGAGTTGACCGTGCGGCGTCCGCTGGTTGCGTCTCGTTCTTCAGGTGGCTCCCCAGGGCGGCCGAAGGATCTGCTGATCGTGGAGGTGAAGCCTTCGCTGGTCCCCGACCGTTTCTGGCTCGAAGACCTGAGCGAGAATCTCTGCCACGGCAGCCCCCCGGGGCCGAGGACAAGTGGCATCCGCCGGGGAATTCGCAGACCTTCGGCCGCGTCTGGCTGACGCAATCGACGGGCGCGATCGGGCCATCGATGTAGTGCATTATCTCGCCGACGGTGAGCTGGTCGGCGGCCCGCGCCAGGCGATAGCCGCCCTCGGCTCCCCGCCGGCTCTGCCCGCCCCCACCTGGCCTTGAGCTGGTTCAGGATGACTTCCAGGAACCGGATCGGGATCTGCTCTTTCTCGGCGATCTCGGCGATCTTCATCGGCTCCGGACTGGCATGCTCGGCCAGGGCGTACACGGCCCTCATGCAGCGTAATAACACTTCGACGAAACACTCATTCGCACCGTCCCCCGCTTTGGTGTCTCAAAGAATCGTTACTTTATCGACCAAGGAAATCAAGACGCCAGGGGCAGCAAGGGACGGGGACCGCTCCGACGAGGGCGAGCGGACCGGGCCCGGACGACGGAATCGCCAAGACTGGTGCCGATCCGATCCAGGGCCTTGGCACGATGCGACTTGGGGTCATGAGTGTTTTACGTCGACCAGCTTGATTCGAGCGGGATTGCTCCCCTCGTCGGCCGGGATGCGGGATGACGGCTTCGCGCAGCCGCCTGGGCTCGGCGACCAGCAGGCCGCGGCGCGAGGCGCAGGCCAGGCAGAGCTTCTCGTCTTGGCGCTGGAGGAAGATCTCGCCGTCGAGGAGCCGGTGATAGAAATCCTGGCCGGGCATCATCATGTAGCAGAATTCGCGGTCGCTGCCGGCCTTCACGCCGATCCGCCAGCCGGGTTCGGTCAGGTACATCCGGCTCGATGGAGGATCTCGCGGTCGTCGTCGTCGGCCGGTCTTCGAGCGGCGGGCGGGCGGATAGACGGGGCCCGTGGCGTGGTTCATGGGCGTGGCACCTCCTGGGAGTCTGCCGGGGTCGGACTCGGGTTGTGTGGGTTCGGAACGTGGCCTCGGAGGAGGCGAGGCACGGGTCGCGGCGTCCCGGAGTGGATCCCGCAGGTCTGATCGGTGCAAGGGACGTCCCGCGGCCGAGCGGCCGCGACGCGATTGTACACGACCCGTCCCAGCGATGCGACCCCCGGGAGGTAGGCGATCGCCGCGAGCGGCCAGAACAGCGGCAGCCGGCCCGCGATCGCTCGCACCGCGTCGAAGCCGGCCGCGACCCGCCCGAGCCCGTAGACCGCGTGCATCGCCCGCAGGCAGGCCTCGGGCGTCAAGCCCGGATGGACCGAGCGCGACGTCGACCGCGGTCAGGTCGATCGGCTCGACCGCGCCGCCGGGATCCGCCGCCGTGACCAGCGCCATCGATGGCGCGGCACCGCGGGCACGCCCCGTCGAAGAGGACCCGCAGAGGCCGGCCGATCCGGGTCGGCCACCAGCCCCCGCAGCCACGACCCCGGGACGAACGCCAGGTTCGCCGCCAGCATCGCCAGGCTGAATTCGGCCAGGCCCGGGCTCATCACGGCGATCCCCAGGTGCATCGCCGCCACGCCGGCCAGCAACAGCGGGCGGGCGATGCGGATCCAGATCAATATCGGATACAGCAATTCCAGCGCCAGGCTGACGTGCGTCAGGAAGTTGATGACCAGCGGCCACCGGGCCATCGGCGTGAAGTCGTGGACCACGAATTCGCCGGCGGTCATCGTCCCCCAGATCGCCATCCCGTTCCACCACGACGGACCCTGGAGCTTCCCCAGTCCGGCCATGGCATAGATCACCACCAGGTGCAACTGGATCAGCCGGAGCGCCAGGTTGGCCGAGACCGTCGGGACCGGCACCGCCGGCTCGTCGGGCGCGACGCGCCGGCCCGACGCTCCGCCGACGGCGCGCGTGCACCGGCGGCCGGCCGCCGCCCGCGCCTGCCGCCATCGCCGGAAGAACCGGTCGAGCGACACCGCCTGGCCGCTGGCCCCCGTCGCCGCCAGGTAGAGCGCCAGCGGCGAGATCACCTGGTCGAATCCGTACAGCGCCACCGGCACGCGCCGCACGGTCGAGACCACGATCACCCAGGCCAGCACGGCCGTCCATCCGGCTGAACAGCCCCACGCGTGAACATCGCCAGCACCGACCAGGCAGACCACCCACGCCAGCCGCAGGCCGCCGTCGGGCACCAGGAACCAGAACGACCAGGCCAGCGACCGCTGCGCCGCCCGGACCGCCGACGGCTCGGCCCAGCCGTCGGAGCCGAAATAATCGTGCAGGTCCAGGCCGAGGACCAGCAGGCTCCAGAACGCCAGCAGGCCGGTCGCCACCCGGATCAGGCCCAGCGCCGTCGGGTCGGCCGGCGTGAAGAAGAACGCGTCCCATCCCCGCCGGATCGCCGCCCAGAGCTCCGCCGGCATAATCGCCGGGCCTCGTTCAGAAGTCGTCGCACGGGAAGTCTCCGATCCATTCCGGCGTGGTGAACAGCCGCTCGGCGAACAGGTCGAACCGCGGCGAGCCGGGGGCCGTCGATCGCCTGCGGCACCTGCTCCGGGTCGGGGATCAGGTGCTGCTCCAGGTGCAGGGTCACGCTCCGGCAGCCGGGCCGGGTCCGGCAGAGATGCCGGGCATAGGCCCGCGCCAGCCGGCTCTGGCTCGGCGTCCTTGACCCGCCGCCGGGCCTCCTGCACGTCGGCGTAACAGCGCGTTGGCCAGGGCCAGCTGCCGCTGATGCCGCATCCGCGGGCCCGGGCACGTCGCGGCCCGGCAGCCGGACCGTCTCCTCCGGCCGCCCGTCCGCCATACTGGATCGTCGCCGTGACCACCGGCGTCGGCGGCGGCTCGGCGTAGAACCGGTACGAATACCCCAGGTCCATCAGGTCGAAATAGGGCGTGAACACGTCGGCGATCGCCTGCTCCAGCTCCGACGACGGCGGCACGCCCACCGCGCCGGCCAGCACGGCGGCCAGGTGGAACAGCAGCACCACGGTGACGACCCCCCGCGCCCAGCCCGGCCATCCGGCCCACCTCGTGCGCGGCCTCGCGCCGGCGTCGTCGCCGGCTCCGGACCCGCCGGGGTCCGCGCGATCCGCCCGCCGACCCGCCTCCGGGCCCGCCGATCTCGTGCTCCGCCCCGCCCCGCGACCTGTCTCGCTCATCGACACCTCCCCGCTGCCGATCTTCGCGTCCCGACCCTCAACCATACCCGCCAATCCCCTTCCCGGCCAGAAATCCGCTCCAGGCCATCCCTCTCGATCGACATCTTCCTCACTCCCAGATCCCCCATTCCGTTTTTTTCCACCATTTTCACTTTTCTGCGATTGAACCTGGGGTATGATGGTTATTAGAATCTGGGATGTCTGAGCAGAGAGTAGGAATTCGGGCGACTTGATGGGCAGATGAGCATCGCGCGTGGCCAGGGGGTCGTCGCCATGCTCCGGAGAGGCCCAGCCGCTATCTGAGGTTGCACCAGGGTCCGTGTCGGTGCCGGTCGCGGCGTCAGTCGTTTCTCCTTCGATTTCGCAACGGGGAGGGAAGTGATGCAGGGAACACTGGTGATGCTGGTGGCGCTGAGCGGGCTGGGCTGTCATAACCAGGGCTGTGACGTCGCCTATGCCCCGCCGACGTACTCGAGTTGCTTCGGCGTGGGCTATGGCTGCTACGCGGACTGCTATCCCGGGTCCGGTGATGCCGGCCTGCTATGCCGGCTGCTACGGCGGCGGCTATAGCGGCTGCTATGGCGGCTGTTACGGCGGCGGCTGCTACGGCGGCTGCTACGGGGCTGCTACGGCGGCGGCTGCTACGGCGGCTGGTACGGCGGTGCTACGGCGGCGGCGTGCTACGGCGGCGGCTGCTACGGCGGCAAGCATCGTCATGGCTGCGGCGGCGGTGGGCTGTTCAGTTGCTTCCACAAGAGGCGGCTGCTACGGCTGCAGCGGCTACGCCTACGCGGCCCCGGCGGTGCTACGGCTCGGCCTACGCACCCGCCGGTCTTCGGCTCGGCCCTGGGCATGAACTATGGCCCGTCACCTCGGGCCAGTCGATGTCTCGGGCCAGTCGATGACGGCCCCGTCGAAGCAGTGGGGCGGCGACGACGCTGTCGAGCGGCACGACGACGACCATGCCGTCCGAGGTGACGACCCCGGTGCCGCCGACCCCGGTGACGCCGCCCGTCGACGACGCCGACCGCCGCGGCGACCCGCCGCCGGTCCGGACACGCCCCCGCCCCCGCCGCCGCTCCGGCCGCGTCCGGCCGCGCGCCCCGATCCGCCGACGACCTGATCGGTGATCCGACGCGACCGGGCGGCCCGACCGCCGGCGGCCGGACTCGGCCGACGCTGTCGTCTGACGGGCCGCACCCTCGCTCGGGGGCGGCCCGCTCCGCTTTCCGTGAGGCCGCGCACTGTCGCATCGGCGACGAGCGGTCGGCCGCTCCGACGACGTCGCCGCGGCGATCCGCCTTCCCTTGGTCCGGGGCCGTCGCTTATCCTGAACCCGGCGGACTTCTGCCGAATCACCGTCGGACCGTGCCGCCGCATCCCGGGTCCTGACGCCGGCAGCGACCACCCGGGCGGCGATCGGTCGGGCCGAAGCCAGGAGGATTCGCACGCGATGGATGTTTGCTCGCCTTCCGCCGCATGCACGCGCTCGCCGACCGTCCGGACGACCGATGGCCGACGCGGCTCCCATGCCCGCCGGGCCTCAATCCGCCCATCGGCGGCTTCGCCGACGACGCCGAACGCCGGGAGTGGCTGATCGAGACCCTGGGCGAGGCCTTCTGCCGCAAGCTGGGGATCTTCCGCGTCCCCGACGACCTGATCCTCTCCGTCGTCATCCCCGTCTACAACGAGAAGAAGACCATCCACGAGATCCTCCGCCGGGTGCGCGCGGTCCCGATCCGCAAGGAGATCATCGTCGTCGACGACTGCTCGACCGACGGCACCCGCGAGATCCTCCGCGAGATGGAGCAACGCGACGGCGACCTGAAGGTCGTCTACCACGAGCTCAACCAGGGCAAAGGGGCCGCGCTGCGCACCGGCTTCCGCCACGCGACCGGCCAGATCGTCATCGTCCAGGACGCCGACCTCGAATACGACCCGGAGCAGTATCCCCAGCTCATCCAGCCGATCGTCGAGGACCAGGCCGACGTCGTCTTCGGCTCGCGGTTCATCGGCGAGACGCACCGCGTGCTCTACTTCTGGCACTCGCTGGCCAACAAGTTCCTGACGCTGCTCTCGAACATGTTCACCAACCTGAACCTGACCGACATGGAGGTCTGCTACAAGGTCTTCCGCCGCGAGGTGATCCAGGGGATCAGCTCAAGAGCGACCGGTTCGGCTTCGAGCCGGAAGTCACGGCCAAGGTCGCGCGGTTCAAGTTCCCGGCGAACGACGGCCGGCCGGCGCGCAGTGCCGGATCTACGAGATTCCGGTGTCGTATCACGGCCGGACCTACGGCGAAGGCAAGCAGATCGGGATCAAGGACGGCTTCCAGGCCCTTTACTGCATCCTCCGCTTCGCCATCGCCGACTGACGGCGGGAGCCAGCCATGAGCGGGAACGACCGGCGATCGAGGAGGCATCGTGGCGACCCTGGCGATCGTCGCGGCGCTGGCGATCGCCGCCGTCGGGGTCGTCGGTACGAAGGCCGCGGCAGGAGCCCGCGCCGGGCCGGTCGCCGGACACGACCGGCCGCCCAGGACGACCCGCGAAGGCCAAGTCTCCGAAGGCCAAGGCCAAAGCCCGGACGAAGGCCCGGGCCAAGGGCCGCGTCCGCCGCGACCCGCCCGGCTTCTACATGGGCCGGCCGATCGCCGACGTGATGTCCTGGCAGGGGGCCGACTGGCTGTTCCGCGAGACCCGGATCGAGGAAGAGCAGCCCGAGGCGATGCTCGACGCCCTGAAGATCCCCGAGGGGCGACCGTGGCCGACGTCGGCGCCGGGGCCGGCTATCACAGCATCCGCCTGGCCCGCCGCGTCGGGCCCAAGGGAACTCGTCTTCGCCACCGACGTCCAGCCCGAGATGCTCCGGATGCTCCGCGACAACGCCCGCGACCGCCCGGGTCGACCAACATCAAGCCGATCCGCTGCACCCAGCCCGACACCAGGCTCCCCGAGCGGGCCATCGACCTGATCCTGATGGTCGACGTCTACCACGAGTGCTCCGACCCCGAGGCGACCCTGCAGGGCCTCCTGGCCGCGCTCAAGCCCCGCGGCCGGCTGGTCCTGGTCGAGTTCCGCGGCGAGGACCCCGAGGTCCCGATCAAGCCCGAGCACAAGATGACCCTCGAGCAGGTGCGCCGCGAGGTCGAGCCCCAGGGCTTCACCTTCAAGGATTCGCTCGAATTCCTCCCCTGGCAGCACGTCATCATCTTCGAGAAGCCCGACGACGCCAAGGACGGAAGACGGATAATACTACGAGGACGCCGCCGGCTCGAAGGCGCCGTGAGACAAAGCCTGAGGGCATTCCGTGGGACATAACGGATTAGGCCCGCTCCGCAACCGGGAATCCGCTGCGTCCCGTTTTTGTCCCCCGTCCTCCCTTCCGATGGGGCCGGCGGACGTCTGCGGCAGACTTGCAGGCCCCGGCCGGATCGAACACGATGGTTATCAAGGCGGCGACGGGAAAGGTCGGTCAAAAGGAACGGAGCAACCCCATGGCGACGATCGCACCGGCTCGACGGAAGACCTAATCCCGCCCCCCTCCCGGACGCCGCCGCTCCACCGGATCACCGTCAACGAGTACGAGCGGATCATCGCGTCGGGGGCGCTGGAAGACCCCGGCCGGGTCGAGCTCATCGACGGCTACATGGTGGACAAGATGGGTAAGAACGCGGAACACGGCTACTCCACGATCAAGGCGCTCAAGGCCCTCGAGGGCCGCCTTCCCGCCGGCTGGTCGGCCCGGAGGAGCAGCCGGTGCGGATCCCCGCGTACGACGAGCCGGAGCCGGACATCACGATCGTCCGGGGCACCGACGCCGATTACCGGCACCGGATCCCCGACGCCGGCCGATGTGGCCCTGCTGGTCGAGGTCTCCGACTCGATGCTGGGCCAGGACCGGGCATGAAGCTCGTGGCCTACGCGAGGGACGGCATCCCCGTCTACTGGATCGTCAACCTGGTCGACCGCCAGGTCGAGGTCTACACCCGCCCGGTGAAGGCGGGCCGTTACCGGTCCGCAAGGACTACAAGCCGGGCCAGCAGGTCCCGGTCGTGATCGACGGCCAGCAGCTTCCCCCGATCGCTGTCAACGACATCCTGCCCTGACCGCAGACGATCGGCTGCCGGCCGAGTGCGATCCGTCGGCGCCGCGCCGTCGGCCAGGGCTCCACCCTCGGCCGTAGCGGATGGAGATACCGGCGAGTCGGTCGGCCCGGGCTGGCCGTCGGGATGAACATCGGATCATTGTCGATATTCATGATGTCCCTTTCCGCGTTCGCACGGCGTGGCGATCGGGCATCGGAGTCGCCAAGGCCCATCAGACGGTGCTATATTGGCGGTCATGCCCATGCCCGAGTTCCTCGGCGTCGATCCGCGGACGCTCCATGTCCCGCCGCAGCCCACTCGAGCGGGGCCGACCCGTACAAGCTCCACCAGCAGATCGCCCTGATCGGTGCCGGCACCTCCGGCATGCCCCCGCCTTGGGTGTACCGAGGCTCGGACGGGGCCTTAAGCTCACCGACAACGGGGTCAATGTGCGCGACCCCAGTCGCCCGCCTCGCACCCGGAGACGCAGAGCACCGTCGAGGTCGTTCGTGAGGGCGAGGTAACCGCGGGGCCACCTCCCGAAGATCGAAGACCTGATACCATGAATCCGGAAGTCCGCCGCGAAGCTCTTGCGAGTCCTGGACGACCTCGTGCGCGTACACACCCGATGTCCGATTCGGACAGTTGCTCGCGAATCTCTCGTATATGGCCAAGTGCTTCACCGCCAGGCGATCTGGACGTCGAGGACGAAGTAGTTGTTGTCCGCCGCCAGGAGCCATCTTGAAGGAACTGTCGCAGTGCCATGTCCCCGCAATGATCGCTGAATGAAGAAGGTTGTAGGGGGGAAAGTGAACGTCGTGGCTAATCGACAATTGCACGACGTTGCTCCGACGTCGACGGCACACCGTCAATTCGCGACGTCCCCCTTTTGGCGTCCCTCGACATGAAGGCGGAGGAGCAGCGGGAAGATCTGCGGCGTGATCTGGACGCCATATCCACCGCTGAGCCGAGGACGCAAGCTGCCGCACGGAAGCTCAAACGGATGCTCACCAAGACCGGGCAGCGGCGTCAGGGATGGTACGCGATATGGTTGTCGATATCGGCAGCGAGATCGCCGTGAAGATCATGTATCCCGACAGGTGACGAATCCTGTCGGTTAGCTGGTTGAGTTCCGCGCTTTCCTAGCCCCGGCCTTCGGGCCGGGGCTTTTTGCGCTCTCGCTCTGATTGTGGGGATGGTAGACTGGTGGCCGGTGATTGGCGATTCTTCGTACCGTCCCACAGGAAAGACCGCGATGCCTTCCAAGAAGGGGTTTGAGGCTCTGACAAAAGAGCAGATCGAAGAAATCATTCAGGTCTAGATCAAGAGTCCGATCGCGGACCTGTATTGGTCGCAGCAACAATGATAGACGATCTGCTCAGACTACTGCTGAGCGGGTATTTCGTGGATAATCCCGATGAAAAAGACTTCCTGGGCAAGATACTTGACAATGAAGGGCCACTTTCAACTTTCTCTTCGAGAATCCGAATGGCTTAATGGCGTGAGGGTTTCTCAGGAAAGACCTATATAACGATCTGCAAATCATGAGAGATATAAGAAATCAATTTGCCCACAGCATGAAGAGACTAGACTTTAATACGGATTTCGTTAGAGATAACTTGCGCAACATGACATATTGCAGGAATCCTTTCGGTCTTCCGAAAGAACATTCTATCACGCCAACAGCCCTAGGACGACATTCAAGTTTTATGTCTGTATTTTTCTGTCCGCACCGGCGCACTAGCAGCCAAAGGGAACAAAGCCCAATAATACACCGCAAGGATTCGCGGAGGTTTGCACGATAAGATTATCCGAATTCCCAAGATTCGACGAGGTCATGAAGTCTGTGGAATAGGTCGGTAAGCACATCTCAATCAGCAGGAATCAGGGGGGGCATCTTAGCCCGCTGACTTCCGCTTCTTCGGCTTAAGGTGACAAAACGAAAAAAAAAGGGGACAAAACGAAAAAAGGGGACAAAACGAACATCGGAGTGGCATTCGATAGTAGAGTCGAGGTGTGGCGCGGTGGCTCCGTCTCATCGACGAGGCTCCGTTTCCACACCCCGCTCATCAAACTGGACAGCAGGCAGTTTTCCCGCATCCAGCTTTCGGACAAGGCGGTTCTCATCGCTGAGTTCACACGTTTGCGCACGAAACGCTGCGGCTAGCTCCTTTGGAGTCGGTAGATCCCAACTCCCGGTACACGTAGGCGTCGGGGTATCCTGGGACCCGACCCTTACCGGGTACCTTGAACTTCGTGCATAACCACCTGCGCATCCGGTAACGGACGTGGCTGTCGATGTTGTGGTAGGCCTGGCTGACGGTCCCGATGCGGAAATAGTCGCACCAGCCCCGCAGCTTGCGGTTGATCCTACTCATCTGCACCTTGACCTCCAGCCAGCGGCTGTCTGCGGACCCGTCAACTCACTGATAGTACATGAACTGAACCAGTAGATGACAATACCCATCGTCCTGCCCACTGCACCTGCCACCTGCACCTGCCACCCCAGCTCATTCCTGAAGGAGCGGGGCCGGTCAAGACCACGGCGTGCTGGTGTTTTCGTTCTGTTCGGTTCCTCCTGGACCTGGTTTAGCGCGCCGAATTGAGGCGTCGGGGTCAGGGCTCGGCGAAGCCCGACCGCGTAGCGGCCGTGAGGCCTTCACGCCGCGCGTTCGGCGCACGCTATTCAGGGCAGAGGATGGTCGAAAGGCTTGTGCTGCTTTTGTCGTAGGGTGTTGGGGTCGGGGACGCCTTCATTGCCGGTTTCCCGACAGAGGGGCAGGCCGAGTGGGCTGCCCGGGTCATTCCTTCGCCGCGACGCGTTGGCGGCATGAAGCGGTTCGCAAGGGTGGGCGGTCGGTCGGGGTCAATCAGAGGGGGCGGCCTCGCCGGTTTCGGGGGTCATGAGCTGGACGACCGCGCCGACCGGGTATGTGGTGCTCATGCCGGCGGGATGAGCGGTGCAGGGCGCGGACGTGGTGGTCGCGCAGCCCGTAGTAGACCAGCTCGAGCTGTTTACGCGCCGCGGCCACCGCGCCGATGTTGCGGTTTCCGCGACGATGAGCGACTTGTTCTCGGATAGCGCCGATACGACTGGTCTCCGGCACAATCTTCACCGATTCGATTGCCGCCCAGGCACCAGCCGCGAGCCCTGCTTGTGACGCGCCCGCGGTGCACGGTGGTGTCGGACTCGTGGTGGCGGGAGTCAGCCCCGCCCAAACACGTCAACTGGGCAGCGCCGCGGAACCTGTGCACATCCCCGATCTCCGCGACCAACACCGCCGCCAGCACCGGCCGATTGTACTGGCTGGATCGCGATATAGCCGGGTCGCGGGCCAGCCGAGCGCCAACCAGCCCGCCGAACAGGTCGATCTCGAAATCCAGCGCTTCGATGAGCCGGCGAAGCGAGGCGATGCGCGCCCTACACGGTGCGGGCATGTGCACCTTATCCAGCAGCGCGGTGCCTTCTACACCGAACAGATCGCTCATCGGCACCCACACCCCGCCCTTGGCCAGCACGGCGTGGACCTGCTCCAACAGCGCGACCGGATCGCCACCAATTGGCTGGTGCCCCACCAGCTCCCGCAGTTCCCGAGTCTGAGGTGGAGGAACTCCTACCACGTGTGTGGAAGCCGACCCAGCCGCAACAGATCCGCCAAATCGGCGGCGTCGCGCTGATCGTTTTTCACCCGCCGATACGAAACGCCTTTACCCCCAGCGGATGCGCCAGATGCACGCTCGCACCGAGCTGCGCGAGCGCATCCGCGGCCCAGTACCACCCTGTAGGTCGCCTCCAGCACCACCTCCGGGATGTCGATGTACATCACCTCGGCCAAGCTGTCACGGTCGTTGAGGATGCGCACCGTCTCCACATGCTCGCCGGACTCGGTCATCCGCACCAACACCGACCTGCGCCGATGCAGATCGATCCCGACAAACTGCCGACCATCGTAGAATTCGCTCACAAGGGGCCTCCTTCGTCGTACAAGAACGTGAGCACCCCGAGCATGCGCGCTCGGAACGGACACGAGGAGCGGAGGCCCCGCTCCTTCATGACATCAGAGGGTGGTTTGCGACCACCGCTAGCGGCTTGTCGAGACCCCCAGTCCGAGCAGTCTGCAGCAGTTTGAGCGGCGGCGTCGAAAGCGGTCGCCACGGCGTCCAGGTCGTCGCGGTATAGATGCCCTGTAGCGGTCGAGCGTCAACGTCGCGGTCTCGTGGCCCAGAAGCCGCTGCACCACTTTGACATTCGC
Organism: uncultured Planctomycetota bacterium; assembly: GCA_963815795.1. Lineage (GTDB taxonomy): Bacteria > Planctomycetota > Planctomycetia > Isosphaerales > Isosphaeraceae > JAKAUH01. The sequence goes on along the minus strand of CAWFIC010000020.1, from coordinate 1,861 downwards.
CCCGGTGGTGATCGCCAGTGATGCGCAGGTGTGCCGCAGATCGTGCAGCCGCACCCCGTCACAGCCCTCAACAGCCGCCACGGCCTTGGCGAACGTGTAGCCGGCCTGCCCGAGGGTCAGGTAGCCGCCGCTACGTGCTGAGGTGAACACCAATGCGTTGCCGTCGCGGTCACCGATCTCCGTTTCGAGCAGTCGAGTGAGGAACTCAGGCACCGGCACCGTACGCGCTTTGTGATTCTTGGTCGGGCCTTCCACAAGCCCCGTCTTACGGACGTAAGTCACTGACCGCTGCACCCGGATCCGGCGGTTGGGCATGTCGATGTCGGCGGCCGGCACGCTGGCGGCTTCGCCGAAGCGCAGACCGCAGTAGCCCAACACCAAGACCAGGGTGCGAAGCCGCCCGGAGTGCAGCGAGCTCACCAAGCGCAGCGCACGTCGACGTAGTCGCCGAGTTGTAGAGAGACAGCACGTTTGGCGCACAACGTCTGAATCCTGCACTCTGCGTGGCTTCCCGAACAGCAGCCGAGTACGTTGCAGAGGTCGGACGCCAAAGGCCAACGTACCTTTGCGGAGGTCAGCTACGCGGCCCTCAAGGAGTATGGCGACGAGCAGAGCCCTTTCGGGTGGCCTACAGCGCGCTGGAACACCACTACGAGAAGATGGGCGATCACTGGAGCCCAAGGACCAGGGACTCTAATAGCCCCCGCCCGGCGTACTGGCCAATGCCGCAAATGCGAGAAAGCATGCCAGAACCGAGCCCGTGCGCGTGGTTCACCGCCGGCGCGCAGCCTGGCGAGCAGACCGGTCAGAGAAGCGCCAGATCGCTTTCGGCCCAGTCGGTGCGACGCTGTGGCTCGCGGTCGCGCTCAACCGCCTCCAGCAGTGCGCCGACCACGGAAGTGCCCTCATCGTCTACGCCAACAAAGGAAATCCCGTCAAAACAAGCTGGTCATCGGGCGGGGAGGAGACGACCAGCGCTGCTAAGGAATCCTCTCGCACGCGACGTGCGCTCGCCCATGGTCGCAGGCCAACGTCTCTTCTACGCTGAAGACGGCCTGGTAACAAACCAGTCGACATTGGCGATGCTCGCGGCGTTACTTCTCGCAATCTCGAAGCTTCCGGTCGACGTCGACACGCATCGAAATGTCTCCGCGGTCCCCGGTCATCTGGCACGCTGACGTTTCCCGGCCGGCTGCCCGACCACGGCGTCAGCACTTACAATTTACGGCCCGGACTTACGGCTAACGTCTGCCTTTTGTCCTCGATCTGCTTCATGCGGTTTTCGATGTCCCTGAGCTTACGCCAGCTTTCCGACTGCTTGCACCGCGCGGTCGACATCGCTGAGCTGTGATGTCAGCTTCTCGGCTACTTGCACCAGTTTGTCGAGGGTGCTGCGTATTTGTTGCGCGGCGACTCCCTTATCAGCGAGCGTCGAGCGCATCTCCTCGATTTGGCGTTGAATGTCGGATGGGTCCTCCACGAATTCATTATCTCTGGGTCACGCGACGACAGGGTAGGTTTCCCCGATGACGCTTGGTTGCGGGTCGGCCCTAGACGTGACGGTTAGGGAGGGGGCCACATCCGCAGCCCTCAGCCGGCGCCGTTGTGTTGGCACCTGAACGCTGCGGCGTGACCCGATCGGCGCCAACGCGCCGTATCGGTTGCTTTGAATGGTCGAGGTCCACGTCAGCTTGAACAATTCCGTCAGCGTCACCCAGCCCCAAGTCATCACATCGTACGATCAACTGACTTAAATAATGGCCGGATAGCAACATCGAGCAAGCCGCAGCAGGGAACGGACCATCGGGCCGCTGCTCAGGAACTTTGCTCGACGAGCCGTGCCGCAAGATCCGCTCGGCGA
>CAWFIC010000019.1:0-3452861 GCA_963815795.1 uncultured Planctomycetota bacterium | reverse complement strand
GAAGATCGACAGAGCGGGGAAGCCGGCTCGCGGGCACATCGCCAGGCCATGGCCGACCACGAGCAACTCCGCCGGGAGGAGTCGCGATCCGAGCAGGCCGTCGTGCGTGGCGGGGCCGCAGGTCCATCGCCCCGGTAATGCTGGGCGATCCGGCCAGCCAAGAAGGCGGGATGGTCAGCGGGAATCGGCTTCGGATGTCTCGTTCCGCCATCGCCCTATCCAGCGCTCCATGGCCAGCAATCCGCCCAGGACACCCAGCAGCAAGCTGAGCCCCACGAGCCGAAACCATTCGAATCCGTACGCCCCTTTGAGCATCACTTCCCGCAGGATGCTGACGAGGGCGACCTCGACCATCAGGGCGACCGAGATTCGATGCTCGCGGAGGTAATAGATCATCAGCCGGTAAACCTCCATGAGGATCAGGACGAAGATGATGTCCGAGAGCAATTCCGTCGTGGCGGCCACCCCGGCGATGGCCATCCGCGCGAGCCGCCACAGTGCCTGCAGGGACAAGACGAGCAGCAGCAGCATCAGCAGGGTGGCCACCACATCCTGCAAGACCTCCAACGTGCGGCGCACGAGGGAGTGGACCTGCGTGTGCGGGGTGGCACAGGGCTCGTCGCGGCGACCGCCCTGGTCGCTGCTCGTCTCACCGATGGGGGTGAGGATGTGCTTCATCGATGGCAGGTCTCCTCTTGCAACCCCTCACGGCGAGGCCGCGGAGCACGACATCCGGAGGATCGATGGATGGGATCGAGCCCCTCGGCGAAGGAGAGCTCGAGCCCCTGCGATTCACCGAGTGCGGCCGCGAAAAACGTACCGACTGCGACCATACCGTCCTGCTGTGTGGGAGCTCGCCCCTCGGCCTGTCGCTCGCCTCGCGCCGACAAAACGTCGGCTCGGCCCGAGTCCCGTGACAGTTTGTCCCGGCCGGCCCTGAGATCCAAGGCGCGATCCCGGACCCGGGGTCTCCTCGCCGCCCCAGCCAATTCCTCGGAATCTCGGCCTTTCGCTGCGGCCGTGTGGCGCATCCCCCGGCCATCGAGGCGATCAGGCATCCCCGTTGCAAATGGGGTCGGGCGGCCGGCCGGGGCAGGCGGCAGGCCGGAGCCCATCGGCGCGACGCCGGGGTGAGAATACCTCGGAATCATTTGAGGAACCACACATGAGCACTGCTACGTTAACGGACACCCAGTTGCAGCGCGACGTCCTGGACGAGCTGAAGTGGGAGCCGAGCGTGGATGCGGCCGACATCGGCGTCTCGGTCAAGGAGGGCATCGTCACCCTCACCGGCCACGTGACGTCGTACGCGGAGAAGTACGCGGCCGAGCGGGCGGCCAAGCGCGTCTACGGCGTCAAGGCCGTCGCCAACGAGCTCGACGTCAAGCTGCCCGGCAGCAGCAAGCGCACCGACGAGGACATCGCCGCGGCGGCGGTCAACGCCCTCCGGTCGAACCTCGCCGTGCCGCACGACAAGATCAAGGTCACGGTCAGCAACGGCTGGGTCACGCTCGAGGGCGAGGTCGAGTGGCATTACCAGAAGATGGCCGCCGAGAGCGCCGTGCGCAACCTGCCCGGCGTGACGGGGCTGAGCGACCAGATCACGGTCAAGCCGCGCGTCTCGCCGGGCGAGCTCAAGTCCAGGATCGAGGCGCACTTCGAACGCAGCGCCGAGATGGACGCGCACCGGATCACCGTCGAGGTGAACGGCAGCAAGGTCATCCTCCGCGGCACCGTGCGCTCGTGGGCCGAGAAGGAAGAGGCCGCGCGGGAGGCCTGGTCGGCCCCGGGGGTCACCAGCGTCGAGAACCTCATCACCGTCGCGCCGTGATGACTTGCCGGATGGAGACGCCGTAACGGGGATCAATCGCCGGAGACTTGAAATTCAGGGGAGCAGATCATGAGCGGTCGAAATCTGCGGTGGGGTCGGCGGTTCGTCGAGGTGAGCCTGGTGCCCCTCCTGATCGCAGCCGGACCGGCCTGGGCGCAACAGCGGCACGTCCACGTCGTCCGCCACGGGCCGGTCCAACGACTCCGGGCCCGTCGTCCGGACCTTCGGCTCCGAGGGCGGCTTCCGCACCGAGGTGACGAGCCGGACCATCGGTCACTTGAGCGAGGAGGACCGGCGCCAAGCCTCGATCCTCATGGCCGGAGTTTTCGAGCACATCGGCAAGGCGCGTGAGGCACTCGACGCCGACGACACCGAACGGGCCCTCAAGGAAGTGAACAAGGCTCGTGAGGCGGTCAAGGCCGTCCGGGCCATGACGCCCCGGGCGACCGTCCACACCCGGACCACGGCGCCCGATGGCAAGGTGATCTACGAGGACGAAGAGGAGGTCCAGGTGAGCCGCGTCCCCCTGTACGAGGGGATCCTGCACGCCCAGACCCTGGCCCCGATCCTGGCGGCCCGGCGCAACGCGATGGAGGTGGCCGGCGTCCAGGTGCTCGAATCGGAGCGGATCGCCACGGAGGTCGTCGCCAACATCGATCCGATCGAGAGCCAGCTCGAGAGGGCGGCCAAGGCCCTGGAGCAGAGGAAGTCGGAGGACGCCTCCAAGGCGCTGGCGATGGCCCTGGTCCGGGGCCTCGATCTTCGCTTCAGCAAGGAGGCCACGGACCTGGCCTCGGCCCGCGACGAGATCTGGCTGGCGCGGCGGTCGCTCGAGGAGAACAACCCCACCCAGGCGCTGACCAACCTCGCCGCCGCCCGGCAGCGGTTGCGGGTCTACCGCGAGATCGCCCCGCAGGACCAGCGGCAGGCGGTGGACCAGATGCTCCAGGAGATCGACCAGTTGGAGGCCCAGCTCCGCCAGGAGGGGACCCAGACGGTCAGTCGCGAGGAACGGGCCCAGCAGGGGCGTCAGGTGACACACTGGTGGGATCGCATCAATAGCTGGTTCAAGCGGCATTTCTGATCATAGGCCCGGGTTCCGTGCCCGGACCTCGCCGACGACGAGGGCCGGGCCGCCCGGATGTACGGACGGGACCGATGTTGCCCCCGAGAGGACGGCGGCCTACGCATCGCGGACGAGGACCAACGGTTCCCCGGTTCACGCCGGAGGAGGAGATGGCTGATGGTGTTCATATTGGCGCGCAACTGGTGGGCCCTGGTGTTGCGGGGCGTCCTGGACGTGCTCTTCGGGGTCGCGGCCTTCGCCTGGCCGGAGATTACCTTCGCGGTCCTGGCGATACTCTTCGGTGCCTTCGCGCTGGTCGACGGCTGCTTCGCCATCGCCGCGGCGGTGGTCGGCAGCCCGCGGGGCCTGCCCTGGTGGGCCCTGCTGGTGGAGGGGTTGCTCGGCATCGTCGTCGGGGCGATCACGTGCTTCTGGCCAGGGATCGCCGAGCTGGCCCTGCTGCTGATGATCGCGGCCTGGGCCGTCGCCACCGGCATCCTCGAGGTCGTCGCGGCCATCCGCCTCCGCAAGGAGGTCCGAGGGGAATGGCTGCTCGCCTTGAGCGGGCTCCTGTCCATCGCGCTCGGCGTGGCCCTGGCCGCCTATCCCCGCGCCGGAATCGTGGCCGTGTCCTGGATGATCGGCGCCTATGCGACCGTTTTCGGCGTCCTGTTCATCGTCCTCGGCCTCCGGCTGAGGAGCTGGGCGCATCGGGAGGCGGGGATCGCCACCCCGCGGCCGAGCGAGCCGCGGACCGGGCCCCTCCCTGGTTCGGCGAACCTTGCGCGATAGCGACGTTGACCGTCCATCCAAGTCCGAGCCGGCGCGAATCGGCCGGGCGCGCAGGGCGAGCCCCGGCCCTAGTCGCCGCGCCACAACACCGGTTCCCGGGCGTGATCATTGGGGTTTCTTGTAGGCAGGTCGAAGCCTCGGAAGGAGGTCCGTCGTGGCAGAGGGTGAGAAGATCATCGGCATCGACCTCGGGACGACCAACAGCGTCGTCGCGGTGATGGAGGGTGGGGACGTCACCGTCATCCCCAATCAGGAGGGGAGCCGTCTGACCCCGTCGGTCGTCGCGTTCACCAGCAAGGGAGAGATCCTCGTCGGGGAGCCGGCCAAGCGGCAGGCGATCACCAACCCCAAGGGGACGATCTATTCGATCAAGCGATTCATGGGCCGGCGCCACAGCGAGGTCCAGGCCGAGGAGAAGATGGTCCCCTACGAGGTCGTCGGGGGCCCCGATGAGTTCGTCAGGGTGCGTGTCAACGGCAAGGAGCACACGCCGCAGGAGATCTCGGCGTTCATCCTCCGCAAGCTGAAGGAGGCCGCGGAGAGTCACCTGGGCCACAAGGTGCGCAAGGCCGTGATCACCGTCCCGGCTCATTTCAATGACAGCCAGCGGCAGGCGACCAAGGACGCCGGGCAGATCGCCGGCCTGGAGGTCGCCCGCATCATCAACGAGCCGACCGCCGCCGCCCTGGCCTATGGCCTCGACAAGAAGAAGAACGAGCAGATCGCCGTCTTCGACCTGGGCGGCGGCACGTTCGACATCTCGATCCTGGAGGTCGCCGACGGCGTCTTCGAGGTACTCTCGACCAACGGCGACACCCACCTAGGCGGCGACGACTGGGACGAGGCCCTGATCAACCACGTCGCCGATCAGTTCAAGAAGGAACAGGGGATCGACCTTCGCAAGGACCAGATGGCCCTGCAGCGCCTCAAGGAGGCGGCCGAGAAGGCCAAGAAGGACCTGTCGTTCCAGACGCAAGCGGAAATCAATCTGCCGTTCATCACGGCGGACCAGACCGGTCCGAAACACCTGACCATGACGATCACCCGCAGCCAGTTCGAGCAACTGACCGACCACCTGTTCGAGCGATTGCGCGGGCCGGTCTTGAAGGCCCTTCAGGACGCCGAGCTGAAGGCATCCGACATCGACGAGGTGGTGCTGGTCGGCGGTGCGACGCGCATGCCGCGCGTCCAGCAGATCGTCACGGAGACCTTTGGCAAGGAGCCGCACAAGGGGGTCAATCCCGACGAGGTCGTCGCCGTCGGCGCGGCCATCCAGGGCGCGGTACTGGCCGGCGACGTCAAGGGCGTGCTCCTGCTCGACGTGACCCCGCTGTCGCTTGGCCTGGAGACCAAGGGCGGCGTCATGACCGTCCTGGTGCCCCGCAACACGACCATCCCCACCGAGAAGAAGGAGACCTTCACCACCGCCGAGGATAATCAGGGCGCCGTGACCATCAAGGTCTACCAGGGGGAGCGGCCCATGGCCCCCGACAACCGCTTGCTCAGCGAGTTCAACCTCGAAGGCATCCCGCCGGCCCCGATGGGCACGCCTCAGATCGAGGTGAGCTTCAATATCGATGCGAACGGCATCCTCCAGGTGTCGGCCCGGGACAAGGGGACCGGTAAGGAGCAGACGATCAAGATCGAGTCGGCCAGCGGCCTGTCCAAGGAGGAGATCGATCGGATGCAGCGCGATGCCCAGGCGCACGCCGCCGAGGACAGGCGCCGCCGCGAGCTCGCCGAGGCGCGCAACGCCGCCGAGCAGCGGGTCTACCAGCTCCAGAAGCTGATCGATGAGAACAGGGACCGACTTTCCGACGCCGATACGGCGGCCGTCCGCAGTGCCATCGAGCACGTCAACCAGGTGAAGGCCGGCGACGACCCGTCCGAGATTCGACGTGCCATGGAGGATCTCGACCGGGCCAGCCAGGCCATGAGCCAGCATCTCTATGCGGGCTCCGCGACTGCAACCGCGGGCACCCGAACGGCCTCCACCGGGCCAATGGGTTCCTCGGACGGGTCCGCGCGAGGGCGTCAGCCGGACGATGTCATCGACGTCGAATTCGAGGAGAAGAGGTAGTCCTTGACCTGCTGACGATGCGGATCGGCACAAGGTGACCATCGCGGTTCCATCCGCGGAGCAGAGAATTCTTCCCGGACCGGGCGACCTCGCACGACCCCAGGCGAAGACCCCCTCGATCGTCGCTGCTGGTCACTCCGGCCTGGGATGAGGATCTCTCCCAGGCCCGGGTCACGACCGCGTCCAGGAGTGGGCCGGGCGAGACCTCACCTCCTGGCGCATTCATCGCGATCTGGACGACTGCAAATCGTTCCGGGCATGAGGAGTTCGGGATATGAGGATTCCCGGGGGCGCTCGCCAGCGTGGTCAACCAGGCGCGATTCGACCCGAAGTTCGCGATCGAGGAGCGCGACCCGGAGGCCTTCCATCGGTTCATGATCGCCCCGAGGCGCGACGTTCTCCCCCCGGAGGCGCGGATCCGCCCGCACCTGGCCTGCGGCCCGGTCGGCGGGATCGGCGGGTTCCTCTCCGAGGCGTTCAGGGCCCACGACTTCCAGCTCGGCCGCCGCAATTGCCAGCAGTTCCTAGGGATGTAGATCACCGGCTCGACCGCGGCGATCTTCTTCACCAGGAGCGGGACCAGGCCGAAGCGACGGTAGCCCTCCCGGAGGGCAGCCGAAAAATCGTCGAAGAACCCGATGACCTGGTCGCCCTTGATGAGGACGAACTCTCCCTCGTGGGCGAGCAACTCGGGCAGGCGCGATCGATAGGTCGCGATCTCCTGGGCGATCTCGGCCATGGGATCCTCCCGTTCGCCGTTGGGATGAGCCGGCACGACACCCATCACCGGCCCATTGCCTGTCTCGTCACTCATCGCCGTCTCCCTCAGTCTGCCGACCCGGTTGGAGAAGCCGGTCGGCGGACAACCGGCCTCGATGCAGGGCAATGATAGATATTGTATCCCAGGAAAGGGTCTACCAGAAGCGGGATCGCCTGGCCGCCGCCGGTGTCGAGTACGGCGCCCGTCCGCGCGGCACGTGACCCGGAGGCCGGCGGGCGAGAGGATCGGGGCCGGCCGATCGGGGTCGCCGGACGGGCTGCTCGGGACGAGACCGCCGACGGTCCGGTGCCCCCGGAGGCCCTCCGGCGAGACCGGCCCCGGGCAGACCGTCGCCGGTCGCGCTGGCACGATACCGTGGCGATGCCGGCCCTCGACCCGGCCGGACCGGGCGGCAGCCGCTGGGAAGCGGGACAGCGCGGGATCGTGAAATCCAGCTGCGTCCCGGTTCGCCCACCAACTGCGTCCCGGTTCGCCCACCCCGACTTGGTGGTCCAGGTCGTGCCCTCGACGGCGGCGATCGGCACCCCGACGGGGTCGGTGACGTACTTCATCAACGGCCGGGCCTCCACTCAGATCGTGCAGCTGACCGACGGCATCGCCGTGCTGAGAGTGTTCCGGCAACGGCTGGTCAACCATTACGTCTACGCCAGGTACAACGGCACCACCGGCTTCGTGGCGAGCGCGTCGCCGCAGGTCTACGTCAGCTACCGGGAACTCGTGCTGCTGTCGCGGCGCGCAGTGACGCGAGGCGAACCGTCCGACCGGCTGTCGCGCGGCCGCGGGGGTTCCTGAAGCACGCCCGTCGGGTGGCCTATTATATAGCCCGCCGCAGCATCCGCGAGTTGCCGGATACGATCGGCCGGCTGACGAAGCGCCTGGACGATCTCACGGCCGACCAGACGACCCTTGCCGCCCATGAGCGCGACCCGATTCACCTCGGCCGCGAATACGCCTCCGAGGATTTGCCGAAGGCATTAGGCAGGCAACTGGACAGGCTTCCGGCCGAGGTCCGCGAGACGCGCCCTTTCCCCATAGGGACTTTCCGCGGCCTGGCGTTCGGCGTCGTGCTGTATCGCTTCGGCGCCCCCGAGGTCTATCTGGAAGGCGCCGCCAAGCGGCACGGGCCGCTGGCCCGGGACGCCGGCCCGCGTGCGGTCTTAAACGCCCTCGACCGGCTGGCCGAGAGTTACACCCGGCAGTGCGACGCCGCGGCCCAGGACCTCGCCATCGCCGAAGGGCAACTCCGCGACCACTAGGCCCGCCTCGGCAAGCCGTTCGCCCACGATGCGTATCTGGCCGAACTGACCGATTTACGCGACCAGCTCAAGGCCGGGCTGTCGCAGGCGACACCGGAGCCAGGCACCGAGCCGGTGCCGGTCGCCGAGCTGGCGGAGCGGATCAAGGGCTTAAGAGCCGCCCATGCCATCGACGCCGCCCCCGAGCGGGCGGCAACGCACCGCATTGCTGCCGAGATGCCGGTGACCGCCCGCATCCGCCGAAAGCCCGTCGAGGTTTCCCTATGCGAGGCGATCGCCGAGCCGGAGGCGGCGGCAGACTCGGTCCTGTCTGCTGCCATTCCCGAACCGCATGCCGTCTCCGGCCCGGCCCAGGAACGGGTTGCCGACTCCGCGCCGGGGACGTCCGCTACGGCGGAGGAGCCGGACGCCTTGCCCGGCTCCGACGCTGAGGCCGAGGACGCCCCGGCCTTGCCGCCCGTCCTGCCTGCGGGCATATCCGCCCCGCGCAGACCCGCGTACCGGGAGCGCGTCGCCCGCAGCCGGCGGCAGAACGAGCGTCAGATGAGCTTGTTTTGAAGCCACCCGTTTCATGGGGAAGCATGACCAATCCCTACCGGATCGAAGGCCCGGCGCTGATTTCCTAACAGCGGCGGCCGAACCGGCGGCTAGATGCTCCGGCACATCCTCGCCGCCCGGCCGGAAAACCGGCCGTGCGATCGCGAACCGGCGAAAACCGGCGGCCTTCTGTGTTCGTCCGTTCAACCTTGGTTCATCCGGACAGGCAGACGCGCTGATTTCGAGGCCACTGAGGTATTGCATTTCCAGGGCACCTGATCTACCAATTGCGAGGTTGGATTCCTTCCTTTCTGGTTGAACCGGCATCTTGGACCATTGCCACAGAGAGGACACCATGCACCTGATCAAGGGACGTCATTACGTGCGCCACGCGTCGCGGCCCGCACGCGCTCGAACCCGGTCTTCGCCGCGTTGCGAAGGCATGGAACCGCGGTGCCTGCTCTCAACCGCCGCTCCGGAGAACCTGTCGAACATCCTGGCGACGCCCTCGGCAGTGCTTTACGCACCGGGGCAAATCAGGACTGCCTATCAAGTCAACTCGCTACCGGATCAGTATCAAGGTGCCGGAGAGACCATCGCGATCGTCGATGCTTACAACGATCCCAACATTGTCAGCGATCTCGCCACCGCCGACGCCTATGCCAGCATCCCGGCTCCTCCGAGCTTCACCATCATCAACGAGAACGGCGCCACCTCGCCCCTGCCCGCAGGAAATACCGGCTGGGGCGTAGAGATCTCCCTCGACGTTGAGTGGGCGCACTCCATCGCCCCGGCCGCAAACCTGCTGCTCGTCGAGGCCAGTTCGAGCTCTCTGGCCGACTTGCTGAAGGCCGTCGATACCGCAGCGAGTTACACCGGGGTTGCCGTGGTCTCGATGAGTTGGGGCAGCTCGGAATTCTCAAGCGAATCCAGCTATGACAGCAATTTCACAACACCGGCTGGGCATTCTGGCGTCACTTTCGTCGCCTCTTCGGGCGACTCGGGGGGCGTGGTGGAATGGCCCGCCGCCTCACCCAACGTGCTCTCGGTGGGCGGCACGACGCTTTCGCTCAACTCGAACAACACCTGGAAGAGCGAGACGGCCTGGAATGGTAGCGGCGGAGGGGTGAGCCGCTACGAGCCGTCTCCCAGTTATCAATCCGGCATGGGATACGCGCGGCGCACGACGCCCGACGTCTCCTACGATGCCAACCCGAACACCGGGTTTTACATCTATGACAGTTACGGGTACGACGGTGTGATCGGCGTGGGCGGCACCAGCGCGGGCGCACCGCAGTGGGCGGCTCTCGTCGCGATCGCCGACGAGATGGCTGGCCATAACCTCGACGGTCCGTCTCAGACCTTGCCCGCCATCTACAATACGGCACAGACCGCGTATTCCAGCAACTTCCACGATATCACCAGCGGAACCGCGGGACGAAACTCCGCCGGGAAGGGGTTCGACCTGGTCACGGGCTGGGGTTCCCCCATCGCCAGCAGCATTGTGCCGGCGCTCGCCTCTAACCCTCTCGCGGCTGACGCTGTGACACCGCCATCGCCCACCACACCGCCGGCGACTGATGGCCTTCGCCACGACGTCAGTGTGATTCAGGCCCCGCCTGCTGCATCTCCCTTACCACAGCAAACGGTCACGGTTGGCATCGCTGCTGTGAGTGGGCCCGCCGTGAGTCCGGCGGGCGTTCCCATGCATTCGTCTTCAGTTTCTACTTCCGTGTCATCCTCCGCGGCAAGTCCGATAGCGACAGGTGGCCCGTCGAGTACGACCGGAACGATCGGCCTCGGCCAAGGCCCTGTGGGCGCCGCCTTGACCCCAGGTTCCGCGTCCCAGATCGCCCAGCCAGCCGACGGGAACCCCGAAGCCGCTGAAATCGGCCGGCAAACGGGTGAGTCCGAATCGACCCGCGTTCCTGGAGTTCCCGCCGGAGATGAAGGCCAGCGCTTGATCCCTGAAAACCTGAGCCCAGCGGGCCAAGAGAAAGGCGACGATGCTCCGGCCTTGCCCCGATCCATGATTCCGCGACTAAGCCGGCTGGATTCCGTGGGAGACGAGTCACCATCGGAGACCAGAGCTGATCGCGATGCCGCCTGGGGCGTCTGCTTGATGGTGGGAGCAACGGCGGCCCTATGGAATAGCCGTGGCATCTCCTGGCGTCGAGACGACGCGCGCCGCTTCCGTCGCATCTCGACTCATGTATAGGAAGGATGACCTGATTCGCGGTCGATGAGCTCGGCGGTGCAGTCTCACGCGCGGGTGCCGGTTTGGTTTTTGGCACGTGAGACTGTCGCCGACTGCTTGGAGGGCTTGTTCAGTCCATGCCATCGACGCCACCCCTGAGCGTACCGTCCCCCCGGCCGCATCACCGCTGAGGAGCCTGTCACCGCCCGCATCCGGCGCCGTACCGCAGTCCCGCCCCTCGAAACGATCGTCGAGACGGTCGCAGCTCCGGCTGCGGAGCCGGACGCGGCTGCCGCAATTCCCAGATCGCGTGCCGTCTCCGGCACGTCGCATGACCTGGCGGCTGTCTCCGCGCTGGCCGAAGATGCACCTGCCGCCAAAGTGCCGCCCGTCCCGGACGCCATCCCCGCCGAACCACGTCCTCGGCCCGCCCACGGCCACAGGGAGTGTGTCGCCCGCGGCCGGCGGCCGAACGACCGCCAGCTCAGCCTGTTCTAGCCGGCGCCGGGGAGAAATCAGTCGGCGATGGTCGAGTGAGTCCGGTCGCGGAGGCCGTCGAGTTTTGACTGGATGCTATCTATCTGTCGTTGCGCTTCTTCGCTGCCGGGTCCCGGCCGTAGCGCCTCTTTCGCCGCGGCGAGCGCCAACATCAGGTTATCCTCGATGGCACGTTGGTCGTCGTTCTGCCTGCCGTCCTTGGAAATCTGAAGATATGCTTGCGCGGCTGCAAGGTGCGCCTCGGGCCGGTCTGGCCAAGTGGCGTTGAAACACTCCGCCAAGGCGAGCTTTCTCTCGGTGATCCGGCGAGCTTTCTCCGGCTCTCCCTGTCGGCGAAACTTGGAGGCGAATTCGGCGAGCTGAGCCATGACCGCTTGCCCGTCCTTTGCGCCGCCGCCGACATCGGCGTGTGTCGAATGGAGTGCCTCGGCCGCGATCCTTGCCCATTCCCGGGGTGATTGGGAAGCGTCTGCTGTCGAAGCCAGGCTGGCCAGCGGGCAAGCAACGCCCGATGGGTTCGCCTCCGTCCCCCTGGCCGGTGCCGAAGTCGAGCCGTCGATGAACAGCTTCCATTCGATGTGAGACACCAGGCAACGGGTCGAGCGTTCGAGATCCTCGCTCTCGGAAGTAAGGCGCTCAGCCAGGCAGTGGTTGGCCGCGAATAACGGGCCGGCTCGTTCGCGGTCACCACGTTCGCAATAGCCCCATGCGAGTGTCCGGCGTGCGCTGATGAGGTCTGTGGCCATCCCCTCCGCCGGCCTCCGCCGGTCCGTTTCCTCGCACGACGCGATGGCGCGCGTCAGATAGACCACGAGGTCATCTTTCCTGCCCAGCGCGTCGCTCACGCCGGCGAGCCCAGTAAGGCATAGCCTTCGATCGGATCTTACGCGCGATGTCCTGGGGATGCCGTCTGATTAGGGTGTCCAGCCGCGCCAGCGATTCCAGCCACACGGTTCGCGCGTCCTCATACCGGGCGGCTTTGATGAGGCAATCACACAAGCAGCCTTCGAGAGACGCCAGTGAACGAGCGACCGATAACTCGTCCGGTCCGCTCACGCGAAGAGCGAGGAGGCGATTCCTGATCCGTTCGAGGAGCGGGATGCGCCGCTCGAGCGTCATTCTCCTGGGGAGGCCGCTTTCTCCGCCAATGCTCAGGTCAATGAGCTCGCCGAGAATCTCGTTCGACATCCGATAATTCGCTTCGGCCCGCCTCCAGAGTGCGACCACCGCGGCAAGACTGACCGAGAGGGTGATCACCAGCGTCGCCACGAGCGCCGCGATCACCGGCCGGCGGCGGCACCAGCGCCAGCTCTTCTCCGCTGGCGATACCGGCCGCGCCGCGATCGGTCGTCCGTCGAGCCAGCGGCTCAAGTCTTCGGCCAGCGCCTCGGCCGAGGAGTAACGCCGGCCCGGGTCCTTGTGAAGGCACTTGAGGCAGATGGTCTCGAGGTCGCGCGGGATCGCCGCTCGGAGTCGCCGCGGCGGAACGGTGTCCAGCCTCTGCACCTGGTCGATCGTCCAGGAACGTCGCCCCCTGGTAGGGCGGACGGCCGGTCAGCATGTGATACAGGATCGCACCCATGCCATGGATATCGGCCGCGGCGGTCATGTCTATGCGCGGACTGGTGACCTGTTCGGGAGCCATGTAGGAGGGCGTTCCGCCCAGTAACGCCCCGCCCGTGTCGGTGGCGGCTGCATCAACCGCCCGCGCGATCCCGAAATCCGTGACCTTGGGAACAAGCCCGTCCCACCCGGCGCCGCCGTCGCCATCCAGCAGAATGTTGGAGGGCTTGAGATCGAGGTGCAGCAGGCCGGATCGGTGGATGTGGTGGACCGCCCTGGCGATCATCTCGGCCATCCTGGCGGCCGTCCGTGGGAGGAGAGGCTCGGTCAGGCGATGGCCCAGCGTCCCGCCGGGCACGTATTCGAGCGCCAGGAGAAACCAGTCGTCGGTCACGATCGCCTCGTACAGCGTCACGATATGGGGATGCCGTACCGCCGCCGCGGCCTCGGCCTCGCGCAGCCACTGCCGCCGCTCCTGCGAGCCGGCCCGGCGTCCCCCGGGCAGCAGCTTGAGGGCGACCTGCCGCTTGGGCATGTCACGATGGGCCAGGCAGACGACGCCCATGGCGCCCCGGCCCAACTCGCGCTCGATGGTGAAACCGTCGATCGACGGGAGCATCCCGGGCGCCATGGTTCCGGCCGTGCGTGACGCGTCGAACGAATCCAGCCCGCGGACGGCACACCGATCCAGGAAGTCCCGGCACCGAGGGCAGTCCTCGATATGCGCCGACCATTCGGGAGGACATGATCCGGCGTCCGCGCCGCGCCCGAGCCGGGCGAGCTCGGCGGGTTCCGGGCAACAGGTCAGCATGGTGGCTACCCTTTCGCGGGAGAGAGCGAATCATCGGGCCCGGGACGCGCTTCGCGGCGGCGACCTTCGGCGCGGAGCAGCTCGGCCACATGGTTGACGCCCGCATAGACCGTCGCGTACTTCAAGCCGAGGGCGGCGGCCGCAACGCTCACCGGCTCGCCTTCAATCGCCACCCGACAGAACGCCTCCCAGCGCACGGGCTTGACCTTCTGCCTCACATCCTCCTGGATCGCGAGCGCCTCGCGCAGCAGCCGGAGCCGTGGGGACGCGGCCTCGTCGTCATCCGTGTCCCCGTCCATATCCTTGTCCTGACAGCGGCCGTCGATCAGCTCTTCGCCATCCAGCGGCTCGAAGCGCTGGTCCCGGCCCTGGCGAAGCAGATCGATCGCCCGGTGGTGGCAGAGCCGCCTGAGCCAGCCCCTGAATGAGCCGCAGGGATCGTACCGGTAGGACGGCATCCGCTGCGCCAGCTCGACCCAGACGCGCTGGCAAGGATCGTCCACCGAGGCGGACTCCAGGCCGTAGATTGAGCAGCGGGTTCTGACGAAGGCGTCGTAACGCCCGAAGAACTCGCGCCAGGCGGGGTTGTCCCACAAGGCGGCCACCCGCCGAAGCAGCTCGGGATTCGTGGAGCCCACCCTGCTCGCAGCCATTGCGATAGCGCTCTCGTCCACTCACGAGACGCCAGTCACACCGCAACATTGCGCGAAATCGCCCCGGGCGGCATCAAAGCCGTCCGTAATAGTAGTGGAGGGTTGAGGTGTCCCAGAGCTTCATCGATGCTCGCTGATTCTACCCGCTGAGGCGCGGGCAGGGAAAGTGCGCAGTCGGCCGTTTCTTATCTAAGCTCAAGCGGCATCGAGTCATCGGCGAAGTCCGGTCCGATCCGCCGCGGGGAGGAGGGTGGGTTGTGCGCTGGGGCGGGGTGGGCCCCGCCACGCGGAATGACGAGGTCCCGAACCGTGCGACCGGACGGATCTCTTGCAGTTGGCCGCATGCCTAAAGCAGCGAATCGACCGGAACCCATCATTGGCATCGACTTAGGGACGACCTATTCGGTCGTCGCGGCTCTCGATCCGGCCGGCCCGTAACGGTCCCCAGGGCCTACGCACCAAAATTCGCCCTGTTTTTCAGCTTCTTCTCCAGCAATTCACGGAGTATAACATGAATAGTATTTCTGGCTGTGTGTAGAGTTGTTCGGTAAAATTCGATACATCCGATAGATTGTTCAACAAAACAACAGAAATGGGCCCGAGAAAGAATGAACCGCCTTTTCCAGCTTGCCCATCCTGATGCGTAAGCCCTGGCGAGGATGACCAGAGGCACTGGGCTGGCAACAGCGCCGAGAACCTGGCATGGCTCCGCAAACTGGCGCTGTGTCTGCTCAAGGCGGAGAAGAACAGTAAGGGCAAGAGTATCGCGACTCGCCGCTTGCTGGCGGGGTGGAAGGACGACTATCTATTGAGTGTACTGGCCCAAATCCCCGAGAAATCTGGTGCGTAAGCCCTGTCATCCTCGCGGAAGCAGACGTCCAAGACCCAGTGCAGCGAGTTCTCGATCCCCCAATGGCCGCGCACCCAACCCAAATACTCCTCCGCCGTCCCGGCCGCGCTGCCGATGAAGTAGCGGGTCTCACTCCCGACGACGCCGTTGACCACCCGCTGGCTGATCACCATCACGATCGCCGTCAGCCCGGCCCACAGGCCCGCATCCCGGATGCCCTTGGGCTCGGTGATCACGCAGCAACTGCGGGTCTCCTGGCGACCGCTGCGGATCCCTTCGGTCTGACACTCGGTGAAGTCCACGCCGGGCTCGCCATATTCCAGGACCTCCTCGAACGCCCGCTCGATGTCCTCATAAAGATGCGGCTGGTTCTCCTTGACCGCCAGTACGTACTGGCCCTCCCCGGCGACGATGTCGGCGGCGATGCCCTTCTGACAGCCCATGGCGTCGATGGTCACCACGGCGCCCTTGAGGTCCAACAGCTCGAGCAACTCGGGGATGGCCGTAATCTCGTTGGATTTGGCGTCGGTGGCCACTTGCCCCGGGGTCAGACGATTCTCGACAGCCCAGGCGCTGACGACGTGCAAGGCCGATCGACCGACGGTGCGCCGCGCCGCGCCGCGCCGCGTTGGGCCTTGCCGTCGATGGCGATCGGCCTCAATGCGGGCGGATCCGTGGACAGCGGGATCAATCCTCGCCGCTTCATCAGCGCCGTCATCCAGGCGTAGAAGCACTTCTGGAAGGCGAGCGGGTTGAGGAGGCAGAACACGCGGCGGAAGGTGTCATGCGAGGGGATGCCGCCGGGCAAGGTGAGGATGGTCTGGAGCCAGTCGATCTTGGAATGGGCATAGTCGGCGATCTGCTCCCAGGTATCGGCGCCGCAGAACAGGGCGCAGGTGGCGATGAAGACGATCTCGTCGAGTCGATGGATTCGCCCCTGCTCACGGCGAGGATCGGGGAGGTCAGCGAAATGGTCGAGGATCGAGGCCGGGTCATGGGTCGGGGGAGCGGAGAACGGCTCGGGGATGGCGGTCATGGTGTGGACGTGCCTGAAGGTGTCGACGGGTCCTGGCGATCGATGGTACAAGAGGCGCCCGATCCCCAGCCAGCCGGACTACACAACAGAGTCGAGCCGCTCATCCCCAGAGCACCCAGCTATCCCAGGCTGGTGCGTAAATCCTGCGACACCGGCCAGGACTTCGGCAGCCGGGCCAAGCAGCTTGCTTCCCGTCTGGCGTTCGGCAAGGAGTCACGGTCCGGGTCCGCGACACTGACCGCTATGGCCGGACCGTGGCCGATGTCATCCTGCCCGATGGCCGCTCGCTGAACCACGAGATGGTCAGGCATGGCCTGTCCTGCTGGTACAGGCGGTACGCGCCGCATGACGCGGACCTCGCCCGGCTCGAAGGTGAGGCCAGGGAAGCCCGAATCGGATTATGGTCCCAGTCGGTGCCGGTGCCACCCTGGGAATGGCGGTGGAGCACGGGCGTCCCGCAGACAGCGGAGGTGATCGGCAGCAGTTGCATCGCGGCCGGCCGCCTTACCCGGATTCCGCGATGCCGCGCGAACATCTCTCCCGGCTCCGGCGTCTCTCCTCATGTTCGACGCGACGATGGCCGGATGGAAAGGCCGGGAAGCGAGGCGACGATGAGACGCGTGTGTCTGTGGCAAGAGCGGGATGCGAGTCCGGCCGCCGGTCATCCGGCGAGCTCCCGTCCGCGCCATCGACGCTGTTGACCCCCGGCCCGTTGTGAACTCCTCGCGGAATCCCGAAGGCCCGGTGCCGCCAGCATCGGGCCTTGCCGTTTGATCCGCCGGATTGGCCGACCGTGGGCGGATTCAGTCACCAAAACAGTCAGCATTTCGGTGACAAAACCGGGTAAAATGGGGCAAGGCTTAGGTATTCATGGAATCCATGGAATGTCGTAAATCCTGTAATACCGAGACTTTAGCACCATCGCCGGGGATTATCGCAGCCTGGCGCGGTGGAGTACCTTCATCGTTTCGGCGCGGGGCGGACCTTGGATCTCGCGGAACATGTCCAGGGCGATCCGGCCGCGGATCGTCGCTTGAGTTCGGACCCGGTAGACCGTCTTCTGCATCTTGCGATGCCGGCGGTTGCCCCGTTCCACCGCGTTGGAGGTCGAACCCAGCAGGCTGTCGTCGAGGAAGGTCAGGGCCTTCTCCAAGTCGGGGGACTCGAGCTTCTGGAAGATCGGTCTCATCCCTTTGAAGTGGTGGACCTGAGCCCGCAGCCGAGCCAGCTTCCTCAAGGCCGTCTCAGTGCGGCACCGGCGGTCGAACAACCGGTGGATCTCCTCCACCACTCGTCGGAGGGCCCCCAACTGAGGCAAACCCCGAGTGATGCGTCGGAGTATCTGGCGCTCACCCTCCGCGAGGTGCCGCTTCACGAACAGATGGCGATGCTCGAACAGGTCCCCGACCTTCCGTTGCAGATGCCGGCGTCGCCGGGCCTTCCGTCTCGCCTCCGGTGTGCCGGGGCGCCGCGCGGCAGCTCCGGCTGCTGCGCGGCCAGGTGCTTGCGGACCCGAGCGATGGCGCGGAGGACGGCCTTGTTCAGCTCCGCCAGGATATGGAAGCGACAGACCTGATGCTCCACGGCTCCGAAGACCTCGGAGATCGGCCGTGGATACAGGTCCGAACCGTCGGTGGTGACTCCGCGGAGGGTCAACCCCCGGCCGGTCAGGGCCGCCCGGAAGCGGCGGAAGAACCTCCGGATATCCCGGTGAGTCGGGGCGTGGTCGAGGACCTCGTAACAGAGCCGCCTGAAGGCGCGGTTGTTGAACGATCGACAGGACGCAGAAGGGGCCGTCATATAACTCATCAGCGGCGATGTATCCCGAGAAGCCGTCGAGGGCCCAATCGAGGTAGTCGGTCCCGATCCGGTCGGCCGCCTTTTTTCCCCCCGGCCTCGACCCAGTTCTGGATGGTGGCGAAGGGGACGAAGACGCGGTGGTCGCGCCAGAGGTGCCAACTGGCGGCCTGATAGGGTAAGCCGTCCTCGAAGACCAGCCGGACGGCCAGGGCCACGACCCGATGGGTGTAGCGGGCCTTGGGTGCGGCCAGGCCGGATATGTCGGCGGTGAAGTAGTGCTGGCACCGGACGCAGTAGTGTTGCGAATAGGTGAGGTGAATGTCACGGGGCCGCCCCCCCAACGGATCGCCGAGATCATGCAGGGTGCGGGTCCGGACCCGATCCCGAGGGCAAGACTTGCCGCACTTCGGACACGGCCGATGCGGGTAATTCCGACTGCGCGGGACGACCTTCGGGTCCGGGAGCATCTGGGGATCGGTGATGCCCAAGGTGGGGTCCGGCGGGTAGACTGCAGGGCAGAGCATGGCGTCGCCCTCCTGAGCAAGAGGCTCTTCCCCCTTAGTTTACGGCTCGGACCAAGCTCCGTCATCCTGAAATCCCCGGCGATGGTGCTAAAGTCTCGTAATACCAGCCATTTCTGCACGACTGCCCTCGGAGTGTGACGGAATCGCACGCGACCCTCCGAAGGTCGCAGACCAGGTTCGACTCCTGGCGAGGGTATCGCCCCGGGCTGCGCGCCGCGACCGCGTGGGCGTCGAGAATCCCCGCGAGTGTGTCGGGCGCACGGCGGTCTTCGAAGCCGCAAGGCCGGGTCCGATTCCCGGGCGGGGGATTGTCGGGTTGTCCTGTTCTTGTCCTCGGAGTGTGCCGGATCCGCACACGACCCCGCGAAGGTCGGAGACCAGGTTCGATTCCTGGCGAGGACATCGATCGCATCGACCGCTCCCTTTGATCGAACGACGACGCTGGAGCCAGACGGCCAGGCGACCGGCTGCAACCCGGTTCAAGTGGGTTCGACTCCCACCGGCGTCTCTCCAAATCAATGATCGCGAATTCGGCGGGAGACTCAGCGTTGGGGGTAGCCGCTCGAGTGCGGCGATCCGTGGCTCGACTGACGCAGGCGGTGCAGACCGTGTTGGGCCGCGGTATCGAGCGGATTGACCGCGATCGCGCGACCGTACCAACCGCGGGCCTCCTCGACGAGCCCTACCTCCTCGCAGGCCGTCCCCAATTCCGCCAGGTCCGACACCTGGTTCTCGCGCCGAGGGGACCGGACTCGGACGATCAGGTTATAGAGATGGTTGAGCCGAATGACCCGGTCCACGTAGGCGTCAGCGGCTTTGATCTCCCCCTTGAGCCTGAGCGCCTGGGCGAGTTGCATGGGCGAGACGCGATCGTAGGGCTCGGCACTCAGGGCGTTCTTGAAGTGCTCGATCGCCGCGTTGACGTCGCGGCGTCGCAGCGCCATCTCGCCGCGGATGCGCGAGATCCGCGGGTGATTCGCCGGTGCGGAGGCCAGCAGGCGCTCGGCTTCGTCGAACCGACCCAGGTTGAACGCCAGGTTGATCCGCAGCGCGCGAGCGTCGGGGTCGGAATCCGGTAACGGTTCGAGGATCCTATTGATGTAGGACTCGACTTCGGGCCGTTCCAGCACGAGCTCGACGACGGCCAGGCGGCTGTAGCGGTCCTCCGGATCCGCCTGAATGAAACCGTCGAGATCCTGGACGATGTCGGGATTCCACTGGGTGAAGTGGGTCAAAGCCCATGTGAAGAGGTCGTGGTGGGTGAGGGTCGTCAGCCGGGCCAACATGCGGAACTCGGCGTTGACCTCGCGTCGGCGCGACTGGATGCCGAGGATGTAGATCAGCTCCTTGTGGGCTTCGATCAGACCGGGCTTGATCGCCAGCGCCCGCCGGAAGGCAGCCTCGGCCTTCCTGATACGCCACCGCTGCCGCTCGATCCGACCCGCCAGGAGGTGGGCCTGGGCGGCGATCGCGTGATCGTCGGGGATCCGATCGATTGTCGCGAGCGCGTCGTCGAAACGACCCTCCGCGGTGGCGAGTTGGGCTTCGAGCATCCAGTCCAGGCCGGTCTTTGGGCGCAATCGGCCGAGCGTCTCGAGCGCGCCGCGCGCGCGGTCCCAGCGCCCCGCCAGGAACGCGCGTTCGGCGTCGGCCCAGAGGCTGTCCGGGTCCGTCCTCCCCCGGACGGCGAGCCAGGCGCAGCCGAGTCCGCCCAGGATCGCCAGGGTCAGGACGATCACCCGAACGCGAGGCCGATACCGCGTCCGGCTTGTGGCGCCCGCCGCCAGCTCCGTACTCGGTTCGTTCGCCACCGGGCGCTCTCCAGGATCCCGGCGGGTTCGAGAATCGCCCGTACTCCGGCCGGCATGATCGCGCCGAGCCTTCTGTTTCTTCGAACCGTCCCCGCCCTGCCAGCGGGGGGGCCAGGAGGAGCGCTATCGCGACTTTTTCCGCTGCTTGGACGGCCTGGAAAGGTCGATGGTCGGATTCTTGCCCTCGCCGAAGACATCGAAATCGAAGGTATTATCCCCCGAACCGACCTCGGCGGCGTCTCGCCTCAGACCCACTCCCGGGTATTTCTTGGCGACCGCGCCCTCGTATGTGACCAGGTTGACTCCGGTGTAAGTCTTGATCGTGTAGCGACCGTCCGGGCCGATGGGTGCGCTCCTCGTGGGCACGATCCGCCCGGAATTGCTGGGGTTAAAGAGGATGGTCCCGCCCTCGGTGACCGGCTCTCCCTTGGCCTTCACAACGCCGGTGACGGTCGCCTCGTTCAACGATGTGTCGTGGTACGGTTTGCCGTCACTGCAGCCCGAGCAGATGCCCCAGAGCAGCAGTGTCGCCAGGAGCGGCACCTCGCGCCGTCGCATGAGTTTCACCGGTCCCATCCCACTGAATGATGTCATCAAGGAGCCTCGCATCGAGCGCTCGGATCGTATCAGTACTGGTCGGAAGAGACCACCTCGCCCCCGGCCCTGGTGCCGACGGCCCACCAGGTGTTCACGCCGATGCTCGCCTTGATGAACTTGACCGACCCGTCGCAGAAGAGGACGTTGACGCCACCCGGATGATGGCTGCTGGCGACGTGGGCGATCTGCAGGTTCGAGCGGCAGCTCCACGTATTCGGAGTCATGACGTGGATGTAACGCGTGTTCGCCGGCTGGCCGGTCACCCAGGTCGATCCCGAGATATTATCATCGGAGAAGTTCGCCGCGTCTTGATTGGTGCCCACGGGCACGGGGGGAGTCTGTCGGCAGATCTGGTAATAGGCCTGCGGGGTCCCTTCGACGTTATTGGCGACTGGGGCCGGCGTGGCGAGCGAGGCGGTGGGTATGCCGGCGTCGAAGGGGGCACTCGTGGCGGTGAAGTTGTTGCCGATCGCCTTGACCCGCTCGCTGAAGGCGGCCGTATTACTCGTTCCGTCGGTGATCATCGCGACGTTCACCGAGCTGCCGCCGAATCCCGGCGGTCCGGTGTCGACTCCGTTGGACGAGTAGATGAACGGCCCGGCCGACGGGCCACTCCAGGACGGCACGAAGGAATTGCCGGCGTAGTCGCAGTTGGGGGCCGAGCCCGAGTTCGCCATGTAGTTGTTGTGGCCGTCAGGGCTGGTCAGCCGATCCTGGTCCGACGGGCAGAGGAATCCCGGGATCACGGAGTATTCCGCCGTGGTATTGGCCGGATTGTCATTCGGCATCGGCGTCTGCCCGATCGTCTGCGTATCCACGAAGTTGATCGCGTTGTAGATTGGACCTTGCTCGATATAGGGAAGCAGCAGCGTATGCGCCGACCATTCGATCCACCACGGCCCGTCGCCCCAGGGCAGCGAATTCACGGAGCTGTGGTAATTGTGCAAGGCCAGCCCGATCTGTTTGAGGTTGTTGACGCACTGGGCGCGTCGGGCGGCCTCGCGGGCCGCCTGCACCGCAGGCAGCAAGAGCGCGATCAAGACCGCGATGATGGCGATGACGACGAGCAGCTCGATGAGGGTGAAGCCGCGACGGCTGCGTGAGACCATGATCGCTCCTCCACGCGAGAAACTCGGGCCGTGACAACTCGGCGTCACACCCCGATGCGACGAAGGGACCGGGACGACGAACGATTACATGTACTGATGAGGACAGCGGAGAGGCGTGATCCCCTGGGAGAGGATCGGGGCGCCATCCGTTTTGAATCCGCCCGAGGTGTCGCCTTGTAACGGGAAAAATTCACGGCGGGTTCATTTTTTCAACGTCCGTCGCCGGCGGCCCGGATCAAGATTCGCCCGATCCCCCATCCGGTCGGGGCCTTCGGTCGAGACCGCGGACCGCATCGGGCGCGGGCCCCACGATTTTTTTCGGGTACGCTTGATTACAAAGGGCCTTGCGTGGCGGAATACTGGTGAGGAAGCGGGAGGCCCAGGGATGGTCGAGACCACGCGAGGAGGCCCTCCGGTGTACGAGCGATCGGGGACGGCAGCCGAGTTCCGCCCGGATGCGAGGGCTCGATCTTCCAGGACGAGCTCTCAGAAAGCGGAGTTCGCCGAGCAACTCGTGCGGCATCACGCCCAGCTTCTCGGTTACATCTATTCGTTAGTGCGCGACCTGGACGACGCGGACGACTTGTTCCAGCAGACCAGCCTGGTGCTCTGGGACAAGTTCGAGCAGTTCGACCCGTCGCGAAGCTTCGTGAGCTGGGCGTGCGGGGTGGCGCGATATGAGGTCCTGAATTTCCTGCGGGCCCGTAGCCGCGATCGACTGTATTTCGGCGACGAGCTGAGCCTCGCCCTGATCGAGGCGCAGGAAGACCTGGAGCAGGAACGGCTGGAGGAGCGGCGCCTCGCGCTGGCGGGATGCATGAAGAAGCTGCGCGATCGAGACAAGGACCTGCTGGAGGCCTGCTACGGCCAGACGACCGGCGTCCGCGCGGTGGCCGAGTCCCAGGGCCGGTCGGCACAGAGCGTCCACAACTCGCTGAGGCGAATCCGCCGCGCCTGTTCGAGTGCGTGCACCGGTCCCTCGCGCAAGGGGGCGTGGCATGATGGACGGACGAGGCGAACTCTCCGCCGATTTTCTCGACCTGGCCGATGATTATTGCTCGGGGCTCATCGACGACGTCGGCATCGATCGACTCGAGTCCTACTTGCTCAATGACTCCGCGGCACGTCGTCATTTCGTCGAGTACTTTCATCACCATACCGAGATCCAGTTCATGGTCCGCGCCGCGCGCGACCGAGGCGGTACTGGAGCGGCTGGCGCGCCAGTCCGAGGGTATCTGCGAGGGGGGAGACGGCCGCATCGCCAGGGGCGTTCGGCCCTGGCACGTGCGCCGGCTCTGGCTGAGCCTTGCGGCCGTGGCTGCGACGGTCCTCGCGACCGCCGGAGGGGTCGGGGTTCTCAGGCACCGGCCGCATATCGGCCCGCCGGCGCCCGGCAAGCCGGCGGATGAGAATGTCGCGTGGCTGCTCAACGCCCAAGATTGCCTCTGGGATGACGCGGGGCAGCGGCCCGGCCGCGACATGCCGCCGGCAAGGAACTGCACCTGAGCCGAGGGCTCGCCGAGATCGAGTTCGACTGCGGGGCGCGGCTCATCGTTCAGGGACCGGCCGGCCTCCGCCTCGTCTCGGGCCGATCAGCCCAGCTCCTCAGGGGCACCCTGACGGCGCGGGTGCCGCCGCGCGCGCGGGGATTCACGGTGCTGACGCCGCATAACAAGGTCGTCAACCTGGGGACCGAATTCGGCCTTTCGGTGGACAACGTGGGTGCCGCCACGGTACGCGTTTTCACCGGCGAGGTCGTGGCCTACCCGCTGGTCTCCGGCCGCACGGCCGATCCCGGCGTCACGATCCGCCAGGACCAGGCGGCACGCCTCGACGGCGGCACGGTCGATCGCGATCCGACCGGGCGCGGAGGGGACGCGGTGAAGTACGTCCGCGCCATCGAGCCGCCGCCGATCGTCACGCCCCGGACGCTCCGCCTCGACTTCGCGCGCCGGATTCCCGGCACGATCTGCGACGCCGAGGGCCTGGGGATCGGGCTGACCCGGCGCCTCCCCGGCACCGGCACCGACTTGCCCGCGCACGATCCCAACCTCGGCCTCCGCACCGATCGCCGCGCACTGGAGCTGACGACCACTCGCAGCGACCTCAACACCCAGGACCGCATGGGCACGGGCGAATACCTGGGAGTTCGCCTCCATGATCTCGGTTTCACCGGATCGGAGGACTTCGAGATCCGCGCCATCATCCCGAGCATCCCCGGCCTCAAGGTGGTCGGTCAGTTCGGGCTGTACGCCGGCTCGCGCAGCGATCGGAACATCCGCGGCGGCCTGATCAGTTGGCCCCGGCCGGACACCTATCGACTGTTCCTGGTCAACAACCAGGAAGGGATCGATTCGGATATCTACGAGGTTGGGTTGATGACCACCGGCGACGACCTCCGGCTCACGCTGCGCCGCTTCGGCGGGCGTTATTCGCTGGTCGTCAACGACTTGACCCGGCGCAGCTCGAGCACCCTGGCGATCGCCCACCCCGCCTTCCTGGACACCGAGACCGACCTGTACGTCGGCCTCTTCGGCGCCAATACTCAGAGCGACCTGCGCAAGACCCTGACGGTCCGCGAGCTCAGCGTCACGGTCTGGACGCCGCAGTTTTCGACACCGACAATAGTCCGCACAGGAACGACTCGTGCCGACACGGCCGCGCCGGGGTCCGCGCAATGAAGATCGCGACCGGAGACTTTAGCACCATCGCCGGGGATTTCAGGATGACGGAGCTTGGTCCGAGCCGTAAACTAAGGGGGAAGAGCCTCTTGCTCAGGAGGGCGACGCCATGCTCTGCCCTGCAGTCTACCCGCCGGACCCCACCTTGGGCATCACCGATCCCCAGATGCTCCCGGACCCGAAGGTCGTCCCGCGCAGTCGGAATTACCCGCATCGGCCGTGTCCGAAGTGCGGCAAGTCTTGCCCTCGGGATCGGGTCCGGACCCGCACCCTGCATGATCTCGGCGATCCGTTGGGGGGGCGGCCCCGTGACATTCACCTCACCTATTCGCAACACTACTGCGTCCGGTGCCAGCACTACTTCACCGCCGACATATCCGGCCTGGCCGCACCCAAGGCCCGCTACACCCATCGGGTCGTGGCCCTGGCCGTCCGGCTGGTCTTCGAGGACGGCTTACCCTATCAGGCCGCCAGTTGGCACCTCTGGCGCGACCACCGCGTCTTCGTCCCCTTCGCCACCATCCAGAACTGGGTCGAGGCCGGGGGGAAAAAAGGCGGCCGACCGGATCGGGACCGACTACCTCGATTGGGCCCTCGACGGCTTCTCGGGATACATCGCCGCTGATGAGTTATATGACGGCCCCTTCTGCGTCCTGTCGATCGTTCAACAACCGCGCCTTCAGGCGGCTCTGTTACGAGGTCCTCGACCACGCCCCGACTCACCGGGATATCCGGAGGTTCTTCCGCCGCTTCCGGGCGGCCCTGACCGGCCGGGGGTTGACCCTCCGCGGAGTCACCACCGACGGTTCGGACCTGTATCCACGGCCGATCTCCGAGGTCTTCGGAGCCGTGGAGCATCAGGTCTGTCGCTTCCATATCCTGGCGGAGCTGAACAAGGCCGTCCTCCGCGCCATCGCTCGGGTCCGCAAGCACCTGGCCGCGCAGCAGCCGGAGCTGCCGCGCAGGCGCCCCGGCACACCGGAGGCGAGACGGAAGGCCCGGCGACGCCGGCATCTGCAACGGAAGGTCGGGGACCTGTTCGAGCATCGCCATCTGTTCGTGAAGCGGCACCTCGCGGAGGGTGAGCGCCAGATACTCCGACGCATCACTCGGGGTTTGCCTCAGTTGGGGGCCCTCCGACGAGTGGTGGAGGAGATCCACCGGTTGTTCGACCGCCGGTGCCGCACTGAGACGGCCTTGAGGAAGCTGGCTCGGCTGCGGGCTCAGGTCCACCACTTCAAAGGGATGAGACCGATCTTCCAGAAGCTCGAGTCCCCCGACTTGGAGAAGGCCCTGACCTTCCTCGACGACAGCCTGCTGGGTTCGACCTCCAACGCGGTGGAACGGGGCAACCGCCGGCATCGCAAGATGCAGAAGACGGTCTACCGGGTCCGAACTCAAGCGACGATCCGCGGCCGGATCGCCCTGGACATGTTCCGCGAGATCCAAGGTCCGCCCCGCGCCGAAACGATGAAGGTACTCCACCGCGCCAGGCTGCGATAATCCCCGGCGATGGTGCTAAAGTCTCCGCGACCGGCCTCCCTTCCACCGGGATATGACATCTTCGACCTAGCTGAGACCATCGCTCATGGCCCGCACGCCCACGTACTTGCTCACGCCGACCCTCGCCATCTGCTTCGGCCTGATCGTCGCAACCGGCCCCGTCGCCGTGGCGGGACAGCCGGCTTCGCCCTCACCACTCGGTGCCTCGGGCGGCTCGGGATCGTCGCTGAGGGTACTCTTCCTCGGCGATCGGGGCCATCACGAGCCGGCCGACCGTGCCGCGCAGATCGCCCCGGTCCTCGCCGGCCGCGGCATCCAGCTCACGTACACCGAGCGCCTGGACGACCTCAATCCCGAGACTCTGGCCAAGCACGACGCGTTACTGATCTACGCGAATACGACAGAGATCAGCCGGGCACAGGAGAAGGCGCTAATGGAGTATGTCGAGGGGGGTGGTGCGTTCGTGCCGGTCCACTGTGCCTCGTACTGCTTCCTCAACTCGCCCCGCTATATCGCGCTTGTCGGCGCCCAGTTCTTGCGACACGGGACAGGGACGTTCGAGACCGACGTCGTCGACCCCTCGCACCCGATCATGAAGGGTTTTGAGCCGTTCCGCACCTGGGACGAGACCTACGTCCATCAGAAGCACAATGTCGAGGGACGCCATGTCCTTCAGGTCCGACATGAAGGGAGCTCCGAGGAACCCTGGACCTGGGTCAGGACGCAGGGCAAAGGGCGAGTTTTCTACACGGCGTACGGCCATGATGGCCGGACCTGGCAGAACCCCGGCTTTCACGACCTGCTCGAGCGGGGCATCCGCTGGGCGGTGAACAAGGGGCCGGTCTTCGATAGCCGCGGCCGGGTGCCGGCCGGTCTGCCGGAATTCACCTATGACGAGTCCGCGGTCGAGATCCCCAATTACCTGCCAGGCCGCCAATGGGGAACGCAGGGCGAGCCGATCCGCCGCATGCAGCACCCGCTCTCGCCGGAGGATTCGATACGCCACATGGTCGTGCCCGGAGGTTTCGAGCCCCGCCTATTCGTCGCCGAGCCCGCCATCGCGAAGCCGATTTGCATGACCTGGGACCATCGCGGCCGGCTCTGGATCGCCGAGAGCGTGGACTATCCCAATACGAAGCACCCCGGCACCGCCGGACGCGATCGCATCCGGATCTGCGAGGATTCCGACGGCGACGGCAAAGCTGACAGGTTCACGATCTTCGCCGAGGGGCTGAACATCCCCACGAGCATCCTCTGCGCGAACGGCGGCCTGATCGTCCTCCAGGCGCCGGATACGCTGTTTCTCAAGGATACTGACGGCGACGGCAAGGCCGACCTTTGCAAGGTGCTTTTCACCGGCTGGGGGATCGATGACACTCACGCCGGTCCGAGCAATCTCCGCTGGGGCTTCGACAACTGGGTCTGGGGGATCGTGGGCTATTCGGGATTCCGGGGTACCGTCGGCGGCGAGCGGCTCCGCGCCGGCCAGGCGTTCTACCGGTTCAAGCCCGACGGCTCGAAGCTCGAATTCCTCCGCAACACCAACAATAATTCGTGGGGCGTGGGCTTCAGCGAGGACGGCCTGGTCTTCGGCTCGACGGCCAACGGGTGCCCGAGCGTCTACCTGCCGATCGCGAACCGGTATTACGAGGGCGTGCGTGGCTGGGCCCCGCAGGTCCTGCGCAATATCGCCGTGAATTTCCAGTTCTTCCCGATCACGGAGCAGGTGCGGCAAGTCGACTGGCACGGAGGGTTCACGGCCGCGGCCGGCCATGCGCTCTACACCGCGCGGACGTATCCGCCGCAATACTGGAACCAGACGGCGTTCGTCGCCGAGCCGACCGGGCACCTGGTGGCCGCGTTCACGCTCCATCGCAAGGGCAGCGACGTCGCGGCGTACTACGGCTGGAACCTCCTGGCGAGCAACGACGGCTGGACCTCCCCGATCTCGGCCGAGGTGGGTCCCGACGGCAACGTCTGGGTGATCGACTGGTACAACTACATCGTCCAGCACAATCCCACGCCGCGCGGCTTCAGGACCGGCAAGGGGAATGCTTATGAAACCCCTCTGCGCGACAAGATCCACGGCCGGATCTATCGGATCGTCTGCAAGGAGGCCAGGCGCTCGAATGCTCCCACGCTCGACACAAGCGACCCGAAGGGGCTGGTGGCCGCGCTTGCCAACGACAACCAGTTCTGGCGGATGCACGCTCAGCGTCTCCTGGTCGACCGGGGTCAGCCAGACGTCGTCCCCGCCCTCATCGAACGGCTGGGCGACCGTGCGGTCGACGCGATCGGGCTGAACGCCGGGGCGATTCACGCGCTGTGGACACTTCATGGCCTGGCGCGCTGGATGGCGCCAACGAGGCGGCCATCGCGGCGGCGCTAACCGCTCTGAATCATCCATCAGCCGGCGTGCGGCGTAATGCCGTGCAGGTCTTGCCGCGAGGCGAACATTCGGCCACCGCAGTGCTGTCATCGGGACTATTGACCGATCCGGATCCCCAGGTTCGCCTCGCGGCGATGCTGGCGATGGCGGACCAGGCTCCGTCGGACGCGGCCGCAAAGGCCGTTGCGGACGTCCTACGGCGCGGGCACGCGCGGAACGATCATTGGCTCGCGGACGCGGCGACGGCCGCCGCGGCACGCAATGACCTGGCATTCCTCAAGGCCATCGCCACGATGACCGGAGCCGGGCCCGCCGGCGGACGGCCCGGGCCGGAACTCCTGCGGGTCGTCGAGCGCGTCGCCGAGCACTGGGCGCGCGGAGGCCCCGTCGACCAGGCCGGCGGGCTACTGGCCGCGCTGAATCGAGAAGACGCGGCGATCGACGAGGCCCTGCTCCGAGGCATGGCCCGGGGCTGGCCCAGGGGACGGCCCGCCAAACTCGATCCGGCGACCGCCGAGGCCGTCAAGCAGCTCGCCCTGAAATTACCCTCGGCCGCTCGCGGACAGCTCGTCCGGCTGGTGAGTCCCTGGGGCGACCCCGTGCTTGCCGGCATCAACGCCGAGATGGCCGCGACGCTCCTGAACTCGGCCCGAGATGATTCGCTCTCCGATTCGCGGCGGCGCGACGCCGCCAGGCAGCTCGTGGAGCTTCGGCCGACCAGCGACGAGACCGCGCGGAGCTGCTGGCTCTGATCACGCCGCGCACGCCTCCGGAGCTGGCGTCCGGCCTGATCGACGCCGTCGCCACCGGCTCCGCGCCAGGTGCGGGCGCCGCGCTGGTCGAGCGGCTGTCGTCGCTGGCGCCCTCGCTCCGCGCCCAGGTCATCCAGGCCCTCTTCCGCCGTGCCGAGTGGACCGTGGCCCTGGTCAACGCCCTGGAGAAGAACCAGATCCGGCTCGCCGAGCTGATGCTGGACCAGAAGCAGGCCCTGGCCGCGCATCCGACTCCGAACATCGCTCGTCGCGCCCGGACCCTGCTCCGGCGGGGAGGCGGACTGCCCGACGCCGATCGTCAGCGGGTGATCGACCAGGTCACGGCCCAGGTACGCCAGGGCGGCGATGTCGCCGCCGGGAAGCTGATCTTCACGCAGCAATGCGCCAAGTGCCACCGCCACGGCAACGAAGGTGGGCAGGTCGGTCCGGATCTCTCGGGCGTCGCCGCGCTGCCTCGCGACGAGCTGCTGATCCACATCCTCGACCCCAGCCGGTCAGTCGAGGGCAACTTCGTCCAGTACACCGTCGCCACCACCGACGGCCGGGTGATCGGCGGCCTCCTCGCCGCCGAGACGAAGACCACGGTGGAACTCCTGGATGCCGAGGGCAAGCGCCACGTCGTCCTCCGTGAAGACATCGACGAGATGACGGCTTCCAAGAAGTCACTTATGCCCGAGGGCTTCGAGAAACAGATCACCGCAACGCAGTTGAACGACCTGCTGGCATTCCTCACCAGCCGGGGCAAGTACCTGCCGCTCGACCTCCGCAAGGCGGCCACCATCGTCAGCACCAGAGGCATGTTCTACGACGCCGAGTCGCCGATGGAGCGACTGATCTTCCGCGACTGGTCGGCGAAGACGTTCGAAGGCGTCCCGTTCTTGCTCGTGGATCCCCAGGGGTCTCGCGTGCCCAACGTGATCCTGCTCCACGGGCCCCAGGGCGAGTTCCCGCCGCGGATGCCCCGGTCCGTCGAGCTCCCCTGCCACGCGCCGGCCCGCGCCATCCACTTCCTCAGCGGCGTGAGCGGCTGGGGTTTCCCCGGCGGGCAGAAGGGGTCGGTCTCGATGATCGTCCGACTCCACTACGCCGACGGCTCCCTCGAGGACCACCCGCTTGAGAACGGCGTCCAGTTCGCCGACTATATCCGAGTGGTGGACGTGACCGGCTCCAAGCTCGCCTTCAACCTCCGTGGCCAGCAGATCCGCTACTTCGCCATCCAGCCCAGGAAACAGGAAACGATCGACCGCATCGAGCTCGTCAAGGGTCCCGACGAGACCGCGCCGATCGTCATGGCGGTCACGGTCGAGGGTGACGAGGGCGGCAAGTAAAGACGCTCCGGATCATCAACCTCGTGAGTCTCTGCCATGCTCGCTTTGCGGCTGCGTCATCTCTGTTGCGCGATCGCCGTCCTGAGCTGTATCGGTGAGGGTGCGTGTCGTCGTGCCCGCGCCCAGGATCCCACGGATTCCCTCACGTCCTTCCCGGCCGCGGATGGCTCGGAGGATTTCACGATCCCGCCGGGCGATCCCTGGCACTCGCCCCCGCCTCAGCAACGCGGTCCGCGGCCGACCGAGGGCGACGGCCTGGTCTTCAAGACGCGGATCGCGCCGCACTGGTTCGACGCGGACAATCGCTTCTGGTATCGCAACGATCTGCCGCACGGCGCCAAGGAGTTCATCCTGGTTGATGCCCAGCGTGGGACGCGGCGGCGCGCGTTCGACCACGAGAGACTGGCCGGCGCGCTCTCCAAGGCGGCCGGACAGGCTCACAAGGCCGATCACCTCCCGTTCGACGACATCGACCTCGTCGACGGCGCGAAGGCGGTACGATTCCGCGTCGGCGATGCCACATGGAAGTGCAACCTGGAGTCTTACGATTGCGCCAAGGTCAAGGACGGCGATCGAGGATCATCTTCCTCCTCGACCCGCTCCCCCGCGAGCGGATCGACACAGCGATTAGATCAGGTTCTGGTGATGCGTGAAAGCTCCGATGCGCCCGCCGCATCGGAGAAGCTCCGATCGCCCGACCGCAAGTGGACGGCCTTCGTCAGGAAGCACAATGTCTTCGTTGTGCCCGAGGGCAAGGCGGGGGAGATCCGCCTGAGCAGCGACGGCAAGGCGGACCTGTCGTACGGGCGCCTGTCGTGGTCGCCCGATTCGAAGACCCTGGCCGCCTTCCGGATCGAGCGAGGCGACCGCAAGGAGGTGTACCTGGTTCAGTCGTCGCCCCCCGGTGGCGGGCGGGCCAGATTGAGGTCGCGCCCCTACCCACTGCCCGGCGACAAACTCACAGCGTACGAGCTGAACCTCTTCGACGTCGCCGGACCGAGATCGATCAGACCGGAGGTCGACCGCATCGACTACGACGAGCCGCGACTGCACTGGGATCGGGACGGGCGGCACGTCAGCCTGGAGAAGATCGACCGCGGGCACCAGCGATACCGGCTGATCCGCGTCGATTCGCACACCGGCAAGGCCCACAACCTCATCGACGAGAAGAGCGACACCTTCATCTGGACGGCCCACCGCGAAAACGTGGGCCTGCGGACCGTGAATTGGCTCGCCGATTCGGACGAGCTGATCTACGTCTCGGAGCGCGATGGCTGGCGGCACCTCTACCTGATCGACGCGAAATCGGGCGCGGTCAAGAACCCGATCACCAGGGGCTCGTACGTCGTTCGCGGCATCGAACGCATCGACGAAGCCAAACGTCAGGTCTGGTTCCGCGCCTGCGGCAGCGACCCGGATCAGGATCCGTACTTCATCCATTATTACCGCGTCAACTTCGACGGCACCGGGTTGGTCGCGCTGACGGCGGGGAACGGCAACCATTCGGTGCAGTTCTCGCCCGACCGGCATTACCTCATCGACACGTACAGTCGCGTGGACATCGCCCCGGTGCACGAGCTTCGACGCGCCGAGGATGGGAAGCTCGTCAACAAACTCGAGCAGGCCGACATCGCGGCGCTCGAGGCCAGCGGCTGGCGTCCTCCCGAGGTCTTCGTGGCCAAGGGTCGCGACGGGAAGACGGACATCTGGGGTATCATCTGCCGCCCCAAGGACTTCGACCCGACGAGGAAATACCCGGTCATTGAGAGCATCTATGCCGGCCCGCAGGGCTCGTTCGTTCCCAAGTCGTTCAGCGCCGGGCGGCGGTTCTCGTCGCTGACGGACCTCGGATTCATCGTTGTCCAGATGGACGGCATGGGGACGGCCAACCGATCGAAGGCGTTCCACGACGTCTGCTGGCACAACATCAAGGACGCCGGCTTTCCCGACCGCATCCTCTGGCACCGGGCCGTCGCGCGCAAGTATCCCTACTACGACCTGACGCGCGTGGGGATCTACGGCGTCTCGGCCGGCGGCCAGAATGCGACGGCCGGCGTGCTCTTCCACCCCGAGTTCTACCACGCCGCAGTCTCGGCCTGCGGGTGCCACGACAATCGGATGGACAAGGCTTCGTGGAACGAGCAGTGGATGGGATACCCGGTCGGACCGTGGTACGCCGAGTCATCCAACATCGACAACGCGCACCGGCTCCGGGGCAAGCTGCTCCTCATCGTCGGCGAAATGGATACGAATGTCCCGCCGGAATCGACCATGCGGCTGGTCGATGCCCTGGTCAAGGAGGGCAAGGACTTCGAGATGCTAGTGGTGCCCAATGCCAACCACGGCATGGGCGGCGCCTATGGCGATCGAAGGATGCGCGAGTTCTTCGTGCGGCATCTGCTCAATGGCCACGGTCCTGCGAATTCCTTCTCGACCGCTTCATCTCACGCGAACGGCTCTCTGGACCTGGGCGACCTGGCGGACGATAGCAGCGAGCTCCGCGCGGTCATCGAGCGCTACGAGGCCGACCGCGGCAGCCTGCTGCGCTCGCGCCCGCGGCGAGCTCGCCGAAGCGCGACGAGCGGATGCGCGAGTTCACCTCGGGATGGCTCGATCGGCTGGGCCGGCTCGAATTCGACCGCCTTGGCCGCGATGGACAGATCGACTTCCTGCTGTTCCGCAACCACCTGGGCCACGAGCTACGTCAGGTCGAGATCCGCGAGCGCGACCGCACCGAGTGGGAGCCGATGGTCCCGTTCGCCGGGATGATCCTCGATCTCGAAGCCGCGCGTCGCGAGCTGAAGCCCATGGGATGGGCGAAGGTCGCGTCCGACCTGAACCAGTTGGCCAAGCAGATCGATGAATCGCGGAGGGGGCTCGAGCGCGAAACGCCGACCAGGGGCCGAGGTCCGGGTCAGCCGGATGCGAACCGCGCCGCACGGGTCCGGGCGGCCAATCGCGCGCTCGCATCCGTCGAAGGGTTGCGGAACACGCTTCGCGCGTGGTTCGCCTTCTACGATGGCTACGATCCGCTCTTCTCCTGGTGGATGCAGGAGCCGTACAAGGCGGTCGACCAGGCCCTCCAGTCCCATGCGGGCTCCCTCCGCCAGCGTTTCGGTGCCTCGGCGGCGGGCGCGGGCGTCGACGCCGGCTTCGGCGGCCGCCGAAGGGGTGGCGGCGGCGGACCCGGTGGCGGCGGACCTGGCGGTGGCGGCCCGGCGCCCGCGACCGGTCCTGGCGACGGACCGAGAGCACCCGCGCAGCGCGACGCTGAAATCGTCGGCACGCCGATCGGCCGCGAGGCCCTGCTCAGCGAGCTCGAGAACGAGATGATCGCCTACACGCCCGAGGAGCTCATCGCCCTGGCGCGAAAAGAACTCGCGTGGTGCGAGGGCGAGATGAAGAAGGCCGCGCGGGAGATGGGGCTGGGCGACGACTGGCACGCGGCCCTGGAGCGTGTGAAGAACCAGCACGTCGCGCCGGGCGAGCAGCCGGCGATGATCCGCGAGCTGGCGCTCGAGGCCATCGCCTATCTCGACGCCAACGACCTGGTGACGATCCCCCCACTCTGCCGCGACTCGTGGCGGATCACGATGATGTCGCCGGAGCAGCAGCTTGTGAATCCCTTCTTCCTGGGCGGCGAGACGATCATCGTCTCGTATCCGACGAATAGCATGTCCCACGAAGCGAAGATGATGAGCATGCGGGGGAACAACCGGCACTTCGCGCGGGCCACTGTCCATCACGAGCTGATCCCAGGGCACAATCTTCAGGGGTTCATGGGCACGCGGCACAAGGCGTACCGCCGCCTGTTCAGCACGCCGTTCTTCGGCGAGGGCTGGGCGCTGTACTGGGAATTGCTGCTCTGGGACCGCGGCTTCGCGAAATCTCCGGAGAACCGCGTCGGCATGCTGTTCTGGCGGATGCACCGATGCGCCCGGATCATCTTCTCGCTGAGCTTCCACCTGGGCACGATGACGCCGCGCGAGTGCATCGAGCTCCTGGTCAACCAGGTCGGACATGAGCGCGATAACGCCACGGCCGAGGTCCGCCGCTCATTCAACGGCTCGTACGGCCCACTCTACCAGGCGGCCTATCTCCTCGGCGGCATGCAGCTCCGCACCCTCCATCGCGAGCTGGTCGAGTCGGGCAAGATGACCGATCGTGCGTTCCACGACGCGATCCTCAGGGAGAACTCGATCCCGATCGAGATGATCCGGGCCTCGCTGACCGGCCAGCACCTCACGTCCGGGTATGCTCCGGGCTGGAAGTTCGCCGGGCCGCATCCGGGCCGGGATTGAACCCTGTGCGTCGCCGGCGCGGATCTCGGTGTAACCCCGGAGGTTGATTGCGATGCGGATCACGCGCAGGACGGTCCTCAAGGGTCTCGGCGCCTCCGGGACACTCACCTTCGGGGTCACATCGGCCGACGCCGGTGACGACAAACCTCTCCGCGTCGCGGGCCGAACAGTTGAGATCGCCGTCACACCCATTGACGTCCGGATCATCCGGCTCAGCGTGGTCCCGATCGAGGACGGTCGCCTCCGGCCGATCCCTCACGATGGCTCGCTCGTCCAGCAGGAGTCCGGCGCGCCGCTGGTCCGCCTTACGAGCTCCCGTCATTCCGTATCCGTGACGGGCAGCGAGTGGCGGATGACGATCTCGCCCGAACCGCTCACGATCCGCGTCGAGGCGTCCGATGGCCGGCTGATCCAGCATCTCCGCATCAACAGCGAAGCGGGTTCGTTCGCCTTTCACCTCGGCGACGGGCCGGTCCTCGGTCTGGGCGAGGGCGGTCCGCAATTCGATCGGCGCGGGTCGGCGGACCGCATGCGAAGCGGCCAGGGCGGATACAAGTTGAGGACGCACGGCGGGCGCGTCCCCGTCCCCTGGCTGATCGGCACGGCGGGGTGGGCGATGTTCGTCCACCAGCCGTACGGGACCTTCGACCTGACCGGGGCCGAAGGACAGTTCGCCCCGCCCAGACCGACGTCCGCGCTTCCGATCGACCTCTTCATCGTCGCCTCCCGCGACCCGCTCCTGATCATGGCCGACTGGGCACGGCTCACGGGGTACCCCGAGATGCCGCCGCTCTGGGCGCTGGGCTACCAGCAGTCGCACCGCACCTTGGCGAGCCGCGACGAGGTTCTTTCGATCGCCAGGACGTTCCGCGAGAAGAAGCTACCCTGCGACGCCCTGATCTACCTCGGCACCGGATTCTGCCCCTCGGGCTGGAACACCGGGCACGGGTCGTTCACGTTCAATCCGTCGGTTTTTCCGGATCCCAAGGCGATGCTCGACGAGCTGCACGCCATGCACTTCCATGTCGTGCCGCACGTCGTGATCCGCTCGAAGACGCTGCACGGGACCGTCGGCGACCGTTCTCCGACGGGACCGCGTGCGGAGGAAGACGTCGCAGCCTACTGGGACCAGCATCGCCGCGTGTGCTCTGTCGGAGTGGACGGTTGGTGGCCGGACGAGGGCGACCCGCTCGACGCCACCTCGCGCCTGGCGCGGATCCGGATGTACTGGGAGGGCCCCCAGCTCGACCGGCCCGAGCGCCGCCCTTATGCGCTGCACCGCAATGGCTACGCCGGCATGCAGCGGTACGGAGCCTTCCTCTGGTCGGGGGACGTCGATTCGTCCTGGGCGACCCTGCGGACCCACGTCCCGGTCGCGATCAACACGTCGCTCACCGGCATCCCGTACTGGGGCACCGACATCGGCGGATTCGTCCCGACCAGGGAACTGACGGGCGAGCTCTACGTGCGCTGGTTCCAGTTCGGTGCGTTCTGCCCGTTCTTTCGGTCGCATGGCCGGACCTGGAAACTCCGGCTGCCGTGGGGCTGGAATACCGGTGAGTTGGGGCCGAACGAGATCCGCGGCTACGGCTACGCCGCGAATCCGGGCCCCGAGGAGCTGCACAACGCGGACGTCGAACCGATCTGCCGGAAGTACCTCGAGCTGCGCTACCGGCTGATGCCGTATCTGTACAGCGTCGTCCGCGAATGCTGCCTCACTGGCCTGCCGATCATCCGCGCGCTCTGGCTTCACGACGCCGACGATCCGCAAGGCCGCATCCGGGGCGACGAGTTCCTCTG
Organism: uncultured Planctomycetota bacterium; assembly: GCA_963815795.1. Taxonomy (GTDB): domain Bacteria; phylum Planctomycetota; class Planctomycetia; order Isosphaerales; family Isosphaeraceae; genus JAKAUH01. The sequence continues at coordinate 3,416,294 of CAWFIC010000019.1, read as the reverse complement.
GGGACCGAACCTCCTGGTTGCGCCCGTGACGGAGAAAGGTGCCACGACTCGCCGGCTCTATCTCCCCCGCGGACGATGGTACGATTTCTGGACCGGAGAGGCGGTCGAGGGTGGTCGGGAAGTCGATCGGGCCGTCGACCTGGCCACCGTTCCGATGTATGTCCGCGCCGGCACAATCCTGCCGATGGGACCAGTCCGGCAGTTCACGAGCGAGAGACCCGACGCTCCACTGACGCTCCGCGTCTACTCGGGCGCCGACGGCCGTTTTCGGCTCTACGAGGATGACGGCGTCTCGTTCGCCCATCGCCATGGCGAGTGGATGGGTATCGACCTGCGATGGGACGACCGGGGCCATCGGCTGACGCTCGAGCTAGCGGATGGCTCGCGGATGCGGCCGCCGCTCGAGAGGCGGATCGAGGTGGAACGCGTCGCTGAGAAGAACACGACCACGTCGACCTTCGCGGGTACGCCGCTGGAATTGAAGTTCTGATCGGAACATGTACCCGGAAACGCCGAGGATCTCAACATCATGCTGCGCCCATCGTGGCCGGTGATCGTGCTGATGGCCTGCCCGTGCGTGCTGGTTGCCGAGGATCAGCCCCCCCATCAAACCGACGTCCCACCCGCCGAGTTCCGCGCGAGGTGGAATGTGATCTTCGAGCGAATCGGCGACCGTGCCATCGCGATCGTCGCGGGGGCACCCAAGGCCAACGGCTTCCTGGTCCCGCGTCAGACCAACGAGTTCTATCACCTCTGCGGGATCGAGACGCCGCACGCCTATCTCGTCCTTGACGGGCGTGATCGAAAGGTGACCCTGTTTCTGCCGCCGCGGGACCCGCGACTGGAGAGCGCCGAGGGCAAGGTGCTATCGGCGGAGGACGGCGAGCTAGTCAAGCGGCTGACGGGTGTCGACGCGGTCCTGAGCGCCAGGGAACTGACCGGCGATGCCGTGCGTCGACTCGTGCGAGGATTCGGCACGACGATCTACACGCCGTTCGCGCCCGGTGAGGCCAACGGCCAGTGCCGTGGGGAGCTCCAGGCCGCGAATGCCGCGATCGCTGCCGACTACTGGGATAGCCGGCCGTCGCGAGAGGCACAGCTCGTGCAGTTGCTGCGCACCAGGTTCCCTCGCGCGACGGTCAACGACCTCACGCCGATCCTCGACCAGATCCGCGCCGTCAAGAGCCCGCGTGAGATCGCCCTCATCCGTCGCGCCTCCGAGCTCGCCGGCCGCGGGCTGATGGAGGCGATGAAGAGCACGCGTCCCGGTGCATTCGAGTATCAGCTCGACGCCGTGGCACGCTATGTTTTCCTCGCCGGCGGCGCGCGCCTCGAGGGCTATCGATCCATCACCGCATCCGGAACTGATAATATCTGGAACATGCACTATTATCGCAACGCCGCGCGGCTGAAGGACGGCGACCTGGTGCTGATGGATTTCGCCCCCGAGTATCACTATTATACCAGCGACATCGCCCGGGTCTGGCCGGTCAACGGCAAGTACAGCCCCGAGCGGCGCGAACTCCTGCAGTTCGTGCTCGACTATCGCAACGCCGTGATGACGCGCATCCGTCCGGGGGTGACACCTCGGGCGATCCAGGACGAAGCGAAGACGGCGATGACCGAGGTGTTCCGCCGCGCCAGGTTCTCCAAGCCGATCTACGAGAAGGCGGCGCATCGGCTCGTCGAGACCGGCGGCGGTGTCTTCTCCCACGCGGTCGGCATGGCCGTCCACGACGATGGCGAATATGCGCGGGGCGTGCTCAAGCCGGGTCACGTCTTCTCGATCGATCCCCAGCTCAGGGTGCCCGAGGAGCACATCTATCTGCGTTACGAGGACGTCGTCGTGGTGACCGACACCGGGTACGAGAACTTCACCGCGTTCCTGCCGTCAGAGCTCGACGACATCGAGAAGCTCGTCGGGCGCGGCGGGATGCTCCAGGCGTTCCCACCGCGAACGGAAACCGTCGGGAATGAAGCGAGCCACCCATGAAGATCGCCGTATCCTACGCCCTCTCGTTGCTCGGGTTCTTGAGCCTCCTCGCGCCCCCCTGCCCCGCCGATCCTTACCCGCGTCAGCCGGGGATCGATGTGATCCATTACGCCTTTCGGCTGACGCTGTGCGACGAGTCCGACGAGATCGAGGGCGCAGCGACCGTGGACGTGAAGTGGCTCCAGGACGGCCTGGCGGATTTCAGCCTCGATCTGGCCTCGCCGGCAGCGGGCAAGGGGATGACGGTCTCGGCCGTGACCTGTCGAGGCTTGACCGCGAAGTACGCGCACAAGCACGATCGGCTCCGCATCACGCTCGATCCACCGCCGAAGGCCGGCGAGCGGCGGTCGATCACTGTGGCTTATCGTGGTGTGCCGTCGGCGGGCCTGCGGATCGGCAAGAATCGGCATGGCGAGCGGACGTTCTTCAGCAACAACTGGCCCGACCACGCGCGGCGATGGTTGCCGACCGTTGACCATCCCAGCGACAAGGCCACCAGCGAGTTCTTCATCACGGCGCCCGCGCGTTACCAGGTGGTTTCGAACGGCCTGATGCAGGAGGAGACGGATCTGGGCGACGGGCGACGGCTGACCCACTGGAAGCAATCGATCCCGATTGCGCCCTGGCTCAACGCCCTGGGCGTCGCCCAGTTCACTTCGCACCACGCCGGCACGGTCAAGGGTATCCCGCTGGAGACCTGGGCGTTCCGCCAGGATCGCGACGCCGCGGTCCCGGCCCTGGAGAGCCCCGCGCGCCGGGTGCTGGAGTTCTACTCCGAGCACATCGGCCCATACCCGTATGAGAAGCTGGCCGGGGTGCAGGCCGCGGGGCTCAGCGGAGGGATGGAACTCGCCAGCGCCATCTTTTACGGCGAGCGAAACGTGACGGGGCGCCGCGTCGATCACCTCGTCGCTCACGAAGTGGCGCATCAGTGGTTCGGCGACGCGGTCACCGAGCGCGACTGGGACGATGTCTGGCTGAGCGAAGGATTCGCGACCTACTTCACCTTGCTGTTCGTCGAGCACGACTCGGGCCGGGACGAGTTCGTCGCCGGTTTGAAGCGGGGCCGAGAGATCGTGTTCGCCACCGAGAAGGGAAATCCGCGCCTCGCCGTGATTCACGACAACGTTGCCGACACGCGGCAGGTGCTCAATCGCCTGGTCTATGAGAAAGGCGGCTGGGTGCTGCACATGCTCCGAGGCCGTCTCGGCACAGAGACCTTCTGGGCCGGCATCCGCGAATACTATCGCCGCCATCGCGACGGTAACGTCACGACCGACGACTTTCGCCGCGTCATGGAAGAAGCTTCGGGACAGGATCTCGCCGGGTTCTTCCAGCAATGGCTCAGGCGGCCCGGCTCCCCGGAGGTCAGCGGTACCTGGCGCTATCGGACCGACGACCGCAAGATCGAGGTCGAGCTCACTCAGGTCCAGCCCGGCGAGCCGTATCGATTGACTGTTGAGATCGGCATCAATGCGGAGGGTTCGGGACAGCCGCGGCTCGAGAAGACCGAGCTGACCGATCGACAGCATCGGTTCGAGTTCAGGGCCGACAAGGCCCCGACCTCCGTCACGCTCGATCCAAATTGCTGGGTGCTGATGAAGGCGAGCTTCGGGCCTGGGTCGCCCGGCGCCGGCAAATGACAACTCCGGTAGGGCGGGGCTCGGTCCCGGCCATCCCCGCTCTGCCCGGCGCGTCGAATTCCGGGTCCCACGCCCGGCCGCGCGACCGCTTCTTCAGCGTCTTGCGCATCTGTCCCAGCAAGGTGGACGAAGCCCGGAAGGCCCCGCCGCCGATGATCCCGGCCAGCGTGCCGACCTCGATCATCAGGGAAATGAAGCCCGATATCGGTCGGGGCGACTTCGGCGCATTTCGAACCTCCCGCCGCTTCTTCCTCAGCGCTTATTGCTTGCATGCCAAATTGATCCGCATTAAAACAGAGCGACTTGCGAGCGATGTGTGAGGAAAGCGGCCATCCATCGGAGGGCCGTCTCCGCGCATCGATCGGACGTCTCGTTTCCTCCCCGGCCGCAATGATGCGGCACACCCCAAGATGAAAGGTAGACCGATGAGCCAGAAGAAAGCCGATGCAGCGGCCGACTTGGCCGGACGGATGCTCCAAGTCCTCGAGTCTCAGCGGTCCTTCGGGGGCGATGCCTATCCCCCGACCTTGCAGCACCTGGGCGAGCTCTGCGATGGCCAGCCGTCGCACGACCTGATCGTCAAGGCCGCCACGAAGAAGGTCTTCACCGACAAGGCCGCCGTGCAGAAGGTGGAAAAGAAGCCGTCCCTCAACTCGCCGGTCTACTTCAAGGAGGACCTGCCCAAGCCCGATCAGCTCCTGGCCCGTCGCATGGTCGCGGTGCTGGAAACGCAGCGCCGGCTGGGCGGCGAGGCGTACCCGCCGACCCTGCGCGGGCTGGCCGATCTCTGCGAGTTCAAGGGCTCGGAGACCGTCATCCGCAAGGCGGCGACCACTGCCCCCATGGCGGATCGGACGACCGTCCTCGCAAAGAGAGGCAAGACGCTCATCCCGGACGCGCCGGTCGTCTTTCGCGAGGACGTCGAGGGCGATCTCACGACGGCCCTGCCGGGCCTGCTGAGGTTCGCGCTGAGTCCGGTCATGAGCAAGACCAAGAAGGGGATTCGCGAGACGGCGGCGTTCACGCCCATCGAGCTGGCCAAGCGGGTCATCCCCGAATTGAAGCAGCGCCTGGAGCAGGCCGTGAAAGAGGGCGTCGCGCGGATGTCGCTCCCGCGCGGAGTCGGTTGGATCTCGAAAGGCGAGCCCCTCCTGTTCCTGGTCGAGAATGTCAAGCCCGCCGGTTCCTGGCCGGCGGCCCAAACCGATGGTCATGGGCCGTCGACGCATCGGCACACCGCCCTCGTCGGCCCGACGTCCGGTGAACCGGACGCTTCGCCCGAATTCGTGGAGGCCTTCCGGTCGGCCTTCGAGGCCCTCGACCACCGCAACGGCTCGACCAACTTCGTGAAGCTCTCCGACTTGAGACAGGCGCTCTCCGACTTCAGCCGCGAGGAGTTCGACGCCGGCCTGCGGCGACTCCGGATGGAGGGGGTCTTCTCGCTCGATAGCCACGAGGGCCTGCACGGCTCGCTCACCAACGACGAGCGCGAGGCGGCGGTGCGAGAGGCAGGCTCGCTCCTGGTCTACGCATCACGGAGGTAGTGCCGATGTCGGCCGCCAGCACTCAACCGAAGGTCGAGGGAGCCGCGCGGATCACCCCCGGACTCGATCGGTTCTTCGCCGCGGTTCAGGACACCAATCCCTTCGCCGCCAATCGGGTCACGGAGCCTTCGGCCTACGACGTGGATGTCCCCGCGATCCACGGCGACGGTTTTGATCGGCTGGTCCGGCTCGCCGGCGAGGCGCTGACGGCGCGGGCCGGCATCGGAGTGGCGCTGCTCGGGGGAGCGGGGGTCGGCAAGAGCCATCTGCTCTCCCGGCTCTATCGCTGGGCCAGCGAGCCGTCCCCCGGGGGCGGCCCGAGGGCCTGTTACGTCTACCTGCACAACATCCTGGCCGACCCCGATCGACTCCCGCGTTACCTGCTCAAGTACGTCGTCAGCCGGCTGTCGGAAGGAGCGCGAGGACCGCTGTTCCAGACGCCGCTCTTCGGCTTTCTCGACCGGGCGATCCGTCAGGCGTACGGGGCGGCCAGTCCGGCGGCGGGACATTCGGCCGGCGTGCTCGAGGCCTATCGGGCCTATTTCGAGGGGTCCCTCGAAGGGCGGGACGCCTACGAGGTCTTGTTCCAGTTCTACCGGCATGCCCGGCCGGAACGGGCGGACGACCCGAGCCGGAGACGATTGGCGTCCGAGGCCGTCGCCTGGCTCTCCGGCGATGAGATCGACCCCGACATCGCCCGATCGTTCGGCCTCAAGGTCGAGGCCACCGTTCCGGCCATGATTCGCGATGACCAGGAAGCCGAGCAGATCCTACTGGCGCTCGCCCGGATGGCGTCCGTGAGCCGGCAACCCCTCATCCTCTGCGTTGATCAAGTCGATAACCTCGACCCAGATAAGCTGCGCTGCCTCACGCAGTTCCTGCACGCGCTGCTGGACCACGCGTGTAATTTACTCGCGATCACATCGGGCGTCAAGCAAACGTTGCTGTCCTATCGGGAGCAGGACGTCATCGGGGAAGCTGCTTGGGACCGCATCGCCCAGTACAAGGTTGACGTCAAGCGCGTCTCGCCGTCCGACGCCCGGAAGATCCTCGAGGCGCGGCTCGAGCGATTCCACGAGCCGTACCTCGAAATGGACGACGTGCGCCGTCGGCTGCATGAGGATACGCTCTTTCCCCTGGGCGAGGAGTGGCTGAAGAAGCGGCTCGCGGACGGACTCGACTTCCGCCCGCGCGACATCCTGACCTGGGCCCGCGACGCCTGGGAAGAGGAGCAAGCGAAGGTCGCTCGCCACGGAGGCGCCACCTGGATCAAGGACTGGCCGCGTGTGCCGGCCGTCCCTCGAGCCCGGGAGCCGGATGTCGGAGTCGAGGTCCTCATCGACACTTGCGTGGAGCGCAAGATCGAGGAGCAGATCGCACAGCATCGACTCCAGCCCGGAAGCCTGCCCCCGGACGCGGGCAATCTCGCGGGTCTGGTCGAATCGCTGCTGGGACGGTGTTCGAACAGCGGCTTGCCATACACCTTCCGCGGCATCGAACGCACCGGGAAGAAGAAGGGCAAACTGCCGCCGTACGACCTGCTCGTCCGCGAGCGTCGCGATCCCGACGATCGTGAGGTCAAGTCGGGCGTGTCGTTTATCACCAACGTCGGCCAGTCGGCCACAGCTTCGTTGCGGCGATTGCTGGACAAGGACAACGCGATCGACCATCGCATCCTGGTCACCGATCAGGAACGCCGGCCGCTCAAGGTCGGCGCCGAAGGGGCCGAGTATTACCGCTCTCTGGAGAAGCTCGGCCCTCGCAAGTTCGAGCACATCAAGCTCGATTTCGAGCAGTATGCCCGGCTCGACGCCCTGCAGGGTGTCATCGGCATGGCCCGATCGGGCGACCTTGAGATCGAATCGCCGCGCGGCACGATCCGCCCGGTATCGGAGGCCGAAGTGGTCGCGTCGCATCACCGTCGCGACCGGTTCCGGCAGCATCCCCTGCTCTGGCCGTTGTTGACCGAGGAGCCGCCGTCTGTGGTGACGGAGTCCACTCCGTCGGTAACGCTCGAGGTTGACCGCGTCCGTCAGTACATTATGGCCCAGCTCGCCTGGCGGATGGGCTCGACGGTGCAGGCGCTGGCCAAGGGGTTCCTCGCGGAGATGGCCGAGCCAAAGCGAACGGCGGACGAGGTGTGGGCCCAGTTCAAGGTGATCGCACGGGGCATGCACACCGAGGGCCTGGTCCACGCCACGCCGCACGACAACGACCTGTTCCTGCTGCTGAGGAAATGATCGTCATGGCGCCGGCCACGTTTACGGTCTCGGAAGTCCGCGTGGCAGCCACGTGTCCGCGGATCTCGTACTTCGACGCCGAGGCCACCCGCAGCAAAGGGCTTAAGACGCGGGCCGTGACGCGGCTCTGGAAGGCGGGGGATGCCGAAACGGCGTGCGGTTCGTTGTTCCACAACGCGGTCGAGGCGTTCAACCGCCGGGCCCTGGACGCCCCCGAGGTTCGCGCCGCCATCGAGGAGGCCGCCGACCCGAGGGCCATCGAGCAACGCCTGCGTGCATACTTGAATCTCAATTGCGTGAACCTCGAGGCCCTCGCGCACAAGCCGGCCGCGCAACAGCAGGCGTTCATCCGGGCCGTCGAGATCTACATGGGCGAACTGGCCGACATCATCGCGGACGCCCGATCGCGCGGCAAACCGGCCGGAGAGGTCGTCGACCACCTCTTCGGCGATCGGCGCCGCCGGGTTGACGTGACGTTCCAGGTCGGCGCGCACGGCGAGCCGGTGCGGGTCACGGGCACGCTGGACTACGTCTTCTACGACTGGCGGACCGCTCATCACCGCGTCATCGACTACAAGCTCACCCCGGCCGGAGAGCCGAGCAACGACCTCTTCCAGGTCGCGCTCTATGCCCTGATGCACAACGTCCAGCACCGCACGACGCCCGACGTCGGCGTGCTCTACCTTCACCCCGAACGACGGATGGTCGAGCTGTCGTGGGACCAGGTCTACGGACAGCGGCACAAGCTCTTCGACCTGCTGGCGTCTATGGCCGAATGGGTCCGGTACGACGAGGGGAGCGGCACGGGACTGATGCCTCCCGGCGAGCCCTCGTCATGCTTGCACTGCAAATGGGATTCGCGAGGTCAGTGCCTCTCGCGCCTCGGCCCCAAGCACGAGGGCGTTCGCCTTCACCACTGGACCGACGCCGCGAGCGGGATTTCGACGGTCGCCTCGGCGGAGCCGGCGGTCGGAGTCCGCGAGCCGACCGGTCCCTCGGGGGCGTGGGCGGCCGAGATCGAGACCGAGTCTGACGAGGGGATCGCCGAGGCCACAACCGACGCCCTGCGGCTGGGAACGACGCTGTCCGGCGGCATGCCCGTCGACCTGCCGATCTCGGCATTGCCGACTCACGTGGCCGTCGTGGGCGCGGCGGGCAGCGGCAAGACCTGGATGGCCAAGGCCATCGCGGAGGAGGCGATCCGCCAGGGTGTCCCGGTCCTGGCGATCGACCCGCAAGGGGACCTCGTCCAGTTCCTCCGCCCGGCCGCCGAGCCGCATGGCATGACGGTCGCGGAGGGTGCGATGCGCCGCGAGTTCCTCGACCGGGTCGAGCCGCGCATCTGGACGCCCGGCTCGTCGCACGGCCGGCGACTCTGCCTCGACCCGATCCACCTGCCCGCGCGCGACGAGCTGGCGCGGATCACCGACCCGGACCGGCGCGAGGAGGAGTGGCAAGGGATGCTCGGCGTCGCTGCGGCCCAGCTCGTGGGCCTGGCGAAGGTTGGCGGCGAGACCGACTCACAGCAGACCTTCCTGCTCCAGGTCTTCCGTCGTCTGGCGTCCGGCGGGCACGGGCGCCAGGTGACCCTGGAGGCGATCGCCGCCGCGACTTCCGACCCCAGGTCGATCGGCCTCGACGATCCGGACCAGCTCATCAAGAAGGCGGATCGCACGAAGCTGGCGCAAGCTCCACGCGATGCGGCTCGGACCCGCCTCGGCGCTCTTCACCGGCGGGACGCGGCTCGACCTGGATGCGCTGCGTCGACCAGACCAGGCCGGCAAGACCCCGCTGAACGTCTTCTACTTGAACGCACTCGCTGACGATGAATTGAAGCACTTCTTCGCGGCATCGCTGGCAGCCGAAGTCTACCGCTGGATGGTCACGTCCCTCGACGCCGCACCGGGCCGACCGCGCCTCCTTTTCTACCTCGACGAGGCTCGCGACTACATCCCCGCGGGAACCACCAGGCCGCCGGCCAAGATGCCATTGATCCGTTTGTTCACTCAGGGGCGCAAGTATGGCGTGTCCTGCTTGCTCTGCACGCAGAGCCCGCGCTCGGTCGATTACAACGTCTTCGGCAACTGCAGCACCAAGCTCATCGGCAGACTGGAGAGCCAGCAGGACGTGGAGCGGGTGGCGCAATGGTTCTCGGCCGGAGGCGCCGTCCCTGCATGGATCTCGGGGCGGAAGGGAGCGCCCGCCGGCACGTTCGTCGGTCGATGGCCCGGGATGCCGGCCGCGATGGAGGGTCAGCCCTTTCGCAGTCGGTCGCTGTTCTCGTTACACGAAGGGGCCTGGTCGCCCGATCGACTCGAGCGGGAGTTGAGGGACCGTTGAAACATCGACGTACCGGGGTTGACGTTTGACCTGACCCGGAGGTGATGGTACACGAGGGACATCCGCGGGCGCGGCTCCCCCGGACGACCTTGCCATGAGTGAACTCGACCCTACTGACCCGACCCGAGAGCACGACCATGCAACGACGCGACTTCCTCGCCACGATGTTGGCTGGCACGACCCTCTTGCGTCCACTCCGACCGGTGGCCGCCCAGGAATCGACTCGCGACGTCGTGCTCGAACGTGCGGCGGCTGGGTCGCCGCACAAGGGCAAGGTGTTGCTGGCGGTCCAGGCCCATTCCGATGACATCCCGCTCTCCGCCGCCGGCACCGTCGCCAAACTGGTGAAGGAGGGTTACACGGGCTACCTCGTGCGTGCGACCAACGACGACATGGGCGATGCCCCCGGCCTGGGGACCTCGGGCACCATCGGCCAGAACGTGCTCGGCAACGAGCGCGACAACGATGAAGTCGCGCGGATCCTCGGACTCCAGCGCGTCTTCAATCTGAACTACGGCAACCACCGCATGGGAGATGTCTCGCAGAACGAGCTGCAATGCCGCCTGATCTTCTTGATCCGTTTGTTGAAGGCCGACACGGTGGTCTGCTGGGACCCCTGGGCTCACGACGAGGAGAATCCCGATCACTACGCGACCGCCCGCGGCGTCGAGGCGGCATGCTGGATGGCCGGCCGGGACCACGATTATCCGGAGCAGTTCGCGGCCGGGCTGCGGCCCCACGCCGTCACGGAAAAGTACTACTTCGCGCGACGGCCCGAGATCACCCGCGTCGTGGACATCAGCGGTTTCGTGGACCAGAAGGTCGAGGCCAACCGCGCCAACCAGGCCAAGGGACCGGCCGGTCGTCACGGTTCCAGGCTCCGAGCCGAACTCGCCGCGAAGAATCAGCGGCTGCCGCTTCTCGGTGACGATGACGCGACGGCGGACCGCAATTACATCAAGGAATTCGTGCTCGCACGCAACCGTGATTTGGGCCGACGGTACGGCGTGGAATATGCCGAGGCGTTTCATTACATCGGACCATCGGCGTCGCACACGGTTGACGATTACGTCGGGAAGCACGCGGTTCCGCTGAGATGATGAAAGAACCCGCACTCGACCGCCCAGTATGATATCAGGATTGACCAGACGTTCTTCGGGAGGTCCTGATCATGGCAAATGGGCAATGCGAGGCTGTCCGGAAACCACGCCAGGAGCTCCTCGACGCCAACACGGGCGCGAGAACGGCCATCGCGGAGGTGGCCGACGGCCAGCTCCTGGCGCTCTTCGCGGAATGTCGCGATCGGCTGGCCGAGGCCGCCTTCGCGGTATTGGTCCGCCGGCACGGGCCGATGGTGCTGCGCGTCTGTCAGCAGGTCCTCGGCGATCGGCACACCGCCGAGGATGCCTTTCAGGCCACTTTCTTGATCCTGGCGCGGAAGGCCGGGTCCATCCGGCAGCCGGAACTGCTGGGGAACTGGCTCCACGGTGTGGCGTTGCGGACGGCGCGGGAGGCGAGGATGCGAGACGATCGCAGGCGGCGCCGCGAGTCGCCGAACGGGGATCATCCCGGAAGGGTAGCGGTCGCCAAAGCGCCCCGGCCCGAGCTGGAGCTGGCCTGCCGCGAGGAGTTCGAGGCGCTCCATGAGGAGGTCGCGCGACTGCCTGAGGTCTACCGCATACCGGTGATCCTGTGCGACCTCGAGGGCCTGACGCACAAGGAAGCCGCGGACCGGCTGCACTGTCCGCCCAGCACCATCGGGGTACGGCTGATGCGGGCGCGCGAACGGCTCCGGACACGGCTGACCGGGCGCGGGCTGGCACCGACGGCCGGGCTGATCGGCGCGCTCCTGTGCGGCGATGGCACGTCGGCTGCCATCGCGTCGCCTCTGGTCGATTGTACCGTCCGGGCCGCAATGGGTTTCGCCTCGAGTTCAGCCGCAGCCGGCGGACTGGTCTCGCCCTCGGTCTTCGCCCTCGCGATGACAGTGCTCAGGACGATGACGCTGGTGCGCCTGAAGGTCGCGGCCGGCCTCGCGCTCGCCGCCGGGATCGCCGTTACCTTCTGGGCCGTCGGGCATCGCGATGCCCCGGTCCTTGCCGCGCACGAGCACGGCACGTCGCGCCCCGATGATCAAGCGGCGCCTGCCACAACTCCGACCGCTCCCGAGCCTGTGGAAACGCGTCCCAGGGATGAGCTGACGCACCCATCGGATCCGAACGGCGCCATCCTGGCCGACCGGGGGGCTCCGACACCCCCGACACCGCCGGCGATTCAGGACGCCCAATCGGGTCGCGATGTGACGGACGCGTCCCGTGACAGTGGCGGGGGATTCGCAAAGGCGTCGCTCGCCAAACCTCCGGTGCCGGCGCCCGGGCCTGCGCGGCCTCGTCTCCGACGTGCGACACGAGATGAGCAAGCCAGCGGCGAAGCCCTCTTCGCCAAGGAATGGCTGCCCGATGATCCCCGCAGTCACGGCGGAGACGGACTGGGCCCGGTCTATAACGACACGTCCTGTGTGGCCTGTCACAGCCTGGGGGCTCCGGGCGGAGCCGGGCCGGAGAACAAGAACGTGGTCCTCGTCACCGCGGCCCCGACCGGCTGCGGCCCATCCACCAACCTGGATCAGGTCCTTCCCGGTTTCCGCGGCTCGCGCACCGCGCTGCTCCATCGTTTCTCGACCGATCCCGGATACCCGGCATGGAAGAGTCATCTGTTCGATCCCAGGAGCGATGACAAGTCGAAAGCCACAGCGAACCGCGGCGGTGATCCGGTGGAGAGCCGGATCCAGACGCTCAGGCAGGCTGCGTCATCGGACCGACGGATGGGCGATCCCGCGTCCCGATCGGCCGCCGTCACCGGCTTCACACTCACGTTGGTCGAGAGGAACACCCCACCTCTCTTCGGCGCCGGGCAGATCGACGACATCCCCTCCGACGTGCTGGTCGCGATGGCGGAGCGCCAACCGCGCGACGTCCAGGGACGGGTCGGTCGGACACGCGAGGGTCGAATCGGCCGCTTCGGCTGGAAGGCGCAGATTCCCAGCTTGCACGAGTTCGTCCGGGTCGCGTGTGCCAACGAGCTTGGCCTGGAGGTCCCCGGCCATGCGCAGGCGGCCTCACCGATCTCGCCGGGCAGCAAGGCGAGGGGACTCGATCTCAGCGAGTCCGAGTGCGACGCGCTGGTCTCCTATGTCCGGGCCCTACCCGCTCCGGTCGTGGTCGATCCCGACGGGCCGCAGGGGACGCGGGACCTGCGCGACGGGCGGCGGTTATTCGCCGACGTCGGCTGCGCCACCTGCCACGCGCCGTCGCTCGGCGACGTCAAGGGGATTTACAGCGACCTGCTGCTCCACGACATGGGACAGAGCCTGAGCGATCCGGGCAGCAGCTACGGCCTCGACGGTCCCGAGTCGGCCAAGGGCCCGACGCCCCGCGAGTGGCGCACCCCGCCGCTGTGGGGCTACCGCGATTCCGGCCCCTACTTGCACGATGGTCGCGCACAGGGCCTGGAGGAGGCGGTCGCCTTCCACGACGGCCAGGCCCGGTCGTCGGCGCACCAGTTCTTCTCGCTGTCGTGGCGCGAGCGGGCCCAAGTCGAGGTGTTCCTGAAGTCGCTGGTGGCACCGTCCGCCGCCGCCACGCCCGGGATCGTGCTGGCGGCCGACCTCGAAACCCGCCTGGAGCGGGAGTATCGCAACTCGCCAGAGTTCCAGGTGCGGAAACAACGGGAAGCGGCCGTCGCGCGCGACGAGAGACGTTTTCACGAGCTCAGGCGCCATGAGCTTGCCCAGGACGCCGCCAAGCGTGCCCGGGCCAAGCTCCCGCTCGCCCGGTCGTTGGAAAGGATGGGGAAGACCACCGGCGCGATCAACTTCTATCGCGAGATCGCGCGCGAGGCGGCCGACACCGAGGAGGGCCGGATCGCCACCGAGCGGATCAACGTGCTCAGCACGCGGATCGTGACGCCGTGAGCATCCGACCGGGCGCGCCCGGTCGGGGGAAACGACTTCGCGGCCGACGGACGCTCCAGGCGACGGACGAGCTCCCGGGCGTCGGGGTTCCCGAGCTCGATCGCCGCCCGGGCGCTGGTGGCCGCGGCCTGTCGATCCCCGCGAGCCTGGTGGACCACCGCCAGATTGTAGTGGATGACCCCGCGCGTGTTTCGGCTGGAGGTGCTCTTCAAGGCCCGTTCGAGATCGTTGATCGCCGCATCATGACGCCCCTGGCGGAAGCGGATGATCCCCCGGTTCAGGGCGGCGTCCGTCAGTCGCGGGCTGATCCTCAACGCGCGGTCATAGTCGGTCAGGGCGAGATCGAGCCGGTCGAGGGCATGGTAGGCCCGGGCGCGGTTGTAGAAGCACTCGGCCGAATCCGGGGCCAGCGCGATGCACACCCGGAAGGCGTTCACGGCCCCTTCGAACCGCCCGAGCCGGTAATCGCACAGGCCCTCGTAGAAGTTGAGCCAGAAGTCCTGCGGGCGGAGCTCCAGGCCGCGTCGGAACTGCTCGGCGGCGAGGATCGGCTTCCCCGATCGCAGGTAGGACCGGCCGAGGTCGTAGTGCTCCCAGGCCGATCGAGGCTCGGTGACCGGGCCGGCCGGCCCATCGTCGAGCCCGCGGGTACCGGAATAGCGCTCCGGTCTCGCTCGAGCGACGGGCTCGTCCCGAGCACGACGGCCGCCTCCGCGAGGATCCCGACGGCCTCCTCCCTCGCGCGACGCGCTCGTCGGCCGCCGCGCAGCGCACGCGGAGGTCGGCCCAGAGCAGGACGAGATCTCTCAGGTCGCTCCGGACGCGCCGGGCGGACTCCGCCTCGGGCGGGCCATCGGGGCCCTGCAAGAGCCAGCCGCGTGCCTCCCAGGTCGCGCGGCCGAGGCGGATGAGCGCGGGCGCCTCGTCGGCCGGCGGCGGGGCCAGGCCATAGCGGAAGCGGATGGTCTCGGCCAGCTCGTGAAGCGCGGCGATCCGGGCCGCTCGCGTCGCCCGGTCGAGCCCCTTGGCCAGCTCGCGCCTGGACCCGTCGAAGCCGGGGAGCCGATCGACGAGCGCGAGGCCCTGCCCGAAGGTCGAGGCCGACTCCGCATACTCGCCACGGTCGAACGAGGCGCGCCCCAGATCCAGCGCGGCCGCGACGGCGTCGCGGCGCTGACGGTACGCGATGCCCAGCGTCGTCGCCGGTGCGCCGATCGCCGCGAGCAGGATCAGCCCGACCAGGCCGCGGCGCGACAGGGCCCAGGGGTGGCGACGCCGCCACTTGCGCCAGCGCTCGGGCCAGCTCCGGTTCGGGACGCCGCGCAGTGGCCGATCGGCCAGGTGCCGCCGCAGGTCGCCGGCCAGGGATGCGGCGTCCGGGTATCGGCCGCCGGGCTCCCGGCGAAGGCACTTGTGGATGACGTCCGAGAGGCCGACGGAGACCCGCGGATTGAGGCGATGGAGCGGGACCAGCGGCGTGTCGGCCGCCTCCGGCAGGACGCCGCCGAGCGCGACATAGAGCAGCATGCCCAGGGAGTAGATGTCCGTCCGGCCGTCAACCGCGTCGCGGACCGGCCGGCCTTCGCGCACGGCCTCCATCGCCTGTCGGTGCTCGGGCGACATGAATTCCAGCGTGCCGCCCATCCAGGCCGGCGGCGCGCTGGCCGGACCGATCGGACTCCGCGCCAGGTGGAAGTCCAGGAGCATCGGCTGGCCGTCGCCGGCCAGCAGGGCGTTGGACGGCTTGACGTCCATGTGGACGAGGTCGCGCTCGTGCGCATATTGCAGGCCGTCGGCCAGCACCGCGCCGATCGAGCAGATCGCCTCGACGTACGAGGCGCGGCGCGATGAAGCGGCGATAGGGGCCGCCGGATTGCAGGCCACCCGGACGACGGGCCCCGACCCGATCCAGGACCTCGACGATCTGCTGGCCGCTCCGCTCGGCGACGGGTCGATCCTCGAGCGCCTCGAGGACCTGGGCCAGCGTCGCACCGCCGAGGAACGGCATGCACAGGATCTGGAGGTTCCGGTCGCGGATCACGTGCTCGGAGTAGAGCGGCACGATGTTCATGTGCTGGAGCCGCGCCAGCGAGAGATGCTCCTCGCGACCGCGGGGCGTGACCTTCACCACCACGGGCCGATCGCCCAGCGAGGGCTGTGCGGCCAGGAAGACCCGGCCCGCCGCGCCGCGGCCAAGCTCGGCGAGCAACCGGAAGCCGGCGAGCACTTCGCCGACGTGCGGGAACACCACCCGCGCCGGCGCCGATTCCATCAGGCGCTGGCAATCGAGTAGCACCGCCAGCTCGTCGCACCATCGCGGGAACCGGCGGGTGACCTCGGCCGGGTCAACCTCCTCGCCGGCCTCCCGGCGCAGGCAGACTTCCTCGTAGATCAGGCGGATCGCGGCGTCATCTCCCAGCTCGGGGTGGCCCGCCAGGACGTCCTCCGCCAGGGGGCGTTCGCCCCGACGCCACGCGGCGACCATCGCGTCAACCTGCTGCGTCACCGGCGAATTGTCCGGATCGCTGCCCGGCTCCCGGCCGGCGACCCGCGAGCTGCCGGGTCCGGGCCGGTCCTTGGGCGGATGCAACGTCTCGGTCAACATCGCCGTGCCCTCGCCGTGCGCCCCTCGATCAATCCGTCGCCGATCGTCCGCGGGTCGCGGCCAATCGCTTGGCCAGGTCGTAGAGGATGCGGCGCACGCTCGACTCGTGGAACCCGGTCCGCTCGGCGATCTCGGCCAAGGGGACGCCCTGCCCCTTGAGCTCGAGGACCGGGCGGTGCGCCGGCGGGCACAGGTCCATCAGCGTGTCCCACAGCTCGTCGGCCTGGGCCACCTGGCTGGGCCGCGGCTGGCTGGCCGCGGGCTCCCCGGGCCATTCGTCCTCGTCCAGGACGTGTTCGTGCTCGAGCGCGGGGCGATTCCGCCGGCAGAGCGTCGCGAAATGGTTATAGGTGACCCGCGCGAGGAAGGCCCGGAGATGCAACTGATCGTTGAACTGCCAGCCCTCCTTGCGATACCCCTCCAGGACGTCGGCCCAGACCGACTGCACGACGTCCATCGAGTCGAACTTGGCGCGGAGCATCGGCGTCAACCGTCGGCGCACCATGGCGCGGAGGAACGGTTCGTAGTCGCGGAAGACCCGCTCGGCGGCCTCCGGCTCGCCCTTGGCCAGGTTGTCCAGCAGCATCTCCAGCGACGGGGTGTTCATGTGTCTCCGAAGCTCCAGGCCGTGGGATCACCGGGGAATCGCGTGAAGTCCTCCTCGTGCTCCTCGCGCGCCGACGTCCCGGCTCGGGCGCGCCGGCGCACCACGTCCCACGTCAGCGCGGCGGCGGCGACGACCGTGGCGGCGGGGACCAGGCTCACCGGCGATCGCCAGTGGACCAGCTCCGAGCCCAGGCCCTCGAACGGGGCGAGGAAGCCGTCGATGGCGTCTTCCAGCGCCGCCCGGCCGAACGGCAGGAACTCGGTCAGCAGGTCGGCGCAGCGCGGGAGGGGCGCCGGCTCCTCGATAAGTCGAGGCTCGGCCGCCACGCCATCGGCCCGGCCATCGCTCTCGACGGCGGAGGCCAGCTCATCCACCGGGATGGTCAGGACCCGGGGCGCCACCGAGCGGCCGAGGGTCGTCGCGATCGGTGAGGTGGTCGAGTCCACGCCGGCGAGCAACGATCGATCCGGACCGATCTCGCCGATGAGCGAGGCGTCGCCGGCGCCGCTCCCACGAGCGCCGCCGGGCGCCGAGGCGGGCGCCGGAGCGGCCCCGGATGCCGAACCGGCCGAGAGGGCGACCGGCACGGCGCCGCCGGCGACGACCGGGGCGGCCGCCGCCACGATCGCGGCGCCACCGCCGCCCGACGGCTCGATCATGGGGGACTCCGCGACCGCGCCGGCCACCCCCTCGTCCCCGGGAGTAGGGTCCACCGACGTCGGCTGCCGCGCGGCGGGACCCGCGCTCGCGGCCGCGACCACCTGCTGGATCGTGGCGACACCCGAGCCGCCGTCCGTCGAGTCGCCGGGACTCGCGTCGCCCCCGGACGTCGCCGCAACAGCGGCCGAGGATGCACCTGGCTCGGCCCTGGCTACCGTGCCCTCGCCCTCCCCGGCGGGATTGGCCGTGTCCGCGGCCCGCGCAGCGGCCCGGCCGACCTCGGCCCCGTTGCTCACGTGACCCGCCGCACTCAAGAGTTGTCTGGGCTCCAGGCAATCCACTCCCAGCGCGGTCGCCAATCCGGGGCGGAAAGCCAGTCGTCCACGCGATCTCATCGGTGAGGCCTCCTGGCGGATCCAGAATCGCGCACCGGAAGCGTCGAACGGGCGGCGTTCCCTGCCATCCGGCGTCCATCCGACGCCCTCATCATCTCGAAATCCCGTACTCCTGGTCAACGCCCGGCACGGCGCCCAACCGGTGTCCGCAGCGATGACGGTCGTCAAGCCGGGCTCGACCCTACTCGAGGAGCGCACCCACGCAGATGACCTCGGGGCAAAAAAGAACCGCGCACGCACAACCGCGTGTCGGGGCCACCATAGCCCGGAGTCACTTCGTACCCGTCGCGAGCCGAAGTTCATCTTCATGATACGGGCCCGTGGGCCGGAGGGTCAAGTCTGATCAACACCCCCCCATCGATGTCTGGATGCAGGCGTGCTGTCGTACTGCTCGATTCTGGGGGCTCCGGTTGTTTCATCGCGCCGGCTCCTCTCCGGCGCGCGCACGTCCCCGATTTTCTCCGGGTCGCCGACCGGTCGTTCCGCCCGGCCGTCGTTCGCCGCGCGCGGGCGCATCACCGGCGGCGCACCGTCTGCCGGCGCGGGTCGAGGAGCGTTTCGGCGCCGCCGGACGAGGCACAACCCGGATGGAAATGAGGCAAGCGCACGCGCCGAGGGCGACGTGTCGCGATGAACCTCGTGGAGGGGGCAGCGACCCCCGCAAGACGCAAGCACAAAGGAGCAAAGAAGATGAACTCGCGAACGACCCGCAACTGTCGATCCTTCCATCTCGAATCGCTGGAGATCCGCAACGCCCCGTCGCACGTCGGCGGGCTGGCCCACGCCGCGATGGCGGTGCACAAGGTCCACGCCCCGGCCCAGGTGCGGCACTTCAGCGACTCGGTGGCCCACGATAGGGTGTCCTCGCAGGACAAGAGCTCCGGCGTCGAGCGCAGCCCCGACACGAACGTCGAGACCAACAGCAACGACCCCAGCGGCACGGACACTAGCCCGAAGGATCAGAGCAGCGTCGATCGGGCCGGACAGAGTTGAGTCGGCGAGACCGGCCTCGCACCGCGATGAATGAACGCCCCGGGGGGCCCGCATCTCGAGGATCCCCGCCCCACCCGATCAGTCCGCCCGACCTGCAGCTCGCTTTGCCTCGTCTTTCAACGGTTCTCTCCTGACGTCCGCGTCAGGGACGGCGGACTCTCCACGCACCCCGGATGGGTGCAATTCCCATGACCACCCATTCTTGAAGGTGCAATGTCCATGAGAAAGCATACGTTCCGCCCGAGTCTCAACGACGTCCTTGAGGATCGACTGGCCCTGAGTCACACCGGCGCCGCCGGCGTGGTCCAGGTGGCCCACCCCAAGCCGCACAAGCCGGGCACCCCGGTGCTCAAGTCCGCCACGCTCAACGACGTGAATCGCAAGATCGACCTGGCCTTCACCCAGTTCAACAAGGCGTATACCAAGGAGGTCACCCAGGTCGACCGCACCGGCAACCAGGCCAAGTTCCAGAGCGACCTCTCGGCGAACGAGATCAAGCTCAAGGCGGCCCTGGACAAGCAGGCCGCCCGGATCCCGGGAGGCAGCCAGACCTTGGCCCAGACGCTCAACGCGAGGTCAACAGCCTCGTCAAGGACCTCAAGACGAACTCGACCCTGTCCTCGACCGACCTGGTCCGGTCCGACCAGTCGGGCGCCCACGCGGACGTGGCCACCTACATCCACGACGAGGTGTCGAAGGGCGACTTCTCGCTGAAATGATCGGACCCCTACGAGGTCCAGGGAGATTAGCGAGCGTGGGCTCGATCCAGCGGTTCCCGCTCGGCTCGAGCAGGCTCGCAACAGCCCGGCGCGTCGGCGAGGGGATAACCCCCCACCCCGAGTTGGCGCGTCGGGCTGTTTTTCATTCCTGAGACGGCCCGGGCCCGCCAACGACCGGCAAGACCGGCCGCAATCGGCCCCGGCGCGCCGACGACCACCCGGGTTGCCGCGACCGCCCGGGCACAGTGTCGTTCGAGAAGCCCGGACGCGAAGAGCCGCCGTCACCTCCCGAGCAGCCCCACTTGTCGCAGCACGGTCGCCTGGTCCCAGTAGATCCGCTCGCGGGCAATCCTGTCGCCCCTGAACTGCACCACGGCGACGATGTCGATCTCGACCCGCTGGTGCGTCGGCGGCACGCCCGGGAGGAACCACTGCATCGGCCGGTCGTGGGTGAACGTCATTCGGAGTTCATCCACGAGCTGGCCGTCCCCGACCACGCGGTTGATCGGCGTCTGCCGCAGGTCGTCCGGCCACGACGGAATGAACACATCCCGATAGAAGACCCTCAGCTCGTCCTTGCCGCGCCCGCCGGTGTGCACGGGGATGTGGTCAACCGCGGCATCATCGACCATCGTCGCCAACGTCGCCTCGACGTCCTTGGTCGTGAACTCCCCGGCGAGGTGAGCTTCCCAGAGTCTCTCCAGCTCGTCCGGCGTCATCTTCGAGCCTCCACTTCGTACTGCGCGCTCCTGCCGTCGTGGCCTTCACGTCTCTGCACCAGGATGACGGGAGGATCTGCGGGAATCCAGATCCCTCCGCGGCTTCCCTGGCGGCTCGCCGGCTCGCCCCCCGCCGACCCCCTGTCCTTGACCCGGGATTCAATTCTTGTTGAACTATTTCGAGCCGGCCGGGATATCGGTCTGTAATGAGGTGGGGCCAAATGGAGTCTGATCGGCGTCGGACAGGGGGAATCCTCGCCACGACGACCGTGCTCATCGCCGCGATCCTCGCGACCACGCACGGCGATGACGGCACGCCGAAAGGGTCGTCTGCGCCGTTCGCGACCGAGCAGCTCCGCTTCTTCGAGGAGGAAGTCCGGCCGATCCTCGAGACGCGATGCTTGAAGTGTCACGGCGGTGGCGGGAAGGTCAAGGGCGGCTTCCGGCTCGACAGCCGCGCGGCGGTATTGAAAGGTGGCGACCTGGGTCCGGCGGTCAATCCGGACCGACCCGATCATAGCCTGCTGCTCCAGGCGATCCGCTACGAGGAGCTGGAGATGCCGCCCGGTGGCAAGCTCCCGGCGAGTGAGCAGGCGGTCCTGACGCGCTGGGTCAGGGAGGGAATACCGTGGGGATCGCTGCCGACCGCCGCCGTCATCGCTCCGGGATCGGCGCCGAGCGGACCCGCGTCGGCTCATGCGATCGCGTCGGCGCGTCGCGAATGGTCGCATCGGCCGGTCGCGCGCCCGCCCGTGCCGGCGGTGAAGGACCGGAACTGGGTCCGCAACCCGATCGACGCCTTCGTCCTCGCCCGGCTCGAGGCCGAGCGGCTGCGCCCATCACCCGAGGCCGATCGCGTCGCCCTGATTCGCCGGCTCAGCTTCGACCTGACCGGACTTCCTCCCAACCTTGAAGAGGTTGACGCCTTCGTGGCGGATCGCGCCCCCGGGGCTTACGAGCGACTGGTCAACAGGCTCCTCGATTCGCCCCACTACGGCGAGCACTGGGCCAGGCACTGGCTCGACCTGGTCCGCTACGGCGAGACCAACGGCTACGAGCGCGACTCGGCCAAGCCGTTCGCCTGGCGTTATCGCGACTACGTCATCGACGCCTTCAACTCCGACAAGCCATACGACCGTCTTATCCGCGAACAACTGGCTGGCGACGAGGCCAGCCCCGGTTCGCCCGAGGCCCTGATTGCGACCGGCTTCTACCGGCTGGGGATCTGGGACGACGAGCCGGTTGAACCGGCAGCTCGCCCGCTATGACGGCCTCGACGGCGTGGTGTCAACCGCGGGTCAGGTCTTCCTGGGGATGACGATCAATTGCGCCCGCTGCCATGACCACAAGGTTGACCCGATCCCGCAGGCCGATTACTACCGGCTGCTGGCGTTCTTCAACGACGTGACCGACCAGGACGGCAAGAATCTGAAGCAAATCGAGACCGGGCCCGGTCCCTCCGGACGGATCCAGGTCATGTGCGTGGCGGAGCGTCGGCGAGGGCCGGCGCACGTGCTGCTGCGGGGCAACCCGTCCCTGCTCGGCGTCGAGGTCGGACCGGGGACGCCAAGCGTCCTCGACGGCGGCTCGACGGCGTTCTCGCGCGATCGCGGCCAGCGTCGGGCGCTGGCTGAATGGCTGACGGACCCGCGGAACCCCAGGACGGCGCGCGTGCTGGTCAACCGGCTCTGGCAATACCACTTCGGCCGGGGCATCGTGCCAACGCCCAACGACTTCGGCAAGCTGGGCGAGCCGGCGACCCATCCTGAGCTGCTCGACTGGCTGGCCGCCGAGCTGGTCTCCGGCGGTTGGCGGCTCAAGCCGATGCAGCGGCTGATCGTGCTGTCGAGCGCCTACCGGATGTCGTCTCGAGCGACCCCCGCCGAGCTGGCCGCCGATCCCTCGAATCGGTGGTTCTGGCGCTTCCCTCTGCGCCGGCTGGCGGCCGAGGAAGTGCGCGACGCGATCCTGTCGGTCAGCGGCGAGCTGCGGCTCAAGGCCGGCGGGCCGAGCGTGTATCCGCCGATCCCGAACGAGGTCCTGGCCGGCCAGTCGGTGCCGGGCCAGGGCTGGCCGGTCTCGCCGCGCGACGAGGCCGCCCGGCGCAGCGTCTACGTCCACGTCAAGCGGTCCCTCCTGGTCCCGATCCTGGCGACCCACGACGCGGCCGACACCGACTCCAGTTGTCCCGTCCGATACACGACGACCGTGCCGACGCAGGCGCTCGGCCTGCTCAACGGCGAGTTCGCCAACGAGCAAGCCGCCCGCTTCGCCGACCGACTGCGTCGGGAATGTCCCGGCGACCCGACGGCTCAGATCCGCCGGGCCATCCGGCTGACCACGGCCCGCGAATCCGCCCCCGAGGAGGTCCGCCGCGACGTCGAGTTCCTCGCGACCCTTCGCGACCGCGCCGGCCTCGACGATCGGGCGGCTCTGGTCCAGTACGCACTCCTCGTCCTCAACGCCAACGCTTTCCTTTATGTTGACTGAAGAGCTGTGAAATCATTGGATACGAATGCCAAATTCCAGATTCCGAATTCCAAATGGGTGTCATCCCGCATGAGTCAATCATTTCAAAATTCGGAATCCGGAATCCGGAATGAGGAATTTTGAATCTTCAATCCATTAATCCCATAAGCACTGAGGGAGTCCCCGCCATGGACCCCGCATCCCCGGTTCCGGACGGACGCCCACGTCACACGTCCTCGTTCTGCGGGCGGACCCGCCGTGAGGCCCTCTGGGAGATCGGCGGCGGTTTCGGGGCCGTCGCGCTGACGGGCCTCCTCGGCGTCAACGGCTTCCTGGCCCGGCAGTCCGTCGCGGCCGACGGTTCGACCCCGTTCGTCAACCCGATGGCGCCCAAGGCCCCGCCCCGTCCCGCCAAGGCCAGGAGCATCATCTTCCTGTTCATGTACGGCGGACCCAGCCACGTCGACACCTTCGACTACAAGCCCGGGCTCTACCCGCTGGACGGCAAGACGATCGCCGTCAAGACGTTCGGCCGCGGCGGCAAGAAGAACGAGGGCCGGGTCGTCGGGCCCAAGTGGGCGTTTCGCCGGTACGGCGAGTGCGGCAAGTGGATCTCCGACCTGTTCCCGAACCTGGGCGGCTGCGCGGACGACATCGCGTTCCTCCACTCGATGTATGCCGAGTCGCCGATCCACGGCTCGGCGATGCTGATGATGAACTCGGGCCGGCTCCTCAGCGGGAACCCGTGCCTGGGCACGTGGGTCACGTATGGGCTGGGGAGCGAGAGTGAGAACCTGCCGGGCTTCGTGGTGATGCTCGACCGCACCGGCGGCCCGATCAGCGGACCGAAGAACTGGTCGAGCGGCTACATGCCGGCGGCCTACCAGGGGACGGTGCTCCGCTCCAGCGGGACGCCCATCCACGACCTGGCATCGCCGCGGGGCTCCGATCGGGCGGTGCGCCGGCTCTTGCTGGACCGGCTGCGCGAGAAGAACGAGGAGCATCTGGCCGCTCGCGCCGACAACTCCGAGCTGGCCGCGCGGATCGCCAGCTACGAGCTGGCTTACCGGATGCAGAGCTCGGCGCCCGAGGCCGTGGACCTGGCCGCCGAGCCGGCCGAGACCCTGTCCCTCTACGGGATCGATCGGCCCCAGACGGCCGACTTCGGCCGCAAGTGCCTGATCGCGCGGCGGCTGGTCGAGCGCGGCGTCCGGTTCGTGCAGATCTACTCGGGCGGCGCCCACAATGACGACAACTGGGATGCCCACGCCGACCTCGTCGCCAATCACACCAAGCACGCGGGGCACACCGACCGTCCGATCGCGGGCCTGATCGCGGATCTGAAGCGCCGCGGCCTGCTCGACCAGACCCTGATCGTCTGGGGCGGTGAGTTCGGCCGCCAGCCGACGGCCGAATTCGCCAAGGGCACGGGGCGCGACCACAACTCGTACGGCTTCACCATGTGGATGGCCGGCGGCGGGATCAAGGGCGGCACGAGCGTCGGGCAGACCGACGAGCTCGGCAGCGCCGCCGTCGAGGACCGCTTCCATGTCAAGCGGCTGCATGCGACAATCCTGCACCAGCTCGGGCTCGATCCAAATGGTTTGACTTATTTCTATGGCGGATTGCACCAGAAGCTCGTCGGCGTGGAAGGCGCCGAGCCGATCCACCAGATCATCTGATTCCTCCACGGTCGGTTTCAACAAATGCGAGGTGACACATGCGCATACCCCATTCGCGACGGAGCTTCCTGGGTGCGATCTCGGCGGCCGCGTCGGCGGTCGGCCTGGGAGGACGTGATGCCTCGGCCGATGTCGACCAGCCGCTGGCCATCCTGGGCGGTAAGCCGGTGCGTCGCGACCATTTCGCCTCCTGGCCGATGATTGGCGAGAACGACGAGAAGGCCTGGATGGATGTCCTCCGCAAGAAGAAGTGGTGCCGCCTGGGTGGCGAGTACGTCGACCGCTTCGAGGCCACGTGGTCGAATTTGATGGGGGCCAAGCATTGTGTGGCCGTCGCCAATGGCACGAGCGCATTGATCACGTCGCTGGCCGCGCTGGGGATCGGGCCGGGCGACGAGGTGCTCGTCTCGCCCTATACGTTCGTCGCCACGGTCAACGCCGTGTTGGTCCATCACGCATTGCCGATCTTCGTCGACACCGATCCGGATACGTTCCAGGTCGACGCTCGCCTGCTGGAATCGTCGATCACCGCGCACACGGCGTGCATCCTGCCGGTGCACATCGGCGGCTCGGCGGCCGACCTCGACGGGATCCTGGCGGTCGCCGCCCGGCACAAGCTGCCAGTCGTCGAGGACGCCTGCCAGGCCGTGATGGGCGAGTGGAAGGGTCGCAAGCTCAGCACGCTCGGCGACCTGGGCTGCTTCAGCTTCCAGGTGACGAAGAACCTCAGCTCGGGCGAAGGGGGCGCGATCCTGACGAACGACGACCGCCTGGCTCTCGAATGCCGGAGCTTCCAGAACAACGGCCGGGCCAATGTCGACGGCCATAACTACTCCCGCAACGGCGCCAACCTGCGCATGACCGAGTTCCAGGGCGCGCTCCTGGCAGCGCAGCTCACCCGGCTGGAGGAGCAGTCCCGCCGCCGCGAGCAGAATGCCGCGTACCTCACCGGCCTGCTTCGCGAGGTCCCCGGCATCACGCCGGCCCGTATGTACGAAGGGTGCACGCGTAACGCCTATCATCTCTATATGATGCGATACGATCCCGCCGGATTCGACGGCCTTCCCCGCTCGAAGTTCCTCGAGGCGCTCCGGGCCGAGGGCATCCCCTGCTCGGGCGGCTATAGCCCGCTCTATCGTGAGCCCTTCCTGAAGAACGCGCTCGAGTCGCGGCCGTTCCGCGCGGTCTACTCCCCCGGGCGGATCGCCGAGTATTTCGAGCGGCTCCATTGCCCGGCCAATGACCGGGTCTGCGAACAAGGCGTCTGGCTCACTCAGACGCTCCTTCTCGGCCCCCGGTCCGACATGGACCAGATCGCCGAGGCCGTGCGGAAGATCCGGAAGCAGGCGGGCAAGCTGGTGAAGGCGTGATCGGCCGACCTCCGGCTACTTCGGCTCACTCCGACCCCGGCGGCTTCGGGCGGCCAGCAGCGCCTCGAGTTGCTCGTCGGTCATCGCCCAGATCCGGCGCCGGGGTCCGCCCTTCCGCGACGGCGGGGCGTATCCCAGCGTCGTCGTCTTCAACCCACGATCGCGGACCAGGTCGCTGAGGGTCTTCACGCTGATCCCTCCCAGCATCACGGCGATCTCGTCGGGGCTATGCAGCTTGAGCTCCGGGCCTCCTGCGTCGCTCATCCATCGCTCTCCTGATCGATGCAAACCGGGCCCGATGATCCCTTCGATCCCTCGCGCCCGCGCGAGGGCCGACCGCGCACACGAAGACCGCTCGAGTCGGCCCCCCCGAGGCACGCTCCGAACCCCTCGCGACGACCGCGGTAACGGCCGCGAGCCCTCCCTGACAAGAGCGTCATCCGGACCGCGATCGGCCCTCGCACGCCGGGGGCTCCCCGGGTCGGTCGGTCGGTCGGACGAGCTGGCGTCCTGCCGCGGCGAGCGATCACGGCCTCGTCGAGTCCCCGGCCGGAGCAGGGACCTTCTCCGTGCCGTGGACCTGCACTTCGACGATGCCGGCAACGACGCCGGCCGGGAGCTCGGTGGTGGTGATCCGGACGAGGCGCACCTCGCGCGCGAGGAACTCGTGCGTGCGGTCTTTCCCCCGCTCGGCGCTCCTGGTCTGGTCCGAGAGGATCGTCCAGTTCTTGCCGTCGACGGAGCCCTCGACCTTGTACCGGTAATTGACCCCGTCCCGCTCCCAGACGATGCGGATGCCGGTCAGATCTTCGGCCTTGCCGAGGTTGACCTGCCACCACGAGGGCGTCGCCTCGCCGCCGGCCCGCCACGAGGTCGCGGCGTCGCCGTCGACGGCCGCCGCGGGGGCGTGGTCGGTGCTTCGCGGCGAGGAGGCGATCGCCGGCTTCCCCTTCGCCAGGTCCTCGGGCACGAGGTCGGTTTGGGGCTTGAAATGGCGGTCATCGAGCCGGTCGACCGCCCAGAGCAGGCCACGGGTCACGAGGTCCAGGTAGCGGTCGTCGGCGACCGTCGCGTTGTTGTGGCCGAGCGTGGTCGAGAACACGCGGGTCCTGCCGTTGTAGGTATTGGTCCACGCGACGATCCACTCGGTCCGGCCCTGGCGGCCGCGGGCGAGGGCGTGCGCGGTCGGCTCGATCCGGCCGGCGGCGTTGTTATACAGCTCCTCGTTGACGGTGGTCCAGTCGCCGAGCGGCTGCGTGATCGGGCTATCTTTGTCGATGAACGTGACGGCGATGGGTTGCTGCGGACCGTGCCCGGTGGAAATCAGCCCGGTGAGCTGCATCCAGGGGGTGGCCCTCTTCTGGTTCCAGCCCTCGGTGCGATAGCTGTGCATCCCGCAGTGGAGCACGACAGCCGGGAGGCCGTCCTTGTGCGGCTTGAGAATCGTCTCGATGACCCCCATGTCCTTGTTCACCTGCGACGAGCACTCGTCGTGGACGATGACGTCGAAGCCCTTGGCCCAGTCGGGGTTGTCGTAGATCGGGTTCTTGTGGCCGTTGCTCGTGGAGGGGTCGTAGGCGATGGTCCACTCGACGTGGGCGCGCCGGGAGATGCCTCGGGTCAGGATGTCCTTCTGGCTCGCGTAGTCGTGGCAGCACCCGCCCGCCACGAGCAAGGCCCGGATGGGCCTGGGCGGTTCATCGGCCCTGACCGTCGAGCCTACGGCCGGCCAGATGCACGGGATGACCAACAACAAACCAGCCCATCGCTTCATGGTCGAGTCTCGCTCTGGCTGGGGCGCGGCCGCCCGAGGGCTCGAGCGGCGCGGCCGGATGATGGTGGGAGAGCATCCGCAAGCCGGACGGCCGCGGAATCGAGGTCATCGGCGCCCTATCATACAGCGACGCGGACCCGGTTGGAGCGCTCGACCGGATCGGTCCGAGCTGGATCTTCGAATGGACTCGGCTGAACGATCGCGCGCTAGGTCGAGGTGATCTGCCCGGTGCGGAAGTCGATCGTCGAGGTTTGGTCTCGCAAGAAGTCCAGGCCGAGCAGGCCATTGAGGCCAAAGCTCGTCGAGAGTGCATGACCGATCACCGGGAAGAAGAACCGGTTCCGTCCGAGGGACCCGAGTCTGGTCAACACGAACACCGGGACGGCGCCGATGAAGCTCCCAGTGGTCATATGAGTGCGACCAAAGGGTTGGGCGGGATCGAAGCCGAGGATCACCAGATCCCGCAGGTTGATGATGCTCTGGGTCGCGCCGGTATCCAACACGAGATTCAAGTTCGTCGTCCCGTTCGGTCCCGTGGCTTCAGCCTGGATCAGCACTGGCCCCTGCCTCGGATTGAATGGGTACGAGCTCATAGTCCGATCACCATGTGCTCAGGGCGTTGCCCCAGGTAGCGCACCGCGATCCGGTCGAATTTCCTGCCGCTCATCTTGCCCAGCACCTCGTCGCGATCGGGGCCGTGGAAGATGACCTTGCCCCGCACGACCTCGAGATGATCGTCCGTCTCCAGCTCGTCGATGACGACCCAGTCCGGCGCATACCGGGCCTTGATCTCCTCCCACGTCAAGACCTCGTCCATATCGAACTCCTCGATGAACGTGGTTCGGCCATCAGCTCCGGTGCCAAACACCATGTGTTCAGGATACTCACCCAGGTAGCGCACAGCGATTCGGTCGAGCTTCAACTCGCCTGCCTTCTTCCAGACAGCAGCACGATCGGGGCTGTGGAAGATGACCCTGCCCGCGAGGAGCCGCTGCATTTCGTCCGTTTGCGGCTCCGCGATCAAGACCCAGTCCGGCGCGTACTGCGCCTCGATCTCTTCGATCGTCAACATCTCGTCCATCGTTCCCTCCCGCGTGGGTATCTCATGTTCATCATGCGACCACGGTGCTAGACTGTCAACGTCGTGCGGCATCCGTTGAGACAGGCCGAACGATCGGAGACGCCATGCCGGGGAGCTACGTGTGGAGTCCGTCGCCGGACGTCATCGAGCGGGCCAACGTCACTCGCTTCATGCGGCGTCACGGGATCGCCAACCACCACGATCTGGTCGCGCGCAGCATCGGCGACATCGAATGGTTCTGGGGCGCCGCGCTCGAGGATTTGGACATCGAGTTCTTCAGGCCGCCCGACACCCTGCTGGACGCCGACCGCGGGATCGCCTGGTGCCGATGGTTCGTCGGAGGGTCGATCAACCTGGCTCACCAGTGCGTCGATCGTCACGCGCTTTCGTCTCGCCGAGACCACGCCGCCGTGATCTGGGAGGGCGAAGACGGCTCGGTGCGCACGCTGACCTATGCCGAGTTGCACGCCGAGACCTGCCGGCTGGCCGGCGCGATGCGGCGGCTGGGGATCGGCCGGGGCGACCGCGTCGGGCTGTTCCTCCCCATGGTGCCCGAGGCCGTCGTCGCGTTCCTGGCCTGCGCCAAGATCGGCGCGGTCTCGATCCCCATCTTCTCGGGTTTCGGCGCGGGGGCCGTCGCCATGCGGCTCGATGACGGCAAGGCCGTGGCACTCATCACCGCCGACGTCTCCTTCCGCAAGGGCAAGGCGATCGAGCTCGAGCCTGTCGCCCGCGAGGCCGCCGACGCCTGCCCGAGCGTCCGTCACCTGATCGTCGCCCGGTCGGGTCGAGCGTCCGCGGGCCCGGGCGTATCCCCCGATGCCCGACACATCGACTGGGACGAGCTCGTCGCGCGCGAGCCGGCCGAGTGTCCGAGCGAACCCCTCGATCCCGAGGCCCCGATGATGATCATGTACACGTCGGGCACAACCGGGCGGCCGAAGGGGGCGGTCCACGTGCACGGCGGGTTCCTGGTCAAGATCGCGCAAGAAGCGGCCCACCAGGCCGATATGCACGCCGACGACGTGCTGCATTGGGTCACCGACCTGGGCTGGATCATGGGGCCCTGGGAGCTGGTCGGCGGGCTGGCCGCCGGCGGTACGGTCCTGCTGGCCGAGGGTGTGCCCGATTTCCCGGCCCCGGATCGGCTCTGGTCGATGGTCGAGCGACACGGAGTGACGATCCTCGGCGTCTCGCCGACGTTGATCCGCGCTGATCAAGTACGGCGTCGATCCGGTGCGGTCGCACGATTTGAGCCGGCTGCGAATCCTCGCGTCAACCGGCGAGCCGTGGGACCCCGAGTCGTGGCGCTGGCTGTTCGAGACCGTCGGCCGCGGCCGGCTGCCGATCATCAACATCACCGGCGGCACCGAGGTCGGCGCGTGCCTGCTGTCGGCTTTCCCGACCACGCCGCTCAAGCCGTGCTCGCTGGTCGGCCCATCACTGGGGATGGCCGTGGAGGTGTTCGATCACGACGGCAAGCCGCTGGGCCCGGGCCAGGGGGTCGGCGAGCTGGTCTGCACCAGGCCGTGGCCGGCGATGACACGCGGGATCTGGGGCGATCCCGAGCGCTACCTGGCGACCTACTGGTCGCGATGGCCGGACGTCTGGGTGCACGGCGACTGGGCCTCGATCGACGAGGACGGCGACTGGTTCCTCCATGGCCGCAGCGACGACACGATCAAGGTCGCCGGCAAGCGGCTGGGACCGGCCGAGGTCGAGTCGATCCTCAATGGCCACGACGCCGTGGCCGAGTCGGCCGCCGTCGGGGTGCCCCACAGCATCAAGGGCGAGGTCATCCTGGCCTTCGTCGTCACCCGACCCGGATGCCGCCACGACGCTGCGCTGCGAGCGGAACTCTGCGATCGGGTCGCCGAGGCGCTCGGCAAGTCGTTCGCGCCCGAGGCGGTGCGCTTCGTCGCCGAGCTGCCCAAGACCCGCAGCGGCAAGATCCTCCGCCGCGTGATCCAGCGCGTGGCCACCGGCCAGGACCCCGGCGACCTGTCGACGATCGAGAACCTCGCGGCCATCGAGGCGGTGCGGCGGGCGGAGTGAGCGTCTACATGACGACCTCGACCTCGCGAATCTCGGCCTCGGCGTCCGCGGCTAACTCCTCCGCGACCTGGAGGTACTCGCGAATGGCGTGTGCGATGTTCTCCATTGCCTCGGCCTCCGTAGCTCCTTGCGAGCAGCACCCAGGGAGGCCGGGAACGCTTGCGCTGTAACCCTCCTCCGATTGGTGAAGGGCGACTTTGTAGATCATCCCTGCCTCTTTCACGAAGACGGTTGTAGGGTGAGCTCTGCCCACCAGTCTTGGCGCGCCGGTTGGCATAGCCCACCTTATTACCCCGGCGATGAAGATCCGCATGGACCGTGCACCATACGAGCCCGAAGCGCCAGCGAGTGTGTCGCTGGCTCCCGGCGGGATTCACTCGCTGGCGCTTCGGGCTCGTATGCACCATTAGTGCGGATCTTCCTTGCCGGAGTAATATAAAACGGTTCCCGGCCCGTCCGGAACAGAGCGCTCACTTTGTCTTGAGATACTCCAGCAGATCCCCGCGGTCGCCCTCGCCGAGGTCGGTGCCATATTCATGTCCCGTGTTGTGGTTGCCTGGCAGCCGGGTGTCGAAGACGAACGGGGATGGTAGCGAATCGGCCTCCGGTTCGACGTAGCCGACCTTATTCGGATCGAAGATGCGCCGGCCGCGGCGGTACGTGACGGGCCGCTTCGCCGCCGGCTGGAGCAGGTCGTAGAGCGTCGGCACCGAGTCGTTGTGCAGATAGGGCGCCGCGGCCCAGGTCCCGGTGAGCGGCCTGCCGGCGTACTTCCGGGTGGCCCGCCAGCTCTCGTTCCGGTCGCCCCGCAGCCGCCGGGCCTGCCACGGGGTGATGTTCTCCTTCACGTAGAGCGCCTTCTGGAGGATCGCCAGGCTGTCGGGCGGGTTCGGAATCCACCCGCGCGCGATCATATCATCGGCGAAGTTCATCGCGCGTTTCGGGTCAGTCCCAACGACCTGGTTCGGGCCAGCGGGGGCATTCGCCGCCCCTCCCTCGGGGGCGTAGAGCAGGTCGGGCAGCCAGTTCGGTGGCGTTCCAGCCGGCGATAATGGGACCGCATCGGGATCGACATGGCACGCCGCGCACAGCTTCTGATAGAGCCCGGCGCCGCGCCCGGCTATCGTCGCGTCGATCCCGAACGGCCACTTCGGCGGCAGGACCTTCGAGGCGATGACCTCGAGGCGATAGACGTCCTGCAGCGGGATCGAGGAGGACCCCGAGTCGGGGTCGAACACGGCGCCGACGGCCAGGGCGGTGCCGATGTTCCGCTGCATGGTGGAGTCGGCATTCCCGTCCCAGCCCAGCCACTTCACGCGGTCGGTCCCCCAGAGCGTCGGGTAGCTCGTCGGCGAGGTTGGCGGCAGGCCCATCGCCAGGTTGCCGACGACCAGGTTGCGCGCCAGCCGGAAGTCGTTGACCCGTCCGGGCCCGGAGACCGTCCCGTCGGGGAAGTTCCGGAGCTGGTCCTGCTTGTCCATCAGCGCGGAGACCTGCTTGACGTACCAGATCGTCTGGATGAAGTATTGCACGACCTTTTCCGTCAGCGCTTCGAGCTTCTGGGCCGCGGCGATCGGGTCGGGAGCGAGCACGCCGAGCGGTGCGCCCTGGCCCGAGTTCGCCCGGAGGAACGCGGCGATCGTCGGGCCCGCCTTCTCGCCGATGGCTTGCAGTGGGGAGAGGAACTCCAGGGTCACCGGCTGCTCGAGCGACGGCATCACCATGATGTTGCCGACCAGCGGCCAGCTCGACTTCTCC
This sequence comes from uncultured Planctomycetota bacterium, assembly GCA_963815795.1. GTDB lineage: Bacteria > Planctomycetota > Planctomycetia > Isosphaerales > Isosphaeraceae > JAKAUH01. The sequence continues at coordinate 3,383,674 of CAWFIC010000019.1, read as the reverse complement.
GGCGCGAACAGCGGCGTCAAGGCGGTTGCAAGGGCGTCGGCCATCTGGTGGGCGCCGTCCTTCCGGTCCCAGGCCGCCAGCGCCTCGAGGACCTGCAAGACGTCCGGCGATGTGGCCTTGAGCCTCGCCGCCTCCTCGGGCGAGCGGACGACCCGGAGCTGAAACGCCGCGAAGTCGCCCGGATGCTCGGCGATCCGCCGGACCGACCGGGCGAGGTCGCCGTTGAACTCGATGATGTCCATGAGGACGTTCGGCGCGCCGTCGATCCGGTAGGTCGCTCCCGCGTGGATCAGTTCATTCACATGGCAGGCCGCGCAGTTGATCCCGAGCATCCGCGCCGACGCGCCGGGCTTCCTGGCCGCGGCGGTGAGCCCGATCGGCAGGTGATCCCGATCGCGCGGGTCCTCGATGAAACCGAAGCGATCGAGCCCTTCCAGGAACGGGCGGCGCGTGCGGACGCTCTCCAGCGCCCGGGCCCACGTCAGCGGGAAGATCTCGCCGCCGAGCGACATGTGATAGAAGTCGCGACGCTCGGCCTCGCTCCAGCCCTGCGGGAAGACGGTCGGCCTGCCGCGGGGCTGCTGCGCAACGCCAGGCGATGGGATGAGCAGCACCAGGACGAGGGGGAGGACCAAGAACGCCGGTTGTGCTCGCATGGTCGTCGTTCCGCCGGGCATCGATTCCGTCAAAGCGTCTTCAAGAATTCGAGCAAATCATATCGCTGACCGTCGTCGAGATCGGTCCCGTAGTCGTGCCCCTCGTGCCCGACGTTGAGGTTGCCGCCCGCCGTCGCGTTCAGCTCGAAGAGCAGCGGGACCTGGTCGCGCGGGATCTTCGCGGGATCGATGACATAGCCCAGCCGCACCGGATCGTACTCGCGCTGGCCGACCGCGAAAAGCTTGGGACGATCCTTGGCCGGCAGGAGGAGGTGGTAGAGCGTGGGCACGGACGCGTTGTGCAGGTAGGGGGCGGTCGCCCAGATCGAGACGAGCGGCCGCGCCACGTAGCATCGCGTCGTCTGCCACTTCACCAGCTCGCGGGGCCAGTCGTATTGCGACCAGACACCGGGGGGGATGCCGTTGTCCTGGTAGGACGTCAGGCTGTAGTTCCAGGCCGCGTCGCCCAGCGCGACGGCGAAGTCGGTCCCGCCGGTGTAGAGCGGCTTGCGGCGGCCCACGCTGGTGGCGAAGTTCATCGCCCGTGCGGGGTCGGTGCCGGCCTCTTCGATCGGGATCAGCTTCTCGAGCGACCCGGGTATGGCCGGCGGCGGGCCGCGAAGGACTTCCGGTTGGGCGGCCCACTTCTGGGCGGCGATCAGGGCGTCCTGGATGTCGTGGCCGTCGCGCGGTGCGATCGCGTGACACTTCACGCAGCGCCCCTGGTAGATCGCCCTGCCCCGCGAGACCTTGTCGGCGTCCGGACGGCCGAAGAGCGGCGAGGGCCACTCCGGCGGGCTCAGCTTGCGCACCACGGTCTCCAGCTCGTGGATGTTCGCCGGCTGGACCAGCGAGTGCCAGTTGCCCTCGCCGAACGCCTCGAACGGCGCCCCCTGCCCCAGCGCCTGGCCGACGTTCCGCTCGATGACCGAGTTGGTATTGCCGTCCCAGTGCAGCCAGTAGGTCTGGTTCACCATCCAGAGCGCGGGGAAGCTCACGGGCGAATCGGCGGCGATGCCGTCGGACCTGGGAAAGACCAGGTCGCGGATGCCGTCGAAGGCGTCGATCCGCCCCGGGCCCGGCAACGGGCGCTGGTTCGCGTGCAGCACCTGCAGTCCCGCGATGAAGCGAATCCGCGCCTTCATCAGGGAGAGTGCCACCTGGACCTGATGCAGGATGCCGGCCCGCAATGGGTCGGGCTTGCCGGCGAGGGGAGCACCGAACGCACCTCCGGGATCGTCGCCCGAGAGCAGGACGGCGACCAGGCCATTGAGGTCCTTCTCATATAGGTCGTCGAGCTGCGCCTGCACGGCCTTCCCGAGTGAAGCGATGGCCGCGGGATCCGGCGGACGGCCGCCGAGTCGCGCCGCCAGGTCGGCGGCGACCTTGTCGATGATGCCGAGCACACCCTTCTCGAAGAGCCGGGCCGTCGATTTCCGCTCGTCTTCGCTGAGCTGTCCGACGACGACGACGGCGGTCAGGAGCTGCTGGGTCAGGATCGCGAACTCGACATCCCCTTGCGCGGCCAGGTCCGCGAGGAACTGCTCGCGCGAGCCCTCGTCCTTGAGCGTCACCCCCAGCGAGGCGAAGAGCTCCTGGTAGAAGGCATTCAGGTCGAAAAGGGCGGGTCCGCCGAGCAGCGGCATGGACTGGCGATTGAACGTCAAGGCGCCGACGTGACACGCCGCGCAATTGAGACCGACCATCTTGCCGAGCAGCCCGGTCCCGCGCGAGGGCGACGCCGTGATGCCGACCGGCAGATGATCGGCGTCGCTCGGGTCGGGCAGCAGCCCGAAGCGCTCGGGGAAGTCGAGGAACGGCCGGTTCGTCTTGATGCTCTTGAGCGCCTTGATCCAAGCCAGCGGGACCAGCTCGATCCCCTCGGACCGGTGGAAGAAGGTGACCACGTCATCGCGGGCGAGTCCCTGGATCGCCCCGTTCGCGCCGCCGTTCGCGCCCGCGGCCGGCTGAGGAGACGTCGCGCCCGTTCGCACCGCCCCGTCGTCGCCCGACGATCCGATCCCGGCCGTCGCCAGCAGGACGCACGATACGACGACGGCGCATAGCCCTCTGAAGGACTTCATGGTCTGCCGATCCTGGGTGGCCTTCGTTGCCGTGTCCTCGACGTGACGAGGCTAATCGTTCGGATCGGCGAAGGCAAACAAAAAAGGCAAGGCGGCGCGATTCGGTCGGATGGCACGCTTCGGGGGTCTGCCACGCGGTTCCCTCGCCGACGAGCCGGAGCCGTTGTATCATTCGCGAGGACCAGGTGGCCCGGGTCACCGTTCGCGGGACGTCCACATGAAAGCGATCGTCATCGACGGCTACGGCGGGATCGACCGGCTTCGGCTGGACGAGCGGCCGGACCCCGCAGCCAGGTCGGCCGAGATACTGGTGAACGTCCGCGCGGCGTCGGTCAACCCGGTTGACTGGAAGATCCGGCGAGGCGACTTGCGGGCCGTCCTGTGGTTGCCGATGCCCTACATCCCGGGCGGGGACGTCGCCGGCGAGGTCGTCGCGGTGGGTACTGGCGTGACCCGGTTCAAGCCGGGCGACGCGGCCGTGGCGTTCGTCGAGCTGATGCGCGGTGGCGGGTACGCCGAGCGGGCCGTCGTCAAGGAATCGGCGGCTGCGCAAGGCCGCGTCGCTGAGCTTCGTCCAGGCGGCCGCGCTGCCGATCGCGGGGTGCACGGCGCTCCAGGCCTTGCGCGACCATGGGGGGCTTCGCGAGGGAGGCTCGGTGCTCATCAACGGTGGCGCGGGCGGCGTCGGACACCTCGCCGTGCAGATCGGCAAGGAGATGGGCGCGAACGTGACCGCGACCTGCGGTCCGACCAACGTCGAGTTCGTCCGGTCCCTCGGCGCCGACCGGGTCATCGACTACTCCCGCGAGGACTTCACGCGCCAGCCCGACCGATACGATCTGGTCTTCGACGCGGTCGCGATGAGCTCGTTCGCCGCCTGCCGTGGGCTGCTGAATCCCGGGGGCGCCTACGTCACGACGCTGCCCGAGTGGAGTACCGTGGTGTTCGGCCCGATCCTCGCGGTCGCCCGGCTGTTCGGCCGCGTCGGGAAGGCCAAGTTCATGTGGGTCCGTCAAGAGGGCTTCGACATCGCCTCGCTCGGCGTGCTCGCCGACCATGGGAAGCTCAAGCCCGAGGTCGCCCGGACCTTCCCGCTGGACCGCGCCCGCGAGGCGCACGCCCTGAGCGAGCCAGGGCACGTGCGCGGCAAGATCGTTCTGGAGTGTTGGGCCGATCCATCGGCGGATTCCGGGTAGGTCAGGCTTTCCAGCCTGACTCCGTCCGATCCGATCCGATCCGATCCGCGTCAGGCTGGAAAGCCTGACCTACGCCCGATCCGCGTCAGGCCAGAACCACCGATCCCTGACGTCAACGACGTACCGGCGATCGCGGGCCGGTGGTCCCCGTGGGCGGAGCATCGAGCGCGACGCCAACTCCCTGCGCCGGAGGACGGGCGAGTCGTCGATCGTTCTGACGTCGCCATGCATCGCACGCAAGGGATGCCGAGCCCCGATGACGCCGCCTCGCGCCTTGGATCAGTCTTTAATTCCTGGCTGGATCTCGTTTATCATCACACTCGGCCTGCTGGTCCTTGAGGGCCGAACGAGGCGGGGTGTAGCTGTGATCCCCTCGCCCGGGCCGGGAGCCGCCCCGATGCCTCAACGTGGCGCCGCGCCGCGCGATCTGCTATTCGGCCTGCTTGCCCTCCAGAACGCCCTGGTCTCCCGCGACCAGCTCGTCCTGGCCTTCGCCACCTGGACCGCCGCGCCGGGCAGGCCCCTGGCCATCCTGCTGGCCGAGCAGGGCGCCCTGCGGCCCGAGCACCGGCCGCTGCTGGACGCCCTGGTCGAGGCCCACCTGAAGCTCCACGGCGGCGACCCCGAGCGCAGCCTCGCCGCCCTCGACGTCAACCGCTCCACCCGCGAGAGCCTCGCCGCCGCCGGTCCCGTCGTCGAGGCCACGCTCGCCTGCGTCGGCTCCGGCTCGGTCGAGGGCGGGGGCGCCGACCGGACCGCCAGCTACGCCGCCGGCACCCCCACCGCCGACGGCCAGCGATTCCGCGTCCTCCGGCCCCATGCCTCCGGCGGCCTGGGCGCCGTCTTCATCGCCCTCGACGCCGAGCTCAATCGCGAGGTCGCCTTCAAGCAGATCCTCCCTCGACACGCCGACAACCCGGCCAGCCGCACCCGGTTCCTCATCGAGGCCGAGATCACCGGCGGGCTCGAGCATCCCGGCATCGTCCCGGTCTACGGCCTGGGGACCGACGACGGCGGCCGGCCGTACTACGCGATGCGGTTCATCAAGGGGGACACCCTCAAGGAGGCGATCGACCGCTTCCACGCCGACGAGACGCTCAGGCGCGACCCCGGCCGGCGGTCGCTGGAGCTGCGGCAGCTCTTGCGGCGGTTCACGGACGTGTGCCACACGATCGAGTACGCCCACGGCCGGCGGGTGCTGCACCGCGACATCAAGCCGGCCAACGTGATCGTCGGCAAGCACGGCGAGACGCTGGTGGTCGATTGGGGCCTCGCCAAGCCGCTCGGGGGGAAGTCCGAGGCGCCCGCCGACTCCGCCGAGCGGTCGCTGATGCCCTCCTCGGCCAGCGGCAGCGCCGAGACCCTGCCCGGCAGCGCCCTGGGCACCCCCGCCTACATGAGCCCCGAGCAGGCCGCCGGCGAGCTGGATCGACTGGGGCCCCGCAGCGACGTCTACAGCCTGGGCGCCACCCTCTACTGCCTGCTGACCGGCAAGCCCCCCTTCGAGGGCGATATCGGGGAGGTGCTCCGCAAGGTCGGCCGAGGCGAGTTCCCGCGGCCCCGCCAGCTCGACGCGGGCATCGATCCGGCTCTGGAGGCGATCTGCCTGAAGGCGATGGCGACGCGGCCCGAGGAGCGATACCCATCCTGTCTGGCCCTGCAGGACGACGTCGAGCGGTGGGCGGCCGACGAGCCGATCTCGGTGTACCGCGCCCGGCGACGGTGCGGCTGGCCCGCTGGGCGCGCAAGCACCGCACCGGCGTCGCCATCGGGGCGGGGCTGCTCCAGACGGCGGTGGTCGTCCTGGCCGTCAGCACGGTCCTGCTCGGCCAGTCGCGGGCGCGGATCGATCGCGAGCGGGGGGCCGCCGAGGCGGCCCGGGCGCGGGCCCAGGCGATCAACAACTTCCTGGTCAACGACCTACTCGGGCAGGCCGACCCGGAGCGGAACCCCGCCGGGGCGTTCCTTACCGTGCGGCAGTTGCTCGACCGGGCCTCCAGGTCGCTGGCCGCCTCCGAGTCGATCGCCCGCGAGCCCGGCGTGGAGGGGGCGGTCCGCTCGACGATCGGCAACGTTTACCTCGAGCTGGGGCTCTACCGGGAGGCCCGCGAGCAACTGTCCAGGGCCGGTGAGCTCCTCTGGCAGGGCGGCGCCTCCCAGGAGGACATCCTCTTCGCCAACAACCGGCTCATCTGGGCCGATGCCATGAGAGGCGACCGGGTGTCATCCGGTGCGGACTCGGTGTTCAAGACCTGCGAGGAGCGGCTGGGCCGCGAGCATCCCGAGACCGTCTACGCCGCGGATACCTGGGCGCAGCTCAACCGGGGGAGACCCGCGGCGCTGCCACTCCTCCGGGAGAACCTGGAGATCCAGCGCCGCCGGTTCGGGGCCGACCACCAGCTCGCCCTCCGCGCGGCCAGCCAGTTGGTCATCGCCCTGAACTACAGTCGGACCGGCGCCGACCTCGCCGAGGCGGAGTCCCTGGCCCGCGAGAGCTGCGACCAGTGGGTGCGGAGGTACGGGCCCGAATTCCCCGAGACCCTCTTCGCCCTCGCGCAACGGGGCGAAATCCTGGCGACCCGCGGGAAACTGGAGGAGGCCCGGTCCGTCCTCGCCCCGCTCCCGGACGCCATGGCGCGGACGTTCGGCGCGGACCACTTCCAGCGCGGCACGATGCTGCGCAACTACGGCCTCGTGCTCGAGGCGACGGGTGATCTCGACGGCGCCGAGGCGCAGTACCGACAGTCGCTCACGATCCTCTCGAAGCGGCTCTCGGGGAGGAACGACAGCGACCAGCTCGAGGCCGTGCTGCATGCCTGCCTGGCGCAGCGTCGAGCTGTCTCGCGGCCGCGCCGCCGCCGTCGTGACGGCGCTCCTGCCGATCCTCCAGGTGCACGCGAGGACCGGGGCCCTCCCCGTACCGGCCGACCGGCTCGCCGGAGCGCTGGCCAACGCGCTGGCCGACCGGGGCGACCCGAAGGCCGCCATCGAGCTCCTCAAGGCGGTGCACAACGACTCCGCGCGCATGGACGCGCGACTCGACTGGTTCCTGCCTCATCTCCAGAGCGTGATCGGCGGCGACCAGCTCCGCCTGGGAGACAGGGACAAGGCGACCAACAACCTTCGGACCGCCGTCGAGCGGATGGATCGGTCCCACCTCAAGCCCCCCGCCCCCGTGCTGGCCGCAGCCCGCGCGCGGATCGCCCGGCTCGACGAGGCGAAGAACCCGGCCAAGGGCCAATCCCCGCCGTCGGGGCGCTGACCCTTGCGAGACGATCGGCGCAAGAGTCGCGCGACCGTTCGTGGACAGGAGATCACCGCAAACGGTTGCCGATGGTCCGGCTGCGATGGCTCGACCCCCCCTGACCCCCCTTTCGTTAAGGGGGGGACTGCGAGAGGTCGGCCCGTCTTGATCCCCCCCTTAACGAAGGGGGGGATAGGGGGGGTTTCCTCGTGTCGCTGCAATGCACGCGTTAAACGCTCCAGGCGCTCGATCGATGCCCGCAACCTCTGGCCAGGGGCGTTCCGGCTCTCCACGCAGTAAGATAGTCCTGGAAATCTCTCGAGCTCCCCGCGAGGAAACGAACCGACATGTCCGAGAACATCCGGCTGCTGATCGACTGCCCCGATCACCGAGGCGTGGTGGCGGCGGTCGCCAATTTCGTCGCGCTGCACAACGGCAATATCGTCGCGGCCGACCAGCACGTCAGCGACCCGCCGGGCAGCCGGTTCTTCATGCGGATGGAGATCGAAGCCCCGGGCTTCGGCCTGGGCCGCGAGGAGTTCGCCGCCGCGTTCTCTCCCCTGGCGCGCCAGCACGGCCTGAGCTGGCGGGTCCATTACGCCGAACGCCCGCGCCGCGTGGCCATCCTGGTCTCGAAGTACGCCCATTGCCTGCTGGACCTCCTCTGGCGCTGGGAGTCGGGCGAGCTCGAGGCCGAGATCCCGCTGGTGATCTCGAACCACCCCGACCTCGCCGCCAAGGTCGAGGCCCACGGCATCCCCTATCACCACCTGCCGGTCGCCAGGGGCGCCAAGGCCGAGCAGGAGGCCCGGATCGTCAAACTCGTCAACGACCATCAAGTCGACCTGGTCGTGCTGGCCCGTTACATGCAGATCCTCTCCGCCGAGATGCTGGAATCGCTCGCCCGGCCGGTGATCAACATCCACCACTCGTTCCTGCCCGCGTTCGTGGGGGCGAGCCCCTACCAACAAGCCTATTCCCGCGGCGTGAAGATCATCGGCGCCACCGCTCACTACGTCACGGCCGAGCTCGACGCCGGCCCGATCATCCACCAGGACATCGCCCATATCTCGCACCGCGACGGCGTCGAGGACATGGTCCGCATCGGCCGCGAGGTCGAACGCCGCGTCCTCGCGCAGGCCGTCCGCTGGCACCTCGGGGACCGCATCCTCGTCGATGGTGTCCGCACCGTTGTGTTCGAATAACCCGTTCGGGTCGTGCGGACTGGATCGGCGAGCGAAACGTCCCGGATTCTCCGGTCCACGGGGGACTGTCGCTTTCGATCGACGCCGTCGGATATCCCCGCGTCATCGGCCCGATTTCGCACTGCCCTTCCGTCCGATACCAGGCGATGGGAGGCGACGCATGCGGGAAACGCTGCGGAAGGCGGAAGCCGGAAGGCGGAAGGTGGAACCGGGCCGAGGGCGACCTCCGTCCATCCCACCTTTGGCCTTCAGACTTCAGCCTGTCCTGGTCGGATCGGGGCTGGCGGGGCTGCTGGGCGCCACCAGTTGTGCGGTGGCGTCCGTTTCGACCTGGCTGGTTCCGGCCTACCTGCTGCTCGTGATCGCGATCGTCGTCCCGCCTCGGGGCTGGCGGGCGTTGTCGAGGCCTGGCCCCCTTCACTCCACCGCCGATCGGCTCCGCCGCGCCTTGTCCGCGTGGCGGCGGCGATCACCGTCCTCTTCTCCCGGCCGGGGAGAAGGTGCCCGGAGGGCGGATGAGGGGGCTGATCCACCGGCGACGACGGACCAGCCCGGGCCATACCCCGACGAGGGGTCGAGCCCGGCCGGCGAGTCCTCCGAGGCCGAGTCGGCGCGTCTTCGCCTCGACCCGGCCGCGACCGCCCTCACCAGGCCCCGACGGAGCCGAGCCCGGGCTCGCAAGCCGGCCAAACCGGCCGCCGAGCCGCCCTCGGACTCCGCTCCCGCCACCTGGATTCGCGTGGGACCCGGCAAATACGTCCGGTCAACCCACAAGGCCGAAGGCTCAGGGCTGGAGGCTGATTCCGAGGTCCCTCCCACGGCCGAGGCTCCGCCTCCGGTCGAGGGCCAGCCTCCTCTGGACGTCCAGCTTCCCTCCGAGTCCCAGCCGGCGGTCCAGGTGCATGCCGTTGCCTCGGACATCGATCCTTCACCGGGTCAGCCCGAGCCCGCGACGGAGCCCGAAGTCGTCCCGGACGTCAGTCCGGCCGCCGAAGAGTACGGTATCGCACCCTCTGCCTTCGGCCCTGTCTTGTCCGTGGTCCGTGGTCCGTGGTCCGTGGTCGAGTTGAGCGTACGGCCGAGCGGCGATCCGCCGAGTTCGAGTGGTTCGGCTCACCGGAGCCGGTCCCGCCGTCCGCGACATCCAGCAACGGACAAAGGACGACGCAAAACGGACAGTCGGATGACGGCCGGTGGACGACGGATGTGGTTGTTCGCGCGGGGATGGCGGGGCCGTTCGCCCTACCGGACCCGCGACAACGGACAACGGACCACGAACCACGGACGAAGGAGAGCCGACGCCGCCCGCCGCGCCTCCGCCCGGACGCCGCACGTCCGCCGCGACTGGCGGGCCCGATCGCCGCCGGCGTGTTAGCGCGGTTCGCCTGTCGAAGACCATCGCCGGACGGACCCGGCTCCCGCAAGGGAGTCGGCACCCCGCCCGGCGGTTTTCTTCAAGAAGCCGCTCGATACTTCAGAGGGTGTACGCGAAGGCCGCCGGATCGGCGTAGGGTGGGTCGAGCCTCGATTCCTCGAGGCGAGGCCCACCGGATCCGCCGACGAGACCGGTGGGCCTCGGGCCGCTCCGCGGCGTTCGACCCACCCTACAGCCCCGTCTGATTCAGCCTTCAGACCGGTGGGCCTCGCGCCGCTCCGCGGCGTTCGACCCACCCTACTCCGTCTGATTCAGCCTTCAGCAAGACGTGATGGCGGCGCGTTCCTCGCGGTGGAAGGTCTCCGGGAAATGCGTCTCGATCCACCAGCGGCGCAGGTCGATCCCGGCCTTCAGGGCCTCGGTCCAGTCCTTGCCGGCCGGGGGCCGGACGCGGATCGCGCGCTGCGACCACACGACGGCGCCGCGCTCGCCGGGATCGTCGGAGTCGGTGGCGGCGAAATGCCTGGGGCAGTAGGCCATCGCGAAATAGCTCGGCTTGTCGGGGTGGTCCGACGCGCTGCCCACCGTCACGACGTTCGCCAGGTCGCCCACGAGCTGGCCCAGCAAGAGGGCATCGAGCTCCCCCTCGACGGCGATCAACGGCAGGTCGCTCCGGATCGGCCCCGACCCCGAGAAGAGCCCCGGCCGGTCGCGGAACACCTGGACGTACTTCGGCTTGAAGCCGGCGGGCCGGCGGATCTTGACCAGGCCGAGCCGGTCGTCCTCGTCGATCCAGGGGATCACGATGCCGCGCAGGTGCCACCAGCGGAGGCTGTCGGCGATCGGCAGCACCAGTCGCCGGGTCCAGCCCAATCGATGGCGGCGGATCGTCGCCTCGTCCAGGCCGCGCGATTGGAGGTATTCCAGCGCCTCCCGGCCTTCGGGCGTGCCGAGCGCCGCCTCGGACTCTTCGACCAGCGCGCGAGCCTCGGCCGCGGGCAATCCGGAGCTCGTCGAGCGGGTGCCACTCGCCGGTGCGGCCTTCGGGGAACCATCGGGTGGTTCCGATTCTCGCTCGGCTCCATCCACCCGAGCAGAAGCCCTCTCGGCCGACTGCGGCCTGGTCGGCCATGCCGCGCGGGCCGACTGGCCCGAGGGCGTCACGATACCCGCGTGCTCGGCGAGGTGTCGCACGGCCTCGGGGAACGGAACGCCCTTCAACTGCATCACCAGCGCCGCGGCATCGCCCCCGCGATCGCACGGCCAGCACTTCCAGAGACGTCGCTCCGGGTCCACCTGGAAGCTCGGGTCGTGGTCGTCGTGGAACGGACATCGCCAGAGCAGCCGGGCACCCGATCGCTTCACCGCCGGGCCCAGCAAGGCCGTCGCCACCGCCGCCACGTCGATCCGGTCCTTGATGTCCTTCCACGCAAGGCGATCCGTCCTCGTCGTCGAAGCCGGCTTCATCGATCGTCCTCCCGAGACGTCGAGGCGTCAGAGCGATGTTACGTGTTACGATGTTAGGAACCCTATAGGGGGGAGAGTTCCTAACAAGAGACGACAAGTGTAAGAGAGAGATATGTCCCCCCTCGGCGATGTTACGTGTTACGATGTTAGAAACCCCTATGGTGCGGCAGTTCCTAACATCGCTTCGCCGGTGGCCGAGCCGACGGGCAGCTTCCACCATGTCCGGCGGTCAACCTTGTACTCCTCACCCCCGAGCCGGTTGTGAGCCGCGTAGAGGGTGGCTACGTTGAAGCCGGCGCTCTCGGCCTCTTCGCGGACTTGCTTGACCGGCGCGGGGATCGGGGTCAGCCGCTCGGTGAGCCATTGCTTGCACGCTTCCAGCTTGACGGGCGATCGGCCCCCCTTGCTGGTCTCCGGGCCGCTCGGCGGCGCGAAGTCGAACGTGCACCCATCATCGGTGATGGTCATGCCCATGGCGGGCGGCTTCTGGATGTAGGACTTATCGACCCAGAGCTTGCGGCGGTCGGGGTGGCCATCGGGGTCGGGGTGGGTCAGCTTCCAGACGACCCGGCTGGCCCCGACGATCCGACGGCCCAGGGCCTGGGCTTCCTTGGAGAGATGCGTCAACAGCAGGAAGGCCGTCCTGGTCCGGCCGGCGATCGACATCAGCGGCGCGAAGTACTCGCGGGCGTCCTCCGGCTTGCCGAGGTTGCGCGAGGTGGTCATGCCGACGGTGTCGACGATCACCAGGCCCGGGGCCTCGGCGCGGACCTGCTCCCCCAGCGCCGCCAGCACGGCCGCATCGTCGAGGTCCTGGCCGCCGATCGGGGCGGCGGCGTCGGCGTTGAGCAGGATGGCCTCGTCGGGCAGGCCGTAGTCGCTCGCCAGGTCGAGCATCTGGTTGTAATGGTGGTCGCCGGGCACCCAGAGCGTCCGGGTGCCCTCGGGGAACGGGTTGGCCTGGCCATCGGGCCAGGGGCGCGCCGTCCACAGGATCCGCGCCAGCGTCATCGCCAGCAGGGTCTTGCCGATGCCGGGGTCGGCGGCCAGCGAGTTGAGCACCCCGCCGGCCAGCCAGCCCCGCCACGGCCAGCTCGCGTCGGCCACCAGCCGCCGCACGTCGGCCAGCGTGGCGCGGCGAGCCGGCCGGTCCGCCTCACGCGATGGCGCCGGCCCCAGCGGGTCGGCATCGAAGATCGCCCGCGCCAGATCCCCCGGCGCCGAGGCGCCCAGCGAGAATCCCTCGAGCATCGCCGCCCGCTTCCGCGCCGGCGCCAGGACCAACCCCTCCGCCAGCGGTCGTAACTCCGGCGTCACGCCGGCCAGATCGTCATTCGTCGGCTGATCCGCCATGATCCGCGCGAACACCCATGCGTCGTAGGATGGGAGGTTCATGATCGTCGTTCGTCCTCGATGTTCGTCGTTGTCGTCGTTTCCCCAGGTCCAGCAACGTCTCCATGTCCCTACACCCAAATAATCATCAAAAAGGCGGCTCCAGTTGCGCAAATCTTGCCTTATGCGTCGATTTTCCCGGGACGATCGGCCATGCAATCACGCGATCGTCGAAGCGGCCAGCTCGGAGAAGGATCGGACAGGGGGCTGACACCCCTCGATCGCCGAGGACCGGGTACCGAATCACCGTGGCCAACTGCTTGGATTCCGTTAATTCCGGCGATTCGGCCTTTGACCGATGGCTCCTCGTGCGCATAAAATGAGCCAACTCACCCACTTGCCTCGGTCCTGGCCGGGTTGTTAAGGACTTCCCGGCCGCCCCCTCTTGACGAACTCGCAACGAGTAGCAATATTAAGCATTGATGCATCTTCCGCCGGCTTTAGCCTGCTCGCCGTCGTTCGCCGATGTCGGTGCGTTGCGTTCCGGCTGAGAAATCCGAGGATGGTTGGTGAAGAGGTTCGACCGCGCGAACTCGCGGCGTGGGCAGCCGATGGCTTTGGCACGGCGTTGGCATAGGGGGCGACGATGACGGGGAAACCGATCGTGTCGGCTTGATCGCAGGGACGCGCCTGCTCCTGAAGGAGGGACGAGGAGAAGCCGGCGGATCAATCCGAGCGAGTGAGGGCTGAGGGATGGATCTTAACGAGTTTTCACGTCAGGTCGAGTCGATGCAGGCTCGCTTCAAGCGCCTGTCGCCGGGCAACGGGGCGGCTCGGGGCGACCTGCGGTCGGCGTGGGAGGAGACGTCCGAGGCGCTCGGGGTGACGATGGAGGAGATGCGGGTCGCCGAGGAGGAGCTCCACCAGCAGAATCACGAGCTGCAGCAGTCGCGGCGGGCGGTCGAGGCGGAGCGGCAGCGGTATCGCGACCTGTTCGACTTCGCGCCCGACGGTTACCTGGTGACCGACCTGGTCGGCCTGATCAAGGAGGCGAATCGCGCCGCCGGGGAGTTGCTGGGGGTGCCGCCGGGTCACCTGGCGGGCAAGCCCCTGGCCATCTACATCGCGATGGACGAGCGGCCGGCGTTCCGATTCGGGCTCAACCGGCTGCTCCAGAACGGGCGGCGCGAGGACTGGATCATCCGCCTGCGGCCGCGGCGCGACTGCGAGTATCACGCCTCGATCACGGCGGCCGTGGTCCGCGATGGGAACGGGACGCCGACGGCCTTGCGCTGGCTCGTCCGCGAGATCGTGCAGCCCGGCGCTCCGGACCGTCTCGCCCGGCGATCGCATGCGCCGGGCGCGTGACCATCGGCCTGCCGAGCGGCCCGGTGGCACAGGAGGACCTCGAGAGCGAGCGATCCGGGCGCCTCCGCGCCGAGGACGAGGCCGCGGCCCTGCGCGGGCTCTTGCACGGCATCGACCTCATCGTCTGGGAGGCCGACGCCCAGACCGGACGGTACTGGTTCATCAGCCGGCGGGCCGAGGAGCTGCTGGGCTATCCGGCCGAGCGGTGGATCGACGAACCGAGGTTCTGGGCGGAGATCATCCACGAACACGACCGCCCCCTGGCCGAGGCGCATCGGGCGCACTGCCTCCGCGACGGCCGGGCCGCCGAGCTGGAATACCGCGTGATCGCCGCCGATGGCCGGGTGCTTTGGGTCCGCGCGTCGCTGAGCCTCGAGTCCGACGGCGAGGGCCGTCCGCGGGTGCTCCGCGGCTGCCTGTGGGACATCAGCCGCCGCAAGAAGGTCGAGCGCCAGCTCTACACCGACCGCCGCAAGCTGGCCGAGCACCTGGCCGACGTCTGGCACCTGAACCTGCTCGGCGGCCAGCTCCTCGGCTCGCTGGAGATGGCGCCCGTCCTCGAGGAGATCCTCGCGGCGACGGCGTCGCTCCTGGGCGCCGAGATGGCGGCGATCCGCCTGCTGGATCGCGACCGCGACGAGCTGGACACGGTGGTCAGCCTCGGCCTGTTCACGGAGTACCTCGAGCGCTACGGGCGGATCCCGGTCGGCTCCGAGGCGTGCGGCCTGGCGGTCCAGCGAGGCGGGCCGGTCGTGATCGGGGATACCGAGGGCGAGGCCGACCACCCGGGCGCCGCGAGCGGGCCCGAAGCGGCCCGGCTGGGCGGATTCCGGGCCTGCTTCAGCGTCCCGCTGGTCAACCGCAGCGGCGACCTGGCCGGCACGATCGCCACGTTCTTCCGCGAGCCGCACCGGCCCTCGGAGCGGCAGTTCCACTTGGTCGAGCAATACGTCCTCCAGGCCGCCGACGCCCTCGAGAACGCCCGGCGCCACCAGTCCGCCCGCGATTCCGTCCGGCGGAAGGATGAAGTCATGGCGACGCTCGGCCACGAGCTGCGCAACCCCCTGGCGGCGATCCTGACGTCGGCGCAGTTGATCGGCGCCGACACCGTGGATTCGCCGACGCTCGGCGAGGTGCACGACGTGATCGTCCGCCAGGCTCGCCACATGGCCCGACTGATCGACGACCTGCTGGACATCACCCGCGTCTCCCGAGGCGCGATGGCGCTGCGCAGCGAGGCGGTCGACCTGGCCGACGTCGTCGCCCGCGCCGTCGCGGACGTCCGCCCGCTGATCGACGCTCGCGGGCACGACCTGGAGGTCTCGCTGCCGGAGGGCCCGCTGCTCCTCGACGCCGACCCGACCCGCCTGGAGCAGGTGCTCTCGAACCTGCTGACCAACGCCGCCAAGTACACCGACCCCGGCGGCCGCATCGTACTGACGGCCTCGCGCCAGGCCGACGAGCTGGTCGTCCGGGTGCGCGACAGCGGGATCGGCCTGGCGCCCGAGTCGCTCTCCGGCCTGTTCAACCTGTTCGCCCAGGTCGATGCGACACACGCCCGCACCGGCGGCGGCCTGGGGATCGGCCTGGCCCTGGTCAAGAGCCTGGTCGAGCTGCACGGCGGGTCGGTCTCGGCCCACAGCGACGGAGCGGGGCTCGGCAGCGAGTTCACCGTCAGGCTGCCCGCCGGCACCTCGACCGGGACCGCGTGCGCGCCGGAGTAGAGCGCTCAACGGATGGGTCGCACACGTCATCGGCGCATTGATCCCATACCAGCCCGACGCGCCAGCGAAGGTCCGGCCGGGGGTACCCTCGCTGGCGGGTCGGAGGCGCCGGCCACTCAAGGAGGCTGAAGCCGGTACTCCGACGGTCGATTCAGGATCGAAGCGAAATCAGCCCTTTCCCTGGGACGGGTTCGCTGGTATAATTAGCGTCGGTTGGAAATCGAAAAGGGTCCGCGACGCTCTTTCCTCCGGAAATCCGCTCTCGCTCACTTCTCTCGCATTCCACCTGCTGGGCCGACATGCCGGCCCCTTTCACCTGTGACCCGGAAAGCCAACAGCGGGTCGCCCTGATTTCCGAGGAGATTGACGGTGGGTAAGAAACTGTACGTCGGCAACTTGACGTATCAGGTCAGCAGCTCCGACCTGGAGCAGATGTTCTCCGCGTTCGGGCAGGTCCAGAGCGCGCAGGTCATCGAGGACCGCGACACGGGCCGCAGCAAGGGCTTCGGCTTCGTGGAGATGAGCAGCGACGCCGAGGCGCAGGCGGCCATCCAGGGGCTCAACGAACAGGAGCACGGCGGCCGCCGGCTGATGGTCAACGAGGCCAAGCCGCGCGAGAACCGCGGCGGTGGCGGCGGCGGCGGCCGCGGTTACGGCGGCGGCGGCGGTGGTGGCGGCCGCGGCTACGGCGGCGGCGGTGGCGGCCGCTATTGATCGAACGCCCCGGCGATTCCCCGATCGGGGACCGCGATTCGAGCCGCTAACGAGCGGTTAGAGCGCTTAACGCTGGCGTTGCAGCGACACGAGGAAACCCCCCTATCCCCCCTTCTTAAGGGGGGGATCAAGAGGGGCGGACCTCTCTCGGAGGGTGTACGAGACGGGGCCGTAGTCTCTTCGGCGGATCCGGTGGGCCTCGCCTCGATGAATCGAGGCTCGACCCACCCTACGCCGATCCGGCGGCCGTCTCGTACACCCTCTCCGTCCCCCCCTTACGAAGGGGGGGTCAGGGGGGGTTCTATCGGGTCGGTGCGATGCAAGTGTGAGCGAACTGCGCCGAGTTCCTGTCCGTTATCAGTGGGGCGAACTGACTTCGCCGCCCGGCCGGGACCTCGCACGGGGAGCCCGGCCGTCCCTCGCTCATTGAACCGGCAGGCTCGCTGCCTTCGAGGTCCCCGAGCCGGGGCGCCACGGGCCGGCTTCCGGGTTCTTCACCATCGGAGGCCGAGCATGAGCACGTCCGCGACCGCCGGGGCGCGGTCCGCCTACATCGCCTGGGGTCCCCTGCTCTGGATCGCCGGGCTGCACCTCGGGGCGCTCCTCGCGGCGTTCCCCGCCTTCTTCACCTGGCAGGCCCTCGTGGTGTGCCTGGTCTGTCACTGGCTGACCGGCGGGCTGGGCATCTGCATGACCTATCACCGCCTGCTGACCCATCGGAGCTTCGCCACCCGGCCGAGATGGCTCGAATACCTGCTGACCGCCCTGGGCTGCTGCGCCTCGGAGGGCGGGCCCGTCGGCTGGGTCGCCGACCACCGCAAGCACCACGCCCATTCGGACGACGAACGCGATGTCCACAGCCCCAGCCGCGGCCTCGCCTGGGCGCACATGCTCTGGTGGATGACGCCCGACGTCACGGCCCGACACACGGAAGACTACTGTCGCAAGTGGGCCCCGGACCTCTACCGCGATCCGGTCCACCGCTTCCTCGACCGGTACCACGTCGTCTTCCCGCTGCTGATGTTCGCGGCGCTCTACGCCATGGGCGGGCTGCCCTGGCTGATCTGGGGCGGCTTCGTCCGGTCGGTCACGGTCCTGCACACGACCTGGCTGGTCAACTCGGCCACCCACCGCTGGGGCTACCGGACCTTCAAGACGCGAGACAACTCGACGAACCTGTGGTGGGTCGCGCTGTTGACCTTCGGCGAGGGCTGGCACAACAACCACCACGCCTTCCAGACCTCGGCCCGGCACGGGCTGCGGTGGTGGGAGGTCGACACGACCTACCTGGCCATCCGGTGCCTCTCGGCCCTCGGGCTGGCCCACAGCCTGAAGCTCCCCCGGCCGAGCCCGGCGACGCCCCTGCCCGACGGGGTCTCTTGACGGCCGTGACGAGCCGTTGAGCGAGGATGACGAGACGCTTCGCCCAACGCCGCGGTGGGGGCCGCTCAGAGGCTGTGAACGAAACGGATTCAGTATTCCAGATTCCGAATTCCGAAGACACAACTCCATGAGCGATGAAGGTTTACATTCATTCGGAATTCGGAATCTGAAATCCGGAATCGATTGCTTCACGACCTCTCACGCCCTCCTCCGCCGGCGATAGGACACCGTCGGTGGGCCCGGACGCGGCGGGTCCGGGGCGTCGGGTGACCGTCCCGCCTCCGGACACCTCGCCCAGTTCAGGAACTCGTCGGGCGGGAGCGGGGGGCTGAAGAAGTAGCCTTGAGCCCGGTCGCAGCCCCAGGCGGTCAGGAGGTCCCGGGTCATCCGGTCCGCGACCCCCTCGGCGACCACCCGCAAGCCGAGGTTGTGCCCCAGGTCGATCACCGCGCGCGTGATGCAGGCGGCGCGGTCGCCGGCGGTCATGGCCTTGACGAACACCCGGTCGATCTTCAACTCGTCGGCCGGCAGGTCCTTGAGGTAGGCCAGGGACGAGTACCCGGTCCCGAAGTCGTCGATCGCGATCCCGGCGCCCGTCTCGTGGAGTCGGTCCAGGACGGCCCGGGCGCGGCCGGGATCGGCCATCATGACGCTCTCGGTGACCTCCACGGTGAGCCACCTGGGGGCGACGCCGGCCTCTTCGAGCAGCGCGTCCAGGGAGTCGCAGAGGTGCGGGTCCTGGAGGTTGTCGGCGGCGAGGTTCACCGCCAGCGGCAGGTTGAGCCCGGCGCTCTGCCAGGCGGCGCACTGGAGCAATGCCGCCTTCAAGGACCACAGGCCAAGCGGACGGATCAGCCCGGTCCGCTCGGCCAGCGGGATGAACTCGTCGGGCGGGATCCGCCCTTCCACCGGGTGGGGCCAGCGGGCGAGGGCCTCCGCCCCGCAGATCCACCCGGTCTCGAGGTTGACCTTCGGCTGGTAGTGGAGCACGAGCTCCTCCCGCTCGAGGGCCCGGCGCAGGTCGGCCGCGAGGTGCAGGCGGCGCGGGGAGCAGTCGGCCTGGCCGTCCGCGAAGAACTCGTAGCCGGAGCGGGCCCGCTTGGCCGCGTACATGGCGATGTCGGCGTGGCGCAGCAGCGTCTCGGCGTCGTCCCCGTGTTCGGGGTCCATGGCGATCCCGATGCTGGCGCCGACGTCGATCCGGTGGCCACCCACCTCGATCAACCGGTGCACTTCGGACAGGACCCTCCTGGCGACCGACTCCGCGCCCGGGCGGTCGGACCCGGGCAAGAGGATGGCGAACTCGTCGCCACCCAGCCGTGCCACCACATCGCAGCCCCGCACCGCGGCCCGCATTCGGGGCTTGAGGAGCTGGAGGACCTGGTCGCCACAGAGGTGGCCGAGGGTGTCGTTGACCTCCTTGAAGCGGTCCAGGTCGATCAGCAGGACGGCCAGCGTTTCGCGCCGGTCGCGAGCGGCGGCGACGGCGGCCGTCAACCGGTCCTGGAAGTGGGCGCGATTAGGCAGCCCGGTCAGCGCGTCGTGGGTCGCCTGGTGTTCGAGCCGGGCGGCGGTCCGTTGTCGCTCGGTGATGTCGTGCGCCAGGGCGATGTACAACCGGCGCCGGCCCTCCTCGAACAGGCCGAGCCGGACCTCCACCGGGAATGTGACGCCGTCCCGGCGTCGGCCGTTGCCCTCGAACATCAACGGCTCGCCGGGGACCATCTTCGCCCAGGTCTCGTGCATCGTCTGGGGCGACACACCGACTTCGAGGTCGATGATGTTCAGCCGCAGCAGCTCCTCGCGCGAGTAGCCGTGGAGTTCGCAAGCCCACCTGTTCACGTCGAGGATGCGACCGGAGACGTCGTGCAGGATGAACGAGTCGGCGGCGTGCTCGACGAGCATCCGGAATCGCGCCTCGCTGGCACGCAGCGTCTCCTCAGTCGCCTTGCGCCCGGAGATGTCGCGGCACACGCAGAAATCGTGCTTCTTCCCGCCCATCACGACCGCGGTGGCGCAGATCTCGACATCAAAGGTACTGCCATCCTGACGGCGGTGGCTCGTCTCGAGGAGATCACGGCACGGGTCGTTGTGGCGGAGCATCTCCAGCAGTTGCTCGCGCGTCCATTGGGTGTCCCAGTCCCATACGTGGAGTCGCCGGACTTCCTCCGGGGTGTAGCCGAGCATCTCGGCGAACCGCCGGTTCGCTTCGATCACCCCGCCGTCCTCATCCAGGACCACGATCCCGTCCCGGGACTGCTCCACCAGGATGCGAAGTCGCGTCGCGTCGTCCTGGCGGGCCTGCTCGGCCGCTTTCCGCTCGGTGATGTCGGTGGCGATCCCGCAGAGGGCGTAGGCGGCCCCGGTCTCGTCGTAGAGCGGGACCTTGGTCGCCAGGTACGTGTGCGGCCCGTCGTCCTGGACGACGACCTCCTCGAGCTCGACGGGCCCCCCCGAGGCGAGCACCCGCCGGTCGTTGGCGCGGAGGGTATCGGCGACGCCTTTGGGGTGGATGTCGTAATTGGTCTTGCCGACGACGCCCTCGGGATCGACGTGGAACACCTCGGCGAAGCGGCGGTTGACCTGCAGGTAGCGGCCTTCGAGGTCCTTCAGGAAGATGACGGCCGGAGACCCGTTGAGGACGGCCTCGAGGCGGGCCACGTTTCGCCGCGCCTCGGCGAGGGCGGCGGACAGCGTCGCGACCGACCCCCGCACGGTCCCGCCGCGGAAGGCCCGGTGATCGGCGCCGCCCTGGCTCGGAAGCGGTCTCACGCCATCTCTCGCAATCTCTTCATCAGGCCACTCGGATCGCGACCACTGATTGCCCCTGGCCCGATGTTCGTGCAAGGATCAGGGATCACGCCGTGCGGCGTGGATGGCCCGAGGCGTGGCTGCCCGAGAAGTCTAGCTCACAGGTCGAGGCCTGGCGCGAGCGGCCCGGCTGTTCCCCACGGTTTCCGGGAAACTCAGAGTCGGTCCCGGAAGGTGGGTCAGACGATTGTAGGGTGGGTGAAACCCACCGACGCAAGGCCTTGGCACACGGTGGGTTTCACTATCCCAGAAGGTGGGTCAGACGATTGTAGGGTGGGTGAAACCCACCGACGCAAGGCCTTGGCACACGGTGGGTTTCACCCACCCTACGGGATCGCTCTCGACCCTTCCGGGACGGACTCTAAGTTCGAGTTTCGCACGGATGAGGGCGTACCGCGAGTAGCCCGTCGGGTGAAATCCATCCCGTCGGATCGGTCGTGAAGTCGCGTACCGCCCAGGAATCCTCGGCCAAGAGGCCGCTCACCCGGTCCGGCTGAGAAGCTCGGTGAGCTGGGCGACCCAGGTTCTCAGTCGAGAGTGCTTCGGGAGCAGCCCCTCGGTCTTCTCATCGTAGCTCAGTCGCCTCAGGGTCGTCAGCAGATCCGCGAACGACGGCTCGGCCTTCTTCTGATACCACGGCCGGAAGGGGAACTGCACCGAGCGATGACCCTCGCGGTGGAACCACACGACCACCATGGTGTAGATGAACATCGCCATGGGTGCCGTCCGCTCGACCGCCTTGGGGAGGCGATTGGCCGGGTCCTCCAATCCCAGGAATTGCTTGCAATATTCGAATGTGCATTCGATCGCCCAGCGACAGGAGTACGCCGAGAGCACCTGACGCGCCGCCCAGTCGAGCTTGGTGCAGTAGAACATCTGATCGGGGCGCTTCCCCTCGACATCGTGCACCAGGACGATGGTCAAGAGCCGGTCCCGCCCCGCCTTGTAGTACAGCGCCCGGATCGTCTTGACCTCCAGGGTGGCATGCAGCCCGAACTGGTCGAAGTCCAGTCGCGTCCAGGGCGCCTCCGGGTCGGCGGCCCACTCGGTCATGCCCGGCAGGCGGTCCCCCTTCTTGCGGGATGGCCCCCTCTGACCCGGTCGCCGCGGCGGGGCCGCGCGGTACAGCGCGGCGTTGGCGGCGACCCGGCTGATGAGATGAACGTTGGCGGGCAGATGAGACAGGACACTTCGACCACCATAGGTGCTGTCGCCGAGCATGAGGATCTCGTCGTCGGGGAACCACCGGGCTACCAGTTCGATGAGTTCCAGGGCCAATTCCGGCCGCGTGCGATGATCGAGCTCGGTCTTGGCCTCGACCCCGCTGCCGGTCCCCGACGACTTCCCCTTGCCCTTCTTCCCCTTGGTGAGCCCCTGGCGGTTGATGTAGAGCCGAGCGGCGATGGGCAAGGCGAAGACCTTGCCGGGCGCCCAGAAGGGATGGACGACGATCAGGCAGAGCACGACCCAGTCGTGTCCCCAACTGACGAGGGCCTTGGATCGGCTGGAGATGAGCGGGTCGTAGTGCATGCCGGCGCCGTAGAGGGTCAGCCCGCGCT
The DNA here is from genome assembly GCA_963815795.1 of uncultured Planctomycetota bacterium. Taxonomy (GTDB): domain Bacteria; phylum Planctomycetota; class Planctomycetia; order Isosphaerales; family Isosphaeraceae; genus JAKAUH01. The sequence goes on along the minus strand of CAWFIC010000019.1, from coordinate 3,361,556 downwards.
TGCGACAGAGGGTGTCGTCGACGGCCCAGAGGAGTTGGGCGCCCGGGGCGAGGATCGTCACGACCAGCTTGGCCAGAGCCATGGAGAAGGAATCGATGTCCCAGGCGGCATGGCTGAAGAAGCGATGGAACCGCGACCAGTGCCCCTTGCCGACGTGGCCGCCGGAGAAGATGAGTTCGGTGATGAAGCGGTGGCGCTGGGAGAGGACCCAGCCGGCGACGATCACGAGGAAGGTCTTGTGGGTGGGTGCGGTGAACACCGGTGCGAAGTGCTGTAGCAGGTTGACGAACGAGGAGGTAAGTTCCATGGGTCGGTCTCCTTGCTTTGGTGCCTTGTCGAGGCGTGGTAACCCAGACAAGTAGCCAAGAGATGGTAAGGAGACCGACGTATCTTTCTGATCAGGTGCCGACCCTCAAGAGTGCGAAACCTGAACTAAGCGGCCAGCCGGGGTTTCCTTGCGCTTTTCGGGCTTCGGAGGCGGTTCGAAGATCGGACAGGAGGCTGACGCCCCCCGCTCGCCTGGGACTAAGATCGGTCACCCGGACGCGGCAGAAGGTGGGTTTGAGCCGTCCGACCCGTCGCCCTCGATCCGGTCAGGGCCTCTGACCGGGCGAGACCTGGTCCCCCGATCCGTGCCCATCCGGCGCGGGCGAGGCCGGCGAGGGGGCGTGCGGCTCTCGCCGCGATTCGCCATCCCCGGCGGACGGCCCGGCGCCGCTCGGGGCGGGCGCGCTCTGCTCTTCCATGATCAGGATGACCCCGCTGACGCCATCGCCGCCGGTCATCGGCGTGCAGGTGATGTGGCAGGGGATCGTCTTTCCCCGGCGATTGGTCGCCTCCATCGTGATGTCCTGGTACGTCACCTCGCCGGAGAGGCAACTCCGCATCGCCGGCTTGAGCCGCTCCACCGGCAGCCCGAAATCGAGGCTCAGCAGGTTCCGGCCCCGGGCCTCGTCGCCGCGCAGGCCCCAGAGGTCCTCCGCCTTGGGGCTCCAGATCAGGATCACGAAATCGCGGTCGAGGACCACGACCCCGCCCCGCAGGCCGCCCAGGATCGCCTCGAGGAACGTGTTGACCCGATTGAGCTCATCGCTGCGCCGCCGCAGCTCGTCGTTGAGGGTCTCGAGCTCCTCGTTGGTCGACTGGAGCTCCTCGTTCATGGTCTCGAGCTCCTCGTTGGTCGAACTGGAGCTCCTCGCCGGTGGTCTCGAGCTCTTCGACGGTGGACTGGAGCTCCTCGTTGGTCGTCTCCAGCTCCTCGTTGGTCGACTGGAGCTCCTCGTAGGCGGACTCCAGCGCGACGGTGGATCGCCGGTGCTCGTCGCCGATCCGCTTGGCGGCGGTGACGTCGAGGAACGTGATGCCGGCGCCCAGCAGCGATCCGCCGGAGTCGACGAGCGGGACGATGTGGACCTCGAAGTACCCGGAGTCGCCGATGCCGAAGGACCATTCGACCTCCTTGAGCACGATCTCGCGGCGATCGGTGTAGGCGCGGTCGATGCCGGAGCGGAGGTCCGCCGGGCGGTAGGAGATCTGAAGATCCTGCACGGGACGGCCCAGGTCGGTCGGGGCGATGCTGAAGAGGGTCCGCGCCCGCTGGTTGGCCAGGGCGAGCGTGCCGCCGAAGTCGACCACCATCTGCGCGATCGGGCTGGTGTCGAAGGCACACTCGCCGATCCGGACCTGCCCGGCGATGCGGTCGACCGCCTCCTCGCCGCCGGTCCGCGCCAGGACCAGAAGGCGGTCGCGGAGGTTGCCCCGGGCGACCTTGGCGAAGATCCGCCGCTGGAGGTCGACCGGGATGAAGCTGCTGCTGTAGGTCAGCAGCGTCTCGGCCTTGCCCAGGAAGAGGAAGCCGCGCTCGTGGAGCGCGAAGTGGAACCGCTCGAGGATGCGAGCCTGGGTCTCGCTGTTGAGGTACATCAGCGTGTTGCGGCAGGAAAGCAGGTCGATCCGCGAGATCGGGGCGTCCTGGATCAGGTCGTGGCGGCCAAAGATCACCGAGCGGCGCAGGTCCTTGTGGAAGGCATATCGACCGTCGTTCTCCTCGAAGTACTTCGCCAGCAGCTCGGCGGGGAGGCTGGCCACTTGCTTCTCGACGTAGGTGGCCTGTCGCGCCCGGGACAGGGCCTCCTCGTCGATGTCGGTGGCATAGATCCTGACGCGCTCGCGGAACGCGTTGACGCCCACGGCTTCGGCCACGAGCATGGCCAGGGTATACGCCTCCTCGCCCGAGGCACAGCCGGCGCACCAGATCCGGATGGGGTCGTCCGGGCCCTTGCCGGCCAGGATCCGCGGGATGACCTGGTCCTTGATGGCCTCCCAGGCCGTCGGATCGCGGAAGAAGGCGGTGACGTTGATCAAGATCGTGTCGAAGAGGCGGGCGAACTCCTCGGGGTGGACCTCGAGATAGTCGGTGTAGCTGGCATAGGAGGTCGCGCCCACGCTGTGCATGCGGTTGGCGACGCGGCGCATCAGGCTGGTGCGCTTGTATCCGGTGAAGTCGAATCCCCGGCTGCGGCGGAGGTACTCCAGCAGCGGCTCGAATTCGGTCTGATCGCCTTCGGGATTCATGAGTCGATCTATACGGCTGCGGTGACGAGTTGGACCAGGGCGGGAGCGATCTCCCCCACGGGCAGGACGGCGTCGACGCACCCGGTGCGGATGGCGGCGCCGGGCATGCCGAAGCTCTGTGAGGTCAGGCGATCCTGGGCGATGACCGTCCCGCCCCGTTGCTTGACGGCTCGGACGCCGTCGGAGCCGTCGGAGCCGGCGCCGGTCAGCACGACGGCGAGGGCGCGGGGGCCGAAGGTCTGGGCGACCGATTCGAGCAGGGCGTCGGCCGAGGGCCGGGAGTAGTGGACCGGCTCGGTGGAGGTGAGCGTCAGCACGCCGCCGGGTCCGACCAGCAGGTGGTGAGCGGGCGGCGCGACCAGGACGGTCCCGGGGCGGAGCCGGTCGCCCTGGCGGGCCTCGCACACCGGCAGGCCGCTGCGACGGCCGAGGAGCTCCGCCAGCAGGCTGGGCCGGCTGGGGTCGACGTGCTGGAGCACGACGACCGCCGCGGGGAAGTCGGCGGGCAGATGCGAGAGCACGGCGGTCAGCGCGGCCAGCCCCCCGGCCGAGGCGACCAGGGCCACCACGTCGAACGCCGACGCTGGGTTGGCGCGGTCATCCATCCGGATCGCCCTCCCCGGGGCCGCCGTGGCCCTCGCCGGCCGCGCCCGGTTCGAACTCCGAAGGCGGCTGATCGTTCGTGGTCGGCTCGGAGATCAGGATCCGCCGCAGGACCGCGGCCCGCCGCCGCGATTCGGCGGCCCGCTGCCGGAATCGCCCCACGGAAGTCTCGAGCCCCCGCCGGCTCATCCGCTCGGCGACCCGGGTGCAGAGCACCCCGCGCTCCTCCAGCGCCCGCAGGGCCGTCCACAGCGCCGTCTCGATCCCCTGGGACTGCTGGGCCAGCAGGCCGTTGGCCGTCCAGGCGTGTCCGACGAGGCAGCGGAACCGGGTCAGGTCCCCGTCGTGGAGCTCCCAGAGGTTCCCGCCGCAGTCGGGGCACGCGAAGACCGAGGGCTGACCGGGGCGATTATCATCCTCGATGGCGTCCATATCGAATGCCGCGACTTGACTCTCCGCCTCGATCGTCTCCGACGGGGGATCGACTTCCGATCGAGCCTCGAACGGCTCGCGAGCCAGGCGGACCAGCAGCTCGGCGATCCCGTTGATCGGCAGGCAGTAATCGACCGCCACCGACTCCATCGCGCTGCGGGGCATGCCGCTGTAGAGGGCCTCGTCGGGATCCTGGACGACGGCGACGCCGTCGCGCTGCTTGATCGCCGCCAGGCCCGCGGTCCCGTCGTCCAGGGTGCCCGAAAGGACCACGCCGACGACCCGCGGCCCGAACGAGCATGCCGCCGTGCGGAACAGCGGGTCAACCGCCGGCCGGTGGCCGTTCTCTCGCGGTCCCCGCGTCAGTCGAATCCGTCCCCCTTCCAGCAGCAGATGATGATCGGGCGGCGCGATGGTGATCCTGCCGTTGCGGATGGCCTCGCCATCGGCCGGATGTGAAGCCGGCAAGGTCCGGCTGCGGCTGAGGATCCGCGGCAGTAAGCCCGGGCTGTACGGCGGGACATGCAGCACCACGAACACCGCCGCCGGAAGGTCCGCGGGCAAGTGACGGGCCAGTTGCGAGAGCGCCTCGACCCCCCCCGCGGATGCCCCGATGACGATGATATCGCGCCCCGGAATCATGGCCCCTCGACTTCCATTTCATCGAGTCCTCGCGAGGCCCGAGACGACCGTGAACCCGCTCGCCTCGATCCGTGAGCCGACCGGCGAACGCGAATCGCACGCACGTTCCGCGCCATCGACCTCATCCTATTGTACCAAAGCCAATCGGCTCGGGTCAGGGATCATTCTGCGGAACCCGGGAAATGCACCGACGCGCGACCAGGCCCGCAGACCGCCCTCGAGCGGTTCGCTACGCTCGCCTCGCTCTCGACGGCCGGCTGCGCCGGATCGTCTCGGTGTGGACCCCCGGCGCGGCCGAATGATCCGGCGGTCCACTTGCTCGGCAAAGCGAGATATCCGTTGATTCTCGGGCAATGCCCTTGCCCACCCTACTGGATCAGCATCGCATCGCCGTAGCTGAAGAACCGATAGCGGCAGCGGATGGCCTCGGCGTAGGCGGCGCGGATGAGGTCCGCCCCGGTGAAGGCGGCGACCAGCACTAGCAAGGTGCTGCGCGGCAGGAGGAAGTTGGTGATCAGGGCATCCAGGCTGTGGGAGGCGTGCGGGCCGTCGGGAGGGGGTCACCGGGTCATGGTTGGCATTCACGCCGAGGGGGCCGTAACGGGTTCCGCCCGCGCCGGAGATCGAGTTGTTGACGCGTGCCTTCACGGGCTAGCCCCGATGGACCCTCCCTGCTAGAATCCCAGGTGGATGGCCTGGTCTCGCACTGTGAGGGGTCCCCGGCACGGGGATCCCCGGCCGTTCGTCCGATCCGGGGGGCCGAGATTGTGCCTCAGACAAAGAGCATCACCTACCACAGGCGCGCCTCGATGGTGCTCGACGCCCTGTCTCGCCGGGAGCGGGCGATGGTCCGAGCGGCGGTGCGGAGGATCGGTGGTCCGTTGGGCGGCAAGCTGATCCGATCGCAGGCGACGAGGTTGCCGACTCCCGAGCCCCTGTATCTCCTGCGCGCCACTCCGCAGCTGCGGGTCTTCTTCGAGAAGACGGCCGGCGCGATCGAGGTGCTCGACGTGGTCCGGCGGGATCAGCTCAAGTCCCTCGCCAGGGCCCTGGGCCCTCGGCCACGGGCGTCCGAGAGCGACTCGCCGCCGAGTCGGTGCGGACTCGAAGACCAGCCACGGGACAACGGCACGGGCGACGTTGCCGGCGACGGCCGGTGCCCCTGAGCCGGATGATCGATGAAGCACTTCGAACCGTTCGAGATCGATTTCGACCGGTGCCGGCTCGAACTGGCCTCCTTGAAGGAGTTGCTCGATCAATTCGAGTCCGGAACGCTCAAGGAGAGGGAACACGTCCTTTCGTTCTTCTCGCAGAATCGCCATCTCGCGGCGCTGATTGGCCACCTGGCGCCCGACATCGCTCATGTCGATCGACTGGCCTTCGAGTTCGACCTCTTCGGCGACTATGCGGCCGACCTTGCCCTGGGCGATTCCAGGAGGAAGGAATACTGCTTCATCGAGTTCGAGAATGCCGCGCCCGATAGCATCTTCAGGAGAGTCGGCGCCAAGCAGTCTCTCGAGTGGGCGCCGCGGTTCGAGCATGGGTATAGCCAGATCCTCGATTGGTTCTGGAAGCTGCACGACATGGCCCGCACCGATACGGGCCGGTCGCGATTCGGCCACGCCGAGTCGTTCGGTTATTATGGGATGCTGGTGATCGGCAGGAGCCAGGGTCTGGGGCCGCTCGAGAGGGAGCGCTTGAACTGGCGAAGAAAGCGGGTCCTGGTCGATTCGCGGCATATCTTCTGTCGGACATTTGATGAGCTTTATGACGACCTCAGCTTCAAGCTGGGAAAATACGGGCTGTCCGAGCTGGTCGAGCGGAAGCAGTCGGCGGTATCCCGTCCATCCACGCGATCCTCGTGGCGCGCACGACTGCGAAAGCGGCCGAGGCGGCCGCGATTCTGAGGGATGGCGCTCGGTGGCCCACCGGGGGGACTGACCAGACGGAGCCGGACTCATTCCCGGCTGCCGGTTACTTGATCAGCATCGCATCGCCGTAGCTGAAGAACCGGTATCGGCAGCGGATGGCCTCGGCGTAGGCGGCGCGGATCACGTCCGCCCCGGCGAAGGCGGCGACCAGCACCAGCAAGGTGCTGCGCGGCAGGTGGAAGTTGGTGATCAGGGCATCCAGCCCGCGGAAGATATGCCCCGGCCGGATGAACAGCCGCGTCTCGCCGGCGAAGGGCTGCAACGTCCCGCAAGCCGCCGCCGTCTCCAGCGTCCGGGCCGAGGTGGTCCCGACGGCCACGATCCGTCCGCCCTGGCGGCGACGCTCAACGAGCACGCTGATGGCCTCTTCCGTCAGCTCGGCCCATTCGGCGTGCATGACGTGGTCCTTGAGCCGCTCGGCCGTGATCGGGCGGAAGGTGCCGGGCCCGACGTGCAGCGTCATGTCGACGCAGGCGATCCCGTGCTCCGCCAGGCGGTCGAGCAACGCGGACGTGAAGTGCAGCCCGGCCGTCGGCGCGGCGGCCGAGCCGGGCCGGCGGGCGTAAACGGTCTGGTAACCCTCACGATCGCCGGCGGACTCTCGCCCTCGCCTGATGTACGGTGGCAGAGGGGTTTTTCCATGCTGTTCCAGGAGGGCGAGAGCGCTTGACGCATGCGTTGAATCGACCGGGTCACCGTCGGCCCGACCCGATTCCAGGAGCGGCCGGACGATCCAGCAACCCCCCTCCCCGCGGGCCTGCAGCGCCAGGCGCAAGCCTTGCCCGACGACCACTCGCTCGCCGATCGAAGGGTGGCCCCGGGTGCGGGCCATCACCTCCCAGGCTCCGTCCGCCAGCTCGCGGAGGAAGAGGCCCTCCCATCGTCCGCCCGTGGCCTCGCGATGGCCCACCAGCCGTGCGGGCACGACGCGCGTGTCGTTGCGCACCAGGACGTCGCGCGGATCCAGCAGCTCCGGCAGATTGGCGAAGACCCGATGCTCCCAGGTCCCCCGTCGTCGATCGATGATCATCAGGCGCGACCGGTCCCGCGGCTCGATCGGGTGCTGGGCGATCAGGTCGTCGGGCAGGTCGAAGTCGAGGAACATCGCAGTGGCCGGGAAGCGTAGGGTGGGTCGAGCCGCGATTCATCGCGGCGAGGCCCACCGGGAGGGAGGGGCGATCGGGCGCGGTGGGCCTCTCGACGCGGCGCGTCGTTCGACCCACCCTACGAGCGCTATTCCGTCACAACCAGGCCGGCGCCTCGCCCTGGGCCGGTAGCTTGATGATGCTGAGGCTCAGCACGTCCGGATGATTCTGAACGGTCTCGAGGGCCTTGGCCGAAGGGACGCTATCGAGGTTGACGACACCGATGGCCTCGCCGCCCTGCTCTTCGCGGCCGACGTTCATCTGGCCGATGTTGACGCCTTCGTCGCCGAGCGTCCGGCCTATGAAGCCGATGAGGCCGGGCCGGTCCATGTGGGTGAAGACCAGCAGGGTGCCGTCGATGTGCGCATCGAGCAAGTACGAGCCCAGGCGGACGAGGCGGAGGAACTGCTTGCCGAAGAGCGTGCCGGCGGCGACGTACTTCTTGCGGTCGGTGACGACCTCGGACTGGATGAGGGTGCCGAAGTCGCCGGGCGCCTCGGCGGCCCGTTCCTCGATCACGATCCCCCGCTCGCGGGCGAGCGTCATGGCGTTGACCAGGTTGACCTGCTCCTCCAGGGCCGATTCCATCAGCCCGGCCGCGAAGGCGGCAGTGACCAGCCGGGTGTTCTTGAGGGCGATCTCGCCGCGGTAGGTGAGCCGGGCGTTCTTGAGCGTGCCGCGGTCCATCTGGGCGTGGAGCATCCCCAGCCGCCAGGCGAGGTTGAGGTACAACCGCAGGTCGTCCAGCTCGGCGCGGTCGAGCGTCGGCATGTTCACGGCGAACCGGACCTGGCCGCGCCCGAGGAACTCGGAGAGCAGTCGGGCGGCCTCGACGGCGACGCTGACCTGCGCCTCCTCGGTCGAGGCACCCAGATGCGGCGTGACCAGCACGGACGGATGATTCACCAGCGGGTGGCCGGCCGGCGGCGGCTCGGGGTCGAAGACGTCGATCGCCGCCCCGCCGACCTTGCCCGTGTTGAGGGCCTCGAGCAGCGCCGACTCGTCGATCAGGCCGCCCCGCGCCAGTTGATGATCCGCACCGAGGGCTTCATCCGGGCGAGCTCCGCGGCGCCGACGAGGTTGCGGGTCTCGGCGGTCATCGGCGTGTGCAGCGTCAGGAAGTCGCATCGCGGCCACAGGTCATCGAGCCGCTGCACGCCGGCGATACCCAGCTCCTGGGCCTTCTCGGCGGCCAGGAACGGGTCGAAGCCGACGACCGTCATGCCGAAGCCTTGCGCCCGCTTCGCCACGGCCAGCCCGACCCGACCGAGGCCGATTACGCCCAGCGTCTTGCCCTCGAGCTGCGAGCCGGTGAACTTGTTGCGGTCCCACTTGCCGGCCTTCAGGCTGTCGTTGGCCTTGGCGACGTTGCGGGCGAGGGCGAGCAACAGCGCCATGGTGTGCTCGGCCGTGGAGACCGTGTTGCCGCCCGGCGTGTTCATCACGACGATCCCGCGCCGGGTCGCCGCCGCCACGTCGATGTTATCCACTCCCACGCCGGCGCGTACGATCGCCTTGAGCCGCGTCTGGCCGTCGAGGACCTCGGCGGTCAACTGCGTTCCGGAGCGGATGACGATCCCGTCGGCCTCGGCGAGGGCCCGCTTCAAGGCCGGGACGTCCTGCGCCAGCTTGGTATCGACCACCACCTCGATCCCCGGCTCCGCCCGCAGCCGCTCGAGGCCTTCCTCGGCCAGCTTGTCCGTCACCAGCACCCGATACGCCACGATCGCTGCCTCCTGAGGAGGGTGGGATTCTTCCGGGCGAGCGGGGGGCGTCAGCCCCCTGTCTTCCCGGATCCGGACAGGGGGCTGACGCCCCCCGCTCGCCGTTCGAAATTGACTCTCAAACCTCGCTGGGCTGACCCATCAGCACCTGCTGGGCGGCGGTGACGGCGCGGCCGGGCTCGACGTCGAGGCCGAGTTCGCCCAGGGCCATCTCGAGCGCCGCGAGCGTGGAGATGACGTCGAGCTCGTCGGTGTAGCCCATATGGCCGATGCGGACGATCTGGCCCTTGAGCTTGTCCTGGCCGCCGACGGTCGTGATGCCGAACCGTTCCGAGAGCAGGTTGCGGATCTGGGTGTCCTTCAGCCCGTCGGGGACGCGGAAGGCCGTCAGGCCCTCGGCCGGCCGGGCGCTGAATAGCTCCAGTCCCAGGGCCTGGACGCCGGCCTGGCAGGCCTCGCTCATGCGGCGGTGCCGCTGCAAGACGTTTTCGATCCCCTCTTCCTTGATCCGCCGCAGGGCCGCGCAGGGCCAGGATCAGCGTGTGGGCCGGCGTGTAGGGCGTGTCGAACTCCTTCATCTTCTTGCGGGCGGCCTTGAGGTTGAAGTAGTAGCTGTGCGAGTCGAAGGCGTCGATCCGGGCCCAGGCCTTGGGGCTGACCGCCACGAACGCCAGGCCGGGCGGGAGCATCAGGGCCTTCTGCGAGCCGACGCAGAGCAGGTCGACGCCCCACTCGTCGGTGCGGCACTCCATGGCCCCGACGCCCGAGATCCCGTCGACCGCGAACACGGCGGGCGTCTGGGCGACGACCCGGCCGATCGCCTCGACCGGATGTCCGGTCCCCGTGGACGTCTCGCTGAGCGTGCCCATCACGCAGACGGTGTCGGGGTGCTGCCGCAGCGCCGCCGCGACGCGATCGGGATCGACCGGCTGGCCCCACTCGAAATCCAGCGAGACCGCATTGATCCCGAACGCCTTGCAGATATTGACCCACCGCGCCGCGAAGTGCCCCGCGTTCAGGACGAGGGCCTTGCCACCCGGCGGAACCGCGTTGACCGCCGCGGCCTCCATCGCGCCGGTGCCCGAGGCGGTGAGGATCATCACGTCGTTCTGCGTCCGGAAGACCTCCTTCAGCCCGGCGGAGACCTCGGTGATCACCTGCTTCGCCTCGGCCGAGCGGTGGTGGATCACCGGCCGAGCCAGCTCCAACAGCACGTCCTCGGGGACCATCGCGGGACCGGGTGTCATCAATCGCGGCTTGCGCATTTCGCGTATCCTTGATCAATTCTTCGAAGTTGAGTGTGATCAATCCGGGGCCAAATCAAGCAGGATCAGTTGCTTGGCGAAATAGGCGACCTGCTCCGGGTGTGCCAGGCGAGGACTCCATAGGCGTGCTGGTAGGTTGCTCGGGCGATCGGTGAGGACGACCGTGCTGATCGGCGCGTCCGCGACACTCGCTTCCTCCTCCGATCGTCCCCGGACATCCTCCTGGGGGTTTTCGGCCAAAGAGCTCGCCATGTGCCGGCTCCGAGTCCTTCGCATCAAACAACCCAGGTTACCCTTTGCGAGCGCATCTCGCGAGGCCGTTTGGCTAGCGGGAGGGCTCGAGCTCATCCCGTTGCCGGCTTGGCCGCCGAGGCGTTGGCTGGTCCATAGACCGCGTCCGCATCGAAGACGGGCCGAGCGGCGATCTCGAGCTCCAAACCGTCGGCGTTGACTCGTCGGAAGAAGCAGGATCGATAACCTTCGTGGCAAGCCCCCCCGACCTGCCGGGCCTTGATCAAAACGACGTCGCCGTCGCAGTCGACCCAGATCGACTCGACATGCTGCACGTGGCCCGAGGTCCCGCCCTTGTGCCAGTGCGACCGGCGCGACCGCGAATAAAAATGCGTCTGGCCGGTCGCGATCGTCGCCCGCAGGGCCGACTCGTCCATCCAGGCCAGCATCAGGACCTCGCCACTTTCCACGTCCTGGACGATGGCCGGGATCAGGCCGTCGGCCGTCCACTTCAGAGCATTGACCAGCGGCAGGAGTTCGCTCGAATCGCGCACGTCGATCCACTCTCTTCGAGGACTGGAGGTCTCTCAATCCTCCAGTCTAGCGAGTCGATCACCGGCCGACCAATCGGATTAGGAAAGCCGTTGCCCGAAAGAACGCTATGATCGCTTCCCGTTTTCCGCTAACATCCTAGCGTCAAGAAGATTGGGATCGTGGCACGCGATTCTCAGGGCCGAGTCGGATCACGCCGCTCTGGGAAATGATCGCCTCCTCCATTGCATTGAGAGGAAACGCCCATCGATGGCTGATATCGTGCTGATCAACCCCAAGTTCGAGATTTCGTACTGGGGCATGGAGCATGCGCTGCCGCTCCTTGGCAAGCGGGCGAACCTGCCGGTGGCGTGCCTGCCCTTGCTGGCGGCGCTCACGCCGGGGGAGCACACGGTGACGCTCATCGACGAGAACGTCGAGCCGATCGACTGGGAGCGGTGCCGGCACGCCGATATCGTGGGCGTCACAGGGATGAGCGTACAACGGTTCCGCATGAAGGAGATCCTGACCGAGCTGAAGGAACTCGGCTGCTTCTGCGTGGCGGGCGGGCCGTGGGTCACGGTGCAGGAGGATTACTTCGGCGACCTGGTTAACGTGATCTTCGTCGGAGAGGCTGAGGAGACCTGGCCGAAGTTCCTGGAGGACTGGCGGAAGGGCTCGCACGCCGAGCGCTACGAGCAGCCCGAGAAATCCGACATGTCGAAGGTCCCCACGCCGCGGTTCGACCTGCTCAAGATGAAGCACTATGCCTTCGGCAGCCTGCAGTTCTCGCGCGGCTGCCCGTTCCAGTGCGAGTTCTGCGACATCATCGTGACCTTCGGCCGCCGCCCGCGGATCAAGACCTCGGCGCAGGTCATCGCCGAGCTCGACGCGATCCGCCGGACCGGGATCTCGATCGTCTTCATCGTCGACGACAACCTGATCGGGAACAAGAAGGCGATCAAGGAGGTGCTCCGCGACGTGATCGCCTGGCAGGAGCGGCACAACTACCCGCTGACCCTCTTCACCGAGGCGTCGATCGACCTGGCCGACGACGCCGAGCTGATGGAGTTGATGGTGCGGGCGAACTTCATCGCCACGTTCGTCGGCATCGAGAGCCCCGACGAAGAGTCGCTCCGCGAGGCGAAGAAGTACCAGAACGTCCGCGCCGGCGGCACCTTGGTGGAGAAGGTGCGCCGCATCCAGGACGCCGGCATGGAAGTCTGGTGCGGCATGATCATGGGCTTCGACAACGACGACGACGGGATCTTCGATCGGCAGATCCGCTTCGTCCAGGACGCGCGGATCGCCTTCTCGATGAGCGGCATGCTGGCCGCGATCCCCAAGACGCCGCTGCACGACCGCCTGGCCGCCGAGGGGCGGCTCGACACGTCGGACGTCTTCGAGTTCGGCACCAACGTCATCCCGCTCCGCATGAGCCGCGAGGAGCTGCGCGACGGCTACATCCGCGTCATCAACGAGATCTACGAGCCCACGACCTACTTCGAACGGACCGACGCCCTGTTCCTCCAGCCGACGTTCGACTACGGGATCAAGCGCTTCCGCAAGTGGCTCACCTGGCCCGGCCAGTACCGCGTCGAGCTCGCCTTCCTCTTCCAGGCGATCGGCCTGTTCCTCCGGCTGATGACCCGCGTCCCCGAGGCCGACCTCCGCCGCGAGTACCGCCGCCGCTTCTGGCGACTGCTCAAGGTCCACCGCCGACCGGGCTTCGCGCTCGGTTACCTGTTCCACATGGCCATGCATTATCACGCCTACAGCCTGGCGAAGCGGGTGGCCAACCCGGAACTCCAGTTGATCAACAGTTACTGATTCTTACTTCAGTTAAGGACTGGCCGGTGGAAGGCGAGGGCGAATCGCCGCTCGGGGCTCCAGGCGGAGGGTCCGAGTCCCGGCCGCGGTTCCCGGACCTGCCCATCCTGAACCCGGGCGAGCTACCGGTCGCGGCCCCGCCGCGCGGCCAGCGCGAGAAGTATGGGGCGCTGTTCTACCTCGGAGTCGCCGGGCTCGTGCTCGTGGTCGGCCTCGTCGGCTGGTTCGGTCATGGCCTGTGGAGCAACCGCGACATCTGGGCGGATATCTATCTGCTGAACGATTCCAAGCGGCCCGAGATCGATCGCGTGAACGCCGCGCTGCGGCTCTCGCGGAATCCTCGGCTCGACGACGGGCCGCGGATGGAGATGGCTTTGCGCAAGGACCTGCCCGACCTGGCCCGGTACCTGCTTGCCGAGTCGGTTTCGACCGACCTGGTGGCTCATGACCCTCGGTCGTACGCGCTGGCCGTGGCGCGGAGCGAGGGCTGGCCCGACTGGCTGCGCCTGCTCCTGGCTCGCCGGCTGGCCTATGGCGCGGGCCGGGGTTTTGACATCCCGCGGGAGGCCCTCGACGAGCTGAAGGGGCACTCCGAGCCGATGATCGGCCTGTGGGCGACCTATTCGCTCGCCGTCCTGCCGCGGCGCGGCCCCGACGCCGGCCCGACTGCCGAACTGGAAAACGTCGCGAAGTTCGGAGGGCCGGCCGCCGAGCTGGCGGCGCGGCTGCTCGTCGCATTACGGGCGACGGGAGAGGAGCGGGAGCGTCGTCTTGATGAGGCGACCGAGTGGCTCCGCCGGCATCACCGTCAGTCGGCCGAGATCTGGAGCGGCTGGGACGTTTCGGATCAAGGCGTGGTGCGCCGGCAGGCAGGAAGGTAGTAGGGTGGGTCGAGCCTCGATTCATCGAGGCGAGGCCCACCGGATCCGCCGAAGAGACCGGTGGGTCTCGCGCCGCTCCGCGGCGTTCGACCCACCCGACGGCCCCTTCTCGTTCACCCTCTCAGATGTCGAGGATCAGTTCGGCCAGCCAACCCCCATCGCTGGGCCGAACCGTCAGCCCGTGGTGAGTCGCCGCCTTGACCTCGTGGTCGAGGACGTGTCGGTCGCGGTCGATGGGTTCTCCGGCGATCGTCGCTTCCAGACGTGGTCCACTCTCGTCGATCTGGACTCGGTACTGACTGTACAGGCGGTGCCCGGTCTCCGATCGGAAGATCAATTCGTTGAGCCAGGCGAGGAAGAGATCCGGCAATGTCTCCGACGACAGGCGGACCTCCTCGCTCTCGACGGCGCGGACCTCCTCGCGATTCGCGACGATCACGTCATACAGGCCGGCCGCCGCGGTTTCGAAGAGATCCGGCAGATCCGTCCCCTCCACGCGCAGCCCCAGGTCGGCAGTGTGTTCGAAGGTCTCGGCGCGGCCCATCGCCAGTTTCCTCCCCCCGACACGGTCCCGGCCCACTTGCCTGCGGACCGCGAGCGGCTAAACTCCTACCGAACATGTGTCGCGAATGACTCTCCGGGTTCGCCAAGCAGGAGCGATGGGCATGATCGAAGTCGGCCAGAAAGCCCCGGATTTTTCACTCGAAGACCAGGCGGGCAAGACGGTGAAACTCTCCGATCTTCAGGGCTCTCCGATCGTCCTCTACTTCTACCCCAAGGACGACACGCCGGGATGCACCAAGGAGGCGTGCGCATTCCGCGACGCTATTGCCGAGTATCGCAAGCGTCGGGCCGTCATCGTCGGAGTCAGTCCTGATGATCCCGCGTCCCATGCGCGCTTCATCGAGAAGTTCGACCTGCCCTTCACGCTGGCCGCCGATCCCGAGCACAAGACGTGCGAGACCTACGGAGTGTGGAAGGAAAAGAACATGTACGGGCGCAAGGCGATGGGCGTCGAGCGGACGACGTTCGTGATCGACGCTGCCGGCATCATCCGCGCCGTCTTCCCGCGTGTGAAGGTGGACGGCCATAGCGACGCGGTGATCGCGGCGCTCGACGAACTGGAGTGATCCGCGTCGACCGCATGCGGTCAGGCGGTCGCCAAGCTCGGTTGGCCGAAGTCGAGCACGTCGCGGCGACTGCTCAGGTGCTGTTCGAGCTTGCGGAGGGCCTTGTATTTCTCGTCGCTGACGCGGGCGAGCGGTAACCCCAGCTCCTCGCCGATCTCCGGGACCGACCAGCCGCGCATCCACAACTCGATGATTCGATCCTGGCGCTCGCTGAGGACCGCACGGCGAGCGGTTTCCAGGATCTCGCCCAGCTCCAAGCGATCCCGATTTCGCTGGTCGGTATCCGTGGCGGGGACGTGACCGTCGAGCGGCTGATACTTCTTGGCGCGCTGGACGCGCTTCCGGACCATATCGATCGCACGGACGAGTTCGCGCCGTTCCGGAGTATCGTCGGCCAGGACCTGGGTCAAATCGAGCTGGCCTTCGCGGGCCTTGGCGAGGAGGCGGCAGCAGACTTCCTGCGTGCAGTCATCCCAGAGTCGCGGGTCCAGCCGGGCGTTGCGCCAGCACGCCGTGCAGTAGCGCTGGATATCGCGGACCAGGTCCGTCTCGGAGGCCTGAGCCGTCAATGCGGCCAAGCCGACCACGAGCGCGACGGCCGTCGGGCCCACCTTGCGCCCGGGCAGGCGGATGGACGCTCTTGACCGCCGGTGCCGGCTCGACACTCACCGGCTCGAGGTCCGAGTGATCGTGCTTCAGGGGAACGCTATCTCGCATCATGCACCTATGCACTTCCTGACGAGTCGCCGGCCAGATACCCTGAAACGGACGGCAAAGATCAGCCGGATCGCCAAGACCCGAGCAATAAGTATATCCGACTCGAGCCCCAAAAATGAAGACGTGCATCGTCGCCGCCGGGCGAGACGGGTGGGCGTCTCGAAAGTGGGTGGAAAATCTCGTAGAACAGAGGTCTTGGATGCGTCATCCCCGATTCACTAGTCCTTTGTTCACGGAGGGTCCCCACCATGTCGTTCGCCCATCTCCCCGAGGAGCAGGCCCGCCGCGCCGAGCAGTTGTTCGAGTCGCTCAAGGCCGCCTCCGAACACGACCTTCGCGATCGCCGAGTTGCTCGCCATCAAGCCCGACCATCAACTCTTCGGCGCCACCGAGTTCCAGGTCCGCGACCTGGTCCATCGCCTGGGAGCCAAGGCCCTCCAGACCGCTGCCGAGCAGCGGAAAAAAGGGGGTACCGAGGCTCCAGCCTGACCTGCCCCCACTGCCACCAGGACACCCGCTTCAAGGGTTATCGGAAAAAGGGCCTCCTCTCGGCGTTGGGCCCCCTGACCATCGAGCGGGGCTATTACCACTGCCCCCACTGCCATCACGGCCACTGTCCCGGCGACGCCGCCTTCGGCCTGGATCAGAGCGACCTGACCGCCGGCGCCGCCGAGTTGACCACCCTGGCCGGGACCCTGGACAGCTTCGCGCTGGCCGCCGAGGTGATCCTGCCCAAGATGAGCGGGTTGTCGCTGGCCGAATCGACCGTGGAGCGGGCCACCGAGGCGATCGGCGGCGAGCTGGGCCGGGCCGTGGAGGCGAAGGTCGCCTTCGGTGAGACCCGGGCCTGGGACTGGCACAAGGACGCCGAGGGGATGACCTGCGCCTACGTTTCGATCGACCTGACGGGCCTCGCCAAGCAGGGCCCGGGCGGGGCGGCCGCCGAAGGGGAGATGGTCGCGGTGGGGATGGTCTACAACCCGGTCCCCGCGGAGCGCCGCCAGTGGGCCGATCCCGAGGGGCGGCGGCCCGCCTGGCAGGCGCGGTATGTGGCCAGCCTCGAGGGCCAAGAGGCCGTGGCCGAGCCGTTGCGCCACACGGCCGGCCGGGTGGGGATGGGCGGCGCCCAGCGATGGATCGCCGTGTGTGACGGCGGCGCGGGGCTGGAGGACCTGCTGCAGCTCCACTTCGGCCGGCTCGATGTGGTGATCCTGGACTTCTACCACGCCAGTGAGCACCTGGGGGACTTCGCCAAGGCCTGGCACCCGGGTGACGCGGCGGCGGCCGAGGCGGCCCACGCGGCGTGGTCGCACCGGCTGAAGCACGAGGGCGGACCGGCGATCCTGGCCTGGCTGGAGGGCCTGGACCTCGCCGGGAATCCCCGGGCGCGGCCGGCATGGGAGGGGGTGGTGACCTACTTCCGCAACCAGTGCCATCGGATGGACTATCCGAGCTATCGGGCCAAGGGGTGGCAGATCGGCTCGGGCCCGGTGGAGGCGGCGTGTAAGACGGTCATCGGCCGGCGAATGAAGGGCTCGGGGATGCGGTGGGGCCACGAGGGGGCCGATGCGGTCGGCCATCTGCGAGCCCTGCTCTTGAGTGAGCAGGGACAATGGGATGCGTTCTGGGCCAACCGCCGGGTCGCCGCGTAGCCGTTTACCCACTCGTAAGACGCTCACCCGGGCGAGACGCCGCGTCGGTTCGGCCGGCGGAGGAGCCGAGGCCATCAGGGTTCGCCGGTCTGGCGTTTCAACGCTATATGGCTATTGGATTTGGGGCGGCCCGGTCGTCGGGGCCGCGCGATGTCCCAGCCTCGCGACCGCGCCAGTCGAAGCAATCGCCCCTTGGGATGGACGACGACGACGCGGCCGACGCGCTCGAGGAGGGATCGATCGCTCCAGTTATCGGCGTAGGCGACCGCCTGGTCCATGTCAACCTGGTTCTCCGCAGCCCATTGCGTGGCCCAGTAAAGTTTCCCTTCGCCGTAACAGGCGGGTCCGGAACCGACGCCGACCAGCCGGCCGCGCTCGATCACGACGGGCGTCGTCAGCATATCGGCGCAGCCCAGGTAGATCGCCAGGGGCCGGATCACCAGGCCGGGCGAGGAGGAGACGAGCACGATCGGCGTACCTTGGCGGCGGAGGGCATAAAAGTGCTCCTCGACCCCTTCGTACAGCCTGGGCCGCACGTGCTCGACGAAGTTCTCGTAGGCGATCCGTTCGAGTTCCACCACGGGGATGCGCTGGATGTAGGTCAGGCCGATCTCGATCAACCTCCCATAGTCGAGCCGGCCGAACCGGTGCTGGAGCCCGTGGTGCAGGGCCCGGAGGAAGAACGAGCGGCGGATCAGGCCCCTGCGGTAGAGGATCCGGGCGAAGAGGAACGTCGTCGTGTGTGCCAGGAGCGTGCCGTCGACGTCCACGAACGCCACGGATGGCGGTTCCGAGAAACTCGGCCAATCCGACGAGTTCATCGCGCTACTCCTTCGCTCCCCCGACCCATCGACCGACCCGAGCCGACAGGTCGCGCGCCTCGGCCGCCTCGGCCGCCTCGGCGATCACGCGGACGATGGGTTCGGTGTTGCTCGCCCGGACATGCACCCAGCGCTCGTCCCACTCCAGGCGCAGCCCGTCGCGACGATCGACACGAGCGTCGGGGAAGGCCGCCGCGATCCGTTCCCACAGTTCGCCGATCTGTCCTGCACCGGCGGTGCCGGCCGCAGGGAGTGGATACTGGTCCTTGACCATGCTGAAGCGCGGAAGCGCGGCGACCAGGCGGGACAGCGGTTCACCGGAAACGGCCATCAGGTCAAGGACCAGGGCCATCGCGACGAAGCTATCGCGGACGTAGCCCACCCGCGGGTCGATGACACCGCCGTTGCCCTCGCCTCCCAGGATCGCTTTCTCGGCGATCATCCGCTCGACCACGTTGATCTCACCCACCGGGGTGCGGTGGACCGGACAACCCCGCTCGAGGGCGAGTTTCTCGGTGGTCATCGAGGTGGACAGGTTCATCACGACCGGTCCCACCGCCTGATCGAGCCGTCTCCGGGCGGCGAGGGCGAGTGTCAATTCCTCGCCGATGTATCGACCGGTCTCGTCCACGATCGCCAGGCGATCGGCATCCGGATCCTGGGCGAAGCCGACGGCGGCGCCCATGGCCGGGACGATCGCGCTGAAACGGCGGAGATTGGTCTCCGTCGGCTCCGGCGGATGATCGTAACGCCCGTCGGGGAGCCCGCCGAACACGAGCGAGTCGGCACCGAGCGCGTCGAGCAGTCGCGTGGCCAGCCGTCCTCCGGCCCCGTGGCAGGCATCGAGCGCCACCGGGAACCGGCATGCGCGGATGGTGTCTCGATTCACGAGTTGCAGCAGGCTGGCCAGGTGCCCCGATTCGTGGTTCTCGACCCGGCTGGACGTGCCCAGGGCATCCCACCGTGCCCAGCGGAGGTCGCGCCGCTGCCACCGGTCGAGCAGGTCTCGCCCCTGTTCCGCGCCGAGCACCATCCCCCCGCGCTGGAAGAACTTGAGCCCATTGTACTGGGGAGGATTATGCGAGGCCGAGATCTGGATCCCGCCGGACCAGCCCGACTCGCGAACCAGCCAGCCGATGGTCGGCGTCGCCGCGGGGCCGAGCAGCAGAGCGTCGTGACCCGTGGCCGTGACGGCGGACTCGACCGCGGCTGCGAACACCGCGGCCGACGGCCGGCCGTCGTGCCCGACCGCGATCGGCCCCGGCTCGCACCGGCCGGCATAGGCGGCCGCGAACTCCGCCGCGGTCGGCGGATCCAGCCCGTCGCCCACGACCCCGCGCAAACCCGAGATGCTGACGATCCTCGTCCCTACGCCACTCATCGCGCCGACCTCCCCGAACGCCGACCCGCTCCTTCCCACGCCGTTTCACCGGCGTCCGATCTCGCCCATTCTTGCACGCTTCTTCTTACCATAGAGGACTCGCAGAGTGGGCGGCAAGGCCCGTGATTTCGAGCCTCCGAGCCGATGGCGCCGTCGTCCGCGGCCCCCGGATCAGAGCCCAGGACCCGGTCAAGACCCCGCCTCTCCCCGATTTCGTCTCGGGCCCGCCGTTCCGACGGCCTGCGCCTCACGTCCCACTCAGCAGGATGACGATATCCCCTCAAGAAAGCCGATCGCTCCGCCGCATTCGAGGCCTTGTCAAATTGGGTTTTTTGCGTAACATGGTCAAGATGAATTAGAGACGGCTTTTTGGGCGCTGTTGGTAAAGCGAGATGGGTTTAGCGGTGGCGGCAAGATCGGCGAGTCGTCGAGGATGACGGGGAGCATGAAACCCGATGACTTCGCGAATCGAGCGACCGACGTTCGAGGACCCGATCCTTCAGCGTGAGATCATGCAGCTTCGGCAGGTGGATAATGTCTCCAATCTGCTGTATCTGGGATGGGAGTACGTGTGCCTTGTGATGGTCGTGGCCGGGCCGATCCTCTTCGCGGAGCATCGAGCGGGATGGGGATTGCCGTGGGCCTGGAACGTGCCGATCTTCGCCACGGCGATCATCCTCATGGGGGGGATTCAGCACCGGCTTGCCGGTCTGGGCCATGAGGCGTCGCATTATTCTTTCATGAAGCACCGCCTGTTGAACGATCTCGTCCCCGACCTCTTCTGCATGTTCCCGCTGATGACCACGGTGCATTTCTATCGCCTGTTTCACATGGCGCACCACCAGTTCACGAACGATCCGGGCCGCGATCCAGACCTGCAGAACCTGGGGCACGGCAAGCGGGCGAGCGAGTTCCCGATGAGTCGTGGCCGATTCATCCGCGTGGTCTACTTCGCGCTGTTCGTCGCGCCGATCCGTTTCTTGCGGTACCAGTGGGCTTATTTCCAGGTCAACACGCTGGGACAAGGGCAGAACGTGTACGTGGACGGGAATGGATCGCCGATGACGTCGCCGAGGTTTCCGCGACTGGGGACGACGCTCGGGATCGGCTACGTCGTCGCGTTCAATGTGCTCACGTGGCTCCTGACGGTGGCGAGGCACCCCGGGTGGTTGCTCCCGGCGGGGCTCTTGACCTTCGGAGTCGCTGCCGGCGTGACGTGCGTCCTCCCCGAATGGGCCCTCTTCCGATCGGCGTTCCGCCAGGCCTACTCCTCGCGGGTGGGGAGCGTGATTCGCCTGGGTTACTTCACGGTGCTGCTGGAAGTCCTCTCGCACCTGAGGTGGGCCACAGGCGGGGCCTCTGCCGTCTATTTCACCCTGCTGTGGCTGGTCCCGCTGATGTCGTCGTTCATGTTCTTCATGTTCCTGAGGGACGTCTACCAGCATTCGAATGCCGACGTCGGCCGGCTGACCAACTCGCGGGTCTTCTTCACCGACCCCTTCACGAGATGGGCGGTGTTCGTCTACGGCCAGGACATGCACATTCCCCACCATCTGTTCCCGGCCATCCCGCACTACCGCCTCCGGGATCTGCACGAGCTGCTGAAGCAGGACCATCCGGCGTATCGGCAGCAGGTCGTCGAGACGCACGGCACGTTCCACGACGCTGATGGACGGCCGACGATCCTCGACGAGATGACCCGTGCACGACCGCTCCCCATGGGTGAACTTCTGGGCTCGCTGTCGCCGGCTCCACTTCTCAGGACGGGGCAGGTCCGAGTCGGAAGCGAAAGCTGAGCCCCATCCCGCTTCCCGCGGACGATCGCGTTTTCGTACAGTAGAGACGTGGCGATCGACGCCCCCCTGCGCGTGCGGCGAAGCGACGGACCTGGGCCCTTCGACCATCGGGAACGGGAGCGGTGACATGTCGGAGCAATGCCGTGAGGTCGAGGAATCCAACCCGCTCACCAGTCTCGACGAGTGGGAGGCATTCCTCCAGGAGCGCTATCCTGAGTCGAGGGAGAAGTCGTCCTTCCGCGATTACGGTGACAACGTTCGACCGGCCGTCAGGGAATTCTACCGGCTCAACCATCGTTTCCAGACCTTCGACTTCGTGCGTGCCAAGGAGCGGCAGTACCTGGCCAGGACGCAGCGGACGATGGGGATCTGGGCGGCGATGGAGTTCCTCAACACGCTGGTTGACGACAGCGATCCGGACACCGAGCTGACGCAGATCGAGCACCTGATGCAGACCGCCGAAGCCATCCGGGCCGACGGACATCCCCGCTGGTTCGTGCTCGTCGGGCTCATCCACGACCTGGGGAAGATCCTCTGCCTCTTCGGTGAGCCGCAGTGGGCGGTGGTCGGGGATACGTTCCCCGTGGGCTGCCGCTACTCCGACAGCGTGGTATTCGCCGAGTTCTTCCGGGATAATCCCGATTCCGGCGTCCCCGAATACCAGACCGAGAACGGGATCTACGAGCAGGGGTGCGGGCTCGACCGGGTCCACATGTCGTGGGGTCACGACGAGTACCTCTACCACGTCGTGAAGGACTATCTGCCCGACGAGGGGCTGGCCATGATCCGCTACCACTCGTTCTATGCCGCGCACCGTGAGGGGGCTTACACCCACCTCATGAACGATGACGACCGGCGCCGGATGGAGTGGGTCCGCGCCTTCAATCCTTACGACCTCTATTCCAAGGGGCACACGCCGCCCGACGTCGCCGGACTTCGGCGTTATTACGAAGACTTGATCGCCGAGTTCTTCCCGGTCGAGCTGGCGTGGTGAAGTGGCCCGGCCCGGTTTCAGGGGGAGTCTCCGGGCTTCCATTTCCATCGCGTTCGACCGCGGCGGGGAGATGGCTTGGGCACGTCCTCCTGATCGCGTTGGTCGTCGGGCTCCGCCATTTCGATCGGGTTCATTGTCAGGGCCGGGATGACGATCGCGTCGTACAGATACAACAACAGCGCGAGGATGAATGCCGTCCACAGGTAAGCCTTGACCCAGAGCACCCCGAACAGGATCGAGAGCAGGAAGATCCGATAGAGGCGCCCGCCGAGGCTGAACTGATCCTCGGAGAGGGTGTATTGTTGGCGATAGACACGTGCCATGACAGCGGCGGACCTCCCTGACCTGACGGGATGGAAGCGTGATCGAAGTGTCAGTTCCGAACTTGACGGACAGCCTCGCGGGTCGTTCCAGCCCCGAGGGCCGCGATGATGGCATCGGTGTCGTACACGCAGCCGCCCCAGGTGCCGCCGCCGACGTTCTGGAGCGCCGCCCAGAGTCGCGTGTCATCCGGCAGGTTCGGGTCGGCCGAGAGCTGCGGGTGGGGCGACCGACGCGCCAGGAGACGTGAGCCTTCCTCCGGCCCGAATTCCACTCCCTCGGCCCCGATGAGGTCGAGCGACCCTTCCAGTTTGAAGCGATCGACGACGACCCGGACGAGGTCGCCTTCGCGCACACGACCGATCGGTCCGCCGGCGAGCGCCTCCGGACTGACGTGACCGACGCAGGCGCCGGTCGACACGCCCGAGAACCGGGCGTCGGTCAGCACGGCCACATGCTTGCCGAACGACAGGTACCGCAGCGCCGAAGTGATCTGGAAGATCTCCTCCATACCCGCTCCCATCGGTCCGCGGCCGATCAGGACCAGGACGTCGCCGGGCTGGATCGGCCGGTCTCCCTGCCCCTTGATCGCGGCGATGGCGTCGCTCTCGCGGGTGAAGACCCGCGCCGGTCCGGTCTTGCGGTAGACGCCGTCGGGATCCACGACCGAGGGGTCGATCGCCGTGCTCTTGATTACCGATCCCTCGGGGGCGAGGTTCCCGCGCGGGAAGGTCACGGTGCTGGTAAGTCCGCGCTCTCTTGCCCGATCCGGGCTCATGATGACGTCGTCCGGGTTGACGCCGTCCTGCTGGAACAGGCGCTCGCGCAGTCGCTTCCGACGCTCGCTCGTCTCCCACCAAGCGAGCAGGCGCTCGAGCGGCTCTCCGGTGACGGTCGAGCGCCGACAGGTCCAGCAGGGCCAGCCCACGCAGGTGGAGCATGACCTCCGGCACGCCGCCCGCGAGGAACGCGCGGACGGTCGGGTGATAAAACGGCCCGTTGGGCAGGACGCTCACCAATCGGGGGACCTGGATGTTGACCTCATGCCAGTCATCGACGGTCGGCCGCCGCAAGCCGGCGGAGAAGGCGATGGCGGGGATGTGCAGGATCAAGTTCGTCGAGCCGCCGAAGGCCGCGTGGACCGCCATCGCGTTGCGGACCGAGCGATCGTCGAGGATGTCGCCGAGGCATTGACCGGCGTTAGCGAGTCGGACGAGCGCTCGCGCGGAGCGGCGGGCCATGTCGAGCCAGATCGGCTGGCCCGAGGGCGACAGCGCGGCGTGGGGGACCGTCAATCCGAGGGCCTCGGCGACGACTTGCGACGTGGCGGCGGTACCGAGGAACTGGCAGCCGCCGCCGGGGCTGCCGCAAGCGCGGCAGCCCAGTTCCGACGCCTCGGCCAGCGACAGCTCGCCGTGGGAGTAGCGCGCCCCGATCGACTGGATCTTGCCGGCGTCTTCCCCGTCGCGCGGCGGCAGCGTCACTCCCCCGGGGACCAGCACACCGGGAAGATGCTTCGAGCCCGCCAGGGCCATCATCATCGCGGGCAGGCCCTTGTCGCACGTGGCGACGCCCAGCACACCCTTCCGCCGCGGCAGCGAGCGGATCAGCCGGCGGAAGACGATGGCCGCGTCGTTGCGATACGGCAGGCTGTCCATCATGCCGGCCGTGCCCTGGGTGCGGCCGTCGCATGGGTCGGAGACCATCCCGGCGAACGGCACGACGTCGAGCCCGCGCAGCTCTTCGGCCGCCTCGCGGACCAAGAGGCCGATCTCCCAGTGGCCGGTGTGATAACCCAGGGCGATCGGCTGGCCGTCGGGACCGCGCACGCCCCCCTGCGTGCTCAGGATGAGATAGGGATCGCGGGCGACCTCGCCCGGCGCCCAGCCCATGCCCGCATTCTGCGTCAGGCCGAAGAGATCGCCCGACGGCCATTCCCTCAGCATTTCGCCGGTCAGCGGGAGCGATCCTTCGGGACCATCTCCGGCCGTCGTGACTTCGTAGACGGAGGGATCACTCGAATCGACCACGGATTCCAGATTCAAGATCGAAGATCGTGTTTCCAATGTCATTTGTGAGTAACCCCTGCTGTTTGGCCCGGCGGCGTTCTCTCACGGGTGCTTCGACGCCGCAATCGGTCCGGGAGGAAGTTTCTCGTTGAGATACCGGGTCATGAGCTGCCGCAGGTGGAGCGTGGTGTTCTGTCCCTCGCTGATCGAGTGCGATCGGTTGGGATAGGCCATCATGGTGAATGGCTTGTCGTGGCGGATCAGCTCGTTGATCAGGGCTTCGGTCCCCTGATAATGGCAATTATCGTCGCCGGTCCCGTGGATAATCAGTAGGTTGCCCTTGAGCTGGTGGGCGAATGTGATCGGCGAGCCCTGGATGAACCCCTCGACATTATCGCCGGGCAGTCCCATGTAGCGCTCCTGGTAGATCGTGTCGTAGAGCCGCTGATTGGCGACCGGAGCGATCGAGATCGCCGTCGAATAGAGGTCGGGATACTTGAAGATGGCGCTCAAGCTCATCGAACCCCCGCCGCTCCAGCCCCAGACGCCGACCCGGCTCGCATCGAGATACGGTCGCTGCTTCAGAACGGCTTTCACGGCAGCGGCCTGCTCCTGCGGTGCGAGGATGCCGACCTTGCGATGCACGGCCTTCCGCCAGGCCCGTCCCTTGGGCGCGGGCGTGCCGCGGTTGTCGAAGTTCATCACCACGTAGCCTTGCTCGGCTAGCATGCGATGCCAGAGCTCGCCGCCACCGCCCCATCGGTCGACCACCGTCGTGGCGGCCGGCTCGCCGTAGACGTACACGAGCAATGGGTACTTGGACTTGGGATCGAGGCGCGGCGGCAGCATGCACCAGCCGTCGAGGGTGACGCCTCCACCGATATCGACCTGGAAGAACTCGGTCTTGACCGGCTCGAGCTCGGCCAGCTTCTTCTTGAGAGCGGCGTTGTCCGTGAAGAGCTTGACCCGCTCGTGGCCCCGCAGGCGGATCAACTCGACGATCGGCGGCATGTTGGCGGTGGAGTAGTGATGGACGGCCCATCGGCCGTCGGGCGAGAGTTCGTAGTCGTGGGTTCCGGGCTGTTCCTTCGTCGTGACTCGCTGGCGGTCCTTGCCATCCAAGCCAACCCGGTAGAGGTATTTCTGCGTCGCAATGTCGGGCGACGCGGTGAAGTAGATCTGGCCGGACTTCTGGTCTATCCCTGTGATCTGCAGCACATCGAACTCGCCGGGCGTGACGAGCAGGGGCGTGCGGTCATTGCCGCCGTACAAGTAGATGTGGCGCCACCCGTCGCGCTCGCTCAGCCACAGGAAGCGGCCGCTCAGGTTGTCTTCTCCGATCCAATGAATCTTGTCCTGAAGGTCGATCCACGCGTCATCGCGTTCTCGCAAGATGTAGCAAGTCGGTCCCATCTTTTCGGTTGAGACGGGTGTAGGAGCGGCTGCGATGATGGATAACTCATTCTGCAAGCGGTTGAACTGTTGCAGCACGAGTCCCTGGTATCCGGGCCACTGCGCATCGACGTATCCGGCCCACTCGACGTCTGCGACGTAATTCTCCCTCGGATCGCCGTAGGTGGGAATCCAGTAGGTCTCGCCGCCGGACGCCGACACTACGCCAACCCGGCACACCGCGTTCCGCTCTCCCACCTTCGGGTACTTGACCGGCGTGATCCGGGGATAGAGCGAGTCCGTCGTGTTGACCAGCGGGTATTCTCGCACACCCTCGGTGTTGAGCTGCCAGTAGGCAATCTGATGGCCGCCGGGGCTCCAGCGGAACCCGTCGCGGAGATCGAATTCCTCTTCATAGACCCAGTCGAAGGTGCCATTGATCTCGTCGGGCGATTTCGACTGGGTCAGTGGCGTGATCCGGCCATCGCGGAGGTCTTCCACGTAGATGTCATTATTCCGCACGTAAGCAACCCGCGGGCCGACGGGCGCGATCTTGGCGAACATCAGCGAGGCCGGCGGCGCATCGCCGCCGAGCTTCCTCAGCTCTCGCGTCGCCCGGTCGAGCACCCAGTAGTCGCCCCTCGTGTTCCGCCGCCAGACGCGCTGGCTGTTGGTGAAGATCAGGAGCCGGGCGTGATCCTTCGAGAGGGCATAGTCGTGGATCTTAAGGGGGGCGTTCTCGCGCGGGGGAATCAAGTGCGCGGCCGGCACGAGGACCTCGCGGCGGCCAGTGGCCGGGTCGTGCTGGACGAGGTCGCGGCCGCCGGGCGTCTCCTTCGAATCTTCCCAGGTCGTGTAGCCTCCACCTTCGGGCAACCACTGCACTGAGGCCCCCTCGGCCTCGAAGTCATGGTCCTTGAAGATCCGCTCGACCGTCAGTGGCTTGGCCTGCTTCGTCGGCGCCTCCTGCGCGACGAGGAACGAGCCGGGAAGTGCGAGCAGGAAGGCGGCGACCATCGCGTATCGGCCGATCATCGGCGGATGCTCCAGGGTGAGTCTTGGGCTTTACTCGACGACCACGACCGGCGCGCCGAGGACGTCCATCCGCGGCTTGATCCCGAGCCCGGGCGCCGTCGACGCCGACATCCGGCCGCCCTGGCGTTGCGGGGCGCCCTCGGCCGCGCTGACGGTCACATAGCTATTGAAATCGGTCGAGGTAAACAGGAGATCGGGTGGCGTGCTGTGGGCGAGATGCGCGATCGCGGCGGTCGTCACGTCGCCGCCCCAGCTATCTTCGATCGTCATCGCGATCCCCAGCGAGACGCAGAGGTCCCGCGCCTGCCGCGCCCGGGTCAGGCCGCCGAACTTGCTGATCTTGATGTTCACGACGTCCATGGCCCGGTCGGCATGGCCGCGCAGGAGAGGGTCGAGCGAGTCGATCAATTCATCGAGGACGAAGGGATGGTCGCAATGGCGGCGGACGGTGAGGCACTCGTCGTAACTCCGGCAAGGCTGCTCGATGTAGACGTTGACGTCGCGGAGGGCCCGGACGACGCGCAGCGCATCGTGCATGAGCCAGCCGGTGTTGGCGTCGGCGACCAGGCGATCGCCGGGCTGGAGCTCGGCCGCGACCTGCTGGATCCGATCGATGTTGACCAGCGGATCGCCGCCGACTTTCAACTGGAACCGGCGATAGCCCTCGGCGCGGTAGCCGGCCACGCGCCGGGCCATCGCCTCGGGCGATTCCTGCGAGATCGCCCGATACAGGACGAAATCCTTGCCGTAACGGCCGCCCAGGAGGACGCACACCGGCTGGCCGGTGGCCTTGCCGAGGATGTCCCAGCACGCGATGTCGATCGCCGACTTGACGTAGGGATGACCCAGGAGCGCGGCGTCCATCCGCTGATTCAGCTTGCCGAGCTGCCGCGGGTCCTCGCCGAGCAGATGCGGGCCCAGCTCCGCGATGCCGGACCGCGCCCCAGCGGCGTAAGCCGGCAGGTAGAACGGACCCAGCGGGCAGACCTCGCCGTAGCCGATGACGCCTTCATCGGTCTCGACGGCGACGATCGTGCTGTCGAAGACCGTGACGGACTTACCGCCGGACCATTTGTAGCTGCCCTCGTGGAGCGGTAGCTCGACGCGATAGGCGGCGATGCGAGTGATCTTCATGGCTGGGGCCGCTCGGACGTATCGGGTTGATTGCCGGGCGCCGAGGGCGCCGACAGGACATCACTCCAGTAGGACGGCACGTCTTCCCATGCCGAGCGGTACGTCGCTTCCAGGGGAACTGGGACGTAGCTTTCAGGCGTCAAGAACAGCGGCATATCCGGAAGCATCGAGCCAACCGATGTCGGTTCGACGAACGCCTCCGGGATCGGCCCGCCGATGTAGGAGGCCAGGGTGAGGGGCGTGTCCGGAGGTAAGGCAAAATCGTTGTCAATAATCTCATCCCAGATGGCCTTGTGGATCCCCTGCGGATCGCGACGTCCGGGTGGGAAAAGATCGAGCACGACGAGGTGAATGCCGGCCCGCAAGAGTCCCGCAGCCTTCTCGACGAATGCGCGGAGACCGTACCTCGAGCTCTTATTGCCAGGTGAAACGATCTCAAAGATCGCAATCACTTGGTGGTTACTCGTATGCCGGATCACCGCGGACTTCGCCTTTGACGCGTAGACGTCGGGCTCGGCTCGCGTCCGGTACTGCACCTGCGGCGGAGCCTCTGCCAATGCAACTCCCCCAGGCGTTTCCAAGGCACGACGATCCCCCGGCCCTAGTGATTGCAGCGTGAGGATATCCGGGCCAACGCCTCCTACGACCTGCTCTTCCAGGGCATAATAGCCGTGCGGCAGCAAGCCGCGGTTGAGCGACCGCGTCATATCGTGGATCCAGCCCGAATGGAAATGGTGGAAGATCCCGGCAGGGACGCGCGTCCAATCGTGAACCGGCATGACTCCCTCCCTCATGAACGCCAGAAAGCAACCCACGATGGATTATATCCGGCGTTCGTCAACTCGTTCAGAACCGCCCGACGCGATAAGGCTTCGGGTCGACGTGCGGCGCCGTGCCGCTCACCAATTCCGACACCAGCTTTCCCGTCGCCGGGGCCATAGACAGTCCGAGCATATTGTGCCCGGCCGCGATGAAGACGTTCTCATACCGCGGGCTCCGATCGATGATCGGCACGCTGTCGTAAGTCATGGGCCTCCAGCCGTACCACTCCTCCTCGACGGGTTCGCAGTACGGTTCGCGCAAATACGGCACCGCACCGTCCCTGAGGAGCTGGAGCCGCGCCGGGCGGATCGACACGTCGTAGCCGGCGAATTCCATGGTCGAGCCCAGGCGGTAGCCCGATTGGAACGGCGTCACGGCCACTCGCGTCTCGGGGAAGATCAGGGGAATCTGGGGACAGACGGAGGGACGCGGCATCGTCAAGCTGTATCCTTTCCCCGGCTGGATCGGGATGCGACACCCGAGCTGTTCGTTGATCATCGGCGTCCAGGCCCCGGCGGCGATGATGAAGACGTCGGCGGCCAGTTCTTCCTGTTCGGTCCGGGCCGATGTGGCCCGACCGTTCCGGCCTTGAAAGCCTGTAAGCGCGCAGTGGGCTCGGGTCGCGGCCCCCCCTCGTTCGATCACCTGAAGCCAGGAACTCATGAGCTTGTCCGGCCGTAGGTGCGCGTCGTCGTGGTAATACCAGCCGCCCGCCAGACCGGGCTTGAGGGCCGGCTCCAGTGAGACGAGCTCATCGGGATCGAGGCGCCGGGCGGGGCACTGGAATGTCTCGCTCATCAGGAGGTCGGTCGCGGCGTAGGCCTCCAGTGCCTCTTTACGGCGATAGGCGAACAGCATCCCGCGCTCCGTAAACTCGCAGTCGAGTGCCTCGTCGCGCACGACCTGGCGATAGAGATCCAGCGACGAGAGGAGCAACGGCTGGATGCCGCGGCCGGCTTCGATCATATCGTGCTCGTTGCAGCGGCGGGCGAATCGGAGCAGCCACGCCCAGAGCGCCGGATCGAGCCGCGGCTTGATGGCGAATGGCGAGTTGCGGCGGAGCAGGCTCCTGAGCGCCTCGCCCACCATGCCGGGCTCCGCGAGGGGCAGGACGTGGCTGGGGCAGACGAACCCGCAATTGGCGTGCGAGCTGCCGCCGGCTAGCGCGCCGCGGTCGATCATGGTGACCTTCCACCCCGACCGCAGCAGGTAATACGCGCAGGCCGTACCGATGACCCCGCTGCCGACCACCACGGCCGATCCACGAGAACCTGTTTCCGTCATGCTCATGCTCGGATGCCCATCGCGAAGGGATCGGCCGGGTTGACGATCAGGGTCGACTCGGCGTTGACATAGGCCGTCCCGCGGATTCGCGGCCGGACGCGGCCCTCACTGAGCGTCGCGGAGCCCTCGAAGAGGCTGCCGATGATGCTCTCCTGGCGCCAGACCTGTCGCTCTTTCAGCTTGCCGTCGGCGACCAGACAAGCGAGCTTCGCGCTCGTACCCGTGCCGCACGGAGAGCGGTCGTAGGCCCGCCCGGGGCACAGCACGAAGCTCTTGCCGTCCGCGTCGGGGCGGGTCGGAGGCCCGAATAGCTCGATGTGATCGATCTCGCCTCCGTCGCCGCCGCGAATGCCCCCGGCCTCGAGCGCCTGGCGGATTCGCCAGGTGACGTCGGTCAGCCGCTCGACGTTCGCGGCCTCGAGTCGCTCGCCGTGGTCGTGGACCAGAAAGAACCAGTTGCCGCCCCAGGCGACGTCCCCCAGGTAGCGCCGCAGCCCGGGGACATCGACCTCGACATCCTTCGCCGATCGGTAGCTCTCGACGTTGTCGATGACCACCGTGTTCGGGCCCTCGAGCGTGACCGCCACCGTCCCCACGGGCGTCTCGAACCGGTGCGTTCCCGGCCCGATCCGCCCGAGGTACCGCAGCGCAACGGCAACCCCGATCATGCCATGCCCGCACATGCCCAAATAGCCGACGTTGTTGAAGTAGATGACCCCGGCTGCCGCACCCGGATCGACGGGCTCGAGGATCAACGCACCCACCATCACATCCGAGCCGCGCGGTTCGTTGACCACGGCCGAGCGAAAGGCGTCGTGACGGTCGCGGAACACGGCGAGGCGTTCCGCCATCGAGCCGCCGCCCAGTTCGGGGCCGCCCCCGATCACGACGCGGGTCGGCTCGCCTCCGGTGTGTGTGTCGACGACCTGGATGCGATGCACGGTAACTGCCCCTCAAGCCGGGATCCTGGGACGGGTCGCGATGGCACGGCGGATGATCGCCAGGATTCGTTCGCGCTCCTCGCCCTCGAGCGTCAGTCGCGGCGCCCGGACCATCTCGGACCCCAGTCCGCACTCCTGCTGCGCGAGTTTGATGTATTGCACGAGCTTCAGGTGCGTGTCGAGGTGCAAGAGCGGCGTGTACCAGCGGTAGACGGTTCGCGCCTCCTCCCAGCGGCCCGCGCGGGACAGGTCCCACAGCAGCCGATTCTCGGCCGGAAACGCGTTCACCAGGCCCGAGACCCAGCCGGTCGCGCCGAGCAGGAGGCTCTCGAGCACCAGGTCATCGACGCCGCAGAACAGGATGTATCGATCGCCGCAGGTGTTCTTGATGTCGGTGATCCGCCGGACGTTCTCGGACGACTCCTTGATCGCCACGAGTTTCGGCTCGTCCCCCAGGTCCACGAACATCTCGGGAGTGATGTCAACGCCGTAGGACACCGGATTGTTGTAGACCATGATGGGCAGGTCGGTTGACTGCGCGACCGACCGGTAATGCGCGATCGTCTCGCGGGGGTCCGACTTGTAGACCATCGCGGGCAGGACCATCAGCCCGGTCAGCCCGATCCTCTGGGCATCGGCGGCAAACTTGCAGGCGCGTGCCGTCGTGCACTCGGCAACGCCGGTCAGCAACGGGATGCGTCCGGCGACGTGATCCACGGTCGGCGCAGGACCTCCAGCTTCTCGGCGTACTCGAGCGAACAGTTCTCGCCGACCGTCCCCAGCATGATCAGACCGTGGATGCCCGCGTCGATCATCCGATCGATGTGACGCAGCGTGGCCGGGAGGTTCAGCGCCTGGTCGGCATGGAACTGCGTCGTGGCCGCCGGGAAGACCCCTTCCCACGAGACACTCATGATCGTCGTACCTCGAAAGTAAGGATCCCCCGGCCCTGTCGCCATTCCTGACGTTCCAACGAGGATATACGCTTGGCCTGCCGAAGTGAAGCGATCGACTCGGCGTGTCGCCGGATCACCGTCCCCGACCCATGAGGACCTGCCAGATCATCTGCACGACGACTTCGTACGCGTTGCTCCAGCTATCCTCTCGGAAGAACTCGACGGGTCTCCGGGGATCGCCGACGAACGGCCTCAACACCCAGGCCATCTGGATCCCCACGAAGACATAGATGAACAGCCAGGTGCGCAGCATCCAGCGATGCTTCGGATCGCTCCGGATCAGTGGCTCGTACTCGCGGCGCAGCAACCATTGGGCGCCGAAGCTCGCCACCGCGAACATCACACCGTTGAACAGGATCGCCGGCTGATACGCGCTGCCCGACGCATACCAGAACGCCGTGACTGGAGCGAGCGACGTGAGGATCACCGTCAGGCCGGCCTGGGTCGCCATCAGGGCCCTCAAGACGCGAGCGAAGTCCGTCCGCAGGCCCAGGAGCGTATTGACGACGTAGAAGCTGGGCAGGCTCAGAGCGAAGGTCACCACAATCAGGAAGGGCACCTTGACCGCGGAATAGAAGAGCTGCCACGGCCGGTCGCCGGCCAATCCGCCATACGTCCCCATCACCGCGCCATAGCACATCCCGAAGCCGAGGATCAACAGTGCGAAGATCGGGAACGAGGCCAGCCGGCGGTCCGGCTGCGTCCGGGCGAGGGCCCGCTCGCCTCGGAGGACGTCATCAGCGACCCGCAACACCCCGAGCGGCGTTCCCATGACATCGGCCCCGATCGCGCGTTAACGCAGCAAGTCTTGCAGCGCCTGCAGGACCGCCATGAAGAAGTTCGACTCGCGGGCGCGGAACCAGGTGAACGGCATGTGGGGGTTGCCGATAAAAGGACGAAGGACCCAACCCATCTGCGCACCGACCAACCCGAAGACGATGACCCAGAGCCGGAAGACCGTCTTGACGTGCTCGGAGACGGCGCGATCGCGGACCGGCTCGAGCGGTCCGGCCGCTCCTGCCTCGGCCCAGGTCTCCGACGGAGCAGACGGCTCGAGCGGTCTCGACGATCCGGCGACATTCAGCCGGTGGAGCGTCTGTAGCAGGAACCTCAATCCGAAAAGTCCCGCAATGGCGAAGACCACCACGTTCAGCAGCTGCATGAACGGATAGCTCGTCGTGCAGACCGAGAAGAACGCCACGATCGGCCCGAGCGACGCCAGGACGGTCACGTTGACGCCCACCGACGCGACGAGCAGCCGGACCACACCCGAGGGCGTCAGTCTCGACCCGACCAGGGCATTGAAGACGTAGAGCGACGGCAACGTCACCAGCAGCGTCAGATAGAACAGGAGCGGGACCTTGATCATGCTCGCCACGACCTGCATCGGGCTCGGCCCCTCCTTCCTGAACACCGCGAACATCCCCATGCACAGCCCGTAGCTCATCGCCAGGATGATGATGCACGCCGACAGCCGCCACGGCGAGATCCCGATGCCGCGCTCTTGCAGTGCACCGACGCCGGTCAGCTCGCCACTTAGCAGCCGGTCCAGATCCCGGAACCAGGCCCGCGGCCCGGCTCGCTCGCCTTTCACCCCGTCCTCACCCAGCACCATGGTTCGATCCCCCTCGGACGTTGGATTGGAGACGGATCTCACTTTGCGTTGCAAAGCTGCCCGTGTCAAGGGGCGGCTGCGAACTCCTCAGTCGACGAACGGGGAGGACGATCGTGACTTTGTTCCAGGAGACTGACAAGGAGACGGCATAGGTGGGCGAAACTCACCGAATACTCCGGCCTCGAATGGGTCGGTTTCACCCCCTTGCTCCGCGCGAGAATTCGTCACCGTCAGGTGCCATCACGGTTTCGCTCCTGGAGCGACGGGCCGAGTCAGTGGGCCGCGGGTGTCGGACAGGTCGGCGGCTCGCGAGGCCTCGCGGATCCAGTCCATGATCGCGCGGCAAGCCGGATGGTCGGGGCCGTCCCATCGCGGGCCGCCGACGTGCGTGAGTCCGGTGGGGCTCGAGGGATCCTCGTCCCCCTGCCCTCGCGGACTCCGCGGCTTGCGGAGGATCAGGCTGCTCTCCGGCTCGCTCAGGTTTACGACCTTGAGGGCCGATTGGTAATTGATCATCAACGCGTCCTCGCCCGGCCCGACGGCGTCGGCCGGCGCGATCCGGAGGATGGTGTGGTTTCCATGACAATCGGCGCAGGAATGCCCATCCTCGGCGGCCTGGTAGAAGATCGGATTGACCTTGTTCCGGAAGGTCGAGAGGCTGAGAACTCGGGGCCGTCCGATTTGCGCGTCGGGCACGACGGCGGCCGGATCGAGTCCCTGTCGCTCCAGGAGGGAGCGGACGCGCCTCGCCAGCGCGGTGTCGGATTCCAGGCTCTTGACCCGCCGCGCCATGGGAGCGTCCCACCCGATCCGCCTGTCTCGCTCCAGGACATCGAGAGCCGCGGCCCGAACGCCGGCGTCGGGGTCGATCAGCAGTTTCTTGAAGTACTCGCGAGCCTCGATCCCCGACCAGAAGTTGGGGCGGTTCGCACCGAGCTGGATGCCAAGCCGCCGGATGGCGGGTGTGTCGTCCACCAGCGATGACAGCATGAGCGCACCGGCTCCGTTGCCGGCCCATAGGTTCTCATTCGTGCGGATATCCTGGAGCGTTCGGCCTCGGACTTCGGGCGATGGGTCGGTCGCGCCGCGACGCAACAACTCCATCACCGCTTCGCGCGGCTCGCGCATGCCGGCGAGCCGGGGCCGCGCCAGCACGGCCTCGATCGCCTCCACACGCTGGGGCGACGTCCAATCCGGCCAGGCGCGCAAGGCGATCGAGAGGACTTCGGCGTCGCGGATCTCGGCCGATCGCAGCAGGGGGAGCAGCCCGGGCGCCGCGTCCGGTCGAAGCACCAGGCCGTGGATCGCGCGCGATACCTCGGGCCGCCGGGCCAGTCGCTCGCTCCGACCGATGGCGCGGAGGATCGCGTCGCGTCCCCCGACCTGTCCGCGGAGCGCCGCAAGGACCGCTTCCCGCCGTGCGGGATCGTCGTCGGCCCCGGTCAGGTCGAGCTCGGCGGCGACGATCGCGCCGGCGGCCTTCCGCACGCCCTCGTCCGGGTCGCTCAATCGCTTCAAGAGCGCCATCTGGATCGAGGCATTACGCGTCTCCGCAGGCAGCCGTAAGAAGCTGGCGAGCTGGATGGCCTGTCGCCGCGGCTCCGCGGGCAGGTCAACCTCGAGCAGCGGGACGAACGTCGCTTCCAGCTCGGCGGTCGAGGGCTTCGAGAGGAACCCGAACTCCCGGTCGTTGCCCACGTCGATCATGCCTTCGGGCTGTCGGGCATAGCTCCGGCCCTTGAAGAACGACCCGTCAAAGGCCTTGACCACGCCTGCACGAAGAGGGCCATTCCCCTCCCGTAGCGCAGCGAGCACGGGAGTCAGGAGGACGTCCCGCTCGAACGCCTTGCGGGCCTCCAGGATTCCCGAACGCATCGATTCGGGGAGCTCGGCGATGTTCTTCTGAAGGCTGACACCGCCTCCCAGGTTCTCGTCCATCATGATGTAGAGCCCTTCGCTCAGGCTCTTGCGGACGACCGGAGTGTCGGGAACCGCCATCCGCGCCAGGTAGGTCTCGACGATCCGCCGGGACATCGCGGCGTCCGCGGTCCGGTAGAACCACTGGCGCAAGGTGCGGAGGGCCTGGAGCCGCGTCAGGAGGTCCGGATCGCGAGTCAGCTCGAAGAACGGCCGCGATAGCTCCGGTCGGTCGTCCATCCCGTGGAACTGGTAGGCGAAGATCCGGGCCGCTCCGCGACGGGTGGCCGGATCGTCGCTGCGAAGCGCCGCCGCGATCGCGTTGTGGCCGAACCCGCGGTTGCCCAGCCGTCGCAGCGCCCACGCCGCGGACCGCCACACGATCTTGGACGGGTCGTCCAATCGAGCGATCAGCGGCGAAATGGAACGCGGCTCACCCAGCCGGCCGAGGCACGCCGCGGCGGCGGCGCGGACCATCGGCTCGGGGTGCTCGAGCAGGGCCTCGATCGCCGCCGCGTACCCGGAAATCTCCGGACGTGGCACCTCCCAGAGGTTCTCCAGATCGTCGAACGTGTGGAGGATGGAATCCGTCCGGGGCAGATGGGCGGGCCGATCGTTGCGGTTGCCCCAGCCGTGTCGAGGTGCAACGGGCCGAGGGAAAGCTTCCGCAATTGCCATCACGGCGTAGCGTGTCTCGCGCATCGGCGTGCGGAAGTTCTCATGGGTTGTGGTCTGGATCCAACCGCCGAAATCCTGCTGCTGGGACAACAGGTAGCGGAGCGCCCTGGCGATGGCCGGGTGCTCGCGCGGCAGGCCGATCCTGAGCAGGGTCCAGGTGAGCTGGCCGGTCGTGTAGACGGCGCTCGCTCCCGGCCCCGTGTCAACCTCGTGCCAGCCGCCGTCCGGATTCTGGAGCGCCAGCAGCGCCCCGGTCTCGCGCTTGATCTTGTTGGCGAACTTCGCCGGGTCGATCAGCCACCAGGCATACAGCCGGTGAATCCGGTCCTGCAGCGACTCGTTGCGGCGGTCAGCGCCCCGGCTGCCCAGGATCGACGCAATCCGCGCCGCGGCGTTCGCGTAGTCGTCGCGACCGGTTCGCCGGGCGAGCTCGGCGAGCACGCGCGAGTCGCGCCAGGCGAAGCCAAATTTGCTGTCGAGGGGGATCACGCCGTTGACCTCGTCGGCCGGCAGGTCGCTCCGCGATTCCCACGCCGTCCGGAGGAAAGGCGCGAACCGCTCGACGGTCTTCGTCGGTTCGCCGGAGACCTGGTTCTCGAAGTCAAGCAGGATGCCCCCCTGCTTCCCCTGGGCCTGGAGGGGGATCGCGATGAATCGCTGCCAGTAAAGGCCCTGGCCGCCATACAGCGGCGTGGGCGAGTTGTACAGGCGGTCGATCACGTACTGGAAGTTCGACTTCGAACGGATCGGGTAACCATTGCGGTGTGCGACGAGGTTGGCTTCGGTCGAGAAGCTCGACGGATGACAGGCCGTGCATCGAGTCGCCGTGTCGTGTAAGTTATCGGCACGGACGAAGATGTTGCCCTCGCGTGGGACCTGGGCGAACCAGGCGTCGCCGACGTTGATGATATAGTGCATCCCGGCTTCGACCGCACGCGCCGGGTCATCATACGGTGGAACGGGCAGGACCCGGGTGCGGAGGATGTAGTCGGGGTGGTTGGCGTTGACCTCGAGGAAGTACGTGCCCGAGCTGAACGTCCTGCTGATGTGTTTCGAATACCGCTCGCGCTCCCGGTCGTGCACGATCTCCATCGGGTCCTTGCCCTTCAGATAGGGCTCGGGCCGGTTCGTCTTGGGATCGACGGTGTAGACCCTCAGATTCGCCGAGACGTCGCGATCGAGCAGGTCGAGCTGGAAGTAGACGAGGACGGGCTGATTCTCCTTCACCTCGAACCGGAACCAGTCGAGGCCCGACTTGCCCTCGTCCTTGTTGTCGAGGTAATCGACGTCGTCAGCCGAGCCGTAGACGTCGCGGCCCAGCTCGAGGTCGTTGGCCTGTTGCCAGGAGTCGTTGGGCTCGGCCTCGATGGCCGTGCGTTCGGCGGGGGCGAGATCGATCCGCGCCCAGTCGAATCGTACGTCGGCCGGAACGGCGTTGTTGCCGGACGATCGTGACAGCGTCAATGTGGCGGTGCCGTCGGCGCGGGACGGTACGGGAGGTAGACGTCCGGGTCGCCCGCGTGGAGGTCCTTGGTGAACCGATCCGAGCCGCCCCCCGCCAGCTCCACGCGAATCCGGTCGTCCGGTCGGACGGGAGCGCCCACGAGCGTCACCAGGAGCCGATAGGTCTGAGCGGCCTTGACTTCCCCGAGGGGCCGGCGCGGAATCGCCGGGATTGAGCGATACCGGCGCTGAGTAGGACTGAGCGCCAGGGCGATCGTCCTTCGCCAGTGTCCGGTTGATCGTCACGTAGGTCGTGGCCAGCCCGGTGAGGGCCACGAGGACGATAGCGGCGCAGCGGTCCTTCCGGATGCTCGACATGGTGCGGGCCTCCCGGGACTCGACTCATGACTCGGTGAAACCGACGCGAAGCATGCCGCAGAGCCCAACGGCGCCATTTTACACCGAACGGACGAAGGACACGCCTGTTGGGGCCCCCAGAGAATGGGCTTTTCGGTACGGCTTCAATCCTCCGCGACCTTCGCTTGAGCGCCTCATGCTTCATTCCGGCAGCGTCTGTCCGCGCGTCTCGGGAGCGAACCAGAGGACGATCAACCCGACCCAGAAGAGGCCGGAGATGACGGACGCGGCGCGGGCCATGCCGAGATGCGCACCCAGCTCACCGCGGATCAGGAGCATGACCGCTCCCAGCACCCGGCCCAGGTTGAAGCAGACGCTCGAGCCGGTGGCCCTCAACCGGGTTGGGAAGAGCTCGGGGAAGTAGATGGCGTACCCCGCATGCATGCCCAGGACGAAGAAGGCCATCAAGGAGAGGAGACACAGGGTCCCCGCGTACCCGTGAGTTGCGAGGAAGGCCCAGGGGACCAGGAGGCCGGCGCCCGCGTGGTACACGGCGAAGGCCCCGCGTCGACCCAGGCGGTCGGCGATCGGTGCGAAGCTGAGCAGCCCCAGCAGTCCGCCGGTGAAGTTCATCAGCAGATACGTCAGGCTCCTGGCTGCTTGACTCTGCTCGAGCGAGACGGTGCCGGCGATCGCCCCGGCGGCCAGCTCGGGGCCCCAGGCGAAGATGCCCCAATAAGTCGCCAGCCCGACCGTGGCTAGGCCCAGGCCCAGCAAGGCGCGGGAACGCCAGGGAGTTGCGCCGAAGAGCTCGGCCAGGGCGCCGGGTCCGACCGCATCACCGGCGATCTCTCGCTCCGATCCGGCGGGCTTCGTGGGTTCGCGGAGACCAAGTCGGATCCAGAGGACCAGCAGCGACGGCAAGAGCCCGACGAGGAAGGCCGCACGCCACCACTCCGGCCGGGCGAAGAGGATGCCGGTCAGCGAGGCCAGGCCAACGCCGATCACGCTGGAGGCATGGAAGAGCCCCGAGGCCGCCGCCCGCGTCCGAGGAGGGAAGGTCTCGGCGACCAGGGCCGCGGCCACCGCCCACTCGCCGCCCGTGCCGAGGGCCACGAGGAATCGGAGGACATGGACTTGCAAGGTCGTCCGCGCGAAGGCCGTCAGCGCGGAGAAGATCGAGTAGACCAGGATCGTCGCGGCCATGATGCGAAGACGACCGCAGCGATCGCCCAGGACGCCGAAGAAGAGGCCGCCTGCCGCACCACCCAGCAGGAAGGCCGCAAACCCGACGTTCGCCTGGTGGTCGATGACCGCTGATGAACCCGCGGTGAGCTCGGCCAGCATGGGCGTCTTGAAGATCGTGAAGAGCTGGCCCTCGTAGACGTCGAAGATCCAGCCGGCCGAGGCCACGGCCAGGATGATCCAGTGAGCCCGCGTGAGACCCTCGTACCACGGCGGGCGACGGCCGGAAGTCTCCATGGGGCCAGCCCTTTCGACGGAATCGCGTCACGTCCGATCCGCCATCTCGACGTTCTGTTTCCGCAAGGCCGAATGGCGGCGAGAGAAGCCGAAATAGATGACCAGGCCCAGGACGAGCCAGATGAACAGCCGCAGCCAGTTCTCCGGGCCGAGAAAGAACATCATCCCGCCGTTGACCAGGATTCCCATCGTCGAAACCAGGGGAAGCAGGGGGGCGCGGAAGGGTCGGGGTACCTCGGGATCGGTCACTCGCATGATCCAGACCGCGGCCGAGACGATCACGAACGCGAACAAGGTGCCGATGCTCACCAGATCCGCCAGGAACTCGAGCGGGGCCAGCGCGGCCGCTGTCGCGACCACCACGCCCACCAGGATGGTCGACTTCCACGGCGTCTTGAAGCGGGGGTGCACGGCGGCGAACAGCCCCTGCGGCAGCAGTCCATCGCGGGCCATCGCCAGCAAGATTCGCGGCTGGCTCAGGTTGCCGACCAGGAGCGAGCTGGTCATCCCCGCCAGGATGCCGAGCGTCACCAGTCCTCCGGCGAACGTCAATCCCTTGGCGTGTAGGGCCGCGGCCAGCGGGGCCTTGATGTCGATCTGGCGGTAGGGCAGCATCCCGGTCAGGACCGCGGCGGCGGCGACATACAGCACGGTGCAGACCGTCAAGGCCCCCAGGATGCCGATGGCCAGGTCGCGCTGCGGGCGCCGCGCCTCCTCGGCGTGCGTGGAGATCGAGTCAAACCCGATGTAGGCGAAGAAGACCCGACCCGCCCCCTCGGCAACCCCGCGCCAGCCGTGCTTCTCGTGCAGCATCGGCTTCCAGTTCTCCGGCGAGACATACGAGGCCCCGATCCCGACGACGGTCAGGATCACGCCGATGTTGAGCAGCACCATCGCCGCGTTGAACCCGGCGCTCTCCCGGATGCCGATCACCAGGATCACGGTCACGGCCGCCGAGATGAACACGGCCGGGAGGTTCAACCACGCCTGGACCAACTGGCCGTCGGAGAGGGCCACTTTCTTCAGGTAGAAGACGCCCTTCGCCACGTCATAGTCCCAGGGCGCCGCCTGGAGTCGCGGGTCGATCGATCCCCCGAAAACGTGTCGCATGAGCGCATCGAAATAGTTGGACCAACCCGCGGCCACGACGCTCGAGCCGATGGCGTATTCGAGGATGAGGTCCCAGCCGATGATCCAGGCGACGAGCTCGCCGAGCGTCGCGTAAGCATAGGTGTACGCGCTCCCGGCGACGGGGACCATGCTGGCCAGCTCGGAGTAGCAGAGGGCGGCGAACCCGCAGCCGACGGCGGCGAGAAGGAACGAGATGACGATCGACGGGCCGGTCAGCTCGTTGGCCACGCGGCCGGTCTGGACGTACAGGCCGGTGCCGATCGTCGCGCCGATGCCTAGGCCCATGAGCGCGACCGGTCCCAGCCGGCGATGGAGCCGGTCTCCCTCGTTCATCTCGCCGAGCAGGTGCTCGACGCTCTTGCGGCGAAACAGGCTCGACGGAAACCACCCCATCCGGAGTTCCTCGGGACATTGGCTCGGGACGCGCGACGCTCACCGGGCCGGCTCCGCAGGGGAGGGATCGGGACGGCCGCTCCTCGTCTCATCCTCAGGCGCCATCGTCGCGCAGCGGGATGAGACGAGCCACCAGCGTACGATAGATGAGGAAGGGCGTAAAGGGAGACGGGCGACGAGGTTATCCCTCGTGGACATGAGGATGCCCCTCCAGAGCGGGGTCGGCGCCGGCGCGATCGAATCGAAGCAGGATCGCCTCGATCCCGTCGGCGTGGACGCGCCAGGACTCCCGGGCGTAGCCTCCCGAGAGCACCATCGCCATCGGGATGCCGCGTTCGCGGGACATCGTGGCGACCAGGAGGTCACGACGGGTCAAGTCGGCGCGGCTGAGCCGAAGGCGGGTGAGCGGGTCGTCGACAAACGGGTCCGAGCCTGCGTTGTAGATCAAGAGGTCGGGAGTGGCGGCGTCTAGGGCAGGCGCGAGCGCCGCCTCCACGATGTCCAAGTATTCATCCCCCTCGAGGCCGGGCGGGATCGGCACCGGGAAATCCTCGGGCTGCTTGATCGCCGGGAACAGGTCTCGCTCGTATACGTCGAAGATCGAGGCCCAGGGCCAGGTCTGGATCGTGGCGGCCGTGCCGTCGCCCTGGTGGGCATCGAGGTTGACGACCAGCATCCGATCGATCAGCCCCTGATCGTGGAGCGCGGCCGCGGCGATGGGGATGTCGGCATAGACGCAAAACCCGTCGCCCCCTGTTGGCGCCGCGTGGTGATAGCCGCCCGAGAGGTTGATCGCCAGGCCGTGGTCGATCGCCATCCGGCACGCCAGGATCGTCCCGCTGGTGGCGTATCGCATCGGCCGGAGGACGCGCCAGTCGGTGAAGATCGCCGGCAGCCGTCCCAGGATCGGCACCTCGAGGATCCCGGCGAGCACCTTTGCGTCGCGAAGCGTATGGAGGTACTCGGGCGAGTGCACTCGCGCCAGGTCCTCGCGGCGGACCGGCTCCGGCCGAACGAAGTCGGCCGGCTTCCGGAATCCGTCGGCAATCAGCGCATCGTGGATCCGCCGGTATTTCAGTCCGTCGAACGGATGCAGGCGCTCCAGGCCGAAGGCGGTGATGTTGTAGTTCGGATGGTAGATGAGCGGAATCATATCGGCGATGACGCGTTCCAGTTTGTTCCGGGGCGATCGGGGCGGGTAGCCACGATGCGGCCGGTTGCATCATAATCGATCCGGATAACCGGCGAGAGATCATTTCCCTTTCGAGGTGGTTCGTGAGGTCGAAGACGTTGGCGAGTCCGAGTCGTTCAGCAAGGGGTCCCTTCGGATGATCGAGCTGAAGGGTGTCTCCAAGTCCTACGCAGGTCAGGTCGCACTCCAGAAGCTCGACCTGTCCATCGCTCCTGGACGCACGACCGTGTTGATCGGTCCGAGCGGCTGCGGGAAATCCACGCTGCTCCGCCTGATGATCGGCCTCATCGCGCCCGACACCGGCACGATCGGGATCGAGGGCAAGGAATTGACACCGGAAACGGTCCTGGAGGTTCGGCGCGGCCTCGGCTACGTCACGCAGGACGGTGGATTGTTCCCTCATCTGACGGCTCGTCGCAACGTGGACCTGATCGCGCGATTCCTACGATGGGACCGGGGACGGATCGATGACCGCGTCGCCGAGCTGGCCGAGTTGACGCGGTTCCCGCAGGACGGCCTCGATCGGTTCCCGGCTCAACTTTCTGGAGGGCAGAAACAACGGGCCAGCCTGATGTGCGCCTTGATGCTCGATCCCCAGGTCATCCTGCTCGATGAGCCGATGGGGGCGCTCGATCCGATGGTCCGGGCCGAACTGCAGTCCGACCTTCGCGCCATCTTCCGGTCGCTCGAGAAAACCGTCGTCATGGTGACCCACGACCTTGCCGAGGCCGGCTGGTTCGGCGATGAGATCCTCCTGATGCGAGACGGCCGGATCGTCCAGCGAGGGACCTTACGCCAACTGGTCGAAGACCCCGCCGAGCCGTTCGTGACCCGGTTCGTGAGCGCGCAACGGCAAGCGAACGTCTTCTTCGGAGAGGAGGCCGCGCGATGATGGCCTGGATCGTTCTCATCGCCATCGGATCGGTGGGCCAGGAGCCCTCGCCGACCGTCCGCGTCGGGTCGAAGACGTTCACCGAGTCGGTGATCCTCGGCGAGATCGCCGCGCAGTTGCTCAGGGACGCCGGACTCTCCGTCGCGCACCGTCGCGAGCTGGGCGGCACGCAGGTCCTCTTTCACGCCCTCGAGGCCGATGAGCTGGACCTCTACCCCGAGTACTCCGGCACGATCACCGGCGAGATCCTCGCCGGCAAGAACATCCGCGGCGACGGGGAACTGCGGGCCGCGCTGGCCGAGCGCGGCATCGGCATGAGCCGACCGCTGGGATTCAACGATACGTACGCGATCGGCATGCCCGAGGAGACCGCCGCCCGCCTGGGAATCCGGACGCTCACGGACCTTCGCCGCCATCCCGATCTGAAATTCGGATTCAGCAATGAATTCATGGAACGCGGCGACGGATGGCCGGGGCTCCGCGACCGGTACGGCTTACCCCAGCGCGACGTCCGGGGGCTCGACCACGACCTGGCGTATCGAGCGCTGGCCACCGGCGAGATCGACGCCACGGACCTCTACTCGACCGACGCCGAGATCCGCGCCCACCACCTTCGCGTGCTGGACGACGATCGGAAGTTCTTCCCTTCGTATGAATGCGTCTGGCTCTACCGGTCCGACCTGCCCGTCCGGTCGCCATCGGCGCTCGCCGTGCTCTCCCGCCTGGAGGGGAAGATCAACGCGAGTCAAATGGCCGCGATGAACGCGCGGGCGAAGATCGATCGGATCACCGAGGATCGGGTCGCCGCCGATTTCCTGGCGTCCG
Source organism: uncultured Planctomycetota bacterium (assembly GCA_963815795.1). Lineage (GTDB taxonomy): Bacteria > Planctomycetota > Planctomycetia > Isosphaerales > Isosphaeraceae > JAKAUH01. The sequence continues at coordinate 3,317,457 of CAWFIC010000019.1, read as the reverse complement.
GCTTCGGTGTGGATTCGCGCATCGTCGTCGAGAGCCGCGTCCAGCGGACGCTGCGACGCCTGGGAGAACACCTGGCGCTGGTGGGGATCTCACTGGCGGCGGCGATCGTGGTTGCAATCCCGCTGGGGGTGGTTTCCACGCGTCGGCCGCGGCTCGGTTCGTTCATCCTGGCCGCCGCGGGGATCGTGCAGACGATCCCGTCGCTGGCCCTGCTGGTGTTCCTGATCCCGTGGCTCGGGCTTGGCGCCGAGCCGGCATTGGTGGCGCTGTTCCTCTATAGCCTGCTGCCGATCATCCGCAACACGGCCACCGGGCTGAAGGACATTTCTCCGCCGCTCCGCGAGTCGGCCGTCGCTCTGGGACTGCCGCCGATGAGCAGGCTCTTCCAGATCGAGCTGCCGATGGCCTCCCGCGCGATCCTGGCGGGGATCAAGACGGCCGCCGTGATCAATGTGGGGACCGCGACCATCGGCGCCCTGATCGGCGCCGGAGGATTGGGCCAGCCGATCCTGACCGGGATCCGCCGCTATGACGTCCCGATGATCCTCCTGGAGGGCGCGATCCCCGCGGCCGCGCTGGCGCTGGCCGTGCAGGGGCTCTTCGACGTCGCCGAGCGGTTCCTCGTGCCGCGGGGCCTTCGGCTTTGATCAATCGACGGCCAGGAGCTGGACGCAGAAGTACCGATCCTCGTCGAGCCATTGTCTCTCGAGGGCGAAGCCGGCGCGGGCCGTGATCGCGGCGAAGTGCTCCGGCGCGTACTTGTAAGAGTCCTCCGTGTGGATGGGCTCTCCGGGGGCGAATCGGAATCGGTGCCCCGCGACCTGCACGTGCTGCGCCTCGAGGCTGACGAGCGAGAGCTCGACCCGTTCCTCGGCCCGCAGATATTCGGCCCTGTGGCGAAAGGCGTCGAGGTCGAAATCCGCGCCAAGCTCGCGATTGATGCGGGCGAGCAGGTTGAGGTTGAACGCCGCGGTGATGCCTCGACGATCGTTGTAAGCGGGCCAGATGATCGATTCGTCCTTATCCATGTCGAAGCCGATCAGCAGTCCGCCGCCCGCCCCGACCAGGCGAGCGATGGAGCGCAGCAGCCGCTCGGCCGCGGCCGGCCGGAAATTGCCGATGGTCGAACCGGGGAAGTAGGCCACGCGCCGCGACGGGCCGACGCCGGTGTCCGGCAGGTCGAATTCCGCGGTGAAGTCGTCGCAGACGGGGATGATCTGGAGATCGGGGAAGAGACGCGACAGCTCCGCGGCGGATCGAGCCAGCGGCTCGGCGGAGATGTCCACCGGGTAATAGGCCCGCGGCTCGATGAGATGCTCCAGCAGGAGCCGGGTCTTGAGTGCGCTGCCGCTGCCGAGCTCGATGATCTCGCAGTCCGGCCCGATCGCCTCGGCCATGTCGGCAACGTGGCTCCGGAGGATCGCCACCTCGGTGCGCGTCAAGTAGTATTCGTCGAGCTCGCAGATCTCGTCGAAGATCGCGGAGCCGCGCTCGTCGTAGAGATACTTGCAAGGTAGGGCCTTTTTCGGCTGTCGCAGGCCACCGAGCACATCGGCTCGGAAACGTTCGAGGCCAGTGACGGCGGCACGATGGCGGTGGATCGTCCTGGTTGGAATCATCAACTTCTCGCCAGCCGGATTCCCGTGAATTGCCAGCGAGCCTCGGGGGGGAAGAAATTCCGGTACGTCGGCCGGATGTGCGACGCGGGGGTCGCGCAAGAACCCCCGCGCAGCACGAGTTGGTTGCACATGAATTTCGCGTTGTACTCGCCGAGGGCGCCGGCGGCCGGTTTCATCCCGGGGTAAGGGGTGTAGGGACTCTGTGTCCATTCCCAGACGTCGCCGAAGCACTGAGCAAGTCTCGTACCGCCCCCGACCGGACGCGGGTGGAAGGTCCCGTCCTCGAGGAAGTTCCCGCGCGGTTGCTCCTGCCGGGCGGCGACCTCCCATTCCGCCTCGGTGGGCAGCCGCGCGCCGGCCCATCGGGCGTACGCATCCGCCTCGAAGTAGCTGACGTGGCAGACCGGCTCCGGAGCCGAGACGGCCCGGAAGCCGCCCAGGGTCATGGTCCACCACGAGTCGTCGATCTTCTCCCAGTAGAGCGGGGCCTGCCAGTCTCGGGCCGTCGCGACGTTCCAACCGTCGGATAACCAGAGTTCGGGGCGCCGGTAGCCGCCGTCCTCCATGAAGGCCAGGTATTCGCCGTTGGTCACGGGCCGGGAGGCGAGCTCGAAGGGTGCGAGATAGACCCTGTGCCGCGGCTCCTCGTTGTCGAAGCAGAATCCCTCGCCGTCATGGCCGATCCAGTCCAGCCCGCCGGGGAATTCCAACCATTGCAGCGGCATCGTCTTGTCGGCCGTCGGCCTCGCTGCGTCCGCTCGATAGGCGGGCCGGAGCGGGTTCTGGGCCAGTGTGTACTTGATGTCCGTGACGATCAATTCCTGGTGCTGCTGTTCGTGATTGAGGCCGAGCTCGGTGACCGACGCGATCGCCGGATTCAGGTCGCCATCGGATTCCACGAGGACTCGCTCGACCGCGGCGTTGACCGCGTCCCGATAAGAGACGACCTCCGCCAGACTCGGACGGGTTATCAAGCCCCGCTCGGGTCGAGGGACGCGCGGTCCAACCGCGTTATAATAAGAATTGAACAGGAAACTGTAAGAGGGATGAAAGACCCGGTATCCCGGGGTGTGCGGGACCAGCAGGAAGGTCTCGAAGAACCACGTGGTGTGGGCGAGATGCCACTTCACCGGGCTGGCATCGGGCATCGGCTGGACCTGGCAATCCTCCGCGCTCAGCGGCGCGGCGAGCCGTGCGGTCGTGGCGCGGACCGAGCGATAGCGAGCACCGAGGGTCAGTCCTTCCGCACCGGCGTTCGCCGAGACAGGTCGTTCGACCCTGGCGCGCCGCTCGGTTGATCGCATCGTTGATAGCTCCATATCTCGTGCCCAGGAGGAAGACGACACAATCTAGCAGAAAGTCTGCCAATCCGCTGTCATTTTTTCGATCGAACTCAGGTAGGCCGAAGGGAGTCTCGCCAATCGGGCGTCACGACCCACGGCAGCGGCGAGAGGCGCGTCGGGTCGAACCGTTCAATCCCATCGCTCGGGGTCGAGGGAACGACCGCATCGCTCCAGCCACAACTCTGGATCAACGAGCCCACGAGTCTCCGCGGGTCCGCACCGGCTTCGCGAAGCGTTGCAATCTTCAATGCGTTCTCGCGCTTGGCCAGCCTGCGGCCATCCTCACCGAGGGCCAAGGGGACATGTCCAAATTCGGGCAAGGGCCAACCGAGCGCCTCATACAGGAGGATCTGCCGAGGGGTGCTGGTCACCAGGTCCGCCCCGCGAATGACCTGGTTGACGCCCATGGCGGCGTCGTCCACGACCACAGCGAGCTGGTAGGACGGCCCGATCATGTGGCGGGTGACGATGAAGTCCCCGCCCGCCCGCGAAGCATCGACCTCGAGACGCCCCTGGAAAACGTCCTGCCAGGCGATCGGTCCCGGCGGCACGCGGAACCGCCACGCGAACGGCTGATCGGCGAGCGCATCGGCCTCGGCGGCGAAACGATGCGCGCAGGTCCCCGGATAGCTCGGCCCTTCCTCTTCCGGGTGCGGAGCGCTGGCTGCGCGTTGGATGTCGGCGCGCGTGCAGGTACACGGATAGACCCGTTCGGCGGAAATGAGACGACCCAGCGCCGAACGATAGAGTTCTGTCCGCTCCGATTGCACGTAAGGTGCATGCGGACCGCCGAGATCAGGTCCCTCGTCCCAGTCGAGCCCGAGCCAGCGGAGGTTGACAAGGATTCCGTGCCGAGCCTCCGCGCGGACCCTCGTGGCGTCCAGGTCTTCGATCCGCAAAATGACCCGACCCCCTCGACTGCGGGCGGCCAGCCATGCAATCAGAAAAGTACGCGCGTGGCCGAGGTGTAAGCCTCCGGTCGGCGAGGGCGCCAGCCGTCCGACCGTGTCGTGGGAGTCGGACCTCAAGTGAAATTCCATGGCGATTTCCGGGGGTCCCGTCGGGGCGTGCGGAAGTTCGTCTGGTCCTCGAACGTTGCATCGGCTCTATAATATAGGGGAGTGGACGAGCCCCATTGCGTCCGGGCGCGTCATCCTCACATGGCGGCTCGCAACATCGTGCGGCCGTCGCCGGAGATTTCCCGAGTCAGGAGATTCCTTTGGATCCCGAACTGAAGCGATCGGCCAAGGCTGTCATCGACCAGATCCTCCAACTCCGAGACTCTCTTTGACTTGGGCGACAAGCAGTCGCGTCGGGACGCACTCGAGCAGGAGATGAACGGCCCGACGTTCTGGAATGACCAGGAGAAAGCCAAGGCGACCATCGCGGAGCTGAAGGGCCTCAATTCGCTCCTCAAGCCGTTCGAGGACCTGGTGCGCCAGGCCGAGAACCTCCAGGCCACGATCGACCTGGCCGAGGAGGCCGAGACCGACGAATTCAATGAGGAGATCCGCGCCGCCAGCAAGCAGGCTCAGGCGGATTTCACCGCGTTCGAGTTCCGCTCGATGCTGGGCAGCCCCAACGACCACTGCCACGCGTTCGTGCGGATTCACGCGGGGGCAGGCGGCACCGAGGCGTGCGATTGGGCCGAGATGTTGATGCGGATGTACCTGATGTGGGCCGAATCCAAGGGATTCAAGACCGAGATCACGGACCGCGAGGATGGGGGCGCGGCGGGTATCCAGGAAGCGAGCCTGCACATCAAGGGCGACTACGCCTACGGCTATCTCCGCGGCGAATCGGGCGTCCATCGCCTCGTCCGGATCAGCCCATACGACGCCGCGGTGCGCCGGCACACGTCGTTTGCCTCGGTTGACGTCCTGCCGGAGGTTGACGAGACCATCGACATCGTCCTTCGCGACGATGACCTGAAGCGCGACGTGTTCCGATCCGGCGGGCCGGGCGGGCAACATCAGAACAAGACCGAGTCCGGCGTGCGCTACACGCACTTGCCGACCGGCGTGGCCGCCGAGTCCCGGAGCGAGCGCTCTCAGCACAAGAACGATGCCAACGCCCTCGCGCTGCTCAAGGCCAAGCTCATCCGCATGGAGGAAGAAAAGCGTGAGGCCGAGTATGCCAAGAAGTACGACGAGAAGGGCGACGTCAGCTTCGGCAACCAGATCCGCTCGTACGTGCTCCAGCCGTATCAGCTTGTCAAGGACGCCCGGACGGCCCATGAAGTGGGCAATCCCCGCGCGGTCCTCGACGGCGGGATCGATGGCTTCATCGAGTCTTATCTACGGATGAAGCTGGCCGGAGCGGGTGCCGCTAAGGGCTGAGTTCCAGAGATGTCCGGCGATTGGGAATCGGAATTCTGCGCCGAGCTCGATGACGATCGGGCCAGCCTCCGAGGTCAGGGGTTCGGCGTATTATTCCGGAAAGCGGGCGATCGCTGGACGGAGAGGATCTTCGGATCCGCTCCGGCGATCGAATTGGCGACCTCGACGATCACCGGCCCGGTCGGTGAAGATCCCACTGCGCATCGCGAATCCGGTGTATCAGGAGGTGCAGCTCCATGGGCCGGTGACCGGTTCGAGCCTTTGCCTCCTGCTGACGGGCCTCTCTTCAAACCACCATTTCTCCGCGGCGGTGACCCTCTCGATGGACCCCCTCGCGCCCGGCCGCGTCGCGCTCGATTTCGATGTGGCCGATCGCTGCCGCTCGGCCGTGGAGAGCCTGGCGGCCACCTACCTCGTGGCGGTCACTTCGGGCGCGCTGATGACCGCCGATCCCCATCGGATTGCCTGGGACGTCGGATCGCCGGCTCTCGGGCGACTCGAGCTGGTGGCAGGGCCGGAGGCCTCGCTGGCAATCGCTGAAGCCGGCCGGCGGGCGACTGGGGTCCAGGTCCTCGCTGCGATCCGACCCGGATCGTTCACCCATCGCCTGCGCTATGGCTGGCGATGGACAAGCGCGTCCGCATTGACTCGGTAGACGGCGTAACGACCCTCGACGCGGAGCAGTTCGAGCGGCGAGGCCGTCGCTCTCCCATGGTGGGCGGCGGATTCCTTCGGCGCCTCGGCGATGACATAGCCGGCCCCTTGACGTATGGCGAGCGCGGCCCGCTGCGAACCGCTCAGCGACCCGTACCGCGCTTCGAACTCGTGGCGGTGGCCCACGTAGGCCTCGACGAATTCCTCCGGCGTGCCGTGGTAATCAACGTGATCCTGGAACCGTGCGAACCAATCGGCCAGTCCGGCGCCGTGATACGGGCTGCTGGAGCGATTGAACGCAAGGCTCCGCCGCGACCAGAGCCGGAACGTCTTGGGGCCGGGCGGTCCGATGAACCGCGCCGATGGCGATGTGTGTTCGCGGCACCACTCGGCCAGGCGCTCGATGTCGTCAAGCGGAGTCGGATAAAACCGACAGTGATCGACCAGTCCCCGCACGGGCGCCAGCCGGGACGCGGGATGCTCCCGCGGGACCAGAGCCGCCAGCAGCGCCAGGCTGGGAATGAGCCAGGCGGCCCCGAGCGCGACAGCGAATCGTCGAGAGGTCTTACGTTCTCTTCCGGACCGGAGCGTGTACGCGATTCCGCGTTCCCAAATCCCTGTCCCTGCGAATACTCCGAGTCCAAGGGCGATCAGGAGCGGGACATGGCCGGAATCCGTGTCGTGATGTCCGAGAAAGTTCAGGCCGTATGCAATCACGGCTCCGAACGCCACGCTTGGAGCGATGCGCGGGATCCATCGATCGCCGGAACTGCGTCGGATCGCCTCGATCGTCGAGACGGCCAGTTCACCGGACGCCGCCACGACGAGAAGCCAGTCGCCGAGGAATCCCGTCGCCAGGACGACGGCCCGCGTGCGATCGAGGATGCCCCCCACCTTCCATAGCCTGACGATCCGGCCCGATACGACGACCAACGCGATCCCCCGGACGACGGTACTCATCCGGAATGGCTGGAAGACCGTGACCTGAACGATGCGCCCGACTTCGATCGCGTACCATGCCGCTCCGAGCCCGATTAAGATCGTGGTCAGCAGGATCGCCAATCGCCATCGGCAGGCCGTCGAAGTCGGGATGGAATACTCGTCAGTTGCTTCGGTACCTGCGGGTTTCAAGGGTCTTCGGCCCGACTCGGCGAGTTGAAGAACTGCCAGCGCGAGATAGCTGAACCAGGCCAGCCACTGCGGCATGCGCCAGAGGTGCGGCAGCATGTGCTGGGGGTTCTGCAATTCGACGCTCAACACCCAGAAGAGCGGAGCGGGCAGGTCGCCGAGGAGGGACTTGGCCTGTGGGAGGTTCACGCATACCCCCGGCGTCACGGCCAGGACGATCGATGCCAGCCCCAGAAGTGCGGTCGAGATCCGGATGTGAGTCGTCCTGCCGAGCACGGCCCAGGCCAACCAGGTCGATCCGAGGGCCATCGCCAACTGGAGCCCGACCGAGGGATGGACCATGGTCGCGACCGCCACCGCGATCGAGGAACGCCACCACGCGCGCTCCGGCATGGTCACCGCGTCGGCGATCGCGCACCAACCGAGGGCCAGCGCGACCAGGCGGTCCAGGACCATGGCCTCGAACAGGTGGTTCGTGCCGATATTGCCCGCTTTGGCCGCGAGAAAGAGGCAGACGGCCACCCAGCCCACCGCTGGGCCGAACTCGGGCCAGATGGCCCCCGCCAGTCGCAGCACGGCCCGGCAAGTGCTCAAGAAAGTGAGCACGAAAACGAAGAACAGGCCGGCAGGCAGGCCGAGGGGCCGGGAAATCGCATCCAGCAGGGCGAGCGAACCTCGATGGGGATTGAACTCGTCGAGCGATCGGACGAAAGGGTCCTGCGCGTAGAGGTTCGGGTCCTGCCGGTGTAGCAACAGGGGCAGTCGATAGGTCTGGTCGCCGTCGAAGCTATGATAACCGCGAAGCGTCAGATAGATGCCAAGAACCAGGAGGAAGGGGAACCACGCTGAGGGCGGTCGTCCGGATGCGCGCGAGGTCTCATGGCTCAGGCTCATCGCCACGGGCTCCCTCCCGTGGATTCGGGCTAGGCGGGCAATCCGCGTCTTACGGATACGGCCGAATCCGGGCGCTCAGTTTGCCGGTCGTCCAAACGACCGTCAACCTCATTTGGGCCTGGAAGCCGCATCGATCGTCGCTTTGATTTCTTTCACGGCTTGCTCGACCTCGGGATCCTTGAACTCGCCATTGGCCGATTTCTGCGCGGGCGGGGCCGGCGGAGCGCTCTGGGCTTCCGTTCGCGAGCCCGCCGGACCTGGCCCCTCCTCGGCGCCTTTCCTCGCGGTCTTGACGACGGGACGATCCTTCGCTTGATCCCCGACGTCCGACCGCGGCGATTCCGCGGACCAACCCATCCGCCGGACATGCTTGACGAAGCGGCGCACCGGGACCGAGTGCCAGATCCTCGACGCGGGGTGATACTGACTGTTCCACAGCATCGCCAACGACGACTTGGCCTGCTGCTCCGCCCACGGGATCGTCTCGATCTGGTCCATGGCGTATTTTTGCAACGCGGCTACGAGGAACGCCGCGATGAACGCCCCCTTCGCCAGACCCAACAGGAAGCCGCCGAACTGATCGTTGCGGCTCCTTTGCGGCGGCATACCGGGAATCTCCGGACGCTTCGCCATCTTCAACGCCAACGTCAAACCCCCGACCATCACGACATAACTGACGCACGCCGACACCCACCAAAGCAAGGGATCCATCAGCTCCGGCTGGAGCGTCGGTAAATAGGGGAGGATGTAGGGCTTGACCTGATCGCGAACCGGCACGGCAAGATACACGCACGCAATCAGACCGCCGATTCGGATGACCTGGTAGAAGAAGCCCTGGAGCCAGCCTCGGAGGGCGGCGACCAGAATGACGACGCCCAATGCCACGTCCAGACCCATGGTGTGCCCCCTCACGCCGCCGGATGGGCAGGTGTTCCTATGCATCTATTCGCCGGTCGATGTCAGTTCTTCGAGGAGAATCCCGCGCCGTATCGGGAGAAATCGGCATCCGGCGTGTTGAAACTTCAGCAGAGGCGGGAGAGGATGAAAAAGGCTCGGAACGACGGCAGGCGCGTCGTGCACCCATGCGAACGGAAATCACGCCTGGAAAAGGGAGAGAAACCCGGTGCCTCGAGGTTCCAGATCCGCGTCCTCTCGGTTGTTGTTGGTGTCGCTCGCCTGGGGCGTGCTCTGCGGCTGTTTCGGTTGGGCGGTGGCGCCAGTTCGCGGCGACGATTTCAGCCGGATCGTTGGCCCGCCTCTCTTCGATGTCGCTCGGAAGGGCCAGGGCGGGGGCGTCAGGCACCTCAGCATGCGGAGCATCGAATCTCTGCCCGAGGTCGTGCGAAGCGAGCGGTCGGCATTCATCGTGGCGACCACCGACCAGGGGAATCTGGCCAAGCTGCTGATCTCTCAGGGCTTACGGAGCAAGGGCCGGGCCGGGGACAAACCCGTGCTGGTGCCCGTCATCAGCCTGGATCGCTTCGAGACGATCGACGCGGGCGATCGAGTTTCCCGCAAGGCGCGGGGTCGTGACATCGTGCTCTTCGATGGCTTCGAATTCGACCTCGATACCGGCCAGGTCGTGCCCGCCGGTTTCGGTGGTGATATCGCATACTCGTCCGGCGGCGTTGACGGCGCGGGGCTGATCGCGCTCGGTCAGAATCGGCTATATGCGATCGACAGGCCCCTGCCGGTTCTCGGTGCCGAGCCGGGTCGTCCCTCCGCCGGACCGGCCGTGCTGCCGTCGGACTTCGACGGCCGATATAGCCTGGTGTCGAACGGCCAGATGTCCGGGACGTTGGAGATCTCCGTGGCGGCGGGCGGAGCGGTAACGGGCCGCTTCCGATCGGATCGCAATGGCAGCGTCTACCCCGTAACTGGCAAGGTCCCCGCGGATCTCTCGCGCCGGATCGAGTTCGAGATCAAGTTTCCGAGGACCAGTCAGGCTTTCGACGGACTGCTCTGGACCGAGGAGAAGAACGTCTTCGCCGGGACGGTCCACATACTGGAGCATCCCTATAGCTTCATCGCGGTGCGGGAGGGGGCACCAATAACGCCTGAATCGATCGACGCGATCGGTCCGCCTCGGTCTCCGAGCGCACTGAAGGCAACCACTCGCGTGATCACGTTCGAGGCCGACCGCTACACGCTCGATGGTGATCCGAAATCGGCGGACGAACTCGCGGGCGCCCTCAAGGCGGGGGCCAGGGCAAGGGCCTCCGTTGACGTATTGTTGCGCGTACCGGGGTCGACGCCTTTCGAACGGGTCCAACGCGCCGTCCGACTCGTGCGCGGGGCCGGCATCGACACCGTCCGACTTGCGATTTCGGACCTCCAGTGAAGCCACGATGATCGGCGACATGCCGAATCGTGATACGCCCAGTCCCGGGTCCCGAAGGACGCGGGAGCAGGTAGAGAAATGACGTGAATCAGGCTTGGTTGGGGGAGCGTTTGGCCGGCTGGTGCCGCCCCTGGTCTTCAAAACCAGTGAGGGGCCTGGAGACAGGTCCCTGGTGGGTTCGATTCCCATCCGCTCCCGTCGAGCCGCCGCCTCGTTCGCAGCGGGCGTCGGATGCTTGTTCCGGCCTTCCCAGCGCTTGGCTCAATCGAAGAAGCCGCAGGCACGCAGGTGCTCGACGCTCCGGGAAACGCGTCCCTGCCTCGCTTCGAGCCCAGGCTCGGCCTCGCCGCCGATGCCTTCAATCTCGATCGTGTAAGGGCCCGCGAAACCCACCCCGTCGAGGATCTCGCGGACGCGGGCAAAGTCCACGGCGCCGCCATCGCCGAGCGCCGGGAAATACCAATCCTCGAAGCCGCCCCGGTTATCCTTGACATGCACGTTACGCACCAGGTCCTTCACTCGCTCGAGGTCCGCGCAAGGGTCGGCACCGCGATTGTAGTAGGCGATATTGCCGGTATCGAAGTTGAGGCGGACGTTCGGATGATCGACTTCGTCCATGAGCGCGAGCATTGCCTCCGCGTTTTGCGTCGGTCCCTTGTGGGTCTCCAAGGCCAGAGTGATGCCCACCGCGGCCGAGGTATCGCCGAGATGACGGAGGTTCTGCACGACCAGGGACCGTTCCGCCGCATCCGCAGGCTGACCGGCTCCCGTGACGCAGATCGAGACCCCGAACCAGCGAGCCGCGAATCGGATGCGGCGCTCGGTCAGCTCGAGCCCGTCTCGAGTGCGGATATCGGCGCCCCCGACATTGCATCCACTGATCTCGACTCCATGCTCGACCAGGTGTGCACGGAAGTCCTCCACCGTGGCGTCGTCGGCTTTCTCGGTGATCACCGCCGACTCCGGGATGACGAGTCCCCCGAAGTTGTGGCCCCGCAAGGCGAGCTCCAGGTGATGGATCCCGGCCTGCCGGATCTGCTCCACGGCCGCCCACACGCCCGCCGGGCCGTAGCTGTTTGTGAAACAACTGACGATACGCTTCACGGAGGATCTCCCACAACGCACGAGGTCGGACCATTGCTCCCCGAGCTAACCCGTTCCGGCGACGCGCTCGAGCGCCACGGGGAATTCGCTTCCGGGGTCCGCGACGCGGAGGGCGACCCGCCCGGCCAGCACGTCGAGCAACATCTCCCCGCAAAGGCCCCCCCGCCACCCTTGAAGCAACGTGGGTCGGCGATCTTCCTGACGTCCATCCAGATGCCAGCGAATCATCTCCTTGATATCGGCCACGTTCGCGACGAGCGAGCCGGCGATCCGGTTCTGGGCGCAGCTCTGGGCCAGCGCCGCCGACAGCAGATTGGCGACGGTCGACACACCGGGCGGTTCCTCGACGCGCTCGGCCGCTTCGGGCAGCGTTTCCTCCGGCGTCTCGCGGGCCTTCTGAAGGATCCTCAGGATGTCGTCGCTCCGGCCGAGCAGGGCCGGGCGGTTGAAGTCGCGCAGCGCCTCCAGGCCTCGCCGGTTCGTCGGTTGCCGCTTGGCGATCGCGACGAGAAGGTCGTCGCGCATCACCTGCCGAAGCGGCCGATTCTGCCGGCGCGCCTCGTCCTCCCGCCAGAGGGAAAGCTGGCGAGCCATCTCCATGCCCCGGCGTCCGAGCTGATTGAGCCCGGGCAGCCGGCGCCATCGCTCCTCGTCGGCCCGCCGCGCCACCGAGGCGACGAACTCCTCGAACTCTTCTTCCGCCCACGCGGCTCGGCCGAGCTCCTTCAACGAGGCGGCGAAGAAATCCGCCATGTCCAGCAGGTAACGCACATCATCCAGCGCGTAATCGACCTGGGCGGATGAAAGCGGGCGACGTCGCCAATCGGTACGGGTCTCGCCGCCTCCGAGACGCACTCCGAGCACCTGTCCTACCAGATTCACCAGCGACAGCGGGTAGCTGTAGCCGACGAGGCCGGCCGCCATCTGGACGTCGAAAACCCGACGCGGCAGCCTCCCCGTCTTGATCAGGCAGATCCTCAGGTCTTCGCCGGCCGCGTGCATCGCCACCTCGATGGCGGGGTCGCAGACGACGTCCCAGAAGGGATCCAGGTCCCTAACCGCCAGCGGATCGATCAGCGCCAGCCGGTCCCGGGTCGCGACCTGCACGAGACACAGCACCGGTTCGAAGGTGTCCTCGGAGACGAACTCCGTGTCAAAGCCGAAACGACCGGCCGCACGGATGTGATCGACCAGATCGTTGAGCTGGCGGTTCGTGGTGATCAGTGATTCGCCCGATGGCGCGGTCATGCGTCAACCTTCTCCTCGAAGGCTGAAGGCCGAATGAATGCCGTCCCTCTCCTCCTGTTCAGCCCTCAGCCCTCAGCTTTCAACCTTCAGAAGGTAGCCCATCCAGGAAACGGAGGATCACACCGTTGGCGATCGCCGGGTTCTCATAGGGTGCGAGGTGACCCGCCTCGGGGATGACCTCCAGGCGCGAACCGGAGATCGCCTCGGCCAGGGATTGGACCTCGGCGGGGGGCGTCACGACGTCCTCTTCACCCACCATCACGAGGGTCGGCACCCGGATCGCGGCCAGATCGCCCCGGCGATCGGGGCGGCTGGCCATCGCCCGCAGCGCGCCCACGATCCCGCGGGCGGAATTGCGCTGCATGAGCTCCCGGAGCGGCTCAACTCGCTCGGGCCGCTCCTCCAGGGTGATCCGCGCGAAAAGTCGGGGCGTCATCGCCTCCACCACCGGCCCGGCATGGCCCGCCGCCAGCACGGCCCTTGCCAGCTCCTCTCGTTTCGCGGCCGCCTCGGGTGAATCGGCCGCGGCTCGCGTGTCCATGAGCATCAGGGCCCGGACTCGCTCCGGATACCGAGCGATCAGCGAAAGGGCGACGTAACCGCCCATCGAGAGGCCCCCGACGACGACCGGAGTATCGAAGCCCAGGTCGTCCAGAAGCTCGATGACATCATCCGCCATCTCGTCGATCGTGTAGTCGCCCTCCGGGGCGGGCGAGTCGCCGTGGCCGCGCAAGTCGGGCGCGATGACCTTGTAGATCGATCCGACGCCGGCAATCTGCTCCTTCCACATCCCGCGACCGAGGGGAAACCCGTGCAGCAGAACGACGGCTGGTCCCGGTCCTTTATCAGTGTACGCCAGACGCATCGGTGTCCTCCCAGGAGACGAGGGGCCGACTCACGCAATCAGTTTAAGATAAGCGAGGATGGCCATCGAAGCCAGCCCCGGGAAGTCGTCGGCCCTGGCAGGGTCCACGACGAGGCTCTAGAATGTTCCTGAGCCGACAACGCCCCACACTCCGAGAGGATCGATCGCGATGCCCACCCCCAACGAACTCTACGATCGAGCCATCGAGCTCCGCGACCAAGGCGACAAGCCCGGCGCCATCACCCAGCTCGAGGAGGCCGTCAACCTCGACCCGGCGTTCGCGATCGGCCATGGAATGCTCGCCAAGCTCTACGCCGACATCGCTGAGGCCGACAAGGCCATCGAACACGCCCGTCGCGTCGTCGAGCTTGAGCCGGACGACACATTCAGCTATACCGCCTTGTCGGTGATCTATCAGCGATGCGGCCGGATCCCCGAGGCCGAACACGCCAAGGCGATGGCCTGGCAGAAACAGATGGGATTCGAATAAGCGTCGCGTGCCATCCGCTCAACTCCCCAAGCCATCGAGGCCGAAGTATGCCCCAAGCCGTACCCGCACGACGCCGACATGTCGGACTCCTCGTTGTCGCCATGGCCGTTTTCTGCAGGCCCGCAGCCGGCGATCCACCGCGAGCGGGCCGGGCCGCTGCAAGCGGACAGGCTCCGGACTCCTGGATCGGCGCCCATTTCGATGAGCTCGATGCTCTCTACAAGCATCTCCACACACATCCCGAGCTCTCGTACCAGGAGCACGAGACCGCCAAACGCATGGCCGACGAGCTGGGGAAAGCCGGCGCCCAGGTCACGCCCGGAGTCGGCAAGCTCGGAGTGGTCGGCGTGCTGAAGAACGGACCGGGCCCGGTCGTCCTCGTCCGCACCGACATGGATGCGCTCCCCGTCCCCGAGGAAACCGGTCTCCCCTACGCCAGCCGCCAGACCGCGACCGACAAGGCCGGTCGCACCGTCCCGGTCATGCATGCGTGCGGACATGACATGCACATGACTTGTTTCGTCGGCACTGCGCGATGGCTGGCCGATCACCGGGAGCGCTGGTCGGGCACGGTGGTTTTCGTCGCGCAGCCGGCCGAGGAGGCGGTGGGAGGAGCTCGTTTCATGCTGGACGACGGCCTTTACAGCCGCTTCCCCAAGCCCGATTTCGCCCTGGCGTTGCATTGCACGGCCGATCAACCGACGGGCACCGTCCAGTACTGTCCGGGACCGCTGCTCGCCAGCTCGACGTCGGTCACGGTCACCATACGCGGCAAGGGCGGTCACGGGGCGTGGCCACACCGCACGGTCGACCCGATCGCGCTGGCGGCCCTCGTGGTCGTCGACCTCCAGACGATCGTCAGCCGGGAGATCGAGCCTACGCAGCCGGCGGTGGTCACGGTCGGCTCGATCCACGGGGGGACCAAGCATAATATCATCCCCAATGAAGTGAAGCTCCAGCTCACGCTCCGGACGTTCTCGGAGCCGGTCCGCCAGCAACTCCTCGCCGGGATCCGTCGTCGCGTCGAGGGCCTGTCCAGGGCCCACCAGGCACCCGATCCGACCGTGGAAGTGGAGGAATGGACCCCTCCGACGATCAACACTCCTTCTCTCGTCGAACGGATCGTGCCGGCTTTCGTCGAGGCCCTCGGTTCCGAGCGGGTCAAGAAGGCCTCGCCCGTCATGGGGGCGGAGGATTTTGGCCTGTTCGGCGAGACCGGCGTACCGATCTGCATGTTCTGGCTGGGGACCATCGACGCCGCGCGGCTGGACGCGGCGCGCGCGAAGAACGAGGACCTGCCTGCCCTGCACTCATCGAAGTATCATCCGGACCCTCGGCCGAGCATCTCGACCGGAATCCGGGCGATGACGGCCGCCATCATCAAGCTGCTCCCGCGCCAGCCCTGACGAGATGCCTTCTATATCTTCATGATTCCTTCAACCCTGCGGCATTATCGTCCGCTCCGTGGAATCTCGTACATTCTTACAGGACGACCGCCTATCCGGCGGAGCCAGGTTCGATTCGACTCGCAAGCCGCCGGACCATACAATGATCGTGGAAACGCGAGAGTTTGAAGATCAATCGAGGAGATCGCATCCCATGACGGGTTCCATGTATACCCTTGGTGACGCAACGGAGTTACTCAGCCCTGGTCTCCTGGTTTTTCGCGGTCTGGTCCGCCAGAACATGGAGACGATGATCGCGATGGCGCGGGGGGCGGAACGGCTGCGCCCGCACGTGAAGACGCACAAGATGGCCGAGATCGTGCGGATGGCGGAGTCGATGGGCATCCGAAAGCACAAGTGTGCGACGCTCGCGGAGGCCGAGATGGTGGCCGCGGCCGGGGGCACCGACGTCCTCGTGGCTTATCCGCTCACCGGCCCGAATCTCAAGCGATTCGCCAACCTGATCCGCGGCTATCGCAGCACGACGTTCCGCGCGACGGTGGACGACCCGGAATCGGCTCGGGCGCTGTCGGCATCCCTGGCGGGCCTGGACCGGCCGGTCCCCGTCCTGCTCGACCTGGAGATCGGCATGGGACGGACCGGAATCGAACCCGGAGAGTCGGCTGCCGAACTTTACGCGCTGGTGGACCGCCTGCCCCATCTCGTCGCCGACGGCCTGCACGCCTACGACGGCCAGATCCACGACTCCGACGTTTCAGAACGAAGGAAGAACACGCAAGCGGGGATGGAGCGCGCGCTGGCACTTCGGGAACGTCTCGTGAAGCGAGGCTTCGACGTGCCTCGCCTGGTCCTCGGAGGAACGCCGACGTTCCCGATCCATGCCGAGCTCGACATCCCCGGCGTCGAGTGCTCGCCCGGCACGATCGTCCTCCACGACCACGGGTACAGCACCCGCTATCCGGACATGCCGTTCATCCCGGCCGCCCTGCTGCTCACGCGCGTGATCAGCCGGCCCCGGCCCGGCCGCCTGTGCCTCGACCTGGGCCACAAGGCGGTCGCCGCCGACCCGTCCGGCCCGCGCGCCCGGTTGCTCGACATCGAGGACGCCAGGCCCGTGATGCACAGCGAGGAGCACCTGGTCATCGAGACGGCCGACGCCGCGAAGTTCGCCATCGGGACGCCGCTGCTGGCCATACCGACGCACATCTGTCCCACCGTCGCCCTTCATCGGCGCGTCGACGTGATTGACGACGGAGAGCTCGTGGCTAGGTGGGAGGTCACGGCGCGAGATCGCATGGTCGGCCACTGATCGACGCGTCGCTCGCCGTCGCTCGGGACGTCTCCCGCTCAATCCGCCTCGATCGCTCCGACATGGCCGGCCATCTCGTCGGCGTGATAGCTCGATCGGACGAACGGGCCGCTCGCGACCTGTCGGAATCCGAGCGTGCGAGCGATCCGGCTCAACTCGTCGAATTCGGCGGGAGGCACGTACCTGACGACGGCGAGATGTGCGGGGGACGGCTGCAAGTACTGCCCCAGCGTCAGGTAATCGCACCCGATCGATCGCAGATCGGCCATGGTCTCGACGACTTCCTCGATTGTCTCCCCGAGGCCGAGCATGAGTCCGCTCTTGGTGTCGGTCTCGGGGCGCGTCCGCTTGGCCCAGGCGAGGACCGCCAGGCTCACGTCATATCGACTCTTTCGGCGGACGTCGTGCTGGAGGCGGGCGACCGTCTCGACATTGTGATTGAAGACCTCCGGCCGGGCATCGAGGACGCGATCGACGAGCTCCTCCCGCCCGTCGAAATCGGGGATCAGCACCTCGATGGTCGCACCCGTCCGCCTCCGCACCGCCTCGATGCAACGGGCGAAGTGGCTCGCCCCGCCATCCGACAGGTCGTCGCGCGTCACTGAGGTGATCACGACGTGCCGCAGTTCGAGGCGCTCGCAGGCTTCGGCCAGTCGTTCGGGCTCATCGGGCGAGATGGCCTCCGGCCGACCGCGCTTGACCGCGCAGAACCCGCACGGCCGGGTGCAGACGTCGCCCAGGATCATGAAAGTGGCGGTGCGCCGCGTCCAGCACTCCGACCGGTTCGGGCA
This sequence comes from uncultured Planctomycetota bacterium, assembly GCA_963815795.1. Lineage (GTDB taxonomy): Bacteria > Planctomycetota > Planctomycetia > Isosphaerales > Isosphaeraceae > JAKAUH01. Next base: position 3,299,926 of record CAWFIC010000019.1, on the reverse strand, counting down.
GCGCGCGCTCTCGCAGACCGTCTCCAGCCCCAGCTCCTCGACCAGCCTCCGCGTGAACGAGATCCCGCCGCTGGAGGGGATGGGTCGTTTCAGCCAGTCCGGCAGCCTCCGAACCGCGGCTTGACCCTCCCCTGATCCGCCGGCTCGTCCGCCTCGCTGGGACGCAGCCGAAGCCTCATCCAGGACTGGGAGCGTAAACATGTGTAAGAACCTTGCGACGGATCTGAGGGTGTTGCGTGTAGAGGTGGTGGCGCTGCAATCCGAACGCCTCCTGGAACTTCCGGATGAGCGACTCGCGGACCTTCGGCATGGGCGTCGCACGCTGGCGGCGGGATTCCATGGAGGTCTGACGAAGGGCGCCTGCGCGATCCCCGGCTCGTCCAGGAGGTCGAACAGCTCGAGGTAGGGGCCGACGTTGAGCGTGAGGCCCTGGTAGGCGATCCATCGATTGACGGCGACCCCGATCGTTGCGATGCGAGCCGGCCCCGAGAAGATTCCGGGAAGATCCGACCGCGTGACGCCGGTCAAGTCGAACTCCTCCAGAACGCCAAGGATCGTCTCGTGAAGCCGATCGACGTACGCCTGGACCGTGAGTTCAAAGGCCTCGAGCGGCACCATCACGTACGCCGCGAGCTGGCCCGGCAGATGGAGGACACAGCCTCCGCCCCGGTTGACGTAGAAAGTCCGAATTCCCATGCCCGCGAGCGTCTCGTCGTCCGGCACGATGTGGGCTCGGCTGCCGGAGCGGCCGATGCTGATCGTCGGGGCGTGCTCGCACAGGATGAGGGCCACGCCTCCCTGCTCCCCCAGCTCGTAGACGATCCGGCGCTGGAGGTGCTGGAGCTCGGCGAAGTCGACCAGCCCCAGCATGTAGACTTCGAGTGCCGGGAGTGCGGGGGTTGGCCTCATCGTGGGTCGACTTCTAGACAATCATTGGTCTTGGTCCATTTCGCCGCTTTGCACCGAGCGCGGCTGACTGAGATACTCTACATTTCGAACGCCACCCGGGGCAAGTGGCGCGGGGCGGCTTCGTGGTGTCCATCCGACGGTCATGAGCGCGCAGCCTCAGGCTGAATCGAATGCGAGAAGCCCGCTCAAGGAGCCGGTATGACCGGGCAGTCACAGAGCAGTCGCCGGCCCTGCTGCTCGTCGATACCGAGCTCGTGCAGGAGCCGGTGACGGATGCTGCGCAGCGCGGACTCGATCGAGGAATCATCGATCTGCGTGAGAGCGATGGCCCCCCCGGCCCGCTTATCGTGACCGCCTGCGTTTCCCATCCCGTTCACCACCGCCTGGAGGATCTCGCCGGCGCCGGCGCCGAGCTGGCTCGCCCGGAGCGACAGCTTCAACTGGCGGTCGAAGACGCCCGCCGACAACGCCCAGTCCACCTGGTCGAACCGGATGAAGAAATCGGCAATCTCGGCCACGATATCCGGCTGCGTCACGGTCCCACACCAACTGAAGACGAGTTTGTCGTACAGGAAGGCGTTGGCCAGGGCGCTCTGAAAGGTCGCGAAGTGGCTCTGGGGGAGTTTCGGGTTGCGGATGCGGGCCAGGAGATCCTTGTCCGCGCGGGGAAAGAGCCAGATCAGGGCGCCATCGTCGAGGCTGCTGGCCTCGCGCGGATAACCCATGGTCTCCGACTCGATGCCGTACAGCAGGGCCGTGGCCAGCGGTGGCGGGACCATCACGCGCTGCTCCAGCAGGTAACCGGTGATCATCGTGCTGGTCGCACCGATGTGAGTGCGGATATCGCTGAAGAGGACCCCATTCAAGTTGCCCCCGGTCTCGTGATGGTCCAGCACCGCCTGCGGGATCGCCGCCTCGCTGTAGCGCCGGCCCGTATGCGGCTGGGTGTCGACCATCACCACCGCGGTATCGGCGTCGGTGTTCACCGTCTCCACGGGCACCAGCGGGATCGGGATGAGCTCCACCATCGCCCGGTTCTCCGATCGGGCGATCATCCCGTCGAACGTGAGGATCACCGGCCGGCCGGGCCTCGACGGTTCGAGGAGCGCCTTGATGCCCATCATGCTGGCCAGCGAGTCGGGATCGGGATTGACGTGCGAGACCACGACGACGCGGGAGAACGGCGCCAGGGTCTCCAGGAGCCGGTCGGATCGATTCCGCCTGGGCGGTTCCGGCTCGGCTCCGGTATCCATGCTCTGCGGCTCGGCCGTCATCGTCGGCTGGATCCCTGGAGGCGCAGCGCGGTGGCGTTCCTCGCTTCCGGTCAGGCGATCCCTCTTCCTCTCCACCGCACCTTACCAAGTCTACGCGATGGAACTCATGGTCCGCCAGTGCTTGGCGATCCCGCCAGCTCGGCCGGCCGCCGTGCTGCGTCGCCGCCTGCGCGGCCCGCCTCGCCTCGAAGCCGCTCCTCCTCGAGTCGTACCCTTTCCATCGGCGTCGGCTCGAGGATGCCCTCCGTGCGTGGTGCCGGTCGCCATACGAAGGCTACCAGAAGACCGATGCCGGCGATCATGACCGCCGCATTCAACAGCACCGATCGACGATGCAATTGCACGAAGCGATCGTGCGATGCCGGACCCGAGTCCCGGGCCCGATTGATCTGGGGCACCAGGGAGTTTCCCCCGTACAGCATGCCGAGGATGCAACCAAGGAGGATCATCGCCTGGACGCCGACCGGGACTCCCCTGTACTCCGGGAAACAGAGCGGCCCGGCGACGAATGCCGGCAGCGCGATCGATCCGAGGATCGCATTCCACAGATAATACCTGGGGAACAGGGCGCGGACGAAACGCGCCGCCGCTCTCCGCGCCCAACACCCGGAAGATGACCGGCGCGACGATGAAGGTGAAGAAGACGATTCCGCCGGCCAGCGCGGCCAGCGTGAGGATGTAGACCGAATCGAATAGCGCAAGGAGATGACGCGTGCTCATATTCTCGTCCCGCGAATCGGCGAGGTCGAACGGAGGGCGCATGTCGGCCGGAGCCGTGTACCCGACCCATTCAGAGTAAGCGCCCGCCCGACGATCGACAATCGAGCCGGTCCGGCGATGGCCGGCTCGACGCCGAACAGCGAGGCTGCGCCGACTTCGTCGCGCGACCCTCAATCTCCGGTCGGTCGATTGGCGTTCTTCTGGAGGAGCCGCTGGAGGATCGCGGGGTCGAGCTTCACCGGTTTCTTGCTCGTCGGGGGCGTACCCGAGGCCGCGTCGGAAGGCGTCCTCGCCGCGCCCTGACCGGTGGGAACCCGTCCACCATTGTCGGCCTTGGCGGCCGGTTTCGCGCGATAGCGATACGTCCCTGCTGCCGGGGGCGGGCTTCTCGGGCGTGGTTGAAGTGCGCTCGGGGTTCCTGGTCCCGGCGGGCGATGGCACCTTCGGCCGGGGACCGCCCAGCATGTAAGGAAGCGGGAACCCGTCGGCGTCACTTTGACGCCGGTCGTCGTTGATCATTCCCTGTCCCTCCGGCTGTGGCAACGAGCGTCCCTGAGGCGTCCGCGCGGCGGGATTGGCGATCGTAGGCAGTCGTCGCGGGTCTCCCGTCCTGATGCCCTGCACGAGCGGCTCCAGCGCCTCGGGTGTCGGTCGGTTGCGATCGGCCGCGAAGCTCTCGGAGGGTTCTCCCGCAGTCGGACCTCGCGCCGGGGCCGCCGATGCGGCAACGGCCGTCGGCCGGAGGCTGTTGACCCAGGTCGCCAGGATCTGATAGGCACGATCATTCGAGCCCGTGAAGATCGAACGCCTCCGGGCTCCAAGCCCATGCGGCCGCAAGGTACTGGAGAGGAGCTCGCTCTTCGCCGGGTTTTCGGGATCGACGAATCGCAAGGTCGCATCCAGGTTCGCCCGCAGCGCATCGGGCGTCCTTTGGCGGGCGGTGCTCGCCCGAACGAGCTGGAAGCTACCTTCATACTCGCCGTTATGACACTTGGCGCAGTACGCTTGCAAGACCGGGTGGACGTACTGCTTGAATTGGTCGGCCCGCTGGATCGCCGTCGCTTGCGGAAGGTCGAAGATCACCGGCAGGCCCGTGATCCCCATGCGACGTTGCGCACCCGTGAGGACGGCCGAATCGAGGGCGCCGGGCCGATCCTCGACGACCTCTTCAGCCGCCGTTTGCCGCACGTCCGTATCCACCTTGGTCTGCTCGCGGGAGGCTTGGCTGAGCTCCGACTGGTTGATCTTCTCCAGCATCGCCTTGGCCGGCCCATGCTCGGGGCTGATCTCCAGGACCTTCTCCAACTGCGCCTTGGCCTCGGCGGTGAGGTGGAGATTCAGGCACCATCGCGCCAGACGCAGCCGCTCGGCGGGGTCACCCTCGGGAGCGCGCTCGAGCCGATACTGATAGGCCTCCTGGACCGTGTCGAACGACCGTTCCACCAGCCGCCTGGGGAAGCGGATCACGCCGAGTTTTTGGGTCACCGTGTAATGCGTGTCATCGCGGGAGATCTTCCCCCCGATCAGGCGCCCGTCGGTCAGCAGCAGGTACCTGTCGTCGTCCGCCCGGGGCGAAAGGCTCGCGGTTCGCCGCGGCGGCGCCGGCTCGTCGGCAGCGGCGCCGAGGCCCAGCGCCGGCCCGAAGCACGCGGCGAAGAAGAGCGCTCTTGCGATTCGACTTCGTTTACTATTGGACATGTGGCTCGGACCTTGAATCCGCCGAGGGCATTCTGCCCGTACCGGCGGCGAAGGAAGAAGATTGGAGAGATTCCGCGGAAATGGTGGCGGAACCCTAGTGCAACCCCTAGAATTCGTCAAGGCGAGAAACGGACCTGGTGCGCCGCTTGCTGATGCTGACATCGATTCCGTGAAGCAGGGCCGTCGATCATGACGTCGCGCACGCCATCACCCGTGCTGGAGCCGTTGATCGGGCAGATCGTGGTGGTGGATCTCAAGTCGACGTACGTTTGCCTGGGAACACTGGTCGCCTTCGACGAGCTTTATCTGGAGATGCGCGACGCCGATCTGCATGATTTCCGCGATAGCACCGCCACCCGCGAGGTGTACATATACGACTCGGTGCGCTTCGGTATCAGGAGGAACCGGGCACGGACCTTCATTCGCCTGGACGACGTCGTCGCCATCAGCCGATTCGACGACATCTCGGAAACCTGACAAACAAGCAAGCATCGATTCAATCTCAGGTTCGGTCTGGGCGCTCCAATCTCCGGAGAAAATCCGGCATCGAGCGAAGACCTATCCGGCGGCGAGTCCAGAAGCCGGTACACGAGCCGATTGAACACGACGTCGAGCGGGAGAGTCATCGCCAGTCGCCTCGCTGTTCCGGACCGTGCGAGGACTCTCCGATTCAGAGGACAGCAGTTCCATGGTTAAGACAAACTGGCCGATCGCGATCCCCCTGGCCATCTTGCTGGTGGGCTCCGCCGCCCAGGGGTCGACGATCCGTGATGAGGCGAAGATGTTCAGTCCCCAAGTCGTCGAGGAGGCCCAGCGCCGCCTTGATCGACTCGAGCGGGCGACGAATGTGCCGGTGGTGATCGAGACGATCGACCACCTTCCGGGAGCTGAGAGCGCCACCAAAGAGGAGAAGCGTGAGGCGATCAACCGGGTCGCCAAGCGTCGGGATTCGCAGATCCACGACGAGGGGATCTACATCATCATATCAAAGAGCGATCACATGATCTCGCAGCCGCTGATCCGGGAGCGGCTCGCGGGCGTGTTGCCGTTGAAGAAGCGGGATGCCGTCCGCGAGGCCTTCATCGAACGGTTCAAGCAGCGGGATTTCGATGGCGGCCTCGAGAACGGCGTCCGGGCGATCGAGAAGGCGTTGGATGGCGTCCGGGTCGAAGCACAGCATCGGGCAGGCCGGGCGGGTGTTCCCGCGCCGTTGGGCGCGGGTGGCCGTCGCGGCCAGGTGGGGGGAGGGGGTGGTCTCTTGTGGACCTTCTTGTTGATCGGACTGGGCATCCTGGCGGTCCTTATCCTGCTCCGCGTCCTGGGAGGCCTGTTCGGGCGATCCGCGGGCGCGGGTTATCCCAACCAGATGGGTGCCATGGGTGGACCGCGCCCCGGCATGGGGCCCGGCTATTACGGCGGCGGCCCCGGCGGCCCCGGATATGGCGGGCGCGGGGGCGGATTCTTCTCCGGCTTGTTGGGCGGCCTGGGGGGGGCCCTCGCCGGCAACTGGCTGTACGACCAGATGTCCGGCCGCCATGGGGGGATGACCTCGGCCGGCGCGGGCTATCCGACCGATGAATCGACCGCGAATCTCCCCGATCAGGGCGATGACGCGATCATCGGTTCCGAGGATCACGGCGGTCAGGGCGCCTCGTGGGATGACGGTGGCGACGCCGGCGGCGGTGGCGACTGGGGCGGTGGCGACGCCGGCGGCGGTGGCGACTGGGGCGGTGGCGGTGGCGACTGGGGTGGCGGCGACGCCGGCGGCGACTGGGGCGGCGGCGGTGGCGGCGGCGACTGGTAAACTCATTCCGCATCACCCCGCCGGAAGTTGGTCCGGCGCGGCTCGTTCGAGGCGGTTCGTCCAACCGCCTCGAACGGACCGGCTTCTGATTGTCCACGACAGGCGCGCGTCCGACAGATCGGAGTGCTCGGCGGCCATCGGAGGAGTGACCGGGTTCCATGGATCGATTCCGCGAGCGTCGGGAGCGTCTCAGGCCTTCTGTGAACGCCGGTGAGGTTGACGGCTTCGCGATCTCCTCGCCGACGAATGTCCGTTACCTCACAGGCTTTACCGGAGACTCCTCCATCCTGCTGGTGGGGCACGAACGGGACGTCATCGTTTCGGATGGACGCTTCGCCACTCAACTCGTCCAGGAGTGTCCGGACCTGGAAGCCCGGATTCGCCCCACCGGGGTCGAGATGGCGGTGGAGCTCGGACGCGTCACGGAGGCGCTCGGTTGGCGCCGCCTGGCGTTCGAGACGGCGAGCTGCACCTTCGCCGAGTACGAGGCATTCCGCGAGGCGATGCCGACCGTCGAGTTGAATGGCGTCAAGGGCTGGGTCGAGTCGTTGCGTCGCGTGAAGGACGAGTTCGAAATCGAGGAGATCCGCGGGGCGGTCCGTTGCGCCGAGAAGTCCTTCACCATGGTGCGGGCCGGTTTGCGGGACGTTGACAGCGAGAAGGATATCGCCGACGCGATCGAAACCGCGATGCGACGCTGCGGAGCCACGGCATCCAGCTTCCCCCCGATCGTGGCCTTCGGCGTCCGTGCGGCCCTGCCCCATGCGCGCCGACGCGCACCGCGATGCTGCGCGACGCGGACCTTGTGCTCGTCGACTGGGGCGCGACCGGCGAGCCGTACAAAAGTGACTTGACTCGCGTCCTCCTCACGGGTAAGGTCACATCGAAATTCGAAACGATCTACCAGACTGTCCTGGCCGCGCAGGAGCGGGCAATCGCCGCGATCCGGCCGGGCGCCAAGGCTCATGACATCGATGCCGAAGCCCGCTCTGTCATCGAGGCGGCGGGTTTCGGCGGTTTTTTTGATCATGGCCTCGGCCACGGGATCGGCATGGAGATTCACGAGGCACCGCGGGTCCGCAAGGGGTCGGCGGACATCCTCGAAGTCGGGAACGTGATCACCGTCGAGCCGGGGATCTATCTGCCCGATTGGGGCGGCGTCCGGATCGAGGATGATGTCCTGGTGACGCACGATGGCTGCGAGCTCCTATCCCGCGTCCCCAAGTCGATCGATTCTGTCCTGATCGATTGAATCCGCCGATCACCCCTCGAGAGGACCTCGTTCGACGCCGGGATCCTCTCGACTGGCCCGGAGAGGCGGAGAGATGCGCCGGCCGTAGCGGAGCGAACGAATGGAGGAGAACTCGACGGGCCCTACCGAGCCGCTGGATGTCCGGAGGATCCATTACCTGGCCCGCCTGATGAAACGGTACGATCTGGCTTCTCTGGACCTGGCCGACGGCCGCGTCCAGATCCGATTGAGACGCCGCCGGCTCGAGGTCGGACCGCTGGCTCCTGCGTCGATCCCTCACCCTCCGGCCGCCGTCGCGTCGGCCCAGTACCCGAGTATACCGGGGCTTGCCTCACCGCCCGGTCCGACGACACCGCCGTCCGCGCCCCAGGCCGAGAAGACGATCGTCATCGAGAGTCCCATGGTCGGGACTTACTATACGTCACGAGCCCCCGACGCACCTCCGCTGGTGACGCTTGGTTCCGTGGTCCATCCGGGCACGATCGTCTGCATCATCGAGGCGATGAAGGTCTTCACCGACATCCCCGCGGGCGTCTCCGGCACGATCGTCGAGGCCCTCGGCAAGAACGGCCAGGCGGTCGAGTATGGTCAGCCCCTGTTCCGCGTCGCTCCGCCGTGACTCATCGACCTTGCCGTTCACAGCCTTCGCGGAGTATCTAGCCCCCGACGGCCATCCAGACTGCCGGCCCGCGCGGCCGCCAGACGCTGATCCGGCGGCATCGCGCCGACGCATCGCCACACTCGGTCGCGGACGACTGCGAGGTTCAGCCCGAAGATGTTCCAACGAATCCTGGTCGCCAATCGCGGGGAGATCGCTCTGCGGGTGATCCGCGCCTGCAAGGAACTCGACGTCGAGGTCGTCGCCATCTACTCCCTGGCCGATCGCGATGCACCCTATCTCAGCCTGGCTGACCGCGCGATCTGCATCGGCAAGGGGCCCAGCACCGACAGCTACTTGAACCGCCCTCGAATCATCGCCGCCGCCGAGGTGGCCGACGTCCAGGCCATTCATCCCGGCTATGGCTTCCTCAGCGAGAACCCCGATTTCGCCGACTCCTGCCGGACCAGTGGATTCGAGTTCATCGGACCGCCCCACGACGCGATCCGCAAGATGGGCCTCAAGACCGAAGCGAAAGCGATCGCCGCGACCGCCCGCGTGGCTTGCGTCCCCGGTTCCGACGGGGTCGTGTCCACCGACGCCCTGGCGGCGCGGCTGGCGCGCGAGATCGGCTACCCCGTGCTGATCAAGGCGGCGGCGGGCGGCGGCGGCAAGGGCATGCGGGTCTGCCGCGACGAGAGCCACCTCGCCAGCGCGCTTCAGACCGCCCGCAACGAAGCCGAAGCCGCATTCAAGAACCCCAGCGTCTATATCGAGAAGTTCATCGACCGTCCGCGGCACGTCGAGATCCAGATCCTGGCCGACAAGCATGGCCACATCGTACACTGCTGGGACCGCGATTGCACGCTCCAGCGGCGTCATCAGAAGCTCGTGGAAGAGTCGCCGGCGCCGACCTTGCCGCTCGATGTGCGGAACCGCCTGGGCGACGCAGCAGTCCGCCTCGCCCGAGCGGCGGGTTACGTGAATGCGGGTACCTGTGAGTTCCTCGTCGATGCCGACCATAACTTCTACTTCATCGAAGTGAATGCTCGGATCCAGGTCGAGCACCCCGTGACGGAGATGGTCACGGGCATCGACCTCGTCAAGCAGCAGATCCGGATCGCGGCGGGGGAAGTCCTACCTTTTGTTCAGGACGAGATCGCCGTCCGCGGCCATTCGATCCAGTGTCGCATCAATTCGGAGGATCCCGATAACGACTTCCGGCCATCGCCGGGCCGGATCACGACGCTCCAGGTACCGGGAGGACCAGGGGTCCGCTGGGACTCACATATCCAGGTCGGGTACGTCGTCCCGCCTTATTACGATTCTCTCCTCGGCAAGCTGATCGTCCACGCGCCGAGCCGAGAGGAGGCCCTGGCCACGATGCGTCGGGCACTCGACGAGCTGGTGATCGAGGGCGTGCAGACGACGATCTCCCTCCACAAGAGGATCTTCCGCAATCCGGATTTCGTCGCGAGTCGTGTCGACACAACCTGGGTGGAGCGCGTGTTGTTGCCGCCGCGATCCGGCCCGCCCGGCGCTTGAGGCGAGGATCTCGACCGCCATGGGAGGGCAGCGGTTCGCCTGGCCGCGGTCGCGTAAGGATGATAGGCTCGGACGTGAGATCCATGCCTCGAGGCCCGAAGGGCCCGTGTGGAGTGTGCCGGCGGCCGATACCGGCCTCCTGGCGGCCTCGGTCGGTGGGAACGACCGGGTCCGGGTCCGTCACGAGAGGAAGGTCCTGCGATGAAGGTTGGCCTCCTCACCGGCGGTGGCGACTGCCCGGGATTGAACGCCGTGATCCGGGCCGTGGTTCAGCAATTGGAAGACGCCGGTGCAACCTGCCTCGGCATCCTCGAGGGATGGCGCGGCCTGATCCAGAATATGACATGCCCGCTATCGACGGTTCAGACCGACGGGATCATCGCGCAAGGCGGTAGCATGCTCGGTTCGTCGCGGACCAATCCCTATCGTAATCCCGAGACCGACCTGGCTGCCCTCCGCGAGAACTTCATCCGACTCGAACTCGACGCGCTGGTCGTGATCGGGGGCGACGACACGCTCGGGGTCGCCCTGCGATTAAGCAACGACTTCGACTATCCGGTCGTGGGCATCCCCAAGACGATCGATAACGATTTGATGGTGACCGACTTTTCGTTCGGGTTCGACACGGCGGTCAACATCGTTACCGAGGCCGTGGACCGGGTCCGGACGACAACCGAGACCCACCGACGGATTGTCGTGGTCGAGACGATGGGCCGTCAATCGGGGTGGATCGCCTGCTTCGCCGGGATGGCCGTGGGGGCCGATTACATCCTCATTCCCGAGGTACCGATCGATATGCCCAGGCTGATCGGCGTCCTCACGAAGCGGCGCGCGGCGGGCAAGAAGTACGGAATCGTCGTGGTTGCTGAAGGGGCCCGGTTCCCCGACCGCGGTCCGCTGACCATCGACGACGAGCCCGACCCCTTCGGCAATCCACGTCTGGGCGGGGTCGGCATGGCCGTTGCCAACGCCATCGAGAAGCAGATGCGGCGGGAAATCCGGGTCGTCGTGCTCGGTCACCTCCAGCGCGGCGGGCCGCCGAGCGCCTACGACCGCGTCCTCGCCACCCGGATGGGCCTCGCCGCCAGCCGCCTGGTCATGCAGCGCCGCTTCGGCACGATCGTGACCGTGGCGAACGGCAAGATCGGCGAGACGCTCCTCAATGAGACCATCGCCGCGACCAAGACGCTCGACCTGTCGTACTACGACGAGGCCGCCGCGTTCTTCCATTGACGTGGGAAGCCAGCCCCGCCCGTCGCCGATCTTCCGCCGTTGATGCGAGTCGCCGCGGCGACTTCAGGAATTCTCCAAGAAAAACCACCGGGGGATTTGACCCGGGCTGCGGGATCGGTATAATGACTTTTGCCTCGTGAACGAAACCGATGGCTGAATGACGGCCGGGGTGAGTTGCTCAAAGGCATCTTGCACCGGCCGATGGCATCGAGTGAAAGGCATCGAGGCGATCCCCACCGTCGGCTACCGAACCCGGCGACCAGCCGGAGCGTAAAAGATGGTCGGGTTCGATTCTTTGACAATTCGGTCGATAGCATTCGTCAGCCAAACACAATGAGACGAAGGTAAGATTCGTCGCGTCAAGAACCCTTGAGGGAAGCCGGCGTGCGAGCGGTCGTGAGGACATGCGGTCCGGTGGGTCCACCGGAAACCGAATGTCGGGATGGCTCGCAAGGACCGGCACACGTCCTTGGCGGAGTGGTCAGGCGGATGGCAGCGAACCGGGTCGCCCGCGAGGGTGGCCCGATGAGTCTCCCTCCGTCCGATCGCCATCGTCAGGGGACGGTGCGACCAGTTTTTTTCCTCGACCCTTTCGGGTGGGGACCGGGAGCCGGAGGACCGGCCGTGCAAGCGGCTCGTCGCCGGGGACCGACTCATTTTTGAAGGGTTTGATCCTGGCTCAGAATGAACGTTGGCGGCGTGGATTAGGCATGCAAGTCGAACGGGCCCGGTCTTCGGATCGGGTCAGTGGCGGAAGGGTGAGTAAGGCGACGGTAACCAACCCCATGGTCGGGTATAGCCGCGGGAAACTGCGGGTAATCCCCAGCGACGTCCGAGCCGGGCATCCGGCACGGACCAAAGTCCTGGCGCCGTGGGACGGGCCGTCGTGGTATTAGGTCGTTGGCGGGGTAATGGCCCACCAAGCCTCTGATGCCTACCGGGCGTGCGAGCGCGACCCGGCACACTGGGACTGAGACACTGCCCAGACTCCTACGGGAGGCTGCAGTCGAGAATCTTCGGCAATGGGCGCAAGCCTGACCGAGCGACGCCGCGTGGAGGATGAAGGCCTTCGGGTTGTAAACTCCTGTCGAGGGGGAGGAAGGTCGCGCAAGCGGCTTGACCGATCCCTGGAGGAAGCACGGGCTAAGTTCGTGCCAGCAGCCGCGGTAAGACGAACCGTGCGAACGTTATTCGGAATCACTGGGCTTAAAGCGCGTGTAGGCGGATGGGGACGTCGGTCGCTGAAATCCCCCGGCTCAACCGGGGAACGGGCACCGAAACGCCCCGTCTCGAGGGACGTAGGGGGACCTGGAACTTCCGGTGGAGCGGTGAAATGCGTTGAGATCGGAAGGAACGCCCGTGGCGAAAGCGAGGTCCTGGACGTCTACTGACGCTGAGACGCGAAAGCTAGGGGAGCGAACGGGATTAGATACCCCGGTAGTCCTAGCTGTAAACGATGGGCACTGGGTAGGGGGCTCGCCGATGGGCTCCCTGCCGCAGGGAAACCGTGAAGTGCCCCGCCTGGGGAGTATGGTCGCAAGGCTGAAACTCAAAGGAATTGACGGGGGCTCACACAAGCGGTGGAGCATGTGGCTCAATTCGAGGCTACGCGAAGAACCTTATCCTGGGCTTGACATGCACGGATTAGCCGGCGGAAACGTCGGTGACGCCGCAAGGTGGAACGTGCACAGGTGCTGCATGGCTGTCGTCAGCTCGTGCCGTGAGGTGTTGGGTTAAGTCCCGTAACGAGCGAAACCCCTGTGATCAGTTGCCAGCGCGTCAAGGCGGGGACTCTGATCAGACCGCCGGCGTCAAGCCGGAGGAAGGCGGGGACGACGTCAAGTCATCATGGCCCTTATGCCCAGGGCTGCACACGTGCTACAATGGGGCGGACAGAGCGTCGCCAGGCCGCAAGGCCGCGCCAATCGCAAAAACCGCCCCCCAGTTCGGATTGCGGGCTGCAACCCGCCCGCATGAAGCCGGAATCGCTAGTAATCGCCGATCAGCACTGCGGCGGTGAATGTGTTCCTGAGCCTTGTACACACCGCCCGTCAAGCCACCAAAGCGGGGGGCATCCGAAGTCGTCGGAGCCGAAAGGCAGGCGCCGAAGATGAAACCCGTGATGGGGACTAAGTCGTAACAAGGTAACCGTAGGGGAACCTGCGGTTGGATCACCTCCTTTCTAAGGATTTCCTTGGAAAACCCCGGCCTGAGGTGCCCAAAGCACCGAGAAGGCCACGTCGGCTCCATCCCTATTCCCCGCGATCGATCCCGTACGCCGGCTCCCCCCGAGGGTTCTGAACGAAGCGAATACTTGACCTCGTCCTGTTGTTAGAGTGTATTAGCTCTTAATTAATCACCCAGTCACTCTTCTTGAGGATCTATATGAATTCGGATGGAGAAGATTCGGAAAGTGGCTCCCCACTTTCCTTTGAATGGGATTTCGATAAGGCTCAAGCAAACCTAAAGAAACATAAAGTCAGTTTCGAGGAGGCGGCCACTGTCTTCGAAGATCCACTGGCCGAAATCTACTCTGACGATGTTCATTCCCTGGATGAGACTAGGGAATTGATTCTGGGGCATTCCAATCAAAATCGACTTGTGTTTGTCTCGTACACTGAGCGTGGGCGAGATCGTGTCCGAATCATTAGTGCCAGACTACCTACCAAGCGTGAACGACGCTTTTATGAAGAAAGCCAAAACGACTAGCACCTCTGCCGATGAGATGCTGCCGGAGTACGACCTGCGAACCATGAAATCGCGTCCCAATCGCTTTGCGGGACGGGCGCGGGGACCTCGGCTCATGGTCACACTTGATCCCGATGTCTCTGAAGTCTTTACTTCGGCCGAGGCCGTAAACTCTGTCTTGCGAGCCCTGATCGGCTCGATGCCGAAGATCGAAAAGAAAGTTATGCTTTGAGCATACTTTCTGACGAGTGCTATTGACCGACTTTTCTGGCCGCGGGGCGGGGCCGTGATTGCGCACGGCCTCGCCCCCTGGCCAGACCAGGGAACGATCGCCCGGAAACGCCGCTTCACCGCGGGGAATCCGCCGATCGGAGCTCTTTCACAATTCGGTGGTTGGTCACACACGAATCATTCACCTGCGTGTGGCGCGAGGGCCGCGAGGCCCGGGCATCACGCGAGAGGTGAGTGGCACTCTCCACACTACAGTACAGCAAGGTACATCCGGCATCGCCCGACGCGACGTCGCGCGGCGCCGGCAGAATGAACCCTTACGGATCACAATCATGGCGGAGGGACCCCTCCGGCCGCGTCGCGAGACGCCGCCGGGAGCACGGACCTCCGGCAACCCGTCGTCGGGCCTCGCGATCTCTCGCGGCGGCCCGATCGGCGTGGTCAAGCTCCTAAGGGCGCGGGGGGGATGCCTAGGCGTCATCAGATTCGGGCGTGGAAGGCTGCGATAAGTCCGGGGGAGCTGCCCAACGAGCGTCGATCCCGGGATGCCCGAGCAACCCAGGGAACTGAAACATCTCAGTACCTGGAGGAGAAGAAATCAACCGAGACTCCCTCAGTAGCGGCGAGCGAACGGGGACCAGCCCAAACCGGACGGGACACCGTCCGGGGTCGCGGGGCCGGAGTCGTGGAATGGATCGAGCCGAGCCGAAGTCCTTTGGAAAATGGCACCAGAGCGGGTGATAGTCCCGTAGGTGTAGACTCGGTCCTCCTATCCGGTACCCAAGTAGGGTCGGGCACGTGAAACCCGGCCTGAATCGGCGGGGACCATCCCGCAAGGCTAAGTACGCGATGACGACCGATAGCGAACCCAGTAGGGCGACCGAACGGTGGGAAGAACCCCGATCAGGGGAGGACACTGAACCTGAAACCCCGTGCCTACAAGCGGTGGGAGGGCGTTGAGCGCAAGCTCAGCCTGACCGCGTGCCTTTTGCATAATGATCCGGCGAGTTATCGTGTCCGGCATGGTTAACCCCTTCAGGGGGGGAGCCGCAGGGAAACCGAGTCTGAATAGGGCGAAACAGTCGGGCGCGATAGACGCGAAACCAGGTGAACTACCCATGGGCAGGTTGAAGCGGCCTTAACCGGCCGTGGAGGACCGAACCCACCAGTGTTGAAAAACTGGGGGAGGACCCGTGGGGAGGAGTCAAAGTCTTATCAAACCTGGAGATAGCTCGTTCTCTCCGAAATGGCTTTAGGGCCAGCCTCGGGACATAGGACAGGGGGGTAGAGCGACGGAATCCGCCCGGGGGCCTTCCCGGCTACCCGTCGGAACCCAACTCCGAATACCCTGTCCCGGACCCCGGGAGTCAGAGCGTGGGGGATAAGCTTCACGCTCGAGAGGGAAACAACCCAGACCGCCGACCAAGGCCCCCAATGCGACGCTCAGTGGCAAAGGAAGTGGGATCGCCGTGACAGCCGGGATGTTGGCTTAGAAGCAGCCATCATTTCAAAAGTGCGTAACAGCTTACCGGTCGAGCCATCCCGCGCCGAAAATGACGGGGACTAAGCGTCGAGCCGCAGTCGCGGAACCGAAAGGTTGGTAGGAGAGCGTCGTCGGCCGCAGCGAAGGTGGACCGCAAGGACCACTGGAGCGCCGACGAGTGCGCATGCCGGAACGAGTAACGACAAGACGGGTGGGAAGCCCGTCCGCCGAAAGCACAAGGTTTCCTGGGGAAGGTCAATCCGCCCAGGGTTAGTCGGGACCTAAGGCGAGGCCCAAGGGCGTAGCCGATGGACAGGCGGTTAATATTCCGCCACCCCGCAGCGAGGTTGAACCGTCCGGGGACGCCGGACCGATTCGGGTCGGGGTGCTAGATGCCCCCGTGCCGCAAGGCCGACAGCTTGATCTGGAAGCCCGATGAGGTCGCGGCCGCGAAAAGCCGGATGGGGACGAACTGCGCGGCCCGTACCGCAATCCGACACAGGTGTGCTAGGCGAGCATCCGAAGGCGTTCGGGAGAACCCTCGTGAAGGAACTCGGCAAAATGACCCCGTACCCTCGGTACAAGGGGTGCTCCCTCGCAAGGGGGAGCCGCAGAGAATCGGCTCTAGCGACTGTTTATCAAAAACACAGGACTCTGCCAACTCGCAAGAGGACGTATAGAGTCTGACGCCTGCTCGGTGTCGGTAGGTTAAGGAAGGCGATGACCGCAAGGGTAGTTGCCGACCGAAGCCCCGATAAACGGCGGCCGTAACTATGACGGTCCTAAGGTAGCGAAGTTCCTTGTCGGGTAAGTTCCGACCTGCATGAATGGCGTAACGACTGGAGCACTGTCTCCACGAGGGACCCGGTGAAACTGTAGCCGTGGTGAAGATGCCACGTACCCGCGGTTAGACGGAAAGACCCCGTGAACCTTTACTGCAGGTTGGCACTGGTCCAGTGTTGTTTCTGTGTAGCATAGGTGGGAGGCTTCGAAGCCGGGGCGCCAGCCCCGGTCGAGCCGCAATGTGAAATACCACCCTGAAATTGCGCTGGCCCTCACCGATCCGTGGCCCGGATCGGGACCGTGCTCATCGGGCAGTTTGACTGGGGCGGTCTCCTCCCAAAGCGTAACGGAGGAGCGCCATGGTACCCTCGGCCCGGTCGGCAATCGGGCAACAGGAGCGCAAACGTAGAAGGGTGCCTGACTGCGAGACCCATCAGTCGAGCAGAGACGAAAGTCGGCGTTAGTGATCCGGCGGTGCTGGATGGAAAGGCCGTCGCTCAACAGATAAAAGGTACTCCGGGGATAACAGGCTGATCTCCCCCGAGCGTCCCTAGCGGCGGGGAGGTTTGGCACCTCGATGTCGGCTCATCGCATCCTGGGGCTGGAGAAGGTCCCAAGGGTTTGGCTGTTCGCCAATGAAAGCGGTACGCGAGCTGGGTTCAGACCGTCGTGAGACAGGTCGGTCCCTATCTGCCGTGGGCGTAGGAAACTTGAGGAGAGTCTCCCCTAGTACGAGAGGATTGGGGAGGACCGACCTCTGGTGTGCCGGCTGTCCCGCTCGGGGCATCGCCGGGTAGCCAGGTCGGGACAGGATAAGCGCTGAAGGCATCTAAGCGCGAAGCCCCCTCCGAGATGAGGTTTCCGGCAGCAATCGCTGCGAAGGCTCCTGGAAGACGACCAGGTCGATAGGCCGGGCGTGCACGGCGGGCGACCGCCTCAGCCGACCGGTCCTAACAGCCGAGCAGCTTGACCACCCCGATCCGTCCGCCCCGAACCCGGGGCCCGACCGATCGGACTGTGATCGGATCAGATCAGGGTTAGTGGCGAGAGTGCACCCCCCTCGCGTGTGACCGACCCACCGAGAACGCGCCCGGCCCGGCCTGACCGCCGGCCGGGCGACTTTCCGGCGACCATACTGGCGGGGTCACACCCGTTCCCATTCCGAACACGGCCGTTAAGCCCGCCAGGCCCATGATAGTGCCCCTGGCGCGAAAGTCGGTCATCGCCGGAATCATCCATTAAGAGCCGCCCGCGAGCCGCCAACGCTCCCGGGCGGCTCTTTTGCGCCTTTCGGCAGGAGAGGGCCGCCATGAAGACCGCGACCTGGACGGACAACGCTTCGTGGGACGACGTGCTGCGTCGGGCGGAAGGAGAAGATGGGCTCGTCTTCCGGAACGGGCAGCCTGTCGTCTTGATGACGCCGTCTGACGATGATGACCTGCCGTGGCACCGCCTGGCCCCAACAGGAGGTTCAAGCCACCATCGGTCGAATCTCACGCCGCGTGCGTGCATGTAAACCGTCTCTCACCGACCCCTACGCCCCTTTCATCATTTTCGCGGTCCCCCTACTAACAGGATGCTGCGACTTTGCAATTCCTTGAACGCACCCATGCCGGAATTCAGGCGATTCCTTGTCGCAAGTCCTGAGCTAGACAAGGTTTAAAAAATCCGAAAAGTATTTTTCCTTCGAAGATTTCTCCTGTGTCAACCTGGGGGGAAAGGAGGGGTTGTAGCGATTGCGAGGGCCCAAGGCCCGATCGAGGCCGGACGTTTGATGTGCCGCCGTGGCGCGCCCGGACCGTTCTCGCGCCGACGCTCGAGGTCACGCCTCGTGAATCGTCGCCCCGCGTCTGCCGCACCGGTGACGATCACGGCGGAAGGCGCCAATCCCAGCCGCCGGCCCAGTCTCTCGGCCACCGTGCACACCTCCGTACGGGGCCGGTCCGAGAAGGCGTAGAGAGTCGGGCCCCAGGAGCTCTGACCACATCCCACGAAGCCGACTCGATGGAGATCGGACATGATCTCGGAGGCTCGCGGAGAATTGAATGGTCCGCCCTGTGCCGGGGCGAAGATGGAACCCACGTGGGCTTGAAGTTCCTCGAGCGCGGCGCCAAAACCGGACAGGTCGCGCTCGGCGACCGCTGGCAGGACGTCGAGCAAGGCGATGCGGCAGAGCCGTTCAGTCGTTCGTTCGGAAGGCGGATTCAGCCCGGCGAACGCCCGAACCTCGTCGGTGCCGTGCAGTCCACGACTTCCCGGCGACTGGACGACCACAACGGACCACGCCTTGGGGAAAGAGAGACGCGCGAGCAGTAGTGGGATTCCCGCTTCGTCCTTCCGGCCGCCGTTGACGATCAATCCTCCATGCTGGAAGCCGTGCAGACCGATCCCTGATCGTCGACCTCGACCGGTCAGATGAGCCAGTGACTCGGCCGAGGGCGTCGGTTCGCCGACGAGGCGGACGGCCGCCGCCGCGATGGCCAGGCTGAGCTGCGTGCCCACCCCCAGGCCGACATGTTCGGGTGGCGTTTGGAGAATGCGAATCGACAGCGGTGGTAGTGGTCGTTGAAGACCCCGCTCTGTCGAGCGGTCGCGCAGGATCTTGAGGATTCGCTCCGCCCGATCGGCCAGCGGGCCCTGGATGGCCTGCGCGGGTGCCGGCTCGACGGTCAGTTCGATCGCGGGGGATTCGATCATCAGGCCGACGCCGCCGAACTGTCGACGCGAGCCGGGCCCCCAGCCCAGCAGGCCGAAATGCAGCCGGCTCGGCGTCCGGACGAGCAGGCGTGCAGAGGTCATGGCGGAGAAGGCCTCAATTCGGGATCGACGCCCTGCCGCACGGCGGCCTCACGCAAGAAATCGTGGAGGAGCTCGAACGCCGCGCGTTCGGCTGGACCGCCCGTCTTCTGAACCAGCACCTCGAGTTTGCGGAATTCCTTCAAGAGCTCGCGAAGCGGCAGCCAGGCGGTCCGCGTCGCCAGGATCGCGGCTTCCAGGACGGCGTGTTTCGCCCGGTTGAACCCGAAGAAGTCGCGAAGCCGGCCCTGCGCCACGGTCTCGACCACGATCCGGGTTCGGTCGTCGCGGTCGTCGAGCTCGGCGACGCGGAACTCGTAGAAGCGGCACGAGCCCGTCAGGATCGCGCCGGCCACGACGGTCGCCGATCGCGTGGCCGGGAATGGGTCCAGGGCCGCCCCGATCGCCGCTTGTGCCAGCAGCAGCACATCGTCCGTGACGTGCAGCACGCCCTCTCCCCGCGCCTTGAGATTGGCGTAGGTCGTCGATGTCCGGTACGGGCGGAGGATGAAGCGATCCATGGCCGAGTCGGCGGTGACCTCGGGTCCCATGGGAGCGACGTTCAAGACGTCCTCGAGGCTCAGGCTTGTCACGATGCCTTCGAGAATCACGCCTGCTCCCCGCTGGACTCGATGAATGGACCCTGATCGTCGACGGGGCCGGGTGTCTCGCCGGCGCCACCACCATCCCGGCCTCTCGGTTTGGCCCGGTGGCTGACCTCGGGCACGGTGAGGAAGCCCCATTCCAACGCTTGATCCTGTCGATAGGTCTTGCCGAGAGTCAAGGCGGTTCTCGCCTTCATCATCTCATAACCCAGATAGAACGCGTGAGAGGCGTCGCCCACGCCCATCCGCTCGAAGAGCCGGAAGGGGTCGGAGTCTTGCAGCAGATGTTCATTATTCAGGGCGTGGATCATTCCTCCCTCCGCGAAGATCCGCCAGTTGGGGTCGCGGACGCGCCGCTGGAGCTCGGCGATATTCTCGGCGCCGAACTCGGCCACCTCCGCATCGCGGAGCAAGACCAGGCGGGGCTCGAGATGCTTGGGCAGGATCCGCCGCGAGACGGCATGATGGGCCAGGCGACGGGCCAGGTCGATCTCCCGGACGGACGAGCGTGCCCAGTTGATGACGGCGGTGGTCAGCACGCTGCGGATGCCCAGCTCCTCGCAGAACCCGACGAGCATCGTATTGGCGCCCGCCGAATCGACTTCGGTCAGCTCGGTCAGATTGCCGACCCCCATCATCATCGCCGCCTCCGGATACGTCCGCCGGACCTCAAGATAACGACCGAGCGAGGCCGCGAATCCGAAACCGATCGGCTCGATGATCGGGTCGATGCGGAACGGCACGCGATGGCGCTCGAGGAACTCGACGGTGTCGTCCAGGCCTTCGAGGGTCCCCGGCCGGTCGGGGATCACGACGACCTCGACGCCCCAGTTGACGGCTCGCTCGCGGTTGCTGCGATCGACACTGAGGACCAGCTCGGCCCCGGCCTGGATGGAGTCGGCGACTTCGTCCGGATCGAAGCTGTCGATCGAGACGCGAAGACCTTCGTGCTTGAGCGCGGCGACCGCCTCCTTCAATCCGGCCCACCTCGAGCCCGGGTCGCAGCCGAGGTCGATCAGGTCCGCACCCTCGTGGCGGAATCGATGCGCCTGGTCGAGCAATTCCTCGATCGAGAGGCGGGGAGCATGATTGATCTCGGCCAGGATCTCGATTTGATAGGCCCCGTAGTCGGATCGAGCCGGTCCGGACTTTCCGAAGTGGCGCGGCAGATTCGCAAGGTCGGCCGGCCCCTTCTCCACCGGGACGTCTCCCACCTTCTCCTTGACGGGCGCGAGATCGCCGCTGCACTGACCGGGCAGGAAGACCTTATCGACACCCGGGAGCACCGTCAGGTGTCGAGCGACCCATCGAGTCGTCATCAGCGCCGCCACGGTGATCGGCAGGACGGCGATCTCGGCGTCGAAACCGACCTCGGGGGTCAGTCGATCGAGCACCTGGCGCAGCGCGAACTCGGCCAGCCGGCCAGTGACGAACAGGTATCGTGGCCGATCCGCCATGCGTCGATTCCCAACCGATTCTTCGGAGTAGAAACGCGGCGGGCGTACTCAGGAACGGACCGCGCCACCATTGATGCGAACGACTTGACCGGTCACGAAGCCGGCCGCCGGACTGACCAGGAACCGGGCGACTCGCGCGACGTCCTCGGGCGTTCCCCACCGACGCATCGGAGTCTCCCGGAGGACCCGATCCTGCCAGGTTCGTGATGCACCCTCGCCCCACTCCGTCTTGATCCAGCCCGGGGCCAGCGCATTGACGCGGACCGTGGGGGCCAGGCTCAGCGCCAGGCTGCGGGTAAACGCCATGATGGCCCCCTTGGCGGCGGCGAAGAGCTCGCCCGAGTCCCCCTCCATGCCCGTCTCCGCCTGGTCCCAGCCCATCGTCACGATGGCTCCGCCTGCCGATTCCTTCATGAGTCGTCCCACCGAGCGGCAGAGGCGCACCGTGGCCATCACGTCCACTTGCCAGAGGAGATCGAGCTTGGATTCGAATGGGAGCTTCGCCCCGTCCCCCGTGAGCGTGTCGGCGCCAGCGATGTGGAGCCAGGCATCGAGTCCGCCCCAGGTCGACCAGGCTCGTTCGACGAGGTCGTCCCCCGCGTCCCGGTCGGCCAGATCGGCCATGACGACTTCTGAACGGCCGCCACGCGCCAGCACCTGCTCCGCAACCTCTTCGGCGGCCTCGATCGACCGCCGGCCATGCACGAGGACATCCGCTCCGGCCTCAGCCAGCTCGATGGCCACCGCCCTCCCGATCCCGGAGGTCGAGCCCACTACGGCGGTTCGGCATCCCCTCAAGTTCACAGGGTTCACCCTGAGTTTGCGCTTCCCCAGAAGACTCTCAGAGGCTGGTCTGGCCCCGGCCGCGCCGGTCCGCGTAGATTCTATCCTTCTTCAACCACGTTATCTCCGCGCGCCCGGCGTCGACAAGTCGAGACCGCCTCATGCAGACCCATCTCGGCAGAATGCGGCGGATCCTCCGGGGCCTCCAGACCGCGTGGTCGATCGTCGGTTTGACCTTGGTCGCGATCGT
The DNA here is from genome assembly GCA_963815795.1 of uncultured Planctomycetota bacterium. Classification (GTDB taxonomy): domain Bacteria; phylum Planctomycetota; class Planctomycetia; order Isosphaerales; family Isosphaeraceae; genus JAKAUH01. The sequence goes on along the minus strand of CAWFIC010000019.1, from coordinate 3,277,817 downwards.
GTTGACGGAGGCTGGATTCCGTCTCATCTTCGCGATCAAGGACTATCTCGCACCGACGCAACCGCCTCTTCGGCGCGTGATCGAGGCAGCTTACAGCGGCGAAACCTGGCTTCTCCAGCACTACCGAGAGCTCGAGGGCCTCCAGGACCGATGGGAGCCGTACGTCTACTTCCGCCAGAAGCCCTTTTCGGGTCAGACGATCACCATCGACGAGGCGGGCCAGCGACTCACCTGGCATCCCGCTTCCGCCCCGATCGATCGCGCGAATGCCAGAGTGTGGAGGATCCTGATGCTCGGAGGCTCCTCGCTCTGGGGGTTCGGGGCGCACGACGATCGCACCATCCCGTCGCTGATCGCCCGCGAGCTCCACGAGCGAGGCTATCGGGTCGAGATCAAGAACCTCGCCGAGATCGGCTACGTCAGCACGCAGGAGGTTGTGGCGCTGGTCCGCGAACTCCAGTTCGGCTACAGGCCGGATCTGGTCATCTTCTACGACGGGGTGAATGACACGACCTCCGCATTGCTCGAAGGGGAGGCCGGCGTCACGACGAACGAGCGCAATCGCCGCGCGGAGTTCAACATCCTGAAATCGCCGGCCCGGTTGGGCGGCTCGATGGTGGGGAGATTGATCCAGGAATCCGCGTCGTACCGATTCGCGCAGGTCATCGGGCGCCGACTGGCCGGGACGCGAGGCGGATCGATCGGATTGCCGGCCGCAGATCGGCGGCGAGGTCTCGCCGTCAACGTCCTGCGGCGATACCAGGCCAACCTCGAGATCGTCGATCGGCTGGGCCGGGGATTCGGCTTCGATGCCCTGTATTTCTGGCAGCCGGTCGTGTTCGAGAAGCCGTCCCTGACCCCCCACGAGCGCCAGGAGGCCGAGAAGTTGGCGTGGGGCCGTGAGTTCTTTTCCTCGGTTTACGAGAGCATCCGCAGCTCCCCCGAGCTGCGAGCCCATCGGAGGTTCCACGATCTGAGCCGTGAATTCGGCCGCTCGGAGGACCTGGTCTTCATCGACTACTGCCACACCACGGAGTCGGGCGATGAACGCATCGCGCGGGCGATGCTCGGACCGATCGAAGCGGCCCTCCGCGCGCGATCCTCCCTCTCGACCTCGTCCGTCCCATAACCGCGCCGCTGTCGATGTACGTGCATCGCGAAGTCTCTCCAGGTCGCAGCACCCCGACATTTCCGGCGCACCAGGAATCGGGATGCCGAGACGCCTTTCGCGCGGATGACGCTCATAACCTGAGCGTTCGGATCCTCGAACAGACTTGACAATTCCGATAACATGAGGAGTCATAGCCAGCGGGTCTTGCATCCAAGAAAGGGTGTGGCGCTGCTGGCCCTGGGGTCGTTGACGGGTTCCCGATGGCCGGGGAGATGAGCTGTGCGAACGGCATTGCGGCTGATTCTCGCGGCGGTCCTCTGCCTGGGGATTGCTGCCGGAGTGGTGGTGTGGTCCACCGGGGGTACGGATTGGTGGAAGACGTACCGCTCCACCGATCGAAACTCGCCAGGATCGCTCGAAGAGAAGGACAGCCCGGAGATCACCTGGTACCCGGATCCCGCGGCCCGTGGACGGGATTCGAAGGTCTTCGTTGACCGACGTGCCCTTGACGTCTACCTCGGGGCCAATGCCTACGCATTCAAGCCCACGATCAAGGATCGTCGATCGCTCGGTGAGCTTCGCGAGGCGATCCGCATGCGGGAGCAGAAAGGCATCCTCGCGCTGCGCAACCGGTTCGATCAACTCCATATCGAATCGACGCCAACCCCCGACCAGGCGACGCGCGCGATCCCCATGGTCCGGGACCTGGCCTTCTTCTACATGCTCGCGGGGGACTTCGACCAGGCGAACGCGTGGCTGCAACGCGGCGTGGAAATGACTCATGCGCTCTGGTTCGGAGAGCATCTCCGGGGGGAGTTCCACGCGTTACTGGGCCTCTGTGCGCTGAGGCGAGGGGAGATCGAGAACTGCCTGGAATGCGTCGGCCCGTCGAGCTGCATCTACCCCATCGAGGGAGCGGCGGTCCACAAGCAACAGGCGGGCTCGCGGGAGGCCGTCAAGCAGTTCACGGCGTATCTGCGACAGAACCCCGGCGACCTCCGGTTACGCTGGCTGCTGAACGTGGCCTACATGACGCTGGGCGAGTATCCCGGCAAGGTCCCAACGGAGTACCTGGTCCCCGTCGAGGGATTCCGTTCGAAGATCGACATCGGGCGATTCGAAAACGTGGCCCCGCTGGTGGGGCTGATCGCACGGGGCCCGAACGAGGCCGGGGGTAGCGTCTTCGACGATTTCAACGGCGATGACCTGCCGGACCTGTTCACGACGTCCATTGACGTGGACCGAGGCGCTTCATTGTTCATCAATCGCGGCGACGGCACGTTCGAGAACCGATCGGACCTGGCGGGCCTCGATTCCCAGGTCTACGCGTTGAACCTGACCCGCGCCGATTACGACAACGACGGCCATCCCGACGTGCTGCTCATGCGAGGCGCCTGGGAAGAGCCAAGCCGGCTGACGCTCCTGCGGAACAAGGGCGGAGGCGTGTTCGAGGACGTGACGCTGTCCAGCGGCCTCGCCGAGCCGATTTCCACGGAGTCGTCGGCGTGGGGGGATTACGACAACGACGGATGGGTCGATCTCTTCGTCTGCGGCGAATTCCACGCGAAATCACGAACCGGGAGCTGCCGCCTCTATCACAACCGGCGCGACGGGACGTTCGAGGATGTCGCCGAGTCGGCCGGGGTCACCAACGATCGACTCGCCAAGGGATCGGCCTGGGGCGACTACGACGGCGACGGGCGGCCGGACCTCTTCGTCTCGAACATGGGGGACCCCGTCCGCCTGTACCACAATGAAGGCCATGGCAAGTTCAAGGACGTGGCAACCGAGCTTGGCGTGACCGGCGGCGAAAAGACGTTCTCGTGCTGGTTCTGGGATTACGACAACGACGGCTGGCTTGACCTGTTCGTCAACGATTACACCGCCGGTCTGGCCGCGGTGGTCGCACATTACCAGGGAATCAAGGTCAAAGACGCCGGACACCCCCACCTCTATCGCAATCTCGGCGGCAAGGGCTTCCGCGACGTCAGCCTCGACGTCGGGCTCGACTGGCCGATCACGGCCATGGGAGCGAACTTCGGCGACCTCGACAACGACGGCTATCTCGACGCCTACTTCGGCACCGGCGGGATGAACTTCTCGGAGCTGATGCCGAACGTGATGCTCAAGAACGTCGAAGGCCGCCGCTTCGAGGACATCACCGAGTCATCGCGGACGGGCCACTTGCAGAAGGGTCACGGTGTGTCCTTCGCCGATTGGGATTGCGATGGCGACCTCGACGTCTTCGTCGAGCTCGGCGGCGCCGCTCCGGGCGACCGGGCGGCCAATGCCCTGTTCCAGAACCCCGGACATCGCCGCCACTGGCTGAAGGTCAAACTCATCGGGACCCGAACCAATCGCTCGGCCCTGGGCGCCCGGATCCGCGTCGACCTGACCGCGCCCGGCGGCGACTCGCGGTCCATACACCGCGTGATCGGCAACAACGGGAGCTTCGGTGGCAATTCACTGGTCGAGTTCGTCGGCCTGGGAGAGGCGACCGGTGTGGCGCAGCTCGCCATTTCCTGGCCAACAAGCCAGATGACGCAGACTTTCCGCGACGTTCCGGCCGACCAGATGATCGCCATCACCGAGGGTGAAGCGACTTACAAAGTCGTGAAGCAGACCCCTCTCAAGCCACCGTCTCCCTGACGCGACGACGGCGCGAGTCGGCGTCCCCCATTCGCTGAGAGGCGGGTGCCGATGTGGCGATCCGTGCCGGGCCGTTGTAAGATGGCCGACCAGAGGTCCCCGGATCGACGCGGCTCTTCGCGCGCCCGACGGGACCCGACCGCCGGAGCGTCGAGCGATGAGCGGGGAGGACGGGTCCGACACCGCGACTGCCTCGCGAATCGTCGAGGACGTCGTCTGCACCGCTTGCGGCTGCCTCTGCGACGACATCGTGCTCCGGATCGAACACGACCGCATCATCGAGGCCGCCAACGCCTGTCCGATGGGCCGCGAGAGATTCCTCGCGGACCGGCCCGCAACGGGCCCCGTCTGCCTGGTGGATGGAGACCCGGCGACGTTCGCGGCTGGCGTGGAGCGAGCAGCCCGGATCCTGGCCGATGCCCGCTATCCGCTGATCTTCAGCCTGGGCGAGACCACGAGTGAAGCCCAGCGGGCCGCCGTGTCGCTGGCGGACCGGATCGGCGCGTGCGTCAACTCGACAATCCTCGAAAGCGAGGGGGCGGTGCTGGCCGGGCTGCAACGCGTCGGGGAGGTCACCTGCTCGCTCGGCGAAGTCAGGAATCGCGCCGACCTGATCATCGTCTGGCGCGCGGACCCGGTGGAGAGCCATCCCCGGCTCTTCAGCCGATATGCCCTCGACCCCGTCGGCACGTTCCTTCCCGGCGGACGAAGCGATCGATACTGCGCGATCGTCGATATCCGCGAGTCGAACAGCGTGCGGGAAGTCGCCGATCAGTTCATCTCGATCAAGGAGGACGGAGAATTCGATGCGCTCTGGACCCTGCGTGCCCTGGCCCAGGGGATCGAGGTCGATCCCCACGAAGTCGAGTCCTCGACGGGGACTCCGCTGGCGACGTGGCAGGGACTCATGGATCGGATGAGGGGCGCGAAGTACGGCGTCGTGTTCTACGGAGCGGGACCGTCGGGAACGCGCGATCGCCTCTCGATCCCCCACGCGGTCCATTCGCTGGTCCGGGACATGAACGCGCTGGCGCGATTCGTTTGCATGCCGCTTCGTGGAGGCGCAACCTCGCGGGGGCGCTGAATGTCCTGACCTGGCGCACGGGTTATCCGTCCGCGGTGAGCCTCGCACGCGGATTCCCGCGCCATGGCCCGGGCGAGTTCAATGCGGCCGATCTCCTCTCGACCGGGGAGGTGGACGCGGCGCTGATCGTCTCGGGCGATCCTTCGTCCAGGCTGCCGGGCCGGGCTCGCGAGCGTCTGGGACGAATCCCCCGCATCGTCCTGGGTTCCGACGATTCCGGCATGACCCCGAGTCCGACGGTCTTTTTCCGAACCGCGGTTTTCGGCATTAACACCAGCGGCACCGTCTATCGACTGGACGGCGTCCCGCTTCCGTTGCGGCGCGTGCTGGCGTCTCCGTGCTCGAGCGATGAGGTCGTACTCCGGGCGATCGAGCGCCGCGTGTTGTCGCCGGGTGCGCCTCAGACCGACGTGCCGGGGGAGGGCGCGTGATGGCGTTGACCTTGCGATCTTCGGCCCGCACATCCCTGCCGGTGGAGGTCGAACAGATCACGCCGGACGTGCTGCGGGCGAAGAGCATCGACGAGATCGAACGACTGGAGATCCACCACGGCAATCGCCGCATTCCGCTCGCGGAGTTGTTTCGCGTCTCGGGCGATCCCTCGGATGGCCGCCTCGATTTCGAGGGCGACCTGCGCGGCGTTCACAACATCGGTCGCGGGATGTCCGCGGGCGAGATCGTCGTTCGGGGTGACGCCGGAAACCACCTGGGAGCCGAGATGTCGGGCGGCACGATCCGCGTGGAAGGGGATGCCGGCGGCTGGATCGGCGCGGAGATGAAGGGCGGCCTCATCGTGGTGTCCGGCTCGGCGAGCCACCGCGTCGGCTCGGCGTACCCGGGCAGCAAACGCGGCATGACCGATGGCACGATCCTCATCGCGGGCGACGCGGGCGACCGCGTCGGCGCGTCGATGAGACGCGGGCTGGTGGCAGTGGGCGGACGTTGCGGGGACGCCGTCGGATCTGGCATGATCGCCGGGACCATCGTGGTCCTCGGCGCGTGCGGCGATCACATCGGTGCCGAGATGCGCCGAGGGACGATTGGACTATTCGGTCCCCGTCCGACGCGATTGCTCCCCACCTTCCGGCGGGCCGGCCGATTCCGACCCCTTTTCCTCCGGCTGATCGCGCGAGATGGAGCGACTCGAGTTCCCCCTGCCCCAGGGACTGTCCGAGGTCGAACTGACCCTCTACCATGGAGACCTCCTCTCACTGGGAAAGGGTGAAATCTGGCTCCGGGACGATGGCGGGATGTGATGACCACGGAGTACCTCAAGATCGCCGGCGGGAGAGTGTACGACCCGGCCAACCGGATCGACGGGGAGGTCCGCGACGTCTGGATCGCGGACGGCCAGGTCGTGGACCCGCCCGCGGACCCGGATCTCAAGCCGAGCCGGGTCATCGACGCCTCCGGCCTGGTGGTCATGCCGGGCGGCGTCGATATGCACTGTCATATCGTGGGTTCCAAGGTCAACGCGGCACGCATGATGTGTCCGGAGATGGGCCGCCAGGCCCAACCGGTGCCGCGATCCCGCCTGACGCGCGGCGGCACCGCGGCGATCGTGCCCACGACTTTTCTCACCGGGTACCGGTACGCCGGGCTCGGTTACACGACGGCTTTCGACGCGGCGATTGCCCCCCTCGCCGCGCGGCATGCCCACGACGAGCTCGCGGATACGCCGTGCATCGACAAGGGCTTCTTCGCCCTGATGGGGAATAATCACTACATCATGCGGGCCATTCAGCGGCGCGAGCCCGAGAAGCTGAAGGCGTTCGTCGGCTGGCTCCTCCACGCTTCGAAGGGTTACGCGGCCAAGCTCGTCAATCCCGGGGGTGTTGAGGCCTGGAAGAACCGGCAAGCGGGGAACATCAAGGATCTCGACGAGGCGGTCGACCATTTCGGCGTGACGCCTCGGCAGATCATCGCTTCGGTCGCGCAGGCCGTGGACGAGCTGCATCTGCCGCACCCGGTCCACATCCACACCGCCAACCTCGGCCTCCCCGGCAACTGGACGACCACGCTGGAGACGATGAAGCTGCTCGAGGGACATCGCGGGCACCTCGCCCACATCCAGTTCCACAGCTACGGGGGCGGCGATGGCGACGAGCAGACGTTGGGCTCACAGGTCCCGGCGCTCGCCGAATACGTCAACGACCATCCCAATCTCTCGGTCGACGTCGGGCAGGTCGTCTTCGGCCCGGGGATCGCCATGACCGCCGACGGACCGGTGGGCTACTTCCTGAGCCGGCTGTACAAGTCGAAGTGGTACAGCTACGACGTCGAGCAAGAGACGGGTTGCGGCGTCGCGCCGATCGAGTACAAGAACACCAGCTTCGTTCACGCCTGCCAGTGGGCGATCGGGCTGGAGTGGTTCCTGCTGGTGACCGACCCGTGGCGCGTGGCCATGAGCACCGACCACCCCAATGGCGGGTCGTTCCTGGCCTATCCGCAGATCATCCGGCTCTTGATGGATCGCACCTATCGCCGGGATGTCCTCCGGACGCTGCCGGCCGCCGTGCGTGACCGCACGGTGCTCGAGCAGCTCGACCGCGAGTACACGCTCTCGGAGATCGCCATCATCACGCGAGCCGGCCCCGCACGGCTGCTCGGACTCGCGCACAAGGGGCATCTGGGCGTCGGGGCCGACGCCGACGTCACGATCTATACGCCCGACGCGGACCCCGAGACGATGTTCGCGCTTCCGCGACACGTCATCAAGGCGGGTCGGGTGATTGTGGAGCAGGGAGATATCCGCGCGGAATCCTACGGCCGGACGCTCCACGCCGCGCCGGAATACGACCGCGAGGTGGAGGCCGATATCCGCAACTGGTTCGAAGAGTCCTATTCGATCCGGTGGCGAAATTATCCAATCGAGGATCGGTCCTTGCCCGAATCCGAGGTGATGGCGTGAATGCGATCGTCGGACAGCCGGTTCGTCCGGACTCGACCCGGGTCGTGGCGCCGATCACCGACACCTTCGCCGAGGCCTTCCCGATGACGGCGGCGCGGGTCGTGATCACGGCCGAAACGCAGCGCTGGGCGACGATCGCGGCCCAGACCATGTCCGGCTACGCGACCAGCGTGATCGCCTGCGACGCCGAGGCCGGGATCGAACGAGAGATCGCGGCCGACGAGACGCCCGACGGCCGGCCCGGTCTGAGCGTCCTGCTGTTCGCATTCAGCCGCGATGCGCTCGAGAAGGCCCTGGCGACCCGCGTGGGCCAGTGTGTGATGACCTGCCCCACGACGGCCTGCTACAACGGCCTGCCCGTCGGTGAGAAGACCATCGTCGTCGGGGGCCGGCTGCGGTACTTCGGCGACGGCTGGCAGATCTCGAAGAAGATCGGGGGCCGCCGCTACTGGCGGATCCCGGTCATGGACGGCGAGTTCCTCTGCGAGGAGACATTCGGAACCATCAAGGGGGTCGCGGGCGGGAACCTGATCGTGCTGGGCGCGGAGCCGGCCGCCACGCTCGAGGCGACCGAGGCGGCGGTCTCGGCGATTCGAAGTCGTTGCCGCGATGTGATCCTCCCCTTCCCCGGCGGGATCGCTCGCTCGGGGTCCAAGGTCGGCAGCAAGTACAAGGGCCTGCGGGCGAGCACCAACACGGCATTCACCCCGACGCTCCGCGGCGTCGTTCCCAGCGAGATGCCGCCGGATGCCCGTTGTGCCTACGAGATCGTGATCGACGGCCTGAGCCTCGAGGCGGTCGAGCGGGCGACGGCGATCGGTGTCCGGAGCGCGGCGGCTGGAGACGGCGTCGTTGCCGTGACTGCGGGGAACTACGGCGGGAGCCTCGGCCCGCACCACATCCGCCTGCTCGATGTCCTCGAACGTTATCACGCCGGAGAGGAAGGAACATGACGACGACTCTCAACGAACGCGCGGCCTCCCTGGTGGAACATCTCCTCTCCCGCGCCGAGGAGGGGCGGATCGCGGTCCATCCGATCGAGGGGGGTGGTCGTTACATCGACTGCGGGATCGAGCCTCGGGGCGGACTACTCACAGGCGTCCAGCTACGCGCGGATTTGCCTCGCGGGACTGGCAGCGGTGCAGATCGAGCCGGGCGAGGTGGCGGACCGACCGATCACGCTCGTCCAGGTTTATACTGATCACCCGGTCCGGGCTTGCCTGGCCAGCCAGTACGCGGGCTGGGCGATCAAGGAGGGGAAGTACTTCGCCATGGGCTCGGGCCCGATGCGTGCGGCTGCCGGAACGGAGGCGATCTTCGACGTCATCGGAAACCGGGAGTCTCCGGAAGCTGTGGTCGGCGTGCTCGAGACCCGCCAATGGCTTCCCCCAGAGGTCGTCCAGAAGATCGCGTCCGCCTGCCGCGTGGAGCCCTCCGCCGTCACGCTCCTCGTCGCGCCGACCGCAAGCCTGGCCGGCGGCGTGCAGATCGTGGCCCGATCGGTCGAGACGGCCCTGCACAAGCTCTTCGAGCTCAAATTCGATCTGAGCCGCATCGTATCGGCCCACGGCACGGCCCCCCTGCCCCCGGTCGCGGCCGACGACCTCGCGGCGATCGGCCGCACCAACGACGCCATCCTGTACGGCGCTCGCGTGATCCTGTGCGTCACCGGCGACGATGCCAGCCTCGACGCGATCGGCCCGCAGGTGCCGTCCTCGGCGTCGCGCGATCATGGCGACCCTTTCGCCACCATCTTCGCGCGGTACAATCATGACTTCTACGCCGTCGATCCCCACCTCTTCAGCCCGGCCGAGGTGGTATTCCAGAACATCGAGACCGGCCGATGCCACGCGTTCGGCCGGCTCGAGCCCGGCGTCCTGGCGCGATCATTCAACCTGTGATCGCGCGCGTGAAAGGCCGAAATCCCGGTAGACGAGCACTGGACAGGCATGAAGACGCTAGCCGCCCTGGTCTCCGGTCTCGGCTGGCACGTCGCGGATCTTCAGCGCGCGGCCGGGCGCCTCGACGTGATCCTTCACGCCGTCCCCTTCGCCGGCGTCTCGGCCACCGTGCGCGGCGCAGGGAGCTGCGAGAGGATTCAAGCGGCCGAAATGGATCTGTTGACGGTGGATGGCGTGCTCGTTCGCATGATGCCGCCCGGCAGCCTGGAACAGGTCGTCTTTCGAATGGATGCGCTGCATCGTGTGGCCGCGGCGGGAGTCCCCGTGCTCAACCCGCCCCGCGCCATCGAGGCGGCCGTCGATAAGTACCTAACGCTGGCCCTCGTCTCGCAAGCGGGCCTTACGGTGCCTGCGACCTGGGCCGGCCAGTCGGCGGCGGAGGCCCTCGATGCCTTCGACGAGCTGGGCGGGGACGTCGTCGTCAAGCCGCTGTTCGGATCCGAGGGACGGGGGCTGATCCGCATCAGCAATCGGGAGCTGGCCTGGCGGACCTTCCACGCCCTGGAGCGGATCGGCGCGGTCCTCTACCTCCAGCGGGTCATCCGGCATCCCGGTCACGATCTCCGTGTCTTCGTCTTGAGGGGCGCGGTCCTCGGCGCGATGCGACGGCACGCACCGTCGGGCGATTGGCGGACGAACGTCTCGCTCGGCGGCCGGGCCGAACCGCACCGGCTCTCGTCCGAAGTGGAGGGGATCGCGGTCGCCGCCGCCCGCGCCGTCGGGGCCGAAGTCGCCGGCGTGGACCTGATCACCGACTGCGATCGAGACCGACTGGTCGTCCTCGAGGTCAACGCCGTCCCCGGCTGGCGGGCGCTGTCCCGGGTCACAGGGATCGACGTGGCCGCCGCCGTCCTGGACGCGCTTCGTCACCCGTGAATCGTCACCACATGGATTCAACGCCTCTCACTCCCGGCCGTCTCGCGCAGCTCGCCTGCATCCTGGAGCTGATGGCGCCGAAACCGGGGAACGTCCATCGGTCGCGCGACCTTCCCGGCCTCACTCTCGTGGATTTCCTCGCGAGCGCGCTGGCGATCGCGGAGCCGCTGGATCGTGCCGCGGCCGAGGGAATTGGCGCGGCGGTCGAGCGGGCGATCTCGGCGACCCGGCAGGTCGTGGCGACCAACACCAACCTCGGCATAGTCTTGCTGCTGGCCCCGCTGGCCGCGGTGCCGAGCGGGATGGGACTTCCGTGGGGAGTTCGCGCCGCGCTCGAAGCGACGACGGTCGCCGACGCGCGGGCTGTTTACCGAGCCATCCGGCTGGCCCAGCCTGGCGGCATGGGCTCCTTCGGGGAGCAAGACGTCGCCGGCGAGCCGACGCTCCCGTTGAAAGCGGTCATGGCGCTGGCGGCCGATCGTGACCTCGTGGCGCGACAGTATGCGAACGGATACCGGGAGGTCTTCGAAGACGCCCTTCCGGCCCTGGAAGTCGCACTGGCCTCGGGCCATTCCGTCGAGACGGCAACCGTCGCAGCCCACTTGACCGTCCTGGCGCGGCATCCCGATTCGCTGATCGCCCGCAAGGTCGGGAACAACAACGCAGCAGAGGTCTCGCGACGAGCCGCTGCGGTCCTTGGCGCGGGCTGGCCGTCTCGCCCTGCAGCCGTGCGGATGTGCGCGGAATTCGACGAATGGCTCCGCGATCCCGGCCGGCGATTGAACCCGGGCACGACGGCCGACCTCGTCACGGCGGCCTTGTACGCGGCTCTGAGAGATGGGACAATTCAAGTACCATTCCCGCGTCCCGAGCACCCGTGCGCTGGCACGCCCCGGTCTGATGTTCGGGCCTGACGAACCCAGTCGAGTGGCTACCACTCGATAAGGCCTTATCCAGATGAGCAAACCCTCGAACGATGAACTCTCGATGCTCGCCGAATGCATCGTCGACTTGGTCCAGCCGCGGCAGATCATCGTCTTCGGGTCGCAGGCACGCGGCACTCCTTCGGAAGGCTCAGACATCGATCTCTTAGTCGTCGCTCATCGTCCGGTGGGAGTGACCTGGAGCCGGCGCCGAGAGATCGGCCGAATTCGACGGGCTCTCCCACGCATCGGGCGACCGATTGACATCCTGCTGTTCACTCCGGAGGAGGTCGAGAAGTGGCGAGACACGACGAACCACGTCGTCAGCGAGGCCTTGCGCGAAGGGAGGATCCTCTATGAGCGGTCTTGAGATGGCGCGGTCCCTTCGCTTCCAGGTCCGCGTGACCAAGGACTATCTCGTTTTTTGCTCGGGTCATTTCATCACCTATCACGGCGACCAGTGCGAGCGCATCCACGGCCACAACTACCGGACAGCGGTCGAGGTCGAGGGGGACCTCGACGAGAATCACTATGTCATCGACTTCATCGCGCTGAAGGACCTGACCAGATCGATCATCGACGAGCTGGACCACCGGATGATGCTGCCGACCCGGAGCCATCACATCCTGCTGCATGAGGACGGCCCGAACGTCCGCGTGACCTATGGCGATCGGTACTGGAGCTTCCCGCGAGATGAGTGCGCACTGGTTCCAATCGCCAACACCACGGCCGAGCTGCTCGCCGATTACATCGCCGGGCGGCTGTGCGCGGCGATGAGCGAGAAGGGATGGAGTATGCCGCGCGTCCTACGCGTTGAGGTCGAGGAGAGTTTCGGCCAGTCGGCTCGGGTGGAATGGCGGGCCGACGACCCACCCATTTCCACGTGATTGGCTTCACGATTCCGCCGCAATTCGCTCCAATTCCGGTTGACCGAACCGCCCGTCGTGGATCGCCGACCCGATCAGCACCGCTGAGGCCCCCAGCCGCCGCATCCTCAGCACATCGTCGATCCCGCGAATCCCGCCGCCCACCGCGAGGCCGATCGCGGGGAAGCGGTCTCGGAGCCTCATCAAGACGTGCTCGGTGCCAGTGCCTCGATCAGTGCCGACGCGCGCCAGGTCGAGCAGGATGAGGTGTCGTGCTCCCAGACCGACGGCTTCCGCCGCGATCTCGAGCGGCTCGGGCTTCGACCAGCGCGCCCCTGTCGCGATGCGTGGCCTCCCGTCGTCCATGTCCAGGCTGAGGATCGCGCGATCCGCACCGATTCGCCCGATGATCGCAACCAGTGCCTGCGGCCCCTTCACACTCTCGAGCCCGACGACAATCTGGACACCCCGTGCGACCAGGCCCACGAGGGATTCCAGCATCCGGACATCGCTCACTCCGGGGTCGAGCCAGAGCTCGAGTCCTTCGGCCGCGAGGCGATCATACAGCGCGGGGTTCGGTGAGCGGGCCTCGATGGCGTCCAGGTCGGCCAGGTAGAGGCTCTTGAGGCCCAGTCCCTCGCGGATCGCACAGGCCAGCGCCTCGGGAGTTCCACTCGCTTGCCAAACGCTGCGGAGCGGTTGATACTGATCGCGGCGACCGCCGACGGCATGGACGGCCATGCCTCCCTTGACATCGATCACCGGAATGACTCGGAAGCCCATGGACGCGATCTCCTCTCGACCAGGGCCGACGATCCTGGTCTTCGAATGGGTCACCGGCGGGGGAATGGCCTCGGAGCCATTGCCGGCGTCTTGGGCCGCCGAGGGACGCGCAATGCGCCGGGCCGTCGCCGGGGACTTCGCCGCCCTGAATGGGGGCGGGGCGCGCGTGATCGCGACGCTCGACGCCCGGCTCGATGAAGATCCCGGCCCGTGGGCGGTCGAGCGCATCCGAGGTCGTGACTACCCGCATCGCGTCCTCAAGCTGGCGTGCCAGGTCGATTTTACCGTGCTGATCGCTCCCGAGACGATGGGTACCCTCGCCGGCCTCTTGACCCGGATGCAGGAGGTCGGCGCCGGCTGGCTCGGCTCTTCGCTCGATGCCGTCGGTCTGGCGGGCAACAAGGAGCGGCTAGCTGAATGGCTGGACGGACGCGGCATCGAGACCCCACCCTGTCGGAGGGTCAGTCCCGCGAAAGGACTTCCGCCCGACGCCTCGTATCCGGCCGTTCTCAAGCCGCACGACGGTGCCGGCACCGTCGATACTTACTTCATCGAGGACCCTGCGAGTCTTCCGGCGCCCGCTCGCTCGCTGGTTGGCTCGGTCTTGCAGCCGTATGTGGGAGGTCAGCCGATGAGCGCGAGCTTCCTGGTCGATTCCGCGGGCCGAGCCTGGCCGATCGCGATCGGCGAGCAGCACATCACGCGGGCGGGCGGCCAGTTCGCTTATCACGGAGGACGCATCCCCGCGGCGGCCCAGGTTGACGAGCGTCCGCTCGTGGCGGCCGTCGAATCGGTCCCCGGCTTGCGCGGGTTCGTCGGGGTGGATTTCATCTGGGACGCAACCCGGCGGCGCACCACCGTACTGGAGATCAATCCCCGGCCGACGACTTCCGTCGTCGGCATCACGCGCCTCCTGCCGCCGGGACTGCTCGCGGCGGCCTGGATCGGCGCATGCGAGCCGGAAGCCGAGGGCGCGGCGCTGCTCCCCAGACTGCGGCGGGCCGTCGATCGCCTGGCTCCGATCTCTTTCGACCCCTCCGGAAACGTACTCGCCGCGGGAGGCGAAAGATGAGTCCGCAGCCCTCGGACATCCGAGCCACCTGGATCGGTCTGGATATCGGCGGCGCCAACATCAAGGCCGCGCATATCGAGGGGGCGGTCCGGTCGGTGCCGTTCGAGGTGTGGAAGCGGCCCGACGACCTGGCGCGGACCATCGCTGGCATCGCGGCGAGCCTTCCTCCCAGCGGGGCCGTCGCCTTGACCACGACCGCCGAGCTCTGCGACTGCTACCCGACGAAGCGGGTCGGAGTCCACGCGGTGCTCGACGCCGCCAGCGAAGCCCTTCCGGATCGAATCCTCGCGGTCTGGGGAGTGGACGGCGACTTTCATCCGGTCGAGGAAGTCCGCGATCGACCGATGCTCGCCGCGGCGGCCAACTGGCTGGCGCTGGCCGAACTGGCGGCGCGGCTGGTGCCCGACGGCCCTGCGATCCTGATCGACATCGGCACCACCACGACAGACCTCATCCCGCTCCAACGCGGCCAGGTCGCCGCCCAGGGGCGTTGCGATACCGAACGCCTCCAGACCGGCGAGCTCGTGTATGCCGGCGTGCGCCGTACTCCGATCCATGCACTGGGGACGGAGCTCCCGTTTCGCGGCGTCGCCACGGGACTGGCGGCCGAGCTGTTCGCCTCAACGCTGGATCTGTACCTGGTCCTCGACGACATCGCACCCAACCCGCTGGATCTGTCCACGGCCGACGGACGCCCGGCGACCGTCGAGGCGGCGCGCGATCGGCTGGCTCGCATGATCTGTGCCGATCGTGAGAGCGTCTCGCCGGAGGATGCCCGGCAGTTCGCTCATGACGCCGATCGTTGCCTGACGAAACGACTGGAGCGGGCGGCCGAGCGGGCCTGTCAGGCGACGATTGGACCGCCCGTCGCCGCCGTCATCGCCGGTTCGGGAGACTTCCTCGCTGCCCGCGTCGCTCGACGGGTCATCGCGCCCGGCGGTCCCGTCATCAGCCTGAACGAAGCCTGGGGACCGGTCGCATCGGCGGCGGGATGTGCCTATGCCGTCGTCCAGCTCGCCGCCGAGCGAATCGACGTTGACGGCCGAATCGCGCCGGTGTCACGGACTGCGTCCACCTCTTTGGAGATCCCCCCGTGATCAAGACTCCCGTTTGCATCGTCAAGGTCGGCGGCAGCCTCCTGGACTTCCCCGAGTTGCGCGTCCGGCTCGTTCAGTTCCTCGACCAGCGGCGGATGACCCACCCCGGGCTCCGGCACGCCTTGATGTGCGGCGGCGGCGATTTCGCCGATTCCGTCCGCCGGTACGACCGCATCCATCGCTTCGGCGACTACGTCTCCCATCGGCTGGCGGTCCAGGCCATGGACCTGGCCTGCACGGTCCTGTTCTGCGTGCTACCGCTTTGCAGGGGCGTCGAGACCCTCGACATGCTCGACGACGACTGGCCGCCCGATGAGATCCCGATGCTGCTCCCGAGCACGAACCTCTACGAACTGGACTTCGAAAAACGCTGTCCCATGCCGCTGTCGTGGGACGTGACCTCCGACACCATCGCAGCATGGATTGCCGGCGAGTTGCCCGGCCGTTCGTTGGTCCTGGTGAAGAGCGCGGCCTTGCCTCACGGCGCGACTCGTGACGAAGCGGCCCGGTTGGAACTCGTCGATCCGTATTTCCCCCTGATCTCCTCGGCCCTCGATTCCGTCGAGTACCTCCACCTGCGGGACCCCGCGGCGGTGCCGGTGAAGCTCCTGTGACCCGACCTGACCCGACCGCCGCCGCTTGACGATCGTGCGGGCCATCGTTCAGAATCCCCGCAGGGACGATCCGGATCGGATCCCGAGACGACGATCGCTTTCGCCGAGGCTTCCATGTCCGCCATTCGGTTGCTGCCGCTCGACCGAGAGGACGTCGCTCCGCTCGCCATCTCCGAGCGGCTCCGCGGCCAGTTGGTCTACTTCATGACGCCGCCCGGCAGCCCCGGACTCCCCGAGCTGAACGAGGACGAGTTCTGGATGGCCCGCGACGAGGTCGCGCGGTGGCTTGACGAGGGCGTCTTCTACCTGGTCTCACCGCTCGACTCGGCCAACGCCACCGAGGTTGAGCTGACCGAGGAGCAGGAGTCGCTCCTGGGCTGGCTCCAGAAGCATGGGGTCCAGCATGTGCGGGTCGTGGGATGAGGTCGCCTCATCGATCCTCGATCCCGGCGCGTCGCCGTGCGTCGCGGCAGTCGTCCTCGCCGACCGAGAACTCGCGGCAGGCGAGCGGGCGGTATTCGTAGTGGCGGCATCGGCGCGTCGCCGGGTCGTACCAGAGGCAGGGCGTTCCCGAGAGGGGTTCGCCGGCGGCGCGGCGCGCCCGGTAGTCGACCGCGATCTCCAGGACCAGGTCGCGGCGCTCGCGCTTCAGGCGCTCCCAGTTCTCCTCGCCGAAGTCCTGGAAGACGCTGTAGAACGGCGGGTGGGTGACGACCAGGCAACAGGCGCCGCAACCGTCGCACGATTCGATGACCGGCAGGCTGGCGGCTTTCGCGGGCATGATCGTGAGCCCTGGCAGCTCCGAGGGATGGATTCAAGAGCTTCATGATATCAGAGAATCCCCGTATTCAGCCAGGAGTCGCGGCGCGTTACGATGCCGTCGTGGTCGGCTCGGGCCCCAACGGCCTGGCCGCGGCCATTACCCTGGCTCGCGAGGGACTTTCGGTCCTGGTCATCGAGGCCGCGGCGGCCATCGGCGGCGGGACCCGGACGGCCGCACTGACCTTACCGGGCTTCCTGCACGACGTCTGTTCGGCGGTCCACCCGTTTGCCGTGGCTTCTCCGTTCCTGAAATCGCTGCCGCTCGCCGAGCACGGCCTCGAGCTGGTCCAGCCCCCTGCCCCGCTGGCTCATCCACTCGATGACGGCCGGACGGCGATGCTCGAACGATCGATCGACGACACGGTCCGTACGCTGGGACGAGACGCGGCCTCCTACCGCAGGTTGATCGAGCCCTTCCTCGCCCACGCCGACTCGCTCTTCGCCGATCTCGTCGGGCCTCTGAGGATCCCTCATCACCCCGTCGTCGCGACGCGGTTCGGTTCGCGGGCGATCCGGCCGGCGGCGCGCCTGGCCCGCTCATGGTTCGACGATGAACCGGCAAGGGCCCTGATCGCCGGCCTGGCGGCCCACGCGATCCTGCCGCTGGAATACTGGGCGACCTCGGCCGTGGGGCTGGTCCTCGGGCTCGCCGGCCACGCCGTCGGCTGGCCGATCGTCCGGGGTGGGTCCCACAACCTGAGCGAGTCGCTGGCCTCCTACTTCCGTTCGCTCGGCGGCGAGGTCGTCACGGGCTGGCGAGTCGAGTCGCTCGACGAGCTACCCCAGGCGCGCGTGGTCTTGCTCGACGTGACTCCGCGCCAGGTCGTCCGGCTTGGGGGGCATCGGCTGCCGTCGAGCTATGTCCGACGCCTCGAACGCTTCCGCTACGGCGCGGGCGCCTTCAAGTTGGACTGGGCCCTGCGCGGCCCGATCCCCTGGAAATCGGCCGATTGCGCGCGTGCCGGCACCGTCCATCTGGGCGGGACGCTCGATGAGGTCGCCGCTTCGGAGGCCGCCATCGGCCGCGGCGAGCACCCCGAACGGCCGTTCGTGCTCCTCTCTCAACCGAGCCTGTTCGACCCTTCGCGAGCCCCGACCGGCCGGCACACCGCCTGGGCCTACTGCCACGTCCCCAACGGCTCGACGGTGGACGTGACCGATCGGATCGAGGCCCAGGTCGAGCGGTTCGCCCCCGGCTTCCCTGACCTCATCCTGGCGCGCCACGTCATGGCACCCACGGATTTCGAGAAATACAACCCCAACTATATCGGTGGCGATATCAACGGCGGCGCCAGGACGTGCGCCAGTTGTTCACGCGACCGGTGGCCCGGCTCGTGCCGTATTCCACTCCCTTGCGCAGTCTCTATATCTGCTCGTCCTCGACGCCTCCCGGTGGCGGCGTGCATGGCTTGTGCGGGTATTACGCCGCCCGGGCGGCGCTGCGACGATCCCTCTCCGGTCTCGCTTCAGCGAAGTACGGCAGGTAGAATCAAAACATTGTTAAAGAAACTCGGGCCTGCGGGAGATCTGCGGAATGAGGCTGAGGTTGGCCGGCAATCGGACTGGAATCTGGTCAGAGGCGGCGATGATCGGCTTGCTGTGGCTGATCGTGGCGTCGGCATCGGACCGTCCCGCCAGCGCCGGCGATCCAAAGCCGGCCGATGGCGCTCCATCCGACCCGTCGGCCGTCGAGTTCTTCGAGAAGACCGTGCGTCCGCTGCTGGCGGAGCGGTGCCAGGGGTGTCACGGGTCGGCGAAGCAGAAGGGCGGGCTGCGGCTCGACTCGCGGGCGGCGATCCTGGCCGGCGGCGGCTCCGGGCCGGCGGTCGTACCCGGCGACGCCAAGGCGAGCCTGCTCATCGACGCCGTCAACTACGGCGAGGCCGTCCAGATGCCGCCGAAGTCGAAGCTTCCCGATCCGGAGATCGCCGCGCTCAAGCGGTGGGTCGAGATGGGAGCTCCCTGGGGACATGACGTACGCGCGGCCGGTACCGCGAAGGCGGACACCGCCGACTTCCAGGCCGTGATTCGCGAGCGATCGAGGTTCTGGTCGTTCCAGCCGCTCCGGGACGTGGTCCCGCCAGCGCCGCCGGACGCCTCCGGCTGGGCGCGCAACCCGATCGATCGCTTTATCCTGGCTGGACTGTCGCGCCACGGCCTCTCGCCGGCTCCGGAGGCGAGCCGCCGCACCTTGATGCGCCGCCTCAGCTTCGACCTGACCGGGTTACCACCCTCGCCCGGCGAGGTCGAGGCGTTCCTGGCCGATCGCTCGCTCGACGCCTACGAGCGACTGGTGGATCGGCTACTGGCCAGCCCGCATCATGGCGAGCGATGGGGCCGCCACTGGCTCGACCTGGTCCGCTACGCCGAAACCGCCGGCCATGAGTTCGATTACGAGATCCCCAACGCCTTTCGCTATCGCGATTACGTCATCCGATCGTGGAATGCCGATGTGCCTTACGACCGCTTCCTGGTCGAGCACCTCGCCGGCGACCTGCTGGAGAACCCCCGGCGCCACCCGGTCGAGCGGTTCAACGAGTCGATCATCGCCACCGGCTGCCTCTACCTGGGAGAGGGTACCCATTCGCCGGTGGACGTCCGCGAAGAGGAGCTGCGCCGCGTCGATAACCAGATCGACGTGATCTCCAAGGCGTTCCTCGGGTTGACAGTCGCGTGCGCCCGTTGCCACGACCACAAGTTCGACCCGATCGCCAGTCGCGATTATTACGCCCTGGCCGGGTTCCTCCACAGCTCGCGGTATCAGCAGGCGTTCATTGATCCTCCCCGGGGTGTGGGGGAGCTCGCGTCTTGTCGGCTGGACGTCGCCCACCAGGTCCCGATGCCGCGGCGGTCGCCGGTGGGCATCTCCCACCGTACGGGAGGTCCGCCATCCACGGGGGATGAGGTCGTCTTCGAGGACTTCAACCGCGACAACTACGGCGACTGGCAGGTCAGCGGCGATGCCTTCGGCCAGCGGCCCTCGCGCGAGGAGGATTTCCGGCTCGACCTGACTCCGGGCTCGGCCCGCCTCGAATGGGTCGGTCGCGGACAGGCTCACAGCGGCCTGGTCTCGAACCGGCTTCAGGGCGTGCTTCGGTCGCGGACGTTCACCATCGAGTCGCGATACATCCACTACCTGGTCGCCGGGCGCGGGGGGACGATCAACGTCGTCGTCAACGGGTTCGAGAAGATCCGCGACCCGATCTACGGCGGCCTCACGACGGCGGTGAACATCGGCGACCAGCCGCGATGGATCACCCAGGACGTCGGGATGTGGCTGGGTCAGACCGCCTACATCGAGCTTGCCGACGGCGCCCTGGCCGACTATCAGGGGGCAACGACCCGGATGAACGACGGCCTCGGCTACCTCGCCGTCGATGAAGTCAGGGTGTCCAACCATCCGGCTCCCAGGGGCTCTACCGGCGGCCAGGCGCCGCAAACCGTGGACCTGGAAGCCCTCGTCGCGTCCTTACGATCGACGCAGCCGGAACGCGCCTCCCGGCTCCGGGCCGCGATCGAGCGATGCCGGACCATCGAGGCGATGATCCCCGAGCCGCGCCTGGCGCTGGCCGCGGCCGACGGCACCGGCATGGACGAGCACGTACTCATCCGTGGCAATCCGAGGAACCTCGGCGAACTCGTGCCCCGCCGGTTCCTCGAGGTCCTCGGCGGCGGTTCGATGTCCACGCCGGCCTCGGGCAGTGGGCGCCTGGAGCTGGCCAGGCACCTGGTGGACCCGAAGGCCAATCCCTTGACCCCGCGCGTGATGGTCAACCGGCTCTGGAAGCAGCATTTCGGCGAAGGGATCGTCAAGTCCACCGACGATCTCGGCGCGATGGGTCGCCCACCGACCCATCCGGAGCTGCTCGACTGGCTGGCGTCGCGCTTCGTGGCCGGCGGCTGGTCCGTCAAGGCGATCCAGCGGCTGATCGTCACGTCGAGCACCTACCGGATGTCGAGCGTCCCCGCGGGCGATGCCGAGCGGCTCGACCCCGATAACGCCCTCTGGCATCGCGCGAACGTCCGCCGACTCGAGGCCGAGGCCATCCGCGACGCCCTTCTGGCCGTCTCCGGCGAGCTTTCCAGCCCGATGTACGGGCCCAGCGTCCCTGTTCACCTGAACGCCTTCATGGACGGTCGCGGACGCCCCGCCCACTCCGGTCCGCTCGACGGCGACGGCCGGCGCAGCATCTATCTCGCCGTCCGCCGCAACTTCCTCAACCCCATGTTCCTCGCCTTCGACGCCGCGGTGCCCTTTTCGTGCATGGGCCGCCGCAATACGTCGAACGTCCCCGCCCAGGCCCTGATCCTCCTCAACGACCCCCTGGTCGTCGAACAAGCCCGACTCTGGGCCCGAAGGATACAGGCCGTCACCGCACGCGATGACCGCGATCGCGTCGAACGCGCGTTCACACTCGCCTTCGGCCGCCCGCCCGCGCCGGACGAAGCGCGGGACTGCCTCGAGTTCCTGGGCGCTCCGGCTGGGCCGATCTTTGTCATGTACTGATCAACATGAAAGAGTTCATCTTCATCGATTGACCGCGCCGCACGGCTCGCTGTGTCGGAGGGCCCACGACGATGCATTGCCGCCGATTCCTTGTCCCGGGCACGACGCGTCGCGAGATGCTCTTGCGCTGCTCGAGCGGGTTCGGCGCCCTGGCGCTGGCGACACTCTTGCGTGAACCGGCGTTCGGGTCGTCAACTCGACCCCCGCATCACAAGGCGAGGGCCCGCTCGGTCATCTTCCTGTACATGGACGGCGGTCCGTCGCAGGTGGATACTTTCGATCCCAAACCGCGGCTCGACCGCGAGCACGGAGAAGCGATCAAGGTCAAGACGCATCCCACGCAGTTCAACAATGTCGGGACCGTGCTGCGCTCCCCCTGGAAGTTCCGCCGCTACGGAGAGAGCGGCATCCCGGTCAGCGATCTGTTCCCGTACGTCGCCCGCTGCGTGGACGACCTGGCGATCGTGCGCTCGATGGTGTCGAATTTCTCCGAGCACACCAGCGCCAACTATTTCCTTCACACCGGCAGCGGTTTACAGGGGCGTCCCAGCCACGGGGCCTGGATTACCTACGGACTCGGCAGCGAGAGCGCAGATCTGCCCGGCTTCGTGGTGTTGAACGGCGGTTTGATCCCTCCTGGAGGCATCGACTGCTTCAATAGCGGGTTCTTGCCGGCTTCCTACCAGGGATCCGTCTTCAAGCCGGACCGCCTGCCGATCGCCAACATCGCGCGCACCGAGCCCGCGGCGGAGGACCAACGGCGGAAGCTCGACCTGATCCGATCGCTCGACCAGGGCGTGGTGGGCCGGATGGGACACCACGACAGCCTCGAGGCCGCGATCTCCAACTACGAGCTGGCCTTCCGGATGCAGGCCTCGGTCCCGGAGCTGGTGGAGATCGACGGAGAATCCTCGGCCACCCGCGCGCTCTATGGCCTGGATGACCCCTATCCACCCGCGCAGATCTACGCCCGCGAGTGCCTGATCGCCCGCAGGCTGGTCGAGCGCGGGGTCCGGTTCGTCGAGCTGCTCTGCCCGGCGGTGCGCGGCGACCGCTGGGACCAGCACGGCGACCTCAAGCGTGGGCACGAGAACAACGCCCGCGCGGTGGACCGCCCGATCGCGGCGCTGCTGCGGGACCTCAAGGGCCGCGGCCTGCTGGAATCGACCCTCGTCGTCTGGGCCGGCGAGTTCGGCCGCACGCCGATGGCCCAGGGTTCCGACGGCCGCGATCACAACCCCTACGGCTTCACCATCTGGTTGGCCGGAGGTGGGATCAAAGGTGGGACCATCCACGGTGCGACCGACGACTACGGCTATCACGCCGTCGAGAACAAGGTCGAAATCCACGACCTGCACGCGACCATGCTCCATCTCCTGGGTGTGGACCACAAGCGGCTGACCTACCGCTTCGGCGGCCGCGACATGCGGCTGACCGACGTCCACGGCGAGATCGTCTCGGCGATCCTGGCTTGAGTGGCGTCCCAGGGCGCGCTTCGTCGGATGAGCTCATCTCCGCCGCTCCGTCGAGAGAATCTCGCGTGTCCCCGGAAACGGACCTACAAAACCCGCGATTCCGCCTGGGATGACGTCCCACCGGCTTCGGATTCGGCCGTTCGATGGAGCCGCTGCCATATCAAGTCAACTCTACCGGATGAGCCGATTATGAAGATCGCTCGGGAAGCGCGGAAAAATCCGATCGATCGGGCGTTGAAGGTGAACAACGGGTTGCGTCCTGCCGATCATACTGAGGACAAAGTCGTTTTCCCCGGAACAATCGGCTTGACCGGAACAGGGTGCGGAGGTAAAGACCTCACCGCATCACTTCCCCGGTGAAGGTCCGCAAACACGTCCGCACAGGGAAAACGCCCGGGCACTCAGGAAGCGAGTGTAGCCGCCGGCCCGTGGAGGCGGGCTGGCTCGCGCAACGCAAGGGCTATTGGTCTCCCACCCGAGAAGATTGGTTTCGAAACCGTCGCCAGGGACGTCGGCGGTGGTCTTCGCGGGCGGCGAAAGGAGGTCGCGTTGGGAAGGCTAAGATCGGTCAGTCTCATCTTGATCCTTGGCGCATGGGGGGGGGCCACCGCAGGCGCCGCCTCCGATGACGCGGCCGCAGCGCCATCCACGGCGACCCGCCAGGCCCCGCCCGCGCCCCCGATCAAGTACCTGGAGGCGGGCGCCAAGCTGTTCAATACGGAGAAGTTCGAGCTGGCCTCCAAGTACCTGGAGGCGGCCAATCGTTATCGCGATCAGCTCCAGCCGGACGAGCAGAAGATGCTCGACGCCTACCTCGTGGAGCTGGCCAAGGTGGACCATGGGGCCTTCGTCTCGACGAGCACGAAAACGGCCTCGGCCCGCACGCAGGACGCGGCGGCCGTGCCGGTGGCCGCCGCCGCCCCGGCGGTCGCCGCCGCCCCCGTGAGCGTCGCGGCTCCCGCGACGGCCACGGCCGCGCCCGCGGTGCCCGTCGCGGCGAATCCCGCGGCCGTGCCCGCAAATCCCGCCGAAGCCAAGCAACGGGGCCGGTGGCTGCTCCACCAGGGGCGCGAACAGCTCATGCGCGGCAATTACGACTCCGCCCAGCAGAAGGTCGAGGAGGTCCGGGCCCTCGACATCCACTGGGGTCTCTTCGACGATACCCCCGACAAGCTCGAGAAGGACGTCGTGAAGGCCCGGCCCACCCCGGCGCCGGCCATGTCCACGGCCGAGACGAAGGTGCCCCATGATCGTCGCACCGCCAAGGCCAAGCTCATCCAGGCTCGGGCGCTGCTCAACAGCCGGCAGTACGAGCAGGCGGAGGCCATCGCCCTCGACGTCAAGGGCTGGGGCCTGTCGTATAGCATGTTCGACGACAATCCCGACAAGGTGGCTGCGGCCGCCCGTGCGCTGCGCCACCGCGAGGAGGTGCGGAACCGCCCGGCCCGCGTGCAGTCCAGCCAGGCCCTCTACGACGAGCTGGTGAAGTCCTCTCGTCAGCTCCTGAAGGCCGGCCGCCTCGACGAGGCCGACCACAGCGCACGGCAGGCGCTGGCGATGGACGTCTACCCCGGCCTGAACGCGGACCGGGCCGAAAACGTCCTCCACGACATCGAGATGGCGCGCGCCAACACGCGTCTGATGGCACCCGCGGCACCGGCCATGCCCTCGACGTTGCCGGTGCAGGCCGAAGTGGGAACGACGGCGGTCGCCGCCGCGCAGCCCGATCAGACCAGTGCGGGCATGCCGCTGGCCGCGGCGCCCGCGGCCCCGGTCTCCGACCCGGCCGTGCGGAAGATCGCCGCCGCCGTGCCCGATGGTGGTCCCGAATTGGCGGCTCCGGCCGATGACAAAACGAACGCGACCGCCGCCGGCTCGCCGCCCCAGGTGGCCGCAGCCAGCCCGGCGCCGGAGGAGCCAGCACCCGCTCCCGTCTCCGAGGCCCCCGCGCCGGCGCAGGCCCCGGCCGGCAATCGCGGCGAGCAACTCCTCGCCGAGGCCAAGGCCCTCTACGCCAGCGGGAACTTCGCCGGTGCCCGCGAGATGGCCGCCCAGGCCAAGGCCGGGAATTTCGGCGTGGACGCCCAGGCCGACGAACTAATCGCCCAGATCGGCATCGCCGAGCAGGGCGGCGCGCTGGCGCTCTACGAGGAGGCACTCACCGCCATCCGCAAGGGCGATGCCTCACGGGCCAGGGCCCTGCTCACCGAGGTCGCCGCGTCCGGCGATTCGCTGGACCAGGGGCTGCGGACCAAGGTCAATGGACTGCTGGAGAAGCTCGCGCACAGCAAGGGCGGCCAGCCCGGGACCGCCACGACGGTCGACGCCGTCCAGGACGCCGAGACGATCAAGGCCCAGAAGCTCAACGCCGAGGTCGGCACCAAGATCGCCGAGGCCCGCCGCTATCACGAAGTCGATCCCGACCGGGCGCTGGCCATGTACCAGCAGGCCATCCAGGCCGTCCAGGGTTCGGGCCTGCCTCCCGAGCTGACCCGCCCGATGGTGCGCCGCCTCGAGGTCGCCACCGAGCTGGCGAAGAAGGACAAGACGGTCTACCTGGTCAAGATGGCCGACAAGAAGCAGCGCGAGGAGATCGAGCTCAAGCGGCTCCGCATCCTCGAAGCCGACGGCGCCAAGAAGGCCCGCGTCACCGAGTACATGGAAAAGGGCATGGCCGCCTTCGCCGAGGGCAAGTACGTCGAGGCCGAGACCTACGCCAAGAAGGCCATGGAGGTCGACCCCAACGAGGTGACCGCCCCGATCCTGGCGTTCAAGGCCCGGATGCAGCGCCGGTTCAATACGAATAAGCAGATCGCCGACGCCAAGGAGAACGCATTCGTCGAGACCTTCCAGGCGGTCGACCGGGCGTCCACGCCGGCCGACGCCCTCCTCGACAGCCGCGGGATCGAGTTCGCCCACGACTTCAAGGACCTGACCCGAGAGCGCCGCGACCTGATGCGGCGGCTCCAGGAACGGAAGGACCCCAAGGTCGTCGCGATCGAGTCCAAGCTCAAGGAGCCCGTCACCCTCAACATCGACAAGCAGCCGCTCTCCGATGCCATCAAGTTCCTGCAGGATTACACCGGCCTGAACATCGTCGCTGACACCAGGGGCCTGGCCGACGAGGGCCTGTCGCTGAACTCGCCGGTCACGCTCAACGTCAACAACATCCAGATCAAGAGCGCCCTGAACCTGATGCTCAGGCCGCTGGGATTGACGTACAAGATCGAGAACGAGGTGGTGCTGATCACCAGCCCGCAGGCCAACCCGGCTGACACGTACGTCAAGACGTACTACGTCGGCGACCTGCTGATCCCGGCGGGGAAGTCGCCCGGCGACACGATGCCCACCGACGTCTTCAACGTGGACAAGACCGGCTCCCAGACAGCCCCGAGGCTGATGGGCAACGGCTTCGCCACCGCGGATACCATGGCCGCCGCCGAGCAAGCCCAGGGCGGTTCGGGCATGAAGGTCGTGAAAGGCGACCGGCGGTGGGTGGACATGACCCCGCTGGTCCAGTTGATCGCCACGTCGATCGCCCCGGGCACCTGGCACGTCAACGACGCCAACGGCGCCGACATCACCCAGTCATACGGGCTGGGCGGTGGGTTCGGCGGCGACGCCGGCGACATCCCGACGCGGCCGATCGGGGCCATCACGCCGTTCTTCCTGAGCATCAGCCTGATCATCCGCCACACGGCGGAGGTCCACGACCAG
Organism: uncultured Planctomycetota bacterium; assembly: GCA_963815795.1. Classification (GTDB taxonomy): domain Bacteria; phylum Planctomycetota; class Planctomycetia; order Isosphaerales; family Isosphaeraceae; genus JAKAUH01. Next base: position 3,251,349 of record CAWFIC010000019.1, on the reverse strand, counting down.
GTGGCCGACTTGCTCCGGCAGCTCCGCCGGCTCCAGGACCTGCAGGTCTCGATCGAAGTCCGGTTCATCACCGTGCAGGACAACTTCTTCGAGCAGATCGGCGTGGACTTCGACTTCCAGATCCAGTCGGACACCGTGGGCAAGCACAGCACCTTCGCGGTGCCGAATTTCACCGGGTTCCCGCTGACCACTCCGGGCACGGTCATCACAACCACGACCACGTCCACGTCCACATCCTCGTCCACGGCGACCGGGGGTGCCACGGCCGGCGGTACGACCGGCGGGGCGACCGGCGGTGGTACGACCGGCGGGGCGACCGGCGGTGGCACGACCGGCGGGGCGACCGGCGGTGGCACGACCGGCGGGGCGACCGGCGGTGGCACGACCGGCGGGGCGACCGCCGGTGGCACGACCGGCGGTGCGACGTCCGGTGTCACGCAGACCCCGCCGTACCTCGTCAACCCGATCCGCGATCACGCCCTGGGCAGCAACACGCCCGTGATCGTGGGCACTCAGGGCGGCGGCATCGCCAATTTCTCGCCGAACCTGGACATGCCGTTCACCAACACGACGGCGTCGCTGATCGCCCCGACGTTCGTCAACAACTACCAGCCCAACGGGGGGGCGACGTTCGGCATCGCGTTCCTGAGCGACCTGGAGGTCTACCTGTTCCTCACGGCCGCCCAGGGCGATACGCGGTCGAACGTACTGTCGGCCCCCAAGGTCACCACGTTCAACGGGGCCGCGGCCACGATCATCAGCGGCACCCTGATCTACTACGTCTCGTCGATCCAGCCGATCATCGGGCCCGGTGCGGTGGCGTACACGCCCAACGTCAGCGCCATCACCAGCGGCGTGGTGCTCGCCGTCACACCGGTCGTGTCCGCGGATCGCCGGTACGTGCGAATGACGCTCACGCCGACGTTTCAGACCGTCAACGGCTTCACCACCTACTCGGCGCAGACCGGTGCCGTCGGCGGTAGCGGCCTCGGCGGCGGAGCGGCCACGATCACGGGCCAGATCCAGTTGCCCAACACCACTACCAACGTCATCACCACGACCGTGACGGTGCCCGACGGCGGCACGGTCCTCATGGGAGGCGTCAAGACGCTCCTCGAGCAGCGGATCGAGTACGGCGTGCCCGTCCTCTCCAAGACGCCGCTCATCGACCGTCTGTTCCGCAACGTCGGCATCGGCCGCAACTCCCAGAGCTTGATGATCATGGTCAGCCCCCACATCATCATCCTCGAGGAGGAGGAGGAGCGCCTGGGCATCCCCTCGGTCCAGATGTGATCTTTGGCCTCGGAGCGTCTTCGATCATCAATGGTCGCCAATCCAGGGGCAGCCGGGACCTCCAACCGGCTGCCCCTCGCTCTTTGGTCCCCGATTCCTTGGCTGCCGGCGTCTGGGCTTGACCGAGGGTCCACCGCCGTTGCCAAATAGTCCCGATGCTGCTCATGATGAAGACTGCACGCGCGGACGAGGACCACGGACCACGGACCACGGACAAGAAGATGAGCCCGATCCTCTCGATGAGCTTGCTGTGCCTGGCCCTCGGGCAAGCTCCGCAAGCGCCACCGCCGTCCGCGGGCGATTCGCTCCGCCCCGACCCGGCCTGGAAGGAACTGGGGAGGAATCTCTGGTACGACCGGAAGGAGAATCGCGCGATCCTCCGGGCCCGCGTGGTCCTCCGGGAAGGAATCCTCGAGCACTTGATGTGCGTCAAGGGCACCAAGGAACACGAGGCGATCCTCGCCACCGACGCGCCGCCCCAGAAGATCCATGCGGTCCTGCTGCTCACCGGTGCCGACACGGGTCATCCCGTCCAGTTCGTGCCCAAGTTCGAGCCGCCGGCCGGGACGCCGATCGCCATCGAGCTCCAGTGGCACCAGGACAGGCGACTCCAGAAGTCCGATGCCCGCGAGTGGGTCTGGGACGAGAAGGCGAAGAAACCGCTGGACATCGACTGGGTCTTCGCCGGGAGCGTCATCTACGAGGATCCGATCACGAAGAAGTCCAGGTACGCTGCCGAAGAGGGCGACCTGGTGACGGTTGCCAACTTCGCCAGCGCGATCCTGGACCTGCCCATGGCCAGTTCGGCGAACGATGCCGACCGCACATTCTCCGCGCGAACTCCCAGGATCCCGCCCCTCGGGACCGAGGTTTTCGTCGTCATGAGTCCCCGGAAAGCGCCGCGATCGTCCGAACCCAAGAAAGGAGCGAGATGAGACCCACGGCCAGCGAGCCGACCGGGACTCCCCTCAAAGCGGGACCAAATCCTTGAGCCCGTTCAATCCGTTCGCAACGCGCACCAGACCCCGCTGGGATGCAACTGGGCATCGGCTGGCCGCGCTTCCGTCAGCGACGACTCCGAAGGGATAGGGATGTGAGAGGGGCGGAGTGGAGGACCCTTCGAGGGAGAGGGCGATGGGCGAGGAGGCTCTGATCGCGATTCATGGGTTGTCGAAGTTTTACGGGAATGTCAAGGCCCTGGAGTCATTGCGCCTGGAGGTCCGGCGAGGCGAGGTGATGGGATTACTGGGGCCGAACGGGTCGGGGAAGACGACGACGATCCGGATCCTGGTCGGCTTGTTGCGGCCAACCTCGGGGCGGGCGACGATCAAGGGCTTCGATTGCTGGAGGGAGAGCCTGGACGTCCGTCGGCTGACGTCGTACCTCCAGGGGGAGCTGAGGCTCTATGGATCGATGACCGGTTGGGGCGTCCTGGAGTTGTTGTGCGACCTGAGGGACGGGGTCGGCCTGGACAGGGCCGTCGCGATCGCGGAACGCGTCATGAAGCTCGATCTGCGGCGACGGGTGCGGACGTATTCGACGGGTATGAAACAGAAGCTGGCCCTGGCGCAAGTTTTCGCCGACCCGGTCGATATCCTGATCCTGGACGAACCCACCTCGGCGCTGGACCCCTCCGCTCGCGCGATCGTCCTCGGCTTGGTAGATGAAGCGCGGCGCAAGGCCAGACGATCGTTTTTTCCGGGCACGTCCTGGCGGAGGTGGAGCAGGTCGCCGACCGCGTGGCGATCATGCGCAAAGGGCGGCTCATGCATCTCGAGGACATGCACGCCCGTCGCAGCCTGAGGATGGTCCTGGTCCGCTACGCGCCCGGCGAGATACCCGAGCCCGCATCCTCGCTCCGGCTGACCGAGCGCGAACGCAACGGGCAGACGGTCCTGTTCGAGCACCGGGGAGATCCCGCTCCGCTCTTGCACTGGCTGGGCACCCTGCCAATCGAGGACGTCGCGATCGGCACGGAGGACCTTCGCGACCTCTACGACCGCTTCCATGGGCCCAACGTTGACGACGAGGAGCCAGCCGGATGAGACCCTTCTGGGCGATGATCCGCAAGCAGGTTCACGAGTCGCGCTGGACCCTGGTCGTGTCGGCGTCGGTCCTTTTCGGGCTCGGATGGCTGTCGGTCTATGTCACGTCCCTCAACGAGTCGAGGATCGTCCGGATGCTCGGCTCGGGGGAGGGCGACGATCGCATCCAGTGGATGCGACGACTGGGCCTCGCCAGCGAACCGACGTCGGCCGAGATCATGATGGCGTTCTGGAACCATCCCTTCTTCCTGACGCTGGTCTCGATCTGGGCCATCTCCAGGGGCTCGGCGGCGGTGGCCGCGGAGGTCGAGCGCGGAACCATGGACCTGATCTTGTCGCGCCCCGTCTCGAGGACCGCGTACCTGGCGTCGCACGTCTGCGTGGCGATGGCGGGGCTCGTGATCCTCGCCCTGGGCTTGACCGCGGGGGGCTCGCTGGGAGTCCGATACAACTCGCTGCGGGTCCCCCCAAGCGTGACGACACTGGTCCAGCCGGCGATCAACCTGGCCGCGCTGGGGGTGCCGATCTACGGCTACACGCTCCTGGCTTCGTCGATCGACCACGTGCGCTGGCGGCCGACCTGGATCGGCTCGAGCCTGACGCTCGCCGGTTTCATCGCTTACGTGATCGCGATGATCCCGGTCTTGAGCGACATGTGGTGGAAGCCGTGGCTGGAGCGTGTGTCGATCTTCCGGGCCTACAATCCGGTCGAGCTGGTCGTGAAAGCCGAGACCTTCGTTCCCCATCTCGCCCTGCTGGGGGCTGTCGGGGCGCCATGCGCCGTGCTGGCGTTCCTGCTCTTCGCGGTGCGAGACCTGCCGGCCAACGGGTGAAGCGGACAGGCGCGCGCCGTCATGCAAGTCGAACCTCCGTCGGGTTGGCGCATCCTCGACGGCGGAAGAATCGCCTTCATCGCGACGCTCTTTCCGGTCGGGCGATGAAGCCTCTCGAACACCGCTCGCCACTTGTGGACATCGCCATGACCCGGAGGCAGGTCACGAGCGAGTCCTGTGCGGCGAACGACGGGAGCGCGCTCCGAAGTGCGGCGGAGTGAGGCGCGAGCGGGAGCGCCATCTCCCGACCGCCGCTCGACAGCAGTGGACGACGAACCGGATCGAGCTACGCCTGATCAACAGGGCGAACCCGGTGATCGTGGCGATCAACGAGGTGAGAGGCAGCATGGTCTCGGGCGAGAAATAGGCGATCGTTCGGAGGGAAGAGAACATCGTTTCGGCACCCCAAATCACGGACCAAGGAGAATGTGGAATCGTCGCCCACGGTCAAAGGCGCGCGCCCCCGGGCCGTGTCCGGTCTACGGGAGGTTGGCCGACCCGCCGCTAGGCGCACGGCGATCCGCCGCCGTGGCGACTCCGCGGCTCGACGGAGCCCGACTCTGGGAACGGTGCCGACGTTCAACAGACGAATCGGCAAAGGACCACGAGGAGTTGCAGGCCCGGCATGAACTTTCTGGGCTGACCGATACGGCCGCACACCACCGAGATCTCGCCAACCAGCAAATCGCCAATCCCGTCGGTGGGTGCGAACCCGGCCGCGACCTGGTGCTTCCAGTCTTGCCAGGACGCCGATCGCTGGACGTCCAGGCACGTTTCATCCGGCGAACCGTCCTCATTGCGGAAACCGGTGGGCCCGGTCATCGATGCGAGGAGGAGTTTGATCCCGAGTGAGGAGGACATGTCGCGCGCATCGGGAGTGATCCCCTGGACCGTGCTGACGATCAGAAGGAGACAGCAAACGAACGATCGATTGTGCCTTCCCTGGCCCATGAGAACGCCCGTTGGGAAAGGATCGGTTCGATCCTCCGATGTCGTGGGGGATCAGTGGGGATTATCGGCGCGATCCCGCAACAGATCCAGTCGAATCGGGGGTTTCCCGAGTAAATCATCCTTAACCGCAGGAGGCGCGGTACGTCGGCCGCCGTGGCTCTCGGCAGAGGGATCCTCGATCGGGTCGACTCTCGTGCCCGCTCATTGTCCCTGGCGCGGGGCCGGCGGCTCGTCTCCAGCGGTGAATTCCTCCGGCCCGATGAGGGGGCGGATGACTCGTTCGACGTCACCGTCGCAGAAGGCATGGCGCATCACGTCATCGACCAGGGCATTGGCGATGGCCGCCATGATCATCCCCTGATCCAGTGCCAGGACGGTGTCGGATACGATCCCTTTCGAAACATCCACCGAGTCCATGAACCCGTACTCGCCGTAGACAGGGAACGAATCCATGAGCTTGCTCAGGTTGGCCATCGCCGGCCGTGTCGCGAATCGGAGCGCCAGGAAGGAGGCGTGGGGCGTGACCACGCCGCGCAGGGAACGTGCGGGGTGCTGAGCAGGCCCGCGGCCCGCGGGGGTGTCGTCATTGCCGGAAGCGTATCCCGCCGGGTCCATGCCCAGGGCGTCTACGCCGTATGTCCGGTAGCCTCCCTCGGGATTGGCGGCGGGCGAGAATCCCCAGAAGCCATAACGGGCCTCGTCGAGGCCGTGCTCGATCTGGGCGCGGACATAGAGCCGGTGATTGACCCCCCAGCTCCGCGGGGCCCACTGCTCCTCGGGGACGAACAGGGTGACCATGAGCGCCTCGAACATGCTTCCGCCCCAACTCGGCACGATCCGCATCCCCCGGTAGCGGTAGTGTCCCTCGAAGACGCGAATTCCGAGGTAGGTCCTGTACTCGCCCTCCGGCTTCTGGCTCTGCTGGAACTCGACGGATTCGAGCACCCGACCTGCCCGATAGTAGAGTTCCCTTGGGATCTGCCCACGGGCGATCCCGATGTAACCGGTGATCCGTTGCTCCGTGTTCAGGACGAGGTGGACGCCTCCAAAGTCCCGTCGATCTACCCAGTACGGACCGTGCAGCAGGCCGGGGTGCTTCCTGGGATCCGTTGCATCGTAAGGCAGGTAGAAGAACCCGAAGTCCATCGGCCGGAGCAGTGCTTCGGCGCGTTCCCTGAGGGTCGGGCAGGCATTGCGAACCACCATCAGCGCCGTCGCCAGCCACGCGTTGTCGACGCAAGACAAGATCAGCTCGATCGGCTGGCCGTCGTACGGCGATCTCCGCAGCGCCTTGCACGTTCGGGGGTCGATCTTGTCGTAGAAGAACCCATGGACCCGCTCCATCCGCTCGACGCCGGAGAGGGTGCGGCCGAGACGTCGCAGCGATTCCCCCTCCGAGATGATTCCGAGCCGATGGGCGGCGACGGTGCTCCAGAGATAGCAGGCAATGTCGGTCGGCGTCGTCTTGGGAGTCGACCGCCAGGTCCCGTTCTGCGATCGACGGAGACCATCGGCGGGCAGCTCGCCGTCGTCGGCCATGGCCGCCAGGCTCTTCCACGTATCGTTCGCGTAGGTGCGTAGCGTCTCGCGATCGCTCGGCCGCAGGTCTTCGACCTGTCCGCCATAAGCGGTTCGCCCGGCGCCCGGTATGAAGAGCAACAGTACGACGCCGACGCGCCAAAGCAACGGCTTCTGACTCAACGGATTCTACCCTTCTTCTTTCGCCGACGTATCGACGGCAGGCAAGGTCAGTTGTCATCGCAAGAGCTAGGTTAGCGCGGCTCGATTCAAAGCTCAAGAGCGGCGCACTGGCGGCGACGGACGGCTCCGGCTAAATTCTCAAGTCGAGCTGGCTGACCGCGCTTGCCGGGCGGAGAGTCCGTTGGTTGGACCGGACTCGCAATGCGAACCTCTGTTCCCTCGTTGCTGTCCGAGAACCCGGAGAATCCCGCTGCCCGCGCGGTCCGCACACCGAAGAGGAGGTGGATATGGCACAACGCATCACCCAGGTCGACGCCTTCACCGATCGCCGCTTCTCGGGGAATCCCGCCGCGGTCTGCGTGCTCGCCGAGCCAAGGGATTCTCAGTGGATGCAGGATGTGGCGGCCGAGATGAATCTCTCCGAGACGGCCTTCGTCGTCCGACTTGAAGGGGAGTCGCACTTCGATCTGCGATGGTTCACACCGAACGCGGAGGTTGACCTCTGCGGTCACGCGACCCTGGCCACGGCGCACGTCCTCTGGGAGGAAGGCCACGTCCCGCCCGATCAGGCCCCCCGATTCGAGACGCGGAGTGGCTTACTCGCCGCGCGGCGCGGGCCGCAGGGCATCGAGCTCGACTTCCCGCGGGAAGACGTCCGATCGGAGGTCACCTCCCCGGCGGAGGTCGCGCTCCTCGAAGCGGCGATCCCGGCGTCGATTCGCTTCGCCGGTCGGAACCGCTTCGATATCATGGTCGACCTCGACGATGAGCAGACGCTGATGAACCTCCGCCCCGATTTGCGCAAGTTGGCGGACCTATCCTGTCGCGGGGTGATCGTCACCAGCCGGTCGGATGACCCGGGGTTCGACTTCGCGTCCCGCTTCTTTGCGCCCCGGGTCGGCGTCGACGAGGATCCGGTCTGCGGCTCGGCGCACTGCTGCCTCGGGCCCTACTGGGGGCAGAAGCTTGGCAAGTCGGAGCTCATCGGCCATCCGCGTTCGCGGCGCGGTGGGAAGGTCGGAGTACGCGTGGAAGGTCCACGGGTGTTCCTCATTGGCCGCGCCGTCACCGTGCTCCGGGGCGAATTGGTCTGAGGGACTTTGCTGTTGGGTCCAATAACCACTAAACTGGGCCGATGGAGGGCGAGGACAGCACCGAACTTGAACGAGGACCGGTGATGACAGTCGCGGTCGAGGGCCCGAAGGCGGTCGTCTTGCGGGACGACGATAACGTGGCGGTGGCGGCGCGGCCGATCCCCCGAGGCGCCGTGCTCCAACTGGATGGGCGGTCCGTCGAAGTCCGGGAGCCGATCGGACTGGGACACAAGGTCGCACTCACCGCGATCTCCCCCGGCGAACCCGTGCGCAAGTACGGTCAGATTATCGGGTTCGCCTCTCGCGCCATCGACGCGGGCTCGCGAGTCCACGTCGAGAACCTGCGCGCCGATCTCTTCGAGCGGGATTACGCCTTCGCGACCGAGCATCCCGAGCCGCCGCAGCCGGACCGACCCCGGACATTCCCGGGTTACCTCCGCCCCGACGGCCGGGTCGGGACACGCAACTACGTCGCCGTCATCAGCACCGTGAACTGCTCGGCGAGCACCTCGCGATACATCGCGGATCGGTTCCGGGACGGCTCGTGGCGGCGGGATTTCCCCAACGTGGACGGCGTCTTCGCGATCACCCACAAGGGGGGCTGCGGCCTGCCATTCGAAGGCCCCGATCACCAGATCCTCGAGCGGGTCCTGGCCGGATTTGCCAATCATCCCAACGTGGCGGCGTACGTGATCGTCGGCCTGGGCTGCGAGGTGGGCTTCGCGCAGCATCTGGTGGACGCGCAGGACCTGGTCACCCTCAGCGTGCCCGGTACCAATGGCGCCGCGATTGGTCCCCACCGGCCGCGCGTGCTGAACATCCAGGAACAAGGCGGGATCACCAGGACCGTCGAGGCGGCCGTGAAGGCCGTCCACGAACTGCTTCCCGAGGCGAACGCCTGGAGGCGCTCGGAGCAGCCGGCTTCGAAGATCTGCCTGGCGATGGAATGCGGCGGCTCCGACGGCAATTCGGGCATCACGGCCAATCCGGCCCTGGGAGTGGCCGCCGACCTGGTCGTGGCGCAGGGCGGCTCTGCCTTCCTCGGTGAGACGACGGAAATCTACGGCGCCGAACACCTGCTCACGCGCCGCGCCGTCTCGCGCGAGGTGGGCGAGAAACTGGTCGAGCGGATCAGGTGGTGGGAGACGTACACGGCTCTCTTCGGGGCCAAGATCGACAACAACCCGTCGCCGGGCAACAAGGCGGGGGGGCTGACGACGATCTATGAGAAATCGCTCGGGGCCCTGGCAAAGGCCGGATCCACGGCGCTGGTCGATGTCGTCCCCTACGCCGCGACGGTCGACAAGCCGGGGCTGACGTTCATGGATACGCCCGGCTACGATCCGCCCTGCACCACGGGATTGATCGCCGGGGGCGCCAATATCCTCGTCTTTACGACGGGTCGGGGCAGTGTGCTGGGCCTGAAGCCGACACCGTGCATCAAGGTGTCCACCAACACGCCGATGTACGAGCGGATGATCGATGATATGGACCTCGACGCCGGACCCATACTCGAAGGTGAGCCGGTGGAAAGCGTGGGCCGCCGCCTCTTCGAGCTCGTCCTCGACGTCGCCGGCGGCCGGCCCACCAAGAGCGAACGACAGGGGGTCGGCGAGGAGGAGTTCGCGCCATGGTCGATCGGCCCGACCCTCTGAGCCGTCGTGCTTCGGCGGGCATGACCGGGTCCGAGATGAAGGCGGCATTCCTCTCGTCGAGACCTGAGGTCGTGCTGGCAGTGATCGCTGCCCTCGAGCTGGCATGGCTCGGATGGTTCCTGGTGGTCCCGCTCCCCAACTTCCAGAATTACGTGGTAAGGCGGGGCCTGCTGCTGCTCAAGACGTTCCCCGAGGTCGTACCCGATACGTCGTTCCGCGAGTCGCTGCTCGGCAGAGGGTTGGCCGAGCTCAGCCAGGTCCAGAACCTCCCGCAGAGGGTCCCCGTCGTCCTGGCCGCCGCGTTGATCGCCGGCGCCGCGATCGGACTCGGCGAAGCCGCGATCGCGCTGCTCCGCCTTCGGCGACGCCTCCGATCTGCCGAACGGATCGCGCTGGCCTACGGTCTGGCGCGGCGCTGCTCGGCGTCTTGACACTCCTGTTGGGGCGGATGGGATGGCTCGATCCCCGGTTCATCCGGAGCGGCCTGGGCTGTCTGGCTTGTCTCACGCTCTTCCCCCTGGTCCGTCGGCTTGTCCCTCGCCGAACGTTCAACCCAGGCTGCTAACGCGCCGGTCAGCAGTCCCCCGGGTTCAGCCCGTGAGGAATCACCCGAGCTGAGAAACGGCGACCCGCTCGCGTGGCTCTTCCTGCTCTTGATCGCCCCCTTCGTCGTCATCACGCTCCTCGGGTCGATGTTGCCGGCGACGGACTTCGACGTGCTCGAATATCACCTCCAGGGACCCAAGGAGTACTACCAGGCGGGCCGCATCCAGTTCCTGCCGCATAATGTTTACACCAACATGCCTTTCGACGTGGAGATGCTCCACCTGCTGGGCATGTCGGTCATGGCGGACTGGTGGTGGGGCGCGCTGGCCGGGCAGCTGCTGGTCGCCTTGTTCGGTCCGGCGACGGCCGTGCTCATCCACGCGACCGCCTCGCGCATCTCGCCCAGGGCGGGGTGGATCGCGGCCCTCGTCTATCTCTCGACCCCCTGGGTGTATCGCCTGGGCGTCATCGCCTATGTCGAGGGCCCGCTGTGCTTCTACCACGCCGCGCTCGTCTGGGCCTGGCTGGGGCGCCCGACCGCCGCGAAGCACGATCTCGGACGATCCTGGACGTTGCTCGGTCTGCTGGCGGGTGGCGCGATGGGGTGCAAGTATACTGCCCTCATCTCCGCCGTCGTCCCGTTCGGTCTGCTGGCGATCGCCGATTGCTGGCGATGGCGCAGCGCCCGCCCACTGATCTTCTACGGGCTGGGCTGGAGCGTGATCATGGCACCGTGGCTGATCAAGAATGTCCTCGACACCGGCGATCCGATCTATCCGCTCGGTTATCGGCTCTTCCATGGGCGCGCGTGGGACGAAGCCCGACAAATCCAATGGCAAAAAGCTCACGGATCGCACTCGTTCTCCTGGAAGGAGCTGGCCGGGTCGGTCGTCAACGTGGCTGGCCGATCGGACTGGCAGTCGTCGCTCTACCTCGCCCTCGCCCCGCTAGCCTGGCTGCGGTTCGGGGCGCGTCGGATGGTCTGGATCCTCGGGGTCCTGATCACGTATCTCTTCTTGACCTGGTGGCTCTTCACTCATCGGATCGACCGCTTCTGGCTACCGATGCTGCCGGCCCTGGCGGTCCTGGCCGGCGTGGGAGCGGATTGGTCCCGGCGCCGCGGCTGGATGGCGCTGTTGACCGCCCTCCTGGCCATCGCGCTGGTCATGAACCTCTCGTACGACTCGAGCGCTCTCGCGGGGTTGAACGAGTGGACCGGCGACCTTTACTACTTGCGGCGAGATCTCCCCGAGCGTCTGAACCGGCCGCTCGCCTCGCTCGACGCCAGGCTGCCCTCGGACGCGCGCATCCTGCTGGTGGGCCAGGCGGCCGTCTTCCACGTCAGGCATCCGATCGTTTACAACACCGTCTTCAACACCGAACAGATCGAGGACCTGGCCCGAGGTAAGGACGCCGCCGCCTTCCGCCAGACGCTGCGGGAGCGGAAACTGACCCACATCTACGTCGATTGGAAGGAGATCCAGCGCCATCGCGAGCTTGGCGGTTACGGCTTCACCGACTTCGTCACCCGCGAACGATTCTCGAGATGGGTGGCCGACGGCGTGCTGGATCATCCGGCGCCTTATGGTGCCGAGCAGGAGCTCTACCGAATCCGCTGACTTGTCGGTGGGATCGAGGATTGAGGAAATGGTATGGAAGACCTGGCGATCGTCACCGGGGGCGCGGGATTCATCGGGAGCCATCTGGTCAACCTGCTCCTTCAAGCAGGCAAGCCGGTGCGGGTCATTGAGAAGCCCGGTGCCCAGGTCGCCCACTTGCCGTTGGCGGTGGAAATCATCTCGGCGGATATCCGCGATCGGAAGGCCCTCGGCACGGCGATGCAAGGTGGACGCTGGGTTTACCACCTCGCAGCCAACCCCAACCTCTGGGCGCACGACCCGGGCGAGTTCCACCAGGTGAACTTCGAGGGCACCAGGAACGTCCTCGATGCCGCACTCGCCGCCGGGGCCGAGCGTGTCCTTCACACGAGCACGGAAAGCATCCTCACCAAGTCCGGAAGTGTCGATGTGATCGACGAAAACGTCGAGATCACCCCCGACGATACCGTCGGACCGTATTGCCTCTCGAAGCTCCTGGCCGAGCAATACGCGTTCTCGCTCGCACGACAGGGCCTGCCGGTGGTGGTGGCCAATCCGACCATGCCCGTCGGCCCCGGCGATCGGGGGCTCTCCCCGCCGACCCGACTCATCCTCGACTTCTGCCGGGGCCAGCTACCGGTCGCGATGGATTGCACCCTCAATCTGATCGACGTACGAGACGCCGCGATCGGGATCGACCTCATCATGAATCGCGGGGCTCCCGGCCGGCGGTACCTGCTGGGCGGTTCCAATGTGACACTCATCGGCCTGTTCCAGCACCTCAGCCGACTGACGGGCGTTGCCGTTCCACGCTGGAAGGTCCCCTATCACCTGGGACTCGCCGTGGCCGCGGTCAGCGAACTCTGGGCCAACCATGTCAGCGGATCCATGCCGCGGGCGACCCTGACCGGCCTCCGGCTCGCGAGGCGTCTCATGCATTTCGATCCCTCGCGCTCTCTGGCCGAACTCGGCCTGCAACCTCGCCGACTCGATCAATCTCTGGCTGAGATGGTGTCCTGGCTGAAATCGTCCGGGTTGCTTCCCGATGGCATCGGGCAACGGCTGCCGATCGTGGGCAGTCCCTGAAAACCCGCTACGCCCTCGCGGCCGACTCGGACGGTTTCTGTCCGGTGAAGGCGGCTTTCGGCGATGGAGCTAAGGGACAGTTTTCCACGCGCCCCGCAATAGGCGGGCGCATCACCGGGATCGCGTGCTAGGCTTGAATGTCCGCCGTCGATCTGCCCAAAACCGCTTCGTTCGCGGCTCCTCTTGACCCAGCAGGCCCGAACGGCCTTCGACAGCGCCTCGGCGATAGGGGATCGGCGATCTGGCTTTCTCCGGCGAAAATGGTTAGAAAGGGGCCGAGCGTCGTTGCCGATCGGTCGTCCGGCACCGAACACACTTGCAGGCTCGCTCGCAGCGAACGATAATCGTCCGACCGAATCGTGATCGGCATGCCGCTTGTAGGCTTAGTTGATGCGGGACCGGGCCGAAGTGTCGAGAATTGCCGGAGCGACGGAGGCGAGGGCCCTGTCTGGGACCAGTCTTAGGATTTGTAATCTTCGCGCTAGCCAGGTGGATTACAGTTGATCTATAATGACCGGTTAGGCTTGGCGGAGGAGAGAGATTGCAGGCCCGCCAACGGCTTTGCTCGAGGAAGGCTCTCCATGCCCGTACGACTCGTGGCGCTCGACGAGGGTCCAGACATCACGCTGGATCGCACCATGGTCGTGGTGGGGCGCCATCCGGCCTGCGACACTCGCCTGGATTCCCTTCGAGTTTCCCGCCATCACTGCTGCATGACGCAAGAGAGCGGGGAAGTCGTCGTGAGGGACCTCGGCAGCACGAATGGCATCAGGATCAACGGCCAGAGAGTTGAGATCGGTCGATTGCGCCCCGGCGACGAACTCTCGATCGCTCACATTCGCTACCGTCTCGAGAATGGCCAGGCGCATGAGCAGACGATCGCCGAGCCGGCGGCCATGGGGGGTTTCGCCGCACGGCCGGAGGAACATGGGCCGATACCGCCGGCCGTGCCCGCCGCGGCTCACGCTCCATTGCTGGCATCACCGGCTCCGGAGCGAGACGAGAATGCCCTGGCGGCGGCCGTTCGTAAGATCCTGCCCCCGGGATTGGCCGATAAATGCCGGATCCAGGTGATCGTGCAGGTGCCCGAGGGCGGAGGGCCGCCGGAAGAGGAACCCGTCGATCCAGCCGAGGCCTTCCATCCGGAGCAACGCGAGGAATGTCATTCCAACTCGTCCCCGTGATCCAAGGGACGGCACCGATCATCGCGCTCCAACGGCCCATCGTCCTCATCGGCCGGCATACCGACTGCGATGCCAGGATCGATAACCCGAAGATCTCCAGGCGGCATTGCTGCCTCGCGATCGCGTACGATCGGATCGTCCTGCGAGATCTCGGCAGTCGGAACGCGATTCGCGTGAATGGGCGGATCGTCGAAGAGGTACGGCTGCAGGTCGGAGATGAGGTCGCGATCGGCCCGATCATCTTTCGATTCGAGGGCCAGGAGGCCAGCCCGGCCAATCCCTCGGCGGTCGGGTCGCCGGGGCGGCCCGCCGCCTCGCCCGGCTCGAAGCCCGCAGTGACGGGACAGGCCGCGCCGCAGGTTGCTCCGGGATGGCTCCTCGATGACTCGGATCTCGATCTAGTGCCCCTCGACGACGTCTGAGCCGGAACGTCGGCACCGGATCCCCGGCGAACGGGTCGGGTTCGATCAGGCTACTGGCGCGACGCTCTGCTGGATCGGTGTGATCGCGATGGGCCGTCTGCTGTCCTTCCGCGGACCGTGTGATAAAATGCCATGTGGTGCGATTCACCTCCATCTTCGGCGGAACGGCAGCGCTTCTGGGCTCTCGCGGGATGATCCGCCATCGGGTGACAGGTGGGCGCTCGCCGGATCGACCTCGCAGCCATTCCCGTTGATTCATACCGCTTCGGGGGGCGTCCCCGCCGACGCGGGCGCTGGGCGCATGAGAAGGGTATCCGCCTCGACGAGGCTGGATAGACGTTGATCAAGCTTCCTTTACCTAACGTCGGCCGGGTCTCGTTCACCGGCACCAGGAGGTTCCCATGCTTCGATTCTTGAAAGTGACGGCGAGCCTGATTTTGGTCTCAGCCATGACGGGCCAAACGGCGCGCGCCCAGTGGAGTTATGGCGGCTGGGGTTGGGGAGGCTGGGGCGGCGGGCAAACGCCCCAGGGTGCCTATCTGAACGGCCTGGGAAGATACGCGGTCGGCGCGGGGATCTACAATTACGACACCGCGCTCGCCAATCAGCTCAACGCTCAGACGTTCACGCAGTTGAACGATTACTGGGCCCAGGTCGCTCACGAAGCCGCCTTCATGCATCACGCCCGGGCCCACCAGGAGTTCCTCAAGGACAAGACGCTCTACGACGCCCACATTCAGGCTCTCCGCGACACTCCCACTCCGCAGCAGATCGAGAACGGCGACGCGCTCAACCAGGCCGTGACCGACCTCAGCGATCCCCGGCTGGGCAGCTCGGCCTTGCGAGCCGCCAATGCGCCGATCGACGCCAAGATGATCGCCGAAGTTCCCTTCGAGAACTCGACGGAACGGGTCACGATCATGCTCGATCAATTGCGGAAGGCATTGAAGTGGCCCGAGGTCTTCGAGGAAGACCGATTCAATAACGATAAGAAGCTGTTCGATGACATCATCACGCGGATGCGGAAGGAGGACGAGGAGGGCGAGATCCAGCCCAAGACACTGCAGCAGGCGCGGAGTCTGGTCAACGACCTCCGGGCCAAGATCACGGCCCAGCCTCTCAAGAACGAGGACGATCAGCGGGAGGCGATGCGTTTCCTCAACGCCTGCACAGCCCTCATCGGCATGCTGAACAAGCCCGAGACGCGGGCCGCGCTCCTCGAGCTCCGCAAGGTCAAGGACACCACGATCGGCAACTTCCTGGGCTTCATGCACGCCTACAACCTGCGGTTCGCACCGGCTACCAAGCTGAGAGAGAAGCAGATCTATCACCAGCTTTACGAGACCCTCGATCAGACCCGCGACCAGATCCTGAGCGAGGCCAAGATCGATCTGAGGCCCAAGTCACAGCAGAATCCCACGGTCCTGACGGACTTCTATGGGAGGATTCGACCCCAACCGGAGGCACCGTCCGCTCAGTGATGTCAAACCGATTGACCGAGATTCCAGGGGCATCGCCCACGCGATGCCCCTTTGCCGTAACCCGCAGCAGGTTCAAGTCGATCCGAGAACCTGATTGATCGCTTTCTCGGCCAGACCGAACGACAGCGTCATCCCGGCGCCGCCAACCCCGGTTACGACCAGGACGCCCGGAAGCGGGCTGAGCAGCACGTAGGGCTGCTCAGGATGCTTGACATAGGTACCGTGCCACCTCGAGACGATCCGCAGGTCCGGAACGACGAGGAAGCGTCGGAGGTAGTCGAGAATCCACGCCTCGATCTCGGCCTTGTCGAAGGGATCGATCTGACGCTGGTACTCGTGAGAGTCGCCGATGCTCAGCTCGCCACGCCCATTTTGCGAGACCAGCACGTGGATGCCGTAATGGTCGTACCAGGGTGTCTCACGCGCCACTCGCTCCTCGAGGGCGCCGAGACCGGGACAGTCGCGGAACGCCGCATAGTGACGCAATGTCAATCCTCCGGCGAGCATCGGGCCGATCGACCAGTCCAGACCATAGGCCTGCGACCGCATCATCTGCAGCTTGCAGCGAACGAGGCCGCTTTGACGCAGCAGCGACGGGAATAGCATGCGGAGCTCATCAGCGGAGCACACCCAGATCCGCTCGGCCTCGAGACGGCCGCTGGAGGAAACGACTGAATGGGGCTGAACGTCGGTGACGGGGTCGTCGAAGCGAAAAGCCACATCCTGGTGCCGCTCCAGCCAGGCGGGCAAAGCCGCGGTGACTTCGCGGGGATCAACACAGACCTCCTCGGGGCTCCACAGGGCCAGGCGAAGCCCTTCCTGTCGGACTGATGGAGCGAGGTCGCGGACTCTCCCCGGATCGAGCAGCTCGACCGATTCGCCCGCGGACGCTCCACCCGCAAGGAACTCCTCCAGGATCCGTGCTTCGTCCTCGTGATAGGCCAGATGTAGTGATCCGGTCTGCCGATGCCAGAGACCTGAGGAGCGAAGCACCTCGAGCCAGCATTTCATGCTCTGCCGAGCAAGGTTGCGCATCTCGCCACGGGGCTGGCCGATCGGCCAGAGCATGCCGAAGTTGCGGACGGAGGCCCCTTGCGCGACCGGATCCCGTTCCAGCACGACGACCCGGCGCCCGCGACGGGACAGATGATATGCGTGTGCGAGTCCGAGGATCCCCGCCCCGATGATCGCATCGTCAAAGCT
Organism: uncultured Planctomycetota bacterium; assembly: GCA_963815795.1. GTDB lineage: Bacteria > Planctomycetota > Planctomycetia > Isosphaerales > Isosphaeraceae > JAKAUH01. The sequence goes on along the minus strand of CAWFIC010000019.1, from coordinate 3,234,257 downwards.
TTCCATCGCTCGCCCAGCAGGGGTCTCGAGAGGTCCGCCCACCCGGTCGTGGCGACTTCCGGCGCCGACTGGGCTCTGCGAGGCCGCGGGCGCGCGCAGAGGCATGATCACCGGGCGATCGCTGTCAAAGAACCGTCATCACGAGATATTCTGACGAGCAGGCCAGAGTTGAGCAATTCCGTTCTCTGTTCGGACGATCTGAGAATAGGCCGGCAGCGGCCGCGCGATCGGACAATCGAGATCGGCCGCCCGCGCAGGAAACGTTACGAGTTGCCTGCTCGCGACTTCCGTGGCAGAATAAGCAGCGTACCACGGATGAGCTGCCCGGCACCGTCTCGAGGGTTCTCGCCTTGAGACGAATCGCTCGGCTGGATGAACACGCTGCTTTCCCATCGGCGGAGTGGGCTCCGTCCGCCGATCGGAATTCGCTCGAATTGCAAATGTTCCCCGCCGCGTCGTCGCATGGACCGATGACCGTCGGCTCCCGTTTCTCAATCCGATCCAAGATGTCCCAAGTGATCCTGATTCGCCCCGGCGCGACGCTGTACGACGAGCAGAACCGTGTGCAGGGGGTTCTTGATATACCGCTCAGTGAGCGAAGCCATGGCGAAGTCGTTCGGATGGCGCAGGAGATCTCGGAGAGCCTGGGCGATTCGTCGCTGACGGCCCTGTATTGCGGACCCGGAGAGAATGCGATCCGGACCGCGGAGATCGTCGGCAAGGTCGTCGGCGTACGTCCCAAGCGGATCAACGAGTTCCGCAATCTCGACCAGGGCCTCTGGCAGGGCCTTCAGATTGACGAGATCAAGCGGCGCAATACGAAACTCTTCCGGCAGTGGCTCGAAGACCCTGCCACCATCTGTCCGCCTCAGGGCGAGACGGTGGAGCGAGCGATGGAACGGATCAAGTCGGCATTCAAGCCCCTGCTCCGCCGCCATCAGGACGAGGCGATCGGCCTGGTCGTCGGTCAGCCGCTGGCGCGGCTGGTTGCATGCTACCTCAGATGCGAGCCACGCGTGCAGCTCGACGAGCGCTGGTCCTGTTGCGATTTCGAATGGATCCAGATCGCTCCCATCCTGCTCAAGAATGGGACTGCCTGAAGACGATGGCACCCCAGCCGTCTCCGCTTCGCTGCCAGGCACATCCACTCATTCTCAGGCACACGAAGCCGGCCACCCGGACGTGAGGGATCAATTCGTCAAGGACTCGAGTCAGGCCGCGGATGGTGGCCATGAGGGAACTCGCCATGGATCAACAGGAAGGCCGCTCCACCAAGACCTGGCACGGACACTTCGAGCCCAAGCGAGTTCCGGTCGGCGTCTGGATGCGGTGCGACGGATGCCAGGCCACGCTCTTCCGCAAGCAAGTGGAACAGAACCTGCTGGTCTGTCCTGAGTGCAACCATCACCTGAGGGTTTCGGCATCCGAGCGGATCAACCAGCTTCTGGACAAGGACACGTTCGAGGAGTGGTATGGTGACCTGCAGCCGGTGGACCCCCTGGGATTCAACGATCGCCGACCTTATCCGGAACGGGTCAAGGCCGAGCAGGCCCTGACCGGGTTGAAGGAGGCGGCAGTCGTCGGCCAGGGGTTCATCCGCGGCATCCGCCTGGTCTTCGGCGTCACTGATAGCAACTTCATCATGGGGAGCATGGGATCGGTGGTCGGGGAGAAGCTGACCCGCGCCATCGAGGAAGCTACTCGTCAACGCCTCCCGCTAGTGATTGTATCCGGCTCCGGTGGAGGCGCGAGAATGCACGAGGGGATCTTCTCGCTCATGCAGATGGCGAAGGTCTCGACGGCCTTAGGTCGCTACCACGGGGCGGGCGGCCTTTACATCAGCGTGCTGACCCACCCGACAATGGGGGGCGTCGCGGCCAGCTTCGCGTCCTTGGGTGACTTCATCATCGCCGAGCCGAAGGCCCTCATCGGGTTCGCCGGACCCCGCGTCATCGAACAGACCGTGCGGGTCCAACTCCCCAGCGGCTTCCAGACCAGTGAGTTCCTGCGGGACCACGGCTTCATCGATCGGATCGTCCACCGCCGCGACCTCCAGAGCACGATCGCTCAGCTCATCGACTACGCCATGCCTTGACCGATTTCAACGCGCGGATTCCTGGATTCCCGACGCATGGCATGGCGGACCTGTCCCTCCACTGCGGATCAAGTGCGAGCCGCGGGATTGCCTCGGCGTCCCCGTCCATCCTGCTCGAGGGCCGATAGCAGGAGGTTGTCTTTGGGGTAAGGGTGGCCAGTGTATTGCCGGAACGCCTCGGCGTGCGTCACGCCGATCTCCGCGCCCCGGCTCGCACTCCATCTCGCCTGGCTCTCGAGGTATTCGTCGATGCCGTGCTGGCGGAGAAGCCATTCGCGCTGGCTGGCATGGCAGGCGAGCATTTGCCGCTTGATCTCGAATACGCCGGATACGTCGACGTGGAAGTCGACCGGGACAGGATGCCCGGCACGGTCGCTTCCCTCGAGCGAATCGACGAAGTAGAGGTGCGGAATCCGCCGGAGCGGCGTCGCGGGCTCCCATTCTCGCGTGACATAGTTCGGACACGAGGCCGCGAAGCAGGCATCCCGGACGAGCAGGCTGGTCATCTCGTGGTCGGCGATGTAATCCACCGGCGGCGCCGTGAGGATGATGTCCGGCCGGGCGCGCCGGAGCAGCTCGGTGACTCGCCGACGCGATTCGTCGTCATTGAAGATGGCGAGGTCGCGAAACTCGAGGCAATGGTACTCCGCCTCGATCAGTGCCGCGGCGGCACGCGCCTCGTCCCGTCGAATGCCGGAGATCGTCTCGGCATCATGGACCGCGCTACCGCAATCTCCGGGCGTCATGGTGGCGATCGTCGCGGCATGGCCGGCTGCGTGCAATAGGATCAGCGTGCCCGCGCACTGGAACTCGATGTCATCGGGATGGGCATGGATGGCGAGGACGCGTAACTGCTCTGGCATGGCGGTTCTCCGATCAGGGCGCCGCTGAACCCGGCGGTGTTGCCGCGGGGTCCTGGCTTTGGCGAGCGTATGTCCCGCGGTTTTCGCGCAACTCGACCGGCGGGTCAAAGGGGATTCCGGGAATTTTTTCCAAAATGTTCTCGCGTGCGCTAGCCGACCACTGTACATTAGCAACCAAAGAGTCAGTACGTGGGCCTTCGCCTCCGGACGTGCCCGGTTGAGGTGAAGTGCTGCCGGCTCTCCGTCCGAGTCCCCCAGACCTGGAGACGTACCATGGCCGACCTGGATTCATTGACACCCCGGCAACGGGAGATCTACAACTTCATCCGCAGCAAGATCCAAGGGCGGGGCTACGGACCAACGGTCCGCGAGATCGGCCTCCATTTCCAGATCAAGAGCCCCAACGGAGTGATGTGCCACCTCAAGGCCCTGCAGAAGAAGGGCCTGATTCATCGCGAGCCCAACATGTCGCGTGCGATCCAGTTGCTCGAGGACCCCGTCAATGCCCACGAGATGGGCCTGAAGCTCGTCGGTCGGATCGCCGCCGGCAGTCCGATCGAGGCGGTCGAGCAGCACGAGGAGCTGACCTTCCAGGATTGGGTCGAACCCGGCGACAAGTTCGCACTCCGGGTCTCGGGCGAGTCGATGATCGACGAGCACATCGCGGATGGCGATTTCGTCATCATCCGCAAGCAGGAGCAGGCGCGCGATGGTCAGATCGTCGCCGTGCGGGACGACGACGGCGAGGCCACCCTCAAGCGGTTCTACCGCGAGCGCAATCGCATCCGGCTGGAGCCCGCCAACAAGACGATGAAGCCGATCTTCCGCGATCGGGTCAACATCCTCGGCATCCTCGTCGGCGTCGTCCGGCGGTATTGATGCCCGGCGGCGCCCCCGGGGATTCAGGGGCGCCCCTCCTCGCGCAGGACGATCGCGACGCCTTCGACACTTGAGGATGGCCACATGGAGATGGAGTCTTCATCAGGGACGCCCCCCGATCTTGTGCGCCTCTTCACGGACGGAGCGTGCAGTGGCAATCCGGGTCCGGGTGGCTGGGCCTTCATCCTCCAGCATCCGGCCACCGGGCACACGACCGAAGCCTCCGGCGCCGCACCCGACACGACGAACAACCGAATGGAGCTGACCGGGGTGATCGAGGGACTCGCGGCACTCAAGCGCCCCTGTCGCGTCGAGTTGATCACCGACAGCCAGTATGTGGCCAAAGGAATCAGCGAATGGATGCCGAACTGGAAGCGGCAGGGGTGGATGCGCAAGGAGAAGGGGCGACTCAAACCCGTCCTCAACGTCAACCTCTGGACGAGGATCGACGAATTGCTCGGACGGCACCAAGTCGTCGTCACCCACGTCCTGGGTCACACCGGGCATCCCGAGAATGAGGCGTGCGATCGGATGGCCGTCGCCGCCTATAGGAACCTGATGAAGTCCGGACTCCACTCCCCTGAGGGCGACGACTGAAAGGTCGAGGACGAATGGATTCCGGATCGCGGATTTCGGATTCCGGGGGGATTTCAATCCCACTGATCCGAACGATCAGAAATGGAATTGGGAATTCGGAGTCCGAAATATGCTGCTCGTCTTCCACAGGGTCCGGGCCGGGGGGAAGCCGTCCGGTGAATGGGGAAAGGGCCGGCTCTCGCCCGACACGGCGGCGGGGCGTCGCATCAACTGTGCTGGAGCTGGTTGATCTTATTGTAGAGCGTCTTCAGGCTGATCCCGAGCTCGCGTGACGCGGCCGGTTTGTTTCCGCTGTGTTTCTCCAGGACGACCTGGATATAACGCATCTCGATGTCGCGAAGGGTCGGTGTGCCGTCGGGAACCTGGAAGTGAGGACCCCCGATTGCGTTCGAGGATGCCGACTGGGCCTTGCTCCGCGCCGGTAGCTGCGTGGGCAAGTGGTCGGGCAAGATGGCGCCATCGCCCGCCAGGATCGTCGCGCGCTCGATCACGTTGGCCAGCTCGCGGATATTGCCCGGCCAGGTGTGATTCTGGAGCAGTTCGAGTGCCTCCGGGGCGATTATGGACTGGGTCAGGCCGCGCCTCGAGGCGTAGCGCGCCAGCATGTGGCTGGCCAGGGCGGGCATATCGGCCTTGCGCTCGCGGAGCGGGGGTAGGAAGATCTCGAAGGTATTGAGCCGGAAGAAGAGATCCTCGCGAAAATGTTCGTTCGCGACCATCTCGCGCAGGTCGCGATTGGTCGCGCAAAGGACGCGGACGTCGACTCGAAAAGGCTCATTCTCGCCCACGCGACGGATCTCTCCGGATTCGAGGAAACGGAGCAGCTTGACCTGGACGCTCTTGTCCAGCTCCCCGACCTCATCGAGGAAAAGAGTGCCGCCGTTCGCCACTTCGAACAGGCCCTTGCGATTCGTGTCGGCCCCGGTAAAGGCACCCTTACGATGTCCGAAGAGTTCGCTCTCGACGAGGTTCTCGGGCAGGGCGCCGCAATTGACGGGGATGAAGGCGCGGTCGGAACGGCGGCTCTTGTCGTGGAGGTTCCGCGCGATCAGCTCCTTCCCCGTCCCGGTTTCGCCGAGGATCATGACCGTTGCGTCGGTCGGGGCGATCGTCTCCAGGAGCCGGCGGACCTGCTGCATGACGGGGGTCTCACCGATCAGGAGAGGGGCGCCTTCAGCCGCCTTCAGCCGTGTCTCCAGCGCGGCCGCTTTGTTCGCCATGTCGCGGCGTTCGGCGACGCGGCCCAGGATCATCTCCAGCTCGGCCCACTTGCATGGCTTCGTGAGATAGTCGAACGCGCCGAGGCGCAGTGCCTGGACCGCCGTGTTGACTGTGGCATGCCCCGTCAGCATGATCACCTGGGTTTCCGGGCTCATCTGCCGGATCTGGCCGAGCACGTCGATGCCGGTCATCCCGGGCATGCGGATGTCGAGCAACGCGGCGTCATACGGGCCCCGCTCGATTGCGCAACGCTGCCGTCCCGTCGTGACAGACCGTGACCTCGTGACCCAGCCTGGGCAGTTCCATCTGCATCAGGTCGCGTAGGTGCGCCTCGTCGTCCGCGAACAGGATCCGCAAGCCTCCCTGGCGCGTCTTATCCATGCGACGGGTCCTCCTCATCTTCGTGCGTGCCCCGCCCGATCCGATGCGGATCCGGGACGAGTGACGAAACGGTCCGTGGATCAGGTCGCCGGAGCGGGCTCGGATCTGCGGAGCAGCACGCTCTTGGACCGGAACATCAATGCGTCATTGATCTCCGCCGGGTGGATCGGCAGTCGTACGGTGAACGTCGAGCCCTTACCCGCCCCGGGGCTGACCGCCATGATTTCGCCGTCGTGCTGGCTGACAATCCGGTGCGTGATGGAAAGCCCCAGTCCCGTCCCTTTGCCCTCGCGCCGCCGGGTGAAGAATGGCTCGAAGATGTTCTCCAAGACCTCGGGTTCCATCCCGCACCCGTCGTCGGAGAACGACATTTCCGCCATGCCTCGGGCGTAGCGGGCATCAATCCGCAACGTCCCTTCATGATCCATGGATTCCAGGGCGTTGACGATGAGATTCAGGACGACCTGCTTCATCTCCTGGCTGTCCACATGAGCCATCACGGCCTCGCGGGGGTGGAAGTTCACCCTCTTGCCGCGATACTTGCCGATGTGCTGGACCATATCCACGACGCCCTGGATCAAGCTCGCGAGATCCATCCGTTCGCGAGTAATGTCGTTGCAGCGTGAGAAATCCAGCAGCTTCTCGGTGATGCTCTTACAACGGAAGGCCTCTTCCTGGATCATCTTGAGATAATTAGCGACCAGGCGCAGGTCCGGATCGCCGGGATCGTTGAGGAACCGAGCGAGGCGGTGATCGAGGGCCTCGGCGCAGAATGCGATCGAGGCGAGGGGGTTGTTGATCTCGTGAGCGACTCCGGCGGCCAGAAACCCGACGCCGGCAAGGCGCTCGGAGCGGACGAGCTGTCGGCTCCTTTCCTGCACCTGACGCTCCAGGTCGGCGTAAGTCAGGCTGATCTTCGCCGTCATGTCGTTGAACGCCTCGGACAGGTCCTGCATCTCGTCGCCGGACTGCAGGTTGATCTTGTATTCGAACGAGCCGCGGGCCACGTGACGAACGCCCCGCTGCAACATCCTCACCGGCGAGAGCACCCACCGGTGGAACAGGACGGTCAGACCACAGAGCATCCCGAGGACCATCATGGCCGACGACCAGACGATGATCCGGCTGGTCTGGTACTGGCCCTTCGACATCTGCAACACGGCCCAGAAGTCCTTGTGCAGCCTGTCCGGCAGCCGGCTGACCGTATCGTAGAGGCGATCGATTCGCGACTTCAGTCCGGACGCGGTCTTGAACTTCGGCAGACGGTCCGCGTATACCGTCGTACCGGGGAACAACGCCTCGAACGGCGCGTGCTCCGGATCGAGCTCGTTGAGGATGGCGGTCAAGTCTTCGTCCATCAACAACGCCAGCCCGAGCTCATCCAGCCCGCTGTCCGCCCGATTCCCTCGAGTCGTGTTCTCTTTCAGCAGGCGGTGATAAACCTGAAGCGCAGCACGCGCTTCGAGAATCCGCCGCATCAAATCGCGCTTGTCGTCATCCGTCATCCCGTCGCGTGGCGCATGGAGGCGGAAGACCGATGCGAAAAGGTCCGTAGAGGCCCCGATCTCGCGGAGTTGATCACCGAGTGTCAGGTTGCTGATATGGAAGGAGTGCAACCCGAAGATCGAGCCGCCCATGAGGATGAGCATCATGCCCACGACCAAGCTGAGGCCGACAATGAGCTTGTGCCGGATTGGCCAACGGGGCATGGCGACCTCCTTGTCGCGGAGTAGCGGGAATCGATTCGTCCCCACGGACGGGCCGCGGCGGCAGGACTATAACAAAACCGTGAAGCTCCTCAAAGAGGCGTTCGCCGAACGAGCCGGATTGCCGGGCTGATCGTCCAGTCGCAGAGATGCTACCTGAGGGCCGCGGCAATCAAGGCCACGGCCATGACGAGGCCGAGGATGACGCGGAGCCTCCATAATTCTCGCTGGAATCGCCGCTCAAGGCCCCGATCGCGCTCGAGGCGCTCGAGGAACCCGATCCGGTTGGCGATGCTCCCGTGCCGCCACGAACGTCTGGCGAATTCGATGCCGTTGCATTGGGCGACGATCGCCAGGGCCTCGGAGAAGGTGCGCAGGCCGGTCCGACACAGGGGAAGCGCTGCGCCGCGGGCTCCTTCTGCTCGCGCTTCGCCGTCCAGGTCGATGTGCGGCGAACAATCGGCCCGTTCGCACGAGACGACCTTGCTGCCGAAGACGTCCGCCTGGCGTTCAAACCGTCGAGAGAGGTGGCCGAAGACGAGCCAGAAGTAGAGACCGAGCAGGATCAACATGGCGACCTCCTGCGCGATCTCGCTGGCGGGGGGCGACATCCAGTTGGCCAGCCAGGGCACCGGCGGCATCAATCGTGACGCCCTGGAGACACCGTCGGCGAAGAGCGCGAGGATTCCCAGGCTGCCGGCGAAGAAGAAGCCGAAGTAGAGCAGGTGCCGATGAGCGACGTGGCCAATCTCGTGACCGAAGACCGCCGCCACCTCTACCGGCGTCATCGTCTCGACCAGAGAATCCGTCAGCAAGACATACCGAAATCCCGGCACGATGCCGGTGACGCAGGCATTGAGCACCGCGCCGCCCGTGTCCCAGATCAGGATGTCGGTGAATCGGAAGCCGGCGCGTTCGGCGACGCGGGCGAGCCGGCGCCGCAATGGTCCGTCCGGCAACGATCTCGTCGGCCATGCCAGCCGGATGAAGAGCGGTGCAGCAATCAAGACGACCGACCCGAGCAGCGCGATCTCGATCGGTTCGCTGACAGCGTTCTCCTCCCAGGCAGGCCAGAGACGACTGAAGACGTCCCGTCGGATCACGAACAACACGATGATCGGGAGGATCAGGCCGAGCGATTGGCGAGATTTCAGCAGCAAGTATCGGAAGAGTTGTCCGGTGGGCGCCGCGGGCATCCGGATGTGAAGGGCGCGGTCGGCAAGGTATTGGCCCCACCAGATCAGACCTTGAATGATGAGGAACGGGAGGAAGACGAGGATGTCGTTCAACAAACCGAGGCTCTCGAACCCCCAATTCGACCGAACGACTCGGGACCAGCCGACGGAATGGATGATCCACCCGTAGACGACCAGGGAGATCACCGTGAGCACCCGGAAACCCCTGGCGTATCGGCGGCGGACTCGGGATGTGGGCAGGCCGTCCTGTGGCACCTGGGAGGCGATCCAGAGGCCCAGGCCGAGGGATAGGATCGCCACCAGGCTGATCCCGCCACACATCTCGAGCAGGCGAAACGCCACGTCGGACGGTGGCACACCAGCCGGCGGCGGATCGATACCAAAGGCGACGACGAGGGCAACCAGAAGGGATACGGGCAACATATCGCGTTCGACTCGCCGGTTCGCCGCCATGTCTTCCGACCGCTGCGCTGCAACGGTCGCTGGCCCACGGATTCACGCCCAACGTCCACCGCGGAGCGATTGAGGTCTCAGGCGGCAGCGACTCCGACGACGACGAGCTGCACCGGATAAACGATCGGCTCCCCGTTTCCCTTGACCTGGAGCCGGAGCGGCAGGATGACGCTCCAGGTCTCCTTCTCCGTGTCGTGCCGGACCGCGGGGTCGGGCTTCAATCCGGGGGGGGCCATCAAGAGCAGGAAGGACGCGGGGTGGCTCGTGCCGGCCGATTGCGCGCTGCGCTCCTCCAGTTGTTTGCGGGTCGGAGTCGCCGTCGTCCTGTCCTTCGCGGCGGGGAGTAACAGGACATAGTCGCGGTACGTACTCACGCCGAGATGATCGCCGTTTTCCGGCTGCAGCCCGTATCGCATCGTGTAGACGCCCTTGGCGATGGGCTGGTCACGGTAGTCGTGGCCTTCCTTGGCGAATTCCAGGACGCCCAGGAGTTCCCCATCCGCCAGGAAGGGGAACTGGATGGTGCCTTTCGGCCTGCTCGGCTTCTCGGAGCCCGGTGTCCCCTGGCGCAGCCAGATCCGGGCGAAATCGCCACCCTGTTCGTCCTGGATGCGATAGGCCTGGCCGTCGAGACCTCGCAGGATCTCGGGGCTGATCGAAGTTGGCGCGGCCTGCTTCACGGCCTGGACCTTGAGCGACTCCTGGGCGAAGACAGCCGTGCACGGCCCCAAGAGCCACAAGGCCACCAGGAATGGTCTCGTCATTGGAAGAGCCTCTTTCGGAAGGCTGAAGGCCGAAGGCTGAATTCCCGTTTTCTTGTCGGCCTTCAGCCTTCAGCCTTCAGCCTTCAGCCTTCCGGAGAGGTCAGTGATTCAATAGGCGAAATGCCCGACGAAGCTGCTGCGGCAGTTGGGATCGTCCCAGCGCGTCTCCAAACCGTCTCCCTTGAATTCATGGGACACGGTGTACGCCGGGTTGGCCTCCACCGAGGTCGAGAGCGGCGGGTAGGCGACGATCTCGTTGCCGCAGAGGTGATCGCGATCATCAAGGGAGCGGGTCACGATCTGGGCGATCCCCGCAGCCCAGAACGACGCGCGGGGCGTCTGGGGCATCGCGTGGGCCTGGTGTTCCCCCTGGCCGGCGGCGTGCTGGCTTTCGAGCTTCAATTGCATCCGGGTCGCGACGACAGGGGTATGGTTCCCCAGACGAGCTCCGCCGAAGGTCTTGGCCATGTCGATCAGGGCGGATTTCTGCTTCGAGTCGGCGCGGGAATCGACGATGAGGACGGCGCGGGCCTCCGACGGATGATCCGTCGAGAACGTCGAGTCGCCCTGCACGGCGGCGGCAACGCACAGGCCCGCAACATCCACGCCTTTCCAGGATCCGCGATTGACTTTCCAGGCCATCACGGCTTGCTTGCCGTAGATGAAGATCTCGGCGTTGGAGAAGCAGGGACCGGTGAAAACATCGGCATTACGGGCTTCGACGTAATCGCCCTGGATCTCCACCGCGTGGGCCAGGGCCGGGCAGAGGGTCAAGAAGGAGGCGCATCGCGCCTTGATGAAGGTCCTCATCAGGTTTCGCTCCCGATCGGATGGGTGCAAGAGGCCGGTTCCGAGGTTGGGCCGTCACAAATGGATTATGGGGGCGGATTCCGGCATCCGTCAAGGGCCAGACCCGCCGGTGGAGGCGCGTGCCCACGAGCCATCAGCGTCCTCATCGCCCTGACCCGAAAGACGTTCCGATTCGCGCTGATTCCGCAGATCCGCTCGCACGACCGACCGCGAAGCCACCGAAGGACCCGGTCCGCCCGCCGCGGGATGAGAGGAGACGTCCTCGGCTGCACGACCCAGGCCGATCGCCAACCGACGATAAGCCGCGGCGAGTCGGTCTCGATCCTCTTGATAGGCCTGGACGCTCCGTTCGAGGCGTTCGATCGCCTGGTCTCGCGCGGTCAATCGGCGGAGGTCATCGAGGGCGCGGTCGGCGTAGTCCCGGTTCTGGGCCTCGAGTCCCAGGGCCTGGTCCTTGAGGCGCGCGTTCTCGACCCGCAACGACTGGACGAGTCGCTGGGATTCATCAAGTCTCGCGGCCGGGGCGACCGCGCAGCCCGGCGACATCCAACCGACGAGGAGGATCAGGACGCCGCCCGTGAAGGCGCATGCCGGCCGTCCCGCATCAACCATGGGTCCCGCCTCCTTTCGGGAACGTCTTCCAGCCGAGGGTGGAGGCACGAATGCACCTCCAGGCCCCACGCGGCAGAACCGGGCGGCCGATGCGATGAGTCCAGCAGCCATCCGCGCCGGCCGGGTCTCCGTTCCCGGGCCGGCGTCCAACTCGCATGCCGAACTGTCAACCGCCAAACATCCGGGCGATGGCGCTGACCAGCCCGGAAGCCGGTCCGCCGTCGCGGAACTCGTAGAGATTGCGCACCATGTCGAGCGAGACGAAGGACACCAGGAGGAGCAGGAGCGAAGCGACGCCCAGCAGCCCGACCCAGAGGCCGCTCCATTCCGCCTCGGCGTCGCGCGAGAGGACGACCGCCGGCCCGGCGCGCTCGACGGCCCCTGCCGGTTGGTCCGAGGACGACCAGGCGCTGGCCATCTCGCTGGAGACGGCGGCATCGAATCCGTCGTCTTCTTCATCGTCCTCGGCGAACGCCGCGGGCGCCATCGCGGTCGCGGCATTCTGGTCGACCGCCTCTTCGTCGATCGCGAAGACCTCGGACGCGCTGTCACTTTCCTCGAGCTCGAAGTCGCTCGCAGCCTCGAGCTGCACGGTCTTGTCGTCCGAATCATCGTCGGACAGCGGGACGTCCACCTCGAAATCGGTGTCGTCGAAGATATCCTTCTCCCCCTTCTTCACGGCCGGGGGTGGCGTCGCGGAGAGGGACTTCTTCGCCGGCGACGGTTTCGCCTTCGAGGTCGGCACCTCCTCGTCACTCAAGGGCGCCAGCTCGATCGAGTCGGCCTGGCCAAGGCCGAGACCGGCAGCCCCCTGGAGGTTGATCCCCGAATCGCTCGGCCGGGCCAGGTTGATGCCCGAGAGGTTGGGATCCGCCGCGGTGACGTCGGAGTCGCTCGCCTTCAGCGGGGTGGCCTCGAATTCATCGCTGGCGTCCAGCGCCGTCAGCTCGAAGTCGCTCCCCGAATCCGGCTGGAGCGCATCGATCAGCTCGCTCGAGGGGTTCAGGTCGAAATCGCTGTCGGATTGGCTCGCCGGGACTTCCGCCGAGGAGCCCAACAGCGGTGCGGCGCGTAGGCCGGAGTCGCTGCCGGAATGCGGAGTCAAGATGCCGTGATCACCCGTATCCTCCTTCACGAGCGTCACGTCCGAATCGCTCGGCTTCCGGAGGCCCGAGATCGGTGTGGCGAGTCGCACGTCCGAATCGCTCGCCCCCTTGACGTTGTCGGGCACGAGCCGGACATCGGAGTCGCTGGGATGCTTGCCCGAGGACGAGACGCCGATGATGACCGAGCTGGAGCCCGTCACCGGGTTTGGCGGCAACGACAGGTCGTCGAGCAAGATATCGTGCTCGGACGAACCCTCGGCGGCTGGAGCGGCCTTGCCCATGTGCATCGTCTCGGCGCCCAGGTCCGGCTTGGCGACGCCCAGTTGGAACTCGGAGAGGTCGAGACTCTCGATCTCGTCGGAGCCGGGCACGGCCGGCACCTCCAGATCGGAGAGTCGCAACTCGGCGTCACTCCCCAGGCCGCGCCGTCTCGCCAGCTCGTCGATGTCGACGACGCGGAATCGCCACGACCCGCCGTCAAGGAACGCGCGGACCTCGCGCGCCTGCGCTTGCCCTTCAGTTCTTCGCTGCTCATCCCCAGGACACGGGCGGCTTCATCCAAAGTGTAAAACTGCGCCATGGACGTGCTCCTCGCGGTCGAGATCGGCCCTCTAGCAGCCGTCAGTCATCGGATGGTTGGGTTGGAAGACCCCGACCCGTCGCGCCGGACGTCTCCCGTCTACGGGTTCGAACGATTCACGGCATCGACCCGCGCCTTCACGTCCGCGGGCTCGAGGCCCTGGTTGTTGTATTGGTCCAGATCAAGGTCCCATCGGAATTGCCTCGACGCCTCAAGCTTGACGCATCCTTGTGGGTTGGTGGGATCGACCCGGTAGATCGCAAACGACCGCTTCTTCGTATCGATCAGATACAACCACTGAGCCGGTCCGCTCCCTTGTGGACTGGAAATCATGGCGAGGATGCCGCCGGCTTCGCCCGCCGTCGTCCCCTTCGCGGATTGTCCACCCGCTGGCTGCACCGACCTGCCCTGCGTGGTCCCTCCCGAAACGGGTCGTGTCGTCGGTCCCGGCCCTTGAGCCGCCGCCTGATCACCCAGGATCGCCCATCCCCAGGTCATCAGCATGCCCAGCGCCATACCGGGCAGCCCGAAACGCATCCAACCGGAGCCAAGTCGTCCAGCCATCGAACAGCCTCCTCCGTGAATCGGGACGGCCTCCATCCGCGAAGGCCGGATCAACAGACACTTCTCGACCCGGGACTCTCCCACGCGGAGGGCGTGAGAAAGTCCGCACGAGCGTGACCGTCGTGTTCAGTTTACCACACCTTTTCCTCAAGATGGACAGCGGCCCCCGGTTCGAACGAACGCCGGGAAGACGCGACGAGATGCGGTCCAAACATTCTAATTGTATAAGGTGGGAGGACCGCCGCAAGCCCATTGAGTGACCGAGCCTGCCCAATCCGACCCGGAGCCGGAAAAATGTTTGACTTTTCTTGAAAACTTGGTGATCGTGGGCGAAGAATTGAATTGATGCTCGCGAACCGAACCGAGTCCAGACGAGTCAGCGGTCCACGATCAGGCCCACCCGATAAAACGGTTCTCGGATATCGGCTCGTCGCACGGCCGGAGTTGCCATCCATGCACGCCCTATCCGCCCATCGACGCCTTGAGTTCTGTCTGGTCGCCCTCAGCGTTGCAGTCATCGGGCCCAGTTGGACCTCGAAGGCGCAAGCTGAGCCGAGCACGACGAATCCGGGCACGGGCCAGATCGGGATCGAGCCAGTGGCGGTTCGATTGGTCGGACGGCGCGCCACGCAGCAGATGATCGCGAACCGGCGTGCGGCGGATGGGTCGATCACTGACGCGACGCGATCGGTGGAATGGGTGGTTCGCGATCCCAGGATCGCGTCGGTGTCCTCGAAGGGCCGGTTGGTGCCGTCGCGGGATGGCACAACCACTGTTGTCGCTCGGCTTGGGAGTAACGAGGTCGAGGCGAGCCTGACCGTCGAAGGGATGGGCCGGCCGGCGCCGGTGAGTTTCCGCCGCGATGTGATTCCGGCGTTCAGCCAGGCTGGATGCAACATGGGAGCGTGCCACGGGACTCCGACCGGCAAGGGCGGGTTCCGGCTCAGCCTGCGCGGTTACCTCCCCGACCAGGACTTCGCCATCCTCTCCCGCGAGGCCGGCGGCCGTCGCATCAATCCTCTGGCCCCCGAGACCAGCCTCATCCTCCGCAAGCCCCTGGGTGAGATCGCTCACGAGGGCGGACTCCGGCTCGTCCGACATTCCAAGACCTATGAGTTCCTCCACGACTGGATCGCCGAGGGGGCCATGGACGATCCGGGCGCACCGCTCGCCGTCCGGCTGGAAATCGCGCCCGAGAGTCGTGTCTTGACCGCTCCGGCATCGACGCAGCAGATCATCGTCCGGGTTCGCGATGCGAATGGAGCCGTGCGAGACGTCACGCCCATCTGCTATTACGACTCGTCCAATCCCGAGATCGCGGAGGTGGACGCCGAGGGATTCGTCCGCTTCAAGACCCGAGGCGAGGTTGCCGTCATCGCTCATTATCTCAACCTGGTCGCCAACATCCGTTTGACCCACCTGGTTGAGGTGCCCGGGTTCGTGCAGGCCGACGTCCCGCGCGACAACGTGGTCGATTCGGCCGTCTTCTCCAAGTTGAACCGCATGAGGATCCGGCCTTCCGACCGTTGCAGCGACCGCGAGTTCATCCGTCGGGTTTACCTGGACGTCGTCGGTGTCCTGCCCACGCCGGACGCGGTGATGCGATTCCTTGCCGCGCCGGAGAAGGGCCGGCGCGAGCAAGTCATCGACGAGCTGCTCGCGCAGCCCGAGTTCTACGACTTCTGGGCCCTCAAGTTCGCCGACATCCTGCGTTCCAACGGCCGCCTCATCCAGCCCAAAGGGGCCTACGTCTTCCATCGATGGATCCGCTCCAGCCTCGAGCGTGACATCCCCCTCAACGAGTTCGTGAGGGAGTTGCTGACGGCAGAAGGCTCGACGTTCAAGAATCCCGCCTCCAACTACTACCGGATCAGTCGCGATCCCGAGAGCGCGGTGGAGACGACGGCCCAGTTGTTCCTCGGGGTCCGCATCCAGTGCGCCAAGTGCCATAACCACCCATTCGAGCGCTGGACGCAGGATGATTACTATGGCTTCGCGGCGTTCTTCTCGCAGGTCGGCCACAAGAAGGGAAACTTGCCCGACGAGGAAATCGTCTTCGCCTCGGGCTCCGGTGAAGTTCGCCAGCCCCGGACCGGCAAGAAAATGACGCCCAAGGCGCTCGGCGGCCCGGCGTTCGAGGACTCCTCGGCGCAACACGACCGCCGTACCCGCCTGGCCTCGTGGCTGGCCAGCGCCGACAACCCGTTCTTCGCCAAGAGCCTGGTGAATCGCATCTGGTTCCACCTGATGGGGCGCGGAATCGTCGAGCCAGTGGATGACTTCCGCGACTCGAACCCCGCGTCCAATGACGAACTTCTCGAGGGACTCACCGCGGAATTCGTGAAGGGCGGATACCACCTCAAACCTCTGATCCGCACCGTCCTGCGCAGCCGGACCTACCAGCTCAGTGCAACGACCAATACGCTCAACGTGGACGACTCGCTCTATTTCTCCCACTGCCAGACCAAGCTCTTACCCGCCGAGGTGCTCCTGGACGCGATCTCGACGGTGACGGGCACGAGCACCAAGTTCGACGGCCTCCCCACGGGCGCGCGGGCCTGCCAGATCCCGGACGGGAAGATGGATAATCCCTTCCTGAAGACGTTCGGCCGCCCGGCTCGGGAACTGGCCTGCGAATGCGAGCGCGAGAGCGAGTCCAACCTCTCGCAGGCCCTCCAGTTGATCGGCGGTTCCACGGTCAACGGCAAGCTGCGGGACGAGGGCGGCCGGATGGCGCAACTGGCCAAGTCCGGCAAGACGCCGGAACAGGTCACGCGCGAGCTCTACCTGGCGGCGCCTCTCCGTGACCCGGCGCCGTCGGAGATGGATGCCGCCGTCAAGCACCTCAGCTCCGCCAAGGATCGGCGTCAGGCCATCGAGGACCTGGGCTGGGTCCTGATCAACTCGAAGGAGTTTCTCTTCCGACATTGATCGGTCGGAACGGACCCGGATTCAGGAGACAGAGCCGGCCTCGGCCTTCTCCTGGTCGGAGTGCGCCGCCTTCTTCTTCCCGATGCCGTGACGTCCGAAGACCTTCGCCAGCATGGCTCCGCCCCGGAACAGGCGGAGCAGTGCCGGCGTCGAGAGATTATCGACGTGGCTGTACCACTGGGTCACCATCCTGGTGAAGTCGAGCATCTTCTCTAGCTGCTCGCGGGTGTAGAGTTCCGCCGGATCGCCCACCTTCGCCTCGCGGACGCAGTGCTCGAGCAGGGCGATGGTTGGATCCATCTCTCGACGCTTGCGTTCCGCCATGATCACCCGGAACGTCTCCATCACGTCCTTGAGCGCTTCGAATCGATCCCGCCGGTCGCCGATGATGTGAACCCGGCGAACGACCCCCCAGGTGATCAGCTCCCGTAGACTGGTCGATACGTTCGAACGGCTGACGTCGAGGAGTCTGCTGATCTCTTCCGCGTCGAGTGGCGTGGGTGCCACAAAAAGGAGCGCGTGCACCTGGGCCATCGTGCGATTGATACCCCAGGCTTGACCCATCTCGCCCCAATGCAGGACGAATTTCTGTGCGGCCGGCGTGAGCGTCACGGGATGTTCCGCCATGTCAGGTATGACAGTTTCTACCGAAATGATACGTGCGGCGGTGGCGGGGGGCAAGAGTCAAGCAGCGGGCGCAGCATGGGCGCCGGTGAGTGCGACAGCGCCGGGTTCGATGCTACTTGGTGGGCTCGGCGCCTCCCTTGGCTCGATCGAAGTCGAGCGAGGCCGAGTTGATGCAGTACCGCAGGCCGGTGGGCTTGATCCCGTCGTCGAAGACATGGCCGAGGTGTGCATCACAGCGGCCGCAGAGGACTTCGGTGCGGGTCATGAACAAGCTGTTGTCGATGTTCGTCTTCACGTTCTCTTCATCGACGGGCTGAGTAAAACTCGGCCAACCGGTCCCTGATTCGAACTTGTCGTGAGAGTCGAAGAGCGGAGCGCCGCAGCAAACGCACTTGTAGGTGCCTTCCTCTTTATGATTCCAGAATCGGCCCGTGAACGCGCGTTCCGTGCCCTTTTCCCGGGTCACGTGGTACTGTTCCGGCGTCAGCCTCCGGCGATACTCCGTGTCCTTCGGGTCGTCGGCGGCCTGCGGGTCCTTGTTGGATTCCGTCATGACGTTCATCCTCGACTGGCTGCCGGGCTTCGGGGCCGGGAAGAGGGCGACGACGCAAGTGCCGACGATTCCTGCGAGGAGCAGCAGCCCGCAAGCGTACCGGAGGGCCCTCTCCCTCGAGGAAGGCCGTCGCGTTTCCCCTTCGCTCTCGCGCGCCGTCGCCTGTGCCAAGATCGTTGTCCCCTTACTCAGGGCCTCTGCCCGTAGATTCTGACAGGAGCCGGACGTTCCCTGCAAGGAAGTTCATCGCGGGCGATGAAAGAGCGATCGATAAACGGAGAAGATCGCTTCCAGCCATCGAGACGAGGCATAGGGGAAGAGTTGCGGTCGGAAGCCGCCGGTCGGACGGGAGAAGACCGCCTGAGACTGGGCGAATTCGAGGAGGCCCAGGACTCCCTTGGTCCGGCCGAAACCGCTGGCCTTGGTGCCGCCGAAGGGGGCGCCGGCATGAGCCGTGGGCGTGACGGCGTCATTGATGGCCACCGTGCCGGCCTGGAGTTGTCCACCGAGCCGGCCGGCCGCCCCTCGATCCTTGCTCCAGACGCTGGCCGCCAGGGCGAAATCGCAGCGATTGGCGGCGCGCACCGCATCGGTCTCGGTCGCAACCCCGCGGACGATCACGACCGGTCCGAAGGCGCCGGCCAGCGCGTCTTCGGCCCGGGGGGAATTCGCCAGCAGCACCGTCGGTCGATAGAACGATCCGGATTCGCCCAGGGCCTGCCCACCGGCCAGTATCGTCGCTCCTCGCGCGACTGACTCGTCGATCATCGCTTGGAGCCGTTCGCGGGCCCGTGGGGAGATCATCGGCCCGACGTCGATCCCGGGACTCGCGGGGTCGCCGACGCGCAGAGCCTGGGCGGATGCCGCCAGGGCCGACGCCCACGGACCTGCATCGCCGACGACGTAGACGCGTTTGACCGCCACGCACGTCTGGCCGCAGCCCACGAAGGCCGCCCAGGTCAATGAGCGCACCGTCGAGGGAAGCGGCGCGTCGGCCAGCACGATGGCCGGGTCGAAGCCCGAGAGCTCGGCCAGTGCGGGGATCCCCCGGCTTCCTGCGGCTTCGAGGACGCGCCGCCCGTTTTCGATCCCGCCGGTGAACATGATCTTGTCGATCGCCGATTCCACCAGCGCGCGGCCGACTTCTGGACCACCCTGCACGACCGAGACGAGTCCGACGGGGATTTCGGCTTCGACAAGGCTCTCTGCCAGCTTCGCTCCGCACCGCGGCGACGATTCCGAGGACTTGAACAAGACGGCGTTGCCGGCCGCCAGCGCCTGGGCGATGGGGGGAGCGTTGAGGAAGAGGGGGTAATTCCAGGTTCCCAGCATGCCGATGACGCCGAACGGCAGCCAGCGGCAGACGGCTCCGGGCATCAGCATCCAGCGCTGCCAGGCCGGTCCGATCCAGCGATCCGACAGGACCGATTCGGCATGGCGGATCGTCCATCGGATCGCGTCCAGGGTGCACAACACGTCTCCGCCCATCGCCTCGATGCGCGGCTTGCCGACTTCCGAACAGATCAAGGCGGCCCACGCGTCGGCGTCGCGGCTGAGCACGCGGCGCCACCGATCCAGCGCGCGTCGTCGTTCTCGCCACCTGGTGGCGGCCCAGGAAGCCTGGGCCAGACGAGCACGAGCGACCAGCTCTCCGACGCGATCGGGCGGGGTCGCCTCCAGTCGCCCCAGTTCCTCCCCCGTCGCGGGGTTCCGCGCGACGAGGACATCGTCGCGCAAGGTCGTCACCCCGACGCTCATGGTGAGTCCTCCATCAACCGACGCGGGAGCGCGTGCCCACCTCGGCGGCACGGACGACCGCGTCGGTCGCGACGCCGTAGTCGGTGCCCCGCCAGTTCACCCGGCCGGTCAAGCACATGCGGATGGCGCAAGAGTATCACGTCGACAACCAGGTTGCCGAGGGGGTACCAGGCCGCATGGCGCGATCGCGGCACCGAAGTCTTGTAGATCAGGCGAAACACGAGGTACATCAGGCCGTGATGGGCCAGGCTCAACAGCAGCAGCGGAAGCGCGAAGGCCCAGTCGTACCCCGCCGCCAGCATGATCAGAGCGGCCAGCAGCGCGACGTGCCCGACCTGGCAGAGCGCCAGGACGTCCAGGAGCCGAACGGCGAGGCGTCCGGCGCGACGCCCCAGGGCGTCGTACAGAATGCGACTCCAGCCCCTGACGAGCTGGTTCAGCGAGGCGTACATCCGGCAGGTGACGATCTCGTGAACCAAGGCCACGCGGATTCGATGACCCGTCTGCTTGACCCGGTCGGCCAGGGCGATGTCCTCGACGAAACGATCCTTCACCGCTTCGTGGCCACCCGCGTTGTCATACGCCGTGCGGCGGATGAGAATGTATTGACCGTTGGCGAAGGCCAGCGGGGAACGGTCGCGATGCACCACGTGCAAGGGGAAGGACTGCATCAGGACGATGCCTCCCAGCGGTTGCACCACGCGCTCCCAGAATGTCTCGCATCTCAGCTCGGGCAGCAGACTGGCGAGGTCCGCCCCCTCGGTTCGCGCGTACTCCATGAGGATCGACAGGCTCTCCGGGGCGTGGAGCGTATCGGCGTCCAGGAACCAGAGCCACTCGCCGGACGCCTCGGCCGCGGCCCGGTGCAGGGCATGAGTCTTGCCGGTCCAGCCGGCCGGCAACTCCTCGATCGTCAAGACGCGGACGCGCGCGTCGCGCGCGGCATGCTCGCGAGCGATCTCGCCGGTCCGGTCCACACTCCGGTCGTCGACCACCACGATCTCGAGGTTGGGATAGGTCTGGCCGCGAACCGAGGCGAGGCAGTCGGAGAGGTAGGCTTCCTCATCCTTGGCCGGCAGGATGGCGGAGACCATCGGCGGATCCGGCCCAAGATAGCGCGGCGACCGCGCGTCCAGGAACCGCTGGCGGCGGAGGATCACCCAGAGCACGACCAACCGGATCGGCCAGATGGCGACGATCCCAGCATAGATCCACAGGACGGCGGCTTGCATCCCGATCATGTCGAGGGCACCTCGGGACTCGGGGACGATGGACCGTGATCATCGAGTTCGCCGCGGCGAGGGATCGCCAGGAACCCCAGCGCCAGCGGCACGACCCAGAACGGGATGACACCCTCGAGGTGCGGGTTGACATACCAACCGTAAGCCAGGCCCAGCGGAACGCCGATCGCGGCGACCGCGGCCGAACCGACGTGCGTCCAGAAGTATCGGGTCGCTTGCCGGGACGCGGTCCCGGCATCCGCTCGGCGGAACCGGGCGCGACGCATCACGTAGCTAGACACCGCGACGACGATCAAGCCGAGCAGCAGGCCGTCATGCCATCCCCGCACGGGCTCGACGACCCCCTGCTCCGCACGCCGCCTGAGCCACCACCCGCTGGCGGCGATCATGAGCCCGATGACCACGAGGACGTTGAGCACGGCGGATCGGGTCCGGGACAGACAGGCTTCCAGATCGCGTCCGACCGGGTCGCCATCAGGATCATTCGTGGGAGGCATGGGGGATGTTGTTCCGACTCGCGTCCAACTGGCGACGGAGACCCAGGATCAGTTCGATCTGCCCGATCGGTTGTCCGGTTGCTCGGGCGATCACCTCGGGCGAAGCTCCGGTGCGCGCCAGGTCCCAGATAGCGGCATAGCGTTGGCTCAGCGTGCCCTGCATCCCCTGGCGATCCTGGGCGGCAGCCAACTTGGGCACGGTGATGAGCCTCAGGTCGTGGAGATCATCGAGCGCCGGACCGTTGCTCAGGCCCGGCCGGGACTTCGCCGGTGGAAGAGGCCGTCGGATCGTCACGGTTTCCGGGGGCGCGGATGACTCCGGGGCCGCTCCGCCCTCGCGCTGGGCGAGGAGGAACGTCTCGCAACGCTCCACACGCGCCCGCAGGGACCGGAAGTGATCTCCGAGCTCCGTCAGCCCCCGCTCGCGCCCCTGATCGGCCCGGCTCCGGCGATGGAAGAAGGCCACCCACGCGAGCGGAGACGCGGCGACTCCCAGCAGCAGGAACCCGGCACCGACGGCGACCACGAGCCATGTTTCCTGCGTCATCCGTAACGTCCTTCCTTGGTTGAGACGATCCGTGTCCGCCGGCATCGTGCGGCGTTCAGTGCGGAGGCTGCCCGGTTGAGCTCGAGGTGGCGGCCGTCACCTGTTTGACGTACCCCGCGTGGGCCGCGTCGTAGACCTCCCGGAGCGGGACGCTGCGCTCGGCGGCGATGCGGGCGCAGTCATCGTACTCGGGGCTGAAAGTCGGCGGGCGGTCTCCCAACCAGCCCAGCTTCCCCTTCACGCGCCCCAGCGGTGTCTCGACATCGACGGCCTGACGTTTCAGTTTGTGCCGGCTGACCGGGTATCGGCGGATCCCGAGGGTAGTCGTCTCGCGGAAAAGGACGTCTTCGAGCACGGGGATCGTGGGCTCGTCGCAGAGGACCGAGAGCATCACGCCCGGCCGATTCTTCTTCATCTGGATGGGCGTGACGAAGGCGTCGAGCGCGCCGGCGTCCATGAGCCGCGTCATCGTGTAGCCGACGACTTCGCCGGGCAGGTCGTCGAGGTTGGTCTCCAGGACCCAGACGCGATCGCCGGACGGTGGGAGGTCGACTGTGCCCACGAAGAGACGGACGATATTCGCCTGCTCGGGCAGCTCGCGCGTGCCTGCTCCCAGGCCGATCGACTCGATGGTCATGGCCGGGAACGAAGTAAAGCGTTCCACAACGGTTGTGAGGATGGCCGCACCCGTCGGAGTGGTCAGTTCACCATCGACCATCGACTCGGCCAGGGGGACGCCACGCAGCAGCTCCGCCGTGCCCGGGGCTGGTAGAGGCATCCGGCCGTGCGCGGCCTTGACCCATCCACGGCCCGGGGGCACGGGGCTGGCCTCGAATCGGTCGACCCCCAGCAGGTCGAGCCCGACCGCGGAGCCGACGATGTCGACGATCGAGTCGACCGCACCCACCTCATGAAAATGGATCTTCGACAGCTCCACTCCGTGGACGCGAGCCTCGGCCTCGCCCAACTTGAGGAAGATCCGCTTGGCCAGGTCCTTCTGCCGCGCCGAGAGGATGCTCTTGTCGATGATCGCCTCGATGTGGTGCCAGTGGCGATGCGCGTGCTCGTGCGGCGTGACGACCTTGGCGTACGTGGCCCGGAAGCCCCCCCTTCGAACGGTGTCGAAGGTCAGTTCGCACGGCAGATCGAGGCTCGCCACGGCCTGGTGGATGGCGCCGCGATCCACGCCCGCATCGACCAGCGCCGCCATCGTCATATCGCCGGCGATGCCGCTGAAGCAGTCGAAATACCCGACTCGCACGCCGTTACCCCTTGCCACGAATCCCCAAGCGAGATGACCACGGACATTGTATCCGACGGCCATTGGGTCGCAAGGTCAATGGCGGGCCGGACCTTTGCCGAGCACGTGCGAGCGCCAACCCGGCTGCGATTCGGGTTTCTCTCAACGCACCCTTGGGATGAACCGCCTCGACTGTTGTCATAGAAATGTAGAGAGCATGGAAAAGCCGGCGGACGGGGCGATGCAGGCATGGATTCTAACCGACTCGGACGGCTGATCGACCAACATGCGGCGGCGCTCGAGCTGTACTCGCGGCAGTGGTGCGAGGCCGCGGAGGACGTGGTCCAGGACGCGTTCTTAAAGCTGGCCCAGCGGTCGCGCCCGCCGGACAATCCGGCAGCCTGGCTGTTCCGGGTCGTCCGCAACGGCGCGATCAACGCCTCCACAGCCGCCCGGCGCCGTCGACGCCATGAGTCCGGCGCCGCTGAGGCCAGAACCTGGTTTCAGGCGGATAGCAACGCGTCGCATCCGGATGCTCTCGATCCCGAATCCGCGACTGCGGAACTTCAAGCGCTGCCGTTGGAGCAGCGCGAGGTGATCGTCGCGCACCTTTGGGGCGGTTTGACCTTCGAACAGATCGCTGAGGTTGCGGGCATCTCGTCGAGCACGGCTCATCGCCAGTACTGTGCGGGCCTGTCCACGCTACGAGAACGACTGGGGGTCTCATGTCACAAGTCCCGAACGATCCCGAGCTGAATGCGATCGAGGGCGCTCTGGGCTCGCTCGAGCCGGCTCGGAGCCGCATCGACCGCGACCTTGTGATGTTCCGGGCCGGTCAGGCCTCGGTGCGGCCGTCGCGATGGCGCCGGCGGGCCTGGAACGTGATCGCCGCGAGCCTCGCGCTCGTTGCGCTGGGCGAGGGCGTATTGCTGGCCCATCGGCCTCCACCTCAGATCGTCAAGGAGGTGGTTGTGGTTCGCGAGCCGGCCCCGGCGCCGGTCGTCCCGCTCGTCGAGCCAAGCGTGGCCGAGATGCCCGTGTCGCTCGCGAGCGAAAGTCCCTTCTCGCTGGGGCAGACGGCTTACCAGCGGCAGGTCGCGCAGGTCATGCGCTACGGGCTCGATGGCCTGCCCGCTTCCCCGACGGTCTCGTCGCCCGATTGGAGGCCGAGGCCCGCTACCGCCGGCCAGATGTTGCAAGAAGAACTCCGCAGACTTCGCGATTCTGGAGACCCCTCATGAAACGAACGATGGCCTTGCTCCTCCTGGTGGCCGCCCGGTGGCCGTCGGGCGCCTCCGCCCAGCCGCCGCCCGGCCCGCAGGGGCCGGTGATGACTTTGCGTCCGGCCGCCGAGCCGGTTCCGGCCCTCAAGTACCGTCTCGTCCCCGAACATCTCAAGCTTGTGCCCGGCAACGCCGCGATCTTCTATCATCGCGGTGTCACCATCATGTCGGAGACGTTCGGGGGGCTCAGGGCCAAGGAGAAAGCGCAGCCTGGCGCTTTCCCCCACTCGCTCGAGATGCTCGCCTCCGATACCTGGCTCGGTTGCCCGATCGGCGAGATTCAACGGGACAAGGCCCGGAAGTATCTCGAACCGTTCCAGAACGCCCTGAAAGAGGTCGAGCTCGGCGCGTTGCGATCGACTTGCGACTGGGAATACGACCAGCGTATGGAGGGGCCGAATTCCCTGCAGCTCTCGGAGCTCCAGGAGATGCGGACCCTGAATCGCCTGATGAAGCTCAAGGTGCGGGTAGCGATCCTTGATGGCCGGATCGATGAGGCCATGCATTGGATCGACACCGGCCTCGCAATGGGGCGGCACATCAGCCAGGGCCCGATCATGATCCAGGCCTTCATCGGCATCGCGATCAGCCGGAATTTCACGGATTGCCTGAAAGACCTGATCCAGGCCCCCGGCTGTCCCAGTCTTTACTGGGCCCTGGTCGATCGACCCCGGCCGTTCATCGACATGAGACGTGCCATGGAAGGCGAGCGGCATGTCCTCGAGAGAGAGCTGCCCGAGCTCAACGACCTCGACCGGGGCGCGTGGGGTCTCGATCAGGCGAGACGATTCACCGACGGCCTGCAACGCAAGCTCTTCGACC
The DNA here is from genome assembly GCA_963815795.1 of uncultured Planctomycetota bacterium. Classification (GTDB taxonomy): domain Bacteria; phylum Planctomycetota; class Planctomycetia; order Isosphaerales; family Isosphaeraceae; genus JAKAUH01. The sequence goes on along the minus strand of CAWFIC010000019.1, from coordinate 3,208,931 downwards.
TTGCCTCGGGCGAGGAGGACCCCGGCACTGACGTCGCCCTGCCGTTCGGCCCTGCCGATCTGTCCCGGCGGATCCGCGTCGCCGCGATGGCCGCCAAGCTCTACCCCAGGGCCAGACGCGCCCTGATCGCCCGAGGGCACCCCGAGGCCCAGGTCGATGCCATGCCCGTCATCCAGGTCGCCGCGCTCTACTCCATGGAAGAATACCAGCGGATCCGCGACGGATTCTACAAGTGGATGAACGTCCCTTACTGGCAGTACAAGGGGACGAATGCCCCTTACTGGCAGTCCTACAACCAGATCGACCCGGCGATTCTCTCCCCCGGTGATGAGAAGCCCACCAATCCACTCCTCGCTCTGTTTCTTATGCTGGCTCCGCCCCTCAACAGGGTCCCGCTGGGGGCCATCGTGCTCGAGCGCGAGCTCGACACGCTGCAGTGTATCGAGGCGATCCGTCTTTACGCGAGCGCCCATGAGGGCAAGCTGCCCAACAGCCTGGAGGCGATCACCGATGCCCCGGTTCCCCTCGATCCAGTGACCGGAAAACCGTTCCTTTACCAGGTGAACGGTGATTCGGCGACCCTTTCGGGTCCGGCACCTCCCGGCATCAGACGTAGCAATGACGACGTTAGGGATCATCGGATCCGCTACGAACTGAAGCTCGCCAGGTGATTGACCCACTCTTCCATTGATGGAGAACCCTCATGGTTCTTTCGATCCCAGCGGCCCTTTTGCTGACCGTCGCCGCGCCGATAGTGGAACAGGCCGCGAGCACGCAGGCCACGTCCATCGCCCCGTTTCTCGGCGAGGAAGTCGTCGTCGTCGTGCGTATGGACCTGACGAAATGGGACGCCCAGACCTTCTTCCGCCACGTCCTCGTCAGGCTGGCCGACGAAGACGATCGGGACGCCGGCACCAAGGCCGTCGACAGATCGGTCGCCGCGCTGAAGGCGGCCGGTGCGAAGGACCTGTTCCTGTTGTTCGAACCTGCCGACCATCCGGGTCTTCCCACCGCGGTCGTACCGCTGGCGGATGGGGGCGACGACCGAGCGATCGCCGAGGCTCTCTCGGGCGGGGTGCGGAGCAATCCCTTCCGATGGCCGGCTACCGAGACGATCCGGGGCTCCGTCGTCGCCGGCACGCCTGCCGGCCTGGCCCGCATCCGTGATACTCAGCCCAAAGCTCGCCCGGACCTGCTTGCCGCGATGGCCGCGGGGGGTGATACCTCGGTGCAGATCGCGATCGCGCCGAGCACCACGCTGCGGCGGTCGATCGAGGAGTCCTTGACGGTGCTGCCCGATGAGCTCGGCGGTGGTCCAATCACCACGCTCACCCGGGGACTGAGCTGGATCTCCCTCACGTCGGCGTTGGAACCCAGGCCGATGATCCGCGCCGTCGTGCAAGCGAAGGACCCGGATGCGACCAGGGCCCTGATGAACCTGTCTCAGGACGCCCTCGATCATCTGGCGAATGCGAGTCGAAAAGACCCGGCGCTGACCTCGTTGGCGGCGCCGATCGGCCAGATCAAGCCTCTGGCACAAGGAGATCGGATCAGCCTCGAGGCCGACCTGGAGACGACGGCCGAGCTGGTGGCCGTGCCGATCCGTCAGGCACGCGAGGCGGGCCGACGCTCTCAGTGCACCAACAACCTCAAGCAGATCGGCGTGGCCATGTACGACCACTACCGCGTGCATGGCACTTTCCCTCCGGCCTTCAGCACGAGCCCGGATGGCAAACCGCTCCTGAGCTGGCGCGTTCGCCTACTGCCGTTCCTCGGGCAGAAGGCGCTCTACGACGAGTTCCACAAGGACGAGCCCTGGGACAGCGAGCACAACCAGACCCTGATCTCGCGGATGCCGGCCGTTTACACCTGCCCCAGCGGGAGCCGGACGCTGGCCAAAGAGGGCAAGACGACCTATCTGACGCCGCGAGGACCCGCCACGGGCTTTCCCGGCGCCCATGCGACCGAATTCCGGGATTTCGAGGATGGCACCTCGAACACCCTCCTCGTCGTGGACGCCAGCGACGCCGCCGCCGTCACCTGGACCAGGCCAGACGATTGGGACGTCTCCGCCCCGCTCAAGGTTCACAGCCTGTTCGGCCATCACCCCAAGGGGACGAACATCGTGTACGCCGACGGTTGGGTGCGTTTCCTCAAGGAGACGGTCACACCTAAGGTCTTACACGACCTGACGACCCGCAGTGGCGGCGAGATCATCTTCAGGGAAGACCTTTGAGCATCCCACTTCTTGGGATCAGGCTTTCCTGCCTGACTCTCCAATCATCTCTATTACTCCGGCAAGGAACAAACGCACGTAGATCAGGCTCTCAGCCTGACAGGGTGGAGGCCGTCAGGCTGAGAGCCTTACCTACTTTCCTGCCGGTGTAATATCAGCACGTCCCTTCGCCTTGACCAACCTGGCGAGTCCGAGATTTCGAAGGCGTGCATAGGTCGGGGAACGGCAGGGTGAGCATTCCAGGACATCCGACAATTGTCAGATGTAGATCTTACAATTGTCGTAGAACAAAGGACGCCCGGGTTTCCCGGGGTCCAGTGTGTGAACGAGTACCGTCCAGCCAACAGCCCCTTCTGACGATGTCGCGTTCGGAGGGCCTAACTTTTCCGGGCCCGCGCGGACCGTCGCGCCTGCCTCGACTCGGAGCGGCTGAACGCGGCCGACTGGGCGCATGGCCCATCGCCTCGACGTCACCGGTGCGCCGAATGGCGCGCCGCAGGAAGTGACCCATCCCGGCGGGCCTCGCGACATCAAGGCTCGATCCGACTAGGGCCGTGGCGGCAGGACTGCGCGATTGTTATCCACATTTCAGGAGGCTTTTCCCATGGACCCATCGGTCTCCGGTCCGCAGGTTTCGCCCGGCGGGATGACCTTTCACCGCGACACGGTCGATTTCGGAGCCGTCCCTGGGCCCGGCGAGAGAGGGCCGAGGCGGACCCGGATCGGGCGCCTCCAGGCGCCCCTGTTGAGGCGCAGGCGGATCGGTCTACTCCTGCTGGCGGGCGTCGTCCTGCCCTGGCTGCCGATCTTCGGATCGGCGAACGATCCGACGCCGGCGAAACGGGTCCGGGGGGTCGGGGCGCTCAGATCCTGGGTTTCGAGTTCTCCCCCGACGGTGCGCTGATCGCGACCCTCCAGACGGACAGGCGAGTGGCGCTGCGAGATGCGAAGTGGAGTTCGGTCGGCCCCTCATACCTGGTTCATGGCGGTCCTGCCCAGGCCCATGCGTTCTCGCCCGATGGCCGGTCGCTGGCCCTGGGATGTATCGGACCCGATATCGTCCTGAATGACCTCAGAGCAGGTGGAGCGGGACGTCTCTTGGGTATGCCGATCCGCAGGACGATGAGCCTGGCATTCTCCCCTGACGGCCGGGCGCTGGCCGCGTCGAGTTATCTCCATAACCAGATCCTCCTCTGGGACCTCGCCGCGGGGTGCGAGCGGGCGCGGCTGCAGGGCCACCAATCTCCCGTGATCAGCCTGGCATTCGCTCCCGATGGCCACTCATTGGCCTCGGGGAGCATGAACGATCCGGCGATTATCCTCTGGGATCTGTCCTCCGGCCGACCGCAACGACGGCTGGGTGTGCCGCCGGGCCCGGTCCACTCGCTGACCTACTCTCCCGACGGCGGCTTGCTGGCCTCGGCCGGCGCTCTCGAAGATCCGATCCGGCTCTGGGGTCAACACGCCGGGCGGCCGGATCGGCTCATTGGAGATCACGCGAGGTCGAGGAACCCGGTGGCCTTCTCGCCCGATGGGCGACTGCTGGCGACAGCCAGCCTGAGTGGGACCGTGCGGCTGTGGGACGTCGCGACCGGCGCGGAGCTCCGCCAGGTCGGCGACCCGGACGATCGGCTCTCCGGCGTGGCGTTCTCGCCCGACGGGAGGATGCTGGCCGCGACAGGGAACGACGCCGACATCCGGCTCTGGGACTTGGCCGAGGTCCTGAAGGCCAGGACCGAGCCGTGAGCCGGCGGCCGATGGCTCGCTGACAGTCCGGTCCCGAGAGGAGATGCTGGAAAGCCCTCGACCGAACCGCGCCATGCCTCGGCGCACCGACGGACAACGGCCGCTCCCCGCGGCAGGACCCACGGAACGTCAGACCTAGAGCCGCCTTTCAGTCGGATCGCTCACCGGACCGGTCGGCGGACTACAGGGGATCGGATCGGGTCCTTTGTAGAAGGGGGCTCCGTCCCCCGACCGGTCCGACCCGGGGCCCGCCCGTCGGCCACCCGAGTGAAAGGCGCTCTAACGAGGCTCGGCCTCGGACCGACGAGATGTAAATGAGTCGGCACCGCGATTGCTTATCATGTTCGCGGATGAAGGATGACGACGGATCCGAGCTGCAACGTACACGGGGGCGTCCCACATGTCTTACGGCGGTGATTCCGGATACCTGGGCGGCCGGCGATTGCCGATCGGACGGCTGATCGGCGCGCTGGTCATCGCGGTGATCGGACTGGTCATCTACATGAGCCAGACTCAGGTCAATCCGGTAACCGGGAGGAAGCAGCACGTCGCGATGACCGTCGACCAGGAGATGGCCCTGGGCCTGCAGGCGGCTCCCGAGATGGCGCAAGATGGGCGGAGACGTCGATCCGGGCGAGGATCCCGCGCGGAGCTCGTCGAGGAGGTCGGACGGCGCCTCGTGCGGAACAGCGATGCCCGCAAGAGCCCCTACGTGGAGAACTTCCATTTCCACCTGTTGCGCGACCCGAAGACCGTCAACGCCTTCGCCCTGCCCGGCGGCCAGGTGTTCATCACCGAGGGCCTGCTCAACCGGCTGGAGAACGAGGCCCAGCTCGCCGGCGTCCTCGGCCACGAGATCGGCCACGTCGTCAACCGGCACGCGGCCGAGCAGATGGCCAAGGGCCAGCTCGGCCAGATGTTGACCGTTGCGGTCGGCGTCGGGGCCGGCGGCAACGATGACCGCGGCCGCAACGCCCAGCTCGTCGCGGCCATGATCAACCAGATGGGCCAGCTCCGGTTCAGCCGCGAGGACGAATCGGAGGCCGACCAGTACGGCCTGAAATACATGGCCCAGGCCGGCTACGACCCCAGCGCGATGCTCGAGGTGATGAAGATCCTCAAGGAGGCCAGCGGCGGCCGGAACCCGCCCGAGATCCTCGCCACTCACCCGCTGCCCGAGACGCGCCTCGAGCAGATCGAGGCCGAGCTCAAGCACGACTACCCCCAGGGCATTCCGTCGAACTTGACCAGGGGACGGAGCCTCCGGACGGGGTCGAACGGGGCGCCACGCGGCTTGACGGGCCACGGGTGCGAGTCGCATCGGCGGCGGAGCCGGCACCGGGATGACCGGAGGATCGGGGCAGCCGATCGGCCGCCCCGACCGCCGGGCCGTTCGCCGATGGGGTCCGTCACGGCAGGACGTCGATCGCCAGCACCTCGACGTTGCGGTCCACGGGCAGCTTGATGCTCGCGACCGTCTTGGTGGGGTCCAGCGCGAAGGTGTATTCGTAGAGCCGGAACGGGCCGGCCTGCTGCCCCCCGCCGGCGGTGTCGCGATAGGTCGTCGCCAGCGCCGTCGCCTCGCCGGGGTAGCCCTTCGGGATGGCCCAGTCGCTGATCGACTGGGTGAACGTCGCCGTCGTCCCGTCGGTATAGGTCACGGTGAAGGTCTGGTTCGCCTGGCTGCCGTTGACGCCGGTCGCCAGCAGCTCCAGCGACGCGTCGTTGCCCGCCGGCAGGGCGATGACCTGCCCGGCGGCGCTGACCACGTCGGCGGCCCCGGCCGGGCCCAGGCCGAAGGCGGCGCCGCCGGCGGTCACGCTGGTCCCGACCAGGCTGGAGGAGAGGGCGTAGCCGTCGCCGTCGAGACCGCCCCCGCCGAACTTCGCCCCGTCGGCCACGATCCCCGTCCGGTTGTAGGCCGAGGAGAGGTTGACCTGGGTCGTCCCGGCGGGGACGAGCGTGGCGGCGAGCACCTCGACGTTGTGCGTTCACGGGCAGCGTGATGCTCTTGACCGTCTTGGTGGGGTCCAGCGCGAAGCGTGTACTCGTAGAGCCGGAACGCGCCGGCCTGCTGCCCCCCGCCGGCGGTGTCGCGATAGGTCGGTCGCCAGCGCCGTCGCCTCGCCGGGGTAGCCCTTCGGGATGGCCCAGTCGCTGATCGACTGGGTGAACGTCGCCGTCGTCCCGTCGGTGTAGGTCACGGTGAAGGTCTGGTTCGCCTGGCTGCCGTTGACGCCGGTCGCCAGCAGCTCCAGCGACGCGTCGTTGCCCGCCGGCAGGGCGATGACCTGCCCGGCGGCGCTGACGACGTCGGCGGCCCCGGCGGGGCCGAGGTCGAAGGCGGCGCCGCCGGCGGTCACGCTGGTCCCGACCAGGCTGGAGGAGAGGGCATAGCCGTCGCCGTCGAGCCCGCCCCCGCCGAACTTCGCCCCGTCGGCCACGATCCCCGTCCGGTTGTAGGCCGAGGAGAGGTTGACCTGCGTCGTCCCGGCGGGGACGAGCGTGGCGGCGAGCACCTCGACGTTGCGCGTCCGACGGGCAGGGTGAGGCTCTTGACCGTCTTGGTGGGGTCGAGAGCGAAGCGTGTACTCGTAGAGCCGGAACGGGCCGGCCTGCTGCCCCCCGGCGGCGGTGTCGCGATAGGCGGTCGTCAGCGCCGTCGCCTCGCCGGCGAACCCCTGCGGGTGACCCAGTCGCTGATCGACTGGGTGAACGTCGCCGTCGTCCCGTCGGTGTAGGTCACGGTGAAGGTCTGGTTCGGCAGGCCGGTGTATGTGCAATTGACGCCGGTCGCCAGCAGCTTCAGCGATGCGTCGTTGCCCGCCGGCAGGGCGATGACCTGCCCGGCGGCGCTGACCACGTCGGTGGCCCCGGCGGGGCCCAGGTCGAAGGTGGTGTCGGCGGTGGTCAGGCTGGTCCCGACCAGGCTGGAGGAGAGGGCATAGCCGTCGCCGTCGAGACCGCCCCCGCCGAACTTCGCCCCGTCGGCCACGATCCCCGTCCGGTTGAAGGCCGAGGAGAGGTTGACCGCACCGGGGACATACGAGCGTCTTCGGCGAAACGTTCGTCGATGCCGACTTGATCGAGCAAGGCGGTGTAATCGGCCCCGGCGGGATCGATGCCGACGAAGGCGATGGTATGGCTGCCGGCCGTCACGCTGAACGAGGCGGTCGTGTAGGTGGCGTAGCTGGTGCTGGCGGGGACGAAGGCGCCCACCACCGTGCCGTCCACCTGCACCTCGACCTCCTCGTTGCTGGTGCCGTCGTTGCCCCGCTGAGCGGCGTCGAACGCTGATCTGGTAGGAGCCGGCGGACGTGAAATCCACCGACCTGGCTGATCGTGCCGGTCTTCTGGATGAAGGCGACCTGGCTGCCCTGCGGGGCGTCGGGGGTGCCGCTGGTGATGGCGCTGCCATTGCCCGCCAAGCCGGCGGTGCCGCTGAAGCTCCAGGCCGAGCCCGTCGGATTGTACTGGTAGGCCGACGAGCCCGTCCCCTGGGGCGGGTCCTCGAACCCGGGGTCGACGAGGTTGCCGGGGGAGCCGTAGAGCGTCGGCATCATGTACGAGCGATACTCGTAGAGACCGGTAAGCTTGAGCTCATAAGTCATAGTGCCATCGGGGAGCACCTCGATCGTCTGGCCGAATTGGTTGGGAGGTGACCCCAGAAACCCGGAAGTGAAGACGAAATTCCCGTCGGGGAGCCTCTCCGCGGCCCCCAGGTAGGCAGAGAAGTTGCCCAGGTCGGCATTGACCACCAGCGTCGCCGTCATCGTCTGCTCGTTGAGGACCCATTCCTGCCCGCGGCTATCCGCTTCGGGTTCGTCGTCGTGGCGGAGGTTCCCGTCATCGAAGAGCACGATCGTCGTGTCGTTGATGTAGCGGGCGTCGTGCTGGGCGGAGAACCACGGGGACTGGGTCCGGAGGAGTTGACGGTGAAATCGCCACCCTGCCCCAGCCGCCAGACGACGTGGCCGTCGCCGGCCCCGTTGGCGTAATCGATCTTGATCACCCAGTTCTGGTTGCGCAGGGAGACGGTCAGGTCCCCGTCTTCGGGCGACCAGCCGACGGCGTTGGCGTGCAGCCAGTCGGCCCGGGCCCTCGCCAGCGTCGGCGGGAGGCGGTTGGTGTCGAGCCACTGGAAGGCGTTCCAGACCCACGCCACCTGGAAGTTCTGGTCCAGGACGAGGACCATGTCGCCGTTGTACTGTGGTGGGGTTGCCGTTGACGTCGATGATCTTTCGTGGTGCCGGCGAGGACCGCCGTGTCCCCGTTGGGCAGGAGCTGGGCGTCGTGGTTGAAGGCGGTGATCGAGGGCTGCCCCATCGCGGCCAGCTCGGCGTTGACGGCGTTGATGTTCGTCTGGCGCAGGGTGTCGCCGGCCAGGTCGACCTCCCGCAACGCGGTCTCCCCTCCGTTGCCCGCGGTGAAGGCGGGCTGGCCGCCCAGCATGGAGCAACGTGCCGCCCGGCACGATGGTCGGGGAATAGCCGTGGAAGTTATTGGCCACCGGGTCATAGTACCAGACGATATTGCCCTCCAGGTCCGTCGCCACGGTCGTGACGGCGTTGCTCGTCGTCGTCCCGATCCCGTCGTGGAGGATCAAGTCCTGCGAGATGTCGCTGCCGGGGGGCGGCGCCTGCTGTTCGGTGAAGGTGGGGAACGTCACGTCCGTCGGCAGGCTCCCGGTCGTGAACGTCAGGGGGGCGGAGGTCGTCCCGTCGCTCGAGACGTCCCTCATGAGGTACGTCGTGTTGGGCAGCATGCCAGCGACGAGGAAGTTGGTGCTCTCCCCCGGCACGATGGGCAGCGGGGCGGTGTCTTGCCAGGTCGGGTTGGGGCCCACCTGGGCGAACTGGACGTACATCGAACTGCCGGGGGAGGGCGGCGCGCTGTACAGGGCGACCAGGGGGTTGGACGTGGGGCTGATCACCGCGCCGGTCCCCACGATCCGCGACTCCGCCGTATAGGTCGCGTCCGCGGACTCGCCGGTCGTGGCGCTGAAGCTATCCTTGACGATCACGTGGATGTCATAGGTCCCCTCCTGCATGGGGTTCCATATGAAGCTATTGCTGGTGCTGAAGTCGCTGACGACCTGCAATGTACCGCCGGTCGGCCCGACGCTGAACTGGTAGACGGGCGATGTCCCGTCGCCGCTCGCCGTCGCCGTCCAGGTGACCGGCGATCCGACCAGGGGGACGGTTGGTCCGCTCTCCGAGAGGGAGACGGACAGCAGGCAGCGATCCTCCAGAAGCTTGCAGTGCGGTCGATACCGCCGGGGACGACGAAGAAGGCTGCGTCTGGCTTCAACCCGCTTGCGAGAAGGCCGAAGGATTTGCCACATCTGAATCGTTCCTCCCATGCAGTCCTCTAGGATGTTAGTGAACGAGTTGCCGCTGCCCAGTGTCATGAGGGGAGCAACCTGCCGAGGGGGCTCTCATCTTGGATATGGAAAGGGCTCAGAGCAACAGTATTTTCCTCTCCCCCGACCCGATGTTGCGAATTTGCAACATGCTGGATCATGCAATGATACACAGTATGAATCATTGCTCAATGAGCGGGTAGAGCCAAAACATCTCGGACAAGTGATTACTTCCTTGGATTTTTTGTTCGATGTAAACATCTGGGTTAAGCACGTCTACAGACGGACCTTGACAGCATGATACCGCGTATGACATTGGCGCAAGTATTTTCAAATTTTAACAATTGTCGCGATCGAAGCCGGCTTGGAGGCCGTACCAGGCTCGCCGCAAGGCGGTCGTCCGGCCCCATCCGCAGTTCTCCTGCGGTTCTTGGGCCTAGTCGCAATGACACAGGAAGATGAATGGATGCAGCGGATCATTCAGCGAGGGAGTCCGCTCCGCCTGCAACCGTCAGCCCGGCCAGCAGCAGGTCGGCGCGACGCGAGTCCGTCGGTCACGGTGTCCTCCGCGGCGCTGCCGCCGGCGCGTTGGCGCGGGGACAGTTCCAGCGCAGGAAGTGGCCAAGTCGGGGACATGAACGGCAGTCGGGCGCGTCGGTGCCACCGCCGATCTTCACGATGAGATGCCGGTCCAGGGAGCACGAAGCTCTGCGATGACCCGGCGGAAAAAGCGCCATGGTAAGCTGGCGGTTCGCAGAATTGTCAGCAGAAGTTGGCGTGCTCGGCAATCCCGGGCGCCGAGGGTGTCGATAAGAATGGTTCGATCCGTTCGAAGGGCACCGAGCGCTCCCGGCGTAGCATTCGCCACGCACGGTAGACCTCCAGATCGACGGGCCTACGGGACTGGCGTTGGCGGACCATTTCGCGAAATCCCCGAGACATCCCTCGCAGGTACGCCCGGCCGAAGCGGTGACGCACCGCCGTGTGCGCCGTGCCAAGCACGTGGGCGGCGAGCACCACCGGCAGATATACAGAAGGAGCATGATAATATTTTATTAATAATTCATTTTGGATTCTCTGGGCGAACCGCTCGTCGTATCGGCGCGGGATGGGGTGAGTGGAGGATCGGTGAGGAACGGCCCACCCGAGTCACGAAGCCCGCCTGGAGCAGCCGGAGGCAGAGATCGGATTCTTCACAGTAGAAGGAAAGGCTGGTCCGGTAGCCTCCCTGTGCCAGCACGATCTCGCGCCGGACGGCGTGCGCCGCGCCGATGAAATAGTCCGTCACGCGGAAGTCTTGGGACCCGATCTCCCCCTGAAGCAGGCGGCCATCCTCGATCATCGGGATGGCCACGCTTGCAATCCGAGGGTGATCGAAATCAGCGACCGTCTCCCGGACCACATCCGGCGTCGTGAAGGTGGCATCGTCGTCCAGGAAGCAGACGATCGGTGTCGTCACCTCCTTGAGGATGCGCATGCGGCCTTCGATGTAACCGATATGCGATTCCGACCGGATCAGCCGGGCTCGGGGGAACTCCGAGCGGACCATCGCGGCCGTCCCGTCGGATGATGCGTCGTCCAGCACCACGACTTCCGCGACCGACGCCTGCCCGAGGGCCGATTCGATCGCCGCTCGGGCCGTCTCGCAGCGGTCGCGCGTGGTGATGCCGACAGTTACGATACTCTTATCGGAATCATACAACATGTTTACATGCCTGCAGTTGTTTGGCGCCGTTGGACTGGCGGAAATACGGCGACCCCGTGGGATGGTCAAGGCGATTCTCAGGCGCCCGCGTGCTCCCGGACCCAGGAGGACACCTCGACGGCAGGTTCACCGAGTCTCTCGCAGACGAGCTCCCACGAGTAGACGTCGACCAAGGAGACCTCGTGGATTACCCGGGCATTCCCGATGTTGTGGATATGCTCCTTCACGCGTTCGAGCGAGAAGTCGGCATGGACGTGATGGGGATTGTAGGGCTGTCCCGTGGCCGCGCAATGGCGGCGATAGACCTGCTCATCCGGGCAGAAGATCACGAGCCGTCCGCCGGGCTTCAAGACGCGCAGCCACTCCCGGAGCACGGCCTCGGTATCGACGTAATCCTCGAGCAGATGAGAGGAATAGACGAAGTCCAAGACGCCATCGCGGAACCAGCGGAGGTCTTCGGCATCGCCTCCGAGCTGGACCGGATGCGTGCCGGTGGACGCATAAGGTCGGGGCAGATCCACCCGGATCGCATATGGCGTGATGGGATCGCCGCCGAAGCCCAGATCCAGCCCATATCCGACGCAGTACGGGGCCAGCCGGGCGCGGCACTTCGATGTCTCGCTCCGATAGCCATCGGGGGTCAGCCCCCGGACTCGCCTCCAGAGCCGCCGCGCAGGCGCTTCCAGGCCGACGAGGCCGAGGGCTTTCGCGGCTGCCCTCTTCATCGCCGTCTTCAAACGCATCGACGCTCCTCCATCCTCTCGGTCGGGCGGGATGACTCCGATCCCCGGGCGGGTACGGTCATCTGGGCCCGAAGATCAGTGCCATTCCGATCGATCCGAGCGGCGAGGAGGTGGACGGCGGCCTCGACCCGGTCGGGAGTGATCTGCCACAAGCATTTCTTGCTATAGGGGCAAGGGCTGCGCAACCAGCACGGGGCGCAGGGCACCGGCGAGTAGAGGTTGATATTCTCGGGATAAACCGTCCCGACGGGGTGCTCGTAGCCCCCGTAAATCACGACCGAGGGAACGCGGCTCGCGGCGGCGATGTGGACCCCGCCGGAGATCGGGCCGACATGGATGTCACCGGCTGCGATGGCCGCGGCGAACTCCGCCAGCGTGAGACGGCCGGTCAAGTCGACATAGGAACCGGGGTGAGGGCGGTGGTCCAGAGGTTGGGAGCCGGTTTCCACGACCGTCCCCGAAGCGGCGAGACGATCGATGAGTTCCTCCCACAAGTCATCGGGCCAGTCCTTGTTGGGCGTCCACGGCCCGGCACGGCGATTGACGATCACCCACGGTCGAGATCGATCGCTCCACTCGCGCCGGAACCGCTCGACTAATGCCGCGTCGATGATGCAATCCGGCCGGGTTTCCGTGACCCGCACACCCAGTCGATCCCCCATGATTTGCGTGATGTGGCGCCGCGGCGGGATGAGCGGCTCGTACCAGAGGTGGACACAGCCTTCGGGAGCGTCGGCATAGTCGGCCACCTGGTGGACTTCATCAATGTATGGCAGGCCGCGGACCAAGCTCGCTGTATTGGTGTAAAAAGACACATGACATCTCGGATTCCGCCGCTTCAATTCGCGCAGGCCGGGTGTACTCAATAACGCATCACCCATCCCTCCAACCCGCGCGACGAGCACCCGGCGTCGATTGATCGGGGCGCGACGGGGATCGGGGTACAGGAGCCACCGGGTCAGGGCCGATGAGCGGGAACAAGCCCTTAACACGAGGCCCCGGCCAAACTTCCAAATTGTCCGGAGGGATGGTCCGCCGTCGGCTCGCTCGTGCCGAGTGTGCTCCATGTTAACAACCCGCTCCCCGGTGATTTGTGGTTCGGCCATCGATGTCGGGCAATCGAGCGCTCGACGGCACCGCTCGCTACGAGTCCCGATCCCAGGTAAGCCTGGGATTATAGCGATGATTTGACCGGAAGATCAAGCTGCATGGGCAGTAAGACATCCTCGCGTCGCGGAAAAAGGACACTGGCGTGGTCGAGATCGATTCCACGAGGGCCAGCGAGCCGAAGACCTGCATCATGACCGCCATGGCTTCGGAGGTGCAGGCCCAACGGCCCAGGATCGGCACGGCGTTGCAATGGCCCCGGGGGCGACGCCGACTTGGCTCATACATGGGGTTGGCGCCGTTGGCGTTGTAGGCTTTGAAGTTAGAGCGAACCCGAGTCGGGGAAAACGCCGGCGGTGATGGTCCTACGGATCCGGCAGATCTTCACCCGTTCGCCCCGGAAGCCTCCGGCGCGGTCGCCTCGGACTGCGGCGGACGCGACAGGTGCTCGGCGGGCCGGTGGATCGATGCGTCACCGGCGAGGTCAGATGTCCGCGACCGCGGTGGGGCCCGACTCACGTCCCACGGTGCGCTTGCTGCCCGCACGTCGAATGAAACCCTCGAGATATCGCGCCACGTCGGGCCGGGTCGAGCCGTACAGCGCCTGCTCGACCCGGCGGATCTGCTTCTCGAGCCACGCCCACTGCTCGGGCGGAAGATGACCGATACAAGCAACATGTCTGAATATATCGATCGTGCTCGCGTCGGGTTCCTCCAGGCCCGGCAGGGCCGACTCCATCGCCGCGCCGTCCCCGCCCAGGTAGAAGAAGTATGGCAGGATCGGCAGCATGTGGAGCCGATCTCCGAGGTCCGATCGGCCGGAGACCAGGTCCGTATAATGGCAGATCAGTTGCGACGGATGGACGAGCTTCACCTCCTCGATCGGCCGGACGGCGCGCCCAGGGGACAGCCATTGGGCGTGGAGCATCGTGTCGAAGTCCACCACGCGCCCGTCCACCAACGCCAGCTTGTTGAAGAGGTCGAAGGGCCGGAACCGCCCGCGCACATACCGGACGTCGAGGGCCAGCTCGTAGGTGGTGACCAGGCCCATCTCCGGGGTGACCCCGTTGCCCGAGTAGACCCGGATGCCGCAGAAATGCGCCCCTGCCTCCAGCCAATTGTCGTAGATCGTTTCGAAGACGCTCGCGTCCAGCGGCAGCGCGTCGAGGTCGTGGACCAGCACCGCTCGCGTCCGGGCCTGGCCGATGGCCAGGCACCAGGACATCCACGAGTAGACCCATCCCCAGTTGATCCTGGCCGCGACCCAGTGTTGCCGGGGATTGTAGCCCAGGAGCCGCACGGGGACGCCTCGAGATGGCTCGCGCGCCGCCGCGACCACCGCCGGAGGGATCTCCTCGACGGGCGCGTCGAAGACCAGGATCAGCTCGCGCATCCGGGGCGACATCGTCCGGCGCACAGCCGCAAGTTGGCCAACGCTACCGGCGCCAGGGCCTTCATGCAGGCGATGGCTACGGTGTACCCCTCCTCCGGTTGGGACAGGGGCTCCCACGAGACCAGGTCCCTCAGCGCGAGGTTCAGGGGGAGCCGCTTGGCTTGCTTGGCCAGGAGACGCAGGTTCATCAATTGACGTCCATCTTTCTAGACCGATTGCGATCATCCATAATCGCCTGGCGTTCGCGAGTCAGGGCGGCTTCGTCCGATTGTTCGATCGCTTCCCGGCTCAGCAGCCCCTTGGGAGCCTGCGGGGAGCTGCTCAAAGTCGCCGCGCTCCGGTTGCGTATCGAGGCTCTGGACCCTCATGGCAGACGGCCGGAGGGCGCCGGTCGCGGACGTTAAAAGATACACCCTGTCCCTCGGCGTTGAAAACCCCCGGGCCGCGGTCGGCCCGCCGCTATCCCGGCCGCCGGGGATCCGAGATGTACTCCTCGGCTTCGAGACCCCGGATGTATTCCAGCGCCCGCTCGAGGGATTCCACGGGCTGGCCGGGCACCCGCCCGGCGTCGTCGATCTCGCGGAGGAGCTTGAGATCCTCGTAGTATTCCGAGCCCTCGATCTCGCGGCGGAGCCGCGGGCTGATCGCGCGCTCGCGTTGCTCCAGCAGGGCCATCTGATATTCGATCAGCCAGAGGGTCCGCTCGGTCACGGCGCCTCGCAGCGACTCGACGCCCGCCCGCGCGTGGTCCTGCGGGTCGATCGCCTTGCCGACGTCGTGGAGCAGGGCCGCCAGGAGGAATTCCTCGTCGTACGGCCGGGCGTCGCGGGCCAGCTCGAAGACCTGCAGGCTGTGATAAAGCGCATCGCCCTCGGGGTGGTACCGCGCGTTCTGCTTGATCGCCTCCAGCGGCTCGAGCCGCAGCTTGTAGATCGCGAACCGGTCGAGGTGATCGGCCATCTCGGCGACGCCCGCGGGCTCGTCCTCGCCGCGATCCTCGTCGGGTCCCGGCCCGGCGGGGCCCGCGTCCTCGTTCGAGCCCCTCCACAGTGCGACGAGTTGCGCGGACCTCGTCATCGGACGGGAGATCGCCCGGTCGGACCCGGTGCCCGAGCACGGCCGCCGCCTTCCGCTTCGCCGCGTAGAGGTCGTTGGTGCCGGCCGCGTCGAGCCAGTCGCGCGACGCCGCTTCGTCTTTCGGCGCGATCGTCGGATAGAGCCGGCGCGCCGCCTCGAGCGCGATCTGGCGCGGAGCCGGTTCGTCGCCTTGGGGACCCGGTAACGTTTTCGATATCGGTCATGCATGTTCGAGGGGCCCTTGGGCGATCGGTCGTCCGGTCGGGACGATCGGGGGACATCCGGCATCTTCGGCGCCGAGGTCGCGGCAGACGACATCCGTGGTCACGAGGAGGGTCCCCTGCGTCGCCCAGTCGGTGAGCAGGGCGGCCTCCGCGTCCGGATCGATGGCACGGATGGCGTTGACGACCAGCGCGACGCGACATTCGCGGGCGAGCAGCCCCTCCACGGCGACCCGGACGCAGTAGTCGGTCGCGACGCCGTAGACGACGAAGAGCGGCCTGACCCGGCCGTATCGGGCGATCAGTTCGTCGGCGTCCGGCCGGCTGAAGACGTCGAATTCCCGCTTGTTGACCGTCAAGTGGAGGGGCAGGGGGCGATCGCCGAGCCGCTCGCCGACGGGCAGGATGACCGAATCGGGTCGCTCGGTCGCCGCGACCCGCCGCTGGCCGTCGGTCCCGGCCATGCAATGAGGCGGGAACTGGGACAGCTCCGGGTCGGTTGGGCCGTGACAGCAGGCGGTGGCCAGCACCGGAATCCCGAGAGCCGCCGCCAGCCGGCTCAGCCGTTCCAGGTTCGGCAGGATCGCTGTCGACGCGGCCACGTAGAGTGCGCCCGACTCCTCCAGGAAATCGCGCTGGGTGTCGATATCCACGAATACGAGCGGGCCTTCGAGCATGGTCATGCACTCCGATCTTCCGGATGCCTCCGCGGTGACGGTCGTTTCAAGGGAGCAAACGGTTTGGTACCATGATCTTATCGCGCCGGCGATCGAGTAGGTCAGGCTTCCCAGCCTGACGGGCCGGCCAATGTCGGACGAAAGGTCGCCCTCGCATGCGAGTCCTGATCACCGGCGGTGCGGGTTTCATCGGGTCTCACGTCGCAGAAGCCTACCTCGGCCGTGGGGACGAGGTCTTCGTGCTGGATGACCTATCGACGGGGAGCATCGACAACATCCGCCACCTGAAGACGAATCCCCGATTTCATTATACGATCGAGAGCGTGCACCATGCGCCGACCGTGGCGGAGCTGGTTGACCAGTGCGATGTTGTCATCCACCTGGCCGCGGCGGTCGGGGTCCGACTGATCGTCGAGAGCCCGGTTCGCACGATCGAGACTAACGTGCACGGCACGGAAGTTGTGCTGGCCAAGGCCAACAAGAAGAAGAAGAAGGTCCTGATCGCGTCGACTTCGGAAGTCTACGGGCTCAGCGATCAGGTGCCGTTTCGGGAGGACGGCAATCTGGTCCTTGGCCCCACCACCAAGGGACGATGGAGCTATGCGTGCTCCAAGGCGATCGACGAGTTCCTGGCGCTGGCGTACTGGCGCGAGCGCAAGCTCCCCACGGTGATCGTTCGGCTGTTCAATACGGTGGGCCCCCGGCAGACAGGCCAGTATGGCATGGTCGTGCCGACCTTCGTCAAGCAGGCGCTCACGGGCCGCGCCATCACCATCCATGGCGATGGCAACCAGTCGCGTTGCTTCGCTCACGTCAGCGACGTCGTGCGGGCGTTGGTCGCGCTGATGGATCATCCGGGGGCTGTGGGGGACGTCTTCAACATCGGGTCGGACGAGGAGGTGACCATCCTGCGACTCGCCGAACGGGTCAAGGAATTGACCGGGTCCCGCTCCGAGATCGTCACGATCCCTTATGAACTGGCCTACGGCGAGGGGTTTCGAAGATATGCCGCGCCGCGTGCCCGATATCACCAAGGTGGCGCAATTGGTCGGTTACCGGCCGACCAGGTCGCTCGACCAGATCGTCGAGTCCGTCATCGAGTTCTTCCGGGATTCGCCCTGAGCCGCGGGCCCGCCGCCTAAAGTCGAGCCGCACCGGCAACAGGGGGTTTCGCGACGGCTTCGCGAGCGGCAAAATGGACGCCATCACCCGCCGGCATCCCGCGCGGGGACTGGGAATCTGTATGGGCCGGAGTCGGCCGAGAACCATCCCGGGGCGGTGCGACGCCGGGACGGGCGGAAATCACTCGAGACCAGGGGGGACGGAATGGCCGAGCAGAATCACGCCGCGCGCGCCTGCGCGGCCCTCGACGCCGGCGAGGGCATCTTGAGACTGGCCCCGACATGGGTGCCGCGATCGTTCCTGATGCCCGGCGCCCGGTTGAAGCTGTCGCGCGACGACCTGTACGCGCTCGGGACGCACCGTGGCGGCATCGATGAGCGCTGGTTTGCCTCCACGACGCCCGCGGCCAACGAAGGGGCGCCGCCAGACGAGGGCCTCAGCTACGTGGTCCACGACGGCGACCGCTTCACCCTCACCGAAGCGATCGCCGAGTTCGGCGCGGAGATGATCGGCTCCCACCTCTGGAACACCTACAAGCGATGGCCGGTCTACAGCAAGTTCTTCGATAACCTCGGGCCGATCCCGCATCACATGCACCAGAGCCAGGAGCAAGCGGCCAAGCTGGGGCTCGAGGGCAAGCCGGAGAGCTATTACTTCCCTCCCCAGCTCAACTGGACCGGCAACCATTTCCCTTACACGTTCTTCGGCCTCGAACCCGGGACGAGCAAGGAGGATGTTCGCGCCTGCCTCGAGCGGTGGAACCTCGGGGACAACGGCATACTGGATCTGTCCAAGGCTTATCGCCTCAAGCCCGGGACCGGCTGGCTCGTACCCCCGTGCGTCCTGCACGCGCCGGGCTCGCTCGTGACGTACGAACCGCAGTGGGGCTCCGACGTCTTCGGCATGTACCAGTCAATGGTGGAGGGCCGGCGCGTGCCGTGGGAGCTGCTGGTCAAGGACGTGCCCAAGGAGCACCACCAGGATCTCGACTACCTGGTCGAGCAGCTCGACTGGGAGAAGAACGTGGATCCCGAGTTCAAGAAACACAACTATCTCGAGCCACTCATCCGTCGGGTCGGCCGA
Source organism: uncultured Planctomycetota bacterium (assembly GCA_963815795.1). Classification (GTDB taxonomy): domain Bacteria; phylum Planctomycetota; class Planctomycetia; order Isosphaerales; family Isosphaeraceae; genus JAKAUH01. Next base: position 3,190,459 of record CAWFIC010000019.1, on the reverse strand, counting down.
GACGAGGGCTACCTCGACAAGTGGGTCGTCTATGGCCGGGTTGACGGCAAGCAGCTCTTCAGCGCCTGCGAGCTGACCATCCTGCCCGGTCGCTCCGCGACCCTGAAGGACCCCGGCGCGTACGGCCTGATCGTGGTCCAGGGGAGCGGCACCATCGACAAGCTGGCCGTTGACAGCCCCAATTTCATCCGGTACGGCGAGATGACCCAGGACGAGGTCTTCGTCGCCGCGAAGCGGGCCGCCGAGGGCGTCACCTTCCACAACAGCGGCGCCGAGCCGTTCGTCAGCCTCCGCTACTTCGGACCGGACACGCACGCCGACCTGCCGAACGTCGGGGATCACCTGAACGTGATGAAGGGCTGAACCGATGACGAGAGCCGCGATGCCTCGCCGAGTCCGCCGGAAGGCCGCCACGCCCGACGCGGCGGCCGCGCCGCTGCTCCTGGATGCGCTGGGCGATCAACGGATTGTCATCCCGAATCTGGGCTGGGAGGAATATGTCGCCATCAACGACGCGATCGTCGAGCGCCCCAACATTCGGATGTTCTACTGCGACGGGAGGCTCACGCTCTTGACCGAATCGCGGAAGCATGGCTGGTACGGCGAGCGACTGGGTCAGCTCGTGGCCGAACTGGCTAGAGTTCTCAAGGTGCCCATCGAAGACGCTGCATCCGCGACATTTCGCCGGCGTGCGAAGAGACGCGGAGTCGAGGGCGACAAGACGTTCTATTTCCGGGAGAACGCGACGAAGATGAAGGGATCGAAGGACATCGACCTCGATGTCCAGCCACCTCCCGACCTGGCCATCGAAGTAGAGGTGTCCCATTCCGCCGACGATGCGGTCATCGCCTGGGGCGGACTCGGCGTCTCGGAGGTCTGGCGATTCGATCCGATCGCGATGGAGTGTACTTTCTGGTCTCGCCGTGCGGACGGTACTTACGATTGCATCAAGCGCAGCCTGGCCTTCCCGATGCTCACTCCCGATGACGTGGTCGAGCAGATGCGGCTGGCCGATGAGCTGGGCTCGGGGGAGTGGTACGCCCGGCTCGGCCGATGGGTTCGGAAGGTGATCGTTCCCAGGAAGCGGAAGGGGGGGTGATGCATAACGGCACGTCGGACACCGGCGACGGCTTCTACCCGGCCATCGGGGACGAATTCGGTGATGGCCTGAGCGAAATCCTGGCCGCCGGCGTCAAGTCCGCACTCGAGCCGGGTGAGCGGATCCTCTGGGCAGGGCGTGGTCTCCCTCGTCCGCTCGGCACGATCCGGGTCTTTCCGGTGTTCTTCGCCGCCTTCCTCTGCGCGATGAGTGGGTTCGCCCTGACGGTGCTCTTCGGAATCTACGGTCTCCGCACGATGAATCCTGGGGAGATGCTGTTCCTGCTCTGCCTGCCGCCGGCGGCGCTCGGCTGCATGGCGGCGCTCGGGATCGCTGCGAGCTGGGTGCGTCATCGCATCTGGCAGCGACGCATCGCGAGGAACTTGTACGTCCTGACCGATCGCCGGGCGATCGTCGCGTGGAAGAGACGCGGGGCGGACGACGTCATGCTCGACCTCTGGACGCCGGACATTTTCAATGACACCCTGTGCGTCGAACACGGCGACGGGACCGGGGCTGTTTACTTCCGCCGCCACGGCGAGGTCCTCGCGCCCGATTCGGGCTTCGAAGGCATCCGGGACGCTGGTCGTGTCGAGGAATTGATCAGGCGGACCCTCCTGGGAGAGAAGATGCTGGCGGGAGCGGAACTCGCGGAACTGTGATACCGACGTCCTGGCGCCGGATCCGCCCGGCGGATCGCCTTTCTGGCGCCGAACTCGAAGGGACACTTCATGAGCGGCAGCCATCCCAACACGTTTCCCAAGCTCCACAACGCCATGTGGCCCGGGCTGGTCGGCAAGGGGAGCCCGGGCGCCGAGCCGACGATCGACCTCGCGACGATGCTCGATCTCACGGCGGCCGCCGAGGTCGACGGCATCAAGTTCGACGGCGTCGACATCTTCCTGTACGAGCCTCATATCAACATCGACATCAGCGACGACGACCTGAAAGGGACCGCGGGGCGCATCGGAGACCGGGGCTTCACGGTCGGATCCGTCGTGGCACCGGTCTGGTTCGATGGATCGGCCATGGGCGATGACAAGCAACGGGAGAACTACCTCGGCGCCATCCGCAAGGCGTGCCGGATCGCCAGCCGCTTGCGCGAGCTGGGACTGCGGCCGTACGGGGTCGTGCGGATCGACTCGGCCTGCTCGCCCGCCGACTGGGCCAGGGACCCCGAGGCGAACCAGCGGACGATCGCCGCGACCTTCAAGCAGGCGGCGCAGATCGCCCGCGACCACGGCGAGCGACTCGCCGCCGAGGGCGAGATCTGCTGGGGCGGGATGCACTCGTGGCGGACGATGGTCGATCTGCTGGAGCGCGTCGGCGAACCGCAGACCGTCGGATTCCAGGCCGACATGGCGCACACGCTCCTCTACACCCTGGGGGAGAATGCGCCCGATGACCGGATCCTGCCGAAGGAGTTCGACTGGAGCGACCGGGAGACCCTCGACGCGGCGCTGCGGAAGTTGACCGCCGCCCTGCGGCCCTGGACGATCGACTTCCACGTCGCCCAGAACGACGCGACCGTCTTCGGCTCGGGTACGCACGACCACACCGGCCGGCATTGCCTGGCGACCGATCCCAAGGGCAAGCTCGACATCCCGCACCATGCCGGCTTCTGGCTCCGCGACGAGAACGGCCGGCTCACCAAGGCCGTCCGGCACATCTGCTGGGACGGCTGCATGTTCCCGAACGACGTCATGACGAAGCCCGAGACCTGGAACGACATCCTCGCCGCGATGATCGCGGTTCGCGATGCCCACGGCTGGACCGAATGAGCGGCGGGCTTCCGGTCCTCGGTCCACCGCTTCCCCACCTGATCCCGGAGTTGCCATGAGCGCCAAGAAACCCTGGAATATCGGCCTGGTCGGCTACGGCTTCATGGGCCGGACGCACTCGAACGCCTACAAGCGGGTGAACGACTTCTTCGACGTCGAGTACCGCCCGGTGCTCAAGGCCGTCTGCGGCCGGACGGCCGAGCAGGCCCGCGAATTCGCCGACCGCTGGGGCTACGAGTCGATCGAGACCGACTGGCGCAAGCTCGTCGAGCGCAAGGACATCGATGCGATCGACATCTGCACGCCCAACAACACTCACGCCGAGATCGCCCTGGCGGCGGCCGCGGCCGGCAAGACGATCCTCTGCGAGAAGCCCCTATCGATGAACCTGGTCGAAGGGCAGAAAATGGTCGACGCGGTGGAGAAGGCCGGCGTCCCGAACACGGTTTGGTACAACTACCGACGCATCCCGGCCGTGACCCTGGCCAAGCAGCTCATCGACTCCGGGCGGCTGGGGAAGATCTTCCATTACCGGGCCAATTTCCTCCAAGACTGGACGATCTCGGCCGATCTGCCGCAGGGCGGCACCGCCCTCTGGCGGCTGGACGTCGCCGCGGCCGGTTCCGGCGTCACCGGCGACCTGCTCGCCCATTGCATCGACACGGCCCTCTGGCTCAACGGGTCGATCAACTCGGTCTGCGCGATGACCGAGACCTTCATCAAGGAGCGGAAGCACAATCTCACCGGCAAGGTGGAGCCGGTCGGCATCGACGACGCTTGCGCGTTCCTCTGCCGTTTCGAGAACGGGTCACTGGGCCTCTTCGAGTTCGACGCGATACGCCCGCGGACATAAGGCGCTGTATACGTTCGAGGTCAACGGCGAGAAGGCCTCGCTCAAGTGGGATCTCGAGGACCTGCATCGTCTCGAGTACTTCGATCACCGGGATGAGTCGATCGTGCGCGGTTGGCGATCGATCCACGTCACGGACGGCGACATGCCCTACATGAAGCACTGGTGGGTCCCCGGGCTACAGATCGGCTACGAGCACACGTTCGTCCACCAGGTCGCGGACTTCCTCGAGAACCTGGCCAAAGGCCAGTCGACGGCCCCGACCTTCCGCGACGCGCTGGCCACACAGGCCGTCTGCGATGCCGTGCTCGACTCGGCCGACCACAGCAAGTGGGAATCGGTTGTACCGGTGTAGAGTGGGCCTTACCCACCGACGCTCGCCTCGGACCGGTGGGCGAAGCCCACCCTACCTGGAATCCGGAAGGAACGATCATGGCCAAGACGGGAATGAACCTGCTCCTGTGGACGACTCACGTCACCGAGCACCACGACGCCATCCTCGACCAGCTCAAGGAGATGGGCTTCGACGCAGTCGAGGTCCCGATCTTCGACACGGCGGATCTGGCGCCGTTCGAGCGGCTGGGCAAGCGGATCAAATCCCTCGGACTGGGCGCCACGGCCGTGACCGTGATGGGCGCCGAGTCGAATCCGATCTCGCCCGACCGCAAGATCCGCGACGCCGCGGTCGCACACCTCGACCGGGTGATGGAGTGCGGCCAGGCGTTCGGTTGCGAGATCCTCTGCGGGCCGATCCACTCGGCCATCGGCGTCTTCTCGAACGAGGCGCCGACCGAGGACGAGTTCAGGTACGGAGTCGAGACGCTCCAGCGGGCGGCCGAGAACGCGCAGGCACGAGGCATCCGCATGGCCGTCGAGTACCTCAATCGCTTCGAGATCTACTTCCTGACAACCGCGGCGCAGGCCGCGCGCTTCGTGCGCGCCGTGGATCATCCCTACTGCAAGATGATGTACGACAGCTTCCACGCTCACATCGAGGAGAAGGACCAGGCGCGCGCGATCGCCTCGTGCGCCGCCGAGACGATCCACGTCCACGTCTCCGAGAACGACCGCGGCGTTCCCGGGACGGGCCAGGTCCACTGGGACTCGTTCTTCCGGGGGCTGACGCAGACCGGCTACGACGGCTATCTCACCATCGAAGCGTTCGGCCGGGCCCTACCCGCCCTCGCCGCCGCAACGCGGGTCTGGCGCGACCTGTTCCCCGACTCGGTGGGCCTCTGCCGCGACGGCCTGGCCTTCATCAGATCGCACGTCCGCTGAATCTGACGATCGGCATCGAACCGGTCGTCGTCACCCCGTGTCCGATCGTTTGGTGGTTCCAGCGCTCGCCGGCCCGCGGAGGTGACAGCCATGCCGCTCGTCGGTCTCAAGGGGGAACGGGTTCGCCTGGTGCCGCCCGATCGGACGTTGCACCTCGAGAACGCCCTCGAGTGGCTCAATGACCCCGAGGTCAACGTGGCTCTCAAGTACAATCTGGGGGTCACTCGCCGACAGGAGGAGTCCTTCTTCGAGAGGATGGAGACCCAGCGGGAGAGGGACTTCGTCTGGGCCATCCTGGACGACCAGGAGCGGCATATCGGCTTCATCGGACTGCACGAGATCAACTGGCGGCACCGCTGGACCACCGGCGGCTTGCTTATCGGGGAACGCGCGGCGTGGGGGCGCGGTTATGCGACCGACGCCGTTCGTGTGCGCACCCGGTTCGCCTTCGACAAGCTGGGCCTTCACCGGATCGAAGGCCACACGATGAACCCCGCGATGAAGCGCGTTTACGAGAAGTCCGGCTATCGCCACGAAGGCGTCGCTCGCGCCAAGTTCTGGCGCGACGGCCGCTGGTACGACGCCGACCTTTACTCCATCCTGGAGCGAGACTGGTTCGCGGAGAAGGTCGAGGGGGCGATCCCGGTCGACGGGACCTGAATCGCCACTCCGCCATCAGACTCCCACTTTCTTGCCGCCGCTGCGTTCGGACCGCTTGCGATTCTCCTCGGTGAGGACCTTCTTCCGCAGCCGGATCTTGGACGGCGTGATCTCCACCAGCTCGTCGTCCTCGATGTATTCGAGTGCCAGCTCCAGCGTGAGCTCCCGGGGCGGTTTGAGCAGGATGTTCTTGTCCGAGCCCGACGCCCGCATATTCGTGAGCTTCTTCTCCTTGCAGGGGTTGACGACCATGTCCTCGCCGCGGGCGTTCTCCGCGACGATCATCCCCTCGTAGACGTCGTCACCCGGCTTGACGAACATGGTCCCTCGCTGCTGGAGGTTGTCGAGGGCGAAGGCGACGGCCTGGCCGCGCACCAGGCTGACCATGACGCCGTTGGGCCGCCGGGGCACGTCCCCCTTGACCGGCCGGTAGTCATGGTAATTGTGGTGCATGATGGCCTCGCCCTGGGTCGCGCTCATGAGCCGATTGCGCAGACCGATTAGCCCCCGCGCCGGGATCAGGAACTCGAGGTGGGCATAGGCCCCCTTCACGTCCATCTTGGTCATCTCACCGCGGCGCACACCCACCAGCTCGATCACGGGACCAATATGGCCGTGCGGCACGTTGACGACCAGGAACTCGTAAGGCTCGCAGGTCTCACCATCGATCGTGCGGAAGATGACCTCGGGCTTGCCCACGGCCAGCTCGTAGCCTTCCCGCCGCATCGTCTCGATGAGCACCGAAAGGTGAAGGAGCCCGCGCCCGGACACCTGGAAGGAGTCGCGTTCCTCGGTCGGCTCGACGCGGAGGGCCACGTTCGACTCGAGCTCGCGCTCGAGCCGTTCCTTGAGGTGCCGCGACGTGAGGAACTGCCCCTCCCCGGTCAGGGGCGAGTCGTTGACCATGAACGTCATGCTCAGAGTCGGCTCGTCGACCTCGATCCGGGGCAAGGCGACCGGCTGCTCGGGATCGGCGATGGTGTCGCCGATGTCCACCGAGCCCAGGCCCACGATCGCGACGATGTCGCCGGCCTCGACCGAGTCGACCTCGGTCCGTCCCAGCTTGTCGAACACCAGGATGTTGTCGATGGCGCCGGGGATGATCACTCCGCCGGCCTTGATGAGCACCGCCTTCTGCTGCCGGCGGACACGACCGGAGACGATCCGGCCGATGGCGATGCGTCCGACGTACTCGGAGAAGTCGAGCGTCGTGCAAAGCATCCGGAACGGGCTATCGGGGTCCACCACGGGACCCGGGACATGCCCGACGATCATGTCGAACAGCGGTTTGACGTCTCCCGCGGAGGCCTGGGGGTCGTGCGAGGCGAATCCCGCCTTCCCGGAGGCGTAAATGTAAGGGAAATCGAGCTGCTCCTCGCTGGCGCTCTGTTCCACGAACGTGTCGAAGATCTCGTTGAGCACTTCGGTCGGCCGCGCGTCCGGCCGGTCGATCTTGTTGATGACGACGATCGGCCGGATGTGGCAGGCGAACGCCTTGCGCAGGACGAATTTCGTCTGAGGCATGGGCCCCTCGAAGGCGTCCACCAGGACGAGGGCCCCGTCCGCCATCTGGAGCGTCCGCTCCACTTCGCCGCCGAAGTCGGCATGGCCCGGCGTATCGATCAGGTTGATCTTGATGTCGCCGTAGCGGATCGCGATGTTCTTGGCCAGGATGGTGATGCCCCGCTCGCGCTCCAGGTCGTTCGAGTCGAGGATGCGCTCGCCCTGAAGCTGCGAGGCGCGAAATTGCCCGCACTGACGCAACATCGCATCGACGAGCGTTGTCTTCCCGTGGTCAACGTGCGCAATAATGGCTACGTTTCGGATGTCTTCGCGTCGCTTCATGGATTCTCTGGCCGCCGGCGCCCCGGCGAATGGGAAACGGTTTCCCAAATTTGACATAAGTTTGGGTTTCATCCCCGCTCAAGAAGTTGACTAATAATATCCTGGGGCCACCGGTTCGGACAAGAGCGGTCGTCACGTTATGATGCATGATGGAACATCTGGCCGTATCGCAGTTCCTCGGAATGTTGGTCGTGATCCTGGTCGTCGCCAAGGTTGCGGGGGCGCTGGCGCAACGACTGGGCCAACCTGCCGTTCTCGGCGAGTTGATTGGCGGAGTGCTGACGGGCTCGTCGGTACTCGGCTGGATCGATCCGCATCATCAGGCGCTGCAGTTGCTGGCGGAGCTGGGGGTCTTGATCCTCCTGTTTGCCATCGGTTTGGAGACCGATCATACGGAACTGCTGAGAGTCGGCGTCACGTCGATGACCGTCGCGGTCGTGGGGGTCTTGCTCCCGTTCGCGCTGGGCTACTTCGCCTGTCGATGGCTGGGCCTGTCGGACATGCGCTCGATCATGGCGGCCGCGACGCTGACGGCCACGAGCGTGGGGATCACCGCCAGGGTCCTCTCGGACCTCGGACAACTTCGCGCCGAGGAGGGCCAGATCATCCTGGGGGCCGCCCTGATCGACGACGTGCTCGGGCTCCTGTTCTTGACGGTCGTCGAGGGCCTTACGCAGGGCCAGCAAGTCTCCGTCGCGGTCGTGCTCGGCGCCGCCGCTCGTGCCGTCGGCTTCCTGCTCGTGGCCGCCTTCGCCGGCCGATTGGTGATCCCCCTGGTCTTTCGAGTGGTGGAGCGCATCCAGCTCCCCGGTACGGTGACGGTGTTCGCCGTGGCGGTTGCGCTGTCCATGGCATGGCTTGCCGATCGCTGCGGCTCCGCGATGATCATCGGGGCCTTCGCCGCGGGCCTGCTGCTCGGCCACATCCCGCATGCGCACGAGATCGAGCGAGGGATCGCGGGACTCGGCCATTTCTTCGTGCCGATCTTCTTTGTCTCGGTCGGCGCATCGGTCGACGTCGCTGCGCTCAATCCCCTCCTGCCCGCGAGCCGCTTTACGTTGCTGACCGGGGGTGTCCTGATCGGAGTGGGGATCATCGGCAAGTTCCTGGCCGGCTACGCGCCCTTCTGGTTCCGGGGGAACAAGGCGGTCGTCGGCGTGGGAATGATCCCCCGGGGAGAAGTCGGGCTGATCTTCGCGCAGATCGGACTGGCGACGCAGGTGTTCGACGCGGGCCTCTTCGGAGCGGCCACGCTCATGGTGATGATCACGACGCTGGTATCACCCCCTTGCTTGAAACGGCTCCTCCGCAACTCGGCCACCGCACCCATGGATTCCGAACGACGTGAGGACATCGAGGACCTCGTCGCGAAGACGTGAGCCGCGCGATTGGCGCCGCGCTCGGCCCGGTGATGACCGGCCCACCTCCGCTCACGCCGGATTTTTCTCCAGACGCAACCAGTAGAATCCGTAGGGCCCGAGGGTGATCTGGTACGGGCGGTCGGTGATGGTGGGGAACGCAGCCCTCCCGGCCATCTCGATGGGCGTCATCTCGTCGTACGCGCGCAGATCAAGCTCGACCGCCTGGGGGAAGCGCGACAGGTTGTTGACGACCAGCGCGATCTCGTCCTGGAGCCGCCGGATGTACGCCACGACGCGACGATTGCCGCAGGGGAGGAACTCGAGGCTCCCGCGGCCGAAGACCTTGTGCTGCCGCCGGACCTGGATCAGCCGCCGCACCCAGTTGAGCAGCGAGGTGGGCGAACGGAGCTGGGCCTCGACGTTGACGCCCTGAAAGTTGTAGATCGGGTCCAGGATGATCGGCTGGTAGAGCGCCGAGGGGTCCGAACGCGAGAACCCCGCGTTCCGGTCTCCGCTCCATTGCATCGGCGTCCGCACCCCGTTGCGGTCGCCGAGATGGATATTGTCTCCCATGCCGATCTCGTCCCCGTAGTAGAGGACAGGCGTCCCGGGGAGCGTGAACAACAGGCTATGCATCAGTTCCATCTGGTGACGCCCGTTGTCCATGAGCGGCGCCAGCCGCCGGCGGATTCCCAGGTTCAGCCGCATCCTCGGGTCTTTGGCATATTCCGTGTACATGTAATCCCGCTCCTCGTCGGTGACCATCTCCAGGGTCAGCTCGTCGTGGTTGCGGAGGAACAGGGCCCACTGGCACGAGAGCGGAATCTCCGGCATCTGGCTCATGATCTCGATGATGGGACGGCTGTCCTCGCGCCGGATCGCCATGAAGAGTCGCGGCATCAGGGGGAAGTTGAACGCCATGTGGAACTCGTCGCCATTGCCGAAGTACGGGAGCAAGTCGCTCGGCCACTGGTTCGCCTCGGCCAGGAGCAGCGTCCCCGGGTAGTGGGCGTTGACGAATTCCCGCATCCTCTTCAGGAATCCGTGGGTCTCGGGCAGGTTCTCGCAGTTCGTCCCCTCCCGCTCGTAGAGGTACGGCACGGCGTCCACGCGGAAGCCGTCGATCCCCCGGTCCAGCCAGAATGCCATGATGTCGAGCATCTCCTGGTGGACGTCCGGGTTGTCGTAGTTGAGGTCGGGCTGGTGGCTGAAGAAGCGGTGCCAGAAGTACTGACGCGCCAACGGGTCCCAGGTCCAGTTGGACGTCTCGGTGTCGCGGAAGATGATCCGGGTCCCCTTGTAGACCTGGTCGGTGTCGCTCCAGACGTAGTAGTTGCGCTTGGGCGAATTCCGGTCCCGGCGCGCCTCCTGGAACCAGGGATGCTGATCGGACGTGTGGTTCACGACCAGGTCGGCGATGATCCGGATACCCCGGGCATGCGCCGCCTTGGATAGGGCCTCGAAATCGGCGACCGTGCCGATGGTCGGGTGGATCTGGCGGAAATCGGCGATGTCGTAGCCGTCGTCCTTCAGCGGCGAGGCGTAGATCGGCATCAACCAGAGGCAGTCCACTCCCAGCTCCTGGAGATAGTCAAGCTTGGAGGTCAGCCCGATCAAGTCGCCATCGCCATCGCCGCTGGCGTCGTAGAAACCGCGGACGTAGACCTCGTAGAAGACGGCATCCTTGTACCAGAGGCTTTCGGTTCCCGGCATGGTGGATGACTCGTTGCTCGTTCTTCACAGGAGCGGGGACAGAAGGCGGACGACGTTCTCGGCCAGTTCGACCGGCCAGGCCGGGACGGGCAGCTCGCGATGGGTGTATGCCATCAGTCCCATCGCCCAGGCCGCGACGTGCTCGACCTCCTCGGCCGACCAGACGAAGAGCGCGACCTCGTAGTTGAGGAACAGACTCCGCATGTCCATGTTGGCCGAGCCGATGATGGCGAGTTGCTCGTCGAAGATCACGACCTTCGCGTGCAGCATCTCGGGCGTGTAGAGCAACACCCGGCCGCCGGCGTTGTGCAGGTCGCGAAGGTAGCTGGCTCGCGCCAGGTCGGCCGACAAGTGATTCGATCGGATCGGTACGATGAGCCGGACGTTGACTCCCCGGCGGGCCGCCAGGTTCAGGGCCCGCGCGAGCATCTCGTCGGGCACGAAGTAAGGGGTCACGATCCAGATCCGTTGCCGTGCGCCGAAGATCAGGGCGAGCAGGGACTCATACAGGGGGTCGCCGGGGACGTCCGGCCCGCTCGCGACGATCTGGGCCGTAGCGGACCCGGATCCCGGAGGATCAATGGTCGATCCGGGTTCCGATTCCGGTTCCGAGCCCGTCGCGAACGTCCAGTCGGATGCGAACAGGGCCTCCAGATCCGCGACGACGGGACCCTCGACGACCGCCGCGAAATCGCGCCAGAGCCGGCTCGTCTCGGGCGGCCCCATGGACGGCAAAGCCAGGTTCATGCCGCCGGTCAGGCAGGTTCGGCCGTTGACCACGATGAGCTTCCGATGGTTCCTCAAGTTCGCCCGTCCCCGCAACGGCACGTGGAACACCGGCATGAAGAAAGCAACCCGCGCCGGCGTGGGTCAGTGGCGCCAGTTTGCGGCGGGGAAGCCGCCACGATCCGAGATCGTCGATGAGCAGCCGCACGGATACGCCCTCACGCGCCCGTTCGGTCAGCCGTTCCAGGATCGGTCGGCTGGCCTCGTCCCAGCCGAGGATGTAGGTGGTGATATGGATCGTCGAACGCGCCTCCGAGACCATTCGCATGACCTGCCGATAAGCTTCGTAGCCGCTGGTGACCAGGTGAATCCGGTTGCCTCCCCGCGCCGGCGGTACCCCATATGACGCCAGGAGCCGTTCCGTGCCGCCTCCGCTCGCTCCGCCCCCCACTTCCGGCGCCGGCTCGTAGATCGAGGACTTGCGCCGGGCCATGGGGTTCATCTTCCGGCCTCCGAACATGACGTACAGCGGGACCCCGACATAGGGCAGGAAGAGGATCACCACGAGCCATGCGATCGTGCTGCTTGGCGAACGTCTCTGTCGCAGTAGATTGGCCAGGAAGACCAGCGCGAGCAGAAATCCCAGATGAGTCAGGAGCTCGCTGGTAATCCAGTAATAACTCTGATGTAGCCACTCTGACACGAATGCCTCAATCCCATCGGGTGATCGGATCGGACCACCCCTCGGTGCGGCGTGCGCTCAATTTCGAGAGGATCGGTCGATGATCTCACGAGTCGCGGCCTTCGCTGCCGATCTCGCAGGGGACAGGGCGCAGCGGAAGCCGACGTGCGACGCGGCGCTATCGACGGCTCCCTTGCCTCGGGCTCCCGGCTGGTAGCGGCCGCAGTACTGATCGTTGCAGAGGAACGAGCCGCCGCGCTGGACCCGCTTGGGAACACGCGGCTCGTCGGGGTCGAAGCTCGAAGACGGCCCCGTCGGGTTCCTGGTCTGGCCCATATCATAGCCCGGCCGATACCAGTCGGAGCACCATTCCCAGACGTTGCCGGACATATCGAACAATCCCAGCGCGTTGGGAGGGAAGGAGCCGACGGGCGCGGTTCGGCTGAATCCATCCTCGGGCGAGCCATGACCCGGGAAGCGGCCTTGCCAGATGTTGGCTTGCCACGTGCCGCCGGGCGCAACTCGTCACCCCAGATGAACCGAGTCCTGGCCTTGCCGCCTCTCGCGGCGTATTCCCACTCCGCCTCGGTCGGGAGTCGCTTGCCGGCCCATCGTGCGTACGCCACCGCATCGTCCCAGCAAACCTGGACGACGGGATAGTCCTTCATCCCCTCGATCGTGGATTGCGGACCCTCCGGGTGCAGCCAGTTCGCTCCGGGGACGTAGCTCCACCACGCGAGCGGATTCTCCAGAGAGACTTCACCGGCCGGCGGCGTGAAGACCAGCGATCCGGGAACGAGCTTCTCCGCCGGGACGTCCGGGAAGTCGCGGGGATCGGGCCGGCGCTCGGCCACGGTGATACAGCCCGTTGCCGCGACGAATTCGGCGAACTGTCGATTCGTGACCTCCGTCCGGTCGATCCAGAAGCCATCGAGAGTGATCTCGTGCACCGGCCCGGCGTCCTGCATCGAGCTGTCGTCCCCGCCCATCCAGAAACTGCCGCCGGGGATCCAGACCATGCCGTCGGGGGCTGGAGCCGGCGGAGGCATCGCGACTTTCGCCTTCGACTCGGCGACAGCCGGGGCCTCACCGGCATCGACGCTGACGGACCGCTCGTCCTGACGGCGGCACCCCCAAGTCGCGGCCGCCGTCATCAACACGTACGCCAGGATCAACCTCGCTGGCCGATCGTTGCCGCCGGATGATCGCGCATGACCGCCGGTCCCGGGCTTTGACATGGACTCGCCCAGCATGGCCTATTCCGTGGTGGGGTCAGCTCGTTGGATGGTGACATCCAGCACGCCGGCCGTGTTTCGGTTGCCCTCGACCCAAGCCTCCAGGCGACCCGGTCCCTCGGTCCAAGGCACATCGGTGAAGGTGCATTCCGACAGACCGGCTTCCAGTTTCACCGCTCGCTCGACCCCGCCGAGCGATAAGTGCACCGCGGTCGGGAATCGGCGGGGCGCCAGTCTGAGCGTGACCGTGAAGCGTCCGCCCCGCACGACGTTCACCTCCCAGAAACCCAGGTCGTTGACTTTCGTACCCGCCCGGGGCCCGCGCCAGTCCTGACGGGTCAGCACCGTCGGGTTTTCCCTTGGCCCTCCGATGTGGATCCGAATGGGATGGAAGCCACGCGTGGAGCTCACATCCCGGAACCAAGCCAGGTAATCGGCGTGCATCCGCTCGACGAGCGCGGGTTGTGCCGCGGTGATATCATGCTCCTCGTCCGGATCGGTCTCCAGGTCGAAGAGCTCGAGTTTGGGTGGCGTCCGGCTCTCCGGAGCGGGTTCGCGGCGGACGAGTTTGTAGCGCTGCGAGCGGGCTGCGAAGGCCCTGTCCGGCTCGGGCACATCGCTGCGATGCCACTGGAAGAACAGAGTGCGATCGGGCCAATCGACGCCGCTCTCACCACGCAGCAGGGGCATGAGGCTCTTGCCGTCGAGCTGGAGGCCCGCGGGAACCGCTACCTGGCAGGCTTCAAGCAAGGTCGGAAAAAGGTCGATGTGAGCCGCCAGGCGATCGACGACGCGACCGGCGGGGAACTGGCCCGGCCACCGGATATAGCACGGCACGCGGATGCCGCCTTCGTACACGGTCCCCTTATACCCTCGCAAGCCGGCGTTGAATCGGACCTTGGCCGGGCCGTTATCGGTCAGAAAGATGACGATGGTGTTCTCGGCCAGACCCCGCGAGGCAAGCGCACCGAGGATCCGCCCGACGTTGGTGTCGATATTCGTCACCATCGCGTAGACTCGTGCGATATCATCCGGCGGCGTCATCAGATCGGGCGGGACGGGGTGTCCCAACTCGGGGAAAGCCGAGGGGCTGAGGTCCATCGCACGGTAGGCCGCCAGTTCGGCCTCGGGCGCCTGGAGCGGCTCGTGCGGACAGTTGAATGCCAGGTAGGCGAAGAAGGGACGATCGTCGGCTGTGGCGACGAAGTCGATCGCGGCGGTCGTGTAGACGTCGCTGCAATATCCCGAGAATCTCTTCGGCACGCCGTTATCTTGCAGAACCGGATCGAGATACGTGCTGCCACCCGGAGGGTCCGAAGCCTGGCCGATGCCTCCGCCCTTGATCACCAGGGCCCGCTGAAAGCCCTGATCGATCGCGCGCGAGGGAGCATTGTCGCCGAGGTGCCATTTGCCGAAGATCCCCGTACGATAACCGGCAGAGCCGAGCGCCTCCGCCAGGGTCGTCTCATCGGGGTGCATCAAGGACCGGCCGAGATACGTGTTGACGACCCCGGTGCGGTAGTTGTACCGGCCCGTCATGAGGCTGGCTCGCGTCGGCGAGCAAACCGGGGAGACGCAGAACGTCTTCATCCGGACGCTCTCCCGCGCGAACCGGTCAAGGTTCGGCGTCTTGATCCGGGGATTGCCGTGAAAGCCGAGATCGCCATAACCTTGGTCATCGGACATGATGAGCAGGACGTTGGGCCGCTTGGGCTCGTTCGCCGCGTGGACCGACTGGGGTCTGGCCACGAAGAGCAACCATCCCATGGCCGATATCGAGAGAAGGAATCGGCCGGATCCCCGATTGAGCACGTCCCTTCCTCCGCTGTGCTTCGGTTTGATGCCGGGACTCGTACCGTCGCTTGACTCGTCCGTGAGCCCGGGCCGTCGATTATCGGCGAAGCCCGACGCGTTGACCATCCCCGAACCGGCTCGGAAGCGTCAGCATCCGCGAAGCGAACCCGCCGGGACCTCGGTCCTGAGAGGAAACCCCATGTCGGCAGCAGCCGGGTTCCGTGTCCTGACCGCCGAAGGCCGCGGGGCGATCGCCGTGGTCAACGTGTGGGGTGACGAGGCGGTCAGGGTCGTCGACGCTGTCTTCCGGCCGAGCCAGGGCCCGCCTCTGTCGCGCACGCTCCCCGGACGGTTGAGGCTGGGCCGGGCCGGGATCGGGCTGGGCGACGAGGTCGTCGCCGTCCGGCTCGACGCGACAACGCCTGTCGTGGAGCTCCACTGCCACGGTGGACCTGCGGCCGTCGCCGCGGTGGTTCGCGCCTTGGAGGAAGCGGGGGCCGTCCAAGCCGATCGCGACCTGACCCCGTCGGCCATGATCGAAGACCGCATCCGCGCAGAAGCGATGACGGACCTGGCGCTCGCCCCCACGCTCAGGGTGGCGGAGATCCTGGCGGATCAAGTCCGTGGCGCATTCCGACGGTCGCTGGAGCGTCTCATCGCCGGGGCGGAGGGCGCGGCGACGCCCGACCTGACGGAACTCGACGCCCTCATCCGCGCGAGCGAGGTCGGGGTCCGACTCCTCCACGGCTGGAAGGTCGTGATCTCCGGGCGTCCCAATGTGGGCAAGAGCCGGCTGTTCAACGCGCTCGCCGGCTTCGAGAGGTCGATCGTCAACCCCCTGCCCGGCGTGACCCGAGACGTGGTCACCTTCCGGACGGCCTTCGATGGGTGGCCGGTCGACCTCAGCGACACGGCGGGAGAACGCACCCCGGCCGACGTCATCGAAGAGTTGGGTATCGGCAAGGCGCAGCAGGAGCGGTCCCAGGCCGACCTCGTCGTGCTGGTGCTCGATCGCTCCGAGCCGCTCCAGGATACCGACTTGAGGCTACTCCGCTCGATCGCCTTCCCGCTCATCGTGGCCAACAAATGCGACCTCCCGCCGGCCTGGGAAACGTCCCCGCTCGGTCCAACCCCCGCGAAGATTCACGCCGTCTCGGCCGAGACCGGCGAGGGCCTGGAAGACCTCGTCCGGGCCCTGGGATCTCGGTTGGTCCCCGATCCCCCCGCGCCGGGAGTAGCGGTCCCGTTTCGACCGCAACATATGCAGAGCCTGGAAGCGGCACGCTCCTGCCTGCTCGCCGGGGATCGCGAAGGCCTCCTGCTCCGGATCAGGGAAATCGCGGGCTTCACGGCATGGCACTGAGGCAGGAGGCGACCCCGTCGCTCGGTCCGTTCACTCGCCAGCGACATGATGCGAGCGTCATTGTTGGACCGCCCTCGGGACGAGGCCCGCCCAACGGGCCGCTCACGCTCCACGTTCTCCCCTGGTCATCGCGGCGCCGACAACAGGACACGATTCCATGGACCAATCGATATCGCTTCGAGAGGCCACCGTTCAGGAGATCCAGTTCGAACTCATTCGCCGGACTCGCTTCAATGCGATGGACGGCCAGCAGGTGTATGACAGCCTGCTCAAACACCGGAGCCTCTGGCTGGCCGTGCTGCTCAACCGGCCGAGAGTCCCGAATTACGCGGAGCCGCGATTACTGCTGACATCAATCCTGATCAAGCTCCTCGACCTGCCATACAACATCTGTAACACCAACACCTTATTCATACTAACACGTTCTCCACACGAGATTGTGATGGACGTAACTGTGGACTACGGGCCGCAGATGACGAAATCGGGGCCCTCGGGCGTGAAGACCTTCAGCTCCGGCTGCGACCGGAGAGCCCTGGCGGGCCCTGATCCGCCCGGATCGCGTGGCATCCTTGAGCCTCCAAGCACATTATGACTCGCTTACATCGATGCCGGGCGGTCTTCGGGCCGCTTCGGCCATCATTTTCTGGTAGGCCGCCTCGAGCGCCGTCGGAACCTCCGGCCGGGCGACGGTCGGGCCGGCGGCATTGCGCTCCATGTGGGCCATCAGCCGCTTGAGCACCGTCTCGCCGGGGAACGGCTCGCGGCCGGTCAAGAGGTAATAGAGCGTGCAGCCCAGGCTGTAGATGTCGGCGCGTGGTCCACCCGGTGCGAGTCCTCGGCCTGCTCCGGGGCCATGTAATCGATCGTCCCCATGTACATGCCGCTCTGGGTCAAGCGGCCCGCGGCGGACTTGCTGAACGGGTTGGTCGCGTCCACGATCCGGGCCAATCCCAGGTCGAGCACGCGCACCGTGCCGGCGGAGAGCATGAGGTTGCCGGGCTTGATGTCGCGGTGGATGATCCCCTGGCGTGGGCCGCTTCGAGCCCGCGGGCCGCCTGGATGAGACAATCGACGGCCTGGGCCACCGGCAGCGGCCCGCTCTCGCGGACGATACGGTCGAGGTCGCGCCCGTCCACGTAATCCATGACCAGGAAATGCACCCCTCGGTCCTCGTCGGCGTCCTGGGCGGCCACCAGGTTGAGATGCTGGAGCCGGCCGGCGGCCTGGACTTCGCGGCGAAACCGCATGACGGCGTCGTGATCGCGCGCGAACGACGGCGGGAGGATCTTCAGCGCACCTGACCTTCCCAGGCGGCGATGGCGTGTCCTTGAAGACCATCTCCCATCCCGCCCTGGCCTAGCTTGTCGAGGATCAGGTAGTTGCCGACAAGCAGGCCGCGGCCCTTCTTCTGGTAGACGGCGGCCGCCTGGTAGGCCGTGACCTTGCCCGTCCTTGACCAGGGCGCAGAGAGGCCCAGGATGCCTTGGCCCATCGGCATCGGAAACGACGAGTTCCGCCTCGTCGATCGCCTGCGATGAGTGCCGGACTCAGGCGTGCGGTGGCTCGTCGGGGGTTAGGGACGGGGCCGGGAACGACCGTCGCATAGGAGTCCGGGTCGGGGGCCGGTCAGAACTCCTCGTCCGCGGGGGCTTCCGGTACCTTATCGGCATCGGGGCCGATGGCAGCGGTCGAGCTCTCGGGGGCGAGTCGCAGGTCGTCGCGGACGAGCTTCCAGGCGGGCAGCGTCGCGTCGGCGTCGTGGCGGAACTTGAGGTCCGTCAACGTCGGCGACTCGTCCGTCGGAAGGAAGGCTCGGGTCCAGTCGTCGCGGTCGTAGATCCTCGGCAATCCGCCGACCTGGACGATCTCGTCGCGACGGTAGGTCTTGATCCGATGATAGGCCACATTGTGGCCCTCCCATCGGATCTGGTCGCGTAGACGCTCGAGCCGATCCTGGCCCTCCAGCCGGAAGAGCGGATGATCGCCGGTGACCGTGCTCAAGATGGAACGATCGGCGTGGATCTCGACGAAGGCCATGTCAGGCTCTTCCCGGCTCGTTTGCAAGTGGACGAGTCCTCCTTTGACCCGGGCGGCCACTCGATCGAGGCGCACGTCGAGCGCGGGATTCTGGGCTGCGTCCGGCCTTGCGGCGCGGACGCTCCCCAGGGCGTGCAGCAGACTTCCCTCGGCGGCGATCATGACATTTTGGAGCCTGGCCGAGAGACGGCATCCGCCCGCGACGGTCACGGCGTCCCCGCCCGAACGGAGGAACCCGTCGCGGATCTCGACGACAGCGTCGGCTTCGCCCGCCGCGCGCTTGGTTTCGCGAACCGGGCGTACCGGACCGGGTTGCACGGCGATCACGGACGCGGTCGAGCGCCGGACCGCCAGCGTCACCGTGCAGTCGTCGAGGAGCAGCTCCGTACCGGGCACCATCGCGATTGCGGCCAATCGGTCGGGCGAGCGGGATTCGGGCTCGGGGATCATCAGGTCCAGCCCTTGCAACCGGAGCGACCCGCCGCGAAGGCTCAACAGGTTGATCCAGTCGGCCGGCGATCCACCGGGCATGGTCGCGGGACGCAGGCGGAGCCGGGGCCTGGCCGGACCGGGCTCGGCCAGGACTTGAATCCGGTTGGTGCCCGCGCTCTCCAGTGTGACGGTCGAAAGCTCCAGGTCGGCACCCGCGCCGATCCGTAGGATCCCGCCGCGGTCGGCGAGATGACGCAACATGGTCTGGAACTGCTCGGGGCTGCGGATCACATCCTCGTCGCCGAACACCGCATCGGGGAGGCGGGGGGCGGCAGGCGAGGCCGGCGGGGTCCGCGGGGGCTCCGCGCGTGCCGGCCCGGGCGCGGGCGTTGTCCGGGTCGCGGACTCTTCCGTCGGCTCCGCATCCGCGTCGGCGGCGCCCGAGGTCGCCATGGGCGGCATCGTGGACATGTTCATGGGATCCAGAGGCGGCGTCGGTATCGGGTCGTCGGCAGCAGCGGCCTCTCCCGGGGCGACGCTCGTCCCATCGCGCGGCGGCATGGAGGCGACCGATGACTCCGGCCGCTTCGACGGTTTCGCATCGGCCTTCGCGAGCCCTTCGACACGGGGAGGTGCAAGTGCGGCGGGCCGATTCACGGCGCGCGCTGGGCCGACCGGACGTTCTTGAGGATCGATCCGAAGGGCCCTTGTCGGGCGCCGACGTCCGAACTCGCCGCGATCTTGGGACCGACCAGGAAGACGCGTGTGGGATTCTCTTGCTCCTGCGCCAGCGACGCGATCGGATCCGCGGCCTCCCAGACCGGGCTCTGCGACACCTTTGATCCCACCTCGCGCGGCTCCGTCGGACCCTGCTCCCAGCGCTCGTAATCCGGGATCGTCGTCCGCTGAGCGGAATGCTCAGGCGTCGTAAGGAAGGGGCCGATCGAGGCGTACAGGTTGGAACGACCGCGCCAGCTCAGGTTCCGCGGGTCCTCGATCAGCACGAGGTTGGCCGGCGCGTCCGGCCGGGGCGATGACGCAATCGTCCACTCGGACCCGGACAGGGCCGCCGGCGAATCGAAAGACCGGTCCAAGCCCGGCGAGGATACTGGTGTGGATCAGCCGCAGTTCGCCGGCGAGCGGCCACTCGGATCGAGCCTCGTCGAACCAGATCGAGGGACCCGCGGGTCCGAGCGTGCAGTCCCTGAGCGTGATGTCGGCAGGACCGGCGGACTTGACGGCGACCTGTCCCCCGTCGAAATGACACGAGTCGGCGAAGACGGCCGGTGGCCGCTCGGCCCCGCCATCGCGACGCCGAGCGGCCCGCACGACGATCGCCGACAAGCCGTGATCGTCCTTCGCCGCGCGCTCGCGACGACGGAAGGAGCAGCCGCGCAGCACCAGCTCGGTGTCCTCGCATCGGATGGCCGAGCGGGCCTCGCCCTCGCCGGTCGCTCGGAGCTCGAATTCGATCCCCTCGAGCACGACATGGCCGCCGACGAAGTCGAGGAGCGATGACGGCCCACCCTGCCCGGCTCCCGCCCCCTCGGCCAGCTTGAGCACGGGGCGAACCCCCGCTTCGGCCTTGATCGTCAGATCGGGATCGGGAGCGAGCATCCCGGTCCGGGCGGACCAGGCGCGGCCGCTCACGCGGTAGGGCCCATCGTCGGCCAGCACGATGACCGACCCTCGTGCCGCCCCGGCCAGCACCTCATGGAGGTCCTCGATCGAGCTCACCGGGATCGTGCGCGGAAACCCCGACGTGCCGGCGGCCCTCGGCTCGGCCTCTCCGGCCGAGGATTCCGCCGCGATGGACCGCTCGTTGGGCGGCTTTGAACCTGAGATATTGAGCTCGCTCTGGCCCCGGGGAGCCGAGTCGGCCGCGACCTCCCGCCCGCCCGCGGGCGGCCTGCTGAATTCTCGACCCCACCACGCCAGTCCCCCGATCACCACCAGGAACCCAACGACGGGTACCAGCCAGACGAGGTGCCGCTCCCACCACGCGTGGTGGCTTTGCACCATCCAGGATTCCAGGTCGGGCGCGCCGGCTCGAGACCCAACGACCCGGCCAGCGGCAACAGGTCGCGCGCCAGGTGCTCGGGGCTCTGGTAGCGACGATCGCGCTCCTTGGCCATCAGCTTGGCGATGATCGCGGACAGTTCGGCCGGCACGTCGGGATTGAGCGTCCGGACGTCGGCCGGCGGCTCCTCCTGGTGCTGCAACAGCTTCTGAAGCACCGTGCCGCCCGGGAAGGGCGGACGACCTGTCAACATGTGGAAGAGCGTGCAACCCAGCGAGTACAGGTCGCTTCGTGCATCCACATCCCGCGGGTCGCGGGCCTGCTCCGGACTGATGTAGTCGAATGTGCCCAGCGTCATCCCGCTCTGGGTCAACCCGCCATCCCCACCCCGTTCGAACCGGCGCGCCAGTCCCATATCCACGACCTTGGCGCGACCGTGAGGGGTCAAGATGATGTTGGATGGTTTGATATCGCGATGCACGACACCCCGGCGAGAAGCATGGATGAGAGCATTCGCGATCTGGAGCGCGATGTCCACGGCCTCGACGGGCTTGATTGGTCCTCCTGACTCGACCCGCTGGCGAAGTGTCACGCCCTCGATGTATTCGAACGCGATATAATGGAGCAGACCATCCTGACCGATGCTGAACACCCGGGCGATGTTCTCGTGGTCGAGCTGGGCGGCGGATCGTCCTTCCTGGTAGAATCGCTGGACGACTTCCGGGTCGACCGCCTGATCGGGGGGAAGCAGCTTGAGCGCCACGTGGCGATCGAGCTTCGTGTCCAGCGCGGAAGACAGCTCCCATGCCGCCGACCCCGATCGCTTCGTCGAGCCGGAAGGACCCGACCATGTCGTCGGGGCGAGGCAGCGGGACCGGCGGGACGGTTCCCGCGGCGCCACCCTGCTGCCTCCGCGCGGAACTTCCCGAGCCCTTGACGACGGTAGGGGTCAACTCCGAATCCCGCCCTTCACCCGCTGATTCGGGTTGGTTCGGGCCGGCGGCCTCGACCGGGGGAAACTCGGGGCTCGACATCGACTCATGCCCAATGGTTTGGGGTGCTTCCCCTGGCAATACATCCTTGCCAAGTGCTCGATCAATGTTTGCTTCGAAGTGATTCAAGACAGGACAGTTGCATGCAGTCTCCTGGATGACCGACATAGTGTAATCGCAGTGGGTCTAAATGTCAACGGCGAATTGATGGGATAGAGCCCTAACCCTTGAAATGGCAAGGTTCTATGGAGATCAGTCCGCCGGAAAGCGGGTCCCCGGCCAGCCGAAGCCATTCGCTGGCCGATGGCATGCATCCAGGTGCGCCCCCGGGAAGACTAACTTAAGCCGGGCAGTCCTCATAACCGATACAGGAACGGTCACCGTCGGGACCATCCTCGTACCGTTGATGGCGTCGGGGAACGAGGGCCGGGGGCCGCGGCCGCAGGAGGTATCGTATGTGGGACCGCATTCGGACAGGTCGTTCCCGGGCCGGGCATTCGGGCGACGGGTCGGCTGCTCGTGCGGGGCGACGATGGACCCAACGCTTACTGGTCGAGACGCTCGAAGAACGCCAGCTCCTCGCGACCGGGGCCGCCCTGGCGGCGATCCAGAATCAGACCGTTCCGGCACAGCAGGGGATGGTGATCCCGCTGGACGGCAGCGCAACGACCGATAACCAGAGCTTCACCGTGACCTCGAGCAACTCGGACATCGCCGCAAGCATCGTCAACGGCCCGATCTGGACGGTGGACGTCTCGTACACCAACACGTCCGATCCCACCAAGAGCTTCAGCGGCCCGCTGGTCTTCCAGCTCTTCGACGGATCCGGCAACAGCCTGAGCAATCTGACGCCGAACACGGTCTCGCACATCGCGAACTTCACCGGCGACGGCTACTACACGAACACCGGCAAATACATCACGCGAATCGCGACCGGGTTCCCCTCCGGGGTGTCGAACAATTACGTGGTCCAGGGCGGTGCCCCGAACCCGGATGGCTCGGGGAACAGCGGCCAGCCGGGCACGCCGTTCCCGAACGAGAATGTCCAGCAGCTCGCCTTCACCTCCTCCGCCGGCACGTCCACCAATGTCACCGAGGCCGGCCAGCTCGCGATGGCCAACACCGGCGCCCCCGACAGCAATGACACCCAGTTCTTCATCACGACCAACTCACCCAACCAGGAGCTCGGCTACAATTACACGATCTTCGGCCAGATGCTGCCCAACCCGTCATCTTCGGGCACCTCGGACTTCACGACCCTGGCGCAGCTGACCCAGATCCCCGTCATGACCAACGCCGTTACGAAGGAGGACTCTCAACCGACGATCAACCCGATCTTCACGTCGGTGTCGATCACGCCGACGCCGACGACCCCGGGCCAGGCCGTCTATCCCAGCGGCACCCTCCTGCTCGACACCACCCAGGCGAAAGCCGGCGAGACCGCGACCATCACGGTGACCGCCCACGACCCGAGTGCCCCCGCCGGTTCGCCCGCGACCATGACCGAGTCGTTCACCGTGACGGTGGGATC
Organism: uncultured Planctomycetota bacterium; assembly: GCA_963815795.1. Classification (GTDB taxonomy): domain Bacteria; phylum Planctomycetota; class Planctomycetia; order Isosphaerales; family Isosphaeraceae; genus JAKAUH01. The sequence continues at coordinate 3,167,060 of CAWFIC010000019.1, read as the reverse complement.
GTACACCGGCCCGACCGACCCGGCGATCAATTTCGCGCCGTTCGCCAACGCGGTAAACTCCTCGGTGGCCCAGAGCCAGACCGCCAGCATCACGCTCAATGGCGCCAGCGGCTATCCGGATACGAGCAAGCCCAGTACCCTGACTTACAAGCTGGTATCCCAGCCGGCCCATGGCACGGTCAGCAACTTCAATCCGACGACCGGTACCCTGAACTACACGCCGAGTCCCGGATTCACCGGCAACGATACGTTCCAGTACCAGGTGATGGCCACCGGCCCGCAGTCGACGCCGTCCACCACCACGAGCAATCCGGCGACGGTGACGATCACCGTTTCGGCGACGCCGCCGGTGAATACCGGCGCCGTCCGGGTCGTGGGAACGGTGCTCATCGTCACGCCCCTGCCGAACGCGAATCGTCACACCCGGAACAAAATCGATGTGATTCAAGCACCGGCCCCCGCGGGCGCGACCGACACGAACCCGATCATCGAGGTCTTCGTCAACGGACAGCTCGACCTGAACGAGCCGGCGATCGATACCATCGACGACATCATCGTCTTCGGCTCGAAGGCCAACGACAGGATCACGATTGACCCGTCGGTCACGATCCCCTCGGTCATCGACGGGGGTCACGGCGGCCGGAACGTCCTGAAGGGCGGCTCGACCGAGACGCTCGAACACGGCTGGTTCGGTCATACGACGCTGATCGGAGGCACGGGGCCCAACCAGCTCATCGGCCGCGCCGGCCATGTCAAGTTCAAGCCTTCGAGCGCGACCGACCTGATCTTCGGGGGCCAACCCAAGCCGCGGACCCCCTTGCTCTATCCGACTCCGCCGAGCGGGACGTTCTACGTCTACAAGAAGGGGCGGCTGATCCCCGTGCCCTTGAGCAACCTGTACCCCCGTACGACGAGCACCATCATCTCGCAGCCCGTCGGCACCCACCACAAGAAGAAGTAGCGACCCTGCCGCGAGCGAGCGATTGCCCAACAGGTTCCTGCCACTCCGGTCCGCCCCATGACGCCGCTGCCCATCGACGACCTGATACCGGACTGCCTGGAGAGGTTGCGGGCCGGCTCACTGGTGGTCGTCGCACCGCCCGGGTCCGGCAAGACGACGCGGCTGCCGGCGGCGATCATCGAGTCGGGACGCCTTTCGCCGGAGAATCCCAACGTCCTCGTCCTCCAGCCTCGCCGGATCGCCGCGCGTGCGGCGGCTCGCCGGGTGGCCGAGGAACGAGGCTGGACGCTGAGCGGCCAGGTCGGCTACCAGGTCCGATTCGAGCGCCGCTATTCCGATGCGACGCGTCTCCGCTTCCTCACCGAAGGGATCCTGACGCGGCAGCTCCTCGCCGACCCCTTCCTCGAGACGATCGGCGCCGTCGTGCTCGACGAGTTCCACGAGCGCAACCTGGAGACGGACCTCGCATTGGCCCTCCTGCGCGAGGTCCGCGATGAGGTGCGGCCGGACCTCCTCCTGGTCGTGATGTCGGCGACCCTGGACGCCGGGCCGGTCGCAGCCTTCCTGGGCGGATGCCCCGTGGTCGTCGGCGAGGGCCGGACCCACCCGGTGTCAATCGAATACCGGCCGGCCGATCGTCCCTCGAGTCCCGACGCGCTGGCGCCCATCGTGCAGGAGTGGCTCGACGACCCGCGCGAGTCGGGTCATCTGCTCGTGTTCTTGCCGGGGATGGCCGAGATCCGCCGCGCCTGGCGCCGCCTGGAACCGAGTGCGGAACAGGCCGGGGCCCTCGTCTTGCCCTTGCACGGATCGCTCGGTCCCGAGGACCAGGACCGCGCCCTCCGGCCGAGCGAGCGCCGCAAGATCATCCTCAGCACGAACGTCGCCGAGACGTCGCTGACCATCGAGGGCGTGAGGACGGTGATCGACAGCGGTCAGGCGCGGCTCGTGCGATTCGACGCGGCGCGCGGCGTGGACCGCTGGGCGCTCGAACGGATCAGCCGGGCGTCGGCCGATCAACGAGCCGGCCGGGCGGGCCGCACGGCTCCCGGGCGCTGCATCCGGCTCTGGTCCGAGCGGGACGAGCGGGGGCTCGCCCCCTTCGAGGAGCCCGAGATCCACCGTGTGGACCTCTCAAGCACCTTGCTGGCCCTGCACTCGTGGGGCCAGAGCGACCCATCGCGATTCCGATGGTTCGAGCCTCCGGACGCAGCAAGAATCGCCGCCGCCGAACGCTTGCTCGAATCGCTCGGCGCGCTCGAAGGCGAATCGAGGCGGATGACGCCCCTGGGTTGACGAATCCTGGAACTGCCCGTTCACCCGAGGCTGGCGCGGTTGCTGCTGGCCGCCTCCGAATGCGGTCGGCTCGCCGAGGGGGCGGCCGTCGCCGCCTTGCTCGCGGAGAAGGACATCCGGTCGCGGGACGGGTTGACGTCGAACGATCGCCGGGAGGACGCGCCGAAGACGACGGCGGCTTCCGACTTGCTCGTTCGCCTCGACCTGCTGCACGAAGCCGAATCGGCGCGCTTCTCGCCGACCCTCAGGTCCCGCGGCATCGATCCGCTGGCCGCTCGACAGGTCGCCCAGTTGCGCGACGAGCTCCTCCGTCGGGGCGGACACGATTCTCGCGCTCGCCGTCGCGCGGCCGGCGGGCCGGTCGATCACGGCGGCGACGACGCGATCCTCAAATGGCTGCTACTGGCGTATCCGGATCGGCTGGTCCGGCGCCGCGGTGCGGAAGGGACCGGCCTGATGGTGGGCGGCCGCGGCGTACGCCTCGCCGCCGGCTCGGTCGTTCGCGATGCCGATCTGTACCTGGCGCTCGACGCCCGAGAGGAACGCCGCGGCGGGCGCCGCGAGGTCCAGGTCTTCCTCGCCAGCGCGGTCGATCCCGAGTGGCTCGAGGAAGTCCGGCCGGGGTCGCTGCGACGCGAGAAGTTGAACGGTCTTCGACCCGACGCGTCGGCGTGCGGTGGGCGTCTTGCAGGTCTGGTATGAGGACCTGTTGCTCCGCGAGGACGTCACCTCCGACCTCGATCCGCAGCAAGCCGGCCGGGTGCTCGCCGATGAGCTGCGACGGCGCGGATACGACGCTGTGCGCGAGGATACCCGCGTGACAGAGTGGCTAGCCAGGGTCAACCTGCTGCGCCGGACCATCCCCGAGCTGGCATGGCCGCAGTACGACGAGGGCTTGCTGGCTCAGATCATGGGTGACGCCTGTCAGGGGAAGACCTCGCTGGACGAGATCGAGCGGCTGGATCTCGTCCCCTTCCTGGAGGGCCGGCTCGATCGCGGGCAGGCCCGCGAGCTGCGAGAGAGTGCGCCGGAGTCGTTGACGATCCCCAGCGGGCGAAGGGTCCGCCTTGTCTACGAGGCGGATCGGCCGCCCGTGCTCGCGGCCAGGCTCCAGGAGCTCTTCGGCTGGTCCGAGACACCCTGCGTGGCCCGAGGGCGGGTGTCGGTCCTGTTGCAGATCCAGGGGCCGAACCATCGCCCGGTCCAGGTGACCGACGATCTGCACAGCTTCTGGACGAAGACGTATTTCCAGGTCCGAAAGGACCTTCGGGGGCGGTATCCCAAGCACGCCTGGCCGGACGATCCCCTCCAGGCGACGGCCGTCGCAGTGAACCGGCGGAAGTGATGTCCCCGGCTTTCGGTTGACCCCGCTTTGCCCAGTCGCCAAACATGGAGAAGAATGAGAGAGCTGGAGTTCCCATGCAAACCGGGTCTCGCTACAATCGCCCCCCTCCGTGGAGCAAGGATGCTCGCGGCGTGGGACAGGGAGTGAAGGATTCCAGCCTCCATGCACCTTCGTCGGCGGTCGTTGTGCGCCTTTGTCGTGGTGTGCGCGGGGATATCGGGTTGCGCCACCATGCGACGGGAGGCGCCGAGCCCCGATCTTCGGCCGTGCACCGACGGCTATGCGTACACGGCGGACGGCTGGAGGCTGGGCGTCCGGCACTATCGGCCCGAGCACCCCGACCCGAACAAGCTGCCGGTGGTCCTCTGCCATGGCCTGGGACTCAACGCCACGTTCTGGACGCTGACGGACAATCACCTCCCCGCTCAATTGAACGCGCGCGGCTACGACGTCTACGTCTTCGACATCCGTGGGTCGGGCGAGAACGGCCGTCCCGGCCCGCACGATCGGATCAACCGCGTGCTCCGGCACACTCCGTTCCGCGAACGGGGCGAGCGGTGGTGGAACGTGGACGACCTGATGCACTATGACGTCCCGGCCATCCTCGACTATGTCCAGCGAGAGACCGGCCGCGATCGCGTGAACTGGATGGGACACAGCATGGGGGGCATGCTGATGTTTCCTTTCCTCGAGCTGGAACCGGCCGGGCACGAGCGGATCGCGTCCTTCGTCGCCATGGGAAGCACGATCACGCTGGCCGAGGCGCCCAGCGCGACATGTTGCGGGCCAACCGCGCGCTCCGCGCCCTATCGCTCTTCGCCAGCCCGGGACGCCTCGGCCGGCCACTCACGTACTTCCGCATGCCGGGGATGGGCGCGATCGACTCGTTCTACTACTCGGACGACAACGTGGACGAGCGGACCGTCTCCAGGTTCTATGGCTACACACTCGAGGACCCGGGGCCAGGCGCGTTTCGCCAACTCGACCGTTATCTGCAGTCCGGCCACATGCTGTCCGCCGACGGCCACACCGACTATTCCGCCCTGCTGGACCGGGTGAAGGTCCCGACGCTGATGGTCGCCGGCAAGGTCGACATCATCTCGGACGTGCCGTCCACCGAGCAGACATTCCAGGCCCTCGGCACCGCCGACAAGGCGCTGATGACGTTCGGCACACGGCACGGCCAGGTGGCCGACTACGGCCATTGCGACCTCGTCTGGAGCCGCCACGCTCCGCGGGAGGTCTTCCCGCCGATCATCGACTGGCTCGACAAGCATCAGCCGGCCGGGGCCGTCTCCTCACGCCAGACCCTCGCTCCCCCGGCTTCCCGGGCGCTCGGCTCCGCCGGTCCTGAACAATGAATCGACGCAGATCTGCGACCAGGTTTCGAATTCCGGCCGCAGGACACGCACCATCTCCGTCGTCAGGAATCCGGCCTCGGCGAGTCCGTCCTCTCGCGGGGTGACCTGGGGCTGCTCCAGCTCGTAGAGGTGCACGACACCCAGGTGGACGCGTCCCACCGGGGTCGCGTCATCGTTGATCAGACCCACGCGACGGATTCTCCCGGGGCTGCCGATCGCCACCTCTTCCTCCAGCTCTCTCCGCAACGCCGTCTCGTAGGCGTCGATCGTCCGACCGCCCCGGGCATCCTCTTCCGAGACGTGGCCGCCGACGCCCAGCGACCGGAGCCGGTGCAGGCGAGCCTCGCCCTGGGTCTGTCCGCGCTTGTAGCAGAACCACAGGTCACCCGCACGGAAGATGACATAGGGGATGATCTGCTTGTAGGAGGGATCGTCCTCGACCTGCGACCGCGGCCGGTAATCCATGAACGCGGGGACCAGCAGAGCGGCCAGGTAGCGCTCGGCGTCGGCCGAGAAGCCCTGGAAGCGGCCGATCCGATCGAGCTCCGCGCCGGGCACGACCAGGACCCGTTCATCGATCTTCACGTGCGGCCTCCTTGGGAAGACTAGAGCGCTTAACACTTGCGTTGCGTGCGCCCGACCCCCCCTGACCCCCCCTTCGTAAGGGGGGGATCAAGATGGGCGGGCCTTCTTCCGTTTTCCCCCCCTTAAGAAGGGGGGGTCAGGGGGGGTCGAGGCTCCAGCCGCGCCTCAAGGCCAAACCACGTACGCCATCGATTCGTTAACCGCTCTAAAGGCTGAAGGCTGAAGGCTGAATGGAGAAGATAGCCATGGTGATCGTCTGACGCATCCCCAGATTCAGCCTTCAGCCTTCAGCCTTCATTAGAACGGGACGGCGCCACCGCCGGCTGGAGGCGGGTCCGATTTGGGCCGCGCTTTGGGAGGCGCCGCGGGCTTCGGCGCCGGAGGTTCGACCTTCGGGGCGGCGATGGTCGGAGGTACGGACTTGGCCGCGGCCGCCTTGGCCTGCGCCTTCGCCTTCTCCCCCGCCTCGGCCTTGCCGCGGTCGAGGGCCTCCTGATAGGCCCTCACGGCGTCGTCGTCCAGGTAGCGGTCGATCATCGCCTGGACATCGTTGATCTGCGCCTGTGCGTTCGGGGTCAGGATGGCTTTCTTCAGCTCGACCTGCTCCTTGGTCGCCCGGTCCTTCAGCTCGGCGAGTCGCTTGGCGTATTCGTCGCGGGGCGTCAGGTGAGCCACTTCCTTGAGAGCCTCCTCCAGCCCCGCCCAGTCCTCGCCCTCGAGCCGGGCCTTCATGCGAGACTCGAGCCGGGCTCGCAGCGCGATCAGGTCGACGACCTCGTCGCGCATCGAGTTCGACCTCGGCCTCCAGCGCGACGCTCTCATATTTAGGGTCGAACGGAATCGTCCGCTCTTCCGAGCTCTCGCCGGGCATGATGGGCAACTCGGCGACGGGTTCGACATTGCCGGCCAGCAAGCGAAGGATCACCAGTCCGTCGGCGAAACCGGGCTTCAGCACGATCCGGCCGCCGCGATCCGTCATGCCCACCTCGCGGGTCGTTCCGTTGGGCACCGGTCGGGCCGTCAAGGTATAGCCCGCCCCGGGGACCTTGTCGCGAAACGTGACGAATCGGAGACGCATCGGGCTATTCCCCGGCTTGATGCCCACCGCGGCCAGCGAGTTCGGTTGTCGGAATCGCTTGCTCAGCGGGTCACGCAGTCCCGAGACGATGGCGCAGCGCGCCACCGGCCCGTCGACCGATTCCACCCGAAGGTAGGTCCAGGAGATGATCTGGACGACAGTCTTCCCGTCTTTGGTCGAAATGAGCCTGAGGGGTTGCAGGACCGTGCCGGGCGCGACGACCCGACCGATCGGGCTGGCCGGGTCGATGGCGGATCCGCGGACGGTCAGCAGGGCCTGGCCGCCCTCTTCTCCGTTGATGAGGGCGGTGGGACTGAACAGGTCGAGTGTGAATTGCAGCAGGGCCCGCGGCGCGTCGGCCGGAGATTCCACGGCGCGCCGCTGGAGCGGGCCGAGCCGACGGGTCGCCGTGTCATACTCGCGGCCGGTGAAAACGACCCCGATCCCGGAGTCGCTCCGATCGGCATGGACGACCCAGACCTTGTCATAGGATCCGGCATTCACCGCCTTCTCGAACGCGGCCACCTGGGCGGGCGTCGCTTTCTCCAGACCCTCGAGGTCGATGTCCAGGATCGGATTCGAGGGAGGCGCGATCGACACCAGCCAGGGTGCGCCGACGAACCGGCGGACCATCACCTGCCAGTCGCGCAGCAGGTCGGATCTCCGCGGGGGATCGATCCGCGACGAGGGATGGCAGGCGAAATGGAAGACGATCCGATAGGGCTGGCGCTCGATCGGCTCGGCGGCCGTCGACTCGGGTGCGGTCGGTTCCTGCGCAGCGGCCTTGGGCGGCGAAGCCGGTCTGGCCGGCGATTCCGCCGCCGAGCTCGCCTGAGAACGGGCGTCGACCTTGCGAGGCTCCTGGCGTGCCCAAACGGACGCTGTCGCAGCCAGCAGCCCCGCGACGAGAGCTCCCCAGCCTGTCGATCGCTTCGTCATTTCGCATTCGGCCTTTGCTGGCTGTCCCATGGGTCCCGGGCGATCCACGGGCTGATCTCCCACTGTTCCAGGTGATCGTAGAGGTCATCGGCGGTCGCGACCGGCCCCCGGAGTCGGGACCGCCAGCCGTAGTGGTCGGCGAGCTGCCAGAGCGGGATGACGGCCAGCTCGGCGCGCGATTCGCGATCGATCTGGACGGCAAGTCCCCGCGCGGTCGGCCATTCGCCGGCGCGCTCGAGTTGCAACAGGAGCTGCAGGATCCGCGGGCTGGCGGACGCCGCCAGCGGATCGGTCTCCGGCGGGGCGTCGTACGCGGGGCAGAGGAGCGGCCCGGCGTCCTGGATCGGGTCGTCGCACCGCAGGACGCGATAGGCCAGGTCGAACCGTCGTCCCGCGCAGCTCGCTCTCCAGACGAGACTCGGGCACCTCGACCGGATCGACCTGCACGCCGATGAGCCGGAAGGCCTCCGCCAGCTTGGCCACCGCGCCGCGGCACTCCGGGATCGCGGGGTACTCGAACGTCAGATGGATCGAGCGCAGGCCGATGTCCTTCTGGGCCGCGACGATCAGCATCCTGGCCAGCATGGGATTGAAGCCCAGCGGCTTGACCCCCGGCGCGTCGGCGTAGCTGCCCTTCGGGAATGGCCCATCGGCGGGCGTGTTGACGTCGTTGGCCGGATGCTTCAGCACCACGTCCTCGAGGAGTCCCTTGCGATCGATCGCGTACGAGAGCCCCCTGCGCAGGGCACGGCTCCGCAGAGCGGGATTGCGACCGTCCAGGGCGATCACGTGGACGACCGGCTTCGTGTATCGACCCACCTGGATCTCGGGCGTCTCGGCCATCGACGCGACCTGGTCGGGCGGGACGTGGTCGATCATGCTGATGTCGCCGCGCCGCAGGGCCGTGACCGCGGCCAGGCCGCGAGGCATCGGGATCTCGCGCACGCGGAGTATCCTGGGACGGACCTCGCCCGAGCCGTCGCGCCATCGCAGCTCCAGGCCGTCGGGGGCCGATCGAAAGCAGCCATAGATGCCGTCGGTGACGAGGATGCGCTCCTTGACCGACGTCGCGATCCGGCCGTCGATCCCGCCGTGCGCCGGCCCGACCGGGCCGAGCAGCCACGCGCCGGCCTTCAGCGGCGCATGGTTGAGCCTCAGCTCGACGCGCATCTCGTCGCGGACCTCGATGCGATCGAGCAGATCCGCCCAGCGTGCCTCGTAGCTCGGCGAGTGCGGGTCGCAGCGCTCGATCAGGGTGTGGGCCACGTCGATCGCCGACACCGGCCGCGATCCGTCGGACCACATCCTGCCCGGTCGCAGCTTGATGAGCCAGCGCCGACCCAGGTCGGACGTCTCGACCGCGGCGGCGAGCTGCGCCGGCCGCTTGCCCTGGCGGGCCTCCTGATCGTCGGTCGCGAGCACGGGCCGATAGAGCAGCCGGATGACCCGGGCGTCCGCACGCGAGTGGACCCACGGGCCCAGGGACGAGCCCACGTCGGTGACCCCCACGTCGAGCGTCGGCACCTCCTGGAACGTCTTGATGTACTGTTCCTCGGCGCCGGACAGCGTGGGCCAGATCCTCAAGGCGTCGGTCAGGCTGTCGAGGCGCTCGGGCGCCGCCGCCGACTCGCCCTGCTTCATCCGCTCGGTCGCCCGGGCGACGAACAACGCGCGGAGCGCGCGCACGGCGGCGAGTTCGCCCGTGACCTCCTCCAGCTCGTGGAGGACGCGACGGCCCCGCAGGTAAAGCCCCATCCTCAGCGCCCGCTCGATCCGCTTGCCGTAGGCTTCGGCGATCTGGTCGAGCAGGCCGGGGTATTCTCGCTTCCGGCCGAGGAGTTCGCGAAGCAGGCGGAGCCCGCGCTCGTCCTCGCCGTCGACCAGCGCCCGCCGCCCTTCGGTGAAGAGCACGCTGTTGACGTGGTCATCCAGGCCCGGCCAGGCCGGATTCCGCGTCTTCACCCGCAGGCAGCACTCGAACGCCCGGGCGAAGTCGCGCGCCATCACCAGGCGATCGGCCTCCTCCAGCAGCATGTCCTCGAAATACTCGACCTTCTTGAGGCTCGACCGCTTGACCTGGAAGTCGCGGACCTCGTTGCGCCCGCCTTGCAGCAGGTGGATCTTGATGGTATCCACCCCCTCGATCTCCTCTTCCTTGTCTTCCTCGGCCTTCTTCTCCTTGGCCCCGACTTCGAGCAGCGCGACCTCCTTGGACACCTTCCTGGTCTTTCGGCGCTCGCGCTCCTTCTTGGGGTCGATGACCGGCAGCGGACGCGGGCTGATGGGATCGACGATCAGCACGGTGTTGTCGATCAGCGTCAGTCGATCGAACGGCTCGGAGCGGAGCAGCTCCGACGCGCCGATCGGCTGCGGCGGCGGGGCGGCCGGCTCCTGGCTTCGTCCGGATCGAGACGCCGCGCAGACCGCGAGGAGCATCACCATCGCGGAACCGACAAGGACCGATACGGGGTTGCGAAGACGGCGATTCACGGCTTTGTTCCCAGTTTGCTCTCGCTGACTACTGACTACCCAGAGCCATCGGCCTGACGGTCCCGGGAGCGACCGGGATCATGGTGCTGGCGCCGGCGGCCATCGGACCTCCGGCGGGCAGGACGCCGAGTGGACGACGGTCCATGGGCGCGCCATCGGCGCGGGCCCGCAGGTGCAGCACCCCGTCGCTGGTGAGGAACACGAGCGACTGGCCGACGACTCGGGGGGCGCCGACGACCTCGGCCCCCAGCTTGATCGCCCAGGCCTTCTGCCCATCACGACCGAACGCCAGGACGTCGCCGGCGCGGTCCATGACCAGTCCGCCGTCGCCGAGACCCACGGGTTGGCCCGCGATCGAGGAGCCCAGCGGCCAGGCCCCGACGGGACTCAGGTCGTGCGCAGCCAGCGATCGCACCCGCCCGTCGGCGGTCGCGACGAGGACGGCCGCCCCTGTCGTCGCCGGCTGACTGACGATCCGGCTGTCCAGCGCCCGCTCGACCTCGACGATCAGCCGCGGGACCGGCGTCGTCTTGAGGGCGAGCCGGCGGACGCGCCCCACATCGTCGGCCAGGATCACAGTCTCGGCATCGACGATCGCCGGGACGAGCCAGTTACCCTGGCGGTCGCGGTCGAACTGCGGGACGAACGGCTCGGCGGTCGACCGGCCCGTGACCGGGTCGATGATGTAGACGCGGCCGTCGGCGCCGGGGATCAGGATACCCCCCTGCCACGCCACGGGGTCCGCGGCCGGCGAGGCCGGCAGGCTCAGCTCCCGCCAGCCGCCGGGCCGGGAGGCGTCCTGGACCCACAGGCTCTTGCCATACGGGCGAGGCACCACGATCCCGCGCGATTGAGCGTCGCGATCGACTCGCAGTCGCAAACCGGACGGCAGCGCGAAGGCCCCGGGCCTCGGCACGGGCATCACGACGAAGCCGCCTCTCGCGACCATGTCGGGATTGATCGTCGCCTCGCGACCGTCGCGGCCCAGGGTCGAAAGACCGGCTCCATCGACCGTCGGCGCCAGCTCGGTGGGCCAGGCCGATCCCACCACCGTCCTCCAGGCGACCACGCCCGAGTCGGGATCGATGCCCAGGAGTGCGATGCCGCCGAGCTCTCGGTCCTGGAATGTCGCCACGAGGACGTTGCCGGCGGCCTGGATCGGTGCCCTGGCCGGGCCGGGGACGCCCATGGGCTGGGCGCGGATCGTGCCGTGTTCGGGGTCGAGCAGGAACTTGCCCGAATGGCCGGCCGCCGCCCACATCTCCCGCTCGGAGCGCGCCAGCGCGAACGCCGGGCCGGTCCCATGCGCATTGGGCGTCATCCTGGCCACCGAGCGGAACGGAGACTTGCTGGAGTACTCGCCGATCGCGAACGCCTCGAACGCCGCCCGGTCGCCGGTGGCCCAGATGATCTGGCCCGATCCGGTGGGCGTCTGCCACGTCCAGCCGGAGACCTTCACGTCCTGGACCGGCCTGGACTTCGTCCCCTCCTCATCGAGCAGCAGGACGTGCCATCGGCTGTCGGCGAGCGTGACGTTCTCGGGCACGATCAGGTATCGGCCCAGGAGGGCCGGCGCGCACGGGATCGAACCGTCGCCATGCCCGAGGTACTCGACCGCGGCACAACCGAGCGGGTCGCGATTGAGGATGAAGAGGTTGTCCTGGCGGCCTAGCACGTAGAGATGCCTGCCCGCCTCGTCGCTGACCGGCGTGCGGGCGAGCGGCCGGCCGAGGTTCACGGTCGCCCGCAGCTCGCCCGACTCCAGCGAGACGATCATCAATTTGCCCGACGGCACGACCTGCACGAGCTGGTTCCCCAGCACGAGCGGAGCATCCGTCACGCGCTCGCCCAGCTCCAGGCGCCAGGTCAACGCTCCGGTCCGTGCGTCGAGTCGGACCAGCTCGTCGGACCGGGCGTCGAAGCCGATGACCGCGGCCTCTCCGGGCACCGGGAGCGGGATGAAGGGCGACGACAGACCCAGGGGCACCTGCCAGAGCGGAGCCCCTGCCACGGCGTCGATGCCGTAGCCCAGGCCGTCGGCCATCGCGAAGACGATGGACTCGGGAGCAGGGTTGTCGCTCGCCGGTTCGGGGCGCGAGCGAAGCACGACGGTGGTGGGCGGGCCCATCGGCTCGGGCCGCGGGCCGTGCGCGGCGGCCTTCCGGGTCGTGTTGACCTTCACGGACTTGCGGATCAGCTCGTTGGCCGCCGTCATCTTCGCGATCACCTCGCGGTCCTGGGCGAGGTCGGCGTACTGGTTGACCAGGTCGTCGCGGGCCTGGTAGATGCGTGAGGCCGATCCCTCCGCCACGGCCTGGTCCATCGTCGCGAGGGCCTGGCCGCGGACCCTGGATTTCCGGACCGCCGCCCGCGCCTCGGCCAGTTTCGTCGGCAGGCGGGAGCGCGTCAGCATCGCCCTGGCGGGCTCTCCGGCGATCTGCGCGTGGAGAGGCACCGCCGACTCGGCCTCCGCCAGGGCCTTCGGGTCGGCAGTCCCGCGGGCCCGATCGGCCAGCCCCTCGCCGATGCGCAGCACCAGGTCGCCCAGCTCGGTCCGCTCGTCGCCGAACACCTCGGGCGGCCCCAGATTGCCTCGTCCGAAATCCTCGTACATCGACCGGGCCGCTTCCAGGGCCGTCGTCCATGTCGCGCTATTCGGCGACACGTGCTGGCGGACGTTCGCCAGCGCCCGCATCACGCGGGCCTTCGCGACCCGGCCATCCTTGGGGTTGGACGCGATGAACGCCTCGAAGTCGCGGATCGCGGTGCGGTAGTCGCCCTCCTCGAAGTTGGCCATGGCGCGGCGGAAGGTCCGCTCCGCGACCGTGGACGCGATGATCGCCCTGAGCCAGAAACCCATGCCCACCAGGAGAGCCAGCAGCAGGATCAGGCTGACCACCAGCGGCGAAGAGACGATCCGCTCCTGCCCCGGCGCGACGTCATCCGGCAGCCACTTGCGAAGGGCGCGGGCAAACCGATCTTTCAGGCCGAAGCCCTCGGCGGCCTCCGGTTCGACTTCCTCGACCGGGCCGGCCGATCGCTTGGCGGCCATCTCGCGAGCCCAGTCCGGCTTCTCGGCCGGCATGTCCGCTGGCCGGACGTAGCGCGACGGCCTCCCGGTCGCCGCGGTCGATCCGCCCGCCGGGCCGATCCCCGGGCGGGCCGTGCCGCCGGGGACCGGCGGCGGCGCGACCACCGTCCGGCCTTCGGCTTCCGCACCGCGCCGACTCGGGCGGCCCGCCGGCTGCGCCTCGTCGTCCATCCGCAGCAGGAACAGCCGGCACGGGCCGACCGACACCTCATCGCCCAGCTCGATGCTGCCGGTGGTCATCTTGTGGCCGTTGATGATCACGAACTCGGCGTCGGGTGAGGCCTCGACCTTGAAGCGGCCGCGCTTCCAGCGGATCCGCCCGTGCACGGGCTTGATGCCGGCGCCCTCGAGGATGATCTCGCAATGCGGGCTGGTCCCGAAGAGGATCGGATGCTCGCGCTCCAGCTCGACGAACTGGACGCGGCCTTGACCGTCGTGGACTTCGAGTGTGGCCATACGTCTTTGGTCCGTTGTCCGTCGTCTTTCGTCTGTCGTCCGTTGTTCGCTGTCGCGGACGGCGGAGGCCTGCGATCCACCCGAGGCCCAACAAGGGACAACGGACCACGTACGTAGGGACAACTAGCGAAGCGGTTCCTGCGCGATCACCTTGAAATCGTAGGTATTGCCGTTGGGCACGACCTGGAACCGGGTGACGCGGATCTCGCCGGGCTGACGGCCGCGGTATCGGACCTCGAGCTGGGCGAGCCGGTTCTCCACTCCCTGCGGGTAGAACTGGAGCACCACGTTCTCGCCGACCTCGATGCCCGCCTTCTTCAGCAGCGCCAGGTCCGATTCCTTGCGGCCTGAGCCTTGCCAGAGGAAATACAGGCGGTTGTCGTTCTGCCCGGTGCCGTATCGCTTGGTCGGCTGTGGGTTGGAGAACTTCGACAGATACATGAGCTGGTTGGGGCCGGTGACGACGGCGAGTTCGACGCCGATGGCATCGAGCTGGCGGGCGTATTCGTCGGGAGACTGGCCCTTGGTGAAGACGATGCTCCAGCGCTGCTCGCGCGAGACGCCGCCGTCGCCGGGCCCGTAGCCCAGTCCGGGGCCGCCCGTGCCCAGCTTGGACGAGCGCTTGCCGCTGGCCACGGCGCCGCCGCTGGGCATGACGGCGCCGATGTCCACATCCGCCATGCTCTCGCCCGCCTCGGAGATCGCGTCGATCATCGCAGCCGGGGTCTGCTGCACCGACGGTTCCTCGAAGTCGCCCGCCTCCTGCTCGTTGTTCGAGGCGAACGCCGCGGCCTCGGCGCCCGCGACGTCGATCTTCTCGGTCGAGCCGGCCGTGCCCTCCGGACTCCCTCCGCCCCCGCCGGCCACGTCGATGATCTGCAGCGGCGCGGTGACCCGCGAGGCGAACGCCTGGTTGCTCACATAGACGAGCGCCAGCCAGCCGACGACGAGGATCGCGCCGAGTACGGTCGCCATCAGGAACGACGTGACCCGATCGTACGGCGATTCGCCGCGGACCTTGGCCTCCAGGACCGGCGTCGGCTCCGCCCGGGCCGATGATGCCGGCTTCGCCGATGACGAGGGCGGCGCAGGTTGCCCGGACGGAGTCATGGCTTGCGACTCCCGCTGTTGGCGTTCGGAGACGAGGTGGGTCCGCTCGAGCTGTTGTCGGTGCCGGATTGCCGGGAGGCCGCGCCGTCCGGATTGTCCTCGTCGTCCAGGTCGAGCGGCTTGATCGCGGCGTACCACTCGCGCCAGCGGGCGGCGGCCTCCTTGCGCTGTTCGGGACTCGACGGTCGGGGCGGGCCCAGTCCTTCGATCTTGCGGCTGATCGTCTGCAGGCCGATCCGGGCGGCGTTGACGACGTCCTCGTCCGGGTCGGTGAGGGTGTCGATCAACACGGGCACGATATCCATATCGCCGGTGTGGGCGAGCGCCAGGCGGCCACGCGGCGCACGCCGGGATCGCGGTCGGCGAGCATCTTGCGGAATCGTACCTTGAACGGTCGGAGGGCCACGGCTCCCTCGCGATAGTAGCGGTTGACCATGCCGGTCACTGCCGCGTCGGCCTGCTCGGCGCGAGGGTCTTCGAGCACGGCGAGCATGCCCTCGATCGCGCCATTCATCGGGCGGCTGACTACCCGGCCGCCGGCCACCGTCATCGAGGTCAGGTCCTTGGGAAGCCCCCGCCCTCCGAGCAGCGTGCCGGCCCCCAGCCGCTGGATCTGGATGCGCCGCAACGTCTTGGCGGTGGACTTGGTCAGGAAGAGCATCGCCCAGGCGGTGTTCGGTTCGGGGCCGCCTTCCCCGTCCCAGGAGCCATCACCCTTCTGGGTCGAGCGGATGTAGGCGCGGCCCTTCTCGAACCAGTCGAGCCGGCCGATGGTCTGCCGCTCGGCCAGGGCCCCGATTCGCTCGAGGCCGTAGAGCGAGTAATAGGGCGTCCGGCCGACGGTCGGCAGCGACGTCGTCCAGTGCCCCGAGATCCACGACATGCCCCTGCCGATCGCCTGATCCATGTCCTTGAAGCTGATCGACGGCTTGTAGTTGGAGGTCGCATCGGTCGCGAGGCTGGTCAGCAAGGGGCTGTTCGCTCGCGCCTCCTGGCGGTATCGCTCGAGCTGCCGCCGGCAGATCAGCAGGCTGCCGACGCCCGCGGCCGTCATCGAGATCGTCTCGCCGCCGTTACTCGGCTCGTCGTGGTGATAGACCCACGCCCCGTCGCTGAACTGAGTGGACATGTACCAGGTCGCGATCCGCTCCCAGACCGCCGGCTGGACCTCGACCCCCGAGTTCTCGGACTCCCAGAGGCCCAGGACGCCGTACTGGGTGATCGAGGTGTCGCCGTTGGGCCGGCCGGTATAGTCCCAGCTCCCGTTGGCGTTCTGGTGGGCGGTGAGATAGCTGACGATCATCGCCAGCTTGCCGCGGTTGGCGATGGGGTCGAGGCTGGCCAGCGCCATCGCGGTGGCTCCGGCCTCGTAGGTGCCCTGGCCGTTGCCGCGCTGCGGGGCGTACTCGCTGGTGCTGAATCGCGCATAGACCTTGGCCAGCGCGGCGGTCAGCCCGGGGTCGCCGGCCGGGACCTCCGCCTTGATCATCGCCAGGGCGATCATCGCGGCCTCGCCGGGTCCCGCGCCGCTGACCCGACCGCGCAGGAACTGCACGCCCCGCAGCACGGCCGATTCCTGCTGCGCCGACGCCGGCCCGCCGCACAGAGACGTGAGGAGGCAGCCCAACACCAGCACTGTCGCGGCCTGGCCGCCGATGCGCCCCACCATCGTTGCTTGCGCCTCCGGCCCGATCGGTCGGGATCGTGACGCCCCGTCCCCTCGCCGCAATGAGATCATTGTAACGACGTTGACGCGAGTTGCGAACGGCTTGTGACTGGATTGTCGAGGCGCCGCATGATACAAACAAAGGCGTGTGACCCGCTGACGGGGCCGCCCACCTGACGGGACCGACGCTCGGGGGACCGGACCTCACCTCTCCTCCGGTCCTCCCCGGCACGACGCCCGAAGTCCTCCGTGCGCGACGGTCGCGGCCAGCCGATCCCCGGGGCCCGCTTTTTCCTCGTTCCCAGCCCAGAACCGGCCACGGCCATGATGCTCACGACCCAGCCATCCGCGGAGGCCGCTCTCTTCGGTCGTTATCGGCTGGCGGCGTATGACGAGATGTTCGACGGCCATGCACGCCCGCACGCCCACTATCGCGCCCTGTACGAGCGGCTGGTCCGGCTGGGTCCGGCCGAGCTCGAGCGTCGTCACCGGCTGGCCGACCTCTCGATGCGGCAGCAAGGCATCACCTTCACGGTCTACGGCCGCGGCCAGGGCGTCGAGCGGATCATCCCGTTCGACCCGATCCCGCGCCTGGTGGACGCCGACGAGTGGGCGGTGATCGAGCGCGGACTCCAGCAGCGCGTCCGGGCGCTGAACCTGTTCATCGGCGACGTCTACCACGACCGCAAGATCCTCCAGGATCGGGTCGTGCCGCCCGAGCTGGTCTTCGGCGCCTCGGGATATCGGCGGCAGTGCGTCGGCCTGCGGGTGCCGCGGGACGTCTACATCCACGTCTCCGGCATCGACCTGATCCGCGACGAGTCCGGCCGTTTCCTGGTCCTGGAGGACAACTGCCGGACCCCCTCGGGCGTGAGCTACGTCCTGAAGAACCGCCAGGTGATGAAGCAGGTCTTCCCGACGCTCTTCGAGCAGCACAACGTCCGGCCGGTGCACGACTACACCGACAACCTGCTGGCCTTGCTCCGCTGGATCGCCCCGGCGGGCTGCGACGATCCCACGGTCGTCGTGCTGACGCCCGGCGTGTACAACTCGGCCTATTACGAGCACAGCTTCCTGGCCCGGCAGATGGGCGTCGAACTGGTCGAGGGCCGCGACCTGGTGCTCGACCGCGGCCAGATCTTCCGCCGGACGACCCGCGGACTCCAGCGCGTCGACGTCATCTATCGCCGGATCGACGACGATTTCCTCGACCCCTTGACCTTCCGCCACGACAGCATGCTGGGCGTCCCCGGCCTGATCGCCGCGTATCACGCCGGCAATATCGGCCTGGCCAACGCGCTGGGCACCGGCGTCGCGGACGACAAGGGGATCTATCCGTTCGTCCCGGACATCATCCGCTACTACCTGGCCGAGGAGCCGATCCTGGGCAACGTCGAGACGTTCCGGCCGCTGGTGCCGTCGCACCGGAAGCACATCCTGGAGAACCTGGGCTCGCTGGTGGTCAAGGCGGTGGACGCCTCGGGGGGGTACGGGATGCTGATCGGCCCGGCCTCGACCCGGGAGCAGCGCGAGGAGTTCGCCCGCAAGATCGAGCACAACCCGCGAGGTTACATCGCGCAGCCGACGATCGGCCTGAGCCGGCATCCGACCTTCATCGACGGCCGGCTCGACGGCCGCCACGTTAACCTGCGGCCGTTCGTGCTCTTCGGCGAGGAGATCACGGTGCTGCCCGGCGGCCTGACGCGGGTCGCGCTGCCGGAAGGGAGCCTGGTGGTCAACAGCTCGCAGGGCGGCGGCACCAAGGACACGTGGGTGCTCCGGGGTGCGGATCATGCTTAGCCGCGTCGCCGAGAACCTGTTCTGGATCAGCCGCTACATCGAGCGCGCCGAGAACGTGGCCCGGCTGCTCGACATCGGCCTGTATCTCGAGCTCGACGCCGGCGGCCAGCCCGACCAGGGCGATTCGGCGCCGGTGGAGATCGCGCTGAAGATCCTCGCCTGCCGCGACGCGTTCCGATCGACCCACCCCGAGCCCGAGCGCAAGGCCGTCCTCCAGTTCCTGACCTTCGATCGAGACAACGCCCAGTCCATCGTCGGCATGGTCGCTCGGGCGCGAGAGCGCACGCGGCGCCCAGGAAACGATCGGCGTGGACGCCTGGCGGCAGGTGAATCGCCTTTACCTCTACCTCTGCAGCTCGAAAGCCCGGCGCCGCTTCCTGTCCGGCCCGCTGGGCTTCTACACCGCGATCAAGGAAGCGTGCATCCTCTTCGACGGCCTGATCCAGAACACGCTGCCTCGAGACGAGGCGTACCACTTCCTGCAACTGGGCCGCTACCTGGAGCGGGTTGACCTGATGGGCCGCATCCTCCACGCCAAGTGCCAGTCGTCGCTCGGCGAGCACTCCGGCCACGAGATCGGCCTGGAAGCGGTACGATGGGCGGGCCTGCTCCGGAGCTGCTCGGCCTACGGGGCGTACCTCCGCACCGAGCGGGACCGCGTCGAGCCGGTCGGCGTGATCCGTTTCCTGGTCCTCGACCCCGACTTCCCCCGCGCCGTCCGCTTCTGCGTGGGTCGTTGCCGCGAGTCGCTCAAGGAGATCGCCGGCGGCGACGACGACGAGGTCGCCAGCGAGGCCGAACGGCTCCTGGGCCGGCTGGAGAGCGAGCTCCGCTACATCGACGTCGCCGAGATCTTCCAGCGCGGCCTCCTCCCGTTCCTGGACGACATCCAGTCCACCTGCCGCCGCGTCGGCGCGGAGATCCAGCAGACATTCTTCCTGGTGTGAACCATGCTCCTCCAAGTCCAGCACGAAACCAAGCTGCATTACACCGAGCCGGTCTCCGAGACGGTCTTCGAGGTCCGGATGGCTCCTCCCTCGGACGAGGACCAGACGAACCTCGGCTATCACCTGCGGACGAATCCCTCGGCGCCGGTGACGATCTATCGCGACGGGCTCGGCAACCGGGTGGACCTGTTCAACGTCCTCACTTCCTACCAGGAGCTGGTGATCCGGGCGACGTCGATCGTGCGGATGCACCGGGACGACTCGGGGCTCGCGCGGCTGGAGCACCGGCCCTTCGAGCCCGAGCGCGACGACTTCCACACGGCCTCGACGATCGAGTTCCTCCAGCCCAGCCCGCTGGTGAAGCGATGCCCGGAGCTCGACGAGTTCCTGGCCGATCTGCCGCCTCGCGACGGCACACTGGCCGAGGTCGTTGTCCGGCTCATGGAGGCGGTGCGAGGCCGGCTGACCTACGAGAAGAAGGTGACGACGGCGCGGACCCCCGTGGGCGAGGCCCTCCGGCTCGGCCGGGGCGTCTGCCAGGACTACGCGCACCTGTTCCTGGCGGCCTGCCGGGGCATCGGCCTGCCGGCGCGCTACGTCAGCGGGTACATCCACCTTCCCGGCGAGGTCGCGACCCACGCGTGGTGCCAGGTCTGGGCCGGCCAGGGAGGCTGGGTGGACGTGGACCCGACCCACGGCACGTTCCCCGCCAACGATCACATCAAGATCGGCATCGGCCGCGACTATTCGGACGTGCCGCCCAACCGAGGCGTCTGGAAGGGCCGCGCCCGTGAGTCGATCTCCGTCAGCGTCAAGGTCGAGGCGATCGACCGCGTGCCCCCCGAGTGGGGAGAGTGGTCCACCACCCAGGCACCCTGGTCCTCGGGTGCGTGGCTGCTGTCCCAGCGCCAGGGTCAGAGGGTCCGTCTGGGGTCCCCGTCGGTGTTCCGACAGCAACAAGGACAGCAGCAGCAAGCACGCAGGCGTTAGACCGCCCCGTGACTTGTCCTGAAATCCCGAAACCCTAGGGTGTGCGGATTTCAGGACAAACTAAGTGATATATAGAGTGGTTGTTTGTTAGGTAGACACACGCCACCCGAGGCCGACAGAGTCCCGGACAGGGCTTTGACTCCTCTACCTGGACGGTCATCTTGTCCTGAAATCCCACACACTAGGGTTTTGGGATTTCAGGACAAGCGACAGGCGGTCCACAGGCGGTCACTCGATGCCTGCTTGCGTGCACCGCTCACGACCGGCGGCGAACGCGTATCCCTCGGAAGGCGACCGGGCCATGATCGGCCTGAAGGAGAAGCGGGCCTCTGGCGACCTCCTTGTTGTGCCAGGCGTGGCCGGTCGGGGTCTTGACGGCGACATCCTCGTGGATCACCTGACCGTTGAGGATGACTTTGACGAATCGGGCGTCGGCGACCTTCTTGCCTTCTTGATCGAACCGGGGGGCCTGGAAGACGACGTCGAGCGTCTGCCACTGGCCGAAGGGCCTGGCGGCGTTGACGCGAGGCGGGACGCCGTCGTCGAGATAGTGATAGCGGGGCAGCAGCTCGGCGCGGGGGTAGACGCCGCCGCAGTGGGTGGCCTTGGGCCTGGCGATGTCGTGACTGTCGGAGATCTGGATCTCGTAGAGGCCGTGGAACTTCACGCCGGAGTTGGAACCCTTGGGAATCATGAACTCGAAATGGGCCTCGAGATCGCCGAATTGCTCCTTGCTGACCAGATTGGTGGTCCGTCCGGCCCGGCCGTTGATGATGACGCCCCGGCCCTGGAGCGGCACCAGTTTCCTGGGGTCCTTGGGGTCGGGCTGGACGCCGCCGGCCTCGTACCAGGCGCCGGTGGGCGACCTCCAGGCAGCCAGGGCGTGGTCTTCGATGAGGGTGGCCCAGTCGTCGCCGCCCGCGAAAGCCGAGCCGAACGCCAGGGCCGGGACAATAACGAGGAGCGAGGTTCGCATCGGGATTCTCGTCCGACCGTGGGGGCGGAACCTGTCGATGATACGGATGGTACACTACAGGTCTTCGGGATGGTAGGGTGGGCTGTGCCAGCCCTTTGGAGTCGGCTGCATGAATCTGCTAAGCTGCCGCCAGATACGGAGTTACCAATTCCCCGCGGAGGCGGCAGCGATGATCCTCAGCGACGTCTTTGAGCGATTCTCCCAGGATGCCCCCTTGTCCGTCATGGCGCGAGGGATCATCGAGAACGCCCTGAACCCCCAGGTCCTCGATCAACTCTTCGAGGACGTCGCGGAGAAGCAATTCACCCACAAGCTCCTTTTCTCCACGATCGTCGACCTGATGAGCGTGGTCGTCTGCCGCATCCGGCCCTCGATCCACGCGGCCTTCCAGGCGCGGGCCGAGACCGTCGGGGCCTCGATCGACGCCGTCTACGACAAGCTCGACGGCACCGAGACCGCCGTGTCGGCGGCGCTGGTCCCTGCGGTGGCCGCGGTTGGCTCCGGTCATCGACGCGATGGGCGGCGGCCGGGCGGAGTGGCTGCCCGGCTATCGCGTCCGGATCCTCGACGGCAACCATCTCCCCGGCTCCGAGCACCGGCTCAAGGAGTTGCGGACGATCCGCGCCGGGGCCTTGCCCGGCCAGGCGCTGGTCGTCCTCGACCCCCGGCTGATGTTGGCCACCGACGTCGTCCTGTGCGAAGACGGTCATGCCCAGGAGCGATCGCTGCTGGACCGGATCCTGGCGATCGTCGCGGCCCAGGACCTCTTCATCGCCGACCGCAACTTCTGCACGACCGATTTCCTCTTCGGGATCGCGGGCGCGGCGGTTTCTTCGTGATCCGACAACACGCCTCGACACTCCACTGGGAGTGCGTCGGCAAGCGGCGGGCGTGCGGCCGGATCGAGACCGGCAAGGTCTATGAGCAGACGATCCGGGCCACCGACGACGCGGGTGAGATCCTCTTCTTGCGGCGGGTCACGGTGGTCCTGGACCAGCCGACGCGGGACGGGGACACGGAGCTCCACCTGGTGACCAACGTGCCGGCCCAGGACGCCCGCGCCAAGGTCATCGCCGATCTGTACCGTCGCCGCTGGACGATCGAGACCGCGTTCCAGGAGTTGGAGGCGACGCTCCACAGCGAGATCAACACCTTGGGTTATCCCAAGGCCGCACTGTTCGCCTTCTGCGTGGCGCTGGTGTCGTACAACGTGCTGAGCACGCTCAAGGCGGCGTTGCGGGCGGTGCATGGCGAGGCCGTAGTCGCGGAAGAGGTCTCGGGCTATTACGTGGCCGACGAGATCCGGATGACCCACCGCGGGATGATGATCGCCATCCCTGAAGATGAATGGGTCGTCTTCCACGATCTGACCCCCATGGAGTTGGCCGACGTGTTGGTCCGCTTGGCGCGGTCGGTCTCCCTTCCCAAGCTGCGCAAGCACCCGCGCGGCCCGAAGAAGCCGAAGCCCAAGAAACAGAGCGGGGCCAAGATCAAACATGTGGCCACCGCGAAGATTCTGGAAGCGCGTTATACATGTACAAAGTAATGCCTCCAAGAGGGCTGGGTGGGCTGTGCCCACCGATCGAGGCTCGTACCGACCCGTCTTAGTCACCCGGCATCGGCCGGGTTGGCTCTGTCCACCGATCGAGGCCCACTCCCACCCGTTTCCATCACCCAGCATCGGTGGGCACAGCCCACCCTACGAGGAACTCAGATGCCCCGCGTCCTCACCGGTCTGATCCCCGCGTGCCATACCCCATTCAACCGCGCCGGCCATCTCGACCTCTCGGTCGTGCCGAGGCAAGCGGAGCTGTTCCGGGAATCGGGGACGACGGCCGTGTTCGTCGCGGGCACGACCGGCGAATGGTCGTCGCTCACGCGCGACGAGCGGATGGCCCTCTGCGACCGATGGACCGAGGTGGCCGGGGACGAACTGAGGATCGCCGTCCACGTCGGGCACAACTGCCAGGCCGATGCGATCGCGCTGGCCTCGCATGCCCGAGAATCGGGAGCGGCCGCGGTCGCGGCGGTGGCACCCAGCTACCTCAAGCCGGCCACGGTCGCCGACCTCGTCGCCTTCATGGAGCCGATCGCCGCGGCGGCCTCCCCCCTGCCCTTCTACTATTATGAGATCCCGGGGATGACGAACGTGCGGCTGTCGGCGTCGAGCTTCCTGCAGCTTGCTGGCCGGCGCATCCCCAACCTGCGCGGGCTGAAGTTCTCGCACAACGACCTGGTCGAGCTCCAGGAGTGCATCGCGGCCGATCCGGCGAATCTCGAGGTCTTCTTCGGCTTCGACGAATTCCTCCTCGCCGGGCTGGTGCTGGGTGTCGACGGAGCCGTCGGCTCCACCTACAACTTCGCCGCTCGCCACTACGGGAGGTTGATGCGGGCGATCGCCGCCGGGGAGATGGATGCGGCTCGGGGCGGACAGGTCCAGGCCGAGCGGATGATCCAGGTGCTGAACAAACACGGCTTCCTGGCGGCGTCGAAGGCCGTCATGGGGTTCATCGGCGTCGATTGCGGTCCCGTGCGTCCACCCCTCCGGAACCTGACGAGCGACGAGCTGGCCGGCCTGGCCCGCGAACTCGAACGTTTCGAGGTGTTCGACCGGCCACTGAAGCGCCTCGGATGAAACTTGACTTTGCCCCACCCGATCTTCATGATGGTGAAAACCTCGTGGACGGGTGCAAAGCCGCGCCGGAGTGGCGGAATTGGCAGACGCGCAGCTTGAGGGGCTGGTGAGCTAACCATGCTCGTGCAGGTTCAAGTCCTGTCTCCGGCATTACTTACGACCGATAGCGGGAGGTGAAAGCCCCGAGGCGCGCCGACCTGCCCTTCGACGGTGGATCACTGAGCCGGCGGCTTGAGGGGCGGCTGCTTCACCACGCGGAAGGCCTCTTCGGCCTCGGTGATCGCGATCATCTGGTCGGCGGCCACATCCCGGAAGGTCTGGGTCACTCCGCTCGCGGGCCAGGAGACGGTCACCGCCGAGGCGGAGGCTGCCTCACCCAGGCCGATGGACTCGACCAGCGAGTTGCCGCCGAAGCTGCCGTTATTGCCGATCACGCGGTGGATCGATCGCGAGCGGCCGTCCTGACCGTTGACGTCAACCCGGACCCGGGCCCCCACGGCCGAGCGGTTCGTGCGGGTGCCAACGAGCTTGACCTTCAACCAGTGGCGGCCATGCCCCGGGTTCTGGAACAGGACGTTGGCGGCCTTGTCGCCCGGGAACGCCCCGCCCAGCTCGACGAAGAGGTCGAGGTCGCCGTCGCAGTCCCAGTCGGCGAAGGAGACGCCGTGTCCTTTTTGCAAGTGACCCGTCCGCGATGAGTCGGTGACGTCCTCGAAGCGGCGGCCTTCGACGTTCTTGAGCATCACGTTCGGCACCAGCTCCGAATAGGTCATTCGACCGGTCCCGAAGTAGGCGTCGAGGTAACCGTCGTTGTCGATGTCGCCGAAGTTGGCGCCCATGGCCGTGATCGGCCGATCGAGGCCCACGTCGGAGCTGACGTCGCGGAAGCCCTTTCCCCCCAGGTTGCGGTAGAGCCGCGGATGTCCCGCGTCCTTGACCGCGATGCCGATGTGATGTGCGATCACGTCGGCAAGGGCCGCCTTGTAGTCGTTGACGAACAGGTCCAGCCAACCGTCGTTGTCGTAATCCCAGAACCAGCAGGAGAAGCTGGATGCCCCGCCGGTCACGCCCAGCGCGCGGGCGACGTCCCTGAACCGACCCCCGCCTTCGTTGTGATAGAGGCGGCATTCCTGGCCCATGTTCGAGACGAACAGGTCCAATCGCCCGTCGCCGTCGTAATCGCCCCAGGCCGAGCCCTTGGCGTAGCGCTCGTTGATGACACCGGCCGACTCGGCGACGTCCTCGAACGTGCCATCGCGGCGGTTGTGATAGAGGCGACACTGCCCGCGGGCGTCGGCGCGGCCGGGATGGAACTCTCCGCAGATGAACAGATCCAGCCAGCCGTCGTTGTCGTAATCGCCCCACGCCGACGATTCCGAGGAGATCGGCTCGCCCAGTCCGGCCGGCCACGTCACATCCTCGAAGACTCCCTTGCCGTTATTCCGGAGGAGCGAGAGCCGGGCCGGGTCGTCCCACGCACCCCGCATGAGCAACACGTCGGCGTCGCCGTCGTTGTCGTAGTCCGCGCGGGTCAAGTTCGAGCGCGTAGGTTTGCGGGTCGAGGCCGGCCGCGGCCGATCGGTTCTCGAACGTCCCATCGCCGTGATTCACGAACAGCGAGGCGCCGCGGTTGAACGTCGAACGAGGTCGTCAGGAGGTCCGGGAGGTCATCGCCGTTGAAATCGTCGAAGACGCTGCCGCCCGCGAGGTTCGGACCGCGTACCCCCAGGCCGACCCGCGGAGCGACGTTGTCGAACCGTCCCACGTCCTGGCTCGAACGGAACCCATCGAGCGGAATCAGGTACGCCGGCGGGACCTTGTCGGGATACTCGCCCAGCGTCATATAAGCCAGGTTGAGCAACCAGCGGACCCGCAGATCACCGGGGGTCCGCGCCAGGTAGGCGGTGAACTGCTTGACGGCCTCGCGCGAGCCCGCCTGTTGATGGTGGACGGCCGCCGGATCGATCGGGAAGATGCAGCTCGAAGGACCGGCACACTCCAGGCAGTTCTCGATCTCGCCGCGCCGAAGCGCGTTGATGCCCAGCAAGGCATGGAATTCGAGCTGAATGTCCTCTCCCTGCCAGAGCTCGCGGCTCAGCTCCAGGCCACGCTCCAGCCAGGACGCGGCCTGATCGAACTCGCCTTCATGCATATGAAAGAAGGCAAGGTTACGCACCACCGGGATGGCCCTGGGCAACTGGTCGGCCGTGGGCGGCGAGCCGAGCTTCAGCGACTCGAACTCCCGATGGAGGGCGATGATCGCCCTCTGGCCGCGCATGCGGACAGCCTCCCGGACTTCGCCGAGGGAGGCAGGGTCAGCGATCGGTCCCTTGTAATCGAATGAATGGAGAGCGATGTACCTGTCCATTTCGCGACGGTCCGCGAAGACTCGCGCTTCCTTGCCGCGCACCATCGGGTCGGGATACCACGTGATGTCCGGGTTCGTCTCGCCTTCAAGGCGAGCGGGAGCGCCATGACCGGCGGCGCGGTACGTCTTCCACCAATCCAACCCGCCGGTGGCCCAGACCACCACCCCGGACGCCATCCCCATGCAAAAGACGACCGTGAGTATCAGCCGCAGCGCGGTTCGCATTGCCTCTCCCTCGGCTAATTCGGCGTATCAACGAGTATCGGAGCGACGTCGGAAGCGGCGGAGTCGACCGCCCGCGCCGGCTTTTCTCTGCAACATCCATGAATTCCTTCGGTGTTGTCAAGGTCCCGGCCTCGCGCCGAACTCTTAAGTTAATAGCGCTAACGGGGCGCACGTTGTCACCAAGTCACTCGGAAGAGCCGAGCCGCAGCGAGGCGGATCGGATCGGCGGCGGCGACGCCTCGCGGGCGGCCTCGGTGGGGTGGCAGTCGTCGATTCCGGTGCAATTCCATCGCAGACACTGGCCAGGCCACCCGGACCTTGCTACAATGTGAGTTCGAAGGTTCGATCGACGTAACCAGCCTATCTCGCAAGGCTTTAAGTCTCGACGCCGCGGAGCAACCACGATGACCGAACCGCTCCTCGACCGCCGCACCGCGATGCGCCGCCTGGCCCTCGCCGGGATCGCCGGAGGGGGATTGGCCGCGGCTCCTCGCATGATCAAGGCCCGCGGCTCACAAACGCCGGCTGACGTGAAGGTCAACGTACTGCTCGACCAGACGGTCGGCACGATCCGCCCCGAGGTCTACGGCCAGTTCGCCGAGCACATCGGCGGCGTCATCTATGATGGAATCTGGGTCGGCCGCGACTCGAAGGTCGCCAACACCGGCGGCATTCGCCAGTCGATCATCGACCATGTGAAGAAGCTCGGACCGGTGGTCGTCCGCTGGCCGGGCGGTTGCTTCGCCGACAGGTACCACTGGCGCGATGGGATCGGTCCCGCGTCGAAACGGCCGCGCCGGTTCGGTCGATGGCGCGAGGAGACCGAGAGCAACCAGTTCGGCACCCACGAGTTCCTGCGGTTCTGCCAGCTCTGCGACGTCAAGCCGTACCTCGCCGCCAACGTCGGGACCGGCACGCCGGAGGAGTTCCAGCAGTGGGTGGAATACTGCAACGCCCCGGCCGGCTCGACCACCCTGGCCGATGAGCGGGCGGCCAACGGCCATCCCTATCCATTCCGAGTGGAGTACTGGGGCGTCGGCAACGAGAGCTGGGGCTGCGGCGGCAAGTTCATCCCGGAGGACTATTGCCGGGAATACCGTCGGTTCGTCGAGTGGCTGCCGAGGTACGAGACGCCGCCGTTCCTGATCGCCGCGGGGCCCAATAGCAATGACCTCGACTGGACCCGGCGGTTCTTCGGCGCTGGGCCGATGGGGCGAGGGCCGTGATCGACGGCTGGGCGCCACATTACTATTGCGGGACCACCGGGCATGCGCTGAACTTCACCGTCAACCAGTGGTACGAGCAGTTGTTAAAGGCGAACCGGATGGAGACGCTCATCAAGGACCAGTGGGCCGCGATGGGCGAGTTCGACCGCAAACATGACATCAAGCTGGTGGTCAACGAGTGGGGGAGCTGGCACCCCGCGGGCACCGAGATCAACCCCCGGCACCTGTTCGAGCAGATGGGGACCCTGCGCGATGGGCTCGTCGCGGCGATCTCGCTCGATACCTTCAACCGCCACGCCGACAAGGTCCGGATGGCCAACGTGGCACAGCTCGTGAACAACCTGCACTCGCTGTTCCTGGCCGACGGCGACAAGTTCGTGGCCACGCCGACATATCACGTCTACACGATGTACCGGCCTCACCAGGACGCTCGGGCGGTGCGGATCGACGTGGAGGCTCCCGAGATCGTGTTCCAGGCAGGAGGGCATCCCGAGCGGATCGTCCGGGTCGCCGGATCGGCATCGCGCACCGCCGATCACCGGTTGACGCTGACGCTGGCCCACCTGCACGCCTCGGAGCCGGCCGAAGTCCTCATCCACCTGCACGGCGGCGCGGCCAGGGAGGTCCGCCACACGGTCCTCACGCAGAGCGAGCTGAACGCCCACAACACGTTCGAGCGGCCGGACGCCGTGACACCCCGGACGTCAACCCTCGAAGGCCGGGAGGGTGAGCTGCGATGCACGCTGCCCCCGGCTTCGGTGAATGCGCTGGAAGTCAGGCTGGGGTGATCAGGTGCGGGGACGGCGTCGCGGCTTGGGCTTGGCTTCGGCCTCCTTGAGGCGTTCTTCCGCCGCCCGGAGACGGGCCTCGGCTTCGGCGAGGCGGGCTTCGGCCTCCGCGGCGCGAGCTTCGGCGGCGGCGCGGGCTCGGTTAATGTCCGTGTAGTCGCCGATCTCGGCGTCGGTCACGGGGTCGATCAAGGCGAGGCGGTCATTGCCGGTTAGCGGGTTGACCGCGACCGCTAGCCACAGCCCCACCGGCTCGAGCCATGCCCGATTCCTGGCGTCCAGGGCGACCGGTTGAAAGACGCCCGACTCCAGCCTGTACGAGATCAGCGCCAGTTGGCGACGCTCGGCTTCGTCGCTCTGGTCGGCAATGACATAGTACGCGACCCCGGCCCGGGCGTATTCCTCGACCTTGGTCTTCACGTCGTTGACGCGGGTCTTGGGTGAGGTCACCTCGATGATCAACGACGGACGCACGCCCTCCTTGCGGACATGGAACGTCTCCCACCATTTCTGTTCCTTGACCCCGAAGATGACCGCCAGGTCGGGGCTGTGATGTCTCAGCCCGGGGATGTCCCAGTAGATCCCGCAGTCGCTGAGGACGACGACCGAACGGATCCCCGCGTGGCGGTCCTTGAGAACGATCCTGAGGTAAGTGCAGTCATCGGTGTGGGGATCGCCCAGCATGTGGACATCTCCGAACCGCGGATGGAGCACGTCGTCAAGCGTCAAGGGGAGCCGCTTGCACACCTCGCGGCCATCGGGGCCCTTGACGTACACGTCGCGGTAGCCGTAGTCGAACGACGCCTTCGGCTTTCGGTGAGACGGCTCGCGCGGCTCGGTCGTCGATCGCCTGGGACGCTGGGGAACTGTGCTCATGACCGCTCCTCGCCCGGAGAATGACCCGCTCGCTGGCGATCATCGATTATACCGCGAGCCGGTCGTCGCGCGCGTGGTCTCCCGCGGACGCCTGAGATGATGCCGCACGTCCCCCAGCGATCCGCCCGAGAGTGAGAAGTGCGGCCGGGCGATCGCGGTGCGAGCCAGCTCGGTGCGGTGTCGGCGCCGGACGAGGACCTCGCGCCAGAATCGGACGGCGTCGCGCTTGCCGGCGAGGAAGGGACGCAGGCGGCCGCGCAGCGCGCCAGATCCCCTGCGCGGCGATGAAGGCGAGGTGCGGGACGGCCGCGAGCGCCAGCGCGATCGCGGGCAGGTTCCACCAGAAGACCAGCTCGGCGTTGCGGGAGATCCGTCGTTGCAGCTCCGGGCTGCGATGGTCGTTGGTCGCCGAGATGTCGTGGTGGATGACGCATGCGGGGTTGTAGACACATCGGTAGCCCGACCATCGCAGGCGGAAGGCGAGGTCGATATCCTCGTAGTAGCTGACGAGCAGCATGTCGAGCGTCCCGGCGCGCGGAGGGCCTCAGCTCGGTAGAAGGCGCTCGAGCCGCTGGCGCCGAAGACGTCTTCGATCGGTCGGGCCGACCAGTGCGAAGCGGACTGCCCATGTCCCCGCTTCATCGGCCAGCCGTACCAGGCATAACCGTCGCCCGCCGAGTCCACCCGGCCTGGGTCCGAGCGGACCAGGACCAGCGGCGCCACCGAGCCCACGGTCGCATCGGCGAACGGTGCCAGTCCGGCCTCGATCCAGCCGGCCGTCACCTCGGTATCGTTGTTGAGCAACTGGACGAACGCGCCCGCGCCGCGGCCAGCCCGGCGTTCGCCGCGCCGCAGAAGTCGCGATTCGGCTCGAGGCGCACGACTCGCACGGCGGGGTAGGCGCGCTCTAACCACTCGGACGTGCCGTCGCTCGAGCCATTGTCCACCACGACGACTTCGATCGAACCATGCGCACCGTCGGGTCGGTGCCGTTGCACGCTCGCCAGGCATCGGTCCAGCAGGTCGCGGCCGTTATACGTGGGGATGACGATCGAGCAGAGCGGCGGCCCGGCGGCATCGCCACCGCCGACCTCGGCCCCTGGCGGCCCGCTCACGCTTCGGGGCGCGTCGGCGGCTTGGCGTCGTTCCATGACGTCTTACCCCAGAACACATGCTGGAAGGTCATGAGCAGGACGCGGAGGTCCAGGAGGATCGACCAGCGCTCGATGTAATCGAGGTCGTACTGGATCCGCTTCCGCAACGAGGTGCGCCCTCGCCAGCCGTGCACCTGGGCCCAGCCGGTCATCCCGCCGGGTACCGCGTGGCGCAGGTCATAGCCGGGGACGGTCTTGCGGAATTCCTCGACGAAGATGGGCCGCTCGGGGCGGGGCCCGACCAGGCTCATGTCGCCGCGGAGGACGTTGAGGAGCTGGGGCAGCTCGTCGATGTTCGTGTGTCGGAGCCAGTCGCCGATCCGGGTGCACCGGCTGTCGTGGTCAGACGCCCAGATCGGACCGGTCTCGCTCTCGGCGTCGGTGCGCATGCTGCGGAACTTGTACATGCGGAAGAGCCGTCCGCCCTGCCCCACGCGCTGCTGTTGATAGAAGATCGGCCGTCCCGAGGTCACGAGGATCGCCGTGGCCGCGATCGCGAACAGGGGCGCCAGCAGCGTCAGCAGCACCGCGGAGAGTCCGAGGTCGATCAACCGTTTCGCCAGCCTCCCCGCGGCCGGCAAGCCGGTCCAGGGCCGATCGAGCATCCGACGGGCCCGGCCGCGCGCGCCGGGGACTGCGTCGGTCAGCACCACGCGGCGGGAACTCGCCGGCACCGCGGAATTCGACGAGGCGCCGAAAGTCGGTTGCGGGCTGGCCGAGATCGCTAGCCGTCCCGCGATGTCCAGTCTCTTGTCCATGGATCGTCACCCGTCCCTGGGTCCCGGCTTCGGGTCCGATGCACCCGCCGGCCGGCAGCTCGACCTTGACGTACCCGGCCGCTTATCGTAGGTCCGCGTCCGACTCCGCGGGCGCGAATTCCCTCAAGCTCTTCGATCGACCGAACCGACCTTGAATTTCAGTTATTCTGAAGGTAGCGGCTCATGTCCCGTAAAGCAGTGTAAATGTTGCAACCCATTCGTCTCAAGGATGGCTCGGCGTACCGGCCGCGGTTGACGATCATCATCGTCAACTACGAGTCCTGGCCGGATGTCGTCCGGCTGGCGAGATCGCTGCGGGGTGAGCCCGAGCTCGGGTCGGGCGCGTGCGAAGTGGTCGTCGTGGACAACGCCTCGCAAGGGCCGACCCCCGCCGAGATCGGCGAGATCTCGCCGGCTTTCCGCATGATCTCCCGCCCAGATAATGGCGGATTCGCCGTGGGCGTCAATGCCGGCTGGCGCGACTCGCACGGGCCCTGGCTCCTGGTCCTCAACCCGGACGTCGAGATCGCCCCGGGATTCCTCCGCCGGATCCTCGAGCGGCTCGACCGCTACGAGTCCGGGCCGGAAGGTCCCCCGGGCATCGTCGGCTTCGGGCTGCTCAACCCCGACGGTTCTCCGCAGGGCTCGGTCGGCGCGTTCCCCAACCTGGCCCGATCGATGCTCGAGCAACTCCGACCACGCTCGCGTCGCAAATATCGGCCGGCCGGGAAAGTCCAGGCCGGATGCGTCGAGTGGGTCACGGGCGCATGCATGCTCGTCAACACGACGTTGATGCGTGAGGTGGGGGGCATGGACGAGGACTTCTTCCTCTACCACGAGGAGGTCGCGTTCAGCCGGGTCGCGCAAGCGCGCGGTTGGCGGGTGGAGTTCGACCCGGCGGTGCGGGTCGTGCACCGACATCCCTTGCAAAATCGAGCGATTTCGCCCAAGATGCGGGTCATCACCCGGCACAGTAAGCTGCTCTATTTCCGCAAGCACTTACCGCGCTGGCAGTTCCGCACGATGGCCGCGATCGTCCGGTGGGAGTCGGCGATCCGGCGACGATGGGCGGCCGCTCGAGGCCGGCCCGACGAGGCACGAGCCTGGGCGGGAATCGGCAAGGTCGCCCGGCGACTGCGGCGTGGCGAGCCGGTGCGAGGTCGCGACGTCCTCTTGCTCGCCGAATCGATCGCGATCCCGTCGGCGTCTGCAAGGAAGTTCCCGGTTCCCGGTTCCCGATTCCCGGTGGAGAACGGGCCAACCCGGTTTCCACTGGCGACGGACAACTGGCAACTGGCAACTCGAAAGGATGGACCCGCGTGACGACGATGCAGCACGCCGCCCGCATCGGCCAGTTGATGGTAGCCGCCGTGGTCTTGCTCGGCTGGGAGATCTACCACACCGAGGCGAGCTTCGCCGACGGACTGCGGTACATCCACCGGGCGGAGCGTCTCGAGGCCAGGTCCTTGAAGTCGGGGGTGATCGACGGGATCGACCACCCGCTCCACCCGCTCGGGATCGCCGCGGCGCACCGGATGCTGGGCGGAACCGGCCCCCTCTCGTGGCAACGGGCGGCGATCGCCCTGTGCTTCGCCTCGGCGGTGTTGCTGGTCATCCCGACCTACCTGCTGGCGCTCGAGCTCTTCGGGGCCCAGGCGGCGTGGCTGGCGTGCGTGCTCGCCCTGGTCAACCCCATCATCGGCTACGTTGTGGTCAACGTGTTGTCGGAGAGCACGTTCCTCCTCTGGTGGACCTTCGGTCTGTGGGGAGCCGTCCGTTTCCTCCGCGAGGGCCGATTCCTCTGGCTGCCTCTGGCCATCGTCTTCAGCGCCCTGGCTTACCTGACCCGGCCGGAGGGAATGCTGCTCCCGGCGGCCATCGTCCTGACGCTGCTCCTGTTGCCCATCCTGCCGGCGACGCGGATCAACTGGCCGAGGTGGTGGCGCTCGCTGGCGTTCCTCGGGGCCGGATTCGTGCTGGTCGCGGGCCCGTACATCGCGATCAAGGGCGGACTGGGCACGAAGCCGGGCATCGCGCGCGTCCTGGGACTCGCTCCCAGGTCCGACCCGATGGGCCTGGAGCGCCAGCGCCCGCTGCCGCCCGGCCAGTCAACCCTGGAAACCTACAGGATCGCCGCGGGGCGGATGACCAGGGCTTTTCAAGAATCCGTGACCCCGCCGCTCTTCCTGGTCGCGGTTTTCGGCCTGGGCCTCTCGCTGTATCAACGCCAGCGGGTCCGTGCGTGGCTCCTGCTTTCGACGCTCCTGGGCCTCTCGGCGGTGGGCCTGATGCGCCTGCACGCCACGGGCGGCTATCTGACGGTGAGGCACGGCCTGATCCCGGGCATGATCCTGACGATGGCCGCCGCGCACGGCCTCTCCTGGTTGATGACCAGGGCGGCCATCCCGGGGCGATGGCTGGGATGGCCGCAGGATCGTCTGCGTCCGGGACCGGTTGTCTGGGCCGCGCTGATCGCGGGACTGGTGATCTATCCCAACCTCCGACTCCTCGGACCCCGCAATACCGGCCCCTATTCCGTCTATGTCGCCACCGGACATTGGATCGCCGGGCACGCCGGCGGTTCCGACGGGGTGCTCGACCTGACCAACTGGTCCCTCTTCTTCAGCGAACGCCCCGGCTACTCGTTCGCCCAGGTCTACGAGGCCCCGGCCGACCCGCACCTGCGGTGGGTCGTCGTCCGCAGGCCGCACGTCGAAGGGCACTGGCAGTACAGCCAGGTCGTCCGCAACATGATCCGCGATCGAGAGCCGGTCGCGATGGTCCCCCCGCGCGCGGCGGCGGACCAGGTCCAGGTCCGGATCTATGACCTCCAATCCCCCCATTCGTCCGTTGTCAGTCGTCAGTCGTCCGTTGTTCGCTGACACGGAGCGCCGAGGCCCATCCGCGACAACGGATAACGAACAACGGACAGCGGACAAAGAGAAGAGAATGCCCCGTCTCGCCCTGTCTCGAATCGCCAAGAGGCTGCCGGCGCGCTCGCGATCGCGGCGGGATGGGCCGCACTCGATCGAGTCCAGAGCCTCATCTCCGGTCCGCCGACGGGTCGGGGTCGTGCCCTGGGGCCTTGTCGGGATGATCGGTCTCGTCCTGCTCATCGAGGGGACGGTCTCGCGGCGCCGGCAGGAACTCTCCGACCCGGTCAGCCTGAGCTGGCAATTCGCCGATCGGGCCGCTCGTACCGAGAGCGGATCCTGCGACGTGCTCTTGCTCGGTGACAGCCTGGTCAAGCACGGGCTGGTACCCTCGGTCCTCGAGCGGGAATCGGGCCTGAGGAACGTGAACCTCTCCGCGGCCCGGGCCCCGGCCTTGATGACGTACTTCGTGCTGCGGCGGGCCATCGACTCCGGGGCCACGCCCCGGGCGATCGTCTTCAACACCAAGCCGGCCGTCTTGATCGGCGGTGTCGAATACAACGCGCACTACTGGCCGGCGGCGCTGTCCGCCCGGGAATGCCTGGAGCTGGGCTGGGTCGCGGGAAAGAGCCAGCTCGGCCTCGCCGTGCTCACGGCCCGGCTCCTCCCTTCGCTCCAGTCCCGGCTGGAAGTCAGGTCGAGCATCCGGGCGGCACTCGACAACACGAGCGATCCGATCCTCGAGGTCAATCGCGTCCTCTGGCGGAACTGGTCGGTCAACGGCGGCGCGAATGTGACGACCCTGGATTCCCCCTATCGCGGCGAGCTTTCGCCCGAGGTCAGGGATCGGCTTCATCCCGATCGCTGGTACGTCAACACCTCGAACGCCGACGGCATCGAGCGGCTGCTAAAGCTCGCCGCCGAGCACCGCATCCGCGTGTTCTGGCTCCTACCCCCCATCTCCCCTGGGCTTCAGCAATGGCGGGAACGGAGCGGATCCGAGGCGAGGTTCGAGGAGTTCGTCCGTTCCTTCCAGGCGCATCATCCGGGGCTCGTGACAGTGCTGGATGCCCGCCGGGTCGCCGCCGAGGCGTCGCTCTACGTCAACGCGACCCACCTCTCGGGACGCGGCGCCGTCGTGCTCAGCCGCGCCGTCGCCCGCGTCCTCAAGGCGGAGCTGGCGAGTCCGCCCCCGGATGACGCCGGCCGCTGGATTCACCTCCATGATCCGACGTCTGAGACGAGCCGCGCGGCCGGGCCGGGACTCGAGGATCTCGAGCGCTCAAAGGCGATCGTCCGGGGAGGAGGCATCTAGCGGCGGACGGCGGACGAGCAGGAGAATGGACGATCGACTGCGTCGCTCTCCGATCGCGAGTTGAGCGAGCCTCCATGCCAGGTGAGAAACACCATGAGATCGCGCCGCATCACCCTCGGAATGGCGGCCTGGCTGGCCGTCGCGTCGGGCGAAGGATGGGCCCAGCAAAAGCCGGCACTTCACGAGATGAACGGCTTCATGACCAAGGGCGTCTTCACCGAGCTCGACCGCGACCAGGCGCGACATCGGCTCACACTCCAGGAGATCGAAGCGGCGGGGCTCGACGGTCGGGCGACCCCGATCGGGAATCTCCTGGAGACGATGGCGAGATACGAGAAGCTCCACTCGCGTGTCGATGGACCGCTCGAACTCCGCGGCGACATCCACGTCGCGCTGACCCCCAACACGACGGGCGAGGAAGCCTACACGACCTGCTTCGTCGCGATGACTTACAACGGGCTGGTGCTCTCGGGCAGCGGCCAGGACCTCGTACTCGTCCGCCCCGAGACCCGCCCGGAGCTGATGCCTCCCAGGCGCCTGTGGGACCGGACGCGCATCCTCTCGACGGTACTCTTCCGCCTGGGTTATCTGTCCCCCGACCCGATCCTCCGGCGCTACCGCGACGAGATCGGCACCGGCGAGGGTCACGCCGTGCTCGTGCCGAAGGCGAACGTCGTCATGGTGACGGACTCGAATGCGGCACTCGAGAAGCTGTCCGCCTGGGTCGATTCGGAAGTCATCGCCGCGATGGGGAGCCCCATTGCCGGACCTGACGGGGGACCGCGCCCGCCCAGCGTGGGCGCGGTCGCATCCCGGGAGTGCATCCACTTCTACCTCCAGTCGTTCGCTCGGTCGCATCGCATTCGCTTTCGGGCGACTCAGCAGACGACGACGGCCAATCATTATTATCGCGAGGCGGCCGTCTGGCTGAACGATCAGGGCTACGAGGCGCTGCTGGAGGAGTATCGCCGGGTCAATGAGCTGATCCCCGTCGCGAGGGAGGCTGTCGCCCAGGGGTGGATCGATCCACGTCCCGATCGCACGCTCACGCCGGCCGCGCAGCGTCGGCTCGAGATCCGGTTCGGGCTGGTGAGTCCCCTCCCCGGCGCCGATCGGGCGGGCACTCCCAAGAAACCTGCACGGCGGAAGCGCTCTTGAGTCGGTCCTTGCGGTGGGCCCTCCACAGGGATAAAGTTGGGACGTGGGTAGGTTTCTTGGTGTTTCGGTGAAGATCATGCAAGTGATCCCGGCGATCGACCTGCGAGGAGGGCACTGCGTCCGGCTTCGTCAGGGGGATTTCGACCAGGAGACGATCTTCGGGGACGACCCCGCCGCGATGGCCGCGCGCTGGGAGTCTGACGGCGCGACGCGGATCCACCTCGTCGACCTCGATGGCGCCAAGGCGGGCCATCCGATCAATGTCGAGGCGGTCAGGAGGATCATCGAGCGGGTCGGTGTGCCGTGCCAGCTCGGCGGCGGCATCCGCGACGAGGCCACCATCGCGGTCTGGCTGGAGGCGGGCATCGAGCGGGTCGTGGTCGGTACGCAGGCGCTGCGCGATCCGGAGTGGTTCGGCCACATGACGCAAGCGTATCCGGACCGTCTCCTGCTGGGGCTCGATGCGCGCGACGGTCGCGTCGCCGCCGAGGGTTGGCTGGAGCTCTCGGACGTCGATGCTCTGACCCTGGCGCGTCGGTTCGACTCGCTGCCGATCGCCGGCATCGTCTACACCGACATCGCGCGTGACGGGATGCTCGAGGGTCCGAACCTGGGCGCCATCGCGGCGATGGCCCAGGCCGTGCGGTGCCCCGTCATCGCGTCGGGCGGGGTCGGGGCGCTGGAAGACCTCCATCGGCTGGCCGCGCTCCCGATCGCCGGGTGCATCGTCGGCCGCGCATTGTACGACGGACGCTTTACGCTTCGCGATGCTCTCAGCATGCGGCTGGCCGGGGAGACTCCGTCGCCGGCCGCTTCGCCGCGAGGGAAGAACCCCCCCTGACCCCCCCTTCTTAAGGGGGGGATTAAGACCAATACCGTTTAACGGAGCATAACCACCGTCTCTGCAAAGGTTTTCTCCAAGGGCGGGAGGTGTCGATGCTCAGGTCGTTTCTTCTTGAATTTGGACATCTTTCGCTTGACCACCCGGGGATTGATCCGGTTACGGCGCACCTCGTCGTCGGTCCGCTCCCGCTGCATCTCCCACAGCAGCCCCCGGTACCACCGCTCGAATCGCCCGGGCGTCGAGCTGTCGCATTCCGGCAGCCGGCACTTGAGGATCTGGAAACAGCCGGTGAACGACAACCGATCGGTGTCCAGCCCGGCCTCCGATGCCGCCTCGTACATCAGCGCCCGGACCACGAAGTGGCCCAGCGACAACGCGTAAATCTCCTGCATCACCCCCGCCGGCGTCCCGCTCCGCAGGTGCGCCGGCTTGGTCGCCCGCCGCGGGTCCTGGTGGGTCTTCTGCTCATCGTAGACCAGTTCCTGTTCCCATCGCTCATGATACAAGATGATCAATTCCTCGGCGGGGTACAGATCCTCATCGAACAGGTTCGTGATCAGGATATGGACCTCGCCGTGGCCGACCCGTCGCGGGTCGTCGAGCGTGTAGCGGATCACTCGCACGATGATCCCATCACGATCCTTGCGGCGATCCTCGGGCGTCGGATAGATCCGGGCCAGGTAGGAACCGTCGGCCAGATCACGGATCGGCTCGAGGATCAACCGGCTGGTCACCCGCGCCAGGATCTTCACTCGCCGCGCCGTCACCTCCTTCCAGAGGGCATAGCTGAAGAAGCCGCGATCCCACAGCAGGAGCATGTCGGGGCCGAGATGGCGGAGCAAGGCCCCGACCATCGACTGTTCGCCATGGGCGATCGATCGGGCCACGAAGGCGACCTCGACATGAGTCCCCAACTCGACCAGGCTGAGCTTGCGGACCTGGGGGAAGGCCCCATCGCCGCGCGGCCCGGCGGAGGGCCGGCCGAAGGCGGCGGCGTTGGCGTCCGAGTCGGGGACGTCGAGGACCGTGCCGTCGATCCCCATCAGGCGGAGGCCACGATAGAAGGCGCCGGGCGTCTCGGGCCGGGCCAGCGGGCGGACGACGTGCTCGAAGAGGTGCCGCATCGGGGCGATGCCCAGGCGGCGCCGGGCTACGCAGAGGCTGGAGCGATCCGGGGTCTCCTCGCCGACGCGGAGGCGGCGGGCATGCTTGAAGACCTGGCGGATCGGCAAGTCGGTCAACAGCCCCATGGCCAGGACGACCCAGCAGACGACCTGGTGGGTCAGCTTGCAGCTCCGGGGATTGATACGTCCGGTGTCCTGGAGGGCTTGGCGGACCGCCTCGGGCGGGATAACCTGTTCGAGTCCCGCCAGGCGATCCAGGATCCGGCCCGTGTCATCGGGCAACAGGGTGCAATGTCCTCGTGGCATGCGAGTCGCGGCCTCCTTGTGGCTTGGGTCCTGAGCAACCCCAAGTTAACAGGAGGCTGTGACTTGCGCCCATTTCAACGGTATTGGGATTAAGACAGGGTCGCCCTCCTCCTATCCCCCCCTTAAGAAGGGGGGGTCAGGGGGGGTCGAGGCCCCGCGGCGACGTCAGGGGGGTCGAGGCCCCGGGGGACGTCAGGGGGGCTCGAGGCCCACAGGCGCGAGGCCGAACCAGGTACGCCACCCATTCATTGACCGCTCCACTGCCTGCTACCCTTCGGGAGACGACGTCATGACCACGACGTATCACATCACCGACATCCGGAACCTCGCCCTGGCTGGACATGGGGCGTCGGGCAAGACCAGCCTTGCCGACGCCCTGCTCTTCGCCGCCGGCGCCACCAATCGCAAAGGGTCCGTGGACGACGGCACCAGCGTCCTCGATGTCGACGAGGAGGAGAAGCGCCGCCATTTCACGATCGACTGCCACCTCGGCCACCTGGCCTGGGGCGGGAAACAAGTCCACCTCATCGACACTCCGGGCTATCCGGATTTCATCGGCAGCGCGCTCAGCGCTCTGGCGGCCGTCGAGAACGTCGTGGTGGCGGTCTCCGGCCCGTCGGGGATCGAGGTCAATACGCGCCGCCTCTTCCTCGAGGCGGGTCGATTGGGACTGGGGCGATTCGTCGTCGTCACCAAGATGGACGCCGAGAACGTGGACTTCCGCGCGGACCTCGCGGCGATTCGCGAGTCGTTCGGCACACAATGCGTCCCCTTCAACGTCCCCGTCGGCCAGGGCCCGAGCTTCTCGGGCGTCGTCGACGTGATCCAGTCCCACGAGCAGGATCCCGCCGAGTGCCCCCTGGCGCCGACCGAGGCGTATCGGATGGTCGTCGAGCAGATCGTCGAGCTCGACGAGGAGCTGATGATGCGCTACCTCGAGGGCGAGTCGATCGAGCCCGACGTGCTGCGCAAGGCCGCGCACGACGCCATCGCCCAGGGCAAGCTGGTCCCGGTGCTCTGCGTCTGCACCCGGAAGGACCTGGGCCTCCGCGAACTGCTCGACCTGGTCGCCACCTGCGGGCTCTCCCCGGACGACATCCACCGGTTCGGCACCCGCTCCGCCGAAGGAGACGGCCCCGAGGAGGAGATCCAGCCCGCCGAGGACGGCACGCTCGTCGCCCAGGTCTTCAAGACGATCAACGACCAGTTCATGGGCAAACTGAGCTACCTGCGCATCCTGAGCGGACGCATGGCGACGGACACGACCCTGGTGAACCTCCGGAGCGGCAAGACCACCAAGGCCGGGCACATCTACATCCTCCAGGGAAAGCAGCAGGAGGAGGTCCACGAGGCCATCGCCGGCGATATCGTAGCCATCGCCAAGTTCGACGACCTGCACGTCTCCGACACGGTGAGCAACGTAGGCGGCAACACTTCGGTGTCGCAGCTCCGCGTCCGGCCGATCAAGTTCCCCGTGCCGATGGTCCCCCGCGCCGTGCAGCCCAAGGCGCGCGACGACGAGGCGAAGATCTCGGTGGGCCTCTCCAAGATCGCCGACGAGGACCCGACGCTCTCGATCCGCCGCGACGCCCAGACGCACGAGCTGGTGATCTCGGGGATGAGCGACCTGCACCTGGATATCGTCCAGCAGCGGCTCAAGAACCGCTACAAGCTCGAGATGAACACCCACGTGCCGCAGGTCCCCTACCTCGAGACCATCCTCGGCGATGCCGAGGCCATGCACCGGCACAAGAAGCAGACCGGCGGTCGGGGGCAGTTCGGCGAGGTGCACCTGCGCGTCCGGCCGCGAACGCGCGGCGAGGGCTTCAACTTCGTCGACGCGGTCAAGGGCGGCACGATCCCCAACCAGTTCATCCCGGCCGTCGAAAAGGGCGTCCGCGAGCAGATGGAGAAGGGCGTCGTCTCTGGCAACACGGTCGTGGACGTGGAAGTCGAGGTCTTCTTCGGCAAGGACCACCCGGTCGATAGCTCGGAGCAAGCGTTCAAGACGGCCTCGGCCACCGCCTTCCGCAAGGCGTTCGAGGCCGCCCGGCCCGCCCTGCTCGAGCCGATCGTCAACATCGAGATCACCGTACCGGGCGAGAAGTTCGGCGACATCTCAGCCGACCTCTCGACCCGGCGCGGGCATATCACCGGCATGGACTCGCTGCCGGGCAACGTGCAGGTCATCCGCGCCGAGATCCCGCTGGCAGAGGTCTTGACTTATGCCTCCCAGCTCAAGAGCATGACCGGTGGCCAGGGCTCCTTCACCATGGACTTCAAGTCGCATGAGCCCGTGCCGCCGAATATCCAGCAGCAGATCGTCGATCGGTACAAGAAGTCGCGTGCGGGAATTGAGGAAGAGTAAGAGGCCGGCGTACGGTGGGCACGGAGGCCCACCGGACCGCTTGCCTTCCATCCCGCGTCAAGCGGCCTCCCATTCGCCGATCAACTCGGCTTCATCGACGGGCTCCTTCATCGACGGTCTGGCTTCGCCGGGCGAGGCGTATTCGGGCATCCGCCCGAGGCAGCGCTCGAACGTCCTGATGGTCGCGGCCAGCAGGGCCAATGCCGCGATCGACACGATCACGTCGCAGATCGTCGCTCCCCAGAGGAACCCGTCGAAGGACGCTCCCATGGCGAGGAAGTCGGCGAGCGTACCGGCGACGTAGATCGGGCTGAAGCAGGGGAAGAACGCATTCCGATTCATCGGTCCGCCGCCGATCGCCACGAAATACAGGATCGGCCAGGCTATGGCGATGAGGACGTACGCCGTCACGCTGATCGCCATCGCGCGACAGCCGGGGAATCCAGGTGGCCATCGCCAGGCCGAGGCTCGTCAAGAAGGCGCCGTGGGACAGGATGGTGAACACCATCAGCAGGACCCCGTGCGACGCCTCGGGCTCAGTATGGCGATGCGCCATGAAGGCGTTCCCGAGCCCATTCGATGGCCCATAGGCCATGGCGAACGCCATGATACCGGGCCCGAAGGCCAGCAGCGGGATGAAGCGAAAGGTCCCCCACCACTTCCCCAGGACGATCGTGGACGTGGAGAGCGGAGTGGTCATCAGCACGTCCAGGCTGCCGCGCTGGCGCTCCTCGGCCAGCGCCGTCGGCGAAACGGCCGCGAACATCAGCAGGCCGAAGATCACCTGGAGCATGTAGCCGTAGACCCCGGCGTCCTCGGCGAAGTTACCCGGACCGTGCGTGACGCCGTGGATGAACATCTCCGCCGTGCCGATGATGCAGCCGGCCGTCGTCGAGCCGATCACGACGGCGACGAGCAGCAACATCCAGGGCGAGGGACGCGAGCGATGCCACTCGCGCCACAGCACCGGGTTGCGGTCGAGCGGAGGGGACGGGACCGACCGGACGAGGCGCCCGAGCCACCCCATCCGCGGCGCCGCGGCTCCCCGGCCCATCTCGCGCACGCTGCTCGGCCGCATCCGCCACACCGCCAGGAGGGCCAGGGCGACCGAAAGCCCGGCGCAGCCCCCGAAGAAACAGGCGTACTCGACCCAGGTCGTCCGAGCCGGATGCCAGTAGGAGACGAAGGCCATGTACACCGGGTTGACGTAGAGCAGCCAGTTCGGAGGAGACGGAATCGCCCGGGATCGGGCCATGCCCTGCCACAGGAGATAGCTCAGCAGGATGAAGCCCAGGACCGTGTAAGTCGCCATGAGGACTTCATGGGTCTTCCGCGCCCAGACCGAGAATGCCATCGCCATCGTGCAGGCGAAGA
The DNA here is from genome assembly GCA_963815795.1 of uncultured Planctomycetota bacterium. GTDB lineage: Bacteria > Planctomycetota > Planctomycetia > Isosphaerales > Isosphaeraceae > JAKAUH01. Next base: position 3,124,577 of record CAWFIC010000019.1, on the reverse strand, counting down.
GGGCGGACGCCACGATCACGGCGAAGGCCAGCGTGAGTGATGTCGGATCGATCCCGCCCAGAAGCGCGCTGATCGCCATCACCGGCCACGAGCACGCCACCAGCCCCATCACCGGCATGAGCCGGGCGGCGAGCTTGCCCAAGACGATCTCGGCGTCCGAGAGGTCGGTAACCAGCATGTGCGCCAGGTTCCCCCGGGCGCGGTCGAGGCAGATCGCGCCGGCCGTCGCCGCCGGGGCCGCTAGCAACACGATCGCCATCTCCACGCCGATCAAGGCGTAGAAGTACCATTCCCCGAGCTTGGCGTACTGCTGAGCATTGATCCCCGGGCCCGTGGCGACATGATTCCACGCGATGATCATCATCGCGACGAGCAGGGCGGCCACGAGGAACGAACGGCCGGCATAGATGTGCCAGCGGCGTGCGGCGGCGACGCGCTCGTACGCGAAGACCGGACCCGTACCGAAGCGCATGGCGACCCCCTCCCGCTCCTGGAACCGGCGGACGCGCCCATCCTCCGACAACCGTCCGTTACGGGTATTCGCGGGATCGTCGCGAGTATTCGAACTCACGTCGAATTCACTCGGGTTCGTAGGCGAGGTTCGGCGCCAGCCAGCGCTCGACCTCGCGGACCGTCGTCCCCTTACGCGCCGCGTAGCTCTCGACCTGGTCTCGGGTGATCATGTCGACGGCGAAGTATCGTGCCTGAGGATGCGAGAAATACAGGCCGCTCACCGAGGCTCCGGGGTGCATCGCATAGGATTCGGTGAGGGTGATCCCCGCGGCGCCCTGGGCGTCGAGCAAGCGCCAGACGTCGCGCTTCTCGGTGTGGTCGGGCGATGTCGGATAACCCGAAGCCGGACGGATGCCGCGATATTTCTCCTCGATCAGGTCCTCCGCACTCAGGTTCTCGCCCCGGCCGTAGCCCCATTCCTCGCGGGCGCGTTTGTGCAGCATCTCCGCCAGGCCCTCGGCCAGGCGGTCGGCCAGCGCCTTGCACATGATGGCGTTGTAATCGTCGTGATCGCGGTCGAATTCGGCGACCAGCTCATCCACACCGATGCCGGCCGTGACGGCGAAGGCGCCGACGTAATCGGGGATCCCGGTCCGCCGCGGCGCGAGGTAGTCGGCCAGGGCGCGGAACGATTTCTGGCCGTCGCGCTCCCACTGCTGCCGGAGGGTCGGCAGCCGCATGCGTTCGCCGGTCCGCGACTCGTCCTCGTAGATGACGAGGTCGTCGTCATCGCTGTTGGCCGGGAAGAAGCCGTAGACGGCGTTGGCGGTCAGCCGGCGGCCCGCCACGATCCGGCCCAGCAGCTCGCGGGCGTCGTCGAACAGCTCGCGCGCCCGCGCCCGCGCTCTGGGTCTTCGAAGATCCGGGGATACTTCCCCTTGAGCTCCCACGTCTGGAAGAACGGCGACCAGTCGATGAACGGCACGATCTGCTCGAGCGGGATCGAGCGGAGGATCCGGGTCCCCAGGAAGGACGGGACGGCCGGCGGGGGGTCGGACCAGTCGAGCACCAGCCGTCGGCGGACGGCCTCGGGATACGAGACCAGCTTCCGCTGCAGCTTGCGGCTGAACGCGGCCCGCTCCTGCTCCTGCAAGGCGCGATTCTGCCGGTCGAGCTCCTCGCGCGCCTCCGGCCGGGTCAGGCGGTCAACGACCCCGACGCTCTTCGACGCGTCCTTGACGTGCACGACCGGCCCGTGATAGTGGGGCGCGATCTTCACGGACGTGTGCTTCGAGCTGGTCGTCGCGCCGCCGATCAGGAGCGGTACCTCGAAGCCGTTCCGCTCCATCTCGCGGGCCACGTGGACCATCTCGTCGAGCGACGGCGTGATCAGCCCCGAGAGCCCGATCAGGTCCACCTTGCGCTCGCGGGCCTCCTTGAGGATCGAGTCGCACGCGACCATCACGCCCAGGTCGTGGATCTCATAGTCGTTGCAGGCGAGGACGACGCCCACGATGTTCTTGCCGATGTCGTGCACGTCCCCCTTCACGGTCGCCATCAGGACGCGGCCGCGCGCCTTGCGGCCGGTATCCTCGACATCGCCATTCCCGGCCGCGCGCGGCCGCGGCCTTCTCGGCCTCCATGAAGGGCGTGAGGTAGGCGACGGACTTCTTCATGACCCGCGCGCTCTTGACGACCTGTGGCAAGAACATCTTCCCGGACCCGAAGAGGTCGCCCACGACGTTCATCCCGTCCATCAGCGGTCCCTCGATGATGTGCAGGGGCCGCTCATAAAGCTGTCGGGCTTCCTCGGTGTCGGCGTCGATGTAATCGACCGTGCCGGTGATCAGCGCGTGCTTGAGCCGCTCGGCCACCGGCGCCGACCGCCAGGCAAGGTCCCTGGACTTGTCCTTGTTCTTGGCCGATTTCACCGACTCGGCGAACTCGGTCAGTCGGTCGGCGGCGTCGGGCCGGCGATTGAGCAGCACGTCCTCGACGCGCTCCAGAAGGTCCTTGGGGATCTCCTCGTAGACCTCGAGCTGGCCGGCGTTGACGATCCCCATGTCGAGGCCGGCGCGGATCGCGTGATAGAGGAACGCGGCGTTCATCGCCTCGCGGACCACGTCGTTGCCGCGGTAGGAGAATGACACGTTGCTCACTCCGCCGGACGTCTTGCAATAGGGCAGTCGGTGCTTGAGCTCGCGCACGGCCTCGATGAACTCGACGGCGTAGTTGTTGTGCTCCTCGATGCCGGTGCCGACCGTGAGGATGTTGACGTCGAAGATGATGTCCTCGGGCGCGAAACCGGCCTCCTCGGTCAGCAGCTTGAACGCCCGCTCGCAGATCGCCACCTTCCGGTCCTTGGTGACGGCCTGTCCCTCCTGGTCGAAGGCCATGACCACCACGGCGGCGCCGTAACGGCGGACCAGGCGGGCCTGGTGGAGGAACTCCTCCTCGCCCGCCTTGAGGCTGATCGAGTTGACGACCGATTTCCCCTGGACGCACTTCAGCCCGGCCTCGATCACGCTCCACTTGGAGCTGTCGATCATGATCGGGACCCGCGCGATCGACGGATCGGCCGAGACCAGGTTGAGGAACCGGGTCATGGCCTGCTCGCCGTCGATCAGGCCCTCGTCCATGTTGACGTCGATGATGTTGGCGCCGCCCTCGACCTGCTCGCGGGCGACGGTCAGAGCCGATTCGAAGTCGCCGGCCTTGATGAGCCGCGCGAACCGCTTCGAGCCGGTGATGTTGGTCCGCTCGCCGATCATCACGAAGTTGGTCTCGGGCCGGACCACCAGCGGCTCCATGCCGCTGTAGGTGGACCACCTCGGCAAGTCGGGGACCCTTCGAGGCGGGACGCCCTCGATGGCGCGGCCGATCGCCGCGATCCAGTCCGGGCGCGTGCCGCAGCAGCCGCCGACGATGTTCAGCCAGCCATTGCGGGCGAACTCGCCGAGCAGCGCGGCCGTGCGGTCCTTGTCGCCCAGGAAGCCGCCGAACCCGTCCGGCATCCCGGCGTTCGGGTGACAGCTAATCCTCGTCCTGCAGATCGCCGAGAGGCTCTCGATCGGTTCGCGCAGCAGCTCGACGCCCACGGCACAGTTGATCCCCACGCTCAGCGCGTCGAAATGCGAGATCGAGTAGTAGAACGCCTCGATGGGCTGCGCCGAGAGCGTGCGGCCGTTGTCGAAGATCGTGCCCGAGATCATCACCGGCAGCCGAGTCCCGGTCTCCTCGAAGACCTCGTCGATGGCCGCCAGGCACGCCTTCATGACCAGCGTGTCGAAGGAGGTCTCCGGCAGCAGGATGTCCACGCCGCCTTCGATAAGGGCGCGGACCTGCTCCTTGTACGTGGCGACCATCTGGTCGAAGGTCACGTCGCGGCGGCCGGGATCCTCGACGTGGATCCCCATCGAGAGCTGCGCCTTGGTCGGGCCGATGCTGCCTGCGACGAAGCGGGGCTTGCTCGGATCCTTACGAGTGAACTCGTCGGCCAGCCGCCGGGCCAGCTCGGCCGCCGCGACGTTCAACTCGGGGACGAGCTCCTGGAGCTCGAACTCACCGAGCGAGAGCCCGGTGCCGTTGAAGGTGTCGGTCTCGATGATGTCGGCGCCGGCCTCGAGGTACGCGCGATGGATGTCCTCGATGATCTTCGGCTGCGAGAGGACGAGGGCCTCGGTGCAGTTCTTCAGGTTGACGGGGTGTCGAGCGAACCGTTGACCGCGGAAATCGCCCTCCTTCAGGTCGTAAGAATAGATGAGGGCACCCATCGACCCGTCAAGGAGCATGATCCGACGGTCGAGGATCTCCTCCAGCCGCTCCCGGACGCCGCTATTCCCGTGTTTCGCCATCGTCTCCATACCGTATGTGTAGAGTGTTCGAGCGAATGCCTGGTTGATTGTCGTGGGACCGCAAGAGGACTGTCAAGCGGCGTTGGTCGTCGCCGATGGATCCGCCAACGGAACGGTTCTGTTACAATAGGTCAAGAGAACGTCCCGGGGTTTTTTCGGCGCGAGGCGTCCCGCGCCGGGAGTCGGTCGAGCCGTGGACCGTGAAGATTGGTCGCGCACTGACGATCACGACGTCGATGTCGCCTCGGTAGGCGGCACGACTTTCCCCGAGCCGATCGATCCTTATCGCCGGCTGGTGGCCAACCCGCTCCTGGGCGTCGCTGGCTGCGTGCTGGCGATCGTGCTGATCCGATACTCCCTGGAGCACCGCATCCTGGCGCTCTTTCTCCTCGGGATCACGCTGATGCCCGGGGCGTTTTTCTTCTCCCAGTTTCACTGCCTGGACTGCGGCGCGACCGGTTGGCTGCTGGCCGGCCGTCGCCATATCTGCCCCCGTCTGCTGGTCCGTTGGCGGGAAGGCCGGATGGGTCGATGGCCGTATCCACGGCTCAAGACCCAGATGATCCTCTGGCTCTACGTCCTGGCCTCGGTGACCGGCCTGCTGCTGATCCTCTTCGCGCTCAGCAACTGAAACGAGGACGCAACGCGGGGAGCGCGAATCTCGCTCGACGCGGACCTTTACAAGACGCCGAGGTCCAGGGAAGATAGAGGCTTTCTTCTCGGGCCGGCGGCCTGGCCGTGATCGAGGGTCGAAGCTGTGCATGAAGAAGCGATCCGCAAGGCGGATGTCCTGATCGAGGCGCTGGGCTTCATCCGGCAGTTTCACGGGGGATTCACCGTGATCAAGCTGGGAGGCTCGGTCATGGAGGACCCGGAGACGCTCCGCGCCTTGCTGGTGGACGTCGTCTTCATGCAGACGGTCGGCATGCGACCGGTGGTCGTCCACGGCGGCGGCAAGGCGATCACCGCCGCCATGGAGCGCGCCGGGCTGAAGGCTCGATTCGTCCAGGGACGCCGTTACACCGACGAGGCGACGCTCGAGATCGTCGCCCGGGTCCTGGCCGAGGAGATCAATGCCGACATCGTCCGGCACATCAACAAGTTCGGGGGCCGGGCCTCGGGCCTGCACCACAAGACGACCCTCCAGTGCCTCTATGGGCGCCGGCTCGCCTTGCCCGACGATCACGGCGGCTCGGTCGACCTGGGACTGGTCGGCGAGGTGACGGAGGTCGATGCTCAGCCGATCGAGAATCACTGCCTGGCCGGGGTTGTGCCCGTCCTGCCCTCGCTCGCCGAGGACGAGGACAACGAGGGCCAGTTGCTCAACGTCAACGCCGATACCGCCGCCGCCGCCGTGGCCCAGGCGATCCGCGCCGAGAAGCTCGTCTTCCTGACCGATACGCCCGGCATCTTGATGAACAAGGACGAACCCAAGAGCATGATCCCGGGTCTGAGTCCCGAGGACTGCCGCGACCTGATCGAGCGCAGAGTGATCGATCGGGGGATGATCCCCAAGGTCGAGGCCTGCCTCAACAGCCTCGAGAATGGGGTCAAGAAGACCCACATCATCGACGGCCGGCTGCCCCATGCCTTGTTGCTCGAGATCTTCACTCGCACCGGGATCGGCACCGAGATCGCCCGCCAGGATTCTCAACCGGGCGCGGCCGGGTCCGGCCGCCGCGCCGTCCGTGCGGGCGAGATCCTCACGGTTCCGAGGCTCATGACGACGGACGCCGCCGCCGTGACCGAATCGCATCCATAGGACTTCTTCCGGGGAGCCTCCATTGACTCAGGTTGCCCATGCCTCGACCGAGGCGACGATCGCCCAGTTCGAACGGTACGTGATCGCCAACTACAAGCGATTCCCCGTCTGCCTGGTCCGCGGCGAAGGGTCGTGGATCTGGGACGCTGAGGGGAATCGCTACCTCGATTTCTTCCCGGGCTGGGGGTGCAACCTCCTGGGACATTGCCCGCCCCGGGTCGTGGAAGCGGTGAGGGACCAGGTCGGCCGCTTGATCCACGTGCCCAACACCTGGTACATGGAACCTCAGGGCGAGCTGGCCGAAGCCCTCTCGAAGCGATCGTTCGGGGGCCAGTGCTTCTTCTGCAACAGCGGCGCCGAGGCCAACGAGGCCGCCATCAAGCTGGCACGGGCCTTCGGGCACGCTCGCGGCCGGTTCAAGATCGTCACGATGGAAGGCGGCTTCCATGGGCGGACCTATGCGGCGCTCACCGCGACCGCCCAGCCGAAGTACCATGCCGGCTTCGAGCCGATGGTCCCGGGCTTTGAGTACGTCCCCTTCGACGACCTCGGGGCCGTCGCCGAGGTGCTCGATGACAAGACCGCGGCGGTCCTGGTCGAGCCGATCCAGGGAGAAGGCGGCATCAACATCCCCGGGCCCGAATACCTCACCGGCCTCCGCCAGCTCTGCGATCGCCGCGGTGTGCTGTTGATCCTCGACGAGGTGCAGACCGGCATGGCTCGAACCGGCAGGTGGTTCGGCTACCAGCATCGCGGGGCCACGCCCGATATCCTGACCTGCGCCAAGGCGCTGGCGGGCGGCCTGGCCATGGGCGTGATGATCGCCCAGCCGGTCGTCGCCGCGGCGCTCAAGCCGGGGATGCACGCCTCGACGTTCGGGGGCAATCCGATCGCCTGTCGAGCGGCCCTGGCGGCGATCGAGGCCATCGAGCATGATGGACTCCTCGAGCGGGGCACCGCCATCGGCGAGCGTTTCCGCTCGCATTTCGAGGGACTCCGCGATGAGCTGGGCTCGCTGGTCGGTGATGTTCGCATCCTGGGCACCATGATCGGGCTCGACCTGACGATCGACGCCGCGGAGATCGTCGGCCGATGCATGGAGCGTCGCCTGTTGATCAACGCGACCCATGGCCACGTCATTCGCCTCCTCCCCGCATTGACCATCACGGATGAACAGATCGACGAGGGATGCTCTATCCTGGCCGACGTCCTGCGACAGGCCGCCGCCTGAACCACGGGAAATCCCGCCATGCCCCGCCACTTCGTGGATCTCCTGGATCTGTCCACCGACGACGCCCGGACCGTGATCGACCGGTCCATCGAGCTCAAGCGTGCCGAGCGGAGGGGCGAGCGTCCGCCGCTGTTGTCGGGCCGCACTCTCGGCCTGATCTTCGAGAAGCCCTCGCTGCGGACCAGGGTCAGTTTCGAAGCCGCGATCGCCCGCCTCGGCGGCAATGCCATCTTCCTCCGGGGCGAGGACGTCGGGCTCGGCACTCGCGAGAGCATCGTGGATTTCGCCCGCGTCATCGGCCAGTATGTCGATGGACTGGCCGTGAGGACGTTCTCGCATGCGACGATCGAGGAGCTGGCAAGTGCCGCCGCCATCCCGATCATCAATGCGCTGTCGGACGCGTCGCATCCCTGCCAGGCCATGGCCGACTTCATGACGATCGAGGAGCTGACAGGCTCGTCGCGCGGCCGGAAGCTGGTCTTCGTCGGCGACGGCAATAACGTGGCCCGGTCGCTCGCCGTGGCTTCGGCGCTCCTCGGGGCCGAATTCGTGCTCGCGGCGCCGTCCGGCTACGAATTCCCGGACGAGTTCCGCCGCCGGTTCGCCGACCGATTCCCGGCGATCCCGCTCCGGCTGGAGAGGGACCCACGGACGGCCGTCGCGGGCGCCGATGTGATCTACACGGACGTCTGGGCCAGCATGGGACAGGAACACGAGGCCGTCCGTCGTCGGGAAGCCTTCGCGCGCTATCAGGTCAACGAGAGCTTGCTGTCCCTCGCGAGGAAGGACGTCATCTTCCTCCATTGCCTCCCCGCTCATCGAGAGGACGAGGTGACTTCGGCTGTCCTCGACGGCCCGAACAGCCAGGTCTTGCTCCAGGCCGCCAACCGGCTGCATTTCCAGATGGCGCTGCTGGTCTGGCTGCTCGGCGATAGACCATCCTGAACCGAAACCGCGAGTCGCAAGAGGTCGCCAGCGTCATGATCCGAAACGACGGCCGGAACCCCGATCAACTGCGCCCCGTGACCATCGAGCGGGACTACGTCCGGAATAGCCCGGGTAGCGTTCTCTACCGATCGGGCGCGACGCTCGTGCTCGCGACGGCCCAGGTCTCCGAATCCGTGCCGCCGTTCCTGGAGGGCAAGGGCATCGGCTGGCTGACCGCCGAATACGCGATGCTGCCGGGGAGCACTCCCACGCGGGCACGGCGCGGCGGAGACGGGCGAGCGACCGAGATCCAGCGACTGATCGGGCGGAGCCTCCGCGCGGTGATCGACCGCAGGGCGCTGGGACCGTTCACGATCCACGTGGACACCGACGTGCTCAACGCCGACGGCGGGACGCGCACCGCCGCGATCACGGCGGCCTTCGTCGCCGTCGCTGACGCGGTGAGGCGAAATCGGGGCGACCTTGCCCGGTCGATCATCCGGGACAGCATCGCCGCCGTGAGCGCCGGCATCGTCGCCGGGGAGCCGATCCTCGATCTCGACTACTCCGAGGACTCCACGGCCGAGGTTGATCTCAACGTCGTCCGGCTGGGCAGCGGTGGCCTCGTCGAGGTCCAGGGCACCGGCGAGGGCGGCACGTTCTCCCGGGGACAGCTCGATCGGTTGCTCGACCTGGCGGAAGGCGGGATCGATCAACTGACACGCCTGCAGCGCGACTGCCTGGGAGCGGACTGGCCGCTCGCCTAGCGAGGGCGCACATCCCACCCTGACTGGCTCGGCCATCGTGCCGAAGAATGCTCTGGGCGAGTCGGCACTGTTCTGCTAATCTCTGGCGCGTTTATCTACGCAATGAGCCGTCCGTGCCCTATTTCCCGTCTGAAACGGCGAGCTCACGTCACGTCGTACTGGCAGGGGACCCACGCAGGATGCCGGGTCCCGAACTCGTGGTTTCGCGTCGTTCCGATGAGCGCGGCGCGGATCCGCCAAGAGAGGGATCTCCCATCATGAACACGAAAATCGCCGCGATGGCGCTGTGCGGCTGCCTGATGGGCGGCTTCGCCGTTGCCCAGACTCCCTCGTCCGGCCAGCCACCGGTCGCCCGAACGCCGGCGGCTCCATCGCCATCGCCGGCCCCCGGCACCAACGAGGCCGCGCCCAACGCCCCGCGCACCTATTCCGGTGCGGACCTCCCCGGGCCGACACGCGATGAGGAGCTCAAACCCACGACGATCGTGCTGCCCGACGATCCCCTCGAACCCTACCTCCTCACGAAGGAGAACGGGCCGTTCATGGTGCTGGCCAAGGTCTTCCGCGGCCCCGATTCCGAGAAGATGGCCCTGGCCCTCTGCAAGGAACTTCGCCAGGACTTCAACCTGCCGGCATATATCCTCCGCTCCAAAGAGTTTCCCATGAAGAGCTACATTCGCGGCACGCCGGTCCAGGCGCCGAGCGTGACCATGAAGTCCGCGATCAAGCAGCCCGAGCAGATCCGCATCCATGACGAGGCCGCGGTGCTCGTGGGGAATGAGAAGACCCTGCAGGGGAGCGAGGACTTGCTCCATCAGGTCAAGAAACTCCATCCCAAGTGCCTCGATGGCATCCCGGTCCTTTGGAAGATTCGCGAGGGCGGCGGCCTCGCCCGCGCCATCCGGACCACCAACCCCTACGTGCCGGCGCAATGGCTCTACCCCCGAAATCCTGACCGGCTGGTGATCCAGATGAACGCCGGATTGCGGAGCATCGCCAACTGCCCCGGGCATTACACACTCCAGGTCGCGTATTTCACCGGGCGATCCGGCTTCGACCTCAACGGCGAGGTGACCATGATGGCCCAGAGGATCTTCGATACCCGCACCAGTCCACTGAAGACCGCGCATGACGATGCCGAGCGACTGGCCGATAAACTGGCCAGGACGCCAGAGATCAAGCAGCTCGGCCAGCCCGTTTACGTCTATCACGACCGGACATCCAGCCGCGTGTACGTCGGAGCCTTCAACTCGACGGAGGATCCGGCCGCCATGGCCGTTCACGAGGAGCTCGTGAAGGCCGCCGGCAAGTACAATGCCACCAAGGATTGGAGGGGCCATCCCGTCCTCGATCAGATGATCGTGCCGGCGACCATGTTGACCAATGTTGACGACATCAAGTCCCAGATGCGTTGAGTTCCGACCACGGCCCGGTCCGGCGCAGTCGCAATGCGCCGGATCGGGCCTTTCCGACGACAGGCGGGTAGGAGGACCTGGCACACGATGACGCAATCAACGATCCTCCTGGTCCTCGGGACGCGCAACGCGAAGAAGTGCCGCGAGATGGCCGCACTGGTCGCCCCGCCGTGGGAGCCGAATCCGAGGCTGGCGCGGCTATCGATCCGATCGGTCGCAGACTTTCCCGGCACGCCGGACGTGGTCGAGGACGCCGACACGTTCGCCGGTAACGCCCGCAAGAAGGCGTCCGAGATCGCGCGGGCACTCGGTGCGTGGGTCGTCGCCGACGATTCCGGGCTGGCCGTGGACGCGCTCGGCGGCGCACCGGGCGTCCTGTCGGCCCGTTATGCCGGTGAGCCCTGCGACGACGAGGCGAATAATCGCAAGCTGCTGGACGCCGTGGCCGGGCTCGACGACGAGCGGCGAGGCGCCGCGTTCCGCTGCGCGCTGGCGCTGGCCGACCCGACCGGCGCGATCCGCCTCGAGGCCGAGGGCTCGTGTCGCGGACGACTGACTCGCGAACCCCGGGGAGCCGGCGGTTTCGGCTATGACCCGCTCTTCTCGATCCCCGAGTATCACCGGACGTTCGGTGAGCTCAGCGCGCTGGTGAAACATCAGCTCAGCCACCGCGCCCGGGCGTTCGCCGGGCTGCGAGCCGGCATCGACCGCATGATCGCCCGCGGCGAACTCGAGTCCTCGAGCGGGTAGCCGGCGAAAAGGAACGCCCCCGAACCTCGCGGTTCGGGGGCGTTTCCCGGTCAGGGAGCGCGGGACGTCCAGTTTGCTCGTGAGCGAAACGGCTCGTCGGCGATCACTGGATCGCGGCCTGGCCGGACGCGATCACGCCCTGGGGCGTCGGGGCGACCACCGGTTCGCAGAAGGTGGTCACGGGCACCCTGACGCAGACCTCGACCGGCACCTGCTTGCAGATGGACTTCGGTACGCAGACGGGCTTCATCTCGGTCACCTGCCGAGGCACGGTGACCGGGACGCAGATCGTCTGGGTCTCGCAGACCTGCCGGCAGGTCTTGACCGGGATCTGACGGACGCACTGAACGGTCTGCATCTCGCAGACGGTGACGGGCACCATCTTCACGCACGGAACCGTCACCGTCTCGCAGATCTTCTCGCAGACCCGCTTGACGCAGGGCTCGGCGACCATCCGGCAGGTCGTCACCGGCACCTGCTTGACGCAGGGTTCGGCGACCATCCGACAGGTCGTCACCGGCACCTGCTTGACGCAGGTCTGCGTCACCATGCGGCAGGTCGTCACCGGCACGCGCTTGACGCAGGTCTCGGGGACCATGCGGGTCACGGTGCAAGGCACCTGCTTGTAGGCGCACTCGCGGACCTGTCGGGTCACGGTATACGGCACCTGCTGCGTGCGCTTCTCGCTCACGTACTGGGTGACCGTGTACTGCTCCTGCCGGTAGCAGGTCTTCGAGCACATGTTGGTGACCGTCACCGGCACGCGACGCATGACGGTGCGCGCCTGCATCGTGCAGACCGTGTAGGGCACCGTCTTCATGCAGGTCTCCTGGACCGTCCGGCAGACGGTGGTGGGCATCTGCTTGACGCACTCCTGCGCCACGTATTCGCAGACGGTGACCGGCACCTGCTTGACGCAGGTCTCGTTCACCATCCGGCAAACGGTCACCGGGACCTGCTGGACGCATTCCTGCGCGACCATCTGGCACGTCGTCACCGGGACCTGCTCGCAGACCGTGTAAGGCACCTGCTTGCAGACGGTCACCGGGACCTGCTTCCGGATGACCTGAGACTCGTAGACCGTGCACGCCACGTTCTCGACCACGTTCCTGGGGCAGCACACCTGCCGCTCGCACCAGGTGCCGGGGCACTGGTACAGGCAGCCGTTGATGCAGACCGTCTTGCCGGGGACGTAGTACCGCTCGACCGAGACCTCGTTGACCGTGCGGCAAACCTGCTTCATCTCGGTCCTGGGCACGCAGATCGTCTCGCACTCCTCGCGGAAGCCCGTCTCGTTCACCGTCTGGTAGCAGGTGCGGCTCACCGTCTTGAAACTGGTCGTCTGGACGGGCCGGCAGACCGTGTACCGGCACTCCTTCATGACCGTCTCGCGCACCGGGCGGCAGACGTTGTAGGTGCAAGTCCGCATCTCCGTGCGCTGGACGGGCACCTGGACCGTGTACCGGCACTCCTTGAGCACCGTCTCCTTGACCTGCCGGCAGACCGTGTACGGGACCTGCTTGTAGGCGCACTGTCGAACCGGCACCATCTCGGTGGCGGGCTGACACTGCATCACCGTTTGCTGGACGGGGACCTGGACCGTGTACGGCACGCACCGCGTCTTCACGCAGGGCACCGGCCGGCAGACGGTGTACACGCACGTCTTGTAGCAGGTCTGCTGCACCGGGCGGCAGACCGTGTAGCTGACCGTCTTCATCACCGTCTGCTGCACCGGGCGGCAGACCGTGTAGCAGACGTCCTTGTAGCTCACCTCTCGGACCGGACGGCAGATGTTATACGTGCACGTCTTGAGCGTGGTCTCCCGGACGGGCCGGGAGACCGTGTAGGTCCGGGTCTCGAGGTGGGTCTCGCGCACGGGACGACAGACCGTGTAGGTCACGTCCTTCCAGACGGTCCGCACGACAGGCTGCTGGACCGAGTACTGGACCTCACGCTGGATCGTGCGGTAGACCGGCCGCTGGACCGTGTAGGCCTCCTCGCGGACCGACTCCTCCACGACGTTCCGGACCGTGTTGATCGTCCGCGGCTGCATGACCGTCTCGCAGACGGTGCGCACGCACGGGACATATTGCGTCTCGTAGACGGTCTCCTGAACGTTCTGGAGGACCGTCTGACGCTGGAGTTGATATTCGGTGTGCCCGCAACAATCCTGGGGCACGGGGCAATTTCGATGCGATGCTCCACCCGCGTAGCTCGCTCCCTGCGCCGGGTGCGCGACCGCGGCCAACCCCATCCCCAGGGTCAGCGCGACCGACAGCAGTTTTCTCAACATCGGACGCTCCACTAAACTTCCCCGACCTACTTCGGCGCTCATCGGTTCCCGAACCCCAAGGGCTCCGCCCCCGCTCCGGGACCGCCAACTCACTGATTACCTTCGTCCGGTCCCGCTCAGAGGCTTCAGGAACTTTCTCTAAATTTCCCAGTGGCCTGATCTTCCCAAAACGTAACGTTTGCCCAGATGTTACGTAGAGTTCGCAGAACGCCTGCACCACCGCGATATCCGCGTTGGTGAACCGGATTGCTATGCTGCGCGTCTTCATCAGAGCTTGCCCGACCGGCGGCTCCCGACCGGTCGGCTGTGGAAGACCGGCAAGGATCTTCCCGGCCGGTGGGATCCGGGATACCTTGTCGTGAGGGCATCGCGCGGAGCATCGAACGAAAGGGCAAGCCGATGGGCGGAGTGATGGACCGTTTCCGGCTCGACGGTCGCGTCGCGCTCGTCACCGGGGGGACGAAAGGTCTGGGCCGGGCGATCGCCGAGGCCCTGGCCGAGGCGGGCGCTGATGTGGCGGTCGCGGCCCGCGACGGCGAGGCCGCGAGCCGAGTCGCCGGCGAGATCGCTCAGGACGCGGCGTGCAAGACGCTGGGGCTCGCGGCGGACGTGTCGGTCTCGGCGCAGGTGGATGCCATGGTGGGGCGAGTGCTGGACTCGCTGGGGCGGATCGATATCCTCGTGAACAACGCCGGCATCAATATCCGCGGGCCGATCGAAGAGCTCGATGAGGCGGCATGGGACGCCGTCATCGACACCAATCTCAAGGGCCCCTGGCTCTGTTGTCGCGCCGTCGCGCGCCCGATGAAATCCCAGAAATGGGGCCGAGTGATCAACGTCTCGAGCATGCTCTGCGAGATCTCGCTCCCGGGCCGGAGCCCGTATGCCTCGAGCAAGGGCGGTCTGACTCTGCTCACCAAGACATTGGCCCTGGAGTGGGCGCGGGATGGCATCAACGTCAACGCCATCTGTCCCGGTCCGTTCGCCACCGAGATCAACACGCCACTCTTGAACGACCCCGCCGCCCGCGCCCAGATGGAGGCCAATGTCCCGCTGGCGCGCTGGGGCGACCCGCTCGAGCTCGGGCCGGCGGCGGTCTTCCTGGCCTCCGAAGCGTCGAGTTTCATGACCGGAGCGACCCTGTTCATCGATGGGGGCTACACAGCCCGTTGATTCAGGCAAGAATCGGCGCCCCACGGCGCTCCACGGCCAGTTTTTGCCCGCCAGATCGACCCATATCAGGCGACCACTCATGAGTGATAGCGTGCCACTGTTGATTCCGCGGGGGTTCCGTGCGGCGGGTGTCAAGGCCGGCATCAAGCCGTCGGGTGGGGATGACCTCGCGGTCATCTTGGCTGACGGACCCTCGGCCGCGGGCGGGGCGTTCACCACGAACCGGATCTGTGCCGCGCCGGTGAAGTGGTGTCGGGAGCTTCTGCCCCGGGAGGACATCCGCGGAGTGGTGGTCAACTCGGGCAACGCGAATGCGGCGACCGGCGATCAGGGACTGGCCAATGCCAGGCAGACCGCCGAGCGGGCGGCCAGGCTGTTTGGCTGCCGTGCGGAGCAGGTGCTGATCGCATCGACGGGGGTGATTGGCCATCAGCTCCCGATGGAGCGGATCGAGGCGGGTCTGGAGCAGGCCGTCGCGGGGCTCTCCCGCGAACCGTCGGGATTCCTGGCGGCGGCCCGAGCCATCATCACGACCGACACGCGGCCCAAGATCGTTTCCGAGCGCCGGACCATCGCGGGGAGCGACGTCACGCTCCTCGGGCTGGCCAAGGGCGCGGCGATGATCGGCCCTCGGATGGCCACCATGCTGGCGTTCCTGTTGACCGACGCGCCGATCCTGGCGTATGAACTTCGCGCGATCCTGGCGGACGCCGTGGATTCCTCGTTCAACTGCTTGTCGGTCGAGGGGCATGCCAGCACCAACGACACGGTCCTGCTGATCTCCAGCACCGCAGCCGAGGAAGAGAGCCTTCGCGGCGAGGACGTGGCGACGTTCGTCGGGATGCTCCGCGCGGCGTGTGAGTCGCTGGCGCGCCAGATCGCCGACGACGGCGAGGGTGCCACGCATTTCATCACCATCGACGTGGAAGGATGCCGCACGACGGACGATGCCCGTGCCATCGCACGGTGCGTGGCCGAGAGCCCGCTCGTCAAGACGGCGATCCACGGCGCCGACCCGAACTGGGGCCGGATCGTCTCCGCCGCGGGCTATGCGGGGGTACCCTTCGAGGAGGAAGACCTGTCGCTCTGGATCAACCAAGTGCCCGTCTATCGGCGGGGAGCGCCGGTCGATTTCGACGAACAGAAACTCTCGGACGGGCTCCGGAACCGGCGCGAGGTGGACCTGCGTCTCACCCTTAACTCGGGCGAGTTCGCGGCCCGCTTCTGGACCTGCGACCTGACGGCCGAATATGTCCGCCTCAACGCCGATTACACGACCTGAGCGGGACCATGTCGGCGGTTGCGAAGGCCCGCCCGGCAGAACGCACGCCGCGGTGGCCCGCCGGTGGATAAGGTCTCCCCGGCCGCCGTTATCCGGCCTGGATTCTCCGATTTCGAAACGCGCCAACGGGCCTTTTCGGTGAGGAATCGATGCCTCTGGTGCGAGTGGCGTCCCTGCCCCGTCGGCCCATCAACATCCATCGTCCCGGGACGAGTTACCTCCGGGATGCGTCGGTCGATCACACCGAAGCGCGCAGCGTGACTTTTTGGCGCATCCTCTCAGTCGTTTCGGCTACCGCGCGAGCACCGGTAGTCTGACTTCCTGGGCTGGCCCGCGGAACGCGGCAAAGGTCCCCTGGGAACTGGAGATTTCGCCGTTCGGGCGGGGCGGGTGCCGCGCTCATGGTGGCGCGGGCGGCATCGACAAGCATACGGGGGATTGCTCTGAGCCTCCGCCCGTCATACACTACAGAGTCGTCCACTTCCGACCAGGGTCAGGTCGATCGGGATCACCGCCAACCGGAGGCGGCGGCCTGGCCAAGGGTCGGCCAGGAGAATCGAGTCGGAGAAGCTGGGGGCCTCGGCCACGAGACAGGCCAGGCGTCCGCTGGTACGGAAATCCCGTTGGACGCTATCGGGCTCGAAAGGGAGGTCCTTGCCTGCTCAGCGCCGGAGGCCTTCTCCAGTCGCCTCTCAGCGGAGGGGCATACCGGGTTCGGATCGTGTGTCCTTCAGGTATCCGACGGTGATACCGACCTCCGTCTGCCTCCTGGATCGCCTCAAGGTGGCCCGGTCCGACGACTCGGACTGGAACCGGTTCGAAGCCTTGTATGCGCCCTGATCCGTCGCTGGATCGGGCGGATCCCGGGCCTGGGTCACGACGTCGATGACGTTTGGCAGGAGGTCCTCCTGGTCCTGGTTCGCGAGGTCCCCCGATTCGATCGGCGACGGGAAGGCTCATTTCGCGCCTGGTTGCGCCAGCTCACCGCCAATCGTGTCCGGGTGTACCGGAGGCAGCGGCACCGGCAGACCGGCGGTGCGGCCGACCAGACCGATGGCTTCCTTGATCAGATGGCCGACTCGAACAGCCTGCTCGCCCGGCAGTTCGACCAGGACCACGACAAGCATGTCTGCGACGCCTTGCTGTTGACCGTCCGATCGGACTTCAACCAGGCGACCTGGGACGCGTTCCAGCAGTTCGCCGTCGAAGGCCGTCCGGCGGCCGATGTGGCCCGTGAACTGGGCCTCACCGTCAACGCCGTCGTCAAGGCCAAATCCCGCGTCCTCAATCGGTTACGTGAAGAGGCCGCCGGTCTCCTGGATTGATTTTCCATTTTCGAGGCATATTCCGCCTCGTCGCGGCCTTTCTCTTCTGGGAGGCCTTCCCGGGGCGGACGCTCTCGACCGGGCCGGCCGCCGCTGTCCGGCATTCCTATCCCGCGGCTCGACGATCCTACACACGACCGTGGCTGGACTTCGACTCCGGAGACCATCTGATGCAGGCCCCCGCCTCCATCCATCCATCGGACCAGACCCTGCGGGCATTTGGCAACGGGCAGCTCGACGCCGACGCCGCCGAGGCGGTCAGTACGCACCTCGATGAATGCGACGAGTGCCTGCAGAAGGTCGCCGGTATCTCCTCGGATGGCTTCCTCGAAGCCCTCCGCAAGGCACGCTCGCGCCGGGATCCGGAACCGCGCGGTTCCGGAATGGACCGCGATCAGCCCCGCGCAGCCACCCGGCCGTCGCTACCCAGCACCGAGGCGAAGACCTTACCCCCGGGCGCTGAGATCCCCACGGAGCTGGCGAACCACCCCGACTACAGGATCCTCCGCGAGCTGGGCCGTGGCGGCATGGGCGTCGTCTACCTGGCGCAGAACAAGCTGATGGGGCGGCCGGAGGTGCTCAAGGTCGTGAGCGGCCACCTCGTGAACCGGCCCGGCGTCCTGGATCGCTTCCTCGCCGAGATCCGCAGTGCCGCCCAGCTCGAGCACACCAACGTCGTCACAGCCTACTCAGCCCTCCGCCTCGGTGAGAGCGTCGTCCTGGCGATGCAGTATGTGGAGGGGCTCGACCTGGCCCGGCTGGTCGACTCCCGCGGGCCGTTGCCGGTGCCGCATGCCTGCAACTACGCGCATCAGGCGGCGCTGGGGCTCCAGCACGCGCACGAACGCGGCATGGTCCATCGCGATATCAAGCCGAGCAACCTGATGCTCACGCGGCAGGGGAACCGGGCCGTGATCAAGGTGCTCGACTTCGGCCTGGCCAAGGTGAGGAGCGAGGGGCCCACGGACGGGACGCTGACGCACGAGGGGCAGCTCCTCGGCACGCCCGACTTCATCGCACCCGAGCAAATCCGGAACGCGCGGGGGGCCGACATCCGCGCCGATATTTACAGCCTGGGCTGCACGTTCTATTACCTGCTGACCGGCGGGCCGCCGTTCCAGGGAGCGAGCCTCTACGACATCCTCCAGGCGCACCATTCGGTGGACGCCAAACCGCTCAACCTGGCAAGGCCGGACGTACCCGTGGAGCTTGCGGCCCTGGTGGCCAAGATGATGGCCAAGGAGCCGGAACGGCGTTTCCAGGAGCCGAAGGGGGTGGCCCAGGCGTTGATCCCGTTCTTCAAGAAGGGGGTTGCGCCGTTCAAGAGTCCGGGAGCGGAATTCTCCCAGGTCGCTGAGACGGGCTCCGGTCGGACCGTGCAAGGAGTCGTCTCTCCGCCGACTCAACCAGCCACGAACGACGAAGGGCCGGTCGTGCGACCGAAGCAAGGGGCGGAGCCGACCGCGCCCGAGACGGAGTGGAGGAGCCTGATTGATCTGGGGGAGACGCAGCACTCCCGGGTCGAAACGCGTGCCGCCGCACCGAGGCGGCAGCCTCCGTGGCTATGGCCCGCGGTCGCAGTCGGGGTCTTGCTCCTCGGGCTCCTGGTCGCTTGCGGAGTTGTTCTCTGGATCAGGACTTCAAACGGGACGATCGAGTTGGCGAACCTGCCCAGTGATGCCAAGGTCTTCGTTGACGGTGGGGAGGTCACCGTCACCTGGCCGGGCGGAGGCAAGCCGGCGGTGATCACGGTTGCTCCGGGCACGCACAAGATCATCGTCAAGAAGGACGGGATTGAGACAGCCGGCGACGAGGTGACCGTTCAGGCGGCCGGCAAGGAGAAGTTCACGGTGCGCTTTGAGCGTCCCCTCGAACAGATACAGGAACGTTTCGAAGGACGACGGCCCGCCAGGTTTGCGGCCTTCAACGCGGAGCGAGTCGAGCAAACTGACCCAGGAAGCTCCGGAGAAGGGCCTTCAATCGGTCGAAAACTCGATCGGGATGAAGCTCATGTTGATCCCGGACGGTAAGTTCTTGATGGGCTCGTCCGATGACGCGATTGAGGCGAATCCTGACGAAAGACCCGAGCACCGGGTACGGATCACCAGGCCGTTCTACCTCGGCATTTACGAAGTGACCCAGGCGCAGTACAAAGCGGTGACGGGCAGGAACCCCGGCCACTTCTCCGCAACTGGTGGAGGCGCGGACCGGGTCGGGGGGCAGTTGACCCCTGATTTTCCGGTGGAGAACGTCTCCTGGTTCGACGCAATCGGCTTCTGCAATAAGCTCAGCGAGAAGGAGAGGAAGAAGCCGTTCTACAAGGTCGATGGGGCCGATGTCCGGGTTCCGGACTGGAACGGGCAGGGCTATCGTCTGCCGACGGAGGCGGAGTGGGAACACGCCTGCCGGGCGGGTACCTCGACGGTATTCTCCTTCGGGAACAAGCGAACGCAGTCGCAAGAGTACGGCTGGTTCGCCGAGAACTCCGAGCAGCGCACGCATCGGGTGGGCCAGAAACGGCCGAATCCGTTCGGCCTGTATGACGTGCACGGGAATGTTTGGGAGTGGTGCTGGGATTCGCACCTCAACGAATACTACGCCCAGTCACCCACGGGTAACCGTTCACAGAGTGGGATAACCGGTATCAGGCAACCTCGACCTTTGGTGGATTCGCTGGCACGAGGGAGGGGATCGCTTGGCCACCGCGAGCCGCCTCGAAACAGGATGTCAGGTAGTCCAGCACATTCCGCCCCTGCTGGCGGCAGGTGGCTACCACCGTCAGCATCCGCTCCACGAACCGGCTCCCCGCCGCGCTATCCGTTCCCCCGCTGATCCGACGCCAGATCACCGCGTGCCGCTCGGCGCGCTCGGCGGCGTTGTTGGTCGGCGGCACACCCGCGACCCGCGCGAAGGTCCACAGGCTCTCCTCGACCCGCAGGAGCTCGGCGCAGGTCCCTCGGGTCCGCGCGCAGTCGCAGCGCACCCCGTCCTCCAGGGCCGTCTTGAACTCGCGCCTCAACCGGGCCATCGCCGTGCGGAATCGCCCCCAGTCCACTCGCTTGGCCTCGAGGCGATGCCACCAGCGGAACAGCCGATCCGAGAGGCGCAACAGCTTCTTCCCGATCGGCGCGGCGGCGCCGCCGCGGTCGATCATCGCCTGGAAATCGCGGCGGAGATGACTCCAGCAGACCTGCCGGCTGGCCCCTGCGATCCAGTCGTAGGCGCTCCAGCGGTCGGTCACCGCGATCGGGCCGTCTTGAGTCCCCAGGACGGCCCGGGCGACCCGGGCGTTGCGGTTGCGGGCGATCGTGAAGACCGTAAACAGGGCCGTCACCGCCGCCCACAGCCAGGCCTTGTGCCGGTCCTCTCGCCAGCCGGTCTCGTCGGCACCGATCACCCCCGCCGTGTGGACCGCCGTGGCCAGTTCGTTGTATGGGGCCTGGACGCCTCGGCCGACAGCCGCTCCAGCTTGCTGATCATCCCGGTGGAGATCGACAGCCCGAAGAGGTCGCCGGCCAGTTGCTGGATCGGCCGCTTGCTCAACCGGTAGGCGCCGGCCAAAGTGGCCAGTGTGGCCTGCAAGTAAGGGCCGAAGCGGACCGTGGGGACGCCCTCGGGCAACGGACCGCAGGTGGTCTGCCCGCAGTCGGGGCAGGCCAGGCGATGCAGGCGGTATTCGTCGACGATCGGCTCGATCCGGGGCAACTCGGCGACCTGATGGATCAGGGGGTCGGGGTCCTCCCCGACAGCGCATGGCCACACCGCCGGCACGCATCGGGCTTGCAGTCGGTGGACGAGCGGAGCTTCTCGGGAGGGACCAGGGCGCGGAACGCCTTGCGATGGCCGGGTTGACCGCCGCGCCTCCGCCGCGACGGCGGTGTGGGCGGCTTGCGCTTCAGGCCGATCGGGTCGGAGGAGGGCGGCTTGGAGGAGTTGGTGGAGTTGAGTTGGAGCCGGGCCTGGAGGTCGCGGACGGTGGCTTCCAATTCGGCGATCCGATCGTGCAGGGACTTCCAGCCGTCCAAGAGGGTGACCTGAAGGTCCGCGGGCACGCGGCTCCAGAGTGGCTCAAGGATTGGAAGCTGTTGACTCATATGTAGTAATACGAACCGACTGTACAAATTGTTCGGGGTGTGAACAGCTACACCCACGGACGACCCGACCGGTCCAGTGGCCACGCTCCGGATCATACGCGGCGGAAGCATAGTCGAAGACTCGCGCTGGGGCCGGTCGGCTCACCGCTTCGGCTGGGCGCCGGGGTCACCAGGGAGCAACGTCGGCTTCCGAGTGGCCCGTGGGGCTGCTGACCGCTGAGCTCCGACGGGCCGAAAGGGGAGCCACACCGAAGCGGTCGAGGTCAAAGGCGGTCCGGGTGAGGATACGCTTCCGCCGGCCCGATAGCAGCCGGGGGCGGTGTCAGTTCGGTTTTCGGGCCCGGAGTCGGTGTCGCCCCGCCCCATCTTCTCCCGGCGGCGGTCACGGCTGCGTGGCGTAGGGTTCGGGCAAGGCAATGCGCATGTAGGTCGTGCCGAAATGCTGCGCCAGGTGCTCGCGCGAGGGAGTTCGAATGCGGCCAATGCGCTTTCCGGCGCCGACCAGATACTCCAGTGTGCGCCGTTCGATCGTGTGCAGTTCGCGAAGATCCACGATCGATTCCGCCACGGCGACGGGCGCGGACGCGGCCGGAAGAAAATACCAGCCGAAGACCTGACCACGGCGGACTTGGTCCCGGATGGCCACGGCCTTGAGGATGTTCCTGGCGACCAGCTCCGCAGCGTCGTGGACCGGGGCGACGACCACGCGCGTCGTCTTATCCTGGGCGAGGTCGCACGCCTGGGTCAGGACGACGACACGGATGATCCGAATCTCCGGAGGGACATCCAAGTCCAGAGGCGGCGGCGCGGGTTTCCAGACCAGGATGGGACAATCGTCGAGAATGTCGCCCTGGGAGAGGTCGGTCTCGAGCGGTTGTTCGTACATCGCTCATCGGTCCCCTGTCGTGATCCAGGGGGGATCGGGAAGGTGCGGTCCTCCCCGCCGTGCCTTGATCGGCCTCCCCTCCCCGGGCAGTGGGATGGTGCCAGGGGCAGAGATCTCTTCCGTCAACGCCGGCTCATCCGGCAGATGAAGGCGCGAGGACTTGAGGTTCAGTCGATCCAGGCCTCCTCGGCCACCGATCGTCGATGAGCATCCGCAGCCTGCCGTAGGTCGTCGTACAGCTCCTGCGGCACGTTCTCCAGCACCAGGTCGGGCACGGGAAAACCTCCTGTAGCGGTTGGTCGCCAGTGCGTTTCCTCTGATCGTAACCGGCCGTATGAGCCTCCTCAAGCGGGGGCCGAAACTGGGACGCTGCGAGGGGGCCGAAACTGGGACGCAGCGCCCGTGAAAAGGTATAGGTCTTCAGTGGGTGTAACTCCCACCCGGCAACTGGTTCGCTCCAGCCGGTAGCAGTCGGAGCGGCGGTGGAGGTAACGAAGCCGTCGAAGCCTTCGACGTAAAGGACCGCATCGGCGGTCCCGCGAGCAGGCAGGCCGTAACGCAAGTGAACATCCGACGAGGCCCCGAAAGGTTGATCGTGGACGCCGACCCATCTGTGTCCTGGGGAAGGCCGTCGTCGCTGGCGACCAGGAGACCGGCTGGAATACGCCGGCCCATGAGCGATCGGACCCAGCGAGTCCACCGGGGTACAGGAGACGGCATGCCCGCATACGGAGATCCTATGCAACACGGGAAGCCCCCTGCGGCGAGTCGCGTGAACTCAACCGGACGCCCGCGAGGGACAGGCCGGGTCGCGCGGGGGTGGCGGAGGAGCTCGTAGTACCGTCGAAGCCGGGTAATGCCGGTGGAGGGAAGGGGCTCCAGTTCAAGGCCCATCGTCGGAAGAGACCGACAGCCCGGAGAGTGGCGAAAGCCTGACACCTCCCGAGTCATGGGTTCGGACGTCTCGGAAGCGATGCCACACCGGCGTGCGCCAGCCGACGTGCACGGCGGTGTGGGAATCCTGATCCAATCGACCTTGTCCGAGAGCCGGATGCGGGAAATCCGCCCGTCCGGTTCGAATGAGCGGGGTGTGGAAACGGAGCGAGGTCATCTCAGCCACCGCGCCACACCTCGACTCTACGCGAGATTTCACGGCCCGGCGCCGGTCGGCGTTGGTCGCCCGGCCGGCCCGGCCCGCCGGCGGTCTGGGCCGAGGGGCCGGTCGGGTCGGGCCGGCCGACCGGCGCGGTGAGGCACGCCCCGATCGATCCGAGGGCCGGGCGACGAGCCCAAGTTGACAGGGTCGGACCCCTTTGGCTCGCCTATGGCTCGACCTTGCTCAACTCGGAGGATTGGGATCGGCCAGGAGCGGAGCTGACGGGGGTTCGATGGCTCCCTCCGCGACATCCCGGGCGAATAGCCCCTACCAATCCCTCGTCAGCTCCGCGGTGCCGGGAGGATCGCATGCTAAAGGATATCCACTGGATAGGAGGCGATGTAGATCTCGATCTGTTCGAAACGCTCGAGCAGAGTTGACTTATAGCTGGCGAAGAACTGCTGGTTCTCGGGTGTATCGTTGACATCGACGACGAGCCTGAGCAGTTCGTCTTCGTAGCGGGCTCCTTCATGCACCCAAACGCCGAGGACGGTATGCGGCAGGAAGCTCACGGCACCGAACTGGACGATCAGGTCTTCGCGCGTCTGCTCGAACGCTTCGCCGCTCACGAAGCGGCCGTCGTTATGCTTTAACGGCAAGAGAATCGAGACTTTAGCACCATCGCCGGGGATTTCAGGATGACGGAGCTTGGTCCGAGCCGTAAACTAAGGGGGAAGAGCCTCTTGCTCAGGAGGGCGACGCCATGCTCTGCCCTGCAGTCTACCCGCCGGACCCCACCTTGGGCATCACCGATCCCCAGATGCTCCCGGACCCGAAGGTCGTCCCGCGCAGTCGGAATTACCCGCATCGGCCGTGTCCGAAGTGCGGCAAGTCTTGCCCTCGGGATCGGGTCCGGACCCGCACCCTGCATGATCTCGGCGATCCGTTGGGGGGGCGGCCCCGTGACATTCACCTCACCTATTCGCAACACTACTGCGTCCGGTGCCAGCACTACTTCACCGCCGACATATCCGGCCTGGCCGCACCCAAGGCCCGCTACACCCATCGGGTCGTGGCCCTGGCCGTCCGGCTGGTCTTCGAGGACGGCTTACCCTATCAGGCCGCCAGTTGGCACCTCTGGCGCGACCACCGCGTCTTCGTCCCCTTCGCCACCATCCAGAACTGGGTCGAGGCCGGGGGGAAAAAAGGCGGCCGACCGGATCGGGACCGACTACCTCGATTGGGCCCTCGACGGCTTCTCGGGATACATCGCCGCTGATGAGTTATATGACGGCCCCTTCTGCGTCCTGTCGATCGTCAACAACCGCGCTTCAGGCGGCTCTGTTACGAGGTCCTCGACCACGCCCCGACTCACCGGGATATCCGGAGGTTCTTCCGCCGCTTCCGGGCGGCCCTGACCGGCCGGGGGTTGACCCTCCGCGGAGTCACCACCGACGGTTCGGACCTGTATCCACGGCCGATCTCCGAGGTCTTCGGAGCCGTGGAGCATCAGGTCTGTCGCTTCCATATCCTGGCGGAGCTGAACAAGGCCGTCCTCCGCGCCATCGCTCGGGTCCGCAAGCACCTGGCCGCGCAGCAGCCGGAGCTGCCGCGCAGGCGCCCGGCACACCGGAGGCGAGACGGAAGGCCCGGCGACGCCGGCATCTGCAACGGAAGGTCGGGGACCTGTTCGAGCATCGCCATCTGTTCGTGAAGCGGCACCTCGCGGAGGGTGAGCACAGATACTCCGACGCATCACTCGGGGTTTGCCTCAGTTGGGGGCCCTCCGACGAGTGGTGGAGGAGATCCACCGGTTGTTCGACCGCCGGTGCCGCACTGAGACGGCCTTGAGGAAGCTGGCTCGGCTGCGGGCTCAGGTCCACCACTTCAAAGGGATGAGACCGATCTTCCAGAAGCTCGAGTCCCCCGACTTGGAGAAGGCCCTGACCTTCCTCGACGACAGCCTGCTGGGTTCGACCTCCAACGCGGTGGAACGGGGCAACCGCCGGCATCGCAAGATGCAGAAGACGGTCTACCGGGTCCGAACTCAAGCGACGATCCGCGGCCGGATCGCCCTGGACATGTTCCGCGAGATCCAAGGTCCGCCCCGCGCCGAAACGATGAAGGTACTCCACCGCGCCAGGCTGCGATAATCCCCGGCGATGGTGCTAAAGTCTCAGAGAATCTCGTAGCGCCTTTTCCGCATAGTCGAATCCCCCCCGGCCCAGTTCCTGATAGTTGACCCCAAGCGACTGGAGCAACTCCAAGGCCGGTTCGGGCACGACGAAGACATCGTCGGGGAGGCAGACGACACGGCCCCGCCGGGCCATCTCGACCAGGGACTTCGCCCGGTCGCTCCGCTCCGGAACCCGAATCTTGACCATCTGCATGGCAGGACCTTGAGAAGGACTGCGAACAGACCCCTACTCCCACGATTCTACAGGCAGGCGTCGGCGAGGAGAAGGGGAGTACTCCGGCACCCCGTCGGGCTCATGGCGGGGGCCTGTCCCCCTCGAGCTATTGGGAGAGACTCGGTCCGGGGCCGAAACTGGGACGCGGGGGCCGAAATGAAGAAGGTGGTATCCGGCGGGCCGGTGCGCGCCATCGCCTTCCCCCAGGCCGTTGCCGGCCTGCCGGATACCATCCCGTTGAACTGAGCCGCGGGGGCGCCTATGGATTTTCAATCGCGGGCGGAGCCCCGTGCGGGCCGGTGCGGGGCGTCGCAACGCAAATGGCGGGGACCGAAGGGATTGTGGCAGCATCCCGGTGGCGGAACCGTCGCCGCATCAGCACGCCCTGTCTGTGCGCGGGCGCTCACGGAGGGGGGATCTCGACCC
This sequence comes from uncultured Planctomycetota bacterium, assembly GCA_963815795.1. Taxonomy (GTDB): domain Bacteria; phylum Planctomycetota; class Planctomycetia; order Isosphaerales; family Isosphaeraceae; genus JAKAUH01. Next base: position 3,098,432 of record CAWFIC010000019.1, on the reverse strand, counting down.
CGGCACAGGGACTCCCCAGCCACCGCCGAGCGGGGATCTTCGGAGACTCGCCCGTGGGATGAGGCCGCAGCTCGGGTGGTGCCTCCGCCAAGAGGACCGGTCGGAGAGCTCCCGACGACTCGGCGCGGGAGATCGGAGCCGGATGGGATGACGTGGCCACCAGGATACAGCCGCCGCCGAGCGGAGGAAAGAGGGTGGTGACCCGAGGAGGACCGCCGTCTGGATCGGAAGCCTGGGCTCCCCAACCCACCGCGCAGCGGTTTAGTTCAACGGGGACGCAGCCCGCGTCCCCGTTTCTTGCTCCCCTTCAGGGGACACAAGGGAGGTACGTACATGGCTGTCGTCTCTCCCGATGGCCGACTCGTCGCGACAGGCGGAGAGCACGAACATTGCGTGCGACTCTGGGACGTCGAGACGGGTGAGGAACTGGACAGAGTTGAGGGTTTCCAGTGCCCCTTTCGCGGCCTGGCCTTTTCGCCAGACGGCCTCTCCTTGGTGGCCGGCGGCAGAAGGGGCAGAACCAAGTTATCTTCCCGTCCCCCGGAGGAATCGTCCTGCGGCACCTCGCAAAGAGTCTGTCCCGGACGGAGGGTTCCGGGGCGAGCGGGGGGCGTCAGCCCCCTGTCTTCTCGTCTCCGGACAGGGGGCTGACGCCCCCCGCTCGCCTCTTATGGGACAGACAGTCAGCTCGACCGCCCGGTCTGAACTCTCTCGGACCGCGATCAGGCCCCGAACCGGGCGAGCCGCCGTTCCCCGGTTGTCTTCGAAATCACCTCTCCGATCATGAGGATCCCCGACGGGGTCCGGCGGGGTCCGGTTGTTGACCTCACCGCGGATATCGAGGTCTGCGCCGCGATGATCGACAAGGACTCGTCGCCAACGATCGGTTCCCTCGCCGAGACGCCGGCGAGAATTCTCTCCCGATTCTCGTTTTTCGCGGCTGATTTCGCGCGGGCACGGCCTTTCACTTATATGTGAGATGGAAACGGGTCATGCACGAGCGTGACCTGCGTCCCGCTCTTCCATCGGCACGCTGTCCGGCGACCCGGCTCGAGACATCGGATTCGCCGGGGATCGAACAGAACGCCCGGCGACCCCCAGGAGCCTGAGAACTCTGTCGGGTCCGGCGCGGCGGTGGTGATGATTCCCTGTCTCCACCCGCGGGCCGCCAGGATCGCGGAGGACGTGCACCGGCGAGAGGACCAGATCGAAGCCCTCAGCCCAGGTTAAGGAGCCCTTCCCATGATAACCCAGCTCCTGATGGCCGCGCCCGACAGGATCGCTTCGGCATGCCGGTCGCACGTCCCGGTTCCTTGAACATGGTGGCCGTCGCCAGCGAGCCGTCTCGAAGGGACGGAGGAGCGGGGCTGTGCCAGCCTCCCCCGCCGGTCTCGTTTCGATTGCGGGCGTCCGGGACGGACTCGCGCCGCGTCCGATACACCAGGGTCGCGGCCAGCACCGTGTGCGCCTCGGCCGCCTGGCTGCGACGGCGATCCGGCAAGGCCAGCGTGCATGCCATGACCGCGGGGGCGATCGGCCTGGCGCCGGGAGACCCGTCCGATTTGACTCGCACATCGGGGCGATCCTGGGGCGGCTCGAGTTGGATGAGGTATCCGGACCAGGATACCAAGGCCGTCGCCTCGGCGATCGTCGCGCTCCGGGCGGCCGATGCCCTGATCGTCGGCCCGTTGTCCCCCGACGACGCCAACACGCCGGGCTTGCTCCCCCACCTGGCCGACCTGGCCAGCCAGGCGTATCGCGCCCTGCGTCCACCCCGGGAGATCATCGCTCACCCGGCATTTGCCCAGGTCGCCCGGCGGTTCCAGTTCATTCAGATGAGTTACCAGGAGGCCCGCGCCTGGGGGCCGGCGCGGTCAACATCGGCATCCTGGCGTAGCGGCTCCGCCAGGTCCAGGGCGATCACGGCGAGTTCGCGATCACGGCCTTCGGTGGCCATGGCCTCCTCTGGGCCGACGGAGCCTGGTCGGAAATCGAACCGGTCGGCGGCGACGACGTGGATGAAAGTCACGCGGGAGACGTCTTCGTCGCGGCATGGGTCGTGGCGCGTCGGTTCCTCGGGGCGCCGGCTTCGAAGGCGCTGGCGTATGCCCGTTCCGCGGTGTCCGCGGCGGTCAGCTCGACCTGCAAGAACTGAGAGGGAACCACGACACGGGCCTGGCCCGCCCGCCGTCCGAGCTGGCGGTCCGTCGCGGGTCCCGGAGGAAGTCGCAGCCGATCCACTCGGGCCACGCCGCTCGATTGCACCCGGGTCCGGCCCGCGCAGGCCTTCACCGGCGACGCGGCCGCTCCCGCGGGGGGGAGGCAACTGGGGTGGCCGAGCCGGCGGCCGGCGGGGTCACTCCGGAGATTGATGGCGCCCCCCCGCCCTGACGGCTGGGGTGCGCGTCTTGGCGCAGAAAGCGCACTGCTGAACTAGGGAACAGGATTGCTTCTCTGTGGAGGTCTTCGCTCTAGGCTGCGAAGCGAGAGCCGCGTTGCGCATCGGTCCGACGACACCGAAGCGATCTTGGAGCGAAGCATCGGACGTGCCCTCAATTGGCAGTTCGTGAACCTCCCGACAGCAGCTTGGCGATGCGGGCGGCTGAAATGTGCCGCCGCGGTTCGCTGCTCCTTGGCCACGGGGTGCCGGAGCGATGAGGCGAACATTCTGTGGGACCTGGCCGCAGGCCGGCCGCGATGGCGGCTGGTCGTGCCGCCGGAGCCGGTGACCTACCTGACCTACTCGCCGGATGGCCACTGCCTGGCCTCGACCGGCGTTCACGGTTTTCACGGCCGGCTGTAGGACCTGGAGGATCAGCGCAGCGACCGGCTGCTCGGGGTGCTTTCAGGCACGAGGGACCCGCTGGCGTTCTCGCCCGACGGGCGGATGCTGGCCGCGTCCGGGACGGATGCCGACATCCGGCTCCGAGACCTGGGCGAGATCCTGAAGTCCCGGGCCGATCCGTGAACGGCGGTCGAGGCGGACGGCCGGGTGGCCCGGACACACCCGGCGGTCTCCGTACGCCGAGCGGATCAGGCGCGCCCACCCTCCAATCGACGCCGCAACTGAGGAGGGATGGCCGTCAACTTTCGCCGGAGCGATGGGTTCGTCTCGGGATGCCGCGGCCGACCTGTGGGCCACTCATTCGTTAATCGCTCGAGTAGAACAACAATTCCGTAGTTCGGTGGTCATGGTATGAAGGCATTTCCCACGTTCGGCATCTCGTCTGGTCTCATCCTTGTCGCGCGCACGACCTGACAAGTCTGCCAAGATTGAGCGGTCCGCAGGCGGGTGCCGGTCGCCGATCGATGCGTGGCGCCATCGATGCTCGTCCCCGGTGCAGATCCCCGGACCCGGTTTTCCGATTTCCAACGCGCACCGACGGACCGAGTCGGGTAGAATCCAATGCCCCACTCGGGTGTTGAGTTCCTGCCCTGTCGGTCGAACAATATCCGCCCTCCCCGGACGAACGACGAGGTAGGGGAATGTGAAGGGTAGCCGGCGGGGTTGATCGATTCCCTTTTACGAGCAGCGCGGGAACCGAAGCCCATGAAGAAGACCGTGAAAACTCTGCTCTTGCTGGGGAGCGGCCTGGCGCTCTTGAGTTTCTGCGTGGTCGTCGTCAACCAGACCGCCCAGGTCGTGATCCTGGCGAAGCAAGTTGATCCGGTCCTGGGAACTGTCACCCTCTGGGGCCTGATCATCACCTACTCGGGCCTGGTCGGCGTCCCGGTCGTGATGATCCTGCGGATGCCGCGGGCGCTCAGTCCACCCGCGAGCGAGTCCGGCCCGGAGTTCGAGGCGCACCTGGTCGCCCTCGCCCACCGGCTGCAATCCAACCCCCGCATCTCGACCACCTTGCCGACTCGCCCGGCGCGGCGAGAGATCGAGGAGGCCCTTCGCCCGCTGGATCTGGAGGCCAACGCGGCCATCAAGCAGATGGCGACAACCGTCTTCTTGACGACCGCCGTCTCTCAGAGCGGCCGCCTCGATGCCCTGCTGGTCCTGCTTGCCCAGTCTCGCATGATCTGGCGGGTCGCCCACCTTTATTATCAACGGCCGTCCCTCCGCGAGATGGCGCATCTGTATACCAACGTGGCGGCGACCGCCTTCGTGGCCGGCGAGCTCGATGACCTCGAGCTGCATCAGATGATCCAGCCGGTCGTTGCGGCCTCGTTGGGCACAGTCGGCGGGGCGATCCCTGGCTTTCAGGTCTTCACGACGATCGCGGTCAACTCGCTCTTGAGCGGCAGTGCCAACGCCTTCCTGACCTTGCGCGTGGGGATGATCGCCAAGGCTTATTGCGGCTCCCTGGTCGCCCTTCCCCGGACCAAGCTGCGTCGCTCCGCGACGGCGGAAGCGGCCCGGCTGCTCTCGGGGATCGTCAAGGAGAGCGGGGCCAGGGTCCGCGATGCACTTTGGCAAGAGGTCAAGCAGAAAATCCCCCGACCCTGGCCGATGCGCAAAGCCCAGGCCGAGACCGTTTAGGCGAAATCGGACGGGCGTTGATCGACCTCGGCGAAGCCGGCCCGAATCGATGCCTCGGTGATCGCTGATGCACGATCGCATCCCAAGTCAAGGCGCACCATCGGGTGGCGTGGAAACGGCGATGTCCCGATCTGCCGTGCCGAAACCGGGATTTCGGGAGATTTCCTCTATTCCTGGATTCGTAGGATTCGATTATAATGGAGAATGGTTGGAAACCGAACGAGTGCCTGTCGGAGATCCCTTCGGATTCAGTTCGCTCGCCTCTCTCGCCTTTCCACCCACTGGGGCCGCCAGGGCGGCCTACCGATGCGACCCGAGCCTTGATCGACGGGTCGGGACCCCTGGTCTGAGGAGATTGGAAGAGTGGGTAAGAAACTGTATGTCGGAAACCTCTCCTATCGGGTGAGCAGTTCCGACCTGGAGCAGATTTTTTCACAGTATGGCAGCGTGCAGAGCGCGGAGGTCATCTCCGACCGCGACACGGGCAGGAGCAAGGGCTTCGGCTTCGTCGAAATGAGTAGCGACGCCGAGGCGAGGGCGGCGATCGACGCCCTTCACGATCAGGAGCACGACGGGCGGCGCCTGACGGTCAACGAGGCGCGTCCTCGCGAGCCCCGGGGTCCCGGCGGCGGCGGGGGCGGTGGCTGGCGAGGTGGTGGTGGCGGAGGAGGCGGCGGAGCTCGCGGCGGTCGCGCAGGCGGCGGCTACGATACTCGCCGATATTGATCCCGCCAGAGAGCGGCACGGCTGGTTCGTCCGGCTCTCCTCAACAGATCGATCCAACCAGGAAACGCCGCGGGTCCATCGCCGGACCGCGGCGTTTGTGTTGTCGCTCGGAACTCGCCCGTGTCGGGCCAGCGCCACCGACCCATCGCGTTGGTCGGGCGACAATGGGTTGCACCCACCGCACGAGTGGCCGCCGGGGCGCCGTTCAGCCTTCGGTCTTGTTCTTCGCCGCGGCCAGTGGCCGGAGGACGGCAAGCATGGTATTGAGATGGGCCAGGCGCGGCCCGAAGCGGTCCACGAAATCGCTGAGAGAGAAGTCGCCCTCGATCAGGTTATCGTGGTTGTCTTCCACATAACTGGCCATGTCGCTCATGAGGGCGGCATGCACCTGCTCCAGCCGGCCCAGTGTTTCGCGGCAGGCTTCGATGACGTGCTCGTGTCCGGCCTGCCAGCGCTCGAGCTCCGCTCCCTGGCGGGCGCGCTGCTCGCGGTTGACCTGGAGGAGCTCGCGGGAGATCTCGAGCTGCTGGCGCTGGATCTCCAGGATCTGGCGCTGCGATTCCAGCGTCTGGTTCTGAAGGTTGGCGAGGAGATGGAGCAGGAGGATGGGATCGTTCGTGTTGGCGATGGCGGGTGTGTTCTGACCGGTGGGGGAGACCTCCATGCGATACGTCCAGGCTGCGGCCGACGGTGGATTTTCGCGCGTTGACACTCCGACCTCCCCTGCTCGATTCGACGAGATTCGTACGCTCATCACCGACCGGTCGGGCGGCGCTGTGATCCAGCGCCGACGCCCATTCATGACGATTCTACGCGACGGAGAGTCGCTCGGATAGGCCATTGGATCGAGATTGGAGCGTATGGTCGGCGTGGCCCCAGGATTTGTGCCCATCCGGCGGTCGTGCCGTGCGGTCCCGGAGGCCCGGGCGAAGGGCGTCACGGCCTGGAGGACCACGCCGCGACGACGGGTAGATAGGCGACCTGGCTTCCGGCCGCATCGGTCTCGCGCTCCAGGCGCTCCGCCAGCGTATCCACCTGCACCGCCTCGGCCGTGGCGATGCCGAACTGCTCCATCCGCGGCAGGAGGCTGCGGATGATGCCGGCGCAATGATCGTATGCAGGGCGCAGGGCCTCACCGCCCCCGATCAGCACGTCCTGGCGCATGGTCGGGCCGGGTAATCCGGCCCGGCGAAAGAGGGGATAGAGCCGGCCCCCGATGTCGAGGTGGACGTCCCCCAGGCGAAACGTCTCGCGGATCCACTCGCTGACCTGCTCCCACAAGCGTACGCGAGGCGACGTCCGTACACCGCGGCTCATGTCGGGCTCGACCACCGCGAGGATTCCCCCCGCTCGCAGGAGATGGGTGACATGGGCGAGGGTCGCGGCCGGGTCGGGTTGGTAAACGAGCACGAACCGGCCCACCACGGCATCGAACGGCTCCGACGCGCCGAACTCTTCGATGGACCGCTCCTCGAAGGTGATGGTCGTCAACCCCCCCTGTTGAGCGCGATCGCGCACGATCGCCAGAACGCCCGGATCACGGTCGATTCCCACCACCGAACCGGTCGGCCCGACGATCTCGGCCGCCAGAAACGACACGTCGCCGGCGCCGCAGCCCAGGTCCAGTACGCGCATGCCCGGTCCGATCCCCGCCCTCCGGAATGTCCGCTCCGTGAAGGGCTGGAGGAAGCTCGACTGCTTGATGAGGCGCTGAGCCTCCGACGCCGACCGTCCCAGGACGTATTGGGGCGTGCCGGGCGGTTTCTTCATGAGTTCGCTCCTCGTACGTCAGTCCCGCGGCACGGGCGAGAAAAGCTCGCCGAGCCCCTCGGCCATCGTCGGGTGGGTCAGGACGGCGTCCCGCAGCGCCGTATACGGCAGGCCGGCCGCCATCGCGACCTGGGCGATGGCCATGATCTCCCCGGCCTCGACCCCGAATGCGGTGAACCCGAGGATGCGGTCGCCCTCTTGCTCGATCAGCGCCTTGAGGAATCCCCGCGTCTCGGCAAGGGTCCGGGCCCGCAGCACGTGTGCTAGGGGGATCTTGAACAGGCGGTAGCCGACGCCGCGCTCGCGGGCCTCCCGTTCGCTCAGCCCGACCCGAGCCAGCTCCGGATCGGTGAACAGGCAGAACGGCACTTGCCGCCCGGTCGTCACGCGGTTGCCGCCGGAGAAGTTGTCGAGCACCACGCGGAAGTCGTCGACGCCGATGTGCGTGAAGTACGGGCTGCCGGCGCAGTCGCCCGCCGCCCAGACGTCCTTCGCCGTGGTCTGGAGCCGCTCGTTGACCTTGACGTGCCCGTGCTGATCCGTCTCGACCCCGGCCTTCTCGAGGCCGATGCCGTCGGTGTTCGGGGTGCGGCCTCCGGCGACCAGGAGGTGCGTTCCCTCGATCGCGCCCGCGCCGCATGCAGGCGGACCGACTGCCCGGAGCTCCCCTCAACGCGAGAGACGGCGGTCCCGGTCAGGACTTCGATGCCTTCGTCCCGGAAGAGCTGCTCCATCGCCTCCGTCACGTCCGGGTCTTCGCGGTGGATCAGCGAGCCGTTCCGTTCGACCACGGTCACGCGGCTCCCGAATCGTCGGAAGGCCTGCGCCAGCTCGAGGCCCACGTATCCGCCTCCCATGACGATGAGGTGTTGCGGGAGGTGGTCCAGATCCAGGGCCTCGACGTGAGTCAACGGGCGCGACTCGGAGAGGCCGGGAGTGTCATCGATCCGGGCCCGCGACCCGGTGTTGATCACGACGGTCTTGCCGTGGAGCGTGCGGGTCCCGCCCGCGTTGAGCGCGACCTCGAGGGTCTTCGGCGCCACGAAGCGTCCGTAGCCCATGACGAGCTCGGCGCCGCTCTCTCGGTACTTCTCGAGATGGAGCGCGACCAGTCCGTCCACCATCTTCCGCTTGCGGTCGCGGACGGCGGCCATGTCGACGTTCCAGTCGCCGGCGGCGAGCCCGAACTCGGCGCCCCTGCCGAAATAACTGGCGACCTTCGCGCCGTGGATCACGTTCTTGCTCGGGAGGCAGGCGATGTTGGGGCAGGACCCCCCGACATACCGCCGCTCGATCACCGCCAGGCGCTTCCCCTGCGAGGCCAGCGTCCAGGCCAGCAGCTTGCCGGGCGCTCCACTGCCCAGGACGACCACGTCGTATTCTCCCGCCGCGGACATGGTTCCCTCCGAGATCGAGTGATGTGGTAGACGTCGGAGAGTTCAACAGGGCGATGCTTCGTCAATGAGCCTTCAGCCTTCCGCAGGATCGGGCATCAGGTGGGCGAACGCATCGGGCAGGGTGTCCACGATATCACCGGCGATCATGCCGATCTCGCCGTGATCATCGCGCACAATGTCGCCGGCCAGGCCGTGGACGAAGACGCCGAGCTGGGCCGCGTCGAAAGCGGGCAGCTTCTGGGCGATCAGCGCGGCGACGACTCCGGTGAGGACGTCGCCCGAGCCTCCGGTCGCCATCCCGGGATTGCCGGTCGTGTTGATGAAATACCGTCGCCCGTCGGTGACCACCGTCCCCGCACCCTTCAGAACCACGACGAGGCGCTCGGAAGTCGAAGCCAGACCCGCGGCCGATTGCACGCGATCCCCTTGCACGGTGGCCACATCCTTCCCGGACAACCGGGCGAATTCCCCAGGGTGCGGCGTGAGGACGACCGGACGCTTCAGGCCCGCGAGCAGGTCCGTCTGGCCGACCAGGGCGTTCAGTCCATCGGCATCGATCACCAGGGGACGATCCGTCTCGGTGATGAGGAAGCGGACCAGCGCGATTCCCGTCGGATTGGCCGAGGCCGGGGCCGACCGCGACGACAGTCGCCGGCTCGATCAAGCGGGGGAGCACCGACCGGGCCGCGGCGAAGTCGATCAGGCCGTCGTCCCCGCACGGGAGCGGGTACGTCATGTAGCTCGGCTCGAAGCCGGCGACGACGGGTTGCACCTCGGCGGCGGTCGCGACCCGGACGAGCCCGGCCCCGGAGCGTAACGCCGAGGCCCCGCAGAGGGCCGCAGCCCCAGCCATGCCCCGGCCGCCCGCGATGACCAGCACGGTGCCATACCGCCCCTTGTGGCTGTCCGCGGCGCGCGGGGCGAGCTTCGGGATGGCGTCGATCCGTTCCAGTTCCATCGTTCACCTCAAGCCCGAGTCGAGATTGGCGGTCCGAATGAGCCGATGGTCCGGCGTCGAATTGGGGCCAGGCGCTCAAACTCCCCCTGTCCCCCCCTTCGCAAGCGGAGAAGAGTGCGGACGCCGCCCCTCCCGATCCCCCCCTTGCGAAGGCGTGGACAGGGGGGGTTGGATCGCGCCGTCTTCCGCGATCGTCTCCGATACGAATCGCGGATCTCCCGACCGGGACGCGACGGGATCCGCCACCGATCCGCCCCGGACGCCCTCCAGCCGGGCCTGTCCCATTCGCCGCGCGATCAGGCCGGCCATGTGGCCGCCGTTGAATCCGGCGTCGATATTCACCACCACGACGTTCGATGCGCAGCTATTGAGCATCCCCAGGAGAGCGGCCAGGCCCTGGAAATGCGCCCCGTACCCGATGCTCGTCGGGACGGCGATGACCGGGCACGGCACCAGGCCGCCCACCACGCTGGGCAACGCCCCCTCCATGCCGGCCACGACGACCAAGGCGTCGGCGTGCTCGAACTGGGGGAGCTGGTGCAGCAGCCGGTGCAACCCGGCGACCCCGACATCGGCGACGAGTGTGACCTCGCAATTCCAGGCCTCGGCGGTCACCCGTGCCTCCTCCGCGACCGGCAGGTCGCTGGTCCCCGCCGTCACGATCACCACGCGGCCGAGCTTGGGCCCGTCCTCCGCGGGGCCTTGCACCCGGAACGTCCGGCCGACCACGTTATGCTCGCCCTCGGGGAACGCCGCGCGAAGGTGCTCCGCGGCCCGAGGATCGAGTCGGGTGACGAGGCCGCCTTGACCGTGAGTCAGCAACATCCGCAGGATCGCCTCGATCTGCTCGGCCGTCTTGCCCTGGCCGAAGACGACCTCGGGGAACCCGCATCGCAACCGGCGATGGAGGTCCACCTTGGCGAAGCCCCCCGTATCCCGGAAGGGATGGACCCGGATCCGGTGCGCCGCCTCGTCCACGGCGAGCCGCCCATCCTGAACCTCCCGAAGCACTTCCCTCAACTCGTGCAAATCCATCAGTTTCACCTCGAGGCCGGCGAGCGGATCGCACGAACCGTGCTGGCTCCCTGGACGCACCTTCCCTTGTATCCGCCGGGCCCGGCCGCCGCAACCGATTTGACCTTCGGGGATTTCCGCTTTCGACGTTCGACTCGGGCTTGATATGCTTGCTATGATAAAAATGCGACCGCGGACAGGACGGCACGAAGACGCTCGTGAACGGATTTCTGGCCGTCCGTACAGACGATCCCGAGTCATGATCGAGGGTGGTGATGTCGGCCAGCCCCTCCCCAATTCGAACGGCCCCCGGCACTCGCGCCGTGGTCGCGGGTCCTCCCCGTCCTCCGGCCGCCGCCCCCGCCCCCCTCGAAGACCCGATCACAACGGAACCGTGGTGGACCCCCGAATGGCTCAAAGGCTGGGCGGGTTCCTTCGCGCTCCACACGGCGCTGCTCCTGGTCCTCGGGTTGTGGTATTTCGTCCCCAGCAAGGACGGCCCCATCGCCTTCGATTCGCGACTGGCCGGGTCTCCCAATGGGGTCGCCGGCGGGGACACGCTCGCCGGTGGGCTGAACACCCCGCTGCCGATGCCGCCCGCCCCCCTCGCGCCGGATGAAGTGAGCATCACGCCCGCGCCGCTGACCCATCTCGACCTCGACCCGATCGAGCCGGAGACGATCGCCCGGCGGAAAGGGCCGCCGAGCGCGGGCGGCGGCAGGCCCAACGACAACCCCGGAGCGGGGGACGGCGACGGATTCGGCCTGGCCCGGTTCGGCGAAGGCGGCGAGCTCATCCGCGGCGTCCAGGTCAAGGTCGGCGACCCTCAGTTCACCCTGATCTGGAATACCGACGACGTCAACCTCGACTTGCACGTCATCGAGCCCGGCGGCAAGGAGATCTACTGGGAGGATCCCAAGGGAAACAAGGGGGGCGAGCTGGACGTCGACAATACCAAGGGGTTCGGGCCGGAGAACATCTACTGGCTGGTCGAGTCCGACGAGCCCGGCTCCGAGAAAGTGAAGGGACCCGGACCGCCCGGTGTCTACAAGTGGTACGTCGTGTACTGGGGCGGCTTCGGCGGCCTGTCCAAACCCACACACTGGCAGGTCCGGGTCAAGCACGCGGGGAAGGTGAATGTCTTCCACGGTAAGTTCAAGGCCCTGAACGAACATAGCAAGATCTACACGCTCACGGTCGATCCGACGGGGAAAATGGCTCCGTGAGCGGCCCCGCGGGCCGGCGTACCGGCTCCGGATCATCCAGGGGCCTTCTCCTATCTCCGTGAGAGGTTATGGAAGAGTCGATTCCGGATTCCGAAGTCCGAATTCCTGATGGGTTGAACGCCCTGTCCTCCTACGGTTCAGGAATTCGGAATCCGGAATCTCGATTCTTCGACCTGTTTCCACGACGAGCTGTGAGCGGACCATTGCGATGACCGGTCGGCGCCTCGCGATCTCCCTGGTGATCGTCGCGTTGACGTCGGCGGCCGGTGCTTGGTATCTGACGACACGCGTCGACCCGATCGCGCTGATCGAGAAGGTCGAGGCCGACCTGCAAGCGACGCGATGGGAAGCGGCACGGGCGGGCGTGTTGCAATTGGAGCGGCTCAGGCCGCCGACGCCGCCCGACCGGCTCCTGCGCGCCGGATCGCCGCCGGGGCCGGGGATGACGACGGCGCGCTGCGGGAACTCCGAACGATCTTCGATGATCCGGGGCTCGGCGCCAGGCGCTCTACATGGCGGGGCTGATCGAAAGGCGGCGCCAGCGGGTCCGATTCGCCGAGGCGGCCTACCGCCGGGCGATCGAGCGCGATCCCGCCCTGATCAAGGCACGCAAGGAGTTGCTCTATATCCTGGGCATGCAGTTCCGCCGCCGTGAAGTCGATGCCGAGTTCAAGGCCCTCGCCCGGATCGCACCGCTCACCCAGTACGATCTGTACGTCTGGGGACTGACTCACTTCGTCACGTGGGGACCCGATAGCGCTTCGAATCTCCAGTCGTTCATCGACGCCGATCCCGAGGATCGATACAGCCGGTTGGCCCTGGCAACGCTCCTCCTGGCCCAACCCGGGCAGGCATCGCGAGTCGCGGAAGTCCTCAAACCGCTGCCGCAGGACGATCCCGAGGTCGTCGCCCTTCGGGTCGAACACGAGCTGAATCAAGGCCATGTGGAGGAGGCCGAAAGCCTGATCGCCACGACGCGCGTCGTCGATGCCCGCCTGGCCAGGTCACGAGGCCGGATCGCATTATCCCGCGGCGACCGCGCGGCGGCCGTCCGGTATTTCCGGCAGGCCCTCAGCGACGAACCTTATGACCGCGTCTCCAATTCCGAGCTGGGCAAGGCGCTCCTGCTCCAGGGCGATCGAGCCGGCGCCGCGCCTACCTGGCCCGAGCCCGGCAGCTCAATGAAGTCTACAACCTGGTCACTCGGGTCGGCAAGACGGGAAAACAAGCCTCGTCCGTCGAACCGATCAAAGTGGCGAAGGCCTGTGAATCGGCGGGCCTGGTCGAAGAGGCGCGGGGGTGGTACCTGATCGCGATCGGTCGGAATCCGCTCGACTCCGAGGCCCAGCGCGGACTGCATCGACTCCGAGGGGATCTCGCGCAACCGGCGCCGGCACCGGCAGGAGCCGGCTAGAATCACCGGTATAGCGGGATATCGCGGGTACCAAGGAGAGTCGCGGCGATGCCGAGCGGGTGGAGACGAGCATCGGTCATCGTGATGACCATCACCGGCCTCGCGGTCCTCGTGGCATTCACCGGGTTCGTCGCGGTGCGAGTGTGGCGATCCGGGGATCCGGCGCGGAAGCGGACGCCGCGTATGCCCGCGGCGACTGGGAGACCGCGTCGCTGCTGGCACGACGCCGCCTGAAACAAGTTCCGGACGATCGAGCCGCCCTTTTCATCGCGGCTCGAGCCGCGGCGCGGCAGGATCGGGATCAGACGGCCCTCACGCTCTATTCGCGGCTGAACGGATCCGCGATGCAGCCGGAGGATCACTTCCTGCTCGGCCGGGCCCTGAGCCGTAACGGCCGGATCGAGGACGCAATGAAATCCCTCGAGGCGGCGCGGGCGGCCAATCCCGACGATCCCGCCACGCTTGACCTGCTCTGCCGCCTCTATTACCAGACGGACCGCAGCATGGCCGCCATCGAGGTCGCCTCACGGCTGGCCCGCCATCCCGAGAGCGAAGCCCGCGCACAGCTCATGCTGGGCCTGGCGCACGCCGAGCTGGATGACCCGGCGGGCGAGGCACGCGCACTCGGGCGCTGGCTAGCCCTCGACCCCGAAGGCCGGCTGGCCCTTCCCGATCCCCTTCCTCCGCTCAAGCGAGAATTCGCGCGGTCCTTGCTCCGGACGGGTCGGCCAGAGGACGCCGAACGAATCCTGCTGGGGCTCCTGAGTACAGGGATCGACCCCGAGGCATCCTGGCTGTTGAGTCGCGCCTATTTGCAGGAAAAACGATGGAGCCCGGCGGAAGCGGCCCGCGAGCAGGCTGCGTCCTTCCTCGCGGCCACTCCTTGCCCATCCGAGCCGGCGCCGCGGATCGGTGAGGCTCGGTGTGCCGCATGCCATCGCCGGGAGCACGAGGCCGTACTCGCGAGCCGCCACGCGTTCAACATTCTTCCGCCCGGCGGACCTGCGAGACCTGCGTCTGCCCGAAACCCCGCTTCCAGACCCCGGGAATCCCGAGGTGACTCATGAATTCCGGCGAGACGGTGAGGGACTTCACGTCGCGACGCGCTCCGGCCCGCGAGTGATGCTCGCCGTGGTCGAGTATGCCTTCGGCTCATGGGATCATCTGACGACATTCGTCGGACGCGACGAGCAGGCCCGTTCGGTCATGCTCCGGATCTCGGCCCATCAGAAGGAGCAACAGACGATCTGGTCGGTCTCCACGGGACTCCCGGCACGACCGCATAACGACGATGAGTACCTGGGCGACGTGCTGGTGAAGGGCGATGGCGCGCGGCGGTGCGTGAATTGCCACACCACGAGCCCGCACGCCACGCTCAACCGAACGGGTCCCGAAGCCGCGGACCGATCCATCGGATGCGAGAGATGTCACGGGCCCGGAGGACATCACGAGCTGGCTGTTGATGCAGGATTCGTCGATACGGCCATCGCCGCGACCGGGCGATCATCGCCGTCCGAGATCAACGCGATTTGCGCAGTGTCATGGCCGGCCGCGAACGGAGATCGATCCTTCGTCCCGGACATCTCCCACGCTCTACCGTTTTCAATCACTCGGGATGAGCTGGAGCCGTTGCTACACCGAGAGTGGCGAGACGCTGAGCTGCGCGACCTGCCACAACCCTCACGAGAACGTCGAGACGTCGGTCAGCAAGAACGAGGCGAAGTGCCTCGCATGTCACTCCGGCACCGGTCGTCAACCGGGGCCCCCGGCGGATCGATTGTCGGTAACGGCCACTTCGGGGACAGCCCTCCGTTCCGGCCCGCGACGGGAGGCCCCGAAGGCGACGACCGCCTGCTCCGTGAATCCGTCCGGGGGTTGCCTCGACTGCCATATGCCGCGGGCCTGGGACAAGGAGACATTCTCCTTCAAGACGGATCATTTCATCCGCGTTCGAGCACGCGATCCTCGGTGACTAAATAGATCCACGCGAGAGGGAAAGTAGGGTGGGCTCTGCCCACCGATGAGGGCCTCTCGTCGGTGGGCAGAGCCCACCCAGCCCTCTTGGAGGCATTACTTTGTACATGTATAACGCGCTTCCAGAATCTTCGCGGTGGCCACATGTTTGATCTTGGCCCCGCTCTGTTTCTTGGGCTTCGGCTTCTTCGGGCCGCGGGTGCTTGCGCAGCTTGGGAAGGGAGACCGACCGCGCCAAGCGGACCAACACGTCGGCCAACTCCATGGGGGTCAGATCGTGGAAGACGACCCATTCATCTTCAGGGATGGCGATCATCATCCCGCGGTGGGTCATCCGGATCTCGTCGGCCACGTAATAGCCCGAGACCTCTTCCGCGACTACGGCCTCGCCATGCACCGCCCGCAACGCCGCCTTGAGCGTGCTCAGCACGTTGTACGACACCAGCGCCACGCAGAAGGCGAACAGTGCGGCCTTGGGATAACCCAAGGTGTTGATCTCGCTGTGGAGCGTCGCCTCCAACTCCTGGAACGCGGTCTCGATCGTCCAGCGGCGACGGTACAGATCGGCGATGACCTTGGCGCGGGCGTCCTGGGCCGGCACGTTGGTCACCAGGTGGAGCTCCGTGTCCCCGTCCCGCGTCGGCTGGTCCAGGACCACCGTGACCCGCCGCAAGAAGAGGATCTCACCCGCGTCGTCGGTGGCCCGGATCGTCTGCTCATAGACCTTGCCGGTCTCGATCCGGCCGCACGCCCGCCGCTTGCCGACGCACTCCCAGTGGAGTGTCGAGGCGTGTTGTCGGATCACGAAGAAACCGCCGCGCCGCGCGATCCCGAAGAGGAAATCGGTCGTGCAGAAGTTGCGGTCGGCGATGAAGAGGTCCTGGGCCGCGACGATCGCCAGGATCCGGTCCAGCAGCGATCGCTCCTGGGCATGACCGTCTTCGCACAGGACGACGTCGGTGGCCAACATCAGCCGGGGGTCGAGGACGACCAGCGCCTGGCCGGGCAAGGCCCCGGCGCGGATCGTCCGCAACTCCTTGAGCCGGTGCTCGGAGCCGGGGAGATGGTTGCCGTCGAGGATCCGGACGCGATAGCCGGGCAGCCACTCCGCCCGGCCGCCGCCCATCGCGTCGATGACCGGAGCCAACCGCGCGGCCACCGCAGGGACCAGCGCCGCCGACACGGCGGTCTCGGTGCCGTCGAGCTTGTCGTAGACGGCGTCGATCGAGGCCCCGACGGTCTCGGCCCGCGCCTGGAAGGCCGCGTGGATCGAGGGCCGGATGCGGCAGACGACCACGCTCATCAGGTCGACGATCGTGGAGAAAAGGAGCTTGTGGGTGAATTGCTTCTCCGCGACGTCCTCGAAGAGTTGATCGAGGACCTGGGGGTTCAGGGCGTTCTCGATGATCCCTCGCGCCATGACGGACAAGGGGGCATCCTGGGAGAATCGCTCAAAGACGTCGCTGAGGATCATCGCTGCCGCCTCCGCGGGGAATTGGTAACTCCGTATCTGGCGGCAGCTTAGCAGATTCATGCAGCCGACTCCAAAGGGCTGGCAGAGCCCACCCTACATCCCGCTCGTCGCCACTTTCCCCATTGGGTGGATCTGTTTAGAACGTCGTGCCGGTGACGACCTTCAACGACGGGCCGGAAGAAGAACGGCCGCCCGGCGGGGTCGCCCGGGCGGCCGATCATCGATTGAGGGTCACGAGGGCACGCAGCCCGCGGAGCGGGTATCGCCCGGCTCAGTAACTATCCGAGGAGATCGTCTCGCCGTCGTTCGTCGAGCCGAGGGCCATCCAGGTCAGTTGGTTGACCGAGCTCTTGACGAACCGCACGGAGCCGTCGGCGAACAGGACGTTGACCCCGCCCGGGTGTTGGCTGCTCGGCACGAAGATGTGCCCGAAATCGATCCCGCAGCCGGCGCTGCAGTCCCAGCGGCAGCCCGCGATCGGGAACTGCTGGGAGTTGGGCGTGATGATGATCGTCGTCAGGCTCAGGCCCGGCGACCCGGTCTGCCAGCGGAGGCCCCGATCGTTGTTGGTCCCGAAATTCCCGGACTGAATCATCTGCACGCACTGTTGAGCGACCTGCATGACCGCCGGGAGATTCTGCCGAGCGTCGTTGAACAGCATGCTGCAGGCATTACCGAGCACGCCCGATACGTAGGCTCGCCAAGGCGCCTTGTAATTGACGGTGCTGCCTGTCAGCGCCTCGACGTGCGAGATGGTATTGGACGTCCCGTCGGTGACCGCGGCGATCGAGTAGGCCGTGTTCTCCGGCGCGAAGATCCCGTTGGTATTGCTCGACCAGGGATTCGTGCCGGTGCCATACGAGCCGTAGTAGCTATTGAGGAAATTGTTGCCCGCGTACTGATCCGAGGGACACAGGAAGGCGGCGACCTTCGTGTTCCACACGGTCATGTTGATCTGGTTGCCGATGCCGTACCAGACGTTCCAACTGAAGTTGCACGAGTTATAGAGCGGCTGCTGCTCGAGGTACGGCAAGAGCAGGGTGTGGGCGCTGAAGGTCCCCCAGGTCGTGGTGCCCTTGGGTGGGCCGCCGTAGGAGTAGGCGGCGATCATGTTGCCCATCGGGAAAGTCCCGACGGACTGATGATAGTTGTGCATCGCCAGCCCCATCTGCTTCATGTTGTTGATGCACTGGGAGCGGCGTGCCGCCTCGCGGGCGGACTGGACGGCGGGGAGCAACAGGGCGATGAGAACGGCGATGATGGCGATGACCACCAGCAGTTCGATCAGCGTGAAACCACGGCGACGAAACGGGATCATGGCAATTCCCTCACGGATCGAGATAATAACGCATCAACGTCAGATAACGCTCGTCTGAGGATCTGGCCCGCTCGCCACCGGTCCGGACTCGATAACGGGACGGAAGAAGTCATGCGGGCAGCGGTCAAATCCCCCGACGTCAAGCGACGATCGCTTCGCGACGGCGCGGTCCGATTACCGTCGCCTCGAGATGAGACGGATTCGATCCCGGAACCATCATCGAGTCGATCGTTTACTTGGCCTTGTGCTGCTGCTTAGATTGCATGAACTCTTTCATGCCACCCTGCACGCCCGAATCCAACTTCTTGGCTTCCGCGTCAAGTGGAGCGTCCGAAGTCGTATTGCCGCTGTCACACCCCGATACGGCTCCGATCGTGACCAGAAACCCCAACATCGCGAATGTCGTCAAGACGCGAGAACCAAGCCGTCGCATCCGTGTCCTTTCCTCTCTCGATGGATTGTGAAGCGTGTTCAGGCTGATCGCATCCATGACTGGTTGAATGCGATACACGACGATCGAGGACGCTCGGCGGACGGGCGACCCGCGGACGGAACCGTCGAGCGCTCGGACCACGAATGACCCCGGTTGATGCTCTTGATCCGGATGAGATCTTTAGCGTCAATTGAACAGCATACGACCTCGGCGATTCTCAAAGCAACGGAGATGCCAATAAAGTCGGCGCCAGGACGACAGCGATTTCACTCGGGCCAGCGTGATCGCTGCGGTCGGCCGGGGCCGCCTCCACGCTCGTCCGCGACTCGCCGGGCGAGCTGGCGAAAACGCTCCGCGACCGCCGACGCGGGGGCGGCCCGCGCCGATCGATCAACTCGCGCGGATCCTCGCGTTCATTGAAAAGGTGTTCCCGACCATCGCCCTGGTTACGAATATAGACGAATTCCCCTTGGGCTAGCGCGATGAGCGGCCCGTTCCTCGCGGGCGATCGGCCGTTGTTGGGATCGCTGGGGTTGGGCGCGTAGAGCTCGGAGAGCACCACGTCATCGCCGGGAGCCTCTTGCGAGGCGGGCGATCCGTCACGCCACATCCTCGCGAGCGACCGGCCCGGAAACGGTGACTTCGCCCGGGGCGACACGAGGTGGACGACCGTCGCCGGGATGTCGCGCAGACTGACGACGTCCCCGACCACGCGACCGGCGCCCTCGCCCGATGGGAGGGAGATCAGGAGCGGCACGCGGATCTCGGGACGGTAGAGGCTCTCGCCGTGGTCGAAGAGATCATGCTCGCCGAACCCCTCGCCGTGATCGGCGGCCACGATCACGACGGTCCGCGATAGGTCGCGGCGGCGCTCGAGTTCGGTGAGGAGTTCGCCCAGGCGTTCGTCCAGATAGGCGAGGCAGCTATCGTACGAATCGCGGGCCAGGGCCTGGGCCTGGCGATTGAGCCGCAGCTTGTCGACGTTAGACCAGCCTTCGAGCAGGAACCAGAAGTCCGAGGCGGAGCTGGGCTTCACGCCGAAACGGTAGGGCGCGCCGGGCGGCAGGACGTAGGGCGAATGGGCGTCGGCGTAGTTGAGGAACGCGAAGAACGGACGTCCCGGCCGAGGGCGGCGGTCCAGCCACCCGAGGAACTGCCGATTGACCTGTGCGGCGTCCTTGCGATCCCCATGAGTGAACTGGCGAAGGAACAGCGTCCGAGCCGCCCACCATGGCCCCAGCGCCGGGCCGAGGCGGCCGATTGCGTTCAGGGTCGGATCCACGAGGTGCACGGTGCGGACCGATGCCGGCCTATCGAGTTCATAGTCCTCGTAATGCGCGAAGCCCCGGTCGAGACCGCTGTCGTAGGCGCAATAGAACGTGTTGCCGACGAAGCCACCCGTGGAATACCCGATCGAACCCAGATACTCCGCGAGGACCGGGACGCCTCTCCGCAGGGGCAACATCCATCGGATGCCCAGTTCGCCCGGCCCACGGCCGGTGAAGAGGCTCGCGTGCGAGGCGAGCGTCCAGGGCGCCGTCGCGCGCGCCTGATCGAAGCGAATGCTCCTTCGGGCGAGCTGGTCCAGGTGCGGCGTGGTCGGTCTCTCGTATCCGTACACGCCGAGATGATCGGCCCGCACCGTATCCAGCACGATGAGCAGGACATTCGGCGAGCCCGGCGGAGGCAGAGGACGGCCTTCCTCTCGCCATCGCTTGAGCGCGTCGCCGGCGACGAGCCAGCCCGCCTGGGTCAAGACGGCCGCCGCCAGCAAGGCGGACGACGCGAGGAGCCGACCGCGACGATCGAAGAGGAAACGCACAAGCAGGGGAGTGAGCCAGACCGCCAATCCCATCGCGAAGACGAGCCACGCCGACCCATAGATCCCGTGGCCGATGATCAGCAGTGAGGGGAGGACAGCCAGGACGACCAGCAATCGCGGACCGAGCCATCCTGCCGGCCCCGGCCATCGTCGAGCCGCCAGCGCACACAGGACGCCGATGAACAGGAATAGCGAGGCGTTGAGGACCGGGACCAGCCAGACGAAATGGCGGGTCATCAGGTAGAGCCGATTGGTTGAGCTGAAAAGGCGAACGCCCCACCGGGCGGCCACTTCCAGCTCTCCGGCCGCCAGGCCAGACCAGGCCGCCAGGATCAGGATCTCGAGCGGTGCGAGCCGGCCCGCCGTTCGCCGCGCCCGCTCGGCCTGCTCCGCGCCGGATTCCATGATTGATCATCCCCGCCGAGACGGATCGACCTGCTCGCCGCGGAGCGGGGACCGCCTCGCTGGCACGGGACCCATCCTAACAGACGCGCCGTTTGGGATGCGAACGGTTCTCTTCGCGAACGCGGCGAGAGGGTCGAATCCGCCCGGTTATCAGTGATCCCCGGATCCCTTCCCCGCTCAGAGATGATCGACGCCCGAGCACCTCGACTCGACCCATCTGCACGACTTTGTTATCATTTTTCACAGTCAGGGTCTGCTTCGCCTCGACGCCGTTGGCGACGGACTCTGTTGAATAACGGGAGCCCCGGGGAACATGGCCAGCACGTTACGCGAGGAACTCGCCTCGCTCCGGATCGAGCGGCTCGAGCCGGTGTCTTCATCGGGGCGTCGATCTCCGAAGCCAGGGATGGTCCGGCGCGGCGGCGGGGCCCTGCGATTGCTCTCATTCCTGCTCTGGTTGATCCCCCTGGGACTGCTCGGCGTCGGAGGGTCCTTCGCCTACAAGCAATACGACCAGATCCGCTCTCGGCCGGCCGTGATGCGCGGCCTGGTCCAGCGGATGACCTCGGGCGAGGCCGCAAAGCTGCTGAGCGCCACCGGATACCTCAAGTCGCGGTCGCAGGCGATGATCGGCACGAAAATACCGGGCCGCGTCGAGCGAATGTATGTCCACGAGGGGATGGCGGTCAAGAAAGGCGAGACCCTCGCCGTCATCGAGCACAATGACATGAAGGCGCTCCTGGCCTCGCGCGAGGCCCAACTCCTCAAGAACCAGGCCGAGCTCGACGAGGCGAGGGCCGACCGGTGGCAGAAGGAGCGCGAGGAGCGGCGGGCCACCCGGCTCCACAGCCTCCAGAAGGCCACGCAGGAGGAGTATGAAAAGGCCGTCGCAGAGCTCAAGAAAGCGACGGCTCACGTCGCGGCGCTCGAGGCCTCCATCAAGCTGACGCAGGCCAACATCCAGGAGATCCAGGCCACGATCGAAACGATGTCCCTGTATGCGCCGTTCGACGGCACGGTCGTCGAGAAGCAGGGCGAGGAAGGCGAGGTCATCACCCCGACGGCCATGAGCTCATCGCTCGGCCGGACGGCCGTCGTGACGATTGCGGACCTCATGCACATGGACGTCGAGACCGACATCTCCGAGAACTTGCTGGCGCGGATTGCCCTGGGTCAGCCGGCCGAGGTCTCGGTCAGCGCGGTGCCGTCGAAACGATACAAGGGCCGGCTGCGGCAGGTCCTGCCGATGGGCGACCGCACCCGCGGGACGGTGAAGGTCAAGGTCGAGATCCTCGATCCCGACGAGCGGCTCTTCCCCGAACTGGCCGCGACCGTCCACTTCCTGCCCAGCCAGACCGTGCACAGTCCCGACGCCGGCCGGTCCTTCCTCTTCGTCCCGAAAACCTCGTTGTTCCAGGACAACGGGCTCGATTGCGTGTGGGTCATCGAGGAGGGCGACATCCTGCGGAAGCGAAGGGTCGAAGTGGCGATCACCACCGACGACCTGGCGCGCGTGGAGTCGGGCCTCAAGTATGGCGAGTCGGTCGTCATCAATCCGATCAAGTCGCTGCATGACGGCGAGGTCGTGCGCATCGCACAGTGACGGCGCCCTCGGGCGCCCGGAGCGAAAGGGTCCGCTGCGATGGGGAAAGAGATCTCGATCGAGCTGCGCGGAGTAGACAAGCAGTACCGGCGCGACGAGTTCGTCATCCCGGTCCTGGTCAACCTCGACCTGGCGGTGGCCGAGGGCGAGTTCCTGGCCCTGATGGGACCCTCCGGTTCCGGCAAGACGACGCTCCTGAACCTCATCGCCGGCCTCGACCGGGCGAGCGGGGGCGAGGTGATCGTGCACGGCCAGGAACTGGGCGCCCTGGGCGAGGCCGAGATCACCCGATGGCGCGCCAATAACGTCGGATTCATCTTCCAGACGTACAACCTCATCCCGGTCCTCACGGCCTTCGAGAATGTCGAGCTGCCGCTGTTGCTCACCAACCTCTCGCGCCGGCGACGGCGCCAGAACGTGGCGACGGCGCTGCGGATCGTCGGCCTGGAGGGCCGCGAGCACCACTACCCGCGCCAGCTCTCGGGCGGTCAGGAACAGCGCGTCGCCATCGCCCGCGCGATCGTGACGGATCCCTATCTCCTCGTCGCCGACGAGCCGACCGGAGACCTCGACCGCGCGACGGCCGGTGAGATCCTGGACCTGCTCGAACTGCTCAACCGCGAGTTCGTGAAGACCATCGTCATGGTCACGCACGACCCGCTCGCCGCCAGGCGGGCCAGTCGGATCCTTCACCTGGATAAGGGCCGGCTGGTTAACGATATCATCGAGGAGGCCCGGATTCCGGCGGCGTCATGAAATACTTCACCTACATCCTTCGCAACGTCCGGCGCAACCCGGTGCGCTCTGCGCTGACCGTCGGATCGACGAGCATCTGCCTCTTCTTGATGATGATCCTGGTCTCGTTCTTCGCGATCAGCGACGAGGTCAGTGAGAGCAGCCGGGTACACAACCGGATCGCCGCGCTCAATGCCAACGGGTTCGCCGGGATCATCCCCATCGCACGGGTCAAGGAGATCGCGAAGCTCGACGGGGTCCAGGCGGCGACCCCGTTCAGTTGGTATGGCGGCAAGTACAAGGACGAGATCCTGCCGTTCGCCCAGTTCTCCGTCGACCCCGAGACGGTCTTCGAAGTGATGGACGAGTTCACGCTCCCGGCCGATCAGCTCAAGGCGTTCCGCGAGAACAAGGACGCGTGCGTGATCGGTCGGAAGCTGGCGGAGGACAAGAAGCTCCAGATCGGCGATCGGTTGCCGCTCAAGGGGGATGCGTACCCCGTCGACCTGAACCTCATCGTCCGCGGCATCTACGACGGCCCGAGCGATCGCGACCGGCGGATGTGCTTCATCCGCTTCGACACATTCGACGAGGCGTTCAAGCGGGCCGTGACCGGCTCGACATCGAAACGGGCCGCCAGCCTTCGCGAATCGGGCAACGCCGGGATGATCTTCGCCAAGTGCAAGACCGCCGGCGCCATGGCGTCGGTCTGCAAGACGATCGACGACATGTACCGCAACAGCGACTACCCCACACGGACGCAGACCGAGGAAGCCTTCGGCAAGATGTTCGAGGAGATGCTCGGCGACCTGCGCGGGATGATCCGGATCATCGGCCTGGCCGTGGTTTTCTCGCTGCTATGCGTGGCGGGCAACTCGATGGCGATGTCGATGCGGGAACGGACGACCGAGGTCGCCGTCCTCAAGGCCATCGGCTTCGAAAAAGGGCTGATCCTCTTCCTCGTGTTGACCGAGTCCATCCTGGTGGCGGGCGCCGGCGGCGCGCTGGCGCGCTGGGGTGCAAGCTCCTGTGCGATGTGGTCGACATCTCCCAGTTCATGGCCGGGTTCATGCCGTTCTTCTATATCCCCTGGAGCGTGGCGCTTCAGGGGATGGCCGTCTCGTTGTGCATCGGGTTCGCCGGCGGCGTCGTGCCGGCACTGCGGGCGGCCAACCTCTCGGTCATCGACGGACTCCGGAGGGTCATCTGATCCACCATGGTTCCCCTCAAGTACAACGTCCGCAACCTCCGGGTGCGCTGGAAGACGACGGTGATGACGATGCTGGGCACCGGGCTGGTCGTCTGGTCCTCGTGCATCCTCTTCGGCATGGTGGATGGGCTGGAGCACAGCTTGAACATCTCGGGCGAGCCGCTCGACATCATCGTGATGCGACACGGTTCCACGAACGAGACGACGGGAGGATTCTCGACCGACCAGGCCGACCATCTGCTGACGCTGCCCGGCATCGCCCGCGACGAGTCGGGGAAGGTGCTGGCCGCCGAGGAGCTCCTGAATATCCCGATCGCGGTGCGCGAGAACGGGACGCGCACCAACATCATCGTGCGGGGCGTGCAAGCCGCCTCGCGGAACTTGCGGCCGGCGTTCCGGATCATCGAGGGACGCGACCTGGTCGAGGGCAAGGGTGAGTGTATCGTCAGCCCGAGTCTGTCGAGGCGATTCAAGGGGGCCCAGCTCGGCGGCCGGCTCGATTTCGGGGACAAGGAGCGCTACCAGGTCGTCGGGATCTTCACCGCCGGGGGGAGCGCGGCCGAGAGCGAAGTCTGGGCGGATTTCAAGGACGTCGTCCGCAACACGGGTCGCGATGGGTCGGTCTCCTGCGTCCAGCTCCGCGCTGCCGACCGCACGGCCTACGACCAGCTCCGCAATACGATCGAGAACGACACGCGGTTCAAGCTGGCGGCGATCCCCGAAGCGGTGTACTTCCAGAACCAGAGCCGCTCGAGCATCTTCCTCAAGGGAGCCGGCACGCTGATCGCGGTGCTGCTCACGTTCGGCGCCATGTTCGCCGCCGCCAACACGATGTTCGCCGCGGTCAGCACTCGGACCCGCGAGATTGGCACCATGCGGGCCCTGGGATTCTCGCAGCTCGATATCCTGATCTGCTTCCTGGGTGAGTCGCTCATCCTGTGCAGCCTGGGGGGAGTCGTGGGAGTCCTGGCGGCCTTGCCGCTCAATTCCTTGACCTACGAGACGAGCGATTTCAACAGCTTCGCCTCGATGACCCTGGCGTTCCGGCTCGGGCCGCTGGCGCTGGGCGTCGCGAGCGCGATGACGCTGGCCATGGGACTCTTCGGCGGGATGCTCCCGGCCCTGCGCCGTCCGGCTGGACGTGATCTCGGCGCTGAGGGAGTTGTAGGACGGGCCCGGTCACGCATCGACCCGTTCATCGGGCGTGCTCGAGTCGCACGATGGTCATCCTATCGGGCAGCGTGCCACGGTCGATCTCGATCGTGCTGGTGCCCGGCCGAAGGATCGGGACGCCGGGGAGCACCTCAAGGAATCGCTCGATCGGCTGGATGTTCAGGTTGATCTTGGGCGTCTTGTAGTGCATCGGGATCACCAGGCGGGGACCGATCGCGGCGAGCAGGGCAGGGATTTGGGGATAGTCGATCGTGGGAGGTCCGCCGGCCGGGGCGAGGACGACGTCGGCACCCCGCAATGGGGCCAGTTCGGGCTGGGTCAGTGCATGGCCGAGGTCGCCCAGGAAGACGACGTGCAGTCCCTCGGACCGGAGCTGCACGATCGCGACCTCGTCGCCGGCCAGCCGCTCGGGCGTCTCGTACACGCCGATCGCGCCGATCACAACGCCGCGGAATTCGGTCCCGGACGGAGAGAGCTCGAGGGCGCGAATCGTCTCGAACGGAGGGACGATTTGGCCCAGATGGCTGTGATAGCGGTCGTTCTCGTGACTGACGATGACAACGTCCGCGGGTTCGGCCACGGGCTCGTACCCCCCGCAGTCGGGCGAGCGATACGGATCCAGGATGATCCGGACGCCCTGCGCCTCGATCAGGAACGCCGCGTGACCGTACCAGGTGAGCCTCATGGAGCTGTCCATCCCTCGCGATCACGATCTCGGGCAGCCGGATCTCCAGATCGAGCCGCTCGATGATAACCTCCGGGCCGCCGATCTGTTAGCATATCGTGCGAACGTTCGATTCGCCGGTTGCCGCGGTCTTGGTCGCCGGGAGGAACACCTGATGCTTCGCCGCCATTTCCTGGGCGCCGCCGGTCTGGGAGCCGCCTCGGCCGCCTTCGGTGCCGATCCGCCGCGCGTCGCCCGATCCGCGGCCGCCGGCCCCTGGGAGCGTTATGTGAAATACGTGGCCAGCGGTTTCGGCGAAGAGGAGGATGAACGAGCCGCCGATGGCACCTGGCTGACCTACGCGGTCAACGTCGAGATGACCTGGACACGACTGCCCTTCCTGGACCGGATCCGCAAGGTCAAGGAGGCCGGCTTCTCGCATTATGAGTTCTGGCCGTGGCGGGGGAAGGACATCGACGGCATCCTCAAGCTCAACCAGGAGCTAGGCCTGACCACCGCGCAGTTCTCGGCGTCGCCGGTGAAGGGCTTCCGCCACGGGATCACCAACCCCGACCCCGCGCGGCTCGCGGAGTTCGAGGAGGAGATCCGTTCCGCGGTCCCTGTGGCCAAGAAACTGGGCGTCAAGAAGCTGTGCGTCGTGGCGGGCGAGGAGACGGAGGGCTATTCGCGAGACGAGCAGACCCGCGCGGTCATCGCGGCGCTCAAGGCCGGCGCCCGGATCGTCGAGCCCGCGGGAATCACCATCATCCTCGAGCCGCTCAACATCCTGGTCGACCACCCGCACCAGCTCATCGTCCATTCGGCGCACGCCGCCGAGGTGCTTCGCGCGGTGGGCTCACCCCACGTCAAGATGCTCTTCGACATCTACCACCAGCAGATCAGCGAGGGCAACCTCACGGGCAACATCCGCAAGTATCGCGACCTGATCGGCTACTTCCAGCTCGCCGACCACCCCGGCCGGCACGAGCCCACCACCGGCGAGATCTCCTATCCGTACGTCTTGAGGACCATCCACGACACCGGCTATCGCGATCCGATCGGAATGGAGATGAGCCCCAGGACCGACCCCATGGCGGCCTTCCAGGCCATCCGGCGGGTGGACGCCGAAGCCCGCTCCTTGAAGCCGACCGCTTGACCGACGGCGGGAGCTCGCCCGATGCGATGGCCGAAACCGTCCGATCTCTCCCTCTTCTGGACGCACCAGTTCCGGATCGACTTTCGTTCACTCGTAAAGTGGATCGAGGAGCACCCCGAGGCCATCGTGCTCGGCCTCGGGGTCGCGCTTCGGGTCGCCACGTATCTCTGGAATCGATCGATGTGGCTCGATGAGCTGATGCTCAAGAGCAATATCGGGGGCGTGCCGATCCTGTACTTTTCCGGGCCGCTCAACAGCAATCAACTGGCGCCGTTCGGCTTCCTGATCGCCGAGCGGGCGATCGCCGCGCTCCTGGGGACCCGGAATCACGTCCTTCGCTTCCTGCCGCTGGCATGCGGCATCGGCGCGTTGTTCCTCTTC
Organism: uncultured Planctomycetota bacterium; assembly: GCA_963815795.1. GTDB lineage: Bacteria > Planctomycetota > Planctomycetia > Isosphaerales > Isosphaeraceae > JAKAUH01. The sequence continues at coordinate 3,071,090 of CAWFIC010000019.1, read as the reverse complement.
CGCTGGCTGGCGCGCATCGTCCTGCCGCAGAGGGCGGCGCTGGTTGCGCTTGTGCTGTTCGCGTTCTCCGACGACCTCATCTATTACTCCAGCGAGTTCAAGCCCTATTCGTTGGACCTGGCCGTCGGACTGGCGATCACGCTGGGAGCGGCCGCGGCCCTGGGGCGAACACCGTCGACACGCCTGGTGGTCTGGCTGGCCGTGCTCATCCCGGCCGCGCCCTGGTTCTCTTTTCCATCGTCCTTCGTCGTCGCCGGTTGCGGACTCGTCCTGCTGCTGGACGCCGCGTTATCGGGGCGATTCACCACCGCGCTCATCTGGGCGACGACGGGCGCGATCTGGTTCGCGAGCTTCCTGGTCTCGTACCTGGCCTCCCAGACCCAGCTCGCGGGGGACGCCCCCATGTATGGGTTCTGGGATTTCGCCTTCTTGCCGCTGACCTTCCCGCCGACGCGAGATGGCCTGCTCAAGACCGCGGGACTGCTCCTCGAAGTCTTCGTCAACCCGCTGAACCTCCTCGCCCTCGGCGGATCACAGCTCGGCGTCTTCCTTCCCCTCTTTCTTCTGATCGCGGGCGGCGCCTGGCTGTGGCGACGTTCGACGAGCGTGTTTCTCCTGCTCGTCGGGCCGATCGCCCTGGCCGTGGTCGCCTCGGTGGCCCGACGCTTTCCGTTCCACGGGCGGCTGATTCTGGAACTCGTGCCGGCGCTCTTCCTGCTCATCGCCGCCGGCACCGAGTGGATGGCCGGGCGCTTCCCCGCCCGATCGGGGGTTGTGTACAAAACGTTACTGATCGCCCTGCTGGCTGGTCCTTGCTGGGATGCTTGCTATAGCAACTTGACGCGACGCGATCGGGAGTTCAATCCGCATGGCGATCTGCACCGTAATGTCTTCATCGACAAGCCCGTCGAGTCGTGGAGGAAGGGCAGGACCGGCGGCGGGACTCGTTGAAGGCCGTGCGCGAGAGTCCGCGCATTTTTTGTCCGGCGCGTCGGGCCGTCAATCATGATTAGGATAGGGAGAAGACGAGCGGTCCTCGAGTGAAGCCCACAGGTCCGACCATTGCCGCGCAGTGAGTGCCAAGCCATGAGCCACTCGACCGATGAAGAGGATCTCGGTGCCAGCCTCGGTCGGGGGAATGGCGACCACTCCGCATCCCGATGGTCCCACGAGCCGCCCGAACGCCCCGCCGAACTGGACTCGGTCCTGATGGGTCGTCGGGAAGCCGGACGCGATGAGTTGCTCGAGCGGATCTGCGTCGACCAGGTGCGGCGCTGGAGGACCGGACAGCGCGTGCCAGCCGAGAGTTATCTGGGGAGGTATCCGGGACTCCAGTCCGATGACGAGGCGGCTTTCGAGCTCATCTACGGCGAATACCTGCTGCGCGAGGAGCAGGGCGAGCCGCCGTCCACTGATGAGCTGAAGTGGCGGTTCCCGAGGTACGCCGAGCGGCTCCGCCGCCAGGTTGACCTCCACGAGGTGCTCAACTCGTCCGATCAGACCAACGGGACGAGCGACGCGGTCCCCACCGTGCGAGCCGAGGCCGACGATGCGCCCGAACCCGGTGTTCCGTTCGTGGCGCCGGGCTTCCGGATCCTCGGCGAACTGGGTCGAGGCGGCATGGGCACCGTCTACAAGGCCTGGCAAGTCCGGCTCAAGCGAATCGTCGCGATCAAGGTCCTCCGGGCGGACGCCTACGCGGACACCGCCGCGGCGGCGCGGTTCCAGGCCGAGGCCGAGGCCGCCGCCCGCTTCCAGCATCCCCATATCGTCCAGGTCTTCGAGGTGGGCGAAGACGAAGGCATGGGCTACCTCGTCCTCGAGTACGCGGCCGGAGGTGGACTCGACCGACGGCTCAAGGAGACGATCCAGGACCCTCGAAGCTCCGCCCAACTGATCGAGACACTGGCCCGGGCCATCCATTTTGCACATACGCGTGGGATCATCCATCGCGACCTCAAGCCCGCAAACGTCCTGCTGACCGAGGAGGGAGTACCCAAGATTGCTGATTTCGGCCTGGCCAAGCTCCTGGAGCGCGACGATGCGCTGACGAGGCACGGCGAGATCCTGGGCACGCCCTGCTACATGGCGCCGGAGCAGGTCCGCGGATTGAGCGACCAGATCGCTCCCGCCACCGACGTCTATTCCCTGGGCGCGATCCTCTACGAGATGCTCACCGGGCGGCCGCCCTTCAAGGGGACGACTCCGCTGTCGACGCTCGAGCAGGTCTCCACCCAGGAGCCGCTGGCGCCGGGCAAGCTCCAGCGCCACCTGCCGCGCGATCTGGAGACCATCTGTTTGAAGTGCCTCGAGAAGGAGCCCGGCCGGCGATACGCTTCGGCGCTGGAACTGGGCGAGGATCTCGATCGCTTCCTCCACGGCCGCCCGATCCTGGCCCGGCCTATCCCGGCATGGGATCGCCTGGCGAAATGGGCGCGGCGACGGCCCGGCAGTGCGGCGGCGGCCGCGGGCTTGTTCATCCTCACATTCCTGCTCCTGGGAGGCGGGCTCTACTATAACCGTCTGCTGCACAAGGAGATGGTCATCGCGCGAAATGCCCAGGAGCACGCCGCCGTTGACGCTCGCAACGCCTTCGAGCAGAGGAACCTCGCGCTCAAGACGCTCAACCAGCTCATCTACGACGTCCAGGAGCGGCTGGCGCAACTCCGGCGACCCGCTCGCTCCGCCGCAGCTTGCTCGACACGGCCATCCGCGGCCTGGAAGAGATCGAGCGGAGCACCGCCGGGGCCGCGCCGAACCTCAGCCAGGCCGTCGCGTACCAGAAGCTCGGCGACATCTACCGGGTTATTGGGCAGACGCCGGCCGCTCGTCAGCATTACGACCGGTCACTGAGGATCGCCGAGGAACTCCTCGCCGACGCGCCTGCTCTGGCCGCGATCCAGGAGGTGGTGTACCAGGCTCACATGGGACTGGGACTCGTCGACATCAGGTCCGAGCGGTTCGATGCGGCCAAACTCGGCATCCGCCGGGCCGTCGCGATGGCCGAAGCGATCGCCGCGGCGAAGCCCGCGGATCGCTCGGCGCGGCGTGACCTCATCGAAGCCTACTTTCAGCTCGGGCGCTCGCACAGCTTCGCCCGCGAGGCGGGGGAGGCCGAGACTTGGTTCCGCAAGATGCACGACCTGGCCCAGCGCTGGGCCTCGGAGGAGCCAAGTCAGAACCAGGCTCGCGACCTGCTGGCCTCGGCCTTGCGCAAACTGGGGGACGTCCGGAAATTGTTCGCCAGGGACTTTCCCGAAGCGCGTCGCTCGTATGAGCGTGCCATCGAGATCGGTCGCGAGATCGTCGCGGCCGAGCCGGACAACGACGCATTCCGGTCCCACCTGGCGCTCGCCGTGGATGACCTGGGGGGCGTCGCCAAGCAGCAGCGCCAGTTCGGCGAAGCCAGGGACCTCTTCGGCCAGGCCCGGGAGATGTTCGCCACGCTCGTCGCCGAGGACCCCGAGAACCTGGACTGGCGGATCCTGCTGCTGAGTGCGAGACACCACATCGCCCTGCTCGACCGCGATGAGTCGCGGTACCCGGAAGCCAGGGCGGCCTGGGTGCGGATTCGCGACGAACTCTCGGCGCTCAGTCGCGACGGGCGGTTGGAGGGCCGGAGCGGGTTGTTCGTCGATCTACACGACCTCGACGCCTTGATCGACGAGTGCAGCAAGGCCCTCAGAAAGTCGGGATGACGACCCGCTTGCCGCCGTTCGTGGCCGACTCATGGGCGCAGAGGCCGACCATCGTCCAGTTGGCCGACGTCTCGGCATCGGGCAAGGCCGGGCGCTCGCCGCGTACGGCGCTCAGGAACGCGTGGACGAGGTGGGGATGCGATCCCCCGTGCCCGCCGCCCTGAGTGAACGAGAGGTGCTGCTCGCCCTCGTCGAGGCTGTAGACGCCCTTGGTGGTGAAGCGCTGGATGGACTCCGGGAGCAGGCGTCCGTAGTCCGGGACCTGCACGCGCCGGGGGATCTCGGACTCCGCGATCGGGTGCTCGGCCGTGCTCTTGGTGTGGATGACCGGCTCCTCGCCGTCCACCTGCTGCCACTCGAAGCTCTTCTTGCTCCCGTAGGCGTCGAAGCTCTCTCGGTACTGTCGCGCCGTGTCGAACAGGCTGCGGGTGACCTCGGCGACGACGTCGGAGTCCTTGATCGTGAACGTCGCCGTCTCGATCGCGTAGGGGCTGCCGTACCGGCCGATCAGCTCCTCGCGGATCCGCCCCGACCCGTGGCAGACGACGCTCTCGGCGTGCTTGCCGAGGATCGCCAGGCAGGGGCTGACGCAATGCGTCGCGTACCACATCGGCGGCAGCCCCGGCCAGTAATCGGGCCAGCCGTCCATGTCCTGCTGATGGCTGCCGCGGAGGAACTGGAGCCGGCCCAGCTCACCCTTGTCGTACAGCTCCTTGACGAACAGGTACTCGCGGCTGTACACGACCGTTTCCATCATCATGTACACCTTGCCGCTGGCCCGCTGGGCCTCGACGATCCGCCGGCATTCGTTGACGCTCGTTCCCATCGGCACGGTGCAGGCCACGTGCTTGCCGGCCTCGAGTGCCTCGATCGACATCCAGGCATGGTCGGGGATCGGCGAGTTGATGTGGACGGCGTTGACCTTGGGGTCCTTCAGCACGTCGCGGTAGTCGGCGTACCGGGCCGCGATCTTGTACCGATCGCCGCATTCATCCAGCCCTTTGCGGTCGCGGCGGCAGATCGCGTAGATCTCCGCGCCGGGGTAGCTCTGATAGATGGGGATGAACTCGGCGCCGAACCCCAGTCCGATGATTGCCACACGGATCGGTTTCTCGCTTGCCATCGAGGGCTTCCTCAAGAGCTTGGATATCGCACGAAGGGACTTGCGGAGTTTCGTGCAAGATAGTAGGACGAAAGCGACAAGGCAAGCACCTGCTGAGGAGACGACGATGGCGACGACGGAACAGCGGCCGGTCGGGGTGGCATTCATCGGGAGCGGCGCCGTGACGGCCTATCACCACCTGCCGGGGCTCCGGCTCGATCCCCGGGCCAGGCTGGTCGCGGTCTGTGACGCCGACCCCGATCTGCTCGCGCGGCGCAAGGAGGAGTGGGGCGTCGGCGTCGCGTCCACCGACCCGGAGGAGATCTGCCGCCGCGAGGACGTCGACGCCGTCGTGATCGCCACGCCCAATGACACCCACCGGCCGATCGCGCTCGCCGCGGCCCGGGCGGCCAAGCACATCATGTGCGAGAAGCCGCTCGGGCTCTCGGCGGACCAGGTCCGCGAGATGTATGAGGCTGCCCGGGATGCCGGCGTCGTTCACATGACGGCCTTCACCTACCGCTTCGCGCCGTCGATGCGGTACTTGAGGCACCTGCTCAAATCGGGTGCCCTGGGGACGCCGCGGCATTTCCGCTCGCAGCGCTTCCTCGACTGGCCCGAGACGAGCTGGGGATGGCGGCAGTATCGCGCCCGGGCCGGCGCCGGGGACCTGTTCGACATGACGATCCACCGGATCGATTTCGCCATCGACCTGCTCGGCCCGATCGCGCGGTCTGCGGCGCCGTCGCACGGTTCGCACCTCGTGACCGGACCACCGATGGCCGCCCCTGCCCGCCGTCGGACGTCGATGATTGGTCCTGCCTGATCGGTGAATTCGCCTCGGGCGCAACCGGCGTCTGGGAGGGGACGACCTTGGCCAAGGGGTATCACCGCGACGGGTTCGGCCATGAGTGGGCCGAGATCAACGGGTCGGAGGGATCGGCCGTCTACCGCCTCCACGAGCCGAACACCATCCTCCTGGGCAAGACCGGTCAGGACCTGGCACCTGTGACAGTCCCCGCCGAGTTCCTGAAGCCGGGCGGAAGCCCTCGCAACCCGGCGGAGGGCGCGCCGGCGACCGTCTTCCGCTATGACCTGATGTGGGAGTTCATCTCCGCGATCGTCGAGCGCCGCGCGGCCGTCCCGAGCTTCCTCGACGGTTACAGCGCTCAGGTCGTGGCGGATGCCGTGCTCGAATCCCACGCGAAGCGAGCATGGATCGAGATTCCGCTCGCTCGACAGTGAGCCACCTCGCGTCGGCGACTTACGCAGGTCTCCTGAAGCAAAGCATTGCTTCATCCATGGCAATTCTCAGGCATGGATGACTGCATAGAGTAGGGACATGGGTTCGTTCGGCGCAATTCGGGCCGTCCGCCGGGCCTCGTTGGCTTCGTTTGCTTCGCGACGAGATCCGCCTCGCGGAGAATCGTCGCCATTCCGGCAGGTGGGTTCGTTTCGCTGGATCGTGTCGCCGCCGCCACTGCCGCCATTCTGGCAGGTGGCTTCGTTTGTCAGTTCGCAGTGCGCGACCCCATTCATCTGAACGTCCGATCAGAGAACTGGGTTTGTTTCGCCGTTTCGGGGGAGAGGACAAGCAGCTACTGAACCCATTGACAGGAACTTGGGTTCGTTTCGTCAGCCGCGCAGCGTTTGGGCCGTCCTTCCGCACACGGCGATCGACCCGAGACGATCCTCGCATCAATGCGTAGAGACCTGGTCAACTGCATGGATAATGGCTAGGCATCAGCTTCATCTCCGCAAGAAAGCCTTGATGACTGAACGCATACAATCCAGCAAACATGAAACCATCCAACGAATCCCGCCCGCAGGGAGCATCGGAGTTTCACGGTCGTCCATTGAGAACGGAGACCGTCTCGGGCCGGACCGGATCGAGAACTTCTGTCAACCGAATTGTCAAAGATTGCTATGGAGATGAGTCTCCATCTTATAGTATGGCACATTGCTGTACAAATACAAATCACGCTAGTTGTTCTAAGAGGGATTCACGCGAGATCGCCAGCGGGGGACGAGCGAACGTCGGGGTAGGTGCGGCGAGGATGGGGGCACGCGTGGGGGGATTTCGGGCGACCGGTTGACTTCGTCGGAGTGCCGCTCCCGGGATATGGGGATCGGAATTCGGGAGGGCGAGTCTCCATCCGAGACGCGCGAGGGTGCCGGCGCTCGGAGGCGCGCCCTCCCGACACCACTGCGGGCCTTACTTCCACGGCGCGGTGCTGAGCCGGCGAATGTCGACGCCGTTCGGCGCCTGGGCCAGGGACGTTCGAGCGGCTAACACCGAGGCTGGACACGGTCGAAGGGCCAGCCCGTCAGCGGACCTTCGCCCGGCCCGCTTACAATTCCACTGCCGCCGGCGATCGGGCGGGGCCGTGGCGGGAACGGTCGCCGGACCCGGGCCGCCCGGCGGTCGGGCCGCGGTCGCTCGGGACGGGACGGACCATCGGTAGGAGAACGCCGTGTAGGGCCGTTGCCGAGGAGTGCTATGTCCCGCGTTATTCGCCGCACTCGGGCAAGTCCGCCGGTCCGAGCGGACCGGCCCGGCCGGGCGGACCGCGGTGCCGGACGGTCGGGACGGCGGGGACCCGGTCGGGTGTCCGAGAGCGAGGCGGGCCGGACCAACGGCGGGTGCCGGACCGCAAAGCGATCATTCCGAAAATGATCGGCGTGCCGGGCTCGGTTAGTCCCGGTTCCGGCTCATCGGCGTCGCCCTTGGCGCAGATGCCCTGTAGACGGGCGACTCGTCAATCCCGCGGATAGTCGGAACACCCCACCGGAGGGAGACTCCTTTACGGGTTTGGCGAGGCGAAGAGTTCGTCCCAGCTCGCGACGTCGAGGATGCGATCGACCAGATCGTGCAGGCGGTCGAGATCGGTCAGGGCCGCGACCTGTGCCCTGGCCTGCTCATCGGGTGGCCCGAACTTCCTGGTACCGTGCCGGATCAGGATCTCCCGCGCATCTTCAACGCGGCCCTTCGCCTCGCCCGTGGCCAGGATGCGCTGGTAGACGGACGACTCCTCGATCCCTCGGATGCCCAAGATCATGGTCGTGATCTCCCTTGTCAGCTCTTGCACGCGCTCGTCGGGATGATACAGTCCTAGCAAGATCTCCGTGGCCGCCCAGAGGGTCGTCTTCAGCTCGGCGCCGGCCTCGTCTCGCAACCGTTCGGCCACCGCCGTCAGCACGGCGGGCAACTGCTCGGGAGGCACGTTCGAGACCGGGGCCAGCGGCAAGAGCGGCAGGCCCGCATTCAGGAAGCGCTCCGGCGGTAGCTCCCAGACCCGGACGACATCGTAGCGGAACCAGAGGTTCCGGCCCCGGCCGGGGAACTGGCGCTCGTACTCGCCGGTCAGCTCGGGCCCGTCGGCCGCCGGACGGAGCAGCACCAGCACGGTCCAGACCGGTTCCCCATACTTCTGGCTGGCGATTGTATTAGACTTTATCAGAAATCAGGCGCCGTCAGTTTTTCGGTCGCCTCTTGCGGTTCCGGACTCGGAGGTTGTGCAACCCACAAGCCACTTCCATGGCCGAGTCTGAAGCTCCTGCTTTGGTGTTCCGAAAGACATCCTTCACGATGCGGGAACGTTTCACGCCCGCGAGGGCATGCTCGACCCGGACCCGAAGGCTCGCCAACTTCCGGTCGGTTCGCTTCTCAGCCGGCCTGAGCTCGCCGCGGCGCGGCTTTTTTTTTCGCCTGGCAGGTCTCGGCTACCGCGGGTTCGTACCCTTGGAATCCCGTGTCCTTGTACAAGGTCGCCCCCGGCGGATCGGAGATGTCCTCCTGATCGGCGATCGTCTTATCATGGGTCTTGCCGACGTAGGTCCGGCTCAAGAAATCGACGTCTTCCCCCTCCAGAGCGGTGACGACCACGTTCTTGTCGCTGTGCGCCTTCTCCTTCCCGCTGTAATGCGCGGCCTGTTTCTCAGGGTCCCCCGGCCTCTGGCGCCGCCGTTCGGTCCCGTCGATGATGAGCTTCGGGGTCGGCGGTTGACTTCGGGCAAAACGATGGGGGTCCCGCTCCGGCAGGACCCCCAGATCGTCCAGCGCCGCTCGTAAGACGGGCAACAGCCGGTGGATCCACGAGTTCACGGCCGGTTGACTCAGACCGAAGAGTTCTCCCATGATGACCTGCAGGGGATAAGTCCTGAGATAGACGAGGAGGAACAACAGCTTCTGCTCGGGGGGATGAAGTGCCCCCCTGCGCCCCCGCCCGCAGACCTTCGGCGGGGTCGGCCTGCCGCGGTCCGGTCAGGGGGATACAGTCGCTCATAAGCGCGAGCGAAGGGTGACCGTTCACAGTGGACTTGATGGTGTAATGCACAATGGGGTCGGCGCGCACCAGGACATTCACCGATGGCTGATCGTCGGCCTCCCTCATCACGGTCCTCTCTCTGCGATCCCCACGGCGCGGGGCTCCCCCAGTCGCTCGTGATGGATCGCCCCGGCGGCGTTCGCCCCTCGGACTTCCCGGCCCTCGTGGGCCTTGCATCCCTCGGCTCCGCCGACCCGCTCCCTCGACTCGAATCAGGTCGCTCGCGGCAGCAACGACGGCGCCTCCTCTCCGGCGAACCACGCCGTCACCGCCGCCTCCAGATACGCGAACACCGACCGTCCCTGCTGACTGCACGTCGCCATCACCGTCCCGATCCGCTCGCACCACCGCTTTCCGCGCTCGCCCCGCGTCCCCTGCGCGATCAGGCGGTCGATCACCACGAACCGGATCGCCTGCTCCGCCAGGTTGTTCGTCGGCTCGACCCCCGGCTCGGTGAGGAACCGGAAGTCGCTCGCCCCGTGCACCTCCAACCGCGCCGCCAGGTTGCTGCTCGCTCGCGTCGCCGGCACGTCCCACGTCCCGCGCCAGAGCACCTGGTCCCGCGCCGCCTCCAGCCGCCTCCGGAATTCCGCCTCGGTCCACTCCTCCCGGCGATGGATCACTGCGAGGAGATCCCGCAACGACTCGCGCAGGCCCTCCCCATACGCCCGGTCCCGCGGGTCGGGCAGCGTCGTGAGGTACTTCACATCGCGGATCAGATGCGCCGGACAGAACTGGAGGACGACACCGAATTCGCGATGGTAGCGACGATAGGCCGAGAAGTAGTCACACCCCAGTACCCCGTCGAACTCCGAACCCAGGACCTCGATCAACACGTCGGCGCTGCGGGTCGGGTCGATCTTGAACAGCGTGTACAGCCCGGCCCGGAAGCACCAGGTCCAGTGCCGCGGCCCGTTCTGTTTGTGCCCGGCCTCGTTGACGTTGAGCACCGCCTGGTCGGGGAGGTCGCCGAGCAATTCCTCATAGGGCCGCTCCAGCGCCCGGCTCACCTCGGCGACGATCTTGGCCAACTGCCCGCGGGAGAGGGTCGGGCCGATCACGTCGCGGACGAACTTGCGGATGGTCGAATACGAGGCGTGGCAGGCCCCCTTGAGGTAGGCGATGACGGTGGTCAGCCGCGGCCCGGCCGACCCGCCGCGCTCGATCGACAGGGGGAACGGGGCGTAGCAATCCTTGCGGCGATGGGGGCACCAGCCCGGGTGGCTGGTGTGCTCGTGGATCTCCAGGGGCACGGCGGCGATGTTGACCCGCTGGGCGACGATCGGCTCGGCGTCGTCGGTCACCAGCAGGTGGCCGCCGCAGGAGGGGCCGGCGTCCAGGAGGTAATCCGTGGGCACCGAGGCGAGCATCTCGGGGGGGAAGGGGACCCGTTGGTGCGAGGTATGTCCGGGCTGGCCGCCGGGCTTCCGCCGCTGTTGTCCGGGTGGCGGCGGGGGCTCGGGGGGCTTGACGATGTCCGAGGAGGGCGGCTTGGAGGAGGTGGAGGAATCCTTGCGGGCCGCGGCGAGTTGCCGCTGCAACTGGGCGACGACGGCGCGGAGCGCCTCCAACTCGGCGCGCAGGGAATCGACTTCGGCCTGCAACCGCTGGCAGTTGGCACACGGGGGTGCTGTCTCGGTAGCCATGGAGGCCGAGTCGATCCTTCCCTCGCCAGGCATTCAACACTGTGAACGGTCACAAAAGCTTCAACAGATCTTTGAAGTCGGAGTTCATCCGCGTCCCCGCCCCGATCGCGCCAGTACGTCTCGACGAGCTCCCAGGCGGCACGGAAGATGGCGGCGTCGCCTTGTCGTTGCCAGTATTCGATATCGAACGCTCGATCCATCTGATCGATGGTCCCAAACCGCTCCATCACGAGTTTGGATCCGTCCGCCCTCCGCGTCGGCCGTCCGCTTTCCGACTTCGTGGCCGGCTTTCCGATTCCGGACCTGGCCGAACGCTGCTCTCTCATCGCCGAATCACCGTGATGACGAGGGGAATGGGCACATCGATGTCGATCGACAGGGTCGTGACCAGGCGTTCTCGTGAGCCCACCGTGCGCAAGGCTGGGCGCGGGTAAGCTCCCGCTTGTGCCAGGATTACCAAATCGCATGCCGGCCGTCGATATCGAGCCGCGGGCCGGGTCGCAAGATATGCGCTCGACCTCGGTCCGTTGGTGGGCGGCGACCCGTCGAGTGCCACGGAACCGTACCAAAAAAGACCTGTCTTTAGAAGAACGATCGGAGCCGGGAGGGATGGCGCAGGCCGTTCGTTGGCGTGGACTCCGGATCAGGTCGTCCAGGCCGTCGCCCGGCCCGAGATTGTTCCGGGTTAGGCTGATCCTCCCACCGCCTTTCGGCCGATCCATAGGCATGCCGGTTTACGGACAGGGGAGCGGGTGATCGAGCCCCCTGGGTGTCCCGACGCCCGCCAGTCTCGGTTCGCCGATCGAGGGCGATGCAGGAGGATCTCCTGCCCCGGGACCGGGACCGCACAGGACCGCGAGGAGGAGGAGGAAAGCTCATGGCGACCGCGCGGCTGCGCGTCTTCCCTCACCCCGAGGAAGAGCAGGAGGGCGGAATTCTGCCCGCCATCCCGATCAAGCTGAGCGACCTGTATCCGCTGCTGGCCCAGGCCTACCGCGATAACTACGTCTGGCTGCGCGACTTCGAGGACGACGAACTCCTGGTGAGCAACGACCTGTACGAGGTGGTCCGTGCCTTCGCGAATTGTCGCCCTTCGGCATGACCGGCCGGGCGCGGGCTTGTCGATCGCGACGGAAAGGTCTACCCTAGAAGATCAGGATCGGGACGCGTGGCGATGACTCCAGGCGATTCCGACCCATTCGCCCCGGACCACCCGCGATGCCCACCAACCCAGCGAATCCGGCCGACGAAGCGTTCACGATCGAGCGTCGGGGCGAACTGACGGTCATCACGGCGACCGAGGAACTCGAGCGGATCGAGTTCGGCCTGGAGGAGGCGGTCTCCGAGATGATCCTCAAGCCGCTCAAGCGGCAGGCTCAACCGCAGATCGTCTTCGACCTGAGCCGGGTCCACTATTTCGGCTCGATGTTCCTGGCCCTCTTGATCCGCTGCTGGAAGCTGGTCACGTCCCGGGGTGGGAGCATGGCGTTGTCCGGGGTTCGACGAGCGTTCGCGCGAGCTGCTGCGAATCACGTCGCTGGACATGGTCTGGCCGATCTACCAGTCGAAGAGGGAAGCGATCGAGGCCCTGCAGTTGGATTGAAGTCGTCCGGCGCGGCCGCCCACATCGACCCGCGTCCGCCGCGGGCCGGCCTGCCGGCCGGTCCCTTGCGATATCCACACGCCGTCCCGGGTTGCGCCGTACGCGACCGGACCGCGCCCGCCGTTGACAGGCTCGACGGCGAGTCTGATGATGATGAAGAGAGGCGAGGGACGCCCGACCCGAATGCATGCGGCATATTCGCCGACGCAACCCGAGGGGGGGAGTCTCGTCCCGCCGGAGCGGAGCCGTCATGGGCATCTACGACCGTGAATACATCCGGGACGAATCCTCGGGCACCGGCCTGTTCAGCGGCGTCACGCCGGTCACGAAGTCCATCGTCTTGATCACCGGCATCGTCTTCCTCCTCGAGAATCTCCTCAGGTGGGATTCCAGCGGGATCACGTTCGAATGGCTGGCCGCGTCGCCCCAGCACACCTTCGGCGATTATCGCCTCCATGAGCTGATCACGAACGCGTTCGTTCACCCCGGCGCCACGGCCCTCATGGCCTTGATCTTCAACATGTGGTTCTTCTGGATGATCGGGCGGGACATGGAGTCGCTCTACGGCTCCCGCGACTTCCTGGCGTTCTTTCTGGCCTCGACGGTCCTGACCACATTGGCGGGTCTGGGGGTCGCGGCGGCGAACCCCGAGCTCCGGGGAGTCTCCATCTACGGCTGCTGGGGTCCGATCCTGTCCGTCTTGACCTTATTCTGCCTGTATTACCCCAAGCGGGAGATCCTGCTCTTCTTCATCCTGCCCATCCCGATGTGGCTCTTGCTGGCGGCCTATATCCTGATCCCCCTGCTGAGCCGGTTCAACGGCAGCGGTTCGCCGGGGATCGACCTCGCCATGGTGCTGGCCGGCGCGGGGTTCGCGTACGCCTACAAGCACTTCGACCTGAGATTGTCGCGGCTCACCTCCGGAAGGGCCTTGCGGCCCCGGCTGAAGATCTTCTCATCGGTGGGCTATGATCAGGGCCGCTCGAGGAGCAAGAGCCCTTCGCGGACATCCAGCAGCGTCGGCGTCGGCGGTGGCCGGTCGCCCTCGGTCTCGGTCCTGCCCGAGGAGCAGCTCGACGCCAAGCTCGACGAGATCCTCGCGAAGATCGCCCGCGACGGCAACCGGGACGGCTTGACCGAGGAAGAGCAGCGCGTCCTCCAGGAGGCCAGCCGACGCGCCCGGATCCGGCGGAGCGACCGAATCTGATGCCCGACTCAACCGCACGGACCCGAGTTCGGCCGGCAGTCCCCGCCGACCTGCCGCTCATCGTCGAGTTCAACCGGCTGCTGGCCCTGGAGACCGAGTCGAAGGTGCTCGACCCGTCGATCCTCGAGGCGGGCGTTGCCTGTGCCCTCGGGGATCCCGACCGTTTGCGCTACTGGGTCGCCGAATTCGACGGCCAATCGCAGCCCATCGGCCAGGCCGCCGTGACCCGCGAGTGGAGCGACTGGCGCATGGGATGGATCTGGTGGTTCCAAAGCGTCTACGTATCCGCCCCGTTCCGCGGCCGGGGAATCTTCCGCGCCCTGTACCACCACATCCGCGACGAGGCCTGTTCGCTTCCGGACGTCATCGGCCTTCGACTCTACGTCGAGGATTCCAACGGCCCGGCCCACAAGACGTATCAGGCCCTCGGGATGAAGCCGGGGGGCTATTCCGTCTACGAGGATCTGTGGATCGAAGGCCGATCGTAGGGCATCGGCAAGACACTACGACAGTATCGCCTGGTCATCCCGGATCGCCATGTCTCCATGGCGGGGCTCCGGTTGGAACGCCGGGCACGACGAGCATCCACGGTCCGGGTTTCCGACAAGGACCGGGCCGAGGGCTAGCATGCGCTTCTCCTCTGTGTTCTAATGCTTCCAGAGTTGGCGTGTTGACCGGCTTCCTTGAGCGAGCATCAACGATTGATTCTCGAGGATTGGCCCGCGGGCAATGACATGGATCGCCCCATGCACCGCCCCGCGGGTGTCCGACCTGGCCGAGGTTGACACGTTGTCACGTGCATGTCCTGTGAGATGGGCCCAACGACCACGAGGGCGACTCCTGGCCCCGTAATCCGGTCGTCTCCGGTTTCCTTGACCTCGCCCTGGATCGTCGGTCGATCGACACCTTTGCACACGATGCGGCCATGCACTGCCGCGACGAACTGACCGGGCTGCGCCTGGCCCGCCGCCAGGTCGGCGGCTTTCCCAGATCCGAATCCCGTCAACTACGAGGGTCGAAGCGGCCTGGCCTCGACCTCGAACCTAGAAGAGGAGTCACAGGAATGAGACCCGTCTGCCTGTTGTTCGGCGCTGTTGATCGGGATTTGCCCCGGCCTGGATGGCCAGGAGTTGGCGAGGAGGGCGGGGGCCCCTCCTCCCGCCGCGAGGGCTGCCGCGCCATGGCGACGATGAGGCAGCGATCGCCGCGCTGGTCGCCTCCTTCACGAAAGCCTTCAATGCGGGCGACGCAACCGCCGCCGCCGCGACGTATGCCGAGGATGCCCTGGCCGTGGACGAACAGGGCGAGCGCACCGAGGGCCGCGCCGCCATCCAAGCCCGGCTCGCCGCGACGTTCGCAGCCAACCCCGGCAGCACCATCTCGATCAAGGTGGATGCGCTCCGGTTCCTTGGACCCGACACCGCGCTCGAGGAGGGGCGGACGATCATCACGCCGGCCGGGCCCGGCGGATCCCCCGAGATCACTCGCTTCACGGTCGTCTATGTGAAGAAGGACGGCCGATGGCTCCAATCCGCCGTCCGCGATGAGATCGCCCACGACCTGACCCCGCACGACCGCCTCAAGGAGCTGGAATGGCTGGTCGGGGAGTGGGTCAACGAGAGCCAGGACGCGGTGGTCCACACCACCTGCAAGTGGTCCGACGACGGCAATTTCCTGCTCCGTGACTTCATGATGAAGACCCGGGGCCAGACGGTGCTGAGCGGCACGCAGCGGATCGGATGGGACCCGGTCAGGCACCAGTTCCGGACCTGGATCTTCGACTCCGAAGGCGGCTTCGGCGAGGGCTTCTGGACCCGCGAGGGGGACCAGTGGGTGATCAAGTCGGAGGGCGTTCGACAGGACGGTCAGCACGCTTCCGTCACGAACATCATCTCCCGTCTGGGCAAGGACCGAGCGAGCTGGAAATCGGTTGACCGGACCATCGGCGGTGCCGCGGTGCCCGGGATCGACGAGTTCACGATCGTGCGTAAGCCTCCCGAGGCCGGCAAGTGAGTCCACCAGCCGTGTCCAAGACAATCTCCTTTCATCGAGGATCCTCATCATGAATCGCGCTTTCTCGGCTCTGATTCTCGGCCTCACCCTGACGCTGCTGGCCCTCCCATCCGACGTCCTCGCGGGTCGCGGCGGGGGTTACCGCGGCGGCGGTGGTGGCGGCTATGGCGGCGGTAACCGCGGCGGTGGTGGCGGCTACGGCGGCGGGCAGATGGGCGGAGGTTCGATGGGCCACTCTCCCTCATTCAGCCAGCCCCACTCGGCATCGCCCCAGTCCGGTTCCTACGGCAACCGCTCGCAGTACGGCAACCAGGGCTCGGAGAACCACAACGCCGCTGCCGCCGGCGCCGGCGCCGGCTACGCCAACCGCAATCAGGGCTCGGAGAACCACAACGCCGCTGCCGCCGGCGCCGGCGCCGGCTACGCCAACCGCAACCAGGGTTCGCAGTACCCCAACGCCGGCGCCGCCGCCGGTGCCGGCTACGCCAACCGCAACCAGGGCTCGCAATACCCCAACGCTGGCGCCGCCGCCGCCGGCGCGGGCTATGCCAACCGCAATCAAGGCTCGCAGTATCCCAACGCGGGTGCTGCCGCCGCCGGCGCGGGCTATGCGTATAACCACTCCGGCATGGGCGGCGGCTACTGGAATGGCAACAATTATGGAGGCTGGGGGGCGACGGGATTGGGCCTGGGTTACGCGACCGGGATCGGGGCTTGGGGCGTCGGCTCGCCGATGTACGGCTGGGGTTATTCGGGCTACAGCAATCCCTACTATGGAGGCGGTTACGGGGCGGGTGGCGGTGCGCAGACCGCCGCCGTGCAGCAGCCCGGCAATGCGCAGCAACTGACCGCGGCGACGGGCTCGGACTACTCGCAGCCGATCAACACGACCGCCGCGGCGCCTGACTCCGCCGTCGCCGGCCAGGCGAATGCGGCGTTCGACCAGGCCCGCGAGGCGTTCAAGGGGGGCAACTACGATCAGTCTCTCCAGCTCGACCAGCAGGCACTCGCCCAGACGCCCCATGACGTGACGCTGCACGAGTTCCTCGCCCTGGCGTACTTCGCCCAGGGCAAGTACCAGCAGGCCGCGGCCCCGCTCTACGCCGTCCTCTCAGTGAGGCCCGGCTGGGACTGGACGACCCTGAGTGGGATGTACGCCGACGTCGACACCTACACCCGCCAGCTCCGGGCGCTGGAGGCTTACGCCCGTTCGAATCCGGATTCGGCCCAAGCTCACTTCGTACTGGCCTACCAGTACCTGGCCCAGGGGCATGATCCGAACGCCATCGCCCAGCTCAAGGAGGTCGTGAGGCTCCAGCCCGCCGACACCATCTCGGCGCAGATTCTCGCCGCGTTGCAACCCTCCGGCGGCAATGCACCGCCGCCCGCCCAGACGGCCCCGGCCGCCACGTCGGCCGTCGAGGGGAAGCTGGCCGGCACATGGGCCGCCACGCCGGCCCAGGGCGCGAAGATCGCCCTGGCGATCCAGGACGACGGCGCGTTCACCTGGACGGCCACCGGCCCGGGCAAGCCGCCGATGAACATCGCCGGCAAGTTGACCTTCGCCGACGGCATCTTGACCCTCGCCGCCCAGGGAGGCCAGAACGGCGCCCTGGTCGGGCAGGTGGCCTGGCAGGACGCCGGCAACTTCACCTTCCGGCTCCTCGGTGCACCGGCGAATGACCCGGGGCTGAAGTTCGCGCGCTAGAGACCTCCGGCTCGTCGGGTGGGCCGGCCTCGCGCCGGCCCACCCGATCAGCGAGTGGCTTGCCTTTGAGGGGAGGAAGGGCTCCGCGGGATGTCCTTCGGGACCTCGACGTTCCGATCCCGGCGCTCTATCATCGCATTCCTTCGATCGGTGCATGATCGAGACCCGATTGCACTGACTCGACACGGCTGTGACCGCGCGCTTCCGAATGAACGAGAGACGCTCTTGGAGCGACAATCCATGAGATCGCATCGGGGTTTGATGACCGTGGGAATGCTCGCCGGAGGTGCCCTGCTGGGCTGGCTGACGGCCTTGGCCCGGCCCGGCCTCGAGCGCGGGCCCACGACGGACCGGCGGCGGACGTCCCGAAGGAAACCGTCGCGAGCGGCGCTGGACCGCACCGTGCTGCCGATCCCGGAGCCCCAGCCGCCGACGATCACCGAGCTCGATGTCCGGAACGCCAAGGCCCCGCCGCGGTTCGAGGTGAAGGCGCCGGCCGGCGCGCCCAACGTGCTCATCGTGCTGATCGACGACATGGGGTTCGGCCAGTCGAGCGCCTTCGGCGGGCCGATCCACATGCCCACGGCGGCGCGACTGGCCGACAGCGGGCTGAGGTACAACCAGTTCCACACCACGGCGCTCTGCTCGCCGACCCGTGCCGCGCTGCTGACCGGCCGCAACCATCACGTCTGCAACATGGGCTCGATCACCGAGACGGCGACGGCCTTCCCCGGTCAGACCGGGCAGCGTCCCAACAGCGTGGCACCGCTGGCCGAGATGCTCCGCTTGAACGGATTTGCCACCGCCGCCTTCGGCAAGTCGCACGAGACCGCCGCCTGGGAGGTCAGCACCTCGGGACCGACCAATCGCTGGCCGACCCGGTCCGGGTTCGACGAGTTCTACGGATTCATCGGCGGTGAGGCCAATCAGTGGGCGCCGACGATCTACCACGGCATGGACCAGGTCGAGCCCCCGAACGTACCGAACTATCACTTCCTGACGGACATGACCGACCGGGCGATCGACTGGGCCAAGGCCGTCAAATCGCTCACGCCCGACAAGCCGTTCTTCATCTACTACGCCCCCGGCGCCACCCACGCCCCGCACCACGTGCCGAAGGAGTGGATCGCCAGGTATAAGGGCCGCTTCGACCAGGGCTGGGACAAGCTGCGCGAGGAGACTCTGGCCCGGCAGAAGACGCTCGGCGTGGTCCCGCCCGACACCGGGCTCGCGCCGAAGCCGGCGGCGATCAAGGATTGGGACACTCTGAACTCTGACGAGCGGAAGCTCTTCGCCCGTCAGATGGAGGTGTTCGCCGGTTACGGCGAGTTCGCCGACCACGAGGCCGGCCGGTTGGTCCAGGCCATCGAAGCGATGGGGCAGATCGACAATACCCTCATCTTCTACATCCTGGGCGACAACGGCGCCAGTGCCGAAGGCGGCATGAATGGACTCTTCAACGAGATGACGTACTTCAATGGTGTGCACGAGAACGTCACGGACATATTGACGCATTACGACGACCTGGGAAGTCCTTTCTCATACAACCATTACGCGGCGGGTTGGGCCGTGGCCGGGGATACGCCCTTCACCTGGACGAAGCAGGTCGCCGCGAATTACGGCGGCACCCGCAACGGGATGGTCGTGCACTGGCCGCGGCGGATCAAGGCTCGGGGCGAGGTGCGCTCGCAGTGGCATCACGTCATCGACATCGCGCCGACGATTCTGGAAGCGACGTCTCTACCCGAGCCCAAGGCCGTGAACGGCACCCCCCAGACTCCGATCGAAGGAGTGAGCTTGGTCTACACGTTCTCCGATCCCCGGACGAGCAGCCGGCACGCGACCCAGTACTTCGAGATCTTCGGTAACCGCGCCATCTATCACGACGGCTGGCTGGCCGGCACGGTCCACCGGCTGCCCTGGGAGCCGAAACCCCGCGCGACGCTTCAGGATGACGTGTGGGAGTTATACGACACGCGCACCGACTTCAGCCTGACCAACGACCTGGGCACTCGGAACCCCGAGAAGCTCAAGGAGATGCAAGACGTCTTCATGAGGGAAGCCGTCAAGAACCATGTGCTGCCGATCGACGATCGCAGCCTGGAGCGGATGAATGCGGCGATGGTGGGCCGACCCGACCTGATGGCCGGCCGGACCTCCCTGACGGTGTATCAGGGTATGACCGGCATGACGGAGAACGTCTTCATCAACCTGAAGAATCGCTCGCACACGATCACCGCCGAAGTTGACATCCCGCAGGTAGACGCTGACGGCGTGATCCTCTGTCAGGCCGGCCGGTTCGGCGGCTGGAGTCTCTTCCTCAAGGGCGGCAAGCCGACTTACACTTACAACTTCCTGGGCTTGCAGCGATACACGGTCGCGGCCACGGAGGCCATTCCGACGGGGAAGGCGACGATCCGATTCGAGTTCGTCTACGACGGCGGCCGTCCGGGCTCGGGCGGGACGGGCACGATCCTCGTTGATGGCAAGAAGGCCGCCGAGGGAAGGATCGACCACACGCAGGGATTCGCCTTCTCGGCTGACGAGGGTGCTGACGTGGGCAGGGATAGCGGCACGCCCGTGACGGACGACTATAAGGAACGCGACAATGCATTCGCCGGCAGGATCCACAAGGTGACCGTCGAGCTGAAGTGATGAAATGCCACCGGGCTCCGCTCGCCGTGGGGCTCGGCGCGTTCATCGATCGCCGCGGATGATCGACTCACGGGGAGTTTCTTCGCCGCTCTTGAGGAGTACCGTATGCTCCGAATCGCACGACTTCAGACGATATGCGCCCTGGCCGTCGGGATCCTGCTCGGCTACCTGGCGGCCTCCGACAGGCTCAATCCGTCTCCGCACGCCCGCGCAGCTTCGGGGCCCCGAGATGGGGCCCGAGGCACGGAGTCGGCCGAGCCCCGCGGCCACACCGGGACGGCCACGTGCTCGAACGGCGTGAGCAAAGGGAGACTCCTGGCCCTGGCCGCTCCCGAGTCGCGAGGCGCCATCGCGAGGACACTGGCGTCGGGCAGGAAGCCCAATATCGTGTTCATCATGGGGGATGACGTCGGCTGGTTCAACATCGGCGCCTATCACCAGGGCATGATGGCCGGCCGGACCCCGAACCTCGACCGCCTCGCCGCCGAGGGGATGCGGTTCACCGACTACTACGCCGAGGCGAGCTGCACGGCCGGGCGGGCCAACTTCATCACCGGCCAGCTCCCGATCCGCACCGGGCTGACGACCGTCGGCCAGGCCGGCGCCACGGTCGGCATGCCGGCGCAGGCGCCGACCCTCGCCACGGCCCTCAAGTCGATGGGCTACGCGACCGGCCAGTTCGGCAAGAACCACCTGGGCGACCGCAACGAGTTCCTGCCGACCGTGCACGGCTTCGATGAGTTCTTCGGCTACCTCTACCACCTCGACGCGATGGAGGATCCCGCCCATCGCAACTACCCGCCGGAACTCAAGGACCAGATCGGGCCCCGCAACATGCTCCACTGCTGGGCGACCGATCGCGACGACTCGACCGTGGACCCACGCTGGGGCCGGGTCGGCAAGCAGAAGATCGAGGACGCCGGGACACTCTACCCGAAGCGGATGGAGACCGTCGATGACGAGATCCTCGACCACACCGTCAAGTTCCTCGACAAGGCGAAGAGCGAGGGCAAGCCGTTCTTCGTCTGGCTGAACCCCACGCGCATGCACGTCGTCACACACCTATCGGAGAAGTACCAGAACCTGCGCACGCCGCAGAACGGCTGGTCCATCCAGGAAGCCGGGATGGCGCAGCTCGACGACATCGTCGGCACCGTCATGAAGAAGCTCAAGGATGAGGGACTCGAGGAAGACACCATCCTGGCGTTCACCACGGACAATGGCGCGGAGAATTTCACCTGGCCCGACGGCGGTCAGACCCCGTTCGCGGGTGCCAAGGGGACCGTCATGGAGGGCGGCTTCCGCGTGCCCTGCATCGTGCGGTGGCCGGGCAAGATCCCCGCCGGCAAGGTCGAGAACGGCGTAGTGTCCGGCCTCGACTGGCTCCCGACGCTGGCGGCCGCCGCCGGCGACCCGGACATCGTGGATGAGCTCAAGAAAGGCAAGACGCTCGGCGATCGGAGTTACAAGGTCCACCTCGACGGGTACAACCAGCTCGACCTGATCACCGGCAAGGGTCCCTCGAAGCGAAATGAGGTCTTCTATTTCGCCGAGGGCACCCTCGGCGCGGTGCGCATCGGCGACTACAAGTACCGCTTCATCGACCAGCCCAACGGCTGGCTCGGCGGCACCGTCAAGGCCACCTGGCCGATCCTCACCAATCTCCGCCTGGATCCCTTCGAGCGCACGGGGATGGCCGGTTCCCTCAATTTCTACAGTTGGTACGCTTACGAGTTCTGGCGCTTCGTCTACGTCCAGCAGCAGGTCGCCAGGTTCGGCGAGACATTCATCGAGTTCCCTCCCATGCAGAAGGGGGCGAGCTTCAACCTGGAGGCCGTCAAGCAACAGATCCTCGAGGCCGCCAAGGCCCATCAGGGCCAGTGAGCCATCAGGGCCGATGGGCGCCCGAACTCGGGGCTCGGATGAAGACCAGGACTCTCTTCGTCGTCACGGCCGTGGTTGAGACGGGGGCCGGCGTGGCCCTGGCGGCTTGGCCGCCGGCGTCGGTCGCTTGGGTATTCGGCTCCCGCCTCTCCACGGCCGAGGGAGATGCCACCGGACGGATCGCCGGGGCGGCCTTGTTCTCCCTGGGGGCCGTCTGTTGGCTCTCGCGGGATGAGGGACAAAGCCGCGCCGCGACGGGGTTGATCCCGGCCATGTCGGTGTACCACGGCGCCGCGGTCGCGGTCCTCGCTCACGCCGGGATGGTCTCGGGACTGATCGGGATCGCTCTCTGGCCCGGACTGTTCCTGCACGCGGTGCTCCTCGTCTGGACCATGCTATGCCTCCGGCGCCGCTGAAATGACTGAGTCCCCCTCTGCCCGGCGAGCAAGGGGAATCCCTCGCGAGGTCGAGGCCCGGCCTGAACCGCCATCGATCTCCGTTCGAACTAGGTGGATACTCAGATGGCGATTGATCTCGACGACCCGAAATCATCCGAAACCTCGCTGGTCAGAGGCGGTCCTTCGTACTATCTGGTCCGACGACTGGGGCTCGAGCCGCCGACGCTGTCCCGGCGGCTCGTGAAGCTGTTCCTGCTCATCCTGCTGACCTGGATCCCGCTGGTGCTCCTGTCGCTGTTCCAGGGAGGGCGAGTCGCGATCCCCCTGCTTCACGACCCGATAATCTACAGCCGGTTCCTCTTCGTGGTGCCTCTGCTGGAGCTCGCGCAGATCGTCGTCGAGACGAGCCTCGGCGTGCAGATGCGGCATTTCCTCGAGTCGGGGCTGGTGTTGGAGGCGGATCGGCCGGCGTTCGAGTACGCCAGGGCCGCGGCGATCCGGCTGCGGAACTCGAATACGATGGAAGCCGTCTTCGCCGTCCTGGCACTGGGGTTGTCCATACTGTCGCGGGTTGTCTTCAAGCTCGCGTTCGAGGATTCGACCTGGGAGCGGATGGGCACGACGATCACGGCCGCCGGCTGGTGGTACATCGTGGTGAGCCTACCGATCCTCTTCTTCTTGCTCCTGCGGTGGATCTGGGTCTTCCTGCTCTGGGCCGCGTTCCTGTTCCGCGTCTCGCGGCTCGACCTGGAGCTGACGCCCACCCACCCCGACCACGCAGGGGGTCTGGGCTTCCTCGGCTGGGGATTGGCCAGCTTCGCGCTGGTCCTCTTGGCCATCTCGGCGGTGCTCTCCGGCAGTTTGGCCGGCGAGATCCTCTTCCGGGGCTCATCGCTCGACCAGTTGAAGTACCACGTCATCATCTTCGTGGTCCTCGCCATCGCGATCTTCCACGCGCCGCTCCTGGCGTTCTCCGGCCGTCTGGCTCGCTGCCGGTTCCGGGCCCTGCTCGAATTCGGGACGCTGATCGGCCGGCATGATCGCGCGTTCGACGAGAAATGGATCAAGTCGCAGGCGGCCGACCGCGCGAGCCTGCTGGGCAGCCCCGACATCCCGTCGCTCGCGGACGCCGGGGTCATCTACGAGCACGTCGAACGGATGCAGTTGGTCCCGTTCGAGCGGAAGGCCGTGCTCGTGCTGGTCGTGGCCGCCTTGCTCCCCATGATCCCGCTGGTCGGTACGGCGATCCCCCTCAAGGAGATCCTCTCCAAACTGGGCGAGTTCATGGTCTGACTCGTTCGGGCACCACAGGGGGATCCAGCGGGCGCAGTGCCGCGTCTGGCGAGAGCGGCAAACGCTGGGAGGTACCCGATAGGGGGACGGACCCCTCCGACAAGCCGGGCCGCGGGGCCCGTCGGCCCCCGTAGGAGCCGGCTCCGTCCGGCGCCCGCATCGACGGGCCCGGGCGATCCGCCGGTGATCGGATCACGTGAACCACGGGCGAGCCCGGCCGCCGGAGCCGACGACCGGCTGGTTGACGAATGCGATGAACCGGTCGTGAGCCCTCAGGAGCGCCTCGATGCGCCCTGCGCAGTTCGCCATCGTCGCTGCACTCTCGATGCAAGATGACCTCCCGCTCTGCGGGATCATGAAAGTTGACGGTCTCCAGGAAAACGACCTGCACGCGTTTCGGATCGAGCGGCATGGGATGAGGCTCCGGTCGGGTACAACCAGTCGGTTCCACCCTTCCATGCGCCAGCTGCGGCCGTGGCTGTCGAGAAAAATCGAAAACGGGATGAAAGTTCCCCTCGTGCGCGGAAGGCCGGCGAGAACCACCAGAAAGGGGGCCGAGGGGCTCGACCGCCACCCTCAATGAGCGAACGGGTCGGCCGGCTACTCCGCGTCGAGGATCCGCGCGTCGGCCTCGCGGAGCAAGAGCTGGAACTCCACCCGGTCCCACCACACGGCCGACGATGGGAGAGCCTCCCTGGGTTTGAGGCCGTGCGCCTTCTTCAGCCATCGCCGGGCCTCGTCCTGCTGACCGAGCCGGTGGTGCGCCATCGCCAGCACCGGATGGTTCAGCGGCGCCGCGGCCCAGCCTCCGCCCAGCCCCAGCGAGGTCGCCAGGTGCTCGATCGCCGCTTCGCATCGGCCGGCGCGGAAGTCAGCCAGGCCGAGGATGTAGTGTAGCCAGGGAGCCTCCGGTTCCCGGGCCAGGGCAGCCGCGGCCAATCGTCGCGGGACGGAGGTGTCGGCCACGCCCTCGGGACCGATCAGGCACGCCCGGGCCGCCTCGCCGATCAGCGGGTCGTCGGACCGACCGAGCCGTTCGAGCGTCGCGGCGCAGGCGTGCCGGTAGCCCTCGCTGTCGCTGGCCAGCACTAGCCTGGACGCGTAAAAGCCCGCCCCCTGCCCGACCACCTTGTCGCCATCGGCCATCTCAATGACCGGGCGTGACGCAGCCGCGAAGCTGGATGTTGACCGAGCAGATGTGATCCTGGATCCAGGCGCCCAGGGTCTGCTCGACCTGGACGAGATCCACGATCGTCAGCTGGTCGTCCTTGATGTGGCCTCTCAGCCGGGCGATCTCCTGCCTGAGGGAATTGTGCGCGGCGAGGTTGGCGGCCGCGGCAGGACAATGGTACTTGACCATGCAGCCTTCTTCGGATCGAAAGTGCGTCTCCGTGTAGTCGGCCAGGAACCCCAGGAGGCGAATCGCGGTGTCCCGGCCCTTACCATGGGCCATGGCGTCGTGGAACTCGTTGAAGTGACGGATCAATTCCTCGTGCTGTTCATCCACCTCTTGAACGCCCGTCGCCATGCGTTCCGCGTTCCAGATGATCGCCATGGCGAGTGTCTCCGATGCGTGAGTAACAACAGAAGCCGTTGGCCAATTCACCGTGCTCGATGCCGGCCAGGGTCCGAGTGCCGTCGGTCATCGGGGAAGTCCCTGGGTGCCGATCGCCGGACGTATCTCCGGCAAGTCCACGACGTCCGGCCGAGTTTAACGCGCGGGGAGGTCGAAGTGTTCCGAGGGCATTGGAAGCATCAAGGTTGCCCAGGTACCTCCCCGTCCGTGGTTACCCCACCACGGCCCGGAAGCCGAAGCGCCTGTCATCTTGCCAGGCGACGTTGCCGGCGATTCAAGCCGGACGACCCCGCGCGTCACGCGTCGGGGTCGCCCCGGCGTTCCGAGTTAGCGTGCGAATTTCAATCCCGGGTCATTCGGCGGGCCGCCGACGAGACGGAAGGTAAAGTTGCCGGCGTCCTGCCAGACCACGCGGCCGACCAGGGCACCGTTCTGGCCTCCCTGGGCGGTCAGGGTCAGGATGTCGTTGGCGAGGGTTGACCTGCCCGCGATGTCCATCGGCGACTTGCCCGGGCCGGTGGCGGTCCAGGTGAACGCGCCGTCATCCTGGATCGTCAGGGCGATCTTCGCGTCCTGGGCCGGCGTGGCGGCCCATGTCCCGGCCACCCTCCCCTCGACGGCCGGCGCCGCGGCCGGGATCGCCTCGGCGGGCGGCGATGGGTTACCGCCGGAGGGTTGGAACGCGGCGATGATCTGCGCCGAGAGCGTGTCGCTAGGCTGGAGCTTCACGACCTCCTTGAGTTGGGCGATGGCTTGCGGGTCATGCCCCTGGGCCAGGTACTGGTAGGCCAGCACGAAGTGACCCTGGGCCGAATCCGGGTTTGACCTGACGTACGCCTCCAGCGCCCGAAGCTGGCGGGTGTAGGTGTTGACGTCGGTGTACATGCCGCTCAGGGTTGTCCAGTCCCAGCCGGGTCTTACCGAGAGGACCGCATAGAGTGGGGCCGCGGCCTGCTGGTACTTGCCCTGGGCGAAGTACGCCAGGGCGAGGAACTCGTGCATGTTCGCGTCATTGGGCGTCTGGGCGAGGGCCTGCTGGTCGAGCTGAAGGCCCTGGGCGTAGTCGCCCGCCTTGAACGCCTCGCGGGCCTGGTCGTACGCCGCAGTCGCCTGGCCGGCGACGCCCTGATCGGGTGCCGCGGCGGTCGTGCTGATCGGCTGGGAGTAGTTGGTACCCTGCGCCGCGGTCGACTGCTGCGAATCGGCGCTCTGCTGCACGGCCCCGGTTTGCGCAACGCCGCTCGACCCGTAACCGCCGCCATAGTAGGGATTGCTGTAGCCCGAATAGCCCCAGCCGTACATCGGCGAGCCGACGCCCCAGGCCCCGACCCCGCTCACATAACCCGTGCCCAGTCCCGTCGCCCCCCAGCCTCCATAATTGTTGCCGTTCCAGTAGCCGTTATGGTTATTGGCGTAGCCCGCGCCGGCGGCGGCCGCACCGGCATTGGGGTACTGCGAGCCCTGGTTGCGGTTGGCGTAGCCCGCGCCGGCGGCGGCCGCACCGGCATTGGGGTACTGCGAGCCCTGGTTGCGGTTGGCGTAGCCCGCGCCGGCGGCGGCCGCGCCCGCGTTATGGTTCGACGAGCCCTGGTTGTTGGCGTAGCCGGCGCCGGCGGCGGCAGCTCCCGCGTTGGGGTTCGACGAGCTCTGGTTGCGGTTCGCGTAGCCCGCGCCGGCGGCGGCACCCGCGTTGGGGTTCGACGAGCTCTGGTTCTTGTTGGCGTAGCCGGCGCCGGCGGCGGCGGAGCCCGCGTTGTGGCTCGACGAGCCTTGACTGCCGGACTGCGGGTGGTAGCTGGAGGAACCCGACTGGCTCGTCGGCGAGTGTGGCTGGCTGAATGAGGGAGAGTGGCCCATGGAGCCTCCGCCCATCTGGCCTCCGCCGCGGTTACCGCCG
This sequence comes from uncultured Planctomycetota bacterium, assembly GCA_963815795.1. Taxonomy (GTDB): domain Bacteria; phylum Planctomycetota; class Planctomycetia; order Isosphaerales; family Isosphaeraceae; genus JAKAUH01. Next base: position 3,044,082 of record CAWFIC010000019.1, on the reverse strand, counting down.
CCGCTGTAGCCACCGCCACCGCGGCCACCGCCGCCGCCCCGACCCGCGAGGACGTCCGACGGGAGCGCGAGGAGAACCAGTGATGTGCCGAGGGCCAGCGTCGAAAGCGTGCGATTCATGATGAAGATCCTCAAAGAAAGGAGATGGTGTTGGATCCGTCGAGTGGCCTTACTTGCCGGCCTCGGGTGGCTTCCGCACGATCGTGAACTCGTCGAACCCGGGCACCGCGGCGCCGCCGATGGTCCGGTTGACCGACTTCCAGTGCGCCCGGTCCTTGCCGAGACGGGTGATGATGTTCGTGGCGGAAGCATGCTGGCCGTCCTGCCGCACGCCCTCGGCCTTGATCACCCACTGGTCCCCGGTGCGGGTCCAGTACCCCTTGCCGAAGCCGCCTTCGGTGTCGAAGATCCATGTCTTGAACTGTTGACGGGTGGGATCCCAGCCGATCCGCTGCGTGCCCGACATTACAGGCTGACCCTGCGACTTCACGGTGAACTCGCGGACCAGGAAGTTGCCGCCGTCGGCCCATTTGCAGGTGGTGAGGACGACCGCATCCTCGCTCTCGTTGATCCAGTCCCCGACCATCCACTGCAGTTCCTCGAGGCGCTGGTGGGGAGTGAGGTCACGGGCGTGCTCGTCGCGGACGGCCGACTGGAGCCAGTGGCCATCGTGCTTGACGTAGACGACGGTGAAGCGAGTGATCTCCGGCGGCCCGACCCCGGCCGGAGTGATGGTCGTCCGGCCCTCCTCGAGCGCCGTGTCGGGGCCGAGGAAACGCAGGGCCTGCGTCTCGATGGCGATCGTGCTGCCGCGATTATCCGCGAAGGACGCGGCCAACTGGTCGCGGATGCGCGCGCGGCCTTCGGTCCTCCCGCCCTGCTCGTTGACGACGAGGGCGTCCTCCGCGAAGGTCGCGGCGGCCGCCCCGGCGTCGCCCGCGTTGAACGCTTTCGCATAGGCTGCGACCAGCGCGGTGATCGCCTTCTCGTTGTCCGCATGCCCGGTTACCCGGCCGGCGGCGGCATTCGCCGTTCCAGAACCGGCCGGTCCCGGCTGCGGTGCGTCCTGGGCGCGCAGGCCCAGGCACGTCCCGATCAGCGCCACGCCGACCGCGATCGATGTCGTTCTCATGGACTCCTCCCTTTCGAAGATCACGTACTCCGGGCGGTAACGCACCGGCCCGGCGCTTGCGTGAGGTCACGTCAATGCGGGGGATCACTCTCGAAGCGATCGATTCACCCGGGATCACCCCGCGGGGCCACCATCTTCGGGGGCCTGTTTCGCGGTCATCGGTCATAGAGCCCGGACCCTTTTCGGACCAGGCCCCAGACGGCGGTCCGCGCGTCGGGTCTACTTTCCATGCGCCATCTGCGGACGTAGCTGTCGAAAAAAAAACGACGTGGCGGAATACCCTGAGGCATTCGACCACGCCGGCGTACTCGTCAACGAGCCGCCCGAACCAGCCGGGTTGCCCTTCGTCTAGTCATCCGACGACATCTACCCAGATTGCAATCGGAGCCGAAGGCCGATCTCCACCGGCTCCCGCTTAACTGACCATTATGCCGAGCCGGGGAGGAATCGCAACAGAATTGTTTCTCTTCTTCCTATGATGTGTCCTCAACGGTCGGAGGGCGGACCCACCTCTTCGAGAAAAAAATCTAAGAAGGGACAAACGGTGCCGCCGTGCCGATGCGGAATGGCCGTCGAGGACCACGAGGGACGGGGCCGAGGCAGCCGACCAAGATCCCTCGAAGAGCGAAGCGTCACGGAACTCGAGTCGCGAGATTCCGGAGACGGTGAAACGCCAAGGATCTTCACACGAGCCAGGGCCTGGCCCGGCCGGCGGACCCGACGAGGGGCTGGTTGACGAACTGGTCGTACTGATCGTGAGCTTTCAGTAGCGCCTCGATGCGTAGTCGCAACTCGTTATCGTCCACGCACTCACGGTCGAGGATGGCGGCGCGGTCCACGGGGTCGTGATGGCTTGCAGCCTCCAGGAAAACCGCTTGAACGCGCTTCGAGTCGAGTGGCATAGGATGTGGCTCCGGTCGGGTACAACCAGTCTGTTCCACACTTCCATGCGCCACTTGCGCCTGTGGCTGTCGAAAAAATCGAAACCGATTTTCCGCGCGGACTGTCACCTATTTTCTGTCGCCACTTTCTTTGTCTTGACAACAGGCGACCCGTTCGGACGTTCAACTGCCTATCCAGGCGTTGGCCCCATGCACACCAGGGTGATGTCGTCGGCCTGTGAGTGTTCGGCGGAGAACTCACGGATATCCTGGAGGATCGCCCGGCCGACGGCGACCGGTCCGCCAGACGACTGGGCCACTCGTTTGAGAAGGCGGTGGTTGCTTTGGGAGTCGTAGAGCTCATCGCCGCGGCTACGCGCGTCTGTCACACCGTCGGAGTAGATAACCACAACGTCGCCTTGGTTTAACTGGACCTCGGTCTGCTGGTAAACCGAATCCTCCATGATACCCAGCGGTAACCCAGAGACCTCTTGGCCGACTTCCTCCGCTCGGCCGTCGGCGCGACGGATAATCACTGGCGTGTGGCCTGCTGATGTCAAGGTCAGCTTGCGTGTGGGAGCATCGAGCACGCACAGGCCGAGAGTAATGAACTTATCCTCGATCCCGGCGGCGCAGAGCAGGCTGTTCAGACGCGTGGCGGTCGGCGCGGGGGCATTCTCGGTCAGGATGCAGTACCGCGTGTCACCGGAGAACTTGGCCATCATCAATGCCGCCGCCACACCCTTGCCTGAGACGTCGCCCAGTGCGATGGCCATGCGGTCGCCAGGGAGACGCACAAAGTCATAATAGTCACCCCCGACTTCGTAGGTCGCCTGGTAATGAGCGAAGAACTCGTAGCCTTTGACATGAGGCACGACTTGCGGTAAGAACCTCTTCTGCACCTGCTCAGCGATTTTCAGATCGCGGTTGAGTCGTTCGCGCTCCAGGAGCGACTCGAGCATCGAAGCGTTCTGGATGGAGATCGCCGCCTGACTCGCGACGGCTGCCAATACGTCGAGGTCGTCCTCGTTGAACTGGCGGCGGTCGCTCGTGTCGAGTTGGAGAATACCAAGCGCCTTGTTGTCCGGCGTCAACAGCGGAACGCACATGACCGAGCGGATTTTCAAGTCGGAGATCGAGGCGCTGCTAGGGAGGTTCTTGTCGACGCCGGCATCCTGGCTCAGCACCGCCTTCTTCTGGCCGAGCACGTAGTCAACGATTGACCGGCTGATGCTCGTCGGGACCTCGTCCTCGGGTACGGTTCGACTGAAGGACGTACGATTCTGGGGGCGGTACTTGAAAGCCTTACGCACCAGTCGCTTGCTCGAGGGTTCTTGCAGCATCAGGAAGAGCCGCTCGGCACCGGGAAAGATTTCCATCAGGGAGTCGAGGATCTTGGGGGCGACGGCGTCGACCCGCAGCTCGTTGGAGAGACTCCGGGTGATCTCCAGGATCGCTTTGAGCTTCACCTCGGGACGAACCGCGCTGGCCATCGTGCTCGAGCGCGAGGCTTCGAGTGTGCGGAAGTCCGGATTTTCGCTGCCGTCGCTCTCGGTGACCACCATGACGTCGGCGGCGGGTTCTGGATCCTTCGTCTTGGGCGGCTTGACGGCGGAGTAGACGAACTCGACGGCGCAGATGGTGATCCGGTCGTTCTCCTTCAGAAGACGCTCGACACCACCCTCGAGCGCGCCGCCGTTGAGAAGCGTCTTGTTCCGCGAGTTGAGATCGACCAGGAAGAAGGCAGGCCCGACTTTGCGGATCTCGGCATGCATCCGGCTCACTCCGTTGGCAGCCAGAATGATGTCGCACTCCGGCAAGCGACCGATCACCGTCACGTCGTTTTTCAAATCAACCAGCGTACCGGCAAGGTCTCCGGTCACCCGCTTCAAGACCGCCATTTGACATTACTCCGACACCAAATGGTCCTCGGCACAGAGGGTGGATGATTGAGAAAGTATGGCCTGGCCGGACCGATTTGTCTGCTAAGTCTGAGGCCCTTTGCGACGTTCGAGTCGCTGCATTCGAGCGATGGTACTCTTCATGCGTGCAAACAGACAACATCCGTATCTTGAATCCTTGGAGATCTCGATTCGACCCTCGGTGATCCCGCACCAGATCCACGAAGGATCGATGCCGATCTGCTGGGCCATCTCGACGATCATGCCGGCTCCGGAGACACTATACTTAATTATTTATTGACGGGATTTAAGTATGGTGTCCCCGGAACCCGGACGCCGTCAATCAATCGTGGCCCATCGCTGGTTGTCGGACAACGTGGAAAACTGCGGAGCCCGTCGACCTGGGCCGACGAGGGGCTGGTTAACGAAATAGTCGAATCGTTCGTGAGCACTCAGGAGCGCCGCGACGCGCTTCCGCAACTCGGAAGCGCCCATGCATTCGCGGTCCAGGATCTCGGAACGGTCCGCGGGGTCGGAGTATCGGACGGCCTCCCAGTATACGGCCTGCACGCGTTTCGGGTCGAGTGGCATAGGATCTGGCTCCGGTCGGGTACAACCAGTCTGTTTTACACTTCCATGCGCCATCTGCGGCCGCGGCTGCCGAAAAAAATGAAGGCGCCGTCGTGCGGGCGCGGAAGGGCCGGCGTGGACCGCGAGGAAGGGGGCGAGGCGGTCGAACCGAGGCCCCTCAAGGAGCGAATGGGTCGGCCGGGAAGTCCGCGTCGAGGACCATCGCGTCGGCCTCGCGAAGTAAGAGCCCGAACTCCACGTAGTCCCACCACACAGCCGACGACTTCCGGGACTCCCCTTGTTTCAGGTCATGGGCCGCGTCACCGCGCCGGCCGTGCGCCTTCTCCAGCCACCGACGGGACTCGTCACCGTGGCGGAGCCGGTGGTGCGCCATCGCCAGCACCGGATAGTTCAGCGGCGCGGATGCCCAGGTGGTGCCGAGCTTGAGCGACTCCTCCAGGCGCTCGACCGCCCCCTCGTACCGTCCGGCGCGAAACTCGGCCAGGCCTAGCACGTAATACGGCCAGGGGGCCCTCGGGTCCTGAGACACGGCGGTTTCGGCCAATCGCAGCGGGACCGAGGGGTCGAGCACGGCGTCGGGGGCGACCAGGCAGGCGCGGGCGGCCTCGCCGATCAGCGGGCCCTCGGAGCGACCGAAGTGTTCCAGCGTGGCGGCGCAGGCGCGGCGGTAGCCCTCGCGGTCGCCGGCCAGCAACAGGGCCAGGGCGAGCCGATGCCGCAGGCTTGGGTCATCGGGACTCTCCTCGACGGCCCGCTGGAAGAGGAGTATCAAGTCCCGGCTCTTCGCGATCGCCTCGGCCATTCGGCCGGCATGGAGAGAGTCGGCTGCATCACCGAAGCGGTCCGCGACGTTGTCGACCCCGACCGTCACGCGGGTTTCGGCGCTCGTGTCGGGACCTCCCTCCCCGGCGCTGGGCGCGGATCCGACGTCAACGTGAGGTTCGGCGATGCGGGCGGCGGGCGATTGGCGGCGGAAAGCGCGCCAGCGATCGAGCCACTCGTCGGCCGAGAGGTTGACCGTCCCGCCCCCCTCGTGGAGCCGCTGGCCGGCGAGAAGCTCAACCCGGAGGCACAACGCGTCCGGGTCGTCGTTGTCGTCGGGAGCCAGGCCGCCTAGGTCGAGCACGGCCAGCGTGGCCCCGAACCCACCGACGACCGCATGCTTGCCGTCCGGCGTCACGGCGAGACTCATCGGATCGCCGATCGTCAGCGGTGGCGTGATCGGCTTGCCCGATCGCCAGTCCCAGGCGCGGACGGTGTGATCGGCGCTCGCCGAGAGCACCCAGCGTCCGTCCGGCGTGAAGGTCGCGGCAACGGCGTCCATGGCGTGCTCGAACGGCGGACACGCCAGCCGGCCGGCTCGCCAGTCCCAGACCCGGACCGTGCGATCGCGGCAGGCCGTCGCGAGCAGCCGCCCGTCGCGACTGAATCTCGCGGAGTAGACGATGTCCGGATGCGTGGGAAGCTCGGCGACGACTGTCCCGTTCGCGAGATCCCGGACCCGGACCGAGCCGTCATAGGAAGCCAGTACCATGAACCGGGCGTCGGGGGAGAACTGGAGGTCGTGGCACTTGTCGCGATGGCTGATGGGACCGTAGCGCGGTCGGCCCGTTTCGGCCTCCCAGACCCGGACGTCATTCCCCATCCCCCAGGTCAGCACGGTCTGGCCGTCGGGGCTGAAGCCGACCTCGCCGTTGTTGATCCAGTGGTGTGCCGGCTCGGCATCGTGGGCCCGCCACCGGAGGGCCTCGCGGCCGTCGTCGGGGTCGAAGACCAGCAGCTCGCCGCCGCCGCAGAGCACGGCGAGGCGGCGGCCGTCGGGGCGGTATGCAACGCTTCGAGGTCCGGAGGGGAGCGCCGCCCGCCATCGCTCGCGGCCGGTCTTCCAGTCCCAGACCCGCACTTCCTGACCGCGCGTCGCCTCATCGTCGCCTGCGCCAGCGGTGGCAACCGATCGCCCGTCGGGCGAGAAGGTCGCGTCGATGATCCGGACTCCGGAGTGGAGCGGCGGGCCGGCCGGCTCGCCCGTCGCGACGCGATAGGCCCGCGTCGAACCGGATCCCTCCCCACGTGATGCTGAGACCCGTCGGGATCGCGAGTGAGCCGTCCGGGCTGATCGCGGCGAACGAGCTGGCGCCAACCGGCACGCGAGTGATCGGCACGCCGTCCCCAGGAAGCGCCCAGAGGCGGACCAGGTCGCCGTCTCGAGTGGCCAGCGATCGACCATCAGGCGCGAACGCGACGAGCTGGACGGGGCGGTGGAGGTCGAGAGGCCGGGCCAGGGGCTTGCCGCCGGGGACCGTCCAGAGCCGGACCGTGTTACCGGTCGAACTGGTCAGGAGCGATCGGCCATCCGGGCTGAACGCCGCGCCGAACACGGTGTTGTCGTGCTCCAAGGTGGGCCCGACGCGACGGCCCGTGCCGACCTCGACGAGCTGGACTGTGTGCATCTGAACTCCCAGGACGGCGAGAAACCGACCGTCGGGGCTGAGCTCGGCCGCGGCGAGCCCCCTGCTCAATTCGGGGAAGTCCAGCGACCTGACCTCCGTCCCGGTCGCGACCGCGCGCCATGAGAGTCCCCCCTTGCCGCCATAAGTGATCAGCACTCGGCCGCCGTCGACGAACATCGGTGGGGAACTGAACCCACGTTCCCAGGCGCTCGAGACTCCGCCTGAATGTGCGGGATCGGCGGCCAGAGCGGGATATCGGTCGGTCCGGGGATCGCGAAGAGGCGGGCCTGGCTGTCAACGCACCCGGTCGCAAGAAACCGGCCGCCGGGGTGGAACGCGAGCGTGGTCACCACCCTGGGATGGACGAGTTCGGGGGTCGCGAAACGGCGCGAGCGGACATCCCACACGCGGGCCGACTTCCCACCGGCGATGGCCAGGTCGCGCCCGTCCGCGCTGAAGATCAGCCGGCGGATGCGCGGGCGGAACGGGATGCGCGCCGGACGATCGCCTTCGGGGAACTGCGAGACGACGACCTCACCGTCATGCTGGCCCACGGCCAAGGTGGTTCCATCGGGGCTCCAGGCCGCGGCGTCGGCCATCGCGACGCCGCCGAGGAAGGGGAGGGACCGCTCGGACTCCAGGTCCCAGAGCGCATTTCTGGTGATCCTTTCATTGCTGTCGACCACGTCTGTCGTGATCAGGTAGCGCCCGTTCGGATGGAAGACGAGGCCGCCGAGCCATGTTCCGTCGCTGACGACCGCGCGGAGCGGTGTGAACGCCCGGCGGCCCCAGGTCCGGGCGCGGATCGTGTTGGCGAGCCGGCGGTCGGGGTCGGCCTTGGCCCGCCGGGCGGCGTTGGCGAACCAGAGGGCCGCCCGGGCATGCTCACCCTGGTCGCCGGCAGTGATCCCGCTGGTCGTGTACATGTCCACGAGGGTCGTCTCGGCCTGCTGACGGGCCCTGGCCTCCTCCCGATGCGCCTCTGCCTCGGCGATGGCGCGTGTCGCGGCCAGGTCACGGGCCTTCACCGCTTCGTCCCACTGCCAGAGGATGCCGGCCAGCCCGAGGGCGGCCACCAGGACGATGGTCGCGGTCAGGGCGGCCGGGACCGGGTGCCTCCGGCACCAGCGCCAGGCCCGCTCCCAGAACGGCACCGGCCGCGCGACGATCGCATCGCCATCGAGGAATCGTCGCAGGTCCTCGGCCACTGCGGAGGCCGAGTCATAGCGCTTCTCGGGCTCCTTCTGCAAGCACTTCAGCGCGATGGTCTCGACGTCCCGCGGCAGGCCGGGGACCAGCCGCGACGGCGGCATGGGCTCGGCGTTCTTGACCTGATCGATGATCTCCAGGGCGGTTGTACCCCGGAACGGCGGGCCGCCGGTCAGCAGCTCGTACAGGATCGCTCCCAGCGCGTAGACGTCGGCGAGCGGTCCGACCTCCTTGGTCTTGCCCTGGGCCTGCTCGGGTGACATGTAGCCGGGCGAGCCCATGATCGAGTCGGTCCGCGTCAGGCCGCTGTCGGAGGCCAGCGACTTGGCCAGGCCGAAGTCGGTGATCTTGGGGGTGCCGTCCGCCGCCAACAGGACGTTTCCCGGCTTCAAGTCGCGGTGGACGATGCCCAGGCGGTGCGCTCGGCGACGCCGCGCGCCAGCCGTTCGATGAGCTCGGCCGCCCGCCGCGCCGGCCAGGGCGTCCCGTTGAGCCGCCGGTCCAGGCTGCCGCCCTCGAGGTACTCCAGCTCGAAGTAGGGGAGGCCGTCGGCCTCTCCGATGTGGTGGATCTGCACGACGTTGGCATGCTGCAGGCGGGCGACGGCCTCCGCCTCGGCCAGGAATCGGGCGCCGGCCTCGGCGCCGGCATGGCCACCGCCCAGGATCATCTTCAGGACGCAGGGGCGATTCAGGCGGACCTGCCGGGCGCGGTAGACGACTCCCATCCCGCCGCGGCCCAGCTCACCCAGGATCTCGTAGCCCGGGACGGCCGGGGCGGGGGCCATTCCGTGGGTGCTCTCCGTCGGGCCGCCGCTGTCGCTGGTCTCGGCACCCGGGTCGGGCCGAGCAGCGACCGTCGCTCGGGGCGTGAAGGTCGCGTCGGAAGAGGCGCCTGACCGGCGATCCGGCCCCGAGGAGACCGCGAGCGTTCCACCTTCGCGGACATCGGGAGCGACGATCGGCCGGTCGAGGAGGCTATCGGGCTGGTCGTGAGCTCGAAGGAGGATCTCGACTCGCTCCCGCAGCCCCGTGTCGCCGGCGCACTCACGGTCCAGGACGGCGGCACGTTCCGCGGGTCCATCGGATTCCACGGCCGCCAGGAACACGGCTTGCGCCGCGCCTCGGGTCGATCGGCATGAAGGATCCTCGCGTCAAGCCCGAGCTCCCTGCGCCCTGGGGGGTCGAGTGGTGGACGGAAACGCCGGGACGAGTCAGTCACCGATGGCATCGCGGAGCCAGGCGCGGGCGTAGGTCCATTTCTGGCGTGCGAGGTAGACCGTGATGCCCAGGGCGGCCGCGATCTCCTCATGACCCAGGCCGGCGAACTGGCGGAGCTCGACGACCTTGGCCGCGATCGCGTCTTCCTCGGCCAGCCGCGTGAGGGCATCGTCCAGGGCGAGGAGGTCATCATCCGGGTCGGGGGCCGGCGTGTCGGCCAGGTCGATCCGTCGCCGCCCGCCGCCCCGCTTCTGACGTGACTTCCTGCGTGCGGTCTCGACGAGGATGCGGCGCATGGCCTCGGCCGCCGCGGCGAAGAAGTGGGCCCGCCCGTCCCACAGCCGGTCCCGGTCGCCGACCAGCCGGAGGTATGCCTCGTGCACGAGGGCCGTGGCCTGCATCGTTTGACCGGGGGACTCGCGGGCCATTCGCTGTGCGGCCAGCCGGCGCAACTCGTCGTACACCAGCGGCAGCAAGTCGCTCGCCGCCCGGCGTTCGCCACGTCCGATCGCCTCGAGGATCTGTGTGACCTCGCCTTCGCCGCGTTCGATGCGACCCACCTCAGAATACCACCATGACAGGACCCGAGAGCCACAACCCCGGGGTCGTCTTCGCGCGTCCGGCGCCGTCACCAACGGCGTCGGCTCGCTCCCTCCGTTCCACGGCGGAGGGTCTCGCTTGTAAAGCTAGCGACTCGATGTGCGAATGGCAAGCGCCGCCGCGGAGGCGTGATGCGATCGCGACGATCTATCGTTGCCGTCGAGCGTCGTGTTCGCTCGTGTGTCCGATGGTGGAGCGATGGAGCCCCCGCCGATTAGAGGTCCTTGGATGAGCCAGCTCCATCCGGCGAGCTTCGGCGTCCTTACGTCGTTTCGACCGGGACGCGGGTGCCGCGGCGACCTAATTCACGATCGCCCCGGGATTCGACGTCGAACCCGACCTCGCACCCTCCGGCTCCACTTCTCCGGCGCCGCTCGGTCCCGCCGTCGTCGGGGTGGCAGGGTCGTCCCAGTTGGCCGGAGGCGGGCTCTCGAAGGAGTCGGAAGACGCCGGCACGGCGGGCACCTTTCGCTTCGACCCGCCGAACTTGACGTTGACGCCGGCCCAGAGCGTATCCACCTGGGCATCCAGTCGCACCGACGAGTTCGGAATCTGGAGGATGGGCCCCTCGATGGAGTTGCGGAATCCGTGCATCCAGGCCAACGAGAACGTGACATCCTCGGTCAGGTCATATGAGGCACCCAGCGTGAGGGTGTTGGTGATGATCCCCGGCGCCTGCACGTTGAAGAGCGTCGTCACATCGCGGATCGGGTTGGTATTGTACAGGTAACCGGCGCGGAGCGTGAACCGATCCGTCGCCTGGTATTGGGCCCCCACCGCCACGGCGAGGACGCTCCGCCAGCCCAGTCCCCCGTCGATGACCTTCGTGCCGAAGAGGGACGTGTTGGCATAATCGATGTATCGGAGGTTGACGTCGATCAATGTCCTGGGGAGCCCCTTGTAAGCGACGCCCCAAGAGAAGATCTCCGGAAGGCTCGCCTGCAGGCCGATGCGGCGAGGGGACAGGTTGGGGTTCGCCGCGTTGAAGTCCCATCGCTCCTGCCAGATCGGACTCTTGTACGAGAATCCGAGATTCCAGTCGTCGTTCAGCTCGTAGAGCAACCCGAACTGGAATCCGCCTCCCCAGTAGGGCCGGGCATTGGTGGCCGCGGGAAAGGTCGGCAGTCCCAGGGGTCCCTTCGGGCCCGGTGCGAAGAAGGCGGGATTGAAGCTCGGTGTGCCCGCGCTGATGATCGGGCCGGCGCCGATGGCCAATCGGTCGGTGACCTGAAATGACGCCATGGGGTTGATCCCCAGGAGGGAGAGATTCGAGTAGATCGGCCCGAGACCGACATAATTCGGGGGCTGGCGGGGCGTCAGGATCGGGACCTGGTAGCTACCGTTGAAGTTGACTCCTCCGCCCACCAGTCCGAAGACTCCCAGACCCAACGTCAGCGGAGAGCCCTCCTCCAGACGAAACGAAAAGCCCGTGGCCAGGCCGGCCGCGACGCCGCTGTCGCTCCGGGCTTCGCCGAATCGGTTCGTCGGCGGGAACGCGCCGCCGATTGCGCCAGCCGGCACCGAACTCTGGAGATGGATACTCGGCAGGGCCAGGGCGGAGCCCAGCAGGAACTCCTGGCTATCGAGGCCGCTCAGGATCGCCGGGTTCCAGTAACTGCCGCCGAAGTCCACCGGGGCCGCAGTCGAAGCACCCGCCATCGCGCTGTTGATCGGGCCCGCGCTGGGGACCATGATCCCCTGGCCAAAAGAGGATGGGAGGACGCCGAGTAGGGCGATGGTCCCGATCCAAAAGGAGGCGGCTCCGGTTCTCATCCGACCTGTGTCCCTCTTCACACTTTCGTCAAGATTGGGAATTTCTAACGATTGTATCGGTTGTCGCGACTTCAAAGGTGAATCCAAGGGGTCGGCCCGGCCGTTCCGTCTCGGATGGATGCAGCATGCCAACGCCCCCGACATCCCATTCATTCATCTCCCAATCGGCAGGGTCAGGAACGGGCCGCTTGTCGTCTCTTGCAGGCCGAAGTCCAGGCGGCCGAGTTCGAGCATCAGGGCGAAGGTGGTCTTGGTCGGCTGATCGCGATCGTCGATATAAAACCAATATCCGCGGTACTTCACCGCGACGTAGGCGGTGGGCGGCAGCTTGTGTCCTTTGCAGGCATGCACGGTGAAAAGCCCCGCGGTGACGGCCCGCGTGTCGAATGGCCTCCCGTCGGGCGTCAGCGTGCGTGGGACCACCCCCGCGGCGACGTGTTCGGAGGGCACCTCGACCCCATGGGCCAGGTAGAAATACACCTGATCCGTGGATCGCGGGGTCAGTCGCAGCTCGGAGGAGGGTCGGCTGGGGAACCGGAGCGGGTCGGCGATGTCGCTCGCCACGACGAGGTCGTAGCGGTCCAGGCCGGGCTCCAGGTTGAGCAAACCCTCCAGCTCACGGATGACGGGATGGTCCAGGGCCATCGGGTTGACTTCCAGGGCGAGCCGGCGCTCCTTGCGGACCAGGCGCCAGGAGGAGCCATCGGCTTGCGGGCGGCATTCGAGGCCGTTCTTCGCCGCATCCACCGCGGCCGAGGTGGTGACGGTCCCCGCCGGCAATGGACCGCTGACCTCGACCTCGCGTTCCTGCGGAGAGATGACGGCCAGCTCGAGATCCTGGGCGACCTGCATCAAGTGCGCGACCCGCTGGAACCGCGCGAAATCCGGGACGAACTCGCGTTGCGGCCCGCTGGCGGTCGGGGCGTTGGGGACCCCATTCAAGCGCTCGGCCCAGAGCCGCAGCACGGTCGAGACCGGCCAGCTCGTCGAAGCCAGGAAGACCATGGTGTCCGCCGTGATCGGAGTGAGAAACCGCCGGACGGCATCGCCACTCGCCGGGAGGAATGTGATGGTCGGGCGGTTGGCGCCGCTGACCGAGGCGTCCGGCAAGACCGAAGTGAACGTCCGGAAGGTCGGGCCGCTCGGGTTCGGGGCCAGGAAGAAGGGACGGGCCTCGGCGCTGCCCGCAAGCTCATACTGCGCGGCGATCGAGGAGACGCTCAACCGGAAGGGTGCCTCGTTGTACCTCATGCGGACCAGATTCTGGAGCATCTGCTCTTCGTAGACTCGGCGAATCGACTCATTGTACCGCGAGTGGGTACGCTCGAGCACCTTCGGGCCGAAGGCGCAACCCGTGGCGCCCAGGGCCAGCGCCAGCCCTCCGGCGAGCGAAAGGGCTCGTCTTGTTCCCCTGCGACAGCCCGGCACGAAACCTCCTCCGATCTCGTGTCTCCTCCGCCGGCCGGAAACCGAAGCTGATGGCGCCCGGCGTGGTATGGCCGTACGAGACCGGTCCGCAATGGCCCCATCGGGCGACGTCGTGTCATTGTCGTTGGTCGGAGAACCATCCGCCCGAGTGGCGACGTGGCTGGGATCGGGCGATTAACGTGGAATGAGAGGCCGGCCCCGTGGACCGCGTGGCGCCTGACTTGGCGGCCGGATTATCCGCGAGGAACCGGTCGGGTCAAGGTCACATTCTCGGGCCGAGTCGAGGCGGCCAGTCATCGAACGCCACATCCGCGACAGGGTCCGAACCGTTCCGGATGTCAACGGGCTACAGCTCGACGTGGCTCGCCTCGAGTCGTCTCGATCAGCGAGCCTGCATGGCGGCTAGGCGTGGTAGCTCGCCCACCGCTGCAATAGTCCGACAGCAGCGCCAGAGTCGAACGGCCGCAGCGGCGCGGAATGCGCCCTCCCTCAATGGAGACTGATCCACGACCCAGATGGCCGCGGCCGCGTTGGCCAGCAGGTAGTCGCGCACCGGACCCGGTTCGCCGGCGAGGGTCCGCCGGATCCGGTCGGCGCTGTCCTCCGGCCCCTCGACGCGAAGGCTCGCCGCCGCTTGTCGAACCAGGCCGAAATCGTCGGGGGCCCAGGAGACGCTCCGGACGACGCCCGATTCGACCACGAGGACGCGCGTCGGTCCGTCTAGCGTCACCTCGTCGAGGCCGTCGGAACCGGTGACCACCGCCGCGCGCCGGACGTGCGGCATCCGCGCCAGGACCGCCGCCATCAGGCCGGCGCGGGCCTCATCGGTCGTGCCGACGAGTTGGTAAGCGGGGCTAGCCGGGTTGCACAGCGGTCCGACCAGGTTGAACACCGTCCGAAACGGGAGCTGGCGACGGACCGCCGCAACCTGACGCAAGCCCGGATGGAACCGCGGAGCGAACAGGAAGGCGATGTTGAGTTCGGCCAGGCTACGGGCCAGGAAATCGGGCCCAGGATCGGCCGTAATCCCAAGCGCCGTCAGGACGTCCGAGCTGCCCGAGTTCCCCGAGGCCGCCCGGTTGCCGTGCTTCACCACGGGGATGCCGCACGCCGCCACCACGATGGCGGCGGCCGTCGAGAGGTTCACCGTGCCCGCGCCGTCTCCTCCGGTGCCGCAAGTATCGAGCAGGCGGTCGGATGAGATCGGGCCCTCCCATCCGATCATGCGCCGTCGGACCGCTCGCACGGCCCCTTCCAGCTCGTCGGCCGTCTCGCCGCGTACCCGGATCGCTGTCAGTAGCGCCGCGGCGAGCGGCTCGGCGACTCCGCCGTCCAGCAGCGAGCCGATCGCGCATTCGGTCTCATCGGACGAGAGGGTCGCGCCGTTCGAGAGCGCCTGGAGGCATGCGATCGTGGCATCCATCAGGGTAGACGGATCGTGTGTTGCTCGATCTTGCCGTCGCTCGGCCGGTCGAAGTTGATCGTCATCCGGCCCTGATCGCCCCGCTGATTTAGGATCGCCGCCGCCTGCTCGGCCGTCTGGATGGCCTGGTTATCGATGGCGGAGATGACGTCGTGCGGCCGGAGCAACTGGACCAGCGGGCTGGCGAGTTCGACGTGCAGGATCAAGGCGCCGCGCCAGCTCTCGGGCAGTTCGATCCGCCCGGCCAGCTCGGGCGTGAGGGTGGCGAGTTCCAGCCCCAGGGCGAAGGTAGACGCCATACCGGGGCGGTTCGGGCGCCGGAGCAATCCGGTGGAAGGATCCCGCTCCAGCTCGGCGCCTCCCACGGCGAGTTGCGGGAAGGTGCGATCGCGCTCGCCGACGGTGACCCGGAAGGTCTGCTCACGCCCCTCGCGCCAGACGACGACGTCCGCCGGCTGCCCGATCGGGGACATCGAGACCGTATTGATCAGGTGATTCAGGTCGGCGATCTCGACGCCGCCGAACCGCAGCACGACATCCCCCTCCCGCAAACCCGCCTTGGCGGCCGGGGACGACGGCTTGATCTCGTTGATCCGCGCGCCGCGCGGGCGTTCCATGCCCAGCTTTATGGCATCCTCCGGGCGGAACTCGGTCTGGAGGACCACGCCCAGGGCACCCCGGCTCACGCGGCCGTTGGCGATCAGCTCGTTCATGATCCAGCGAGCCAGGTTGATCGGGATGCTGAAGCCGACCCCCTCGTTGCCCCCGCCGTTGGAGGCGATCGAGTTGTTGATCCCGATCACTTCCCCCTTCATGTTGACCAGCGGCCCGCCCGAGTTCCCCGGGTTGATGGCGGCGTCGGTCTGGAGGAAATCCTGGTTCTCCACGTCCTGGAGCTCTTCCATGTGCCGGCCGCGGGCGCTGATGATCCCCTGGCTGACGGAATGCGTCAGTCCGAAGGGGCTCCCCAGCGCCATGACCCAGGTCCCGACCGGGGCCTCGTCGCTGTTGCCCATGCGTGCGGCCGGCAGGTCGTCGCGATCCAGCTTCAGGACGGCGATGTCGGCCTTCTCATCGCTCCAGATCCGCACCGGCAGCAGCGACCGGCCATCCCGCAGGAAGATCCGGATCCTCGAGGGCTTCGCGTTCTCCACGACATGATGGTTCGTCAGGATGTAGAGGCCCGGCAGCCGCTCGCTCCGGACGATCACGCCCGAGCCTGTTTCCTCGAACTTGCGCTCGCGACGGCCTTCCTCGGCCCGGATCGTCTTCTGGGCGACGATGTGGGCGACCGTGGGCGCGACGGCCTTGGCGACCAGTTCGAACGTCCGATCCACCTGGCGGAAGGACTCGTATTGCCGGGCCAGCGCATCATAGACGGCGTCGTCATCGCGCTTCACCCGAGACGGCGCTTTCGACGGGGCCGGCGACGGATCGGCCGCCTTGACCTCGGACCGCGAGGCCCCGGCAACCTGGGCCGAGACCGCCGGGCCCCCCCGAGCCAGCACGATCCCCAGCAGGATTCCCGCGCTCATCGACGTCAAGGAAAGAACCAGTGCGGAACTTCGCGAGAGCATCAGCGGAACTCCTGGACGGCAAAGGACTTATTACACAGGAGCCTGCCGTCGGGCTGCGAACGTCCCGTTTCCTTCGACGTTCACCCTCGTCGCGCTACTATACTCCCACCCCCGCTGACAAGTCAAAGCGACGTGCCAGATCGGGACCGCCGGCGATGCCATCTCCACGGCCTTTGCCGGGTCTCCGGGCAGCCGCGGTCCCCGAACGATCCAGCCCAGGACGTGAAAAAACCGCCGGGGGGAATCCGGCGGCTTCAGGGGTCGGTCGGGATGACCGGGTTGCCAGGGGGACTCAGCGAGATTCGCTGAAATCCATCTCGAAGTCGCTCAGATTGATCTTCGAGTCGTGGTCCCCCTCCTCGAGCGACTTCTCATAGATCTTGGCCCAGCGCTTGGCGTCGGGCTCCAGCAAGCTCGACTGGCCGACCCGCTCATTCTCGCGCTGGCAGTCGATGCAGCTATTGGTGTAGGGCAGCGCGTTGAGCCGAGCTTCAGAGATCTTCCCGCTGCAGAATTCGCAGCGACCGTAGACACCCGCGGCGATCCGCTTCAGGGCATGTTCGATCTGGCCCAGTTCCCGGGCCTCGATCTCCACGAGCTGCGAGCAGATCTCGTCGTTGGCCGAGTCGACCGCGGCGTCGACATTGTCGCCCACGACGGTCAGTTCCGAGAATTTCCGAAAGCTGTCCAGGTCGCCGTTGAGGGCTTTACGCAAGGCATCTCGCCGGGCGATCAACCGGCTTGTCAGTCGAAGTAAGGCATCTTTGCGGGCCATAATAACACCTCCGGGTGTCCATCATTCGCGGATCAAGGTGGTCGGAATCAGGCCGTCAGACCCGCACTACCAGCGTTTCCCAGTTGACACACGAATCCGTAAGAACGTTCAATAAGCAATGATAGCTCGAACTGGGCGTGAAATGTGGGAACGGGTCTAGCCGCCACGATCGTCCCAGCCCCGGGCGAACGGGAGATCATCTCGGACGATCACTCACCAGCACATTATGCGCCACTGGCAAGGGCCGGTGTGGCTTTCGGGCCATCACCAGAAATAATACGTCGCGATCGGGCAAGGGGTTGCCACAAAATCAAAAAAATCGTCGTCGGGCCCGGACGCCTGGTCTTTTGGAACCACGGAGGATCCTCAAAAGAGCGGGCCCGGCGGCAACGGGAGGGTCAATGGAGGGGCCGACCGGGCCGGGTCGGACCGGTGGCGGAGAGGCGGATGCTCGATCGAGTGTCATCTCATGGCATGCAGTCCCGGGGGCGACTTCAGCGAAGCAAACGGCGACCGGCTTCGGTCGATTCAGCGGGCCGACTTGGGGCCTCCCTTCCTGTCATGCCGGGGCAAGGTGTAATCGGCGATCACCGTCGGTCTCAAATCGCCGGGTTTGCGGAGAAGATTTACATAACGGACCGAGCCCGTGTCAAGATAGACCCGCTGCTCGATGATCTTGCCCTCGGAGGCGACGTAGTTCTTGAAGCTCGGTTTGGTGATCAATTTCCGCTCGAGCTCATCCGGGGTCAGGCCGAGCAGGCTCGAGGTGTCCGTCACGGACGCACGCGCCGGGTTCGACCCATCCCCCGACGACCCTGACCGGGCGCCGCCATCGGCCTCGACCCACTGGTCCTTGTCCTTGCGGAAGCCGTGGACGCGGAACGCCTCGGCGATGTCACTGGAGGTCGGGTCGATCGTCCATGCTTTACGGAGCAGTTCGACCGCCGTGACGCGGTCCTGGACGAGGTCCTCGTACAGGCCAGCGAGGGCGAGCCGGCCCTCCGCGTCGGTCTCGCTGAGCCTGGACTTCTTGGCGTCCAGCCAGTCGCGCAACACCTGCTGGGCCTGGTCGGGGCGGTGCAGCCGCGCCCGGTAGACTTCGGCCAGGCCCTTGACCTCGGCGAGCCGCAGGGTGCCGACTTCGCGACGAGCGGCGTCGATCCCCTTTTCCATCAAGCGGACCGGGAGCTCCGGTTTCTCGGGAAGCTCGCCGGCCGCCTGATCCGAACGGGCGACGGCCGCCGCCAGGTCCGGGATCGGCTCGCTCTCGAGCAGCCGCTGCTGGACGTCGGCCCAGAGTCGGCGGTCGAGTCCCTTGCGGATCCTGGGAGGAGCCGAGCGATAACCCTCGGCCGGGTCGTCGGCATACGGCCCCTCGAAGCGGCCGAGTCCCGCCCGCGCGGAGGCTTGATCCGCCCTGGCCTCCGGGAAGAACGATTCCACGTCCTTCGCCAGCGACCGCAAGGCGTCGGGATCGGCGGCCGAGGCCAGCCGGGCGCGAAACGCCCGATGGGCCCACGCGGACGGCTCCGGCTCCGGCACGTTCCTTCGCCTCGCGTCGTTGGCCTTCTCGAGCCACTCCCGCGGCGCGTTCGACGGACACCCGCCTGTCCGCCCCCTCCAGCCGGAGTGCCTCGGCCTCCAGGGCCTTGGCCCGCGCCATCAGGGCGTCGTCGCGGAATCCGGTGGCGCGGTGCTCGGCCCACCGCGCCCACGCCCGGCGCGTCTGGTAATCCCGCACGCCGAGCAGGCCCACCGCGGCGTTGAGTCGATCCAGATCGGCGGCCTTGAGCTCCAGGCCGGTGACCCGGCAGACCAGCCGGCTCCCCTCGCGTTCGAGGACGCCCCGAACCACCGCGGCCACGACCCGCGAGCGGGCCGGCGGACGCAAGCGACGCGGTACCAGGAACGTGATCGGAGTCCGCTTGAGCTGCAGCTCGTCGTCCTCCGCGCCGTTGCGGGGCACGTAGTAGGCCACGCGGTCATCGACCAGCACCTCTCGGCCCACGAGGTCCTGCCTTCGCATGAGGTCCGCGGGCTCGACCTGGACGGGGGTGCCCGCCGGTTGACGCCCGAACGATCCGCCCGCCATCGTCAGGACAAGCGCCGCCATGAGGATCCGGCAGCGATGGTTCATGGCTGATCCTCCCGCGGCACCTCGACCATCTCGGGGGCCGGCCAGCCGATGGCCTGGAGCGCCCGCTGATGCGTGATGAACGCCCCTCCCTTGGGCTCGAGCCGGACCACCCACTGTTTCCGTTCGGTGTCGTAGACGATCGACCGGAGCTTGGCTCCGAAGGTGAGGTGGACGCCGCGGGCGGGCTGGGCGGTCTCGATCGGCTCGAAGCCGGCCAGGTCGATCCGAGCGAACCGGTCGGGCTCGGGCAGCTTGCCATCGCCGAAGCGGCTGGCCTTGCCCGGCGGGAAGACGACGTAAGCGATCTCGTACGCGCCGGAGTCGGAATCCGCCGGGGTGGACTCGATGAACGAATCGAAGAGACACGATCGCCCCTTGTAAAGCGTGTCGAAGTTCGATGCCCAGGTCTCGGGGCTGTTCCGACCGGCCTCGGCGAGCAGCTCCTCGAGGGTCTTCGGGCAGAGGTTGACGAAGATCGAGGCCTCGTCGGCGGCCTGGCGGATCTCGTCGGCGTCCGCGACGGCACCCCCCAGGGCATCGACGGCGGAGCGGGCCGCCGCGAGGAGCTGATTGGCCCGATCGAAGTCGCCGTCGTCCAGCGCCGGAATCCCTTCAACCCGGCCCCGCTCGATGACCAGGGGGAACTGGGCACGGAGATTCATCCACAGCCGCCAGCCGACCGTGGCGACGACCAGGAGGGCCAGGAGGGAGAAGATCAGCCCGATTCGAGGCCCGCGACGAGTCCGCGGCCGGACCTCGATGATCGCCGATGCCGGCGCATCGACCGGCGCGGGTCGGGTTCGGACCACTCGCGTCGGCGCCGGCTTCCCGATCGCTTCCCGGCGCGGCCGGCCGGCCGGACCCCGTCCGTCGGGGTCCGGCCGCGCGGGGCGGGCGGGCTCGGCCGCGGGCCGACGGGCGACGGTGCGCTGCTCCCCGCGGTCCGCGGCCGCCGCTGCAGTGCGCCGGGCCGCGTCGATCTCCGCCGCCGCGAGGTCCTCGGGCGCGAGCCGGGCCGATGCCGCAACCCCTTGTGCCGGTGAGACTTCGGCCGGCGCGTCGTCCCAGACGATCTGGGCTTCCCCCGACCCGGCGCCGTCATCGTCCAGTTCGACCGCACCCCGCACCGGGTCCGTCAACTCGATCGGACCTTCATCCACCCAGATGCTGCGTGACGGGCGATAGGCTCCGCTCGGCTCGGGCGCGCCTTCCGGAGCCACCGGCTCCGGGAGGGGGCTGCGAGGCAAAACGAAGACTCCCTCACCGCAAACGGGGCAGCGGAGGGCCTGGTAGCCTTCGGTCCGGTCGCCGCGGACCCGGTGCCCCCCGCGCATGCCACGTTGAAATGCTGGGTCTTCGCCGGAGGCTCGGTCCCCAGCCCTTGCCAGAACTTCTTCGCCCCGCCCAGGAACTTCAAGAGATCACCTCACGCCGGTCGCCCGCACTCGGCCCTCCCGCCCGACCCCCCGCTCGACGACGGTGGTCCGCTTCACGATCAGGCAATGACAGGTGTCGAAATTATCAGAAGCCCAGGCACCGGGGTCAACCTCCGGATCAGCGGAGTCTCCCTGACCCCGCTCATTGCGATCCCCTTCTTCCTGGAGCAGGTACGGAGTTGTCGGTTGCCGGACGGAGACCGAACCCGCCCCCCGGACAACGAACACCGGACGACGGCCAATCGGACCGATCAAGGCAGCGACCGCGTCTCCAGCGCTCTCAAGGCCTCGATCGCCCGCAGCGACAACTCGGCCCACTCCTTCGGCAGGAGAAGCATGCTAGCCGCGCGTCCACGCTTGAGTGCATTGAGACTGTTCCTTCCCATTTGCCGACTTTGGTCCACTTGACCTCTATGCATTCCACCTCGGCTCGGTCGCCTGTCCCCATGCCCCACAGTTTTCCGAATCACATATTCGTTGGAAGCCGGCCAGGCCTTCCAGCCGGACGACGCCGATTCGTCGGGCCAGAAAGCCCGTACTGCGCGGTACGGAGAGGGCCCGGTCACTGCGCCGGTTCGGCCGTCTTGACCCAGGCGCGGAGGACCTCGGCGACGCTCCAGGCCTGCGCGATGCAGCCGCGCGGCGTAAAAGGGGGCTCGGCGTCGAAGATCTCGCTGATCGTGCCCAGGGCTCCTTCGTCGAGATGCGGGCGGAACCCCTCGAGGAACCGGCGGGCGCCGGCGCGGTCGCCGGGGTGGACCTTCAGCCACGCGTTCGACGAACGGGCCGATCAGCCAGGCCCAGACCGTCCCCTGGTGATAGGCCGCGTCGCGCACCCGCAGGTCGCCGAAGTAGTGAGGCTTGTAGTCGGGATGGCCGGGGGCGAGCGAACGCAGGCCGACGGGCATCAGGAGCTTCCGCTGCACCACCTCGAGGACGGGCTGCCAGCGCGAGCGATTGAGGACCTCATGGTCGAGCGAGAACGCGAAGAGCTGGTTCGGCCGGCAAGCGGGATCATCCCCTTGTTCGCCGTTGACGACGTCGAAGAGGTGGCCGCCCGCCTCGTACCAGAACCGGGCGTTGAACGAGGCGCTCGCCCTCTCGGCGTACTGGGCGTACTTCTCGGCGGCCTCGTCGCCGCGGGTGTCGCGCACCCATCCCTCCAGGAGCCGCAGTGCGTTGTACCAGAGCGCGTTGATCTCGACCGCCTTGCCGCGTCGCGGCGTGACGACCCAGTCGTTGACCTTGGCATCCATCCAGGTGAGCTGATATCCCGCGGCGCCCTGGCGGAGCAGGCCGTCTCCGGGGTTGACGCCGATGCCGAAGTGGGTGCCCTCGATATGCCGGTCGGCGATCTCGATCAGCCGAGGAAGGAGTGCCGAGAGGGTCTCGCGATCGTCGGCATAGGACACGTAGCGGCTCACCGCGTGGAAGAACCAGAGGGAGGCATCGGCCGTGTGGTAGAGTCCCTGGGTCTCGCCCTCGGGGAACATGTTGGGGATGAGGCCGTCGCGGACGTGATGGGCGAAGGTCCGCAGGATGTACTCGGCCTCGGCGGCCCGGCCGGTGCTGAGGGTCAGGCCTTCGAGGCTGATCATGGTGTCGCGACCCCAGTCGGTGAACCAGTGGTAGCCCGCAATCACCGTGCGGATGTCCTCGCCGGCGGCCTTGGCGCGCGTCGCGTCCTCGACTCGACCCGCGGGCTTGATCACGAACTCGGCGGCCGCGAGCACGAGCTCGGCGTGGAAGGCGTCTTCCCCCGATTGACTACGTCGGGCCGCCTTGAGCAGCCGCGATCGACGGTGGCGCTCGGCCCGTACCGCCTCGTCGAAGGGCATCGCCAGAATCGCCTCCCATGATTCGGCCGCCGCCACGAGCACGACCGGCTCATCGGCCGTCAGCTCGGCGTGGAAGTAGCCGGGGCTCCACTGATCGCCCACGGCCGCGTAGCCGCGCTGCGCCTCCAGCCGGAACGTGATCGCGGTCGTCCGCGCCGTGTCCAGGGTGAAGGCCGGCTCCCTGCCGTACAAGACCATCCGAAGCGGAGGGATCGGCCCGGCGACGGAGATCTCATAGCGGTCGCCCCAGGCGGTGAACCGGTAGGGGCCGGGATGCGGCGCATCGACCGCCGCATCGTGCGAGCGGAAGTGCACCAGGGGCCGGAGCTGGAGTTGCACAGAGCTCGCCTCGCCGCCGACGAGGTGGTAAGCCACGTAGGCCGTGTTCTGGAGGTGCGGGATCAGCAGGCGCTTCTCCAGGACGATGTCCTCGGCCTCGAACCGCCACACCGGCAGGCCGGCCTCGAGGCGGAACTCGACGATCCGGCAATCGGCCCCCCGCGACGGCCGGCCGGCAAGGGCCTCCATGCCCAGGCCCACCGACCGGCCGTCGGCGTACACCAGCCGCTCGAGGAGCTGGTTCAGCATGATCGTGCGGCCCAGCGGAGCCGGCAGCGCCGCGATCAGGAAGCCGTGATACCCACGCGTCGGCAGGCCGCAGACCGTCCCCGAGGCGTAGCCGCCCAGGCCGTTGGTGATGATCCACTCGCGCAGGTGCTCCGCGTCGGCCGGCTCCGCGTCGGGCGAGATCGGACAGGGATCGCTGATCGTCCGGATGAGGTTCGCCATGGTCGGGGTCCCTCGTGGTCAGGCCGAACCGGGCTGCTCACGGTGCTCGTCGTCCTCGGCCGGTGCGGGCATCATCACGATGGCGGCACGGATGTCATGCTTTTCGGCGCCAGCCGCCGGGATCGGAATGACTCGACCGCCCACGGCATGACAAGGATCGCCCACGCCAGGACCGAGCCGAGCGATATCAGGCAGCCGAGGATCAGCCCGGGCGGATGGTACTCCAAGATGATTTCATGGCGTCCTGGTTCCGGGAGAGTGATGACGCGCTGGGCGTAGTTGCCGCGGAGGACCGGGACGGGGCGGCCGTCGACGGTCGCCGTCCAGCCGGGCATCCAGGTGTCCGCCACGACCAGCAGCCCCGGTGCCCGGGTCGTCACCAGCAGCGCCGGGCGGTCGGGGTCGTTCGAAGTCCACTCGACGGCCCTGAACGGCTCGCGTACGCCGGCATCCCGTCCGGCCAGCGGATCGAAGGTCATCACGACGGACTCGCGCGGGTCGAGGCCGGCTACCGACGACAGCACGACGTCCGGATGGTCCGGCAGCACGATCGCGCGGGGGACGACATAGGCGCGGGGCATTGCCATTGCGTTCCGCTGGATCACGAAGCGCGAGCCATCCCACTCCCCCTCGGCGGCGACCGGCCAGGGAGGATCGCTCTCGATCCGGTCCGACACGAGGAACTCGACGCTCATCCGGTCGAAGACGGCCTGACGGATCCGCCGCCACGCGTCCTTGGCCTGCCGGCTCATCATGCGCTCGGCCATCGGCCGCACCCGCGACGCGACGGGATAGAGCGTCTCGTACAACCGCGCGGGGCGATCGAGCTGGAACGCGTCGTTGACGTTCGTCTTCTCGATCCCGTGGATGCTCGCTCGCAGGTCGCCGTAGAACGAGTCGCGAGCCTTGATCCGCGCGGGAGGCACCGCGCCGACCCGAGCGAGCGCGACGCTCACCGGATCAGCGCCGACGAACTGCTCCGCGGGCGCGATGCGGATCAAAGACGAACCATACCAGCCGAGCTCTCCAAGTCCCACCAATCCGATCAGGCCCGCGACAACCCGCCGGCGCCCGACAGCGACCGGCCGGCATCCGACGGCGAGCAAGACCACCATGCCTCCGATCGCCGTCCAGTTGCGGGCGTCGCCGAGGATCCGCTTCGCCGCCCGGGTCGTGCGGCCGGAGTGCGGCGGAGCGAGTGGGGCCGGCTCGGAGGTCATCGACTTCGCCGGGACATGTTCGAGCTCTGGCGTCCGACCGCGCTCGATCGCCAGCAGCGCACCGATCGCGATGAGACCGACCGCGCCTAGCCGCCAGGCCGCGCGGCGCCAGGCGACGACGCCCGCCATCCGCGCCTGAAGCGTCTGCACGCCGAGCCCGGCCAGCACCGCGCCAGCCAGGTTGGCCAGGAACAAGGAGCGCGCCGGCACGCGCATCAGGTCGAAACCGGGGATGATCGCGTAACACAGCGAGTAGAGGCCCAGCGCCCGACCGCAAGCGAACACGACGGCCAGGGCCGCCAGAGCGATCCAGCCGCTCACCAATCGACGATCCGGATGTCGCATGGCCCCGATCAGCGCCAGCACGAGCGGCGCCAGCCCGATCGAGCAGACCGTCTCCCAGTAGTTGTCGTCGCCGATGTAATCGGCGGGTCCGCCCAGCGCCGTCGGGCTGAGCAACTGGAAGGCGTTGAGTCCCCCAAGGTGATAGCGGCGGGGGCTCCCCACCTCGAGGCCGGGGTCGTGATTCCGGCGCAGCCAGGGGCGGACGAAGCAATGGGGTGTCACATCAATGCCGGCCATCCCGACGGAGAGCCCCAGCAACCCCAGCCAGGCCAGCACCCGAAAGGCCGATCGCCGCGGGCCGATCGATCGCCAGGCATGCTGGCCATCCACGACGGCCCAGCCCGTCAGGGCCATCACCAGGAGCAACCATTCTTGCGGGTGCCCCGTCAGATACGTCAGTGCCAGGATGGGCGCGAGCAGATATCCGCGCGCCCGCCCCGCGCGATGCTGGCCATACGCCCAGAACGCCCAGGGATACCAGCAGGCCGCCCAGACGTGCGGGTAATGGCCCTCGAACGTGTGGGCCAGGAGGTACGGCGAGGCCTGATAGACGCCCGCCGCGACCGTCGCCGCCCATCGCCCCGCTCCCATCGATCGGAGCAGGACGTAAGCCCCCATCCCGCCCCAGAGCAGATGCGCGACGGTCAACCAGCCGAGCGCCGACGGCGTCCTCAGCCACCAGGCGATCCAGACCGGGGGATAGGCCATCCCGGCCTGCGGGTTGCCGGCCATCGGCCGGCCGCCAAACCCGCGTGCATCCCAAAGTGGCCAGTGCCCGAATCGCTCGATCCGCCGGGCGACCGACTCGTGATGCGGGAGGAAGAGGAAGACCAGGTCGTTGCCGACCGGCCGCGGGTCGCCCCGGTTGGCGTAGTCGACGCTGGGCCGCTGACCGTTGACGATCAAGCCGGACGGATTCGCGGCCAGGCGCGCGAAGCAGGCCGCGGCCAGGGCCAGCAGCGTAATGACCGGGAGCAACGACCCGGCGATCCGAAGGCGCCCGAGCGGTACGATCGGCGGCTCCTTCATCGCGGTGCGTGCCATCCATCCGACGACGTCTGACCGGCGGCCGGCCGCGCCAGCCATCCCGTGCGGGCCAGGACGGGCCGATAGGGCGAACGGCCGCGCCGCGACGCGCGGACCTGCTCGACCAGGTCCAGGTAACGCTCCACGTGCTGTGATTCGGACCATTCCCCGATCCGTCGGGCATACCCGCGCGCGGCCAGGGCCTCGCGCAACTGCGGCTCGTGCACGATCCGCCGCATCGCGGTGATCAGCTCGACGTCGGTGCGATAGCCGAGGCCGCCGCCGCTCTGAACCCCCGTCTCGTAGATCGCGCCGCCCCCTTCGTCGACGATGACCGGCGTCCGCACGGCGAACGCCTCGAGGATCACGTAGCCGAACGTCTCGGGGAAGAGCGAAGGGACGACCACCCCCCGCGCGCCGCGGAACAGCCGCGCCAGTGCCACACCGCCCAGCAGCCCCTCGAACTGGACGTTGGGGAGGTCGCGGGCCATTGCACGCAGCTCGGACTCGTAGGGCCCGGTGCCCGCGATCCGCAGGTCGGCCTCGGGGAGATACCGCATCATCGGGATCAACCGCTGAAAGCCCTTCATCTTGACCAGCCGTCCCGCTGCGGCCAGGTACGGCCTCTCGCGCGGAGCCGGCTCCTCGTCCTCGACCCCGCGCGCCCAGCCGTCGGGGAGGAAGTACGGCAGCCGGAGCATCGGCACGAACCTCCCCAGGCCGCGGGAACGGTGCTCGTCCATCGCGTGATGACTGGGGAAGATCAGGGCGTCCAGGTTCCGCAGCCCCTCGCCGATCGCACCCGTCCACCGCCACGCCTGCGGAGGCCGGCGGCCGGCCAGGCTGCATCGCACGCAGCTCGGCCCGTCGCAGGGCTTGCGGTCGTACTTCCACAGCAGGTGCATCGGGCAGATCAGCCAGTGCTCATGCGACGTCATGATCCGAGCCGCGCGGCGATTCGCGCCGAGGCCGAGGACCCCCGGTCCGCCCACGAGCGAGATGTTGTGGAAGTGCACGACGTCGGTGTCCGGATCGTCGAGCAGCTCGCGGAGCGCCTCGGACTTGAACCAGGGATGCCCCGTCGCCTGGGTCGCCAGGGGCGAGAGGATGCCGTACCGGCTCTCGAGCGGGTGGAGGTGCAGGCCCTCGGTCGGCGTGTACTCGCGGAGCGGATGATCCCCGCGCACGGCGTTAAACGCATCAACGCAGTAGAATACGTGGACCTCGTGGCCCCGCCGGCAGAGCGCCTGGCAGAGCCGATCGACGTAGGCGGCATCCCCGCCGAAGCTGTGCGCCGAAGAACGTCGTGATCATGCAGAACTTCACGGGCGACCTCCTGTCGCATCCTCTCCGATCCGCGGCCGCCGGTTTCGCGTTGCGGGGGACGAGGCTCCGCCTCTCCCCGTCTCATGGCCGGCCCGACGGCCGGAAGACGTCTCGCCAGAGCCGCGTATGTCTCAGACCTCCCAGCGCCACCCACATGGCGACATACGTCACCGCGCCGCCGGCGACCGCCAGCAGCACGTGATATCGCTGGAGGGCCAGGCAGACCGGGACCATGACCATCGACGCCGCCAGCGGCCGGCCCAGGTGATGATGCCAGGCTGGTTGCCGGCCTTCGCGGACGAGGCAGCCGTAACCCGTGAGCACCAGCGCCAGACCGACCAGCAGCACGCCCACCGCCGCCCCCGGCAGCCCGAAGGCCAGCCGCAGCACTGCCACCAACGGCCCGATGCCGACCGCCGCCGCGATCAACGAACGCACACCGACCGTCTCGCGGTTCAGGGCGATCAGCGTGGTCTGATACAGGTAGGCCAGGATCAACAGCGGCGCCCGCCAGATCCCCACCGCCAGCAAGAAGCCGGCCCCGCGGTAATCGGTGTTCAGGAACAGGTGGACCAGCGAATCCGCCAGCACGGTGCAACCCACCGCCACCGGCACGAGCCCCGTGACCAGCACTTCCACCAGCGAGTCGAGCGCCTCGCGGCCGGCACAGGCCGTCTGTCGCCACAGCCTCGCCAGGGTCGGAAACGCGGCCTGCTGCAAGATCAGGCCGAACGTCAGGAGGGCCGTGGACAGTCGATGCGGCGCCCCATATCGACCGATGTCGCCCCACGAGCTCATGAACCCGACGACGAGCAGGTCCGCCAGGTTGATCATGGCCTGCGAGAGCTGGATCAGGCACACCGTCCGCCCGCGCTGGACGATGATCGCCAGGAACCGCAGCCCCAACCGCGGCCGCGGCAGCCGGTAGGTCCTCAGATAGCTCGCCCACACGATCGCGATTCCGCTGAACTCGCCGACCGTGAGCCAGATCGGCACCCAGACGATCCGCGTGGCGTCGCCCACCAGGCTGAAGACGCCGATCGCGTAGATGCTCGTCCGCACGCAGAGCGAGAGCGCCACCAGGCCCATGCGCTCCGTGCCGCGATAGACGTAGTCCAGCCCGATCGCCGTCGTGAACAGCATCAGGCCGTACAGCGAGAGGATCGTCCAGTCCGGCCGCTCCCGCAACGTGAGCGAGCCCACCAGCGTCAGGCCGGTGAAGAGCACGAGGGCAAACAGCGACTTGTACGCCAGGACGTGGTCAACCAGCGGGCTGATCAGCCGAGGGTGTCGCGAGAGCTCCCGCGTCACGATGTAATCGCTGCTGTCGCGCAGCAGGAGCACGAGCCAGAACACGACGCTGAACGCGAACTCGATCCGGCCGTAGCTCTCCACGCCCAGGCACTTCGCCAGGTAGAGCGTCACCAGCACCGACGTCGTCCGGCAGATCAGCTCGGCGATGCTCAGGAACGCGAAATTCGATGCGATCCGCCGCCGCGCCGGGCCATCGACTCGCGCGGACTTCCCGGGCCGGACGTACCGCCGGGACGTTCCATCCCTCGGACTGACGGCGCGATGTGGTCGGGCGTTGACGGATGTGCTGGCCATTCGCGAAGCACTTCCTTGTGCGTGGTCCAAGGCTCGCAGCACAACGAGCGTTACTCGCTCGCTGACAGGTTCCCCCACTTCATCGGACAGCCTTTCTTGTGCACCTTAATCAGATTCCCCGAGCATCCATCCTCCGGTTCCCGATGAAACGGCAGGCATCGTAGTGAGGCGTCCCCCCAGTGTCAATTGAAGGTTCGAGCTTGAATCACGTCCGCGTAACCGCCGCGATTCAAGCGACACTCCCGCGCCGGAGGCGGTCGAGTGTGACGGCGACGATGATGATGACGCCGATCACGATCTCCTGCATGGCGTTGGGGATACCGGCGTGGACGCAGCCGTTCCGGAGGACGGAGATGATGAGGCAGCCGATCAGGCTGCCCACCACGGTCCCCTCGCCGCCGCTCAAGCTACCGCCGCCGATCACGACCGCGGCGATCACCTCGAGCTCGAGCCCCATGGCGGTCGTCGGCGTCCCGACCCCGCCCAGCCTGGCGAATTCGAAGACACCGGCCAGGCCGGCCGCCAGGCCGCCGAGGCCATAGATCACGACCTTGTTGCCGGCGACGTTGATCCCGCAGAGTCGCGCGGTCGATTCGTTCGACCCGATCGCGTAGGCGTAACGGCCCAGCAGGCTGTAGCGTAAGGTCAGGGCCAGCACGACGCTGAGGCCCAGGAGGATCCAGACTCCGGGGGCGACCATCAGCCATCGCGGCTCCGGGTTGATGGCGACTAACCGGCCGAACCACGACGGCCTCATTCCGCCCGGCACGTAGATCGTCGAATTCGACGCGAGCCAGGTGGCGAGCCCACGGTATGCCTCGTACGTCCCCAGCGTGATGATGAACGGGACGACCCGCAGGCCGGAAATGAGCGCCCCATTGACCGCGCCGCACAACCCGCCCAATCCCACCCCGAGGACGATCGCCAGCGGCATGGTCAGGTGCCAAGCGCGGAGGGACTGCGGCAGGGTCGGGTCCACCTTCTTCATGAAGAGTGCCATGCAGACCGTCACGAGCGCCACGGTCGATCCGACCGACAGATCGATCCCACCCGCGATCATGATGACGGTCATCCCGAGCGCCGCGGTCCCGACGATCACCGTGTGCACGGCGATGGTCCGCCAGTTATCCGCCGACAGGAACTGTCCCGAGTGCCGGGTCATCACGGCGAAGAGCCCGGTGATGAGGGCCAGGCCCAGGAACGGCCCGAACACCGTCCAGGTCCAGGCGAGGATGCTCCGGAACGCAACCGGCCCTGTCTTCGAAGCCGGCCGATCGTCGGCGGGATGCAACGACACTCGTTGGCCCTCGCTCGTGGTTTCAATCCGGCCCTTCTCCGCGGGTCGCGACTTCCATCACCGTGTGTTCGGTCCATCGATCGACCGGGAGCGCCTCGGTGAGCGTGCCGCGCGACATCACGGCGATCCGATCGCAGATCCCGAACAGCTCGGGCAGGTACGAGCTGACGACCAGGATGGCCTTGCCCTGCGCCGCCAGCTCGCCGAGCAGTCGATAGATCTCGGCCTTGGAGCCGACGTCGATCCCGCGGGTCGGCTCGTCGAGCAGCAGGACGTCGGCGTGCTGGTGGAGCAGTCGCGCCAGGGCGACCTTCTGCTGGTTGCCGCCCGAGAGTCCCGCGACCGGCTGGACCGGCCCGGAGGCCGCGATCCGGAGCCGCCTCATCCAGGTGGCCACCTCGGCCCGTCGCTCCTTCAGCCGCAGCCAGCCGCCCGACGCGTGCCGCCGCAGGCCCGGATAGGTCATGTTATCCTCGATCGAGAGGCCCAAGGCCAGCCCCTCCCCCTTGCGATCCTCGCTGAGGAAGCCGACCCCCTCGTCGATCCGCTCGCGGGGGGTCGCCTGGCCGCCGTCGACGTGAGCGACCCGGACCCGGCCCGCCACGACGGGCCCGAGTCCGAAGACGGCGCGGACCAGCCGTGTCCGGCCCGCCCCGACCAGGCCCGCCAGTCCCAGGATCTCACCCCGTCGGAGCACCAGGTTCGCCGGCCGGCCCCGCGACCCGGCAAGGAACTCCGATAGCTCCAGGATCGGCTCGCCCGCCGCGTGCGGCACGCGAGGGAACAGCTCGCCCAGGTCCCGCCCCACCATGTGGCCGATGATCGTCCGCAGGTCCGTACCCGCCAGGTTGCCCTCGGCGACCGAGCGGCCGTCGCGGAGCACGGTGTAGCTCTGCGCCACCCGCCGGACCTCCTCCAGGAAGTGGCTGATGTAGACGATCGCCAGCCTGCGCCGCCTCAACCGGTCGATGATCGCGAAGAGCCGCTCGGCATCGCGCTCGGAGAGCGAGCTCGTCGGCTCGTCGAAGACGATGACCCTCGCCTGCGACACCAACGCCCGTGCGATCTCGACCAGTTGCTGGGCCCCCACGCCCAGGTCGCGGACCCTCGCATCGGGCCGGATGTCGGGATGCTCCAGCAGCTCGAGCGCCTCGGCCGCGATCCGACGGTGCTCGCGGAGCCGGATCCAGCCGCGCCGGACCCGTTCCTGTCCCAGCAGGATGTTGGCCTCGACGGAGAGCTCGGGCGCCAGCGCCAGCTCCTGGTAGATCATGGCGACGCCGCGCGCCAGCGCCTCGCGCGGGCCCCTCGGCGAATACGGCTCGCCATCCAGCGTCATCGAACCGGCATCGGGCCGCAGCGCGCCGCTCAGGACCTTCATGAGGGTGCTCTTGCCCGCCCCGTTCTCGCCGATCAGGGCCCGGACCTCGCCGGTGCCGACGGTCAACGAGACCCCGTCCAGGGCACGGGTCGCGCCGAACGACTTGGAGACGGCGTTCATTTCGAGGAGGACGCTCACCTCGACATCCCCGCTCCTTCGAGCGCCCGCAGCATCCCGAAGGTGCTCGACTCGTTGGGGCAGAAGATCCCGTCGACCTGGCCCCGATACCGCGTGAGCAAGCTCTCCGCCTTCTGCTGGGCCGAGTCGAAGGTCGGGCCGGCATACTCGCTGTCGGAGATGAGCGTCAGGCCGGGGAACTCCTTGGCGAGGGTCTCGGTGAACCCCTTCTCGCGCTGCTCGGTGCTGTCGGAGCCGACCGCGTATCGCAGGAGGATCACACGCCCTTTCCCCCCCATGACCTCGCCGAGCCGGCGGGCCGCCAGCACCCCGCCGTGATAGTTGTCGGTCGCGACGAAGCTGACGATTTTCTCGGTCTCGACGGCCGAGTCGAAGATCACGACCGGGATGCCCTTGGCGACCGCCGCCTCGACGGGGTCGACCAGGGCATGCGCGTCGAGCGGGGCCAGGACGATGCCGTCGACTCCGGCTGCAACTGCGCTCTGGACCAGCTCGATCTGCTTGCCGCGCTCATCCTCCTTCTGCGGCCCGAGCCAGATGACTTCGACATTCCCGAGTTCGTCCGCCGCCTTGAGCGTCCCGGCGTGCAACGCCTCCCAGAACTCGTGGGTCGTACCCTTGGGGATGACGATTACTTTCCACTTCTTGGCCTTCGGGCCCGAGAGCCCCGCGCCGCTGGTGTTCTCGGCCCGGGCCGGGTGGATCAGCTTATCGATCTGAGGGTCCTTGTAGTTCTCGGGGGTTACCACGGTCTCGCCGGTCGAGACCTTGGGCTCGATGGCCTGCTTCTCCAGGTGCTTGACCATCGTCTTGACGCTCATCTCCCCCATGAGCACGGGGTTCTGGACCACCAGGCCCTGGATCTTCCCCTGGCTCAGCGCGCCGATCAGCGCCTCGCTGGCATCGAAGCCGACCAGCGCCACGCCCTGGTGACTGGATCCGGACGTTCCCGGACCACCCGGCGTCGTCCCCGCGCCCTCGTCGGGCCCGCCGCAGCCGGCGACCAATCCGGTGACCAGCAGGACCCCGATGCATCTCCAGCCGACGCCGACCATGGATGGACCCCTCGGATTCGCCTCGACCGATCGGAAAGGAGCCACATCGTATGGCCCCCCAATCCGCCCCGTCAAGCCGGTTGAACACAACGCTCCCGCTTGACATTTCTCCGTTCCTGGCTTGCCAGCGGTGGCGCGGGCTCGTTGAGCACGCAGACGTAAAGGAAAGCGGATCTTGACCTTACGACACTCTCGTCAATGCGTGCCTGCCGATCGCGGTCAGTCGTTGTCGTGACTCGATGTCCGTCTTGGCATTCAATCACCGTATGCCACCACCCGGTCGATGATCGTCATCGCGGGTCCGGCTCGACTCGAAGGATCGTGTCTTCCGGCCTGGCGAAGAATTCCACGGTCCGGCGGATGCCGGGCAGCAGGAACCCGACGGCCGAGTAATGGCCGCAGTCGTACCATCGGATGGGCGGTTGGCCGGCCGCTTCCCACAGGGCGCGAGCACAGGCCGGCGGGACGACCTCGTCGACCTTGCCGGCCATCATGCAGATCCGCTTGCCCTTGAGCCCCGCGGCGTAGGCCAGCGGGTCGAACGGGTCGGTGAGTGCCTTCAGGTCTGCGAGCGTCCGGCCCGACTCGATCCAGCGCGCCCGGAACGCCTTGCCCTCGGGCATCTGCCAGAGGATCGTCGAGAGGTCGCCTCCCGCCAGGAGGAAGGCCCCCTCACTGATCGAGGGATCGACGGCGACGACGATCGAGGAGACGATCCCGCCGAGGCTGATGCCCGAAACTCCCAGGCGGTTCGGATCGACGTCCGGACGGCTCGCCAGCCAGGCGGCGGCCCGGCGGCACGTCGCAGATCCCCTGTCGCATCGCGGTGACGGTCCGATCGATGTCGGCGGACAGGAAACGCCTGGCATCCGGCGCGCCCGTGGCCGGCCGGCGTTCGCCGTAATACGGCAGCTTGACGAACAGCGCGGCGACGCCCTTGTCTGCCAGCCGCGCCGCCATGTACGCGCGATAACGGGAAGTCGGCCCCGAGGATGTGGAGCACGATGACCGCCGGACGCTTCCGTCCGAGCCCGACGGGACGGAAGAACTCCGCATGGACGACGTTGTTCTCGGGCACGGCGGTCGCGATCGGCGAGGGGAAGCGCAGACGCCCCACCGTGTACCTGGGCGTGGCCAGCACCGGCTCCAGCTCGTAGCTGAAGACGGCCGGCTCGAGACGGAAACGGTCCGGGACCGACGCCTCGTCCGGGCCGGGACGGAAGGCGACCTCTCCGCGTTCCATCTCCCCGGGCCAGAGGAAAAATGCCGAGACCAGCAGAAGAGTGGACATCAGTCGTTATCGCTCCTGGATCGATCAGTGCACGACTCCGGCACGCGGGAAGCGCGCGTGGGGCGGGATAGACCCGACGTTGCCCGAAGCGACTCCTTCCTTTAGATTATGACCCGTTGACGACCGAGAGGAAGGGAGCCCCCCACTCATGGTTCGTTCCAATGACGGCCTGGCGGACATGGAACCGGAGCGGGTCTGCATCATCAAGCCCAGCTCGATGGGGGACGTGATCCATGCCATGCCGATCCTGTCCGCCTTGCGGCGGCGATGGCCGTCGGTTCACCTTTCCTGGGTCGTCAATCGGGCGTGCGCCGAACTGCTCGAGGACCATCCCGATCTGGACCGATTGCTCGTCTACGATCGGGGGCGAAAAGGTCTGGACAGCACGGGCATCGGGGGGACGATGGGCCTCTTGAGCCGACTCGGCCGCGGCCGTTTCGACCTGGCGATCGACCTGCAGGGCCTCCTGCGGTCGGCGCTGATGGTCGCCGCGACCCGGGCGAAAGTCCGGGTGGGGCTGGCGGATGCTCGCGAAGGGGCGCGATGGTTCTATACCCACCACGTCGAAGCGCCCAGGCTGGGCCTGCACGCCGTCGACCGGGCCCTTCGCGTCGCCGAGCGGTTCGGCGCCGACGGCTCCGAGCCCCGCTTCAACCTGCCGATCTCGGAACGGGCCCGCCGGTGGGCGGCCGAGGCCGTCGCGGGACTGCCGAGGCCCCGGATTATCCTGAATATCGGGGCGCAGTGGGCGACCAAGCGCTGGCCGCCCGAGCACTTCGCGGCCGTCGGTCGGCTGGCGGTCGAGCGACTGGGAGCCGGTCTCATCGCCGTCGGCGCGGCCAGCGACCGGCCGCTGGTCGACGCCCTGGCTCGCCATCTCGCGCCGATACCCCTGCTGGACCTCTGCGGGGGGACGCGGCTCCAGGAGCTCGCGGCCCTCTGCCGAGAATCCGACCTGGTCATCTCCAACGACACCGGCCCGCTGCACCTGGCCGCGGCGGCCGGGGCGCGTGTGATCGGCATCTACACCTGCACGAGCCCGGAGCTGACAGGCCCTTACGGACCGAGGGCCGCTGCGGTCCGCACCGGCGTCTGGTGCGCCGCCAGCTTCCGGAAGACTTGCGGCCGGCTCGACTGCATGTCCGAGCTCCAGCCGGCCCAAGTCTGGCCGGTCCTGGTGCGACAGCTCGATTCCGGTGCCGCGCTGCGGAGAGAGGCTGTTGTGCGGCGGCCCGGTATTGCGTAAAGTGAACTGACGAAGGACCATCCATCATTTCTTGGTCCCCCTGTCGTGGTGCGAGGTCGGCCTTCAGGAGCGGTTGCCATGACGATCGCGGCGAATCCGCGTGGTGTCGAGCGGGAAGCGGGTCCATACCAGTCCTGGCGCGACTTGTCGCCGCTGCCCGATACCTGGAGTTCGCTGCCGGCTGCGTTCGTGCGGGCGGCGCGGGCGCATTCCTCCCGCGTGGCCATTTGCGATAGCACCGGCGCCAGCCACACTTACGGCGACACGTTCCTCCGCGCCCTGGCCATGGGACGCGTCCTGGCGCGGACCTGGGGCGATGCCGCCCACGTGGGCCTGCTGGTGCCGCCGGTCGTACCCGCCGCCCTGGCCAACCTCGCCGTCTCGCTCTGGGGGAGGATCCCGGTCAACCTCAATTACACCGCCGGCCAGCAGGTCGTCAACTCGTCGATCGAGCAGTGCGGGATCACGCACGTCGTGACATCCGGCAAGGTCCTGGACAAGTTCCAGATCGTGCCCAGGGGGACGCTCGTCCTCCTCGAGGACATCCCCAAGCAGGTGACGCTCGCGGACAAGCTCTGGGCGGCCGCCGTGTCCAGGCTCATCCCGATCGGTGCCCTGGGCGCGTTCCTCCCCGGCCTCCGCGGCGATCGGCTCGATGACGAGGCGACCGTGATCTTCACTTCGGGATCGACCGGGGATCCGAAGGGAGTCGTCCTGTCGCACCGGAATGTGCTGAGCAATGCGCACCAGATCGAGCAGCAGGTGGCGCTCAAGCCCGAGGAGGTCGTCCTGGGCATCCTGCCGTTCTTCCACGCGTTCGGGTTCACGGTGACGATCTGGACCGCCCTCGCCCTGGGCAAGAAGGTCGTCTATCACTTCAACCCGCTCGACGCCCGCACGATCGGCAAGCTCTGCGAGGAGCACAAGGTCACGCTCCTGATCGGGACGCCCTCTTTCTTGCGGTTCTACCTCAAGAATTGCGAGGCCCGCGAGTTCGCGACGGTCACCCACCTGGTCCTGGGGGCCGAGAAGCTCAAGCCCGAGTTCGCCCGCGATATCCAGCAGGCGCTGGATATCGAACCGCTGGAGGGGTACGGGTGCACGGAGCTCTCACCGGTCGTCGCGGTGAATGTGCCGAAGGAGGTTCGGCTCCGCGGCGGGCGATCGGTCCACGGCAACCGGCTGGGCACGGTGGGCCTGCCCCTGCCCGGCACGGCGATCAAGACGATCGACCCGCAGAGCGGCGAGGACCTGCCGCCGGGCAGCGAGGGCATCGTCTGCGTGAAGGGGCCGCAAGTGATGGTGGGATACCTCAACCGGCCCGAGGCGACTGCAAACGTCATCCGCGACGATTGGTACATCACCGGCGACCTCGGCGTCGTCGATGCCGACGGCTTCTTGCGGATCACGGACCGGATCAGCCGGTTCTCCAAGATCGCCGGGGAGATGGTCCCGCACATCACGATCGAATCGGCCATCATGGAGATCACCGGGGTCGATGAGCATCACGTGGCGGTCGCGGGCATCCCGGATCCCCGCCATGGCGAGCGGCTCTGCGTGCTCTACACCGACCTGGCCATGCCGCCGGCGGACGTGCATCATCGGTTGACGTCGGGCCGGCTGCCGAAGCTGTGGATCCCCTCGGTGCGCGACTTCATCCGGGTGGACCAGATCCCGATCACCGCGACGGGGAAGATCGACCTC
The DNA here is from genome assembly GCA_963815795.1 of uncultured Planctomycetota bacterium. Lineage (GTDB taxonomy): Bacteria > Planctomycetota > Planctomycetia > Isosphaerales > Isosphaeraceae > JAKAUH01. The sequence continues at coordinate 3,007,286 of CAWFIC010000019.1, read as the reverse complement.
CGGGCGCTGCGCGAACTGGCGACAGGCCGTCACCAGTCCGCCGGTGAGCCGATGACAGCCGGTTGACGGAGAGGCCACCGGGCGCCGTCATTAACCGGACATTCCGCGCGGGGGCGTGGTCCGAATTCGGTGGCAGTGGGTTTATTTCACAGGGGAAATCGTGTAAAAAGGAGTAGAGGTCTCGACTTCTCGGGAGATTGCGATGGCGGTGGTGATTCGGGTCACGTCCGGCCCGCATTCCGGTCTGGAGTATTGGATCGACCGCCGGCAGACATTCATGGTGGGACGGTCCTCGCGCGTTCACTTCCCGATGACGGGCGACATGCTGCTGTCGCGCGAGCATTTCCGGATCGAGAACCAGCCGCCGCTCTGTCATCTGTTCGACCTGGGCAGCACCAACGGCACGAAGGTCAACGGCCACCGGGTGGAGCGAGTCCAGCTCCGCGAGGGGGATGTGATCACCGCCGGGGACAGCTCGTTCGTGATCCATTTCTGCGAGTCGTCCGGCGAGGCGGCGCCGATGGCGACCTGCGCCGGCTGCGGCAAGCGGATCGCGATCGAGGATGGGGCCGACTTCAAGGACCGGACCCTCGCCCCGGCCGGGAGTGAACTGGGGCCGAATGCCTGGCTCTGCGACGAGTGCACGATGCGGCGCATGAAGTTCCCCAAGACCCACCCCGATTACCTCATCGAGGAATGGGTCGGCGGCGGCGGGATGGGAGAGGTTTTCCGGGCCCGACAGCTCTCGAAGAAACGGCCGGTCGCCATCAAGATGATGAGCGCCAATTGCACGATCGGCGACAAGGCCAACGGCTACTTCCAGCGCGAGATCGAGGTCCTCCGCGACCTGCTGATGCCGAGCGGGCAGTGTCATCCCAGCATCGTGGCCTTCTACGAGCTGTTCGAGATCGACGGGCAGTACCAGCTCGTGATGGAGTACGTGGACGGCAAGAACGCCCTGGAGTGGACCAAGGCTCTCAAGGGAGCCCTGCCGATCTCGTCGGCCGCGCAGATCGGCCGTCACCTGCTCTCGGCGCTCGACTACGCCCACTCCAAGGGTTACGTCCATCGCGACGTGAAGCCCTCCAACCTCCTGGTCCTGGGACCGGTCCATCGCCCGCGCGTGAAGCTCTCCGACTTCGGGTTGGCCAAGAGCTTCGACGAGACCGAGGGCTTCACCACCCTGACGCGGCAGGGGGACATCGGCGGCTCCATCGGCTTCATCTCGCCCGACCATATCCGCGACTTCCGGGAAGTCCGCGCCGGCCGACATCTACAGTGCCGGGGCCACGCTGTTCTATCTGTTGACCAATCGCTATCCCTACCTGGGTTTCGACCCGAGGAAGCCGGGTTCGTACGAGATCATCTTGCAGAACCCCGCCGTTCCGTTGCGCGCCTTCCGACCCGACGCCCCCGAAGGCATGGAGCGCGTCCTGATGAAGGCCCTGCAGAAGCAGCCTCGCGATCGATGGAAGTCCGCCCAGGCGATGGCCGACGCTCTCCGCCCGTTCGTCACGCCTTCCAGTTCGTGAGCGCGCCGTCCAGGCGACTCGCTGGGACTTCCGCCGGTGCCACGCCGGCGGCCCCATGTCGCTTGCTCACCGATGTGGGTATGCTGGCACGATCGCGATCGACCAAACCGGGCGATATCAGCAGGAGTACCGCAGATGGACATGGGCCGACGGCGCCGCTTCGTGGGGACGTGCATGGCGATCGCCCTCGCCGGGGCCATCCCGTCGGCCTGGGGCGCGGAGGAGGGCGAGAAGGCCCCCGACGGCTGGTCCACCGCCGCCCCGCGCGACGAGATCCGCCCCGCGTTCGCCTATCAATCCCGCGGCGGGGCGGATGGCGGGGGCTGCCTCTTGATCCGGGCGGATCACCGCGAGGGCCTCGACGGCTACTGGAAGAAGGACTTCGCCGTCATGGGCGGCAAGACCTATCAATTCCGGGCGGATTACCAGGCGGAAGGCGTGTCCGTGCCGCGGCGGAGCATCGTGGCCGTGATCCGGTGGACGGACGGTCAAGGCCGGCGTGTGCCGCTCGATCAGCCGACGGTCACCGGTTACCTCCGCGGTGCCACAGCGATCGCCGAGCCCGAATTCCCGACGACACGGGGCACAGACCGCCAGGGCTGGACCGAGGTCTCCGACACGTACCTGGCTCCCGCGCGGGCATCGCGGGCGGTCGTCGAGCTGCATCTGCGATGGTCTCCGGACAGCACCGTCCGCTGGAGCGGGGTGTCGATGACCGAGACCAGCCCGCTCCCATCGCGCACGGTCCGTCTGGCGACCATCCACTTCAAGCCCAGCGGCGGCCGGACTCCCGCGGATAACTGCCGGATGTACGAGCCCCTCATCGCCGAGGCGGTGCGCCGGAAAGCCGACCTGGTCGTGCTGGGCGAGACGCTCACCTTCGTCGGTCTCGGCAAGTCGTACCACGAAGTGGCCGAACCGATCCCGGGCCCGTCGACCGAGTACTTCGGCCGGCTGGCGCGGCAGCATAACCTGTACATCGTGCCCGGGCTCCTGGAGCGCGACGGCCACCTGGTTTACAACGTCGCGGTGCTGATCGGCCCCGACGGCAACCTGATCGGCAAGTATCGGAAGGTCTGCCTGCCCCGTGGCGAGATCGAGGGGGGCATCACGCCGGGCTCGGATTACCCCGTCTTCCCGACACGCTTCGGCACGGTCGGCCTGATGGTCTGCTACGACGGTTTCTTCCCGGAAGTCGCCCGCGCGCTGAGCAACCGAGGGGCCGAGGTCATCGCCTGGCCGGTCTGGGGCTGCAACCCTCTCCTGGCCCGCGCCCGGGCCTGCGAGAACCACGTCTACCTGGCCAGCAGCACTTACGAGGACATCTCGCGGAACTGGATGATCTCGGCGATCTTCGATCACACCGGCGAGCCGGTCGCGCTGGCCCGGGAGTGGGGCACCGTGGCGATCGCCGAGGTCGACCTGAATCGCCGCACGCACTGGATCAGCCTCGGCGACTTCAAGGCGGAGATCCCTCGCCATCGCCCTTCGGCCGTCCCGCCGAGGAGGCGATCGGTCACCCGGGTCCATCTCGCTAACCCGGCTGGCCCCCGTCCATGCCGCTTCGGTCGAACCCGTCCTCCCGGCCTGGGACAAAATCGACTCGTGCTGCGGGGCGACGGACGATAAGCTATTATCAAGAGATGGATCATGCTGCCCTGCCAGTATGGACTTGCAATCTGACTGATATGGTTCAAATCGTCGAATCGTGATGGATGAGGCTGAAATCTTGGAGCCGCTCCGGAGGGTGGCCATCGTCGGCGTGGGGTTGATCGGCGGATCGGTCGGGTTGGCACTGCGTGCGCGTCGGATCGCGGCCGAGGTGATCGGGGTCGGGCGGGACCCCGTTTCGCTCGCGCAGGCGGTCGAGCGAGGCGCCATCGACCGGGCGACGACCGATCCCCGCGAGGGGACGAGGGCGGCCGAAGTGGTCGTCGTGTGCACTCCGGTCAATCGCGTGGTCGAGGACGTTCGCGCTTGCGCCGAGGCGACGCTTGCGGATGTCCTGATCACGGATGCCGGCAGCTCGAAGCGCCAGATCGTGGAGGCCCTGGAGCGCCAGCCGAGTTGCGCGTCGGTGTTCGTGGGGGCGCACCCGATCGCCGGATCCGAGCGTCGGGGCGTGGCACACGCTCGCGCCGACCTCTTCGAGGACCGGCCCTGCGTCCTGACGCCGACTTCGCGGACCCCGGTGGATCGCCTCAGTCGGGCACGGCGCTTCTGGGCGAGCCTCGGTTGCCGCGTCCTGGAGATGGGTCCCACCGAGCATGACGAGGTCCTGGCCTATACCAGCCACCTGCCGCACGCCCTGGCGTCCGCCCTGGCGGGGTCGATTCCAGTCGATTGGCTCCCACTGGCAGCGGGAGCCTACCGCGATGGGACCCGCGTCGCGGCCGCCGACACCGGTCTATGGACGGCGATCTTCCGCGAGAATCGCGGGCCATTGCTCAAGGCCCTCGACTCGTTGCGGGAACGACTCGTGAGCTTTCAGTATGCCCTGATGACCGACGACGAAGATGCGATTCGCCGTTGGTGGGACGAGGCCCGGCATCGCCGAGCCTTGTTCGAAGAGCTGTCCTCCCCTTCGGGGCCGGCCGAGCTGAGGGACGACGCCCGACCGTAGCGTCGGCCGGCCGCTCCTCGTCGATCTCGTGGTATGAATCGCGATTCATGGTTCCCGAGCCCCAGGAACGAACAACGCGCATTGGCCATCCCCAATTTGCATTGATGTAAAGACTCCGCGATCTTGATGGCCGCCGGGACCGTCGGCCGGACCATCGGACGTTGAGACCCGAGAATTCCCGATGATCATGCTGTGGCATATCGAGATCGAACCGGCCGCGGGCCAGGCGGATCACGTCGGTGAGCGCCTGGCGCTCGACGCGGTGGAAGCCGGACTGCCCGGGCCCTGGACGATCCGGGCCAGCCGGGGTTTCCTGGTGGAAGGCGAGCTGTCCGAGGAGGATCTCAGGCGCGTGGCGGCCGACGTCCTCAGCGACCCCGTGGTCGAATCGGCGGTCATCCGGCGCACGACGGACCCCAGCCGGGCCGGAGGATCATCCACGCTCATTCATGTCCTGCCCAAGCCGGGCGTCACCGACCCCGAGGCCGAAAGCGCGCTGGCGCTGCTGCGCAACCTGGGACATCGCGTCGCGAATGTGCGGACCATCAAGACGTACCGCGTTGAGGGGCCAGCCGCGTCCTTCCCCGGTCTGATCGGTCGGCTGCTGGCCAATGATGCCGTCGAGCAGGCCATCATCGGGCCGCTCGCGCTGGAGCGGCTCGGCCAGGGGCAAGTCTACGAGTTCCGCAAGGTCGAAGTGCCGATCCGGGGGCTCGACGACGAGGAACTCGTGGCCCTGAGCCGGTCCGGCCAGCTCTCGCTGAGCCTCGCCGAGATGCGCGCGATCCGCGACCATTTCGCGGCGCTCGGCCGCGATCCGACCGACTGCGAGCTGGAGACGCTCGCCCAGACCTGGAGCGAGCATTGCTCGCACAAGACGCTCAAGGGGCGGATCGCGTTCGAGGGGCGCACCATCGACAACCTGCTCAAGGAGACGATCTTCGGGGCGACCCGCGAACTCGCGTCCGACTGGCTGGTGAGCGTCTTCAGCGACAATGCCGGGGTCATCCGGTTCGATGACGATTACGACGTCTGCTTCAAGGTCGAGACCCACAATCACCCCTCGGCGATCGATCCCTATGGCGGGTCGAACACCGGCCTGGGCGGCGTCATCCGCGATGCGCTGGGGACGGGCCTCGGGGCCAAGCCGATCTGCAACACCGACGTCTTCTGCGTGGCCCCGACCGACCTCGATCCCGAGGAGCTGCCGGCGGGCGTGCTGCACCCAAGGCGCGTGCTCAAGGGCGTCGTGGCGGGGGTGCGCGACTACGGCAACCGGATGGGCATTCCCACGGTCAATGGCGCCCTGGCTGTCGACCCGGGCTACCTGGCCAATCCCCTGGTCTTCTGCGGGACGGTCGGCGTGCTGCCGCGAGGAATGGCGACGAAGCACGTCGAGCCCGGCGACCGGATCGTCGCCATCGGCGGGCGGACGGGCCGCGATGGGATCCACGGGGCGACCTTCAGCTCGGCCGAGCTGACGGCGCACAGCGAGAGCCTCTCCGGGGGTGCCGTCCAGATCGGCAACGCGATCACCGAGAAGATGGTGCTCGACGTGATCGTCCAGGCGCGGGACCGGGGGCTCTTCCGCGCGATCACCGACTGCGGGGCCGGCGGCTTCAGCTCGGCGGTCGGCGAGATGGGCGCGGAGCTCGGCGCCGAGGTCGAGCTCAGCCGTGCGCCGCTGAAATACGAGGGGCTCTCCTACACCGAGATCTGGATCTCGGAGGCCCAGGAGCGGATGGTCCTCGCCGTGCCCGAGGAGAAATGGCCCGAGCTCCAGGAGCTGTGCCGGCGAGAGTTCGTCGAGGCGACCGACCTGGGGCGGTTCGTCGACAGCGGGCGCCTGACCCTGCACTACCAGGGGGAGGTGGTCGCCGACCTGTCGATGGAGTTCCTCCACGAGGGACGGCCGACCGTCGTTCGGGAAGCGTCGTGGTCGCCTCCGCCCGATCGGCCGCTCGCCACGCCGTCGCCTCGCGATTTCACGGGCGATCTGCTGGCGTTGCTCGGACATTGGGACGTCTGCAGCAAGGAGTGGATCGTCCGCCAGTACGACCACGAGGTCCAGGCCCGGACGGTCATCAAGCCCCTGGTCGGGGCCTGCGACGATGGGCCCGGCGACGCGTCGGTGGTCCTCCCCGTCCGCGGCTCGAGGCGTGGTTTGGCCGTCGGGTGCGGCATCAATCCCCGCTATGGGAAGATCGACCCGTATGCCATGGCGGGCTGCGTCATCGACGAGGCGGTCCGGAACTGCGTGGCCGTGGGCGCCGACCCGTCTCGGATCGCGATCCTCGACAATTTCTGCTGGGGCAGCACCGATCGGCCCGAGACCCTGGGCTCACTGATCCGGGCCGCGCAGGCCTGCCGCGACGTCTCGCTGGCCTACCGGACCCCGTTCATCTCAGGCAAGGACAGCCTGAACAACGAATACACCCACGAGGGCCGTAGCCTGGCCATCCCGCCGACCCTCTTGATCAGCGCGATCGGGATCGTGCCCGACGTCCGCGCCGCCGTGACCATGGACCTGAAGGCGGCCGGGAACGTGCTGTACGTCGTGGGCTTGACCCGGCCCGAGCTGGGCGGATCGCTCTGGGCGGAAGTCAAAGGCCAGGCCGGCGGGAACGTGCCGCGGGTCGACCTGACGCGCGGTCCGGGTCTCTTCCAATCGCTCCACGAGGTCATCCGGCTCGGTCTGATCCGGAGCTGCCACGACCTGAGCGAGGGGGGACTCGCCGTGGCGTTGGCCGAGATGGCCATGGCGGGCGGACTCGGGGCGGCTGTGAGCCTCGATCGCGTCCCGCGCGATACCGGCGCGGCCGATCCGTTCGTCCTGTTGTTCTCCGAGTCGCCTTCTCGCTTCCTGCTGGAGGTCGCCCCGGAGGACTGTTCCCGCGTCGAGGAGCAACTGGGTGCCTGGCCGCTCGGCAGGCTCGGCGAGGTCGGTCCTGCGAGCGGCACCGGGCCGGAGAGCCCCCCGAGACTGACGATCGAGTCGGGTGCCGGCTCCCTCGTCGTGGACGCACCGCTGGATGTACTCAGGGAGGCCTGGCAAAGGCCCTTGCGGTGGTCGTGACGGATAGCGTGCCTGGGGCCGGCGCCAGCGGGCGCCGGCCTCGTGTTGGTCGATGACCGATTGATTTGTATCTTCCCTTGGTGATTGGCGATCGTAAATGAAGGACAAGATGATGCTGAAGTTCGTGACTTTCGTCAACGGTTCTAACCTGGATGGCGTGCTCAAGCATCTCAACCTGCGCGTGGATGATTACGGCGCCTTCTATCGTCACGTGTTCGAACAGAGCGTCCACTACTGGGGCCGGACATTCGCCCAGGCGCGACCTGGCCGACCGCCCAGCACTCGCGGATCTACTGGTACGTGGTCGGCAAGATGGACGAGTGGGACCTCAACGATCCCAAGGCGGAGGCCCGGCTGCGGACCCGCTTCGAGATGAACCCGCGACTCCGCGACGCGTACCTCGAAGATGCGACCCGGCGCAGCTCGGACGTGCCGATGGAGCGCCGGATCGAGGAGGCGTGGAGCCTTTGCTTCAGCGAGACCCGCGAGTGGTACGAGGGCAAGCGCCGGGCGCTGGAGCGGAAGAAGCGCTTCTATCACGGCGTCCAGGCCGCCACCGACTTCGTCGAGATCCGCCAGGAGGGACACTGGAAGGTCGATCTGCTCCATCACACGGTCAATGAGAAAGGGCTGGACACCAGCCTGGCCGTGGACATGGTCGCGCTGCAAGAGACCTACGACATCGCGCTGTTGATCTCGGGCGATGCCGACGGCATCCCGGGGATCAACTACGTCAAGAGCCGGTCGAAGCACGTCGGCGTCGCCGAGTTCCGCCGGGGTTCTCCGGCCGACTTCCCGTCCAAGGGCACGTCGTCGCGGCTGAAGATCGCTGCCGACTTCGTGGTGCAGGTTTATGAGGCCGAGCTGCTCCGCCGCAACCTCGCCTATCGGGCGGAGTCGGATTACAGTACGCAGGTGGGGGGCGGCGAGAACGCTTACTGAGAGTCTGTCCCGGAAGGGTCGAGAGCGATCCCGTAGGGTGGGTGAAACCCACCGTGTGCCAAGGCCTGGCGTCGGTGGGTTTCACCCACCCTACAATCGTCTGACCCACCTTCTGGGACCGACTCTGAGTGCGGAAGACGGAATTACGGATTCCAGATTCCAAATTGATCAGTGAGAATGATACATCTTTTAGTCTATACGGAATCCGGAATCCGGAATCCGGCACTTCTTGACGTCTGAGAAGGGACATGGCGCAACCTCGTGCGATCGTCTTGCGGGCACCGGGCACCAACTGCGACGAGGAGACGGCCGCCGCCTGGGAACGGGCGGGGGCCGTCGCCGAGACCTGGCACGTCGGCCGCCTGGTCGAGTCGCCCGGGTCGCTGGACGCGTTCCAGATCCTGACCTTGCCGGGCGGGTTCTCCTACGGCGACGACCTGGGAGCCGGCCGGATCCTGGCCACCCGGCTGGGCACCGTGCTCGGCGACTCGTTGCGGCGATTCCACGACCGGGGCGGGCTCGTGCTGGGCATCTGCAACGGGTTCCAGGTCCTCGTGCGAGCGGGCCTGTTGCCGGGGACCGTCCGGAGCGGCCGCGCGACGCTCGCACGCAACGACTCCGGCCGTTTCGAGGCCCGATGGGTGAGGCTGGCGACCCGGCCGGGACTCTGCCCGTTCATCTCCGCCGATTCCCCTCCGACGATCGAGCTGCCGGTGGCGCACGGCGAGGGCCGGTTCGTCCCGGGCTCGCCCGATGCCCTCGACGCGATCGACCGCGCCGGCCAGATCGTCCTGAAGTACGCCGACCACGAAGGCCGACCGACCGAGACTTATCCCGAGAATCCCAACGGCTCGGCGCGGGCCGTCGCCGGAGTCTGCGACCCCACCGGCCGGATCTTCGGGCTGATGCCCCACCCGGAGCGCTTCGTCGAACCCTGGCACCATCCCCGATGGACGCGAAGTGAGGCCCTGCCCGAGGGATCCGTCGATGGCCTGTCGATCTTCACCGCCGCGGTCCGCGCCCTCCAATCCTGAAGCCGCCGCAAGTTGATCTTGGAAGAGAGGGCCGTTCGCGGTTTACTCATGGCCGTCCAAGACCTGGTGGGGAGGGATCGACCATGGATGGGATCCTGGATCGCACGCGGGGCGGCGCGGCGGCCGTCGGGGAAGGGATCGATCGGGCGACCTCCGAGCTGGCGGATGACTACGCTCATCGTGCCGGCTCGCTCCTGGGCCAGCGTCGCTACGCCGAGGCCGAGGCCCTGTTGCGCAAGGCGCACCGCCTGCGGCCCGATTGCCCGGACATCCTGAACAAGCTCGGTTCGGCGCTGTGGGAGCAGGGATTCCCGGCGCAGTCCGAGCCATTCTTCACGCGAGCTTGCGAGCTCAAGCCGGACGACTGGATCATCCGCAACAACCTGGGCCTGGCCTTCTGGGATCAGGGAAGGCCGGCCGAGGCCGCCGAATGCTACCGGCAGGTCCTGAATCAGAATCCCGACCTGCTCGACGCGCGGATGAACCTGGGCGTGGTCCTGTCGGATCTCGGGAAGTTTGACGAGGCGCTGGAACATCTGCGCGAGGCGGTGCGTCGCGATCCGAGTTCGCCCGATCGGCTGCAAAACCTGGGCATGACGCTGGGTCGTATGGGGAACTGGGCCGAGGCCCTCGAGCACTATGATCGAGCGATCGAACTGCGGCCGGATTATGCCGAGGTCCACCGAAATCGGGCCTATGGATGGCTCTCCATCGGCGACTTCGAGCGCGGGTGGCCCGAGCACGAGTGGCGAATCAAATGCCGCAAGCACATCGGCTGCCGGATCGATCGGCCCCGATGGAACGGCGAGCCGCTCGACGGCCGGCCGATCCTGCTGCACGCCGAGCAAGGATTCGGCGATACCCTGCAATTCATCCGCTATGCGGCCCTGGTCAAGGAGCGCGGCGGCCTGGTGTTCGTCGTCTCCCAGACCCGGGCCCTGCGGATCGTCGCCCGATGCGCCGGGGTGGATATGGCCCTCGATGGTACTTCGTTCGTACCCGAATGCGACGTCCATGCCTCGCTCATGAGCCTGCCGGCGATCTTCGGGACCACACAGAGCACCGTGCCGGCCCGCATCCCGTACCTGTCGACCGAGCCGGTCATCGTCGAGCGTTGGCGGCAGGCGCTGGCCGCGGCGACCGGGGCCCATCCGCGGACCGGTCGCGAACCGACGGGGGCCCGTGTCGGCGGCCGCGGCCGCCCATTGCTGGTGGGCGTCGCGTGGCAAGGGAGCCCGACCAACCCGAACGATCACTGGCGATCCTTCCCGCTGGCCAAGCTCGCGCCCGTCGCCGACGTACCGGGTGTGCAGTTGGTCAACGTTCAGGCCGTCGACGGCCTCGAGCAGATCGCCGCCCTCGCCGGCCGATTCCCGATCATCGACCTGGAGAGCGGCCGCCGGCGTGAGTTCACCGATACCGCCGCGATCCTCAGCTTGCTCGACCTGGTCATCACGCCCGACACCGCCGTCGCTCACCTGGCCGGAGGGCTGGGAATCCCGGTCTGGCTGGCCATATCGACCGTCGGCGAATGGCGGTGGATGGTCCACCGCGAGGACAGCCCCTGGTATCCGACGATGCGGATCTTCCGCCAGACCGCCCTCCACGACTGGGATGGCGTCTTCCGCCGCATGGCCGAAGTCTTGCGTCAGCAGCTCGGAGACAATGCGGCCTCGGCGGCGTGATTTACCGGACGCACGCTCAGCGGTCGGCCGTCGGGAGCGACTCGACGAAGCGTACGATGGCCTGGTCGACGCGACGGCCGGCGACGTCATAGAAGTCGTTGTGGTCGGCCTCGTCGATCCAGAGCGTCGTCACCGGCGGCCGCGCCGCCGCGGCCAGCCGCTCCCCCATCTCGAACGGGACCAGCCGGTCGCGTCGACCGTGGCCGATCAGGATCGGGCAGGCGACGTGCTTGATCTTGCCGATGTTGTCGAAGCGATGCCGGAGCAGGACCGACGCCGGCAGGAACGGCACGAGCCGATGGGCCATGTCCACGCCGCTGGTAAATGATGAGAACATGATCAATCCAGCGATTTGCTTTCGCGAGGCGAGGTCCAGGGCCACGGCGCCGCCCAGCGACCAGCCGCCGGCGATGATCCGGCTCGACTTGATGCCTCGGGTGCGGACCAGGTGCTCGTAGGCCGCATCGGCCGTCGCCTGGCAACCGCGCTCGGATGGCTTGCCGCCGCTCATCCCATAACCCGCGAATTCGGGGATCATCACGTTGAGGCCCAGTCGCCGGAACTGCTCGAACTCGCTCTCGGCGTACTTCAGGCACATCCCGTTGCCGTAGAAGTACAGCAGCGTCGGCCGATCGGCGGCGAGGGGATCGGGGCGGCCGTCGGCGGTCAAGGCGGGCCCGAACAGCGCGACGATGGGCGTCGCTCGCGCGGCCTCGAGGCGGACCAGCTCGGTCCCGGGCGCGGCCGGACCTCGGCGTAGGGCTGGCCCTGAGTCTCCTGGCCCGGGAAGATGATTCGGGTCTGGATCGAGAACATCACGACGGTGAGGCCCAGGTAGACGAATAGGGGAATCCGGGCGATCCGCACGATCCGCGTCCTCCATCGTGTGCGAGCGGACCGAGGCGATCCCGCGCCGGGCCGGCCAGGGGCCGAATCCGGAGGTGGGCTCGCATCCGGCGGGAGAGCATTCATCGCCCGGCTCGAGCGGGAGGGATCGGCCGCACAACGCCCGCGGGGTGCGCGCCGGAACGACCCGGCGCGGGCGAGTTCGCTGCGCCGGGCCGTCCTGGCCTGGTCGGAATGGGGGAACGGTCGATGCCTCGGGATGGGATGACTCCGGGTGGATATGCGAGTGGGATCGTGCTGGGAAGACGGGATCAGTCGAGCACCGACGCACTGGGAAAGGCGATGATCAGAGTCCGCTGCCGAAGCCGGTGGCCTCGCCGCGATGATGGTGGTCCATGGCCACGCCCTCGTGCGATTCTTTCCGCGTCGAGAGGTGGGGCCCGCGGAGCACCGACTGGCCGGCGCGGGCGTGCTGCGTGTGGCCGCGCAGGGGGCGCGCCGGAGCGGGGGCTCGTTCGCGCCCGAGTGCGTCGGGGCGCCGTGCGGGTCGAACGGCGCGTCGAAATCGTCGGCTTCGTAGTCGTCGTAACGCGATACGTAGCCCGGCATCTTGGAGCGCTCGAGCTCATCGGCATACGAGGCCAGGACGGCCGACTGGATCTTCTCGCGACACATGGAATTGATGGGATGGGCGATGTCGGCGTGCAGCTTGGCTCGCCCGTCGGCGTCGCGGAGTGCGCGGTTCTCGTCGAGTCGGCAGCCGCACTGGTTGCAGAACCGGCTCCGCAAGTGATTCTTCGTGCCACAGTTGTGGCAACGATCGGTCAGCTTGCGCGACGGCATCGCGACGAAGAAGCCCTTGGCGCCCTCGATGATCTTGAGGTCGCGGATGACGAACATGTCGTCGAAGGTAATGCTGCAAAAGGCTTGCAGCCGCTCGTTGCTGCCCGAGTTGTCTTCCATGAGCTTGATGCGGACTTCAGTGATCTCCACAGCCGGTACTCCTTTACGTGGCATTTCGCTGCTCAGGGGCCGCAGGTCACGACCCGGACCCATCCTAGTCCGAGGGGTTCAAGCATCTCCGCGGCGTGCTGGGCCGCGGCCGGGTCGCGGCAGAGCCCGAAGTAGGCCGAGCCGCTCCCACTCATCGCGGACCCGTCGAAGAGCGGGCCCAGCGTCGCCAGGGCATCCCGGACCCGAACCAGTTCGGGCCGCAGCGCCTCGGCGACAGGTTGGAGCCGGTTGAACAGGCCCCGCCCCAGTTCGTCGGATCCGCCGCGCCGCAGGGCGTCCAGGACAGGCCCGGCATCCCGCGGTCGATCGGGAGGCACCACCCGACGGTAGACGTCGGCCGTGCTCACTCCGACGGACGGACACACCAGCACGAAACAGTACGTCGCGACCAGCGGCACCGACTCCACCCGCTCCCCGCGCCCGCGGCAGACCGCGGCGGGGACGTGGTTGAAGAACGGCACGTCGCTGCCGACCTCCGCAGCCAGGGCATCCAACCGCTCCGGACCCATCCGTAAGTCCCAGAGCCGATCCAGCGCCGCCAGGGTCGCCGCGGCATCGCTCGAGCCGCCGGCCAGGCCGGCCTGCGCCGGGATCGCCTTGACAAGGTCGATCCGAGCACCGCGCCGGCAACCCGTCGCCTCGCGGAGGCGATCGGCCGCCTTGATCACCAGGTTGTCCGCACCGACCGGTAAGGCCGGGTCGCTGCACCGCAGGCGGATCTCGCCCGACGGGTCGTCCAGGAAGGTCAAGGAGTCGTACAGGCTGACGGCGACCATCACGGTCTCGATCTCGTGATAGCCGTCGGCCCGCGCCCCAGGACCTCGAGGAACAGGTTTAGCTTCGCCGGCGCGAGGACCTCCACGCCTCCGGCGATCGATCGAAGTCTCATCGCACCCACGCCCCGAGCCGGATCATGCAACGCGGGCCTGCGCCCGCCCCAGCGGATCGACTCGAGAATACCACGGCCTCTTCGGTCGCGAAACCACCGCTTTTCGACGTCGGGATTCCCTTCCGTCGGGACGGACGTGACGGACATGAGTGCCGGGCGATTCCTTCTGGTCGTAGGTCTCAGACTGCGGCCGTTCTATCCCGATCGGTGGTTCGCTGCAAGTCCGAAAAATCTTCGAAGTCGAAAAAGCCCGGCCTGCTCCGACGCCCTTTTTCAGACCCCTGAATCCGACCGGACCGACGCCCCGCCGCCGGCATCCCGAGACCCGCCCGAGAGCCGGTCGCGCAAGGTGCGAAGCGCCGCGGATTCGCCGCGTTGTCCCAGGGCCTCCAGCGTGCGGATCAGGCCCTCGAGGGCGTCGTAAAACGGCCGGTTGTTCGGCCGGTCCCGCGGCAGCAGGCCGGCGAATTGCGGAGGCAAGGCGCGTCGCCCGAGCTCGACGGCGTAACCGAAATGTCCCCGGGCCAGCGCGGGATCGCGAAATTCCTCGAGAGCGATCCGTCCGAGGGCGGCGTGAATCCACATGTTGTCGCGGCAAGCCCCCAGCGCGTAGCGGAGTGCGTCCCGCGCCGCCTCCGGGTCGCCCGCCTTCAGGATCTCGAGTCCCTCCTCGTAGTCCAGCTCGGTCTCGCGGACGCACGCGGGATGGACCAGCTCGAAGCGGTTGCCGCCGAGAGGCGCCAGGCGGATCGACCCGGGCCGCCCGGGTCCTCCGCCCCGTCGCGGCCCCGCCCTCTTCGCGGACCGTCGGCCCTGGGAACGGCCCGACTTTCGCGGCCCTCGGCGGTCCGGGCCGTCGCCACCATGCTTCTCCGGCTCGCGGTCGCCGCCCGGTTCGTCGTTCGCGTTGTCCGACATTGCCGCCCCCGATCCGCCGCCGAGGCGAGGCCGATGGCCTGTTTCACGATCTCGTTATGCGCACAGCATACCAATCGGCGGCGCCGGGATCATTGAATACCGAAGGCTTGCGTGCCGACGATCCGGGTGTTGTTGAGCTGGACGACCTTGACGACCTCGGCGCCTCCCTTGTGGAACGTGACGCCGTCGGGGAACTCGTGCGTGCCCTGGTCGGTGGTCGTGAACGTGTAGGTGCCGGGCTGCAACGTGGCGGTATGATCGGTCTTGCTGGAAAGGCCGATCGTGCCGGCGTAGTCGGTCACGACCTGGTGGGCGCGGTCCAGGGCGCTGACCGAGAAGGTGATGGGCGTCCCGGGTGATCCGAAATACTGCGGCGCCCTGATGAGGAAGGACGTGACCACGGGCGGCGCGACGGTGACATCGAGCTCCGCGGTGGTTGGGGCGAACGGACCGTGCGGCGAGACGTACTGCGCCTGGACCTCATAAGTCCCACCGCTTCCCAGTCTTGAGGTCTTCACCGTGGCCTGTCCCAGACGGTCGAGGAAGGCGGTGCCCAGGGGCTCGGCGGTGGGTGAGAGGATCGAGAACTTGACGCGGCCGTTGTGGATGACGCGAAGGCTCCCGGCCGTGCGGACCGTCGCGGTCAGCGTGACCGACGGCCGCGCGCCCCGCGTCTCGGTCGACGCCTGGAGCGACATCACCGTGCCTCGCTGTTGCATCGATGCAACCTCGGCAGCGGGCGCGCCGATCGTCGGACGGCTGGCCTGACTGAGCAGGACCCGACCCTCCAGAGCCTCTACCGACCCGTCCGCAACGGTCCGTCGGCGCTTGCGGTCCACTCCGTGGGACATCGTCCCCTCCCGGCTTGATGGCGATCCGTCCAGAAACAAGAGTCGGTCACAGAGCCCTTCGCTCTTTCGCGCCCGAAGACGATTCGGCCCGAGGAGGAGGCCAGATCCCGACCTCAATTGAAGCGATGGAGTGTCGGAAGATCGGTGGGTGACGGGATGCGGAACCGGCAAGGGTCATGGCGACGGGAATCTATCACGGTATCACGTCTTCTGGCAAGCCATTCTGAAGCGGCGGCGCCGCTACGCACCGAGCTTCGTCGGGCGTCAAGGGCCCGGGAACGGGGAGGGTGGACGCGCTGCGGCGCCACTCTCCTCCGTTCGGAGTCGTCGCGCACCTGCGATCATGCACAGTGCCGCGCAATCCATGCAGTCCGCAAGGCGGATTCTTGGGCGGCTACCTGTCAGTCATCGCGTCAGATCCCCCTCGATCGGAAGAATCGTAGTGCGCCGCTCAATCGCTACAGTTAACCGATTCGCTCAAGCTATTCCGATCCTCCTGTCGATCTCAGTTGCGAACTCTCTCCGCTCACGAGTGCGTGCCACCGATCTTCGGAGCTCGCGCAGACAGGACCGAAAGCGCCGGCAATCCCACGGAGTGGCTCGGGATGACGAATCGATTTGACGCCGCACGATGCAGTCGGCTTGTCGTGGTGTTTTGCCTGCTGACGACGGCGGCGGCACGGTCGCAGGACACCAAACCGCCGGCGGATCCCGTTACGACGGCCGATGATTCTTCAAGCTCAGTTCGCAGGCCAAAGAGCGCGCAAACACCGATGAGCGAGGGATCGACCCCTCCGCGCCCGAAGACATCCCGGTGGGGCTGGCTCCGAGATTCCTTGTGGCCCGGCCGACGCGTTACCAGGGGAAACCACGGCGATGAAGATGTCCCGGCCCGGCGCCCTGAGCGGAGGCCCGAATCGAGCCCGAAACCGGAGGAAGAGCGCACCCGATGGCTCATCGGCCGGAATGTTCGGTACGCCCCGGGCCAGGACCCGGACTCCGACGATTACGTCGGCACGAAGGTCGATGATTCCGTCTCACAGGCGGCGTACGAGGCTGCGCAGGATCCCAGGCCATCGACGGCTCTCCCTGCATCCTCCTCGCCTGTCGCTCCCAGAGCGGCGACCGTTCCCGGTCCTGTCGGCGGCGGGAGCGATCCGGGCGGATTGATTCCCTCTGTCAACCCGCTCCCGACTCCGCTAACCGGCTCGAGCGGTGAGGTGAGGGCCCTTAGTGATTTCATCACTCCACCTCCGAATCAGACCACAGCGAGTCCGTCACCGACGCCGCCTTCGGCCGACCAACCAGGGCCTCCCCCGGCCGATACATCGACGAATGCGTCGGCGGAAGCCCTGTATACCGAGAGCGAGCGAGAGCCTTACGGCCTGTGCAAGCGGTGGCTCCGCGGATATCCGTTCTTGGTGGATTGGTTCCCGAAGCATCTTGGGCCGCCGCGGAAGTCGGCCTCGGACGAATCGGAGGACGATACGTTCCGCGGCGGCGAGAGGTCCGGTGGTGGAGGCTACGAGGCACCGGGGGCTCCCCGGCGGTCACCGCCCAGCCCCTGGGACTCACCGCCGTTTCCTACTTCGGAATACCAGGGTTATCCCCTGATCGGAACCCCCGCGAGCCCGACCGTCGATCCCTTACAGCAAGCGATGTTGCTTGGTCCTCACGGGGACTGGCTCCGCGATACCAAGATCGAGGTGCATGGCTGGGTGACTGTGTCAGGGAACTGGAGTAACGCCAGAAATTCGAACTTACCCACGGCCTACTGGGTCGTGCCCAACTCCTTCCAGCTTGACCAGGCGATCCTCCGATTCGAGCGTGAGATCGACTGGGTGCAGACCGACCACTGGGACTGGGGGTTCCGCTGGGTCAACATGTACGGCATCGACTATCGCTACACGACGGCGGGAGGCGTCTTCAGCCAGCAACTGCTGTATCACAACAGCCTGTATGGATACGACCCCGTCGAATTCTGGGGCGAGCTCTACATCCCGAACATCTTCCAGGGGATGGTGATCCGGGTCGGGCGCTGGATCGCCTGTCCGGACATCGAGGCCCAGTACGCCCCGGACAACTACCTGGCGTCGCACTCTCTCCTCTTCACCTACGACACTTACACCCAGACGGGCGCCATGTTCAGCTTCCAGATGAACCAGCGGAACATGATTCAAGGGGCCATTCAATCGGGCACGGACATGGCCCCCTGGTACGTGGGTGCTCTTCCGACCGGCTTCTTCGGCTGGCGATGGATCTCCAAGAGTAACAATGACGCCTTCTACACGTGCCTGAATAACATCAACAACGGGAAGTTCCGCTACTTCTACGCCGACGGCCATAAATCGGGGCACGACAACTTCAATTACATCGTGACGACCTGGGAACACAGGTTCACCCAGAGGATTCATACCAAGACCGAAGCCTATTACATGTGGCAATTCAACGGCGTGGTGGGCGGGACGCCGAGTCTCGGGCCGCCGATGTCGTTCGGCGGTGGCGGCGGTCTCGGGGCGTTTCTCAAAGGCAACGACCCGGCCTACGGCGTGCTGAACTACACCCCGATCCAGCTCAACAAGAGGGATTACTTCACGATACGCAACGAGTGGTGGCGCGATCAGCGTGGCGAGCGATCCGGATTCGCGACCAATTACTCCAGTCATACGATCGGTATCAGCCATCAATTTAATGATGTGGTCATGATACGACCTGAGCTTGGCTTCTATCACTCCTATGACGTGCCAGCATTTGATCTCGGTAAAAGCAGGAATTTGTTGATGGGCGGTTTTGACCTCACGATCAGGTTCTGACGGGCGACCGATGCTCACTCGATCGCTCCAGCCCTGACCGCGACCGTCGCCATCGATGCCCATACTGCATAAAATGAAAGAGCAACGCGTTCGAGCCGGGATGGCCGGCCAGCGTTACGCCGGTCTTGGCTCGGCATCGGTCAGTTTCATCGCAGCATGAACGAGTCTATGCATCCGCCGATTGTGGGTCTGACGATGGGGGACGTGGCCGGGATCGGCCCGGAGGTGATCGTCCGGGCCTGGCTCGATCCGGCGCTTCATGCCCTGGCCCGGCCGCTCGTGATAGGGCACCCGGATGTGCTCCGCCGCGCCCAGGGGATCGTCGCCGACGCACACGGCATGGATGTGCAGGTCGTAACGGCTCCCGAGGAGGCGACTCCCACATCCAGCACCATCCCCTGTCTGCCGGTGCGGGGCAGCTTTGGCGATCTGTCGCAAGTCAGGCCAGGGACAATCGATCGCCGGGCGGGGCGGGCCGCGTATGAGTTCCTCAATACCGCGATCGACCTCGCGCTGGATCGTCGCATCGACGCGATCGTGACGCTTCCCTTGAATAAGCAGGCGCTCCACGAGGCGGGGATCGACCATCCCGGGCACACCGAGATCCTCGCCGAGCGTTGCCGCGTCCCGGATCACGCGATGATGCTTTATCTCGAGAATCCGATGGGAGAGCCCCGTTCCGCGCACGTTCCGGGCCGCCCTCTGTCCCACGGTCTGGGCGTGGTCCACGTCACGCTCCACATGGCACTGCGAAAGGTCTTCGACCTGCTGAGCCGGGAGTCGATCCTGTCGAAGATCCGGCTGGCCGACCGCGCAATGCGCCCGTTGACCGAAGGGGTCCAGCCGCGGATCGCCGTGACCTCGCTGAACCCGCATGCCGGGGAAGATGGCCTCTTCGGCGACGAGGAGCAGACCTTGATCCGCCCCGCGGTCGAGGATGCACGTCGCGAGGGACTCGACGCGACCGGGCCCTGGCCCAACGACACGTTGTTCTACCACGCACTGAACGGGGCCTACGACGTCGTGGTCGCGATGTACCACGACCAGGGGCATATCGCCCTCAAGACCGTGGGCTTTCAGCGCGCGGTGAACGTCACCCTGGGACTGCCGATCGTGCGGACCAGCGTGGCCCATGGCACGGCTTTCGACATCGCCTGGCAGGGCCGGGCCGATCCATCCAGCTTGATCGCGGCCGTCCGCGTGGCGGGTCGCCTCGTCAGTGGTCAGCGGTTGGCGGGAACCGACCAAGAACCGCTGGCAACCGGGAACTGACAACCGGCAACTCACTGACGGATGATTTCGATATCGACCCAGTTCGTCTCGGTCTGGCCCGGCCAGACCGAGCGGATCTCGGGGTTGGCCCATCCCAGGTGCGGATCGGCCTCGAGGTGAATCCGGACGCGCCGCGTCCCCGGTCGGTCGATCACTCCGTCCGGCAGAGGCGCGGTCGGGATGACGTCGAAGCGGCGGACGTCGGGCGTCGCGGCGGGAACCTCGCCACGGCCGGGTCCCTGACCGCTCAGGACGGCCCAGCCGGCCGGGAATCGCCCCGGCGTTCCTTCGAACTCGACCTGGAGCTGATGCGCCAGATCGGACGGGAGCGGTGTCTCGACGGCCAGTCGCGGCGGATTGCGCAGGACCCAGTCGCGGCCGAGCGGGACCAGGCGGGCCGGCTCGGCGTCCGCGGACGGCGCCGTCTCCAGGCGGATGGTGCGCGCGATCGTCTCGTCTCGCGCCGAATCGGGGACCGTGAGGATCGCATCGAGTCGCAGGATCGGGTCGAAGTCGAACTGGAAGGGGACGTGCGGCAATTCGATCTCCCAGGCGTCGGAGAGGCCCCTGGTCCGGACTCGCGTCTGCAGCACCAGGCGGTGCGGCCCATTGGTCGGGAAATCATCGGGAATGATCGAGAAAGCGACCTCACCGCGGCCGGCTTTCCAGGCCGAGAACTCCTCGAGCGCGGCGCGGCGGGCTCCGACGATCCGATGGGACCACTCGAGGTCGTCACCGCGGACAGAGGCAGGATCATCGGGCAGGAACGGCACGTCATAAGCCGCGACGATGGGGATGGCCGCATGAAGTGAGCGGGGATAGCGTCGCCGGGCGGTCCAGTTGACCGAGTAGCCGCGGCGGACCACGGCCTGCTCTTCCTCGGCGACGAGCTGATCATCCCGCCAGAGCCGGGCCAGGGCCCGTCCGGCGGCCCTCCGCATGGGCTCCAACTCGGTCGTGCTGAAGATGCGCAGCAACTCCCAAACACCCGTCCGTCCGTAAGCGGCGACGGCCTCGAGATCCTCCGGAGTGACGGCCGGGTCCGCCAGGCGCGAGGCGGCGCGGCGGGCGCGCCAGCTCCAGAGCAGGCGCCGACCGCCGCCGACCACGATGATCACGGCCAGCGCCATCCAGACGGCCGACTTGGGCTCCCTCAGCCATCTGCTCGTCGTTCGTCCCTGGTCATTGATCATTAGTTATTGATTAATTAAAAATATAAATGTAATTTTTAATAACCAATGACGAGTGACGAATGACGAAACGGCGACCGTCGCGGGGTCGCGAGCGGGACTCTCGAGGGCATCGACCGCGGCGCGGCGCGGGCCCCTCGGTCGCGCCGGGCTTCTCGCCGGGTGCGGTCGGTGGTCTCCTCGGTCCTTCGGGCTGTTCGGCGCGAAGGGATCGCGATCCGGCTTCTCCTCGATGATCGTCGGTTTCCGCACCCGAGGGCCCTCTCCCTTGTCCCCGGCGACGGTGTCCGACAGCTCGTCCACGGCGTCCTGGACGTCGTGGAGGTCCCGGTGCAGGGTCCGCAGCTCGTTCCAGATGCGATCGAGCGGATCGTCGGACCCCTCGCGGTCGGTGATGATCAACAGGTTGTCCTCGGGGACCACGTGGTAGGTCAGTCCGACCTGGTCGAGCAGGAGCTTCAGACCGGTCTTCAGGCGGACGCCGTCGAGCTCGAGCTGCACGGTGTCATCGGGGTCAACGTCCTGGCGGCCCAGCGCCGCGATGTCGAGCACGACCGGAACGCCCAGCGACTCCTTCAAATGGAGGCAGACCTGCGTCAGTGGCGTGGGCCGCGCGAAGGAAAAGTGGAACGGTCGCAACAGCACGTCCTGGACCGAGCCTTGCGCGGATCGCGCCGGCTCGCGACCCGGACGGACGACAGCCGCAGGCTGGTCTTGCGCCGGCTCCGGCGCCGGAACCGCGCGTCGAGCACGACCGGGATCGCGCTCGATGCGCTGGCCGCGATCCTGAGCATGCAGCGCGAGGCGGCCGGCGGCGAGGACGCCGATCAGGAAGCCGCCCGCCAGCAACATCCATGGATAAAGCCTGCGGAACATGCCTGGGTTCCCGGGACACGAGACGCGGCACGAGGCTGGGGGTGATCGCTCGGGACGTACGCCGTCCGGGCGGCCACGGCAGCCCTGAGCGCCGGAGGCATTGTACCTCCAGAGCTTCCACCTAACCAGCGAGATCGAAGCCGCCGGATCGCCGTCCGCGATCGCCGGCTCGCTTCCGCGGCCCCTCAAATGACCCGACCGGCTCGCAGGGCCGCGTCGATCTCGTCGGGGCTTGCGAACCCGAATTCCAGCCGATCGAGCACCAGGGCGGCCGAGGCCGCACCTCTCTCGGCCGCCCGTTGGATCAAGGCCTCCTCGACAACTCGACGCGCGCCGACCCAGCCGTGATCGAGCAGGGTCGAGACGAACGTGGAAGCGAACGCTTCGCCGGCGCGATTGGTGTCGCGCGGCGGACGCGCGCGGGAACGCGGGCACATGGATGCAGTCTGGCTCACCCTTCGAATTCGAGAACTGGATCTCGATCCCCCGCGGGCCATCGGTGACCGCGATGATCGGAATACCCGACATGATGGGAGACGGATCGTCGAGTGCCTCCCACTCCGTCCGGTTGCAGCTCAGGATATCGACGCGATCGGCGAAGCGAGCGAGGGGATGTTCCCGATCGGTCATGTTCCGCATGGCCGGCGCGAGAAACCGCGTGCGGGCCCCCGCGGCCGCGAGGACGGGCTCGACCAGTCGATTGGAAAGCGCGGCGACCACGAGCAGGTCGCAGGGCGATTCCGCCCCGCGCCAGGTCGTCCGCCCGGAGCGCGTCGTGACAGCCGCGGAAACCGATCGGCAGCTTGTCCCCGAATTCGCCGCTCGTGATGAGCAGGGTCCAGTCCGCTGTCCGCTCGGCGACCCGGACGGGACGGCTCGACACACCGTACCGCGAAAGTCGTTCGGAGACAGCCCCGCTGGTCGGATCATCCTCCGCCCCAAGCGCCGAGTAGAGCGGGCCGCCCAGGGCCGCCGCGTATCCGGCGCCCATCCCGCCCAGGTCGTCCAGCCAGTCGATCCCCTGAACCGAGCGCCGGCCTTTCAGTCCGACCCGCAGAGGACTCCGCAGGCGGACCTCTCCCCATGGACCGGGCCAGCCTGGCGGCGGGAGGATCTCGAGTACGGGACCCTCAGGAAAGACGACCTCGATGGTCCGTCCGTCTCCGAACTTCCCCTCGGCTTCGACGCTCTGATCGATGGGCGATCCCTGATCGTCCGCGAGCAAAGGTCGGTTGACCCGCAAGATCCTATCGAGGTACGCCGGACCGAACACGACAACTCGCGGGGAATTCATCGCGCCTGGCTCCGCTCGCCCAGGGACCCGGCGGCCTGTTAAGCTGGGCCGGTTCCGCCGGCCGCGAGGGTTGGATTATACTCTTGATCGTTGTCCGTTGTCCGTCGTCCGTCGTTCGCTGACGCGGAGGCCGGCGCCGAATCGGGCGATCGTCGGGCGATAGAACAGGAATGATCAGGCAGCGAACGAGCGGGATCCGAATCGATGGACAACGCACAACGGACAACGGACGACGGACCGGCGGAGATGGAATCGCTCGACCATCCGGTGGACAATGCACCGGTCCGGACGCTCCATTACCAGAACCTCACGATCGAGGGATACTCGCGGGCGGCCGTCCAGTCGTACTGGCGCGTCCCCGAGCTCAAGCTCGGTTTCGACCTGGGTGCTCAGCCGTGGTCGTTCATGACCACGCCCACGTGGTTCGTCAGCCACACCCACCTGGATCACATCGCGGCGCTGCCGGTGCTGGTGGCGCGACGGCGGATGATGAAGATGGAACCGCCGACGATCTACATGCCGGCCGAGGCCGTTGACAACATCGAGGCCCTGCTCCGCGCCTTCCAACGGCTGGATCGCGGCCGCATGCCGGCCGACCTGATCGGGCTGAAACCCGGCGATGAGGTCGAGGTCTCGCGCGAGCTGGTGGTCAAGGCGTTTGCCACCCGGCACACGCTACCCTCGCTGGGCTACCTCGTCTGGGAGCGCCGGAAGAAGCTGAAGCCCGAGTATCACGCGCTGACTGGCGAACAGATCCGCGACCTGAGGCTCTCGGGCGTCGAGGTCTCGGCGGAGATCCGGATTCCCAAGGTGGCCTACCTGGGTGATACGGCACCACCGGGCCTCGATGCGTTGCCCGAGACCTACAAGGCACAGATCCTGATCCTCGAGATGACGTTCGTCGCGCCCAACGAGCGGGCGTCGGTGATCCACAAATACGGCCACACGCACCTGGATGACCTGGTGATGCGGGCCGACCGCTTCGAGAATGAGGTGATCATTGCCTCGCACTTCAGCACGCGACTCCACCCCGAGCAGATCCAGCGGATCGTGGAGAAAAGACTGCCCGAGTCGCTCAAGGGGCGGCTGAAGGTCTGGCTTTGACCAGTCAGAGCGGTTAACGAATCGATGGCGTAGGTGGGTCGACCTGAAGGCCGAGGTGTAGCCTCGACCCGCCCTTCTTCGTTCAGGTTTCGCACTCTTGAGGGTCGGCACCTGATCAGAAAGATACGTCGGTCTCCTTACCATCTCTTGGCTACTTGTCTGGGTTACCACGCCTCGACAAGGCACCAAAGCAAGGAGACCGACCCATGGAACTTACCTCCTCGTTCGTTAACCTGCTACAGCACTTCGCACCGGTGTTCACCGCACCCACCCACAAGACCTTCCTCGTGATCGTCGCCGGCTGGGTCCTCTCCCAGCGCCACCGCTTCATCACCGAACTCATCTTCTCCGGCGGCCACGTCGGCAAGGGGCACTGGTCGCGGTTCCATCGCTTCTTCAGCCATGCCGCCTGGGACATCGATTCCTTCTCCATGGCTCTGGCCAAGCTGGTCGTGACGATCCTCGCCCCGGGCGCCCAACTCCTCTGGGCCGTCGACGACACCCTCTGTCGCAAGCGCGGGCTGACCCTCTACGGCGCCGGCATGCACTACGACCCGCTCATCTCCAGCCGATCCAAGGCCCTCGTCAGTTGGGGACACGACTGGGTCGTGCTCTGCCTGATCGTCGTCCATCCCTTCTGGGCGCCCGGCAAGGTCTTCGCCTTGCCCATCGCCGCTCGGCTCTACATCAACCGCCAGGGGCTCACCAAGGGGAAGAAGGGCAAGGGGAAGTCGTCGGGGACCGGCAGCGGGGTCGAGGCCAAGACCGAGCTCGATCATCGCACGCGGCCGGAATTGGCCCTGGAACTCATCGAACTGGTAGCCCGGTGGTTCCCCGACGACGAGATCCTCATGCTCGGCGACAGCACCTATGGTGGTCGAAGTGTCCTGTCTCATCTGCCCGCCAACGTTCATCTCATCAGCCGGGTCGCCGCCAACGCCGCGCTGTACCGCGCGGCCCCGCCGCGGCGACCGGGTCAGAGGGGGCCATCCCGCAAGAAGGGGGACCGCCTGCCGGGCATGACCGAGTGGGCCGCCGACCCGGAGGCGCCCTGGACGCGACTGGACTTCGACCAGTTCGGGCTGCATGCCACCCTGGAGGTCAAGACGATCCGGGCGCTGTACTACAAGGCGGGGCGGGACCGGCTCTTGACCATCGTCCTGGTGCACGATGTCGAGGGGAAGCGCCCCGATCAGATGTTCTACTGCACCAAGCTCGACTGGGCGGCGCGTCAGGTGCTCTCGGCGTACTCCTGTCGCTGGGCGATCGAATGCACATTCGAATATTGCAAGCAATTCCTGGGATTGGAGGACCCGGCCAATCGCCTCCCCAAGGCGGTCGAGCGGACGGCACCCATGGCGATGTTCATCTACACCATGGTGGTCGTGTGGTTCCACCGCGAGGGTCATCGCTCGGTGCAGTTCCCCTTCCGGCCGTGGTATCAGAAGAAGGCCGAGCCGTCGTTCGCGGATCTGCTGACGACCCTGAGGCGACTGAGCTACGATGAGAAGACCGAGGGGCTGCTCCCGAAGCACTCTCGACTGAGAACCTGGGTCGCCCAGCTCACCGAGCTTCTCAGCCGGACCGGGTGAGCGGCCTCTTGGCCGAGGATTCCTGGGCGGTACGCGACTTCACGACCGATCCGACGGGATGGATTTCACCCGACGGGCTACTCGCGGTACGCCCTCATCCGTGCGAAACTCGAACTGAGATCCCCCCAGGTATTCAAGTGGAACATCATGAGCAAAACCCATACACCATGGAAAAAAACTAGGCTGGCAAACTTAGCTGAGACCGGGAACGTAGAAAGGGGGTAGCCACAAAAGGAGGCCCTCCATGCGCAAGCGACGACGACCGCGCCCCAAACCCGATCGCGCCCTCAGCTTGGTCCCCGTCACGCGCGATTGCCCGGAATGTCAGCAACCGCTCCGGGCCCGCTACAACAACTTCCGCACCATCACCACGCTCGACGGCGTCCTGCATCTGACGCTGGCCATCCGACGCTGCCACAATCCCGATTGCCCCCGGTTCCGTCTGCCCTACCGGCCCGAGGCCGAACCCCACTTCGCCTTGCCCTATCACGAGTTCGGCCTCGATGTCATGGCCACTGTCGGACGGCTCCGATATGCCGAGCACCGCAGCATCCCCGAGATCCACCAGGGGCTGACCCGCCGCGGCCTGGTCGTTTCGCAACGCACGGTCACCAACCTCCTGGACCGCTACGACGAACTCAGGGCGTGGCCACAGCCGACCCCAAGCGGCTGGGACCCCTGTTGCGCCAGCAGCGTCGCGTCATCCTGGCCATCGATGGACTGCAACCCGACGTCGGTCATGAGGTCCTCTGGGTCTTGCGTGACTGCCTCTCCGGGGAGATCCTTCGGGCCAGGAGCCTCTTGTCGTCCACCGCCAAGGACCTGGCCGGCCTGATTACCGAGGTGCGCCAGGGCGCTGCCCGTGCCGATCACTGGTGTGATCTCCGACGGCCAGGAGAGCATTCGCAACGCCGTCAGGCAGGCGCTGAAGGGCGTGCCGCACCAACTCTGTCACTTCCACTATCTTCGCGAGGCGGCCAAGCCGATCTCCGAGGCCGATCGTCATGCCAAGAAGGAATTGAAGAAGCGAGTCCGGGGAATCCGTCGGATCGAACGCCAGGCGGAGGCGGATCCGGAGGACGAGGAGGCGGACATTGTACGGAGCTACTGCGCCGCGGTGCGTGCCGCCTTGACCGACGACGGCTTGCCGCCGCTGGCCGCTGCGGGGCTGAAGCTGCAGGACCGACTGAGCCGGATCGCCGCCAGCTTGGACCAGGTGGCGGCTTTGGCGGGGAGTTTGCCCTCTGGTCTGAAGCGTCTGCAGCAGTTGCTGCGGCGTGGGCTGGAGGAGACAGCCGCCCTGTTCCCGCCGGTGCGGGAGGCCTACAAGTGGGTCAAGCGCGTGGCCCGGATCCTCAAGAACCGGGAGCAGTTGCCGGCCTCGAAGGTCCGGCGTCGGCTGGTGCAATTGCTGGTGCGGATGCGGCAGGCAGCGGCCACGACCGATGAGCCCTCGGTCCAGAAGGGCCTGCGGCACTTCCTGAAAGTGACAAAGAGCTACCGGCCAGGCTTGTTCAAGTGCTACGAATCGTCGGACCTGCCGCGGACGAATAACGATCTGGAGCACGCCTTTGGGAGCCATCGTTATCATGAGCGCCGCGCCAGTGGCCGGCGTCGGGCCTCGCCCGGATTGGTGGTGATGGGCTCGGCACGGGTGATCTCGAGTCTGGCGACCCGGCTGCGCCCCGACGAAGGCTTGGTCTTACGTCCGGGTTATGTGTCGCGCTGGCAAGAGCTGCGTGCGGACTTGGACGCGCGGCGCGAGTCGCGACGAAAGCAGCGCCGCTTCCGCCACGACCCGGGCAGCTATCTCAGGGCGTTGGAGCAGCGGTGCCTCCAGCTACTTTTGCCACCCTAGAAAAAAACCTACCCTTATGAGCCCCTTGACCCCCCCTTCTCAAGGGGGGGATTGAAGAGGAGCCTACTCTTTCCCCCCCTTGAGAAGGGGGGGTCGGGGGGGATCGAGGCCCTCAGCAGGAGGTCGTCAGGGGGGGGCGAAGCCCCGGCCCGAACTCGAGGCCGAACCGCGCAGGTCACCACTTCGTAAACGGCTCGCATCCGGACTCGCGGGCCGTGGGGAGACGCACTGGCGCTCGACTTGACGCCCTCGATCGAGACAGGTTCCAGGGTGGGGAGCTCGCCGTCGTACGCCTTGAGGTCGCGGACGATCCTGGGCGCCGGCGGCTTCTTGTCCTTGCCGGCGGACGCAGCCGCGGCAGACGCCTTGAGCGCGGGCGCGTCGAAGTTGGCGAAGCCGGCCTTGCCGTTGTTGCGGATGCGGATCGCCAGGGCGTCGGGCAGCTTGCCGTTGACCTGCTTGCTGGGGTCGGCGACGCCGTCGTAGAGGATATCCGGCAGCGGGGTCCCCAGGGCCGCGACCAGCAGCTCGCCCATCGGCCCGGCCGGCCTGTCGCCGTTGGACGCGAAGCGGTTGTCGTGGACGTACACCGCCTCGCAGAACGGGTCGTACTTCGCGTCCTGGATCGGCTTGTCGGTGATCAGGTAGCTGACGATCGACAGCCCGGAGGTCTGGTTCCGCTCGATGGCGTTGTCGAAGACCTCTGTCTGATCGGCGGCAATGACCATCAGGCCGGTCCCCGGCGGGACGGTCGCCACCGTGTTCCCCTTGGGCGCGAAGTTCTCGTGGTTGTTGGCGAGCACCCGGTTGCGGAAGACGCGGCAGTGCCGGCCGTCCTTCTTGGGCAGGTCGGGCAGCGCGAAGACGAGGATGCCGCCAGAGTTGTCGGTCGCCAGGTTGTCGAAGACGTCGGCTCGGGTCGAATTCTCGACCTCGATGCCCGCCACGTTCTGCCGGGCCGTGCAATTGCGGATCACGATGTTCTCCGACTGGCCGACGTAGATCCCGGCATCCGAGGCGCCGACGGCCGTGCAACCGTCGATCACCACGTCGGTGCTGAGCACCGGATAGAGCCCATAGCTGCCGTTGGTCTCCTTGGGCCCGCCGGTCCACTCGGTGCGGAGGTTGTGAAGGGTGATCCGCCGGGTGCCCTGCACCTTGACCGCGTCGCCCCGCGCGTCCTCGACGGCCAGGTCCTCGATGACGGCGTTCTCCTTGCTGGTGATGAGCAGGCCCTCGCCGCCGGTCCCCGCGCCCTGATCCTTGAATGTCAGGATCGTCCGATCCGGCCCCTGGCCGCGGACCGTCACCCCGCTGACGTCGAGGGAGAGCGTGGCGCGGCAGTCGAACCGCCCCGCGCCCAGCTCGATCACGTCGCCGGCCTTGGCGTTGATCAAGGCCGCCTGGATCCGCTTGGCGGCGCCCTCGCCGGGCTCGATCCGGGTCGCCGTTGCACCGTCCTCGACCGAAAGTGAATAGACGACCGGAGCCGACTGCTTCGCGCAACCGGCGACGAACACCGCGGCACACCCCAAAGCCGCGGCGGCAATGCCCACAACGCGCATCTCAGGCCTCCCCGCCGAAGTGTCGGACCCGCCGACCCGAGCAGGACACGCAGACGATGCCCCGAACCCGGGCCAACTCCCGGTCGTCGATTCTATGCCCCCGACCCGGGTCGCCGCCAGGGGCCGCGCACCGGCCCGGCCATTGACAACTGTCAGACAAATCTTACAATTGTCCCTGGACCGTCAGTCATGTCACTGTGTCCCCTCACTTCAGGAGGCCGCCGATGCGACTCTCGACGATCGCCGTGTGCCTGCTGGTGCTGTCCCCGTGCCCGGCCCTGGGATGCGACGAACACGCGTCCCAGCAGACGGGCTGGTTGCACGAGGTGCCGTCCTCCTACGCGAGTTTCGTCGGGGAGGGCGCGGAGGCGTCCGGGATGCTCGGCCTGTGGCTGCTCGGCGTCGGCTCGGCGTCGGTCGCGCTGGTCATCGTCTCGTTCCGGGCCTTCTCCCGCGCGGCGGGCCGGGTGCGAGTGCAGCCGGCCGGCCACGATGAGGACCGGGACATGAGCCGCGAATCCCCGGGACTCCCGATGGCGGATCCCAGCTTGGGATATGCTTAAGCTCAATACCGTTGAAATGGGCGCAAGCCACGACCTCCTGTTAACTTGGGGTTACTCAAGACCCAAGCCACAAGGAGGCCGCGACTCGCATGCCACGAGGACAATGCACCCTGTCGCCCGATGACACGGGCCGGATCCTGGATCGCCTGGCGGGACTCGAACAGGTTATCCCGCCCGCGGCCGTCCGCCAAGCCCTTCAGGCGACCGGGCGGACCAATCCGCGGAGTTGCAAGCTGACCCACGAGGTCGTCTGCTGGGTGGTCCTGGCCATGGGATTGTTGACCGACTTGCCGATCCGCCGGGTCTTCAAGCACGCCCGCCGCCTCCGCGTCGGCGAGGAGACCCCGGATCGGTCCAGCCTCTGCGCGGCCCGCCGCCGCCTGGGCATCGCCCCGATGCGGCACCTCTTCGAGCACGTCGTCCGCCCGCTGGCCCGGCCCGAGACGCCCGGCGCCTTCTATCGGGGGCTCCGCCTGATGGGGATCGATGGCACGGTCCTCGACGTCCCCGACTCGGATGCCAACGCCGCCGCCTTCGGCCGGCCCTCGGCCGGGCCGCGCGGCGACGGGGCCTTCCCCCAGGTGCGCAAGCTCAGCCTGGTCGAATTGAGGACCCATGTCGAGGTCGCCTTCGTGGCCCGATCGATCGCCCACGGCGAACAGTCGATGGTCGGGGCCCTGCTCGGCCATCTCGGCCCCGACATGCTCCTGCTGTGGGATCGCGGCTCCTTCAGTTATGCCCTCTGGAAGCAGGTGACGGCGCGGCGCGCCGGGTCCTGGCGCGGGTGACCAGCCGGTTGATCCTCGAGCCGATCCGCGATCGGGCCGACGGCTCGTACCTGGCCAAGATCTATCCGACGCCTGAGGATCGCCGCCGGGATCGGGATGGGATCATCGTGCGAGTGATCCGCTACACGCTCGACGACCCGCAACGGGTCGGCCACGGCGAGGTCCACACCCTGATCACGAACCTGTTCGATGAGGATCTGTGCCCCGCCGAGGAGTTGATCATCTTGTATCATGAGCGATGGGAGCAGGAGCTCGTCTACGACGAGCAGAAGACCCACCAGGACCCGCGTCGGGCGACCAAGCCGGCGCACCTGCGGAGCGGGACGCCGGCGGGGGTGATCCAGGAGATCTACGCGCTGTCGCTGGGCCACTTCGTGGTCCGGGCGCTGATGTTCGAGGCGGCGACGGAGGCCGGGCTGGACACCGATCGGTTGTCGTTCAACGGCTGCTTCCAGATCCTCAAGTGCCGGCTGCCGGAATGCGACAGCTCGACGCCCGGGCGATTCGAGCGGTGGTATCGGGGGCTGTTGTGGGAGATGCAGCGGGAGCGGACCGACGACGAGGTGCGGCGCAACCGGATCAATCCCCGGGTGGTCAAGCGAAAGATGTCCAAGTTCAAGAAGAAACGACCTAAGCATCGGCACCTTCCGCCCTTGGCGAAAACCTTTGCAGAGACGGTGGTTATGCTCCGTTAAACGGTATTGTGCTTAAGCTTCCCCACGCCTGAAGAGATCGTCCCGCTTTTAAGCGGCGTCCTGGCAAGACGTTCCATTTTCCCCCTCGGCGACTTTTTGCCGTCTGGCGGTCTGGATGACCAAGAGATTGTGCGCCAAGACAATGAGACCCGCCTCGATTCGCACACGCTCCAGGCCGCGGCTGCTGAAGCGACGCAGCCCCCGATGCGTCTTGGTATCGGCGAATCGCCGCTCGATCGTCTGGCCTCGCTGCTTGTAGATCGCCTTGGCCTCGGCGGTCTTCATCTTCGCCTGATGGGCGACGATCAATTCCTCGTGTTCATTCCGTTTGATCGTCCGACCGTTGGCTCCCCGCGTGCACCGTCGGGCCAGGGGGCAGCTCTGACAGTGTTCCTTCGGACAACCATAGATCGCTATCTCCACCGATCGCTCTCCGGCACGATCCCGCGCCTCTTGACCGATCCGCTTCAGGTGATGGTCTCGGGGGCAACGGTAGGTCTGTTCCGCCGGCAGCCAGTCGAATTCGCTCTTGGGGATCTGACGATCCGGTTTCTCCGAGCGACGCCGCTGCGTCGAGTCGTTCTCCTGATAGGCGGCATACAGATCCACGCCCGCCTCCTTGCAATCGACCGGATCCAAGGCCGAGGCATAGGCCGAATCGGCGAGGAGCCGCTCGAGCCAGACCCCGGTCAGATCGTGCGCCCGCTGCCGCAACGGCATCAAGGTCCCGGCGTCGGTCGCCTTGGCAAACACCTCGTAGCCCAGGACCAGGGGCGATTCGAGATCTTGAATGATCTGGAGGGCGTACAGCGGTCGGAAGACCTTCTCCTTATCCCGGCCCAAGGCGGCCTCGCCATCGCCGGGACTGATCACGATCTTCTCGGGCTCTTGCCGCTTGTCGGCCGGTCGGCGGGCGTTGCGGGCGTGCTCCTTCAACAACGCGCGCCGGGCCTCGGCGAAGCGGTGGCGCTGCCGCCGTCGGGTCGCGGGAAGACGGGCCATCCACCCGGGGATCGGACCCGGATCCGGCCGGGTCTTGTCGGCGACGATGACCCGGTCCAACTCGGCCAACCGCCGCTGCAGCCGGGCGAGATTGAGCAGGCGATGCCGCGAGGCGTTGGCGGCGATGATCGTGCCGTCCAGCGAGCCTTTCGAGGCCGTGGTGAGGCCCCGGGGCCACGGCCCATTCCAGGACCTGACGGTTGAAGGTCATCAGCAGGGGCCCGACCCGGTCGCGGAAGTCATACCAGCGGGTGCGCGAAGGTGCGATCCCCGAACCCAGCCAGAGGAGGCAGCGGCGATCGCCGGCATCGCGCGCCGATTGAGCGGGCGAATGATGACCGGTTTTGATCTCGTACAAGACGATCTTGAGCATCAAATCGGGGCGATGGGCCCGCGATCCGACGCCCGCATAGGAGGCGAACAAGGGTGTCAGATCTGAATGGCACGTCCTGACGACTTAATGCCATGGTGTCAAAAGAGTTGCTGAGACCACCCACGAATTGCTTAGGTGAATCTCGCCCGGCCACATCTCGGTCGGCGCGCCGGGGGGATGAAATGGGACCTCGCTCGCGGGATGATGACGGTGCTGGCCGCACCACTCGCAAGGAGGTCCCTCATGAACCAGTCTACCGCGCCGCGGCTCCGCTTCCAGATCTTCCGACTCCGCCGCCGGTCGGCCGCCTCACCCGCACTGGGCCTCGACACCCTCCTCCCCGAGGCCACCGTCCGGCGGATCCTCAAGGAGGAAGGCGCCACCTGGAAGCAGATCGTCTACACCCCCTGGCTGACCTTCTGGGCCTTCTTCTGGCAAGTGCTCAGCCCCGATCGCTCCTGCCGCGCCGCGGTCAAGCGGATCGCCGCCTGGATGGCGCGGCGGGGCCAGGCGATCGACGACGAGGACACCGGCCCGTACTGCAAGGCCCGGGCTCGGCTCCCCGAAGCGGTGCCGTCCCGTTTGATGCGCGCGCCGGGCCGCGCGCTGCACGAGGCGGCGCCCGTGGAGTGGCTGTGGTGCGGCCGGCGGGTCAAGGTGGTCGACGGCACGACGGTCAGCATGCCCGACACCGCGGCGAACCAGCGCGAGTACCCCCAGAGCCGTGCGCAGAAGCCGGGGCTGGGGTTCCCGATCGCGCGGATGGTGGTCGTCTTCTGCCCGGCGACCGGGGCGGTGCTCGAGGCGGCCATCGGCCAGTACCAGGGGAAGCAGACCGGCGAGAATGCCCTGTTTCGCCGGCTCCGGGACGAATATCAGCCGGACGACGTGTCGCTGGGGGACCGGGGGTTCAGTTCGTATTTCGACATCGCCTTGTTGAAGCGGCGGGGCGTGGACAGCGTGTGCCGGCTGCACCAGGCCCGGACCAGCGACTACCGAGCGGGGCGGAGGCTGGGCAAGGAGGACCACATCGTCACGTGGCCGAAGCCGGCGCGTCCCGAGTGGATGGACGAGGCGACATATCAAACAATTTCTGATGATATGGAGGTGCGGATCGTGCGAATTCGTGTGGCGATCCGCGGGTTCCGCACGCGGGTGCTGGACGTGGTGACGACACTTTTAGATGCGGATGTCTACACGAAAAAGGATCTCGCTGATTTGTATCGCAGGCGGTGGGAGGCGGAGCTGCATCTGCGGTCGATCAAGGTGGTGCTGGGGTTGGACGTGTTGCGGTGCAAGACGCCGGCGATGGTGCGCAAGGAGCTGTGGATGGGGCTGCTGGGCTACAACGTGATCCGAGGGATGATGGCGGAGGCGTGCCGGGCCCATGGCCGACGGCCGCAGCGGGTGAGTTTCAAGGGGGCGTTGCAGACCTTGCAGGCGTACGAGCCGGCGTTGCGGGAGGGGGCGCGATCGCAGCGGGTCTGGCTGTGGGGGATCCTGCTGGAGTCGATCGCCCGCGACGAAGTGGGGCACCGGCCCGACCGAGTCGAGCCGCGGGCGAGGAAACGCCGGCCCAAGCCGTATCCCTTGCTGATGGTCCCCCGCGCCAAAGCCAAAGAGGCTTTGTGTAAAGCAGGTTAGGGCCACAGGACGTGCCATTCGGGTCAGATCGAGGTGATCGACGGCCTCATCGATGACACGGGCGAGATGGTTGACCGGCAGAGCATCGTCGATCGCCATCCGTTCGGGAGAGAGGCGATTCCAGGGAGTCGCGGCGAAGCGATCGAGAGCGGGAAGGTGGCCCGGGTGCGGGCCGAGCGTCGCCAGGAGGTCGATCTCGGGTCGAAGTCGGTCGGTCCGGCGCTGGTCCTGAGGCCGAGGCGGGAGTATCATGACGCAGGTAAGTGTACGGTAAGACCAGTCTTGCCACGGCTGCTATCCTGCTGGGTTGGTCCCCTTTCTCCAACCCCGGAGTCAGCTCATGGCACGCCCCAAAGACCCCGACCTCGAACGCACCTGGTGGCTGCGCCTTCGCCGACAGAACGCCAGTGGTTTGTCGATCCCTGAGTTCTGCGCGCGTGAGGGGGTCTCGTCGGCCTCCTTCTGCGCCTGGAAGCGGCGACTCACCGCGCCACCCCCCGCCGCGCACCGCGACCCGCCGCTCTTCGTCCCGCTCCACCTCGATCCCCGACCCCGCCCGGATGACACGGCGCCGGACCGCGGCTTCGAGTTCGAGCTGCCGCACCGGGTCCGGCTCCGCTGCGACGCCGCCCCCGAGCCCGAATGGCTGGGACGGCTCGTGGCCGCACTCGCCAGCCTCCCGCCACAGGAGCCGACCTCATGATCTCCCTCACCTCGGCTGTGCGCGTGTTCCTCTGCTCCCAAGCCGTGGACATGCGCAAGAGTTTCGATGGCCTTTCGGGATCAGTTCAGGAATGCTTCGGGCAGGACCTCTTGACCGGCCATCTCTTCCTCTTCGTCAATCGCCGCAGGGATCGCATCAAGGCCCTCTACTTCGACCATGATGGCCTGGCGATCTGGTACAAGAAGCAAACGACTCGAGGCCGGCCCCTTCCAATTGCCCGACGCCGGCCGACACGACGGCATCGAACTGAGGCCGGCGCAACTGGCCATGCTCCTCTCCGGCATCGACCTGCACAGCGCCCGGCAACGCAAGCGATTCCGGCACACCGGCCCGTCCCTCGGAAAAATGACGGGAATTCACCGGAGATGCACTTGCATAACATGAACGAGCGAGTATAATTCATGTCATGAGCGTCACGCTGCATCTCCCCGATGATCCGGTCGAATGCCGGCGGCTCCTCGGCGACCTGCTGTGCCGCAACGACGAGTTGCGGCAGCAGGCCGAGGCCGAGCGGCAGCGGGCCGACGACGACGCCCGCCGCATCGACGAGCTGGAGCGCATCCTCGAGGAGACCGCCGCGGATTACGACCGCCTCAAGGAGGAGCACGCCGAGCTGGCCGAGACCTTGGCCCTGCTCCGCCGCTGCGTCTTCGGCCCCCGCCGCGAGCGCCGCGTCGACGACCCGGATCAGGGCCACCTCTTCGACCTCCCCGAATTCGCCCCCGAACCCGAGCCCCTCTCGCCCACCGCACCCGACGACGCGGCGCCGCCGCGGCCCCGGCCCGCCCGCCCCTCCCGGCGGGCCCGGTTCGATCATCTCCCGCACGTCCGCATCGAGCACGACCTCACCGAAGAGGAGAAGACCTGCGCCTGCTGCGGCGGCCCCAAGCGACGGATCGGCGAGGACGAGTCCCGCGAGCTCGAGTACATCCCGGCGCGGCTGGAGGTGAAGGTCCATGTCCTGCCCAAGTACGCCGGCCCCGTGTGCCGCGACGGCGTGGCCAGCCCGCCGGTCCCGCCCAAGCCCGTGCCGGGCGGGATGGCCGGCCCCGGCCTGGTCGCCTTCGTGGTCGTCAGCAAGTTCGCCGATCACCTGCCGCTGTACCGACTCGAAGATATCTTGACGCGACACGGCGTCTACCTCTCGCGGAGCACGCTGTGCGACTGGGTCCGCGACGCCGCCGCGGTGCTCGAGCCGCCGGCCGAGCTGCAGAAGGCTGCGGTGCTGCAGTCGCCGGTGATCTGGACCGACGATACCCCCGTGACCGTGCTGGGCGGCGACCAGCCCGGCAGTTCCACGGGCCGGTTCTGGGAGTACATCGGCGATGACGGGCATCCCTACAGCGTCTACGACTTCAGCGCCAGCCGGTGCCGCGACGGCCCGGCGGCGTCCCTGGAGGGCTACCGCGGCTTCCTCCAGGCCGATGCCTACGGCGGCTATGACGGGATCTTCGTCGGCTCCGACGGCGGGGTGGTGGAGGTGGCCTGCTGGGCGCACGCGCGCCGCAAGTTCTACGACGCGCGGTCCAATGCGCCGCGGCAGGCCAACGAGATCCTGGAGTGGATCCGCCAGCTCTACGACATCGAGGACCGGGCGCGGGAATGGTCGGTGGCGGAGCGGCTGGCGCTGCGCCGGCGGGAGGCGGTGCCGATC
This sequence comes from uncultured Planctomycetota bacterium, assembly GCA_963815795.1. Classification (GTDB taxonomy): domain Bacteria; phylum Planctomycetota; class Planctomycetia; order Isosphaerales; family Isosphaeraceae; genus JAKAUH01. Next base: position 2,970,869 of record CAWFIC010000019.1, on the reverse strand, counting down.
CTCGATCGCATCGAGGCGTATCTGGATGAGCTGTCGCAGCGGGCCCCGCCCAAGTCGGCTGTGGGCAAGGCGGTGACCTACGCGCGGAATCAACGCGCGGCGCTGCGGCGGTACGCGAGCGACGGCCGGTTGACGATCGACAACAACGTCCCGGAGCGGACGCTGCGGCTGCAAGCCATCGGTCGCAATTATGCCGGCCTCGGGATTATGCGGAGTCGTCCCCGACCGACGCGATGGCCCCCGACGAGGAAGCCGAGGCCGACTCTGCATAATTCGGTCAGAGGTTGTCGAGGAACTCCAGCAGTTTCCCCTTCGGCTGGAACCGGGCCGGTGCTGGGGTGATCTCCTTCGTCTTTGTCAGCACTTCCTCCTTCATCGTCGGGTCGGCTTCGACGTACTGGTGCGTCGTCTCGGGGCTCTCGTGCCCCAGCCACAGGGCTATGACCGTCAGATCGACCCCGGCCTGCAGCAGGTGCATCGCGGTCGTGTGTCGGATCGTATGGGGCGAGACGGGCTTGCCGCGAAGGCTTGGGCATGACTGAGCGGCTTTGCTGACAGCGAGGGCGAGCCGGTCTTCGACGCCCGATCGACTCATGGGCCGGCCACGAGCGTTCGGGAAGAGGGGAACATCCGGACCAGGAGGCAGTCGCTTGGACCACTGGGTCAAAGTCGCGGCTGTCTGCTTCCAGAGGGGGACAACACGGTCTTTCCGCCCTTTGCCTCGCAACCGGACCGAGCGGGCTTCAGCGCCGGCCAGGTCGCCTCGGCGGAGACCGATGACTTCGGAGACACGAGCCCCGGTGTTGTACATCACGGCGAACAGTACCCGGTCTCGTTGACCGGACCACGTCGAGTCGTCCGGGGCATCCTGGATCGCTTGCATCTCCTCGCGCGTCAGGTAGCCAAGCAGCGGCCTGGTGTGGCGCTTTGCCGGGATGGCGAGCACGCGACGAGCCAGTGGCCAGGCCGTCGGATCCCGGGATGCGGCGTATTGCACGAACGAGCGCACGGTCGCCAGACGGGCGTTGCGGGTGCGCGGGCCATTGCCCCGGTCGGCCTCGAGGTGGTCCAGGAACGCCAGGATGACGGGAGCATCGAGGTCGGCCAAGATGATCGCCGGGACTGGCTTGCCCAGGTGCTGAGGGAGGTAGGCCAGCAGCAGCCGGAAGGTGTCGCGGTAGGCTTCGACCGTGCGCGGGCTGACACCCTGCTGCTCGATCAAGCGACGACAGAAGAAGTCCTGGACCAGGGTGTCGAAGGACGGCGTCATGGGACACCTCCCTCGTCGGGAGCGGCGAACTGCTCGAAACGCTGGCCAGCGATGGCCAGCAATTCGGGGGCGCCCGTCAGGTACCAGTAGGTGTCGGAGACCTTGACGTGTCCCAGGTAGGCCGAGAGTTGGTCGGTGACCCGATCGATGTCGACCCCGTCGCGGTACCAGGCCAGGAGGCGGCGACACACGAAGGTATGCCGCAGGTCGTGAAGTCGTGGCCGGGTGCGACCGACGGGAACGACTCCTGGCATGGCCTGCCGCAAGAGCCCATGGAACGTGTGCCGCACAGTCGTATACGGCAGCCGATGGCCGGTGGCCGACACGAAGAATGTCGTGCCCGGATCGCGGCCGCAGCTTCGGTCACGGACCGCCGCATAATCGCGGATCGGCCCGAGGGCCCTGGTGTGCAGGGGGACCAGGCGGGACTTCCGGAACTTCGTCCGGCGGATCGTCAGGACGCCGGCTTGCAGGTTGACATCGTCTGCCCCGAGGGTCAGAGCCTCCGAGATCCGCAGCCCGGTGCAGGCCAGCAATCCGATCAGGGTCGCGTAGGTGAGCGGGCGCAAGCCGCCGGTCGGGGTGAGCTTGCGGGCCGCTTCGATCAACGCGGCGATATCGGATTCAGAATAGAGGAACGCCGGCCCGCGGGCATGTGCCGGCCCGAGCAGGCCACGTGGCGGGATCTCGGTACCCGGCTCGCGCGGCACCAGGTAGCGGGCCAGCGTCCGCACCACTTCCAGCCGGCGGGCCTGGTACAGCCGGGCTGATCGCTCCGGGAGCCGAGCCCACTGAAGGGCCAGTTCGGTCGTCAGCGGCCCCTGGTGCCCCGAGTCGTCGGCGTACCGGGCGAACGACTGGAGCATCTGGGCCTCAGCCCGGATCTGGTAGCCCAGCGCTCGCCGGTATGCCAGGTACTCTTCGACCCGGGTAGTCATAGTCGTCGCGCTCATGAATCACCTCCTTCCGGCCAGGGCAGCGCGACATCTCGCAGAGCGGCGACGTCCAGCTTGATGTAGATCGCCGTCGTGTCAACCGAGCGGTGCCCCAGCACGTCGGCGATGCCTTTGAGGCTGTGGCCGGACGCGCGCATGCGGGCGGCGGCCGTGTGCCTCAGGACGTGGGTGCCGACCGACCCGATCTTTCCCGTGGCCGCGGCATGAGCCCGACGGAAGGCGCCACGGATCGTGTCGTGAGTGACGGGAGTGCCGACCAGCACGGTGTGCCGCAGGAACAGGTGGCGACCCGCCGACGAGGGACGGCCGTCGCGGAGATAGGCCGCGACCACCCGGCCCAACGGAGCGGGGAGCGGCAAGAGGCGGTCTCGTCTCCCCTTGCCGCCGCGGATCGTCACGACCCCGTGACGCCAGTCGATGTCGTCGAGGGTCAGCTCGACGACCTCGCTGACACGAAGCCCCAGGTCGCTCATGCACCGGATCATCGCCAGGTCGCGTCGACCGGTCACGGTCCGGTCGTCGAAGCGGCCCAGGACCGCGCGGAGTTCCTCCTCGGTGAGCGACTTGGGCAAGCGATCCTTGGGCCATTGCGGCGCCGTCGGGACGACCCCTGCGACCACCGGGTCGAGGCCGTGGGACAGCGTCAGGAAGCGAAAGAAGCGGCGCAGCGAGCAGGCGAGGACGGCGACCGATCCGGCGCTCAGGCGGGCGGCAGTGCGTCGAAAGTAGTCCTGGACGTCAGCCGGTCGTAGGTCCTCGATCCTCGGCGGCCCCGCTCCGAAACGGTCTTCGAGGAACAGGCGAGCGTACCTCAGGCGGTAGCCGCACGTATGGCCCGCGAGCCCACACGTTCGCCTGAGGAACCGCTCGTACTCGGACAGGAGTGGGTCATGCGGAGTCGGTGACGAGGGGCATCGCGTCGGGTCTCGCCCGTCGAGCATCCGCAGCAGGTGGTTGATCGCGGCCCGGCAGTTGATGAGGTCGCAACGGAAGCGTGCCGGACACGAGCAGGTCGCCAGGTGCTCGTGGAGGAAGAGATGAGCCGAAGCCCGGGTCGGGTCGTCGGCCTTCACGGCAGCGTCTCGGGTCCCCAACCACAGGCCGTAGTGCTCGGCGGCACGAAGGTACTGATGGACGACGTTGGTCGTATGACCCCGAGCGATCAGGAATTCGACATACTGATCGAGGATCACACCGAGCGGGTTGGCTCGGAGTCGGCGAAGGTGATGGGCGCGTCGGAAGATCGTCTCGAGCATGGTTGCCCTCCCGGGGAAGAGAAAGAACCCCGGAGAGAGCATCCGGATTATGCGGAGCCGTGCCAGCAAGGTGCTGGCCAAGTAAGGGCGAAAACAAGCGGGCAGAGGACCGACCGAAGGTTCCGACTCCGCATAATCCCGAGGCCGGCATAATTCCGATTATGCAGAGCTCTGCATAATCGCAAGAGCTGGGAGTTCCTGGGGAGTGCGGCGGCGGGCCCGCGGGCGGCGGTGCTGTTCACGATCCTGGCGGGGGCGAAGCGTCATCACCTGGAGCCGTGGGCGTATCTTCGGGACGTGCTGCTGCGGCTGAGTGCGGGCGAGACGGATCTCGAGTCGTTGTTGCCGGACCGGTGGGCGGCGAGCCATCCGGAGTGCGCGCTGCAGCACCGCCTCGACGAGTCGCGGCGCAAGGCGGCGCGGCAGAAGGCGCGGCGCGAGAGGCGACGAGCGCGGGCCGAGAAGAAAGCGTGAGGATCACCGGGCCGGAGGATGGGGCTCGATGATGAGCCGGAGGGAGGGGTCGGCCGCCGGCGCCCGGCAGTCGGACAGGTCGCCCGCCGGACGGCATGGTGCCCGTCGGCTCGCGCCATCGACTGGTAGGACCGTGCGCTTACGCATGGCCGGATGCCGCGGCGGGTGAGCTTCAAGGGGGCGTTGCAAACCGTGCTGGCGTACGAGGGGGCCTTGAGGGAGGCGACACCGGCGTTGCGGTGCTGGCTCTGGGGCATCCTGCTGAAGTCGATCGCCCGCGATGAGGTCGGGCACCGCCCCGATCGCGTGGAGCCGCGGGCGCGAAAACGCCGGCCCAAGCCGTACCCCTTGCTGATGGTCCCCCGAGACGAAGCCAAAGAGGCTTTGCTCCAAGCAGGTTAGGGCTACAGGACGTGCCATTCGGCTCAGGAGCCGATTTCTTGATTCCACTGGTTCTCCGCAGTCGTCTCGGGACGGCACGAAGGTGCACTGGTCAAGATCAGAGTGCTATCCGCTCGAGGTAACGGCAGGTTTCCGAGCGTCACCATGAACCACTTCACTCCACCCCGGCCGATCCTTCCCGCGAGGCTCGTCGCCACGGTGCAACCGCGCCCAGCAGGAGCGGCGCTCCTTCCCCGGGGGCCGAGACCCGCCCACTCCCACCTGCGCCAGCGCCCTTCAGCCCAGGGCGACCGCTCAGCCGATCCTTGCGCCCGGGCCGGTGGTGCAGCCAAAGCCGAACCTCGTGCCACAGGCTCGGCCGATCTCGCCGCCCGCCAGAGCCGGCCGCATGCCCGGCCAGTCCACGATGGCTCCCGCGCCGGCGGCGCCACCACGACCGCCGGCGCCCGCCGTGCAGCGTTCCAGCCCGTTGAGCGTCTCGATGCCGATCCGGGCGGGGGACGGCCGGTACCGAATCGAGGCCAGCGCCAGGGGCGGCCGGTGGGCTCGCTGATGGTGCACCTCCGGGATCACGGGGCGGCCGAGGTGACCGATCTCAAGGTTGACCCGGGCGTCCGCGGACAGGGGATCGGCAAGGCCTTGCTCGGCTCCCCGGCGCGGGCCGCCCTCCAGTTCGGCAAGGGCCGGGTCGCGCTGGCCAGCCAGGACAACGGATCCGGCAAGCTGACCGGCTGGTACAGGAACATGGCCTTCCGCCAGGTCGGCGTCAACCAGCACGGATTCCCCGAGATGGAAGCCCCGGTCAGCCGCGTGCTGTCGGGGGTCACTTGAGGGTGACCTCGCAACGGCGGTTCCACGGCGGCCTAGGCCCTGGAGCCGTCACGGCTACGCAGCCCGTTCGGACTCATGTAGGCTGATCCTCGCGGCTCCGGTCCCTCTTCGGCCAGTCGGTAGCCGTCCGCTGGCAGTGAAGACCGGAGACACCGGGTCGGGCCGTTGTCCTCTCGCCGTTCACCACGAAAAGGACCGTTGCATGGCCTGCATCCGGTCCGATCAATTCTTCGGAGGCGTACCCGCAAGAGCGGACCATCATGCCTCCTTCTTGACCCTACATTAGGCCTCGCCTCACCGGACTCGATCCCGTATGTTCCAAGGGGAGGTATCGGGTGGCCGGTGCGGGGGGACCATTGCGATCATGGCGGACGAAGCGGCGGCCGAGAGCTGGTATGTACGGGCGCGGGGCGCATCCTCGGGCCATTGAGCTGGGAGCAGCTCCAGACGCTGCGCGAGCGGGGCCAGCTCGCGCGGTTCGACCAGGTCTCGCGCGACCGGCAAAGCTGGGTCCCGGCCGACAGCCTGGAACGGCTCTTTCCGCGCGGCGGAGGAGGCGGGGCGTTCGTCGCGCCCGGACGGGCAAAGGACCAGGGCCCGAGGCGAGGCCCGGAGCGGGAGCCCGAATCGGTCGGGTTCCTGATCCTGGACGACGAGGACGCGGCCGGCTCCGGCCAGGTGACGCGTTCCGGGACACCATCGGCGACGGACGACGAGCGGACGGGCTGGTATTACGCCGAGGCCGGGGCACCGCAGGGACCGGTCGGGTTCTCCGAGCTGGAGCGACTGGCGCGGGATGGCCGAATCGGGTCCGGGACGTTGTACTGGCGGACCGGGCTGGATCAGTGGACGGCGGGCTCGGACCTACCCGAGCTGAACCTCCTCTGGCGGTACGACGCCGATCCGGGGGCCGCGACATTGCCCCGGCGCGGCGGGGGCCCCGAGCCGGGTCGGCCGGCGATCGTGCCTCGGGTCAGCCCGCTCGCGCTCGTCAGCCTGGCCCTCAACCTCGTCTGCGGCGTCGGCAATATCGCGGCGATCGTCGCCGGCCTGGTGGCGCTGCGCCAGATCGCCCTCTCGAACGGGACGCTCGTCGGCAAGGGGCAGGCGATCGGCGGGATCGCCCTCGGGATCGTGGGGGTGCTGACGTCCGCGGTGGTCTATGCCATGCTCCTCGCGAGGGGGACCGGTTGAGGGGCCCGGAAGGGAGGAATGCCGGATTCCGAATTCATGATTCCAAATTCAATATTCAAATATAATAAAACAATATACGAAGTTATCCGCGCTCGTCGGGCGGTCTTGCCGCCTGTCACTTGTTGAGCCCCAGGGTCTGTTCGGCCTCGCGGCGAACGATCGAGCACATCAGCCAATCGCACCAGTCGGTCCCGAGGTCTCCACCATCCTGCGATTGGTGACGGTCGATGATCTCCGCGGCCTGATCGTAGGCGTGTCGGGCTTGATCCCTGAGGTCCTGTCGGCGCATCGCCATCGAGAGGAAGAGACCGGAGAGCGCCTTGCATTGCGGGGTGTTCGGCGGGGTCGCATCGATCGCCTTGCTCAGCCACGAGACCGCCTCGGCGAGACGTCCTGCGCGAAACTCCTGGATCCCCTTGGTGGACATCACCCAGTAATAGAGCTTCTTGTTGGCGCCGTCGGCCAGGGCCCGATCGATGAGCCGGGTCGGGAGCGTCGGGTCGCCGGGGCAGTCCGGTATGAGCAACCAGAGTTTCGCGATCCTCTCGCCGAGGAGGGTGTCGGTCGACGATTCGAACCGTCGCTGCATCTCGAGGCACAACTTGCGATACCCGGGCTGATCGCCGATCTCCACGAGCGTCGGGATCGCGGAGTACCAGGTCCATTCGCTGGTCGGGTCCAGTTCCAGGGCCCGCCGGAAGTCGCCGGCGGCTTGCCGCCAACGCCCCAGGCGGCTGTTGACGTTCCCGCGCCGGACCAGGAGATCCCCCTTGATCGCCGGGCTCGATTCGGAATCGATCTGCGAGTTGAGGTCCGCGACCGACTCGAACAGATTGGCCGGCCCGGACGGCTTCGTGCGCGGCTGGACGGGCGGCGCGGCGGGTCCTGGCGGCTGTTCCGGCGAACCCGCGACGAAGCCGTTGATCCGGGCGCCGGCGATCACGAGTGCGGCCGCCGCCGCCGCGATCAAGGCCGCGCGGCGAGGGAACCGGCCTTTCTTCGGGACCGCATCGGAGGCCCCGTGGCCGGAGTCGGGTGTGAGCGCCACCGCCGACTCGGCGGGGGGTGGATTGAGGGGCGGTGGGCTGGCGGCGGGCGGGGCGGTGATGTCGGGCGTCGCGAGGCGCCAGGCCGCGGAACTGGCCGACCGGGGTGACGGCTTCGGCCTGGCGTCCAGTAACGTACGCGACGCCTTACTCAGCTTCGGGAGTTCGGCCTCGCTCGGCGGCTCGACCGGTTCGGCGGCCCATCCCGCCAGCGCAGTGACGACCTCGGCAGGCTCCTGAAAACGATCCGACGGCGATTTGGCCAGCATGCGATCGACGACGGCCGCCAGCCCGGCCGGTACGTCGGGGCGAAAGTCCCCGATCGGTCGAGGCTGGCGCCGCTGGTGCCACGCCAGCTTCTCGGCGATGCTCCCCTCGGGGAAGACCGGTTGACCCGTCAGGAGGCAGTAGAGCGTCCCGCCCAGACTGTAGATGTCGGCCCGGATATCCACGTTGTGGCTGTCAACGGCCTGCTCGGGGGCCTGATAATCGAGGGTGCCGAGCACGTAGCGGAAATTCTCTCCCCGGGTCAACCCGTCGTCGCACTGGAAGATGCGCACCAGGCCGAGGTCGAGGATCTTCACCGTCCCCGCGCGGTCGACGAGGAGGTTGCCCGGCTTGATGTCGCGGTGGACCAACCCGGCCTCGTGGGCGTGTTGCAGCCCCGCCGCCGCCTGACTGATGTAAGCGGCGGCTCGCCCCGGCGACAGCGGACCGACCTTCCGGACGAGTCCCTCGAGGTCCGGCCCGTGCACGAACTCCATCACGAGGAAATGCATGTTGTCGGTGCGGTGGATGTCGTAGACGTCGGCGATATTCGGGTGGTCCAGCATCGCCGCGGCCCGGGCCTCGCGGTAGAAGCGGGCCAGGGTCTCCGGGTTCGCGGCCTGGTTCGTCGGCAGGACCTTGAGCGCCACGGGTCGCTGGATGGCCAGGTGGTTGGCGAGGAAGATCGCCGACGACCCGCCGTGGCCGATGCGTTCGAGGATCAGGTATTTCCCGGCGACGACGAAGTTACGCCACCGGCCCACCAGCAATTCCTCGGCCTGATACTTCGTCAATAGCCCGTCGAGGATCGCGGCCCGCGCGGCGGCCCGCGCGTCCGCGATCCCGCTGTCGGTCGGGCGGCGGAGGGAAACGTACGCGTCCAGCCGTGTCGGCGTCATGATCTGGCTCCGCCGGACCAGTTCGTAGAACGCCTCGACAGTCACCGGCGGCGCCGCCATCTTCGGAGCCTCCGCTAGAGTTGGTCTGATCCCTCGGACCGGATCGTCCGAGCGCACCCGGTGAATCAACGCGTCCGGGCCATCGGCGGGTCTTGGCACTGGTCGGGCACCGGCCCGGCGATTCCGAAGCGACAGGGGGAGCGAGCCGACCATCAAGGTCGACCCCGAACGTCGCCCCACGGCCGCCATCTCGCCGGTCGCATCGATCCGATCGCTGAGAACTTGAAAGGGCCATCCTAGACCGGTAAGATCTGCCAGTCAAGATACTATCGGTTAAGAAATACACCGATATCACCATTGCATCCGAACAAGACATAAAGAAACTGCGGGGCTTTGTTGTGGGATCGGTGTCTGTCCGCTACCGCGCTGGAACTCAGCGCTGGGATCGTGCCGCCTGGCTGCCGGGTACCGTGTGAGTTGGACCTGGCGACGCCGCCGTATCCCGCAGGTGCTCCATGCTCAGTCGATTCCCGATCCCCTGCCCCGAGTGCCACCAGACCGTCAAGGTCCGGGCGGAATACATCGGTCTACGGGTCCAGTGTAAACACTGCGGTCAACAGTTCTCGGTCCCGCGGACGGTGTTGGTCGCCTGCCCCGAATGCGGCGTCAACGAGACCTTTCGGACAGAGGACCTCGGACGAGTGATCCGCTGCAACCGCTGCGACGCGGTGCACGAGGTCATGGCGGGGAACAGCGATGGGGGCCGGCCGGTTCAGCGGGCTACCACGCCGTCAACCGCGGAGCGAGGCGAGACGGCTGACGCGCTCGGGAACGGCGGTCCCCACGTGGCCGGTATCGACCATGACCGCGGCGATCGGGCCGGGCCGGACCGCGACGACGAACTGGAGCGCATGGTCGCCTCCGTCGCGATGGCGTGGGGAGAGCCGGCCGTGGCACCCTTGGCGAATGGAGATCATCTCTCTGACGGCAGCACCGCCCGAGCGGTGGAGGGTGTCCGAAACGAGGTGGTGTCGCAGGCGGAGCTGGAGGAAGCGCGGTCGCAGCTCGACCGGCTCCGCGCCGAAGTCGAACTCGCTGAGGATCGGGGCCTCCGAGGCCCAGAGGATCGGCATGGAACGCCAGGCCCTCGAGGAGCGGGCCGACCAGACGTCGAGGCGACAAGAGGAGCTGCGCAACGAGCTGGAGCAGGCTCGATCCGAACTCGAACGGCTGGCGTCCGAGGCGGCCACGCTGCGGGATCGCGCCGCTTCGGCGGGACGTGTCGAGGACGAGCTGCGGGCGGCCCGCGACGAAGTCGCACGGCTGCAAGCCGACTGCCAGGCGGCCCGCGCCGCCGCGGCGAGGGCCACGCGCGAGTTCGAGGACCTTCTGGATCATTCCTCGGCGCTCCCGGACGGATTCTATCAAGCCCTGGCCGAGATCGAGGCGAACTCGGCCGAGACGTTGATCCATCCGCGAGAAGCGGAGCGGCTCCGGGTCCGCCTCGGCGAATTGGAGGGCCAGGTGGCGGAGGCCGTGACCGCGCGAAGGGCCGTCGAGGACGACTTCGCCCGGACCCTGCGGGTCCGCGAACAGGAGCTCGAGACGCTTCGCGAGGAGTTGGGCACGCTGCATTCTCAGATGAAAGAGCTGGCCGCCGTCGAAGCGGAAGAGAGGCACCTCAGATCGCTCCTGGCGTCCGAGCGCGTCGCCATCGACGACGTCGCGGCGGGGTTGGCGGAGCGCCCGGGCTCCGGCCCCGAGGTGGATGTCGCGCTGGAACTCATCGACCTCCGCGAGTTCCTGCCGCAACTGATGGATCTCCGCGGAGATCGACCTCCCCAGCCCAAACCGGAGACGGCCGCGCCGCCGGTCGATCCCGGCATCGCGACCGGACCCGTCGCCGATCGCGAAATCCGCCACCGGCCCGAATCGGTATCCGCACCACCCGTCGATCTGGACGCGCTGAAGGCCGAGGCCGAGCGACTCAGGGCGGAGGTCTTGCAACTGATCTCCGCGGGGCGAAAGAAAGACGCCGAGACCCGATCGCGTCGGATGATCGAGCTGACCCGCACGATCGCGGGCGAGCTCAGCCCCGATCACTCGACCTGGATCACGGTGGTGGGTCAGTTGCAGGCGGAACAGGGAGACTGGGCCGGCGCGAGCGACCTTCGACCGCAAGAACGCGGCTTTCCGCGAGAGATTCGGTGAGCGGGATCCCCGTCATCTGAGCTGTCTGGCCGATTCGGCCGAGGCCCTCCTGGTTTGCGGCGATGCCGACGGCGCCGGGATCCTGTTCGAAGCGGCGGAGGCGCTTGGCCGACAGACCCTCGCCGCGGGCCACCCCTTCACGATCGCGGTTCGACGGAAGTTGGACGGATTGCGCGGTCATGAACCCGACCGCTGGACGGTTCGGGCCTCGACCTAGTAGTACAGCGCAAGAAACTTGATCTTTTCCCGCAGGAGCGGTTTGGGTAGGCTGGTCGGACCTCGAAGCCCGATGCGATCGGTGACTGGCCAGCATGGAGGCCCTCGATGACCCCCAAAGACCTGCGGCAGGCGTTGCCCCTTTTCGAGGAATTCGCGGACCGGTTCACCCCGCTGCTGGTGGATGACCAGCGAACGGAGAGCCGCAAAGAACGGGCCAAGGCGTATCTCCGCGGTTTGCTCTTGGATGCGGAAAGCACCAAGACGGCGGAATCGATCGCCCTGAAGGTCCACGGCGATCCTTCGCAAGTCCGGATGACTCAAGTTTTCCTGGGACAGTCGGCCTGGGCTGACGAACCGCTCCGTGAGGAACTGGTCGGCTGGGTGGACCAGGAACTGGGCAGCGAAGCGGGGACGCTGATCGTGGATGAGTCGGGCATCCCCAAGTGTGGCGACAAGAGCGTGGGCGTGGCCCGGCAGTACTGTGGGGCAACCGGCAAGATCGACAACTGCCAGATGGCCGTTTACCTGGCCTACGCCAGTGCCGCAGGTCACACGCTGTTGGACGAACGGTTGTATCTGCCGCAAGACGAATGGGCCACGGATGCCGCGCGCCGACAAGAAGCCGGCGTGCCCGAGGACGTCGTCTTTCGCACCAAGCCGGAGTTGGCCTTGGAGCTGATCCGTACTGTCGGACCGAGGATCCGCCATGGCTGGGTGACGTTCGACGAGGGCTATGGCAAGGACCCCGAGTTCCTCAGTGGTTTGGAGGAACTGGGCGAACGCTCTATCGGCGAGGTCCCCAAGACGTGCCGCGGCTGGTTGCGCCGGCCCAAGGTGGACGAGCCGCAAGGGCGGGGCCGGGGCCGACCCAGGAGCAAACCGCGGGTCGCACCGGGCCAACCGAACCCGCAAACGGTCGAGGAGATCGCGGCCGCGTTGCCGGCCGGCGCCTGGAAGCGGCTGCGTTTTCGCGAGGGAACCAAAGGGACACAAGTGGCGCACTTCGCCGCGATCCGCTTGGTGGTCGAGCGGGACGATCTGCCGGGGCCGGAGCTGTGGCTGGTGATCGAGCGTAGCTGTGATCAAGCATCCTACGTCAAGTACTACCTGAGCAACGCGAGGCCGGATTGCCCGCTGTTGGAGCTGGCGCAAGCGGGGCACAACCGCTGGCCCGTTGAGGACTGTTTTCTGCGGGGCAAGCAGGAAGTGGGGCTGGATGACTACGAGGTTCGTGGTTGGCGCGGCTTCCACCACCACATGACCTTGGTCATGTTGGCGCTTTGGTTCTTGGTGCTGCAAAAGCGGCGGCTGGAAAAAAAAACGCGACCGGCATGACGTTGCCCGATGCCCGAAGACTGTTGCAAGTCATTTTCGCCCCACCCACGCCCAAGCAGCCCGAGCGGCGGGCGATCAAGCTCTCGAATGGCGCCAGCGGCGGAACCGCATCGCCAGTGCCTGCCACGCCAAGGCCCGAAATCGAAGGTTGCGGGATACTGGATAGTTCATTGCGCTGTACTACTAGAGTGCTTAACGTTTGCGTTGCATCGACGCGAGAGAACCCCCCCTTGACCCCCCCTTCGTAAGGGGGGGATTCAGAGGGGCGGGCCTCCCCAAAAATCTCCCCCTTACGAAGGGGGGGAACGGGGGGGTCAAGGCCTTGGCCCCGTCTCGAGGCCGAGTCACGTAGGCCATCCAACCGTTCGGCGCCTCTCGCTGGCGGCATCCATCGATTACGGAGGGATCGGTCGTGGCGACTGGTGAATTCACGCCCTTCGACCTCGGGGCCTACCTCGAGCGGATCGGCGATTCGGGCCCGCTCGCCCCGACGGCCGATGTGCTCGACCGCATCCATCAGGCCCACGCCACCTCGATCCCGTTCGAGAACCTCGACATCCTGCTCGGCCGGCCGATCCGGCTCGACCTGGCGAGCCTCCAGGCCAAGCTGGTCCGCGGGCTGCGCGGGGGCTACTGCTTCGAGCAGAACATGCTCTTCGCCGCCGCGCTCGAGTGCATCGGCTTCCGGGTGACCACCCTGGCGGCTCGCGTCCGATACGGCAGCACACGCGTCTCGCCCCGGACCCACATGCTCCTGAAGGTTGACCTGGATGACGGCCCCCGCCTGGCCGACGTCGGCTTCGGTGGCGACGGCCTGCTAGTGTCCCTCCCCTTCCAACCGGGCCTCGAGTCGAGGCAGTTCCACTGGACGTATCGCGTCATCGAGGAGGGCGACGGGCTGGTGCTCCAGTCACTCCGGCCGGAGGGCTGGTTCGACCTGTACGCCTTCACGCTCGAGCCGCATTTCCCGGCCGATTTCTTGATGGGCAACTACTACACCTCGACCTACCCCACTTCACACTTTCGCCGGGGCCCGATCGCGCAGCGGCCGACACCCGAGGCGCGGTATGTGCTCCGCGGCCGGGAGCTGTGCATCGAGCGCGGCGGCGAGACCACGCGCCGAGACGTCGCGGACGATGAGGAGCTGCTGAGCGTCCTCTCCTCGACATTCGGCCTCGACTTCCCGCCGGGGACCCGCTTCCCTTCGCTCAGTCCTGCTGAATGAGAGACACTGCCCTCGACCGCCCTGGCCGGGTCAAGGACTCGCACCGAGCGCCGGTTCGGCGACGCCGGCCGGCCTCGCGGTGCCGGCCTGGAGATGCGGCCCGCGGCGTCCAGCGACGCGACGAGGCGGCCGCGGCGCGCGGCGAGGACGCTCCGGGACGCGTCCGATGCAGCGATCGAACGTCGCGATCGTCAGGGCGAGCACGACCAGCGCAAAGGCCAGTGTCGCCAGCAGCACGATGACCTGGGCGATGTAGAACGCCCACCGGCTTTGCGAGGCCGGCCAGAACATCGTCTGAAAGGTGACGAGCTGGCCGCCCAGCGGGCAGGTGGTGCCGACGACCATGGCGAGGAATTCCATCGTGACCCGGTCGGTCGATTTGAACCACCCCATCTCGACCAGGACCACCGGGATCGTCTCGATGAGGATCGGACCGATGATTGCGAGGAAGGTGTAGCAGGTGACGCTGAGGGCCACGGCGCGGCCGACGCGTCGGGACCAGGTGGCCAGGGCCAGGCCGACGCTGGTGACCGCCGCACCCTGCGCGAGCAGCAACCCCACCGGGAGGCACACATACATGATGCGGTCGACGATCTCGAGCGGGGCCGGCGGCTGGCCGAATCGTCGGATGCCCGGCAATACGTCAGGTGTCAGGAACGCGACCAAGACCGAGCCGATCGCCGGGAGCAGCGCCAGCGCGGGCACGACCCGGAACGCCCCGCGCCACTTGGCCAGGGCGATCCGGTCGGTTGACAGCGGGGTCGTCAGCAGCACGTCGAGGCTACCGCGTACCCGCTCCTCGGCGAGGACGGTGGGCGCGGCGAGGCTGACCAGCAGCAGGCCCAGTGTGGCCTGGATGCCGTTGACGAACGCGAGGAACTGACTGCCGCCGCAGAGATTGTCCAGGAGCGTGTCGATGCCGCCGGCTGTGCCGGCGATCGACAGTGCGATGAAGGTCCCCCAGACCACCCGGGCCAGCCGCGACGGGCGACCCCGGCGCCATTCGCGCCAGAGGACCGGGTCCTTGTCCAATGACGGGCCCGGCCGCCACGACGACAGCCGTGCGCGAACCGTCCCCAGCCACGACGACAACCGCGCGACGCGCGAGCCGGTGCCCTTGGTCAACTCCGCGCGCAGCCGAAGCACCGCATAGATCGTCAGCCCGACGGACATGGCCGTCACCCCGCCCAGGACTCCGGCGAGCCACGCGACGCTCGAGTACTTCGGCCACGCGTACGGCGCCCAGACCAGCACGAACGGGTTGATGCCCACGAACCAGTCCGGGATGCGGGGCAAGACCCGGCTCGAGGCCAGGAGCTGCCAAACCACCGGGCCCAGGACCCAGACGGCCTCGATTCCGTAGACGGCCATCAGGACCTCGTGGGTCTTCGTCGCCCGGACCGAGATCGCCAGCGCGAGCGAACAGCCGAGGACGGCGACGGCCATCGTAATCAGCGTCAGGGCGAGGATGGCCTCGATGATGATCCCGCCGAGCAGGCCGGCCAGCGCCAGGACCGGCACCGCGGCGGTCACTAGCGCCAGGACCGGTACGAGCCGAGCTGCCAGCTTCCCCAGCACGATCTCGGCGTCGCCCAGGTCGGTGACGAGCATGTGGACCAGGTTGCCCCGGGCGCGGTCGAGGCAGATCGCCCCGGCGGTCGCGGCCGGCGCGACGATGAGGACCAGGAGAAGCTGGATGGTCGCGATGGCGTAGTAGAACCATTCGCCGAGCTCGGCGAGGTCCTTGACCCGGACCGAGGTGACGGGCTTGCCGTCCTCCAGGCTCATCAAGAGCCACTCCGAGCCGAGGGCGGCCAGCAGGCCCAGGACGAAGAGCGATCGCAAAGCGTAGACCTGCCACCGCCTCGTCGCGGCGATCGACTCGTGGACGAAGACCGGACCCGGTCCCCAGCGCAGCGGCATCGGCGTCCCTCCTTGTAGCGATCCGCAAGGCCGTCCTCGTTCGATGAGGAACGAATTCGGGTACCGACCCTACCAGACGGAACGGTTGGCTGACAACCTCCGAATGGGAGCTCGACTCGGAGGGGACGAGTTCGTAGACCACGTATCGGTCCTCTGCTAACGCCTTGCCCCGCCGCAACCCCTTGTTCAGGACGCGTTCGCGTCGCGACCGGAGGATGAATCGACCTGCATTCTCTCGCATCCAGCGAGCGACGGCCGTGGCATCGCCCCGGGTCTCGCCGAAGACCACGACGCGGAGCGGGTGCGCGGTGCTGACCCGGTCGAGCCGCGGAGGGGCCTTCTCGCGGTGGCGGGGCGAATACATGGCCTGGTGGCACAGGTACACCACCGCGCGGTCCCCTTGCCAGACCAGCGGGTCGAGGGGCAGGTGCAGATCCGTCCGGCGCAGACCAGTTCGGCCCCTGACGACTCCTCGGCCCAGAACCGGCGGGCGAAGTCGCGGCCGTCCCGGTCGAGCTGGGTCAGGTACGGGTACGTCGCGTCCCAGGCCATCATCCCGAGCCCGATCGCCCCGAGCCCGGCGAAGAGCCAGACCGGTGCCCGTTCGCGCCACCGCGGCCGGGGCAGCCGCGCCAGCAGCACCGCCGCGCCGAGGCCCGCCATCAGGATGATCGATGGGGCGACGTACTGCATCGTCCGGCGCTGCCGCCGTAGGGATAGCGCCCCAAAAATGCCGCGGCCAGGCCCATCGCGAACGGGGCCAGCAACAGAGCGAGGATCGTCTTCGACCCCCGCCGCAGATAGGCCACGACCGCCGTCACGACCAGCGCCGTGGTCATCGTGCTCGCCCCGACGTCCCCCCCGGCGGGATAAGCGAACATCTGGCTGGTGTGCGCCCGTGCCAGCCAGACGATCAGGCCGAGCGGCGACCGCGGTGGGAAGGCGCCCGCCCAGTAGACCCGCATCCAGGGCATGACGCTCGCGCTCTGCGGTGCGTTGATCCAGCGGAGCAGGACCAGGAACGTCCCGCCCGTCGCCGCGCCGAAAGCAATGAACGGGATGATCGCCCGGCGCGATCGCGTGCTCAGCACGGGGCCCGCGAGCGCGACGCCGATGCCCGCCGCCACGAAGATCGACGGATTCGAGACCGCGACCGCCAGCGGCCCGAGCGCGGCCAGTGCCCAGAGGAATCGCATGCGGCCAGGGTTCCGAACCCACTCCACGGCCAGTCCGATCATCGCCAGAGCCACGAGGAAGTCGGTCGCATACGGCTTGACTTCGCCACCATGACGGACCGGCGTGTATCCAACCGCCAGGATCGCGACGGCCATCACCCACGCCACGCCCCGGAGCAGCCGCCCCGCGACGTGGCGGAAGACGAACATTCCCGCAACCGCCGCGGCTGTCGGCACGAGGCGTAGCGACCACTCGCTGAACCCCAATGCCCCGATGACCGCCTTCTCCGCCCAGAGGAAGAGCACGGGGCAGACCTGCTGGTAATCCAGCGGCCTGGTGAGGCCCGCGTAGTCGCGGTCCAGCACGTTGCACGCCAGGTACGCCTCGTCCCGCCAGAGCGGATAGTCGAGCGCGAGCCGCAGCAGCCTCAGCGCGACACCCAGTGCCACGAAAGCGCCGACCCACCGTTTGACCCGCGCCTCGTCCGACCCCGGCTCCTCGCCCGTCCACAAGCGAGAGAGCCGGATGCCGTCGGTCGGTTGGGGCACAGTCATCGTCGGGACGATCCGGGTCCAGGGTGAAGACTTCCGATCGGCGTCCCATCATGCGGCCAGCCGGCCGGATCTGACAAGGTCTCGCGGCCATTAGGACGCCACCTCCGGATCGATCCTCCGACGTCGGATCGCCCTGATCGGTCGGCGTTCGCTCCGATGGAGGCTTGCACGGCGCCACAGGGCTCCGGATATTGAACGTGTCGGCGCGATTCTGCGCGGAATCCGTCGTGTCCGTCGAGGCGATCTGAACGACGAAGTGCCGGTCCTGTGGCGGGAGGAGAACGATGAGACGCGTCTTTATCTGTCTGCTGGCCACACTGGCGTTGGTATCCGTACCGGCCCGCGTGACCGCCGAGGATCCGATCGACGCCCGAATCCAGGCTCTCATCGACGCCCGGATCCAGGCTCTCGAGAACCGGGTCGCACGAGAAGAGTCATCCCTCCAGGACAAGGCCAGCGCCGGGTTCGTCGTGTTCCTTTACGGCGTCTTCTGTGCCCTGTGGGCGCAGAACACCGGACGTAACGCCTGGCTCTGGTTCATCCTGGGGGTGCTGTTCAGCTTCATCACCGTCTTGTTCCTGCTCGCCAAGAACTCCGAGGACCGGAAACGGCATCGCGCCTGGGCGGAGCAACCCGGCGGGTAGCGGTCCGGCGTGCCCCGACCGGGCTGCATCCATGATCGTTTGTCTTCTCTCCGTCTCGTAGCGCCGCGAATCGCACCGGTTATCAAAACCGGCAATCAGCCCGCAACCTGCGTGACCGATCTCGATGGCCGGGTCATCCCTTCTTCCGACTGTTCTTCGTCTCCGCGGGCTCTGCGATCTCCGTGGTGGTCCATCTCCTCTTCTTGAGCCTCCCCTCAGGCGGCGGCACCGCAACGCCGGTCCTGGACACCTCGACCGTGAGAGTCGTTCCATCCCGGCCCGCGGCCGCCCTCCGGTCGCAACGGTGAGAGAGGCGAGGCCAGATGGCGAACTGCGAGCGGAGGGGCCGAACCGGCCGTCTCGAGCGTGGTCGCGCGGAGTTCCGCGAGAAGTGTTCCTTAAGTTGGCCGTCGGATGTTCCGAGCATATCTCGGGAGACGACCTATCCTTCTCAGGGGCATCGACAACGCGCGCCACGGCGATCCGGCCGAGCCCGATCGTGCGCCCCGCGAATCAGCCGCTCTCACCTCCGCACCGAAGGGAGAACGATGGCACCCATTTCCCTGGCGCTCGTGTGGCACCAGCATCAGCCGTATTACCCCGACGACGTCGGCGGCGAGAACCCGATGCCGTGGGTCAGGCTGCACGCGACCAAGGACTATCTGGGGATGGCCCTCCATCTCGAGGAAGTGCCCGAGTTCCGCTGCACGATCAACTTGGTCCCCAGCCTCTTGACCCAGCTCGAAGCCTACGTGAACGGGGCCACCGACACGCACCTGGCCCTCTCGCGCCGACCAGCCGATGGCCTGTCGCAGGACGAGGCCTGCGCGATCCTCGACTCGTTCTTCATGGCCTTCCCCGACACGATGATCCGGCCGCATCCGCGCTACCACGAGCTGTACCTGTTGCGATCGTGGTGGAACAGCGGGCGCGCCAGGCCCTGGGCCGATTCCGCCAGCGCGACCTGCGCGACCTGCAGGTCTGGTCGAACCTGGCGTGGGTGCATCCGATCATCTTCGACAAGGACGCCGAGCTGGCCGAGTTCCGCGCCAAGGGGCGACACTACACCGAAGAGGAAAAGGCGTGGTTCCTGGGCAAGCAGCGAGCGCTGCTGGCCCGGGTCATCCCCCTCCATCGCGAACTGGCCGAGCGCGGCCAGGTCGAGCTGACGACGACGCCGTACTATCATCCCATCTTGCCCTTGCTCCTGGACAAGGGACTCGCGCGGGAGGCGATGCCCGACGTCTCGCTGCCGGCCTATCGGGGAGGTTATCCCGAGGACGCGGCCGAGCAGGTCCGCCGCGCCGTCGCCAGCCATCTCGAGCGTTTCGGCCGACGTCCGCATGGGATGTGGCCCAGCGAAGGCTCGGTCTGCCAGGCCCTGATCCCCCTGCTGGCCGAGCAGGGCATCCGCTGGATCGCCACCGATGAGGAGATCCTCGCCTGCTCGACGCATGGCCTGGTCGGGCGCGACAGCCGGGGCCACGTGCGCAATCCGGATCGACTGTATCGGCCGTGGCGGCTGCGCGAGGGCAGCTCCGAACTGGGGGTCATCTTCCGGGATCACTCGATGTCCGACCAGGTCGGGTTCCACTATCAGCGCAGCCCCGGTCCGGTCGCGGCTGGTGATTTCCTCGGCAAGGTCCACGCGATCGGCGAAGCTTGCCGCCACGACCCGGCCACGATTGTCCCGGTGATCCTCGACGGCGAGAACTGCTGGGAGTACTACCCCGACGGCGGCGTCTCGTTCCTCCGCTCGCTGTACCACGGGGCGGTGCGCGACTCGCGGATCCGCGCGGTCCGGGTTGACGAGTTCCTGGCCGAGCATCCGCCGCACGAGTCGGACACGTTGCCCCGCCTCTTCGCCGGGAGCTGGATCAGCCACAATTTCGCCATCTGGATCGGCCACCCCGAGGACAATCGCGCCTGGGACTGCGCTGCACCTGGCAAGGGAGTTCCTCGTCAACGAGGGACGCTTCGGCCGGCACGACGCGACGGCCCTCGAGCGGGCCTGGGAGGAGATCTACATCGCCGAAGGCTCCGACTGGTTCTGGTGGTTCGGCGACGACCATTCGAGCGCCCAGGACGCGCTGTTCGACCACCTGTTCCGAAAGCACCTGCGGAACGTGTACACGCTCCTGGGCAGCGACCCGCCGGGGTCGCTCTTCACGCCGATCGCGCGGGGAGTCGTGCGCCCTCCGCTGCACGACCAGCCGGTGAGCTTCCTGCACGTCAAGCTCGACGGCCGGGCCTCGTACTTCGAGTGGATCGACGCGGTGCGCTATGCGTGCGGCAACGACCGCGGGACCATGACCCTGGTCGCGCGCGGCCTGCTCCGTGCCGTCTGGTTCGGCTTCGACGCTGAGCGCCTGCTGATCCGAGTCGACACCGAGGGCGGCCCGGCGCGAGAGCGACTCGCCGAGGCCGACCGGCTCCGCATCGGCTTCATCGATCCGGCCGAGTCCGAGGTGCTGGTGATCGAGCCCGCCGCCCCGCGGCCGGTCGCCTATCTCAATCGCCTCGGCTGCCCCTCGATCAACGGGGACACCGTCCAGGTCGCCACCGGCTCGGTGCTCGAGCTGGCCGTCCCGTTCGCCCGGATCGACCGCGCCCCGGGCGACCCGATCCGCTTCTACGTCGAGCTGTTCCAGGGGGATTCCAGCCTCGACCGGGCGCCGCGCGAGGGCGTCCTCGAGCTGGTCACCCCCTCTCACGATTTTGAGCGAATTCTCTGGCAAGTGTGAACCCGGCGCCTGGACCCATGTCGGGTGCTCTATGAGCACCGGGGGCTGGCCCGGGCAGGCGCCTCGGTGCTCGCAGAGCACCCTACAGGACCGCCCTTCGAGGCATTCGATGATCAGGGCCGCTATCGGAGGAGACGAATCATGCCCGATCTGAGGAAAGACCCGATCGTCGGCCGCTGGGTGATCATCGCGCACGAGCGGGCCAAGCGGCCCCACGATTTCCGGATCGAGAGCCCGCCGCCCGAGTCGTCCGCGACCTGCCCGTTCTGCGAGGGGCACGAGGACCGGACGCCGCCGGAGATCCTCGCCTACCGCGGCTTCGGCTCGCGCCCAACGGCCCCGGCTGGCGGATCCGCGTCGTCCCGAACCGGTTCCCCGCGCTCAAGGTCGAGGGCAGCCTCAACAAGCGCGGCGACGGCATCTACGACATGATGGCCGGCATCGGCGCCCACGAGGTCATCATCGAAAGTCCCGAGCACCACAAGAGCATCACGGCCCTCCCGGAGGAGAATATCCGCGAGGTCTTGTGGGCCTACCGCGATCGCCTGGTCGACCTCAAGAAGGACGTCCGCCTGATCCACGGCATGCTCTTCAAGAACGTCGGTGCCGCCGGAGGGGCGAGCCTCGAGCACACCCACAGCCAGCTCATCGTCACGCCGATCGTGCCGATCTCCGTCTGGGAGGAGATGACCGGCTCGCTGGAGTTCTTCCACTACCGCGGCCGCTGCATCTACTGCGACATGATCCAGCAGGAGCTCGCCGGCGAGAACCGGATCGTCCTGGACTCGCACCATTTCACCGCATTCTGCCCATTCGCCAGCCGGTTCCCGTTCGAGACCTGGATCGTGCCCAAGACCCACTCCAGCCACTTCGAGAACATCCCCAAGCCGGCCGTCGACGACCTCGGCCACGTCCTGCACCAAGTCCTGAACAAGCTGGAGCTTGCGCTCGACAACCCGGCGTACAACTACATCGTCCACACCGCGCCGTTTGACCACAGCGAGCTGCCGCATTACCATTGGCACATCGAGATCATCCCCCGGTTGACCAGGGTCGCCGGCTTCGAGTGGGGCTCGGGCTTCTACATCAACCCCGTGTCCCCCGAGAATGCGGCCGGGTTCCTCCGCGACGTCGAAGTCACGGCCGCCGGCGCCGGCGACGACCACGAATCCGGGCGATTGTCCACGGTTGCCCTCCACGCGACCGCGCGGAGCCGGTGAAGATGTTCCGGAGAGAAGAAGGAACCACGAATAACACGAATCTACACGAATAATGCAAAGAAAGATCATCCCCCTGCCTATTCCCCCCATGCACTCTCGCCGCGGACCCGGTATGGCCTCCGTGGTCCGGTCTCGTCTTGCCGTATTTATTCGTGTAGATTCGGGTTATTCGTGGTTCCTTCCTTCGTATTTGATTCTCGCGATTCTTCGTGCAGCTCGTGGTTGATCGACGCACTTCGAGGTCGCACCGAGTGAGGACACCCAGGGATGACGCAGGTCCGGTTGATCCTGGCGTTGCACAATCACCAACCGGTGGGCAATTTCGACGGCGTCTTCGAAGAGGCGTACCGGATGGCCTACCTGCCGTTTTTGGACGTGCTGGAGGGCTACCCCGAGATCCCGTTCGTCCTGCACACGTCCGGACCGCTGTTGGAGTGGCTGGTGGAACGGCGGCCGGAGTATGTCGCGCGAGTGCGGCGGATGGTCGAGGCCGGTCGGGTGGAAGTCATGGGTGGCGGCTTCTACGAGCCGATCCTGCCGATGATCCCGCACCGGGACCGCGTGGGGCAGATCCGGGGCTACTCGCGGTACCTCGAGGAGACGCTCGGCGCGCGGGTGCGCGGGATGTGGATCGCCGAACGGGTCTGGGAGCAGCAGCTCGTCTCGTCGATCGCGGAGGCGGGCATCGAGTACACGATCCTGGACGATGCCCACTTCCTCCGCGCCGGCTGTCCGGCGGACGAGGTGCTCGGCTACTACCTGACCGAGGACGACGGCCGCCTGCTCAAGGTCTTCCCGGGGTCCGAGGCGCTGCGCTACAACATCCCCTTCCGCGAGCCGCACGAGACCTACGAATTCCTGCGCCGGCTGGCCGTGCCGGCCCGGCGCGACCGTCGTATTCGCTGACGACGGCGAGAAGTTCGGCTCCTGGCCCGAGACCTACGAGCATGTTTACCGGAAGGGTTGGCTCAAGCATTTTTGCGAAATGCTGCTGGGCAACCGCGACTGGCTGGAGACGACGACACTTTCGCGGGCGGTCGACGCGACGCTACCCGAGGGGAAGGTCTACCTGCCGGACGGCTCGTATCGCGAGATGACCGAGTGGGCCCTGACGCCCGACGCGGCGGCGGCGTACAAGCGGGCGTCGCGGCGGGTCGAGGCGATCGAGGACGGCGGCGAGGCCGCTCGGTTCTTCCGCCCCGGCGGCTTCTGGCGCAACTTCAGGGCGAAATACGCCGAATGTGACGAGATGTGGCGCGGATGCTCGCGGTGTCGCGACGGCTGGCCGCACTCGAGGCCGGCGGCTCGGCCGACCCCGATTACCTCGACGTGGCGCGGCGGGAGTTGTATCGCGGCCAGTGCAATTGCCCCTACTGGCACGGCTCGTTCGGCGGGCTTTATCTCCCGCATCTGAGGAACGCGATCTATCGCGGCCTGATCGCCGCGGACAACGCGCTCGACGAAGCCGAGGGCCGGGAAGGACCGCGAGTCTCGCTCGAGGTCGGCGACTTCAACCTCGACGCCCGCCAGGAGATCCGCCTGGAGAACGAACATCAGATCGCCCTCATCCGTCCGGCGCAGGGGGGCCAACTCTATGAGCTGGACGTCCGGCGTTGCGCGACGAACCTGCTGGCGACGCTCGACCGTCGTCCCGAGCCGTATCACGAGGCGATCCGCGAGGCGGCGGCCCGGCTGGCCAACGGCGCGGAGGCGGCCAGCCCGGGCGAATCGGCCGCCGACGGCTCCGGTTCGATCGCGTTGAAGCAAAAGGGGCTCGAGGACCTGCTGGTATACGACAGTCATCCTCGCAAGGCGCTGGTGGATCACTTTTATCCGGTTGACGTCACCCTCGAGGACCTGATCGCCGGCCGCGAAGTCGAATGCGGCGACTTCGTTTGCGGTGCCTACCTGGCTCGGGTTCAGCGCGAGGGGCGTCGGGTCGCGGCGGTCCTCGAGCGGCCCGGCCGTGCCGGCCGGCACACGATCCGCATCCGCAAGACAATCGAGGTCTGCGCCGGATCGCCCGACCTGGCTGTTTCCTACCTTCTGGAAGACCTGCCGCGGGACGAGTGTTTGCATTTCGCCGTCGAGATCAACCTCGCGGCCATGGCTGGCCATGCGCCCGATCGCTATTACAGCGAGCCCTCGGGCGAGCGGCTGGGCCTGCTTGATGCCCGGCTTGACCTGGCGCACGCCTCCGGACTGACTCTGACCGACGAATGGCTGGATCTCTCCGTCGCCCTGGGCTGGTCGCAGGCCGCCGGGGTCTGGTGCTTCCCGATCCGCACCGTGAGCCGCAGTGAAGGTGGTATCGAAGGTGTCTATCAGTCATCGGCCATCATCCCCCATTGGCACGTCACCGCCGACGAGCCGGGCCGCTGGGAAGTCCGCATCCGCCTAAGCCTGGGTCAGGCCCGGCCCTCCACCGGCCTCCCGAACAACGCCGAACCCGCCCGGCTCCTGACCGGGGCCTCGATATCAAGGTAACCCGCCTTTGCAGCTTCTGTTCGCCACCGTCCAGTCCATCTCTTCACCAAATCTTCGCGGTAACGACATCCGAAACCCATGATCTCGCAGCAGAATACTTTGCCATTGCGGACACATGGCCGCATTCTCCCTCCCCTACAGCCTCGGTGCGGACATGTGACCGCATCCCCTCCCACCATGAGGTCGCCTCGATGTCGGACGTTCGTGCCCCCCGCCCGCGCCGCGGCTTCACGCTGATCGAGTTGCTGGTCGTCATCGCCATCATTGCCGTCTTGATCGCGCTGTTGCTCCCCGCCGTGCAGTCGGCGCGAAGCCGCGCGCCGCGCCCAGTGCACCAACAACCTCAAGCAGATGGGCCTGGCCTTCTTCAACTACGAGAGCTCCAACGGAACCTTCCCCCCGACATCGATCGATGTCCCGCTGCCTGGCGGCGGCCCGGGCACCTGGTTCTACTCGGTGTCCTGGAGTGCGTTCGCCCGGTCGTTCCCGTTTGCCGAGCAGACCGGGATGTATAACGCGATCAACTTCAACGGGAATTTCGACTACGACGATCCGACGAACACGACCGTGTCCATGACACCCGTTGCGATTTTGTTCTGTCCGAGCGATCCGGGATCGCATATCGACGACGGTTCGCTCGGTGGGACGGGCCAGTGTACGACGAGCTACGGGACCTGCGACGGTGACTGGTACGTCTGGTCGGTCA
This sequence comes from uncultured Planctomycetota bacterium, assembly GCA_963815795.1. Classification (GTDB taxonomy): domain Bacteria; phylum Planctomycetota; class Planctomycetia; order Isosphaerales; family Isosphaeraceae; genus JAKAUH01. Next base: position 2,945,830 of record CAWFIC010000019.1, on the reverse strand, counting down.
ACTGGAACGGCGGGTCGAACTCGATCGGCCCGATGAATCGTTCGCTGTTCGGCCCCAACTACGCGCGGCGGATCGCCATGGTCACCGACGGGACGAGCAATACGCTGGCGGCCTCCGAGGGGTTGATCGGCCACGGCCAGATGCGAAGCTGCTTGAGCAGCCCGACCGCCGCCTCGGACCCGAATACCGGGACCTATTCGTTCACGAACATCCCGGCCCCAGGGCCCGCTTCGCTGGCGGCCCTGGCCTACCAGATCGCCAATTGCGGCACGGCCACCGGCAAGGCCAAGGCCGGCGGCCCGATCGGTCACACCCGCGCGTTCGACGGCGGCGTGTACTACTCGGGCTTCACCACGGCCATCACGCCCAATGGCGACCCGACGACGGCCAGCCGGGCCACCAAGCTCAGCAACGGCGGCCGGATCGTGTCCATGGACTGGGATTCGGTTGACGAGAACGACGGCGGCCCGACCTTCATGGCCCTCGACGCCAGCAGCGACCACCCCGGCGGTGTCAACGCGCTATTTGCCGACGGGAGCGTGCATTTCGTCAAGAATTCCGTGAGCGGCTACATCTGGCGAAGCCTCGGCACGATCGCCGGTGGCGAGGTCATCAGCTCCGACGCGTATTGATCGCACCCGCTGGACTGGCTCGCTCGCACCGCGCCGCCCGGGGCGAGCGCTTGTCGTAGAGCCGATCATGCGGATCAACCCGCGGGAGCGAATCCGCCTGGCGGCGCTCGACCAGGGCGTGTGCTGGAGATGCGGCCCCGCCGGGAGCGGGACGCAGCCCAACCTGATCGCCGTGAAGTGAGGAAGGTCGCCGCCCGCATCTTCCTTGTGTCTTCATGAAATCTTCCCGATAAATACACCCTCCCCTCTGGCCCTGGGGGCTAGAATCTTCATCTACACTGCGATCACGCGATCGCATGCTTGACTTGCCTCCCTGATTACCAAGAGGGTCCAACGATGTCCCCCCCCCGTCCGTGCCGGACGACCGGGCGTGGTTTCACGCTGATCGAACTGCTGGTCGTCATCGCCATCATCGCCGTCTTGATCGCGCTGTTGCTCCCCGCCGTCCAGTCGGCGCGCGAGGCCGCGCGACGCGCCCAGTGCACCAACAACCTGAAACAAATCGGCCTGGCTTTCATGAATTATGAGAGCAGCAATGGCAGTTTCTCGCCGACCACGATCCTGGTGCCGACGCCGACCGGCGCGCCCGCGACGTGGTTCTTCCAGTCGTCGTGGAGTGCCTTCGCCCGAGCGGCTCCGTTCATGGAGCAGGGCGGGTTCTACAACTCGATCAATTTCGACTTCACGTACAGCGCCCCTTCCAACACGACGGTGGCCATCCTGCCGCTGCCGCTGTTGTACTGCCCCAGCGATCCGGGCAGCCACATCGACGACGCCACTCTGGGCGGGACCGGGTACGCGACGACCAGCTACGGGACCTGCGACGGCGACTGGTACGTCTGGTCGGTCAACTGGGGCGCCACCAACACGGTCGGCCCGATGAATCGCTCGTTGTTCGGCCCCAACTACGCGCGGCGGATCGCGATGATCACCGACGGGACGAGCAACACGCTCATGGCGTCGGAGGGGCTGATCGGCCACGGCCAGATGCGGAGCTGCTCGGGTTCCGTCGGCTCGCCGCCTTCGGACCCGAGTACCGGGCCCTATTCCTTCACCAACATCCCGGCGCCCGGGCCCGCGTCGGTCGCGGCCCTTTCTTATCAGATCAACAATTGCGGCACGGCCACGGGTAAGGCGAAGGCCGGCGGGCCGATCGGCCACACCCGCTGGACCAACGGCGGCGTGTATTACTCGGGCTTCACCACGGCCATCACTCCCAACGGCGACCCGAAGACGGCGAGTCGTGCCATCGGCTACACCAACGGCGGCGCGATCGTCCCGATGGACTGGGACTGGATCGACGAGAACGACGGCGGCCCGACCTACATGGCGCTGGATGCCAGCAGCAACCATCCCGGCGGCGTGAATGCCCTCTTCGCGGACGGCAGCGTCCACTACGTCAAGAACTCCATCAACGGCTTAACCTGGTATGCCCTCGGCACCATCGCCGGCGGCGAGGTCATCAGCGCCGACCAGTATTGAACCGACTCGGGGGAGCGCTCGCCGCGGGGGGCGGAGGGCGCTCGCTCCGCTCATGGGGGTTGGGGACGACGAGGGGGCATTTTCATCCTTGTTGACCACCGGGCACGAGTCTTCCTCTTTACCGCGCCTCCGACGGAGCTGATCATGCGAAACGGGCCGATCAAGTCGATCGCTGCCACTGCCCTCCTTGCGGGCCTCTGCTGGGGCTGCGGACTCGCCGGAAGCGGGACGATGCCCGGCGTCATCCCGGTGAAGGGCAAGGTCACCTACAAAGGCAAACCCCTGACACAGGGGTCGGTGACGTTCGAGCCCGACGGTTTCGGGCGAGAGGCTCATGGCAAGATCCAGTCCGATGGCACCTTCGTCCTTGCCACTTACAAGGAAGCTGATGGCGCCGTCGCCGGCCATCATCGGGTCGCCGTGACCAATACGGGCATCAAGAGCCCCAGGGATGCCTTCGCCAAGAAATATGCGGGAGTATCGTCTTCAGGCCTCACCGCCGATATCGACGCCGAGCACACCGAGTTCACCTTCGATCTCAAATAGCCGCCGATGGCCGACGATCGATCGCTGGTCACCGCGGGCCACTGGCCCTTGCGACGCCCATCAGGCCGGTTCACACGAAGATTCCAGGGAGACATCCACCATGACTTCGCGCCTGCCCCGTTCGCTTCGCCTCGTGGTGTTCGCCGGCCTGATCGCCTCGGCCCCGGTCGTCGCTCGGGCCGACGACTTCCGCCTGGAGGGCGCCACGCTCCCCGCTCCGCTCCTGGACAGCTCGGGAAAGGTGAATCTGGTCATCGAGGCCTCGGGCGTCGAGCCGATCGGCGATGGCCATCGCGTCCTCGTGGCGCACGACAAGCACCCCGCGCTGTTCGTGGTCGACGTCGCGACCGGCCGCATCATCGGCGAGCCGATCACCTCGGCCAAGTTCCCCGAAGCCTCGAAGCTCGGCGGCCCGAAGTGGGAGGGCATGGCCCGCGATGCCGAGGGGAACGACTACATCATTGGCGCGCACGTGGGCAAGACGGACGAGGAGCGGGCGAGCAAGAGCGTGCTCTTGCGGTTCCGCTTGAAGGACAGCGATCAGCCGGCGATTGACGACGCCTCGGTGGTCCGCTGGGACATCGCCCGCTCGCTCGAGTCGGCGCTCAAGTCCGCGGGGCTCGACGCGAAGGCGGTTGGCCAGCGAAAGATCGAGGGCCTGGCGATCCGCGAGGGGAAAAAGGGCGACGGCTCGGCTTGCCGCGAGCTGGTCATCGGCCTCCGCGCCCCGACCGACAAGGTCCGCGCCTTCGTGGCGGACATCACCGGTGCGCCGTCGCCCGACGCCGAGCTGGAGCTGAAGCCGCTGTTCACCTTCGAGGCCGAGAAGCGCGAGGGGCAGACCTCGGAGTTGACCTCGATGGAGTACGTCCCCGCGCTGGGCGGCTTCCTGGTCATCACCGCCTCCGAGGACGACAACAACGCGTTCCACGGCAACACGCTCTGGTTCGTCGCCGACGGCGCGACCGACCAGGCCCGGAAGATCGCGGTCTTCGAGGTCGCCATGAAGGCCGAGGGCATGACCGTGCTCGGGGCCGAGACGCTCGCTTCGGGGACGAAGGTCAAGCTCCTGATCACGTACGACAACGACCCGCACGCGACCAAGATCCCCAGCCGGTTCCAGACGGTCACTCTGGTGCACGAGGTGGATTGAAAGGCGGGCGTTCACGGCGCGCCTTGTGACCGACGGATAGCTTCCTTGTCGGTCTTGTCAGCGGCCTGGGCGACGGTCCGATACTGCCGCCTGACGATCTCGACCAGCGTGAGGTGCAACGGTGAAGCGGGAACGACGGTGCGGAGCTTCCTCAGGATCACCGGCTCGATGGACGGGCTGGTCTCGGGGAGCGCCGTCATTCCAGCGGCATACGGAAGGAGGAATGCCTGGGTGACGGAGAGGCGAGCCGCGGCTAATGCCTGCTCTACAACACGAGGGTCTGCAAAGAGACCCTTCCGCAGTGCGGTCTCGAATCCTCGTCGACTCCGAATACCGCTGACGACCTCGGGCGCCTGTGGACTCCCGGACTCCAGGTGCGCGAGTCGCCGGGCGTCGAGGAATTCCTCCAGCACCGCCACATCTTCCCAATCCCTCTCCCTTTCCGTCTCCTTGCTTCGAATCAGATCGGGAAGTGACAGGAACGACATGGTTCGACCTCCGTACCGTCCCACTTCCCTGCGGGCATACAGTTCGGAGAAGGGAGCGAGCAGGTGATTTCCACACCAGAATTCGAGCCACTCCTCGCGCTCATCGGGCAGACTTCCGATCTGAAACCGCCGAAAGGAGTGCGGCCTCCAGCTCGGTCCTTCAACCACATGCTTACCCATGAACAGCGAGGTTCTGGCCACGCGAGTGCTCAGTTCATCCCAGGTCTCGGGTGCGAGGTGCAGATCGAAGTCGTTCGTGTCCCGGCGCAGGCCATAGTAGCGGACGGCATGCCCGCCCATCACGAGGCAGGCAAGGCCCACACTTTCGAGGTCGGTTACGATCCGAGCCAATCGAAGCTCGTCGGTCATAACAAGGAGTCCTCCCAGCCGCGGCTGCCGTGGACGCGCATCAGCCTCATGAGCGGGTGCTCGGCCAGCTCGTCGTCGGGGATCGGTTGCCGGAGGAGTTCGAGGACCGCCGGGATCGACTCATCCAGGTAGATCTCCTCGGCCTCGTGGAGATCCTTGGCCCTGCCGCTCAGGAGGAGTTGGAACACCGGATCGTCGGTCAATCCGGGGATGTCTTCAGACTCTGGGTCCATGTCTTCGGCTCCCGATTCGCCATCCAAGGGCCGGCCATCAAGTCACGACGTTCACCGGCCGACCCTCGAGGAATGCCGCGATGTTGGCGACGGTCGCATCCATGAGCCGCCGGCGGGCCTGTTCGGTCGCCCAGGCGATGTGCGGGGTGATCAGGCAGTTGGATGCCTTGAGCAGCGGGTTATCGGGCCGAATCGGCTCGATGGAGACCACGTCCACGGCGGCGCCGGCCAGCCGGCCCGCGGCCAGCGCCTCGGCCAGGTCCGCCTCGACGATCAGCGGCCCCCGCGCGGTGTTGATCAGCATCGTGCCGGGCTTGACCCGCATCAGCCGATCGTGGTTGACCAGCCCGGCGGTCTGCGGCGTCAGGGGAGAGTGGAGGCTGATCACGTCGGCGCGGGCGAAGAGCTCGTCCAGGTCGCACCACTCCGCGGCCCGATCGTCGGCCTCCAGCCACCGATAGACGTCGTGGGCGATCACGTGCATGCCGAACGCGCGGGCCAGCTCGCCGACTCTCCGGCCGATCCGGCCATAGCCGATGATCCCCATGGTCTTGCCGGCCAGCTCGATCAGCGTCGTCTTCCGGATCGAGAAGTCGGGCTGCCGCGTCCACTCGCCGGCCCGCACGGCCGCGTCGTGCAACGCGACATGATGGCAGAGCTCCAGCAGCATCGCGAAGACGTATTGCGCAACGGAATCCGTGCCGTAGATCGGCACGTTCGAGACCGCGATGCCCCGCCGGCGGGCGGCCGCGATGTTGACGCAGTCGTACCCCGTGGCGGTCAGGGTGATGAACCGCAGGTCCGGCAAGCCGTCGATCACGTCCGCGCTAATCGGGGACTTGTTGACGACCAGTACGGCCGCCCCCGCGGCCCGCGTCGGGATCTCTTCGGGCGTGCTGTACGCGTAGACCTCGACGTCGCCGAACCGATCGAGCCCGGCCCACGCCGAGCGCTCCTCGCCCATCGGACGCCCATCCAGTACGACGATCTTCATGGCGGATTGATCCCGGGGTTGTTCACCGCTTGCCGACGACAGCCTCATCTCATTCTAACCGACCGGACCGCATCCGGGGACGGTCTCCCGCCGGCCTGCCGACCGCCCCTGGCCACTTGACCAAACCCTCGGCCATGTCGAACAATACGTTCAAGGACGGTCGATCTCGAGCGCCGCATGGACAGGGACGAAAGTCAGCATGGCCGAATCTTCTTCCGCAACCATTTCGCCGGCCGAGAAGGTCCGGCAGTTCCCGACGGCCCCGGGCCTCTACCTCATGAAGGACGCCCAGGGACGGGTGATCTACATCGGCAAGGCGAAGAACCTGCGCAGCCGGGCCGGCTCGTATTTCCACAAGGGAGCATCCGGAGATCGCCGCATCTGCGACTGGATCGACGAGGTCGCCGACATCGACTTCCTCCCGGCCGACAGCGAGGTTGACGCCCTGCTGATCGAAGCCCGCCTCATCAAGGACATCCAGCCGAAGTACAACCGCGACCTCAAGGACGACAAGACCTTCCCCTACTTGCAGATCACTACCGGCGAGGACTTCCCCCGCGTCAACTTCACCCGCGAGCCACTCGACCGCGGCGTCAAGCTCTACGGCCCGTTCCCGCGAGCCAAGAGCCTCCGCGGCGCCCTCAACGTCCTGGAGAAGATCTTCAAGTTCCGCACCTGCTCGCTGGACATCCAGGAGGACGACCCGCGCTGGCGGTGGTTCCGGCCCTGTCTGCTCCACTCGATCAACCAGTGCACGGCCCCCTGCAACCTGCGAATCGACCGCGAGGCCTACCGCGCCGATATTCGCCGCTTGCAGCTCTTCCTCGACGGCAAGAAGGACGTGCTCTTCAAGGAGATGGAGGAGGAGATGTGCGCGGCCAGCAAGAATCTTCAGTTCGAGAAGGCCGCGCGGCTCCGCGACGAGATCAAGGCGCTCCAGACCCTCAACCTCCGAGGCAACCTCGCCCGGCACGCCCAGCCCGAGGTCTTCTACGTCGACCTGCGCCGCGGGCTCAAGGGGCTCAAGAAGATCCTCGGGCTCGACTCGATCCCGCGCACGATCGACGGCGTGGACATCGCCCACCTGGGCGGCACGGCGATGGTCGGCTCGCTGGTCACCTTCATCGACGGCCTGCCGTTCAAGCCCGGCTATCGCCGGTACCAGATCAAAAGCGTGCCGGGCATCGACGATTTCGCCGCGATCCGCGAGGTGGTGACGCGGCGGATCAAGAGTCTCCAGGAGCGCGACGAGCCGTTCCCCGATATCTGGCTGATCGATGGCGGCAAGGGACAGCTCTCCTCGGCCATGGCGGCATTCGACGCGCTCAAGGTCGTCCCGCCGACGGTCATCGCCCTGGCCAAGCAGGAAGAAGAGATCTACCTGCCCGGCCGGTCCGACCCGGTCGTGCTGTCCCGCCGGTCGTTCGCCCTGCGGCTCCTGCAATACGTCCGCGACGAGGCGCACCGCTTCGCCCAGCACTATCATCACATGCTCCGCAAGAAGCGCACGCTGGGCGAGGATGAATGAGGAGCTTCGCGGATGACCAGGGGAGCCGACTCGGGAGGGCGATGCCCTGTCCGATCCGGACGATGGCCTTGGCCGATATGGCAATGACCTGGACGAGACCCCGAAAGTAACGCACGCTAGGTGACGACGAATGGAAGTTGGTGTACGCTCAGATGATGGGGACGAACCAGGATGGACGCGTCGAACGAGTGGGAGAACCCGATAACCGAAGCTCCTGGGCGGACCCAAATTGGTGTCAACCCGAATCGATTACGGCCGAGTCGGGACGACCTCATCCTGAGCCGCTTGAACCTTCAACGCCACCTGCTGCGCTCAGGCCGACAGCGTTTTACGCCGATCGTCGTCTCGAAAGACGGCGTCATCATCGATGGACACCACGCGGTACGTGCAGCAGCAGAAGCGGGTCGATCGGTCGACGTCCTCGTACGAGACTTCCCAGCCGTTGCCCGCGGTGATTCAGTTCTCGATCTTCCTTTACGGTGAGCACAATGAGCGATTCGACCGAGATCAAGGATGTTCTCCAAGAGATCCTGACCACCGGCCTTCTGAGGATTCGATCGCTGGCATGGTCGGGAGATGCCAAGAGGTGCGCAATCGAAGCCGACCATATTCACAACCTGCCTCACCTGCTGATTCAGGGCGATTCGGACGGACTGGCGTACTATTGGGAAGTTGAGCGGACATCCTACATCGATCAGTCGGAGCCAGACCAACTTCGCATGTGGGAGCCGCTCTGGCAGCGACTGCAAGCTCGCGTCGAGGCCATGGCGTCTTCGGGCACGACACGGTAAAGCACCGCCGGATCTTGCTTCATTTGAATGGACTGCTCGAGGGACCACCCGACTTCCATGATCCTCATCTCGGCAAAGGGACTCGGCCGGCAATTCAGCGGCGATCCGGTGTTTCAGGACCTGGCGTTCGAGGTCCGGGCGGGCGAGCGCATCGGGCTGGTCGGACCCAACGGCGCCGGCAAGACGACGCTGATGCAGCTCCTGGCCGGCAACGACCGGCCCGATTACGGCGATCTCTACAGCCGGCCGGGCATCCGCGTCAGCCTGCTGCGGCAGGAGCCCGACTTCGCGCCGGGCGAGCCGATGATCGACGTCGTCAAGTCGGGCCTGGCGTCGCTGATCGAGCTCCAGCACGAGCTGGAAGAGGCCGCCCAGGAGATGGCCGAGGCGGACGATGAGACCGACCGCCAGCGGGCCGCGCTCCGCTACGACGCGCTCCACGAGCAGATCGAGCACCAGGACGCCTATTCGATCGACCACCGGGTCGAGGAGGTCCTCTCGGGCCTGGGCTTCGCCGAGTCGGAGTTCCACCGCGACGCGTTGACGTTCTCCGGCGGCCAGCAGTCGCGGATGATGCTGGCCAGGCTGCTCTTGCAGAGCCCCGACGTGATGCTCCTCGACGAGCCGTCGAACCACCTCGACATCGCCACGACCGAGTGGCTCGAGAGCTACCTGGCGCGCCAGCCGGTCGCGATGGTGGTCGTGAGCCACGACCGCTACTTCCTCGACAAGGTCGTCACCAGGATCTGGGAGCTGCACGAGGGGCGGATCACCGCCTACCCGGGCAACTACAGCCAGTACTGGCGGCTCCGGACCGAGAAGGCCAAGGTGCTGGAGCGCCAGGCCGAGCGACAGGAAGAGAAGGCGGCTCAGCTCCAGGCCTATATCCGCAAGTACGGAGCCGGCCAGCGCGCCAAGCAGGCGCACGACCGCGAGCGGAAGCTCGAGCGGCTCCAGCGCGATCGGGTCGAGACCTTGCGCGACGTCGTCGGTCCCTACATGGGCTTCGACGAGGTCGAGCGCCTCCGGCGACATCGTTGTCGAGGCCCGGAAGCTGTCCAAGGGCTACGACAAGCCGCTGTTCACCGACCTGAGCCTCGCGATCGACCGCGGCCAGTGTGTCGGCGTCATCGGGCCCAACGGCGCCGGCAAGACCACGCTGATCCGCACGCTGATCGGCCGCGAGAAGGCCGACGCGGGCGAGGTCAAGCTCGGCCACAAGGTCCAGGTCGGCTACCACGACCAGGGTCTCCAGTCGCTCGACCCGAGCACGACGGTCGTGCGCGCGGTCTGGCCCGAGGACGACCCCGACTGGGTCGAGGGCGACGTCCGCGACCTGCTGGCCCGCTTCGGTCTCTCGGGCGAGATCGTCTTCCAGACCGTCGGGCAGCTCTCCGGCGGCGAGAAGGCCAAGGCCGCGCTGGCGCGTCTCTGCGCCACCGGCGCCAATGTGCTGGTCATGGACGAGCCGACCAACCACCTCGACATCTGGTCCCGCGAGGCCCTCGAGCGCTCGATCAACGAGTTCGAAGGCACCGTCCTGGTCGTCAGCCACGATCGCTATTTCCTCAACCGGGTGGCCGACCGGCTCATCCAGATCGCCGACGGCCGCGCCCGCGTCGTCGAGGGGGATTACGAGACGTTCCAGCACCTCGTCGAGAAAGAGAAGGAACGAGCCGAGAAGGCGCAGATCCAGGCACAAGCCAAGGCCCCCCCTACCCCGGCCCGAGCCCCCTCATCCTCGGAGAAGCCCAAACGCAAGTTCCCCTACCGCAAGGCGGCCGACATCGAGCGCGAGATCGGCCAGCTCGAGCAGGAAGTCGTCGAGATCGAGGACCTGCTCGGACAGCCCGCCACCTGGCGCGACCCGGTCAAGGCCGTCGGCACCCAGGATCGCCACCGCGAGCTGAAGGAAAAACTGGAGAAACTCTACCAGCACTGGGAGACCGCTCTGGAAGCGAACTGGTGAATCAAATGCCCGACCCCCGCAAGGTCCTGACGACCCTCCGACGCGCGACCGACCTGATGCGAGCGACCCCCGGCCGCTCGGGCGGGATCATCGCGCCGCAGGGGGCCGACGAAGTGATGGTCGTCGGCGATCTGCACGGCAATCTGCCGGCATTCAAGAAAGCGCTGACGCTGGCGGCGCTCGATCGAAATCCCGGGCGGCATCTGGTCTTGCAGGAGCTGATCCACGGCAAGCTGATGTATCCGGATGAAAAGGGAGACCGCTCGCATCAGCTCCTGGACGTGGTGGCGGCGCTGAAGTGCCAGTATCCCGAACGGGTGCACCTGATCCTGGGCAACCACGAGCTGTCGGAGTTGACGGGCCGGATCATCGGCAAGGACGGCAAGACCCTCAACCTGTTGTTCCGCCAGGGGATCATGACGGCTTATGGCGCCGCGGCGGAAGAGATCTACGAGACGTACAAAGGGCTGTTCGCCGCCCTGCCGCTGGCGATCCGAACGCCGAACCGGGTATTCGTCTGCCATACGCTTCCGGACGAGGACGACCTGGACCGTCTGGATCTCGAGCTGCTGAGGGCCGACACCTGGCCGCCCGAGGCGACCCGGCGCCACGGTACGATCTACGCCCTGACCTGGGGCCGCGACATCGACCCCTCGGTCGCCGACCGCTTCGCCGCCATGGTCAACGCCGACTATTTCATCTGCGGCCACCAGCCCTGCGATGAGGGCTTCCGTCAGGCCAACCACCGCGAGATCATCATCGACGGCACCGATCCCTGTCCGGCGTATTGTCTGTTCCCCACCACAACGCCCATGACCATCGAGGCGCTGATGAAGTGCGTCCACATCATCGACGTCACGGCGCCGTAGCTTGCTCCGCGATGACCGCTCCTCCGCTGCCCTCGAGCGCCCGCCAGAAGCGGCGGAGCGGCGGCAAGACTTCCGAGCGGAAGCCCTGCTGACCGTAAACGATCGCGCCGAAGTAACCGACCAGGCGCGTGGCGTCGGGGCCGAGGTCTGCCCGCTCCTGTCCGACGCGGCTCACGAACTCCATCGGCGTCTCGTGGGGCGAGCGGGCCAGCTCGTGCTCGTAGGCCCAGGCTTCGAGGGCCTCGAAGCTGTAAATGACCAGGTCGTCGGGCGTGAGCTGATGGTCGAGCCCGGCATCGAACGGGTTGACGTACGACGCGAACGGACGCGGGGGTGGCGCGGGCTGTTCGCCCGCGTTCTCGTTCTCCTTGGGGCGCTTCTTCCCCCAGCCGAACCCCAGTCCCGCCAGCAGCGACGTGATCAACGCCCACATGGCCCGAAGGAAGTCCCGACCGTAGCGGATCAGGCCGAAGATCACGACCACGATCCCCGCGATGATGATCGGAGTCCTCAACCAGTCCAGGGCGGGGAGCGACATCGGCGGAAACCTCGGAGCCTGGCTCGACGAGTCGCCCTGATCCTGGTTCTCCTGAGCGGACTTCTCGCCGTCCTGTTCGGAGGCCTTCTCGTCGCCCTTCTCAGCCTCACCCTGGCCCTCGGCCTTGTCCTCGGAGCGTCCCTCCTGACCCTTGCCTTGATCCTGGCCCTTGGCACGATCGCCGGACTGGTCGCGTCCCTTGGCACGATCGCCGCCTTGGTCTTGCGGGGCTCCGCCCTTGCCCTGCCGTCCGTTCTGCGAAGCCGTCGCCTTGCCTTTCGGTGCGCCCGATTTGGAGCGGCCCGGGCCGCCCGCCCCACCCTGCCGTCCCTGTCCATTCACTTGCTGGGCGGCATTGGGATCGTTACCCTTCCCCGAACCCTGGGCCTTGCCCGACGGTTGTTGCTGGCCCTGGGCCTTCGACGCCGCCGGCCCCTCGCTCTGGGCCCCTTCGCCCTGGACGCCGCTGTCCTTGAGCACTGCGTACTTCGAGGCGCGAAGGTTGCTCGACCCGCGGGTCGAGCCCTGGGCGGCCCGCATGGTTGACAGCGGCACGGGCAGGACCGCCGCCGCGAGCGTCAGGCCGACGATCATGACGGCGCCCGTCGTCAGCCAGGTCGCCGTCATGGCCGCGGGCATCTTGAGCTTGCGCCGCCGGAGATAGCGCCGCAGGTTGAGGAAGCTCGTCGCCAGCAGCAGCCCCATGCCGCTGGCGATATAGGCCAGGAAGTACAGGAACAGCCAGGCGCGACGGTCCTCCTGCACGGCCGGCACCAGCCACTGGCCCAGGGCGAACAGGGCAAGCGAGGCGATCGTGAAGTAGATCAGCCAGACCCCTGGCGCATGCGGCCGGCGAGCCCCATCGCCCCCCCACAACTTCCACCAGGGACGGTCGGGCATGAGCGACGTCTCCATCGCGTCCGGATCATCGAACGATGTCGCCGTCAACCTCGTGTCCGTTTCGTCGGCGTCGGCCAGCGTCGAGGGATCGAGGCCGCTCTCCTGCAAGAGGCCGACGCCCGCGTCCTGATCCTCGTCGAGGAGCGTGCAATCGTAGGTGAGATTGTGCGTCGCCCACCAGACGATGCCCATCACCGCCAGCAGGAAGGGCTGGAAGCCCGCAAGCACCGTGGCCACCAGCGCCACCGCACCCCCGAGAGCGAAGCCGTAGCCCTTGGCCAGCTCGCTGCCGATCTGTATGCTCACGCGCGTGATCAGCACGATCCCGAAGACGAACCAGAACAGGATCCAGCGGAGCCGGTCCAGCATCGCGCCTTCGTACCAGGAGTCGAGCAGGAAGAACATCAGGCTGCCGACCATGACCATGATCAGCGCCGGCTCGATGGCGGCGACGAGGTAATCGACCAGTGTGCCACGGGATCGGGTGCGGGCCATCGCGGAAGGCTCCGGCAGATCAAAGGGGCGTCACGAGCTGAAGCTCGCAGAAACGGTAGAGCTCCTCCTCGTCGGATAACGCGCGGACGGGGACGCCCTGGGCGATGAGCGGCCCGGCGGAGTCGATCCGCTCGACCTCATCGAAGGCCAGGAGCACGGCGCTGACGGCGAATCCCTGGCGCCTGAGGCGGCCCAGCGAGACGGCCATCTCGGGCGTGACCTCGGCGAGCACCGCGACGACCGTGGCGTCGCGGGGGAGTCGCGGCTCGGCCTCAATCAAGAGGCGGTCGAAGGTCAGACCGTCGCTCAGCTCGACGCGGGCCAGGGTCTCGTGGACCCGCGCGAACGCCTCGGGGCCCCGGCCGGGCGGGACGATCAACGGGCGAAGCCGATCGTCGTCCTCTCGCATCGCGGCGATCCTCCGAACGGCCGCGCGATTATCTCGCGGCCCGGCGTGGCGGCGGGCGAGCTCGTCGCGCCGGCGGATCCGGTCGACGGCGTCCCGGCCGTTGGTGATCAGGCCGATGGGCTGACCGGTCAGGGCCACCGCGTTGGCCAGCGCCACCGCGGCCGTCACGGCCAGCTCCGAGCGGCCGGGCTCGTTCCGCACCGGGAAGCTGTCGCGGTGGAAGTCGAGCACGATCGTCGCCCCGGCGATCGTCGAGGCGTCGTACACCTTGCTGTGCAGGGTCCCGGTCCGCGCCGTCGCCCTCCAGTGCACGCGGTTGAGCGGGTCGCCCGGCTGATAGGCCCGCACACCGGCGATCCGCGTCGGGTCCTCGAACAGGCGGTGCGTCAGCCGGATCTCACCGATCGGCCGACGCGACGCGATGTCGTAGCCCGGCAGCGGGATGACCTTGGGATAGACCAGGATATACACCGGCTCGGTCACGATCCGGAACCGCCGGTGCAGGCCGAAAAGGTCGCCCGTCTCCAGCACCATCGGCCCGACCTGGTAGTACCCGCGCATGGCGAAGTGGAGCTGATAGTTCAGCGTCTTCCGCCCGTGCGGCCCGAGCATCGCCACGGCCAGCCGATGCCCCGTCACCTCGATACGCGGGGGCCGCGACGTGATGGCGCCGCGGGGCAGCATGTCCTCGACCAGCACCCAGGCGACCGGCAGCCCGCCGTGGTTCTGCACGGTGATCACGAAGGCGATCGTCTGGCCGGCCTGGGCCTCGGTCCGGTTGCAGTCCCGCGTCGCCTCGAGGTTCGTGATCCACGACCGGGCGAGGAACCGGCTGATGAGCATCAGGCCCAGGAGCGCCAGCATCGCGCAGGCGAGCAGACCGAGGTCGAAGATGACCGCGATGACGAGGATTCCCACGATGGCGACGAACCAGCGCATCAGGTCCTACCACTCCAGAAGACGCTTCAGGCAGAGACGCAAAGGGCCGCAGAGACGCAGAGAAGATAAAAAACGGCCCAGAACGCATGCGTTTATAACTATAGAAGTTAGATTTTTAATCTTAATTAATAATGGTCGTCTACGGGCGTCGGGAGGGGAGCGGGCGTCGCATCCGGGCCCGCCTCTCTGCGTCTCTGCGGCCCTTTGCGTCTCTGCGTGAAACTCCGGATTGAAACTCCGGATTCTTCGCGATGCCGCCGAATCAGGCCATGACCCTCGCCCCGCTGGTCGGCACGGGCGCCGAGTCGAGCAGCTCCTCGATCACGGTCGCCGTCGTGACCTTGCGCAGCCGGCTCTCGGGCCTGAGGATGAGCCGGTGCCCCAGGACGGCCGGCACCAGCCGCTTGACGTCATCCGGAGTGATGAACCCCTGCCCGCGGATCGCCGCCAGCGCCTGCGCCGAGCGATACAGCGCCAGCGAGGCCCGCGGGCTGCCGCCGAGCAGCACGTCGGGATGCTCCCGGCTGCGCCGGATGAGCTCGACGATGTACCGGTTGAGCTTCTCGTCAACGCGGACCGCGCGCACGGCCTGCTGACAATTCAGGATGTCATCGGCACTCACGACCGCCTGGAGGTCGTCGATCGGGTGTTTGTGCTGGAGCCGACCCAGCATCGCCGCCTCCTCGTCGGCCGAGGGATACCCGAGGCTCAGTCGCACCAGGAACCGGTCGAGCTGGGCCTCGGGGAGTGGGAAGGTCCCCTCGTGGTCCACGGGGTTCTGGGTCGCGATCACCAGGAACGGAGGCGTCAGGTTGTAGGTCGTCCCGTCGACCGAGACCCTGCGCTCGGCCATCGCCTCCAGCAGCGCCGCCTGGGTCCTCGGGGTGGCCCGGTTGATCTCGTCGGCCAGCACGATCTGCGAGAAGATCGGGCCGGGCCGGAATTCGAACTCCGTCGTCTTCGGGTTGAAGACCGACGCGCCCGTGATATCCGTCGGCAGCAGGTCGGGCGTGCACTGCACCCGCTTGAAGCTCGCCCCGACGCTGCCGGACAGGGCCCGCGCCAGCATCGTCTTGGCCACGCCCGGCACATCCTCGAGCAGGATGTGCCCCTCGGAGAGATAGGCCACCAGCGCCAGGATGATCTCCTGCCGCTTGCCGATGACGACCTTCTCGATGTTGCCGATGATCCGCTTGCTGACCGCCGTGACTTCTGCCATGCCGCATCCTCTGGATCGTGCCCGTCCCACGGCCGAGCGACAACCCATCAGGGAGGTTGGCACTCGCCGCCCCCGCCAGGCCCAGCTTCTTAACTTACGGGTTTTCCGATCGAATGCAACAGTCCGTGTCGGACAAACGTCGGAATCGTCCTCCTGACGCCGCGAAGCCGCGATGACCAAATTGCGGGCCTCTCGAGCGCCGGACGATCAGAGGAATCCGCTCGCGCAGGCTGTGGGGGTATGGCAACGATTCGCGACAAAATGGGCCATGCCCTTCATCGATTCCTCACAATGGTGCTTTCGCGAGCGCTGGCTCCGCGTCAGATCCCGTTACGCGATGTCGAAAACGACTCGAGCGGGCCCGGGTCTCCCTGGCAAATGAACGCCCCCCAGTAATACGGGTCAGGGTACTTCGCTTTCAGTCCGAGCTGCGCCAGGCGGAGCGACTCGGCGCGGCCATGGCCGGCCAGAAGCCGGTGGTAGAAGCTCTCCATCAGCTCCCGGGTGGGCTCGTCGGGAACCTTCCAGAGGCTCATGACGAGCGTCTTTGCCCCCGCCAGCACGAACGCCCTTCGAAGGCCGTATACGCCCTCACCGACATGGACCTGACCCAGCCCTGTCTCGCAGGCCGACAGCACGACCAACTCGGTCGCCGTCAGGTCGAGCCCCGCAACGTCCTGGGCCGTCAGCAGGCCGTCCTCGGCTTCGGTCCGCAGCGGGCCCTGACGCAACCAGGTGTTAGCCCCGGCCAGCGCTAACCCGGAGCGGAGCATCGGATCCTCCGGCAATGGCCCGGTGAGTCGGGCCGACCAGGCCGCACCCCGGCTCAAGGTCGCGAGGCTGCCCCGCCCTTGGCCCGCATCGCGGTCTTGGTCCTCCAGGAAGAAGCCATGGGTGGCCAGATGGAGGACGTGTGGGGAGAGGCAATCGGCTTTGAGGCGGCTCTCCAGTACGGCCCGGTCGAGCCACATTTCGGCTCCGAGCAGCGCGGCAACGCGCTCCCCCTCCTTCCTCGTGCCCGGCAGTCGGTCGAACCGATAGCTGCTGCGGTCCGGCGCTCGCGCTAGCTGGACGAGGGGTGTGCCGGCCGAGGGAGTCCGGGCCTGGGGGAAGAGGGGAGACAAGAACTCGGGCTCTGGGGGAGGAGGTGCGGAAACGTCGCGGCCCAGTTCAGTGTTGTCAAGATCTAAGTCGAAGTCGGGGTCCGCGATCACAAGGGCCGGCCCGGGCTTGCTTGGAGGCGGGCTGACGAAGCGGAGAAGGACATCACGGCCGCAGCTCAGGTAGCTGACCGTGTAGTCGTCGATCAATCGACGGCCGTCGTCGGTGGGCAGCACTTCGAAAGGCAGAAGGCACAGGTCGCCGTCAGGGGCGAGCAGCAACCGCGTCCGGCCCCTGAGCACCGGCACCAATTTGTCGAATACGGCGGCGCGCAAGACCGGCCCGGTATCGTGGCGGGGCCTCAGCTCAGGTCCGCTGCAGCGTCGCACCAGGTCACGGCCGGCGAGGTCCTCAGACGCCCCGACGATCTGGGCGCGAAACTCCTCGATGAGTCGGTCGATCGGCTCGGCATCCCCTAAGTCGATCGCGGCCATGCGATCCGGCTCGCGGTCCGGAAGCACGAAGGCCAGGTATCGAGCGGGTCGCCAATGAGCCTCGCCCCGGGCGGGAACAGCACGGAAGTCGAAAAAGTGCAAGCGGGCGAACTCTACCAGGGCTGTGCCGTCAGGCAAGGCTTCTACCACCCGGAGGCGGTTCGCTTCACGGCATAGTCGAGCGAACTCGAGGCGGGGGATCCGCCGCGCCAGGTGCTGCTCCTTCCGGTCAAGTTCTCGGTCGAGTTCTGCGAGGGAGCGGCGGTGGGTTCCCCTTCTCTCCAGCGCCATGTGAGCGATCATCTGCTTCAGCGCAACCAGCTCCTGCCACTCTTGCCGGATGGACGGGTCGGCGAGGCGGCTCACGGCGTCACGCTCGGCCTTTCCGCAGTCGGCCCCGAGGGCCTTGCGGCGGAGCACCAGCTCGTACGCCGTGCGGACCGCCTCGGGGAACGGGTCGCCCACCTGATCCTGCAAGATCAGAGACAGGAATCCATCTTGGTGCGAACGGATTCTGGTCAGCACCGCCGTCCTTTGCGACTCGGCGCTGCAGGAAATGAGTCGCGCGATCAACTGGTCATCGATCGCGTTGGCGCGGGTCATCAGGAGCAATGCCTCGTTTCTCCCGCCGACAGGGAGCAGGGCCCGCGCGAGGTTGAACAGAAGGCCGGAGAGGTCCGGGTGGTTCCCGTCGCCTAGGGCCCGGAGGGCGACTGCCATGGCCTGCCGCAGGAGCGGCTCGGCAGCCGCGTAGTCGCCCTTCGCTAGGTACACATCGGCAAGGTTGTTCAGGTCGGCCGCGACATTCCAGTCTTCGTCGCCGAACGCGGCGCGGTCGATCTCAGCGGCCCGCCGGAAGTAAGTCTCGGCCTCCTCATAATCCCCCGAGTCCAGGGCTACCCCTGCCAATTGGCTGACGGTCTCGGAAATACCGGGGTCGTGCTCGTGGAGCTCCCGGCTCTTGGTCTCCAGGACGTGCCGGAGAAGTCCCTTGGCGGCGCCGTATTGGCCCGTGGCCCGATAGAGTTGTGCGAGACCGGTCTCCATGGTGGTAGTACGCAGCGGGTCGGAATCGAGCGCCGCGCGGAGGATCTCCAGGGCCCTCTGGTAAAGAGGCTCGGCAGCGGCAAGATTGCCCGTCGTCCGGTAGAAATCCGCTAGCTTGCCCAGCCCTTCGGCGTACCGCGGATGGCCCTCTCCGTACGCACGATGGAGCACATCGGCCGACTCCTGGAAGAGTGTCTCGGCGGCCCTGTAGTTCGCGACAGCGAGGTGATGTCGCGCAAGTCCTGCCAGCTTGGCGGCGACGAGAGGATGATCATTCCCGTGACGACCCCGGGTCGCCTCGAGTTGAGCGCGCATTCGCGCCTCCGTGTCCGCAGAGTCAACAGCCGCCTCGTAGATCTCGGCGAAATAGCGGCGGCCGTAACCTCGCTCAGGGTGATCGCCCCTCGGGTTCAAAGGCATCCCGAACTCCTTGCCTCCAACGCGGGGCTGCACCAGTCTCGATCGAGTTGGTCCAAACACCGACCCGTCGGCCGCAGGCGTACCTCCAGGGCCAAAACCCGGCTAGAGGCTCGACTCCCTGCCCGCGAGTTCGCCTTCTGTGTAATAACGCGAACTCGGCGAGATTTCCACCTCCCACTCCTCGTTGGCCATGTCGTCCGAAAACACGGGCGGGACCCGCTGTTATCGCCATGCGCCGCCTGATACCCTGCTTGGGAGAAAGCGAACCGAGTTCGGGATCGCCGACCGACTGCGAACCGACCGCCTTGCCAAGCAGGTGAGGAGATGGCCCATCAATTCGTCCGCGAGCCCCTCCGGGCCGAAGAGGCCGATCGGCTCGCCAATGCCTGCCGGAGCCCCGAGGAGAAGCTGATCGTCTGGACCCTGCTGGATACCGGACTCCGCGTCTCGGAACTCTGTGCCTTGACCCTGGACAACGTCCAGTGGCAGCAGCGGGCCCTCCGCGTTGCCGGTACGGGAGGCCCTCACGGCACGCGGAGCAAGCAACGGGTCGTCCCGCTGTCCACACGCGTCCGCACCATCCTCGAGCCCTACTTCGCCCTGAACGACCGGTGGTTCGTCGGGCGCGTCAGGCCCAGAAGATCGTCAAGCGGGTCGCCAACCGCGCCAAGATTACCCGGGAGGTCACCCCGCACGTGCTCCGCCATACCTGGGCGACCCTGGCGCTCCAGAAGGGGATCTCCCTGGCGGCCGTCCAGAAGATCCTCGGCCACGATCGCCTGACGACCACGGCGATCTACCTGAATCTCACCGACGGCCACGTGCTCGACGAGTTCGAGGCGAAGTGGTGAGGGGACCATGCCCGCCGTCCACGAGACCGCCTATCCGCGCCTGAAAGAGGCCGTGACACCGACCGACCTGGCGGAGGTCTATACCCCAACGGCCGAGGAACATGGCCTCGCCATCAGCACGTCGCCACGTCCCGGGGCACGGCTGGGCTTCCTGATCCTCCTCAAGACGTTCCAGCGACTTGGCTACTTCGTGCTCGTCGGCGAAGTCCCGCCGCAGATCGTCCGGCATGTCGCAGGCTGCCTGGGCCTCGACCCTTCTCCGGGTGATCTCCTCAGGTATGACCAGTCCGGGACCAGGCGGCGACACATCCCCATCATCCGTACATTCCTCAACGTCCGACCCTACGACAGCGCGGCTCGCACCCTCATCGCTGCGGTCGTACGCGCGGCGGCCCTGACGAAGGAGGACCTGGCCGACCTCATCAACATCGCGATCGAGGAACTCATCCGGAATCGCTACGAGTTGCCCGGGTTTACCACCCTGTTCAAGGAAGCGCAGCGGGCCCGGGCGGAGGTCAATCGAGACCTCTACCGGCGCGTCGCCCTGGCCCTGGGCGAGGAGGGACGCGCCAACTCGACCGCATCCTCACCGCTGACGACACGACGGGACGCAGTTCGTGGGACGCCATCCGAGAAGATGCCGGACGACCGACTCTGACGCACCTCAAGCACCTGGTCAACCGCCTCCACTGGCTGAAGGCCATCAATGTCGGGGCCACGGCCTTTGAACCCATCGCTCATGTCAAGGTCCAGCACTTCGCCGCCGAGGCGAAGAGCCTGGACGCCGCCCGCATGCTGGAGATCCAGCCGCAGAAGCGGCACACGCTGGCGGCGGCCCTCATCCGGGCGCAGGTGGCTCGCACCCTCGACGACCTGGGCGAGACCCTCATCAAACGCATGACCAAGATCCACCACAACGGCGAAGAGACCCTTGCGGATTACCGGAGGCGTCAGCAGGGCCGAACCGATGAGCTCATCGCGATCCTGCATGGACTGGTCGCCGTGATGAGCGGTAAGGGCAGCGCACGCAAGGTGCTGGCCGCGATGCGCGCCGTGCTGGGCGACCAGGCCGAGCAGATCCTCCAGGACTGCGAGGCCCATGCTGCCTATGCCGACGACAACCCCTCCTCGTTGCTGTGGCGCTTCTTCAAAAGTCACCGTCAGACCCGAATGGCACGTCCTGTAGCCTTAAATTCTGGATGCCGAAGCGTTTGCGCCGAGTCTCCACGAATTCATTAGCCGATCCCCACCCCTCCGTGTCCTGATGCAGGCGCGGGGGGATGAAACGGGACCTCGCTCGCGGCATGATGAGGGTCTCAGGGCCGCATCACCCGCAAGGAGGTCCCTCATGAACCAGTCTACCGCGCCGAAGCTCCGTTTCCAGTTCGCCCGGTTCCGACACCGGGCCGCCGCCGGGCCCGCGCTGGGCCTCGACACCATCCTCCCCGAGGCCCAGATCCAGCAGGTCCTCAAGGAAGAAGGGGCCACCTGGAAGCGGATCTTCTCCACCCCCTGGCTGACCTTCTGGACCTTCTTCTGGCAAGTCCTCGGCCCCGATCATTCCTGCCGCGCCGCGGTCAAGCGGATCGCCGCCTGGATGGCCAAGCGAGGCGAGACGATCGACGACGAGGACACCAGTCCGTATTGCAAGGCTCGGGGGCGGCTGCCCGAATCAGTCCCGTTCCGCCTGATGCGCTCGCCGGGCCGCAAGCTGCACGATCAGGTGCCCGTGGAGTGGCTGTGGTGCGGCCGTCGGGTCAAGGTCGTCAACGGCACGACGGTGAGCATGCCCGACACTCCGGCCAACCAGGCGGCTTACCCCCAGAGCCGCGCAGAAGCCGGGGTTGGGCTTCCCGATCGCGCGGGTCGTGGTCGTCTTCTGCCCGGCCGCCGGGGCGGTGCTCGAGGCAGCCATCGGCCAGTACCAGGGGAAGCAGACCGGCGAGAATGCCCTGTTTCGCAGGCTGTGGGATGAGTACCAGCCGGGCGACGTGTCGCTGGGGGACCGCGGCTTCAGTTCGTATTTCGACATCGCGTTGTTGAAGCAGCGGGGTGTGGACAGCGTGTGCCGGCTGCATCAGGCGCGGGTCAGCGACTACCGCCGGGGCCGGCGGCTGGGCCGGGAGGATCACCTCGTGACCTGGCCCAAGCCGGCGCGGCCCGAGTGGATGGACGAGGCGACATATCAAGCAGCTCCCGATGAGATGGAGGTGCGGATCGTGCGGATTCGGGTGGCGATCCGCGGGTTCCGCACGCGGGTGCTGGACGTGGTGACGACGCTATTGGATGCGGATATTTACACGAAAAAGGATCTGGCGGATTTGTATCGTCGGCGGTGGGAGGCGGAGATGTCCCACCCGGACTACCCCTCAAGCGACGGCCTGTATCGCAGGGACTGGGCCGCCTAGAATCGGTGTGACCGCGCTGCTGCAGCTCGCGCGGTGGTGCCAGTCACGGTTCGGCGAATCGCTCGGCCAAACGCTCGGAGGGCCACCATGTCCCACACCCGACGCTCCACCGTCCCCCCCGCGCCCGCGGCCGACGCGGCCTCGCGAGCCGCTGACACGAGCCTGGTCGGGCCTCCCCTCGTCGAGGCGTCGGGAGGTCCTGCTGGTGCTCAGCCAGATCATCGCCAAGGGCCTCCCATCCGCGGCACGGAAGGAGGCCCGCCATGAGCACCGCTGAACCCAACCCCGCTCGACCGACGCCCGCCTCACCGGCCGGCCCGGCCATCCGGCCGACCCACTTGCTGGCGGCGCGCTCCGCCAAGGTCCGCGACCATCACCTCGATCGCAAGGCCATCGTCTATATCCGCCAATCGAGCCCCCAGCAGGTGGCCGAGCACAAGGAATCGACCGCCCGCCAATATGCCCTGGCCGACGTGGCGATGGCGCTGGGCTGGCCCCGCGACCGCGCGGAGATCATCGACGCCGACCAGGGACGGACCGCACAGACGGTCGAGGGCCGTCGAGGCATCCAGTACATCCTCGCGGAACTCAGCCTTGATCATGTCGGCATTCTTCTCGGGCAGGACGCCAGTCGCCTGGCCCGCTCCGATCCGGACTGGGTCCCCATGGTGCGCTCCTGCGGCCTGTTCCGCGCCCTGCTGGGGGACTACGATGGGCTCTACGACCCGACCGACTTCAACGACCGTCTGCTCCTGGGGCTCAAGGGCATCATGAGCGAGGCCGAGTTGCACTTCCTCCGCGCCCGGATGCACGAGGGGCGGCTGAACAAGGCTCGCCGCGGCGAGCTGTTCAACCATGCGTCGATCGGCTATGTCCGCGAGCCGGGAGGCGGCCCGGCCCTCGACCCCGACGAGCAAGTTCAGCAGGTGGTGCGCCTGGTCTTCGACCCATTCGATCGCCAGGGGACCTTGCACGGGCTGCTGCGCTACCTGGTCCATCACGGGATCCGCCTGCCGATCCGGCCCCATGCCGGGCCGAATCGGGGGAAGCTGGAGTGGCGCCGCCCCGATCGGGAGACGCTCCAGAATATGTTACATCATCCGGTCTATGCCGGTTACTATCGTCACGGCCACCGCGCTCGACCGCGCCGGAAGGTGCCGGGGCGGCCCGGGACGGGGCGGACGATCAACCAGCCGGAGGATTGTGCGGTGCTGCTGGAGGGCCGCTGCCCGGCCTACATCACGCCGGAGCGGTTCTGGGCCAACCAGGAGCGGTTGGCGGCCAACCGCGCCCGCTCCGATGCGGCGGGGGCGGTGCGCCAGGGGCCCTCCCTCCTGGGGGGGATCCTCCGGTGCGGGCGATGCGGGCGGCGGATGACGGTGGCCTACAGCGGCCCGGCCAGCCGCCTGCGCTACCTCTGCAGCCGGGCGATGGCGGACTACGCCGAGCCGGTGTGCCAGGGCCTGGCCGGCGGCGTCCTGGATGACCTGGTGGCCGCCCAGGTCCTGACGACGCTGGAGCCGGCGGCACTGGAGCTGAGCCTGATGGCAGCGGACGACCTGGAGCGCGAGCGGGCGCGGCTACATCAGGATCGCCGGCAGGGGCTCGAGCGGGCCCGCTACGAGGCGGAGCGGGCCTTCCGGCAGTACGACGCGGTTGAGCCGGAGAATCGCCTGGTGGCGCGGGAGCTGGAGCGGCGCTGGGAGGAGGCGCTGAAGGAGCAGCGTCGGCTCGAGGAGGAATACGCCCGGTTCTCGCGGGATCAGCCCCGGGGCTTGTCGGCCGACGAGCGCGAGCAGATCCGTGCCTGGGCGCGGGACCTGCCGGCCCTGTGGCGCACCGCGACGACGACGGCCGCCGACCGCCAGCGGATCGTCCGGTTGTTGGTCCAGGAGGTGGTCGTCACGGTCCGCGGGGAGAGCGAACGGGTCAACGTGACCATCCACTGGGCGGGGGGCTTCCGCAGCGACCACGAGCTGGTGCGGCCGGTGCAGCGCTACCGGCAGATGGCCGACTTCGAGGGGCTGCTGAACCGGATCGACGAGCTCCGCGCGGCGGGCCGGACGCTGACCGAGGCGGCCGAGCAGTTGAACCGCGAGGGCTTCCATCCGCCGAAGCGCTCGGCGACCTTCACGGGCGCCATCCTGGCCGGTTTACTCGCCCGGCGCGGTCGGACGGGTCCGCGTCCGCGGGCCGTGGGGGAACCGGGCGTGCTGGGTGAGCACGAGTGGCTGCTGACCGACCTGGCGCGGGAGCTGGCGATGCCCCAGGCCACGTGACACCGCTGGGTCCGCGTGGGGTGGGTCCATGCGCGGAAGCTCCCGACGCCGGGCGGTCACTGGGCGATCTGGGCCGACGCCGACGAATTGGACCGGATGGGCCGGATCCGGACGTACCCACGTGGTTGGTCAGATGAGCGTATGTTCGCCCAGTTGACCAAGCCCAAAGCCCGAGACAGCGAGTGAGACCCGAGTCTCTTCGGCCCTCCGCGGGAGGTGGCGTAGCCGCCCGGGGAGGGTCGATATAGGCACTTCTCTTTGGAGGCATTATGGTTGGCAAACGGAGCTGCATCTGCGGTCGATCAAGGTAGTGCTGGGGCTGGACGTGCTGCGGTGCAAGACGCCGGAGATGGTGCGCAAGGAGCTCTGGATGGGGATGTTGGGATACAATGTGATCCGGGCGGCGATGGTGGAGGCGGCCGAGGCGCAGGGCAAGGTGCCGCAGCGGGTGAGCTTCAAGGGAGCGTTGCAGACGGTGCTGGCGTATGCCGAGGCGCTGCGCGAGGGGGCGCCGCGGCAGCGGCGCTGGCTGTGGGGGATCCTCTTGGAGTCGATCGCCGCCGATGAGGTCGGGCACCGCCCCGATCGGGTGGAGCCGCGAGCGCGGAAGCGCCGGCCTAAACCGCATCCCTTGCTGATGGTCCCCCGAGACGAAGCCAAAGAGGCTTTACTCAAAACGGGTTAGGGCTACAGGACGTGCCATTCCCGTCAGACCCTGTTCGAACTGCTGAACGAGATCCGGCTCGCCACGACCAGCCAGGATACTGCGGTCGAGGACGCCCTCGGGTTCCTGCACTCGCACTGGACCAGCCGGCGGGATTGGCTTGACCTCGATCCGCACGGACCGCTCGATCTCTCGTGGATCCCCGACAGATGGTGGAAGCTCGTCACAGGATCAACAAATCGTCATCGCCTCCCGCCCCAGTTGAACCGCCGGCACCTCGAGGTCTGTCTCTTCTCGCAGGTCGTCGCGGAACTCAAGTCCGGCGACCTCTGCATCGAGGGGAGCGACCAGTTCGCCGACTATCGCAGCCAGCTCATCCCCTGGGCGGATTACAAGCGGAGCGTGGCCGGGTATGGAGCACAGGTCGGCCTCCCGGTGGAGGGCCGTGAGTTCGTAGCCCACGTGCAGGACTACCTGGCCCGCGTCGCCGCCGAGACCGACCGGGGCTTCCCAACCAACGAGTCCCTCCGGATCGAAGACGGCGAGCCGGTTCTCGGGCGGCTTTCACGGCGGGCGGAGCCGAAGGACGTCAAGGTGTTGGAGCGACGGATCGCGGGACGGATCGAGCCCCTGGACATCCTGGACGTGCTCGTCAACACCGAGAACTGGCTCAACTGGACCCGGTTCTTCGGGCCGATCTCCGGGTACGACACGAAGCTCGACGCCTCCCGAGCCCGCTACGTGGCGACCGCGTTCTGCTACGGCTGCAATCTGGGGCCCTCCCAGACCGCCCGCTCCCTGGAAGGCTTCGACCGCAGGCAGATCGCCTGGGTCGATCAGAGGCACATCACCGAGGAGAACCTCGACGAGGCCATCACCGCGCTGATCAACGCGTACAATCGCTTCGCCCTCCCGAAGTTCTGGGGTTCGGGGAAGCACGCCTCGGCGGACGGTATGAAGTGGAACCTCTATGAACAGAACCTGCTCTCCAAGTACCACATCCGCTACGGCGGATACGGCGGTATCGGCTATTATCACGTCTCGGACACCTACGTGGCGCTGTTCAGCCACTTCATCCCCTGCGGCGTGTGGGAAGCGGTCTACATCCTGGATGGGCTGCTGAAGAACCGGTCGGACATCCAGCCGGACACGGTCCATGCCGACACCCAGGGGCAGTCCACGCCCGTCTTCGGCCTCGCCTACCTGCTGGGCATCGACCTCATGCCCCGGATTCGCAACTGGAAAGGCTTGACACTCTTCCGACCCTCGAAGACGGCGCGCTACAAGCACATCGACTCGCTGTTTACGGATGTGATCGATTGGTCGCTCATCGAGACGCACCTGCCCGACATGCTGCGCGTGGTCCTCTCGATCCGGGCGGGTCGGATCTCACCCTCGACCCTGCTGCGCAAGCTCGGGACCTACAGCCGCAAGAACCGTCTCTATCAAGCCTTCCAGGAACTGGGCCGGGTCATCCGGACCGCCTTCCTCCTGCGGTATCTCCATGAGGCCGAACTGCGTCGCACCATTCAGGCCGCAACCAACAAGAGCGAGACGTTCAATCGGTTCGTCCAGTGGCTGTTCTTCGGTGGCGAGGGTCTGATCGCCGCGAACGACCGCGACCGGCAACGCAAGCTGATCAAGTACAACCATCTGGTGGCGAACTGCTTGATCTTCCACAACGTGCAGGCCCAGACGCGGGTCCTGCATCAGCTCGCTGATGAGGGGCACGAGTTCGATGAGGTAGCCCTCTCGCGGCTCAGCCCGTACCTCACGGAGCACGTCAACCGGTTCGGCAAGTACACCCTGAACCTGGCCCGAACGAGCGCGGTCCCGGATTACACGCTCAGCCCGCGTCCCGTATCGCGACCTGTTCTCGTGAGCGCAGCATTGTGAAGAATTCGTGAAGACGATGGCCCATTTTGTCGCGAATCGTTGCCATACCCCGATCCCGTGCAGCCGGATCTTGACCTGGCGCTTCTCGGCCGTCAGGACGGTGATGGTGTCGCCGTCGGAGATGCCGACGACGCGGGCGGGGAACTCCGCCGACGCGTGGCAGCCGGCGAGCAGGAGCAGGAGGAAGGGGATAATGCGCCGCATGGAGGAAGTCTAGCCCGTGGAAGATCTCCTCGCCAGCGTTCCGGGCCGGGGATGGGCGGCGCTAACCGCCGCGTCCGATCGGCGGCTTGCGCCGGACCGCCGGCCGTGCTAGACCGGCCGCATGGGCGCGGAGGGCGGCAGGGAGACATTTAACAGGCACGGTCGCAAGCACATGCAGGCGATCGGTGCCAAGGGCTTCGCCACCCTGGTCGCCCGCCATTTCGCCGGCGACAAGCAATCGGCTGTCGCCTGGCTGCACGCCCACGCCGCGGAAAGCCTGATCGACCGGCTAGTCTCGGAGAAGCTGGACCGGCAGATCGAGGGCGGCGCGACCTGCGTCGCGGAAGAAATCCCCATCATCCTCGGGCCCGACGACGACATCGCTTACGATGATCCCGAACCCTGCTGGCGGGAGCGTGTTGCCACGGCCAGGGGCGCGAGGGCGAGATGAGGATGCGACAAGTGCCACAGGCAAACTTATAAGCGTAACATTAAAAACCGCATTAGAAGGCCGTACAGCAGGTTTCTGTTTCTTGGCTAGCCGAGTAGCTCCCACCCCTCCTCCCGCGTTTCCTTCGCCCCTACCTTCTAGACATATGTCTGACCAGGTACACTCGGTCGACATGTGTTTAGGAGGTCTCGCCTATGGGCATTCGCAATCCCGACCGCGAAGTCATCGAGCGGCTGGAGTCCAAGACCCTCGATGCTCGTTTCACCACCGAGATCCAGCAGGGTCTCAATTGCTCTCCCTTCGAGGCCGAGGCGGTCCTCGACGTCGTCAAAGAGGTCTACTTCCCCTTCCTCGCCGCGGAGGCCACCCAGCCGGCCCCAGGCCGGATCTCCCTCATCGCCGTCGCGGCCGATGAGCCTGCCGGCAAGCCCGTCGCCCTCTGCGACAAGCAGGCTGTCTGCCTCACCCTCCATCGGGGCAAGGTCGACGACTTGCTGTTTCAGCAACACGGGCCGGCCGGCTTTCGTCAAGCCCGGCTCCTGGATCTCTGCCAGCAGGCCCTCAGTCAGGGCGCCCTGCTCACCGCCGAAGACCTGGCCTATCGCGTCTTCTTCGTCACCCCCCGAACCATCTCCCGCGACCTCAAAGCGATCCGCCAGGCCCACCCCGACATCCTGATCCCGATGCGCAGCACGCTCCATGACCTGGGGCCGGTCCTCACCCACCGCACTCAGAGCTTGTGAAGGAATCGCTCAAAAGACGTTTACACATGAGGATTCTGCCGCTATCCTATCACCATGAACACTCCCCTCGACCCCCCAGCGCCCCGGCCCGAACAGCCGTCGCTCTTCGGGACATCGGCTGACGATGATGGGCCACCCCGATCCACCGAGCCACCGGCCCCCTCCGGTCGCCCGCGACTGCGGATCGCCAACCGCGACCAGATCGTCTTCCGGACCGTCGCGCTCGACGAACTGATCCCCGACGATCATCTCGCGCGGGTCGTCTGGGATTATGTCGAGCGACTGGACCTCAGCCCCTTGTACAGCGCCATCAAGGCCGTCGAGGGCCACCCGGGGCATCCCCCCATCGATCCCAAGATCCTGATGGCGCTGTGGCTCTATGCGACGATCGACGGCGTCGGCAGTGCCCGACACCTCGACAAACTCTGTCACAAGCACGATGACTATCGCTGGATCCTCGGCGATGTCCGCATCAATTACCACACCTTGGCCGACTTCCGCACCGCCCATGGCGAACTGCTGGACCGCTGGCTCAGCCAAAGTGTGGCGGTGTTGATGGCCGAGGGTTTGGTCGATCTGAATCGGGTGGCGCAAGACGGGATGCGGGTGCGGGCCAGTGCCGGCGCCGCCTCGTTCCGCCGCCGTCCTACCTTGGAGGCGGCCCTGGCCGAGGCCGAGGCCCAAGTCCAGGCGTTGCGGGCGGAGTTGGAGGCCGATCCGGCGGCCGACGATCGCCGGCGACGGAAGGCCCGGGAGCGGGCCGCCCGCGAGCGGGCCGAGCGGATCAAGGGGGCGTTGGATCGGCTGCCTGAGCTGGAAGCCAGGAAGAAGCCGGAAGATCGCCAGAAGGCCCGCGGCTCGACCACCGACCCGGACGCGACGGTGATGAAGATGGCCGACGGCGGCTTCCGCCCGGCGTACAACGTGCAGTTCAGCACGGCCACCGACAGTCAGATCATCGTGGGGGTGGACGTGGTGACCGTCGGCAGCGATGCCGGCCAGATGGCGCCGATGGTCGAGCAGATCGACGCGCGGTACGACCGGAGGCTCGAGGACGTACTGGTCGACGGCGGCTTCGCGCAGCACGACCAGATCGATGCGGTCAGCGCCGAGGGGGTGGGCTGTACGGTGTACGCGCCGGTGCCGGCGCCCAAGGATTCGACGGTGGATCGCTACGCGCCGAAGCCCAGCGACTCTCCGGCGGTGGCGGCGTGGCGGCAGCGGATGGCCGGCGCGGAGGCCAAGGCGATCTACAAGGAGCGGGCCGCGACGGCGGAATGTGTCAACGCGCAGGCGCGGAACCGGGGCTTGATCCAGTTGCGGGTGCGGGGCCAACTGAAGGCCAAGGCGATCGCGTTGTGGCATGCGTTGGCTCATAATCTGATGCGAGCGGTGAGCCTGCGAGCGGCGGCGAAGGTGCGCGCGGCGGCGGCGGCCGGGGTCTGAGGAGGGGGCCGCACGGCCCCCACACCGCCTACGGAGGCGGCCAACTCGCCCCGTACGACGGTCCGTGGCGCTCGGTCGGCCCGGGCACCGAGGTTCCAGGGAGAGCTGGCGGAATTCCGAAGGCCCCATGTGGTTCACGAGGTCGCCGTCCTCCGAGGGCAATCGCTCGAATTCTTTCTCACGCTCTCAGATCATCCGGTTGGCGCTTCAGGGCAAGACCACCTCGCAGATCTGTCAGATCATGCACCACTCGCCCGAGGCCGTCGCCAACTACCTGTCCACCTTCACCCGCAGCGCCCAGCTCGCTCGCCAGAAGATGCAGGTCGGACAGATCGCTTTCCTGCTCCGTCGCGGGCCCTCCCTCGTCCGGGCCTATCTCGAGATCCTGGACGAGTGCCGGCGCGATCGCAACATGACTTATCATCTCGAGGAGCTCCTCAGGATCGGTTCCTGCGGTGGCGAAAAAAAAACTAGGCTGGCAAACTTAGCTGAGACCGGGAACGTAGAAAGGGGGTAGCCACAAAAGGAGGCCCTCCATGCGCAAGCGACGACGACCGCGCCCCAAACCCGATCGCGCCCTCAGCTTGGTCCCCGTCACGCGCGATTGCCCGGAATGTCAGCAACCGCTCCGGGCCCGCTACAACAACTTCCGCACCATCACCACGCTCGACGGCGTCCTGCATCTGACGCTGGCCATCCGACGCTGCCACAATCCCGATTGCCCCCGGTTCCGTCTGCCCTACCGGCCCGAGGCCGAACCCCACTTCGCCTTGCCCTATCACGAGTTCGGCCTCGATGTCATGGCCACTGTCGGACGGCTCCGATATGCCGAGCACCGCAGCATCCCCGAGATCCACCAGGGGCTGACCCGCCGCGGCCTGGTCGTTTCGCAACGCACGGTCACCAACCTCCTGGACCGCTACGACGAACTCAGGGCGCTGGCCACAGCCGACCCCAAGCGGCTGGGACCCCTGTTGCGCCAGCAGCGTCGCGTCATCCTGGCCATCGATGGACTGCAACCCGACGTCGGTCACGAGGTCCTCTGGGTCTTGCGTGACTGCCTCTCCGGGGAGATCCTTCGGGCCAGGAGCCTCTTGTCGTCCACCGCCAAGGACCTGGCCGGCCTGATTACCGAGGTGCGCCAGGCGCTGCCCGTGCCGATCACTGGTGTGATCTCCGACGGCCAGGAGAGCATTCGCAACGCCGTCAGGCAGGCGCTGAAGGGCGTGCCGCACCAACTCTGTCACTTCCACTATCTTCGCGAGGCGGCCAAGCCGATCTCCGAGGCCGATCGTCATGCCAAGAAGGAATTGAAGAAGCGAGTCCGGGGAATCCGTCGGATCGACCGCCAGGCGGAGGCGGATCCGGAGGACGAGGAGGCGGACATTGTACGGAGCTACTGCGCCGCGGTGCGTGCCGCCTTGACCGACGACGGCTTGCCGCCGCTGGCCGCTGCGGGGCTGAAGCTGCAGGACCGACTGAGCCGGATCGCCGCCAGCTTGGACCAGGTGGCGGCTTTGGCGGGGAGTTTGCCCTCTGGTCTGAAGCGTCTGCAGCAGTTGCTGCGGCGTGGGCTGGAGGAGACAGCCGCCCTGTTCCCGCCGGTGCGGGAGGCCTACAAGTGGGTCAAGCGCGTGGCCCGGATCCTCAAGAACCGGGAGCAGTTGCCGGCCTCGAAGGTCCGGCGTCGGCTGGTGCAATTGCTGGTGCGGATGCGGCAGGCAGCGGCCACGACCGATGAGCCCTCGGTCCAGAAGGGCCTGCGGCACTTCCTGAAAGTGACAAAGAGCTACCGGCCAGGCTTGTTCAAGTGCTACGAATCGTCGGACCTGCCGCGGACGAATAACGATCTGGAGCACGCCTTTGGGAGCCATCGTTATCATGAGCGCCGCGCCAGTGGCCGGCGTCGGGCCTCGCCCGGATTGGTGGTGATGGGCTCGGCACGGGTGATCTCGAGTCTGGCGACCCGGCTGCGCCCCGACGAAGGCTTGGTCTTACGTCCGGGTTATGTGTCGCGCTGGCAAGAGCTGCGTGCGGACTTGGACGCGCGGCGCGAGTCGCGACGAAAGCAGCGCCGCTTCCGCCACGACCCGGGCAGCTATCTCAGGGCGTTGGAGCAGCGGTGCCTCCAGCTACTTTTGCCACCCTAGAAAAAAATCGCTCGTGGGAGGGCCGCCCATGAGTAGCCGACCCGACTTCATCCGCAAGAAATTCGGCCCGCTCCGCGGCAAGACCCTGCGAAATGCCCTGGCCCACCGCATCGCCGAGGATTTCCCGCGCATCGGCGGCCCGCGCATCTGCCAGTTGTGTGCTGATATGATCCTCGAAGTCGTCGTCAGACACATGCGTCCCCACGACCACGTCCAGCATGGGCAGGTCCTTTGGATGGCCGTCAGCGTCAAGGATCCTCCACGGCAGCGACAGCGCCTCGTCGATACCGATCTGGTCCCCGTCCTCCTCGACCTCTCCACCGCCGAGGATGTGCAGCGGCGCATCGAGCGCCTCTCCCCTTCCCAGCGGATGTTGCACAAGGCCCTCCGCTTGTGCCAGCAGGCCCATGAGCAGGGGGGACTGCTCTCCAACTGCGACCTCGCCGAACTGCTCCACACCCAGGACAGTCGGGTCGCGGTGCTGCTGGCCGACCACGAGCGGGCCACCAACACGATCGTCCCGCGCCGCGCCACCCTGCACGACGTGGGATCGGGACTCACTCCTAAGCGGATTATTTGCTGGAAGCGCTACGCCGAAGGGAAGGAGCCGCACGTCGTGGCCCGCGAGACCTACCACAGCCTGGAGGCGGTTGACCGTTATCTCGGTCAATACGACCGGGTGCGCCACTGCCGCCTCCAGGGGCTCACGCCGGAACAAACGGCCCACGCCCTCGGGTGCGGCGTGCGGCTGGTGAAGGAGTACCTCGCCATCGATGACCTGCTGGAGAAGCGGGCCCGTTGAGGGGATCGCTCCCCGAGCGATCGTCACCCCCCGGCCTGCCAGAAGGGGATCGCACCCCGGAGGTGGTCCGGGATACACTGAAGCGACCTGGGCGGAGGATAGGGCAACGCGGGGACGCGACCCGAGCGCCGACCCAGGGGCCAAGACCGGGGTGGGCGGCACGATGCCGCCCCTCGGCATCCCGGGATTGGCCATAAAGCGATAAATCTATCTTACATTTCATAATGTCACCGACTTATCGGTCAGACATATGTCCGGATCTCTGTTGCGTCCTTGTGGCTCGGTCGCAGGGGTGGGGTAAGGTCTCTCCTCCTCGCTCCTGAATGCCATTCTTTCCTTGGCCTCGATCCGGTGGTGTCCGGTGGCCGTTGAATGGGATTCTACCGATGGGTAAGCTAGACGTCCAGGACCTGACTCACCGATCCGGATCCGCCCAGGACGACTCATGCCCACGGACGACCTCGACCGCTTCTGCTGCCAGAATCCCGACTGCCCCGACTACGGCCGCCACGGCGCCGGCAACCTCTCGGTCTGCGGCCACTACGGCCAGGCCCACCACCGGCTGTTGTACTGCCGCACCTGCAAGGCCCGCTTCTCGGAGTTCAAGGGCACCCCGCTTTTCAACTCCAAGCTGCCGCACGAGAAGGTGCTGGCGATCCTCCAGCACCTCGCCGATGGCTGCGGCACCCGCCAGACCGCCCGGTTGGTGGGGGTCAACAAGGACACCGTCACCCGACTGGCCCTGCTCGCCGGCGCTCATGCTCAGGCCGCCCACGACGAGTTGGTGGCCTTTTCCCCCCTATACCCGTGAGGTCCAGTTCGACGAGAAATGGTCCTTCGTCCACAAGAAGCAGAGGAACTGCGACCCCGACGACCCGGCCGATGACCACTGCGGGGACTACTGGGACTACGTCGCCTACGACCCCGAGCATAAGCTGGTCCTGGCGGTGATCCCCGGGGCGCGGACGGAGGAGAACGGCTGTGCGATCGTCGGCGAGGTCGCGGAGCGGCTCGGCGGCACGCCGCCGGAGCTGATGACCAGCGACGAGTATCCGGTGTATGAGACGGCGATCCACAACACCTTCGGCGAGCCGGTCCCGGCGGAGCGGAAGCCGGGCCGGCCCCGGGTCGTGCCCCAGCGGCGGGTGCCGGAGGGCGTGGTCTACGCGACGGTGCACAAGCGCCGCAAGAAGGGGCGGGTCGTCGCGGTCGAGCCGCGGTTAGTCTTCGGGTCGGAGGACGAGCTGGAGGAGGCGCTGGGCGAGTCGTGTGCCAGTCGCGTGGTGAATACATCCTTCGTCGAACGGCAGAACGCGACCGATCGGCACCGCAACGCGCGGAAGGGGCGGAAGACGTATCGGTTCAGCAAGGACTGGCAGGTGCACGAGGCGATGACCTACTTGACGCTGTACGGCTACAACTTCTGCTGGTGTGTCCGGACGCTGCGGGTCAAGGACGAGGAGGGGCGGTGGCAGGAGCGGACGCCGGCCCTGGCCGCCGGGTTGACCGACCACGTATGGACCTGGCGCGAGTGGTTCACTCGCCCGGCCGTTCAGCCAGCGTAGGACACCACCTCGATCCCGTCGCGATCTTATCCACAAAGGTCGGGCACCAGCTATAGGAAGGGAATTATATTATCTAACTATAGGTAGTGCGTCACCGTTTCAGCGTCGGCCGCGTCGCCGTTTCAGCGTGGATAACCCCGCCGGGCCCCGGAATCCCTCGATCCGGCCGCGACGCCGTTTCAGCGTGGATAAACCCGGCCATCCCCAAGAGCGAGGGCCCGCGTCACCGTTTCAGCGTGGGTAACGCGCGGTCGTGCGCCCTGGTCGGTCACCGACCGTTCCGCCTCGGCGGGCGCGGCGTCACCGTTTCAGCCTGGCGGTTTGGCCTAACCCATTGAAAGGTAATGCTCCGCATTGCGGGGTGCGTCCGGCCGAGGAGGGGAACGGCGCGGCGGGCGTCACCGTTTCAGCGTGGGCGGCCTCGTCTGCATCGGCGGACTCGCGTCACCGTTTCAGCGTGGACGGAGGGATAACCGACTGGAAAACCAGATCGTGGCGTGCGGGGTGGAACGTCTCCGGCCGGGGGCCGAGGCGGGCGCGTCACCGTTTCAGCGTTCGGATTCCCGGCTCCGATCCGTCAGGAGGGCGGCCGTCTCCTTGCGCGGCGCCACCGCGGTCGTGCCCTTCATCACCACGAGCCCCCCTCCCTGGTTGTCCCGGTACTCGTCCACCCGGAAGCCGGGGAAGACGACCTGGACCTTGCGGATCGCCTCCTTGGCCGCCGCCTTGAAGTGGCGGGGGTTGGAGTAGTCGCAGCCGAGCTGCTTCTGGAGCGACCGCCAGGGCACGTTCTGGGACGGCTTGCCCGACCGGTTGACGGAATAGGTCTTGTAGGTGGCCCAGGCGTAGAGGTCCAGCGCCAGGGGTGAGTTCTTGAGGGCTTGCAGGGCCCGGAGATCGACGGGGACCGGCGCGGCGATGATCGCCTCGTGGAACGCCTCGCCCAGCTCGATCCAGCTCCCCCAGAGGGCGGGCTGCTCCGGCGTGATCGGGTCCCACCAGAGCTCGCCCTGGGGGGCGATCTGCATGTCGAGCCAGCGCGACCCGGCCTTGGAGTCGTCGCCATGATTCTGCTCGAAGCTGATGGTCGATCGGAAGAGCCGCTGCATCTGCTCGCGGAGGCGGTGGGCATCGCTGCGGATCCCGCCCCTCCCCGGGTCCAGGCCGAGGTCGCGCATGAAGGAGGCGAGGGTCGAGCCGAGCTCGAGCCGGCGGCTGCCGGTGCGGACGGCCTCGGTGGTCATCCAGAAGAGCAGGAGGCGGGGCAGGGTGCCGTAGGGGTAGCCGCGGATGCGGTTGTTCTGATGGTCCCAGCCGGGCCGGATCGAGAGCGTGAGATAGCCGTTGCTCCGCTTCCAGACCGGGACGTCGCCCGGATCGGCGTGCGGCAGGGTGACCTGGACGACCTGGCGTGCGATGAAGGCGCGGTCGAGGTCGCTGGCCTGCGGGTCGTTCAGGATCGCCTCGGCCGCGTCGAGGATGCGGTTCTGCGTGGGCGTGAGCCCGCGCTCGGTGCTGCGGACTTCGGCGATTTCCTGGTCGGGCGTCTTCATGCGATCCTCGGCTTGCCGCGCTTCTCGAAGAGGTCGTTGATCGCCTCGCGGAGCAGGTCCTGGACGTTCGACCCCTCGTCGAGCGCGAGCTGCCGGAGCTGGCGGGACGCGGCGGGGTCGAAGAAGCCGGCGATGGTCTTCTTGCCCCGCCGGCTGGGGACGCGTGGCGTCTTGGGTTCCGGGACGGCGACCGCCGCCGGCCTGGGAGGCTGGGCCTTGCCGCTCGCGTGGCGGAGGGCTTCGCTGAGGCTCGATCGTTTCGACATGACTACAATCCCACCTGTCGACAGGTCCACTTGTAGAGTTGGCGAATCTCGCGGGCGCCCTTCCCACCCGGCTCGTATTCCAGCGCGGTCAGCCCCTCGGTCAGGGCGTGGATGAAGACGGCGCGCTGGCCGATCCGGACGGGGCAGACCTCGATCCCGTAGACTTCGATGGCCGCATCGGCATCCTCGCCCAGGGAGCCGCGCGGCGGCACGGAGTTCAAGACGACGGCGGCGGGCCGTCCGGCCAGCTTGGCCAGGTCGATCGTGGAATTGATGGCCCGCAAATCGAGGATCGCCGGCCGGCAGGGGATGAGGATGAGGTCGGCCGCCCGGGCTGCGGCCAGGGCCGTGTTCTCCGAGTGCGGGGCGGTGTCGATGAGGGCCAGCGCCGCGCCGGCCTTGCGCGCCGCGTCCAGGACCTGGTCGAGGCGGGCCGCCTGCGAGGAGGCCACGGCGGGCTTCTCTCGGGCCCGATGATCGCCCCAGCCGGCGGCGCTGGCCTGGGGGTCGAGGTCGATGACGGCGGCGGGCCGCCCCGCCTGCTCGGCGGCAACGGCGAGGTGCAGGGCCAATGTCGTCTTGCCGGCCCCACCCTTCTGGGAGATGATCGCGATGGTCTTCATGTCGAACTGTTATAGTGTATACATGTGGAACGTCTAGCACCGGGAGAGTCATCATGCAAGCGGAATGATGGGAAGAGCGGATCACATTCTTGCCGCGCACCGGCCTGCGATCCGACACGACGACAATCCGACATGTCCACAGGCCCACTCGTGGGGCACGTGGGTCTTTTCCGCCTCGGGGTGAAGCATCCGAGGCGGTCCGGCGCTGGCGGGCAATCGCCTGTCTTCGTGTCGAGGTGTCGGAGTGTCTACAAGTCGGCGCATGGCCCGGGGTCGGCGACCGCGCCTCCTGCTCGTTGCAGGCTCCCGCCAGCCGACACGTCCACGCCCCGACGTGTCCACAGGCATACCCATTGACGTGTGAACTTTCTCCGATGCCTGGCGGGCGGCCGGTAGTTTGTCCACGAGTCGAACTGTCGGGGTGTCTACATGTCGGACGGATCGCCGTGGGCCGGTAATCGCGGCGTTCTGTCGCTGCACACGTGCACAATCATTAATTTATACAAGTACACATGCCCACAAGCATATCTGTCGGCAGGTGAGATCTGGAGGGCAACGCCCGGGTGACGCGGAGCGGCTTCCCCGCGGCCACCCTCCGCTCTCCCCTCCCTGATGGGAGGGGAGACGGGAGAGGGGAGGGAGATTCCCCCAGACGGGGGGCAGGGGGGACTCGACACGCCGGCCGCGTCGCGGCCACCGCTTCAATCATCGTTTGCCGGATCGCACCCCCCAAAGTCGTATGGGGGGCGGGCCGAGCGAAAACCGACCACGGCCGGAGCGGAGCGACCGCCATCAGCGAGCCACGAGCGATCCGGCGTGAACGGCGCGAGGTACTCCGAGCGGCGGGCGCGCCGGTCGCGGCGAGCGACCGGCATCGGCGGGCGGTGGGAGCGGAACCTATTCCGCAGGGACGGGAGCGCAGCGGACCTTGGGAGCACGCGGCTGCCAGGAGTGCGGGATGCCTGAATGCCCGGGGCAGGGGGAGGGATCGGCCGATTTCTCTGCTGGACTTAACCGCGCCATTCGTTAACCTCTGGGCATGGCGAGAAAACGGCCGAAGAACGAGAACGTGCCGAAGCGACGTGCGCAAGGAGAGCCGTCTCCAGCGAAGCTGCTGGAGGATCTGCGGGAGCTGATCCGTTCCGCCCGGTCGGGAGTGGCCCGGGCCGTCAACTCGGCGATGGCGCTGCACTACTGGCAGGTGGGGTGGCGCATCCGGACCGATATCCTCAATTCCCGGCGTGCCGCCTACGGGGCGGAGATTGTCTCGACGCTGTCGAGACAATTGGGCGCGGAATTCGGGAGCGGCTACTCACGCCCGAATCTTTTTCGAATGATCAAATTTGCGGAGCTGTTTCCGGACGGGGAGATTGTCTCGACGCTGTCGAGACAATTGAGTTGGAGCCACTTCATCGAGATCCTCCAGCTGAAGGACCCGCTCCAGCGGGATTTCTACGCGGAGATGTGCCGGATCGAGCGGTGGGACGTGCGCACGCTGCGGGAGAAGATCGGCGGGATGCTCTTCGAGCGGACGGCGCTGTCGAGGAAGCCCGAGGAGCTGGTCAGGCGGGAACTGGCCGCGCTGCGGGAGGAGGACACGCTCACGCCGGACCTGGTGTTCCGCGATCCATATCTCCTGGATTTCCTCGAAGTAGCTGTTCACACCCCGAACAATTTGTACAGTCGGTTCGTACTACTACATATGAGTCAACAGCTTCCACTCCTTGAGCCACTCTGGAGCCGCGTGCCCGCGGACCTTCAGGTCACCCTCTTGGACGGCTGGAAGTCCCTGCACGATCGGATCGCCGAATTGGAAGCCACCGTCCGCGACCTCCAGGCCCGGCTCCAACTCAACTCCACCAACTCCTCCAAGCCGCCCTCCTCCGACCCGATCGGCCTGAAGCGCAAGCCGCCCACACCGCCGTCGCGGCGGAGGCGCGGCGGTCAACCCGGCCATCGCAAGGCGTTCCGCGCCCTGGTCCCTCCCGAGAAGCTCCGCTCGTCCACCGACTGCAAGCCCGATGCGTGCCGGCGGTGTGGCCATGCGCTGTCGGGGGAGGACCCCGACCCCCTGATCCATCAGGTCGCCGAGTTGCCCCGGATCGAGCCGATCGTC
This sequence comes from uncultured Planctomycetota bacterium, assembly GCA_963815795.1. Lineage (GTDB taxonomy): Bacteria > Planctomycetota > Planctomycetia > Isosphaerales > Isosphaeraceae > JAKAUH01. Next base: position 2,907,197 of record CAWFIC010000019.1, on the reverse strand, counting down.
AACGAATACCGCCTGCATCGCCTGGCCTGCCCCGACTGCGGTCAGACCACCTGCGGTCCGTTGCCCGAGGGCGTCCCCACGGTCCGCTTCGGCCCTTACTTGCAGGCCACACTGGCCACTTTGGCCGGCGCCTACCGGTTGAGCAAGCGGCCGATCCAGCAACTGGCCGGCGACCTCTTCGGGCTGTCGATCTCCACCGGGATGATCAGCAAGCTGGAGCGGCTGTCGGCCGAGGCGCTCCAGGCCCCATACAACGAACTGGCCACGGCGGTCCACACGGCGGGGGTGATCGGTGCCGACGAGACCGGCTGGCGAGAGGACCGGCACAAGGCCTGGCTGTGGGCGGCGGTGACGGCCCTGTTTACGGTCTTCACGATCGCCCGCAACCGCAACGCCCGGGTCGCCCGGGCCGTCCTGGGGACTCAAGACGGCCCGATCGCGGTGACCGACCGCTGGAGCGCCTACGACTGGATCGCAGGGGCCAGCCGGCCGGTCTGCTGGAGTCATCTCCGCCGCGATTTCCAGGCGATGATCGACCGCGGCGGCGCCGCCGCGCCGATCGGGAAGAAGCTGTTGCGCCTCTCGGACCGGCTGTTCCGCTGGTGGCATCGCCTCGAGGCCAAGCGAGTGGACTGGGGGCGATTCCGCACGGCGATGGCCCGGTTGAGGCGCGAGTTCAAGACGGCCCTGGAGGACGGGGCGCGCTGCGACTGCGCGGACCCGAGGGACCTGCGCCGAGCTCCTGCGGGTCGAGGAGAGCCTGTGGACCTTCGCGCGGGTCGCGGGTGTGCCGCCGACCAACAACGCCGCCGAGCGCGCCGAGCGGCACGCGGTGATCTGGCGTCGGATCAGCGGGGGAACCGATAGCGCGGCGGGGAGCCGGTTCGTGGAGCGGATGCTGACGGTGGTAGCCACCTGCCGCCAGCAGGGGCGGAATGTGCTGGACTACCTGACATCCTGTTTCGAGGCGGCTCGCGGTGGCCAAGCGATCCCCTCCCTCGTGCCAGCGAATCCACCAAAGGTCGAGGTTGCCTGATACCGGTTATCCCACTCTGTGAACGGTTACTCCTCGAATTGAATGATGCTTATACGCGGATTTCCGCAGGCCGGAAAATAATTAATCCTCGGACGCTTGTCGGCCACCTAAGCGAAGGCGAATCGGATGCGCCGATCCCCCAGCCAGGGGATCGGCGCCGCTTCGTGATCTAGGGCGGCCTCGCGCAGGATCGGGTTGTGGCTGCGCCGGTCCAACCGGACGATGATCTCCTCGTCCTCGACCTTCACCGTCCCTGCGATCTCGACGAACCGGCGATCGAGTTGCTTCGGGGCCGCTTTGTCGTAGCCCCGCAACCGACGGCCCAGCCAGCGGTAGCAGCCGTTAGCCAGCACCGTCAGGACCGCGTCCAGATCCACATTCAGCCGTACCTCGCTCGCCAGGCAGTCGAGATGGAAGAAGTTCACGCTGATCCCCAGACCGTCCTCCACTCGGTTGCGGCCGGCGTAGCGGATGATCACGTTCCGCGCCGTCTCCTGCGGGTGATTCGTCAGGAACAGCGCGAGCTGCCGACGGCCCAAGCCGTCCACGGCGATCTGGCGGATCGGCCCCTCATAGCCGCGCAGCTTCACCGGCTCGTCGATGTAGCGGATCGGCTGATGGCATCGCCGGGCCGTATCCGGCACCGCACCGGTCCAGGCCGAGCGCGGCAGCGCCTCCAATCGGCGGAGGATCGCGGCGCCGCGCCGGCGGATGGTGATGAAGTGGATGCCGCGGGCATTGATCCGGGATAGTTCGGGGTAGTCCACGACCTTGGAGTCGATGTAGAGCCACCGGGGGTCGCGGCCGGTGATGGCCTGCCAGAAGTTCGACGAACCGCATCACCTCGGCGGGCTGATCGGCTCGGGTCAGGTTGGCGTTGGCATAGCACAGGCAACGACTCTCCTGCTCCAACGCGAAGAAGGTCTGGACGCTCGGGCCGGCCGAGCCGCGGAGCGGCAGATAGTGGCGATCGAGCCCGGTCGGGTCGCCCCGATAGGGGATGGGATGGAAGTCCAACGAGAAGGTATCGGCCTCGGGGAACAGCGCGGCTCCCAGGGCCGGCACCCAGCCGCGGAGCGACCCGAGTTGGTGCTCGCGGGTGGTCCGATAGGAGTAGTCGGTGGCGAAGGACTTCTTGGGGAGGATGTTCAACCCGGCGAAGAGGCCCAAGGCCTCGTCGAGGTGGAAGTCGTCGATGTGGCTGCGCCGCTCCTTGTCGAGGAGCTTCAGCGTCAGCAGGGCCAGGATCGCGGCGGGCGCGGGGACCATCTCCGAGCCGGGATAGTCCGCGGCGGTGACGAGCCGGTCGAGGCGGACTCGGGTCAGCAGGGGGAGGAACAGGAAGACGCCGGCGGTGCGCGTCCGCCGCCGCCGCCCGGCGGTCAGGTCCAGGGTCCGCTGATCGGCGACGGGTGCCTCGTCCGGCCCATCGCGGTCCTCGCGGCGCGCCCGGCCCGGGGGTCGTCCGCGGCCGTCGGGGACGAAAAGGGGGGGATCTCCTGGCCGCGGACGTCGTGGCGGAATCGACTGATCAGTACCTTGAAGGCGGCCGGCTTGTAATCGAACTGGACGGCGACCTCCGCCAACGGCCGTCCCTCGATGAAGAAGGCGCGGAGGGCCTCATAGCGGCGATGAGAGGTGGATCGGGGCTCGAGGAAGAAGCTGCGGCCGGGTTGGTCGTCCATGGTGTCGGCTCGCATCAATTAACGGTTTTCCATCGTCCCGGAACCCCGAGCGTATCGGTTATGCCGGACGGAGCAAGAGGGCGGCCTGGCCGCCCGCCCTGGGATTTCCGCGGGCGCGAGCCACCCCGCGGGCCGAGGCGGTCCTCGCCCGGCCGATTCCGGGGATGCAGATGCCCGACCGCACGGGCCGGAAAATAATTAACGATTCGGGGCCGGGGAGGCGGCTTTCCCCTGGAATCCCGGGGCCGAGCCGTCGAAAAGGTTAATTATTTCCCGGCCTGCGGAAATCCGCGTTATAGCGAGAAAGATCTGGAGGCGGCGATCCTCCGGGAGATGGAGCGGTTTATCCTCGAACTCGGCGCGGGCTTCACCTTCGTCGCCCGGCAGAAGCGGATCGTGATCGACGGCGAAGATTTCTTCATCGACTTGCTCTTCTATCATCGCAAGCTTCGACGGTTGATCGCCGTGGAGCTGTTATGTGGTCGACCACATAATGAAGAGAGTTGTATCTGGAGGGCCGGTGCATGCCATCGCTTCATCCCGGGCCGTCGCCGGCCCTCCAGATACAATCCCGTTGAACTGAGCCGTTTCGCGGGGGGCGTCCTCCCTTTGGTATTTCAGGTTCATCCGGAAGAAGCGCGCGCGGGGCTTGAAAAACGTGGACATGCTGACTCCACTTGGAGTTGTGTCAACGGACTCCAAAACGGGAGGTCAGCATGTCCACCAGCCTGTTGTATCACGCATTCGGTATCCGCGGCGACGAGTATGTCCGCACCGACTATCAGGGCGGCGCGACGATCTTCACCATCCAGCAGGATCCCGACGACTGTCGCTGCTCGGCCTGCGGCTCCCGCGAGGTCATCTCCCGCGGTCACGCCGAGCGGCAATTCACCGCCCTGCCCATCGGCCGCCGCAAGACGACCGTGGTCCTGCCGATCCCGCGCGTCGAATGTCGAGCCTGTGGGGCGGTGCGTCAGGTCAAGGTCCCCTTCGCCGACCCCAGGCGGAGCTACACCAAGTCCTTCGAGCGGTACGTGCTGGAGCTGTCGCGCCGCATGACCATCCGCGACGTCGCCCATCACCTCGATGTCGGCTGGGATCCGGTCAAGGACATCCAGAAACGCGACCTGTCGCGGCGCTATGCCAAGCCCAAACTCAAGCACCTCAACGCCCTCGCCATCGACGAGATCGCCGTGGCCAGCGGGCACCGCTACCTGACGGTGGTCCTGGACCTGGACAGCGGCGCCGTGGTCTTCGTCGGCGACGGCAAGGGCGCCGACGCGCTGAAGCCCTTCTGGAAGCGGTTGCGGCCCAGCAAGGCCCAGATCGAGGCGGTGGCCATGGACAGGTCGGGGGCCTACCAGGCGGCGGTGCGGGCCCATCTGCCCAAGGCCGTGATCGTCTTCGACCGCTTCCACGTCGTCAAGCTGTTCAACGACAAGCTCTCGGACCTGCGGCGGGCGCTGTACCGCGAGGCGACCGAGGTGCAGCACAAGGACGTGCTCAAGGGGACGCGGTGGCTGCTGCTGAAGAACGCCGCCAACCTCGACCCGAAGACGGATGAGAAGAGCCGGCTGAAGGAGGCCTTGAAGCTCAACGAGCCGCTGGCGACGGCCTCCTACCTGAAGGAGGATCTGCGGCGGTTCTGGGAGCAGCCGGGGAAGCGATTCGCCACGACCTTCCTGGACGGTTGGATTCGCCGAGCGGAGGCGTCGGGGATCCGGATCCTCCAGCAGATGGCCAAGACGCTGGCGGCGCACCGCTCGGGCCTGCTGGCGTACTACGACGTGATGATCTCGAGCGGCCCGCTGGAGGGGACGAACAACAAGATCAAGACGATGAAGCGGCAGGCGTACGGGTTCCGGGATCGGGAATCCTTCAAATTGAAGATCCTGGCGATCCATGAGACGAAGTATGCCCTGGTCGGGTGAAATCATCGGCGCGTGAGTACACAACGACTTGCGTCGGCGTCAAATTCGCGCATGCTACTTCCGGATGAACCCAACTTGTGCTGGCCAACTCGGAGCATGATCGGCTCGTCAAGGCCTTCGATGCGAACTGTCTTGCCATCAATTGCGACGGCCGGTTGAGGGCCGTTGACGACAATCTTGATGCGGCCGTTGTCGGTGGCCACAAAGATGATGGCCCCCAGCGCCAGGATGCCGAGCACCGGCGCGGCGAGGATGGCCGGCCACATCCAGGGCCGCCGACGAACCGGCCCCTCGGCGGGAGCGGACTTCGACTCAGCCGGCTTCGGATTTGTCGCGTTTCCCAGGTGCTCGTCTTCCTTGATCTCAATCAGGCTCTGCCAGGCCACACCATCCATCCCGGTCTTCAACGACTTCGGCCCGGGCGGGGATACGGCCGGAAGGGGGGGCGGAGCTTGCGCCGGAGCCGGTGCCACGCCCACGGTGGGAGTCAGGGCAATCCGCGAAACGGCGCAAGGCAGCTCGGCACTCGAACGCGACGGCTGCGACCCTGCCGTCTTGAAGAGCGGGATCAAAGCCGCGGCGACTTCACTCGGCGTCTGGAACCGTCTGGCCGGATCCTTCGCCATCATCTTGGCGACCAGTGCCGCCAACTCGGTCGGGACCTCCGGTCGGACGAGGTTCAGCCGGCTCGCGTCCTGGGAGATGTGGGCCTGGTAGATGTCGTAAAGCGAATTCGCCTGGAACGGCGGGCGGCCGGCGAGGAGGTAATACAGGGTGCCGCCCAGGCTGTAGATGTCGGACCGGATATCGGCACTCTGGGCATCGAGGATCTGCTCGGGGGCGATGAAGTCGGGGGTGCCGAGGGCTTGCCCCTGGTAGGTCAGTGCGCTGTTCGACCTTCTCCTCGCGGGTCGCCTTGGCCAGGCCGAAGTCGAGCACCTTGATCGTGGACTTGTCCGCCTTGCGGAGGCCCTCGACATGCTCCATGGCGAAGACGATGCTGTCGCCGAGCCGGGTGGCGTGGTAGGCCGTGACGATGTTCGGGTGGCGGAGGCTGGCGACGGCCCGGATCTCCCGGCGGAAGCGCTCGAGCACCCCGGGGCGTTCGATGATCTCCCGCCCCATGACCTTGAGTACCTCGTCGCGGCCCATCAGCGTGTTATGGGCCAGGTAAACCACCCCCATCCCGCCCCGGCCGAGCTCACGCTTGATCTCGTATTCGGGGTGGTCGGCCAGGCCCGGCGGGAACGTGCTGGCCGGAGGCGGGGCCGCGGTGTTGGGGCTCTGGTCGCGGGGCGCCTCACCGGGTCGGGACTGGCTCATCACCGGATGGCTCGCGGACCTCTGGACGTCGCGGATCCGCCCGAGGAAGCTGTCGGCCGACATCTCGGCGACCCGCTTGCGACAATCCTGGCACCGCTCCAGGTGCTGGTTGATAGCCTCGGCCAGGCCGTCGTCGAGCTTGCCCAGGCCGTACGAGCTCAGGGTCTTTTCCGTCGGGTGCGAGGTGGGGTGGGCGCCCATGAGATCGGTCTCCGCGTCGAGTCGGGCCACGCGGCTCGCGCAACCCCCGAACGGATTACGAAAGCCGTAGTCACGAAGAGGAACGAGCACTCAGAAGATGTTCACCACAGAGTCACAGAGATCACAGAGAAGAATTTTTGGATGCCATGTGAGACGAGCCTCGTGCCGATGGAGCTGTCTTGGCCGATCCTCTTTCTATCAAAGAATTTCTGTCTACTCTGTGATCTCTGTGCCTCTGTGGTGAATCATTTGAACTCACAGTGAAAGGCGACCCAGACACCGGACCTGTCGCGAAAATCGAAAATCATCCCAGGAGGTCGCCGGCTTCCTCCCTTAACCGCTTGATCACACGGGACTTGGCGAGGAGGACGGCGTTTTCGGAAAGGCCCAGTTCTTCGGCCACCCGCCCGGCCGGGACGCCGTTGACGCCGAACCGCTCGAACGCCTTCCAGGTCGTCGGGGCGAAGTCGGCCTGCACGACGGCCAGGAGCTTCTGGACGACGTGCTTGTCATGATCCTGGTCCCACTCGCGGGCGAGGTCGCCGTTCGGGTCGGACAGTCGCTCGAGGAAGCCGTTGGTCGGATCGAGCCCGACGGCGGGCCGGCGATGACGCTTCCGGCGGTAGGTCCGGATCCGGTTCACGGTCACCTGCCGGAGCCAGGCCCGAAACGACCCCTCGCGACGCCGGTCGAACCGGGGGACCTCGCGAAAGACGACGATGAGGACCTCCTGGGCCAGGTCGGCGGACTCGTCACCGAGTCCGGGAACGCGACCGAGCCACCGCTGGATCAGGGGCAAGTAGATCCCTTGCAGGTGGCGCCAGTCGGAGGCTTCCGGCCGGGCCAACTTGAGCCGATCCAGCAAGCTGAGGGACGTCGGGTTCACGAGCCATGGCCCGGTCGAATTTCGGGATCTGGAATTGAGCGATCATGGTACCGTGTTTGAAGGGGAAATGCAGCGCCCTTCATTTCAGACCGACTCGGACGGACTCGCACCGCCGACGGGCGAACGTTCCGGACCGTGTCGGCCGGGCACGCGCCGCCCCGCCGGACCGGGCCCGCGGGCACCCCGGCCGGGGCCGGTTCGATGGGTGCGGGCCGGCTGGACTCAAATGCGAGGCGAGCACGGATCCAGATCCCACCGCCTCGAGCCTGAGGCGAGTCCCTTCGATGACTTGGACTTGCCGATGGGGTCGATCGCCGTCAGAATCAATCGAGGTTCCTTGACGCTGGAGGATCACCATGAGCCTGGCTACTCTCGCCCCACCCGCCTTCGTGACGATGGCGGACCTGCTGGATTTGCTCGGCCATATTCCGCCCGAGCGGATCCGGATGCAGCCTCCGCCGGGAACAGCGACGGAAGCTGATGTCATCGCCATCCATGCGAGGGAGAAGCGCCTTTGCGAGCTGGTCGATGGCGTCCTGGTGGAGAAACCCACGGGATATGAGGAGTCGCGGCTGGCGATGGAGATCGGGTACGTCCTGGTCGGCTTCCTCCGCGACCACGATCTCGGCACGGTGGCTGGGGAGGGCGGGATGATGCGCCTGGTCGCCGGGCTGGTCCGCATCCCCGATGTCTCCTTCGTACTCTGGGAGCACCTGCCCGAGAAGTACGGGCCGATCCCGCCGATGGCGCCGGACCTCGCCGTCGAGGTCCTGAGCGACTCCAACACGTCGGCGGAAATGGAGCGCAAGCTGCAGGAATACTTCGCCGCCGGCACGCAACTGGTCTGGTACTTCGACCTGAAGAAGCGAACCGTGACGGTCTACACGGCCCCCGACCAGGCGACGGTCCTCGACGAAAGCCAAACTCTGGACGGCGGCGACGTGCTCCCCGGCCTGGTGATTCCGCTGCGAGAATTATTCGAACGGGCCAGCCGGCGCCGCGGCCCGGGAGCCTGATGGGACGATTTGGCGGGCCTCCGTGCCCGCCATCCGCCAGTCATCATCAAGCCCGGACCCACGCGGCCTCCCTGCCGAGGAATGCGCCCCAGCCCTCCAGGTGGTGCGCGTGGGCCAGGGTTTGCAGGGCGTAGAGCGGCTTCCACTCGGGTCGCGCCGGTGCCTTGCGTAGCCGCATGCCGGCTTGCTCGGGCGTCCGGTCGGCCTTGCGGGCGTTGCACCCCGCGCATGCGGCGACGCAGTTGGTCCAGCTCGACTGGCCGCCCTGGGCCCTGGGGATGATATGGTCGATCGTCACATCGGCCACCCCGGGCTGCGTGCCGCAGTACTGGCAGGTGTAGTGGTCCCGCTTGGCGACGTTCCGTCGGCTGAAGGCCACGGCGGCTATCGGCAGGCGGTCGAAGTGTTGCAGGGCCACGACCTCGGGCACACGGATCCGCGCGGGCCGTCCGGATGCAGGGCCGGCCCTCCAGCGCGGGAAGGCTCACCCATTCCGTCCACGAGTAGAGCCGATACTCCGCCGGATCGACCACCTTCGCCGCGTCGTTCCACAACATGACGAGCGAGCGGACCACCGTCGTCACGTGGATCGGCTGCCAGGAGCGGTTCAGGACCAGCGTCGGCCGTGACAGGATGTCGTTCGATGTGACCATCTCGGTCCCTCCCGTTGTGGGGAGTGGGGCGCACCCTCACGAAAAGGCATCGGCGACGACCGCCCGATGCGGCTCGCCTACCGAGCAGACGCGCCGGGGCCGCATCGAGTTCGCACCGATTCCGGTCAGTCCGCTCAGGTCACGGTGGATCGGCCGGTGGTGAAGGCGCGCGAGCGCCGGTCCTCTTGATCTCGCCGATGGCCTCGACCGCTGCGTCGAGCTCGCTGTCGCGCGTGTAGAAATGGGGCGATAGGCGGATGCCGGCGCCGGGGCGGAAATCGCAGAGGATATCGAGCGACTTGAGGCTCTGGGACACTTCGTAACCGTTCTCGACGTCGATCGCCACGGTCCCGCCCCGCCGCGCCGGGTCCCGAGGCGTCGTGCACCGATAGCCATGCCGATCGGCCAGGTCCAGCAATCGCCCGGTCTGCCGCAACGACTTGGCGCGGATGGCGTCAACCCCCGCTTGATGGACGATCTCGAGTCCGGGCCGAGCCGCGTAGAACGCCGAGATGTTCGGGGTGCCGCTCAGCAGCCGCCAGGCGTCATCCCGACGCACCAGTCTCGTGTCGAAATCGAACGGATGCCGGTGGGCCATCCAGCCGGTCAGTCGGGGCTCCAACCGTCGCCGGACATCGGGATCGGCCCACAGGAACGCGGCGCCCGGGCCTCCGCAGAGCCACTTCAGGCAGCCGCCGATGTAGACGTCGATCCCCAGGGCTCGAACGTTCAACGGGAAGCGCGCCGACGGCCTGGTACCCGTCGATGATGCTGATCGCACCGACTCGCCGCGCCTTCTCGGTGATCGCGGCCACATCGTGCACGTACGCGGACTTGAAGAGCACGTGCGACAGACTCACGATCGCGGTCCGTTCGTCGATGGCCTCCACGACGCGGTTCGTGTCCACCCGGATCCCGTCGTCCGAGGGGACGACCACCAGCCTCGCCGCATCACGCTCCTCCTGAGCGAGCAGGTAGAGGATCGAAGGGAAGTGCATCGCGTCGGTGACGATCCTGTTGGCCCGCGGCGAGTAATCGAAGGCGCCCAAGACGACGGCGTGGGCCGTCGTCACGTTGGGCTGGAAGACGACCTCGCCCTCCCGGGCGCCGATCAGCGGGGCGACGAGATCGCCCAGGTCGGAAACCATCGACCACCACGCCTCCTCCCACGCCCGCACCCCTCGGGTGGCCCAGGTCTGATAGTACGACTCGAGGCTGGTCGCAACCTCCGCCGGCACGGCACCGAGCGAGTTGCTGATCAAGTAGTTGGTCCGCTCCAGGATCGGGAATCGGTCGCGGAAGGCCAGCAGGGGATCGGGAGGATCTCCGCCGCCGCGGGAGGTCTGGTCAACTGGACGTTGCCCCTCGCTCGTCGTTTTCGGATTCATGGTCGCATCCCTCGTGGCTGGTCGGTTCCGTACGCCCGCGATCACCGGCCCGAGGTCTCCAGGACCAACAGAGCGTCTTCCCATCCGTCGGGGGTCGAGAAGGCCCGCTCCCCTGCATTCGCGAAGGTCCCGATCGGCTGCTCTCGCGCGTCCCTGGGATCAATCCAGGATGCCTTGACGTCGTGCCCGGTGGTCAGCTTGTCCATGCGGACGGTGAACGAGGCCTTGCTTCCGAGATACACGATGATCCACCGGCCGTGCTGCTGGCGAGCCGCCAGGTTCAGGACTTTGCCGTTCGTCTCGCCGCCGGTCGCGAGGATCGTCTGGTCGGGGACGAGGTTCCACCACTCCTCTCGGCCCTGGAAGATCGTCTTCAGGAGTCCGAGCTGGGTGGCGCCGGGCGCATCGAGCGCCTCTTTCCAGGTCGGAAGGATTGCGCCAGCTATCGTTGTGGCCGTAGGTGTGATGGGCTCCCGCCAGGTAGGAGTAATATGCCTGCCGGCGGATCCAGAGCGGGGTGACGTCGAACCCGTATTCGGAGCCGCGCTCGTAGGCGCCTTCCGCCATCAGGACGGGTTTCACGGGCGTCAGGTTGTAGTCCTTGGTCACCATCGGGTAGATCAGCTCGACGCTCTTCCACGTTTGCATCGAGTCGAAGTCGAGCCAGCTCTCGCCGTGGATGAAGCTCGAAGAGAACGGCGCGGGGTCGGGCTTGAAGGTGATGAGATGCGATCCGCCATCCCCTTCGTGGAGTCCGGCGGCGAGCTCGCGCAGAACGGGAACGAATTCCGGCTTCGCCTGCGGCGTCATCGACCAGACGATCGTCGGCACGTCCTTGTACCGCCGGGCGACCCACCGGGCCCAGGCGCGGGCCTTTTCGACGGTGATGTGCTGGCGATATCGCTGATGGTACACGGTCATGGAGATCGCGATGTTCTCCTCGCGCGCTGCCCGAACGACCGCGTCGACGTTCTTGAAGTACGCCTCGTTCGGCGTCAGGGGATCGTCGGTCGTCCAGGGCTTCTCGCCGTGGACGTTCGGCTTCGTCCCATCCCCCACTCCCATGAGCATGACCTGTACAAAGGCGAAGCCGTTGTCCTTGGACTTGCGGAGGATGGTCCGTGCCTCTTCCAGTGTGTAGCCCCGAAAGAGCTCCCACTGGGTCGTGCCGAGCCAGAACACCGGTCGGCCCTCCTGGTCGACGAAATACCTCCGGTTCGCGCTGACTTTCACGGGGTGCACCGGCTCCGCGGGCGCCACGACCGTCGGCCGTCCGCGCTCGTCGCTCGCTTCGCCATGGGGCCCGGCACCGGCGCGGGCTCGAGGAGCCGCCGGTAGCATCATCGAGACGAGGAAGCACGAGGTGAAAAGTGTGCGCATCGGTCTGGTCCTCGTTTGAGTGATCGGCTCGGGTGGGTATTGAAACCGTACAAAAGTACAAATGTCTTGCCAATCCCTCTGTGCGCCGTTGTCGGATCGGCTCGCTCCCCCCAAATCGCGGCCGTCATCGCCGCAATCGGGTTCCGTCGCGCTGGGGACCGCCTTGGAGGAACGGAGTGCCGTCCGCCCGACGTCGAGGTCTTGCGGATTGGGACGTTCGGCATGATGATTGCGGCAATGACCTTGAGATCGTGCGGGTTCTGGAACGGATGAGGTCCGCGCCAATGAGAACGACCATCATGCGAATCGTCCTCTCGGGGATCCTGCTGACCTGGGCATGGCTCGGGGTCGCAAACGGCGTGCTCGCCCAGGGCGTGAGCGGAGCCACTCCCGCCGTCACCGTCGGAGCGGATCGGGCGCAGCCTCCTGGGGCGGCATCGCCCGGTCCGGGGGCGCCGGTGTCCGACCGGCCGGAGGATGAACGCGCCCTGCGGGCGTTGGCCGTGGCCTATGCACGGTCCTACAACGCCGGCGATGCCCGATCGCTGGCCTCGGTGTTCACGAACGACGCCGAGATGATCGACGAGTACGGCCAGAGGCTGCGCGGCAGCCCGATGATCGAGACGGTGTTGGGCTCGCTGTTCCGCCAGCGGCCGGGGGCGACCTTGACGATCGCGCCGACCTCGCTGCGCTTCATTGGCCCCGATGTCGCGCAGGAGGAAGGTCGAACCGTCGTGAAGGTCGGCGACGAGGGACCCGCGACTCGCCATTACACCCTGATCGCCGTCAAGCAAGGGGATCGCTGGCGTTACTCGAGCTTCCGCGAGGAGCAGGATCCGACCCTGACCCCCCATCAGCGGCTCGAGGAGCTAGCCTGGTTGGTGGGCGATTGGACCGATGAGAGCCCGGATTCCGTCGTTCAGGCGACGTGCCGATGGACCGAGGACGGTCATTTCCTCCTGAGGGATTTCACGGTCCAGGTCCAGGGCAAGTCGGTCATGACGGTGAACGAGCGGATCGGTTGGGATCCCTCGACCCGGCAGATCAAGTCGTGGGTGTTCGACTCCGAGGGCGGGCATGGGAGCGGCCTGTGGAGTCGAGCCGGCAATGAATGGGTCATCAAGTCCACCGGGGTCATGCCCGACGGGCGGATCGCCACCGCGACGCATACTCTGACACGCGTCGGCCCCCAATCGGCGCGCTGGGCATCGATCGAGCGGACCGTGGGCGATCGCGTCGTTCCGGACCAGGCCGAGTACCTGATGGTCCGCCAACCGCCCCGGCCGCGCGGCCGATGAACCGACAATTCCCGTTGGGGTTCCGCGTTCGGGCGGAACCTCCTCCTGAGGTCAGCATAAAGCGTCGGAGGTAGCCATGTCTGTTCGAATCGTCGGCCTCGTCCTGGGAGCGGCCGTCGCTCTCCATCCTGGTTCGCAGGCACTCGCCTTCCACGGCGGCGGGCACGGGGGCGGGCACGGCGGTGGCGGCTTCCACGGCGGTGGCGCGCACTTCGGCGGTTTCCATCCGGCGGGTGGTTATCACCCCGCCGCGCCAGCGTTCAATCGCACCCCCTCGTTCAGCACGCCTCGGGCCTTCGCTCAGCCGCATTACGCGACACCGGCCATGCATCCCGGGGCCTTCCCGGGAAATCGCGGCGTCGAGCCCCGCCTGGCGCCGGGAGCTGCGGCACGACCGATCGGGCCCAACGCGTTCGAGGGGCGCGTCGGCAATCTCAACCGCGGTGCGTTCGCCAACCGGAACCTCAATGCGATCGCCGGGCGGCCGGGGATCGGATGGCAGAACCGATACCTGGGCTATCACCAGAACTGGCTGCATGGCTACTGGAACGGACATTATCCCGGCGGCTGGGGCTGGCGGGGCGGGTACGGCTACCCGGGCTATGGATACTGGGGCGGATACGGCGGGGGCCTCGGCTACGGCGGATTTGGCTGGGGGCTGGGCTCCGGCCTGGGCATGGGCCTGGGCATGGGGATGGGTTACGGACTGAGCTCCTGGCTGTTCGGGCCGATGCTCTACAACTGGGGCTACTCGAATTACAACAACCCGTATTACGGAGCAGGCGGCTACGGCGGGACGGGCGTCGTTCAGCAACCCATCTATAACTACGCCCAGCCCATCAATGCCACCGCGACGCCTCCGGACGATGCCGTGACCACGCAGGCGATGTTGACCTTCGACCAGGCTCGCGAGTCGTTCCGTCAGGGCGATTATGCCCGCGCCTTGGAGCTGACCGACCAGTCATTGGTCCAGGTCCCCAACGATCCGACCCTGCACGAGTTCCGCGCCCTGGTGCTCTTCGCGCTCGGACGCTACGACGAGGCTGCCGCGGCACTCTACGCGGTGCTCTCGGTCGGGCCGGGGTGGGATTGGTCCACCATGATCGGCCTGTACGCCAACCCGGACACGTACACGCAGCAGCTCCGCGCCCTCGAAAGCTATGTGACGCAGAATCCGAAGTCCGCGGCGGGCCGCTTCGTGCTCGCCTATCACTACCTGACGATGGGCCACACCGCGGATGCGGCCGACGAGCTCAAGCAGGTCGTGGCCCTTCAGCCGAAGGATCAACTCTCCGCGCAGCTCCTCCAGCAGCTCCAGCAAACTCAGAGCAACACTCCCGGCAACCCGCCGACGCCGGGTGCTCCAAGCCCGCCTTCATTAGCCGCGACGCCCCCCGCCAACCCCGCACCGGCGGGCGAGCAAGGCAAGCTGGAGGGGACCTGGACCGCGCAGCCAGGCCAGGACACCACGATCACGGTGACGTTCCCGGACCCGGGGCACTTCGTGTGGAAGGTCGTGCATCAGGGCCAAGAGCATCAGTTCCAGGGTCAGTCGAGCTTCGTCAACGGAATCCTGACTCTCGCCCAGGATCAAAACAACGCCATGGTCGGCGACGTGAGCTGGAAGGATCCGGACCATTTCCAGTTCAAGGTGCTCGGCGGGGGACCGAGCGACCCGGGACTGACTTTCCAGAAATCGTCCTGATCAGTAGTCTGCGGCGTCGGCGAGCGTTACAATCCTATGCAGAGCCGACTGCGACGGTGATTCGGGCCCGCTGAGAGACGGTGAGAGAATCGGATGGTGGATTCCAGATTCCGCATTCCGGATCCCTAACTCTTCGCAGCATACGGCTTACGCCCTGTCGGAATCCGGCGTCCGTTGTCTCACAGCCTCTGAGCGGATCGTGTGCGCCCCGGCCGTCGCGTGTTCCTGGACCCGGAGACCCCGCGCATGCCAGCCCCGATCGGCAAGCCCGATATGACTGACGCACTGCGGAGTTGCGTCGAAGGTGATGACGGGATCTCGGTCATCCGAGGCGGAGGCGATTGCCGGAGGTGGAACAACATCCAGTATCGGGCCGGGCTGAGCGCCAAGAACGTCGGCGCATCGAAGCTGTCCATGAACGTGGCGACGATACCACCGGGGGGCGTGGCCCTCGCACACATCCACGTTGACTTCGAAGTCATGCTGTACATCCTCGAAGGCCGGGTGCGGCACGAGTACGGACCCGGGCTGAGCCGATCGGTCGAGAATCAGGCCGGCGATTTCATCTACATCGAGCCCGGCGTCCCCCACGAAGTCTACAATCTCAGCCAGGATGATCCGGTCGTCGCCGTGGTCGCCCGGTCCGACGCGAGCGAGTGGGAGAACATCGTCCCCTACGACCGCGACCAGGAGTCCCGCGAGGATTGATCCGGGAGGCCGGCCAAGGAGTCGCCCATCGAACGCGTGCGCCCGACGGACGGGCCATGCTGATCTTCAGTTGAAGGCATCGGCGTTGCGGCGCCGGCACCGAGGACGCGCCACTCGTCGAGGGAGGGGCTTGAGGTGGGTTCCCGTGCGGCGCATGGGGAAGGCGGCGGACCTCGCGTTTCGGGTTCGATCGTCAGGGCCGTCCGGCGATGCCCACCCGCCGGGTTCTCGACGCGATGACGCCGTGACCCCCGTCTCCGAACACGCCACGTCGCTATCGACCCGATCCCTTCCGTGCGGAGAGTGCCTGGGCATGCTCAGCTTCACGACCAACGAAGTGAAAGATGTGCTGGTGGTCGCGTTCGAGGCGACGGATGAAGCCGCGATGGATTGGCAGACCAGCCAGCGTGATTGGTTGTACAAGTTGATCGAAGCGCATCCCGGCTCGCGCTTCGCCATCGACCTGACCGACGTGAATTATCTCGCCAGCTCCGAGATCGGCTTCCTGGTGACGCTGAAGCGCCGGCTCGACCGCAGACAGGGCAAAGTCGTGTTGTTCGGCGCCGGGCCGTATGTGACGGACCTCTTCGGCACCATGAACCTCACCAAGATCTTCGACATCGTGGACACGTTCCCGGCGGCCATGGCCAGGCTGGAACATGCATGATCAGGATCCTGGCCTCATCGGCCCTTGAGCCGGGCCTGTTGCCGCATGTACTTCCGGAAGTTCTTCTGGGTTGGAGTCAGGCCCACGGGGTTCAAGTCTTCCACCTCGAGATCCATCCATTCGTCGTAGAAGGTCTGCCCCCGAGCGATCATCCCCTGGAGCGCCCAGAAGACGCCGAAGAAGAAGCCGAGCGTGAACAGCTTGACGATCTCCCGGAGGATCGCCTGCGCGATTCCGGGCGGCGATCCGGAGTGATCCTGGACCTTCAGGAATAAGAGGAGCTTGCCGGGCGTGCGGCCCGTCAGACCGCTGATCGTACCGACGACGACGGCGGGAACCAGCATCGAGAGGCCCCAGGCGCCGATGCCGAAGGGGATGTGCGTCGCTTCGGGGAGGAAGCTGAAGAGCTTCATCTCGCCGTAAGCAAGGGCCGCGGTGATGGGCGTGAACAAGAGGATCAGGTCGATGGCATACGCCGCCATCCGTTTGAGGGCATACATAGCGCGAGTGACTCCGGAGATGACCGCGGGGTTGATGGCCCGGAACTCATGGGCGGCCCGCCGCGGATCGATCACGACAGCATATCGCACTTGATCCGCGAGAGACAGGTGGCACTTGATGTCGTCCGCGACCTCAGCCGGATCACGCTTGAACCCATCGGATTAGAGGGCCACGAAGTTGGCGTACATCGCCAATCCGACCTGCTGGCTCTTTTCTGGGTGGAACTGGCTTGCCGTCAGGTTCTCGCGCTGGACGACGGCGGGGAAGGGCTCCGGGTAGTCGGCCTCGGCGGTGACGACGGACGGGTCATCGGGTCGGGCGTAGTACGAATGCACGAAGTACACTGACGGCGAATCGCCGACTCCGGCAAGGAGCGGACACGGCCGGCGGATGCGAAGCGTATTCCACCCCATGTGCGGGATCTTCAAGCCGGGCTGGGCAGCGAAGCGGAGGATCCGTCCGGGGAGGAGTCCGAGACCGACATGCTCGCCGTCCTCGAAACTGACGTCGAAGAGGAGTTGAAGGCCGAGGCAGACGCCGAGGCACGGCTTCCCGCCCAGGACGGCCTCGCGGAACGCCTCACCCAGGCCGGTGCGCCGCAGCTCGGCCATCGCGTCGGCGAACGCGCCCACACCCGGCAGGACGACCTTCGAGGCCCGGCGCACGCGGTCGGGATCGGAGGTCACCTCGGCCGACGAGCCGACGGCCTCGATGGCCTTCTGGACGCTGCGGAGGTTGCCCATCCCGTAGTTGACGATCGCGATCATACGCCCGGCCTCTCCGGAACCAGATGCCACCGGGCGTCGATCTTATCACGGACGCGACGGCCTTGCAGCCGCATTCAGAGGTTCGAGGGCTTGAGCTCGACCTTCACCCAACCCGGCCGGTGTTGCGCGAAGATCTTGTAAGCATCCAGGGCCGAGGTCAGCGGCTGCCGCTGGGTGAGGATCCGCAGGGGGTCGATGGTGCCGTTGCGCGTCCAGTTCGACCAGCCGGGGCAGGTACCGTCGATGATTGCAGTTGCCGGCCTTGATCGTCAGGTTCCGATTCATCGCCATGCCGATGGGGAACGAGGCGAAACTCCGTGGATAGACGCCGATGATGGAGAGCGTGCCGGCCTTGGCCAGCCCTTGCGCGGCCCAGGTGAAGACCTGAGATGGGGCATCGCCGGGATTCCACTCCTTGGAGAGCGAACCGGCTCGGGATTCGATCTTCTCGATCTCCTGCTGGAACATCTTGCGTTCGCCCTGGCTGGCCGCCGCGGGCCCGCTCGATGGCTGCGAGGCATCCACGCCCACGGCGTCGATGGCACGATCGACCCCGATGCCGCCGGTCAGCCGGCGCAGGGCGTCGATCGGATCTTCCGCGTTGAAGTCGATCGTCTCGGCGCCCTGCGCCCGAGCCATCTCGAGTCGAGAGGACACCGTGTCGATGGCGAAGATCCGGCCCGCGCCGAGCAGTCGGGCCGAGACGATGGCGAAGAGCCCGACCGGCCCGCAGCCGAAGACCGCGACCGTGTCGCCTGGGGTGATCTCGGCCAGGTCCGCGCCGAAGAAGCCCGTGGGCGCGATGTCCGACAGGAGGATCGCCTGGTCGTCGCTGACCTCGTCGGGGAGCCTCACCATGCCGACGTTCGCGAACGGGATCCGGGCCAGCTCGGCCTGAAGACCCTGATATGGCCCCGTTTCCTTCGGCCCGCCGAAGAAGGAAGTACCGGCCTGTGGGCCGTTGGGGTTGGCCTTATCGCACTGGGATTGGTAGCCCGCCCGACAGTAAGAACACGCTCCGCAAGCGATCGTGGACGTCAAGACAACCCGGTCGTTGGGTGCGAAGTTGCGGACGTCGGCGCCGACCTCCTCGACGATCCCCACGCCTTCGTGTCCCAGGATTGTGCCGGGTACCATCCCAGGCACCGTGCCTCGCACGAAATGGAGATCGGTCCCGCAGATGGCGCTGGCCGTCAGGCGGACGATCGCGTCGGTCGGATCCTGGATCCTGGGATCGGAGACTTCCTCAAGGCGGATGTCGCCCACGCCGTGATAAACGACCGCTTTCACGATGCCTCCTCGACTTGCGAAGACCTCCCGTCGCCGAGTTGAAACATACGCTTCTGTCTCAAGACGGCCGCGAGATGTCCTTCAAGGTGTCGGCCGACATGTGAGGGCTCTCCTCATCGACCGCGACGTCGCCGAGCGAGAGGATGCCGACGAGCCGCCGACCGTCGTTGAGCACGGGAAGTCGCCGCACCTTTTTCTCGCGCATCTTCCGGGTCGCGTCCTCGACCTCCTCATCCTCACAACACGTGACGAGATCGTCCTTGGACATGATCTCGCCGACCTGGGTGGCGAACGGGTCGAGTCCGTCGGCGGTCGCGCGCACGGTGATATCGCGATCGGTGATGACGCCGACCAGGCGGTCGTCCTCGCAGACCGGCAGCACGCCGACGTCGAGGGAATGCATCCGCTCGGCGGCGTCCCGCAACGTGGTCTCGGGAGCCACCACGTCGATGTCCTGGCTCATGATCTCCTTGACCTTCATCAGCTCGCCTCCGCTTTGAAGCGATCGCGGGCTCCCACGGAACGCGCGACCTGAAATGGCTCGGGGATTGTCCTCGAAGTCACGTGAACGACCACTCCATCGATTCGCCCCTTCGCCTTGGGGCCTTCGATATGCAAATCATGCACCATCGATTCGCCGGCCTTCGGAGGCGGCCGCCCGGCTCTATCTCGTTTCGACCGCGGAGTATGCTCGTCGATGCCACCCCGAGTAAGATTGCAGCCCGATCGCCCCGACGTCCCAGGCTTTCGTGAGAACCATGGGTGACCTCCCGGCCTTGACATGGATGCTGCTGGCCTTCTTCCTGGCCCTGGCCCTCGGTTTCGAGTTCGTCAACGGCTTCCACGACACAGCCAACGCGGTCGCCACAGTCATCTACACCAAGGCGCTGGACGCGCGGGCGGCTGTCGTCTGGTCGGGCGTCTGCAATTTCATCGGCGTGCAACTCGGGGGAACGGCGGTCGCTTTCAGTATCGTGCACCTCCTTCCGGTCAACCTCCCGGTCTCGGTCGGCTCCCGTGCCGGGATGGCCATGGTGGCGGCGATCCTGACCTCGGCCATCCTCTGGAACCTCGGGACCTGGTACCTCGGCCTGCCGGCGTCCAGTTCGCACACGCTGGTCGGCGCGATCCTTGGCATCGGGCTGACCAACTCGTGGCTTCAGGGGCGGCCGTTCGGCTCCGGCGTCAACTGGGGCAAGGCGCTGGAGGTGGGAGCCTCGCTGCTGTTCTCGCCGGCCCTGGGACTCGTCTCCGCGGCGCTCTTGCTGCTGGCGCTCAAGAAGCTGATGACGGACGAGCGGATCTTCCGGGCGCCCGAGGGGGACGAGCCACCGCCGGGCTGGATCCGCGCGATCCTGGTCGGGACTTGCACCGGTGTCAGCCTGGCACACGGCTCGAACGACGGTCAGAAAGGCGTGGGCCTCATCATGCTGATCCTGATCGGCATCCTTCCCGCCCAGTTCGCCTTCAACCGTCAATTCGGGCCCGAGCCGATGGCCCGGGCGGTGAGTGCTACATCGCAACTGGAGTCGCTGGTCGAGGCCGAGTTCCCCGCGGGCGAGCTGCGTGATAGTGCGACCGCGCTGTTGAGCGAGATCCACTCCCTGCTCGCGTCGGTTTCAAACTCGGCCGAACTGAACGCCGAGGAACGATGGCGGGCACGGTCCGACCTGCTCCGGCTCGACCGGGACCTGAGGGTCCTTGAGGACCGGGCGCGCGACCTCGGCCGACCGGAACGTCTCACGCGCCGGCTCTCGGATTATCGGATGCACCTGCGTAAACTGACCGATTACGCGCCGACATGGGTCACGTTCGCCGTGGCGGTCGCGCTGGGCCTCGGCACGATGGTGGGGTGGAGGCGGATCGTGGAGACGATCGGGGAGAAGATCGGTCGATCACACATGACCTACGCGCAGGGGATGTCCGCCGAAGTGGTGGCCATGAGCACGATCGGACTGGCCGACTACTGCGGCCTACCGGTGAGCACGACGCACGTCCTCTCCGCGGGCGTCGCCGGCGCGATGGTAGCGGATCGCGCCGGCGTGCGATTCGACACGTTCCGCCGCATCGCCGCGGCGTGGGTGATGACCATGCCAGCGACGATGGCCCTCTCCGGCGGGTTGTTCGCCGTCCTCAGCCGGTGGATCTCGTGACCCGATCGCCAAGTTCAAGGCGATTCACGAGTCGGACCGACGACGATCCGCGAATGCGCCAAGATCGATGGGCCAGGTCACAGAGAGGAAGAGGATCCGGCGTTTCGGTGCTCTCTCCGATTTCAATTGGAGTGGTGATTCCGACGAACGAGAAGCGGCATGCGCGATCCAAGCCTTCTCGATGGAACCAGGGCACGACACGGGCGGCCTGCGGCGCCATACGGTGGCGAACCGATCGACGACGACCGCCGCTGGCCGACATTACCCTGAAGGCGTGGGCTCGGAAGAAGCATTTGGCTGAGGGGGACTGACCTCGGAGCCCGGTTGGTTCGGCGGACTCGGGAGTTGTGGCTCGGCGGCGGATGTGTTGGCCTGCTGTCGATGCGACTCCACAGCGGCCGGGGGAGCGGGCGCCTCGACCGCCAGGCGGATCAAGGTCCCCTGGCCGGGTTCGCTCTCGATCGACAGGCGCCTCGATGGCGCCGCCAGATCCCGTGGGCCACTGTCAAACCGATCCCACTGCGCCCGGCCTTGGTGGTGAAGAACGGCTCAGTCGCGCGCTTCAGGACCTCGTTCGTCATGCCGCAGCCGGAGTCTCGGACCTCCAGGATGACCCAGTTGCGCTCGTCCACCTGAGTGGTGAACGTGATCCGTCCCTTCCCCTTGGGCATCGCCTCGTGCGCGTTCTGGATCAGGTAGGCCAGGAGCGACCGGATCTGCGACGCGCTCCCGCGGATCATCGGGATGGGACTGAGATCGAGGATCCACTCCACCCCCGTCTCGCCGGTCCCCAGGTGCGCCTCGGCCATCTCGCGGATGAGCTGGTTGAGGTCGATCAGGACGACGGGATCCGCCTTCTGATCGAAGCCCGGCGAGGTGAATCGTCGCGTGAAGTCGATCAGCCGCCGGGGGATATGCGAGGCACTCAGCGCGTTTTCGATGATGGCCGAGCCCAGCGCGGCCAGCTCGCTGAAATCGCTGTTCGGCAACTTGGCGTGCGACCGGATCAGCTCGGCATTGCTGACGACGGCGCTGAACGCGTTGATCACCTGGTGCCCCACCGCCGCGGAGAGGTGGCCGAGCTCCTTGAGTCGCTCGGCCTCGTCCGGTTCGCCGTCACTTCCGCCGGTCATGATCACCTCGCAATGAGCCTTACGCCGATGCGTGACCGTAGCGTCGCGGCACCGGACTGGATCTGCAAGGATGGTGCCGGATCGCATGGATCCCCGCAGCCCCGAATGTCACCTGCACCGGCCCGAGCCGCCCTAGCGGATGATCCGCGCCTCGGCCCAGTCGGCGAGGTCGCGGACATTGCCGCGCTCGCCGAACTCGGTGACGAGAATAAGGATCTTACCGTCGGCCAGGTCGATGTCCAGCGCCTTGGGCGGATCGCGGTCCGTCATGGGTGGAGACTTGTAACGTTCCTGGCGATCCACGAAGACCCGGAAGACCACGCTCCCGAGCGGGCCCGCTCGCTCGTCGACGCCGATGAGCGACTGGAAGCGACGATCTCCCGGTTCGATGCGATAAGCCAGCAACGTCCGACTTTGCGTCCCGATCCCGCGGTCATAAGTCTGTCCGCCGAGTCGGATCGACTGGCCGTCAACAGCCCGATCGACGCGGTAGGGACGCGTCGGCCCGACATAGGACTCGTAACCCGCGTGCGCGGGCTGCCGTTCGGAGAGATAGGCCACGCTGGACGACCGCGCGTGGAGTCGAGCCAACTCGGTCAGGGGGAAACGGACCGGTCGGCCGAATCGGGTCGTCGCCTCGATGTTCCCCTCGACCAGCTTGGCGGCGGTCAGTCCCAGCTTCGTGCCGTCGCCGAGGGTCGCCTCGACGAAGGCGCCTTTTGGACGGGGATAGTTGAGCAACTTGGGATCGAAGCCGACGCCGACGGCCCCGCCCCGGTCGATCTCCAGCGGCTTCCGGTCAACCTCGAGCTTGATGTTCCGCTCATCCATGCCGAGGAAGCTGCCCTCGATCCGATCGCCGTTGTTCAGCCAGACGACCTCCGACTTGCGGGCCTCGACCTCGATTCGATCGCGGAGCGTCTCCGGGCCGCCTCCCGAGCCCGTGGCGGATAGGATCAAGCCCAGGATGCTGTCGAGCGGCACGTCCAGCTTCCCGAGCAGTTCGGATCGGACCTCGATGCTGGCGTCGTTCGCGACGCCGATCGAGGCCCGCATCAGCCGGTCGCCGTCGCCGAGGAGCACGACCTGGGCCGTTTCGCCCGCCGCGACCGGGGCCGGCGATTCACGCGTGAGCTTCACCAATCGATCGAACCTCAGGTCCTGATTCTTTCCGTCTTTCGGTGCGATGGTGAGGCTCGAGTCGCCCAGCGAGACGATCGGCCCGGTCGCGGCCCGGCCGTCGATCATCAAGGCGCTGAAGATCGGCTCGGAACTGTCGTTCGAGGCGTCGCCGGCCGGCGTCCTTTCGCCGAATACCAGGACGAGCAGCATCGCGGCGCCAGACAACCTCCACGGGCCGACGAGTCCGGCCCGGGGCGGTCGCGCGATTCGGTTCGTGTGCATTCGCGCCTCCCTCAGCGCGGGAGGGTGAGACTCCGCCCGAGCCGGTATCGAAGGGGGCTCAGGGGGAGGCTCGCCCTGCCTCAGCGCTGGAAGATGGGTAGATAATTATTGGGGATCTGGAGGACGATCAGGGCCATTGCTGTCCCATACTCGCTGCAGACGCTGTTGTCGGACCAGTACCCCGATGCCGACTGACGCTTCAAGAGCTCTTCGCGGACGGTCGGGAACCACTCAGACCACGCCTCACCTCCCTGGATCCACATGGCCTGCGCCGCGTAATACTGGCCATAGAAGTAATGGTTGTTCCGCCGGCCGAATCGGAGTCCGGTATTGGCGGTGCGAAGGAAAGCGATGCCGTCGCGGATCTCCTTGGTGTCATACTCGCCGGCGCTCTGCAGCGCCACCACGCCGGCCGCCGAGCGGGGAAATTCGCTGCTCGGGCCGCCGGAGAGCATGTAGCGGAAGCCACCGTCGGGGTTCTGCGACTGCTTCACGTAGCGGATGCACGCCTCGACCGTGTCCTTGGGCACGTACAGCCCCGCGTTCCGCGCCGCTCGCAGCGCGTTGATCTGGCAGATGGTCACCGAGAGGTCCGCGTCATTCTTGATCGGCTGGTACCGCCAGCCGCCCTCGTTGTTCTGGCAACTGATGATCAGCCTGACCGCCTTCTGCAGCTTCTCGCGGATCTCGGGGCGATGGGTCATGCCGTAGGCCTCGGCCAGGAACAGCGTGCCGAAGCCGTGCGAGTACATCGGCCCGTGCGTCGCCGATCCCGCCACCGAGATGAACCCCGACGGCGAGGTGTTCTCCATCACGTACGCCAGCGCCTTGTCGATCGGCCCGCCGTACGGGCCGCGGCCCGGGCTCGACCCGGACGACATGAACGCCAGCCCGGCCAGGCTGGTCACCGCGATGTTCCCGCGATAGGTCCCCGTGCCGAACGAGCCGTCGGTATTCTGGTTGCGGGCCAGCCAGGCCAACCCCGACTGGATGCCGCGGTCGGTCTCCGGCGTCATCATCTCCGCCGTGCCCTCCGGCACGTCGCCACGGCTCGCCTGGCCGAACCCCCCCTGCCCCGCCGGTCGCTCCTTCTCTTGCGCGACCGCCCACGACATCGAGCAGAGGACCCAGCCGACGAAGAGCCCCGCGATCGCGGCCCCGTGAATCCGCCGGCGTATGCAACGATCGACGCCCATCGCCAACTCCCCCCGGGCGAGACGCCCGTTAACGTTGGAAGATCGGCAAGTAATTATTCGGGATCTGGAGGATGATGAGCGCCATGGCCGTGCCGTACTCGTTGCAGATGCTGTCGGTCCAGTAACCCGACGCGGACTGGCGCCTGACGAGCTCGTTGCGGATGGACGAGTACCACTCGGACCACTCGCCGCCCCCATGGATCCACATGGCCTGCGCCGCATAGTAATGGCCGTAGAAGTAGTGGCTATACCGGCTGCCGAGCTTGATCTCGCGCGTGTACTGGCGGAGGTAGGCGATGCCGTCGCGGATCTCCTTGGTGTCATACTCGCCGGCGCTCTGCAGCGCCACCACTCCCGCCGCCGAGCGGGGAAAGGCGCTCGCGCCCCCGGAGAGCATGTAGCGGAAGCCGCCGTCGGGGTTCTGCGACTGCTTCACGTAGCGGATGCACGCCTCGACCGTGTCCTTGGGCACGTACAGCCCCGCGTTCCGCGCCGCCCGCAGCGCATTGATCTGGCAGATGGTCACCGACAGGTCGGCGTCGTGCTTGATCGGCTGGTACCGCCAGCCGCCCTCGTTGTTCTGGCTGTCGATGATGAGCTGGACGGCCTTGCGGAGTTTCTCGCGGATCTCGGGGCGATGGGTCATGCCGTAGGCCTCGGCCAGGAACAGCGTGCCGAAGCCGTGCGAATACATCGGCCCGTGCGTCGCCGATCCCGCCACCGAGATGAACCCCGACGGCGAGGTGTTCTCCATCACGTACGCCAGCGCCTTGTCGATCGGCCCGCCGTACGGGCCGCGGCCCGGGCTCGACCCGGACGACATGAACGCCAGCCCGGCCAGGCTGGTCACCGCGATGTTCCCGCGATAGGTCCCCGTGCCGAACGAGCCGTCGGTATTCTGGTTGCGGGCCAGCCAGGCCAGCCCCGACTGGATGGCGCGGTCGGTCTCCGGCGTCATGATCTCCGCCGTGCCCTCCGGCACGTCACCGCGCGTCCCCTCGCCGAACCGGCCGACGGACTTGGATGGCTCCTTGCCTGCCTCCTGCGCCGCCACTCCGCCGCCCGACAGCGCGAGCGCGGTTGCGAACAAGGCCGCGACACACGGCAACCACCGGCCGACGCGGTTCATGGCGTCTCCTCTCGCACGAGCTTGCCCTTGCCGACGGAAAGGTAGTATCGGTCGATCAGCGCTTCCTTGGTGCTCAGGGGCAGCTCGTTGATCATGTTCTCGATCTCCGCCCGGAGCTCTTCGGGCAGGTGACCCCAGATGTCTTTACCGCCAGCGGTGGAGTGCTTGGTGGTCGGCCTGAGCGGCTTCTGGAGCGGGGCGCCCCTCGCCTGGGCTCCCTCGTTGGAACCGGGCTGCTGTCCGGGCTGCTGGCCCGGGCGACGGACCCGGCGTATCGTCATCCGGCCCATCCCCGACCGGCCCGATTGCTTCATCTCCTCGATCAGGGTCTCGATCCGCTTGACGACCTTCTTCTGCTCCTCTCGGGTCCCCTCGCCGGTGTCGGGCTTGTTGAGCTTCTGCTCGATGTCCCGCATCTCCTTGATGATCTGGCCGGCCGGTCCGCTCCGCTCCTCGTTGTCGTCCCTCTTGCGCGTCCGGCGGCCGGTCAGCTCTTCAAGGTGCTCGTCGGTCTCCTTGTCCTTGCCCGAGAGACGATTGCGATCGTTCTTGTCCGGCGGTTGGGCAGGACCCTGGCCCTCGGCCTTCTCGCCGCGCCCGGCCCCGCCGCGCGGGCGATCATCCGGCGCGGGAGTCTCGGTCGTCTCGCCCAGCTTCTGGAGCAGCTCATCGACCTCTTGATCCTTCCCCGTCAGCGCGTTCGATGCCTCGGCCTTCTTCCCCGGGGCCTTTCCCTCCTTTGTGCCCTCGGCCTTGCTGTCCTTCCTGGCGTCCGGAGCGGGACGCTTGGCCTGGGGAGCCCCATCCGCTTTCTTCCGGTCCGGTCCCTCTTTCTTGGCTGACGACGACTTCTCGGCCTTATTGTCGGTGTGACCGGGTGAATCCGACAGCTTCTCGAGCAAGGAGTCGAGGGCATCATCCTTGGGGACGGGAGTATCCTGGGCGAAGGCCATCGTCGCCGAGCCGCACAGCAAGCCGACGGCGACAGCCATGATCGAGAAGGCGCCACGCAGATGAAGGCAAGTCTTCACTTGCCACTTGCCGCTTGCCACTTGCCGCTTCATCGGTCATTCCTCCCCATCGTCCCGTCTCGGTCGGGTCATGTCTCGCACGAGGTCGGCCAGGGTCCCTTGATCTTCGGCCAGGCGCTTCAGCTCGGCCGTCTCGCCCGGTGTGAGCGTGTTGTGGCGCCGACGTTGTTCGTCGAGGGCTTCTGTGCGGTCGTTGATCTCCTGCTGGAGCGTCTTGAGGAGCTTGAGCTGGGCAGTCGGCGGGATACCGTCGTCGTTGCCGCCGCCCCCGCCGCCTCCACCACCTCCGCCGCCGCCCCCGCCGCCCTGCCCGCCGCCGGCGCCCCGATCCTGCTTGAGCGATTCGAGCAGTTGCTTGAAGCGATCGGCGGCGCTCTTGGCGGCCTGTTCGGTCTCCGCGTCGGTCTTGATTTCCTGCAGGCGCTTGGCCGCGGTGTCCATCTTCTCGGCGGCGCGGCGGAGGGTCAAAGCGATGACCGGGGCGCCGTCGAGCGTCTCGGCCAGCTCGCCGGTCTCGTCCTTGAGGCCGGTCTGGACTTGCCCCAGTCCCCGCACGCCCCGTTGCTGGGCCAGCGTGAGCTTCCCTTCATTCTGGAGCCGGCGCCCCTCGTAGGCCTTGGTCTCGCCGACGACCTTATCCTGCCGCTCGGCGAGCGACTTGAGCTGATCGCCGATGCGGGCGAGCTGTTCGATGGCCAGTTGCTCCTCGGCGTCGCGGCGGGTCTCCTCGAGGTCGTCCTGGGCTTCTTCCAGGTTGGCCAGGGCCTCTTCTTGCTCCTTGTCGGCCTGTTCGCCCTGATCCTGGTCCATGTTCTCCTGGGCCTGGCCCATCCGGCCCGATGCCGTCCGGCCCGCCCGCGCGGCGGCGTCCGCACTGAGCTTGGCCAGCCGCTGCAGCTGGCGCTCGAGGTCCTTGCGGATCTCGGCCTGCTCCTTGGCGAGGCGCTTGAGCTGCTCTCGCCGCTGCTGGGCATTGGGATTGCGCCTGGCCTCGCGGGTCTTCTGGAGGTTCTGGGCCTGACGCGCCCGGGTCCGGGCGAGCTCGCTCTCGGCGTTCTTGAGCTCCTTCACCAGCCGCGCCAGCTCGCGCTCCCGCCGGTTCTGGATCGAATCCACCAAGTCGCGGATCTCGTTGCGGGCCTGCTCCTGGCGCGAACGGGCCGAGCCCATCTGGTTGCGCTCGAGCTGCTCGGCGGCCTCACCCATCTTGCCGGCCGTCCCCTGTTTCTGGCTCTTCTCGGCCGCCTCGCGCAGCGCGGCGGACGCCAGGGGATCGGTCGGATCGAGCCGGCCCGCCATCTCGCCCATCCGCTCGAGCAGCTTCTGCAAGCCCGAGCGTAGCTGGCTCTGTCGCGAAGCGAGGTTCGAGAGCTCGGACTTCTGCTCGGGAGACAGCTCCTCGGCCGGCTTGCCCATCGTCTCCGGCCGCGCCGCCACGTCCGCGGTCTGCTTCATCGTCTGCTCTTGCTGCTTGAGGAGCTCCTGGGCGTCCTTCACGACACCCCGATAGGTCTCGAACTCGCTCAGGTTGTCGAGCATCTTCTGCAGCTCGTCGGCGATCGCCTTCTGATTCGTCTTCGCCTCGGCCAGCGCCTGGCGAGCCGGGTCGGTACTCGAGGGCTTCGACTCGCTGCCGGGCTGACTCTTCGGCTCCGCGCCCTGCGGCCGGCCTCCAGCCTGCTCCTTCGCCGACTCGGGGCGACCGCCGGCCGATTTCTCCGCGGCCTGACCTTTCTGCTGCTTCGACGTCTGGGACGTCTGGCTGCCCGACGACGGCGGCGACTGGGCGTCCTTGGCCTGGCCGCCTCCCGCATCTTTCTTCTCCGCATCGGGCGATGCGGCCGACTTGTTCCGGGCCGATTCGGGTTTACCCTGGGCGTCGCCGTCCTGTTGCCTGGACGGAGAGGCTTGCTGCCGGTCGCCCGGCGGGGTCTCGAGGTTGTCCAGGTCCTTGACGGCATGGACGATCCCCTGCTCGGCCGGCTCGAGGTTGCGGTCGCGGACGTTGTCCACGCGGCCGAGCATGTCCTCCAGTTGTTTCTGCGCCTCGGGGTTGGCCATCTTGAAGTTGCGCAGGTCGTCGAGCATGCGACGCATCCGCGCCGCGAGTCCCTCCTCGCGGCCGGTGAACCGGCTGCTGACCTGGCGCTGGATCATCGACGCATTGTTGAGGTCGTCGCGCTGCGGCTGCGGAAGGCGGTCGGCCCGCGACAGGGCGCGAGCGGCATTGTTGACCGGAACCATCGCCTGTTTCTGCATGGTCAGGACGCGCGCCAGCTCCTCGCGGAGCTCGCGGCGGGCATCGTCGAACTGTCGGGCGGCGTCCTCCTTGGAGACGATCCGAAGCCGGAGCTCGCGGCTCTTGCCGACGTTCGGCCCCTTGATCGCGTCGAAGTCGCGCGCGTCCGCGTAGAACGTGATGACCGAGCCGGGGGCGAGCTTCAGCGGAGCCAGTTCCCAGGTGTGCAGCTTCTCCTTGTGCTTGACGAGTGACGACGCGGCCGGGGCCGGACTCTGGTCATCGGCCGCGAACAGCGGGATGACGACCTCGTCGCGTGCCTCCGATTCACCGGTCGCGATCTTGTAGATCAGTCGCGCCGAATGGATGCCGAATTCGTCGTCGATCAGGACGCGGACCGGCACCGTGGCTTCGGCCGTCACGTCGCGATCGGTCTTGGGCTCGTCGATCACCACGCGCGGGGCTTCATCGCGGTAGCTGCGGATGTCGAAGCGGCTCTCCTCTCGGTTGAGGAACCCTTCGGTGTCCTTCAGGCGGAACCAGAAGTTGAAGGTCGATTTCACGGGAAGCGACGCATGGAATCGCGTCCGCGACGCGTCGAAGGCCACGGCCGCGCCGGCGGGCTCCTCGCCGATCCTCAGCTCGGCGGCCTCAAGCGGCTTGGTGGCCTCGGCGTCCAGGTCGAGACGAGTCCCTTCCAGGGCGCGGAGCTGCGTGAGGCCGGGGGCGAGCGTCTGCGATCCGATGCCGGTGTACGGGGGCGGGACGACCCGCACGGTCAGGGACTTCAGGCTCGGCGGCGGCACGACGTTCACCGGGACATCGCGGATCGACGTGGCGTCATCACCCCCGATCACGCTGAATCGGAACGGCTGGTGGACCGCCTCGATCCGTCCGCGGAACTCGCCGCCCGGCAGGCTCCGCAGCGGCTCGCCGCCTTCGCTGCCGTCGGCGAAGCGATAGACGGCACGGGCCGAGTCGGGCACCTGGTCGCCCGACCGGACCTTCACCGCCAGGCCGAAGGCATCGCCGCGCGCGATCCTCAACGACGTATTGGCCGCGTCCAGCACGAAGTGGGTCCGCTGCGGCCAGTCAGGCCCACCGAACGGCGAGATCAGCCGGTGGAGGGCGATCCGTGAGGAGATGGGCGCCGCCATGACCAGCACACCGGCGACGGCCAGGGCCCCCGCCGCCATCCCGACCGCCTTCGCGACCGGCCGGGGCTCGATCGCCTGGCGGAAGTCGATCGAATCGGTCTCGGCGAGTGCCTGCCGCACCGTGGCGTCGCGCAGCGCGGGCGACCCGTACCGAACGTCCGCCGCGTCGAGGTGGAGGAACTGGATCGTGCTGGCGAGCCGGTCGTTCAGGCCCGGCCAGCGCTCCTCGATCCGCATCGCGATATCCAGGTCCGCGAATCGTACCATCAACGGGCGGAGCACCCATCGATAGCAGAGGTAGCCCACCGCGCCGCACAGGGACGCGAGGGCAGCCGCCCGGATCACGGAGTCCAGGTGGAACAGCCAGTCGGCGAAGCCCGCCAGGATGACCAGCGGCAAGAGCAGCCCCAGCACCCAGCAGAGACCATGCAAGGCGACGAGCCGACGGACCGACGCTCGTAGCGACTTGATCCGCGATTCCAACTGACGAGCCGTCATGAAGACCTCCCGGCCCGGTCGTACCGGACGCCCCTCAGTAGGTCAGGCTTTCCAGCCCGACAGTCTCGGAACGTCAGGCCGGAAAGCCTGACCAACGTGGGACCGCTAACATAACGAGAATTATACCATTTGCTTGCGTTTCCGGAGAACCCATTCCATCGTGATCAGAGCCAGGAATAAAGCCAGGACCGGCCAGGTATTCCAGAGCGGGATCGGCGGATCGGTATCCAGGAGCACCTTCGACGGCTGCGGCAGGTCCTTCATCAGCGATTCGGCATCCAGGGGCGTGTAGAACTTGCCCCCGCTGGCCGTCGCGGCGCGGACCAGGTCGGCCTGGTTCATCTCGGTGCGTTCGCGTTCGCTGATGGGTGGATCGACGCGGAAATCGGCGACGACCGGCCGATCCAGGGTCGGAGGAGGTAGCAGGCGGACCTGGTATTCCCCCTCGGGGGCCTGCGGGAACGCGCCATCGAAGACGTTCTTGGTGCCCGAAACCAGCTTGAGCGTCAGCTTCCGCGGGCCCTGGCCCTTGCGTTCGAGCTGGATCGTGACCTCTTCGCCGGCCGGCACCAGCCCGGGGTTGGGGAAGCGTACGCGGATCTGGATCGGCTGGCCGCGTTGATAACGGCGACGGTCGGTCTGGATTTCTGCCTGGCGGTTGCCGACCAGGCGAGAACGCGCCATGAAGCGGATCGTCTGCACCCAGAAGCGCCCGAAGTAGCGGTCGCCCACGCGAAATCGCCATCGCCAGGTGTCGTCGAACGCGTGGAACATCACCTTGCCGGCCCCGAGGAACTGATACACGATCAGCGGTAGCTTGCCTTCCGGTCCGGTCACGGTCGAGTGTTCGGCCAGCACCTGCGCCAGGGGCTTCTTGCGCGGGGCCTCGAGGTACCAGAAAAGCTCGGGCAGTTGATTCCAGATCTGCATGCTGGCCACTTCGTTGTCGCCCAGTCGGAAGATGGGGTTCGAGCGGCCCTCCATGGTCAACTCGGGCCGGTAGCGGTCGACCGGTGTGCCCCTTTCGGTCGGGTTGCGGGCGTCGCCCAGCTCGACGGGGAGCAGGAACTCGAGCGGAGTCCCCCGATAACTGAGCGGGTCGAACAGCTCGCCCGCGACGAAGAGGACGCCGCCCCCCTTCTCGGTGACGAACTGGACGAGGTTCTGCATCTGAGACTGGCCGAGGTAGCTGGTGTCGGCGTCGCCGATGATGACGACGTCGTAGGCGAACAGATCGTCCTTCGAAGCCGGGAAGGTCGGCAGGGCGGAGCGATCCTGCTCACTGTACTCCGTGTCCGAGGAGAGGAGGACGACGTTCAGGTCGATCGACTCATCTCGTTCCAGGTAGGTCTTCAAGTATCGGAATTCATAACGCGGCTCGCTGTCGAGGTAGAGCACCTTCAGCTTCTCTTTCCGGACGGCGACGACCCGCTCGATGCGGTTGTTGTCGGTCTGGAGCTCGCGAGGGCGAGGCTCGACCTCGACGATGAAGGTGCGCTCGCCGGTGGTCTTGGGCCGGTGGACCAGCTCGACCCGTTCGGGCTGTCCGTCGCGGGGCGCGTCGAGTTCCTTGGTCTCGAGCTCGCGGTCCGCCTTCGGGTCGCTCGAGCCGGGGTCGCGCTCCTTGAGCCGGACGACGACCTTCTGGCCCGCGAAGCCCTTGGCCGAGAGTTTGGCCTGGAAGCGCACGGCGTCGTTGACGAACACGACGTCGTCCACCAGCAGCTCGGTGAGCTCCAGGTCGCGCGCCGGATCCGGGCTGCCCAGGCCGACCGTGAACAGAGGAACTCCCTTGCGGGCCGCCAGTTCGGCGGCCTTGGGGAGCGACTCGCCCTCGGTAGTCTGGCCGTCGCTGAGCACGACGATCGCCGAGGGCGGGGCGCCGCGGAGTTCGGTGAGGACCTGGCGAACGCCGTCCCCCAGCCGCGTCTGGGTGCCGATCGCCTCGAGGGCGCGGACCTTCGCAGCCGCCGATTCGACGTCACCCGGACGGCCCACCTCGGTCAGCGATTGCGCCGTCGTGGAAACGTGGTAGATCCGGACGCGATATTTCTCCTGGAGCTTGCGGAGGAGTTGGGCGCGGTCCTTGAGGAGCAGACCCTTGGCGATCGCCAGCCGGGTCGGCCCTTCGTCGCCGGATCCGACCGGACTCCCGCCGACCGAGTTGACGCGTCCCGCGGTCACCAGGGCGGAGTCGGCCAATGACTGGAGCCCTCGGCGTTCCTCCGCCTTCTCGTACGGGTCCTTGATGGCCTCGCTCGCCGAATCGTCCACCATGATCGTCAGGTTCGGCAGGCCCGTCCGCTGGACCGAGAGCACGGCTTCGGAGAGCATGAACACGGCCATCACGACCAGCATGATCCGCAATCCGGCCAGCACGAATTTGGACGGGAGCGATGCCCGTCCCTCATGACGGTACAGCCACCCGATCAGGGCGACGGCGCCGACGATCGTGAACACGTAGAGCCACTGCGGCCACGGCTGCTCGAGGCGAAGATGATGGCTGAGCTCTTCCCCGGGACTTGGCGGCGCCACCCCGAGCCGATCCGCCAGCTTGTTGAAGATCCAGTCGTTCACGCTCTCTGTCCTTCAGTCGTGGCAAGCGGCGAGTGGCAAGTGAAGACCTGACCCTTTCCTTCTCTTGCCCCTTGCCACTCATCACTGTGGCTCATGATGCCCGAACTTCCAGGCCAGGATCGATTCAACCAGGAGCAGCACCAGGAGCGCGTAGAGCATCGGCCGGTGCAGCTCACCCCGGCGACCGACCGAGCCGGCGTCCTGAGTCAGCTCCTTCCAATCAGACGGATGCACATACATAAACTTCCAGCCGGGGAGCAGGTCGCCCAGTATCGCCTGGTCCAGCCGGGTCAGTTCGCTCTCGGCCGGGTCGGTGTTGGCGGCGAACCACGACTCGAGGTCCAGCGGCGGGCCGAGCCGCACCTGGTACAGGCCGGAGAGGTCCGTCTGCTCGAAGTGAAACTGGCTGACGTCGCGGGCCGGCGACAACCGGGTGGTCACCGCCTGCCCCTTTGGCGTGACGACGGTCGCCGGAGCGGCCAGGGCCGTCTCGGGGAACGACTGGTCATAGGGCTGGCCGACCCGGATATTCCGCTCGGAGAGCCGCCCCGCCGTGGCGCGGAGGACGAGCTGCTGCATCACCGGCGGATAGCTCTTGTGGATCGGCCAGGTCGTCCATCCCGTGTCGGCGGAGGTGGCCACCACGATCACGGTCCCGCGGTGCCGGGGCGCCTCGATGACGGCCGGGTCGCCGTTCTCGAACGACATCGCCACCTTGGCGTTCGAGCCGGGGGGAATCGTGAGCTTGTGGTATTGCCACGTCAGGGCGCTCGTGAGGCCCGCCGTCACCGGGCCCTCCGCGCCCTGATATTCCGAGATCAGCGGGTGACGATACCCGAGCGGATTGAAGTGGAACGCTCCCTGCCGCCTGGCGGCGTCGCCCACGCTCGCCCCGATCGACGCCGGCAGCAATCCGTGGCCCTCATTGTAGAGCCATCGGTTGTAATTATCGGCGACGACCTGATCGCCGCCGAAGATGATGACGCCGCCGCCCTGCTTGAGGTAGCCCTCCAGCGCGGTGACCTCGGTCTGGCTGAACTGCGCGACGTTGCAGAGCACGATCGCGTCGTACGGGGCCAGATCCCTCCGCGCGACCTGCGACTCCGAGACGACCTCGACCTTGATCGGGTTCGGTTGGCCCGGGGATTCCTCCGACGGCGACAACGCCTGGGCGAGATAGTCGGTCTCGGCCTGATACGGCTCCGGCTTGAACTGCCCGTCGACCAGCAGGACATTGAGCGATTCGCGGACCGGCACCACCAGCCAGCGGCGATTGTCCAGCGTCAGGGGGTCGTCGTCGATGACGAGCTCCACGAGGTGATCGCCGGCCGTCGAAAACTGCTGGGGGAAGACGACCGGGAGGTCGTCACCGGGGGCGAGGTCTTCGGGCGGCGCGGCGGGGCCGAGCCGGCCGTCGATCGTCAGCCGGGCCCTCACGCCCTGGACCTTGTTGCCGCCGAAGTTGTGTACCACGCCCCGCAGGAGGACGTCCGCGCCGACGGTCACGACCGGCACTTCGAGCCGCAGGTCGGTGACCGCGCGGTTCTCGCCCCCCGGCTCGCCGAGGTCGATCAGGATCGAGTGCGGTCCCCGCTTCATCACCCGCTCCAGGACCCGCTTCAGGCCGTCGGCGGACCCGGCCGGCGGGCGCCAGCTCGCCGCCTGGAGGTCGGTGAGGAAGAGCACCTCCTTCTGGCCGATCGTGGACGCGTCGAGGACGCGGTCGACGGCCTCGAATGTCGCGGTCAGGTCGGTCCCCTCGTGGGTGATCGCCAGGTCGGCGATCTCCTTCTGCACCTCGTTCAGGTTGTTCGACGGCGCCCCGATGACCACCCGGGGCGGGCGGCCCATCAGGATCACGCTCACGGCATCGCCGCTCCGCGAGCCCTTCACCAGTTCGGCGGCCAGGGCCTTGGCCTGGTCGAAACGGGTGCCCCCCGCGGCGGTATACCCCATGCTCAGCGACGCGTCCAGCACGAACACCCGATGCACACGACGCCCGACGATCACCACGCCCATCGACTCGAGGAACGGCTTGGCCATCGCCGAGACGACGAGCAGGATGATCAGCGTCCGCACGGCCAGGAGCAGCCACTGCTCGATCCGGACCCGCCTCCGATTCCTGCGGATCGCGGCCAGCAGGAACCGCATCGCCGCCCACGGCACCTCGCGGTACTTGCGGCGATTCAGCAGGTGGATCAGGATCGGGACCGACGCCGCCGCCAGCCCGTACAGCAGCGGGGCGTTCGCGAATCCCAGGGCCCAGAGCAGAGGGACGGTCACGGGCATCTCCTGCGGGGCTTTTCACGCCTCCGCGCCTCTCCCACAATCGGATTCAAGATTCCAGATTCAAGATTCCTAAGAAATATCCGAACTCTAAGAGTCGGTCCCAGCAGGTGGGTCAGACGATTGTAGGGTGGGTGAAACCCACCGACGCAAGGCCTGGGCACACGGTGGGTTTCACCCACCCTACGGGATCGCTCTCGACCCTTCCGGGACAGAACCTAATTGAAAGAGGCGTTTCGCGGGTCTCGTTTCTTGAATAACCCTTCTTGATCCGAGTCCGGAATCCGGAATCTTGAATTCGTTATCTTGAATCAATTCCTCATCGGACCCGAGCCGCCCGCGACGCGAGGTAGCTCGACAGCGGAACATCCAGCGTCTGATCGGAGGCGCAGCGGCACGTAATCGATGTCCATCATCCGGCATCCCTTCTTGAGCTCGCCCAAGAAACTGCCCAGCTCGTCCAGGTACGCCCGGCGCAGGGCGTGGGGCTCGGTGAGGATCTCGGGCATCCCCTCGAGGCCCTTGAAGAGCGTGGCCGAGCGGAACGGGAACTCGAGCTCCGCCGGGTCGAGGATGTGGAACACGATCACCTCGTGGCGCCGGTGCCGGAAGTGCTTCAGCCCGGCGAGGATCCGCGCCGGCTCGTCGAAGAAGTCGGAGAAGATGGCGACGACTCCCCTCTTCTTGAAACGTTCGGCCAGGTCATGGAAGACGGCCCCCATGTCCGACTTCTCCCGCGCGGGGGTCACGTCGAGCATGTGGAGCAGCTCCTTGAGGTGCGACGCCTGGCCCGCGGGCTTGAGGTACCGGCGCACCGCGTCGTCGAAGACCACCAGGCCGACGGAGTCCTGCTGCTGCAACGTCATGTACGTCAGCGACGCCACCACGAATCGCGCGTATTGCAGCTTCGAGATGTTCTGGCCCGAGGCGTACGCCATCGATTCGCTGGTGTCCAGGAGCAGGTAGAGCAGGAGGTTGGTCTCCTCCTCGTACTGCTTCAGGTACAGCTTGTCCGTCTTCGACCAGACCTTCCAGTCAACGTGCCGGATGTCGTCGCCGGGCACGTACTCCCGATGCTCGGCGAACTCGACGGAGAAGCCCTGGTACGGGCTGGGATGCATCCCGGCCACGTAGCCCTCGACCACCATCCGCGCCTGCAAGTCCAGCCCCTCGAGGCTAGCTAACGTGTGCGGATCTAAATATTTTAGGTAGTTTTCCACTCTGCTCGGCCTCGTGTTCGTCGACGGGGACCGACTGGATCAGGCGCGCGACCATGTCGTCGGGCTTGAGGCCCTCGGCCTCGGCGTTGAAGTTGGTGATGATCCGGTGGCGGAGGACCGGCCCGGCCACGGTGCGGATGTCGTCGGTGGAGACGTGGTACCGCCCGTGGAGCACGGCGCGGGCCTTGGCGGCGAGGACCAGGTACTGGCTGGCGCGGGCCGGCGCCCCAGCTCACGTAGTCGCGCACGAAGTCCGGGCCGTCCTTCAGCGGCCGCGTGCTCCGGGTCATCCGGACCGCGTACTTCGACACGTGGTCGGCGATCGGGACCTTGCGCACCAGCTCCTGGAGCGTCAGGATGTCGGCGCCCGAGAGGACCTTGGTCACGTGCGGGCGGTGCACCGACGTCGTCAGCCGGACGATGTCGAGCTCCTCCTCCTCGGACGGGTAGTCCACCAGGATGTTCAGCATGAACCGGTCGAGCTGCGCCTCGGGCAGCGGATACGTCCCCTCCTGCTCGATCGGGTTCTGGGTGGCCAGCACGAAGAAGGGGTCCGGCAGCCGGTGGCGCTCGCCGCCGACCGTGACCTGCCGCTCCTGCATCGCTTCCAGCAAGGCCGCCTGGGTCTTGGGCGGGGTGCGGTTGATCTCGTCGGCCAGCACGATGTTGGCGAAGATCGGACCCCGGAGGAACTTGAACTGGCGCACCCCGGTGGCCTTGTCCTCCTGGATGACCTCGGTGCCGGTGATGTCCGAGGGCATCAGGTCGGGCGTGAACTGGATGCGGTTGTAGCTCAGGTTCAGGGCGTCGGCCAGGGTGTGGATCATCAACGTCTTGGCCAGCCCGGGCACGCCGATCAGCAGGCAGTGGCCGCGCGCGAAGATCGCGATCAAGAGCTCCTCCAGGACGGAGTGCTGGCCCACGATCACCTTGGCCATCTCCGACTTGAGGCGCGAGAACGCATCCTTGAGGCGCTCGACGGCCGCGAGGTCTTCCCCGCTCGGCGGGATCTCGTCGGTTGTGGGATCGCTCACGTCTGTCCTCCGAGAAACGAACGTCTGGGCATCCTCGAGAACTCAAGCTTCCGGGCGAGCTGCTTCGCCCGCCGCGTTGAAAGGCCCCTCCTTAACACCCGGCCGACCCTCCCTGCCCGCCGGCCTCGGCCCAACGGGGAGGGATGCCCGCCCCTCTCATCGCGCCACCCCGCGGACCGGCGTCGCGGGCCCGGCCGTCTCCTGCACTCCCAGGCCCCAGACTCCCCGCGGGGTCGCCACCACGGCCCCGAAATGGTCGAGGTGGAACGTGATCGCTCCGAGCGGCCCGCCCGCCGACCTGGGTGCCGCGGCCGTGGCGAGCTTACCGTCCCCCGGGAACACCAGCCGCTGGACGAGCGACCCCGTGTCGCGGCGGCGGACCACGATCGGCACCGGCACCACCTCGACCCCCTCGCCTTGCCCGACCCGATCCGGGTAGGCGAAGACGTGCTCGGACGCGAGCACCAGGGACCACTGCGAATCCTCGGCGCTCGTCATCCAATCGCTCGTCCACGCCGGCGCCCCGTCGGCGAGCGAGATCGATCGCAGGGTGACGGTCGACGAAAATCGCGAGATCGAGTAGAACCGGCGGTCGTCGAACGCCATCGCCGCCGGACGGTCGCCGAGGTTCTCCAGGCCCAGGGGCAGGACCACCGCTTCGAGCCCGTCGCCGGGTCCAGCCGGATCAGAGTCCGGCCCTCGTGGAGCACCAGCAGCAGGTCGCCGCCGCCCATCGGGCTCGGCGCCCCATTGACCGGCAGGACCTCGCTCTCGCGGTACTCCCAGACGAACTGACCGCTGCCGAGGTCCAGCTTCTTCACGGTGCGGGGGTCCGTGACCACCAGGACCGAGTCCTCGTCCACCGGCAAGGGCGGACGCTCCACCAGGTCGGCCTCGCCGAGGGGCGCCTGCGCGACCGGGTGGCCGTCATCGGTCTGCAACACGAGGAGCTGGTTGGGCCGCTTGACCTGGAGCACCACGCGCTCCGGTCCCACCCAGAGGTTGGGATTGATCTGCCCGGACGACGCCGAGAACGACCAGTCCACGGCGCCGGTGTCGCCGTCGAGCGCGACCAGCTCACTGGGACCGCGCAGGCAGAAGACGCGCCCCTTCACCAGGCGGAAGCCGTGGAGCCCTCGCCCCGGTCGATCGGGCCGCGACTCGCCGTCTTCACCCGCCGCGGCAAACGGATCGGGCCGGCCGGAATCCCTGGGGTCGACCGCCGGCTCGTACTGCCATTGAACGCTGCCGGAGGCCAGGTCGAGCGCGGCGACTTGACGATCGCCGGCCACGATCAGCTTATCCGCGAGGTAGCCGGCCCAGCCGGCCGGCCATCCCAGCTTGGCCGACCACCGCGCCGAGCCGGCCGCGGCGTCGAGCATCCGGAGCGTACTGCCGTCGCCGAGCACGATCCGGCTCGCCTCCAGCGACGGCACGACGCCCACCGCGTTCATCGCCCTCACCGCGCGGTCGGTCGGGGCGTTCCAGTACCAACGTCGGATCATCGGCGGCGCGATCGGCGGTTGTCGGCGGTCGGCGAGCAGGCGGACGTAGGGCTCGCGCGCGAGCGCCGCCTCGACGCGCTTCGCCACCGTCGCCTCGCCGGGCACGAGCCGCAACTGAGGATACCGGGCCGCCAGGTCGAGATACGAGTCGCGCCGAGACATAGAGCTTCCGCGCGTCGTACGCCCGTGCCATCGACCACAGGGCGATCGCCCGATGCTCGTCGTCGGCCGCCGCCGTGAGCAGCCGCTTGTAAGCGTGGGTCGCCTCGCCGAGCCGGCCCGACGACGCGTACAGGGCGGCCATCTCGAGCAGGGCGTCGGGCACGACGCGGGCGACCGGATAATCGCGGCACAGCTCCGCCAGCAGGTGGGGATCGCGTTCCTTCTTGCCGCGCTCGAGCAGGGCCGCCGCACGGCGATCGAACGCGCCGTAGGATTCGCGCCCGTGCTCGCGGACGATCTTCCCCAGCCGGTCGGCGACCATCAGGTCGGCGCGGATCGTCCGGCGGCCCTCGTCCGCGGCCACGGGCAGGGGCCGGAGGCCGGGATCGAGGAGGACCTCCTCCAGGTCCGCGACGGCCTCGCGCGGCCGGGCCGCATCCAGGCGGATGTCCGCCAGCAGCATCCGGGCCTCCAGCCGTTCGGCGTCGGTCCGCGCGTCGCGCGCGGCCGCTTCGAGCTGATGGATCGCCGGCTCCCATTTCCGCTCGAGCCGCAGTCGGGCCGCCTGCCTCATGAGCATCCGGAACAGGTGGTCGCGGGCGGCGCCCGCCAGCGGGATCCCGTCGATCGTCTCATCGGGACGGGCCCTGGCGATCGCCTGCCGGTACGACTCCAGCGCCGTGTCCTCGCGGCCGATCGCCTCCGCGGCCCGTGCCAGCCGGTAATGATTCGCGGCCCGCTCCGGCGCCGCGCGATCTCCTCGCGATAGCGATCGACCAGGCGGCTGTTCTGGCAGAACACCACCAGGGCATCCGCCTGGGCCACGATGAGGTAGCCGTCGCCGGCCGCGAGGTTGCCGCCCGTCGTGCGATAGGTGTCGTGGAGCTTGATCGGGGGCTCGGCGACCAAGCCGCTCCGCTGGTCGAGCACATGGATCTTGGTCCGGGTCGGCCAGTAGATCAGGTCGCCGGCGAGCAAGCCCCGGCCATAGCCTTCGAGCGACTGGTTGCCCGAATCGGGCCAGACGGCCGCCAGCTTGCCGTCCTTGACGTCGTAGAGCAGCACGCGGTCGCCGGTCACGATCAGCCGGCCCTTGGCGACGCCCAGGACGTGGCTCAGCTTGACGTCGTCGGCGATCGGCTCGGTCTTCCAGAGCAGCCGGCCGCTCGACGCGTCGAAGGCGAAGATCCCGTCCGCGTCGCTCGGCGCGACCATGACCCGCCCGTCATCCACCACGGCGGGGTTCAGGTCGCGCTCGCTAGTCTGACCGAACCGATTGGCCTCCTGCCGGGGATAAGTGGCCGCCCAGTTCGTGGCGCCGGTCTCCGCGTCCAGCGAGATCACG
Organism: uncultured Planctomycetota bacterium; assembly: GCA_963815795.1. Lineage (GTDB taxonomy): Bacteria > Planctomycetota > Planctomycetia > Isosphaerales > Isosphaeraceae > JAKAUH01. The sequence goes on along the minus strand of CAWFIC010000019.1, from coordinate 2,866,693 downwards.
GCGCCGAGGTTGGTCAGGTAATACAGACGCGAACCGTCGAGCGAGAGCAGGCGATGGTGGTAGTCGCCCGGCCCCTGGGACCCGAAGTTCATCGGCATGTTGAAGCCGCCCTGCCACGGCTGAAGCTCGGCCATCGCCGTGCCCACGTAGCGGATCCATCGCTTGGTGCCGGTCTCCGCGTCGAAGCAGGCGACGTAGAGCATCATCTGCTGGCTGCGGTCCGTCACCGCGACGTAGACATTCCTCGCGTCGGCCACCGGGGTGCCTTCGAAGCTGATCGAGCGCGTCCCCGCCCCTTGCCGGTGCGGAAGCTCCAGGGACGTCGATCGCACCTCCCACAGCAGCTTCCCCTGCGTGCTCCAATCGAGCGCCACGATCGAGCTGACCCCGGCGTCGACCATGCCGAAGCCGCCCCGTCGCATCATCATCGCGGTCACGCTGCTGGAGCCCATGCGGGCGTAGATCCGGTTCCCCACGGCCGTGAGCGTGTACCGCGGGATCGCGCGATTGGGCTGGGCCGCCTGGGGGATCGATGAGCCGTCGGGATCGTGCTTCCACGCCGGAGTGACCGGTCGCGACTCGCCCCCGTCCGATCCGGAGGGGCGGTCGCCCAGGTTGTACGCCAGGACTTTCGAACCGTCGCAGACCAGCACCTGATCGCCCAGCACGATCGGGTGGAAGGCCAGCAGGCTCTCGGGCCGCACCTGCGCGGACGCGTTGCCGCGCATCCCGATCCCGGCGACCCGCGTCGCCGCGACCTTCTCGATGTCCACTCGCCACTGGATCTGTCCGACGTCGATCGGCCCCGGCACGATCCGCGTCCGTCGCAACGACCCGGCGAAGGTCGGCCAGCGGCCGTCCGGCTGCCCCGGCATCGCGAGATGATCCGCGGCGATCGAGTCGGCCAGGATGGTCGCGTAGCTCCCCTTGCGGCCCGCGAGGTTGCCCGCGGCCCCCGGATATTGCCGCGCCAAGAGGTCCAGGTCACCTCGGCTCGGCGGATGGTCCGACGCGGCCAGGCAGAACCATTTCTTGGCCGCGACCCGCGCCAGATCGACCGACGGATCGGGATGGACGAGCGAGAAGGGATCGTCGGCGCGATCGGGGACGAGCTGACCGTATGCCGCCAGCGCCTCGCCGAATCGTCCGTCCTGGAATGAGAGGTCGCCCAGGAGGTCCAGCGCGTCGTCGCCCCACGAGCTGCAGAAAGCCTGATCGACCACCCGGCGGAGCAGCGCCGTATCCCGATGGTCCGCTCCCTGGCGATACCAGCGCTCCGCCAGGGGATCCAGTCGATTGCGGTAGAGTTCGCGCGCCTCGGGCGGCATCTGGGCGATCCGACGGTGGCAGTACCCGCGGCTGTCCATGTAGAGGACGAACTCGCTGGCCGCCTCCGCGCCCGGCTCCCCCTTCGGAATCTTGACGACCTTGTCGCCGAAGCGCTCGATGACGCGCTGGTAGATGTCGATCGCCTCGGGCCACTGCTGATTTCGCGCGTGGTTCGCCGCGTTGAGCAGGAGGCGCTCGGCATCCTCGCTGTCGAACGGCGAGAACCGCGGCCCGTTCCGCGCCGGCGCTGGGCCCGGGCCGCGAACTCGCCCCAGGAACCCGCGAGAACCGCGGCGAGAATGGCGGCCGTTCGAACAGCGATCGCGAGGCCCGCAGTCACGGGCCGACCGACCCGACGCGACCGGGACCTGTCCATCACCCGTCCCTCCCCGCCCTGTCGGCCCCGCCGGGGGCCGGCCGAGCCACCGATCCACTCACGTCCTCTGATGAAGCCGCGCGATGGTGCCAATCTCGTCGAGCTCCGTTCTTGGAGTCAAGGCCGGCCATCGTCCCATGTCGGGTCGTCGCGCTCTCGAAGGTCGGGCTCTACGGACCAGGGGAGACTTGACTGATTTGCGTGGCTGCCAGGTTTCCGCAATCCGTCTTCCCATTCAACATTATCGCGTTCTATTCCTGCAAGGCAAATTCGATACCAATCCCGAACGACCCACGAAAAGCCGCTCGTCCATCGATGGCAAGCGACGCGCTCCACCGCCGGGCGCCCGCTCGCGGGATGGGGCAGACCCTGCAAGTTAGAGCGTCAACGCCGGCGCACGGTTCCCCACTCCCGCCGAAGTGGGACCAACTGGCCGGATTGATGATCACACGCTTTTCCGGCAGGCTCGTCCGAGCGATGCCCGCAAAACAGGCAGGCAGGATGCCGACACCCCAGAAGATGAGGAGCGAATGGCCCGTGGTCAGCCTTCCTGGCGGCCGCAGTGTCATCGAGTCGGGCCAACCCTCGATGCGGCCGGGGGGCCGCCGTGCTGGACGACGAATCCCACGTAGAACGCCAGCGCCCCGCCGCCGGCGATCAATAACGATTGCCCCAGCCCGACTTTTCCCATCAGCTCCGAGGCGATCCCGAACGGCAGCACGAGCAACCCGACAAGCTGGAGCAGGCGCCCGGCTCGATACCGCCAGGTCACGGCCGGCACCTTCTCCTGGCCGCGCCGGCCCATCGGCCAGGTTGCGCTTCTTCCGGGCGTCGGCGCGTTGTTTAGTCACGGTGAGACCCAAAGTCGGGGACAGCGCCCACGGGAAATGCCCCTGGACCGGCGGGCGGTTCCCGCCCGATCACCTAGCCCTTCACCTTCGCCGGGTCCAGCGTGACGACCCCCACGTCGGTCACTTCACCGGCCTTGACCGCGACGGGCATGCCCCGCCCCGCGCCCGGGCTCACGTAGCCGACGTTCTCTTGCCAGAGCACGAGGTTCTGCGTCCCGGCCGGGACGCCCTTGATCTCGAAGCTGCCGTCCTTCGCCGTCGTGGCGAAGAACGGGTGGTCGAAGACCATCACGTAGGCTTTCATCCAGGGGTGTATATCACAATTGAGCTTGATCGGCAGCCTCTCGGCGACCAGCTTGAGCTCGAGCTGACCCCCCGGGGCGAGGTTCTGATTCAGGCCGGCGTTCGTGAACGCGTTGAGCCGGACGTTGTGATTGATCCCCGGGTCGCTGGCCTTCACGATCAGGGCCTGATCCTGGTGCATGGGGACGAGGTACGGCAGGAACTCGCAATTCCGCTGGTCGAGCTCGAGCTTCGGGTTCTTGGCGAGCAGTTCCTTGACCGCCTGGGGGTTTTCGCCTTTCGGCCGGACGATATAAGCGAAGGCATAGGAGACCCCCTTGGTCTCGGGATCGACCCGCAGCTCGCGCGAGAGGATCGGTTGATCCTTGGCACAGACGTTGGGATCCTTCTCGGCCTTCCCCTTCGCCTCGAGGACCTTGACCGGGGGGACCTGGTTGCCGCCCCACACCAACCGTCCCTTGACCGTCCCGTAATCGGCCTGACCGACGACACCCCATGCCAGCGAGGCCGCGATCGGGGGAGCCGCGCCCGCGCCGGCCGGCCACAGGAGACAGGCGGCCAATGCCGCAAGTGTCAGGAACGGCCCCCCACCGTCCACACGAACGGCGGAACCGACGATCGTCCTCATGGTGTCACTCCTCGCGAAGATCTCGTGCACAAAGTTGGGCTTACCACCCGAGATCGGGAATGATCCGGACAAAAGCGCGCGGGCCGTCGGTCGACGGCCCGCCGCGGTTCCCTCACGATCTCGGTCCGATCGACCCGACTATCTCACCTTGGTCGGGTCGAGCGTGAAATCCTGGCTGGTCGTGTCGTTGGGCTTGATGTTCACCGCCTCCCCGGATGACGGGGTGATGTAGCCGGCCGCTTCCTGCCACACCACGACCTTCTGCGTACCGGCCGGGGCGTCCTTGATCTCGAAATGACCATTGTCGTCGGTGACGGCGAAATACGGATGATCCAGCACCAGCCACCACGCCTGCATCCACGGATGAATCGAACAGGTCACCGGGCCGGGGGATCGCTCGGCGGAATCGAGCGTGACGTCCATGGTGGTGCCGGGGGCGATCAGGGGATTCTGGGCGTAGTTCTTGAGCTGGAAGTTGACATTGTGATTGGTGGGATCGCTGGACTTGAGGGTGACCTTTTCCCCCGTGATGACGCCCAGCGCGTGGGGGCTGTAGGTGCAATTCTTCTGGTCGAATTCGAGATGCTTGGCCATGGCCGCTTTCTTGGCGTCCTCATTGACCGCCGTGGGGCGCTGGAGGTAGACGAAGACGTTCTTGACGCCCTTGTTCCCCGAGTTCACGATCAGTTTCTCGACCATGATCGGCTCGGACTTGGCGCAGACCTCGGGGTTCTTGTCGGCCTTGCCGACGGCCTCAAGGACGGCCGGCTGGGGTGGCGTGCCGCCGAACAGGACGCGGCCCTTGAGCGTCCCCCAGCCCTCTGCCTTCACGGTGGTGCCGCCCGCGGTGCTCGCCGGTGCCTTCTCGGTGCCGGCCTCCGTCGGGGTCCGGGACGCGCCGCCGGACCCGGACGACGGCTTCGCGGACGTCTTGGCGTCGGGAGCGGAAACGAGGATGGCGTCACTCTTGTCGGCCGTCTCGCCGCCGCAGCCGGACAGCGCGGCGGCCATGGTGGCCGAGAGCCCGAGGGCGAGAAAGGCCGGCTTACGGATCCACTGATATCGCATCGGTGATTTCTCCTGGTGTCTGGTTGGGACGAATGTCGCCGGCCGCCGGCTCGCGTCATCTCAGGGAGTCGCGCTCGACGTCTTCACGCCGGACGAGGCGGCGGAGGCCTCGGCGGTCTTCGGCGCACCGCCACCCGCGAGCTGGAGCTCGACGGCATCCACGTAGTTGAGCAGGGTGTCCCGGATCGCCCGGACCATCTCCATCGGCTGATTCTCGAAACTCTTCGGGACGGGCATCTGGATCGCCCCGTGAGGCGCGATATTCTGCGGCATCGCCGTGTAGGGCATCAGGCGTCGCGGATTGGCGATCCACGCCTCGAGAAAGCCCGGCCGGAACCGAGGCGCGACCTGGCGGAGGTCCGGGCCATTGACGATAGTGGGGCCCGTGCCGCTCGGTTTGCTCGCGCCGATGGCGTGGCACTGGAGGCACGGCGAGGCCTTGTTGGTCATCATCTCCCAGCCCGCGGACAGGTAGTTGGGGTGGGCCTGAGACCGCTCGGCAAGGTAACCGGTCCTCCGTTCCGCCATCGACTGGTACGGGAACTCGGCCCGGTCTCGAGCCGCGAAGTAGTTCGCCACGTCGTCGGTCTCGCGCTTGGCGCTGTCGTCCGACTTGCCGAAGTGGAACCGCGGCATCCGCAGTTGCGCAGCCGGGCGGATCGGATACGGGTCCTTCAGGAACGCGCTGAGCCAGGGCGTCTGGACCTTGATCCCCTCGCGGATGAGCGGCGGCGGCAGCCGATTCCAGTAGCCCTCGAATGGCGAGTTGGCCCGTCCCGCCTGGACAGTCGCGTAGAGCCAGGCGAAGTTGCCGCCCAGGCCGGGCTGGCGCTTGACCTTGTTCTGATCGAGCGTCAGGTTGTCGCCGACGTTGAAGGAGTAGCCACGGATCGTCACCGGCTGCCAGAGCTGGACCGTCAGCTCGTTCTCGAAGAGCCCGGTGGGCATCCCCTCGATCGTGATCGGAGATCCGTCGTCGGCGGTCACGCCCAGCTCGCGCTCGATCGACTCGGCGTCCAGCTTCTTCTTGGGATCGTGGGTCAAGTTGGGGTACAGCTCGGCGAGGTAGTCATTGGCCCGGCTGTTGTAGGAGCTGCGGAGGTTGGTCTTGAAGTCGGTGAACGCCTCGGCCACCTTCATGCCCGCGGGGACCTCGAATTTCGGCATCTCGAAGACGTGACAGCCGACGCAGTTGTGCCGGTTGACGACCCGGGCGCCCTGCGCCAGGGCGAACTGCGCGGCACCATAACGGCCTTTGGGCAGGTAGCGGGGGCTGATCCGCTCGTTGGTCAGGCCGAGCACGAACGTCATGACCTCCTCGATCGCCTTCGGGTCGTTGGCCCAGGCGAACTGGGGCATGCGGAGCCGGTCGTCCCACGGCTTGTATTTCTCGCTCTTCTTCAGGTAGTCGTAGCTCCGGGGCCGGTGCAGCTTCTGGAAGATGAAGCCCATCCGCGTCTCGTGGGCCAGTTCTTCCTGGTACTCGTCCGGCGTCCCGTCCCCCTCCTTCTCCATGATGTACTCGCGGATGTGGCCGAAATCGAGCCGGGCGGGGTTCTTCGCGCCCCAGTCGTTGAGCCCCGTGCCGATCGGCTTGGCGTCCTCGAAGCCCGGGATCGTATGGCAGCCGAAGCAGCCCAGCCGCGAGATCGTCCGTTCGCCCAGGTACATCAGCTTGTCGGACGCGGCGAGCTTACCGGTGAATTCGTCGAGGTCGCCCAGGGAGACCGCCTCGACCTTGCCGTCGGCGTGCTTGAAGTTGCCGCTCTTGCCGACGTACAGCTTCACCAGCTCGTCGACCGCCGTCCTCACGTCGGCCGACTCGGGCCCGGAGACCTCGACCTTGACGGGCCACTCGCCCGGGACCGAGATGATCCAGCTCGCGATGTGGGCGGCGTCCTCGAACGAGAGCTGGAGGTTGGGCATCAGGCTCTTGGGATGGTACTTCGTGGGATCTTGGATCCAGTTGGCCAGCCACTTGAGACCCTGGGGCGACGACTGGAACTTGGCAGCGATGTTGGACAGGTTCGGGGCGAAGGTGGACACGGCGTCGTCACGCACCGAGGCCGGGAAGTTCCTGGGATCGTAGGTCAGGGCCGGGTCGAGCTTGTAGGCCGGGTTCTTGGAGCCGCGGTCCTGCTCCTGGATATCGTCGGGTTGGTACGGCCGGTGCTGGTGGCACGCCATGCAGCCCTTCTCCAGGAACAGTTCCTTCCCCTTGGCCTTGTCGGTCTTCGCCGGCGGGTCCACGAAGCCGGGGGGCGGGGTGCTCTTGGCGAACAGGTAATGCGTGATGGCGTTGGCCTCGGCGTAGTTCTTGGGCCAATCCTCCGTGGCGTTATTGTTGGTCACACCGTAGTAGCGGGGCATGCGCGTGTCGGGGCGGAAAGCGTGCGGATCGATGATCCACTTGACGATCCAGTCCCGCGAGACCTTGGAGGCGACGTGCGAGAGGTTCGGGCCGATCGCCGGCTCGTCGCTCAGGTCGGGGCCGAAGGACCCCTCGCCCCCGATCGTATGGCAGCCCGTGCAGCCGTAGCGGACGATCCGCTGGTAGCCCGCCTGGAGCTGCTTGGCCTGCGGCACGTCGGTCACCTCGCTGTGGCACTTCAGGCAGCTCGACTCGATGAACCGCTTGGGGAGCATCGGGAAGTCCCAGAAGTGGAACGACTGCCAGTCGTATTCCTTGTGCCAGCGCTCGGCCTCGTGGAGCGAGTCGGGCGTGTGCGACGCGAAGGTGAAGTCGGTGCCCGAGCCCTGGCCGCCGTGGCAGATCGTGCAGCCGAAGGCGTTGATCGGGTGCGGCCCGTTGCCGTCGAGATAGAGGCCGGCCGAGACCACCCGGCCCTTGGGGTCCACGGTCGTCGCGCCCGATGTGAAGTAGGGATGCATCGCGAACTCCCTGGGCATCTTCTCGACGCCCGGGGGCGGCGTATCGTAGCCGAGCTTGTCGATCCCCTGGTGGCAGGTCGTGCAACGGTCGTAGCGCGGCACTTCCTTGAAGTTGTAGTTGATCGTCAGCTCGGGCAGGCTGATCTGCTGGATCTTGGTCGGGGGCATCAGGTCGATGCCGGGCAAACCGCGGAAGAACGCCATGGGCGCGCTGATACCAGTGGTCCGGGCCGCCGTAGAGTTCGTCCTTCTGCTTGATCGCCCGCTCGACTCGCGCCGTTTCCCGGGTCAGCCGCTCCTGCTCCTCCTTGAGCTTGTCCACATAGCCGAGCAGCTCGTCTTTCCTGGCCTGCAGGCCCTTCTGCTCCTTCTGTGCGCCCTCGAGCTGCTTGGAGAGGTCGTTGAGCTCCCGCTCGGCGCCGGAGACGACGCTGGCGAGATACGCCCTGGCCTGCGCCTCTTCGTTCCGCTCGATCAGGCCGTCGTAGAGGCTCCGCTTGCTGTCCAGGTCGGCCTTCTTGAACCGGCGCTGCATGTCGAGCAACTGGACCTTGCCGCCCTGCTTGTCGAGCTGCCGGTTCAGTTCGCGCAGATCGGCGGCGCGCTGCTCGGCGCCGGCCTCGGCCTGCTGGATCTTCGAGTTCACCTCATCGAGCTGCGCCTGGTACTTCCGCCTCTCCTCCTCCCTCTTCTCGTTGAGGGTCGCCTCGAGCTTCTTGCGCTCGATCGTCTGGAACCGGCGCTGGACTTCCTTCCAGGGGCGAAGGTGGTCGGCCGCCACCATCCAGACGGTCGCGAGCAGCATCGCGATCGACGAGACCGCGAAGACCAGGTGGAGGATCGGCTGGGAGCGATAGGTTTCCTCGGATGCCGGCATGGTCAACGGTCCTGTTGGGATCGAATCCGGAAGGACGGCGAGGGCGCGGCTCAGATGCGCGCCGGCCGCGGTATCGCGGGTCCCGATGACGAATCGATCAGATATTGAAGAAGTACTCGGGGATGGCCACCAGGTACTTCAGGTTCAGCGTCCAGCGGAGCACCATCTTGATCGGCAGCGAGGCCATGAACAGGAGGAGCACCGACAGGGTGAGGTAGCGGACCATCCCCGCCTGCTCGACGTATTTCCTGAAAAAGAGGCGGTACATCGCGTAGGGCGTGATCACGAAGTACCCCAGGCAGAGCAGGATGCCGGGGAACTCGCGCACCAGGATGTTGGTCGGCTTCGAGAGCCCCATCATCTCGATCCAGAAGATCTCCGACAGGTTGACGTTATTGAGCGGGATCAGCTTGTGCAGGTCCCAGTATTCATACGGGCCGAAGAAGTTCCAGTTCGGGCCGCGGAGGAAGGTCCCCAGCAGGATCAGGACGACCCAGAGCACCACGAAGCCGTACTGGAAGGTGTTGTAGGCGAACTTGCGATCCGCGTAGCTGAAATAGCCGTTGCCCGACTTGTTGGTGTCGATATAGGGGATGGCGATCAGCCCGACGATGATCATGCTGGGCAGGACAACGCCGGCCATCCACGGGTCGAAATAGACCAGCATCTCCTGGAGGCCGAGGAAGTACCAGGGGGCCTTGGAGGGGTTGGGGGCCGTGGTCGAGCTGGCCGGTTGCTCCAGCGGGGCCCGGAGCACGATCCCCCAGACGACCAGGACGATCGTGAGCACGACCATGCAGATCAGCTCGGTGTAGACCAGGTCGGGCCAGGTCAGGGTCTTGTCGGGCGCGAGGTCCTCGAGGACGGGCAGTCCCTGAGCCAGCCGCGCGTCGTTGATCACGGCGCGCCGCAGCCCGAACCAGAAGAAACACGCGACCAGGATCAGCAGGCCGACGATCGGGATGTTGTCGGGCTTGGTGACGATGTCCCGGAAGTCGTAGTCGGTCATGCTCATGCCGAAGTAGAGCAGGAACAGGTTGACCATCGTCCAGGCGACCAGGCCGTTGGCGACGAAACGCCGGAAGCGGATCGCGGCGATGAAGGTCAAGGTCGCACCGACGAAGAAGGTGGTCGGGCCGGCGACGGCGTCGATGGCGTCGCGGAAGATCTGCGGCATGTAGACCTCGTGGTCGAGGACGTACACGATGCCGATCATCTGGAAGATCAGCGCGCAGACGCCCCAGATCAGGGTCCAGAGCGTCCGGTTGATGGGCCTGCCGAGGCCCACCGCCGGCTGGTGATCGTCGAGGCTGGGGGGCCGGAGCGGGTCGCCCTTGCCGTGGCCATGCTCGCGGACCTCGGCGAAGTGGGCGGCGTCGGCCACGGCGACGATCGCCAGCAGGCCGTTGGCCAGGGCGCAGAGCATGTAGGCGAACGTCGCTCCGCCCGGCAGGAATGGCCGGAACAGGATGACCACGAACGCCAGGCCGTAGAGTCCGAAGAAGCCGAGACTCAACCAGCCCGGCATGCGACGGGTCTTGGGGATCAGGCCGAGTCGCGATGCCCCCTCGGACACCATCTCCGCGTACGAGACGTACGCCGCGGCGCCGGCGTTCATCACGGCGGCCACCAGGTAATACCAGGCCAGCCCCGCCATCACGGTCGATGTCAGATCTTTGTGTGGATCCATGAGTGCCCTGAACTTACGAAGCCCGAGGTCCGGGGCCGAGCCCGACTCCCGCCGATCACGATCCCCCCCATCCCGTTCGAATCCGCGGCCCGCGCGGACCCGCCTCACATCGGGCCGCTGATCCCGCCGTCCTTCCTGACGCGCCAGAAATGGATCATGATCAGGAGGGCCGCCGCCAGCGGGATCGCCACGCAATGCAGCACGTAGAACCGATTGAGCGTCATCTCGCCCACGCTCCGCCCGCCCAGGAGTGCGAACTTCGCGTCCGAGCCCGACGTGATCAGGCTCACGCCGTTGAGCTTCAGGAGCGAGGCCCCCGGTCCCTCCACCCCGACGCCCGGCGTCGCCCGCGCCATGTTCGAGCCGACCGTGATGGCCCAGATCGCCAGTTGGTCCCAGGGGAGCAGGTAGCCGGTGAACGAGAGGAGCAGCGTCAGGACCAGCAGGATCACCCCGACACCCCAGTTGAACTCGCGCGGCGGCTTGTAGCTGCCGGTGAGGAACACGCGGTACATGTGCAGCCAGACCGCGATGACCATGGCGTGCGCCCCCCACCGGTGCAGCTCGCGGAGGATGCCCAGCGTGGTCACGTCCCGTAACGCGAGGATGTCGTTATACGCATGCTCGAGAGTGGGGCGGTAGTAGAACATCAAGAGGACGCCCGTCACCACCTCCACGATGAACAGGAAGAACGTCGTGCCGCCCATGCACCAGGTATAACTGAGCGCGATCCCCTGCTTGCGGACGCTCACCGGGTGCAGGTGCAAGAAGAAGTTCGTCAGCATCACCACCACGCGGTTCCGCCGGTCGGTCGGCATCGGATGGCGGAAGATGCTCTTCCAGAGCTGTGTCTCGTAGATCTTGTCCAGGATCGGCATCTTGGCGGTCTCTCTCGTCGTAGGGTGGGCCTTGCCCACCGATCTGTGGCGATCACCGGTGGGCAAGGCCCACCCAGCCCTTTGGAGTCGGCTGCATGAATCTGCTAAGCTGCCGCCAGATACGGAGTTACCAATTCCCCGCGGAGGCGGCAGCGATGATCCTCAGCGACGTCTTTGAGCGATTCTCCCAGGATGCCCCCTTGTCCGTCATGGCGCGAGGGATCATCGAGAACGCCCTGAACCCCCAGGTCCTCGATCAACTCTTCGAGGACGTCGCGGAGAAGCAATTCACCCACAAGCTCCTTTTCTCCACGATCGTCAACCTGATGAGCGTGGTCGTCTGCCGCATCCGGCCCTCGATCCACGCGGCCTTCCAGGCGCGGGCCGAGACCGTCGGGGCCTCGATCGACGCCGTCTACGACAAGCTCGACGGCACCGAGACCGCCGTGTCGGCGGCGCTGGTCCCTGCGGTGGCCGCGGGTTGGCTCCGGTCATCGACGCGATGGGCGGCGGCCGGGCGGAGTGGCTGCCCGGCTATCGCGTCCGGATCCTCGACGGCAACCATCTCCCCGGCTCCGAGCACCGGCTCAAGGAGTTGCGGACGATCCGCGCCGGGGCCTTGCCCGGCCAGGCGCTGGTCGTCCTCGACCCCCGGCTGATGTTGGCCACCGACGTCGTCCTGTGCGAAGACGGTCATGCCCAGGAGCGATCGCTGCTGGACCGGATCCTGGCGATCGTCGCGGCCCAGGACCTCTTCATCGCCGACCGCAACTTCTGCACGACCGATTTCCTCTTCGGGATCGCGCGGCGCGGCGGTTTCTTCGTGATCCGACAACACGCCTCGACACTCCACTGGGAGTGCGTCGGCAAGCGGCGGGCGTGCGGCCGGATCGAGACCGGCAAGGTCTATGAGCAGACGATCCGGGCCACCGACGACGCGGGTGAGATCCTCTTCTTGCGGCGGGTCACGGTGGTCCTGGACCAGCCGACGCGGGACGGGGACACGGAGCTCCACCTGGTGACCAACGTGCCGGCCCAGGACGCCCGCGCCAAGGTCATCGCCGATCTGTACCGTCGCCGCTGGACGATCGAGACCGCGTTCCAGGAGTTGGAGGCGACGCTCCACAGCGAGATCAACACCTTGGGTTATCCCAAGGCCGCACTGTTCGCCTTCTGCGTGGCGCTGGTGTCGTACAACGTGCTGAGCACGCTCAAGGCGGCGTTGCGGGCGGTGCATGGCGAGGCCGTAGTCGCGGAAGAGGTCTCGGGCTATTACGTGGCCGACGAGATCCGGATGACCCACCGCGGGATGATGATCGCCATCCCTGAAGATGAATGGGTCGTCTTCCACGATCTGACCCCCATGGAGTTGGCCGACGTGTTGGTCCGCTTGGCGCGGTCGGTCTCCCTTCCCAAGCTGCGCAAGCACCCGCGCGGCCCGAAGAAGCCGAAGCCCAAGAAACAGAGCGGGGCCAAGATCAAACATGTGGCCACCGCGAAGATTCTGGAAGCGCGTTATACATGTACAAAGTAATGCCTCCAAGAGGGCTGGCAAGGCCCACCCTACCTTGGGTCGATCTGGGGCCGTCGCCGGTGGGCAAAGCCCACCCTACCATGATCCGATCAGGCCGTGATGAAGCTATCCGGGTCGGACCACTGCCCGAGTTCCTCCTGGAACTTCTGGCTCTTGTCGACCACGATCTGGCCGTCGTCCGACAGGGAGACCTTGAATCGCTCGAGGGGTCGGGGCGCGGGGCCTTCGAAGTTGATCCCCGAGATATAGAACCCGCTCCCGTGGCAGGGGCACTTGAACTTCTGCTCGCTGGCCAGCCAGTTGGGCGGGCAGCCCAGGTGCGTGCAGACCGACTGGAGGGCGTAGATGATATCCGTGCCGTTGTAGCGAGTGGAGCGGACGACCCAGAATCCCCACTCGGCCTTGAACCGATCGTTGACGTCGTCGGGATCGTAGTTGGAAGGTAGGCCGATCTTGATCGTGCTGGGCGGCTCGGCGAGGACATTGGGGAACATGAATCGGACGGTCATGGTGGTCATCGCGAGCATGCCGGCCGTGAAGGTGGTCCAGGCGACGACGATCCAGGACATCAAGAAGCTGCCGACGTAGAACCCGCGGCGGCTGATGCCCCGCGGCTCGGCCGCCGCGCCGGCCGCGGCCAGCTCGCGGCCCGGCCGGGGAGGCACGGTCTGGGGCTTGGCCGGGGCGGGTTTCGCCTTCGGGGCGGCGGGAGCGGCGGCCGCCTTGGCGGCGGCTTCGTCCTTGGCGCGCTTGGCGGCGGCCTGCCGAGCGGCCTCGGCGAGGTCCTTCGGGTCGGTGATCTTGTCGAGCGGCGGCAGCGCCCGCGCGGCGGTCGCCGCCGCAGGCTTGGCCGCCGCGGCCGCGGGCTTCGCCGCGGCGGGCTTGGCGCCCGCGGGGGACCCGGCCGGAGCGGCGCCGGCCGCCGCGCCACGCGCGGCCGCCAGTTTCTCCGCCAGCGTCATCGGCCGGCCGAGCGGCTTGGCGGGCGGCGGGACCGCCTTCTGCGGTTCGGTCGGCGCGGCTTCCTCGGCGGCCTCGGCCGCCGCCGGCTCGGCCGCGGGTGCCGGAACGGCCGCGGGCTTGGCCGCCGGCGCCGCAGCGGTTGCGGCACCGCCGGACCGGGCCGCTGCCAGCTTCTCCTTGAGCGTCAAGGGTCGCCCCAGGGTCGCCGAGGACGGCACATTCACCGGGGCGGCCGGTGCGGCGACCGCGGGCTCCTCGACTGCCTCCGGCTCCGGCGCCGCCTCCGCAACCGGCTCGGCCGCTTCGGGCTCAGGCGCCGGGCGCCCTCCTCGGCGGGCTTCGCCGCCCCGCCCTTGCGCAGCTTCCAGGATTTCCTTGACACTCGGACGTTTTGCCATGGCTCGACCCTAGCCTCAATGGACGCCGGCGTCGCTCGCCTCGACCCCGGAACGCGACGTGTCTCTCGAACATGTCCCCGCCGAGCAAAAACAATGCCGCAGTCGCTCCAGAGTCGTGCCGTTTCCTAACCAGAACCGTCAGTTATGGTTACTGCGCGAGGCAGTTGACCGAGACGCGAACGACTCTCAACTTCAGGAAATCCGGCGGGTCACCGTTCTCGGATTGAGGAACAAGCTGCCGAGGGCGACCCTGACCGGGCGGAGGCCGGGCGACGCTCGCGGCGCCGGCCGCCGTACCCGACGGCCTTCGCGCCGAGGGACGACGCTCGCATAGCGTAGCAGTCGCCGGTCCGCCGGGCAACATGGTGCCGGGAGCACCGCGCAGGCCCAGGTCTCCGAGATCTAGGCGGAGTCGAACATCTCGAGCGTGCTGGAGACCTCGTGCAGCCTCGCCGTGAGATACGAGCGGATCTCCTCGTTGGTATTGAGCTGCAGCACGTGGTGTGCGTAGCGCTCGGCCTGGGCGGATGTGACCGAGGCGAGGAGGGCCTTGATGGTCGGGATGAAGGCGGGGCTCATACTGAAGCGCCGCAGCCCCATGCCGAACAGGACGAGGACCGATCGGGGCTGTCCGGCCATCTCGCCGCAGAGCGTCACGGGGGTACCGGTGCGGTGGCAGGCCGCCAGGATGGTCTGCAACACCCGGAAGATCGCCGGGTTGAGCGACTCGCAGAGATGGGCGACCTTGGGATTGTCGCGATCGGCGGCGACCAGGTACTGGATCAGGTCGTTGGAGCCGATCGAGATGAAATCGGTTTCGCGGAGGATCGCGTCGATGCAGATCGCCGCCGCGGGGACCTCGACCATGACCCCCGTCTTCACGTCCTCGCCGAACGGGACCCCCTCACGACGCAGGTTGTGACGCGTCTCCTTGACGAGCTTGTTGACGTACAGCAGCTCTTCCAGGTTGGTGATCATCGGGAAGAGCATCGAGACGTGCCCATGCCGGCTGCGCGCAGGATCGCCCGGATCTGGGTAACGAACAGTTTCGAGTTCTCGAAGAAGATGCGAGTCGAGCGCCATCCCATGAACGGGTTGGGCTCGCTCCGCCGTCCGAGGTAGGGGACCGTCTTGTCGCCGCCGAGGTCCAGCGTCCGGATCGTGATCGTCTGGTTGGGAGAGTTGACGATGATCTGGCGGTAGTGTTCATACTGCTCCTCCTCGCCGGGGACGTCGTGGTGGGTGAGGAAGAGGTATTCGGTCCGGAACAGCCCCACGCCGGTCGCCCCGACCTTCTGGGCGGACTGGGCATCGGCGAGGTTGTTGATGTTCGCCAGGAGCTCGACCCGCGTGCCGTCGGCGCTCAGGGCCGGTTGGTCGCGATTGGCGACCAGGCGGTCCTTGAAGTTGAAGAACTCGCGCTGGACCTTGCGATAAGCGGACGTCGCCTCCTGGTCGGGGCGGACGATGACCATGCCGTCGCGGCCGTCGACGATCATCAGGTCGCCATTCTCGACGTCGCCCATGACCCCGTCAACCCCGGAAACCGCGGGGATGCCGCGGCTCCGGGCCAGGATGGCCGCGTGGCTCGTCGCGCCGCCGATCTCGGTCACGATGCCGGCGATCGGCAGCTCACCCAAGCTCATGGCCTGGCTGGGCAGGATCTCGTGCGCCACCAGGATCACCGACTCGTCGCCGTTGCGCGAGTCCCCCGATCCGTTCACGGAAGCGATCGGCTTGCGGGTCAGGTGCGAGCCGATCCGCAAGATCACGTCGACCACGTCGGCCATCCGCTCGCGGAAGTAATCCTGCTCGATCCGGGCGAACTGGGCCACGTAGGTGTGCATCACCGTCTGCAGCGCGGACAGGGCCGTCAACTGCTTGGTCTCGATCAGCTCGTGGACCTTCGACACCAGGGCCGGGTCGTTGACGATCTGCAGGTGGCCCTTGAAGATCCCCGCGTCCGAGTCGCCGAGCTCCTGCGCGACCTTCTGGATCAGGGCTTCGAGGTCCGCCGAGGCGTCCTGCACGGCGCGGTCGAATCGCTCGACCTCCGCCGGGATCAGCCCGGGATCGTCGAGCGCCTGTTGCTCGATCGAGCCGAGGACCGATTCGACTCGATGGGCGACTCCGACCACGACACCAGGACTCACGCCGATCCCTTTACGCATGACTACCCGGTCTCACGGTTCGATGGCGGTCAGACACCAAGGATCATCCTCTCTCGTCGCAAGCGTTGCGATCACCGGTGACCGGAGTACGCCCCCAGGACTCGTTGCGTCCACCGGGAGAATACCCGGCTCGAGCACTCGCCCTGCGTGATCTCTTGTCGGAAATCCAATCCCCGGGACGTCGTCGGAAAGGGCGTTCGACGCCGAAGTGGAGGCGGGGAAGGCGCGTTCCACCGTGGCGAGAGGCAACTTCTATGCCACCGACAGGGTCTTCCATGACGCTCAGCCTTTTCCGGCGACGATTGCCCCCCTGTGACAGGGTATAACGGGGCGGGCTCCATGTCTATATCTGACCAGAACGCGCGCCCGGGATCATGCGGCCGTCAGCCGTTGGCCCCCGACTCTCCATCAATCGGGGTGGAGTTGGATTTGACCGCCCGGGGCGACTTCCCGAATCGTCCCAGGGCCATGAGCGACAGCGCCGACAGCATGTAGGCGACGGACCAATGATAGGGCGTCTGACCGGCGGTGGCGGCGTATCGCCCGTCGTGGCGGAGTTGCTGGATGACGGTGCCGGGCCAGGCGATCGGGGCGGCGGAAAGCGGCGAGTGGATGATCCCGAAGAACGCGAGGACGCCGGCCACCACGAGCGCGGTACTCGCGGCCTTCACGCGGCCGTCGATGAGGTTCGCCAGCGACGTCGCCCAGAGCAGGCTCGTCAGGATGAACGTACCCCCGCCGGCCAGCACGGTGACCGTCTGAATCCAGCGCTGTTTCTCGAGCGGGAGCTCGTCGAACGGCTTGCCCAGGGCCGGCAGGACCTGGTTGATCGCCAGCACGCCCAGATAAGCCAGCGCGGGGACGCAGGCCAGCGCGACCGCCGGATAATGCCGCGCGGGCGTGGCGTGGAACGACTGCGCCGTGATCTCCAGGCCGATGAAGATCAGGATCGGGAAGATGACGGCCTTGGGGATCACCAGGAAGATGACGTCGAAGAAGCCGAAGATCCCGGCGGCGCCGACGAACAGGGCCGTCGCCAGCGTGTAGGCCGATCGCGCTCCCATCGCCTTGTACGCCGGATGGCCGATGTAAGGCGTCGTCTGGATAACCCCGCCGAACAGTCCTCCGAACACGGTGGCCAGGCCCTCCACGAGGATGATCTGGCCCGTCGGATACTCGTCGCCCGCGGCCGACGCGCTCTCCGTGCAATCGATGCCCCCGACCACGGTCGCCAGCGCGAGGGGGATCGCGATCGGCAAGACGGCCAGCACTTCCCTCCAGGAGCCCTGGAACCAGCTCCACCAATCTTCCAGCGGGATCGGCAATGCCGCCCGCAACGCCCAGGAATGCCCCGGGGCCGCCGTTTCGATCCCCTCGCCCCATCCCGTCCACTTGACCGCATAGAAGACCACGCAGCCCACCAGGACCGCCCCGAGTGCACCCGGGAACTCGCGGGGCAATCGCCACCGCGCCGTCAGCGTCGCCAGCATCAGCGCCAGCGCGACCATCCCCGCCACCGGTTGCACCGCGATGTCAAGAAAGGGAAGGAAGCTGATCAAGACCAGGGCGATTGCCGTCAATGAACCGAGCAATCCGGCCCGGGGGACCAGTCTCCTGATCCAACCACTCAGAGGCGCGCAAGCGATCTTGAAGACTCCCGACGCGAGCAACACCGACATGCCCAGAAACCAGGCATGCTGTGCCGCAAGGTCCGGCTGGAGTCCGCTCTTCAAGGCGGTCTGGTAGGCGGGACCGATGATGAACAGGACGGCGCCGAAGGTGCTCGGCGTATCGAGTCCCAGCGGCATCGCGGTCACGTCGGTGCGGCCGGACCGTCGCGCCAGGCGAAAGGCCATCGCCGTGTAGACCAGGTCGCCGAACAGGACGCCGGCCGCGGTGCCCGGGATCATCCGGGTCAGGACGAACCGCGCGGGCAGCCGGAAGGCGTCGACCAGGAGACTGGCCATCAGGATCATGCCCCCGACGTTGTCCAGCATCAATCCGAAGAAGGCATTGATGTCGCCGCGGCGTGCCCAGCCATAGGCCGAGCGGTTTGACGGAATCTCCACGGCCGAAAGGCTCATCATGGAAGCTCCTCAACGGGAGGGGACGCGCCGGAACCGACGAGCTTCGACGACTTCCGGTCGGCCACCCGCGCCGCCGCGAGCGCGAGCAGGGCGACGAGCAGATAGACGACCGCGGTCGAACGCGACCGCGGTCCCGAGTCCGAGGTGTTCGGAGGCGAATCCCACGGCGATCGGCGAAATCAGCCCGCCCGCCCAGCCGACGGTATTCATCAAGCCGGCCGCCGTCCCCCGGTCGGCGGCCGGGACGACGTCGAAGAGCGAGGCGAAGATGTTGGCGTCGTACATGCCCTTGCACAGCCCCGCGCCGCCGAGGCCAATCAAGAGCAGCGCCACCGAGCTCGACCAGCCGCTCAGGAGCACGAACGGTGCCGCCACCAACAGGCCCAGACTCTGGGTGCGGATCCGGCCGCCTCCCGTGCGCCGTGCCCAGCGGTCGGCCAGCCAGCCGCCGACGGCCGCGCCCGGCACGCTCGCCAGCGCCCAGAGGGCCGAGATGAGGGCCGAATTGGCCAGCCCCAGGTGGAATCCCCGCTGGACCAGCGACGGTAGCCAGGCGAGGAACGTCGCCGCGACGAAATTGGCGCCGACGAAGACGCACAACAGCAACGCCGCCGCGGGATTACGCAGGATGACGGCGACCTTCGCGCGCAACGAGATCGATGGCCCGCTCTCGGGTCGAAGCTCATCGTGGACCACCGACCGGATTCGAGGCGGCTCGATCAGTACCGCGCCGAGCATCAGGGCATAGACAAGGCCCGCGAGCCCGAGGCTCAAGAACGGCGTGCGCCAGCCCGCCACGTCACCGAGCGCGCCACCCAGATACCACCCGCCGGCCGTACCGAGGTAGACGCTCGTCTGGTGCAGGCTCATCGCCCGTGAGCGCGTCCGCGGCCCGTGGTAGTCGGCGATGACCGACATCGACGCCGGGAAATAGAAGGACTCGCCGAGCCCCTCGACGGCCCGGAAGAGGATGAGCTGGCGGAACGTCCGGGACAGCGCGGTCGCCGCGCAGACCAGGCTCCAGAACGCCAGGCCCGATGCGATCAGGAACCGACGCGACAGCAGGTTGACGGTGTAACCGGTGAAAGGGGAGGTCAACGCATACAGCAGCATGAACGCCGACGACAGCGTACCGAGGGCGGGATCGCTGATGCCGAACTCGCCCTTCAAGAGCGGGAACACCGCGCTCAAAGCCTGGCGGTCCGCGTAGTTGAAGAACCCGCAGAACCAGAGCAGGCCGACGACGACCCACGCGTAGGCCTTCGTCGGCGCCGACTTGTCGATTCGATCGCTCTGGTGCACGCTTCACCCGACGGCATCGTTTCCGGGAATGCGGCCTTGTGGGCTCACCGCGGACGAACGAGTGTAGGACGGCACGGACAACCAAGCAAGCGGCTTGCCCGCGCTCATGGCTCAACGGACCGGACGCGGTTCGTTCTCACGCTGGTCGCGCCGTCCGACTCCGACGGAGCCCTTCGAAGACGGCAGCTTGAACCGCCGCTCGACCGCCTTCTGGTCGTTGAACCGGGCGGCGTGCACGAGAAGCCCCGGAACGTCGCGATACGCGGGGGGCGCGTCAAGGCTGTTGCCGGATGCCGTGACCATGACTTCATAGGCGTCCGCGGAAGGCCGGTAGCCCACGGTCAAACCCGAAAGCGGACCCCTCACTCCCGCGCGGACCCGCTGGGCCAGGAACGACTCCGACCATCGGACGACGTTGTCGCGGAGCTCGACGCTCATGTAAGTGCGGCCCCTGTTGCTCTTGATGGCCAGCGTGTGTTCCACCCCGACGACTCCTCCTTGTTCGGTGTCCTCCAGGACGTTCCGCTCGACGACTCCGCCCATGAAAGGGGCATGCGTCCAGCCCCAGATATTGGGATGCTCGGTCGGATAGCCGGTCATCCGCCAGGCCAGACCACCGCCGATCAGGTGGTTATCGACGACGCGCGTCCCGAAGAGATTGCCCGCCAGGACGAAGCTGTCGGAACGCCGGCCGCCGCGGATGTCGATCCGGTTGCCCTCGAAGACCTCGGAGACGAACGCCTGGCAGATGGAGACGGCATCGGACTCCTTGGGGACGGCCCTGTCGACCAGTACGGCCGTCGGGTCCAGCACATGCAGGACGCGCCGCCACTCGCCCGCGGCCGGCCCGTTCAGGATGGCGACGGCGTCGCCCGGTTCGATCCCGGAACCCTGCGGCCGGCCGACGCGCAACACCTTGCCGTCCGCCGAGACGGCCATCACCTTCCCTTCGTACTTGAGCGAATAGCCCTCCGTCAGGATGATCTCGGGCTCGTTGTTCCAGGGGATCGTGTCGTCGTCGCGGGCCCCGATCCCCTCCACCACGTTCCGCTCCACGCGATCGTTCTGGCCCGAGCCGGTCAGGACCAGGAAGCGCCAGGTCTTGCCGCTCGGCGGCGGCGAGGAGAGTCGATTGCCCCGGATCAGCAGGTCGCGGGTGAAGTGCCCCACGACGAAGCCGTGCGAGATCGTGCCGGGCGGCGTCCCGCGGAACTCGTTGTCCAGGATCTGCCACGGCCCGTGGAAGAACTCAATTGGCCCTCCGCGGAGGCGGTTGCCGATGATCGCGCCTGAGGCCCCGCCAACCAGCCGGTAGAGCCGCAGCGCCTCGACCCACTTGCTGGGGTCGGCGGCGGGGGGGATCTCCAGATCGAGATTCTTGAAGACGACGTTGGTCCTGAGGTCGTTGTAGTGCGGCTCGAAGCTATCGGTCAGGCCGATCACGGCCGGCCCGTATGAGACGTCCTGGTTCCACCGGATCGGTCCGTCGAACCGAATGGCGAAGCCCTCGACTGTGGTGTTGCTGCAGCGGACCTTGAGGGCCGTCGTCCACGGTTGGTCTCTGGGGTCCTGCGAGAAGACGAGGGTCGCGCCACCCTTGGAAGTGAGGGTCGCGGGGCGGTTGAGAACCAGCGGACGCCGCAGCCGGTACGTCCCTCGCTCCAGCACGACCGTGCCGTTGCGATCGAGGAGGGCCTGGAGGTCGTCGCCCGGCCGGGCCTGGATGCGGGTGGCATCCGGCGCCGGCGCGATCCGGACCAGGTCGATCGGGCCGGCCGCGAAACGGCCCTGCCACATCCGGCCGTCCGCGGCGACCACGCGGACGGAGAACCTGTCGTGCGAAGTGTCGTGGTACGGGGTGAAGTACAGGTCGGCGGCCTTGCGATCGGGCCGGATCCGCGCGTCGAGCGAATCTGGCGGCCCATCGTTCAGCGCGGGCACTCGATCGCTCGTCCGATACTGCCAGGCCCCGCGCCGGAGTCGGTGAGCGAGATCGCCGTCACCCGGGCAGGGTCCGGCAGGCCGCTCAGGACGATATGCACGTCCCCCAGCCGCGCGGGGTCGCTCGCGTCCTGTCCCAGCCACTGGGCCGTCGCCCGCAACTCATCGACCCTGGGCGGTGCTGTCACTGGCATTCGCAGCTTCGGGTCGCACCGGCCGCCGGCGAGGACCACGCGATCGAGGCTGCCGTCTTCGTAGAGGACGCCCAGCCGGAGGCGCTGACCGGCCAGGTCGCGGTCGGGTTGGAAGTAGAAATCGGCCTGCTGGGGATCCTTCTCGTCGTTGACGAGTTCGGCGTTCGTCAGGAGCTGGGGATTCCGCCCGAACTCCCAGCGGGGGCCGGTGGTGCTCTCGAGCCGGACCGCCTTGACGGGGATCTTCGGGCTCAGCCCGATGAGGTGGATTCGCACGTCCCGCAAACCGTCGGGTCCGACGCACGGTCCCGGGCCAGCGAGGTCCTGGCCGTCCTGGCCGATCCATCGAACGGACAAGACGCGACCCGATCGGCCGCTCTGATAGGCGGCGAGGCGGAAGGATGCCCCGTCGGCCGCACGGGTGGCCGGCTCATCTCGACCCAGGACGACGGTGGCGGAGGAACTCGACGCCGCGATGGCGCCGCAGACGGTCAGCATGAGGGACGTTCTGAGCATCTTGACCTCCATGCAAGGTGTGGTTCGATCCATCGAGGTTGGATTGCGAGGGGCCCGCATTCCACCGGGTTGAAGCATACCACAGGATGCCGCAGACCGGGCGAATCGTGCTACAATGTGAACGTACAGCCAGATTGGACGAGCCGGGAACGGGAGGTGAATCCGATGTCCAGGGTCGAGACCAGGAGCCTCTTCGACGAGGGCGAACGGCTGCCCGAAGACGAGGTGTGGCCGGATTCGCCGTTGGCGGAACGGATGCGACCGAGGGACATCGGGGAATTCGTCGGCCAGGGGCATCTCATGGGCGAGGGCCGGCTGGTCCGGAGGCTGACGGTGGAAGGGGGCCCCCTGCCCTCGTTGATCCTCTGGGGAGGCCCCGGGACGGGCAAGACGACGCTGGCCCGCCTGCTGGCGCGGCTGTCGCGGTCGCGGTTCACGGCGATCTCGGCGGTGGGCTCGGGCGTGAAGGAGGTGCGTGAGGCCCTCGTCGAGGCGCGGACGGCCCGGCGAAGGGGCGGGCGCACGGTCCTGTTCATCGACGAGATCCACCGGTTCAACAAGGCCCAGCAGGACGCGCTGCTCCCGGCGGTCGAGGACGGCACGATCGCCTTGATCGGCGCGACGACCGAGAACCCCTCGTTCGAGGTCAACGCCGCGCTCCTGTCCCGCTGCCGGGTGCTGGTGCTCCATCCGCTCGGCGAGGAGGACGTCGCCACGATCCTCCGCCGGGCCCTCGCCGACCCGGTGCGCGGACTGGCCTCGCTCCGCCCCGTCGTCGCCGACGATGACATCACTCGCCTCGCTCGGGTCGCGGCGGGCGACGCGCAGCGTGGCGCTCTCGACCCTCGAGTCGGCCGCGATGGCGGCCGAGCCCGACGCCCGGGGCGATCGGCCGATCGCCTGGACTCTCCTGGCCGAATCCCTCGGCCGGGCGCGGTACGCCTTCGACAAGCAGGGCGAGGAGTTCTACAACCTGATCTCGGCGTTCATCAAGTCGATCCGCAACTCGGACGCGAACGCCGCCGTCTACTGGCTGGCGCGGATGATCGAGGGCGGGGCCGACCCGATGTTCATCGCGCGCCGGCTCTGCATCCTGGCGTCGGAGGATGTCGGCCTGGCCGATCCCCAGGCGATGGTGCAGGCCTCGGCCGCCGCGCAGGTGACGCATCTGATCGGCCTGCCGGAAGCCCTCTTCCCGCTGACCCAGGCGACGCTCTACCTGGCCCGCGCCCCCAAGTCGAACCTCGTCAAGAGCGCCTATGGCGCCGCGGCCGCGGATGCCGCCGACTCGGCGCGCGAGCCCGTGCCGCTTCATCTGCGCAACGCGGTGACGCCGCTGATGAAGGGCGTCGGCTACGGCCGGGGCTACCGTTACGTCCACGACGACCCCGCAGCCCGCGGGGAGATGCCGTGCCTGCCCCAGCGATTCCAGGGCCGCGACTATCTGCACGCCGGGGGTCCTGATGTGGTGAGCCGAACGGACGGCGAAGCACGGGCGACGACCGCCAGGCCCGATCTCGCGTAGGTCGGGCTTTCGAGCCTGACTCCGTCGGCCCCGATCACCATTCCTGTTGGGCCGGCCCAGCGACTGACGGGACGGGGCGAAGACTCCCCGGCCCTGCCGGCCGGGCCACCTCCCCACCCGGACCGGTCCCGTCCGGCGTCCTCCGGCTCACGATCCCGACCCGAAACGGGCCGAAGAACCGAAGGGACGCCGATTCCGGCCTGAGCACTTCGGTGAGACATTTCTTATCTATCTTGCGCATCCCGCCTCGACAATTAGGGATGTCCCCTTGACCTCCCCTCCCCTTGACCTCCCCACTATTTGGCCACGTCCGGGCTTGCAATAGATGTTCCCCGGCTCGATGATGATTGGTCGAACAGGCGAGTTAACTTCACGATCCGTCCGGGGTCGAACATGGCCAACCCGACGAAACGAGAAATGCTGGCCAGTGTGGGGTGCGTATATTGCGAACAATCCCTGACACAGGAGGATGTGCATTTTGATCACGTGATTCCTACGTGCTTGTTTCCATCGCCGCGTCCTTCGGACATGCTCGTATTGGGGGCTTGCTTTAAATGTAACAACGAAAAATCGAAGTTTGATTCGTTTATACGCGATGTGGCCGTGCTGTCACGGGGTGCGATGGAACACCCAGCGGCCCGCAAACTGAAGGAGACAAAAGTCGCTAGATCCATTGAGAAGTCGAAATCCGAGCTGTTCAATAGGGTTCTGGGGAACCAGTACAGTGATAGGTTTGTGTATGTTAACGCACTGGATGGCGTCGCTCGATATCGCGAAGTTTTTGCAGGTCGCTTATCCGGGGATGATGAAACACTCCGAGCCGCGATCATGTGGATGGTCCGGGGAGTCTACTTTGCCTGTTATAGGCAGCGGTTCCCGATTGAGACGGCGGTCACGATTACGGCGATAAGAAAGGAGCAGCTGGCGTTCGTGAAAGAAGCGTGGAGGGAGTCGATTGGAATCAAAGAATTTAAAGAACTCAATATTGGAAATATTTTCAAATTAAGCACTTTGTATTCGTCTAACTACACAATGCTTCTCTTGGCATTCTTCGACAGTGTCGCTTTTCAGGTCGTGGCTCAATGCAGCCCGATGCCAGGCTTGCAGTTTATGGCCGCGCTGGGACGTCTAGCCAGTTATGCTCGAATGCAGCATGCCGATACTGGTGCGAGAGACGCGCGACATCCAGCGGCTGGGGTCGTACAGTTCCCGGAGCAGGTAGGCAACGCCGATCCGGCTGGGGGCGGTGGCGCGGCGTTTGAGACACTGGCGGACGATCCTCCTGGCGGTGGCCTCGTCGGGGGCAATGTGGCGGATGGTTCGGCCCCGGCTGCCGACGCGGCCGTAAGTGACATCGACTTGCCGCAGGCCGAATAGGTCTTGGCCCGCGTCGAGCCGATAGGAGCGGACGCGAGCACCCGGCTATAACTCCAGACGATCGGAGCATTTGCGATGGGCGATCGAGATCCGCTGGAGCGCATTGCAGAGAAATACCGCAGGGACGGTTTCGACGTCCAGATCCGCCCCGCCGCCTCCGACCTGCCCGCGTTCCTTGCGAACACGCCCGTGGATATCATCGCCCGAAAGGGCGACCGCGTGACCGCGCTCACGGTAAACGAGGAGGGCTCCTCCGACGAAGAATCGATCGGGGTGGGAGCCGAGCTGGGCGTCGATGGGGCGATCAGGCAGATCGAGGAAGCGGAGCTGCTCCTCAACCCGCGGACGATCCGGGCGGCTCTCGTGATGGCGTGGGCCGCGTTCGAGGCCACGGCCCGAGCAGTGTTGCAGCCGGGCCGGGAGGCGTTTGCAGGCGTTTCACCCCGGCAGATGGTCGAGGAGCTTCGCAAGCGGGGCCTCATCTCCGAGGACGACTACCCCAAGCTCCAGCAGTCCAGCTATCTGCGCAACGCCATCGTGCATGGCGCATGGCCGGACGAAGTGCCGCCGGATCTGGTCCCTTTCCTGCTCGGGCTCGCGGCGCCAGCTGCAGACGGTATCTCCGTCATCCAAATTCACTTTCCGGGACTACGCCTCGATGACCGTGCTCCGCAAGGGCATCAATCAGGTTCCGAAGCTGAAAGAGCGGGTGGAGCGCGCGACACAGGTCCTCTACGGCCTGACAGGGCCTTCCCGGAACAGCGTGTCGATCGATTGGGATCTGGCGGCGGACGCCCGCGGCCGCCCGATCCTGGTCCTGCGCCTCTCCGACGCGAACGGAACAGCGACGGCCACCTTCGAGCCGGAAGAGCTGGAAGATGAGAGCCGCCTCATGTCCCGCCTGAATCATCTGTGGGGGGATCTGCTGGAGATCCGGTCGCACATGCAGGTGCAGCGGCTGATCGGCTCAGCCCCTCCAATCCAACCCGTCGGCCCCGGCGGCACGGCGGCATAACGACATGGCCAAGACCAACACCGACAGGATCGATGAGTTGTCCCAGCTGACGGCAACCATCACCGAACGTATCGACAGCGTGCGCAGGGATGTCGAGGCCATAAATGCCCGTGGTCAGAAGATGGATGACGCGCTCAATGAGGTCAAGCGCAACCTCTCCATCATCGAGGAGCGGCTGAACGAGATGAAGAGGGTGGGCGAAGAGGGTGGCCGCAGGCATTGGGCCATCGTCCCCTCGCTGATCGGAGCGCTCCTCGGGGGGGTGCTCACGTTCCTCGGCCAGCTCGCGATTCGGCGCTGTACCCCTGAGCCGCTGCGCCCGCGGGGACACGGGGACACGGGGACATCGGGGTCCGACCTGGTTCCGGGTTTTTTCGGAGCCATCTCACCCTCTGGAGGGTCGGCGCGGGGGGGCCGCCGGCTGGCTTCGCCGCGGCCTCGGTCGAGTCGGACCCGCCGACAGGTACGCCGAGGCAGAGTCTGGGCGGCTAACCCATATGCGAAGGGAGCCGATCCCGGCCGACTTGAAGAAGGGCGGAGGCTTCGTCAGCCCCGTACCAGGGTAGACCGCCCGCTCAGTCCTCCTACACCGCCGACAGGGCGTTCACAATCAGGTCCTGGGGACCCACCACCGCTTCGCAACGCAGTCACGCCGCTGATGAAGGGCGTCGGGTACGGCCGGGGCTACCGTAACGTCCACGACGACCCCGCAGCCCGCGGAGAGATGCCCTGCTTGCCCGAGCGGTTCGCCGGCCGCGACCATCTGCATGAGGGAAGTCCCGACGCGGCGGGTCAGGCGAGGGCGATCGTCGATGTGGTCGAATCGGCCCATGAGGAGGGCTCCGCTTCACTTTCGGAGCCTTCCGCTTGAGTGAAGTGCGATTCCTGGGAATCCGGGCCGAATGGGCTCGGCGGGCCGAGCGTCCTCCGGTCCTCCCGGCTCAGGATTCCTCGGATTGCCGTCTTTTCCCCTTTGCGTCCCTGCGGGAACTTGCGTCTCTGCGTGAAACTCCTCATCCCATCAGATGTGCGCACGGCGCAGGGATCCGGCGGTGGACAACTCGATACGAGCTCGACGCGCCAGCGAGTGAATCCCCGCGGCGACCATCAATTCGCTGGCTGGCGTGGATGGGCCGTGGAAGGAGTTGACGGTGACAGATACCCCGCCGCCCTTCAAACTCCCGTACACGACTCCTGGTTATACCCCCCCTCGGACGGACCCAATGCTCCTGACCTCGACGTCCTGCGTCACCGTTGGAAGGCAGAAGAACCGTCAGTAATCAATGATCAACGCGGAGGATCATTGGTGTTGGAACCGGTTCCGGACCCGTTTCCGCCTCCCATCGGTGTTGGAAGCGGTTCCAGATTCGTTCCCGCCGCCGGTGTCGGAGGCGGTGCCGGAGGCCCTTCCGCCGCCGGTGTCGGAGGCGGTGCCGGAGGCCCTTCCACCGCCGGTGTCGGAGGCGGTGCCGGAGGCCCTTCCACCGCCGGTGCCGGAGGCCCTTCCACCGCCGGTGTCGGAGGCGGTGCCGGAGGCCCTTCCGGCGCCCCGCTCGCATGGGAGTGCCAGAAATGCTTCCAACGGTGATGTTGCAGGTGAGGTTGCATCACTTCCGGCTTGAGAACCGGCGACAAATAGGCGCCGCCGCCGAGGGCTTGATAGGTGTTTACGATGGCAGACAGTTGCTCCCTTTTGGTCTCGATCAGGACCCTTCTCGCCTCAAAGAGGTCACGCTGGGCCAAGAGCACGTCGAGGTAATCGACACTGGGGTGGGCAAACTGCCAAAGACTCATGGCGCGCTCGACTGCGGCCTCGAGCGCTTTCACTTGCTGCTTCCTGATCTCGATGCTGTTGAGGTAATTCTGCACCTTGGAGAGGCGGTTGACCACCTCGGTGAAGGCGTTGAGGACGACGCGCTGGAATTTGTAGACGGTCTGCAGTTGCCGGGCGTTCGCGGTGAAGTAGTCGGCCTTGATCGCTTTCCTGTTGATGAACGGCACGAGCAGGTTACCGGCGACTTGGGCAGCCAGGGATTCCGGAGTCAAGAGCAGATACGTTGGGTTGAAAGCCTCGTAGCCAACGCCGGCAGTGAGGAGCCCATGAGGATAGAACTGTTTCCGGGCGACCTTCACGTCGAGCCCGGCAGCCGCCAGCTCGCGCTCGGCTTGGCGGACGTCGGGTCGGTTCTGAAGTAGCTCCGCGGGCACTCCTACGCTCAGCGTGTGCAAGTTCAGATCGATGTAGTCCTCGAGGAGTTTCAAAGGCACGCGTGCGACAGGCTGCGGGAAGCGACCGGAGAGGAAGTTGATCCGGTTCTCGACCTGGATGATGTCCTGGTAAACGATGAACTTTTCGCTCTGGTTCTTGCGAACCTCGGCCTGGAATCGCTGGACAGGCAGTTCAGTGCCGCGGGCAAATTCCTTCGCGAGCTGGGCGAACCTCAGGCTTTGCTGCTGAAGCGCGATGATGTTATCCAGATTCTCGAGCCGTTTGTCGAGCGACATCAGCCCGTAATAATTGTCGGCTATCTCTGCGACCACACTGGTCGCGACGTACTTCCGCCCCTCACCAGCGGCGAAGTAGCGCATCGCTGCCGCGTCCTTGGCATTATGCAACTGCCAATAGATGTCCGGCGTCCAGGTGAGGAGGGCGCCAAACATGAAATCTGGCACCGGATTGGGAAAAAACTGCCCGGGGCGAAACGGGTCGTCGCGTATGCCGGCTCCCGCAGGCGTGAATTGGCTATATCTATTCGTCCCCATGCTGCCCACGGGAGAGATGAAGGGAAGGTACGCCCCTTGCCGCGCCAGGATCTCGTTGCTGGCGATCTGGACCTCCTCAGCCAGGATCCTCAGCTCCTGGTTTCCGAACAGGGCCTGGTGGATCAAGCCCGTCAGCATCGGATCATTGAAGAAGTCTTCGATCGTGACCTGGGATGAGTTTTCTGTGCTGGCCGCTCCCCTGAAGCTCTCCGGCAGGCTTGGTCCCGGTACCGGGTGACGGAGATCGGGGATACAGGACGGCAGAACCAGCAGGAAGCTGCAAGCGATCGCGATCGCGCGCTTCCTATGCTTCGTATTCGACAAGTTCACCATCTGGTTCATCCGCCGCATCCTTGGAATTTGCGCCACAATTAGGATTATCGGCCATCCGGCCGCGGAAACTGAAAAGATCACCAAATCTCGGGCGTCACGACCCTCCGGGTGAGGATTGTGCCTCGTGCAGCCGTCGTGGCAATCGTGTCGGACGCCGAAATCCCTCGATCCCGAGGGGACGCCGAGTGGACACAACGGTTTACAAAAAAGAGCGGGCGGACTGAGGATCAATGTCCGGCTCCGGAGCGAGCGTCGCCCCGCGGACGATCTGGGAAATGATTGGCGACCATTCTCTAGCCAATCTCCGTCGAGCCGTCAAGCCCGGGCAGTAGGGACGCGTCCAGCTTTATGACAGGACCGACCGGTTGGGCTTTCCTCAGCAACCATGCCCATGTCCTGATTTGCATCGCCCAGGAGCCGGACATCCGGCTCTGCGATCTGGCCGAACGCGTCCGCATCACCCCCAGCGCGGTCCAGCGGATCATCGGCGATTTGGTGGAGGCCGGCCATCTGTCTCGCGTCCGTGGAGGCCGGCGCAATCGCTACGAGGTCCACCTGGAGGAGCCGCTCCGCCACCCGATCGGCGCCCCCTTCAGGGCCGGGGAGGTGCTCGACCTGATCCTCAAGCCGAAGCACCCACCGGCCTGATCTCGGCGACGATCACGGCGATCCTTCGGGTCGGCGGTGCGACCTCGTCTCCGCGAGATCCCGGCTTGGCAAGCGTGAGTTCGGCCCATCGACGGGTGCTTGCGGTCCGTCTCCCGCTCGTCGTCGATCTCCGTCGCCGCGCCGCCCGGCGGCGCGGCGTTGACGCCTCGTCGGGTGGACCTCCCCACGGATCGCGCACTCCGACGTCCGGCGAGAGACGAAGGGAAGGTACGCCCCCTGCCGCGCCAGAATCTCGGAGCTGGCGATCCGGATGTCCTCAGCGAGGATCTCCAGCTCCTGGTCTCCGACCCGTGGCTGGTCGATCAAGCCCGTCAGCAGCGGATCACCGAAAAACTCTTCGATCCCGACCTGGGATGAGTTCTCCGGGCTGGTCGCTTTATTGAAGCCTTCCGGCAGGTCTGGTCCCGGCTACCCCTGACGGAGATTGGGGATGTGGCAGGGCGGCACAACCAGCAGGATGCTGCAAGTGATCGCGATAGCGTGCTTCTTCTGGCTCGTGTCCGAGAATCTCACTGTGAGGTTCGTAATCCTGCTCCTGGGTGAGTTGCTTCGTGCCCGAACGTCTCACTCAGAGAGGTCCATCATGAGGGCTGAGGGAATCGGCTCGGCGCTTGAGTGGCTTCGTGTCCGAACACCTCACTGAGAGGGGAATGCGTCTCGTCCCTGAGGAGTTTGCGCCCGCCGTCAAGCTGGCCGAATAAATAATAAAGGCCGGGAATGATCAAGACTCCGATGACCGTGCCGACGAGCATGCCGCCGGCTCCCGTGGTGCCGATGGTTCGGTTCCCGATCGCCCCGGCGCCGGTGGCGACGACCAACGGAAGGAGACCAGCGATGAAGGCGAAGGAGGTCATCTGAATCGGCCGGAAGCGCAGTCTTGCGCCTTCGACAGCCGCCTCATGGAGGGACACGCCCTCCAGCCGCCGTTGGACTGCGAATTCCACGATCAAGATCGCATTCTTGCCGAGCAAACCGACCAGCATGACCAGACCAATCTGGGCGTACACGTCGTTAGCCAAACCCATGGCCCGCAGGAATAGGAAAGAACCGAAAATCCCGACCGGCAGCGACAGGATCACTGCCAGCGGCAGGATAAAGCTCTCGTATTGCCCGACCAGTACCAGATAGACGAAGGCGACGACGATGAGGAAGATATAAACTGCCTCATTCCCCTTTCTTGCCTCGTCGTAGGCGAGACCAGACCAGCCGACGTCGAAACCGCGAGGCAGGAACTCGGCGCCGACCTCCTTGATCGCCTGAATGGCTTGACCGGTGCTGTAGC
The DNA here is from genome assembly GCA_963815795.1 of uncultured Planctomycetota bacterium. Classification (GTDB taxonomy): domain Bacteria; phylum Planctomycetota; class Planctomycetia; order Isosphaerales; family Isosphaeraceae; genus JAKAUH01. The sequence continues at coordinate 2,835,731 of CAWFIC010000019.1, read as the reverse complement.
CAGGAGCCGGCGCGCATTGAATGGCCGCGGAGGTGTACAGGTTGTACCGGGTGATCTCATTCAAACCCAGCTTCTTTTCGCGCCTCATGAACGCGGAGTAGGGGACCATTTCCCCTTTGTCGTTCTTGACGAATAGGTTGTCCAGATCCTCCGGGTAGCGCCGGAACTCCGGCCGGGCCTGGACGAAGACCTTGTAGAACTGGTTGAAGCGAATGAATCCCTGCTCCCAAGTGCTGCCGATGAGGATGTTGAGGCTGTCCATCGCTGCCTTGATCGACACGCCCTTCTGCATGGCCACGTCGTTGTTGATGATCAGCTCGTACTGCGGGTAGTTGGCGGCGTAGAAGGTGAACAGGTTCGTCACCTCCTTACGCTTTTTCAGTTCGTCCATGAACTTGCGGGTCACCACGTCGAGATACTGGTAATCAGCGGAGAACGTCTTGTCGAGGACGAGCATGGAGATACCCCCGGCGGTGCCGAAGCCGGGGACCGCGGGCGGTTCAAAGAACTCGAGCTTCACGTTGCTGATCCGGCGGCATTTTTCTTCGAGATCCACGATGATCTCGCGTGCGGTTCGCTCGCGGTCGTCCCAGTTTTTCAGGTTGATGATACACGTTCCCGAGTTCGAGCCACGGCCTTCGGTCAGGACTTCATAACCGGCCAACGAGGTGACGGAGGCGACTTCCTGGATCTCCTTGGCGATCGCCTCGAGCTCCTGGGATTTGGCGTTGGTGTACTCGAGCGTGGAGCCTGGAGGCGTCTGGAGGACGGCGTAGATGATGCCCTGGTCCTCGCCCGGGATAAAACCCGTCGCGAGCTGCGTGTTGACAACGACGATACCGGCGGCAAAGCCCCCGACGACGGCCATGGTCAGCGTGCGGCGCGTGGCGATCCGCCGCACGATCGCGGCATAACCGCCCGTGACCTTCTCGACGGCGCGGTCAAAAGGGCCCCGCACGAACGGCAGAAGGATGAGCAGGAAGCCAACCGGCCCCCACAACTCATACGCCAGATACGTTATTCCGCCCAAGACCAGCAACCCTCCGAGCGCAACAAGCAGCTTGACTCCCAGTCCGCGCGGCCTTTTCCCGTTGCTCGTGTGGGAGTCAGAGTGGGTGTCGATCGTGTAGGTGTTAGGGTTGGTGTCGCTCGTGTGGGAGTCGGTGCCGGTGTGGCTGTGGGGCTTGAGAATCATCGCACAGAGTACGGGCGTCAGCGTCAGGGCCACCAGACCGGACAGGATGATGGACGTGGCCATCGTGATCCCAAACTGCGCGGTAGAAGGTGCCGACCGCCCCGGGAATGAATGTCACCGGAAGGAAGACGGACGTCATCACGAGGGTGATGGCAATGATCGCGCCCGAGATCTCGTGCATGACCTCCATGGTTGCCCGGTAGGGCGATAAGTGTTTCTGGGCCATCTTGGCATGCACCGCCTCGACCACCACGATCGCATCGTCCACCACGACACCAATCGCGAGGACCATCGCGAAGAGCGTGATCAGGTTGATCGAGAGGCCCATCAACCGCAAGACAAAGAAGGTCCCGACCAGCGACACCGGAACCGCGATTGTCGGGATCAGCGTGGATCGCAAATCCCCGAGGAACATGTAGACCACGAGAGACACCAAAATGAACGCCTCGAGCAGGGTGTGCAGCACCTTGTCGATCGAGGCGTCCAGAAACTTGGAGACGTCGTAGGCGAATTCGTAGTCCATCCCGGGAGGGAATGATTCCTTCTTGATCTGCTTGAGTTCCGCCTTGATTTCCTCGATGACCTCGGCGGCGTTGGAGCCGGGAGCCTGCTTGAGAACGATGGACGCCGCGGGATGCCCGTTGATGTCGGAATAAATATCGAAGAACTGGGGACCCAACTCCACCTGGCCGACGGCGTTGAGCCGCAGGATCTCCCCATCGGGATTTGCTTTTAAAATGATGTTTGCATACTGCTCTGGCTTGTTGAAGCGCCCGATATAAGTCAACACGTACTCTTTTGATTGCGACGTCCTCCCTGTGGCCTGGCCGAGTCGTCCGGGCGAACCGATCATGCTCTGTTCCGACAGGGCCTTCATGACATCCTCGGTGGACACGTTGTAGGCGCGCATGCGGTCGGGATCCAGCCAAATCCGCATCGCGAAGATCCGGTTGCCGAGATTCCTGGGGATGCCCATGCCTTTGATCCGCTTGAGCCGGGGCATGACGAAGACGTTGGCGAAGTTGAAGAGGTCTTTCTGGTCGGCGTGTGGATCCGTGCTGTAAATGTTCACGTACATCAGCATGCTCGGCACGACCTGGCTGACGAGGATCCCCTCCCGCACCACCAGGGGCGGGAGCTGGAACAGCACGATGTTGACCCGGTTTTGCACGTTCACGACATTGATGTTCGGGTCCGTGCCCGGCTCGAAGTAGATGATGATCGCCGCCTCGCCGGCACTGGTTGCGGAGGAGGTGATGAAGCGCATGTTCTGGACGCCGTTGATGGATTGCTCCAACGGAATCAGGACCGAATCGACCAGGACATTGGCGCTGGCGCCGGGATAAGAAATGGAAACCATAACGGTCGGGGGCGCGATGTCGGGGAACTGTGCAATCGGAAGGGTCCTCATCCCCAGCACCCCCAGGAACAAGAGGATGATTGAGATGACGATCGCGAGTGCCGGCCGATGGAGGATTTTCGTGAACATGGTTCGGGACCAATCTCGTTGTGTTCGGTGTCGAGAATGTCGGTGAGCGGTTGCTATTCCGCGTGGAGTTTTTGGTTCTTAAGGGCCTCTTCCGGCTTGCGAAACTCGTATTCCACCTTTCCGCCTTCCTCAACCTGCCGGACCCCTTCGAGAACGATCTTGTCTCCCACGTTCAGTCCGCCATCGATGACAAAAATGTCCTCCAGTTCGTGCTTGGAGATGGCGATCAGGGTCTGATGCGCCACGTCATCCTCGCCGACGACCCAAACGTATCGCTTGTCGAGGATATCGAACGTCGCCCGCTGGGGGATCAGGAGGGCGTTCTTCAACGGTCGGCGGATCTTGATGGTGCCGGTCTGACCGTGACGCAGCAGGCGGTTTCCGGTCTCCTTGTTGACCGGGTTCGGAAAATCCGCGCGGAATTTGATGTTCCCGGTCTCGTTGTTGAAGTCGGCCTCGATCGCACCGATCTTGCCGGGCTGGGGGAACGTGTCGCCGTTCGCCAGCACGAGCTCAATTTTGTCCTCCTTCTCATGCTGCTTCCGGGTGGCCATGTACTCGAGGTAGTATTTCTCGGGTACGTTGAAATAAACCCACATCACGCTGTTATCGGACAAGGTCGTGAGGATCTCCCCCTCCTTGATCAGGCTGCCCTCCCGCTGGAGCAGGCGGTTGACGATGCCGTCGAAAGGTGCTCTGACGTAGGTGAAGTCCCGTTCGGCCTTCGCCAGATCCGCCTTGGCCTGGGCCCTTAGCCGTTCGGCCTTGGCCAGTGACACCTCGGCCTTGGAGACCACGTCTTTCTTTTGCAAGCTGTCGGCGAATTGGAACTTCAGTTGCGCGACCTCGGCCTCGGCCGACTCGGAGGCCAGCTTTGCCTCGTAAAGAGTTGGCAGGATCGAGAACATCAAGTCGCCCGCCTGCCCGGCGCGTGGGCCCGTCACCGCCTGGCCCTCCGCGACTAAGATCTTCTCGAGATAGCCGGGCTCCAAGGCACGGACCTCGATATGCCGCTGCGAGCGAATCTGACAGACAAATGGCTGGGTGATGGTGACGTCCATTGCCTTCGGGCTGGTCACCACGATCTGATTTTCCTCGGCCTGGTGCTTCTCCTCGTGCTTGTGAAAATACGACTGAAGCTTGCCGACGACATACCCCTTTATCTGCCTGGCGCGCAGCAATAGGATCAAGATATGCGTGAGCTTTAGGCGTATTGAGCGGCGGAGGGAGATCGACCCCCATCATCGCCAACGCCAGGACGCCGCCACCTGCAAGCGCGACGACCAGCATGAGGGTTATGACGAGTCGCCGCATGGCTAAGACGATGGGATTCATGGCCCTGACGGCTCCTGGCCGATTCGCGGCCGGTCGAGATCCACGGCTGTCCCGAGCATCTCGCCCCGCACCATCCGGCGGCTCCTCGACCGGGTCGATCTCCAGCCGCATCGGACCCGCGACTGGAGGACCGCCCGCCTGGATGACCGGTTCAAGGACCGGGCCGCGAAGGTCCTCTGGCGCGACGCCAACGCGGGGCGGCTGGCCGAGCGAGGCATCTGGGTCGTCCGCCTCGATGAGATGCCCAACGAGCAGGTGTTGGAGCGATGCCCGATCCGCCGGGCGATCCCCGGCTCGATCGAGCAGCGGGAGTTCGAGTACACCCGGCATGGGACAGTCAACATCCTGACCTTCCTGATGGTCCACACCGGGCGGATGGAGGCGGCGATCCTGGAGGCCGACGATGCCGTTCACCTCATCCCGGCGCTGGAGGCATTCCGGCGGGAGCATGTTCGACTCCGAGGTGTCTTCCTGGTCCTGGACGGCGGCGGGAGCTATTTCGCCGGCGAGACGACCCGTTACCTCGCCGCGTGCGGGGGCCGGTGGCGTCCCCGGCTGACGCCGGCGCACGCCTCGTGGCTCAACCAGGGGGAGATCTTCGACCACGCCTTCGGGCACCGCTACCTGAAGCGAGGGTCGTGGACCGGGGGTGCGGAATACATCGCCCATGTGATGGCCTCGTGGCCGGGATACAACCGGCTGTACGCCCACCCCTTCGAGTGGACCTGGTCGAATCAAAGGATGCGCCGCTGGTTCGCGGAGCACGCCCCCTGAATACCTTGCATTAGTGATGTCCGGCGACACTACGGCGGGGCCCCGCGCGAGGGAGATCGGCACGCCTTCCGCGCCAGGACGCCCCTCAACGAGGCCGATCGTGCGGGCACTCGGGCCTCGGCCGACGACGGGGCGCAGTCCATCGAGGCGATAGCCGGGCCCATCACGGGCCTGATGGGGACGCTCAGAGCACGTGAAGAAACTAAACGCGCGCGTGCCAGACAGATGGACACATCGTCTAACTCATTGTCTGGCAAGGTGTTCTCGGTGGCCATCTGATGCACCTAGTGTTCAGATGACGAATTATTCACAAGCTCTCAGGCATCCCCCCAATAATGATCGCGCCAGCGCGATGCGGAGGACGTTGGCCGGGGGGGACGGACTCAGCAGCGGAGCGGTCGGGCCGCGAGCGCGACAGCGAAGCTGACCAGTTCGGAGTAAGGCTGGGGACAGGGAGAGGAGAGTACGTCGAAGGACTCAGAAGCCAGCGGGGATGTTACGGTCAGTTCATCCTCGACATCGGCGTCCAACTTGTCGTCGATATCGCACTGGAGGGAGTCCGCCTCTCTCAAGGAGGGGCGGGCCGATATCGCAAATTGGACGCTGTGCCCGACCTTATCGAGGATGGCGAAGTTGCGCGGGAGGTAGTTGGGAGGGGGGACTGTATGGGATGCCCTGGTCGGTAGGGTCGGTGAAGACATCACCGCCAGCAGCAGCGCCGCGGCCGCCATGATGCGAATCCCATGATCGACGAAGCGCCCAGTCATCGTCATTCAGGCCCCGGGTCCGGTGAAAGGCTCGGATTATCCTAAGCAGATTGACATCGATCGTCAAGTCCGAGACATCGAAGACCGAAGGCGGGCGTGGGAGGATGAGGAGGCGGAGGCTTTCCTCGGGGGAGCGGTGCCCCGGGACCGTGCAAATCGCGACGAATCGGAGGGTTCAAGCGATCATGGCGGCGATTTCTCGTATGAGGTGCATGTGCTCCGGACCGTGGTCCTCGTGGGCGAGGAGACCTCGAGCCCGCTCGACGGCCCCGGGGACCCGCGGACCATGACCAGGAACTTGCTGCCCTGGATGTGGGTCTCGTAGGTCAGCGCCCGCTCCTTGGGGATGCTCCGGCCGCCCGGGGCAGTCCCGGCGGGCGCGCCTTCCAGCCCCGCCAGTACCGCCGCGGCCAGCGGGCCGGCCACGACCATCGGGCCCACGCCCGGCACCAGCAACGCCGCCGCGCCGACCATCAGCCCGAACAGGCCCCCGAACCAGGCCCCGGTCCCGGCCCGAGCCTTGATCCGCGGTGAGGACGGGCCGGACGGCCTGCGGGTGACCACCCTTGCCAATCCGCTGCGCATCTTGTCGGATCGTCTCCGTGCCCAGAAGGTCGCGGAGCGGTTGCTCGAGCGGCTGATCGCGATCGACGACTACCGTGGGACGCGGCGGCTCTACGTCCCCTGACAAGCACGGCCAGGCGGCGTCGGGACGGCGAACGGCCGGCCGACGCGCCGAGTGCCCCGAATCGACGATCCGAGGTCTTCGTCATCCCGCTCGACCCTGGTCGGAGGTCGATCGGGCTGGCCATGAGTCCCGTTCGCCCGGCCCGGCGACCGACGGGGCGAGGCGAAGGCTCTCGGGCCCGGTGGTCCCGAGCCGGCCCGTCGGCTCCCGATCCGGACCGATCCCGTCCGGCGTCCTCCGGTTCCCGTTCCCGACCCGAAAGGGGCTGAAGGACGGAAGCGACCCGCACACCAGCCTGGGCAATTCGGCAAGAACGTAGCGTCCCGGCGGCCCTTGAGCTTCCTTGCGGACGGGTTTAAGCTGGGGACTGGCCGGCCCTGCCGGTCGATCGAGTCGCGATTCGGATGCCAGTGAGGACCACGATCATGGCCAGGCCCCGCGTCTACTTCGACATCAGCATCGACGACCAGCCTTCCGGGCGGATCGTCCTCGAGTTATATGACGACGTGGTCCCGAAGACCGCCGAGAACTTCCGCGCCCTCTGCACTCACGAGAAGGGTTTCGGCTACAAGGGCTCGTCGTTCCACCGCGTGATCCCTCAGTTCATGCTCCAGGGGGGCGACTTCACCAACCACAATGGCACGGGCGGCAAGTCGATCTACGGGAACAAGTTCCCCGACGAGAACTTCCAGCTCAAGCACGACAGACCGTTCCTCCTGTCGATGGCCAACGCCGGCCCGAACACGAACGGCTCGCAGTTCTTCATCACGACCGTGCCGACGCCGTGGCTCGATGGCAAGCACGTCGTCTTCGGCGAGGTGACCGAGGGGACGGATCTCGTGCAGGCCATCGAGGCCCGAGGCTCGGGCAGCGGGAAGACGCAGGGGAAGATCGTGGTCGAAGACTGCGGCCAGCTCTGATCCGGCTCGCGAGACGCCCGCATAGGGCCGGCGCAAGCCGGCCCGTTTGGCGGGGAAAGAGTCGGTGTCAGGTCGCGGAGCGATTGCTCGAGCGGCTGATCGCGATCGACGACTTCCCTGGGACGGGGCGGCTGTACGCGCCCTGACAGGCACGGCCAGGTACGCGCCGGGACATTAGCCGGCCGAGTGCCGTGCGCCGAGGGGCCGTGGTCATCGCCATCCCGATCGACCCGGGCCGGAGGTCGATGTGGGTGGCCATGACTCCCGTTCGCCCGGCCCGGCGACCGACGGGGCGAGGCGAAGGCTCTCGGGCCGGGCGGTCCCCAGCCGGCCCGTCGGCTCCCGACCCGGACGATCCCGTCCGGCGTCCTCCGGCTCCCGATCCCGACCCGCAACGGCCTGAAAAACTGAAGCCACACCGATTTCGGCCATCAGGAGGGACGTGCCCTACTACCCGGTAGGGACCGAGGCCAACTGGGCTCCGCTCGCGCGGCACCAGGAGCTGGCCCGGGGCTCGGGGGTCTCTTCGGGGGACGGCTGGCCAAGTTCCACTACGACAACATTGTGCCGGTGGGTGCGGAAGAGCGCGGTGTGCTCCTCGCCGTATTTCCTGACGAGTTCCTTCAGGGTGGCATCGGTCTTGTAGTGGTTCTCCAACCTGGCGAAGGTCAAGTTGTCGTCGCCGCACGACTGTAGGCCGTCCCCCAGCCTACAAATCGACATGATGAGGTCAATCCGGACCGATTCCTCAATCTGCCGGAACGCGAGCGCGGAGGTCCCCTCGAAGAGGGCGTAGTTCTCCCGCTTGCCGAACAACCCCATGTAGAAGTGTCACTTCTGCTTCAACCTGACCAAGTGCTGGCAGAGCCACATGTAGACTTCCCGGATCGGCTCCGGCAGCTTCACGGAGTAGCCGAACGTATTCTCGTCCATCTCCTCGTCTCCATGGATATTGAGCGTGCGAGCGTCGTCCTGCCAATCAGAACCCGACACACGTACACCATTCTTTCATCTCCGAGACGGGAGGAGCGTGGAGGTTCGGCGAAATCCAGACTCTTGGGTCTCGAAGATGGGCCGGATGCTCGGATGCTTAGGGTGAAGGCGAGCGTCGCCGAGCTTGGCGGCGGCCTGGGTGAAGTGCACCCCTGCCCGGTTAAAGTTCTCCGCCATCCGGTCGGCAGCCTGGCTCATGGCGTGCTTGGCCCGTGATGTAGAGCTTGATGATGTACTTCATCGCCGTGGGTCCTCCAGTCAGTGCTTCTCGCCAAGGTACCTCGTCGAGCCGGCGTGCCGCGACGTCCTGCAAAGCGCGATCATCCGGCTGGACGGCGCCGCATCGCGTAGGGCGGCACGAGCAGGAGCGCGGCCAGGACGACGGAAAGGCCCAGGAAGAGGGGCGACCAGCCGGCGGCCGGTACGACCATCCCCGGGATGAAGACCGCGGTCTCGCCCGACGACCGGCCACCCCGGTAGGAGATCCGGATCGGGCGGAGCGTCCCGTCGGCCAAGGGACGATTCGTCTGGTAGCTGAGGACATAGCTCGACCCGATCCGCTCGGCGATCTGCTCATAGATGGCGCGGAGCTGTTCGGAGCGACGCGCGGGATAGTACTGGCCCCGCGTCAAATCGGCCAGCCGGCGGAGCTCCTCGCTTCGGATCTCGCGCTCGCTGCCCAGTCCCAAGGTGTAGATCGGCAGGCCGAGCCCGCGGGCCGAGTCGATGACTGACTTGAGGCTGGCATCCTGGCTGGCCGTGTCTTCTCCGTCGGTGAGGGCCAGGACGGCCCGACGGCCCGACTCCCCTTCCAGCAACTCCAGGGACTGGGCGACCGCGTCGTAGAACCTCGTCGATCCGTCGGCCTCGAGCGCATCCACGGCCTTCCGGATTCCTTCGAGATCGGTGGTAAACGGCGAGAGCCGATCCACGTCCGAGGCGAAGGAGACCAGCGCGACCCGAGACCCCGGCGGCAGCTTCTCCAGGAACGACGCGACGGCCTGCTTCAGGCCGCCGATCCGGTCCTCGTTCTTCATACTCCCGCTTCGATCGACCACCAGGACGAGGGTCGTCGGTATGATCTCGGTCGTCACGGGAGCCTGGAACTCGACGACCGGAACCTCGTTGCCGTCCTCCGTGACACCGAAGTCGTCCCGCCGCGCGTCGCGGAGGTACGAGCCGTCCGGGCGTTTCACCTCGAATTGCACGGTGATGCGGGGAAAGGCCTTCTCGCTCGCGCCCGTCACGACGACGGTCGGCATCTCCGCGGCCGCGTCGGGACCGCGATCCGTGGCAGGTTGCTGGCGGGCCTGGGTCCTGGGGGCCGAGGCGATGAACAGCAGGAGACCCGCGATGAGACGCCGCGTCCTCATGGTGACGTCCTCCCGGATGGTCCACGATAGGGCACGAACAGCCACGAGAGACCCGCGATGGCCGCCCCGAGGATCGCCCAGACCAGGGCCAGCGCCCAGAGCGATGAGGACCAGGCCCCCAGGGGTCGCTCGACCGTGTTCACCACGGCGTAGCTGAATGACGCAACCAGGATTCCGAGCAATCCCGACGAAACGCCGGTCGCCGCGGTGTCGATCAGTCCTCGCTCTCCCGTCGGCCGGCCTTTGAGCATGCCGAGGATCGCCCCGAGCGCCGCACAGAGGGACGCCAGCGCGGGCAGTCGAGGCTCGGTCATCGAGGCTCCGTGAGCACCGAGAGGGATCAAGCCCGAGACAAGCACCAGGGCCCGGAAGACCAGGACCGTGGCGATCGCCCCCACGATCCGGACCGGTGCCTCGAGGTGGCTGACGTTCTCGGCCACGGGCCGGAACAGGTCCGACATCGTCGCGCCGGGGGCGACCCTGACCGCGTCCGGCAATGCCGGCGCCCGCTCCGGTCTCCGGAGCCGGACCGGAACTCGCCGCGTCCCGCCGTTCGACTCGATCACGATCTCGGCGGTTAGTGCACCAGACTGGCCCTCGGGCGGGGTCACCTCAACGGGCAGTTCCGTCTGCTCGACCGTGTCGAACCGGCGGCCATCGAACGGCGGCAGGAGCCTGACCCAACCCGTACCGAGGGGCTCGACGTGGGCTGTGCTCCGAAGGAGACGAAAGCCGACATTCGCGATCTTGAGGACGTGTCGCGTCGTGCCGCCCGTAGCCCGGACCTCGAGGCTGTTGGGATGCACCTCCAGCTCGGGGACGCTCGTTTGTGATACGGGCAATCGCCCCAGCCACTGATCGAGTCGGTCATCCGCGGACGCGCCCGCCTCCACTCGAGGCAACAGGTCGAGCCGACCAATCCGCCGCAGGTAGTCGGCGAGCCGGCCGGATTCCAGCTCGTCGCGGAGGTCGTTCCACCGCTGCGCCGCCACGACGAGGAAGTCATCCCAGCTACGGCATGCGACGTTTCCGCCGATGGAATAAGGAACGGCCAGCCGTCCCGGCGGTGCTGAAGGCGGCGCAGCCGCGGCCGGCGGCTGTTCGACCGGCGACGGCTGACCCCCACTCCCGGCGACCACTCGCAGCAGCACCGCGCCGACCTGGATCTCGTCGCCGGTCTGGAGTCGCCGGGTCTGGCCGGCGAGCAGACGCTGTCGGTTCACGAACGTGCCGCCGGGCGAGTCGAGATCGCGGATGACGATGTCCGCACCCTGCGTCTCGACGGTCGCCTGGCGAGCGGCCATCCGCCGCGGCGAGCCGGCCTCCTGGTCGCGGAGGTCGAGCCCGCGCGAGCCGTCCAGCCCGCTGCCGAGGATGACCTCGCCCCCGGGCAGCTCGAAGACCATCCCCACGTCGCGCCTGCGCACGACTTCCAATGACCATCGGGTCGAACGGGTTTGGGTCGCGGCGGTAGAGGGCATGTCCGATGCGGCTCCTGCTGATGTCAGGGAGAGCGAGGCTCCGTCCGAGCCTTTCGCAGTGCCGGCTCGGACGGAGCCTCGCCCTCCCAAAGACGACACACTAGCGCTGCCGGAACACCAACTGGGTACGCCCCAGCTCGATACGATCGCCGTCGCGGAGCGGCCGGGCATCCGCGACCGCATCGCCGTTGACCCGCGTCGTGCCGGCGGCCGCCAGGTCGCGCAGCACGTATCCGCTCGCGGTGGACTCGATCTCGGCATGCCGCCGGGAGACCGACGGATCGCCGAACAGTCCCACCTCGGCGCGCTCGTCCAGGCCGATCCGACATCTCGGGTGAGACAGCAGGTAGATGCGGCCTTCCTGGCGTCCGTTCAAGACCTGGACCCACGCGCGACGGAGGGCCTGCTCGACGAGGGCCAGGCAGAGTCCCAGCCCCGCGCCGAGGGTCACGATCCCGACCGCCTGGCCCAGGACGAGCCGGTCGCCCAGTGCGACCCGGAGCCACTCGAACAGGAAGCCGCCGAGGAGCCCGCCCAGTCCGCCGCCGATGAGGCCGAAGACCAGCCGGTCGCGCGAACGATCGGCGATCCCCTGCCCCAGGCCGATCCCAAGCCCGAGCACCGCCCACGAGAGCGCCCGTCCCAGCAACCCGCCTTGCAAGACGCCGATGACCACCTTGCCCGCGACCAGCCCGATCGCTCCGCCCGCCGCCGCGGCCGGCGGCGCCCAGGGTCACCGCCCGAGACAGCTTGAGCCACGCTCCGTCACGTAGGGGCCCCCAGGCGTTGAGGAAGGCTCCGAGAGAGCCGCCGATCAGGAGCCCCGCGAGCAGGTCACGAACGTAGACCGAGTCGGCCTGCACGCATTCGACGTAGAGGAAGAGGCCAACCAGCGCGCCCAGCGCGCCGGTCAGCGCCAGGTCATACGCCTGGCGGAGGTTCGCACGTCCGGCGCGGATCCGCTGCGAGGGAGCAACGACGTCCGGACTCGCCGTAACCGCTCCGCTCATGACATCACGCGCAGGGCGCGCCCTCCCTCGGCGATCACGCGGGCGATGTGCCCGAAGGTCTGGACCAGTTCTCCCGACCGGGCGAAGATCGAGGCCTGTTCGCTGCTGGCCAGTCGCCGCAGGTAGTCGCGATCGGCGTCGCCGGTCCCGATCGCGACGATCTCGATGCCGGCTCGCCGCGCCGCGCCGGCCTGCTCGACCGCGCTTTCGGCGGCGTCGGGATAGCCGTCGGTCAGGATGACGACATACCGCCGCCGGTCGTCGGCGACGAGCTGGCCGCGCGCCATCTCCAGGGCATCGGTCAGATTGGTGCTCCCCTCGGCCTCGAGCCGTTCGACCGCCGCGTGCAGCCGCCGGACGTTGCTGGTCGCCGCGGCCTGGAGGGCGACCTCGGTCGAAAACGAGATCAGGCCCACCTCGGTCGTGGTGAAGTCGCACCGGGCGAGGAACTCGCGCGCCGCGGTCCGGGCCTCCTCGAGCGGCGGGCCGGTCATGCTGGCCGAGACGTCGATGAGCAGGAACACCCGGATCGGCCCCGGCGCGGAGGCGGCCTCCGCCGCGGCCGGCGGCCGGCCCAGCCAGCAGAGGTCGTCCGGGACCGGTTCCACGGTCATCGGCAACTCTCGGCCCGTATCGCGCTGGATGGCGCGGACCTGCACGACGCCGTTGGAGTCGTACGACAGGCCGACGTCCACGGCCACCTCGGCGGCGGTCGGCTCGATCCGGTTGAAGACGTATTTGCCCAGGATCGTGCAGTCCATCGGTGCCGTGCTCTCGCCCTGCGTGACGTACACCTCGAGCCGGTCGTTCGCGCCGCCGTGGGTCGCATGCAGGTACGACCGCGAGTCGCTGGCCGGGATCGGGACGTTGCGGCGGATCACGAGATCGTTCACGTAAGCCGAGCCATCGGGGCTGACGGCCACCGTGCCGAGGCTGTGGGACATGACGTCGGTCACGCGTCGAGCGGTCGCGGCGGGGCCCGGCTTCTCCGACGTGCGCGGAGCCCCCTCCCCGAGCGTGAACCGGGGCACTGCATCGCCGATCGGCTGGCCCACTTCGATCGCTGCCTGGATGGCCGCGCCCAAGGCCACGACCTCGTCCACGTTGACGCCCGCGCGTGGGGGCTTGCCCGACATCTGGGAGACGTAGGTCCGGACCATCGGCATCCGCGTTGACCCGCCGACCAGCAGCACCCCGTCGAGCTTCGGCCAGTCCGAGCCGGCCTCCCCGAGGGCCTCCTCGGTCAGCCGGCGGGTCCGCTCCATCAGCGGGAAGGTCATCGCCTCGAATTCGGGGCGGCCAAGCTCAAAAGTCCGGCGCTCGGCGCCAAGCTGGAGCGTGATCCGCGCCGACGTCCGCTCGGAGAGCGTCCACTTGGCCTGTTCGCTGCGGACGAGGACCTCATTCAGGGCCATCGGATCGTCGAGCGGGTCGAAGCCGGTCTCGGCGGCGAATCGCTCGGCGAGGAACGTCGCGATCCGGTCGTCCCAGTTCTTACCGCCCAGGTCGTGGTCGCCGGCTGTGGCCAGGATGACGATCTCCGCGGGCGTGATCCGCGCCACGGTGACGTCGAACGTGCCGCCGCCCAGGTCGTAGATCAGTACGGTCTCCTCGACACCGGCCTTCTGAAGCCCGTAAGCGAGGGCCGCTGCCGTCGGCTCGTTGATGATCCGCAGGACGTGGAACCCGGCCGCGGTGCCGGCGTCGATCGTGGCCCTGCGCTGGGGGTCGGCGAAGTAGGCGGGCACGGTGATGACGGCGCGATCGACCGGCTCCTCCAGGCTGGCCTCGGCATCGTCCTTCAGACGCCGCAGGACGAGCGTGGACAGCTCGGTGGCCGAGTACGACTTGCCGCGGAACTGGAGCTGGAACTGGGGATTGCCCATGTGGGGCTTGAAGAAGCTGGCGATCTCCTCATTCCCCAGTCGGGCCCACTCCTTCGCTTCCTGGCCGACCGCGGGCGGTTCGGTGCCGAAGTAGACCACCGACGGCGTGATGTTCTGCCCCTCGCGATTGGCGATCACCTCGGGCCGCCCGTAGGCATTGCGCCGCGCTACCGCCGAGTTCGTGGTCCCCAGGTCGATGCCGACAAAGGTGGCCATGCTTGCATGTTCGTTGAGGGTGAAGGGCCGCGGGGCCAACCGCCCCACGCGCCAATGCGTACCGCCGCCGCGCATCAACCATCCGGACGCAAGATCCCAACTTACCCAGGGACCTGGCGACCGACAATCGCTCGCCCGAAGTCCTTCGCCGACCCACCCATAGTATTGGGCGGACGCCAATCGGACCGGGACGTCCGGATCCGAGCGCCGCCCTGGCACGCATGCAATACACTGTCGTCGGCCGAGGAACCGACCGCCGGCCCGCGATGAGGTACGTGGGTCCTCAGTCGCGAATGGGGACACCCATCGGTCAGCATCTCCTTCATGCAGCCCACGCAGTCCATATATTCGAACTGATCGACAAAACCTATGCAACCGCTGAAATCGCTCGCAGGCCGACGATCTTGGGTTCGTTTCGTTACCGCGCCCCAGCCGACCGTTCGCGTTTCGACCCGCGTGCATCCAGTGATATTGTGAAGAATCGAAGTAGACTGGGTTCGTTTCGCACACTCGGAGCGGGTCCAGAGCCGGTGGCGGTGAGAACACATTCCCGATAGCAACCACGCTATTTTCCGTCCGGAACGGGCCGATCTGTGCAGAACCGATGAAGGATGGCTTCGTTTCGCTGATCGCCCCACTCAGGTGCTCTCCCCGACCGCCACCGGAGGTTCGAAGTGAGTGTTTGTCAGCAAGCGAATGATGCGAAGAATCCGTGAAGAATGGGTTCGTTTCGTCGCCAGCCCCCTCCGGGCGCCGCTCAGGAAACCCACCGAGTGTGAAGCCAGCATCGACGCACGAAAGCACGGTAGATTGCTTGCGTACAATCATTCTAGGTGACGGATCGGGGGCTGGATCCTCGCGGGCTTGGGAGTGAAGCACAAAGTTCCTGCGCCATCGGTGGTGAGTATGCATCGTTGCCGGCCCAGCTCGATCCGCGTCGATCGATCCCATTGGAACCACGTCGTTTTCCCGATCTGCCCCGTCGAATCCCCCGCTCGCCGACCCGCCTGAGACATACCTCCTCCAATTAGTATGGGAACAATTGGGGCGGTCGGCCGAAGATTCTTCAAGAATTCCCGTTTTTCAGCACACGGCGCGGTGACCGCGTGCAAGGCTGCATGCGGATCGGATGGTCGGAGCGCTGCGATTTGGCCGCTTGGGCGGTCGGCGAAATGGATCGATACGCGCCAGCCGTCGAGATCTGGTATCATCCGGCGGCGCTCGGCGGGCGCGGCTCGCGGGCGTCGTCGGTCGAGAGGGCGCATCTCAATACGTCCACCCACCGGAGGCCAGAACCGTGAGCTATGCCAGATCACTACTGCCCGAGTTCGACACCGAGATGACCAGCACGCGCAAGGTGCTGGACCGCGTTCCCGAGGACAAGTTCGACTGGCAGCCGCACGTGAAGTCTCACACGATCGGCTGGAATGCCAATCACATCGCGGAGCTCCCCGGCTGGGTGGAGATGACGCTCACTCGGTCTTCGCTGGATATCGCTCCGGCCGGCGAGGAACCGTACCAGTCGCCCCGACTGACCAAGCGCCAGGACATCCTCGACCTCTTCGACCGCAACGTCGCGGCAGCCCGCACCGCCATCGAGGCGGTCAAGGACGAGGTGATGGGTCAGGAGTGGTCGCTGCTCCGTGGCGGGCGGACCATTTTCACCATGCCGCGAGCGATGGTCATCCGGACCTTCGTGCTCAACCACGTGATCCACCACCGGGCGATCCTGTGCGTTTATCTGCGGCTGAACGACATCCCCGTCCCCGGAATGTACGGCCCGTCCGGAGACGAATAGTCGCTCCGTGGGCCGAGCCACTTGAAGAACCCCCGCGCCGACACGTCACGAGCCGCCGTCATTCCGGACCGGAGACCGTTCGTCTCCCGAGGCTCGGATCGCCGGGACGCGCCGGAGGCATGTAACTTGCAGCCATCCGAGTCGTTCGCGCGGCGGGTCGGGCCCCCGCGGACCGCTCTGACAAGACACCACCCGGAGGAGGTCATGAACCACTCGGAGAGGCCGCTCATCGTCGGGGCGGGCCCGGTCGGACTCGGGGCCGCGCTCTTCCTGGCGAGTCAGGGACTCGTCCCGCGCGTCGTCGACCTGCGCGACGAGCCGTCCCGGCAATCCAAGGCCCTGGCCGTCAACCCACGCACCCTGGAGATCCTGGAACCGACAGGCGTCACCGGGCGCATGCTGGAGCGGGGTTCGCCGATCCAGATGCTCCGCATCCATCGGGGGGAAGCGATCGCCGCGACGGTGTCGCTCGCCGGCATCCATCCCACGTATCCGTTCATGCTCGCGCTCTCGCAGGCGACCAGCGAGCGACTGCTGGCAGAGGCCCTCGAAGAGGCCGGAGGCGGCGTCGAGCGTGGGATGAAGCTGGTCGTGTGCCGCAACTCGGCCGGGGGGGTTGAGGCCGTGCTCGAACCGACGGCCGGCGGTCCCCGCGAGGTCGTCCGATGCCCCTGGATGCTGGCGGCCGACGGCGCGCGTAGCACGGCGCGTGAGCAGCTCGGGATCAGTTTTGGAGGGTCGACGTTCCCTCAGCCCTGGTACCTGGCCGACGCTCCACTGCGGACGACGCTGGCCGCAGACCAGGCCCACGTCTTCCTGCTCGCGGACGGGGCATTCCTCTTCATGCTCCGCGTGGTGGACGACAGTCGGTCGGAACCGTCCGGCGAGCCCATCTGGAGGGTCATGGGGAATCGCCCGGAGCCGCTCTCCCGGTTGGTGCAGGCGGCGCAGGCCGGCCCGCCGATCTGGACTTCGAGCTTCCATATCTCGCATCGGATCGCGGCGACGCTCGCGGCGGGGGGCGTCTACCTCGCGGGGGATGCCGCCCACATCCACTCGCCGGTCGGCGCGCGTGGCATGAACCTCGGGCTGGAGGATGCGTGGGTCTTCGCGGAACTGGTGCGGGCGGGCCGGTTGTCGGACTACGACCGACTCCGGCGACCCGTCGATCGGCGGGTGGTGAGTCAGGTGGAGTTCCTGTCCCGGATCGTCTCGGCGGAGTCGCCGCTCGATCGGTTCTTGCGCACGTTCGTGTTCCCAACGGCGATCCAGGTCGCGGCGCTGCGCTCGCGCATGGTGACGACGATCACCGGCCTCGACCATGAGTTGCCCCGCGTGTCGCCGACGACGGAGAATCTCCAGTCGCCGGCCGACGTCGCCTCATCCTGAGTACCGACTTGCAATCCGGCGACGACGCGGTCAAAATGTGTGGAACACCATGATCATCGTGGTGCGGTCGTAGACGTTACGATTACTCGCTCAAGGCCATCCGGTGCACCGTCGGAGGCGTTAGCGATGCGGCCGCTCGTGCCGATGGCGATCCTGGTCGCGGCGGTCGCCGCGACGTCGGCTTTCCTCATCACACAGGTGTTCGTCCGTCCGGCGCCCTCCGACGAGGTCGTGTTTCTCACATCGTTCGGCGTGGGACTGGCGCTCATCCTCTGGGTCACGATGGATGCCCGCAGCCGGCGGCAGACCCCCTGTTACGACTTCGGCTTCCTGGTGGGCATCTTCTTCCCGGCATCGCTGGTCTGGTACGTGCTCTGGACGCGCGGTTGGCGAGGGCTGCTCACCCTGGCCGCCCTGCTCGGCCTGATGCTCTTACCATGGCTCTGCGCTTTTGTCACTGCGATCATCAGGTATGGGACTGTCTGAATTCCGGCGACTGCAGCCGGCGACCGCAGCGCGCCTGGTGGCCCTGGTCCTCCCGGCGCCGTTGTGGTTCCTCGCCGGTCTGCCGGGTGCGGGGGCTGACTCCACACCACCCACGGGCACATCCGCGCTCCAGGATATTTGAATTATTTTCCCCAGGGCCTGTCACCAATCGGAAGGTCCTGGTATGATCGTCTTGCGACGGGTCATTGGACACATCAAACGATCCGTTTCCGACTGATTGCATTCACGGTACACCAGCCGCTCGGCTGCCGGCCACGAGGGCGACACCGGTCCGGCCAGAAACATGCAAATGATTGGATGGAACGACCGGGAACTCCCACGGACTGGGGGAGAAGCATGAGATCCCTTTCGACGATCGACTTCATCTCGGACTTTCGGCCATGAATACCGCTCGATTCTGGACGGGCAACGTCATGCTGTCATGCCTGGCGATCACCGTCGTTCTGGCGCTCTCGCCGGATCAGCAAGAGGAGTTCGGGACGGTGGAGGGAACGGTGACGTATCGTGGCCACCCGGTCAAGGGCGGCACGATCTTCTTCGTGTCGCCGGACCGGCAGCGGAGCGACGACCGACACGCGTTCATCGACGACAACGGCCATTATCAAACCGATTCGTCCTGGCAGCGGGATCGGGAGGCCCCGACGCGGTTCCGGATCTTCGTCGTCCTGAAGGAGAAGCTGGATCCGTCCGATACTCCATCGGCCCGGGCGGACGCCGACGGTCGGGAGGGTGAAGCGACCCGCATCGCGAGTGGGCCGGGCGGCGATGTGCCACCAGCCGGCGCGATCAAACCGCCCTCGATGGATTGCCCGCCTCTCGATGCTCCCGGTCGGCAGATTGCCCGGTGGCCGCAGAAGCGGTTCAGCAATCTCGCCACGTCGGGCCTGGAGGCCGTCCTGGGCGCCGGGCCGGCTCGCGTTGACGTGCAGCTCAAGGACTGAGAGGTAGTGAAACAATCGATTCCGGATTTCACATTCCGAATTCCGGATAGATGTGAATCTTTATTATTCATGAATTTTGAATATTTGGAATTCGGAATCTGGAATATAGAATCCGTTTCTCTCAGAGTCTGTCCCCAGAAGGTGGGTCAGACGATGGTAGGGTGGGTGAAACCCACCGACGCAAGGCCTTGGCACACGGTGGGTTTCACCCACCCTACGGGATCGCTCTCGACCCTCCCGGGACAGACTCTCACACGCTCTGAGCGCGCGACGACGGGGATCGCGGGGACGAGATGACGGCCCGGACTCGGATTCCCTCGCTTCCGGGCGTCGGGTCGCTAGGAGACGGTCATCAGCCGGAGTGCCGTCGAGCGTTCGGCGACCTCCTCGGCGTTCATGACGGCCTCGGTCTCGAAGGCGACGTCGATCGAGCCGCCGCCGGTGAGGTCCGCGGCCGAGACGTCGAGCCGGCCGTCCTGGCTGATGGCGAACTTCACCCGGATCGGGCTGCGGGCCGGCAGCCGGTCGGGGAGGCTGAGCGAGGCGACGCCGACTTCCTGGCAGTCGAGCGGGTCGGCGCTGTCGCGTTCGCCCGACATCACCCGGATATCGACGGCGGCCTGGTTATCGGCGTCGGTGCCGAAGTCGGTCATCCGCTCGAGCGGGACCTCGGCGTTGCGCGGGAGCAGGTAGACGACGACATCGCGGCCCTCGTCGTCGCGCGCCACCACCCCGAGGCTCTTGCTCAGGACGTTGATGATCCGCGTGCTGACCAGCTCGCGCACCGGGCCGCTCAGGGTGAAACCCAGCTCCTTCTCCAGGTGGTCGAGGGCCTCGGTGACCTGTTCCTCCGAGACGCGGGAGAGGTCGACCGGGCCGTCCGGCTGGCCCGATCCGGCGGTCCGGGTTGACAGGAAATCCTGCACGTGGTCGAGCAGCGATTCCTTCAGGGCGTACAGCGAGGCCCCCTTGGCGACCGCCTCATCGGGGTCATAGAGCTCGGGCTCGACGTTGAACTCGCCGACCAGCCGGTTGCGCACCTGGGGCATGCGGGTGGCTCCCCCGACCACGATGATCTTGTCGAAGCGGGTGTATCCCTTGTCGCGGGCGTCGGCCAGCATCTCGTGGGTGAGCTCGATCGTCCGGTCGAGCAGGTGCCTGGTGATCTCCTCGAACTTGGCCCGGTCGAGCTCGACGCGGGCCTGCTGGCCGGCGTGGGTGACGCGGAACGGCGCCTTGTCGCGCTGGGTCAGCGTCTTCTTGCCGCGCTCGGCCTGGAGGAACAGGTCATTGAGGACCTCGGCGTCGTCGAGCGGGTCGGAGGCCTCCCCGGTCTGGGCCTGGAACTGCTGGGCCAGGTACATGACGACGGCCTCGTCCCAGAGGACGCCTCCCAGCCTGTGATCGCCGCCGGTGCAGATCACGCGGACGAGCCGGTCCTTGATCTCGATCATCGTGATGTCGAACGTACCGCCGCCCAGGTCGTACACCAGGACCACCTGGTCCTCCCCCTGCTCGAGTCCGTACGCGATGGCGCCGGCCGTCGGCTCGTTGAGGATCGCGCGGACGTTCAGGCCGGCGAGCCGCCCGGCGTTGGCGGTCGCCTCCCGCTCGGCGGTGCCGAAGTACGCCGGGCACGTGATCACCACGTCGGTGATCGGCTCGCCCAGGGCGATCTCGGCGTCGCCCACGACCTTGCGGAGGATGAATGACGAGATGTCCTCGGGGCTGAACGACTGACCCTCGTATTCGAAGACGAAGTTGGGGTCGCCCATGTGCTGCTTGATCCGCGAGACGACGCGATGCGGCTCGACCTTGGCCGACTCCTTGGCCGTGTTGCCGACGATGATGTTATTGCCGTCGAACAGGACCACCGAAGGAGTGATCCGCTCGCTCTCCTGGTTGGCGATGATGACGGGCTTCCCGTGCTCGTCGACGTGGGCGATCGCGGAATACGTCGTCCCCAGGTCGATCCCATAAACGCGCTTCGGACCTTCGGCCACGGCTGGAGCTCCCGTTGCTCATCCCGCGAGGAGGTGGAACACGACGCCCGGCGGCCCGAACGCGGCCAACCGATCGGTCGGCGCGGGTCCCCCTCCATCCTGTTCGCTCGCGAACCGGGATTTATTATGAAACTCGGCCACCGGGACGACCAGCCCGCCGAAGGCTCGGAGACCGGAACGTAGGGTGGACAGTGCCCACGCGTCGAGGCTCCAGTCCGAGGCGCGTCACGTACCCCACAAAAAGCCCGCTCAATTCGAGTCTATGGCGAGGAGAACGGGCAAGGGGGTTCTGCCCCGAAGGGGCCGGACAGATCAGCCCAGGGCAACGCCCTGGGACCTGGAGGTCCAGGCGACCTCGAGCCCTGAAAGGGCGGGACAAGGGGATGGCGATGTCTCGCCCTTTCAGGGCCGGGGGATCGACATCCGACATCCGAACGGATCCCAGGGCGTTGCCCTGGGCTGGTGTGTACCTGCCCCTTCGGGGCGATGGACAATGATGCCGGTATCGATGCGACAGTCTCCTCAGAGTCTGTCCCGGAAGGGTCGAGAGCGATCCCGTAGGGTGGGTGAAACCCACTGTGTGCCAAGGCCTTGCGTCGGTGGGTTTCACCCACCCTACCATCGTCTGACCCACCTTCTGGGACAGACTCTCAGTTCTGATCGATCCAGTTGATGGCGCTGTCCTGTGCCGGATTGTCGCGGATGCGGGGCGCGTAGTAATGGTTCGCCCGGGTGGGGTAGACCACCGGGGCGAGCCGCGGGAGGATGGGGTAGGAATTGGTGACGGCCTCGGCCGGGCGGACCACCCCATCATAGCCACGGGTATAAATGAGCAGCGGAGCCGTCGTCGTCCGGAACGCCGAGAATGGTCCGTAAAGCGACATGGCGGGGTCGCCGTAGATGCCCAGCGGCGAGTAACCGCCCCCGGCAGGGTAGTTGCCCTGAACCATGACGGCCGGAGTCGGCTGGAATGTGCCAAGTCGCCCCCCATAGACCGGATCGTTCCGGTAGGAGGTGGGCACGGGCTGGACGGTGGCCGGACGACGAGCGCGGCGAAGGCGATGCTCGCCCGCCATCGAGGTGAACGCTCCGGCCGTCAGGATCATTGCGAGGCCCAGCAGAGCGGCGCGAGCCGCCATCGAGCAGCGATATCGGGACATCGGTCTTCCTCACGGGTAGTCGACTCAAGGCGTCCGATCGGAGCGTCGTCAGGACGACACGCGCTCTTGAGCAAATCTACCCGATGATTGGCGACCGCGTTCGGATTCTGCTCACTGGTCCTTAATCATGCGTCCATGGTCGCGGGTGAACGGACCGCTTTAGGCCGTTCGGCTGGCGGCCTGCGTCCGCCGATCGGTCATCCGTTGTTCCGGACCTGAGAGAGTACACGATGAAGATCGTCCACGATGTCCGTGATGCATTCGCCGAAAGGGGAATGAAGAAGCTCGTGGAGTTTTGACATGAGCTCGCCTTCGCGGGCGTAGGTCGCCTCGGCAGCGAGCGTCCGGGGCTTTGCGAGCGACTCGGTGTTGAGCCGAGGGTCATCGCTCGTGGAAGGACTCATCCCGGCGAAGGAGGAACCGGCCATGGACCGGACCGGACCATCCTCCGCGGTGGACCAGCCGAATCTCGCACGGCTGCCGGGGGCCGCCGCCTGCCGGCCGACGACCGGTGACATCAATTCCGCTTCGCTGGAGCCCAGCAGGTCCTCCATGGGGACGTCCAGAGCGATGGCGATCCGCCGCAGGGTACCGGCGCGCGGCAATTCCGTCTTGCCGCTCTCGATCTGGTAGAGGGCCGTCCGCGAGATCTCCGCGCGACTGGCCAACTCGTCCGGACCCCAACCCTTCGAGTACCGAAAATCACGGACGCGCTGAGCTAACGACATCGTACCGTCCCTCTGCGTTGAGGTTCGTCAGAGTGTGGTCCCATAACCCGCATTTGAGACGAGGCCAGCGGTGTATCCGTTCGCCTTTCTCTCAGCGGATTATAGAGAACGCGTGAACGAATGACGCAAATCGTACAAAAACCTCTCTTACGTGTCAAGCAGCGGCAGGCGAAATAAAAAGCGGTACTCCGGCCCTCAGGTCGCGGACCGAGCGGGGAGCCCGTCTTTTTAGCCGGAGCGTCGCGCCGGATCGAACGTATAATTTAGCTAGAGGGCACTGCAGCCCCGATCTTCTTTGTGCCGATGGACCGGACCATCGTTGAGCCGCACAGATCAGATCGATGCTCGTTCGTGAAGAGCACCGTGGTCGCCTCCAGGGGCCGGGGCATCGGCGGCGATCGCCGTGCGGTGCGGGGTCGGGCCCCGGCCCGGGGCGAGCGGCCGAGACGTCCAGGTTGCGATTCCCTGGCAGGAGGTTAAGCTGAAGGCATGAGCGTGCGCGGACTGCGGGGCGGCAGTGGACATCGTCGCCAGTCCTTTCGTGGTCGGGCGAAGGAGCGGCCGCCGCGTGCCGGCCGGGGTGGCCTCCGGGGGAGGAGGGTCGTCCCGCCGGACCGATCGTCGGGGAGAACAAGTCATGATCGAGATGTCATGTCCCCGTTGCGGGGCGGGGGGTCGCGTACCCAGCGACAAGGTCAATTCCCGACTCGTCTGCAAGAAGTGCCTGCAGGTCTTCCACCTGAGTTCGAGCCGCCAGGCGATCATCGGCGAGCCCCCTGCGCCCAAGGACGTGCCGAAGGCGCGGGCACCTCGCGAACGTGAGAGCATCGCGATCGAGGTGCCGGGCCTGGAGGGATTGGGGCAGAAGCTCGGCAAGATCAAGCTGCCCGACGCCAAGCTCGTGGGCGTCACCGCGGGGGTGCTCCTGGTCGTGGCCTTCTTCTGGTGGCTGTTCTCCAAGCAGTCGGTCGAGCAGCGATCCGACCGGCTCGCCACCGCGATCCGCAAGCTCGATATGGATGCCGCCGTCGCCCTGGCCATGCCGGGGACCGAGATGGAAGCCATGAAGTGGGTGGGTGACGTCTACAAGCAATACGTCGACCTCAAACTGGCGATCGGCAATCTCGAACCGGGCGTGCAGATCAAGGTCAACTACAACAGCGACGGCTCGGCGCAGGCCCTCATGGTCTTCGGGCGAGAGGGCGCGGCGAGCACCGGACCGATCTCCGTCGAGGAAGCGAGCAACCTCTCGCCGACCTCGTCGTCCAAGAAATCGATGGAGCTCGTCGTCCACTGGGTGAAGGACACGTGGGGAAACTGGCGGCTCGATGGCAAGCGGACGGTTGACAGCGCCGCACGTCCATTCTGACGGTGGCGAGCGAATCCGCGCGGTCGGGTCGGTCCCCGTGCCGAGGATCGCCGAGGACCCGCGTGCCCGAGCCATCCGATTCGTCGCTTGACGGTCCTGTCGTTCGTGGCTACCATGTTGCGACATTTGAGGTTAAGTCAAACGGGTCGATGGCCTGGCGTCGCAGGGGAGCCGAGCGACCGGACTTTCGATCCGTGGCCGCGGCCCCCGTCTGGGGATGAGGTGGTCATCCCGTTTTCCATGCTCTGGCCGCGACGAGGCCGTATTCGTCTCTCGCGCGAACACCGGGCGAGGGCCGGGTGACCGTAGAGATCGCGGCGGCTGCGCCGGATCCGCCCCGCAACAGGCCGGGACGGGATCCGTCGCAGCCCAGGGGCGCGCCGCGTCATCGAGGTGGGAACCAAAGCCGATGCATCCATTCGACGAGTTCGGCGGGATCGTCAGGACGAATGAGCCGATGGCGCATCGGGTCTGGTTCCGGCTGGGAGGGCCGGCCGCTTACTTCGCCAGCCCGCGGAGGATCGAGGAGCTGGTCGGCCTGCTGAAGCGGTGTCGTGAGGAAGGGCTGGACTCCCGGATCCTGGGCGGCGGGTCGAACATCCTGGTGCGCGACGAAGGCGTGACGGCGCTGGTCGTCCTGCTCGAGAGCCCGTTCTTCTCCGACGTCAAGGTCCGCGACAACATCGTGGAGGCGGGCGCCGCGGTGCCGCTGACGGCCTTGATCTCCCACTCGGCGCGGGCCGGACTCGGCGGCCTCGAGATCCTCACGGGCATCCCCGGCACCGTGGGCGGCGCCTTGCGCGGCAACGCCGGCGGCCGGCAGGGAGCGATCGGGCAGTACGTGCGTCGGGCGACCGTGCTGGACGCGGCCAACGAGATCCAGGTGCGCGAGCGCGACGACTTGAACTTCGCCAACCGCGAGTCCAACCTCGACGAGCCGGTGACCCTCTCGGCCGAATTCGAGCTGGAGCCCGAGGATCCCGAGTCCGTCGTGCGGCGGATGCGGCGGATCTGGATCATCAAGAAGGAGAACCAGCCCTACGCCCATCAGCGCCTCGGGGTGCATCTTCAAGAATCCCTCCAGCGACGTCTCGGCCGGTGCCCTGATCGACCAGGCCGGGCTCAAGGGGACGCGGCTGGGCGGCGCCGAGGTCTCCGACCGCCACGCGAACTTCATCGTCGCCCACCCGGGGGCGAAGGCGGCCGATATCCTCCAGCTCATCGATCGGATCCAGCAGCGCGTCTGGCAGCAGTTCGGTTACGAGTTGGAACTCCAGCTCCAAATCTGGTAAGATTCCCCGCCCCGGGGCCGCACGGATGGCCGCCCCGGATCGGGTCGAACGGGCACGCCGCATATCCCGGGCGGATCGGGTGATCCCCGAGCGGGCCCGCGCGCCGGGGGAGGATGGCAGGTGATGGAGCGCCGAGAACCTCCGCGGACGACGTCCGAACACCAGGAGAGCCCCTCGGCCGCCCGCACCTCCACCCCCGCCCTCGAGCCTCCACGGCTCAGTCTCCGCCGACCGAACCGGTTTCCGCTCGATCGGGCCGGCGCGGGGATCGCGATCACCGCCATCATCGGAATCGCGTTCGGCCTTTATGTCGCCTACCGGGCCAAATGCGCCTTGGTGGCATGGCTCGCCGATCAACCCGCCTACCAGCTCGAATTCCGTTCGATCGTGCTCGATCCGCCGCCACCGAGCTGGTATCGCGGCGGGGCAGCCCGCTACCTCGACGAGGTGCGCCGTCTCTCCGGGATGCCGGAGAGCATCGCTTTGCTGAAGCTCAAGGACGAGGAGCTCAAGCATGCTTTCGAGCAGAACCCCTGGACCGAGGAGGTCCTCAAGATCTCGTACCGGCCGTTGGGTGTGGGCGTCCGCCTGGTCTACCATCGGCCGGTGGCGCTGGTCGAGGTCTCCGCGAGAGAGAAATACCTGGTCGATGAGTCCGCGATCATCCTGCCCCGAGAGGATCTCGTCGTTGACCTGGATGAATTCGCCAGGCGGGAGCTGCTGCTCACGATTAATGGCGTCGGATTGGCGTCGCCCCAGGATCCCAAGCCGGGACTCGCATGGAAAGCGCGGGCCGGAACGACCGAGATCGCCCCTGGCAACGGGCGGATCGCCGACGCCGCAAGGCTCGCCAGGTTTCTCGTGGAGAAACTACGTGACGTCGACCGCGCCAGCCATCCCGCTCTGAAGTTCCTCTACATCAATCCGATGGATCAACACAAGAAATACCGGGGCCTCTTCCTCTGGAACCCTGACGAGAAGATCTCCGTCCTCTGGGGCGACGCACCAGGCACGGAAGATCCGGGGATCATGAGCGCCGAGGAAAAATGGAGAAAGATTTACGACTGGAGCCGGAACACCAGCCAGCCGACCTTGCCGGATGGACGATACTGGGAGATCACGGATTCTGGCTTGATTGAGGCCGGGATCGAGCGTTATCCGCCTCAATCGGCTCGATCGGTCCCACCACCACTTGATGCAAGGACGATTCTCACGAAAGTTCCGGGACAAAGTCCCTAGACGCTGTCCCGTTACAGACAGAGGAATCCGTTGCCGCCGGACGGTCGTCGTCCGGGGCCGGACCCGGGAGGAGCATCTCCTGCCGCAGCGTTGCCGGGGCGGCACCAGAGGGGGTTGGAGTCACATGGCCACGCGCCTGGGCCCATCGTGGTTGAATCGCGTCACGCAACTGGCCGGGCCGACCCATGCCGGCCGCCTGGGCCGATACGCCCTCGTGGTCGATCGCGTCAACGCGATGGAGGTGGAGCTGGAGGCCTGCTCGGACGAGGATCTGAAGGCGCGCGCCGAGGCCGTTCGGCTCAAGTGCCGGCAAGGGGACTCGCTCAACAGCCTGCTGGTGGAGTCGTTCGCCCTGGTGAGGGAAGCGGCCAAGCGGACGATCGGCCAGCGTCACTTCGACGTCCAGATCCTCGGCGGCTGCGCGATTCACAATCGTTGCATCGCCGAGCTCGAGACGGGCGAAGGCAAGACCCTGGTGGCGACCATGCCGGCGTTCTTGAACGCGCTGCCGGGCAAGGGCGTGCACATCATCACCGTGAACGACTACCTGGCCCGCCGCGACGCCGAGTGGATGGCGCCGATCTACAAGATGCTGGGGCTCACCGTCGGCTGCATCCAGACCGGCCAGACCGACCCGGCCCGGCGTGCCGCCTACGCCTGCGACATCACCTACGGCACGGCCAAGGAGATGGGGTTCGACTTCCTGCGCGATGAGCTCAAGCGGCTCAAGCTGGGCGGAGATGGCCACCGCAAGAGCTTCGAGCAGGTGTTCCTCGGCCGCGGCGAGCACCTCGACGCCGAGAAGCCCGTGCAGCGGACGCACCACTACGCCATGGTGGACGAGGCCGACAGCATCCTGATCGACGAGGCCCGGACCCCGCTGATCATCGGCGCCAACAACCAGCCCACTCAGGAGGAGGCCGCGGCTTACTACGGAGCCGACCAGCTCGCGGCGACCCTGGTTCGGGTCAAGGACTACAAGTACGACCCGATGGAGCGCAAGGCCGAGCTCAGCGCGGCCGGTCGGCGCAAGGTCCAGGCGGTCGCCGCGCACTCGGCGTTCTTGACCCTCACCGTCGACGGGCTCTACGAATATGTCGAGCGTGCACTCCGCGGCCAGATCGCGTACCTGCGCGACCGGGACTATGTCGTCGTCGACGGCGAAGTCATCATCGTGGACGAGTTCACCGGCCGTATGATGCCCGGCCGCCAGTGGCAGGACGGCCTGCACCAGGCGATCCAGGCGAAGGAGAAGCTGGAGATCACCCTCGAGACAATCACCGCGGCGAGGGTGACCGTCCAGGACTTCTACAAGCGTTACAACAAGCTCGCCGGGATGACCGGCACCGCGACCAGCGACGCCGCCGAGCTGCGGCGGATCTACAAGGTGGGCGTGTTCAAGGTCCCCACCAACCGGCCGGGGCGGCGGACCTGGCTGCCCGACCGGGTCTTCTCGAGCGAGGAGGAGAAGTTCCGCGCGGTCGCCGACCAGATCATCGAGTGGAACAAGGTCGGCGTACCCATGCTGATCGGGACACGCTCGATCGAGAAGTCGGAGAAGCTCAGCACGCTGCTGTCGGCGGCGGGGATCGAGCACCAGATCTTGAACGCCAAGAACCACGAGATCGAGGCCCAGATCGTCGCGCAGGCCGGCCAGCGGGGACGGGTCACGGTCGCGACCAACATGGCCGGCCGCGGCACCGACATCAAGCTGGGCGAGGGCGTCGCCGAGCTGGGCGGCCTGCACGTCATCGGCACCGAGCGGCACGAGGCGCGGCGGATCGACCGCCAGCTCGCCGGGCGTTGCGCCCGGCAGGGAGACCCGGGGCTCGCGCAGTTCTTCGTGTGTCTGGAGGACGAGATCGTCGAGGCGTTCGGCGAGAAGCCGGCCGCCCGCTTGCGGAAGCGGTATGTGGGCCGCGGCGAGATGACCAGCGCGCGGTGGCGGCGGGTGATGTTCGCCGCCCAGCGCAAGAAGGAGCGGCAGCACTACAAGGATCGCAAACTCTTGATGCACTATGAGAAGCAGCGGGCCGAGATGCGGAAGAACATGGGGCTCAACCCCGTGCTCGGATGAAAGTACGGCACGCCGCCGTCACTTACGCCGCTTGCGCACTTGCTTCGCATAGCCGCGGGTTTCCTGGTCGAGATCCTTCAGAGACCCGAGAATGGACTGCGCATAGGCCTCGCGGCGAGGCGTTGCCTCCTGCTTGGGCAGGCCGGCCAGATACGTCTTGAACTTGGAAAGCTTGGCCGGCTGCCGGAGGATATAGCGCACCAGGAGCCAGCACTCGGCATAAGCCAGGTCCGCGGTCTTGGGCTCGTAGAAGAGGTCGTCATCGCTGAGCAACTTGACGATCGGAATCCATCCAATCCCCCCGTCGGCCGCCCTGTCGAGGCCTTTGAGGCGCGGCTCATTCATCCTCCCGAAGGCCGTTCGGCCCTGATGCGGACTCCAGTATTCGGAGTAGGTGGCCAGTCCTTCACTGATCGCCACCGGCACGTCACGTCCCGGCGGGAAGAGCCCCGTGTTAAAGCTCAGCATGTGCGCCGTCTCGTGGACTAATGTAAATGTATTCGCACGCTCGGCATCCGACCCCGCGGCCTCGAGTTCGGCCTGCTGCGGGCGCAAATCAAAAACGACCAACTGGTTCGAGTCGCGGTCGTAATGTCCGCTGGCCGCCTTGTCGGGTTCCCCGAGATAAGCCTGATAAGCCGCGACGTCCTTGAGCATCACGACTGTCATGCGACGTGCGGGATAGGTGAGCTTGAAGCCGAGATCCTGGAAATGAAAGAGGAACTCCCGGGAGAATGACTCGCAGAGTTTCAGCGCGTCGGTCGAGTACGCCGCCGGTGCGTTCCCGATTCCCACAAAATGCTCGGTCCACCTGGACTCGAATCCGCCCAGGGCTGCCTTCTTGGCCTTGGCGCGAATGTCCGCAAGGGCTTTTTCCTCGTCCGCCGTCAAGGGCGACGACTTCGCCGGCTGGGCACGGATCGATGAGTTCAGTCCCGCGACCAAGCCGAGTGCCATCCCCGTCAGCCACCGTCGGCGAGAGAGCGAGGGATGAACGGTCGTCCGATCCGCCGCCCCGCCCGTCCATCCATCTGGACCGCGCATGAGTACTTCCTCCCCGTTCGTGCCGGCAGAACGATCGCCCGATTTGAGGCGCTCCCATCGGCATTCTACCAGCCTCCCGCTCGACAGCGTTGTTTTCAACCCCGCGCCCCGCTAAGTTGAACGAAGCCTTGAGGTCAACGACTCGAATCCGGAGGCCGGGCATCATGCGTAGGACCTTGTTTGCAGCGTTGGCCGCGATTTCGGCCCTGATCGGTGCGACCGTGGTGGGGCAGGAGACGGCGGACTCGTCCAAGGGCTGGCGGACGCTCTTCGACGGCAAGAGCCTCGACGGCTGGGAGCACATCGGGCCGGGCGAGATGGTGCTGGAAAACGGGACGATCCGCACCGAAGGCGGGATGGGGCTGTTGTGGTACACCAAGGAGAAGTTCGGCGACTGCGTCATCAGGGTCGTCTACAAGACGGGCGACCGCCGAGCCAATTCCGGGGTCTTCGTGCGGATCGCCGACAAGCCCAAGGACCCGTGGTATGCCGTGCATCACGGTTACGAGATCCAGATCAGCGATTCCGACGATGATTTTCACGGCACGGGCGCGGTGTACTCGCTCTCGAAGGCGATGGCGCGACCGGCCAAGCCCGCCGGGGATTGGAATACACTGGAGATCACCCTGAAGGGCGAGGAGATCATCGTCGGCCTCAATGGCGGCGAGGTGAATCACTTCGACCCGAACGACAAGGCGCGGATCCCGAGCGCACCAAGGAGTACGAGCCGGAGCGAGGACCGCGACCGACCTCGGGATATATCGGCCTGCAGAACCACGGCGAAGTCACCAACAACGCGTATGTCCACTTCAAGGAGGTGAGCGTCCGCCCCCTGACGAATGAGGACCGGCCGAAGAGCAAATGAGAGAGTCCGGGGATCATTGACCCGTCGGGGCGAATCTCGTAGATTACGGGCTGACGTAGCTGTCGAAATGTGTTTCTCTTTCCGCGCGACGCGGCCTGGTAACTCGGATGACTTCCCCACCTCGCGCTCCGTCTCACTACCTCGGGATTGACCTCGGCGGCACGAATATCAAGAGCGGCGTGGTCGACGATGACGGGCGAGTGCTCTCGAACGTCAGCGTCCCCACGCAGGCGGAGCTCGGGGCCGAGGCCGGCCTGGACCACCTGGTTGAAGCGGGCCGGCGCGCGGTCGAGGCCAGCGGCATTCCGTGGGACCTGATCGCCGGCGTCGGCCTGGGTTCTCCGGGGACCATGGACATCGCGGCCGGGATGTTGCTCGAACCGCCGAACCTTCCCGGCTGGGAGAACCTGCCGATCCGCGACCTGCTGGCCCAACGCCTCGGCAAGCCCACGGTCTTGCAGAACGACGCGAATGCCGCGGCGTTCGGTGAATCGTGGACCGGCGCCGGCAAGGGCGCGCACAGCCTGGTCATGTTCACCTTGGGGACCGGGATCGGCGGGGGGATCGTGCTCGATGGCATGATCCACGAGGGCCGGCACAGCCACGGCGCGGAGTGCGGCCACATCATCATCGAGATGGACGGCGGGCGAGTCTGTTCCTGCGGCCAGGTCGGGCACCTCGAGGCCTACGCCTCGGCGACCGCGCTGGTGAAGCGCGCCCATGAGGCCTTGCAGGAGAGCGAAGCACCGAGCCGGCTGCGACAGCTCGAGCCCGAGGCCATCACCAGCCGCGCGATCGCGGAAGCCGCCGCGGCCGGCGATGAGCTGGCCGATCGCTTGATGCGGGACACGGCGCGGTACCTCGCCGTCGGCGCGGTCTCCGTGATGCACACGATCGACCCCGACCTGGTCCTCTTCGGCGGCGGCATGATCAACGCGGGCCAGCCGCTGCTGGATGAGATCCGTCGCAATGTTCGCAGGCTGGCATTCCCCATCCCCGCGGCCAAGACCCGGATCGAGTTCGCCCAGCTCGGGGAAGAAGCGGGATTCGTCGGCGCCGCCGGCTGGGCCCGCAAGGTGCTCACTCGCCCTTCTTGACGCCCTCCGCCTTCTTCTTCGCCGGGGCCTTGGCCTTGGCGGCCGCCTTGCCCTGCGCGGCGGCGAAGAATTCCTGCTCGGTCACGAAGCCGTCGCCATTTCGATCGAGCTGGTCGAACCGCGGCTTGGGGCCGGTGAACTCCTCGCGCGAGACCTTGCCGTCGCGGTCCTTGTCCATCGACTTGAACCGCTCGACGGCCTTCTTCTTGGCCTGCTCGTTGAAGGCGCGCAGGTCCAGGAGCACGCTCTTGTATTCCTCGGCCTCCAGCCGGCCGTTGCGGTTGTCGTCACCGCGCTTCAACAGCCGCTCGAACGCCGGCCGCGCCGAGGCCGGCACCTCCTCGCGCTCGATGGCGCCGTCGCGATTGGCATCGAGCTCCTGGAAGAGCTCCAGCAAGGCTTCGGCCTGCTTCTTGGCCACCTGGGCCAGGGCGGCTCCCACCATCGAGATCCCGATGACGGATGCGAGCGTACAGCGATAGATGCATTTCATGGGAGAATTCCTGCCTCGGATGACGCCGGGATCCCTTGGCGAGGCCCGGCGGGCGCCGCCCGCCCTCCATGAGGATAGAACCCCGATTCAAGCTGTCGGTATCGCGGCCTGCGTCTCGGGGCGCCCCAGTGAACCGGCCGGGGCATCGATCGCGAAGTCGCGAATCTCGAGCTGGACGTCGCGCCGGTTGTTCCACTCATTGATGGATGGGTGAAAAACCAGCGAGCACGGAGTGCCGGGGCCGAGGGCCTTGCCGCGTTCGGCCATGTTCCAGCCGATGGCCTTCATGATGACATCGCCCTGCCGGACGCGGAGCTGCAGGTGATTCTGCTGGTCGCCGACGATCCGCGGCTGGCCGACGACCTCGAGTTGACCGGCCAGCAGCAGGGGTTTCGGATTGCCCACGCCGTAGGGCTCGAGCCGGTCCATCTCCTCGACGACGCGAAGGCTCAGGGCGCCGAGCGGGACCTCGGCGTCGATGAGCAGGACGCGTTGCAGCTGCTCGGGGGAGAGGGTCTGCCGACACCGCTCCTCGAAGAGCTGAGCGAAAACGGCCAGGTCCTCCTTGGCCACCTTCAGTCCCGCGGCGGCCGCATGACCGCCGAACGTCAGCAAGGAGCCCGCGCAATGCTCGAGTGCCTTGTAGAGGTCGAATCCGGCGATCGACCGGGCCGAGCCCTGCGCCACGGTCTCTCCCTGCGCGAGGATGATGGTGGGCCGATGATAGACCTCCGCCAGCCGCCCGGCGACGATCCCGATGACTCCGGGATGCCAGCCCGGGCTGGCCAGGACGATCGAACGGCGATCGGCGACGCCGCCGGCGGCCTCGATCATCGCGCGGGCCTCATCGTGGATTCGCCGCTCGATCTCCTGCCGGCGCACGTTGCAGCGGTCGAGCTCCAGGGCGATCTGCTGGGCCCGAATCGCATCATCGGTAGTCAGCATCTCGACCGCCATCATCGCGCGTTCGAGTCGACCGGCCGCGTTGATCCGCGGGGCCAGGACGAACCCGATGGTGCCGGTGTTCAGCCGTTTCTTGGCCAGGCAGCCGCTGACCTCCATGAGCGCCCGCAGCCCCGTCGTCGGCTCGCTGGCGATGCCCGCCAGTCCGTGCCGGACCAGCACGCGGTTCTCGTCCGACAGCGGGACCACGTCGGCGACGGTGGCCAGCGCCACGAGTCCCATTGCGCGGATCAGGAAGTCGCGCAGGTGGGGCGAGGCCCGTTTGCCGTCGCCGAAGCTCTTACAGATCTGCCAGGCCACCTTGAAGGCCACGCCCGCGCCGCACAGATCGCCCGAAGGATAGTGTCCGTCGGGGCGCCTCGGGTGGACGATGACCTCGGCATTCGGCAGACCCGCGCCGATCGTGTGATGGTCGGTCACGATCAACTCGACGCCGAGCTCGCGCGCCAGCTCGGCCTCGCGGAATGCCGAGATCCCGCAGTTGACCGTCACGATCAGGGCTGAAGGATTGTCGACCGCCAGCCGCCGAAGGGCCTCGGCGTTGACCCCATAGCCTTCCTCGACCCGATGCGGGATGTAGTATGTCGCCTCGCGGCGCCGGCGAGCTTCAGGCAGGTCCACAGGATGCTCGTCCCACAGACGCCGTCGACGTCATAATCGCCATAGATGATGATCCGCCGGCCCGATCGGATCGCCTGCACGATCCGGTCGCCCGCCTCGACCGCGCCGGGGAGCAGCTCGGGATCGTGGAGGCTCCCCATCCGCGCGTCGAGGAATGCGACGGCCCGGCTGGGCTCCTCGATGCCCCGGTTCAGCAACATCTGGGCGACCAGGGGCGACAGTCCGGAGCACCGGCTCAGCTCCCGGATCTTGATCGGGTCGTCAGGTCGCAGCCGCCAGCGAGCATTCATCGTCGTCGATGTCCATCCCCCGGGATTGGACGCGATCGTCCGGCCGTTAGAACCAGTTCTTGCGTTTCGCGTAAATCCACATGAAACACGGGGATACTGCCATGATCGCGCAGGTCGCGATGAAGAGCAAGCCCCGCGGCAGCGCGATCTTCAACACCAGCGGCTCGCCGAAGAAGTTCATGCCGAAGAACCCCGCCAGGAAGGACATCGGCAGGAACATCACCGTGACCATCGTCAACGTCTTCATGATGTCGTTGGTCCGGTTCGAGATGACCGATAAGTAGGTCTCGAGCGTCCCGGCGATCAGGTCGCGGAGACTTTCCGAGATATCGTGGATCCGGACGACGTGATCGTACAGGTCGCGGAAATAGACGCGATGCTCCTCGCGGATCGGTTGGTAGGGGTCGTGCGCCAGGCGGTTGAGGACCTCGCGTTGAGGGGCGAGCGTCTTGTGAAGCTGGATCGCCGAGCGCTTGATCCGGAAGATCGCGCTGATGACTTTCGCAGAAGGCCGCTCGATCACCTCGTTCTGGATCTCCTCGACCCGGTCGTCGAGCTCTTCGATGGCCGCCAGGGATTGGTTGACGGCCCGCTCGAGCAGGCGGAAGAGCAGGTGATCGGCCCCGTGCCGAAGCCGATCGCGGGGATCGCGGGCGATACTGGTGCGCTCGGCATCGAGGACCTCCAGCGGCGCGACGTGGAACGTGACCAAGTAATTCGGGCCCAGGAAGACGTCCAGCTCGTGCAGCTCCAGGACGTCGGAGCCGGCGACGATCCGCGGGACACGGAACACGATGTAGAGGTACGATCCCCAGTCATCCACCTTGGGGATGTGAGTCTCCTCGAGGGCGTCCTCCACGGCCAGGTGGTGGAACTGGAACACGTCGCTGAGCCACGTCTCGACCTGGCGCGTGCCGCTCTCCGTCGCGGCTTCGAAGTTGACCCAGACGATGCCGTCCCGATCGCGGACCGCCTCGGGGATCTTCTCCGATGGCCAGTCTACATGCATGCTCCCGGTGCCGTCGCGGTAGATGACCTGGACGATCGCGGCGCCCGACACGTCGATCTCGGGCGGATCGGCCGGTTTCGCTGATGGCGAAATCATGAATCGTCTCCGCGGGAGCCGGCGCGTCGTCTGTTCGTCGGCTTATCCACGCAATTATACACCGAAGCGCGGGGTCAGGTGGACGAGACGATCCGGACCGGACGTGCCGGCCATATTGATGAGTTTCGAAGGTCTCTGGTATCTTGCGCAGCCGACGGCGGCTTTCGGACGATCGAACTCGCGATTATGGTGTAAGACATCGTCCCGGGCCCGGTACTCACTCGTAGGTGGAGACCTGAAGCCATGAGGGGGGCGCCGGCGACCCGAGCGAGCCTCCTGGTCCGGCTCAAGGACCCGCGCGACGATGAAGCCTGGGCGAGGTTCGTCGAGATCTACGGGCCCTTGGTCTACGAATACGGCCGGCGCCAGGGACTCCAGGATGCCGACGCGGCCGACCTCACCCAGGAAGTCTTGCAGGCGGTGGCGCGGTCGGCGGGCGAGTTTCGGTACGACCCGGCTCGCGGTTCGTTCCGGAGCTGGCTGTTCACGGTGGCGAGGACCAAGCGCATCAACCTCGGCGTCCGGGAGTCGAGGCAACCGCACGGCAGGGGGGGCTCCGAAGTGTTCCGGCAGATGGACCAGCTCGCCGGGCGCAACCCCGGCGACGCCGAGGCCGCCGAGTGGGACCGCGCGTTCGAGCAACGATTGCTCGACTGGGCCGCCGGGGTCGTCCGCCCCGAGTTCAAGGAGTCGAGCTGGCTGGCGTTCTGGCGCACGGCGTTCGAGAAACAGAGCCCTCAACAGGTGGCCTCCGACCTGGAAATCTCCGTCGGCGCCGTCTATGCGGCCAAGAGCCGCGTGCTGGCCCGTCTCCGCCAGGTGGTCCAGCAGGCGCGGTTCGACTCCTCCGACGACTGAGGAAGCCGGCCATGTCTCGCCGTCCGAACTGTCCCGACGCCGACCGGCTGGAGGCGCTGCTGCGAGGGACCTTGCCGCCCGACGACGAGGCCGCGCTCATCGCCCACCTCGATGCCTGCGACCTCTGCCGCGCCGCGATGGACGAACGATTCGCGGCGGAGGCCTTCCCCACCGGCATGAGACCGGATCTCGACGGGGCCGATCCTCAGTCGCGGTCCGAACTGAGACGTGTGCTCTCGGCACTGAGAGGACCCGGTCCCGAGCCCGATGCGAACGACGTCACATCGAGCGGGATCGAGTCATCGGGCGACACGACGAGCGCTCTCCATGCCGACCGGCCGGCCGTGGCGAGCCAACCCGCCCCGACCGGACTCCCCGGCGACGCGACATTCCCCGAGCCTCCGGACGCGGCCGACCAGCTCACGCCGGTCGAGCGGGGCTTCTTCCGCCCATCCGACGATCCCCAGAGCCTCGGGCGACTGGGATCGTACGAGATCCTCGGCCTGGTCGGGCGCGGCGGGATGGGCGTCGTGATGAAGGCGTATGACCCGTCGCTCAAGCGGGTCGTGGCCGTCAAGAGCCTCACTCCGGCGCTGGCGTTCGACGCCGTCGCCCGGCGGCGGTTCACCAAGGAGGCCCAGGCCGCCGCGGCCGTATGCCACGATCACGTGGTCAACATCCACGCTGTTGACGAATCGGGGAGCTTGCCCTATCTCGTGATGCAGTTCATCCCGGGGCCGTCGCTCCAGCAGAAGCTGGATCGGGACGGACCGCTCGGGATCAAGGAGATCCTGCGCATCGGCATGCAGGTCGCCTCGGGGCTGGCCGCCGCGCATGCGCAGGGGCTGATCCACCGCGATATCAAGCCCTCGAACATCCTCCTGGAGAACAGCGTCGAACGGGTGAAGATCACCGACTTCGGCCTGGCCCGGGTGATCGACGACGCGTCGTTGAGCGACCTCGGCACGATCGCGGGCACGCCCGGCTATATGTCGCCCGAACAGGCTCGCGGCGAGATGCTCGACCGTCGCAGCGACCTCTTCAGCCTGGGGAGCCTGCTTTACGCGATGTGCACCGGGAGGGCTCCGTTTCGCGCCGAGAGTGCCCTGGCCGTCCTGAAGAAGGTCAACGAGGAAGAGCCCCGGCCGATCCGTTCCCGGAATGCCGAGGTCCCCGAGTGGCTGGTGGCGATCATCGCCAAACTGATGGCCAAGCGGCCCGGCGATCGATACCAGTCGGCGAGCGAAGTCGCCGAAGTGTTGGGTCTCCACCTCGCGCATCTGCAGCAACCCACCTCGCTCGCGCCGCTCGCGTCGGCCGGTCTTCCGGGACTGCCCGACTCGCGACGGCCGGGTCGCGGCGTCCGGCGGCCTCGTGCGATCCTGGCCGCGATGGCGGGCGGAATCGTCCTGCTCGCCGTCCCGGCTCTGCTGACTCTCGGATCCTTGGGCCGACGGCGACCTCTCGATCCGTTCAACGCTACGGGACGGCCCATCCGGCAAGCCTGGTGTCAGCTCGCCCAAGCAGCGCGTCGTGCGAGCGGCCGATTCTCCCTCGACACTACTCAACCTCGGGAGGGCGAAAGCGGCGCTGGCGAAGGGGGACTTCGACAGATCCATCGATCGCTACGACGCCGTCTTGGTCCTTGACCCGACGAACATCGATGCGTTTGTCGGTCGATCGCGAGCCTACTTCGGCAAGGGCGACCTCGCCTCGTCATTGTCGGACGCCGACCGGGCGATCCAACTCGATCCGGACAATGCGGAAGCCCATATGGGGCGAGGATGGATCTACTACCGGAAGAAGGACCACGCCCGTGCGATCGCGGAATACACGCGCGCCATCGAGCTGGGTATCGACCGCGGCGTCATCAGCCTCGACCGCGGTTTGTCCCATGCGGCGCTCAAGCACTGGGACGAGGCGATCGCCGATTACAGCGAGTCCATCCGGCTACGTCCTGAAGACCCTTGGGGCTTCGCCAACCGGGCTGCGGCCCATGCGACACTGAGGCACTGGGACGAGGCGATCGCCGATTACAGCGAGGTCCTCCGACGTTGACCGAATGACCTCTGGAGCTTCGTCAGCCGAGCCAAGGCCTGGCACGCCAAGAATGAGTTCGCTCGCGCCCTCCCGGATTGGACGGAGGCGATCCGGCTCGAACCGCGGAATGCCGTCCACTATTACGATCGCGGCTGGACCCACATTGGACTCAGACAATGGGACCAGGCCATCGAAGATTTCGACCAGGCGATCAAGCTCGACCCCAACGGCGCCTGGCTTTACCAATCCCGAGCCTGGACGAACCGGGCGCGGGGCAGACCCAGGGAGTCCTTGCCCGATCACGATGCCGCGATCCGAATCGCCCCGAAGATCGCGCACCTCGTCTCCGAGCGAGGCGTCACCTACATCAGTCTCGACGAGCTGGATCGGGCCATCGCCGATTTCGATCAGGCGCTCAAGATCGATCCCAAGGACTCCATCGCGATGCAGCACCTGGCGCAGGCTTACAGGCTGCAGGGGAATCTCGGACGCGCCATCGCTTACGCGAGTCAGGCGATCAGGCTTGAACCCGGAGTCGCGTCGAATTACGTCGAACGGGGCGTGGCGTACTCGGCTGCCAAGGACTGGAATGCGGCCATCGCCGATTTCGACAAGGCGC
This sequence comes from uncultured Planctomycetota bacterium, assembly GCA_963815795.1. Taxonomy (GTDB): domain Bacteria; phylum Planctomycetota; class Planctomycetia; order Isosphaerales; family Isosphaeraceae; genus JAKAUH01. The sequence continues at coordinate 2,797,106 of CAWFIC010000019.1, read as the reverse complement.
GCGACCTCAACCCCAACCACCATTGGGCGCTGTTCAATAAAGTGATCGCGTACCGCGACAAGGGGGACCTGGAGAACTCGCGACGATTTGCCGACGAAGCGGTGCGCCTATATCCCGACGACCCCTCCAGCCTCATCCAGCGCGATCACCCAGCGCCTGCGACGGAAATGGGCCGAGGCGATCGCCGACCTGGAGCAGGTGCAGAAGCTCCAGCCGAATGACCCGGCGAGCCGGATCGGGTTCCTCAACAACCTGGCGATGATCGAGAGGGAACGAAAGGACCTCAAGCGAGCGCTGGCGTTGAACATGGAGGCCGTGAATCTCGACCCCTCCAATTTCTGGTCGTACGTCGAGCGCCAGGGGACCTACCGCGAACTGAAGGACTGGGATCGAGCGGTGGAAGACGCCACGACTTGCATCAAGCTCCGGCCGAATTATCATCTCGGTTATGCTTACCGCGGCTGGAACTATTGGAACATGCGAAAACATGAGCTCGCCCTGGCCGACTACACCCGGGCGATCGATCTCCAGCGGCGTGATACGTCGCTCTTCAACGATCGCTCCTGGATCTTCCAGGCCCTGGAGCGGTGGGACAACGCGCTGGCGGACCTCGATGAATCGCTGCGGCTCGACCCGCGACAAGCCGCGGTCTACGAGGTCAGGGCCGACCTCCGTGCCCGGCGCAAGGATTCCAAGGGGGCCGAAGAGGACAGGCGATCGGCTGCACGGCTCCGATCGGAAGCGAAGCCGAAGTCGCCTCGTTGAGCGTTCGATTCCCTCCGCCGAGCCGCGACTTGCCTTCGGTCCCTCGTCTCCGCCCCACCAGATCGGACATCTCGTGTAAGAACCTCAGTCCCGCCCGGTACTCTTTGCGGCGGATCGGCCGCCATTTCCAGCGAAGCCGCGGCCATCCGATCGAAGGGCGTGAGAACGACCGTCTTCGGTGGTCTTCCCGACCACGGCGGTTCGCTCCGCGCCCGCCGTGCATTCAGACGCCTACAGGGATTCCCCACACGAATGGCCAGGAAAGGGTGAAAGCCATGAACAAGCCACGTCGGCGGTTTTTCTCGGCCTGGGATCATTTCAACGCGATTCGGGGCCGTTCGAACCGGCGCCGGTTGCGACCGCGCCTCGAGACGCTCGAGTCCTACGTCCTTCTGACAACGTTCATCGTGACCAACAACTTCGACGACGGGAGTCCCGGTAGCTTGCGTTGGGCGATCGGGCAAGCTGACGTTGACCCCTTGAGCAACGGGCCGGATGTGATCACCTTCAAGATGATCCCCCCCAACAACGGACCGATCCACGTTCTCGGGCCCGAGCCGCGCGTCACCCGGGACTATGTCTACATCGAAGGCGGTGTCGTCCTGGACGGCACGGGGGGCTCCGGCCCGTACGTGCTGGATCTCGCGGGCAACAACGACGGCATCCTGGGCCCGATGACCATCGAGAATTTCGGCGGGGCGGCCGTCTGGCTGACTGGCAACGACGATGCTTTGACGGGGGATACCTTCACGGGCAACGCCGGCGACGGGGTTGACGTCATGGGTGACAACGCGATCCTGAGTCGGAACGAGATCACCGCCAACGGCGGCGATGGAGTGAGCGTCACCGGCAATGACAACGCGATCGGTGCCCCGCTGGAGAATCCCCTGAGCTTCTATGACGGCGGCAACTGGCTGGCCGGAAACGGCCAGGACGGCGTGAACATCTGGGGGGGAGCCTCGGGAAATCTCGTCCAGGACAACCTGATCGGTACCGACTACGGAGGGACCGGCGCGGATGCGAACGCCGCGTCGGGAGTCTCCATCTCCAACTCACCCGGCAACACGATCGGCGGGACGGTGCAGGGAGCGGGCAACCTCATCTCGGGCAACGCGGGCGACGGGATCTCGATCGGCGGCTCGAGCTCGACGAACGATGTTGTCCAGGCCAACAAGATCGGCACGGACGCCAGCGGCACGCTGCCCCTCGGAAACGGCAATCGGGGGATCGGCATCTACGGCGCGTCGGAAGACCTGATCGGTGGGACGCACCCGGGCGCGGGGAACTCGATCGCGGACAATACGTGGGAAGGCGTCGCGATCATCGGCTCATCGGACAATCTCGTCGAGGGAAACCGGATCGGCACCGATCTCACCGGACTGAAGGCCATCGGCAACCACCTGAACGGCGTCGGGATCTGGGGCAGCTCGACGGGCAACACGGTCGGCGGCTCGACGGCGGGCGCCGGCAACCTCATCTCCGGCAACGGGACCAATTACGGCGGGGGCATCGCGATTTCCGACGCCGGCACGTCGGGCAACGTCGTGCAGGGCAACCTCGTCGGCACCGACGCCACCGGACAGGCGCCGCTGGGGAACTCGGGTTCCGGCGTCTCGATTTCGAACGGGGCCTCCGATAACACGATCGGTGGGCCCGGCCAAGGCGAAGGCAACGTGGTATCGGCGAACGGCGGCGACGGCGTGACTGTTGACGGGGCCGGCACGTCGGGCAACGTCGTGCAGGGCAACCTCGTCGGCACCGACAACAGTGGCACCTTCGGGCTCGGCAACGGCAACAGGGGGGTCGATCTCTACGGAGGAGCGTCGGGCAACGTGGTGGGCGGGACAGCCTTCGGCGCGGGGAACACGATCGCGGACAACACGTGGGAAGGTGTCGCGATCATCGGCTCATCCGGCAATCTCGTCGAGGGGAACCGGATCGGGACCGATGAGACCGGGCTCAAGGCGCTGGGCAACCGTCTCGACGGCGTGGGGATCTGGGGTGGCTCGACCGGCAACACGATCGGCGGGCCGGCCGCCGGTGCCGGGAACGTCATCTCGGGCAACAACGCGACGTCCGGATATGCGGGCGTCGGGATCTCGGACGCCGGCACCTCGGACAACGTCGTCCAAGGCAACCTCATCGGCACCGATGCCACCGGACAGGCGCCGCTGGGCAATCTGTGGGACGGAGTCGGCATCACCGGCAGCGCCTCGAACAACATCGTCGGCGGGCCGAATCCCGGCGACGGCAACGTCATCTCGGCCAACGGCGACAAGGGAATCGACGTGAGTTATGGCGCCTCGGGGAACGCGATCCAGGGCAACCTGATCGGCACGGATTCCACCGGCACGCGACCGCTGGGGAACGCCGCCGGCGGGATCATCATCTGGGCCGGGGCCACCGGCAACCTCGTCGGCGGGACGCAGCCGGGCGACGAGAACGTGATCTCGGCCAACGGCGGCGACGGCGTCCAGATCGGCAGCTCCGGGACCTCGGGGAACGTGGTGGAGCGGAACTTCATCGGTACCGACGTCACCGGCACTCGGCCGCTGGGCAACGCGCTCGACGGCGTTGACATCCTTGGCGGCGCGAGCGACAACGTCGTCGGCGACACCTCCAACGCGGGCCTCAACGTCATCTCCGCCAACCTGGTTGACGGCGTCGCGATCGAGCAGGCCGGCACGTCCGGCAACATCGTGGAGGGCAACCGCATCGGCACCGACATCAGCGGCAAGCTCCCCCTCGGGAACGGCGCCGACGGCGTCGCGATCGGCGGAGGCGCGTCCGCGAACTTCATCGGACTGCCCACGCCTGGCGCCGAGAACGTGATCTCCGGCAACGTCCAGAGCGGAGTGGCGATCTCTGACGCGGGCACGACCGGCAACGTCGTGGCGCGAAACTTCATCGGGACCGACCTGACCGGAACCGTGGCGGTCGGCAACCTCGAGGGCGGCGTGACGATCACCGGGGGCGCCTCGGGGAACCTCATCGGGACAACCGACGAAGGCGGAGGGAACTTCATCTCCGGGAACGGCTTCGACGGCTCGAACGGCTCCTTCCCGGGCGTCGCGATCTCGGGCGACACCACCGACGACAATGTCGTCCAGCACAACTTCATCGGCCTGGCAGCCGACGGCGAATCGCCGTTGTCCAACGCCTCGGACGGCGTTGACGTCTTCGGTGGCGCCGACGGCAATACGATCGGCGGTTCCGTGCAGCACACCGAGAACCTGATCTCTGGCAACGTCGGCGCCGGGGTCTTCATCTCGGACTTCGCGACCAATCGCAACGTGATCCAGGGGGACTTGATCGGCACCGACCTCACCGGCAACGTCGCGATTCCCAACGGGTCCGACGGCGTCCGGCTCGTCAACACTCATTTCGAACACGGTCGGGGGCGGGACGACGGTCGATTCGCGAAACATCATCGCCGGCAACGGCGGCTCGGGGGTCCACCTGATCGAGGCCACGGCCAATACGGTCGCGGGCAACTCCATCGGCGTCGGACTCGGCGGGGCGACACTCGGCAATCTCGAGTTCGGAGTGTATCTGGAGCAGATTTCGTCGTTGAACGTCATCGGCGGCACCGATCCGTCCTCGGTCAACCTCATTTGTGCCAACGGCCTCGCCGGTATCGACATCGACGGCGCGGGCTCGGGCGACAACCTCGTGCAGGGCAACCTGATCGGCACCGACGGCAACGGAGCCGAGGGGATGGGGAATGTGTACATGGGCGTCCTGGTAACCGAGGGCGCCTCGGACAACACGATCGGCGGGACCTCGGCCGCGGCCCGCAATGTCATCTCCGGCAATGGGTTCTTGAGCGGAGTGTCCGACCCCGGCGTGGAGTTCTATGGAGCGGGGACGTCGGGCAACGTCCTGGAGGGGAACTTCATCGGAACGGACCCGACCGGGACGCGAGCCGTCGGCAACTTCAGCAGCGGAGTCGCCGTCGAGGCCGGAGCGGACGACAACACGGTTGGCGGGACGGTCCCCGGAACCGGGAACCTGATCTCGGGAAACGGGAATCCCGCCGCGCTGGTACCCGGAACCGGGTTCGGATCGGGTATTGACCTCTACGGGATCGACGGGAGCGTGACGGGCAATCTCGTGGCGGGGAACCTCATCGGCACGGACGTGACGGGTACGAAACCGCTGGGCAACTTGCTCGACGGCGTTCATTTCCAGCAGAACGCCTCGATCAACACGGTGGGAGGCACCGCCGTCGGCGCCGGGAATGTCATCGCCTTCAACGGAGGCAACGGCGTGACCGTCGGCGTGGGCGTGACGGACGGCAGTACCGGCGACGCCATCCTGCAAAACGTGATCTACGGGAACGCGAAACTCGGGATCGACCTGGGCGATAACGGCGTGACCCTCAACGATTCCAGCGGCCATTCCGGGCCGAACCTCTACCAGGACTTCCCCGTCCTGACCTCCGCGCTCACGACCCGCGGAACGACGGTCATCGCCGGCACGTTGTCGGGGTCGCCGGACACCACTTACCGCGTCGTGTTCTTCAGCAACCCGTCCGCCGATCCGTCCGGTTACGGCCAGGGGGAGACGTTCCTCACCTTCGCGAACGTCACAACGAATTCGGCGGGTACCGCGACCTTCTCGATCCATACGCCCGGTGTCGTGGCGCCCGGTCAGTCCATCTCCGCGACCGCGACCGATCCCACCGGCGACACCTCCGAGTTCGCCGCCGATGTCAGCGTCATCGGCGCGACAACAACGACGCTCGTCTCTTCGGCCAATCCGTCGGTCCGCGGGCAGACGGTGACCTTCACGGCCACGGTCGCTGCCGCCGCACCGGGGGCCGGGACGCCCACCGGAGAGGTGACGTTTTATGACGGACTGACCGTCCTGGCCACGGTCCCGCTCAATTCGGGGACGGCCAGCCTCTCGACGTCGAGCCTCCGAACCGGAACGCACCGCATCCGTGCGATCTACGATGGGAGCAGCGACTTCAAGACGAGCCAGGCCGTCCTGAGCCAGGTCGTCCGACCGGTCGCAGGCCGGTCGGCGGCGACCGCGGCGGTGGCAATCGACCAGGCCATCGCGGCCCTGACCGACGATCCGCTCGATGGCTCGATTGTCACGGATCTCGCCGTGGCGACCGGATCCACGACCCATCGGCGGCACGGAGTCTGAAGAGGGTATACGAGAAGGGGCCGTAGGGTGGGTCGAACGCCGCGGAGCGGCGCGAGGCCCACCGGTCTCTTCGGCGGATCCGGTGGGCCTCGCCTCGAGGAATCGAGGCTCGACCCACCCTACGCCGATCCGGCGGCCTTCTCGTACACCCTCTGATGTCTGGTCTCGAGGATCGGAGTCTCTATCGACGCGGCCCGGGAGATTGTCCCCGCTTCGCGCGTCCTCAGGGACCCTCTCCCGCGGCCGGCGGCGCAATGACCATTCGCTGGCCGCGGGTCTGCTCGTAGCGGACGGCTTCCTCGACGAGATTGATGTTCAGGGCGCGGAAGGATGCGCCGGGATCACGCGGCGTATCTGCGAATAGGTTGGGGTGAAGAGCTGGCGGTAGATGGGGGACTCGATCGGGGCGTTGACCAGGCGGATCAGGTTCTGGCCGACCGCCACGCCGTCGGCGTCGAACGTACCATCGGGCCGCAGGCGCCGCCGAACGGAGGTTTCCGATGGTGCCCTCCACCGGTACGAACTCGATCCAACCTCCGGAGAGGGGCCGGTCGCCCTCCCTGACGACGCCTCGCACGCGCGCCACCGGCATCTGGACCGGGCCGAGCTCCTCGGCGCATCCCGCCGAGAGCAAAGCCGCACCCACGAGCAGGACCATACCGATTGCAAGGTTCGTTGAGCGAGTCGGCTTCATGGCGGGGAACTCGTGTTCGTGGGAGTCGGTGAGGACATGAGAAGCCGGCCAGCCGGCGATCCAGGCTCCGTGCGGAGGCACGGGCCGAGAGGCTCAAGCACTCGGATCAGTTCGGCGCGGCCGGTCGGCGGATTCCCGCCCTCGGAATCGGATCCGTCCGGGACGACCCGGAGCAATCGTCCTCCACGTCTCGCTCGCCCGACCTGCGGCCCGATCCGATCGGCGAAGACGAAGAGGCGGCCGCCGGATTGTCGTTCTCCGGCCATCGGGCCGGCCGAGCCGAGGAGGACGAGGTCCCCACCGGACTGGCCGAGGCCCGCCCGGGCCCCGGCGTCGCCGCACACCACCGCGAGGCCGCCGTCCTGGGCGTAGCCGAAGGCGACCCCCACGTCGCCGAGCACCAGGACCCGTCCCGCCCGCATTCGACTGGCGGCGCCGTCATCGGCCCCGCCGCGGCAGACGACGGTGAGCTCGGGCGCGTCCAGGCCGGCCGCCAGCTCGGGCCCGGCATGGCCGTCGATCTGGATGACGGCCGGCCACGGCCCGGCCAGTCCCGCGGCCAGTAGCCGATGCCCCCGGACACCCGAAAGGCGGATCACTCGATGGCCGGCGTCGAGCAGGCGGACGAGCTCACCGTTGATGGCGTGATAGTCGCGGATCTCCGGCACCGCGAGCACAACGGCGGCCGGCCTGTCCGCAGGATGGCTATCTTCCACGACGAGTCTGCGCCACGGGTTGCGGCGGAGGCTGGACCCGGGCCCCGGCCGCCTGTCCGTTCGGCCCGAATTCCGGCCCTCCGGGCACGAGACGGCGGCTGGCCGGGGGATTCTCGTTGACGAAGGATCTCAAGGCCGCCACGTTACTGGCCAGGTCCTGCTTCCCTTTCTTGAATTCCTTCGACGGCGCGCCCGCAGATCGATCGCCGCCTGCGCGATCGGCTTGATCAGGCTGAAGACCTTCTGGGCGTACTTGAGGGATTCCGAGTCGGCCGATGCCGTGCGCAGGAGTCCGGAATTGCTCTGTCCCTCCACGCCCTCGAAACACTGATACGCGGGACCGACCAGGAGGGCGGCGAGATAGGTCGCCTTGGTGGGGTTCTCCGCCCGGGGCGGGTTGTCCGAGTACTGGTTGTTGATCTCGATGGCCAGGTCGGCGATGAGCGAACCGGCCGCGGCGGCGACCAGCTTGTAGTTGTACCGCGGTATGTTGGCGGTCTGCATCAACCCGAGGGCGCGGGCCGCTTCCGCCCGCACTTCGAGCTTGGCTTCCGCGTCGGCCAGGAAGGACATCGCCGCGTTGGCCATGTGCGGCTTATCGCGTTCCGTGGGGAGGGCGGCTTGCCGCAACCATCCCAGCGCCTGGACCCCGCGCATCTGGATCGGCCACGGCAACTCATTCTGCTTCAGGAACGCGGCGATGGTCAGGCCGACCCGGCCCTCTTCGTCGGCCGGGAATCGGCCCCCGCCTTTCTTGATGTTGCAGATCCCCTCGAGGGCCCAGAGCTTCACCCAGAGCACCTGCGACTTGCTGGCGATCTCGTTCTGGAAGAGCTTGAGCCCTTCCGGCGCCGGGTTGGCGGCTTCGCCGAGGACGATCATCGCCTGCACCCGGGGCACCAGGTGGTTCTTCAACAAGGGCGGCAGATAGGTCTGGAGGCTGCGCCGGTACGCCCGGAGGAACCCATCGTTCTTCGTGCCCTGGGCCTTGAAGATGGGGTCGAGCAGGTTGCTGGTGGCGAGTTGAATGGCCCGGCCGGCATCGCCTTTGGCGGACGGGGCCGCCTTCTTCTTCGCCGCCGCCCCCTTCTCCTCTGGCTGGTTGTCGTCGGGCTCTTCGAGGAGCGACTGGATACTCTTGCGATCGGTCAGTTGAGCGGCGAGTCCCCTGACTACCCTGTCGATCAAGGCGCTATCCGGCGGGATGTTGGGGTTCTCGGCCATCTCCTTGACCCGGAGGATGTCGGTCGGGTCGAGGGGCGGGACCGGACCGCCCGGCGGCGCGGTGAGCTTGGCGATGTCGAGGATCGCCTCGACGCTGTCATCCTTGAAGACCTCGATCGGCGCGACGCGACGCGTCTTGGACGGGTCGGCGACCGGCGCGCCGTCGACGTCCGGCGCCGGGGCCTCTTGTACGGCCTCGTCGGCCGGGGCGGCCTTGGCCTTGCCGGTATCCTGGTCGGCCTTCGCGGGTCGTTGCGCCTTCGTCGCCGGCGGCTGCCCCAGCGCCGGGGACGAATCGATGAAGAAGAGCAAGCTGGCCAGGCCGCACAAAAGCCCGGTCCACGACCAGCGGGATCCCCATCGCCTCCAGGAAAGAACGTGAGCCATGTCGGCGAACCTCGTCAGAAACGCGATGAACATCCTCAGAACGTCAGTCGTCGGGGCGCCAGATCGCCAGAGGCCGGCAGAGACGCCGTTTGGGGATTCCGAATTCCGGATTTCGGAATCCGCTCCGTCTGGATCATACAGGATTCCATCCATTTCGAGATCGCTACCCGGAAGGCATCCTTGCATAGCCTTTCAGGTCACGTCGTATCGCCTTCGCCCGAACGTCCGGCGGACCTCTTCGGCCGCCCGCGCCCCGATCCATCGAAGCCCGGAAGTCCGCCCCGCGAAACGGGTCGAGCATCCCGGGACTCAGATCGACCCGAACGATGACCACGGTACTACCGGAAGGACAGCCGTCGAGAAGGGGGCCGAAGGGCCTTCGTAACTGACCTTCGCCCGAGAGTGCCGGAGAACGCTTCGATCCAGCACGGTCTCGACTCGGGTCGCCCGAGGCCGAAGTGACCGAGGGCCCGAACGGATGAGCAATGGACTCATCTTACGATAATCTCTACACTTCCATCAAAACAACAGTCCAAGGTAACCCGCCCCGATCGATGTGTCAAGTCGCCGGGCGCGGTTCGCTCGATCCCCGGGCTCACGGCCGGTCGTCCGCGGCCGGCTCGCTCGGCGACATCAATTTCCCGGGCGAGGCCGTTCGGGACGGCATGGATTCACCAGGGAGATCGATCCGCGGAACTTCGTCTCTCTTCGTTGGACGCCCGCCGGCGGAGTTCCGTTCCCGAGACGCCCACGATCACGTTCTTCCGTTGAGCGTCCTGGGCCGCCAGCGTAGAATATCGAGCGATCGAGCGACCGGATCCCCCGGCCAAGAACCCCATCGAGAGGCCGATCTCCGAATGATCCAGCGGCGTTATGTCTTTCCTGGCGTGCTGGAGATGAACTACCAGTCCGGGCGCCGGATGGGGGTCAACATCTACCTCATCGACGGCGGCTCCGAGTTCGCCCTCATCGATGTGGGCTTCCTCGACGAGCTGCCCGACGTGCTGGAGCTGATCCGGCAGATGGATTTCAGCCTCTCGGCGTGCAAGCTGATCATCGCCACCCACGCCGACGTCGATCATACCCAGGGTCTCACCCGCGCCCGCGAAATCCTCCGCTGCGAGGTGGCCGCCCACCCCCGATCCCTGCCGGCCATCGAGGAAGGCGACGAGGTCCTGACTTATGCCCGCATCGACGCGCAGGGCATTCACATACCCATGCCGCGGTGCAAGGTGGATCGAACCATCGACGAGGGAGACCGCGTGCAAGTCGGCGACACGGAGCTGGAAGTCTGGAGCACGCCAGGACATACGGCCGGCCAGCTCTCCCTGCGGCTGGGCAACCTGCTATTCTCGGGCGACAACATCTTCCGGGATGGTTGCGTCGGAGTCATCGACGCCCACCATGGTTCCAGCCTCGTTGACTTCATCGCCAGCCTGACGCGGATCCGCCAGTCTGACGTCGAGTTCCTCCTCCCATCACACGGACCGATCTTCCGCAAGGACAACGGCCTGCTCGACCGCACGATCGCCCGGCTCCGATCGTACTCCCACATGTCGGACTTCGGAACCTGCGCCGTGGATTGGCCACTCATGGATGAGTGGGAGGAAGAATTGGCGGGTGGTGAGTTCAGATTCTGAATGCGTCCCCCGGAGATGGGGATCGGAATTCGGGAGGGGCGAGCCTCTCGAAGGTCTTCCAGACCCCGCCTTTGCACCGGGGTACTGCGTGTTTTGCGCGTTGCCCGTGGTTGATGGCCAAGGTGGGCCGCGCCCACCGGGAGCGACTCCGGACCGAGAATTGCACGGGGATCTGAAGTCAGGTGGCGGCGCCCACCGGAAATGCCCCTGACGTGGTGGGCAATGGCCACCATAGGCAGTTGACGAGACACCTGCGCCCGACGAAAGTTGCGCCTCCGACGTAATAAGGAATGAGACGTGCGGACGCGCAATCTGAGGACACCGCCTTAGCGGCGATTCTCAGAACAAAACTTTACGGAGCGAGGTTCCGCTTTCGAATCCTCGGGGCTGTATCTGGGGTCGATGTCGATTGCGTTTCTCATTAAAATCAGCCGCCTCTGATCGGACACCGGAATCTCACAGCGAGGCAAGGATGCGTCGTCGCGTTCGATTCCTGCTAGTTGCTCTGGGCTGGGCCGGCCTGTGGCCGGGTGCCGCGCGAGGATTCATCGCGGAGGCACTGGGGGAAGACGACCGGGCGCAGGCGGTTGCGAAGGATCCCGGCGATTTCCATCGGACCGTGCTGCCGTTCCTGGCCAAGCACTGCGCGAGCTGCCATGGTCCGGAGAAGCCGAAGGCCGGTCTGAACCTGGAGGCGCTCCGGGATGAGAACACGGTCCGGTCGCGCCGCCGCACCTGGATGCGGATCCGCGAATACATCGAGGGCCAGCTCATGCCGCCCGAGGACAGCGCCCAGCCCTCGCGCGGCGAGGTGGACCGCGTGATCGCCTCGATCAAGGCGGCGCTCGACCGCGACGATTGTACGAAGCCGCCGAACCCGGGACGGGTGACGATCCGCCGACTCAATCGGTCGGAATACAACAATACCATCCGGGACCTCTTCGGGGTGGATGAACGGCCCGGGGACGAATTCCCGTCCGACGACGTCGGCTACGGGTTCGACAACGTGGGGGATGTCCTCAGCCTGCCGCCCCTGCTCATGGAGCGTTACCTGGTCGCGGCCGAGAGGATGGCCGCGCGGGTCATCGTGGTCGGGCCGACGTCTCCGGGCCAGGTGAAGCCCGATTCCCACCGGAGGATCATCTTCCGCGAACCGACCTCGCCGGGCGATTATCCCGATGTGGCCCGCGTCATCCTCGAGCGATTCGCCACCTACGCCTACCGTCGGCCGGTCGCGCCGCCGGAGCTCGAGAGACTCACGGGGCTCGTCCATATCGCGCTAGGGGAAGGCGAGAGCTTCGAACGTGCCATCCAGATCGCCGTCCAGGCGGTGCTGGTCTCGCCCCATTTCCTGTTCCGGGTGGAGCTGGACAGCCGGCCGCGATCGAGCGCTCCAGCCGGGCCGGGCCGGGAACGCGCCGAGCCCATCGGCGTCTACGAGATCGCCTCGCGTCTTTCCTATTTTATCTGGAGCTCGATGCCGGACGAGGAACTCTTCGCCCTCGCCCGCGAGGGAAGACTCCGATCGCCCGAGGTCCTCTCCGCCCAGGTCCGGCGCATGCTCGTCGATCCCAAGGGCCGGGCCCTGGTGGACAATTTCGCCGCGCAATGGCTCCAGATCCGCAACCTGAAGGGCTTCACCCCCGATCGCGACCGGTTCCCCGGCTTCGACGAGGCGCTTCGCGAGGCGATGTTCCGCGAGACCGAGCTGTTCCTGGCCGAGGTCATCCGCGAGGACCGGAGCATCCTCGATCTCATCGACGCCGATTTCACGTATCTGAACGAGCGTCTGGCGCGTCACTATGGGATCGAGGGCGTGACGGGACCGGAATTCCGCCGGGTTCGCCTCAACGGCCCGCAGCGGGGCGGTATCCTGACCCACGCCAGCGTCTTGACGGTGACGTCGAACCCGAATCGGACGTCGCCGGTCAAGAGGGGCCGATGGGTGCTCGAGCAAATCCTCGGCGCACCACCCCCACCTGCTCCTCCGGACGTCACGCCGCTCAAGGAATCGCGGGCGGCGGAGGCGGCGATCACGATGCGCCAGCGGATGGAGCGGCACCGCGCCAGGCGAGCTGTGCCGTCTGTCATAACCGCTTGGATCCACTCGGCTTCGGTCTGGAGAATTACGATGGAGTCGGCGCATGGCGCGAGAAGGACGCCGGCCTACCGGTCAACGCCTCCGGCACCCTGCCGTCGGGCGAGTCCTTCCGCGGTCCGGCGGAGCTCAAGGGCATCCTCAAAGCCCGGTCGCGCGAGTTCGCCCGCTGCTTGACCGAGAAGATGCTCACCTATTCGCTCGGGCGCGGGCTGGACGAATCGGATCGATGCGCCATCGATCGGATCGTCAAGGATCTGGAGTCGCACGAATACCGGTTCTCGGCGCTGGTGCAGGGGATTGTCTCGAGCGATCCGTTCCTCAAGCGACAGTATTGACCATGGGGCGGAGACAGGAGCAGACATCGTGAAGAAGCGGTCGGTTGGGATCTCGCGTCGGACGGTCTTGCGCGGCATTGGCGCGACCCTGGCCTTGCCCTGGCTGGAGGCGATGAGCCCCGCCATGGCCCGGGCGGGCGGCTCCCGCGGCGGAGCGGAGATCCCCAAGCGGATCGCGTTCCTCTACGTGCCCAACGGCATCCACATGGCCGATTGGACACCCAGGGAAACCGGTCCGAGCTTCGGCCTGCCGCCGACGCTCCGACCGCTCGAGCCGTTTCGCGACGACCTGCTCGTCCTCAGCGGCCTGGCGCAGCAGAACGCGGGGCCGATGGGCGATGAGGGGGGCGATCACGCCCGCTCGCTGGCCTGCTTCCTGACCGGCGTCCACCCGCTCAAGACCGACGGCGCCAACATCCGGGCGGGGGTGTCGATCGACCAGGTCGCGGCCGCCCAGATCGGCCGCTGCACGCGCCTGTCCTCACTCGAGCTGGGGATCGATCCCTCGGCCCAGGGCGGTAGTTGCGACGCGGGATATAGTTGCGCCTATTCGTCGAATATCTCGTGGAAGTCGGCGAACATGCCGATGGCCAAGGAGATCGACCCCCGCCTGCTCTTCGACCGCCTCTTCGGCGGCGTTCCACGCGACGCGTCGCCCGCGGAACGGGCGCGGCGGGAGCGTCGACAGCGGAGCATCCTCGATTTCGTCCGGGAGGACGCGCGTCAACTCCAGGATCAACTGGGAGCGACCGATCGGCGCAAGATCGACGAATACCTCAACTCGGTCCGCGAGATCGAGCGGCGGATCGAACAAGCCCGCGCAGGACGCCGGGACCCGGCTCCTCCCCGACCTGGCCCGGCCGAGCGGCATCCCGGCCGACCTGGGCGAGCATATCCGCCTCATGCTCGACCTGCTGGCCCTCGCCTTCCAGGCCGACGTCACGAGGATCGGCACCTTCATGTTCGCCAACGAGGCGAGCAACCGGGCCTATCCGTTCCTCAAGGTCCCCGACGGTCACCATGACCTCTCACACCACGGCAACGACGCCGCGAAGCAGGAGAAGATCAAGGCGATCAACCGCTTCCATGTCGAGCAGTTCGCCTACCTGCTCGGCCGGCTCAAGTCGATGAAGGAAGGTGACGGGACCCTCCTGGACCACGTCATGATCGTGTACGGCAGCGGGATCAGCGATGGCGACCGACACAACCACGACGACCTGCCGATCCTGCTGGCCGGCAAGGGCGGCGGGACGGTGACGACCGGCCGGCACGTCCAGTACGACTCGGTGCCGCTCAACAACCTCTATCTCTCGATGCTCGACCGGATGGGGGTGAAGGTCGATCGGCACGGGGACAGCACCGGGCCGCTTGGCCAGCTCAAGTTGTGAGGGAAGGCCGGGCTCAGACGTCCAGCCCGATCGCTCGCATGAGGGCCAGGGCGTTGCTATGCCGGACGACTCCGGGATGCATCCGGTAGTCGAAGTGCATCTGCCCATCCACGAGCTGGTCCTCGAAATGGACGTTGACGGCCCGCGGCGCCAGCGTGTCGGCGATCCGGGCCAGCGACAGGTCGTGAGTGGTGACCAGCCCGATCGCGCCGGCGTCGATCAGGCCGCGGATGACCGCCTCCGCGCCGACGGTGCGGTCGTGCGAGTTGGTCCCGTGGAACAGCTCGTCGAATAGGAAGAGGAGCGGCACCGGGCCCCGCGAAAGGGCGACGATCTGCCGGACTCGGGTGATTTCGGCGTAGAAGCGCGAGCGGCCGGCCTGAAGTGAGTCCTGGATCCGGAGCGTCGCGCCGACGGTCAGGGGCGATAGTCGGAGCCGACGGGCCCGCACGGGCGCACCGGCCAGAGCAAGCACGGCGTTGATGCCCACGGTCCGGAGCAAGGTACTCTTCCCCGACATGTTCGAGCCGCTGACGATCAGGACCTGGGTCGGCGAACCGAGCGCCATGTCGTTGCGGACGCAGGCGTCTGGCGCGATCAGGGGATGGCCGATCGATTCGGCCTCGTAGAGGGCCGGGCCGGGCATCACTTCGGGGAAGGGGTCGTCGGGGTTCTCCGCGGCGTAGGCCCCGAGCGCGCAGAGGGCCTCGAACTCGCCGACGGCTCGCATCCAACGCGCGACCTCGGGACCGGCCTGTCCCCGCCAGGCGTCGATCCGGATCGCGAGGAGCGTGGTCCAGTGCCACAGGGCGGCGATCGGGGCGAACAATTGGTTCCGCCGCTGGTCCAACAGTTGGAGGAGGCGGGCCAGCCGCCGGATCCGCGACGAGGCGAGCGTCCCCTCCGCCTCCATGGCCGCGCGGAGTCGCCGCAAGATCGGCGACTCGAACGGCTCGCGCTCCAGTCGCCGCAGCAGCTCCGAGAGCAGCAGCAGGTCGTGCGTTCGCCGGTCCACGTCGGCGAGGACCGTACGAACCCGGCGAGAGACCGCCGCGTTGAACGCCAGGTCGATCGCCGCGACGATCAGCAAGGGGAGCAACCCCGTGCCGAAGAACAGCCAGCCGATCAGGGTCGCGGTGCCGGCGACACCGAGCACGAGGGCCGCCGTCGGCAGCACCCATCCCGTCAAGACGCGAGGAGCCGCGCACCAGGTCGCCAGGGCATCCGGATCGATCCCCGCCCGGACCTCGGCGCCCAGGAGTTCCAGGTCCTCGCGCAGATCCAGCCGGGGCCGCAGCTCATCGATGGCCTCGTGCCGCTCGGCGACGGTCGCGGCATCGGCCGGCGTCAGAAGCCAGGAGGCCAGGATCGCCTCGCCCGCCTTCGTCCGGGCCGTGCAGAGCCGCTCGAACATCGAACCTGGGCCGAACAGGTCCAGGTCGGCGGCATAGGGGTGTTCGAGGTCCAGGAACTCGAGGCCCGCGACACCCGTCCCCGCCCATCGCCCCTCGACGCGAGCCAGCCCCCTGGCGTAGAACTCCGCCGCTCGACGCGCCCGCTCCGCCCGCCGCCGCACCGGCTCGTGAGCCGCGACGAGCCCCACGAAAACCGCGCCGAAGACGGCCAACCAGACCGCCGCCGCCGAACCGCCATGATACAACCAGACCGCGCCGACAACGACCGCGATGAATGCCGCGAGCCGGATGTCCGCCAGTCGCCGGTCTCGAAAAGACCACAGGTCCCGTTCGCTCGTCCGTTCCGCCAGCCGTCGCGCGTAGATTTCTCGCACATGCTCCGAATCACTCGACCGATGATGTCCCGACTCAGCCATGTTGTTCTCGAAGTCCTTCTCCCCCGCGCTCGCCGGTCGCGGCGTCGCTCACTTCCGGCATCGCCGATCGCCTCATGACGACGCCGGACTTTCCAATTCGGTCGGGGGTCTATAAAATCACCCCGGCTTCGCGCACGGCGATGTCATCCCGTTCCAGGACCCCCCGCGCCGAGACTTCTTGTGGAACCGAGCGACCAACTCCTCCTGACACCACTGCACGCGTGGCATCAATCCTACGGCGGCCGACTGGTGGAGTTCGGCGGATGGTCGATGCCCGTACAGTATCGGTCGATCGTCGAGGAACACCTGGCGGTTCGCCGGGGCGTGGGACTATTCGACATCAGCCACATGGGCCGCCTGACCTTCGAGGGACCGGGCGCCCCGGTGTGGCTGGAGAGTCTGACGACCAATCAGGTCTCTCGGCTCGCCGAGGGCCAGATCCAGTATAGCCTGGTGACCAACGAACGGGGCGGGGTGATCGACGATATCCTCGTCTATCGCCAGACGTTCGCGTACCTCGTTGTCTGCAACGCCGCGAACCGCGGCCGGGTGGCGAAGCATTTCCGATTGAATCAGGACATCGCCCAAGCGTCATTGCTCGATCGGACGCTGGACACGGCCATGATCGCCGTCCAGGGCCCGCGGGCCATCGACGCACTCCAGCCGCTGTTCGATCAGCCGCTGCGGGAGCTGCGCTACTATCATTCGACGATGGGTCGGCTGCTGGAGAGGGTCGATACGGTGATCAGCCGCACCGGCTACACCGGCGAGGACGGCTTCGAGGTCATCGTGGCGGCGTCGGCAGCCCTGGCGATCTGGCAGGCGCTCATGGAGTCCGGCCGGCGTTACGGGATCGTTCCCTGCGGTCTGGGCGCCCGCGATACGCTTCGCCTGGAGGCCGCCATGCCGCTCTACGGCCACGAGCTGACCGACGAGATCGACCCGTTCGCGGCGGGGCTGGGCTGGGCCGTGAAGCTGGACAAGGGCGATTTCGTCGGCCGCGACCAGCTCCGGCACCATGCCCAGCACCCGAGCCGGGCGCGGGTCGGCCTGGTCCTGGGCGGCAAGCGGATCGCCCGCCAGGGGGCCGTCGTGCTGCTGGGGGAGCGGGAGGTCGGCCTCGTCACTTCCGGGACCCTCTCACCGACCCTGGAGCAGAGTATCGCCCTGGCACTGGTCTCGACCGACGCCGCGGCGATCGGCACCGAGCTTTCGGTCAACGTCCGCGGGCATCGCGAGTCGGCCAAAGTCGTCAAGCTCCCGTTTTACAAGCGGCCGGCGCGCCTGTGCTGAAATCGGCGGTCCCGAAGGGTCCGTTCGCCGCGTCGAAGTCGTTCGCCAGCATTCCGAGGAGCTCGAAGATGGATCCCAAGTCCCTGCGATACGCGCCGACCCACGAGTGGGTCTCACTCCAGGACGAAGTCGCCACGGTCGGTATCTCCCAGTTCGCCGTGGAGCAGTTGAGCGACCTGACCCTGATCGAGCTGCCGGCCGTCGGGGCCCGGCTCGCCGCGGGCAAGAGCTTCGGCGAGGTCGAGAGCGTCAAGAGCGTGAGCGACCTCTATGCTCCTCTCGACGGCGAGGTCCTCGAGGTCAACGATGAGCTGGCCGGGAACGTGCAGCTCCTGTCCGAAGACCCCTACGGAGCGGGCTGGCTCATCCGGATGCGGGTGGATGACCCGGCCGCCGTCGCGCGGCTGATGGATCATGACCAGTATGAGAAGAAGGTGGCTGAGGAAGCTCACTGAGCCATCGGCTTCGGCCGCCATTCCCATTTGCTCGGGATCGACACCTCATGGCGTATATCGCGAACACGCCCGACGACATCCGCGTGATGTTGGGCGCGATCGGCCTGGAATCGCTCGACCAGCTCTTCGAGATCATCCCGGCCGACTATCGGCTCGGGGGCCCACTCGACATCCCCCCGGCCCTCAGCGAACTCGAGCTGACCGATCGCATCCAGCAGATGATGGGGCGCAACGTGGGGGCCGACCGGCGGGTCTGCTTCCTCGGCGGGGGCAGCTATGACCACTTCATCCCCGCCGTGGTGGATCACCTCGCAGCCCGGGGCGAATTCTACACGTCATATACCCCATACCAGCCGGAAGCGAGCCAGGGGACCCTCCAGGCGACGTTCGAATACCAGACGCTGATCGCCGAGCTGACCGGGATGGACGTCTCCAACGCCAGCCTCTACGACGGGGGATCGGCTGCGGCCGAAGCCATGCTGATGGCGATCACCATCACGAGGCGGTACGGCCGGGTCGTCGTGGCCGAGACGGTCCATCCCGAGTATCGCCGCGTGCTCTCGACCTTCCTGGCGCAGATGGAGCCCGAGCTGGTGACGGTCGCGGCGCCCGCCGGTGCCGCCGCGGCCGAGACGATCGCCGCCGAGATCGATGACCGGACGGCGGCGGTGATCGTGCAGTATCCGAACTTCCTCGGCCAGCTCGAGGACGTCGAGGCGATCGCGGCCGCGGCCCACGCCCGCGGGGCGCTGGCGATCGTGATCGTGGATCCGATCAGCCTCGGCCTGCTGCGACGACCGGGCGAGTACGGGGCGGACATTGTGGTCGCCGAGGGCCAGTCGCTGGGCAACCCGATGGCGTTCGGCGGGCCCTACCTCGGGGTCATGGCCTGCCGCGAGGCGTACGTCCGGAAGATGCCGGGGCGGATCGTCGGCGAGACGACCGATCGCCGCGGCAAGCGGTGCTGGGTGCTGACTCTCCAGACCCGCGAGCAGCACATCCGCCGCGAGAAGGCCACATCGAACATCTGCACCAATCAGGGTCTGCTGGCCCTCCGCGCCGGCATCTACCTGGCGGCGATGGGACCGAGTGGACTGCGGCAGGCGGCGGAGCTCTCCACCCGCAAGGCCCACTATGCCGCCGAGAAGCTCGCCGCCGTGCCCGGACTCTCGCTCGCCTTCGCCGGCCCGTTCTTCAAGGAGTTCGTCTTGAGGGCCGCGGGAGACGTCTCGACGGTCCTCGCGGAGGTCGGGCGTCTCGGCTATCACGGCGGGATCGCGCTGGGCCGGTGGTATCCTGAGCTGAGCGACGGCATCCTCATCGCCGTGACCGAGAAGCGTACCCGAGACGAGATCGACGGACTCGCCGCGGCGTATAATCAAGTCATGGGTCGAGTGGCGAAGTGAACGCCGAGACACCGACGGCCTGTGGAATCCTGAATATGTCAACTCGGACGCACCTGATCACGGCCGACGAATTCCTGGATTGGCCGGACGAACCCGGCTGCCGCCAAGAGCTGATCCGCGGGGAGGTTGTCTCGATGTCCCTTGCCGGAGGCGAGCACGGCGAGGTCGCGCTCGAGATCGGCCGGTTGATCTCGAATCACGTGAAGCCCCTGGGGCTCGGCAAGACCTACGCCGCTGAGACCGGGTTCATTGTCGAGCACAACCCGGATACGGTCCGCGGTGCCGACGTCGCTTTCGTGTCGATCGAGCGTCTAGCCCTCATCACGAACCGGAAGAAGCATATTCCCTTCGGCCCCGATCTGGCCGTCGAGGTGCGCTCACCGAACGACCGCGACGACGAAGTCGAGGAGAAAACCCGGATGTGGCTTGCCGCCGGAAGCCTGCTGGTCTGGGTGGTTGACCCCGAGAGCCGGACTGTGGAGGTTCATCGTCCCGGCAGCGAGCCGGTCACCTTGCGGGACGATCAGGAGATCGACGCCGGTGATGTGATCCCCGGCTTCCGTTGCCGCGTGGCCGATTTCTTTGCCTGAGGCCTGGAATTGCGAACCGATGTACAAGCTCGACCCACCGCCGCTTCTCTTCGAATCCAGCCGTCCGGGCCGAGCCACGGCGATCCTGCCGGCGTCGGACGTGCCCGATCGGCCGCTCTCGTCGATGATCCCCGGGCGCATCAGTCCTCCGCACCGCCTCGCCTTCCCGAACTGGGCGAGCTGGATGTCGTCCGGCACTACACGAACCTGTCGACGCTGAACATGTCGATCGACGGGAATTTCTACCCGCTCGGGTCGTGCACGATGAAGTACAACCCGAAGCGGAACGAGCGGCTGGCGGCGCTCCCCGGCTTCGCGGCGCAGCACCCCTATCAGGACGAGAGCACGCTCCAGGGCCTGCTCGAACTGCTCTACGAGCTCCAGGAGATGCTCGCCGAGATCGCGGGCCTGCATGCCGTCAGCTTGCAGCCGGCCGCCGGTGCCCAGGGTGAGCTGACCGCGCTGCTCGTGGCCGCCGCTTACTTTCGCGATCGGGGCGAGCGGCGGACGCAGATCCTGATCCCCGATAGTGCTCACGGCACCAACCCCGCCTCGGCCCACCTCGCCGGCTTCGAGGCCGTGACGATCAAGAGCAACGGGCAGGGACTGGTCGACCTCGACGACTTCCGGGCCAAGCTGAGCGATCAGACGGCCGTCTTCATGATGACGAACCCGAACACGCTCGGCCTCTTCGACCCGCAGATCGGCGGCATCGCCCGGATGCTGCACGACCGCGGCGGCCTGCTCTACCTCGACGGCGCCAACATGAACGCGATCCTCGGCGTCGTGCGCCCCGGGGACATGGGCGTCGACCTGATGCACTACAATCCGCACAAGACGTTCTCCGGCCCGCATGGCGGCGGAGGCCCCGGCGCGGGACCGATCGCCGTCCGCGATCACCTGGCGCCCTACCTGCCATCCCCGCTCGTCGCGCGGGCGGAAGACGGCACTTACCGACTCGACGACGACCGGCCGAAGTCGATCGGGCGGGTCCGCTCCTTCTTCGGCAATACGGGGGTGCTCTTCCGCGCGTACTGCTACATCCGCAGCCAGGGACCCGAGGGGCTCAAGCGGGTGGCCGAGAACGCCGTCCTCAACGCCAACTACTTGATGCACCTTGTGAAGGACGTCTACCCGATTCACTACCCCGGTCGCTGCATGCACGAGTTCGTCGCGTCGGCGCGGCCGCTCGCGCGCGATCGGGGCATCCGGGCGATGGATGTCGCCAAGCGGCTGATCGACTTCAACTACCACGCCCCCACCGTCTACTTCCCGCTGATCGTCCCCGAGGCGATCATGATCGAGCCGACGGAGACCGAGAGCCGCGAGACGCTCGAAGCATTCGCCGACGTGCTCCGTCGCATCGCGCAGGAAGATCTCCATTCCGTGCACGACGC
Organism: uncultured Planctomycetota bacterium; assembly: GCA_963815795.1. Classification (GTDB taxonomy): domain Bacteria; phylum Planctomycetota; class Planctomycetia; order Isosphaerales; family Isosphaeraceae; genus JAKAUH01. The sequence continues at coordinate 2,775,727 of CAWFIC010000019.1, read as the reverse complement.
TCCACACTCGACGCCGATCAGCCGTCCCGACGAGGTCAAGGCCACCAAGACGCCCGTCCTCAAGTGGACGCCGGATGCCGCCGTGGCAGACTGACGGCGAACGACCCGGCTGATCATTCTTCGACAACTGTCATTCGCCGTCGCTTGACCGGAGGGTAGGCGGGCGACACGATAGAAGCATGAGTGGGCCGGCGCCGCGGGTGTGAAGCGGCCAGGGCCCGCGGGCCCCCTTGCGCCAGCCGGTAAGGAACGCGTCGATGAGTCGAGATCAAGCGGACCCGGGATCGCGTCCCCCGCGGCGTCCTCGCGCACCGGAGGACCCGAATCGACGGCCTCCGCCACTGCCCCCCGAGGCATCGACGTTCCGCCCGAATCCGGCGGGCGCATCGGCGCCGGTGCCGGCGAAGCCGAAGAAGGCGAAGTCGGACCGCGCGCGCGATCCGGTCAACGCGAAGCCGCTCATCGTCGCCGAGGGCCCCAAGTGGTGGGAGCGGATCCTCTTCGGCCGGGTCAGCTCCGGACAGCTCGCCCAGTTCAGCCGGCAGTTCGCGGCGTACTTGAACGCCGGCGTGGACATCATGAAAACGCTGGGCAGCCTCGAGCAGCAGTTCCGCACGACGGCACTCGGGCCGGTCGTCGGCCGTATGCAGGTCGCCATCAAGCGCGGCGCGTCGCTGGAGGACGCGATGGCCGCCGAGCCGCAGACCTTCAACCCGATGTACCTGAGCATGATCCGGGTGGCCGAGGCGCGCGGCGGCGTGCCCGAGACCTTGAAGATGCTGGCGAAGAACCTGGAGGCGCGCCAGCGGCTGATCCGGCAGGCGCCTCGGCGATGATCTACCCGGTGATCGTCCTGGTGGTGGCCGGCGCGGTCGTGGCCCTCATCACGATCTACCTGCTGCCGATGTTCTTGGGGTTCCTCAAGGACTTCAGCCAGAAGGCGGAGCTCCCGCTGGCCAGCCGCATCCTGATCGGTTTCAGCAACTTCATGCAGGTGATCGGGTGGTGGCTCGTGCCGGTCACGGCGATCGCCACGCCCTTCGTGCTGCTGAAGATCTATCGGACCAGCAAGGGCAAGGCGATCATGGACCGGCTCGTCCTCATGACGCCGGTCTTCGGATTGCTGTGCAGGAAGATCGACACGACGCGGTTCGCGCGGACACTCGGAGTGCTCCTGGACGCCGGCCTCGATTTCGGCAGCTCGATCGACCTGACGTCGGACGTGCTGATGATGGACCCGATCCGCAAGGCCGTCCGGTCATCGCGGGAGAAGATCCTCGCCGGCAAGGACCTGAGCGCCACGCTCCACGCCACCCGACAGTTCTCGCACGACGTGATCGCCATCATCGAGTCGGGCGAGGAGACCGGAAGCCTCCCCGAGAGCCTCATGCACCTGGCCGAGGATTATGAGGAGCAGGTGAATATCATGGTCAAGAACCTGGGCCACCTGGTGCAGCCCATGATCCAGATCATCCTGGGACTCATCGTGCTGTTCATCATCCTGGCCGTGTTCCTGCCCTATATCCAGATGCTGCTCACCGCGGCCGGAGGATGAGAGGAGAAGCGAGCATGCCGTTGCGCGATCATTTTCATCCGCCGTTGCACCCGCAACGAGCTCGGGAGTCCTTTCATTCGCGATTCGTGAATTCCATCGCGGACCAGCTTAATGAAAGGCTCCCACGCCGCTTCGTCGCGGAAGTGGAGGCACACCTCGGCAGTCGTGTCGAGGCGGATGTCATCGAGTGGGAGCGACTCGACGTACCCGAATGGGAAGAACCCGGGGGGAACGGACCGGGCGGGGGAGTGGCCGTCGAGACCTGGGCGCCGCCGGTCGCCACGTGGGCCATGCCGGCGGTGTTCCCGGATGTGTACGAGGCTTACATCCGTGACGAAAAGGATGACATGCGGGTGGTCGCCGTGGTCGAGCTCGTCAGCCCGGGGAACAAGGACCGCCCCGAGCATCGACTGGCGTTTGCCTCCAAATGCCTCGCCTACCTGCAGTGCGGTGTCGGGGTCGTCATCGTGGACATCGTGACCGACCGGCAATTCAACCTTCACAACGAGATGCTCCCGCTCCTGAACCTGGACTCGAAATATGCGATGCCCGATGATCCGTACCTGTACGTGGTCAGTTACCGGCCGATTCAGCGCGGAGACGCGAGCTTTATCGACGCGTGGCCGTTCGTGCTTTCGGTGGGCTCGGTCTTGCCGCTCGTGCCCCTGTACCTGCGCCGTTTCAAGGCGATCCCGCTCGACCTCGGGGCCAGCTATGAGGACGCCTGTCGCCGTAGTCGGATTTGAAGCACAAGGGTGCACACGATGAACAGACCTCCGTTCTCTTTTCGGCTGATGATGAGCCTTCTAGCGGCCGGAAGTCTGGCGGCTGTCCCCGCCCAGACGCTCGCCGGCTGGCAGGCGGGCACAGCCAAGGTCGCGATCACGCCCGGGCAGCCGACGTGGATGTCGGGCTATGCCGCGCGCACGAAGCCATCCGAAGGTGCCGTACACGACCTCTGGGCGAAGGCCCTGGCGATCAAGGACCCATCGGGCCGGACCGTCCTGCTCGTCGCCCTCGACCTGGTCGGCATCGACGGCGAGCTATCGAACCGGATCAGGGACACGATCCAGCGGCGTCACGGGCTGAGTCGCGACCGCATCGTGCTGGCCTGCTCGCACACGCATTGCGGGCCCGTCGTCGGAACGAACCTCCTGACGATGTTCAAGATCGACGACGACGAGCGCGGACGGATCGCCGAGTACACGAAGCGGCTGGAAGGCGACGTCGTCGATGTCGCCGGAAAGGCACTGGCTCATCTCACCGACGCGAGACTCTCCTGGGCCACCGGTCGCTGCGGCTTCGCCGTCAATCGCCGCGCCAATCGCGAGGCCGACGTTCCGAAGCTCAGGGAGCATCTGGCGCTGAAGGGACCCGACGATCACGATGTCCCCGTCCTGCGCGTCTCGCGACCCGATGGGTCGCTCCTTTCCGTCGTCTTCGGTTACGCCTGCCACTGCACGGTCCTGGATTTCAACAGGTTCTGCGGCGACTACGCCGGCTTCGCCCAGGCCGAGCTCGAGTCACGTCATCCCGGGGCGACCGCCCTCTTCGTCGCCGGTTGCGGCGGCGACCAGAATCCGATCCCGCGTCGTTCGCTCGAGCTCGCCGAACGCTACGGCAAAGAGCTCGCGGGCGACGTCGAATCGGTCCTGGCCGGCCCGATGCAGGCCATCGAGCGAGGGATCGCGACGTCATACGAAGAGATCGCCTTGACGTTCGCCAAACTGCCGACTCGCGAGCAAATGGAGAAGGATACTCAAGACGCCAACTTCTACATCGCCAGCCGGGCCAGGCACCTGCTGCATGTCGTCGAGTCGCGTGGCCGCCTGGAACCGACCTATCCCTACCCGGTCGAGGCCTGGAAGCTCGACGGCCTGACCTGGATCTTCCTTGGGGGGGAGGTCGTCGTCGATTACTCGCTGCGGATCAAACGCAACCTGGGGTCGTCCCACACGTGGGTCTCGGCGTACTGCAATGACGTGATGGCGTACATCCCGTCGAAGCGGGTCCTCCAGGAAGGCGGCTACGAAGGCGCGACCGCGATGATCTATTACGGCCAGCCTTCTGCCTGGGCCGAGTCGGTCGAGGAAGCGATCATCGAAGCCGTCGGTCGGGCGACGACGGCGACGACGCGGGAACATCCGGCTGGCCCGCTGTCACCTCCGTCTCGGGATCCGGCCCCCTCATCCCCTGCGGCGGTAGGGCCGGCTCGCGGGATCCGCTGACCGGCCAGGTCCCGGGTTGATAGCGAGGGCGCAAGACGCCGGACGCCAGCACCACCAGCCCGACCACGACGCACAGGCCGGCCGAGAATGCCATGACGACGTCGACGCCGAAGCGAACGGCGGCCCGGCCGGTCCAGAGCGCTCCAATCGGCACCGAGCCCGAGAAGGCGATCATCCAGATGCCCATGATCCGGCCGCGGAGATGATCGGGCGACTCGAGCTGGATGATCGTCTGGGCCGAGGCGTAGAAGACTACGGCGCCGAAACCCGCTCCCAGGAGGCAGACCGAGGCCGCTCGCAGCCGAACTTGGCTCGTTCCGGCTGAGCCGAGCCAGGCCGGGATCAACGCGGCTCCGGCCAGGAAGAACGCGAAGATCAGCATCCCGAAGATGACCCATCGATCCCTGCGCCCGTGTTTGCCCAACGACGCCACGAAGAAGGCGCCGAGCGTCGCCCCGATGCCGCCGCACGCCATGAGCAGGCTATACCCCGAGATCCCGGCTTTCACGATCCGTCGCGTGTAGGCCGGGACCATCGCGTCGTATCCCATACCGATCACGCCGAAGAGTATCACCAGCAGCAAGATCGAGAGGATGCGTCGATCGTGCTTCAGGTAGTGCAAGCCGCCGAGCACTTCCCGGAACGTGAAGTTGGCGTGCGGTCGGGTCCGCTCGGGCCGTTCCAGCCGGATCGACAGGACCGCGGCGATCGCCGCCACGTAGCTCAATCCGTTCAACGCGAAGCAGCCGGCCGCACCCAGGTAGCTGAGGCACACCCCGGCCAGGGCCGGGCCGATGACCCGCGTCGCATTGAACAGACCCGAGGACAGCGCGATCGCGTTGGGGAGCGTCTCCGCGCCCACGAGCTCGTAGAAGAAGACCTGCCGGCTCGGTAGTTCGAAGGTGACGCAGATTCGCGTCAGCGCCAGGATGGCCGCCATCTGCCAGATCGGTGCGGCACCCATGGCGACGAGGGCCGCCAGCAGCAGCGCCAGCAGCATCTGGCCGCATTCCATCAGCAGGATCATCTTGAGCGGAGTCACTCGGTCCGCGATCGCCCCGGCCACCAGGCCGACCAGCAGGCCCGGCATCAGCGCCGCCATTTCGACGACGCCCAGGAGATACTCCGACTGGGTCTGTTCGAACACCAGCCAGCGGACGGCCGCGGCCTGGAGCCAGGTGCCGATCAGGCTGATCCCCTGCCCCACGTAAAACCGCTGGAACCCCGGATGGCGCAGCGCCGCGAACGTCCGGGCCCGGATGGGGGCGCCGTCTCGACGATGGGATTGAGCTTCGGACTCGGACATAGGCCCCGCCCAGTGGTGCAGGGTGGGCATCGCCCACCGGACACCGCCCTCGACCGGTGGGCAAAGCCCACTCTACGTTAATCCATCTCCCTTTCACCGGCACCAACCGGGAAGGTCTCGATCGGACTCGCCGGCCGCTCCAATCCGGCCCGGGCCAGGATCCAGTACGTCAGGCCCGCCACCAGGAAGCCGGCGATCGGCGATGCTGTCAACGCCGGGACGGGCAGACGTCCCTGGTCCGCCAGGAAATCGAGGGTCGGCCGGATCGCCACTCCGGCCACCCAGGCCACGATTCCCGGCGGATGAAACCCGCGCCGGACGCCCGCCCACTCGCCCTTCTGCCGGAGATAATCGCCGGCCATCGCGCCGGCGGCGGGAGCGAAGAACATCCCCATGACGTGATCGACGGCCTCCAATCGGCCCGGCCAGCCGGTCACGATCAGGACGAACGCGACGGTGCAGCCGATCCAGGTCCAGTCGACCCTCCGGATTCGGGGCCACCGGGCAAACAGCTTGCGGATGAAGACGTACGAGGAGAAACAGGCCGGCGCCAGCGCCGCCAGTCCGAACAGGATGAGGATCACCGCGGCCGGCGTCCCGCCGACGCCGTTGATGACGCCCCAGCGAAAGGAGAGCACAGGCAGGGTCGAATTGGCCGGCCCCTCGACAAGATGGGCCACCCGCTGACGGCCGACCGCACCGGCCACGACCAGCAGCGACAGCACCGCCGCACACGATCCGGCGAGCACGATCCCCGTCAGTCCGCCCACCACGACGTCGCGCCGCCGGGCCGACGCCGCGCCCCACTCCACGCTCATCAGGCCGACCAGCGAGAAGAATCCGGTGAAGATCGGGATCGCGGAGAGACGCGGCGGATACGGCGGGCCCGGACTCGCCCCGAACCCTTCGAGGATCGGGAAGGCCGACAGGCCCGGAAGAGCCCAGAACGCCGTCAGCGCGAGCAGGGCCAGCGCGACCGGCGCATAGACCTTCATGAGCGCCGCGATGACGGCGGTCAATCGCAGCAGCGAGGCCAGTCCGGTGATGAAGATCCAGAAAACCGCCGTGCAGAGGACGACGGGGTTGCGCAACAAGGCCGGTCCGACCTGCCAGTTCGCCAGCACGCCCGGCGGGATCCATCCGCAGGTGACCAGCCCGAGAAAGGTCGCCTGGATGGCGTAGTCGATGGCGACGGCATACCAGACGATCTCGGCGGCCGCCAGGCCCACCCCGGTGAGCCAGTCCGACCCGGTCGTCCCGAACGTCGACGCCGCCACGACCCCCAGACGGCGGCCCGTCCGGTATCCCCACATCGCCGCCGGATAATAGAACAGGCCGTAACACGAGACGGCCGCGACGATCGCCGTACCAGCGAGCCGGAACAGGCCGTCCCGAGTGATGTCGTGCCGCCAGAGCGGGTCGAAGAACGGCGCCCAGACGAAGATCGTCAGGTAAGCCGGGCCGACCGTCAGGTACCAGGGCCGCCTGGGCACCGGCGTGCCGTCGAGCTCGGCGCGGAGCGTCGGCGGCCATTCGATGTCCGACGCCGACGACTGGGTGGGCGCGTCGTTCAAGACTCTCGATCACAATCCGAGGTTGGTACCGGCGGCCCGCATGACAGCGGGCACTCGCGAGCAGACCGGGTCGGCCCTAGAGCGCTTAACACTTGCGTTGCGTGCGCCCGACCCCCCTGACCCCCCCTTCTTAAGGGGGGGATCAAGATGGGCGGGCCCTCTCCCTTTTCCCCCCTTCTCAAGGGGGGGGATCAAGATGGGCGGGCCTTCTTCCGTTTTCCCCCCCTTAAGAAGGGGGGGTCAGGGGGGGTCGAAGCTCCAGCCGCGCCTTGAGGCTAGACCATGTACGCCATCCATTCGTTAACCGCTCTAGAAGTCCGATGCGAGCTCGGCCGGCGTGAATTCCTTGGCCGACAGTTCCTCCGGCTTGTAGCCGCCCCGCAGACGGTCGTAGACGGCGATCGACCCGAAGATCACGACGAGGATCACCGGTAGGATCGCCACCCTGCGGAATGCCTGCTGCGCCCCTGGGCCTCGGCCTTGTTGGTGATGTCCTTCTGCGTCTTCGCCACGAGCTGAAGCTTGTCCTGATCGAGGCTCCCGTCGGCCTTCTTCACGCTCGCCTGGATCTCCGGAGGTAGCGCCGCCAGCGTCCCGTTATCGTAGATCTGCCCCATGACCGGCAAGATGATCGCGATGGCCAGGTTGCCCACGCAGCCCATCAGGCCGAGCAGGAACGCCCCGCCCCTGGGGAACCGCTCGGCGGTGACGCCCAGCATCGTCGGCCAGAAGTACACGATGCCCAGCCCGTAGATTGTCGCGAAAGAGAAGGCCGTGATCCCGCTGTTCGCGAAGCTCAGCAAGTAGAGTCCGATCCCCGTCAAGACGGCGGAGCCGGTCAGCATCCCGACCGGCGAGAGACGATGTGCGATCGGTCCGGCGAAGTGCCTCAGCAAGAACATCATGAAGCTGGTGTACATGATGATGTAAGTGCCGCTGATCCCCGACGTCTTGGTGAGGACCGAGTTCTGCCACTGCTGAGGACCCAGCTCGACGGACGCCGTCATCAACATGCAGATGGCCCAGACGATGAACATCGGCCGCAGCGCCTCCATGTACATCTCGCGCGAGGACACCTTGGCCGCGACCCGCTCGGTCACCGGCAATCGCTCGAACAGGAACAGCGCGCCGTAGATGAAGGTCGGGATGAAGACCAGGGCGGCCTTGACCTGCCAGCCGAGCTGCGTCTTGGCGGCGTCGACAACCAACTTGCCGTCGGTGCCCGCGGACGTGGCGATCCCCTCGTCGGGCAAACCCATGAATTTATTAATGAGGATCGACGCCAGGAATCCGCCGAGGAGCAGTCCCCCCGGCCACCAGGCGTGGAGGATATTGAGCCGATGCGTCTTCTCCCGCGGGTAGAGGGTCGCCGTCAAGGGGTTGATGCCGATCTCGACGAACCCGTTGGCCGCTCCGACGAGCAGCATGGCGGCCGAGAGCACCCAGTAGGCGAAGGTCACTCGCGTCTGGACGTCGCCCCCCTGCGGGACGATGTACGGCGAACAGACGGTCAGGACGCTACCCGCGATATGGCAGATGAAGGCCAGGCCCAGCATCTTCTTCAGTCCCAGCGCGTCGCAGATCGGCGCCCCGATCAGCATGGACGCGGCCATGCCCAGGAAGGCGTAGCCCGCGATCGCGCCCCGACTCGCCTGGTTGAGCTCGAAGGTCGAACCGAGGGCGGGCAGGATATCCCCGCGGACCACGAACGAGAAGGCCGACGCCACCAGGGCGATGCAACTGGCCACGAACAAGCGACGCGGATTCATACGGTCGATCTCCGGGGCGGGCGGTCTGGCCTCGCACGGCGAAGGGATTGGACTATTCGCGCGAATTGTTTTTAGATAACCGAGTTGCGGCCGCTTTGCCAGGGGGCACCCTCTCGCGACCGCGGGCGAGGATGTGGACGGGATCGAGTGCGCCGGCGATGGCCGCTCGCCGGGGGAGACCTGCACTTGTCGCGAATTCTGCTGTACGCATGGGCCGCGCCGACCACCCTGGTCGGGCTCGTCGCGGGCCTGTTGACCTTGTGCACCGGCGGCGGAGTCCAGCGACGCTCCGGCGCCCTGGAGTTCCATGGTGGATTCTCGCGATGGCTGGGCCAACTCTTCGGATTCTCCGCGATGACGCTGGGCCACGCGATCATCGGCCGCGATCCCCTCGCCCTGGAGTTCTGCCGCGAACACGAACAGGCCCACGTGCGCCAGGTCGAGCGCTGGGGCGGCCTGTTCATCCCGGCTTACCTGGCGGCGAGTCTCTTGGCGTGGTGCCGGGGCGAACACTACTATCTCGACAACTGGTTCGAGCGCGACGCTCGCCGCGCCTGCGGCGAGGAGGATTGACGCCGCGGCCCGAACCCACAGCCAGCCCGCCGGCCTTGACCACGGAGACCCGATGCATCAAACCCACCACGTCGAGCGGCACTTCACGGCCAGCGAGATGGTCCGAGACATCGTGATCGGCATGTCCGACGGCTTGACCGTGCCGTTCGCCCTGGCGGCCGGATTGTCCGGTGCGGGAGCCGAGGCGATCACGACCTCCGTCGTCATCACGGCGGGCCTGGCCGAGGTCGCCGCCGGATCGATCGCCATGGGACTGGGCGGTTACCTGGCCGCCAGGAGCGACGCCGAGCACTACGCCAGCGAGAAACGCCGCGAGGAGATCGAGGTCGTCAACGTGCCCGACCTGGAACGCGAGGAGATCGCCGTCGTCTTCCGCGACTATGGACTGACCGAGGCCGAGATCGAGCCCATCCTCCAGGCGTTCGAGCGCAACCATCCGGCCTGGGTGGACTTCATGATGCGGTTCGAGCTGGGGCTGGAGGAACCCGACCCCCGACGGGCACTCACCAGCGCCTTGACGATCGCGGGCGCCTACATCGCCGGCGGCATGATTCCGCTCTCCCCCTACTTCTTCGTCACCGCGACGCGCCCCCGCGACGGACTGGTCGTCTCCGTGATCGTGACGCTCATTGCGCTGGCTGTCTTCGGCTACATCAAGGGGCTGTTCACCGGCACGCGTCCGGCCCGCAGCGCCCTACACACGACACTGATCGGCGGGCTCGCCGCGGCGGCGGCCTTCATCATCGCCCGGATGTTCTCCGAGCGATGATCGGCCGCACGTCGTTCAACCTCCCAGCAGGCTCCCGAGCACTCCCGGCGGCTTCGTCCCGGGCACGATGACGCGATCGCCGGGCTGGATCTGGTAATTGGTCAGGGTATCACCCCGATCGCGGATGCCGAACCAGTCGACCTTCAGGATGATGTCCGGTCCGCCGGCCGGATGGGGGCGAGAGACGTAGATCTTGTCGGGCAGGCTATTGGAGCGCAGGTTGGCCTGGAGGACTGCGTCCAGCACCGTCTCATTGCCCGTGCACTTGAACCGCGACTGGTTCCCCACCGCCCCCAGGACGTAATAGAACTTGCTCTGGTTGTTCGCCAGCCGGACGGACACCTCATACCTCTGATTCGCATCCGGGTCGTTGCGGTCGCTGCCGTTGGCCTTGCGTTGCTCGGTCAGATGCAAGGCGATCCGCTCCTCGGCCTCCGCCAGGGTCAGCCCGGTCACGAAGACGTCGCCCGCGAAGCCGAGGTCCACGAACCCGTCGGGCTGGACCACGAACGTCGACGGCGCGCCGTCCGGCAGCGGGGGCCGGATCGCGATCTCGAGCTCGTCCGGCGGCTCGATCATGTACGGCGGGTACGGCGACTTGTGCAACTCGCGCGGCTGGTGCGGATCGATGACGCCGTACTGCGGGATGCGATTCGCCTCGTGCTTGCGGGCCATCGTCGAGCAACCCGACGCCATCGCGAACATCGCCAGGATCGCGATCGGGCCCGCTCGCCTTCCCAGAGTCAAAAGCATCCTTGCCATCATGGATTGCCGCCTCTCATTCCTTGCGAGGGGGTGTCCGACGTCCAGATCACGTGTCGCGCCGGGGGTGATGACGACAGGCGGAGTCGGATCACGGGTCTCCCTGTGTACAGCCCGGGAGACGAACTGTCAACTTATTACGGTGGCAAGAAAGTAGGTCAGGCTCTCAGCCTGACGCCTCAGCCCCGTCAGGCTGAGAGCCTGACCTACATGAGGAACTTCCTTGCGGGGGTAATAACTCATCCTCTTTTGGTGAGTTGGGCCGATTGCGCGGGGTCCGGGGCAAGGGCGTCTGTCTATTCAACGATTCGGCGCGCGCGAGGGCGACCTTGAGGGAAAGTGGGCATTGACCGAATCTGACGGACCGGGTAGCTTTCGCCCGGCTGGTATGGGCCTCCATCGCGCAGCCGAGTCCGACCCGCCGGCCCGGTCGTCATCGCGAGGACATCGCCCCCGATGGTCAAGCCGCAAGAGGCCGTCATGGAAGACATCGCCCAGGTCGTCCACCAGTTCATCCTGCACGAGTTCCTCCCCGGCGAGGACCCGGACGAGCTGACATCGTCGACCCCGCTGATCACCGGCGGGATCCTCGACTCCATCAGCACCCTGAAGCTCGTGGTCTTCCTCGAGGAGCGTTTCGGAATCAGCATCGAAGCCTACGAGGCGGGCGTGGAGCATCTCGACTCGATCGCCCAGATCGCCAGCCTGGTGGCGGGCAAGAAGCAGGCGGCGTGAGGCTCGGGCCGTTCCGTCAGAGTGGTGACCGTCCCGCTCCTCAACGAGCGGCCGCGTCGGCGTGCGACGCGACGCCGTGCCGCACCGCGGAGCCGGCCTGGCCGGTCTCGCGGAGGAACTCGAGCAAGTCGCGGGTCAGCGCACCGGAGTTGTCGACCCGCGGGACCTTGTTCTGACCGCCGAGCTTCCCACGCCGGCGCATCCAGGCCTCGAACGCCCCGGGGCGCGCAACCAGCACGCCCGGTGGCGGGAGTCCGACTCCCGGGCCGCGGTGCGCTTCGTAGTCGGCATTGCGCTCCGCCAGGTCGGCATCGAGCCGGTCGCGGAAGCGGTCGAGGTCGGCCGGTTCGGCGAGGAACTCGACGACGTACTGGTGATATCCGGGCGTCCCCTCGAACACCGGCCCGACGTGCCACTCGCGCACGCTGGCACTCGACTCCCTGGCGGCCCGCGCGATCGCCGCTTCCAGCTCCTCACCGATCAGGTGCTCGCCGAAGGCCGAGAGCGTCTGGCGCGTCCGGCCGGTGAAGACCAGGAGCGGCGGGTCGCGCAATTCGAACCGGATCGTGTCCCCGATGACGTGGCCCCACATCCCGGCGCAGGTCGAAACCACCACCGCGTAGTTCACACCACACTGGACGTTGCCCAGCCAGTGACGGGTCGGACGCGGCGACTCGAGCTCTCCGTCCGGGATGAACTCGTAGAAGATGCCGTTGTCGTAGGCCAGGCGGAGCAGCTCCGTCTTGGGGTCGCCGAAGGCGACGAAGCCCTCCGAGCAGGCGTAAGTCTCGAGCATCCGGACGCGATCCGACCCCACGATCGCGCGGAACGACTCGCGATACGGGTCGAACTTCACACCACCGTGCACGACCACTTCCAGCCGCGGCCAGACCTCGATCAGCGTCAACTTGCCCGTCTCTTTCAGCAAGCGCTGGAACAGCATCAAGAGCCAGCTCGGCACGCCGCCGACGAGGGTGATCGGCTCGTGACGGGCCAGCTCGGCGATCCGTGTCAGTTTTCGGTCCCAATTCGATTCCAGCGCCAGTTCGAGCGGGGGGAAGGTGAACGGTCGCACGAGCGGCGAGACCTCGCGGGCCGCGATCCCGCTGAGGTCGCCTTCGTCCACCCCCGGCGCGACCCGGCGCAGGTCCGCGCATCCGCCGAGGAACAACATGCGGCCCCCGAACAACCGCGCATCCGGTCTGGCGGCACAATGGTACGCCAGCATCGTCAGGGCGGTCTGGCGATTCGACGCGACCATCTCGCGGGAGACGGGGATGTACTTGGTGATCCCCTGGGTCGTCCCGCTGGTCAGGGCCAGGTAAGGGATGCGGCCCGGCCAGGTCAGATCTTCGAAGATCGGGTAACGATCGCGGAGGAATTCGTCCCAGAGCGCCTCGTAGGTCCGCACCGGGACGGCGGCTTGATAGCGATCGACGCCGTCGATCCGGTCGAAACCGTGGTCGCGACCGAACCGAGTGCGCCGAGCCAGCCGGACCAGGCGGCGGATGGTGCGGGCTTGAAGCTGCACGGGGTCGCGGCCGTCCAGCGCGGCCGTTCGTCGCCGTGAAACCCAGCGAAAACCCAGGTCGACCGCGTCCCGCAGAGGCCGGCCGGGAGAGAGCCGGTCCCGACTTGTCATGATGACGCCCCTTGCCGCTCAGGGCACGTCCTTGGGCCCCCAGCACAAGTAGGCCCCGGACGGGGGCAGATTGCGGGGCTCGAAGGCGAACTCGACGCAGTCGAAGTATTTCCGATAAAGAGGCCAGTAGACCCAGGGAATCTCGGTGATCTGGTTGAATGACCCTTGCGGCTCGAGGATCGTCCGCACCACGCGGAAGAACTCGCTTTGCAACGGGCGCGGGAACGAGGGGACGGGCAACCCCGAGATCACGTGATCGACCCGGCCGATCCCTCGATCGGCGAGCAGGCCGGCCAGATCGCGGGCATCGGCCTCGAGGATCTCGAAGTTCGGCAGGTGCCCGAACCGCTGCCGGAGCAGGCCGGCGAAATCCGGATCGCGTTCGACCACGACGACCCGGCATTCCGGACTCGCGCGCTCGGCGAGCACCCGGGTGATCGGACCCGTGCCGGCGCCCAGCTCGATGAGCGTGTTCACCCGATCCCAGGCGATGTTGCGCACGGTCGTGCGGGAGAGCCACCGGCTCGACGGTGCGATGCTCGCGATGGTGTTGCCGCGAGTGAGCTGGGTGAAGAACTTGCCGAGGAACAGCGAATGGTCGTTCATGATCGTCAGATGAAGCTCCCCGGCGGGCTGGCCATGAAAACCCCGCGGCGCACGTGGGCTTCCTGTCGGGCCAGGAAGCCTCGGGGATCGAGGGCCGGATGCACCGCCTTGAGCTTGTCGCGAAGGTACCGCGAAATCAATCGATTGACCAGGCGCGCCTTCTCGATCTGGGGCGCGTGGCCGCACTTCGGGATCACGATCTGCCGGACTCGCGGAATCCGATACGCGGCCCGGATCGCGCCGGGGATGTCGGAGAGGATCCGGTCGTCGGCGCCCCAGATCACCAGGGTCGGCGCCTCGACCCGGGGCAACAGCGGGGCGACCGAGTGACCGACCGTGCCGCGCAAGGTCTTGATGACGCCCAGCTTCCACCGCCGATCCTGGAACTTCCTGCGGAACGCCTGCACCAGCTCGTCCGAGGCGAAATGGCCGTGGAAGAAGACCGACTTGATCAGCGCCTCATGGTTGCTCCGCCGGACGCCCTCGATCACCGGCAGGTTCTCGTCCCCGTGGAAGCCCGAAGGGCAGATCAAGACCAGCTTCCCCACCCGATCGGGATGACGCACGGCATAGGACAGGATCACCTGACAGCCGAGGCTCGAGCCCACGAGGTCATAGGGCGGCCGCTGGACGAATTCGTCCAGGTAACATTCCAGGCGATCAGCCAGGTAGTCGATCGTCAGCTCGCCGCCCGATTCGATGTGGCGGTGCAGCGCCCCGCCGTCGTAGACCAGGATCTCCGGGACCTTGACGTCGAAATGCCGAGAGAGGTGGCTCCGGTTGGCGAACCAGCTCTCCGGCTGTTCGGCCAGCCCATTGATGAGGACCAGCGGCAACCGCCTCTTGTAGTTGTTGAGCATCCGGGGCAGGTCGAACCATTTTCGGACGTCGGGCGACATGGTTGCCATCCCTTCCAGGTGGCGGTCCGCCGAGTGGCCGGGCGGGCCGAATAGCCGGGGCATGCACACACGGGCCGCCAGGCGATTCGACGAATATTAACATCAGTTGCCACCTTAACCAACGACCGTGGGGAAACTTCATGTGAGATTCAAACGACGATAACCGCTCCTTCGCGCGCGATCCACCGAATCGTCCGCTTTTCCGCCGGCCGCGCCGCTTGACGATCGATGTGGTTGCGCACAATGATGTTCGGTCGGAAGTGCGGGAAATGGCGGTGGCATGAGGAGACGATGATGCGCGTGTTCATCACGGGCGGTACGGGACTGATCGGTCGCAATCTCGCTCGGGTGCTGCTGGAATCGGGGCACCATCCCGTGATCCTCTCGCGCCGCGCCGACCAGGTCCGGCGCGACCCGGCGATGTGGGCATACCAGGTCATCCCGGGCGACCCGACGGCCCCGGGCCGGTGGCAGGAGGAAGTTGACGGATGCGATGCCGTCGTCAATGTCGCCGGGCATAACATCTTCGCCGAACGATGGAGCACGGCCGTGAAGGCGAAGATCCGGGACAGTCGCGTGTTCGCGGCCCAGCAATTCGCGGCCGCCATCCGGCAGGCCCAGTCGAAACCTCGGGTCTACGTCCAGGGCTCCGCCATCGGTTACTACGGCCCGCGAGGCGACGAGGACCTCACCGAGGCCAGTCCACCCGGCTCCGACTTCCTGGCGCGGGTCTGCCGGGAGACCGAGGAGGCGACCGAATCGCTCGAGGGCATGGGCGTCCGCCGCGCGGTCGTGCGAACCGGGATCGTGCTCGCCCCCCATGAAGGGGCCCTCAAGATCATGACGCCCCTCTTCAAGTTCGGCCCGGGCGCACCGATCGGCAGCGACGGCCGCCTCGGACCGGCGCGGGGGCAGCAGTGGATGAGCTGGATCCACATCGACGACATCGTGGGCATCTTCAAGCTAGCCGTCGAGAATCCGGACGCCCAGGGACCCCTGAACGGCACGGCGCCCCATCCCGTCCGCAACGCGGAATTCGCCAGGACCTTGTCGGCGGTGCTCCGCAAGCGGCTGACGCCCTGGCGTTTCTATGTCCCCTTCGGACCGCCCGATGCGCTGCTCAGGATCGTCCTGGGCAAGGTCGCCACTGTGATCGCCACCGGCCAGAAGGTGCTGCCGAGCAAGCCCTTGTCGCTCGGCTATCGCTTCCGCTACCCGGACCTCGACGGGGCCTTGAGGGAGATCTTCACGAGGAAGCCCCGCGCGGCCGAGGCGCCCCCCGCTCATTCTCACGCAAAGGCCGGAGCGGGCGCGCACCATTGATCGGCCGGCCGCCCTCGACACTCAGGGATGGAACGGATTGAAGATTCCGAATTCCAGATTCCGGAACATCCGACGCGTGAACCACCGGCACGACGCTTAGAGTCGGTCCGAGGAGGTGGGTCAGACGATTGTAGGGTGGGTGAAACCCACCGACGCCAGGCCTGGGCACACGGTGGGTTTCACCCACCCTACGGGATCGCTCTCGACCCTTCCGGGACAGACTCTTATCCGGAATTCGGAATCTGGAATGCGGAATCCCGTCCTTCATGGCTCACTTCAGCGCGAGGCCCAGCAGCAGCCCCGCGCCAAAAGTCAGCGAGACCCCCATGATGGCCAGCGCCAGCGCCCAGGCGGGCCGGGCCTCGGCGAACCTCGCCAGCGGGGCGAACCAGCCCGGATATTCGGGCTGGACCTTGACGATCGTCGGCGGAGCCGGGGCAGGCGCCGGCCGCTCCTCGGCCTGCTGAGCCTCAGCCGGTGCCGGTTTGGCGGATGTGCCCGCCGCCGCGATCTGCGCGAGCGGGGCCGTCGATCCCAGCGTCCGGGAGCGGGGGCGGAGCAGGCTCTGAAGCGCGTCGGCGAGATCGGCGGCGCTGGCGAACCGCTCGTGCGGCTTGTGCGCCATCATCTTGTCCATGACGCGGACGAAGCTCGGCGACAGCTCCGGCAGGTGTTCGGTGATCGGCACGTGCCGGCCGCTGATCCGCTTCCCCAGCCGCTCGATCGGCGAGGAGCCCGGGAACGGCAGCTGGCCCGTCATCAGGTGATACATGGCGCATCCCAGGCCGTAGACGTCGCTCCGGCCGTCCACCTCGCGGCCGCACGCCTGCTCGGGCGACATGTAGTCCACCGTCCCCACCGCGATCCCGTCGGCGGTCGCGAACGTGGCCGAGGAGTCCGACTCCATCAGCACGCCCAGGCCCAGGTCCAGGATCTTGACGCGACCCTCTTCCGTCCGCAGGATGTTCGACGGCTTGATGTCCCGGTGGACGATCCCCTGCTCGTGCGCGTGGGCAAGCCCCAGCGCCGCTTGCGCCGCGTAGTCGAGCATCTCCATCGGCGGGATCGGCCCCTTCTTGAGCCGCTCACCCAGGCTGTAGCCGGGCACGTATTCCATCACGATGTAGAGCACCCGCTGGAACTGGTCGGCGTCGAACGCTCGGACGACGTTGGGATGATCGAGCCGGCCGACCAGCTTCATCTCGCGCTGGAACCGCGCCACCACGCGATCGTTCGAGGCGATCTCCGGCGCGATGATCTTGAGCGCGACCACGCGGTCCATCATATGATGGCGGGCCTTGTAGACGCGGCCCATCGAACCCGAGCCGATCCGGTCGAGGACGACGTAACGCCCGACGATCAGGCCGGTCGATCGGTTGGAGAGGAATCTCTTGGCCTGGTACCCGGTGATGACCAGGTCGCGGACCAGGCACTCGGCCAGCGCCACCGAGTCGAGCGGGTAATCCCCCTGGAGCATCTTCGACTTGATGTCGGCGAGCTGTTTCTCGCTGAAGATGCCGGAGTTGCGCATGACCGGCAGCAGGTCGAGCGGCACGTTCTCCGTCGATTTCGGTCGCTCGAAGGTCGCCATGCAGAGCCTCCCCGGATCGATTTGCCGCGCCGGCCGCGGTACGTCGCGCACCCTCGGCACGAATCCGGGTCGAGAAAGGTTAACCGGGATGCCCACGATGGCCTCCTCCGGTCGTGCTCCCGAACATACCATATCGCAGGTGTACACACAATCGGCCCGGCCCGGCCCGACCCCTTCACCGACATCCGCCCACTGTCGCCTGGACAACGGCGATGGCGCCTACTACCATGCTGGCAGATGTCCGTCCCCGGTGGATCGCGGTCAACTCCTTGGTAACTAAACTGTTAGCTCTAGACGTCGCGTACGCCACCACACCGGATCGCGCGCATACCGGTCGAGGAGTCAGCCATGAACCCGAGCGAAGATCCACGGTGCCCCCTGGCTGAATTCACCCCATCGTGTGAATTCTTCATCGGCATTGATAGCGATGGGTGCGTCTTTGATACCATGGAGGTAAAGCATAAAGAGTGCTTCATACCCAACATCATCAAGCACTATGGTCTGGCGGCGATCTCGAAGTACGTGAGGGAGGCGGCCGAGTTCATCAACCTCTATTCGTGTCATCGCGGGGTCAATCGTTTCCCGGGCCTGGTGATGACGATGGACTTGGTCCAGAGTCGGCCCGAGGTCTTGCGGAGGCGGCCGCGGATCCCGGCCCTGGTGGGCTTGCGCGGCTGGATCGAGCGGGAAACGCGGCTCTCCAACCCGGTCCTTGCAGCGGAAGTGAAGGCGGCCGGCGACGCCGACCTGGCGACCGCCCTGGCGTGGAGCGAGGCGGTGAATCGTTCGATCGCCGAGATCGTCAAGGACGTGCCGCCTTTCCCCTTCGTCCGCGAGTCGCTCGATAGCATGCAGGGCAAGGCCGACGTGATGGTCGTGTCGGCGACTCCCGGCGAGGCGCTGGTGCGCGAGTGGGAGGAGCATGGCCTTCGCCCGCTGGTCTCGTTGATCGCCGGCCAGGAGCTCGGGAGCAAGCGCGAACACCTGGCGATGACGGCCGCCGGCCGATACCCGCCGGAGAGGACCCTGATGGTCGGAGACGCACCCGGCGACCTTCAGGCCGCTGAGGCCAACGGCTTGTTGTTCTATCCGATCGACCCCGGGACCGAAGACGAGTCGTGGCAGCGGTTCTTCGAGGAGGCGCTACCCCGCTTCTTCGCCGGGAACTACGCCGGAGACTACATGGCAGCCCGGATCGCCCGCTTCCAGGCGCTGCTTCCCGATCGGCCGACGTGGAGATGTACCTGAGCTCAAGCCCGGTGGTACAATCCGGTTCCGCGAGGAACCCGGTATTCCTACCGTTTTCGAGCATGAGGATCACGAGAATGGCGACGAGCGCGAGGGCGCCGACATCGGGCTGGTCGGCCTGGCGGTGATGGGCGAGAACCTGGTCCTGAACATGGAGAGCCACGGGTTCACCGTCGCCGTCTTCAACCGGACGACGTCCAAGGTTAACGCGTTCGTCCAGGGCCGGGCCAAGGGGAAGAAGATCATCGGCACCCACACGGTCGAGGAGCTGGTGGGTTCGCTCAAGCGCCCGCGGAAGATCATGATCATGGTCAAGGCCGGCTCGGCGGTCAACGCCGTGATCGACGAGCTGACCCCGCTGCTGGAGCCGGGCGACATCCTGATCGACGGCGGCAACTCCGAGTACACCGACTCGACCCGGCGGACCCGCGACCTGAAGTCCAAGGGCCTGCTCTTCGTCGGCACCGGCGTCTCCGGCGGCGAGGAGGGCGCGCTCAAGGGCCCTTCGATCATGCCGGGTGGCAATCCCGACGCCTGGCCGCACGTCAAGCCGATCTTCCAGGCCATCGCCGCCAAGGTCGCCGACGGCACGCCTTGCTGCGACTGGGTCGGTCCCGAAGGCGCCGGACACTACGTCAAGATGGTGCACAACGGGATCGAATACGGCGACATGCAGCTCATCTGCGAGGCCTACCACGTCATGCGCGAGCTGCTCGGCATGGAGCCCGACGAGATGCACGAGGTCTTCGCCCGGTGGAACAAGGGCGTGCTCGACAGCTACCTGATCGAGATCACTCGCGACATCCTGGGCTTCAAGGACCCCGAAACGAACCGCCCCATGATCGACCTGATCCTCGACGCCGCCGGCCAGAAGGGCACCGGCAAGTGGACGGTGATCTCGGCGGCCAACCTGGGCGTGCCCCTGACCTTGATCGCCGAGGCCGTCTTCGCCCGCTGCCTCTCCGCCCAGAAGGAAGAGCGCGTCGCCGCCTCGAAGGTGCTCAAGGGCCCCGCGAAGCCCGCGGGAATCGACCGGCAAGCGACCATCGATGCCCTGGAACAGGCCCTCTACGCCAGCAAGCTCGTGTCGTACGCCCAGGGCTTCGCGCTGATGGACGCCATGGCCCGCGAGTCCAGGTGGGAGATCAACAAGGGCGCCGTGGCCTTGATGTGGCGGGGCGGCTGCATCATCCGCAGCGCGTTCCTGGGCAAGATCAAGGACGCGTTCGATCGCGACCCCAAGCTCGCCAACCTCCTCCTCGACCCCTATTTCCGCGACGAGGTGGACCGATGCCAGGCCGGCTGGCGCCGCGCTTGCGGCGCGGCCATCGCCGGAGGCATCCCGCTGCCCGCGATGACCTCGGCCCTGTCGTACTTCGACGGCTATCGCTCCGAACGGCTGCCCGCGAACCTCCTCCAGGCCCAGCGCGACTATTTCGGGGCGCACACCTACGAACGCGTCGATCGGCCCCGCGGCCAGTTCTTCCACACCAACTGGACCGGTCGCGGAGGGACGACGGCCTCGTCGTCCTATAACGCCTGAGGCGATCGTTCCGGTGAAGGCGTGGTCCTCGGGCCGTCGTGATGCCCCAAGGGATGTAAGGATCCCCTGCGCCATAGGGGATCCTTACATCGTTACACGTTACATCGCCGGTCAGAGGATCTCTCTCTTACATCTGTCGTTCCATGTAAGAAACCTCCTTCCCCCTAGGGATCGTGA
The DNA here is from genome assembly GCA_963815795.1 of uncultured Planctomycetota bacterium. Lineage (GTDB taxonomy): Bacteria > Planctomycetota > Planctomycetia > Isosphaerales > Isosphaeraceae > JAKAUH01. The sequence goes on along the minus strand of CAWFIC010000019.1, from coordinate 2,755,427 downwards.
CATCGTTACAAGTTACACGGCCTCGCCTTCCTCGCGGAAACCATGGGACTCCATGGACTTCCGGCGAATCTCGACGAAAGAAGTCGATTTTCGGACCTTGGCGGCGAATACTATTAGCGATGACCGGGCAGCGACCGCGGAACGAGGGTCGCGACAGAGATCGTGATCGAGGGCACATGACCATCGAGACGCTACGGGCCGGCGTGACGGCCGACGAGGACGACGGATTGACCACGATGACGGCCTCGCTGGATGACACGGCGATCCAAGAGGAGAGGGTGCGTCCGCGTCCCGCCGACGGCGTCGAGCACGATTGCCTGGGCGGCCGGATCGGCGGCCGTCTGGGTGCGTACCGGATCGAGAGGCTGCTCGGCCGCGGCTCGATGGCTTGCGTCTATAAGGCCCGCCACATCGAGCTGGAGCGGGACTGCGCCCTGAAGATCATGGATTCGGGGCTCGTGTCGCGGCAGCCGGACATCCACGAACAATTCCGGGCCGAGGCGCGGGCGGTCGCGAACCTGCTGCATCCCCACGTGGTCACGATCTACAACCTGGGCAGCGCCGACGATCATCATTTCATCGAGATGGAGTACGTGCCCGGTGGCCGGACGCTCCGCGACACGCTGGTGCACGATGGGCCGCTCGATCCGTTCCGCGCGGCGACCCTGACGCGCCAGGTGGTGCTGGCCCTCGGGGCGGCCCACGCATCGGGCCTGGTGCATCGCGACATCAAGCCGGCCAACGTACTGCTGACCAGCCAGGGCGACGCCAAGCTGGCGGACTTCGGCCTGGTCCGCCGGCTGGATGAGCTGGCTCATGGCGGGGCCCCGCTCGCGGGCACGCCCACCTTCATGGCGCCCGAGTTATTCCAGGGCACGCCCGCCGGCCCGGCTTCCGACCTCTACGCCGTCGGAGTCCTGTTGTTCCACTGCCTCTCGGGGCGCCTGCCGCTGGTCGCTGACAACGTCGGCCAACTGATCCAGCTCCATCGGACGCAGCCGGTCCCCGACATCCGCGAGGTCGCACCCCGCGTCCCCGATGGCCTGGCCGAGATCCTGGCGCGATGCCTGGCGAAGGCCCCCGGTGACCGATACACCTCGGCCTCCGAACTGGCCGATGCCCTGCACGAGCTGCTCCGCCGCCTCCGCGACATCGAGAGCCTGGTCCGCGAGAGCGTCGAGGGGCTCGATTGCTTCATCCAGGGGCACCGCGACACCTTCCGGCTGATCGTGTCCCTGCCCGACGACCGGCTCCAGGAGGTGATCGTCGAGGCCTCCGAGGAGACCGGCCAGGACCCCGTGCTCTCGGTCTTCTCGGTGTGCGGTCCCGCCGATCCGGCCTACTTCCAGTACGCCCTGAGGCTCAACGCACAGCTCACGTATGGCAGCATCTCGGTGCACGATGTGCTCGGCAGCCCGATGTTCGTCATGTCGCGGACCTTCGCGCGGGATACGGTCCGCCCCGAGGACCTTCGCGGCGCCATCGTCGAGATCGCTCGCCGGTCCGATCGCATCGAGAAGAAGCTGACGCGGATGGATCAATACTGAGGTCGTCTTCTGCCCCTCTTGTACTCACTCGCATGAACCAATCAGGCTGCCTCGATGGTAAAATGGAGATGGGTCCGAAGCTCCATCTCGACCCGGAGAGGAGGGCATCATGTTGCCCGTACCCACAGCCGCTCTGCCGCTGATCCGCTCGGTCGCCGGGCCCTGCGTCCTGCCCACGGCCAAGCGACTCCTCCACCTGATGGTCGGCGCCATCCTCACCACCGGGCGCCGCACCATCTCCCATCTGCTCCGCGCCATCCGCGGCCTTCTCAAGATCCTCACGCCCGTTCCAGGAGGCCTTGCTTTCAGCCTTGGCACCGCCGGCGTGACGGTAGAAGAAGGGACAAAGACGAGCTGAGACGTTTCCAAGTCAGGGTCTATTCGATCGGGCCCCATAGCCCAGTAGGGTGGGTGAAACCCACCGGATCTCCGGGCCCGGCGCCGGTGGGTTTCACCCACCCTACGAGGACGGCCCGCTTCCGGGACAGACTCTAAATGATCAGCAGCCCGCCGCAGGCGGGTCCGCTGCATCGTCTCGTTAGACGAGATTACTATCAAGCCAATCGATCAGTCGATCTCGCCAGTCGCGGCTCGAATCGCCTGCTGCACCGCGCTTTGCTCAGCTGATGGCCGAGCCGAGTAAGCCGCCACATACGAGCCCTGCCGGTAAACCCAGGAAGAAGGCGGGCAGGACCATCAATCCGCAGTCATACTCCGGCTTATCGGGCGGCAGCAACAGCCAGAAGCCCAGAGGCCCGCCGAGGATGGCCCTGCCACGATGAGAAGAAATCGCTTCACCCGGGCCTCCTCGTGTCGGCTGGCCATCGCGTCTAACGCCCAAGCTCAGCGGCCCCACTCGCCCGAGCGAACTTCGAGGTTACCAGAACCGCCGCGGCGGGTGGGGTCCGCTGCAGCGCGAGATGAGGCGCCGCCCTCCATGACGCCCCGGTTCAGAGTCACTTGCCGTGGGTGACGCGCAGGATGCGGCCGTCCTTCTTCGCGATCCTGGCGAGGGCCACCCCACCTTTGCTGCCCTTCGATAGCGATCCCTCGACGGTCCAAACGCCGTCGGCCAGGGTCGCACGGTAGGGCTCCTCCTTGGCGATTTTCTCCGGGCCGTAGATCGGCTCCCAGACCGCGACGGCGACCTTGATGGCGACCTCCTTGCTCGGGATGAACCCTTCATCGGGGACGTCGCCGTCCTCCGGCTCCTGTCCCCCGCCGGAGCAGACGACCGCCAGGACGAGCAGCACGGATGAGATCGCCTTCATCGCAGGACCTCCGAGCCGCCTAATGAGAAGTTGACGACCGAAATGTCGTGGAGAAACGCGACTGAACAGTTGTACAATAGCAGCCTCCCTGATATCTTGACTTCGCTGTCGCGGGATCGCAAGCCGGATTCGGGATTCGACGACCTCTACGGCCGAGGCGAAGATGGCCAAACTGCTGGATCGCGTCCGTGATCGGGTACGGGTCTGGCATTACAGCATCCGGACGGAAGACGCCTACGTCCAGTGGATCAAGCGATTCATCCTCTTCCACGGCAAACGCCATCCCCAGGAGATGGGGGCGCCCGAGTTGGAGGCCTTCCTCATCTATCTGGCCGCCGATCGGAATGTCGCGGCCTCAACCCAGAACCAGGCGCGCAGCGCCATCCTGTTCCTCTATCGCGAAGCCCTCGGCCGTCCGCTCGATGACCTGGGCCGGATCGCCTCGGCCCGTCGGCCCGAACGGCTGCCCACCGTCCTGACCCGCGACGAGGTCCGCGCGGTCCTGGCCTCGCTCGACGGGACAGCCTGGCTGATGGCCAGCCTCCTTGATGGCTCGGGCTTGAGGCTGATGGAGTGCCTCCGGCTCCGGGTCAAGGACGTCGACTTCGGCCGGCGGCACATCATCATCCGCGACGGCAAGGGGCAGAAGGATCGCGTCACCCTGCCGTCCCGGGCCCTCGACGAGCCCTTGCGGCGTCAGATCGATCGGGTCCAGATCCTCCATCAGCAAGACCTTAACGACGACCATGGCCGAGTCCATCTCCCGCACGCGTTGGCCGAGAAATACCCGGGTGCCGATCGCCAGTTCGCCTGGCAGTACGTTTTCCCCGCCGCTCGCCGTTCGACCGACCCCCGCACCGGAACCGTCCGGCGGCATCATGCCGCCGAACGCGCACTGCAGCGCGACGTCGGCGCCGCCGTGCGACGCGCCCGAATCCTCAAGCCCGCCAGTTGCCATACCCCCGGCACAGCTTCGCGACCCACTTGCTTGAGTCCGGGCACGGTATCCGCACCGTGCAAGAACTCCTCGGGCCCGATGACGTCCGGACCACCATGATCTACACCCACGTCCTCCAGTCCGGCCCGCTGTGCGTCCGCAGCCCGCTCAACTCCGGCTGAGGATGCAAGCCCCATCCGCCGCGGGGATTCGGACACGGCTTCCAGGAGCCCTCCCGATGGCATCCCGCATATCCAAGGAAGAATTCGGAAAAATCGCTTGAACCAGCAAGTTTTCCTCGGTACAATAAGGAAAGCGTGCGACTAAGATAACCGTCACAGTGCCGTGATATCCGCCTCCTTCTTCGTTCGCGATGACGCGAATCCCTCAGACCCGATCCCGCGCCACGGAGCCGCACCCATGATCGCCGCCCCCGACACCGTCGAGCCCGTTGCCACCCAGACCGCCGACACCGTCTCGAAACGCGTCGAGGCCAATCGGCGCAATGCGCAGCACTCCACAGGTCCACGCACCGCCGAAGGCAAGAGCCGGACTCGGCTCAATTCCATGAAGCATGGCATGACCGCCAAGGTCATCGTACTACTTGACGGGGAGGATGGCGAACTGTTTCACGCGAAAATCGCGGCCTGGAAGGACGAATTCCAGCCCCGGTCGGAGTTCGAGGATGAACTCGTCGAGCGGGCGGTCGCCTGCGCCTGGCAATCGGATCGTATCGACCGGGCCATCACCGCGAAGCTCACCGAGCTGGTCCGCTTCGGCCGGCTCGACCGCGACGAGGCCGAGGCCGACGAGGTCGAGGACCAGACCCGACGCCTCTTCTGGGACCCCCGCGGGCCCATCGCGCTGTATCCCCACTGGCGCGGCTTCCGGGTCACTCCCCGGGTGTCGGGGCCGAATTCCCTGGACGACCCGATCAACCCGGCCCGCATCGTCAACCGGCTGGAGAACCTGGCCGCCGGCTGCCGATGGCTGCTGGATCGCTGGGCCGACCTGCGGGGGCTGCTGGAGCAGGGCCTCAACTGGCAGGCGCCCGACCGGCTGCGGGCCATCCGGCTCTTGGGCCGGCAGCCGATGGACGTGCTGTCCGACGAGCGGGTGCTCTCGATCTACCTGGCCTGCGACGCCATGGACCCGAGTGCGCCGACGAGCCTCGACGACATGATGACGGAGACGGAGGATGATGAGTTGGAGCGGATCAAGGAGCGGGTGCGGGGTCGGGGAGCGGACTGGAAGAAGCCGGCGAGCCCGGAGGCGGGCAAGGCGGCGCTTCTGGCGCTGATCGAGGAGATGGCGAGGCGGCTGGCGGTCAAGCTGAGCCGGCATCGCGAGCGTCAGGAGTTCGAGGAGTCGATGCAGATGGACCTGCTGGCGTTCGACGACAGTCACGAGGGCGAGCTGGCGCGGCGGTATCAGCTCGCCAAGGATCGGGAGATGCACCGGGCGATCAACGCGTTGCTCAAGGTGCGGAAGGAGGCCCGGGCCGCGGCCGAGGCCGGGTGGCCGCTCGCCGGTTGCATCGATGGAGGCGCCGACGCGGCACCGGCGGGCGTCGAGGAGGCGATGGGCTTCGGGGACGAAACGAAGCCAACTCCGCCGGGTCCGGTGCTGGAGTCCCGCGTTGAGGCGGCCGATCCGGCGGCGATTCCGGCTGAAGCCGGGACTCCAACCATCCAACCGCCGGAGTCGTGCCCTCGGGCGGAGGAGATGATCGGGACAGGCGGCGAAACGAAGCCAAATCCGCCGTTGAGGCCGGGCGACGAAACGAAGCCAAATCCGCCGGAGCCGGCCGCGGCGATCGGAGCCGGGCCCGCGATCCGGAAGGCCGGTCAGCCGACCCCCGAGGAGTACATGGCGGGGCTGGTGGCGCGGCTGGACCCGTCCCACCCGCAGTCGGCGATGTACATCGAAGCCTTGAGAGAGTTGGAGAGGCAGTCGATGTCTTGATGGGTCCTTCTGGCCGTCGTCCGATGTCCGGTGTCCGCGGGGCGGGTTCGGTCGTCGTCCGGCAACCGACAATCGAGATCCGGCAACGAACCAACGCAGAAAATGGTAGGTGCAACATGGTATTGCACAAGGGCTTGCGTCGCTGATCCGCCATCGGTCCGGGAGCAGCGCAGCGGGAATCGCGACGGGTTTGCCTTGCGCGGGGCCGGACTCGCGAGGCTGGCGATGCCGGGCCGTCGTCTGTCGGTCGAACCCGACGGTAGCGCGATGGCTCAGTCATGGGGTCGTCGGTATGATGTCCGGGGACGCATCTTCGTATCGTAGAGGATGATCGGCGTGCAGTGGTCGAGTCGGGACGATCCCAGGCGATCGTCCGGATGGGCCGGCGAGCCGGTCAATGAGCGGGGAGACGGCGGCGATGGTTCGGGTGAGACTGCCGGATGGGTCGGTCAAGGAGTATCACGACGGGGTCACCGCGCGGGAGGTCGCCGAGGGGATCGGCAAGCGGTTGGCCGACGCGGCGGTCGCGGCGACCGCCGAGGGGCGGGTCGTCGACCTCAACCGGCCGCTCGAGGATGGTCACGAGACGCCCATCGACCTGAAGATCCTCACCTCGAAGGACCGCGAGGCGCTCGACGTCCTGCGGCATTCGACCGCCCACATCATGGCCCGCGCCATCATGCGGCTGTTCCCGGGCGTCCGGCTGGCGTTCGGGCCGACGACCGCCAACGGGTTCTACTATGACGTCGTCGTTCCCGGCCGGAATCTCTCGGAGGACGACTTCCCGGCCATCGAGGTCGAGATGGCCCGCATCACCAAGGATGCCGAGCCGTTCGAGCGGTTCAGCCTGCCGGCGGCCGAGGCCCGCCAGTTCGTCGCCGACCTGGGCCAGACGTTCAAGGTCGAGCACATCGACGACGAGCTGCACAAGTACGGCGTGCTCAGCTTCTACCGGCAGGGGGAGTTCGTCGACCTCTGCCGAGGGCCGCACATCCCCCACGCCGGCAAGGTCGGGGCGTTCAAGCTGCTCTCGATCGCCGGCGCCTACTGGAAGGGACAAACCGACCGCGACGTGCTCCAGCGCGTCTACGGCACCGCGTTCTTCGACAAGAAGGACCTGGAGGCCTACGTCGCCCAGGTGGAGGAAGCGAAGAAGCGCGACCATCGCCGGCTGGGACGCGAGCTGAACCTGTTCACCGTCTCGCAGCTCGTCGGGCCGGGACTGATCCTCTGGATGCCCAAGGGGGCCGTCGTCCGCGGCATCCTCGAGTCCTTCATCAAGGACGAGCTCGTCCGGCGCGGGTATCAGCCCGTCTACACGCCCCACATCGGCAGGATCGAGCTCTACCAGACCAGCGGGCACTATCCATATTACAAGGACTCGCAGTTCCCCACCCTGAAGATGCCCGCCGACGCGGCGGCCAAGGAGTTGCTCGACGGCCTGATCGCCGACAAACTCGACGACGACACCCAGCGCACCCTCCTGGCCCGGGCCGGCATCCCCGAGCGGCTGCCCGACCACGCGACCTCAGGTCGCTCCTACTTCGAGCTGAGCACGGCGGAGCGCATCGGCTATGTCGAGCAGACCTGCGAGATGGAGGAATACCTGCTCAAGCCGATGAACTGCCCGCACCACATCCAGATCTACGCGGCGCAGCCCAGGAGCTATCGCGAGCTGCCGTTGCGGCTGGCCGAGTTCGGCACGGTCTATCGCTACGAGCAGTCGGGCGAGCTCTCGGGGCTGACGCCGCGTCCGCGGCTTCACCCAGGACGACGCCCACCTGTTCTGCACCCACGACCAGGTGCGCGGCGAGTTCCGCACGACCATGGAGATGACCCAGTTCTTCCTCGATTCGTGCCTGGGACTGTCGGATTACCGCGTCCGGCTGTCCCGGAGCGACCCGGACGATCCCAAGTACCAGGGCGCGGCCGGCGACATCTGGCGGCGCGCCGAGGACGACATCCGCGCGGTCCTGGACGAGATGGGGCTGCCCTACGAGGAGGCGCCGGGCGAGGCGGCGTTCTACGGACCCAAGGCCGACTTCATCGTGCGCGACTGCCTCGGACGGCAGTGGCAGCTCGGCACCGTGCAGCTCGATTACGTCCTGCCCGAGCGGTTCGGCCTCCAGTACACCGGTCCCGACAACCAGCCGCACCGGCCGGTCATGATCCACCGGCGCTCCGATGGGCAGCATGGAGCGGTTCATGGGCATCCTGATCGAGCACTTCGCCGGGGCGTTCCCGCTCTGGCTGGCGCCCGAGCAGGTGCGCGTGCTGCCGATCTCGGACAAGGCCGCCGAGTACGCGCACCAGGTGCTCGCCCGGTTGCTGGGCGCCGGCTTCCGGGCGACGCTCGACTCGCGGCCCGAGAAGATCGGGGCCAAGGTCCGCGACGCCCAGCTCGAGAAGGTCCCGGTCATGCTGGTGGTCGGCGCCAAGGAGGCCGAGAGCCAGTCGGTCTCTTACCGCGATCGCCAGGCCGGCGACCTCGGCGCGATGCCGCTGGACGACGCGATCGCCCGGTTGAAGACCGAGGCCGAGAGCCGCCGGGCCCCGCAGGCCGCCGCATTGCCGGCCGCGGCCACAACCGAAGAGAAGGCCGAGGACCATACGTATTGACAATCGGGCGTAGGTCAGGCTTTCCAGCCTGACCCGGATCGGAGCGGACGGAGTCAGGCTGGAGAGCCTGACCTACTTCACATGAACGGATCGGAACGGACGGAGTCAGGCTGGAAAGCCTGACCTACTTCACATGAGTCAGACCACCCAGGAAACCGCGGCGATCCCGATCGGCTACGAGGACATCCTGGCGGCCGCGGAGCGGATCGCGCCGTGGGTCCACCGCACGCCCGTGATGACGTCTCGGACGCTCGACGCCCGATGCGGCGGGACCGTCTTCCTCAAGTGCGAGAACTTCCAGAGGATCGGGGCGTTCAAGTTCCGCGGGGCGGTCAACGCGCTCTTGCAGCTCGACGAATCCCGGCGCCGGACCGGCGTGGTCACGCATTCCTCGGGCAACCACGCCCAGGCCCTGGCGCTGGCCGGCAAGCTGCTGGGAGTGCCCGTGACCGTGGTGATGCCGAGGACCGCGCCGGGCGTCAAGCGCGAGGCGACCGAAGGCTACGGCGCCCGGGTCGTCCCCTGCGAGCCGACGCTGGCCGATCGCGAGGCGACCGTCGCGGCCGAGATCGACCAGCACGGACTGACGCTCGTGCATCCGTTCAACGACTGGAAGGTGATCGCCGGCCAGGGGACCGCCGCGCTCGAGCTGCTCGACCAGGCCGGGCCGCTCGACATGATCGTCTGCCCGGTCGGCGGCGGCGGGTTGCTCTCGGGCACCGCGCTGGCGGTGCGGGGACGGTCGCCGCGGACTCGCGTCATCGGCGCCGAGCCGGCCCGCGCCGACGACGCACGGCGGTCGCTGGAGACCGGATCGATCCAGCCCTCGAACGACCCCCAGACGATCGCCGACGGGCTGCGCACCTCCCTCGGGCCATTCACGTTCGCGGTCATCTCCCGCTACGTGGACCGGATCGTGACGGCCACCGAGGCCGAGATCGTCGAGGCGATGCGGTTCGTCTGGGAACGGGTCAAGATCGTCCTGGAGCCGTCGAGCGCCGTGGCGGTCGCGCCCCTCTGGAACGGGCAGCTCGACGTGAAGGGGCTGCGGGTCGGCGTCATCCTCAGCGGCGGGAACGTCGACCTCGAGCCGCTGTTCCGCGCGCTGGCCGCGAAGTTCCTGGGCGAACGGGCGATTTCGATCGGGTAGGGTGGGTCGAGCGCAGCGAGGCCCACCAATGGCGGCGACGATGGTGGGCCTCGCTGCGCTCGACCCACCCTACGGGATGGCACCACATGAGAGCGACGAGCGCGAGGATGGGTCGGTCCTGGCAACCGGTCGCTTTCGCGCTCGGTGTCGCGCTGCTGTTCGGCACGACGGCGATCGAGCGGGCAGCCGCCAACGACGGTTCGCCCGCGGTCGGGACCTCGGGCACTCCGGCCCTGCCGAAGTGGGGACCCGTCGCGATCGCCGCGATGGACCTCATCGTCGTGACGACCCTGGTGGCGATGAGACTCGACGTGAGGCTCGTGCTGCTGGCCGGCGCGCTCCCGCTCTTCCTGGCGACGGGCACGATGCCGCTGATGCTCGGCAAGATGGTGGCGGAGATGGCCAACCCGGCGACCGTCGTGCCGATCGGCGCGGCGGTCGGGTTCGCGTTCGTGCTCCGGACGACGGGGTGCGACCGGCACCTGGTCGAGCTGCTGCTGGTGCCGATCCGGCGGGTGCGGCCGCTCTTGATCCCCGGCGGGATCGCCGCGGGGTACCTGATCAACACGACGATCGTCAGCCAGGCGGGGACGGCGTCGGTGCTCGGCCCGATCCTGCTCCCGTTGCTCCGCGCCGGCGGGCTCGCCCCGGCGCAGGCCGGCGCGGTGCTGCTGCTGGGCTCATCGATGGGGGGCGAGCTGTTCAACCCCGGGGCCGTCGAGATGCGGAAACTCGCCGAGCTGACCGACCTGCCCGGCCCGGTCCTCGTCAGCCGGTCCGCCGGGCTCAACCTCGCCGCCTGTTCCGTGGCCCTTGCCACCTTCTGGGTCATGACCTTGCTCCGTGCCCGCCCGACAGCCATCGAACCCGCCGAAGGCCCGCCAACGGAAGAGGCCGACTCTCCGGCGTTTCGCGTGAACCTGTTCAAGGCGATCGTTCCAATCCTGCCGCTGGCGATCTTGCTGGGCGCCTCGCTCCTCGGCCGTCGTTCGCCGCTGCATGCGATCGAGGGGCCGCCCCGGATCCTGGCCGCCATGCTGATCGGCATCGTGGCGGCCGGGCTGGCGAGTCCCGGCTCGATCCGCGCCCTGGCCGCGGCGTTCTTTGAGGGAGCGGGCTACGCCTATCGCCACATCATCTCGCTGATCGTGGCGGCCTCGACGTTCGCCGAGGGAGTCCGGCTCAGCGGGCTGATCGCCGTCGTGATCCGGAACATCGCGGGCTGGCCCGAGTTCGCGATGGTCGCCGGGATGGTGGCGCCCTGGGGCCTGGCGGTCATCTCGGGCACGGGGATCGCGCCGGCGGTCGCCGTCATGGAGTTCTTCGTCCCGGCCGCCGGTTCGATGGGGCTGGACCCCGTCCGGCTCGGGACAGTCTCGGCCCTGGGCGCCCACTTCGGCCGGACCATGAGCCCGGCCGCGGCGGTCGTGATGGTCTGCTCCACCCTGGCCAATGCCCGCGCCACCGAGCTGATCCGCCACGTCGCCCCGCCGCTCTTCGCGGGCGGCGTCGTGCTCATCGCCGCCGCGCTTCTGAGGTTCCCTTGAAGTTGCACAGCTAACCGAATTCGCGATTCGATCCGCAAGGTCCGTCCATCAGGAGTCTCCCGGCCGTGGCCGACAATCATGCCTTCGACGTCGTCAGCGAGATCAACCACTCCGAGATGCACAACGCGGTGGTGCAGGCGCAACACGAGCTGGCCGTCCGCTTCGACTTCAAGGGGACGCACGCCTCGATCGAGTTCAACAAGAAGGACAATACCCTGACGATCCTGGCCGACCACAAGGGTCAGCTCGATACGATCGTCCAGATCCTCAAGGAGAAGATGGCCCGCCGCGGCGTACCGGTGGCCGCCCTGTTGCGCGGCAAGGTCGAGGACGCGTCGCACGACACCGTCCGCGAGGTCCTCAACCTCCACACGGGCATCGACATCGACGACGCCCGCAAGATGGTCAAGGACATCAAGCAGCTCAAGCTCAAGGTCCAGGCACAGATCATGGACGACAAGCTCCGCGTGACCGGCAAGAAGCTCGACGAATTGCAGGCCGTCATCGCCCATCTCAAGGCGCATGGTCCGGAATACCCGCTCCAGTTCGTCAACTTCACCTGATCGGCAGGACGGGGCCTTCGCTCACGGTCGAAGGCCCGAGGCGGCCGGCCGCACTGAAGGTCCTGAACAGCCGGCCCGATGTTATGGCAGTTGTCAGTTCTTCGTCGCCGGTCCGGACTGACCTCGCCGGCAACGGGGAACGGGCAACTGGCAACTCAGGAAAAGGAGCGATCCGATGGGGTTCTTGAGCGGACGGGTCACGTTCACGCGGTATCGAGTCGGCGGGGATTCCCCCTGCCCTTCGGCGATGACATCCTGGAGCTGGCCCGTCGTCACCTGATCGGCCAGCACGGCGCCGCGGAGACCGCGGACGGCATCTCCACCGGCTGGGCCGGCGGCGATCACGTCCTCGACCTGACGCTCGACCTGGGCAAGAACGTCGTGAACGACGCCCTGCACCTGGCGATCCGCATCGACGCCGACAAGATCCCCGGCTCGCTCTTGCGGGCCTATACCCAGATGGAGATCGACGCCCGCGCCCGGCTCAACCCCAGCGGATTCGCGACCAAGGCCCAGCGCGAGGAGGCCAAGGAGGCCGCCAAGGCCCGCGCGGCCGCCGAGGCCGCCGATGGCCGGTTCCGTCGCCACAACCACTACCCCGTGCTCTGGGACGGGCAGACGCAGACGCTCTACGCCGGGACCGCCAGCGGCAGCGTCCTCGAGCGGCTCCAGATCCTCTTCCGCGAGACGTTCGACAGGACGCTGGAGCCGATCACCGCCGGCAGCCTGGCCCGGAGCCTGAATCCCGACGGATCCGACGACCACGGGGCCGCGCCGATGATCCTCGGCGCGAGCCCGATCGCTTCGGCTTCGGCCAGCGCGGGGAAGCTCCCTCCGTCGCCTGGACCGGCGACGACCCGACGAGCCTGGACTACTTCGGCAACGAGTTCCTCGTCTGGATCTGGCACGCGCTCCAGAACGACGGCGAGACCGTGAAGCTGGCCGACGGCTCCGAGGCCACCGTGATGCTCGCCAAGACGCTGACCCTCGACTGCCCGCGCGGCGAGACGGGGCGGGACCAGCTCACCGACGATGCGCCCACGCGGCTCCCCGAGGCCCTTCGTGCGCTCCAGGCGGGCAAGCTGCCCCGCAAGGCCGGCATGGTCCTCGTGCGCCAGGGGCGCAGTTCGAGCTGACGCTCCAGGCCGAGACGCTGGCCGTCTCCGGCGCGGCGCTGCCGAAGCCCGACGACGACGGCTTGTCCCGTCACGAGCAGCGAATCGCCCGCATCGACAGCCTGCGGCATCTCTCCGAGTCGCTCGACCTCCTCTTCCAGGCTTACCTGCTCCGTCGGACCGGCTCGGGCTGGACCGACGAGCTGGGCCGCATCCGGAGATGGCTCCAGGCGGCTTAGTCATTGGTCATTGGTGATTGGTCATTGGTCATTGGTGTTCGACCAGGCTCGGCGCGGTCGGTACGCGGGTCCAACGGGGTGAATCGTCTTCAACTGGCGCGGCGGAACTCGGCCCGATCCCCTATAATCGATGGCATCATCTTCAGTCATGCGTCCTCGGTGGGGCCGATCCAGACCCGAACCAACGACCAGTGACCAATGACCAGTGACTAATAACCAATGAGAGCGGGAGAGTCCTTGATGTTCCGGATGATTCGAGCCGGCCTGGTGTGCTGTGCCGTGATGGGTGTCGCGTCGATGGTCCACGGACAGGAGCCGACGGCTCCCCAGACGACCGCGCCGGGCGGTACGGCCGCCGCCGGCGGTGCGCCGGCCATCCCCGGCGCGACGGAAGTGCTCGCCACAGTCACCAGCCGGGGCCAGACTTCCAAGGTGACCAAGGCCGACGTGATCGGCCTGTTGAGCCGTTATCCGATGCCGCCCGCCGATGAACGCGAGATCTCCTACAACCGGGCGCTCGAGCTCCTCATCAATACCCACCTCCTCAACCATTACCTGGTGTCGCAGCGCGTCCAGGTCCCGGAATCGAGGATCGACGAGCAGATCGAGCGCACCAAGCAGCAGCTCAAGCGGGACGGCCAGGACCTGCCGACGTTGCTGCTGCAGAGCGGGAGGTCGCTGGCGGATCTGCGCAAGGACCTCGCCGACCAGCTTCGCTTCTCGGAGTTTGCCACCACGCGGGCGACCAATTCGGAGCTGCAGAACTACTTGCATAAGAACCGCGACCTGTTCTCGGGCACGCAGGTCCGCGCCAGCCACATCCTGCTCAAGGTCGAGCCGGGCGCCAGCAAGGCCGACAAGGAGAAGATCGAGCGGAAACTCGAGGCGATCCGCAAGGAGATCGTCGGCGGCAAGATCTCGTTCGCCGCCGCGGCGAACAAGTACTCCGAGGACCCTGCCAACGCCGGCGGCGCGGGGGGGACCTCGACTACTTCACGCTCAACAGCGGCTACGTGGAGGAGTTCGCCGACGCCGCCTTCCATCTGAAGAAGGGGGAGATCTCCCAGCTTGTCGAGACGCCCTTCGGCTTCCACTTGATCCAGGTCACGGACCGAAAGGAAGGAAAGCTCCCCGAGTTCGAGCAAAGCAAGCCGTACATCCTCAACGCCTACCGGATGGAGCTGGAGAAGAACATCGTCAGCGAGGAGCGGAAGACGGCCAAGATCGAGCAGAAGCCGATGCCGAAGGACCTCTTCCCGGCCGCGCCGGCCCAGGCCGCGGCGCCGGCGACGCCCGCCGCGACCCCCGCGGCCGGAGGCGCCGCCGCGCCAAAGCCCTGAGCCGATCCGACCGCCGATCACAGGTCGGAGAGGTCGAGCCGCCCCTGATCGCGGAGATGCGTGAAGCGACGAAACGTCTCGGCGATCCCCTCGCGAAGGGGGGTCCTCGGGATCGGGCCCAGACAAGCCTGCAGCCGGGAGTCGTCGAGATCGGCTGCGATGGGGAGTTGGCGATCGCCATGGCTGACCAGCTCACGCGCGGCGGGAACGGCGTCGCACAACGCCTCGACGAAGGACTCGATGGTCTCGACGGCTCCGCTCAGGTTGAACGCGTCGGCGCCCCGATACGGCCGCTCCAGCGTCCGGACGAACGTGTCCGCCACGTCGCCGACGTACTGGAGGTCCTGCCGGCCGCCGTAGCTGATCCGGTAGGGTCGCCCCACGGCCACCGCCTTGATCGCTTTCGTCGGCTCGCTGGTCATCCCGAAGTCGCGGCCGACGCCGTAGACCGTCCAGGGCCGCAGTCCGATGCTCGTGATCCCGTGGTCCAGCCAGTAGACGCGGGCATTCAGCTCATTGCAGACCTTGTAGGCACCGTAATGCGACAACGGGGCCAGCCGGACCTCGTCGCCGATCCGTCCGCCTCCCGGCTCGGCCGGCCCGTGCACGGCCGCCGAACTGGCATAGACGACGCGCTCCACCCGGTCCTTGAGCGCCAGCGCGGCTTCGAAGACGGCGAGGGTCCCGATGACGTTCACCCGGGCACCCAGGATCGGGTCGGCCCGGCAGGTCGGCGTCTGCAAGCCGGCCAGGTGCAGGATGTGCGTCGCCTCGACGCGATCGACGGCCGACCGGACGGCGTCGGGGTCCGAGACGTCGCCCGGCAGGAAGTGGACGCGTCGCCTCTGCTCCGGCTCGAGGATGAGATCGAGCCGATGCGTGTCCTCCTTCAGGTCATAGATCCAGACCTCGCGCCCCGCGTCGACGAGCCGCTTCGCCACCCAGGAACCGATGCAGCCGTAACCGCCTGTCATGAAGACCCGTGTATCCACTCTTCCTCCCCCTCCGGAAGGCTGAAGGCTTCCCATGAAGCCTTACCATCCCCACGGCAAACCCCAGACTCCCGGCGTGATCAGCTCGACGGAGTTGCCCGCCGGGTCGCGGAAATACAGCGAATGACCGCCCCGCGGCCAGGACTCCTCATGCTCGATCTCGACCCGGTGCTCCCTCAATCGCTGTCGCCAGGCATCCAGGTCCTCCGGCGCGATGCCGAGAGCAAGATGGCCGGGGCCGCGTGCGCCATGGGGTGGCAACCGGTCGCCCTTGAGCGTCGACTCGGGGCGGAAGACCAGCAGCACGGACTGGTCGCCCACATGGAAGAAGACGTGCCGGCCGGCCTCCTTGGCGTGGGCGGCCAGGCCGAGCACGTCCGAGTAGAATCGTTCGGCCGCATCGAGGTCGTCGGCGTAAATGCTTGTCTCGACAAGGTGTTCGATGGCTTTCATGGCGGATCGCTCCCCGTCCCGCTGTGTTGGCCGCGCCGGCTCCCTCCGAATATGCCCGTGGATTCCACGTCGATGCAAGGGGCTTGCAGGACGCGGGACTGGGTTGAGGGCCCGGTTTCCCGGCCCTGAGCGACGGGCTCGACACCCCGCCAGCGACGAGTGGACATGAACGCCGATGTTCGCGTTCAACGGATGACCCGCGATCTTGACAACACCTTCATGGAATCGTACACCATAGGTTTAACCCGCGACGACCGAGGGCTGCCGCGGGGGCGGCCCTTCGGAGTTGTCGTACGGGGATCGGATTCGGGGACTCTGAGTCCCCGGTAACGCTCCCGGCGGGTCTTTTCCATTCTCGTCCCCGAGGAGGACGTCATCGGACCGATCGAGAGGGGTTTGAGGGTTAACGAGCAGATCCGCATTTCACCCGTGCGGGTCATCAATGCCGAGGGCGCCATGCTCGGCGTCATGCCGACGAGCAAGGCCCTCGAAGCGGCCCGCGAGGCCGCGCTGGACCTGGTCGAGGTCGCTCCCAACGAGCGGCCCCCCGTCTGCAAGATCATCGACTACGGCAAGTTCAAGTACACCCAGAAGAAGAAGCTCACCAAGCAGAAGCAGCACCAGGTCCATATCAAGGAGATCCGCGTCCGGCCCAAGACCGGCGACCACGACATCGAGGTCAAGGTCAAGCGGGCCCGCGAGTTCCTCGAACACAAGGACAAGGTCCTGGTCAATGTGCTGTTCCGCGGTCGCGAGCTGGCCCACATCGACGAGGGCCGAAGAGTGATGGACGAGGTCCTCCAGGCGCTGGAGGAAGTCGGCAAGCTCGAGAAAAACCCCTCCATGGAAGGCAAGCGAATGACCGCGATCGTCGCCCCACGCGTCTGAGAGTCTGTCCCGGAAGGGTCGAGAGCGATCCCGTAGGGTGGGTGAAACCCACCGTGTGCCAAGGCCTTGCGTCGGTGGGTTTCACCCACCCTACAATCGTCTGACCCACCTTCTTGGGACAGACTCTGAGTCCCGCCGGAAGCCACACCGAGTCGGAGTCTCTCGGTCTCTCGATCGAGTTCTCCGCCTCGGGACCGGGACCCGCGGTCATCCGGCGGAGTCCCGGCTGCAACGATCCGGGGCCAGGGCCGCCCCTCGGCGATTGCCGAGTCGTGGCGGCCCTCTTGCGCGTTTTGAGCGCTGGCGACCGCTGGACGGCCGGATGCTCGATTTGATAAACTCAAGGACTCGGCGCGCCGAGGGCCGCCGAGGCTGGCACCGCTGGTCCGCCGGATGGTCTCGCCACGCCGAATCGATTCAATGCCTCGCCTGGCGGCCATGAATGACGAGCCGCCCATTGTGGCCATCCGCGGCGTGCATCGCGATCCGATGCCGACCGCGCCGCAACCGCCTGGAGTCTGGAAGAGGACGAGCTGAAATGCCCAAGATGAAGACCCACAAGGGGATGAAGAAACGCTTCAAGATCTCGGCCAATGGCAAGGTCCTGCATAAGCGTGCCGGATCGTCCCACCTGATGAGCCACAAGAGCGGCAAGCAGGTTCGCCGGCTGCGGAAGAAGGCGGCCTTGACGGTCACCGCCGAGGCGAAGCGGATTCGCTTTGCCTTGCTCGAGAAGCAGAATGTCAACCCCCAGGACGTTCACGCGCACAAGATGGCGGCGCTGGCCCCTCATCCGGAAGAACAGGGGTCGCCAAGCCCGGCCGGGCCGGCGGAAGAACCGAGGTCCTGAGCCGGTCGAGCACCGGTAGAGCGTGACCAGGCGGGGACAGACGACCGTCCCATTGACCAGGCCGGAGATGCCGGCTTGGCGCGTCTCCGTTTCCGCCAACCTCCCTCCAATCTCCGCGAATACCCCGAGAGAGAACTTGTCATGCGTTCCAAGAGTGGCGCGGCGCGAATCGGCGCAAGAAGCGGATATTCTATCGGTCCAAGGGTTTCGTCGGTGGGCGGCGGCGGCTGCTGAAGTCGGCGAAGGAGACCCTGCTCCGGGCGGGGATGTTCGCGTTCCGCGATCGTCGCGCCAAGAAGCGGGAATTCCGCAGGCTCTTCATCATCCGGCTCAGCGCCGCGGCCGAGATGCGGGGCCTGAAGTACAGCCGGCTCATCCATGGCCTGCATCTGGCGCAGGTCGGCCTGGATCGGAAGAGCCTCTCCGAGCTGGCGATCCACGATCCGGAGGCCTTCGACGCGATCGTCGCCCGGGTTCGCGAGCACCTCGACAAGCACGACGCCGACGTCCGAGCCCGCCAGACGGCCAAGACGGCATGAACCGCCACGACCCGCTTTCCGACGCCCTGGGCGAGCTCGACACGCTCCGCGCCGCGGGTCTGGCCGCCTTCGCGAAGGCGGCCACGCCCGAAGAGGTCGAGGCGGCACGGGTCGAGTATCTCGGCCAGAAGCACGGGCGGGTGAAGGCGGCGCAGGAGCGGCTGAAGTCGCTCGAGCCCGCGTCGCGGAAGAGCTACGGCCAGCGCTTCAATGCGGTCAAGACCGAGCTCGAGACCGCGCTCGAGGCGGCCGGGGCCCGAGCCGAGCGGAAGGAAGACGGCGGCAGCCGGATCGACGTGACCCTGCCCGGGCTCCGGCCCCGACTGGGCCATCGTCACCCGTTGACCCAGACGGCCGAGGAGCTGATCGACCTGTTCGGCCGATTCGGATTCGACGTGGCCCGCGGGCCCGAGGTCGAGGACGTCCGCCACAACTTCGACGCCCTCAACATCCCCCCCAGCCACCCGGCCCGCGACCCGCTGGACAACTTCTACCTGGCCGTCGGCGAGCAGTCCGCCGGCTCGGCGCCGCCGGCCATCGGCGTCTCGATGCTCCGCAGCCAGACGAGCACCGTGCAGATCCGCGTCATGGAGGCCCAGCCGCCGCCGGTGCGAGTGATCGCCATCGGCCGGGTCTACCGGCCGGACACGGTCGACGCCACCCACTCGTTCATGTTCCAGCAGGTCGAGGGCTTGATGGTCGACCGCGGCGTGACCATGGCCGACCTGAAGACGGTCCTGAGGCTCTTCGCGGAAGCTTACCTGGGCCGTGACGTCAAGATCCGCTTCCGCCCCTCGTTCTTCCCGTTCACGGAGCCGAGCGTCGAGGTCGATATGCTCTGGCACGGCGGCGTCCGTTGGGTTGAAATGGGAGGAGCGGGCATGGTCGATCCCAACGTCCTCCGCGCCGTCGGCTACGATCCGGAGGAGGTCACCGGGTTCGCCTTCGGGCTGGGCATCGAGCGCCTGTGCATGAGACGCCACGGGATCGACGATATCCGCCTGCTGTATCAGAATGACGTCCGGTTCCTCCGCCAGTTCTAAGCGGGGACTTACCCCGGCGACTGGTGAATAACGCGAACGCCCCCGACAACAGCCGTCCGTACCGAACATCGTCTTGCCCAGGGTCCCAGTCATGGACACCGATCCAAGCAAAGTGGTCGTGACGATCGGCGTGAGTGCGTCGACTGCCCGGGTGCATCACCGCGATTTCCCGGAGATCCACGCGGAAGGCGCCACGCCCAAGGAGGCCGCGTCCCTGCTCGTCCACCAGCTCACACGAGCGCTGGATTCGGCCCTGATCGACTGGCGGCGCGACCGTGTGAACGAGGCGATTGCCGACGTTCAGGCGTTCATCGATCAGGAGAACTGAGCCGTCCGCGTCGCGCACCGCCCGCCGCCTATCGAACCGGATACCACACGACTCGACCAGGGAGCCATCACGCGCGATGCCGCCGCCGATGACCACCGAAACCGGCGCAACCGCCGGCCCGCCGGCTTCTGCTGCCGCGACCGGCCTGGTCCGCGAGCTGGGCCCGATCGACGCCACCATGATCGTGATGGGGGCGATGATCGGGTCGGGCATCTTCATCACCTCGGCCGAATCGGCGCGGCTCGTCGGTGCGCCGGGGTGGCTGCTGGCCGCGTGGGCGCTGGCGGGTCTGATGACGATCGCCGGGCGCGATCTCCGCCTCCGAGATCGCCGCCATGATGCCCCGGGCCGGGGGCCAGTACGTCTTCCTCCGCGAAGCCTACAGTCCCCTGTTCGGCTTCCTGTTCGGCTGGGCGATGTTCCTGGTCGTGCAGACCGGGACGATCGCGGCGGTGTCCGTGGCGTTCGCCAAGTTCCTCGGCGTCTTCTGGCCGCAGATCACCGATAAGGTCTACCTGGTCGAACCGATCCGGATGGGCAGCTACGCGCTGAGCCTCTCGTACCAGCAACTGGTGGCTCTCGTCCTGATCGTCTTCCTGACGGCCGTGAACATGTGCGGACTGAAGCTGGGGAAGTGGATCCAGAATTCGTTCACGTTCACGAAGACGGCCGCCCTGCTCGGCCTGGTCGTCCTGGGCCTGGCGCTGGGCGCGCAATACCGGCGCCGCAGCCTGGACGTCGTCGTGGTGGGACTCGAAGGCCAACGGCTGGGACCCGGCCACGGCTTCGCCCGACTTCTCGCTGGCCGGCCCGCTGGCGCTGGCGATGCTCCTGGGCCAGGCCATGATCGGGCCGTTGTTCTCGCAGTCGGCCTGGAATAACGTGACGTTCACCGGCTCCGAGACCCGCAACCCGGGCCGGACGCTCCCCACCGCCATGATCCTCGGCGTAACGGTCGTGGTCCTGCTGTACTTCCTGGCGAACGTGGCCTACGTCGTCACCTTGCCATTGGAAGGGATCCAGCACGCTCGCGACGGACGGGTCGGTACGGCCGCCTTGCAGGCGATCCTCGGCCCGCGCGGCGAGGCGATCATGGCCGGGGCGATCCTGATCTCCACCTTCGGCTGCGTGAACGGGCTGGTCCTCGCCGGCGCGAGGATCTACTACGCGATGGCGCAGGACGGGCTGTTCTTCCGCCGCGTCGCGACCACGAACCGATTCCACGTACCGGCCGTCGCCCTGCTGGCCCAGGGCCTCTGGTCCGCCCTGCTGGTGCTGCCGGTGACCGTGACGGCCGACGGCCCCGACCGATTCAAGTACGGCAACCTCTACAACGAGCTCCTCGAGTACGTGATCCCGGTGGACGTGACGTTCTACGCGCTGATGGTCGGCGCGGTGATCGCGATGCGGATCAAGGCACCCCGGATGGATCGCCCCTACCGGGCGATCGGCTACCCGGTGCCCATCCTCGTCTACATCGCCCTGGCGGTCCTCCTGGTGCTGGACTTCATCTACCTCAGGCCCTGGACGTCCGGGAAGGGCTACCTGATCGTCCTCGCGGGCATCCCGGTCTACCTCGTCTGGTCGCGAGTGGCCGCGGCGGCGCGGAGGAAGGCCCCCGAGACGATTTCGTAGTAGGGTGGGTGCAACCCACCGCTTTTGATGGCCTTGCAGCGGTGGGTTGCACCCACCCTACAATTCCGGAGCAGAGCCTGAGCGCCCATGATCGTGAGCTGGAACTGGCTGACAGACTACCTGCGGCTCGATGTGCCGGTGGAGAGATTGACCGAGCGGCTGGCATTGACCGGGTTGAACCTCGAGGGCATCGATGACGTCGGCGGCGACATCGCCGTCGACCTCGAGGTGACGAGCAACCGCCCCGACTGCCTGGGCCACCTCGGTGTCGCGCGCGAAATCTCGGTCGTATTCGAGAAGCCTTTTCGCGTATCGGACCCGCGTCCTGCGACGTCTGGTCCGCCGGTCGAGACGCGGACCGCGGTCTCGGTGGAGGACCCCGAACTCTGCCCGCGGTTCACGGCGAGGGTGGTTTCCGGCGTGCGGGTCGGTGAGAGCCCCTGGTGGATGCGCAAGCGGCTGGAGACGATCGGGGTCCGTCCCATCAGCAACATCGTCAACGTGACCAACTATGTCATGTTCGAGTGCGGCCAGCCGCTGCACGCCTACGACATCGATCGGCTGGCGGAGCATCGGCTGGTCGTCCGCCGCGCCCGGGCCGGGGAGAAGCTGACGGCGATCAACAACAAGGTCTATGAATTGTCGCCCGACATGCTGGCCATCGCCGACGCCGAGCGTCCGGTCGGACTCGCCGGCGTGATGGGCGGTCTGGACACCGAGATCGGCGCCGGCACCGTCAACGTGCTGATCGAGGCCGCGCAGTTCGACGCCGTTTCGGTGCGGCGCACCTCTCGCGCGCTGGGTCTGTTCAGCCCGTCGAGCTTCCGATTCGAGCGTCCCCTCGACGCCGAGGCCACCGACTGGGCCAGCCGCCGTTGTGCCGAGCTGATCCTCCAGGTGGCCGGCGGCACGCTCCATCCTGGCGCGATCGACGTCGGGGTCCGACGCCCCGAGCGTCCTTCCGTCACGCTGCGACTGGACCAGATCCCGCGGATCCTGGGGATCGACATCGACCGGGCGACGGCCGCGCGGATCCTGCGTGCGCTCGGCCTGGAACCGATCGCCGAGGACGTCTCCTCGCTGACCTTCCGCCCTCCGAGCTGGCGCAGCGACCTCGAGCGCGAGATCGACCTGATCGAGGAGGTGGCCCGGATCCACGGTTACGAGCACATCCCCGAGGACCGGGCCGTCCCTCTGACCAGCACGCCGCGGGGCCGCCGGGAGCGGGTCGAGGGAGCGATTCGCGACGCCCTCATCGGCGCCGGCTTCGAAGAGGCCGCCACATTCAGCCTGGTCGAGGAGCGCCTGAGCGCCCCGCTCAGCCCCGGTCCCGCGGCGGCGCCGCTGAGAGTCGAGCATTCCAGCCGACGTCGCGAGAGCGCCCTGCGGCAGAGCCTGGTGCCGAGCCTGCTGGCCGCGCGCTGCCACAACGAGTCGCACGGGCAGTTCGACGCGGACCTGTTCGAGATCGCCAACGTCTACATCCCGCGACCCGGCGAGGGCCTGCCCCACGAGCCCACCCGGTTGGCGATCGTCGCCGGCCGCGATTTCCGGGGGCTCAAGGGGGTCGTGGAGGGTCTTCTCGAACGGCTGCACGTCGCCGCGCCACTGGCGGCGCGTCCGGTCGAGATCCCCCTCTTCGCCCGCGGCCGGGCCGCGGAACTGCGGATCGGCGAGATCCACCTGGGCTACCTGGGCGAGATCGATCCGGCGCGACTCCAGGAATTCGAGCTGCGCGAGGCGTGCTCGGCGGCGGAGCTCGAATTCGATGTCCTATTGAAGGAGGCGGTGCTGGTGGCGCGGAACCGATCGCTGCCGCCCTTCCCCGCGGTCGTCCGGGACCTGTCGCTGGTCGTGGCACGCGATTTGCCCTGGGCCGAGTTATCCGAGGCGGTCGTCGGCGCGGCGGGCCCGACGCTCGAAGCCGTTTCCTACCTGGACACGTTCCAGGGCGGCAATCTGCCCGAGGACCAGCAGAGCGTCCACTTCAGCATGGTGTTCCGGCACCCGGAGCGGACGCTCACGGGCGAGGAGGTCGAGGCCGCGGTTCGGTCGGTCGTAGACGCATGCTCGGCCCGGTTCGACGCTCAATTGCGAGGCTGAACGGTTCTCGGTGACACCGCCCCTTTGTCAACCGAAAACCGAAAACCGAAAACCGAAAACCGAAAACCGAAAACCGAGAGACGATGAACCCGCTCAAGCAGTGGCGATACTGGTTGCTCTTCCTGCTGCTGGTCGGCCCGATCCTGGTGTATATGGGACTCGGGATCCTCTGGCTCTGGGAGCACGGCTGGCTCGTGCTGGGCGTCGCCACGACGCTCTGGGTCTCGGCCGGGATCCTCTTTTCGGTCCTCGCCGCGCGATGGACGAAATCCAGCCATCCGGTCCTGCCGCCGCTGGACTGGGAATCGCCGCAGACCTTCAGCCCGCGCGACCGAGACGCCTGGCAGATCGTCCAGGTTGTCGCCGACGAGGGCGAGCAATCCGCTTACGTCGCCCTGCTGGAGGTGGACACGTACCTCAATACGGGGAAGCAGCTCTTCCATCGCCTCGCCGCCCACTATCATCCGATGGCGGCCAACCCGATCGATGACGTCCCGCTGGTCGAGCTGCTGACGGCGCTCGAGCTGGCGACGGACGACCTCCAGAGGCTCTGCCGCCAGGTCCCCGGCGGCGACCTGATCACCCTGTCGCACTGGCGGACCGCCGTCCAGGTCGCCGGGTACATCTCCAAGGCCAACGACCTCTACTCGTACTTGCTGCCGTTCCTGAGCCCGGTGGGCGGCCTGGCCCGCTGGGGCACGCGGGAGTGGATCGTCAAGCCGGCCTGGAAGGACATGCAGCAGAACCTGCTGCGGTGGTTCTACCAGGCGTATGTGAATCGGCTGGGCACGCACCTCGTCGAGCTGTTGAGCGGTCGGCTGGCCATCGGTATCGACCAGTACCGGCGATTGACGCGGCGGCCGCACGCACTGGCGATCCCCTCGGACGACGAGGTCCCGCCGCTGACCATCGGCGTCGCGGGCACGGCCGGGTCGGGGAAGTCGCGGTTGATCGGGGCGCTGCGGGAGGCTTGCCACGGCGATCTCACGCTGCTGAAGGCCCGTCTGTCGAACCTCGCGATCGAGCCTTCGTTGATCGACCGGTTGCGCGACGCGAACTGGATCGAGGTGCCGGACTATACGAGCTGGACCGAAACACCGAGCCGGCGCGACCGAGCGCGGATCCAGGTGGCGGTGGACGCCGCGGTCGCGGCGGACATGCTGATCCTCGCCCTGGACGCCCGCCAGTCGGGCGAGAAGGCGGAAGTCGCCTTCGCGCAAGCGTGGGACCGCTGGTTCATCGAGCATCCCCGGAATGAGGTCCCCCCTGCCCTGGTCGTGCTCACCGGCGTGGAAGGCCCCGAGTTCGGCGAGGGTTGGCAACCACCGTATGACTGGGCCACCGGCCACAGCGCCCGCGAGATCGCCGTCCGCACTCGCATCGACGCCTTGCGTTCGGCGCTGCCGCCCACCTTCGGTGATGTCCTCGCCATCGGCCTGAGCGATCCGCATCCATTCGGCGTGGCCGAGCAGGTCCTGCCCGCGATCGCGACCCGGCTGCACAAGGCCGAGCGGACTGCCCTGATCCGCCGATTGCATGAGATCGGTGGCCGGTCCAAGGTGGGACGGCTCGTCCACCAGCTCGGCACGCACGGCAAGGCGCTCTGGGGCAACCTGCGGGCCCGGGGCAAGGGGCAGAAAGTGAGGTCGTCGACGCCATGAGCGATCGACGGCCGCTCTGGAGACACGGGCCGCGCCGCGTACAGCCCGCGTCCAGGCGGGCCCGATGAGCGATCCGACGCGGCACTCGCGGTCTATGTGCCCTACCCGGCGCTCGCACCTCCGACGGCTCCGGGCGACCCGCGAACGCCGACAACGAACGCCACGGGCGACCGCCCCTGCCGACTCCGGTCATGGCCGTCTCGTCGCGCGGGCGTCCCCGGCTTACTCGAGGGTCCGGGCGATGCGGAGGCCGAAGTAGAACGTTTGCCGCGCCGGCGAGATCCCATAATTGAAGGACGCGCGCATGTATCTCGGATAATCGTTATAGGACGAGCTTCGCATCATGTAATCATACTTGTCATTCAATTCCAGGTCATGAACGATCGTGTCGGTGGCCATTCCCCTGATCTCAACCCGTCGTGCCCCGCCCCAGCCGTGACACCACTCGAATACGTTCCCCAGCGTGTCGAACAGGCCCAGGTCATTCGGCAGCAGTGCCCCGCAGGGATGGGCGCGGTCGCCGCTGTTGTCCTTGTACCACGCATACCGGCCGACCAGCTCGACGGCGCTGCCGAAATACCGGCTGGTGACGGTGCCGGCCCGGCAGGCGTACTCCCATTCGGGCTCGGTGGGCAGACGATAACCCTTGCGGTCGAGCACATCCACGGGCACCCGCATCCCTTCGGCGTAAGCCCCGTTCTCCTTGGGCGGATAGCACCACTGGTCTTTGGGCAGTCCTTCCTGCGCGCTCAACCAATTGCAGTATTCGGCGGCCGTGTACCAATCGATCCCGGTGATCGCCGAATCGTCCTCGGGGCCGAAGCGGTCGAGGGCGGCCCGAGGCCGGCCCGCGCCGACGCGAGATCGCGCGAACCGCCGGAACTGCGCGGTGGTGACCTCCGTGGTCGCGATGGCGTACGACCGCGGGATGGTCATGCGCCGCGGACGTTCCATCTGCTCCATGCGCTCGAGGTCGCTGGCCGGCGAGCCCATGAGGAATCCGACCGGGCCCTCGATAGCGGCGAAAGTCTGGCCCTGTCGGTTGACATACCAGCGCCGTCGGCCGCGGTCGGTCCGCTCGCCGAGCGAGCGGTCGATCGAATCGAGTCGCGGGCGTTGATTCCATTGCCTCAGCGTCCAGGCGATCGCCCCGTGAACGCCGGCGTCGGGGTCGCTCTCGTATGAAGCGAGGAGCCGCGAGCTCAGGCCCTCACGTTCGGTTGGCGACAAGCCATCGGTGCCATACGTCCCCAGCGCGAGGATGAGCGCTCGTCGCATCGAGGTTCCGGGCTCGAACAGGATCGCGTCCATCGTCTTCGCATCTTCGATGGCGTGCGGCCGGGCGGAATCTTCCAGCCGGGCGAATTCCGCGACGACGTCGCCGGCCTTCACCTTCATCGGGGCGAGCAGGTTCACGATCATGCTTCGGAGCCGCGGCTCGGCGTTGTGCCGAAGCAACGGCCAGACCGCGTCGGCCCTCTTCAGCCGGAGCAGCGCCACCGCCGCCCTGGCCTGGCGCCCGGCCAGTAGGTCCTTGGCACGATCGCTGACGATGGGCCGACTCCAGACCGAGGCGGTCACGAGCGGGCCCGACGGCGACACCCGGGCCGCCGAGATGCCCGTGGGGCGGTAGCCTTGTTCGGCCAACTGCCGGCAGCGCCCTCGGTGCGACGCGGGATCGAGCCCGAACGGCGCGATCGTCTCCCTCGTCGGATCGTGGGTCCATGACACGGCGTAATGGCGATCCGGATGGGCGGTTCCGGCAATCCTCTTGAACGCGGGATACTCGCGGACCGCTTCCAGGTCCGGGTCGTTCACGAGGACCGGGTAGTCGGCGTATCCGTCCTCGATCGCCCGCTGGACCAACACGATGGCCCGGTCGGCGAACGTCCGGCTTCCGGACTTGTCAGTCCGGTTGATGATCCGGGACACCTGCGAATAAGCGCAGGCCGCGTTGTACTCCAGGTAGGGATCGCGGGCGTTTCGCCTCACCGCCGACTCCATCTCGGCGAGCACCTGGTCGTACCCCTCCCCCAATTCCGCCGCGACGACGGCGGCCGCGTACAGCCTCATGCCCGCGAAGTCGGGCACCTGCTGCAACTTCGCCAGTCCCTGCCGTGCCAGAGCCTTGTGACCGAGCCTTGCGTGGATGATCGCGAACTGGATGCAGTAGTCCGCCGATTCCTCGGGGGCGTTGGCGATCGCCACATCGAGATCCGCGAGGGCCTTCTCGGCCTCACCGCGCCTCAGATGGATTCTCGCCCTGGCCAGACGGGCGGCGGGGTCGCGCGGGTTGCGCGCCACGGCCGCGTCGGACTCGATCAGAGCGGCGGCGTCCGCGGCGTTCGATCGGTCGGCGGGCGGCGCCGGGGCCACGCACAGATCGGCGAGGTTCTGGTCGCTATAGAACGCGACCTCGAACTCGAGCATCGGCTCCAGGAGGTCCGCCCAGGGGCGTGGAGGCCCAGGCGGCCGGGCGCGGCGTCGCCAGACCCGGCAGTACAGCATCCGATGGTCGTCCCCAGGGACCGCTTGGACGCTCACGGCCACCATCGGACCCGCGGGCGCCTGGTCCAGGATCGACTTCGGCACGTCAACCGCCGGCCCGATGGATATCCACGCGGCGTCGTCGACGCCGGCCCTCTCGGCCCACAGGGCGGCGAACGCGACGGTCGGCCTTCCGCCACCGTCGGTCGCACCGTACCCGGCGACGTTGACGGGGAGATACCCGTCGCGCCGGTTCTGCTCATCCCGGAGCTTCAGATCCTCCGGGCTCAGACGGCTGGCGATACGCCAGCCGCGGCGATCGCGAGTCCAGACGGCCGCCACTCGGACGGTCGTGCCATCGGCGTAGGGTCGGAAGCGAGTCGGGCGATACCCCGCCGCCCGCAGCTCGTCGGCCACGGAGAGGAACTGGTCAAAGGGCATCGTCTGGCACAGGGCGAATCGATCGGAAATCACCCCGTGCGCCGATTCGACCCGGCCGACCAGGCGGCCATCGACTCGGCTCCAGGCCGGATCATCCGGCATGTCGTTCCAGGAGGCCTTCGCACTGCGGGATAGCTCGGCCTGGAACATCGGCACGACCTGAGCCGCCAGTCGCTCGGCGGCGGGGAAGAGCTTGACATACGCGGGCGGGTCGGCCTCGAGGAGCAGCCCTGTCAGTAGATCGGGATCGTCGCCCGCGTAGACGGAGAGGATATCGGTCGCCAGCGAGTGGACGGTCTCGGATCGCGACTTATCGCGAAAGATCGCCGCCAAGGGGGCATTCAACCGGTTGTGCACCGGCTCGAGCGCCTCGAGCCACGGGCCGACGGCCACGGAATTCTGAGACACGAGCTCCCGAGCGACCCGGTCACTCACTCCTTCCCAGCGCGGGCTCCGGGGCTCGTAGAGGGCCAGCGCGGCGGCCGCCCGCAGCAAGCCGCTCGTCTCCCGGCTCGCTCGATTCGAGCGTCGTCCACAACGGGTTCACCAGCCGGGACCGGAAGGGCTCCAGGGCGGCGCGGACGACCGGCAGGTCCCTCGCGGACGCGCGGAGCAGCCGGGCCTCGAGATACGGGACCTGCGCCGGATCGATGGGGAGCAGGGCGAGACTGGCGTGGAGCATCTCCTTCGGGCCCGCGGCCGGGTTGACGAGGGCCCGCCGCAGCTCGGGGTCAGTCCGCCGCCTATGCCCTCCGATCGCGCGGATGATCCCCGGCACTTCCGCGGTCTCGGCCTTGAACAGTTGCTGGACGAGCCCGGACGCCATCGCCGCTTCCCGGTCCTCATTGATTCGGTCGCGGAGCGTCATGCCGGCCGCGGCCAGCACGGCGACGACCGCCGCCAGCGCCAAGGTGCGCCGGAGA
Source organism: uncultured Planctomycetota bacterium (assembly GCA_963815795.1). Classification (GTDB taxonomy): domain Bacteria; phylum Planctomycetota; class Planctomycetia; order Isosphaerales; family Isosphaeraceae; genus JAKAUH01. Next base: position 2,726,791 of record CAWFIC010000019.1, on the reverse strand, counting down.
TACGCTCGCCCGGCGCGCCGCATCATTCGGCGTTGCGGCTCGGTCCAGTCCCTCCGTCGGGTCAGGAGTCGGATGTTCGCCCACTCCCACAGCGAGGGCAGGTGGCGTGTCTCGGGCTTCGCGTCCCAGATCGCCGAGCGCTCGGCCAGCCGCAGCTCGGCCCGACCGCGAGGCGTCTCCCGCTGCTTCCGCGTCAGCCATTCGCGCAGCGGGCGGACGAGGTAGTCGTGGGTGAGCTGGTAATGCCCGTGGCCCTCGGGCTCGGCCGCCTGGTCACCGGCGTCGGAGACCTCCGGGTCCGTCGGCGTGATCAGGCGGAGTTCGAGATCGAGGATGCGGATCAGGGCGTCGAAGTCGTCGGGCTGGCCCACGTAGCCGGAGGCGTCGCGCAGTTCCATTGCCGGGCGAGTCCGGCCCTTGATGTCGGTCCCGGCCGGCGGGAGGAGTGCCTTGAGCACCGCCTGCGCCGCCTTCTGATGGAGACGATGCTCCGGGGGTGCCGTCGGGGCGCTGAAGGTGCCGTCCAGGAAGGTCACGCCGACACCCTCGGGCCCGCCGACATCCCGGAGCGACGCGGGAGTCCAGGGCCTGCCCTTGACCATCTCGGCGAAAAGAGCCAGCCGGATGGGGACGACCTTGCCGTCCTGGGCGAGACCCTCGACGGACTGTTCCAGGAACGCCCGCTGCTCGGGCGTGAGCTCGGAGGCGCGCTCGGGCAGGACCTTGTAGGCACGGCCGAACGCTGCGAGGACCCCGCGGGCATGGAACGTATCAAACAGGTCGACGGCGGCCGAGTTCTGGCCCTCGACGAGGCGGATATCCAGGTCCCTCATGAACCGCGTCGCCGCCATCCAGAAGTCGTCTCGCACCAGCACCACCGCCTGGACGTGCTCGCCGTCGCACTGGCGGAGCGCGTCGACCAGCGCCGTGTCGCCGGCGGCACGCCGCGTGAAGAGCCATTGCTCGAACTGGTCGAGCAGGAGCAGGACCTTCTGCCCCGGGCGCAGGACGCGGCCCCGCCGCAACGCCGTCAGCGCTTGGACGAGCGACTGGCCGGCCGGCAGTTCGGGACAAGCCTTCTGCAGGCCCCGGAGTAGCCGGGCCTCGGTCCCCATGGGAGTCGCCTCGGTGTACACCGCTTCCACGTGCCGGCCCAGCCGGGGAAGCAACCCCGCGTTCACCAGCGACGACTTGCCGCAACCGGAAGGGCCGTAGATCAGCCCCACGCGGAACGTGGCGTCGGGGTCAGTGGCGTCGATCCGGGTCTTCCAGAATCGAAGGCTTTCGGGAAGGCCATCCCGATCTCGGGGGCCGGGCAGCAACTCGAGGTAGAAGTCGGCATCGTGGCGGTCGAACGATCGGAGCCCTTTCGGCACGACGTTCACGGCCCGCCCGGCCGAATCGGACCCTCCGGGGGTACGGGGGCTCGGCGGCAGCTCTCGGGCCGATTCCGACGGGGCGGCGGAGCACTCGAGCGCGGTCGTCCACTCATCGGAGGCCGCCTCGGCCCGGAGGAAATGTCGCAGGTCATCGGCCATGTCCCGCGAGGTGCTGTACCGCTCCGACGCGCGCTTCGCCAGCGCCTTCCGGCAGATCCGCTCCAGCTCACGCGGGATGGCGTCGTTGACTTGCCGAGGCGGGCGGGGCTCGGTCGTGGCGATGCGTTCCATCAGTTCGGCCGGTGATTCGGCGCGGAACGGCCTCCTCCCGGTGAGCAGTTCGTAGAGGACGACGCCCAGGCTGAAGATATCGGAGCGACCGTTGACCAGGTGCCCCTCGCCGCGGGCCTGCTCGGGGCTCATATAGGCGGGCGTGCCGATGAACCCCACCCCCTTGCCGAAATCCTCATCCGTGAGCGCCAGCCCGAAGTCGGCGACGTGAGGTCGGCCCTGGACGTCGATCAGGATGTTGGCGGGCTTGACGTCCCGGTGCACCAGTCCCTGGATATGAGCGTGGTGCAGCGCCTCGGCGACCGAAGCCGTTAACTCGGCCGAATCCTGGAAGGTGAGTCGGGCATGCCTCAGCCGGTCCGCCAAGCTGCTCCCCTCCACGTACTTCGAGACCACGAAGCACAGACCGTCGTCCGTCCGGCCGTAGTCGTAGACCGGGACGATATGGGGATGATCCAGCCTGGCAAGGACGCGGGCCTCGGTCAGAAACGCCTCGACATTCCCGCGTAAAGACGGGCGTTCCGCGCTCGGGACCTTGACGGCAACCGGTCGATCGAGGCTCTCGTCCTGGGCGAGGTAGACCCATCCAAATCCCCCCCGGCCCAGCCGCCGGATGATCCGGTACCGCCCGATCGTCCCAGGCTCTACCGACGGATCGACGTGCTCAGGTGGCGACAATGGCCCTTGTCCGTCCGCAGGAGGGAAGGGGACTTCGAGGGTCGGGTTATCGCTCTCAGGCCGTGCCTTGTCGGAGGGAACGGGTACCTGCGCCTTGAGGCGCTCGAAGAAGCTGGCGTCACCCGTCGGCCCGTCCCGATCGGGCCCGCCCACTCCTTCAGGGACCGGGACTCGTGTGAGCCGCTCCAGAACTTGCTGGCACGCCTCGCAGTTCTGGACATGGGCGGTGATGCCCTCGAGTTCCGGTCCGACCAACTGTCCATTCAGGAGCCACTCGAGTTGTTCGGGGACGATGCAGGCGGAACGACTCATGGAAAGACCTCGATCATCGCGCCGAGCCCGGTCTTCACGGACCCCTAAGTCACCGCGTCGGTCCTTCGAGGGAGCGGATCTCGTCTTGAAGCATCCTGATCACCCTACTCTTGGCGACGAAGACGTTGGCGACGGGCACCCCCAGCCGGGCTGCGGCCTCGGAGCCCGCGAGGCCCTCCTCGGCCGTCAACCGGTAGGCATCCCACGTCTGGGGTCCAACTCGTCCCTTAACGGCACGCTTCGCCATCTCGACTAGCTCGAGGTCAAACTCCTCCTCGATTCGGGCGGTCAGGTCGTTGTGCGCCTCCAGGTTCGTTAGAAGATCACAGATCTCGCTGGAGCCGCGGCCGACCACCCGATGCCGAGCGTCCCTGGTATCTCTGAGTATGTCCTGTACGACCTTCCTGAGGAAGCCGCGAAACCGCCGATCCGGATCGTAGCGAAACCGGCGAAGCCGGACGTGAAGCTTCGCGAAGACCATCTGGCTGAGGTCTCGGGCGTCGGCGTCCTGGAGACCCCACCTGCGGCACCAGCCGAGGATCCTCGGCCCGTAGCGGTCCACGAATCGATTCCAGGCCTCTTGATCGGTCGGAATCATCGCCACCCGTCGGAGCAATGTCGGGCTCGTCATGGAGTCGTCGTGCTCAAGCATGACTGCATCCAATGTCCCGGAGTGGCCGGTGCCGGCACGTCGCGCCCGCAAGTTTCAACGTCGCGAATGCGCCGCTGGTCTCCTGGAGGACGGAGCCTTTTTCTCCGCCGCTGTGTTAGGTTTCGACGCGGCCGAGCGGATAGATACTGGATCGACGCGGCTCGCACGGATCCTCAGCAGGTTCCCCGGCTCGTCGAGCGAATGAGCCAGGACCGGTTCGTTGCCGATGCCGATCGGGGCCTTCGGCTGGTCTCCTCCGCGATGCAACTCCCTCGATCGAGGCTGCCGTCGCCCGCGTCCCGTCTCAGGTGAGCCGGGACCGGCCCGGCCGCAAGTTGACGGACCTTCGCTAGGGCCTGGCATCATCGATCGGGCCGAATGAGGCGATTCTACGCCCGATTCGGCGGATCCACAACAGAATCCCGATGAATCGAGGATCGGTAACGGTCCTTCGGCTCGCTCACCGTCCGTGGTCGGCGGGGCAGGCGATGCAGGCACATTTCATTAATATTTAAGTATTATTAATGCATGTACGTACAGACAAGACGCCCGGGGGTGTCGGCATCGCTCCCTGAGTGAGGCACGGACCGGGATTGCGCTCTCGCCGGGGGCGCTGCCTCTGGTCATCGCCGCGGCGTGGGTAGCCGGGGATCGGCGATTTGTCCTTTATCCCTTCAACGAGGTGCGACATGAGTTTCGGGATGAACAGCGATCGGCGGTCGCGAAACGCGGCGAGACCGTGGGCACTCTTGGGGGGTCGCGGACGGGAGCGGGACCGGCACCGCCTGCGGCCTGCGCTCGTGCCGCTGGAGGATCGCCGGCTGCTCTCCACCTTCACCGTCACGAGCGCGGCCGATTCCGCCCCCGCCAGCAACCCGGCAGTCAACACGATGCGCTGGGCGGTTGAGCAGGCGAACAAGGCCACGAGTCCGAGCACGATCGAGATCGACCTGGGACCGTCCGCGGCGACGGTCACGCTGCTGAAGGGGCAGCTCGAGCTGACCAACACCAAGGGCGCGACGACGATCTACGACGGGCCGGGGGAGGGGCCGGTCACGATCTCGGGGAACGATGCCAGCCGGGTGTTCCAGGTCAACAGGAACGTCACGACGTCGGTCTCGGGACTGACCATCACCGGCGGCACGACCGGCGTGTACTCGTTTGACCCGGGGGGCGGCGTGTACAACGACGGCGGCACGCTCTCGCTGACCGGCTGCACGATCAGCGGGAATTCGGTCTACGGCGCTTGGGGCGGCGGCCTGGACAACGACGGCGGCACGGTGACGCTCACGGGTTGCACGATCAGCCGCAATTCGGCCGGAGGCGGCGGCGGGCTGGCGAACGTTGACGCCGGAACGGCGACTCTCACCGACTGCACGATCACCGGCAATACCGCTCATTCCGGCAGCCCACTCGATCACACCGGCGGCGGGCTCGAGAATGGCATCTACAGCAAGGCCAGCCTCTACGGCTGCGCGATCACGGACAACAACGCGTACGGGTCCGGCGGCGGCGTGTGCAATGACAGCACGGCTTCGCTGTCGGATTGTACGATCGAGGGGAACTCGTCCAGCGGCGCCGGCGGCGGCGTGATGAGCACCGGGGAGGCCGTCACGGTGACGGAGTGTTCGATCTCGGGCAACTCCGCGAGCGACGGCGGTGGCCTTTGCATCGCGTCGCCGGACGCGATCCTCACCGGATGTACGGTGACCGGAAACACCGGCTACGTCCAGGGCGGCGGCATCGACAGCTACTGGACCGGGGTCGCCCTCCCGGTGGTCTCGCTCACCGATTGCACGATCAGCGGCAACGCGACGAACTCGCCGCAAGATGCCGAGCCCCTCTACCTCGGCGGGGGACTGACGAACGGACAGAATTGCACGATGACCCTCGTCGGTTGCACGGTTGACGCGAACTCCTCCTTCACGGCTGGCGGCCTGTACAACGACGGCGATCTCACGCTGACCGCGTGCACCGTCAGCGGCAACTCGGCGGAAGGCGCGGCCGGCAGCGTCGGCGGGCTGGACAACAACCGCGACGGCACGGTCACGCTCACGAACTGCACGATCAGCGACAACGCCGTTTCCGGCGTCAGCACGCGCGGAGACGGCCTCTACAGCAGCGGCATGGCGACGCTCGACGGCTGCACGATCAGCGGCAATACCGCCGAGAGCGGCGGCGGCATCTACGCGAGCACCGTCGCTGGCCCCGGTACGGGGATCATGACGCTCACGAACTGCACGATCACGGGCAATTCCGCCCAGTACGGCGGCGGGCTCAAGGGCACGGCGACGCTCATCGATTGCACGGTCGCCGACAACTCCGCCCAGTACGGCGGCGGAATCTCGGGCGATGTGACGCTGACCAACTGCACGATCGTCGGAAACTCCGCGGCCCAGAACGGCGGTGGGATCATCGGCTATGCCACGCTGACCAACTGCACGATCGTCGGAAACTCCGCCGCATCGTCGGGCGGAGGCTTCGAGTCTGATAGCGGACGCGCGGCGAAAATCACGGGCACGATCGTCGTGCGCAACACCGCCGGTGTCGCAGACACCGCGGACATCGGCGGCAGTGTCACTGGCACATACAACCTGATCGGCACCGGCGGATCGGGCGGCCTCGAGAATGGCGTCAACGGCAACATCGTCGGCGTGGCCAATCCGCTCCTGTCCCCGCTCGGGGATTACGGCGGGCCGACTCAGACGATCGCCCTCTTGCCCGGGAGCCCGGCCATCGGAACGGGCACCGCGGTCAGCGGCGTCTCCACCGACCAACGCGGAGAGCCCCTCGACTCGCCGGTTCCCGATATCGGCGCGTTCCAGAGCCAGGGCTTCAAGCTCACTCCGGTCGCCGGCAGTACGCCGCAGTCGGCAACCGTCAGCACGGCCTTCGCCAACCCGCTGGCGGCGACCGTCACCGCCAACAACCCCCTCGAGCCGGTCGCTGGAGGCGTGATCACGTTCGTCGCGCCCTCGAGCGGTGCCTCGGCGACCCTCTCGGGCACCGCGGCGATGATCGGATCCAATGGCATCGCGTCGACCACCGCCACGGCCAACAGCACAACGGGGAGCTACGCCGTGACGGCGACGGCGAGCGGAGTGGCCACGTCCGCGTCCTTCAATCTGACGAACACCAACGGCGGGCCGACCAACGTGACCGGCGAGCTGTCCGTGAAATACTCGGGCTTCACCTATAATCCCAAGCCTCGACTGTCCAGCCAGGCCGTGACGATCACCAACATCGGCAATGCGCCGATCAACGGGCCGATCGAGCTCGTGCTCCTGAACCTGACGAACGCGACGCTCCTCAACCAGAGCGGGACGTACGAGGGAAACCCGTACATCACGATCCTGTCCGGCGGGTCGCTGGGAGTCGGCCAGAGCCTGACGGTTACGCTCCTCTTCTCCGACCCGAGCCGAGCAGCCATCACCTACACGGCCGAGTTCCTGGCCGGGCCGATCCCGACGGCCACAGATGCCGATTGGCTACCCCATCGGGGCCAGAACATCTCACTGGACCGCACCGCGCTCATCGACGGCGATCGGGCCGTGGCGACACGCCAAGAATCGTGCTGGTCCCTGTGAGCGGCACAATAGGGACGCCCTCGTCTCGCCAGTCTGGTTTCCCCATTTCCTGCTGAACCATTCCAGTCGCCCTTTCCAGGAGCAGCCGCCATGAATGTTCGCCCTTTACGTCAACTCCTCAACGGCCTCTCGCGCCGCGACCGCCGCCGTCGCCCGACGATCGAGTCCCTGGAGACCCGAGAACTCCTCACAACGACGTTCACCGTGACCAATGCAGCCGACAACGGGAATAACGTGTTCCCGTTGCCCGGTTCGCTCCGCTGGGCCATCGTCCAGGCCGATGCGCTCGCCCCCGGGACGGCCAGTACGATCAAGTTCGCCATCTCCGGCGGGGCGTTCCAGACGATCGCCCTTCAGGGCCCGCTCCCCCAGGTCACGACGCCGGCGACCATCGACGGCACGACCCAGACCGGATACACGGGCACGCCGCTGATCGAGCTCGACGGCGCGTCGGCGGGTGCGGGAGCCAACGGCCTCAGCTACGCCAGGACGGCCTCGGGTACCGCGGCCGTCCAGACGCAGTTGAAGGGGTTGCAAATCTTCGCATTCAGCGGTGCGGGAGTGGTGAATTCCGGGGCCGCATATCTCTCGCTCACCAACGACTACGTCGGCGTCCAGCGGCCCGCGACGTACTACCTCGCCCGGGGAAACACCGGCGGCGGCGTGGTAATCTCCGGCGGCGCCGACTACGACACGATCACGTCCTGCGTGATCTCCGCCAACGCGAGTAACGCCGTCACCATCACCGGCAGCGGCACCAACAACAACACGGTCAGCGCCGACGACATCGGTACCGACGCCAGCGGCGTCACGGTCGTCGACCATGACGGAAAGACCCTGGCGAACATCGGCAGCGGCGTGCTGATCTCGGGGGGGGCGAGCCACAACACGGTGACGACCTCGGTCCTCTCGGACAACACCAACGATGGCGTCGATCTCAACGGCTCGGGCACCTCGTTCAACATCGTCTCGGGCGATCACGTCGGCACCGACGTCTTCGGCATGGTCGCGTTGCCGGACGGGAACAACGGCGTCGAGATCACCGGCGGCGCGAGCGCCAACACCGTCGGCGGGACAACCGCCGCGGCGCGGGACGTGATCTCCGGGAACACGAATAGCGGCGTCTCCATCTCCGCGAGCGCGACGACCAACGTGGTCGAGGGCGACTTCATCGGGACGGACGGTACCGGCACCGTGGCGATCCCGAACTATACTGGAGTACTCCTTGGTGCGGCGTCGAGCAACACCGTCGGCGGGACGGCGGCCGGCAGCGGCGACGTGATTTCGGGGAACAGAGGCATCGGGGTCTGGCTCACATCGGGGTCCTCGAAAGACATCGTCGCGGGCGACGACATCGGGACCGACCTGACAGGCTCGAAGAGCGTGCCGAACGGGACCGGCCTGCAGGTCGATGCGGCTTCGACGTCCAACACCGTCGGCGGGACGGCAGCCGGCGCCCGCGACGTCATCTCGGGCAACACCGGGGCCGGCGTGTCCATCAGCGACTCGGGCACCGACAACAACCTCGTCGCGGGAGACGACATCGGCACGAACGCCACCGGCGCCGCCGCCCTGGGCAACGGCACCGACGGTATCCTGATCGCCAACTCTGCGCACGGTAACACGGTCGGCGGCACCACGGCCGCCACCCGCAACATCATCTCGGGTAACACGCAATACGGCGTCGAGGTCACGGGCGGGGTCACGGCCACGACCATCGCCGGGAACGACATCGGGACCGACTTGACGGGCTCACTGGCGGTCCCGAACCAGTTCGGCGTGCTCATCGACGGCGGATCGACCGCCAACACGATCGGCGGGACGGTCGCCGGCTCCCTGAACGTGATCTCGGCCAACGTACACAAGGCCGTGACCCTCAGCGACGCGGGCACCGACGACAATGTCGTGGAGGGCAACCTCATCGGCACCGACGCCAGCGGCACCCACGCCCTCGGCAACGGCGGCGCCGGGGTGGCCATCGTCGCCGGGGCGCAGTACAACACCGTCGGGGGCACGACGGCCGCCGCACGCAACATCATGGCGGCCAGCAACGGCAACGGCGTGATCATCGACGGGATCGGCACCAACAACGCGAGCACCAGCTACAATCTCGTCGAGGGGAATGACATCGGCACCGACAAGACCGGCACGGCGGCACTCGGCGAGGGCATCGCCGGAGTGAACATCGAGTCCGGCGGGACGTACAACACCATCGGCGGGACGACCGCCGCCGCGCGTAACATCATCTCGGGCAGCTATTTCGATGTCTACATCGGCTACATGGGGGCCGACGACAATCTGGTGGAAGGGGATTACATCGGCACCGACGTGACCGGCAGCGTCGCCCTCGGTAATACCAGCGGCGGTGTCTACCTCGTCGACGGGGCGGCCGGCAACACGGTGGGCGGGACGACGGCCGCGGCACGCAACGTCATCTCCGGCAACCCCGGCAATGGCGTGGTTATTTACGGCCCGGGTACGACGGGCAACATGGTGGAAGGGAACTACCTCGGCACCGACGCCAGCGGCGAACACGCCCTCGGCAACGGTGACCCTACCGACGGCGCCAATGACGTCGTGATCACGGACGGGGCGTCGGACAACACGATCGGCGGGACGACGCCCGGGGCCCGCAACGTCATCGCGGCGACCACCGGCACCGGCGTGGTCATCGGCAGCCCCGGCACCGACGACAATGTGGTGGCCGGCAACTACATCGGTACCGACGCGACCGGCACTCATGCCATGGGCAACAGCTACTGGGGGGTCTACCTCAACGACGGGGCTTCGAACAACACCATCGGCGGGACGACGACGGGAGCCGGCAACGTCATCGCGGCCAACGTCGGCGAGGGCGTGGGGATCGTCGGCCCGGGCGCCGACGACAACGTCGTGGCGGGCAACTTCATCGGCACCGACGCGACCGGCAGCCACGCCCTGGGCAATAGCCTCTGCGGAGTCGCCGTGTTCGGCGGGGCGTCGGGCAACACCGTCGGCGGGACGACGGCCGCCGCTCGCAACGTGATCTCGGGCAACGTCGGCCCGGGCGTCTACATCTCCGACCCGGGCACGAACGGCAACGTCGTGGAGGGGGACTACATCGGCACCGACGCGACCGGCGCCCACGCCCTCGGCAACGGCAGCGGCACCCCCGGGGTGTGGATCATCGGCGGGGCGCAGCAGAACACCATCGGCGGGACGTCGGCCGCCGCTCGCGACGTCATCTCGGGAAACGGCTTCGGCGTGTACATCGGCGGCGTGGGCACCGACGAAAACGTCGTGGAGGGGGACTATATCGGCACCGACTCGACCGGCACCGTCGCCATCGGCAACCTCAACGGCGGGGTCTTCCTCATGAATGGCGCTACGGACAACACCGTGGGCGGGACGACCGCCGCTGATCGCGACGTCATCTCGGGCAACGGCGGGAGTGGGGTGTATCTCTCCGGCACGGGGACGGACGACAACGTCGCGGAGGGAGACTACATCGGCACCGACTACACTGGCGCCCATGCCCTCGGCAACGGCAACGGCGGGGTCATCCTGATCGATGGGGCGGCGGGCAACACGATAGGCGGGACGACGCCGGCTTCCCGCGACATCATCTCGAGCAACGTCGGGGCCGGCTTGACCATCGACGGCTCGGGCACGACGGACAACGTCGCGGTCGGGGATTACATCGGGACCGACCTGACCGGGACGGTCGCGCTCGGCAACACGAACGGCGGGGTCTTCATTCTTGATGGCGGGTCGGACAACACGGTGGGTGGGACGACGGCGGGTTCTCGCGACGTCATCTCGGGCAACATCGGGACCGGCGTGACCATCTACAGCTCGGGTACGACGGGTAACGTCGTCACGGGCGACGACATCGGCACCGCCGCGAACGGGATCGGCAGCCTGGGCAATAGCTGGGACGGGGTCGTGTTGGACGGCGTCACCGGGAACTCGATCACGAACTCCGTGATCTGCTTCAACGGTGCCTACGGCATCGAGGGGATCTCCGGTAGCAACGCCACGAACAACACCATCAACGGCGACACGTTCACCATCACCATCGGCACGACGACCTACGGGAACAAGCTCGGTGCCACCTACTACCAGTGAGACTCTGTTCCGGAGCGGTCACGGCCAACGACTCCTCCGAACCGGTCGCATTCGCGGACCCGAGCCGCGCGGCGATCACAGATGCGTCCGAGTTCCTGGCCGGGCCGGTCCCGACGTTGACGGACGCGGATTGGCTAAGAGTCTGTCCCAGAAGGTGGGTCAGACGATTGTAGGGTGGGTGAAACCCACCGACGCAAGGCCTTGGCACACGGTGGGTTTCACCCACCCTACGGGATCGCTCTCGACCCTTCCGGGACAGACTCTAAGCCGTCGGGGGTAGGACTTCGAGCGGTTCGGAGATGAGGCGATCATTCGACTGAGTTGGTGCGTCCGCTGCCGGTCGGGGCGCACCGGCCTCCGTCGAATGAAGCAACCAGTAGGTCACCGGGATGACGAAGAGCGTGAACAACGTCGATGCGAACAGTCCGAAGATCAACGACCAGGCCAGGCCGGAGAAGATGGGATCGAGTGTGATCGGGATGCTCGAGAGCATCGCCGCGCCGGCCGTGAGCAGGATCGGCCGCATCCGGACCACGCGGCTCTCCATGATCGCGTCGAAGAGCGGCCGCCCCTTCCGCACCGACAGGCCGATGAAATCCACCAGGATGATGGCGTCGCGGGTGACGATCCCCGCCAGCGCGATCATCCCGATCATCGCCGTCGCGGTGAAGAGCACCGGGTCGGCATATCCGACGACGACCTGGCCGGCCATCCGGTTCAAGAGCCAGAAGCCGGGCATCACGCCCAGGATCGTCAGCGGGATGGCGAGCATCACGACCAGGGGGATCAGGAACGAACCCGTCTGCATCACCAGGATCACGTAGATCATCACCAGCGCGGCGCCAAAAGCGAGGCCCAGGTCGCGGAAGACATCGAGGGTGATCTTCCATTCGCCCTCGCCGCTGAAGCGGACGCGGATCCCCTCGGGCACGGCCCAGGGCACGCCGCCGCCGTTGTGAATGAACGTCCGCTCGGCGAGCGGGCGCGGCTTCGCCTCGGCCACCCAGCCGCCACGCGGCACCGCGCGGGAGGCCGCGGGCGCGGGCGAGCCTCCGGGGACCTGGTCGACCATGGCGTTGACGACGCACTCCGCGGGCGTCCGACCCAGCGTCTCGGCGGTCACGTAGACGACCCGCTCGAGGTTCTTGTGATAGACGGTCTGGTCGACGCGGGCGGACTCCCACCGGCCCAGCTCGGAGAGGGGAGTGAACTGGCCGGAGCGTCCCCTGACCCGGATGGCCGCCAGGTCGTGAGCGTTCGAGCGGATCGACCGGGGGAGCCGCAGTTTGACCCGGAGCGGATTGCGCTCGCCGGGGAGCCGGACCGTCCCGGCCTCGCCTCCGGCCAGCACCAGGCGGAGGCTCTGCGCGATCTCATCGACCGAGACGCCATTGAGCGCGGCCTTCTCCTGGTCGGTCACGAAGACCAGTTTCTTCATGGGCGCCTCGATCGTGTCGTCCACGTCGACCACTCCGGGCTCCATCCCGAGCCGGCGCGCCACGGTCGTGGCGGAGGCGACCAGGTCCTCGTAGGATTGGTCGGGACGGCCGTAGACCTCGGCGACCAGCGAGGCGAGGACCGGCGGGCCCGGCGGGAGCTCGACGATCTTCATCCGCGCCCCGTTCCGGTCGGCGAGCGCGGCCAGTTGGTCGTGCAGCCGCAGGGCGATCGCGTGACTCTGCGCCGCGCGGTGCTTCTTGCCCACCAGGTTGACCCGCACCTCGGCGTTGTGCGGCATCCGGCGCAAGTAGTAATGGCGCACCAATCCGTTGAAGTCAATCGGGCTGGCGTCGCCCGTGTAGCTGACGAAGTCGGTGACCTCGGGTACCTTCACCAGTTCGGCCTCGACCTCGCGGACCAGGGCGTCGGTGCGCTCCAGCGTGGTGCCCTCGTCGGCGTCGATGACCAGGAGCAGCTCGTTCTTGTTGTCGTAGGGCAGCATCTTGAGCGGGACGGCTCGCAGCGCCGCCAGGCCGGTCGCGGCGAAGGTCAAGGCCGCGATGATCAGCAGGAACGCGATCGCCGAGGCCCGCGACCGGATCAGCGGCGCCATCAGGGGCCGGAACATCCGATAGAGGAAACTGCGGCGGATCGACTCGACGTCGTCCTCGCCTCCGTGTCCGTTGTCTCCGCCCTCGCCCGACGCGTACTTCTTGTGCAGCGCCTGGTAGGAAAGCCACGGGGTGATCGTGAACGCGACCACCATGGACATCAGCATCGCGATCGGCACGTTCAGGGCCATCGGGGCCATGTACGGCCCCATCATGCCCGTGATGAAGAACATGGGCAGGAAGCTCACGATCACCGCCAGCGTCGCGCTGATGAGCGGGGGCCGGATCTCGGCGACGGCCTCCAGGACGATGTCGCGCGTGGCCCGGCCCCGCATGGCGAAATGCCGGGCGATGTTCTCGACGTCCACGATCGGATCGTCGACCAGCAGGCCCAGCGACAGGATCAGCGCGAAGAGGGTCACTCGGTTGATCGTGTAGCCGAAGAGGAGATTCACGCCGAGCGTCAGGCCGAAGACGACCGGCACCGCGACGGCGACGATGAAGGCCTCGCGCCAGCCGAGGCTGAGGGTCAACAGCGCGATCACGATCACGATGGCGACCCAGAGGCCCTCGACCAGCTCGTTGACCTTTTCGTCGGCGGTCAGGCCCGAGTTGCGGGTGACGATCAGCTCCATGCCGCTGGGGACGACGTCGAGCCGCAATTCCGCCGCCGCCGCCAGGACGGACTCGGCCACGGTCACCGCGTTGGTCCCCTTCTGCTTGGAGATCGCCAGCGTGACCGCCGTCCGGGCCGGTTCGCCGCCCGTGGCGTGCGGGGTTCCGGTTCCTCCAGAGGCCTGGTGGCCACCGACCAGGGTGCCCGGGAAGCCTCGCGGGGCCTCGAAGCCCCGGGCCGGGCCCCAGCCATGGCGGACGTAGCTTACCACCTCCGCGGGCCCGTCGCGCACGGTCGCCACGTCCTTGAGGTAGACCGGCCGGTCGTTGAAGACCCCGACGACCAGCCCCGCCAGCGATTCGGAGTGGCCCGCGGCCACGCCCCCTTCGACCCGGACGACCGTATCGTCGCGGGCGAAGTCGCCGGCCGGATGAGTGACGTTCGCTCCCTGGATGGCCCGCTGGACCTCGAGCGGGCTCAGCGCGTACGCCTGGAGCCGCTCGGGGTCGAAGTCGATCCGGACGGTCCTCGGCTCGCCGCCGATGACGGCCGCGCGCGAGACTCCCGGCAGCGCCGAGAGGCGCTGGAGGACCTCCTCGCCGACGCGGCGCAGCATGTAGCCGTCGCCGTCTTCGCCCGCCAGCGTCAGCGTGACAATGGGGACGTCGTCGATCTCCACCGGCTTGACCACCCAGCCCGTTACACCCGGCGGCACGATGTCGAGGTTCTCGTTGATCTTCTTGAACAGCTTGACCAGGCTGCGCTCGCGGTCCTGGCCGACGTAGAACCGGACCGTGATCACGGCCTGGTTCTCGCGCGACATGCTGTAGACGTACTCGACCCCGTCGATCTGGAAGAGGATCTTCTCGAGCGGCGTGGCCGCGAGCTGCTCGACTTGCTCGGCGGAGTAGCCCGGCATGCTGACCATCACGTCGGCCAGCGGCACCACGATCTGCGGGTCCTCCTCGCGCGGCGTGATCAAGAGCGCCGCCAGGCCGATCAGGACGGCCACCACGATCAGGATGATCGAGAAGTTGTTGTCGAGGAAGACGTGGACGATCGCGTTCAAGAAATCGTGATGCTTCGGCTGTGCGGCCGCGCGGTTCTCTTGAGCCTCATTACCATGCTCGGTCATGGCCGGCTCCCTCCCGGAGCGGCGACCCCCGGGCGTTGGAGCACGACGCGCTCGCCCGCCTTCAGTCCCGACAGGACCTCCCGGTCGTGATCGAACGAGCGGCCGAGCTGGACCGCGCGGCGCAGTCGCTTGCCGCCCTCCACCACGTCCACCTCGTCGAGCTGCCCGACCTGCCGGACCGCCTCCGCGGGCACGACCAGCAGTTTTTCATCCTCGAGGGGGATGAAGATCCTGCCGAACATCCCGCTGTAGACGTTCGGCGGGCAGGGCCCCGTGACCTTCACTTGGAAAGAGCGGCTTTCGGCCTGGGCCTCGGGCACGATCTCGCTGATCGTGGCATGGCAATCGAGGTCGAGCGTATCGATGCGCGCCGGCACCGCCTGGCCGACCTCCAGCCGCAGGGCGAGCGACTCGCGGACCGTGGCGACGAGCTGCATGCGGCCGGGGTCATACATCGTCAGCAGCGGCTGTCCCGGGCTGACGGTATCGCCGGCGTTGACCTTCTTGTTGACGACCCGGCCTCCCATGGGGGCGCGGATCGTGGCGTAGGACTCGACGATCCGGGCTTCCTCCTCGGCGCGTCGCGTGCCCTCGAGCTCGGCCTTCGCGGTCCTCAGGGCCGTATTCGCCCGGTCGAGCTCGCTCTGGGTACTCGACTCGCGGACGCGGAGGTTCTGGGCGCGCTTCTGGTCGACCTCGGCCTGCTCGAGTCGCGCCTGCGCCGCCGTCACCGCGGCGCGGGCCTGCTCGAGCTTGGCGAGGAGGTCCGCCTTGTCGAGCACGAGGAGCACGTCCCCCTGCTTGACGACCTGGCCGGCGGTGACCCTCACCTCCTCGACCCGCGCGAGGAGCTTCGAGGCCACCACCGCCTCGTACATGGCGCGGATCGTCCCCACCGCGGACTCCCGGCGAGGCCGGGTGATCGCCTTCACGAGCCCAGTTGCTTCTTCGGTCTTCAGTGCGCGCTCCGGTTTTCCGATCCGGTCCGCCGGTCCCCCGACCTTCGACTCGAACCGGCCGGAAAGGACCAGCATCAGGCCCACGATCCCCGCCGCGAACGACGCCAACAGCGCGACGGTGGCGATCGTCCGCCCCACGCGTCGGGAGACACTGGTCCGGGCCTGCACATCCGCTCTCATCGGATACCCCTGCCGCACAAGGCGCCCGCGCGGGAAGCGATCTCCGCATCCGACCCGACCGGGCGCCCTCACCCGGCGTCGGCCGCCGCCATCGGGGCGGCCACACCATTCCACTATATTACTGGGTAGTTATCAAGTCAACAGGTGCGTTCGCGGGGTCGGCCCGTGAGGAGAGGCATGCGAGGACGGGCCGCGGGGTGGGGTCGAGCGCCGCAACTGGCCGCCCACCGAGATCCTCTCTCAGAAGAAGACCTGGAACCGCAGCCAGTAGATGTCGGTGAAGGACGTGAACTTGCCGGGGGCGACGGAGATCTGGTTGCCGTACTCGGCATGCTGCCAGTCGAGGTAGATGCGGGTGTAGAAGTTCAAGTACCAGTTCAGGCCCACGTCGGTCGCCCAGACGTGGTTGGTCCAGAGGTCGGGATTGGCGAAGCCGGCGGTGAAGATGTTGCGGCCGATGTCCATCGTGCTGTAGCGGGCGATCAGCTCGACGGCACCCGGCGTGAACTTCTCGCCGGCCTTGAGGAAGTTGAAATTGAAGTCCTGGCGCGGTTGGACCATGTTGACGCGGCGGGTGACCTGTTCGCCGGTGAGGAAGTAGGAGGCCGTGACGTTCCAGCCGCTGATGTTGACCGGGGTGGATGCACTGCCATTGACGAGGCCGAACCCTTCCCGACTCCCCCCGTACTCGGCCAGGAGGAAGAAGCTCTTGTAATACCAGACGGCGTGGGCACCCCACTGCACCCGATTCCCCAGCTCCTTGGCATTGTTGTTCATCACCAGGAAGGTGGGTGAGAGGGTCTGAGCGGGAACGCTGGTGGTCTGATCGTTGGCGGTCTCGAAGAAGACCGGCTGGGGCGGATAGTTGTCCTGGTAGCCGACGTCCCACGAGCCGCCGATGTTCATGTAGTTGAGGGCCTTGAATCGTTCGGACAGCAGGAACGGGCGCCAGGTGACGGTGCCGATATTGTCCACGGCGCTGTTGAGATTCCCGAACGAACGCCGCGGGCCATTGAAGACTCCGGTCGCATAACTGAGCTGGCTCTTGAACAGCTCACCGAGGAACATGAAGCCGTCCTGGCGGTTGAGGGCCATGTTGCCGGCATAGATGGACCGCTCCGGGGCGATCAGGTCGCCCTCGGCGATCGAGAAATACTCATAGAGGTAAGGTGTCTTCATGCGGCCGAAACGCAAGCGGAGGTAGTCGCTGAAACGGAGGCTGACGAAGGCGTCGAGCAGGTCGAGGGAGCCGTATCCCCGGTTGATCACGGTGTAGAAACCGACCCGTTTGGTCAGGTCGCCGACGAAGTACCAGCGTTGGCGGGGGATGAAGAACTGGTCGTGGAGGTTGTCGCTGAGGGGGCCGACGTCGCGGCGGTCGAAGCCGCGGAATTCCGCCTGGGTCAGGTTGTGGAACTGGAGCTTGAACTCGTCGTCGTCGGAGGTGAACTCGAGGCCCTCGCCGAACGCGATCCGGCCCGGATGACGCTTCGGCTTGAGGTCGCGGCCGCCCGGCTCCTGCTCCTCCTCCCGCCCCGAGGGCCGGAAGGCACCGACCTCGCCCCGGGCCCGGGCACCGCTGACGGTGGGCTGCTGCGACAGGCTGGTCCGGCCCCCGGTCCCCTCGGCGCCGGCACCGATCCGCTCCATGCGCGACCGGAACGGCTCGAGCGGGGCGATGTCCGGCAAGCTCCCCCGTCCGATCTCCCCCTCGCTACCGGCGGGGGCGGACGGAGTCTGCTGCCTGATGCCGGTGCGTCCGCCGGTCCCCTGGGCCCCGCCCGTCTCCTGCAGGGGATCGAGCTCGGGAGCCAAGGGCATCAAGGCGACCGGTTCCTGTCCGACCTCCGCATTCTCCACGCCCAACAGGTCGGCCAGTCGCCGGCCGGGTGTGCCGGCCGTCCGGTTCGACTCGCACCGCCGCCGTCCCGTCCCGCGCCATCGTGCGGGCGCGCGGCGACGCCGGCTCGCTCGCCGGCGCCCCGTTCGACATCTTCCGGGCCAGGTCGTCGTACCTCTCCAGGAGCTTGTCATATTGCGACTGGATGCGGCGGTTGCTCTCCTCCATGCGCAGGTAGGCCTCTTCCATCCGGCGCAGCCGCTCGTCCATCGAGACATCGCTCGCGGCCGGCTTCGATGTCGCGCTCGCCGCCGGCCCCGCTGGAGGAGGAGTCTGAGCGGCGACGAAGCCCACGCAC
Organism: uncultured Planctomycetota bacterium; assembly: GCA_963815795.1. Classification (GTDB taxonomy): domain Bacteria; phylum Planctomycetota; class Planctomycetia; order Isosphaerales; family Isosphaeraceae; genus JAKAUH01. The sequence goes on along the minus strand of CAWFIC010000019.1, from coordinate 2,708,646 downwards.
CCGAGCATGAGGCCCGCCTGGACGGTCAGCGACTTCCAGCCCGGGAAGGCCATGTCTCGCCTCGACCTCATCCACTCAGCCTCTCTTGGAAAGGCCCGACTCCCCCATTGGCTCGCGGCTGGAACATGGGGCTGGTGGCGGCCTCTCGAAAACAGAACGGCACCGGCTCGCTGTCCTCCGTCTCTGATCGGCGTTGTCCCGGCGCGACTTGATGGTTTTTTCGGGTCGCGTCGAGTTCTCCGGATCGACTGAATGCGCTAAATGCTCCCATGGATGATTCTGGCACGAGGTTTGCTCTGCCCCCGATCCGGCGTCGGAGCGGCCTGGAACCGCCAGGCCGTCCTATGATCTGCGCTTCCGAGCGCGAATCTTAGGCATTTAGTACGCGAGGCGTCGAGAAACGACCACGTCGCACGGCGTCAGGGTGTCCGTCACAACTCGCATTAAGAGGGTCACTTATGGCGATGGATGACCGAAATCCGCCGGGCCGCCGAGTCGGGACTACGGATAAAGAGTCTTCTCTCGATCCGTTGCGTGGGTATAATCGTAGGATTTCATGGTGAGGTGACGTCCTGTGCGGCGAAGCGTTCGGGTCGGCGTGGATCGAGTCACGCCGGGATCGAGGGGAGGAGAGAGGAAAGATGAGTCGGGTGGTCCACGAAGCGAGCTCGAGAGCGGACTCAGTGACGGATGTCGGACCGGGCGATGCGGCGGGCCGGAAGGCGGCGGCGCGAGGTCGCCTCCGGCTGGCACTCTTATTCGCGGTCTTCGGGTTGAAACTGCTGGCGCCCAAGGCGGCGCTGGCCCAGCGACCGGCACCAAAGCCGCTCGTCGGCCGTCGGGTCGTCCAGTGCTTCAATCAGTTCACCCTGCACATCGAGGACCGCGTCATCGATCCCCGGCGCGTCATCCACTTCTACCGCGTCGAGCAGGCCAGCGGACCCTGGTTGTGGCTCAGGGCGGAAGGAAATGGCTTCAGCGGCTGGGCCCTCGCCGATCACGTCATCCCGGTCGAAGAGGGGATCGCCTACTTCACCACACAGATCGGCGACGATCCGGGGAACGTCTTCCCCTATGTCATGCGCGCGATGCTCTGGCAGGATCGCAACCAGATCGACAAGGCCCTGAAGGACTACGACGAAGTGATCCGGCTCGATCCCAGCCGGGGCTGGATCTACAACGATCGCGGGATCCTCCATCTGGAGCGGAAGAACTACGATCAGGCCCTCGCCGACTTCGACCAGGCGATCCGGCTCGAGCCGAAGATTCCCAGCGTCTATAACAACCGGGGAACCTTGAGGCGGGAGAGGAAGGTCTGGGACCTCGCCCTCGAGGACTTCAACCAGGCGATCCTCTTGAACCCCGAGTATGTCGGCGCCTACTTCAACCGCGGCCTGACCTGGATGGACAAGAAGGAATATGGCAAAGCGATCGTCGACTTCAACGAGGTGATCCGCCTCGATCCCCAGGACGGCATGGCGCTGTACCACCGCGGCCTGGCCTGGGCCGCGAAGGAGCAATACGACAGCGCCATCCGCGACTTCGATCGTGCCCTCGAGCTCGATGGAAAGCTGCCATTCGTCTACCTCGATCGCGGCCTGATCCGGGCGGCCCAGAAGCAGTTCGACAGGGCCATCCCCGATTATGACGAGGCCATCCACCTCGCGCCCAAGGATTCAAAGGCCTACTACGAGCGCGGCCTGGCCCGAGTCGAGGTCAAGGAATTCGAGAGGGCGCTGGCCGATTTCGACGCGGCGATCCGCTTGAATCCTCGATTCGATGAGGCTTACCTGAGCCGGGCCTGGCTGCTGGCGAGTTGCCCCAATACCCGAATTCGCGACCCGAAGCGGGCCCTGGAATCGGCGACCAAAGCGTGCGAACTCACCGACTGGCACGAGGCCCACGATCTCGGCGGCCTGGCCGCCGTCTATGCCGAGACGGGGAACGTCGCCGCAGCCCTCAAGTGGCAATCGAAGGCCATCGAGTTGATGACCGGCGACGACAAGGCCAAACTCAATCAGACGTTCGTCTTGGGCCATCCATGAGGGTTGGTCATCTGTCATTCGTCACTGATCATCGGTGCCGCGACGCTGCGGCGAGCCCATCGCGCCTGGAAGCCACGGCTGTCACCGGAATGTCCACCGGCTCGAATCAGCCTGCGGCAGCAGGGCAAGTGACCGATGACGAATGACCGATCAGAATTTCTTCAGCGCCGCGGCTTCGTCCGGGAAGATCTCGAAGATCCGGTCGAACTGGCTCACTTTGAATGCATCCATGATCACGGGTCTCAGGCCGCAGAGGCGGATACGGCCCTTGGCCCCCTGGAGCTTGCGGTGCAGTTTCACGAGGTGGGCCAGCATGGCGCTGGACATGAAGTGGGCGTTGCACAGGTTCAGGAGGATTCGCGGCTCCTTCCGGGAATCGGCGAGGTCGCTGAGCTCCCTGCCCACCGTCTCGACCTTATCACCTTCGAACATGGCGAGCGATTCCCGGAAGCTCACGACGGCAACCCCCTCCACATACTTGACGTCGATGGTTTGGTACTCGGAGAGAGGCATAGGTGCGGCTCCTGACATGGGCTTCGATGAGATGGACCGGCACTCGGTCCCGTCAGTCGGGGGCGTCATCCCGGGCATTCGACGCGCGGGGGCCGATATTCACAGGATAATACAAACACGACGCCTTGCCTAACTCCATCCTAACCTGGTGCGTTGGGTTGGGTCGATGGGCCTTCGGGGGTCGAGGCGGGTTTCGCCCGGGCGATCCGCGCGGTTGACGCGACGTGGTGCAACTCCTAACATGGAAACGGTTCGATCACCATCGCGCACTTGGATGTCCGACGCGGTCATTCCTACGAATTCTCGACGACGGTCGCCTCCTCTCGGGGATTGTCCTGGTCGTGCAACCGTCGCTTCCGCGGCGCCCCCGGCGAGCAAGATACGTATCCCACCCAGGCCGCCGAAGAGCGAGCGGCATGGTCCGTTCCCGTTCGGTCGGATTGCAGAGTCGGCCGGTGGGCGCCGGGCGGATTCGAGGCGGGAAATCCATTAGGGGAGTCTGTCATGGCAACGGATCACGTGGTGGTCGAGTCGCAGGCCGTCGACAGTGAGCTGACGAAGCCGAGGCTATCGCCCGCGTCCCGGGGCGGGGGAAGCGGGGCGTCTGGCTCGTGCTGTTGCTCGTCCTCGCGGGCATCGGCGCCGGGGGATACTACGTGGTGACCTCGGGCACGGATCGGGATCAGCAGCCATCCCCGCCGCACGCAAAGACGGTCAGCCACGGCGAAGGCGGGACCACGGGTTCGACTGAAGCCGCGCGTGGAAGTCGTCAAGCCCACTCGCGGCGGGATGGCGCGGACCACCAACCAACCGGGGACGGTTCATGCCTTCGATTACGCCGAGCTGTACGCCAAGGTCTCCGGCTATGTGGAGAAATTGATGGTTGACCGGGGTAGTCGCGTCAAGGAGGGTGATCCGCTGGTCGAGCTGTACGTCCCCGAGCTGGCCGCCGCCGTCGAGCAGGCCAAGGCGGCACTGGTGCGGGCCAACGCCGCGGTCGCCCAGGCGGAGGCACGAGTCGAGCTGGCCAACGAGCGCATCAAGGCCAGGTTGGCCTATGAGAAGGAGGCTCAGGCCAAGTTGCAAGCGGCCATCGCCCAGCGGGACTACCGCGAGAAGCAGTACCACCGGATTCAGGAGCTGGTCCAGCGCGGGTCGGTGGAGCGTCGCCTGGAAGACGAGGAACTCGATCGATTCGAGACGGCCCGCGCGGATGCGTTCGCCGCCACGGCCGGCGTGGAAACGGCCAAGGCGCAGATCGCCGAGGCGCACGCCGAGCTGGCCCAGGCCCAGGCCGATCTCGAGGGGGCGAGGGCCGACGTGAAGGTCGCCAAAGCCAATCTCGATGAGAAGGAGACCTGGCTGTCGTACACTCATATCAAGTCGCCCTACACCGGCGTGGTCATCTTCCGAGGCGAGGCCGTGCACGTCGGGGCGTTCATCCCGTCGGCCGACAAGGGCAAAGGCGAACCCGTGCTGACTGTCGCGCGCGACGACGTGATGCGGACGATCATCCCCGTCCCCGATCGAGATGTGCCGTACTGCGATCTCGGCGATCCGGCGATCGTCCGGGTGGACGCGCTGGACGATCGCGAGTTCAAGGGGATCGTCAGCCGGATTGCTGAAGCGGAAGACGTCAACGACCGGACCATGCGCGTCGAGGTCGACCTGTCGAATCCCCAGCGCCTGCTCCGGGATGGCATGTACGGTCGGGCTGAGATCATCCTGGAGGAGTCGACCAGCAACCTGACGGTGCCTTCGTCCGCCGTGCTCGACCGGGACAGTAAGGGCAACGGTCACGTCGAGGTCGTGCGGGATGGCAAGATGTACCGGCAAGCGGTCAAGGTTGGTCGTGATACCGGGACCGTGGCGGAGATCATCAGCGGCCTGAGCCCCGACGCGCAAGTGATCGTCCAGCCAGATGTTGCGATGGCGGACGGGACACCCGTCGAGGTCGAATCGGGCGCCGTCGCCGAAGGCGGCGCGAGCACCGCGCCGGAGCATTCCTGACCCGATGCCGGATGAGGCGGCGCGAGCGAATGCAGTTGAGGGCAGCCGCGTGCCGAATAGAAGAGCGACGGCTCGGCGTCCGCTCCGCACCGCATCCGTGATCAAGGAGGGTCACTGATGGCGCACAAACCACACCGACGAACTCGGCCGCGCCTCGAGCCGCTCGAGGTGCGGATCGCGCTGAGCCTGCCACCGACCGCGAACACCTACGGCCTGACCCCACCCGCCAATACCATCGGTCTGAGCCTGGGCAACGCGACCCGCCCGGGCATCCCCTCCGCGACCACCGTCACCATCGCCCCCGAGAACATCACCCCCGGCAAGTCCTCGACCGAATTCGCGGTGTTCGTCCAGCCATATGGCGGTAGCGGGATCGTCCCGCGCATCGTCGGAGTGGAAGAGAATGGAAGGCGGCTGCCTCTCCAGCACGGCCGCAGCTACGCGCCGCGGCTCGCCGGTCAGCCGACCAATCAGTCCGTGGCCTTCTTCGAGACCGCCACCCCCGGCACCGTGACGATCCTGGTCTCCGGCCGCGGGCTGAGTACGGGTGCGTACACGGTCGAGACGACGCTGCCCGGCGACGTCAACGGCGACGGAACGGTCAACCTGGCGGACGAGGTGGCCTTCGCCAAGACTTACGCGGAGTCCGCGGGCCAGAAGGACTACAACGCGGCGGCCGACTACGATCAGAACGGGGTCATCAACCTCTACGATGCGCTCGCGATGGAGCGCAACATGACCCCGGTCACCAAGCCCGGACCCGCCTGGGCCGCGGTCAATCTCTCGCCGGCCGACCAGATCCACTATGCCGGACCCAAGAACTCCGGAGGCATCACGTTCCATCAGCAAGTCACCATCGATGGACACACGACGCCCGGCAGCATCGTCCTCGTCGACTCGAAGGACGGCACTTACGAGTTTGGCAGCCAGGCCCTCTCGACGGATGCGAACGGCTTTTTCACGGTCAACGCCGTGGCCTCCGGCAATACCGCGGGTCTCTCCACCTATAACTTCAAGGTCCTCGACCCGTTCGGTCATCAGTATATCCGCTCGTTCCCCGTCTACTGGATTCCGTTCAACGTGCCCCACTCGAAGTACCATTACCAGCCTTCGAAGCCGCACGTTTATGGGAGCGGAAAAATCGGCTGATCCTCGCGTCGTGCCGCGAGAGAGACCGCGACTCGACCTGGATGGTCGGGCGTCCAGACCGTCCGCGCGACCGGTGATCACGCGGATGCGGGATCGCATGGTCGGCGCCCGGCCAGGTTGATCCCGTTTCCCTGGCCTTCGTGGAAGTGGTCCTGATTCCGGCTCAGGTCGATGAGATCGACCAGCCCGGCCTCGGCGAACCAGCCGGCCACTTCCTCGGGGGTGTGTCGAGACAGGTATCGAGGCGCATACCAGTCCAGCGTGTCGCAGACGCGGACCTCGGGATCGGGGTGCATGGAGACGCCGATGGTCGCCAGGTGGACGGCGACCCCCAGGCGCTGGATGATCCAGCGGCGGCTGCTCATCAACCGGCGCTTCAACCCGCCGATCGGGGCGGCGATGCGGCAGAGCGGCTCGAGCCATCCCAGGGGCAATCGCGTCGAGACGGCTCGCTGGATGTCCATGATCGCCTCGACGATCGGGCGCTCCCTGGGGTAGACCCAGACGGCGATCCGACCGCCCGGCCGCAGCAACCGAGTCAGCGCCAGGAACGCCGCGCGCGGATCGGGCGTGTGGTCGATCACGCCCAGCGAGTAGATCAGGTCGAAACTCCCGGGGGCGAACGGTAATCGGAGCAAGTCGCCCCGCACGATCGAGACGTTGGGAAGCTCGCTGGTGAGTTCGCGGGCGGCGACGACGGCCAGGCTCAGGTCGATCCCGACGATCAACCGCGCCGGAGATTCGGCCGCGATCCGGACGTAGCGGCCCATGCCGCAACCGGCGTCCAGGACGAGCTTGCCGGCGAGGTCCGACACCCCGAGCCCGGTCCGGTTGCGGAACGTCGCACGGTCCTCCTCGGTGCGGATGATCCGGAACCGGTTCCACTGGAGTCCATAAGCCGCCTGCGTGCGGGTTTGGGTCGGGGTTGGCATGACGACCTTTTGCGTCATCGCGGGAGTCCGGCGTTCAAGCCGGGTCCGAAGAAACGCGGGCTTCCCACAGATCCTCGGCCGCGCTGCGGCGAAGGTAGAGGGGCTCCAGCAGCCAGGGATTCTCGCGGCGGCCGGCCGCCAGGGCCTCACGGGCCATCTCGATGAGACCGGCCCCACCAGGACGGTTGGCGTCATCGTCCGCGAGCAGGGACGCCGCGCGGGATCGACGAGCGAATCACCGCTGAGGCCAGCGCCGGGCCCAGCACGGCGGTGCCGGGCTCGAGCCGGTCGAGCCACGATGAGAGCGGTTCGATGCGGCGTGCCGGTCGCGGGAGCCAAGGGGGCACCCGCGGCCGGACGAACCAGCTCGGCGACGTAAAGATCGCCGCGCTGGGCGTCGGCGATCACCGACACGCGAAGCGCGCTCGCCGGAGCATTGCGCCCGATCGCATGCAGACTCTCCAGGCCGATCAGCGGCACTCCGCAAACGTAAGCCAGAGTCTTGGCAGCGGTGATCCCGACCCGAAGCCCCGTGTACGAGCCGGGCCCCAGTCCGACGCCGATCGCGCCGAGATCGTCCGTCCCCTTGCCGGCTGACCCGAGCAGTTCCTTCAATCGTGGGATCAAGTCCCTGCCATGTTGACGCCCCGCATCGGTCGTCGCCACGAACAACCGACCCTCGTCGGTCCCCAGGGCGAGGACGGCTCGATCGGTGGAACTATCGATGGCCAGCACGTTCATGATCGGCCGCCCGCGGCTGAGTACGAACCTCGCGTCAACCACCACCCACGCAAACACGTGCGTATCGGCATAGTGTATCCACGTCCACTTCGGGCATCGAGGTTTGTGGGGCTCGCGATCGGGCGATCAGGCTTCGTCGAGATCAGATCTCCGCACATCGGGTCGGCTGATCGCGTAGAATCATTGTAACGCGATCGTGTCGAGTCCGTGCATTTTTGTCCGTAATCATGACGGCGTGGACTTGACCCTCTCGGACGATTCGATCTATCCTTTAGGTGACGTTCACACTACACTAAATGGCGGAACGAGTGGCGGTCGAGATCCCAGTCCATATCAAGGTCCGACTGGGCGTCGCGTCGCCGGAGTCATTCGGGTCGGAGGTCTCCCTTCGGTGCGCCGCGCTCTGATCAGTGATATTCACGGGAACCTCGAGGCCCTGGAGGTGGTGCTCGACGACATCCAGTCGCAGGGGATCACCGACATCCTCTGCCTGGGAGACATCATCGGCTACGGGCCGAACCCGCGTGAGTGCATCGACCGTGTGATGGAGACCTGCCAGGTCACCTTGCTGGGCAACCACGATCAGGGGGCCATGTTCGACCCGGAAGGATTCAACATCGGGGCCGAGCGCGCGATCTTCTGGACCAGGGAGCAGCTCGAGAACTCGGGCGATCGGGCGAATAACGAACGGCGCTGGGAGTTCCTGGGCGAGCTGCCCCGGACCTACCGGATCGGCCCCTACCTGTTCGTCCATGGTTCGCCCCGCAACCCGTTGAGCGAATATATCTTCCCGGAGGATATCTACAATCATCGAAAGATGGAGCGGCTGTTCCAGCTCGTGGGCCAGTATTGCTTCCAGGGGCACACGCATGTTCCCGGGATCTTCACCGAGAACTTCCAGTTCTTCTCGCCCGAGGAGATCGACCAGGAATATACTCTGGGTGAAGGCAAGCTGATGATCAACGTGGGCTCGGTCGGCCAGCCGCGCGACGGCGACAATCGCGCGTGCTACGTGCTGTTCGAGGACGGCCTGGAAGAAGGTGCGGGTGGAGGGGGTCCCGAGCAGAAAGACGGCGCGGGTGGAGGGGATCCCGAGCAGATCAAGCCGGTGACGAGCCCGAAGATCACCTATCGCCGGCTCGCGTATGACTTCGAGACGACGATCCGCAAGATCTACTCGATCTCGGAGCTGGAACCGTTCCTGGGCGACCGGCTCCGACAGGGACGATAGGCTCGCGTCTCGGATCGCGGAGTCCCTGCGTCCGAGCCGTCGTCACCATGCGACCCGGCTGAGACCGTCCTGCCGATTCGACCCGCCTCCCCAGACCTCGCCATCGCTCCGGCTGCGGGGCTCGAGGTCGTTACCCAGGCTTGATCGCGAGTCGGATGGAGTATCCGACGCCACGAGATTCCCACGACCGGCTGTCCGGTAACGTGGGGGTCGGGCAAGCCCCGATCCCCGGCGGCGCCGGCGCAAGGGTTGCTTCATCATGAGTAATGAAAAACGATTCGTCTTGTTCCTCGTCCTGATGCTCATCTGGATGATGGGCTTCCCGTACGTCGCGCGATTCCTGGGCCTCAATTCGGCCCAGCCGAAGAAGCCCCCGGTTCCCCCCGCTGCGGTCGTTGAGGCGGACAAGAAAGGCGAGCCGGGAAAGCTGGCTAAGGAGCCGGCCAAGGACGTACAGGCCAAGGACGCACAGGCCAAGGAGCACGAACCGGCCAAGGCGGCCGCTCCCGCTCCGGCCGCCACCGAGCCCAAGAAACCCGAGGTGCCGCTGGTCGAGGAATCGGAACTGGTCCTCGGCTCGGACACCGACACGGCGCCGGGCGGCTATCGGCTCGAGGCGCAGTTGACCCAGAAGGGGGCCGGCATCGAGTCGCTCGTGTCGTCCCGCTTCGACGCCGAGTACGAGGACGGCGTGGCCCTCAAGCGCCCGCTGCAATTGATCAAGCGGGACGCAAACTGGCCCGCCTCCTTGACGCTGACGCTCAATGCTGCGGCGGAAGGCGGCGCTCCGGCCGATGCGGACGCCGATGACTCGGCGGCGATCGCCGCACGCGAGGCCGAGGACTGGCTGGATTCGGTGACCTGGGAGGTCGTCCGAGACGATCAGGGCCGGATTCGCCGGCCGGTCACGGTGACGGTTCCGGCCACCGAGTCCAAGGTCGAAGGCAAGACCTATGAGGGTGAGGCGATCGTCTTCCGCACCAAGGCGCCCAACGGCGTCGTCGTCACCAAGACGTTCCGGCTGGGAAAGAACATCGACGGCCTGGAGATCGACCTGCAGTTCGAGAGCCCCGACCGCGAGCGCAAGGTCGTCTACAACCTGAGGGGCCCCCACGGCATCCCGATCGAAGGGGAGTGGTACACCGGGACATTCCGCGACCTGTTCTTCAGCACGATCGAACACGGCCAGATCAAGAAGCCCGAGACGTACGCGGCGATGGATATCGCCAAGGCCGGCGACAAGCCGCCCGATAACACCGCGCTGCCGCTGGCGTACGCGGGCGTGGAGAACCAGTACTTCGCGGCCCTGATCGAGCCGGCGCAGCTTCCCACCGGCCAGGAGGACCGCTGGGACGGTCGCACGGTCGCGCAGGTGCGCCGCAAGGAGGACGCACTCCAGAAGTCGGACATCGGCTTTGTGATGACCTCACGGCCGATGACGATCGCTCCCGGCCAGCACGTCGTCCACACCTATCGCCTCTTCGCGGGCCCGAAGACCGCCGACGCCCTGGGGCCTTACCGGGCCGAGGGGCTGGCCTCGTACCGCAAGAACCAGTGGATCCCCCTGGCCCCCGAGATCGGCCGATACGTCATCACCCCCACGCTCGACCTGATGTACCGGATGACCACGGGCGTCGCCCACTGGTTCGGCTGGACGAAGGGGAACTACGGCATCGCCATCATCCTCTTGACCATGCTGGTCCGGGGCTTGATGTTCCCGCTCGGCCGCAAGCAGGCGCTCGCCGCCCAGAAGATGCAGGCGCTCCAGCCGCACCTGAAGGGGATCCAGGAGAAGTACAAGGAGGATAAGGAACGCCTGACCAAGGAGACCTTCGCCCTCTACAAGAAGTACGGCGTCAATCCCATGGGCGGCTGCCTCCCTGCCCTGATCCAGTTGCCGATCTTCGTCGGCCTCTGGCAGGCGCTCAATACCAGCGTCCCGCTCCGGCACGCGACCTTCCTCTGGATTCGCGACCTGGCCGCGCCCGACATGTTGTTCCACCTCCCCTTCGAGGTCCCCTGGCTGGGCTGGACGTGGTTCAACTTGCTCCCGTTCGTGGTCGTCGCCCTCATGCTGGTCCAGACGCAACTCTTCTCGCCGCCGGCCACGACTCCCGAGGCCGAGCAGACTCAGAAGATGATGAAGTTCATGATGATCTTCATGGGCGTGATGTTCTACAAGGTCCCATCGGGCCTGGGGATCTACTTCATCACCAGCAGCCTCTGGGCGATCGGCGAGCGACTGCTGCTCCCCAAGGTCACCCACGCCGACCTCACCCCGATCGCTGCCGCGGGCGACGATGACATCGGAGACGAGAAGTCCGGGCCCGGCGGCGACGGCAATGGCGATGGGCGGGGACCGCGGGGCAGCAAGGGCCCCGCGGGCGGCAACGGTGTCGGTGGCAAGCGTCCGGGCCGGTTCGCGCAGTTCTGGGAGAAGATCCTCGAGGAGGCGCAGAAGGATGCGACCTATCGGAAGGGCGGGGAAGAGCGCGAGTCCAAGGGTCGCGAAAAGGACAAAGGGAATCCCCGGCCCCGGCCGCGCCGGCGCTGAGCAGCATGGACCCGAATGATACGATCGCGGCGGTGGCGACCCCACCGGGACCGGCGGCGCGGGGGATCGTGCGATTGTCCGGCCCGAGGGCGTGGGCGATCGCCCTGGACGGTTTCAGACCGGAATCGGAGTGGGCGCCTCCGCGACGTCCGGAGATGCGGCCCGGCGACCTGCGGATCGATGGACTGCGGCCGACCGTGCCGGCGAAACTGGCCCTCTGGCCGGCCCCGCGGACGTACACGGGCCAGGCCATCGCCGAGGTCCACCTGGTCGGTTCGCCCCCGCTCTTGAGCCAGTTGCTGGCCCACTGCCTGGTCCGTGGTGCACGCCACGCCGAGCCGGGCGAGTTCACCCTTCGCGCGTTCCTCTCCGGCCGGATCGACCTGACCCGGGCCGAGGCCGTACTGGGGGTCATCGAGGCCGCGAACCAGGCTCAGCTCGACGCCGCGCTGCATCAGTTAGCCGGCGGCATCTCGGGCCCGATCCTGGCCCTGCGCGATCACCTGCTGGACGTCGTCGCCCATCTCGAGGCCAACCTCGACTTCAGCGAAGAGCCGGACGTCGACGAGATCGGCCGGGCCGCGCTCGCGGCGCAACTGGAGCAGTCGGCCCGCGAACTGGCCGCCCTGACCGGCCGGCTCGACGAGCGAGACCGGCCGGAAGGCCATCCCCGCGTCGTCCTCGTCGGGCCTCCCAACGCGGGCAAGAGCCGGCTGTTCAACGCGCTGCTCGGTGGCGACCGTGCGATCGTGTCGCCCCGAGCTGGCACCACGCGCGACTACTTGACGGGACTCTGCGATTGCGATGGGCTCACGGTGGAGCTGGTCGATACGGCCGGCATCGACGAGGCCGGCGACGAGGTCGGAGCCATGGCCCAGGTCCACCGCATCCAGCAGGCCGACCGCGCGGACCTGCTGCTCGATTGCTGGCCGGCAGCCTGGGGCTCCCGTCCCGCCGCGGACGGCGGCGTCCGAACAGCGCTTCGCGTTCGAACGCGCTGCGACGAAGTGACCTCCGCTACGGTGCCGGATGCCCTTTCCGACGCTGTGGCGACCAGCGCCGCAACCGGGGCGGGCCTCGACGAGCTGCGGGCCGCCATCGCGAGGTTCCTCCGCGCCTGCGATGCTGAGCGAGATTTGCCCGTGGGCACAGCGGCTCGATGCCGGGGCAGCCTCCTCCGCGCCGAGGAAGCCCTGCGATCCGCCTCGATCGCGCTACTGGGTGGCGGTGGCGACGAGCTGGTCGCATTCGACGTGCGGCTGGCGGCCGAGGAGCTCGGCAAGGTCGTCGGCTCGGTGGTCACTGACGACATCCTCGACCGGATCTTCCGGCGATTCTGCATCGGCAAGTAGGCGTTAGCCCGTAGGCAGCGGAGGCCGGCCCCGGTATTTTGAAGGCTGAGGGCGGAAAGACGGGCGGCGTGCCTGTCATCTTCGGAATTCAGCCTTCAGCCTTCAGCCTTCAGCCTTCAGAAGCCATGACCCAGCCATTCCGAGTCGAGACCGACACCATGGGCGGGATGGAAGTGCCCGCCGAGCGATTGTGGGGGCGCAGACTCAGCGCTCGCTGGAGAACTTCAAGATCGGCGGCGATCGGATGCCGATCGAGGTGATTCATGCGCTGGCGCGGTCGAGCGGGCGTCGGCCCAGGTGAACCTCGACCTGGGCAAGTTCAAGGACCCCGCCATTGGCCGCGCCATCATCGAGTCGGCCGACGAGGTGATCGCCGGCCGGCACGACGCGGAGTTCCCCCTGGTCGTCTGGCAGACCGGCAGCGGCACCCAGACGAACATGAATGTCAACGAGGTCATCGCGAACCGGGCCAGCGAGTTGATGGGCGGCGAGCGGGGCATGGGGCGGAAGGTCCATCCCAACGACCACGTCAACATGGGTCAGTCGTCCAACGACGTCTTCCCGACGGCCATGCACGTGGCCGCCGTCGAGGCCCTGACTGCCCACCTGATCCCCTCGGTGCGGAAGCTGCGCGACACACTCGCCGGCAAGGCCCGCGAGTTCGACGCGATCGTGAAGATCGGGCGGACCCACCTGATGGACGCGACGCCGCTGACTCTCGGCCAGGAGATCTCCGGCTGGGTGCAATTGCTCGATAACGGCATCCGGCACGTCGAGGAGGCGATCCCCCACCTGAGCGAGCTGGCCCTGGGAGGTACGGCCGTCGGGACCGGCTTGAATGCACACCCCGAGTACGCCGTCCGGGTGGCGGCGGAACTCTCCAGACTGACCGGGCATCCGTTCGTGACAGCCCCCAACAAGTTCGAGGCGCTGTCCGGGCACGATGCCTTGCTCTTCACTCACGGCGCGCTGAAGACGCTGGCCGCCAGCTTGATGAAGATCGCCAATGACGTGCGCTGGATGGCCTCCGGCCCCCGCAGCGGGCTGGGCGAGATCACGATCCCCGAGAACGAGCCGGGCAGCTCGATCATGCCGGGCAAGGTCAACCCGACGCAGAGCGAGGCCATGACGATGGTCGCCTCGCAGGTCATGGGCAACGACGTCGCGATCAACTTCGGCGGGGCGCTGGGCAACTTCGAGCTCAACGTCATGAAACCGCTGATCATCCACAACTTCCTGGGCAGCGTCCGGCTGCTGGCGGATTCCAGTGTGAGCTTCAACGACCATTGCGCCGCGGGCATCGAGCCCAATCGCGCCAGGATCGACGACCTGCTCAACCGGTCGCTCATGCTCGTCACGGCGTTGAACCCGCACATCGGCTACGACAAGGCGGCCAAGATCGCCAAGCACGCCCACGCCAAAGGGATCACCCTGCGCGAGTCGGCGATCGAGTCGGGCCTCCTCACCGGCGAACAGTTCGACCAGTGGGTGAAGCCGGAAGACATGGTGGGACGTCAGACGCGGTAACGTGGGCCGGCTCGGTTGGGGCGATGCGACGATCGGGACCGGCCCAACGAACTCCTTCAGGCGGTCTGGTCCTCAGTCCGATTCGAGGCAAACGCGGCGGGTCTCCTCGACGTCGGCCCGCAACTGGCGGAGCAGCTCATCCAGGCTGGCGAATCGCCGGGTGTCACGGAGCCGTCTGATGAAATCCAGCTCGACCCTCCGGTGATAAAGGTCACCCGAGAAGCCGAGCAGATGGGCTTCCACCTTGCGACCCTGCTCACCGAAGGTCGGATTCGGTCCGACATTGCAGGCGGCCGGATGAGCTGGACCGCCGTCGTCGAGGTAAGCCCAGGCGGCGTAGACGCCGTCGGCGGGGATCAGGGTGTCGATCTCCACGAGGTTGGCGGTGGGGAATCCGAGCCCGGCGCCTCGCCGGCGCCGTGGGCGATCACGCCCCGGATCCGGTGCGGCCGGCCTATCAATCGGGTCGCCTCGTCGACGGCCCCGGACACCACCGCACGGCGGATCCGACTCGATGAGACGAGCTCGCCGTCGATCCGCGTCGCGTCCACAACCTCGAAGTCGATCCCTTCCGCGGCGCACCAATCCCGCAGGACCGGGACGTTCCCTTGCCGGTCATGCCCGAACGCGAAATTCGGGCCTTCGACCAGGCCCCGGGCGCCGAGCTGCTCGCGGATCACGCGATCGAAGAACTCGCGGGCCGAGAGTTCCAGCAGCCATGGCCCGGTCCGGAACACGCCGACCTCGGTCGCGCCGGCCGCCTTGAGCAGCTCGATTTCGCGCCCGGCCAGACCAAGGGGACGGGCGCCTCGTCCGGGCGCAGCAACATCGCCGGATGCGGGTCGAAGGTGATGGCCAGCGCGGGGGCATCGGCCGCATCGGCCCTGGCGCGGAGGCGGGCGAGGAGGGCCTGATGGCCCAGATGCACCCCATCGAAGTTTCCGACGGTCACGAAGGCGCCTCGAGCCCTGGAGGGGAAGTCATGGACGTTCTCGATCACGATCACCAGCGTCGGGCCCCATGCTTGAGCCCGCGAGACCGCCCCGTCAACCGGAACACCCTTGAACGAGCAGCCATCGCGCGGAAATCATTATCGCCTGCGACCGAAGAGGTGGTCAATCCTCGGCGCGGGCCGATCCCCGACCGCCGCGGAAGATCGGGAGGATTGACCACCGCAGAGCACGCAGAGCACGCGGAGACAAAACAGAGACGGAGGGATTTGAGGGATCGTTGATGTCGCCCTTCCTCCCCTCTGCGTGCTCCGCGTGCTCTGCGGTGGATCGTCTTTTCCCTCGCCTTTCATCGGCCGCCGGGCTGCACGGGTTTCCGTCCTGTGGAATGCCGATTATGGTACACTCCACGCGAAATGAGGAGCGATCCGCAGACGATGCACGTCCTGATCCTGGGCGATGGTGAGGAGGAACTGGCCTGGGCCCGCTGGCTGATGGAACGGCCCGGGCATCGGCTGGATGCCGCGTATCCGGGGTTTCCGGATCCGACGATGGCCGGGATAACGGCGGCTCGCGATCTCGAGGACGCGCTGGCGCGCCCCGGTATCGACGCGGTCATCGTGGGCGGCCCGCTCGAGTCCCGGGGTGAGTGGCTCCGTCGTGCCGCTGCCGAGGGTCATGCCATCATCGCGCTCCACCCGCCCGGCCCGGATTCCGAGGCGTACTACCAGGTCGCCTTGAGCCGCGAGGAGACCGGTGCCACCATCGTGCCCGACCTGCCACTACGCCTCCATCCGGGGGTCCAAGGGTTGCACCGAGCCCTCTCCGACGCGCGCCTCGGCTCCTTCCGCGGCCTGAGGCTCGAGATGACACTGCCCTCGCCCTCCACGAGCCTGGTCCGCATCGAGTTCGCCCGATCCGTTGATGCCATCAGGGCGATCCTCGGTGAAATCGACGCCCTGACGGCCACCGGCGACCCTCCGGGCGAGGACCCGGACCTCGAACTGGTCGTCCACCTCCGCGCGACGGGCACCCTTCGCGCCGAGGCGCGCATCCGCTCGGACATCGTCGCCTCCACGCGTCTGGCGCTCCTGGGAGAGCTCGGCTCGCTCAGCCTCGATGTCGAGGCCCACCGGCTCATGCTCAAACGATCGGACGCTCAAGAGCGCATCGACCTGCCGCCGTGGGACCCGCACGATGCCATCATGGCTGTGCTCACATCTTCCATCGGCCGTCGCGATTCCGGCGAGCTGCCGAGCCCGAATCTGCTCGATGGGACCCGGGCCATGGAGCTCTCCGAGGCGGCCAATCGGAGCCTGCGACGAGGGCGAACGGTCGAGCTTCACTACGAGTCGATCAGCGAGGAGGCCACCTTCAAGTCGGTCATGACCTCGACCGGCTGCCTGGTGTTCCTGGCGTCGCTCTTCGTCCTGCCGCTGGCCATGGCCGGAGCGGCGATCGGCCTGAAGTGGGCCCTGTACATCCCCTACCTGATCCCGCCCGCGCTGATCCTCTTCGTGATGCTCCAGGCCCTCCGCCTGGCGATCCATCGGCCGCGAGCCGCGCGTACGGCGACGAAGCGATCTATTGACGAGTGAAAACCGTACTTCTTACTGACCGCTGACCACTGCGAATCGGGGGCGAGCCCATCAGGCCGACTTGCCGGAACCCGCCGGCACTTCGCCGGGAGATTCCCGGAAGCTCTCGTAGCTCTTGCGGAACGCCGGAGCGAGCCGGTCGAAGCGTTCGGACTCGACCGTGAATTTCACCTCGTAGTCGAAGCGATCGCCCCGGAACCGCCACTCGATGACCGTCATCGAGAACGGTCCGCGCCGGGTGCGGACGACCGTCTCGAGCGCCTGTTCCTTGCCGTGAGGGACGACCTTGCAGGAGATCACCTCGCAACCGGGCTCCTCGCGGCGGAGTTGCTGGGGCAGGTCCCTGGCCAGCTCGGGCAGGTCAAGGTGGCGGTGGTCATGAGCCAGGACCAGCAGATTGTCCGACCACACGCCGCGGGGCGGCCCGTTTGCGAACAGGAGGGCGACCGAGCTCGGCGCGAGCACCGGACTCCAGCCCTCCGGCAGGTCGATGGTGAACTTGTACTCGCGTTGCAGCCATCGGTTCGCCGGCTTCGAGAGCATGTCGGCCCCGGTATTCGGCGGCGTGAATTGCGTCGCCGACAGGAGCGCGTCGAACGCCGCGCGAGCCTCCTTGTAAGCGGAATCCTCGACGTTGAGGATGAACGTATAAAGCTGCCGGTTGGCGACGACGCGGACGCTCACCTCGCGCCAGAAACCGCCGGAATCGGGATGGGACTCCCAGATGGTCTCCAGGCGATCGCCGTGCGGGCCCTTGACGACGCGATTGGTCGCCAGCTTCCGGTCCGGGCGAGTGCCGCGCTCGGCGTTCTTATCGATCCGGGTTCGGTACTCATCCAGGCTCTCGGGGGCCAGGGCGAGCTCGCACGCGGCGACACCGGGGTCGCCGAACTCGGGTTGCGGGACGATCGCCACGAAGACGCGATCCTCCTTCTCGCGGGCGGCGATCTTCCAGGCCCTGGGAACCCGCGTCGCGACGCCATACTTCGGTGCGTCGAACGGATCGGTGGGCAACCAAGCGGGCGCGGACGGCTGCGCGGCGGTGGCGATGAGAACGACCAGGTTGAGAAGGCTCATGAAGACTCCTTGACCAACTCGGCGGCGGCGAGATCGTGGAAGATCGCCGGACGGAGCCGGCTCCGATGAGGACGAATCGAGGAGGGCGTGTTCTCCGAGCGATCGCTACATGTCCCTGATGAAGTCAGCGGCGTACGACCTCACCTGCTTGCCGTTGAGGACGTGGAAGATCCGCAGCCGTTCCAGGAGCTGGCCGCTGAACCGCTTGAGCGGAACGTGGACGATCTTGCGGGCGAAGCGGCGGGCCAGCCGCCGCCAGGACGCCGGCGGAATCCGGGAGCTGACGACCGCCACATGACGGTCCCGACTGTGCAGGAACGCGCCAGCGAGCAGCCGCTCCTCCAGGGTCGTGGTGAAGTCGAGGAGCGGGTCGCTCCAGACGTCGGGGATCGGCCGGGGCGGGAAGAGGAACAGCGCCCCGCCGTATTCGGCCTGCGCGATCCCCGGTCCGACCAGGTTCTTCATCGGGTCGGTCGCGTAGAAGGCCAGCGTCGACTCCCCCGCGTGCTCGGCGTACCAGGTCGTCCGAACGGGGTAGAGCCGGGGGTCCGCCGGGACATCGAAGAGGAACACCACGATCTCGATCGAGCCGCGGCTCGGAGGGACGACCTTGACGTACAGGTCGCCCGTGTGCCAGTTCCGCAGCGTCTCCCGGATGTCGATGCCGTCGCGTACGCTGGTCGTGAACTTCTCGGTGCGAGCGAGGTCGGCGCCGATGATCGCCTTGGCCTGGTCGCGCACGTGGCGATGGAAGCTCTCGATCCGATCGTCTTCCGGGGGCCAGGAGCACATGCCGAACGGATTCCATCGCTGCTTCCAGCGCAGTCTGTTCGGCGCGGGTCGGGCTGGGCCTCAACTCACACGAGCGCCAGGTCATCGACTGCCCCGGCAGGCGGCTGACCATCGGGCCGGTCCCCCAGATCGGCACGTCGCCCTGGTTGATCCCCATCCGTAAGAGGCCGGGTTCGCCGTACTCGGTCGCCTCGACGTCGCCGGCCTCGAAGTAGGGATACTCGCGGGCCGACTCGGCCAGCGCCAGGGCGAAATCGTCGCCCGCGGTCTGCTTGGCCGCCGTGATGAGCGTGTACAGGTCGGGCGTCAGCCGCCTGTCGACCAGCGAGAGGTTGCGGACGTAGCGGAAGAAGACGGAGAGGATCTGCGGCGTGATCCGATCGGCGATCCTGGGCCGCCGGCCACGCAGGCGCTCGCGAGCGTCGAGGACCATCTCCTTGACGCCGTCGACGGAGAGATTGTCGTCGGGCGTCAGCTCGCGGCGGCCGCGCTCGTAGAGCCCGGTGATGTAAGGGAGCTCGCCCAGCGCGAAGATGAGCGTGCGAGGATGGACGCGAAAGGACTGGATCGGCGAGAAGAACGACTGCGGCTCCGGCGGACTCAGCCGGCGCCGATAGGCATCCCTGATCCACGGCCAGTCGAGGATCGAGCAAACGAAGAGGATGAGGCGATACTTCGACTCGAGGTCGCGGAGCCGCCCCGCCATCCAGCGGATGCGGTCCGCTACCTGGCCGGCCGGCGGTGGCGGGATCGCCGCCAGGATCGCGGCGGCAAATCGGTCCGGGCTGACCCGCTTGAGTGCGTACGGATCGGGGAATGTCCCGGTCACCGACACGAACCGCGGCGTCTCGAGGTCGATGAACTCGCGCGCCATCCGCTCGCCCATCGCCGTTCGAAGTGCGGCGATCACCCCCTGGCAGGGGTCGATCGGCACGTAACTGTAACCCGGCCCGGGATCGACGTCCGCGTCCCCCTCGCCGGCGCCCTCCCCCTCGTGCTCCTCGGTGTCGACCTGAACGACGACCGAGACATCCGGCAGCCGCTCCACGGCCGCCTCGACCTCGTCCTGGAACGACGGGGGAAGCGGGACGGCAACGCAGTCATAGGGCCGATTTAACAATTCTTCACGTACTTGGATGGCGAAGTCGCCCGACCCGTGGATGATCGGTAGGACACGGATTCGCTGGCCGATCGTCAAGAAATCGTCGGCCGTCGCACGCCTCTTGCTCATTTGGTTCTCCAAAGCCCAAGGATCATCTCAGTTTAACTCCTTCCCGCCCTTCACGCGACGGGGAGAAACGCAGCGAGGCGTGAGCGTGCGTCCGGCGGTCCTCGCCCGCTGTTTCCGGAAAGACGGGCCCATGCTCACGGACTTGTCGCCTAGGTTATTCTTGTGGGGACGATCACTGGCATTGGGCTGCGTCAGGGCGGTCACGCGTGATCGCAAATGAACCTGATCCGGCTCGCGCGACGGGCAGCATTCGCGAGCAGCGCACAGCCTCCCTGACCGCGCGATCCCCTGAACGCTCCTGCGAAACATCCTGTCTCCCGTTCGAGGAGCGCACGGAACCGGAGTGCGCGGCGGAGATCTCCCGCCGCCTCCCTGAAGACCTGACAGGGCGCACCAGGGCGCCGGAGGTGATCCTGCGCGCGCCGGACTTCGACAGTCCGCTCGCTGAACGCCTCGAACCGTCCGGATGTGGGGGTCCGATTCATGGCAAGCTCGGTCACAGCCATCGCGCTCGACGACGAGACGGAGGGCGAAGTGGTCCGCGAACCGGCCGTCGCTCTCCGCGGCTCGGTCGAGGGGCGACCCATCGGGTCTTCGCTGGCGATGGCGCAGTTCGGCCTGCTGGCCGGACCGCGCGTCGCGAGTGACTGCGACCGGCGAATCGAGGATTGGATCGCCAGCCAGCTCGACCTGTCACTTCAGGACGAGCCGCCCTCCGGCCGGCGCAACATCTGGAATCGGCTCATCGACAGGCTGCCGGCGGCGCGACGAGTCCCGAAGCACCGGACGTTACGCGGCGGTGCCGAGACGGCGTTCGCGGAATGGTCGCGGTTCCGGGTCGCGTACCGGCGTGGCATCACCGTGGTCCGTCTGGTCAACGTCGCGCTGGTCAGGGAGCGGCATGTCCGCGAGCTGACCCGTGACCTCATCGATCTCATCGAGGCCGGCAATCACCGGCTCATCCTCAACTTCCAGGGCATCCAGCGGGTCGCGAGCTGGGTCGGCCTGGCCATCGATGAGGCCTATCGCCGGGCGAAGGCCAACGATGGCGGTGAGCTCAAGATCTGCGGACTCTCGGCCCCGCTGGCCGCCGTGCTGGACCTCGCCGGCATGGCCCCGGGGATCGAGCGGCATCCCGAGGAAGCCTCGGCGCTCGAAGCACCATGGCCCCGGCCATCGGGCCCGCGGCACGCTGCCCGTCGAACATCCTCCTCGCCTTGACGACAGGTCCCGAACCGCCTCCCCTGCGCGGCGGGGACATGGCGCCAGTCGATTCCACGATCCCACGAACGGCCCCGACGAGCCGGATGCCTGGGCGGCCTCGGCCCGATGATTCGTCCGCGAACGGTGATGGACCGAGGCTCTGGCTGATCGTGCAGATGGGCGCAAGCAAGGGCCGACCGGTGCCGGTGGTGGGCCCCCGGTTCGTCATCGGCCGGCAACGCGATTGTCAGCTTCGGCTCGGCTCGCCGATGGTGAGCAAGCTCCATGCCGCCATCGAGCAGCGCGACGGCCGCATCTTCCTCGCCGACCTCGGCAGCACCAACGGCACGATGCTCAATGGCCGCCTGCTCCGGGGCAAGGAGGCGGAGATCCACGACGGCGACCGCATCCAGGTGGGTCCGGCCGTCTGCACGCTGGCCACCGTCGCCCATCGCCCGGGCGGCGGCAAGGTGGAAGAACAGGTCGCCGGGTGGCTCCATGGCGAAGACGCCACGGCACACGCCGAACACGTCAATGCGCTCGACACGGCCGTGATCGCGACCTCGTCGCCCGCCCCGGCCGACGGCGACGCCGAGTGGACCATCAAGACCGAGATCATCCAGGACGTCCTGGTCGTCACGCCCGAGGTCGGCGAGCTGGAGAGCGAACCCACGATCGAGCTGCTCCGCGCGCATCTCCACTCGCTGCTCGCGCAACCGCTGCCCCGCCGGGTCGTGGTGAA
Organism: uncultured Planctomycetota bacterium; assembly: GCA_963815795.1. Lineage (GTDB taxonomy): Bacteria > Planctomycetota > Planctomycetia > Isosphaerales > Isosphaeraceae > JAKAUH01. Next base: position 2,686,999 of record CAWFIC010000019.1, on the reverse strand, counting down.
CCTGGAGTACGTCGCCCATCTGACCGGACACGCGATCGGCGTGCTGCTGGCGCATCACCTGCGGCTCGATCGATCCGGCGGCGGCCTGCGCATCTGCCAGGCCCGCGCCCGCATCATGGCCGTCCTGCACCAGGTCCGGCTGACGATGCTGGTCGAGTGCCACCCGACGCTCGACGAGGCGGTGCTGTCGGCTTGGCCCGACGGTGCAAGACGAGCCCCCGCCGGCGATTGAGGGAGCTTTCGTCGGGGCAGGACCGAGACATCCCCGAGGAGCCGTCGTCAAACCTCGTCGTCCTCGTCTTCGTCAACGAACGGGTCGTCTTCGAGGTCGGGGTGCAGCGGGTCGTCGGGGTCGAAGAAAAGGTCGCCGAGGCCCATCGGCGCGTGCTGGCCGCCCATCGCCCGGCGACGCTTGCGCGGCAGGTTCTCGAGGTCGGCGGCCTCCTCGCCGAGGACGCAGTAGAGGGCCTCGCGCCAGGCGGCGTCGCGGCCGAGCGGGTGACGAGGGTCCTGGGCCATCCGCTTCACGGCGAATCTCAGCAGGTTGATCCCGTCGCGCGGCGAGAAGTCCAGCTTGAGGCGGTGGGCTTGCTGGAGGAATTCGACCGTCAGCGCCAGCAGCTCGTTCTCGGCGAACGGGAGGTGATACTTGAGGATCGCCATCTCGTCGGCCCGCGACGGGAAGCCCAGGCTCAGGGTCGGCTGCAACCGCGAGAGGATGTAGTCGGGGACCTCGTACGTCAACTCGTCCTCATTCATCGTGACGCTGACGCGGAAGTCGGGATGCGCGGGGATCGTGATCCCGGCCACGATGCTCTCCACGTATCGCCGATGGTCGAGCAGCGGGGCGAGGCTGGCCCACGACTTCTCGTTCATCCGGTTGCCTTCGTCCAGCACGCAGACCCCGCCGACGAGCATCGCCGAGACCAGGGGCGACGCGTGGTAGGCGATCGTCCCCTTCTCGGCCAGCACGGGCGTGATGATCAGGTCTTCGGGACGGGTGTCGGCCGTGCACTGGTTGATGAACAGCGGCTGCTTCCGCAGCCGGGCTGCGGCCATCGCCAGCGTCGTCTTGCCGATCCCCGGCGGCCCGGTCAGCCGCGGAGAGAGCGGTAGGTCCCTCGGGTCAACGACCAGCCAGCACGCCAGGAGCTGCCGCAGGATCTCGTCCTGTCCGATCCAGCTCTGGTCGGTCGCATCCGGGGCACTCAAGTGGAGATTGACGCCTCCGACCTCACGCGTCTTGCTCACGCTGGGCTCGGTCGCCGGGGCACGTCCGCTCATCGCGATGTCAGCCTGTCTGTGAAGATGGAATCGGGTAGACAACCGGGGTCCCAACCCCCCCGACGAGGAGACTCGAGCGGGAACCGGTTCCGTCCGGCGACCGTCATACGCGGGTCAACCCCCGGTATCCAGTGTAACGATCCGGCCCGAACCAGGCGAGCCGTGCAACCATCCGGCGCGGCGCAGCCGGATGATTCACCCAGGATTCGCGCGGAATTGCTCCGGGGACGCCGGCCGGCTAACCTCGAAGACCTCACGTTGACGCGGGCCGGCCGTACTCCGGCCCGCCGAGCCGCCAACCGGAGTGCCCGTCATGGATCGAGTGTCCGCCCCAGAGCCAGCCAACGACACATCCGCCATACCGGCATCATCGCGCATGCCCGGCGCCCACCGACACCCATCCTTTCCGGAGCGGATCCGCAATCGGTTAATCAGCGGCCTGATCTTCGCCCTGCCGATCGCGATCACGTTCTCGATCGTTTACTGGCTGCTCGTCACGCTGCAGCGCTTCGTCCTGGACCCGCTGGCCAGGTTGACGAACTCGCTCCAGGCTTACTTCCGCCACTACCCGGCGCTCGAGAATCTGCCCGGCTGGTGGTACGACGTCGCCTCGCCCCTGTTGGCCATCTTCCTCGCCATCGTGACCCTCTATTTCCTCGGCCTGGCCTTGCGATCCTGGGTTTATCGATCGGTCGAGTGGTTCCTGATGCACGTTCCGGTCGTGAACACCATTTATCGTGCCGTGCGGAACGTCGTCGTGTCGCTCGGCAGTCAGCTCCAGGGCGGCACGGGATTCAAGCGAGTGGTCCTCGTCGAATTCCCCCATCCCGGGATGCGTTCGCTCGGCCTGGTGACCAACTCGTTGCGGGACGTCACCACGGGCCGCACGATCCTCGCGATCTACATCATGACCGGGTTCATGCCACCCGCCGGTTTCACGCTCTTCGTGCCCGAGGAGTCCGTCACCAACATCGCCTGGAACGTCAACGAGACGCTCCAGGCCATCATCTCCGCCGGGCTCACGACCCCGCCGACCATTCATTATGCGGAGGGCCTCCGGACCCCGCTCCCGGCCGGCGGCGGCCCGATCGTCGACGCTCATGGCAATGTCCTGGCGCCCGGCCAGGATGATGACAATCGCTGAGAATCGATCAGGACTCAGGATGACCGACCCCAGTCGATGGGGTACCTTAGGTAGGAGAGGTCCAACACACATCCTCCAGGGCGGAGACCGGGATCATGGCCACCGGAACAATCTCGACGCCGAGCCCGCTGGCGGCCCTCGTAGCAAATCAGCCCCTGGCCCAGCCGTTGCTAAACGGGGACATCCTCTACGAAGTCGTAGACAACGAGATCCGTGAGTTGCCCCCGATGAGCGCGCGAGAGACACGATTCGGCTCGAACTTGATTCAGATCCTCGGCCCCTTTGCGCGGAATCTTTCACTGGGCCTGGTGGATGTGGAGATGCTCTTCCTGATCGACAAGCCCCGCAACCTTCAGCGTCAACCGGATGTCTCGTACGTTTCGTTCCAGCGATGGCCCAAAGGCAAGCCCGTCCCCCCGACCCCGGCCTGGGAGGTCGTCCCCGATCTGGCCGTCGAGATCGTCAGCCCGAGCAATGACGCCTACGAGGTGCTGGAGAAGGTCGAGGAATACTTTGCGTGCGGCGTGCAGCGGGTCTGGGTGATCTATCCTCCCTTCTCCAAGGTCTACGATTACGCCTCGACGACCTCAGTGCGGATCCTGACCGGCGCCGACCATCTGTCGGGCGGCGAGGTCCTTCCGGGTTTCGAGCTGCCCCTGTCCGAGTTGTTTGAAGAACCGACCGTCAAAACGTAAGGGCGCCGCGCGCAAGAGAAGAACGGGAGCCGAGATCCTCGGCCCCCGCTCCGTTTCGCATCGAAGCGCATCGCAGTCGATCACCGAGACTTTCAATACATATCCTCATAGCCCCCGTGGCCGCCGCCGGCCTTCTTCTCGTCGTCCTTGGGGGCGTCGGCGATCAGGGCGTCGGAGGTCAGGAGCAGGGTGCTGACGCTGGCGGCGTTCTGGAGGGCGTAGCGGGCGACCTTGGTCGGGTCGATGATCCCGGCCTTGACCAGGTCGGTGTACTCGTCCTTGAGGGCGTCGTAGCCGAAGTTGCCCTTGCCCTCGGCGACCTTGGCGAGGACGACGCCGCCGTCCTGGCCGGCGTTGTCCGCGATCTGGTGCAGCGGAGCCGAGCAGGCGCGGACGACGATCTGGTAGCCGACCTCTTCGTCGTGGGTCAGTCCCTTGGCCTTGACGGTCGCGGCCGCCCGGAGCAGGGCGACGCCGCCGCCGGGGAGGATGCCCTCCTCGAGCGCCGCGCGGGTGGCATGCAGCGCGTCCTCGACGCGGGCCTTCTTCTCCTTCATCTCGCTCTCGGTGGCCGCGCCGACGTTGATCTTGGCGACGCCGCCGGCGAGCTTGGCCAGCCGCTCCTCGAGCTTCTCGCGGTCGTAGTCGCTCTTGGTGTCGGCGATCTCCCTGCGGATCGCCTCGATGCGGCCCTTGATCGCGTCGTGGCTGCCGGCGCCCTCGATGATCGTCGTGTTGTCCTTGTCGATCAGGACCTTCTTGGCGCGGCCCAGGTCATTCAGGCCGACGTTCTCCAGCTCGATGCCGAGCGCCTCGAAGATGGGCTTGCCGCCGGTGAGCACGGCGATGTCCTCGAGCATGGCCTTGCGGCGGTCGCCGTAGCCGGGCGCCTTGACGGCCGCGCAGCGGAACGTGCCCCGCAGCTTGTTGATCACCAGCGTCGCCAGCGCCTCGCCCTCGACCTCCTCGGCGATGATCAGGAGCGGCCTGCCGGTCTGCGCCACGCGCTCGAGCACCGGCACCAGGTCCTTCACCGACGAGATCTTCTTCTCATGGATCAGGATGTACGGGTCCTCGAGAACGGCCTCCATCGTGGTCGGGTTCGTGACGAAGTACGGGCTCAGGTAGCCGCGATCGAACTGCATGCCCTCGACCCACTCGACCTCGGTCTTGAGGGTCTTGCCCTCCTCGACGGTGATGACGCCGTCCTTGCCGACCTTCTCGGTCGCCTCGGCGATCATCTTGCCGATCTCGGAGTCGAAGTTCGAGGCCACCGTGGCGACCTGCTCGGTCTCGGTCTTGGTGGTGACCTTGGTGCTCATCTTGTGGAGCTGCTCGACGATGTCGGCCACCGCCTGGTCCATGCCCCGCTTCATCAGCATGGGGTTGACGCCCGCGACGACCGCCCTCAGCCCCTCATTGTAGATGGCCTCCGCCAGCACCGTGGCCGTGGTCGTGCCGTCGCCGGCGACGTCGGACGTCTTGCTGGCGACCTCCTTGACCATCTTGGCGCCCATGTCCTCGTACTTGTCCTCCAGCTCGATCTCCTTGGCGACCGTCACCCCGTCCTTGGTCACCGTCGGCGAGCCGAACGACTTCTGGATGATGACGTTCCGGCCGCGGGGGCCGAGCGTCACCTTCACCGCGCGGGCCAGCTTGGTGATCCCGCGCTGCATCGCCTGCCGCGCTTCCTGGTCGAACGCGATCATCTTGGCAGCCATACGTGATTCGCTCCGCGTAAAAGGGATTCACGAACTCGTTGTATCGTATTGATCTATCAGGTCCCGGACTGTCGTCCGCCGGGCCGGCCCTCCGCTCGAATCGGCCCCGGTCGATCCCGACCGGGCTCAGCCGATCACCGCGAGGATGTCATCCTCGCGCATGAGCAGGACCTTCTTGCCGTCGATCTTGAATTCGTCGCCGGCGTACGACGTGAACAGCACCTGCTCGCCCACCTTGACCTGGAGCTCGCGCCGCTTGCCGTCCTTGGTGATCCGCCCGTCGCCCACGGCCACGACCTTCCCCTTCTGCGGCTTGTCCTTCGCCGTATCCGGCAGCACGATCCCGCCCGCCGTCGTCTCCTTGGCTTCCTCTCGCTCCACCACCACCCGGTCGCCCAACGGCTTGATTGTCATCGACCCTGTCTCCTGTCCGATCTCGCTCGACTCCAGTCGGTCTCCGATCGACGTCCGGGCTTCCTACGGCAAACGTCCCGGTCTCCTCGCCCCGCCACGTCCGATCGGATCGCACGATCAACGCGGAATCGGTATGCAAGCATCGTGCCCGACCGATTCTCTGCCGCAAGTCTTTTGCTAAAAACGATTTATAACGAACCAAGTGGCCCGGTTCCCCAAATCGAGCCTGCCGATGTGACGCGGTTCCTGTTGCTCTCTGCCATTTCGGCAGTCTTCGGCTCTGGGGCGAGGATCCGAGAGTATGGGTGCGACCTATCGCGATTCTATGGATGTTGTCGTCCATCTGGTCGCGCACTCCTTGGCTCGGCTCCCGCCGATTGAAGGAGGAGGTGGCGCGCGTTGCCGGCCGTGATGGCCTCGGCCGCGTTGTTGTCGTACGTTCGCCCCAACCAGCGGGTGATGTCGCGGGCGGACCCGAGGCCCGGCACGGTCCGTTCCAGGCCCAGGAAGTCGCCGCCGATGCCGATGCCTTCGTGACCCGAGCGCCCTTCGAAGGGTATCGCGGCGAAAACCTCCACCAGGTGCTTGAGCTCATCGGCCGTTTCGCAGCCGGGCAGACCGGGGGTCAACCCGATCATGCCGCCGCGGCCGCGGATGTCGCGTAGGTTCCGGAAGTCCGGGCTCGAATCGTCGAGGAATCCGCGGTATCCGGAGGTCTCGTGACTCACGGCCAGGAGGAATGTCGCTCCCTCGGCCCGGTGATCGTCGAGCCAGCACAAGGTATCGGCCGTCAACCGTGCATTCATGTCCGCGAGGTCGAGGATCGGCCTGGGTCCCGGCTCGGTGGCTCTCGCCAGGGTGCCCAGTCGGGCGAGGAAGGCACGTCCGAGATCGGTCAGCCCGCGATCGTCGCCCGGAGCCCTCGATCCGCCGAGGACTCCGGCGCTCGACGCCACAGGCTGGAAAACGCGGACCCCGCGCTCGAAGAGGGCCGGCAGTCGATCCAGGTCGTCGGCCCCCCGAACGAGGGACTCGAAGGCCGCGACCCCGATCACGCCGTAGCAGAGCTCGTCGGAGGGCGACGACCGCCACCGGGCGACGTCCTCGCCGTCGCGGATGATCCGCCCGGTGAATTCGGCCTCGTACCGGGTGATCATCTGAGCGAGTGCCAGCCAGGCGTCTGGTTGCCGGGACCAGTCCTCGGGCTTGCGAGCACAGACCAGCACCGCCAGGGACGTCCCGAGCAGGTAGCCGTCGAGCCGGCCGACCCGGCCGGAGACCTCCGGATAAAGGGACCCATCGTACTGGGTCGTCTCGGTCGCGTACTGGCGAAACCAGTCACAGTAGAGGTCAACCAGTCGCATGGTGGGTCCCTCAGGATGCCGAACCGCGATGCACGATCGGCCTGGTGATCGTTCAATCCCGAATCTTGAATTCAGAATCCGGAATCGGCGACGGGGGAACCGCCGCATCCCGCCCCGTATCGGAATCGAGCGCCTCCAGGAACCTCCGGACGCGCTCCCGCAGACCGGGCCAGCGGAAGAGGTCGCGTTCCCGCCCGGGCTCGCTCCAGCCCCACCAGATGACGGGGGGACCGTCGGCGAGGGCGCGGATGGCGGCCGGGCTCGAATTCGTCAGTCCGGCGGGCCGCCAGAGTCGTGACGGCCAGAAGGCCCCGAGGCGCAAGGGCGGACGACCACCCTCACCGGCCCAGCCGCCGCAGACCGCCGCGAGCGAATGGTCGGCAGCGGGGCGGTCTTCTCGAGCGCTGGCCCCGGTGCCGTCACCCCAGGCGATCCAGACATCGCCATCGCGCGCCCGGCAGGCCACGGCGCGACCCGGCGCGTTGCCGCCCGTCAAGGCGCCGATCCGTGCCGACGACTGCCGTACCAACCGCTCGGCGACAGCGAACTCATCGAGGTGGAGGACGATCAGCCCGCCCGTAATCCGACCGGGCCGGACCGGATCCGCGAAGACGCAGGCAGATACGCCGCGGAGGTGAGGACGCACGTCCGCTTCCAGCTTCAAGCCCGCCCCCGCCGCCAGGAGGTTGAGCCGGGTTCGAAGCGGTGCGAGGCCGGCTCGCGCCGGATCGACACGCTCGATCCGATCCGCCACCGCGAAAGCCCGGTCCCACGACGTCGGCTCGGGATCGACGGCCAGCGAGACCATCGCCATGACGCCGTCGCCAGGCAACGCTTCCAGCCAGGCCCGCTCGACCGCCTGGCGGCGAGAGACGGCGGCTCGCGGGCTTCGATCCTCCAGGGACGTTACGACGTCGAGCGAGAGCACACCGTCCTTCAGCGAAGTGGCGCCTTCCACCCTCCGGCAGTCGAGAGCACGGAGGGCCTCGATCGCCCGGCGCTGAGCGAGGGGGGCGGTGAGGGGTACGGCGATTTGTCTCGGGTTAATCCGGAAGCTGGTACCGGATTCGAACGGGCCGAGCGATGCCGCGCCGAGATCGTGGTCGTCGGCAGGCGCCGACTTCCTGTCCGCGGCCAGGCGAACCCCGCGCAGGAGCAGGTCCCGCGAGCTCGCCACGATCACGGCCGTTCCGACGTGGCATGCCAGCGGCACCCCCGAACGGCCGAGCCGCGCCACGGGCAGTTGCTTTCCATCGACGGCGAGGGGCCGGTCGTCCGGATAGGTCAAACGCATCGCCGTGACGGCTGCGGCCACGGTGCCGTCATCTCGCGGGATGAGCGCGCACCACTCGAGACCGCCATTCGTCGGGTCGAGTCCGACCCGAAACTCGGCACCATCCAGGGCCCGCCACTCGGCCGCCATCTCGGGGTTGAAAAGGGCGATCACCGCCTCGGCCGGCTTGCCGATCGGGACGGAGTTCCCGTTCCGCTGCTTCCAGCCGGCGAGCGCCGCGGCCGGGTCGCTCCAGCGTGCTCCTTCGAATAGGCGGAGCACTTCCGTCGCTTGCCGATCCGGATGCACCAGGCGGGCGACGAAGGCATCTCCTTCGGCCTCCGGCTCTCCGCCATCAGCGCGATCGAGGATCCCGTCGAACACTGCCAGGAGCAGTGCGACCGGGACGATGGCCGCCTTGCCATTCATGCTTCGGACTTCTCCCGGTGGTTCGGCTGCGACACAATGACCTTGCTGATTCTCCCGAGTGGACGTCCCAATCACAAGGACGCTGGTCTTCCAGGGTGCAGTCGCGTCCCTGCGTTGGCCCCGCCGGCTCGCGCCCCCGGCACGAATGACGCCCAATTCGGTCGGGCCTTCCACCCCGGTCTCCGGACCACCGGCCGGCACGCCGCGGCACGCCGCCGAGATGGCCGCGCCGGGGACCTTGTCGGGTGGTCGGCGAGCGGGGCCCGAAGGGCGGATGACGGGGCCGATCGGCGGCGCAGGGAGGCCCCGGCCGATGAGTTCCGGGCGCGGCCCGCGATCTGAGTACGCGAAGGGGCCTGGCCGGTCGCTGTCAACGTTCGCCGCGGCCGGGCCGGATCGCCCGCCGCGGGGGCGGTCCGGCCGACCGACCGGTCCGGCGACCGGGCCCGCCGGCGCCGCGGACAGTCCGGCGGCCAGCAGGATCACCAGGCCCCAGACCAGGGCCGGGACACTCCAATCGGCGATCCGCCTCGACCCGGTCGGTTCGTTGGGCGCGATCGGATCGCCGCCGACCGGTGCGCAGGGTTCGTTTGGCGCGATCGGATCGCCGTCGGTCGCGGGGTCGGGTTCGTTTCGCGGGGTTTCATCGCCATGAGCCGGCGGGCCGGGCTCGTCTTGCGAGTTCCCCTCGGCGCCTCCACCACGGACCACGGCCGGGCCGGGTTCCTCCGAGAATGGAGCCGGAGAGGAGAATCCATGCGCCCATCCATTTTCATGGGCTCGGGTGCCCCCGGGGGGGCATGACAGTTCGTTTTGCGGAACGGGGTGGCTCCCCGGCGCGGCGGCGGCTCGGGCCGGCGCGGCGATCCCGGCCGGAGGCGGCTCGCCCGCCGCGACGGCCACGTTGGGATTTGGGATTGGCGATTCTGGATTTTGGATTGGTAAAGAGGAATCCAAAATCCCCAATCCAAGATCGAAAATCGGGTTCGGCTGGATCTCGGCGTCGGCCTGGCCCTCTTGAGCGTCCGCCGCAGCGCCCTGGGATTTGACCGTCGCCAACGGCCCCGGCTCGGCCTCAGGGCGCCCTCGGGCGCCGGATCGCCAGCGACGCCGACGCCCGCGCGCCGCAGCTTCACCAGGTTGTTGATCGCTCGGTCCAGCTTGCGATCGTTATCGAGCTGGTACCGCCGCATCAGCTCCCCTTCCGGCGAAGTGTCCACCGCCAGCCGGTCGGCCAGCTCGGCCAGGTCGGCCGCCTCGCGCCGCTGGTGCCCGGCCTGGCGCCGGAGCAGCCGCTCCGTCTCCTCGTCCACCAGCCGCCAGAGCGCCGCCCGCTGGCCGGCCGGGTCGTCGGGCAGGCCGGCGTCGAACTGCGAGAGCATCCGGCCCCGCGCCTCGGCGATCGCCTCCGGGTTCTCGGTGGGCCGGATCGGCTCGACCAGGTCTTGCCACTCGATGGCATCCTTCCCCAACGGCCGCTGGCCGCGCAGTTGCAGGGCCGCGATCAGCTCGTTGGTCCGCCAGTCGGCGCCCTGGTCGAGCCAGACCCGGAGCTTGGCCCACCGGTCGATCAGCCACTGGCAGCCGGCGGCACCGGCCTCCAGCCGCAGCACGATGTGCCGGGGCTCGCCCCGGCCGCGGCCGAAGGGGTCGTGCCGGTCCTTCGTCAAGAAGGGGAACAAGGCCTTGCCGGCTTCCTGCTTGGCCCGCAGGTCGGGGGCCAGCAGCCAGTGGCCCAGGGCGGCGATCTCGTCGTGGTTCCCGAGGCCCGCAGCGGCCTCGGCGCCGCGTAGAGCGGCGCGGGCACGCGCGGCCGCCGCGCGCTCGCCCCTGGCGATTTTCCAGGTGGCCAGCGCCGCCTGCTCCGTGACGGCCAGCTCGATGGCATTTCGGGGCTGAGCGGCGTCGAAGAAATCCGCGACCCGGCGCCGGAACGCGTCCAGGTCCTCTCCCGGCAACACCTGCATCGATGCAGTCATGCCGTGCTTCAGAGCGTTCATCCGCGATCGGGCCTTCCCCTGCGGGGTCTTAGGCCCCCCGCCCCGGCTCTTACGCCCGTTTTGGCGACTGATCTCGGCGCGATTCTTCGCGGTCGTGGTGGCGGTCATCGGCGGGTGTCCTCTCTTCGGTGCCGGGCTTCGTCGCTTCGGAGCGGCCCGCCCCATTGCGGGCCGTTGCATATTATTGTAGCCGCGGTTTGCGAAGAATGGAATATGCGGGAGAAATTTTCCACGCTTGTCTGGCGGGATTGTGAGGGATGATGACGGGTCGATCGCGCCGGCGGCGGGGGGAATTCGGGGATCGGGCGCGGGTGCGTCGTCGTCGGCCGGTTGCGACCGCGATGGAACCGGTGGTCCGGCCCGGTCCCGCTCGGGCCCGCGGCGGAGCCGGCTGGCAGGACCGACGGACTGAGGCAGGCGATCGCCACCGTCCGGCGGGGTGGTGAAAAGATGAAACGAAGCCGATTTCCGCCCGGTCCGGCCGGCCCGGTCCCGCGGCGAACCTGGCGGGCCGATCCGACCGGGCGGGGCGGGCGGCAGCCAGCCGTGGGTCGGGCAATCTAGCTGCGTCCCTGTTTCGGCGCCCCTGTTTCGGCGCCCTAGCTGCGTCCCTGTTTCGGCGCCCTCCCTTTCTCGTCCTCGCCATCAGAGTAATCACCAACCAGCTCACTGCCGCGAGGACGGCCAGGCGCCCGGCTGAAACGCGCGGATCTCGGGGTTGCTCCTCGGGCGCGGAGTCTCCACACTGCCCGCTTGACGAGCGGGGGGTTCTTTTGGAGCTAACAGCGCAGTCGCGCACGATGAGGTCTCCGGCCCGGACCCGGGCCTCCACGTCCGCACGGATCGCGGCGACCACGTCGATGCGGGCTTGGTGGAAGGCGTGGGGGACGTGGGCGTGGAGTTCGTCCCGCATCCTCGTCAAGATGCGGTCAATCGTTCCTGTCAGGCCATCCACCCGCCCGAAGGGGACCATCACGATGACGTCATCGATCTCGTCGTGCATCAGGATAGGGTCGCGGGTCCGGGCATACTCAGCGAAGCCATTCTGTATGTGTTCGACGATAAAGCTGAGCCGGTGACGCGAGAAAATGGCAGGATCGGCCGACGGTCCCGCAACGCCCGATAACAACGATCGATCTTCCAGGTAGCCGGGGACCTCGGGTCGGTAAGCTCGCTTGCGCATCGCGACGCTCCTCTCGTGTGGGGCGTGGAAGTGATTGCATCAGCGGGACCACTCTCCGGCATGCGACCAGGCGATTCCACTGCCGATGATCCATCATACACCAAGACGCGACGTCGCCGGGCGAGGGGGTGGGCCGGGCGCTGGACCGGTCAGGGTCAGACGACCGGTCAGCGTCAACACGACCGGTCAGGGTCAGACCGACGACCGGTCAGTCAGGTCGGGTCGGTAGGTCGGGTCGGGGTCAAACGGTCGGGTCGGGGTCAGGTCGGGTCGGGGTCAAACTTGGTCGGGTCGGGGTCAAACTTGGTCGGGTCGGGGTCAAACTTTGGGTCGGGTCGGGGTCGAACTTTGTATCCGAGTCGGGGGTCAAACTTCGAGTCGGGGGTCAAACTCGTATATCGGTTCCGAGGGAGAAGATACCCTGAATTCCGGGGGGGTCCAGGGGGGGCGAGGAGCGGGAGGATTTCGCCGGTTCGGAGGGTTAGCCCTTAACTCCCAGTCGTTTCGAGACTTCCATGAGGAGAGTGGCCGTGGGTCGTACGGTCTGCTACCACTCATGCCCGGAGGTCTCTCGCCATGGCAACGAACAAGCCGCCCCGGCGTCGCGCTCGCTCGTACACGTCGCTGGTCCACAAGCCCAACGGCGTGATTCATCCCCGCGTTCAGAAGGTCGGACCGGAACACTTCGCCATCGTCTCCGTCGACCCCGCGAAGTGCCGGTCCAAGTGGATGATGGCCGATTTCTACGGCACGGTCCTCATCGATCCCGCTCAACTCGAGCACAACGCCAAGGGCTTCCAAGAGGCCATCGAGGCGATCCGGCGACAGATCCACATCAGTCAAATCAAAGACATCATCGTTGTCATCGAGCGCACCGGGAAATTCCATCACCCGGCCAAACGCGCATTCTCGGCCGCGGGCTTCGAGGTCCGCGTCATCCATCCGTTCACGACCAAGCAGTTTCGCCAACCGGCACACCCCGACCGGAAGACCGATGACACCGATCTCGCGGCCATCCATCGCGGCGCGGTCAACGGCTTCGGCCTGATCGAACCGGTCTTGCCCGAGGACGACGCGAAGCTCCGCGCCTGGGCGCGACATCGACGTGACCTGGTCAAGAAGTCCACGGCGCTGCGCTGTCAGATCAGCGATCTTTTGCATGAAGAATTCCCTGGATACGAGAAATGCTTTGACAATCTCTTCCTTCATAACATCGCGTTGCTGATCCCCCAGCACCTGGCGACTCCCGAGGCGATCCGCCAGGCCGGGCGGGCCGGTCTGGAGCAACTCGCGCCGCGCCCGGGTCGGCTTTCAGGGCCGGACGCTGGAGCGGATCCTCGCCTGGGCGGATCGGGCCGGCGGTGGCGGCGAACTCCCCGAACTCCGCCAGGAGATCCTCCGCGACCTGGAACATGATCGCGCGACCAAGGCCCGGCAGATCGCTCGCATCGAGCGCGAGATGGCCCGGCGCCTGGTCCGGACCCCCTACGTCGTGCTCCTGGCCATCCCCGGGATCAACGTCGTCTCGGCGGCCGACGCCGCGGGCGAACTCGGGCCGATCACGTCCTATGCCGGGGCCCGCCAGATGACCGGACGCGCCGGGCTCTATCCCCGGCGATACCAGAGCGACCGGGTCGATCACGCCGACGGTCCGCTGGCCGTCAGCGGCAACCGTGCCCTGCGGCGTGCCCTGATCCAGATCGCGGACAACCTGATCCGCTGCAACCACCATTTCCGGGCGCCGGCCGCTTACTGGCTGGGCCTCAAGAAGGACAAGCGCGACATCCGGGTCAAGGTCGCCGACCGGTTCTGCCGGATCGCCTACCAGATGGTGGCGGGCGGCCTGGCCTACCGACACCCTTGCTCGCAGAAACGCCACTATGTAATCTCGAAATTGATCGTATTTTATAATGAACATAAAACGAGCATCGAGGAGACCAGGAGCGATCTCGACGCCGCGGTGGCGCGGTTGCCTCGCTCGGAGTACGCGAGCGAGGCCGCCCCGCTGGCGGCCGAGTGGGCCGCGCTGTCGTCGAGGCGGGGGACGGGTCCGCGGCGGCTCATCGAGATCCTCCCCGCCGTCTTGGCCAAGTTGGGAGGTGAACCGGTACAATCACCGACGTCAGGGGAGATGGCCCTGAGCGCGCCCGGGCGAGTCGTCGAGGGTCCAGACAACGCCGTTTCAGACTGAGGCGCAAAGCCGTAACTAAGCGTGGCGCTCTGTCGGGTCACCAACGCCGGATCGGGCAGTTTGGGGTCACTCCCCTGATAAACGAGTGTGGCGAGATGTGATCATATCCACGACAGAGAAGGCTCTTCGTCAACCCGCGGCACGCTCGATGCTCCGGTCATCAAACGTCCACTATCAGCCGGGTGGACCGTGGACGGTACGCGCGGCGAGCGATAGACTCGATCATGGCCAAATCCATATGGCAGTCTTAGTAGGTTGCTCTCTGAGCACCGGATCGGCCGCGGCACGCGGCGCGGTGCTCAGAGAGCACCCTACCAGGGTGCCGTCGAGGCTTCTCGTACACCTTTTGAGGCACCAATCCTTCGGGCCGTCAGCGCTGAGTCCGCTCGCGGCGGAATCGCTCCGCGTCGAGCATGGCCTTCTCGGCGCAGGCGCGCGCCTCCTCGATCCGGGCGCGGAGCTCCTCGCTCCTGGCCCGAGCCTCCGCGGCCCGGGCGTTGGCCTCCTCGATCGCGGCCTGTTCGAGTGCCACCTGGAGCGGCGTCCTGGAGGGCGTCGAGGAGTCCGTGGCCTTCTTGGCATCGGACGCGGCAGGCTTCTTGGCATCAGGCGCAGGGCGCGGCCTTCGCCGCGGCCGCCGGTGCAGCCTTCGCCGCCGTCCCGGGCCGGCTTCGGGCCGTAGCCGCGGACTGGTCCTCGCCCGCGAGCCGGTCCAGGGCCGCCTCCGCCTGTTGGTTGGTCGGATCGAGCCGGAGCGCGGTCGTATAGTCCTCGATCGCCCGCAGCCGATGCCTCCGGGCTTCCTCCACGACGGCGCGGGCGAAGTAGAAGGCGGGATTGTCCGGCTGGAGGCGGATCGCCTCGTACAGGTCGCCGATGGCCCGATCCCGCTCGTCGATCTCCTTGTTGGCCAGCGCGCGGTAGTAATAGGCGTTGGCGCACCACGGGTCGAGCCGGAGCACGTCGTCGAAGTCGGCGATGGCCGGCAGGAACCTCCCGATCCCCGCCTCGACGAGGCCGCGGGCCAGATACAGCGCGGGATCGCAAGGGCACTGCCGGATCAGCTTCACGAGGGCCCGGAGGGTGTCCGCGGGTGTCAGGAGGTCGGCCTGCCGGGCCCAGCCCGAGACGTCCCCCGCCAGCCAGTAGCGTGCCTGTGGGCCCGACCCTTCGACTTTGTGGATGTGGTAGAGCGTCGGTACGGTGCAAGCGGCGAGATCATGCCGGCCGTCGTTCAGCGTGACGCCGGCGCGGACAGCCACCCACATCTCCGCCCGAAAGGCGTCGGACGCGGCCGAGCCCCCGACCGCCGACCCCTTGGCGCACGCCGAGATGTCCCCGAGGGATCTCACCGCGGCCTCCTGGCCGGCCCCGACTCCCGGGATCATCAGGGCGAGGAAGAAGCTGATGAACATCGATCCGCGCAGAGACATGCGTGGGCTCCATCGAAGCGAAGTTCCGCGGTGCCGGGTGGCGAACCCTCGATGACTCAAGGCCAGCACGTCCGGTTGACGACGTCACTCCGATAAAAGAACGGTCGGGAAGGATAGCGATCATCAACAACCATCGTTGATATGAAGGTCGCGGCCGGACAGGATGGGCCGATCGCGGTGATCGACGTGGAGCCCCACATCGCGGGGGCCCTGTGCACGATCGCGTCGTCCGTCCAGCAGTGGGGACAACGTGCCGGGATGCGGGTGGCCGCCTGCGCCCGGGAAGGCTTGTCCGGAGAGGTAGCCGCCGACTTCTTCTTCTCGGATTCGGCCCATGTGCTCGGGTCGCTCAGCACGCGTTGCAGCATCAGTTTGAGCGTTCCGTGCACCGTCTTCGGGCTGCCTGGCGTGTTGTCCTTGTCGATCGGAGTCACCGTCACTTCAACATCCGCCGAGGTGCTGAATGAGGGCGCCGCGTTGGGGTCGAAATCGAGCGGCAGGCCATTGTTGATGTGCTCAAGCAGCTTCCTGGCGAATTCCTTGAGAGGGATCTCGTAGTGGTCGCCCTGCCGACTGATGGCCTTCCAGTCCGGCTCGATCGCATATCGCCCCGGAATCCCGTTATAGGTCACGTCGAAGACGACCGAGATCTTTTCGGGAATGAGACCGGTCGATGTCTCGCAGCGGATACCGATCTTCTCGGGCACCGGCAGAGCCGTCGCGGAGTTGAGTTTCGCCGCACCGCTCTTCGGATCCGGCCCGGTATTGAAGGCGATCGTCACGTCCTTGGTGGCGAGCGAATAGGCCGATTCCACCGCGCTCTGCGTCTGCGCCCGGACCGAGAGCGGGGGCCGGCTCGCCACGAGGGGGCGCACAACGGGGACGCAGCTAGTTTGCCCGTCCCTCATCAAGGGAAACGGAACGGGGACGCAGCTGGGACCGGGGGACCGCGGGGCGGTCCGGGTCACGGGGCGGTCCGCGGGGCGGTCCGGGTCACGGGGCGGTCCGGGTCAAACCAGGTTTCGAGTTTTTTCGGGCCGGTCTCGCCCGCGGGCGTCTCGGGTCGGTCCGGCCCGGTCCGACCGCCGGCCGGCTTCGCCCCGCTCGACCCCACCGCCCGCCCGTCCCGCCGCCGGCCGCGACCCGACCGACCTCAACCACCCGACCGCCGGCCGCCGGGACGGCGGGTCAGGTGGGGGCGGGGGCGGAGACGCAGCTAGATTTCTGGGCTGGGGAGCGACCTGGCCGGTGAGGCGACCCATGTTGTGGCCGTCGAGGTGCTGATGACGATGCCGGGCCTGGGCGTCGACGAGGCCGAGTCGGGGTTGCAGGACCTCGTGTTCCCCGCGGAGGCGTTCGCCCGGTGACGCCATCGTCCGTCGCCCCGCTCCGCTCCCATGGACACGGACTCTCCTGCTTGCGCGGCTCGGAGCGGTTCGGCGTGCGACGTCACGGGATGCGAAGGATCCGACACGTCTCCTCGTAGCTCGCTTCGAGCTCAAGTGGCACGGACAGGTCATCGGCGAGCCAGAGCGGCAGCGTGGGGAGCGGCTGGCCCACAGCGAGCGGGTACGCCCAGGTTTGCAGACGTGAGCGCGGCCGTGGCGAGTCCGCTGCGCGCTTCCAGCGGCAAGCGGCCGCATACAGAGGAGGCGGCTCGGGCGCCAGGGCCGGATCGGTCTGGCCAATGAACGCCAGCAGCTCGGCGTAAAAGTTGAATGGGCGTATCGTCACGACGTCAACAATCGCCACCGACACATCTTGCCGGAGCAGTGCAGCGCACTTCGCCACGAAGGCCCGCCGCGACTCGGGACGGTCTTTGTTGCCTGGGCTGACGAGTTCGACGGCGGCCACCAGGCGGCGTTCATGCTCCTCGTCGTAAACCCGCACCTCGTATTCATCTTGGTCGGGCAAGTCCGTGGCCACTTCCCAGGTTGGTCGCGGCGGCGCCCAGACCGCCGTGGCGACGCCGCCTTCCTCGTCGCCGCCGGCCGAAGCAACCCCTGTCAGTTCATCCTTTTCGAAGGAGGCAACATCGATCTCAAAATAAGGCCCCAAATGGACGCGCGGGCCGGCCATGTAGCGGGGTGGGAGCTTGCGGGCCAGGGCCAGGACAATCATGGCTGGCCACTGGCCGTGAAGCTCCTCCCACGACCTCTTCTTGCTGAGTGGCGGGTGAAAATGATCGCGCAACGGCATGGCACGGTCCTCCGCCCCGACATTGTATCCGCGGGCTCAGGCGCGCGGCCAGCCTCCGCCCGCGGGGGGGAGTCGGTTGCGCTGTGCGAAAGTGCGGCAGAATTAGGGTCCCACGCGGAGGCCTCGCGAGTCGTTCCCCCAAGGCAGGAAAAACGGGGGAAAAACGGGGGCATAGCGCTTTGTTGACAGTTGTCGGAGGCTGTCGCCGGCCTGCGGGACCCGTCAACCGGCCCGCCCGCATCCGCCGCCCCGTCCCGCCGCCCACCCGCTCGTCCCGCCGCCGGCCGCGACCCGACCGACCTCAACCACCCGACCGCCGGCCGCCGGGCGGGCGGGGCGGGCTCGGGCGGGGGCGGCCCGCTGGCCCGTCCGGACCGACATCCACCCCGAGCGAGAGCGATGCCGGGTACGACGCAAGCCAGTACTCCTTGGGCCGCGGGGCGTCGATCCTCATCGGGGCGGAGCGGGGCGAGTCGTGTCGTGGGCGCAGCGGGGCCTGGAGCCGCCGGGCCGCAGACGGTTACATTGGACATGCAAGCCCATGCTCGGCTCGCCGTGGTGATGGCAGGGGCGGCCGTCTCTGACACAGCCGCCGGCGCGGCGACCGACATGGGTGTCGGAGGCATCGGGCAGACCGGACAGATGGTGACGGGCGGTACATCTCCACCAAGTGGCGGCACCGCTCCTCAGGGCGGAATGCCCCGGATCGGTCACGAACTCGGGCGTGGCGCCGAGGGTGTCGTCTACGAGAACCTCGATCAGCCGGGTTGGGTGGTCAAGGAGTTCCACCAGGCCGGCACCTCTCCGCTCCAGGCCGGGAACGAATTTCAGAACCTGGAGCGCGCTCGGGCGACCCGGCCCGGCAACGTGGTCAAGGCCCGGGCCCCCGCTGACCCGCGACAGGGCTTCCTCGTCAAAGAACAGGTGATCAGGGACACGCCCCCGGCCGATCGGACTGAACTCGGACGGATCATCCAGGATTTCGACAATGCCAGGGTCCACGACGCCTCTGGTAACATGATCTTTGGTCACACGGCTGACGACCCGACTCCTCGATGGATTCTCATTGAATAGTTCCGTTCTCGTTGCCAACAGCGCAAGTAGCAACAATGAGCGACTTTGAATCAATGCAAGCGACTTCACGAGAACTCAATTCCCTTGCCTCCCGGCACGGAATTGATCTCGCTCGGATGTACGACAGCGGCACTTTTCTTCACGACGCCAGGATCGCCTGGTTCTGGCGAAAGAATGGCGCCGTCCATTACAGTCTCCAAGGGAAGATTGACGTCTTGCCACGACGCTATCGGGCATCCTCGGGTGCATTTCGCGGAATGTGGGACGAGGCAGGCACGCTTGCGGACTTGGAGCAGGCTTTCGAGCTTCTCAAGGCCTGGTTGATCGACAGGAAGGAGGTAGACGAGTTGCCTCAGAGAAGTATGAGGCGAGAAGGAATCGGCTGACAACAGGGCGGCCCGGGTCAGGGCGGCCCGGGTCAGACCGGTTTCGCGGGCGTCTCGGGTCGGTACGTCCCGGTTCGTCCGCCGGGCGGCTTCGCCCCGCTCGATCCCGGCGCCCGCCCGGCCCGCTGCCGGCCGCGACCCGACCGACCTCACCCGACCGACCGCCGGCCGCCGGGCGGGCGGGTCGGGCAGGGGCGGGAGCAGGAACGCGATTGCACCCGGTCTTCCATCAAGGTCGCAGTCCCCGTCGCCGTTCGGACATAGGTTGATGGCGATGCTTCGTGGCACGGCCCGAATCACTGCCCCTCTCCGACGCGCCGACGGGGTCGCGGAAACGGGGGTGTGAAGGGCGGCGGACGGCTGTCGCGTGTCCCTTTCGATCGCCTGGCTTCACCACGTTGAAGACCGAAGTCATGGCCGGCGTCAGTCCGTTGCTCGTGATCGTGATCGCGTACGACTTGCCGGGCTTCTTGAGCGCGGCGTCGGCGACGACCGCCAGGCCACCGCTCGCCGGGACGGACAGCGTCCCCTCGAGGATGTCGCGGTTCGGATTCGACGCCAGAGCCGCCGTCACGGTCCCGTCGAAGGCGGTCGCGAGATTACCATATGAGTCCTCCGCTTCGATGTTGACCGCGAACGGCTGTCTGGCGACCACGCTGGCGGGCGGCTGCAACGTGATAACCAGCCGCGATGGCGCCGCCGGCGCCACGGTCATCGCCGTTGACGCACTCGATGTCATCCCGTCCGAAGCGGCCTGGACCCGGTAGCCCGCGCCGGCCCTGTCGAGGGCGAGGCCGGTCACACTGGCGACCCCGTTGACGGCGTCCGCCGAGTCCACGCCGGAGAGCACACTGCCCGCGGGGCCGTTGGCGAGCGCCACCGTCACCGCGTTGTTGAAGCCGGCCACCGTGTTACCGTAATGATCCTCGGCGGCGACGGTGACGCCGAAGGACCGTCCGGCGACGAGCTGACTCGGAGGCTGATCGACGATCACCAACTGGCTGGGTGCGGCCGGGACGACCTGAAACGGACTGGTCGTGATGCTTCCAACGCCGTTGACGGCGACCTGCATCACGTCATTCCCGCCGGCCTTGTCGATGGTCAGGCCGGAGAACGACGCCATCCCCTGCGCCGCCTTCACCGTCGTCTGGCCCGACAAGCTGGCCCCAGCCGGGCCACTCTCGAGGGAAACGCGCACCTCCCCGGCGAAGGCGGTTGCCAGGTTCCCGAACGCGTCCTCCACCGACGCGCCAAGCCCGAAGGGGTTCCCCGCAGTCACGACCGGGGAGGGCTGCAAGGTGATCACCAGTCGGGCCGGCGCGGCGGATGCCACCGAGAAATCCGCGGACGTATTGGCCGCCAGACCGGCGCTGGACACTTGAAGCACGTAGTGCGAGCCGCTTCTGTTGACGGTCAGGTCGTCGAAGGTCGCCATGCCCCCCGCCGCCCTGAGCGTCGTGGTGCCGCCCAGGCTCGCGCCGGGCGCGCCTCCCGCCAGTCGAAGCGCAATCGCGCTGTCGGCGCCCGTCACCAGGTTTCCGAACGCATCCTCGACCGACACCGCGAGCGCGAAGGGCACCCCGGCGATCACGGTCGTCGGGGTCGGCGTCGTCACGACCAGTTGCGCGGGCGCCGCCGGCGTCACCGCGAACGCACCTGACGTGGCACTCGCCAGGCTCCCGCTGGCGGATTCGATGGCGTAGCGCTGACCGGCTTCGGTCAGATCGAGCCCGGAGAAGGCCGCCACTCCGCTCGCAGCCGTCGCGGACAACGCGCCCCCCAGGGCGGCACCGGCCGGCCCGCCGACCAGTCCGAGCGTCACCTCGCCGCCGTAACTCGGCTCGAGATTCCCGTACGCGTCCTCGACCGAGACCGAGAGTCCGAAACGGCCTCCAGCGGTGACCGTTGGAGGCGGCTCGTCGGTGATCGCGAGCTGGGCCGGCGCGGCGGGCGTGACCGCGAATGCGACGGTGGAGGCCGAGGAAAGTCCCCCGCTCGTGGCCTCGAGAGTATCGCCCTGACCGGCCTGGTCGATCGCCAGGCCCGAGAAACTCGCCACCCCGCCCGAGGCCAGGACGCTGAGCGTCCCGCCGAGTTGTGCGCCCGCGGGACCGGCCGCCAGCCCGATCGTGACGTCGCTTCCATATCCGGTCACCAGGTTGCCGAACGCATCTTCCACATCCACCGTCAGCCCGAAGCCGCTCCCAGCCGTCACGCTCGACGGCGGTTGAGCGGCGATGACGAGCGCCCTGGGCGCGGCCGCAGTGACATTGAAGGGCGATGACTTCGCCGAACCGAGCCCGCTGGCGATCACGGACAGCGAGTACCCCGTACCGGCCGCGTCGATGGCGAGCCCCGAGAACGTGGCTACACCCTGATCGATCGTGGCAGTGAGCGTTCCGTTCAGGCTGCCCGCGGCGGCGTTGCTGGCCAGCGAGATGGTGACGGTCCCGCTCGCGCCGGTCACGAGCGAGCCATCGGGGCTCTCGACTTCCACCGTCAAGCCGAATGGCTGTCCGGCGACACTGGATGAAGGCGGCTGGGCCGTGATGACCAGGTGGTGGGCCATCCCGTAGAAGGCCAGGCCGGGGGCCAGGAGATTAGCAACGGGCGTGCCCAGGCCGGTGGCCTCGTCGTAGCCGGGACCGGCGTTATATGTGCCGTTGCCGCCGCTCGTGATGTCGTGGAAATCGGCGGATGGGAGCGAGTAGAGCGCCGGGAGCGTCTGCGTGGCACCGTCGAGGGTCGTCCCTCCGAAGGCGACGCGTCCTTGATCGGCGACGGCGATCAGCGCCGCCCAGGAGGGCGCCGCCAGGCTCGTCCCGCCCATGGTCGTCCACGGGCCGCCGCCGGTGTTGTCGTAAGAATCGTAGACGGCCACTCCGACCGATCGATCGGCCAGGAAGGACACGTCCGGGATCGTCCGATAACCGGTCGTCTGGACGCCCTGCTGATAGGCGGGCTCCGTCTCGTATCCGCTGATCCCTCCACCTCCGCTGGACCATGCCGACTGACCCTGGATGGACCCGTCCTGGTTGAGCTGCAGCGTCGTACCGCCCGCCGCCACCACATCCGGAGAATACGCCGGGTAGATCCCCGGCGCCCCGCCGTCGCCCGTGGCCGCCACGAACGTCACCCCCTGGTGGCCGCTGGGCGTCTGGAAGTTCTGATCCCAGTAGGTTTCGCCCGAGAACTCCGAGGACCCCCAGCTCAGCGAGATCGCCGAGACGCCCGCTAGATGGTCGGCGATGTTGATTCCGGCATACAGGTCGCCGGTGCTATTGGAGTCGGCCTCGACCAGCACGATCGCCGCGGCCGGGGCCAGCGCGTGGGCCCATTCCACGTCCATCGCCTCTTCGAATTCCCAGTTGCCGCTCGAGCTGCCCGGCCCGGCGGGATCCGTCGCCGGCAGAGGCGCCGTATTCCCCGCCTCGTTGAGTTTCGTGAAGCTGGGCGGATCCGGCAGGTTGAATTCACGGTCGAACTGGCCGAGGTCGCTGGTGCTGAAACCGGCGGCCGAACTGTCCACCAGGCCGGGGTCGTCGTAGGCGTTGACGATCGCGATGGTCTGACCGGCTCCATCGCCGGAGATCGAGCCGAACGCGATCTTGTCGAACCCATAAGCCGCGCGGATCTGCTGCGGAGTGTAGCCTACCGGAGATCCATTGCCGCCGGCCGGGGAGACCGTCATCGCCGGAGCGATGGTTCCGGTCAAAACGGGCGGCGCGGTGACGATCGAGTGAGCGCCGACTCTGGCCGGGACGACCCGGACCTCCAGGTGTTCGTGTCGGGGGTTGAACGACGGCCGTTTCCGATGGCGATCCGGTCGTGCATGCTCACGAGGGGGGGCCATGCCGCTCTCCAAAGCTGAGGCAAGGGTGGGCGCAGGTTGGAACGCCGGCGCGAATCCCCGCGGGGATGCGCCTCGTCCGCGGTTCCGAACGGCCCGATCGATTCAAGGCCGATGTTGCCGTGGGATCATCGGCTTGCTGGCGATGAGAGGGAGGGCGGGCGTGGTGCCGGCGAACCCCGAGTGTGCCTGCGTCGCGAGACGGGCCGCCATCGATGGCCAGCCGCGTCCCGTGTCCCCGGGAAGACCGCCCTGCCTTCCGAAATTCTGAGGCAAGTGTAGCCCATGAATTGCCGACGGGTGTTCCCCTGCCCGATTGCAGGCGTTTTTCCTTTCTTCCCTCGGTTTGGCCCGTCGTTACAAAGTCTGCGAACTTCGGACTTGAAGTTTTTGCAGGTTCGACTTGAGGGAAAAGTGGCGCTCTGCTATGACAACCGGCTATCTGGCTTCACGGCGAGGCCCGGCCCGGAACGAATCACGCCCGCCAGCCCGGCAAGGAGGCCAACTGGCATGAACCGCCGCACGGCACTGCTATCGTCCCTCTTCCTGGGAGGTCTCGTCCCGCCGAGCCTGCTGGCGCAAACCCCATCCGGCCGCAGGATCGCGAACCGCGAGGACAAGCTGCCCGGCCCCGTTGACGACGACTCCGACGACAAAGGCGCGGGCGCGAAATTGCCCGGCGCCCTCCCGCAGGTACGCGGCTTCGAGCTGAAGAAGTGGGATATCTCCCGCTATACGAGCATCCCGACCAACGTCCAGGCCCCGCCGCAGAAAGCCCTGATCGACTGGATCCTGCTCCGCACCGGCGTCTCGGAATGGCACGGCGACGACCCCGCTGTCCTGTCGGCCGACCGCAAATGGCTGACCGCATACAACTCGCCGGAGGTGCTGCAGCAAGTGGACGAGATCGTCTCGCGGTTCGTCGAGGCGACCGCCGACACCCTGCGGATCCAGGTGCAATTCATCGCGGCCGTTGACCCGCGGTGGCGCTACACGGTCTACTCGCGATTGACCTACGTCGGTGGGGGGCCGCAGGGCCAGCAGATCTGGACGATGAAATCCCGCGACGCCGCGCTGGTGCTCACCCAGATCCAGATCCAGCAGGGGTTCCGCCCGCTGGCCAAGGAAGGGGTCGAGATGATCAACGGCCAGAGCCTCCTGATCAAGACCAGAGAGCCGCGCACCTTCGTCGGCGGACTGACGCAGGACCCAGCCGGTGGGATCGCCTTCCAGCCGCGGCCCGAGAAGATCGACGAAGGCATCATCCTCAAGCTCAGCCCCCTGTTGAATTACGACGGGAACGCGGTTGACGCCAAGATCGACCTCACGGTGAACACCGTCCGGACGCTACATCGCACCAAGGTGATCGCCCCGCGGCAGCTCGGCGAGATCGAGACGACCATCGACGTGCCCGACGCGACCGAGACCCATCTCGAGCAGACGGTGCGGAACTGGCGACTGGGACAGTCGCTCATCATCTCGTGCGGGATCCATCCCGGCATCCTGGACAAGAAGAGCGGCCTGTTCAACCTCCCCATCCCGGGCACGTTCCCGACCGCCACCGAGGTCCTCGTCTTCCTCGACGTGGAGACGGTCGAACGCAGCCGAACCGATCGCGGCGGGCGGATTCGCCCCCAGACCGCCTCGCGCCGGCGGCGCCGGTACGATGATGAGGAGGCGACCGCCGCAGTGGACCGCGATCAGTAGCGGTATTACATCCCGAACGGAGACTTGTTCGGATAAGCCTCGTAGCCCTTGGGGTCCTCGGGGAGGAACTCGAGGTGGCAGGCGCACATCTCGTCGCGGCTCTGGATGCCGTAGAAGACGCGGCGGGGCGGCTTGTTCGGGTTGTGGGGGTTCTCCTCGGAGTTGTCGAAGTAGGCGGCGAACGTCACGATCGTGCCCTTCGGCAGGCGGACGGGCCGCGCGAAACGATACTGGTCCTGCCAGTCGAAGTCCCAGTCGGTGATCCAGAGCAGCGGGCGGATCGTCCCATCGGGCAACGTGGCGGCGAGACGGAATTCGCGGCAGAGGTAATGGGCGTGGGGCACCACGGTGTAGAGCCGCACGTCCGCCTTCAGCCAGGCGGCCTGGATGATCGCGTGGCGTTTCGCTCCCGCGGGGATGTCGATCTGAGGCGTCGAGATCGATAGGCCGGCCATCGGGCGCGTGACGGGTTGCCTGGCGAAAAAGAGGCCGACGCTCGAGCGGTCGGTCTCGACCTTGCCGGTGGGATGGTAGTGGATCTGCAGCACGATGTCCGAGCCCCGCGGGATCGACCGCCCGGAGCCGGCGGGCGCGTGGCGAGGGGTGAGACCGGGCGTCCAGCCGCCCAGGCCGGGATACGGCAGCTCCACGATCTTCCGACCCATCCAGCCCGAGAAGCCCGGCGTCGGGTCATCGGCCTCGCGGCTGCGGGCATCGCCGGTCTCGTCCAGGTGAATCCGGCTGTGGTGGACGATCCGGCGGTTCCCGGGATGAAACTCGAGGCCGGTGATCGTCACGTCGCGATCCATCGGGAACGGCAGGGCGAACGCGCGGTATGTATCCCATTCGCTGGGGGATAGCTCCCATGCCTCCGGCATCGTCAGGATCAGGTCGGGCGGGCCGAGCGCCCAGCCCTCGGGGAACCGGGGCGTCGGCGGCAAATCGGCCGGATCTCCCTCCGGGCATCCCGTCTCCGCCCACCGGGCGAGGCGCTCCTTCTCGATGACCGACAGCCTCGGAGCATCAAGGAAGACGCCGGCCCCCGGATGGGCCTTCCAGGGCGGCATCTGGCCGGATTCCGTCACTTCGCGGAGGAAATCGGCCCGCTTCGCCGCATCGCGATAACTCAGCAAGGGAAACGGTCCGACGTCCCCCGGCCGGTGGCAACGAGCGCAGTTGTTCCAGAGTATCGGAGCGATATGCTTGTTGAACGTGATCGGCCCTTCCGCATCCTCGTCCCCGCGCGCCATCGGGGCGATGAGCGAACCATGGGCTTTCGCCTCGGCGACCGATGGCAGCTCGTCGGCGAGGATGGCGTCCAGCGCGGCCTCCAGTTCCGATCGCGTGGACCGCGAAAGCGTGTGTCCATCTGCCCCGTAACGATCGTCGATCCGCCCGCGATACACGACCTGCCCGTCCGGCAGCACGACCACGGCCTCGGGCGTGACCTCGATACCCGCCTGGCGCACGACTCGCCTGTGGACGTCGAAAAGGATCGGGAACGGCAGATGCCAGCCCGCCCACCGCTGGACGCTCGCTTCCGGAGTGATGCCCGTAGTGGGATCGATCCCGAAGAAGACGATCCCGCACGGCTCGAACCGATGGGCGAGCCGTTCCAGCGCGTCGGCGTATTCTCGTGACACCGGGCAGTCCGGCGCGAGGCAGATGAGAACGGCCGCCGGCCGCCCGGACCACTCGGCGGCCGTATGGAGGCGGCCCTCCGCGTCGCGGAGGTCCAACTCCATCACCGGACCGGCTCCGGCACCAACGATCCGCTCGAACGGCGGCTCGACCCTGGGCAGGTCCTGCAGCTTGCTGACGACGCCCCACGCCATCAATGCAAGCACGCCCGCCATCGCCGTCCATCGAAGCAGGCGCCGGACTCGAGACATCCGACGGGAGGGTCCCGATTGAATTCGAGGTCGTCTGCGCAGCCCGACACGTGCGAGCGGCTTCCGTCGTCTGATTGTCCAGGGCATCCGTTCCACCCTCTCCAAAGGATCACTGGCGACGCTCCGATTCTGCGAGAGTGGCGGCTGGCGTCAACCCCGGCTTGAGAGCCTCATCCGGGAGAGGGGGACGGCGCCGACCGCCCGAGACGCCAGTGATCGATCGGAAACTCGGTCGTCCCCGTGGTGGCGAGGTCCGCCAGGATCCGGCCGATGAGACAGGAGAATTTGAACCCGTGCCCGCTGCAAGGGCTGGCGACGATGACGTCGGGCCGGCGCGGCAGGGAATCCACCGTGAACTCGTCGTCGGGCGCGACCGTGTAAAGGCAGACCTCGGTCAGCCCGATCGGCGCGTCGGCCAGTGCGGGGATCGATTCTCGGAGGAACTGGCGCACGACCGAGCGATAGTCATCGGCGATGGTGGTGTCGTCGATATCGGGGTCGATTTCGGGCCCGGCATGTCGCGCCGCCTTCACACCCAGGCCGAGGAAGTCCGGCATGCCATAGAACGCGTCCTCCTCGCCGGCACCCTTGTAGATGAAAACGGGGAACCGGCCGACCTGGAAGGGCGCGGGATCCTCCGGTTCGAAGTACAGCACCTGCTGGCGGGTAACGCGGACCGGCACCGGGAAGTCCGGCACGAGCCGCTTGATCCACGCACCGGCGGCCACGATGAGCCGATCGGCGACGATCCGAGTCGTATCGGTCAAGACGACGGGCCGTTCGCCCTCGAGGTCGATCGAGCGCACCGGGGTCCGGTCGAGGACACTCGTGTTCGGTCCGCCATGAAGCCGGGCCAGCTTGACCTGAACCGCGACGGCCCGCGAGGCGGCGAGCAATCCGGCATCCGGCTCGAAGACAACGTCGGCGTCGTGGGGGATGGCAAAGACCGGCTGTCGTGCGTTGAATTCGCGGCCCGTGCCGCGCCAGTGCGGGACACCCAGTTCCTCCAGGCTGGCCGCGACCCGCCCCGCATAATCGACGCCCAGCGGCGAGAAGGACACGCCGCCGGTGCGGATGTAGAGGGCCTCGCCCGCATCGGCCTCGAGGTCCCGCCAGGCCCGGAAGGCCGCCGGCATCAACCGGGCATAGCGGGGATCGGCATACGAGTGCCGAGTGATCCGCGCGGCCCCGTGCGAGCTGCCTCGGTCGTGCCCCAGTTCGAACTGCTCGAGGAGCACAACCGGCTCGCCCCGGCGCGCGAGGTGATAAGCCGCGGCCGAACCCATCGCGCCCGCGCCGATGATCGCAATGCGGGTATCGATCCTCAGCATGATGATCCTGGTCGCCTCCCTCGTTGGAGAACTTCAGCGTCCCGAGACCCGCTCGGACCCGCCACCCGCGATGCCGACAAGAATCCCCAGGATCTTGTCCAAGTTGGGAGGAAGAACGTACTCGGGTCGGTCGATGGACAGCGACTGCCCCTCCAGTTTGAGGAATCGCCAGTTGCTGCCGCTGGTCACCGATCCATACACGGCAGGCATGGGCGAACCCTCACGTTCGTTGAACACCTGGATGGCAACCATCTCGGCGACGCATTGACCGAGTCCTGCGGTGAGGTCTTCCTTCTTCGCTTCGACGACTGCGACGATCGGAGCCTCGACGAAGTAGATTTCCGACGACCGTACGATCAGATAGTCACAGACACCAGTCAGTCCGCGGGCTTCGTCTACTGGGAACGCGACACCCGGGAACACATTGATCGCCACTTGCGATCGTCGCCTGGCCTCCGCGAGGATCGGCCCGATGATAAACTCGCGGCGGGCTTGCTCGGTGTTGATCCCCACCGCGACCGGAGCCAGGTCGGCGAGCCAATCGCGCAGAAAGACGCTGGGTGGGATCGGCTCGACATGGTCGAAGAGGTCTGAGGATTCGTTCCTGGACAGGTCGAACTTCTCGACGGCGTGCTTCAAATCGAAATTCGCGTAAGCCATGGCGCCTCCTCGGGGGACGGTCGGATTCCGGCTTCAGGATAACCTCACGCCGTCCGCCGGTCGTGCCCCGTCCCGCTCACAGTGCCGTCAGGTAACGCTTCACCTCCCACGATTCCACCTGGGCATGATACTCGCGCCACTCGTCGCGCTTCAGCAGGATGAACTCGTCGGCGATCGGGCCGAGCGCGTCGCGGATGACGCCGTCTTCCTCGAGGTAGCCGAGGGCTTCGGGAAGGCTCTGGGGAAGCGTCCGGACGCCTCGGCGGCCCATCGTTTGCACGTCGGCCGCGTAGAGGTTGCCGAGATTGGGCGGGCCCGGGTCGAGCCGGCGGTCGATGCCATCGAGCCCCGCCGCGAGGTACGCGGCCATGCCCAGGTAGGGGTTGAAGGCGCTCGAGATCGAGCGATCCTCGACGTGGCCCGGCTCGGGGATCCGGAGCATCTGGGTCCGGTTGTTGTCGCCGTACGTGATGAACGCCGGGGTCCACGTAAAACCCGATCGCGAGCCCGTGAGCGCCGGCCCCATCTGGAGTCGCTTGTAGCAGTTGACGGTGGGCGAGGTCACCGCGCAAATCGCGCGGGCATGCTCGAGCACGCCGCCGAGGAAGTGATACGCCAGGGACGAGAGGCCCAGCCCGCGGGGGTCGGACTCGTCGCGGAAGAGGTTCGCGTCATTCGACGTATCGGCGAGGTGATAATGCAGGTGCGCGCCCGATCCCGTGCGGCCCGAGAATGGCTTGGCCATGAACGTCGCGATCGCACCGGCCTGGCGGGCGAGCTGCCCGACCATCATGCGGAAGAAGATCAGGCGATCGGCGGTCTCGAGCGCCTCGGCATATCGGAAATTGACCTCGTACTGGAAATTCGCGTCCTCGTGGTCGCACTGGTAGACGCCCCAGCCCAGCCGATCCAGGCCGTCGCTCAAGGCGCGAAGGAACTCGAGGGCTCCCGAGAGCCCCTTGTAGTCGTAGCAGGGCTTGGCCAGATCGTCCACGCCGTGTGGATCCCAGCCCTGCAGCGTGCCGTCGGGATCCCTGGCGACCAGGAAGAACTCGGGCTCGATCCCGACCTGGAAGCGATAGCCGCGGTTGGCGGCCCCGGAGAGGATCCGCTTGAGATTGACCCGCGGGCAGTAGGGATGCGGCACGCCATCGACATGCAAGTCCGCCGCGAATCGTGCCATGCCGGGCTCATACGGCATCGGCGTGTAGGTCGAGGGATCGACGCGCGCCATCATGTCGTGCGAGTGGGGGCCCTGTCCCATGCCCCACACGGCGCCACCGGCGAAACCCGCACCGTCCTCCACCACGGCGCGGAGCGTCCGCGCCGGGACGAGCTTCACCTTCGCCACTCCGTGGATGTCGACGAACTGGACGAGGAGATGGGTGATGCCGTCCTGCTCGAACCGGCCCTCGAGGCCGGCCAGCGTCGTGTCGTCGGTGCTCATCGCGTCGAATGGACCTCCATCGGTCTGGGGACGGGCGCCGGCCTCGCCCCGTCGTCAGACGAGTCGCGGCGAATCCACCGACTAATTGTTGACGACAACGGGCGGCAAAGCCAGTAAAATCACGACCTGAGTGCCCCGTTCCCCCTCGCCGTCCCCGACCTCTTCAGTCCCGACCTCTATGTGTGGAATCATTGGGTATTTGAACAAGCGATCCGACGGCGTCGGTCCGCCGGCCGGTCTCACGGTCCTGACGATGCTGCGAGCCCTCGCCTGCCGGGGGCCCGACAGCGCCGGCGCGGCTGTCATCGGCCCGTCAGTCGGGGGCGAGTCGACGACCTGGTCGGTGCGTGTTGCGCACGTTCCAGGCGGAATCCTCGATGAAATCGGCGGCCTGGGCGACGTGTCGCGGGTGGGCAACGACGGCGGGAGTCTGGCCTCTGACGGGACCCTTCGATTCCAGTTCCGGCCCGGAGCGGGAGTGACGGCCGACGATCTCGAACGGGCCCTGGGCGCCCGCCGCGGCGGGACGGAAGTTCTCAGCCTGGGGCGTCGGCTCGACCTGGTGAAGCGCGTCGGCTCGCCGGACGGACTGGAATCGGCCTATAAACTGTCGGAGTGGACCGGCCCGCTGGCGATCGGCCACACTCGCATGTCCACCGAGAGCCGGATCGACCTGAGCCACTCCCAGCCCTTCTGGGTGCACGGCGTCCCCGACCTGGCGACGGTGCATAACGGACACGTCACGAATTATCACCAGCTCCGCCGCCAGTACGAACAGCGAGGCGCGATGTTCTATACTGACAACGACTCCGAAGTGATCGGCGTCTACCTCCGTTCCCGGATGGAGCAGGGTCGTAGCCTGCCCGAGGCGATGGCGGACTCCATCAGGGACCTGGACGGCGCGTTCTCTTACCTCGTCGCTTCGCCCGAGGGACTCGGCATCGTGCCGCGACCGTTTCGGGTTCAAGCCGATGACCCTCGTCGAGACCGACGAGTTCGTGGCAGCCGCCACGGAGGAGATCGCCCTGCGCCGCGCGCTGCCGGACGAATATCGGGTCGTCGAGCCGCCTCCGGGCTCGGCGCTGTTCTTTCCGCTCCGCGATGTCTGAGGACGCGGTCCCAACAGGCAAGTGACAGTGCGCGCGATGCAGGTCTTGCATCCCTGAAGAGCGAGGACAACTCCATGGTCGCCGGGCTGTCGCAAGCGTCAACCCTTCGGACAGAAGAACCGGGTGATTCGGTCGTCATCGACTGCGACGGCCTCTCGACCCGCGAGGTCAACCGCGCCGTCCACGCCGCCATCGCCGCAGGGACGAACCGCATTCACCTCATCCACCCCGCCGCGCGCCACAACCTCGGCGTGGCCCTCCCGGAGGGTGTCGAACTGGTCATCGACGGCAGCGCCGGCTACTACGCCGCCGGACTCAACGACGGCGCCATCGTGATCGTCCGGGGCGGAGTCGGCTGGGGCGCCGCCGAGAGCATGCGTGATGGCACGGTTATCATCGAGGGGGACGCGGGGAATGCCGTGGCGGCGTCGATCCGATCCGGAACGGTCGTGGTGCGTGGAGACGCTTCGACTCGGGCGGGCATCGCGATGAAAGGCGGCGTCCTGGTCGTGGGCGGCAGCGTGGGGCCGATGGCCGGCTTCATGATGCAGAAGGGCGTCATGATCGTCTGCGGCGATGCGGCCGACGGCGTGGCCGACAGCATGTACGCGGGGACGATCTTCCTCGGGGGGCGCAACGGAGAGCTGGGCGCCGACGCGGTCTTCGAAGACGTGAGCCCGTCCGATCGCGATCTGATCGCGAAGTCGCTCGAGCGATGGGAGATCCCCACCAGGCCCGGCGGTTTCCGTAAACTGGTGGCCGGCAAGAGGCTGTGGAACTTCGAACGAAGCGACCGACAACTATGGAAATCGGCGTTATGAGCAAATGAATCCGAATTCGATGAAAAAGCGGTGACGCTCTTTGATGGTTGATTGACATCGCCCCGAAGGCGACGTAGATTGGACTGCTTGTGCGTGTCCTCCTCGCCTGGACTGATCGATACCCGTCCCCACCCATAGCAGCATCCATTGAGAACACGGCCGATCCTGGCCGTACGTCGTGCTGGAGTGCGCGGGTCGGCGTCAGGCGTACACTGAGGGCGGAGCGAAGTGGCTCGGTCACCGACGTGCGGGCAGTCGAAAGCAGGGGAAGATCAGCGTGATGAACCTCGCCCAAGCTTTCCAGAGCGTGATCAACCGCCCCCCGGCGGAGAGCCTGGCGGCGGCCCTGGCGATCTCGGGGCTGCTGCTCGTGATCGGATGTGCCCTCCTGCTGGGCGGTCGGCGGCGATGGGTGGGCCTCGGGATCGGCGCATTGGGCCTGCTGGGGACCATGGCGGTCTTGCTGATCGTGGACCAGCAAACCACCACCTTCCGGGAGAGCGACAGCGTGATCGTCACCCGCCCGCGCTATCGCGAGCGGACGCGGACGGTGGCGCGGGGGCGCTCGTCGGCGTCCCGGCCGTGGCGGCACTCACAGCCCTGGGAGCCTGGGCCTCCGCGCGGCGCCGGCTGCGCAGGAGCGTACCGGCGATCCTGAAAGCGGGGCGAATGCACCTCTTCTTGAAGGAGTATCATCCCGCCGTGTCCGAGTTCACCCGGGCCATTCGCATCGCCCCGTTCCTGGCCGACGCCTACTGCGGCCGCGGCATGGCCTACCAGGGCCTGGGTGACTCGCAGCGGGCGCTCGGGGATTTCGACCAGGCGATCGAGTACGATCCTCGCCTGGCCGCCGCCTTCAACCAGCGGGCCCGGATCCGCACCGAAGCCGGCGATCTCGACGGAGCGCTGGCCGATCTCGGCCGGGTCATGGAACTCCAACCGTCCGATCCCGAGGTCTACCTCATCCGCGGGACGTGCCTGTTCAAGAAAGGGCTCGCGCTCGAGGCCGCCGCCGATTTCCAGCGGGTGCTGAAGCTGACCAACCACTCCGACTTCGCCGAACCCGCCAAGGAGTTCCTCCGCCGCCTGGACGGACATGCCGCCGACGTGCCCCCTCCCCCTGCCGCTCCGATGAACCCGCCCCGAGCGAACGGCGTGTCCGAGTCCGCGGCCTTGCCCGGGCCGAAGACCGAGGACTACATTCTCTGATGCGGCGCATCGCGGGACCGAGCCCGACGCGGCGGCGTGGTGCGACATCGCGGGGAGGAACCGATCGATGACCAGCGACGAGACGTCCGGTCCCGGACCCGATCCGGCCGAGTCCGGGCCGGAAGCGTGGCCGGCGGCCGAGCAGGCCCGGCGCATCGGTGGGGATCCCTCACCTCGCGAGACTTCGGGCACCTTCACGCCGGCGGTCATCGAGGACATCCAGATCAAGGCCGACCTGGGCCGCTATCGCATCCGGGGCTTCGGCTCGCTCCGGCCGCGGAAATGGGCCACGTTCGACGACCTGACCTTCATCCCGGGGACACTCACGCGCATCCCCCTGGAGGGATATCGCGAGGCCTGCTCTACCCGGACCGTGCTGGGCACGCGGTTCGCCAAGCGTCCGCTCGAGCTGGAGATCCCCCTGATGGTGACGGGGATGAGCTTCGGGGCGCTTTCGCGCAACGCGAAGACGGCCCTCGCGCGCGGCGCGCGGCTGGCGGGTACCTCGACGACCACCGGCGACGGCGGGATGCTCGACGTCGAACGCACGGAATCGCGGGCCCTGGTCTACGAGGTGCTCCCCAGCCGATACGGGATCGACGTGCGGCACCTCCGCCAGGCCGACGCCATCGAGCTGACGATCGGCCAGGGCGCCAAGCCCGGCACCGGCGGACTGCTGCTCGGCTCCAAGGTCTCCGAGGAGATCGCGGCGATCCGCGACCTGCCTCCCGGCGTCGATCAGCGCTCGCCCTGCCGCCACCCCGATTTCCTCGGGCCCGACGACCTGGTCATCAAGATCGAGGAGCTGCGCGAGGCCACCGATTACCAGGTCCCGATCTTCGTCAAGATGGGCGCCTCGCGCGTGTTCGACGACGTCCGACTGGCCGCCAAGGCCGGCGCGGATGTGATCGTCGTCGACGGCATGGAAGGCGGCACGGCAGCGTCTCCCGAGTTGCTCCAGGAGCATACCGGCATCCCGACCCTGGCCGCGGTCTGCGAGGCGCGCGCCGCGCTCGAAGACATCGGGCTGTATGGTCAGGTCCAGCTCATCATCGCCGGCGGCCTGCGGCACGGCAGCGACTGCGCCAAGGCCCTGGCCCTCGGCGCCGACGCCTGTTACCTGGGTACTGCGCTACTGATCGCGCTCAATTGCAACAGGCCGATCTTCGTCGAGGACTACCACAAGATCGGCGCCGCGCCGTATTCCTGCCACCATTGCCACACCGGCCGATGCCCGGTCGGGATCACGACCCAGGACCCCGAGCTGTCCGCCCGACTTGTTGTGGATGAAGCCGCCGAACGCGTGGCCAACTTCTTTCATGCGATGGCGTCCGAGGTCCAGATCCTGGCGCGAGCCTGCGGCAAGAGCGATGTCCACCATCTCGAGCCCGAGGACTTGCGTGCCCTTTCGCTCGAGGCCTCGATGATCACGGGGTTGCCGCTGGCGGGCACCAATCGCGTCTACGGCGGCGGGCCGGGCTGGAAGGAATCGGGTCCTGCACATTGATGCCGTGTCCACGCGACGTTGCCGCGCCAGAGTGCTTAGAGTCTGTCCCGGAAGGTGGGTCAGACGATTGTAGGGTGGGTGAAACCCACCGACGCAAGGCCTGGGCACACGGTGGGTTTCACCCACCCTACGGGATCGCTCTCGACCCTTCCGGGACAGACTCTCAGAGCACCTTCACCGCGTCCTACGAGTACCCCCGGGTCAACGCCTTCGGCAGCCTGCATCCCGGCGGAGCGAACTTCGCGATGGTC
Organism: uncultured Planctomycetota bacterium; assembly: GCA_963815795.1. Taxonomy (GTDB): domain Bacteria; phylum Planctomycetota; class Planctomycetia; order Isosphaerales; family Isosphaeraceae; genus JAKAUH01. The sequence goes on along the minus strand of CAWFIC010000019.1, from coordinate 2,652,425 downwards.
GACGGTTCGGTACGGTTCCTCAAGCAGACGATCGCCCAGCCGGTCTATCACGCGGCGGGGACGCGGGCCGGCGGCGAGGTCATCTCGGCCGATGGCTATTGAGAGGGTGTACGAGGAGGGGCCGTAGGGTGGGTCGAACGCCGCGGAGCGGCGCGAGGCCCACCGGTCTCTTGGGCGGATCCGGTGGGCCTCGCCTCGAGGAATCGAGGCTCGACCCACCCTACGCCGATCCGGTAGCCTTCTTCTACATCCTCTGAGCCGCCGGGTCCCGGTTGCGTCGCACGAGTTCCCCCCTCTCTCGGCCCGGTCGCTATTACCCCGGCATGAAGGAAGGTCAGAGACGAGCCCGAGGCGCCAGCGAGGGTCTTTCGCGCGTCCGGGCGGGGGCTGACGGCGACCCGCGCTGGCGCGTCGGGCTGGTAGGGCCCGGCGATCGCTCGGGTCAGAGAATTCCCGCCGATCGCCTAACCGTTCCAGGGTCCTGCGGGGCGTGTCCAGGCCCGGCCGCCATCGGATTCGCCGAGCCGAGCCTCGGATCGCCTCGGGATCCTCCGCAGACCCTCCCACCGGGCCGCCAGCAGCGCGGCGGCGAGGCTCACGGCCGCCAGGCCGGGCTCGTCCTCCCCCGGCCCCAGGGCCGGAGTCTCGTTCGCACCGCGGGCTCCCGCCGCCCGATCGATCCCGGGACCCGTGACCAGCGGCGATCGATCGGCCGACGGGCGTGCGCCTTCGGGCACCCGACGGGTCGTCGCCCACCGGCCCACCCACGGCCTCCACTCGTTCCATACCCCGACCGCGGGTCGTCGAGAGTCGGGCGGCGCGACCGCCGCGTCGCCCGATCCGGCTCGACCGGGCGGGGCGAACCTGTCCCGATTCTCCCGTCCGGCGCCCGCCGGCCGACCCGGGACCGACTGCGGGCCCGACCCGCCCTCCGGCGCCGGCGCGGCGGCGCCGGCGCGGTGTCCGAACCATCCGCGGGCGCCCCGGGACCCAGGATCCCGCCGGCGCCTTCCCGCTTCAGCTCCTCCAGCGCCTTGTCCAGGCCCAGCACATACCGCTCCCGCGGGGTCAACACGGCCGGGGGCGCCGTCGCCGCCGCGCCGGACTCGTCCGGATCCCCAGTCGAGCCCGACGTCGCCCCGTCCCCGCCGGACGTCGAAAACGGACCCTGCCCGGCCGACGACCCCGGCCCCACCACCGATGCGACTGTCTCCATGCCTTCTGTCCCAGCGAGGGCCGGGCCCGTCTCCTCGCTCGAGTTCGAGACCGTCAGCGTCAATACGGTCGCCGCCAGCGGCAGCGACGTGTCCTGCAATGCGATCAGTTGGACCGATACGGCGGACGATGGCGAGGCCGCACCGGTGCCCGTCCCCGTCGCCGACACGGAGGATGTGGGTGATGACGCGACCGGGCCCGTCGCGGCCCCCGCCGGCTCTGCCGAGGCGGTGGATGTCGCCGAGCCCGAGCCCGTCCCCGCGCCGGTCTCCGCGCCCGTCCCCGTCCCGGTCTCCGTCGCCAGGTTCAGCGCCACCAGGTCGGCCGACTCACGGCCGGCCGTCGCCGCGTAGAACTGCACCGTGCCCCCCGTCAGCGCCGAGAACGACAGGGCCGTCGGGGCGGGCAGGTCCGGCTCGGATCCGATCGAGGTCAGGCTGAGGCCCTCGGGGCCGCCCACGAACAGCGCCATCGCCCCGTCGGCGGTGTTACCCACCACCAGGTCCTCGAAGCCGTTGCTCTGCTCGAACGCGAAGGCCGTCGTCGGGTCCACGCCCCCGGAGGTGTACAGGCTGACCGCCGGATCGGCCCCCGCGAAGTCCGCGATCACCGTCACGTCGTTCGAGCCGGCGTTGACCGTCACCAACTCGGGCTGGCCGTCGAAGTTGCCCACGAAGCTCGCCACCGGATCGGCTCCGACCGAGTAGATCCTCGGGGCCTGGTCGTTGAAGAACCCCTGGCCCACGCCGGGCAGCAGCGTGACGTCGTTCGACCTGCTGTTGGTGACCAGCAGATCGGGATAGGCGCCGCCGGTGAAGTTCCCCACCACCGTGGAGACCGGCCCCGAGCCGCCCGCGTTCAGCCGCGGCCCCGCCGAGAACGCGATCGCGCCGCCCTCCTGCGACTGGTTGAGCAGGATCGACACCTGGTCGGAGCCCTCGTCGGCCACCACCAGGTCGGGTAAGGCGCCCGTGAGGTTGGCGACCGTGATCCCCACCGGGTTGGTGCCCACGAAGTAGCCATTCCCATCGTTGATCGCCGGCCCGAACTGGCCGTTGCCCAGGCCGGGGTAGATCAGGACGTTATTGCTGCCGCTGTTGGCGACGATCAGGTCGGGGATGCCGTCGCCGTTGAGGTCGGCCAGGGCCACTGCGCCGGGCTCGAGCAGGCCGGTGGACTGATTGGCCAGGACCGCCGAATTGCCGGCCCCGTAATCGACGACGACGCGATCGAGCCCCTGGTCGGCGTAGATGATGTCCTTCGAGCCGTTGCCGGTCAGGTCGGCCACGGCCAGCTCGATGGTCTGGGTGGCCTCGCGGTAGGGCTGGAAGGTGCCGTCGCCGTTGCCCATCAAGACCAGGACGTCGCCGTAGGCGTCGCCGACCAGCAGGTCGAGCTTGCCGTCGCCCAGCAGATCGGCGACCGTCAGCCCGTTGGCTTCCGACGGCACGGCATAGGTGGTCGGGGGCAGGAATCCGCCCTTGCCGTCGCCCAGGTAGATTCTCAACCCATCGGCGGAGAGGACGGCCAGGTCATCGATCCCGTTGCCGGCTAAGTGGGCCGTGCGGATGATCGTGCCGGTTATCTTGGTCTCGATGGAGGTCGGATTGGCGAACCGGCCACCTCCCAGGCTGGCGAGCGCGTCGATCGTCTCGGAGCCGGGATCGATCGTCACCAGGTCGGTCGGACCGCCCGGCGTGAGCGCCACGCCGGCGACTCCGGCCGTCGCGTCGAGGTTGGTGACCTCGGGCGAACCGGCGGGATCGACCGCCGACAATCCGGTCCCGGCGCGATAGGGGACCGGGGGAGCGAACGACCGACCGCCGAGGTTGCGGAGGATGCTGACCTGGCCGGCCAGCTTGTTCGTGACCACGAGGTCGGGATGGCCATCCCCGGTCGTATCGATCGCCTGCACGTCGGAGGCGCCGAGACCGACGGAGAGGGTCACGGGAGAGAAGGGGGAGAAGCCGGTCCAGAAGCTGCCGAGGCCGTTGTTGAAGAAGACCGTCAGGGTGCCGTCGCCGGCGTTGCGGACCACCAGTTCGTCCCGACCATTGCCAGTGAGGTCGACCGCGATGATCTGCGCCGGGAGCCGGCCGGTCGTCAGCGAGCCGACGCGGACGAAGCCGCCATCGCGCCAGGCATAGAGCGAGACGGCATCGTCGTGGGCGTCGACGCTGGCCAGCAGTGGGCCATCGCGGGTGTCGGGTACCCAGGCGATGTCGCGGGAGGGATAGCCGGGATTGATGGTAACGGGCGGCTCGAAGGTGCCGGGCTGCCCGGGGATGCCCTGGCGGTAGAGGATATCACCCGCGCCATCCACGACCAGGACGTCGTTGGTGCCGTCGCCGTTGACGTCGGCCACCAGCGGCGTGGCATGAGGGGCGGTGGCGAACTGGCCGGGAGCCGTGAACGTGCCGTCGCCGTTGTTCAGGAGCACGAACTCCGTGTTGCTGGATACGTTGACGCCAGCGAGGTCAGGCCGCCCGTCGCCCGTGAAATCGCCCGCCATCAGGGCACTTAGGGCTTGTCCCGCTGCGTACTCCTTCGCGGGCTGGAACGTGCCGTCGCCGTTCCCCAGCAGCACCGAGACCTCGGCGGCGCCAGTCTGCGGGTCGCTGTCAGCGACGACGAGGTTGACGCGGCCGTCACCGGTGAAATCGCCCGCCACCAGGCCACCTGGGCTTTGTCCTACCGCGTACTCTACGGCAGGTCGGAAGGTGCCGTCCCCGTTGCCCAGCAGCAAGGAGATGTCGGTGGAGGCAACGTCGGTGACGGCGAGGTCGAGCTCACCATTGCCGGTGAAGTCTCCCGCCACGATCGTGTACGGAAACGACCCGACCGCGTACTCGACCGCGGGCTGGAAGGTGCCGTCGCCGTTGCCCAGCAAGACGGAGACCTCGTTGGAGTTATTGTGGACGACGGCGAGATCGAGCCGACCGTTACCGTTGAAATCGCCCGCGACCAGTGCGCTCGGCCCGTTCCCTGCTGCGGACAACACTGGGGGCTGAAACGTGCCGTCGCCGTTGCCCAAGAGCACCGATATATCGTTGGAGCCGAAGTTCGCGGTGGCGAGGTCCAGCCGGCCGTCACCATTGAAGTCGCCCGCCACGATGGAAACTGAGTTGATCCCCGCCTCGTAGTACTCTGGGGTCTGGAACGTCCCATCACCGTTACCCAGGAGCACGGCGATTTCGCCGGCGTTGGTGGACGGATCAGCGCCGGCCACGGCCAGGTCGAGCCGGCCGTCACCATTGAAGTCGCCCGCCGCGATGGCCTCCGGATACATGTCCACCGCGTACTCGACCGCGGGCTGGAAGGTGCCGTCGCCATTGCCCGAGAGTACGGAGATATCGTCGGTTCCAAGGTTCGCGGTGGCGAGGTCGAGGCGGCCGTCGCCGTTGAAATCGCCCGCGACCTGAGATAGCGGAAACACCCCGACGGTTGACCGCTGGTTCACCGCGAACGTGCCGTCGCCATTGTTCAGCAAGACAGAGATCTGGTTGGTATGGAAGTCTGCTGTGGCCAGGTCCAGGCGGCCCTCGCCGGTGAAATCGCCCGCCACCAGAGAGTATGGCTCGTCTCCGACACTGTACGGCTCCGGGGCCTGGAACGTGCCGTCGCCGTTGCCGAACAACACATAAACATCATTCATTGTCTTGCTGGAGACGGCAAGGTCGAGTTTCCCGTCGCCGCGAAAGTCACCTGCCACCAGAGCGGCTGGCTCCGCTCCGACCGTCGTCGTGAATACAGTGGTCTGCGGGGCCTGGAACGTGCCGTCCCCGTTGCCCAGCAGCATGCTCACACCAGCGCCGTTCGTGTAGGCGTCACCGTCATCGCCCACGGCCAGGTCGAGATGGCCGTCACCGGCGAAATCGCCCGCCACCAGGACATCCGGGCCGGTTCCGGCTGCGTACTCCTTCGCGGGCTGGAACGTGCCGTCGCCGTTCCCCAGCAGCATATACACGCCGCCTGGGTCGGTTCCCGGAGGATACTGGCTTTCATTGCCCTGACAGGCGACGGCCAGGTCGAGGTCGCCGTCACCGGTGAAATCGCCCGCCACCAGGGCTTCTGGCCCTTGTCCCACTGCGTACTGTACGGCGGGCTGGAAGGTGCCATCGCCGTTTCCCAAGAGCACGGAGACGTCGCTGGAGCCGCCGTTGGCGACGGCCAGGTCGAGACGGCCGTCACCGGCGAAATCGCCCGCCACCAGGATCGTCCCCGCCTCCCGATCGTTTGTGAAGGAACCGGTGCCGACGGCATAGAACTTCGGGGAATGGAAGGTGCCGTCCCCGTTGCCCAGCAGCACGGCGATGTCACTCGAATCCGTGAATGCGACGACCAGGTCGAGCTTGCCATCGCCGTTGAAATCGCCAGTGATCATCCCGTCGAGGTCGGGGTTCGCAGCGGACAATCCGAGACCGACCGAAGGTTCTTGAAATGTCCCATCCCCGAGCCCCAGATGGACGCCATCCATGGTTGCCAGGTCGGGGATACCGTCACCGTTGAAATCGCCGACGGCCAGAGGATCATACCCCGTATTATCGTAGTCTTGTGATCCGACAGGGATCGACTGAAAGGGCGCGGACGCAGGAGTGAGAGTGGCCTTCAGCACCAGGTCGCCCGCGCCGCCTGTACTCTGAGTCCTGAGGTAGTAGGTCCCTGCCGCAAGATGCAGGTCGACCTGGCCATCCGGGTTGGTGGGTGAGAGGCCGTCGCTCTCGACGAGCACCTGGCCTTGCGCATCGAGCAGGGACAGACGGGTCGTGATGCCGAGGGAATCCACCTGGACGATCAGGCGTCCGTCGCTGCTCGTATCGATCCGGTATGTATCGACAAGGCCAGCGTTGCCGCCATCGCTCGTCGGGAGAGGACCGGACTTGAGAGTCAACTCCTCCGGCATGCTCCCTGCGCCGAGGGCGAAGCCACCGTTCGCCAGGCCACCGACCGTGACGGCGGAGCCGGTGATGGTCAGTCCATCCGCCATCCCAGCCGCCGCGTTGACGATCGCGATCAGCGGTGTGCCCACGTAGCCCGGTTGCGACGTGCCGTCGATGAGCACGGGGTTGGTGATCGCCGGCAGGGGCGACTCCGGCGCGATCGTCTGCACACCGGGCCCGGGGATGGCGAAGTCGATCGTGTTCGTCCCGCCTGTTGCGGCATTCGAGTCGAGGAGGGCCTGGCGGAGCGAGCCGGCGCCGCCGTCGGCGGTGGTCGTGACCAGGAATCGGCCGTCGGTGATGAGGAACTGGGTCCGGAGCGGCGTGGCGCCTGTCGAACTCGGCGTCGAGGCTCAGGGACGAGTTGCCGAGGGACCCCGGCGGCGGGGTGAAGCTCAAGCCCGCCAGCGCCGCGTTCAGCGCCGAAAGGCTCCCCTCGTAACGCAGTGTCCCGGTTCCATCACCTGAGCCGGCCAGGCCGGCGGTGCTCGAGAGAGTCAGCAACCCGGCCGTGATCGAAAGGGTCATGTCCCAGGCCGGGTCCAGCGGCCCGGCAGCCGGATCCTGGATCGCGATGGCATCACCCGGCGTCGCCGATAAGATCAGTGGCTGACCGGGGACGACGCGAACTGGCTGCGCGGGCGACTCCAGGCTGGCGGGCCGGACGTCCGAGACCTCCGAGGTGTTGCCGTGGGGGTCGGTGGCCGTGGCCGTGACCAGGGGGAGGCCCGCCGGCGGGGTGAACGGGACTTCGAAGACCGCCTGGCCCTGCGTGTCGGTCGTCACCTCCAGCGACCCCAGGTCATCCTGGGCCTCCCCCGCGCCGCCGGATCCGGAGCCGGCGCTGGCGAAGACGTCGATGCGGTAGGTCGTGTCCGGCTCGCTGCCCCCCAGCCAGCCCTCGAGCTGGTCGTCAGCGTTCGCGACGATGATCGGGTAGTTCTGGAGGTCGTTCGGTCCCTGGCGGGGAGACGTGGAGTTGGCGGTCACGCCGTCGTCACCGAGGTCGATAGCCACTCCGTCGCTACTGGACCAGATGGGCAGATGGCCGTCGATGCCCGCCAGCATCGCATCGTTGTGGTGGGGGCTCAGGTCATGGGCCGTCAGGCCCTGGCCCTCATCGAAGGGATAGTAGGCATCCAGGTCCGGCTCGGTGCCGGCCTGCGCCGTGGTCATGTCCTGGTCGATCTCGTCGGCCGGTCGTGCCGTGCTCCAGACCCGCACATCGGCGATCTGTCCACGGAAACCGTACCAGCCGCCCGGGGTGGAGGGATCGGCAGGATTGGTATAGCCGGTCCCGATCTGGTCGAAAGAGTCGCCATAGACATAACCGCCCGAGCCGGACCCGACGACCCGGCCATCCAGGTAGAGGGTCAGGGACCCCGCGCTCCTGCTATTGACCAGGGCGACATAGTGCCATCGGCCGTCGTTGACGGCCGCGTCCGAGCTGATCGGGCTCCCAAGCGCACTACCGCCGTACAGCTTGCCGTCGCTACCGACGTACAAGAGCGGCGTCCCGTAAGCTGGATTCGCGGAAGGGTCCGAAGTCTGAGAACCGAGGATGACGCCGCCACTGGTGGTCTGGAACCAGGCCTCGAACGTGCGGCCTTCCACCTTCTGAGCGTTTGGGCGAATGTAGCCGACGAGGTCTTGGGGCAGACCGACGTAGCTAGAGCCATCGAACTGGAGCATCCCCGCGGGTGTCGGTGTGGGCTGAGCGTCGTCGGCGAAGATCCGGTCGGCGGTGATCTGGTTGCCGACGGAGCCATCCCCCTCCACGGTGACGCCCGGCCCCAAGTTGAAGGCGATCAGGTTGCCGTCGGCCGCGGTGGTCCCACCCACGAGGTTGTCGTGGGCGCCGCCGTCGATCTTGACCCCGATGTCGTCTGGCTCGGCCTGCGTGCCGGTCGGATCGGTCCCGAGGGAGTTACCGGAGATCCAGTCGCCGGTGGCCGCGGTCCCCGTGATGTGGATGCCGGCACTCTGGCTGAAATTGGTGATGTCGAGTCCGCGCACGGTGACATTCGGTCCGGTGATCGTCAGTCCGTCGCCGCCGCTGGAATGGCTGCCGTTGATCTCGATGAGCGGCGTGCCGCCGTAGCCGGGCTGGGAGAAGCCATCGATGAGGACCGGGTTGGTCATCGCCGGCAGGGGAGATTGCGGCGCGATCGTCTGGGCCCCCGAGCCCGCGATGTCGAAGTCGATCGTGTTGGTCGCGCCGACGTCCGCGTCAGAGTCGAGGATCGCCTGGCGGAGCGTGCCCGGCCCGCTGTCGGCCGGATTGCTGACCACGAAGGTCGCCAGCAGGGTGCGGTCTTCCATCCACTCGACCCGGGGCCGGAGCCGGAAGTTCGTCCCGCTGAACGCGGCGGGCGGTGCGGTCCGCCGCGGGCGGCGACGGAGCCGGTCAGGGTGCCGGAGGTGTCGATGAGCAAGGATCATGGCTCGGGCTCCGGAGCGGAATGATCCCCCCCTTACGAAGGGGGGGTCAGGGGGGGTTGAGGATGGCCAGCGCAGTCGGGGTCAGGGGGTGTTCGCCTTCGTTGGGGTCAGGGGGCATTCCGGCGGGAGTGCCTGAGTTCGCCGCGATCAGAACCCCCCTGTATCCCCCCTTCGTAAGGGGGGAATTGGGGCTGGCGGTGTCGTCGGGCGCACTCAGTGGTGTCGTCGGCTCGCTCGGAACCCCCCTGTATCCCCCCTTCGCAAGGGGGGAATTTGGGTGGTTGTGCCTCGCACGGGCCCGGGGGCGGCTGCCTCTCCGCCCGCCTCTGGAGGACTTCTTGTACGATCGCTTCCAGCACTCCCTCGAGGTTGTCGTAAACATCGACGTTCAAGAATCGGATGACCCTGATCCCGAATGACTCGATGAAGGCCTGGCGCTTCTGATCGTATTCACGCTTGCCTTCGGCGAAGTGGCTGTCCCCATCCAGCTCGATGCCCAGCTTGATCTCGGGCGAATAAAAATCGATCACGAATGGGCCGACGCCATATTGGCGGCGGAACTTGCAGCCCAGCAATTGATGCCCCTTGAGCTTTGACCAGAGCACCACCTCGGCCTTGGGCATCGCGTTGCGGAGTTCGCGGCGTTTGGGCTTCTCGTCCTTGCGGTTGAAGAAATCGGTCATGGTGGTGCGGTGTGCTCCTCGTTCTGGTGTCCCTCGGTGCACATCTCGGCTTGGCGATTCAAACCCGGTGGGCCTCGTGATCCTCCGCGACTCAAAACTCCCGGTCCCGTGGGCCTCCGCAATCAACCCCCCCTGACCCCCCCTTCGTAAGGGGGGGATTTTATGGCGCGTCTCCGGGTGACGTATCCGAGTGGCCGCCGCACGGCTGCGCTCCTTTGTCAGGGGGAATCTATGGCGCGTGCCTGGACGCCGAGGTGACTTGACCCGCCAGGTCCATCGACGTTAATCGGCGGCGGAGCGTCCGCAGGTCCGGGTCGGGGAGGACGACCTCCTTCACAAACCACGAGCGACGGTCGGCCGGGAGCATCCGGACCGCTCCGCGGAGCAAGTCGGCGGCGCGGTCCTGATACCGCATCGCCAGGAGCACGCTCTCCTGGCCCTTCTTGCGGGCCTCGGCCGAGACCACGATCGCCGCCAGGGCATACACCCGCGCGGACTTGTAGAAGAGATCCGTCGTCGGTCCCTCGAGCGAGAGGGCTTTCTCCGCGTCGGCGACCGCCTCGCGGTGCTCGCCCAGTCGCAGGCGGGCCAGGCCCCGGCCGTTGTGGGCATCGCCGCTCGAGGGATCCAGCCGGATCGCTTCCTGGAAGTCGTTCAAGGCCAGCCGGGGCGCGTCGGCGATGAGATACAGCCAGCCCCGGAGCCGGAGTAGCCTCGGCCGGTCCCCTGCCAGGGCCAGGGCGCTGGTGAAGTCCTCGATGGCACCCGGGAAGTTGTGGATCTGCTCGCGGGCCAGGGCCCGCCGCTCGTAGATCGCGGCCGTCGCCTTGCCCCGCGCGATGATCGGGTCGCAGGAACGGATGACGTCATCGTGCCGGTCCAGCTTGAGCAGCAGGTCGAGCCGCAGGCGATGGGCGTCGGGGTCGTCGCGCACCCGCTCGATCGCGGCCTCGCAGGCCGCGAGGGCCTCGGCGTCCCGCCCCGCGGCGGCCAGCAGCTTGCCGCGATTCGTCTGGTCCCGCGCCAGGACGGGGTTGTCCGGCTTCTCGAGCCGGATCGCCCGATCCAGGTCCTCCAGCGCCTGCGCCGCTGCGCCGGGGTCGAATCCCGGCTCGCGAGGATCACGCCCGCTCGATCGCGGTAGAGGGCCGCCAGGTCCGGCTGCCGCTCGATCGCCCGCGTGTAGAAGTCCAGCGCCTCCCCGGTCTTGCCCTCCTGCCGGCGGACCGCCGCCAGCGTGGCGTGAGCAATGGAGGGCCCCCGATCGAGCTGGATCGCTTCTTGCAAGGACTCGGCCGCCTTGTCGAGCTCGCCGCGCCGGAGCCGGAGCACTCCGCAGTTGACGAGCACGGCATAGCGCAGCCCGGTATTGGGTTTGCGCTTGAGCAGCTCCAGCGCCCGGCGATAGTCGGCGTCGGCCGCCTCGGTCCGGAGCCGGATCACTTCCGGCGGCGCGCCCTGGGGCCAAAGGCTCGCGGCGAAGCCTCGGAGGATGTAGAGCCAGGCGAATTCGGGGTCGCGCTTCAGGCACGCGTTGAAGCCGGCCTGCGCGGCCTCCGGACGCCCGAGCCGGAGCCAGCAGATCGCCGACAAGCACTGCGCCCAGAAGTGGTCCGGCTGCTGGCGGAGCGTGGCATCGAAATGCCGGATCGCGGCGGCCGGTTCGTTCCGCTCGTAGTGCTCCCGCCCGGCCAGGTAGTGGTCGAATGGCGTGGTCACCTCGACGCTCTCCGCGGCGCGGCGCTCCCGGTCGGCGGCACGGACCTCGCCGGCGCGCTCCAGGCAAGACGCGCGACAAAGGTGGTACGCTCGCGTGGCCGTGGGGCGCAGTCGTGCGGCCTGATCCAGTCGGCTCAGGCCCCGCTCGGTCGTCAACTCCGCCTGCGACAGCGTCAACAGCAGCTCGTAGCACCCTTCGGCGATCTCGGCCCGTTCGGGCGGAGACAGGCTCTCGGGCAGTGATCCGAGTGCCCACGAATCGCCGGCGCCCGGGGCCGCGTAGACGTCCAGGGCGGCCACCACCGCCCGCCGGGTCGCCTCCTGGTTGTTCGGCAGATCCAGGCCGGTGAACTTGCTGACGTGGAGGAGGGCTCGGTTGTAACGGTCGTGAAACTCACCGAACTGATGCTGGTCGGCGGCCAGCCGCTCGCGTTGGGCCTGTCGCGATTCGTATCGATCGAGCTGTGTCGTCACGACATTCAACTTCCACTCGAGACGGCCGCGGAGCCGCCTTGATCCGTGGGTCATCGTCCAGGCCCTTGAGTTGCGGCAACAATCCGGAGACGCCACTCTGAACGGCTCGGAATTCCGGCGGAATCCTGGCCGAGTCGGCCTGACGTTCCAGGCGGGAGCCCTCGTCCAGCGCCGTGGCGATCGTCCCGGTGTGCCGCAACCGGGACTCCTGATAGGCGAAGAGACCGGCGATGGCTCCGGCGACGAGCAGGACGGCCGCGGTCCAGAGGAGGGCGGCCGCCGGCCGACGCCTGGCCCACTTGGCCGCGCGCTCCCAGGCGGGAGTCCTCCGTGCGGTGATCGTCTCGCCGTGGAGATACCGCTCGAGGTCTTCCGCCAGCGCCGGCGCCGATCCATAACGCCGCGCGGGGTCCTTTTGCAGGCATTTCAAGCAGATCGTCTCCAGGTCGCGCGGGACGCGGGGCACGAGCCGCGAGGGCGCCACCGGGTCGTCGTCGATGACCTGGCGGACGGTCTCCATCGGCGTCGAGCCCTTGAACGGCGGCCGGCCGGTGAGCATCTCGTAGAGGATCGCCCCCAGCGCGTAGACGTCGGCCGCCGGCGCAACGTCGCGCGAGTTCCCCTTCGCCTGCTCCGGGGCCATGTAGCTGGGCGAGCCCATGATCTGGCCGCTCAGTGTCTGACGGGCATCCGAGTCGACCCGCTTGGCCAGCCCGAAGTCGCTGATCTTGAGGACGCCGTCGGCCGTGTACAGGACGTTGCCGGGCTTGAGGTCGCGGTGGACGATCCCGGCCGCGTGCGCCACCCCGATGGCCCGAGCCAGGATCCGCATCCGCTCGGCGGCCTCGCGGCTGGGCTGGGGCGTGGCGGCCAGGCGGTCATCGAGGCTGCCGCCCTCGAGCAACTCCAGGGCCACGAACGGCAGGCCGTCGGCCTCGCCGATGTCGTAGATCTGGATGATGTTCGGATGGTCCAGCCGCGCGACCGCCTCGGCCTCGATGCGGAAGCGAGCGAACTCCTCGGCGCGGGCGTGACCACCGCCGCGGATCATCTTCAAGGCCACCAGCCGGTTGAGGCCGCGGTGGCGGGCCTTGTAGACCACCCCCATGCCGCCCTCGCCGAGCTTCTCGAGGACCTCGTAACCGGCGACCGACGGCCAGCACTCCCGGCCCGACTCGCCTCCGGCCGGCGGGACCTCCTGGGCACCCGCCGTGATGCTGGCGGTCCGCTCGGGGTCGTATTCGGTGTCGCCACCGCCGGGCGATCCCTCGGTTCCCCCGGCGGCGACGGCCGCCGCGGCGAGGATCGAGGCCCCGGTCGCATCCCACCCCGGCCCGCCGCCGGCGGATCCCGGGGGCATCTCCGCACGCGAACCCGGGGCGATCCAGCCGTCCGTCGCCGGTCGATCCGTGGACGCCCCCGCGTCGCACCGCATCGTATCGAAGACAGCCGCTTCGCCCAGGACCGGGCAACCCGCGGTCAGGCGCTCGAGCTGATCCTGGCAGGCCGTGCAAAGCTCGACGTGCGCCAGCAGCCGATCCTCGGCGGCGTCGAGATCGCCGTCGAGATATCGGCGCAATTCGCTCGTGCCGCAGCAGTCACGCATGGATATAGTCCCTCGACGGATCGGCCAGCGCGTCCTGGCGATGCGCGATCGATGCTCATCCAGGAATACCGGCCCCGTGGAGCGAACCTTACACATTCGCTCCACATATCTTTTTCATTCTGATTTCTGAGGAGGGTGGCCCGCTTGATCGGAGGTTTGGTGCCCGAGCAAGAACCCGACCGGGTGCCCGACCGGAGGTCTCCGAGGAATTCGAGGTGGCCGCAGCCTCCGGCGCAGGGACCTGGATCCCCGGCCGGCGCCGGCGCGTCACGCGAGCCCCGGTGCACCCGGGCACCTCGGGGACGCCTTTGTTCGGCGGCTTCCTACCGCAGGACCATCGTCGGATTGCCCGAGGCGCGCACTCCGGCGGAGGCACTCGGGCCAAAAAAAACTAGGGTGGCAAAAGTAGCTGGAGGCACCGCTGCTCCAACGCCCTGAGATAGCTGCCCGGGTCGTGGCGGAAGCGGCGCTGCTTTCGTCGCGACTCGCGCCGCGCGTCCAAGTCCGCACGCAGCTCTTGCCAGCGCGACACATAACCCGGACGTAAGACCAAGCCTTCGTCGGGGCGCAGCCGGGTCGCCAGACTCGAGATCACCCGTGCCGAGCCCATCACCACCAATCCGGGCGAGGCCCGACGCCGGCCACTGGCGCGGCGCTCATGATAACGATGGCTCCCAAAGGCGTGCTCCAGATCGTTATTCGTCCGCGGCAGGTCCGACGATTCGTAGCACTTGAACAAGCCTGGCCGGTAGCTCTTTGTCACTTTCAGGAAGTGCCGCAGGCCCTTCTGGACCGAGGGCTCATCGGTCGTGGCCGCTGCCTGCCGCATCCGCACCAGCAATTGCACCAGCCGACGCCGGACCTTCGAGGCCGGCAACTGCTCCCGGTTCTTGAGGATCCGGGCCACGCGCTTGACCCACTTGTAGGCCTCCCGCACCGGCGGGAACAGGGCGGCTGTCTCCTCCAGCCCACGCCGCAGCAACTGCTGCAGACGCTTCAGACCAGAGGGCAAACTCCCCGCCAAAGCCGCCACCTGGTCCAAGCTGGCGGCGATCCGGCTCAGTCGGTCCTGCAGCTTCAGCCCCGCAGCGGCCAGCGGCGGCAAGCCGTCGTCGGTCAAGGCGGCACGCACCGCGGCGCAGTAGCTCCGTACAATGTCCGCCTCCTCGTCCTCCGGATCCGCCTCCGCCTGGCGGTCGATCCGACGGATTCCCCGGACTCGCTTCTTCAATTCCTTCTTGGCATGACGATCGGCCTCGGAGATCGGCTTGGCCGCCTCGCGAAGATAGTGGAAGTGACAGAGTTGGTGCGGCACGCCCTTCAGCGCCTGCCTGACGGCGTTGCGAATGCTCTCCTGGCCGTCGGAGATCACACCAGTGATCGGCACGGGCAGCGCCTGGCGCACCTCGGTAATCAGGCCGGCCAGGTCCTTGGCGGTGGACGACAAGAGGCTCCTGGCCCGAAGGATCTCCCCGGAGAGGCAGTCACGCAAGACCCAGAGGACCTCGTGACCGACGTCGGGTTGCAGTCCATCGATGGCCAGGATGACGCGACGCTGCTGGCGCAACAGGGGTCCCAGCCGCTTGGGGTCGGCTGTGGCCAGCGCCCTGAGTTCGTCGTAGCGGTCCAGGAGGTTGGTGACCGTGCGTTGCGAAACGACCAGGCCGCGGCGGGTCAGCCCCTGGTGGATCTCGGGGATGCTGCGGTGCTCGGCATATCGGAGCCGTCCGACAGTGGCCATGACATCGAGGCCGAACTCGTGATAGGGCAAGGCGAAGTGGGGTTCGGCCTCGGGCCGGTAGGGCAGACGGAACCGGGGGCAATCGGGATTGTGGCAGCGTCGGATGGCCAGCGTCAGATGCAGGACGCCGTCGAGCGTGGTGATGGTGCGGAAGTTGTTGTAGCGGGCCCGGAGCGGTTGCTGACATTCCGGGCAATCGCGCGTGACGGGGACCAAGCTGAGGGCGCGATCGGGTTTGGGGCGCGGTCGTCGTCGCTTGCGCATGGAGGGCCTCCTTTTGTGGCTACCCCCTTTCTACGTTCCCGGTCTCAGCTAAGTTTGCCAGCCTAGAAAAAAAGCCCCGCCGGTGCAAGCGATCGCACCGCGGGGCCATCGGGACCAGGATCACCGGCCCATCGTGAGCCGAGATTAAGCTGAGTGTAATCGTTACTCACGAGGATGTCAATGACCCTTATTCGAATTCTCACCCGGTTCCTGGTTCGATCGGAGCGGAAGAGGGCCCGCGCGGCGAAATCGGGATCGGAACCGTCCTCTGCGATCGTCCCCGCCTCGTCACTTCCGGCCCCACCGATGGGGCCCGATGATCCGGAACGAGGTCCGGAGCCCGGTGCCCGGATGCGGTGGCAGCCGGAGCCGAGCGGTCACCCTTACTGTCTTTATATCTAATATAAGTAATTTTAATATAATATATCTTATTAATAATTCAATATAATAACTTCAATTATAATTTAAATATTTTATATAAATAAAACTCTCAGATCCTGACAAGACCGCCGGGGTCAGGCCGCGGAATCCTGGCTCCCCCTGCCCTTGCTCTGGGGCTCGGCGGATGAAGTTGAAGCCAGTTATTACGCCGGCAAGGAAGATCCCTCGCAGGCGCATACCTGCCCGATGCGCCAGCGAGGGAATGGATGGTCCCGGCCGGGATCCACTCGCTGGCGCGTCGGGTTCGTATGCACCAGTGTGCGAATCTTCGTTGCGGGCGTAATTATCGTCGTCGATCATGAACTGATTGCAATTCATCCAGCCGGTCCGTCGGGGATCGGCTCGACGTCCAGCCAGTTCGGCCCGGCGGCCAGGTCGACCTTGAGCGGGACGCTGAGGTCCAATGCCCCGGTCATCTCGCGCCCGACCAGCTCGGCCAGGCCGGCGATCTCCTCCGCGGCGCCTCGAAGACCAGCTCGTCGTGGATCTGGAGGAATCCGTGCCGGCGATCCCCGGTCGCTGGCCCGCGACTCCGCGCCGGAGTGGTTGGAGAGGGCCGGTGTGCACACCGGCGACCCTCGGTTGAAGACGGTCTTCTGAGGGGACTCCTGGGGCCCTGCTCAGGCGGTAACGAGCCCTGCGCTGAATTCGCGCGGCGGATCGCCGTGGAATCCTCCCAGAGACTTCGTCGAATGATTGTCCGGTGATATAATTCGCTACTGTTCGATACTCTCAATCACTTCCTTCTCCAGGACCCTGTAGATGTGGGTGCCATCCTCGAGCCGTTCCTCCGTGACCAGTCCGATAGAGACCAGGAAGAACATGCGATAGGTCCGCTCGGCCTCCGTCGTCTCGAGCAACGCTTGGTCGATCGCGGCGCTCTTCAAGTGCTCCAGTTTGATCAGGCTCAGATGGGGCAATGTATGGTTCGGCTGACCCACCACGACCTTGATGAGCTCCCTGTTGATCGAGCCGATGGCACCCAGGCGCTGCTTCGTCTTCATCATCCTCAACTCGCCTTGGGTCGCCCCGATCTCCTGCGGCTTCGCCGGGTCGTTGGCGCACGCCGCGGCCGCGGCGAGGAATTCGTCGACCGCCTGATGGGTATGGTCGGCCGCGGAGTACAGGAGACACTCGACCATCGCCTGTGTCCTGAGCCACGACAATCGCGACCGGTTTCGAGGATCGTCGGGCAGGAGCGCGTAGGCTAGGGGGACGACGCGCTTGAAGTGCTGACACAGCGCACGCCTGAGGCGGAGGATCTCGTCCTCCAGCGAACACCCGACGAAGACGAGATGATATCGCAACATCAAGGCCGTGAGGAATGCGGTCATCTGGGGCGCGGCGAGGTAGATGCGGTCATACTCCTCCGTCGAGAGCACGATCTCGCTGCCCGAGACCGAGCCGTGGATCTTGACGAAGAAGAAATTCCCGGTCGGTGGTTGAGCCAGGATGGTCCCGAGCCGGGGGACATTCCCCGTGGCCTCCACGAGATCACCGCGATGGTGGAGCTTGATCCCGTGCTCGATGAGTTCGTCGTAGTTGGTCGTGACGATCCCGGCCCACGGCGCCTTGATCAGGTTCTCGATCCTCTTGTAGGTCCGCTTCTGGGCGCCGGGCTCGGCCTGGTGGAGCCGGAGGAGCCCGAACTCGTGGCGGATCAACTCATCGAGGTCGCTAGGCGTGATCAGGTCGCGGATCATGCTGGCGGCCAGAGCGAGGTTCCCATCCGCGATCGTCGCCTCGCAGGCGTGGAGTGGGCCGGATCCCGGCTCGTTGGGAGAGGACTCCTTGGCGAACTCGAGGAGGTTGGTCAGGAGGTCATGCCAGCGGGGCATGCCGCACGACATCGAAAATCCCGCGCCGACGAATGCGACACACTGGCGCCTTTCGATTCGGGTCAGTAACGTCTTCGGGACGAATAGCCTCGAATTGCCCTTCGCCATCGATCGGATCCCTCGTCCTCATCATCTCAGGACACTCCCGGGACCAGCGCCAGGAGGGACTTGACGAGCTCCGGCAGCACGCCGCCCCGGCCGCCGCCGTTCTCGCTGAGGCGTCCCGCGGCGCGATTGAGGGCCGAGAGTTCCGCCTTGTTCCACCGCTCGGCGTCCTTCGTCGCGTCGTCGATGACGACCTTCATCGAGTTCGCGAACGGCTTGAGGACGTCGTCGCTGTAGGTCAGGGGATCCCTGTCGAACATCGTTCAGGGACATGTCGAGCGTCTTCTTCATGCAGAAGCAGACTAGCACGCATTCTCGGCCGATCGAACAGGTCACGGCCGACTTCAATTCGTGCTCGCTGAGGCCCAGATTCCGGGCCGTGCTGCCGAACATGAGCGGCGTGATCTCATCATCGTGGCGGGAGAGTTTGGTGATCTGGGGGAAGATGACGCCGCCGTCCGGCCCCGGGTATTCGAAGTGAGTGTGCTTCGCGCCCTCATAGGGAACGAGCTTCAGCTTCCTGGTGAGGAACTTCCGCACTTCGGCATTCTTCATGCGTCCGGCCTCGCGTCGTCCCCGTGCCGACCCCACTCGGTCAGGCCTTCTCGACATAGACCAGCATCTCGTTCCGGACGACCCGGGCGTAATCTCGGATGGCCTCGTCCTGCTCGGCCGAGAATCGCTTGAACTGGTCGAGGATGTTCGCGGCGAGGTCCGCGACGGAGTCGTCCACCGTGTCCCCTTGGCCCTCCTGGAAGAGACCGATCCGGACGGCGTGCGAGCGATAGACGCCCGACTCGTCGCGCAGGCAGATGACCTCGATGGGCCTCTTGCAGTAGACCGAATCATCCCCCAGGGACTGGATGAACGTCCGGATGGGGGTGGGGAACATCCCGCGGATCGCGTCGGTCAGGTCGATCGGGTCGGCGGGCGGATCATCGTCCTCCCGGGGGGGGGCCGATGCCGGCGCGATCCGAGCTTTGAGGAGGTCTCGCTCGAGGATCGCCCAGGGGGTCTCGGGGGACTTGGGGTCGGCGTAATACATCTTGGGCAGCCAGTCCCTAACTTCGACCTCCTGCTCCTCGGCTCTCTCATGCTCCTCCTGTCGGTCGTTCCAGAACGACAGGACATAGCGCTTGATTCCGTTCCGCTGCTCCTTGCTATAGCGGAGGATGTCGATCCCGTCGTAGAGGTGAGATTCCGGCGCCTTCTTGGCCTTCTCGAAATTGAGATCGGCGAGGATCGCATCGAACCGAATCTCGCGATTGTCGATCAGGTCCTTCGCCTGGTTCAGGTCGTTGGCGACGAGCACGCCGACGGACGTCATCTCGTGGAACTTCTCGCGCAGGTAGCTGGTGATCCCGGTATCGTCGTCGACGATCAGGACCGCCGGTGAGTAAGTCGGGGCCATGCGGCTCCTCTCCAGATCATTTGACCGGTACGGTGATCCTGAATCGGGCGTTGGCCCGATCCTCGAGTGTCAACTGCGCCTCGAAATAGCGGCCGAGCAGGCTGCGCGAGACCGGCAAGCCCGTCCCCGTGCCCCCCACCTTGGAGGTCTGGCCGAGCTCGAAGATCTTGTTCGGGTCGGGGAACTTCTGGCGGTCGATCCCCGGGCCGTCGTCCCAGAACTGGATCACGACGCGTCGGGACACGTCCTGCCGTCCCCGTCCGCCCCCCTGTTCTTCCAGTGACGCGTGAATGTGGATGTAGTGCGTCTTGTTCGATTTGCGCAGACGTATCGATTCCATGGCGTTGATGAACAGGTTCATGATCGCCTGGAGCAGGACGCTCCTTTGTCCGTGGATCTTCAGGGGCCCCCGGAAGTTGGCGTCGATCTCGATGCCGTAGCGCTCCAGCGCGCTGGCGAGGGTCTCCTGCACGTCCTTGAGGACCTCCCGGAGGTCGAAGTCGGAGACCCGGTCGCGCTCCTCGTGGCCGGCCTTGTACAGGAGCCGAATCTGGTTGATCGCCGATTGGAAGGCGAGCGTGGATTGCCTCGCCTTCTCCGCGTAAGGGTCGAGGTGCTTGTGGGTCTGCTGGACGCTCCGATCGTTCATGCTCTTGCGGCAGCGCTCGATGTAGTCGTCAACATCCTTGCAGGCCGCGAAGGCCTTGTGGCCGAGGTCGTGGACCAAGAGCGCGACGAGCTCGACCCTGGTCCATGCCTGGCTCTGGAACTTCAGCTTATCGAGCGACTCTTCGAGGTCGTCGTTGATGCGATGGAGCGAGATCGTGTCGGCCACCCGCTGGCAGTAGGTCTTGAACGCGGCGATCTCACGCCAGGAATACCGGTGCGGCCGGCGATGGAAGAACGAGAGCGTGCCCAGGCCCTTCTGATGGAGCTGAGGGGGTGCGATCTCGGAGGTCAGGCGCATGAATACGCAAGAGCGGACGCCGGCGGCCTCATTCTCCTCTCGCACCTCGGGCGGGAACTCGAGCCCGAATGAAGTGGTATCCTTCTGCTCGGATTCCAGGTCGGCCGGCATGAACAGGGCCCAGGTCTTGTCGGGATTGGCGAAGAGCCGCCCCGTGATGCCGTCCCCCAGCTTCTTGGCGACGAGGAGTTGTTCGGGGATCTCCCCGCACGAGGCCGCCACCTTGAGGAGTTGGGTCTCCGGATCGAGGAGGCGAAGGACCGAGCCGTCGGCGGCGAACCCCCGCGCCGTCACATCGACGATCTGCTGATAGATGCCCTTCTCCCAGTGTCCTCCGTTCGGAGGATCGAAGGGCGACGCCAGGATCCGCAGCCGCATGGAGAACACCGCGTCGGCGATCGTATGCGAGAGGACCGGAAGGGCGTCCGATATCGGGCCCAAGTTGACCCGCTTGAAATACCCCGGATCGTCGGCGATCAGGCAGATGAACCCGAAGAACTCCCCGTGGGCTTCGAGCTTGATCACGACCTTGAGTCGTTCGGGCTCCACCGGGATGATCGCCTCGGGCTGCGCCAGGGCTAGGCCGACCGGAGTCGGGCCGCCGACGCTCGGCATGGGCAGGTATTCATGCGGATCCTTCACCAGGGCGCTGATCGGCTGGAACCAACCGACGTTGTCCTGATATCCGACCAAGGCGATGTAGGCATCCTTCAAGTCGGGATAGAACTCGCGGAAGACCATCAGGATCTGCTTGAGGAAATTCTCCATCCTCAAGAGTTCACCGTGGGGGGCCTGCACCTCCTCCGCGGTCCAACCCGATTCGGCGTCGATCTCCCACAGCCTCTTCTCGAAATTGGTCATCTCGTCCTCGGTCGCCCTGAGCCCAGTGCCGAAATGACGCCCGATCCCCCGATCCCTCACGACCACGGCCGAAACCGCCCCCGTCTGCGGGTGAGATCGAGCGGAAACACATCCCTCATGCGACGAGGGCGCATGCCGATTTCCCAAGACCGGATGGGGCTGACCCTCCCTCTCGACGTGCACCAAGAGAGAACAAACTCGTATAACATCAGAAGCCAAGGCGACCGATCAAGGCGGACGTGGCTTCTCGCGAGAAGGTCTGATCCGTCCTAAATCGTCCTGATGGGGATGATCCTATTCACCTCGGCACGAGGACGTCAGCGACAACTGTAAGAAGCCCTTCAGGATGGCTTTCGCGTCCAGTCCGCGTTCGGGCTCGGACACGCAGACAGTTCTCCCGTAGTCCCGTCGCTTCGGACCACCCGTCGTCATTGAGGAGCCTGGGTCCGCCAGCTTATGATAAGGCTCTCGCGGGGACCGAGTTGCCAACCACCTATCAGAATACCTCCGGCGATGCCTTCAAAGCAATAGCTCGGTCGAGAATCCGGCCGGAGTAAACTCCCGACCCATCGGACCGCGGCGCGTGGTCAAAACCGGTCCCGTTCAACAAGGCTGGCGACCGACCCGACGCCCTGACCCGAACGGATACGAGAGCCGAACCGTTTGCTTCAAACAGGAATCTAAATCGATCCACCCAATGGGGAAAGTGGCGACGAGCGGGATGTAGGGTGGGCTCTGCCCACCGACGAGAGGCCCTCATCGGTGGGCAGAGCCCACCCTACTTTCCCTCTTGCGTGGATCGATTTAGGTAGTCGCTTCGGACCGGCACACCGGCACGAATGCGTTTGGGCCGGAGGCCATCAACCGGAGGGGCTGTCGAGTCAGGGGATGGTCAGGACGTCCAGCCAGTTCGGCCCGGCGGCCAGGTCAACCTTGAGCGGGACGCTGAGGTCCAATGCCCCGGTCATCTCGCGCCCGACCAGCTCGGCCAGGCCGGCGATCTCGTCCTCCGGCGCCTCGAAGACCAGCTCGTCGTGGATCTGGAGGAGCATCCGTGCCGGCGACTTACGGTCGCGCAGCTCCTGGTCGATCCGGATCATCGCCCGCTTGATCAGGTCGGCGGCCGAGCCCTGGATGATCGTGTTGACCGCGGTCCGCTCGGCCAGGTTGCGCACGCGGCCCGTGGTCGAACTTGATCCCCACGATCGGCCGGCGGCGGCCGAGGATCGTCTCGACCCGGCCTCGCGTCATCGCCTCCTCGATGCCCGGGTGATGAACTGATCGACCCCGGCGTACTCCTTGAAATAGGCGTCGATGAACGCCCCGGCCTCGGCCTGGCTGATCCCCAATCGGCTCGCCAGGCCGAACGGACTCAGACCGTAGATGACCCCGAAATTGACCGTCTTGGCCACTCGCCTTTGCGACTCGTCCACCGACTGTTCGGGGACGCCGAAGATCCGCGCCGCGACGGTGCGGTGGATGTCGTGGTCCTCGGCGAAGGCCCGCTTCAGCGCCGGATCGTCGGAGTAATGCGCCAGGATCCGCAGCTCGATCTGCGAATAGTCGGCCGTGAGCAAGAGCCAGCCCGGGCGGCCCGCGACGAACGCCTGGCGGATCTGCCGCCCCTCCTCGGTGCGCACTGGGATGTTCTGGAGGTTCGGGTCGCTCGAGCTGAGCCGGCCGGTGGCGGCGACGCCCTGGTTGAACGACGCGTGAATCCGTCCGTCCTCGGCGTGCACCAGCACCGGCAGCGCGTCGAGATACGTGCCTTTGAGTTTGCCGAGCTGGCGGTGCCGCAACAGCAAGGCCGGTAGCGGGTGCTTGAGCGCCAGCTCTTCGAGCACGTCCTGCGCGGTGCTCTGCTCGCCCCCGGGAGTCCTCGAGAGCGACGGCAACTTCAGTTCGTCGAAGAGCACCTGGCGGAGCTGAGGCGGCGAGTTGATGTTGAACGGACGACCGGCGAGCCGATAGACCTCGGACTCGATCCCCGTCATCTGCTGGGCGAACTCGTCCGAGAGCTGCCGCAGCCGCGCGACATCCACCGCCACGCCGGCCCGCTCCATCCGGGCCAGCACCGAGATCAGGGGCCGCTCCAGGTCGGCGTAGAGGTCCCAGAGCCCTTCGGCCCGCACCTTAGGGGCCAGGATCGATTCGATTCGCCAGGTCGCATCGGCGTCCTCGCCGGCGTACTCGGCGAC
Source organism: uncultured Planctomycetota bacterium (assembly GCA_963815795.1). GTDB lineage: Bacteria > Planctomycetota > Planctomycetia > Isosphaerales > Isosphaeraceae > JAKAUH01. The sequence continues at coordinate 2,629,520 of CAWFIC010000019.1, read as the reverse complement.
CTTGGCGACGTTGACCTCGTCCATGCGGCGCTGGGCCTTCCCCTTGCCGATCAGGGCCGTGATCGGGATCATCTCGTGACCGAGCAATCGTTGCGAGAGCTGGTCGAGGTTGTGGTTGCGCTCGCCGCTCTCGAGCAAGTAGCTGAGGATCATGGTATCGGTGATGGGCCCGGCGAGCTCGACGCCGGCGCCGTGCAGGGCCAGCATGTCGTACTTGATGTTCTGCCCGACCTTCTCGACGGCCGGATCCTCCAGGATCGGCCGGAGGCCGGCCAGGGTCGCCGCCTCGTCGAGTCGGGGAGATCCCTCCGGCCCGCGCACCGGCAGATAATAGGCCTCGGCTTCCTTCCAGGAGAAGGACAGGCCCACCAGGTCGGCGCGGAGCGGGTCCAGCGAGGTCGTCTCGGTGTCCACGCAGAACCTGGTCTGTCGTTTCAACTCGCCGAGGAACGCCGCGAACGATTCCGCGGTATCGACCAGCCGATAGTCGGCGACCCAGGCGGGGGCGGCCTCGCGCGCCGCGGCAGCGGGCGGGCCGAGCTCGGCACGGAACCCGTGGAAGCCGCACTCGGTGCAGAGCGCCAGCAGGGCCTCGCGGTCCAGGGGCTGGATCTTGAGGGCTTCCCAGTCGGTCTCCAGCGGCAGGTCGCCGCGCAGAGTCACCAGCCGCCGGGCCAGGCGGGCGGTCTCGGCGTGTTCTCGCAGGGCCTGCTGCTTCTTGGGGCCCTTGACCCGGCCGGGATTGGCCAGCAGGGCGTCGAGCGTGCCGAACTCCTTCAGGAACGTCGCCGCGTAGCCCGCGCCGATGCCCGGGACGCCCGGGACGTTATCCACCGAGTCGCCCGTGAGGGCCAGGAAGTCCACGACCTGTTCGGGCCGGACGCCCCAGTCCTTCTCCAGAGCCGCGGCGTCCATCTCCTTCCTGGTGCGGAGGTTGAGCAGCCGGACATGGTCGCCGATCAACTGGCGAGCGTCCTTGTCGGACGTGACGATGAAGACGTCGAGCCCGCGCTCGTCGCCCTGGCGGGCCAGGGTGGCGATCACGTCGTCGGCCTCCATCCCCGGCTCGATCAGCACCGGCACCCGGAACCCCTCGAACACCCGGCGGATCACCGGGATCTGGGGAGACAGGTCCGCCGGCATCTCCGTCCGATTCGCCTTGTATTCGGGGTAGATCTCCGAGCGGAAGACCGGTCCGTCGCCGTCGAAGGCGGCCGCGAGGTAGTCGGGCTTGCGGTCCCGCACCAGGTTCAGCAGGTCGCGGAAGATACCGAAGACGGCTTGCGTCGGCTGCCCGGCCGGCCCGGTCATCTCCGGGATGGCATGGAACACCTGGAAGATCAGCGAATAGGCGTCCAGTATATAAAAGCTCGGCCGCCGGGCCGCGGTGTCCTCCCCCCCTGCTCCGTCACGGGAACCGCCGGCGATTCCTCCGAGTCGGGGAACGAAAAGGCACCTTGCGCATCCAAACTCATAGCGGCTCCTCAGTCAGGGATCGGGCGGGGATGGACCCCCTCGGGACACCACCGCCGTCGGCGCAGAGGTGTCGGCGACGCCGGCGCGAGCAGCGGCGCCCCGGTTTGACCCCCATCCCGACGAATCTTACAATCAAACGAATACGGCGAGTTCTCCCGATCGGGCCGACCCGGACGGTTCGGTGCGGGCGAATTCCGCCCGGCTTTCTCTCGTCCCCCTTCGCGTGTGACATATTATCAGCAAACCGGCGGATTGCATGAGCAGGTCGCGACCACTCCGCTCGGAGGGAGTAACCATCCATGGCTGCGTCTAATGACTCTCAAGGGCTCAAGATCGCGGTGGCGGTATTCATCGCGCTATCGGTGATCCTGGCCGTCACGTCGTACTTCCTGTACTCCAACGGATCGGTGGCCGAGGCCCGGCTGGCGAAGGCCACGGAGGATAAGAGCACCGCCGACCGGGCCCTGAGCACGCAAGTGACCACGAACGACGACCTGAGGACCAGGATCGGCGTCCGGGCGTCGGAGGCCGACGCGGTCAAGGGCGAGATCGATGCGCATTACAAGAAGGTCTACGAGAAACTCGACCTCCTGGGCAATTCCGTCAGGACGGTCGTCCAGAAGGTCCAGCAAGCCGGCGGCCAGCCCCAGGAGGTTCAGGACCTCCTGGATAAGATCAACCAAGCTATCCAGTCGTTCCGCGCCGAGAACAACCGGAATTATATCTCCTCGCTCGACCGCCTGACCGAGCTGATGGAGAACCTGTCCCTCCTGGCCACGGAGATGGGCGTCAACCACGTGGAGCTGCGGCACGCGCTGGAGTCGGCGACGAACGTCACCAAGACTCAGGTGGATGTTCAGACCAAGGCGGCCGAGGCCAGCCGTAACGACCTGATGGACGAGCAGAAGAAGCACGTCGAGGAGCGGCAGAGCCTGCTCACGAAGGTCGAGACGCTGACCAAGGACAACGATTCGAAGACCACCGAGATCGCCAACCTCAGGGCCCAGATGGGCCAGTTGAAGGACGATTACACCAAGGAGAAGGACACGCTCACCACGATCATCCGCGAGCAGCGCGACAAGGCCGAGCGGGTCGAGACGATCCTCGACCATCCCGACGGTTACATCACGTACGTGGACTACGAGGCGCGCGAGGTCCAGGTCAACATCAACAAGGCGATGGGCGCCCGGCCCCAGATGAAGATGTCGATCTTCGACGCGGCCTCGCCCGGCGTCCCGACCGAGCGGCCCAAGGGGACCATCGAGTTGACCAAGATCGGCGACCAGTTCAGCGTCGGACGGATCGTCAGCACGAAGAACCCGATCGAGCCGATTCGCACGGGCGATATCGTCTATTCCCCCGCCTGGTCGCCCAACAGCCCCACGCGGTTCGCCCTGGTCGGCAAGATGGACGTCAATCGCGATGGCCGCGACGATCGCGAGGAGCTGAAGCGGATGATCCAGGAGGCCGGCGGAGTCGTTGACTTCGACCTGCCGCCGCCGTGGGTCGGCCACGAGACGGGCAAGCTCTCGCCGCGGGTCGATTGGTACGTCACCGACGACCGCATGCCGCTCCGCGACGTCTTCCGCGCCCGCTCGGAGCCGCAGCTCAAGGATGAAAGCACGCTCAACGAGCGCGTCGGCCAGGTCATCAAGGAGGCCCGGCTCGACGGCATCCGTCCGCTGCCGATCGAGCGGCTGCTCAACTACCTCGGCTATGACATCAACACCCCGGTCGTCGGGCGGCCCGAGTCGATCAACGAGTCCGCGATCCGGCGCCTGACGGCCAAGAAGCCGCAGACCACCCTGGCGCCGACCACCAAGCCAGCGGCGACCGCGGCCCCCGCCGAGGAGAAGGACGCCGCCGCTGACGAGAACCCACCCGAGGACACTCCCAAGAAGAAGAGCGCCACACCCAAGAAGAAGCGCAGCGAGCGCAGCCCGAGGACCAGTAATCTTGTGGGAAGGCTGAAGGCTGAAGGCTGAAGGCTGAATGAAGACGACGTCTTCAGCCTTCAGCCTTTCTTCGTTCGCTCCCTCACAACGAAACTGTGGAGGCTGGGGACTGGACGCGTCTTCCTCAGCCTTCAGAAAGCTGGTTCGGACGATTTCAGCCTTCAGCCTTCAGCCTTCAGCCTTCAGGAAGCTGGTCCGAACGATAATAGATCCGGCATTCCGGCCTGAGCGCCTTGAGCCGTCTGATTCCTTCGATCGACAGGTCGGTCCTGAGGACGTACAACTCGCGGAGGGATTCGATCCCGGCCAGGGTGGCGACGGACGCATCGGTGATGCGCGTGTCGTTCAGCCAGAGCTTCTCGAGCCGGAGCAGTGGCTTCAGTTGGACGAGACCTCGATCGCTGACACCGGTCTGCGCGAGATTCAGGCCGGTCAGGCTCGTCAGGTTCCCGATGTGGCTCATCCCCGCGTCGGTGATCCGGTCGCCACGCAGACCCAGATAGACCAGTCGGCGCAGACCGCCAAGGTGGGCGAGTCCGTCATCGGTCACCCTCGTCTCACCGAGGGGCAGGTGTTCGAGCCTGGTCAACCCCTTGAGGTGGGACAGTCCGGCGTCGCCCACCCGTGTCCGATACAGGTTGAGCCAGACGAGGTTCTTCAGCCCGGAGACCCTGCGCAGGCCATCGTCGCCGATCGCAGTCTCCTCGAGCGAGAGGTCGGTCATCACAGCGAAGCCGGAGAGTCGGTCGAGATCGTCGTCCTGGACCTTGGTTCGGTTGAGGTTCACTTCCACGACGGTCCCCTCGCGCTCGAAGACGGTGCCGCCGATCCTCCGCAGATCGGCGACCTGCCGCGATTGATCCGATGAGGGATCCGGCCGTGCCGGCCTCCTGATCGGACCCCGGCGCAACCCGCACAAGGCCGCCGCCGAGCGAGGAGTCCCGCGGGATCGCACGCGGTGGCTCGGGAAGCACTCCGACGACGAATGCCGAAGCCAGACTCGCGGCGAGCCAGTGCGAGTGGATCACGTGCGGTCCCTTCCTTTCGTCGTTTCCTATCTTGAATCTGCCACTTTGAATCGCTTCCCTCGCAGCCCCGAGTTTATCGTGCCAGGGGACGACGCTGGAGCCGTCACTCCCGGAGCAGTAACATGTGGCGCTGAGGTCGTCCAGAGACCGGGTCGTGCGAAGGCCGGCGAGGGGATCGCGCCGCGATCGAAAGGAAAGCTCGTGGAACTGCTCAACTACGTCGACGGCCGGTGGTGCCAGACGGCCGGGTCCGAGTCCTTGCCCGTACGGGATCCGGCCACCGCGGAAGTCCTCGGCCGCGTCCCGCTGTCATCCGCCCCGGATGTTGACGGGGCCGTGCGCGCCGGGATGAGGGCGTTCGACGAGTGGCGAAATGTCCCGGTCACCGAGCGGGTGCAGTTCCTGTTCCGGTTGAAGCGGCTCCTGGAGGAGAACCTCGAGGACCTGGCTCGTCGCATCACGCGGGAGTGCGGGAAGACGCTCGCGGAGGCGCGCGGAGAACTCCAGCGCGGGATCGAGAACGTGGAGACGGCATGCGGCATCCCGATCCTGATCCAGGGCTCCAACAACGAAGACATCGCCGGCGGCGTGGATGAGCACCTGTTCCGCCAGCCGCTGGGCGTCGTCGCCGCGATCACGCCATTCAATTTCCCCGCGATGATCCCGCTCTGGTTCCTCCCCTACGCGATCGCCTGCGGCAACGCCTTCGTCCTCAAGCCCAGCGAACGCGTTCCGTCCACGGCGGTCCGGCTGTTCGAGCTCCTGGAACAGACCGGCCTGCCTCCGGGCGTCGTGCAACTGGTCCACGGCGGCAAAGCGGCGGTCGACGCCCTGCTGGCGCATCCGGGCGTTCAGGCGATTTCGTTTGTCGGATCCACCGCGACCGCCCGGTACGTCTACAGCCAGGCGGCCAGCCACGGCAAGCGCGCCCAGTGCCAGGGCGGGGCCAAGAACCCGACCGTCATCCTGCCGGACACCGACCTTTCCATGACGACGAGAATCGTCGCGGACAGCGCCTTCGGCTGCGCCGGACAGCGCTGCCTGGCGACTTCCCTGGCCATCACCGTCGGCGATGCCCGCGGGCCATTCACCGAGTCCATCTGCGAGGCCGCGGCCAGCCGGCTGGTCGGCTGCGGACTCGACCCGGCGACCGAGATGGGCCCGGTCATCAGCGCCACGAGCAAGGCCCGAATCGATGGGCTCATCGGCGCGGGTGAGCGCCAGGGCGCCGTCACGAAGGTGGACGGTCGCGGAAAGACGGTCGGCGACTACGAGGACGGCTTCTTCGTGTTCCCGACGATCCTGGACGGCGTCGATCCGGCCGGGGTGATCGCCCAGACGGAGATCTTCGGACCGGTCCTGGGGCTGACGCACGTCGCGGACCTCGACGGGGCGATCCGGCTGATCAACGCCGGTTCGCACGGCAACATGGCCTGCCTGTTCACCTCGAGCGGTGCGGCGGCGCGACGATTCCGCCGCGAGGCGATGGTGGGCAACATCGGCGTCAATGTCGGCGTCGCGGCGCCGATGGCCTTCTACCCCTTCAGCGGCTGGAAGGCGAGCTTCTTCGGCGACCTGCACGCCCAGGGGCGGCACGCGGTGGAGTTCTACACGCAGACCAAGGTGGTCGTCGAGCGTTGGGAAGCCAACTGGGCGCGGAGATTCTGAGCCCGGGAACCGGACGTCTGTTTTCCGATGTCGTCGAGACGGAAAGGATCTGAACCGTGGCCTTGTTGCATCCTCCGGTGGCGGCTCGGTTCCGGGTCGTCGCCCTGATCGGGATCCTGGCGGCCGGCTCTCTCTCGCGGGCGATGGCGCGGGCCGGGGACGAGCCGACACCGCGCTTCGTGGACCTGTCGCTGCTGGTGGCGGCCGATTATCCCTGCACGTGGCCGACCTTCCCGCGGTTCCAGCTCAATGCCGAATACCGGATCGGGGCGTCCAGCCCGTACAACAGCGACATCCTGATCATCGACGGGAATACCGGCACCCAGCTTGATGTGCCGCCGCACTCGGTCACGCCGCCCGACTCCGGATTGCCGAATGCCGGGCGGTTCGGCCGGGACTACACGGACGTGATTCCCGCCTGGCAGTTCGGCGGTGAGGCGTGCGTCATCGACTGCCGCGACCTGATCGAGGCCGCGCCGGCCGGCCGGAGCGCCCTGATCCGCAGAGGCCGCGTCATCGCCTGGGAGAAGTCGCATCGCCCGCTGGGTCCCGGCGACGTGGTGCTGTTCTCCAGCGGCTACAGCGACCGGTTCTACCGTCCGCTGCCGGAGGGACGACGATTCGCCGCCGACCCGGTGCAAGGATCGGCACCCGCCTGGCCCGGCCCCGATCCCGAGTGCATGGAGTACCTGGCCGGCCGGAACGTCATGACGCTGGGAATCGACAGCGCGAGCATGGGACCGCTCCCCGACCTGGCCGAGCCGACCCATTTCGCCGGGCTCAAGCATGGCATGATCTGGACCGAGAGCGCGACTGGCCTGGGGGAACTGCCTTCGACCGGCGCGTTCTACTGCATGATCGGCCCCAAGTACGCCGGCGGGATTTACAGCGAAGGGCGGGCCTTCGCCGTCGTCGGGGACCCCCTGGTGCGCCGCCTGATCGACTCGGCCCGCACGAAGCGCGTCGTGGACCTCTCGGTCGTCCTGTCCGAGGACCGGCCGGTGTCGTGGCCGGGGCGGGGCGTGGGCAACCATCTCCAACCCTTGACCACGATCCGATGGGGAACCAACCCCAACACCAGAAAGCCGTTCGAGATGCACATGCTGGACAGTCTCGCGGGCACGCACCTCGTGCCGCCCGCCTGTGCCCTGCCCCCGGCCGGCTTCGACGATTCGAGCTACGAGTCGCAGGTGAGGACCTGGCTGCCGGAATACGAGGCGAAGTATGGCCGGCGGGGGACCAGCGAGATCACCACCGAGAAGGTGCCGATCTCCCAGACCTGCGGCCCGGCGCGGGTCATCGACGTCGCGCATCTCCTCGGCAGGACGGCCGGCAAGGACTGGCCGGCGTCGCCCGAGATCACGGTCGAGGAAATCCGGAAGGACGAGGCCCGTCGAGGCGAGCTGAAAGCCGGGGATATCGTCATCTTCCGCAGCGGCTGGAGCGACCGGTATTGTCGGCCGTTCCCCGAGGGTAAGGCGTGCCTGGAGGACCCCCTCAACGGTCGGAGCGAGGGCTGGCCGGCGCCGGGTCCGGACGCCATTGTCTACCTGGCGAACCGCGGGATCCGGTGTGCGGCCACCGACGCACCGAGCCTCGGCGGCGTCGAGCCGAAGCGGGCGCTCATGACCTACTGGGCCCTCGGCAGCCGGGGGCTCGTCGGCGTGGAGTATCTCACCAACCTCGCCGGGTTGCCGGACGGAGCCTACTTCCTCTTCGCGGCGGTGAAGATCCGCGGCGGGCACGGCGGCCCGGGGCGGGCCATCGCGCTGTATTAGAGAATCGGCGATGATCCGCGCTCATCACCGCAGTGGCGCCGGCAGGACGGTCCATCGATCGAGTGCGCCTCCGCCGGGTCGCGGACGGGCTGGCGCATGCAACCGAGGGTCATTGGCGAAACCGAGTCCTCCCCGACACTCCTAAAATCGGGCCAGCCATTCGATCGCCTGAACGTGTCCATGCTGGGGGCCATGGACTCCGGCGGTTATTCGAATGAATTAGGACTTGACCGGTTGACCGACTTGCCTCGGATTAGACAAGAGATTCTCATGCCAAGTCGTCGCAAAGAAGCGAATAAAGAATTGCACCTGATGGGGTGCGCACTTGCAAGCGGCGCGGGAGATGCTACTAGAATTGATTTGGTTCCGATCGGCCGAACTCAGCACTCCAGGCCAGGGAGCGAACTCATGAGGAATCCGAGATCACCCCGAAGCCGAGGCTTCACTCTCATCGAGCTCTTGGTCGTCATCGCCATCATCGCCGTGTTGATCGCGCTCCTGTTGCCTGCGGTGCAGGCGGCGCGGGAGGCGGCGCGGCGGGCCCAGTGCACCAACAACCTCAAACAGCTCGGGCTGGCCGTGCACAACTACCACCAGCAGGTCAACGCCCTCCCGCCGCACAACATGTTCCTGGGGCCGACGCTCGGCTGGGGCTACAACGCGACCTGGGCGGTGCTCCTGCTGCCGAACGTCGAGCAGCAGCCCTTGTACAACGCCTTCAACTTCAGCGTTTGCGCCGACATCTGGAGCTGTCCCCCCGCCACGATGATGAATACAACGGTCTCCTACAACGCCTTGACGTTACTTCTGTGCCCCTCGGACAACCAGAAGCAGCGCCCCCTGTCCCCCGTCGCACCGACCAACTACGTGGGTAACTACGGCGGCCCGGATGTCGTGCGCATGTGGAGCGGCACGATCGTCCCGTTCTATACCTGCTCCACTTCCAATGCGCAGCCCGTGAACGGCTGGGCGGTCGGCACCTGCTGGTGGGGGGCCGACAGCAACCTGGGGTTCTTCGGCCTGGAAGGCGTCACGGATGGCTCGTCGAATACCGCGCTATTCAGCGAGAAGCTCCTCGGGATATCCAATGGCAGTCCGCTGCCATATGCGACCAACTCCACGGACTCCAAGCGGGGGATCTTCCTGACCAGCAACGTCCCCTACACCTACAACAGCCTCAACGGGACCCTGGCCGTCCAGGGCCTTGGGGCCTGCAACTCACTCCCGGGGACGACCCAGGCCTGGGGCACCAGTTGGTTCATCGGATGGTCCTGGGCCGCCGGATATCAGTGGCACTGGATGGGGCAGTGCTACAACCACTACAACACCCCCAACAAGAACACTTGCCTCAACCCCACAGACAATACGAACCAGGGCATCGGTGGTTATGCCGGGATGTCACCGCCGACGAGCAATCATCCCGGCGGTGTGAACATGTGCTTCACTGATGGCTCGGTGCGGTTCGTCAAGGACTCGGTCTCGCCGCAGATCTTCTGGGCGATCGGCACGCGGAACGGGGGCGAGACGGTCAGCTCGGACGCGTATTGAGCTGGGTCGCCACCCGCTCGGGGCGGCCAGGGATGTCCGCCTCGCCTGCTGCCTGGGATCTCCTGATTCTCCGAGAAATGAAGATGAAACGATTCATGCTTGGCGGTCTGTCTACTGCGGCGATCCTATTCGCGCTGGGCTTCGCGGGATGCGGCGGCAGTGGTATCGATGAGGGGATTCCGAGGGACACCACGCCGCCCCCTCCCCCGGAGGGAGTCCAGTTGAAGATGGGGAACATCAAGGCGCCGCCAGCGGGCAAGGTGGGGGGCACGCCACCACCCGCGAAAACGCAGTGAGGCTCGCCACTCGAGCCTGCGTGCTGCCGTTGCCCCCACGCGCAGTGCCGGCGGCCAGCCTTTGCAGGGTCCCCGCGTCCCCAGACCCGGAGTCGTGAGTTGGGCCGGGGGACCGGGTATCCCGCGAAGCTGGTCGGTCCCGTCGGTCGCACAACAACGTGGGGGATTTCGGGCGAGAGGACTGGTGGAAGCTCCGGCCGGACTGTGCTTGGCATCGGGGTCGCCGTCCGTCTGGCGGGCAATGTGGTGGCGATCCTCAGGTCGGGCCCCGGGACTCGTCGCGGCCGGACGATGGCCGGTCTGGGGGCCGATCCGGCGACGACGATCTGCACATCGCGCGACAACGCCCAGGAAGGGTTGCTCTTCGGGTCTCGGGAGGTGGATCAAGAGCTCCGATCCGGGGGCCGGGCGGGGTTTTCGCCCACGTCCAGCGGTGCGGGGGCATCATCCGCCTCGCGTATGAGCAGGTCCGTCCCGGCGCGCACGCCAAGCCGTCGGTTGACATGGCCCGAAGGCCAGCGCACCGTGACGGCTCGCGCCGTGGATGCGTCAGCCAGCCCGATCAAGAGCCGAGGGTCGTGAGCCGAAGCGAAGCTGGTCCCGCCTTTCCTCTGCCGGACGATCGTCCGGCCGCCGACCTCGACCTCGACGACGGCGCCGATGCCGTCGCGGTTGCTCCGCGTGCCGACGAGCCGCAGGCGGATCCAATGGCCGCGGGGCTCGGTGTCGTTGCGCAGGAGGGCCGGCTCGCGGTCCTTATGGTTGACGACCAGATCGATGTCGCCGTCGTCGTCGATGTCGCCGTAGGCCACGCCCCGGCTCACGTGGTCCGCGTCGAAGTAGGCGCCGGCGTCACGGGTCGCCAGTCGGAAGCGGCCATTCCCCTGGTTGCGATGGAGCAGGGCGGGCTGGGCGTAGGGGCTATCGATCCCGAACAGATGGAGGTTGTCGTTGACGTGCCCGTTGGCGACGAAACAGTCGGGCCAGCCATCGTTGTCGAAATCGGCCAGGCGCAGCCCCAGCCGACCCAGGGGAGGCTGTCGTGCATCAGGCCCGACGTCCGGGTCTGGTTCGACGAAGGCTCCGGCCCCCCGGCCGATGAACAGCGAGTTGGGCTCGTCGAAGTAGTTGGTGACGAAGAGGTCGATGAGGCCGTCGCCGTTGACATCCTCGGCGTTGACGCCCATCCCGGCGCGGACATGGCCCGAGGCGTCGTAGCCGGCGCCGGAGGAGTCCGTCGCGTCCTCGAACGTCCCGTCGCCCCGGTTGAAGTAGACGAAATTCGGGCAGGTATCGTTGGCCACGTAGAGGTTGACACGCCCGTCGCCGTTGAGGTCGGCGGCGACGACGCCCAGCCCGCGGCCGTCGGCGCGGCCCACGCCCGCAGCCTCGGTGACGTCCGTGAAGGTGCCGTCGCCGTCGTTCCGATACAAGATGTGCCGTGCGGGTCGGATCAATCGCGGCGAGCAGTAGACGCGCGCCCGATCGGGACCCGGCATCCCGGCCAGCTTCGGGCCGCCACAGAACTGGTCGTCGTCCGGGAGCTTCCACCGGCCGTAGTTGGCGACGTAGAGGTCCAGATCGCCGTCGTTGTCGTAGTCGAGGAAGGCTCCCGACGTGGACCAGCCCGAGAAGTCCACCCCGGCCGCCTTGCTGACGTCCCGGAACCTGCCGTCGCCTTCGTTCCGATAGAGCACGTTCCCGCCGTAATTACACAAGTACACATCCTGATCGCCGTCGTTATCGATATCGCCGACGACGATGCCCTGGCAGAAGCCGGCGAAGCCCAGGCCCGATTCCTCGGTCGCGTCCCGGAACCGGTTCCCGCCCAGGTTCCGGTAGAGCCGGTTCGGGCCGGAGCGGGCGGTCCCGACGGGCAATCGGGTCGCCGTGGCGAAGTAGAGGTCGAGCTTGCCGTCGTGATCGGCGTCGAACATCGCGACACCGGAGACCGATGCGGTCGGGAACTGCTTGGCCTCGGTCGTCCCCGAGGTGTGCACGAAGGTGATGCCGGCCTCGCGGGCGATCTCGTTGAACTTGAACGGGCTCCGCGGGACGGGGACGGTCGGGTTGGCGCGGACGGGCGCCAGGTCATGCGGCGGGTCGATCGGGGCGGCCAATTCTGTCGGGGTCGTGCCGCCCGCCGACCCGCGTTCGGGCGACCGGATGCGATCGCTCCGGACCCGGTAGGCGGCCAGCACCAGCCCGAGCACCAGCAACAGGCCGGGCAAGGCGCATCTGGGCCGGCCCCTCGGCGCGTCCGCGCCCGTCGAATCGGCCGGCGGCGACGCTCGATCGACCGGCTCGCCCGGAGCTCGTCGCCAGCTCATCCCGATGCTCCCGATGAAGTCGTGTCGGACCTTCCGGCGGGCCTCGCGCACCGTATCCTGAGATCTTATCATCGGCGGCTCGCCCGGATCGAGGCCAGCCCGCGGCGAGTCACCCGCGCCGGGTGGGCGCCGCCCATCGGTCGAGGCCGGCGATCGGCGGGAGCCGGCCGCCGCTCGAGGCCGGCGATCGCCGCGAGGCCCGCCCTCTCCATCCGATGCAACACCCTCGCGCTCCGCGCTCGGCGGCGGGACCACCGCGGCGCCCATCATGCGCCGGAGGGCGGCGATGGTCTCGGGCGACGGCTTGAAGTTGCCGACCCGGTGGCCCTCCGCGATCGACAGCGGAGTCCAGCCATACTTGTTCTTGCGGTTCCAGACCTCGACCTTCGCTCCCCTGTCGGCGAGGAGCTGCACGACCTTCGGGAAGTTCTTGTACGCCGCGCCGTGCATGGCGGTCTCGCCGTTGTCGTTGACGGCGTTGACGTCGTTGCCGAGCTCGATCGCCAGCGCCACGGCCTCGAGGGCCTCGGGCTCGGTCCCGGCTTCCTCACCCGGGGCCAGGCATCCCACGCCGGCCGCGGCCATCAAGGGTGTGCAATGGTGGGCGTTCGACAGTTTCGGATCGGCTCCGTGGCGGAGGAGTGCGCGCATCAGCGGGACGTCGGCGGTCATTGCGGCCAGGAGGAAGGGGGTGGCGCCGACCCTGCTCAAGACGCCTCGTCCCGACGCGCCTCGCCTGAGCCGCGCGTTGACGTCCGCCCCGTGTTCCACCAGCTTCTCGACGAGCTGAAGGCTGCTCAGGCTCCCTGAGCCGATCGGGGCGGGGTCGCCGTCGTCGCCGTCGCCTCGGTTCGGTTTGCGGACCCAGGTCAATGTGTGGAGCGCGGTGAAGCCCGATCGCTGGTCGTTCGGATCGGCGCCGGCTTCCAGCAGGGTGACCGCCAGCTCGAAATGGCCATTCTCGACGGCGAGGATCAACGGAGTCGTGCCTCGGCGAGGGGCCTTGCCGGACGGTCTTTTCTTGGGCGCCATGGCCTCGTTGACATCGGCCCCCGCCTTCAGCAGGACCCGGACGACATCTGTCCGCCCTTCGCGCACGGCGAAGAACAGGGCCGTAAACCCCGACGGCAACGACGTGCGGAAATCGGCCCCCGCCCGGACGAGCGCCTCGACGACCTCCGCATGACCCTCGGCCGCCGCCCACATCAGCGCCGTCTGTCCATGCCACTCCTTGGTGTTGACGTCCGCCCCCCGGGACAGGAGCGCCTTCACGGGCCCGACCCTCCCGGTGCGCGCCGCAGTCATCAGGACCGTCTCATTGCCGCGCAGCTTTGTGTGGGGGTCGGCGCCCGCGTCGAGCAGCAGCTCGACCATGGCCGCGTTCCCATTCGTGCAGGCCAGCGAGAGGGGTGTCACGCCGTATCGGTTCTCGGACTTGGCGTTGGCCTTGGAGTCCACCAGGAGCTTCGCCATCTCCAGGTCGTCGCGATAGGCCGCCCAGTGTAGGCCCGTCATCCCGTCGACCTGCGCCTGGTTCACGTCGATGCGACACTCGAGCAGCGCGCGGACGGCCGCCCGATCGGACCGCTCCGCCGCGTCCGCCAGCGGTGCCTCGGCCGCGCGGGCGATCGGGCCGATGGCGAGAAGGAGCAGAATCCGCGAGGCGATGCCCGTCCATTTCGAATCCATCGCGATCGACTCCCGGACCCGTCATATCGAAAGCGGCTCGAACAACTCGTTGACCTGACCGCGGCTGTCGGCGAAGGAATTCAGGTGGACGCCCACCTTGTCCAGCAGGGTCAGGTGGAGGTTGGCGAGCGGCGTCGGCTCGGCATAGCGAATGTGTCGCCCGCCCCTCATCTTGCCGGCCGCGCCGCCGGCTACGAGGATCGGCAGGTTCCGGTGGTCGTGGAGGTTGGGGTTGCCCATGCCGCTGCCGTAGAGATACAGCGAGTGATCGAGGAGCGAGCCGTCACCCTCCGGCGTCGCCTTCAGCTTGGCGAGGAACTCGGCGAAGAGCGACACGTGGAACTGGTTGATCCTGGCCATCCGCGCGATCTTGGCGGGGTCGTTCCCATGGTGCGTGAGCGGATGGTGCGGGTCGGGGACTCCGATCTCCGGGTAGGTCCGCGTGCTGGTCTCGCGGGCAAGCTGGAACGTGATGACCCGGGTGACGTCACCTTGCAGCGCCAGGATCTGGAGGTCAAACATCAGCCGGGCGTGGTCCGCATAGGAGGCGGGAACGCCCACGGGCCGGTCGAGGTCCGGGAGGGCGTTGTCCTTGGCCTCGGCCTCGGCCTTCTGGATGCGGCGCTCGACTTCGCGTACCGTCTCCAGGTACTGACCCACGCGGGCGCGATCCGCCGGACCGAGCTGGTTCTCCAGGCGGGCGATTTCCTCGGTGACCGAGTCGAGTAGGCTAGCCCGTTGCTTGAGTGCAACGCGGCGGTCGGCGGCGCTCCCCCCTTCCCCGAACAGGCGCTCGAAGACGATGCGCGGATGGGCCTCGGACGGAAGCGGTGTCGTCGGCGACGACCACGAGAGATTGTTCTGATAGACGCAGGCGTAGCCGTTGTCGCACTGGCCGACGATCGAGAGCAAGTCCATCGACAGCTCGAGCGACGGCAGTTGCGTCTCCTGCCCGATCTGCTTGGCCGCGATCTGGTCCACGGTCGTGCCCAGATAGTAGTCCGTGCTCTCGGTCAGCTTCGCCCGAGCCGCGCTCAGGAAGGCGGCGTTGGAGGTCGCGTGCGTACCGGGGTAGGCGTTGCGCAGTTCCAGGTTGCTGATGGACGTCACGTGCGACTTGACCGGCGCGAGTGGGCTGAGGATCGGCGATAGGTCGTCGAGCGTGCCCGCGCCCGGGGGCGTCCAGCGGGTGATGTCGCAGCCCATCGGAATGTAGACGAACCCCAGCCGGCGAAGGCGGGCCGCGGAGGCCGGCGTGGCGGCCAGGGCGGTCATCGGCGGTACCATCGCATCCAGGAGCGGCAGAGCCAGCGTCGTCCCCAGACCCCGGAGGAACGTCCGGCGCGGCAAGGCTTTCTTCGAGACGATCATTGGGACCTCCTCATCTGGAATGGCGTGCTGGCCGCGATCCCCACGATCAGCGTCGAGAACCGATAACCTTTCGCGCGGGCGTCCCGGACGATCTTGCGGACGGCCGTGGCGTCGCTGGACTCGACTCCCCGGCCCAGGGCGAACGTCATGAGCTTCTCCACCATCGTACCGACGAACAGCTCCGGGCGCTTTCAGCAGCGCCTTTTCGAGGCCGGTCACCCCTTCGAATGTATTGCCGTCGGGGAGGCCGCCGGACACGTTGACCGGCCGGCCTTCCTCGACGCTCCGCCATCGGCCGACCGCATCGAAATTCTCGAGCGCGAAGCCGACGGGATCCATCAGCCTGTGACAGCCGGCGCAAGCGGCATCGCGGCGGTGCTCGGCCAGCCGCTCGCGCACCGAGAGCGACGACGAGACCGTGTTGTCCTTGAGCGCCGGGACGTTCGCCAGGGGAGGAGGCGGCGGAGTGCCCAGGATGTTCTCGAGGATCCACTTGCCCCGGATCACGGGCGAGGTACGGGTCGCGTACGAGGTCACGGTCAGGATGCTCCCGTGTCGAAGCAGGCCGCCCCGCACGCTCTCGTCACCGACCACGACAGGGCGGAAACGGCTGCCGTAAACGTGCGAGATGCCGTAATGACGGGCCAACCGTTCGTTCAGGTAGGTGTGATCCGACTCGAGCAGATCGAGTACGCTGCGGTCCTCGCGCAGGACGTTCTCGAACAGGAGCTCGGTCTCGCGGCGGAAGGCCTGACGCAGGTTGTCATCGAAGTCGGGGAACAGGCGCAGGTCCGGCGTGATGGATTCGAGGTTGCGCAGACGGAGCCACTGGGCCGCGAAGTTCGTCACCAGGCTTTGCGAGCGGCGGTCGGCCAGCATGCGGCGGACCTGTCGTTCGAGCACCGCGGGCTGGCTCAGCTCGCCGCGGATTCCCAGGTCGAGCAGCTCGTCGTCCGGGATGCTGCTCCAGAGGAAGAACGACAGGCGGGACGCGAGCTGGACGTCGGGCACCCGGTAGGCCGATCTCGGCGCGACTCCCGGTGGATCGGCCTCGACGCGGAACAGGAACCGCGGATTCACCAGCACGGCGCTCAGGGCCATCTCGATCCCGGCATCGAAGTCGCCCTCCGCCCGCGCCTTCCGGTACAGCTCCATCGGCTTGCGGAGGTCCGCGTCATCGACCGGCCGACGATAGGCCCGGCGCATCACGGTGGAGAGGATGCGCCTGGCACAGGTCTCCGCATCGCCGGGCTCCTGCGGCGTGCAGACGAAGAGCCGACGGCGGCTAGGGGTGTCGCCGGGCCCCTCGCCTTGATAGGGACCGGTGATCGACACCTGGTAGACCGCCGGCGAGATCCGGGGGTGCCGGTGCATGTTGAAATGCGCCTGGTACGGCTGACGCCCGGTTTCCAGCAGCGAGGAGGGATTCTTCAGGAAGGTCACGCCCAGCGCGTGCGGTCCGGCCGCCACTCGGATCCGTGCCTTCAGGCGCTCATCGGCGGTCTGATGCTCCCGCTCCGAGGTCGGCGGCATCACGGTGAAGAGCGCCATTCGCTCGCGATCCAGCAGGACCTCCAGCTCGTGAGGCTCGCTCAGACCTTCGACGTGCTCGTTGCGGTCGCGCGCGAGCCGGACCTGGACGTCGTATTCGCCGTCCTGCGGGAAGTTGTACGGTATCGACGCACCGCCGCGCGTGCCGATCGGCAGGCCCTCGACGTGCTCCTCCTGGGTGAGGTCCGGCCGGATGCGGATCGTATCGCCGCCGGGCGAACGCGACGGCCGGCCGACGGCCAGCCGGCTGATCTTCTGCGCCGCGCCGATGTAGCGATCCAGCAGCGTCGGCGAGAGGTCGCCCACCGTCACGTTATCGAACCCCCGGCTGGACTCGTCGCCCGGCAGCAATGTCGCGGCATCGATGTCCAGCGCCAGCAGGTCGCGGATGGCGTTCTGATACTCGGTCCGGTTCAGCCGGCGGAAGGTGTCGGTCCGGCCCGGGTCCGGATGCGCGGCGGCCGCGCGGTCGAGTGCCCCCGCGATGGTGGACACGACCTCGTCGTACTCGCGCTCCGCCGGCTTCGTGCGACGTGGCGGGGGCATCTGGCGCGCGACCAGCTTGCGGACGACCTTCTCCCAGACGTCCGGGTGCCGCTCCACGTCTTCCGAGGCGATGGCGTCGAGCGCGAGCCCCGCCGTCTTCTCGTCGCTGCTGTGACAATCGACGCAATAGCGATCGACGAATGAATCAACCTGGTCGCTCTTCGACGAGATCGCCGGCGAAGGCCGGGGAGCACCCTCTTGCCGGGCCAACACCTGAACCGTGAAGCCGACGGCCAGCAGCAGGATCGGCGCCAGACAACGAATCCCCGCGCCCCACTGATTCATCGGACCTGGCTCCTCGGTTGGAATGCCCGTGAATCCGTTGAGCATAACAGCCACACTGCACTCGTCGCCAGCGGATCCCGAGGTCCGGGTGCGGTCGCGTCCCTGCGTTGGCCTCGCCGGCTCGCGCCCCCGGCACGAATGACACCCAATTCGGCCGGGCCTTCCACCCCGGTCTCCTGACCACCGGCCGGCACGCCGCGGCGCGCCGCCGAGATGGCCGCGCCGGGGACCTTCTCGGGTGGTCGGCGAGCGGGGCCCGAACGGCGGATGACGGGGCCGATCGGCGGCGCATGGAGGCCCCGGCCGATGAGTTCCGGGACCGGCGTGAATGGAGATCCGGACGGCACACGAGGCCCGTCGCCGTCGTCGCGGACGAGATCACGAAAGCACGAAAGGACGAAAGCACGAAAAAGACCGGGACAGTCGATCGGGTTCGGTCCGGGCTCGGGCCCCCTCGTCCTTTCCATTTCGTGTTTTCGTCCTTTCGTGCTTTCGCGATGAAGGTCCAAGCCGTGGAGGCCGCGATCCCGGATCTTCGCCGCGGCCGGGCCGGATCGCCCGCCGCGGGGGCGGTCCGGCCGACCGCCCGGTCCGGCGACCGAGCCCGCCGGCGCCGCGGACAGTCCGGCGGCCAGCAGGATCACCAGGCCGCAGACCAGGGCCGGGACACTCCAATCGGCGATCCGCCTCGACCCGGTCGGTTCGTTGGGCGCGATCGGATCGCCGCCGACCGGCGCGCAGGGTTCGTTTCGCACGATCGGATCGCCGTCGGTCGCGGGGTCGGCTTCGTTTCGCGGGGTTTCATCGCCATGAGCCGGCGGGCCGGGCTCGTCTTGCGAGTTCCCCTCGGCGCCTCCACCACGGACCACGGCCGGGCCGGGTTCCTCCGAGAATGGAGCCGGAGAGGAGAATCCATGCGCCCATCCATTCTCATGGGGTCGGGTGCCCCCGGGGGGGCATGGCCGTTCGTTTTGCGGAACGGGATGGCTCTCCGGTTCGGCGGCGGCTCGGGCCGGCGCGGCGATCCCGGCCGGAGGCGGCTCGCCCGCCGCGACGGCCACGTTGGGATTTGGGATTGGCGATTCTGGATTTCGGATTGGTAAAGAGGAATCCAAAATCCCCAATCCAAAATCGAAAATCGGGTTCGGCTGGACCTCGGCGTCGGCCTCGTCCTCCGGGCCGTCCGCCGGACCGCTCTCGGGTTCGACCGTCCCCAACGGCTCCGGCTCGGGCTCTCTGGGTGTACCAGGCGCCGACGACCGAGCGGTCGTAGGGTGCTCACCGAGCACCGGCAGCAGGCCGAGGCCGGCGCCTCGGTGCTCACCGAGCACCCGACCAGCCGATCCCGCAGGCTCCTCGTCCATCCTTTCCGGAGGGCCCTCGGCCGCCGGATCGCCAGCGACGCCGACGCCCGCGCGCCGGAGCTTCACCAGGTTGTTGATCGCACGGTCCAGCTTGCGATCGTTATCGAGCTGGTACCGCCGCATCAGCTCCCCTTCCGGCGAGGTGTCCACCGCCAGCCGGTCGGCCAGCTCGGCCAGGTCGGCCGCCTCGCGCCGCTGGTGCCCGGCCTGGCGCCGGAGCAGCCGCTCCGTCTCCTCGTCCACCAGCCGCCAGAGCGCCGCCCGCTGGCCGGCCGGGTCGTCGGGCAGGCCGGCGGCGAACTGCGAGAGCATCCGACGCCGCGCCTCGGCGATCGCCTCCGGGTTCTCGGTGGGCAGGATCGGCTCGACCAGGTCTTGCCACTCGATGGCATCCTTCCCCAACGGCCGCTGGCCGCGCAGTTGCAGGGCCGCGATCAGCTCGTTGGTCCGCCAGTCGGCGCCCTGGTCGAGCCACACCCGGAGCTTGGCCCACCGGTCGATCAGCCACTGGCAGCCGGCGGCACTGGCCTCCAGCCGCAGCACGATGTGCCGGGGCTCGCCCCGGCCGCGGCCGAAGGGGTCGTGCCGGTCCTTCGTCAAGAAGGGGAACAACGACTTGCCGGCTTCCTGCTTGGCCCGCAGGTCGGGGGCCAGCAGCCATTGGCCCAGGGCGGCGATCTCGTCGTGGTTGCCGAGGCCCGCGGCGGCCTCGGCGGTTCGAAGGGCCGTCCTGACCCTGGCGGCCGCCGAGCGCTCGCCCCTGGCGATTTTCCAGGTGGCCAGCGCCGCCTGCTCCGTGACGGCCAGCTCGATGGCGTTTCGGGGCTGGGCGGCGGCGATGAAATCCGCGACCCGGCGCCGGAACGCGTCCAGGTCCTCACCCGGCAACACCTGCATCGATGCAGTCATGCCGTGCTTCATAGCGTTCATCCGCGATCGGGCCTTCCCCTCCGGGGTCTTAGGCCCCCCGCCCCGGCTCTTACGCCCGTTCTGGCGACTGATCTCGGCGCGATCCGGGGCGATCGTGGTGGCGGTCATCGGCGGGTGTCCTCTCTTCGGTGCCGGGCTTCGTCGCTTCGGAGCGGCCCGCCCCATTGCGGGCCGTTGCATATTATTGTAGCCGCGGTTTGCGAAGAATGGAATATGCGGGAGGAATTTTCCACGCTGGTCTGGGGGGGATTGTCGAGTCTTCCACCGTAGGATCCCTGCGCCGTGCGCGCATCTCATGGGATGAAGCGTTTCACGCAGAGACGCCAAGTCCCGCAGAGACGCCAAGGAGAACGAGACGGATTTGCGAGGCATCTTGACCGGTTGTCTTCTCTGCGTCTCTGCGGCCCTCTGCGTCTCTGCGTGAAATCCGGTCGCGAAGCCGAGGGTTGCGGCTCGGCCGCGTGAGGGATTATGACCGGTCGATCGCGCCGGCGACGAGGGGAACTCGGCGATCGTGCGCGGCGCGCCGTCGTCGGCCGGTTGCGACCGCGATGGAACCGGTGGTCCGGACCGGCCCCGCTCGGGCCCGCGGCGGAGCCGGCCGGCCGAGCCGACGGGGCGAGGCGAAGGCCCCCGGGCCGGGCCGGACCGAGCCGGACCGTCGACTCCCGACCCGGATCGGTCCCGTCCCGCGTCCTCCGGCTCCCGATCCCGGCCCGAAACGGACCGGAGAATGGAGGTGACACCGACGCCAGGTCGGGTACTTCGAACATATGAGTTTATCTAGTTCATTAATTTTATCAACAATCAATGATGTCGCCGTTGGCCCCCGCCCGCGGGCCCTCCTGGGTGGCGCACCCAATGCCGGCCCTCCCGGCGCGGTGTGCGCGATCCATCCGTCAGTCGCTCTAACTGACGTCGAGCGGGCTGCGGACGCCGAGCGGGCCGGCCTTCAGGACGTGGGTGTAGACCATCGTGGTGCGGACGTCCTGGTGGCCCAGGAGCTCCTGGATGGTCCGGATATCGTGGCCGGCTTCGAGCAGATGGGTCGCGAAGCTGTGGCGGAACGTATGACAACTGGCGGCCTTGACGACGCCGGCGCCCCAGATCGCCCGCTTGACGGCCTTCTGCACGGCGGACTCGGCGAGGTGGTGCCGGCGGACGATCCCCGTCCGCGGGTCCACGGCCCGACGGCCCGACGGGAAGAGGTACTGCCAGCCGGGCTGTCGGTCGGCCTCGGGGTACTTGACGGCCAGGGCGAAGGGGAGGTGCACCCGGCCGAAGCCGGCGCGGAGGTCGGATTCGTGGACCGCGAGCACGTGCTCGATCTGGCGGCGGAGCGGTCCGACGGTCGCGGCCGGCAGGAGGGTGGCTCGGTCCTTCCGGCCCTTGCCGTCGCGCACGATGATCCGGGCCTGGTCGAAGTCGATGTCCTTGACGCGGAGCCGCAGGCACTCCATCAGCCGGAGCCCGGAACCGTACATCAGGCTGGCGGCGAGCCAGGAAATGCCCTCGAGCTGGGCCAGGACGGCCCGCGACTCCTCGCGGCTGAAGACGGTCGGGAGGCGCTGGGGTGCCCTGGCCCGCACGACACCATCATCGAGTGCGGCCAGCGGCCTCCGGAGGACGACCTTGTAGAGGAAGAGCAGCGCACTGAGGGCCTGGTTCTGGGTGGAGGCCGCCACGTCGCGCCGCACGGCCAGATGGGTCAGGAAGGCGACCACCTCGGGCTCGCCCATCTCCAGCGGATGCCGCTTGCCGTGGAAGAGGATGAACCGCCTGATCCAGGAGACATAGGCCTCCTCGGTGCGGATGCTATAATGCAATCGCCTGGTCGCGTCGCGCACCTGATCGAGCAGCCTGGGCATCTCGGCAATTCCCCGGCGGGATTCCACCTAAATCCGGGACGGCTGTTGTCATTCGGCCGAAAACCGGGCATCATCGCGGAAGTGGTCGTAATTATACGGAAAGTTGGGCGTGATACAATACGCCTGTTCAGAAGCCGACTTCTCGTTAGCCGGCGTCAGCGATGCGTGTTCCCAATGGCCTGAAGATCGAGGAGCTCGCCATCGGCGTTGGTGCCCTCGCCGAACCCGGCGACCTCGTCACCATCGAATGGCGCGGCTGGCTCAACCGGGGCGACGAGTTCGGCAGCGGGTCGGAGACCCTCCGTATCGGCCAGCGGCGGCTCATCGCCGGTTTGGAGCGCGGCGTCATCGGCATGCGCGTCGGTGGTGTCCGCAAGTTGCGGGTCAGCCCGCACCTGGGTTATCGTGATCGGGTGGTCCCCGGGGTGCCGGCCAACGCGGTCCTGAATTTCGAGGTCAGACTGCTCGGCGTCCAGCAGGCCAGCTAACGAGGCGATGCAGCGGACCCGCTCCGCGGGCCGCTGATCTATGGCGTTAGCCGTTCGTTTCACGACGCGGAGGCACACGGATGATGCGTGCCCAAGCCGTGGTCTGCGTCGCCGGCATGTGGGCCATATCGTCCGGCCTCTTCGTCGCCTCCGGAGTCGCGCTCCGTGCGGTCTTACGGCGCCGGCTTGTCCTGGGCAGCCGGCTCCCCGGGTTGCGCCAGGGGTCGCAGGTCCTCAAGGGGCGCGAGGCCCTCCGCGTCAGCATCAGCTTGCTGACCGTCAGTCTCGCGCTGGCTCTCTTCTTCCTTGCTATCGCGCTCGTGACAACGTTCGGTCTTAGCCGGTCTCTGACTCCATCGCCCTAATCGGCTAACATGGCGATGCAGCGGACCCGCCTGTCGGCGGGCCGCTGATCTGGGTCGTTAGACAGCCCGGTATGTGGGGGCAGGACGACGCTCGCCCGCGACGCTGGTACGCCACCTGATGCGATGGCGCCTGGGATACTGGTGGAGCGTCGAGATCGGCATCTCCGGTAGAATTGAGGTCGTTGCTGGGCGCCCGCCCGCTGAGGTTGGGTGTGAGACGATCGGCAGGAGCTATCTCTTTTCGTCGATCCGTGAGCCATGCATCCCGTACCCTGGGACCCTGAACTGCGAGGTGCGGACGAGCCGACTGCCGACCACCACGCCGGCAGTGGCTCCGGCGAGACCCAGGCGGCGCGCATCCACAAAGCCGTCGTACCCCGGCCCGAGCGACGGGGGTTCGGCGAAGAGACTCACACCCTGTTGCGCCAGCACCTGCTACTGATCAACGTGATCTTAGCCGCAGTGGTCGCCCTCGTAGCTGTCCCGTTCTTCTTGCTGCATGTCGTCGGGACTCGTGACGCCCCGTCGCTCGCGCCGCCGGTGCCTTATGGCATCGCCTGGCTCCTGCTGGCGGTCTGGACCCTGCTGGCGGCCGTCCTATGGAGCCGGCGGCCGTTGTCCATGCTCCAGCTCCGATGTGTCGAGTTGACCAGCTTCGGCTTGCTGGCCCTCGTGAAAGCGTGGTTTACTTATTCCATCATCCGGGGCGGCGCCTTGCAGCGTTTCGCCAGCCCGGACGGCTATGGGATTACGGTCTTGGCCGAGGCCGTGGGCTTGGAATGGTTCTCCCTGGTCGTCATCTATGGGGTATTCGTCCCCAACACCTTCCGCCGCTGCGTTCGAGTCGTCGCCGTCCTGGCCTCGACCCCGGTCGTGATCTGCCTTGCCGCCGGTGTCACCGACGAGGCGCTCGACGGCCGCGCGCTGACCGCGTTCCTGCTCTGGTTGGGGTTCTGGTTGATTCTCGGCGCCGCCGTAGCAGTCTACGGCTCCCATAAGATCAGCCTGCTCCGTCACGAGGTCGTTGAGGCTCGTAAGCTCGGGCCGTACCGGCTTGAGCGACGGCTCGGCACGGGCGGCATGGGAGAGGTGTATCTCGCTGAACATGTCCTGCTGCGCCGCCCGTGTGCCATCAAACTGATCCGGGCGGAACGGGCCGGCGATGCCAACTGCTTGCGGCGATTCGAGCGCGAAGTGCAGGCCACGGCGACGCTGACACACCCGAATACCGTGCAGATCTTCGATTACGGACATGCCGAGGATGGCACCTTCTACTATGCGATGGAATACCTGCCCGGCCTGAACCTCGAGGAATTGGTCCGGCGACATGGCCCGCTGCCGCCGGAGCGTGCCATCCACCTCGTCCGCCAGGTCTGCGGCGCGCTGCACGAGGCGCATGCCGTCGGCCTGATCCACCGCGACATCAAGCCGAGCAACATCATCCTCTGTGAACGAGGTGCCGTGCCGGACGTGGCCAAGCTCCTGGACTTCGGCCTGGTTTTGTTGCATGGCGCAGGCGAGGGCGCGGCCCACCTTTCCCAGGACGGTGCGATCACCGGAACCCCTGCGTATATGTCCCCGGAACAATGCGACGGCATCGATCGCCCGGACGCCCGAAGCGACATCTACGGCCTGGCGCGCTAGCCTATTTCCTGCTGACGGGCCAGCCGCCCTTCGTCCGGCCGACGGTCCTTCAGACGTTAATCGCCCACCGTTGCGATCCGCCGGCTGCGCTGCATCAACTCCGCGCTGATGTGCCGGCCGACCTGCAAGCGATCGTCCTGCGCTGCCTCGAGAAGGATCCGACCCGGCGCTTTCCCGACGTCCGGAGTCTGGGCATGTCGTTGGCGAGCTGTCATGCCGCGGGTCTGTGGACCGAGGAACGAGCGGTCGCCTGGTCGCACGATCAGACCGGTTTCGAACGATTAGGCGCAGCTTGGGCGCGCGGGTGGCGTCGAGGGCGTCCGGTCTGGCCTGCCCCTTGTTGAGGCGACCGGCGCGCGGCATCCTGGTGTCGTCGGCCCACGCCGGCCCCGACCGCACCGGCACCGGCTCGGGCTCGAGGCCGCGCAGGCGGTGTTCAGCGCCGTGATTCGGGGCTCGCGGACCGTCTAACATTGCGATGCAACGGACCCGCCTGCGGCGGGCCGCTGATCTTTAGCGTTAGCCGGCGGGGGAGTCTCGATGAACAGCGCCCTCGAGATCCATGACTCGAACCTCGCCGGTGTCGAGCTGGCCGGCGGCGATGCCGTCCTCCAACTGGACGCCGCCTACGTCCATCGCTCGGAGGGGCGGCCCGGCATCGATCCCGGCTCCGGTTGGGTGCAGGACATCGACCTCGTCATCTCCGAGGCGGCCATCGAGTCCTTTCCCTCGGATTTGCCTCGCGCGTTAGCCGGCGGTGCCCTATCGGCCGGCGGGGCGTCATGGGATAATCTCATCCCGTTGCCCTTGGCGGTCACGGGCCCAATCTCGCTCTCGATGGCTACTTCCAAGGGCGAGCCTGTGCTCATCCGCGGTTCGGGCGCGGAGGTCGTACCCCGCGGCGAGCCGAGATACATCGAGCGGTTTCCGGGGTTAATCGAGGGCTAACGATGCAATGCAGCGGACCCGCCAGCGGCGGGCCGCTGATCTCTGGCGTTAGGCGGTGGGGAGGCGAGCATTTGCATCCGCGCTTCCAATACCGCTTGCGGACCCTGATCGTCGTGATCGCCGGCTTGTCGCTGGCGTTGGCCTATGGGGGCACCTACCATCGCCTCTCGCGAAGGGGCATGGAGGAGGCGAGCACCGTCGGCCTGCCGGGCTTCCTGTATGTCTCGTTGCAGGAGGCCGCTGCATCCGAGGATCTCACTCGGCATTACTGGCTCGCGACGTTCTACTCCCCGGCGAACTGGATTGATCAGCATCTCTTCGGAGATCATTTGCGCAAGAGTCCGATTCGGTGTATCATGTGGAGGCTGAGCGGATAGCCGTGCGGTCGCCGAGATCGTACCGAGGCGGGCGGACCGTCTAACGAGGCGATGCAGCGGACCCGCTTCGCGGGCCGCTGATCTGGGTCGTTCGGCGCCAGGGAGGCGAGCATTTGCGTCCGTGCTTCCAATACCGCTTGCGGACCCTGATCGTCGTGATCGCCGGCTTGTCGCTGGCGTTGGCCTATGGGGGCACCTACCATCGCCTCTCGCGGAGGGGCATGGAGGAGGCGAGCACCGTCGGCCTGCCGGGCTTCCTGTATGTCCCGTTGCAGGAGGCCGCTGCATCCGAGGATCTCACTCGGCATTACTGGCTCGCGACGTTCTACTCCCCGGCGAACTGGATCGATCAGCATCTCTTCGGGGATCATTTGCGCAAGAGTCCGATTCGGTGTATCATGTGGCGGCTGAGCGGATAGCCGTGCGGTTGCCGAGATCGTACCGAGGCGGCCGACCCGTCTAACGAGGCGATGCAGCGGACCCCCTTCGCGGGCCGCTGATCTCTGGCGTTAGACGGCTCCGGTGCCGATCGGGTGCAAGCCACGTCCGCCCGTCGTCGTCGGCCGTCGCACCGCGGCCCGGTGTCGTCGGCTGGCGGTCCATCGCCCTTGCCGCCGAGGCCATCGCGCGGCATGCTGATGGCGTCGGCTCGCGGTCGCGCCGACCGATCTCGCCGGCCGTGGCGGCCCGATGCCGAGGCGGTCGCGCGGCGGATCGGCTAACAAGGCGTTGCAGCGGACCCCGCTGCGCGGGTCCGCTGAACTTGGTCGTTAGCCGGCGAAGACAGATGTCGAACGAAGCATACCTAATCGCTACTGATGTCCCCGGCCCGTGCATCGGCAACATCGGACAAGACAAGAAAAGTGTACTCCTCGCGAACGCTCCGCTGGCCGTGCCGGTCTATTGGATCTCCCTGTTCGACAGCTCGCATCTGGTAAGGCTCGAAGTACCCGGCGAAGAGGGGCCCGTGGAGATCCCCTCGCTCGCCGCCGAGATGGGTGATGCGAAGCGGCTACTCGGGGAGCATCATGAGATCCTCGCGACGACTTTCCCCGAGTTCGAGCCCACATGGGACCGCTTCGCCAGCGTCGTGCGTCGCCTGAAGAAACCGCACATCAAGATTGAGTTGTCAGAGATATGGGACATCGACCAGATCGAGCCGGACGACTTCGCTCGCTTCGCCAAGGGAGAGCTTGAGAGGTTGTCGAAGACCTTGGGCGTCGATCAGATCGAGTTGCCGGACTTGCCCGACTGGCAGGCCGGGGGGTTCACATCGCGGCTTGAGTCGGCACTTCGCTGGTTCGAGACGAGATCCGAGGAAGATTTCTCCAACTTGCTGGAGGTTGCAAGCATCACGGGCTATGACAGAGCCAAGCGGACATTTCCGCGAACTTCCGAGGAGGTCCCGCGCGCTTACTACATGAGAGGCTATGCATCGAGGGAGACTTGGTGGGATAATGCGTCCGATATCTGATCGCGAGGCCTGGACTACGCCTAATACTACTTTGTCAACTGAACCTTTGTTTGTAGAGAACGTAGAAAGGGCATGAGAACCAAGCGAATCCCTCAAGTCCCCAGGACTCCGCTGCCCGAATTGGCTGAGTTCCTCCTACCGTTCCGCGTGCATTTCCAGCGGAGCGAGGGCCGTCAGACCCTCGAACGCTACCTGTCGGGGTTGCTCACCGAGCATCCGAACAAGAACTGCGATACCATCGCCCAGATCGTCCCTGACACCTCCGAGCAGCGACTCCAGGGGCTGATGACCACCATCGACTGGGACGAAGACGACCTCAACCGCCAGCGGGTCGAGACGATGCTCCGACTCCCCAGCGAGGGGGACGGCGTGTTGATCTTCGACGATACCGGGTTCGCCAAGCAGGGCCGCTGCTCCGTCGGCGTCGCACGGCAATACTCCGGCACCCTGGGCAAGACCGGCAACTGTCAGGTCACCGTCAATTGCCACTACGCCGAACGGACGGTCGCTTGGCCGGTCGCCACCCGGCTCTATCTGCCCAAGTCTTGGGCCCAGGATGCGGACCGTCGCAACCAACGGGCCGACGAGCTGATCGGGGCTCAGCCGGCGCGATCGTGGCGCTCGGTGACGTGGCGGGAAGGGAGTCGGGGCTGGATGCGCGGCCAGTTCGTCGCCCTCCGCGCCTGGCGGGTGGACGCGTCGGGGCCAAGGCGAGCGGGCTGGCTGATCGGCGAGGATTCCTCCGATGGCAAGCGACGGTACTACTGGAGCAACTTCGGGGAGGACAGGCCGTTGGAACGGCTGGTGGAATACGCCCATCGGCGGCACTGGGTGGAGCAGTATCATGAGGAGGCCAAGGGGCTGCTGGGCTGGGACCAGTATCAAGGCCGACTGTGGCCGGGCTTCCACCGCCATGCGGTGACCGTGATGTTGGCGTACAGCTTCCTGGTGTGGCAGGAGTGGCAGCAACGACAGGAGCGAGCCCGCTCGGGCCGGCCCCGGCGCCCTTTTTCCCCACGTCCGGATCGACGTCGGATGTCACTGCCGGAGGTGCATCGGCAGATCACCGATTGGCTTCGCCTTGAGGCGGCCAAGGAGTTGCTCTCGCGAGAGTTCATGACCGTGCCCGAACGCATTCCGGCGTAGTTGACAAAGTAGTACTAACGAGGCGATGCAGCGGACACACCTGTCGGCGGGCCGCTGATCTTGAGCGTTCGGCCCGTCGACCCGACGTCGATTGGCGGGGTGCTATGATCGAATCCGACCAGACACTCTCCGTGGTCCGCCGGGTCTTCGCCGCATTCGCGGCGCATGACCTCGACGCCTTTCGGGACCTGCTCCACCCGGACGTCGTCCTGCACGTCGGCGGCGGGCCGACGACCCTCGCGGGCATCGACGCGGTCGTGGCCGCCGTCTCGGTCACGCTCCGGGCGATCCCCGACCTGCGGGTCACCGTGGCCTCCGCCTTCGCGCACGGGCCGCTCGCCGCCGCCGAGGTGATCCGCGAGGGCACCCACACGGCGCCGTTGTCCTGCCGGACGGGACGCCCTTGCCGCCATCGGGCCGGGCGGTGCGGCTCCCGGAGTGCGTGATGTTCACCGTCCGCGGCGGTCAGGTCGTGCGGATGGCTCCGTACGTGGACATGCTCGACACGCTCCGGCAACTGGGGGCGGCGCCGACGCCGGGCGAGGGCTCGGCCTAACATTGCGATGCAGCGGTCCCGCCTATCGGCGGGCCGCTGATCTTTGGCGTTAGACGGCGTATGGAACTTCCTTCGTCTTATCTCACTGAGCGGGTCTCATTCGAACAAGCCGCCGCCGAGCACATGCACGACGGCCGACCTTTCGGCTGCGCCAATGACGACTGGGGGAGGCTCCTCGCCAAGCGGCGCGCGGGCGACGAGCTGTGGTACTTCGCGCCGCCTCGTCGCGAATCGATCCGGCTCTGGGGCGTCGCCTTGGTTCGCGCCGGTCGCGTGATCTCGACCGTCGTCACGGCGGTCGACTGAAGCGTGGCGAAGATCAGGCCATCCTCTCGCGGCCACGCGTCCGGGTTCGCGGGTCGGTCGTTGAAGTGATCCGATGTCGGGGCCGGTCGCGGCGTTCGGCCCGTCTAACAGGGCGATGCAGCGGACCCGCTGCGCGGGCCGCTGATCTTTGGCGTTAGGCGGAAGTCCTCTCTTAGGTCACTGATGACATCGTGACTTCTCCCGGCGCGGAGCGCTGCGACCGTGGTATAGTTTCACCCAGCGTTCCGAACCATCAGCTTGGAGTCGCGCCATGCCGGGATCCGTATGCCCCCAGTGTGGGGGGCCCCTCTCGTTCAGGGACGCGAGTTTCGCCCCCTACCTTTGCGCGAGGTGTAAAGCTGATAACAAGCGCGCCAGCCAAGCCGCGACTCTCGATGCCGTGCGGCGATTTGAGGATCGCGTTTTCGCCTTCCTGTTGGCACCGTTGCCCGCGGGATCGCGGCCCGCGCTGGAGCGGATCCTGTCAAACCCACGGGTCAGGGGATTGACGAAGGTGGTCGGCGGGTTCGCCGTCTCGGCCCTGATTATTCTTGTACTCTACGCGATAGGGCGACTCACCGGTCACTGGTTGATCCCGGTCGGTGCAGTGACGGCATTACCGCTTGCGATCTCGATGGTCGGCTGGGTCGAAATCGTCTTGGGGATCGGCTTTGCGGATCTCGCCGATCGATTCGACCGAGGCGGCATTTTGGCCAAGGCCGGGATTATCCTCGTGGTCATGTCTCTTATCGGGCTGTAC
Organism: uncultured Planctomycetota bacterium; assembly: GCA_963815795.1. GTDB lineage: Bacteria > Planctomycetota > Planctomycetia > Isosphaerales > Isosphaeraceae > JAKAUH01. The sequence continues at coordinate 2,599,773 of CAWFIC010000019.1, read as the reverse complement.
TTCTGGGCGGCCATCCGGATTGTGAACTCGGACGAGTTGAGGCGATACTGGTGGTGACGTCAACGGATGGCCGGGGCAAGGTCTTCGTGCCCAGGCCGCTCGGCCCAGCCTCGGACGCCTAACCCGCGGTTGCAGCGGACCCACCTGCGGCGGGCCGCTGAACCTTATCGTTAGGCCGCATCATGCACAAGGCTAGCGTTGCTATCATCGGCTTGGGATTCGCCATCGCCGTGGTCGCCTTCGTCTTCACGGCGGCTCTCGATGAGTACTCGATCGTCTCGGACGGTGTCTGGACCCAGGTTGAAGGGGGTGATTGGCGTCCCCTGACTCGGGCGGAGATGTGGAGAGATGCCCGCTTGGCAGCAACCAACAGCGTCTTCTTCGCATTCGCCGGCACAGCCGCGCTGCTCGGCTTGGCCCGGTTGTCCGTTCGCCGGCTCCGTCAACTCCCTCGGGCTATCGCCGCGGTCGCTGGCTTGGCTATCGGCGCGGTCGCTGGCTCCGTCCTGTCCATCGCCGTCTGGGTATGCTTCGGCGGCTGGGGCCCTCCATTCTTGCGGCCGGCCGCAGTGGCTGGCTCGCTCATCACGTCGTGTGCGTGGGCCGTGCTCGTCGATAGGCGGACGGCCTAACCTCGCGTTGCAGCGGCCCCGGCCCGCCGCGTCGGCTTTTCTGTTATCATGGCACTTGCTTGGCGGGCCGGTCCGGTGATCTGGTGCGTGAGGCGGCGGGTGCGGTATCCCCGCGCGGCGCAGGTCGATCAGACACCGGCTGCACCGCCCTATCCCGACCGGCGACGCCGGGATAGACTGATGTCGGGAGGTCCACATGATCTACAAGGTCGCACTCTATCGCTCGGAGGAGGGCTACAGCGTCAGCGTGCCCGGCCTGCCGGGGTGCTGCTCGCAGGGCGCCACCGAAGCCGAGGCGCTGGAGAATATCGCCGATGCGATCCGCGAGTACCTTGAGGTGGCGGCGGAACTGGCCGCGGAGGCCGAGGCTCGCGAGGTCGAGGTCGCCATCTAGCCATGCCCAAGCTGCCGGGGGTCAATCATCTCGACGCGGTCCGCGCCTTGGAGAAGGCCGGCTTCCACATCCGGCGCCAGGGCAAACACATCGTGATGACCGACGGCACGCGCATCGTCACGATCCCTCGCCACAATCCGATCAACGCGATCACGATGGGCACGATCGTGCGGGGTGCCGGCCTCACGATCGACGAATTCCGTAAGCTGCTTTAGCCTAACGAGGCGATCCAGCGGACCCGCCTGCGGCGGGCCGCTGATCTTTGGCGTTAGGTGCCGGGGGAGACGATGGCTAACCTGCCACCATTCGACTGGCAGCACGTCCCCCACTACGCGGCGATGTTCGTCGCTGGCGCCGCGTTGTTCGCCCTGGAACTATGGTCCGAGCGCCGAGACGACCGTCGGAAGGCGGCGCTGGTACGCCCGAAGCTGGCATCGCAGCACTGCAAGCGTTGCGGCGGCCCGCTAGGGCATTGGGACGGGCGGTTCCTCCACGGCGACGCCCATTTCCGGGACGGGGGCTACGTGCCGAGGGTCCGCGTCCACTGCGCGTCTTGCAAGGCTGAGCACGTCTTTTACGTCTGGTGGGAGCATCGCCGGCCGGCACCGGGGTCCTTCGGCGGCCTGGACTGTCGCCTCTACAATCGCGACGTCCTCTTCGCCGGCCTCTTCTTCGAAGGCGGCGATGCCTAACATTGCGTTGCAGCGGACCCCGCGGCGCGGGGCCGCTGCACCTGTTCGTTAGGCGGCTCACCGGGAGGCATCACGATGCCCGTTGAGTTCAACAGCGGCGATGGCCCCTATCTCGCCTGGTTGGGGGCCCATCCCACAGGGTACGTCCTCAACACCGAGCGGTCCCATCCGCCGGGATCCGTGGTCCTGCACCGTGCGGGCTGCCCATCGATTTCCGTCCTGGTCCCGCCAGCCCGTCCCGGCGGCTTCACTGAGCGAGACTACGTCAAGGTGTGCTCAGACGGCACAGCCGACCTGAGCGCCTGGGTGCGGCTGCACGGCCGGCCGAGCGGGTCGTTCTCGAAGTTGTGCCCTCGTTGTAACCCGTAGGTCGGCCGTCGCCGAGGGCATAATGCCTTGGGACAGATCTGGTACACTGAGCGGTAGCGGTTGCCGGTCGATCCGAGCCCGGGAGGCTGCGAGTGGACGTCCGCTACTACCTCGATCCTGAGACGGGTCAGCCCCACATCTACGACCATGGCGTCACCGAGGCCGAGATCGAATGGATCCTGGCTCGCCCGGGCGAGGACGGGCCATCTGCGGGCGAGTCGAGGCAATGCACCGGGCAAACTTCAGCCGGCCGCTACTTGAGGATCATCTACGTCCCCGATCCGGACGGAGATGGGGTCTTCGTGGTGACCGCTTATCCGCTGACGGGCAAGCCGCTCAAGGCGTATCGTCGGCGAAAGAGGAGGCGTAAGCGATGATCGAGCAACGATTCCCACCGGGCTGGGATGAGCAGCGCGTTCAGCGATTGCTGGCCGAGCTGGACAGCCGAACTGAGGACGAATGGGTCGCCGCCGATGAAGCCGCGGCGGCGGAGCAAGACGATCAGACCGTCATCACGGTCCCGGTCGGATTGCTGCCCGAGATCAGGCGGTTACTGGCCGCATACAGGCCGAAATCGGCCTAACATTGCAATGCAGCGGACCCGCCTGCGGCGGGCCGCTGATCTTTAGCGTTAGCCGGCTGAGAATCGATCGCGTGGTGCGAAAAGGGGGCCCAGAATGCGACGGCGAATCCCGGTCCTCGGAATCGCGTTGGTGACCACGGTGCTCGCGGTGTCCTCGTCCGGGACGAGCCCGGTTGAAGCCCTGGATGACACCCTCCAGAAGCGGTTCCGCACCCTCGACGGCTTCGGGATGGCACGCATCCCGGCGGTGCCGCAGCACGTCTATCGATTCGATCCGGAGACCCCCGACGAGAAGGCGGTGGTCGAAGACCTTCGAAAGCAGGGCTGGGCGGTGGGCCTGTATCTCGGAGGGCGCGGGCTCTTGAGGCGGCCCTTGAGCGAGCCCGAATGGGAGGAGGCGGGTGAGCATAGCACTCGCAGGGCGATCAGTCCGCCCCTCGTCATCTCGGGCCGGGCGACACCGGAGGGCCTCCCGAAGCCTTGGGAACTCCAGACGATCGGCCGGGAGGCGCTGGAAGCCTCCGCCAGGAGCGATCGATACAAGGCCTCCCTCGGCCGATGGTCCATCGATGTCCGGCCGATCCGCGAATCGAGCGGCGTGCTTCGACTGTCATGCGGCGGAGGGCCCGGCCGGCTACCGGCTGCCTGGCATGGAAAAGGCGGTCGGTCTGAAGATCGGGGACGCGCTCGGAGTGGCTATCTATGTATACCGCAGGCAAGCTCCATGGTGAGGCCGTTTCAATCAGTCGCGGTCATCCGGGCCGGGGACGCGGGCGGGCCGGCCGTCTCACGAAGCGATCCAGCGGACCCGCCTGTCGGCGGGCCGCTGATCTGGGTCGTTAGCCGGCGGGAGTCTTGCGGTGGAATGGGTCGAGCCCTGGCAACCATTCGACGAGCCATCCCATGTCGAGGCGTTCGAGGCGGAGCTCCAGCGCGAGTTAGGGCCGGGCCATTGCCTCTACGGCTTGCCCCTGCGCCATCGCCCGTCGTCCCGATCGCGACGATGCGCTGTTCTCTGTCGAGGATGGCTCGGGGCGCGTCGCATGGGTCCACCTGACACGGCTCGGTAGGCAGGAGAGGCTGCCCTGGCCGATCGCGAGGATCTATGACGGCGTCGCGGCGTGGGTCGCGCATCAGAGGCGTGGCGACGTCTAACATTGCGATCCAGCCGACCCCGCTGCGCGGGGCCGCTGAACTTGGGCGTTAGGCGGCGGGGAACCCGGGAGAGCCCATGGAGCAATCCGACGAGATTCTGCGGCTGCTCGCCGAGATCCGAGATCTCCAGCGCGAGCACCTCGCCGAATACAAGCGGATTAGCGAGGAGGTGATCCGATACAACCAGGCGGCCTCCGAGAGGACGAGCGCTCAGTACAAGGCCTCCCTGAAGTCGGCGCAGGCGTCAACTTGGGGTATATTCATCCTCATCGCGGTGTGCGTTAGCGCGAATCTCTTCGTCCTCCTTCGTCTGGCCGGGGGGCGATAATCGCCGCGAGACCGGCCTAACAGTGCGATGCAGCGGACCCGCCTGTCGGCGGGCCGCTGATCTCTGGCGTTAGGCCTGGCTCCATCGACGGCCACGTAAGTCATGGTGCGAGATGAGGAGCATGATGTTCGCGATCAAAGCCGAGGTTGGCGATCCGCGAGCGGAGACGTTCCACTTCAGCGCGCAGAAGACGATGTATGGTGGCAAGCAGATCGCAGAAGGCGATACTGTCTTTATCTTCGCGAGCGAGAACGAAGGCGGGCCAGGTCTCATCGCAAGCGGCGTCGTCACCTCGGCCGAAGCCATCGCGAAGAAACCGGGGATCGCCCGGCAAACCCCCTGCGTGAGCATCACCGTCAGACGCACCGCGCTCGCGAAGCGGCGCCTGGGTCGGAGCGAGCTCAAGCTCTTTTCCGATTGGAACGACGGGCTTCCCGAGACCGAGCTCAATTTCAAGTTTTATCGTCAGGCAACGAACAAGATCGTCGGCATCTCGGATGAAGTGGCGGCGTTCCTCCGTGGATTCTTCTGATGCGGCAGATTTCGACATGAACACGATACGGCCTAACGAGGCGATCCAGCGGACCCCGCTGGCGCGGGGCCGCTGATCTTGGGCGTTAGGCTCGTCGACCTGGCGTCGATTGGCGGGGTGACATGAGCGAATCCGACCAGACACTCTCCGTGGTCCGCCGGGTCTTCGCCGCGTTCGCGGCGCATGACCTCGACGCCTTTCGCGACTTGCTCGATCCGGACATCGTCCGGGCGCACAACGGGGACGCAGCTAGGGGCGCACAACGGGGGGCGCACAACGGGGGGCGCACAACGGGGACGCGGGCGCACAACGGGGCGCACAACGGGGACGCAGCTGAATGGCGTTAAGGACGCTAAACCCAAGTGGCCTTGACTCTTGAGATGACCGGGGCCTCCGTGCACCATGGTATTTTTCCCCGACACCATGGCACAGGAGGCCCCGCGATGCATCACCGGATTTCTAACACCCTCCACGCGCTGAGACAAGACCTCGCTGCCCGGCTCGGCGACGACGTCATCCTCGCCGCCTGCCGTGCCGCCGGACACACCTGGTGCGACTCCTGCCTCTTGACCCCGGCGGCCATCATCCACTGGTTTCTCATCCAGGTCTTCCACGGCAACACCGCGTTGACCCACGTCTCGCTCCTGGCCGGCCGTGCCTTCTCCGCCAGCGCCTTCTGCCAGGCCCGCGCCCGGCTCCCCCTGGCCGTCTTCCGCGCCACGCTCCGCGAGATCGTCCGCGCCCTGATCCCCGACACCCAGGCCATCGGCCGCTGGCGCGGCCATCGCACCTTCCTGGTCAACGGCTCGTCGTTCTCCATGCCCGACACCCCGGCGTTGCAGGCGCACTTCGGCCAGCCTGGCAACCAGGCCAAAGGGTGCGGCTTCCCCGTGGCCCACCTGCTGGCGCTGTTCCATGCCGGCACCGGGTTGCTGTTGGAGGTCAACGCGGCGCCATTGCGGACGCAGGACTTCGCGGGCCTGGCGGGTGTGCTCGGCTGGCTCACCGCCGGGGATGTGCTGGTGGCCGACCGCGGCTTCTGCTCGTTCGCCAGCCTGGCGCTGGTGATCAGCCAAGGGATTCATGCCGTGTTTCGCCTGCACCAGAAGCAGATCGTCAACTTCACGCCGGGCCGCGCCCACGCCCATCCGCGTCAGAAGGGCGTCCCCAAGGGGATGCCGCGCAGCCGGTGGATTCGGGCCTACGGATTGACCGATCAGTTGGTCGAATACTTCAAGCCGGCGCGGCGTCCCGAGCGGATGAGCGCGGCGGAGTATCAGACCTTGCCCGAGTCGATCGTGGTGCGGGAACTGCGGTATCGGATCGAGGTGCCGGGGTTTCGGACGCGGGAGGTGACGCTGGTCACGACGCTCACCGACGCCGTGGCGTATCCCGCCGATGCGCTGGCGGAACTTTATGGGACGAGGTGGCGGGTGGAGGAGCATTTGAAAGCGCTCAAGCAAACGATGAAGATGGATGTGTTGAAATGCATGACGGTGGAGGGTGTGCTCAAGGAATTGACGATGTACGCGGTGGCGTACAACCTGGTGCGGGTGACGATGTGCACGGCGGCGGGCCGTCAGGGCGTGGTGGCGGACCGAGTGAGTTTCATCGACGCGCTGCGGTGGCTGCGCGGGGCGGAGGCGGGTGAGGAGATGCCGGAGTTGGTCGTCAATCCGTGGCGTCCCGAGCGGTCTGAGCCGCGGTGTAGGAAGCGGCGGCCGAAGCAGTTCGACCTGATGAGGGTGCCGCGGGCCGAATTGCGCAAGCGGTTGAGGGAGAAGGACTTGGCGGCATGAGCCAGCGAGATCGACGGATGTGGAAAACCATTGTACTTTGATGCAATGGGGAGGGGGACGGGTCAGGGAGACTTGTGATGGAATGCTTATGATATAATGGATAATCGCCGGGTGGGTGGTCGGCAACGGCGGTGATAGTATGACTTGTTATCGTAAATGCAATACGATGTTTCTAACTCTTTGGCGGGCGGTAGCTTGCGGGATCTTCACGCCATTCGGGACGCAGCTAGTTTGCCCGTCCCTCATCAAGGGGCGCACAACGGGGACGCAGCGGGGCGCACAACGGGGGGGCGCACAACGGGGACGCAGCTAGGGCGCACAACGGGGGGCGCACAACGGGGACGCAGCTGGGGCGCACAACGGGGACGCAGCGGGCGCACAACGGGGACGCAGCTAGGGGCGCACAACGGGGACGCAGGGGCGCACAACGGGGACGCAGCTAGTTTGCCCGTCCCTCATCAAGGGGGGCGCACAACGGGGACGCAGCTGGGCGCACAACGGGGACGCAGCTAGGGGCGCACAACGGGGACGCAGCTAGTTTGCCCGTCCCTCATCAAGGGGGGCGCACAACGGGGACGGGCGCACAACGGGGACGCAGCTAGGGGCGCACAACGGGGACGCAGCTAGTTTGCCCGTCCCTCATCAGGGCGCACAACGGGGACGCAGCTGGGCGCACAACGGGGACGCAGCTAGGGGCGCACAACGGGGGCGCACAACGGGGGGCGCACAACGGGGACGCAGCTAGGGGCGCACAACGGGGACGCAGCTGGGCGCACAACGGGGACGCAGCTAGGGGGCGCACAACGGGGACGCAGCTAGGGGCGCACAACGGGGGGGCGCACAACGGGGACGCAGCTAGGGCGCACAACGGGGACGCAGCTAGTTTGCCCGTCCCTCATCAAGGGGAACGGAACGGGGACGCAGCTGGGACCGGGGGACCGCGGGGCGGTCCGGGTCACGGGGCGGTCCGCGGGGCGGTCCGGGTCACGGGGCGGTCCGGGTCAAACCAGGTTTCGAGTTTTTTCGGGCCGGTCCCGCCCGCGGGCGTCTCGGTTCGGTCCGGCCCGGCCCGTCCGCCGGCCGGCTTCGCCGACGGTGCGGTGGGCCCGGGCCGGACCGAGCCGGACCGTCGGCTCCCGGGTCGCCGGTGAGGTGGTGGCGTCAACGGTTGTTGCGATCCCGATGGTCGCGATCGGCCGGATCGGCCCCGCTCGGGCCCGCGGCGGAGCCGGTCGGCCGATCCGACGGGGCGGGGCGAAGGCCCCCGGACCGAGCCGGACCGTCGGCTCCCGAGCCGGACCCGGCCCGGCCGGCGTGCTCCGGCTCCCGATCCCGGCCCGAAACGGGCTGAAGAACGGAAGCGACGCCGATTTCGGCCTCGCCCCTCGGAATCGCCCGGGGCCCAGCCCTCTTGATTCGCCCTTCTTCCCTCACCGCGCCGCCCATAGAATGGATGCGCACGGAAGAGTCGTATCGATTCGATCCGCGAGGTCCGAAACAAGGAATCACCCGATGAGTGCGATCCTGAAATCCTCGGCGATTCCCCCCGAGCTCATGGCGGAGTTGCAGGAGCGCCCGAACGCGCCGCCCGGGGCGTCATCGATCCGGAGGCCAGGCGGATCGCTCGCGAGCGAATGGACCGGATGCGCGAGGAGTTCCGCCGGCGGCACGGCGAGGTGAATCTGGCCGTCGAGCTCATCCGCGAGGCCCGGGAGGGCTCATGAGATACGTGCTGGATTCCTGCGTGGCCGTCAAGTGGTTCCTCGCCGAGCCCGATTCGGCGAAGGCGATTCGGGTCCTGGACGACTTCAACCGGCAGATCCATGAGCTCTTGGCTCCGGATGTCTTCCCCATCGAGGTCGCCCATGCGCTGTCCCGCGCCGAACGCCGCGGCCTGATCCAGCCGCCCGCCGGGGCTCGCCGCACCTCTCGGACCTGCTCGCCTTCTTGCCCGCGCTGCACACGTCCTTGACGCTCTTGCCGAGGGCCTACGAGATCTCCTCGCAGGCCCGCATCGGCGTGTACGACTGCCTCGACGTGGCGCTGGCCGAACGGGAAGGATGTGGGCTCCTGACGGCCGATGATCGGCTGGTCCGGGCGCTGGGACAGACACGCCCCTTCATCACGTTGCTCGACTCGATTTGATCGGAGCCCGGCCGGCCGGTTGCCGGCCACCCCGGCCGGTACCATGGCGAAGCCGGCCTGCGGCCCGGCCGGACCGGACGACAGCTACCGCCGGACGGGACCGGGCGGAACCGTGAAATCTAGTTGCGTGCCCGTTCGACCGCCTAGCTGCGTCCCCGTTCGACCCCCCCCGACTTGTTACCGACTTGTTAAAGTTTGACCCCGACTTGTTACCCCGACTTGTTACCGACTTGTTATGAGCGGGTGAAGGTCAACCCGGGGTCGCCGGGTCCGCCGCCGATCAGTTTGAAGTTGAAGCCATCGCCCACGCCCGTGATCCGACCGACGATGGCCGGGCCGTGGTCGCTCACGAGCGTCAGTAATCCACCGCCGGCCGTGTACTGGCCGGAGAACGAGCGGGTCTGGCCGTTGACCGTGGCGGTCCAGGTGAAATGGCCGTCGGGCTTGAGCGTCAGCTCCACCGTCGCGCCGCCGGCGCCCTTCGCCTTCCATGTGCCGGTCAGGTCGCTGGGCGGCGGGGACGAGGTCGAGGAGTTGTCCGCCTCAGCCGAACCAGGGTTCGGCGGCGTGCCGCCGGCCTGAAAGGACGACGTGAGGTCGGCCAGGAGCTGCGCCGAGAGCCGGTCGTCGGGCTGGAGCTTGACCACGGTGCGGAGCTGATCGGCCGCCGCGTCGGTCGCCCCCATCGTCGTGTAAAGGTACGCCAGGACGAACCGGGGTGGGGCTTCATTCGGGTGCTCGGCGCAGTCGCGCCCGAGCGCGCGGAGCTGGGCCGTGAACGTGTTGACGTCCGGGTAGAACCCGATCAACGTCGCCCAGTTCCAGCCGGGCTTGACGGCCAGCACCGAGTAGAGGGCCGCGGCGGACTCGGTGTAACGACCGAGGGCGAAGAGGGTCAGGGCACGGAACTCGTGCAGGTCGGGGTCGTTGGGCAAGTTCTTGATGGCCTGGTCGATCTCCGCCAGGGCGGCGGCGTAGTCGCCACCCTTGAACGCGGCCCGCGCGGCGTCGAAATGGGACCTGGCCGCATCGAGCGCCGTCTGTGGCGGCGGAGTCGAGTTGTTGACCGGAATCGGCTGAGAGTAGTCGTAGGGCGAGTTCGCCACCTGTGTCGGGATACCCGGCGTAGTACGGGTTCGTGTAAACATAGTAGCCGTATTCATAGGGCCAGGTCCCCAGCGACCACGACGGCAGGCCCCAACCGAGCAGGCCTCCGCCATAGCCGCCGTAGCCCCCCCAGCCGCCATAGCCCCACCCCCAGCCGCCGTAGCCCAGCCCCCAGAAGAGGCTGGAGCCGAGCCCGAAACCCAGGCCCGTACCCAGCCCCCAGAGCAACCCCGAGCCGAAGAGCCCCGGCCCGTAGCCATAGCCGAGGCCGTAGCCGCCGTAGCCGAGGCCGCCGTAGCGGCCATAGCCGCCCCAGTTTCCGCCCCACCCGCCGTAATGGCCGTTCCAGTTGCCGCGGTGCCAGCCCGCGTGGAGGTAGTTGATGTTGTTGATCTCGTTGTTCACGACCGTGCGGTCGTTGACGCCCATCCGGTTCCAGGCGTTCATCCGGTTCGACATCACGTTCTGATTCGCCACGCCGAGGTGATGCGTCATCGCGGCCGTGCCAGGGGCGCCGTAGCCCCCGATGCGTCCCGCCCCGTAGTTCATGCCCGCATACCCCCTCGAATAGCTCAGAGAGGGCCCGTGGTGGAACGAGGCACCGGGGTATGCGGGCCCGCCGAAGACACTGGGCCTGGCTCCTCGGAAGCCGCCGACCGGGCCGCCGTGGAACCCGCCATACATCGGCGCCGCCATGTGCGGCGCCACCATGTGCGGCGCCGCCATCGGCGGGCCGGCGAAGTGCGGGCCGGCGGAGTGGAACCCGCCGCCGTGAAAGCCGCCGCCGTGGAAGCCGCCGCCGTGGAACCCGCCGCCGAAGCCGCCGTGGGCGTGGGCGCTGCCGTGGCACGCCAGGGTCATACAGGCCGTGAGCGCCGCCGCGATGAGTCGCTTGTTCATGACTCCTCCTCGATCGCCTGTTCCGGTCGGGTCCGTTGGCGGTTCACTTCGCCTGCGGCCGGGGCGGGCGCCGCACCATGACGAATTCGTCGGCGACCGGGATCACGTCGCCGCCGACGGTTCGGTCGACCGTGCGCCAGCGGCAGGTGGACGGGTCGTCCCGCGTGATGAGGTGGGTGGCGGTGGCGGTGCGGCCGTCCTGGAGCACGCCGGTCGCCTTGACCATCCACTGGTCGCCCAGCCGGGCCCAGAGCCCTTCGCCGTGCCCCCCTGCGGAGTCGAACTCCCACGACTTGATCTGGCCGGCGGCCGGGTCCCAGCCGATCCGCTGTTTGACCGTCATCGCGACCCGCGTGTTCTCGAGGATGGCGAACTCGCGGTTCAAGGCATTGTTGTCGTCGGACCACTGACATGTGGACAGGATGACCGAGTCGGCCGCCTCGTTGACCCACTCGCCGAGCATCCATTCCAGCTCGCGGAGCCGGTCATGCGTTCGACGGGGTTTCGCCCGGAGATTCGCGGACGCTCGCCAGCAACCATCGCCCGTCGCGCTTGACGTTGACCGCCGAGAAGCGGTTGACGACCGGGGCCCCGCCATCCTTCGGGATGACGCGAGTCGTGCCCTCCTCGATGGCCGCGTCAGGCCCGACGTGGCGGACGTCCTGGACATCGACCTGGATCGTCAGCCCCGGGTTGTCGCGGAAGAGCCCGGCGTACTCGCGCTCGACCGCATCGCGGCCCTCGATCACCTCGCCCCTGACGTTGACCACGCGGGCGTCGGGGGTGTGCAGCGCGGCGACGGCCCTGGCGTCGCCGGCGTTGAACGCCTTGGTAAACGACTCCGCCGCGCCGCGAATCGCGTCTTCGTCGGGCGAGGGTTTCTTCCCCGACACCGGCTCGGGCTTATCCTTCTTCCCCGGCTCGTCACCGGCCGCCGTCAACCCGACCGCCAGGCCGACCGTCGCCAGACGGACCATCAGCCAATGTGTCCTCATCGCAAGCATCTCCCCGATGACCGTCGCTGCATGAACCCGGTGGGCCAGGAGCCGACCCGGACGATCCCGATCGACGGCCCCGGCCCCTCGGATGCCCCGCTCGAGGCCTGCGCGAAGTGAGCGAGGGCCGAGATCGTTCCCGCCCGTCCCCGGGGCGCGGAGGCCCACGACGACGGCCGGCGCGCTCCGTGAGGCGCGTTGGCCGCAGTTTCTCCCTGTTCCGAAGGAGGATCGGAGGGCTTACTTGTTGGACCTCTCCTTGTCGCCCGATTGCGCCGCATCCTTGGGCTCGAGGATCGTCACCTCGGCGGCATAGCCGACATAGGTCCGGTCACGGCCATGCGTCTGGCGCATCTTGTGGGTCTGATGTCCGACCTGGTTCTCATCGGTCTCGGTGCGCGGGACGAACTGGAGCTCGACCTGTTCGCCCACCTCGAGGTCGGCCGGCGAGCATTCCTTCTTCTCGGATCTCGACGAGGCCGCGGTTGACGCCTTCTGCGCTCCGCCGGTATCGACCGTGCACTTGCAGACCTTCGTCTTGGGGGTCAGCCAGACGATGTAGATGTTGTCATGCTTGCCGTCGGTCTGCGCCGACTTGTCGCCGCTGGTTGTCCGCGAGGCTCGCTCCCCTCCGCCGGCTTCCGACTTCTTGGGAGATCCGACCACCGTCAAGAAGGCCGCTTCAGCTTCGACGGCCTTGTTGTGGCGATAGTCGAAGATGATCTCTCCCTCGGCGGTGATCTCGGCGACGACCCCTTGGATGGTGATGGGCTCCTTCGCGGCCCCTCCGCCGGACGTGTTGCGGTCCTGCTGGGCCCGCGACGACGGCGTGAATGCGACCGACAATGCGAGTGTCACCACGGTTCCGACCAGGACGGGCAGTTTCCTCATGGGAGACCTCCTCGAGATGCTGAGGCTCGCGGATGCGGTGTCATGCCGGCGCGTGAGGACAGTCCTCTTGCGCCGGCAGACGTGAATCGCAACTCCGGTACCTTCGGTGTCCGCCCTTCGTGAATCAGGTCGGAAATCCGGTTCGGACCCGTCCCCGTCGAGTGTCACCGCCGGCCCGCGAATCCGTGCACGGCCGGCCGGATCCACTGCCGTCTCTCCACGGCGGGAAGGCTCGTCCAGTCTTTCCACGAGTCATCCCGCTACGTCTCCGGATCGACCACATTCGCCGAGTCGTTCCACAAAATGACGAGGGAACGGACCCCGTCGTCAGGTGGACCGGCTGCCAGGAGCGGTTCAGGGCCGGCGTCGGCCGTGACAAAATGTCCGTTGCCTGGCAGATGGCTCGGCGCGGGAACGGGTACGCAGCTCGTTTTCACGTTGCGGTGGCGTCCCGCCGGCCAGCGGCCGTCGCCCGGCCCGGTCGGTCGGCCGGCTTCGCCACCAGGCGGGGAGTCCATGGCCCGGCTGGCCTCGGCCGGACCGGCCCCGACCGACCCCTTCACGTCGATCCGTGCCACATGGCAGACCGGCTGGGTCCCGGCGGACTCGATCGGGGGCAGAGCCCCACCTGGAAGCAGACCCCAGGCCGGTCTGTTGTCGGAGCCGGCTCGGGCCGGCGATCGGATGGTCGGAACGGACCGGGCCGGGGGCATGACTCTCGCTCATCCCTCGTGCGAGGGGGCTTCATCCCACTCATCCGGCCTCTCTTCGGTCGCGGAGGCGACCTGGTTCTCGAGACGGAACAAGAAAACGGGACAGAGGGCCGGTCGGGGTCAAACGTTGTTTTGAGGGCCGGTCGGGGTCAAAGGGCCGGTCGGGGTCAAAGGGCCGGTCGGGGTCAAAGGGCCGGTCGGGGTCAAACGTTGTTTTTGGTTTTTTTCCGCCCGGCCGGGCATTCGCCATCCCGCCGGTTCGGGTCCGGAGGGACCCCGTCCGGTCGCGGCCGATCCGGTCTGCTCGGGCCGGCGGGGCTCGTCCCGTCAGGCCGAGGAGCGAAAACGGGGTCATCGAACACATGACAAATGTCCTGGGCCGGTTTCCTCGATCCGCGGCCCGCGCCCGCCCGCCCGCACCGCCAGTCCGAGGAGAGGCTCGTGCAGCCTTCAGTCCGGTTCGGCCGAGCGCTGACGAACCAACAGACCAAGAGCTGCACCGACCCGCGGCGCTCGACTGATCCAGCGAATGGCCGTAGAATGACGACAACCGGAACGATACCCCGGAGGTGACCGATGGGGGAGAAAAAGGGGACATTCATCCTTTTTATGCGATCATGCTTAGTTTCCTAGATGGAATTTCACAAAAGGGATGAATGTCCTCTTTCTCCCCTCTCCTCCTTCCTCCCGGCAGGGATGGGGCCTTACTCTGGCCACGCCATTGACGCTATGTCCGGATTGTGCCACGTCCTGCCCTTCGGAGCGATTCTCGATCAAGGGCCGAAGGGTCGCAGCACTCAGCACAGCGTTGACTGCGTTCCCCGATCGGGGTACGCTCGGTTCAGAGGGGGTGTCCCATGGCCAAGACCGAGACGATTCGAGCCCGAGTTGACGCTAAGCTCAAGGCCGATGCCGAAGCCGTGCTCGACAAGCTCGGGCTGACGGCGAGCGATGCCATCCGGTTGTTCTATCGGCAAGTCGCTCTGAGAAAGGGCCTACCGTTCGATGTCAAGGTGCCCAACGCGGAGACGCGGCGGGCGATGAAGGAACTGGACGAGGGCAAGGACGTGACCCGGTACGATGACTTCGATGACTTCCGCAAGGCGATGATGGGGGGCTGACCCGTGGCCACGGGTGAAGAACCCCCGCCCCACCCCGTCGTCACGTCCCAGCATTACGAGAAGGACGCGAAGAGGGTCCGGAGTCGGGGCAAGGATATGGCCCGGCTGGTGGCGATCGTCGATGCGTTGCGGAATCGCCGACCGCTCGACCCCCGGCACCGCGACCATGCCCTGGTGGGCGACTGGCGGGGCTATCGGGAGTGCCATATCCAAGCTGACTGGTTACTCATCTACCGGATCGACGAGCAGACGCTCTCTCTCGCGAGGACGGGCTCACACTCCGATCTGTCTGGGTAGGGCAAGACGGGTCAGTCAGCAGGCCCCGTCCGCCCCACGCGCCGCCGGCCCGGGAGTGAGCCAGGACCTCCCGCGGCCGGTCCGGACCCGGTCCGGGTCAGAGCACTCGGTCCAGGTCGGACCAGGTATCGGGTTTTTTCGGGCGGTCCCGCCGACGGGCGTCTCGGGCCGGTTCGGCCCGGCCCGCCGCCGGCCGCGGCCCGACCGACCTCACCCACCCGACCGCCGGCAGCCGGGCGGGCGGGTCGGGAGCAGGTATTACCCCGGCGAGGAAGATGCGCACGATCCGTATACCAGCCCGACGCGCCAGCGAGGGGAATGCCCCGCGGACCCTCGCTGGCGCGTCGGGCTAGAGCCGCTTAACACTTGCGTTGCGCACGCCCGACCCCCCCTGACCCCCCCTTCTTAAGGGGGGGAAAACGGAAGGAGGCCCGCCCATCTTGATCCCCCCCTTAAGAAGGGGGGGTCAGGGGGGGTCGGGGCTCCAGCCGCGCTTTTGAGGCCAAACCGTGTACGCCATCCATTCGTTAACCGCTCTAGCGCGTGTTATGAACTGTACTGCTGAAAAACAAGGAGTTTTCGAGGGCTGACCCCCCTCGGAGGGGCCGTCTTGGGCCCCCTCTACGCGAAAAACCCCGGGAAACAAGCGACTACAGTTCATAACACGCTCTAGTGTGTGACCATCTTCGGTGCCGGGATAATACGCGATTGCACCCCCGAGGTCCCTAGCCTTCGACCACCTTGCCCACGGCCTCGATCAGCTTGTCCTCGTCGGGGAATCCTCCCGTCTCGAGCTTGGAGTACAGCCTCTTGCCGCCCACGGTCAACTCGAAGCATCCGCCCTTCGACGGGATCATCACGTAGCGGCTGATCGCGCGCTTGTAGCGCGGCAGGAGCTTGGCCGTCAGACTGACGGCCTGGGGCTCGTAGTTTCAGAGGGCACAGTATTCCAGGACGACTTCCATCTTGCATCTCCTTCCTCAACGTCACCCTTCAGGATTGATCGTCGGTCCTCCATCGAGGACCGGCAAGGGGGCTCATGCCGTGCTCTCGACGGGGCTCGCCGCCGGGACGGGTTGCTGGGCCCCGTTCAGGTCTCGAGGCACCGTGTCGGTCCCCGGCGTGGCGACGCTCGGCTCCGCCTGGACCGAGACCGCATCCGGCGACTGCCAGCCGAGCGACATTAACTCGGCCCATCGGTTCAGCTCCGGCACGGCCTGGAACACGACCTTCAGGCTCACGGTGATCGGCATGGCGAGGATCAGTCCGACCAGGCCCCAGATGTATCCCCAGAAGAGGCAGGCGATCAATACGGTCGTGCCGTTCAGGTCGAGCGACCGGCCCATGACCAGCGGCGTGATCACGTACTCCTCGACACCCAGCACGGCCAGGTACATCGCGGCGACGATCAGGGCGTCGCCGATCGATCCTTTCTGCCCCAGCGCGATCAGCGTGGGCAACGCGCCGCCGACCACCTGGCCGATGTAGGGGACGAAGTTCGTCAGGGCCGCCACCAGGCCGAGTATGAAGGCGAAGTGGACGTTCAAGCCCCACAATCCCAGCGCCAGGACGATTCCCAGACCGGCGTTGAGCAGCGAGCGGGCGATCAGGTAGGCGCGGATCTTCCGCGTGATCTGGCCGAGCATCTCGCCGGCGGCGCGGGCCTCGTCCGGCGTCCGGGCGAAGAACCGCACCACCTTGGCCGTGAGCATCTGGCTCTCGATCAGGAGGAAGATGACCAGCACCAGCACGATGAAGCCCTGCACCACCCAGGTCGTGAGGTCGGTCAGGCCGTAGCTGAGCTTGTCGATCAACAGCGCGCGATTCGTATCGCCGAGGCGGTCGATCGTCCCCGGCTCGGGGAGCACCGCCCGGAGATATGGCTGGTCGCGGACCAGCTCGGCGATCCGGTGACTCACCTGCCCGGCGAGGCGCTCGATGTCGGTGGGCAGGGTGTAGGTCGCCCGCACCAGGCCCTCGGCCATCAGGCTCGCCAGGTACAGGCCGCCCAATACCATCAGGACGAACAGCGCGAGGGCACCCAGCGGACCATAAGGAACGTGCGAGCGCACCAGTCTGGTCAGTGGCGAGAAGATGCAGGCCAGCACCAGCGCGACGGCGATCGGGATCAGGATCGTCTTGAGCAACGAGAGGGCCGCGATGACGGCCAGGACGGCCAGCACGATCAGGGCCCGGTTGGCGTCCTTCAGCCGACCATCCACGAGCTGAGCACCTCCCCTTTGAGCCGACGTCATCGCCCTGCTTGCTATGATCGTGCCGCATCCTCCGGATGGCAAGATGAGGGGCGATCCGTCGAGAGGACCTCGGCCAGTCGCTCCGGCAGCGCGAATCGGCGGATCAACCCCCGGAACGCGGCCTCGGCGTCCGGCGGATCCTCGAGCGCGACGACCGATGGGCCGGCGGGTAATCCCCCGCTTCCATCGGACCCGTCTGGCGCCGCGACCCCGGCCGGCTCGAGCCCGAACCAGCCGAGGCGGATTGGCCATCCCTTCAGCTCAGCCGTGCGGTTGAACCGCTCGAGGATCCGCAGCGCCCAGACGACCCCCCAGAGGTCGCGGAACCAGAACCAGAGCCGCTCCAGCCGCGTGCGGCTCGACGGGGCATGCATGCCCCCCCGATGTGCCGCCCAGGCCGCAGCGGCCAGGGCCCACGCGTACCACGACCAGAGGCTCGCACGACGTGACGCTGGCCAGTCGTCGCGCGTCAGCCCGAGATACTCCAGCAGGAGCGCCAGCGCCAGCCATCCGGCGGCGACGCCGAACCGGGTCGGCAGGTAGTTCGTAACGCCCACGACGACCAGCAGCCCGTAGAAGATCGTCCAGGGGGCGTCGAGGTGCAGGAGCGTCAGGCCCCCGGCGCGGCGGACCCGCCACGGTCCTTCCAGCCACGGGATCAGGAACACCACGACCAGGATCGCCATCAGGCCCGCCCAGACCCGCCCCCCCGGCGTCCGCGCATTGAGGACCGACCCCAACGCGGCCAGGGCGGCCAGGGTCGAGAGATAGGTCAGCCGCCCCATGACGGGGCGGCCCTCGGCGATCGACTCGGCCCAGCCGGCGGCCTGGGCGGCGATCGCCGTCGCGATCGCCAGGAGCGCCCAGACCAGGGCCGGACGCAGCACGGTGCCTCGGGTCGCCTTCCAGGCCCGCCACCAGGGCCAGGCCGCACTGGCCAGCAGCGGGACGAGCACCGCCGGGGCGCGATCCGGGGTCGCGACCAGAGCGACGACCGGCAAGACCAGCAGCAGTCCGATCACGATCCGGCCCGCGCCGATCGGGGTGAGAGCAGGCTCAGGTGATCTCGCCGACGCGGGCCTCCTCCCCTTTCTCCGGCGCATCGGCCACGGGCTTCCTGCCGAGCATTCCGACGGCCAGCAGGATCACGACGAGGATGCTGAAGTAGC
This sequence comes from uncultured Planctomycetota bacterium, assembly GCA_963815795.1. Lineage (GTDB taxonomy): Bacteria > Planctomycetota > Planctomycetia > Isosphaerales > Isosphaeraceae > JAKAUH01. Next base: position 2,581,696 of record CAWFIC010000019.1, on the reverse strand, counting down.
CGATCGCCGGCACCTCGTGAAAGGTGTGCCCGACGGCGGTCCCCGAGAGGTCGAGCTTCTCGCCGAGGCTTTCGAAGACCCTCAACAGCGCGATGATGATGCCGGCCAGCGAGCCGCCCGCGATCAGGCCGGTGGACATCAACGTGCCGGGGCTGGTCTCCGACTCCTCGGCGGAGAGCCTCCGGAGGCGGTCCACCAGCCATCGGAGGGCGCCGCCCACGAAGATCGGCAGGGTGGTCGAGAGCGGCAGATACACGCCGACGGCGAACGCCAGCGCCGAGGCCCCGGCCAGTTGCATCACGATCGCCAGGACGGCCCCCAGCATGAACAGGCCCCAGGGGAGCTTCTGGTCCATGATCCCCTTGATCAGGGTGGCGAAGAGCTGGGGCTGGGCCGGGTTGAACTTCTTGATCGGCTGCCCCGCCGAATCTGTGGTCATCCGGCCGCCGATCCCGGGGTCGGCCAGGTGCCTGACCTCTCCATTCGCGTCGACCAGGTACTTGCCCGGCTGCACGCCGGGGCCGGGATTCGTCACCCACCAGACGCGATACGACGTCCCTTCGTACTCGACTTCGGGGCCCTTCAGCTCGTCGGCGGGCGCCTTGATCTTGGGCAGCTCGGCGGGGTCGTGGCTATAGGTCGTGTACGCGTTGTTGAGCAGCAGCAGGGTCCCTCCCATGACGACCGCGGAGGTCAACCCGCCGATCAGGATCGCCACCTGCTGTTTCCACGGGGTCGCGCCGACCAAGTGACCCGTCTTGAGGTCCTGCGAGGTCGTGCCCCCGTTCGACGACGCGATGCAGACCACGGCGGCGATCGACAGCGCCGTGAGGCGGTATTCCGGCCCGACCCAGCCGAGCAGGACGAAGATCACGCAGGTCAACAGCAGCGTCGCGATCGTCATCCCCGAGATCGGGTTGGACGACGAGCCGATCACGCCGGTGATCCGCGAGCTGACCGTGACGAACAGGAAGCCGAAGAGCACGATCATCGCCCCTCCGAGCAGCCGTCCCGGCAGGTTGGTGGGGATCAGCGGGCTGGCGGCGATCGCCAGCACCAGCCCGAGCGAGCCGAAGACGACCACGGTCATCGGCAGGTCGCGCTCGGTGCGAGGGATCCCGCCGTCCTCGCCGGCCCGCCCCGAGCGCAGGTCGCGCAGGCCCCCGACGACCGAGGCCCAGATCATCGGCAGGGCATTGATCATGCTCAGGATGCCGCCGGTGGCCACCGCCCCCGCGCCGATGTAGCGCACGTACTGGCCCGAGATGGCCCCGGGGCTCATCTCGGCAATCCGCTGCTGGCCGGGCTCGAGGATGCCCGTCAGGCCGTCACCGAAGTACGCGATCATGGGCACCAAGAGCAGCGCCGCCAGCAGCCCGCCGCCGACCATCACCGAGGCGATCCGCGGCCCGATGATGTAGCCGACGCCCAGCAGCATCGGCGACGGCTCCAGCGAGACCACCGCCTTGTTGTAGCCCTGGATGGATTTGATCAGCCACTCCCAGCCCTCCTCCCAGAGCTTCAACGCCTGCATCATGAGCTGATAGACGAAGCCGACCCCGAATCCCAGGAACACGGTGCGGGCGTTGGAGCCCCCCTGCTCGCCGACGATCAGCACCTTGGCGCAGGCGGTCCCCTCGGGGTAGGGCAGTACGCCGTGCTGCTTGACGATGAACGCCCGCCGCAGGGGGATCATCATGAGGATGCCGAGCAACCCGCCCAGCACCGACACGAGCATGACCTGGGTCCACTCGAGGTCGTAGCCGAGCAGCATCAGGGCCGGCATGGCGGCCCCCACGCCGAAGGCGATCGACTCGCCGGCCGAGCCGGCGGTCTGCACGATGTTGTTCTCCAGGATCGTCGCCCGCCGGACCTTGAAGACGTGCGACAATCCGCGGAAGATCGTGATCGCCAGCACGGCGACCGGGATCGACGCCGAGACGGTCATGCTGACCTTCAGCAGCAGATACAGCGACGAGGCGCCGAAGACGATCCCCAGCAACGAGCCGAGTGCGACCGACGGCCAGGTCAACTCGGGCATCACGACCTGATCGGGGACGTACGGCCGGAAGCCCGAGGGCTCCGGCCGGCTCGAGTAGCCCTCCAACTCATCGTCGGGTATCGTGGCGGTTGTCATGTCCTCGGGTGCTCCTGCGTCTCGCTGTGATCGTCGTGATTGACGCCCATCCGCACGATTCGGCCCCGGCGAACCCGCTCACCGCGGCAGGATGGGGGCGAGCCGGTTGACGATGTCGCGGAGCACGTCCACGGCGCGGCGGCTGGCGTTGACGTCGCAGATCAGGTCGCTGCGGTAGAAGCTGAGCGTCTTGAACGTCTCATCGTAATACGTCTGGAGGCGGCGGCGGATGACCTCGTCGCTCATGTCGTCGAGACGATTCTCGCTCAGGGCGCGGGACCGGAGGCGATCCATGGCCTGCTTGGTGTCGCTGATCTTGAGATGGAAGATCTGGATCACCTGAATGAAGCCGTCGAGCCGCTCGGCCTGGGCATACGAGCGAGGGAGCCCGTCGAGGACCAGGGTGTGGACCTCCGGGATCAGCAACTCCTGCATCTCCAGGATCATCAGATGCCGCTCGAAGATCCGCACGGTCAGGTCATCGGGCACCATCAGCCCCTGGGACGTGTACTGCTCGATCTCGCGGCCGAGCTTGCCTTGCCGGGGGATCCTGCGGAAGATGTCGCCCATCGAGACATGAATCAGGCTGGGCAGACCGTTGAGGATCGCCCCCTGTGTCCCCTTGCCGCTGCCGGGCATCCCGAACAGGAGGATCGTGTGATACCTTTCGTTGCTTTGGTCCATTCCGACATCTCCCCTGCTGCGCCCCGAGTCGGGGCCGGGCCGCTCACGCCGCGGACTGCCGGACCGATCCCGGTATAACGTCGATCGCGATCGGATCAGAAACCTCGCGAGACGCCGAAGCGATCCCGCGCGATTGGAGTCGTCCAGAAGGGTAACGGCGGAGTGACCATCCCACGAAGTGATGCCGGTCGACCCGCTCGCCGTCGTGATTCCATCGACCGTGACAGCTTATCCCCGGACGCCCGCGCAAGCCAGAGGCATCGGCCTCGACTCCGGTTTTCGGGAGGCCACCATCATCGAGGATTCCTCGGCGAGACGCAAGTGAGTACGGGGGAGATCGGCGAGTCTTGACCGGCCCGCGAGAATGTCCCGTAACCACGCCGCCACATGGCGCAGGGGACCGCGGCGATCAGCAGGTGTTCGGATCGGATTCAGCGAGGAGGATGCCGACGATGGACCAGGCCGCTTCAGGGACTCGCATCCTCCTGGCCCGCCACGCGGAGACGTCGGCGCCCGACCGGTTTCACGGGGCCGAGTCCGATGTCGGCCTGAGCGGCTGGGGGCTCGAGCAGGCGGAGCGGCTCGGCCGTCGGCTCGCGGCCGAGGGGCCCAAGGCGCTCTATTGCTCGGCGCTCCGGCGCGCCGTGGACACGGCGATCCCGATCGGCCGCGTCTGCGGATTGGAACCGGTCGTGATCCCGGCCCTGCACGAGCGGCGGATCGGCCCCTTGAGCGGGGTTTCGCGCGAGGACGGCTGGTTGACTTACGCCGAGATCAAGACGCGGTGGATCGCCGGTGAGCTCGAGGCGTCCCACCCCGGCGGTGAGTCGTTCGCCGATATCCGCCGCCGGGTCTGTCCGGTCCTGGAAGAGCTGGCGAGACGCCATCGCGATGAGACGATCGTCGTGGTGGCGCACGGCGTGGTCATCCGTGTCGCGCTGACGAGCCTCGTGGCGGGTCTCGGACCCTCCGATTTCGACCGAATCGCCATCGATTTCGCCTCGGTCAACGACTTGTGGTTCGATGGCCGGACCTGGACCGCCCGGGCACTGAACCAGGTCGTCGCGCACTCGGCCGAGCGACCGGTCGCGTGAGGTTCGGCTCTGTTGTGGGAGGGGTCGGATGCGATTCCGCTCATCCGGTTGACCATGCCAGTGCCGTCAGATCAGCCGGACCCCACGCGCCAGCGCCCTTCGCAGATGGCCAGGCGTCCTTCAAATAGAGCCCGAACGGCACCCACCAGATCAGGTCATTGGTCAGGCACAGGACGAACGTCGAAGCCGGCCAGATACCGCGGATGACGAGGTCCGCCCATCCGATCGGGCCGAGGACCTTGCCGGTCAGGCCGATGGCGGCGATCAGCCAGCCGTTCTCGGGGACCCTTGCGACCTCGAGGTAGAGGATGCCATACAGGCCGATGACCATCGCCAGGCACGAGAAGATCGCCGGGTGATTCAACGGCGCCAGATCGGCGAACCGGAAGAGCCATTGCGGGTCCAGGGCGGTCCAGAGACCCCAGGCGAAGTTGTACAGCCCGGCGGTGACGAAGACCGCCCGGTGGAAACGGCGCCGGCGGATCATGCAGGATGGATGCTCCTCGGACCCCGGCTCACGATCGCGCGCCGGAGGGATCGACCGCTGCCCGTTATTCCTCTGATGCATCGATGTCTCCGCCGGAGACGGGTCCCACCTCGCCCATACGCTCGAGGAATTCGCTCAGGCGCTCATAGGCTGCCTCCGGCCTGACGACGGAGGGCTGCTCCGTACGCCGCCCGTGGGCGACCCAGTTCCGATACCGTCGTACCTGATTGACTTTCTCCACAAGGTCATGGTCCAGCGACTTGAAGGCTTCGGTCACTTTCCCGAAGCTTCCGTTCTCGATGTCTTTTTTCAATTCGTCGATGGCGTGTTCAACGGCCGGGTGAAGCTGCTCGGGCAATGATCTAGTGACGTCGGCCAATGCCCGATCCCGGACGATGGCTTCGAAGACCGAGAACATCAAGAGGACGGCCAAGTCATCGAGGTCACTCAGTATCGTCCCGGCACCTTCGCGAAGATCACGCGCCTCGACATCCCGGAAGCGGTTATCATGGCTCAGGACCTGCGACCATTCAACGCGGTCCCAGAATCGTTGCCCGAGGCGTTCCATGTGCCCCGCCAAAGTCCGCACTCGCTCGTACCAACTTCAGGCATCTCGAAGGGACGAGATCATGACATGAGATCTATGAGGATCCTCTCAAAACTCTCCTTGGTCAGGGGGATGGCGGTATCTCGCTGATTGCCCTCGAGTGGTCTCCAGGTATCAACAATGATGTACCAGACATCTGTTCCATCATGGACGGTTCGATAGAGGCGGTGTTTCATGCCGCCGCCGGTAATCTCGACCAGGCCCGCCCCCGGATATTCACCACCGCCGGGAGGATGGATGCGCGCGATCACGTTGCGGCTGACAGGGATCACGTGAACGGTCGAATCACCGATCGTGATCCGCAGGCCCTCGATCTTGTAAATCCCAAGGCCCTGCTCGTTTCGCTCGATCCATTCCCCGTCGATCTGGATACGGCCGCCACCGTCCTCGCGCAGCCACTGAGAGATCCGGGACTTGAGTCCTTCGTAGGCGCGGAGCCACTCGGCCCGTCGCTGTGCTCGCTCGCTGCTGTGGGCCTCTTCGGCCTTCTGCTCGACCCACTCCTTGAAGCTCACTTCGGACATGGCTCAGTTCCTCGGGACGACCCGACGTTCGCGGATGCTCGAACCGTCCGCCCGCTCAGACCGATACCCAATCCTGCCCCTGGCCGTTGACCAGCGAGAGCAAGAGCGAGCGGTCCTTGCTGCGGGACTCGCCGATGGCTGTGACGTACACGGCCGGGTCGTCCTTGACGGGGCACTCGTGCTCGCAGATGCCGCAGCCGATGCACTTGACCGGGTCGATGTAGGGGCGCTTGAGCTCCATCGTCGCTCCCCATCGATCGGTGACCTCCACGTTGCGGGTGAAGATGGCCTTGGGGCTGACCGGGCAGACCTCCTCGCAGACCACGCAACTGGTGTCCATCGCCCAGGGCAGGCATCGGCCCTGGTTGTAGAACGCCGTGCCGGTCTTGATCGGCCCCTTCGCCTCGAACGGGCCGATGCCCAGCTTCTCGACGATCGAGATCTCGCGGATGGCGCCGTGGGGCAGACCTGGCTGCAGAGCGTACAGTTCAGCTCGCACCAGCCCATCTTGGAGATCATGATCGGGGTCCAGAGGCCCTCGAGGCCGGCCTCGAACAGCGCCGGCTGCAGCACGTTCGTCGGGCAGACGCGGATGCACTGGTCGCACTTGATGCAGCGCCGCAGGAACTCGTCCTCGGCGACCGAGCCGGGCGGCCGAATGACGCCCCGCTGGAAGTTCTTCCGCACCCCGCCCGAGAGCCGCGCCATCGGGAAGAAGAACAGCCCGAACAGCCCCGCCAGGACGAGCTGGCGGCGGCCGACCGCCGGGTTGGTCACCTCGCTGGCCTTGCGGGGCAGGAACCGGAACGAGAGCGCGTCGTGCGGGCAGTCCTCGATGCAGTTCAGGCAGACGAAGCACTCGCTCTTGCGCAGGTCGCCCTGCGGGTCGGACGCCCCCTCGCAGCTCTTCAAGCACAGGTCGCAGTCGGTGCAGCGCACCGGGTCGCGATCGATTCGCCAGATCGCGAACCGGCTGAAGACCCCCAGCAAGGCACCCAGCGGGCAGATCGCCCGGCAGAAGAACCGCGGGATCCACCAGTTCGCCACCAGGAAGCCGATGAAGATCAGCCCGACGACCCACGCCTGCCAGTACTCGCGCGGCTCGGTGTAGATGCTCTCGGTGGCGTTGTGGACGGTGGGCAACACGCTGGTCGTCATCGAACGGACCGTCAGCGCGATCGGATCCAGGAGGCCGATCTGGAGCGAGCTGTTGTTCCGCTTGTGCTCTTCGGCCGCTCGGGAGAACCCCGTCTCGATCGCCGCCAGCACCCGAGTGGCGCCGGTCTGCCGCAGCTCGGCACCCCGGTAGGCGTGCCAGATCTGCCCCGGCGTGTCGATCGCCGTCGGGATGATCCACAAGGCCGCCATGGCGATCATTGCCGCCAGGATGTAGTACTTCAGCGCGTAGATCTTGCGATAGCGGTTCACCTCGATCATCTGCTTGGTGTTCCGCCGGTTGCCGATCCAGCCGAAGAAGTGGTGCAGGATGCCGAACGGGCACATCCAGTTGCACCAGACGCGGCCCAGCATCATGGTCACCGCGATGATCACCAGGCCCCAGACCAGGTTGCGATAGATCGTATGCGTCGTCAGCGCCGTGGCGACCGCGACCAGCGGCGTGGCCTCGAGGAAGAGCGAGACCGGCCAGCCCTTCAGATACCGCAGGTCGGTGATGACCAGGAAGAACAGGAAGAGTCCCAGGAACAGGACTTCATAAGCGCGTCGGATCTTAACCATCGGTCCCTCCGGCGGGGGGAGTGGGCTTGCGGGGTCTCTTTGGGCGGTCCTTCGTGCGCTTCCACTGGTCGGCCTTGGCGAGGAGCTTGGAGAGGGGCAGCTCGAATCCGGGGAGCAGGTCGGTCCGGTAGATCTCGCCTTCCTTCACGATGTCGTAGCTCAATCCAGCAGCATTCTGGCGATAGACGGTCATGATCCGGCGGAAGCGGTCGATCACCCAGTACTGCTTGACGCCGGCGGCGAAGTACTCGTCCCGCTTGGTCTCGTAGTCGCGGAGGACGTCGCGGCGCCGTTTCGACACGAACTCGGCGACGATTGATGGAACGTCCTTGTCGACGTCGGGCACACGGCCGAGGCCGGTCCAGATCACGCGATCGGCTCTCCGGCGATTGGTCGTCGCGACCGTCTGCTCCGGGGCGGTCTCGTCGATCACCGATCCCTGCGGATGTGTCTCGCGGTACACGTCCAGCAGGGTCCCCAGGTAATCGTTCGGACTGCGCTCGCCGATGCCCGGAGTTGGGCTCACGATCAGGACTCCGTTGACCAACTCATACCGATTCCCGCGGACGAACTGCGACGGCCGCAGGGCGTCGAACTGCTCCGGCGTCATCGACTGACCCGCCGAGCCCGGTCCGATGCGGGCGCGGGCTCGCAATCGTCGCGCGGGAGTCGTACGCAATCGTTCCGTTATCGTCGACATGATGATAAGGTCAGCCTGATCCCTCATTAGGTCCGATTCAATCGTACAGAATCCCCTTCAGATCCAGCACGAACCCGGGCAGGACATCTTCACCGGAGAGCGTCGCTGGCTTCACCGGCCGTTCGACACGCCGGCCGGGCCGGTAGCTCTCGACGGTGCCCCGGAGCGGGTCGAGTAGCCACCCCAATCTGGCACCTTGCGCGATGTACTCGCGCATCTTCTTCCTGAGCTTCTTCATCCGGTCGGAGTGCGATCGAAGCTCGACCACGAAGTCCGGACAGATGGGGGAGAAGCTGTTGTCCTTTTGCTCCTTGGTCAGTGCATTCCACCGTTCGTTGCGGATCCACGACGCATCGGGAGATCGGACGGCCCCGTTGGGTAGCGTGAAGCCCGCCGACGAATCGAAGGCGGTACCGGTGCCGTCCTTCCAGGACCAGACAACAACCTGGGCTGTCAGCCCGGCGTTCCGCGCGCCCGTTCCCCCGAAGGCTGGTGGCATCGCCTCGATGACTCCCCGTGCGGTTCGCTCCAGTCGAAGTTCAGGATTGGCACCGCAGAGCCGCCGGAAGCCCTCCGGCGACACGAAGAGCCGGACATCGGGCGGCAGCTCGAGCGTGACGGTGCTCCCGGCCGATCGACGCGCCTTTCCCCTCCTCGCGGGCTTGCTCTCGACCCCCTGGCTCATACCGTGATCTCCTGCGTCCAGTTGGGCCGCCAGTCCTGCCCCAGGCCGCGGGTGATGACCTTGTCGAGGTAGATGATCTGATCGCGGGGCTTCTGCAGGAGCTTCGTGACGCACCAGCTATCGACCGAGGTGTGGTCGGTGCCGACGACGATCGTGTCGCCCCGCTTGACGTCGTTGAGGCTGCCGCCGGTCGGCCCGTTGCGCATCAGGAGCTTGCGGCCGTCGGCGATCACCAGCGTGGGCTTCATCATCAGCGCGAAGTCGGAGATGATCCCGTGGATATTCTGGTGGAACTGGTTGCGGGGGTTGCCCAGGAGGCCGTACCAGTTCTTCATGGTGACGGTCGCCTTGCAGAGGTTGTGGTCCTTCACCGGCGAGATGCCGATGACCTTGGTCGCCTCGCGGAACGGGCGATAGAACATCCGCCAGGTTCTCGTGATCGTCTCGCCGCCGACGTAGAGGGTCTCGAAGTAGCTGTCCTTGGGGAGCATCAGCTCGGCGCCGGCGCGAACGGCGGCCTCGCCGACCTTGGTCTTGTAGAAGCAGCTCTCGGGGTTGTTGATCGGGTTGTCGGCGACGATCACCTTGCGAGCGCCGGCGCCCAGGCAGAGCTTGGTCACGGCGGCGACTGTGTCGGGCTGGGTCGTGGCGGCCAGGTCGGGGTTCTTGTCGAAGGCGACGTTGGGCTTGATGACGACCACGTCCCCCTTCTGGATGAAGTGTGAGACGCCCCCCATGGTGTCGAGCGCGGCCTTGACCATGCCGAACGCCTGCTCCTCGCGGGCCTTGAGCTCATCGTCCTTCGAGGCATGATCCTCGGCTCGGACGGGTCGGGAGCGGACCACCACGAGGTTGGGCCGGCCGACGGGGAGGGTGACGCCGTAATCCTTCAGCCGGACCGGCGGCGGCGGCTTGATCCCTTCCATCCCCCATCGGTCGCGGACGAGGAGACCGCCGGCGACCGCCCCGCCGGCCACGAGGGCGAAGCCGCCGACCTGGGCCGCGAACTGCCGCCGCGAAAACGGCTGATCGGCCGGGTTCACCCCGCCGAACTTCTCCAGGTTCTTCTGCTGCGTCCGGGTCAGTTTCTCGCCCATCGGATTCGTCCTCTTGTAGGGTGGGTGCAACCCACCGGATGCGATCGCCTTTCGACGGTGGGTTGCACCCACCCTACAACGCCAAATCGTACCTCTGGGGCAGGTCCTCACTGGCCGAGCGTCGGGACCTTGGACGGCAAGCTCTTGGCCAGCGCACGGGCGTAGTTCTCGGCGGGAGCGGCCGCGGTGGCGCCGTTGGCGCCGGCCACGGTGTTCCCCTTGCGGAAGACCACATCGATCAGACCGATATTCGAGCTGACGACGATCTCGTCGGCCCCTTCGGCCGCGATCGACTTCACCTCGGCGCCGTCCTTCTTGACGCCCTCGATGTACTTCTGGAACACGGCCTTGGCCTCCTGCGTATCTCGATAGGGCCGCAGGAAGCCCTGCCAGGTGACGTCGCCCTCCTTGTAATCGGCCATGAAGACATCGGAGAGGAAGCTGTAGCCGAAGACATCCTGGGCGACGTACTTGGGCTCGCCCTCGCGGCCCTTGGCCGGCAGCATGGCGAAGAGCGTCGCCGGAGTCAACTCGGCGGCGGCCGGCTGGGATTCGGCGGCCGGCTTGGTTTGTGCGGCCGGGGTCCCAGGTTCGACCGGCTTGGCCGCCGCCACGTCATTCGATGCCACTGCGGCGGCCGGCGTCGTCGTGGGCGCCCGGCGCCGCCCGGCTTCTGCTTGGCGGCGACCCGCTTGGCCAGATCCAGCGCGAACGCGGCGAACTTGGGATCGTCGGCCGTCGAGACGATCTGCGTGTAGTATCGGCCCGCGTAGAACAGCAAGCTGCCGGCGGTGGTGTAGCCCTGATCGCCCACCGCGACCAGCTGGAATTCCTCCGGCTTCTCCGAGCCGTACTTGCCCAGGGCCTTGAGCGAGTCGGCCATTTCGAAGACGTAGAGCTGCAGCTCGTTGGACGGGTCGCCGGCCGGGTGATAGAACGCGTAGGCCATGCCCTTCACACCGTACTGGAGGAAGCTCTCGGCGCGGCCGTCGATCTTCTCGTAGAGGTTGTCGGCGTTGAAGGTCTCGATGTGTCGATCGCCCGACTTGCCGATGGTCCACGCCGGCGGCAATCCCGACAGCGGCAGCATCCCGGCGATGGCGCGCTGGGGCTCGGGGACCGCGGCCAACTCGCCTTCGACCTGTGAAGGGCTCAAGCCCTCGCCGGCCGCCGCGGCGGCCGGTGCCGGAGTGGGCGCCGGCGCGGTCGCGACGGTCGCGATCGGGCCCGTCGCCCCGGCGCTCGCCGCCATGGCTCTCAGGTCGACCGGCGGTGCCGTGTAGTCGAGGAGCTGTTGCGGCCCATCCAGCCCGACGCTCTTCCGCACCCCGGCCAGCGACTGCAACACCCCCGGGAACCGCTGCGACACCGCCGGCGAGGTCCCGGCCACCGCCCGCAGGGCCAGCATGGACTCATCCAGCTTCTTGACGTTGTCGACCAGGTTCTTGCGTTCCAGGGCCAGCCGTTCCATCTCGCGCTTGACGGCCTCGTCGGCCTCTCGCAGGTCCTGCAGCCCCCTGCCCTGCTCGAGCACCGACCACGTCCGGTTCGGGTCGAACTCGTAGCGGTTCTTGTCGAACGACCGGCTCTTGAGCACCATCGCGGCGAAGATCGCCGGGATGCCCATCACCAGGATCATGCCGACGACGATCGAGGAGAACTCCGGACGCTGCAACACCCGTCCCCGCCTGGCCTTGAACCAATCCAGCCGACCCAGAATTGCGAACGCGATCGGCGTGGTCGCCAGCGCCAGCAGCGCCGCCGTCAGGCCGAGCACCAGGAGCGGGTCGCTCGCCAGCTCGTTGCGATACTGCGTCCAGAGACTTGTCGGGCTCATCGTGACTCCGCCGTCGGTCCGTAGGGAGGATGCGATGCCAGGGCGCAAGGGAGGGATTGCGACCGAAATCCGGCGTTCAACAGACGTTCAACCGCCCGCGGGACATTATATCGGTGGTGGGAAGGCCGCGACAACGAGCTTGGTTGAACTTGATCGTCGGCCAATCAAGCACGCTGGGACGATCCGGCGTACGCGTCATGCGAACAGCGACTCGACGAAGGTATCGGCGTCGAACGGCTGCAAGTCGTCCAGGGCTTCCCCGACGCCGATGAATTTGACGGGCAGATTGATGGTCTGGCGGACGGCGATGACGACGCCCCCCTTGGCGGTCCCGTCGAGCTTGGTGAGGATCACGCCGGTGCAGCCGATGCTCTTGGTGAAGACCTCGGCCTGGCGGATGGCGTTCTGGCCGTTGGTGGCGTCGATGACCAGGAGGACCTCGTGTGGCGCGCCGGGGATCAGCCGCTGGATGACCCCGCGGATCTTCTCCAGTTCGCGCATGAGATGGGCCTGGGTATGCAGTCGGCCGGCCGTGTCGACGATCAGGATATCCACGCCGCGAGCGAGCGCCCGCTGGCAGGCGTCGTGAGCGACGCTGGCCGGATCGGCTCCCGCGGCGCCGCGGACGATCTCGCAGCCGGCGCGGCCCGCCCAGATCGCGAGCTGGTCGGCCGCCGCGGCGCGGAAGGTGTCGCAGGCCGCCAGGAGAATCGTGTTACCCTGATCCTTCAGCCGCTGGGCCAGCTTGGCGATCGACGTCGTCTTGCCCGAACCGTTGACCCCCGCGATCAGATAGACGCTCGGCTTCCTGGACGCCACGGCCAGCGTCCCCGGCCTGGGGTCCTCCAAGAGTCCTTTGAGCTCGCCCTTGACGAAGGCCAGCAGATCCTCACCGGCCGTTTTGTCAGCAAACTGCTCGCGCACCCGGTCGATCAGCCGGGTCGTGGCCGCGACGCCGACATCGGCCTGGATCAGCCGACTCTCCAGCTCGTCCAGGAACGACTGATCGACCTTGCGTCCGAACCACGAGCGGATATTGAAGAGCCGCGCCGTCTTGGCCAGCCCCTTCTTGAACCGTTCCAGCAAGCCTGTGATCGCCATCGCCCCGCCTTCTCTCAACCCGCCGTCTCGACCGTGTCCTCTTCGCTATTGTACCCGTCCGGCGGCGAATCGTCGCGGCTCGTCGTTCCGGTATCCTCAGCCCCTGCGGGCGCTGCGGTCCCCCGAGAGGTGCCCGCCGCGTTTCGAAGCCGTTCCAGGACCTCCTGATCCGTGGTGATCGCCCCGACCCATCGGCCGGGCCGGTCGGGCGCGTGGAAGTCGCTTCCGGCGACACCGATCAGCCCGAGCCGATCGGCGATTGCCTCGAGCCGGCGCCCCAGCCCGCGGGAGCGGCCGGGACCGTCCACCTCGATCGCCCCGAGGCCCGAGTCGGTCAGGATGCGGATCGCCGACTCCCCGAAGTCATGCGGCGGATGCGCCAGCGCGGCGACCCCGCCCGCCCTGCGGATCAGTTCGATCGCACGGACGGCGTCGAGACGCGTCTTCTCGACGGAGGCCGGGCACCCGTCTCCAAGGACCCGGAGGAAGGCCTCGCGTACGCCCGAGACCTGGCCGGTTCGAGCCAGGTACTCCGCCAGATGCCGACGGCCGAGTGCGGCGCGAGGGAAGGCCCGGCGCACCGCCTCGAGGTCCACCCGGAGTCCCAGGTCTCGCAAACGCGCTGCCATCGTCGCGATCCGGCGAGCCCGGCCGTCGCGGAGGCGTGCGATCGCGGCGGCGAGGTCAGGGTCGTCTTCACGGAAGAAGTATCCCAGGAGATGCAGCTCCAGTCCCCGGTGCTCGCAAGTCAGCTCGACGCCCGCGATCAGCTCGACGCTCCAACGGCGCGCTTCGGGGCGGGCTACCGCCAGCGCCGAGACCGTGTCGTGGTCGGTGATCGCCAACGCCGAGAGCCCCACCCGTGCCGCGGCGATCACGACCTCGCAGGGCGAGCAGGCCCCATCCGAGTGCGTCGTGTGAACGTGCAAGTCGGCGCCACCTCGCCGCCACGTGGGCCTCGCCGCCCCATGCGTGCTCGGCAGGGCCTTAATCGGGCGGCGACTCATCCGTTGACACCACCGAATCGGGAGGTTTCTCCTCCGGCGGAATGGCGCCGGAATCCGACACCGGCGGTCCGGAATCCGGCTCGGCCGAACCGGATTCCGGCTCGCGCACCGGACGAGGCGGTGCAAGCTGAGATTGCAGCAGGCGGTCGAGGATGCCGTTGACGAACCGGCTCGACTGGGCCGTGCTGTACCGCTTGGCCAGCTCCAGTGCCTCGTTGATGGCGACCCGGGCCGGCACCTCCTGGGAGAACATCATCTCGTAGACACCCAGCCGCAGGATGTTGCGGTCGATGGCCGCCATGCGGTCCAGCCGCCAGTTCTCGGCGGCCTCGGAGATCAAGGTGTCGATCCGCGCCTGGTGCTCCTTCACGCCGGCGATCAGTCCCTCGGTGAACTCGCAGAGCTTGCGGTCTCCCAGCAGCCGGCGCTGGACGAACCGCCTGACTTCCGGCAGGGGAACATGCGCGTTCTGCTCCACCTGGTAGAGAACCTGGAGGGCGACTTCGCGGCCTCGGGATCGTCGCGTCATGATCGGGTGGTCTCGTCGCGGTTCGGGCACGCAGCTATCGCCCCGGCAAACTCCTGCGTCCCGGCGGCACCGAGCACCACGCCGGTCGCGGGCACGTCCGTGCTCGCGGTCGTCGTCGCGGTGCGGCGCCCGCCACTCCTCGATCCGTTCCGGGGCTGGATCGCGCCCTTCTGCCCGTCTCGTCTCGCTCGGGTCCTGTCTGACTCCGTCACCTCGTCTTGCGGAATCATACGCCAACCCACGCCGGAAGGGAAAGGGAGTGTTTCTTGGGGCTCGCCTATGGCTCGTGGTGGTCAGTGGTCAGTGGTCAAGGAGCCCGAAGCGACAGAACCGTCGTCGATCGCCCCGCTTCTCCGACTTTCTCCACGGACCGGCGGCGATCGGCCTGGTTCCTTCTTCACAGACCGCTGACCCCTACGAGTGATCGGCACGGTTTCTGCTCATCAATCTCCATCGACGGGACCGCGCCATCCAAAACATCGGGAACGATGGCCGGCCTCGTCGGCTGGGTCACGCTGATCGCTGCAGGGAAGGCGAGGCTCCGTCCGAGCCTCTTCCTTTCCGGCGCCGGTCCGGACGGATGACGTCGGGGTCCGCCTTGCCGGAACCTCGCCGGCCGTCCGGGCCTCTACCCCTCCGGCGCCGGCTCGGACGGAGCCACGCCTTCCCGACATCGGGGGGAGCCGCACCCGGCCCGTCGCCATCGGGAGATGCTGCCATGGAGTTCATCCGACATCTGGGGATTGTATCGCGGCGGCTGCTGCCGGGGCTGTTGTTCGGGATGCTGGGGAGCCTGGCGTGGTCTCAGGTTCCGGACGGACCAACGCCGCCACCGCCGCCGCCGCAGGCCCCCCCTGCCCTGGATGGGCCGAGGACCGACGCCGAGGCCTTGCCGGCGACGCCCGAGGCATCCGCCCGGCTGGGCCGCGATCCCGCGGCCCGCCGCGACCAGGAGGCTCAGGACGTCGCAGCCACGAGTGCCGCCATCCCGAGGGTCTACGTGCCCAATGAGCCGCCCCGACCGATCGTCGAACGTCCCTCCGGCGAACGGCCCGATCCGAAAGCCGTCTGGACCCCGGGCTTCTGGGAATGGGACCCGGACGGAGCGCGCTTCGTCTGGATCGCCGGGAGCTGGCGGATCCCGCCCGCCGGGACGGTCTGGCGATCCGGCCGCTGGATCCACGACGCTCGCGGCTGGTACTGGATGCCCGGCACCTGGCGCCCTCGTTCTGAACGCGCGGCCATCGCCGCGAATCGACCGGCCTGGCGGATCAACGGGCCTCCCGCCGAACACCCGGATGACACGCCGCCGCCGGCCCCCGGACCCGACTACTTCTATGTCCCGGGCCACTATGAGCCTGCGGCGCCCGGAGACCGCCTCGCCTGGGTCCCCGGCTTCTGGGCCGCGGTCCAGCCCGGCTGGGACTGGATCCCGGCACGGTGGATCCGCCGCCCGGACGGCTGGGATTACCGTGCAGGCCACTGGATGCGCGACCCGGACACGGCGATCGTCGGTCCCGTCCCCAGAGACGCCCTCCGCCGGTCCCGCCGCCGTGCGAACGTCACCGTGAGGGCTCGCGATCCCCTTACCGGGGCCGAGGTTGATGTCGCAGCGGATGGCGAACCGGTTCCCGACGGCGCGGTCGTCACCGGCATGCCCTACTACGTCATCCGACCGCCGGGGTATCCCTACGGACCCGGCGGGGTCGTCGTACCCGGCGCCGTCCCGCCGTTCGTCCGCCGAATCCTGAACGGCGTGCTGCCATGATTTGATCCATAGATGGTATCTGCCCGAACGTCGATGGTGGGCCTGTGCCGTCTCCCAGACAGGCGGGTGACGCTCAGCCGCAACTCGAAATACGCCGGAGCCACAGGACCGATTCGCGGGGAAGGTGCGCGTCGTGGCGAGTCGAGTGACGCTGCTCCGACGCCGCGACTCCGACTCATCCCTCGAAACCTCTCCCTCCACGCCTGGAAGAATGGACGTTCCATGATGGCCGACCGATAATGGAGCGCGTCGCAGGCCGGGAATGCCACCCGGCCGCGCGAATTGCCGGGCCGAGACGACCAACCGTCAAGGTGTACACGCAATGCCGGAGACGCTCAACATCTCGCTCGACCGCGAGCCGGCAGGCCCGTGCTCCCCATGGCGCGGGTGCTCCGAACCCATCCGTAGAGGACGTGAGCGATGCTGATCAGCGAGAAGTTCAACGCGGCGGTCAACGAGCAGATCGGCCACGAGTTGGGCAACTCGGCCCAATACTGGGCGATCGCCTCGTACTTCGAGGGCGAGTGCCTCTTCGGGCTTGCCAAGATCTACTTCAAGCAGGCCGACGAGGAGCGCGAGCACGCGTTGAAGTTCCTGCGGTTCGTCCTCGAAGCCGGCGGTGACGTGGCGATCCCGGCGGTCCCCGCGCCCCGCGGAGAGTTCCGTTCCGCCGAAGAAGCGGCGTCGCTGGCACTCGAATCGGAAGTACGGACGACTCGTCAGATCTACGACCTGGTCGAGCTGGCGACCTCCGAGAAGAACCACATCGCCACCAACTTCCTCCAGTGGTTCGTGGCCGAGCAGCTCGAGGAGGTGTCCAGCGCCGAGACCCGCCTGGCGGTGATCCGGCGTGCCGGGCCGAACGTGTTGATGGTCGAGGCGTACCTGGCGCATGGGGGAGGATGAGCCCAGTTGGAGTTCATCGGTTCTCCGGACGGAGGGTCGGAGTGAAGCAAAGCCCTCGATAGACGAGCTGGTCCTCCGCTAGCGGTCCGGGAAGACCCGCGCGGCGATCTCACCGGCGATGGGGCTGCCCCGATCGACGGTGGACTGGCGGTTCTAGCGAGCGGGGGTCGAGTTCCGCGCGCGCACGACCAGACCTGGTTGCGCCTCATGCACGTTCGTTGCGGAACATCAGCGCCGCGCAGCCATGGCGCGGCGGGTGTCGTTGATCCTGCGGAGCATCGCTCGACAATGACCGCCCATCCTCTACACTGAAGGCCAGCAGTCGCGGATTATGGTCACGTCACTCGCTGTTCCGCGCCGGGAACAGCGCCGCCACGATCGCCGGAAGGGGACCCGAGGATGCACACCCTTTGGGCCGCGCTCCTTTTCTGCTTGCCGCCGCTCACCTGGATCGCGACCGGCCTGCTCGCGGGCTGGATCGCCGCCCGCCGTGGCAAGTCGTGGCGGATGGGCTTCGCACTCGGGTTCTGCTTCAGCATGGGCGGAGTCGCGCTGGCGGCCCTACCTCGCCGGAGCAGTCCTGCCCGGTGTCGTCAACCAGAGCATCCCGGTCTCGGCCAGGTTGACGCCGGACGCACGGACGGGTCGGCGACGCCGACCTCCGCTCTCTGGACGACATGAGCCGAGAGCCGGTCCCATCCGCCCACACGTCGCCGCCCGGGACAGCCATCAATAGCCGGAGAAACGGCGACGAGGAAAAACGTAGCGCACTTTGTTTGGAGTTGTCCGAGGCACTTTCAAGGCCGGCATTTCCGTCTGACCCGCCCGCATCTCGGGCACGGCCCCGCCATTGCTCACGGTCACGCGGGTCGCCCGTCGAACGACGGAATCCACGCGAGCACGTCACGCGCGGCCCCAGAACGGGACTTCCCTCGGCGGACCCGCTCGTAGCGGTTGCAACCCCTCGGCTCCGTCCCGGCGGATGCCGCGCGTTGACTCTCCCTTGCGGGGCGTCCCCCTCCACGGTTGAATGGAGCGGAGGATTGGACGATCGATCGACGACGGATCATCGACACCCGACTCCATCCGTCGCGGTTTTCCGAGAACACCGGTTGTCATGAGTCGCGAGACGCCCCTGGAACTGTTCCGGAAAGCTTGCGGTCTCGGTGAGCCGCTGGCCTTGGCGTATTCGGACGCGCACGCACCCGACGGCCCGCCCCAGATGTTCGAATGCGCCGCGCCGTTCCTGCTCATCGGCCGGCATCCGAACGATGACTTGTCGCTGAAGGATCGGCAGGTCAGTCGGCGCCATGCTTACGTCCAGGCGGTCGCGGGCCGGGTCGTCTGCATCGACCTGAAGAGCCGCACGAAGACCTTCTGGGATGACCGACCGGAGGCGCAACCTTGGGGCTGGCTGGAACTTGGGCTCTGCATCCGGATCGGCCCCTACCGGATCGAGCGAACCGACCAACAGCCGGACGAGTCTCCGCGTCGCGACCTGGCCGATCCATTCGCAGCGCTCGAGGGCTCGGACTCCGGCGCGGAGGCTCTCCCCCGACCGATTTTCGAGCTGCCATTCCGCGTGGGTGGCGTCGCTCCCACCTGGGAGATGCCGGGCTTGCTCGCCCTGGTGGGGCGAGAGGACGAGTGCCAGCTCACGCTCGCAGACGACAGCGTCTCGCGGACTCACGCCTGCCTGGTCCGGACTCCGCTGGGAACCTGGGTGGTCGACCTTGGGGCGAGAGAGGGTATCCAGGTCAATGGGACCCGGGTGCGCTGGGCCTGGCTCGACGACGGCGACCTCGTCCGATTCGGCCTGTTCACCATGGTCCTGCGGTATGATCGACGCCCCGAGAGGATCGGGCGCGATGACGTGCCGCTGGAAGCCGGAGCCATCCCGGTCGAGGCGCTGGGCGATTCTCGGAGCGGCAGCGTCGAATCCTCCGAAACCCAGGGGACGGAATTGGCGGTTCGGTCCCCGACAGGTCCGCCGGGTTTGAGGAAGGCCTCAAGCCCTCCGCTGGTCGTCTCCGCCGCTGCACCGCCCGCGGCCATCGAGGGCGGATGGGAACCGGCCTTCGCGCAGGGGCCGGGCTCGTATGCCATCTGGCAGCAGCAGATGCAGCTCATGGAGACCTTCCACAACGACATGGCGATGATGGTCCAGATGTTCGTCGCGATGCACCGCGAGTTCCAGGGCTCGGTTCGCGAGGAGCTCGCTCGGGTCAAGGAAGTGACCAAGGAGCTGAGTCGATTGAATGCACGGCTGAGCCAGCTCCCCCAGGCGGCCGGGGCCGGCCCGGAACCGAAGACCACCCGCGCGGACGCCAGCGCTCGGCCAGTCGCCAACGAGGTCCAGCCGGGGCCGGAGGCGAGACCTCGTGCGGACACAGCCAGACCGGCCGATGCCAAGGCCGGACGGCCGCGCAAGGAGCGAAAGGACGAGCCGGCCCGCGCCGGCCGGTCGCCCTCGGCGTCCGCCGAACCGGGTGAAGCCCCAGCCGGCCCGAGTCCGCGTATAGAAACCTCAGAGATGTACGCCCAACTGACCCGGCGGATCACCGAGCTCCAGGGCGAGCGGCGCGGATACTGGCAGCGGATCCTCAAGGCCATCAACGGCTGAGTACCGCGGCATGAAGGAAAGGCCCGGAATCCTCGCGAGACGGCGAGCCTTTCGGCGAGCCGGGACCGGGAAATGGCTCGGGATGAGCATCGCCCTCGCGGGTCAGGACGAATCGTGGGATCGCTCGGGAGGGCGAGCCAGCATCGGCCAGTGGAAATGAGCGTCGATTGAGCGCGGGCATCGTCCCTCACCGACCGGCCTGCTCGAGCAGGAAGACGCCCTTCTTGTTGGACGTGACGATATCGAGCCGGCCGTCGCCGTTGAAGTCGGCCACGACGAACTGGGTCCCGATGCCGCTCTGGTCGTCGATCTCGCGAGGCGTGAAGGAGACCTTTCCGTCAGCGCCGTGGCTGGCCTCGAACCAGTAGAGCCGGGCGGGCTTGTCGGACCCCGGCTCGTTCTTCCCGTGCGACCAGAATCGCTTCCCCGTGACCAGGTCCTTGAGGCCGTCGCCGTTGATGTCGGCGGCGATCAGCGCATGGGTCTCGGAGACGAGATCCGGGAAGAGGTCATGCCTGGTGAAGACGGGCGAACCGTCCTTGGCGGCGCCTTGTTCGAACCACCAGACGCCGTATTGGTGGGCCGAGCTGGCGATGACGTCCGGCCTGCCGTCGTGATTGACGTCGTAGGCGATCATGTCCGCGACCGCATCGCCCAGGCCGGCGGGGTGGAATGTCCAGGGTGTGCCGGTCTTCCGGCCCGACTCCGGCTGTTCCCACCATCCCCCGGTGCAGATCACGTCGTTGCGGCCGTCGCCATTCAGGTCGCCGACGCCCAGGCCGTGCGCGAAGCGGAAAGTGCCCGGGACGGCCTGACCGGCCCGGCTGGGCTCGCTGACCGGGTGCATCTCCCACGGCTGGGCGGGATCGGCGCCAGGTGTGAACCAGGCCATCTGGCCCTCGTTGTCCTTGCCCCTGGTCTGCCAGCCCATGACCAGCACGCGATGGCCGTCGCCGAAGAGATCGGCGTAGAGCGGCGTCTCGTTGCAGGCGCTGTGCCAGATCTCGTGCCGGGGCCAGTAGCCCTCTTTTCCTCTGGGGTTCTCATACCAGTAAGCCGGACTCCCGGGAAAGCCGATGACGATCTGATCGGGCCAGCCATCGCCGTTGACGTCGTCGGACCAGCAGGTCATGCACTCGCTATAGCTGTGCAGCCCGTCGCCGTAATCGCCCGGCTTGCGGATGTCGTGCTTGATCCACGACGGGGCCTCGTACCACGAATCGCCGACCAGGACGTCGATCTTGCCGTCCTTGTTGACGTCGGCGATCGCCACGCCCTCCGAGCGGAACTTGCCGTCGATCACCGTCTTCGTCCATTTGAGGGGCGAAGGCTCGTCGGCTCCTCGAGCGCAGGTCATCGCCAGGAAGGCCGCGGAAAGGCCGAGTCCGACTTGCTGAAGGAATCGCACGCTCATCGCTTGTGAAACCTCTCGACCGCGGGTTGCCGGCACACTGAGGCCTGCCATCACCAAGCCGGGGCGGAGCGTCTGGCATTGGCCGTCATTCGGTCACCTCCGCAGAATCAGGAGGGTAGCAGCTTCAAGGGAGGCGGGCAATGATCGACTCATTCACGAAGAAACGGATCCGGGTCGTGAAGGTCTTCGCTGTGGGCATCGAGGTCGGTGTTCCGTCGGGCGCCCATCCTCGCGGCGACTTCGAGACACCGACGTCGAGAGGCGGCGCCGACGGTCCTGCGGGTCGCCGCTCTCGGGTCACGGCGCAATGCTGGCTAGGCCGCAGCGCCGGGCCATCCCGATGTGGGGAACCGATCGGATATCCGACTTTCGGTGCTGGCTTGGCCGTCGGATTCCAGGCCGTCTTAACGACTCGCAGCCCAGGAATAGCGCGCCCGGTAGGATTCGAACCTACAACCTTCGGATTCGAAGTCCGCGACTCTATCCGTTGAGCTACGGGCGCCTCTGATTATGAGTATAGCGTCCGTGACGCCCCCCGCAAGTCCCGGTCGGTGCAAGCGTGCAAGTCCCCGTCGTGGTCGGCGCTCGCCGCGAACGGCAGCCCGATCCCGTCGACCGGGGAACTGAGAGGTTGTCCCGGAAGCGGGCCGTCCTCGTAGGGTGGGTGAAACCCGCCGGCGCCGGGCCCGGAGATCCGGTGGGTTTCACCCACCCTACTGGGCTTACGATCGCCCTTCCGAGACAGACTCTGAGTCCGAGGTCCCCTTCCCGGTGCGTCGTCACTCATCCAGCCTTGATTGCGAACGGATAAGAACACGCCAATGCGGCAAGATTTCCGATTCGATCGTGTCCGTTCGCTGCGCCGATGACAATGACCAGGGAGGACGGTGCTCGCGACCGGCCGGCACCTGACGGCGTCAACTTCGTCGCGCCCGGCATCCCGCCCGGCGTGGTTTCCGATCACTCGGAGCACCGCGACCGTCCCACCAAGCCGATTGATCGCGCTACTTTGAGAACCCACAGGAGACGTGGCCATGAGGATCGTGCGCGCCTGTTTGTTAATGGGACTGACCGCCCTGGCGATGGCGACCGTGGCACCGGCCGCCCGGGCCGGCGGCTATGTGTTCACCAACTTCGACGGGCCGCCCGACAACACGGGGGGTACGACCGTCAACGGGATCAACAACCTCGGGCAGGCCGTCGGATTCAGCACGGGCGCCGGCGGCGCCTTCACCAATTTCATCCGCAATACCGACGGTTCGTTCACCACCTTGTCGTTCAATGGGTCCGGCGCGGCCAACGCCAACGGGATCAACAGCAGCGACCAGGTCGTGGGCATGTGGGGTGCGACGGCATTCTTCCTGACCAACGGCGGGAATACGGTGATCACGCTCCCGTCGGTCAACGGCACCACCACGTCCGAGGCGGCTTTCGGCATCAACGACCACGGTACGATCGTCGGCCAGTACACCGATAGCTCGACCGGGACTTCACCGGGTTTCGTGTACGCGGCAGGCGCCTACACGCCCTTGAATCCCGTGTCGAACGACCAGCAAGTCTTCGCCCAGGGCATCAACAACAACGGCCTGGTCGTCGGCTTCTACAACACCGACGGCGCCCACGACCATGGGTTCCTGTACAATACCGCGACGTCCAGCTACACCCTGCTGGCCGACCCGAATGTCTCGAACCTGTTCTTCACCCAGTTCCTGGGGATCAACGACCACAACGAGGCCGTGGGGTATTACCAGACCAACGACGGCAGCCAGCACGGTTTCCTCTACAACATCGCGACATCGACCTACACCTTCCTCGACGACCCGAATATCGCCACGAGCGGCACGCAGATCACGCAGATCACCGGCATCAACAACGCGGGGGAGATCGCCGGCTTCTACGTCGATGGGAGCAGCGGACTCCAGCGCGGGTTCGTGGCGACCGCCTCCGTGCCCGAGCCCGGTTCGCTGGTCTTGATGGGCATCGGCCTGACGGTCGTCGGGAGCTTCGTCGGTCGTCGGGCCGGAAGGGGCCGGCCGAAATCGTGAGCGGGGCAGTGTGGCGCCGCCGGGGCGGGTAAGATGGTCTCGTCGAGAAGCCGTCGTATCCCCGACCAAACCCCGGCGGGATGCCTACCGATGAGACGCGTTCTCCCTCCACTCCTGGCCCTGCCACGCGGCGCCGGGCCGCCCGATAACACCCGCCCCCGACCTCGGTCGAGGAGGCGTCCATGAACCGTTCCCGCGGGAGCGTGATGATCCGGATCGTCATCGGACTCGTCTGCATTCCCGGCTCTCCCCTGGCCGCGGATGAGCCCCTCTCGCGAACCTACGTCGCTGATGGGGTGAGGATCCACTACTTCGACCGCGGCAAAGGGGAGCCGGTGATCCTGATCCATGGGTTGCACTCGAGCGCCGACATCAACTGGAGGATCACGGGTGTCTTCAGCGACCTCGCCGAGGATCACCGAGTGATCGCCATCGATCTGCCGGGACATGGACGCTCGGACCGGCCCGAGAAGGAGGAAGCCTACGGCCTCCAACTGATCAAGGACGTCGTCCTCTTGCTCGATCACCTGAAGATCGAGAAAGCGCACGTCGTGGGCTACTCGGTGGGCGGCATGGTCGCCATGAAGATGGTGGCCAGCCACCCCGAGCGCGTCCTCTCCGCGACGATCGGCGGCATGGGCTGGTTCCGCGATGGCAGTGGGCTGCAGAAGTTCTGGGAACAAATGCCCGCGCGACCGGGAAGTCGCACGCCCCCCGCCTTCATTCGTGGCGTCAGCACGCTCGCGCTGACGGCCGACGAACTGAAGAAGATCGATGTCCCGGTCGAGATCCTCGTCGGCGATCACGATCCTGTGAAACGGCTGTATGTGGACCCGTTGAGGCCGAAGCGGAGGGATTGGCCGATCATCGAGATCAAGGACGCTGGCCACATCAATTGCATCGTCAAGAAGCAATTCCGTCAGGCCCTCGTCGGCTGGGTGCGGAGCCAGTCGGGCAGAGCCAAGGGGTGACACTCGATGGACGAGCGATTTCAACCGGCGGAGGCAGCCCTGGCCGCTGGCGATCTCGACGCACTCACCGCTCTCTTCACCGCGGACCCGGACCTGGCGACCGCGCGATCGTCGCGCAGTCATCCGACGCTCCTCCAGTGCCTGGTCCTGACCATGCCGCCCGTTGACAACCTCGAGGAACTCATCGATTTCCTGGCCGATCGCGGCGCCGAGCTGACCGATCTCTACCAAGATCGGCAAGCGGCCTGAGGACTGGGCCGAACACAGCGGACATCACGAACTGGCGGAATACCTCCGGCACGTCCGCGGACAGTCGGGATGAACGGTGGGCCGCCGCGGCCTATTGCCTGGTAAACGTCAGCCCCGGGTCATCCGGCCCGGCGCCGGGGACCTTGAAGGTGAAGTGCGTCTCGTCGTTCCAGTTGAGGTTGCCCACGATGGCGGGGCCCTGATCCTGGGCCAGGGTCAGGATGCCGTTGCCGTAGGTCAGCCGGCCCTGGAGCTGGCGGGGCTGGCCTTGATGAGTGACCGTCCAGGTGAAGTGCCCCTGGTCGGGGATGGTCACCGAGATCGTCGTATCCTTGTCGGGATGGGCGGTCCAGGTGCCTTCCAGCCGGCCTTCCCGGCCGGGTGTGGCCGACGACAGGGCCGGCGGCGACGCGGGCGAAGGCAGCGTCGCCGTGGTCTCCCGGAGCGGCGGCGGGGCCGACGGCAAGCTGGCGGGGGGCCCACCACCTGTGGCACCGGCCGATTTGTCGAGCTGGCGGGCCAGTTGGGGAGCGAGTCCGTCCTGCGGCTGGAGCGCCGCGACTTCCTTCAACTGCTGGAGCGCCGCGAGCGTGTGGCCCTCCGTCAGGTAGTGGTAAGCGAGCACGAACCGGGCCGGCGCGGACGTCGGATTTTGGCCGCAGTACGCCTCCAGCGCCCGGAGCTGCTGCGTGTAGACCGACACGTTGGGATAGAGGCCAGAGAGCGTCGCCCAGTCCCAGCCGGGGCCCGCCGTCAGCACGGCGTAGAGCGTGGCGGCGGCCTCATCGTACTTCTGGAGGGCGAACAGCGCCAGCGCCCGGAACTCGTGCAACGCCGCGTCGTTGGGCATCTGGCGGATCGCCTGGTCGGTCAGCTCAAGAGCCCGGCTGTAGTTGCCCGCCTTGAACGCCTCACGCGCTGCGTCGAAGCACGTGATCGTCTGGGTGGTCACCCCCGGGTCCGGCGCCGCCGCCAAGGTATTGATCGGCTGGCTGTAGTCGTACACCGGCTGCACGACGACCGTGCTCGGCATCGTCGAGCCGTAGGAACCATACGAGTAGGGGTTGTAGTAGCTCGAGTACCCCCAATCATAAAGCGACGGGCCGTACGTCCATGAGCTGAGGCCGTAGCCCCCGTAGGAGGGATAGCCGTACCCACCGTAGCCGTAGCCGCCGTAGCCGCCATAGCCGCCGCCGTAGCCACCGTAGCCGTATCCACCGTAGCCGCCATAGCCGCCGCCGTATCCACCGTAGCCGTAGCCACCGTATCCACCCAGGCCGTAGCCGAGCCCGAACAGCCCGTAGCCGAGCCCCAGGCCACCATATCCCAGGCCGAAGCCCAGACCCAGACCGAGTCCATACCCGAGCCCGAGGCCGAGTCCGCCGTAACCCAATCCATAACCCAGGCCATAGCCACCGAGGCCGTAGCCATTTCGGCCATAGCCACCGAGGCCGTAGCCATTTCGGCCGTAGCCATTTCGGCCGTAGCCGTATCCTCGCCCCATGCCATATCCACCGCGGCCATAGCCCAAGCCGCCGGCGCCGCCCCATCGGCCGTGGAGCCATCCCTGGTGGAGCCCCGCATAGGAATTGCCGCCGAACGAGCTGCCCCCGAGGAAGGCATTACGGGTGCCGCCGAAGTTACTGACGATATTGCTGGTCCGATTGATGCCGACCGAGCGGTTGGACATCACCGCGCGGTTCAGCGAGGTCTGAGTGAGACCGACGCCGCCGCGGTTATTGATCCCGATCCCGGACCTGCCGACGCCCGCCGCTCCGAGCCCGCCGGCGCGTGAGGCCGCTCCGATCGGTGCACGTCCGCCAGCCATACCGAGAGACGCGCGACCGGCCCCCGCTCCCAGACCGGCGCCGCCACCGATCCCAGGTCGTGCGCCGATGCTATACGGGTTGTTCGCGGCCAGGTGGGCCGTCGAGCTAATCGGGGCCCGTCCGCCGATGCCATACGGGCTGCGTCCCATACCGCCCATCGGCGCGCGACCGGCGAAGCCGTTCATCCCGCCGGCCATTCCCCGTCCCATGGCGGCCATCGGCGCACGACCGCCGGCGAATCCGCCGGCCGAGCCGCGAGCCATGCCGGGCTGGGCGAACGAACGGGGCATGCCCATGCCTCGCGACATCCCCATCGCGGGCGAACGAACGGCCCCGCCGATTCCGGGGCGAGCGCCGCCCATGCCGCCATATCCACCGCGGAAGCCCCCACCACGGGCCATGGCGGGAGCACCCATCCGGACGCCGCCGCCGTGCATCGCGGCCGGAGCCCCTCCGCGGAAGCCGCCCCCGCGGAAACCGCCGCCGATGTGGCCGCCACCGCCGTGGAAACCGCCACCGCCGTGGCCACCGCCACCGCCATGACCGCCGCCACCGTGGCCCCCGCCATGGGCGGCCCACGCGGGACCCGCCAGCGCGAACGTCAAGGGGATCGCCAGCATGACCCGGAAGCCTTGTCGCAACGATGTCATGGCCGCCTCCACGCGCTGATCGCTCTCTGATGACTGTGTGCCGGTTCCACGAGGAGCTCGTGCGTCCGACTCGCGTCTGTCCGTGCGACACGATACATCCATGCAATAGTAGCGAAGATCATGCCGTCGGTCGTCGAAAAACCGCCCCACACGACTCGATGGTATCGCAACGCCGACACCGATACTACGTCCGCGTTTTCCTTTGCGTTCGGCTCGAGGGGCTTCGAACCTTCGATTGAGGACTGGAGGGATCAGGCAGGACCCCGGATTGGCGAATGGACCGTGACTCCGTTATGATGGACAGGGCGCGACGCCGGTCTTCTCGCTCCGGTCGGAGGGGTCCATGGATCATCGTCCTTCGGTGGATCTCCTGGAGTCGATCCACGCTTTCCCGGGGGTCTACCAGATCAAGGCGATCGGACGGTCCGAGGATGATTTCGAGTCCCGCGTGGTCGAGGCGGTGTATTCGCATCTCGCCGCGCAGTCGGACCTGGACTACTCGGTCCGCAGCACGCCCGGCAGGCGCCACGTCGCGCTGACGCTGGACATCACGGTCCAGACCGCCGAGCAGGTCCGTGCGATCTACGCCGAGATCCGCGAGGTCAAGGGATTGACGCTTCTGTTCTGATCGGACGCTGGCCTACATCGATGTTCCTCGAGGCCGGAGGTGGATGGGAGCCGGCTTGACCGGAGGGTTGAGCGGGCCGGTCCGATCGAGTAGGATTCTCGTCCTCCCGTCCCAGACGTCGGGAGCGGATTGAAACGATTGAAACGATCGAAACGATGGATGTATGACTGACCAGCCGGTTTCGCCGCAATGGATCGACGTCGCGCAGACCGACGACCTGCGCGACGTGATCCATCGCACGGTCGCTTGCCTGGCGCAAGGGGGCGTGGTCGGCCTCGCGACCGAGACGGTCTACGGCCTGGTCGGCTGCGCGCTCGAACGCGGGGAGTGTCTCGCGGGTCCGTCAATTGCGGACGACGGAGGCATCGCGCCCGCTGACCTTGCTCCTCAAGGGGCCGGAAGAGGTCACCGACTGGGTGCCCCGGATCTCGCAGGCGGGACGCCGGCTGGCCTGGCGGCTCTGGCCGGGTCCGCTCACTCTGATCTTCCCCCGGGTGATGGCCGATGGGCTGTATCAGAGGCTACCCGGGCCGGTCCGGCCGGTGATCTCACCGTCGGGCGACATCGCGCTGCGCAGCCCGTCGCATCCGGTCGTCCGCGACGTGCTCCGGCTCCTGCCCGCCCCGCTGGTGATCGCCATGGTGGCGACCCCGCAAAATCCGGTCCCTACCACGGCCGAGTCGCTGCGCGGGCTCGCCGGCGTGGACATGGTCATCGATGCCGGGCCGACGCACTATCAACAGTTGGCCACCGTGGTCAGGATCAACGACCAGGGATGGACCATCGAACGCCCCGGCGTGGTCGACGCCGCGACCCTGACGCAGACCTCGAGTTTGATCCTGCTCTTCGTCTGCACCGGCAACACTTGTCGCAGCCCGATGGCCGAGGCCATCTGCAAGATCCTGCTGGCCAAGCGGCTGGGCTGCACGGTACCCGAACTCGAAGCGCGGGGGTTCGTGATCCGGTCGGCGGGCGTCGCGGCGACGAACGGCGTCCCCGCCGCCGCCCACGCCATCGACGTCGTCCGCGCGCTGGGCGGCTCGCTGGAGAACCACCGCAGCCGCAAGCTCGCCGTGAACCTCGTCCGCCAGGCCGACTGCATCTTCGCCATGACCGGCGATCATCTCGACGCCCTGCTCGACGCGGTCCCCGAGGTCGAGCACCGCGCCTTCCTTCTCGACCCCGACGGCGGCGACGTTTCCGACCCCGTCGGACTGGATCACGACACCTATCGCCGCACCGCCCAGATGATCGAATCGATGCTCGACCGCCGCCTCGACGAGATGGGATTCTGACGGTGTCGAGGGGCTCGTCGCGCGGGTTCGATGCCCATGCTACTGGAGCGCCTTGGCCACGGCCTGCCGGATCGAATCGCTTCGGAGGTCCCGGGCGATCAGCCGTCCGTCGGGGCCGATCAGGAAGACACCGCCCGGCCAGCGGAGCCCGACGCTTGCGGAGATCGGGTCAAAGTCGTCGAAGTCCCCGATATACCGCTGCTCCCAGTCGAGGCCCCTGCCCGCCAGGTAGCGCCGCATGATCTCGGGTGAGGTGTCCTGATTCAGCCCGATGACGGCCAGCCGGGGATCGCGGCCGAAGGCATCCCAGGACGCCTTGACCGGAGCGATGAAGTTCAGCGACATCCGTTGTGAGGAGTGCCAGAAGACCAGGAGGACGAACTTGCCGCGGAAAGCGGCGAGGTCCAACGGCCGGCCGTCGGCCGCCTTCACTATGATTGCCGGCGCGCGATCGCCGACGCCCAGGTTGCGGTACGGGAAGACCTCCAGCGGGATGGTGCCGATGTCGAGCGGCTCGTCGCTGCGTCCGCCGGGGATCGGCGGGACGGTGACATCCATCTGGGCGAATGCCCGCAACTCGGCTTGATTGCCGCCGGCGTTGCCGATGAACGGCAGCTTCAGGATGTAGCGCCGGCGGGAACGTCCTCGATCCGGAACGCCCCGTCGGGCCGGAAATCGACCGCGTACTGGTGCTCGCCGAAGAAGTAATCCTCGCACTCGGGCGTCCGGAGGAAGGCGTCCCACCAGGCGTCCCACTGCGGGTCGGTCAGGGGATTCGATCCGGGCGGCAGTTTCAGCGGCGGCGGTGCGATTTGCAGGCGCGTGAACCTGGCCGCGAGGTGGTTCATCGCAACTCCCGGCGGAAGCGCGAGCCGGCCGATCACGGGCCGGCCGGTGCCGCCGAGCTGAACACGCACCGTCCGCCCGGCGCCGACGTCGACATGGGTCAGATTCGCCAGAACCGCGCGATCCTCCTGGCGGACCGGAATGTAAAGAGACCATCGACCCGGGGCCACCCGCTCGAAAACGAAGCGGCCATCCCGATCGGTCGGAGAACCGTACTCGATGCCACCCGGGAACCGGCGATCCTGGAGATATGCAGCGACCCCCTTCCCCGCAGAGGGCTCGCGACCGGTCTTGGCGACGCCTTCGATACGTCCCCAGGGGGCGAGGGTCATATCGGTCGAGGTGGTCAGTTCGCCGGGCGAACGCTTCGCGAAACCGGCATCATGGACGGCGGCGAGCCAGACCTCCCCTACGCGCGGAGGGAAAGCGTACCGGCCGTCGCGGTCGGTCTGCACCCAGTACGGCGTGGGAGCATCGTGCTTCCCCAGTCGACCGTTCGACAGGCTGAATCCATGCTCCCCATCTCCCAGAAGGACGTCGGCGCCGGCGACGGGACGGCCCGCGGAGTCGCGCACGACGCCGGACAGGGCGATCGCGTTGCGGGAGGTCCGACTCAACTTGAAGTCGTGGGCGAGGTCGTCCTCATTATCGGAGAAGTCGCGCCACTCGGCCGGATCGTAGCCGTCGGCTTCGATCCGGATCGACCGATGCGTATCCTGGTCGCTCGACCGCTCGCCGGTCAGGTCGAATCGCCCCGCAGTGAACGAGCGGGCCTTGGCGCGATCCCAGTGGGGAGTGATTCCCGGATGGCGCCCGCCGTCCGCGGAGAGCAGCGTGAATCGCTCGATGAGCCGGCCGGTCTCGGCGTCGACGACCGTCCCGTGCAGGTGTTGCGGGTGATGCAGGGTGAGCACGAGATCCTCCATCCCGGCGGCGACGTCCTTGTACTCGATGGGCCGGAACCCCGCCTTGTGGACCTCGATGAGGAACGTCCCCGAGGCCGGGGCCTCGAACCATCGGAACCGGCCGTCGGCGTCGGTCCGGGCTTCCCACTCCAGCCGGCCAAAGCCGGCGCTCCAGGTCGGCGTGACCAGGGCGCCGGCCACCGGCCGGCCGCGCGCATCGACCACGCGGCCCTGGAACGGCTTGCGGGGCAGGAGCCGCACGTCCTGCGGCGGGATCTCCGGCGTGTTGGCCAGGCGACGCACGACCGAGGCGAAGCCCTCGGCCTGGACCGTCAGCGTGAGGTCGTCCCACTCCGGGTCGATGAACCGTCCGGTCCGAAATCCGCCGCGTTCATCCGTCTGGAGGCGGAGGTACTTCCCGACATCGTTCCGGTGCTGCACGGTGACCGTCGCGCCGGCCACCGGCCGGCCGGTCGGGCTGGATACCGTCCCGGAGACCGATAGGCCGGTCTTCATCACGACGGCGGCCGAGAGGGCACGGAGGTCGTCGGCGGTGACGCGTTGCTGCAAGACCGCGACGTGATCGGGATGCGTGGCGAACAACATCAGGGTCGCGCCGGGCGCGACTCCGGCGGGCGGCGCGGTGGATCGCCATCGGCCCTGCTCGTCGGTGACCGCGGCGGCGTTCTCGCATTCCTCGTCCGGGTAGCCCCCGGCGACGCGCGGCCGGGCGAAGACGCGGAGGTGCACCCTGGCTCCGGCGATCGGCAGGCCCCGATGGTCGCGCACGGTGCCGCCGATCGGCACGCCGCGCTCCAGGACGACGGACTGGGATTCGGGGATCGGATCGTCTCCGGCCCAGAGGAACGCGATCGGCGCGAAGCCCGGATGGGTGACGCTGACCCGGAGGCCGGTGGACTCCCCTGGCGGGAGACGGATTGTGAAGTGCCCCTCCTCATCGGCCGTGCCCCGAATGACGCGGGGCTGCTTCCAGTGGAACTGGGCCCAGACCGAGGCGCCGGGGAGGGGCTTCCTGTCGTCGCTGCCGACGATCTCCAGCGTCAGCGATCGCTCGCCCGCCGCCTGCGGCTCGATGGCTCCGTCCGGCGGCACCGGCTGCGGTCGCGCCGCGAGCGCCGCGGCCACCGCCCGCCGGATCGCGTCGCCCTCGAGGTCCTTGGCGAGGATGCGGCCGTCGGGGCCGATGAGGAAGGCCGCGGGCGGGAACCACACTCCGAAGGCCGCCTCGAACGGGTTGGGGTCGTAGGTGCTGCCGATGTAGCGTTGCTCCCAGCTCAAGCCGTGGCGGGCGCAGTAGCGACGCACGGGCCCAGGCGTGTCGTCCGCGTTCAGGCCGATCATGACGAAGCGCGGGTCGCGGCCGAAGGCGTCAAACGTCGCCTTGAGGTGGGGGATCACGGCCGCGTCCTCGGGCCGGCCTGACCAGAAATGCAGGAGGACGAACTTTCCTCGCCGTCTGGCCAGGTCGAGCGGGCGGCCGTCGGGCAGCTTCGCGTCGAATTTCGGCGCGGGCTCGCCGACTCGCGGCTCGTGGAACGGGAAGACTTCCAGCGGGATGGCGCCGATGTCGAGCGGCTCGTCGCTGCGGCCGCCGGGGACTCCGGAGACGATCACCTCGGAGCGGGCGAAAGCCTGCCGCCCCTCGCGACTGCTTCGCGACAAGCCCTCGAACGGGATCGTCACGATGTAACGTCCCGCGGGCACATCTTCGATCCGAAACGTGCCATCGGGGCGGAGGTCGACGGCGTAGGACCGCTCGCGATCCTCGACGTAAGCCATGCCCTCGCGGGTCCGGGAGAAGGCCTGCCACCAGGCCGCGCAGGCGCTCGCTGTCAAAGACGAGGTAGTCGTCGGGAGTCGGTGGGTCCGGCAGCACGGGGACCAGGGAACCGAAGGCGTGGCCGACGGCGAACTCGCTCAGCTTGACGCCCGCAGGGATGGCGAGCCGGCCGACGACCGGCCGGCCCGTGCCGCCGAGCTGGAGGCGCACGGTCTCGCCCGGCTTCACGTCGAGACTCAGCGCATGAGACGGCATCCAGCCCCGGTCCGCGGTCGTGACCCGGCGGTAGACGGTGATCCGCCCCGGGGCGACCCGGTCCATGACGAACCCGCCCGAACCGTCGGTGCGGGCCCGGTTGCTGACGTTGCCCGCGCTCCAGGTCCGGAGACCGGCGACGACGCACTCTCCGGCCGCCGGTCGCGCGCCGATCCGGAGCACCCCCTCGATCCGTGCCCACGGATCCAGGTTGAGATCGGCGGTGGCGGCCAGGTCGTCAGCCCAGCGGATCGCGAACCCGGACTCGTGGATGGCGATGACCGAGACTCGATCTCCATGGCGGCGGAACTCATAGCGGCCATCGGAGCCGGTGCGGACCCGAAGCGCCTGGCCGCGGGAGAAACTCGAGGAGCCGGGCTTGAGCCGCCCGTCCTCGATGCTGGCGTCGTAGCCCTCTCCAACCAACATCACGTCGACGCCGGCCATCGGCCGGCCGTCGGGACCGCGGACGATCCCGGCCAGCCGCGTGGTCTTGCGGAGCTGGAAGTCGTGAGCGATGTCCTCGGTACCGTCGGGGAATCCCAGGAATTCGGCCGCTTCGTAACCGTCGGCCTCGACCCGGATCGAGCGGACCATCTGCTGCTCGATGTCCGAGCGGGTCAGTTCGTACTTGCCGCCGTTGAAGGAATGGGGAGACTCCTGCGACCACTGCGGCGACCAGCCGGATCGGATCGGGCCCCGGCCCTGGGTCACGACAAATCGCTCGATCGGACGGCCGGTCTGGGCGTCGGTGACCGTCCCATGCAGCCGCTGTGGGCGGTGCAACTTGATCTCGAGCTCGTCCGACCCGCCCGGGACCATCAGGGCCACGATCGGCCGGAACGGCGGCTTGTCGGTATTGAGCATGTAGGTGCCGTTGGCCGGCGCCTCGTACCAGACGAACCGGCCGTCGGCGTCGGTCTCGGCGTCCCAGTCGAGCCCTGCGAAGCCGAATTCGGTGGCCGACCGGACGATCGCACCCGGGAGCGGCCGACCCTGCGCGTCGACGACGCGGCCGTGCAAGGGCTTGCGCGGAGAGAGCCGGATGTTCTGCGGTGGGATCTCCGTTGGCACCAGGAGGGTCTGCGCGGACGAAGCGAATCCATCGGCTTGCACGACCATCGTGAACTCGCTCCATTCCGGGTCGATGAACGGCCCGGTACGGAACCGCCCGGCCGCGTCGGACCGGACCCGCTGAAGCGTCTTGCGATCCGACAGCGACTGGATGACGATCGTCGCCCCCTCGATCGGCCGGCCGGTGGGGCTCACGATCGTGCCGGAGAGGGAACGGCCGGTCTTCATCGCGCCGGAAGCCGCGAAGCCGCGGAGAGCGTCGGCAGTGACGGGTTGTTTCAGGCCGACGTGCTCGGGATGCGTCGTCACGAGCTCGAGCGGGACACCCTTCGCCGCCGTCGCAGGCAGGGCGTCGGACCGCCATCGGCCCTCGGCATCGGTGACGGCGGCGGCGATCTCGACGTCCGGGTCGGGATAGTGCTCGCACCCGCCCCGCGGCGGAGTCGCTCCGACCTGCAAGTGCACCCGCGCCCCCGCGATCGGCCGGCCGCGCTCGTCGCGGACGGTGCCGCCGATCGCCGCGCCTCGCCCGAGGGCGACGGTGTAAGACTCGGGGATCGGCCCCTCGCCGGCCCATCGCAGCTCCACGGGCGCGAAACCGGGATGGACGACGACAATCCGGAGGAAGGAGGCCGCCCCGGCCGGTATGGCGATCGTGTAGCGTCCCTGCTCATCGGCCGCGCCTTGCGAGTCGCGCGGAGTTCGCCAGTTGGCCCGTACCCAGACCGTCGCGCCGGCCATCGGCGCCTGTTCGGCCTCGCTCACGACTTCGAGCCTGAGGTTCCGGTCCGTTTTCGGAAGGGGCTGCGGTTCCTGGACGACCGGGGCTGGCGGCTCGGCCAGGAGACGTTCGTGAACGAGCCGTCCCGCTCCCAGGGCGATGGAAGCCAGGCCGAACGTGACCGCGACTTTCATGACCGCGGACATGATCAGGCTCCTCGCCGCGTCGCTCGCCAGCGCGGCGGCCGTCGCCGGGACCGCCCCGGCCGTCGCCGCTCGGACGGTGGCTTCGGCCAACGAGTCCGGCACCGCAGCGCGAACGCCTTCGGCCAGGATCGCCGTCAGCACGATCGGAGCCAGCCCTCGCTTCACGAGCCGAGAACGCAGCCGCGAACGGCCGCGCGCCAGCCGGCTCTGGAGCGTGCCCAGCGGGCAGCGGAGCCGCCGGGCGGCCTCGGCGTACGAACGGCCCTCCAGGTCGCAGAGCACGACCGCCTCGCGATACCGCGCCGGCAGCCGGGCCACTTCCTCGTCGATCAGTTCCAGCACGTCGTCGCCCTCGGTCCCCGATCTCGGTCTCACGGCTGGCTCCTCCGCGATCGCGGCCGGTCGGGAGGACTCCTGTCGCGACCGTCGCCGCAGCGCCTCGGCGCGCGCCGCAGCGCCACTCGACGGGCGACGCCGTGGAGCCACGGGCCCAGCCGTCCGGGGTCGCGGATCGATCCCGCCCGCTGGACAAGGACCAGGAATGTCGCCTGGAAGGCGTCCTCGACGTCGTGCCCGTCGCGGAGGATCCTCCGGCAGACGCCCAGGACCATCGGGCCGTGCAGCGCCACCAACGCGGC
Organism: uncultured Planctomycetota bacterium; assembly: GCA_963815795.1. Taxonomy (GTDB): domain Bacteria; phylum Planctomycetota; class Planctomycetia; order Isosphaerales; family Isosphaeraceae; genus JAKAUH01. Next base: position 2,546,646 of record CAWFIC010000019.1, on the reverse strand, counting down.
GAACGCCGCCTCGTCGTGGCGGATCGCGAACCGCTCGAGCAACTGGCTTTCGTCCAGGCCGGCCACCGGCCCCGAGTCAAACAGCCGCCCGATCGACTGCATCACCGCAACCTGCCGGCCCGCCATGGGATAACCTCCGCGCTCGCGTCGATCCTTCGCCCCCCACAATGACATACTGTCCTGGCGGCGGCGCCCTGTTCCTGTTTTTCCGGCATCTCTCGCATCGCCGGCCGCGTTGCTGTGCATCAACACTCGCAGCCAACGAACGTGTGCTCCGGTCCACCCGGCTTGCACAATCGGCGAAAGTGACGGATGATAGGGCGATACACAACCAGCGCCGGCGCCTCATCTCGTGGAGCGCACCGGCCTCCCTGAAGGATCGATCCGTCCGGTTTTCCGTGTGGTGCCTGGCCATGACGATTCGAATGCTCTTCTCGACGGCGGCGATCATCGCCGGTTTGGCAGTTTCGACCGCGTCCGCTCAGACAACGAGCCCGACGACGACCCTCCGGAGGGCCCCGGCCACCGGACGCACCGTTCAGGCGAAGCCGAGGCCGAACGCCGTCGGGCGGCGAATCACCCGAAACATGCCGGCGCCCCCGCCGCCGAAGGTGGCTACTCGGCACCCGCGCCGAAGCACCACCCGCGGCCAGAACTCCTCGGCCAGCTCCTATGGCCTGGTCATCGATCCAACCGGCCGGCGAGACATGGTGGGTCATTCGGTCGGGTTCTACCCGACCGTGCGGGGGGCCACCCCGACCCACGTACAGTCGAACTCCGCGAGCAAGCCGCATCCGGCCACGCAGCCGAAGGAGAATCCTCAAAAGGATCCGTTCAAGGGCGTGCAGTAATCGGGCGGAGTCGGACAGTCCGCAGTGGCGGGTCGGAACCGGCCCGCGACGCGGAGACGATCCTGACCGGCGAGGTCGAGGTTTCCCGGGCGGCTAGACGTCCGTCTCCCCGATGCCGGGGAGCGGAACGTCGTCGGTGCGTTCCGCTCGAGTCACCTCACGTCCCCACGGTCGCGGCGACGTCGTGGGCGGACCGGAACGTGAACTGCGAATTGGTGTCGTCCCAGTCGATCTCGACGGTGTCTCCCTGGGCGATCCGTTCCTCCAGTAGCGCGGTGGCCAGGGGATTGGCCAGGCGCTGCTGGATAATGCGTTTCAGCGGTCTGGCCCCGAACGCCGGGTCGAACCCCTCCTCGGCCAGGCGCGTCTTGGCGTGTTCGGTGATCCGGAGCGTCAGTCCGGCCTCCGCGAGCTGGGCCTCCAGCCGGCGGAGCTGAATATCGACGATCTTGGTCAGTTCTTCCATGCCCAGCGGGTGGAAGATGATCGTCTCGTCGATCCGGTTGAGGAACTCGGGGAGGAAGGCGGCGCGAAGGACGTTCTGGATCTCCGCGCGCATCCGCTGTTCGTCGCCCGAGGCGGCGAGCTCGGCGATGATCTGGCTGCCGAGGTTGGACGTCATGATCACGACCGTGTTGCGGAAGTTGACCGTGCGACCCTGGCCGTCCGTCAGGCGGCCGTCGTCGAGGACCTGGAGCAGCACGTTGAAGACGTCGCGATGGGCCTTCTCCATCTCGTCGAGCAGGACGACCGAGTAGGGACGGCGGCGGACCGCCTCGGTGAGCCGCCCGCCCTCTTCATAGCCGACGTAACCCGGCGGGGCCCCGATGAGCCGCGCGACGTTGTGCCGCTCGCCGTACTCGCTCATGTCGAGCCGGACCATGGCGGTCTCGCTGTCGAAGAGGAACTCGGCCAGGGCCTTGGCCAGTTCGGTCTTGCCCACGCCGGTCGGGCCGAGGAACAGGAACGAGCCGATCGGCCGGTTCGGGTCTTGCAGCCCGGCCCGGCTGCGCCGCACCGCATCGGCGACGGCGCGGACCGCCGCCTCCTGGTCCACCATCCTCAGGTGGATCTGGTCCTCGAGCTTCAGCAGCTTCTCGCGCTCGGTGGTGAGCATCCGCGCCAGCGGGATCCCCGTCCACTGGCTGACGACCTCGGCGATCTCCTCGGAGTCAACCTCCTTCTTGAGGAGACGGTGGCCCCCCTTGGCCGGCTGGCCGTCGCCCGCCGCCTCGGCCTCGGCGATCCGCTGCTCCAGCACCTTCCGCTCGGAATCGAGGGCGGCGAGTGCCTGGAATTGTCTCTCGTCGGGCCGCTCGCCCCGCTGCTGCATGTGCCTGACATCGTCCCAGGTCCGGGTGTACTCGGCTTTCACCGCCTCGAGCCGCTCGCGGACCTTCTGGACGTCGCCCAACCCGGATTTCTCCATCTCCCACTGGCCGCGCAAGTCCTGGAGCTGCTTCTCGACCCGCTGGATCTCGGACTCGACCTCGGCGAGCCGCTCGCGCGCGTGCTCCTCTTCTTCGTTGCGCAGCATCCGCTCGGCCAGTTGGAGTTGCAGCAGCCGGCGCTGGAGGACGTCGATCTCGGTGGGTACCGATTGGAGCTCCATCGACAGCCGGCTGCACGCCTCGTCGACCAGGTCGATCGCCTTGTCCGGCAGGAACCGATCGGTGATGTACCGCGCCGCCAGTTTGGCGGCCGTCACCAGCGCCGAGTCGCGGATCTTGACCTTGTGGTGGACCTCGTACCGCTCCTTGAGCCCGCGGAGGATGGCGATCGTGTCCTCGACCGTGGGCTCGCCGACGAACACAGGCTGGAACCGCCGCTCGAGTGCCGGGTCCTTCTCGATGTTCTCGCGGAACTCGTCGAGCGTGGTGGCGCCGATGCAACGCAGCTCGCCCCGCGCCAGCGCCGGCTTGAGCAAGTTGGCGGCGTCCATCGAGCCCTCGGCCTTGCCGGCTCCGACGACCAGGTGCAGCTCGTCGATGAAGAGGATCACCCGGCCCGCGGACTCGGTGACCTCTTTCAGCACGGCCTTGAGCCGCTCCTCGAACTCGCCGCGGAACTTGGTCCCGGCGACCAGGGCACCCATATCCAGCGCGATCAGCCGGCGCTGCTGCAGGCTCTCGGGCACGTCGCCGGAGACGATCCGCTGGGCCAGGCCCTCGACGATCGCCGTCTTGCCCACGCCCGGCTCGCCGATCAGCACGGGGTTGTTCTTCGTCCGGCGGCTGAGGACCTGCACGACGCGCCGGATCTCCGAATCACGGCCGATCACCGGGTCGATCTTGCCCTTGCGGGCCAGCTCGACGAGGTCGCGGCCGTAACGTTCCAGCGCTTGATACTTGTCCTCGGGGTTCTGGTCGGTGACCCTCTGGCCGCCGCGGACTTTCTGGAGGGCCTGGAGCACCTCCTTCTCGGTGATCCCCAGTGCGCCGAGCAGGGCCTGGGCCCGGCTCTTGACCTTCACCAAGGCCAGGAGCAGGTGCTCGACCGAGATGTACTGGTCCTTCATCCGTTCCGCCTCGGCGGCGGATGTCTCCAGGACCTGGTTGAGCTCGGGGCTGATCGTTTGCTCGCCGCCCGAGACCTTGGGGAGCGAGTTGAGCCCCTCCTCGGCGGCCTTGAGGATCTGCGCCGGGTTGACGCCGAGCTGGGTCAACAGCGAGCGCACGACCTGCTGATCGGGGTCCAACAACGCGGCCAGGAGGTGCAACGGCTCCAGCCGCTGGTGCCCGCGTTCGCGCGCCAGCGACTGCGCCTTCTGGACCGCTTCCTGGCTCTTCAGGGTGAGTTGGTCGAATCGAAAGGCCATGATCATCGTGGTGTAGGGTGGGTCGAACGACGCCGCGCGTCGTGAGGCCCACCGGACTGGGCGATCTCACGGTGGGCCTCGCCGCGACGGATCGCGGCTCGACCCACCCTACGTCACTTCTTCTCCTCGAACTCGACGTCGATGACGTCCTCGGGCTTGCCTCCGCCGGGACCCGCGGCGCCGCCGTCGGGGGACGGGCCGCCCCCGAATCCGGGACCCGCTCCCGGACCGGGACCGGCGCCCGGTCCGCCCGCGCCGCCGGGTTGTCCGGCTCCGGCGGAATACAGGTGCTCGGCCATGGCCTGGCTGGCCCGCTGGAGCTCGTCGATCGCCTGGTTGAGGGCGGCGACGTCCTCGCCCTTCTTGGCCTCGTTGACCTTGGCGATCGCGGCCTGGAGCGCGTTGCGGTCGGACTCGCCGAGCTTGTCCTTGTGCTCCTCGAGCAGCTTCTCGAGCTGGTAGACTCGCTGCTCGGCGGTGTTGCGGGCCTCGGCCAGCTCGCGCCGTTTCTTGTCCTCGGCGGCGTTGCGAATCGGCGTCGCGCTTCATCCGCTCGATCTCGTCCTTGGTGAGACCGCCGGACGACTGGATCTTGATCGTCTGCTCCTTGCCGGTCCCCTTGTCGCGCGCCGTGACGTTGAGGATGCCGTTGGCATCGATGTTGAACGAGACCTCGATCTGGGGCACGCCCATGCGGGCCGGCGGGATGCCTTCGAGGTTGAACTCGCCGAGCAGGCGATTGTCACCGGCCATGGGCCGCTCGCCCTGGGAGACCTTGATCGTCACCGCGGTCTGGTTGTCGTCGGCCGTGGTGAAAGTCTCCTTCTTCTCGGTGGGGATCGTGGTGTTCTTGGGCACCAGGACGGTCATGACCCCGCCCTTGGTCTCCAGGCCCAGCGACAGCGGGGTGACGTCCAGCAGCACCACGTCGCTGACGCTGCCCGTCAGGACGGCCCCCTGGATGGCCGCGCCGACGGCGACGACCTCATCGGGGTTGACGCCCTTGTGAGGCTCCTTGCCGAAGATCTCCTTGACGATCTGCTGGACGCGGGGCATGCGGGTCGAACCCGCCCACCAGCACGACCTCGTCGATCTCGGACGGCTTGAGTTTGGCGTCCTTCAGCGCCGTCAGGACCGGCCCGCGGCACCTCTCGAAGAGATGATCGGTCAGCTTCTCGAACTGCGAGCGGGTGATGGTCATCGTCAGGTGCTTGGGCCCGGCGGCGTCGGCCGTGATGAACGGCAGGTTGATATCCGCCTGGGCCTGGAACGACAGGTCCTTCTTGGCCTTCTCGGCCGCCTCCTTGAGGCGCTGCAGGGCCATCTGGTCCTTGCGCAGGTCGATCGCCTGCTCCTTCTTGAACTCGTCGGCGATGTAGTTGATCAGCGCCTCGTCCCAGTCGTCGCCGCCTAAGTGGGTGTCGCCATTGGTCGAAAGCACCTCGAAGACGCCGTCGGCGACGTCCAGCACGGAGATGTCGAACGTCCCGCCGCCCAGGTCGAAGACCGCGATCTTCTCGTTCTTCTTCTTCTCCAGCCCGTAGGCCAGCGCCGCGGCCGTCGGCTCGTTGATGATGCGTGCGACCTCGAGGCCGGCGATCTGGCCGGCGTCCTTGGTCGCCTGCCGCTGGCTGTCGTTGAAATAAGCCGGCACCGTGATCACGGCCTTGCGGACTTTATGGCCGAGGTAGCTCTCGGCCGCCTCCTTCAGCTTCCGGAGGATCATCGCCGAGATCTCGGGCGGCGTGAAATCCTTATTGGTGGCCGCGATGTGGACCTTGACAAAATCGTTGGGTCCCCCGACGACCTCGTAGGGGACCATCTTCTCCTCGGACTGCACCTCGCTGTGGCGGCGGCCCATGAATCGCTTGATCGAGTAGACCGTGCCCTTGGGGTTGGTGATCGCCTGCCGCTTGGCCGGCTCGCCCACCAGGATGTCCCCCTTGGTCGTGAACGCGACAACCGATGGTGTCAGGCGACTCCCCTCCTGGTTGGGGATGACGGTCACGTCGCTGCCCTCCATCACCGCGACCACGCTATTCGTCGTCCCCAGGTCGATACCGATGATCTTTTCACCCTCTGACACGACGCGTCTCCTTTCCGACGGTGAGCGCTCACCAAGAGGAACCAAACCCGCTATCCCGGTTCCCACGCCCGGACCAAACCCCGATCTTACCGCACGACCCTCAGGCTCCGCGATCCGGAACCAACGACCACCGGCCCCTCCGCCGCGACCCACCCTCGAGCCTCAAACCGAGATCGACATTGAGTCTCCACCCGTTTGCAAAGCGCGTGCCACGCCAAAAGGTTTTCTGCGGCACTCGACATAACTCATTATCTCCAATATCTGTTAGAGAATTCGACCTTCAACGGAGCACGAGGACCGTTCATGGCAATGCTGCCAAATTGACAGGTAGGCATGACGGGATGTCGCATGACTGCAAAAATGGCAGCCAAGGCTGTCCAGGCGCGCAGGGTTGACGTGGGATGACCCGTTCGGCCGTTCGAGCCAATCCGACCGAGCATCTGGTCGGGGAGCCCAGCCGGAGTCATCCCAACCGGCGTTGCACAACCGGCTTGACAGCGACGGAATTATTCGTTTAATTACTTATCGGAGAAACATTTGCGTCCGATGCGAGGGCCGGCGCAGTCGGGCGGACCCTGGCCCGATACCCGACCCGGTCGGCCGGTCATCGGGACTTGCCAGTCGGGGAGATTGGGAAAGCCGGCCGAGCCGTGGATGCTGCCTCGCACGTTCGCTGATTCACGATCAATCACTAGCCAGCGGCCACTTTATGAACCGGAAGTCAACGTCGAGCAAACGGCCAGCCGCGGTCGCCAAGGGACCGGCGGCTCCTTCGAAGGCGGCGGAGTCGAAGCAAACGGCCAACCTGGCGAGTTTGCGCCAGGAGATCGATCGGCTGGATCAGCAGTTAGTCGAATTGCTGAATCGCCGGGCGGAAGTGGTCGTGCGGGTCGGTCAGTTCAAGCAGGACCGAGGGCTGGAAGTCTGGTCGGCGGCGCGGGAGGACGAGGTCATCGCGCAGGCACTCGCGGCCAATCGCGGCCCGCTGCCGCAGGAGACCTTGCGGATCATCTTCCGCGAGTTGATCAGCGGGTCGCGGGCCCTCGAACGCCCGATGCGGGTCGCCTGCCTGGGGCCGAAGTACAGCTATAGCCATCTGGCCGCGGTCGCCCGGTTCGGCGAGGCCGTCGAGCACGTGCCGGTCGGCTCGATCGCGGCCGTATTCGAAGAGGTCAATCGCCGCCATGTCCAGTTCGGCCTCGTGCCGCTGGAGAACTCGACCGACGGCCGGATCGCCGACACGCTCGACATGTTCATCAAGCTGCCGAACCTGAAGATCCGGGCCGAGGTGCGGCTGCGAGTGCATCACTGCCTGCTGGGCCGTAGCGAGTGGGGCCAGATCCGCCGGGTCTATTCGAAGGCGCAGGCGCTGTCGCAATGCCGGAACTGGCTGGGCAAGAACGTGCCGCAGGCGAACATCATCGAGGTGGCCTCGACGGCCCGCGCCGCCGAACTGGCCCAGGGCGAGGAGTTCGCCGCGGCGGTCGCCAGTCGCGCCGCCGCCGGGGCCTACCGGCTCATGGTCCTGGCCGAGAACATCGAGGACCAGCCCCACAACGTCACCCGATTCGCCGTCATCGCCGAACGGCCCGGCGAGCGCACCGGCCGAGATAAGACCACGCTGATGATCCGCCTGGCCAACGAGGCCGGCTCGCTCTCGCGCACCATCGCACCCTTCGAGAAGCTGGGCGTCAACATGACCTGGATCGAGTCGTTCCCCATCCCCGCCGAGAGCGGCCGCGGCCGCGACCGCGATCCCGCGTACCTGTTCTTCCTCGACATCGAGGGGCACGCCGACGATCCCGCCGTCCAGAAGGCCCTCGAGCTCCTCCGCAAGCGCTGCGAACGCCTCGACGTCCTCGGCTCGTACCCCAGGAGCGAGTGCATCGAAAGTTAGACGATCGTTGATATTCACTAAGTTATATTAAATTATTTTTCAATGAATCAATGAGTAATATTCGATAATTAAATATTTAATATGATTACTATAAATGGCATGGGCGATCGAGCGGCGTCTTGCCGCCGACGCGGCATCGTCAACGGCCGCCGGCCTTCGCCTCGCCGCTCGGTGCTTCGAGCCGAGCGACCGCCGCGCGACTGATCGGGTCTTCGGGGCGATCGCGGAGGACGAGTCGGTGCCAGGCCAACGCCTCGTCGGGCCGGCCCATCCGCTCGCGCAAGGAGGCGATCCGCTGGTACAGCTCGGGGTGAGGCGACTCGCCGATGGTCTTGACGGCGTCGGCCTCGCGATAGGCGGCCAGGGCCTGGTCGCGGGCGGCCATGGCGTCGCGGACCTTGACGTCGAGCTCATCGGCTTCTCGCCGACGGCCCGCAACTCGGAGCACGCGATTGAGCCGATAGAGCACCTGGAGGTCGGATGGGTCGGCCCGCCACGCGCGGATATACGCGTCGGCGGCCGTTCCCCAGTCGTGGCGTTCCGCCGCGATCGATCCGCGATACCGATCGATCCGCGGGTCGCCGGCCATCGTCGCCGGTAGGCGCGCCAGAGCCGAGGCCAGCTCGTCCGGTCGCCGCGACTCGTCCAGGCCGAGAAGCAGTGCGTTCCACGCATCCGGGCTGCTGGCGTGTCGATCGGCGGCATCACGCAGGGTCGCGAGCCCCTCGTCGATCCGGCTGCTGCGCAACAGCGCGAGGCCCAGCGCGATCGCCGTGTAAAGATCCTCCGGATGGGCGCGCGGCCGGCTCGAGGGTCGGGATGAGTGTCTCGTAGACGGGCGTCAAAGCATCCTGGCGCAGCAATTCCACGAGAAGCTGCACGCGGTCGCGCGGGTCGGGCTCGATCGCGTGCAGCTTCAGGCCGAGGTGACGGGCATCGGCGCGCCGGCCCTGGATGTAGTACAGGCCGAGCAGCGCCCATCCGGCCTCGGGTACAAGGGGGTCCAGCCGCAGCGCCGCCCGCCAGCGTGCCTCGGCAACGTCGTATCGGGCGAGCGCCGCATACGCCTTACCCTCGTTGAGCAGGACCACGGCCCGGCTGGCATCGTTGCCGCCGCGGATGCGTTCCAAGTATTCGAGCGCCAGCCGGGGCTTCTGATCATCCCGCGCCAGCGCCACCTGCGCCATCAGCATGTTGCCGCGCGTGGAGTCGGGATTCACCCGCAGGAACTGCCCGATCCGGCGCTCCGCGACGTCGAACTGCCGGGCGGCCAGCAGCGACTCGAGGCCATCCAGGTTCGGCGCCCTTCGGATGGAGGCCGGCAGGACCAGGGCCGCCGCGGCCGCGGCGAGCACGATCAGGCCCGTGGCCAACGCGATATCGCGAGCCCGGGGATTTCCGAAGGTCATCGGACGGGCTCCCGTGCCGAAATCGGCGTCCCCTCGACCGAGGCGGCATCGGCATCCGCGCCCATCCCCGTCCGAGCCGGCGGTCGCGACCGCCGCCGTTCGTCCGCCAGCCGGCGATAATGCTCGGCCGTGGCGCGGTCGCCCAGCATGCGATAGGCCTGGCTCAGGTTGTACAAGGGCTCGATCGCGTCGCGCGATCGGTCGGCGGCCCGCCGGAAGAAGCCGATGGCCTCGCGCCACTGCCGACGGCCCAGCGCCAGACGGCCCAGGTCGAGGCAGACGTCCGCGTTCTGCGGGTTCCAGCGCTCGGCCTGTCGCCAGCATCGCTCCGCCTGCTCGGTCAGGCCGCGCTGCGCGTAACTCAAGCCGAGGACCTCCATCAGGCCCGCGTCTTCGGACCGTACCAACGCGCGCTCCAGGTAGGCCCCGGCCTCCTCCGCGCGGCCCAGCGCCAGAAGGTCCAGCGCCACGTTGTTCCAGAAGAGCGTCGGCGGCAAGGGCATCGCCCTGAGGTCGGGGTCGATCTCGAAGACACGGCGGCCGGCGTCCACGGCTTCGGCGTGGTGCTTGGACTCGTGGTGGGCAATCGCGGCCAGCGTCAGCCCGGCAACCTGCTCCGACGGCATCCGGCACAGTCGTTCGCTGATCGCGAGTACCGCGCGCGACTCTTTCAGACCCATCCGGACGGCGGCCAGCCGCTTCAAGGCGAGGGCATCGTCGGGTCGGAGCGAGAGGAGCTCCTCGTAGACTCGCGCGGCTTCGCGGGGACTTGCCGACTGGACCAGGCCGAATGCGCGGGCCTGTAGATCGTCCGGGCCGAGCGGCTCCGCTCGCCGATAAAATGGCTCGGCGTCGGCCGGCCGGCCCATTCGGCCGAGGCACCGCGCCGCCATGAGGGCGGCGGCTTGATCGCTGGGAAAAACGCCGAGATGATCGCGGGCCGCCTTCAGCGCCGTCGCGTATTGACGCCGGCTGTAGGCGGCAGCCGCTCGTCCGAGGGGGTCGAATCTGGAGGCGCACCAGGCGGCGGATGCCAGCAACGCGAGGATCCCACCGGCGACCACCATCCGGCCGATCGTGAGCCGTCCGCAGTTACCACGGGAACCCTTCGGCGGCACAGCGGTCGTGGACACGGACTCGGAGGCTCGAGGCTTCTGCATGATATCCGGTCGCTATGACGATCGACGTCAACGGAAAGGGCGACGCTCCCCATGATATCATCCCCGGGAGCGTCGCCGTAATCTCGGAGATCTCCGGACACCCGGCGCAGGGCCCGGCCCGGGCTCTCAGTAGGCGTCGCTGCTGACAACCTCGCCCATCCCCGGAGTCGCGATGGCGTACCACGGCTGGAAGCCGATCGAGTTCTTGAGGAAATGGACCGAGCCGTCCATGAACAGGACGTTCACGCCGCCGGGGTGGTACGAGCTGGCGGCGACCATGGTCTGAGTGGCGCCGGCATAATCCTGGTCGCTCGACACGGACGGGTAGCTGTTGACCTTGGTCCAGTAGCAGGAGCGCCGATTGGGCGTCTGGGTGTGAGAGTAGATGTTGTGCCCGCCGGAGAGCGCGAATTCCCCCTTCCACCAATAATCCTGGGCCTGCTCGAGTGCCTGGCCGCTCTCATTCTGACAGGCCTGGGCGGCCAGCCAGTCGGCGGGCGCCTGCGGGGTCCCCTGCCCCAGGAACTGGTTCCAGGCCGGCCCGGCGTAGACCATGCCCAGGCCGTCAACCTGCTGGCCCGAATTACTCTGGACCGACTCGCTCATCACCGCCGTATTGCTCGTGCCGTCGGTGAACGTGGCGATCCTGATCACCTTGCTGGCGCACTGCCCGCCGTTGAGCAGGTTGTAGTCCAGGGCGCCCGGGGAGTACGACGGTCCGTTGACATAACCCCCGGTATTGAATCGCGAAAGGCCGACGTTCCAGTAGTAGTCGGTGGTGCAGATCAGGCGCTGCTGGCCGTTGATGAAGAACTGGTTGTTCCCGCCGTTATTGGGGTCCGACGGACAAAGGAATGCACTGACATAAGTAATGTTGGCCGTGGCGTTGATGCGGCCCCAATCGCCGGCCCAGACGCTCTCGTCCATGGGAGGTGCGTTCCAGTCCCCATTCTGCCAGACCCCGTTGACGATGAAGACGCCCCGCACGCCGAAATACCAGTTGATCGAATTGTAATCGGCCTGCTGATCGAGGTACGGCAGCGAGCGGCAGAGCACGCCCTGGTCCTGGAAGTTCTGGGTCAACGACAGCACCGCCGAGGGCGGGATGGCGCCGTTGGTGCTCTCGTAATTGTTGACGGCCAGGCCGATCTGTTTCATGTTGTTGGTGCACTGGGCGCGGCGGGCCGACTCCCGCGCCGATTGCACGGCCGGGAGCAAGAGCGCGATCAGCACGGCGATGATCGCGATCACCACCAGCAGCTCGATCAGGGTGAACGCTCGAGAATCGCGACGAGTTCTCACGGCTTGGGCTCCGAAAAGTGTAGGAAATGAATGAGAGAACGTCCCCGGAATCAGGTCCTGTCCGTGGAGACTGGGTGCGCCGGGCCTCATCGGAGAATCAGGGCTTCGCGGCTTTCTTCTTGGCCGCCGCTTGATTCCGAGCCTCGAAGTCCTGAATCTGCTTCGGGACGATCTTGGTCCTCTCCCTGCGATGCGCCACCTTCTGATCCTCGGGATCGTCGGGTGGTTTCCCGGGCGGTGCTGTCCGAAGGAATTCGGTCTCGTTGGGATTTCCGCTCCCGCACCCGGCGAGGCCCATGACGCCGGCAGTCATCAACAGGCCGGCCAAGCCGCATCTGATCGCTTTCATCGAGATACCTCTGATTCCCTGGTAGCGGTCTCGAGCGGCCCGAAGCAGCCGGGATCTCCGCCGTCCAGGCACAGGGAAAGCGCAGGAATCTGTTTCGCCGATCCGTACGAGGATCCGAAGGGACGTCAGTGCGAGGCGGCCGGCACCTGGAACAGGACCTTGCCGGCCTTGTCGGTCAGCTTCAAACTCGGCGTCCCGTCGGGGGTAACTGCCATGGCGATGCCCCCCTTCTGGTGCTCGCCCACCAGGTTGATCACCGCTGAGCCGTCTCCGTCCATGCGGAAATTGCCGCGCATCCCGCTCTTGTCGTAGAACACCATGCCGGGCGTGCCATCGCCCTCCGGCCACACCTTGATCCCCAACCGGTACTCCTTCTTCAGGTCCATGAAGATCAACTGGGGCAGCCCCCACTTGTCGTCGGCCTCGAGCACCACCCGCGTCCCGAAGCGGTTGTAGAACCCGAACTCCCTCGCCTCGACGCGGTGCGACATGGGCGGCGCCAGCCCCTCGATCGGGATCAAACCTGCCTGGTAAACTCCCGCGGCCGCCCCCCCCAGGCCGAGTAGCACGACAGAGGCGAGCGTCCATTGCAAGGTCCGGATCCGACCCTCAGCCCGCCGGACCGATGACCAGAGGCGTTCCACCTCCTGCTCCAGAGTCTCCGGACTCCCGGTCGGTCCTCGCGCGTGACTCTGTTCCATCGATCGCCCTCGTCCGCGGTGGGACCCTCTCCCCGAATCGCCTCGGCTTGCCTCTTGAGACCATCGCCACCCGTCCCCGCATCTCCGATTCCAGGGATGAAGCGGCGGGGCGACGGAAGGAATTCAGCGGCTCTTCGACGAGATCAGCAACGGTCACTTCACCGGTCTTTTCCGGCCACATCTTGATGCGGCTCAACCGCGGCGTCAAATGAAATCTCGGGGAAAAATAAGTGGCTCGATGATGCATCGGTCGGAACATCCATGATGGGTCCGGAGGGACGCGGGCTGTTCCGCTCTCGCGGCCGGTTTCCTTGACGCTACCGCCGCGCTGGTCGAGAATCGTCGGGATGTCGTGACGCGGCGGGGAGCGTGCGGATCTCGGACGATGAAATTGATGGGGACGGTGAAGTCCGGAGCGCGACGTCCGCCAAGGCGTGTCCTCTGCGTGGCGGTCCTCATCAGCGCGCTGCTGGCCGCCGCGAGCCTGTGGATCGCTCGAACGATCCGATCGCGTTCGCGTGATCCGATTGAAAGGGCGATGTTAACCTATCGCCAAGGCGACTGGCGAGGCGCGGAGTCGGAGGCGCGGGGGATCCTGAAGACGCGGCCCGCCGACGCGGGGGCGCTCCGGCTGCTGGCGCGGGCCGCCGCGCGGCAGGGCGCGACGAGACGGCCGAGGCGATCTATCGCCGGCTCGGGACCCGGCCGATGGAGGCGGAGGACCTGTTTCTCCTGGGACGCGGACTGCTGCGACGCGGCCAGTCCGGACCGGCCCTGGCCGCCCTGGGCGCGGCGCGACGCCCAGCCGGACCACGCCGAGACCCTCCACGCTCTGACAACCTACTGGGCCGGTTCCCGTTCGATGACCGAGGCGCTCGAGGCCGCCGAACGATTGAGCCGCTTGCCCGGCTGGGAGGTCCGCGGGTCCATCTTGCTCGGCCGGTTGCGGCTCGATCTCCTGGATCCCGCCGGCGCCGCGGCCGCCTTCGGGCAGGCCCTGGACCGCGACCCGCGGCTCGATGGCACGGGGACCACGCCCCTCGAGGTCGAGACGTTGCTGATCCGCGGCCTGCTCCAGTCCGGCCGCGCGGCCGAGGCCCTCGACCGGCTCCGCCGGCTCGAGGCGTGTCCCGACCCGGGGGGTGCCGAGATCGCATCGCTCTCGAGTCGTGCATTCCTCCAGCAAGGACGGATCGCGGAAGCCCGCGCCGCGCTCGAGCGAGTCGGTCGGCTCGCCGTGCGTGAGCCGATGCTCCGCGAACCCGCGCCGTTTGCGGCGCGCGGACATGCGCGCCGTGCCATCCCGACCAGTTCGATTCGCAGCAGATGAGCCGCCATGCTCGGACTCTCTTGCGGACCGAGTCGCTGGCGGACCTGTCCTGGCCGGCTCGAGGGATCGCCGATCCCGACAATCCGGGCGTCACGCATCGGCTCCGCCGGGACGGCGATCGGGTCGAGGCCGCAACGACCGTGGCAACGCACACCTTCCGCGCCGTGATCGCCTTTGCCCTGGGGTCGAACCACCAAGGGCAATCCTTCCTGGCGCGGGACGATGAGGGACGAGCTTACGAGTTGAGGATCTCGCGGTATCCCGCGACGCCGGAATGGGATCGAACGATGGAACACCCCGCGGTGCCGCCCGACGCGGCCGGGTATCTCGGTCGTCCGGTGTCGGCGGAATCGTTCCGCAGGTGCCTGCACTGCCACGCCACGAATTTCCGGGCAGCCGGCGAGCCCGATGGCCGCCCCGAGGCGCGCGATCGGGGCATCGGATGCGAGCGATGCCACGGGCCCGGTGGTCATCACGCCGCGGCGGTCGCGGCTCACTTGCCTGAACCGGCGATCGCTCGCCCTCGGCTCGCTCCGCCCGCGCAGGTCGTGGCTCTCTGCGCCGAATGCCACACCGCGCCCGCTTCGACGACCCCGTCCCATCCCGGCTTCGTCCGATACCAGGCCTCCGCCTTCGTCCTGAGCCGGTGCTACACCCGCAGCGGCGAGGCCTTCAGTTGCGTCACGTGCCACGACCCGCACCAGGACGCCGGCACCACATCGGCCGAATATGTCGCGAAATGCCTGGAGTGCCACCGCCCGTCCGCCGCATCGATGACGAGCCCGGAACGGTCATCCAGCCCGACCGGGCCGCGGTGTCCGGTCAATCCGCGGGACGACTGCATTTCCTGTCACATGCCGACGGTCAAGGATGCCGTCCCGCGAACCGTGTTCACCGACCACCGGATCAGGATCATTCGTCCTTGAAAACCCCGGTCCCGCGCCGACCGCCGGCAGAGTGACCCGTCGATCCCGATCGCGATTTCAGATATCCTGGTTAGGTTTGAGGCGCAAGTTGCGCGGAGTGACCGCGAAGCCTCGCGGGTGATGGCATCGAGGACGCGATGAAATCTCGACGAACCGGCGAATTTCGCGGCACCGATCGGTTCGCCGTGCGGCGGCGAGTCGGTTCCGGGGGCATGGGCGTCGTGTACGAGGCCTATGACCTCGAGCATGACATGCGCGTGGCGATCAAGACGATCCTCAACGCGGACGCGACGGCGCTCTATCGATTCAAGAAGGAGTTCCGCTCGCTCACGGACGTCTCCCACCCCAACCTGGTGAAGATCCACGAGCTGGTGCTGTCGGACGAGCAGTGCTTCTACACGATGGAGTTCGTCGACGGGGTGGATTTCCACCGCTTCGTCTGCCCCGCGGACCCGCCGTCGTCGGACGACCCGCTGAGCGACACGATGGAGACGTACGTCGGGCTCGAGTTGACCGGGCTCACGGGAGAGGAGACGCCCAGCGGGGCGGCGACCGACCCCGGCAGCCAGCCGGCGAGCCCCGGATCCGGACCGTTGCCGGACACGAGTCGGGGGACCGGCGCGAGCGCTACCACGGACGCGGCGCCCGGGAGCGCCCGCGCCGGCGATGACCGGCCGCCGAGCACGGACGAGGCGTCGTGGGACGCCGCTGAGGGTGAACCGGAGGCCGAAGCGGCGGTTTGCCGCGCCGCCAACGGCGAGCAGGCCACGCCGCGGCCGGAGCCGCCATTCCACGAGGTGCGACTGCGCGCCGCACTGCGGCAACTCTGCGAGGCGCTCCACGTCCTGCACGCCTCGGGCCGGCTTCATCGCGACATCAAGCCCTCCAATGTGCTGGTCGCGCGGCGGGGCCGGGTCGTCTTGCTGGATTTCGGGTTGTCAACCGAGCTGGAGGGACGAGAGGACCAGCATTCGACGACCGACGGGCACATCGTGGGCACGGCGGCGTACATGGCCCCGGAGCAAGCCGCCGGTGACCCGGTGTCGCCGGCCAGCGACTGGTACAGCGTGGGCGTGATGCTGTACCTGCGCTGACCGGACGGCTGCCGTTCATCGGCCGATCGCTCGACGTGATGATGAAGAAGCGCATGTCCGCCGCCGCGCCGCCGAAGGAGCTCAACCCGAGCGTGCCGGAAGACCTCAACGCCCTGTGCGTCGACCTGTTGCGGCGCGACCCGGCGGACCGCCCGTCCGGCGAAGAGGTGATCAGGCGGCTGGGCGGCACGGGCTCGACCTCCCTTTCGGTTGCGGCGGCGCGGTCGCGGCTGTTCGTCGGCCGGGCCGGGCAGATCGCCCAGCTCGGCGAGTCGTTCACCGCCGTGAGCCGCGGCCGGACCAGCGCCGTGTTCGTGCACGGCCGGTCCGGGGCCGGCAAGAGCACCCTGTTGCAGCGGTTCCTCGAGGGCCTGGTCGAGCGCGGCGATGCGGTCGTCCTGGGCGGTCGATGCTACGAGCAGGAGTCGGTCGCCTACAAGGCCATCGACACGCTGATCGATTCGCTGACCCGGTTCCTCCGTCGGCTGCACCGGCACGAGGCCGAGGGCCTGATGCCCCGCGACGTCACGGCGCTGTGCGCGTCTTCCCCGTGCTGCGGCGCGTCGACGCCGTCGCGGAGGCGCCCAATCGCTCGGCGGAGGTTCACGACCCGCAGGAGTTGCGCCGCCGCGCCTTCGGGCGCTGCGCGAACTCCTCGCGCGGATCGGCGACCGCAAGCCGCTGGTCCTGGCGATCGACGACCTGCAATGGGGCGACGTCGATAGCGCGGCCCTGCTCTGCGAGCTGCTCCAGCCCCCCGACCCGCCGCAGTTGCTCCTGTTGTGCGCCTACCGAAGCGAGTATGCGACGCAGAGCCCGTGCCTGCGTATGCTCCTGGACCCGGAACTCTCGGGCCTGCCCGCCGAGAGCCGCCGCGAGGTCGTCGTCGACGCCCTGACCCACGAGGAGTCGGAGGAGCTGGCGCTGAAGCTGATCGGCCACGATGACCAGCTCGCGCGCTACCAGGCGGCGATGATCGCGCGCGAATCTCGGGGTAGCCCCTATTTCGTCTACGAGCTGGTGCAACACCTGAGCGCCGGCGGCGAGCTCGAGGACCGCTCGACCTTTCGGGGCTCGATCTCGCTGGATGACGTCCTGTGGGCGCGGATCGAGCGCCTGCCCGAGGGCGCGCGGGCGCTGCTGGAGGTCCTGACCGTAGCCGGCCAGCCGCTCCGCCAGGCGGATACGATCCGAGCGGCGGGGCTCGGGCCGGAGGGCTTCACGGCCCTGGCGTCGTTGCGGGCCAGCCACCTGATCCGGGGCACCGGCTCGGGCGCGCTGGACGACGTCGAGACCTACCACGACCGCATTCGCGAGACGATCGTCAACCATCTCGAGCCCGAGCGCCTGAAGGCCTGGCACGAGTGCCTGGCGGTCGCCCTCGAGAGCTCGGGGCGGGGTGATGCCCAGGCGCTCGCGGTCCACTTCGATGCGGCCGGGAGTCCGGAGAAGGCGGGCGAATACTACGTCCGCGCGCGCGCGAGGCGTCGCGGGCCCTGGCGTTCGACCACGCGGCGAACCTGTTCCGAAGGGCACTGGATTTGCGGCTCGGCAGCGGCGAGGAACAGGCCCTTCGCCGGGAGCTGGCCCGGGCGCTGGCCGACGCCGGGCGATCGCCCGAGGCGGCACGCGAGTACGCGCTGGCCTGTGAGGCCGCCGGAACGGGCGAGATCCAGGAGCTGCGGCGAGCCCTGGCCTTCCAGCTCCTGATGAGCGGCCGGATCGACGAGGGCATGGCCGTCTATCGCGAGCTGCTGGCGCACCTGGCCATCCGCATGGCGGAGACGCCCCGCCAGCTCCTGCGCGAGATGATCGTCACCCGCTTGATCCTGCGGCTCCGCGGATTGTCATTCCGCGAGCGCCGCGCCGAGGAGATCCTGCCGGAGGTGCTCGAGCGGCTGGACACCGCCCAGGCGGTGGCGCTGGGGATGAGCGTCGTGGATTGGATCCGCGGCTCGAGCTTCCAGTCGCGCAGCCTGTTGATGGCGCTCTGCGCCGGCGAGCCCGTCCGCGTGGCGCTGTCGATGGGCTGGGAGGTCGTGCAGTCGGCGTGCATCGGCCGGCGCGCGTTCCGGCGCACCGAACATCTCATCCGACGGTCGCGCGAGCTGGCCGAGCGGCTGGGCGACCCGCACGCCATCGGGATGGCGCGGCTGGGCCACGGCGCCGCCGACTTCCTCTCGTCGCGGTTCGGGACCGGGGTCACCCTCAGCGACGAGGCGACCGCCATCCTCCGCGAGCGTTCTCCCAGCGCCGTCTGGGAGCTCGACACCTCGCAGATGTTCGCCGCCTGGGCCTTGTTCTACTGCGGCGAGATCGCCGAACTGCGCGTCAGATGCCCCCGGATCGCCAAGGAGGGCCGCGACCGCGGCGACATGTACCTGGAGACCACCGTCAACCAGTTCCCCCGCATCGCCGCGATGCTCGGCGACGACGAACCCGATCAGGCCCGTCAGCATGCCCTGGAGTCGATCGCCAGGTGGTCGCAGCAGGGCTTCCACGTCCAGCACCTGACGGCGTTCTACGGCCAGATGCTGATCGACCTGTACAAGGGCGATGCGCTCGGCGCGTGGCGGCGAGCCACGTCGACCTGGCCGGAGCTCGAGCAATCGCTGCTGCTGAAGATCCAGCACGTCTATATCGACTCGCTCCAGTACAGCGGCCGGGCGGCACTGGCGGCGGCGCGGCAGGGCGAGGCCGCCGGTCCGCTCCTCGCGCACGTCGAGCGGACGGCCCGCATCCTCGACCGCCAGCGGCTCCCCTGGGCCGACGCCTTTGCCGCTCACCTCCGCGCAGGCACCGCGTCGATCCGCGGCGATGAGGCCGCATCGATCTCGCTCCTCCGCCGGGCGATCGAAGGGTTCGATCACGGCGGTCTCAAGCTGTATGCCGCATCATCCCGCCGGGTGCTCGGCCGGCTCGTCGGCGGCGAGGAGGGCCGGTCGCTCATCGCCCGCTGCGACGACTGGATGGCCGGTCAGGAAATCCGCGTACCGGAGAAGATGGTCCGCGCGTGCGTGTCGGGATTCCCGGAGTGATCGAGCGAGCCACGGGACGTGAACGCGGTTCGTGTACGCGATCTGGCACGTCGGCCGATCGAACGGGCCGCGCGTGACGAACCCGCGTCTCCTCACGCCTCAGTTGATGAGAGCAGAAGCGGAAATACGACGAGCGGGTCGGCGCCGTACCGTGGTTCCGTCCTCTCCGAACGAACTCCTGGGGGCACGGCGATGATCCAGACCCTTGTTCTGTCCTCGCTCCTGCTGGTCCTGCCGGCCCAGGCCGAGAGCCGGTCGCCGTCGGTGCTCGGGGGAAAGCGAGCTGCGAAAGCGAATGACGCAAAAACTGACACCGCTAGAGGTTCGGCCGAGGCGTTGGCCAAGTACAACGAATTGAGGGAGAAGACGCCGAAGACGGTGGCTGCCCAGTCGCGGCTGGCGGCCTGGTGCGAGGAGCGCGGGCTCAAGGCCGAAGCCTACGTCCACTATGCCGAGGTCGTGCGGCTGGACCCGAAGCGCGAGGCGGCCTGGCGGAAGCTGGGCTTCAAGAAGTACGGGAATCGGTGGCTGACCGACGCGCAGATCGCCCAGGCCGAGGAGCAGAAGAAACAGGCCGGGATCTGGCTTCCCCAGTTGAAGAAGATCCACAAGGATATCCACGGCGCGAACGGGGCCAAGAAGCTTCGTACGGCCCGGGCAGCATTCGAGACGATCCGGGACGAGAAGGCCATCCCGTCGCTCTACCGGGAATTCGCGGGCGGCCGGACCGATCAGTTGATGTTGATCGAGGCCCTCGAACGCATCGACAAGCCGCTGGCCACGAGGGTGCTGGCCATGCTCGCCGTCTACGGCCGGACGCCGGAGGTCCGGCGGAAGGCGACCGAGATCCTCCGCAACCGCCAGGCCACCGACTACCTCGAACTGCTCGTCGGACTGCTGATCGATACGTTCAAGTACGAGGTCAAGCCGGTCGGCGGGCCCGGCTCGCCGGGCGTACTGTTCGTCGAGGGGCAACGGTACAACGTGGCGCGGTACTACGCCCCGCCGCCGCCCCCGAACGTCATGCCCATGCCGGGCGACATGATCACCTACGACCAGCTCGGCATGCCCGTCATCACGCGGCCTCTGGCCATCGTCAGCGTGTCGTCGCCCATCAAACGCTTCCAGGGCGAATCCCTCATCACCGAGGAGTTCGCCCAGTTTTCCGCAAGCCAGATGATCATGGAGGCCGAGAAGGGCGCCGCGGCCGCCCAGTCCCAGCTCCAGAGCGATGTGGCGCAGATCAAGGCAATCAACGCCGATCGCCGGCATTTCAACGAGCTGGTGATGTCGGTCGCTAGTTATGCGACCGGCAACACCGCGGGCGACGAACCGGAGGACTGGCGTAAGGCGATCGGCCAGAAGAAGTCCTGGAGCGAGCCGCAGAAGCCAACGGTGACCGAACTGGTGCCGCTGGGGTATCGTCCCGCATTTGCCCAACTGGGATTCATGATGGTGCTGGGCAAGGTGGATACGTGACCGGAAGACCTGTAGCTTCCGGTCCGGAAGCATCGCCCAGCAAACCAAGGGGACCTGCCTCGAGTTCGACGAGCGACGAAGCTCGGGAGCACGAGGCTCCGTCCGAACCGGCATCGTTCCAGCCCACGCGGACTCGACGGATACGACTTCGGCGGCTCGGACGGGGCCTCGACCTCCCGGAGGAGCGGATTAACTCGCCATCGAGCCATCGGTCTCGCGCAAGGCGCCGATGAGCTTCTGGAGGGCCTGGTTCTCGAGCTGCCGGACCCGCTCGCGAGTCAGGCCGAGATTCTCGCCGACCTCGCGGAGGGTCATGGGGTCGTACGACTCGAGGCCGAATCGCATGCGGATGACCATGGCCTCGCGGTCGTCCAGCTCGCCGATGTGCTCGAAGATGCGATCCAGGTCGTCGGACTCGATCAACTGCTGTTCCGGCGCCTTGCTGCGGTCGTCGGTGAGCACGTCGTCGAGCATCGGCCCCTCGTCGCTGGGGGTCTCGTTGTGCGGCGACAGGTTGTTGACCCGGATCGCCTTGGCCACGATCCCGATCTTCCGCTTCGAGAGCCGCAGGGCCTTTCCGATCTCGTCCGGCGTGGGCGCCCGGCCCATTCGCTCGGCGAGCACCGATTGGGCCCGCTTCCACTTCGACAGCAGGCTGACCATGTACGCCGGCAGCCGGATCGGCTTGCCGTTATTCATCACCGCCCGGCGGATCGATTGCTTGATCCAGTAGCTGGCGTACGTGCTGAAGCGCGTGTCCATCATGCCGTCGAAACCCTCGACGGCCCGCATCAAACCGAGGTTCCCTTCCTCGATCAGGTCCTCGAGGCTCAGGCCCTTGCCCAGATAGCCTCGCGCGATGTTGACCACCAGCCGCAGGTTGGCCTTGACCATGTGCTCGCGGGCGTAGGGGTCCCCGATCGCCACCCGCTCGGCGAGGTCTCGCTCCTCATCGGCCGATAAGAGCGGCGTGTCGTTGATGTCGTGCAGATAAATCTGCAAGGGGGAAGCCGGATGGATCTCACGGCGCTCGGTCGGTGCGCAGCCATAGCGGGTCGTTCCTGGTTTGAACAACGAAGGGGGCATTCTCGATTGGAATGGGACGCACCGGGCGATCGGTCATCAGGCGATTCGCCGGCCCGATCGCGCGAGCCCTGCTAGTGAAATCTAGGACATCCACTCCGCGTGTCAACTCGATGGGGTGGTCTCATGAAGCGACCGCCCCGAATGCGATGAGCCGAATCAACGAGAAACCCCGCACGACAGCCTGGCCGCCTTCATGCGGAGATCGCGGTCGAAGGAGAAGGGGTCACTCGCCTTCGAGAGTGACGGATTCCGGCCAAGCGGACGAGATGGATGGTGTCGGCTGGAAAAGGTGTACGGCTGCGAACGGTTAAGCGACGGAGGACATGGTTTCGGCGGTCGACGGGATCGTTCGGCTGATCGTCAGCGAGGGGCGCGACCGATAACAATGGCGATGGAAACCCGCCCGGCGAGAGGACTGCGCCGGGGCGGACCGGTCAGGCGCCGGGGTGTTGGACAGCGGTCCCACCGGCGATGCATCCGCAGCCGGATTGCCGTCTGACCGCGTAGATCCGCGACCTCGTTTCGGATCCGACACGGAACGGAAAGGACTTCGGCATGTTCAGGCTCCGCAACGCGCTCTTGATCGTGGTGCTAGCCGCCGGGGCATTCGGATGTGCCCAATGGGGCGGCTCGAACGGACACGATTACGCCCACTGGTCGATCTTCCACTGTTCGCAGTGCGACGATTTCCCGATGCCGGCGTATGGACCCGACGGCTCGATGGCGCCCGGCACTTATTCCGGTCCGCCGCCGGAGAGCTCGGCCTCCTCGCGAATGTCGACCCCGACTTCCTCGAACGCGCCGCCGGCCAACACAGAGGCCACCGTCCCCCCGCCTGATGAGCGGCCGGGCAACGCCGCACCGACGCCGCCGGTCCCGCCTCCCGCCAGCAATCCCTGATTCCATAAGGACTTGCACGATGTCGAGGATCGCTCGCGCAGTCGTCCTGACGTCTCTCTTCTCGGCGTTCCTGGGGGCCTCGGGCTGCGCCTCCCCCAGGGCGCACCCCTGGCAACCGCCTGGCTTCCGCCCGCCGATCAACACCTGGACCGGCACCTACGCCGAGTATCCCCCGTCGATCGAGAACCCAGTGCGGCCTGTACAGGGTCAGCCGAGCGACGGATGAGATCACCTGAACTCGGTGGCACGGGCGCGGGCGGCTGTTGAGTGTGCCGTGCCCGTTTCGACGTTATGATGGGCCGGAAACCCGCGATCGCCATCCAGGGAGTCGATCCGTGCCCAACCCGTCATCCAAGCCCGGAGCCAAGACCGCCCCCGCGAAACCGTCGGCGCCGGCCGTTGCACCGCCGTCGCCTCGGACATCGCCTGCGCCGCGCCGCAACCCGCCCGGGCCGTCGCAGCGGCGCCGGTGGCCAGCGCCGGCCCGACCGACGTCTCCATGGGCGTGGCGATCGCGGCGAGCCCCGGAGAGGGCGGCACCGTCACGGCTCGCAAGGCCGGCGGCCTGCGCGACATGGCGATGGTGGTCGACCCGAGGAAGGTCGGCGTCAAGGCCGCGCTGCAACACCTCGCCAAGGCGGTCAACATCGCCTTCCAGGCCGACTTCGGCGAGAACTACCTGGAGTCGGTCTATCAGGCGGCGATCGTCCGCCGTGGCGAGGTCCACATCGTTCACAAGGAGTACTTCGGCTTCGGCGAGAGCTGGTTCAGCCAGTTCGGACGCTTGATCCGCTCGCTGGAGCTGACCCTCGAGGGTCCCGACCCGGCCTCCCCGGAGGGACAGAAGCGCATCGCCGAGAAGGGACCTTCGACGATCCGCGGCCTCTTCAACCTGATCGGCCGCAAGCTCGACCTGGTCGCCGAGTACGAGGATCGCGTCCCCGCCTACGTCGAGCAGATGTTCGACCGGCTCGAGGCCTCCGGCATCATCCTCGGCTGGGACCGCAACGACTGGGAGATCTGGACCACGCAGGTCGGCCTGGATATCCGCATCGCCCCCAGGGACGATGTCCCGACGAACGTCGCCGACCAACTGGAAGAAGCCCCCTGAACGATCGCGGCCCGCTGGCCGCATGTCAATCCGCATGGTCGTCGCCGGGCTCGGCCTCCCTCAACTGCCCGATGCTGCGGGTCCGCCGCATCCAGGCGCTGGTCTGCCAGTTGTCCACCGGATCGCCCTCGACCATCATCGGAGGCAGGGGCATCAGGAACCGCTCCGCAAGCGCCAGACGAACGGCTCGTACATCCCGCGAAGCTCCGCCAGCCTCTCGTCGGCGCCGCCGCCGTCGACGAGTTCCAGGCCGGCGGCGCGGAGTCGCTCCCTCAAGGCGCGTAGCCGATCCGGTGGAAGCCGGTCCTCTGCGGGCTCGATTGGCGGCGCACCGAGCGCCTGGCAGAGGTCGACGGCCACGTGACGCGCCATGGCGAAGGTCAAGTACGCCTGCGAGCGCACTGCCCCCGGCACGCCCGAGACCACCAGAGCCGATGAATCGAGGATCACCGTCAGGCCCGCGACCCACGACTGGTTATCGTGCTGCGAGCGGAAGAAGCTCAGGACCGGGAACGAGATCTGGCTCTCCAGGACTTCGGCCGCCCACCGCTCCCACTCCGCGAGGAGCTGGGCCAACAGTTCCAGGTCGCCATACCGCGCGTTGCGGGCGAGCAGTGTCCCGGCCGTGGGGGGTGAGCCCGCCCGGGCATCGAACAGGTTCAGCGTGACCTCCCGGCGCGCGAACGACTGGTAGAGCACGGGAAGGTAACCGATCACCACCGCGATGAAGCCGAATCCGATCCCGGTCTCGAGCACGGTCAGGGCCCGGCCGAGAGAGCCGATTGGCGTGACGTCACCGAAACCCAGAGTGAAGAACGTCACGCCGCTGAAGTACGCGTAAAGGCCGAAGCCCGCTCGGTCGGCTCCGCTCATGTTGAGCGGCGTGTCGACCGACCAATGCAAGACGGCGAAGCCCACGATGAGGCCCAGCGCCCACAGGCTGAGGAGTACCAACAAAGACAGGGGACCGAAGTAGCTGAGGAACGTCCCGCGCCGACGGGCCGGCTGGATCAGCCGGGCCATGGCCGCCCAGAGACGCCACGAATGGATGTAGAAGAACCGGGTGAGTCGGAACGCGCGAGTCACCCGCCGCGGCAAGAGCATCGTCTCGAAGGCCTCGTGGAGGACGACGATGATCAAGACCACGCTCAACACCGCCGTGATTGCCTTCATCGATTGCACTCCATTCACCCGGCGCCGCCGAGTCGTGACCGGGGGATCAGCGGCCGAGCCGCCGACCTTCAAGAACCGCGGGACCCTACCCGTTGCACGGCGACTCCGCTCCGCATACCTTGTCGGATGCCCGCTCGGCGCCGAGATGAGAACCTCTCGAGAGACCACCCGGCGGCCATCCGGGTTCTTCCGAGGCACTGTCCCGACTACGGAAAGGCGGTTTACAATGCCAGCGCCCACGCTCGACGGTCGTCTGCTCTGTGCCAGCGGAGCGGCTTACGCGATCAGCGGGGAGATGACGACACTCGCCCCCGACCCCACGGACGTCTACATCTCCGGCGCCGGCTTCGTGGGCGATCCCTCGGTGTTCAGCGCGGGGCCGCTCTCGATCGACGGCTGCCTGGTGGGAGAGATGGAAGACGGACTGGTCCTGGCGTTCCGCGGCACGATGCCCTTCGATCTCGATGATCCTCCCACGGTCCGTGACTGGGTGGGCGACTTCCAGGCCGACCCGATCACGGTCGACGGGTTCCCAGGCCGTGTCCATCGAGGATTCTCCGCGGCCTTCTCGGCATTATGGCCGAGCGTCACCGACGAACTCGAGCGGCGGCAAGCGGCCGGGCCTGCGAGTCGCCCCATCCTGATCACCGGCCACAGCAAGGGAGGAGCGATGGCCGCCCTCGCCGCCTGGAGGCTCAAGGCGATCGCGGGTACACCTCCGCTCAAGGTCGTCACCTTCGCCGCGGCCAAGCCGGGGGACGCCGACTTCCGGGCCGCCTACACGGCGGCCGGGATCGATCATACGCGCTACGAGTACAACATCGACATCGTCCCCCATCTCCCGCTGTCGGACGGCGGGTTCATCGACGTCCTGAACCAATTCCCGCTGTCGGGGCTCCCCTTGTTCAGGGGCCTCTTCACGGACCTCCAGCGGTTCGATTATCAGCCGGTCGGTGTCCTCCGCTACATCGAGAGCGATGGTCAGATCGCCGAAGACGGCGATGCGATGCGAGAGGGGCGCGACCAGACCCTGGCCCTGAAGATCGCCGAGTTACAGTTCGCGGAGATCGCGATGAATCACTCGATCGGCTGCGGTTCGGGTTACATGTCGGCCATTGCACCGACCGGGGTCTGCCCTCCTTCGTCAACTTGAGCGGACGGAGTAACCGCCACTCACGGCTTCGCCAGGGCCTTGATCCGTTGCTTGGCGGTCCTGGCGGCGGGAGTATCGGCGAAGTCCTTGGCGATCCGCTTGTAGTCCGCCAGGGCCGCCTCGGTCTTGCCGGACTTCTCGAGGTTCTGCGCGATCCGCAACAGACTGGCTGCTCGAGCGGATGGGGACGATGCGGCGGCCTTCGACGGGCTCTTCTTGGTGATCGACGGATTCTTGCCCGCGGAGCCGGGATGCTCGGCTTCGGTCGGCTCGTCTGATGCATCCTCGACCTTTGATGTCTTCGCCGACGCCGTCGCGGCCTTGGCCGATCGGCCGCCGGCCTTCGTGGCCGGCGCATCGGCGACGTCCCCCGCGAAGGCGTCCTCGAACCGGCTGACGCGGGCCGGTGCCGCCGGACCGGATTTCGCCTTCGAACCGGCCGACTGGGCCATCAGGCTGGCCTTCTTGATGTACTTCTCGGGGTTCTCGTTGAACTCATCTCGGCACCCCGTGCAGCAGATCGGGAAAGTCTGGCCATTGTAGCTGAGGGTCATGGTCGCGGCGCCGCCGGTCACGATGCACCTGGGTCGATCGGATGCCGTGGTACCCCCGGCCAGCGATTCACCTTCCTTGGTGAGCCCGACCTCGATCGACCGGCCAAACTGTCTCGCCCCGGGCTCCTTGCGGTCGACCAGCATCGTGTAGCGGATGAAGTTGCTGTTGGGGCGGATGGACAGCCGGATCGCGCCATGCCCCGCTTCCCCCGCCTGGCCATTGCCGGCGCCGACCTGCTCGAGGACGAGCGTTTTCCCGGAGGTGTCCAGGGCTCCTTCGAAGACGATCGGGCCGCCACGGGGTCTGGGGGCCATCCCCTCGAGCCGATAGCGCTCGCGGACCGGGTCGAAGGTGAGCTTGCCTTCGGCCAGCACCTTCCCGCCCTCGATCGCCGCCGACATCCCGGTCGGTTTCCCCTTGGTGAAGATCCAGGCCCACGAGTGGGTTTCAGGCCAGCCGCGGAAGCTCTGCGCCGAGTCCTTCGGCATCCCCGGCCCCTTCCACCGGCCGACCAGGTAC
The DNA here is from genome assembly GCA_963815795.1 of uncultured Planctomycetota bacterium. GTDB lineage: Bacteria > Planctomycetota > Planctomycetia > Isosphaerales > Isosphaeraceae > JAKAUH01. The sequence goes on along the minus strand of CAWFIC010000019.1, from coordinate 2,519,709 downwards.
TCAAAGGGGGCGAAGGCGGGGGGGATGTCCCGGCCGCCCGGTTCATCCGCCCGCAATCCCGACATGAGCCGGGCCTCGAAGACCAAGGCGAGCGATAGCGAAGCCACCACGGCCCATGTCCTCACGATCCGGCTCATGACCGACCTCCTCGCAAGTGTTCATCAACGGAACCGGGCCTTCTGTCGTTCCGCACCGCCGGGGTTGCTGCCGGTCGCCTTCCGCACGGCCTGGATCGCCGTCTGACCGATCCGGACCGCCGCGGGGCGCAGCTCGGTCTTGTCGATCGGTGGCGGCGACCCCGCGGGCACGTCGACGTCCACGTAGCCGATCATCATCTCCTCGAAGGTCTGCTCGCCCCAACGCACCAGCTTGGACGGGTCGGGGTTATAGGGGTTGTTCGAGGAGTTGTCGAAGTGCGCCAGGCAGTCGATGCGCGTCCCCTTGGGCAACGAGATCGGTTCGGAGAGGACGTAGTAGGTCTGCCAGCCGAAGTCGTAAGCCGGTACCGAGAGGACGACCTGCGGCGATTCGCCGGGCCGGGTGATCGTGTACTTGAAGTCCTTGCCGCGCAGGTGCATGTGCGGCATGAAGCTGATCAGCCGCGCGTCCGCGCTCAGGAGGCCCGCCGAGGAGACGGCCACGTTGTCGCGTTCGGGCGGGAGCATCAGGTCGGGGTTGGCGAGCCCGATCGTGTAAGCCTGCCGGGCCGGCTTGGTCTTGGCGAAGATCAGCCCGAGCCTGGACCGATCGGTCCGGACTCGACCGTTAGGCGTGTAGTGGACCTGGAAGAGAAGGTCGGTGCCGGCGGGGATCTTCTTGGCCGTGCCTTCGGGCATCACGGTCGGCAGGTCTCCGGGCGCGTATCCGCAGAAGTGCTCGCCCGGTCCCCGGCGCACGCCACCGGTTGAACGATCCAGCAGGAAGATGACGATGTGGTGGACGACCGACGGATCGCCCGGCACGGCCTCGGCCGCCTGGACCCACATGTCTTCCTTGAAGTTCGTGGGGACGCGGAAATGGACGTAGGCCACAACCCCTTGCGCCGGCACATAGTAGGTCTCGGGAATCTCGAACACGAGGTCAGGCTTGCCGATCGTCCAGCCCTCGGGGAACGAGCGGGGCGCGGGCAGTTCCTTGACATCGCCGAGTGGCGTGCCCTGGTCCACCCAGGCCAGCAAGGTCGCGCGCTCCCTGGCCGAGAGGCTGCGGTCGGTCGCGAAGTGCCCGTAGCGCGGGTCGGCATGCCACGGGGGCATCCGCCGGTCCTCGACGACCTCCCGGATCATCGCGGAGTGCTTGCGCACGTCGTCGTAGCTCAGCAGAGAGAAAGGCCCGACCTGTCCCGGCCGGTGGCACGACTGGCAACGGTTCTGGACGATCCGCGAGACCTCGGAGGCATACGTGACGTTGCCGACCTTGACCGACTGGTCGCGATCGCGTTCCTCGAACTGCCTCGCCGTCTCGGCCGACGGAGCCCGGACCCGCGGGGCCTTGGCCGCCTCGACCGGTTTGGGGTCGACCCGATCCAGCAGGCAGCCGGCCACGCGCGTCGACTCGACCTTGACGGGCCGATCGGCCACGATGGCGTCCACGGCCTCCTTGAGATAGTTGCGATCGGGCTTGTCCTTGCTCTTGCCCTGGATGTACTGGTCGTCGATCGCCCCGCGGTAACGAATCCGGGTGAACCCATCGAGCACGAGCACCTCGGGAGTCCGCTCCGCCAGGACGGTGTCGCTCACCTTGTTCTGAAGGTCCTTCAGGACCGGAAAGTCGATCCCGGTCTCCTTCACGAACCGGGCGACCTGCTCGGGAGTCTCGTGGGCGTTGGAGTTGAGCCCGAGGAAGATGACGCCCTTGGCCTTGTACGCGTGATTCAGCTCGATGAGGCGGGGAACGTAGAGGTTGCCGACTGGACAGTCGGTGCCGAGGAAGACGAGCACAATCGCCTTCTTGCCGATGAAACTGAAAAGTGAAACCGGCCGGCCGGATGAGACGTCCTTGAGGGTGAAATCGGCGACGCGCTGCATGATGCCCCGGTCGACCGGCAACTCGGTCTTCGCGTCGGCGGTACCGGCGAACACGACGGCCGGCGCCGCGGTCACCGCGATCACGCCGCACGCGACGACGGCCAGGAACATCCTCGGATTCGGCCTGCGGACGATTCGATCGAGCATGACGACTCCTTGGGATTCAGCCCGCCTCTGCCCTCCCGCATCGCCGACCACGACGGCGTCATCGGCGCGGGGATACACCGTTCCGGAAACCCGGCCCACGAGATGAGGTACCCACCCCACGCCGCCGGGGTTTCTCTCATCCATCGTATGCCTGAATGGTCTCGTCCACAAGGCTCAGCCCAACGAGTCAGAATGACGAGCACGCGAGCTGTCCCCGGAAGAACGAAGCGAGGTTCGCATGCACGCATACCACCATCGCTCCTTCTATCGGAATGACCTCTCACCGAGAATCCGCATGCATCGATCCTTGGTGCCTCCGGAAGAAGCCCTGAATCCCGATAATCCATACATTTCTGTCATCTTGCCTAGACTTCCATTAGCTTTGTTTCGCTGTTCTTTCCTCGAGCTGTCTCCCCAATCGGGCTCGTGCCCTCCTAATCGGTATATTTTCTCCAAACCACCATTGGGTTCGTTTCGTCTTTCTTGTTGGCTTCGTTTCGTCGCCAGCGACGAGGCGTCATCGGCGGAAAGCACTCCAGATAATCGATAGATTTTACCCAAATCTCCATTGGGTTCGTTTCGTCGGCGTCCTGCGGCGACTGAAAATGGAACCTGATACATCAATTGAGCCACCCTCTTATCACCGTTCGGCCGCTGAATGCATTTAGGATATCGTGATATGTTGGAGTAGCACGCAGCCATGCTACCACCGATACGCGCTACGAGATTCCATTCCGACTTAGACCTTGCTATTCTCTATTATAACACTTAATTGCAAAAAAGCAAGACCGCCGCTTTTCTTCGCCGAGGCTGCCGTCAACGGCGGCAGCAGGCTCGACGCCAGCGGCGCCGGAGATCTTCGACGGGCCCCGATCACCGACCGCGGAAGTGTCTTGCCTCGGCACGGGACGGGATCCGGGGGGAAAAAGACCAGCCCGGCGCACCAGCGAGCGGAGGCGCTGGTTAGAGACGACCATCGGTCCAACCGATCCGCTCGCTGGCGCGTCGGGCTGGTAGCGGCCGAGCCGACAGTCAGCCCGATCACCACGCGACAGAGGAGTACATCGACGTCATACCCGGGAGCCGTGTTGGGCAGTTCTCGATGACCATCGCTGCCCGTCCCGACGCGCGGAAGGTCACGGCCTGATCCTCGCGATCACGGTGCCCATCTCGTCCAGACGTCGCTCGATTCGCTCCAATCGGCTCGCCACGTCGTCCGCCGGCCTGGACGCTGCGGGGCCGACCGTGACCTGCTGGATCGCGCCGTAGAATGCATTGATCCCCCTAAGGACGACGAACTCGGCGGTGAACCAGAACGCGATGAGGCACGCCAGTGTCGAAAGCGTACGACGTCGCACGCAATGATCCACCCAGTGCGCGACATTTCGCATGATGCGTCTCATAGGAACCTCCTCGACTTCGGCTTCCCGAAGTCGGCGGCGGCATGGCCGCCGCGGCACTTCACTCTTGGCGATGTCCGTCGGGCGCCCCCTCAACCTCCGCTCACCAGGGCCTCCACCTGCTGCGAGCTCGATTGAGGACCAGGTCACCCTCGCGGGGACTCGGCTAGCCGCCAGCGAAGGTTCACTCCGCGCGGCGCTCGCGATCGAACAGCCCGTTCTCCATTCGGACACGCCGCAATGCCGTATCTCGGACCGCTGTCGTGGGGAACCCGTGGACCAGCCCGTCGGCGAGTGAGCGTTCGATGCCCCCCAGGGACGAAGGCAAGCGCGCCGCTCGGTAGGGTGACGGGTCATCGGCCAGCCAGCGGATACATCGACCGCTTCCAGGTCCCGCGCCCCGCGTCCGGTCCGACGATTCCGTCGCATCGACCATCGCAGGATCGTCGCCGCGCAGAAGAAAGGCCCCGTCGCACCACCTGGGAGCTGGTACGACGAGGCCAACCGGACCTTGGCCCCGCCCATCACGACCGGGGCCCTGCATGAATTCTACCTCGCCGCGCACCGAATTGTCAAAGGTTCACTCAAGATTCTCCCGATTCGATCCGGGGTTTCACCGGGTCGAGACCGGAGAGGTTCGCGCCGATGTCGAAGTTGTCGCCCTGACAGAAGTCTGGCCAACGACGATGGGGCGGGCTAAGCTGGATAGCGAAGTGATCGGGCCGGCCGGATTGGCCGTCGCACCGATCGGTATCGGCGGGTGAAGAGAGTTGCCGGTTGCCAGTTCCGAGTTCCCAGCAAGACCGGATCGGTCTTCGGCTGGCAACCTGGAACCGAGGACCGGCAACTGCTGAAACAGGCGGGGTCCACCATGCGCAACGCGGCAGTGATCCTGCCCGACCTGGGGACCGGCCCGGACGTCCCGATCGTCATCAGCTACTGGTTCGCCTCGCCCGGTGAGCTCGTCTGGGAAGGGGAACGGCTGGTCGAAGTGCTGGCCGGACCCGCGACCGTGGACGTGCCGGCGCCGGTCTGCGGACGCCTGGTCGAGATCCGCGGCCAGGAGGACGATCGAGTCGAGCCGGGGTCCGTACTGGCCGTGATCGCGGCGGAGGACGAGGACGCGACCGGGCCGGCGGACGGTCTCGAAGACGGGGCGGGAGGCCCTGGCGATCGAGCGGCTGGTGGCGGCCCGCGGCCGCGTACTCCCACGACATGACCACGTTCCATGAGCGATCCGCCGGCGTGATCCCCTACCGCCGGTCCAACGATCGGGGTCCGCTCTACCTGGTCCTCCACTCGGCGACCGTCCGCAACCCCCGCGCGAAGTGGGAGTTCCCCAAAGGGGGGGTCGAGCCGGGGGAGACGACCCGGGAGGCCGCCGCGCGCGAGTTCCGCGAGGAGACTTCGCTGGTCAACTGGTCCTTCCACGACGGCTTCGAACGCACCCTATCGTACACCTACATCCGCCGCGGGCGCAAAATCATCAAGACCGTCACCTACTACCTCGTCGAGGTCCGCGACGCCTCCCACCTGGCCCCCTCCGCCGAGCACATCGAGGACCCGTCGGGACACTGGCACCACTGGGGCACGTTCGACGAGATCAGCACGCTCCTCTATCACAGCAAGATCCGCCAGGTCTTCACCGAGGCCGACGGTTGGGTCAAGAACCCCCGGCCGGACTCCGGGTTAACGCGAACGCCCAGGAGAACCCGGGGCGATGCCGCGGGTCCCCGGGGCGATGCCGCGGGTCCCCGGGGCGATGCCGCGGGCTGATTTGTTGGGCCTCTTCGGGGCGATCCCGAACCCTTGGGCCGCGCCGTTATACCCCGAAGGGGCTCGAACGCCCTGGGCCTCGTGAATCGGTCTACCGAAAGAGTAGCCGTTCACGGGTCGGGGATGACAAATGTACAGAACGCACCGAGCGCTGAGGTTGCTTCTGGGCTCCTTCGGTCGATCCGACCGAAGCGCGCAACTTACCGTGACCTGTCCCCCGATAACGGGTCCAGCGGCCGTGCATGAGTATCATGGCCACCGGCGTCCGGCGGGATGGGCGGGGGATAGGACATGGACACGAAGCACCGCGGAATAGTGCTCTCTCGTCTAGATGATCGCCGTGACCCTTGCGTCAATGGTCACCGAAGGCGAACTCGGAGAGTTTGCCCCGCTTCAAGATGCGGTCCGCTGCATCCAGGCAGCGGCGGGGAGATCGCATATCCGACCGTCCCGCATCGGATTCCAGCGGGAACTTGAGACCGGAGGCCCGACGCGTTAGGTTGATGACAGTCGGCTCTGTATCTGGCCCGAGCGACTGCGTCCCAGCGGACCCGGCCCGAAGGGGCGCATCCCGTACCAATACGGCTCGTCTCGCCGTGCAGGGTTCGCTGAACTGGGTCGGCAGCCGGGTCGAGATTCCCTGAACCAGCATGGCCCGCCTGAAGAAGACTCCGAGTTCGCGCCGACCGATGTCCCCTGTCGCGACGTCGCCGGAATCAGCCCGACCACTGACGGGGCACGTCGCCGTCGTCGCCGGCGCCACGCGCGGCGCCGGACGCGGGATCGCGCGCGCCTTGGGCGAAGCCGGTGCGATCGTGTATTGCACGGGGCGCAGTGTTCTCGGCCATCTCTCGCCATACGGGCGACCCGAGACGATCGACGAGACCGCGGCGATCATCGAGGAGGAGGGCGGCACAGCCATCGCAGTCCGAGTCGATCACACCGTCGAATCCGAGGTCGGGCCCCTCTTCGCGCGGATCGATCGCGAGCACGGTTGACTGGATGTCCTGGTCAACAGCATCGCCGGCGAGGAGCCGATGATGGCCCAGTGGAACTCGTTCTGGAAGATGGACCTCAAAGACGGTGAGGCCGTCCTGCGGCAAGCCCTCCTCTCGCACATCATCACCGCCAAGCATGCCGCGCCCCTCATGATCCGCCATCGCCGTGGCCTGATCGTCGAGGTGACCGAGAACGACATCCTCATGGCGGGGGGGAACCCCCTGTCGCAGAGCGTGAAGCTGGCGCTCAAGGGGCTCGCCCTCAACATGGCGGCCGAACTGAAGCCGCACGGCGTGGCGGCGATCGCGATCACGCCGGGCTTCCTGCGCTCGGAGGCGATGCTCGAGGGATTCGGGGTCTCCGAAGCCAATTGGCGTGATGCGGGCGAGCAGGACAAGAACTTCCTGGAATCGGAATCGCCGCTGTTCGTCGGTCGGGCCGTCGCCGCCCTGGCGCAGGACGGCCGCGTCCTCAAGCGGTCCGGTCAGCTCTACGGCTCATGGGAACTTGGACGAGAATATGGTTTCACCGACGCCGACGGTCGGCGGCCGGATTGGGGGTCGATCGAGATCGATTTCTCGAGTCTCCCTCCGGCCCTAGTCGAGTTGATGAGGACCGGCTCAGAGATCCAGCTCGAATGGCTGAGAGCGTTGACGAAACGAACGGAGCGGTTCCTGGGACAGCTCCCGCAAGCGCGCCGGCGCCGCGCGGACGTACTCGCCGATGAATGACCGATGGGATGGCGACGGCCTGTCCGAGGAGCGGCTGCCCCTGCGTCGGCCGCGACCCGAACGGACGGCCCGAAGCAACCGAGAACGGACCCAGCGAGCGGGCCGCCTTCCGTCAGATCAGTCAAGGATCCTCATTCGCCGCGTGATCGCTGCGTCTGTCTCCGCAGAAACCACACTGCTGAACTGGCGAACAGAGTTCCTTCTCTGTTGGGGTCTTCGCCCTGGCCTACGAACCGCGAGCCGCGTTGGGTGCGTCGGTCCGACTAAACCGAAGTCAATTCTTCCGAGGTTGCTTCGGTCGATCCGACGAATGGCACTAGCTTAGCGCAAATCGCTATCGGGCTTGGACTTGCGAGCACAGGTTTTTCCTGCTCCTCGGGCTTGATTCCCGGGGTCTCCATTTGAAGCCCTATGTTTCCAGTGTAGTCCACTAATAATAATGTGAAAACGTTCGGATAATGCCTGCGAACAGCCCCTCCCTCAAAGGTACAAATCCTTGACCAGAAACAACTTGCGCTTAAGCTAGTGCCATTCGTCGATCCGACCGACGCGCGTTGCGCTAAAGTGGAGGGAATTCTCTGGGCTCGGCTGCCCACCTATCGGGCGGGGTTGACGCCTGGTCGAAATGGGCGACGCTGAGCCGCCATCTTGATGACGGTCCCCTCGCGATTGACAATAACGCGGCGGAGCGGGCGTCGCTGCCGGCGCAGCCGCGGGGTCGCTGGAGCCCGCGGACGGGCGACCTCGGCCGCCCACGAACCCCGGCAACCTCGCTGCCGGCCTCCGACTTGTCGGGTGCTGGCTCGCCTCGCTCGTGGCGTTCGTCGTCCTCGGGACGGTGGCCGTGAAGCGGTTCCGCGGCCGGCGTCCCGAGGAGTCGGAGGCAGGCGCCTCCGGTTCCGAACCCGGGCAAGACCCGGATCGCAGAGAAAGGGGCTGCGTCCATGTCGCAATCACCGATCCTTGTCACCGGCGCCGCAGGCCGTATCGGAGGGGTGGGCGGAGAGGTGGTCGCCATCCTCCGCAGCAAAGGCCTGCCGGTCCGGGCCCTGGTGCGAACGGATGACGATCGGGCCGAGGCGCTCCGGGCGACTCTTCACCCAATGGGCCGCCGAATCGATCGCGAAGGACGGCACGATCCGCCTGCCCTTCGGGAACGCGAGGACGTCTCCGATCGACACGACGGATGTCGCGGAGGTGATCGCGGCCATCCTGGAACACCCGGAACCCCACGTCGGCCGGGTGATCGAATTGACCGGGCCGAAGTCGGAGGACATGCAGGCGGTGGCGGCGGAATACTCCGAGGCCGTCGGGCGGACAATCACCGACGTCGATCGGCCGATGGCGGAATGGCGAGAGCGCGAGCTCTCCGCTCGCGGTCTGCCCGAACACGTCGCCAGTCGCATCAAGACGATGGCCCAGCTCCATGCCGACAACCGGTATGACCGGCTGACCCACGATTTCGAGGCGATCATCGGCAGGCCGGCGACGTGTATCCCGCAGTACGTCGCGAAACACCCCCAGCTATTCGGCTCGAGCAAACCGGCTCGTGTTGCTCCCTGAGAAGCGAGGCCGCACGTCACGAGATACCGACCCCGACCTCAAACAATGGGGATTCGCGATGACCGTCATCAAGGCCGCCGCCGTCCAGTTGAGCCCGATCCTCTACAGCCGCGAAGGCACCGTGGACAAGGTCTGCCGGCAGATCCTCGCCCTCGGTCGCCAGGGCGTGCAGTTCGCCACCTTCCCGGAGACGGTGGTGCCCTACTACCCCTACTTCTCCTTCGTGCAGCCGCCTTTCAAGATGGGCGCGGAACACCACCGCTTGCTCGAGCAAGCGGTCACCGTCCCGTCGGCCGCCACCCAGGCCATCGGCGAGGCCTGCAAGCAGGCGGGGACGGTGGTGTCCATCGGCGTCAACGAGCGCGACGGCGGCACGCTCTACAATGCACAATTACTGTTCGATGCTGACGGCGGGCTGCTCCAGCATCGCCGCAAGATCTCCCCGACCTACCACGAGCGCATGGTCTGGGGGCAGGGTGACGGCTCGGGGCTGCGCGCCGTTGACAGCGCGGTCGGGCGCATCGGCTCGCTCGCGTGCTGGGAGCATTACAACCCACTCGCCCGTTACGCCCTGATGGCCGACGGCGAGCAGATCCACTCGGCGATGTATCCCGGCTCGTTCGCGGGCGAGCCCTTCGCCGAGCAGATCCAGGTCAACATCCGCCAGCACGCCCTGGAATCCGGCTGCTTCGTCGTCTGCGCCACCGCCTGGCTGGACGCCGATCAGCAGGCCCGGATCATGCAGGACACCGGTTGCGCGATCGGCCCGATCTCGGGCGGGTGCTTCACCGCGATCGTCTCCCCGGAGGGCGAATTGCTCGGCGCGCCCCTGCGTTCGGGTGAAGGCGTGCTGATCGCCGACCTCGATTTCCGCTCGATCGACGAGCGGAAGCGGTTGATGGATTCGCGCGGCCACTACAGTCGCCCGGAACTGCTCAGCCTGCTGATCGACCGCACGCCGAAAGCCCACGTGCGCGAGCGTGGCGCGCAACCCATGTCGATTGCTGCCGAGGAGTTCGATGAGGCGAAGAAATGAGCCTACGGGCACGCCGGGAGCACGCGACGGCGAGGCCTGGACGCCAGTCGCTGAAAGCAAACGAACCCTCGTCGTGCCTTGGATCGCCCAAAAGCCCGCGAGCCTCGGTCCGACAACGCCGAAGCCGATTGATTCGAAGTGGCTTCGATCGATCCGACCGAAGCGCAGAAGATGCTTCGGTCGATCCGACCGAAGCGCGCTGCGCGAAGGTGAAAGTGATCATCTGAGTGAGGGGATGGACCGCGGCTGCGCGAAGACGGCGGGGACGTGCTGGAAGTTGCTGGCGGGTGAGACCCATCGCTGGACGCTCGTGCGAGTCGAGAGCGTGGAGCCGACGAACAACGACGCCGAGCGGGCGATCCGCCATGGAGTGCTCTATCGCAAGCTAATCGGCGGGACCGCTAGCGAGTCGGGGAGCGGGTTCATGCAGCGGATGCTGACGGTGGTGGCGACGTGCCGACGGCAGGACATCAGCGTGCTGGACAATCTCACCCGGTGCTACCAGGCCCATCTGGACGGCAGCCCGATCCCATCGCTCATCCCCACGGCTCCCATCGCTCACGCAGCGCAATCGGACCTTGAACGTCTACTGGGCTCCGTATTCGACAATCGTCGATGTGCACCCAGGGGCGGAGGATGATCGGTGAGGCGTCGGGCCTCCTGACCCCAGACGGAACGCGGTCGTCACAGTAGGACGGGCGCCCTGGCGTCAACCACCCAGGTGTCGGAGCTGGGCCACGATCATAGGGTCCTGGATCTCGCTGTCACGAGCCAAGAGCAGCACCTTCGAGATCACCTCGGCCGTCTTGGGATCGTCGTCGGCGAACGGCAGGAAGAGTCTGCCGCGGTGCTGGGCGTGCACAGGGACAATGCACAACGCGCCGCCAGGCAGCTTGTGAACGACGCCGCTGCCCAGATGGATGCGGTACTTCCCCAGCTCGCCGTCCACGAGCGCGAAGGAATCCTTCTCAGACACGTTCTTGAGTTGCAGAAGCTGGCACGTTTCACGGAGGAGAGCTCCCCGCATTTCCACCGCTGAGGCGGTCGCCTCCGGATCGACTGCGCCAAGATGCGCGACGCTGACCACCAGGTCGAGATCGCGCATCACCTCACTGAAAATGCGTGGCGGCACGGCGGTCAGCTTCATGAACTCGGTCGCATCACGCTTCTGAAACTCGACCGTCTCCAGCGTCAAGCCTTCGATTTGAAGTGGCGTGCCGGCACCTTCGGTGAAACCGACCGAGGCTGTGATGCCAACATCGTAGAAGGTCTTCCGCACGCCGTCCCTGACATTCCAGCGGCGTTCCCCCCAGAGGGCATACGCTTGCGCCGGGTTCACCTGCTGGCCGGCATAACGGTACGACACCGTGCCGTCCCTCTTCTCCTGCTTCGTCACCACGTAGAGTTCACGGAAGACTTGCTTGAACGGCTGCACGAGCTCGGACCGGAAACATTCGTGCTGCCAGGCGTCCCACTCACCGGTCGCGAGCAGATCGTGGGGATGAGCGATCCGGAGCGTCTCGGTTTCTCTGATCGGCTTGAGATGGCCGCGATGCTCGCGGAGAGCCCTGCCTCCATGATCCAGGTAGCCGAGTCGTTGGTCCCCGATCAGCACGAGACGGGTCAATTGCGGCGCGAGCAGCGCGTGCTGAGAGAGCTTGACCAGCTCGGCTGCGGTGATGGCGTCGCCACGGCACATGGCCAGTTCCAGCGATTGTCGGATGCGCGACGATTGCCGTTTCAGCTCGGCCGCGCCTCGGCCAGCGCGGCGACGCCCTTGTCCTTCTTCTTGATCGCCGGCGGAATCGTCTTGAGCTGCTTGCCGCCACGACTCACCGTGAGCTGCGGCCAAGCGTGCTCGTCGAGACTGAGGGTCACCGTAATGCCGTCGCACTCGGCCACGACGGCGCCGGTTGATAGGTCTTTTACGCTGTCGCCCTCCATCGCCCATTCGAGCCGAAGCGGGTCGGCATAGCCGGCCGTGCGTGCCAGGTTCTGCAGACCGATCTCCACGGCGCGGAGAGCGCTTTCCTTGCTCATCGCGCTGAGATCTCGCGCGTAGCACCGGTATTCCTGCAGAACGCGGTAGCGTTCGGCGAGGTCGGCTCCGCGCCCGGCCCCGGCCTTCAGGGGCAACAGGCCCAGCAACCGCACGTTTTCCCGCAGGCGCGCCTTGCGAATACCGGCGATCAGCTCCTTGCGGCTGGCCCTGCCCGAGAGCACATCGGCGATGAGCTGGGCGTGTTTGGCCGCTGCAGGCGTGGCCGCGTATCGCGCCGCCCGCGCCATCGCGTCCCAGCGCTTCGGGGTGAGCTGCGCGTAGATTGTCTGGAACCAGCCCATATCCACGGCGCCTTCAGCGCGCTCGGCGTCGGTCAATGGCGTGCGGTCGGCGATCAGACGGTTCCAGGCAGATGGTCTGCTCGGGGACTCGTCGTCGTTTTCCTCCTGCGTGATACCAGCCCCGAGGGCGGCCTGGTCGCCCGTGTTGCCGACGGACTTCATGTGTGCGAGGAACCAGTACAGCCCCTCGCTGAAGCTCGGCCAGTCGAGATAGGCTTCGATGAATGGGGTCCACTGGGGCGCGTGAAAGGCGAGCTGGAGCACGCGCTCTGCCGGGATGTGCCCGGCCGAGACAGCAGTTTGCAGCTTCGCGGCAAAGTCGGCCGGAGTGTCCGTCAATTCCGGATAAGTGATTCCGGCCAGGCGCGTGAGCGTGGCGGCACGGCCGGGTCCGTGCGCCTGGTCCCGATACGACTCGATCTTGAACGCGTGGCTCCCGAGGGCGGTCAGGATGCGCAGCAGTGTGTCAGTGCCGTACAGCGATCCCAGGTACAGCGCCGGCAGCGTGGCGGCCGTCGCCTCTTCGCCGCGGCCGAGCTCAATCATGAGGATTCGCTCGCGACAGCGATCGACCAGCGAGCGGATCTCGGGACAGCGCTCGAAGTAAGCCTCGTTCTCCTTCCGGAAGAACCGGGAGGTCATCGAGTGCAAGTCGTTGCCGACAAAGGTGACGCCATAGCGAGGTAGCTGTCGCGGCCCGAGCAGGTGATCGTACCAGTCGGCCTGTGTGGCGGCCCCGGCCGCGTAGGCCTCCTCGAGGATGGCCAGGTCCGGCCGTCTGCGCTCGGCGCCTGGCACCGGCTCATCGAGCCAGTGCATGAACTGCCAGTAGCGGGCCCACTGCTGGCGGGTCGGTTTGCAGGATGCGAGCGTTGCGATCTCCTGCAGGATCCCGAGCCAAAACTCAAAGGGTTCAGTTAGGCGCCAATCCGGTTCCGACCCGCTCTCATTGATTTCGCCGGGCTTCGCGCCGGCCATCTCGACGAGCCGTCGGTGCAGTCGCGCCGGAACCAGGGCGAGCGCGGTTTCGACCGTGTCGAGGAGCACGTTCACGGCGTTTGGCGGCGCATCCAGATAGACGAGCCATCTGAGCACGTCCCTAACTACGCGCTGATATCGGAGCTTTGGGAACGGCGGTCCGCCGGTGAGCGTGCGGACAATCTCGAGGTGTTCCGCGGATCGGCCGGCCCACTCCTCCCATTTGTCGTGAGTATACGACTCGACACGGGCCCACGCGTAGGCCCGTATCAGCTCCATCCCGTCGGGGTCGCGCAGCGCCTCGGCGCGGCGGTCGCGCCACTTTTCCCAGATTTGGCGTAGTGGCATCGGCCGCTCGCTCTGCTCGGGCGGACAGCCCCAATCCGGGTCTGGGAAGGCGTAGTCGCAAGTCCCCAAGGTTCTGTGCACGTGGTACTGCTTGAAGTGGTAGTTGACCATTGTTTCGCGCTCGGTGTGGACGAGCTCATCGAGATCGTTCAGACAGGCGACCGCCGCATCGGTGATGAACGGACCCCGGTGCTTCTGCGGTGGGACGATCGGCGAGCGCTCGGCCGGGTCCATCAAGCCGAGTGCATCGTCGAGGGTCACGCGCTTGCATCCGGTTTGCTGGATGGCGGCAACCTGCGTCTGCTCCTCCTGGGTGAGCTGGCGGTGCGAGCGGCGATAGGACTCGGCTCGTTCCTGACAGCCCATCGTCTGGCGGCCGCTCTCGGCGAGCTGACGCAGGAGCTCGAGGCCGGCCAGGCGCTGGTGGGCGTTCTTGGCGGTTAGCAGGCGCCCAGCAGAGGCCAGCGCGTCCGAATCGTCTTGCTTGAGAAGCAGGCCGATGACACCGAGCCGCAGGTCGTTGGCCTTGCGGCTCAAGTAACCTTCGAGCCGCTGGGGCTCGTCTCTCTCTAACGGCCGCTGCGCCAGGGCCCCATAACTGGCCGCGCGGATATCACTCACGGAGCCACCCGCCAGGTCGATCAGGCTGTCGCGCGTCAGGCGATCCCACGTCTTCTGCTGCGCCAATAAGTCGATGACGACCCGACGGCTGTAGCGGGAAAGAGCCTGCAGGTACGGTAACAGCCGCGTGGGCGGTCGATGGCTCAGTGCGCCGATCATCCCCTGGGCGACGACCTCGCGATCGAGTGACGTGGCGGTCCACGGCCAGACGAGCGGCTTGGCGCGCTCCGGTTTCGCGGGCAATCGCTCGACGAGGCGCTCGAGGCGTTCAAAGAGGTCATCGCCGGATAGGCTGACCTGGCCGTGGACCAGGGCGCCCGTGGTGAGGGCGCACCAGGCCACGCGCGGGTCCGCGTCGTCGAGCGCGGCCAGTCGAGCGCGGTCGGCTTCGGGCAGGTCGAGCTGGCCCAGATGCAGGGCGGCGATGTAACGAAGCTCGGCGTTGGGGTGTGCGAGCAGCCTGGCCGCAGCGGGGATGGCGCGGTGGGCATCCTCCAGCGCGATCGACCACAGGGCGAGAAAGGCGCCCTCGGCGTCCGCGCCATCGAGAGCGAGCGAGCGAGCGGCTTCATCGTCGAGGCATCGGAGCGCCTTGTCAATGACCGCGTTGACCGTCGCGGAGGTCGCGGAGTCCCAGCCGAGATCGAACCAGTATTTGACGGCCTCCACCACGGCGCTGAACCGGGCAAGGTTGTGCTCCCGAACCAGCCGGAGCATGCGGCGAAAGGCTTGCGGATGCGAGTCGATGGTCGTTCCGAGGATGGCCTGGCGCAGGCCTTCCTGCCGCTGGGCGGCCAGGAGGGTCTTCTCGATCCATTCCCAGCCATCCGCGCGTGAGCCGCACAAGAGGGCGCGGGTGACGTGCCGGCCCATGCCGCCGATCTCGTGTTCGTTGCGCAGCGATTGAACCAGGATGTCGAAGACCTCGTCACCGAGTGGCCCGCCGGCGTCGATCACGGCGGCCAGGAGGTCGCCGATCTCAGTCAGCGGGTTGAAGGACATGCCCAAGCCGAGGTGAGGCGCCCAACTGGCGAGCCAGGGCGCGGTGACGTTCTCGCAGTGGTAATGCCCGGCGATGCGGAGCAGGCTGGCCAGCCAGAAGTGGCGTCTGACCAAAGTCGCCTGCGCGTCGCGGGCGCGCGGAACGGTCGTTGCGAGGGAAACGTATAGGGCATCGCCTTCGAGAACTGCCAGCCCAGCTCCAATTGTTCCGCCAGCCGAGGAAAGAACGACGCGAACACGCGCAACCGGCGAGGCAGCGGCAAAGCGTCGAGCTCGGCACAAGCTGCCACCTCACGATCGTGCTGTTCCCACCATTCCTCCGGGGACACCGCGTTGCCAGCGGCATCCCGGCCAGCGAGGGTGTAAGCGATGGCCCGCAAGGGTTTCGGCACCCCGGCGGCCAGGCCGAACACGCGATCGTCCGCCGCATCGTCGTCATCTTCGCCTGCGGCCAGCCACGGGTTCAGACGCTCCTTCGCGACCGCGGGACTCAGCATGGCTCAGCCCCCCGCGAGCAAGGTGAGGCGAATGAAGGTGATCCGGCTCTCGGGTTGCAGGCAGACCTGGCTATCGAGTCGCTTGTGTTCCTGCTCGTCGATCACGACCAGGTAAAGCCCGTCCTCGAATGCCTGAAGGGCCGTTGACACGGCGGCATCTTCGTCGACCACTTGCACAGGCACGTCGCTGCGCCCCATCTCGACCTTCCCTTTCTGCACGCCTGCGTCGATCGCGCGCGCGGTCAGGGCCCGCAGCAGAGTGCGCTCGTCCTGGCGCTTCTTGAACGCGCGGACCTCCGTGCGAACAAGCTGCCTGATGATGTCACGAAGCGTGGTCCCGCTTTCGCGCAGGTTGGGAGGGAGCTCCGTCGACCACTCGGCGAACAGAGGCTTCTTGCGGCCGAGAGCCTTTCCAGCGACCGTGAGCATGGCGTTTTCCTCCGGCGAAGGCCTCGATAAGCGGACAGACAATGTCCCCACGAATTTCTATGCGTTGATCGCGGTTCCTAACACGATCCGGAAGCCGCGAAAACCATTCGGGTTGTTCTGATTGACGGAGCGCAAGTGGCTGGCACGCTACCAACTTCCCACAGCGGCAAACCGGCCAGGAATTGCAGGAATGACCTTCGATAAGTTATCACGGCTCACCCCAGGCTCGCATGGGTCGCCGGAACCCTCGAGGCCCGGCCTCGGACCGTCCAGGAGTCGCAACAGCCTCGACCCCTCGACAGATTCGGAGCTGGGAAAGGGAACGATGACCACGCCCCTGATGCCTTCGGAAATCAGCGTGACGCGGCCGTTGCCGACCAGTCTGTCGGCTTTGGCCCGATCCCCGAACTCCAGGGCGTTAACCCGCTCGTAAAACGACACCGGGTCGGAGGCCAAGTCGGCCTGATTGTCGCTGCCAGTCTGAAAGAGGACGACCGCCATGCCCGGCAGGAACAGAGCGCTGCCGGTCGCGAATTGTCGGAGGACCGACAATGGCTTCGCGCGTGTCATCGGCGCCGATGCGGGTGCGGCCGGTCTTGGTGCGACCGGCGGCGGGACGTCTCCCGTGCAGGCTGCCAAGGGGTAGTCCATCAGGGACGAGAGAAGGATGGGCAGGAACAGGCGCGAGCGAAGGATCGTGGAAGACATCGCAGGGCTCTCCCTCCCTCATCATGGGGGCCAATCCGTTGCGCCGCTCGATTCACGCGGACACGCCGTCGACCTCGAAGCGATCCCGAGCGGTTGTCGATTCGATATTCCGGTATCCGTCCCGCGAGTGGTAATCAACAGTATACCGGAATTCGGTTACGCCTCAACACCACGATTGGCCTCTTCCAGGAGGTCGATGACCTGCTCCCGCCTGTGGGACTGGCGGAGGCGGCTACAGAAGCGCCCGTCCGCCAAGTGCCGCGATGGGACCTGCCCGGCCAGCAGGAAGTCCCCGGGCTTGTGCGGCGTGCAGAGCAGCAAGGTCAGGATGTCCGCCGGCTCCCCATCCACCGAGCCGAACTCCACTCCGGACCGCGACAGGGCGATGGTGCCGATCACGCGATCGACCGCGGGCGGCGGGCCTCGGGGCAGGCCACCCCTCGGCCGATTCCGGTCGCGCCGAGTGCCTCACGATCGAGGATCGCGCCTGTGAAGCCGTCTTGGTAGGCCTCGCTGAAGCAGCCCGTGTGACTCAGGCTGCGCACCATCTCGGCGATTGCGCCTTCCTTGTTGGTGGCCTTCAGGTCCGTGACAATCGCCTGGGGTACGACGAAATCCGAGAATTTCATCCGCCCTCCCTGACCCCCATCCTGTGACCAGACGGCGACCGTCCCGTCCCGGGTCGCGTCGTCGGTCTAACCTCCCCGATCCGCAGGCGAATCCGTCGGCCGATCCGGTCCCTGACCTCGTGGTAGATGTCGAGCCGCCCCGCTTCGCCCCCGACGGCGTAAAGGGGCCGAATCGATAGGCATCGAGGGCCGGAGAGGGACGCCGCTTCGATGCCACTAATCGTAGCGGTTGCGTGCGTGAGTTCCCAAGCGGGCTGGTCGGCCGGCCGACGGCTGGGTCGGCCGCGAACAGGGCCCCGAACCTCCCGGGGTGCCCGTACTGGCCGGGTTCGCATTCCGCCGTCACCGATCGAGCTCGGTTCGCTCCCTCGGCGGGTGGGATTCCGCACGTTTGCGGTCGTCAAGCCGATCCTGTCGCCGTACCATAACAACCGCCCCCAGTTGGTCCAACCCCAGGGGCGCACTTCACTCGGCGTTCGCTGCCCCGCCCATTACTCAAGCTCACTGGGCGTCATGGACGCGCTTCAGCCGACGGTTCGCCTCGAAGGCTGTCGAAGATGTACCCTTATGAGCCGAACCGACTGTCGCGTTGCGCGCGTCGGTCCGACGACGCCGATGCATCTTCGGAGATTCCTTTGACCCTCTTGCGGCCGGATTGCCCAAGTGATGCCGCACCTTGTTCGCACCTAAACGGCTGTCACCCTCGGCCCATGAACGGCTACCCGAAAGAAATCGAACGACGACTCGCGCACGCTCCTCGGCGGGAATTGCGTTCATTACTTCGGGGGACAGGGATGGCCAGGAGGCACAGATCGGTCGCATCGGAGGCGACCCCTGTCCCCAGTAGTTGGTACGGACTGCCGAGGGACACCTCATCCTCCCCCTAGCTCCACCGGCGACGCACCAGGACATCCACGGACGCAGCAACTCGCGGATCGAGTGAGACTCGACGGCCGACCGTTCACGTCGAGGGCTCACCGGAGATCGACCGCGCTGCAGTGACATGAGCCGTGATCCCCGATCACGGTCGAGGGCGACAATGCGCATCTGGAGAATCTTCCTCACCGCGTGGCGACGCGGCGGAGCGGGGTCCCGCTCGCGCCGCGCCCGTCGGACCCATCCGGGCTGCGAGCCGATGGACGACCGCCTGGTCCTCTCGGCCGGTGCGTCCGCGTCGCTGGCCGAGCTCACCGCTCGGCCGAGTCTCAGCGTCCTGTCGCTGACGTCGACGACGCCGACGGGCTACTCCCCCGCGCAGATCCGGGCGGCCTACGGCATCGACGCGATCGCCTTCTCGAATGGCACGATCACCGGCGACGGCGCGGGCGAGACGATCGCCATCGTCGATGCCTACTCCGACCCGAACATCGCCGCTGACCTGGCGGCGTTCGACGCCGAGTACGGGCTCTCCAGCCCGCCGTCGTTCACCGTCGACAACCTGGGCGCGACGTCGACCGACGCGGCCTGGGCGCTGGAGACCGCCCTCGACGTCGAGTGGGCGCATGCGATCGCCCCCGAGGCGAACATCGTCCTGGTCGAAGCCTCATCCGACAGCGTACAGGCCCTGTTCGGCGCGGTCAGCTACGCCAGCAACCTGCCGGGCGTTAGCGTGGTGTCGATGAGCTGGGGCGCGAGCGAGTTCTCGACCGAGTCGAACTACGACACTCTGTTCACGACGCCTGCGGGCCACACGAACGTGACTTACGTGGCCGCCTCGGGCGATTACGGGGCATGGTCCGGGGTGACGTATCCCTCGGCATCTCCCAATGTTCTGGCCGTCGGCGGCACGACCCTGACCTTGTCCGCGAGCGGTTCCTACGGCTCGGAATCGGGCTGGAGCGGCAGCACGGGCGGGTTCAGCTCCTTCGAGGCGGAGCCCTCGTACCAGACCGCGACGCTGCAATCGGCCGGGCTGAGCGACGGCGCGCGGACGGTGCCCGACGTCTCGCTCGACGCCGATCCGAGCACGGGTTACTCGGTTTACGACTCGGTCCCTTATGACGGCGAATCCGGCTGGTTCGACGTCGGCGGGACCAGCGCCGCCGCCCCGGCCTGGGCGGGCCTGGTCGCGATCGCCGACCAGGGCCTGGCGATCGCGGGGCACGGGACCCTCAGCACCAACGAACTGCTGAACGAGCTCTATTCGCTGCCCAGCTCCGACTTCCACGACGTCACCAGCGGTTCGAACGGATACTCGGCGACGGCCGGCTACGACCTGGTCACCGGCCTGGGCACGCCCAGGGCCGATCTGGTCGTCGCGGGGCTGGTGGCCGACGCCGGCTCGTCCTCCGGTACCTCGACGTCGTCCTCGTCCTCGGGAGTCACGGTCAGCACAACGTCCTCCGGCTCGTCGAGTCCGAAAAGCCCGACGTCGACGCATTCGACCAGTAAGCACGCGAAAGCGAAGAAGACGACCCACGCCAAGGTGACGCGCACCAGGGTGACGCATTCCAGGTCCACGCACGCGAAAGCCGTCAAGCAGAAGACCAGCAAGTCCGCTGTTCTCCTGGTTGCATCCATAGACGCCGTGAGACCGAGTGCCATCGAGAGAACGTGAGAGGGTGTACGAGAAGGGGCTGTAGGGTGGGCCGAACTCCGCGGGGCGGCGCGAGGCCCACCGGTCTCTTCGGCGGATCCGGTGGGCCTCGCCTCGACGAATCGAGGCTCGACCCACCCGACGCCGATCCGGCGGCCGTCTCGTACACCCTCTGAAGCTCCCGGGTGACTCGTCCGGGTCCGCCAGCTCAGGATGCGGCCCCGCTCCCGATCTCGTATGATGGAGTCCGTGGAAGGATCAATTTCCGGCTTCAACGAGGGCTGTCGAGCATGGCGGCGGAGATCGAGGGTCCGGGCAGCCGGGTTCATCCCCATCCCGGGTTCTTCCTGGTCCTGGAAGGCCCGGATGGCGGCGGCAAGACGACGCAGGCGGCGCGACTGGCGGATTGGCTCCGCGCGGGGCGATTCGACGTCGTGGTGTGCCGCGACCCGGGGGGGACCGCGCTGGGCAATCGTCTCCGGGGCATCGTGATGGACCGCGACGCCGTTTCGATCTCGATCCGGGCCGAGATGCTGCTCTTCATGGCCAGCCGGGCCCAGATGGTCGACGAGGTGATCCGGCCGGCGCTTTGCGCCGGTCACGTCGTGGTCTGCGACCGGTTCCTTCTGTCCACCATCGTCTACCAGGGGCACGCCGGGGGCGTGGATCCGACCGAGATCGCCGCCGTCGGACGGACGGCGACCGATGGCCTCCTGCCCGACCTCACGTTTGTGCTCGACGTGGATCCGCAGACCGCTCGCGGCCGCGTCGGGCCGGCGCGGGACCGGATCGAGGATCGCGCGGCGGATTACCACGACCGGGTGCGCAAGGGTTATCTCGACGCGGCCGAAGCCGGTGCGCGGGCCGGAGGGCTGTCACCGCTGTATCCCGCGCCGGTCGTCCTGGTTGACGCCGCGGCGAGTCCGGACGCCGTCTTCGACGCGATCAAGAGCGAGGTGGAGCGTGTCCTGGCACTCAATCCGCGGGCATGACAAGGTCGTCGAGGAACTGCGGCGGAGGCTCGTGCACGATCGGTTTCCGCACGCGATGCTCTTCATCGGCCCGGAGGGGATCGGCAAGAAGTCGTTCGCGCGGAAGCTCGCTCAGGCGCTCCTCTGCGAATCTCGCCCCGCCGAACGGCTCGACCCCTGCGAGGCGTGCCCGGGCTGCCTCCAGGTCGACGCCCAGACCCACCCCGACTTCATCGAAGTCGGGCGTCCGGAGGAGAAGCACGAGCTGCCGATCGCCGTGATCCGCGACCTGTGCGAATACTTCGCGCTCAAGCCGGCCCGGGGGATGCGAAAGCTGGCGATCCTCGACGATGCCGACGAGCTGAACGAGGAGGCGGCCAACGCGTTCCTGAAGACGCTGGAGGAACCGCCTCCCGGCGCCGTGCTCATCCTGATCGGGACCTCGGTCGAGGTCCAGCTCCCGACGATCGTCTCGCGCTGCCAGGTCGTGCGGTTCGACCCACTGGCCGCGACCGACGTCGCCGAGATCCTCCTCGAGAGGGGTGTGGCCAGCGACCCGGCCGACGCGGCCCGGCTGGCGGCCCTGGGCGATGGCAGCGTGAACCGTGCGTTGGGGCTGGCCGACGCCGGGCTGGAACGGTTCCGCCGCGCGCTGATCGACGAGCTGGCCGCGGAACACGGACTCGACCCGCCGGCCCTGGCCCGTCGGGTGCTGGACCACGTCAAGCAGGCGGGCAAGGAATCGGTCGATCAACGACGACGCGCCAGCCTGCTCGTCGGCGAGCTGTCCCGTTTCTTCCGCGGCGTACTCTGGCAGACCGCCGGCCTCGAACCCCCCTGCCCCGACGCCAGCGACCGACAGGCCGCCGAATTCCTCGCGGCGCGACTCGAGCCCGAGGACGTCCTGGTCCTGGCCGACCGCTGCCTCGAGGCCGACTACCACATTCAGCGCCGGCTCGCCATGAATCTCATCCTCGAGTCGCTCGCCCACGACCTGGGAAAACTGCTCAACGTCAGGGCCTGAATGCCCTTCGAGACGTCGATCCGCGGAGCAAGGGCATCCGAGCGCGATTCGGTGCCGTTTGGGGCACATTTTCGGACTGCGCGGGCGAGTGGCAGACCCGACGGGGTGAACGGGTTCGAGCAGGCCTCATCTCGTTGGCGGGACGACGCCCGTTACAGTTCGTAAACTCCTGTAAGAAGTCGGTAAAGTCGCTTGGTCGTCTACCGTTCGTGTTCTAGTATTGGGCCGCGCGGGTTGCGTCCGGGTGACGCGCCTCTGCGGCCGGCGAGGGATTCACTCATGGCCGACGCGCGAGGTTTCAGGTGATCAGCAGCGCTGACTCTCACAAGGAGGTTGGAGCCATGTCCGTCTGCCTTCGTCAGTCCGGCGCCCTCTTCCTGCACATCCCCAAGACGGGCGGCTCATGGGTCGAATTCGCGCTGGGGCAGGCCGGTCTGGAGATTGAGCAGGCCCAGACGATGGAAGGCGTCTCCTGGCGCCATTCGCTCGTCTCGATGAACGTCAGAGAGTACCCGTTCGTCTTTTCATTTGTCAGGCATCCGTTGAGCTGGTACGAGTCCTGGTGGAAATTCCAGGCGGGTATCTGGAAGGTCTACGAGCCGGGATGCTGGCACCCGCAGCGGATCCTCGAGCGGTGTGAGTCGGACGATTTCTGCGAGTTCATCCGCCTGGTGATCCGGCATGAGCCCGGCTATGTGAGCCGGATGTACGAGTGGTACATCGGCCCCCCCGGCCACGATCATTTGCAGTTCGTCGGTCGCCAGGAGAACCTGGTCGAGGACCTCATCGAGGTGCTCACGATGCTCGGCTGCGAGTTCGATGCTGAGGCGATCCGCCACGCGCCGCGTGCCAACGAGAGTGAGAAGCGGTTCGGCGAGCCGGTCTGGGACCCCGCGTTGCGGGCGGCGATCCTGGAACTCGAAGCCCCGGCGATCCGCCGATTCTATGCGGATCGGCCCGAGCCGCGCGGACGAATCATGTCCCCGCAAGTCGGCCTGCTCGAGAAGATGGCCTCCTCGTTGGGACTTCGGTTCGATGGACCCCAGGCCGCATCTCCCGCCCGCAAGCGCCGCTCGATGAAACGAGTTTGACGGCCGTCGCGGACAGGGTAAACAATCCTGGACCCGGGCGCGGGATTCGATCGGCCCGCGCCGGTGCGCCGGATCCACGTCGACATGCCAGGAGGTCTCCGGCGAAACTGGCCGCTCGCGGTCTCAGGCGCCGCCGTGCGCGAGCGTCACGCCAACGATCGCCCATCGCTCGCGGGATCCTCGAAGGTCCGCTCGACGGAGAATCGGGCTACAATGATTGTAGCGTCGGATCGAAGCGGGTGATCGGGCGGGAAGTGCCGAGGGCCGTGGATCGTGTCGCCGAAGCTATTCGCCTACGGGACCCTCATGCCGCGCGACGGCGACTCGGCGGAGCGGGAGGGATGGCGTCCGGACGCCGTGCGCGGCCGGCTCTACGACCTGGGTCCGTATCCGGCGCCGTTCGACCTGGACGAGCCCGGAGCCGGCTGGGTGGAAGGATTCGTCCGACCCGTGAACCTCGAGGAACTGGAGACCCGGCTCGACCCGTGGGAGGAGGTCGACACGGGACTGTACCGCCGCACCCGGACACTGACGCGAGCCTCCTGCCGCGTTTGGGTTTACGTCTACAACCGGCCGTTGCCCCCCGGCGCCCTCGGTCCGCTCGACCGTTGGGAGGGGCGGAGGCGAGCACCGGTCGTCATCCTCGGTAGGAACCAGGGATAAGGGGCGAGGAGCGAGCATGAACCGACCTCCACTCGCCTTTCGACCGTATCCCTTTCAGGGATCGTGAAACATGGATTCCGAATTCCGAATGAGTTTATTACGCCAGCGAGGAAGATTCGCACGCTGGCGTATACTAGCCCGAAGCGCCAGCGAGTGGATTCCGGGGACGTCCATCGATTCACTCGCTGGCGCGTCGGGCTAGTATGTGACCTTCTTCTTCGCTGGGGTAATAAGTCCATATCGTTGCATGACTTGCGGATTCGGAAGCTGGAATCTCGATTCCTTCATCGCTCTCAGCCAAAGGAGGCGCATGATGGCAAGCACTTCCCCGCAGGGTGCCAGCCGCGACGGGTCGGCGGCGGTGGCCGACAGCGAGTCGGCGGTCGCCGCATGCGACGGGCCGGCCGAGTCCACCGTGTCGAGCCCCGCGGTGGCGACCGTGGGACAATACCTGATCGACCGGCTCTGGGCCCTGGGCGTCGAGCACATCTTCGGCATTCCCGGCGACTACGTCCTCCAGTTGTACAAGTTGATCGAGCAGAGCCCGATCCGGCTGGTCGGGATGACGCGCGAGGACAACGCGGGCTTCGCGGCCGACGCTTACGCCCGGATCCACGGGTTGGGTTGCATCTGCGTGACGTACTGTGTCGGCGGGCTGAGCACCTGCAACAGCATCGCGGGGGCCTATGCCGAGAAGTCGCCGGTGATCGTGCTCGCGGGCTCGCCGGGATTGTCGGAGCGGGCGCGGAACCCGCTGTTGCACCACAAGGTCAAGGGATTCGAAACGCAGTTCGAGGTGTTCGAGAAGATCACGGTGGCCTCGGCCGTGCTGGACAAGCCCGAGACCGCGCTCGAGGAGATCGACCGCGTGCTCGAGGCGGCCGTGCGATACAAGCGGCCGGTCTATCTCGAGCTGCCCAGGGACCAGGTCCAGGCCCGACAGGTGAAGCCCCATCGTCCGCCGGAGGGCCTGCCGCCGAGCGACCCCGAGGCGCTGCGCGAGGCGCTCGACGAGTCCGTCGCGCTGCTCTCGACCGCGACCCGGCCGATGATCCTGGCCGACGTCGAGATCCACCGCTTCGCCTTGCAGGACGAGCTGCTGCGCCTGGCCGAATCGACCGGTATGCCGATCGCGACGACGATCCTGGGCAAGAGCGTCATCTCCGAGGCCCATCCGCTCTTCGCGGGGGTCTACGAGGGCGGCATGGGCCGTGCCGAGGTCACCGAGCTGGTCGAGTCGGCCGACTGCCTGCTGATGCTCGGCTGCTTCCTCACCGACATCAACCTGGGGATCTTCACGGCCAAGCTCGACCCGTCCCGCTGCATCGACGCGACCAGCGAGGACCTGCGGATCCGCCACCATCACTACCGCGATGTGCGCCTCGACGACTTCATCCGCGGATTGATCGAGCGCCGCCCGTCCGTCCGCCGCACGCCCGTGCCCGGGCGAACGAGCCCGTTCCTGGAAGCGGCGGCGAGCCCGCGCGATCCGATGACGTCGCAGATCCTCTTCGGGCGGCTCAACCGGATGCTGGCCGAGTCCGGCGACATGACGGTGATCGCCGACATCGGCGACTCGCTCTTCGGCGCCGCCGACCTCGAGATGCACCGGCACACCGAGTTCCTCAGTCCGGCCTACTACACGTCGATGGGCTTCGGCGTGCCGGCCGCGGTCGGCGCCAGCATGGCCAACCCGAAGTCGCGGATCCTGGTCGTCGTGGGGGACGGCGCCTTCCAGATGACCGGCATGGAGCTCTCGACCATCGCCCAGCACGGCCTCAACCCGATCGTCGTGCTCGTGAACAACCACGGCTATACCACCGAGCGGTTCCTGCTCGAGGGGAGCTTCAACGATATCCGCAATTGGTCCTATCACCGCATCCCCGAGGTCCTCGGGGGGGAACGGGCTTCGAGGTGCGTACGGTCGGAGAGCTCGACGCGGCGCTGAAAGCCGCGCTGGCCAACACCGCCGGCTACAGCCTGCTGAACGTCCACCTCGACCCGTACGATCGCAGCCCGGCGCTGGAGCGCCTGGCCAACCGGCTCTCGAAGCTCGTGACGTCCCGACCCGAGGCGCGATAGCCGCCGGGTCAAGGGACGGGCGCCCCGGTCGTCCGGTCCGACTGCGACCGGCCGGCCGAGGACGGTGCCCTTCGGCGCGAATCATTCCCCGTGACCCTGACGGCCGCCCAGGTAGAACGTCGAACCCCCCGTGGGGGCTTTCCCGATCTGACGGTTGCCGTTGGCCTTGACTCCCGGCGTGTCAGCGACGTGCTCGGTCGACAATTGCGTCGGCACGACGCCCTTGTAGATGCTGCCGATCTTCGGCGCCTTGTGGGTGTAGGTATAGGACCGACCCTCGTGGAAGCGGCTGCGATCGAGGATCTTGTTGTTGACGAACATCCGGGGCGGCTTGCCCTGGTACAACCCGGTCGCCGCCGGCCCGCGGATCGTCAGGTAGTTCTTGAGCTGTTTGCCGTTGTGATTGTAGGCGTAGAGCCGGTCGTTGAAGCCGGGGGCCGGCTGGTACTGCTGGAGGGCGACGGAGAGCGGGATCGGGGCGTAGTTGTAGGCCGAGAGCTGGGAGATGGTCGGGACGTACTGCGTCGGTCCGAATGGCGAGTTGAACGTCGTCTCTTCCACCGGGCCGCCGGCGATCCCGGCGAGCAGGCTCGACGAGTTCCCGCCCGAGCTGGAGCCGGTGACGGTGACCGTGGCCGATCCGGTCCAGGTGTCGGGGGACAGGGGTGAGGTCGTGAGGGTCTTGCCGCTGATCGTGATCGTCGTCGTGCCGGCCGTGAGCTTCAACGAGGATCGCGGCGTGATCGTGATGATCGCATCCTGGATGCCGTTGACCCAATCCGCCTGGTTGGTGTCGGCCGTGAGCGTCGCGTTCGGGAACGCGACGCCGTTGACGACGACGCTGGTGGGATCGATGTCCCTGACCGGCTCGAAGGTGCCGCTGCTCGTGGTCGTGCCGAAGACGTAGATCTGGAGGTTGGCGGGCGTCGAGGCGTTGATCGAGAACGGCGCGAAGGGCGTACCCACGCCGATGGTGGTGGTGATCTGGGTGGTGCCGGGGGTCGGGACGGTGATCAGGCCGCCCTGCACGATCATCGCGCCGCCGGCCAGGGTGCGCGTCGGATTCTGGGTCACGTCGTAACCCGGCGCCCCGATAATGAAGTCCGCCTCCGAATCGCTGTCGGCCGTGACGGAGGTCGTCTGGAACCGGCTGGACACCGAGGCGCCGAAGAACGGGGGCGAGTTGGACGGCGCGCTGGGTGTCGTGGCCAGGAACTGGACGCCCGACAGGGGGGACGTTTGGGCGTTGGACAGCGATTGCGTGCCCGTGAGCCCGCCGGACCGACCGGGGATGAGGTAGGCCGTCCCGCTGCTGCTGTTGAAGCCGGGGGAACCGATGAGGATCAGGCTCGGCTGCCCGCTATTGATGAAGCCCACCGGAGAAACGGCGTAACCGGCCATGGCGCCCGTCGTCGCCCCCGTCATGTACAGCGGCGTGATGCCCGATGGGGTGCTGCCCAGGGTCATTATCCCGGTCAGGTATCCGGTGGCGCCGCTCGCCGCCCCGTAGAGCAGGGAGGCCAGGCCATTGGTGGTGACGGTCGTGCTCGAGGAGAACTGCGGCGAGCCGATGAGGATGTCGCCGAAGCCGTCGTTGTTGAAATCACCGCCGGAGCTGACGGCCCAGCCGGTCCTGCTTCCGCTCGGCCCGAGGATCGTGGCACCCGGCACGGCCCCGGTCGTGCCGGATGCGGCGCCGACATTCGCCAGGCTGATGTAGCGGACGCCGCTGACGGTCTGCGCCAGGCCGGCCAGGCCGCTGCCGCCGTAGATGAGATACGCCGCGCCGTTGCCGCCCTGGGACGGCGCACCGATCAGCAGGTCGTCGACATTGGTGCCGCCCGAAGTGACCCCGTTGACATCGCCGCCATCGGCGACGCTCCAACCGGCCTGGGCCCCCGAGCTCGCCCCCGTGAAGATCGCGCTGGTGGTCCCGCTCTGGCCGATCGTCGACACGTTGATCGTCTGGGTGGCACCGCTGAGGAAGCTGGTCGAGAAGGCGTAGACCGCTCCGGTCCCGGAGGCCGCCCCGAACGTCGCGTTCGGCGCACCGAGGATGACGTCCGGCTGTCCGTCGCCGAAGATGTTGGTGCCGCCGGCGACCGAGTAGCCGAGCTGCCCTCCGGTGGCGTTGTTGACGAACGTGACGATGTTCAGCCCCGAATACGCGGCGGGCGTGTCCAGGTCGATCGTCTGGCCGATGAAGTTGTTCAGGCTGCCCGAGATCAGGTAGGCGCGGCCGGTCCCGAGGTTGGACCCGTTGACATCGGGCTCGAACGGCGCCCCGATCAGGATGCCGTACGTGCTGCCGATCTTGACCGAGGCGACCGAGGCCCCCAGGCCCGAGGTGATGCCCAGGGTATTGGTGAACGTGATGCCGGCGAAGGGGAAGTCGAGCGTCGCCGGGGGACTCGAAATCGGGTTCGTCTGGGTGGCGGCGCCGAGCTGGCCGAGGTCGCCCACGCGGTCGTTCGCGGTATAGTTGAAGGTGCCCGCCGCGTTCTTACCGATCCAGTCGGTGATGCTAGCGGCGTTGACGGTCTTGGAGCCGAAGACCAAGTAAGCCTCGCTGCCGATGCCCACGCCGAGCGTCGACGGGGTGGTGACCGTTGGCGCTCCGATCATGAAGTCGTCGTAGCCGTCGCCGTTGACGTCGCCGAGGTCCGAGACGCTCCAGCCGGCGCCCTGAGGCACGGTCGTGGGGTTGGACCCGGCGAAGTCCATGCCGAACGGGGCCGTGGCGATCAGCGGGTTGGACGGCGGTGACGTTCCGCCGAGGTTGACGGACAGGAGGAGGCGGTCCTCGAGATCCTCTCCCCGCAGGCGATGGATGTAGGGTGTGCGCCGCCGAGCGTCCGACTTCCGAGGCCGGCGATTGCCGAAGAGCATTGGAGACTCCCTCCTCCAAAATCCTAGTGGTGGCGCGACCACCGCGGGGCGCCGGAAACGATTCACCGCCCGAGCAGTGACTGTCCCTCGGGAGACGGGTCCACGGGAATCCGCGCGGGGGACTCCCGTTCCAGACCGGTCCGGCGCGACTCCGCCGCCAAGGGTGTGCTTTTCCATCTGCAGTTTCGACCGCGCCGGAGGCTAGACTCCACCCAATTCGGGACTTGGGATCCGTCACGACGCCGACGACGCACACTTTCCGCTCAACCCATCTATCCCGCAGGCCCGATATAACACGCGGGAAACGAGCCCCGAGTCGCCCGCCCGTCGTGACTGCGCCGGTCGACTCGGCCGGTCAGTCCGGGGCACGCAGCCCCGGCGGCGAATCGGTCCCGGCGGCCGGCCAGGACCCGGCCCCGGCGATCGGGGTCCCGAGGGGACCGTCTCCAGTCCCACGATTTCGTCCCGAAGGTTCTCGCTTCAGCGCGTCGGCTCGCCGGTCGGCGGGTCGCGACGATGAAGCCAGCTATCAAGATGCCGGGCGGCCCGCCCGGCGAGGCCCTATCCTGGTGTCGAGGCAAGATCCATGAGAACACGGAGGAGTCCGAGATCCGGCAAAGCCGTGCTCCGGCTGGGCGCGGGCGCCATCCTTGCCGCCCTCGCCGTCGGATCGCAAAGCGGCTGCACGCGCGAGTTCTATCGGGAGTGGGCCAACCAGGACGTCTCGGAAGCCGTCTTCGAGAAGAGCCGCGACCCGCGATGGCGGCTGGACATCTTCTCCATCGAGGCCCCGGCCCTGTCCCGGTTCGCGGACCCCTACGACCAGGACGCACCGCCGGCCCCGCCCGACGACGTGGCGACCGAGGCGCTCTCGCCGGTGCCGCAGTGGCCCAGCAACCGGCTGATCACGCCCGTGGAAGGCACGGGCTACATGGACCTGCTGGAGTACTGGCAGCGCCAGGACATCGCGGCGGACGCCGCGGCCGGCAAGCCGCCCGTGGTCCACGCGGCGAACTCGCCTCTCGCCGGGCTGCCGGACAACCTCGGCGCGGGCGGCTTCCCGCTCTCGCTGAGCACCGACCCCGCCTCGCGTCAAGGCGTGCCCTTCGAGCCGTTCCCGGGGATGGCCAATCCCTTCGTCCCCGGTGCGATCATCGAACGGGGCCAGGCGACCACGGCCAACCAGCCGCCCGGCGCCAATGCCGAGCCGATCGCACCGGCCCCCGCGGAGCCGGCACTCGACGTCCCCGACAGCGGTTACCCCGGGGCGCCACCGCGCCGAACGGCGCAGCCGGCGCGGGCGCCGCACCGCCCACCGTCACGCCTCCGCCGGTCCTGCCCCGCTCGCCGATGAATGCCCCGCCGTCAACAACCCCCCGGCCCTCGGCGAATACGCCGAATAATGCGGGACCGGCGAGCAATCCGTCGGGCCCGAGCGCATGGGCCCGTCCCCGCCGGCCCGGGCCGAACGATCCGATGATTCCGATCGTGCGGCTCCAGGATGGGCCGGAATCGGCCCCGGCGCGCGTCTCCAGCCCGCGCGGGCCCGTCGCTGGCCAGACGACCATAAATCCGGGGACCAAGGCCTCGACTTCGACGCCCATACCAATATCAAGAGGGGCGACGAACGACGCGAGGCCGTATATCCCACCACCGCGACGACCGGCGGCCCGGGTCGGCGCCCAGACCACCGGCTCGAGAGGCGGGAAGGATCGGATGCTCGCTCGCGTTGCGTTCCAGGACGAGTCAGTCAGCGGTCCGGCAGCCGCGGCCGGCCGTCAGGTCCAGCCGGGCGGCCAGCCGGCGCCCGGTGCGGCCAGCCAGCCCGGTGGCGTCCCGCAGCCGCCGCCGTTGCCGCCCCCCGGCCCCGGACAACCGGTCCGGCGGCCCGGGACCCTCGAGCCGATCCCCGAGACCCCGCCGCTGGGTCGCCCGACGATCGACGAAGTCGGCCGCATGAAGCCCGCGGAGGCCGTCGGGCTCGCCGGCATCCTCGTGCCGTTCGTCCCACCGATGAATGAATCCGAGGCCGCCGGCTTGCCCAAGGACATGAGAGCGTATAAACTCAATATGCAGCAGTCATGGCTCCTCGCCATCATCAACGCGAGGTATTACCAGTTCCAGTTGGAAGCGCTCTACGAGGCCGCGTTGCCGGTGACGTTGCAGCGGTTCGCTTTCGAGCCGCAGTTCTATGCCGGCCTGTCGCCGAGCACCGGCGTCCCCCAGACGTTCGGGACAGGTAGCGGCGCGTCGTTCCCTCCGGCGACCGGCCTGAGCACGGCCAACGCCTTCACCTACTCCACGCGATTCGCCCCCAGCGGCCAGGTGTCGACCATGAACCTCGGCACGGTCGCGGGGGTCGGCAAGATGTTCAACAGCGGCTCCCAGCTCCTGATGGGGTTCGCCAGCGAGCTGGTGTTTAACTTCGCCGGCAAGAACCCCCGGCAGCCGACCGTGCTCTCGGCGCTGCCGATGAGCTTCTTCCAGCCGCTCTTGCGGGGTGGCGGCCGGGCGGTCATCCTGGAGCCGTTGACCCTCGACGAGCGGGCCCTCTTGTACCAGGTCCGCGCCTTCGCCCAGTTCCGCCA
This sequence comes from uncultured Planctomycetota bacterium, assembly GCA_963815795.1. GTDB lineage: Bacteria > Planctomycetota > Planctomycetia > Isosphaerales > Isosphaeraceae > JAKAUH01. The sequence continues at coordinate 2,488,631 of CAWFIC010000019.1, read as the reverse complement.
GCAGTTCTTCGTGGTGACCCTGACCGGCGGCACGGTCCAGAACTTCGGCAATACCTTCCAGCTTGCCGGCTTCACGAGCGCCGGGAACACCGACCCGACGATCGGCTACATCCCGGCGGCGTTCAATGTGGTCCAGGTCGAGATCGACCGGAAGAATGTGGCCTTCTACGAGAATCTCGTTAAACTCTATCGAGAGCTCATCCAGGGCGAATCCTCGGGCTTGTCGCAGCTCCAGGTGGACCAGACGATGTCGTCGCTTATCGGTGCCCGCTATCGGCTGTGGGTCGATAAGCAGGTTTATCGCTTCGGGCTCGACCAGTTCAAGATGCAGCTCGGGATGCCCCCCGATACCCCGATCGTCATGGACCAGGAGTTCCTGGGCGTGCCGTTCTATAAGGTCTTCAACGGCATCGATAACTGGCAGAGGCGGCCCGATCGCAACCTCGGCGAGCTGCCGGGGATCATCGGCCAGCTCCCCGAGCTCCCGGACATCGATATCGACGGGCGGTCGGTGCTCGGCATCTACCGGAACTATGCGGCCTCCAAGGGCGCCAACTACGTGGCCGAGGATGAGGACGGCCTCGAGGACCTGCTGCAAGCCGCCGTCCGGGTCGGGCTCGAATACCGGTTGGACCTGATGAACACTCGTGCCCAGCTCTACGATGCCTGGCGGCAGATCCGGGTCGCCGCCAACGCCTTGAAGGGGGTCCTGAACGTCACGCTGACCAACAACGTCTACACCGGGCCGTACTCCACCAACCCGTTCGCCTTCCTCAGCCAGGCCAAGAACTTCAGCCTCGTGCTCAACGCCGAGCTGCCCTTAGTCCGGATGCAAGAGCGGAATAACTTCCGGACCGCCTTGATCAGCTACCAGAGGGCGCGCCGCAGCCTGATGGGCGTGGAGGACGGCCTCAAGATCCAGTTGCGTCAGGACCTGCGTGCCGTGCAACAGTATTATATCAATTACGAGATCAACAAGCGGAACTACGAGCTCAACGTGCGGCTCAAGGACCAGGCGTTCGAGCAGATCGTGGCGCCGCCTCAGGGCGGGTCGCAGGGCCTGGCCCAGTCGGCCAACGCGGCGACCCAGACCACGAATCTCCTGAACTTCCAGGGTGGGGCCTACGGCTCGCAGATCCAGTTGATCACGTCGTTCGAGACTTATCAGACCAACCGCCTGATCTTCTATCGCGACATCGGCACCTTGCCTTATGACGAATGGGAGGCCTTCAGTGAACTTTTCCCTGCACAGTACCACGGGCCCATCTTCGGCCACGATGCCCGGAACACGGGACCTGCCGCCGATGCAGAAGCCGCGGCGCCGGCGGTTTTCGGCCGGTAAGGCGATCGCGATCCTCTTCGTGGTCGCGCTGGGCGTCGCCGGTGTCGTCGTCCTGAGCGTCCCCGGCATGAGCAAGCCCATCAAGGGCTTGTTCGCCGGGGAGGGCACCCGCGTCCTGACCTTCCAGGTCAAGGCCGGCCCCCTGCCGATCTCGGTCGAGGAGCGCGGCAGCCTGGAGAGCGCCAAGAACGAGGACATCTACTGCAACGTCGAAGGCGGGACCACGATCATCAAGATCGAGCCCGAGGGCACGCGGGTCAAGAAGGGTCAGATCGTCTGCGAGCTCGACTCGGCGGCCCTCAAGGATCAGCTCGTCAACCAGCGGATCACGACCAAGAGCGCCGAGGCCAACTACCTCAACGCCAAGCTGACGCGAGAAGTGGCCCAGATCGCCGTGGTAGAATACGTGGAAGGCGTCTACGTCCAGGACATCCAGACCGTAGACGGCGAGATCGCGCTGGCCAAGTCGGACCTGGTCCGCTCGCAGGATCGCATGGAATGGGCCGCCCGGATGTTCTTGAAGGGCTACGTCTCCAAGGCCACCAAGATCTCCGAGGAGCTGAACTACGACAAGGCCAAGTTCGCGCTCGAGCAGGCCCAGAGCAAGAAGGACGTGCTCGTCAAGTACACCCACGATAAGACGGTCAAGGAGCTCGAGAGCGAGGTCAAGAAGGCGCACTCCGACGAGCTGGCCAAGGAGGCCACGTTCGAGCTGGAGAAGCAGAAGGAGGACAAGCTCGAGCGGCAGATCAAGAACTGCACCCTCGTCGCCCCGATCGACGGCCTGCTGGTCTACGCCAACGACCCGTCGCGAATGTGGGGCAGCAACCAGTCGCAGATCGAGGAAGGCGCCACGGTCCGCGAGCACCAGAAGGTCATCAGCATCCCCGACATCAACCAGATGCAAGTCAACGCCAAGGTCCACGAGGCGCAGGTCAAGATCGTCAATAGCGGCCTGAAGGGTCAGATCCGCGTGGACGCCTTCCCCGACAAGCAACTCATCGGCACCGTCACGGAGGTCGCCCCCCTGCCCGACCCGAGCAACATCTTCAGCTCGGATATCAAGGTGTATACGACCCGCATCCGCATCGAGAACCCGGTCGCCGGCCTCAAGCCGGGGATGTCGGCGCAGGTCAAGATCCTGGTCAGCCAGCTCGAAAATGTGCTGAGCGTTCCGGTCCAGGCCATCCTACAGTACAATGGCAAGGACCACGTGACCAAGAAGGTCGGCGATCGATTCGATCGCATCGAGGTCACGCTGGGCGACTCGAACGACAAATTCGTGCAAGTAACCAAGGGCCTGGCCGATGGCGACGTCGTCGTCCTCAACCCGATGTCCCTGATGAGCGAAGACGAGAAGCGCGAGGCGTTCCGCAGCGCCAAGGACGCCAAGAAGAGCTGGGGTCAGGGCGAGGGCGAGGCCGGCAAGGGCGGTCCCGCGGCAGCGGACGGCAAGGGCGGCGATCCCTCCAAGGCCAAGAAGAAGGGTGGACGAGGCGGCAATCCGTACTTCTCGAAGATGGGTCCCGAGGAGAAGAAGAAATTCTTCACCGGCACCGACGAGGAGAAGCGGGCCGCCCTCAAGAAGGCCGGGATGCCCGACGCCCAGATCGATCAGGCGATCGAGAAGATGAAGAGCTTCGGCGGCGGCGGTGGCGGGTTCGGCGGTGGAGGTGGCTTCGGCGGCGGCGGGCGTGGCCGCGCCGGCGGCAGGCCTCCGGGAGGCGGCGACCAGTGAGTGAACTACAGAACGCGACCACGTCGGGCAGCAAGCCGATCGTCAAGCTGGTCAACGTGGTCAAGACCTACGTGATGGGCCACAACACGGGCGGCGGCGGACTCCTTCGCCGCCGTTCCCAGGCCGCCACCACCGTGACCGTCCACGCCCTGCGCGGGGTCTCCGTCGAGATCTACCCCGGCGAGTACCTTGCCATCATGGGCGCATCGGGCTCGGGCAAGAGCACCATGCTCAACCTCCTGGGCTGCCTCGACCGCCCCACCAGCGGCGAGTATTACCTGGGCGGCCGCGACATCTCGCAGCTCGACGATGACGAGCTGTCGGAGATCCGCAGCCGCTACCTGGGATTCATCTTCCAGTCGTACAACCTGATCCAGCAGTACACCGTCCTCGAGAACATCCAGCTCCCGCTCACCTACCAGGGTAACGGCGAGATCAGCCCCGAGGCCGAGCAACGCTCCGTGGCCATGGCCGATTTGGTGGGCCTCGGCGATCGGCTGGATCACCGCCCTTCGCAGCTCTCCGGCGGCCAGCAACAGCGGGTCGCGATCGCTCGCTCGCTGATCAACGACCCCTACATCATCCTGGCCGACGAGGCGACCGGAAACCTCGATACCAAGACCAGCCATGAGATCATGGAGTCGCTGGGCCGGCTGAACGACGAAGGGGGGAAGACGATCATCCTGGTCACGCACGAGGACGATATCGCCGAGCATTCGAAGCGGGTCATCCGGATGCGGGACGGTCTGATCGTGGACGACAGCCCGAGCCAGCGGATGCGGTCCGCGCAGGCCGCGCTGATCGGCACAGCCCACCTCAACGGGCCCGCTCCGGCGTGGGAGGCGGCCGACGGCCAGTGGCAGGCCGAGGAACCGCTGCCCAAGGACGCCGAACTCGGTCCGCTGAACCAAGAATTGACCCACTGAGAGTCTGTCCTGGAAGGGTCGAGAGCGATCCCGTAGGGTGGGTGAAACCCACCGTGTGCCCAGGCCTTGCGTCGGTGGGTTTCACCCACCCTACAATCGTCTGACCCACCTTCTGGGATAGACTCTGAGCCGACGATTCGATCGGAAGCGAGAAGAGGGAGCCATGGGACGCATCTGGCGCACGTTGAAGCTGGGAATGAAGAGCCTCTTGCTTCACAAGCTGCGGTCGGGCCTGACGGTGCTCGGCATCGTGTTCGGCGTGGCGGCGGTGATCTCGATGCTGGCCATCGCCGAGGGAACCAGCCGCGAGGCCCGGGAGCAGATCGGGGCGCTGGGGGCCAGGAACATCATCATCCGCTCGGTCAAGCCCAGCGATGAGGCCCAGGCGGCGACCTCCGGGCGGCCGACCATGATCCTCAATTTCGGCCTGAAGTACAGCGACTACGATCGGATGGTGGCGACGATCCCCACGATCCGCAAGATCTTGCCGATCCGCGAGATCCGCAAGCAGATCCGGCGGGGGTCGCACGCCATCGAGGGCCGCGTGGTCGGGACCACTCACGACTACGGCGACTTCAACCTGCTGCAAGTGGAGAAGGGCCGGTTCCTGACGGCCTCGGACAACGAGAAGTACCAGAATTATGCGGTGCTCGCCTCCGAGACCGCCGCGAATCTCTTCCCGTACGAGAACCCGCTCAACCAGTCGGTCAAGCTCGGCTCCGACTATTACACGGTCATCGGCGTCATGGCCAAACGGGCCAGCTCGGCGGGGATCGGCGGGAGCCTGGCCGCGCAGGACTTCAACAAGGACGTCTATATCCCGCTCAATACCTGCAAGCTGCGATTCGGCGAGCGGATCGTCGATAACCGCTCGGGGTCGCGCCAGGCCGAGGAGACGCAGCTCACCCAGATCACCGTCCAGGTCAACACGATCGACGAGGTGCTGCCCACCGTGCCCCTGGTGCAGGCGTCGTACGAGCCCTACCACTCCAAGAAGGACGTGGAGATGACGGTGCCCTACGACCTGCTGCTCTCGGCCGAGAAGCAGGCGCGCCAGTTCGCCATCATCCTGGGGACGATCGCGGCGATCTCGCTCCTGGTCGGCGGCATCGGCATCATGAATATCATGCTGGCCACCGTCACCGAGCGCACCCGCGAGATCGGCATCCGCCGGGCCCTGGGCGCCAAGCAGCGGGACATCACCCAGCAGTTCCTGATCGAGACCGTCGTGCTCTCGGGAGTCGGCGGGTTGCTCGGTGTGGCCATGGGATTCATGATCCCGCTGATCATCGTCTTCTTCATCCAGGATCAGAAGGCGATCGTGACGGGCGGCTCGGTCATGCTGGCGTTCAGCATCTCGGTCGCGGTGGGGATCCTCTTCGGGATCTACCCCGCCCGACGGGCCGCGATGATGGACCCGATCGAGGCGCTGCGGCACGAGTAAGGTCTGAGACTCGGCGCGGCTCCCGGTCCCGTAGGTCACTGGACTTGCGTCAAAAGGCCGGGCAGGCTAGGCTGATGACTCATAAGCAATGGATGACCGCGGTCCCGGACAGTCCGAGGCCGCGGTTTTTCTTCAAAAGGAACGGCCCGGGCCGATCGCCACAATCCTCATCGTCGCGCACCGTCCGGGCCTGGAGACTTCTTGAGACCGACCTCCCGCGACGAGCGTGAGCGCGCCTGATTCCGCGTGACAGCCGACTGGGGCTTCCCCACCCGGACGTCTCCGGTGAGCCAGTCGAGTTCAGCCGGCGCATCGCATCGAGGATCGGCCGCCATCGTGGCAAGACCGCATCCGGGACCCGCGGACGCCGGTCCCCGCCCGACGGCGGTCGAAGGTCAGAAAGAGGGAGCAGACCCGCATGGCCACCGACCGAATCCCCATGTCGAAAGAAGGCTACGAGAAGCTCAAGGCCCAGCTCGACAAGTACAAGAACGAGGACATGCCCCGGATCGCCGAGCAGATCGCCGAGGCGCAGGGCGAGGGCGATCTCTCCGAGAACGCCGAATTCGACGCCGCCGTCGAGGCCCAGGGGATGCTCCAGGCCCGGATCAATGAGCTCCAGAACAAGCTGAGCCAGGCCTACATCGTCGACAAGTCCACCCTCTCCACCGAGCGAGCCGCCTTCGGCCTGAAGGTCCGCGTCCTCGACATGGACTTCAACGAAGAGGAAGACTACATCCTCGTCGGCCCCGGCGAGGAAGACCCCGAGCAGGACAAGATCCCCATCACCGGACCCGTCGGCCAGGCCCTCGTCGGCAAGCAGGTCGGCGAGCAGGTCGAGGTGAAGGTCCCGCGCGGCGTGCGCACCCTGAGGATCGTCGAGATCACCCTGGCGTGACTCGCCGCCGGAGCGACGTCCTCGATCCGACGTCAGCCGCCGTCGGCGGGATCGACGCCGTAGGCTCGCCATGCGGGCGGAAGGGGCGCCACCAGCGTCATCGGCGACTGAAGGGTCGGGTGATGGACCTGGAGCGATCGGGCGTGGAGCGCGATGGCGTTTGGCGGCCCGAACGGGATCGTCGAGCCATACTCGAAGTCGCCCAAGATCGGCAAGCCCCGGGCCGCGGTCTGGGCCCGGAGCTGATGGGTCCGGCCGGTCTCCGGCCAGAGCCGCAGCCAGGCCGCGCCGGCGATGAGCAACTCGGCGGGCTCGCGGCGCATTCGGGTTACCGCCCATCGCGCCCCCGGCGTCTCGGAGGGGACCAGGCGGGCGAGGCCGGTCTGGGCGGTCCTGGTCAGCCAGTCGCACCACGTGGCCTCGCCGCCGGCCGCCGGATCGCAGCGGGGCGAAGTCGCGACGCCGGTCTCCGCGGACGGGCCGGCATCGACCAGAGCCCAGTATTCCTTGACGACCCGCCGGCGCTCGAACTGGAGCGAGAGCCGGCGGGCGGCCCTGGGCGTCTTGCCCCACATCAGCACTCCCGAAGTCGGCCGATCCAGCCGGTGCACGATGCCCAGGTAGACCGAATCCGGATCATCGAGGTCGAGATAGCGGCGGATCGCCGCCTCGAGGGTCATCTCCCCGGGCGGAGCCCATGTCCCCTGCGTGAACTGGCCGGCCGGCTTGACCACGGCCAGGCATTCCGCGTCTTCATACAGGATGTCCAGGGGCGGAATCACGGTGCGACCACCGACTCTCGAGTACGCGGGTGACGGCACGTCGGCCGGATCGATGGAACACGAAAGACTCGAAAAAAAGGATCGACCTGGCCGACGGAGCGGATCGTCGCACGGTTCTCGATCCCTTGTCTCGGGATTTGATCCGCTCGGTCGGCCCGTCCTGTTTCGTGTCTTTCGCGTTCAGAGAATCCGTCCAACCGGTCGCATCGTCACCGCGTTCAAATCACCGTCCGGATCCTGCAAGGCCGGAGGTGCCGGGCCCGCCGTACAGGTTGTTGGTCGGCTGTCCCATCCCCGGCCCGCTCGGCGTCGGCGTGCCGAAGGACGATCCACCGGCTCCCATGCTCGGGGGCAGCCCATCCGTCGCGGAACCGGTCGCCCCGCCGCCCAGGCCGGGCGAACCGCCCAGGCCGGGCGAACCGCCCAGGCCGGGCGAACCGCCCAGGCCGGGCTGTCCCGGCAGCGAAGCACCGGTGTACGGGCTTCCCATGCCATTATACGGGTGGGGCGCCGAATTGAAGCCGACTGACGACGAGGGCTCGCCGGTCGAATACTTCGGCCCCGGCGGCACCTCATTGCGCGTGCTGCGGCAGCCCGAGGCCCCCACCACCGTCCCCAAGATCATCGCCAGCGTGCCGCCGGCCAGAACTCGCCTGAGTCGATCCATCGACATGACCTCCTCGTTCCTTGGAGCCCGACGCCCCACGGCGCCGCGGCGAACGATTCTGAAATCCGCGCGGGGCAGAATATGAGTTCGGCGGCCGTCCCGTGCGCGGCCATCGACGACGCCTTGCGGTGAAGACCAAACGAAGGCGATCGCCTCCCGATCCAGACTTGGTCGCGTTGCGGAGTAGCGAGATGACAGTAGACCGGCGGAAGGACGGGAGTCCCTTCCGTGGCGGGCGGATCATACACGATCGCCCCGTCCGGTCAAGTCCGATCCCCGAGTTCTCAACCCGATCGATCCAGCACGATCAGACGATCCGACCTGGCGTCTCGAGACTCTTCTTGTCGGGATTCCGGCGCCGAGGTATCGTCCGCACGGCCCGGCGGAACCGGGATCGGACGCGATGGAACAGACCTCGGGCGTCGAAGGGGGACGGATTCCCATGGCAGTTCGCCGATGGCCCTGTTACTTGCGGATTCTCTGCGGGCTGGCCCTGTTCCCGCCCTTGCTGTGGATTCTCATCCTGCTGGTTGCACCCACGGGCTGGGCGCGCCGGCAGATCGTGGCACGGCTCGAGGCGCGGAGCGGCCGACGCGTGGAGCTGGGTGGGATCTCCGTCGGCCTGGCGGGCGGGATTCGCCTGACCAACCTGCAGATCGGCTCGCCACGAGACACCACCGACCCGTGGCTGAAGGCCGCCGAGGTTCACCTCGACTTCGGGCTGTACAAGTTGTTTTGCGGCCATTGCAGGCCGTCGCGGATCGAGGCGGACGGGGTCGAGCTGCGAGTGCTCCGCCGCGGCGATGGGACGGTCGAGCTGGCGGACCTGGTCCGGCCCGTACCTCCGGCGCGGGCCGGTTCGAGCGAGTCGACACGCGCCGCCGGGCCCCGCGTCACCGTCCAGGTCCATCGGGCCAGCGTGACGGTCGTCGACGAGCCGACCCGGACCCGGCTCGAGCTACGGGACGTCGAGGGAGAGGGATACACCGAGGGGCCGATATCCGTCATCGAGCGGCTCCGGGGGCAGATCAACGGCGGGGATTTCCAGTTCGCCGCGCGGATGGACCGCACGGCGTCGGCGCTCTCGGCCGAGGCCCAGCTCCGCGCCGACGACGTGGCGCTCGACGACGGCATGAACGTCCTTCGGTACGTCGTGCCCGTCCTCGCCGGCGCCGGCGGCGGTGAAGGGGCGGCTGAATGCCGACCTCTACTTCCAGGGCCGCGGCCCGTCCTGGCCGATCCTCACCCGCGGCCTGGCCGGCCACGGAATCGTCGCGATTGACGGGGTCGCGCTCGACGGAACGCCGCTGGTCGCCGAGATCTCCCGCGTCGCCGATCTGTCCGGCACGCGGCGGATCGGCTCGATCCGGACCGACTTCCTCTACAGGGACCGCCGGATCACGACCGACCACTTCACCCTCAACATCGGCCGCGTCCCGATCACGATGTCGGGCTGGACCGACCTCGACGGCCGCATCGACTACCAGATGAAGATCGACGGGCTCAAGGAACGCCTGCCGGACCGGGCGAGGCGCATCCTCGGCGAGCTGAAGCTCGATGCGGGATCATTGACGTCGCTGTCCCTCCGCGGGACCCTGGACCGGATGGTGGTCCAGGTCGACGGTTTCCCGATCGACGGCAAACGCCTGGGCGAGTCGCGACCCCGCTTGCGGACGGAGGATCGTGAGCAACTCCGCCTCCTGGGCCGTCAGCTTCGCGACCAGCTCCTCCGCTGACCGGACCTCCCGCGCGGGCCCGATCCAGCCAAACTTGATTCCCGGGGAAGTGTGCTCTAGAATCACTGAGGCTCGGGCCTCAGGGAGGTGGGGCTGCCGGGTGCGGGAAGGAGTCCTCATGACCAGGCAGGTTCGGATCGTGGCCCTGTCTTTCTGGCCGGGGCTCGCTCAGATCTGGTCGGGTCAGGAGATCCTCGGAATCCTCCTGGGGATGTTCTTCGCGGCGGCGCTCAATACTGCGGTGATGGGGCGTTGGATCTGGCAGGACGCGTTACCGACGGGCTGGGCCGACTTCTTCGCGATCCTGGCGGGCGTGGCGTGGCTGGCGAGTCTGGGCTATACGCTCTGGTGGGTGCGTTTCTGCCATCCCGAGCGGCACCGGCTCGAGATCGACCGGCTCTACCGCGAGGCGCATGAAGCCTATCTCCAGGGCCGCTGGGGCGAAGCCCGGCGGGGAATCGAGCGAATCCTGGTGCTGGACGAATCGGATGGCGACGCGCTGATGCAACTCGGGGCCCTCTACATCCGTACCGACCAGCCGACCTTGGCGCGCCGGACCTTCCGCCAGTGTCTCGAATCGAAGCAGGGCGCGAAGTGGCGCTGGGAGATCCATCAGGCCCTGGCGAGGCTGGGCGACGGCTCCTGAGGCGTCTTCGCCCCCCCGGATCGTATCGTCCCGGCGACAGGATCGAGTCCTCTTCCGTCATCGTGGCCAATAATGCGAAGATGCATGTGGCCAATCAGGTACCCCCGCGGCTCTCCCGCTCGATCGCTCGCTGAGAAGGGGATGGGACGATTTTGGGTGGTTTTTTCCAACTCGTGTCGCAGGCTTCCCCCGGGTCGCTGGCAACTCCGCTGACTGATCGGCTCACTATTGCGTAGAATGTAGGTTGGAGCAGGACGTGGGACGGCGCGAAGCGAAGTGGGGACAATCGTCGGATCGGAGTAGACCGCATGTATGAACGCTTCACCGATCGTGCACGCAAGGTGATGCAACTCGCCAACCAGGAGGCGCAGCGATTCAACCATGAGTACGTGGGGACCGAGCATGTCCTCCTGGGGTTGATCAAGGAGGGGAGCGGAGTGGCCGCCACCGTCCTGCGGAACATGGATGTGGACCTGCGGAAGATCCGCAACGAGATCGAGAAGATCGTGCAGGCCGGACCCGAGATGGTGACGATGGGGAAGCTGCCCCAGACACCTCGAGCCAAGAAGGTGATCGAGTACGCCATCGAGGAAGCGCGCAACCTGAATCACAATTACGTGGGGACCGAACATCTCCTGCTGGGGCTGTTGCGCGAGCAGGAGGGGGTCGCCGCCCAGGTGCTGATGAACCTGAATCTGAAGCTGGAAGAAGTGCGCGAGGAGGTGCTGAACTTGCTCGGTCATGGGATGGACGCTGGCGGCGAGAGCGAACGCGGCGCCACGTCAAAAGGCAATAAGTCCAAGACTCCGGCCTTGGACTCGTTCGGACGCGACCTGACCGACCTGGCTCGGCAAGGCAAGCTTGATCCGGTCATCGGCCGCCAGAATGAAATCGAGCGCGTGATCCAGGTCTTGTCCCGCCGCACCAAGAACAACCCGGTCCTGCTGGGCGAGGCGGGGGTGGGCAAGACGGCGATCGTCGAGGGCCTGGCCCAGATGATCGTCAACGGCAACGTCCCGGAGCTGCTGCGGGACCGCCGGATCGTGGTGCTGGATCTCGCCATGATGGTCGCCGGGACCAAGTATCGCGGCCAGTTCGAGGAGCGGATCAAGGCCGTGATGAACGAGGTCCGGCGGGCGAAGAACACGATCCTGTTCATCGACGAGCTGCACACCCTGGTCGGCGCCGGCGGGGCCGAGGGGGCCATCGACGCCTCCAACGTGCTCAAGCCGGCCCTGGCCCGCGGCGAGGTGCAGTGCATCGGCGCCACCACCCTCGACGAGTATCGCAAGTACATCGAGAAGGACGGCGCGCTCGATCGTCGGTTCCAGACCATCATCGTCGAGCCGCCCAGCCGCCAGGAGGCGTTGGAGATCCTCCGCGGCCTCCGCGACCGCTATGAGGCCCATCACCGCGTCCAGATCACCGACGAGGCGCTGGAGGCCTCCGTCGAGCTGTCGGACCGCTACATCACCGGACGGTGCCTGCCCGACAAGGCCATCGACGTGGTCGACGAGGCCGGCGCCCGCGTCCGGCTCAAGGCCATGACGCGCCCCCGACCTGAAGGAGCTCGACGAGCAGATCGAGCGGCTCAATCAGGATAAGGAGGAGGCCGTCGCCAACCAGGACTTCGAGCGGGCCGCCGCGCTGCGCGACCAGGCCGACAAGCTCAAGAAGAAGAAGGAGACGATCACCCGCGAGTGGCGCGAGCGCTCCAAGGAGATCGACGGCACCGTCGACGAGGAGGTCATCGCCGAGGTCGTCAGCAAGATGACCGGCATCCCGCTGACCCGACTGGAGACCGAGGAGACCAGCCGGCTGCTCCGGATGGAGGAGGAGATCCAGAAGCGGGTCATCTCGCAGTCCGAGGCCATCAAGCGGATCAGCGAGGCGGTGCGCCGCAGCCGCGCCGGGCTCAAGGACCCCAAGCGCCCATCGGCAGCTTCATCTTCGCCGGCCCCACCGGCGTCGGCAAGACGCTGCTGGCCAAGGCGCTGGCCGAGTTCATGTTCGGCGACTCCGACGCATTGATCCAGATCGACATGTCGGAGTACATGGAGAAGCACAACGTCTCGCGGCTCATCGGCGCCCCGCCGGGCTATGTCGGCTACGAGGAGGGCGGCCAGCTCACCGAGAAGATCCGCCGCCGCCCCTACGCCGTCATCCTGCTCGACGAGATCGAGAAGGCCCACCCCGACGTCTACAACACGCTCCTCCAGATCATGGAGGAAGGCCGGCTGACCGACAGCTTCGGCCGCAACGTCGATTTCAAGAACACCATCATCATCATGACGACCAACGCCGGAGCCGAGGTGACCTCGTACACCAACATCTTCGGCTTCGACCGGGGCCGCGACGACTCCAGCGGCTACGAGCAGATGAAGGAGCGGCTCAAGGTCGCCATCGAGAAGTACTTCCGGCCCGAGTTCCTCAACCGCCTCGACGACATCATCGTCTTCCACGCCCTGACCAAGGAGAACCTCAAGACGATCGTCGACATCGAGCTCGCGAAGATCCGCGGCCGCATGAGCGACCGGGGCCTCGAGCTGGTCATGAACGACGAGTCCAAGGAGTTCCTGATCACCAAGGGCTACAACCCCGATTACGGCGCCCGGCCGCTTCGCCGCGCGATCGAGAACCTCATCGAGAACCCGCTGGCCGAGGAGCTCCTCCGGGGCACCTTCCAGGGCAAGAACAAGGTCTATGTCCAGGTCGAGGGGGAGGACGACAACCGTAAGTTCAAGTTCATCGCCGCCTCCAAGGACGAGGCCGAGGGCCAGCCCGCCCTGGTGGGCGTCGCCAACGAATCGGGCGTTCCCGAGGCCGAGGGCGACGGCAAGAACGCCTGACCGCCGCACAGGATTGACCGCGGATCACGCGAGGCCCGAGCCGGGGAAGACGAACCGGCTCGGGCCCGTTCGTTCCGCCGATCGCGCCACCCTTGGTGGGAGTAGAAAGACTCAACCACGAATAACACGAATTCACACGAATAAAAGACGGGAGAATCGACCGGCCCGCCGATCCCGGCGGAGCTACCAGGGATCGCCGCCGGCTCTCGGGGCGGTGGGACGATCGGAATCGCGGACCTGTCTTTTATTCGTGTGAATTCGTGTTATTCGTGGTTAAGTCTTTTGATTCTCAGATTCCTTCCGACTCGATTGTGTGGTGACGGCCGGCTTCGTGGTAGGTCGCCTGCGAGACGAGGGCCTCATCGCGACGGCGGGCGCGGGCCCGGTCGACCAGGACCAGGAAGGCGGGGACCAGGATCGGCCTGACCAGGAACGTGTCCAGCAGCACGCCGATCCCCAGGGCGAACCCCAGCTCGCGCAGCGACGCCAGCTTCCCGGTGAGCATCGCCCCGAACGTCCCGGCCATGATCAGGCCGCAGGAGCTGATGATGCCGCCCGTGTGCGCCACGGCCCGCCGGGTGCCTTCCGTGACCCCGTATTTCTGCTCCTCCTCGACGACCCGGGCCATGAGGAAGATGTTGTAGTCCTCGCCCACGGCGACCAGGATGACGAAGAGGAAGAAGGCCACGGTCCAGTCGAGGCCGCCCCACGGCTCCGGCCCCCGATGCAGGGCGTGGAAGACCATGTCGGTGAGCCCCAGCGAGGCCAGGTAGCCCAGCACGACGGTGGCCACCAGGTACAACCCGATGCCCGGGCGGCGGAGCAGCAGCACCAGGATGGCGTACACCCCCAGCGTGATCAACACGTACATCCGCCGCTGGTCGCTGGTCGTCACCCGGCGGAGGTCGTTGACCGCCGAGGTTGACCCGGCCAGCCCGATCGCCCGCGTCCCCTCGAGCGGCTGCCCGGGCGCCGCGGCATCCTCCAGGGTCCGGCGCACGCGATCGAGGGCCTCGAGACTCGCCTCGGAGAACGGGTCCGTCTTGAAGACGATGTCGAATCGCGTGATGTGGCTGGTCGCGCCGGGTCGGCGGGCGCGACGCTCACGTAGCGCGACTCGGCCCCGATCCGCAGCGCCTGTTCGGTGAATCCCGCGGTAAATCGCCCGAAGAAGCTCCCGTTCGCGGGCGCGGCGAGGGGCTTTCCCGCGGGCTGGGTGAGCGAACGGACCTCGGCCACCAGGGCGACCGCGCCGAGCCGCCGGCTGATCTCCTCGATCGTGGACCGGCCGCGGGGCGAGCGGAAATCGAGCGCCGGGTCGTCAACCAGGGCCGTCGCCGGGCTGAGCTCGCCCACGGCGAAATGGCGGCGCACGACGCCGGCTCCGATCACGCTCGGACGGTCCGCGTCGAGATCCGCGAGCTGGTTGTAGTTCGACCTGGTCCGGCTGCCCACGACCGCCAGCGGCAGGAGCGCCGCCAGGCAGACCGCCAGGATCGCGGCCGGATAGTGGACGATCAGGTCGGCCGCACGGACCCAGAATCCGGTCGCCATCCCCCCGGGCCCCTGGTCGTCGCGCGTGCCCCCGGCGGGTCGCATCGAGCGAAACGGCCAGAAGATCGCCCCGCGGAGCAAGGCCAGCAGGGAAGGCGCCAGGGTCAACGAGGCCGCCAGGGCGACGGCCAGGCTCAGCGCGATCGCCGGCCCGGTGTACTTGATCTTGGCGAAGCTGGAAAAGAACAGCATCCCCAGGCCGACGATCACCGTCCCGGCCGAGGCCACCAGGGCGCCACCGACCTGTTCCATCGCCTCGCGGAGTGCCTCGGCCCGCGACCGGCCGCGTCCCAGCTCCTCGGAGTAGCGCGCGATCAGGAACAGGCAATAATCCGTCCCTGCACCGAAAAGCACCACGACGACGAAGACCTGGGTGATATTGATCACCTGGAAGCCGAGCGCGGGCATCGTGGTCAGGACGGCGATCGTCCGCAGCGACACGATCACCGACAGGGCGATCGTGACCAGCGGCACCATCGCCAGGAGCGGCGATCGGTAGACGAGCAGCAGGATGATGATCACCAGGGTGACCGTCGTCCAGGTCGTGTTGGCGATGCTCTCGTTGGCCGCCGTGTTGATGTCGTGGCCGACGACCGCGGAGCCCGTCACGGCGAGCTCCAGCCCCGCGGGTGGCCGGGTCCTCTCCTTCTGGACCCATTCCATGATCCGGTCGACGGCGATGCGCGTCGTCTTGGCGAGGTAGGTCCCGTTCAGCGAGGCGATCGTGAGCACCGCTCGCGCATCGCCGCCCCCCCGTCCCCGAGCAGGCGCGGCCCGATCACGGGGCTGCGATAGGTATCCAGCTTCTTGAAACCCAGCTCGGGGTGCGACTGAGCGAACTCGTAGAACCGGGCGGCCATGCCGTCGACATAGCCCTTATCCTGCGGCGTCAGCGGCCCGTCCTTGCGCTCGCAGACCAGCACGACCTGCGAGCTCGCCGCATCCCTGGGGAAGCCTCGCTCCAGCAGGTTCTGCCCGATCACGCTGGGGAAGTCCGGCGGGAAGAACCGGACGTTATCGTCCTTCGTGACCTGATCCCAGCTCGGCGCGGCGAATCGCAGCGCGACGGCCAGCGCGACGCATGTGAGGACCACCAGGCCGGGGCGGCGGATGACGAGATGCGAGATCAAAGAGAACATGTCTGAGTAACGTTCCGATACGGCGACGGCCGGGGGACCGGCGGGTCGGCCATCGCTCGACGGCGGGCCGTTCCTCCGGTCGTCGCCGTCCCTGGAGTGCTCAACGCCTCTCGGCGTCACGGACTTGGTTACCGCCCGCTCCGATCCCCCTAGCCGGCCCGCCCTCCCAGGCGCGCTAGCCGAACATAGTCGATCTCGCCCCCACATGTCAAAGGAATTGAGCCGCCGGGAGCGTCACGCAGTTTTAGTCGGCCCGTCATCTGCATGCAGGACGCGGGCCGATCGCGATGCCGAAAGCCCCGATTCCGGTGTGAGACACTTGCCGCGGGGCGTCCGATGGCCTAGGAATTTCTGTAGGAGCACACCGGGATGTGACGGGCGAACGAAAGCCTGACGAGATCCCGGCCCTTCGTCGCCGCCCACGTCTCGAGCCTTCGAGTCCCGGACGAGCGCCGCGACGACACCGACGACCCGAGAGGATCTATCCGTACGTGTCCTCATCATTCGTAAATCAACTGGCCTGCGATTGGACCGGCCGACTGGGCCATTACGCGACCCATCGCAACGACGAGCATCGCGTCGCCCTCTTCGAGGAGGCCGCCCGGTATGCCGGGCTCCATCTCGAGAACGACCTGGCCCGCTCCGAGTTCTGGTGCCGGTCGCCCTTGCACCAGCGGGCGGCGGTCCTCCTGTTCCTGGTCGACCGAGGCGTCGTCGAGCGGACGACCCGTCGCGGTCGGCGCGTCTACGAGCCGCTGGCGCACGCCGAGTCCTGGTGCGCGGATCAGCCGCCGCTCCGGCCCTATCGCGCCGCGATCCTGGAGTTCCTGACCGCGCTCCGCCTCGAGCTCCAGCGCCGTGCCCATTCGTGGCACATCTGACGACGCCCGTCGCGTCGATCGCCTCTCAGGCCGAGCCCGCCAGGGTGCCGCAGGCCGCCTGGATATCCTGACCACCGGAATAGCGGCGGACGACGGGTTGGCCCACGTGTCGGGACAGGGCGTCCCGGAAACTCAGCCGCTCGTCGTCGCCGGGAGGCTGGAATCGGCCCGTCGGGTCGGTGACGTCGATCAGGTCGAGGCGTACCGGGGTGTCTCCGATGAGGTGCCCCAGCGCGCGGGCGTCTTCCTCGGACACATTGATCCCCGAGATGCAGACGTAAGACAACATGACTCGCGTGCGCCGATCCAGGGCATGCCGGCGAGCGGCCGCCATGACTTCGACGACCGGCGTCCGGCCGGCGATCGGCACCAATTGGGCCCGCTTCGCGTCGGTCGCGGCCCCCAGGCTGATCGACAGCCGGAACGGCCGTCGCTCCGCCGTGTAGCGATCGATCTCGGGCACCAGGCCCACCGTGCTGATCGTGATCGCCGGGGCTCCGATCGCCGCGCCATACGGGCAACGGAGCAGCTCGGCGGCCGCCATGACCCGGTCATAGTTCAGGAATGGCTCGCCCATTCCCATGAACACCGCGCCGGTGACCCTCCGCCCCTGCCCGCGCCAGCTCCCTGGCCCACACGAGCTGGTCGATCATCTCCCATGTTTCCAGATTACGACGGCGCGGCATCCGCGCGGTCGCGCAGAAGACGCACCCCATCGCGCAGCCGACCTGCGACGAGAGGCAGACGCTCACCGCCCCCGGCTTGTGCAAAGGGATCAACACCGCCTCCACCGGCAAGCCGTCCGCCGCCCGGAAGAGGAGCTTTTGGAACCCGTCCACGTCCGATCGGTCCAGCCGCTCGAGCGTCAGGCGCGGGAGCGGATCGCGGATGGCCTCCCGCAGTCGCCGCGGGACCTGGAGACGCTCGCTCCACGCCGCGCGATCATGGATGCCTCGCCCCACGACCGCCGCGAGCAGGCGGCGGACCGAGAGCACCGAGGCGCCCAGTCCACTGGCATGGGCCTCGAAGACGGCCGGGTCCATATCCCGAGGGTCGAGCACGTCGGATACCCCAAAAACGAGGAATCGCCGTGGACGCGCCGACGCGATTCCTTAAAGTATTCTGGCGACAGCCACGGCCGGCGTCGAGGCCTGGCGTGGTTGTCGATCGGGAGCCTGTGCCTCCCATCCTACCGTATATGCGTACATCAATGCAATCTGTCGAAGCCGGGCCGCCCTCTCCACCGGGCTTGAGGATCGTGGGATGAGTTGAAGAATTGGACCCAACCTTCTGAATATCCCGTGCGTAACAAGGAAGTACACCTTGGGTGGGCTGCGTGGGGTTCCATGCTCCATGACCAGTCCGCCCAGATCTGTCCTGGTCCTTTTCGGCGAGGGGATGAGTCGCGGGAGCCTGGAAGCGGTCGATGCATGCCATCTTCCCGTCGTCCCCCGGACCCCTTTCCGTTCCGCCCGGCCATGGGCCGTGGCGCAGAGTGACATCGAAGGAGAACGTAAGCGAATGAGACGAAATCCAGTCGCATGGGCTGCATTGATTGTCGCATCGGCCGCCCTGGTGAGCTCGGCGGGCTTGCTGCGTCCGATGCCCGCCGCGCCAAAGGTCCCGCTGGAGGGCCAGCAGGCGGCCAAGGCACTGTCCGAAGCGTATGAGGCCGTGGCCGAATTCGTTCGGCCGGCCGTCGTGCAGATCACTGTCGAGAAGAAGGCGGGGAACATGCCCCAGATTCCGGGCATGCCGAACATGCGTCGGTTCCAATTCCCCCCCCGCGGTAATGACAACCTGAACCCGCGCGACTTCGAGGACATGCTCCGCAAGTTCCTCAATCCCGAGGGCATGCCGGAGAAGGAGCAGTTCGGCTTCCGGAACACGGGAGTCGGTTCCGGCTTCGTCTACGACAATCGCGGCCACATCCTCACGAATAACCACGTCGTCGAGAACGCCGAGAAGATCCACGTGACCTTCTACGACGGCGTCGAGGCGAAGGCGACGGTTGTCGGGACCGACAAGCACTCCGACATCGCCGTGATCAAGGTTGACAACACCAGCTACCAGGCCCTGCCCAAGGGCGACAGCACCAAGCTCAAGGTCGGCGAGCTGGTCATGGCGATCGGCTCCCCCTTCCAGCTCAGCCAGAGCGTCACCTCGGGCATCATCTCGTGCTCGAGCGGAACAACCTGCGGATCAATGGCGAGCACGGCTACGAGTCGTTCATCCAGACCGACGCGCCGATCAATCGGGGCAACTCGGGCGGCCCGCTGGTCAATATGAACGGCGAAGTGGTCGGGGTCAACTCCGCCATCGTCAGCGGCGGTAGCGGCAACGACGGCATCGGCTTCGCCATCCCGATGAAGCTGGCCTCGAGCGTCGCCGACATGCTGATCAAGGACGGCAAGGTCCGTTATGCTCGCATCGGCATCGCCCTGTCTGCCCTCGACGCGCCGCTCGCCCGTCAGCTCGGCCTCGAGCCGAGTACCAAGGGCGTGCTGGTCGGCGATGTCGTGCCCGGTAGCCCGGCCGACCAGGCCGGACTCAAGCGCGGGGACGTGATCACCTCGTTCGCCGGCGAGAAGGTCCAGGATAGCTCGTCGTTCAGGCTCAAGGTGGCCACCAGCGAACCCTCCAAGCCCTACGAGCTTGGCTATCTCCGCAAAGGTAAGGCGCGGTCCACCTCCATCGTTCCGGCCCCTGCCGAGAAGGTCCACTTTGCCATCGAGGACGAGGAGGGAACGAAGGAAGAGGCCGAGAAGGTCGAGCCGGCGAAGACCTCCATCAACGCCTTCGGCCTGGATGTCCAGCCTCTGACCGACGAGCTGGCCAAGCCGCTTGGCCTGCCCGCCGGCGTCAAGGGAGTCGTCGTCTCCTCCGTCAAGGAGGACAGCCCCGCCGCCGAGGCCGGGCTCAAGCAAGGCGACGTGATCACCGGGGTCGTCCGCAATCAGGAAGTCCAGCCGGTGACCAGCGTCGAGGAGTTCAAGAAGTTCGCCTCGAAGGCCGATGAGCTGGCCCTCTACATCCAGTCCGGCAAGCGAAGCGGGTTCGTGACCCTGTCCAAGGACGCGAAGTAACGCTGTCCGGCGATCGCCGCGGTCCCCGCGAGGGCGGCGTGCGGCGGCGACCGGAATGAGCAAGGGGCGGCCCGGGCATTTGCCCGGGCCGCCCCTTTTTATGATAATCCAGATTGACCCGGATCCGAGGGGTCGATCGAGGAGTGGTGGCTCCAGGCCGGTTGGGTCTCCTGGTGGTACACGGAGTATCGACGTCAGCACCGGCGAACATTGCGTGAAACTGATGGATGCAACCGCGCCGACCCGGTCGATCCTCACAACCGCTACACTCCAGCATCCCCTCGCGCCGCCGACTCAAGGTGTTCTGGCGGTCCTGAAGTGGCGGAGCGAGGCGGGATGTTCGATAATGAGGGTGGTATGACCGCTCCCGGGAGTCGCCCGGGGGCAGCACAACGTCCCGATGGCCGACGGACCGGCACTCATCGGCTCGCCCTGGTTGCGAGACCGGCCGATCCCCGCGAGACCGAGCATGATCGAGCCCAGGACCAATCCCGGTTCCGAAGAACACGAGTTGACCGAAAGATATGACCTCGAGGTCGCACCCAGGGTGCGCAGCCTGCCGCCGTACCTCTTCGGCCGGATCAATGAACTGAAGTACCGCAAGCGGCGCGACGGGATCGACGTGATCGATCTGGGGATGGGCAACCCCACGGACCCGCCCGAGGAGTGGATCGTTCGACAAGCTCTGCGAGGCCGCCCGCGACTCGCGGAACCACCGCTATAGCGCGGCGACCGGCGTCTACAACCTGCGCCGCGAGGTCGCTCGTCGCTACGAGGCGCGATTCGGCGTCGGCCTTGACCCCGATCAGGAGGTCGTCGCCACGATCGGGTCGAAGGAGGGATTCAGCCACATGTGCCTGGCGCTGCTGGGCCCCGGCGACACCGCGCTGGTCCCCGCGCCCAGCTTCCCGATCCATATCCATGCGATCGCGCTGGCTTCGGCCAACGTGATCTCGCTGGACGTCCGGGACGGCTCCGCCTTCCTGGCGAACATCGCCCGCACCTGCGAGAGCCTCTACCCGCGTCCCAAGATCCTGGTCTTGAACTACCCGCACAACCCGACGGCGACGGTGGTCGAGCCGGCCTTCTTCGAGGAGATCGTCGCCCTGGCGAAGAAGTACCGCTTCTTCGTGATCCACGACTTCGCCTATGGCGACATCGGCTTCGACGGCTATCAGCCGCCGAGCTTCCTGTCGGTCAAGGGGGCCAAGGGAGTCGGCTGCGAGTTCACGACCATGTCGAAGGGCTACAATATGGCCGGCTGGCGCGTCGGCTTCGCGGCGGGCAACCGCGACATGCTGGCCGCGCTCAAGGCGATCAAGGGCTATTACGACTACGGGATCTTCCAGGCCGTGCAGATCGCCGCGATCGTGGCGCTCCGCCACGGGGAGGAGGGTCGCCTGGCGCAGGTCGCCGAGTATCAATCCCGCCGCGATGCCCTAGTCCGGGGCCTGACGCGCATCGGCTGGGACACGGAATCGCCCCGTGCGGGGATGTTCGTCTGGTCGGCCATGCCCGAGCCCTGGAAAACTCAGATGAGCTCGATCGACTTCGCCATGAAGCTCCTCGAGGAAGCCAACGTCGCCGTCAGCCCCGGCCGCGGTTTCGGCGAATCCGGAGAGGGGTATCTCCGCCTCGCCCTGGTCGAGAACGCGAAACGTCTGCAGCAGGCCGTCCGCCAGATCGGCCGGTGCCTCCGGCCGGTCGCCGCGGTCTCTTGATGGCTCCGACACCACCTCATCTGATGCCTCGCCATCCCGTCGACTCGAATGAGAAGGAGACTGAGATGGTTGACTGCGCGTATTGCGAAAAGCCGTTGATCTGCGATGCCTGCCGGGCGGAATACGTCCCCCCGACCCCGGAACATTATCTCGCGCTCTCGCATCCCGATGCTCTGCTGAACTGTCCCGGTTGTGGCGAGATCCTCGTCTGCCACTGGTGCAAGACGCCCTATGACGGATCGGACGAGGAGGGAACCGAAGCGCCCGGCCAGGGCGAGGTGTGAGGGGCGCAGCCCGTCGGGGTCCTCCGCTTTCGCTCAGGCTGCCAGTCTCGCCCGAGCGGATCGCTCGCTACTCCCCCTGCCGCGGCGATCCGCCGTGCGTCGGCGCGGGCTGATGACGGCCCGGGTTCTGGGGCGGGCCCTGGCCTTCCTGAAGGGCCGGGGCACCCGCGCCGGCGGCCGATCGGCCCGGTGGGCCTCCATCCATCCGGCCGAAGATCATGCGGCCCGCGCTCGTCTGGAGGACGCTCGTCACCGTCAGCCGCACCGTCTCGCCGAGGTGATAGGCCCCCTGCTCGGCGACGACCATGGTCCCGTCGTCGAGATAACCCACCCCCTGACCCGGCTCCTCGCCCCTCTTGAGCAGCTTCACCGTCAGGTTCTCGCCGGGCAGGACGATCGGTTTCATCGCGTTGGCCAGGTCATTGAGGTTGATCACCTCCACCCCCTGGAGCCGCGCGATCTTGTTCAGGTTGTAATCGTTCGTGACCACCTTGCCGCCGAGGTGCTTGGCCAGGATCACCAGCCGCTGATCGACCTCGCGAACGCCGGCCAGCTCGGGGATCTCGGCGTCGTGAATCCGCACCTCGATCCCGGGCGACTTCTGCAGCCGGTTCAGGATATCCAACCCACGGCGGCCCCGATTGCGCCGCAGCTTGTCCGAGCTGTCCGCGATGCTCTGCAACTCCTGCAAGACGAAGCGGGGAACTACCATCGGCTGGTCGATCACCCGCGTCTCGGCCACGTCCGCGATCCGCCCATCGATCACCACCGACGTGTCCAGGACCAACGGCCTGGCCCCCTTCACTTCCTTGGAAAACTCCATGTACGGGATGATGAACCGAAAGTCATCCTTCGTCTGAAGAAGCGTCGAGATGCAGAGATAGCAGATGAAGATCATCAGGAAGCTCGAGACCATCATGTGCACCCGACGGTCCAGGTAGAGTTCCATCGTCGGATGCAGCGCCTCGGTCACCAGGTTTGACAGGAAGATTCCCACGATCACGCCAAAATAAACAGCAGATATCGTCTGAATGCGCTTACGGGGCGTGAGGAGGTTGACGACCACGATAAGGACGGCACAGAGCATGACCCCGACGAAGAGGACGTACGGATTCGCCAAGTTGTGTTCGCCCACGATCCTGGCGGTCCGGACACCGAGCCCGGCGACGACGAAGATGAAAACGGCTCGGATCAACATGACGAGCATGGCAAGTGACCCCTACCGACCTCGTTGGCGAGACGGGAAAGTATGAAAAATGATTCGGGATCTGATGATCAGGACGCGGCCCGGGCGCGAGGGGCTCGGCGATCAGTTCGATGGTCCGGGCTCGCCTCCCAGTTCTTCGATGATCCGATCATAAAATGCATTCAAGCTCTCCACGATCACCTTGGTCTGACCCAGGATCGGCATGAAGTTGGTATCGCCATCCCACCGCGGCACGATGTGCCAGTGGAGATGTCCCGGCAGGCCCGCCCCGGCGGCCTTCCCCTGATTCAGGCCGATATTATAACCTTGCGGCCGGAGCATCCGGTCGAGGATCAGGGTCATGCGCCTGAGGACCTGGATCGGCTCGATGAGGTCGGGCCCGTCGAGCTCGCCCAGCGTCCCGCGGTGGACCCGTGGCGCAACCAGGAGATGTCCGTTATTATAAGGGTAACGGTTGAGCATGACGATCGAGTGGGGCCCTCGAATCACGAGGAAGTTCTCCCGGTCGGCTTCCTCGGCGACGCTGCGGCAGAGGAAGCAGCCGTTCGGAGTCTCCGGCGTGGAGGCGCCCTCCTGGATATATTGTGCTCGCCAAGGGGCCCAGATCCGTTCCAGCACGATGCTTGAACCCTCGCACACGCCGGGCCGACGCCCGGCCGTTTTCGTGACCGTTGCTCGGGAACGTGCCGACCCTTGGGCGATCGCGCTCGCGATCGCGCGGGGCCCGACCCGTTCGAGCGCAAACCATTGTTGCGGAACGAGCGGGCTCCCGCAATGCCATCACTGGCGGCGCTGCGCGACCGACTCACCAGCCCTTCGTGTGTGGACCGGAAGGATGGGCCGCGGGGGGGACGGGAAGCATCCGCGACGGCGGGATCGGATGATGATGGTTCAGAGTCGGTTCGGCAGGGGCCGAGATCTGCTGGGTAGGGTGGGCAGTACGCCACCGATTCAGGCCTCGACCGGTCGGGATCGCGGACCCGACAACTCCCGAATCGGCCTCCCGGAACAGACTCTTACAACAAGCGGCGATCCCACACCGGATAATATTGCGCCCAGGCGCGGCCGACGATCTGCTCGTGAGAGACCAGCACGAGCGAGCCGGTCATGGGGGGGATCCTTCTTCCTCTTCCGGTTGGACCAGGACCTGGTCGGGCGGGATCTTGAAGCGGCAGGCCTGGGGCCACGCGGACGTGCGAAGGGGGATCAGGAGCCGGGGTGCCTGCCCATCGATGCGCCACTCGCGTCCGGTCCACTCGACCTCCTGTCCGGCCACGGCGACGACCCGGGCCGTATGCAGCCCGCCGCCCGGCGGTAGGTGCAGCCAGACGAAATGACCGCGCTTCGGCCCGGTGCCGCGATACGCCCAGCAGTTGACGAGATAGACGCTCCGCGTCCGGTCCGGCGCGGCGCCCGGCCAGGCCGTCGCGATCAGAGTGAGCAGCCCCGGCAGGTAGAGGACGACTGCGAGGGAACCCGCGATCATGGGCAAGGCGGTCCGGCGCGAATAGACCGGGAACGAACCCTGGCGGATGGCGTCGGTGGTCGAGCTCACGTGGGCGAGGAAGCCGAACGTGAAGAAGCCCCAGGACAGCCAGGTCCCCCAGGCGAGGATGGCGGCCGCCAGGGCCATGACGAACGAGCCCAGCAGCACCGAGGCCCGCTCACGTTGCCCCCACGAGAACTGCGGCCAGCCCGGGACGAGCAGCCGGAAACCGGCCGGCGATTCGAACGGGCGGCAGTCGCGCGCCCAATGCCGATGACCTGCTGCCTGACGGCTCGGGGGCCCGATCATTCAACCTCCCCGTTTGGCCAAGACCTCCCCGCCTCGGGCGCGGGCCGACGCGATGGATCCGCGAGAGCTCCGGCGGTCGTGAGGCCGGAGAATTTGGGCTCGATCCAGGTGCCCCCCGATCTCGGGGCCCATCACCACAGCAGGTCGCGATGTCGATATCTGGAATTCAGCGTCGCCCGGATCGCTCTGGCGCCCTACATTTCCTTCGGTTGACGGGAGGAAAGATTTCGGGACACGCCCGCGGGATGCTTGCTCGCGCCCGGTTCCGCCCTCCGCTCGACGCCTGCTCGCCGGCGAAGCGAAGGCCATCGCCGCGATGTTCGAGCCCCGTTTCATCATAATCCATCGACTCGGCCCCTCCGCAAGGGGCTCACGGCGATCGCCCCCGATTCAGCCCGGCCGGAGGGGACGACTCGCCTCAAAACAAAAACGCCCTCGACCGGGCGTTTTCGCCCATCTCGGGCTGCTCGCCGAGTTTAAAATGCGTATGATGTAGGAGGGAGGTCAGGTCTTGACCGCCTCGGCCGCGTTGTTAGAATATCTTGCTCTCATTCACAAGGTCTCCTCGGACTCTTCCCATGCTTCACACCGAAATTGATTAGATTCTCCTGGATCGGTTTTGGTGTGCAACCGAAGCTCTCCCCCGGCATACCTTTCGGCCAGCGTTGGAACGGCGGGCCGATCCTAACCCGGCTCATTGACGTGGACGTGGGTCTGTCGCCCGGTCCAAGGGCGTTCCACCTTCTGGATCAAGGCACGGCAAAAGCAAAAAAACGCGACCATGGAAAACCTTCGCAACGTACGCAACATCGGCATCTCGGCCCACATCGACTCGGGCAAGACCACGCTGACCGAGCGGGTCCTGTACTACACCGGCCGCACCCACGTGATCAAGGAGGTCAAGGGTGAAGGCGCGGTCATGGACCACATGGAGCTGGAGCGCGAGCGCGGGATCACGATCACCTCGGCGGCGACCACCGTCCAGTGGGGCGATCACAAGATCAACATCATCGACACCCCGGGCCACGTCGATTTCACGGTCGAGGTCGAGCGCTCGCTCCGCGTGCTCGACGGCGCCGTGCTGGTGCTCTGCGCCGTGGCCGGCGTGCAGTCGCAGTCGATCACCGTGGACCGGCAGATGAAGCGCTATGCCGTGCCGCGCATCGCCTTCATCAACAAGATGGACCGCACGGGGGCCAACCCGGCCAACGTGATCCAGCAGCTCGAGAGCAAGCTGGGCCTGACGGCCATCCCGCTGCAGATCCCCATCGGGCTCGAGTCGAATTTCGCCGGCGTGATCGACCTGATCGACCGCAAGGCGATCTACTTCGACGGCGAGAAGGGCGAGGACGTCCGCGACGAGCCGATCCCCGCCGATCTGACCGAGGTCGCCGAGCGGGCCCGCCAGGGCATGCTCGAGGCGCTCTCGATGCTCTCCGACGAGATCATGGGCCTGTTGCTCGAGGAGCAGGAGGTGCCGCTCGAGCTGATCCACCAGACGATCCGCGAGGGCACGATCGCCCAGCAGATCTGCCCGGTGATGATCGGGACGGCGTATCGAAACAAGGGCGTGCAACCCCTGCTCGATGCCATCGGCCGCTACCTCCCCAGCCCGCTCGATCGCGAGGTCTTCGCCAAGGACCACAGCAACGGCGCGGCCGAGGTGCCGCTGGCCCCCGACCCCGATGCGCCGCTGGTCGCGATGGCGTTCAAGTTGGTCGAGGAGCCGTTCGGCCAGGTCACCTTCGTGCGGATCTACCAGGGGACGCTCCAGAAGGGGACCTTCTACTACAACACCCGGCAGAAGAAGCGCGCCCGGATCAGCCGGATCCTCCGCGTGCACGCCGATCAGAAGGAAGACATCGACTCGGCCTCGGCCGGCGACATCGTCGCCGTGATGGGCATCGAGTGCGCCACGGGCGACACCTACTGCTCGGAAGGGAGCGAGCTGTCGCTCGAGAGCATCTTCGCCGCCGAGCCGGTGATCGACCTGTCGATCCAGCCCGCCAAGCGGGCCGACTACGACAAGCTCGCCAAGGCGCTCAACCGCTTCATGCGCGAGGATCCGACCTTCCGGGTCCACGTTGACCATGAGACCGGCGAGACGATCATCTCCGGGATGGGCGAGCTGCACCTGGAGATCTACGTCGAGCGGATCCGCCGCGAGTACAAGGTCGAGTGCTCGGTCGGCATGCCGAAGGTGAGCTACCGCGAGGCGCCGACCGTCGAGACGCCGTTCAACTACAAGCACAAGAAGCAGACCGGCGGCGCCGGCCAGTACGCCCACATCGTCGGCCGGCTGATCCCGATGGACCCGCAGTCTCCCGAGCCCTTCGTCTTCGAGAACAAGGTGACTGGCGGCCGCGTCCCGATCGAGTACATCCCCTCGGTCGAGAAGGGGTTCCGCGAGTCGATGCACAAGGGGCCCGTCGCCGGATACGAGGTGATGGGGGTCCACATGCGGCTCGAGGACGGCTCGTACCACGACGTCGATTCCTCGACGATGGCCTTCGAGATCTGCGCCCGCGACTGCTTCCGCGAGACCTTCCGGAAGGCCGAGCCGGTCCTGCTCGAGCCGATCATGAAGGTCGAGGTCGAGATCCCGACCGAGTTCCAGGGCCCGGTCACCGGCACGCTGTCCTCGAAGCGGGGCGTGATCCTCGGCACCGAGTCGCGCTCGGGCTACACGGTGATCACCGCCGAGGTCCCGCTCGCCGAGATGTTCGGCTACTCCAACGACCTGCGCAGCTCGACCCAGGGCAAGGGGAGCTTCAGCATGGAGTTCCTCAAGTACCAGAAGCTCCCGTCGCGGTTCCAGGAGGAGATCGTCAAGAAGGCCCAGACCCTCGCCAAGGTCGGGGCCAAGTAATCCGATCGTCCCGGATCGACCGACCGTCAAGCGACGAGGCCCGGCTCCTCTCCTCACAGGAGGCGCCGGGCCTTCGCATTGAGAGCGGAACGCCGTTCAAGCCGCGATCACAGGTTGCCGGTGTCGCCGTCGCACGTCAATAAATCGGCTTGACAGAAAACAAGAGTCTCATCAGTGTCGCTTGGTGATCGGTGACCTGGCGGTCAAGGATCGAGCGCCAGAACATGGGAGGATCGAGCCAGGCGCGGATCGGGACGACTCGACCGAGACGGAAAGTCCGAAGCCACTGGGCCCCCAATCCAGGCGCGGAGGGGGCTCTTTATCGGTGCCCGATGGGCCGTGGTTTGCGGGAGGCGAACTCGTGGCAGCGGGTTGTCCTTCGGAGGAGGAATGGCGCGACTTCGCGGCGGGACGGCTCGCTGGCGCAGCGGCCGGGCGCCTCGACTCCCATTCCAGAGATTGTCCGGCCTGCCGGGCGCGAACGAGCTCGACACGGGACCTGACCCCACCCGACGGCGACCTCACCCTCACCGAGCGACGGAGCAGAGGTCGCCCCGCCCTCGACGGGGACGACAACCCCATGTCGGCCGCCGCCACAGGCTCGACGTCGGCCGGTGCGAGCCCGGGCCGATGGGCGAGTGCGCCGCTCGACGGCGCCTCGACTCCACTCGACCCCTTCGGCACGGCCCGGTCCCCGGATTCCCAGATCCGTGAAGTTCAATACCGCCGATCGAGCCGGGTCGGGGCCGTCACCGCCCTCCATTTCGTGATCCTTCAAGTCCTTTCGATCGCCGACGTGCACGTCCTGGTCAGCCCGTCCTATGTCGGATGGTGGATGAAGGGCATCGATTTCCTGGCCACGGCCACGATCGTCGCCTGCAAGGCCCTGCTCTGGATGCGTCCGACCCTGCCGCTCGAGAGGAAAAGGGGGACATAGCGCATTTTCGTGGGTAGCCTTCAGAGCACGGCATGTCCAAATATGCTCTATGTCCCTCCATGTGCGAGATTCACCGAACCGATTCCTTCCCGGTTCGGCTGGGTGTGAAACCAGGCGGAAAAGCGTTATGTCCCCTTTTTGTGCCCTTTGCTTCTTGTGTCCCGGAAAAGCGCCATGTCCCGCTTTTTGTGCCTGTCCCGCTTTTTGTGCCCCTGAGTCTCGGGTCACCACATCGGGCACTGTTGGCGACGAGCCGGGTCCAGAGGCGAGCCCCGCCGAGGTGGCGGGGCACCACACGGATCGCGCGTAGCTGAGCAGGCCAACGATCAGACACAACAGGCCCACGACCCCGGTCACAAGACTCAACACATGGAGCCACCGGAAGCGCACCAGAAGCGAGACCGAGGCCAGGACGATGCCGACCTGGAAGAAGACGATGCCCAGAGCATAGCGAGTGTGCTTTTGGTACTCGTGCCGGCTTTCTTCCTCCAACTTCTCCGCTTCGCGCTTGATCTCTTCCTTCTCGCGCTCGTAACGGTGCACCTCTCCGCGAAATCGCTCCAGCGCGGCCTTGGTCCGTTCGGCCTGGGCGGTCCCTTCGGTCAGTGCGTTGACCACCTGGCCGCCGACGTCGAAGATCTGCTCCTTCGTGCTCTTGGCTTGATAAAAGGCCCACTGGTCGGTCGCCTTGTTCTGGGCCAGGATCGCCTCATTGGCGGCGTGGCCCGAGAGGAGCGAACCGAACGCGGCGAAGACGGCCAGGACCGCTGCCGTGATGGCCGGCACCATCCTCCCGGGCGGTTCTTCGTGCGACTCCGACTTGTGGTGTTCCTCCGCGGTGCGTTCGACCCATTCGTGCGGCTCGGGACCTTCTTCCATGGGGGTGACCCTCGATCGAGGTCTGGAGTTGATTCGCCTATCGTAATCGCGCGGATGCGGCGCCGCCAGGCGCGAACGACTTCACCCCGACTGGCCGCGGGTCGGTCGTAGCATGAGCGTATGGGATGGCGGATGACGGAGAAATGGAGGTCATCCCTCTTCGTCCGCCGCGCCGAGGCCGTCCCGACTTCGCAGCGGCGGGGGCGCGGTGCCGTCGGAGGCGCTCGATCCGGAAGCTTGACGATCCGGCCGGGAGACGATAACGTTCGGTATTCCATACCATTACGAGCGATCACGCGCGTCGTGGTCGTCCCCACGCCGCTTTCGCACCCGGTTCGAAGCCCGACGACAACGAACGCGGACCTGGTTTCTACCCACTGAGAAGCGAGCGACAGCCATGGCGAACACCCGGAAGTACGTCTACGCATTCGGCGGAGGTTCGGCGGAAGGCCGGGCCGATATGAAGGACCTCCTGGGCGGTAAGGGGGCCAACCTGGCGGAGATGAGCGTGATCGGCATCCCGGTCCCGCCGGGGTTCACCATCACCACCGAGGTGTGCGCCGACTACTACGAAGGCGACCGCAAGCTGCCCGAGGAGGTCAAGCCGCAGGTCGAGGCGGCGCTGAGTCGTATGGAGAAGGCCGTCGGCAAGACGTTCGGCGACGCGTCCGACCCCCTGCTCGTGAGCGTCCGATCGGGCGCGGCCCTCTCCATGCCGGGCATGATGAACACGATCCTGAACCTGGGACTGACCGACGCGTCGGTCGAGGGGCTGGCCAGGAAGACCGGGAACGTCCGCTTCGCCTACGATGGCTATCGCCGACTGATCGACATGTTCGGATCGACCGCCATGGACGTCGACCACAAGCACTTCGAGCACGAGCTCGACGCGCTCAAGAAGGAGCGGGGGGTCAAGCTCGACACCGAGTTGAACGCCGACGACCTCAAGGAGCTGGTCAAGCGCTACAAGGCCGTCTACGAGAAGCACGTCAAGTCCCCGTTCCCCCAGGATCCCAAGGACCAGCTCTGGCGGGCCATCATGGCGGTGTTCAATAGCTGGATGGGCAACAAGGCCGTCGAGTACCGCCGCATCGAGCGCATCACCGGGCTGAAGGGCACGGCGGTCAATGTCCAGGCGATGGTCTTCGGCAACACGGGGAACAACTCGGGCACGGGCGTGGCGTTCACCCGAGACCCCAACAACGGCGAGAACGACTTCTTCGGCGACTACCTGGTCAACGCCCAGGGCGAGGACGTCGTCGCCGGGATCCGCACCCCCGAGCACATCAGCCACCTCAAGCAGGAGATGCCCAAGGTCTACGACCAGTTGCTCGACATCCGCCAGCGGCTGGAGACGCACTACAAGGAGATGCAGGACATCGAGTTCACCGTGCAGGACGGCACGCTCTACATGCTCCAGACCCGCACCGGCAAGCGGACGGGCACCTCGGCGGTCCGGATCGCCGTCGAGATGGTCAAGCAGGGCCTGATCGACGAGACCACGGCGATCAAGCGGGTCAGCCCCGACAGCCTCAACCACCTGCTGCTGCCCCAGCTCGATCCCAAGGCCAAGAAGAAGGCGGTGGCGCGGGGGATCGCCGCCAGCCCGGGCGCGGCCAGCGGCAAGGTCGTCCTCTCGGCCGAGGCGGCCGTCGAGCATCACACCGCCCATCCGCATGATCCGATCCTCCTGGTCCGCAAGGAGACCAGCCCCGAGGACGTGGCGGGCATGCACCTGGCGAAGGGCATCCTGACCGCGACCGGCGGCAAGGCCAGCCACGCGGCGGTGGTCGCCCGCGGCTGGGGCAAGCCCTGCGTCGTCGGCTGCGCCGCGATCCACATCGACGAGTCGCGCGGGACGATCGCGATCAATGGCGAGACGGTGAAGGCCGGCGACTTCCTCACCATCGACGGCGCGACCGGCGATGTGATGATCGGCCAGGCGCCGACCGTGGCGCCGACGATCTCCGGCGATTTCGCCACGCTCATGGAATGGGCCGACAAGGTCCGCACGCTGAAGGTCCGCACGAATGCCGACACGCCGGAAGACGCGGCGCGGGCGCGGTCCTACGGCGCCGAGGGGATCGGGCTGTGCCGCACCGAGCACATGTTCTTCGGCGATCAGCGGATCGTCTCGATGCGCAAGATGATCCTGGCCGACGACGAGGCGGGACGCAAGGCGGCCCTGGCCGAGCTCGAGCCGTACCAGAAGCAGGACTTCGTCGGCATCTTCGAGGCGATGGACGGCCTGCCGGTGACGATCCGGCTCCTGGATCCCCCGCTCCACGAGTTCCTCCCCAAGGACGACAACCCGACGGGCCAGGCCGAGGTCGCCCGCCAGCTCGGGATCTCGGTCGAGAAGGTCCAGCGCCGGGTCGAGGAGCTCCACGAGCAGAACCCCATGCTTGGGCTCCGCGGCTGCCGCCTGCCGATCAAGTTCCCCGAGATCGGCGACATGCAGGTCCGCGCGATCATCGACGCGGCGATCGAGGTCAAGCAGCGGGGCAAGACGGTCTTGCCCGAGATCATGATCCCGCTGGTCGGCACCGTCGAGGAGCTGGCCTTCCTCAAGAAGCGGGCGATCGCGGTGGCCGAGGAGCGGATGAAGAAGGCCGGCGTGACGGTCGAGTACCTGATCGGCACGATGATCGAGCTGCCCCGGGCCGCGCTGACGGCCGACCAGATCGCCGAGGAGGCCGAGTTCTTCTCGTTCGGCACCAACGACCTGACCCAGATGACCTTCGGCTTCTCGCGCGACGACATCGGCTCATTCATGCCGGCCTATGTCGAGCAGAAGATCCTGCCGGTCGACCCGTTCCAGACGCTCGACGTCAAGGGGGTCGGCCAGCTCGTCGAGATCGGCGTGGCCAAGGGGCGCAAGGCCCGGCAGGAGAAGCACGGCGAGCACCTGAAGGTCGGGATCTGCGGAGAGCACGGCGGCGACCCGGATAGCGTCGTCTTCTGTCACAAGGTGGGGATGGACTACGTCTCGTGCTCGCCGTTCCGCGTGCCGATCGCCCGCCTGGCCGCCGCGCAGGCCGCACTGGCGGGCGGTGGAACCATCAGCCGGGATAAGTGAGGCGCCATGTCCTTCCGCGACTTCAGTTTTCCGAAGGTCGAGCAGGATCTGGGCCTCCATGTGCGGGACGCAGACCTCTTCCCCGATGCGCACGAGTGGCCGGTACGCGACTCGATCGCGGAACTCGTGCGCGAGGGGGCCCAATTAGCCCTGGCCAACAGCACGGAGAAAGCCAAGTCCGAATTCATCGTCGCACCCGTCCTGCTCGAACTGCGGCACCTGGCTGGCGGAAAGATCGCGCTGTTTTCCGGAGTCGAATGGGAAGTCGATCCGACCCGCGGATTGGCCGGCTACTGCGATTTCATCCTGACCAAAGGCGGTAGCGAGCACGTCCTGCGGGCGCCGTTCGTGGCGATCGTCGAGGCCAAGAACGACCTGATCCGAACCGGATTGGGTCAGTGCATCGCGTCGATGTACGCGGCGCGGATCAGTAACGAGCGCACTCACGAGCGTACCGGACCGGTTTTCGGCGTCGTGACCACCGGGGCGGCGTGGAAGTTCTTGCGGATGGAAGGCGACGATGTCTTGCTCGATCGGGAGGAGCACTTCATCGACAACCTGCCGAAGATCATGGGCATCCTCAAGACGATCACCGACGCAGCCTGATGGCCGACGTGATCTCGCCACCCACGCTAGGCGCTAGAGGCACAACTTATAGAATCAGCGCCAGGTCGGCTGGTGGGTTTCCGAGATAACGGAATGCGAACCGCGGCGGTCGCAATTCCAGGAGCCTTCGGTCCACCTCATCACGGTCCGGGCTATGGAACAGGACGGTGCCGGACAGGAGATGCTGAAACTCATCGGTCTGGGGGTCGCCGATCAGGACCCACTCGGACGGGAATCGAGCCTCGATCTCGTTGAGCGTCAGGACGTCGTTCACGATCCGCCTCCCTCCTGAGGATACGACCGATCGTGGCCATGTTCGAGGATACCTGTCAACTCACGCATAGTGCCGGATCACCGACTCCACGGCGCGACGCCA
Organism: uncultured Planctomycetota bacterium; assembly: GCA_963815795.1. Lineage (GTDB taxonomy): Bacteria > Planctomycetota > Planctomycetia > Isosphaerales > Isosphaeraceae > JAKAUH01. The sequence continues at coordinate 2,455,190 of CAWFIC010000019.1, read as the reverse complement.
ACGCTCCTGGACCTGGCCACGCCAGTCGTCGCCGCGGCCCGGTGCGAAGGCCAAACCGCCCGACTCGATTAGTCTGACCGCCGCATGGACGTCAGGCCAGAGGCCGGCACCGATTCCGGCCAGGAGCGCGGCTCCGAGCGCGGTGGATTCGGTCTGCGGGCTGCGGCGGATCGGCAGCCCCAGCAGGTCCGCCTGGAACTGGAGGAACGGGTCGGAGCGCGCCATACCGCCATCAGCCCTGACTTCCGAGAGGGGAGCGCCCAGGTCCTGGTTCATCGCCAGGATCAAGTCGGCCACCTGGCAGGCGACGCCCTCGAGGGTGGCGCGGGCGAGGTCGGCGACGGACGTTGCTCTCGTCAGTCCGAAGATCGTCCCTCGCGCTTCCGGTCTCCAGTACGGAGCCCCCAGCCCGGTCAGCGCCGGCACGAAGATGACGTCCATCGCCGGGTCGGATTCGAGCGACAGCGGGTTGATCTCGTACGAGGCCCCGATCGCCTTGAGGCCGTCGCGGAACCACTGAACGGCGGCGCCCGCGACGAACACGCTGCCCTCCAGGGCGTACTGGGGCGACTGTCCCTCCACGGTGGCCGCGAGGGTCGTGATCAGCCCGTTTCGAGACGGCACGATCCGGCCACCCGTGTGGGCCAGCAGGAAGGCACCCGTCCCATAGGTGCATTTCGCCTGGCCGGCGTCGATGCAGCCCTGGCCGATCAGCGACGCCTGCTGATCGCCGGCGATTCCCAGGATCGGCAGGCCGTCGGGCAGGAAGTGCAGGCCGGAGGTCTGGCCGAATTCCCCCGAGCTGGGTCGGATCTCGGGCAATATTCGGGGCGGAACCCCGAATAATTCGCAGAGGTCGTCCGCCCAGCGGAGCGTCTTCAGGTCCATCAACAGCGTTCGGGAGGCATTGGTTGCGTCGGTGACGAAGTTCCGCCCGCCGGTCAGATGCCAGACCAGGAAACTGTTGACCGTGCCCGCGGCCAGCTCTCCGGCCTCGGCGCGGCGTCGGGCGTCGGGGACCTGGTCGAGGATCCAGGCGATCTTGGTCGCGGAGAAGTACGGGTCGATGACGAGGCCGGTGCGCTCGGAAATCCACCCCTGGCGATCCTTGAGCCGCTCGCAGGCCGAAGCGGTCCGGCGGTCCTGCCAAACCAGCGCCGGCGCGATGGCCTTGCCGGTCGCCCGCTCCCAGACGATCGTCGTCTCGCGCTGGTTGGTCAGGCCGATGGCCGCGATGCGGTCGGCCCTGACACCCGACTCGTCCAGCGCGCGCGTGACCTGCGGGCCGACGGACCGGAGCAAGGCGTCCGGGTCGTGCTCCACCCATCCCGAACGAGGGTAACTCGGGAGGACCTCGGCCTGGCCCTGGCCCACCACCTGGAGTCGAGCGTCGTAGACGACGGCGCGCGTACTGGTCGTCCCCTGATCGATCACCAAGAGATGGTCGCGTCTCATCGCTTCTCCCCTCGTGTTCCGTCCCCGCGTGGATCGAGATGAGCCGCCAACTTACCACGCATGCGGACCCCCGGGCGAGGGGCGGGCGAGTTTTCCCTTGATCGATCGCTCGATCGCCTGATAGGCTCCCAAACAGAAGGGTGGTTTGCTGTCATGGACATCGCCGGCATCGTCCTCGGTTACATCGCCGTCATCGGCGGCCTCTCGATCGCTCCGCTCGCGATCATCGTCGGCTGCCGGCTGAAGCAGCGGATCCGCGAGCTGGAGCACATCGAGCGCATGAAGGCGCTCGAATTCGGTCGCTCATTGCCCCAGGATGAGCCGTGGCTGTCGCCAACGAAGATCGGCGCGGCGATCGGGATCCTCGTGCCCATCGCTGCCTTCTCCGCCGCCTGCACCGCGACCCAGCAGGCGGGCTATAATGAGAAGATCTGGCTTGCCGCGGCGATCGTCGGGGTGGCGGGCGTCATCTGCGGCCCGATCCTGGTCGTGTTCTCGCTCAAGCACCCCGCGGCTCCCACCGAATCGCCGCAAGCCAAGCCATACGTCGAAGAGGATGCCTACGACGTGGTCAGCTCGCGCGGGTGAGTCGCCCGCGAGCTCTCGTCTTCCCCAATCGAGGAACCCCTACCGTGGACCCGCTGGTGATCCCCATCGTCGCCATCCTGATGCCCCTGGTCCTGGTCCCGACGGTGCTCGTCCTCAAGCACCGGCACAAACGGCGCGAGTGGGAGCACCGCGAACGGATGAGGGCCATGGACGGACCGATGCCCCTCATGCAGCCGGGGGCCTGGGTCGGTGCGGGTGGTGTCGCCGCGATCGGCACCGGCGTCCCCGTCGCGTCCGTGTTCGCGGCGTTATTGACCACGCTCAACTGGGAACCGACGACCCCGGGGGACGTGCCGATGCCCGCCGTCGCCTGGGGATGCGCGGTCGTGATCAGCGTGGCCGGACTGGCCACCAGCTTATTGCTGGCACTCTTGCAGGCGCGAACGCAAAGACAGATGGATTCAACCTTGACCGCCGCACTCAACAGCGAGAAGCCCGCGTTCGACCCGGACACGTTCGACGTGGTGGGGAGCCGGTGCTGATCCCGGCGGGCGCGTCCATCGGGCCAACCCAGCCGCGCCCCAGATCGCCATCAGCGGCTCGAGCGGGATGTGAAAGCGAGCCGAGACGATCGTGAGGGTGTGGAAGATCGCGATCGCCGCCGCGGTGGCGATCGTCGGCATCAGCCGCCAGCGCACCTCGGGGCCGGCCAGGAGCAACCCCGCGATGGCCAGCGCGGTCAGCCCGACATGAGACGCCCGGTAGAGCAGCACCCGCGACTTGGGATTCGTCTCGTCGAAGAACACGAAGTACCCGAGCCGCCGCAGGCAGAGCCGCGGGTATCGCCACGGGTCGGCCGAGAGGTCGGACAGCGCCCGGCGAAAGAGGACCCGCGACCGCTCGGGTTCCGAGAAGGCGCCGAGCCAGCTCTTGTCGACCTTGGTCAACGCAATGTCGTCGAGGTAGCCGGCCTCGTGGCGAGCGTCCCACAGGGCCTGGTTCAGCCCGCTCAGGCTCGATGCCGCCTTCCCGCGCCGGAGGATCGACTCAACCGACGGACGCCGGACCTTGTCCGTCCCCTCGCTCAGCGCAGTTGCCCTGCCAGAAGGCGTAGCCGAAAGTGCTCTTGATGGCGACGAATTCACCATGGACCCGGTAATTGCGCACCAGCCACGGTGAGATCCCGAGTAGGCCGAAGAATATCGTCATCGAGCTCAAGATCATGAATCGGGGCCATCCGGCGCCGGCCTTCCGACATCCCTGCCAGATCGCCCCTGCGATCCCGATCAACCCCAGTGCGAGGATCGGGTCCGAAAGCGCCAGCAGCGCGAGCGACGCCCCGGTGATCGCGGCATCTCCCACCCTGCGAGTGACACCGCTCCGGTACGCCCAGGCCAGCGTCCAGACCAGAAGCGTCGCCGCCAGGCCGGCGACCTGCACGTGCGTCGCGGTATAGACGAGCGTCGGGTGGACGGCCGCGATCAGTCCCGCTGTTGCCGCGATCAGCGGCCTTCCCGGCGCGATGCGTCGTGAAAGCCGAACGACGCCCCAGACGAGGAGTCCGCCCATTACGGATTGTCCGAACTCCAAGAGCAGCAAGGCGCGTGGCGTGCCGACACCCCCGACGGCGTAGGCCGCCGCCACGATGATCGGATAGAGTGGGGCCTGCTGCGACGTCGGTCCGTCGGCTCCCAGGAATCGGATCGAGAAGCCGCGGCCGGCGAGCAGATTGGCCGCGATCTCCCCATGTTCGTAGGTGCTGCGCACGACCTCGTGGTTGCGGAGGACCAGCACGGCCGCGACCCGTACGGCGATTGCCAGGGCGATGATCGACGCCTCGAGGGATCCCCAGTTGCGGCGCATCTCGCGGGTCTCCGACTTCCTTGTCGCCCCTCGACCGGATCGTGCGATGGATTCTGGCCGACCCGCGACCATCGGTCAATATCGCCGCCGACCGGCCCATCGATCGTTATCATTGGAGAAGCTCGTCGGAGCGGAGCATCGTATTCAGCCGGGCGGACCGGGACATTCCCCTATGAAGCAACTGGCCGACGATCTGTTCGTCCTCGAGGGATTCCCGCCCTATGCGATCAACGTCTACCTGCTGGGCGATGTGCTGGTGGATGCGGCCACGCGGTTCGCCGCCCGGCGGATCCTCCGTCGTCTGCGCGGGCGGAAAGTCGCGCTTCATGCCTTGACCCACGCCCATCCCGACCACCAGGGATCGAGTCACGCCATCTGCGAGGCCCTGGGAATCCCGTTGTGGTGCGGCGAGGCCGATTCCGACGCGATGGAGCGCCCCGGCGAGATCATGGCGCGGATGCCCAGGCACTGGCTGTCGGGCACCGTCGGCCCCATCTGGACCGGGCCGCCCCACCCCGTCGCCCGGCGATTGCGCGAGGGGGACCAGGTCGGCACGTTCCGGGTCATCGAGACGCCCGGGCACACCATCGGGCACGTGTCTTACTGGCGGGAAGAGGATCGCGTGCTGGTGCTGGGAGACGTGCTAGCGAACATGGATATCTGGAACGGCCGGACCATGCTCTCCGAGCCCCAGCGGATCTTCAGCGTGGACGCCGCCTGGAACCGCCGCTCCGCCCGTCGGCTGATCGACCTCGAGCCGAAGCTCATCTGCTTCGGACATGGGCCTCCCCTTCGCGATACCCGACGGTTCCTCGAATATGTGAAGAGGCTCCCAGATCCCTGAGCAGGCCGGATGTTGGGGTTGCCACGATGGCCGCCGCGACTAGAATCCGCTTCGATGGAGTGGATGATCCCTCGAAACAGGAGCCGGCGGCGGTTCGTGGCGGTCATCGCCGCGTGCGCGTTCGTCGGCTCCATCTCGTGGATGGTGTGGCTCCGGGGGAACGGCGTCCGGCGACTCCGCATCGTCGTCCCGGGGCGGTTGCTCGGAGGCGCCTGGCAGACTCCCGACGCCTTAAGCGACCTCATCGCGCGCCAGCGGATCAAGACCGTGGTGACCCTGACGGCCATCAACCGCGACGACGCCAAGTACGTCGGCCAGTTGCCGGTCGTGCGCCGGACCGGCGTCGACTGGATCATCGTGCCGATGCGCGGCTCGAGCGCGACCCTCGAACAGATGGCCTGCGCGGCCGACCTGCTGGCCGACCCGGCCCGGCAGCCGGTCTATTTCCACTGCGTCGCCGGCCACCACCGAACCAGCCTGGCCCACGCCGCCTACCTGATCCGGCACGCCGGTTTCAGCGCGCAACGGGCCTGGGAGGTCGTCGCCGGACTTCCCTGGGCCCGACCGGGCGCCCGGCCGATCAAGAGGATCGGACGCTGATCTTCGAATTCGCCAGGGCCCAGTCGTCGATCCCTCCCACTCCTCCGTCGGGAAAACCGCAGGCCATTCATGCCGCCACGCTCTAAACGATTTCTCCAATGGACCGCCCGCTCGCTTTCGGCCCTGATCCTCGCCGGCGTGCTGTACGTCGTCTGGGACCAGGCCAACCACAACTTCGGCGAAGTGCAGCACGCGCGGATCTACCGATCGGGGCAGATGCCGGCCTCCTCGCTGGCCCGGGCAATCCACGACCACAAGATCAAGACGGTCCTCAACCTGCGAGGATCGAACAAGGACGCCTGGTATTCGGCCGAGCGGACGTCAACCCTGGACGCCGGCGCCACGCAGGTCGATATCGCGATGTCGTCCTGCATCTGGATGTCGCGGGCCCAGCTCCGAACCGTCGTGCAGACGCTCGACACGGCCGAATACCCGATCCTGATCCACTGCCAGTGGGGGGCCGAACGCACGGGCCTGGTCTCGGCCTTCGCCGAGCTGCTGCGGCCGGGGAGCACGCTCGACGACGCCCGGGCCCAGTTCTCGATCCGCTACTTGTTCCTTCCGGTCAACGATGGCAGGATCATGGCCGAGCACCTCGGCCAGTACGAGCATTGGCTCGCGGCGAGGAGATCGAACCACACGCCGGAGCGTTTCCGAGAGTGGGTTGAGGACGGTTACCGCCCGCAGCTTCCCAACCGCGAGCAATGGCCCTACGACCCTTATCCCCTGGTGGTGATCAGCCGGCCGGGGTCGTCCTGACCTGGCGCCACCCGCACGGCGCGACCACGGGAGCCCGATCATGTCCGCGAGTCACGAGACCAGTGTGCGCGTCCGCTACGCCGAGACGGACCGCATGGGCCTGCTCCACCACGCGAATTACTTCGTCTACTTCGAGCTGGCCCGGACCGAGATGCTCCGCAGCCGGGGCGTCTCCTATAAGGACGTCGAGGATTCGGGCCATTTCCTCGTGATCATCGAGATCGGCTGCAAATTCAAGAAGCCGGCGTTTTATGACGACCTGCTGACGATCCGCACCACGGTCGCGCGGGTGACGCACGTCAAGATCGTCCACGAGTACAAGGTCCTCCGCGATGGGGAGCTGCTCGCCGAGGGCCACTCGACACTGGCCTGCGTCAACCGCGAGGGGAAGCCGCAGGCGTTGCCGGCGATCCTCAGGTGATTCAGAGGGTGAGGGCCCGACCGCCGCCACGCGTGTCATTCGTCGCCTCGGAGTCGAACCCGGGGCCGACCGCGTCGCGACGGCCCCGGCGACGCGGAGCTTCCATCCCTCCACGGGGGTCTTCTTCAGGTCGAGGTGGCTTGCCAGGTAATAGAGCCGCCTGGTGGCAAGGTCCTCGGGGGCAGTCTTGAACCGGTCCTTCAAGTAGTAGGGCGGGATCGACTGGTAGTAGAGCGTCGCCACGACCTTGAGCTGCCCGCGGTCGATCGCCCCGCCGTCCAGGTCGCGGATCGGTACGCGATAGGTCACCGCGGCGGCGCCGTGGCCGTCGGTGAACTGCGGGTCCTGGGCCGCGCCGCCCACCGGGTGGGTCGCCTCGATCCAGCCAGCCGGCAGGCCCAGGCCCCGCGGCCCCTCCAGGGTCCAACCCCGGGGCATGAGGCGATTATCCTTGAGGACCTTGTCGCGTGCGAGGAAGCTGGTCGTGATCCTCCCCTCAGGGTCCTGCGCCACCTCCTCGAAGATCTGCACCTGGTCCTGCCGGGTGATCGGGTTGGCGGCGCTGAAATGCGGCTGGTACCGCTCGCCCCGGGCGTTCTCGCGGAAGGTCTCGGTCGGCAGCGGCCGGCCGGATGGGTCGAACGAGGACCCCAAGCCGGTCGGTGCGCCCGGACGCCCAGAGCCGACGATCGCGGTTGTCACGCGTGTCGTAGACGGCGAACTCCACGAACGCGCGGCGGAATCCGACGCCGGAGGGGAAGCGGTGGCCCGTCTTGTTCTGGACGCGCACCTCGGCGACCAGCTCGTCCCCCACGATCTTCAGCGGCTGGACGCTGATCCCGGCCGTCGCGTTCTCCGCCTGGTCAACGGCGTGGCCGATGGCCCGGCGCAAACCCTGCGCGGAGCCGGTCATGTAGTCGACCTTGCGCACGCCGAGGATGTCGTCGAACTGATCGAACATCTCCAGCACGTTGACGTTGATGCCGAGCAGCTCGTGGCGCGAGAAGTTGTCGCGGACGCGGACGCGGATCTGGTCGAGGTCGGCGCGGCCATCGGCGGCCGGATAGGTATCGTCCTCGATGGTGGCGATCCGTTCGCGGAGCTTCTGACGACGCTTATCGCCCGGCGCGTGGTAGTCGCCCGGCATGTGGCACTGCTGGCAGCTCTTCGCGGTCCAGGGGTTCGCCTGGTACTCGTCCTGGTAGTTGCTGTTGAGCCACTCCAGGTAGGTCGATTGCTCGAAGTGGAGGAGGTCCGCGTCACCCCCCTCCGCCTTGATCGTGGTGCCGTCTTCCTTGTAGACGGGGACGCGCACGACATGACAGGAGGCGCACAGCCGCGACCGCTTGATCTGGGCGTTGTAGCGAGGCGTCAGGCCGGTGGCATTCTTCATGGGCAGGGTGACGACCTCCGCGTCGGCGTAGGGCCCGAATACCTCGTCGCTCTTGCCGACCCGGAACCGCGCCATGACCAGATCGGGGAGACTCTGCCCGCCCTTCTCGTCGATCCGGGGATCCTGGATTCGGTGGCAGGCCATGCAACTGACGCCTTCGCGCGCAGGGCGCCGTACTTGAAGTCGGGATGTCCCGGATCGGTGAGCGTGACGAAGGAGGGATCGAACGCGGCTCGTGGCGGCCCGGGCTGGAGCGCGCCGCCCTCGGTCAAGGCGCGGTCGCCGCCGCGGTCGCTCTCAAACTGCCGCTGGCCCATGACGCCGTGGCAGGAGAAGCAGGTGCTGGCGATCCGGGCGGCCGCGTCGGCCTGCCCGCCGTGGAGCTTCAGCTCGCTGGCCACCTGGGCATGGAATACGGGGTCGCGGCCGGCCAGGCCCATCATCGACCAGCGCCACTCGCCGAACGGCGAGACGTTCACGCCGACGGGACTGCCGTATTCCAGCGGAACTTCGGGCCTGTCGGGGCGGAAGAACATCGACCGAAACGGATCGGCCAGGCCGCTGTGGCAGGCCATACACTGGTCGGACGTGAAGAACGCCGTCCGGTCGCGCGAGCCGGGGACGATATGGTCATACGTCTCGTTGGGGATGACCCGGATGTCGCGGCGGCCCACCGGGGCCAGCTCATCGAAGAAGCGGAGGAACTCGGGGTCGGCCTCGACCATCGGGTTGGCGATCTTCCGCTCGCGCCTCCGGGCCATCCGTGCCAGGCCGTGAGCCAGGCCGCCTTCGGAGCTGGTCATCTCCCCGAGGGCGGCGGCCTCCGGATAGAGTTTCTCCAGGGCCGTCTGCTCGGCGCCGGGACGCCAGGAGTCGTCCACCCGGAAGGTCAGCGACCGTCGGCCGTCGATGTTTGCCAGCGCGGCGAAGGTGAACTGACCGGCGGCCGCGGCGTGGCAGCGGAGGCAGTCCTGGCCGACGCCCGCGCTGAGGTTGACGAACGGGTAGGCGTGGGGATTCGTCGGTAGCGACGGTGTGCCATCCGACTTCGGGGGCGCGAAGTCGGCCCAGTACCAGCCATCCCGCGACCCCCTGGAGTCGCGGAGCATCGCGGTCCAAGACGAGATCGCGCCGCGAAGGACCTCGTCGCCCTTTCCCTGCCATCGGGCCGCCGGGGCGGCGAACTGCTCCTTGACGATCATCGCCCCGTCGGGGATGGGCCTGGACCGGTCCCCGTCGCGGAGCCAGCCCATGACCGCGGGCGAGTAATACACGCGCACGGCGGGATGGGTCCCGTAGTAGATCTTCTCTAGGCTGGCAAACTTAGCTGAGACCGGGAACGTAGAAAGGGGGTAGCCACAAAAGGAGGCCCTCCATGCGCAAGCGACGACGACCGCGCCCCAAACCCGATCGCGCCCTCAGCTTGGTCCCCGTCACGCGCGATTGCCCGGAATGTCAGCAACCGCTCCGGGCCCGCTACAACAACTTCCGCACCATCACCACGCTCGACGGCGTCCTGCATCTGACGCTGGCCATCCGACGCTGCCACAATCCCGATTGCCCCCGGTTCCGTCTGCCCTACCGGCCCGAGGCCGAACCCCACTTCGCCTTGCCCTATCACGAGTTCGGCCTCGATGTCATGGCCACTGTCGGACGGCTCCGATATGCCGAGCACCGCAGCATCCCCGAGATCCACCAGGGGCTGACCCGCCGCGGCCTGGTCGTTTCGCAACGCACGGTCACCAACCTCCTGGACCGCTACGACGAACTCAGGGCGCTGGCCACAGCCGACCCCAAGCGGCTGGGACCCCTGTTGCGCCAGCAGCGTCGCGTCATCCTGGCCATCGATGGACTGCAACCCGACGTCGGTCACGAGGTCCTCTGGGTCTTGCGTGACTGCCTCTCCGGGGAGATCCTTCGGGCCAGGAGCCTCTTGTCGTCCACCGCCAAGGACCTGGCCGGCCTGATTACCGAGGTGCGCCAGGCGCTGCCCGTGCCGATCACTGGTGTGATCTCCGACGGCCAGGAGAGCATTCGCAACGCCGTCAGGCAGGCGCTGAAGGGCGTGCCGCACCAACTCTGTCACTTCCACTATCTTCGCGAGGCGGCCAAGCCGATCTCCGAGGCCGATCGTCATGCCAAGAAGGAATTGAAGAAGCGAGTCCGGGGAATCCGTCGGATCGACCGCCAGGCGGAGGCGGATCCGGAGGACGAGGAGGCGGACATTGTACGGAGCTACTGCGCCGCGGTGCGTGCCGCCTTGACCGACGACGGCTTGCCGCCGCTGGCCGCTGCGGGGCTGAAGCTGCAGGACCGACTGAGCCGGATCGCCGCCAGCTTGGACCAGGTGGCGGCTTTGGCGGGGAGTTTGCCCTCTGGTCTGAAGCGTCTGCAGCAGTTGCTGCGGCGTGGGCTGGAGGAGACAGCCGCCCTGTTCCCGCCGGTGCGGGAGGCCTACAAGTGGGTCAAGCGCGTGGCCCGGATCCTCAAGAACCGGGAGCAGTTGCCGGCCTCGAAGGTCCGGCGTCGGCTGGTGCAATTGCTGGTGCGGATGCGGCAGGCAGCGGCCACGACCGATGAGCCCTCGGTCCAGAAGGGCCTGCGGCACTTCCTGAAAGTGACAAAGAGCTACCGGCCAGGCTTGTTCAAGTGCTACGAATCGTCGGACCTGCCGCGGACGAATAACGATCTGGAGCACGCCTTTGGGAGCCATCGTTATCATGAGCGCCGCGCCAGTGGCCGGCGTCGGGCCTCGCCCGGATTGGTGGTGATGGGCTCGGCACGGGTGATCTCGAGTCTGGCGACCCGGCTGCGCCCCGACGAAGGCTTGGTCTTACGTCCGGGTTATGTGTCGCGCTGGCAAGAGCTGCGTGCGGACTTGGACGCGCGGCGCGAGTCGCGACGAAAGCAGCGCCGCTTCCGCCACGACCCGGGCAGCTATCTCAGGGCGTTGGAGCAGCGGTGCCTCCAGCTACTTTTGCCACCCTAGGATCTTCTTCAGGTAGTCGCCGGTGTCGCGGACGTCCCGGTCGTGCTCCCACTCCGAATACCGGCGGTTGACGAGGAAATCGTAGAACTCCCGCGCGACCTGCTCGGGCGGCCGATTGTCCGCGCTGGGGAGGCGCAGGCCCGCCTCGTTTCCCGGGCCGACCAAGGCCGGCCGGCGATCGCCCTCGCCATCGGCCCGGAGGGTCGTCGGATGCAGGGTCCCGAGGACGCACAGAGCCAGAGCGCTTAACGAATGGATGGCGTACGTGGCTCGGCCTCGAGGCCGTGCTGTTGTCGCCTCAACCCCCTGCCCGGCAGGAGTGGCTAGAGTCTCGACCCCCCCTTGCCCCCCCTTCTTAAGGGGGGGACGACCCACTCCTCGTGATCCCCCCCTTACGAACGGGGGGCTCAGGGGGGGTTCGGGCGGACGCAACGCAAGCGTTAAGCGCTCTACAGAGGACGGCAGCGGCCCCGGGCGGCCTATCGTCGCGTGCATCGTCGCCTCGCTCGGCCTGGATGAGTGCCCCTCGGCAGACAGCGGAGGGGGCGGCTTAATCCGGGACATCGGGTCCGCGCATCAGCTTACCCGAGCATCGTATCACCACACTTCGAGCCAAGCAAGGATGGCCGCGGCAGGTCGGCTAGACATGGCTGCGACGATTGGCGACGACGCCCGCCGCTTGCGGCACGCCGTCGCCCTTGCGCGATCCACTCGACGAGCGCGGGGTGAAGATCCGCGACGCGGCTCGGTTCGGGCCCGGCACTGGTCTCGGTCCGGGGTGAGGATTCCGGGCGAGGTACAACCTCAGCCTGGCCGGAGCGCTCCCGCCGTCGGACGGGACGTGGCAGGCGGTCAAATCCAGTTGCGTGCCCGTTTCCGCTCCCCTGCTGCAAGCCCGTTTCCGCTCCCGCCTCCACCGGCGTTACCCGGGTTGCTCGGTACGACGAATCTCTCCGCCACCCCCAAGCCGCCCGGTCTGTCCCTCGCGGGCGTCCGGGTGGAGGTCACGCGCCTCTACCGAGAGGGGCTTCTCGTGTTGTGCTGGGTCTCCGTTTGCCGACATGCCGTCGCCACGACCCCGGTGGGATCCCTGGGTCACGTCGCTTCTCGGGCTGTGACCCCCATTTCGCCAGGGACGGCGGCCTTCCCCGTTCTGTTGGCGGGCCGGCTCCCACGTCATTTCTTCCGGGGCCTGCTCAGCGTTCACTCGCGGTACGGCCTGCCTGCTCGCCGGACCGCCGAGGCGGCCCGTCGTCTCGGAGGCTTCGGCGGTTCCGTTACCTCGGCCGCCGCTGCGATCGCTTCCGGCTGAAGCAAGACAGATCCCCAACTACCACCAAAGTGATCTCCGCTATCGAGCGGAAGAACCTTAAGGTGGTCACAGCGATGGCCACCCAAGCGGAATCAATGAGAAAGCACCTCGCCTGGTTCGGCGGTCGAGAGGGGCTCACTGTTTTGGTTCCAGTTCATGTGGAACGGCCTGGCACAGAAGCGACGAGGCTTGCATGGTCTCGAGCCATTCTCGCTTTGACATCCCCGCGGGCATGATGTGGACGATGGCTGCAGGGTACTCCGCAGAGGAATGGCGGGTAGGACTTCCGGCGACAGTGGCCAGAACATCCCTAAGCTCCTGGAGATTCTCAGGTTCGCGGTATGGGTATCGGATAAACGAGATGTCTGCTGCTCCGTGGTTGGCTTGATGCGCTCGGACGGTGATTGCGTACCAGAGGTTTTCCTGTCCTCGGCGTTCGAGCGCCTTCTTGAGTTCCTGGTGAGTCAGCGCGACCGGCGCCGGGAGGTCGTGCCGAGCCGGATCGACCAGAATCTCAGGCAGCCACAGATGAATCACCTCGGAGCGGACAATCACGCCTGAGCCGGGCGGGTCGCTGAATTCTCTTGCCCCACTCGGCCGGGGCGCCAAGGCGTCGAACTGGGTCAGCCCGATCGCCATCTCCACAAACACGACGACGACCATGAGGTTGCCAGCGAGGCGGCTGAACAGCGCGCCAAGCGGCAGGTCGACCATCGTGATCCCTTTCGGCATGGGAAAGACCTCCAGAAAAATGCTGGTCCGAATGGTTGATCGCGCGACCGAACGGTCCCGGCGCAGTCCGAGCGCCAGCGCGTACACGCACCGATGAGGAACGACGGGGCCCCGGCGCCTCCGGCCGCCTACTCCGGCATCTGCCAGAGACAGATGCAAGTGTCATCGCCGCCCGTCAGGGCGAGCTTGCCATCCGGAGAAATGGCCACGGCTCCCACGTGACTGAAGTGTCCCGTCGAGCGGCCCAATTCCTTGCCTGTCTCCACTTCCCAGAGGCGAATCGTCTGATCGTCACTGGCGGAGAGGAACCGCCTGCCATCAGGCGAGAAGACCAGATTATTGACGTCGCCTTCGTGTCCCTGAAAACGGCGGACGAGCTTGCCCGTCCGGAGGTCCCACATGAGGATCATCTTGTCTTGGCCGGCGGTCAGTCCCATCTGGCCATCGGGCGACATCGCCACATGCCAGATCTGTCCGGTGTGCCCCTCCAGCCGGTGCGATTCCGCGCCCGTTTCAAGATCCCAGACACGGCCGATCCCGTCGTCTCCGCCCGAGAGCGCCTGACGCTCATCATGGGAAACGGCAACGCAACGGATCGAACTGTTTTTCACTTCGAGAAGCTGTAACTGCCGACCTGTCGCCGCGTCCCACCAGCGCAAGGTGCGATCTTGGCCGCACGACATCACCCGTCTGTCGTCGCAGGCGAGAACCGCGCTATAAACAATTCCGGAGTGGCCCTCGAATCGTCGCAGTTCTTCACCCGTGTCGATGTCCCAGTAGCGCACAGTCGCGTCGTTGCCAGAGCTCAAAGCGCGCCGACCGTCACGAGAGAAGACCACGCTCTGAACGGCGCCGCGGTGCCCACGCAAGGTTCGAAGCGGCTTGCCCGTGTCGATTTCCCATAAACGAATTGTCCCATCCGCACTGCATGACAACGCCTTCTGTCCGTCGGGGGAGAAGACCAACTCGCCGATCCCGGCGGTGTGGCCCAGCATCCGGCGAACAGTCAGGAGGCCGCGGCTGAGATCGAGACGAAGGATGTCGCGGTATCCGGCTTCGGCTTCGGCGAGCTTGCCGTCGGGGTCAAGGACCTTGACCGTCGCGCCGGATTCGAACGCTTCGTCCTCCTTCGTCCCGGATTCCCTGGCGGCTTGCGGCCCGGGTGGGCCGGCCCCGACGGCGGCGGGCCGGAAGGTCAGGACGGAGAGCGCCAGGACGGACAGCGCCATCGCGCCGCGGACGCCCAGGCCCCAGCGCCTCGGGCAGGTCGGCTCCAAGCGGAAATCACGGTCGAGCAGCATGAGGATCCTCCTCTTGAGCTGAGACGGACGGTCCCACAGGGCCAGCGAGCCTGCCGCGGCGAGCCGTGGCCGGTCGGGCGTCTGCCGGGCCCAAGCCAGCAGCGCCTCGGCATAATCGCCCCGCCCGTCGGCCGCTGCCGCGTCGGCCAGCAGCTCCTGGTCCTCGCGGGTCCGGCGGCGGAGCGACCAGTAGATGGGGTGCGCGAAAAGGACCGGCATCAAGAGCCCCGAGAAGGCGATCCACCAGAGGTCCCGGTTGCGGACGTGCACCCATTCGTGCGCCAGCGCGGCCTCGAGCCGGCATCGCGGCTCGTCCTCGACGAACCGCTCGGTGAGGATGATGGCCGGACTCAGCAGGCCGACCGCGACGGGCTGGGCCAGCCAGTCGGAGACGAGCAGGTCCGGCGCGGCCCCGCCGTCGCCGACGATGTGTGCCAGCACCTCTCGCGACCATTGCGGCGCGGGTCGCGATTGGCGCCGGATGACGGCCGTTCGCCACAAGCCGATCCCGAGCCAGGCCAGCACCAGGGCCCCGCCGGCCACGAGTGCCCGGCCCGCGAGATCCGGCCAATCGGACGTCCATTCGACCGTCGGGATCCGGACCGATGGACCGGCGCCCGGTTGCGTCGATGCTCCGCCGGCCCGGATGCTCTCCGCATGCCCGGACAGCAGGGACGGACCCGTCGGCGTCGCGTCCCGGGGCGCCAACCGCGTCCCGAGTTGAGCGGGCGTCGTGATCCCGGAATCCTGGCCCGACGCCGCGGCGACGGTCGGTCGATCGGGCCGCGTTCGCCCGGGACGGCCGCGCCAGCACGCCCGGGGCCAGCCAGGTAATGCCGCCAGGACCGCGAGCATCGCCAGCCCGACGACGGCCGACCGGGCTACGGTAAGGCGACGGGCCGGCTGCCGCAGCCGGCCCATGACCACGACCGCCGCGACCAGGATCACCGTCGCGAGGGCGTAATAGTCCACGAGCCAGTCGCCCATCGTTCCTGACCAGGGTCTCATCACTTCCCCCCTTCCGGGTCGCTCCGTTCCCGGGCACGTTTCTTCGCCTCGGCGATCATCGCCTCCAGCTCCTCCAGTTCTTCCAGGCTCGGTCGGCGCGACTGCAGGGCACGGGCCACGTACTCGCCCATCGCGCCGTCGAACACCTGGTCCAGGAAGCCCCCCGCGAGCTTGCGGAACACGCTGTCGCGCCGGACCTTGGCGTAGTAGGCGTAGGCCTTGCCGGCCGACTCGTGACCCACTAGCCCCTTCTGCTCCATGATCTGGAGGAGGCTCAGCGCCGTCGTGTACGCCAGCTCGCCGTCGCGGGGCCTGAGCTCGCCGTAGATCTCGCGCACGGTCGCGCGCCCCCGGCGCCACAGGACCTTCAGCGCCTCCAGCTCGCGCGAGGTCGGTATCCCATCAGCCATGATCCGCTCCTACTGGAAGACACGTAGCAACGTCCCCTATAGTACGGTACGTCCAGTAGATGTCAAGGGGTTGAATTGCGTTTTTCGCGGGGCGACAGAGCCGGTCATGACGGCGGAGGCGTCGGTGACGACGAGGCGAGGGTGTTCCGTCCCCGGTCGGCGAGACTGGACAGACGTCTGCGCGAGAACCGATGGGCTTGGATCAAGGGCGGCTCGGCCGAACGCTGCGGTGACAGAGCCGAGGTTGACCTCCGTTTTGAATCGTCAACCTGTTGTTTCGAATCCGACTGATTCATGGCCGCTCAGCGCCGATTCTCGGCGGTCGTCTTATCCTTGGCGGCTTCGGCGCCTCGTCGATCGAAGTGATCGTAGACGGCCCTGGCGATCTCGGCGCAGAGGCGATTGCCGGCGTTGTCGGGGACCCAGCGCTTGTCCTCGTTGTCGTAGCTCATGACGCAGACGGCGACCGGTCCGCCCGGCCATTCGATGATCCCGGCGGCCGTGCGGGTGTCGGCCAGGCTGCCGGTCTTGAATGCGATCTTGGTCCCGGGCGGGAGCAGCTTCGGGAGCTTATCGCGGTCGTCGCAGGCGCGCAGGTGCTCGAGCATCTCCTCGCACGCCGACGGGCTGAGGACCTGCTTGCGATAGACCGCCTCGCAGAGCCGGATCATCTCGTCGGGCGTCGTGCTGCCCAGGCCGTACTTCTTGCTGCGCTCGGGGAAGACCGAGGTCTCGCGATGGAACACCTTCGAGTGGATCTTGGTGTTGGGGTAGCCCATCTTCTCCATCGTCGCGGCCGTCGCTCCGATGCCGATCGCGTCGAGAACCAGGTTCGTGGCCGTGTTGTCCGAAAAGGCGATCATCAGCCGCACCGCGTCGCGGAGCTTGAACGTGCTGCCGTCGGAGAAGTGGTAGTTCAGGACGCCCGAGCCGCCCACCTTGTCCTCCTTCTTGAGCGTGATGAAGGAATCGAGATCGATCTTCTTGTCGGCGGCCTGGCGATAGGCCTCGATCATCACGGGGAACTTGATCAGGCTGGCCGTCGGCATGACCTGGTCGGCGTGGTAGCGGAACGACTCGCCGCTGC
Source organism: uncultured Planctomycetota bacterium (assembly GCA_963815795.1). Lineage (GTDB taxonomy): Bacteria > Planctomycetota > Planctomycetia > Isosphaerales > Isosphaeraceae > JAKAUH01. The sequence continues at coordinate 2,438,467 of CAWFIC010000019.1, read as the reverse complement.
CCAGGTGCTTGACCGCGACCGCCACCTTCCCTTTGTGCGCCGCGATGATCGGCATGAGCCGAGACTCGAGCGATGACGAAGCGGCCCCACCGGGCTCGTCGCCGACCGCCGCGGACCCGGAAGCGGGGCCGGCGAGCGTCCCGAACGAGGTCAGCAGCGCGGACGTCGCGACGAGGCACCCGAACAATCCGACAACACGGCGGTTCTTCACACGCTTCCAGGACTCGGCCATGATCGTGGGCTCTCGACGGGTCATGAGGACTCGTGGACGGTTCGCGCGGCCCGTCGATTGTCGCATGTCGCGGCACCGAGACCAATGCCCTTGATCGGGACATCCGACCGCGGATCGGTGGAACCGCGCATTCACGGACCGAGTGGAATGATCGTCCAGGAGATAGGATCGCTCGGGGCAATCAGACGTGTCAGCGCGGCAGGGAGCATCGGGAGGCTCGTGGATAGTGCCGGCGTGACGATTGCGGAGAGGGCATTTCGCGCCGCATCCGAGGTCTCATCGTCCTCATCGCCGAGCGCGATGACCAGTCGAGGGATGGCGGCTGCGGTCGCGGGATCATCGCGCAGCGATGGCAAGATCAGGATCGTGGCCTTACGGACCTCGGGGTCGGAATCGCCCACGCATCGCACGACCTCGGGGATCGGCACGGCGGCCGGGACTTCGACCTCACCGAGAACCTCGATGGCGGCCAGGCGAACGGCCGAGTCGGCGTCGACGAGCGCGCGGGCCAACCCCGGCCGGGCGTCCGCACCCAGCGCCTTGACGGACTGCTTGGCGTATTCAACGCCCTCGGACTCGGTCTCGCGGGCCGCAAACCGGATCAGGTGAGGGAGCGCGTCGCGGGCCGCCGGCCCGATCTGCCCGAGGGCCTGGGCGGCTTCGGAGCGGACCCGTGAGTCCGGACCGGCGAGGGCGGCGATCAGCTCCGGGATCGCGGCACCCGCATCGGGGCCGATCTTACCCAGGGCCATCGCCGCCATCAGGCGGATCGGGGCATCGGCGATCTCTTCACCGTCCTTGCCTGTGTCGCCGAGCGCCACGTCGGGGGACCGGAATGCCTCGATCAGGGCGGGGACGGCGGCCTTCGCCTCGGGTCCGATCAGGCAAAGGGCCTCGGCGGCGAACCAGCGGACGCGCCGGTCCGGATCGCGAAGCGAGCGGATGAGCTCGGGAACGGCCTCCGCGGCCTCCGGACCGAAGCCTCCCAGCGCCTGGATCGCGGCGATTCGCAACGGATCGCCCGCCTTCTTGCTCGGGCCCAGGACATAAGGTTGTCCCGCTTCCTCGAACGACCGGATGGCCGCGTCTTCCGCGGGAACCCGGCCCTTCTCGGTCCTCGCCATCGCGATGAGGATGGGCACGACCGCCTTCGCGTCGAGATGGAGCACACCGAGGATCTCGGTGGAGCACCAGCGCACGCGACTGTCCGGGTCGCGCAGGCGGTCGAGAGCGGCCCGGGCCAGTTGACGCCTGGCCTGGCCGCCGGAATCCTCGCGCTCCGCGTCGGCCAGGTGCTCCGCCAGGGATAGGAGCACACGGACAACGGCGACACGGACCGTGGCCTCCTCTTCCCGTAGGGCCTTGATCAATCGGGGTATCATCGCCGGTTGGCCGGCGAGCCCCAGCCAATGGTCCTCGTGGTCCGGATTCTCCCCTGCGCGAGCATGATCCAGGAAAGCCTCGGCCGCGTCGTCGACCTGGGGGGCGACGTCGGCCAGCATCGCGAGAGCCATGATCTGGACCTCCGGATCCGGCTCCCGGACGAGCGATCGCAGGACGGGCGCGACCGCGCGGGCGGCGGATTCGGAGACGGAGATCTTGGTGCCGCCGTTCTGCGAGACGATCTCGCGGACGACGCGCAGGATCTCGACATGGACCTGGCGAGGAGTTTTCGGATCGGAGAGGGTCTGCATCAGGTCATCAACGAGGCGGGTGCCGAGGCCGGTGAAGACCTGCCGCGCGCGTTCTCGGACGTTTTCGTCGAGCGAATTGAGCTGCTCGAGAAGGACGCGCAGCATCTTGGCTTTCGAGTCGCGCCCGATGGCGATCAGGGCCATGGCCACGCTCCTCGAGGCGCGCTGATCGTGTTCGCCGCGGACTTCGGGATCGGCCAGGATGGCGAGCAACAGGCGGAGCGCGGGCCGGGACTTCTCGCCGAATTGGGCCAGGGCTTCCGCGGCTGCGGACCGGACCGACGCGGCAGGATCCCTCAGCCGATCGATGAGGAGTGGGATCGACCGGTCGGCCTCGTCGGGAAAAGCGGTCACGATTTCTGCCCCTGCGGCGCGCACGCGAGCGTCCGGGTCGTCGAGGACCGACCGCAGGACGCCTCCCGCGGCCGGTTGGCCCGCGGCGGCGAAGCAAGTTGCAATCCAGGGCGCGGGCCGTCCCATCAGATCCCTTGCATCCAGTCGCCGGACGGCCACGGCGAGTCGCTCGGCCGCCGCCGCGCGAACGTCGGCGTCCGGATCCTGGAGCGCGGCCAGCAGCGCATCGATCACTTCTGGCTCGCCCAGGTCCCTTTGTCGAATGATTCTCGCCGCCAGGGCGCGCACGCGGACATCCCGATCCTTCAGGAGCTCGACGAGCGGGGCGAGGGGAACGATCGGGGGCTCGTCCAAAGATCCCGCGGCTCGAAGCACTGCCAGCCGGACCTTCGCGCCGGAGTGACACAGCAAGTCCCCAAGGGCGCGCCGCGCCGGCGGCGAGTCGCTCCGTGTGACCACGAGCATCCGGCCGAGGGCGATCCGGACCGACGGCTCGCGGTCCCTGGCGAGGGTGGCGTAGTGCGGTTCGAGGGCCTCGCCGAGCGTCGGCTGCCAGAGCCCGGCCTGGACGGAGTTGCTGAGGCCCTCGAGTACTGCCTGTCGCAGCGCCGGATCGTCCGATTCCAGCAACCGGATCAAGGCGGACACCGCTGGTTCGCCGATGGCGGCCAGGGTCGAAGCGGCCGCCGAACAGCGCCGGTCGGGGGCCGCTCGCAGGCTCCGCACCAGCGCGTCGATCGAACCCCGGGCGCTCGATCCCAGCCGTGCGAGGGCCCAGGCCGCACTGTCGCGCACGGGGCCCTCCGGATCGTCCAGCAAGGTCGTCAGGGCGGGCAAGATTCGGTGCGCCGCGGCCCCCGATTCGACCAGCGTCGTAGCCGCCTGCGCACGAACGAGCGGACTCGCATCCTTGACTAAAGCGACCAGCAGCGGGATCGCCCGCCGGGCGCCGCCGAGAGAACCCAACGTCTGAAGACCCATGACCCGGACCTCGGGGGCCGCATCGTGACATTGATCGATGGCCTGCTTCAGGATCTCATCCGCATCCTTCTGCCCCCGCGGACGGGGCTCGCCCCGACGAGCGTTGCCAGGACAATGAGCAGAGGCCGCAGCCCGCGCCCGAGGTCGTCCATGTTGCTGACCTCCGTCTTGCCGGTGAACGCTCGCCCCTCCTCAGTCGAGAGGAGGACCGACACCCGGTAGATCAGACGCGGCCAGGACGGCCGCTATTCGATCACTGCGCCGCGGGAGGCACTCGACAGTTGACGTCGGGCGCGGGAAAACGGAATCTTTCGGGTGGGCATCGCCCACCGATCAGACGAGTGACCGTTGGGCGATGCCCAGCCTCCCATTCCAAGCAACAGGTAAATCGATGAAGCGAGCTTTTCTGCTTTTCGCGTGCCTCAGTGTTCCCGCGGCGGCCGCCGAGCCCGACCCACCGATCGGTGAACGTCTGCCGCGGCGAGGCGACGAGATCATGGTCTGTGGCCAGCTTTTCCACACGACGACGCGGGTCGTCTTGTGGACCGACCCGGGCGGCTTTGATGCGTACCGCGTCGAGCGCCGCTTCGCACCGAGGGATGGGGAAGAGCGCAGGGGCAGGGAGTCTGCCAAAGCGGCGTCGAATGCCGCCGAGCGGGGCTCCAGCCGCTACGGCTTTCGGACTCAGGGCTTGACGCCCCAGCAAAGGGAGCGGGTCCGCGGCGGCGGCTGGGACCTGCCGCTGCTCCAGCAGGTCGTCGATCAGTTCGTCATCCATTTCGACGTCTGCGGCACCAGCCGGCGCTGCTTCGAGGTCCTTCAGGACCAGCGCGGTCTGAGCGTCCATTTCATGCTCGACATCGACGGGACCATCTACCAGACCCTCGACCTCAAGGAGGCCGCCTGGCACGCGACCAAGGCGAACGGCCGCTCGATCGGCATCGAGATCGCCAACATGGGCGCCTATCCCGTGGGAGCCAGCACTCCACTGTCGGATTGGTATCGACCCGACGCCGACGGGCGCATCCGGCTCGTCGTCCCCGAGGCCGAGGTGGCCAAGGGAGGCGGCCCGGCGAACTCCGCCCCCGTACTACGGCCCACCCGGAACGAGAAGGTCGTCGGTGCCATCCGCGGCGAGACTCTCGAGCAGTATGACTTCACGCCCCAACAGTACGAGGCCCTGGCGAAGCTCAGCGCCACGCTCTGCACGGTCTTTCCCAAGATCAGGTGCGACTACCCGAGGGACGAGAAAGGGGCCCTGATCACCGGCACGCTACCCGCGGACCAGTACGCAAGCTACCAGGGTCTCCTGGGGCATTATCACGTCCAGACGAACAAGGTCGATCCCGGCCCGGCCTTCCAGTGGGACCGGATGATCCACGACGCGCGGCGACTCATGCCGGCGCGTTGAGTGCGTCCCTGAGTCGAGAGGGCGAGGCTCCTGCCGAGCCGGTGTGTCGAGGAGACGGCTCGGCAGGAGCCTCGCCCTGGCGCGGTGAAAAGTCGGGCTTGACGGGGCTGGGAGCTCGTCCTGGTCTTGTTGCGCTTCTTCGTCCCCCCCTTACGAAAGGGGGGGTTCGGGGGGGTCGGATCGGTCCGGTCGGCCGCGATCCGTGGGCCAGTGGCACCGGAAACCCCCCTGACCCCCCCTTACGAAGGGGGGATAGGGGGTTTCCTCGTGTCGCTGCAATGCAAGTGTGAAGCGCCAGCCACTCCGTTATCGGCGATCGAAGGACCTCGGCGTGTGTCACAGTCCCTCGCGGCCGTCGATCAGTCCGAGCAGCCGCTCGCCGACGCCGCGGCACGAATTGGCGACGGCGAAGGCGTGCCGGATCGCCGCGCGGCCGTCGTCTGAGCCGCGATCGAGGACCTGACGAACCGCCGTCAGGAAATCGCGGGCGTCCTCGGCGACGTGGAACCGCTCGGCGTGGAGCCGACACTCGGGGATGGCAGTCGCGACGATCGGCCGGCCCGAGCCCATGGCGTCCATGATCTTCGTCGGGCTGCAGGCGCGGTTGAACGGGTGGTCGAGTCGATATGGGATCAACGTGGCGTCGAACGCCTGGTAGTAGCGTGCCAAGTGATCCTGCGGACGCCAGCCGATCGCGTGGACGTTCGGACGAGCGAGGAAACGGGCGCAGTCCGCCCACCACGGCTTGGCGACCGGCGCACCCACTTGCCCGACCACGACGATCGAAGCCCGGGGGAATTCGCCGCTTAGCCGGGCCATCAGGTCCCAGTCGACCCGGCCTTCCATCGAGCCGATGTAGCCGAGCAGTGGACGTGGCAGGTGGGCGATGTCCTCGGGCGGCTCCGCCGGCCGGACCAGGGGCCTCTCGGCCAGGAACGGTGTCGGCGCGCCGTGCGGTATGTAGTGAATCCGCCCGGCGGCCTCCGGCATCGCGGCCTTGAGTTCATCGGCCCGGAGCCGCGCCACGCAGACCGTCAGGTCGGCCGACCGCACGATCGCCCGCTCCAGCTCGCGGATCCGCTCCGCCCGACGTGGCCAGTACAAGGCATAATCATCGACGTTGTAGTAGACCGAGACGTCCGGGCGCAACTGGTCGCGGAGATAAAGATAGTGGGGGTAGAGCATCACCAGCCCTCGACGCCGGAGCGGAAACGTCCCCCACCATGAACGGATCGATCGGGCGATCGGGCGCATCCCCAGCCGCGGATAGCGCTTCATCCACCCGGTCGGCAGGATGAACTGCTGCTCCCACGCCGCCGGCCCGCTGCGGCGCAATCGGCAGGCGGGCGACCAGGGATACAGCCCCCGCCGCCACCCGTTGACGTAATCCAGGCACTTGAGCATCAGGACGGCGACCGCTTCCTGATCGATCTCGCGGAAGAGGTTCTCGGTGGTGGCCCAGCAGGTGTCGGCCACGGCGAGCGACAACCCGCCGTCGGCCCGCGGCCCCGCTCGTTTCGCCTCTGGCAAGACCGCACGCATCGTCGCGGTGCTCATCATCGTCGCGTCCCTGCAAGCCCGGGAACCGCCCACCGTCCCGCCCCGGGACGAGCAGTCGATCCTCGCCACTCCCTTCGCGGCGCAGCGCCTCCCAATCTACACGCCTTAACATAATAACGGGCCGCGACCGGCCGTCAATGGAACGCGAGCCAGTGCATGGACCATCGTCGCCACTCGGGCGGTTGACGAGCATGGCCCTCGGGTGGGTCGAACGCCGCAGAGCGGCGTGAGGCCCACCGATCTGCTCGGCGCATCCGGTGGGCCGCGCCTCCAGGAATCGAGGCTCGATCCACCCTAAGGGCGACTCCATTCGCGTTCGCTCCTGGCCTCGCGACTCCATTCGGGCGCCGCGGACGGCCGGAAGATGAAGTTGGCGTTGCAATGCGGATCGAGGAAGGCGCCCAGGCTCTCGTCGATCGGGATTGGATTCGTGCCGTATCCGCAACGCTCGAGCAGCGAGAGGATCTCGGCCCGGGGAACGTCGCGGTGGATCTCCAGGACAAGCTTGGGCTGGTAGCGCGCGAGGATCTGTTCCATCCCTCGAAGGGCCTCGAGCTCCATCCCCTGCACGTCGATCTTGATGCCGTGGATCCTCGGGTTGTCGGCCGGGGCGATCCCGTCCCAGATGGCATCGAGGCTGACGGCGACGATCTGGGCGATCGCGTCGGGATCGTCGGAGGCCATCTGGGAATCGATCATTCCCCGCTCGGTGGCGAAGCGGAGGACGCTCAAGGCGGGGGCATCGGACAGGGCGAACGGCATGGCCACGAGTTGCACGAAGCGATTCTCCCGGCCCGTCCGTTCCAGGCAAGCGGCGGTGGCCAGGGCGGGCTCGAAGGCGTAGACCCAGCCGTCGCCGCCGACTCGCCGGCAGAGCGCGAGGCTGGTGTAGCCGCAGTTGGCGCCGACGTCGAGCCAGGTCTCGCCCGGCCGGGCGTGCTGGAGGAGCCAATCGGTCAGCTTGCGTTCCGTGTAACCGCAAATGGCGGCGGGGTAGTCGTGCCACGACGTGACGATGCGCAGGCCGCGCAAGGGCCCGCTGAGCACCGTGTGCGGACCGTGTTGACGTGGAAGGAGTCCCCTGACCAGCGATCTCAGAGCCATCGGGGTTCGCGCTCCAGGTTCTGGGGGTTGCGGACATCTCGAGAACGGATTGCCGTCGGGGAGTGCGAGGCGGACCGCCGCCCGATCATGGGCCGATGGCCTGCGCGATCGCCTCGAGCACGGCGGCGTGATAGCGGGGCCAGTCGAAGGTTTCGGCTCGGTCCCGGGCCGAAGCGGCGAACTGCTCCCGGAGCCCGGCGTCTGTGCCGAGCTCTTGCATGGCAGCACAGAGCGCCTCGACATCCCGAGCGGGGACGATCCGACCCTCCCGGCCGTCGCGGACCACCGAACCGGCCTCGGCCGTGACGATGCACGGCAGCCCGCAGGCGAGCGCCTCGTAGGTGACGACGGCCGAGCCCTCGAAAAGCGATGGGAAGACGAAAACGTCCGCGGCGGCCATGATGGCGGGAACCTCGGCGTGCGGTACCCGGCCCAGTACCTCGACGTCGCCCAGGTAGGGGACGAGCGGGCCGGGCTCGGCCGGCAAGGCCCCGAGCAACTGCAGCCGCCAGCTCGGCCGGCGGACGCGCCGCCAGGCCTCCAGCACGTACTTGATCCCCTTGCGCTGGGTGATCCCCCCGGCGAACAGGAACGTGCAGGACGAGTTGTGCCGCTTGGCCGGGTCCGGCACGAACCGGCGCGTGTCGGCGGCGTAAGGGATGACGCTCACTCGCTCCCGCGGGGTGCCATTCCGCTCGAGCTCGCCGGCGATGTGCTCCGACGGCACCAGGATCCGATCGGCCAGGGCGATATCGAGCAAACGGCGCCGGTGCAGCCAGTCGAATTCCTCGCGGTCGACGGGGCCATCGCCCAGGTAGATCGGGAAGAAGTCGGGTGCGGCCTCGGCTTCCCGTTCCAGCACCAGGCGCTCCTCGCGGACGTCGCCGTGGACCATGCTCAGGACGGTCGTGATGCCCTGCTCCCGGCAGGCCGGCAGAGCACACTCCGACCCCACGTCGCTGAAGATGAGGGCCGCATCCGGCGGCTCTCGGACCAGGTCCCGGGCGAGCGTGCGGTCGAACTCGCGGGTACGCCAGCGAGCCAGGGCATGCCGCCAGGCCGGCCGCTTGGGGCCCAGCCTGCGCTCGAGCGCCAAAGCAAGGTCGAAGCTCCAGGAAGATCGGACCCGGTCCGGCGGGATCTCCGGATCGTGCCGCCTCTTCAAGAAGCGGTCCAGGCGGGCGCAGGGCTCGGGCGCGATCCGTCCCAGCCAGGACGGCGGCCCGCCGCGGTAGTAATAGCCGGTGAAGAAGCCGTCGAGCAACCCGGCACGGGCGCACGCCACCGCGGCCTGGTAGGCCGGCGGCCGCGCGTCCGGGCAGGCAATCCACACGCGATTGACAGCTTCCACCGGCTCAGCCGACGGTGGGTACGGCCGATGGGACGACGCGATGCCGGCATCCGGTGGAAGCGTCGAGGTGCGCACGGCGATCATTCCATGATCCTCGAGGAGCGCGAATCCTGGTCGCGGCCCGTGATTTTAGATTCGGACCCCAGATTGTGTCAAGCGCGGCTGAAGGAGCGTCCCGGCGCTCGGCCGTACAGTAGCACCATCGGCCGCGCCAGGCTCTTGAGCGACGCCGAGGTCAGCACCGAGGTCGGCGAGGTGCTGGAGGTGAAGTCCGCATCGCCGCCGTAGACGATCGTGATGGGCTCCTTGAGCACGCTATTGGGCTTCACCGACAGCGTCGTCGACCCGCCGCTCAAGGACATCGTCCCCAGCACTTTCTCGGTGACCTTCTTCCTCACCTTCTTCTGGATCTCGAATGTCAACGTGCCGGTGGGCACCCCCGCGCCGGGGGCGGTCGGCTGGACCTCGGCCTTCAGGCCCAGCGACACCAACTTCTTCTTCCGGAAGACGGGCTGCGGGACCAGGACGACCTGGGTGGCGGCCTTCGAGACCGACTCGGTGGAAGCCCCCGACATCCCGGACGGGACGTCCAAGTCGCCGCCATACGCCGCGGTGATCGAGTGTGAGCCGACCGCCAGCGCCGTGGTCGCCAGCGTGGCGCTCCCCGACCCATCGACCGCGACGGTGCCCAGCGGAGTGGTCCCCTCATAGAACGTGACCGATCCGCCCGGCGTGGCCGTGCCGAAGGCGATGCTGGCGACCATCGTGACCGCCTGCCCGAAGACGGTCGAGCCACTCGAGAGGTCGAGAGAGATCCCGGTGGCGCTGGCCGTGATGTGGAACGTCGCCGGCGATGATTGGATGGGGGTGTAGTCGGTGCTGCCGGGGAAGGAGGCCACGACGGTGTAGGTCCCGGGCTGGACCGGGGGTGTCGAACCGAGCTGCGTGCCGGAGGTGTCCGAGCCGTCGTAATAGGTCAGGACCGGGGCGACGTCCTCCAGGCTGGCGGCGGGCGTGGCCTGGTTGCCCGTGCCGGCGATCGTGACCGAGGCCGCGAACGGGCTGCCGTCGAACGGGCCGCCGGGCGCCGACACCGAGAGCACCGGCGTGGCCGGCGTGACCGTCAGCGTGCCGGGCACGTCGGTGATCGCGTAATTGGGATCCACCGCGCCGGAGGCCGTGATCGGGTAACCTCCGGCCCGGACCGGGCTCGACGCTGTGGCGGCCGTCGACAGCGTCGGCGGAGTGGCGAGGCTCGACGCCGTATCGCCGTTGACGAACCCGCTGTAGGTCAGCCTCAGGGACGGAACGGCCGCGCCGTAGACCTTGGAGAAGTCCAGGGCGGTGATGGTCAGCGGTGCGGGGGTCACCATCAGCGTCCCGGTCGCGTAGGTGATCGTGTAGTTGGGATCTGCGGCGCCCGAGGCCGCGATCGCATAACCGCCCGACACGACCGGGCTCGACGCCGTGGCCGTCGTCGACAGCGAAGGCGCCGTCGTGAGGCTGGCGGCCGTATCGCCGGCGACGAAGCCGCTGTAGCTCGCCGTCAAGGTCGGAAGGGCCGCACCGTAGACCTTGGAGAGGTCGGCGGCGGCGATGGTCAGCGGGGCGCGAGTGATCGTCAGCGTCCCGGTTGCATAGGCGAACGTGTAGTTGGGATCGACGGCGCCGGACGGCGCGATCGCATAACCGCCCGACAAGACCGGGCTGGCGGCGGTGGCCTTCGTCGAGAACGACGGCGCCGTGGTGAGGCTGGCGGCGGTGTCCCCGTTCACGAACCCGCTGTAGGTTGCCGTGAAGGCCGGCAGCGCCGCGCCGTAGACCTTCGTCGCGTCCTTCGCGGTGACGGTCAGCGGGACAGGGTTGACAGTCAGCGTGCCCGACACGTCGGTGAACGTGTAGTTGGGATCGACGGCGCCCGAGGCCATGATCGGGTAACCGCCGGTCACCACCGGGCTGGAGGCGGTAGCGGTCGTCGACAACGAAGGCGGCGTGGAGAGGCTGGCGGCCGTGTCGCCGTTGACGAACCCGCTGTAGCTCAGCGTCAGAGTGGGCAGTGCGGCGCCGTACAGCTTCGAGAGGTCGGCGGCGGTGATGGTCAGCGGCGCGGGGGTCACCGTCACCGTCCCCGTCGCGTAGGTGAACGTGTAGTTGGGATCGGCGGCGCCAGCGGCCGAGATCTGGTAACCGCCGGTCACCACCGGGCTGGAGGCGGTGGCTGTCGTCGACAGCGAGGGCGGTGTGGAGAGGCTGGCGGCTGTGTCGCCATTGACGAACCCGCTGTAGCTCGCCGTCAAGGCCGGCAGCGCCGCGCCATAGACCTTGGAGACCTCCACGGGGGTGATGGTCAGCTTGGCGGGCGTGATCGTGAGCGTCCCGGGCACGTAGGTGAACGCGTAGTTGGGATCGACGGCGCCCGAGGCCGTGATCGGGTAACCTCCGGACACGACCGGGCTGGAGGCGGTGGCGCTGGTCGACAGCGTTGGCGGGGTGGTGAGACTGGCGGCGGTGTCGCCGGCGACGAAGCCGCTGTAGCTCGCCGTCAAGGCCGGCAGCGCCCCGCCATAGACCTTGCTGACGCTGACCGCCGTGATCGTCAAAGGCGCCGGGTTGACCGTCAACTGGCTCGAACCGGCGGCTGCGAGGAAAACACCGTCACCCGCGTAGGCGTAGGCGACGTTGTACGCCAGCAATCGCGCGTTCAGTGCCACGTCCGTATGGCTGAACTGGACCGAGAACGACCCGTCAGACCCGATCGTGGCCGTGCGCATGACGCCGGCGAGTGTGATGGCAACGGTTTCTCCCGCCTGCGGGACCTGCGAACCGGCCGCGAGCGTGCCGGTGAGCGTCACCGTGCTCCCATACGTGACCGTCTGGTTGTTCAGCCCCGAGAAGGCCGGCTGGATCTGGTTGGTCAGGTTGAACGAAGCCGAAGACGCCACCCCGGTCGCCGAGGCGGTCACGACGTACTTGCCGGCGGTCGCGTTGGCCGTGGCCGTGACGCTCGCCAGGCCGATGGCGTTGCTGACTGCCGAATCGGCACTGAGCGTCGCGCCGGCCCCCGATGACGGTGCGCCGAAATCGATCGTCACCCCCGGCAGCGGCGCGCCGGCGAATTTCTCGATCAGCTCGGCCACGATCGGAGAACCGAAGGCCTGGCCGACCATCGTGCTTTGACCGCTCCCCGACGAAACGGCCACTGTGTAGCCCTGGTCCTGGAAAGCACCGATGTCGATGGCGCCGGACGTCGGTCGGGGGGCACCCCGCTGGTCGGCGGTAAGACCGCTAGCGGCCGTGCCGGCGCCGATGGCGGCGCTGCCGGGCAACAGCGCCATGGTTTCGGTCGGTCCGCCGTACTCGCCCAGCGGGGAGAGCCCCGGATCGGCGACGGCGAGCAGGTTGTGGTTAGACGGGCTCAGCCCGCCCGAGCCGCCCGTGCCGGTCAGGTTGTAGGAGCTGGAGGTCGCGACGCTGCCGTCGATGTCGCTGGCGGAGCCGCCGCTCCCGGTATTGCCTGCGACGATCGTATCCTGCAGGGTCGCCGTCCCTTTGTTGTACAGGCCGCCGCCGTTCCCGCTGACGGAGTTGCCGCTGATGGTGCAGCCGGTCAGGCTCGCCGTGCCGCCGATCGCGAGGCCGCCGCCGTCGTTGGCCGAGTTGCCGCTGATGGTGCAGTTGATGAGCGTCGTCGAGCCGTCGCCGCCTATCCCGCCGCCGTCATTCTTCGCCGAGTTCCCGGAGATGGTGCAGTCGGTGAGCGTCGTGTTTCCCTTGTTATACAGCCCGCCGCCGTCGAGGCCGGTCGAGCCGCCGGTGATGGTGAGTCCCGAGATCGCCGCGGTCACACCGGAATCGACGGTGAACACGCCGCTAGTGCCCCCGGCGTTCACGATCAACCCTGCTTTCGGGCCGGTGATCGTCAGCGTCCCGCCGCTGTCGCTCAGCTCGAGCGGGCCCTGCGTCAGCGTGATCGTCTGCGCGGTGGCGAACACGGTCGAGTCGAACGTGATCGTCTCGGCGACATCCTGCACATTGGCCAGGTTGATGGCCTGGCGCAGGCTCAACTCCCCGCTCGCGGACGAGCCGGTTCCGTCGGCCGTGGTATTGACCACCAGCATGGTCGCACCGTTCGTAGCCTGGAAGGCCCCGATGTCGGGCGTAGGTACGTCGAGCGGCTCGCCACGCTGGTCGGTCGTGACGCCGCTGACGCCCGTGCCCTTGCCGATGGCAGCGCTGTTCGGGAGGAGGGCCATCGTCTGGGTCGGGCCGCCGTAGAATCCCAGTGGGGCCAGGCCCAGGGTGCTCAGGTTGGGCAAGAAGATGTTGCCGTTGACCCCGTTGGTCAGCCCGCCCTGGCCGCCCGTGCCGAGCAGGTTATAGCTGCCCGAGACGCTCTTCGTACCACTGATGTCGCTGGCGATCAATGAATTCGGGAGGGTGTTGCCGGCGACGATCGTGTTGGTCAGGGTCGCCGTGCCGTCATTGTCCAGGCCGCCGCCGGTGCTGGCGCTGTTGCCGCTGACCGTGCATGCGGTCAGATACATCGTGGCGTTATTGTACAGGGCGCCGCCATTTGTGGCGGAGTTGCCGCTGACGGTGCAGTTGGTCAGGGTCGCCGTGTGGTAATTGTCCAGGCCGCCGCCGCTGGCCCTGGAGTTGCCGCTGATCGTGCAGTTGGTCAGGGTCGCCGTGCCGCCATTCAATAGGCCGCCGCTTGAGTTGCCGCTGACCGTGCAGTTGGTCAGGTTCGCCGTGCCGCCATTCCACAGGCCGCAACTTGAGTTGCCGCTGACCGTGCAGTTGGTCAGGTTCGCCGTGCCGCCATTCGACAGGCCGCCGCCGGCGCCTTCGGAGGAGTTGTTCAGGATCGTGCAATCGGTCAGGACTGCCGTGCCGGAGGCGTTCTCCAGGCCGCCGCCCGATTCGTTGTACCCAACGAAGTTGCTGCTGAGCGTGCAATCGGTCAGGCTCAGCGCGCCCTCGTAATTCTCCAGGCCGCCGCCGCCGCCGGTGTCGAATCCCCCGGCCACGTTTCCGCTAACCGTGCAACCGGATAGGCTCATCGTACCTCTGAGATTCCTCAGGCCGCCGCCATATCCGTCTAGGGCGTCGTTGCCGCGGACCGGGCAGTCGGTCAATGTCACCGTGCCCTTATTGTACAGGCCGCCGGCGTCGGCGGCGGAGTTGCCGCTGATCGTGCAGTTGGTCAGGGTCGCCGTGCCGCCATTCCACAGGCCGCCGCCCGAATACTGGTCCTTGTTGCTGCTGACTGCGCAATCGGTCAGGTACACCGTGCCGTCATTCAACAGGCCGCCACCGCCACTGGTTGTCGAGCCCCCGGTTATGGTCAGGCCCGAGATCGACGCCGTCACCCCCTTGTTGACCTGGAAGACCCGGCTCTGGCCGCCGGCGTTCACCGTCACGCCCGCCGCCGGGCCGGTAATCGTCTGCAGCCCACCGGTGTTGCTCAGCTCGAGCTGGCTCCCACCCAGCGCGATCGTCCGCGGCGTGCTGAAGACCGTGGCATCGAAGACGATCGTATTGGCGCCCAGGGTCGCGGTGGCCTCGGCGATCACCGACCGCAAGGTGCCGGCGCTGCCGTCGTCGGCCGTGCTGGTGACGGTGAACGTCGCGAGCAGCCGCCGTGCCTCCAGCTCCATCAATCCCGGCCGAAGCCGGTGCCGATCCCCCCGCCGGGGTCGCCATTCCACGATCCAACCCGCGCCGAAACGGCTCCACCGCCTGAAACCCGCGACTGTGCGACTCATGGCGTGCCTCGCTCGTGGAAGTATGCGTGCATGTTGGGGGATCTCAGACCTGGTTATCGGGTTTCTTCCCCGTGGGGTCAACAAGGCGGAGGATGATCGGGCGACGGGAATCGTCTTCAAGCCGGCTGTGTGTCTTCGCTCGGGCCATCGCGACGACGCATCAATGCAGCCAACGGGATGTTGGTTCACGCACCTTCAATAGGGTTACGAATGGTCTAGTCACGACCGGGCCGATTTCGTCGAGTGTTCGGCCTGGATGGAAGGGCGCGCGTTTTCGAGCCGGCCGGCTCGTCCCGGCCGGCCCTGGTCGCGGTGCCCGTGGGCTGGGTCCGGCGGCTGCGCGGGAACCGGGCGGGCTCGGAACGAATACGGCTCACTGCGGCGCGACGGTGGCGAAGACCTTGAGCTGGGCCACCGGTTCTTCCTTCACGTCGGTCTCGACCTTGAGGATCGCGTGGAACGGCCCGGGTTCCTCGGGCGCCTTGAGTCTCAGGGTGAGGATGTGATCCGCCGCGGCGCCGGGCTTGACCTCGTCGGCCTCGAGCGCGGGCGAGGTCGCGGAGACCTTGGCCAGCGAGAACGGCGCACCCGAGCGAACATGCACGACGTTGGCCCGCGTGATCGTCTGGCCGGGCGGGATCCGGCCGAGGTTGATGATCGACGGCGTGACCGAGACGGCACTCTGAATATTGCCCACGACCGAGATCGGGATCGTCTGGGCGGGCGAGTCGTTGGTGATCA
Organism: uncultured Planctomycetota bacterium; assembly: GCA_963815795.1. Taxonomy (GTDB): domain Bacteria; phylum Planctomycetota; class Planctomycetia; order Isosphaerales; family Isosphaeraceae; genus JAKAUH01. The sequence continues at coordinate 2,423,271 of CAWFIC010000019.1, read as the reverse complement.
GCGTGATCTGGTCCTTGAAGTAGCCGTTGGGGGCGTTGGGCTGGAGCGTTGTCGTGATCTGCCAGTGGATCTGGCCGTCGGCGGTCCGGCTGACCTCCTTGGCCACGGCCTTGATCTTGTCGGTCTGGGTCTTCATCTGGACGATGTCCCAGTCGGGCCGGCCGCCGGCGTAGGTCAGGGTCAGCGAGGTGGATGGGAGCTTGGTCGCCGAGCGCCGCAAAGTGCCGAAGTCGGCCTGCCCGGGGTTCATGACGATGTCGCCCCGGATGAAGCAGGTGAGGTTGAGGTTGACCTCGACGAAGACCGGCCGGTCGAGGATCAGCGTCAGCCCGGAGGGCTTGTACCCCTGGAAGTTGGTGGTGTTGATCGTGGCCTCGACGGTGGTCTGCGTGCCGGGCGGGATCACCCGCGCCCGACCTTCACGTCCGTGCATCCACACTTGGTCCGCCAGTCGGCGATCCGGATGTCCTGGTTGGTGGTGTTCACGATGGGGAACGCATGGCGGATCTGCGAGCCGCGCGCGACCGTGCCGAAGTCGTAGGCGCGTTCGGGAAAGGCCGCGGTCAGCCAGTCGGATTGGGCCAGGCAGGCGGATCCGGTGGTGATCGAGAGGCACGACCAGGCGACCGAGACCATCAAGAGCCGACTCATCGGGTTCCACTCCAAGCGGACCGACCGGGACGCGATCCGACATCGTCCCCGCGTCGGGGTCCTACCTTCAGGATCGGACGCGGGAGAACTTGCGGTGACGGCCGATTGCGTGCGGCGGGCCGTCGACTGGCCGGTTGCAAGGATTGTACCGGACTCCCGCCCTGAGCGCGGAGGGCGAACCGGGGACGTTCGGCTGGCCCCGGTCCGGTCGGTTTTGTTAGGATAAATCTCAGAGCGCGTCCGGGCGTCCGCCTTCTCCCGGCGGCAACGTCCTAGCCTCCGCCACGGTAGCACCGCGAGACCGGAATCCGACCGGAACGCCCGAGGCGGGTGGTCCTGCCGTCCGCTGGCTGCCCGAACCGACGAATGAATTCGTACGTATTCTCGATCGGCGGCAGGAAACGGCCTGGTCTCGTGCGGCCGGGCGATCTCAACACGTCACCCACCGTACCGGATACCCGGCGGCAGGACATCGATGCTCAAGCCTTCGGTTCAGATCCACAACATGGACGGGATCATGGTCGCGGAGTTCTGGGACTGCCTGCGGCTCGATCCCGCCCCGGTCCTGGATCTCCGCAAACACTACGAGGTGCATCTCCAGGGACCGGGGCGGCCCGAGCTGGTGGTGGACCTCAGCGGGGTGGGCTTCGCCGGCTCGGCCGCACTGGGGAATTTCGTCGCCTTGCACCGGATCGTCCGCCAGCATGGCGGTCGGATCGTCTTCTGCAACGTGGACCCCACGGTCGCCGAGGTGTTCCGGGCCAGCAAGTTGGAGTCGCTCTTCGGATTCGAATCCGACCGCGACGCGGCCCTCCGCGCGATTCGCGAACGTCCCGGCGCCGATTCCGGCGAGAGGGAATCGCCCCGGCCCGCCTCGCGTCCGGCGGCACCGCTTCCGGGACTGTCGCGGCTCCGGCGGCGTACGTCCGAGCCCGGCTCGACATGAGCCACGCGGGCGGGTCCCTGCGTCCCGAAGTCCACACGCCGGACGGAATCCGCGAACCGGCTCGCCGCGGACCCGACGATTTCGGGGGCTTTCCGCTTGATCGAGGCACGTATCGCGATGATGATTGCGCTCCATGGCGGCGGACGGGCCCGGTCGCCCGGCACCCGATCTCTTCCGTCGCCGGGAAAGTAGCGGAATCCCTCGACAGCCCGGCGCACAGGCGGATCTTCCGCTGGGGACAGAACGATGGCCGTCACTCCCAGGATTCAGGTGAACGAGGTGGACGGAGTCCAGGTGATCCGGTTCACCGACCGCCAGCTCTTCGACGAGCGCACGGTCCGAGAGGTCGCCGACCAGATCCTGGCCGCGCTGCCCAACGACGGCAGCCCGATCCGGCTGGTCCTCGATTTCACCGACATCAACCTGGTCTCGAGCACCCTGCTCAGCAAGTTGATCCTGCTCCAGCGCCGGGTCGCGACCTCCGGCGGCAAACTCCGGCTCTGTGAGATGTCCCCCGTCATCCAGCAGGTCTTCCGCACCGCCAACCTCGATCGACTCTTCAGCATCGATCGCGACCAGCGGGCGGCGCTGGAGTCGTTCCGTTGATCGTCGCGATCCCCGGATCCGCCGGCTCGGCCCGGTCGGTCCCCGTCCACGATCGATCGGCACGACGGACTCGATTCCGATTGTCGGGTTCCGGCGCCCTTCCACCCCCGTTGCCATGGCTCGCCGGTACCGGACCGCTGCCGCCGGCCCCTGGATCGTCATCGAGCCCGACTGGCCGCGGCCCGAATCTTGTCGCTCGGCAGCTCTCCGGAAACCACCGCGTCTCCAACACGGGCCCGTTCCGGGGCCTTGGGGAGAAAGCCCGCCACTCATCGGCCATCGGTCCCGCCCGTTCACCGGCCTCCCCATCCGCGATGGATGCTGCGCGAATCTTCCTGTCCTCCGTCCGTTGATCCCCATGGGAGCAACCTGTTGGCCCGGCACGGCCGGCCAGGTCCTGCTCGGGATCCTGCTGACACGTCCTCCTGATCGGTCCGGTGAGATGAGCGTTCGATCCATCCTGGTCCTCGTGAGGCTTGCCGTCCTGTTCGTCCTGGCGGGGAGCCCGTTCGTCACTTTCTTGGTGGGCCGATTCCCGGGCTTTGCCGTCCCGATCGTCCTCGCCGGCGCTTTCGTCGTCAGCATTCCGCCGGGCATCGTCCTGGCTCGCGCGTTGCAGAGGAGCCTGGAGGATGAGTTCGCGGCGAAGTACCGAGACTCGGAGCGGTATTTCTTCCTGGCGGCGGCGGCGAGTCAGGTCGGTGTCCTCATGGCGAAACTGGGGCGAGGGACCGTCGGCACGCTCGGGATCGTCGCATCGGTGGGAGGGATGATCGCGGCGACCTGGCTGCTCCTGAAGGCCGCACCGGCGGGAATCCGGCGGCCCGGCCGGTTTTTCGCCCCGGCGGACCGGGACCACCTCGAATGAGATTCGATATTGAAGTGCCGAGCTCGCGCCTTGATCCCGGACGGCGGCGTGACCGGACGGCCCGGTTGTCGTGCCGGGAGGCGCCCGGTACCCTGGAAGCTCCCGGCCCGATCCGTCAGGCCGGCGTCGGTGGTCGCGGGGGGCTGCCGAGGGTCGGTGAGGGACCATGGCCGCATGTCGCAAGCATCGGAATCCGAGCCAGGGTCTTCGGCATTCGTCTGGGGCCTGTGGGCGGCCCTGACAGCGGGGGCCGGTGCCTTCATCTGGCGGTTCGGTGCGGATCTACCGATTTGGGACGACTTCGACGTGGTCAACATCGCCCTGGCCGGGCGCCGAGTGACGCTCGAATGGCTGTGGTCGCTGCACAACGAGCACCGGGTCCCCTTGCCGAAGCTGCTTCTGGTGGGCCTCTACCGGGTCGGTGGTAATGACTTTCGCGCGGGGATGGTCTTCAACTTCGCGGCGTTGGCGGCGTTGGCGGCGGGAGCACTGGCGCTGGCAGGCCGCCGGGTCGGAGGTGCGCGGGTCTACGACGGGCTGCTCCCCCTGTTGCTGCTGAATCTCTCGCACCACTCCAACCTGTTGTGGAGCTGGCAGGTCCAGTTCGTGCTCGCGACGGTGGTCGCCGGGGGGATCATCCTGCTGATCGTCGCGCGGCCGGGCTGGCCGGGGCCGGCGCGCTCGGCGATGGTGGGGTTCGGCCTGGCCGCGCTGGCTCTCTGCGGAGCGAACGGGGTGGCCCTGGTCCCCGCCCTGGCCGCCTGGCTGCTCGCCGGCTCGGCCGGCTCCTGGGGGTCGCGACGGCCCCGCGCGGCGCTGGTCTCTCTGACGGCGGCGATCCCCGGGCTGGCGCTCACGGCGCTCTATTTCTCCGGCTACCACGGCGCCTCGCACCACCCGGCGGCGACGGGGCTCGCCGCCGCAGCGAGGACGGCGCTGCAGGTCCTCGCCCTGATGTTCGGGGTCGCGGCTGCCGAGGCCTGGCTCGTGGCGGGGCTCGGCGCGCTGGTGCTGATCGGGTCCAGCGCGCTGGTCGCGGCTCGGGCCGGTCTGGTCGGCCCGGCCGAAGGCCTCCCCCGGGCGCTGGGGCTGCTCTGCGCCTTCGCCGCGATGGGCTCGCTGGTCCTCGGGCTGGGATGGGGTCGGGCGGGGTCGGGCGAAGTCGCCGGCCTGGAGCCACGATACGCCACGCTGGTCGCGCCGCTCTGGCTCGCCGCCTTCTTCGCCTGGGACCTGTACTCCTCCCCGGCGGTCCGGAGGGTGGTGCTGACGTCCTTGTTCTCGCTGAACCTCGTCCTGCTCTGGCCCGAGACGCGGGCCGGCATCGAGGCCGGGGGCCAGCAGGAGGCGCGGGCCGAGCAGTTCCTGCGCGACGTCCGCGACGGCCTCCCTCTCCACCGGCTCGTCCGCCGGCACACGCCGTTCCTGTCGCCGTCGCAGGACCAGGTCGCCCGCGAGTTGACGGTCCTGCGCGACGCCCGGGTCGGTATCTTCGCCGCGATCCGCTCCGACCCTCCCTTTCGCGCTGTCGCCATCCCCGGCAAACCGGCCGACCTCCGCCTGGCGCGCTGGGAGGACGGCAAGGTGCGCGTCACCGGGGTCGATGCCCAATTGCACTACGTCCTCTCCGAGGCACGCCAGATCGCTGGGATCCGGCTGGAATACTCGCATGCCAACGCCACGGGGACGCCGGCGCGGTTCCGGATCACCTGGTCGTCGGTCGCGGGCGCCCGCCCCGGGGCCGGGCAGGCTTACTCCAACTGGGCGCTGCCCACCGGCCGGGATCAGGTTACGATGATCTGGATCGCGGACGAGGTCAAGGAGTTCTGGATCCAGCCCGATAATCAAGCTTGCGAGTTCACCATCACGGGCCTGACGCTCCTGGTGCTCTGAAGGGGGCGAGGCGGCCTGGATGGAGAAACAGGGGCGAACCTCCCGTGGGCGATTTCCGGTCCGATGTCTGCGTGGTCGGCGGCTGCGGGCACGTCGGCCTGCCGCTCTCCCTGGCGTTCGCGAGGGCCGGGCTGCGCGTCGTCATCTCCGATATCGATGAGGAGGCCGTGGCGACCCTGCGCGACGGCCGGATGCCGTTCCTGGAGGCGGGCGCCGAGCCCATCCTCCGCGAGGTGATCGGGCGCTCGTTGCGGGTGACCACCGACCCGGCGGTCGTGAGCGAGGCCCAGCATGTCGTGGTCGTGATCGGCACCCCGGTCGACGAGCATCTCAACCCGACCTTCCTCAGGATGCGCCGTTTCTTCCTGGGGATCCGGCCGCACCTGGTCGATGGGCAGTGCGTGATCCTGCGCAGCACGGTCTACCCGGGTGCGACGGAGAAGATGCACGACCTGCTGAAGTCGCTGGGGCTCGACGTCGGGATCGCCTTCTGCCCCGAGCGGGTCGCCGAGGGGCACAGCCTGGAAGAGATCGGCATGCTGCCGCAGATCGTCGCCGGCTGCGACCCGCGGGCCGAGGAGATGGCCGCCGCCCTCTTCGCCCGGGTGGCGCCGACGATCCTCCGGCTCCCGCCCAAGGAGGCGGAGCTGGCCAAGATCTTCACCAACGTCTGGCGTTACATCCAGTTCGCCACGGCCAACCAGCTCTTCATGATGGCGACCGATGCCGGCGTTGACTTCCACCGGGTCTTCGACGCGATGACGCGGGACTATCCGCGGATGGCCGGCATCCCCCGGAGCGGGTTCGCCGCCGGCCCATGCCTGTTCAAGGACACGATGCAGCTCGCCGCGGCCAACAACAATAACTTCCTGCTCGGCCACGCGGCGATGCTGATCAACGAGGGCCTCCCCAACTTCATCGTCCGCCATCTCAAGGCGCGCCACCCGCTCGCCCGGATGCGGACGGGCGTGCTCGGCATGGCCTTCAAGGCCGAGAGCGACGACCCGAGGGAGTCGCTCTCGTACAAGCTGCGCAAGATCCTCGAGTACGAGTCGGCGGGAGTGCTCTGCACCGACCCGTACGTCAAGGATCCCTCGCTGTCGCCCCTGGACGAGGTGATCGAGCGGTCCGACCTGCTGATCATCGCCGCGCCGCACCGCGCGTATCGGTCCCTGCGGGTCCCCGAGGGCAAGCCGGTCATCGACGTCTGGGATTTCTTCGGGAAAGGGGCGTCGCTGGCGTGAAGATCCTCGTCACCGGCTCGGCCGGGTTCATCGCCGGGTACCTGATCGAGGAGCTGCTGCGGGCCGGACACGAGGTGGTCGGGCTCGACAACTTCTCGAAGTACGGGCCCGTCGAGCGGTCGTTCGACGCCCACCCCGGCTACCGCGCCGTCGTCGGCGACGCGAAGGACCCGGGTCTCGTCCGCGACCTGCTCGTGGGCTGCGACCAGTTCGTCGCCGGCGCCGCGATCATCGGCGGGATCTCGCTCTTCCACGCGCGGGCCTACGACCTCCTGGCCGAGAACGAGCGGATCACCGCCGCCGCTTTCGACGCCGCCATCGCCGCGCACCGCGACGGCCGGCTCCACAAGATCACCGTCGTCTCGTCGTCGATGGTCTACGAATCCGCCGACGTCTACCCGACCCCAGAGGGCGAGGAGCGGCGATGCCCGCCGCCGCGATCGACCTACGGCTTCCAGAAGCTGGCGACCGAGTACTTCGCCCAGGCGCGCGCGAGCAATACGGTCTCCCCTTCACGATCGTCCGGCCCTTCAACTGCGTCGGGATCGGCGAGAAGCGCGCGCGATCGGATCACGAGGTGCTCTCGGGGAATGTCCGGCTGGCGATGAGCCACGTCGTCCCCGACCTGGTCCAGAAGGTGCTCAAGGGACAGGACCCGCTCCACCTGCTGGGCGACGGCCGTCAGGTCCGCCACTATACGTACGGCGGCGACATCGCCCGGGGCATCCGCCTGGCGGTGGAATCGCCCTCGGCCCTGAACGAGGACTTCAACCTGTTCGACCGCGCAGCCGACGACCGTGCTCGAACTCGCCGGGCTGATCTGGAAGAAGATCCGCGGCGACAGCCCCTTCCGGTACGTCTCCGATGCCCCCTACCCTTACGATGTCCAGAGGCGATCGCCTTCGGTGGAGAAGACGAAGGCCTTGCTTGGGTTTGAGGCGACGACGGGGCTGGACGAGGCGCTCGACGAGATCATCCCGTGGGTCCGGACGCAGATTGAGACCGGGGGGATTTGATGAACGAGGGGCCGGAGCCGCGGCCGGGCGCGACCGCCGAGGTCGATTTCGTCATGCCCGTGTACAACGAGGGCCCGAACATCGGCCGGGCCCTGGCCGAGATCTACGAGAAGGTCCCGCTCTCGAAGCGGGTGCTGGTCGTCTACGACTTCGACGAGGATGACACGCTGCCCGCGCTCGCCGCGATGGCGCCGGCGTACCCCGGTGTGCTCGCCGTCAAGAACGAACTGGGCCGCGGCGTCGTCAACGCCGTGCGAGCTGGCTTCGCCGCGGCGACGGCCGACGTCGTCGTGGTGACAATGGCCGACCTCTCCGACGACGTCTCGATCGTCCCCGGGATGGTCGAACTGATCCGCGACGGCGGCTACGACATCGTCTGCGCATTGCGCTACATGCACGGGGGTCGCCAGTTGGGGGGGCCGCGGCTCAAGCGATGGATGTCCCGGGCCGCGGGACTGAGCCTTCACTGGCTGGCGGGCTGGCCGACGCACGACGCCACCAACGCCTTCCGGGCGTACCGCCGCAGCGTGCTCGCGAGCATCCCGATCGAGAGCCGGGGGGGATTCGCCTACTCGCTCGAGATCACCGCCAAGGCCTACGCGGCCGGCCGTCGCGTGACCGAGGTACCGTCCACGTGGCGTGACCGTTCCGCCGGCCAGTCCCGCTTCCGCCTCGGCGCCTGGCTGCCGCACTACGTCCGCTGGTACGCGTATGCGCTCACCCACCGTCCCCCGGGCCGCACACCGTGAATGGAATGGCACCACGCATCAATGCGGTCTGCGGGAACCACGCAGAGGTCGCGGCGTACCGGGCCCGGGCGCCTCATCAGCGGGGATGACAATCGAGTTCATCCCGTGAAACGCCCGCTTCTTTCGTGCTGTCGGAAGGCATCCGGCCGGCGGCACGCCCAGGAGATCCACCCCCATGAACGCTTTGCTCGAAAGACTCGGCATCGAGTTGCCCGTCATCCAGGCCCCCATGGCGGGCGTCTCCACCCCCGCACTGGCCGCGGCGGTGTCAAACGCGGGCGGCCTGGGCTCGATCGGTGTCGGCGCGGCATCGGCCGAAGCGGCACGCGAGATGATCCGCGAGGTTCGCGTCGCGACCGGACGCCCATTCAACGTCAATGTGTTCTGCCACAGACCCGCGGTCGCCGATGCCGACCGGGAGGCCGCCTGGCTGGACCGGCTGGCACCCGTCTTTGTCCGTTACGGCGCGCAGCCGCCCCGGCAGCTCCGAGAGATCTATCGGAGCTTCGTCGAGGACGATGCCATGCTCGCTGTGTTCCTGGAAGAGCGGCCGGAGATCGTGAGCTTCCATTTCGGGCTGCCGTCGCGGGAGTGCATCGCCGCCCTCTACACCGCCGGGATCGTCCTGCTCGGGACGGCCACCAATCCGGAGGAAGGGCGGGCCATCGCCTCCGCGGGAATCGATGGCGTGGTGGCGCAGGGTTACGAGGCGGGCGGGCACCGCGGGGTCTTCGACCCCGACCTGCCGGACGACCGGCTGGGGACGCTCGCGCTGACCCGCCTGCTCGTGACGGGCCTGGACATCCCCGTGATTGCGGCCGGGGGGATCATGGACGGGGCGGGGATCGCGGCCTGCCTCACGCTCGGCGCGAGCGCCGCCCAGCTCGGCACCGCGTTCATCGCGTGCCCCGAATCGTCGGCCGACGAGGGGTTCCGGGCCGCCTTGCTCGGCCCGTCGTCGCTGCACACCGTCATGACATCGGCGATCTCGGGCCGGCCGGCACGTTGCCTCGCGAACCGATTCACCGAGCTGGGTGACGGGGTGGACGCCTGGACGATCCCGTCCTACCCGATCGCTTACGACGCCGGGAAGGCGCTGCACGCCGCCGCGAGGGCCGCGGGTGAGTCCGGCTACGGGGCCCAGTGGGCGGGCCAGGGCGCCCCACTGGCCCGGTCGCTACCGGCTGCGGCGCTCGTCGCCGAACTCATGTCCGAGATGGAGAGGGCGCTGAGCGGAAGAGGTGCACAGTGATTGGCGTCGTCCTTCACGGCGCTCCCGGTCGGGCAACAGCGGCGTCGGTCCGACTCGCTCTCGAAAGACCGGCGTCGGTCGACCCGAACGACCACCTGCGATTTGACCCGAGAATCACCCGAGCACGATCACCGGCCTGTTGACCACCAACACCCGCCGTGCGTCGGCCTGAACGAGCCGCCGCTTTACTGCCGGCGGGCCCTTCGCCGGGTTGTCATTGGGCCGCCTGGTGGGTGGCTTGATCCTCCGGACCGGCCTCGCGATCGAACGGGGCCGTGGCCCGATCATGCTGTCCCTACACGGGGGAAGTCGCCCGTCGGGTCCGATCGGCTAGGGCTCGGCATCGATCGGCTTGCCGAGCCGCACGTCGCCCAGGTCGCGGACCTTTCCCGGGGCGACCTTCAGGCGCTCGAAGGCCGGCCCGCTGGGGCGGCCGATGCCCAGGTACAGGGTGGCGCCGTACGACTGGCCCGGTACGATCCGTTCGACGCGGAATCGGCCCAGCGCATCGGTTTGGACTCCGGGGAAGATCCCCAACCCAGGGTCGTCGTGGGCGGCGAACTCATGCATTGTGTCCGCCGCGAGCGAGGCCCCCGGCTGCGGTCGGCCCTGCTCGTCCACGACCCGGCCGGTGACGGCCCCCCAGGGCCGCATCCGCACGGTGTACGGCGCATCGCCGTCGCCGCGGGCCATCAGGAAGCCGATCAGCTTGCGGTCCTCCTTCACGAAGGTGATCCGCCGGGCCCGGTCGGGGTGGAGCCCCACGATCGGGAACGTCGCCGCGCACAGCGCCCGCTCGTGGTCCCAGGGGTGGGACGTCAGCCCGGTCGTCTTCGCGCCGACGACGCGCCGGCCCTCGGGATCGAGCAGGGTGACCTGCCGGGGCTTGTCGCGCACGACCGTCGCCGCGAGTTGCAGCGGCCCTGCGCCCTCCGCCGGGTTGACGAGCACGATCGCGGCGTAGTCGCCCTGGTAGAGTCCCGCACCGCCGACAAAGGTGGCGACCGAGAGCATGTCGTGGGTGCCGTAGACGGTGTACACCTCCTGCGGCGTCCCGTCCACCTTGCCCGGCGCGAAGAACGCCTTGGGGTCCACGTGCGCCGGGCGATAGCCGGCCTTCCGCGGCGTCTCCGCCACGACGACCCCCGGCCCCGGCAGCGCCACGCCCAGGTAGGAGCCGTCGGCCTGACGCGCGGCCCGCGACAAGGGCGTTCCCGCCTGGGCCTGGACGTATTCGACCACTTTACCGAAGAACGGATTCGGAGCGATCGCCGAATAGGTGACCTCGGCCTCGACCGGTCGGCCCGCCTCGTCCCGGAGAGTCAGTCTGAAGGGGATGCCCCGCGGACAATCCACCACGGCCTCGCCCGCGTCGTTCACACGGCCCCTGGCCAGGAAATAGGGCTGGCCCGGTTTCGGCACCGCCAGGACAACCCGGTCCCAACGGGGCTCGCCGGCCACCATCTCTGCGTACTGGAGCTCCCAGCGATCGGCCGAGAGGCCGTCGAGGGCGAACCGGCCTTGCGTGTCCGTGGCGTGCGGATACTGGCCCGTCTCCAATGCGGTGATCGCACTGATCCCAGGGCCCACCCAGGCATCCGCCAGCGGCGCGCCTGACGCCTTGTCGCGCACCACGCCCGTCACGGTCCGGCCCCGTTCCATCGCGAGCGTGAAACTGGCCCCGTAGGTCACGAGGTCCTCCTTCGCCCCCCAGGGCCGGACGTGGACGTCCGAGGCCTCGCGAGTCATCGCGACGATCGACGTCTCTGCGACCCCGCGCCCCCGGATGTTCAGCCGGGCCAGCCGCTCGCGCCCCAGACCCTCGAGGCGGAACCGGCCGTCGGCGTCGGTGACGGCCTCGGTCGCGACGCCGGGCAGCACACCGAGCGTGGAGGTCTTTCGGTCGTAATCCATGAACATGACATCCGGCTTGCCCGCCTTCCGTTTTTCCTTCTCGAGGTGGGCGCTCAGGTCCCTCTTCCACGGCACGTCGAGGCCCGTCAGCCTGACGATCGCGCCGGCGAGCGGGCGGCCGTCGGGGCCGAGCAGCCGGCCCCGGATCGGCACGTCGTCGCGGGGGAGAGTCAGCGTCCACTCGGCCGCCTTGACCGGGTACGTGTAGGGGACGAACGACGCCCCGGTCTGACTCCAGGTCGGCACCCAGTCCGGCCCGTAGCCGGCGGCGTCGGCCATAAGCAGGCCCGGCCGGCGCGGGCAGGCCGTCGATCGCGGTGAACGTGAGGTCCTTCGCCGAGAACCGGAACCGGCCGCCCACCGCGGTGATCGCACGAACGACCCCCGAGCCGGTGGGGACGGGGCTCCTTTGGGGCGAATCGCTCCGGGGTACGATGTAGACCTTCACGCCGTGGAGCGGCTTGCCCTCGGCATCGACGACCTTGCCGGCGAAGACATCGGCGGTGGCGGGGTCGTCGGGGTCGATCGGCGCCGGTGGCTCCGCTCGAGCCTGCGGGGCCAGCGCGGTCTCGGCCGGGCGGGCTTGCGGAGGATCGTCGCTGGGGCCTCCGTCGGTCCAGAAGCCGGGGACGGCCATCGCCGCGCCCGCCGCCCCCAGCGCGATCAGGAGCACCAGGGCCGCGGGGAGCCGGGTCGCCAGCAGGCCGCGCGAGAACCCCGCTGCCAGCAGCGCCGCGGCCGTCCCTGCGACTCCCTCCCCGTGAGCGGCCGAGACCGCGGCGTGGGCCGCGCGCCGGAAGAGCCGCGAGAGGTCTTCGTTCGAGATCGCCATCGCCGCGGGCCACGTCATGGCCGGGTATACCCCGCGGCGGGCCAGCCGATCGCGGAGCCGCTCCCTGGCCCGGGCCAGCCGGCCCGCGACCGTGCCGGGCGGGCAGCCGAGGGCCATCGCCGCTTCGTCGCGCGTCAGCCCATGGAGGTCACAAAGCAGGATTGGCATCCGATACCGTTCTGGCAGGCGGGCCAGTTCCTGATGGACGAGGCGGCACAACTCACCGCGGTCGGGGTCGTTCGGGCGCCCGTCCTCGCGCCGGATGGCCGCGACGCGCTCTCTTGACCGCCGTCGCGATGCCTCCACGCGTGCCTGCCGCGCGACCCGGCGCGCCACCCGGTACAGCCAACCCGCCAGCGAGCCATGCAAGGGGAACGAGCCGGCCCGGCGGACCAGCACCAGGAACGTGGCCTGGAACGCGTCCTCGGCATCCGAGGCGTCGCGGACGCCGAGCGTCGATCGACAGACCGATAGGACCATCGCCCCGTGACGTGCCACGATCGGCGCGAACGCCTCGCCGTCGCCCCGGGCGGCGAACCGTTCCAGGAGCTGGCCGTCCGAGAGGCCCACCATGGTCCCCTCGGTGAACACGCGACGGATTTCGTCCAGAGCCTTCCGCATGGGCGCGCCACTCCCGGAGATCGGCCCCACAACAGACGGGGCCCGCTTCACCCATCATTATGGGTGCCGGCGCCAATCCTGATACATCGATCTTCCGTCGCGACCGTCCCAGAGCACGACATGCAATGCTCGGAGGGACGATCGGCCGCCAGAGGGACCGCTGGTCATGGGCTAGAGCGCTTAACGAATGGATGGCGTACGTGGTTCGGCCTCGAGGCCGGGCTGTCGTCTCGACCCCCCCTGACCCCCCCTTCGTTAGGGGGGGATCAAGAGGAGCGGGCCTCTTTCGGTTTCCCCCCCTTACGAAGGGGGGGTCAGGGGGGGTTCGGGCGGACGCAACGCAAGTGTTAAGCGCTCTAGCTCGTCCCCTCTTCGAAAGAAAACGCCGGCACAGACCGATGGCAACTCGCAGCGCCGGGCGGTAAATTCTCTCCCAAGTCGATTCGATGACGGCCCTTCGGCCGCGTTGACCCGCGATCTCCCTCGGGACGATCCCCGATTCCCTCGACCCGCGAGCACCCACGATGAACTCCGCGATCCGCACCAAACTCGCCGTGATGATGTTCCTCGAGTATGTGATCTACGGCGCGTGGCTGCCGCTCTTGGGCCTGTACACCGCGGATTACCTCAAATTCACGTCCGATCAGGTGGGATGGGTCTTCAACGCGTTCGCCATCGCGTCGATCACGGGGATGTTCTTCGGCGGCCAGCTCGTGGACCGGTATTTCGCTCAGGAGAAGTTCCTGGCCTTCAGTCATCTGGTCGGCGGCGTGGCCATGCTGGGATTGACCTACCAGACGAAGTTCTGGCCATTCTTCGGCTTGATGCTCCTCCATTGCTTCTTCTACGTACCGACGATGTCGGTGACCAACGCGATCGCCTTCGCCAACATCAAGGACGCCCAGAAGGATTTCGGTTTCATCCGGGTGTGGGGGACCATCGGCTGGATCGCCGTCGCGTGGCCGTTCGTCTTCATTCAGGTCGATTGGGCCAGCGTCCCGTCGATGGACCAGGCCGGCGGCTTCGTCGCCTGGCTCGGCAAGGCGCTGGGGACTTTGAAGACGGGTGCGGCGATGAGCGAGGCCCTCGCGAGCACGTTCACGGTCGCGGGGATCGCGTCGCTGGTCCTGGCCGCCTTCAGCCTGGCCCTGCCGCATACGCCGCCGCCCAAGTCGGCGACGTCGTTCGCCCCCGCCGAAGCCTTCAAGCTCCTGAAGGTCCCGGCGATCCTCGTGCTGTTCGTCGTGACCTTCATCGACTCGCTCGTGCATTACCAGTATTTCTTCTGGACGAGCCGGTACCTGCCCAGCATCGGGCTGCCGAACAACTGGATCGCGCCCGCCATGAGCATCGGCCAGGTGGCGGAGATCCTCACCATGGCCGGCCTCGGACTGGTGCTGAAGCGGCTCGGCTGGCGGACGACGATGATCCTCGGATTGCTGGGCCACGTGGTCCGCTTCGGGATCTATTCCATCGGCACGCGCGATACGCTCTGGCTGGTCATCCTCAGCAACGTGGTGCATGGCGCCGCCTACGCGTTCTTCTTCGCCACGGTCTACATCTTCGTCGATGAGAACTTCCCCAAGGACGTGCGCACCAGCGCGCAGAGCCTCTTCAACCTGCTGATCCTGGGCCTCGGGCCGCTGGCGAGCAACTTCCTGTCGGCCAAGCTGGCCACCGCCCTGTTGCCGGGCGAGGGCGCCGAGCCGGCCGCGATGCTGGCGGCCTATCACAAGGTCTTCCTCGTGCCGCTGGCCCTGGGCGCGCTGGCCACGCTGCTCCTGGCCCTCTTCTTCCACCCGCGCGCAAGGAGCCCGTACCCGAGGAGGTGCCCGTCCTGGTAAGCTAGAACCGGGTGGATTGATCTCATGAGGGTCAGTGGAGCGGCCGTCGGCGATGGGTTGGGCCATACTGATCGTCACGATGGTCGCGGCGCTGCGGCAGCCGATGCCCGTCCCCGACGCCGAGCTGGCGCAGCACCTGGCGAACGTCCGCGCGCAACTCGCGGACCCAGCGATCAACCTCATCCGGCGCGAGGGCCTGGCGCAGGACATGGCCGGCACGCTCGACCGGGCGGCGCAGACGGCGACGGACCCCGAAGAGCGGCGACAGCGCCGGGGTGAAGCGATCGACCTCATCGATCAGTTCACGCGGGCCAACCCGGAGCTGACCCTCGATCGCCAGCTCCGGTTCCAGGCGGCGGTGTTCCGCTGGGCCCAGGCGCAGACCTGGATGCAGACCGCGGAGTTCGAGCCGGCGAACCCGAAGCACCGCGAGTCGGCGATCGGCTTGCTCGACGACGCGATCGCGCGGTTGGCGCTCTCTCGCCGATCGGCGATCGGACGACCCTGGGCGATAACCTGCGGTTCCGCCTGGCGCAGGCGATCGCAGACCGGGCCGAGCTCGAGCCGGCCGGCTCGGATGACCGGCGTCGCCGCGAGAATGAGGCGATGGACCTGCTGGAGCAGCCCGAGACGGCCCAGGGTCTGGCGGGCTACTGGCACCTGCTGAAGGCCGATCTCTGGCTCCGCTCCGGGAAGCCGGGCGAGACCCGCCGGGAGCTGGATGAGGCCGTCAAGGCGCAGCCCATTCCCCCGGAAGCGGAGACCCTCGCGGTCAGGGTCCCGCTGCTGATCGACCAGCAGCAGTTCGCCGAGGCGATGCAGGCGATCGACGGCTCGCACCTGGATGCGTCCGTGAAGGGCCTGTGGCGGGTCCGCGTCCGACTGGCTGAACTGGCCCGCGCTCCCGAGGGTGACGAGGCCCGTCGCATCCACGCCGAGTTGTTCCGGCAGATCCGCGCCTTCCAGGGGCGGCAGGCGGCGGAATCGCGGCTGGCGCTGCTGGAGGTGGCGCGGGCGGGCGTCGAGCCGGGTGCCGGCGAGCCGCCGGATGCCTGGGACGCGCTGGCCGATGCCTACCAGGCGGCCGGGGACCTGGCGAAGGCGGCCGGCGCATCGGCCCGCGCCGCGGACATCTCCCAGACGGCCGGCAAGGCCGCGGCGGCGGCCGGTTATCGCCTGCGTGCCGGGGCGTTCTTCTTCCAGGCGGGGCAGTTCGCCGACGCCGACGCCGCGCTGTCGCGAGTGGCCGACGACCCGGCCGCCGGCGCGATCCGGCCCCGCGCCGGGATGCTCCGCGCCCTCGCGCGCGGCCGCGCCGTGGCCGCGCACCAGCCCGGCGCCTCGATCGCCGCGTATGCCGAGTCCCTCGAGCGGCAGATCCGCGACTTCCCCGCCGATCCGGCCACGAGCGAGGCGCGCTGGCTGCTCGGCGAGCTGGCGGGCTCGTCCGACTCCGTGCGAGGGAGGGCCCGCGGCCTCTGGGTGTCCATCCCGGCCGGCTCGCCCCGATGGCTCGACGCGCGGCTGGCCATCGCCGCCATGGACCGCGACGACCTCGACCGCCAGCTCATCAACCCCGAGCCCCGCGGCCTCGCTCAATCGTTCGCCGCCGCCGACAGGTTCCTCATCGAGAGCAACGACCAGGCCCGATCCGAGGACGTCACGGCCCGACTCCTCCTGGCTCGCGCGCGCTTGCATCTCGTCCCCACCGCCGGGCGTCCCGAGGTCGCCCGGAACCTCTGCGACCGCGTGGCCAGGCTCCCCGTCACGCCGGGAATCCTCTACCGGGCCCGGCTGCTCCGCATGATCGCCATGGTCGAGCTCGGCCGCTACCTCGAGGCCGAACGCGAGGCTCAGACCCACGCCGACTGGGATCTCCCCTCCGATCGCGACGACCTCTTCGACGCCATCCGGCTCCTCGACCAGGGGGCCACGATCGCCTCGACCGATCTGCGCCAGCGGCGATTCGGGCTGGTCCTCAAGCTCATGCTGGATTCTGTCCTCACCCTCGACCACAAGTTCTCCACGAGCGAGATGGCCGAGCTCAAGATGCGGATGACGCGCGCCCTGCTCTTTGTGGGCGACGACCGCGAGGCGCG
Source organism: uncultured Planctomycetota bacterium (assembly GCA_963815795.1). GTDB lineage: Bacteria > Planctomycetota > Planctomycetia > Isosphaerales > Isosphaeraceae > JAKAUH01. The sequence goes on along the minus strand of CAWFIC010000019.1, from coordinate 2,406,736 downwards.
CCGTTCGCTCACGTCGTGGAAGGGCACGCCCGATCCGACGAGCGACCGGCTGCTCCGCGACCTGGGCGACACCTACAGCCGGCTGGAAGCCTATTCCCTGGACATCGACGTCCAGCGGCTACGGCTCAAGAACAGCGGCGTCGGCTCGATGGCCTGGTTCGACGCGCGCTATGCCCTGGCGCTGGCCTATTACCACACCGGCCAGTACAAGCAAGCCGCCCAGCTCATCGACGCCACCGCCATCCTCCACCCCGAGCTCGGTGGCGGCGAGCTGCACGAGAAGTTCATCCGGCTGCGCCAGCGGCTGGGGGAGAAGCCGTGACGATGCCGTCGATCCATCCGGTGGTGCAGCCGCGTTTTGGTAGGTGCTGGGCAAGGGCGGAGGCCGCCGTTTGCAGCAGCCCTTGGCCGTGGACACGTCTGCCGCATCCGAGGACGACGCGAAGGGATCGAACCCGGGTCGAACGGATGGGAAGCCCGGGTAAACCCGGCCGCGAAGTCGGGAGTCCTCCGCGCCAGGTCCGTCACAGCGCAGATCGACGATCCTCGGCTCTGGGCCAGCGGCACGAATCACAGCTCGGGCGGCGTCGCTGCCGGTTCGCGCGAGAACGGGACCGTCGAGCCGCGTTTCCCACGTGTCGCGCTCCGTCCCCCGATCATGGCCGTGCTCCGAGACCCGGTCGAGTCGCCCCGATGCGGGACCCGACGTCGGTCGGTCCGACCGGACCATCCAGGTGACGAAGCCGGCCGGCGGACCGGGTCGGCCGGGCGACCGATCCCCGCCGGGGCCGGAGCAAGGTGCCTGGAACCTTTCCGCGCTGGCACCACCCGCCGCGCCCCCGCCCGACCCGCCGGCCCGGCGGTCGGCGGTCGGGTGGGTGAGGCCGGTCGGGTCGCGGCCCGCGGCGGGCCGGTCGGCCGGCGGGGCGGTGCGGCGGATGCGGGCGGGCCGGTCGGAGGGGTCCGGCGGGCCGGTGAGAGCCTCCGACAACTGTCAACAAAGCGCTATGTCCCCGTTTTCCCCCTCCGGGGAGCGGATCAGAGGATCACGCACGCCTCGGACAGTTGTCGATATACGCTATGTCCCGGTCTTGCCTATTTGTCCCAGTCTTGCCCGTGTCCCGGTTTGCCCGGTTTTAGCCCCCGGTTTTGGCCCCGGTCTTGCTGTCTGGGCGGAGTCGGTGGTGCAAGTCACTCGACTCGGGATTGACCTATCGCAATTTGCGATTATCGTTACGGTGAACCGGCTTCAGCGACGAAGGTCATCATGCGAGTCATCGCCAAGTCTCATCTGCGGCGGTTTTGGGAGGCCCGGCGGGGGGATGCCGAGGTCGGCGAGAGGGGCCTGGCGACCTGGTACAAGCTGGCCGAACACGCTGACTGGGCCAACTTCGGGGCGCTCAAGCAGACCTTCGGGTCGGCCGATCAGGTCGGCAACTGCGTCGTCTTCGACGTGGGCAACAACCGCTTCCGGCTGATCGGCCGGGTCTTCTACGCTTCGGGCAGGCTTTATGTGTTGAAGGTGATGGATCACGAGGAGTACGACAAGAACCGTTGGATCGACGAGTGCGGGTGCCACGAGCCCCCACCGAAGAAGGCATCCTCGAAGACATCCCCCTCGCGAGGGCGACGCCGCGTAGGTGGAAGGGAGAGAGATCCGTCATGAGAGGCAAGATCACGACGCGGCCCCGGCCTACCGCGGCCGCCAAGACGACCGCGCGGAGGGTGCCCGACAGCTACTTGGAGCTGGTCAAGCGATTCCCGCTCATCCGCATCCGGGACGAGGCCCACCTGGATGAAGCGATTGACGTCATGAACGTGTTACTGGCGGAGGACGGGGACGCGGGGGCCCGGGAGTACCTGGACGTCTTGACCGACCTGATCAGGGCCTACGAGGACGCGCATGTTTCCATCCCGGACGTCACCGAGGCGGACGTCCTGCGCGAGCTGATGCGGTCCAACGGTCTCACGCAGTCGGAACTCGCCAGGAGGAGCCGGATTCCTCAGTCCACCATCTCGGCCGTCCTTACGGGCGCACGGTCGCTCACCAAGGGACAGGTCATCAAGCTCGCCGGACTCTTCGGCGTCTCACCGGCGGCCTTCCTGCCGGCGTCGAGCGGCTGACGCTCGCCCGGCCGACGGTCGGGGCTCGGAGCAGGGCAGGGCGCGTCTCCGCGCCCATGGGATCGCGAAAAAGGTGAAACGACACCGGTTTTCCCCGCCTATTCCCCTTCTTTCCCTTCAATCCAGGTACGCCCGCTTCGCCGCCCGCTGATATGTCTCCTCCAGATCGATCACGACGGCCTGATAGACGCTCAGCGGCAACGGGAGCGCGGGCAGTGGCTGACCGACCCGCAGCGGGCGCCGCCACAGGCCCACGAGGCTGCCCATGTCCTCGCCCACCGGCACGATTTCTCCGACGCGGTAGGTCGCGGCGAAGGGCGGCGGCAGCGGCGGCAGTTCCAGGCCCAGGCTCGTCGTAATGGCATCCGAGAACGAGAAGCCCTTCGGTCGGGGCAGCACGTCAACCAGCATCAGGTGGACGCCCAGACGGAGATAACCCAGATAGCGGCTGCAATACGTCTCTTTCGCGTCGGCACGGTCCTTGTTGCGCGGCGAGACGAGCTCGATGGCCGCGATGAGTTGGCCGTGGAGGTCGATATGGACGGCTGGTTGCGGATCGAGGCGGATGGCGACGCTCGCTTCCAGATCCGGTTCGAGGACGGCGGTATCGGTGGCCACCTCCTCAGCAGGCTGTGCTGGCCCCCATCGCCGGACGCCGACATCGGGCTTACCGTTGCCCGATGCGACCGTCAGGGCGGGGACGCCACCGAGAAACGCCTTGTACCCCTCCGGCAAGCGGGGCTGAACCCACTCGACGAGATACGCGAGCCAGAACGGGTGGACGCTGTCCCAGCCCCGTTCGTCCGTCCAATCGTGCAGCGGCATGGATTGGCCTCCCCATGCCAGATAGTATCGCGAACCGCTACCGCCCGCGGCAAGTCGGCCCTCGAGGCGCACTGCGCCGCGGGTGCTCGCCGAGGGATCTCCCCAACGGGGACCGAAGCCCGTGGCGGGCCCGTCGGAGGAAAGGTGCCCGGGACCTTTCCGCGCCCTCGCCGTCCGGTCCGCCCGTCCCGACGCCGACCGCCCGCCGGGGCCGGAGCAAGGTGCCTGGAACCTTTCCGCGCCGGCACCACCCGCCGCGCCCCCGCCCGACCCGCCGGCCCGGCGGTCGGCGGTCGGGTGGGTGAGGCCGGTCGGGTCGCGGCCGGCGGCGGGCCGGGCGGTCGGCGGCCTGGAGCGAAGGAGGCGGGCGGGCCCGGTCGGACGGGACGCCAGGCCGGAACGGCCCGGGTGGATCCGGGTCCTCCGACTCCTTCTAAAAACAAATAACAAAGCCGGACCCCGGCTCCGCCGTGACCCCGGCTCCGCCGCCGGCTCCGCCGAAAGGGGTCAGGAGCCGATTTAGCCTTTTGGCTCCTGACCCCCTTAACCGCCTTCTGACCCCCTTAACCGCCTCCCGCTACTCGGCCTGATCCCCGCGCAGAGCTTCGTAGAGCCCGGCTGGGCCGAGCAGCACGTCCCTGATTCCACTCCGAACGGTTTCCGAGCCCAACGCCTGCGTGCTCATCGCGGTGTGCGCCTCAAGCGCACCGATGATCGCGTTCATGAGTTCGGACTTGAGATCGGGGGAATTTGCGAACTGCTCCTTGGTGTTGTTGGTCGCTTGCTGCTTGAGCGTCTCGGATTCCAGAAGCTTCCCCATGATCACGTTGTTGACGTAAACCAGTTTGTCCTGATCCGTCAGGTCGCCTTCAAACAGGTCGTTCACGCGCTGGATGATCTCGCTGAGGCGGGCTTTCTGTTTCTCTTGAACGCTCCCGCCGCCCGCCTCGGTGATCGGTTCCAGCCTGGGGTTCTCACCGGCAACCAGAGGCATCGGGCGCTTGCCCTGATCTCTCAGGCTGTGGTGGGTGAACCTCACGTTCGAAAGGTCGACCCCCTCGCGCTCGCGGCCGAACACGAGCAAGCGCAGCACCTGCTTGTAGAAGATCGAGCGCTTCTCGAGCGCCGTGTTGCCGTAGTCGAAGATCTGCGACAGGAACGTGTAGAGTCGCAGAAACGCCCCCATGTCGCGCTGGAACAGCAGCAGGGCGTCCAGCTCGTTCCGAGCCGCTTCCGTCGCGGCTTTGTTCTTCTGGTCCTGGGCGAGCTTCAGGGCCTCTTGCGCCGCCTTGTAGCGCTTCTGGAGCCGGTCCACGACGGGCTCAACAGCGTCGACGAGTTCGCTCTGCTTGGCGTTCGGCTTCAATTCCACGGCCACGACGCGATCCACCTCGAAATCGTCGTAGTGACCGGCGGCGTCGAGCTTGGCGCGGAGGTTGTAGACGAGGTCGGGGTCGGTCACGTTCGCCAGCTCGGCCGTCGTGTAGTAGGTCTTGAACGCCTTCAGTACGTCGTCCGCGTCGTTCACGAAGTCGAGCACATAGGTCGTGTCCTTGCCGGGATGGGCGCGGTTCAGCCGGGAGAGCGTCTGCACGGCCTGAATCCCCGCCAGCCGCTTGTCGACGTACATCCCGCAAAGGAGCGGCTGATCGAAGCCGGTCTGGAACTTGTTCGCCGCCAGGAGAATCTGAAACTCACCCGTGTTGAACGCTTCGCGAATGTCGCGGCCTCGCAGGTTCGGGTTCAGGGCGTGGCTCGTCTCGGTGAACGGGTCGGGGCCGGATTCCGTGTCCTTGACCTCGCCCGAGAACGCCACCAGCGTGCCGATGCCGTAGCCGCGATCCTTGATGTACTTGTCGATCGCGAGCTTCCACCGGACCACTTCCTGACGGCTCCCCACGACCACCATCGCCTTGGCATTTCCGTCGAGCAGCGGCGCGATGTACTGGCGGAAGTGCTCGACGACCACCTGGACCTTCTGCGCGATGTTGTAGGGGTGCAGCCGAACCCAGCCCATGATCCCCTTCAAGGCCGCGCTCCGCTCGACTTCCTTGTCGTCGTAATCCTTGCCGTTGTGGGCCAGCCGGAAGGCCAGCTTGTAGGTGGTGTAGTTCTGAAGCACGTCGAGGATGAACTTCTCCTCGATGGCTTGCCGCATCGAATAGACGTGGAACGGCGCGGGAAGGTTGTCGGGACCGGCCGGCTGGGTCGGATCGGGCCGGGTGCCGAACAGTTCCATCGTCTTGGACTTGGGCGTCGCCGTGAACGCGACGTAGGTAATCCCGCCGTCGTCGGCACGATCGGCCATCTGGGCCGCCAGGATGTCATCGGTGCTGACCTCGCCGCCGTCGCCGAGTTCCTTCAGTTCCTCGGCCGTCAGCACGGCCTTGAGCTTGGCCGCCGCTTCGCCGGTCTGCGAGCTGTGCGCCTCGTCGGCGATCACCGCGAAGCGCTTTCCTTTCGTCGCCGCGAGCGTGCGCACGGTTTCGAGAGCATGCGGAAACGTCTGGATCGTGCAGACGACAACCTTCTTCGTGCCCGAGAGCGCAGTGGTCAGCTCGCTGCTCTTGCTGCTGCTTTCGCCTGTGATCGTCGCCACGACGCCCTGCGTCCGCTCAAAGTCGGAGATCGCCTCCTGCAACTGCCCGTCGATCACGTGGCGGTCGGATACGACCAGCACCGAATCGAACAGCTTCTGGTGCTCCGCGCCGTGCAGGTCGGCCAGGAAGTGGGCCGACCAGGCGATCGAGTTGGTCTTGCCCGAGCCCGCCGAATGTTGGATCAGGTACTTGCCGCCCGGCCCTTGTTCCAGAACGGCGGCCTGCAGCTTGCGGGTCGCGTCGAGCTGGTGGAACCGGGGGAAGATGACCCTGGCGACCTGCTTCTTCTTGTCCTTCTGGGCCACGAGATACCGGCCCAGGATTTCGAGCCAGCTTTCCCGCTCCCAGACCTGCTCCCACAGGTAGGCCGTGAGATGCCCGCCGTTCGGGTTCGGGGGATTGCCGGCCCCGCCGTTGTCCCCCTGGTTGAAGGGCAGAAACACGGAACTCGGGCCGTCCAGCCGGGTTGTCATGTGAACTTCGCGGTTGCTCACGGCGAAATGGACCAGCGCCCCGCTGGGGAAGGCGAGCAGCGGCTCGGCGGCCTGTCCCTTGGGCCTGGGAGGACGATCGTAGCGATACTGGTCGATCGCGTCGCCGACGCTCTGCGTGAAGTCGGTCTTGAGTTCGGCCGTCGCCACCGGCACGCCGTTCAGGAACAGCACGAGGTCGATGCTGTTCTCGTTGTGAAGCGAGTACCGCACCTGCCGCACGACGCGCAGCCGGTTGGCGGCATAGCGGGCCAGGATCTCGGGGTTGATGGCCAGCGCAGGCTTGAACTGGGCCAGCGCCAGCTTCTCCCGCAGGCCGAGCATCTCGATGCCGTGCCGGAGGACGTCGAGTGTGCCTCGCTGGTCGATCTGATCGCGCAGGCGGGTCAGCAGGGTTTCGGTCGCGTGCGACCCGTGGTTCTTGGCGATCGCGTCCCACGCCTTGGGTTGCGTGGCCTGGACCCAGGCCAGCACGTCCTCCGGGAACAAGGCCCGAGCACGGTCGTACTTCGCCGCGTCACCCGCTTCGTACAGCCAGCCGTTGGCCGTAAGGTGTTCGCAGATTTCGGTTTCAAGGTGGATTTCGCGATGAAGCTTCGTCATGGGAGGGCGATTCTTGGGCGTCGGGTTCATCGCCCAGGATGGATTTTGTGTCTGACGAAACGCGATTCATGAGACACAACCTGTTTTGTGTCTCGCCGATGAGACGCAAACCTCAGAAGACCGTTCGTCCTTCCGTCATGCTCAGGAGTTCACGAAACGCGAACAGTGCGGACCGACTTCCACGCGCTTCCTGACTGACATGCAAGAGACCGGCATCTCGCAACTTCCTCAGAAACTCCAGACCCGTCGGGCGGGAGATGCCGGAGCGTTTCAAGAAGTCGCTCGACGGGAAGATCGGCCGATCAAACAGGGCATCAAACTGGCCGGGCGTCCTGTCCGCGCCCCGCACGCTGCCCATCAGCAATGCGTGCATTGGCCGGATCAGGGGCAGGTTCAAGGGGCGATCGGCCAGCGCCTTCGTCGCCAGGGTCAGGGTCTTGCGATCGTTGACGATCTCCTGAATATCCTGGACCTTCTCCCCCTCGAACTCCATCCCGGCTTCATATTCCAGCACCTCGTCCACCGTGGCCTGCGTCCCTTCGATCCTCGAGGAAAGCACGGCCTCCCGGTTGGTGAGCGGCGAGAGCATCACGCCGGGGTTGATCACGCTCTGCAACAGCCCGTCATGGCGAGCCAGCGAGGCATTGGCCGGGCCGATCTTGCGGATCAGTCGGGCGAAATCCAGACACGTCAGCGGCAGGGCTTGCGGGACGTAAGGCGTCATTCAGGCCGCCTCCGCTTCCGCCAACCCGCGCACGTCGATCTTGCCGGTGACGGCGGCGGAGATCAGGGCGGTCCGGCGTTCCTGGAGGAGGTCGATGGCTCGTTCGGCTTCGGCAATTAGGGCGTCGAGCTTTGCGCCTGCCCGATCGAGGTAGTCGACGATGGCATCTTGTTCGTCTCGGGGTGGAAGACAGAATGCGATATCACCAATCTGTTCCTGTGACAGCATTGGGATCGCAGTGCTTCCGAGCACGCGCTGGAAGAGCCCCTGAACAAGGGTGCTGGACAGGTAAAAGAACATCAACTTTGGAGAACAGCTAGGGGCCTTTAGAAGCTGTTTCAAAAATAGCGCCTCGCGGTTATATTGGATGTAGCCACGTGATCGGAGGTGCGCGATGCCTGGTCCTTTGGTACCTGATGAGCTGTGGGAGGTCGTCGAACCTCTTCTGCCCCGACACAAGGCCGGGCCCGGCAAGCGGGGGCGGCCCCCCGTGGACGATCGCGCCTGCCTGACCGGCATCATCTTCGTCCTCCAGAGCGGGATCCCCTGGTGGATGTTACCCCGGGAGATGGGCTGCGGCTCCGGCGTGACCTGCTGGCGACGGCTGCGTTACTGGCAGCGGCGGGGCGTCTGGAAGAAGCTCCTCCACGCCCTCCTCGACCGCCTGGGTCGCGAGGGGTTGATCGACTGGTCGAAGGCGGTGGTGGACAGCCAGAGTTATCGCGCCGTTTTTGGGGGGCCCTCACCGGCCCGAACCCCACGGATCGGGCCAAAAAGGGCTCGAAACGCCACCTGCTCGTCAACGGAAAAGGCGCCCCGTTGGCGGTGCGGATCACGGGTGCCAACCGGAACGAATCGCTCCTGGCGATGCCGTTGCTCGATGACGTCCCGTTGATCCGCCAGCCGCGCGGCGGCCGACGCCGTCGGCCGGATGCCCTGTACGGCGACCGGCAGTACGGGACGCCGCGCAACCGCGAGGGGCTGAAGCGGCGACGGATCGAGGACCACCTGGCGCGGCCGCGAACACCTCACGGCAGCGGGTTGGGCAAGATCCGCTGGGTCGTGGAGCGGACGCTGTCTTGGGTCGGGCAAGCGCGACGATTGAAGATCCGCTACGACAAACTGCCTGCGATCCATCGGGCGTTCCACTATTTGCAGTTGGCGAGGATCTGCTGCAAGATCCTCCAGCGGGATTTTTGAAAGAGTTTCTAAGCAATACGAGGCTCGGGTTGATCGTGGCCGGACCGTGATCAGCTTGGACAAAGCCGACTTTCCCACTGGTCAACCCTCTTTGGACGACCAAGATATCTCTAGGCGAGACCATGATTTCTGGGGATTCGTAGTACTTCTCCCACGAGAGGTACGTCGGCTCTTCGAGAACGATCTCTCCCCTAGCAGTTATGTGTGTGGCGCCCAGCACCAGTGCACCGTTACCCTCGTCAACTTGGTCTGCCGTAGTGTATCCACGAAAGCCTATGCGACCTTTTATCGTGCAGTGATACTTGACCCTAGAAACCTCCCAATACTCCGGCACGTCGCCGAGCCACTCGATGCCGGAGGGCTTCATGGGGGCGTGGGGGTTCAGGCCCTTGGTGACGGCGTGGGAGATGACGGCCTGGCGTTTTTCTTTCAGCAGTTCAATCAGCCGCCGCTGCTCCCCCACCAGCGCGTCAATCTTCGCCGTCTCCCGGTCAAGAAACTCCGCGATCGAGGCCTGCTCAGCTAGCGGTGGGATAGCCAACTGGAAATCGCCAATTTGCCCCTCGTTGAGAGAGGGAACGGCCCCTGGGTTTGCGATTAGGTCGAACCGAACGAGGCTCATTGCATGTCGCACGAAAGACACGCGAAATAGATCGTGACGAATCACCAATCCCATCATGTTGTTGTCGATGCAAGCATCTTGATTGAGTAAGCGAATTCTTCCGAGTAAGAGAGCCGCGCCGACTTTAGCAAAGACAATAGGTAACCGTTCACAGAGTGGGATAACCGGTATCAGGCAACCTCGACCTTTGGTGGATTCGCTGGCACGAGGGAGGGGATCGCTTGGCCACCGCGAGCCGCCTCGAAACAGGATGTCAGGTAGTCCAGCACATTCCGCCCCTGCTGGCGGCAGGTGGCTACCACCGTCAGCATCCGCTCCACGAACCGGCTCCCCGCCGCGCTATCGGTTCCCCCGCTGATCCGACGCCAGATCACCGCGTGCCGCTCGGCGCGCTCGGCGGCGTTGTTGGTCGGCGGCACACCCGCGACCCGCGCGAAGGTCCACAGGCTCTCCTCGACCCGCAGGAGCTCGGCGCAGGTCCCTCGGGTCCGCGCGCAGTCGCAGCGCGCCCCGTCCTCCAGGGCCGTCTTGAACTCGCGCCTCAACCGGGCCATCGCCGTGCGGAATCGCCCCCAGTCCACTCGCTTGGCCTCGAGGCGATGCCACCAGCGGAACAGCCGGTCCGAGAGGCGCAACAGCTTCTTCCCGATCGGCGCGGCGGCGCCGCCGCGGTCGATCATCGCCTGGAAATCGCGGCGGAGATGACTCCAGCAGACCGGCCGGCTGGCCCCTGCGATCCAGTCGTAGGCGCTCCAGCGGTCGGTCACCGCGATCGGGCCGTCTTGAGTCCCCAGGACGGCCCGGGCGACCCGGGCGGTGCGGTTGCGGGCGATCGTGAAGACCGTAAACAGGGCCGTCACCGCCGCCCACAGCCAGGCCTTGTGCCGGTCCTCTCGCCAGCCGGTCTCGTCGGCACCGATCACCCCCGCCGTGTGGACCGCCGTGGCCAGTTCGTTGTATGGGGCCTGGAGCGCCTCGGCCGACAGCCGCTCCAGCTTGCTGATCATCCCGGTGGAGATCGACAGCCCGAAGAGGTCGCCGGCCAGTTGCTGGATCGGCCGCTTGCTCAACCGGTAGGCGCCGGCCAAAGTGGCCAGTGTGGCCTGCAAGTAAGGGCCGAAGCGGACCGTGGGGACGCCCTCGGGCAACGGACCGCAGGTGGTCTGACCGCAGTCGGGGCAGGCCAGGCGATGCAGGCGGTATTCGTCGACGATCGGCTCGATCCGGGGCAACTCGGCGACCTGATGGATCAGGGGGTCGGGGTCCTCCCCCGACAGCGCATGGCCACACCGCCGGCACGCATCGGGCTTGCAGTCGGTGGACGAGCGGAGCTTCTCGGGAGGGACCAGGGCGCGGAACGCCTTGCGATGGCCGGGTTGACCGCCGCGCCTCCGCCGCGACGGCGGTGTGGGCGGCTTGCGCTTCAGGCCGATCGGGTCGGAGGAGGGCGGCTTGGAGGAGTTGGTGGAGTTGAGTTGGAGCCGGGCCTGGAGGTCGCGGACGGTGGCTTCCAATTCGGCGATCCGATCGTGCAGGGACTTCCAGCCGTCCAAGAGGGTGACCTGAAGGTCCGCGGGCACGCGGCTCCAGAGTGGCTCAAGGAGTGGAAGCTGTTGACTCATATGTAGTAGTACGAACCGACTGTACAAATTGTTCGGGGTGTGAACAGCTACGACAATAGTTCGTGGCGGAAAGACGAAGGCTCCAAGCAGCTCTGCCGTGTCGCGCGTAATCGTGTTGTCACTTTGGAGCAAAAACCCTTCACTGTCCGCCTGAGCGAGTGCGTTTACCTTATGGAATGAAAGCTCTTCGCCTTCCACGCCTTGTTTGTCGTGAGGGAACCCGGCGCCACCTTTAAGCAGTAGTTTCCCTGATGAAATGCACAATCGCGGCCTGATGCGTACCGCCGCTGTCGCCGCGGCGGCTCCCCGGCGCCGCCGAGCGTTTCTGGCTGCTGCACCGGACGCGGGAGCGCCCCGCGATGCCCGCTCTTGACCGTCCTACAGCCGGCTCATGCCACGGCCTCCTCGGTTTCTCCACCATCTCCCAGCCACTCCGACAGGAGCTGCTGAATTTCCGCCCGGTGCCGCCGCATCAGCCGCTCGGCGTCCAGGACGCTCGGCCGGTCCTTGTCCTTGTGCCACGGCGGCCGGAACCACCAATCCGCCTCCCCGGCCGCCTCCAGGCGGAATTGCAGCAATCGCAGCAGGCTCATCGTCACCCACTGCGCCTGGCTGGTCCGCTCGATCGGGTTCTTGGTCCACGCCCGGCACTCCTCCCAGCCCAGCCGCTGCTTGAGGTCGCGGAACCCGTCCTCCTGCCGGAACCGCGCCGCGAACAGCTCGACCATCTGCAGCCCGGTCAGTTCCACGGCCGAGGTCACCAGCGCGAATCGCTTCCTGTACCCCTCGACATGGGCGATGATCGCCTTGACCGGCACCTCGTGGCCCAGCACCCGCCAGAGGCAGACCACCTCCTTCCAGCGGACCTTCCGCTGTCGGCCGTAGATGAAGGCGACGCCGGTCCGCCAACCCCGCTCCCACCGGCCGCCACGGCGGGGCGGGTCCAGCCGCCGGCCCCACTTCGGCAAAGGCCCCCGGGTCCCGGCGGGGCGATCGGCCGGCGGCAGGGCATAGAGTCGGGCGTCGTGCCGCAACCGGGTCAGGAAGTCGATGCGCCGGCCACCCCCCTCGGGGAGGACCAGCGGCCGCACGACGCTCCGCAGGGCGTAGCCGCCGTCGAAGACGCCCAGGTGCTTGCCACCGGTGATCCGCGCCTGCTCGCGGAGCAACTCCACGGCCAGCTCGCACTTGGTCCGGAACGTCAGCGGGCCGCCGGGGCCGGCGGGCAACTGCGACGCGCGGAAGTAGAGCCGGCCGGAGATCGGCAGGAACCACCCCGGCTTTCCCGGCTCGTGGAGCAGCGCGCCGAGGACGACCCAGTTGTGGGCTCGGACGGTACCGGCCCGATTGGGGCAGCGGGCGGTGTACTCGTGGAAGGTGCAGGTCCCCCAGACGTGGGGGCTGGAGCGATGGACCTTGGTGTCGTTGACGGCCGAGGCGATGTAGCCGTGCCAGGTTCGACCCGGGGCGGCCTCGACCAGGCGGGTCAGGTCGTAGGTGACGCGGCCCTCGTGCCAGCCGCCGTACTCGGCGAAGGTCTCCAGGGCCTTCCAGGCGGCGGGCTGCTCCAGCGCCAGGACGGACTGGGTGATGGTGTGCTCCTCGACGTTGAGGGCCATCGCGGTGATCCACTCGGCGAAGCGGCGGAAGCCGCGGCGGGTAAACGAATGGGCGAAGGCCTGCAGCAGAGCTTGCCAGGTGGTCCAGGTGAGCGTAGCTTCGGTCATGGTGCGTCTCCTGTGTCGGGGCCGGTCGGGGTTGGTTACCACCCGGCAGGTTCCGACCAGGAGACGCCGCCTTCAAGGCGGTACATCCGATCAGTTATTGTGCCTTCCTACTGGGAAACTACTGTTTAAGACGACCGAGATGCTTGATGGGTACCGCAGTCCAATGGTCCGGCACCTCGCCCAGCCATTCCACCCCGCTATCCTTGTACGTCGCGTATCGTGGAAAGCTCATGCGTCACCTCGTTCCTGCGCGGCTGCCGCGTCCTCGTCCGCTGGTTCATCGTCCGAATCATACATGTGTCGGTAAGCTTCAATGTGCGCGGCGGTGGCGACCGGATCGATCTCCCAGTAATGGCGGCAGAGCTTCTTGAAGAGCAGGAGCGCGGGTTCGTATCCGCAAAAGCCGAGCAGTCCGTCCAGCGTATGCTCGATGTGGCTGATGTCGCGGCTGCGGGAACACACAATATCCTCGACGATCGGCGTGTACGCCGTCACTGCCTGCCGATTCAGCGTTTGCAGGCTCTCGGCGAAACCTTTCATGGTTTCGAGCAAATCCTCGTATTCGTTCATGCATCGCCTCCCTTCGGAGCACGGCTCCCGCCCCATTGTGTTGACAGCGCCGACACAATTCCCTCGTCCGGGAAAAGCTGGGGAATCCGGGTGTCCAGATACCGCGAGCGAAGGGCAAAGCCCTCTCCGTACTCCTCCGTCAATTGTTGTGACGCCGTCGCAAGAATTCGCTTCCCGATGGCCGACCGTTCCCCCGAGTGGTTTTCTTTCCCGGGTGGTCGGGGATCGTGCCAGTCCGCGATTCTGACGCGAAGGGTGAGCAAAGCGTCGCTCATGACGGTGACTCCTCGCTCAGGTCGCGCGAAAGCTCGGCTTCGATCTCCTCGATGCTGGGGAGGCTGGTATCAAGCGGTTGCGGCAAAGCCCTGACGAGTTGGTATTCGGCCACGCCAATCGGCTTGTCGATGCCCGAAAGGGCATATTCGGCCACGAGACGGTTCTGGGTGCGGCAGAGCAGCAAGCCGATGGTCGGCTTATCATCGCTCGCCTTGATCTGAGCATCCACCGCGCTGAGATAGAAGTTGAGCTGGCCGGCATGCTCCGGCTTGAAGGCATGGGCTTTGAGTTCCACCACGACGTAACATTTCAGCCGGGTGTGATAGAAGAGCAGGTCGATGAAGAACTCGTCGCCAGCGACTTCCAACCGAAACTGACGACCTACAAACGCGAACCCCGCGCCGAGTTCCAGGAGAAATCGGGTGATGTGGCGGATGAGGGCGTTTTCGATGTCGCGCTCATGGGCCTCGTCCCCCAGTCCGAGGAAGTCAAAACGGTAAGGATCTTTCAGCATCTGGCCGGCAAGTCCGGCCTGCGGAGGGGGCAAGCGCTTCGCGAAATTGGTGACTGCGGCTCCTTGCCGCACATGAAGTTGATTCTTGATGTGAATGACAAGTGTTTCACGCGGCCAGGAGTTTTCCAGGGCTGAGCGGGCGTACCAGTCGCGGAGGGCGGGGTCGGAAATCTTGGTGATCAGCGTGACGATGTGGAACCAGGGCAATTGGTCAGCGGATTGCTGACCAATCTGGCGATCGGGGCACTCCTGGGCAAAAAACCGCATGTATTTGAGGTTTGAGGTCGAAAGCCCCTTCATCTCCGGGAACGCGGCGCGAAGATCGGCAGAGAGATGGTCGATGACCTTGGCACCCCAGCCCTGGCGGCTCTGGCGGTCCAGAATATCGCGACCGATGTCGTGATAGAGCCGAATTTGCGAGACTTTAGCACCATCGCCGGGGATTTCAGGATGACGGAGCTTGGTCCGAGCCGTAAACTAAGGGGGAAGAGCCTCTTGCTCAGGAGGGCGACGCCATGCTCTGCCCTGCAGTCTACCCGCCGGACCCCACCTTGGGCATCACCGATCCCCAGATGCTCCCGGACCCGAAGGTCGTCCCGCGCAGTCGGAATTACCCGCATCGGCCGTGTCCGAAGTGCGGCAAGTCTTGCCCTCGGGATCGGGTCCGGACCCGCACCCTGCATGATCTCGGCGATCCGTTGGGGGGGCGGCCCCGTGACATTCACCTCACCTATTCGCAACACTACTGCGTCCGGTGCCAGCACTACTTCACCGCCGACATATCCGGCCTGGCCGCACCCAAGGCCCGCTACACCCATCGGGTCGTGGCCCTGGCCGTCCGGCTGGTCTTCGAGGACGGCTTACCCTATCAGGCCGCCAGTTGGCACCTCTGGCGCGACCACCGCGTCTTCGTCCCCTTCGCCACCATCCAGAACTGGGTCGAGGCCGGGGGGAAAAAAGGCGGCCGACCGGATCGGGACCGACTACCTCGATTGGGCCCTCGACGGCTTCTCGGGATACATCGCCGCTGATGAGTTATATGACGGCCCCTTCTGCGTCCTGTCGATCGTCAACAACCGCGCCTTCAGGCGGCTCTGTTACGAGGTCCTCGACCACGCCCCGACTCACCGGGATATCCGGAGGTTCTTCCGCCGCTTCCGGGCGGCCCTGACCGGCCGGGGGTTGACCCTCCGCGGAGTCACCACCGACGGTTCGGACCTGTATCCACGGCCGATCTCCGAGGTCTTCGGAGCCGTGGAGCATCAGGTCTGTCGCTTCCATATCCTGGCGGAGCTGAACAAGGCCGTCCTCCGCGCCATCGCTCGGGTCCGCAAGCACCTGGCCGCGCAGCAGCCGGAGCTGCCGCGCGGGCGCCCGGCACACCGGAGGCGAGACGGAAGGCCCGGCGACGCCGGCATCTGCAACGGAAGGTCGGGGACCTGTTCGAGCATCGCCATCTGTTCGTGAAGCGGCACCTCGCGGAGGGTGAGCGCCAGATACTCCGACGCATCACTCGGGGTTTGCCTCAGAGCTTGTGAAGGAATCGCTCAAAAGACGTTTACACATGAGGATTCTGCCGCTATCCTATCACCATGAACACTCCCCTCGACCCCCCAGCGCCCCGGCCCGAACAGCCGTCGCTCTTCGGGACATCGGCTGACGATGATGGGCCACCCCGATCCACCGAGCCACCGGCCCCCTCCGGTCGCCCGCGACTGCGGATCGCCAACCGCGACCAGATCGTCTTCCGGACCGTCGCGCTCGACGAACTGATCCCCGACGATCATCTCGCGCGGGTCGTCTGGGATTATGTCGAGCGACTGGACCTCAGCCCCTTGTACAGCGCCATCAAGGCCGTCGAGGGCCACCCGGGGCATCCCCCCATCGATCCCAAGATCCTGATGGCGCTGTGGCTCTATGCGACGATCGACGGCGTCGGCAGTGCCCGACACCTCGACAAACTCTGTCACAAGCACGATGACTATCGCTGGATCCTCGGCGATGTCCGCATCAATTACCACACCTTGGCCGACTTCCGCACCGCCCATGGCGAACTGCTGGACCGCTGGCTCAGCCAAAGTGTGGCGGTGTTGATGGCCGAGGGTTTGGTCGATCTGAATCGGGTGGCGCAAGACGGGATGCGGGTGCGGGCCAGTGCCGGCGCCGCCTCGTTCCGCCGCCGTCCTACCTTGGAGGCGGCCCTGGCCGAGGCCGAGGCCCAAGTCCAGGCGTTGCGGGCGGAGTTGGAGGCCGATCCGGCGGCCGACGATCGCCGGCGACGGAAGGCCCGGGAGCGGGCCGCCCGCGAGCGGGCCGAGCGGATCAAGGGGGCGTTGGATCGGCTGCCTGAGCTGGAAGCCAGGAAGAAGCCGGAAGATCGCCAGAAGGCCCGCGGCTCGACCACCGACCCGGACGCGACGGTGATGAAGATGGCCGACGGCGGCTTCCGCCCGGCGTACAACGTGCAGTTCAGCACGGCCACCGACAGTCAGATCATCGTGGGGGTGGACGTGGTGACCGTCGGCAGCGATGCCGGCCAGATGGCGCCGATGGTCGAGCAGATCGACGCGCGGTACGACCGGAGGCTCGAGGACGTACTGGTCGACGGCGGCTTCGCGCAGCACGACCAGATCGATGCGGTCAGCGCCGAGGGGGTGGGCTGTACGGTGTACGCGCCGGTGCCGGCGCCCAAGGATTCGACGGTGGATCGCTACGCGCCGAAGCCCAGCGACTCTCCGGCGGTGGCGGCGTGGCGGCAGCGGATGGCCGGCGCGGAGGCCAAGGCGATCTACAAGGAGCGGGCCGCGACGGCGGAATGTGTCAACGCGCAGGCGCGGAACCGGGGCTTGATCCAGTTGCGGGTGCGGGGCCAACTGAAGGCCAAGGCGATCGCGTTGTGGCATGCGTTGGCTCATAATCTGATGCGAGCGGTGAGCCTGCGAGCGGCGGCGAAGGTGCGCGCGGCGGCGGCGGCCGGGGTCTGAGGAGGGGGCCGCACGGCCCCCACACCGCCTACGGAGGCGGCCAACTCGCCCCGTACGACGGTCCGTGGCGCTCGGTCGGCCCGGGCACCGAGGTTCCAGGGAGAGCTGGCGGAATTCCGAAGGCCCCATGTGGTTCACGAGGTCGCCGTCCTCCGAGGGCAATCGCTCGAATTCTTTCTCACGCTCTCAGTTGGGGGCCCTCCGACGAGTGGTGGAGGAGATCCACCGGTTGTTCGACCGCCGGTGCCGCACTGAGACGGCCTTGAGGAAGCTGGCTCGGCTGCGGGCTCAGGTCCACCACTTCAAAGGGATGAGACCGATCTTCCAGAAGCTCGAGTCCCCCGACTTGGAGAAGGCCCTGACCTTCCTCGACGACAGCCTGCTGGGTTCGACCTCCAACGCGGTGGAACGGGGCAACCGCCGGCATCGCAAGATGCAGAAGACGGTCTACCGGGTCCGAACTCAAGCGACGATCCGCGGCCGGATCGCCCTGGACATGTTCCGCGAGATCCAAGGTCCGCCCCGCGCCGAAACGATGAAGGTACTCCACCGCGCCAGGCTGCGATAATCCCCGGCGATGGTGCTAAAGTCTCGAATTTGCTCATCATTGGCCGCCAACATCGCCCGCTGACGAGCGCTCCGAATGCGTTGCTTGAGGCTATTCAGCCAGTCGGTGTAGTCGGCGGGAAGGGAGAGGCGGATATCGCTCATTTCGACAGCCCCCCGATCATCGTCAGAATCCGGTCGGTGACGCCCTTGAGCTCGGCGTCGATCTCGGCCAGGTCGCGGGGCGGCTTGAAGACGTAGAAATGCCGGTTGAAGGGGATTTCGTAGCCGACCTTCGTCTTCTCGTGGTCGATCCAGGCATCCGGCGCGTGCGGCAGTACCTCGCGCTGGAAGTAGGTTTCGACCTTTTCGCCCAGCGGCACGTTCTCGGTGTCGCGCAGGCTCGGATCGGGCTGGGGCTTGCCCTTCCCCTTGCCCTTGGTGGCGAGCACGATCCTCCCCCTCGCGTCGCGGAGCGGGCGCTCGACCGTGATCGTGCGATAGCCGAAGTCCTCATTCTTGAAGATCCGGCTGATCGGCACGCCGTCCTTGCGAACCTCCTTGCAATCGCCGAACAGCCGGGTGATCTCGTCGATGTGTTCGGGGCTCAACTCCTTGCGCTTGCTGCCGAGGCTCTTCCGCATCTTTTGCCAGAAGCCGCTGGCGTCGATCAGTTGCAGCGTCCCCTTGCGATGCGCGGGCTTGCGGTTGCTGACGATCCAGACATAGGTGCTGATGCCCGTGTTGTAGAACATGTCGGTGGGCAGGCCGATGATCGCTTCGAGCAGGTCGTTCTCCAGCACGTAGCGGCGGATCTCGCTCTCGCCCGACCCCGCCCCGCCCGTGAACAGCGGCGAGCCGTTCAGGACGATGCCGAACCGGCTGCCGCCATCGACGGCCGGGCGCATCTTGGAAATCAGGTGCATCAGGAACAGCAATGAGCCGTCGCTCACGCGGGGCAGGCCGGGACCGAAGCGCCCGTTGAAGCCCTGCTGCTCGGCCTCCTTGCGGACCTCCTTCTCGATCTTCTTCCACTCCACGCCGAACGGGGGATTGGACAGCATGTAGTCGAAGTGCTTGCCCGGTAATCCGTCGTTCGAGAGCGTGTTGCCGAAGATGATGTTGGCGATGTCCTGCCCCTTGATCAGCATGTCGGCCTTGCAGATCGCGTACGACTCGGGGTTCAGCTCCTGCCCGTACATCACCAGCCGGGCGTCCGGGTTCAGCTCGGCGAGATGCTCCCCGCTCACGGACAACATGCCCCCGGTCCCCGCCGCCGGGTCGTAGATCGACCGCACGACGCCGGGCTTGGTCAGCGCCTCGTCGTCTTCGATGAAGATCAGGTTGACCATCAGCCGGATGACTTCGCGCGGGGTGAAGTGTTCCCCGGCGGTCTCGTTGGAAAGCTCGGCGAACTTGCGGATCAGTTCCTCGAACACGGCCCCCATCTGGGCGTTGCTGACGACCTCGGGATGCAGGTCGATGTTGGCGAACTTCTCGGTCACCAGATAGAGCAGCTTGGCCTTGGCCAGCCGGTCGATCTGGATGTGGAAATCGAAGCTCTCGAAGATGTTCCGGACGGCGGGCGAGAACGCCTGGATGTAGGCGAAGAGGTTTTCCCGGATGTGGTCCTGGTCCCCCATCAGCTTCTTCATGTCCAGGGGCGACGTGTTGAAGAAGTGCTGCCCCGACTTCCTCGTCAGGAACGGCTCCGGGTTCAGCCCGGCCTTCTCCCGGATGGCCAGCTCGGTCAGCACGGCGGCCTTGGTCTTCTCCAGCACGCAGTCGAGCCGCCTCAGCACGGTGAACGGGAGGATCACCTTGCCGTATTCCGACTGCTTGTAGTCGCCTCGCAAGAGATCGGCCACGGACCAGATGAAGGAGGAGAGGTTGGGATCATTCATCGATGAAAATCTTGCGACCTGGTGACGGAAACCGCGAAGCAAACGCCATTCTACCATGGACCTCGGCTTGAACCTAGCGCGCACATGCCGAGCGTAGGGCATGCTTGCATCTGTCGAGTTGAGCCGAGCCTCCGCAAATCGGGGTAGCACGGGGACGTCGCCAGATCACCGTGTCGGTTGGGCAGTCCGGGCAAGGCTGCCATCGTGCTCTCGCCCCGGTGACTGCCGGGTTCTGCGAAGTTCGGCCCCGGGTGGCGAGGCCGCCCGGTCCGCAGGCCGACGGTCCGAGCGCCGGCTGCGGCGGGCCCGCCCGATCGGACGGTGCGCGTCTGCGTTGATCCGTCTTCAAACCCGAACGGCTGGCCCGACCCGATCCCTCATCCGGACCCGCCGGGGTCCCGACCCGCGCACGAACGCCGACCGGCGGCGGCGTGGTGTCGGCCGGTGCGGTCCGGCCGGAGCTGGCGGCGACGGTCCGGCCGGAGCCGCTCGCGCCCGGGCTCCACCGCTGTCACCCGACCATCCGCCGGCCCGTCCCGATCGCTCATCCGGCCCGGCCGCGGTCCCGGCCCGCGCCCGCCCGCGGACCGGCGGCGGCGTGGTGTCGGTCGGGTCGCGGCCGGCCGATCGGCCGACCGATTCGCTCGCCCCCCCAGGCCGTCGAGACGCGTGAGATGGGCCGCGACTGTGGAGAATTCTGGGCCGGTCGGCGGTCCGGCCCAGCCCGGTTCACCCGACCCGGATCGCACGGCCGTTGCGTGTGGGAACAGGGCCGTGGGTCGGGTCGGCCTCGCCGAACCCCGGTCAGAACCAGCCCTTCGTCCTCAGCGTCGCGTGCCGCCGATCCCCGTCGATCACGAGCCGGAGCTTGTTGGCCACGATTGTCCTCAGCCCGATCAACGGCAGGCGCGGCGCCTCCCCGTCCTCGAAGACGGAGATCCCCTGGGACATCTCCAGGGGATCGCGGTCGCCTCGCAGTGCCGCCCGGCCGGGAACATTCCGGTGCAAGCGCACGTCGGCCGCGTATTGCACGACTCGTTGATGGTCGATCTCCAACTCCCCGATCCGCTTCAAGGACGCCCCGGACCATCTCCTGAGCTGTCCCTCCCCGATCGAGAGATTATGCCCGTGCCCCGTGTCCAGGATCGCGGGCAGCGACCTCGGCGCGTCCCCGATGCTGATCCAGATGATGATCTGGTTACGGTACACGTCCACGGTTTCGCCGCCGACGGTGATGAGGTGAGGCCGGTCGGCGAACGGCAGGCGGTCGATAAGCTTCATCGGTCGGCGTGGTACTCTCCGAACTCGTACAGCGAGCGGTCCGAGTGGTCGACGGCGGTCGGGCCGTGCATTCGGCGGTACACGTCCTCGCGGATGACCAGGTACGCCGTGTGCGTCTCGGGATCCTCGAGACGGACAGGCTCGTCGCCGGCTTTCTCGACGGCTTGCTTCAGTTCCGGTGAAAGGGTCATGGTCACCTCCTTGTCTCGATTGTAACCGCCCGGCTGCCCGGTCAGGAAGCCGGCTGGATCGGCCCGCGGATTCACAGGCGCGAGTGTCAATGACGAATCCCAGCCAGGGGACCCGGTGGGGAAGGCGCTGAACGACTCGTGGCGATCGCGCGACGGCCGCAGAGGGGTCCGCGTGGCTCCGGCCCCGGCCCGCGAGGCCGCCCGGTCCGCTCCCGGCCGGGCCCCGATCGGCTGGCCGGCGGCAAGATCATCCCTGCGGGTCGGGCGCGAGGCCGCCCCGGGGTTGATCGATCCGCATCCCGCGGAAGACCTTCACCAGCCAGGGGGCTCCCTCCGGCTGCCCCTCGATCATGGCCTCGATCAGGCCGGCCCCGTGGTCGGGATCGGGGTCGTACCCAGAGAGCACCAGCCCGCAGTGGAACTGGCCTGCCCGGTGAAGCCCCTCGAAGTCGTCCCGGTTCCTCGTGAGCAGGATGCGGCGCATTTGCGCCGCGTCGGCCAGCACGGCCTCGTCGCGGATCTTCCGGTTGGCCCGCCCGGCTGCCTCGCAGGTGAGCACGTCATGGCCGCGCCGCCGAAGGGCCTCGACCACCGGGTAGGGGAAGTCCTCGTCGGCATAGAAGCGAGCCACGGGTCACCCCATCGCGTTGCGGTGGATGTCCTGGTCGATCTCCTCGGGGTGCTCCTCGGCGTAGTCCCAGGCCGCCACCAGGTCCCGGGCCTTCAGCGTCCGGTAGTCGTTCAGTAGCTGGGCCTCCGAGGCACCCAGTTGGCGCTCCTCCACGAGTTGCCAGATCGGGATGCGTGTGCCGTCGATCCGCGCCGAGCCGCCACAGACGCCCGGCGTCTTGACGACCCCGGGGTGACGCGACCGGCGCCGGGGCCCCTCCTCCGACGAGCGCGCCCGCGTCAAGCCCACGGCCTCCAACCCTCCGGTGAGGTAGGCGGCGACGACATGGCCCACCTCGTGAACGGGGACGCCCAGACGCCGGGCGATCTGCTCGTCCGGGGCGCCCGTCTCGGCGTCCAGCAGGACCACCGCCTTCATCCGGGCGTTCAGCCGGGGCGGCCGGTCCACGAGCTTCTGGATCTTCTCTCGGTCTTCGGGTTGGAGATGCACGGACGGCATGGGCTGGCTCCCGGCGGCCTGCCCCGCAGGCCTCGCCTCCATCGTAGTGCCCGTGGCGGCGGCCGGCAACCGATCCGGCTCGAAGGCCGCTCCCTCCGGGGCGGACGGCTGGGGGAAGGCGACGGGGATATTGGGAAAGCGACGGGGGTATTGTTAGGGAAGGCGACGGGGACATGGCGAAATCACCGTGACGGCTGTGCAATCTGGGGGACGCTCCGGTCGTGGGCTTGTTCCGTGGATCGCAGACCCCCGAACGGTCTCGGGGCCGGCGATCCGGTCCGTCCCGGCCCCGACCGCCCGGCCCGCGAGGCCGCCCGGGCCGCTCCCGACCCGGCCCGATCGCTCATCCGGCCCGTCCGCGGTCCCGCCCCGCGCCCGACCGCCGGCGGCGTGATGTCGGCCGGGTCGCGGCCGGCGGCGTCCGGGCAGCGAGGGCGGTGCGAGAGTCGACGGTCTGGCTCGGAGTCACCCGAATCCAAACCGGAAGGAGGGGATGCGACCCGCTCGGCGTCGATCACCGCCACCACGTCTTCGTCACGGGCGTGGGCAGCCCGACTCGCATGAAGAACCGCGCGAACGCCTGCGAGAGATGCTCGCGGTACGGGGGGAGGAGTTGGGGACGGGGAACGTTCCTCGCCGCGAGCAGCGCCTCCAGGACCGGCCGCGGAAGCGTGAAGACCTCATGGAAATCGACGATCCGGTGCTCGATCTCGACCCCACCGTCGCTCTGGGCGTTCAGGAGGTTGAGGTTCCAGAGGGTCCCCTCGCAGATCTCATCGCAGTACCGGCGCCAGGCTTTGGCCGTCGGATTCTGGCCCTAGCTTCGCTGGTCCTCCTCCCAGGCGTCCTTGAACTCCTCGAGGCCATAGTGAGGGCAGAGCACCACGTTGGTGACCTTGGCGTGCTCCAGATCGCACGCTTGAGTCATCACGACAAGGTCGCGCGCCTCGGCGATCACGTGCTCACCGAGCGAAAGGTCCGCTGCCACCGAGCCGGTCGGTGGTTGCAGGGCCGAGAGCCTCCAGGAGAGGGCCGGGCATTCGAAGATCAGATCGCCCTGAGTGAGCGGCTCCTGGGCGTTCGCCGCCCGGTACCACGCCTCACTCGTCGTCGGTGTCCCGGGCCGGCCGGCCGGCATCGAAAACAATCGTGGGCTTGTGCCGCGGGAGCCCGCTCAACCGAAGTGTGCCGTTCAGTCGCGCGATCTCCCGTCTCGGCACCGGGATCACGGAGATCCCGCCAACCGCACGGTCGTCGTCGGAATTGCCGGGGATCTGCGTCAGGGGGACCGAGAACGCTCCGAGCCCGTTTACATCGCCGTGAGGGGCGGGATTGCCCGGACATTCCGTGACGATCTGCTGGTTCTCTTGTTCGGCCATGAGAGATCCCTCCTTTCCTATCGCGTTCTCAATTGTACCAGACTCTGATCTCTTGGGTAAATGCTGGTTACGGGCCGCATTGCATCGCCGGCGGGGGGCGACTCTCGGGCGGCAGAAAGGCGCCCGGACCCGAAACGGTGATCATCCGCGGTCAAACCCGCCCGTCCGGCCGGGCCCGATCGCTCATCCGGCCCGGCCGCGGTCCCGGCCCGTGCTTGCCCGCCGACCGGCGGCGGCGTGGTGTCGGTCGGCTCGCGGCCGGCTGGGACGGGCCCGGGCGGGTTACGATCCCGGCGGCAAAGCCGCCGGCCGGGAGGTCGATCCGCCCCTCGATCCTGGCTTCTGGGTTGCGTGTTGAGGGGACGCGCCGGGTCCGGTCCGGGCGCCGGCGATCCCGATGATCAGCGAGAGGCTCCCGCAGCCCAGTTCTCGACGGTCAACCCGGGAACCGCCTCCAGGTCCGTGTCGCCGGAGACGACCGTGCAGTTGCCGAGTGAAAACGCGACGGCCGCCACCATGATGTCGATCTGCTGCATGGGCCGCCCCATTCGCCGCAGCTCGGCGATCACTCGACCGAACTGCGCGGCTGCGTCGTTGGTGTACGGCCAGACGACCAGCCGCGACAGGGACCGCCGCAATCGCTGGAGATTGCGCTCTGCGCGAGACGCTCCCTTCGACCCCGGCCCAGAGCTCGCCCAAGACCGGGGTACAGATGCCGATGCGATTCCCGGCGCGCCGCTCGGCGTCCGAACGCTCGACCACCCCGTGGCGGCGATTGATGAAGTCCTGGGCGATGCCGGTGTCGAGCAGGAAGCGCCTCATCCGCCGAACCCCTGCTCCATCTGCCGCCGAACGGCCTCGATGTTATACTGCCGCATCCGGTCGTCGAACTCCGCCATCGAAGCGGCCTCTTCGGGCGTGTACTCCAGCGGCTCGATCGTCCGGATCCACGCCTCCCAATCGGCCAGCGCGGCCGGGTCGTCCCGCCACTCGCTCTCGTCGATGCCGATCCGCTCCGTCACGGGCACCGCCGGCTCGATCAGCACCTCGGTCCCCTCCGGCCAATCGGGCGGGGCCGGCAGCTCCACACGTCCTCCCTTGACCATCGATCGTATCGCGTCCACGGCCCCTTCCTCCCCCGGTAATCTCGACCACCCTCAGGTCGTGCAACTCCGCTCGATCGTCGCGTGAATTCCGAGTCCTCGGCTGGCACCTGGCCGTATTCCCGACAGCCCCCGGCCGGCTCCTCGATCCGGCGGTCCAACGATTCGCTCATCGACCACAACGTCTATTCTATCACGACGCTCGACGCCTGCGAATGGCACCCCCGGGGGCCCGGTCGGGGGATGGAACCAATGACGCGCGGGATCGAGAGGTCCGCGGCGGCGATCGGCCCGGTCTCGGCCCGCCCGGCCGGGATGGGGGTTCGTCCGACCCCTGGCCGCCCGGGCCGGGCGCCGGCCGCGGCGGCCCCGCCCGATCGAAGGCCCGCGTCCGTGTTGGTCCGCCTCCAAACCCGCCCGTCGGGCCCGGCCCGATCGCTCATCCGGACCCGCCGGGGCGTGGTCGCGGCCGGCCGGACCCGCCGGCGGCCCCATCGCGGATCTGCCGTCATCGCGCGATCCTCGCCGGTTCCCCGTCGGACATCCGCGTCGCCCCCGCCGGGCCGGCCCCGCGGCGTCCATCGCCATCATACAAGGTCGCCTGGTCAGGTGATGTCCAAACGTGAGATCCGTTCAGGCCCAACCGGCGGGGCCGCAACCAGGATCACGGGCCCGCCCCGCACCCGACCCGCCCAGACCATCGTCACGCGCCCAGCCTCGCCCGTCTCGCCGTTGTAGTAAGACCGAAAAGAAACCATCGTGTTTGCAAATCCGCAAAGCCGTGCTATAATATAAACTGAAGTCGTCTCGACTGGAGGAACCCTCGGCAATGCGGCCGACGCTCAATCCCAACGGTAGGCTCACGATAGCATCGACTCGCCGAAGTCCCCGGAGCGGACAGGAACCTCGATATCGCTCGGGTGAATCAACCCATCTATTCCCGCCTCATAGCCAACATGCATTGAGACTAGATGGTTGCTGGATTGTGCGCAACACTCGAACGCACTCATTCACGCCGTCCTGGCTCCATCCTGGCGATGATGATCTCATCATCTCCTCGCGATCGCTCGGCTCGGATGACTGTGGGACGCACCAACAAGCAACGAAACAAAGCCATTCCTGCCAAAATGGCAGTCACGCAGAGCAACCAGACGGGGGAATCGCGCGAACAAAGCCAACAGGCCCAGGGTGGAAGGGGCCAAATCTGCGAAACGAACCCAACTCTTCACCGTTTCTTCATAATCAGCCGGTGACTCGCGACGAGGTCTGCATGCATCGACCTCAAGGTCTGCGACCTGACGAGGATGCCGGCCGTCCCGGCGAAATCTGCGAAACGAACCCAACTCTTCATGGTTTCTTCATAATCAGCCGGCGACTTGCGACGAGGTCTGCATGCATCGACCTCGAGGCTCGCGACTTGGTGGGGAGGGTGGGTCCTCCCCGGCGAATCTGCGAAACAAAGCCACGATCATCGGGGGTGGAGGGGATTGCACCGACCGGAGGAATCTTGTCGAGGTCAGTTGGCGACCTTGCGATCGGCCGAAGCGGGGGGACCGCGGTCCATCGGGCGGGCGGGATCAGGAGACCCGAGCCCAACTCGTCCGCGAAATCGGATGGGAATGGGAACCCGTCGCGCGAGAACCAGCCGCCAGGGGGGCGGGAGCGAAGGAGCAGGTCATGGCCCGCCGGGAGTCTCAGCGCCGGTCCGGGTCCGGCTCTCCAGCCTGACGGAGCCCGAACGCCGCGCTGGAAAGCACGACCGACGTGAGGGTCTTTCACGCCGGGCTGATAACCCAGCGGACCCACCGCAGAAACGCGGCTGCCCCCTCCCTCGGGTCCTGGCTTGAATCCGGCCGCGCGCCCTGTTCCAATGCTCGATTCTCATTCGCGATGACCGCACGGAGCGACGTCATGCCCGTCATGGTCCACCACAGGCCGGTTGACCCTTCGAGGTCTTACACGCTCCACGCCTGGATCGGGACGAAGAACGGCGAGGCCCCGGGTACGCGGCGGGGCGACGTGTTCGATTTCGAGCTCCCGGACCTCGGCGACCTGCGCCGGTTGCGATTCATGTTTTTCTCGACCGACCGCCGGCTGCATGTCAACTGGGAGGACGATGCGTTCATCCGACGGATCCGCCTCTCCACCCCATCGGCGATCTGGGCCTTCGGGCAGGCGGCCCGCATCCTCTACCAGGATCCGACCCCGCCGGGCGTCACCTTCAAGCCGGGCGACCTCCTCACGTTCCACGTGGTCACGCGGAGTCGGTTCAAAGGGGGCAAGGTGTATGCGTGGAATCCCCTCGTCCCGGGCGCGCCGACCGCGATGTTCGACCAGGTCTCGCGGAGCGACCCGATCTCGACGTTCGCGGTGCGGCTCCAGCCCTGGATGACGGCCGGCTTCCACTTCAAGCTGGTCGGCCGCGACGGCGCGGGCAACGCCGTGTGGGAACCGGACTCCAGCAACCGGGTCTGGAGCCCGGGCGACGGCGACTCCCTGTGGCTCAAGAGCGGCCAGGTCAGCGTCCGCGGCCGACCGCTCGACCTGACGTCGATGCCGTTGGACGTGCTCTACCCGGCGGCCATGGCACCGCCGCCCGAGCTGACCCTCATCGATGAAGTCGACGATTTCCGGCAGACGTTCCCGCCCGTGTCATCCGCACCGTTCCCGGGCGGCCCGCCCTTCCGCGTGGCGCATTACTCGATCCCGATCTATCCCGATGCCGCCTACGCGGTCTGCGCCGCGAGGGGGAGCACGGCGCCCGCCCTGGCGCCCGTTCCCCGCCGATCCCGACGACCTCACCGCCACCTCGCGGTTCGCCCTCGACGCCGACGGATGGCTGCCCGCCTTCCCGGCCGCGGTGTCGGAGACGTTGTTGATCGACCCCATCTCGCGGTCGAGCTTCCCCGCCGGCCTGAAGGTCGAGGTCGGGATGGGCAACGGACTCGCCCACCAGACGGTGGCGGCCGTCCGCCGGCCGGGAGGGTCCTGGGGGGCACAGGTCACCGCCCTGGCGACCGTCGCGAACTGGATCCGGCTCTTGCCCGAAGGGCAGAAGGAGACCCGCCCCTACTTCCCCGCCCCCTACGACGAGTGGATCGACACCCGCCGGTTCTTCACGCCTCCGCCCGCGGCGACGACCTATTACACCCGCGAAGGCGTCTACGGCGTGGCCGCGCGGCCCGACGCCGGTCGCCGAGCCCACGAGCCGCGACGCCATCATGAGGGCCGCGTTCGGCGAGCGCGTCGTTCAGGCCGGGGTCTTCGGCGCCCGGGAGCTTCCTCACGGCGCGACGATCGTCGGGAGCGATGTGTTCTTCGTGGTACACGCTCCCCACGCGGCCTGGGCCGGCCTGGTGCTGGTCGACCAGCAGGTGCCCGGCCGACTCCGCCGCCAGGAGAAAGCGATGAGCCTCACGGGCGATGCCCTCTACTGGTGGTGCCGGGTCCCCGCGTCCCAGGCGCCGCCGGGCACCCGCTACCGATTCCTGCTCAACGACGACCAGGAAGTCATGGACCCCGCCGCGCGCGAGGTCCTGGACCGGGGCGACTTCGAGACCAGGCCGGGCGACGACCCCAATGACCCGAAGACGTCCTGGTCGCTGGTGGTCGAACTTATCGAGCATCTACGCCACCGCGCACGCGGCCCCCTGGCAGACCCTGGGCTGGGACGCGATCCTGCTCTACGAGATTCACGCCAGGCGGTTCATCGACCAGGAACCCGGGACGCTCTCGCCGCTGGACATCGTGGCCGACGAGCTTCGGCCCTCGTGCCGCCGCGGCGGTCCGGGGTATCTCCGCGGCCTACCCGTCACGGCGCTGGAGATCATGCCGGTCCACGAGTTCAAGTCGACCGCTTCCTGGGGGTACAACCCGGCGTTCTTCTTCGCCGTCGACGACTTCTACGGGGGCTCTCCGGCCCTGGCGCGGCTGGTCAACGCGGCCCACAGCGACGGCAAGGGGGTCTTCCTCGACCTCGTCTACAGCCACATGAACGACTCGCCGCTGACCCGGATCGCCGCCGACGTCTATCGCAACGGCGATGCCAGGGGCGACCGGATCAACCACGACCACCCGATGGTCAAGGAATTCTTCCGGCAGGCGATCGTCCACACCTGGCGGTCCTTCGGCCTCGACGGATTCCGGTTCGACGACACCAAGATGATCCTGGATAACAGCGGCTGGGACTTCCTGGCCACCATGCGCCGGGCGGTGCGCGCGGCCGCCAATGCCGAGGGCCGTCGCTGGCCGTTCTGCGTCGCGGAGAACGACCAGGACGGCCGGCAGTGGAACCTGTCCAACCCCACCTGGGGCGTGCTCGACGGCCAGTGGGCCGACGACGAGTCCTACCGATTCCGGGATGTCGCGTACGACGTCTGGAATCCGTCCGCCGACAGCGTCCCTGGCCTCGCATACTGGGTGAACCAACCGCCGGCGGATGGAGGCCATCAGTATTTCGAGGCGACCCGCTACGCCGAGAGTCATGACCGGGTCAGCGAGCAGGATCCGGCCGACCGCCGCGTCGCGGCGCGGCCGCCGTTCGGCCTGGGTTTCCGGATGTCCAAGGCGGTCGGGGCCGTCGTGCTGCTGGGCCGCGGAATCCCGATGCTCTTCATGGGCCAGGAAGTGGCCGAGACCCGCCCATTTTCCTCCGACAACAACGGGCCGGTCGCGAATCCACAGGTCCATGACCGACCCGATAGCTGGGCCGACGAGCGGTCTCGCGTGCTGGCCTGGTACCGTTCGCTGATGGGGCTGCGGAACGACCCGACCAAGGGCCTCCGCGGCGACGACTCCGCGCAGGTCGTGCGGACCGGCCGCCGGACGCTGGCGTTCACCTGCGGGCGCGGGCAGAGACTGTTCGTCGTCGCCACGTTCGGCACCCCCGACCGGCGCCAGGACAGCTCGAGGCTGGGGCTCCCGCGCGGATCGACTTTCAAGGAAATCTTCAACTCTTCCTGGTCGGTGTTCCAGGTCGAGTCCGAACCGGAACACACCAACGGCGGATACCACGCGCAGATAACCAGCGGCCAGATCCTCGACTTGCCGTACGTCGGAGCGGTCGTACTGGAACGGTGGTGATGGGTCAATTCACGGGTTGTTGCTCGGGACCGGCCGCCCGCTCGCATTGACGGGCTCCTTGATGTGGACCGGTCGCGGGGCCAGTCGAGCCGCCAGGTCGGGAAGGTCGTAGAGCCGGAGCGCCCCCGGCACGACGTTGCCGAGCTGATCGCGGCTGAGCCCCTGCTTGACGAGGTCCTCCCACGACGAGAGCGATCGCTCCACGGTCACTTCCTTGATCAGGCCCTTCTCGTCGATCAGGGCGGCGTGGAGCACGATCGGTCCGGCGTGTCCGGCCCCGATGAGATGGAAGCCGGGGCCTTCTCCCTGCTCGAGTTTCAGCCCTTCCAGGACGGACAGGATGTCGAGCACGCGCTGGCCGAGCAGCGGACGGGCCAGATGGATCGACAGGAAGGCTTCTTTCCAATCGCTTCCGAACGGCCAGTCGCGCCGGGCCTGGGTGCCGGGCGCGGTCTCGCCCATGCCGCGCGGGTTGATCAGCACGATCCGCGCGGGCGACCGGAGCAGTTC
This sequence comes from uncultured Planctomycetota bacterium, assembly GCA_963815795.1. Taxonomy (GTDB): domain Bacteria; phylum Planctomycetota; class Planctomycetia; order Isosphaerales; family Isosphaeraceae; genus JAKAUH01. The sequence continues at coordinate 2,376,729 of CAWFIC010000019.1, read as the reverse complement.
GTCCATCGCCCCCGGCTCGGCGAGGTCGCGGCCCCAGTCCACGCCGGCCTTCACCACCACCGGCGACGGTCGATCGGGCTCCGCGGCCGCGATGTCGAGCGCCGGGACGACGATCCCGGGCTCGACGTCGAAGATCAGCTTGCGGATCTTGCGGCCGCGCGACGGTCAGTGTCCCCACGACCCGCGGCTTCCCCGCGACGATCCGGCGGTCACCCAAGCCGATGAGCCTTCGGACCCTGACGCGGAACTCGGCGTCGGGCTGCCTCAATCCCATGGCCCCTCGGTTCGACCTTACCTCGCGCGCCACTCGGCGTTGAGGTCGAACACCGACTTGTCCTCGAAATCGCGGAGGACCTGGCCGGACCGGGTGCATTGCAGCTCGGCGTCGGAGGCGATCGAGAACTCGGGCTCGTCGATGGGCTCGTCCCGCCTGAGCAGCCAGCGCGACATCCAGCGGGCGGTCGCGATCCGTCGCGGGCGCGTGAACCCGTGGGGCTCGTCCGACTCGAACAGGTCGACCCGCTCGCCGAAGCCCAGTCGGCCGTAGATCAGCTTGACCTCGCGGAACGTGTCCCAACTCCCCTGGATGTCGAAGAAATCGCGGGTGCCGACGGTCATCAAGGTCGGCTTCGGCGCCCGCATCGTGATGTAATCGGCGTGCTCCATCCCGGCGGCCACCTGGCCGGTGATGTTCTGCTCGGCGTCCTGCGGCCCGATCGTGGCGAACAGCCGCTCCAGCGAGGTGATGTAGCACGACGGCGCCGCCACGGCGATCCGGTCATCGAGGGCCATCAGGTACGCCGTCAGCGTGCCTCCGCCCGAGTTGCCGGTGCAGCCCAGCCGGCGCGGATCGACCTCGGGCCGGCTGGCCAGGTAGTCCAGCGCCCTCACGCCGTCCCAGATCGCATAGGTCGCCTCCTGCCGGCCGACGAGGAGTGCCCCGATCCCGGCCATGGTGTGCTCGGTCGTGCCGCGGATTACTGGCTTGCCCTGCTCGTCGAGCCGCTGGTATCGCTCGCCCTGGCCGACGGGGTCGTAGCAGAGGACAGCCATCCCGTTCTGAGCCAGCAGGATCGCGGCCCGCTGATACTGCTCGTACGCCTTGCCGTTGTCGCTGTGGCCGCACGGCAGCAGGATGCCGGGGAATGGCGGCGGGCCGTCGGGGATGTAGAAATTGGCCGTGACGTGGTGCGCCGGCCGGCTCTCGAAGATCACCTTCTCGACGCGGTGGCCCTCGCGGCGGAGGAGCGTCCCCACGACCCGGGCATTCAGCGGCGTCCGCTCGGGCCAGTCGGCGATCGAGCCGCGGAAGAACGCGCGGAGTGCCTCGCGCCGCCTGGCGATATCCTCGGGCGTCTTGATGGCGGCGATGGCCTTTCGTCGTGCATCGAACTGCCGCCGGGCCTGGCCAAGCAGGTAGCGGTTCAGCATCTCCCCGGCGGGAGGCGTCGTCGCATTCCCCTGCTGTTCCAGGACCCGCAAGTCGTACGCCTTGATCGGTCCGTCGTCCGCGGCGGCGGGCCGTATTGACACCAGCAGCAAGACACCAGACAGCGCCCCGGTCGCGCGCATCGCCGTTCCTCCGTAGGGTGGGCTCTGCCCACCGGCGAGGGCCTGGAATCGGTGGGCAGAGCCCACCCTACGCGACCCCGTCGCCGCGGTCAATGATTCGCAGCGTCAGAGCCAGGGAACGGAGGCGGGTGTCGACGTTATCGGCACGGGACATGAAGACGACCGGCACCGTCGTCCCCATCAGCACGCCGCCAAATCGGCAATCGGCCGTGTACATGATCGCCTTGACCGTGAAATTGGCCGACAGGAGGTTGGGGAAGATCATGACGTCGGCCGCCCCGACGACCGAGCCCTCGACCCGCTTCCTGGCCCCGGCGTCGACCGCGTAGGCCAGGTCGAACGAGAGAGGGCCTTCGATGACGCAGTCGTTGAATTCGCCCTGCCGGTTGCGGCGGGTCAGCTCATCGGCCTCGACGGTCTCGGGCATATCGAGTTTGACCACCTCGGTCGCCGCCATCAGCGCGACCTTCGGCCGCGCTGAACCCAGGGCGTGTGCGACGTCCACCGCCCCGCGGAGGATCTCGATCCGCTTGCGCAGGTCCGGTTTGACGCTGACACCCGTATCGGCCAGGAGGAACCGTCGATCGTCGCGGGGGATCTCCATCAAGACGACCTGGCAGATGGTTTGCCCGGTCCGGAGGCCCGCCTCGGGATCCAGCACGGCGGCCATCAGAGCGGGCGTCGCGATCCGGCCTTTCATGAGCGCCGCGCGCCTCGCCCGACCGCACCAGCTCGACGGCCGTGCGGGCGATGGCGTCGCCCACCGCATGGGCAATCTCGAAGTCCTCGAGCGAGATCCCCTTGGCCCCGGCGGCGGCTCGTATCTGCTCCTCCGGTCCAACCAGGATCGGCCGGACCCACTCGCGATGGGAGGCGATCTGCAGGGCCTCGATCACGGTGGGATCTTCTCCACCCGCCGCCGCGACGCTCACCCGTTCGGCCCGGGCATCGGCGTCGCGGAAGAGGCGATCGAACCCGTCGAGCGGCATCGGATCAGCTCCCCGACCACCGCGGCGTTCGTTTCTCCAAGAACGCCGAGATCCCCTCTTGCGCGTCCTGATACAAGGCGTTCTCGGTCATGATCGGCACGGCGCGGGCGTACGCCTCGGGCTCGTCGAGCCCTTCAATCTCGCGAAACGCCCGCTTGCCGGTCCGGATGACCAGGGGGCTCATGCCGGCGATGGTTTCGGCGAGTTCCTGAATCGTGGAGTCAAGTTCGTCGGCCGCCACCACGCGGTTGACCAGCCCGAGTTCCAGCGCGCGCCGGGCCGTGATCGGCGCGCCGGTCAGGAGCATCTCCATGGCAGCCTTGGCCGGCACGGCCCGGACCAGCGGGACCATCGGCGTGGTGCAGAACAAGCCGATCTTGACGCCGGGTGTGGCCAAGGTTACCTCCTCGGCGGCCACGGCGAGGTCGCAGGCGGCGACGAGCTGACACCCCGCGGCCGTGGCGACACCCTGCACTCGCGCGATCACCGGCTGCGGCAGTCGGCGCAGGCGGAGCATCACCCGCGAGCAGAGCGCAAACAGCTCGCGGTACTCCTCTTCGCTACGACCCACCATCTCCGCGAGGTCGTGCCCGGAGCAGAACACCGAGCCGCGTGAACCGAGGATGATGACCCGCGCCGACGCGTCAGCCCCGATGGCCTCGATCGCGGCCTCGAGGCTCCGGAGCAGGTCGAACGACAGCGCGTTCCGCTTCTCGGGCCGGTTGAGGGTCAACCGGACGATTCCACAGTCTGATTCGATGAGCAAGTGATCCGACATGGGGGCCTCCCGGCTTTGTGAACGGATTTCACGCAGCGACGCAACGGGCCGCAGAGACGCGGAGAAGAGCGGCGTTGGAGTCGCCGGATCCAGAAAACAGTCGTTAACTGTTCTGACGATTGACTTCAGGACCTTGAATCCTTTTTCTTTGCGTCTCTGCGGCCCTTTGCGTCTCTGCGTGAGACTCTTCCACTTTATCGCGTCAATGCCTTGTACCGGATGCGATGCGGCTGATCGGCGTCGATGCCGAGGCGCTCATGCCGCTGGGCCTCGTACGTCTGGTAATTGCCGTCGCACCAGACGACCTGGCTGTCTCCCTCGAAGGCCAGGAGGTGCGTGGCGATCCGGTCGAGGAACCATCGGTCGTGGGTGATGACCACGGCGCAGCCGCCGAAGTCGGTGAGCGCCTCCTCCAGGGCACGGAGCATCTCGACGTCCAGGTCGTTGGTCGGCTCGTCCAGCAGCAGGAGGTTGCCGCCGCTCTTGAGCAGCTTGGCGAGGTGGACCCGGTTCCGCTCGCCGCCCGAGAGCTGACCGACTTTCTTCTCCTGGTCGGGTCCCTTGAAATTGAACGAGGCGACGTAGGCCCGCGCGGGCACCTTGCGCTTGCCCAGCACGATGGGGTCCTGGCCGCCGGTGATCTCCTGGAAGATGGTGTTCTCGGGCGAGAGTGCGTCGCGGTTCTGATCGACGTACGAGATCACGACCGAGTCGCCGATCCGGAGCGTGCCGCGGTCCGGGGTTTCCTGGCCGACGATCATGCGGAAGAGCGTGGTCTTGCCCGCACCATTGGGTCCGATGACTCCGATGATCCCGCCCGGCGGCAGGCGGAAGTTCATGTTCTCGAACAGGAGGCGGTCGCCGTACCCCTTGGCGACATCCTCGGCTTCGACGACGAGTGTGCCGAGATGCGGCCCCGGGGGGATCTGGAGGGCGAGGGCCTCGTCGCGGCGATCGGCCTCCTGGCTGGCGAGCTGCTCGTAGCGCTGGAGGCGGGCCCGGTTCTTGGCCACGCGGGCCCGCGGCGACATGCGGACCCACTCCAGCTCGCGGGCGAGCTGCTTGCGGCGGGACGATTCCTGCTTCTCTTCCAAGGCCAGCCGGGCCTGTTTCTGCTCGAGCCAGGAAGAGTAGTTGCCCTCCCAGGGGATGCCCTGGCCGCGGTCGAGCTCGAGGATCCACTTGGCGACGTTGTCGAGGAAGTACCGGTCGTGGGTGACGCATACGACGGTGCCCGGGTATTCCTCGAGGTGGCGTTCCAGCCAGGCGACGCTCTCGGCGTCGAGGTGGTTGGTGGGCTCGTCGAGGAGGAGCAGGTCGGGCCGTTCCAGGAGGGTCTTGCACAGGGCGACGCGGCGGCGTTCGCCTCCGGAGAGCGTGGCGACGTCGGCCTCGCCGGGCGGGAGGCGCATGGCGTCCATGGCGATCTCGATGCGGCGGTCGAGGTCCCAGCCTTCGGCGGCCTCGATGGCGTCCTGGACCTCGGCTTGCTCCTCGAGCAGGGCCTCCATCTCGTCGGCGTCGGGACCTTCGCCGAGCCGGGCGTTGATCTCGTCGAACCGGGCGAGGTGCGCGCGGAGCGGCGCGACGGCCAGCTCGACGTTCCCTCGGACGTCGAGATCCGGGTCGAGCTGCGGCTCCTGGGGCACGAATCCGATCGAGATCCCCGAGGCCGGTCGCGCCGTGCCGATGAAATCCTTGTCGAGCCCGGCCATGATCCGCAGCAGCGTGCTCTTGCCCGAGCCGTTGCCCCCGATCACGCCGATCTTGGCGCCCGGATAGAAGGCCAGCCAGATGTTCTTGAGGACATCCTTCTTGCCGTAGGCTTTGGACAGGCTCTCGATGGTGAAAATATATTGTGCCGGCATGAGTTCTCGATGATGAATTTGGGTCGTGTATCGCGGTGCGGCAGGTTCATGGATGCAGGATGGATGTGCGATCCCTGCTTGCAGGCATCGGCCGGACACCGCGCAGCGGTATCCGTTTCCCGTCACTCCCATCGAGTAGAATCGATCCGCGATCCGATGAGAAGAGAGGTTGCGCGACGCCGGTGGCCGGCTTGCAGATGCGGGGGGCATCTGGTAGCTTGAACCTGTCGAGGGGAACGCGCTTGCGGCGACAATCGCCCGGTTCGTTCGTGCCCTTTGCGAGCCGGGGTAGCTCAGCTGGTTAGAGCGGCGGTCTCATAATCCGCAGGTCAGGCGTTCGAGTCGCCTCCCCGGTACTGACGACAGAAGCGTCCAAGCCGTCTGGAAGCGTCATACCCCTTGGAAACAAGGGGTTTTTCGTTGTGCCAACGTCGGAGCATCCGAGCGGGTCATCACGTCAGTAAGCGTCTCAACCCGCCCCCAAGCGTCCCCTCCGAATGGCCAAAGGAGGCCAAAGTCTTTGCTGATGGGTGAGCCTTCCACCCCGGAATTCTCGGGGTCCGGCCGGGCCGGGCCGGTCGGGTCGGACGCTTGTCGCTGGCCAAGACCGCCCGTCCGTCCCGGTCAGGGCCAGTCCCTCGGGCCTGTCCCCGGTCGCCTTGAGGGAGGGCAGCATCGAGGCGGCGGCCTCGATATCCACGGCGCGGGGCCGGGTATAGCGGCCGGTCAGCTCGAGGGTCGAATGCCGCATGAGCCGTTGCACGACGCGGGGCGACACGCCAGCGGCATCGGCCAGCGTCGCCGTCTGGCATCGCAAGGTATGGAAGTCGAAGAACAGCCCCGATCCGTCCTGATACGTCGATCCCGGCGACCGCCAGGTCCGCTTGAAGCAACTCGGCTCCCTTGTCCTTGGGCAGCGGGAAGACGGGCGAGTCGGCCGGCATGCGCGCCACGAAGGGCCTCAGATCGCTCGCCAGGTCGCTCGGCAGGGGCATCTCGGCTTCCTGGCCGTTCTTCGTGTAGGCGGCGGCCACGCGGACGCTGGGAGCCTTCCAGTCGAACGACGCGGGCCTGATGCTGGCGATCTCCGAGTAACGCAAACCGGTCGCGACGGCCAGCCGGTAGCAGAGCGCTCGGGCCGGGCCGTTCAACCCCATGACCACCGGGCCTCGCTCCGCAGCCTCGATGAGCCGTTGCAACTCATCCAGGACTGATGGTCCGGCGATCGTGCCGGCGGTCTTCCTTGGCGTTGTAGCCTTTGACCCCGCGGAGGCCATCGTCCCGGGTCCGGTGGGCATCGTGGCACCACTTCGGAGAACGCCTTGACCGCCGTCCGGTAGTGGTTGCACGTCGCCAGCGATCGGCCTTCCGCTCGGAGGGTCGCCAGGGCCTTTTGAACCCGCTCAGCGGTCAGATCGGACAGGCGGGCCGGGGCCACCCACTCGGCCAACGTCGCTTCGTAGCGGGGCAGACTCGGCCCGCTTCGCGTTCTTCGGCGGGTCGATGTCGGCCAGCCTGGCACCCCGGATGATCGCCACGATTCGACGAGCGCGGCCGGTCGATAGCTCGATATGCTCGGGCGTCGCTCCCTTGGCTCCTGAGGGATTCCGCCCAGGCGGTCAGGTGTTCCGCCAGCGGTCGGCGCCTGATGGTCCCGATAGGCCAGTTCCTTCGGCGTCCACCAGTCCGGCCCGGACTTCCTGCGGCCTGTTCGATTCGGCGGCGGCGGCCAGTCTGCTCCGTCGCTCGCTTGTCCGTGCATCCCTTGCGCCGTGACGCGACGGCCGTCCGCCAGAGTCAGCCGGTAATACCATTTCTTGCCGCACAGATGAGTTTCTCGGCCATAGTCAATCATCCTTCCTCGTTGCGGCGGAGCCGGATCACGATCTCCAACTCCAACACGTCCAGCAGCCTGTCGATCGACTCCAGGGAGAGACCTCGCTCCCCCTTCAGGAACCGGGAAACCTGCGCCTCGCTCAAGCCGGTCCGGCGAGCCATCTCGGCTTGCTGGATTCCGCGATCCCAGATCGCCTCTTGAATCCTCACTCGTAACTCCTCTGCAATCATCGCTCGCCTCGAAATGAGGGGCATCCTTGCCCCTCGGGTCGGATCAGTAGGCATGGAACCCCATCCCCGGCCGAGTCATACAGCGATGCCATCGTCGGCCTCTTCGGCGAGGCACTGACAGACGTTGCACAAGCCGCCCTCAAGCTCGCCGCGTCGACCGGCCGGTCACACGCTTCGCAGTGATCGCCATTGGCGTCGGCGGCCATGCAGAGCGGACCAATCGGCGGCGGGCGAGAACATCGCTGCGGCGGCGGACTTGTCCTCATCGCTGGGCTCGGCAAAGCCCGGGGCCGTCACGGCGAACCCGACGGACCGGTGAGCCCGGCGCCGAACGGGGCGGCGGCACCGGGTCGTCTTGCGGGTCGTCTTGACGCGGCGGGCGCGGGTGCTGATGATCGTCATCGGTGATGCCTCCCTCATAGGCTTGCCATCGGCCCGGTGCGATGTTAGTCTCATCGCATCCGGCCATCTTTCTTCGCGGGCCAAGGGCCAATCCCTCATCCCTACACGTGTATTATATGCAGTCGCTTGCCTCATAGTCAAGAGCCCATCCCAGCCGCATCGCAATTATTTTCGTCGATTCTTCACCCCTCCGATCCGGCGGGCAGTCGTCAGCCGGTCGCGTTCCCTGGCAGGCGGGGCGGATCGATGGTAGCCTTATGCTCCCGCCGCGCGTCGGCCGCTTCGCCGGTCAGTGCTTGGGGATGCCGGCGGTCGTCAACGATTCCTCGCCGGATTCGGTGGGATCGTCCACGGCGAGTCTCAGGCTCACTCCGAGGGCTTCCGCATAGCGGAATAGGGTCTCCAGCGTCGGGTTCAGGTTCCAACCGTTCTCCAGTCGGCTGATGGCGGCGCAGGTCAGTCCCGACCGTTCCGACAGGTCGGTCAGGCTCAACCCCATCCCCTCGCGGATCCGCCGGAATCGCACCCCGAGGGCGCACATCTCGATGTACTGCACTTGGGGGACCAGCTCATCCAGCTCACCCCGGTCGATTAGCTCGTCCGGGCCAGGTCGTTCTTCCGTGCCCGCTCGCGGATCGCCTCGATGGCGGCGCGTTGCTCGGCCGAGAGCGCGGGCTTGTCGTCTGTCTTGCTCATCTCTGCCTCCCTTGGGGCGGCGGGACTTCGTAAGCGGTCACCCGGTAGATCATCCGGGGATCGTCGGAGACTTCCTCCCAGATAACCGTGATGAACTTGCCCGTCGATGTCCACCCGAACGCTTGCGGGCGGCCGGACGATCGACTCCGGCCGGTCCGGGTCGCCTGGCTCCGCAAGACTTCGTCGACTTCCTCGACATCGACACCATGCTCGGCAATGTGCTGGACATTGCCATCCGGGTCGTCGTCCAGGTCCCAGAGGATTTCCGCGTCGATCACTTTGGCCTCCCATGAGAATCCCTCAGTTACATTGTAACGTAACGGAAGAAGCATTTCCATCCGGTCGGACCGAGAGAGAACGACTCGTCTCGGTCGGCTGGATCATCCAAACGGCTCGACATCCTCACCCCACGGGGAACGGGGTGTCTTGTTGCCGTTACGCGGCATTCTCAAGAATCGCAGCGTCCATCTCGAGTGCGGACATCTTCGGGGGTTTCTTGGGGCGTTTCCGGGCAGGCGCGACAGCACCCGCCGAGCGGGGCGATCGTCCGCGTCTTCGCGGACATCGGCCCGCGATGGCAGAATGTTGCCTGCTGCTTCTTCACTTCGTCTTTCTTCTGCCTTCGTCCTACTTATGGCGGAACGATCGTTCCCACCCCCCCCGGGCCGATCCTTCCCAGGGGTAGGAACGATCGTTCCTCCCCCCGATTGGCCGTTCAGGGTCGAGCCGACGCAACATCACGATCCCGTGCCGATCCCGCCTCGCTGGGTCGATGACCCGGCGTATCCACCGGCCGCCTCAAGCTCGGCGAGACCGTTGCAGAACCACCGCGGCGTGCAGCCCACTCTCCCCGCCAGCGTGGTGTTACCCGGAAAGCAAGCTGGCTTGTCAGCGAGCATATTGCTCCAGCACCATCAGGCGGGCAAGGGCCACTAGCGAAAGCCCGGCCGTCCGCTCAAGCGCAGTTCAGCGAGTGAAGACCCTCCATCCCCTCGATCCATTCGGGGCCGTCTACCGCGGCACCCCCGCCGGAGGCTCGGGCCTGCTCGGCGAAGTAGTCGGACCGCGTCACGGCTTCTCCCTCCGTCCTTGGGGGTGTGCCAACAGAATCGAGCCACTCGTGACTGTCCCCGGCCTGTAGAGGGCTCGCCGTCCTATCCTGACATCGGGCGGCAGCATGCCGTCCGCAGGTCGAGACCTCTTCTCGCTCCAACAGGCGGCGGGACAACCCGGTCAGAGACGGTAGATGTCTCTTGCACCAGACCAGAGCAGCTTCGTCCGGGTACTCAGACAGCATCGGCCAGCCGGTAGCGTCCGACGAGGGCGGCCTCGGGCGGGCAGTCGCGCCGGCGGATCTTGGGGTGGCCGGGTCAGCGTGGTAGGATGGTCGTACCCACGGACCATCCGCGTCGCTGCTCGCCTGTCGCGCAGAGGGCGTTCGTTTTTCATGATGCCACCGCCTCGGGCCGGGCGGCCTCGGGCTGGCGGTCGTGGGGGGCCTGGCGACGCCGTTCGTCGTCAACTTCGATCGCGAACGCAGCAGAGTGCGAAGTCGCCAGCAGCATCGCGCTGGTTCCGGGTCAGGTGGTCGTGGATGATCCTGACCGGGGGCCAGAGCGAAATCTCATCGGCCATGATTATATTCTCCCAGAACGACGTTGATCGCTCCGAGGGAAAACTATCCAGGGCCGATGCAACAGGAATGCGACACTTCGGCGACAATTATGCGACAGGATCGGCGTCGGTCAGTCGCACAGCGAGTTTCCTCCGATGAACAATCGGAGGGGGCACCCTTTGTCATCGAGGAATGCGCACGGGTCCGCTCTGCAAGCCTGCCGCACGGTCTTCGTTCTCTTCTTGTTGGCGATGGGCGCGTTATAGAAGTCCTTGACGATCGTGGTAAGCTCGGCCTCCCGTCCCGCCCGTCCCGCCAGGAAGCAAATCAGCTTGATCATGGTTGTAGCCTTCCTCAGCATCGTGACGGTCCGGCTCAGGGCATCGTCCAGCCTCGGGATCTCGCTCCCGAGGCGTCCGTGCCGGCGGCATGGCGATCCCCCCGAGGCGTCTCGCCCGAACCGACGGCCGGCTCCGCGGGTTCCCGGTCCCCCTCGGGCAGAGGGGCCGGGCCGGCGGTCATGCTCTGAGGGGGTCGGGGCAGGCGCGGGCGAGCGCCGCCGCGCCCGGTTCCGCCGCGAGACCGAGCCGCGCGAAGGCATCGCGGCGGACTTGCTCGGCGGCCAACACCCGCTGTCTTGTGGCGTCCGGTGAGTCCATCCTCGAGACATACTCCCTGAGTGCATCCCTTCCCCGGTCGCGCTATTGCAGCTCCTCGTGCGTGATCTCCGGCCTGATCTCGCCGAGTGCCGGCCCGTAGTACCACCGATCATGCAGCCGGCGGTACGCAGCTTCGCCCTCCTCTGGGGACATGGTTGGCTGGATCCCCTCGCCGCGCCGTGTCGGCCAGCCAGTCCGCCGTGTCGTCCGGGCCGATGTCCTCCGCCGATCGCCACGAGAGGGCGGGATCAAGGAGGGGGTCGCGATGGTTCGACACATGCGCGATGAGCCTTCGCCCGATCTCGGCCTGCGCCATCGGGCATACGCAGCCAGTTCCATCCCCAGCGGTTGACACACTCGTCTATGACCCGATGCAGTGCGCGAATGGATCGCTCGGGCCTCAAGAATATGACAGGCGTTGGCGCCGTGCAGTTCTTGGATCGCTTCCAGGTTGGTCCATTCGTCCAGCCACAGCCAGGCTGCTTTTGCGATCCGCTCTTCGATCATGTAGGGGCAGCGCGGGCCGGACTTCAGTAGGGCGGCCAAGACCGGCGTATCGCCTATCACTAGTTCCGGCAGCAACAGCGTCGCCAAGAATTCCTCAGCGGCATCGCGCAGTACCGCGCTATCCATAGTAGATGGATGGCGTCTCTCGCATGGCCCTACTCCAGACGGGCCGGTCCGGCGCGGCCGCCCGATGGAGTAGGTCACCGCGCACCGCGCCGGGCCTTCACGGGGTCATGACTCCCCGTGTCCCGTCGCGACAGTATACCAGCACAGCGGGGCCGACGAGCGAGAGCGTGGGGATCGCTGCACCACCGGTTCCGCTCGGGCGTCAGCCTGGCCGGATCGGGACCACCCGCCACGGGGATTATAGCCGCGCGCGCCGGCCGGGCGGCTTGGTAGGACATCCTCGGGGGACCCCATACCTTGGAGGCGATGGCCTTCGAGGGACGCGTGTGGCCGGGGCACGGATAGGCCGGCGGCCGGCGGGCTCCGTCCGGCAGGGCTGGGTCTTTCGGTTTCGGGCCTATTCCCAGGCTGGCATCCGGCCGGGTGGCATTCGGGGCGGCGCATCCTTGGAGGGGTTGCAGCCTCGCAGAGTCGGGGGGACGAGCGACGGGCGTTCGTGCGAACCGTTACGCTCCGGGCTTCCGCTCGGTTTCTTCAGCCGGTTCGATCTGCTCCAGATGGATGGTGCGCCCCCGGATCGTTCCCTGCACTTTGACCAGATCTTCCCATAATGGTTTAACGATGTCTGCCATCATGCCTTCCGGCACGACCAGCGAGTGAGCGACCCCCTGCTGGTTCAACGATCTTGATCTGTCTCCGTTCGGAAGTCGAATCGGCGAACAGGAGTCATTCAAGCGATCTCCGAAGAACGGTTGTCCGCAGTGCGCCGAGCCGGCAGATCAGGTTGTTTCTTCACAAGTGCAACGCGTCGCTCCTCGCCCTGGCGTAACACTGTCAAGCCTACAACCCGCACTTGCTCGCCATCCAGAGCGAGCCTCTTAGCTAATCCTAGAAAATTACGTCGATATGTTTCATCCGGGATGAGTTCCTTGAGGCGATCTTCGTCGTTCGCGTTGAAGGATTCCAGACAGTCGATAACGTCATCGATCACCTCGGCCGGCTCGGTATGGGGCTCGGGCTCGATGGATCGCAAGAGGGGTTGCTTCTGGGGCATGCCGACCCGGAACGTAACGGCAAAGCTTCCTGCGCGGGGCGTCGAGAGGTAAAGCTCGAAGTTGGTGGTGATCTTCTTAATCGCTTTCCCCGTCTCTCGGAACGGCCGCCCCATCCTCCTTTCGATGGTGCGGAAGATAGCTTCTCCCACGTTTGGACCCGATCAACAAATTCGTCGCTTTGTGCCATCCCGAAGCCGGTCGCTTTGCCCTCGATGGACAATTGGAATTCATCTCGTGCAAGCTCTAGTCCTGCGCAAGTCCAGATGTCTCTCGAGATTTACTTGTTCAAGCAAGTCTCTAAGCTCCTCCGCCATCTCCAATGGAGGGTCTCCCGCCAGCCCCGACGCGATGAGCCGTTCGGCCTCGCGTATCTCGCCACATTCGATGGCCAGCGCGGCCGCACTTCGGAGCAATACCGAGCGGGTCGGTTCCAAGTCGAACATCGTTCACGACGAGAGACGCCGCCTGCCGTTCGTGTTCGAAATGCCTCACAGAACAAGCTAGTTGCGAGCACGTAGTCTTTTTTCCTCCTCGCAGCCATGGCCTTGTCGCAGAGGCTCATGGAGAGGTCGTGCAGGCCCTCCATTTGGCGGGTTGTGCTGGGGGTCATCTCTTCACCATGCTCGCCTTGGGTGTTCCAAACTCAACCACGACGACGAAGGCCGGAATCCTCATCATGTCCGACCGGGTCGTCTGCTCCTTTTTTCTGTTCATTCGTGCACTTATGGAGTTTGTCCTTGTTTCGCCCCGGATTCCGGAGACCTCAAGCCTTGCAGCATTTTGAAAGCCGCACCCCCCTTTGGCGCAGAGCCAATAATCGAACCCGGTGCTCTTAAACGACCTCTTCACGACATGGTACTCTGTAAGGACGTCCACCAGAAGTATCGCGACGCCACAAGCTCCGCTTTCAGTCGCCTCCTGTGGATCGGCCCACTCCCTCCGCATTTGAGCGGTCGTCTGTGGCCAGCCCAGCGAGAGAGAGGCTTCGACGTGGCCGGAGACCGCTAGAATCACCCCTCGCTTATGCTTCCTCTCCTCCAAGCAGACGGCCGCGGCGCAGGCCAGCCGGATGCCGCTCTCGGGTATCAGACAAGGATACCCCTTCCGAAGTCGATCGAGTTCTAGACGTTCTGCACCAGCGGACTTCGCCACGGTCTATTCCTCAAGAGTAGTTCACCTGGAACGAACGACAGAAACGAAAGACGCCCCCGCGCGGGCCTCTACCTCCGCGCAAAGGCTCTTGATCCAGGGCGGACCCCGGTTCGGTCGGTTGGCGCGGTAGAGGCACGCCTTGGCGGTCATGCTAACGCGGGGACCCGAGCGGTTCAATCGCGCCGACATCGAGTCGTCGGAGCGGCACGCAGGACTCGCGCAGCGTGGCGACCATCGTCTACCGATAATCGCCTGACTCACCGCTCCCACCTTGCAATAGAACGCTACTCCATGATATGATGGACGTCTGTATGCAAGACCTTTCGCCCGCGATGAAAGGGGGTGATCGATGGCGATCCAGTTCTCGTGCGGCTCGTGCGGCCGGAAGTTCACCGCGAAGGACAAGGATAGAGGTTAACGTCGAAGTGTCCGATGTGCGGTTGGGACATTGCCGTCCCGCGGCCCGCGGCTGCTGGCAGCGAAAGAGACGCAGAAACCTTCGGCCGAACGAGTTCAAGCGAGCCGGCCCGAGGCACAACGGGCACCCGTGGGCATCGCTGGCGTCCGCGATGGAAGAGGTCGATGGCTCGTGGTCCCCATCCAAAATGACGCGGGCCAGACAGTCGCTCCTCCGCCCATGCCGCCGGAGACGCGAAGCCGACCCCGGACTAACGTCGAGGAATCCCGGGCCGATCCCGTCTTGACCGGGGCCGGTGACGGGCAAAGGCGGCCATTCTGGAAGGACCGGATCTTCATCGCCGGCGCCGGCCTCCTAACGAGGAGGGTCCGATCGCGGATCAGGCCCCGCCCCGCCCGCGTGAGGTTTGACGCCGATTGGAGTAGTGACCGGAGTGTTGCCGCCGGTGTGCTGGCGTGGCACACTGGAACAAGCTCGGCCAAGCGGCAAGGCGGGAGTGTCCGGCCGGACCGGGTCCCGGCGTCAACTCATTTGAGCGTCGCCGGCCCCTCCAACCCAGTCGGCCGAGGCTTCCTCCCCGATTGTGCGGCCTCGGCACTCCTCACCACGGGGAGTTGCCATGTTCCGGGTCAGCCAGCGAGGCGACGGCATCGACGATGCCGACACCATCGACGGAGCCCGGGAGATCGTCCGGCGCCAGCCGCCGGGCTGCTACGACGTGGACGAGACACGGGCCGAGCCGTTCCCTTCGGGCACACCAGCCAGCAATGGGGCCGGATGATCCGGCATCCGGACGGGCGAGATGAGATTGAGCCGTGGCCGTGGCCGGATTGAGCGACCTCATCAACTGGCGAAGCCCAACGATAGCTGAGAAGAAGCGTGTTTAAGTAGGACGGCGAAGGAGGCCGAGGAGGCGCAGTATCGGAGGGTGGGGGACCGCCTGTAGCTGCGGACATGGTAGACTCCAGAAGTGTCCCAGCACCAAGCCGCTTTATTCGGGTCCCTGTTGGGGTCGTCAGTCATGTCCGAAACAGTCGCCACCTACTTGCGGGAGGTCTCGAGAATTCACTCTACCGCCGGCGTAAAGGAGACGTCCTATTACACCCCAGTCTCAAATCTTTTCAACGCGATCGGCGAAACCCTCAAGCCCGAAATCTTCTGCATTATTCATCCGGGAAATCGCGGCGCCGGCTTGCCGGATGGTGGCTTCTTCACCCCCGATCAGACGCGAAGGTATACGGGCGAGGATCGGATGCCCGATGACCTCGTTCCGTCACGCGGCGTCCTTGAGGTCAAGGATCCGATCCCATCGATCGAGAAGATCGTCCAGGATGAGCAGATCGGGCGATACCTCAAGCGTTACGGCCTGCTCCTCGTGACCAACCTCCGCGAGTTCACCCTACTCCACCAGCGCGGGGGAGAGACTGAAACGCTCGAATCCTTCAGTTTCGCCAACAGCGCCAAGGACTTCTGGGCAGTCGCGGCTCGAGCGGCGGAAACGGCTGAGGAACACGGCCAGCGATTCAAGGAATTCCTCAAGCGTGTGCTACTTCACCGCGCCCCGCTCTCGTCACCCCGGGATCTTGCGTGGTTTCTGGCCGCTTATGCGAAGGACGCCCTGACACGGCTGGAATCGGTAGAGGATATCCCCGAACTCAGGACCATCCGAAGCTCACTGGAACAGTCCCTCGGCATCACGTTCGACGGGAAAAAGGGGGAGCACGTCTTCCGGTCAAGCCTGGTCCAGATGCTCTTTTACGGGATGTTCTCGGCCTGGGTGATGTGGAGCAAGAAGCAGAAGCCGGACGACACGTCAGCCGAATTCCGTTGGAAGGAGGCAGCGTGGTCGCTCCACGTCTCGATGATCCGGGCGTTATTCTACAGCGTCGCCTCGCCTGACCACCTCAGTTCGCTCGGCTTGGACGAGGTGCTGGACCTGGCAGGGATGGCACTCAACCGCATCGATCGCAAGGTCTTCTTCGAAGCGTTTGAGGACGTGGAGGGCGGGCGGGCAGTCCAATACTTCTACGAGACCTTCCTCGCCGCCTTCGATCCCATCCTGAGAAAGAGCATGGGCGTCTGGTACACTCCCAGCGAGATCGTCGAGTACATGGTCGAGCGTATTGACCGCGCCTTACGAGACGAGTTGGACATCAAAGACGGGCTCGCTGATCCCAAAGTCTACGTCCTCGACCCGTGCTGCGGGACAGGGGCCTTCCTCGTGAGCACGCTCAACCGGATCGCGAAGACCCTCAAGGAGAAGGACGAGCAATTCCTCGGGGACGAGATCAAGAACGCCGCCATGAACCGGGTTTTCGGGTTCGAGATCCTGCCCGCCCCGTTCGTCATCGCGCATCTCCAACTCGACCTATTACTGGAGAAATACGGGGCCACACTGAACCCGAAGAAGAAGGAACGCACCGGCATCTATCTGACGAACTCCCTGACAGGATGGGAGCTTCGTGACCAGCCCGAAATCCCCTGGAAAGAGCTGGAAGATGAGCGAAAGGGCTCCGGCAAAGTCAAGCAGGACGACCCAATCATCGTGGTGCTGGGGAACCCTCCGTTCGACGCCTTCGCCGGCGTCAGCCCCAAGGAGGAGGAAGGACTCGTCGAGATCTACAAGGGAATCTACTGGGTACCCAGGATCAACAAGAAGACCCGCAAGATGAGTCTGAGGAAAGACAAGACGCCCGCGATGGTGTCGCCGGTACCAACTCACGGACCCCATCTGCCAAGGCGGATACGACGTCGGGAAGTTCAACCTGGACGACCTGTACGTGCGTTTTTACCGCCTCGCGGACCGGAGGGTGGCCGAGAAGACCGGCAAGGGGATCGTCTGCTATATCTCTAACTATTCTTATATCGAAGACCCTTCGTTTATAATTATGAGGAAGCGATTCATCGAGGAGTTCGACTCGATCAGCATCGACTGCCTCAACGGCGACAGCCGAGAGACCGGCAAGCGGACCCCTGACGGTAAGCCCGATCCGAGCGCGTTCTCGACGAAATACAACCGCCGGGGGATACGCCTTGGCACGGCCGTCGGAATGATGGTCAGGAAGACCGAGCGAGACGCCGCCTCGGTGGTCCGCTACCGCAATTTCTGGGGCGTCAACAAGTGCGCGGACCTGCTGGAGAGCCTCGACTCAAACGATCCGAAGTTCCGATACGAGGAAGCCAACCCCAGTTTCCACAACGGTTACTCCTTCCGCCGGACCAACATCAGCGCGAGCTACCTCACATGGCCTAAGGTCGTGGAACTGTGCGCCGAGGAGCCGATCAGCGGCCTCGCAGAAAAGCGCAAGGAGCTCTATTTCGCTCGACCGTGAGGCCTTAACGCGGCGTATGGAAGCCTATTTCAGTCCGGAAGTCGATTGGGACACGCTCAAGTCCCTCGGGATGGGATTGACTGCGGAGGCAGGCCGGTTCGACTCCAAGAAATGCTGGGAGAAGTTGCGAGCGAAGGAGCGTTTCGACCCAGACAATCTCAAGCGTTACGCCCTCTACCCCTTCGACGTTCGGTGGTGCTATCACACGATTTCTCGTCCGCTCTGGAATGAGCCCCGCCCCGATCTGACCGCCCAGCAATGGGAGGGCAATGCCTTCCTGGTGACCCGAAAGGCCGCGGAACGCCCCGGGGAGCAACACGTTACTACCCTGACAATGGCCCTGCCCGATCATCACTTGTTACGCCCGAATGTCGTCGCTATCCCGATCCGCATTCGCCAGGTCGCCACAAGCAAGGACTCCCCCCACCAGCAACGGTTCTTCTCCGACCGCGAGGACGAGTCTCCCAGGGCCAATCTCTCCGAAGCGGCCCGAGCCTATCTTGAGAACCTCAAGATCAAGGACTTCGATGAGTCTGCGGAGTCGGCCGAACTAATCTGGATGCACGTCCTCGCCATCACGTACTCCCCGGCTTACCTCAAGGAGCACAGGGACGGGATACGGCTGAACTGGCCCCGCATCCCGATGCCCTCCAAGAAGGGCTTACTGCTCGCCTCGGCCGAATTGGGCAGGTCGATCGCTTCACTGCTCGAGCCCGAACGCGAGGTCGAGGGAGTGACCTCGGGGTCGCCCAGGCCCGAGTTCAAGGGGCTCGGCGTCCCGAAGAGGGTCGATGGCAAGCAATTGAATCTCGCCGCGGGCGACCTGAACGTGACCCAAGATTGGGGGCGGCCTACGCGGACCGGCACCGTAATGCCCGGCCCGGGGAAGTGGCGCGGCCCGCGACTACACCGGGACCGAGAGGAAGCAACTCGAAGCTGGGGCCGCAGGTCTGAAGCTGAACTCGAGCCAGATACTGGGCCTCCTGGGGTCGAAAACCTATGACATCTACCTCAGCGACGTCGCCCTCTGGAGTAACGTGCCGAAGAAGGTCTGGTCGTACCGGATCGGCGGCTATCAGGTCCTCAAGAAGTGGCTGTCTTACCGCGACCGCAGACTCCTGGGCCGCCCCTTGGAGAAGGAGGAGTCCAAGGAGTTTACCGGCATGGTCCGCAGGATCGCAGCCCTGCTACTCCTCCAGCCCGCCCTCGACGCTAACTATCACGCCGTGATGAAGAGCGTCTACGAGTGGCCGCGGTCGAAATGCGCCGCGGCCGCCGTATGCGTGGTCTGACAGCGGACGGCGTCGGTGTCTCCGACCGCGAACGCGTCCGCGGCATCCCGAGGCGGGGCGCGTCGGCGGTTCGCTGACGGCACGATGGCGCGTCGCCCGGGTAGGCCGATGGATCGGGCATCCGTCGGGCCGATCGCCTCAACAGCGAGGCGTCAGGGGCTCATGGGGGATGAGTCGAGCACTGACGGTTGAGGACGCTCACACGGCTTGCCGACGCTTGGACGCGATCGGTCGGCATGGGGGAAGCGTCAGGTGCACCGCGGCCGGGGGCTCGATGTCGATCCGGCCGTCGGCGGGCTCCGCCTCGACGGCCTGCCGCGCCACCGGGCCATCGATCCGGTCGAAGATGAGCCGGATGAACCGGATGTCACCCGCCAGGGCCTTGTCCACGATCAGGCGGACCAGCAGCTCGGCCACCGTCCGGCCGTCGGGGGTCCGGCGATCCAGGGCACGACGTAGGGCGTCGGTGAGGGTCATTCGCCATCCTCCGGTTCGCCGTTGCTCCAGTAGGGGGCGGCCAGGAAGTCCCGCATCATGTTGGATTTGTCGCGGGTGGCGATCGTGCGTTCGGCTTCCGCCGGGTCGGTGTCGCGGGCCGGCCCCGGCTCGCTCAGCTTCAGCAGTTTGACGACCTCGACCGCGGCCCGCATTTCGCCAGGCTCGGCGTAGCCGTCCATCGCCTCCCGCAGGATTGCCACGGCCTTTTCCCCGAGGGCCGTCAGCGCCGCCCGGGGCGGCCGTCCCGCTCGGACAGGGCCGCGCCATAGGCGGCGATGAACGTCGGATCGTCCGCCAGCCACCGCCGCACGGCTCCCGGCGACACGCTGGCTTGGTGGGCGGCGGCCGTCACGGACTGACCTTGGACCAGGGCGGCCAGCGCCTCGCGCTTCTCGGGCGAGAGGGCAGCCTCCATGTCCAGCGCGGTATCCAGCACCTCGCAGGCGGCGGGGGGTTCCTCGACCGGGGCGGCGGCCTCCAGCTCCGCGGCGGCCAGGCGGCGGAGGGCGTAGCCGGTCGGCTTGCCGGCCAGGTAGGAGCCGAGCCACTCCCGGGCCTTCGCGTCCCCGGCGACGGCCTGATCCCTCGCGGTCTCACAGATCTTGCGCCACCGCTCCATCGGCACGGCCTCCGACAGCACCGCCAGGTAGTCGGCCTCGACGGCGCGGCGGGGGCGGCCGGGTCCGCCGGGGTTGCCGGGCAGGAACCGGCCGGTCTGGGGGTCGTGGTCGTCACTCATGGCATCGCTCCGTTTTCTCACCGTTTTAACGGTGCATCCCCCGGGTCGATTGCCTGGCCAGCGGGTCGGCGAGGGCCGTCGGGATGGCACGGGCGGCCCGGGTCCCCGTGCCGGTCATCCAGGGTCGATCCGGGGTCGTAGCCGATCGCATGCAGCAGTTCGGCCACGGCGGCGGGATCGACGATCTCGCGGTATTCGCTCAGCCGACCCGGGACGGGCCGGCCCGCGCCAAGAGCCTCGATGACGCGATCATGATGCCGCAGGATCGCCGGGCCGGTCGCACCCAACGGGGCTCCGCCGGTCGCGGCGTCGATGGCGACGGCGGCATCCAGTACCGCGGCTGGCGACGATCGCCTCGGACCCCGGTGGCAGGTCCGGGTATTCGTCGCGGATCCACGTCGGGCCGGGCGGCGGCAGCTTCCGTTCCAGGGCCTCGAGTCGGCGTGATAGGGGCGCCATGCTGGCCTCTCGGTTCCTTCGTCCCACCCCTTCGGGTCGGTGCGGTGGAATCGGTCATCGACATCCGGGATGATGATCCGCCGGGGTCCATCGCCATGATCCGGCCCGGAGTCCTGTTCCAACCTGAGAATGCGGGCGTCGAGTTCCGTGCTGTCGCGTAGCTTGACCACGGCATCGAGGATACCCAGGGCGGCCCGGAGCCGGACGTTGCCGTTCGCGTCGGTGAGCAGCTTCCGCAGGGTGTTGACCGCCGCGCCCGTCGCTCGCGACAGCGAGCCGCACGCCGCATCGAGCATCCGGCCTCGCAGTTCGGCGATGTAGGCTCGATAGCGTGCATCATCGAGCCATGTGAAGACCGTCCGCTCGCCGCAATCGGCCTCGCGGGCGGCGGCCCGGATCGATCGGCCGGCGGCCAGTAAGAGGGCGACACGTTCCTGGCTCGGGCTCCAGTCTGCCGACGCCTGCCGATTCATGCGGTTTGACCCCCCTTCGTGGCGGCCTTGACCATCGCCATGATACCAGCCTTGATGGCCTCGGGAAGCGAGGGCCATGCATCCACGATCCGGGCCAGTTCCGGTCGGTTTGACAGGTGTCATGGCGCAGGGAAGGCGCAAGCGATCCTTGATTTGAGGGATTCGCCTTGTTTTTTGCTGGTTTCGGGGCGGCGCCTTGCGGTCTCATAATCCGCAGGTCAGGCGTTCGAGTCGCCTCCCCGGTACTCCCGATGATCGGTCGGAAAAAAAGACGCTGAAGATCCTTGAAAAACAACGAGTTTTCGCACTCGACCGGTCTCCATCATCCGGCGCGAGCGAGTGGCACCAATCCGCAGCGCGACTTCGTCAGATCGGTCCACTCCGTCCCACGGGCTCATTCATCCATTCCGACCGGCCTCGTCACGGGTCGCTCGTCGTTAACTCGTGGGCATTTCGGGCGGCTCATCGGACTCCGTCGGCCACGAGTCGGCCGTCGTGTCGGGGAGAGCCCCCGATTCGTCCTGCGGCGCCTTGACGAAGAGAACCGGACAGTCCGCCCGGCGCAGCACCGCCCTGGCTTCGCTCCCCAGAAGGGCCCGTCCTATCCACGACCGCCGATGCGTGCCCATCACGATGAGGTCACATCCGACCTCCTTGGCCTCGGAGAGGATCTCATCGACGATATTCCCCCAGGTGAGCCGGATATCCGCCGCATGCTTCAGGTCCGATCCCTCGGCGATCTTGCGCAGCGCGCTCCAGGAAATCGCGGTAAGACTCCCGCTCGATCTCGGGGGTCAACGATCCGTCCATCAAGACCCCTCGCGGGCTGACGTGGAGGATGACAAGTCGCGCCCCGAGATTCGACGCGAGCGTGCAGGCTGCTCCGAGGATGTATTCGCAGTCATCCCAGATCGCTATCGGATTGAGGATGACCCGGATCGCGTCGGGTAGGCGGCGCGCCGCGGGCGAGTACAGGGCAATGACTGGACGGCGCGTCCGACGTACGACCGACACCGCGATGCTGCCGGCCCGCAGGCGGCGCAACCCGGTGCGCCGTGGGTCCCCAGCGCGATCAAGTCGGCCCCGACCTCGTCGGCGGTGCGTAGGATCTCCGTCGCGGCCCGACCTTCGCTCGTCCGGTAAGCCACCTCGATCGGGTGGATGGGGACATAGAACTCGCGCATCCGCTCCTCCCGCGTCGCTGCGGGGGCCTCGGTTCCCGGCGAGGACCCTGCCTCCTGGTCCCCATCAGGATCGATGACGTGGAGCACGATCAGGAGGGCGTCGTCGCGAGCCGCCAGCGAGCTCGCGATTCGGAACGCATCGACAGAATTTGGCGACAGGTCTGCCGCGAATAGGATGGTGCGAAGCGGCGGCATCACTTCTCTCCTCGATCGAATCTCAACGGTATGGCGGCGCGGCGGAGCGGCCGCTCAAGAACCGCGATCGGGGATGGGGTTCACCATCCTGACCTTGATATCCTCTGCCATCGAAGCAAGGAGATGCAGGTAGTCTATCGCGATTCGACGATGCCGGCCAAACGAAAAACCTGCCCGATGGGTCGCGGGTCGGGTCGGGAAGGGTCGGAAGTCTTGTGGGGAAGGATCACTCGGGCTGGCAGGTGGCCAGTTCGCGGCGAGCGGCCTCAATTCCTTCGACAGACGATCACCCCCGAGACTCTTCCATACGATTACGGCCCCCGCGGCACGTCGTGCCCGCTCGGGGCCGGTCCCTGCTCAGTCCCGGTGCGCGCGGATGAAATGGTCGGTGAACGACGTGTGGCG
Source organism: uncultured Planctomycetota bacterium (assembly GCA_963815795.1). Taxonomy (GTDB): domain Bacteria; phylum Planctomycetota; class Planctomycetia; order Isosphaerales; family Isosphaeraceae; genus JAKAUH01. The sequence continues at coordinate 2,354,248 of CAWFIC010000019.1, read as the reverse complement.
CACTGTACCCTCGACGGGTGGCATGTGGCAGCCGATGCAGCCGCTGACGGGATTCACCGGGCAGATCGTGCGGGTCGAGTGGTCCCGCGAGCCCCGCAGGCGCGACCGGGCCTGGTCCGGCGCCGCCTTGCCCGCCGGAGACGATTGGCCCGGATGGCGAGAGTGGCACTCGAGGCACCTGGCCTCGTAGTGCGCCGCCGAGGTCAACGCATTGCGATGCGGGTCGTGGCAGGTGACGCAATCCAGCGCGTCGTCGCTCTCGATGTAGCAGCGGCTCCAGGTCAGGGTCGTCCCCTGGAACCGGACGGCCTTCGGGTCATCGAGCGAGACCTCATGCCCGCGGGGGCTGTGACATTCGGCGCAGAGCTTTATGATCCGCGCACCCGATGCCCTCGTCGGCCGCGCGATCGCCGGATCGATCTCGACCAGCTTCCCCTCGACGGCTCGCAGGTGGTTGCCTCCCGGTCCGTGGCACCGCTCGCAGCTAATGGCGCGGTCAGAGGCGCAAGCCCCCGAGCTGTCCAGGATGGCCTTCGGGTCCGTGACGTGGCAGATCAGGCAAAGGCGGACGAGGTCGTCAGTCAGCGGCTTGCCCAGGTATTCCTCGGTGCGGACGCCTTTGTCCGGTTGGCCCGTGGTCACGTCCCAGCGCAAGCGCCCTTCGTGTCTGGGCCCCGGGCAGGCCCCGGGTGGAAGCGTGACAACCGCAGTTCGTAGGCATGGCCGGCCGGGTCGCGTCCGAGCAGCGTCAGACCGCGGTCTCCGGAGCCGAACGCATATTGGACGATCGCCTTGAACACGCGCCCACCCGCCTTGGTCTGCTGGTGGATCCGGCCCCCGGCGTCGCGCCACAGCGCGTGAACGACCGAATGATCGGAGGGATCGGGGATCGGCGAGGCGGGCAGGGCCAGGCCGCCGAGCTCGGAATCCCGGAAGAACGTCTGGGCGTGCCGCGACGCCTGCTGTGCCTGGAATTCGGCGGGGTGGCACCTGGCGCAGGCGCAATGCGCCGACGTACGGTCCAGGCTCGGTCATCATCGGATCGTCTTCGCGGAACGAGCCGCTCCGCTCGAAGGCGGCCCGGGCCGCCGACCAGTCCTTGCGCTGGAGCTCGGCGCGGCTCAGGAGCCAGGACGCCTCGGCGTCCGGCGATCCGGTCGGGATGTTGCGAAGCTGGTCCCGGGCCTCGTCAGGTCGGCCGGCGCGGAGGAGGGCACGAACGAGCTCGGCCGGCGGCACGAGCGGATCGGGCATCCCCTCGGCACTCACGCTCGGGAGGTGTCGATCCAGGGCCCGCTTCCAGAACGTCGCGGCACCGTCCGGGTCGTTCCGCTCCATCTGGATCGAACCAAGGAGGGTCTCCGCCCGCGACTCCCAGCCTGGCCGCCCTGCCAACTCCGAGGCAGCCCGAACCGCGTCGTCCAGCCGATCGGTCGCGCGGTAGAGCTTCACCAGCTCGGAAAGTGTCGCGGCGTGCCTCGGGTCGAGGGACCGACCGCGTTCCCAGAGTTCCAGGGCCTGCGTCGGCTTCCCCATCCGCCTCAGCGACAGGCCGACCAGGTAGAGGTCCTCGGGCTGGAGGGCCGGCTCGCCGAGCCGTCGATACATCGATACCGCCATATCGTCTCGGCCCAGGCGTAACGACGCTCGCGCCAGGAGCCGCTGTCCTTCCAGGTCATTCCTGGCGATCCTCAATCGCTCCCGGGCCAGATCCGCCGCCGCTTGCCACTCGCCGCGGTCGTAGGCCGCCCGACCACGCGCCAGCGGGTCGGCGTGCGGCCGGCCCCGCGACCACGAGAACCAGCCCCCCAGGGCCGACGTCCCCACGATCGCGGAGAGCAGCAGCCATCGGATCGCCGTACCGGTGCGTCGTTTGGAGTCGTCGTGTCTCATCATGTCTGCTGGGCGCGGAAAGCTGGCGCAGAGCGTCGGCTGTGCGACGTCCCCCGTGGCCCGCCTTTGTCGGTCAGTCGGTGGCGGTCGCCATGGTGTACCGAAGTCTGTGCCATCATACCGGGTCCGGCACCACCGAGGCACGCCCCCCGCGGCCGTGGCGATACCTCGATAGAACACGGGAGTCCAGGCCTCCTGTCACGCCATCACCCGGCGTCGCCCTCGAATGATCGGAGCAGCATGGGGAATGTCGGGGCAACCGGATAGGCGGGCCGGTCTTCGGCACCCTGGCATCTGTCGAGACCGATTGATACGTAGGACCGCTCAGCGCCGCGGACGGCATCCGACCGCCTACCGCCCTCCGAGCGCCCGTGTCAGGTCCCAGAGGCGGACCCGGTCGTCGGTGCCGCCGGTGGCGAACGATCGGCCGTCGGGGGCGAAGGCCACGGACTGAAGGCCCCAGTCGTTGGCCCGGACCTGTGCCCGCTTCCGTCGGTCCGCGATACCCCAAAGAGCCGCGCTGCCATCTGCGTGAGCGATGGCCAGCAGGGCGCCGTCAGGCGAGAAGGCCAGCGCCCTCACGCCGGTCGGTGTCTTCAGGACGGCCCCGCGGAGCCGGCCGTCGGAGGGGTCCCAGAGCCGCACGCAGTCCTCCAGTGGGCTCGCCGACGCCAGAACCGTGCCGTCGGGCGAGAACGCCAGCGCCGTGACGCCGGTCCGGGATGGGGCAGCGTCCAGCGTTTTCCGCGCCCTCTTACCCGGGATTCTCCAGAGCGTCACCCAGCCCGAGACGTCGCCGGCGGCCAGCGTCGAGCCGACGGGCGCGAAACCCAGGGCCGTGATGCTGTCGTGGCCTGCCAGGACATCGAGGCGTCGCAGGGTAACACGGTCCCAGATCGTGACTCTGCCTCCGGACCCGCCGGCGGCCAGAAACCGGTCGTCGGGCGAGATCGCGACGTGCTCGGCGTTGTCACTGCCTTCGGGCTCGACTGCGCCAGCTCCGAGGCCGAGGACGCATCCACGAGTCGGACAATTCGTCCCGGGCCGCCGATCGCCAGGACGCGGCCATCGGGCGAGAACGCCAGCGATCGCGCGCCGTTCCCCAAACCCTGGCGGGGCACGGTCAGCACGCCATGCGCGTCATCCATGAGCCACACGTCGTTCGAAACCGTGGATGTGGCCAGTCGGGCGCCGTCGGGGGAGAAAGCGAGCGACCACACGGGGGAGTGCAGATCAATCTGCGCGGCCTGTGCCAACGTCGGCTCGTCGCCGTCGATCGGGGAGTCGGGATCGGCACGGCCTCCATTGTCCACGACGGCCGCGCAGCCCAGCACGGCGAGCACCACCAACAGCCATCCTGCGATCCTCCGCAGGCGGCCAGGCGGAGCGGAAACCAGATCGTTCGTCTTGACCATCACTCCCTCACACAGGGCCAGCGGGGATCGGTGCGACGACGAGGTCGGCGCCGTGCACACCGCGATCGGATCGGGCCGACTTGCGCGATGTCGAGTGCGCGAAGGCAACAGGCCCCGCCAGGCCGACCCGCGGCTCGTCCCGCGGCCACTCGGTGCGCCGAAATCATGGCGCGTCCCTGTTTCCAACATAGAGCGCCGGACGTTTGGGTTGCGCAACGCGACCGCCGATTCGATACGAGCCCGAAGCGCCAGCGAGTGAATCGATGGTGTCGGCCCCGGAATCCACTCGCTGGCGCGTCGGGCTCGTATGCGCTACACAACCGTAAGGCGCTCTCGATCGCGGCAGGCAGTGACGGATCGCGACGATCGCAAAGGACGGGCCGAATGGCCGGGCGGACCCTCGTAACCGAGACGCGGGACGGCGGGTGTCCTCCCCACGGTCGAATTGACGACCTGGATTCTGCGGCCTACGCTTACCGTGTACCCCTCGCGACTCCTCGCGGGTCGCGAGCTGGTCAGCTCAGGTAGCCGTGTCCAGGCACCTACGGTGCTCGAGGTGACAGTGCGCCCCACTCACGGGGAGGCCGGAGAGCCGATTCACGGGCCCGGTACGGGGGCCCAAGACGTTTCCGCCACGCCACGACTCAGCAAGCGACGCGAACGCCGATTCTGGGAGCGCTTCCCGGCCCGCGGCCCGAGTGCGACCTTGACCTGGCTCGAAGGGACGACCGAGCGGACGATCCAGGGCGATCTGGTGAATATCGGCGGCGAAGGCGTGTCGTTCGTCTCTGACGTCGTGCCCCCCCCGGATGTCCCGATCTGGCTCCAACTCGAGGCCAGCGGGCGTCAGGACGGTCAGATCGATCCGGTCGAATGCCGGCTGGTCGAGACGGCCGACGATCCGTCGGGGATCAAGGTCGCCCATATCCGATTCGTTGACCAGTGCACGATCGACCTGTTCGACCTGACAGTCACCCGGGTCGACTGAGGCCGCGGCTTGCTCCCGCGGACGATCCCCGGCCGCGGAAAGGGATCAGCCAGGTCACCCACTGATCACCGGCACGACTCCCCTGCCCGACCGCAGCGCGACGGGAGCCGAGGGAGGGAGCCGTACGGAACTCCATCCCGATCCCGACACTCGCCCGTGGAGGCACCGGTGGACGCGGTCCCAACCGGCGCCAGGTCCTCGGTGGCGGAGCGGGGGGCGCCAGGGCGCCCATGACGTAGTCGATCGCCATCGCGAGGAAGATCGCCAGAAGGAACAGCAAAAAACCAGCGGGCACCTGCCTCAGGCGGTCGAACCCACTTTTCGCGCCCGGAGGCGGCCCATAAGCGGCGTAGCCCCGGCCCTAGAAGCATCGGCAGGGCGACCGTCGCCAGCGCCCAGTACACGACCCAGTGGAGGGGGGAGCGGTAGTGCCAGCCGGCCGTATGAGGGCTGATTCTCACCCAGGCCACGCTCGTCAGGAGCACGGCCGATCCGACGGCCACCCGGATCGAAGCATCCGTCAAGGATGGACTGCCGAGGGTCACGATCGCCGCGGCCAACGCGAATCCTCCCAGCATCTCGACGGCCCACCGCGAGTCCCACTTGGACTCCTCGTGGAACCAGGCAGTCGCCACCGCGACCGCCGCAATCAAGGCGAGGAGTCCAGCGATCGATGCGCGTCGCCGACCCATCTGCCGCGGCGGAGACGGTTTCATCGCCTGGGACTCGTCAGGAGACACGGTAGGCTCCCCGTGCTACTCACCGAAAACAATCTTGGGGCGATCGCAAGCCGCCGTTTATCGCCGGGCACGCCAAGAAATCGCTGCGTTCACGCGGGGGTCATCGTCGGGCAACGTCGTGACCCTCTCGTCCAACCGATGATTGTTACAACCCGCCAATGTGACGGCCAGAACGATCGAGATCCTGGCACGACATCCCATCGTGCATCCTCCATATCCGCGACATGCCGGAGAGCGGCGGATTGACCCCCAACGTGCCTGAACCTCGAAATGACAAGAACCCGCCGCGCGGTACCACCGCTGATGCAGGAGACGATGAAGAGGCCCCGATGGGCGCACAACGGGAAAGCCTCGAAATCGGATGATCGCCGCAACTTTGACGGCCAGCAATGGTTGCGAACGACGTCTCGCGAAGGAGTGAGACATCCTGCGAATCGCTGGCACGCTCGAGGGCGAATTGCTCATATTCCCCTTGGACACGACTCGACGTTTACGAGGGTGACGGGGGGTGCTCACATGGACTCGATATGCGGGATCGGCGGGGTCATCGGTGCGATCGCCTGGATCATGATCAATGATGTCATCGGCGGGATCGGCGGGCTGGCCGCCGGCTGGATGGCGATGGTTTATGCCGAGCCAGTCCTGGGCGGATTGGCGGGATGCGTCCTGTTCGTGACCGTACCCGTGGGGCTCTGCGCCGGCGGCCTCATGGGTGTAGCATCCCTGGGTTGGATGGCCGAGTTGAGTCTGACCGAATCCCGACCGGCGTTGTCCCATAGTTGAGCCGCCGACCTCTTCGGGGGCCGAGGCCCTGTCCGAGCCGACGCGGGGCAGCCTGTCGCTGGCTCCGCGTGCCCCCCAATCGGCTCGGACAGAACCTCGCCCCCGAAGGGGGACCGTTGCCCGCGTCGGACCGGGGGACGTCGAATCCGGTCGCGCCGGGTCCCTGCTCAATCGCGGTGCACGCGGATGAAATGGTCGGTGAACGACGAGTGGGGCACGATTCCTGCGACGGGTGGCATGTGGCAGCCGATGCAGCCGCTGGAGGGATTCACCGGGCAGGTCGTGCGTCTCGACGCGGCCCGAGACGCCCGCACTCGCGACCGGGGACGATCCGGGCCTGCCTTGTCGGCCGGGGAGGACTGGCTCTCATGGCGAGAATGGCACTCGAGGCACCTGGCCTCGTAGTGCGCCGCCGAGGTCGACGCGTCGCGGTGCGGGTTGTGGCAGGTGATGCAATCCAGCGTGTCGTCGCTCTCGGTGTAGCAGCGGCTCCAGGTCAAGGTCGTCCCCTGGAACCGGGCGGCCCTCGGGTCATCGCGGGATACGACTTGCCCGCGGGGGCTGTGGCAACCCGAGCAGAGCTGCACGATCCGCGCCGGAGGCCAGGGTCGGCCGCGCGATCGCCGGATCGGACCCGACCAGCTTTCCCTCGACGGCCAGCAGGTGGTTCCCTCCCGGCCCGTGGCAGCGCTCGCAACTGATGGCGCGGTCGGAGGCACAAGCCCCCGAGCCGTCCAGGATGGCCTTCGGGTCCGTGACGTGGCAGATCAGGCAACGTCGGACCTCATCCTCGGTCAGCGGCAGCCCCAGGAATGCCTTGGGGCCCGCGCCCCCGAGCGGATGGCCCGAGGTCACGTCCCAATGTGCCGCGATCTTGACTCCCGGGCTGTGGTCTTCGGCGGCCGGATACTCGGACAGCCGCAGTTCGTAGGCATGGCCGGCGGGATCGCGGCCCACCAGCGTCAGGCCGCGGTCTCCCGAGCCGAACGCGTACTGGACGACGGCTTCCAACACGCGGCCGGCCACCCTGGTCTGCTGATGGACCCGCCCCTCGGCGTCGCGGCGCAGCGAGTGGGACACCGAGGCATCGGCGGGGTCGGGAGCCGGCGAGCTGGGCAGTGTGACGCGGCCGAGTTCGAAATCTTGGGCGAACGTCCGGGCGTGGCGCGAGGCCTGCTGCGCCTGGAACTCCGCGCGGTGGCAGCCGGCGCACCGCGATGCGCCGACGTGGCGTGCCGGCTCGGCCATCATCGGGTTCTCCTCCCGGAACGAGCCGCTCTGCTCGAAGGCGGCCCGGGCCGCCGACCAGTCCTTGCGCTGGAGTTCGGCGCGACTCAGGAGGAATGACGCCTCGGCGTCCGGCGATCCGGCCAAGACGTTGCGAAGCTGGTCCCGGGCCTCGTCAGGTCGGCCGGCGCGGAGGAGGGCCCGAGCCACTTCGGCGCGTGGCACGATGGGATCGGGCACTCCCTCGGCACTCACCACCGGGCGGGGGCGATCCAGCGCCCTCCGCCAGTAGATCTCGGCACCATCCGGGTCGTTCCGCTCGAGCTGGATCGTACCCAGGAGAGCCTCCGCCCGGGACTCCCAATCCGGCCGCCCGGCCAGCTCCGTGGCGGCTCGGGTCGCATCATCCAGCCGATCGGATGAGAGGTACGCCCGCGTCAGCTCGAAGAGCGTCTCGGCATGTCTCGGATCGAGAGTTCGGCGCGCTCCCACACCGAGCTGGCCGACGACCGCTTCCCCGCCCGCCGAAGGATCAGACCCACCAGGAAGCAGTCCTCGGCCTGGAGTGCCGAGTCCGCGAACTGTCGAAACAGCGACGCCGCGAAGTCGTCTCGCCCCAGGCGCGCCGAAGCCCGCGCGATCAGCCGCAGTCCGTCCGGGTCGCCGCTGGCGACCTTCAGGTGCGCGCGCGAAGTCCGCCGCCGCCGCCCACTCGCCGCGGTCGTACGCCGCGCGGCCGTGGGCCAGCGGGTCGGCGGCCGGCCGGCCCCGCGACCACGCGAACCAGCCCCCCAGGGCCGACGTCCCCACGACCGCGGAGAGCAGCAACCATCGGATCGCGGTACCTGCGCGTCGCATGGAGTCGTCCTGTCTTGTCAATTCCGGTGGCCCTTCGAGCCGGGGGCTCACGGGCTGGCGGCGATCTGATTGCAGGCTTCCACGGCGCGGGCCCAACCGAGGGCCCCGCAAACTGAGCCCAGCCGCCGTGCGGCGGTGCGCAGGTCGGACCGGGCCGACGGACTCGGCTCCGGCGCGGAGGCGGCAGCGACGGCGGCGCGGTACTGGGCCTCGACCTGGCGCAACTGGACGCGGGCCTCGCGCAGCTCGTCCCACCGCTTGCGATGAGCGGCGGCCTGCGCGCGACGGCCGAGCCTGGCCTCGATGGTCGCCAGACGATAGTGGCCGTTGAGCAGGTTAGGGTTGAGCTCCAGTGCCCGGCGGTAGTCCGCGGCGGCGCCCGCCCCGTCGCCGTCGTGTTCCTTCATCTGTCCGCGGAACATCCAGATCTCCGGCTCGGTGTCGGCGGACAGGGGGAGCCGGGCCATGGCGGCGTTGAAAGCGTCCGGCTCCCCGAGCGACTGGAGCATCTTCAAATAGTCGCGCCAGGAGCGGGCGTCGTCGGGGCGGCCCTTGATGCAGGCTTCCATGTCGCGGAGGGCTTCGGCCCGCTGCCCGACGGCGAGTTCGGCATTGGCCATCGCGCGGCGGGCCTCGAAGTCCGCCGGGTCCGCGGCGACGTAGCGCCTCAAGACCTTGAGCGTCTCGGTCGGCGCCACCCGCTCGACCTCGCAGCGCGTCCGCATGGTGAGCGTCAACGCGCGGTCGGCCGGCGCCGCATGGTCATAGACGTTCCAGATCACCGCGTAAGCGTCTTCCCATCGGTCTTCGGTGGCGTAGATCTTCAGTAGCTCCTGGCCGGCGTCGTGGTACAGGCCAGGGTCTGGGGGATGGAGCGGATCGGCGTCGAGGATGGCCTGGAGCATGGCTTCGGCGTCGCGCGCGGTCGGCCGTGAGATCGGCCTGGGCCGCGCGGAACTGGGCCTCGGCCCGCTGGGGCGACCAGTAGGGCACCTCTCTCAACTCCCGGGCGCAGCCGAGCAGGTCACCGCGAGCGGCCAGGATCCGGCCCAAGGTCATCCTCATCGCCCCATCATGGGGCGCGCGCCGGAGGTGCTCCCGCGCGGCGGCCTCGGCCCGCACGAACTCTCCTCGGGCGATCCAGCCGTCGATCGTTTGGGGGTCGACCAGCGGGCGGGTATCGCGCCAGTACCACCAGGCGTTGAACCCGACCAGGGCGGCGATCAGGCCGCTCGCGGCGATGACCCCCACGGCATGCTGGAGTCTCCCGGAGTTCCACTCCCCCCGCGGTCGCGGCGATGCGCCGATCGCGGCGGACACGGTGCGTTCACTCGGCGTGGCGACTTCGGAGTCCGTGATCATGGGTCATCGGTCAAGAGTCATCCGTCGGAAGTATCGGGATCCGGCAAGTCCCACCGAGGACCGGGAACTAAGGACGGGAACCGCCAGGATACTCCCATGTTACTCGGCCCGGCGTGTGGCTGCCAGGCCGACTCCCCAGCCGTAGGCGGCGCGCGTTCGACCGGCTCTTGCCCGCGTCCACGAGTCTATGTTATTCGTGATCCGTGGCGCAGGGGGCGGAGCTCCGCCCCGGCATCGAGGGAAGGACCAGCCGATTCGATGGGGCCCGACACGTCGCCGAAGGTGAATCCTCGCACCGTGCGGTGGACCGTGTTCGTGGGCGGCGCGGCGGCCATCCTGGCGACGATCGCGGCGATCGCCGTCTGGCGGGCCGACAGGGATGCAGCAACCGCACGTCGCGCCCTGGCCGACGGGCAGCTCGACCGGGCATCGGAGTCCCTGGAACGTTGGCTGAATTCGTCGCCCCGATCCGGCGAAGCGCACTATCTCAAGGCCCGGATCGCCTGGGCGCGTCACGACATGGGGACTGTGAACCTTGAGCTGGAGCGGGCGCAGGCGCTCGGCTACCCCCCGGGGCTGATGGCCCGCCTGACGGGCCTGTTCCTGGCCCGCACCAACCAGACCGCCAGGGCCGAGCCCCTCTTGCGTCGGGCGTTCGACGAGGGACGCGGGCCCGATCCCGAGGTCGCCGAGGCCCTGGCGCGGATCTACCTGGGCAGCTTCCGGCTGGCCGACGCGGAGGCCGTCCTGGAGCGCTGGACGCGCAAGGCGCCCCGGGATGCCCTCCCCTACCTGCTCCGGACCGAGGTCGAACTACGGACCTCCAAGGACGCCGACGCGGTGATCGCGTCGTACCGCGAAGCGTTGCGGCGCGATCCGGACCTCGATCAGGCCCGGCTCGGCCTCGCGGACATGCTGCGAGCCAACCACCGAAATGCCGAGGCAGACGATGAATACAACCGCTACCTGGCCCGCAAGCCGGATGACCCCATCGGCTACTTCGGGGCCGGGCGAAACGCGATGGCGATGGGCGAGGAGGAGAACGCCGCCCGCCGGCTGGACCGCGGTCTTTCGCTCGCGCCAGCGAATCCTGAGATCCTGGCGCCTGCGCCGCCGTGGAGGTCCAGGCCCGGCGGTTCTCCTCGGCGCTCGAGTACCTCGATCGGGCCGTGAAGGCCGACCCGTTCGATTACACCAATTGCCACCAGCGGATGCTGGTCTTGACCCAGCTCGGGAGGAAGGCCGAGGCCGACGCCGAGCGCCAGGCCCTCGACCGGATCCGCAAGGATCGGGCGGAATTCGACCGCATCAGCAATGCGCTGGTCCAATCCCCGCTCGACCCCGAACTGCGCTCGGCCGCGGCGCAATGGCTGATGACCCACGGCCATCAAGAAGAAGCCATCGAATGGGCCAACCTGGTCCTGGCCGCCAATCCCTCCCACCCCGCGATGAATCGGCTCCTGGCCGACTACTACCGGAAGAACGGGCAGATCGGCCTGGCTAACCTGCACGAGGCCCTTGCCCCGCCGCCCCGGGGAGACGCCGCAGCACCGCCGTGATCTGATGGAGCACCGCCGAGACCGCTGAGCCCACAGAGTCGAAGCCGTGCCAGACGCGCCGAGAGACCGGGCCGTCGACCAGGTCTGGACCGGGTACCATTCGACGACGCGGCTTCCTGGCCAGATGGTTGAATCGGGAGGCAGCAAAACGGTTTCAGCTCGATGGTTGACCGGGGCGAGCTGGCCGGAATAACCCGGTCGGTGGCTGGGGCGTGCCCGCTGACACGAACGGACTGAAATCTCCGAGTTCCGGGAGCCGGAATCCCGGGAAGTCGAGTCGTCGAGGATGACATCCACTCGGAATCCGGCATCGGAAATCCCCAGTCGGGTGTCCCTCACTCGAGCCGTTCCAGGGCCGCCAGGCTGATCACGTCGGAAGGGTCGTCGCGGAGCACCCGGCGATGCCAGGCGCGTGCCTCGTCGGAGCGGCCCATCCGTTCGCGGAGGTCGGCCAGCCGATGATACAGTTCGGGGTATGGAGACACGCCGAGGTTCGGGGTGGCCAGCGCCTCGTGGTAGGTCGGCCGCATCCGCTTGAACGCCTCCTCGAACGACGTGTACCAGCGGTTGACGCGCTCCAGCTCGGCGGCATCCCCGACCTGTCGGAGCGCGGCGCGGAGGCGGTACCAGAGGATGCCATTGGATGGCTCGTACTCCGTGGCGCGGCGGAAGGCCCGCACCGCTCGCGGCCAGTCCCGCGCGTCCTGGGCGACCATGCCCTCGTGCTCGGCGAATCGGGGGTCGTCGGCCATCGACCCGGGCAGCCGGGTGAATTCCTCCGCCAGTCGATCGGGCCGGAAGGCGCCGTAGAGTCCGGTCAGCCAGGCATCCCAGGCTTCGGGAGACTCGGGGTGCCGATGGAGGGCTGCCTCGAGCACTTCGATCCCTTCTGCGCCCCGACTGTCGCGTACCAGGGCCAGGCCCAGCGTCAGGGCCAGCGGCAAGTTGTCGGGGTGTTCGCGGGCGAGCGGACCGAACAGCAGCACTTGCGATCCGGGAGACACCTGGTCGATATCGAGCCGGCCCATCTCCAGCAACAACCGGGCGCGGTCGAGGGGATCCGGCTCGGTCTCTTGCAGTCGCATGCCCAACCGGTGGGCCTCCTGCACCCGACTCTCCTTGTCAAGCAGGTCGATGAGCGCCCAGCCGGCCTCGGGCACGGCCGGGTCCAGTCGGAGGGCTGCGGCCCAGGCCGCCTCGGCCAGGTCGTATCGCCGCTTCTGGTACTGGGCCTTCCCCTCGAAGAACCGCACCAGGGCGGCCTGCTTGGGATCGCGCGTCCGGACGGCGGCCAGGTGCTCCAGCGCCAGATCGGGGCGCGGATCGGCCGGCTCTGTGGCGAGCTGTCCCATCAGGAGATGGGCCCTGTCATCGTTGGGGTGCGCCCGCAGATAGCCGCGCAGCAGCTCCAGCGCCCGGCCGAACTGTCGCCCCCGCGCCAGCGCGGATCGCGTCGAGGCCGGCCCCCGGCTTCTCGCCGCGCAGCAGCACCAGCGCGGCCAGCCCAATCATCGCGATCGCGGTCAGCGTTAAGAGGGAGATCCGGACCGGCCGACGCCTCGTGGGTTCGGAGGCCAGATTCGTGCTCAGGGCGCCGCGGAGGCTAGTTCCCGTCGGGTCCCTTTCGTCCATCGAGCCCTCCCTCGGTCCCAGCCGATCCCGGCCTTGCCCTCCCGGAATAACGCCAGCCGAATTCGAGGATCGGCCCACCGAGGAGGGGGCGAGACTCACCGTCGCGTCGATCCTGTAGCACCCCGATGGCCGGCTCTCAACCGGTCGAGATGCGCCCGAAGCCGCTCCTTGACGGCTCGTGCGTCCTCAAACCTCGCCCGATTGTCGGACTCATTCGGATCCGTGCGCACATTGAATAGCTCCTCCCTGCCGTCACCTTCGTTACGGATGTAGACGTAATCGCCTCCTGCGAGCGAGGCCAGCGCGCCCCGATGAGCCGGAGACCGCCCTCGATTCGGATCCTGCGGATTGGGACTCTCCAGCTCCGAGAGCGCTCCTTCGCCTTCGGGGGATAGCCCCCCCTGATGGGAATTCCGCCACAGCCTGGCCAGCGACGTGCCCGGGAACGGCGACCCGGTGGCCTCGCCGGTCAGGTCCACGATCGTCGCCGGCAGGTCACGAAGGCTGACGGTCTCGCTCACGGTCGCGGGCCGGACATGCCCGGGCAACGCGATGAGGAGGGGCACGTGGATCTCCGTGCGGTACAGGCTCTCGCCGTGGAAGAACAAGTCGTGCTCTCCCAACCCTTCGCCGTGATCGGAGGTGACGATCACCAGCGTGTGCTCGAGCACGCCACGACGCTTCAACTCGTCGAAGAGCTCGCCCAGCCGCTCATCGAGATAAGCCAGGCAACTGTCGTAGCAATCTCGAGCCAGGGTCCGGTAGTACGCGGGCAGGTTGAGCTTGTCGAGCGTGATCCAGTCGGCGAGGGCCTGCACATCGGCCTCGGTCCGGGGTGACCGCCCGAAGCGGTATAGGGCGCCCGAGGGGAGCAGGTAGTGTGTATGGGCGTCGAAATAGTTGAGGAAGGCGAAGAACGGACGAGTCGGTTCGCGGCGTCGCGACAACCAATCCAGGAACGCCCGATTGATCGACTCCGCATGTTTCTTGACGGGCGGAACGGCCAGGTCTCGCCAGAACGTGGAGTCCTTGTGGGGAAGGAGCAGGCTTCCGCCCGGACTCGAGCTCAGTGCTCGACCGGCGTAAGCCATCGCCTTCAAAGAAATGTCGCCGAGGAGACACGTCCGCAAGGGATCCAGCGGTCCGAGGACGTAATCCTCATAGTGGGTGAAGCCGCGGTCCAGGCCGAATTCGTAGGAGCAATAGTAGACGTTGGCGACGAAGCCGGCGGTGGCATAACCCCGAGAACCCAGGTATTCGGCCAGGGTCGGGAACGTCCCATCCAGCGGGACATTCCAGTCGACCCCCAGCTCGTGCGGCCAGCGGCCGGTGAAGACGCTAGCGTGGGACGGGAGGGTCCAGGGGGCTGCGGCGCGCGCCTCGTCGAAGCGAATCGCCCGCTCGGCCAGCCGTTCGAGTGCGGGGCTGGTCGGTCGCCGGTAGCCATAGAGACTCAGACAGTCGGCTCGCACCGTGTCCAGTACGATCAAGAGCACGTTCGGGGGATCGCCGGCAGGCAAGGGACGGCTCGCGTCACGACGCTCCTTGAGCCGGTCTCCGCCGAACATGAGAGATCCCGAGACCAGGACGACTCCCAACAGTACGGGGAAGCTGAGCAACAACCAACGGCGCACCTCGGTCGGACGGCGCTCGAGGATCGGCACCAGGCGCGCGGTCATCCCGCAAGCCAGGAGCGCTGAAGCCCACAGATAGAGCCGGGGGCTGATCCAGAGGAGCGCGGGCAGGATCGCCAGGAAACAGACCAGTCGCGAGGAGACCCGACCTCCGTGACGAGACCAGAACCTCGTCGCCGACGCCAGGAACAACCCGATCGCGGAAAAGAGCAGCAGGTTGGAGAGCGGGGCCATCCAGAGGAAATGCCGGGTCGTCGCGTACGGCTGGTGGCTTGCGATGCCCTTGCAGACGGCTCTCGTCCCCACCTCGACCAGTCCGCCCGCCAGCCCACACCAAGCCGAGAAGACGAGCACGTCGAGTGGGCCGAGTCGGCGTTGGGTCGCCATAGTCGAAGGACGTTCTCCCGGCATCCGCAGGCGAAGTCGCCGCCCTCGGAGGCGGGACATATCATGGCGTGATTCGGAGACTTGTGGAACCTGTCCGGGACGGCGCGGCCGGATCCGCGCGGCATCCGCGATCCGCTCGGACTCTCATCATGTCTCAACGCGATGGCGGTTCTCTCGGATCGCCGTCGGTCGAGGCACGAGATTCATTCATTCTTGATCCCGTACCGACGCGCATCCGACGCCCCGATTCTACGTGATCGAGGCACGGAACGCAAGAATTGGGGCCCGGATCCGGCGAGGCGGTGTGAGGCGCAGACGAGGAAGCGGCCGCTCGGGATTCGTCTCTGGTCGGCCGATCCTGACCCGTCACAGGGCGTAGCGGGGCCAGGTGGGCCTGGGGGTCCGTGGAGCGGACTCGGCCGCCTTGCGAAGGCCCGTGATCTCCTCCTGGACCTTCTCCGCCTCGGCCGTCTGCCCGAGCTGTCTGTAGAGCAGGCCCAAGCTGTAGAGGACGCCGTAGAGCCGCGGCGCGATCACGCGGGCCCGATCGAGCTCCCGCAGCGCTTCCTCCCGGTGGCGACGCTGGAGCGCCAGCCTGGCGAGGTTCAAGTGGGGACCGTAGAGAGATGGGTCCATCTCCGCGGCCTGCCGGTAAGATTGCTCCGCTCGGTCGAGGTCTCCACGGAGGAAATAGGTATAGCCGAGCAGGTTGGTCAACCCGGCATCGGGGCCGTTGGCCAGGGTATGCTCCAGGGTGCGGCCGGCATCCTCGATCCGGCCGCACGCGACGAGATCCTCGGCCAGTTGATTCCAGAGCAGCTTGCGCGACGCCGGCATCTCGCGGAGGTCCGGGTCGAGCTGGAGGACCCGCTCAAAGGAGACGACTGCCATCTGGGGGTTGCGATCATTGTGGTAGACGGTGCCGCGGAGCATCGCGCCGATCACCTCGCCGCCCGTGACGTGGTCGAGGCGGTCGGCCAACTCAAGGAGCTGCTCCTTATCGTTCTGCGACAGCAAGACGGCGGCGAGTCGTCGCATGGCCGTCACGTTCTCGGGCGCGAGCCGGAGGATCTCGCGATAGGTCGGGATGGCGAGTTCGGGATGCGGTCCTCGCACCAGGCCGTAGGCGCGGATCTGCTGGTCGTTCAGGGACAACGGTCCGGCACGCCGATAAAAGCGGCTCGGCCTGGTCGGCGTAGTCCAGCCGGCTCAGGCAGCGCGCCGCCAGCAGCGCCGCCTCGCGACTCCAGGGCCGTCGTTCCAGGTGATCGAGGGCGTGCTGGAGACATCCCACCAGGTCGAGCCGCGCATAGGCCCGTTCGGCCTCGACCAACGCCCCGGATCGAGTCAGGTTCCAGGCGGTCACGGCCGACAGGACAATGAGGGTCGAGAGGAAGAAGATGGCGCGGCTACCGCGCCCGGAACGGGATTTCACGCGGCGTTCATACTCCATCGCGAGGGCAAACGACACGGCCGATCGGCACTAGCGGGCACCGATCGGCCGTCGTTTACGGAAGATCTCAGCGCGGGAGGAAGGCCTCGGGTTGCGGCCCGTCCTACCGGGTCCGCTCGGGGCCGATCTCAGAGAGCATCCGAACTGAACGTCTCATTATTGTCGGGGGTGGCGATCGCGTACCACGGCAAGTAGTTCACCGAACTCTTGATGAACCGCACCGAGCCGTCCATGAACAGCACGTTCACGCCGCCGGGGTGATTCGAGCTGGCCGGCACGGACGTGATCGTGCCCCGGCCATCCTGATTGGAGTTGCCGTAATCGCAAGCATACCGATTCGGCAGGATGGTGTGCGAATAGATCTGGGTGCCGCCGAAAG
The DNA here is from genome assembly GCA_963815795.1 of uncultured Planctomycetota bacterium. Lineage (GTDB taxonomy): Bacteria > Planctomycetota > Planctomycetia > Isosphaerales > Isosphaeraceae > JAKAUH01. The sequence continues at coordinate 2,337,938 of CAWFIC010000019.1, read as the reverse complement.
CCCACCATTCGCCCTTCCAGGTCCACTGCTGCGTCGACGTGGCGAAGTTGACCTGGCAGGCCTGGTTGAACTGGATGTCCAGGGCATAGGTATAATTGGGGATATTGCCGGGATACGCGTACACCACGCCCAGGCCGTTCTTTGAGGCGTTGTTTGCGTTGTTGGTGCCGGGGCCCTTGACCCACTCGCTGAAGATGGCCGTGTTGCTGGTCCCATCGATGAACGAGTTGATGGTGATCACACGCGTGCCGATGCCGTCCCAGGTCGAGCCGACGTAGCCGGGGCCGTTCTCCTGCCAGTTCCCGCTTGACCCGCTGGTGCCGTTGTTGCCGTTGATGCGGCGATTCAGGCCGATGTTCGACGGGTAATTGCTCGCTCCAACCAGCTTGCTACCGGTGGCGAGCATGTACGTCCCGGACGAGCCCGGGTTCTGGTCGGAGGGGCAGAGGAACGACGAGATCTGCATGGTCAAGACGGTGAACTGGACGATGCTATTGGCTCCGCCTGACGCACCATCGGGCGGATTGCTATCGGCGATGCCGAACGAGCCGCCATCGGCCCACCGCGCGGCGAAACTCCAGTTGATGGCGTTGTAAGCTGTCGTCTGCTCGATGTAGGGGAGCAGGCGCGCGAGCTGTCCCCAATTCTGATGCGGTTGTGGGATCGGTTTGTTCGTGTTCGAAGGAAACCATGACGCATCCACGGTGTTGGGCGGCACGGCTGTGTTCGAGCTCACGTAATTGGCCATCGCCAGCCCGAGCTGCTTGAGATTGTTGGTGCACTGAGCACGCCGCGCCGCTTCACGCGCCGACTGCACGGCCGGAAGCAGCAGGGCGATCAGCACGGCGATGATGGCGATCACCACCAGCAACTCGATGAGTGTAAAACCCCGACGAATTCGGATCATGTTCGACCCCCTCGAAGAATGAAATCGAAAAGAGGAAAGGGAACGGGAAAGAGATCGCAAATCCCCAGGTGGGATGCCATCGGCACCAAGGCACCCCGGCTCGATACGGCGCTGCCCGAGCGGGCGCCGCCAGTCGAGCGTCATTTCTTCTTCTTGAAGGTCGCGTAGGGATCCTGGCCCTGCTTCTGCTTGGCGTATTCGGCCAGATCCTTCGCCTGCGGTACGGCGTCCGCCCCCTTGATGTCGGTCGCCGGCGCCGCCCCGGCGCCCTTCTGGAGCCTGTCCGCCTCCGTCTCGTTGTCGGCCCCGCACCCGGTCAATCCCAAGAAAGCCATCGTCAGCAACGCCAGGCCGAATCCGCGCAGCAGTGCCTTCACGTGTCTCGCTCCCCTGTTGCGAACCTATGAATAAAGAAGAGGCGGTGAACGACTGGTCCCCGACGGAACCCCACCGGATTGGGGTGCCATGACCTCCGACGTCAACCGTTTCCGCTCACTCACAACTGCGGAGAGTCCGGATGTCGGAGAGCGGTCCGAACAGATGAAAGCGTCCAGTTTCCGTCCTTTGGGCCGTGAATGACTTCACCATCCCGCAGGAACCTCGTCCGGGATGAACGTCGCCGGTCCTGGGATCGACCGGGAAGATTCGTCCCGGGCTGTGCCATCAGGACACAGCGCAGCTCGGACGGTTTGTGAACAATCCTGACACCAATGAATGACGGAGATAGCGAACCAGCAGATACCAACGCACGACCAACTCAACGAGCGGCGCGGTCTTCCGTGCCGCCTCGTGCCGGACCCAGTTTGATCCTTGACCGCGAGGACGACCCCGCCCCAACAGCCAGAATCACTTGGATTTAGGTGTCAACCTCGGTTGCGACAAGAAACCTGGAGACACCCGCTCGAAAGGCGGCCAGTCTCCGACGATTCCTTATGATGAATATTAGTGGAGCCCTAACCTTATACGCGATATTGGACTGCTGTCAATAGAGCAGCCGCCAAATCCTCATCCGCCCGTCCTGAAAACTCCGCAATCTTCACTGAAGAGTGGGTGCAGGCTCTCTCGTCGCCAGCCTTTGCCATAGTAAGGATCGTTCTCGCGGAAGAACGTCAAATAGGCCCGCGCCCAGCCAGCTCGCAACACGGTCGCTGGACGGGATCGGCAAGAACGGCCACCCGGATTGGCCGGGCCCATCCGATCGACCATCCATGACCAGCGGTCGGGACACTCTGCGTCAGCGAACCCGCTGGGACGAGCTGAGGACGCCCGGCTGGTCGCGAGTCGCCTCCATGGCGCGCTCGAATTCCGCAGCGGGATAAACACGGAGTAGGTCCACTCCCTGCCGGCGGAGTGCGAAAATCGGGTGGCCATGCCGTTCCAGCCACCAATCGCGCGGGGCGTATACGCCCCGGTTGCGCTGGAGCACATAGTCGGGATGCACCGTCGGGTCCAGCTCGGCGACCTTGACGGCCTTCGGGAAGTCGCCCCAGTCGCGGAGGATCATGATATTTAGCAGGCCGAGGGGAAAGGTGAGTTCAAGCGGCCCTGCATGGGATCGCAGGCGCACCCAGGCGAGGAACTCTGGACCGAGCGTATCCCAGTAGTAAGTCTCGTCAAAGCCGAGCCGTTCAGCCCCGGGCAACCCGCCGACAGCGAGACTGTAATAAGAGAGGTTGTACGGGTAGGTTTGGGCGATCCCCACGAGGCACTCGCCGATGGCCAGGGCGGCGATGGCGGGCCCGATCGGGGCGAGTCGCGAGGACGCGGACTGCAGTCGAGCCGCGAGCCAGCTCGCACCGATTCCGGAGAGGACCGAGAGGCTGACCAGGCTCGGAAGCAACAGCCGCTCGACGTCGTGGCCCGGGGCGCTCGGGAGCGCACGCACGATCATGAGTACGCCCCAGCTCATGGGCCAGATCAGGCCCTCGCGGTCGGTCCGCGCCCGGCACACGGTCGCCGCGATCCCGACAAGCCCCAGCAGGACGATCAGCACCGGCAACGTGACGGCCGTGAGGACCAGAGTGTTATGCCAGGGGAGAGCGAAGCGATAGACGGTGCCCAGGTAAAGTGCCGTCACCGGCACGGAGTGCTCCCGGGTGAGGTTCGACACGAGGAACCGCTGTACGCCCCAGAGCGGTGACGACCACCAGGGGGGCTGGATGGCAAAGAGCGTCAGAGCAGCCAGGGGGACCCCGAGGGCGAGTGCCCGCGTAGCCGGCAGGCCGCCTGGTCGCGAGGTTGGCACACGGTCGATGCGGGGTGGACCGTGGAGGCTCACGCTGCGGAGGATCCGGAGGGCCACCGAGCGGCCCTCGAAGATCGCCCACCAACCGATCGCGGGGGCCACCGCGAACCAGCCGGTGAACTTCGTACCCGCCGCCAGTCCGAACAGGACCCCGAACCCGAACACCCAGCCGGCCGATCGCAGGCTCTTGACGAAGGCCATCTGCGTCAGGATCCAGAGGCACGTCACCGGCATGTCGTAATGGGCATAGTGGGCGTGGGCGAAGGTCCGCGGGGCCAGCACCGCGGCCGTCGCGGCGGTCGCGGCCGCGAGCCGGCCATACCGACTCGCCACGAACAGGTAAAGCAACCCCGAGGTCGCCGCGGTCAGGACCATCGGGCCGAAGCGATAAGACGTCAGGGGGTCGACCCATCCCCGGACGACCCTCCAACCCGCGATCCCGATCAGCGCATAAAACGGCGGGTGGCCGTCCGGCTCCTTCCGGCTGAATCGCCAGAAATCCTCCAGGACCGCGGGCTGGAAGAGGTCGGCCCGACTCAATCCCGGAGGAGGTGAGGCCAAGGCGGCGAACCACTTCACCAGCGTCATGTCGCGGTTGACGGTGAAGGCCTCGTCGAAGACCATCGCATAGTCGCGGCTCGTCCACATCAGGGCGGCCAGCACACCGAGCGCGATCAGGGCCGCAATCAGGGCATCGATGGCGTTGGGGGATCGGAGCGGTCGTTGCATGATTCGCGGGTGGGAGGAGGACAGGAATCCGACGTCGTCGCTGGCGTCCCGATTCGAGGCGGTTGCCGCACTCGAGGCGAGATTCGGGCGAGGGCACCGGTCCGGCGGCGAGCCGGGCACAATGTCGAGCGAGGCATCGATCGCCCGGCATCCCTTGTTCGATCGGGCCACCCCGTCTAACATAACATTTGCCGCCGGCCGGCCGCGAGCCCCGCGACGACACCGGGGCGGAGGGCCCTCCTCGTGAGTGTGACGACCTCGGCCGATCGCACGATGTCTCCATCGCGATCGGTCTCGGACCGGCCCGCTTCCCCGCGGCTTCGCGCGCCGGATGTCCTGGTCTTATCGCTCTGGTGCGGACTGGCCGGCGGCCTGCTCGAGGTGGGCGCCCGCGTCGTGGGCAAGACCTACTTCTCGACCAACCGGCTCTACATGATGAGCCGGCATTTCGTCTGGCTGGCCCCCCTATCGAATCTGCTGCTCTTCGCCGTGCTGGGCGCGTTGCTGGCGAGTTGGGCGAAGTTCTGGCCCCGGCTCGGCCGATGGATCGGCCCCCGCCTCATCGTCTTCCTGGCGATCTTACCCGCGCTCATCGTCCTGATCCCGCGGATCTACGAGATCGCCTGGGTGATCTTCGCGGCGGGGGCGGCCGTGGGGCTGGCCCCGCTGCTGGAGCGGCGCGCGGCGGGGCTGCGCCGCCGATTGCTGCTGACGTTCCCGGCCTTGCTGGGATCGGTCCTGCTCCTGGCCGCGTGGCGCGTCGGCGGTGGGTGGCTCGCCGAGTGGCGCGAGGGGAGACGCGCGATCCCGCCCGGCGATCGGCCCAACGTGCTGTTGATCACCCTCGACACCGTGCGAGCCGACCATCTGAGCCTCTACGGCTACGGTCGGCCGACGTCCCCGGTCCTCGAGAGTCTGGCCCGGTCGGGGATTCGCTTCGACGCGGCGCGGGCGGCCGGCCCCTGGACGCTCCCGTCCCACGCGAGCCTCTTCACCGGCCGCTGGCCGCACGAGCTGGGGGTCGACTGGAATGTCCCCTTGGACGGCGGATTCCCGACCCTGGCCGGATACCTGGGCTCGCGGGGTTATGCCACCGCCGGGTTCGTCGGCAACACCCTGGAGTGCTCCTACGACAACGGCCTGGACCGCGGCTTCGCCCATTTCGAGGACTACATCCTCGAGTACCTCCTGCCGCTCCGCACGGCCTGGCTATTCGACCGCGCCGTGGGGACCCTGACCGACGCGGGCCTGTACGTGGGACGCGAGTTCGATGTCGGACCCCTGCGCCCGCTCCACGAGTCATGGCTGACGCCCTATACTCTGCCGTGGCGGCGGAAGGACGCCGGCACGATCAATCGCGCCTTCCTGGACTGGCTCTCGCGGCGACGCCAGCCCGGCCGGCCATTCTTCGCGTTCCTCAACTATTACGATGCCCACGCCCCCTACGTACTGCCCGGCGGAGGCTTCTACCGATTCGGCCTGAAGCCGCGAGGCGCGGCCGACTTCATCTTTCTCATGGAACAGTGGGAGCAGGTCGACAAGACGGCGCTGCGCCCGGTGTATCGCGAGCTCGCGCACGACTGCTACGACGACTGCCTGGCCTACCTCGATCAATGCCTGGGGGACCTGGTCCGCGAGTTGCAGCGGCGTGGAATGCTCGATCGCACCTGGCTGATCGTGACGGCCGATCACGGCGAGGGGATGGGCGAACACCAGCTCTTCGATCACGGCGAGAGCCTGTACCGCCAGGAGATCCATGTGCCGCTCTTGATCGTTCCCCCCGCCGGCGGGCGGTCCGCCCGGGTCGTGCGCGAGACGGTCAGCCTGCGCGACTTGCCGGCGACGATCCTCGACGTCATCGGCCTGGCGGATAGCTCACCGTTCCCGGGCCGATCCCTGGCCTCGCGCTGGCGCGAGACGGCCCCCCTGTCGGACCCGGCGGAGACCGAACCGGTGCTCTCCGAGCTGCCCCGACCCAATCCCTACGACCCAAACCAGGGCCGCTCTCCGGCGAAACGGGGCCCGCTGATCTCGGTGGCCGAGAGAGATTTCGTCTATATCCGCAACCGGGGAGATGGAACGGAAGAACTCTACAACGAGCGCGATGATCCGGGCGAGGAGCGGGACCTCAGCCGCACCGAAGCCATGCGGCCCGTCCTGGAGCGGCTCCGTCGTCGGCTGGACCACGTGAGCGCGACGTCGCGCAGCCCCTGAGAGTCGGCGACCGATCACTCGGGACGCCTCTCCTCATCCACCGACCGACGACCGCGGGACCGGGTCCGGGCCCAGAGGGCCGATCCGAAGAGGGCCGCCAGGCCGACCAGCGACAAGGCGGCCCCGTCTCGGATTGCGGTGGAGCGATATGTATAGATCAGCGTGTGGCCGCCTGCCGGCACGAAGGCGCCGCGCATCATGCGATTCGTCCGCCAGATCGGGGCCGGCGTGCCGTCGATCGTCAGGTGCCAGTCGGGATCGAAGACGTCGGCCAGGATCACCAGGCCCGGCCGCTCCATCGTCGCGCGCATCTCGACTCGCTGGGATTCGACTCGCACGATCGTGACCGACCCGGCCGGCCCGGCCGGCGGAGGTCCCCGCAGCGCAGCCAGGGACTCCGCACGGTCGGCCTCGACCAAGGCGACCCGTCGGAGGTCGAACGTTCTCCTCGTCCGATCGGTCGACGCCCCTCCGGCGGAGTCGACAAGCGTGCGGACCAGCTCGGCTCGCTCGGCACTGCCAGGAATCGTGGGAGGGATGATCACCGCCGACGGGACGACCCAGCAGCGAGGGAAGGCCCGATGGTTGCGCAAGAGCTGCCAGCCCTGCCGGTCGATCCAATCCCGAGCGCGCTCCGGGTCGCCGACGACCTCGTCGGACGGGGCGATGCGGGTGAAACCCTGCTCCGGCCCCATCCAACCATTGAGCGCGACCGGCATGACGAAGTAGCGCGTGTTCCACAAGTCGTACCCTCCGCGCGGGAACGAGTAGATCGGCCGGTCGATCCCTCGTTCATCGCGACCCCACGTCGCCCGTGCCTCGAAGAAGTCAAGGTAATCCTCGACGTCGATGACTCCCCGAATGATCGTGTACGGCAGCGAGTAGGGCTCGGCGTGCAGCCGGTCGAGCGTGTCGTGCTCCCACGCGACCAGCTCAGAAGGGCGCCGCGGCGATCGGCGTCGCGAGAACTCGGCCGGATGCCACTGCTCGACCCGATGGATGCGGAACGGGCCCCGCGCCGGATCGGAGTGCTCCGCCCGCTCGATCAGTCGGGCGATCTCGGGGGTGGCATCGAGTTCAGCCTGGGGCACGGTCCAGATGATCCGGGATCCGGCCACCGCCAGATCGGCAGTCACGATCAGGAGGGCAGTCGCCCCGGCCAGGCGCGACCGATGCGGTGAGGCAGTCGCCAGCGCCGCGCCTGCGGCAAAGACGATCCCACCCTGGATCAGGGCCCACAGGGTCTCATTCACCGCGCGGGTGGCGTCCACCGGCCCGTACAACGACCCTGCCGGAGTCGAGCGGTCCACCCATCGCTCGATCGACGCCTTCCCGATCCAGACGAGTAGCAGCAGCCCCCCGCTAGCAACCAGCCCGGCCACGCAGATGCGACGCGTCCGGCGCATGGCATCTCCTCCACAGCAGAGCCGGTCCCAGCCGAGCCCCGACAGGCTCGACGCGCAAAGGCAGGTCAAGACCATGAGCTTGCCCGGATAGCGGAACATGGCGAATCCGGGCAGGACCATCGCCAGGACGCCGTAGACGCTCCCGGTGCCGTCGGACGGGAAGGCATCGGAACGAGGGAGGCCGGGGGGTGGATCGTGGCCGCCCAGCAGACCGACGGACCCGGGAATCCAGCGGGCATACCAGAGAGGCCCTGCGAATTTGCCGAGACCTCCGCCCAGGCCGATCAGCGCCAGGATCGTCAGCCAGGTCCGCCAGCGAGGGCCGCCGCGGACGCCTGCGGTGCCGAGAGCCAGCGCCAGCACGAACCCGCCGATGTAAAGCGACGGCGACCAGATCATCCGCTCGCCGGCCGGCGGCAGAGCCTGGATCCAGGAAGCGTTCTCGGGGACCTCGAGGCCAAAGACGTGGGGCCAGAAGGCCTCCGCAAGTCGATACGGTTCCACGCTGAAGTCGTGGACAGTCGAAGCCGAAGAGCGGGTCAGTCGCGTGGAACTCTTCGCATACTCCCAGCTCGGAACGAGCTGAACGGCGGCCAGGATCAGCGCCAGCAGGACGGCGCCCGCCAGACCGCCCAGCATCGCCCCCCAACGGGTCCGGCGCGATCGCCAGACGGCGAGGATCGCCAGCACCAGCCCGAGCGCGAGCCAGGGGCGAAGTCCGTTCGCGACCCATGTCGGGACCCATCCCGTCGGCGTGGCGCATTCCGCCCCGAGGACCAGACCGATGCAGGCCGAGCACACCGCCAGCGGCAGCATCAGCGAGGCCGGCCACCGTCGGGACGGCTCTCCCGAGGACTCCTCGCGGGCGAAAGCGAGGACCCCGGCATACAGGGCGCCCGAGGCCACCGTCAAATAGGCCGACTCCGGGTCGCCCCCGAGGACCTGCAATGCCAGGACGATCGACAACTCGATCATCCCCCATCTCGTCCCCGGGTCGGCCAACCGATGGATGCCGCGCAAACCCCACGGTAACCAGGCAGCACCGACCAGGTAGATCACATTGCTATACTGGGACAGGACCGGCGCACCAAACGCGTAGCCGAACGCCGCGACCAGCGACCCGGTCCAGCTCGTCCCCACGGCCCGCGCCAACGCGAGCATGCCCATCAGGGCGATGAAAACATGTGTGATAATATAATATCGCGCGGCCAGGGGATAAGGAAGCATGGCGTACAGCAATTTGCCCGGGTACAGGACGGCCGCCATGGGCATCCCCAGGAGCGGCGACCCCGCATTCTGCCAGGGATTCCACCAGGGCCAGCGCCCCGCCGCCCATTCCTGCTGGACCACGCGGTACAACGGGTAATAGAAATGTCCAGCATCCCGATAGGCGAATTGATGGCCCTGGAATAGAACGGCGTGGAAGCAAGCCAGGAACAGCGTGAAGGTACAACCCAGTCCCAGGAGCAGCAGGGCGGGACGTTGCATCGGCTTCTCGAAGGCAGTCCCGGTCGGGCAAAGCTGGCGTGCCTCTCACGGATGGGCATCATACCGGATGCATCCCGGAGTTTCCAATCCATCGCCGCTCGGTGCGAGCATAACACGGTCGGCGCGACGACCTCGATGCGGTTCGAGACGAGGGACTGATGAACTCCCCGGTTCCCGCAAAACCGGTACAATAGGGTGCGGATGAAGAACGCACCCCGGGGCCGCACGGCCGGAGAACTCCGGACATGAACCTGCGCTTGGTCGGTGTCGCCGCGGTGATGCTGGTGTTGCTCGCCGCGGGCATCTACGGATTCGCGCCGAGAGATTGGAAATCACCCGCGACGGGACCCGTCGCGCCGGGCCGTGCCGATCATGCGAAACCACCAGCATCCCCTGGGACGGACAAGGCCGAGGGGCCTCCCGCCGGTGGCGGAGGCGGTCCGTTCATCACGGGGATGCGGTATCGTCCCTTCGCGTTGCCGATCGACCAGAGCGGCTTCAAGGCCGCGCTCTTCGCCGTGGAGCCCTGGCGGCCCGACGCCTCAATTCAGGAAATCGCGGAGCATTGGGGGCGCCCGGGTTTCCGCGGTGTCGCGATCGTTGACCGCCAGTTGGCCGATCCCAAGATGACGCGGAATGGTCGGTTCTCGTCGCTCTATCTCAAGGCGACCTTGCTCAGTTACGAGGGCGAGGCCGAGCGGGCGTACAAGGTGCTGGAGGAGCTGCGGTCGTTCGTCGAGGGCGACCGATTGCTGGCCCAGGCGACCCTGGGCACGGTGATCTACCTCCAGGGAGTCGCCGCGCTTCGGCGGGGCGAGAATGAGAACTGCCTGATGTGCCAGGGCGACAGCGCCTGCATCCTGCCGATCGCCGCCTCGGCCGTTCACACCAAGCCGCGGGGCTCCCGCCTGGCGATCCGCCACTTCACCGAGTATCTCAACCAGTTTCCCGAGAGCCTGGAAGTCCGCTGGCTCTTGAATCTGGCCCACATGACCCTGGCCGAGTATCCCGACAAGGTCGACCCTCGGTTCCGGCTGGACCTGAGCCGGTTCTTCGACTCCGAATTCGATATCGGGCGGTTCCGGGACATCAGCCAGCCGGCCGGGGTCGGCGACCGGATGAATCAGTCGGGCGGGGCCATCATGGACGATTTCGATGACGACGGCCTGCTCGATGTCCTCATCACGTGCCACGACCCGACGATGGGCATGGCGTTCTACCACAATGCCGGCGACGGGACCTTCACCGATCGGACGAAGGAGGCCGGGCTCATCGATCAGCTCGGCGGCCTGGTCTGCTATCAGGCCGATTACGACAACGATGGGCGGCTGGACGTCTTCATCCCGCGCGGCGCCTGGCACGAATGGCCGATGCGGCCGACTCTCCTGCGCAACCTCGGCGGCGGCCGGTTCCAGGACGTGACGCGACCGGCCGGCCTGCTCGACCCGGTCAACTCCAACGCCGCCGCCTGGGCCGACTACGACAACGATGGTTGGATCGACCTTTTCGTCGCGTGCGAGCGCCAGAGCAACCGCCTGTACCGGAATCGAGGGAACGGCACGTTCGAGGAGGTCTCCGCCACGGCCGGCCTTCGGGGCGACAAGGAGCGCTTCGCCAAGGGGTGCTCCTGGCTCGACTACGACAACGACGGCTTCCCCGACCTGTTCGTCAACAACCTGTTCGATGACGCGCGGCTCTATCACAATGGTCGCGACGGCCATTTCGAGGAAGTCACCACCCACATGGGCATCGATGGCCCGAAGGGTTTCTCATGCTGGTCATTCGACTACGATAACGACGGCTGGATCGACATCTTCGCCGTATACTACGACCGGATGATGGATGAGGTACTCCGCGGCATGCTGGGGATGCCTCTGGAACAGACCGGCAACCGTCTCTATCGCAACTTGCAAGGCAAGGGGTTCCGGGACATGAGCGTCGAGGCGGGGCTCGGACCCTTCTTCGCCAGCATGGGGTCGAATTTCGCGGATTTCGACAACGATGGTTATCTCGACATCTACCTGGCGACGGGGGGACTCAGCTACGGCTTCCTTGTCCCCAACCGGATGCTCAAGAACGTCGAGGGGAAGCGATTCACCGACATCTCCTCGTCCTCGCGGACCGGCCACCTTCAGAAGGGTCACGGCGTGGCCTGCGGCGACTGGGACCGCGACGGCAATGTCAACCTGTTCGTCGAGATGGGCGGTGGCGTCAACGGCGACAAGTACCACAACCTCCTCTTCGAGAACCCCGGTCAGGGAAACCACTGGCTGAACGTCAAACTGGTGGGCAAGAAGACCAACCGTTCGGCGATCGGGGCGCGGATCAAGGTCGTGACCGCCGGCGAGAATCCGCTGACGGTCCGCCGCCACGTCTCCTCCGGCAGCAGCTTCGGGGCCAACCCGCTCGAGCAGATGATCGGGCTGGGCAAGGCCGAGAAAGTGGCGATCCTCGAGGTCCAATGGCCGACGAGCGGGACGACCCAGGTCTTCCGCGATCTCCCCGCCGACCAGGCCATCGAAGTGACCGAGTTCGCCGAGGGATATCGTCGGCGCGTTCGAGGTCCCGTGCGGCCGCGCGATCGGGTTCTCATGGGCGGCGCGAGACCTTGATCGAGGCCGAGCCCTCGGTGATCTCGATCGCCTGGTCGGCGGCCACGTCGTGGAACGTCTGGGTGGATCCACTGGTCGGCCAAGAGACGATCAGCGCGGCGACGCGGGTGGCGTCGAGCAGGCCGATCGTCTCGACGAGGCTGTTGCCGCCGAAGCTGGAATTGTTGCCGATGGTGCGGTGGATCGACCGCGTCCGGCCATCGGCGGAGACGATGTCGGCGCGGAGGCTCGCCCCCAATGCGGCACGATTGGTCCGCGTGCCGACCAGCTTGACCTTCAGCCAGTGATGCCCTTCCCCCGGGTTGCGGAACAGCGCGTTATACGACTGGTCGCCCGGCGTTGCGCCCCCAGCTCGACGAACAGGTCGAGATCTCCGTCTTCGTCGTAATCGGCGAAGGAAACCCCGTGCCCCTTCTGGAGGTGCCCGGTCCCCGACGCCGCCGTGACTTCCACGAAGCCCTGACCCTCCAGGTTGCGGAACATCAGCTTGACGTCCAGGCCCTCATAGGACATGTCGCCGGTCCCGAGGTAGATGTCGAGGAAACCGTCGTTGTCCACGTCGCCGAAGTTCGCGCCCATCGGCGCCATGGCCCGGTCGAGCCCCAGCTCCCCCGAGACCTCGCGGAAGCCTTCGGGGCCGAGGTTGCGGTACAGCCGCGGATGGCTCGACCCGTTGATCTTGATCCCCATGGCGCTGGCGAGGACCTCCGCGACCCGCGCCCGGTAGTCGTTGACGTAGAGGTCGAGCCGGCCGTCGTTGTCGAAGTCCCAGAACCAGCAGGCGAAGCTCATGTCCGCGCCCGTGACGCCCAGCCCGGGCGCAACATCCTTGAACCGGCCGTCACCCTCGTTGTGATACAGCCGGCACGGCTGTCCCATGTTGGAGACGAACAGGTCGAGCCGGCCGTCGCCGTCGTAGTCGCCCCAGGCGCTGCCCTTGGCACACCGCTCGTCGAGGACGCCGGCCGCGGCCGCGACGTCCTTGAACCGGCCGTTGCCCTCGTTGTGGTAGAGTCGGCAGCGGTTGCGAGGGTCGCGCGGGGTTGAGGACGGCTGGCCGCCGGGCGGCAGATATTCGCCGCAGACGAACAGGTCGACGCGACCATCGTCGTCGTAATCGCCCCAGGCGGCTGACTCGGTCGTGATCGGCTCCCCCAACCCGGCGGCGAAGGTGACGTCGTCGAACGAGGCGTCACCGCGGTTCCTCAGCAGCGAGAGCCGCAGCGGCCTCTCCCACCCCCCGCGGAGGAGCACCACGTCCAGGTCGCCGTCGTTGTCGTAGTCGGCGCGCGTCACGTTCAGCGCATAGACCTGGTCACCCAGGCCGGCCGAGACCGAACGGTCTTCGAAGGTGCCATCGCCGCGGTTGATGAAGAGCGAGGCGCCCAGGTCGGCGTCGAGCGAGGTGGTGAACAGGTCGGGACGGCCGTCGCCGTCGAAGTCGTCGAAGACGCTGCCGCCGGCCAGGTTCGGGCCGCGCGCGGTCAGGCCGGCCGGCACGGCCACGTTTTCGAATCGCCCCGCGTCGCCGCCGGAGTGCGTCAGGTTGGCGGCGATCCGGTACTGCGGCGGCACCTTGTCGGGATACTCGCCCAGGGTCATCGAAGCAATGTTCAGCAGCCAGATGACCCGCAGGTCCCGCGGCGACTCGGCCAGGTACGCGGTGAACCACTTGACCGCCTCGCGCGAGCCCGCCTGGTTGCGATGCATGGCCTCGCTGGCGATCGGGAAGATGCAGCTCGAAGCCCCCACGCACTCGACACAGTTCTCCACCTCCCCCCGCCGCATGGCGATGATCCCCAGCACGGCCATCAGCCGCAGCCGGGCCGTCGCAGGCACGTCCGGATCCCGGGCGGCCTCCAGCGCCTGCTCGAGCCACGAAGCCGCCTCGAGGAAGCTCCCCTCGTACATGTACAGGAAACCGATCGATTGCAGCAGCGCGATCTTCTCTAGCCGCTGTTCGCGCGTCAGATGCGAACCCACTTGCATCCGCTCGTATTTCGCCTTGAGGGTCGTGATCCCGCGGCGGGCGCGCCCACGCACCGACTCGCGCAACTCCTGGAGCGACCCCGGGTCCCGGATCGGGGCGGCGAAACGGACGGCCGCCTCATAGCCGCCATCCTCGAACTTGTCCAGGATGATGTCGAACACCGCCGGCTCGGCCGGATCCCGACCGGACTTCCCGGCATCTCGCTGACCGGAAACGGCCCTCTTCGTCGCGTCAGGGCGCGACTGACCCGCCCGATCACCCGGCCCCCATCTGAGCAGCTCCGGTTTCACCAGGATCGTCACCGCCCCCGCGGCCACGCCGAGGCAGAAGACGCCCGCCAGCATCATTCGGAGCAGACCACGCATCGTTCGCCACTCATTGGCCGAGGATAGCGGGAGCCCAGGCGCAGACCGGCCCCCGTCGTCCGGCACGGGGTCGTACCGGCGAACTCGTCTTCACGCCAGGCCGGGGAACCGCTAGCGCACCGGGGGCGGAAGGAAATCACCCCGGTCGCATCGCCGAACGCACTCCCGCGGATAACCAGATGTTCCGATGATGCTCTTGACGTATCTCAAGACACAAAGACGGAATCGCCGATGCCGACCTGGCTAGTCGGCCGATGCGTGCACAGTCCTGCCCCGTAGCGCGAGGGCGGCTCCCCTCGCCTTGAGGTTCGTATTCCTTAGGTGTAAGGCGGCAACTGTCGGGGAATCGCGCCGAAAAAAAGCTCGATAGGAGGATTCTTTACAGAATGATTCAACTCGCCCGATACGTGCGGAGGGTAGGGTCATGCAAACCGCGGGCTGCTCCCCGCATGTTCAACGGCGCGAAGAGCGCGAGACGATGGCTTGCACGACGCGGAGGTTCTCCTCGATCTCCCTGGACCACTGGCCCCCGTAGAGGTTGGCGTTCTGGCCGTGGGTGGGGATGGCGGGGAGCCAGAGGTCGGGGCCACGGCCCTCGTGCAGCCGGATGAGCGTGGTGAAATAACCGCGGACGTCCCCGGGCGCATGGGTCAGGTCGGCGATGAGGGCTTGCCCGGACTCCTGGCTGATCTTCACGGGGATCCGGCCGGAGAAGAGCACGGTTTTCCCGTGCCAGTTCATGCGATAGGCGACCGGGGCTAGGCCACGGCCGGCGACCGCCACGATCGAGACGGGGAACCATCCGTGACCGGCCAGGTCATCGGCCGGCAGGATGTCGGTCCCGGCCGGTAGCGACTCCCGGAGCCGCGTGACGCCCGCGGACGCGGCGATCACCCGGGGATGGCTCCGGTCGAGCAACTCCCTGAGCCCTGAGGTCTCCTCCGGGCCGCAGGCGGTGAGCACGACGGCGTCCGGCGGTTCCGGCTCCCGGCCGAGCCGACGGAGTCGCTCCCGGACGAATTCGGCCAGGCCGGGGCCGCCCGGGGCATCCACGAGGAAGAACCGCGACCCGGCGACGAATCCGTACACGGCCGAGCCGCCGCGGTCTCCCAGGTAAAAGAGGCCCGGAAGGAGTTCCTTGGGGCGGCCGTCGAGGAAATCGGCGCCATCGGCCTCGTGGTGCGCCAGCAGCGTCTCCATGTCGCGGATGCCCGCGTCGAACAGCGATCGCCATCGGCCTGGCGAGAGCCGGGGGTCCTCGGGATGCGCATCGCGCGCGGATGGCCGGGCAGGACGAGGTCGGGTACCGGGAGGTCGCGGAGTCGCCGGAGCGTGGCGAGCGTATCCCGAGCGTCGCCCCGATAGCGGGGCGGCAAGTAGGCCGAGTAGGTGCCGAGCGGCTTGTCCAGTTCGGCGCGCGGCGGATCGTCGCCGCGAAGCATCATGATCACATCCCCCGCGAAGAACGCGCGAAGGCCCCGACACTCCACGAGGTAGCAGATGCTCCCGGGCGTATGCCCCGGCGCGGCGATGGCTTGCACGCGGACATCGCCCACCGCGATCGTCTCGCCGCCGTGCAGCTCGACGTCCACCGTGGTCGGACGGGGCGCTTGGTCGGGCATCGAGAACGTGCTGAATAGCGCCTCACGCGGGCCGCCGGCTCTGAGCACCGCCGCGTCGCCCGCGCCGGCATAGACCCTGGCCCCGGTCGCGGCTCGCAAGGTCTCGGCCCCCCCCGTGTGGTCGCCGTGAACGTGGGTCAACAGGATCGCGCGCACTCGCCTCCAGTCGAGGCCCAGCGTCGCCATCTCCCGTTTGAGTGGCACGGCATCAGGGTCGAGCCCCGAATCGACGAGGATCAGGCCGTCGGTGGTCTCGACCACATAGGCGGCCGACGGGGAGAGGCCCCCGAGCATGTGGATGCCCGGAACGACGGTGATCGCCGAGCGGTACAGCGGTCGTGCCGATACGGCGGAGGCGGCCGCACCCAGCCCGCCGAGGTGCCAGCGATAAGCCCCGAAGCCGATCAAGGCGACCAGGCTCGACGAGGCGAGGATCCGCGTTCGCCGGCCCGCCATCGCCGCCCGTCCCCACGCCATGCCCCGCACCTCCCGCCCCGGTCGCTGCCGGCGCCCGACGATCAGCATACGCTTCTGAATATCGAGCCGTGAATGGCCGGTCGATCCTTCGACGGAAGTTGTGGCGAGGTCCAGAGCCCCGCGCCGAACGGACCGGGCCGGCAGCGAGTCAGTTGACCACCAATGTCCTTGTCAGTGATGCGGAGTCAGATCTCCAGCATGAGCCGCTCGGGATTCTCGAGACCATCCTTGACGCGGACCAGGAAGCTCACGGCCTCGCGGCCGTCGATGATCCGGTGATCGTAGGAGAGCGCCAGGTACATCATCGGCCGGATGACGATCTGGTCGTTGACGACCACCGGCCGCTTCTTGATCGCGTGCATACCCAGGATGCCGCTCTGGGGCGGGTTGAGGATCGGCGTGGAGAGCATCGAGCCGAAGATGCCGCCATTGGTGATCGTGAACGTCCCACCGCGGAGGTCGTCCACGGAGATCGTCCCCTCGCGGGCCTTGGCGGCATAAGCGGCGATGGCCTTCTCGATGGCCGCGAACGAGAGCCGGTCGGCGTCGCGGATCACCGGCACCATCAGGCCCTTCTCGGTGCTGACCGCCACCCCGACGTCGTAGAAGTTCTGATAGACGATCTCGTTGCCCTCGATTCGCGCATTGACGGCCGGGAACGCCCTGAGGGCCTCGATCGACGCCTTGACGAAGAACGACATGAAGCCGAGCACCGTGCCGTGCGCCTTCTGGAACGTCTCCTTGTAGCGGACGCGGAGCTCCATAATGCGGGACATGTCGGCTTCGTTGAAAGTGGTCAAGATGGCCGCGGTCTGCTGGGCCTCCACCAGCCGCTGGGCGATCCGTTGACGCAGTCCGCTCATGCGCTGGCGGGTCTCGCGAAGACCGGAGGCCGCAAGCGCTCCGGCGGGGGGCGCCGGTGCCGGGCGTGCGTGCGGCTGCTCGTGGCCCGTCGGCCAGGGCGTGGCCTGGCGTTGTGGCGCCGGCGCGGCGGCCGGGGCGGCCGGGGCCGCGGTTGACGCGGCCGGCGATGAGCCGAGCGAGCCGAGCACATCCTCCTTCGTGATCCGGCCTCCCGGTCCGGTGCCGGCAATCCGGGAGACGTTGACGTTCTCCTCGGCCACCAGTCGGCGGACCGACGGCGAGAGCGGGCGATCCGCGTTCGCGCCGGCCGCCTCCGGCACCGGCGCCGGACTGACGGGTCGAGCGCCCTGGCCGTTCGGGCGCTCGGGGGCCTTCTGACCCATCGTCGCCCCCGCCTCGCCGGGCTTCGCCGGTGCCGCGCCGGACGCGGCCGCGGCGCCGGCCGGCTCGATCGACCCCACCGTCGCGCCGATCGGGACCGTCTCTCCCTCGGCCACGCCGATCTTCAACACGCCCGAGCCCGGCGCCGGCACGATGTTGGTCGCCTTGTCGGTCTCGAGCTCCAGGAGCGGCTCGCCGGCCTGCACCGCCGATCCGTCCGGCTTCAGCCAGCGCGCGATGATGCCCTCGGAGATCGATTCGCCCACGCTGGGTACGGTGATCGGGACGGCGGACATGGAATCACCCGGAGTTCAATTCCTAAGTGAATCGGCCTCGAGACCAGGCCGGGGCCTCAACCCCCCCTGGCCCCCCCTTCGTAAGGGGGGGACACCCAAGCCAAGGAGGCCGGCCCTCTTCGTCCCCCCCTTACGAAGGGGGGGCCAGGGGGGGTTCCCCACCTCCGTGCAACGCAAGCGTTAGGTGCTCTAGTGTTTCCCCAGGGCGGTGACCAGATGCGGCACCTGGGCACCGACGGCAGCCTCGACGATCTCGGCCTGCTCGCGGTCGTGGACGAGCTTCGAGCCGGTGGCCGGGCTGGCGCTGGCGTCGCGGCCGACGTAAGCGACGGGCGTACCCAGCATCTCCTGGAGCCGGGGGCCGACGAAGGTCCAGGCCCCCATGTTCTGCGACTCCTCCTGGACCCAGGCCCATTCACGGGCCGATCGGTACCGTTGCAGCACCGATCCCAGCTCGTCGGCGGGCCAGGGATAGAGCTGCTCGACGCGGACCACCGCCACGTCGCGCTTACCGGCCTCGGCGCGGCGGGCGACCAGGTCGTAGTAGATCTTGCCGGAGCACAAAAGCACCCGCCGCGCCCGTTCGGGTGCCGCCGGATCGTCGAGCACGTCGCGGAAATGGCCTACCGCCAGGTGGTCGACCGACGAGACGGCCTGCTTGTGCCGCAGCAGGCTCTTGGGGGTCATCACGACCATCGGCTTGCGGAATTCGCGCCGGACTTGCCGCCGCAGCAGGTGGAAACATTGAGCCGGCGTGGTCGGCACCGCGACCTGGATGTTGTCCTCGGCGCAGAGCTGGAGGAACCGCTCGAGACGGGCGCTGGAGTGCTCGGGCCCCTGCCCTTCGTAGCCGTGCGGCAGGAGCATGACCAGGCCGCTGGCCCGGCCCCACTTCGACTCGGCCGAGGCGATGAACTGATCGATGATGACCTGAGCGCCGTTCGCGAAGTCGCCGAACTGGGCCTCCCACATGATCAGCATGTGCGGCTCGTCCAGCGAGTAGCCGTAGTCGAAGCCGAGCACGGCCGCCTCGGAGAGCAGGCTGTCGTAGACGCAGAACTCGGCCTGGCCGTCCCGGAGGTGATTGAGCGGGATATGGCGCGCGCCGGTGTTGGTGTTGACCAGCACCGAGTGCCGGTGGCTGAACGTGCCGCGGCGGCTGTCCTGGCCGCTGAGGCGGACCGGGGTCTCCTCCCAAAGCAACGAGCCGATGGCAAGCATCTCGGCGGTGCCCCAGTCGAGCGGACTCTTCTCGGCCACCGCCTTCTCACGAGCTGCCATGAGGCGGGCAAGCTTGGGGTTGACCGCGAATCCCTCGGGGGCATGCGTGGCCCGCTGGGCGACCTGGCGGAGTGTCTCGAACGACACACCGGTCTCCACCGGCGCGAAGGAATACCGGCTCGTCAGCCCGGCCCACGGCCCCGAGAAGCCGGGCTGCGGCCGGGTCTCGATCGCCCCGCGCCGGACCTCCTCGAAGACCTCCCGCAACTTCTCCTCGAACGTCTCGGCGATCGTCTCGGCCTCCTGGCTGGACAGCTCGCCGTGCATCACGAGCTGCTCGGTATAAAGCTCGCGGATGCTGATTCGGTTCTTGATCTTCTCGTACATCAGGGGCTGGGTGAACCCCGGCTCGTCCCCC
The DNA here is from genome assembly GCA_963815795.1 of uncultured Planctomycetota bacterium. Lineage (GTDB taxonomy): Bacteria > Planctomycetota > Planctomycetia > Isosphaerales > Isosphaeraceae > JAKAUH01. Next base: position 2,318,703 of record CAWFIC010000019.1, on the reverse strand, counting down.
TCGTTGTGGCCGTGCCGGCGGTAGCAGACCATGTCGATGACGACGTCCTTGCCGAAGGTTTGGCGGAAGTCCACCGCCAGCTCGCCGACGGCGACGACGGCCTCGGGGTCCTCGCCGTTGACGTGGAAGATCGGGACCTCGATCATCTTGGCGACGTCCGTGCAGTAACGGGTCGAGCGACCCTCGCTGGGCGCGGTGGTGAAGCCGATCTGATTATTCACCACGATGTGGATCGTGCCGCCGGTCTGATATCCGGGGAGCTGGGAGAGGTTCAGCGTCTCCGCGACCAGTCCCTGGCCCGCGAAAGCGGCGTCGCCGTGGACGAGGATCGGCAGGCCCAGCCGCCGGTCCTTGTCCTGGTACCGCCTTTGCTTGGCCCGCATCCGGCCCTCCACGACCGGGTTGACCGCTTCCAGGTGGCTGGGGTTGGGCGTCAGCGTCAAGTGAACCTTCCGCTTGTCGGCCGTCACGTGTTCGTCGGAGAAGCCCAGGTGATACTTCACGTCGCCGTCGCCGGCAACCGTCTCGGGGAGGTTCCCCTCGAACTCATTGAAGATCATGCCGTAGGGCTTGTTGAGGATGTTGGCCAGGACGTTCAGCCGCCCCCGGTGCGGCATCCCCATGACGACCTCTCGCACACCCCCCTCGGCCCCGGCCCTCTCGAGGATCGCGTCCAGGAGCGGGATCAGCATCTCGCCGCCCTCGAGCGAGAACCGCTTCTGCCCCACGTAGTTGCGGTGGAGGAACGTCTCGAACAACTCGGCCGCGTTGAGCTTGTAGATGATCCGCCGCTTCTTGCGGATATCGAAGGCCGGCCGGTTGCGGGTGGGCTCCATCCGCTGAAGGAGCCATTTCCGAATCGCGGTGTCGCGGATGTGCATGAACTCCACGCCGATCGTGCGACAGTACGTTTCGCGTAGGGCCGCGATCACCTCGCGCAGGGTTGACGCTCCCCCATCCGTTCCGCCCACTCGGTTGTAGAAAACGTGGTCCAGATCGGCGTCGGTGAGCCCGAAGGCCGCCAGGTCCAGCAGCTCATGCGACTGGCGGCGGGGGGTGAGCTTGAGCGGGTCGAGGTCGGCCAGGTAGTGGCCCATCTCCCGGTAGGCGTCGATCAGCCGCGTGACGGCCGCCTGCGCCCGGGCCGCCTCCAGGTCCACCGCGGCGACCGGCGGCCCGCCGGCCTGGTGACCTAACTCATAACCCTCGAAGAAGTTCCGCCAGGATTCCTCGACCGACCCAGGGTCCTTGCGCCACCGGGCATAGTAATCCTCGATCAGGTCCAGGTTCCATCGGTTGGCTACGGTCGCGCGTTCCATGGGTCGTCGTTATTTCCAGGCAGGTCGGTCGGCTGGAGCGAGCCGAGATCGGCCAATGCCGATGAGTCCACTCGATCGGGGGACCGGGGCACGCCGCCCGCCGCGAGCGACGACGCCCATCGGACTATCATACGCGAAGAAGGTCCGGGCGTGCCAAGCCGCAGTCGGTATTCCTGGTCGGACTGCGGGACCCGCCGCCTTTCGTCGGTGTCCCACGCCCGGGATCGTGAGAGGTCGGAATCTGATCGAAGCGGGCGGTCGGGCAGTGGCATACGGTGATTGAATGCCAAGACGGATATCGATTCGCGACAACGACTTACGGCGATCATCAGGCACGTCGGGGTGTCGTGGACCACTTGAGCCGGCTTGCGGGCCAGCGGCGGTGGGAGAGGGCGCGGTGATAAATGCCGGAGTGGTCCGGGGCTCAGTGGTCGGTCTCATTCGACTTCGTCGGGACCTTGAACTGCGCGGGCCGGTCGGCGATGACTCGCTTGAGCCATTCCGGAGAGTATCCGACGCCCCTTGGTCGCCCCTGGGCATTCTTCACATAGCCGTCGACATGCTTGACCAGGATCGACTCGGCCACACCCTGCCAGTTGCGGAAGACGGCCTCACCGGTCGAGACCGAGTAATTGGTCAGGAACTCGCGCATCAGGGGCAAATCCGTCGAACCCAGCTTGACGGCAGCTTCCTCGATCACCGGCTGCATCTTCAGCAGGTCGCCCTCGCGGCGGGACCGGGCGGCTTGCACATCGGGAGCGATCCGTGACCAGCGATCGTAGCAGAGGTTCGAGACCAGATTCGACACCCACCACGCCGAATCCCACTCGAACTTCTTGTAGTCCCCCTTCAAGTAAGGGGCTGGCAAGGCCGTGATTCCGCAGTAGAACGGGGTGAAGCAGGAGGTCGAGGCGTCGTCGGGCGTGAACCATGTCACGCCCCCCACGCCGTCGGGCATCCCCTTACGGCTCTGGCTCACGATGACGAATCCGGCCTGCTGAGTGGAGATTGGCCGCTCCCACATGTAGGACGCGCCATCGACGTTGAAGGGAAGATCCCGATAGCGGTACGGGGTACCGAACGGGCCGGCGTCGAGTCCCTTGGTCATGTCGTACGGCGTGCCTTCGTAGTGGTCGCGCATCAAGGCCATCACATCCGATACGCCCAGCGGCGCATCGGGCTTGATGAAGAGCGGATAGTCCTCGGCGCCATCCTTCCCCCGGAAGAAGGCGTCGGAGAAGTTCAGTGACGCCGCGGACCGGCGGTAGATGCTCCAGACGCGGCCGGCGCACGCCCGCTTCTGCGAAGCGCTGATGTTCGGATGATAGGCGTCGCGATAGCTGAATGGTTTCTGCGAATCCGTGGAATAGAACTTCTTCTCGATCGCGAATGAGATCACATCCGGAGAATGGAGCCAGTTTTCCGGATCGTCGAGCGGGAACGTGGTGATCCGGCTCAGATTGGCGTGCGCGGTGAGCATCCCATCGGGAACCCGAGCGGCGACCCAGACGATCCCCTTCTGGTCGGGGCCCTTGCCGATCAGTTCCATGATCCAGGCTTCATTCGGGTCGGCGATCGAGAACGTCTCGCCGGACGATCGATAGCCATACTCGCGAGCGAGTTCGTCCACGGTCCGGATCGCCTCGCGCGCGGTCCGGGCTCGCTGGAGAGTCAGCAGCATCAGGGCGTCGTAGTCGAGCATCCCATTGCGATTGACGAGTTCGCGGCGCCCGCCCGTCGTCGTCTCGCCGAGGGAAAGCTGATGTTCATTCATCAGCCCGACGACCGAATAGGTGTTCGCCACCTGCCGCACCGGTCCGCAAAGCCGATCGTCCTCCCAGCCTCGGACCTGGATCAGTTCCCCCGCGCGATGTGTCCCGCCCGGGACGAGGAGCAGCTTCGGCATGAACGGGGCATCCGCCGAGTAAGTCACCATCACCGAGCCGTCCCTCGACGCTCCTCGACTCACCACGATGCTCGTGCAGGCCAAGGCGACCGAGCCCCATCCGCAGAGGATCGCCAGGGCCAATGCGGCCACCGATCGACGAGGTCTCGACATGTGGACTCTCCTTGAAGGTTCCAGCGTCGGGTTCCCGAGCGCGATCGAGCATACCGCCTGGCCGGGGTCCGGTGAAGCCTCCGCGTCCCGCGATCTGCCGGCCTCATCCCCGAAAGGCCAGGCAAGCCCGATGATTCTCCTCCCGTCGGGTGATTTTGATAAGAAACAGGGATAATCCTCCGCCCCAGCCGGCTTTATTCTCTTGTAAACAATAAGCAGGCAGCGCGATCACATCGGATTGCCGAGGGAGCACCCATTCATGATACGGAATACGCGTGGGACCTCACTACGGATTCTCGGCGGGTTATTCGACCTCGGGGCCGCGTCGAGCGCCAGCGACGGCCAGTTACTGGAGCACTTCGCCACGGGGTCGGCGGCCGCGGCCGAGGCGGCATTCGCGGCGCTGCTGGAGCGCCACGGGCCGATGGTCCTGCGCGTCTGCCGGGCCATCTTGCGGGACGATCACTCGGCCATGGACGCGTTCCAGGCGACGTTCCTGGTGCTGATCCGCAAGGGCCGCTCGCTGTGGGTGCGCGAGTCGCTGGGTCCCTGGCTGCACCGAGTCGCCGGGCGGGCGGCCGCGCGCGTCAGGCAGGACTCCGCGCGGCAGAGCCTGCTGGCACTCCGCGTCGCCGAGCGGACGACTCCGCCGGCCGTCGCGAGCGCGCCGGCGTCGGATCGCGACGACCTGGCGCTGGCGCTGCACGAGGAGATCGACCGGCTGCCCGATCGGTTCCGCATGGCCGTGTTGTTATGCGACCTCGAAGGACGGACCTGCGAGGAGACCGCCCGGATCCTGGCCTGCCCGGTCGGTACGGTGGCCAGCCGGCTCGCCCGCGGACGCGAGCGGTTGCGCGGCCGGCTCGCCCGTCGCGGCATCGCGCCCGACGGCGCGGCGCTGGCCGCTGCCTTCTCGCGCGAGACGGTCGGCACCACCCTGCCGGCGTCGCTGCGACTTTCCACCATCAGAGTGGCGCTCGGCTACGCCGCGGCCCGGACGGCGCTCGGCGCGTCGTCTTCCGCCGTTTCGCTCGCCTCAGCCGTTTCCAGGAGCCTTTTCATGATCCAGTTACGATCCTTCGCGACCCTGCTCGTTGGCGCGGGCTGCCTCGCAACGCTGGCCGTCTCGACCTATCGCGTGCTCGCCTCATCGCCGCAGTCGCCGCCCATCGCGGCGCACCAGGACCAGGAGCCGAAACAGGAAGGGACGCCCAAGCCGGCCGTCGCGGCGGCGCCCCAGCCGCGAGACAAGCCCTTCCTCTACGACGAGAAGGAAGCTCACAACGATTGCCTCCTGGCCACCATCGGCAACATGCGTCCCCTGGTACGCGATGAGAATCGCGTCCATTTCCAGGCCAGGGAAGCGATCCTCCACAAGGATGGATTCGTCAAGCTCTTCAACCTCTACGCGAAGGAACCGGTCGCCGCTGCGCTGCGCCACCGGGGACCGATCCGAGAGGTCGGCTTCATCGCGCAGTATCGGCTCCTGATCACGACCTCGGACGACTCGGTGAAGATCTGGGACGCGCTTTCCGGTGAGCTGCGCAAGGAGCTCGACGGCGAGGTCATGCGGCCGCTCACCTTCACGTCGATCAGCACCTGTGACGAGCCGGGCCCGGAACCGCTGCGCTTCGCGACGATCGACGTCTCCGGCCGCGTTGTCACGACCTGGGATGCCGCGACGCTCGAGCGAGTCGGGACCTTCCGACCGGAGGGGACGCCCCGATTGCTGGGAGCCTGCCTCACGCGAGACGGCAAGACGCTCGCGACCATCGCCGCCGATCGCTCGGTGACCCTGTGGTCGACCGGCTCCAACAAACCGGTGGCGACGTTCTACGAGCCATCGCCGGTGGCCGCTGGCTGTTTCGCGACGGATGTGACGTCGCTGAAAGGACCGGTGCTCCGGCTCCATGACGACTTCTGGAAGCTCGTCGCGCCGCTGATGCCCGCGCGAGCCTCGTGAGCCGATCCGGCCATCCCCTTCAATTCCTCGCGACGCCCTTCGCCATGAGGTCGTTGATCTCGGCGTAGGGCACCGCCTGTTCCGCGAACCGGAAGGTCCCGTGATCGCGAATCTCTCGTGCCGCGCCGAGGAACGCTCCCAAAGCCGCCCGACTGAGCGCCGAGCCGACGCTGATGCGCCGGACTCCCAGCGCGGCGAGCTCCGGGACCGAAAGAGCGGCGCCCTTCAAGCCCATCACGATATTGACCGGTTTGCTCACGGCGGCACACAACGCACGTATGTCATCGGCCTTCGTAAGCCCAGGTGCGTAGAGTGCGTCCGCACCGACGGCCTCGAACGCTTGTAACCGGCGGATGGTGTCATCCAGATCCGGCCGCCCGTGCAGGAAGTTCTCGGCCCGACCGACCAGCATGAAGGGAAACGGGAGCGAGCGGGCGGCCTCCACCGCGGCCGCCACGCGCTCGACGGCCTGTTGGAAGTCGTAGATGGGCCGTCGGGGATCGCCCGTGGCGTCTTCGATCGACCCTCCCACAAGTCCGGCCACCTCGGCCGCCAGCCGAATCGTCTCGGCGGCCGCCTCCGGGGCGTGCCCGAAGCCATTCTCGAGATCGGCTGCGACCGGCAGATGCGTGGCGTCCGCGATCGCCTTCGCATTGGCGAGTGTCTCGTCGCGCGTCACGAGTCCTGCACCATCAGCTCGGCCGAGCGCGAAGGCTAGACCGGCGCTCGTCGTGGTGAGCGCCTCAAAGCCGAGGCACGTGAGTATCCGGGCAGTACCAGCATCCCAAGGATTGGGGATGACGAACGCAACCGGACGCGCATGCAAGGCGCGGAATTGCTCGGCTTTCGTGGCTTGACTGACCTGCATGGCTCCCTCTGCAGCGATCGGCACCCCGATGTCTTCCCCGCCTGTGCTCGTCCGCCCGCGACAACTGCCGGCCGACGACTCGCACAGTTCGAGCAGGGCCCAGACTGGCAACGGCATCGAGGAGGGGATTCTCGAGCGCGGCGCTGTCGATGTCAACGGTCGGCCGATTGGTTGCAAACCGTACCGGAAGAGCCCACAGGCTGTCAGCCGCCCGGAGTTCCGGCCCCTGATGCCTGGTCGCGTTGGGCCCCGAAATACAGACCCCACAAGAAGAGCAACAGCCCGATCAATCCGACCGGCAGTCCGATGGGCAGCAGCACCATCGTGACTCCCAGACCCAGCCCCGCGATGATCAGCACCAGGCCCGCCACCACCGCGATCAGATGACCCAGGAACCGTTCGCCCGTCACCAGCAGATGTCGATTCAAGAAATGCACGTTCTTCATGGCGACTCTCTCCAGCAGCAATGAACCGAATCCCTCGCATCGCGGAGAGCGCCCGGCCGCGGGCGCAGAAAAAAAGCCCAACAATGCGAGAACTCGCACCGCGGGGCCGCCATAGCCGGGCTCAACTTGCCCATCGTGAGCACGTTGGTCGCCGTTTATTATAACGAGATCTCGAACGCCACGTCAAACCCCCGCGCTTCCATTACGTCGAGAATCGGGAGGAGGCGGCCCACAGCCGATTCGAAACGGCCACGAACGCCGGACACCGTTGGACGGATCGGAGGATCGTGGACGTCGATCAAGGCAACGTCGAATAGATCACGATGTTCCCCGCGATCTTCACGGCGCTCTCGAACGTGTATCCCTTGCAGTCGAGGCCCGAGTGGCGCTCGAGCGCACAACCGAGGTCGAGCTTCGAGTAGATGATCGCCCAGTGGCCGTTGATCTTGACGCCCTCGAGCTGCGGCAGGTCCTTGCGCCCGCCCGCTGCCTTGGTGTACTGGCATTCGCGCAGGTCGAATCCTCCGTCCAGGCGATAGATCTCGTCGTCGCGGGGGATCGGCTCGAGCTTGTGGTCGGGGAGCAGCTCGGCGACGAAGCGGCGGAAAGCGGCGTCGAAGGCCGGGCTGCCGCACGCGGCGTCGGCGAACAGCGTGCCGCCGCCGGGCTCGAGGTGGCGGCGCAGGGCTTCGAGATCGTCCCTCGGGAAGGAGATCGCCCCGCGGCCGTGGATATAGATCAGCGGATAATAGACGAGATTGGGATCGCGGGCGAACAGGTCTTTCTGCGTCAGCACGACGTCGAAGTTGAAGGGGTCTTTGCGCAGGGCGTCCATGAGGTTGGGGATGGCCTGCGGCGCGATGTTCCAGTCGCCGGCGTGCATGAGCTTGGCGACCCGCAAGGCACCGCGCTTGGGGGCATCCTTCTTGAAGTCGCGGACCTCGCGGACGACCAGCTTGTCCGCGGGCATCTCCCGGCCGGTGGCGTAGTCGATCACGTTCTGGCCGATCTTCACGGCGTTGTCCACCGCCGGATTCTTCGGGTTGTGCTCCACCTGGTTCCAGTAGCAGGAGAGGTCCTTCGGCGAGTAGATCGCCACGGTCCGGCAGCCGTGCTCGATGCCCCAGAGCGGATACTTCTTCGGGTCGAGCTCGTGCCGTGCCCGCCAGATCGGGTGCTCCGGCGGCAGCAGCCGGAGCTGGTATTCTTCCTCGGGGAAGATCTCCTTGATCAGCCGGCGGAAGCCCTGGTCGAACTCGCGCTCGCCGCAGCAGGCGTTGACGAACAGGAAGCCGCCCTGATCGATGAAATCGCGGATGTTCTGCCGGGCCGTGGGGGAGAACTCGGGTACGCGATGGCCGTTGAAGAACAGGATGGGCGCCTGGAGCAGATCCTGGACCGTGGCGCTGGCCGGATCGACGATCTGCCAGGTCAGGAGGCTCTTCCAGTCGCGGGAGACCACGTCGACGAGGTTGCGCACATCGTCGGGGTCGTTGTTCCAGTCGTTGGCCGGGTGATGGAAGAGCTTGTTGATCAGCACCGGCGCGCGGCCCTTGGCCAGGAATAATAGCGCGAAACTGGTTGAGAGGATCGGGTCATTCTCCATCAGGGCACCCTGCCAGCACCCATTGAACTTATCCTGGTTGTGCACCAGTTCCTCGGCGCCGAGGCGATACCAGTCGTGGGTGCCGAAGTAGCGGATGCCGGCCAGCCGGCCGGCGCGCTCGAGGCCATAGAGATAGTAGAATTTCCAAGTCTGGCCGGCGCCGGGGTTCTCGCCGACCTGGAAGTTGCGGGCCAGCCAGTTGATCCCGTCGCGCAGGTGGCGGTTGATCCCGCCCTTGCCGCAGTTCTGGATCGCCTCTCCCTGGAGGAACTCCTGCCCCTGGTAGCGCCGCAGTCCGCTGATGATCAGGCTCGAGACCCCCGCACAGGTCATGCTGGCCGTGGACGCGGGGTTATCCGGAGTGTACGCCCAGCTCCCGTCGTTCCGCTGCCAGCGTTCCCAGTAGGCGCGGGCCAGGGCCCAGACCTCCGCCTTGACGGGCACGCCCGCCTCGCTGGCGGCGTGCAGGCCCAGCAGTGCGTACTGCGTATTGGAGTTGTCGCCGTGCTTGCCGCGCTTGAAGTCGGTGTACGTCCACGAGCCGGGCCAGGGAACCGGGTCACCGGGCTTGATCTGCGCCCGCTCCAGCCAATCCACGTTGGCGGCGATGCGCAACTTGTCCCGCTCGGGTTCGGCGGCCGCGAAGACCATGGTCTGCAGGCCGATGGCATAGGTACTGCGCAGATCGTCGGGCCGGAGCTTGCGCAGCAGTTCGAGCGACTTGTGGATGGCCAGGGAATCGACCTTCTCGCCGGCGGTCAGAAGTGCGAGCGTCACCAGGCTGGTGGTCCCGGTGCGTGCCTCGCCTTCGATGTCCGGCCAGGAGCCGTCGTCGCGCTGATGTTTCTTGAGGAAGCTGACGCCTTCGCGGATGGCCCGCTCGACTTCCTCCCGGCTGACACCGGCGCGAGCCGGCCGGGCGTCGCCGAGCGCGACAACCAGGACCAGGACCGGGATGCACACACGGCCTGCGATCCCCGAGACGCGAATCATGGGAGAGCCTCCCGGATCGTACCGCCCGGGTCCGCCACCGGGCGGGCGTCCAGATCCCAGCATGACATACCGGGTCGGCGCGCGACAAGACTCGGGCGCAACGGGGGTGCGGTCGCGTCCCTGCGTTGGGTCCGCCGGGTCATGCACCCGGCACGAACGACACCGACCTCGGTCGGGCCTTCCACCCCGGTCTTCTGGCCACCGACCGGCAGGCAGGCCGTAGCGCCGCGTCCGAAATGGCCGCGCCGGCGACCTTGCTCGGGTGGTCGCCGAGCACCGGCGGGCCGACCATGGCTGGCGCCTCGCGGCGCGGGGAGCCCCCGGCGAAGGCCGTGCCCGGCCCCTCGCTCACCCCCGCCGGGGATAAGGTGCCCCAAGGGCGGATGGGATGTCGGGGGCCGATCGGCGGCGCGTGGATCCTTCGGACGATGAGTTCCGGGCGCCGCCTTCGATCGGCGGATTCGAATCGGCGCGGCCTGTCGCTGTCAACTTTCGCCGCGGCTGGGCCGGATCGCCCGTCCGCGGCGATAGACGGCTTGCCGATCGGGCCGGCGACCGGGTCCGCGAACGCCGCGGACAGTCGGGCGGTCAGCAGGATCAACAGGGCGAAGATCAGCGCCAGGACACCCAGATGGGCGATCCGCCGCCACCCGGTGGGTTCGTTTTGTGAGCTGGGATCGCCGCCGGCCGGTGGGCTGGGTTCGTTTTGCGGGATCTGATCGCCGGCGGCCGGCGGGCCGGGGTCGTCTTGCGCGATGGGATCGCCGTGGGCCGGCGGGCCGGGGTCGTCTTGCGCGATGGGGTTGCCGGCGGCCGGGGTCGTGGGTTCGTTTCGCGGGATCGGATGAGGCTCCTCGCTGGACGCCACCACGAACGGCCCCGAAGGGGCGGAAGAGACCAGCCCGGGGCCACGCCCCGGGGATCTGCCGGCCACCGAGTCTTCATCCTCCACGCCGCGGTTTTCCGTGCTCGGCGGGACCTCGGCGTCGGCCTCGCCCTCCGGGCCGTCCACCGGGCCGTTCTGAAGTTCGACCGTTCCCACAGGCTCCAGCTCCGGCTCGGGCTCAGGGGCGCCGTCGGGCCCAGGATCGCCGCCGACGCCGACACCCTCGCCCCGGCGGAGCTTCAGCAGGGTGTTGAGGCCGCACGGTGCAACTTGCGGTCGAAATCGAGCTGGTACCGCCGCATCCGCTCCCCTTCCGGCGTCGTGTCTACGGCCAACCGGTCGGCCAGCTCGGCCCGATCGGCCGCCTCGCGCCGGTCGTGCCCGGCCTTCCGCTGGTGCAGCCGCGCGGTCTCCTCCTGCACCAACCGCAGCAACGCCGTCGCCGGCCCGCCGGGTCGCCGGGCGCGCCCTCGTCCAACTGCAACTGCAGCGCACGCCGGGTCTGGGCGATCACTTCCGGCTCGCCGTCGGCCGGGGTCGACTCGAGCAGACCTCCCCACTCCAGGAGGTCCGCGCCCAGCGGCCGCTGCCCCCGCAGTTGCAGGGCCAGGATCAGCTCGTTGGTCCGCCAGTCGTGGCCCCGCTCCAGCCGCCGGCCCAGCCGGGCCCACTGCTCCAGCAGCCACTGGCAACCGTCGGCGGTGGCCTCGAGGCGGAGGACGATGTGCCGCGGATCGCCGCGGCCGCGGCCGAAGGGGTCCTTCCGGTCTTCCGACAGGAACGGGAACAAGGCCTTGCCGGCCTCCTGCCGGGCCCGGAGGGAGTCGGTCAGGAGCCAGTGGCCCATGGCGGCGATCTCGTCGTGCGTCTCGCGGTTCGCGCCGGCCTCGATGGTGCGAATGGCGGCCGAGACTCGCGCGGCCTCCCCGCGCTCTGACCTTGCGATTTTCCAAGTGGCCAGCGCGGCCTGCTCGGCGAGGACGACCTCGACGGCGTTGTGGGGGGCCAGGGCGTCGAGGAAGTTGGTGACCAGGCCGCGGTAGGCGCCCTCGTCCTCCCCGGGCAAGACGGACCGTGTGGTCATACCGTGCTTGATTGAGTTCATGCATGATCGCCGCTTCCCTTCCGGGCTCGTCGGCCCCCGGCTCCTACGCCCGTTCTGGCGGCTGATCTCGGCTCGATCCGGCGTGGTCGCGCGGGCGGTCATCGGCGGGTGTCCTCTCATCGGTGCCGGGCCTCGTCGCTTCGCAGGGGCCCGCCACACCGCGGGCCTCTGCTTATCATTGTACCCACCGTCTGCCATGAATGGAAGAGGCGGGCGTGAATTTTCGCCCTTGTTTGGCGATCATGGTCGGGATGACGAGGGTTCGATCGTGCCGGCCGGGGCAGGAATTCGGCGAATGGACCCGGGCTCGCCGTCGCCGCGAGTGAGGAGTCGGGTGGCATCGAGGCGAGCCGCGGACGCCGCGGGGGCCGGCTTTCTCTTTCCTTCTCGATCCGTGTCATCCGTGCCATCCGTGGTTCGATCCTTCTCCTCCAAGTCTCCGCGTCGATCGATGTGCACGAAGTAGTTGGTTCGCCGCTGAGACCGGACGGATTCGACCACGGATCACACGGATGGCACGGATCAGGCAGGATTCTGCGGGACGGCATCAGGGGATCGCCGCCTGTGCAGCCGGGCGGCCGGGCGAAATCGGCGGCGTGCTCGATCGGATCGGCCGGCCCATGGACACCGAGCGCGATGCCGACGGGCCTGCGGAGGTCAGGGCGGATGCGTCGGGACGGGTTCATCCGGCGACGATCCCACGGACGTCCGGTGATGGCGAGCGCCATGGCGCCTCCGGCCTCCGTCGCCGGACGGCTCGGCTCCCGGGTCGCCGGTGAGTTGGTGGCGTCATCGGCCGGCGGCGATCCCGATGGTAGCGGTCGTCCGGACCGGCCCCGCTCGGGCCCGCGGCGGAGCCGGTCGGCCGATCCGACGGGGCGGGGCGAAGACTTTCGGGCCGGGCCGGCCCGAGCCGGACCGTCGGCTCCCGAGTCGGACCCGGCCCGGCCTGCGTGCCCCGGCTGCCCGTCTGGACCCGAAACGGGCTGGCAAGACGAGCGGCGTCCCCGTTCCGGATCCCGTGCCTGACGGAGTCAAGAAATCGTTCTGACCCGTTTTCTGACCCTGACCCGTTTTCTGACCCGATGTCGAGCGGGACCGCCCCAATTAGGGGCTTGCCATCTATCCTCAATCCGAGTATAGTTGTCGTATGAAATCGAATATCGGTAACACCGTCATCGAGACGGAATCCTTCATTAAGCAGGCGGCGGCGTTTTGGTCCGCGGCTGAGCTCGACGATCTGAAGGATTACGTCGCCCGCAACCCCCTTGCCGGCGATGAGATTCCCGGCACGGGCGGCTTGCGAAAGCTACGGTGGAGCCGGGCCGGCATGGGGAAGCGAGGCGGCGCGAGAGTGATCTATTACTACTATAACGAGACGGCACCCCTCTACCTGTTTATGGCTTATGCTAAGGCCGCGCAGGAAAACCCATCGCCCGCTGCCATGGCGATCCTCGCTAAGCTGGCAGAGGCGGCAAAGGCCGGCATCAAGGCGAAGCAGAAGGAGAAATGACAATGAGCAAGAAAACCGAGGCACTTACGGATTTCGACAAGCAGCTTATCGCAGGCATGGAGGAAGTCGTTGCCCATATCAACGGCGAGCCCAACAAATGCCGCGCGACGGTCGTTGAGTTTGCCGATGCGAAAGCGATCCGGGAAGGACTTGGCATGAGCCAAGCCGTGTTTTCTCGCGCCTACGGAATCCCTCTCAAGACCTTGCAGCACTGGGAGCAGGGCCGCCATAACCCAGACCGCACTGCTTCCGCCTACCTCTGGACGATTGAGGAATTTCCCGATCAAGTCCGCGAAGCGCAGCAGCGTCACCAGATGCAGCAGCCAGCCGAGATCGAGCAACGGCCGGGGCTATGAGGAGAAGATGCAACCAGCCTAATATACTTTTCAACTACGCCGGAATGCGTTCGGGCACGGTCATGAACTCTCGCGAGAGCAACTCCTTGGCCGCCTCAAGGCGAAGCCAATCGGTGATCTGCCGATGCACCTCCGGCAGTGACATCCGACGTCGATCCGGACGTGGGGAAAAGGGCGCCGGGGCCGGCCCGAGCGGGCTCGCTCCTGTCGTTGCTGCCACTCCTGCCACACCAGGAAGCTGTACGCCAACATCACGGTCACCGCATGGCGGTGGAAGCCCGGCCACAGTCGGCCTTGATACTGGTCCCAGCCCAGCAGCCCCTTGGCCTCCTCATGATACTGCTCCACCCAGTGCCGCCGATGGGCGTATTCCACCAGCCGTTCCAACGGCCTGTCCTCCCCGAAGTTGCTCCAGTAGTACCGTCGCTTGCCATCGGAGGAATCCTTGCCGATCAGCCAGCCCGCTCGCCTTGGCCCCGACGCGTCCACCCGCCAGGCGCGGAGGGCGACGAACTGGCCGCGCATCCAGCCCCGACTCCCTTCCCGCCACGTCACCCACGCCACGATCGCGCCGGCTGAGCCCCGATCAGCTCGTCGGCCCGTTGGACCTCCCCACCGCGTCGGCTCGAGCCGACAGCGAAGTCGCAGCGGACGGCGACCACGTAGGGTTGTCGTCGTTTCTCCAGGCCGGCCAGGAAGTTCGGGTTATCGCCGTAGTCGGCATCGGCGGTCACGCACGCCCAACGCACGCCCCAGGACCTCGCTTCGTCCAGCAGATCCAAGGCGATCTGTGGCTTGGTCCGGAACACGACCTCCTCGGGGACCTTGGCCTTCTTGCGACGGTCCGCATCCTGGGCCCAAGACTTGGGCAGATAGAGCCGGGTGGCGACCGGCCAAGCGACCGTCCGTTCGGCGTAGTGGCAATTGACGGTGACCTGACAGTTGCCGGTCTTGCCCAGGGTGCCGGAGTATTGCCGTGCGACGCCGACGGAGCAGCGGCCCTGCTTGGCGAACCCGGTATCGTCGAAGATCAACACGCCGTCCCCCTCGCTGGGGAGTCGGAGCATCGTCTCGACCCGCTGGCGGTTGAGGTCGTCTTCGTCCCAGTCGATGGTGGTCATCAGCCCCTGGAGTCGCTGCTCGGAGGTGTCAGGGACGATCTGGGCGATGGTATCGCAGTTCTTGTTCGGATGCTCGGTGAGCAACCCCGACAGGTAGCGTTCGAGGGTCTGACGGCCCTCGCTCCGCTGGAAATGCACGCGGAACGTAAGAACTCAGCCAATTCGCAGCGAGTCCTACTTGAGATTCGCTTGTTCTCATGCCCTTTCTACGTTCTCTACAAACAAAGGTTCAGTTGACAAAGTAGTACTGCCTGGCGCATGGTGGCGACGTTGGTCCTGAGGCGTCAAGCAGTCCTCGCAATCGCCGCACGGCAGTTTGGAGGAGGGCTTCCCTCTGGACTTGGTGAATTCCAATAGCGGCCTTTGATTCTGCCGACCGTGGTCGCGGGGCCGAGCGGGTCGTTCTTCCGGCCCGGCCCCGCTCGGGCCCGCGGCGAAGCCGGCCGGACGATCCGACGGGGCAGGGCGAAGGCCCCCGGGCCGGGCCGGCCCGAGCCGAACCGTCGGCTCCCGACCCGGATCGGTCCCGTCCGGCGTCCTCCGGCTCCCAATCCCGACCCGAAACGGGGCTGGGAAACGGAAGCGGCGCCGACACCAGCCTGGGCCATCCGGTAAGATACTTCTTGTCTATCTTGCGCATCCTGGTCGGGTAGCAGGGAGACATTGCTGTCTCCCCGCCCCCTAATGAACCGTACGTGAGACTTGCGCCTCATACGGCTCAAGCCTTCGCTAACGCCCCTTTCGGGACGCGGCTGGGTTCTTCAGCAACTCGCTCTTGGAGTGGACTTGTCGGTGGCAGTTGGCGTGCAACACCTCCAGGTTGTCACACACGTCTCCGGGCCACCTCGACTGCGCCAAACCCGATGATGGACGTGCCAGGGTTGCTCTTCGGCATGAAGGGCTTGCCCACACACCACGCAACGTCCTTGTTGCTCCTTCCAGAGATATTCGATCCGTCCTCGACCCGCGAGAGTGTGGCTCAGCTTCCAGGCCAGCCTCTCTTCCAAGTACAGTTCCCACTCCGGATCGTAGGGGTTGGTTGCACTCCGAATCTTCGGTTCGGGAAAAGGGGACATAACTGATTATCCGAGGTGGAGGCGTGCAATCTGTTATGTCCCGTTTTTCACCCCCAATCTGTTATGTCCCGTTTTTCACCCCGTTTTTCACCCCTATGTCCCGTTTTTCACCCCTATGTCCCGTTTTTCACCCCGCTCGCGTCCGTCAGCCTATCGGTACGACTCGGCCAGGGCCCGCTCAATCAGCAGGGCGAGGTCGGAGCCCGGTTGCGTCTGGTCGCGGGCCTCGCGGAATGCGGCGATCGCCTCGGTCAGCTCCCCCTTCGCGCGCAGGGCGAGGCCGAGGTTGTAGTAGCCTGCCGCATTGTCGGGCTCAAGCCGGATGGCCGTGCGGTATTCGTCAACCGCCTCCGCCAGGCTGCCTTGCTCCCTCAGGGCGCCGGCGAGATCGTTGTGGGACTCTGCGTCGCGCGGGTCGAGCCGGATCGCCGCGCGGTATTCGACGATCGCCTCATCCCGCGTTCCGCGCTTTGCCAAGGCCTTTCCGAGGTTGTCGTGAACCCTGGGGTCGCGGGGATCGAGCCGGATCGCCGCGCGAAACTCGGCGATCGCATCCTCCAGCTTCCCCTGGCCCGTCAGGGCGATGCCGAGGTTGGTGTGGGCCACGACGCCGGGCTGGAGCCGGATCGCCTCACGATACGCCTCGATCGCCTCATCCAGTTTTCCCTGCTCTCTCAGGGCGTTGCCAAGCTGGAAGTGAACCGCGGCATCGTCAGGGTTGAGCCGGATCTCCGCGCGGTGCACGCGAATCAGGAGCGCCAAGAGATCGGCCCAGCGTTCCTGCCATTCCTCGCGCTCGGCCTGGGGGAGCCGGGCCAGGGCATCCGGATCGCGGACGCTGGCCAGGTCGCTATCCATCTTCCACACCGCGAGTGCCCACGCCGCTTCCTCGAGTGCTTCCGGGTCGTTGCCGTTGACGAACGCGTCCCAGGCCGCCAGGTCGGCCTTGATCCAATCAAGGGCCTGCCGCCGCAGCCTGGCCTGAGCGGCTCGATCGAGCGGCGGATCCGCCTTCCCCTGGCCCGAGCCGGCCAATACCGCCTCGCAGGCGGCATGACGGCGGTGGCGCCCCCCGTCAGCGTCGGCCAGCGTCCGGTCGGACTGGAACGCCTCGGCCCAGAAGCGGGCCGAGGCGGCGTGGAGTTTCTTTTCCGAGCACAGTTGGGCGAAGGCGATCGTTTCGGCGGCACTGGCGGGCCGGGCCCGGCCGCTCAAGACGGACGCTAGCTTCTTTTCGACCTCGGCGAACGGCTCGAGCTCGGCGATGCTCCGCTCGACCAGCCAGGTGGATCCGAACGCATCGGGCGCGGCGTGGACGCGCCGGGCTTCTTCCGCCTGGGCCTTGCCGAAATCGCGCACTTCGCGCAATTCCGATAGCGCTTCCGTGAATTCGCCTTTCCTTCGGAGTGCGGCGGTGAGACAGGAGTAAGCGGGGGAGAAATCGGGCTGGAGCCGGATGGCCTCGCGGTATTCGGCGATGGCCTCGTCTGCCATCCCCTGGCCGAGAAGGGCGAGGCCCAGGCTGTGGCGGATCGCGAAGTCATCGGGCCGAAGCCGGATGGCCTCGCGGTATTCGGCGATCGCCTGCTGCACCTCCCCCTGGCCCTGCAGGGTCTGGCCGAGGACGAAGTGGGCCTCGGCGAAATCGGGCTGGAGCCGGATGGCCTCGCGGCATTCGGTTATCACGATCGCTTCGTCGGCCGCGCGGCCCCTGTGGGCAACGGCGAGGTGGAAGTGGGCCGCTGCGTCGGCGGCGGCCTCGTCCCACTCTCGCTGGCCGGTCAGCATTCCGTCGAGGCTGCCCCTTAACCGAGGGTGCTGGTGCCGAAGGCGGATCGCGCTCCGGTACTCGGCGATTGCCTCCTCCCGCTGACCCTGGCGGCCCAGGGTGTCAGCCAGACCGTAGTAGGCATCGGCATTGTCGGGCTGAAGTCGGATCACCTCCCGAAACTCGGCGATCGCGTTCTCAGCTTCATCTTTCTCGTTCAGGGCGTTTGCCAGGCTGATGTGGGCGCCGACGAGTTCGGGCTGGAGCCGGATCGCCGCGCGGAATTCGGTGATCGCCTCGTCCAGCTTCCCCTGTTCTGCCAGGGTGATGCCCCGGTTGTACTGGGCGTCGGCGTCCGCCGGCTGCTGCCCCGTCGCGCCGTCGGGATCGTTCATGGGGTCCGCCTCCGTCGAGGAAGGTCAGGTTGGTCAAGAAGTCTCCTCATCTCTGATACGTGAGGTCTCTCGGAAGCTTATTCAAGATCGGTCGTTCTTGCGAGGTCGCGGTTCAGAGACCCTTCCTGAGCACGCCTGGTTTGGCCGAGCGCTTACGACGGGCCTGTGGAGGTCATGGCGGATGCGTCGGGACGGGTTCATCCGGCGACGATCGCACGGACGTCCGGTGATGGCGAGCGCCATGGCGCCTCCGGCTTCCGTCGCCGGACGGCTCGGCTCTCGGGTCGCCGGTGAGCTGGTGGCGTCATCGGCCGGCGGCGAGCCCGATGGTAGCGGTCGTCCGGACCGGCCCCGCTCGGGCCCGCGGCAAAGCCGGTCGGCCGATCCGACAGGGCGGGCCCGACGGCAGCCAGCGGGGGGCCAGGCAATCTAGCTGCGTCCCCGTATCTGGTCGCTGCGTCCCCGTATCTGGTCCCCCGTATCTGGTCCTGCGTCCCCGTATCTGGTCCTTTAGCTGCGTCCCCGTATCTGGTCCTCCCCGTATCTGGTCCTGCGTCCCCGTATCTGGTCCTAGCTGCGTCCCCGTATCTGGTCCTCCGTATCTGGTCGCGTCCCCGTATCTGGTCCGTCCCCGTATCTGGTCCATGGGGGCCGAGGAGTGCGCGGCGGTGGACAGCTCGTAAGTGAAGGGGGGAGGGGTCGGCCGGGGTCCGGGAGGCAGCCGTCGTGGGAGGCGGGGCGGAGAGTCCCCGTATCGAGGGAGAAAAGGCGCGGGCCGGAGGGGTCGAAAGTCGGGAGCGATGGCGGCGCGACGGGCGGATCCGGGAGGGGGAAGCGAATCGGGAGCCGTGGAATGGGGACTAATGGGAGGCCGAGAGCGGCCGGGGGGGATGCGAGGGGCGATTGAAACACCAAAGGGTGAATGCCCACCGCGAAGCGGCTCAGTTCAACGGGATTGTATCCGGCAGGCCGGCATCGGCCAGGGGGAAGGCGATGGTGCGCGCTCGGCCCACCGGATACAACCTTCTTCATTTCTGCGCCCTAGCTGCGTCCCAGTTTCTGCGCCCCGAGCAGCGAGAGCGTGCGGCATCCCGACCGGCGGATGGGCACCCCGAGGCTGGCTGACCGAGGTCGGCCCGGAGCCCTGGCTGGCGGCTCGTCTTCCTGATCGTCCCGAGGCGAGGAGGCGCTGGCTGGGCTGCTAGTAGTCATCGCCGCGCACGGAGTCATTGGGATCGGTGGGGATGCCGGTAGATGGGCTTTTGAAGTTCTTTCGAGAGCGCGGTAAGGTGGATAAGTGCGAGGAGACGTGTGAACCCAGAGGCCGGAGGTGGCTTCTTTTGCCAACAAGCCCCAATCATCTATGGTTGCGTGATATCTATGGGCAAACCGAATTACCTACTCGATCATCTGCGTAATCCCGCTTTTCGCGATCCGCCAAGTGGCCTCGTGGCGACGTCCGATCCGAATCGCTTAAGTTTGACCTACGCTCGTCCATCGGGCGATTGGAACACGGTGGCGAATTATATCTACGGACCAAAGAGATGGCCGGTTATGTGGTTGCCGGACGCGAACGTGGCTATCAACCATGCTGCCGACGCAGTATGGAACGGCTTGCGGGCGGAAGCTCTGGGATCACCCATCGGCTCGACCGTGATTACCGGAGTAGTTGAGTACGAGATCAAGGACTGGCTGAACGATCCCTGGCGGAATAAGGAGCGAGCCGACGCCATCCGCGAAGCGATGAATGCTGGCACGTGGGTCAGGAGGTTCTAGATGGGGCAGTCCTCTCCCAGGGACTTGGCAACTTGGAGCTACGCGCACCTATTGGGTATACGACGGTTGGTCGCGCGACCGACCCCGGATGGGAAAACCCTCGTCGGGACAAATGCCGCCGACAAGTCGAAAACAATGGATGCGATCAAGAAACGCATCGGGCCACGCGCACTTGGACTAGCCAAGAAGGGGCGTAATAACGCAGCGAAAGCAGGACTGATCAACATCAACGACGAGATGCATTGCCTGATGGCTCTCGTCTATGCGCTCACGAACCGCCGAGACTCGGTCGTACTGACCGGCGACGTGGATTACCTCGAAATCTTCTTTAAGGTCCAGTGGTTCTTCGATACTCATTACCGCGCTTGGCTGGCCGCCAAGATGATCAAAGACGGGCAGTACGGGGAGCCGGCGATGGAGTTCGAGGATACCGACGGGTACTTCGACGGCCCACTTGCTCTTTACCGCCGACCAGGCTCTCTTCTGCAAGAGGTCCTTCCGCCGGCCACCCAGCCGGTGTACCTAAGCGTCATATACGTTGCACCGGACGGCATGCTTCATATCATGAGCTTCCCGTTCGAGCTGGAAATGCTCGAGATGCTTGGGACGAGGGGAACGACCAACGGGCAGTACACCGAACTGTTTGGAGACGCCAACATCCACGTCGATCTTGGCCCTCTCAAGCTTAGGATGAAGGGATTATATTTAGGCATCGGCAAGGATGTAATCGAGACGTATACGACCGCTGGCATCCATACTTCGGTGTCGAGGCTCGACTTGGAGCATTCACTGAACTGCTTTGAGCGAAACGTAACCTTGTAAAGCATGATTATTTAATGTATTTGATTTATTATAAGAAGCGCTGTTGAGACTCTTGAGGGAATGAAACCGGAGATCGATCCAGAAGGACCCGGTCCGGGTCCGACCCGGTTTCGCGTTTCTTCGGGCCGGTCCCGCCCGCCGGCGTCTCGGGTCGGTTCGGCCCGGTGCGCCCGCTGGCCGGCGTCCTCTCTCACACGGCCCCGTCCCCGAGGTCGGCACGCATCGTCCCGACCGGTATCAGCGGCTTTCCGGAGACCGCCGGCAGGACGATGCGGTCTGGCCTCGCCACGGTAGGAATGAGCCCGGCGACGCCCACCCGGACCATCGCTTCGGTTCAGGCGGCGGTCAACCGCGCCCGGGCGCGGGCGGCGAGCATGCGAGCGCGCTCATCGTACGTCGTCAGCCGCGCGGCCTCGTCGATCTCGGAGAAGATGGGATCGACCGCACGCGCCAGGCGGAGGGCGTCGCGGGCGTCATCGCCCCGGCCCAGCCGGAGGAATGTCATCCCGCGGTTGAACTGCAGCAGGGCGATGGTCATGGCCCTGACTTCCTCGCGGCCCGGTGCCCGGTCGAATCGATCGGCCCAGGCGAGAATCCGATCGGCGACCGGGCCGAATTGATCGTCGGGCAGGCCATCGGCGTGGGTCGCCAGCACGTTGATGCACTCGGCCAGGACGACGGCGGGGGCGTCCGGGTCGGACGCGAGGGCCTCGGCTTCCCGGCGGGCGCGGGGCAGGTCGAGCTGGCGCAAGAGCCCCAGGAAGAGGGAGTCATCGTCCGGATCGGTCGAGTCCAGGCGGCGCCCTCCTCGATCTCGACCAACGCCAGTTCGGGCTTGCCGAGCTGCTCGAGAGTCGCGGCGCGGAGGGACGACAGAGACCTCAGTGGCAGGGTGTTCGCTTCGTCCTGCGGCGCGAGAAGCTCCGAGGCCGTCAATAGCTGCAGGAGACGCCGCTTCTCATCGTGGGAGAGTCGCGATCTCTGTCGCAGATGCTCGAGTTCCGACCAGACGGTTTCCGTGTCGCGGACGTCATCGTCATCCAGATGCACGAGAGTCTCCCAATCGGGAAGACCGACCAGTCCGTAGCGATCATCGGTGGCCAGTCGCGCGCCGACCACGACTTCGCAGTCGCTGAGCCACACCCACTCACCCGGTCGTGCGCCGGTCCGCTCGATATCGGCCCGCGAGCCGCGAGTCGTCAGGCAGATCTGTCCGGCCTCGGTCGCCGCGTTGTAGTCCGCGTAGATCGTCTTCATGGTCGTAGTCGCCTCTTGTACGCCGGGTTAGCCGCCGGCTCGAAGATCCCGGCGAGTCTCGCCGCGGCCTCGGCGCTCCAATCCTCGGGGACGACGACGGTCGCATGGTGCGCCTCGCCGCTCGTGCGGACGACCTCGCACCCCATTATCCGGATCTTCGCGACGGTCGTGAAGCCCACGCTCTTGTTGCGGCAGACCGTGGCCAGTTGCTCGACGGTCAGTCCTGCCGCCGACTGGACAGAGAAGCCGAAGAAACCATCCGGGTGACGCCGACAGCCACGATCGAGCGGGCTATCGACGAAGGGGGGCCGTCCGCAACGCACGACGACCGCGTCATCGACGAGCGGTCCCTCGTCGGCCATCAACCGTGCTCCTTGCCGAACCGCTCGGCGTCGATGCGCGTTCTTCCCCTCGCAACGCTCTCCGGCCCCGCCCCATGGCATCATACCAGATCGAACGGGTCCGGCCCAAAGGAGCCGGTCCGCAAGCCGGTCGGGGTCCGACGCGAATTCGGGTCTTTTCGGTCCGGTCCCGCCCGCGGGCGTCTCGGGTCGGTCCGGCCCGGTCCGTCCGCCGGCCGGCTTCACCCCGGGCAGGCCGCGCCGGTCGGGCAGAGGGCGTCCGAGCGGGAAAGCCCGACCGACTCCGATCCGCGTCAGGCTGGAGAGCCTGACCTACCCCGATCCGTCCCGCTCGGGCTGGAAAGCCCGACCGACACGGGCCGATGGGCCCGGGCCGCGCCGGCGCCCGATCGTTGCGAGCGTCCGGGCCGCTCGCGGGCTGCGGGAACGCCCCGAGCCGCGCGGCTCCCGGCCTGGCTACTGACAGGAGACCTTTCGATCCCGCCGGCCAAGCCGCGGAAACGCGACTGCGCCCGCGCAACGGAGCACGCCTCGACCCTCCTGGAGATCGGACGGCCCCCTGACGAGTTGAGGCGGCGGTCCGTGCAAGCTGGAAAGAAGCGAACGCCCCATAGTAACATTATGGCGTATCCCGATCTGGCCGCCCGTTCCATTCCGGGACGCCGAGAGGATCGTGATGCGCGACCTCTTCAACCCGTGGCTCCGGGATCGAACTCGCCGGGACAGGGGGCTCCGATCGGCGAGGATCGACGCAGCGGGCAGCGAGAGTGCCCTCGCGCTCATCCAAATCTCGGCGGACGTTCGATGGTCACCTTCAGGATCGGCTTCTCATGAGCGGCAACAGTATCCGACGGGCTGGCATCGATCATCGTCCCGTGCTTCAACGAACGGGAATACACCCGTCTCTGCCTGAAGGCGCTCTACCGTCACACTCGACGGCCCTGGGAGCTGATCGTCATCAACAACGGCTCGACCGACGACACGGCCGGCTACCTGGCCGGCGTGCAAGACCTATCGCCCGTGCCGGTCACGATCATCACCAATGCCGAGAACCGCGGCTTCCCGGCCGCCGTCAACCAGGGGCTGCAAGCCGCGCGGGGCGATTTCCTCGTCTTGTTGAATAACGACGCGGTCGTCACCGACGCCTGGCTCGACCAGCTCATCGCTTTGAGCTTGGCAAGTCGCGACCCCGCATCGGAGACGCAGCGATCCACCCCAGCGGGTGCGGGGAGCGCACGTCCGAACACAGCGCACGGGAGTGTGGAGCGAGAAAACGCGTGCAGTCCGGGCGGTATCGAGATTGGACTGGTTGGACCGATGTCGAACTCTGCCGCGCCACCCCAGCTCGTGGAGCACGTGCCGTATCGCGACCTGGATGAGATGCACGCCTTCGCCCGGCGATGGCGCGATGAGCATCGCGGGAAGTGGCTCCGTGTCTCGAAGCTGTCGGGCTTCTGCCTGCTCATGACGCGGCAGGTCTACGAACGCCTCGGTGGGCTGGACGAGCGGTTCGGCCTCGGGTTCTTCGACAACGACGACCTGGCCGTGAGGGCGCAGCGCGCCGGCTTCGAGCTGGCGGTGGCGCGCGACCTGTTCGTCCACCATTTCGGCAGCCGGACATTCGCCGGCAACCGGATCGACGCCGAACGGCTGCTCGAGGAGAATGCGCGGCGGTTCGCCGACAAGTGGGGCCAGGACGTGCCCGCCGGCCGGCCGGTCACGCTCAGGTCCTGGAGCGATCGAGACGAGTCGCGAGAACGGCCCCGCACGTCTCACGCGGAGGGCGCGGAGACGAACCTGAGTACCGCGGATGACGCCGCCCATCTCGCGTCCTTGCTCGCCCGCTCCTCGGACGGCGAAGGTCAGCTTGACCATGATCGTGCGAGACGAGGAAGAGAACCTCCCGCATTGCCTGGAGTCGGTGGGTGGTCTCTTCGACCAGATCGTCGTGGTGGACACCGGCAGCGTCGACCGCACCCGGGAGCTCGCCCGCCAGTTTGGGGCGCAGGTCTTCGAGTTCACGTGGATCGACGATTTCGCCGCGGCGCGGAATGCCGCACTGGAGCATGCGACGGGGGATTACGCCTTCTGGCTCGACGCCGACGACGTGATCGAGCCGTCGCAGCGCGGGAAGTTACAGGTCCTCCTCGATGGTCTGCGGACGTCGGACGAGGCCGGCTACGTCGTGCGGTGCGCTTGCGACCCGGGCGCCGACGGCAGCGGGGGCGTGACCGTCGTGGATCACGTCCGGCTGTTCCCGCTCCGGCCCGACGTGCGCTGGTCCTACCGCGTCCATGAGCAGATCCTGCCGGCGCTGAGCGCGCCGGGATCCCCGTGCGATGGACCGACCTGATCGTCCGGCACACCGGGTACGCCGACGTCGCCCTCCGCGGCCGAAAACTCGACCGCGACTGCCGCATCCTCCGCGAAGAACTGCGGGATCGACCGAATGAGCCCTTCATCCTGTTCAATCTGGGCTCGATCGCTGTCGAACGGAAGGACTGGCGCGGAGCACTCGATGACCTGGGCAAGAGCCTGCAGATGTCGGCGCCGCGCGATTCGATCACTCGGAAGCTGTACGCGCTGATCGCCCGGGCCCATCAGATGCTCGACGACACGGGAGCCGCTCTACGGGTCTGCACCGAAGGACTGACGGTGGACCCGGAGGACGCCGAGCTCTGGTTCCGCAAGGCGGTGGTGCACCGGCAGCGGGGCGAGTCGGCGGAGGCGGAAGTCTGCTGGCGTCGGATCCTCGAGCTGAAACGGCCGGAGAAGTTCGCCAGCGTGGACATGGGGATCTACGGGCACCTCACGCGTCGCAATCTGGCGGCCCTGGCCGAGGAACGCGGCGACTCCGACGAGGCGGCCCGCCTCTGGCGCGCCGTCCTCGCGGAATGCCCCGGCGACCGCGAGGCCGAAGCCCGACTTCGTCGTACGTTCACCCAATCCCATGGCTGACGTCAGCGGCGGCGGAGCCGGTCAACACGACCTGGCGTCATGTCACTTCTGCCGTTCGCGGCCAACCGGTCCGCCCAACCGCCTGGCCGCGGGCAAAGCGGCCAGTTCGCCCGATCGCGATAGGCCATACACGGTCATGCCGTCCGCCGAGACAACGAGCGGAGCGCCCTGGAGGTCGGCGCCCGGCCCTGGAGGCTGCGCATCTCCGCCGCCCAAGACCCTCGGTCGTCCCGTCTGGGCGTCGAACTCGATCGGCGACGAACGCAGCCGCCAGGGCTTGTCGCGCTCCGCTCGCTCCAGGTGGACCAGGTGAAGGTCATTGGCGAGGCCGACAGCGACATTCGGGAATCGCTGCTCGACGCGGTCGGACCCGATATCGCCCGCCGCCGTCGGGGTTAATGGGCCCGCCGCGACGATCGTCCCGGCGTCATCGCTCATCTCCAGCCACCAAAGCCGCGACGGACCGTACCCGAGGCGCCCATGCCGGCGCTCCTGCTGTCTCAATCCCACGAAAACCCACTTCCTGAGCCTCGGTACGTCCGGCCACACCGGATCCTGGAGGAAGACCTCTCCATCGCCCGGCGGCGGCGCCTCCCAGACCAGAGCATCCGACGGCTCAGCCCGACCCGATCCATAGTTCGTTCGTTGGCGACGAACGGGCTGTTGGTCGAACGGGAGCAGCCGGCATCGGTAGAGTCGGCCGTCGCCTGCCGGGAACACGATGGTCCGCCGATGGCCGGGAACCCAGCAGGGACGCCCCATGGGAAGCACCTCCGTGGCGACTCGGGACAGCAAAGCACCGTCGGTGAGCCGGAACAATCCCCAACCGCAGAACTCGTCTTCCTCACGGCGGACCCATCGCCCGACGGCTTCGAGCTCGCCGCCCGGGACGCGCCAGGGCGAGACGCTGACCATCGACCAGTGATGCCCTTCCGGCAGGCGAATCGGTGCTCTCTGTCCGTTCGTGCGGTCGATCAGCTCCGGGACATCCGCTCCCGGCCAGGTTGCCGGCGCCGCATCGACTGCCGGCGATTCGCAGACCAGGGGATCGGCCGTCTCGGGGCCGTCGAGCCGGGCACCCGCGGCCCCGATCCCGATCGCCACGAGGGTCCAGCCGACGGCGAGGGCTCCGATCATTCGCACCAGGGTCATCAAGCTCATGGAATCGCGTCCTCGGAGGGTGCCTCCGGCCGCGCTCGCGGCAGACGATGCCGTGACGCGTCGCGAGGCGTCGTCAACCGCGGCCCCGGCGGCCGCCCTCAATGCCAGGTCTTCGTCGCGTCGATCGCGACGCGCCCGGTGAAAGCGATCGTCGTCCGGGGCAGGAACTCGGGTCGATGCATCCGGGTCGTCGGAGAGTCAATCACTGGCCAGCCGGGATGCCCCAGTTCGTGCATCGCCATGGCGACGGCTCCCGCCGGAGGAGGGGCAGGAGCCGCGGGGACCGAGGGTCGGAGCGAGAGCCCTCGGGGAGCCTCCGGGCCCGGGAGAGAGTCCGGCGGCTCGCGGTGGGAAGGATTCGAGCAAGCTGGGAAGGCCAGGCGGTCCGATCGTGCTCGAAACGAATCGGCCGTCACTTGACGCAACTCCCGGGCCAGAACGAGCGCCAACCGGTTCACGACCGTGTGGATGCCACGGTGCATCTCACCCTAAGTCGCGTAGGCATCCTCATTTCGCGATCAAGCTGATTCCCGGCGCCCGGACGTCGGATCGGCCCGAAGCCGTGCCGTTACGGTGCCGCCGTTATCGTCGCGAGTCGGTCCCCTTGCCCGGAAAACCGGCAGGATGGCCGAAACGGTGCCCGGCGAGGATTCCTGTTGATGACGCGTGCCCGTTCTGGGCAAAGCCGGACGGTTGCGACGACCGCGGGCGTCGCGTGGAGTCAGCCGCCGCTCACGACTCGCTGGTGTGCTTGAATCGAGCGTTCGGCCGGCAATACAATGGATGAGCCTTTGAGGCTGCATCCGACCGCTCCTTCAGAATTCGGATCGGCGCCTCGGCTGGCCACGCACGCGGGATGTTCCCCGTGCTCAGGTCCCCCCAACGCCCAAGAGAGGTTGACACATCGAATGTCCACGGCCGGCGACCGGATCACTCAGCTCCTCGACGAATTCCGACACTCGCGCGACGTCATGGTCGCCGAACTGAACAAGGTCATCATCGGGCAGCGCGAGGTGATCGAGCTGATCCTCGCGGCGATCTTCACCCGGGGTCACATTCTCCTGGTCGGCGTTCCGGGCCTGGCCAAGACGCTGATGGTCAGCTCGATCGCCCGGATCCTGGATGTCAGCTTCAAGCGGATCCAGTTCACGCCCGACCTGATGCCCTCGGACATCACCGGGACGAACGTGCTGGAAGAGCCCGAGACGGGCCGCCGGTCGTTCCGCTTCGTGGCCGGTCCCATCTTCGCGAACATCATCCTGGCCGACGAGATCAACCGGACGCCGCCCAAGACGCAGGCCGCCCTGCTCCAGGCGATGCAGGAACGGGAGGTCACCGTCGGCCAGGAGACGATGCACCTGCCGGACCCGTTCTTCGTGATCGCGACCCAGAACCCGATCGAGCAGGAGGGGACCTATCCGCTGCCCGAAGCCCAGCTCGACCGGTTCATGTTCGACATCCGCGTCGGCTACCCGACGCTGGACGAGGAGAAGAAGATCCTGCTGTCCACGACCAAGGGCGAGTCTCCCGACTTGAAGAAAGTCCTCTCGGGCAAGGCGATCGTCAACCTTCAGAAGCTGGTCACGTCGGTCCCCGTCTCGGAGTACACGGTGGATTACGTGACGCGGCTGGTCCGGGCGACGCGGCCTTCCGACGAGTTGTCGCCTCAGTTCATCAAGGAGCTGGTGGACTACGGCGCCGGCCCGCGCGCCGGCCAGAACCTGATCCTCGCCGGCAAGGCCATGGCGGCGATGGACGGGCGGTTCAGCGTCTCGCTCGACGACATCCGCAAAGTGGCCGCCCCGGTGCTCCGCCACCGGCTTAGCACGAATTTCCAGGCGCAGGCCGAGGGTCAGACGCCCGACTCGCTCATCAAGCGGCTGGTCAGCGAGGTCCGCGAGCCCGAGCCGCCGAAATATGAACGCCCGCTCCGTTGAGGCCGATCGTCCCGGATTCACGGGCCTCTTCCCCCAGGAGGTTCTCACCGATGGCGACCCTTCAGCCCGTCCTCGAGCTCGGTCCGAACGATCATGGCCGGCCCATCACGGCCGAGGAATTCGCCGAGGCCCACTACGCCGAGCCGTGGAAATACGAGCGCGAGCAGGGGAGATTGATCGTCATGCCACCCGACGGTCCGGCGCACGATGATAGTTCCGAGCCGGTCCGGGATCTCCTCGGTGTCTACCGTGTGGCCCACCCCGATCTCGTTGAAAAAGTCGTCTCCGAAGCCTGGGTCCGCGTCGACGCCGGGACAGACCGCATCGGCGATATCGGTGTCTTCCTGGTCGGCCCGCGCTCGTCGATCAAGCGTCCAGAGCGTGTCCCCGAACTCATGTTCGAGATCGTCAGCCCCGATCGGGAGTCCCGCGAGCGCGATTCCGTCAAGAAGCGGAAAGAGTATCGCCGCTTGGGCGTCCTGGAATACGTCGTGATCGATCGGATGCAGCACCGGGCGACCATCTACACGGCGGCCCCACGAGGATACCGCAAACGCGTCTTGCGCCCGGGCGAGGTCTACACCAGCCCGCTCCTGCCGGGGCTGGCCATCCCTCTGGCGGGGTTCCTTTGAACGCCCTCCGCAACAAACGAGCGGCAGAGTGGCTTGGTCTTGATAGGAGGCCGGCTGCAATGGGTGAGGCATCCGCCGAAGGGACTCAAGCAAGGCATGAGCATGGCTGGTGCCGCCCTGAACGACCCGAAGTCCGCGAACCGGGGCCCTTCCACTCTGAGCGGCGCTAATGCCTAGGTCCGAGGGGGGCTTTTTAAGGGGATCGCCGGTACCGTAGGATTGAGTGAAGCCGTGGCACGACTGGTCTACCGTAGCGGCTCGGCGCGGGAAGACAACCTGACCCCGAGGCCGGGAAGGGATACGGTGGGGAAGCCGGGCCAGGCTCCGGGCTTGTCAACGTTCACGAATCTGGAAGTCGCCGTCCAACCGGGAGATAAGGCCCTGGTCATCGACCTCGATCTTCTGGAGAGTCCGCTTCGCGGGTATGAGGATCAGCCGGGATTGGAAGGCGCCGAGGAGGGTCACATCTCGATCGCTCCGGCCCATCCCGACGGGAACGTCGATCAAGATCTGCTGGCCGAGTGGGCCGGAACGAGGAGCTCGGGTCAGACCCACTGGCTGACGGAGCTCGTCAAGAAAGCCCTCGTGGATACCATGAAACGACCCCGATGAACCCCCTCATCGAATATGTCACTGGTCTCTCCATGGTCGCCGGGCCGAATGGCGCGGGATGCCCGCCTCGCGAGCCGCCTGTTCACACGGCTATCGACGCGATGGGTCTGGCTGCGTTCCACCCTGGGTCCGAATCTGACACGACCGAGCTGACCGCCGACGATTGGGATGATATAGATCGCCTGGTGCAGGACTCCCTCTCGTCGTTGACGACTCGGATCCTCTCCCAAGAACCCACGACCACCTGGAAGGCTGGTCGTACCGCGACCCGCGCGTTTCCCCTGTTCAGTTACCGGGTCTTTTATCATCTCGACGGCAACGACTACGACCCAATCGTCGTCGGGGTGACCTTCACCCTCCGCGATCGGGAAGTCCGAGTTGCCGGGGACATTTCGGGCGACGAGACCGGTTTCGTCTACTACGACGAGGGCTGTACGTTCGATGTGCCTGCCGGACCATTCGCCGTCCGAGATGCGGGTCGCTTCGCGGCTGAGCGCCTCGCCTGCCAACATGATATCGTCCTTCGTGCGATTCGGAATCGTCATCCTCGAGCCAGGGCGCGTTGACGCCAGGGTCGTTCGGAACAGGGGCCAGACCCGATGCTTAGCGAACAGGAGAAGCGGTCCTTCATCGAGTCCACCGTCCAGCCCATGGCCAATGATACGATGTGCTTCCTTACGCGAGTCGCTGGCGTGATCGACGCGCGCACCGGCGAGTTTCGAGGAACCGGCTTCTTCTGCTCGATCGCTGGGCGCCAAGCCATCGTGACCGCCGCACACGTCCTGAAGGATATGGCTAAAGAAGACCGATTCCTTGGTCCGGCATTCTCACGGGGGAACCACCAGCCCCCGGCGATCGTGCCGGGCAAGGTTGTCTTCTCGATCCCTCATGACCTGGCGATCTACTTCCCGTCTGAAGAGTTTCCCATCGGCGAGGACAAGGCGTTCTGGCCGGAAGAGCGAATCGATCAGAATCCGCAGATGATGACGAAAGACGCCCTCTTTGTTCATGGGTTTCCCGGGCGATTCTGCCGCTTTACCACCTTCGAGGGCGGTGCGATGTTCTCGGAATCACTCGCCTACACGGCGATGATGAGATACCAGGAGAAAGACATCCCGAGCGACGAGCGGCCGGGATTCGATCGAGACCTCCCCGGGTACGACTTCCTTCGGGCGGATTCGCTTGAGCCCCACCAATTCGCGATCAATTTCTGGGTCCAGCCCGATTTCTTCCCCAAGGATCCTACGAACGGCCGAGCCCAGGAGAGCCGAAATGAAGACTGGTCGGAAGTCTTCCGATACAGCGATACGTTCGCGGGCCAACGCCCCGGTGGCGCAGGCGGCCTCAGCGGCAGTCCCGTCTGGCGGATCGGCGCTTCGGGGCGATCGATCAAGAACTGGTCGCCCGACCGGGCTCAACTTGTTGGCGTCGTGACGCATCGGGACGAGAAGGCACGGATCCTGATAGCGACTCGGGTTTCGAGCCTGCTGGAGTTGGCGGCCGCCGAGTCCGCCGCGATAGCGAAGGACTGATCATGCCCGGAACCGCCGAGAAGTACCTGAAGCCCGAGGTCATCCGCCAGGTGTCGCGGCTGGACCTCCGCGCCAAGTTCATCATCGAGGGCTTCATCGCCGGGCTGCATGCCAGCCCGTTCCACGGGTTCTCGGTCGAGTTCTCCGAGCATCGCAAGTACACCACCGGCGACAACATCTCCGACATCGACTGGAACGTCTACGCCAAGACCGACCGGTTCTACATCAAGAAGTTCCAGGCCGAGACCAACCTGACCGGATACCTGGTCATGGATTTATCCGGGTCCATGGGTTACACTTATCGGCAGGAGTTGACCAAGTTCGAATACAGCATCAGCCTGGCGGCGGCGCTGTGCTATCTCATGATCCATCAGCAGGATCCGGTCGGTCTGATCGCCTTCGACCGCAAGGTCTCGCATAGCCTGGCGCCGGGGAGCAAGCGTTCGCAACTGGGCAACATGCTATCGCTCCTGGCGAAGCTGCGACCGGAGGGGACCACCGAGATCGAGGCGAGCCTGCACCAGGTCGCGGGCATGTTGCGGCACCGGAGCCTGGTCATGCTCTTCAGCGATCTGCTGGGCGATCCCGATTCGATCCTCCGGGCGATCCACCGGCTGCGGTTCGCCGGCCATGACCTGATCATCTTCCACGTCCTGGACGAGGCGGAGGCGAAGTTCCCCTTCGAGGGGATGGTCCGGCTGGAGGACAACGAGACGCGGGAGATCATCGAGGTCGACGCCGACGCGATCAAGGCCGACTACCTCGAGGAAGTGGAGAACTTCCGCGCCAAGTACCGAACTGACTTGACCCGTGCTCGTATCGACTATGTCCCGCTGCATACCGGCATGCCGTTCGACAAGGCGCTCATGACCTACCTGCTGACGCGGCAAGCCCGGGCCTGATGACGGAGAGCTCGACCGGCCATGGAAATGTCGTTGCTCCACGCGGGCCTGGCGGCGGGCGCGGCCCTGGCCGCCTTGCCCGTCATCCTGCACCTGTTCATGCGGCAGACGCCCAAGCACATCATCTTCCCGGCCCTGCGCCTGGTCCGCGAGCGGCAGCGCCGGTCGAAGAAGCGGATGAGGATCAAGAACTGGCTCCTGCTGTTGGCGCGAATGGCCGTGCTGGCGCTGATGGCGCTGGCCCTGGCGCGGCCGACGCTCTACTCGCAGGTGCCACTCGGCGATCAATCGGTGCCGACGGCCATGGGCCTGGTCTTCGACACCAGCCTGTCGATGAAATACAAGGAGAAGGACAAGACCCGGCTGGACGAGGCCAAGGAGCGCGCCCGAGCGATCGTCTCCAAGCTCGCCGACTCGAGTCTGGTCTTCGTCGTCGACTCCTCCGAGCCGGCCTCGCACGGCCTCTCGCCGGCGGCTGCACTCAAGCGGATCGACGAATTGACCGTCCACACCGTCAGCCGGCCGCTGAACGTCGCGATGGGCGAAGCCTACACCCGGGTCGCCGAGTCGGAGAAGCCGAGCCGGATCGTGTATGTCCTGACCGACCGGTTCCGCTCGGCGTGGGATGCGAGCCGGCCCGCCGAGGGGCTCGACCAGGTCGAGAAGCTCAAGTCGAGCAAGCGCGGCCGGATGGTCACGTTCGTCGTCGGGCTGACTCCGCAGGAGATCAGCAACGTCTCGGTCGACTCGGCCGAGCCGTCGCAGAGCATCGTCACCCAGGGCGAGCCCATCGAGATCCGCGCCCGCGTCCGATCCGAATCGCAGGCCAAGGCCGCGGTGACCCGGACCGTCGAGTTCTTCATCGACGGCGTCAAGAAGGGGGAGAAGCCCGTCGAGCTCCCGCCGAGGGGGCAGACCGACGTGACCTTCCCGGTCCCGGCGACCCTCAAGGAAGGCGAGCTGCACCGCGGCGAGATCGCGCTGCGGGGCGTGCCCGACCCGCTCGAGGATGACGATCGTCGCTACTTCACGTTCAAGGTGCGGCCGGCCATGAAGGTACTCATCATCTCCGACCGGCCGGTCGACGCCAACTTCGTCGCCGCGGCGCTGGATCCCGATACGACCGCTGGGCCGAAGTCGTTCCTGGTCAATCGAAAGACGACGGCCGAATTCCAGACGCGCGAGAAGGATGACCTGAGTCAGTACTCGTGCATCTTCCTGCTCGACGTCGCCGGGCTCGATGATTCATCCTGGGGAGCCTTGAACGCCTACGTCCATGAAGGGGGCGGCCTGGTCGTCGGGGCGGGACACCTATGTGACCCCGAGAACTACAACGGCGACATCCCCGGCCAGCTCCTGCCGGCGCAGATCGAGCGTACCGGTCCGCGCGCCGACACGACCTTCGGCAGCATCGCCGACATCACGCATCCGCTCTTCCAGAAGTACGGCCGGGACCTCGCCCAGGAGCTCTCGCAAGTGCCGGTTTATCGCTACTGGGGCGTCAAGTCCCAGGCTCAACCCATCGAGGGGGCGCGCACCCTGGTGAAGTACGCCGATGGGGCCCCGGCGCTCCTGGAGCGCACCTTCAAGGGCCCGAAGACCGGCCGGGTGCTCCTCTGGACCACGCCGCTGGCCCGCAATGCCCGGCGCAAGCGCCCGACGCCTGGAACGAGTTCCCCCTGCTGGCGAGCGGCTGGTCCTTCCCTGTGCTGATCGGTTATCTGACGGTGCCCTACATGTCCGGCGCGACGAACGAGCCGCTCAACTTCGAGGCGGGTCAGCCCGTGATGCTGACCCTCGAGCCGTCCGTCCGCTACAAGAGCTTCTCGCTGACCGGACCCGGTCCCGACGGCAAGACCACCGACATCCCCGCGCCGGCGACCCGCGATTCGATCGAGGTATCGGTGCCGCAGCAGCAACCCGGCCAGTGGACGGTCAAGGCGATGGCCGACGGCGATCGATCCACCATCCTGGGATTCAGCGTCAACCCGCCCCACGCCGAGAGCCAGCTCGACCTGCTGGAGAAATCCGATCTGGACGCGATCTTCGGCAAGGACGGCTACCACCTCGCCGAGGACGCGATGTCCCTCAAGAAGCAGGAGGACATCGTGAAGACGGGGCACGAGATCTTCCCGTTCTTGATGTTCGTGATCCTCATCGTGGTGACGATCGAGAGCATCCTGGCCAACACGTTCTACAAGGAGGCGCCTCGGGCCGGCGCGGCCGGAGCCGCCGCCTGATGGCGTCGCGCAGGGTCGCGGGCTTCCCCGAGCGACTCGTCTTTCGCGGGGTGGTGGGAGGGCACGATGATCCCTGAGTTCAGCGTGAGCGTCACCCCGATCGTGCCGTGGCCTCTACTGATCGGCCTGATCGGGTCGGTCACTGTACTCACGCTCTGGGCCTATCGGCGGAAACTCCGAGGGACCAGCGGCGCCTGGCGCTGGTTCGCGCTGGCGCTGCGGCTGATGGCGATCGTACTGTGCTTGCTGGCCGCGCTGCGGCCGTCGGTCGCGTTGAAGGCGAAAGAGCGCCACCAGGCGTCGCTGGTCTTCCTGGTCGACCGCACCACCAGCATGACGATCGCCGATGAGGTGGGCGGCAAGACGCGCTGGGCCGTCGCCAACGAGACACTGGATCAGGCGCGCGCGGAAGCCAAGAAGCTGGCGCCCGACCTCGACGCCAAGTTCTACGCGTTCGACTCGGCTGTGGAGGAACCGAAGGAGGGAGAACTGACGGCCAAGGCCGAGCCCAAGGGACGCGCCTCGGGCGTGGGTTCCGCGATGCTGGACGTGCAGAAGCGCCAGGAGCAGGCAGGCCGCCGTACGGCACGGATCATCATGCTCTCTGATTTTTCGTCGAACTTCGGCCTCAATCCGATGGTGGCCGCGCGCCAGATGAAGATCAAGGGGGTGCCGGTCGTCACCGTCGGCCTCGGGACCGAGACCGCCGGCACCGGCGCCCGGGACGTCATGTTGCGGGAAATCGTCGCGGGCCCCACGGTCTTCGTGAAGAACAACCTGGAGGTCCGCGGGACGCTCCAGGCCCGCGGCTACGCCAACCAGACGCTCGACGTCGACCTCTATGTCGAGGGCAACCCCATCGCCGTGGCCCACGCCAAGGTGAAGGTGCCCGACGGCAGCACGGCCGTACCGATCACCGGGCTCAAGTACATGCCGCAGACCCCCGGCGAGAAGCAGATCACGCTCAAGGTCGCCGCGCAGGACGGGGAGATGCTCAAGTCGAACAACGAGATCAGCACATTCGTCACCGTCTTGAGCGGCGGGCTCAACGTGCTGTTCCTCCAGGGCTCGAACTTCGGCTGGGACTACACTTTCCTGATGCGCTCGATCGCGACCTCGCAGGACATCCACGTCGAGGGCGTGGTGATCAAGGCGGCGGCGCAGGGCGATCGGGGCGCCATCAGCGACGAGGAATTCGCGCCCGGCCGGTACAACGCCTATGTGCTCAGCGACCTCGACGCCTCTTACCTGACCGCCAAGCAGCAGCGCCTGCTGGCCGAGGCCGTGCGCAAGGGAGCGGGCCTGATGATGCTCGGCGGCCATTCCAGCTTCGGCGAGGGGCACTGGGCCGAAACGCCGCTGGCCGACATCCTCCCCGTTCAGATCCACCCCGGCGACGGCCAGTTCGAGCCCGCGGGGGGCATCAAGTTCGTGCCCAACCCACGGGGCCTGGAGAGCTACCTCCTCCAGGTCGGCGCCAACAAGACCGAGACCGCGCGGATCTGGGACCAGATGATTCCGATCCTCGGGACGAACCGCTTCAGCGACGTCAAGCCGGGTGCCAACATCCTGGCCGAGACCGCCGCCCCCAACGCCGAGCCGCTGCTGATCAGCATGGACGTCGGCCAGGGTCGTTCGATCGCCTACGGCGGCGATACCTGGGTCTGGTACCGAGCCTCGGAGGAGAGCCGGCTGGCGCATCGAAAGCTCTGGCGACAGATCGTCTTCTGGCTCTCGCACAAGGAGAATCAGGGCGACAACCAGGTGAAGGTGACGCTCGATCGCCGCCGGATCGCCGTGGGTGAGAAGATCGAGATGACGGTCACCGCCCACGACTCGAAGGGCGTACCGATCCCGAACGTGAGGTACGAGGCCAAGGTCGAGCGCGAGAACGCCAAGCCCCCGGTCCTTTCGCCGGTGGAAGTCTACAACCAGGGCGACGAGGGCAAGGGCTCGATCTACGCCGTGGAGAAGGTCGGCCAGCCGGGCAACTACACGGTCACGGTGGTCGCCAAGAAGGACGGCCAGGAGATCGGTAGCGACAGCGCCCGATTCCTCGTCTACCAGGACGACCGGGAGCTGGAGAACCCGTCCGCCGACCTGGCCCTGGCTCGGGAGATCGCCAAGGCCACCGACGGCGAGTCGGTCCCCCCCGAGCGTCTGGGCAAATACCTCAAGGGACTCGAGCGCCTCGGGCTATGCCGAGTATGTCACCTACCGGGAACACCGCGTCTGGGACAACTGGCCGTTCCTGCTGATCTTCACGGCGCTGCTGACTCTCGAATGGTGGTTGCGCAAGCGGCACGGATGGGTCTGACGCGGGAACCGGCCCGCGAAGCACGGAACGATCCAACGGCGCGATTGCTCTTGCTCCGCTGGGGCGTAGCGGCTAGAGATAACCGAGACTCATTGCGCCTCACCCGCGACTCCGCTCAAGGATGAGCCACACCATGACGACGTCCGCTCGCCCGGCCTCAACTCTTCCCGAGTTTTCGACGGATCGGATCGCGGAGCGGCTTCTCGACGGGCCCGCGACGGTAATCGTCGGGCTGGTCTGCCTGCTGCAGCTCTTCACCTGGATCCCACACTATCTGACCTGGCCCCTCTGGGCCGATCACGATGCCTTTGCGAGCCTGGCGAGGGGATGGGAGGCCGGCCGGCTGCCCTATCGCGACCTCTCGTGCAATCAACTCCCGGGCGTCATCTACCTGTTCTGGTTGCTGGGACGCGTGGCGGGATGGGGGAACAGCGCAGCCATCTACGCTTTCGACGCGGGAACGATCGTCATCCTGGGCCTCGGCCTCATCTTCTGGAGCTTGAGGCTGTTCGGCAGTCTCCTGCCGGGACTCGTCGGTTATCTTTGCTTCCTAAGTTACTACCTTTCGCTCGATTACAGCCTCGCGGCCCAGCGCGATTGGCATGCCCCCTTCTTCGCGATCCTGGGCATCCTGATCCTGCAGACCTGGGAAGGACGGACCGCGGCGCCGGCGTTCTCGGCCGCCGCGGTCGCGGCGGCGATCTTGATACGACCGCATGCCGTCCTTTTCCTGCCGGCCGCCGCCCTTCAGCTCGTGGGCGAAACCCGGACAGGCCGGGGAGGCCGGAGGCCCGCCGTCTGGATCCTGTCGTTCCTGCTCACGACTCTCGTTGGTTACCTGCCCCTCGCGGTCGGCGGGCTGATGCCCGACTTCCTGGCGGGGGTCGCGCTCAATAACTCATCGGGACAACATGGGATCGGCCGAGCCACCGCCATGGTCGCCGGCTTATTCAACCAGTTGGACACGTTTGCCTATGTGGTCATCGCGCCGGCCCTCATCATGATGCCGAAAGGAGACCGGAAGCAACGCCTAACGGCGGCCGTCTGGGTCGGGGCGTTCGTTATGGTCCTGATCTACAGGCCGATCCACCCCAGAAATCACGCTTACCTCCAGATACCGCTCGCGGCGGTCTTCGCGGTGAACCTCGGAGTGCTGACCCACCTGCTGCTCTCAGCCCGCCGCGTTCCCGTTTCCTACCGACTCCTCTCGCTCCTGCTGCTGCTCGGCCTCGGCTGCAAGACGAGGCCCGAGTTCTGCAGCATCCGCTCGAGTCTCAGGGCGGCATCCGACGCGATCCGGAGCCGCACGGGGGCGAGCACGCCGCCGGGATATCGGCACGGGCAGGTCCCGACGTCGGCGTATTATGACTGGGCCGACTACCGCGCGACGCTGGACTACTTGCGGCGCCACCCACTGATCCACGCGAAGATCGCGAACGCGCTCAAGGGGAACCCCGCCATCGTCGGCCCGCTGGGGCGCCTGTCCGCCTTCCCGGCCGAGAACATCTCCTGGCTCTGGATGGCCAATCGCCGCGACGAGGAGCGCTTCGCGACGGCCCTGGAGAACGAGCCGGATTCGCTGGTCGTGTGGTCCCCCGGCGAGGTCGGCCCCGATCCTTCGTTCAAGATCGAACGGATCGAGTCCGCGATCCGGCGGCTGTACGAGCGCGATGCCCGCTTCGGGGCGATCGAGGTCTGGCGCAGGAAGGGAGTCGCGGCGCTCGGGGCGGCCGTCGCGACCCAGCCGGCGGCGAACCGGCGCACGGGAGGGTAGCATCACTTCGTCGTCCCGGAGAAAGTTGACCCGCGGCGCCGACGGCGCGTATAATGGATGAGACAAGTCCCCTGTTCCTCTCCTACAACTTCAGGGGGATTCTCATGGCGACGGCGACGCATCACGAGCTGGTCTCTCCTCGCATCGAGGAGCGGCAGCGGAGCGGCGAGTTGACCCCGGAGCAGGTCGAGGCCTTCGGCGAATTCCTCGACCGTGTGGAGCGCGACCTGCTGCACCACCGCATCATCACGGACAACGCCTATACGCGATGGTTCCGCGACGGAGGGGCGACGGACGCCGAGCTCGCCCACTTCGTCCGACAGTTCTCGGTCTTCTCCAACCAGTTCCTGGTCGCCGCCTTGCTGCGGGTGATCAACGCCCCTACCCTCCAGCAGGCCCGGGCCGCCAAGGAAATCCTGATGAACGAGCTGGGCGTCATTTACCGCCGGACCGATGGCAAGACCGCCTCGGCGCGGCGGGATGGCGACGACGAGGCCAAGGACCGGGAGGGCGACCCCGACCTGGTCAGCACCGAGGGCACGGTTGACGGCGGCCTCTTCCGTTTCCGCGCCGCGCACTTCGAATGGTTGCTGGCGGTCGGCGAGGCGTTCGGGCTGGGCTTCGACGACCTGGGCAAGCGCCGCCATGGGCGGGATTACACCCTGAGTTTCTGCGACGAGCTCCAGCGCCTCTACGGCAGCGAGGACGATCGGATTGCCGAGGGTGCGAGCTTCGCCGTCGAGAACTGGGCGGCCGCCGGCTTCTGGCAGGAGCTCGAGGACGGCTTGCTCCACATCAAGTTGACCCGATTGCCGGGCCTCAAGGTCGCGTTCTTCACCTGGCACAATCGCGTCGAGGCCCAGCACGCGGGCCACACCATGGAGGAGCTGGAAGCCGTCTTCTTCGACCCGCGATTCGACGAGGCTCGGTTCTTCCAGGGAGCACACGAAGTACTCGACGCGATCGCCGGCTTCTGGGACGGCCTGGGAGACGACCGCCGGCGCGGCGTGATCGGTTGATCGCGGCAACGTACGTCGGTCCCGATCAGGAGAGAACCGGAATGTCCACCGACGCGATGGCGCTGAAGCGCATCGACCACGTGCGGATGTTCGTGGGCAACGCGCGCCAGTCCGCCTACTTCTACCGCAATGCCTTTGGATTCGACGTCGTGGCCTACGCCGGCCTCGAGACCGGCGTGCGGCACGAGGCGGGCTACGTGCTGCGGCAGGGCCAGATCACGTTCGTGCTGGCCTCGCCCTTGCGCTCTCGATCACCCCGACGCCGGCCGCCTGGTGCGGCACGGCGACGGGGTCCAGTCGATTGCGCTGGAGGTCGAAGACGTCCGCGCGGCGTTCGAGACCGCCGTGGCACGTGGTGCGCAACCCGGCACGCCGCCCCGTACCATCGAGGACGAGTTCGGCGCTTACGAAGTCGCCGAGATCCACGCGTATGGCGACACGACGCACGCCTTCGTCAACCGGTCGCGGTACCACGGCGTCTTCGCACCCGGCTACAAACCACTCGACCCGGATCGCTACAGCCCCCGGACGTTCCACCCGGTCGGACTCAAGGCGATCGACCACATCGTCGCCAACGTCGAGGAAGGCAAGATGGGCGACTGGGTCGATTACTACAGCAACATCATGGGCTTCTCGCTGCTGGCCAGCTTCGACGACAAGGACATCAGCACCGATTATTCGGCCCTGATGTCCAAGGTCGTGGCCGACGGCCGCGGCCGGATCAAATTCCCCATCAACGAGCCGGCTCACGGACGCCGGCGTTCGCAGATCGAGGAATTCCTCGAGTACTACGGCGGTCCGGGCGTGCAGCACATCGCCCTGGCCAGCGGCAACATCATCGAGAGCGTCCGGGCCATGGCCGCCAACGATGTCTCGTTCCTGAGGGTGCCGCCGGCCTACTACGAGATGCTGCCCGAGCGCGTGGGCACGATCCGCGAGGACCTGCGCGAGCTGGCCGAGCTGGGCATCCTGGTCGATCGCGACGACGAGGGCTACCTGCTCCAGATCTTCACCAAGCCCGTCGAGGACCGGCCGACACTCTTCTTCGAGATCATCCAGCGCCGCGGGGCCAAGAGCTTCGGCAAGGGCAATTTCAAGGCGCTCTTCGAGGCCATCGAGCGCGAGCAGGAGCTCCGGGGGACCCTGTAAGCCATGCGCCACCCGCTCCCGCCGATCACGAGCATCCGCGATTTCTACGCCTTCGAGCAGCACGTCGCGACGTGCCGTCGGCAGCGCGGGCTCGACATGGTCCCCCAGTGGTACCAGGTGCCCGTCTTCGATTTTTCGAATCCAGCCGGCGTGATCGGCCACGAGGCCGAGGTCTGGGCGCCGCGGGGGAGCGAGGCCCTCGACTACGAGCTGGAACTCGCCTGCGTGATCGGCCGCGAGGCCCGCGACTTGCCCGACGACGACCGGGCGCTCGAGGCCGTCGCGGGTTTCACGATCATGAACGACTGGAGCGCGCGGGACCTCCAGCGCGTCGAGATGGCCGTCGGCCTGGGTCCCAGCAAGGGGAAGGACTTCGCGACCTCGCTCGGCCCCGAGTTGGTGAGCTTCGACGAGCTGGCGGATTGCTACCGCGACGGCCGCCTGCACCTGGAGATGACTGCGAGCCGGAACGGTCGCTTGCTGTCGCGGGGCGACTCGGGCACGATGTACTGGACCTGGCCGCAGCTCCTGGCGCACGCCAGCCGCGACGCGAGGCTCCGGCCCGGCGACGTGATCGGCTCGGGGACCGTGGGCACGGGCTGCATCCTCGAGCTGACGCCCGAACAGGCAGAGGGGTGGCTCCGGCCGGGCGACGTCGTGGAACTGTCGATCGAGCGACTGGGCACCTTGCGCAATCGCGTCGTCGAGCATCCGTATCAGGCCGAAAGGACGTAGGTCAGGCTCTCAGCCTGACTGGCCTCGAGCGTCAGGCTGAGAGCCTGACCTACGTGGGAGGAAGGACGACATGCCGCCCTACCTGCGACTCGGCTCGATCCCGCGCAAGCGGCACATCGCGCATCCGAACCGCCCCGGCTTCAAGGGCGAGGGGATCCACTACGAAGAGGTCGTCACCCTCGCCGGCTTCTCGCGGGCCTATAGCCTGGTCTATCACCTTCGTCCGCCCACGCGCGTGGTGAAGCTCGAGCCGGCCGACACCGTCCCGCTCGACGTTGTCGATCAGCCCGCCCTGCGGCATCATCACCTGAAGACGCGGTCGATCCCCCGCACCGGCGATCCGATCTCGGGGCGGCTGCCGCTCCTGGTCAACGACGATGTGATCATCTCCCGATGCCGCCCCGATCGGCCCCACCAGCAGGAGCTCTTCCGCGACGCCGACGCCGATGAGATCATCTTCGTCCATGCGGGCCGCGGCGTGCTTCGCACGCACTTCGGCTCGCTGCCGCTTCGCCCGCTCGATTACGTCGTCATCCCCCGTTGCACGACCTATCGGTTCGAGTTCGAGCCCGGCTCGGAGCCCGACCTGCTGGTCATCGAGGCCACCGGCAACGTGTCGATCCCCGCGCGGTATCTCAATCCCGACGGCCAGATCCGGCTCGGTGCGCCGTATAGTGAACGCGACTTCCACGGCCCGCGCGGGATCGCGGTCGTCGACCTCGAGGAGGAGACGACCGTGCTGATCAAGGACGGCCGCCGGCTGACGCGGTACACGCTGGCGAGCCACCCCTTCGACGTCGTCGGCTGGGACG
Organism: uncultured Planctomycetota bacterium; assembly: GCA_963815795.1. Taxonomy (GTDB): domain Bacteria; phylum Planctomycetota; class Planctomycetia; order Isosphaerales; family Isosphaeraceae; genus JAKAUH01. The sequence continues at coordinate 2,277,232 of CAWFIC010000019.1, read as the reverse complement.
GCATGCTCTATCCCTACACCTTCAACGCCGAGGACTTCGAGCCGATCACCGGGACCATTCACCAGCCGCCGCCGGTCCATCAGACCTTCGACGCGCCCGGTTTCGTGGTCTGCACCTTCGCGCCGCGGATGCTCGACACGCACCCCGAGGCGATCAAGGTGCCTTACGCCCATTCGAACGTCCAATCCGACGAGGTCCTGTACTACGTCAAGGGCCGATTCGGCAGCCGACGGGGCGTCGAGGAATCGTCGTTCACGCTCCATCCGCGGGGTATCCCTCACGGGCCGCATCCCGGCACCATCGTCGCGAGCCGCGATGCGACCCGGACCGACGAGCTGGCCGTCATGGTCGACACCTTCCGGCCGCTCCGCCTGACGCGCCAGGCCCTCGACCTGGACGACCCGTCTTATCCCCTGAGCTGGATGGATTGAACGCATGATCATTGATGTATCGAAGTCGGACGTCGTCCCGGTCTACCAGGCGTTGGTCGGCGTCGTGAATCCGCGGCCGATCGCCTGGGTGACGACGATCGACGGCGAGGGGCGGGTCAACCTGGCACCCTTCAGCTTCTTCAACGCCTTCGGTGCTAACCCTCCGGTCGTCGTCTTCAGCCCGACCAACCGGCGCGACGGCTCGAAGAAGGACACGCTGCTCAACCTCGAGGCGGTGCCCGAATTCGTCCTGAACGCGGCCGTCGAGGACCTGGCCGGTCCAATGAACGCGACCTCCAAGGAACTGCCGCGCGGGCAGAACGAGGCGGAGTATGCACGGCTGACACTCGAACCCGCCACGAAGGTCCGCCCTCCGCGAGTAGCCGCGTCGCCCGTGCACCTCGAGTGCCATGTCCGGCAGATCATCGCCATCGGCGAAGGTGCCATCGCCGCCAACCTGGTGATCGGCGAGGTGCTATTGATCCACATCGACGAGGCCGTGCTCGATCCCTCGGGTCGCGTTCGACCCGCGCAAGCTCCGCACCATCGCCCGGCTTGGCGGCAACTTCTATTGTCGGAGCACCGACCTGTTCGAGATGGAGAGGCCTTAACGCCAGGCCGCTCGTCGGACAATCGTAAGATGTGTCGATATGGGCTCATTCGATCGGGCTACTTCGCGATCAGGAGGCGTGATCTGAAACGCCGGTCTCGCATCGAGGGAATACGACGATGCTCTTGGGCCCCGTCTTCCGCGCCGAGCTCGTTCGCACCGCGCGGCAGAGGCGCTTTTACTTGCTGCGGCTCGTTTATGGGCTGGTGTTGCTGCTGATCGTCAGCGCCGGCTACGAGCAGATGCGATGGGCCAACGCGGTGGCCAGCGTGGCGGCCGTCGCCCGGTATGCCACGCAGACGTTCATCGCGTTTGCGCTCGTGCAATTGATCACCATCCTCCTGATGGTCCCTGCGGTCTTCGGCGGCGCGATCGCCGACGAGAAGCAGCGGAAGACGCTGCACTACATGATGGCCAGCCATCTGTCGAGCGGCGAGATCATCCTCGACAAGGTGCTCGGGCGTTCGTCGCACCTGGCGGTGTTGGTGGCGATCGGCCTGCCGGTCGTGAGCCTGCTCGGGCTGTTCGGCGGGATCTCCGCCGAAGCCGTCGTCGTGGTCTACGGCGGGACGCTCTCGACCGTCGCGTTCGCGGTGGCGATGACGGTCCTGGTCTCGACCCTGGCCCGCCGCGTCCGCGATGCGATCCTCACGTCCTATCTGTTGATGCTCATCTGGCTGCTGGTACCGCCGCTGATCTTCCTCTTCGGCTCGGTCGGCCTGCCGGCGACGTATTATTGGATCCGGCCGGTCAACGATGTGCTGGCGGACCTGAGCCCGCTGACGCTCTGGATCCGCTCTCGGTTCTGGATGGGCCTGGGCTTGGGGATGCCGGCATTGGTCTACCGTACCTTGTCGATGGTCGAGTCCCAGGTCGTTGCCGCGGTGCTCATGCTGCTCCTGGCGATCTGGCGGCTTAGGCCGACGTTCCGCCGCCAGGAGGAGGCACCGGCGCGGCGAAGCTGGTTCGGGGCCCGCATGGAACGCCGACGGCTGCGCCGGCGCGGACAACCCGAGTGCGGCGATGACCCGATCCTGTGGAAAGAGCGGTACTTCGCCCAGTTTGACCGGTTCACCCGGCTGGTCCTGCTGCCCGCGATCGTCTTCATCACGTTTCCCCTGACCATGATGACCGCCGTCCAGAGCGAGCTGGCCGTCGTGGAGTTCTGGCGGCGAGGCTTCGACGCCCGCCACTCCCTGCCGGACGGATTCCTGTGGGCCTTGCAAATCGACCTCGGCTGGTATACGGCGCTGTGGCTGGTGGCCGTCGCGGGGTCCATGGCCGCGAGCGTGACGATCGAGTGCGAGAGGGACACCTGGGCCAGCCTGACCGCGACGCCGCTGACCGCCCGCGAGATCCTGCGCGGCAAGGCGCTCGGCGCGATGTGGCAACAGAGGGGCTTCGCGGCCGTCCTGCTCTTCCTGTATACGGTAAGTCTGGCCACCGGCGCGGCCGATCTGCTCGGGTGGTTGGTCTCGATCGCGCTGCTCGCCCTCCTGACGTGGTTCGTCGCGATCGTCGGCTTCTACTGCTCGCTCCGGTCCTCCAGCACCTCGCGGGCGATGGGCTCGACGCTGGCGATCCTCGCCGTCTTCAACGGCTATCCGATCATCCTCCTCCTCGGGTTCTTCGGGGCCTTCGGCTGGGGATCATCGTACTCCGTCCTGGGGGCCATGCCGTCGTACGTCGCCTGGTCGATGGCCTCGTCCAAGACGATCGATCAGATCTGGGCGACCATCAGAGCGCCGGACCACGCCCCGGCTGTTTTCATTCTCTTGCTCTGCATGGGCCTGAGTCTGGTCTTCATCTACACGGCCACGGCCCTCTCGCTGACGCGGCGTATCGCCGGCCAGTTGGATCACTGGATCGACCGGGCCCCGTCCTCCCCGAAGCACCTGACCGCGACGCTCAAGGCACGACAAGCGGAGAAGCTCACGGCGCGATGATCGCGAAAAGGGGCGGAAGGTCTATAATACTGGACCACGCGGCCAAGATGCCCCTGAGTGAATGGATCGATGTCCCAACCTGCGATGGATGGATCGACTCGCTCGGTAAACCCGTGGATCATCGCGGTTGCGGTGACGATCGCGACGTTCATGGAAGTGCTCGACACCAGCATCGCGAACGTCGCGCTGCGGTATATCGCCGGCGGGCTCTCCGCCGCCGAGAGCGACAGCGAGTGGGTCATCACCAGCTATCTGGCGGCCAATGCCTCGGTTTTGTTGCTCTCGGGCTGGCTGTCGTCGTACTTCGGCCGGCGCAACTACTACCTGGCGTCGCTGTTGATCTTCACGGTCAGCTCGGCGGCCTGCGGGTTCGCCCGGTCGCTCCCGGAGCTGATCCTCTTCCGCATCCTCCAAGGGCTGGGAGGCGGGGGGCTTCAGCCGGTCACCCAGGCCGTGCTGGTCGACATCTTCCCCCGCGAGAAGCAGGGGGCGGCCCAGGCGCTCTTCGGCATCTCGGCGCTCGTCGTGCCCGTGCTCGGGCCGACTCTCGGCGGTTACATCGCCGACAATTACTCATGGGAGTGGATCTTCTTCATCAACATCCCGCCGGGCCTGCTGGCGCTGGCCGTCAATTATGCCGTGCTCCGCGACCCCGAATACCTCGTCGCCGAACGCGCCGAGCTGCACAGCAAGCCGCTCCGCTTCGATTACGTCGGGTTGGGGCTGATCGTCCTGTCGATGGCGTGCATGGAGATCCTCCTGAGCAAGGGCCAGGAGTGGGACTGGCTGGGCGATCCGTTCGGGCGGGTTCAGGTCCTGATGATCGGCCTCGGCCTGGGCCTCGCGGTGCTCATCTTCTGGGAGTTGAGGCATCCGGCGCCGGTGCTCAACCTCAGGCCGTTCCGCGACCGTAACTTCGCGGCCAGCGGGCTGATCGCCTATGTCGCGTTCGCAATCACTTACGCCGCCATGGTGCTGTTGCCCGGCATGCTCCAGACGCTCTTCGGCTACAATGCCGTCTGGTCCGGACTGGTCATGTCGCCGGCCGGCCTCTTCTCGATCCCGACCATGGCGCTCGTGGGCTACCTGATCGGCAAGAAGCTCGATGCGCGCTGGATCATCGTCTTCGGCGCCGTGCTCATGTGGGCGGGCGCCACCTGGTACTCGCAGATGAACCTGGAAGTCAGCCCGTGGCAGCTCGTCTGGCCCCGGGTGCTCCAGCAGGTCGGGACGGCCAGCTTGTTCGCGCCGTTGAGCGTAGCCGCGTTCATCTACCTGCCCAAGGAGCTGCGCGGGCCGGCCGCCGGCATTTTCGCCGCCCTGCGCAACGAGGGCGGGAGCGCCGGCACCACGCTGGGCAAGACCATCGTGGCCCGGCGCCTCCCGGTCCACACCGACCGCCTGGTGGAGAACCTGAACCCGTTCAATCCGACGTTCAACGAGAAGATGCAATTGCTGCGGTCCGACTTCTTCCAGCTCACGGGCGATCCGGTGGGCTCGCAAACGATGGCCCTGGATGCCATCGACGGGATGCGGCAGCAGCAAAGTCGCCGCCATGGCCTATCTCGATGCGTTCTGGCTGTTCGGCGTGCTGGCGCTGGCCCTGATCCCGCTAGCGTTCCTGATGAGGCGGTCGATCGCCGAGGAGGGGATGCACATCGGGGGGGAGTAGCGGCCCCGCGGTGCGGCCGATCCGAGTGATTCCGGATTCCGGATTCAAAATCTATGATTCATCTTTTGAAATCGTGAATCTTGTGTCTCATCGATCGCGGCCGAAGTCCGCGTCAGGAAACCCGGCATGAGAGTTCCCGAGCAGAACCCTCCGAAGTCTCTTTCCGAGCGAACGTCGCCGCGGCGGCGCCCCTGGGTCGGCCGGCTCCTGCTCATGACCCTGGTCGCGGGGGGATTGGTGGCGTCGTCGTATTATCTCTATCCGCGGCTCGAGCTCGCGCTGAACACCGCCTCGACCGATGACGCCTACGTCAACTCTCATGCCACCCACGTCGCGCCGCGGATCACCGAGAACGTGCGCCAGGTGCTCGTGGACGACAACGACTTCGTCAAGAAGGGGGACCAGCTCATCGTGCTGGACGACGCGATGGAGCAGGTGCGGGTCCGCGAGGCAACGGCGGCCCTCGAAATCGCCCGCAAGACGAGCAAGCAGGCGGTGGCCAAGGCGCAGTCGGCCGTCGCCGCCGCCCGGGCCAATCGCTTCAAGCTGGCCGCCACGATCGCTCAGGTGAAGAACCAGATCGTGGGCCTGCGGGTCGCGGTCGCCCGCCTGAAGGAAGCCGAGGCCGCCGAACGGCTGGCGAGTGCCGAGGCCGCGCGCTACTCCGAGCTCGCCCGCCGCAAGTCGGTCACGCAGGAGCAGGCCGACGTCAAGCAGACCGACTACGAGCAGGCGCGTGCGCGGGTCATCCAGGCGCGGGAGCAGGTCCGAAGCGTCCGCGCGGCGCTGGCGCGACCCGAGGACCCCGAGGCCGGCAAGGGGCTCGATGATGTCCCGGAGGGTTGGGAGCAGCATCATCCCGACGTCCTGGCCGCCCTGGGGCAACTGGCGATCGACCTCGCCGAGCTGGCCGTTCCGATCCCCAGTTACTACGATACTCCCGAACAGTTCATCGCCGAGATTCGCCAGCGGGCTCCCGGCGGCAACATTGACGACCTGATCGCCGAGACCGTCAAGAAGGCCCCGAACGTCGAGACCGCTCGGGCGCAGGCCGAGCAGGCCGAGGCGCAACTGGCCGAGGCGCAGCTCAACCTCAGCTACTGCCGGATCGCCGCCGACATCGACGGCGTCATCTCGAACCGGAGTGTCAACCCCGGCGACCGGGTGACGCAGGGGCAGCGCCTGATGGCCATCCGCTCGCTCGAGGACGTCTGGATCGACTGCAACTTCAAGGAGACGCAGCTCGAGCCGATCCGGATCGGCCAGCCGGTCGAGATCCGGGTCGACGCCTATCCGGACCGGGTTTTCCGCGGCCGGGTCACGGGCTTCAGCCCCGGCACCGGCGCGGCGACGGCATTGTTGCCGCCCCAGAACGCCACGGGCAACTTCGTGAAGATCGTCCAGCGACTGCCGGTACGGGTCGAGTTGATCGGCGGCAACCCGCCGGACACGCCGCTATTCGCGGGACTCTCGGTCGAGCCGCGGATCTATATCCACGAGCAGCCCGAGGGCCCCCACGCCGGGCAGCGGCTCAGGGGTAACGGCCCGGTCGTTGGGCCGGCGGGCGGGGTTGTCCCGAGCCGCCGTTGAGCGCGGAATCGACCGCACCGCTGCGACAGGACGCCATCGCCCATCGTGGTGGTCGAGCATCAACTGGCCGCGCCCGGCCACCGCTCGGTGGCCGAACAGGACGAGCGCCCCCGAAGGTGAGCGGCGAGGCGGCCGCGAATCGGGGGCTCCGTTCGAGCCGTTCCTGGGCCGCGACGTCTTGTCCGCACGTCTCTTCCCCACTTTCGATCACAGTGAAATCGCACCAATCCGCCCTGCAACACACCGGCCACAATCCAGAACCGCCGTCGCCGCATCGCGACCAGGGCGGTGAATCCCGACCACGTCACCGCCGAACGATGCCGGTCGCCCCCTCGTTCAGGACCAGGAGACCACGTGAACCGAGACGACGTCCAACCTACGCCGCCGCCACTTCCCGTCCCACTGAGCGATTGCTTCCGGCATCGATCAGGTCAATCAGGGCGGCGACGGCCCCGTCGGCGTCGGGGCCGTGCGCCACGATATCGAGTGTCGTGCCGCATTCCGCGGCGAGGGTCACCAGGTCGAGGATGCTCTTGGCATCGGCCGTGGTACCCTTGGCGATGACCCGGATATCCGACCGGAACGATCTCGCCAGGGATACCAGCTCGGCGGCCGATCGCAGGTGAAGCCCGAGCGGATCGATGATGACGGCTTGGCGGCGGTCTCTAAGTTCGAGTTTCGCACGGATGAGGGCGTACCGCGAGTAGCCCGTCGGGTGAAATCCATCCCGTCGGATCGGTCGTGAAGTCGCGTACCGCCCAGGAATCCTCGGCCAAGAGGCCGCTCACCCGGTCCGGCTGAGAAGCTCGGTGAGCTGGGCGACCCAGGTTCTCAGTCGAGAGTGCTTCGGGAGCAGCCCCTCGGTCTTCTCATCGTAGCTCAGTCGCCTCAGGGTCGTCAGCAGATCCGCGAACGACGGCTCGGCCTTCTTCTGATACCACGGCCGGAAGGGGAACTGCACCGAGCGATGACCCTCGCGGTGGAACCACACGACCACCATGGTGTAGATGAACATCGCCATGGGTGCCGTCCGCTCGACCGCCTTGGGGAGGCGATTGGCCGGGTCCTCCAATCCCAGGAATTGCTTGCAATATTCGAATGTGCATTCGATCGCCCAGCGACAGGAGTACGCCGAGAGCACCTGACGCGCCGCCCAGTCGAGCTTGGTGCAGTAGAACATCTGATCGGGGCGCTTCCCCTCGACATCGTGCACCAGGACGATGGTCAAGAGCCGGTCCCGCCCCGCCTTGTAGTACAGCGCCCGGATCGTCTTGACCTCCAGGGTGGCATGCAGCCCGAACTGGTCGAAGTCCAGTCGCGTCCAGGGCGCCTCCGGGTCGGCGGCCCACTCGGTCATGCCCGGCAGGCGGTCCCCCTTCTTGCGGGATGGCCCCCTCTGACCCGGTCGCCGCGGCGGGGCCGCGCGGTACAGCGCGGCGTTGGCGGCGACCCGGCTGATGAGATGAACGTTGGCGGGCAGATGAGACAGGACACTTCGACCACCATAGGTGCTGTCGCCGAGCATGAGGATCTCGTCGTCGGGGAACCACCGGGCTACCAGTTCGATGAGTTCCAGGGCCAATTCCGGCCGCGTGCGATGATCGAGCTCGGTCTTGGCCTCGACCCCGCTGCCGGTCCCCGACGACTTCCCCTTGCCCTTCTTCCCCTTGGTGAGCCCCTGGCGGTTGATGTAGAGCCGAGCGGCGATGGGCAAGGCGAAGACCTTGCCGGGCGCCCAGAAGGGATGGACGACGATCAGGCAGAGCACGACCCAGTCGTGTCCCCAACTGACGAGGGCCTTGGATCGGCTGGAGATGAGCGGGTCGTAGTGCATGCCGGCGCCGTAGAGGGTCAGCCCGCGCTTGCGACAGAGGGTGTCGTCGACGGCCCAGAGGAGTTGGGCGCCCGGGGCGAGGATCGTCACGACCAGCTTGGCCAGAGCCATGGAGAAGGAATCGATGTCCCAGGCGGCATGGCTGAAGAAGCGATGGAACCGCGACCAGTGCCCCTTGCCGACGTGGCCGCCGGAGAAGATGAGTTCGGTGATGAAGCGGTGGCGCTGGGAGAGGACCCAGCCGGCGACGATCACGAGGAAGGTCTTGTGGGTGGGTGCGGTGAACACCGGTGCGAAGTGCTGTAGCAGGTTAACGAACGAGGAGGTAAGTTCCATGGGTCGGTCTCCTTGCTTTGGTGCCTTGTCGAGGCGTGGTAACCCAGACAAGTAGCCAAGAGATGGTAAGGAGACCGACGTATCTTTCTGATCAGGTGCCGACCCTCAAGAGTGCGAAACCTGAACTAAGTGGGGTCTCGGTCATCGATGGCTCCTCGAAGGCGATACAAATGTCCGATTCGACGGGATCGTCACGGTCACAGAGGCGCCCACCTGTCGCCGTGCGGTTGATCGCCCCCACCTCCTGGGGTGGCCAGCGACTCGAGGGGGCGGCGGGATCAGTGCCGACCTCGTCAGATTATGGCACCTTGTCTTGAAGGGATCAAATGATCCTGAGATTTTCTTCTCTTATTAAACTTCTCCGGAGAGGCAGAATCCACGCGCAACAGGTGACTTGAACAATTGCGTCGCGATTCGGGCGAACGGGGTTTAGGACCAATACCGTTGAAATGGGCGCAAGTCACAGCCTCCTGTTAACTTGGGGTTGCTCAGGACCCAAGCCACAAGGAGGCCGCGACTCGCATGCCACGAGGACATTGCACCCTGTTGCCCGATGACACGGGCCGGATCCTGGATCGCCTGGCGGGACTCGAACAGGTTATCCCGCCCGAGGCGGTCCGCCAAGCCCTCCAGGACACCGGACGTATCAATCCCCGGAGCTGCAAGCTGACCCACCAGGTCGTCTGCTGGGTCGTCCTGGCCATGGGGCTGTTGACCGACTTGCCGATCCGCCAGGTCTTCAAGCATGCCCGCCGCCTCCGCGTCGGCGAGGAGACCCCGGATCGCTCCAGCCTCTGCGTAGCCCGGCGCCGCCTGGGCATCGCCCCGATGCGGCACCTCTTCGAGCACGTCGTCCGCCCGCTGGCCCGGCCCGAGACGCCCGGCGCTTCTATCGTGGCCTCCGCCTGATGGGGATCGACGGCACGGTCCTCGACGTCCCCGACTCGGACGCCAACGCCGCCGCCTTCGGCCGGCCCTCCGCCGGGCCGCGCGGCGATGGGGCCTTCCCCCAGGTCCGCAAGCTCAGCCTGGTCGAGTTGGGGACTCATGTCGAGGTCGCCTTCGTGGCCCGATCGATCGCCCATGGCGAACAGTCGATGGTCGGGGCCTTGCTCCGCCATCTCGGCCCCGACATGCTCCTGCTGTGGGATCGCGGCTTCTTCAGCTATGCCCTCTGGAAGGAGGTGACGGCGCGGCGAGTGAAGATCCTGGCGCGGGTGACCAGCCGGTTGATCCTCGAGCCGATCCGTGATCTGGCCGACGGTTCCTACCTGGCCCGGATCTATCCGACGCCCGAGGATCGCCGCAAGGATCGTGATGGGATCATCGTGCGAGTGATCCGCTACACGCTCGACGACCCGCGACGGGTCGGCCACGGCGAGGTCCATATCCTGATCACGAACCTGTTCGATGAGGATCTGTACCCCGCCGAGGAATTGATCATCTTGTATCATGAGCGATGGGAACAGGAACTGGTCTACGATGAGCAGAAGACCCACCAGGACCCGCGGCGGGCGACCAAGCCGGCGCACCTGCGGAGCGGGACGCCGGCGGGGGTGATGCAGGAGATTTACGCGTTGTCGCTGGGCCACTTCGTGGTCCGGGCGCTGATGTACGAGGCGGCATCGGAGGCCGGGCTGGACACCGATCGGTTGTCGTTCACCGGCTGTTTCCAGATCCTCAAGTGCCGGCTGCCGGAATGCGACAGCTCGACGCCCGGGCGATTCGAGCGGTGGTACCGGGGGCTGCTGTGGGAGATGCAGCGGGAGCGGACCGACGACGAGGTGCGCCGTAACCGGATCAATCCCCGGGTGGTCAAGCGAAAGATGTCCAAATTCAAGAAGAAACGACCTGAGCATCGACACCTCCCGCCCTTGGAGAAAACCTTTGCAGAGACGGTGGTTATGCTCCGTTAAACGGTATTGGGTTTAGGACAGTGATGAGGATATCACCATCGGGCCGTCGGCATTTCCTTCCTGACGTCCTGGAGGAGGATCAGGACCGCGTCGGTGATGCGTCGGAACTCGCCGCATCGAGACCGCCCTGCGCCTGCCACAGGGCTTCCGTGTCTCGAGTCCGGTCGTTTGCCGACACTCGATGGAAGCACCCCGCCATCGCGGTTCATCCGGTCACCCGAGGAGGTCGGCCGAGCCCTTGCATCTTGCGCAACAGCAGGATCTCGCCGGAGTGGCACGCCTCGTCGTGCAGCCCGTGGACGACCGAGAAGCGGGCCGACCGCTCCGGGTGATCCACTGTTGGGGCGGCGAGCCGGTCCTCGGTCGCCGCGCCGATCGCCTGACGGAGCCGCCGGTGCTGATCCGTGAGTCGGCCCACGACCACATCCAGTCGGGGCCAGCGGTCCGCCGGGACGGAGTCCGGTCGGCTCTCCCAACTGAACATCTGATACCAGCCCTTCGAGACCTCCGGCTTGTGGTCCAGAGCCTTTATTGTGAGCCATTCCGCGAGGAAGTAGCTGTGGCCGGCGTGCCAGAGGATGGTGTTCTGGAGCCCGGGAGGACACCAGCGGGCTTGCTCGTCGCTGACCCCTTGGAGATAACGGAGCGTCTTGCCTCGTACCTCGTCGAGTAGCACCAGCAGGGTCTCGTCGGGCATGGCTGGATTCCGCTCCCTCAAGAACACCCCTCGCCTCACTTACGACACCCGAATCGGCCTTCCCGAACAGACCAAGAAGGCCATGGGATCAGGAATGGGCCTCATTCATTTCAGGACCAGTGCAAGGCCGACCGGAGCCGCACAACTGGCGATCCCCCCGCTTCGGGCGAAACCGATGATTCTATGTTCCGGGATGTTGGCCGTTCGATCACCGGTCGCTCGCGGGACCGTCCTTCTCGATGGAACCGATGAGACGAAGGAGGCACCTCATCTCTCTCTCGCTCTGTTCCGTGAGTCGGCCCGCTGCCAGGATTCGGGAGAGCACGCGGCGAACCCGATCCATCAGCAGCAGGTATTCGATGCTGCGCCCTCGTTCTTCCGACCAGGCCTCGACGATCTTGTCGATCTCGCCCGGGTCGGATGTCCCCTGGATGCCGCCCTTGATGAAATCCCCGTCTCCGCCCGACGTGCTCAGAAGGTCTTCGATCACCTTGATCATCTCGCCGGCTCCTTCGCCCTCGACCTGCGATAGCCTCTGCCGTCGATCCCACTGCCCCGCATCGATCCGGTGATGGCGACTCCAGGTTCAGTTCCGATCACGATCTCCCCGTATCACGATGGGCGTAGGGGGGCCGCCGGTCCGGTCCGGCTCGAGGAATGGCGGCCCCTCTCCCGTCAGCAGCCATCGGGGGCTGGCCCGCGTGATCTCGATGAACCGGAGGATGACCGTGGCGGGGATGACCACGCCCGTCTCGTAGTTCATCCAAGTTCGGGCGGGCAGGCCTAGGGCCTCGGCCAGGCGCGGCCCGCCATCCTCGCCAAACAACCCCTGGCGGATCTCGCGGACCCGCTGGGCGAGGGCTACTTGGCTGACGTACTGCGTCGGCATCGTCACCTCCATGGAACAGATGGGTTCGCTACGGTCTTCTACGACCACCAGACAGATCGTGAGCTTGATGGAAACCACGCTGCAGCCATGGGAACCCCCCCTCCTGCGTGCCATCTTCGCACAGCGGGGCCGCCATAGCCAATCGGGTGTTGCCCGTCGCGAGCAACACAACGCCATCCTTGAATCTAACGTGTGCCAACCGGGATGGGAAGCCACCGGGGATGGAAAACTTCCGCGGAAGGGTGCGATCGGGGAGGACCGAGTGCATTTCGAGAGACGCCGTCGAACGAGCGAACCTCCCGGGGCTCCGCCCGTGTCTAGCGCTCGGAGGAGGGACAGAGACCATGGCCGACACGATCCGCAAGCTCACGGGCTACCAGTTACAGGAAGCGATCCGGCGGTGGGAGTTGAGGAAGAACACCGCCTCCAAGCAGTTCGAGGAATCCCTCTGGGCGTTCGAGGGCGACGACAAGCCGTCTCCCACCGAGCTGGGGGATAGCTTCCTCAAGGCCGAGGAGGCCGTCTCCCGGTTGCAGACGCTCCAGGCCCGATACAACCTCGCGGTCGTCGTCGATGTCCGCGGGACGAGGATGACGCTTTGCGAGGCCGTCAAGCAGGTCGGCGGGGCCGGGCGCCACGAGAAGATGTGGCGGGCCGCCGCGGCCGGCACGACCGGCAACCACTTTAACTTCGGCCAGAACCCGCTCTCCCGGAAAACCGATGAGGTCCATGCCCGGCGGACCATCGGCGTCAAGGACGCCATGGAGCGGGCCGACGCCGCCTCCCGGTTCGCCGCGGCCCTGCGGGCGGCCATCGCCCTGGGCAACGGGCAGGAGCGCGAGCTGGAGGTCCCGTCGGGACTCTTCGACTGATCAGGCGAAAACAGGTCGCCGCCTTGCGGCGTTCCTGCTGGTGGGCGGTGGATCAGCTTCCCTTTCACCGAAGGGGCGAGTCCGGCCCCGCGGCATCAACTCACGCGACAAGTGCCGGCCGGCGGGGCCCGCCCCCGTCACGGCGGCGAGCGGACCCCGATGGACCAGGGTGGACACCCGTTCTAAAATCTGTTGATCCCCGCCTCACCAGGCGGGCGGCCCGGTGCGATATCGGGTCGCCCGTCACTCATCCTCCGCGATCCGGTCGGCCCGCGACGTTGCCGCGCCACCGTCGAATCGTCGGCAGGAAAGAACCGATCGAGGCCGCAGGGGGCTTGCGACGGCCTCCACATCTCTCATAATCGGGTCATCACCCCTGAGCCGGCGTCTCGCGCGGGGCATGACTTCAGCCCAACGACCGGAGGTACCGCTCATGCGATCCCGCCTGGCCGCCATCGTGATCGTCGCGTCGGCTGGCGTGGCCTTCGCCGCGGTGAGCGTCGTCTCCGGCACCCGGCACGACGACCTCGAGCTCGCCCCGGAGTCTCAGGCCCCCGAGCCCCCCGGCTCGCGCTTCGATGAGCGGATCGCGATGCCGCGCAGGCTCGTCGGGCTGGAGGTCGCCCTCGGGCTCCGCGACGCCGAGCCGACCCTTTGGGAAGGGGACGTTATCGTCTCGGCCGGGGAGGTCCTCGACGTGACCGTCCTGGATTCGGGCGCCGGCGCCGAAACCCGCGGGGTTCATTTCACCGTCGCCACCAGGAAGTCCACTCCAGCCAAGAAGCAGCAGGCCAAGAAGCAGCAGGCCAAGAAGCAGCAGGCCAAGAAGCAGCAGGTCGGACCGATCGCGCCGGTCACGATGCGCGTCAACATCGTTACTCCGGCCGACGCGACGGTTACTGTCACGACCCAACGCGGCAAGTTCTCGGCCTCCCTCGCTGACCTGAAGCGCGGGGGCCGCATGACGTTCCTGGGCGGCCAGGCGTCCGTCAAGCGGGTCGATCCTGCCGTGCGCCTCACCGGAGCGCCCGGCGAGGACGACTTCCCGGCCGCCGCGAAGGCCGCCGATGGCTCCGTGTGGCTCGCCTACACGACCTACACGGCCGAGCGGGCCACACTCAGGGGAGCTGTCGCGCCGGAGGACTTCGACTCCATCCTGGTCCCAACGAGGAACGGCGATCGCCTCCACCTGCGCCGCTACGACGGCCAGGGCTGGGACCCGCCGATGCCCGTGACCGAGGGCGGGCTCGACCTGTGGCGCCCGGCCGTCGCGGTCGATGGCCGGGGCGAGGTGGTGGTCGTCTGGGCTCAGCAGACCGGCGGCAATTGGGACCTCTACCGCCGCTCGTACACCCCCGCGAAGGGCGAGGAGCCCGGCCGATGGTCCGAGACTGTCCGCGTCACCGACGACCCCGGCGCCGACTTCCACGCTGTCGCGGCCACCGATTCGAGAGGGACGGTGTGGGTCGCGTGGCAAGCCTGGCGAGACGACAACTACGAGATCCTCGTCACGTCGCTGGCCGAGGGCGCCCGACCGCGGTCGCTCTCGTCCAGTCCCGCCAACGACTGGAGCCCGACCATCGCCGCCAGCACAGAGGGCAACGTGTACGTGGCATGGGATACCTACGAACGAGGGAACTACGACGTCCGCCTCCGCTCCGCGGCCGAGGGAGCCTCGACGGTCAACGTCGCTTCCTCGAATCGCTTCGAGGCCAGGCCGTCGCTCGCCTGCGACGGCGCCGGGCGAGTCTGGATCGCTTACGAGGAAGGGGACGAGAACTGGGGCAAGGATTACGCGAACGCCACGCCCGCGAAGGTCCCCGTCCGCCAGCGCGGATTCCCGCTCTACCTCGGGCGCACGGTTCGGGTGAAGTGCCTCGATGCCGATGGTACGCTCAAGCAGGCCTCCGGCTCGCTCGTGGACGTCCTGCCCGCCGGCCCTCGCCGCGGCAAGAGCTGCCCGAGGCTGGCCGTCGATGAGGCGGGCGGTGTCTGGCTGCTGTTTCGCCGTCATCCCCTGCCCGGCGGCGCGGGCGAGGTCTGGGACAGTTTCGCCACTCATCACGACGGCCACAACTGGTCGCCAGCGAGGCACCTGGCGTTCTCCTCGAACCTCATCGACAACCGCCCGGCCCTCATCGCACTCGATGGCGGCGTGCTGGCGATCCACAGCACCGACGGCCGCCGCAACACGCGGTCGCGCCGACAGGATGACCTGTACGCGACCTGGCTCGAGCCCGGCTCCCGGGGCACCGAGCCGCCCGCCCTGGTGGCACTCGGACCCGACCCCGCCGCCGCACTCGGGCCCGTTCACCCGAACGAGTCGGCCGACAAGGCACGGCTTCGCGATTACCGGATCGAGGCGGCCGGCCGTTCGCTCCGGCTCGTGCGCGGCGAGTTCCACCGCCACACCGAGTTCACCTCGCATAACGACCAGGACGGCCTCCTCGAGGACACCTGGCGCTACGCCCTCGACGCCGCCGACCTCGACTGGATGGGCAACGGCGATCACATGAACGGGTTCGGACACGAATACATGTGGTGGCTCATTCAGAAGCAGACTGACCTGCATCACCACGGCAGCCGATTCGTCGCCGCGTACACCTACGAGCGCAGCGCCGTCTATCCCAACGGGCACCGCAACGTGATGATGCCGCGCCGCGGCATCCGGCCCCTGCCCTTCGGCGCGCTCCAGGGGACGGCGGAGGAGGGCGCGCCCGACACCAAGAACCTCTACGCCTGCCTGAAGCACTTCGGCGGCATCTGCTCGTCGCACACCAGTGCCACCAACATGGGGACCGACTGGCGCGACAACGACCCGGCGGTCGAGCCCGTGGTGGAGATCTACCAGGGCCACCGCCACAACTACGAGCACTTCGGTGCTCCGCGTTCGCCCACGGAGGAGACGCAGATCGGCGGCTACCAGCCCAAGGGATTCATCTGGAACGCGCTGCGGAAGGGATACCGCCTGGGATTTCAGTCCTCCAGCGACCACGTGAGCACCCACTGGAGCTACGGGGTCGTGCTGGCCGAGGCCAACACACGGCAGGCCATCATCGACGCCTTCAAGCGACGGCACAGCTACGCCGCGACCGATAACATCCTGCTCGACGTGCGCTCGGGCGAGCACCTGATGGGCGATGTTTTCGCCACCGACCTCGCCCCGACGATCTCGATCAAGGTCGTGGGCACCGGCCGCATCGCCAAGGTCCACGTGATCCGCGACAACACCTACGCGCTGACGACCGAGCCGGGGGCCGACTCGGCCTCGCTGACTTACACCGACGACACCGCGCGGCCGGGCGAGACGCATCACTACTACGTCCGGGTGGAGCAGGCCGACGCCAACCTCGCCTGGGCGTCGCCGATGTGGATCACGGTCGCGAGATGACCGAGATCCTCCCGTGCCTGCGCCCGCCCCGGAGCTCCTTCGACATGCGGCGCGAGAATCGACCCGAGGAGTTGGACCGTGTCCCGGCGCCTGACGACAGACTCCGAAGCGCGCGACGTTTCCTCGCGGGCGCGATCACGACCGCGGTGATCGGCCTTTTCCTCTGGTCCGGCCTGCGGGGCGGCGTCCCGGGTCCGAGTCACCCGGGAATGATCGCACCCGGCCCCGCTCCGGCGCCCGAGTCGCCGTCCCCCTTCGCCGCCGCCGAGGCCCGGCTCCGCGACCTCCTGGACCGGGGCCGCCGCGGCGACGTGCCGGGCTACCTCGCCGCCTTCAACGGCTCGCTCCGCGACCGGCTCGAGCGCGAGGCCCGCGAGCGCGGGCCGGACGGCTTCGCCGAGGACCTGCGACGCGCGCCGCCGCCCGCAAGAGCCACGCCGTCCTTGCCGCGGAGCCCGACGGCCCCGACGGCTGCCGGATCGTGATCGAAACGGTGTATCCGGACCGCAACGAGCGGCAAACCTACCGGCTCGCACGCACCCCCTCGGGCTGGCTCGTCGCCGCGGTCGATCCGGTGCGCAGCCGCTCGCCAGAGGAGAAGTACGGCTCCCCCGCCGGCCTCGTCGGAACCGAAGCGCCGCCAGTGCTGGCGGCGGATCCGGGGCCGGAATGAACGTGCTAGCCGTCAGCGCGGTTCTGGGCGATTCCTTCGGGCCGGCTACTCGGTCCCGCCGCATCTGTAACGCGCCGCTCCCCCCATCAAAAGAACCCCGCCCCGACGTTGACCGTCAGCGCGAGGATGGTGGTGTTGAAGAAGAAGGCGAATACGCAATGCAGCGTCGTGATCCTGCGCATGTTCTTCGACGTCACGTTGACATCGGCGGTGGCGGAGGCGGTTCCGATGACGAACGAGTAATAGACGAAATCCCAGTAATCCGGCGGCTCGCGGCCCGGAAACTCCAGCCCCTCCGCCAGGTCGTTCTCGGGTCCCGCGAAATACTCGTGCGCATAGTGGATCGCGAAGATGGTATGTGCGAACGTCCAGGACAGCAACACGGTCAGGCCCGCGAGCGCGATGTGTTGCCATCCGCCGCTGCCTTTCAGCGTCTTGGCGGCGGCCATCTCCGCCATGGTCCCGCCCAGGCTGATGAGCGCCGTGATGGCCGTCAGGATGAGGATCATCACCTGCCCCTCGTCCTGCAAGGCGGCACGGTAACGGATCCGGTTGAACGCTCGATCGAGCCATCATCACGACCGCGAGGATCAGGTAAAGCCCGGTGGCGCCATCCCACGCCGCCAGCAGTCGCGAGGAGGGCCGCCAGTCATGCGGCGACGAGAACCACAGAAAGACGCCTACCAAGGTGGCAGTGAAGAACCTCGGCTGGGCCTTGAAAAACCTCACGGGATTCATGTTCATCGGGGCCTTCACAACTGACGTCAGCGCACCGACCGATTCATCGAGTCGGTCTGATGGCTTCCTATGCTAACACGGGGACGAACGCTGCGCTCTCTCGGGTCCCGATGCTCATGATGCCCCGCGCTGTCCGGTGATCCCCCAGATCAATTGTTGGATCGGGTCGGGGGCGGGCTTGCGGAAGTCGACCCAGGTCATGCCCTCGAGGAAGGGCGGCAGCCGGGGGGTCTTCTTCGGGGAGTCGGCCAGGATGACGGGAATGACCGGACAATTTCGGCGGACGAACTGTCGGAGGAACGCGGCCTGCTCCATGTCCTGCCAGGGACCCAGACCCTTCTTCCCCACGAACACCGCCGCCGCCTTGATCGACTCGATCTGTTTTTCCAGCTCGTTCTGCCACGGCATCCCCGGTCGTAACTGTTCGACGTCCAACCAGGGCAGGATCCCCTGCTGCTTCAACTGATCTCCGATCTCCGTCACTGCCGGTTTGTCGGCGCTGTTGTGGCAGAGAAAGACATCGAAGTCCCCGGTCAAGGTCTTCCCCTGGAGGATGGACATCGCCACCTCTTGATCGCGTTGGGAGTCGGCATTGCGGCCCATTTCAGCCAGGCGAGAGACGTTGGCCGACACCTGGCGCACCTCGTTTTCTCTCTCATGGGGCGAGACAGCCTTCCCGGACGTTTCGAGTCGGCGCTTGATCGCCGACTCCAGGCGTGCCTGGCGATCGAGCAGAGAGACGGTCCCGTTCGAACAGAACGGACATGGAACCTCCTGCTTCCCCTGGCGGCCCCACTGGGCGACCTGGGCTTCCGTGAACTCCACCGCACACCCGAGGTTCGGGCACACGAAGATCCGCCGGCGCTTGATCGTGTCACGCAACGCCCGGCGTTCGAGGTGGGCCTCGATGAACTCCTCGAACTGGAAACGCGTCTCCTCGATCGACGCGTCGTCGAAGAACAGCGTGATCTCGCCCCACCCCTCGGCCATCTCGTGGAGGATCATCCCGCAGGTTCCGCCGACAGATGCGGTGTAAGTCGCCGCGTCCTGCCACATCGCTTTCTTCTGGAAGACGCCACTATGTGCCAGGCGAACAGCCAGAGTGGCGTAGACGTTCTGCACCGGCCCTTCGAACCGGAACACCAGCGCCTTGCCCTGGGGGCTGGGTAATCTCGGGTGTCGGAGGGTGAATTGTGTCGGGAAGACGAGATGCGGGCCGTCGGGAGTGACCTCCCGAAGCGTGATTTCATGCCGAAGCAGGTCTTCGACCATCGCGATCAGCAGGAGCTTCTCCTGCTCTTTGTCCTTGATGCGTTCATCCGAGGGGATGCGGAAGTTGCCGGCCCTGGCAACGTCCTCGACGATGCAGCCCATCCCGTCGGGCTCATCCTTGGCCGCATTCACCAATGCCGAGGCGTAGGCGTCGAGCATCTCCGGTTGGAGTAAGACCAGGCCCCCGAAACTCAGCCGACGGATCAGTCCGGTCAACTCGACCCGACCGATGCACGTTTGAAACTGATCCGCCAGGTCACGCGTGTCGGCGACGGCCTCCGCCGAAGCCAGGTACGCACGATAAAGGTCTTCAACCGTCGAGAGCAGGCGTCCGGATGCTTTCTCTCGCACCAGGAAGGACTTAATCGAGAGGAATAGCTCGTTCGATCGGACCTTCAGCGTCTGTTCCCAGTCGATCGACTCGCGCACCGCGTCGTTCAGCTCGGCGATTCGCCAGCCTTCCTTGGCGCTGGTCTCGAAGTAACCGTCAAAGCTCAACTCCTCCAACAACTCCTTCAGCCGGACCGTGCCGACGCCGATACCGCCCCGGTCGGCGCGGGCGGCGACGAGGAACTTCTTCAGAGGAAGCGCGGCCTCTCCGCGCGCCCGCCGTGCCTGGACCAGTGCGCGGTCCCAGTGCCGGACCCCGGCGAACGGGTCGAGCTCGCTCCGCGCATCGAAAACGATCAGCGCGACCGTCACCTCGCCGAGGTGCAACTGGTGGACGAGCCGGTAGCCGGGCTGCCCGGCCAGATCCCAGAGGAGGGTCTCGCGCAGTTCCTTGCGCCCCACTCCGAGTTCGGCCTCCTCGCTGGCCAGGGTCCAGATGTGGCGGCCGTGGGTCAACTCGGTCGGCACGAATTCCTGACCGCTCAAGACCAGGCCAAGGCCCGACTTGCCGACGCCGCTATCGCCGACGAGGACCACCTTGGCGTTGGTGTACCGCAGCGAGGGCGTGACAGGGGCGGCGTCGAGGAGCGTGTTGACGTCCAGGTTCCAGATCCGGATCACGGTATCTCGCTCACCGAGGGTGGCCAGGATGGGGTCAGAGGGATGAAACGCCGTGCTGGAAAACCGACCCGGTACGGGTTCATCGAGGATGGCGATCACCTCCCAGGTGCTGCAGCGCCAGAGGCGGACGCTATCGGCCTTCGAGGCTAACAGGAGGCCGTCGCCGGAGAACGCCACGCTCCGGATAGAATCCGTATGGCCCTCGAGGGTGGTGCGTTGTCCCGTTTCCGTGTCGAGCAGCGCGATGGTTCCGTGCACGGACCCCGAGGCGAGCGTCCGCCCGTCGGGCGACCAGGCCAGGCTATAGACTGGGCCGTCTTGCCCTCTGACCGCGCTTTGTCGCTCGCCGGTGTCCGCATTCCACAGCCTGATGGTCCGGTCATCCGCCCCCGAGGCGAGCGTCCGCCCGTCGGGCGACCAGGCCACGCTGAAGACCCGGCCGTCGTGCCCCGTTAACGCGCGCCGCCAGTCGCCCGTGTCCGCATTCCAGAGCCCGACGATCCCGTCCCCAGACCCCGAAGCCAGCGTCCGCCCATCGGGAGACCAGGCGACGCTGAAGATCGCCCCGTGGTGCCCCTTGAGCGCGCCGCCGAGCGCCCGTGTCCGCGTTCCACAACACGATGGTCCGGTCGTCAGCCCCCGAGGCGAGCGTCCGCCCGTCGGGCGACCAGGCCACGCTGAAGACCGGACCGTCGTTCGCGGCCATCGTGTGAAGCCGCTTGCCCGCCACCACATCCCACAGCCTGATCGCCCCGTTCTCGTCCGCCGAGGCCAGCGTCCGCCCCTCGGGCGACATTGCGATCTGTGTGACGGTCTGACCAAGAGCCCTGAAGGTGTGACTGAGCGTGAAGCCTGGCGGGACTCCCTCGACATGCGATGGTTGCGCCATGGTGGGTCCCTTCGTCCGTCCTCAGTCCGTCCTCGGATACCCACGCCGGGGCAAAAGTCGCTGTCGCGGCAGGCGAAAGTCGGCATCGGGGTTCAGTTCCCGTACGCGATTGTAGCAGACCAGGAATGTCTCTCGACATCGCTAACGCAGCCCGATGGAAGCCCCTTCACGCGCATGCGTGATACTGAACGTTCGTTCCCTTCGACGTCGGTCGAACACCGTTCCCTTCGGCACAAGTCCTTGGCAATTGTTATGTTCGAACGCGGCTCCCGCCTGGAGCGTCCCCGTCCTTCACCGCTCGATCGTCAAATATCCAAAATTCTTCCCAAGAAAGTCCGGCCGACGGGCAAAAAGTTTCCCATAGTCTAGTGCGAGGGGACCGACGATGAGAAACTTAGCCATGATGGCGGCCCCGATCTCGACTCGCCACGACGCGACGCCGTTCTTCGACATCCCGCGCAGAGGAGCATCCGCCATCAGCGCCACCACCGAGAACGCGCCGACCGCCGAGGCCGTGCCGACCGCCGAGACTGTCTCGAAACGCGTTGAGGCCAATCGCTGCAATGATAGAATTTCTGAGTGGAACAAGACAGCCGATGGCAAGATACGCTAACGTCTGAATGAATTCAAGCACGGGCTGATCGCGTGGTCGCCGCGAGACTGACCGAGCTGGTTCGCTTCGGCGGATCCGACCGGGACGAGGCCGAGGGCGACGAGGTCGAAGACTGCGCTCGACGCCTCTTCTGGGACTCCGGCGGGTCCATCGCGCTTTATCCTCAGTAGCGCGGTTTCCGGGCCACTCCCAGGCTCAGTTGGCCCGATTCCGTGGACGATCCGCTGAACCCCGCGCGCCTGGTCAACCGGCTGGAGGGCACTCTGACCGGCTGTCGATGGCTGCTGGACCGCTGGGGCGACCTGCGGCGGATCCTCGAGCAGGACCTCAAATGGAAGCGTTCACCGATTCCCCACAGGCGGGGTATGCGCCGGCTCTCGGTCTGCGGATCCTCGACGCAACGGGTCGCCGGCTCGCCGGACTTCTTCGACCACCAACCGGTCCGGAATCGCGGCCACTCGGCTCGCCATTTGCTTAATCCGTCCGCGACACGCTGTCCCCGTCCGCGATCGCCGTCTTGCTCGCGGCCACCGGGCCAGCCGTGCACTTTCCCGGGCGAGCATCCTTCGGCCTGCGGGAGTAAGGTCCTGATCTCCCTGGTCATGCGGTGAACCGGTGCGGGCCACGCCGTCATCGGTCATTCCTCGTGCCCGCGAATCGGCTTGTGGGGCACCGGGCTTCCTTCTGGCGTCCGCGAAGAGGAGATAACGCAATGGCGGTGGCCAACACCAGTCATGTCGAATTGAGCCGGCGCGTCCGACAGATGCGTTTGGAGCTGTACGGCGAGTTGGGTGGGCCCGCGCTGGCCGAAGCCCTGGGGTTGTCCGCCGAAACCTGGGCCAATTACGAGAGCGGCGTGATCATTCCCGCCCCGGTGATCCTCGGGTTCATCGAGCTGACGCGGGCCGACCCGCACTGGCTGCTCACCGGTCAGGGTGAGCGCTACACGCTTCGCCGGGCGGCGACGATTGCCAGCACCCTAGAAGGGCGTCCCAATGGGGCAGGCGGGCCATGACCGCCGCGCGAGCGTCGATGAGGTACCAGACGCGGCACTCGGAGCAGGCGCCGAGCAGGCGCTCGGGCCGCTCGACGTCCGGCTGATGGACCGCCAGGTGCTCCTGACAGCTCGGGCAGCATGCGCGCATCGGGTCATCCGGATCGGTCAGGAGCCGGACGAACTCCAGCTTGAGATCCCATGACGGCATCGGCAGAACCTCCCGGAGAAAAGAGGTATAGGTCGGCCGATCAGGGGCGTGGCTCCCTCATCGGCCGGACACCCCGAGTCGCGCATCATGCTTCTCCGACCCACTCCCCTCGTGCGACGCCCACGCGGCATCATGCGGCGGGCCGGGCCGCCGGAGTTCCACGGGAGTCGGTGCCACTCCGACGGTCGATGTCGCGATCGCCGCGAGCGACGACACCGGCCCGGATCAGCTCGGCGGTCGTGGACGACCCTCGGCCCCGGGTTGGACGAAGAATTGCTGCGAGCGAACGGAGTAAGACTCCGCAGGCAATCGTCGTGCCGATCCGGCTCGACTCGGCCCAGGTCACGACATCGGCAACCCATCCGAATTGTCGACGTGGAACAACTCGCCCGCCCAGCCCGATGTCGAGTCGGCGAAACCCCGCGTTGCTTTTCGGCGACGGGCCGCACCCGGGGATGACCGAGGCGCGGGGCTTGCTCTAACCGCGATGAGACGCTGCGCGGGTCACCGCGGGAGAAGACTGTAATGGCCTACTTCACGAACGTCGGACCCTTGTCGGGACCGCTCCTTTCCGGCGCCGGATACTTCGCGATCGGGGTGTTGACATCCCGAAAGGTGTTCACGCCGGTCGGCGTGGCCCTGGTCGCCGGAAACAACGAGGATGGACTGGCGCTCTGGCGGCTGAGCATCGACACTCTGGAGTTGCCCGGTCTGTGGGTGGTGATCGACCGCGAGTTCAGGCCGGCAGGGTGACGGGCCGAGCAGGCCGGTCGCTCGCGCCCGACGCCTTCGATTGCCCCCTAACCCTGACCGGTCACGGCGCGAACCGCTTGAAGAATGACGAGTCCTTCCAACGGGGGCGATCGTCGCGGTTGGCGACACGCTCCAGCAATTTCGCCACCAGGTTGTCGAATTCGCCTGCGGCCTTCTTGTCCACCGGCTGGTTCACGTCATCCGAGGGCGCATGGTAGCGTTCGGTCAGCCATTTCAAGGCGATCTGCCCGTCGGGCGAGGTCGTGTCGAAGCCGACCATGACCATCAACGACGGGATGCCGCAGCGGACAAAGCTATACTGATCGCTGCGGATGAAGACGTTCTGCTCGGGTACCGGGTCGGGCCGCAGCGTCACGCCGATCGACCGTGCCACGGCCGCTGCATCATCTCCGAGGTCGGACTCCTCGCTCCCGAACATCGTCAGTTTCTTCAGCGGGTACAGCGGCAGGATCATGTCGATATTGATGTCAGCCACGATCTTCCCGTGGCCGATGGTGGGATGGTGGACGAAGAACTTCGACCCGAGCAGCCCCTTCTCCTCGCCGGTGACGGCCACGAAGAGCACCGGTCGTCGGAGCTTGGTTCCCGACTCCTTGAGGAGCGCGGCCACATCGAGCAACGTGGCGATCCCCGACGCGTTGTCCATGGCGCCGTTGTAGATGGCGTCCCCGTTGACCGGCTTGCCCACGCCGATGTGGTCAAGATGGGCGGACAAGACCACATACTCATCCGCGAGAGCAGGGTCCGCGCCGGAAAGGAGGGCGACGACGTTCTCAGAGGCCAGTTCGGTGCGCGCCACGGCGATTGCCGCCTTGAGTTTCGCCGGGATCTCGAAGTGGGGCAGCGGCTTGCCGGCGTCAGCCGCCGCCAGGAGATCCGCGAATCCATGCCCTGAGCCGGCCAGGAGCTGATTGGCGTGGGCTGGATTGAAGGTCACGCTGGCCATCAGCCCGCGATTGTCGTCGAGCGCCGGGTCTGCCAGTTCCATCGCGGGGAGCAATCGGGCCGGTGCCAGGCGCTCCCAGGGGACGACCATGTGCTTGGGGTTCTGGATCATGATCGCCCCGATCGCCCCCGCCCGGCGCAGCGCCGCGGAGCGCTCGACCTTCCGACTGCGCATGGGAAGCGAGGGCGCCGGGGACGTTCGGCGGGGCGCCCCGAAGGTAGACGACCAGCTTCCCCTTCGCATCGATGTCCTTGAAGTCGTCGTGGCCGACCTCGGGGATCGACAGCCCATAGCCGGCGAAGACCAGCGGGGCCTCGAGGGAGGGTGCCGGATCGGCACGCAGCGAGATCACAGCGTCCTCGCCGAGCCGGAGCGGCTCCTCGCCCCCGTCGCGCACCAGCGCGAGGCGAGTATGGGCCTCGTCGATCGTCCGGGACTTGAGCGCGACCGGCTGGAGGAATCCGTCGGTGCCGGCGGCCTTGAGCCCGAGCTTCTCGAACTCCCGTGCTACGTATTCGGCCGCCTTGCGATGCCCCGGGCTGCCGGTGTCGCGTCCCTCGAGCGCGTCGTCGGCCAGAAAGGCGACGTGCGACCACCAGCGCCGCCCGTCCGTCGTGTCGGCCGCGCCGACGCACAACCCCGCGATTGTCACCGCGATACCCAGGGTAGCCAGGCTCGTCCTGCGTCCCATCTGTCGGCCATCCTCAGCAAGATCCGAGCAG
This sequence comes from uncultured Planctomycetota bacterium, assembly GCA_963815795.1. Taxonomy (GTDB): domain Bacteria; phylum Planctomycetota; class Planctomycetia; order Isosphaerales; family Isosphaeraceae; genus JAKAUH01. Next base: position 2,252,205 of record CAWFIC010000019.1, on the reverse strand, counting down.
GGAGGCGTCCGTCCCGCTGGACCGCCGCGCCCGGAGAAATTCGCGGTCCATTGCATCCGATCGGGCCCCGAAATTCAACGCCGGCCCGGCCCACGCCGTTCTGGTTGATGGAACCGGTCAGGATGGAGACGGAGCCCCGCCGCCCATCAACGGTCGCTGCCGACTGTCCCGCGTCAGCGCCCCGCCGCCTGACACCCCGCGCTGATCTTCCTGTCGTCGTACGAGGTGTCGCCCTGTTCCGCCAATCGTCTGCCCGTCTCAACAGTTTACCCCAGCATGAAGGAAGTTCACCTACGAGCCCGAGGTGCCAGCGAGTGAATGGATGGTCCCGGCCCGGATCCACTCGCTGGCGCCTCGGGCTCGTATGGCCACCGTCCTATCTCGGTTAAGAGAGTTCGCGCCGGTCGCCTTGCGCCGGAGAACAGTCGGTGTCGGTGGAAGAGTCGGCGTCCAGGGGAAAACTCGGTATCTGACCCCGGCGGTCCGGTCCGAGGTGGGAAGGGAGCGGCGAGCGACTCACGGTGGCCGCTGCGCAACCATACCGGAGAATCTCTGTCCGACGAGTTCTCCACGAAGCTCGGATAACCTATGGTTCTTCGTATCGCCCCTCGGGGACGGCCTTGCTCACGTGTGGCAAGTACCCGGCCCGGTCACGTTGGCCAAAGGGTTGAACGTCATGACGGCGCTTCTCGAATCCGCTCTTTCCGCACCCTCGTTATTTGACAACCTGCGGCACCTCGACGCCCGCGGGGCCGCGATCTTGTCCTTCGACAGCCGAGGGCACCAATACGTCAGCCACGACGGCCTGATCTACCGGCTGCGGTTCTGGTCCGAGGAGGAGTGGGCGACGCTGCCGATTCGCAGTCGCCCCGTCGCCTGCGCCACAACGCAGACCTGGGCTGCTGGGTGGGCCTGGCGCCGGCACCCATCTCAACAACTGAGCAAGTGGCCCCGGTTGTTCCCCGCCTCTCACCATGACCGTCCGGGGCGTCCTTGCTGCGCAGGCCTGGTTCGGCTTCGAGGTGCGTCTCCCGTTCTGACGCCGGCCCGAGGCATCGCCGGCTGCGAAGTTGACCGCGCGGTTAGGAGGCGGCTCCGACCGCCGATCTCCGCCCAATCGTCAACCGCACTACTCGAGCCGTTGAGGCGGGGCCATTCGTGCGGCGACAGCCGAGCGGGGAGGAGCGAACGCCGGTGCGGCCGGCACGTCCGCCGGCAGGGCGTTCGCAACGGGCCGCGGTCGGATGGACCGGCACTGCGGCGTCATGGCCGGTTGAACGGCGGTCCCGGTCGGGCGATAATGGCAGATGTTGTACCGCAGCCGGACGCGGACCCGGCCGTCTCGTCCGGACGACTCCTCCGGGGACACCCTCCGACCCCCCGAGCCTCCCACCGCAATCGGCCAGGATCCTGTAACAGGTTCAAACCGTCATGAGACGTCATCGCGTCGGCCTCTGGTTAGTGGGCGCCTTCGGAGGCGTCGGCACGACGATCACCCTCGGGCTTTCGGCGATGGCGCGGGGCCTGGCGGAGCGCACCGGCCTGGTGACCGAGCTCCTGACGTTCCGGGACCTGGGATTGCCGGAGCCGGATCAGATCGTCGTGGGTGGCCACGAGATCCGGGAGACGTCGTTCCGGGAATCGGCGGAGGAATTCCGGCGCACTTCGGGCGTCTTCCCGGCCGAGTGGATCGAGGCGTGCGGCGAGGACCTCGACTCGGCCACCGGCCGGGTCCGCCCGGGGACGAGCTTCGGGTCGGGGGCGGCCGTGGCCCGGCTCGGGAACTGGGGGGACGCGGAGCCGCCCCGGACGGCCCGCGAGGCCGTGGACCGCGTCGGCGCCGATATGGCCGCGTTCGTCGAATCCGAGGCGATCGACCACATGATCGTCCTGAATGTGGCCAGCACCGAACCGCCGTTCCCCGTTGGCCCCGTCCACGGCCACTGGGATACGCTCAACGCCGCGATGGCCGACGGCGGGTCCGGGCTGCTCCCCGCCAGCTCGGTCTACGCTACGGCCGCCCTCCGCGCCGGCTACACCTATGTCAATTTCACCCCGAGTCTGGGGGCCTCGGTGCCGGCCCTGAAGGAGCTGGCCGACTCCACCGGTGCCCTCTACGGCGGCAAGGACGGCAAGACCGGCGAGACGCTCATGAAGACCGTGCTCGCGCCGATGTTCGCTCACCGCAACCTGAAGGTCATGAGCTGGGTGGGCCACAATATCTTCGGCAATCGCGATGGACTGATCCTCGACGACCCGGCCAACAAGTCGTCGAAAGTCCACACCAAGGACCAGGTCGTCAACCAGATCCTGGGCTACAAGCCTTCCACGCTGGTCACGATCGAGTACCTGCCCGACATGGGCGACTGGAAGACGGCGTGGGACCACATCCACTTCCAGGGGTTTCTTGGGACGAAGATGACGCTCCAGTTCACCTGGCAGGGCTGCGACAGCGTGCTGGCGGCTCCCCTGGCGATCGACCTGGCCCGGTTCGCCGACCTGGAGAAGCGCCGGGGCGGCCGGGGCCTGATGGCCCATCTCGCCTGCTTCTTCAAGAACCCCGACGGCGTCGAGGAGAACGACTTCTTCCGGCAGTTCGAGCTCTTGATCGGGCACGTCGCCGGGCCGCCGGCGCCGGACCAAGCCGGCGCGCCATCGCGCAGGAAAAGCCGGCGCACCGATCGAAATCCTGATCGCCTTCCGCGCCAGCGCGTCTCTTTATTCAGCCTTCAGCCTCCAGCCTTCAGCCTTCAAAGAGTCATGCAACTCGCCTTCAGCACCAACGCATATCTGCGCCACCCGTTCGACGAGGCTGCGGCGCGAATCGCCGCCATCGGCTATCGGGGACTCGAGCTGCTCGCCGACGTCCCCCACGCCTGGCCGGCCGGCTTGCTCGACGTCCAGAAACGGGCGATCCGCGCGGCCATGGAGCGGACCGGCCTGTCGTTCTCGAACATCAACGCGTTCATGATGAATGCGGTCGACGATTACCGGCAACCGTACTGGCATCCGTCGTTCATCGAACCGGACGAGCACTACCGACGGGTCCGGATCGATCACACTCGGAGGGCCCTGAGCCTCTGCGCCGAGCTGGGAGCCCCGCACATCACGACCGAGCCGGGCGGCCCGCTGGCCCCCGGGCAAAGCCGAGGCGAGGCGATCGAGCTGTTCGTCGAGGTCCTCAAGCCTCTGGCCGAGCATGCCCATCACCTCGGCGTGCTGCTGTTGATCGAGCCGGAACCCGGGCTGCTGCTCGAGACCACCGACCAGTATCTCGAGGTCGCCGAGCGGCTGAACGCCCCGTCGATCGGGCTGAATTTCGACGTGGGCCACGCGTACTGCGTCAACGAGGACCTGCCCCGGGCGATCGCCAAGCTGTCGCCGCACATCCGCCACTATCACGTTGAGGACATCGCGGCCAGCCGGGTCCACCATCACCTCGTGCCCGGCGCCGGGACCATCGACTTCGCGGAGGTCGTGGAGGCGATCCGCCGGACCGGGTACGACGGGTGGCTGACGGTGGAGCTTTATCCGTACCTCGACGACCCGGACGCGGCGGCCCGCCAAGCATTCGAGGTGCTGAGTCCACTGATCGCATCGGATCCCGAGACTTGACCGGTCTGTGTTGATCTGGCAGCGCAGCGTTTTCGTCCCTGCCTCTCCACGGTGCCGGCTCGGACGGAGCCTCGCCCTCCCGAGTTGGTGCACGCAGCTCAAACCGAACTGGCCCATGCGCCCGAAACTCATCGCCTACCTGCAACTGATCCGTCTGCCGAATGTCCTGACCGCCGCGGCCGACAGCCTGGCGGGCTGGCTGCTCGTGGGCGGCTCGCTGGCCCAGCTGGGGCGTTGGTTGCCGATCGTGTCCGCCTCGATGGTCCTTTATGCCTCGGGCACGACCCTCAACGACGTCTTCGACATCGAAGTCGATCGGGACGAGCGGCCGGGACGTCCCCTGCCCTCCGGCCGTGCCTCGATCACGGCCGCCGCCTGGTTGGGTGGCCTGGGACTGTTGCTGGGCCCCGTGCTGGCCCTGGCCGGCGGATCCCTCCCGGCGGCGGCCGTGGCCGTCACGCTCGCCATTTTCATCCTGGCCTACGATGCCGGGGTGAAGCACTCTCTCGTCGGTCCGGCGTTCATGGGCGCGTGCCGGGGTCTCAACCTGTTGATGGGGATGGCCCAGGCGCCGGACCTTGGCGGCGCGATCGCCTGGAGTGCGGCCGCCGCCTACGGGCTCTTCGTGGCCGGGATCACCGTGATCAGCCGCTTCGAAACACACGAAGGCGATCGGCGAGGGCTCGTCGCCGGCTTGACCATCCTCGATCTGGCCCTGCTCGGCCTTGGCGCCGTCGCGCTGGCCCATCAGCGGTTCCCCTATCCGGCGTCGGGCCGGCCGTTGATCCCCCTCGAAGGGATCCTCGCCATCGCGCTGATCGCGCTGGTGGTCAATCAAGCCGCCACCGCCGCGATCAAGCAGCCGACGCCCCGGTCCATTCAGAAGACCGTCAAGACGGGGATTCTCAGTCTCGTCTGGCTCAACGTCGGGCTGGTGGCCGCGGTGCGCGGCATCGAGCCGGCCGCGGTCATCGCATCGATCTGGGTGCCGGCCTATCTCCTGGGGCGCTGGCTCTATTCCACGTGACCGCGGCGACGGAGGGAAGAACGCATGCGGCTCGGATACAACACCAACGGTCTGGCGCATCACCGAGTGCTCGATGCCATCGAGCTGCTCGCCGATGAGGGCTATTCCAGCGTCGCGATCACCCTGGACGCCGGCGCGCTCGACCCCTATGAAGAGCCGGCTTTCCTGGCGAGGCAGGTCCACCAGATCCGCTCGGCGCTCGATCGCCGCGGGCTGGTCTGCGTTGTCGAGACGGGGGCGCGGTACCTCCTCAACCCGCGGCTCAAGCACGATCCGACCCTGATGGATCCGGATCCCTCGCGACGCGATCGGCGGGTCAACTTCCTCCGCCGGTCGATCGACCTGGCGTCCACTCTCGGCGCCGAGGCGGTGTCATTCTGGTCCGGCAAGGCGCCCTCACAGGTCGGCGAGGACGAGGGCTTGGCGCATCTCGCCGACGCGCTACGACCGGTCCTCCAGCATGCCGAACGAGCGAACATGCCCCTGGCGTTCGAGCCGGAGCCCGGGATGTTCGTCGATACGCTCGATCGCTTCGCCCGGCTCGACGAGCGGGTTGGACACCCGCTGTTCGACCTGACCATCGACGTGGGACATGTCCACTGTTCGGCGGAAGGAGACATCGCCGAACGGCTCCGTGCCTGGGGGCCCCGCATCCGGAACATCCACATCGAGGACATGATCGAGGGCGTTCACGAGCACCTGATGTTCGGCGACGGCACGATCGATTTCGGGCCCATCTTTCAAGCCCTCCAGGACATCAAGTACCCCGGCGGCGTCCACGTCGAATTGAGCCGGCATAGCCACATGGCCGTGGAGGCCGTTCGGGCGTCGATCGCTTACCTGCATCCGCTCATCGCGGGCGCGCTCGTATGAGCGACCGTCCACACGCGGACGTTCAGGTCAGCCGGCTTCAAACCCAGCTCCAGACTACCGTCTCGCTACACAAGACGAACCACTCGCCGACCGTTTCGGGGCCGAAGACGCGCACTTGTTCGCGGGAAAGCCAGGCCTAACGCCTCTGCGCTGCGACGCCTTGCAGCACGGTATGGCTCGTCTGGGTGGAGAGGTTGGCTTACACTACTTGACAAAGCGATTGCGATGCGTTAGTATAACTGAAGTCACAGGAGGCCGGTGAACTTGGGGGTTCACCCTTGAATCTCACCAAGCCAAGAATTGGCGTTGAGCGTAAGGATCGGTGCCCACCGCACCACACCACCCGCCGAAAGCGGCGCCTGCCGCCATTGTGATGCCTTCCCAGTTGCGGTCATCTGGAGACGCTTCCCGTGGCACGCAGAATGTGCCTGGCTGATGAGAGCCCGCTTTCCCGGCAAGTACCTATTCTCTAGCCGCAGATGCTGAGGATTGACGGGGATATCCTCCGAAGGATACGCGAAGAACTGCGGCTTCGGAGGCCGCGTGCTCAAAGCCGCGGCGGGATCTGTGTCAAAAGTGTCCTCGTCCTTGGACGCGGCCGGTGTACGTCGATCCGGACCGCGATGCGGCCGATTTTGATCGCCGCCATTTGATCAAAAGGCCGGAGCCCCAAACTCGGGGGGCCGGAAGTTCCAGGTAGGTGGAGTCGGTCCATGAGCATCCTCGCCGGAGGTCGGATTTGCCGGCCGCCTGGGATCGGTGAGTGCCCGGCTCTTCACGATCCTGCCGTTTTCGCCTGTTCCCCATCCGTGAGGTGTCCGCTATGAAGAGGGAAAATCGCCTGACATACCGTCGTGGCTTCACACTGATCGAATTGCTGGTGGTCATCGCGATCATCGCCGCGCTGATCGCTCTCTTGTTGCCGGCGGTGCAGGCGGCGCGGGAGGCCGCCCGCCGCGCCCAGTGTACCAACAACCTCAAGCAACTGGCGCTGGCGGCGCTCAACTACGAGTCGGCAACCGGCGTCTTTCCCATGGGGAACCAGGGCTTCAACTTCCCCTCGTGTGGGGCGAACTGGCCGGTCGATGCCCCGATCCACTCCGCCTTCGCGTTCATGCTACCCTATATCGAATCGAACAATCTCTACAATTCGTACAACTTCAGCCGGGTCTTCGCGTCCGTGTCCAACACGACCGCGGAGTCAACCCAGTTGAATGTGTTCACCTGCCCGTCGGACCTGCCGTTTACACAGGAACCGCCGGGAGATGTCCCGTACGTCCAGAATTCGTACGCGACGAATCGGGGCCGCAACGAGAACATCGCCATCAACTGGGGCAACACCACACCCCCCGATCCGACCGCCCCGTACTACCAGAACTGCAACGGCGACCCGGGCGATGGCATGTTCGGTTGGCAATGGGCGTTCACGACGTCCAGTGTCACCGACGGGCTGAGCAACACGTTCCTCTTCGGCGAAGTCTCGCGGTTCGTCAACGAGCCGTCGTCGGCGTACTCGATCGGGAACATCACCTGGGAGTTCCAGGATGATTACTCTATCTACGCCGGTCACCCGACATCCGGCACCTTCGTGGTCCCGAGGTTGAATGCCCCGCCCGACAAGACCGGCTCGGTGTACGCCGCGTGTTTCAGCGGGGTGTGGTATCCGCCGGATTGGATCACCCACACGGCCTGTCTCAGCCTGGGCCAGTACGGGTTCCGCAGCCTCCATCCCGGGGGCGCGAATTTCGCCATGAGCGACGGGTCCGTGAAGTTCATCAAGAACTCGGTCAGCGTCACCACCTACCGCGCCCTCGGGACCCGGGCCGGCGGCGAGGTCATCAGCAGCGACTCCTACTGACGCGGCCGACGCGACATCGTCCTTTTTCCGACTCATGAGGATGCCATGCTGGTCCGAACAATTCGCTCTTGTCTGATGGCGATTGCCGTGATGCTCACGTGCGGATGCAGTTCGGAGAGTCCCTACAACGAGCCCGCCGATCCTTCCCAGGACGCCGCGGCGATCGGGGCGGGCACCACGCCCCAGCCGAGGGTCGCCGCCCGGAGGAAGAAGGTCACGAAGCCGCCCGGACCCCCGCTCAAGGTGGCGAAAGGCGTGCATCTACTCGACTGATCCGCGAACGTGGGTCGAGAACGGCGACCCCCGCGGGCGACGGAGAGAACACGCGGCGTCCGAAGCGGTCGTCATCGTTCCTGGCCGCGACGAGTGCGGGCCCGGATGAGAGCTGCAAGCCGTTCGTCAGCCCCAGGCAGAGTGCCTCGGCCCCACGCTGGTGGACCTCGCCGCGGCACTCCGACTCCGCCTGGTCTCAGGGGATGCTGGCGACGATGTCGTCGGCCAGCCGCTCGAACACCTCGCGGGTCAACTGGCAAGGGACCGTTCGGCGCCGGCGGGCCGCATCATCGAAGGTGCACCGCTCGATCCGGAGCGTACCCTGCTTGAAGATACGGACCTCGTAATAGCTGCGATGGGCGTCGCGGGTCGTCGGGGACTCGCTACGAATATTGACCTCGCCGCCGGCGGCGTCGACCTCGAGGACCTTGAGCGGCTCCATCAGGTACGTCACGCGGCCGGTCAGCCGGGTGCCCCACTCCCGCAGCGCGTCGGAGGGCCAATCGGGCCGTGTCGTCGTGTCGAATTCCAGCGACTCGAACGCGACGCCGACGGTATCGAGGGCCGTCAGATTCACGACCAGGCGGTTCGGGCCCTCCTCGACGGCGACCAGGCAGGGTGGGGCGTGGACCTTCGTGTTCTCGTCAAGCGCGGCGGCGATCCTTTTGCTCAGACTCATGAGAAGAACCTCCCAATGGGCGGATTGAATGATCGGTTCCATCGAACGACAGGAGCGTAGGCCGCCCGTCGACGCACGTCTCCAGGTGGACCGGACGCGTCCAGAGGCGGTGGAGGTGACGTAGCGTGTCCTGGGCATGATCGAGCCTCAGGTCCACGCCGAAGTATTCGTGCTGCAAGTAGAGCTCGCCGCGATTGCGGTGATTGGCATCCTTCACCCGGATGATCGGCTGCCCGAAATTGGTGAGGTTGAAGAGCAGCCGCTCCTTGATTTTCTTGAACTCGCGGCTCTCGATCTCGTACATCTCGGTCTGGTCGTTGTGCCGGTAGCTGAACATCTGATGCCGGCGGCAGAAATCGACGGTCAGGAACGTATCGATGAACGTCACGTCATTGTGGACGCGCCGGACCTCGAAGATCTTCTGACGCCCCAGTCCGAGCTGCCTGTCCCAGTTCCGCCGGATGTCGTAGTTGTCGCATTCGTCCCATTCCGAACCGAACTGGCCCTTGTTCCACCGCTCCTCGATGTCGCGGAGGAGCTCGATGCCCAGCTTGTAGGGATTGAGCCGCCCGGGCTGCGTCGCCATGGTCCCCGAGTGGTGGTCGGCGTAATCCAGCAACTCCGAGGGGTGCAGCGTCTTCTGCGTCATGATCGTCGAGTGCCAGAATGACGCCCAGCCCTCGTTCATGATCTTGGTCTGGCCCTGGGGCGCGAAGTAGTACGCCTCCTCGCGGATGATGGCCAGGACATCGTGCTGCCAGGCCTTCAGTGGCGCGTGCTCCAGGAGGAACAAGAGCACGTCGCGCTCCGGATGTTCCGGGAACGACAGCGGTTTCGACCGCTCCTTCTCCTTCTCGCTCTCCCGCTTGCGCGCCTCCTCCTTGAGGACGTGCGGCGGGTTGATGAACGCGTCCATATATTCCTTGCTCTGGAACTTCGTCGGCTGGGACTCGTTGTCCTCCTCGCCGTCGGCGACGAAATCGTAGCGGTTGAGGGCATCGCGCCGCTTGATCAGAGGGGAATAGATGTCGATCAGGTTCTCGAGCGACAGGCAATTGTCGATGAAGTTCTCGACGGTCTCCTCGCCGAAGCGGTCCATGTACGAGCGGATGCGAGTGCCGTGGTTGGCCATCTCGTCCATCATCTTGCGGTTGGTCTGGCTGAACCAGATGTTGTTCTTGAAGAAGTCGTTGTGGCCGTAGACGTGGGCCATGACCAGCTTCTGGTCAACCATCTGGTTGCAGCGGAGGAGGTAGGCGTAGCACGGGTCGTTGTTGATGACCATCTCGTAGATCTTCTGGAGCCCGTATCGGTAGCCCTTGGAGAGCTGCTGATACTCCATGCCGAACCGCCAGTGGGAATAGCGATTCGGGAACCCCCCGAGGGCGGCGATCTCGGAGATCTCGTCATAGTCGCAGACCTCGAAGATCGTCTCGTAGCAGTCCAGCCCGTAGGAGCGCGCGTGCGCCTCGGTCTCGAGCTGCATCTCGCGGAGTTCCGGCGGGAGATTATGGACGTTGGCCGTCGACATGGTCGGCATCCCAGGTTTCGAGGTTTCCGATCCGCTCTCTTCTTTCTGACGCCTTGATCCACAACGCTGTTCGCATCAATCGCCGCCGGTTCTCGTCCGCCGTCGGACCCGCGGCGGGAGGGTGCGACGGAGCCGGGCGCGGGGATTCTTCGGCCCTCGCGTCCCCGACACGCATTGCGGGCGGCTCGCCCAATCGTCGATCGCGGCCGCCGAGATCGTGGGGAAGGCCGCGCCGGTCGCCGTCCGAGTCTGGGTCGCCATCATCGGGCCTCGCTTCGCAGGACCGGTCTCGTCTCACTTCCCGCGGCCGAGGAACTCCTTGATCGAGTCGTAAATCCCTTCCTTGTTGCGGATTTCCGACAGCGCCAGGTTCTCCTCGTCCTCGAAGGCCTCCTCGAGCTCCCGATAGAACTCACCCGAGCCGTAGGGACTCTCCACCTGCCCGTAACAGAACAGATTGCACTTGGGCAGCAACTGGTCGCGCAGCAGGCCAATACAATGGCGATTGTCCTCGCCCCAGTTGTCGCCGTCGGAGAAGTGGAACACGTAGATGTTCCAGTCCACCCGGGGATGCTGCTCGTCGATGATCTTGTTCGCCAGGTTATACGCCGAGCTGATCCGCGTCCCGCCGCTCTCCCGCGTGTGATAGAAGGTATGCTCGTCCACCTCCCGGGCGACGGCATCATGGATGATATACCGCGTGGTCACGCCATCGTACTGGCTTTTGAGCCAGGCATCGATCCAGAAGGATTCGGTGCGGACGATTTCCTTCTGGTCGTCGGTCATGGAGCCGGAGACGTCCATGAGGTAGAAGACGACCGCGTTGAACTGGGGCAGAGCGATGGGGTTCCAGGAGCGGTAGAGCTTGTCCTCGCGGATCGGGATGACGAGCGGTTCCTTGGGGTCGTAGGAGTTCGAGGCGATCTGGCGCTTGAGGGCTTTCTTGTAGGTGCGCTTGAAGTGGCGGAGGCTCTCGGGTCCGGTCTGGCGGATGCCGGTGTACTTGTCCTTCTCCTCGATGATATTGGCCCGGCCCTTGGGTGCGATCCGGGGCAGCGCGAGCTCCTCGCCGAGGATCTGGGCGAGTTCGTCCATGGTCAGCTCGACTTCGAGGATGTGGTGGCCGGGGGCCTCGCCGGCCCCGGAACCGGACTCGCCGTCGCCGGAACGGCCGATCGGGGTGCCGACGTCGCCGGGGCCCTGGCCGACTCCGCCGCGGTTCTTGGTCCCGTAGCGGAACTCGGGGATCTCGATCTGCGGCAAGGGGATCGAGACGTATTCCCCGCCCTGCTTGCCGATCATCTCGCCGTGCGTGATGTATTTGCGCAGGTCGGACTTGATCTTGCCCCGGACGATCTGCTTGAACCGATTGGCATCACGGTCGATTTTTCGCACCACGGTTGTCTGGCCCTCTCCGCTGGGTCTGGGGGCCTCTCCGTATGATCGCCCCGATTGTCGCCGCCGACTGCCCGGAAGCGCAGCACCTCGCTATCCGGACTCAGCAGTCCACCGAGCCGAAAAACAAAAGATCGTTGGGGATTTCGCCTGGGAACGATGGGTCGAGGTGGGTCGGTGACGATTCGGAGTGTGTCAGCCCGGTTGCCGGTGCCAGTGACCCAGGAACCCCTACTGCAAATTGTATTCCCCGACCCCGGCAGCGGCCAAGTCCAATGCACGCCCGATTCCATCATCGAGCGTTTTTTCCCCCCCGGATGGACCCCAGTTCCGCTCCGCTTCTCCGCACGGCTCAGGACTCGTCAGGCCCGGGAGGCGCTTCCCGGATGGCTTGCCAGAGCTCGAGATACTTCCCGCGGACGTAGGGATTCAGCTCTTCGGCGAATCCCGACGACAGGCCGAGAATCTTGATAAGTTCGACCACGTCGGTGAGGTCCTTCATCCGGTGAATCCCCCCCGTCATGCCCGAAGCCAACTTCAATTCGACGAGCTTCGGTAGCGAGAGGAAGTGGAGGCCGTCGATCACGACGCTCGCCTCCTGCGGCCGTGGGAAGGCCACCGGCTTCGGCTTTCCGTCTCCCGGGAAGCCACCCGAGACCAGGAACTCGATGCGGACGCCGAATTCCGTATCGCGGAGGTTCTTGCTGCCCGGAAAGGGCGGGACATAACCGAGGCCATCTAATCGCCCGTGAATGACCTTGAGGCTCTCTCGGTCGACGAGGATGTCGACATCCTGGGTGAACCGCTCGAACCCGTGAGCGAACAACGCCATGCCGCCAGCGATGGCGTAAGGGACCTCGAGATCCTGAAGTCGTTGAGCGACCCGGCGCAGGGCTTTCTGTACGAGGCTCTGCCCCTCGAAATACAGACCTCCCTGATCCAAGGCCCACCTCCAATTCCTTTTGAGGAGCTCCTCGTAGACCGGGACGTTGACGCTTTCGACGGTGCTCATCGAGGTCCCTCCGGCGATGCCCGGCCGGGCTCGCCTCGGCACGGAACGATCAATGGCTCCCGCGCTTGACGTCGCCGCGGGCGAAGATGCTGGCGACGTAGTTCAAGACGTCGGTGGCCGAGTCCTCGTCGTAGCCGTAGTTGCGGATCAAGCGGGCCTTGACGATGTCGATCTTCTCCTGCGTGTCCTTGTCGACCACGCTGGAGACCAGGCTGGTGAGCTTGATCGTGTCCTTCTGGTCCTGGAACAGCTTGAGTTCCAGCGCCTTCTGGAGCCGCTCGTTGGTGCGGTAATCGAACTTCTTGCCGTCCAGCGACAGGGCGCCGATGTAGTTCATGATCTCGCGGCGGAAGTCGTCCTTGCGGCTCTCGGGGATGTCGATCTTCTCCTCGATGGACCGCATCAGCCGCTCGTCGGGCTCCTCGGGCTGGCCGGTGTACTTGTTCTTGACCTTCTCGCGCTGGGTGTAGGCCTTGACGTTGTCGATGTAGTTGCCGCAGAGGCGGGTCAAGGCGTCCTCGTCGGCGGCGATGGCGCGCTGCACCTCGTTCTTCACGATGTCCTCGTATTCTTCCTTCACGATCGAGAGCAGGTGCCGGTAGTGCTTGCGCGTCTCCTCGCTGTTGATCAGCGAGTGGTGCTTCAGCCCCGCCTCGAGCTCGTTGAGGACCATGAACGGGTTGATCGACCGCTCGTTGGTGTGGGCCACCAGCGCGTTGGAGATCTTGTCCTGCACGTAGCGGGGGCTGATGCCGTGCATCCCCTCCCGCTCGGCCTCCTCGCGGAGCTCCTTGATGTTGTCCTCGGTGAAGCCCGGCAGGGTCTTGCCGTTGTAGAGCTTGAGCTTCTGCATCAGCGTCAGGCCGGCGTTCTTGGGCTCCTCGAGCCGCGTGAGGACGGCCCACATCGCGGCCACCTCGAGGGTGTGCGGCGCCAGCCGCTTCCCCTTGACCTTCCGGCTGTTGTAGTCCTTCTCGTAGATCCGGACCTCGTCGACCAGCCGGGTCACGTACGGCACGTCGATCTTGACGGTGCGGTCGCGGAGGGCCTCCATGAACTCGTTGGACTGGAGCTTCTTGTACTCCGGCTCGTTGGTATGACCGATGATGACCTCGTCGATGTCGGTCTGGGCGAACTTCTTGGGCTTGATCTTGTGTTCCTGGCTGGCGCCCAGCAGGTCGTAGAGGAAGGCGACGTCGAGCTTGAGGACCTCGATGAATTCGATGATGCCGCGGTTGGCGATGTTGAACTCGCCGTCGAAATTGAAGGCGCGTGGGTCGCTCTCGGTGCCGTACTCCGCGATCTTGCGGTAATTGATGTCGCCGGTCAGCTCGGTGGCGTCCTGGTTCTTCTCGTCCTTGGGCTGGAAAGTGCCGACGCCGATGCGGTCCTGCTCCGAGAGGATGAGCCGGCGGACCCGGACGTCGTCGACGACCCGCGACCAATCGCCGCCGTTCATCTCCAACCGCTCGTTGAACATCTGGCGGCAGAACGGGCAGAGATCGCCCTCGATGACGACCGGGAAGTCGTCGGGACCGCGGTCGCGGTTCAGCAGCGCCGTGACCTCGGCGCGGTCATCTTGAGGGATCAGGTGCAGCGGCTCCTCGTGCATGGGGCAATCGGCGTAGGTCTCCTCGCCGTCGGGGCCCGTCTCCCGCCAGCCGAAGCTGTACAAGGCCCCGTCGTCAACCTTCGAGTACCGCTCCAGCCCCTTCTTCAGCAGCCGCGCCAGCGTGCTCTTGGAGCTGCCGACCGGCCCGTGCAACAGCAGGACGCGCCGCTCCGTCCCGTAGCCGTTGGCGGCGCTCTTGAGGATGTTGACCAGGCTCATCAACGTCCGTTCCAGGCCGAAGATGGCGTCCTCGCCCTGGTTGTCCGGATCCTCGAAGAACTTGTAGCGGAGCAGCTTCTCCTTGTTGACCATGACCTCTTCGGTCCCGTAGCTGACGATCATGTCGTAGATCCGCTGGTAGGCCGTGCGGGTCACCTTCGCTTGACGACGGACGATGTCGAGATAGTCGGGGAACGAGCCGGTCCAGTGCTTCTTCTGGTAGTCGTCCAGGTTATGGCGGGCGGCGATCAGCCTGATCAGATCCGATCCGATGGACATGTGATGTTTCCCTCCTGAATGCGCTATGATCCGGCCCTGCGGTCGCCATCGACGAGGATTCCCGCGGGGGCCGGCGTCCGGGGCCGCGCCGCACCACGGCACGACGCCCGCGCGCATGCTGGGGCGTCCTCATCAATTCTCTGTGAGGGCTCGGCCAAATTGTCAAGCGTCGAGTCAACGATGGGGGAAAGCCCGAACGAAGCGGAAAACTTCGGGCCGAGTGCTATCAGTGAATCCGGTGGGACGGACGAGGGGGTCTCCGCGGTCGCGAGGACGCTCGAACCGGCCTTCGCGACGACACGAACTCCGGTCCGCCTCATTCATTACAACCCCGAGTGCGATTCCCTGTCAAGCGCACCAGCGCTCGAACCCCACCGCGTTGCCTCCGATCATCCATCCGTCGGCAACGGCCCACACCACATACCGGTCGGCCCGTCGATCCCGCGGCGGCCGGCCCCACTCATTGCCCGGGTGCCTTCACGATCGGCCGATCGGCCGGCGGACAAACGACAAACTTGTCCCAATCATAGCATGAGTTTGCCAAGAATGGTCTGTCTTGGACGACACTCTCGAACTCGCGGTTCCTTTATCTTACAATTGTCTCAGCCAGCGGGGCCAGAGGGACCGGCAAGCCGGGGGCGGCACCGGAAGCGGACCGATTCGGGAGGACGGGCGGATGGCGACGGGGCGCATGATCGATGCTGCGGGGGCCGTTGGAGCCCCTTCCATTTCTCCGGGCCGACGCGGTCGCGGCCTGCTGTTGACCGGCGCGGTCGCGTTCGGATTGGCCGCGACCATGGGGGTGTCGATCTGGCGCCTGCGAAGCGTGGACGGTATCCCCGACGTGGGTGATCCGTTCGACGTGGCCGCGGCGCTGCAACCGATCGCGATCGCCGACGACGAGAATGCGTACATCCTGTACGCCGAGGCGAAGGCACAGTTCGTCCGCGTGCCCCACGCGATGAGCCGGCTGATTCCCACCTTCAAGACACTGACCTGGTCAACGGCCAGCCCGGCGATCCGCGACTACCTGGAGCAGAACCGCGCCGCGATGGAGGCCTGGCGGCGGGGGAGCGAGCGGACCGAGGCCATCTACCATCAGCCGGGCGAGATCGCCATGGACACGCTCCTGCCGCTGGTTCAGGACATGCGGACGATCGTGGCCCTGGGCGCCCTGGAGGGCTCTCGCCTCGAGGAACGAGGCGCGATGGATCGGGCCTGGGAATGGTACCGGGCGATGCTGCGGTACAGTCGCCTGGTCGGCCGCCACGGCGTCCTGATCGAGCGGCTCGTCGGATCGTCGATGCACGCGGAAGCGGCCGCGCGGATCGTGCCCTGGTCCGCCGACCCGCGGGTGGATGCCAGGTTGCTCCGCCGGGCGCTCGACGAGGTCCTGCAGGCCGACGCCTTGACCCCGCCGCTCTCGGACGCCCTGAAGCTCGAATACCTGATGTTCGTGCGGGACCTGCGCGAGTTGCGGATCTTGGCGACCGAGATCCCCCTGCCCGGCGGCGACGGCGGCCTCCTGGATCAGGCGGCGACCAGGGCGGGCATGAGGGCCCCGATCCGGCGGATCTGGCTCCAGGCCAGCAACGATGTCGAACGGAGCCGCCGCGCGGCGCGGATGCTCTTCACCAACTGGCTGGCGCAAATCGACCGGCCCGCCTCGAAACGGGCCGCCATCGCGGTAAAGTCGCCGGTCCCGATCTACGCGCCCGACCCGACCGCCCCGCCCGCCGCCCGCGCGCTGCCGCCCGAGGAACTCGCGCTCGTCGTCGACCACAACGCCCTGGCGCGACATCTCTTCGGGGCCGACGCCAAGGACTTCGTCTCCTTCCGCATGGCCGTCTGGGAGGGGGATGGTCTGGTGGCCCGGGAACGGAAGCGGCGCTCGGCGTTGATCGTCCGGCTGGCGGCCGAGCTCTACCGCCGAGAGAAGGGGGCGCTCCCCGCGTCGGCCGGGTCGCTGGTCGGTCCCTACCTCAACGAGCTGCCGGAGGGAATCGCGGCGAGCGGCCCGATCCCGGACGTCGTGGATTGAGCCGTCGCACGCCCTCCTCGTCCGCGCGACCACCGTCACGATGTGGGCGCGGCCACCGGCGGCACGGTCTCGCGAACCGCCGGGTGTTGTCGACCGGGTTCGACCATGCCCTCGGAGGACCGGACGGCCGTCCGGGTCAGGGATGCGGCGGGGAGGGATCGCTGGCCCAGCTCGATCAGCGCGGCGAGCGTCCAGAGCCCGATCGGCAGCGTGAAGAAGTGGGCGTAGCTGTCGGCCGCGTTCAGGACCCAGGACTGCGCGGGTAGGAGCAGGACGACCGCGTAGGCGACCGCCGAGAGCACTCCAGCGGCGACCGCCGCCATCGCCAGCGCGGCGATGAGATGGCCGCCCTCCGCGGCAAGGAGCCTCCCATAGCCGGTGATCGCCTCACGGATGCGGCCCCGGGTCCAGGCGACGACCCCGACTAACCCCACCACGACCAGCGCGCCCGCCTGGAGGTCGGCCAGACCCCAGTCGCCGAGCTGCCAGCGCATATAGGCGCCAAGGCCCGTCCTCTGGATCGATGTCGGCAGGTGGTCGTTGAGTAGGACAAAGAAAGCGGCGACGTAGCGGGCGGGCAAGGCGACGACGCAGGCCAGGATCGCGGCCGGCATCAATGCGACCGCCTGGAGAGGGTCGAAACGGCCCGGGCCGGCGGCATCGAGCCCCGCGTTGCGGAGCTCGGCCAGGAGCCAGGCCAGAAGCAGGCCGTCCACCACGGCCATCGCCATCGGGATCAGGATCGTCTCGACGACCAGGCAATTCCCATACGGGAGCTCCGGGCTGCCGGCCGCGCGGGCCACGATCCGGTACAGGATATAAAGCGCCGCCACCCCCCAGGCGATCGTGCTCCAGCCCGGATGGGCACGGCCCCGGCCCAGGCCGGCCGCGGAGGCACCCGGTTCACCCGAACGCTGCGGCTCGATCGACGCCCGGAAGACTACGATCGCCGCCACGATCAAGAGCGGCAGGTTATCGGCCAGCCCGGCGACGTCGCGCAAGGGAGTCATCCCGGCCAGCACCCCCTGCTCCGCCGCGAGCTCACCCAGGCCGCGCGAACGGGTCAACTGGAGCACGTCGGTCCGCCCACTCTCGCGATTGAAGACCACCGCCTGCGCGCCCGTCCACGAAACGACCGTGAAGCCGATCAGGGCGGCGATGATGCGGCCAGCGTGCCGGGCCCGTCGCGTCGAGTCCCGGACAAGGCGAGCGTGACCGGGGATGTCCAGGAGTTGGCGGAGGGCCAGCAGCGGCCCCTGCGCGACCAGTACCACGAGGACGAGCAGGGCGAATCCGGCCAGCAAGGCCCACAGGCCATGCCAGTCGGGTGCTGCGCGGTGAGCTGAGCGTCAGGCTGCCACACCATCGTCGCAAGGCCAGTAGAGCGATCGAGTTGGGGTTCGCGGCCCCCGGCTGGGCCTGCGCAAGACAGCCAGCCCGGTTAGAAGTTCCATCGCCGCCGCGCCCCCCCGATCGGATCGTTCGCCGCCCCGATCGTAAATGCGTTCAATAACCGAATCCCGGCCGGGACTCCCGCACTCGGGTCCGACCGCCGTCCGGCCCAGAGATACGACGATTGTACTCGGCCTGGCGAACGAAGGCCAGCGTCTGCTCGCATGGGCATTCCCTATCCAAAGCCCTCAGAACTCTTCGCCTCGGCGTTCGTCAGGCACGTTGATCAAAAACCTCACATGTTGACCCTCGTCACCGCGTCGTGTACCCTGTGTACAGGTGTATCGATCTCGTATTTTTCCAAAGTTGTCTGTCTGAACTCTTGCCGGACTCGGCCAGAGATGTTAACTGTGGTTCCTAATCACCGCGGAGTCCTTATTCGAACGGCGCTGTTTCGAGTGGTGATTGCTTCGAACGACTTCGTTCGGCCCTGCTTCGGTTGCTTGGCGATTTGCGTTCGTCTGGGGGATTAATCCGGTCCGACTGGATTAACACTGGACTTCCCAGTCCGGACTGCGAGTGCGCGCACCGCGCATCGCAAAGATCCGGATGTGTCGGCCTTGGGCCGAATCGCGCTTCTACGCTAGGACGCGGGCTGGTGCCTGCCGCCCGGCGAAGACTACCGGCAGGGTTTCCAGGCCGTTGAGCACCAGGCCAGGCCGGCGGCGGAGCGCGCTCGGCGGGACGGCCAGTCGCAGGTCCGGCAGCCGCCGGATCAGCGTATCGATCGCGATCTGGCCCTCGAGGCGAGCCAGGGGTGCGCCACGCAGTAGTGCACGCCCAGCCCGAACGCCACGTGCCGGTTCGGCTCTCGGCCGAGGTCGAGCTCGTCGGGGTTCTCGAACTGGCTCTCATCTCGATCGGCCGATGCGAGCGCCACGAAGACCCGCTCGCCGCGCGGGATGGTCACTCCGCCGAAACTGGTGTCCTCCCGTGCGTATCGTTCGGTCGCTGTCAGCAGCGGGCCGTCAAACCGCAGCAGCTCCTCGATACCCGGCTTGATCAGCGCCGGATCGTCGCGGAGCCGGTCCAACTGATCGGGGTGCTGGAGCAGGGCGAGC
Organism: uncultured Planctomycetota bacterium; assembly: GCA_963815795.1. Taxonomy (GTDB): domain Bacteria; phylum Planctomycetota; class Planctomycetia; order Isosphaerales; family Isosphaeraceae; genus JAKAUH01. The sequence goes on along the minus strand of CAWFIC010000019.1, from coordinate 2,233,278 downwards.
GTGCCATTGGCGATCAAGTTAACCGTCGTCTCGTGCCCAGCGATCAGCAGCAGGCTGATCATGGCGATCAGCTCGTCCTCGCTCAGCGTGTCGCCGGCCTCGCTCGCCGACACCAGCGCGCTGGTCAGGTCGTCCCTGGGGTCCGCGCCGCGCCGCGATAAGCTTCTTCAGGTAGCGCAGGAACGCGATCATCACCGGCATGACCTTCATCAGGCCCCAGGTCGTCGCTACTGCCGTCACCATGGCGTTCGACCATCGGTGGAAGCGATGACGGTCCGCCGTCGGCACGCCGAGCAGCTCCGCGATGATGATCGTCGGCAGGGGCAGTGCATAATCGCGGACCAGGTCCATGCGTCCCCTGCCCTGCGCGTCGTCGATCAGTTTGGCGGTGATCGCTTCCACGCGCCCGCGCAGGCCTTCGATCAACCGCGGCGCGAACGCCTTGTGTACCAGCCCGCGGAGACGGGTATGATCGGGCGCGTCGACGTCGAGCATGTTGCGCTCGAGCGGCCTGAACATGGCGGGCATCCACGGCTGCCGGGCGGCCTGCGCGGGCGTCAGGGCCATCCGGCGGTCCTTGATGAATCGCTCGTCCTTGAGCGCCGCGACCGCATCGTCGTAGCGCGTCACCAGCCAGGCGCCTCGCCTGTCCGGCATCGGTACGCGGCACACCGGCGCCTCCGCGCGGAGCCGCGCGAAGAACGGATAGGGATTGGCCTTGAATCGCCGGCTGGCGATGTCGACATCGATCGAGAGATGGCTCGTTACCTTGCAGTCGACTCGGCTCACGGAGGTGCCCTCCCTTCGCTTCAAGGGATCAGATCGATCGAACTGAACTCCCGGCTTCGTCGCCCCGACTTCGCGCGATACGCTCGTATTATGGTCAATCGACCGCGAGAAGACGAGATGCTCCGATCGTCGTCATTGCCGAACGACCCGGCCCGGATTATCCTGGCATCCCATCGGGTAGGCCAAGTACGCATGGCATTGCCTTCATCCCGGCCCGGCGGTGATCCCGATGAGACGATACCCCCTTTCGATCGTCGTGTTCCTGCTCGTCGTTTGTCCTCGCTCGTTCGCCGTGGACGATCCAGCTCGAGCGGCCCGATCCGACGACAGCCCGATCCGCCTCCACCCCGAGAATCCGCATTACTTCTTGTTCCGGGGCAAGCCCACGGTCCTGATAACGTCCACCGAGCATTATGGTGCCGTCCTGAATGGCGATTTCGACGCCATCCCCTATCTCGATGAGCTGCATGCCCGCGGGTTCAACCTGACTCGGACGTTCTCCGGCACGTATCGCGAGGTCCCCGGCGCGTTCAAGATCGAGAAGAACACGCTGGCGCCGAGCCCCGACAAGTACATCGCTCCCTGGCCTCGCACCGGCACGCCCGGCGCGGCGGACGGGCGGAACAAGTTCGACCTCCGCCGCTGGAACGACGCCTACTTCGAGCGGCTCAAGGCGTTCGTGGGCGCCGCCTCCGAGCGCGGCATCGTCGTCGAGTACACGCTGTTCTGCCCGTTCTACGAGGAGAACCTGTGGGCGGTCAATCCGATGAATGCGCGGAACAACGTCAACGGCGTCGGCGGCATCCCCCGAAATGAGGCCTATACAGGAAGACACCGAGAGGTCCAGGATGCTCAGGAGGCCCTCGTCCGCAAGGTCGTCCGGGAGCTGAACGGGTTCGACAACGTCTATTTCGAGATCTGCAACGAGCCGTATTTCGGCGGCGTCACGCTGGACTGGCAGGCGCGGATCGCTTCGGTGATCGTGGAGACCGAGAACGCCTTGCCGCGCCGGCATCTGCTGGCCCAGAACATCGCCAACGAGAAGGCCAGTATCGAACGACCGAATCCCGCCGTGTCGATCTTCAACTTCCATTACGCCACTCCGCCGGCGACGGTCGGCATGAACTACGGCCTGGGCAGGGTGATCGGCGATGACGAGACGGGATTCCGCGGCGTGCAGGACCAGCCCTATCGGATCGAAGCGTGGGATTTCCTCGTCGCCGGGGGTGCCCTGTTCAATCACCTGGACTACTCGTTCACGACTGACCACGAGGATGGGACGGCGCGGGTCGTCGCGCCCACGCCGGGCGGTGGCGGGCCGGCGTTCCGGGCTCAATTGCAGATCCTCAAGCGATTCATCGAAGGCTACGACTTCGTGAAGATGGCCCCGGATGCCAAGGTCATCGCTCGTATCGTCCCTGGGGCGACCTCGGCGCGCGCCCTCTCCCAGCCGGGCCGGGCGTATGCGATCTACGCCCACGGCGGGAACAAGGTCACGCTGACGCTCCGGCTTCCCTCGGGGCACTACCGCGCCGAGTGGCTGAATCCGCGCACCGGGAATGTCGAGAACACCCGGGAGATCGAGGCCAGCGGCGCCGGAGTTGACATCGACTCGCCCGAATACGCGGAGGATGTGGCCCTGCGCATCCGGCGCGTGCCAGGGTCGTGAGTCCTTGCAGGGCCGGTCAGGCGGCAGGGTCCTCATTGATCCTTCGGCTTCTGCCTCTTCGCGATGAAGACGATCTCCCTGCCGTCGCTCGTGCAGCAGGGCGAGAACGGTTCCTCGAATTCGGTGTGCAGCTCCTCCGTGCGCCCGGCGCCGACTGACAGGCGCACCATCCGCTCGCGACCGCCGATCAGGCCATTGGCGACCAGGCTCTGACGATCGGGCATCCAGTTCGCCCTGTACCATCCGATGCCCAGGGTGACATCCCGATCGGTGGCCAGGTCATGGACGCGAATCAAGGGACGCTGACCGGGAGCCTTGTAACAAAACGCGATCTTCTTGCCGTCGGGTGACCAGCTCGGGCAGTCCCCGACGGCGATCTCCTTCCGTCCCGTCCCGTCCGCGTCGGCGATGCAGATGATCGCCTCCTGGCGGAGGCCGGGACCTGGAATGCCGCCCAGGGAAAAGGCGATCTTCCGGCCGTCGTGCGACCAGTCCGGCCACCGGCCGTCACTGATTCGCCGCTCGCCGGTACCATCGCGATTGATGAGGAAGATGCCGGGCCTTCGCTTGGGGTCGTTTGCTTCGTCTCGCATGAACAGCAACTGCTTTCCGTCGGGTGACCAGCGGGGCGTCGCTCCGACGGCCAGGCGCTTGAGCTCGGCGCCGTTCCGGCGGACGATCCAGCATTCCGACGGGCTGTTGTTGTACCCCTGCCTGTAGGCGTCGAACGCGATCCATCGGCCATCCTTGGAGAAGCTCGGCGAGCCCAGCTCGCTGAAGCCCGGCATGACGACCCATTTCCCTTCGTCGGGCTTGCCCACGAGCTCGATCCGGATCGTGTTCGGGGTGATGACCAGGTCCGGTTCATCGTCAAGCCGCGCCGCCTTCTTCGCCTCGGGTTCCTGCGAATAAACAGCGCCGGAAAAGACGAGGCCAAGAGCGATCCGCGCGATGACGGTTCCGGCGCGTTTCATGGGTTCTCTCCCGATTTGAGGACGCGGCAGACGGCGATCGATGGTTCTTCAGTATCGATCCGATACAAACTCCTTGCAATGGAACGGCGGACGATCCCGTCGAATCCGGCGCCATGCGACGAGAACATCGGGGCGTGCTGCACGCGATACCCCCTGTCGCCCGCGCCCCGTTCTTCGTAGGATGAGAAGCCCTCGACGCCGCGAAGGCGCGAGCGCCCGACGGAACCGGAGTGTCCGCGCCGGGAATCTCTTTCTCACCTTTGAGGTCGATCCATGAAACCGTTCTTCTGTGCGGCCATGACGCTGATCATCTTGGCGGCCGCGGATCGCTCAGTCCGAGCCGACGAGAAGGACCTACACGCGATCCTCGATAAGGCCATCAAGGCCGCGGGCGGCGAGGAAAAGCTCAAGAAGCTTGACGCCCTGACCTGGAAAACCAAGGCGTCCATCACCTTCAATGGTGACAGCAATCCCTTCAGCATCCAGGCGACCGTCCAGGGGCTCGATCACTACCGGGCGGAGATTGACGGGGAATTCGGCGGCAACCCGGTCAAGGGCGTCGTCGTCGTCAACGGCAAGAAGGGATGGAGGAAGTTCGGTGAAGACAAGATGGACATGGACGACGACAACGTGGCCAACGAGAAGCGGCAGATCTACCTGCAGGTCATCCCGACCAAGCTCGTCATGCTGAAGGACAAGGCCTACAAGCTCGAGGCCGCCGGCGAGCAGAAGGTCGGCGACAAGCCGGCTGCCGGCATCAAGGTGACCGGCCCCGACGGCAAGGACTTCACGATCTACTTCGACAAGGAGAGCGGCTTGCCCGTCAGGATCGTCGCCAAGGTCGTGGGCTTCGGCAACGAAGAGTTCACCCAGGAGACGACCTTGAAGGACTTCAAGGAGATCGACGGGATCAAGAAGGCCATGAAGTCCGAGAGCAAACGGGATGGGGAGGACTTCATCAAGTCGGAGATCACCGAGTTCAAGGCCCTCGACAAGGTCGAGGCCAAGACGTTCGAGGAGCCGTGATCTCAAGCCGGCGATGGCTCTCCCGAACGCGCCGGCCTCGTGGGCACGATGAGGTTGGCGACCTGGATCATCACGGGTTGCCCGTCCTGGTTCAGCGTGGTGTTGCGGACCCGCACGATGCCTCGATCGGGCTTCGACCGCGACGGCCTCACTTCCAGGACTTCGGATTCGACATGAAGCACGTCGCCTGGGCGGACGGGTCGAGGCCATTGGATGTGCTCGACACCGGCCCCGACCAATCCGCCGGCGATCTTGAAATCGCTATCGACCATCAGGCGCATCGCCAGGGCCGCAGTATGCCAGCCGCTGGCCACCAGCCCGCCAAATACGGTATTGACGGCGACCCTCTCATCGAGGTGGAAAGGCTGCGGGTCGAACTCCGCGGCGAACGCCTTGATGCGCTCGAGGTCGATCGAGACGGACTTCGATCGGAAGGTCTGCCCGACCGCGAGGTCCTCGAAGTACATCGGCGCGATCTGTGTCATCGAATTCCCAATCGGAATAGGCGATCTCGCAGGGCGAGGCTCCGTCCGAACCGTCTGCGATCTCGGCTCGGAGAAAGCCTCGCCTTCCCGATCATCGCGAGAGGGCGTCAGGCCAGGTTCCGCTCGACCTGGGGCAGTAGCCGCGCGAAGTCGAGCCGGTTGGGGCAGGCGGCGCGGGCCGCTTCGAGATCGGCACCCGACCAGTCGCGGGCCTCTGGCGGAAGCTCGGCGTAGAGCCGGCGGGCCATGGCGCGATCGCCGTGGTGTTCGTGATAGGTCAGGAACCGGGCGAGGGTGCCCAGATCGGCATGCGTGCCCGCGGCGACCGAGCATCGGCCGTCGCAATCGGCGCAGAGCATTGAACCGTGGGCGAGTGTCGCATCGCGAAGCTGGCGGATATCGGCCTCCTTGAGCGGCTCGAATCGGCCGGCGGCGTCGGTATTCTCGCGGATGTGGTCGGTATTGCGCATCGTCGTGCAGACCGCGCTCGAGCGCTCGTCGGACCAGATCGCGTGCAGCAGGCCCTGGTACGGCGTGAGCTTCCGCTCGGCGAGAACCGGAACGCGGCGGGCCACCTCGTCGAGGATGTTCCCTTGCGGCTTGTCGCCCAGGAAGTGGCCGGCGATCTGCTTCATCGAGATCAGGCCGATCCCCTTCTTCCAGGCGGCGTCGATCGCCTTGTTGAGCGGCGAGTCCTTCTCGAGCCACGGGCGGTACTGGAGCATGATCGCGTTGACGATCCCGCCCTCGGCCGCCGCCTCGATCAACGCGGCGCGGTCCTTGTGATGGGTCGAGATGCCGACGAGCCGGGCCTTCCCCGACTTCTTGGCCGCCTCGGAGGCTTCCCTCAACTCCTTGCTCTTGACGAAGGCGATCGCTTCGTCGAGCGTGTGATAGTCGCCGAAGCTGTGGATGAAGAACAGGTCAACGTAATCGGTCCCCAGCGCCGCGCAGCGTTTGTCGAGCATCCCCATGATCTGCGCGGGGACCTTTGGCGCGTCCTTGGTCACGAGGAAGATCTGCTTGCGGACCGCAGGGTCCTGCGCGAACCATTTCTTGAACGCACCCTCGGAGTGATACGTCTCTGAGGTGTCATAGGCGCGCACCCGCGCGCAAAACCGTACCGGAGCAGCCGGTCCACATCGGGGCCTTTGCCGGTGCCCTGATCGAGGATCGTGATTTCAATTCCCGTCTTGCCGAGAGGTCGGCGGGGCAATTCGATCGGCTTCGGGGCGGGCTCATGGGCCTGCGCCGGGGGCGGTGCCAAGGGCCGACGCGGCGGCCAGCGCGCCGGCCTGGAGGAACGTACGGCGATCCGGGCGGTTCGTCTCGTCGGGGGTCATCGGGTTCGACTCCTCTGCCGATGGATCAGGAACGTCGTTCGATCCGGGTGATCGGTGACGACCCGGAGGTTCCTGGAGGATAACCCGAGACCTTCGAAATGGGAATCGCCCTCAATCCGCGCTCGATCATCCGGCTCCCGCAAGTTACCGGCCCTGCTGCCCTTTCGCATAGCGGTAGGCCGCTCTCACCTGCTCGTCGTCCCAGTCCACGATCTTCGGAGGATATCCCTTCTTCTTGCCGAACGAGATGACCAGGCCCTTGGCATCGGGATCTTGCTTGGCCGCCCAACCGAGGAGCTGTCGGCCGTCAGCCGGTGGACGCCCCTCGTCGTCTCCGTCGCGATCGTCGTCGGCCGCATCGCGGCGGCCACGGGACGGAGCCGAGGTCCGGTATTCCGGGCGGCCCGGACGCGATGGCGCGGCCCTGGACCGGGCAGCCGGTTCCGACGACGACGCCGAGACCGGGCTCGAGGCCCGCCCGTCGATCCCATCCCGTAGCCGCGCGAGCTCCTCGACGACTGTCGCTTCGCAGACGCCCAGCCAGTGATCGCGGATGCGCAGCACCTCCGCGTCCGCGGCGCCGCCCGGGATCTCGACCTCGATCTCGCAGGTCGCACCCACGCTGCCGCCGTCATCCGTTGCCTGCTTGCGGGACACTCCGACCTTCATTCGCATCACGGGATCGGTCTCCGTGGGGATTGGATCGATGCTGACCTATCGGAGTATAGCTTGCGACGGGAACGGCCTCCAGGACGGCCGTAGGACGTGATGGATGCGTGGTGCGCGTCCGGATGGAGGACCCGAGATGCGAAAATGAGCGGGGATCGCCTTCGGCCTGAGGGGTTTTCAACATCGCGAAGGAGACGAGATCGACAAGCGTTTCGGTCCCGCGACTGCCGAGGTGCGGTCGTTCGACGCGAGCCTCTCTTGCGTAAGCGGTTGCGCCACGGGTCCCATCTAGAGCTTCGTACCCTTCTTCCGTATGCGGGAGCGTCCGGCCTCCCGGCGGAGACAACGTCGAGGTGTTCCATGAACTGGAAACTCCCCTTTCGTCCTGGCGCCGTCGACGTCCTGACGGGCCGCGCCGCAGGCGGCCCAAGATCCACCTGGAAGTCGGTCACCTCGAGCCGCGAGGGCTGTTCACCGTCAGCAACGGGATCGTCGAGTACGCGACGACGGCGGGCACGTCGAACTCGGTCGGCGCCGTGCCGGGGGCCGACCGTAATCTCTGGGTGACCGAATACGCGAACAGCGATCTGGTCGCATTCAGGCCCGATGGGCTGATCGCCAAGACCGTCCCCGTCTCTGGGAACCCGTACGGCATCACTTCGGATGCCGCTGGAAACCTGCGGGTGACGGTGGACGGCTCGAACCCCACGGTGGATGAGATCTCCACCGGAGGTAGCCTGCTCGCCCATTACGCGCTGACGTCAGGCGCCTTGCCACAGGGGATCACGGCCGCGCCCAGCGGCGCCATCTGGTTCGCGCAGTACGGCGTCAACGCGCTCGGGGAGATTGTCCCGGGCGGCTCGTCGTCGGTCACGTCGATCTCACTCGGAAAGGGGACCCGTCCGGAGGACCTCGTGCCCGGATCGGACGGCAACCTCTGGGTCACCGACTCGGGGACCAACCAGGTCGCTCGGGTCGGCCTCAATGGTGTCGGCATCACGTCCTTCGGCATCCCCACCTCGCTGTCGGTCCCGTGGTGAATCACACCGGGCCCCGATGGGGGATCCTCTGGTTCATCGAGTCCAACGCCGGCAAGATCGGCCGGATCACGACGTCCGGCGCGATCACGGAGTTTGCGCTGAGCTCCAGCGCCTCGGCGCCGAAGGGCATCGTGACGGGCCCCGACGGCAACCTCTGGGTCACCGAGTCGGGGACGAACCTCCTGGGCCGGATCAGTGCAGAAGCACCGCTGGCGTCGCTCACTACCTACACGTTGCCGACACCGACCTCCACGCCGCTGGGCATCGCTGCGGGTCCCAACAACGCCATCTGGTTGACCGAGTCTAGCGCGGGCCAGCTCGCCACGTTCGCCTGGCTCTCCAATACCCAGGTACTCACGCTCGACCCGGGCGCGTTGTACATGCTCGTCGGCGATACATACACGTCGGTCTCGCTGGACCCGGCCCCGACGTGCGAGAACTGCTGTTGTTCCGGTCCCCAGGACTCCAGCTCCGCCCTCAGCAGCGACCTTTCGCTGGCCTACAACTCCGACACAGTTGACGTCCAGCCGATCATCCAGACGACGTTTCAGACCGACGCCAACGTGCCGGTGCCGACGCGGATCCAGGTCACGCTCACGTGGAATGGCACGACGCAGGCGCCCGTGATCTTCCAGACGACCGGCCACAGCCCGGGAGACGAGTATCTGCTGAGCGTCGAGGTGGCGTCTGCGGTGACCTCGACGGGCTCCTAACCGTTCAAGGTCGACATCCAGGCCGACTTGCCGGACGGCAACGTCGTCGAGGGCACGACGAGCGGCCTGGCCTTCGTGGCAGTCAACGGCTCGTCCGATTCGATCGGCCGGGGCTGGACCCTGGGCGGATCTGCGCAACACAACTCCGCTCGATCACCAGCCACAACTCCGGCCCCGGCAGGTCGTCGCGTTCCACCACGAATCGGACCGCGGCGAAGTGCGCCACTTGAATCCCCTTGGTCCCCTCGCGGAACTGCAGCCGCTTCCAGTCGCCGGCCGGCAACGCGGCCGCGATCGTCTCGGCGGTCTACGGCTCCGGTTGGCCCGGTGCGACCCGCGGCTTGCTCCGGGGTCGGCCGCCCCGCCGCCCCGCTCGTGGCTCGTCCACCTCGGGGCGACGCAACCAGCCGCGGCACGTCTTGGGGACCGCGCCGATATAGCGCTCGCCCAGCTCCTCCAGGCCACCGAGGAATTCGGGGTCCTTACCGTAACCCTCGTCGAACGTCACCCAGCCAGGGCGGATCCTCGGCCCGACGCCCCGGATCAGCTCCGAGGCCAACTCCGGCTTGGTGCGAAAGTCCACGCCGTACAGATACCGGTCGGCCCCGTACCCCATCCCGTACATGAGATCGCCGGTGGGCAGCGCCAGCGTGGCGATCTGGCTGAATGAGCCCGTGGCCAGATCGAACATGCCGAACTCGTTACCGAAACCGGTCACGTACACGGTCGGACCGGCCAGCGCCGCCGGCGTTGCCAGCGCGCACATCGTGGCAAGGAGGACGGCCAGGATTCCTCAGCGGACCGGGTCTTTCTTCGTCATGAGGGATACCTCCTGGGATGATGGCCTCCGGCGCCGCGCTTCGTCGTCCAGGACAGCGGTCGACAAGATCAGTGCGTTGAAGGTGCGGGACAAAGAAATCCCCGCGCAGCGACGTGGGCCCGCGACTCCATTGTCAAGGATCGGCAGCCTGGCCGATTTGCTGAACCCAAGCACGAGTGTAACGGCGAAACCCGGCGATGACAATGAGGCTGCGTGACGACTCAGCTTAGCGGGTGGGCGTCTCGAAAGTGGGTGGAAAATCTCGTAGAACAGAGGTCTTGGATGCGTCATCCCCGATTCACTAGTCCTTTGTTCACGGAGGGTCCCCACCATGTCGTTCGCCCATCTCCCCGAGGAGCAGGCCCGCCGCGCCGAGCAGTTGTTCGAGTCGCTCAAGGCCGCCTCCGAACACGACCTTCGCGCGATCGCCGAGTTGCTCGCCATCAAGCCCGACCATCAACTCTTCGGCGCCACCGAGTTCCAGGTCCGCGACCTGGTCCATCGCCTGGGAGCCAAGGCCCTCCAGACCGCTGCCGAGCAGCGGAAAAAAGGGGGTACCGAGGCTCCAGCCTGACCTGCCCCCACTGCCACCAGGACACCCGCTTCAAGGGTTATCGGAAAAAGGGCCTCCTCTCGGCGTTGGGCCCCCTGACCATCGAGCGGGGCTATTACCACTGCCCCCACTGCCATCACGGCCACTGTCCCGGCGACGCCGCCTTCGGCCTGGATCAGAGCGACCTGACCGCCGGCGCCGCCGAGTTGACCACCCTGGCCGGGACCCTGGACAGCTTCGCGCTGGCCGCCGAGGTGATCCTGCCCAAGATGAGCGGGTTGTCGCTGGCCGAATCGACCGTGGAGCGGGCCACCGAGGCGATCGGCGGCGAGCTGGGCCGGGCCGTGGAGGCGAAGGTCGCCTTCGGTGAGACCCGGGCCTGGGACTGGCACAAGGACGCCGAGGGGATGACCTGCGCCTACGTTTCGATCGACCTGACGGGCCTCGCCAAGCAGGGCCCGGGCGGGGCGGCCGCCGAAGGGGAGATGGTCGCGGTGGGGATGGTCTACAACCCGGTCCCCGCGGAGCGCCGCCAGTGGGCCGATCCCGAGGGGCGGCGGCCCGCCTGGCAGGCGCGGTATGTGGCCAGCCTCGAGGGCCAAGAGGCCGTGGCCGAGCCGTTGCGCCACACGGCCGGCCGGGTGGGGATGGGCGGCGCCCAGCGATGGATCGCCGTGTGTGACGGCGGCGCGGGGCTGGAGGACCTGCTGCAGCTCCACTTCGGCCGGCTCGATGTGGTGATCCTGGACTTCTACCACGCCAGTGAGCACCTGGGGGACTTCGCCAAGGCCTGGCACCCGGGTGACGCGGCGGCGGCCGAGGCGGCCCACGCGGCGTGGTCGCACCGGCTGAAGCACGAGGGCGGACCGGCGATCCTGGCCTGGCTGGAGGGCCTGGACCTCGCCGGGAATCCCCGGGCGCGGCCGGCATGGGAGGGGGTGGTGACCTACTTCCGCAACCAGTGCCATCGGATGGACTATCCGAGCTATCGGGCCAAGGGGTGGCAGATCGGCTCGGGCCCGGTGGAGGCGGCGTGTAAGACGGTCATCGGCCGGCGAATGAAGGGCTCGGGGATGCGGTGGGGCCACGAGGGGGCCGATGCGGTCGGCCATCTGCGAGCCCTGCTCTTGAGTGAGCAGGGACAATGGGATGCGTTCTGGGCCAACCGCCGGGTCGCCGCGTAGCCGTTTACCCACTCGTAAGACGCTCACCCCAGCTTAGCGCGAAGCGACTTCCGTGATGCGGTCGATTCGAGATGATTGCATGGACGGGTGGGATTGAGGACACCGCGCGAAGAAAAATCCTGTGTGGGCTCACTCAGAGAATCCGGTGGCGCGGGTGTATCCTGTCGGGTAGCAACGAGCACGGACCGGAATTCGGCCGGTACGGGCCCCACGCTTGTTCTGGGCGGGGTGATCCGGACGGGGGAAATTCAGGGGGTGTCGATGGATGACTCGCCGGCGACGCACCCCAGCCTGTTGGTCCGCCTCCGCGATCGAGGAGACGATGGCGCTTGGAGCGAGTTCGTCGAGATCTACACACCGTTGATTGAGGGATTGGTGCGCCGGAAGGGCCTGCAGGCGGCCGACGCCGCCGACATGGTGCAGGAGGTCTTCGGGGCGGTGTCGCGGGCGATCGACCGCTACGACCCGGATCCGTCCAAGGGCTCGTTCCGCGGCTGGCTTTCGCGGATCGCGCGGAACCAGATCCTCGACGCGCTGGCCGCGCGGCGGCGACATCCCCCGGGGGCCGGCGACACCGATGTGCAGCGGATGCTGGACGAACGGCCGGCGCCGTCGCCCGAGGAGACCGCCCTGTTCGAGTCCGAATACCGCCGCCGGGCGTTCGCCTGGGCTGCGGAGCGGGTCCGAGACGAGGTGTCGGATCTGGCCTGGCGGGTCTTCTGGCTGGCCGGGGTCGAGGGCAAGAACTCTCGGGAGGTCGCCGAGACGGTGGGTACGACGATCGGGACGGTTTATCACTACAAGAGTCAGGTCATGGCCCGGCTGCGCCGAAAGGTCCTCGAGATCGAGGGCGAGCCGGGACTCGAAGCGGGGGATAGCCGATGAGTCGAACCTGTGGCGAGGTGGAGTCGTCCCGGCTGAGGCTGCTGCTGGAAGAGGGACTGCCCGGCCCCGAGAAGGGGCGGCTGGAGTCGCACCTCGAGACGTGCAAAGCTTGCCGCGATGCCCTCGAGCAGCTCGCCGGCGAGCCCCGCTGGTGGGACGACGCGCGGAAGTTCGTGCCGCGCGACCTGGAGCCGCCGCCGATCGGCCCGGCCGGGGACGATGGGCCCGGTCATGAGGGAGGACCCGGGCCGCGCCGGACCGAAGCCCCGGAGCCCGGCGGCGACATCTGGCTCGACTTCCTGGCACCCTCCGACGATCCCCAGTCGCTGGGACGGATGGCCGGATACGAGGTCCTCGGCGTCCTGGGCCGCGGTGGGATGGGGATCGTGTTCAAGGCGTTCGACCCCTCGCTGGATCGCCTGGTCGCGCTCAAGGTGCTCTCGCCCGCGCTGGCGGCCAGCGGGGCGGCCCGACACCGCTTCGCCCGCGAGGCGCGGGCCGCCGCCGCGGTCGTGCACGAGCACGTCGTGGCGATCCACGGAGTGAGCATCTGGCGCGGCCTGCCGTACCTGGTGATGCAATACGTGCCCGGCCGCTCGCTTCAGGACCGGATCAACCAGGAAGGACCGCTGGACCTCGAGGAAGTCCTGCGGATCGGCCTCCAGACGGCTTCCGGCCTGGCCGCCGCCCACGCGCACGGCCTGGTGCACCGCGACGTCAAGCCGTCGAACATCCTGCTGGAGGACGGACTGGAGCGGGTCAAGATCACCGACTTCGGCCTGGCCCGCGCGGCCGACGACGCCAGCCTGACCCAGAGCGGCGTCCTGGCCGGCACGCCCCAGTACATGGCGCCCGAGCAGGCGCAGGGCGAGGGGATCGATCACCGCGCCGACCTCTTCAGCCTGGGCAGCGTGATGTACGCGATGTGCGCCGGGCGGCCGCCCTTCCGCGCCGAGACGACGGTCGCCGTGATCCGGCGCGTCTGCGACGAGCAGCCTCGCCCGCTCCGCGAGATCAATCCCGACGTCCCCTCGTGGCTGGCGGCGATCATCTTGAAGCTACACGCCAAGGACCCCTCGGGTCGGTTTGCCTCGGCGACCGAGCTGGCCGAAGAGCTGGAAACCCGCCTGGCCCAACTCCGCCGGCCGGACGATAAGCCTCTGTCCCCGGTCACGCACCCGGCCGCTCGGTCGAGCGCCGGGTGGCCGATCGCCGCGGGCATCCTCGTCGTCGCCCTCGGCGTCGGGGGCGTGGAGGCCGGCGGGCTGACACAGGTCCGTGCGTTCCTGGGCACCGTCTTCCGCATCAAGACGCCCGATGGGACGCTGGTCATCGACGTGGACGACCCCGAGGTCAAGGTGCGGGTTGACGGCAGCGAGGTCGTCATCATCGGCACGGGGCCCCAGGAGTTCCGATACCACCCGGGCAAGCACCAGGTCGTCGCGACGCACGATGGCCGGCCGGTGCTCGACAAGATCGTCAGAATCGAGCGGGGCGGTAAAGAAACCGTCTCGATCAGCCAGGAGGGTGGTTCTGCGGCGGGGCAGCAGGAAGGGCCTCATCCCGATGTCCCGGCCCGTCTGCGGACCGGCCAGCCTATCGCCCCGAGGGCGGCCGCGGGTGGAAGGCTCCAGCCCGTCCCGGAGGTGGACCCTCGCCAGCTCCAGGATCGAATCCGGAACCTGGAGGACCAGTTGGCCCGCATGCAAACGGCAAGCGCCGCCAATGGCGCTCCGGCAGCGGAGCCGCCGGGTGCTGCGATTCCGGGTAGGGTTCCACCGGCTGCGGCCGCTCCCCGTCGGCTCCCGTCGCGTCCCGCGGCACCGAGTGCCCCTCCGAGCCCTGAAGCGGTCCCCGCCGCCGCGCCGGAGGCCCCGTCGCTCCCCGCGGCGCCGGGTGGCGAGCCGCCAACCCCCGAAGCTCCGCCGGCTCCGGATGGGCCCCGGCGTCCCCCGGCGGCTCCGAACCCATCGCCCGCGCCCGTGGATCCCTTCGCATCGGAGCGCCCGGCGCCACTGGCAATCCCCGGAGTTCCGCCGGCTTCGGACGAGCCCCGGGGTCGCGCAGCGGCTTCGATCCCGGCGCCCGCACACCCCGATTCGTTCGCACAGCTCCTGGAGGTATCCCCGGTGCGCGATCAGTCGGCGGCCTTCGAGTATCCCAACGGCGCGGTCCGCGCCGTCGCCTACTCAACGACCATCGGGGACCTTGCCCTCGTGTGTCGGGACGGGTCACTGACGGCCTGGTCGCGGAGAGGTGTCCGGGCGGGATTCCTCGAAACTCAGGCCCGAGTGAGAAATGCGGTCTTCTCGCCGGATCGCAAGACCGTCGCGGCGTGTGTCGAAAATCGCGGTGAGGGCAATGAGTATGTCAAGATGTGGGACCTGGCCGATTATCTCGAGGTCGGCGGGGGAAAACCTCGTTTCCGCTGGATGGTCAAGGCGTCGGCCCTGGCCTTCTCGCCCGATTGCAAGGCGCTCGCCGCGACGGACCAGGATGGTCTGATCCTATTGTTCGACCTGACAACCGGCGATCAGCGGGCCGTGTACAAGGGGCATGACGTCCTAACTCACTCCCTGGCGTTCGCGCCCGATGGCCGGACGTTGGTCTTCGCCGGATATGACGGGACCATTCGATTCTGGAATACGCAGACCGGCCAGGAAGCTCGAGCGCCGATCGCGTCCCTGCATAGCCCCGCCAATTGCCTGGCGCTCGCTCCTGACGGCAAATCCGTGGCATTCCCCATGACACCGACGCACGAAGAGCCCCAGTTCATCCACGAGGACCTCTTCCACTCCATCGACCAGAAGCAGCGATGGATCGGGCTGTACCCCGCCAGGCAGGAAGAGAAGGGAGGTCGAACGATGATGAGCAGCCGCCACACGATCCTGACCCTGGCTTTCTGGTTCATCCGGAAGTAGCATGCGCGAATTTGACGCCGACGCAAGTCGTTGTGTACTCACGCGCCGATGATTTCACCCGACCAGGGCCTACTTCGTCTCATGGATCGCCAGGATCTTCAATTTGAAGGATTCCCGATCCCGGAACCCGTACGCCTGCCGCTTCATCGTCTTGATCTTGTTGTTCGTCCCCTCCAGCGGGCCGCTCGAGATCATCACGTCGTAGTACGCCAGCAGGCCCGAGCGGTGCGCCGCCAGCGTCTTGGCCATCTGCTGCAGGATCCGGATCCCCGACGCCTCCGCTCGGCGAATCCAACCGTCCAGGAAGGTCGTGGCGAATCGCTTCCCCGGCTGCTCCCAGAACCGCCGCAGATCCTCCTTCAGGTAGGAGGCCGTCGCCAGCGGCTCGTTGAGCTTCAAGGCCTCCTTCAGCCGGCTCTTCTCATCCGTCTTCGGGTCGAGGTTGGCGGCGTTCTTCAGCAGCAGCCACCGCGTCCCCTTGAGCACGTCCTTGTGCTGCACGTCGGTCGCCTCGCGGTACAGCGCCCGCCGCAGGTCCGAGAGCTTGTCGTTGAACAGCTTGACGACGTGGAAGCGGTCGAAGACGATCACGGCCTTGGGCAGATGGGCCCGCACCGCCGCCTGGTAGGCCCCCGACCTGTCCATGGCCACCGCCTCGATCTGGGCCTTGCTGGGCCGCAACCGCTTCCAGAAGGGCTTCAGCGCGTCGGCGCCCTTGCCGTCGCCGACGAAGACCACGGCGCCGCTGTCCAGGTCCAGGACCACCGTCAGGTAGCGGTGCCCGCTGGCCACGGCGATCTCGTCGATGGCGAGGGCGTTGAGGTGCTTGAGTTTGGGCTTGGCATAGCGCCGCGACAGGTCGCGTTTCTGGATGTCCTTGACCGGATCCCAGCCGACATCGAGGTGATGGGCGACGTCGCGGATGGTCATGCGGCGCGACAGCTCCAGCACGTACCGCTCGAAGGACTTGGTGTAGCTCCGCCTGGGGTCGGCGAAGGGGACCTTGACCTGACGCACCGCCCCACAGGCTCGACATTCGACGCGCGGGATCGGCAGGACCACGGTCGTCTTGCGGCGGCCGATGGGCAGGGCGGTGAATTGCCGCTCGGCGTGACCGCGGGAGATGACCTCGCGGGAGCCGCAGGCCGAGCAGCGACAGTCGTCGGGATCCTGCTGGATGGTGAAGATCGTCGCGCCGCCCTGATAGTCGGTGCGGACATACTCGTCGCCGCGGATACCGAATGCGTGATACAACAGGCTGGTGGACATGCTGACCTCCCGTTTTGGAGTCCGTTGACACAACTCCAAGTGGAGTCAGCATGTCCACGTTTTTCAAGCCCCGCGCGCGCTTCTTCCGGATGAACCGGCTTTCTCGCCCGACGGCCGCATCCTCGCGTCCGCCGGAGGCGCCCATGAGGGCGAGGTCAAGCTCTGGGACGTCTCCACGGGCAAGGTCCTCGCCGACCTGAAGGGGCACCGGCGACACCGTGACCTGCCTCGCGTTTGCCCCTGACGGCAGGACCCTCGTTACCGCGGGCGGATGGGCCAATGGCCCGGGCGAGGTCAAGCTGTGGGACTTGCAGAGCCTCCGTTTGCGTGAATTACCCCGCAAGGATTGATCGCGCCGTCGGATCACACGTCCGACCATCGCCACGCTGCAATCGCTCATCACTGCTTTTTCCGATTCTTCTCGCCAGCGACTGGCCGTATGATAGGGCTCGTCGTGTCGGCCGGCTGGCCAGAATCCCATGGATCGGTAAGGCAGAGGTGAGCGATGAACGGGCTCATGATGGATTGGCCGTTGCTCGTCCCCAGCATCCTGCGGCGAGCGGGGCAGTTCTACTCCGAAAAGGAGATCGTCAGTCGATGGGCCGACGGCACGCTGCACCGCTTGAGTTATGGCGAGCTGGAGCCTCGGGTCCATCGGCTCATGAACGTCCTCCGCGAGCTGGGCATCCGCCAGGGAGATCGAGTGGCGACCCTCGCCTGGAACAGCCACCGGCACCTCGAGCTGTACTTCGCCGTGCCGTCGATCGGCGCCGTGCTGCACACGATCAATTTCCGGCTGTCGCGCGAACACCTGCTCTACATCATCAACCACGCCCAGGATCGCCTGATCTTCGTTGACCGGTCGGTCGGCGCGCTGGTCGCGGCGCTCCAGCCGGAGCTGCCGGGCGTCGAGCGTTACGTGGTGATGGATGACCGGTGCCCGGCGCCGCCCGCCCTGCCGAGTCCCGCGCTGGACTACGAGGACCTCCTGGCCTCGGCCTCGGAGCGGGCCGAGTACCCGGCGCTCGACGAGAACATGGCCGCCGGAATGTGCTACACCTCGGCGACGACCGGCGATCCCAAGGGCGTGGTCTACAGCCACCGCTCGACGTTCCTGCACGCGATGGCCGGCTGCATGGTCAACGCCGGCGCCTGTAGCGAGAAGGAGGTCTCGCTGCCGGCCGTGCCGATGTTCCACGTCAACGCCTGGGGGATGCCGTATTCCTGCACCATGGCGGGCTCGAAGCAGGTCTTCCCGGGCTCGGGGCTCATCGGACAGCCGCTTGCCGAGCTGATGCAAGCCGAGCGCGTGACCTGCGCCGCCGGCGTGCCGACGATCTGGACCTTGCTCTACCAGCACTTGAAGGAGAAGGCCTACGACCTCTCGAGCCTGCACACCTTGCTCGTGGGCGGCTCGGCGGCCCCCCGGGCGATGCTGGAGAACTTCCAGCGCGACTTCGGCATCCGGGTGCTGTGCGCCTGGGGCATGACCGAGACCTCGCCGCTGGGCACCGTCTCGCGGCTCAAGCGCGAAATGGAAAGCTGGCCGGAGCAGCGGCAGATCGACGTCCGGCTCAAGCAGGGAATCCCGGTCGCTGGCGTCGAGGCGCGCATCCTCGGCGCCGCCGGCGAGGACCTGCCCTGGGACGGCAAGCAAGTCGGCGAGTTGGCCGTGCGCGGGCCGTGGGTCGCGTCGAACTACTACAACAACCCCGAGGCCAACGCCGCGTTCACCACCGACGGCTGGTTCCGCACCGGCGACGTGGCCTGCATCGACCGATATGGCTACGTGCAGCTCACCGATCGCAAGAAGGACCTGATCAAGCGCAAGGGCGAGTGGATCTCGAGCGTCGACATGGAGAACGCGGTCTGCGGCCATCCGGGCGTACTGGAAGCCGCCGTCGTCGGGCGGCCGGACCTGGTCTGCGACGAGATCCCCGTCGTCCTGGTGGTCCGTCGCAACGACCCAAACCATCGGGCGGAGCCCCAGGAAATCATCGACCTGCTCGCCCGCAAGTTCGCCAAGTGGCAACTGCCGGCGCCTGAAGACATCCACTTCGTCGAGTCGCTGCCCAAGACCGGCGTCGGCAAGATCGACAAGAGAGCCTTGCGGAAGCTCGTGACGGAACGTCCCGGCCAGTCGACCGGGTGATCGCGCCGGGGGCGACGATCCTCCTCTCCCTTGACTGTCGTGGGACAATCCGGTGATTCACCGGCCTCCACCCGCGGGAGTCGAGCCAGGTTCTCCGCCATCCTGATCCGCGCGGTCGTAGCGAGACTCGAGTCGTCGGACGATGTGTGATCGGACACCCGGCCGATCCACCGTCTTGCCTTCACCCGGCGGGACGGCACAATGAGGGGCATCGCCCGGATGATCCTCATTTCGGGGACATGAACCATCCCTCCGATCCAGGAGATGCCCCATGCGACGCCTCTTTCTCGCCGCGACGTTTGCGCTGCTGATCGGGAATCTTCCCACGGCCCGCCCATCGCGCCGGAGAGCTCCCTCGCGCCCAGCCCGACCAGGTCGGCCTCGATGCGGTCAAGCTCGATCAAGCGGGCGCCCTGTTCCGCCAGGCGGTTGACAAGAAGGAGATCGCCGGGGCCGTCCTGCTGGTCGCGCGCCACGGCAAGGTGGCGTATCTCGAAGCGATCGGTAAGCAGGACGTCGAGGCCGGAACGGCGATGTCGCCCGAGTCGATCTTCCGGATCGCGTCGATGACCAAACCGGTCACCAGTGTCGCCGCGATGATCCTGTCCGACGAGGGTCGCCTCGACCTCTCCGACCCGATCGCGAAATACCTGCCCGAGTTCAAGTTCATGAAGGTCGCCATGCCGCGCAAGCGAGGGTCTGGCGGCCCGTCACCGGGCAGTCCGAGCGAGGACTACGAGCTGGTCCAGGCCTACCGGCCGATCACGGTGCGGGACCTGCTCATGCACACCTCGGGCATTTGCTACCGGTTTACCGCCCGGCCGTACGTCGGCCGGCTCTACGCCGAGGCCGGGATCTGCGACGGTCTGGTGCCCAGCGATGTCTCGCTAGCCGAGAATGTGCGTCGGATCGCCACGCTGCCCCTGCATCATCAGCCCGGGACCGCCTGGGAATACGGCCTCAACACCGACGTCCTCGGCCGGCTGGTTGAGGTCGTTTCGGGCCAGCCACTCGGTGAATTCCTCTCGCAGCGGATCTTCCGACCGTTGAAGATGACCGGGACCTATTTCCTCCTCCCCGAGGCCGAGCGCGACCGGCTGACCGCGCTCTACGAACCGGGTCCCGACGGACGGATCAAGCGGGCCGCCGACGGGACGACAATGAACGGGGCTCTGCTCTACTCGCCAACAACACCCTACCGGCAGCGGCCGGGTTACTGTTCGGGCGGCGCGGGGTTGCTCTCGACGGCCGGCGATTACGCCCGGTTCCTCCAGATGCTGCTCAACCGCGGCGAGCTGGACGGCGCCCGCGTCCTCCGTCCCGAGACCGTGGACGCGATGACCCGCAACCAGACCGGTGCGTTACCGCTCTGGATTCCGGTGCATGGGTTCGCATTTGGTTACGGCTTCGGCGTGATCACGCAGCCGAACGCCGACGGCAAGAAAGACCCGGTCGGCACCTTCAGTTGGGGCGGGATCTACTACACCGACTTCTGGGTGAACCCGGAGGACCAGGTCATCGGCATCATGATGACCCAGATCTACCCGTCGGGCCAGCTCAAGCTTCGCGACGAGTTGCACCGGTTGGTCAACGAGTCGATCCGGCGACCCTAAGTACCGCGCCGCGGAGGAAAGGCCCGGAACTCCCCCGGGAGGGCGAGCCTCCGTGCGAGCCGATTCCGGCCCGAGGCTCGGACGGCGTCTCGCCTTCCCGAATTCCCATCCGCATTTCCCACGAGTGGCACTCACTCAGTGACAGGCCACGGAGATGAGGCCCGAGATTCGGCCCCGTCGCCCGGGTCCCGCCGACCCCCGGCGCCCCCACCCGACGGGCCGGCGCAACCGCCCCATCTTCACAACTCGGCGCCTCACGGCGCCTCACGGCCAGTTTTTGGCGGTCGATGAGGGTCCGACGGGAGAAAGCGTGCTTGCAATCGTGTCTCCAATCACTTTTCGGTCCGGGACGGGATGCCCCGAGGGACGGTGAAGGGTCGGCTGACCCGACGGCGTGCCGCGCC
Organism: uncultured Planctomycetota bacterium; assembly: GCA_963815795.1. Taxonomy (GTDB): domain Bacteria; phylum Planctomycetota; class Planctomycetia; order Isosphaerales; family Isosphaeraceae; genus JAKAUH01. The sequence goes on along the minus strand of CAWFIC010000019.1, from coordinate 2,212,769 downwards.
CCGGCGACGAGGCCAGGGATGCCCTCCGGAGGGCGAGCCTCGGTGCGTGCGGTCTTCCGGAGGAGGCTGTGATGGGGCCTCGCCCCGAAACTCCGATCCCCATGCTTGTGGTGCGGCATTAAGGTGTCAAGGTTCGCGTCTTTGTGGTGGTGGGTGCCGCGAAGGCGAGACTCCTCCATACGATGGAACAGTCCCATCTTCGGAAAGTGCTTGAAACCCTCAAAACCCTCCAAACGGGGACGACCGATGCCGCGACTAGAGCCCAAGGACCGGTGTAGCCGCCCGTCGAAGTGGACACCCGAGCCCATCACACGCAATCGCGACGCGTCGCTGACTCAGGCCGCTGACTCAGCGGCCGTCAACGCCTCCATCCGTCGATGAACCCACATCCCAGCCGTCTTCCGACGAATTTCTTCGGATTTCTTGGATCAAATTCCCCCCGTCGGGCCACTTACTTATGTAGGAGTCGTGTCGGATGGTCATCAGGCGGGGAGGGGGACGTACCATGTCGCGCGGAGTCCTTGAGGCCGACGAGAGCCGGGTCCAGCCCGGCGATACGGATACCGACGAGTTCGCCCGGAGCGTCCGACGGTTCGCGCTCGACGCCCGCGAGGTCTTGGGCCGCCCGGACTGCACGCTCGGCGAGCTGATCGGGCTCCACGGGCGCGTCTACCGCCTGCTCCAGGAGTTGCCCGGGACGCGGGCGACCGGGATCGGTCCCTGGCTCCTGGCGGTGCGGCAGCGGATCGGCGCCCGGCTCGAATCCAGGTCGATGGAGAACCTGGAATCCTCGGTCGCTTGAGGCCGGGCTCGCGGAGAGGGACTGGGCCGCGACAATCCATCCGATCGGAGCCGACGGGCCAAATTCCGAATGGACGTAAATAATCGTGATTTAATAACTTGCGTCCTTCGGAAGTCGGAATCAGGGGCCTGGAATCCGAACTTTCACAGGCTCTCAGTTTGATCTCTCGACATATCCCAGACGGTCGCGGACGAGGTGATCGGGCGGGATCAGCCAGTCGAGTGCGATGGCACGGAAGACGACCTGGTGGCGATTGGCGGTGCGGAGCCGAGGCAGCCCAAGGAGGCCGGTGGCTCGGCGGGTTGCGGGGCCTCGTCGTCACCAGCCGCCGTCTCGAAGAGCAGGCCTCATCGCGCCACGCGATCGGGATCGCGGGGTGTGTTCATGGGACAGTTCTAGCGGCAGAATCCTGATGTGTCAATACCTTTTGAGATAGTCGGGGATTCTTTCACAAGCTCTGAGTGGACGGATTATCCTCAACCGTTCCCTCATGGGGAATGAATGCATGCCACGCCGCAAGCCCATGAATCAGCGTGGCCGCCCGAGCCGATGGCCGCCCGCCTTGGCGTTCCACATGAGAGAAGCCATCGGCTGGGACCGATCACGAAATCAGAGCCGATTTCGATCGTGAAGCCGGAGCCACCCGTGGCGGCTGGGCAAGGTTCAGGTTGCCCGGCCATATAACCAAACCGCTCGGCATGCAGGGGAGTGCGAGTAACGTTGAGCACCGGATGTGGCGTGGCGCCGTGTCACCGCTCGGTTCCGGGGCACAGACGATCCCGGTGAAGGCTGTCGTCGTGGGCAAGGCCACCGCCGAGTCGCCCGGTGCAGGCTGCGGTGCGGGCCGCGACAGGATAACCAGCGCGCTCAGTCGAAGCTTGTCGGTCAGCCGCTGGCGGCGCTGGATCAGGGCCTGGGGCCGTGATGAGCCTGCAACCGACGAGCCGACCGATGAGCCGGCGGATCCGCGCAAGGGCGGGCAAGACGGATATCCCAGCAGTTCACGACAGCTGCTTTCACTGTGTTCGTTCGCACGGGTGCCGGCACCTCGGCGGATCGACGACGCCACGCCCTGGGCGCGTCGGACGGATCACTTCACATCGCTGGCTCCTTGGAGAACACGCGCTGCCCGTGGTTCCTCGTCCATCGAACCTAGGCGCTGGCCACAGCGCCGTTCCCTTCGGGGTATGGTCGGCCGTTCACCTGAAGCCCCAATTCCGCGATCGACGCGAAAGGCCGGGCTTACCGACGGCTGACGACCACATCGAACGACCTCTGGGCCGCGCTGGTTGATCAGCCGATCGCCCAGCTCCACGGCACACGATGCCGATCGGGAAGTTCTTCGCTTCAGCATAACACCTGGGCACGGGCACAAGGCGTTGTGAGAGTCGATGAACGGAGACAAACGGTCACTTCTGTCGATCCGACCAACGCGCAAGGCGACGTCGACGCTTCGGTCGATCACACGAATGGCACTAGCTTACGGCGCAAATCACTACAGGGCTTTGACTTGCGAACAGGGGCTTTTCCTGCCCTCGGGCTTGATTCTCGGGGTCTCCACTTGAAGCCCCATGTTTCACATTTGGTCATCTAATGTTAATGTTAACACATTTTTATTCTGTCCGCGGGGAACCCGCCCACTATAGGTCCAAATCCTTTCCCATAAACGACTTGCGCTTAAGCTACGTGCCATTCGTCGATCACACCAAAGCGCACGTACACGCTGCCGTCTGAATGGGCGGCCTGGCGTTCTTCCGGCGGAGTCGCCACCTCGCCTCGCTCTGCATCGGACCTGACTTGCCGCCGCAACAGTGTCATCCCTATCAGCTCGTTGGGTAATCAGCCGAAGCAGCCAGATCGATCGGCGCAAGCGGTCCACCGTAGACGACAAGCGGCGAGGCCCCGAGGACCAGCGCATGGGCCTTGACACCGTCCCCGCCGGCCGTCCAGACTCACATCCATTGTTGCGGTTGGCTGGCCGGGCGATGTGTTGGACCATATCCTTTTGTCGATATCATCCCTCACTTGGCACATTGTACGGACAATTCATGGTCGAATTCCTGTTCTGCGGGCGATGAACGGGCCAGACCGATCGACGGCCTATCGCCGCTTGACCTGGAGGACGAGAATGAGCGAGGAGGGTTGGCATGGTTTCCTGGCCGCCGAGGACGTTGATGATTGGGTCGTGTTGCACGGCAGCGCGACCGCTGTCTTTCGTGTCGGTTCGCTGGGCGAGGCAAGCGCTTCGCCGAGGCGGTTGCGAAGGCACCAGGGATGCGGGCGCAGGGGTGCTGCTATCTCGCAGATACTCGCGTGACCGTCCGGCAGAGCCGCGACATCTGGAATCTCGACCACGGCACGTCCCGCTTGCGCCGCACCGTTTCGGCAGTTGCGCGGCAACACGGTGCTCTCCCCGATCGTGCGGCCGTCCAGGCCATGCAGGTGGCCATCGCGGCGACACGCCACGCGATCGACGTCCGTTTTGGCAGTCCTCGGCTACACCCCGATGGCCGACGACAATGCGGTGGACCCCCTTGGACACGGATCGACGGTCTGGATGCAGGAGCCGACCAGGCCAAGCCATTGCGCCACGCGATGCACATCGACGTGTCTGTCGCGAGTGAGCACGTCAAGGAGCGTCTCGAGGCGGCGGTCGCTGCCGGCGGCCGTATCGTCGACGAGTCGCATGCACCATCGTACTGGACGCTCGCCGACCGCGCGGGCAACCGCGTTTGTATCTGTGCGTGGCCAGTGGGGCCACCCAGCGACTGTTAACGGCGCCGTATAGCCGACCATCCCTTGGTCTGCGGCGGCCTTACTTCATCGCCCTGACGGAGCCGATGCCGTAAACCTGGGAATCGCGCGGCCGAGCGACGGACCGTTCGTTCCTCTTGCGCACTTCGGTCTGACGACACGAATGGCATTAGCTTAAGCGCAACTCATTGCCACAGATGGAATTCCGATGATGAGGGCGATTCCCGACCCGGACCCACGGCGAAGCCCCCGGCAACTCGAAGGACCTCCTTCTCGGCCGACGGTCCGGATCATCGGAAGTGATACTGCTGGCGAATTCGTTTCTGGCATCTGGATAACACATTCGGCTTCTCGGCACGCCCCATCTTCCCCAGCTTCTCGTCCAACGACCCCGGGCGGGAATTCGCCAGCAGTATCGGAAGTGCGGGAGAGCCGCTATCTGGCACCGTTACCGGATGAACCTTTTCCGGAATGTGGAGAGGAAAGTTCCCGGGGGTTCAGGTGATGATTTCTCCGGGTCGCGGCGCTGGCGGGAGGGCGGCCACAGGCGTTGCGTGACCAATTCAGGTCCCGCCGAGCCCGCGCCCAGGCCTGCATCGCGCACGGGAGGACTCGGGGGGGTAGGCGGCGTATCCGAGGATCAGGCCGGGGGCTGGGGGGGTCGCGGCGCTGTACCTGGAGATGGGGTGGTATTCGACCCCGACCCCGGACGCTGCGGCCATGATCGCCTCCTGGGAGGCCCCGACGGCGCGGGCGACGAGGTGCATCCCGGCCTCGGCGGCGGGGATATCGACGGCCCCCGACAGCTCCGCATGCGCGGAGTCGACCACGGCTCCCTGGCGCTCGGCGTACAGGGTCCGCATCTGGCGGATGTGCCGGGCGAAGTGGCCGCCGTCGATGAAGTCGGCCAGGACGGCCTGCTCCAGCGGGGGCGAGTGCCGGTCGGCCAGCCAGCGGGCGGCCCCGAAGGCCTCCGCGAGTCCCGGGGGGGCGACGAAGTAGCCCAGCCGCAGGGAGGGGAACAGGACCTTGCTGAAGGTCCCCGTGGAGATGACCCGTCCGGACCGATCGAGCCCCTGCAAGGCCGGCAGCGGGCGGCCTCCGTAGCGGAACTCGCCGGCGTAGTCGTCTTCGAGGACCCACGCCCCGGAGCGGTCGGCCCAGAGAGCAGCTCCAGTCGGCGCACCCAGGGGCATGGTGATCCCGGTCGGCCACTGGCAGCTCGGGCTGACGTAGGCCAGGCGCAGGCGCGGCTGCGAGCGATCGGCGGCGGAGACGTCGAGGCCGTCGGCGTCCAGCGGTACGGAGATCACCTCGGCCCCGGCCATCTCGATGGCCGGGCGCACGTCGAGGTATCCCGGCTCCTCCAGCCAGACCTTTTCGCCGGGGTCGATCAGGAGCCGCGAGATCAGGTCGATCCCCTGCTGCACCCCGGCGGTGATGACGATGTCGTCGGCCGTGCAGCGGACCCCGCGACGCCCCCAGGTATCCGGCCACGGCCTCGCGCAGGGGCCGATAGCCGAGCGAGTCGACCCGGGCGAACAGGTCGCGCGGCAGCCGTTTCTGCCGACGGGAGGTCAGCCACTCCCAGACCTCGCGCGGGAAGGCGTCGAGCGCGAGGACGTGCGGCCGGAACGGCGCGGGCCGGCCGCCATCGTGGCCCAGCAGGCGCCCGAATGCGGCGATCTCCCGGCCTCGGGCCGACAAACGCGAGGGGCCGCCGGCGCCGACGGCCGGCGCGGGATCGGGCCCGGCCTCGGGGCGTTCAGCGGCGCTCGGGGAATGTCCGCGAGACCCGCGTGCCGGAACCCACCGACGGCACCAAGTGGCCCTCCGACGTGAGCTGGTCGTAGGCCGACGCGACGGTGTTCCGCCCGACCCCCAGCGAGCCGGCGAGCCCGCGCCTGGAGGGGACCCGCTCCCCCGGGCGCAGTCGCCCCTCCAGGATCGCCCGCCGAATCTGGTCCCGGAGCTGCCGGTGGAGCGGCTCGCGGGCCCCGACGTCGAGGACGAGGGAGTCCAGGTCGAACCGCAGGGCGCGGTCGTTCTTCGGCATTGAAGTGGCCCCATGACATAGTGCGCGAGTGGCCCTTTCAACGGTACCACCGCCGCGTACCATTCGGGTAGCAATTTGCGGCACGGCCTTTGCCATTCAGGGAGTCATGGCGATGCAACCCCGGCTCGATTACACGAAGGCGTCCCCCGGCACCGTCAGGGCCCTGTTCGGCCTGGAGGTCTACCTCCACGGCTACGGGCTGGAGCACGGGCTCCTACACCTGGTGAAGCTGCGGGCCTCGCAGATCAACGGCTGCGCCTACTGCATCGATATGCATTCAAAGGACGCCCGCGCGGCTGGCGAGACCGAGCAGCGGCTCTACCTGCTCGACGCCTGGCGCGAGGCCCCCTTCTACACCGACCGCGAGCGTGCGGCGTTGCCTGGACGAGGCGGTGACCAAGGTGACCGAAGGGCATGTCCCCGACGCGGTCTTCGAAGAGGTCCGCGAGCAGTTCAACGACAAGGAACTCGCGGACCTAACCATGGCGATCGCCGCGATCAACGCCTGGAACCGGATGGCGATCAGCTTTCGCGACTTGCCCGGCGGTTACCAACCGGGGCAGTTCAACCACCTCCTGGAAAGGCAGGCCCACTGATGCGCACCGCGATCGCGATCGCCCTCGGGGCGGCGTTGGGGGCCGCCGGCTTCGCGCTGGCCCAACACGACAAGCACGGGGTTGCCGCGAAGGTCAAGTCGCTGCTGGAGCAGGACGTCTCCGAGAAGATCGACGGCAAGGAGGCGCGGGTCTCCGCGATCGAGGTCTCGTACGGGCCGGGGGGCTTCACCCCGCCGCACCGCCACCCCGGCGCGGTCTTCGGGTACGTGCTGGAGGGAGAGTTCGAGGCCCAGCTCGAAGGCCAGCCGCTGCGGAAGCTGAAGGTCGGCGACACGTTCTACGAGCCGACCATGGCGCTGCACTCCGTCTCGCGGAACCCGAGCAAGACGGCGAATACGCGGCTCCTCGCCGTCATCCTACACCCGCGGGACGCCAAGGAATTGGTGATCCTGGAGAAGCCCAAGCATTGAGCCCCCTCGCCCGGGGAATGACGACGCCCCGGCCCCCGTTCGGATGGCGGGCGGGTACCAGGGCGCGAGTGGCGGCCGGGTCCTGATTCTCGCTCCGGATGATTCCGTCTGATCTTCGGGTCAACTGTGCCTTGTCGGGCTTGTGTACCAGGGCCCTGGCAGGGCGGACTTTGGGCTCCTCGCTGCGGCGAATGGGGATTGAATCATGCGATCGAAGAAGAGACTCTCGAACACGGCCCCCGTCGCCATGCGCATGGCGCTGGCCGCCGGATTCTCATCGGCGGTGGCCGACCGTTTCGGACTATGGGGGCCGTTCGGCACACCGGGGGTGTCGTGGGGCGGGTTCGCCAAGTTCCTGGATTATACCGCAACGATTCTCCCGTACCTGTCGACCACGCTCGTGGCGGTTGTAGGCTGGGCGTCAACCGTGGCCGAGATCGTGCTGGGCGTTGCACTCCTCGCCGGCGTGCGCGTTCGCCTGGCCGCACTCGCCAGCGGAGTCCTGCTTCTCACCTTCGCCATCGCCATGACGACCGCGCTCGGCCCCGAGGCACCGCTGTCGTACTCAGTCTGGACGGCGGCGGCCGGAGCCTTCTTGCTGGCCCAGGACCGGCCGGCCGCGTGCCAGGAGCCGCCGGTTGCAGCGTAAACCAGACTACGCAGCCAGGCCAGAGGCAAAGTTGGAAGCTGTTCTTGGATGGCTCCTTACTGCAAAGGCAGTGCCACGGGAGTGCAGATCGGTCTGGAGGCCGGATGATGCCCAGCCAAGCGGTGGAAGCCACTCTCTTCGCCTGCTTTTGCGAGCCGCAAGCGGCGCTCGGCTGTGTTGCGGGAGCCGATAGCGGTCGGGAACGAGGGACCAGCGAGGCATCATGAAAGTTCTCATGCCTGGGCAGAAACCTCCTAGGGATCTGCACGACCCGCTCGCGGAGCCAGCCGAACGCTTGCAAGGCCGCCATCTGGTCGGTGTAAGTCGAACTGAGTCAGATGCTCACACGGATTAGCTCTCGCAAATAGCGGCTTGTCGGCTAGCAGCATCCACAAACAGTCTTCTTTCTCCCGCTCGAGGGAATTCAGGCGCCCGGAACCGGCCACCTGCGCAAACGAAATACGGCGTAAGATTTGCATGTTTGTAATATGATGATCCGCCGCGGCCAATGTGCGTCCGATCCCAAGGCGTCCTTCCTTCGAACCCGTCATCTGGCGCAGATCGGACGAAGGCACGCCATCTCTTTCCCCGAAAGCAGTGAGGTAGCACCATGCTTGGACCGTAAAGGTCGAGTGTGATTGCAGGTGTCGCGATCTTGGTCGGGTACCCGTTCACGAGTCAACGGTGACAAGTGTGCAAGATCGCGGCGAGCCATCCGACGAAGGTGCTTCGGTCGATCAGACCGAAGCGAGCAACGCTGTCTTCACGGCAGAAGGCCGTTTTCTTGCAACCTGACCGCCTTCGCCATTGACAGTTATTCCTAGTCTGTCTATGATAAAAGCATGGAAGCGATCAACGGCGACAAATTGCGTGGCCATCTCGAAACGATGATCCTTTCCACGCTCGAGCAGGGTGAGGCTCACGGCCTGGAGATTCTGCGCCGCCTGGATGAATCCGGTTGCGGGCTGCTGCGGCTCAAGGAAGGATCGCTGTATCCGGCCCTGTACCGGCTCGAAGAGGCCGGCGAAGTGAAGGCGGAATGGGAGTCTGAATCGCACGGCCGGCGAGGTGCTCGGCGGCGCATCTATCGTCTGACAACGAAGGGGCAACGCAAGCTCGCCACTGGCCGTGCCGAGTGGCAGCAATTCGTCCGCATTCTCGGGGGCATCCTGGGAGCACCCGCATGAACGAGTCCACCCTGACCCGATTGAAGATCGTCGTCGAGCGTGCCGTCCGACCCGTTCGAGCTAGCGTGTCCTGCAAGCGCAAGATGCGTGAGGAGCTTTTGGCCCACGTCATCGGAGTGTTCGAGGAGGAGTTTTCGCGACTCGACGATGAGCACACTGCCCTGGAGCGAACGGCTCTCCGGTTCGGGAATCCCTCAGAAGTGACGAGCCAGCTTCAAGAATCGGTGCCGGCAGGTGACGGCATCACGCGATTCTTTGAAGGCCGGCCCGGAGAATCAATGAATTGGGGTGTCTTGAGATTTGTCTCGGGGCTTGGGGCGGTATGTCTGGTCGTTTTCGGTGCCGTCTTGTTTGCCGCGGGATGGGATCGCGGTTGGTCGCTCGAAGAGCTGAAAGCGGTCTGTTCCAATGTAGGCGTCTTGCCCTTGGTGTTCTTTAGTATCGCGTTAACGATGTACTGGATGGAGAAACCGCTGCGTGGAGCCCGACATCTCACTGCCTCGCCCCGACCTGGCTTGGTAAAGTCGTTGACTTCCGCCTGGGCAGTACCGGGGGTGCGTTATGTGATGATTGTTGTGGCTTTGTGTCAATTCCTGTTGTTCATGTCGATCTACATCAGCGCCAATTGGCCCAGCCAGCCCATGAACTGGGACCATTTGACCTCCATCCTGGACACAGTACCGGCCATGGCCTTCAAGGCGGCCGTATGCGTGTTTGCCGGATTGGCATGCGCGTGGCCGGCTGTCGAGCGGCGGCATCACCACGAGGAATGGTCGCGCCTGCCGATCGAGATACCTTCGTAGAGCAGACGCTCACGCCGGGTAAACAATTCCCCTAAACGAAATCTCGCCGCAAACCGGCTTCCCAGCCCCGAACCTCGGCGAGAAAAAGTTCAATAGCCGTCTTGTCGCCCCGAGTTGATTTCTAACTTGCTTCGGTCCGACGAAACCGACGCATTCTCCGGTGTTGCCTCTGGCCGTCTGGTAGTTGGATCGACTCCGATGCTGCCGGACCTTTTCGCTGATGAACCATTGTCACTCGCGGCCCGTGAACGCGTACTTGCTGGTGATGCTCCGATGCCCTGCATGCTACATCGCCCTCGATGCCGACCCGGCCCGGGCGATGCCGCGGTCGAGTCCCTCCCGGAGGGGTCCGCGTCCGGCCCCCGGCCCCCCTGGCCCGACCGCCCAGGCCGCTCAACCCCCCGCTGTGGAGCGACCGCCTCGGGGGAATCGAGGCCCCCGAGCTCCACCTGAGATGAGCTGCCCCCCCGGCGCTGGGGACCGGGACTGACCGACCCGGCCCCGGGGATCGTCGTGCAACCGGCCAACCCGATCCGGCGGACGGATTCGGCCCGGACCGACCGATCCTTCCATGCGTGGATCTGGCGACCCATCAGCAAACTCTTGCCCACCATTTGCCCACCGGAGGGGACGCTTCCTGTCGGGATGTGTCGCTTTCTGGCGTGATGACGCAATCGGATGCTCTGGCGTGTATCAACGAGAAACCCCCTGTTCCCAGGGGGTTTGACGCTTCCTGTCGCGGTCTGACGGTCTCTGGAGCGGAGAGGGGGGGATTCGAACCCCCGAGACCAGTTTCCCAGTCTAACGGTTTAGCAAACCGTCGCTATCGACCACTCAGCCACCTCTCCGGGCGGGGCGGCGACGATCCGGCGATGATCGCGATCGTCGCCTGCGGGCCTTCACGAAAGTTACCAGACCGCAACCCCTGACGTCAATCGACTCATGGGCGACGGAAAGGAGCCCGGAGGAGGTTGGATCCGCCTACCACTCCGGCAAGAAAGCTCGAGTCCGCATCGCCGCAAGTCGTTCGGGGCGAAAGCCCCTGGCAGGTCTCGGCGCCGTCGCGTAGACTGTGACCGAGTCCGGGATGCCGCGAGGCGTTCAGCGGGGACCTCAGAAATCGTGCCCGCGACGGCTGGTGCGCGTCGGGGCCGGTCCCAACGCCTTGGCGTGGACCGCGACCAAGTCCGTGATCACGAGAAGCGTTGAGCAGAGGGACTACGACATGACGGGACTCCGACATTGCATCCTCGCCTTGGTGGGCGTCGCGCTGGGCGTGCTGGCCCCGGCCTCCTCCCATGCGGGCGAATGGGTTTCACTCTTTGACGGCCAGACCTTGAGCGGCTGGACTCAGGGCGGGGGAGAAGGCAAGAGCAAGTGGGTGGTCGAGGACGGGGCCATCGTGGGCTCCGGGCAGGCGTCGATGCTCTACAGCCCCAAGGGGGATTACAAGAACTTCAAGTTCCGGGCCGAGGTCAAGATCAGCGACCACGGCAATTCGGGCATGTACTTCCGCTGCCCCAGGCCCAACGGCAACTTCTCCGAGGGCTACGAAGCCCAGATCGACAGCACGCACCGCGACCCGATCCGCACCGGTTCGGTCTACGGGTTCGTCCACGTCTACAAGCAGATCGTCCCGCCGGATACATGGTTCACCTACGAGGTCGAGGTCGTCGACAAGAACTGGCGCGGCAAGGTCGTACCGCACATCAAGGTCTCGATCAACGGTGAGGTGCTCTACGAGCTCGTCGAATATACTAAGGCCTGGGACCAGGGCCACTTCGCGTTCCAGCAGCACGACCCGGGCAGTAAGGTGCACATCCGCAAGATCGAGGTCATGGAGCTGGACGAGAAAGGGAAGTGAGCGGCGACGTCCGCCCTTGACGGCCCCGGATAGCCGGAATGATCTCGGCCATCCGAGGGCGAAGCGCCCGGGACTCGAGCGAAGCGGCCCCCGGAGTTGACGGGAGAACGACGCAGGAGAGACGCCACGTTCTTGACCGACGCGAGAGGTATTTATGGCCAATCTTTGGGTAAGGAAGTCGATCACCGCCCTCCAAAACGAGGCGAAGGAGAGCCACGAGGGGAGCCTGAAGCGGACGCTCTCCGCAACGAACTTGGTGACGCTCGGCATCGGTGCCATCATCGGCGCGGGGTTCTTTGTGCTCACGGGACATGCGGCGGCCGAGAATGCGGGACCTGCGGTGACCCTCTCCTTCGTCCTCGGCGGCATCGCCTGCACGTTCGCCGGCCTCTGCTACGCCGAGATGGCCTCGACGGTCCCCATCGCCGGTTCTGCTTATACGTATGCCTATGCCACCATGGGCGAGTTCATCGCCTGGTTGATCGGCTGGGACCTGATTCTGGAATACATGGTCGGCGCCACGACGGTGGCGATCGGCTGGTCGGGCTATGTCACCAGCGTCCTCCGCGACCTCGGCATCAACATCCCGGCGCAGTTCGCGTCGGCGCCGGGCACCAAGCTGATCGAGGTACCCAACGCGATCGCCGACCAGTTGCACATGCGACACGGCTGGACGGTGCTCACCGACGAGATCATCAAGCTATTCAACACGAACCACGTCGCGTACGAAGCGTTCACCCAGGTCACAGCCGTGATCAACCTGCCCGCGATGTTCATCGTGGCGCTGGTCACGGCGCTCCTGGTGATCGGCATCAGGGAGTCGGCGAACGTCAACGACGTGATCGTGCTGATCAAGGTGGCCATCGTGGTGATGTTCATCATCGTCGGCCTGCCGATGGTCTCGAGGGCCAACTGGGGGGGCCAATTCATCCCCGAGAGCACCGGGTGGTACCATTACGGATGGAGCGGGATCTTCCGAGGGGCAGGGCTTGTCTTCTTCGCCTACATCGGTTTCGACGCGGTCTCGACGGCCGCCCAGGAGGCCAAGAACCCCCAGCGCGACATGCCGATCGGGATTATCGGCTCGTTAATTGTCTGCACAATCCTGTATTGCTTGGGCGCGATCGTGATGACGGGTGTCGTCAATTACAAGCAACTCGACGTGCCCGATCCGGTCGCCGTGGCGATCGACGCCATGGGCCTGAAGTGGCTCTCCGGACTCGTGAAGGTCGGGGCAATCGCCGGCCTGAGCTCGGTGATCCTGGTGATGTTGTTGAGCCAGCCGCGGATCTTCTACTCGATGGCCCGTGACGGCCTGCTGCCGCCTGTGGTGGCCAAGGTCCATCCGCGGTTCCGCACCCCCTGGATCACCACGATCATCACCGGGTTGATCGTGATGGTCGCGGCCGGCACCATCCCGATCAGCGTCGCTGGCGAACTGACCTCGATCGGTACCTTGTTCGCCTTTGCGGTCGTTTCAGCGGGCGTCCTGGCGATGCGGATCACCCAGCCCGAGGTTCAGCGCCCGTTCAAGGCCCCCGCCATCTGGTTCACGGGGCCGATGGGCGTGATCTGTGCCGTCGGCCTGATGGTCACCCTGCCGCTCGACACCTGGATCCGACTGGTGGTCTGGATGGCGATCGGCCTGGTGATCTACTTCCTCTACGGAGCCAATAACAGCGTCCTCGGCGCCGCCAAGGTAGCTCCACGGGTTGACGACCTGGCGACGTCCGCCGCGGGGACGCTCGACTGAGTCCGACTCACCACGCCCTCGGGACTCATCTCGACCGATGAGTCCGGAGGGCGGACAGTGTCCGTTCCATGTCGGCGGGCATCGGGGCCGTCAGGTCCAGCTCCTGGTCGGTGGAGGGGTGCTGGAATCGCAGTCGGTGGGCGTGGAGCGCCTGGCGGTCGATGAGGACCCTCTCCGCCTCCTCAGGCGAGTAGAGGCGGAGACGATCGGAGCCCACGACGTCGGCCAGGGTGATGCGATCCCGCCCCGAGTAGAGCTTGTCGGCCAGGATCGGGTGGCCGATATGGGTGAGGTGGATGCGGATCTGGTGCGTGCGGCCGGTCTGCGGCTTGCACCGCACGAGCGCGAAGTCGCGGAACCGCTCGAGGACCTCGTAGAACGTCACCGCGGGCTTTCCACCGTCCTCTGGCGTCCGGATCGCCATCTTCTCGCGAACGGTCGGGTGGAACCCGATCGGGCGCTCGATGTAATCGCTGTCGCGCTGCGGGACCCCGTGCACCAGAGCGAGGTATTCCTTGTGCACCTGCCGCAGCTCGAACTGGAGCGCCAGACGTCGGTGGGCCAGGTCGTCCTTGAGGACCACCAACAGGCCGGTTGTGTCGCGATCAAGGCGGTGGACGATGCCGGGGCGATTCTCGCCGGCCAGCGTCGAGAGCGTGTCGTAGTGGAACTGGATCGCGTTGACCAGCGTCCCGCGCCAGTTGCCCTTGGCCGGGTGCGTGACGATCCCCGGTGGCTTGTTGACGACCGTCAGTGCCGCGTCCTCGTAGATGACATCGATCGGGATGTCCTCGGGCACCGGGGTCATATCGGGCAGCTCGGGCAGCCGGACGCTGACCAGGTCACCCGTGCGCACGCGATACGACGCCTTGACCGGTCGGCCATTGACCAGCACCGCCTCGGCGTCGATCACTTTCTGGATGACACGCCGCGAATAATCGGTGAATCGGCTCGCCAGGTAGGCGTCGATCCGCTTGCCGTCGGTGCGCGGCTTGACCTCGAATTCCTGGGGCGTTTCCGAGAGAGGAGGAGGCCACATGTTCGTTCTGAGTTGCCAGTTGCCAGTTGAAAACCGTCTTTGCCTCGCTGGCCACTCGGAATGCTCGCTCGTTCCGAGCGACCAGTCGAACTCCGTCTCCGCCTCGCTGGCAACTGGCAACTTGGGATGGACGGCTTACCTGGATTCCTTGGCCTTCGGCGCGAAGACGTCGGCTGGCAGGTCCTTCTGGGTGCCGGCCGGCTTCGCGGTTTCGGGCTTGGCGGCCGGCGCGTTGGATTTCGGCTGAGCGGACGCCGGCATCCGGCCCGTTTTGGGCTCGACGACCTCACGGATGCCGGGGATGTCCAGGCCGGGCGAGAGCGGCGGCGGCCGGTCGGATGGCGCGCTCGCGGCGGGGCTCGGAATGGTCGCGGGACTGGAAGACCCGGGCACGGGCACGGAACCCGGAAGCGGTAAGGTCTCCTTGCCGAACGGGGGCAGGGTCACCTTGGTCGGCGAGTAGGCGTATAGCTCCTTGTAGAAGGCGGCTGCCTGGGGGTCCTTCAAAGCCTCGGCATATCGTCGGGCCTCGTCCGCCTCGGGGCTATCAGGCCATTCCTTGGCCACGAGTTCGTACTGCTCGATGGCCTTGGGCAGCTCGTTGCGCATCTCGAGGACCCGCGCCTTGCCCAGCGCCGCGACCCGCGCTTGCGGCAAGTCGTGCGGCGCTTCGCGGCCGACCTCTTCGAACAGGTCGAGGGCCTTCCTCGAGGTCGGCAGGGCGACATCGCGATTATTGGGCAGGTCGGCCAGCGCCTGGCTGAAGTACTCCGTCGCCGCCTGCAACTTCGCCCAGGTCGAGGCCGGCGATTTCGGATTCGCCTTGGCCACTTCGACCCGTTCCGCGGCCGTCTTGGCCGTATCGAGCTTCGACCAGATCTCGGAATCGCTCGACGCCCGGCCGGTTGACAGGTTCCAGACCATCACGGCCAGGAGAAGGCCGCCGATGAGGACCGCCGGCCAACCCAGGTACTGCCGCGGCTCCTTCAGCGCGTGATGCACCCACCGCCCCAGGGTGGTCATCCCCTCCTCGGGGTCGTGAATGACCGTCGGCACGGCGTGATCGAGGTGGTGACGTACGGGCGGTGTCGATTGCGCCCGGGCCCGCGACGACTGCTTCTTCATCCCAGAAAACCCCCCGCCGTTCCGACCGGTCGGCCGGGACGATGGATCATCCTTCCTGAACTCAAATCCCAATGAATCTTATGCTTTCGCTCGGGAAGCGGTCAAGCTGAAGGCATGAGGCTCAAGGCTGATTCAAGCGGGCTCCGACTCAGCCGATCGCCTTCAGCCGAGAGGTCAGGAACACCGGGATGCCGGCACTCGATCGGGCTGGAGGTAGTGGGGTTCGAATTCAGCCTTCAGCCTTCAACCCTAGAGAAGCCGCGGTCCGGAACAGGAGCCATTCGCGGTCGTCCTTGCTGAGGAAGTCGAGGCGATCACGAATCAGACTCAAGCTATCGAGGTAACGATCCTTGATTAGCTGGAAGGGACAATCGCTCTCCCACAGGCATCGCCGGGCGCCGAAGGCCTGGACCACGCGCCAGATCAGCGGGGCCAGGTCGAGGTAGGGCGGGGCCTTCTTGCCCAGTGCATAGAAGGCTCCGACCTTCACGAAGACGTTCGCGTGTCGGGCCAGCGCGACAGCGCCTCGACGTCAGCGTCGCGAATCGCACCTTCGGGCCCGACGCCGATCCGGCCGAGATGGTCGATGATCACGCGGGTCTCGGGGAATCGGCGGCACATCCGGTTCAACCTCAGGGAAGCCGTCGGGATCGATCAGGCAGGAGAGGGCCTGGCCGGTCCGAGCCGCCGTGCCGAACATCGCGGAATACCCGGCCGGCTCGAGCCATCGGGCCGGCGGTTGCTTGCCATATCGCGGCTGGAGGCGGAACGCGCGGACCCCCCGCTTCGCCAGTTCCCGCATCGCGCGCCCCGGGTCCGCCGCCAGCGGATCCACGATCGCCGTCCCCACGAAGCGCTCGGGGTACAGCTTGATCATGTCGAGCATGTAACGGTTGTCGAACTCGTAGTAGCTCATCTGGATCAGGTTGACCCGGCCGACGCCGGCAGGCCGGCAGGTCGCCAACAATTCCTCGGCCGTGAACGAACGCGGCCGCATGTCGGCGACCGTGAATCCCGCCGCCAGAGGATAATGCGCCACATCGGGCGTCCAGATGTGCGCATGCCCGTCGATGCAGGGTTCGATGGCGGGCACGGGTTCGTCTCCTCGCCTCGCGCGGCTCTTGCTCGGCCGCTTGAGGGGCTCCGAAGGAATCGATTTAGGATTCCGGATTCCAGATTCCAAATGAATGGTACGGCCGTCTGTCAGCGACTCTTGAAGTCTGGAATCTTGAATCCGGAATCTTGAAATCGGAATCTTCAATCCGATCCGTTCACCATCTCCACGCCCAACGGTGAGTCACGAAGCCAGGACTTCCGGGATCACCTCCGCATCCGGGATCAGCGGCATGGGACGCCCCTGGACGTCGGTCAGCATCGTCGCGGGGTCGATGCCGAGGAGATGATAGATCGTCGCAAGGATGTCCTTGGGGGAGACTGGACGCTCGGCGGGGTCGCTGGCGATCTTGTCCGACCGGCCCACGACCCGCCCGCGGGCCACCCCCGCCCCGGCCATCACCACGGAGTAGCAGCGCGACCAGTGATCGCGGCCTCCGCCGTTGCCCAGCGTCAGCTTGGGGGTCCGTCCATGCTCGCTCAGCAGGACGACCAGGGTCTCGTCGAGCAAGCCGCGCCGATCGAGGTCGATCAACAGCCCGGAGAACGTCCGATCGAGGCCCGGCAGGAGCTCGTCCTTCATGCGGGGGAAGTGGTCCCAGTGGGTATCCCAACCGGTCCCGGCGAGTCCATACTCGTCCCAGAAGACCGTGATGAACCGGCCGCCGGCCTCGACGAGGCGGCGTGCGGTCAAGGACGCCTGGCCGAAGAGCGTCATGCCGTAGAGCGAGCGCGTCTCTTCCGGCTCCTCGCCGAGGTCGAAGGCCCGCCGGACGGCCGGCGAGCCGGCGAGCTCGTAGGCCATCGCGCGGTGCCGGTCGATCCCGGACGATCGCGTTGCCGCGGCATCGGCCGTACGGCGAACCTTTTCGAGTTGCTCCAGAAGCGTCCGGCGGCGGTCGAGGCGGTCGAGTGTCAGTTCCGGCGGCAGTTTGGACACGGCGCTCAGCTCGAAACGGCTCTCCGGCGTGATGCCGCGATAGGGTTCGACGTCTTCCCACACCCTCTCAACGAGCGTCTTTCGCGCCATCTTGGTGGCGCGGCCGACGAACTCGGTGCAGACCGGGTCATACGCCTGGCCGAGGAAACCCGCATAGGGCCCCGAACGAGGCACCTCGCCCACCCGCCGACTGCTGAAGGCCCACGGCAACACCAGGTTGCGAGGGACGGGCGAACTTCGGGCCGGTATCTTGGCGGACTGTCGCCCGTTCAACGTAGTTGACCGCCGAGCCGATGAAGGGGAAGTGGTTCGTGTCGCGCGGATTGAGCTCCAGCGGGATATCGATCCGCGGAATCCCCGTCGTAGCGTAGGCGACGCCATGGATCGGGTAAGGATGCGTCACGGAGCGGATGACCGTGACCTTGTCCATCACCTGAGCCAGACGGGGTAGTCGCTCGCAGACATTCAGCCCCGGCACGCTCGACGCGATGCAGCCGAACTCGCCCCGGATTTCCTGCGGCGCTTCGGGCTTGGGGTCGAAGGTCTCGAGCTGGCTGGGCGAGCCGTACAGGAAAAGCAGGATGCACGACCTCGCCCGGCCGAACCCCGGCAGGCTCGACGAAGGGAGCGAGTCGCCGGCCCTGATCGGCGAGAGGAACGACCACTCCCGCAGGCCGAGCCCGAGTAGCCCGAGCGAGCCGACGTGCAGCAAGTCGCGTCGGGTGACACCGTCGCAGAGACGCTTGGGACCGCCCAGGATTCGTAGCATCACCGTTCTCCCGAATCGGCGGGTCGGTTTGTTGAACAATGATCGAACCGTCGTAGCGTACCGTCAAATCGCCAGCAGATCAATGATCGCATCGACGGCGAGACACTTCGCTGCCGTTCTCCTAAGAAGGCAATAGCTGGTTTACAATCGTTCGAAGACATACTATCATCAAAGATGAACCATGTCGAAGACGCACGGCACGGGCCGGAGGTCCATGGAGGGGTGGCTGCACCGTATGCGGCTATGGCAATGACTGCGGTGGGTTTGGCCCGCATCGAGATGATGCCTGATATTATGACCGGCCTGATTCAAGCTGGTTTGTAGGCGATCGAGCTACAACGGCCTCGCTCGGGGTGCGCGCGTCGAATCGACGGAGGGATTCATCATGATTGCAACCCTGAACTGCGATCTCCGCCGATCCGATCCCGGGCCCGCGACGGGGCGGTGCGGAACGAAACCGGACTGGCTCACGCGCGACGAGGAGTATGCGCTGGCCGCGCGGATTGCCACCGGCGACCGCGGGGCGCGAAACCGACTCGTGCAGGCCAACCTCGGCCTGGTCGTCGCGATCGCAAGGCGGTTCCTCGACCGGGGGCTGGATCTCGATGATCTCGTCGGCGAGGGCAACCTGGGTCTGATCCGCGCCGCCGAGGAGTTCGACCCGAGATTCGGAGTCAGATTCAGCACGTACGCCGTCTGCTGGATCAAGCAGGCGATCCGTCATGCGTTGATGCACACCGCCGCCACCATCCGCGTGCCGGAGCGGATGGTGAGCCTGCTGATGAAGTGTCGGCGCGCTGAGTGGGCGCTCGGTCGCGACCTGGGCAGGGCTCCGACCTTCGATGAGGTAGCGTCGTACCTGGGGCTGAGTGACGCGAAGAAGTCCCTGCTGGCCCGGGCGATCGAAGCCGGTCGGCTCCGGCCCGGTAGTTGCGGCGATGACCGGACTGGCGGGTTATCCCGTCGGGTCACGGACAGGCACGGTCCGGCCGACGAAGGGGTCGAGGCCGAGGAGGAGCTGGCGATCGCATGGCGGCTGATGGGGGAGCTCAAGGACCGCGAGCGAGCGATCGTGACGCTCCGGTTCGGCCTGGAAGGGGAGTCCCTGACGCTCGAGGAGATCGGCCGCCGTCTGGGTGTAACCCGGGAACGTGTCCGGCAGCTCGAGAGTCAAGCCCTGCGCCAACTTGGCGTGGGCCGCCGCGATCCGGCGCCGGACTCGCGGCCGATGACCAGGACGATGCCTCCATTCGCTGGTGCGATTGCCAGGTGACGCTTCCTCGAGTAAGTTTGGTCGAGCGGCGCGGGCGGTCGAAGAGCAGCCGTCTTGCCACCCCTCCGCTTGGTCAATCCCTCCTCGGAAGGCGGCCACATGGCGGAAAATGGTCCGACGGCGCGGCCCGTCCTGGTTCTGGATTTCGGGGCCCAGTACGTGCAGCTCATCGCCCGACGGGTACGTGAGCGTCACGCGTTCGCCCGCATCGTCCGTCACGACATCCCGGCGGAACGCGTCCGGGAGCTCAACCCCCTCGCCTTGATCCTCTCAGGAGGTCCGAAGAGCGTGTATGAGCCGGGTGCGCCGCACTGCGACCCGGCCATCTTCTCGCTCGGCGTGCCGATCCTGGGAATCTGCTACGGCCTGCAGCTCGCCGCCCATGCCCTGGGGGGTCGGATCCAGCCCAACCCGGAGCGAGGCGAGTTCGGCCGCACCGAATGCCGTGTGCTCGCTCCCCACCACCCGATCTTCCAAGATGTCCCGCGCGAGACGGTCGTGTGGATGAGCCACGGCGACCAGATCCACGAGGCGGGGGCTGACTTCGTCCCGCTGGCTGCGACGCCCCACTGCCCGATCGCCGCGGTCCAGCATCGCGCGCTGCCCTTTTACGGCCTGCAATTCCACCCCGAAGTCTCGCACACGCCGTACGGCTCGCTGATCTTGGGCAACTTCCTGGACCGGATCTGCGGCAACCCGCGGACCTGGACCATGGGCGCATTCATCCAGCGCTCGGTGGCTGAGATCACCCGCCGGATCGATCCGGCCGACCGGGTCGTTTGCGGATTGTCCGGAGGCGTGGATTCGGCGGTCTGCGCGGCGCTTCTGGCCAGGGCGCTGGGCCCCCGGGTGATCTGCGTCTTCGTCGACACGGGGCTGCTGCGCCAGAACGAGCGTGCGTCGGTCGTCGAGGCGTTCGGCCTGCGGACCGACGCCCAGTTGCGGGTGGTTGACGCCGAGGAGATGTTCTTGAAGGCGCTGGCGGGCGTGACCGATCCCCAGGAGAAGCGACGTCGGATCGGCCACGCGTTCATCAACGTTTTCCGCGAGGCGGCCCGCTCGATCGACGGCGCGCGTTTCCTGGCCCAGGGCACCCTCTATCCCGACGTCATCGAGAGCGGCGGCGAGCCCGACGGGCCCACCGCGACGATCAAGATCCACCACAACGTCGGCGGTCTGCCCGAAGAGCTGGGATTCGAGCTGATCGAACCGCTCCGCGACCTCTTCAAGGACGAGGTCCGGCGGCTGGGCATCGAGCTGGGCCTGCCCGACTCCCTAGTCTGGCGCCACCCCTTCCCTGGACCCGGCCTGGCCGTCCGCTGCCTGGGCGAGGTGACCGCCCAACGACTCGAGGTCCTCCGCCAGGCCGACGCCATCTTCCTCGACGAGCTGAAGAATGCCGGCCTCGAGCGCCAGGTCGCCCAGGCATTCGCCGTGCTCTTGCCAGTGCAGGCCGTCGGCGTGCAGGGCGATGCGCGGACGTACGAAAACGTCATCGCCATCCGCGCCGTCGAGACCGAGGACTTCATGACGGCCGACTGGTCCCGCCTGCCCCACGACGTGCTCGCCCGTGTCTCGACGCGGATCACCAATGCCGTCAAGGGCATCAACCGCGTCGTCTACGACATCACCAGCAAACCGCCAGGCACAATCGAGTGGGAATGATCGCATTCGGCGGCATCAGCGAGGCAGAGCGCGGCGAAGACATCGCGCGCCGAGCCAGGCTGCCGGGCCCCCCATGAGGATCAGCGCGCTCGGCTCGGGGGCCGCGTACTCCGGACCGGGCACGCCGATCGGATTGAGCAGGAATGCGTATTGCGGCCCATCATAACGGGCCGGGCTGTCGCTCAAGGAGCTCGAGAATCCCGTGGCCAGGATCTGTCCGGCGTTATTGATCGCGTAGGCCGACGTCAGCGCGACCCCTGGAATGTTCAGCAGCTTGTTCAGATTATACATCTTCCCGTTATCATAGAGGAATGCGAGGGAATTGGACTCGCCGACGATCTCGCCGGCGTTGTTGATGACGGAGGCCGAGTCCGGACCGGGGACGAAGGAGCCATCCGGCGGGCGAGGGATCGCCGGCTGGGTCTTTCCGGTCCAGGAACCGTAACCGTTGTAGACAGTCGGGGTCGTTTGTCCCCACGACGCGACCCATTGGCTGGAATCATTCAAGCCGTATGCTGCGCTGGGGATGAGGTTGACCGCGGTATACATCGGAACGGCGTCGGCCCGCGTCGCCGCAAGAACCAACAAGGCCAGAGCGGCCGCAACATCACGCGTCCCGCCCGATTTGCGTATCGGCATCGCTCTCCCTCCTGGATGTCGCTTTCGGGCGCGGGCGCCCTTGCCCCCGAGCGCCGGCATCATGAGTGATCCATTGTGACGCGTCAAGGCGAACCGGCCGGGACGGAGCGCCTGGCGAATTCACCGAAGCCTGTTGGAAGTCCCGGGGTCTTGGGATAGAGTCATAGCATCTGCCGGTGTCGTCTCTTCCAGCCGCCGCAATGGCAAAGGACATCGATCCATGAAACGCGCGTCGCTGCGGATCGCGGGAACGCTGCTGATCCTGCTCCTCGGGACGGGTGCCCTCGCGCGGGGGGATTCCCGGACGATCGCCCGATGCGGGTCAGGGTTCCTCGAGGAGGTTGACGGCTCTCGCGTCCTCCACGTCAAGGGCGAGCCGTACGAGATGGGCTATCAGCAAGGGGCGCTCTTGCGCGACCACATCCGCGAGCAGGTCCGCTTCCTATTCGAGGTCAAGGCCAAGCAGATGACCTTCGAGGTGGGCGGGGTCAAGATGCTCGACCCCAAGCGGGTCATCAGGGGGATCGTGGGGCAGCAGAGGAAGCACGTGCCGGCGCGGTTCTTCGAGGAGATGCGCGGCATCGCCGACGGCGCGGGCATGGACGTCCAGGACATCGTCATCGCCAATTTCATCCCCGAGCTGTTCCACTGCTCCGGGTTCGCCCTCAGCGGGTCGGCGACGAAGGACGGGACGCTCTACCACGGACGCGTCCTCGACTACGGCTGCGATTGGCGTCTCCAGGAGCACGCCGTGCTGACCGTCGCCGAGCCCCGGGGACGGATCCCGCTGGTGAACGTCACCTACGCCGGGTTCGTCGGGTCGGTCACGGGAATGAACGCCGAGCGGATCTCGATCGGTGAGATGGGTGGGCGCGGGCTGGGCCATTGGGACGGAGTGCCGATGGCGCTGCTGGTCCGCATGGCCCTGGAGGACGCCGACAGCTTGGGCGCGGCCATCGCCGTCTTTCGCGACCATCCGCGCACTTGCGAGTACTATTACGTGATCGCCGACGGTGAGACGGGCAAGGCGGTCGGCATGGAAGGCTCGTGGAATGTCTTCGGCACGATCGCGATGGGCGAGAGCCACCCCAAGCTCCCGAACGCCATCAAGGACGCGGTCGTGCTCTCGGCGGGCGACCGCTACAGGGAGCTGTCGCGTCGCGTGAAGGGAGGGCTCGGCGGGTTCGACGCGGAGTCGGCGCGGCACCTGATGGACCGGCCCGTCGCCATGAAGTCGAATTTACACAGTGTCCTGTTCGAGACCACGACGAGCCGGTTCTGGGTCGCCAACGCGTCGAAGGACGGCAAGCCCGCCGCCGAGCAGCCGTATGCAGCCTTCCGGCTCAGCGAACTGCTCAAGCACCGGCCGGACCCCTCGGCACCGGCGTTGCCGGTACCGCCTGTCGCGCCGCGCGACAACCAGGCTGCCGTCAAGTAGGACGGGCCATGCCCACCGATGCCAGGCGCGCGAAGGTGGGCGGTGCCCACTCTACCAGTGAGGAGAGCCTGCCGATGTGGAGATCGTCGATCATCACAACCCTGCTCGTCGCCGTGGCCTGCGTTCCGCCGACCGCCGAGGCGCAGACCAGAAGGATCGATCTGAGCACGAAGGCGGGTGTGGAGGCGGTCAAGGGACAGTGGAAGTACCACGACGTGAAGATTGTCGAGGTCCAGGGGAAGAACCCCGACGGCAAGCCCAACAAGACGTACAACATCGAGCCTCGCGGCGATCAGGCGTCCCGGCCCGACTACGACGACAGCCAGTGGGAGTCCATCGCGCCCGAGACCCTGAAGAAGGGGCGTTCGACGGGACAGGTCTGCTTCTGCTGGTATCGGATCAAGATCACGATCCCGCCAGAGGCCGCGGGCAAGGCCGTTTTCTTCCGCACCACGGTGGATGACTACGGCGAGGTCTGGGTTGACGGCCGCTTGCCGCGGACGCCGGGCAAGACCGGCGAGGATGTCGTCGCCGGTTTCAACGTGCCGAACCGCGTCGAGCTCAAGGACGCCCAGCCCGGCAAGGTCTACCAGATCGCGGTCTTCGGCATCAACGGCCCGATCTCCGCCGCGCCGTCGAACTGGATCTTCCTCGCGGATACGTACCTGGATCTCGAAGACAAGAAATGATCCCCGCGCCCTTCACCCGCCGCGGTTTCCTGCCGGAGGAGGACCCCTTGGGGGAATTCCCCCGGGATTCGGAGGTCGCCGTCCTCGACGATCTGGGCCGAGACCTGCCCAGCCTGCTCCAGGACAAGTCGTTCCGAGGCTGGGCCCGGGGGCTGCGCATCCCGGAACTGCCGGCGGGGGCAGTCCCGCTGCCGATGCTGCGGCTGTACTACGTCCGCCTGGGGTTCCTGGCGTCGGCGTACGTCAACCAGGTCGGCCAGGAGCCGGCGACGGTCCTGCCGCGCAACATCGCGCTGCCACTGTGCGACGCCTGCGCGCGGCTCGGCCGGCCGGCGATCCTCAGCTACGACGGTTACGCCCTCTACAACTGGAAGCGATTCGACCCGGCCGGACCGGTCGCGCTGGGCAACATCGACACGAACCAGGACTTCGTGCATCTCTATGACGAGCACTGGTTCATCCTCGTGCACGTCGAGATCGAGGCCCTGGCCGCGCCCTGCTCTCCGCGATCGACCGGGCCGCCGAGGGGATGGCGGCCGATGACGGGCCGGCCCTGAATGCCGCCGTGGCCGACGTCGCCCGCGCCCTCTGGGCGCAGGGCGAGACGTTGCGGCGCATCCCCGAGAAGATGGACCCCGCGCTCTACTACAAGACCTTCCGGCCGTACATCCGCTTCTTCGAGGGCGTCGTCTACGAGGGTGTGGACGCGGCGCCAGTGGACTTCCGGGGCGAGACCGGGGCGCAGAGCAGCGTGATTCCGACGGTCGTGGCCTTCCTCAAGGTCCCCCACAAGCCCTCGATGCTGACCGATCATCTGGCCGACATGCGCCGGTTCATGCCGCCCGAACATCGGGCATTGATCGAGCAGGTCGAGTGCCTGCCCGACCCGCGCGGCCGGGTCGGCAAGGCGCCCTACAATGAAGCACTTGAGGCCCTCGCCTCGTTCCGCGAGACGCACCTCGAGTTTGCCCGCCGCTACATCGCCGCCCACGTGCGCGACCCGCGCGGCACCGGCGGAACGCCCTATCTTGAATGGCTGAGCCAGCTCGTGGACGAAACCCGGGCGCACATGATTCCCTGACCGCTTGGTGGATGTACCACTGACCATGATGCTGCTGGAAACCAACCTCTGGCCAGGCGCATTCCCCAAGCGACGGGGCAAGGTCCGCGACGTCTACGACCTGGGTGATCGGATGCTCCTGATCGCGACCGATCGCATCAGCGCCTTCGATTGGGTACTGGCCGACGGCATTCCCGACAAGGGACGAATCCTGACAGGACTGAGCGAATACTGGTTCAAGCATCTGCACATCCCCCATCATTTGATCTCGGCCGAAGTCGACGCAATGGACCTCGAGTTGTCGCCCGCGGAGCGCGATGCGCTGCGGGGCCGGACGATGCTGGTCAAGAAGGTCCGGATCGTGCCATTCGAGTGCGTCGTGCGGGGCTACCTGGCGGGGAGCGGCTGGAAGGAGTACCGGGCCTCGGGGTCGGTCTGCGGCATCGGGCTGCCGGCCGGACTGCTCGAAGGCTCGCGGATCGAGCCGATCTTCACCCCCGCGACCAAGGCGGAGTCCGGCCACGATGAGAACGTCTCATTCGAGGCGATGGCCCACGCGGTCGGCGCCGAGGTCGCAGGGACGCTAGAATCGATGAGCTTGGAGGTCTACGGCCTGGCCGCGGACCACGCCTCGAAGTGCGGGCTGATCCTGGCCGACACCAAGTTCGAATGGGGGTTCGACGAGCGCACCGGCGAGTTGCTGCTGGCCGACGAGGTGCTCACCCCCGACAGCTCGCGCTACTGGGCGTGGAACAGGTATCATCCCGGCGGCCCACAACCATCCTTCGACAAGCAGTTCGTCCGCGACTGGCTCGAGACGACGGGCTGGGACAAGGCTAGCCCGCCCCCGCGCTGCCCGAGGATGTCGTCGCCAGGACCCGCGAGAAGTACGTCGAGGCGTATGAGCGCCTGACCGGCCGGGCCTTTCCTTTCGAGTGAAGCAAGAAGGTCTCATGCTCCGATACTTGACCGCCGGCGAATCACACGGGCCGGCGCTGACGGCCATCGTGGAAGGTTTCCCGTCGGGCGTGGCGATCGATACATCCACCATCGACCGCGAGCTCGAACGGCGACAGGGCGGCTACGGGCGCGGCAAGCGGCAGAAGCTGGAGACCGACCGGATCATCGTGGATTCGGGCGTGTACCACGGGATCACGACCGGCGGCCCGGTCACGCTCCGGCTGACCAACAACGACGCCAAGCTCGAGCGGCTCAGCGAGCCGGCCGCGCCGCGGGGCGGCCACATCGACCTGGCCGGCGCGATCAACTACCAGACCGGCATCCGCCAGGTGCTCGAGCGGGCCAGCGCCCGCGAGACGGCGCTGCGAGTGGCCGTCGGTGCCCTGGCGCGTCTGCTGTTGAAGGAATTGGGGATCACGGTCTTCGGCTACGTCCGCGAGTTGGGCGGCATCTCGGCACCGCCGCTTTCTCTCGACCCCGCCGTCCGTGACGCCAGCCCGGTCTATACGCTCAATCCCGAGGCCGATCCGGCCATCGTCGCCGCCATCGACGCGGCGCGCGAGGCCGGCGACACCCTGGGCGGCATCATTGAGACGGTCGTCACCGGATGCCCGATCGGGCTGGGGAGCCACGCGCAGTGGGACCGGAAACTCGACGCCCGGCTCGCGGCGGCTGTGATGAGCATCCAGGCGATCAAGGGGGTCGAGATCGGCCTGGGGATCGAGGCGGCGCGCCGGCCGGGCTCGCAGGTGATGGACCCGATCCGGTTCGAACCCGATCCGGCGCCCGATGATCGCCGCTTCGGCTTCCGCCGCCCGACGAACAACGCCGGCGGCATCGAGGGCGGCACCTCCAATGGCGAGCCGATCGTCGTTCGCGCCGCCAAGAAGCCGATCAGCACGCTGGCCGCGCGCGGGCCGTCGGTCAACATGGCCACCAAGGCCCCCCAGCCCGCCGCCTACGAGCGCTCCGACGTCTGCGCCGTCCCCGCCGCCAGCGTGATCGTCGAGAACGTCGTCGCCTTCGAGATCGCCGCGGCCGTCGTCGAGAAGTACGTCGGAACCAGCCTCGAGGCCATCCGCGCCGCCCACGACGCCCTGCATGAGGTGAACCGCGCGCGGCTGGCCCATTGGGGCGATTGACGCGGCTCACTGCCTATTGAGCGAAACCGGCGTTTCGTCTATCCTTCCCCGACGAGTGGATGGATCCGCTCCGAGTCATCGCGACGCGCGGATGGGCCCCGAATCCCGGGAGGCAAGGATGGTCCCCGTGAATCGCCCGGTGCGCCAGGCCCTGGCGACCGTGGCCCTGTTCGTGTCGACGGTGGTGCCCACGGTCTGGATCGCCGCGGTCGCGTGGCGGATCAATCGGCCGGGGCACATCCGCGACGTCGAGATCGAGCTGGGGCGACAGATCGGGATGTCGGTGACGCTCCAGGCCGTGCGCTACCCTCGGCCCGGCGAGGTCGTCTACAGCGGTCTGGTCCTCCGCCAGGAGGAGCCGCGGGGAGGCGGGCTCTCCGAGATCGTCCGGGCCCGCGAGGTCTGGCTCCAGTGGGCCGATCGGGAGCTCACCTTCCGCCTGGAAGACCCGCAGCTCCGCGCGGACAGCCCCGGCGCGGCGCTCGCCCAGTTGGCCGCCTTGATGCAGCGCTCAGGACAGGTCCCCTACGAACGGATCAACGTGACGGCCCCGTCGTGCGAGCTCGA
Source organism: uncultured Planctomycetota bacterium (assembly GCA_963815795.1). Lineage (GTDB taxonomy): Bacteria > Planctomycetota > Planctomycetia > Isosphaerales > Isosphaeraceae > JAKAUH01. The sequence continues at coordinate 2,185,455 of CAWFIC010000019.1, read as the reverse complement.
CCTGCGCCGTGAAGACCTCCGATTCTCGGCCCGCGAGGTCGCCGGCGAATTCCACGCCGATCCGGCCGCGCCAACGCTACGACTCGCCTACCGCATGTCCGCGGCGCCCAGCCCACGTTCGGGCCATGACCACCGCCCCGGTGCCGGCACCCACTGCGAGCTGACCCTGATGCGCGACCGGCGGGCCGAGCCGCCTTCGACCATGCTGGTCTTCAAGACTGTGGAAGGCTTGCCGCTCTGTGCCCGCGTGCTCAACCCCTTCTTCGACTCCGGGGACTGGCTGGGGGCGAACGCGACCATCGAGGGCACGCTCCAACTCCGCCAGGCCGGGTCGAAGGACTGGGAGGCCGCGTTCTCGGGCAGCCTGCACGATATCGAGCTGGCCCGGTTGATCGGCCAACGATTCCCCCGCCATCGCTTGAGCGGGCGGGCTCGTTTGGTTCTGACGACGGCACGATGGGGACAGCGCCCCGGTCAAGGACCCGGCTGGATCGAGGTGAAGGGAGAGCTCCTGGCTGGCCAGGGCACGATCGGCATCCCGCTGCTGCATTCCCTCGCCCGGGAGATGCAGTTCCGCCTCTCCCCCAAGCTGGCGCATCTCGACTCCCGGAAGTCCGAGGTCGAGTTCCGCGCCCTGGGCCTGGCCTTCGACCTGCGGCCCAACGGCGAAATCCACCTGGCCGGTGCCCTCGGGGTCGAGTCGCCGCCGGATGCCGTCCTCTCCGGCGTGACCAGCCCGCTGGCCTCCGCGCCGCAGGGCACCGTCAGCGTCCACGGCCTCATCAAGACCCTCTTCCCCGTTGCCGATGCGAGCCCCGGCGTCCTCGTGCCCCTCACACCCGAGTCGAGCGTCCTGCTCGCACTGCCAGTACCGCCCGAAGCCGACTCCAAGGTCAGGCGGGCCGCCGTGGGGAACTGATCCGCTCCATCGAATCGCCCTCGGGTGGGGCACAGCCACCGGGCGTCTTCGAACTTGGCAGTTCCAGGTTCCGGAAGCTAGGGGTTCTGGAACCTGGAACTGCGGGCCCACGTCGGCGGACTCTCTTCCGCGAGATCACTCCTCCTCCCCGTCGTCCCGGGCAACCCCGTTGGCGCTGAAGGTCGCGCCGGAAGCGGTGCGGTTGGCGATGACCTTCGCGGCGATCTCGTCGGCGAGGTCGGCGTTGTCGCGGAGGTATTGCTTGACGTTCTCGCGACCCTGGCCCAGCCGCTGGTCGCCGTAGTTGAACCACGACCCGGACTTCTCGATGAACTTGTCGAGGATCGCCAGGTCGAGCAGGTCGGCCTCGCGCGAGATGCCGTGCGTGTACATCATGTCGAACTCGCAGACGCGGAACGGCGGCGCGACCTTGTTCTTGACGACCTTGGCCTTGATCCGCGAGCCGACGATCTCCTCGCCGTCCTTCACCGGCCCGATGCGGCGGACGTCGATGCGGCACGAGCTGTAGAACTTCAACGCGCGGCCCCCCGGAGTCGTCTCCGGGCTGCCGAACATGACGCCGATTTTCTCGCGGATCTGGTTGATGAAGATCAGCACGCACTTCGACCGCGAGACGCCTCCGGTGAGCTTGCGCAGGGCCTGGCTCATCAGCCGGGCCTGCACGCCGACGAAGCTGTCGCCGATCTCGCCCTCGATCTCGGCCCTGGGCACCAGGGCCGCCACCGAGTCGATCACGATGATGTCCACCGCGTTGGACAGCACCAGCATCTCGGCGATCTGCAGCGCCTCCTCGGCGCTGCCCGGCTGGCTGACCAGGAGCGCCTCGATGTCCACGCCCAGCTTCTTGCACCACGACGGGTCGAGCGCGTGCTCGGCGTCGATGAACGCCGCCACGCCCCCAGATCGCTGGGCCTGCGCCACCGCGTGCAGCGCGATCGTCGTCTTGCCGCTCGACTCCGGCCCGAACAGCTCGATGATCCGGCCCCGCGGCAACCCCTTGCCCCCCAGGGCCAGGTCCAGCGAAAGGGCCCCGGTCGAGATCCCCTCGACCTCCATGTGCGAGCCCTCGCCCAGCTTCATGATCGCCCCGGCGCCGAACGTCTTCTCGATCTGCGAGATCGCGTTGTTCAGCGCCTTCTGCTCCGCCGATACCGACGGCTTCACCTCGGTCGTCCCCTGTCGCTTGGCCACGGCGATCGCTCCTCCGGCTCCAGGTCTGGGATATGTACCTTAGAACACTATACTAACATCGTCAGCCGGCGCCGGTCAACATGAGGTGTCGATCTTTTCGCCGTGATCGGGGCTCGGGTCCGGAAACCCTCACCGTACAACCGCCGGTCGGCGCAAGTCAATGCGCGGCTTCGGTCTTTTTGCCCTTGAGCCGGGCATGATTCAGCGGCGCATAGCACGGCGCCGCGCGGTCCGAGGCTCGAGGAGTAGGTCACGACTTCGACGACCGGGAACGAGCCCGCCGACCGGGCCTGCTCGCGGCGGACGATCTCGGTCAGGTCGCATGGCCGGCCCCGATCGGACTTGATCCGTCCCAGGGTGACGTGGGGATGGAACCGTGGGTCGTCGGGCCGGTATCCGGCTTTCGTCGCCGCGCGGACGACCGACTCGCGGAGCGTGCCGAGTGGGCCGAGGTCATCGGCGGTGATCCCCGCCCAGACCACGCGCGGCCGCGCCAGGCTGGGGAAGGCACCCAGGCCCTCGACTCTCAGCTCGAACCGGCCGAACGGCTCGGCAGCCGCGGCCACCGCCAGGCACAGTTCGTTCAGGTCGCGGGTCGGCACGTCGCCCAGGAACGCCAGCGTGATGTGGAGCGGCTGATTCTCGACCCACCGGCAGGCCGGGACCTCGGGCGCCAGCGCCTGCTGCCAACAGGCGAGCTCCCGGCCGATCGGGTCGGGGATCGGGATCGCGATGAATGTCCGGGTCGTCTCGCGCATCGTGGTCGTTCAACCGGAGGAGCCTGGCGTCCTGGCCCCGGAACCATCATTTGGGCGAATCCATGTCCAACTCGAACCAATCGCATGATCCGATCTCCCAGGGGTTCTGTCCTTGCGGGTCTGATCGTCTTCCACGGACCGCTGGATCTGGTTGGTCCCGACCACCAGCACCAGCTTGAAGCCGTCCTTGATGTTCTGGCCAGGGTCGTAATCGGCGATCTGGAAACCCTGGAGCGCGTTGCCCTTCTGGCGGTACTCCAGCCGTAGCGGCCCGAGGGGGCCGGCGGTCATCCAGACGTGGGCGGATTCGCCCTTCAGGATCCGTCCCACCGGCATCCGGGTGTCGGCGTAGACGACGACCAGGTCCTCCATGGCTCGTCAGCCCTCATTGATGATCTGGAGGCACGCCTTGGGCCGTTCCCACCGGCGGACGACGACCTCGATCGCCACCAGCAGGGCGATGAGGACCGCCAGTGCGATGATCCAGCGTCTTCGCGGCATGAAGGCCTCGAGTGCGGGAGTCCCCGCGTCGGTCTACATCGCGTCGATCTCGGGGGCCACGCCGTAGTTCTCCCGATAGCGATCGCGGAACTCTTCCAGGGTGTACGAGTGCTGCTGCGGCCCGCGGTGCTCGATGGCATAGACGGCCGTCAGCGCGGCCACGCGGCCGACCACCGGCCAGGGCCATCCGCGTCTCAACCCCAGCACGAACCCGGCGCGGAAGGCGTCGCCGGCCCCCGTCGGGTCGACGACCGCCTTGGGCTTGGCCGGGGGGATCTCGAACTCCTCGCCGTCCGCGGTGATCAGCGCGCCGGCCTCGCCTCGCGTCATGACCGTGATCGGGGCCATCCGGCGAAGGTCGGCCTCGGCTACCCCCAGCTTATCGGCCATCATCCCGAATTCGTAGTCGTTGCCCGGCCAGGATCCGAGCCCCGCGGCATCCCTTCTCCAGGTCGGCCCGTTCCAGGCGAGGGAGCTGCATCGACGGGTCGTAGAGGTAGGGGATTTCCGCCTCGATGCACTCGGCCGCGTATCGATTCATCGCCGCCGGGTCGTTGGGCGCGATCAGCACCAGGTCGCTCGGTCGTGGCCCCCGCCTCGAGGATCGAGAGCGAGGCCGCCTGCGCCATCGCGCCGGGGTAGAACGCCGTGATCTGGTTGTCCTGCAAGTCGGTGTTGATGAAGCAGGACGCGGTGTGATCGCCCGCGACGACCCGGACGACGCGGCAATCCACCCCGTGGCGCTCGAGCCACGTCGCGATACTCGGCGAAGTCCTCGCCCACGCTGCCGACCAGCACCGGCCGCTCCTTCAGGAGCCCCAGGTTGAAGGCGATGTTCGCCCCCGTCCCGCCCCGCAGCCGCGTCAGCGAGTCGACCAGGAACGACACGCTCAGGACGTGCATCTTGTCCGGCAGGATGTGGTCCCGGAACCGGCCGGGGAAGACCATGATGTAATCGTAGGCGATCGATCCGGTGACGAAGATGCGCATGAGGCTCATCCTGATAGGCCGGCGATGTCGCGGCGAGGGCGCGCGTCAATCAAGTGCTTGATGGCTGCTTGAGCATCTCGAGGGCCGTTGCGATCCGGGCGCGGCACGTCTCACGCCCGAGGATGGCCAGGCAGTCATAGAGGCCCGGTCCCGACGCCTTGGCCCGTGACGGCGACTCGCAGCGGGTTGACGACGTCGCCCATCTTGCGGCCGGTCCTCTCGGCATAGTCGTGGACGGCCTTCTCCAGCGGTCGCCAGGTCGTACGGCTCGGTCTGCGCCAGGACGTGATCGAGCTCGGCCAGCATCGCCGGCACGCCCTCCTTGCGCAGCCGCTTCTTCACCGCGTCGGGATCGTACGACACGGTCTCGGTGAAGAAGAACCGGCCGAGCTTGAGGATGTCGGAGAAGACCTTGAGCCGGTCGCCCAGCGCCTCGATGACCCGCTCGATCCGCGCCCGGTCGGCGTCCGAGAGCGGCTCGGCGACCAGTCCCTCGCCGAGCAGGAACGGGAGCACCCCCTGCGACCTTCCGCTCCAGGGGGACGGTCTTCATCCACTCCCCCTCGAGCCAGAAGAGCTTGTCCTGGTCGTGGCTGGCGGGCGAGCTGTTCACGCGGTCGAGGGTGAACTTCTCGATCAGCTCGTCGCGTGCGAAGACCTCCTGCGAGGAATCGTAGCTCCAGCCGAGCCGGGCGAGGTAGTTCAGCAGGGCTTCGGGCAGGTAGCCCTTCTCGATGTACTGGTGCAGGTAGACGAGGACGCCGAGGCTTCTCGTACTCGGCGAGCTTGCGCTTGGACATCTTTGCCCGCGAGCCGGGCTCGGCGACGTACGGGATGTGAGCGAAGGCCGGCAGCTCGGCCCCGAGGGCCTCGAAGACGAGGAGCTGGGGGAAGGTGTTGGAGAGGTGCTCCTCGGCGCGGACGACGTGGGTGATCTTCATCTCGATGTCGTTGACGGCGCTGGCGAAGTTGTAGAGTGGCGTGCCGTCGGGCCGGACGATGACGAAGTCGCCGATCTCGTCGGTGGCGAACTCGACGTCTCCCTTGATCAGGTCGTGGAGCACCAGCATCCGACCGGGCGGGACCTGGAAACGGAGGGCGAAGGGGCGCCCCTCGGCCTCGAATCGAGCGGCCTCTACCGCGGTAATGGGTTGACGGCGGAAGCGGTAGGCTCGCTTCTCGCGCTCGGCGGCAGCTTTGTCGGCCGCGCGTTCCGCTTCGGTGCTATAGTCCTTGTAGACGTGACCGGACTCGACCAGTCGCTGGGCCGCCCGGCGGTAGACTTCGGTTCGCTGCGACTGATAGTAGGGCCCGTACGAGCCACCGACCTCAGGACCCTCATCCCAATCGATGCCGATCCAGCGGAACCCGTCGAGGATCCGCTCGACGGCGTCCTCGACGTGCCGCTGCTGGTCGGTGTCGTCGATCCGCAGGATGAACTGGCCGCCGCGGTGGTGTCGCGCCAGCAGCCAGTTGAACAGGGCCGTCCGGACCCCGCCGATGTGCAAGAACCCCGTCGGGCTGGGCGCGAAGCGAGTGCGTAGCATCATGACGGCCACGATAGGTTGTCGCGCGCCGGCTGTCAACGGTGGGGGACCGTCAGGAGATCGACGGCTCGGCCGACCTTCAGCGGGCGACAGCCCCGGCCGCGACCCCTCGGCCGCTAGCCGACCGTTCCGCAAGCCCGATCGGCACACCCGGCTCGACCTTCTCATAGCCGAGGCCCTGCAGGACTTCCAGCACCTCGCTCCAGGTGGGAAACATCCGGCCGCTCCTCCGCTTGTACTCATTCATCGCCATCATGAATTCCATCTCGGCTTCCGAGTACTCCCGCTCGCACGTCGTCGGATCAACGAACCGGCGCCGACCGCTGAGCTGCCGGGCATTGGCCGCGCGGGTGGCCTGCTCGGTCGCCTTGCGGTTGATCCACTCATTCCCCTGCCCAAAGACGGGATCCGGCTGCTCGACCTCCCTGATGGGAACCGATGGCTGGCTCATGCTCGTCATTCTCCTCATCATCACCCGCGCGCGGAGGTTCGGAACGCCCGGCGGGCGGAACCTTGGAGAAACTGTCATCCCGCGCCGGACCACACCCAGCGGAGGCCCATAGGTCACCACGGGTCGGCGCCTCACGGAGTCATAATCTTCGAAGAGACTCCATACTCGGAACCTAAACCGCGGCCGCGTGAGTGTGCATGCCAATCGGAGAATTTTCCTCGAATTCAAGGCGGGCATCACAACTTAACGGCACCAGCTTGCCAAGTTCTCGACAATGGCCGCACGGATGGCTTACTCCACCGATGTTGGTGCCGCAGCGCATCGACGTCGCAGCGTTCAATCGGTCCGTTGTCGCCAGGAGGACCCATGCCGGGATGATGTTACTCTTTGGCTAATTGTCATTTACAATCTGGAACCCGGCTCTTGGCTTCGTTTCGTCATGCGACCACTCGCGGCGACGAGACACCGTCCTGTCGGGGCCTCGTGGCGTTCTTCGCCGCGGTCCGGCTCGTGAATCCACTCGCTCTGGCCGTCATTCGGGCAGCCTTGGGTTCGTTCGCGGGTCTTGCCACCTTCTACCATGCACAATCCGCGGGAAGAAGCAAGCTATCAATCATCCATGATATTATCTCAATGCGTGCATGATGGCCAACGGCAAGCTTCCATGCAAAGACACTTGCTGCCAGTGGTCATCGATTGCATCCGCGATGGCTGACGGTTCCAATGGGAACCGCTCAGCATGGATAGCCATCCCCTGCGTGTCATCCCGGGGGTGATTCGCGATGGCGGTCGGCTTTCGTTTGAATCGACCGAATCGGTGTCTGATGAGACATTCTGGTCGGTCGGACGCATCAGCCCGTCTGTGACTCTGGACGTTCACGGATTGTCGGTGCCAGATGCTGGGGTGCACAACGCACGGAGTTGAGGAGGTTGTATTCACTGCGCCTCAACGGTACGGGAATCACTGACGATGGATCCGCAGATCTGGCGGGGCTGACCAATCCTCCGGTCCTGTGGATGGCGAGTACGAGGATCGGCAAGAAGGAGCTAACGCCCTCGAGAAGGCGCGGTTGCTTCGACCCGGACCACGACGGGGTCACGAGGGTACGGGCGCATCGTACGCATACGGGACGGGGGGTGGTGCGCGCGGAGATGATCGACAACGGTGGCGGAGCGAAACTCCGCTGGTGCGGAAGTCCGCTCCCTCGGCAGCAACAACAAACTTCCCGGGGCGGACGTCCCTGCCCGCTCTCGGTCGATTGCTCCTATTCGAGAATCCGTATTGCCATCCGCGAGTGGCGGACAACAGCGGGGCGCGGCTAGAATGAAGAGACGTCCGATCCGCCGCATCGAGCCATCAAGCCCGGGCCGCCCGCGTCGCTGGCGACATCTCTTCCCGATCGGTCGAGGGTCTCTCCGTCATGCTTGAACTGGACGCCGAATCCTTAGTCGACCAGGTGACGATGCTCGGCCTGGTCTCCCGCGAACAGCTCCGCGAGGCGATGGCGGATGCCGAGGACGGATCCCCCCAGTCGGTGCTGCGGATGCTCCTCCGCAAGGGATGGCTGACGAGCTGGCAGATCGAGCGACTCAAGAAGGGGGACCCGTCGGGGTTCTTCTACGGCGAGGCCAAGGTGCTCTTCCACCTGGCGGAGGGGACCTTCGCCCGCGTCTATCGGGCCGAGCACGTCAGCAGCGGGCAGCCGCTGGCCATCAAGGTGCTCCGGCAGCGGTTCGTGCAGATCCCCGAGGCGGTCAGCCGCTTCCACAAGGAGGCGGAGGCGGGCATGCGGCTCAGCCACCCCAACATCGTCCGGATCATCGACGTGGGGCAGCAGGAGAACCGCCATTACATGATCATGGAATACGTCGAGGGGATGAATCTCCGCGACTTCCTCAAGCTGCGGGTCCGCATGAAGGGACATCAGGCCCTGCCGTTGATGCTCGGGCTGGCCGAGGGGATGAAGTACTCTCTCGACCAGGGCGTCACCCACCGCGACATCAAGGGGACCAATATCCTGGTCTCGAACACCGGCGTCGCCAAGTTGGTCGACTTCGGCCTGGCGACGATCGAGGGGGACGAGAACAAGCAGGGGGTCAAGAGCCAGCGGACCGTGGATTACTCGGCTCTCGAGCGGACGTGCAAGAGCCCCAAGGGCGATCCCCGCTCGGACATCTACTTCCTCGGTTGCGTCTTCTACCAGTTGGTGACCGGACAGCTCCCGATGGAGGAAGCCGAGAGCAAGGACATGCTCAAGAAGATGCTCGTGCGGTCCTTCGGCGCGATCAAGCCGATCGCCGACCACCCCTACGCGCCCGATGAAGAGCTGGCCGCGATCATCGAGAGGATGATGAAAATCGATCTGAAGGCCCGCTACCAGACGATGCACGCGGTGGTCGAGGACCTCGACCGCTACAAGGCATCGTTGGCCACAGGCGACCATCACGGCTCGAAGAAGCACGAAGAGGACGACTTCGCCTCGATCTTCGCCCTGCCCCCGGAGCCCGAGCCGGCTCCGGTCGAGGCACCTCCGCCGGCCAAGCCCGTGCCCCTGCTGACCGTCCTGTGCGTCGAGGCCCAGGATGAGATCCAGGACGTGCTGCGCAAGACGCTCACCCGGATGGGTTATCGCCCGCTGGTCGTCCGCGACGCCGAGCGCGCGGCCGAGCGGTATCGCGAGTCCCCGGTCGACGCCGTGATCTTCGACGCGGATGGCCAGGGCGCCGAGGCCATCGACCACCTGATCGACATGCACGACAAGGCGGAGGAGGATGAGCGACAGCTCACTGCGCTGGTGCTCCTCGGGCCCCGTCAGGGCGAGCTGCGCGAGAAGCTGCCCGCCGGCGATCGCATCATCGTGCTGTCCAAGCCGCTCAAGATGAAGGAGGTCCAGGAGTCGATTTATCGGCTCCTGCCCGTCCGCTGATCGGCGGTAAGGGGGCCTGCGCGTGAGTATCTCATTGCTGTGGTCGGCGGTGGCCGGGCTCTGCGTCGGCAGCGGTCAGACTCCGGCCCTCGACCGTCCGTCGCCGGAGGCGCGGGCCGTGGCGTTCCTTGTGGTCGAGGTTCCCCGCTGGTCGCGCGAGAATCACTGTTTCTCCTGCCACAACAACGGCGACGCCGCGCGGGCGTTGTACGAGGCGTCGCGTGCCGGGTTCCGCGTACCGGTCGATGCGATGGCCGGCACGACCGCCTGGCTGAACCGACCGGAGGACTGGGACCACAACGGCGGCGACGGGCCGTTCAGCGACAAACGACTGGCGCGGGTCGCCTTCACGGCGGCGCTGGCGACCGCGACTCGGACGGGCTCGATTCGCGATCGGGCGGCCCTGAACGACGCGGCCGTCCGGCTGGCGCGCGACCAGGCCGACGACGGCTCCTGGACGCTCGAAGGCGAGGAAACGTCCGGCTCGCCCGCGGCCTACGGCCGGGTGCTGGCCACCTTCCTGGCCCGCGAGAGCCTCGGGGCGGCCGACCTGCTGCGATTTCGCTCGGCCGTCGGCCGCGCCGACGGCTGGCTCATGCGGCGGGAGATCGCCACCGTCGGTGACGCGTCGGTCGCCCTCATGGTTGCGTCAGTCGTTGCATCGCCATCCTCCGCCGCTCGACGGCGCGGGCGCTCGACCTGATCGGTCGCGCCCAGTCCGATGACGGCGGCTGGGGGCCTTATGCCACCTCACCGCCGGAGCCGTTCGACACGGCGATCGCGCTGCTGGGACTGGTCCGCTGCGGCGATTCGTCCGACTCGACCCGGCGCATGATCGCCCGGGGCCGCGCGTTTCTCGTCACCCGTCAGCAGGAGGACGGCGGCTGGCCCGAGACCACGCGGCCGGCCGCTGGCACCAGCTATGCCCAGCGGATCTCCACAACCGGTTGGGCGACCCTGGCCCTCCTGGCGACGCGACCTGCGGTGCCTCGGTGAGCCAAGAGTCGCATTCGCCGGGCCTCACCGCGTGGCTGGCAGGGTCAACGCCAGCGCGGCGGCGGCCCAGCCGCTGGCGGCCACGGCGATGAACTGGTCCTTGCCGTAGGGGAATCCGCTTTCGAAGTAGGGCTGGAACGGCTTGCTGCGCGAGGCGACGAACCAGGTCCCGTCGGCCTTCTGGGTGTTCAACAGGAATAAGACGCCGCGCCGATACGCCGGGTCGTCGGTCGCCAGTCCGCCGGCCTGGTGCAGCGCGACCAGCGCGGAGCCGGTCGCGTAGGCATCGCTGGCTAGCCTGTCCGTCTGGGCCCAGCCGCCGTCCTTGCGCTGGGTCGCGAGGAGATCCTTGGCCGCGGCCTGGATCTCGGCGGGCGTGGCGGCGGCGTACCTCAGCCCCCAGAGCCGGAAGACGCGGTCCTCGGTGTCAGCGGGCCGGCTCGTGGTCAGCCAGGAGCGGGCCTGCCGGCGTCGGTCCTCGGCGATGCCGGCCTGGCTCTTGACGCCGAAGTACTGCAACGCCCGGAGCGCCAGGGCCGTGGTGGTGAAATGGCTGGCCTCGATCGGTGGACGACGCGAGGACGTCGTCCAGTGATCCCGATCGAGATCGGCCTTCACCAGGTATCCCGTGACTGCGGCCGTGATCTCGTCGGCGGGGTGGCCGCCCTCCTCGAGCGTCCAGAGCGCATAGGCGGCGCGGGTCATTCCGCCGGGCTGCCCTCGCCCCTTGCGATAAGTCTCCAGAGCACTCTCCAGGTCGGTGATCGTCAGGGCGACGGCCCCCTGGACGGCGTCCTCGTCGATGGCGAATCCGCGGGAACGCGCGATCTTCAGGGCGACGAGCGAGATCGCCTGATGATGGCAAGAGAAGCAGTCGCGCTTCTCGGCGTAGACGACCAGGCTCTTTTGTAACGGTGCCACGGCCCGCTCCACCGCTGTCCGGACTCGCGAGGCGGGGTTGTCCTCCGGCTCGGCTCGGACGCGCACGACGGCCGGACCAACGAGCGCGCACAGGATCAGCAAGGCCCGGCCGAAAAGGCCTGCGCGGCAGGCGGGTCTCCGGATCCCCATCGCGCCGTTCATTGGATCACCCCCTTTCGCGGTTCTCAGGCCCATGCGATCACTCGACCTGATCGTCCAGCTTCAGCTTCCCCGCTCGCCGTTCTTCTTCGCGATAGGGGGCGCCCCGGCGTCGGTTCCAGATCCAGCATACGAACCCCCCCAGGCATGCCACAACCAGTGTGAGGATCGATTGGATGATGTCGTACTGGTTCCACCAGAGTCTGATCAGGGTTGCGGATTGGCCGGCCTGGGCGTTGACGTTGATGAATAGCCCGAGTAAGTTCATCGGCGGCGGCGCGATCGGGCGCACGGACAGAAGGTCTCGTCGAGCCGAGGCGTCGATCACCAGCGCGAGGTACGCCCAGCCGCACAGTGCGAAGCCGAACCACCACGCGGCCCGATCGCCCTGGCGGTATCGGGCCAGATAGGCGGCAACCGCGAGCATCACGACGTTCAGGTGCCGCGTGAGGTTGACGTAGCCGTCGGAGGCCACACGCAATGCGGCCAGCTCGACGGCGAGCAAGGCGATGACCGCCATGAGCGCCGCGATCGGGATCCGAACCCGTTTCCCCGGTACACCACGCATGGCGATGACGGCAGTTCCTAGACGTCGCACAGGCAAACGGCTTGCCTCAGCCCTTCGAGCGGGTCGCGAGTGGGGATGAACTCCTGACCGACGTAACCCTGGTAGTTGATCTCCAGGAGCGCCTCCATGATCGGTTTGTAGTTGATCTCCTGCTTGTCGTCGAGCTCCCCGCGCCGGGGTTGCCGGCCGTGTGCACGTGAGCGATGTAGTCGCGGTGCTGGCGGATGCGGCTGATGATGTCGCCGTCCATGATCTGGACGTGATAGATGTCGAAGAGCAGCTTGAGATTCGGCGAGCCGACCCGCTTGATGATGTCGATGCAGTACTCGGTGTGGTCGCCCTGATAGCCGGGATGCCCCTTCATCGGGTGGGTGCTGACCCGCGAGTTGAGCATCTCCAGGCAGAGGGTGACGCCTTTCTTCTCGGCGTGGCCGATGACCTGCTTGAAGCCCTCGACGCAGTTGGCGGCGCCGACGTCATCGGGGATGCCCTCGCGCATGCCGGTGAAGCAGATCACGTTCTTGAAGCCGTGCTCGGCGCAGGCGTCGATGGACTCGCGGGTGGCCTTGATGACTTTTCCGTGGTACTTGGGGTTGTTGAACCCCTTGACGAACGGCGGGTCCGGGGCCATGTTGACCGTGCCGATCGCGCAGGAGAGCCCCGCCTGCTTCAGCAGTGGGAAGAACTTGGGGGCGATCAGTTCGATGCTGACGCAGCCGAGCCGCCGGGCGACGTCGATGGTCTGGGGCATCTCCCAGTACTTCTCGAAGCACCAGTAGACGATGGACTGCTTGATTCGGCCGTTCTTGACGGCCCGATCGGCGGAGGCGGGCTCCTGCTGCGCCGGGGCCTGGACCCCGATCGCGGCCACGGCCGCGCCGGCCGCGGCCGTCTGCTTGAGCATGTCGCGCCGGCTGCTCGGTGCCGGGCCTTCATCGTGTCGCGTTGACCGACTCATCGCGTGATCCTTCCGGTCCCGAGGGAGATTCGGCCCCTGAAGCCGCGCCGCGACGCTCGCGGCACCCCGATCACGATACGCCGAGGGCCGGCGTTTTGCGAGACACGACCTGCAAAGCGAGCCTGAAACCACCGGACCGTGTCCCACTTGGCAGCCAGGGTACAATGGTGAGTCCCACCCGCCCATCCCCCGGTCAACCAGGAGCAGCGCCCGACATGCCGCCGGCGACCCGCGATCCGGAGTTCGATGCAACCATTGCCGATGAAACAAGTAAGGGATCGGCCCTCGACGGCCGCCGGCGGGTCACGGCCGCGCTCCTGGTCGCGATGATGGTCACCGCCATGGAGCAACTGGTGGTCTCGCCGGCCATGCCGACGATCATCGCCCAGCTTCGCGGATTCGAGATTTACCCCTGGGTCATCTCGGCGTATCTGCTGGCCGCGACGGTCAGTACGCCGATCTACGGCAAGCTGGCGGACCTCTACGGACGCAAGCCGATCCTGCTATTCGGGCTGGCGCTGTTCAGCCTGGGCTCGATCCTCTCGGGTACATCGCAGTCGATGGGGCAGTTGATCGCGATGCGGACGCTCCAGGGCCTCGGAGCCGGCGCCGTCGGGCCGATCGTGCTGACCATGCTCGGCGATCTGTTCACGCTCCATGAGCGGGCCCGGGTCCAGGGCCTTTTCAGCGCCGTCTGGGGCCTCTCCAGCGTCGCCGGCCCGATCATCGGCGGCTATCTGACCGACAACGTCGGCTGGCGCTGGGTCTTCCTCGTCAGCGTACCGTTCGCCATCGCGGCGATCGCGATGCTCGCCTGGTACGTGACCGAACCCCATGTGGATCGAAAGGTTGCACCGATCGACTGGGCCGGCGCCGGCCTGCTCTCCGCCGGCCTGACGAGCCTCCTGCTGCTGGTGCTGGACGGGTCCCAGCATGGAGCGGCGATCGCTTCGGGACTCGGGGCGGCGTCTGTCGCCTTCCTGGTCTTATTCGTGATCCGCGAGCTGCGCGCGGCCGACCCGATCCTGCCGATGGACCTGATGGTGCGGCCGGTGATCGCCGCCTCACTGGCCGGGAGCTGCCTGATCGGCGCGATCCTGTTCGGGATCGATACGTACATCCCGCTGTACATTCAGGGCGTACAGGGGGGCGACGCCAGGCTGGCGGGCCGGTCGTTGATGCCGCTGTTCCTGACCTGGGCGTTCAGCGTGGCGGTGGCCGCGCGGGCGGTGGTGCACCGCGGCCTGCGGTTTGGCGCCCTGGTCGGCGCTTTCTTCATCACGATGGGCTCGCTCGGTCTGGTCGCGGGTGCGGTGTTCCCGCAGTGGTATCGGTTCGGCTTCTACCCGGGCCTGGTGCTGGTAGGACTGGGAATGGGGCCGGCGTCGCTGAGCTTCATCCTATCGGTGCAGCATTCGGTGAAGTGGGGCCAGCGCGGGGTGGCTACCGGAGCAGTGATCTTCCTCCGCACCATCGGCGGTGCGCTGGGCGTTGGACTGCTCGGCGCGGCGCTCGGCTGGGAGCTGGCGCACCGCCTGGCCGCGGCCGACGCCAGCGGGATCAATATCACCGCCGCCTTGCGGCCCGAGACCCATCGCTTCTTGAGTGCCGAACAACTCACGCTGGTCCAGTCTCATCTGGGCCACGCCTTGCGCGATGTGTACGTGCAGATGGCCGTCCTGGGGATCGGGACCATGCTCTGCGCCCTCGGGCTGCCCGACAAGCACGAGACGCACGCGTCGGCCGCCGAATCGGGACGCGAGGAGGACGCCGACGAGGGGTTTGCCGTGGCGGCCTCGGAGCTTTGATCGGGTCGCCAACTCCAGGGCGCGACGGCGCGCTCGCTTACGAGTTGGCCTCTTCGGCGATCATTTCGTCCAGGTCCCAGAACCGGATGTCGCCATCGCTACCGGTCGCGGCCAGAGTGCGGCCGTCCGGCGAGAACGCGACGTGGCGAAGCAAGTCCGTCTGGCCGTCGAGGCGCCTCAGCTCGCGTGCGGTCGTGACGCTCCAGACGGTCGCGAAGCCATCACCGGCTCCGGTCGCCAGCAGCCGCCCATCCGGCGAGAACGCAAGTGCCCCTGTCGGAAACTCACCGCCGACGATCAGCCGGACCTGGCGTCCCGTCTGGACGTCCCAGATCCGGACGGGCCTCTCATTCGCGCAGGCGGTTGCAAGCAGGCGGCCGTCGGGCGAGTAGGCGATGCAAAGGAACCCGGAGTTCGACTCGGCCAGGCGCTGGTCCGGCTGGCCGGTGGCGAGACTCCAGATCCGGACCGACCGTTCTTCCGACGCCCCTGACACCGAGGCCATCGACCGGCCGTCTGGGGAGAACGCCACGCGGATCACGCCGAACCGATGGCCTCGCAACGACATCCGGGGGCGGCCGGCCTCGATGTCCCAGAGGATGATCTCGCCGGAAGCGTGGCTCGATACCGCCAGGGTCCGCCCATCGGGGGAGAAACTCAGGTCACTCGCCGCCCGGACGGGAATTCCGAGCGTCCGCTCCCGGCCGCCTCCTTCCCGGTCGTACAAGACGACGTCGGACTCCGTCCCTCCGATCGCCAAATGACGACCGTCGGGCGAGAAGGCCACGGCCTTGCCGCGGGCGCTCAAGGTCCGCTCGATCTGGCAGTCCCGCGCGGGCCGCCGCAACGTCACGGAGCCGAGATGATTCGTCATCGCGATCGTCTGCCCGTCAGGGCTGAACGAGAAGCCCCTGATCATGGCACCGGGTTCACCGCGGGCCCGCCACATCGTCTGGCGCGGCGGCGTGGGATCGAGGGCGGATAGCCAGGGCAAGCCGATCGCCGTCCCCAGGAGCAAGCTGATCCGACCGCGACTCCAACGGAGAGTGCGCGGACGACCGACCCGGCATCGCGTCGGGCGGCGATCGCCGGACTCTGGGCCGGCTTCCAGGACGACCTCGTCATGTCGCATGGCAAGAATTCCTTTCGACCGGGCGATTGCCGCCTCCATCCAGACGAGGCGGTCGTCGATGCTGATGGGATCGGAGAAGGTGATCGTCGAATGGCTCGCCCGGGCTCTCACCCGGAACCGACCACGGGACGGCGTCGCGCGAGACGAAGTGGTGACGGCGAGAGGACTCGGCCCCTCATCGGGCGACGGCGATCGTCGTGGTCGAGTCCGCACATTCTTACTCAGGACCGACGCCGAAGTCCACAACCTTGTCCCGAGAATCCCGAGAATCGGCGTTGGGCTTGGCTTGGCACTCCGGTTCGAGGTCCGGATCGCCGGCGGCGGACCCTACGCCATCCACCCGGGCCCTGGTATAATGCACCCTTTCCGAAGCAGCCCCATGATCGTCCGCTCGCAGAGGTTGAGGCGTCATGTGGAATCCGATTTCCCCCAAGCGGTCCGCTCGAGCGGTCAGGCGCGGCTTGGCTCTCGTGCTCGCTCCGATGCTGGCGTTCCCCACGGCCCGCGCGGCCGAACCGGAGAGCGCAGATGGGACCCGCCTCTTCCGCGATAGGATCGCCCCCGTATTGAAGGCGGAGTGCTACACGTGCCACTCGGCCGGGGCGACGAAGCTCCGCGGCGGCCTGCGTCTTGACACGCGCCAGGCGATCCTCGAAGGCGGCGACAGCGGACCCGCGGTCGTGCCGGGCAAGGCCGGCGAGAGCCTCTTGATCCACGCCATCCGCCACGAGGACGACCTGGCGATGCCCCCCAAGAAACCCAGGCTCCCCGAGTTGACGATCGCCGACTTCGAGAAGTGGGTTGACGCCGGGGCGCCGTACTCGTCCGCAGTGGAGGCGACGTCGGAGGCTGGCTCGGAGCTACAACTGGCCCGCGAGCACTGGGCGTTCCGGCCGGTGAAGAAGGCCAGGCCGCCGATGGTCGCCGATGCCGCGTGGGTGAAGAATCCGATCGATGCGTTCATCCTCGCCAGGCTGGAGGCTCATCGATGGCATCCCGCACCGCCGGCCGAACGCGGCGAGTGGCTCCGGCGCGTGACCTTCGACGTCACCGGCCTGCCGCCTTCGCCCGAGGAGATCGCGGCGCTCGAGGGCGACCGATCCGAGCTGGCCGAGGAGCGCGTGGTCGATCGGTTGCTGGACGGCCCGCGATACGGCGAGCGCTGGGCCCAGCACTGGCTTGATGTGGTCCGCTACGCGGAGAGCGAGGGATTCGAATACGATCGCCAGATCCCCGATGCCTGGCGATTCCGCGACTACGTCATCGACTCGTTCAATCGCGACAAGCCATTCGACCGCTTCCTGATCGAGCAGATCGCCGGCGACGAGGTGGCACCCGACGACCGCGAGTGCCAGGTGGCCTCGATCTTCCACCGCCTCGGCCCGGTTCGGCGGAACGCCGGCAATCCCGAGATCGCGCTCTCTCGCAATGAGGTCCTGACCGAGCGGACCGACATCATCGGCACGGCGTTCCTCGGGCTGACCATCGGCTGGCGCGATGCCACAACCACAAGCTCGAGCCGATCTCGCAGAAGGACTATTATCGGCTCCAGGCGTACTTCGCGGCCACCGAGGAGCACGACATCAGCCTGGCCGCGGACGCGGAGCGGAAGGCCTGGGAGCAGACGCGCAAGAAGGTCGAGGGCGAGGTCAGGAAGCTCAAGGCGAAAACTGCGCAAGGCGAGCGGTACCGAAAAGGCGCGACTGGCCATGGAGATTGAGGCCCTGGAGGACTCGCTCCCGCCGGCGCCGGCCACGATCCCGGCCGTCTGGGACGATCGGGAGCACCGGACGCCGATCCACGTCCTGAAGCGCGGCGTCTGGGAGAACAAGGGAGAACTCGTCGGTCCGAGGCCGCCAAGCGTCCTGATCCCGGACGACCTGGCCGAGTTGCTGCCCGACGCCTCCGACCCCCGCATCCGGCTGGCCCGATGGCTCTCCTCGCCCGGCCATCCGCTGACGGCCCGCGTGATCGTCAACCGGGTCTGGCAGCACCACTTCGGAACGGGGCTGGTGAAGACGGTCAACGACTTCGGCACCAGGGGCGATCGCCCCAGCCATCCCGAGTTGCTCGACTGGCTGGCGGCGACACTGGTCGAGAACGGTTGGCGGCTCAAGTCGATTCACCGGCTGATCCTGCTAAGCGCCGCGTACCGCCAGTCGAGCCATCTACAAGGAATGGCGACGGAAACGTCCGCGCGCCAGGACCCGGAGAACCGCCTGCTCTGGCGGTTCAACCGCCGACGGCTCGACGCCGAGGAAGTCCGCGACGCCATGCTGGCGGCCTCGGGCCGCTTGAATCTGCGCGCCGGCGGGCCGAGCGTGATGGTGCCAGTGGATCGTGGAATCGTGCAGGCGCTGTACAAGCCATCGCAGTGGCAGGTCGCCCGCGACCCGGCCGAGCACGACCGCCGGTCGATCTACCTGATCGCCAAGCGGAACCTGCGGCTGCCGATGCTCGAGGTCTTCGACGCCCCGGCGCTCGCAACGAGTTGTCCGCGGCGTGAGGCGAGCACCCACGCGCCGCAGGCCCTCGAACTGCTCAACGGACGGCTGGCCAACGACCTGGCGGCGACCTTCGCCGTCCGCCTCCGACGCGAGGCCGGCAACGACCCTCGGGCTTTCGTCCACCGCGCCTATCTTCTGGCATTGGGCCGGTCGCCCTCGCCGCGGGAGGAAGCCCTCGCGCTCGAGTTCCTCAGCGAGGGGGCGCCTCGGGAGTTCACGCTGGCCCTGTTCAACCTCAATGGGTTCCTCTATGTTCCCTGATTCCGCAGGATCCGGCCCGCACGAACGCCCGACGCGGAACCGGCGTGAGTTCATCCGCGACGGCTGCTGCGGCTTCGGTGGGCTGGCACTGGCCGCGATGTTGCAGCAGGAGCTAGCCCGGGCGGGCAGCGCCAACCCCCTGGCGCCCAAGCCCCAGCATCATCCGGCCAGGGCGCGCTCGGTGATCTTCCTGTACATGGCCGGTGGCCCCAGCCACCTGGAGACGTTCGACCCCAAGCCGCTGTTGAACCGGCTGCACGGTCAGCCGCGGCCCAAGGAGTTCGGCGAGGCGAAGTACCAGTTCGTCTCGAAGAATGCGAAGCTGCTGGGCACGCGGCGGACGTTCCGGAAATATGGCGAGAGCGGCATCGACGTGTCGGACCTGTTCCCACACATGGCGCGCTGCGTCGACGACCTCGCCGTGATCCGCTCCTGCCACGGCGACATGGTGGTGCACTCGGCCGCGCAATACGAGCTGTTCACCGGCCGGGTCACGCCGGGTTCGCCAAGCATGGGCTCGTGGGTCTGCTACGGTCTGGGTTCCGAGAGCGACTCTCTGCCGGCCTACGTGGTGATGCCCGACCCCCGCGGCGCGCTCGAGGCAGGGCAGCCGATGTACACGCACGGTTTCCTGCCGGCGGTCTACCAGCCGACGATGTTCCGCCCCGGTGATCGCCCGGTGCTCAACCTCGACCTGCCGTCCGATGTGGGGCTATCGCAACGCCGCCGCACCCTGCGGCTGATCCGCGAGCTGAACGAGGCGACGCTCGACCCGCACGACGAGGAGTTCCACGCGCGGATGACCGCCTACGACCTGGCCTTCCGGATGCAGACCGATGCGCCGAAGTCCTGGACCTCTCGCGCGAGCCGCGCGAGACCCTCGACCTCTACGGCGTCGGCGTCGAGCCGACCAATGACTACGGCCGGCGCTGCCTGCTGGCGCGCCGGCTCGTCGAGAACGGCGTGCGGTTCGTCTGCGTGGTCTCTGGGGGCGGGGCCGGCAACCTGCAATGGGATGCGCACGACGACATCGAGGGCAACCACGGTCGCAAGGCATCCGAGACCGACAAGCCGATCGCCGGCCTGCTCAGGGACCTGAAGCGCCGCGGACTACTCGAGAGCACCCTGGTCGTGTGGGGCGGCGAGTTCGGCCGCTCCCCCGAAGCCGAGTCGGCCCGGGGCCGCGACCACCACAACCTGGGCTTCACGATGTGGATGGCCGGCGGCGGCGTCAAGGGCGGACAGGTCGTCGGCGCGACGGACGCCATCGGCCTTCGCGCCATCGATCGTCCCTACCACTTCCGCGACGTCCACGCGACCATCCTGCACCTGCTCGGGCTCGAGCAGAACCGCCTCACCTATCCACATCTGGGGCGGGATGAGCGATTGACGTTCGTCGAAGGGAAGCTGATCGCCGAGGTGATCTGAATACCCGATCCGGAGGGTCAGCCCGGCTGCCGCTTGGACCGCCCCCGGCCGCGAACCCACTGCGCGCGGCTAGGAGCGCCACGCCGCTTAGCCCCATGATGATCGACGACGGCTCGGGGATGGATGCCGCGATGATTGTCACCGTCCCTGGGGTGCTCGTGTAGGGGACCGCGGACGTCTCCGTGCCGGTGTTGAAACTGTAGTTATCGAAGTACGTTACGGAGTTCGTATTGATCGATCCATCGCCCGTTGGAGGGACCAGGCCGATCGTGTAGCTATCCCCCGCGTTGGTATTCGTGGCATCGAGCGTCAGGACGGCCAGCAGCACCGGTGTATTACTCGAGTTGAGCGAGATCGGATTGCCCGAGTAGGTCGTGTCGATGCCGCTGAACGTGTCATTCGTGTAGAAACTTGTACTGACGATTCCTCCGGGCGAGGACGTCACGGAATCGTTGCTGTCGCCGAAAAAGACGTAATTCGAGGCGTTCAGATAGCTGAAGTTCTGCGAACTGGAGAACTCCAGGAAACTCGGACCGGTGATCTGGAGCTGGAACCCGAGGTTGTTCAGCAGATCCGGAGCGCTCGAAGAGGCGGTGCTGGTGAGGAACACATCGATCGTGCCGGTGCCGCCCTGGGCGATCGAGGTGCTGCCGATCGAGACCACGAAATCCGCACGAGAGGGCGACGTCCACCCGGCCATGGCGATCAGGAGGAGTCCGACAGCGATGCCTCGACGCATGGGAAACTACTCCACCATAGATGGATGATATAATGCATTTGCAAAATCGTGTGTCTTCTCAACATGTGAGCGGGCGGACCGGGTCCTTCAGACAACGAACTGACGATTCTGAGCGGAGAATTCCCGGCGAGCAAGGGGTTGCCACCCGCCCAGACCTGATAATCGTGGCGAGCTCCATCCGAGAAAGGAAGGGCTGTTGCTAAAAAAACCATCGATTGCCCGTTCATCGGTTCAGGTTCGTTCGGAATCGTGAAATTCGTTCGGTTCATCGTTGGAGACCGCCCGGACCGGCCGCCGACGGACGGCTCAACTCCGCGACATGTTCCAGACCAGCCAGATGCAGAGGATGAGGCCGGCGCTGAAGCCGGTCAGGGCCAGCGGATGCGGCCCCGCGCGGTAGATCAACGACGAGGCGACGAACAGCCCGGAGATCACGATGCCCACGGCCAGCGTGTTGCTGGCCCGGGTGAGCTGGCGAACCAGCCGGCTGAAGCCCTGAAGGTCGAAA
Source organism: uncultured Planctomycetota bacterium (assembly GCA_963815795.1). GTDB lineage: Bacteria > Planctomycetota > Planctomycetia > Isosphaerales > Isosphaeraceae > JAKAUH01. The sequence goes on along the minus strand of CAWFIC010000019.1, from coordinate 2,164,165 downwards.
TGCACCCGCATTTCGCCGCGCTTGATCGAGTCGAGCGACTGGCTGAGCAGATCGGGCAGCAGGGTCGCGATCCGCTGGAGGTCGTCGGCCGTGCGCAGTGTCTGGCCGACGAGCCGGTACGGGTGGAACCGCCGCATCGCCAGGGCGCGGAGGTACGGCTGCAAGTGGCGGGCGATGTCGAACCGCGGGTCGAGGGTCCGCCCGACGCTCTCGATGGTCACCAGCGCACGGATCAAGAGCACGAGCTCGGGCGGGATGAGCAGATGATGGGCGCGGATGAAGCCGATCAGCTCGCGGAGGAGCGGACCGAGCTCGATGTTCTCCAGGCTCAGCTCCGAATAGGAGGTGACCAGATCGGCGAGGTCCCGGCGGAAGCCGCGTGCGTCCAGGTGATCGCCGCGCATGTCGAGGGCCTCCAGCGCGCGGAGGACGCGGTCGGTGTCCTGGGCCAGCAGGCCGATCAAGAGGTCCGCGATCCGCTCGCGGGTGCGGATGTCGAGCCGTCCGAACATGCCGTAGTCAAGCGGAGCGATGACCCCCCTCTCCAGCACCCGGAGGTTGCCGGGGTGCGGATCGGCGTGGAAGAACCCCAGTTCGAAGATCTGCTTCAACAGGATGCGCGAACCCGTCACGGCGACGTCGGCCGGGTTGACCCCCAGCGCGCGGATACCGTCCAGGTCGTCGATCGCGACCCCCTCGATGAATTCCATGGCGACGACGCGGGCGGTCGAATAATCCTCGTACACGATGGGGATGTGTGCGGTGGGATCGGCGGAGAACTGGTGCCGGCAGCGCTGGAGGGTCCGGCGCTCGGCCGTGAAATCCAGCTCCCGCCGCAGTACCCGCTCGAATTCGCCGGCCAGCGCGACCGGCCGATACGGCGCCAGGACCGGGATGTGGCGCTCGATGAGCTGCGCCAGGTTCTTGATGATGTCCAGGTCGGCCTTGACCACCTTGGCGATCTCCGGCCGTCGGACCTTCAGGGCGACCGTGCGGCCGTCGCGCAGGACCGCGCGATGCACCTGCGAGATCGACGCCGAGGCGACCGGCGTCGGATCCAGCGCCGCAAAGACCTCCGCGGCCGCGCGGCCATACTCCTCGGCCAGGATCTTCTCCACCTGTTCGAATTCGAACGGGCGGACGTCGGCGCACAACGCCGATAGCTCGTTGATGTAGGACTCGGGAAGCAGGTCCGGGCGCGTGCTCAGGAGCTGGCCCAGCTTCACGAACGTCGGCCCGAGGTCCTCGAGCACCATTCGGAGCCGGCGCGCCCGGTCGTGGGGCGGCACCCCGTTACCCAATGCGACCCGCTCGATCGGCCGCACGAGCCCCTCCAGGTGCAAGGCCGCGACCACGTCCTGGTAGCCGTAGCGCACCAGCGTCGTGAGGATCTGCCGGTATCGCGGCAGGTCGCGGAGATGACCGACCGTCTCGCGGATCACGGGTCACTTGCCTCCACGGTCGATGAGCGGGGCCAGCTCGCCGGCCCGCTCACTTGACCGATCGCCGCGGGACTCACCACTCCCTGATGTTCATCTTGCAGCCGACCGTCGTTTCGGTTAAATTATCTCTTATGATTGAAACGGCGAAATCGGATGGATTTGGGGAATCTCTATGCTGACCCAACAGATCGCAGGAGTTCGCAATCTGGAATCCCCGGAAGAATTCGCGGAGGCCCGCGTCGAGGCCATCGGGTTTATTTTCCACGGGACACTCGCCGATTCCAATGGCAAACGCTCGGCATCCCGCGCCCAATCGAACCTCCTCCACTTCGCTCGCTGCAGCAAGCTGGAGAAAGTCGGGGAGGGAGAAGGCAAGGTCTGGTTCCGCAGTATCCGGCTGGCGCAGAAGCACCTCGACGAGGTCGTCGGCAAGCGCCACTGGAAGTGGTGCAAGGTGTGTGAACGCGAGATCACCCAGCGAATCCTCGACGAGGTCTGATCGCTCGCCTGCGGCTCGCTGGGAGGATTGCTCGGCTGCGCTCCCGCGAGCGGCACCGGGCACTCTCCGGAATCAGGTCAACGGCGCCGAGCCCATGACGAGGCGATCGAACTCGGGATTTCCCCGGAGCTGGTCGAAGTCCTGCTCCTCGGCGATGAGCGAGCGAAGTTCGGGATCGAGGTCCAGAGCGGCCGTCAGCGCATCAAGCGCCTTGGGGCTGTTGCCGGCCAGGCTCCAGTAGCAGGCCAGGTTATAGTGCAGCAGGGGTTCGTCGGCGTGCTCGCGGAGCGCCCGTTCGAGCGAGTCGATCGCCTGCGCCAGCCGATTGGTCCGCTTGTAGCACCAGCCCAGAGCCAGCGCGACCCGAGTGTCGCTGGGCCGCAACGACGCGGCGATTTCCAGAGGCTTGAGCGCCTCGCGGTAGCGGTCGAGGCAGCGCAGGGACTCCCCTTTGAGGAGGTTCGCTTCGAATTGCATCGTTGACCAGTCCGGGCGACTGCCGAGGATCTGGAGCGACCGACGGGGAAGGTCCAGCATCAGGTACCCTTCGGCCTCGTCGAGCAGTCTCCGCACCCGATCGCGACTCATCGCCCGAGCGTTCTCCCAGAAGGGCCGGAGGCACGGCCTGGCCGCCGATGGCCTGGGACACTCACCCCACGGTCCCCGCGCGAGGATCGGGGGCTCACTTCGGTCGTCGGCAGGCGTGCCGCGCCGCGGAGCCCACCAACTTAACGGAAGTTTCTTGAAGTGTACCCCAAGAACTGCCCTGCGGAAAGGGCATGAGCGGAAGGAACTGCGGGTGATGTCCGGAAGCAACGAGCGTCGAGCGGGCCCGACCGCGAGCGGGGAGGTCGAAGTCGCTCGCCCTTTAATAGACGCGGTTGGCTCCGCGATCGCCGCCGCCCCGGGCGACTGACATAAACTGTTCCAGCACCTCGCTTTCCCTGCGAGTCAGTTCTCGCTCGGTGGCGACCAGGTCGGGGATATCCAGGCCTGCCCTGGACCTCTTCGCCAGGGCGAAGGCTCGAGCCTCGATGCCCTTTCGGTTCTGCAGGCCGTCGAGCCAGCGCTTGGGGATGGCGTCGACGCCGTAATAGGCGCCCGCCATCGCCCCCAGGATGGCTCCAGCCGTGTCGGCATCGCCGCCGAGGTTGATCACCTCGGTGACGGCTTCCTCGAAGCTGTCGGTCGTCAGCAGGAGGTAGAGGCACGTCGGAATGCATGCGGGCGGGAAGCCTTGCGTTGCCCGCTTGCAGCAAGGTTCCGCGCCGTGACGATTCGCCTCGTCCACGATGACATTGAGCGCTCGGTCACGCGGCTGGTCGAGCGCCGACTCGGCGAGGGCGATCATCCGCGGGAGGCACCGCGCGTGCTCGCCGAACTTGATCACCGCGTGCGCATGCTCCTCCGCCAGTCGTTTCTCGTCCTTGACGACGTCCGAGGCGATCCAGAGCAGGAGGCTGGGATCGCGGGCGTCGCCGGCGACGAGGCGGCGGACGGCATGGGCGACGGCCATCGCACCGGTGAGGCTGCGGATGTCGCGGTGGGTCATCAAGCTGGCCGCGATGGCCGAGTCGAACAGGCCATCCAGGTCATCGTCGAAGTACAGCGGCAGCGGCGCGATGCGCATGGCCGCGCCGATCCCGGCGCCCGACTGCCCTGTCAGGTGCGCGGGCACGCCGCGCTCGAGGGCGGTCAGCACTTGTCGGAAACTGCGGCCCAGGCCCCGATGGGCCCCGGAAAAAGTGCCCTTGGGCGTCGCCAGGCTCAAGTACAGGTCCGCCAGACGTTCCTGTTCAATCCTTCCGAACTCGAGTAGGATGTCGCAGAGGGCCAGGGCCTGCTGCGTGTCGTCGGTGTAGAGGCCACGCGACCTCCACCGGTACGGCTTCCGCTTCCACGCCTGGACCCCATCGACATAGTTCTTCACCCGACCGTAGTGCGACTTGATTTGCTGGGAACTCAGCCCTTCGAGGGGGGCGCCCAGTGCGTCGCCCACCGCCGATCCCAGCAAGCACCCTCGAACACGGTCGACTCGAGACAGATGAGGCATCGTGGCAGTGCTCCTCGGATGCCGGACCGCACGCCGGGATCTCGGCGGCGATTTCGACTAACCAAACGACCCGAAAGATAACCACCTGGCTGGGCTACGCCAATCGAATTCTGCCGTCAGCCCTGACGATCGCCAGTTCCACGACGCCGACATGGCACTACGGACGCTTGATGCTGTCGTCACTTAGGATCACCGCCCGCGCCGCGCATTTTTTTCAAGTTCTTCATCATTTTTTCGCCGATCCACGCCGCAGGGACGACCCCGTTCTTGACTTTTCTATCCACATGAACACCGAAAGACGATCGATACGAGCGGGATGTCGGTCTCGGGGATGGGTGAGGATGGAGCTGGCCGGCTGGGTGCCGGGCCGCTCGCTGGTGCGGCCTCGTCGAACCGACGGACGTTTTATCGACGTGGCGGCTCGCCTACTGCCAGCATCGACGGCCCGAATCGAAGGCCGCGCGTCTCAGACGTCGCTCAACCATGGGGACCGCTACGACGTGCCGAATCGCATCGCCTCGGCCTTCGGATCCGCGCGGATCGTCCTCCGTACTCAACGCTTGGATAAGGAGGGTTTTAGCTCGAACAAGGATTGGGTGCGGACGATCGCGCGCTCGTCGGGAAAGGTGTGAAACGACTGGATCGCCAACCCGCTGGCGCGGGTGTTGAACGTGGAGATGACTGATCGGAGGGGGTGCGAGGCGATTGGCCGACCGGAAGCGGTGGAAGAGGCCGCCGCGCGCCGCGTCGAGGGTCATCTCCTCGCAGAGGTGGCGGAAGATCTCGAGGTCAACCCGCTCGACGTCGATGCAGCTCTGGTATTCGATCAGGCCGCCCGGGCGCAGGTGGGCCGTCCGTTCGTGGCGGAGGTGGCAGTGGAAGAGGAGGCCGGGCTCGGGCAGGACGGTCTCGGGGCCGCAGAGGATCTCGGAGAGGCAGACGGGCCCGGAGCGGAACAGCACGGCGTGGCCGCCTTCCATGATCCTCAAGTCGGCCGCCCAGCCGCGGTGCTCCACGCGCCGGAATGCTCTGGTGTTGAACCAGTCCGGGTGCAGGGGACGGCGGAAGACGTGGAACGTCAGGTCGGCGATCCGCGATCGCCCGGAGCTCACACCCATGGGGTCAAGGTCCTTTCCGACTCGAGACGAGGCCCGTCCGGGCCGGGCCAGCCCCTCCGCGCCGGCCCTTCCGCCGGGCGGGGTTATACCAGTATACGCCGCGTCCGGGCCGTGCCCAAGCCAATCCGACCCGGATACGCGGAGATGGTGAGCCGAGGAGTCCGGCCCGTCAGCCCGGCTTGACCGCGGGAGTCAAGGCACGTAGACTCCCCGCCGCGACGATGCGTCGCATGCCCGAACAGGATGGGGCATCCGATTCGCACGCACCCGTCATCCGTCCCTTCATCTCGAGTTGACCCGATCGCGATGCGCGCGGCGACATCGGCTTACCAGGGAAGGTCTCATGGACTTGATCGTTCGCTCGCGTCCCGCGCTGCCCGCCCGGGCCTGGAAGGCCCTGCGGACCCGGGGTGCGGAATACGTCTGGCACAAGACACTGCGGCGCACCCTGCGCCCGTGGCCCGCCTGGAAGCGCCGATGGTTGTACGCCGACCCCCGCCAGTACTGGACACTCCGGGGCGGTGATGATTACTTTCGGGAACAGGAAGGCCAGCCGGCACGTTCGCTTCGCATGGAGTGGATCGCCGCCAGGCTCGCCTGGTACGAGCCCCGGTCCATCCTCGAGGTCGGCTGCGGCTACGGCAAGCTGCTGCGGGAGCTGCGCCGGTGGCTCGACGTCCCGATGGTGGGTCTCGACTTCAGCGCGACACAACTGGAGCTGGCCCGTGGTTACCTCGGGTACGGCGACGGGATCGAGCTGCTGCTGGGTTGCGGCGAGCAACTCCCCTTCCCCGATGGCTCCTTCGACATGGTCGTGACGTCGGCCGTCATCCTCCACAATCCGCCGCCGATCGCCGAGCGGATCCGTCGGGAGGTCCTCCGGGTGGCCGGGCGGTTCGCGGCGCATAACGAGGAGACCAGCGTCAGCTACAACCGGTACGGGTACGACACCGTCGCGTGGTATCGAGCCCGAGCGATCGAGCTGGCCGAGTCGGGGCCGATCCCCGTGGACCCGGACGCGCGCTCGTCGCAGTTCTGCGTAGCCGTGCTGAAGTGAAGGGATAGCCCCCGCGCCCGCCTCCAGCCCAACGAGACCCATGATCGACCTGGCCTTCGCGGTATTCCTGGCGACGATCGGCCTGGGGGCTGGCCGGCGGATCCTCGACCGGCTCGGCCAGGCGCTGAGCACCCCCTCGACGCCGCGGCCCTGTCGTTGCCGTTGGGGCTAGGCGTGCTCGCGCTGGGAGTGCTGGGGCTGGGCGAGCTCGGCTGGCTCAACCAGTTTGGGCTGGCGGTATTGCTCGCCGTCATGACGGAGCTGGGTTTGGTCCCAGCGGTTCGGACGATCCACGACCTCGTCCGCGCCTTCGAGGGTCGTGCAGCCTCCGATCGTCCCGGATCGGTGGGCCGGATCATAGCCGGCTTCCTGGGGCTCGTGGTCCTGGGCACGGCGATCGTCGCGACAGGGCCGGTGACCGACGGCGATGCCCTCTGCTATCACCTCCAGGTGCCCAAGGTCTTCCTCATGGGAGGCGCCGTCGGGTTCGATCCCGACTTGCACGAGACGGTCTATCCGCTGGTCACGGAGCTGATCTACGCGGTCGCGCTCGACTTCCGCGGGCCGGTAGCGTGCCGGTGGGTCCAGTGGCTAATGGGCCTGGCGCTGTCGGCGAACGTGACGGCGATGTCGCGGCCGAGCCTGGGTCGGCGAGCCTGGTGGGCCGGCGCGATCGTGCTCCTGGCGCCGGCGATCTCCAACGGGATGTCCGCTCCGCTCAACGATGTGGCGCTGGCCGCGTTCGGCGCGGCCGCGATCTTCGCCTGGACGCGACTGCTGGATCGGCCCCGTCCCATGGCGGCGGCGGTAGCGGGTGCCTTCGCCGGGCTCGCCATCGGAGTCAAGTATCCGGCACTGGTGCTGGTCGGCTTGATGAGTGGATTCCTGTGGGTACGGGCCTTGAGGTCTCTCCTTCTCGATCGTTCCTGGACACGCCTCCGGTCGTGGTTGACGTTGGCGGTTGTCTACTCGCTGGTGACGATAGCTGTCGGCGGCGGCTGGTACCTCCGCGCCTACGTCCACACGGGCAACCCGGTCTATCCGTTCTTCCCGCAGGCGTTCGGCGGCGCGGGGCTCGATGAGGTCCTCGACCCGATCAAGCGGCCGATGGCTGTCACATTCTGGAACCTGCTGATGGCGCTCGGGCCGCTCACGCTGCAGCCCGACCGGTTCGACAGCTTCTCGCACCAGTTCGGCCCGATCTTCCTGCTCTTCCTGCCGGTGGCCCTGCTCGAGCGGCCCCCCAGGCGCGTGCTCGGGCTGGCGGCCCTGGGCTACCTTTACCTGATGGTGTGCCTGACCCAGCGGCAGAGCATGCGGTTCGTCCTGATCGCGGTCGGGCCGCTGTCGGTTGCGGTCGCTTATGGCCTTGGCTCATGGTGCGATCGGAAGACCTTCCCGGCTCGGCTGATGGTGGTGATGCTCCTGGGAGCGCTCGGGCTCGAGGCGGGCCTTGCGACGATGCGAGGCCGTCACCTCCTGGGTGTGCTCGGTGGGTGGGAATCATCGGAAACGCTCCTCTCACGGCGAGAGCCGACCTACGTCGTGGGCCAGTGGGCGGCCCGCCACCTGCCGGCGACGGCGCGCGTGATCGGTCAGGACCATCGCGGCTTCTACATCCCGCGATCCTACACGATGGAGCTGGCCCATCGGCGCCGGACCGGCCTGGGCCGCCACGGTGAAGGCTCGAAAGAAATCGTCGCGCGCTTGCGCGAATCCGGCTTCACCCACCTGATGCTTTGCCCGCCGGTGCCGGAGACGGCTGTCGAGTTCGATCCGACACTCGGGCGGCTACTCGACCCATGGCTGGCCGTCCGGACGCCCCTCTACCGCCAGGACCTGACCGACGGCGACGGCGTCCTCCGCCGCTATGCGATCTACGAGTTGGCGGATGATCGGCTGGCATCACGGCCGGCGGGAGGATCGCCACGATGACCGCCGCGATGATGACGACAAGCACGGTCGGCCTCCGATCTCCCACCCTCGCCGAGCTGAGGGCCCGGGTCCACAAGGCGCGGTACCGCGAGATCGGCAACTGGCTGGCGCGGCGGGTCGCTCGGCCGACCGCGGTCTACGGAACCTGGGTCGCGGTCCGCCTCGGCCTTTCGGCGCACCAGGTGACGGTGGCGGCGTGGTTGACCTGGATGGGATCGGCGGTCGCCATCGGCTGGGGGAGGCGGCCCATGTTTGTCGTCGGCGTGGCGCTGGCGCAACTGGCGTTCTGGCTGGACCACGTCGACGGCCAGGTCGCACGGTGGCGGGGCACGGTCAGCCTCGACGGAGTCTATCTCGATTACCTCATGCACCACGCGGCCAACCTGGCGACCGGCTTCGCGCTGGGATACGGTTTGGCGGCGCGATCGGGCGACCCGCGATGGTCGATCGCGGGCATGGCGATCGCGGGCGGCTGGACGTTACTCGGCCTACACAACGACTGCCGTTACAAGGCGTTCTTCCAGCGGCTCAAGGCTGGGACAGAGAGCTACCACGTTGACGGGGGCAGCGGCGGGCGTCCCCAGCCGCCAGTGCCCTGGCCACGACGCGGGCTGGCCGCACTCACCTGGCCGGCGTACAAGGTGTGCGAGCCCCACGTCGTCTTGCTCGGATTGACCGCGATGGCCGTCGCGGCGCTCGGCGCCCCTTCGCTGTGGCTCTTCGCATGGCGCGGCGGCGTGCTCGCCATGGCGATCCTGGCGCCGGTCCTGGCGATCGCGCGGATCGCCCGCGCGGCGCGGCGCGGCGCGGGCGAGGACGAGTTCGCACGATGGTTCCGGCCGCTCGATGAGCCGATGAGCGGATGAGAGTCGATCCCCGAGGACGCCGCACCAACCCCTGGACATCGCCCTGATCGCGTTGTATCAAGAACACGAGGTGGGTCGTCGGATACGCTGGCCATTACGAACTCCCGGCTACGGTGGTACTTTGCGTCCCATGGCGACGCTGATCGTCAACCGTGAACGACAGCATGCCGACTGCCTGCGGTGGTACAAGATCTTCATCGACGGGGTTCCACAGGCCTCCATCCGCGCAGGAGAGGACATCGCGATCGACATCAAACCGGGGTCCCACGAGATCACGGCCGCGATCGACTGGTGTCGGAGCAATCCGGTCCGGTTGCACGTGAAGCCCGAGGGGCATCACGTCCTGCGAGTCGGCTCGAACGTCTCGGGGCTCCGTCTCTCCCTCGGCCTGATCTACATCTCATTCTGGAGCAACCGGTATCTGTCCCTCGAAGAAGCCGATCCCGACATAGCAGCCTGCCTAGAATGACGACCAATCCGTCGGAAACACTGGGTCATCGACCCGATCCACCGCGCCGCCGCGAATCCGGCATCGGCGTGGTGGGCGCGGGCTTCATCGTCCGTGACTGTCACCTGGTCGCCTACGCCGAAGCCGCGTACCGCGTGGTTGGGATCACCTCGCGGACGTTGGCGACGGCGCAGGAAGTGGCCGCGCTGCGGGGCGTGCCGGAGGTCTATCGATCGCTCGAGGAGATGCTCGACGATCCGGCGATCGAAGTGGTGGACGTCGCCGTGCCGCCGGATGCGCAACCGGGGGTGATCCGCCGGGTGCTCGAGCGTCCCCGGCGCGTGCGGGGCATCCTGGCGCAGAAGCCGCTGGCGATGTCGTATGGCGAGGCTGTGGACCTGGTCGAGGCGTGCGAGCGGGCCGGCGTGCTGCTCCAGGTCAATCAGAACATGCGGTACGACCCGTCCGTGCGCGGCCTCAAGTCGCTGCTCGACGAGGGCCGGCTGGGCGAGCCCGTGCTGGCGACGATCGAGATGCGAGCCATCCCGCACTGGATGCAATGGGCCAATGGCGGCCGGTCGCTATCGACGTTCATCATGAGCATCCACCACCTCGACACCTTCCGATACTGGCTGGGCGACCCGGTGCGGGTTCTGGCGAGCGCGCGTCCCGACCCGCGGACGACGTTCGCGCATGATGATGGGATCAACCTGTATATCCTCGAGTACGAGAACGGCGCCCGCGCCAGCGGCTGGGATGACGTCTGGTCCGGACCTGCGCGAGGGGGCCGGATCGAGCATCACCGTGCGGTGGCGGTTCGAGGGCACCGAGGGTCTCGCGCTGGGCGAGATCGGCTGGCCGGGCTGGCCGGCGCGGATCCCCAGCACGATCGACTATACGACGACCCGCGACGGCGGCCACTGGCATCGACCTCGCTGGCCGGACGCCTGGTTCCCCGACGCCTTCGCCGGGACGATGGGCGGCCTGCTCCGGGCGCTGGAATCGGGCGGGCCCCCGGACATCCCGGGCCGCGATAACCTCAAGACGATCGCGCTGTGCGAGGCGGTGCTGACCGCGGGGCGCGAGCATCGCGTGATGCAGCCGTCCCAATTCACCGGGTAGACAAACCTTGGATTTCCCTGTCGCCGCATACCCACTCCTGGCGTTTGCCCTTCCCGCCGCACCGGCGACATCCTTCGGCTGGGCGGTGGCCTGCGTCGGCGGCGCCGTGGTGGTCACCGCCGCGCTGGGCCTGGGGATGCGCAGGCTGCGGTGGCGCGGGTTGCGGGCCAGCCGGCTGGGGCAAATCAAGGCGAAGGCGGCCGAGCGCCGCCGCGCCGAGCGCGCCTTGCGGCAGACCGAGGTCTTCTACCACAGCCTGGTCGAGACCATCCCCCAGATGATCCTGTGCAAGGATCTCGAGGGCCGGTTCACCTTCGCCAACGGCCGCTTCTGCGCCGAGCTCGGGACAACCCTCGAGGCCATCAAGGGCAAGACCGACTTCGACTTCTTCCCCCGCGAGTTGGCCGAGAAGTATCGCGCCGACGACAGGAAGGTCCTCGAGAGCCGCCAGGGGGTCGACGTCGTCGAGCGGCATGTCACGCCCAAGGGCGAGACGCTCTACGTCCAGACGATGAAGACCCCGCTCTTCGGCCCGGACGGCGAGCCGATCGGCATCCAGGGCATCTTCTGGGACGTGACCGAGCGGATGCGGGCCGAGGAACGGCTCAAGGAGCAGAACATCACCCTGCAGGAGCTCGCCCGCTCCGAGCACGAGGCGCACGCGGAGCTCAAGGCGACGCAGAGCCGGATGCTCGAGTCGGAGAAGCTCGCCAGCCTCGGCCAGCTCGTCGCCGGCGTGGCGCACGAGATCAACAACCCACTGGCGTTCGTCAGCAACAACGTCGCGGTCCTCGAGCGCGATCTGCTGGACCTGGTGTCTCTGGTCGGGCTCTATCGGCGGGCAACGGAGGGCGATCAACGTTCTGGCGCCGGTCCCGTCGAAGGCGATCGCATCAGCGACGCCGATCGCGCGGCGATCGACGAGCAGATCACTCGGCTGTGCGAGCAGCTCGATCTCGACTACTGCCTGAAGAACCTGCCGAGGATCATCGATCGCACCCGCGAGGGACTGCGGCGGATCGAGCGGATCGTCAAGGACCTGCGGCTCTTCGCCCGGGTGGACGAGGGCGAGTGGAACGAGGTCGACCTCAACCCGGGGATCGAGTCTTCGGTGAACATGGTCCAGGGATATGCCCGGAAGCACGGGGTCAAGGTGGTGGCCGACTACGGGGTCCTTCCGCTGGTCCGGTGCCGCGCCGCCCGCGTGCACCAGGTCATCGTCAACCTGCTCATGAACGCCATCGACGCCTGCTCCGCCGACGGGACGGTCACGCTCCACACCGCGACGGATCCCGTGTTCGCTGGCGTGAGGATCGACGTCTCGGACACCGGCTGCGGCATGGACCCGGCGATTCGCGAACGGATCTTCGACCCGTTCTTCACCACCAAGCCGATCGGCCAGGGGACCGGGCTGGGCCTGTCGATCAGCTACGGGATCGTCCAGGAGCACGGCGGTACAATCGAGGTCCAATCGACGCCGGGGATCGGGTCGTGCTTCACTGTCCGGATTCCCCTCCAGACGCGGCGAGCCGCCGCGCCATCGGCGCCGGCCACACAAGAGGTGGGATAACAACCAGGGGGAACCCATGAAGCTCGGCCTCATCAATTCGGCCTGGGTGCAGGCCGGTCGCGGGACGGAGTTCGGCATTCGCCAGACGCGGGAGATCGGCTTCGATACGATCGATATCTTCGCCGACCCGCTGGACATCGATGTCAAGGAGAAGCGCCTGATCAGGGACGAATGCGATGACGCGGGCCTGCCGATCGTGAGCGTGGCCTGCGTTGCCGTTGGGCTGGTCGACTTCAACCCGAGCGTGCGGCGGTTCCACGCCGAGCGCGTGCGCGCCTACCTCGACATGGCGTACCTCTTAGAGGCCAGGAACGTCCTCCTGGTGCTGGGCGAGTACATCTGGCAGAAGGAGGTGATCCCTCCGGCCGAGCAGTGGCAGGTCGCCGTGGAGAATGTCCGCGGGCTGGGCGAATGCGCGGCCAACCTCGGCCTGGAGATCGCCCTGGAGCTCGAGCCCTTCACGCTGTCGCTCCTGAACGACGTGCCCAGCATGGCGCGCTTCCTCGCCGATGTCGACCACCCTGCCGTGAAGGCCAACCTCGATATCTCGCATCTGGCCCTGGCGGGCCAGCCGGCCTCGTCGATCGCCGCTCTCAAGGGCCGCGTGGCGCACGTCCATATCTCCGACTGCGATGGAAAGGTCCACGGCGACCTGCCGCCAGGGCGTGGGGTCGTCGACTTCCCACCCTACCTGGATGCGATCAAGCATCTCGAGATCCCGGAGAGGGCCGTCTCGATCGAGCTCGAATACTCGCCTGAGCCGGCGAAGATCGTCGAATGGGTCACGGAGGCGTATGAGAAGACGTCCGCCCTGATGCGCGCGGCGGGGCTGCGACCGTGAGCCGGATCTGGGAGTTCCTGGCCCGGTTAATGCACGCCATCTCCGTGAGCCGGGTCTGGGGTGTCCTGGCCAAGCTGGTCCTCGCGTTTGTGCTGTTCGTGGTCGTCGGCTGGCCGGCGTTGGCGACCGTGCTGGAGGCATCGAACGCGCTACCGAAGCTGGCACGGGCGATGCGTCGGGCGGGCTGGTCCGCCGCGGCCGATCGGCTGGCCCGGTGGCGAGGTGTGGAGCCCGCGGAGGACGAGGCCGACACCTCCTCGGCGATGGATCCGGCCGGGACGGCCGAAATCCTCCGCGAGACGCGGGGCCTGGCCCGTCCGGCTCGGCTGGCGCTGGAGACGACCGGGCTGGCCTTGGCGACCGAGGCGATGGCGCTGCCGATCGGCGTGTTCCTGGCGATCGTGTTGTTCCGCACCGACATCTGGGGCCGGCGCGGGCTCCTGGCGATCATCGCGCTGGCGGCGTTCGTGCCGATGCCCCTGCACGCGACGGCCTGGCTGGGCGCGTTAGGCAACGCCGGGCGGATGCAGGCCCTGGGCGTGCGGCCCATCCTGGTAGGCCGCTTCGGCGCCGCGGTCGTGCACGCGCTGGCGGCCCTGCCGTGGGTCGTGCTGCTGGCGGGCGTCGGCCTCTGCGCGGTCGAGCCCGAGTTGGAAGAGTCGGCGCTCCTGGAGTTCGGGCCCGTTCGCGTGCTGACCAGGATCACGATGCGGCGGGCGATCGCCGCGATCGCGGCGGCCGGGCTGGCGGTCGCCGTGCTGACCGCCGGCGACATGACCGTCACCGACCTGCTCCAGGTCCGCACGTATGCCGAGGAGGCCTACCTCCAGTTCGTCCTGGGGCGAGGGCTATCCGACGCCGCAGTCGTCGCGCTGCCGCCGCTGGTGGTGCTGGGGATCGGGATCATCCTGGCCGGCCGGGCGCTTTCGCGGCTCGACCCGGCGCGACTGGCGTCGGTCTCCTCCGGGGCCCGAGCGTGGCGGCTGGGTCCCTGGCGGATCCCGTCGGGTGTGCTGCTGTCCCTGCTCGCCGGCAATGCGCTGGCCTTCCCTCTCTATGCGATGATCTGGCGAGCCGGACGCGTCGGAGGCCGGGCGACGCTGGGGCAGCCGCCGGTCTGGTCGTTCAAGGGTCTCGTTGGCACCCTGCGCTTGGCGGCGGCCGAGATCCGCGACCCGCTGTTCGCGAGCCTGGTCTGGGCGTCGATGGCGGCCACGCTCGCGACCGCGCTGGCCTTCGGCCTGGCGTGGGCGAGCCGTCGTTCGCGGACCTGGCGCTGGACGATGCTCGGTACGATGGCCCTGGCGCTAGCCACGCCCGGGCCGGTCGCCGGCATGGCCTTGAAGGTGGCGTACCTTGACCTGCCCGAGCTCTACGACTCCTCGGCGATGATCGTGCTGGCCGAGGCGCTGCGGGCCCTGCCGTACGTCCTGCTGGTCCTCTGGCCGTTCGTGCGCTCATTCCCCCAGGACTACCTTGACGCCGCGGCGCTCGACGGCCGCGGGCCGTCGGGGCAGATGCTGCGGGTGGCGTTACCCATCTCGCTCCGCGCGCTCATGGCGGCCTGGACGGTCGCGCTGGCCCTAGCACTCGGCGAATTGCCCGCCACAGACCGCGTGAAATCGGCCGGGATCGAGCCCATGCCGGTGTTCCTCTGGGGACTGTTGCACACCGGCGTCGAGAGCCACCTCTCGGGCGTGGCGCTGATCATGCTGATGGTGATCGCCGCCGCAGGGCTCGCGGCGGCTGTGGCACTCGGATGGTCGTGCGCCTGGGAACGCGATTGATATCTCACTCGCCCTCGGCCGCTCCGATCACCTCGGGCGAGTGCGCCAGGCCTGGCGAGGCCAGCGAATTCAGGAAGGCCAGGAGCTGCGCCTGCTGGCCCGGCCCGAGCGTGCGGAACCGGTGGGCCGACACCGCGCCCTGACCGCCATGGAGCGCGACCGCCTGCGCCAGACTCCGCGCCCTCCCGTCGTGCAGGTACGGGCCCGAGTCGCGGACACCCCACAGCGGCGGCGTCCGCCACTCGCCGCGCTTCGGGGCGCCGAGGGAGTCCATATCGTCACCATAGTAGGTCCCTGGGTCGCTCAGCGGCTCGCCCATGTCGTGGAGCAGCAGGTCGCTGTAGATGTCCCGGATCGGCCCGAGGTCCGCGGTGTGGCAGTTCGCGCAGCCGGCGGAATGGAACAACTTGCGGCCTTCGACGGCGGCGGACGCGTGCGCGTCCGACGGGGCCAGCGAGACCGGGAGTGGAAGGCCCCGGACGTAGTTGACCAGGGCGGCGCACTCCTCGGCCGTGAGGTCCAGCCCCTTGGCTCGGGCGTCGGTTTCCAGGGGCGAGGCGGCCTGGTGGTGCCCGGGGACTTCCAGGCCCAGCTCGTTGGCGCAGGCGGTCAGGACGAAGTCTTCCAGGCTCGCCACCTGCGCCTTCCAGCCGAACCGGCCGATCCGACCGTCCTTCAGGCGATGGACCCGACCCCGGATCGCGGGGGGCTGTTGTCGGGCGACTCGCTCGAGCTCCCTGTCGGATAGTCCATCGATCAGGCCGGCCCCGAACAGCGGTGGGGCATTGCGTGCCGTCAAGCTGAACGCCACCCGATTCATCCCCATCTGGCCTGCCACGTCCCGGCACAGGGCCGAGAGATCCTTGGCCATGGCCGGGGGGATCGGGGGGATCGACGGCTCTTCGGCGTCAGAGGGGGGCCGGACGGTCGTATGCCGGCGACCGGAGCGGCTCATCGACACCGAGCGGCCGGTCGAGAACGTCTGGACGGCGGATGCCGGGCGGCATTGCGTCAGGAAATCCGCCCGCCATCGGCTGTAATCGGGATCGACGCCGGAACGATGGAGGACGGCGCTCGTGGCATCGCGGAAGCCCGGGTGACTCTTCACCAGGTCAGCCGGATCGGGATTCGTTGACACCAGACCGAGTCCGATGTTACCCGCGATCACGTTGCCATTGACGACCACCGGCGTGTCCGGGGAGGCCATGTAGCCGATGCCGGTGGCGAGCTCGACGTTGCGTTCGGCGGGGCCGCCGCCGCCGGGCCCACCCTGGTTGTGGCAGTCCAGGCACGAGGCCGCGTTGTAGACCGGCCCCAGGCCGTCGCCGCCGTGGCAGCGGGGGTCATCGGGGAGCCACTTCCGGGCGAAGAGCTCGCGCCCCAGGGATCGGACGGCCCCTTCCGCTGGATCGACTGCGCCGGCCGCCGGCCGGACGGGTACAGGCTGACCTTCCGAGAGCATCGAGGCACCTGGCCGGCGATCCGCCGCGGCGGCCACTGATTTCGGGGATCCCGGCGGTACCGGCGCCGGAGGATCCTCCGCGTCTCGCCGCGGCCGCGGAGCCCGCGGTTCCTCGCCGCCGCTCGGAGGTCGCTCCAGATCTGGTGCCGGGCCTCGGAGCGCGGTTGCGACGTCGTGAACCGCCGCCGGGACTCCCGCTGCGGTGCCGCGGGCACTTGCCGATCTTCGCACCGGCTCCGGTGTGGCGCGGCCGGCGCCGGTGTGCGCACCTCGCAGCCTGGCGCCGGCGGCCACGATGAGACCGACATCCCAGGCGATCACCAAGCAGATCAGGCCCGCCAGCGCCCACCACCGGGCGCGGGACGGTCGCACCGCCGGCGCCCCGAGTGGTAATGGCGTCGCACCGCGAGAGATCGCGCCCGTCGCAGTCGTACCAGAGGCCTTCCACATAATCTATACTCCCTCCTCCTCCGGTTGCTCCGATCCCCATATCGAGAAGGCGCGGACGGCGGCTTGGGACGGCGCGGGGAGCGATCCCGCCCTGGGACCGCCCGACCCGGCCGTTCCCCAGTCCCTCATCGGCCCTGTTGCGACAGCCATCCTCCCCACGCGGCGCCGCATGCGGGGAAGAGTTGAACCACGGCGACGAGCCGTGCAGGAGGGCTTAACAGCGGAGGTGGCGCGATCGAATGGAGTACGAGGAGCTCACCGGCGACCCGCATCGGCGGGACGGCAGGCGGTCCTCCCACCGCGGACGCGGGAGGACGGGGCCATCGAGAAGGGAGCCGGCCCCCTCGTCGTCGCCCCATCCATCGTCGGAGCACTCGCCGATCCCGGCCCGTTCGCTCGGGAAGGAGACCGACCTCGGATCGCCGATGAGGGGCGCGACGACGCACGGGCCGACGTGGCATCCGGGGGCCGCATCATTCGGCCCCCCGGGATGGAGCAACGGCGTCGGGAACAGGATCAAGACAGCGATGAGAGTCATCGGGGAAGGACTCCGGGTCCACCCGGCTCTTTAGCCTCTATACAGGCATTCGTTCCCGCTCCGGGTTTTGTTCGAGGGAGCTCTGGGGACATGGTGCGCGGACCGTGCCCCTACTGCGACTTACCGGCTCACTGAGGCTTCTCCCCGGCCATCGTGGACTTGATCGCCTCGCGGAGCTGGTCGCCCAGCTGCGGCCCACCACCGACGAACAGCCGCGCGACGTTTCCGTCGCGGCCGATGATGACGGTCTGCGGGATCGCGTGGGCCTGGTACTTCTCGGCGATGGCGCCGTCCTTGTCCAGCGCGACGCGGGGGATCTTGAGCTGGTGCCGCTCCAGCATCGCCTTGATCTGGTCGGGCGCCTCCTGGAGGTTGACGGCGACGAGCTGGACGTCCTTCTCGTCGAACTCGCCGGTGACCTTCTCGACCTGCGGCATGGCCTGAATGCACGGGCCGCACCAGGTGGCCCAGAAGTCGAGCACGACGACCTTGCCCTTGCTGTCGGCCAGGTGGAACGTCTTGCCGGCCACGAGCTCGAGCTCGAAGTCGGGTGCCGGCTTGCCCACCAGCGGCGACTCGGTGCCCGTCGCGCCGGCGCCCGACCCGCCGCCGCCCTCGGGGGCCGGCTCGATCGGCTCGGGGGCATTCACCAGCTTCCACTGCCCATAGGTGAGGTGCTCGGCCGCCTCCTCGATCCCACCGCCGATCAGGAGCTGGTCGATCTCGCCGACGCGGACGCGGGTGACGCCCAGCACGTCGCTCTTGCCCGAGAGCGTGTCTCCGGCGAACTGCTCGGGGACGAACGTGACGCGGATGCCGTCGTTGCGGACGGCCTGCACGCGGGTCGGCTGACCCTCGGTCGCCGGCTTCTTCGCGGGGTCCAGCTCCTCGGGATGCAGCCAGATGATCTCACAGACCCGGTCGCGCGCCAGGTCCTTCTCCTCCAATCGGGTCTCGACGCGGAGGGTCTTCTCGTCCATTGCCACCACCCGCGCACGCAGATAGTCGCCGTTCTTGGAGCGGATCATGTGGGTCGGAGGGCTGGATTTCTGCATGCGGGGAAGGGTGAGCAGCCGCTCCCTCTTGACCTTGCCGAGCTTCACCGCGGGGGCGCCGCTCATGGGCGCCAGCTCGACGGCCTTGACTTTGTCGTGGGGTACGAAGGTGCTGGTGGACATCGACGAGCGGAAGTGGACGCCCTTCTCGTCGATGCCGGTGATCACCGAGGCGATGACGTCGCCGGTGCGGAGGAATAGCGCCCGCCGCTCCTCGCCCGACGGCGTCGATGGAGTCTCGGCCAGCGCCTGGGCGAATTGAAGTGCCATGCCGCCCATACCCCCGGGTTGCTGCTGTGCCGGAACGCGGACTGCGCGACCCGCCCGCACCTGGTTGACGCTGGCCGTCCTCTGCGCCTGGGGAGCGGGCTCCTTGTAGATGATCTTGCCCGAGACGCCGGGACGGAGCGGGCTGGCGGTTGAGCTGCCGGCCGGGTGCCAGACCAGGCAGCTCACGCCGGGCGCCTCGCGACCGTCCTCGAGCCGACCGACCAGCCGGGTCCCGTCGGTTTCGAGTCGGGGCAAGTTCACGAACTTCTCCGCGCCCTCGCGGCCCAGGACCACCAGCGATCGCAGGCCGGCGAGCGGGACCTTGATCGACTCATCGACCCCGGGCACCTTCAACTCGAGGGCGCCACCTTGCACCCTGGTGAGGTCGCCGCTGATCCGCGATCCGTCCTGGTAGACAGCCCGGATCATCCGGGCCGGCTCGTCCTTCGGCAGCGAGAGGAATACGCTGCTGGCCTGATTCGCGCCGATGCGCGTCTCGCCCTTGTCGGTCTTGATCGTGAACTCCTTCGAGCTGGCGCCATAGCCGATCAGTTGTCCGTAGGCGATCGAGCCGTCGGCGCGGTGGACGCGGGCCTGATCGGTACTCGCCTCGCGGGGGACCTTGCCATTCCATCGGCCGATCCGCAGCCACTCGAGCCGGACGTCGCCGCGGATGTTGGCGAGGTAGAGGCCGGGCAGTGCGGCCGGCTTGTTGCCCGCGACCTTGAGGTCGGCCAGTTGCTTGCCTCCCGGCGAGAACACCAGGATGCGGCCTTCCTTCTGGTCGAGGTAGGCCTGGAGGTGGGTCCGGCCCGGTCCCGCGGTCACCTCCTGCACGACGGCCAGGTCTGCTTCCTGCTCGAGCTCGCGCTGGACGACCAGGTCGCCCCCCCAGGCCTCGAATCGGAAGGCCCGCTTCACCGTGTTGTCCTTGTCGTTGACCCCCAGGGCGAAGACGAAGTCGGGCTTGGTCTTCCACGAGATCTCGAACTCGACGCTGGCTCGCTCGGGCAGGCCGAAGTCGCCGCGAATGGACGAGCCTTCGCGATCGGTCGTGGGCTGGCCCGAGTCCTCGCGCCAGTTCTTCTGCCCGGCCGGTTCGTGCCACCCCACCAGGCCGTTGGGCCCGAGATAGATCAGGTCGGCGCCGTCGCGCCACCGGTAGATCCGGTGCAGGTTCGGGCGCCGGACGTGGATGCGGCCCAGACGGGGGATCTCCAGCTCGATCTGGCGATCGTCCAGTCCGAGCAACGACCCGAAGACGACATCGCCGGCCGCCAGCTCGAAGCAGAAGTCGCCCGCCGGCCTGTCGAGCGTCGCCGGCGGCGGCCACTGGATGGCGTTGACGTCCTTGATGCCGAACTCGAATGGCGCCACGAACGACGCGGCCTGCCAGCGCAGGACGCCGGCGCTGGTCGAATCGCGGATCTCGCCGGCGGCGTACCCGCCGTTGACCAGGTGCAGGACCGGCGGTGGCGAAGGATGCGACTGCGGGTCGGCGGCCATGCCCCGCGCGACGCAGCCCAGGAAGGCCGCCACCAACAGGGAGAAGACCCGACCCGCGCGGCGGCGTCGGGTCTCGATTGAAGGCGAAGGGCGGCTGCGCATCGGGCTTGTCCCTGTCGTTGGAGGGTCGTCAGGCACGGTTCGGTTTCCACTCGGATGGTCCATCCCATTATCTCCGCGTTGACAAGATCAGGACTAGTGTCTCACGTCGGTGTCGCGGCCTTCCAGCAGATGGAGGGCCGGCAAGACGCCCTCCGGACGATCGCCGAACATCTCGTTCGGGAGCAATCCGCCCCTCTTCAGCCGCGGACCCCAGCGCCGCGGCACTTTCGAACTCCTCCATCAAGACCCGCCATTGGAGGTCATCGAAGATCGGCCGGATCCTGGCCTCGGGGATGCGGGACGCCTGGTACATGACGAGCCAGTAGTCGTTTGAATCGAATTTGATGGGAGGACGCGTCCATTCCAGGAGGATCGCCTCGAGCCGCCGTCGTTGATCGTTGACCAGGCCCAGGCTCCGGGTCAACATGACGGCCGTCCAGCGGACGGCGGCGCGGTGGCGGAAGACCAGACGGTCGCGGGCGTCCTTCTCCAGGGCCGCGCGCTGGGCGTCGGAGAGGGTGCCGGGGAGGGCCTTGCTGAAGATCGGCCCTTCGGCGGCCAGCAACGCGGCCCGTTCCGGGACGAAGGGCCGGGCGGCGTTCTGCACCGCCACCGCGAAACTGCGGGGATCGTCGACCTCGCGGAATCGGCTTCGTTCGCTGGCGACGCGATCGAGGAACCGCTTGATGTCGCCCTGTCCGGCCGCGTGGAGCTTCCGGCATTGGGCGTCGCGCAGCCCGCAGGTTCGCCTCAGGAGGTCGATCCGCTTCACCAGGGCGGACTCGAACTGTCGGCGAGCGAATCCGTCCCCCTGCTGTCCCCCGAACACCAGGCGATCGAAATACGCCTGCAAGTACCGCTCCCGTTGCGCCTCGGTGATCTGCTGCCGCCGCCGGTTGGCCTCGTCATCGTCTTCGGCATCCTGGTCCCCGCCCCCGTCCGGGGACGGTGCGGGCAGGACGACAACGCCCGGCCGGTGCACGGGCGGCGCCGGCGCGGCTGGCTGCTGAGCCCCGGCGAGCCCACCAGCCGCGGCGGCCGCGAGCGACGTCGCCGCCAGGAGCAGCCAGGCTGAGCGTTGAGCGACCCGACTCATGCCGCGAATCCCCCGTCGCACGCGACTTCGATGCTCACCATCAGGCTTGTTTTCATCACATATGACCTCGTGGGACGTCCTTGGCCACGGGAGGAGCGGGCTGGATCGGTCGCCGGCGGATCGGCGGGATCGCCTTCGGCTCCGCCCCGAGCTCCCGCTCCATGTCCGGGTCGCCGCCGTGGTCGATGCTCACGCCCCAGAGCTGTCCCTGGAATCGGGAGAGGTGATACCAGGTCTCTTGCTGAGCGGGGCTCAGATAAGGCGTCACGACGCGATCCGGGACCTTCGGTATGACGTTACTGCCGCCGACGGCCAGCTCGAGTGCGTCGCGCCAGCGATCGTCCCAGTGAGCGGCGAGCGACTCGGCGATCCGTCGGCGCTGCGGCTCGGTGAGGAGAAGCTCCCGGTCGAGCACGGCGACCAGCAAGTTGACCCCCGCCTCCTTGCGGGCCGCCTCGCGCGAGCGAGTATCGGCCTGGAGGGCGGCCCGCTGCTCGGGCTTGACATGACGCTCGACGACGGAAAAGACGGTGTCGCGGATGGCCTCATGGTAGTCGGGCTCCAGGCCGCTGCGCGATCGCCGGGCATCGATGCTGAGCGCATCCAGCCTGTCGATCGCTCGCTGGTACGCCGCGTCGGCGTCGGGACGGATCTTCCGGAGCTCCTCCTTGCCGAGGCCACAGGCGGCTCGGGCGTGCATCAGCTCGTATCGATAGAACGGCCGAAGCTGATTCGCGAGGTTCAGACGGCGCTGCTGCTCGGCCCTGTGGGCGGCCTGCCAGGCCCTCGCTCGAATATCGGCCGGGTCGGGCCGCCGGACCTGCGCGACGACCATCGCGGATGTCAAGAGGCCGACGGCCGCGGCGCCGGTTGCCAGGATCGAGGGGAGGTGTGACATTGGGGTTTCTCGTAGGGCGGGTGATGGCCTCCGGTCGAGGCCTGGCATCGGCGGGCAACGCTCACCCTACCGTTCATAGATCGGCAGGAATCGATAGTTGAGCGCCAGGGACAGGAGCGACATCGCGGTGCCGATGTCGTTGCCGAACTGGCCCGGGATGCTGCCGTCGGGTCGCTGTGTCTGCTTGAGCTGGCGGATGAGCAGCTTGTTCCATTTCTCCCAGGCGGACAGGTCGCCCTGGAAAAGCGCCTGGGCTTCGTAGTAGCGGGTGTACTCCATATAACCCATGGCGGGCTGTTCGAGCCGCTGCTTGAGGTAGTCGAGCGTGGCCTTGTACTGCTTCAAGTCCTTGCGCCGCGCGATGGCGTAGACCAGTGTGGCGATCGAGCTGCGGGCCAAGGATTCCCCGAACCCGCCCAGGCCGCCGGCGTACGCCACCTCGCCGCCGCTCGAAGTCATCGACGTGTAGAAGGCGATGGCCTTGTTGATCGATTCGTCGGGGACCTCGATGCCGGCGTTGCGGGCGGCGAGCAGGCCGACGAACACCGCGCCGCTGACGGAGGTATCCGCGTCCGAGGAGTCGGGCGAGTAGCGCCAGCCGCCGAGGGAGTTCTTTTTCTGCGAGGTGAGCGCCCCGCGGACGGCCAGCTCGAGGGCCTGGCCGATCGATCGCGGCCCCTTGCCATTGGGCCACAGATTGCGGTCGTTGACGGCGCCGTAAGCCTCAGCCAGGCCGAGCATCGCGAATCCGTGGTGATACATGCCGTTGCCCATGATGCCCGTCTCGGCGTCCTGCGAGTTGATGATGCTCCGCAGCGCCTTACGGACGTTGTTGCTGTAGGGGCCGAAGTTGGGGTCTTCGCCGGAGGCGAGGAAGACCATCAGCGCCATGCCCGTGATGCCGGGCCCCTGCTGACCGCCTTGCCAGTCGCCCTGGTCGGTCTGCGTCTTGGCCAGGTATTGCAGGCCGCGGTCGTACATCTCGCGCACGTCGCGCGGGACGACCTCGCCCGAGCGGGCCGCGGGCAACTGGGCCCTGGCGCCGGCGGTCCAGCCCAGGGTGCAGGCCGCCGCCAGGGCCGCCAGCCACACACCGTCTCGTCCGGAACGACGCACCGCCCGTTTCATGACCCTGTCCCCTCCCCTCGTCTATGCCCGCACGGCTCGCTGATGCCGGGCACCTGCGAGATTCCCACCTTGACTTCGACCGACTTTCGCTGGTGAGTGGCCCGACGACTACCTGCCCAAGAACCCCGGCCGGATTTCCGCCTTATTCGCGACCGGCCTCCGAGTCCCTCCCTTCACGTCCGGCTCATCGGCCGCCACGAACCCATTCTGCTTCAGGAACATCTCCATCCCGCGGCCCTGATCGAGCTGCCGCTGGAGGGACCGCCACTGAAAATCCTCGAACACCGGCCTGATCCTGGCCTCGGGGATCTTGCTGAGCTGGTAGAGAACGACGTAATAGTCGTTCTCGCCCATCCTGCGGGGTGGTTTGGTCTCCTCGTGGAGGAGCTTTACGACCTGACGGCGCTGATCGTCGGTGAACCCCACCTCGTTGTTGAGCAGCTCCATCGCCAGGTCCACCCGCGCCCAGTATCGATAGAGCGTCCGATCGCGCGCCACCTCCTCATGCTTCCCCACCTGCTCGGCGTTCAGCGTCGCCTTGATCGCCTTGGAGAAGATCGAGTTCCCGCCGTCGAAGAAGCCCGAGTTGAAGGAGTTGCGCAGCGGCTGGATCTCCTGCCAGACCTGTGCGAACTGGTTCTGGTCGTTCCGGTTCTTGCTGAATTTCTTCCTTACGTCCTCGATCCGGTCGAAGAACCGCTTGATGTCGCCGCGGCCGGCCAGGAGCAGCTTCTTCTTCTGGACGGGGGTCAGGTTGCAGTTCCGCTCCAGATCGTCGACGTGGAGCGTCAGCAGCGAGTCGAGCTTGTTGCGGGCCCCGGCGGCGTTCGCCACACCCATGTTCCCGAACACCCACTGGTCGAACTGGGCGTCGTTCATCAAGAAGTTATTGACCACGACACCCTGGGCCGGCGCCTCGTCCTCGTCGTCGTCATCCTGGGCCCGCGCGCACGTCCCGGCCGCGAGGACCGCCAGGAGCGTCGCGGCGGTCAGCAGCCGGGGGACGCAGCGATGCCAGTGGGTCATGACGATCCCTTTCGACGGCTCGGCACAGGGCGATGAGACACGCTCATGACCGATCACTTTGGCACTTCCTTCTTCGTCGCGGTCGTCGGCTTCGCCGGGGCTTTCGCCGCCGGTGGGGCCGGCTTTGTGTCGGGCTTCACCTGGACCCGGACATCCACGGTCCGGGCCGGACGGACGACCTCCATCTTCATCATCGCGCCCTTCATCATCACCGGCTGGTTGGGGACCGGATTGGGGTCGTTCTTGTCCGCTTCCTGACGCGCGAAGCGCAGCTCGTCGTCCTCGAGCGGGTCGTTGACCATGATGCCGCCCATCATGCCGAATCCACCCCAGAAGGCGCCGACCTTCTGGGTGCCCCGCCAGATCTTCTTCTGCGGATCGTTGAGGAATGGGGCGACGAACTGGTCGGGGATGGGGGGCAGGAACTGGTAATCATACATGAACATCTCGAGCGACTGGCACCAGGAATCATCCCAGTGCGACGAGAGCGATTCGGCGATCTTGGTACGTTGATCGGGGCCGAGGACGAGGTCGCGATCGAGCCGCGCGACGAGGTTGCGGACCGCGAGCTGCTTGCGGCCGGCCTCGCGCTTGGCGATCTCCTCCTCGAGCCGTGCGGCGAGATCGGGGGAGAGCTTCATCTTGACGACCCTGGCCAGGCCCTCGCGGATCTGCCTCCGCGGATCGAGGGCAGCCCGCTGTGCCGCGGTCATGGGTCGGCGCATCATGTCGACGTATTTCTTCGCCGACTCGCGGAGCGTCGACTCGCCGGCCCGGGCGATCTCATTGCGCTGCTCGGGAGTCAGGTGGCAGATGACCCGGACGATGTGATACTCCGCGCGAAGGATCGGGCGGAACTGCTGCATGTACTGTCGGACCTGGCCGTCCATATTAGCCCCGAGGGGGGCCGCGAACATCACGGCCGCGGCCTGGGGCGCCTGGGCGACCCGCTTCCTGGCCAGGCGTCTCGGTGCGGGGGCCGTCTTGAGAACCCGCACCGGCTGCTCCTGATCCTTCGGCTCAGCCGTCTTGACGGACTTGATCTCGACCACCACGGACTTCCCTCCGGGCACGGCATCCTGCGCCCCCGACGGGGACTCGTCGAGCCCCTCGAGCGCCAGGGCCGAAGTCACCGCAGCGATCGCAACGCCGAGGGTCATCACCATGGCAACAATCCGCCTGGTCATGCCTGTGCCGCCGTTCCAAGGGTGCCGGTTCGATCGGGTCATGACGCGCGTTTCTCTCGAGCGGAAGGCGACCGGACCATCGTGCCCGGTTCGGCTCGCTCCCCCCGGTCCCGCGACGGCTCGCTATGGGCCGACTCCCAGGCCGGAGGGTCCTCCGGGAGCAGGCCGGACTCCCGGAGCATCGGCTGCCGGCGCCGCGCCTCCTCGAATTCCAGGAGCAGCAAGCGCCATTCGGTCTCATCGAGGATCGACCGGAGCTTGTTTTCGGGGATTCTCGAGGCCTGGAAGAGGATACCGTAGTAGTCCGCCGGGCCGGAATCGCGGGGCGGGCGCGTCTCTTCCAGCAGCACGGCGAGCAGCCGCAACCGCTCGCCTTCGCTCAGGGCCAGGTTCTTCTGCAAGGTCCGGGAAACCCACTCGACCCGCGACTGGTGGCGGAGCAGCCGCGGCTCGTTCCAACGCTTCAGATATCGGACCGACTGCTCCGCGTCGAGCGTCGTCCGAAGGGTCTTGGCGAACATCGACTCGTCGTTGAAGAGCTGCTGCCGGAAGACCTTGCCCTGATCCTGCGCCTCCTCGACGATCCTGCGAAGCCGGACGATATCGTCCTCCGCGGCCCGGCAACGCTCGCGCATCTCCTGCACGTGATCGAAGAAGTGCTTGAGGTCGCCCCGGCCGGCCAATTCGAGCTTCTTGCTCTGCTCCCGAGAGATCCCGCAGAGCTGATCGATGAAGCCGATCCGTGACCTCAGCCGGGCCTCGGCGATGCGGCGCGCCGTCTCGGCGTTTCCGTCGATGCCGAAAAGCCAGCGCTCGAACTGACGATCGGGAATGCGGACGACCCGTCGAGGAACGGGAGGGGCGGCGGGCGCATCCTCCTCCGGCTCGTCCGATTCCTGCGCTGACGCCGGCGGGCCGGCGCAGAAGCACGCCCAGGTCGCCGCGATCAGCGGGAATAGGGTCGAGCGTCGCCACATGCCAACGTCTCCGGAGGGGCCGGTTCGAATCGGTCAGGATGCTCGTTTTTCGGAGGGCGGCAGCGACCCGGCCGCCGCGCCGCTCTCCTCCGACGGCGTGCCGCTCGATCCGGCCCGCTCCTTCCCGCCGCGGGGCGTCGAACCAGGGATCGAATCCTCGGCTGGAGGATCCTCGGGCAGGAGGCCCAACTTTCGAAGCAGAGGCTCCCGGCGCCGCGCCTTGTCGAATTCCCGGCGGAGCAGGCTCCACTGTTCCTCGTCGAGGATGGGCCGGAGCTTGTCTTCGGGGATCCTCGACGCTTGATAGACGACGAAAGAATAATCCGCCGGGCCGGAATTGCGGGGCGGGAGCGTCTCCTCAACCAGCACGTCGAGCAGCCGCAGGCGCTGGCTTTCGCTCAAAGCCAAGTCCCTCTGTAAGGTCCGCGAAACGGAGTCGACCCGCGACTGGTACCACGCGAGCAGCCGCCGGTCCGCCTGCTGTTGATACCTGGTCCACTGCTCCTGGTCGAGCGCCGTCCGGAGAGTCTTGGCGAACAGCGACTCGTCGTCGAAGAGCTTGTCCGGGAAGCCCCTGCCCAGTTCGCGCGCCTCCTGCAAGTGCCCGCGGAGCCGATTGAAGTCGCCGGCCGTTCGGACCCGCTCGCGAAACTCCCGCACGCGGTCGAAATGGCGCTCGAGGTCGCGCCGACCGGCCAGCCAGAGCTTCTTTCGTTGCTCCCGTGTGAGCCGGCAGACCCGGTTGATGAAGGCGACCTGCATCCTGAGACTGGCCTCGGCGATGCCGCGCGCCGTTTCCGCCTCCCCATCAATGCCGAAGAGCCAGCGGTCGAGCTGGCGGTCGTACATTCCGACGGCTTTTCCGCGAGCTTGCGGGACGGCGGGAGTCCCGTCCTCCGGCTCGTCCACTTCCTGCGCGGATACCGGCCGGCCGGGGCCGGAGCACGCCCAGATCGCCGCGATCAGCAGGAGCCGAGCCGAACGTCGCCACATGCGAGGACCTCAATTTGGGCCGACTCGTGCTCGGCCATTCGGGGTGAGGGCCGTCTTCTCGTCATCCCGTCTCCCCGATCCATGGGGCTGAGCGGCGGCTGCCCCCGCGGCCGGCTTGACCTGAGCGACATAGCCTTCAGAGACGAGGATACCTTGCATCCGCCGAGCCTGGTCGAATCGCAGGGTCAGCTCGCGGCACTGGGACTCGTCGAGTGCCGAACGCAACTTCTCCCGCGAGAGCCCGGACATCTGGAACATGATCGCGTCGTAGTCAAAGCTGCCGTAACGCTTCAGCGGAGGCGTCTCCTCGACCAAGAGGTTCACGAGCCGCCGGTGCTGGTCGCCATTCAGGTTCAGCCGCTTGTCGAGGAGCCCGGTCATCCACTCGACGCGGGCGCGATAAATGTTCTTGTCGCTCCAGGCGACCTGCTCAGGCGTCAGGTTCTTCTTGAGGGTCTTCGCCAGCATGGACTCGTCGCCGAAGAGCTCGGAGTGGGGCTGGTTCTGCATCCTTTGAAGCGCGAAGACGTTCTCGCCGACCTGGTTCCAGTCGCCCTTGACGCGCCGATACTGGGCCTTCGCGTCCTCGACGCTGTCGAAGAACCGCTTCATGTCGTGCCGGCCGGCCAGTTCCAGCTTCTTCTTCTGGGCCGAAGTGAGCTGATATTTCCGGTCGAATCGGTTGATGTCCTGGGTGAGCGCCGACTCGAGTTTCTTGCGGGTCTCGGTGGCGTATTGTCCTCCGAAGATCCACTGCTCGATGCC
The DNA here is from genome assembly GCA_963815795.1 of uncultured Planctomycetota bacterium. Taxonomy (GTDB): domain Bacteria; phylum Planctomycetota; class Planctomycetia; order Isosphaerales; family Isosphaeraceae; genus JAKAUH01. The sequence goes on along the minus strand of CAWFIC010000019.1, from coordinate 2,135,974 downwards.
TGCGTCGAGTTGTTGGACACCGAGTCTCACCTCGACCTCGGCCCCATTGTGCGCGGGCGCCGCATCATCGGGCTCATCAGGTTCCTGGGCGAGCGCGGGCCGGGCGGTCGCGGCGATCACCAGCCAGGCGCAGGAGGCGAGCAGGCAACCGGTGGTTCGCGACATGTCCGGGTGCTCCGCCGTGGTAAACAGAGGATGGGAGACGGGAGGGCGAGCCTCCGTCCGAACCTCTTCCAAATCGGCTCGCACGGAGGTTCGCCATCCCATGGGGAATTCATCGATGCCTAACGACCCGGTGTCCCCTTCTCCAGCCGGTTGAAGTACTCATCCAGCCCGGCGCGGAACTCCTCGGGGAGCGCGGGGCCCGACTCGCCGGTGGCCTGCGAGACGCCGCGGTCCTCGCGGACCTCCTTCTCGTTGACGCCGCCGCCGAGCAGGGCCATCGCCGAGTCGACGGTGGTCCCGCCGCCGCCGCCGCCGGGGGTCGAGCCCCCACCGCCGCCGCCCTTGGGATTGATCCGCTTGGACTGGAGCAACAGCTCGATGGCTTCGGTCTCGGCGGCGATCGCCGGGCGCCCGTGTCGGGGCGGTCGAGGATCTCGGCCGCCTCGCCCATGACCTCGGCGACCCGGGTCAACAGCGCGATCTCCCTGGGGAACTGGCTCTCGCCGTCGGGCAGCTCGCGGATCTTCTCGGTGACCTTCTCGGTGCGGTCCTGGATGCCCTTCTGGCTGGTGGACAGCCTGAGGGCCTGGCGCTTGTGCTCATCCGCCTTGACGGCGGCCTTGGCCTGCTCGGCGACACGGGTTTCCTCGCGGAGGTTGACTTCGGCTTCCAGGATCTGGAGGACTTCCAGGACGATCGAGGGCGGCAAACTGCCGGCCGATTTGGAGCCCGGTCACGTGCCGCCCGAGGCCGGATCGACCAGGTCCTCGGCCCATCGGTCCAGCGTATCCGACCAGTAATCGCACTGCGCGACCGAGATCCCGTTCTCCTTCTTGAGGTCGTCGCCGATGCCCGCAGGCTGCCGATGACGTCGTGCTTCCTCATCTCGTCCAGGACCGTCTTGAAGCGGAGGAACGGTCGGCGCTCGAAGTACGACTGCATGTCGTCCATGATGTTCGAGACGTCGAGGGTGGCCTTGGCTTCCAGCTCGGACATCTCACCGAGGACCTTCCACGCCCCGGAGGCGACCTGCTGGGCGCCGACGCCGAACGTCTCCCCGAGCTGGTCGGCGATCCGGCCGCCGACCTTGTACTGGAGCCGCGCGGCGGCCTTGAGCCGCTTGAGCAGCGTGCTCCCCTCCAGGTTGGCCAGCACCCGGTTCAGCTCGTCAGCGATCTTCTCGAACTCGGCCAGCAAGTCGCGTTGCTTGGTCACGGCCTCATCGAGCTTCTGAGCCGTCGGGCACGACTCGCTATCCTTCGGCTTGCCCATGACGGTCGTCACCGGGAGCCGCAGCGGCGCCGCCCCGCCCTTGCTCGGCGGCGAGGGCTTGCTGTCGCCGGGCTTGTCGGGCGGCGAGTTCTGCGAGGACTCGGTATCGACGATCTTCGGGATGACCGGCTCGTCCTTCTTCTTCTCGCCCGGATCCGACTCCGAGGGCTTGCCGGCGCCCGAGGCCCGGACCTGGCCGGCCATGGGTCCCGACTTGCTCGGCTTCTGGGACGCCTGGGCCACGCTCGGCGCCTGGGCGGCCTGCTTGAGCAGGTCGGAGACCGTCGGCATGCGGTTGCCCGAGATATCCTTCAGGATTTGGAGCATCTCGGCCCATTTCTCCAGGTGGCCGACGCCGAACTCGGGGTTCCGCATCGCCTCGCGGACGAGGCCCTCGCCCACGTTCACCAGCCCGGTCAGCCGGCGGCCGTTCTGCCGCTCGGCGTTGGCCTGGTTCTCGATCCGGCGGCGGTTCTCGGGCTTGTCCAGCTCGGCGGCCGCCAGGGCACGCAGCTCCTTGTTGGTCTCGTGGAGCTGCATCTCGCGGTCCTTCACCTCGATCGCCTGGCGATGCCATCGGCTGAGCTGCTCGGTGATCCAGATGGCGTGCTGCTCGGGGGTCAGCACGAAGAAGGTGTAGGCCGGCGAGTACACCCGCGGCCGGCCGGGGAGATAGTCCTCGACGAACATCCGGACCTGCACCGGTTGTGGCTCGATGCCCAGCGACTTGGCCGAGAAGGTGCCGGCCAGCTCGAGCAGCTCCTTGTCCTGACCGCCCGCGCCGAGGATCCGCTCGCCCTTGGCCGGCTTGGAGACCTCGGGCGCATCGATCCCCTGCCATTCCATGCCGACCTGCCGGACGCCGAAGTCGTCCTGGGCGTGGATCTTGAAGCCGAGCATCTCGGAGTCGAGCACGACCTTCATGCGCGGCAGATCCTCGCAGGCCAGGCTCGGGGGCTCGTCCTCGCGGCCCGTGATGGCCAGCGTGAACGGCTCCTTACCTTCCAGGCCGAAGATGTCCTGCCAGGTGAACTCCATCTTGCGGGCGCCCTGGACCGGGGTCGTCGGGGTATCGATCGTGGCGCCGGATGGCTTGCGGGGCTGGCCGTCGACCCTGGCGGCGCTCAGCTCGCGGCTGGCGGTCGCGGCGAACGAGGCGCGACTCCCCTGCACCAGGGTGATCGCGCCGCCGCGGACGTCCTTGCGCAACGCGCCGGGACGGCCGAGGTATTCGGGCAAGTTAACCGAGGCGACCAGCGAGGTCAGCTCGGGCCGCAGCGTCGGCTCGATGTGGATCTGCCGCGAGGCGTCGCCGACCTTGATCGTGAGGTATCCCGAATCGAGCTGCGAGGGCATGCTGAACTCATACCGGCCGTCCTGAAGCTGGGCGGCCACCGCGGGCTGGCCGTCGAACTGGGCCTCGCCGCGGGCCGGGTGCCACACGGTCTCGCCGGCCAGCTTGGCCGTGACGGTGAACGGCTCGCCGTGCGCGACGACCAGCTTGGAGGGCAAGTCCTCCAGGGCGGCGAAGGTATACCGGGCGCGGCGCGCCCAGGGCGAGAGCAGCCGCGCCCAGGCGCTGCGGGCGGCCGCCGGGAACACCACCGCCAGCGCCACCGCCGCGACGATCGGTACCGCGGCGGTGTAGGCCCATGTCCTGTGCCGCGGGGCGGGGACGGCGTCGCTGAAGTCGCGACTCTGCGCGTCCTTGGCCACCTCGCGGACCGCCGCCTCGCAGAGCGCCCGCGACCGGGCCTGCTCGAAGTCGTTGCGCACCAGCTCGATGATCCCCAGGAGCTGGTCGCCGACCGCCGGGTGCTTGCGGGCCAGCAGCATCGCGAGCTGCTCGAGGTGCCGGTTCCGCCAGATCCATCGGTACACCGCCGCCGGGATCCGCAGGCAGCCGACGAACGCCGCCACGAACAGCACCGCGCGGAGCCACGGCGGCGTGTCGAAGGCGCGGTCCAGCAGGAACATGAGCAGGTAGGCGGCCACCACCGCGAACGCCGCGGCGCAGGCCGCCTCCACCATCTTGATGATCCAGACCCGGCGGCGGAAGTCGAGCAACTGTCGCCGGAGTGCTTCGGGCAACTGCAATCTCTCGTGCGGATACGCGAGGCTCATGTGGACCTCACTGTCGCGTAGGAGGAATCCGACGACGCCTGTCCGATCGAACCACTATACAAGACCGATGACCTTTCGGCCTACCCAGAAAACGCCGAGGAGCGTGATGACCGCCGCGCCGACGACCGGATGCGACCAGAGCGAGATGCGGCGCACCGACGGCGGTGGGTCGGGCAGCTCGGCCAGCGAGCGGACGACCTGGTCGAGCTTGGACGCGTCGACGACCTTGCCGCCGGTGACGCGGGCCAGCTCCTCGAGGACCTCCGGCCGCGCCGGGCGGCCGGGCCGCTCGGCCGCGGCGCCCTGGACGTAGAACGTCGTGTCCAGCGTCCCGCCGGTCTGCTTGCAGAAGAGCGACACCTTGTGGCTGCCGGACTCGAGCGCGGTGTACCGGCTGGTGAACTCGCCCCACTCGTCCCCCGCGGTCGTGAAGCGGACCAGCTCCGAGTTGCCCGACGGTGCCGTGATCCGTGCCGTCACCTCGCCGCCGTGGAGCGGCTCGCCCGAGCGGTCCATGACGTTGGCATGCAACGCCAGCGTCTGGTTGATCCGGGGCTGGTCGGGCGTGTAGTAGAGTCGCATGGTTTCGCCCTTGGCCATGTTGCGCTGGTAGGCCATCCAGCGCACGACCTGGCCCCAGAACCGATAGTGATACTTGTCCTCGACCCCCTTGCGCCATCGCCACGCGCCGTCGGTCCCCATGAACAGGACCTTGCCGGCCCCGAAGGTGCCGCGTGACCAGAAGCGGCAGCCGGCCGTTCTCGTTCGCCTGGTCCTTGTGGACGGCCAGGATCTCGGTGCCCGCCTTGGCGCGGACGACCGGGGCGTACCACTGGAAGCCGGGCAGTCCCTCCCAGACCTCGCCGTTCTCGTCCTCGGTGTCGGCCAGCTTGGTCAGCAGGCTGCGGCGGCCGCTCTCGGTCAGCTCGAAGTGGTTGGGCGTCCGCGATCCCCACCCGTTCGGCTGGGCCGCGTCCATCACCACCGGGCAGAGATCGCCGAGCTCGGTATCCATCAGCGAGAGCTCGCGCCCGAAGTAGCCCGGCATGAAGACCAGGCCACTGGCCTGGTGCTCGACGATCCCCTTGATCAGCCGGCACTGCTCGGCCGTGAGCTGGCCGGTCTCGACGCCCACGTCGCCCAGGAACACGACATCGAACTTCGAGAGCTCGTCCAGCCCGGTAGGGAACTGCTTGATGTAATCCTTGTTGCCGCCGCCCGGCTTGCTCAGGCCCGGGTGGAACAGCAGGCACGACAGCTCGACCCCAGGGTCGCGCGACAGGGCGTTGCGCAGGTAGCGGTACTCCCACCGCGGGAACGATTCGACCAGCAGGACGCGGAGCTTCTCCTCGCGGATGGCGATCGGGGCCGCCATCGTGTTGTTCTCGGCCGAGATCTCGTCGGGCTGCCGCGGGATCGTCAGCGTGACGGTGTAGTCGCCCACCGCCTTGGGCTTCCAGAGGAGCCAGTCGCTGGTCCGGCCCATCGCCGCGATGCGAACCTCCTTCGAGACCTGGTCGCCGTCGGACATCTTGAGCGTCACGCTGACCACGTGCTCGCGGGGCAGCGAACTATCCACGGTGAACGGGACCCGCACCGACTTGCCGGCGATGCCGAACGTCGGGACATCCAGGCTCAGCACCTCGACATCGGGCAGCCTGGTGCGGCTGCCGACGGGCACGGCGAGCACCGGCACTCCCTTGATCCTCAACCGGGCGGCGGCCTGCACGGGCGGCGGTCCCTCGTTCCAATCGCCGTCGGAGGCCAGCACGATTCCCCGCAGGTTGCCGATCCGCTCCGGCGCGGGCCAGCGGTTCGAACAGGTCGGTGCCGCGGCCTGAGGAGCCGGCGGCACTCTTCCTCGTGGCTTCCGCCGTCGCGCCCTGACCGTTCCCATTCCCGGCGCCTCCGCTCGTCGATGCGGCCGGCGCCGAAAACGGCTGGATGATCACGTTCATCCGCTGGCGGAGCTTGTCCCACGCCGACGGATCCGACATCGGTGCGATCGTCTCGCTCCTGGTCCTCGCCGAGCTCGTCGGCTGGTCGGCCGCGACGACGTCGCGGGTGTCCATGCTGGGCGAGGCGTCGAGCAGCACGGCGATCGCCGGCTTCTCCTCGGGCCGGAATTCCTCGATCCATTCCGGCTGGTTGAGCAGCACGGCGACGATCGCGACGATGGCCACTCGCAGCAGCTCCAGCAGCCCCATGGAGAGGCGGTAGCCGGCCCGCCGCCAGGCGATCATGCTGTACAAGGCCGTGGCGAGGACCGCGACGGCGGAGAGGGTCACGGTCCAGGGCGTCCAGAGGAACGTCAGCGATCGAGTGACGCTCATGACGGGGCTCCGGCGAAGGATTCGGCGGCGGCGTGGGACCCGGCGGCGGTGATGGACGTCGCGGGCGCCGGCCTCGCGATCTTGGGCAGGCAGAGGGCCGCCTCGATCACCATGGCCACGAGCATGGCGATGAGGAACATCCGCCAGATCTCCTGGATCAGCGAGCTCAAGCTCCCGGCGCGGTCATCGACCCGTGAGTAATCGAGGCCGCGGAACAACTCGTCGACGCGGCGGTCGGCCAGGACGGCCGCCGATTCCTCAGGGGCCGAGCGGTTGACGGCGAGCAGCCGGCCCCCGGAGGTGTAGATCCCCCGGTGTGCGGCGTATTCGGTCGAGATGGCCTCGTCGCCGCCGGCGACGCGCTCCCAGCGGGTGGAGTCGTCGCGGGTCGACTCGCCGGCCGTCAGCTGACGGGTCGTGCCTAGCGCGACGGCCCCGGCGGCCATCGCGCGCTGCACCATCACGTAAAGCACTACTCCGCCCGACGCCAGTGACGAGTCGCCGCCCGCCGCGGTCGTCGTACAGAAATAGGCGGCACCACCGCCGGTCTCGGCCCGGGCCAGGAGGGGCGCGCCTCCCTTGAGCGTCGCCAGCGCCGTCAGCTCGCCGCCGGAGAGCCCGCAGGCGCGGCGAACCTGGAGCTGCCCGACCGGCAGCGCCGCACCGCTCTGGGTCAGGGCCAGCAGGTCCTCGTCGCGCCGCCAGCTCTCGACCGGGGCGTCGCCTTTGGGCTCCTGCCAGGTCGTCCAGCGCGCGCCAAAGAGCGCGTCGGCCTCCGGCGCACGGGGCGGGAAGAGGATCGCCGAGCCGCCGCGCTGGATGAACCCACGGATCGGAGTGGCCGCGTCCTTGTCCGGCAACTGGGCCTGCCAGAGCAGAAGCGCGACCTGGTCCCAGTCGACGCCACCGAGCTGACCCGGGGCGAGGATCTCGGCATGGCAAGAGATCGACGGGTCCGGCGGGATGGACGCGGCCAGCTCGAGCGGCCGGGCCGCGGTCGGATCCTCGGCGACGACGATCGCCCGCCGCGCCACCGGGGGCTCGAAGACGAACCAGAAATCGTTGTCCGCCGTGTTCGAATCGGCCGGGATCGACACCCGGCCCCAGCCCCGCTCCTTACCGCGCTCCAGCGGGATCCGATGGTCCTTGAGTTCGGCCTCGGGCCCGGCCAGGTCCACGGCGACCTCGGAGCGCGCCCCGTCGATCTCGAAGCGGACGGGGACCTGCTCCCGTCCCTCGCCGCCGTCCTGCCGCGCCAGTTTGAGCGAGACCAGGAGCTCGGCCGAGTCGCCGGTCTTCTGCCGACGGACGTCGGTGACCCGCACCGAGAGGTTCTTCGTCGCCGCCTGCGGATAGGCCAGCAGGTGGAACCGGACGCCCTGCGGGAACTGCTGGAACTCGTCACGCAACGCCTGCCAACGGCCGCTGTCGGCAGCCCAGTCGTTGGCGCGGCCGTCGGAGCAGATCCAGATCTCGGCGCGGCCGACCTTGTTGGCCTTGATGTAGTCGCGGGTCGTCATCAGCATCCCGGGGACATCGGCCAACGCGCTCGACGGACCCGTGCTCGGCACCCGCGGAAGCTCATCGATCGCGTCCAGCTCGCGCGGGCGATTGGTGGTGCTGTCGATCACCACCCAGCGCGCCGACCCGAGCGTGGCCAGCGTCCGCGACAATTGGGCCAGCCCGGTCTGGAGCTTCGAGCCGGAGCCGCCCGAACCCGTCTGCTGCATGCTGGGCGATCGGTCGACCAGGACGATCGTCGTGTCCGCCTTACCGCCGCCGGCCAGGCCCAGCCAGCCCCCGGCCAGCGGCCGGCTGATAGCGAAGATCAAGGTCGCGATCGCCGCCATCCGCATCGCCATGATCAGCCACTGGCGGATCCGCGCATAGCCCCTCGACATCCGGTTGGCCGCCAGCAGGAACATCATCGCCGCCCAGCGCACCGTCTGGTATCGCCGCTGGTTGATCAGGTGGATGATGATCGGCAAGGCCACCAACGGCAGCGCCGCCAGGAGCATCGGCTGGAGGAAGCTCATCTCACTTCACCCCCTTGGAGCGCGTCCGCCCCACGAGGAATCGGATCAGGATCTGCTCATACGATTCGTCGATCGACACCCGGTGATAGTCAACGGCCGATTCGAGCACCACCTGTTGAAGCCCATCGAGGTAGCCGCCGATCGCCTTGTGATATCGCTCGGCGATCTCGTTGGGCTCGGCGAAGATCGACGGGCCGCCTTCCATGTCCAGGAACCGCATCGGCCGGCGGAAGTCGAACTTCAGCTCTTGCGGGTCCAGCAGGTGGAAGATCGCCGTGTCGTGCTTGCGGAACCGCAGGTGCTGGAAGCACCCGCGCAGCTCCTCGGGCTCGACGAACAGGTCGGACAGGATGATGATCAAGGCGCACTGCGAGATCGTCTCGGCCAGCTCGTGCAGCACCGGCACGAGCTGGCTCTCGCCCTTCGGCTGAGCCTGCTCGAGCACGTCGAAGATCGCCATCAGGTGCGAGGGATTCCGCCGCGGCGGGATGTTGCGCACGATCCCGTCGGCCATGCAAGTGAGGCCGACCGCATCCCCCTGCTGCAGTGCCAGTTGCCCGATCGTCCCGGCGATCCGGCGTGCGTATTCCATCTTGGTGATGCCGGTCGAGCCGAAGTCCATCGAGCCGCTGGTGTCCAGGAGCAGGCAGCAGCGGAGGTTCGTATCGGCCTCGAACTCCTTGACGAAGAAGCGGTCCGAGCGGCCGTACGCCCGCCAGTCCAGCCGGCGGAGGTCGTCTCCCGGCACGTATTTGCGGTACTCGGCGAACTCGACGCTCGAGCCGCGGTGCGGGCTGGGGTGCCGCCCCGAGACCGAGCCCAGCATCGGCTTGCGCGAGAACAGCGGGAAGCCCGCCAGTCGCGAGAGGACGCCCGTATCCAGGAAACTGCGAGGCTGGCGGTCTGGAAACATCGAGTTCTCAATCCGAAGGGTGGGTGAAACCCACCGGGCATGGCTTGGCGATCGGGGTTTCACCCACGCTACGAAGGCACCGATCAATGCTCGGTGTCCGTCTCCTCGACCAGTCGCCGGACGATCTTCTTGGCGTCGATGGCCTCGGCCTGGGCGGCGAAGGTGGTGATGATGCGGTGCGTCAGGACGGGGAGGGCCGCTTCCTGCACGTCCTCGAGCCGGGCCATGTAGCTGCCGTGCAAGGCGGCGCGGGCCTTGGCGCCCAGGATGAGGTACTGCACGGCGCGCGGGCCCGCCCCCCATGAGACCAGGGGCTTGAGCCACGACGGCGCCGTCGAGCCATTCGGCCGCGTCTTGCGAACCAGCCGCGCCGCATACGCGTAGATGTGGTCCGGCACCGGCACCCGCCGCACCAGGCTCTGATGCCGCAGGATCTCCTCCGGCGTCATCAGGTGGTCCAGCGACGGCAGCGCCTCGCCCGTGGTCGTCCGCGCGATCTGGATCTCCTCGGCCTCCGAGGGGTATTCCAGCTCGATCAGGAACATGAACCGATCGAGCTGCGCCTCCGGGAGCGGATAGGTCCCCTCCTGCTCGATGGGATTCTCGGTGGCCAGCACCAGGAACGGGGCGTCGAGGTGGAAGACCGTCCCCATGACCGTGACGTTGTGCTCCTGCATCGCCTCGAGCAGGGCCGCCTGCGTCTTCGGCGGAGCCCGGTTGATCTCGTCGGAGAGCACGATGTTGGCGAAGATCGGCCCATGAACGAACTGGAACTCCCGACGGCCTTCCGGCGAGTCCTGGAGGATGTTCGTCCCCGTGATGTCCATCGGCATCAGGTCGGGCGTGAACTGGATGCGACTGAACTTCAGCGACATCGTCTCGGCGAGCTTGTTGACCATCAGCGTCTTGGCCAGTCCCGGCACTCCCATCAAGAGCGCGTGCCCTCGAGCGAACAGGCAGATCGCCAGCCGCTCGATCACATTCTGCTGGCCGACGATCACCCGGCCGAGCTCCTTGCGAAGCCGCCCATAGGCATCCCTCAAATGGTCGATGGCCTCGACGTCGTTCTCGCTCAACCGCGCCACACCCGGCGCAGTCCACAGGCTGCGACATGAATGCATCCTATCTTGCAACTCGAAAGGAGTTAGATACAACCAACCAAACAACTGACGGGCGAGCCGGAACCGGCTGCCCCCCTCCTGCTCTGGGCCCTGGTCCCGTCCCAGCATCACATCAAACGGGCAACATCCAGGCTCGGACGTTCGTCATTGTATCGAGGCTCACACGAGTCCGAAAAGAGCCTCGAACGAAATCACTCGGGCTCGTCCCCTTGGTCCGAACATTCGCCAACGTCGCCCTTCATAGACTCAATTCCCCCATATTGCCATGTCGTGTTTAGCGCAGATCTTCGTCACGGGGTTGGCCGGCGGGACTTGTGGTCCGCTTGTGCTCTCTAGACGTGCGAAAGGAGCCGATCATTGATTGATTCTCTGGAAAAAGACCCGACCGCGGTGCCGCAACGATCAGCCGATCCATGCCGACGTTACGATGGCCCCACCCGAATAGGATCGGACCATCCCTTATACATAGTGGGCCGGTTGGTCCCACATCACTCACAATTCTCGTACAATCCGAGGAATTCTCGCGTTTGATGACCGGTTCGGCGTTTCTTTTCGCCTTTCGACTGATGCGGGCGGAGGACGGGGCTGAACTAGCGAAGACCTCATCCCTCGCACGAATTCAGCCGATCTACGTAGGTGGAGCTCCGTCCCAGGGCCGATTGCGCCCTGTGACCTCGGGAGGTCTCCGAGGATTGGCCGTGAAGCCGAGCCGGACGGCAAGGGGAGCGCAGGGAGGAGGGATCACCATGGCGACGCCAGATGAGCCGGCGGTCCGCCCCCGATGGGCCCGGGCCCGCGACCTGGCCGGCCTGATCATCTCCTGGGGCCTCTGGGGGGCCCTGACGGCTGGCTTGGTTCTTTATGTCCGACATTATTCGCGGAACATTCCGTTGTCGGACGAGTTTGAGATCGTACCCGTCATGACGGGAGCCAGGCCGGTGACCCTGAGCTGGGGCTGGGCACAGCACAATGAACACCGGCCGATGATCCCCCGGCTGATCATGGCGGCCCTGTTCCGGTCGGTCTCGACCGACTTTCGCGCGGTGAGGTATGCCAATGCCGCCCTGCTCTCGGCGATGGCGGCTGCTATGCTGCTGGCCGCGCGGAGGATCCGAGGTTCGGCGCGGTTGACCGACGCCGTGCTCCCCCTGGCGGTCCTGAACGTCGCCCAGGGAGAGAGCCTGCACAACGGCTTCGCAATCAGCCTGATCCTGACCTCTTCGATCGCGATCATGCTGATTGCCGTCACCGGACTTGCTCGTGAGGCGAACGGCAAGGCGATCTCCCTCATCATGGGCCTCTCGCTCGTGTTGCTCCCGTTGTGCGGCGGCAGCGGACTGGCGATGCTGCCTGCGCTGATGCTATGGCTAGCCGGTTACGTCGGCTGGGGCTGGTGGTCGGGGCGGAGGCCCGCGGCCTGGGTCCGCGCGACCGGCCTGGTGCTGCTGCTGGCCGGCTCGGCGGTCGCCGTCTTGTATCTTCGCGGATATTCCCGGCCCGCGCACCATCCGCTGCCGCCCTCGGCCAGAGCAGTCGCCTCCGCGACTCTGAAGTACCTCAGCCTCGCGGTTTATCCGAGCATGGTGACTTACTCCCGCCTCGCTGGGCTGATCCCGGCGATCCTCGTGATCGCGACGCTGCTGCTCCTGGCGTTGGCATGCTACCGCTCGCCCGGCGAACGGCCGCGCGCCCTGGGGCTGGTCGCCATCATCGGGTCGATGCTCTGCGTGGCGGCCGGCGTGGGTTTCTCGCGCGCAGGTCTCGGTCCGTCCTCCAGCCTCGTCAGCCGTTATGTCAGCCTGGCGACCCCCTTGCTCTGCGTCCTTTATATCGCGTGGCTCGTCTATGGTAACTCGACCGCCCGGGGGGGGCTCCATGTGGGCTTGCTCGCGCTGATCTGTCTGGCGTACCCAGGTGGTGCCCGATTCGCCCGACATTACGGCGCAATGATGCACTCCTCCGAGCGGCGGGTGGAGCGGGGTCTAATCGATCATGTACCGACCGCGGTCCTCCTGGGGCGTGCCTGCCCTGCCCTCTTCCCGGACCGCGAGATTGCTTATGGTTATCTCAAGATGCTCAAAGAGGCCAGGATGGGGGCGTTTAGCGAGTTCCGCGACGACCGGGTCGCGGCGGCTCCGGCACCGGCCGGGGTGACCGTCCGCTGACCGGGTCTCAGCGCCTGTGTGGATCGCCGTCGATCTTGTCCCGCGGGGACTTGTCGGCTATTCTCCGGCCTACTCACGGACTTCACCCGTTCGGGTTCGTCGTCAACGTCAAGGGCAGTCTGTCCCACCCATCGGATCCGCCACTTCGAATCCTCCTGAGACCGGCCGGAGGCCAGGGAACCGATGACAACCAGGCCGAGGAATGGGTCTATCATGGCCGAACCAGGTGGGCGCTCAACGCAGGGAGCGATCACCCCGGCCAGCCGGTCTGAACACGACGCCGAGCCAAATGGCCGGATCGTCAACCTCGGCGCCGGATCGCCAGGGCCTCATCCCGGTTCCGCGATGTGGCGGCCTCCGACGGGCTCAGGGCGGCTCTCGCCCAGGCCGCCCGGAAGATCGGGAAGAGACTGGGCCACCACAGCCGATTCCTGGCTTTGCTTCTGGGTCCCGATCGTTGCCCCTACTTCACGCCCCCGCCGATCCTGGACCCTTACGACGCCTGGCTGAGGGTCAATCAGGATAATCCCCGGCGTCGCCGTCGGATCGAAGCCGCCCTGCATGCGCCCGACCGCGTGCCGCGCTTCTCGATCCTGGTCCCGACCTATGACCCTCCCATCGACGTGTTCCGGTCGATGATCCAGAGCGTGGTCGACCAGAACTATGCGGGGTGGGAACTGTTGCTTGTCAACAATGGCTGCACCAATCCCGAGATCCGACCGATCATGCAGGATTGGGCCGGCCGAGACGGCCGGATCAAGGTCCTCCACCGGCCTGTCAACGGCAACATCTCGGCCGCGACGAACCAGGCGGCGGCAGCCGCCATCGGGGATTATCTCGTCTTGCTCGACTCCGATGACCTGCTCGATCCCGATGCCCTGGCGCATCTGGCGATTTATCTCGACGCCCATCCAGACACCGACCTGATCTATAGTGACGAGGACCAGATCGGTGCCGATGACCGGCCGCATTCGCCCCAGTTCAAGCCCGACTGGTCGCCCGAGCTGCTGCTCTCTTTCTGCTATGTCGGACATCTCGCGGCGATCCGACGCAGCGTCTATGAGGCAGTGGGAGGGATGAGATCGGCGTTCGACGGCTCGCAGGACCATGATCTCTGGCTTCGGGTCAGCGAGCGGACGGACCGGGTGGGACACGTGCCCCAGATCCTCTATCACTGGCGGATCGTGACCGGCTCGGGGGCGGCGCACTGGAAGTCGGCCACTTTCGAGGCCGGCCGCCGCGCGGTGGAGGAAGCGTTCCATCGTCGCGGGCTCGATTGCCCGGTCGAGCAGAGCGAATGGGCGGCAAAGTGCGGCTGCGCCATCTTCCAGCCCGTGATGCCCGACGACGGTCCCTCGGTCGCGATCCTGATCCCCAGCCGCAACCATGGGCCGCGCCTCAAGCTCGCCATCGACTCGCTGGCGAAGACGACCTATCGCAACTACCGGATCTACGTCCTCGACAACGAGAGCGACGACCGCGCGACGCTCGATTATCTCGCCTCGCTGACCCACCGAGTGCTGAGGATTCCCAATCGTGATGGGGCATTCAGCTTCGCCGCGATCAACAATACGGCCGCGGCCACGGTCGCCGACGATCTGCTGGTGTTCCTCAACGACGACACCGAGGTGATCAACCCGCGTTGGCTGAGCCAGATGGTCGGCTGGTCGCGGCTCGAACGGGTGGGGGCCGTCGGGGCGAGGCTGCTCTTTCCGGACCGACGGATCCAGCACGCCGGCATCATCCACGGCGTTCCCGAGGGGCTGGTCGGTCATGCCTTCAAGTACGCGGCCTGGTGGGACCCCGGCTACCTGAACCTCGCGCGCGTCTCCCGCAATTGCCGGGCGGTGACCGCCGCGTGCATGCTGACCCCGCGCCGGCTCTTCCTCCAGCTCGGGGGCTTCGACGAGACCCGGTTCCCCATCGCCTATAACGACCCGGATTACTGCCACCGCATGGTGGATGCCGGTTACCGATGCGTCTACTGCGCCGAGGCCGAGCTGTACCATCATGAGGGGCTCTCCCGCGGTCCGGCGAGCGATCCGCGCGAGATGGCCGCCTACCGCGAGGTGCATGGCCATCGCGTCGATCCCTATTTCAGCCCGCATCACGATCCCGACCGCGAGAGCTTCGTGGTCAAGCCCACGATCGTCCCGATTGGTCATCGACGCGACCCGGTGCCGCTCCTGGCGGTGACCCACAACCTGAACTGGGAGGGTGCCCCGCGGATCGAGTTCGAGATCGTCAGCCGGCTGCACGCGTCGGGAGCGGTCCGCGCCGAGGTCCTCAGCCCGTCGGATGGTCCGCTTCGCCAGGCCTATGAGCGGGAAGGGATTCCGCTTCGCGTCGAGCCGGAGCTCGATGATGCGGGCTCCAGCATCGAGCTGTATCGCGAGGCGACCGGCCGCCTCGCCGGGCGGATCGCCGCCGGAGGTTACCACGTCGTCCACGCCAATACGCTCCGAACGTACTGGGCCATCGATGCCGCCCGATTGGCCGGGACCCCTTCGGTGTGGAGCGTCCACGAGAGCGAGCGCTGGCAGAGCTACTTCAACGACTTGCCGTCTGACGTGGCAGCGTCCGCCCTCTCGTGCCTGGCCTATCCCTACCGCGTCATCTTTTCCGCGCAGAGCACCATCCGCGTGTGGAGCAACCTCGACACGACCGGGAACTTCGAGTTGATTCGATTCGCGCACGACGTCCCCCGCTTCCTGCACGGGCTCGACGGAATCGATCGATCGCGGGCCCGGCAGGACCTCGACGTGGGCGAGAGCGATATGTGCGTCCTGCTCCTGGGGACGGTGTGTGAACGAAAAGGGCAGCTCGACCTGCTGCGCGCCTTCGCCGCGCTGCCGGACGCGATCGCCGGACGCGTGAAATGTTTCATGGTCGGTGCGCGCGACACGATGCCCTACAGCCGGAAGCTCGCGAACCTGGCGGACAAGCTGCCGCCGGACCGCCGCGATCGGTTCGTGCTCGTCCCCGAGACCGGGGAGACGGCCGCGTTCTGGCAGGCCGCCGATGTCTTCTGTTGCTCGTCGCGACTCGAGAGCTACCCGCTGGTGATCCTCGAGGCGATGGCAGTGGGCTTGCCGATCATCACGACTCCCGTCTTCGGCATCGCCGAGCAGGTGCAACCCTCCGTGAACGCGCTCATCTACAAGCCCGGCGACATCTCCACCCTGACGCGTCACCTGGCTTCGCTGGCAGAAGACGAGTCCCTGCGCCGCTCACTGGCAGAGAATTCGCCCCACGTCCTTCGAAGCCTGCCGGACGACGTCCGCATGAACGAGCTGTATCGGCGGACGATTCGCGCCGCCGCCGAGAGCTCGCCCATCTACCCCGCGGTACTCGGCGATGCCGGCCGGAGGCCAAAAGGCTCGGTGCGCGTTCGCAAGTGGTTCGCCGACTCGGGTCTGCGAAGCGCAGCGTCCACTCGTAACCGTCGCACGGGGACGCCGATTGCGAAGTGATGCCCCCTGACAGAGCGTCCGCGGTGGGATCAATCCCTTCGATTCGGCTTGATCGCTCCGGCGACTCCGAATATAAAGCCGCGGGGTCGGTGCAGAGCCGGCCGCCTTGGGCGGCTTCTTGCTCGACTCGCACCCGAGAATCGACCGCCCCGGTCGCCGCAAGGACGCGCCGCCATGTCGACGGACCCCGAGCCGCTCGCTCTTCATCGATCGACGTCGTCGGTCGATGCGAGCGTGGTGCGAATACGGAAGCTCTCGCAGCCCGATGTGATCCGCCGGCTGAGGGCCGACATCGAGGACCGGAACTGCGAGATCCGCGAATTGAGGGACCAGCTTCGCGCGATCCACACCAGCGATGCCTGGGCGATCCTGCGTACGCTTGGCCAGTTTCGCCGAGCCCTGGCCCCTCATGGTACCTGGCAAGATCAACTGGTGCGCCGATCGGTCCGCGTGCTCCGCCGGCTCAAGAAGCTCGCGGCGCGACTGGCTCACACTCCGGAGATGGCACGGGAACTCTTCCGCTCGGGATCCCGTTGCCGGCCCAACCTGGAACCCGCGCCGACGCGGGATGACGCGGTCATCTGCCTTCCGGTGATCGAGTGGCACTTCCGCTTCCAGCGTCCCCAGCACCTGATGAGGCAGTTCGCGCGGGCCGGCCACCTGGTCCTCTATGCGGCGAACCGCTTCCACGGCGGGACGACCGCGCGAATCCGGCCGATCGAGCTGAACATCCTCGAGATCACGCTGCCTGGGGACCCCGCCGCTAACATCTACCAGCACGTCCTCGGCGAGAGCGATCGCGAACGAATGTTGGCAGCGATGGAACAGCTCGCCAGCGAGCGGGGATTCGACGAAGCAGTGGTCGTCGCCCAGCACCCCTTCTGGACCCCGCTGGCCGAGTCGCTCCGCCAGCGGTTCGGCTGGCCGATCGTCTACGACTGCATGGACGACCAATCCGGATTCCTCGAGAACGGCCCCGCTGTCCTGCGGACCGAGCGACAATTGATCGCGACCGCTGACCTCGTCGTCGCCAGCTCGCGGCGCCTGTATCACGCCATCCGCGCCCGATCTCGGTCGGCGATCCTCGTGCGCAATGCCTGCGAGTATGAGCACTTCAACCGGGGCGACGACCGGCCGGCCTCGCGGGCCGGACAGCCGACGATCGGGTACTACGGAGCGATCGCGGAGTGGTTCGACGGTGAGCTGGTCGCCGAGCTCGCTCGCCTGCGGCCGGCCTGGCGCTTCGAGCTGATCGGCTCGACCCTCGGCGGCAACATCCGGGCTCTCGACGGTCTGGCCAATGTCCGCCTTCGGGGGGAGTGCCAGTACACCGAGCTGCCGAGTCGGATCGCCGGCTGGGATGCCTTCATCATCCCGTTTAAGCGGCTACCGCTGACCGAGGCGACCAACCCGGTGAAGCTCTACGAAATGCTGGCGACCGGACGGCCCGTGGTGGCCGTCGGGCTGCCGGAGCTGGTGCCGATCGCGCGGCGAGGCCTGATCCGCCTCGCGGAGACGGCCGAGGCATTCGCCTCCGCGATCGATGCCGCGCTGCGCGAGGACGATGCCGCAGCCGCGTCGGCACGCCGCGCCTTCGCGCGGCGCAACACCTGGCCGGCACGCCACCGAGCGATGGCCGATGCAATCGCGGCCATCCGATCAAGGACCTCGCCCGCCCCGTCGGGGGGCTGAAGGCACTTTCGGCCCGACCACCACGCTGCCGAATTCCGGATACCGGGGAGTCCACGATGTCCCGTCCGATCAATCTGATTGACCACCCGGTCTGCCTGACGGTCCCCGAATGGCAGGCCCCATCGACCTGGCTCGGCCATATCCCGTTCGCCATGTGGCTGACGTCGGCGCTCGAGCCGCGCGTCCTGGTGGAGCTGGGCACCTTCTACGGCAGCTCCTATTGTGCCTTCTGCCAGGCGATCGCGGAGCTCGACCTGCCGACCAGGTCCTTCGCGGTCGACACCTGGAAAGGCGATCCGCACAGCGGCCCGATCGCGCCCGACGCCCTGGAGCAGTTGCAACGACACCACGGTCCCCGCTATGCACGGTTCTCGTCGCTCCTGCGGATGACCTTCGATGAGGCCGCGCAGTGCTTCGAGGACGAGCAGATCGACCTGTTGCATATCGATGGATACCACACGTACGAAGCCGTCCGGCACGATTTCGAGACCTGGCGGCCGAAGATGAGCGATCGCGGGATCATCCTCTTTCACGACGTCGGCGAGCGAAGGGACGACTTCGGGGTCTGGAGGCTCTGGGACGAACTGACGTCGCAGCATCCGAGCTTCACGTTCCACCACGAATGCGGGCTGGGCGTTCTGGCCATCGGATCGGACGTGCCCGAGGGAGTGCGGGCGCTGCTGGACCTAAGCGGGCCGGACATCGAGCCCATCCGCACGCTCTTCCGCGAAATGGGCCGTCGCATCCGGCTCGCGGCCAGTTTGGAGGCTGGACTGGCCGAGAGGGACGCCTTCCGCGCCGACCGCGACGCCTTCCGCGCCGACCGCGACGCCTTCCGCGACGACCGCGACGCCTTCCGCGACGAGCTGGATCGATGCCGCGACGAATTGGAGAAGGCCCGCGGAACCCTCGCGTCGCTTGCGGCGACCGAGCAGCGGCTCGCGAGCGTCGAGAGGGAGTTGACCGAGCTGCGCAGCGTCCGCATCATGGCGGGCCTTCCGCCAACTGGTCCTCCTGGGCTCGCGTGTCGCTCCGGAGGGAACGCGTCGCCGGCTGGCGCTCAGGCGAGCCGCTCGTCTCGTAGCGGCCGCCGCCCTCGGCGGTACGTTCGGCATCGCCCGCGAGTAGGAAACGCCAGTGGCCGACCGGAACCCGAAGAAGCCCCTCCGGCATCGGCGCCCGGATCAGTCTCCCAGATGGACCAGGTCCATCAGGAGGTGCTGGGGAAGGACGGGGATCCCTTCCGCGGCGTCCCAGATGGCCCCGAGGTGCCCGTCGAGATGCCTCCCTACCGGAGTCCGCCCGAGCGAGGCGAATCGATCGAGGATGGGTGGAAACACCTCGGACGTCTCTCTTATCACCCGTCCGCCTTCGGCGCCATCCGCAGGGAACTCGTGCGTGAACAGGACCGAGGACACAGGCAGCCAGTCGAAGATCCGCGCCACATCCCGAGCCGAGCTGAAAAGGTCAACGTCCATCCAGATGCTGATGATCGGTTTCTGGCTGAAGTGGGGCACGGTGTCGGCGAAGAATCCCTTGTGGAACTCGATGACGCCGGGGTCTCCGAACTCATCGATATTCGCATAGACCTCCTCGAACGTCCCGCAGTACTCGCCGGCCGAGTAACGTTGGCTGTCCGAGGGCGGTAATCCCGCAAACGAGTCGAAGATCTCCATGCGAAGATCGAGATGGCGGCAGCAGAAGCTGAGGCAACAGGAGCTGAACCCCTTGAAACAGCCGAATTCGAGGAAGTCACCCTCCAACCCGTGGCTCTTGAGCACATAAAGCTGGTTGGCGATCGCCAGCATCTCGGCGGGAGTTGTCGCCATCCCGCCCGAGTCCTTGGCGTCGATCGCGGCCCTGTCGTTGATCCTGGGGAACCGGACACTCACCCGACAGAACCGATCGTACATGGTCTTCAAGTAGAGGATGTAACGGTTCAGGGCGGGGGCCCGCGCACCGGAATGCCAGAGGGCCTCGAGGTCGGAGGTGGCACGGGCCATCAGTTCGTCGCTCCAGTTCGACTCCTGCTCATAGGTTCCGGAGCGGAATGCTCGGAGGACTCCGGTAACTTCGAACGGGAGCCCCGTCCGAAGGGGCTTGTCGACGCCCGGCCGGAAGCGCTGAGGGGAGTGCCGGCCGCCTCGCCAGTAGCCGACGATCTCCCTTGATGTTCGGGTCCTTGTCCCATCCCCCGCCTCGATCTCCAGGGTGATCTCGTTGGCCCCCTCCTTCAAGTGGCTCGCGATAGGGAAGCAGAAACCCGCGCGGTCGCTTCCCGCGACCCGAGGGAAGGCGGCGTGCACATCCGGCCTTTCCAGCCCGAGTCGCGCATCGCCAATCGCGACTTCATCCCGGAAGACCCGTACGGCTCGGGTGCCGCGCTCGTGCACCGCCCATCCGCAGATCACCTCTTGATTCTGGATATCGACGTGATGCGCGATTCTGGTGCGCATCCCCAGGCTCCGCCACCAGTGCAGGAAGCGACGCAGGCCCATGGGGCCGACTTTCGCTTCCCGCCGCGGTGCGGGGCGATAGGGCTCGGACATCCTTCGCCGCGATTGGTCCCGCCCCCCGGCTGTGGTCTGATTCATCGCCGAGACTCCGAGCTCTCGTCGGACGTTCGCGCACCGTCCCTTCACGAACATTTCGCTCAATTCGGGCCGTGCTTCTCATTATCGGACGATCCCATCCGCTCCAATCGCAATTCCCCGCGAGGGCGGCGGATTTCGAGATCTCTTCTCGTGCCCACTGGGGGTGCCTCAAGTGCGGCAAAGGACGAGGATCCGGCTGGCCTGGTCGACGTGCCATTCGCCCAAATACCCGATGGGGTCGATCGTCTGCACGCACCGGAAGCCCACGTCCTGAGCCATGCGCAACAGGTCTTCCTCGAGCGGCCAGAAGGCGGCCTCGTCGCTCCATGCCGCCCAGAGCAATTGGTCGTGGTCCCTTTCGGAGATTTCGGCGAGATACTCGGGGTACATGCAACCTCGGTACTCATGTCCCCCCCAGGACCGGGTGACCAGATCGGAGCAGCCGTGCGTGCTCTCGTCCGGATTCGAAATGTGGGTATCGATCAGGACGAAATCCCGCGCCGCCTTCCGGACCGACTCAAGCATCGAATACGGATCGGCGACGTGATACAGCAGGCCCGCGAGGAAGACGATGTCAACGGTGCCATCCCGTCGGGGCGGCTCTTCCTTGACGTCGCCGAGGATAAACTCGGCGTTCGTGACATGGAGGAGCTCGCGCGCAGCTCGCACCGCTCGTAATTCATCCCGCGGGCCTCGATGCCGACGGCACGCGCGACCCCGCGCCGCGCGAGCTCGATCGTGAACCCGCCCTCGTTACATCCCAGGTCGAGGATCGTCTTGCCCATCAACGTTCCGCCACACAGGTCCAGGACGAGTTGTGTCCGCGTATCGTCGTGCGTGGTTACGCCACGATCGACCGTCCGGAATGAGCCGGCCCCAAGGCGACCTCGAGGCAGGAGTTCGCCACGTCCGCGACGCAGTAGCGGTTAGGTAGGGGCACCGACGATTCGCGCACGGCGGGCTCCACAGACGGTGGCGCCGGCTCGTGGAGGACCGTGTGGGAGAGTGCCCGGAGTCTCCAGCGCGAGGACGCCGCGCCATACCCCTCATGAAGCGCCGTGAAATCCGCGTCCTCGATCGCCCGTCCGCGACTCGTCTGCTCGAAATCCCGGCCCACCAGGGTGCTAAAATAGTAGTTCATGTGCTCACGAGGATCGAGCAATTCCGTGACGCCGGACGTGCTGCCCAAAACTCTTCCTCCGCTAACAGGCCGCGCTGTCCACCGGAGTCAACCCCTTGAGCGACTGAATCAGTCGCTTGGACAGGCGATGCATCGGTCCGAGAAGCTTGGCGCGGTCATTGATCGCATCGGCGATCCTGTATCTCAACGGGAGCGATACGGCGGCCTCCGCCCGCTCTTCCGCCGATGCCACGACAGGTTCCTCGGGAACGAGCGGATCGAGATGTCCCGATCGCTCGAGGAGCTGGCCCAGCACCAGCTCGATAAGGAGATGGTGGGGCGGCGGATCAGCCTCGCTGCCAGCTTGGAAACGGCATTGGCCGAGCGGGATGCCTACCGCGCTGATCGCGACGCCCACCGGGCGGACCGCGACGCCCACCGCGTGGAGCTGGATCGATGCCCGTTCGAGTTGCGTCGCGCTCACGCCGAGCTGGAGAAGCTGCCGGGGATACTCGCATCGCTTGACGCGACCGAGCATCGGCTTGCCGCGCTCGAGACGGACTGGGATAACCTGCGCACCTCGCAGTCGTGGCGAGCCTACCGCCAACTCATACGCGTGGGCTCACGAATCGCCCCGGTTGGCACGCGCCGCCGCGCCGCAGTGAAATGGGTCGCCCGACTCGTCGAGTGCCTCGCCATCGAGGGCGTGGTCAGATTTGCCCGCAGGCAGGCAAGGCAAGCCCTCGAACGAAAGACCCAGCACTCTTAGCGCAGTGGGCGTGGCCCGACGGCCGATGGCGACGCCGTCGGGAATTCCCCTCATACCAAGCGACGCGAGGCCCGATCGCGAGCACGCTGATAGCTTAGAAACTCTTTCAAAAATCCCGCTGGAGGATCTTGCAGCAGATCCTCGCCAACTGCAAATAGTGGAACGCCCGATGGATCGCAGGCAGTTTGTCGTAGCGGATCTTCAATCGTCGCGCTTGCCCGACCCAAGACAGCGTCCGCTCCACGACCCAGCGGATCTTGCCCAACCCGCTGCCGTGAGGTGTTCGCGGCCGCGCCAGGTGGTCCTCGATCCGTCGCCGCTTCAGCCCCTCGCGGTTGCGCGGCGTCCCGTACTGCCGGTCGCCGTACAGGGCATCCGGCCGACGGCGTCGGCCGCCGCGCGGCTGGCGGATCAACGGGACGTCATCGAGCAACGGCATCGCCAGGAGCGATTCGTTCCGGTTGGCACCCGTGATCCGCACCGCCAACGGGGCGCCTTTTCCGTCAACGAGCAGGTGGCGTTTCGAGCCCTTTTTGGCCCGATCCGTGGGGTTCGGGCCGGTGAGGGCCCCCCAAAAACGGCGCGATAACTCTGGCTGTCCACCACCGCCTTCGACCAGTCGATCAACCCCTCGCGACCCAGGCGGTCGAGGAGGGCGTGGAGGAGCTTCTTCCAGACGCCCCGCCGCTGCCAGTAACGCAGCCGTCGCCAGCAGGTCACGCCGGAGCCGCAGCCCATCTCCCGGGGTAACATCCACCAGGGGATCCCGCTCTGGAGGACGAAGATGATGCCGGTCAGGCAGGCGCGATCGTCCACGGGGGGCCGCCCCCGCTTGCCGGGCCCGGCCTTGTGTCGGGGCAGAAGAGGTTCGACGACCTCCCACAGCTCATCAGGTACCAAAGGACCAGGCATCGCGCACCTCCGATCACGTGGCTACATCCAATATAACCGCGAGGCGCGCTATTTTTGAAACAGCTTCTTAGGCGGAGCGCCTCCACCGGAACAATCGCCTTCGGGGAGGCGCCTGCGGCAAGGACGCGGGAACTTCCGGCGCCGCGGCCTCGGGGAACGGCGGCGCCGGAGCGCGATAGGTCTTCCATCCCATGTCCCGGACGCACGCGAAGACATCGTGATGGTCGTCCCACGCCTTCTCGGCAACGCTCACGATCCGGAACTCGGGCATGCTGGTAATCAACCGGCAGACCCAGGAAAGCTCTGAGATCGCGATCCCGTACCCTTCCTCGTTCGGGTAATCGACGTACCCAAACCCGATCGACTCGAAGCTTCGCACGACCTGATCGCGCGGCGGGCCGTCCAGGCCATAGGAATAACGACCCGTGGTGAGCCATTCGTGGGCACGGCGTCCATGAGTGGAGAACACCAACACCCCGCCCGGTTTCAGCACCGAACGAAAGAGTTCGAAGAACGTTACCCATCGCGGGGCGTCGAAATGCGTGAGTAGCGATCCGACCCAGATCAGGTCGAACCGATCGCGCGGCAGCGCGATGCGCGATGGATCCGGGTCGGAGTACTCCGGGATGGCTCCGAACCGTGCCGCGCAGAAATCGACGCCGTCGCGATCAAGATCGCACGCCGTGATCTCGGCTTGTGGGAACGCCGATCTCACGTGACGCAAGACCCGTCCATGCCCACAGGGGAAGTCCAGGATCGTTTGGACATTGCCTGCTTCTTGTCCTGAGGCCGCCAGCGCCTGCCTGATGCACACCAGGCCAGACAGACCGTCCGAGAAGTAGTGATTCAGGTCCCCGACGAACATCGCGTCGTTGGGCGAGATCGTCCGGTCGACTTCGGTCGAAGCAAGCACCTCGCACATCCTTTCCAGATGGGATACGGTAATCGGGCCCAGGACGCCCTCCCATTCCATTCAAATCCGGCAGAGGCCGAGGATCCGGTTCGTCTGGTCCACGTGCCACTCACCCGGGTACCGCGTGTGATCGATCTTCTCGACGGAACGAAAGCCGACGTCGCGAGCCATGCGAAGCAGGTCCTCGTCGAACGGCCAGAATGCGCTGTCGTCGCTCCAGTCCGCCCAGAGCAGGCGACCATGGTCCGTCTCGGAGATGTCGGGGGGATACTCGGGGAACATGTGGCCTCGATACTCGCGCCCGGCCTATAATCTCGCGATCGGCTCGGAGCAGCCATGCGTACTCGCGTCGGGCTTCGCGATGTGAGTATCGATCACCACGAAATCCCGGGCCGCGCGCCGTGCGAGCTCGAGCATTGAGTACGGGTCAGCGACGTGATACAGCAGGCCCGCGAGGAAGACGATGTCAACTTTGCCCTCCCATCGAGGCAGCTCTTGCTTGACGTCGCCGAGGATAAACTCGGCGTTCGTGACATGGAGGAGCTCGCGCGCCGGCTCGCACCGCTCGTAATTCATCCCGCGGGCCTCGATGCCGACGGCACGCGGCCCCGCGCCGCGCGAACTCGATCGTGAATCCGCCCTCGTTACATCCCAGGTCGAGGATCGTCTTGCCCTGCAATGTTCCGCTACACAGGTCCAGGACGAGTTGTGTCCGCGTATCGTCGTGCGTGGTTACGCCACGATCGACTGTCCAGAGATCGTCCGCGATCTGAATCCTGTACGTCGTGAATGGCGGCAGGTCCCACCAGCCGCTAGGCTTCGGCACGGCGTCTTCGCTCGAGCCGGGATGGCCACCCGCCGGATCGGCGACACGAACCGGTACCGACTCTTCCCGAGGGTGGGCTGGACTTCCGAAAGGAAGGAGTCTCCGCCAGCTCCGATGTGTCACGGCCGACATGCGTTCCTCCACGAGCGAACGAGTTCGGGATCGGCCCCGCCCGGAGAACCGCGGTGACCGGGCGCGGGTGTGCGATGATAACAATGGCGACGCAGGAGCTCGCTGTGGGCTTGCGTGGGTGCAGCCGTCCGCATGCGTGTCCTTCCTACCATTTGCCCCGCGTGAACGATGGCCGACATGAGGATTCGATGAGCCGGCCCCAAGGCGACCTCGAGGCAGGAGTTCGCCACGTCCGCGACGCAGTAGCGGTTAGGTAGGGGCACCGACGATTCGCGCACGGCGGGCTCCACAGACGGTGGCGCCGGCTCGTGGAGGACCGTGTGGGAGAGTGCCCGGAGTCTCCAGCGCGAGGACGCCGCGCCATACCCCTCATGAAGCGCCGTGAAATCCGCGTCCTCGATCGCCCGTCCGCGACTCGTCTGCTCGAAATCCCGGCCCACCAGGGTGCTAAAATAGTAGTTCATGTGCTCACGAGGATCGAGCAATTCCGTGACGCCGGACGTGCTGCCCAAAACTCTTCCTCCGCTAACAGGCCGCGCTGTCCACCGGAGTCGAACCCCTTGAGCGACTGAATCAGTCGCTTGGACAGGCGATGCATCGGTCCGAGAAGCTTGGCGCGGTCATTGATCGCATCGGCGATCCTGTATCTCAACGGGAGCGATACGGCGGCCTCCGCCCGCTCTTCCGCCGATGCCACGACAGGTTCCTCGGGAACGAGCGGATCGAGATGTCCCGATCGCTCGAGGAGCTGGCCCAGCACCAGCTCGATAAGGGGATGGTAGGGCGGCGGGAGATGAGCGAGGTGGGGGCGCAACGTCCGCAGATGGCTGCGGATCATCGGCATCCCACGCGACATGGTCCCCGGCGCGAACCGGTAGAAGAACAACGCTTCCGGCACGACCTCCACCCGGTATCCGCCAAGCGCGAACGTCGAGTACGCCTCCCAGTCTTGATAGGCGACCCCTCGGTCTTCTGTGTATCCGCCGATCTCCAGCAGGGCCGAGCGGCGCACCAGGGCATTGGCATCGCCGAACGTATTGCGGATCACGCTCAGGGGGATATCGGCGCCGACGAAGAGATCCCGCCAGGTCGGCGGCTGGTCCGCCGAGGGCCGTTCATCGCCTTCGAACTTATCTAGCAGACAGGTGAAGACATCGGCATCGGTACGGCGGGCGACCTTGGCGAACGTGGCGACTTCGTGCGGCTTGGCGACGTTGTCGTCGTCCATGAAGAGGATGAACTCGCCCCGCGCCTGGCGGGCGGCGGCATTGCGCGGCCCCGAGGTAGCGGTTCTCCTGGCGGACCAGCCGCCAGCCGCGCCGGTCGAATTCGAAGTCCTGGACGATGCGATCGAGCTCGGACTGGACGCCCTCGCCACGGCTGCCGTCGTCCAGGACGATTACTTCGAGCGGGGGGACTTCCTGGTCGACGATCGATGCCAGGGCCTGGCGGAGATAACGAGGCCGATTGTAATGAGTGATGCAGACGCTGATTGTCGGCGGATCCGCGGCCCGATCACCGCTTCGGGCGGCTTCGATGGACCGACGAGCGACGCCCTCGTGCCAGCCGACCCATCCGACGTCATTGATCGAACGGATGCGAGTCTCCGCGGGCAAGGTCCAGCCCTGCGATCCGGCCCAATCCACGAAGGCTCCTTCGAGAGTCCAGACCGCGTCGGCCAATTCCGCCGAGCGCCGCTCCATGAAGTCGCACTCGAGCTCGGACTCGTGACAGAGGATGCCGCCCGAGGCACGTCGGTGCCAGGCGGCGCATCCGAACAGGCCGATGACGCACGCAGTGCGCCGCAACGCGAGGCCTAGCGCCCGAGCGATTACGGCGTAGAAGCCCGGGCCGCCGCGCTCGGGGAAATGGATCAGGTCAAACTCGTCGTGCTCGCGGAGCCACAGGTAGACGCGGTAGCTCACCATGATCTGCTGCGACAGCGCCGCCAGGGGAACCGGAGACTCCGGCAGCGGGACGTAATGGATCCCCAGGCGTTCGATCTCGTCACGCTCAGGGCTTCTCGCTTCCACGAGAGACACCGGGCGACTCGTATCGAGCACCGTGACGTCATGCCCGGCGTCGCGGAGCCGGCGTGCGACCTGGAGGTAGGTTGCTCCTATGTCATCCTCGGCGCCCGCGCCGGGGAGACCTTCGTAGACCAAGCAGATCCGCAGCGGACGAGCGCGGTTCATGGTTCGGCTCCTACAGGAATGAAGACGTCGCGTCTCATCCGGCGCGCGGTTCCGGGACCGCCATTGCCAATCGACCTGAATCGAAATGGTCGAGGACGGCGCCCGATGCCGCGTGGCGCAACAACAGGACCTCCAGGAAGCGGCTGAGCCTGCACTCCGAGACCAACGTCTCATAACCCGCGTCGGCGATCTCCTGGGCCTCGCCACGGCCTTGGGGATCGTTGAGGTAGTACCGCAACACTCGCGGGATCTGATCGAGATCGGCCTCGACATAATGGACACCGGCGCGAAACGGCGGCGCGACGCTGCACCGCTCGCTGACCACCAACGTCCTCTGCCAGATCCCCTGGAGCACGATCCGTTGCCACTCGAAATACACGTTGACACCGTGATGGACGTTGAGGAGCACCTTGGATCGCTGCGACAAACCGATGACTGTCGATGTATCCATGTATGTTGTCTTGCCGACCCGTATCGGCCGGCCGGCCTCGAAGATGTGGATATAGGAGCGATGATCGGCCAGGGCGGGTGCCGCGCGAGCGAAGAACGCCTCCCGCCTCGGAGTTTGACCGCCCACGAAGAGCAGGTCGAGCGGCCGGTCGCGCAGCGGCCCTCCGGCCGAGGGGCAGCGTCGGACGTCGTTCCCGAGGAAGCAGGTGCCGTAGTGGAGGGGCAATTCTGCGACGAGTCCGTAGTCGGCGAAGCCCGGCGCGAATCCCAGCGGCAGGTAATCGACGGGGATGCCCCGCTCGCGAATCCGCCGGGCGGTGTTGTGATCGATGTCCCAGACGGCATGCGCCCGTGCCAGGCATTCCCAGGCCAACGCGAACCACTTCGTCGAGGGCTGCTCGGTGGTCACCAGGATGACGTTACTCGGCCATTCCGACTGCCGTAGTTCCTCTCCCTTTCCGAGGAAGAAGAACTCGTGCGGCGCGACCACGACATGCCAGTTGACATCGTCGCGGAACCCCGCTTCCTCTCTTCCGAAGACGACGTCATGTCCCAGCTCGGCGATTCCGGCGGCGATGAGGTCGCGGATCTGGTCGAAGAAACAGTTGCCGAGCGAGCTCGAAAGCAAGGAGAACCGCGTCCGAGGCCGCGACGGCGTGATGTGGGGACGATATGGTATCGCCCCCTGGACGGGCCACCGCGTCGCGTTCGAACGCGAAGGCGATTTCGGGACGGCCGGAGCGGCGACGACCGGCGGCCGGGCTCCGCCGGGCGGCTGCGAGGCGGTGTAAAGTCCCCTGGCCAGGCGCCTCGACACCCTGCGCAATAGCGGCCGCGGTCCTTCCGCGGCCAGGATCCGCGCGGCCCGGATCAGCGGGACGGAGACCCGCCTCCGCCACGTCCCCGCCGGCATGAGCCGGTCGCGAACCTGTCGAGCCCTCGCCAGTATGATCAGATCCGGATCGCTCACCGGGGCAACGGGTCGGGTCGCTCCGTCGCGGGCCAGGCGCTCGGGCAAATGCCATTCGAGCAGGTCGAGTTCGGCCCGCAGGTACCGGATCTCGCGGTCATCCCGCGCGAGACGGGCCGTGACGTCCGCGGGAGTCTCGCCGATCGGGATGGCGAACTCGGCCTGCTCCAAGGCTGCATGTGCCGCGGGCGCTTCCGAACCCGAGGGCCGCACATAACGCCGTGCCAGGAATTCGGGGACGAGGATGCCCGATACCCCGGCCTCATCGTCGCCTCTGAGCTGATCCCACGCAGCCCGGCGGACGAGGGCCATCGCCTCGATCGGGCTGTCGCTCCTCGACGCTTTCGAGTCTTGAGGGCGCCAGTCGTGTATCCCGCGCTGCGCGCCCGTCGATCCGCTTCCGCAATAAGCGAAGTCCGCCCGGGTGACATCGAGTGCCTCCCGGAGGGCCTGCACGCATCGCGGATAGATGAGATCGTCGGCGTCCATCACGAGGACGAACGGCGTCCGTGCGACTCGGAATGCCAGGTCGCGGGCCTCGGCTATACCGCCACCCGCCGGCAGCCGGAGCAACCGGCAATAGCCGAATTGCGTCGCATGGTCGTTCATCCAGCGCAGTGCGATCGCGACCGATTCAGACGGAGCACCCCGATCGATGACGAGCAGGTCGATGCCGGCGGTCGTTTGCAGACAGATGCTCTCCAGGGCCTCGAGGATGCGATCGCCGCAACCGCCGAGGCTGACCGCGATTGTCACGGCCGGCACCTCCGTGGAGGCAGCCCGATGCCAGACGACCTCGTGGTCGCTCTCGGCACCGGCCGTGTCGACCGCGCGCGGCTTCGGCTCCATCCGATGCTCTCCCAGCCAGGCTCCCGACACTCGAGGGTGACCAGGGCGAAGGCTTTACGGCAAAACGGGAAAGCTGTCAAGCCGAGACGATCTTCGGGAACAACGGTGCAGGCTTGCCGTCGTTCAGCGGGGCGGTGACATGCAGGCCCGCCTGGCGGGGCGTCTGGAGCGCGTCGGCGTAGCCTACGCGCTCCCAGGGCGTCGTCTCCTCGAAGTTGAAGGACCGGTAGAACGTCTCCGCCGTCCGGGGCAGGAACGGCTTGATCAGGATCGCGGCGACTCTCAAACAATCGGCCAGGTTGACCAGCACCGCGCGGCAGGCCTCCGGATCCGTCTTGATCAGCTTGAAGGGTTGCGTCTCCTGGATGTAGCGATTGGCCACGGCGACGATCTCGCGCCAGATCCGTTGCAGGGCCACATTGTACTCGAACGAGCCGACCAGCTCGCGCAATGCGGCGACAAGGCCCTCAAAGTCGAGGTCCTTGCGCCACGCCGTCGCATCGACGGGCTCGCCGCCGTCGAGTCGGCCGTCGAAGTACTTGGCGCACATCGTCAGCGTGCGGCTGTAGAGGTTCCCGAGGTAGTCGGCCAGGTCGCTGTTGTAGACAGCGGCGAATCGATCGAACGAGAACTCGCCGTCGCCGCCGAACGGGCACTGGCTCATGAAGTAGTAGCGGAATGCCTCCGACGAGAATTTCTGGATCAGCTCCATCGGCTCGACGACGTTGCCGAGGCTCTTGCTGAGCTTCTGGACCTCGCCGGTCTCCTCGTTCTTGCGGTAGACGAAGCCGTGGCCGAAGACCATGCGCGGCAGCGGCAACCCGGCCGACATCAGCATCGCCGGCCAGAGGGCGCAGTGGAACCGCGTGATGTCCTTGCCGATCACGTGCACGTCAGCCGGCCAGAGGCTACGGAACCGCTCCTCGTCGGTCCCGTAGCCGATCCCGGTGATGTAGTTGAGCAGCGCGTCGAACCAGACGTAGATCGTATGCTCCGCGTCGAACGGGACCGTGATGCCCCACGTGAATCCCGTGCGAGTGATGGCGATGTCCCTCAGTTCCGTCTCCACCAAGCTGAGCACCTCGTTCCGCCGGCTCGCGGGTTGGATGAAATCCGGATGCGCGGCGTAGTGCGCCAGCAGGCGTTCGCGAAAAGCCGAGAGGCGGAAGAAGTAATTCTCCTCCTCGATGCGGGTGAGTGGCCTATCGGGGTGGTTGGGGCACTTGCCGCCGCCCTCGGCGACTTCCTTCTCGGTCTTGAACGCCTCGCAGCCCGTGCAGTAGTACCCCGAGTATGTCCCTTTGTAGATATCGCCCGCGTCATAGACCGCCTGGATGAACCTGCGGCAGCCGACGTGGTGGCGCTCCTCGCTGGTCTGGATGAAGTCGTCGAACGAGATGTCGAGCGCGTGCCAGACGTCCTGGAACTGCCGGGCCATCTCGTTGACGTAGGCTTTCGGGTCGACATTCAGCTCGCGGGCGCGATGCGGCACCTTGATCGTGTTCTCGTCATTGCCCATCAGGAAGTGGACCGCGGCGCCTTCCATCCGGCGGAACCGGGCCTGCACGTCGGCGCCGATCTTCTCGAACGCCGTGCCGATGTGCGGGCGGCTGTTGGGATAGTCGATCGCGGTCGTCAGGTAGTAGCGTCTCTCTGCGTCTTGCATCCCCATCCTCGATCCCCGGCTCGCCGGTCCGGCCCCAGTCATCCCCACGGTTCCCAGTCAGATGAAGCACCCGGCGACAACATTCGGACGCATCCGGACGTCGGACGGTTCGGTCGGGTCCGCCCACCGTCCCGGCGCCGGTTCAATCTACCATAAGCCCGGAACGCCGGACGAGGGCACCGGCGATCGGCCGGTCATTCGTCGCGATGGCGACCCCGGCGTTGGAGCTTCCGGACGGCCCAGGCGATCATGCCGGCGGCGATCAGCAGTGTGCTCGGCTCGGGGGCAGCGTTCGGGATCAGGTTCTGCGGCGCAACGGTCGGAGTGGTCGTCGAGGGCGGCGTGACGGCCGAGCCGGTCGTGGTGGTGGGCGGCGCCGCTTGCGACACCAACGTCGGCGACGACCTCGCCAGCTCGATCTTGTGCAACGCGGGCGCCAGCTTGGGATGGTAATGCGCGAACCGAGTGGGGTCGACGCTCTGCTTCCATAGCAGGAAGTTGACCATCGGGTCCGTCCCACCGGGGTCGGTCCGGACACTTTCCCAGATCGCCGACCGCACCGCCGGGCTCACGGGCGGATGCTCGACCTTGGTCCAGTACTTCGGGCCGTGGAGCAGGTACTTCGACCACTCCTTGAAATCCGTCGCGTCCGATGCTGACAACTCCACGGGGTGAGTCGCCGCGCGATGAATGGCCGCCGCGTCCGCGTCGGCGCAGGCCAGGAGCACCACAGTGGCACCGCCCACCCACGACCGAAGCCCACGCACCCCGCGAAGACCACGCGTAATCCGCATGATTCCCTTCATGCTCCACCTACCGTAACGGATAGCGGGACCATGGCGCGTGTACGGACCCGTCCCTGGGTCCAGTCTCGCGATCCCGTCCTTCTACATCGGAAATGATGACTCGAAAGGCGGAGCGGATTATGCTGGAATTCTGGTTTCTGTCCATGTCAATTCTTCACTATGGGTGACCTGGGCAAACCAAGACGACAACGACAGCGGGAATCGTCCTCGAGGGCCAAACAGGCTCCGAGTCGCGAGCCGTCCAGGAGGGGAGGGCTCGCGTTGGTTGAAGGGCGGGGAGTCGCCGGTTATCCTGACGATTGGAATGCCGGTGGAAGAACGGGTCCCGCGCGGGAATGCCGGCCGGGGTTGGTCCCAGGATTCACAGGGGAGAGCTGCGCGATGGCCACGGCGGTTGCGTCCGAGTTGAAGGGTCAGATGTACATTGACGGAACCTGGTGCGATGCGGTTGAGGGCCGCACGCTGTCGGTGACCAATCCGGCAGACGAATCGGTGGCGGCCGAGGTCGCTCACGGTGGCCGGGCGGATGCCGAGCGTGCCATCGAGGCCGCGGCGCGGGCTTTCCCGACGTGGCGGGCGGCGTCGGTCTACGACCGGACCAAGATCCTGAAGAAGACGGCCGACCTGCTTCGCGAGCGGGCCGACGGGATCGCCCGAACCATGACGATCGAGCAGGGCAAGCCGCTCGCCGAGGCCAGGACCGAGGTGCTGCACTCCGCAGACACGTTCGAGTGGTTCGCCGAGGAGGGGAAGCGTGCCTATGGCCGGATCATCCCGGCCTGGAACGTCGCCAAGCGTCACTACGCGATCAAGCACCCGGTCGGCGTCGTCGGCACGATCACGCCCTGGAACTTCCCGGCCGCCTTGCCGAGCCGCAAGATCGCCCCGGCCCTGGCGGTCGGCTGCACCGTGGTGAGCCGGCCGGCCGACCAGACGCCCTTGACGCTGATCCAGATCTTCGAGTGCCTCGCCGACGCCGGCGTGCCGCCGGGCGTCGCCAACCTCGTGATCGGCAAGTCGCGCGTCTTCGCCGACGCCCTGTTCGAGCACCCGGCCGTCCGCAAGATCAGCTTCACCGGCTCGACCGCCGTCGGTAAGGAGCTGATCAAGCGCTCGGCCGACCAGGTGAAGCGGCTCAGCCTGGAGCTCGGCGGCCATGCCCCGCTGATCGTCTTCCCCGATGCCGACGTCCAGCAGGTCGCACAGGCCGCCGTGCTCGGCAAGTTCCGCAACAACGGCCAGGTCTGCATCGCGCCCTCGCGGTTCTACGTGCACGAGAAGATCGCCCGCGATTTCACGGATGCGGCCGTCGAGCTCACGCGCAACCTCAAGGTCGGCAACGGCTTGGAGCCCGGCGTCCAGATCGGGCCGATGATCGAGGCCGGGGCGCTGGACAAGACCTCGGAGCTCGTCGAGGACGCCCGTCAGAAGGGCGGCAAGATCCTGACGGGAGGCGGCCGGTCGAGCCGGTTCGACAAGGGATACTGGTTCGAGCCGACGGTCATCCGCGAGGTTGACGGCTCGATGCGGATCATGACCGAAGAGCCGTTCGCGCCAGTGATGCCTTTGCTCGACTTCTCCAAGCTCGACGACGTGATCGCCGCCGCCAACAACACGCCCTATGGCCTGGCGGCGTACGTCTTTACGAACGACCTGACCGTCGCCACCCGGATGGCCGAGGGCCTCGAGGCCGGGATCATCGGGCTTAACGACCCTGTTCCGGCGACGCCCCAGTGTCCCTTCGGCGGCATGAAGGAATCCGGGCTCGGCCGCGAGCTGGGGATCGAAGGGCTCGACGCCTACCTTGAGACCAAGTACGTGTCGGTGGGCTTGCGGCAGGGATGAGTCGGTCGTTCCGCCGAATTCCGCGCTTACGAGAGGACTGGCAGCGCCAGCTTGTCCTGGCGCTGCTTCTCCTTGGCGACGTACGAGGCCAGAGGGGCGGTATCCTCCTCGAAGCGTTCGACCTCCTCGAGTAGGGCCTGCACCATCTCGTGTTCCTTGACGTGGCGGATGGGAACGCCGCGCTTGAAGATGATCCCCTTGCCCGACCCGGCGGCGATGCCGAGGTCGGCCTCCTTGGCCTCGCCGAACCCGTTGACGAGGCAGCCCAGGATACTGATGCGGATGGGGTTCTTGAGGGACTTCATCTTGTCCTCGACCTCGGCGACGATCCGCTCGAGGTCGATATCCAGCCGGCCGCAGGTCGGGCAGGCGACGACCTCGGGCTTGGTCACCCGGCGGTCGCAGGCACGGAGGATGTCGAAGCCGGCCTGGATCTCCGGCACGGGATCCCCCAGGAGCGAGACGCGGATCGTGTCGCCGATCCCGCGGAGCAGGATCGCGCCGATGCCCGCCGCACTCTTGAGCGTGCCGTATTCGCGCGAGCCGGCCTCGGTGATGCCGACATGCGTCGGATAGTCGCTCTGGGCGGCGTACTGGGTGTAGCACTCGACGGCGGTCGGCACGTGGCTCGCCTTGAGGCTGACGATCATCAGCTTGTAGCCGAGCGACTCGGCCGTCTCGATGTGCCGAAGGGCGCTCTCGACCATCGCCTCGGGGCACGGGAAGCCGTACTTGTCGATCAGGTCCTTCTCGAGGCTCCCCGAGTTCACGCCGATGCGCATCGGGATGCCCTTGTCCCGAGCCTTGCGCACGACTTCCTTGAACCGCTCCTCGCCGCCGATGTTGCCGGGATTGATCCGGATCTTGTCGACGGCCGGCCGGCCCGAGGGCGTCACGGCATCGAGGCAGGCCAGGGCCATCCGGTAGTCGTAATGGATGTCGGCGATCAGCGGGATCGAGATCCGGTCGCGGATCAGTTTGACGGCCTCGACGTCCTCCTTCTTGGGGACGGTGACCCGCACGATCTCGCAGCCCGCTTCTTCCAGGCGCCGGATCTGCTCGAGGGTGGCCTCGGCGTCGAACGTGTTGGTCGTGGTCATCGACTGGACCCAGATCGGCTGGTCGCCGCCGACGATCTGAGACCCGACTCCCACCTCGCGCGTCCTGTGCCGCTGGACCGTCGTCGCGTACGCCATCGCTTGGTCTCTTGGTCCTGAAGTTCTGATGAAGTAACCGGTTGCGCTCGTTTCCCTTGCGCCCATCGCATGCTATGATCGTAATCAAAGCCGGGCGGGGGGTCAAGCGGAGCCGAGGCGTGCAGGACGGCACCGATCCCGGTTCCGTCACTTCCGGAGGACGTTGCGACCGATGCCTCGACCGATTCCGGGCTGGCTCAAGCGTCTCCTCGTGCCCCCGTGGAACGCCGCCCATCGCTGGGGATGGGTGACGCACGATTGGCTCGAGGTGCTGGCCCACCGCCGCTTCGAGCCGTGCTCGGTCTGCGGGGCGTTCCGGCCGATGTTCTACCGCCGTCGGGTGATCCCGCGGCGGCTGGAGGAGCTCTGGGGGCTCTCGCCGCGGCTGGCCCGGACGCTGGCGCGGAAGGAGTCGTGCGATTGCGCCCGGTGCGGCGCGAAGCTCCGATGCCGACGGATTGCCGACGTCGTGCTGGCGCTGTATCCCGTCGGGGAGCCCCCTGCCCCGGCGCCGGCGCTGGAGTACTGGGTCCAATGCGTTGAGATCCGGCCGCTGCGCGTCGCGGAGATCAACCGGATCGACGGCGTGCACGATGTCCTCGCGCGGCTGCCGCGCTTCGAGTCGTCCGACTACCGTCCCGGGGCGGAGCCCGGCGCTTGGGTCGACGGCGTCCGCTCGGAGGACCTGACGCGCCTGACGTATCCAGCGGCGAGCTTCGACCTGGTCCTCACCTCCGAGACGCTGGAGCACGTCCCCGACCTCGACGCGGCGCTCGGCGAGATCCGTCGAGTGCTGGCGCCCGGCGGTCGTCACGTCTTCACGGTGCCCGTCCTGCCCCAGACTCCTCGGACCTTCGCCCGGGCGATCGTCGGTCCGGATGGGAGCGTCGAGGATCGTGCGCCGCGGATCGCCCACCCGGGCGGCGATTGGGGATACCCGGTCTTCACCGAGTTCGGCGCCGACCTGCCGGACCTGCTGCGCCGGGCGGGATTCGAGGTTGACGTCCTCTTCGGACCGACGCATGAGGATGACCTGGCGCAGGTGTATGTCTGCCGCAAGCCGAAGTGATGGGCGGCCGCGATTCATGGCGTCGGGCCCTCCAGCATCGGGTTGACTCGGGCGCAGTCCTCCTCGGTAAGGCGATAGATGTAGATCGAGTGCCCGATCGGGGGCATGATCGGGCGGAATTGCTGGAAGTAGTCGAATGCGTGCGGCTTGTAGACGTTCCATGACGGCTGATTCGCCTCGGGCGCAACGAGGGGCGAGACCGGGTCGTAGAGCCGCCACGGCAGCCCGTAGAGCAGTGTTGCGCTCACCCCGTAGTAGCCGGGCGTCAGTCGTCGAGCCGGGCCGATCAGGCGGGTGCTCGGCGGTCTCATCATCGGCTCGACAGTGCCGGGGCGACCCGGCGGCAGGAACCAGCGGAACGACTCCCCGCGCATCTCGAAGATCGATGGGTGGATCTGCCCGAAATAGGCCAGCCCGATCGGTTGGTCCGGGATGTTGGCCTTCCACCAACTCTGCAACTGGACCAGGTCCTGGCCCCAGTCGAGGTTGCTGTCGATCAGCCGAACCGGCACCCGATCGGGGCCCCCCGACGCCCAGTTGAAATAGGAGAGATAGCTCGGGTGAATCCAGGCCGATGCGGCGACCGTCAGGGCGAGCGAACCGGCGATGAACGCACCCGCGACCCTCCGCCAGGGCTCGCGCAGGCCGCGGCACCACGGCACGACCTTGCCCGTCGAGATGAAGATGTACGGCAGGATCGCCAGGACGTAGCGCAGGCCCAGGTTGATGTCGGTCAGCAGGCTCATGGAAAGGAGGATCACCAGCGGCAGGGTCCACAACGCCAGTTCGTCAAACCAGCCGGCCGGCGATCGTTTCGTCGTCAACAGGACCACCAGGGAGAGGGCGACCAGGAGCCAGGTTCCCTCGGGGACCTTGTACGCCAAGGTGCGCGGGTAGTAGCTGCGCCAGCCGGTTTGGCGGAGTTCGCCGTCGATGTAGACCCAGTAGCCCTGCCTCTCGTCGCGGTCCGTCTGGGGCACCCGCCGCTCCTCGTTGACCTTGCCGGACAGCATGGCCGCGGCGTAACGGGTGGGGATCCCCTCCGTCTCGATCTTCTGTTCGTCGAAGCCCAGGACGTAATGCTCCGGCAACGGGATCGGCACGGAGCCCAGCCAGGTCCCTCGAAAGCGGTTGATCCGGAATTGCCAGGCGATGTCGAACAGCGGATTCTCGCTGTACGGCCGGACGGTGCCCGGCGGCACCGGACGAGTGAAGGTCCGGCAACCGAACTCGAAAGCGCCCAGCGGAGTGCCGACCCCTTCGAAGAAGTAACCGGCGTCGATCGTCAGGACGCTGAGCGCCACGATGGCGACGCCGTGCCCCAGGCCCCGCGCGATGGGTCGTCCGAAGCCCTCCGGAGCCGGATCTCCGACACTGCTTCGCGGCCCGACCATCAGCCGATGCAGCAGCCAGAGGAACGGCCAGACCGCATACAGGATCAGCAGGCTGAACTTGGAGAGCTGCGCGACCCCTAACATGAGTCCCGCGCCGATCGCCCGCCTGCCGGTCGGCTGATGCAGGTACCGCCAGAACGTATAGGTGGCGGCGACGCCCATCGCCGTCGAGCAGGCGTCCGAAGTCACGAGCCGGGCGTGCGCCAGGATGTTCGGGCAGAACGCCCAGAGCGCCAGACTCAGGAGCCCCGCCCACCTCCCATACAGGCGGGCCG
Organism: uncultured Planctomycetota bacterium; assembly: GCA_963815795.1. Classification (GTDB taxonomy): domain Bacteria; phylum Planctomycetota; class Planctomycetia; order Isosphaerales; family Isosphaeraceae; genus JAKAUH01. The sequence goes on along the minus strand of CAWFIC010000019.1, from coordinate 2,098,699 downwards.
ACCAGGCGAAGACGATCAGCCCGCCGACAACGGTGAAGATCGGCATCATCAGCCGGGCGAGTTGGAAGAGCTCGAAGTAACGGCCGACGTTGAAGAACGCGAAGGATTGGGAGAAGGTGGGCGGCGACGGCGATCTCGACCGCCAGCTCGTCAGTGTATACAGCGGTTCGGTCACCGGCTTCGCTAACAGCACTGGCAAGGCCGCGACCATCTTGAAGAGCGGCGGGTTGTGGTGATAGAGCCGGAACGTCCCTTTCTGCCAGTACGTGATGCCGGCCGGAAGGTGCGCCGACCTCGTCGACGGTCGGGTTCTCCTGCACGAGGCTCCGCGCCGCCAGGGCATAGTGCAGCACCAGGAGCCCGATCACTGCCGCGATCGTCCAGGCGAGCGATCGCGGCGGGACGGGCGCCGGCGCGCTCTCGGCGGCGAGTGCAGGCGCCGGCGCCATGCTCTGTGCAGGAGCCGGCCGTTTCGTCAGCGTCGCTTGCTTCGATTTCCGGGCCACGCCTGGTCTCCCCGAATGTCGGACCTCCGTCCCGAGTGCCGGTCTGGGTGGGCGAAGCCCACCCTACGCGTTCCCTTGAACCAGCGCGCTGATAGATTGGAACGACTTCCGCAAGTCGAGATAGAGCTGCCGATAGATGGCGTACGCCCGGTTATAGAACGGCCTGACGTTGGGATCGAGCCGCGTGGCGTCCACCACACGGATGGTCGCGTCGCACGCCTCGGGCACTGAGGCGAATCCGCCGGTGCCGACCTGGGCCAGGAGCGCGGCGCCGAACGCCGGCCCCTCGCTCGAGTGGAGCGTGTGGACGTCGCAGCCGTAGATATCGGCCTGGATCTGCCGCCAGAGCGGATTCCGGGCGCCGCCGCCGGAGACGCGCACCTGCTCGATCGCCACGCCCATCTCGCGGATCAGCTCGAGGCTATCGCGCATCGCGTAGGTCGCCCCTTCGAGCAGGCTTCGGATCAGGTGCGGGCGGCCGTGCCGAACGGTCAGGCCGATCCAGGCGCCCTTGGCGAAGGGGTCGAAATGCGGCGTGCGCTCGCCGGTCAGGTAGGGGAGGAAGAACAGCCCCTCGGCTCCCGGACCGGCCAGCGCGGCCTCGTCCGTCAGGAGGAAATACGGGTCCTCGCCTCGCTGTCTGGCCAGGGCGACCTCGGCCTTGCCCAGTTCGTTGCGGAACCATTGGAAGCTGCCTCCCGCGGCCAGTACGACGCCCATGACGTGCCACGCGCCAGGCACCGCGTGACAGCCGCGCTGGAGCCGGCCCAACGGGTCGAAGCCGAGCTGATCGGCGTGGGCGAAGACGACCCCCGAGGTCCCCATCGTCGCCGAGACCACACCCTGGCGCACGATCCCGTTGCCGACCGCCCCGGCCGGCTGATCGCCGCCGCCGCCCACGACCGGTGTCCCCGGCTTCAGCCCGGTCGCCCTGGCCCCTAGCTCACTCATCCGGCCCGAGACCTCGGGGCTCTCATGGCATGGCGGAAGGAGGCCCGGATCGAGTTGGAGCTTCTCGAGCAGCTCGCGGCTCCATCGTCGATTGGCGACGTCGAGCATCAGCGTGCCCGAGGCGTCGCTCACCTCGGTAGCGTAGGTCCCGGTCAGCCGGTACCGGACGTAGTCCTTAGGCAGCAGCACCTGCCGGACCCGCTCCCAGTGGCGCGGTTCCCGGCGCCGGACCCACAGCAGCTTGGGCGCGGTGAAGCCGGTCAGGGCCGGGTTGGCGACCATCCGGACGAGCGCCTCGCGACCCCCAGCCCTCTCCTCGATCTCGCGGCATTCCTCCGCCGTGCGCTGGTCGTTCCAGAGCAACGCAGGACGGATGACCTCGCCCGTCTCATCGAGGAACACCGAGCCGTGCATCTGGCCGCTCAGACCGACCCCGGCGACGTCGTCCGGGCGGAATGCTCCCGCCGCCAGCACGCGACCCACCGTTTCCACCGTCGCGTCCCACCAGAGCCGGGGGTCCTGTTCCGACCAGCCGGGCCGGGGGTGATCGCAGGGATACTCGGCCGTCGCCGAGGCCAGGATCGTGCCCCGCTCGTCGATGGCCAGCGTCTTGGTCCCGGAGGTTCCGATGTCGATGCCCAGCGTGACGCTCACGGCGTGATCTCCCAGCGCTCCCCGCAGCGGAGGATCCGGGCCTCGACCCCGGCGGGGAGCCGGCGGGCCTCGGACGCGAACGCCAGGGCGGGGACGGTGTTGAAGGTGAACATGTCATAGTGATGCGGCACGACGTACCGGGGCCGGATCCGGCCCGCCAGGTCGACGGCCTCGGCCGCCGACATGTTCCCGGGGACACCTCGCGCCGGGTCCCGGCCATTGATCGGCAGGAACAGGACGTCGAACGACTGGTCGCCGAGCCACCGGTCGAGTCCGTCGTAGGCCAGGCCATCGCCGCTGTGGTAGAGCCGCAGCCCCTCGGCCTCGATGATGAACCCCAGGTAAAGATGATGGCCGGCCGCGTCGGTGTCGAGCCCCTCGTGGGCCGATGGGATCGCCCGCACCCGAAAACCGGCCCGTTCGAGCACTCCGCCGGCGTCGATTCCCGCGATCCGGCGGCCCGGAAGGCCGAGCCCGCGGGCGTACTCGGTCAACGCCTCGGGCACGATCAGGACGGCCCCGCGCGAGGCATCCATGACGTCGATGGCCGTCACCGGATCGAGGTGGTCGGAGTGCTTGTGGCTCGCCAGGATCAGGTCGATACCGCGAAGTTCACCACCCCGCAGCGGCGCCCGCGTCATCCGGACGTGCGGCCGCGCGGTGTCTTCGTACTTCCGCGTGAGGTATTCCGAGAGGTACAGGTCGACGGCCAGCAGCCCGGTCGTCGCCTTGACCAGGAAGCCGCTCTGGCCCAGCCACCAGACCTGGAGCGAGCCCGGGTCCGGCGTGGAATCTCGGATCTCCTCGATCAACTCGGCCCCCGACTTCACCGGTTCGATCATCGGCCCAGCTCTCCCCGGACGATCTTGACCCCGTCGACCATCGCCTTCGCCTTGGCCGTCGCGACGTGCCGGACCGTCTGGGAGAACCCGCAGTCGGGGGTCACCGAGACTCGCTCCTCGTTGACGAACCGCAATACGGTCCGCAGCCGCTCTGCGACCAGCTCGGGCGGCTCGACCCAGGTGTTCTTGACGTCCACCAGCCCGACGGCCACGTCCATCGTCTCGGGCAGGTCGGCCAGCAGCTCGACCTCGGCCATCTCGCGGCTGGCGAACTCCAGCGCGAGCTGGCGGACCGGCGCCGGCCGATGTGCGGGAACAACGGCTGATACGACCGGCGGCCCACCGCCCTGGCCCTGAAGTTCCCGAAGCACATGTGCATACTGACGTATGCGTCCACGCCGCGGACGGTCGCTTCGATGACGTTCAGGAACGCCTCGGCGGAGCCCGGGTGGCACGCGAAGCTAGGCTCGTCGAGCTGGATGAAGTCGACCCCGGCGGCAACCAGGGCCCGCAACTCCGCGTTGACGATCGGGACGAGCGCCTCCGTGACGGCAGTACGATCGGCATAAACGGCGCCGCCGTCGATGCAGCCGGCCAGCGTGAACGGCCCGGGGACGGGCACCTTGACCGGCGCGTCGGTCACCTCGCGGAGCCGTCGATACTCGGCGGCCGTGCCCAGTCCCTCGGGCGCCGCCAAGTGCGCGACACATCGATAGCGATCGCGCTGGTCGTGGGCCGGCGCGCCCCATCGGCGGGCCCGTGGGACCGGTTCCAGTCCGTGCAGGTACTCGTAGAATCCCAGGTTGAAGTCGACGCGCTGCATCTCGCCGTCAGTGATCCGATCCAGCCCGGCGCGGAGCTGGTCGTCCACCGCAAGACGGACTGCGTCGCGGACGGCCTCCTCGCGGTCCACCGCCCCGAACCGGGCCGGCTCGGAGCCGACGTCGGCGACGAACTTCTCATACCAGCCGGGGAACGACCAGCTCCCGATGACAGTCGTCGGAATCAGATAATCGCTCATCGTGGGTGTCCCCTCAGGTCAACCTCGGTCCCGCTTGTGGAATCTCCCCTGATTCTCGCGCCATCCACGGACGAAGGAAAGAGGTCAATCGGTCTCGGCGGGGCCCGGTGAATGACCGGATCGGGCCCTCCTCCATCTTCCGATCCGTCCAGGCGATCATCGTATTCGTGGATGCATGCTCGCTGCAAATCGACGAGAAGCGTGGTGACGTTGGGTTCGTTCCGTATCTCTTCGCATATTATTGGTGCCTCTGCACTTGGGGCAGGGCGCGGCCGTGAATTTGGGCCTGGTTCAAAATCCGCCTTTCCAGGGTAACAGTTTGACTCTCCCGCAGTCACGGCGCGGACGATCCCCGTGCCTGGGCCAGCCAGGCGCTCGGGGCGACCGCAATGAGCCGGCGGATCACGCGGGGCGGGCAAAGCGACGGAATCCCAGCAGTTCCAGCCAGTGCCCGTGCACCGCACCGGTCAGCAGTTCCGCCGGCGTCCGGCCCTGCCGCTCCGGCCGTTCGCTCCGCTCCAGCACGCGGTGGTTCAGGTAGAACCGTAGCAGGTCCAAGTAATCGGCCCCGAGATGACGGCGCAAGCTGAAGTACGTCCGTAGCCGACTGTTGAGGTTCTCCACCAGCGAACTGGCGCGCACCGTCCCCGCGGCCAGCGCATCGACCGCCCGGCAGGCCGCGTGCGACCACCCGCGAAGCTGGGGCCGCACTGCCGACTCTTCGGCCCAGCGCACCGGGTCGCTCTCGTCGCGGCACCGGGCGTTCAGCAGGCCACGCAGGCCATCGGCCGCCACCCCCCACGCCACCGCCATCTGCCCCAGCTCCTCGTCCAGCGCCCGGGCGAAGGCCAGCAGGTCGTCGCGACGGTTCTTCAGCAGCCGGTAGATCGGCCCCAGGCGGTGCGCGCAGGCCGGGACCCGCGCTTGCAGTTCGGCCAAGATGAAGTCGTACAACACCAGGCGGTCGGCGTGGCACGGCCCGGCCAGTGCGAGCACGTCGTAGCGGAGCCAGTCTCCCAGCAGTCGGACATCGTCCGCCAAGGCGATGGCCGGGTCGCACGCGACGCGGGCCCGCCGCAGTCGCTGGGCCGCGCCCTGCGCCGGCCGGCCCTGCTGGCGCACTCGGGCCTGCTCCCGCTCCAGGCGCGCGCAGGCCTCCAGCGCGTCGTAGGCCCGGTTCTCCAGGTAGGAGACGGCCTGCTCGAGATCGCGCAATAGATGGAAGACATCGCCGCGACAGGGGACCTGGGGCAGCGCCAGGGCCTGGCCGGCGCGGAGGCCGGTGCCGAAGTCGGCGACGATGGCGTCGGGGGCGAAGCCGTGCTCGGCCAATTCCAGCAGCCGCACCGCCCAGGTGTCGGCATCGCGGTGCTCCTCCTGGCTCAAGAGGTAGCAGAACGTGGAGGCGGTGTCGACACCCACCAGGACCGGGTGGCCGGCCTGGAAGATCTCGTCATGGGCTCCGACGCGGACGGCGGCCAGGTCGTACGAGTCGTTGATCGCGCGGGCCCGGGCGACGGCGGCCTGGACGACGTTATGGACGGTGCCCAGGGAGGTCTCGGTGTCGAAGAGGTCACGCAACAGCGCGATGACGCCGCGGTAAGGGCTGTGACAGGCCAGGACCAGGGTGAGGATCAATTGACGGAGCCAGGACGTGGTGACCGGCAGGTGGAAGAGGACCTCCTGGGCCGCTGGAGGCGGGTCGAAGGCGTGGTCCAGGGCGAGTTGGGCGGTGTCGGCCTGTCGGTAGAGGAACTGGCGGCTGACCTGATGTTGGCGGGCCAGTTGGGCGACCGGCTGCGAGCCGTCGAGGACCTGGAGGGCCAACTCCTGCCGCTTTTGGGGCGGGAGTTGCTGAGCGGGGCAAGGGATCGAGACGGCGGCCGGGAGCGGATCGGCTTGCATGGCGGCAACCAGAGGCATAGTCTGAGCGAGCATGTCTGCTTCCTCCGTGTGATGGCGTTGGCTTGGAACCCCATCGCCAGCATGGAGGAAGCAGGCATTTCAGAGAAGCTCCCACTGGTCACGCTAGTGTTACCCGACTTTGAACCAGGTCTGAATTTGCGAGCCGGGTGCCCGCCGCCGGTCGCCGGGACGCCTCCTCACTCGTTGAGCCCTCGGACGCCGACTGCGGAGTCGCGCTGGGTTCGTTCCGTACCTTTTCACAAATAGCGTCGCTCCCGGGGTTTGCAGCCACCTTCTCGGCCGCGATCGGACTCGCGACTGCGGCGTTCGGGCGCCGGCGGACCGGCGTTTGGGCGTCCAGACCATGCTTCATCGCATCCATCCACGATCGAACCTTGCCGGCCGTGAACTTGGGGCTGGCACCACGCCCGGCCTTGCATCGAATCGCCCTGACACGCATGAGTGATGTCGTGGACATCCGTCTCTCTTCGTGGGTTGTTTTCGTCCAAGGACCGGCTTCGTCGCCGCGGGTATTCGGGGCCTGTTCTGCGAATGGCGGAAGTGAGGGTGGCCACCCACCCTATAGTATTGGAACCTTTTGGCGTGGTGGCCGGACTTTTTTCGGCGACTTTACCGGAATTCTGGAAGCGGCCGTGTCGGTTCCATGGGGACGGCGGCGAGGTCACGACGACCAAGCTCATTTTGGACAAAAGATTTGCGTCAAGATCGTGCCGATTCGCTCGGCAGATCAAACAGGCGAACGGGTCGTCCGTAAAAGGAGGCCATGGCGGCGCCCGGTTCGAGAACGATGTGATGGGACATGACGAGTCCCGAACCGGCCGGGCCAGGTCATCGCGACGGCGCCACAGCCGGTGGGGTCACCGTCGCGATCGGTGGGTGAGGATCGGGATGCGCCTCCGCGGCGATCGCCGCCGCGCGGGCCCGCTCGGCCACCGGCGCCCAGAACAATCCCAGGAGGACGGTCAGCGTGGCGCACGCCCCCACTGACGCGGCCACCGGCCAGCCGGCCCGGACGCGGACATCTTCTTGCGCGGGGCTCAGGTACATCAGCACCACGATGCGGAGATAATAATATGCGCCCACTGCCGCGTTCAGCACGCCCAGGACGGCCAGCATCAGGAACGACCAGGACTCGTCCACGCTCTGGGCGGCCAGGGCCGAGGCGAAGATCTCGAATTTCCCCCAGAAGCCCAACAGGGGCGGGATGCCGCTCAGGCTCAGGAGGCAGATCGCCAGTGCCAGGCCGGCCCATGGCTGCGACCAGCCCAGGCCGGCGAGCTGACGGACCGTCTCGACCGGACGGTCCCCGATCCGCAGCATGACGATGACGCCGAAGGTCCCCAGCGTCATCAGCGCGTAGGCCACGAGGTAGAAGACGATGCCCTCCGCACCGTGATACAGGGCCGTCCCGTGCTGGCCGTTGGCGAACGCCGCCGTCACGCCGATCATCAGATAGCCCGCGTGCGCGATCGACGAGTACGCCAGGAGCCGCTTGAGATCCTCCTGCAGGAGCGCGACGAAGTTGCCCAGGATCATGGTCGCCGCCGCGATGACCCACGAGAGGATCACCGCCTTCTGTACCAGGGCGCTCGAAACCGAGAAGACGGCCGTCAACGCCCGGATCATCGCCAGGAAGCCCACCGCCTTGGGGAGCCAGGAGAGCACGGCGGCGATCACCGTCGGCGAGCCCTGGTAGACGTCGGGAGCGTAGAAATGCAGCGGCACCGCGGCCACGCGGAAGCACAAGCCGGCCATCACGAAGACGATGGCGATCAGCCCGAGCTGGGCATTGGGAAAGTTCTCCAGCTTCGTGGTCAGGAAGGTCGCCGCCTTCAGGTTGCTGATCCCCGTCCCGCCGTAGAGGTAGGCCAGGCCGAAGAGCAAGAGTCCCGACGCGAAGATGCTGAGGTAGAAGTACTTGGTCGCGGCCTCCTGGGTCGTCGGGGTGCGCCGCGAGAGATACAGCAGCAGATACGTCGGGATGCTCACCAGCTCCAGCCCGACGAAGAGGAACACGACGTCATTGGCCGCTGCGACCAGCATGGCGCCGGCGTTCATCATCAACAGGGCCCCGAAGAACTCGCCCGCCCGCTCGTCGGCCGGCTCGTCGTGCGCCAGGCCCAGGACGATCAGGCCGGTGAGCAACAACACCAGCCGCGCCCAGAACGACAGAGCGTCATTGAGGGCGACGGACATGTACATTTCCGTCTCCTTGCCCGACGCCCAGAACAGGGCCGCCAGCGCGGCGAGCACCGTCCAGACGGCGGCGCGGCACCAAAGACGCCGCGGCTGGTTCAAGAAGGCTGAGAGCGTCATCATCGCGATGGCGGCGAGCAGCAGGATGAGCTCGGGAGCCAGGATGGCCATCGTCCGGAGCACTGAGTCATAAGCTTGCGTCGCCATCGTTACCCGCTACCTTTCTCGCTGGACTTGGCACTCGGCGCCGCCTTGGCTTCCGGCGCGCCGCCCGAGTCGGTCTTGGCTTTCGGGGCCGCCTTCTTCGACGCGCCGGCCGGACTGGCCGCCTTGCGCCGCGCCCGCGGCGGCGGGGACTGCGCCTGTTGTTTCGCCTTGATGTCGTCACTGGCGCGCTCGCGCTGGGTCTCGATGTTTGAGACGACGGAGTTGACCGCCGGCTGGATCTGCTGGAAGATCGGCAGCGGGTACACTCCGATCACCACGATCAGGAACATCAAGGGCGCCAGCCCGGCGATCTCAAACCATCGCATCGGCGGGCAGACGTGCTGCGGCGGGGCGAGCTCGTCAGATGCCGCTTTCCCTCCGACGTGGTTATCGTGAGCCGACGGTTCATGCAGCGGGCCGAAGATCAGGCGGCGGAGCATCCATATCAAGTAAAGCGCCCCCAGGATCATCCCCGTCGCCGCGAGCACCGCGGCGCGCGGACTGGTCTCATACGCGCCGAGCAGGATCGGAAATTCGCCCACGAAGCCGTTGAGGCCCGGCAGCGCCGCCGAGCCGAGCGCCGCCAGGATGAAGAAGAAGGCCAATAGCGGCATCTTGTTCCACAGCCCGCCCATTTCGTCCATGATCCGCGTGTGATAGCGCTCGTAGACCACGCCGACGCAGGCGAACAGCGCGCCGGTCGTCAGCCCGTGGTTCAGCATCTGGATCACCCCGCCGGCGATGCCCGTCCGATTGAACGAGAAGAGCCCGAGCACGATGAAGCCCATGTGGCTGACCGAGCTGTAGGCGACCAGCCGCTTGACGTCGGACTGCGCCAGTGCGGCCAGGGCGCCGTAGATGATGCCGATCACCGCCATCGTCGCGATCAGCGGGAACATCGCCTGGGCGCCCAGCGGCGTCATGCCCAAGTTGAAGCGCAGGAGCCCGTAGCTGCCGACCTTCAGGAGCACACCGGCCAGGATGACCGAGCCCGCCGTCGGCGCCTCGACGTGCGCCAGCGGTAGCCACGTGTGGAAGGGGAACATCGGCACCTTGATCGCGAATCCCGCCAGGAGCAGCAGGAAGATGAGGACTTGCGGGCTGGTCCACGACCCCACCTCCCGCCACTCGGGCCAATTCAGGGTGCCGAGACCCTTGGTCAGTTCCGGGATCGAGAAGGTCAGCACGTTGTTGGCCGAGAACTGGTAGTGCACCACCACCAGCGCGATGACCCCCAGGAGGGTCAACAGACTGCCGGCCAGGGTGTAGAGGAAGAACGTGACCGAGGCCTTCTGTCGCTTCGGGCCGCCCCAGATGCCGATCAGGAAGAACAGCGGGATCAGCGTGAATTCGAAGAAGATGTAGAACAGGATCACGTCGAGACTGGAGAACAGACCGAGTAGCCCGGTCTCGAGCGCCAGCAAGAAGGCGAAGTGCGCGGCGACTCGTTCCTTGATCGATTCCCACGAGCAGCAGATCGCCGTGATCTGGAGCAGCGCCGTCAGCACGAAAAGCCAGAGGCTCAGTCCGTCCAGCCCGAACGCCACGCGGATGTCGGGCCGGTCCTGCGAGTCGGGCGGATTGCCCACCCACGAGATCCCGTATCGGCCCCCCGAGTTGGAAGAGAACTGGGGGCCCTCCACGTTCGCGCGGAATGCCGCCAGCAGGATCAGGCTGAAGGCCAGCGTCGCCAGCGCGACCCCCATCGCGACCCGGCGGGCCAGGTGGTCGTCGCCCCTCGGAACCACGGCCAGGGCGATGCTCCCCAGCACCGGGAGGAAGATCGTGATCACCAGGAGTATCGACATGCCACCGTCCTCATCGGAATCACGATACGGGTCTACGGCTGCGAGCCGAGCAATAACAGGATCAAGAACAGGATCGCCACGCTCATCGCCGACACCGCGGCGTAGAACTGGATCAGGCCGTTCTGGAACGTCGCCAGCCGGGCCCGCGCGATCGCGCGGGGGATCAGGGCGATTCCGGTCACCAGCCGATCCACGAAGTACTCATCCAGGAAATCGCTGAACGATGACAGGCCGCGGAGCGGTCCGACCACGAACCGCTGGTAGATCTCATCGACGTAGAACTTGTGCAGCGAAGCCTCGTAGAGCGGTCGGAACCGCTCCATCAACCGCCGCGGCAGCGGGCTGGGCTCCGCGTACATGACGTAGCTCAGGCCGATCCCTCCCAGGCCGACCAGCGTGCCGACGATCGCCGTGAACCACGAGAAGCCGTGCTCCGCATGGCCCAGAGATTCGAAGGCCAGCGTCTTCTCGAGGTGCTGAGCGAACCACTCGGCCGGGCCGCCGCTGAACGGCCAGGCGACCAGGCAGATCAGGCCGATCAGGACCGTGCAGCCGGCCAGCACCAGGAGCGGGATCGCCATGATCGGCGGCGACTCGTGGCCGATGTCGTGTTGGTGCGATTCCGGATGGCCCTCCTCGCCCTCCGCGTGATGGCCGTGAGTGTGGGCCTCTGCCAGGCCGGCGTCCTCGGGCGGGGCCTCGGGGTCGTCCGGGCTGGGCAGCTTCTCGGGCCCGAAGAAGGTCATGAAGAACGCCCGACCGGTGTAGAACGCCGTCAGGAAGGCCGTCAGGATCGCCAGCCAGTAGATCAGGCGGTACGCCCAGCCCCAGCCCAGCTCGTGCGCCGATTCGCCGGCGCCCGAGAGCGCGCCAGGATCTCGTCCTTGCTGAAGAAGCCGGACAGCGGCGGGATCGCGGCCAGCGCCAGGCCGCCGACGGCGAACGTCCAGCAGGTGATCGGCATCCGATGGCGCAGGCCGCCGAACCGTCGCATGTCGATGACGTCGCCCATCGCGTGCATCACGCTCCCCGACGCGAGGAACAACAGGGCCTTGAAGAACGCGTGGGTGAACAGGTGGAACATCGCCGCGACGACCGCGAGCTGCGCCACATTCCCGACGCCGGCGCCCAGGGCCATGAACATGTAGCCGAGCTGACTCACCGTCGAATAGGCCATCACGCGCTTGAGGTCGTTCTGCGTCAGCGCGATGGCCGCCGCGAGCAGCGCGGTGGCGCAGCCGATCGCGGCGATGGTGAGCTGGACGCTCGGGACCATCGCGACGAGCGGGGTCGAACGGGCGACGAGGTAGACGCCGGCTGTGACCATCGTCGCCGCGTGGATCAGCGCCGAGACCGGCGTGGGGCCTTCCATGGCGTCGGGCAACCAGACGTAGAGCGGGATCTGCGCGCTCTTGGCCGTCGCGCCCAGAAGAACAGGAGCGAGACACCCAGGACCGCGGCGTGGTCGATCCGTCCCGAAGCGGCGGCCGAGAAGATCGTGTCGTAGCTCAGGTCATGGCCCGGGGACAGGTTCCAGAGCCAGAAGATCGCGACCGCGAAGCCGAAGTCGCCCACTCGATTGACCAGGAACGCCTTCATCGCCGCGGCCGAGGCTGAGGGACGCGAGTGCCAGTAGCCGATCAGCAGGTAGCTGCACGCGCCCACGCCCTCCCAGAAGACGTACGTCAGCAGGTAGTTGTTGGAGAGGACCAGGCCCGTCATCGAGAAGACGAACAGGCCGATGAGTGCGAAGAACCGCGGATAGCCCTCGTCGCCGGCCATGTAGCCCGCCGCGAAGACGGCGACCAGGCCCGAGACGAATGTCACCATCGACAGCATCATCGTGCTCAGGCCGTCGAGGCGCATCTCGATCGGGACGTCGAGATCGCCGGCCGGCAGCCAGTTCATGACGGTGTACTTGACGTCGGGCCCTGCGGAGGACAGCGTCCCCAGCGAGACCAGGAACGCCAGCCCGATCCCGATCCAGACCGGCCAGTGCGCCGCCGATCGCAATCGCCGGGCGCCGATCGCGGCCACCGCCGCCCCCAGCAGGGGCAAGAACGGGATCAGCCAGGCGTACCGCACGAAGAATCCAGGCACTCTTTCCATCGGGCATCGGGCCTTTCGACGGCTGGCCTTATCGGGGCCTCGACCCCCCCTGACCCCCCCTTCCCAAGGGGGGAGGCCCGGGGAGGCCCGCCTCTCTTCGATCCCCCCCTTACGAAGGGGGGGTTGGGGGGGTTCTGTCGCGGCGATGCAATGCAAGCGTAAAGTGCGCGTAACTCCGCCGCTCGATCCAGGGTTCCACGGGATGGGCCGGCTCGACGCCGGCCGGGGTCAGGTGCGGATACGACTCGGGGCCGGGGATCACCTCGATCGGCTCGGCCTCCTCGGCGACGTCGGTCGTGGGCGTCGCGGCCACGCCCTCCTCGCGGATGTCCTGCCAGAGCGTCACATCCAGCGACGACCGCCGGTTGTAGAGGATCACGATCAGGGCCAGCGCGATCGATGCCTCGCAAGCCGCCACCGTCAGGATCATGATCGTGAGGATCTGACCGGTCCAGTTGCCGTGGTATCGGCCGAAGCCGACCAGGGTCAGCGCCGTGCCTTGCAGCATCATCTCGGCCGAGAGGAACATCACGATCAGGTTGCGCCGGCTGAGGAAGCCGAGCATGCCCAGGACGAACAGCGCGGCGCCGATCAGCAGGTAATCTCGCAGGATGTCCAGCGTGAAAACGTCGGAGGCAGGCATGGCGAACTTGTCCCCTTCTTCGTTCGATGGGGGTTTATTGTCTCACGGCCGGCTGGTTCCCACGGCGGCGACCTGCGCCGGGTCGTTGCCGGGCCGGACCGGTCGCCGGGGATTGGTGATCGCCACGGCTCCGATCAGGGCCACGAACAAGAGCGCGCCGGCGATGCCCACGGTCACCAACTGGTCGGTATAGAGCGAGGCGCCCAGGCCGGCGACATTGGGCTTCGGGACCCGGGCGGCGTGGATCGCGGAGTCTGCGGCGACCGGCGGCGGGGGTTCGGAGATCTGCGACGTCGGCGGCAGTGCGCTATCGAGCACCGTGATGGTCGGCGAGGAGGGCGCTCCCACGATGGCGGCCAGGTCGCGGGAACGATGCAGGTTCTTCTCATCACTCGCGAAGCGGCCGGCCGCCCTGGAGGGGTCACCGGCCGGCACGGTTTGGACCGTCGCGACGGAGTAGATCAGGCACCAGAGCAGCACGAAGCAAGTGAACGTTGCCCAGGCAGGCGAGCGGGCCGCCCGGTCATAATCGGCCTTGCCCTCCATCTGGGCCAGCATGATCACGAAAAGGAAGGTGACGATGATCGCTCCGGCATAAACGATGATCGTCCCCGCGGCGAGGAAGGGCGCATCGGCCAGCAGGAACAGCCCGGCCGTTGACAGCACGACTGACGCGAACCACAGGGCGCTGTAGACCGGGTTGCGGCTGGTCACGGTGAGCAGGCCGCCGGCGATCGCCGTGATGCCGAACACATACAGGAAGATGGTCGCGAGGAACGGGCCGGGCGGGCTCCAATACGCCACGAAACCCAGCAGACCGACTGCGGCCGCGACCGCCCCGGCGCGGTGGGCCCGGCGCGGGCGGACCGTGCCGTGCTTGTGCGGCAGCAGCAGATAGCTCCCCCACGCGCCGAGTCCAACCACGATGGCGGCGAGGATCATGCCGGTGATCGACATCTTCGGTGTCGCTTTCTCACGTAGGTCAGGCTTTCCAGCCTGACGTTCGATCCGGGTCGGGCTCGAAATCCCGACCGACTCAGTGTCACGCTTCCAGCGAGGGCAGGATCCGCGTCGCGACGGCGGAATCGGCCGGCGGCCGGGTGTATCGCATCGGCTCGGTGTCCCGCGTGGCGTCGAAGACGGAGAGGAGCTTCGTCTTGTCGAAGATCATCTGCTCGCGCGACAGGCCGGTCAGGTCGTAGAGGCCGGTCAGCTCGATGGCCTCGACCGGGCAGGCCTCCTCGCACATCCCGCAGTAGATGCATCGCAGCTCGTCGATGACGAAGTTCTCGGGGTACTTCTCGCGATCGGGCCAGGTCGGCGGTGCGGTCGCGCCAACGATGTCGATGCAATGGGCCGGGCAGGCCGTCGCGCACAGCATGCAGGCCACGCACTTGACGCGGCCCTGCTCGTCCTTGTTCAGCCGGTGCACGCCCCTGTAATTCGGGCTGGGCACGTGCTGCTCCTCGGGATACTGTATCGTGATCGCCTTGCCGCCGAACGCGACCCCGGCCATGTGTCGGGCCGTCACGCCCAAGCCCTGGACGATCGGCAAGACGTACAGCTTCTCGTGCCACTTCAGCGTGGGTGGATCAATCCGCTTCAAACTCGGGTCGTCAGGTCGCACGTCGTCAATCCCCCATTCCGGCGTCTCTCATCAGCCCCGCACCCACTGCACGATCGCGGCCGTCGCCACCAGGTTGACGATCGCCAGCGGGATCAGCGACTTCCAGGCCAGATCCATCAGCTGGTCGTAGCGGAACCGCGGCAGCGTCCACCGCACCCACATCATGAACAGGATCATCAGCGCGACCTTGACCAGAATCACCAGCGTCTTGATCAGGGCCACGAAGAGTCCGGTCTGCCCCTGGTCCAGGACGAACGGGAGGTCCCAGCCGCCCAGGAAGAGGATCACGACCAGGAAGCTCACCGTGATCACGTGCATGTACTCGCCCAGGAAGAACATGCCGAACTTCATCGCCGAGTATTCGGTGTGGAAGCCGCCGATGAGCTCCTGCTCCGACTCGGGGAGATCGAACGGCAGCCGATTGGTCTCGGCGAAGGCGCTGACCAGGAAGATCAAGAACCCGACCGGTGCGACGATGATCCCCCACACGTGGCGGTCCTGCCAGTTGATGATGTCGTTCAGGTCGAGCGAGCCGGCGATCAGGACCGTGCCGAGGATCGACAGGCCCAGCGGAATCTCGTAGCTGATCAACTGGTGCTCGACGCAGGCCGCCGATGAACGAATACTTGTTGTTCGAGGCCCAGCCCGCCAGGATCACGCCGTAGACCGCCAGGCTGCCGATCGCGAAGACGTAGACGATGCCGATGTCGATGGAGGGCGCGATCTGGAAGTCGATCCGATAGCCGCCGAGCCAGCCCGGCAAGACCGGTGCCGAGGCGCCGACCGGCCCGAACGGGATCACCGCGAACCCGATCGTCGCCATGACGATCGCGATCATCGGGGCGAGCAGGTACAGCGGCCTGTTCACGTACGAAGGGACGACGTCCTCCTTGAGCAGCATCTTGGCGCCGTCGGCCAGTGGCTGGAGCAGGCCGAACGGGATGCCGAACTCCCGGCCGGCGCGGTTCGGCCCGATCCGGTCCTGGGCGTATGCCGCGACCTTGCGCTCGACGTAGATCAGGTACGCCACCGCGCCCTGCGACACGCCGATCACCAGCAGGATCTTGATCAGGATTCCTATCACGACCAGCATGGGCAGGGTCCTCTCAACGCCAGCGCCCGCACCTTGCGGCACGAACCAGGAATCGACGAACGACGGGGCCGCGCCGACGCCGTCGGTCGGCTGGCGCTTGGGAGCCTCGCCGATCGGGACGCCGAACGCGGGGACCTTGCCCCCCGTGACGACGGCGAACGCGGGCACGGCCTCGGCCAGCTCAGCCAGGACTTCGTGCGAGTTCACCGGGCCCCCACCGGGCCGGTTGAGCAAGATGGCGAGGAGGTCGAGGTCCGGCAGCGAGCCGTCGCGGGGCGGCAGCGCGGCCGCCGAATACTGGAGCCGACCGTCGGCGTTGACGTAGCAGCCGGCCTTCTCGGCGAAGGTCGCCGCCGCCAGGACGACGTCGGCGCGTTGCGCCAGCGGCGTCACGGTCGTATCCTGCAACACCAGGAACTGGACGGCCGACCGCAGCGCCGTGGCCTGGGTCTCGTCGATCCAGGGCTCGATCGCGTCGGAGGCGGCGTAGAGGCCCTGGAACTCGCCGGCGGCCGCGCGCCGGGTCAGCTCCTCGAAATGCACGACCCGGCCCTCGAAGTGGTCGAGGACCGCCTCCACGCCCCGGCGGTTGGGGCACTTCTCGGCGCGGATCGTGAACGCTGCGCGGCACGACGAAGCTGGTGTCGCCGGTCCGACCCTTCGTCTGGTCCGGGCGGAACGTCTGGTCGGTGCCCCGGACCGGGATCGGCCCCATCGCCAGCACATTCGCCGCGCTCAACCCCTTGAGGTAGCGCGCCAGCAAGAACGCCTCCTCCACGGTCAGGAACGGCGAGAACAGGCCGGCGACGACCCGGCCCCGGCCAGCGATTTCGCGCAGGCCGCGATCTGCCGCCTTGAGGGCCTCATCCACTGCCAAGGCGTGATGGTCCCCGTCGCTAAGCACATACATCTTCGAGAGCAAGTCCGGGTCGTTGGCCGACTTGTAGCTGTACCGACCCTCGTCGCACATCCAGTAGTCGTTGACGAACGGATTATGGCGCGGCTTGAACCGCCACAAGGCGCCCCGGTTCTCCTGGCGCTGATGTTGCAGCCCGTCGCGCATCGCGTACAGATCGAGTCGTGACCGGCGAGGAACCAGGCCCGCTGCTTGTGGAGGAAATCCTTGTCGAGCAGGGCGCCGACCGGGCAGAGGTTGACGACGTTGCCGGCCAGTGGGTTGTCCACTGGATGGCCGGGGAAGACGTCGATCTCCGCGTGGTTGCCCCGCCGCATCACCTCGAGCTCGCCGGTCTGGGTAATCTCGCGGGTGAACCGGACGCACCGCGTGCACATGATGCAGCGGTCCTGATTGAGCTGGATGTTGTCCGAGACGTCCTTGCGCGGGTTGACCAGCCGCTCGTCGACGAAACGGTGGATGGCCTGGCCGAAGTAGTAGCTGTAATCCTGCAAACCGCACTCGCCGGCCTGGTCGCAGACCGGGCAATCGAGCGGATGGTTCAGGAGCAGGTACTCCATCACCATCCGTTGGTGCTCCTGGACCTTGGGACTGTCGGTCACGAGCACCGTCCCCTCCTTGGCGGGGGTCTGGCAGCCGGGCACCAGCTTGGGCAGCATCTTGATCTCGCCCGTCCTGGGGTCCTTGCTGCCGACCTCGATCTCACACATCCGGCAATTGGCGACCACCGACAGCGCGGGGTGCCAGCAGTAGTACGGGACCTCGATCCCGACCCGCTTGGCCATCTGGATGGCGTTGAGCTTCTCCCCTTCAGGGATCGCGTACTCGCTGCGGTTGATGATGATGGTCGCCATCGTCTTGCCATTCCGCTGTCAGGGGCTTCGGGACGCTCACTCGGGCGGGTGGCGTCGTTTCGGTCGGGGTCCGCACCGGGCTCGGGCTGGTCATTGATTCCGAATTCAAAATTCGAGATTCAAATATTGTCCATTATGGCTACGATCAGGCCGTCGCTTCTTGGATTCTTGAATTCGGAATCTTCAATCGATTCCCGTCTCTCTGCTTGGATTCTTGAATTCGGAATCTTGAATCGATTCTTGAGTGTCGTCTCATACAGCCTCCGACCGGGGTGCCCGCAGCGCGACTGCCCCGTCGGGGATGAGGCTCGGGGGCAGATCGGCCCGCGGCAGGCTGGTACCGCCGTCGGCGGGGAGGCCGTGCGCGATCTTCTCCTGGAGCGGCGTCACCCTGGCGGCGTCGGACTGATGCAGGCGGATGTAATCCTCGAACTCGCCGCGGAACTTGGCGATCGCGTTCTTCACCGGCCAGGCGGCGCCGTCGGCCAGCCCGCAGATCGTCGTGCCGGGCATGATCCCCATGTTGTTGGCCAGTTGGAGCATCAGATCGAGGTCCTCGATCCGCCCGCCGCCGGCCCGCATACGCTTCATCATCTTGTAGAACCAGCCGGTCCCCTCGCGGCAGGGGGTGCACTGGCCGCAGCTCTCGTGGGCGAAGAAGCGGCAAGTGTTGTACAGGTAGTCGACGATGCTGGTCCTGTCGTCGATCACCGTCACGGCGGCGGTGCCCAGGCCGAGGCAGCCGGGCTTGCGGAGGCTCTCGAAGTCGAGCGGCGTGTCGAACTCGCCGGATGAGAGCAGCCCCATGCTGATCCCGCCCGGCACCACGGCCTTGGCGGATCGGCCCTTCCAGACCCCGCCGGCGTGCGTGTCGATCAGCTCGCGACAGGTCACGCCCAGCGGCAGTTCGACGCACACTTGCTTGTTCACTTGTCCGGAGACGCAGTAGAGCTTCGGGCCGTAGCTCTTGGGGACGCCGATCGACTTGAACCACGTCGCGCCTCGCTCGATGATGTGCGGCACGCAGCAGAGCGTTTCGACGTTGTTGACGACCGTCGGCTTGCGGAACGCCCCCTCGATGGCGGGGAACGGCGGCTTGATCCGCGGCCAGCCCCGCTTCCCCTCGAGGCTCTCGATCAGCCCGGTCTCCTCGCCGCAGATATAGGCCCCCGCCCCGCGGTGCAGGTACACCTCGAGGTTGAAGCCCGAGCCGTAGATGTCCTTGCCCAGGTGGCCGGCCGCCCGCGCCTCCGCGATCGCCGTCTCGAGGATGCGGTGCGCCCGGATGTACTCGAACCGGAGGTAGATGTAGGCCGTGTGCGCCCGGGTCGCGAAGCAGGAGATCAGGATCCCCTCGAGGAACTGGTGGGGGTCCTTCTCCATGAGCAGCCGGTTGTTGAAGGTCGCCGGCTCGCTCTCGTCGGCATTGACGCACATGAGCGCTTCCTTCCGATCCTTCGGGAGGAAGGTCCACTTCAGGCCGCAGGGGAAGCCGGCACCGCCGCGGCCGCGCAGCTCGGAGTCCTTGACGATGTTGACGATCGAATCGGGGTCGCTCGCCATCGCCTTGCGCGACGCCCGGTAGCCGCCGCGCGCCTCATACACCTTGAGCGTGTGGCTGTCCGGTACATTCCAGTTGCGACTCAGCACGGGTTCAAACGTGGCCACGGCCGTCTCTTCCCTTTCTCCCCGGTCCATCCGATCGGTGAATCGTTCGCGTCGTCAGGACGCGGCCACCGTGTCGCGGCGCCCGGCCTTCAGTTCATTCAGCATCGCGTTGACGGACTCCTCGGCGAGCGGCCCGTAGACGCGTCCGTCGTCCGCCAAAGCGGCTGGCGCGAAGTCGCAGATGCCCAGGCATTCGGCGAACTCCACCGTGAGCTTGCCGTCGGGCGTCGTTTGACCGGGCTCGATCCCCAGCCGGCTGCACGCGTGCTTCAGCAGTTCGTCGCCGCCGCGGAGCATGCACGACAGCGACCGGCAGATCCACACCCGCATGTCGCCGATCGGCGCCTGCGGGAAGAACCCGTAGAAGCTCATCGTGTCGTGCACCTCGGCCGGCGTGATCTCCAGGACCTCGGCGATCTCGGCCATCGCCTGGTAGGGGACGCACCGGAACCGCTCCTGCACCATGTGCAGCGCCGGCAGCGTGACCGCCCGCTTGCTGGGATAGCGCGGGAAGAGCGCACGGATCTCCTCCCTCATCGCCTCGCTCAGAATCCTCTGATCACTGGCCATCAGTTCGTTTCTCGTAGGGTGGGCTCTGCCCACGGCGCCTGCTTCGGATCAGTGGGCGGAGCCCACCCTACCCGAGGACCGGTGACAACTCAACGATCTAATTCGGCCGCGATGATGTTCAGGCTCCCCAGCACCGCCACCACGTCCGCGAGCAAGTGGTCCTTGATCAGCTTCGGGAAGACCGAGAAGTGGATGAACGACGGCGGTCGGGTCCGCACTCGCCAGGCGAACTGGGAGCCGTCGGAGACGAGGTAATAGCCGAGCTCGCCGTTGGGAGCCTCGACCGATGCGTACACTTCATCCCGCGGACTCTCGTAGCCGCGGTTGGGCATGATCAGCTCGAAGTGCTGGATCAGGCCCTCCATGCTGTTGTAGGTCGTCAGCTTGTCGGGGAGCGGGTATTTCTCGCAGATCGGCACGTTGAACGGGCCTGGCGGAAGCCGCTTGACCGCCTGCTGGATCAGCCGGTGGCTCTGCCGCATCTCCTCCATCCGCACGATGAACCGCGCCCAGCAGTCTCCCTCGGCCGCGTACGGGACGTCGAAATCGAGCTCGGGATAGACTAGGTAAGGCTCATCCTTGCGGATGTCGTAGGTCACGCCGCTGGCCCGGGCGATAGGGCCCGAGCAGGAGTGCACGATCGCGTCGGCCTTGCTCAGCACGCCCACGCCCCGCACCCGGTCGAGGAAGATCCGGTTGCGGAACAGCAGCTTCTCCATGTCCGCATAGACGCGGGGGAAACTATCGACGACCGCCTGAATGCGGTTGAGCACGCGGTCGTTGAAGTCGTAGAGCAGGCCGCCGACCCGCGTGTAGCCGGGATGGAAGCGATATCCCGACATCTCCTCGTAGACGTCGTAGATCAGCTCCCGCAGGTTGAAGGCATAGAGGAAGGCCGTGAACGCGCCCAGGTCGAGCGCCGCGGCGCCGGTGCAGAGCAGGTGATCGCTGATCCGCGCCAGCTCGGAGATGATCACCCGGATGTACTGGCAGCGCGGGGTCAGCTCGATGCCCAGCAGCTTCTCGACGGCGTGGTGCCAGGCGACCTCGTTCATCGGCGGGCTGATGTAATTCTTGCGGTCGGCGATCGTCACGTACTGGTTGAAGGTGAGATGCTCGCCGAGCTTCTCGAACCCGGAGTGCAAGTAGCCGATGTCCGGCGTCGCCTTGATGATCCGCTCGCCGTCGAGCTCCAGGACCAGGCGCAAGGTCGTGTGCGTCGCCGGATGCTGAGGGCCGAAGTTGAGCGTCCAGGTCGCTTGCGTCCCGTCGGAGTGGGTCTCGACCTCGGGTTCGTCAAGAACGGGGGCGGCCATCGTTTGCCTCTTGTCCTTCGTCATTCGTCCTTGCTAAGTCGCATGCTCAAGTAATGACCAGTGACTAAATGTCAGGATTCTCCGCGGGTCAGTCTGGGGAAATTGTGGCGTTCGCCGCGGCCGCGGAGCGGATAATCCTTGCGGAGCGGATAGGCGGCGAACTCCTCGGGCATGAGGATGCGCCGCAGGTCGGGATGACCCTGGAAGCGGATTCCGAGCAGATCGAACACCTCGCGCTCCATCCAGTCGGCACCCGGCCAGAGCGAGAATACCGACGGCAGGGTCGGATCGGGATCGTTCACGCCGGCCTTGACGACGAGGCGTTCGCCGGTCCGGGTGTTTCGCAGCACGTAATGGACCTCGTACCGGGCCCGGGTACGGCCGGGGTAGCCGAGGTAATCGGTGCCGCCGAGCTCGGCGAGCATGTCGAATCCGGATCGCTGCTGGAGCGCCGTCAGCAACTCGACCAGCCGCGACGGCGGCACGAACAGCCGGAGATTATCGCGGAAGCGCGAGGTCGAGAACACGCCGCCGCCGAGGACCTTGTCGAGGGTATCGAGGGTCGTGGAGTGGGGATCGGCCTTCGGTTCCGCGGCGGTGCCCGTACTCATCGCGTCTCCTCGGCCCCGAGCTGGGCCGGCCCACCGGGCAGCCGGTAGCCGAATCGGTCCTCGTCGCCGCGTTCCGGCGCGGTGGCGTATCCGAGCGGTGCGAGCCGCTTCTCCGCGAGGTACTTCTCCCGTTCGAGCAGCTCGGGCAGGCCGTTCTTGCCCGTCGCGGTCCCGCCCTTCTGGATCTTGGCTTGCATGTCCATGAGCGAACGGAGGATCTGCTCGGGGCGAGGCGGACACCCCGGGATATAGACGTCGACCGGGATGAACCGGTCGACGCCCTGCACGACCGCATAGGTATCGAAGACACCGCCGGTGCAGGCGCAGGCGCCCATGCTGATGCACCACTTGGGCTCGGGCATCTGCAGCCAGATGCGCTGGAGGACCGGCATCATCTTCATCGCCACCCGGCCGGCGACGATCATCAGGTCGCATTGCCGCGGGCTGAACCGCATGACCTCGGCCCCGAACCGCGCGATGTCGAACCGGCTGGCGCCGACGGCCATCAGCTCGATCCCGCAGCAGGCCGTGGCGAAAGGCATCGGCCAGAGGCTGTACTTGCGGCACCAGTTCACGACCGAGTCGAAGGTCGTGACCATGGTGTTCTCCGGCATCTCGAGCGCGCCGGCGGGCTGCACCTCCAGCGACGAGCCCGCGCCCGGTCCATGCCGCGCGGGTACGGTCATCGGGTCCTTTCCTACCGCCATTCGAAGACCCCTTTCCGCCAGGCGTAGGCGAACGCCCCGGCCAGGATCACGATGAAGACGAGGATCTCCCAGAAGACCAGGCCACGGAATTCGGAGGGGATGCCCGCAGACGCCATGCCGGGCTGCGCGGGGATCACCGTCGTGTCGGCGCTCCATTGCGCCACCGCCCACGGATAGAGGAACAGCAGCTCGACGTCGAACAGCAAGAAGACGATGGCGACCAGATAGAACCGCACGTCGAACCGCTGCCGGGCGTCGCCGATGGGGTCCATGCCCGATTCGTACGGCATCTGCTTGACCCTCGTCGTCTTCCTGGGGTTCAAGAAGGGGCTGGCACTGAGGATGATCATACTCGCGCCGACCAGGATGGCCACGATCAAGAACAAGAAGATCGGCGTATATTCCTCACCCATGGATCAACCTCTCGAACCAACGATCATCGACGAGATTGTGAATCCTTTCACAAAGTCGCATCAAAAAAAATCCGGTCGAGCGCCGGGGATTACCGTCCTATGGGAATCGCGGGGCAGGATGGTGCCGGGGTCGGACTCATAGGGACCGGCCCGCGGGGCGCGTGGGAGGTACCGGTTCGGGCCACGCGTCAGCTATTGTAAGGATCGTGCGACGCCCGTCAACGACCTAGTGATTTCCCGAAGCGCGGGTGACCACGCGTGCGGCTCGCGCCGGGCGTGCGGGCGGGTCAAAACGGGCCGATCACCGGTCATCCACGTTGGTGGCGGCCGGTGCCGGTGCGGATTGTCCGGGCCGTCGGACAGCACGCCGCGAGGAAGACCCCGATCCGGGGTTCAGGGCGCCGTCAGTATCCATCCGCGGACCTCGAGTGGCGGGCCGGGGCCCGGACGGCACCGAGCCCGGACGCAGGCCGCTGCCGCGATCCATCGCTCGCGAGCGGTTCAGGACGTCGGTCGGGGTCGTCCGGCGAAGGGTCGAGCCGGAGTACCGCGAGGACCCCACACCGGGAACCGCGGGAGCTGCGCCGAATCGGCCGGGGCGGGCCGTCGCCCGATCGGATGCGTCGGTGCGGGCCGCCGCGGAGTCCGACCGGGCGGCCGGACGAACACCGGCCTCCGGCTCCGAAGAAGCCCCGGGGACGCGAGATGGTGATCGTTCTCGGCCGGAAGTCGCCTGGTCCGCATCGCGCCGCGCCGCGCGGTACTCCCTCAATAGCCGCGTTCGCTTGGCCGGGTCCCGCTCGGAATAATAGGCGAAATACCGGTCGGCGACCCGCTGCTGGGCCCGCTCGAACGTCTCGTTCGATCGCGCGTTGGGCCGATACTGCCGCGTCCCCCTGGGATCGTACAGGGGGTCGACCGCCGAGCGATAGTACGGCATGCCGATGCCCGCGCGGTCGGTCGTGTTGCGCCCGGCCCCCTGGAGACCCTCGAGATACTGCTGAAACTGATTGGCTCCGCGGACGCCCGCCTGGGGCATGATCACTCCCCGGCCACCGGCGGCCGGCTCGGCCGGGCCCATCGGGGTAATATAGGGCGCGTACTGCTCGTTGTACGGCCAGAACGGATCGGCGCCGAACCCGGGCTGGGCTCGGACGATCGTGCAGGCCGCCGGCATCAACACGAACGCCGCCGCCAGCACACAGGGACCGAGCCCGTTCCCGCGATGCGATCTCATCTCCGGCCTCCCCGTCGAATTCCGGCCGATCTCGCCGCAAGCCGGCTGCCTGGCCAACCGGTCGCGGTCCTGGCGGCAACAATGTGCGAACGCAACACGACCCGACTTGACTAACCCATTGTATCCATGAGGATCGGTCGAAACTATCAGGCGGTCCCGGTTCTTCCGGCGCCCGCCATGATCGAGGCGCCGAGCAGACCGCAAGTGGCGGTCGTGCCGAGCGAGCGGATCCGGCCATCACGGCGGCCACGTCACACCGGCTCAAGCCAGCGAGACCAAATCACGGTTCCATGCGCACCAGCATGCATCAATCCATCGAATGCTGAGTGTTCGGCCTGGTGATCCGCACCTCGACGCGCTGTCCCAGTTTCACTGGTGTGGGCTCGAGCGGGGCGATCTTGACCAGGAGCACGCGGGTATCGACCGGGCGGCTGGTGTCTTCGGGTCGGAGGTGTCGGCCCACGACGACGTCGGGGGCCTCCTCGACCCGACCCTTCCAGGCGAGCCCCGAGAAGCCCGCGGCGGAGACGATGGCCTCGGCTCCGACGGGGATGGCGGCGAGATCGGCCTCGTCAACCTCGGCCTCGACGCGGACGCGATGGAGGTCGGCGATCGTGACGAGTCGAGCGGCGATTCCGAGGGTCTCGCCCGGGTGAGCGAAGCGGGAGATGACCACTCCGTCGATCGGGGACGTGATCCGCATCTTCGAGACCACGTCGCGTCGCATCGGGCCCGAAGCGATCGACTCTTCCGGCAGATCCTCGGCCCGCGCGCGGCCATCGTCCGGCGACCCGACGGCAAGCCGGAGGCCGTCGGACACGGGTGCATGACCGCCATCCATGCCGGCAACTGGACCATGGTCGCCGCCGGCGACGGGACGATCGCATGCGATCTCGAGCCGGTCGCCGCGCGACCCGACGCGACGTGGCGCGGCATGCTGGGGCCCGATCGCTGGGAGCTGGCCGGGCTCATCAGCCAGCGGACCGGAGAGCCCGCAACGCAGGCTGTGACCCGCGTGTGGGTCGCCAGCGAATGTCTGACCAAGGCCGGAATGTCCTCCGGTGCGCCCCTGGTGCTGGCCTGGACGACCTCCGAGGGCGGCACCGTCGTCCTCTCGTCCGGGACGTTCCAGATCGTGACCCTTGCCCTGCCGGCCGGACCGGAGCCGGACCGACCGCCCATGATTGTCGGACTTCTCGGGAGGAGCGGTGATGCGACGGTATGAATACCGCCACGTCGTCGGATTCGAGGAGACGAACCTCGTGGGGAACGTCTACTTCGTGAACCACCTGCGCTGGCAGGGGCGGTGCCGCGAGTTCTTCCTTCGCGATCACGCTCCCGGAGTCCTCGACGAGATGCAGCGCGGCCTGGCGTTCGTCACAACCCGCGTCGCCTGCGAATACCTTGAGGAGCTGGCCGCCCTGGACGAACTCGTCATCCGCATGACGCTCATCTCGCAGGCTCAGAATCGGTTGACGATGGGCTTCGAGTACTTTCGCGTCCGAGACGGCCGCGAAGAGCTCGTCGCTCGCGGCGAGCAGCAAGTGGCCAGCGTGCATCGCGACGGTCGGCGGATGATGCCGGTCCCCATCCCCCACGAATTGAGTGACGCCTTGCGGCCCTACCTGTGCCCTCCGACGTGACCGGACGACTGGCGAGTGGAAACCGTCCGGGGATCGGGTATGATGGGATGATTGCGGAAGCGATGGTCGTCAGGGCATGGGCGCGCCCGGAGATGGGCGATCGAAATCGATCCGGCGCGGGGAGGGGGATGGCGTGATGCTCGGTGTTCACGTTCTGCTGGTCGTGCTGTTCGCACAGGTACCCGGCGAGCCTGCCGATCCCTCCGATCTGGTGCCGCGGCTGGGCGCGGCACGATACGCCGACCGTGAGGCCGCCTCCCGCACGCTCGAGGATCTGGGAGGCCCGGCGCTGCCCGCCCTGCGCCGCGCGAAACTCGCACGATCCCGAGATCCGCAACCGAGCCGCCGGGCTCGTCCAGAAAATTGAGGGCTCGCTCCTGACCCAGTCGAACTCGGGTCCGGCTGGATTTCGAGCGCGCGCCCTTGACGGACGTCGTCCGATCGCTCAGTCAGCAAGCGGGTTTCAAGATCGCGCTCTATCCCGATACCCTTCCGAAGTGGAAATACGCGAGGGTCACGCTGCGAGAGACGGAGCCGGTCCCCTTCTGGAAGGCGATGGACCTCCTGTGCGACGCCGCCGTGCTCCAGCCGAATGCCGGTCTACACACCGCCGCCGGCTCACGGGAGCCGACCTTCGCCCTGTGCGACGCCACGTCGCGGGTGCTCACCCCCAATTACGACCACGGGCCGTTCCGCGTCAGCCTTCTGGGGGTCCACTACCAGCGCGACCTCACCTACGCCGCCCCACCGCCGCCCGAGGTCCGGGGCTTCGGACAGCCGGACCGAAACCCGCGCACCGTCCGAGAGGCCAAGCCCGCCCGGCAGCCGGATCCCGCCCGCAACCGGCTCAACCCCGTGACCAACGAGCAGTTCACGGCCCAGCTCCTCGTCGCGGCCGAGCCCCGGCTCTGCGTCAGCCAGAACGGAGCCCTCCAGCTCATCGAGGCCGTGGACAGCCGCGACAACTCGCTGATCGCTCAGGCCGGCGGCGGCCCGGTCGTCAACCGGTTTGCCGGTTACTTCGGCGTGATGAACGGATCGGTCATCCAGCTCCAGGCGCAGCTCCACCGGCCGGAAGCCCCGGGCGAGACCATCAAGAAGCTACGCGGCGTGATCCCCATCTCGGTCTCCTCGCGCGGTCCCGATCCGCTGGTCGTGCCACTGAACCAAGGCGTCGGGAAGCGGTTCGCCAACGAGGATTTCGAGGTGACGCTCCACAGCATCCGAAGGACGCCCAACGCGCCACAGACCCTGCTCGAACTCACTGTGAAGACGAATGATCGGACCGGTCCCGTCGAGAACGCCGACACGGATGCCTTCGGTGACGTCTATCGGGGAGACACTCACCGCCAGCAGCTCGAGATCCTGGACTCCCGCGGCCGGCTCCTCTCTTGGTTCCCCTCTGGGGTCAACTCCGAGTCGTCACGACTCACGCTGACGATCATGAATCTGCCGCCGAACAGCTCGCTGAAGGAGCTCCGCTACTACACGCTCACTCGCGCCTCGGTCAATTTGCCGTTCGAGTTCACGGACTTACCGATGCCTTAGATCGTCATTAGTCATTGGTCACTCATCATTGGTCATTGGCAGGACACAATGAGTCGAATCGTGCGACGAATGACTGGTGACCAACGAGATCAAACGACGGCCGGCCGAACTGAACGTGTAGTCGGCCAGACTTGCGGGCTCGACCCATCGCGCATCGATCAACCCAGGGCCGGGCTTCGGACGGCCCGATCGCGCCTCGCCCCGGCTGACTTCCAGCGTGACCCGATAGTTGGTGACTCCGTAGCGAATCGTCGCCGACGGTGTGCCGATATCGGCGGTGATCCCCGTGAGCCGACGGACGCCTTCGGCCAGCGCGACCGGTGAACCGAAGGAACGACCCGCCGGGTCCGGACCGGCGATATGGACAGTTGGAAATTCCCAGAACCGTTCCCAGAGCCGACCCGGCCCGCGCTGCACGATGAGGATCCGGCCCCGCTGGCTGACCACGGCACACGCCTCGGCGACCGCGGCCGGGGGCGGCTTGGGCGACGTCCGGGGGATCGCGTCCTGCAACCCCAGCCAACGCGCCCGGCACAGCGGCGCCACAGGACAGAGCAGGCAACTCGGCTGCCGCGGCGTGCAGACGGTGGCTCCCAGGTCCATGAGAGCTTGGTTGAAGTCGCCCGCCCGGACGGGCGGGACCAGGCGCGCGGCGGCTTGCCAGATCCGGCCACGTACCGGCGCCGATTTCAGGTCGTCCCGCAACGCCAACAGACGCACCAGCACTCGCTGGCTGTTCGCCTCGACGATCGGTTCCGAACGGTCGAACGCGAAGGAGAGCACTGCGCCGGCAATATAAGGACCAACGCCCGGCAACGCCCGGACCGCTTCCGCGTCGTCCGGGATCGTACCTCCATGCGTGGCGACGACCTGCTGCGCCGCCGCCCGGAGCTGCCGGGCCCGTCGGTAATACCCCAGGCCCTCCCAGGCCTTGAGCACTTCCTGCTCGTCCGCCTCGGCGAGCGACCGCACGTCGGGGAATCGCCGCAGGAATCTTTCGTAGTAAGGGATAACGGCTGCCACCGTCGTCTGGACCAACATGAATTCCGAGACAAGGATCCGATACGCGTCCCGATCCGCTCGCCAGGGCAGATCCCGCCGGGCCTCCCCATACCATTCCAGAAGTCGTTGCCGCAACGCCTCGACCCACACCGGATCCCGATCCGGCGACGCGTCACCGTCTGCATGCTCAAGATGCTGCCCACCTGAGCGCTTCAAACTCTCCGGTTGTTTGCCGTCAGACTTTTTCCGACCCATCGCCTCACCTTGACCGCCAGGACTAGCCTGACGAGAATATTCCTCCGATTTCGGGAAAATTCCGCGTCCACCGACCGAGAAGTTTCCTATACTAAGGGTGACGAGACAAGGGTGGAAATCGGTGAGGGTCGAAAGGAATGAGGGAACCGAGAAGTGAGAAGTGAGACTGACCCGCATCGT
Organism: uncultured Planctomycetota bacterium; assembly: GCA_963815795.1. GTDB lineage: Bacteria > Planctomycetota > Planctomycetia > Isosphaerales > Isosphaeraceae > JAKAUH01. Next base: position 2,070,196 of record CAWFIC010000019.1, on the reverse strand, counting down.
CCAGGTCGATCGCTCGACCGCGCGCCGTTCCTCGTGCGAAGGCGTCCAATGTCTCTGATCCTGCCCACCTGACCATTATTCTGAACATCCATCCCGGTAGATGAACGGCACCGGCCGGAGGACGTGCTCCGGCGCAAGTGGCCTCGGGACCTCGTCCCGAGTGACCGTGCCATGTGCCGCGCTTGTCCCGCGACACTGGGTCATGCGTGACCCGCCGAAGTCGCGAGACGTTCAACTCGATGGCTGGCCTCCGATGACGTGATCGGCGGCGTCTCCGAATTGTCTCGGCCAGGGCCATGATCGGCTGTGGAACGAGGCGCATTCCCTGCACAGGAGGTGAGTTGTGAACGGCGAGGAGAGCATCAGCGATCGGCGAGGATCGGCGTCACGGACGGCTTTCCCGGAGAAGACGAATCCGAATCGGCCGGTGGCCACGACGGACGGGCCATGGCGTGAGACGCGGGGTGAGGCGCGGACGTTCTCCCCCAAGTGCGATCCCGCCGACCCGCGCCGGCCGTTGACCGAGGAGCAGCGCGAGCTGGCGACCCGGTACATGCCTCTGGCCCGCAAGCTGGCGCGCCAGGCGTGCAGCGCGTTGGTCAGTTTCGACGAGCTAGAGGCCGAGGCCTACGCGTCCCTGGTCGAGGCCGCACGGTCGTTCGACCCGCAGCGCGGCGTGGACTTCTCGGTCCATGCCGGGCTACGCATCCGCGGGGCGCTGCGAGATTACCGTCGATTCCTGTTCCATGCCGCGTGGAAAGGCCAACATCTGGACTCGCCGGTGTTCCAGAGGCTGGGCCCGACCGACGCCCCGAAAGGTCGGGTCATCGGCAAGGAGCCCGAAGCACCGGTTGGCCAGGCCGCGGAGTTGCATGAGGCGATCGAATCGGTCATTCGGCGCCTGCCGCGGCCCCACGCCCTCGCCTGTCGGTCGATTTATCTCGACGGACGGTCGGTGGATGAAACCGCCGAGGCGCTGGGCGTCTCCAAGGGGTATGTCTCGCACATGCACTGCGACGCGATCGTCCAGCTTCGACGCGACTACAGCGAGGCCCTGGTGGGCTGACTCCATCGAGCGCGAGTCCTCTCAGGCCGCTCGATCGGCCGCGAGCTGGGTGAGGCCGCGGCCGTCGAGGAACCGGCGGATCGTCGCGACGACGTGGAGTTGCTGCTCCTCCGTGAGTTCCGGGTACATCGGCAGCGCCAGGGTCTCTCGGGCGGCGGACTCGGCGACGGGAAAGTCACCCGGACGGTGGCCGAGCGACGCGAAGCACGGTTGCAGGTGGAGCGGGATCGGGTAGTAGATCTCGGTCCCGATCTGGCGGGCGGTCAGCTCGTCACGCAAGGCGTCGCGGAGCCCGGTCGGGACTCGGATGACGTACTGGTTATAGACGTGGTAATGGCCGGTCCGTTCGACGGGGAGCGCGATCGCCCCATCGGGGTGATGATCCTGGAACAGGGCCTGGTAACGTCCGGCGGCCCGACGGCGGCCGGCCGTCCAGGCGTCGAGATGCCGGAGCTTCACGCGGAGGACGGCGGCCTGGAGGGCGTCGAGACGGGAGTTGATCCCGATCTCATGGTGGTGGTACTTCGGCTCCATGCCATGCACTCGGAGCCGCGCCAGCGTCCGGCCGAGGGCCGGGTCGTCGGTGGTCATCAGTCCGCCTTCGCCGTAGCCGCCGAGGTTCTTCGAGGGGTAGAAGCTGAAGGCCGCGGCATGTGCGAGCCGGCCGGCGCGACGTCCGCGGTAAGTCGCCCCGATCGCCTGGGCCGCATCTTCCAGCACGAAGAGGCCGTAGCGCGCCGCGATCTCGTTGATCGGGTCCATGTCGGCGGCCTGGCCGTACAGGTGCACGGGGATGATCGCCCGCGTCCGGGGCGTGATGGCCGCCTCGATCCGCGCCGGATCGATGTTGTAGGTGTCGGGCTCGATGTCCACGAAGACAGGCCGCGCGCGGTCCGCCAGATCGAGCTGGCCGTGGCGAAGAACGTATAGGGGGTCGTAATGACCTCCTCCCCGTGACCTAAACCCAGGGCCATCAAGGGCAGCAGCAAGGCGTCGGTCCCGGAGGCGCAACCGATCCCTTTCGCCGAGCCGCAATAATCGGCCAGCTCGGCCTCGAGCTGCGTCACTTCCGGGCCGTGGACGAACATCTGGCTCTCGATCACACGCCGGACGGCCGCGTCGATCTCGTCGCGAATGGCCTGGTATTGCGACTTCAGATCGAGGGCCGGCACGGCGACGCATTTCGGCGGGACGCTCATCGGCGATCACTCCCTTGACGCCTCTGGCGGATACCAAGTTCTTCACTCAGCCGGAGATGTGCCCGATCTCCTTCCCTGGAGTTATCGGATGACGCACGCTAGTGCTTCGTGCGAATTGTGTCAATGCCGGTTGGTGGCGGGAGGATTGGGCGACCTGGGCGGACTGGACACCGGGACATGCCCGGCAGCCGCGATCGCGCCGGCCTCGGTGGCGCAGGCGCGACTCCTATTCAGCCTTCAGCCTTCAGCCTTGAAGGAGAACCGGATTGGCGCCCGCGGACCTCGATGCGGGTTCTCCGATCGGCCGGAATGCGGGGCGGTGCCTTCTTGGCGGCCCGGCGGCGCGGCTCGACGCGGGCCGGCCATGTCTCGAAGAGCCTGGGCACGACGTCGTCGAGCGTGTCGACCAGGTGGAGGGATAAGTCCGCCTTGACCTCCGTCGGGATCTCGACCAGGTCCTTCTCATTGTGTCGGGGGATCAGCACGCTCTTGATGCCCGCGCGGCGGGCCGCGAGGATCTTCTCGCGCACTCCGCCCACCGGCAGGACGCGGCCGGTCAGCGTGACCTCGCCGGTCATGGCCAGGTTGGGCTGGATCGCCTTGCCCCGGAACAGACTGATCAGCGCCGCGGCGATCGCCACGCCCGCCGACGGACCATCCTTGGGGACCGCGCCGGCCGGGACGTGGATATGGAGGTCGGTCTTGTGGAAGCGCGAGGTGTCGAGCTCCAGCTCCTTGGAATGGCTCCTCAGGTAGCTCAGGGCGGCCTGGGCGCTCTCGCGCATCGACTCGCCCAGCAAGCCCGTGAGGGTCAACTGGCCCTTGCCCGGCATGCCGCTGGCCTCGATGAAGAGGATCTCGCCGCCGGTGGGCGTCCAGGCCAGACCGGTAGCGACGCCGGCGACGCCGCTGCGATCGGCCAGCTCCCGGAAGAACCGCGAGGGGCCCAGCAGCTCGGTGACCCGCTTGGGTTCGATCGTGTTCAGCCCGCGCTGGCCCTCGGCGCGGCGGCGGGCGACCTTGCGGCAGATCGCGGCGATCTCGCGCTCGAGGTTGCGCAGGCCGGCCTCGCGGGTGTAGTCGGCGATGATCCGTCGGATCGCCGCGTCGGTGATCGCCAGGTCGTGCGGGGCCAGGCCGTGGAGATCGAGCTGCTTGGGGATGATGTACTTCTGAGCGATCAGGGTCTTCTCCTCCTCGCTGTAGCCGGGGAGCTGGAGCACCTCGAGCCGGTCGAGCAGGGGCGAGGGGATCGTCTCGAGCATGTTCGCCGTGGCGATGAACATGACCTTGGAGAGGTCGAAGTCAACGTCGAGATAATGGTCGCGGAACGTCGAGTTCTGCTCGGGATCGAGGACTTCCAGGAGGGCGGCCGAGGGATCGCCGCGGAAGTCGGCGCCGAGTTTGTCGACCTCGTCGAGCATGAAGACGGGATTGTTGGTCCCGGCCTTGCGGATGCCCTGGACGATCCGGCCCGGCAGCGCGGCGACGTAGGTGCGGCGATGGCCGCGGATCTCGGCCTCGTCGTGCACGCCGCCCAGGCTGACGCGAACGAACTCGCGGCCCAAGGCCTTGGCGATGCTCTTGCCCAGCGACGTCTTGCCGGTGCCGGGCGGGCCGGCGAAGCAGAGGATCGGGCCCTTCATATCCTTCTTTAGCTTGCGGACCGCCAGGTACTCGAGGATCCGCTCCTTGATCTTCTCCAGGTCGTAGTGGTCGGTGTCGAGGATCTTGCGGGCCCGGCGGATGTCCAGCCGGTCGCGGCTCGCCTTGCTCCACGGCAGGATCGCCAGCCAGTCGAGATAGGTACGGACGATCGAATACTCCGCCGAGCTGGGATGCATGCCGGCGAGCCGCTCGAGCTCGCGCTCCGCCTCGCTGAGCACCTCCTGGGGCGGCCCGGCCTTCTTGATCCGCTCCCACAACTCGCTGACCTCGGGATTGTCGCCCTCGCTCTCGCCCAGCTCCTCCTGGATCGCCTTGAGCTGCTGCCGCAGGAAATGGTCGCGCTGCGCCTTGGTCAGTTCGCTGCCGACCTGCTCCTGGATCTTGGTGGAGAGCTCGAGCACCGCGAGCTGTCGCGAGAGATACTGGCCCAGTCGCTCCAGGCGCGTCCGGACGTTGATCTCGCCGAGCAGGCTCTGCTTCTCCTCGATCGTGAACGGCAGGCTCGACGCGAGCAGGTCGGCCAGCCGGCCCGGCTCCCGCGTATTGATCGCGGCGACCTGAAGCTCCTCCGGGATCTGCTGGCTCTGGTCGACCATCCGCTGGAAGAACCGGTTGACGTGGTGCACCAGCGCGTCGAGCTCGACCCCCTCCTCGACGACTTCCTCGTACGGCTCGACCTCGCCGACCAGATACGGTTCGGTCTGCACCACGCTCAAGAGCCGCGCCCGGTATTGCCCCTGGCAGACGACCCGCGTCGATCCGTCGGGGAACTTGAGCATCTTGAGGACCAGCCCGACGCAGATCATCGGGAACAGGTCGTCCATTCCCGGCGCATCAGTCTCCGGGTGCAACTGGCTGACCATTGCGACCATCCGCTCACCCACCATCGCGTCGTCGATGAGGCGGATGCCGCTGGGCCGGTTGATCACGAGCGGTACCACGGTCTGCGGGAAGACGACGTCGGAGCGCAGCGGCAGGAGCGGAAGTCGGCAGATGCCCATCGCCTGCCCATCCGTCCGCTCGCCGAGCACGATGATCTGGCCACCGTCCACCACAGCGCGACCAAGGACGCCCGACTCCTCACGGCCGGCCTTTGCCTCGCGAACCCGCTTGGGAGTCTTCGATCGCCTGCGTCTTGAATTCATGAGAGGCTTTTCTGAGGGGTCTCGAGAGTCCGCCGCCCCGGCTCCCCATCACGCCGCCGTGGCCGGGGTCCGACCAGGGACCGTACATGATTAGGGATCGGTCAGCCGAAGGAAAGAGGGACGTCACCCGCCAGAGCAAAATGACCTTGTTCAGCCCGAATCCATGCTCGTCGCCTTCGTCAGTAGATCCGCCGCCTATCGGTATCCTACCCGATATCTCCCTCGCTGACAATCCATACTATCTTGTGTGGATTGATTCTGACTCATGCGTTCATGTTCCCCGACAAGCAGCGCAGGAGTTGGCGTAGAGCGGACCGACCGCCAGGGTGCAGGGACTATCTCCGCCACCAGTCGTCGTCATAGACGCCCATCTTCTGTGCTTCGTAGATGGAGTGGAGTGCTTGATAGTTCATGACGGCGAAGAGGCCGAAGAAGATCGTGAGGAACATATCCTTCGAAGCGGTCAAGATGAGTACGGCGAGGAGGCCCGCCAGGACGAGCGAGATGATGTGGGCCCAGCGCTTCCCTTCCGAGGGGTTGATCCGGGTCAGCACGATCTCGGACAACTGGCCGCCATCGAGGGGCCAGACCGGCAGGAGATTCACCAACCCCCACCACAAGTTGATGTAGACGAGATAAATATAGAACCGGCGGGGCGTCTCGGCGAGTTTCCTGAGGCCGTCGCCGAGAACGAAGTCGTCGTAGGGCAGCCAGAGCTCGAACTTGAGGAATTCGAAGTGTTCGCGGGGGGTCAATCCGAAGAGGGCGGTGAAGGCGAGCATGACCACACCGCAGAGGACGAATCCCGCGCCGGGGCCGCAGAGCACGACGGCCAAGCGTTGTGTCGGCCTGTGGCGATCGACCTGGCTATAACAGAGGCCGCCACCGCCCCAGAGGAGTATGGACGCGGGGGACCCGAACGCCCTGGCGGTCAGGCCGTGCCCGTATTCGTGGACCAGGATCGATACGAACACGCAGCACACCCAGATCAGGACAACAGGGATGTTCTCTTGCTTCCATCCCAGCATCGCGGTCACCAGCCAGAAGAACGGGTGAACACGCACGGGGATGCCCAGGGCCTGAAACCGCAGATCGTAGGGGTTCTCGGGTGCGCCAAACATCGACTACCTCGGTGGGCCTCTCTGGGATCGCCGCGACGGTGGGATCTCCATGATTGTAGGTGGCTCGCGGCGTTTCCGCAAACCGGGCGGGTGTGCCGGCGCGATTTCAGGCGGCTCGCACCTTACCGCCTGGTAAGGATGCTTGTCCGACCATCCGTGCCATGTTACGGTGTCTCGAGCCCCGAAACCTTGGAGATCGCCGGCTGGCCGGGGTGAACCGAAGTGATGGATCGAACGACGGGGCGAATCCGCGATGCGCTTCACCAAGATGCACGGTCTCGGCAACGATTATGTCTACGTCAGCACCTTCGACCAGCCGCCGCCGCCGGACCCGGCGAAGCTGGCCGTGGCAGTCAGCGACCGTCATTTCGGCATCGGCGCCGACGGTCTCATCTTGATCATGCCTTCGCACCGGGCACACGCTCGGATGTGGATGTTCAACGCCGACGGCACCGAAGGCGAGATGTGCGGCAACGGCATCCGCTGCGTGGCGAAGTACCTGTACGACCACGGCCTGGCGCGAGGAACGGGTTTCGATCGAGACCGGCCGCGGTGTCCTGACGCTGGGCCTGCAGATCGCCGAGGGCCAGGTACGCGGCGTGCGAGTGAACATGGGATCACCCCTCCTCGGCGCGGCCGAGATCCCCACGCTGCTGGAGGGCCGGCCTCCCGTTCAACGCGCCGCTTCGGATTCAGGATCGGGAGTTCGCGGTTACGGCGGTTTCGATGGGGAACCCGCACGCCGTGATCTACGAGGACGACGCCGCGGCCTTCCCGCTCGAGACGTTCGGCCCGCTGATCGAACGGCACCCGGCCTTTCCGCGGCGCGTGAACGTGCACGTCGTGGAGGTTCTCTCGCCCGGCGAGGTCCGGATGCGGACCTGGGAGCGCGGCTCGGGGATCACCCTCGCCTGCGGCACCGGTGCCTGCGCCGTCTGCGTCGCCGGCGCTCTGACGGGGCGATCGGCGAGGAAGATCCTGGCTCATCTGCGGGGCGGCGACCTCGAACTCGAATGGCCCGACGACGAGGCGCCCGTCTTCATGACCGGCCCGGCGACGGAGGTCTTCACGGGCGTCTGGCCCGACTGATATCTCACGAATCGGACGGTCCATATCGGGATGTATCGGATGAGGCCCGAACCCGCCGGCGCCGGAGGCCATCGATCGAGGCGCCGCCTCCGGCTGCGCAGGCGGCTCCGCCGCGCCACCGCCAGGACCGCGATCCTGACGGCGGTGGCGACGTTGCTGGTGATGCTCGTCGCCTTCGCCTCCTGGCGGCTCTCTCACTGGTGGCAGACGGGTCGCGTGGTGCTGACCAACGACGCGGCCCCGCTGACCCTCCAGGTGCTCGACGAGTCGGGCGCACGGCCGATCGGCGAGCCGGTGGAGCTGAGCCGGCGCGCGACGCTGGCGCTCCCCGCTGGTGATTACCGGCTTCGCGTCTCGGGAATGGGGCGACTCAGCCGGACCTATCGCTTCGCGGTCAACGCGGGCGAGACGTTCACGCAGTCGCTGACGCTCGATGAGAATCGGCTGCTCGGGGAGGCGACGATCCAACCGTTCGGGCCCGGAGACCCGCCGCGAAGGGACCCGATCCCGTTCTCGCCCGACACGGTGGCCATCGAGCTGACGCCCGGCAAGGCCGACTTCGTGGAGTTGTCCCAGACGAAGATCTGCCGCCGCGACGGCGCGACCGGCCAGATCATCTGGGACGCCCTGGAGCCGCAGAAGCCCGGCCAACACCCGCGGCGCTATCATCCCTGGGTGCTCTGGTTCGTCAGAAACCATAACAACGACATCTCACCGGTCGATCCGGCGCCGGACGTTGACGGCGACGGCACGCGCGACCTGGTCTGGGCGACCGGACCCGCGTTTCTGGCCCTCTCGGGGAAGGACGGCTCGGTGCTCTGGACCTACCTGGCCGAGCTCGACGGGCCGGGCGGCGCCTATCCCGAAGGCCCGGAGCGGCCCGAATCGGCCCGTCCGGTGAACTCCATCGGTACGGCGACGGTCGCCGACCTCGACGACGATGGCGTCACGGACATCATCAGCACGCTGGCCTTCCAGGAGCTTCCCGCGGAGGTCGGACGCCGCCGAGGATACGCAGTCCGGGCCACGAACCCTCGGGCGTCCGCGGTGTACCATCGGCGGGTCATCGTTGCCATCTCTGGCCGGTCGGGACGGCGCATCTGGAGCCGCGCGATCGACCCGGCGTTCGCGGAGATGCCGCTCTCGACGTGGAGTCATCCGGCCGCGGTGGTTCGCGACCGGCGATCGTCGCTGGTGGCGATCCACGATTCCACGAGATGGCTCGGGCTCGACCCGGCGTCCGGGACCCTTCGGGCCGGCCCGATGGACCTCGGCTTCGAGACAGTCCGGCCCCTTCAGTACGGGGACCTGGACGGCGACGGCGAGCCGGAAGTCATCGCCCTGGGGCCGGGAGTCGCAGTCAACACCCAGTCGCTGTCGGCGTTCTCGATCGCGACCCGTCGTCTCCTCTGGACCGCGGCGATCAACGCGAAATACCAGAATCCGTACAAACGTCCGATGCCATCGGACTGGCCGCTGGTCGACGATCTCGACGGCGATGGCCAGGCCGAGATCGCCGTGCCGGATGCCGGCGTCCTGGATCCGCGCCACGGCTATCGCGGCGTCCGCCTGCTGGACGGTACGACGGGCCGCCCGCGCTGGACCCGGCCGATGCGTCCGCAGAACAACGGGGACGACGGGTTATTCCACATCGTCGAGGCGCCCGACCTGGATCTCGACGGCGTCCGCGACCTGGTGACGACCTCGTTCTTCCTGGGCCGCCAGCCCATCAACAGCCACCAGCACGGCCCGGGCGAGGAGGAGCGGGTCTACATCGACGCCATCTCCGGCAAGGAAGGGCGACCATTCTGGTGGTGGCATTACGATCGGCCGACCGACCGGACCATGCATCTCGTCGCGCCGCGGTGGTGGGGCCGGGGCCCGGACGGCTGGCCGCTCCTGGCCGTCCCGATCGAGATCGAGCCGCCCCAGATGAGGTTGCGCAGCTTCCCTCGCTCCGACACCGATCCGCCGACCGTGCACGTCCTTGAGGCCTCGACCGGCCGCGAGATCCAGGCCATGGCCGATTTCACGCGGACGCAAGTCGCCGACCTGGATGGCGACGGCCTCGAGGATCTCTGGGGAGAATCCCGCGAGGAGTATCGGAGGCACCTACGCGCGTTCCGCGGCGAGGGTCCCGAGGTCTGGCGGCGCTCGGCACGTTCGGTCCGGCCCGCGAGCGGTCCAGCGGGTCCCGAAACGATTTCCGGCCGGCCTCCGACTTCGACGGCGACGGGATCGGCGACCTCCTGATCGGCGGCGTGACGGCCCCCGGCGAGATGCCCAGCCAGGCCAACGGTAGTCGCACCGCCATCGCCCGGTCGGGCCGCGACGGCCGGTTGCTCTGGAAGGCCGAACTCGGCCTGCGCCGGGGCTGGTTCGAGCGGGATCGCGCCGAGAACTACGTCCTGAGCAGCTCGCCGATGCCGGCCGGCGACCTGGACGGCGACGGCACGCCCGACGTGATCGTCCAGGAGAACAACCGCGAACCGCCGGCTCGGGTGCTCCGGAGTCCAGCCACGCTTCCCCTGCTGGTGCTCTCCGGGCGGACCGGCCGGCCGGCGTGGGTCGCCGGCCCGCTGCCACTGGAGTTCGAGGCGCACGGGTACTCGGAGGTCCATTGGGCCATCCCGCGGATCATCGAGCCGGGCACCGCGCCCGACCTGCTGGTGCGGCACGCCAGCCCGTTCTCCAGGGCGAGTGCGACGCCGCCCCCGCCGAACACCCTCACCCAGGATCGCCTGGCCCGCGTCTCCGGCCGTACCGGGCGCATCGTTTGGGATGTCCCGCTGGAGGCGGGGCCGAGACTTTCGGGCGGGTTTACCAACATCCCGCCCCCGATCTTCGAGGATCTCGACCGCGACGGCGGTCTTGACGTCGTCCTGGTCAGGATCGGTAATGCCGAAGAGTTGCATCCCGAGTTCGAACTCGAAGCGGTCTCGCTCCGCGATGGCCGGACGTTGTGGTCACAGCACAACGACGCCTCGTTCAACTTTCCGCCCGATCTCGAGATCTTCGAAAGCGATGACGGGCGGTGGCCGGCCGTCGCCACCATGTCGCAGTTCTCCAATGGCAATCGCAGCAAGCTGAGAATCCAGGCGTTCGACGGCCGCGACGGCGCGACGCGGTGGACCTGGATCTCGGGCGTCCTGTTCTACGACGGCCGGCCACCGCATCCCTGGATGCTCTCGGCGCGCCTGGAGAAAGGGGAGCCGCGCCGGATCTGCGCGGCCTTCCAGGAGTCCGGCGGCAAGACGAGGATCGTGGTGCTGGACGATCGGGGTCGGGAGCAGCACCGGCGCGACCTGGCCCCCGAGTACGACATCTCACTCCGGGCCGGGGACCTCGACGGCGACGGCCGCGACGAGTTGGTCTTCTGGCACGGCGGCCTGCTGCATGCCTGGGCCGGCGACATGGCGGAATGGTGGACGTGTCCCGATCGTTCGCAGTGGATCGACTCGTTGCTCCCCGCGCCGGCCGATCGCCCGGCCCTGGTGATGCTCCGTTCGGGCGTGGCCGTCGACGGCAAGACGGGACTTCCCCGATGGGCGTCGCAAACCGACCGGGAGTGGCCGATGTCACCCGGCACGCTGCTCGATCCCGGCGGTCCCGCACGCCGGCCGCTCCTGGTCTACAACCCGGCGGGCCTGACGATCGTGCGCTCCGCGATGGCCACAACACCCGCCGGTGTCCCCGCGCCACCCATCGGCGATCCGGTGCCACGCGGCCTGGCGGACGGCGACCCTCGATGGACCCGCCCGCTCCCCTGGACCGGTTTGATCCTCTACACCATCGGGCCAAACGGACTCCTGGCGTTTGTCGGCCTGGCTCTGATCAACGTGGCGGTGCCGCTGGGGCTCCTCTGGCTGGCGGCCCGACGCCGGCCCTGGACCTTGCGGCTCCTGATGGCCCTCCCCGTGGCCGCCGCCATACCCCTGACGGTATTCCAGACCGTCGAACCGCTGATCCCGGCTGAGATCGGCTCGCGGGCGGTGTCCAGCCGGTTGGGATTCGCCCTGGGCACGCTGGCAGGGGTACCGATCGTCGTGCTGGCGGCGGCGATCGTTTGGTACTTGGTCCGCCGGCGTCCCAGGCCGCTGGCCCTGATGGTCGGCTCGACCTTGGTCGCCTCCGCGATCATCGCGGTCGCCTGGCTGTGGGCGGATCTCCGCGACATGCCGGCCATCGAGCATTACGATCGGTCGAACTGGCACCTGGCCGCACTGCCGGGCGCGTATGCCATCGGCGTGTTGATCGTGGTTGGATGGGGCGCGCGGCGGATCTCCCGTGCCGTCGCGCGACGCTGGAACCGCCCCGCTCCCCCGGTTGACGCGATTTCGGTGCGGCCTACCATGTAGGCGGACCGAGCCCGTATGACCCGAGCCCAGGGCCCTGATTCCTGATGAATGTCTCTGCCGATCAAACCCTTTCATCGTCCGGGTCGGAGCGGACCGCCGTCCTGTTGATCGCACACGGCAGCCGCGAGCCGGCGGCGAACAACGATCTGAACGAGCTCGCCGACCGCCTGGCGGCCGAGTCCGAGCACCCGATCGTCGTGGCCTGCTTCCTCGAGCTGGCCGAGCCCGACATCGCCTCCGGCGGCGAGCGGTGCGTCGCCGAGGGTGCCACCCGAGTGCTGATGGTCCCGTATTTCCTCTCGGCCGGCGTCCATCTGCGCCGCGACCTGACTGCGGCTCGTGAAGAACTGGAGCGCCGACACCCCGGGATCGAATTCCGGCTCGGCGCGCCGCTCGGGCCACACCTCCTGCTCGATGCGCTGGTTGCGGCGAGAATCCGCGAGCTGGACGAAGCGGATTCCCCCTCTGATCTGGCCCGAAACCGCGGTTTGGCATAATCTCCCCGCGATCCGCTCTCGGGGTCCGGGGCGGGACGACGATCTCATCGTTCCACGGAAGGACGACACGTCCCATGAAGATCCAGCATCCGCTGCTCGTCCGCGCCATCGGCGTGACGGGCGCGGCCGTGGTCCGGCAACTCGGCCGGACCCTTCGCTATCATTTCCGCTACCAGGACCCTTCCGTCGCGCCTGAGGTCGCTCGTCAGTCCGGACAGCGCTACATCTATGCTTTCTTCCACGAAGTCATGCTCTTCCCGGCGTACTACTGGCCCTGGCCCGAGATGCACATCCTGATCAGCGACCACCGCGACGGCGAGTTGATCACGCAGGTCATCCGGCGGCTGGGATTCAGCGTGATCCGGGGATCGACCACCCGGGGCGGCAGCCGGGCGCTCCGCGAGATGACTCTCCGCGTGGATCGCGGGCACCTCTGCGTGACGCCAGACGGCCCACGCGGGCCCCGGCGCTCAGTCCACCAGGGAGTCGCCTATCTTTCCAGCCGGACTGGATTCCCGATCGTCGGGGCGGGGATGGCCTTCAAGCGCCCGTGGCGGGCGAAGAGCTGGGACCGATTCTGTGTACCCCGACCGTTCAGCCCCGCCGCCTGCGTCGTGCCCTCGCCCGTGGTCGTTCCTCCCGATGCCGACCGCGAGACGCTCGAAGACTGCCGCCGGGAGGTGGAACGGCGAATGCAATCAGCCATGTCCGAGGCGGAAGCATGGGTCGATGAGCTTTGATGGTTGCGTGCAATCGAGCGTGCTGCGGATGGGAATCAGCCCCCGTCGAAGCCGAGCAGTCCAGCTCGTCATTCACCATGCTCCGCAGATTCCGCCCAACAGCACGCGTGCGGAGCATGAAGGAGTATGAGGGAGCATGAAGGAGCATGAGGGAGCATGGTCGACCCACGACAGGCCACGATCCTATTCGTCAGTGGATAATCACCAAAGGTCGCACTTGTCAGGAATCCTCCCCTGGCTAAGATTGTGCGTCCAATCCGCAGGCCCTACCCGATCGGGAACGTCGGTTCTCGATCATCCACTCATCTCGAGGGCCGGCCGTGGAGGTTCTTTTCCGGGCTCGGCAGCGTCTTGGCTGGCTGTCTCGCGGTCTCTTGATGGTCGCGGCGGTCCTGCTGGCGGGGGTTTTGGGGTTGTCGAGGGCGTTGACGCCCGATCCGCGGGGTTACGGCACGCATATTCAGCTCGGGCTCCGGCCGTGTACGTTCGCGGCCATGACCGGGCGGCTGTGCCCGACCTGCGGCATGACGACGGCTTACGCCTGGTTCATGCGGGGGCGGATCGATCGGTCCTGGCACGCGAACCCGGCGGGTTGCGTGTTCGCCGCCTTCTCGCTCCCCTTGGTCGTCTGGTTGCTTGCATGTTCTGTCCGGGCGCAGCCGGTGGGATTCCGGTCGCTCTCGGGACCCTTGATGGGTCTCGTTCTGGTAGGTTGTGTGCTCAGCCTTGCCTGCTGGTTGATCCGATGGACGGTTTCGCCGGCCGCGCTGACCGCCGCGGGGTCACGGACTCCCGCCGCGGCCGGGGCGATCGGCCGGTGACTTATCCAAGGAAGGAGGGGGTTAAGGATGACCCCTCGAACGCTCGCGAAGGCACGAGTGCGACTCGCATTCGTCGCCATGATGGCCGGCGGGAGCTTGCTGACGATCTGCGGGTGCGACCCGCGGACGCTGGCCTATTTCCTCCAGCCCTTCGAACCGACCGTCGCGCCGCCGTGCGAGGAGTCGTTCCAGGGCAAGAAGGTCGTGATCCTGTGTCGGGCGGTGTCCGACTCCACGGGCGAGTATTCCTCGCTCGAACGCGACCTGAGCAGGGAGGTCGCAGGGATCTTCCGCAAGAAAGTCAAGAAGATCACCGTCGTCGACCCCGACAAGGTCGCGACCTGGGTCGAGGCCCATCCCAAGGAGACCGACCCGGGCGAGGTCGGCCGGGACTTCGACGCCGACATCGTCGTCTTCCTCGAGGTCGAGCACTTCCAGACCCAGAATCCGGGCGACCTCAACATGATCCACGGCGAGGCCAAGGTCCACGTCAAGGCCTTCTCGATGGATCATCCCAAGAACAGCAAGGGGAAGCCGATCAAGGATCAGCCCAAGGAAGCCAACGACATCTATGACGGTTATGCCGAGCCGCGCTTCCCCGATCGCGGACCGATCCCGATCGATTCCGGCTCGAGCAAGTCGAAGTTCCGCATCACCTTCGTGAAGGTGGTCGCCAAGGAGATCTCCTGGCACTTCATCGAGCACGCCCCCGATGACTCCATCCAGGACTCCCGCATCGAGCGCTGAGCGGCCCGACGCATCCGCGAGCGGCCGTTGATGCTTTCCTCCGGGCGGCGGCGGCGTGAGGCGGACCTTCGGGTCCGCCCAGATTCACGTCGGCCGCCGCCGCCTTGCTGTCGGCTTCGTGCTCTCTCCCTTCTTGCTTGATTTCGCGGACGGTTGACTCCCCGGTGACGCTACTTATAATCGATCCGAGTCCACCACTCCCGGAATAAAATGGGTGAGATCTTGATTGATCTCCGCCCGAATCTGCCGGGAGGATCACGGTATCATCGAGGCGAGCAGCTTTCAGGTGGTTGATCGGAGGGATCTCGTGGTCCCTCCCCAGCGGATGGGTACCCAGCAGGAGAATGCATCGATGCGCAAGGTCGTTCTGAGTCTCGTGGCGATCTCCGCGATCGCGCTCCCCGCCTTGGCCGGCAAGTACAACAAGGTGGTCAGCGTGGGCGACAAGGCCCCCACCTTCTCCGGCCTCCCCGCGGTCCACAATGGCGAAGACACCAGCGTCAGTCTCCCGGACCTCAAGGAAGACGTCGTCGTCCTCGTCTTCCTGGCCAATCATTGCCCGGTCGTCCAGCAGTACGAAGACCGCATCATCGAGTTCACCAACGACTACAAGGACAAGAACGTCAAGGTCGTCGGCATCGCCGTCTCGCAGCAGGGCATCGACAAGATTCCCGGAATCAAGGACTACATGAAGGAGCACAAGTCGAACTACGTCTATGCCTATGACGAGACCCAGGCGGCCGGCAAGGCCTATGGCGCGACCAACACCCCGCAGTTCTTCGTGCTCGACAAGGAGCGGAAGATCCGCTACACCGGCGCGATGGACAACAACTCGAATGAGGCGAAGGCCACCAAGAACTACCTCCGCGAGGCGGTCGATGCCCTGCTGAAGGGCGAAAGCCCCCCGACCGAGGAGACGCGGGCCGTCGGCTGTGGTATCGGCTACTCGAAGTGACCGCGGGCTCTCATCCGCGCTTTCCGGCCAGTCGCGGGCCGTTCGGTCCGCGGTGTGCCGGCTGACCCTGTGAAGAAACCCGGCCGCACCCGCGAGGGTGCGGCTGCCTTTTCATCCGGACCGTCGAGTTCCCTGCCGGAGGGCTCGCTTTCCTCTTACCCGTGAGTTCTTGAGGTCTCAGCGATGAAGGTCTTATCCTGCTGGGCGTGCTCGATTGCGATCCTGATCGGTGCGGCCTTCGTCGGCTCCAGCCTGGCCGAAGACAACGGGGCTGGCGGCGAGGTCAAGCTGGAGCGCCTCAACTGGAGCCAGCTCCAGAAGCGACTGGCCAATCCCCACGCCAAGTACACCATGGTCGATGCCTGGTCCACCACGTGCGGCCCGTGCAAGGAGAACTTCCCTCACGTCGTCGCGATGAACAAGAGGTTCGCCCCCAAGGGACTGGCCATCATCTCCCTGTCCCTGGACGATCCGACCGACAAGGCCGCCGTGGCCGAGGCCGAGCGGTTCCTCAAGCAGAAGAACGCGACGTTCACGAACGTCCTTCTGGACGAGAACTTCGGCGAGGGATTTGATAAACTGAACATCAACGGCATCCCGGCCGTATTCATCTTCGGGCCCGACGGCAAGGAGGTGAAGCGGTTCACGATGGACGATCCGAACAACCAGTTCACTTACGACGAGGTGGAGAAGGCCGTCGCCAATCTGCTCGACGCAAAGTGATGGAAGAGATGGAAACATGAAAGACGGCATTCATCCTAAGTATCAAGACTGCGTGGTCACCTGCGGCTGCGGGAATACGTTCAAGACGCGGAGCACCAAGCCCAAGATCATGGTCGAGGTCTGCTCCAAGTGCCATCCGTACTTCACCGGCTCGGTGAAGTTCGTCGATGCCGCGGGCCGGGTTGACAAGTTCAACAAGAAGTTCCAGGGGACCTATGGCAAGGGCAAGAAGGCGGCGGCCCCCGCCGAGGCCCCTGCCGGCAAGGCTTAGCCGGATGACCACCGATCGCGATGACGGCCCGTTGGCGGACGACTGAAGTCCGCCGCCGGGCCGTTCCGTTGCGCCGATCGCTTTGGTGCACCGTGGACCCCGATCAAGAGATGCGAAACCACGAATAACACGAATCTCCACGAATCATGCAGCGAAGCGACTGGACGGGCCCATGTGATCGGACCGTCGCGCCGGTTTCTCCTCGTCTTTCTCAATACTCATCCGGCGTCTTGCCGTTTTCCCGAGGATCCCGACGTGTTCGAGAAGCTCCAGGCCGATTATCACCGATTCCTGGAGATCGACCGATTGCTGCTCGACCCCGAGGTGACATCAGACCCGGGCCGCGTCTCGACGCTGGCCAAGGAACGCGGTGCGCTGGCCAAGATCGCGATCCCTTACGGCCGCTACCTGGGGCTCGGCCGCCAGATCGCGGAGGCCGAGCACCTCTGCGCCGTCGAATCCGACCCCGAGATGCGGTCCTACGCCCAGGCCGAGCTCGACGGTTTGCGCGCCCGGCAGCACGAGGTGGGTGACGAGCTTCGCGACCTGCTCTACGATCGCAGCGCCGGCACGGGCCATGCGGCTCTCATCATGGAGATCCGCATGGCATCCGGGGGTGACGAGGCCGCCCTCTTCGCCCGGGACCTCTTCGAGATGTACCGCAGGTTCGCGGAGGAGCGGGGCTGGAAGTTCGAGACGCTGGACCTCGAGCCGACCGAGCTGGGCGGATTTCGCGAGGTGTCCTTCAGCGTGGCGGGGCAGGGATCATTCCGCCATCTCCAGTTCGAGGGTGGGGTCCATCGCGTGCAGCGGGTCCCGGAGACCGAGGCCCAGGGACGAATCCATACGTCGACGGCCACCGTCGCGGTGCTCCCCGAGCCCGAGGAGGTTGACGTCGTGATCCGCCCGGAGGACCTGCTGATCGACGTGATGCGGTCGGGCGGGCCGGGCGGCCAGCACCAGAACAAGACCGAGAGCGGCGTGCGCATCACTCATCTGGCGACCGGCCTTGTCGTCAACTGCCGCGACGAGCGAAGCCAGCACAAGAACAAATCCAAGGCCATGCGAATCCTCCGCAGCCGACTCTATGAGCAGATCCGCGAGAGCGCCCGTTCCGAGCGCGACCAGACGCGCAGGGCTATGATCGGCTCCGGCGACCGCTCGCAGAAGATCCGGACCTACAACTTCCCCCAGAATCGGGTGACCGATCATCGGATCGGCCTGACCCTGTACAACCTCGACCAGGTCATGCAAGGCAACATGCTCCCCCTCACGGACGCCCTGATCGATCACGATCGGCGCGAGCAGCTTGGCGATCTGGCCTGAGTGGATCGGTCCTCGACTGCTCGGTCCTGGAGTGGAGAGGTCCTGGATTCCGCAGCTTGGTCATCTCAAATCCGGAATCTTGAATCTGGAATCCGTCATGAAGAGTCCCGAAGAGGCGCCCAGGGAGCAGACATCACCTCAACCGGCGAGTCCGGGACCGAGCGGCAGCCCGGAGGACGCCTGGACCATCGGTCGGCTGCTAACCTGGACCACGGATTTCCTCAAGCGACGCGGATCGGAGAGCCCGCGCCTCGATGCGGAGGTCATGCTGGCCCACGTGCTCGAGTGGCAACGTGTCCAGCTTTACACACACTTCAACGACGACGTGTCGGAGGCGCAGCGCGGCCGGTTTCGCGATCTGGTGCGGCGGCGCTCCGAGGGTGCGCCCGTCGCGTATCTGGTCGGCCGCAAGGAGTTCTACTCGTTGTCCTTCCAGGTATCGCCGGCGGTGCTCATCCCGCGCCCCGAGTCGGAATTCGTCGTCGTGGAGTTCCTGGCCCTGACCAAGGGCCTCGAATCGACCCGGGCCGTGGACGTGGGCACCGGTTCCGGCTGCCTGGCGATCGCCTCGGCGCACCGCAACCCCGGCGCGCGGTTCGTGTCGATCGATGTCAGTGAGGCGGCCCTCGCCGTCGGCGCAAGAATGCCGCACAGCACGGAGTGTCCGACCGCATCGATTTACGGCTCGGCGACCGGCTAGGCCCTGTCATCGACGAGGGACCCTTCGATGTCGTGATGTCGAACCCGCCCTACATTCCGACGGCCGAGATTGCGCGGCTGGAACCCGGCGTCCGGGATTACGAGCCGCGCCTGGCCCTGGACGGCGGACCCGACGGCCTCGACATGGTCCGGGGGCTGATCGAACAGTCCATCTCGCTGCTGAGGCCGGGAGGTCACCTGATCCTCGAGATCGGCACGGCGCAAGAGAAGCCCGTCCGCGCCTTCATCGAGGCCCAAAGCGGTCTGCGCCTGGCGCCGACGATCCACGATCACGCCCAGCATCCGCGCGTCATCCGTGCCACCCGTTCATAGTGGCAAGCGGCAAGTGGCAAGTAACCCCCGTCTTCCCCTATCTTGCCACTGGCCACTTTGTGATCACGCCCGCTGTCGCTTGGCCGGGACGCTGCGCAGGGCCTCGGGCAGCGTGCTCATCGTCTCCCACCGCTGCTCCTTCCGCCGTGCGGTCAGCTTCCGGAGGATCTCGCAGACCTCGCCCGAGAGCTTGGGCTTCACGACGGCGGGATCGAGTGGTTCGGTGTTGATCCGCTGGAGCATCAGCGTCGTGTTATTCCTCGCATCGTAGGGGAGGCGATCGGTGAGGAACTCGAAGGCCAGCACCCCGAAGGCGAAGATGTCGATCCGCTCGTCGATCGGCTCGCGACGCAAGAGTTCCGGAGCCATGTATTGCAGGGTACCGGTACGATTGCCGGGGCGGCGAAATGCGGGCGTGTTGGGTACCGCGAGTCCGAAATCGATGAGCTTGACCTGCTGCTCGCGGTTGACCAGGAAGTTCCTCGGGTTGATATCGTGGTGGATGAATCCGGAGGCGTGGAGGGCGGAGAGCCCCTCGGCGGCCTGCGCCAGCAATTCGACCTTTGCCGCCGTGCGGGCCGACCGCGTCTCGCGGACGTACTGAAAGCTCACCCCGTCCACATATTCCATCACGAGATAGTGCTCGCCCTGGTTCGAGTCGCCGAACTCGAAGGTGCGCACCACGTGCGGATGCACCAGTTGGATCGCCATTTCTCCCTCGAGCGGTCGCGGCTCCTGGCCCGATGTCCGGGCGGCGGCGGCGAGATTCTTCTCGCGATTCTGGACCTTCAGGCAGACGGTGCGGCCTGTCTCGTTATCGAGCGCGCGATACACCCGCGACATACTGCCCCGCGCCGTCTCGGAGATGATCGTGAATCGTCTCTGGAGATTGACGCGACGCCGGCGCACGCCGCCTTGGGCTGAAGACGCCGGCGCGAAGATTTCCTTCAACTTGCCGAGCATCGAGATGGTCTCCTCGTGCTCCAGAACCGTTCGGCGTGCGCTTTTGCGGGCGCCGCCGGGTCCCAAAAGCCGCGCGAGTCGCTCGTATCTAATGGTCCAATCCAGGTCGCGATCCCGATCTGTTACCCCGGCCCGACCGCCAGTCTATCTTGGAAGAGCTCCGCTAACGCGAGATCAAGATGAGAGCGCCCCGACCGAATCGCGTTCTTTTTCTGACGTCGGGATCTCGTCGGGTGGTCGGATGGCCGCACGCCGCGACGTGTGCGCACACCATCTTATACAAGACCATACGACTCCTGTGAGAGGTCGTGACAAACTCCATCGCGGAGAAGTTCGAGCGCGTGAATGCACGCTGTTCGGAGTCGTTCCGCAACCACGAGCGTTCTACCTCATAGTAGTAGGCGTCATTCGGCGGAGGCGAGGGGCGCGGCTGGACTCTGACTTGTGGGAAGGAGCGAGGCGCTCGGTCCGGTGGCGGGAAAGAGACCTGGGGTGCGGGCAAGAATGCGCGCGTCCCCATACTGATCCTGCAAGCGGGTGACGGTCGTCAGGGGAGGGGCGTGCTCCGGCCAATGTTCGAATTCGGACTCTCGAAGCAGGACGAAGCGGGATTCACGGCCCGGCAGGTAATTCAGGAAGCGCGGGCTAGGCAACTGCCGAATCGGCCGGCCGACGTAGAAGGCCAGGTCGGGCGGCCAGTCGAGGAAGGTGTAGACCGGCCATTTGCGCGGGATCCACTGGCCGATCGCTCGCCCCCACGGCCCCTGACTACAGCGGTAGTTCCACTCGGGGGAGTAAAAGCCCCAATGGACCAGTTTCAGCCCGATAGATAGGAGAACGAGAGTGACGAGGCCCCGCCGGGCGTTGTCGGTGCCGAGCGCCGACCAGCCCAGGACCGCGGCGGTGAGCACCAGGACCGCCATGACGATCCCGATCGTCCGGTAAAACGGCATGGTCAAGATCCAGACGAACGACCCATACGTCATCGAGATCAGCCAGAGAACCAGGATGACCGACAAAGCGGCCAGGAAGACCCGGCGTGGGACGGCCGAATAACCTCGTCTCCAGGCCGAATCGAGGCAGGCCGCCGCGGCGACGAGCAGTCCGGCCAGCACGACGACCCGTGCGGCCATCCCCAGGCCGGGCACCGCCGTCCCCGCGATGGCGCACGCGAGCGCAGCCTGCAGCCAGCCCTTGACCCACGACCCGGCTGGGTCCGGCCAGGTGTCCCGCGTCGAACGGCTCAAAGCGATGATGGCAAATGGCGTCCACGGTAGTCCGAGCAGCACGACGCCCAGCGGCAGGGCCGCGTCGATGCCCCGGGTCAGCGGCATCGTCAGCGCCGAGGCCCACGCTTCGGTGGAAACGGCCCGGATGGCGACCATCGACCAGCCGACGGCCGTCACGAGCGGCGGCAGCACGAGCTTCGCCGAGAAATAGGAGCCGGGACGTCCGATGACGATGATCGTCAGCCCAATCAGCACGAGCGGCGGCCAGCCACCGCACAGGAACGCCAGCGCGGCCCAGACTCCCGCGATCCAGTCCGCGCTCCTCGATAGCAACCGCTCGATGGCCGCGAGCGTCGCCACGCCGAGAATCATGTCGATTCTCGCCCCGCCCGGACCGACAATGAGGTCCAGTCCGGCACCGGCCGAACGATCGATGACGGCCAGGCAGCCGAACCAGCAGAGACCCGCCCAGATCGCGGCGCGGTAACCGAGGACCCGGTTCAGGCCCCGGACGAGGAGCCAGCCGGCGAAGATGACCGCGAATGCCGCCGGCCACCGGACAACGGCCGAGGCAGCACGGGTGGCCGAACCGAGGCCGGCCAGGGCGATGCTGGGCAGCGCCTCACCGGGCCAGAGGTCGGGAGCCCAGTAGCCGAAAACCTGTCCCAGCGGCCCGACCGACCCTCCCGCCGCCAGGCCCAGGCGGGCCTCTTCCGGACCAAGATCCAATCCCGCGGCCCCGAGGATCACGAAGCCGAGAGCCAGCACCGCGAACGAAAGGCCGACCACGGTCTCATCGGACAGCCCTAGGGGCCTGCCGACGGCTCGGTCGAACGCGCGTCATGCGGACTCGAAGCGGTTTCGTCGGTGCCGTCCCGGCGGGGTCACTCTCCATGCACCGCCTCCTTGCGGGGCGCTTCCGTCGGCAGATTGCGGTCGAAGAGCATCTCCGACCGCAGCAGCGTGGTGGACGGTTTGGCCTTCACCATAGCGTAGATGTAACCCGGGACCAGGCCGTAGTGGTACGTCTGGCGACGCAGCTCCGACGCGACATCTTCGGGGGTCCATCCGTCGCGCTCGTACCGATAAAACGCGACCGCGGCGCCGGTCCGGCACGTCCCCCGTGCGCAGTGAACCAGCGCCGGCTGTCGATTGGGGTCGTCGAGGATCTTGAGGATCTCGCGGAACTGCCATTCCTCGCCCAGTCCGTCACCCGGCATCGGCAGATTGACGAAGTTGACGCCGAGCCGGCCGGCCAGGCCGCGTTCCGACTTCATCTCCTCGCCCGGCCACTGCAAGTTGATGATGGTTCGGATGTTGTATCGCTGGACGGCCTGTGTGAGCTGCTCCGACGAGAGCTGCCCGCTGCGGTACAGGACCCCCCGCTTGACTTCATCCCAATGATCCCAGACCAGTCGTCCTTGTCGATCCAGGGAGATCAGCCACGCGGCCACGATGAACGCGGCCAGCGGAACCAGCCCCGATAGAACTTTACGCATCGACAAGGTCCCGCACGGCCAGAACGGGGCCGCAATTGGCCCGATATCCTTGGAAGATCACGAGATTCCGGGACAGCCAGGACGTGCGGCGACGATGCGGGAATCCCCATCACGGCGACGAATCCTAGGAAAGTTCGAGTCCCCGGTCAATCCGAACCGGATCCCGCGGTCGCACACACTCGCCGATCGGCCCCGCGCGTTGTCCCGCCATGGTCCGGCGGCTAGAATGAGGAAGAACCCGAACTTTCGAGGGACGTGAGTCATTGTCTGCGCAGGCGGAAGCCGTCTCGAATTCGATCGGATCGGGAGACGTCCTGGCCCACGGGAACACAATCATGCGTCGAGCTCATCCTCGCTGGCCGGCTGCGGCAGGCTCGCTGGTCCTGACCCTCCTTGTCCTCTCCGCCGGGTCGCTCCTGCTCCCGGTCCGATCGGCGATGGCCGATCCCCCGGCCCCCAAGAAGAAGGACACGAATCCCCGGCTGAAGCCCGAGCACGCCGAGTTGACCGCGTCCATCGAGCCGGCCGAGGCGAAGCCCGGCGACACCGTGACCCTCAAGGTGACCGCCAAGCTCGACCCCGGCTATCATATTTACAAGTACAGCAAGACGCCCGGCGGCGAGGGACCGATCCTGACGAGTTTCGATCTCTTCGATACCGACGGCCTCGAGGTGCAAGGGGACTGGTCCGCTTCGAAGGAACCGATCCAGCACAAGGACGTGAACTTTTCCAACTTGCTTGTCGAATACTACGAGGACGAGGTGACCTGGACCGTCAAGCTAAAGGTCCCTCCTGATACCCCCTCGGGCAAGAAGACGGTGCGCGTCCAGGCCGGCTACATGATTTGCAACGACGTGAGTTGCAGCCCGCCGACTCGCTGGACGCTGCCCGCCGTGACGTTGACGGTCCGACCCGGCGATGGGGCCTCGAAATCTCCAGAGCCCGCCCCCAAGCAAGCGGCATCGGCGCCCGAGAAGACGAATTCCAACAACGCGGGCACGGCGCCCTCTCAGTCCGGAATCGCAAAGGAGGATACGACGGCCGTGACCCCGGCCCCTGAGACTCCTGCGGTCCAGTCGTCTACGGCTTCATCGAGCACACGGTCGAGTGGAGACTCTTCCTCGTCCGCGGCCTCGAGCGAGATCGCGACTCTGGCCCGGCAGGGGCTGATCCCGTTCCTCATCGCCTCGGCGCTCGGCGGCCTGTTTGCGCTGGTGATGCCCTGCGTCTGGCCGATGGTCCCGATCACCGTCAACTTCTTCGTCAAGCAGGGACAGGGTCAGGGCGGACGGGCCCGGGCGACGAGCCTGGCCATCACGTACTGCCTGTCGATCATCGGGATCTTCACGGCGGTCGGCGTCTTCTGCTCGTTCTTCTTCTCGGCGACGGCCCTGCCCCGGCTGGCGAACAATCCCTGGCTGAACTTCGCCGTCGCGGGGCTCTTCATCCTGTTTGGCCTCAGCCTGCTGGGGCTCTTCGAGATCCGGCTCCCCAGCTTCCTGCTGAACGCTTCCGCCAAGGGAGAAGGGCGCGGCGGACTGGTGGGCGTCATCTTCATGGCGCTGACCTTGACCATTACTTCGTTCACCTGCACGTTCCCGGTCGTCGGCGGCTTGCTGGTGATGGCGGCGAGCGGCAGTTTCTTCTATCCGATCATCGGGCTGGCGACGTTCGCGGCCGTGCTGGCGCTGCCGTTCTTCTTGCTCGCACTCTCGCCGAACCTGATCTCGAAGATGCCCCGGAGCGGCGACTGGATGAATGCGGTCAAGGTGGTCGGCGGCCTGGTCGAGATTGGCGCCGCGCTCAAGTTCATCAACACGGCGGAACTCGCGTTCCATACGCCGGAGGACGCCTGGGTCGACGCGACCGTCATCCTGACGAGCTGGGTTGTCCTCGCGTTCGTGTGCGGCTTCTACCTGCTGGGTATGTTCCGCACCGACCACGACCATGACGACGTCAAGGTCGGCCCGGGGCGTCTCATCTGCGGTGCCCTGTTCCTCGCATTGGGCCTCTTCCTCGCGCCGGCGCTCGTCGGTCATCCGCCACAGAGCCGCGTCTGGACCCGGCTCTTCGTCGGCCTCTTTCCGCCGGACGTGAGCGAGCTCGGCTCATCCGTCCAACTCACGGCCGGCGGGGCCGAAGCGGGCGCCATGAAGGCGACATCCACGGACCCAGACCAGGCCGAACGCGAGCAGAAGAGCTTTCACGGCGTCCAGTGGGGCATGAGTTACGCGCAGGCACTCGAACGGGCCTCGAAGGAGAACAAGCCGATCCTCATCGACTTCACCGGCGTCAATTGCTCGAATTGTCGGGCCATGGAAAATGGGGTCTTCCCCAAGCCCGAAGTCGTGGCGCAGCTCAAGAAATTCGTTACTGTCCAGCTCTACACGGACTTCCCCCCGATCGCCTCCATCACCCCGGAACAGCGTGAAGAGATAGGCACCAGGAACGCCGAGCTGCTGCTCAAGCACACGAAGGATCCCGCCAACCCGATGTACATCATCCTCTCGCCGTCCGGCGAGATGCTCGGCGCGGCCAATGGGCTGATCGAGGCGCCGAATTTCGTCGAGTTCCTGAGCAAGGCCCTCGAGAAGGCATACCCAGGGAGCGGGACGAAGGTCGCCCAGGCCGGTTCGGCTCCCCAGAGCACCGGCCGTCCGTCGAGTGCAAGCCAGTAGCCGCCCGTGATAGGAGGGCGGATCGATGCGGGCTGGTTTCACGGCTGATGAACGAAGGAATGGACCCGGACGGCCATGCCACCACTCAAGCCGTGTCCCAATCCCGCTTGTGGAAAGTTGGTTCACGATTGGCACGCCGAGTGGTTGAGTGATGAAAATCGTGCGTTGGTGGATAAAGGTCAAGCGGGGGTGGATTGTCCGGAATGCGGGGCCTTTATCCTGATTCCCAGTCACGTAGTGACGGGAGTGGCCCCCGATACGGCCAAGCTGGTGAAGAGATCCCGGAAGAAGGCGGAATCATGGGCCGGGTGGGCCGCTTGTTCTCTTGAGGACTACTGGAAGACCACCGAGGGTTCCCAGTACGCCAACTACGATTTTGAGCCTTAACAATGATCACACTGACCAGTCTCCAGCGGGATTTCCTTGACCGCTTCTATACCGAGATGGTGGATACTGAAGTCGGCTATGCCACCACTCTCGCCAGGAAGCACGGGTTCACTTATCAACACTTCAACCGTCTATGGGATAGTTACTTACAGTCGTGGGGGGGCGACACGAGGGCGTGGGGGAAACCCTACCCGCCTCTCTCCTCGCCCCCGGCTTCCCCCGTTTTCCCCTGGTCTTCGATCCAGGAGCTAGAGGAGCAACTCCGGGCGGAAGAGGCCGGGTTGGAATTGGTGAATTCATGACCCTCACGGAACCAGTCAACGGCGAGGCGACTCACCGACTACGCCGGTAGAGCGGCTCCAGCCCGAGCTGGCGACGCATTTGTTCGACCTTCAGCGGGTCGTTGACCGGGTACCTCGGCACCACCCCGTCCAGCACGGCCAGCACTTCCTCGGCGATCGTGGTCGCCATGTTCCGCAGCGATTCCTCGGTCTGGGCCGCACTGTGGGGAGTGAGCAGGACGTCAGCCCGTCCGATCAGGGGATGACCGGGTGTCGGTGGCTCGACCGTGAAGACATCGGCCCCGTAACCCCAGAGCAGGCCGGCGTCGAGGGCCTCCGCGACCGCGGCTTCATCGACAACCGGCCCCCGGCAGGTGTTGATCAGGATGGCGTCCGCGCGCATCAGGGCCAGGCTCTGTCGATTGATCAGGCTGCGGGTGCCGGCGTCAAGGGGGACATGCAGGGTGACGTAGTCGGAGGCTGACAGCAGCTCCGCCAACTCGACGCGCCGCGCGTTGCAGCGCAGCTCGACCTCCTCCGGCGCGGGGACGATGTCGTTGTACAGCACGTTCATCCCGAATCCCAGGTGGGCGATCTCGCCGACCCGCCGACCGATCCTCCCGAAGCCGACGATGCCGATGGACTTGCCGGCGATGTCCCGTCCGGTGATGCTGGTCCGGGCGTGATAGTCGTAGGCGACCACGGCCGCGGTCATCCTGGGGAAATGCTTGGACAGGCCGATCATGAGCGCAAACGTGTGCTCGGCAACGCTCTGCGTGTTGGCTCCGGGCGTGTAAACGACCTGCACACCGCGCGCGGTCGCGGCCTCGACATCGATCTGGTCGTAACCCACGCCGTGCCGGCCCACGACCTTGAGGCCCCGTCCCGCATCGAGGAGTGCCGCATCCACCACGCCACCCGTACGGATGATCAGAGCGTCGGCCCCCACGACCTCGCGTCGCAGCGTCGCCGGATCGAGCGCGCTGGCCATACGCAGCGTGCCCGCCTCGCGGAGCATTCGCAAGCCCGAATCGTGCATGCCGGTCAAGGAAAAGAGGGTCGGTCGGCGTTCCATCGGGGTTTCTCGCTGGCGGTGCTTGTCGGCTGGAAAAGGGCAAGCCATTATAAATGAGTCCGGTCAAGGTCGTCGCCTGGAGGACGACATGTCGAGGCGTCGCCTCGCCTGGGACCCACCAACCGATGACTTTTCGCCTCCGATCCCACCCCCTCGCCTGGATCATGATCCTCGCGGTCGTGCTCAGGGCGGGGTTGATGGTTCGCGGTTCGGGGGCGTTTGACGACCCGGACAATTATCTCCCCATGGCCCGGTCGCTGGCATCGGGCCATGGTTTCGTGTTCAAAGGACGCCCGACGGCCTATCGCCCCCCGCTCTATCCGCTGATCCTGGTCCCGGCTGTCCGCCTCGGCCAGTGGGAACCTTGGGGCATCGCGCTCTTGCATCTGGGCCTCGGGGCCGGAACCGTCTGGATGACAGCGGCGGCTGCCACCGGGTTCGGCTGTTCGCGTCGCCGGACCCTGGCGGCCGCCCTCATCACGGCCTGCGATCCTGTCCTCGCGTGGCAGAGCCGCTCGGTGATGACCGAGACTCCAGCCGCGTTCCTTGTCGCCGCGGCCCTCGCAGGGCTGGCTCGCGGAGGCCAGCGAGGCCTCCTGTCGGGCGGCCTCGGATTCGGTCTGGCCGCTCTCTGCCGTCCCAGCCTCCTGGCGGGAGCCGCCCTGACCATCCTGGCCGCACTGGTCGCTCCCCCGGGCTTCCTCCGGGCGCGGATCGGGCGGGCGGCCGTGCTCACGTTAACGATCGCGCTGGTCCTTCTGCCCTGGATGATCCGCAATCTGTTCGTCCTCGGGGATCCGATCTGGACGACGACCCACGGCGGTTACACTTTGGCGCTGGCCAACAACCCGGTGTACTACCGGGAAGTCCTCGATGGGCCGCCCGGCCGGGTCTGGACGGGCGAGGACCAGTTGCGCTGGTTCGACTCGGTGAACCGTGAGACGAGCGGCATGACCGAGCACCAGGCCGATCGCTACCTCCAGACGACTGTCTGGCGGCTGGCGAAACAACATCCGCGCGACTTCGCGCGGGCCAGCCTGGCCCGTCTGGTTCATTTCTGGAACCTGGCCCCGGCGGCTTCGGTGTACCCGACCCTCGCGCGATGGGCCACCAGGGCCTGGACGGTGCCCCTGTGGATCGCGCTCGGGCTTGGCCTGTTCACACGATCGCTCTGGTCCTGGCCGAGGGTCGCCGCCCCGATGGTCGTGCTGGGATTGACGCTCGTTCACGCCGTATTCTGGACCGATCTGCGGATGCGCGCCCCGATCCTTCCCGCGATCGCCCTGATCGCCACGGCGGCCAGTTTGCCCCGGTTTCGTCGCGATGTGGCCGAGCCGGACTCCGCCCGAAGGTCATCAGGCCAGGGCTGAATCCGCGCTGACATGGGCCTGGGCGGTCGCGTGGGCCGGACGCATCGGCCCCGGCCGGCGCGTGAAGACGATCCAGCGCGACATCGAGAAGCTGACGCCCGTCGCCGCGACGATCCCGACCACCGCCGCCGCCAGCCGATGCTGGCCGAAGAACGTGACGTAACTCGGAAGGACCAGCCGGAGCGTGAAGCTCAGGGCGATCGCCAAGAAGTTGCTCAGGGCATAGGCTACAAACTGACGGCCCCACGAGCCCCCCCGCGCGTCGTTGAACGTCAACCGGCGATTGAGTGTGAAGTTCCAGACCAGCGCGATCGAGATCGAGAGGGCCCCCGCGATCGCCAAGTTCCAGGAGAATCCGACTCGTGGCGAGCCGGCGGCGGCTAACGGGGTGAACAAGAGGAGCCATTGAAAGAGCGCGTAGAAAGAGAGGTCAACGACCATCCCTGATGCGCCGACGCAGCAGAACTGGATCAGCCGGGAGAAGCTGCCGTATCGGCCATCGAGGACATGCTTGAGTGGACGCAAATCATGGATCTGGAACCGTTGTCGTCGGAACTGCGGACCGACCGGGACCGACACATCCGCACATCGGGACGGCCTCCGGAGCAGCAGCTCGAGGACGAGACTCGATCCGCTTGCCGCCAGCACCCGGCCACCCCGCTCCCAAAGGGATCTCCGGAGTACGAACAGTCCCGAGAACACGTCCGACGACCCGAGCACCATGCGACTCGCCAGCCCCATGCCGCCCTGGAGCACCGCCAGGTCGGGTCGAGCGATGCGACCTCGAGGCGGCACGGCCACCGCGAGCTCGGAATCGCCGGAGGAAACCGGCTCGAGGACGCTGAGCAGCGACTCCGGCCCGTAGTGGCGCTCCACGTCAAGCACCATCAGATGATCGCCGGTCGCGATGGCGAGCCCCGCCCGAGCCCGCTCGCTCCAATCGCTGCTCTCAATCCTCAACAGCTTGACGCCACTCTGGGTCGGCCCGTCCGCACCGTCAAACCGGCCGACCGCCGATGACTCGGCCTCGGGCCCGCAGATGATAACTTCGACCGATCGGTATCCCCCTTCTCCTTCGAGCAGGCGCCGATACTCCGCGAGCATCCGCTGATCCAGCGAAAGCCCCCGCGGCAACGGCAGGATCAGGCTGAGTTTCCCTGTGGCCCCAGCGACAGCGGGGCGGTCTTTCGAAGGCATCTAGGACCCTTCCTGCAATGGGGCCGCGACGCTGGCGCCGCGGAAAGCTCGCTTCTCCAGCTTCATGCCAGAGAAGCCGCATCTCTCAGCCCGCAAAAAAAGCCTGGGCCGACGATCAGGTCGGTCATTCCCGAAACAACGAGCGCACCCTCCAGTCGTGGATCGGTGCGCAACGACCATCCGACCCAAAGTCTTCCGACGCCCTCGCGGGCCGACGCGTCTCACGTCACAGAATATTAGTTCAAGGACGCCGCGCGATCAAGGCAAGCCGAGTGCCACGTGTGAGATCGCGAGTGCATCCCTATCGCCATGTTTCATCCATTAATGGCTCCGTCAGCCCGTCCCGATTGCCAACTGATACAGGAAGATTGTATCGTGGTTGCTGCGGGAAGTGGAATCCCCGGAATCAGAACGACTTCGGTCCCGGCGCGAGGAGCATTTGCTTTGAGAACGGTCATCACCGGGGGGGCAGGATTTATCGGGTCGCATCTCTGCGAGCGGTTCCTCGGCGAGGGCCACCAAGTCATCTGCGTGGACAACCTGCTGACGGGCAACCGGCGGAACCTCGAACACCTTATCGGCAACTCACGGTTCCAGTTCGTCGAGCACAACGTCTCCGAGCCGATCGAGATCGACGGGGCCGTGGATAACGTGCTCCATTTTGCCAGCCCGGCCAGCCCCGTCGATTATCTGACGCACCCGATCCCCACGCTGAAGGTCGGATCACTGGGAACGCACAACGCGCTCGGGCTCGCCAAGGCGAAGGACGCGCGGTTCCTGCTGGCCAGTACGTCGGAGGTCTACGGCGATCCCGAGGTGCACCCGCAGCGCGAGGATTACTGGGGCCATGTCAATCCGATCGGTCCCCGCGGCTGCTACGACGAGGCCAAGCGGTTCGCCGAGGCCATTACGATGGCCTACCACCGTTACCACGGGGTGAAGACGCGGATCGTCCGGATCTTCAACACCTATGGCCCGCGGATGAGGCTCGACGACGGCCGCGTCCTGCCCAACTTCATGGGTCAGGCCCTGCGCGGCGAGCCGATCACCGTCTACGGCCGCGGCGACCAGACGCGGAGCTTCTGCTACGTCAGCGACCTGGTCGAGGGCATCTACCGGCTTCTCAATGTCGACTTCTCCGAGCCGGTGAACCTCGGAAATCCCGCCGAGATCACCGTCCTGCAACTCGCCCAGGAGATCATCGCCCTCGTCGAGGGCACCGAGAGCACGATCATCTATAAGGAACTTCCCCAGGACGATCCGAAACGGCGCAAGCCCGACATCACCCGCGCCCGCGAGCTACTGGGCTGGGATCCGACCGTCGACCGCTCCGAGGGCCTGAAGCACAGCCTCGAATACTTCCGGCATGTCGTCTGATTCCTCGGGTCCTCCCGATTCCTGAACGCGCCGCCCCGCTGGTGACAAGTATCTTCAGGGTGGGTCGGGCGGCGGACCGGGGAGGACCATCCGGATGGACAGGGGATCGACCAGGAATGTCCTTCGCGACTTCAGGACTCTCTACGCCCTCGGCACGCTGAGCGGATTGACCGACGCCGAGTTGCTCGAGCGGTTCCTCGCGCGCCGGGAGAGGACGCCGAGGACGCGTTCGCGGCCCTGGTCCATCGCCACGGGCCGACCGTGCTCGGTGTCTGCCGCCGCATGTTGCTGGCCTCGCACGACGCGGAGGACGCCTTCCAGGCCACATTCCTGGTGCTGGCAAGGCGGGCCGCGTCGATCGGCCGGCGGGAACGATTGGCGAGCTGGCTCTATGGCGTCGCTGTCCGGATCGCCAAGGACGCCCGGCGCCGGTCTGCGCGGGTGCGCTCGGCTGAAAGGCGACTGATGGAAGTGTCCAAGCTCGAGTCGGAAACGATGGAGGATCGGGACGACCTGATCCCTCTGCTGGACGAGGAGTTGTATCGACTGCCCGGTCGTTACCGATCTGCGCTGGTGGCCTGCGAGCTGGAAGGGAAGTCGCGGCGCGAGGCAGCCGGGGAACTGGGTATTCCCGAGGGCACGCTCTCCACCCACCTGGCGCGGGGAAGGAAGCTGCTGCGCGAGCGCTTGCGGCGGCGCGGCGTGGATCTCGGCGTCGGCCCGATCGCGGGAATCTTGCGGCCGGTCGTTGAACTCACGATCCCCGAGCGGCTGATCGGACCGACAGTCCGGGCTGCCGTGGCTCCTTCGTCGGGTGCCACGGCGGTCGTCTCTTCGGCCGTCTCATCGCTGGCGGAAAGGGTGCTCAAGATGATGTTCCTCGCACGGCTGACTCTGATCGTCGCGGCTCTCGTGGCAGGCACGGTGGGTGCACTCTCGGTCGTCATGGTGGTACGGCCCGCGACCGCTGCCGCACCCCAGGCTGCCGTCCCTCGCGAGCCCGGGCCGGAAGACCTGCCCGGCCGGGTCGTGGACAAGACCGGCGCCGGTGTGGCCGGCGTCGATATCTGGGCAATGGACGGCCCCTCGTGGACACCAAAGACGGTGGCGAAGACCACGACCGACGTTCAGGGCCGCTTCGTGGTGCCGTGGGCACAAGCCCGGCGGCGCCAGCAGGGCGCCGACAACTTCGGGCTCTTCGTCCGCGGCCGGGATGGCTCGGTCGGCTGGCAGCATCCGGTCTGGTACAACAGTGCCGACGGGAAAGGCGCGGAGATCGAGGTCCACGCGGTCGGCGACGTCCGCGGCCGGCTCACCGACCAGAATGCCAGGCCCATCGCCGGCATCGAGATCACGCCGCAGGTCATCGCGCGATCCAGGGCCGACGGTATCTGGCTCAGCCTCGAACCGGCGGCCTTATTCCGGACGACGACAGCGACGGACGGCTCGTTCGTGCTCAAGGGCATCCCTCATGGTGCCACGATCACGGCCATCTTGGCGGCGCCTGCCTTCGGCTCGCCGACCGTCCACTGGGACACGAGCCAGGCGGTGACGATCGCCCTCGACGGCCGTCTGGGGCGGATCAGCGGCCGGCTCAAGCCGCCCGACGCGCGCGGTCTCGCGCCCGGGCTCCCCCTCTGGCTCGGCCGCTCCCCACGGCCCGACCATTCCCCTCCCGAACGGTTTGAGTTGTGGTATAGCCGGAACGCTTCGGCGGACAAAGACGGCGCGTTCGTGTTCGACGGATTGCCGCCGGGCCGATACCTGGTCGGAGGCTCTTTCGATCGGGACGGTCTCGTCGCCACCAAACCGCAGAGCGAGGTCGAGGTCGGCCCCGGCGCCGTTGCGCCGCTCGAGATCCCACTCCAGCGCATGCCCATGATCAGCGGGCGGGTCGTGGACGCCCGGACGGGCAAGGGCATCGCCGGACTCGGGCTTTGGGCGGTCGGGCGCGAAGAGGGCAGGAACATGATGGTGGGCGAGGCCACGACGGACGCCGACGGGCGTTACCGGATTCCGGCTCGACCGGGAAAGATCGCGATCCAGCCGACCCAGGTGCCCAGCACCTATCTGGGGCCCGATGACGGCGATTACCCCATGCTCGAGGTGAAGGCCGATCAGACCTGGCCCGACCTCAAGTTCGTCCCCGCGACGGTGATCGACGGCATTGTGGTCACCACTTCGGGACAACCGGCCGCGGGGGCCGAGGTGTTCCTGCTCGCGCCGGACCGCCCGAGAGTTCGTTACCCGGAGCCGTTGCGAACCGGACCCGATGGCGCGTTTCACTTCGATCAGGTCGACCCCGACGACAAGGTGTCGCTCTGGGCCCGCGCCGGCGATGCGACGACCAACGGATCCGTCGTGGTCCGGCCACGGGAGCTGAAAGGCAAGGTCACGCTCACGATCGATCCGAAGTACACGGTCCGAATCCGCGGCCTGGTGACCGACGGTCGGGGTAAGGGATCCCGGGAGCCAAGGTCACTCTCTGGTGGTTTCGAAGGTACGCCAGCGACCCGGGTGAGTTGAGAAGGAGGGGCCTCGGCCCCATCTCCGTACTGGAATCCACCACGACCCGCGAGAATGGCTGGTTCCTCTTCCGGGGCCTCTGGCCGGACCTGTCCTACCATGTCGAGGTCGGGGCCAGGGGTCATGGCGAGGTCGAGGGGCCCAAAGTGACGGGAAGAACCGGCGAAACCCACGACCTGGGCAAGATCATCCTCGGCAAGATCGATGGCTACCTCGGGGGCCGGGTGGTCGACTCCGACGGCCGGCCCATCGTCGGCGCGGCCGTGTTCAACCGCGGCGACGGCCCCCGTCCCATGGCGACGTCCACCGATGCCGAAGGCCGGTTCCGGCTGGAAGGGATCTTCCCGGGAACGAGGTATGCCTTCGCTCGCAAGGACGGATATCGCTTCACCGGCGTCAGGGTCCAGGACGACACGGACGGCTTGACCATCACCTTGCTCAAGCCCGACGAGCCGCCACCGGCGTGGAAGCCAGGCGACGGACCGACGTACGACCAGCAGCGTGCCTTCGCCCGGCAGGTTTTGATTCGACTCTGGGAGCAGTACAACGCGGACGCGGAGAACAACGGCTTGTTCGCGTGCGTCGGGCACATGGCCGAGATCGATCCGGACCTGGCGATACAGTGGTCGGCCGACAAGGGCCACGCCTTCGACAACCAGGTCCGGCACGCCCAGGCCCGGACGCTGGCCGAGACCGACGCGACGCGTGCGCTGGCTCTACTGAATCAGAGGGCGGATTCCCAGAGCCAGGCCGTCCTGCAAACGCTGGCCGAGCGGTTCGCGGAGTCCGATCCGAGGAAGGCGCATCGCTTCGCGGAAGAGGCGGCGGGCCAGTCGCGGGGGTTGAACCAGCCCGACCGGACCCTGGCGATGGCGCGGGCCGGCGCGGTGCTGGTGAGGCTGGGCCGCGCGGATGTCGGCCGGAAGCTGATCGACGACGCGGCGCGGGATGCGGCGCAGCTCCCCGCGGCGAATTGGGCGGGCGTTTGCCGCTCGCGGGCCGCCCAGATCCTGGCGCCTTACGACGTGGAGCGTGCGCTTGCGATCATCGAGCCGTTCAAGGTCAAGAACCCGGATTGGTGGAAGTCCAACCACGCCGCGATCGCCGCCGCAATCGCCAGGACCGACACGCCCCGTGCGATCGCCCTGGTCGAAACGGTGGACGGCCTCGGGTCCGACCGCGAACGGACCCGGACAGCCATCGCCTATACGATCGGCGCCGATCACCCCGATGAGGCGATCAAGATCATCGAGGGCATCAAACGGGATCGATGGGATTCGCAGTGGCGGGCCGGGGCGTTCGGCTGGCTGGCGGTGGCCCTGGCTCCGCGCGACCGGGCGCGGGCCAACGCGCTGATCGACAGGGCCCTGGCCATGATGATCGACGACCAGGATTGGATGCGGTCCGGCGACGAGATGACCGTGGCGGCACGCGTCGCCATCTGCGCGCGTCGGATCGGCTACCCCGACATGGAGGGCGCAATCATGCGGGTCATGGCCGCTCGGTCCGGCGGGTTAGGGCAGTTGGCCGGTAATCGAGCCGGCTTCGTGCAGGGCATGGCGACCGCAGCGGCCCACCTGGCGCTCAGCGATCCCGGTGCGGCCAGGACCGTGCTTGAACAGATCGAGGAGCGGCCCGGGCTCGATCCCGCGTCCCTCCCGCAAGCCCGCCAGCCATGGCTGATGGCCTGGGCCCTGGTCGACCTCCAGAAGGCGCAGTCCATCTTCGAGGCCGAGCTGGCCGCGTTCGAACGGGAAAAGCGACGCGACTTGTGGGGCGCCGGCTTCTTCGAGACGGTCGAGCTGGTGACCGCCCCGCCTGACCGCCGCGAGGCCGTCCTCCACAGCCGATCCGGCGGCGGATCCTGGCGGCCGGGCGAGGGGCCCTGATGCCTCGAGATCGGGCCGCCGAGATCGTCGGTGTCGATTCTCCCGATTCCTCCCGATTCTTGAACGCGCCGCCCTCGAATGGTCAGTATCCTGACGGCGGGGCGGACGCGGAATGCGGGAGGGCCATCCGAAATGGACAGGGGAGCGGCCAGGGGTGTGCTTCGGGATGTCAGCACGCTCTACAGCGTCGGCACGCTGAGCGGCCTGACGGACTCGCAATTGCTCGATCGGTTCCTCGCCCGTGGTGGAAACGACGCCGAGGATGCGTTCGCGAGCCTGATTCATCTCCACGGGCCCAGAGTCCTGGGCGTCTGTCGCCGAATGCTGGCGCGGTCGCATGATGCCGAGGACGCCTTCCAGGCGACGTTCCTCGTCCTCGCTCGCCGGGCCGCCTCGATTGGCCGGCGAGAACAACTGGCGAACTGGCTCTACGGTGTTGCGGTCCGGACCGCCAAGGAGGCCCGGCGCCGGACCGCGCGCGAGTGCGCCATCGAGAGGCGGCTGATGGAATCTAACAAGGCAGAATCGGAGCCGCCGGAAGACCGCGACGACCTCCTCCCTTTGCTGGACGAGGAGTTGAGCCGTCTGCCGGAGCGTTATCGGTGCGCGCTGGTCGCCTGCGAACTCGAAGGCAAGTCGCGGCGCGAGGCGGCCGAGCAGCTCGGCATCCCCGAGGGAACGCTCTCCACCCACCTGGCGCGGGGACGGAAGCTCCTCCACGAGCGGTTGCTCCGGCGCGCCGTGACTCTTAGCGTCGGTCCGATCGCCGGGCTGTCTCCGCCGTCATTCGAATCGGTGGTCCCCGAACGGCTGATGGTGCCGACCGTCCGGGCCGCCTTCGGCCATGCGTCGAGAGGAGGGGCAGGCGGAACCATCTCACAGACCGTCTCATCGCTGGCGGAAATGGTGATCAAGATGATGTTCCTCGCGAGGTTGACCGTGCTCGTCGCCGCTTTCCTGACGGCCTCCGTGGCGTTCGCGGCCGTCGTACTCGCATGGCCCGCTCCGGCGGTCGCTCCCGCGATCGCCGATCCTTCGAGAGTCGGACCGGATGACCTGGCCGGAAGGGTCGTCGACAAGGACGGGAAGGCCGTGGCCGACGTCCAGGTCTGGGCGATCGGCGGCCGCGTGGTCGAGCCGGTGATGGTCGCCGTGGCGACGACCGTCCGTCCGGGCCGCTACGTCCTGCCGGCTGCCTGGCGCACAAGGCCGCGAAAGAGTTCGGTGAGGAACGATTGGGTGTGTTTGCCCGTGCCGGCGACGGCCGGGTCGGCTGGTTGACGAACTACCGGCGCGAGCGACTCGTCGAGCAGGGTGGCGAGATCGAGCTCCTGTCGGTGGGCGAGGTCCGGGGCCGAGTGACCGATCATGACGGCCGCCCGATCGACGGAGCGACCATCGCGGCCGATGAGTTCTGGAAGCCGAGCGAGCTGGGCTTCAGCGAATTGATGGGACTGGTCCCCGAAACGTCGGCTCCGTACCAGACGACGACGGCCGCGGATGGCACGTTCGCACTCGAGGGTATCCCTCAGGGATCACTGGTGGAGGCCAAGATCACGGTTCAGGGCCGCGGTACGACCCGGATCTCCTGGAATACGAACCACCCTGCCGTCGTCACGCTCGATCATCGACTCGGACGCATCACGGGCCGGCTCAAGCCGACGGATGGACGCGGGTTCTCCGGGCAGATGAGGGCGTACGTGCGGTAAGATGGCCCGCGGGGCAAGTCGGCGGTAAGCCCCGTCACGCTCCGCTACAACGACGGCATCGAGGCGGGCAAGGATGGCTCGTTCCAGTTCGACGGACTCCCTCCGGGCCGTTACCAGGTTGACGCCTCCTCCGAAAAGGACAGCCCGTTCCTCGCGAAGACCGTCGGAGGCATCGAGGTCGCCCCGAATGGAGTGGCCACGGTCGAGGTCCCGCTCGAGCGGCTCTTGACTATCACTGGCCGGGTCATCGACGCCCAGACCGGCAAGGGCGTCCCGGACATCGCCGTGGCCTGCTATCACAACGAGCACGTGTACCGCCGGGAAGGGCGCTATGGCCGGACGGATGCCGAAGGCCGGTTCTCCGTACTGGCGCAGCCCGGCACGATCCACATCGAGGCCGAGGGGCTGCCGGAGTCCTATCTCGGCCCCCTCCCGGAAGAATACCCGAACATGGAGGTCAAGGCCGACCGGAACGTTCCCGATTTGACGCTCTCGCACGCGAACGCGCTCGACGGCATCGTCGTCGATCAGTCGGACCACCCGGTCCCGTCGGCCGAGATTTACTTCCTGTGCACGCCCGAGCGGCGTTGGTCGCGTCATGGGGACTCGATGCGGTCGAGGCCCGACGGGACGTTCCGACTCGAACAGTTCAAGCCCGACGACAATGTGGGATTCTGGGTCCGGTCCGGCGATGCGACGACCAACGGCACGGTCGTGGTCCGGGCGATGCAGGGCAAGGTCAGGCTCACGGTGGACCCGAAGTACGTCGTCCGGATTCGCGGCCTGGTGACCGACAGCGGCGGCCAGCGAATCGCCGGCGCGAAGGTTACGCTCTGGTGGACGCACTGGTGCCCCCCTGAAAAGAATGGCCGGCGGATGATGGCGGCCAGTACCCCGCTGGAGACGTACATCACCGGCGAGAACGGCCTGTTCGTCTTCCGCCGCCTCTGGCCGGGGGACCGTTACAACGTCGTGGTCGAGGCCAGGGGACACAACAAGGGCGAGTCGTCCAAGGTGACCGGCACGGCCGGCGAGACCCACGACCTCGGCAAGATCGTGCAGATCAACACCGACGCCTATCTCGCCGGCAGGGTGGTCGGCTCTGACGGACGTCCGATCGCTGGCGCGGCTGTGTTCAACCGCGGCGACGCTCCCGAGCCGGTCGCCAGGACCACCGATTCGCGGGGCCGGTTCCGTCTCGAAGGGATGCTCCCGGGAACCCGGTTCGTCTTCGTCAGCAAGGACGGATACCGGTTCACTGGCGTCAGGAACGAGGGCAACGCCGGAGGCATCGCCATCACGCTGCTCAAGACCACGGAGCCGCCCCCCGCGTGGAAGCCGGGCAAGACGGCCACGCACGAGGAGCAACGCACCTTCGCCAAGCAGATCCTGATTCGCATCTGGCAGAGGTACGGCTCGAATGCGGACAACAACGGGGCGTTCTCGTGCATCCGGGCCATGGCCGAAATCGATCCGGACCTCGCCATGCAGTGGTCGACCGAGAAGGGCCATCGCTACGACGATGACGTGCGATTGGTCGAGGCCCGCAAGCTGGCCGAGACCGACGCCGAACGGGCCTTGGGCCTGCTCAACCAGAAACCCGATTCGCATAGCCAGACGGCCGTGCAGGAGCTGGCCGATCGGTTCGCGGAGACGGATCCGGCGAAGGCGCTCCGGTTCGCCGAAGAGGCGGCGGTCCAGGCCCGCGGGTTGAATCAGCCCGACCGGGCCCTCGCTATGGCCAGGGCTGGCGCGGTCCTGGTCAAGCTAGCTCGGGTGGACGTCGGCCGCAAGCTGATCGAGGAGGCGGCGCGAGACGCCGCGGGCCTCCCCATTGTGAACCGCGCGAGCTATTACCGGGCGCTGGTCTCGGGCATCCTGGCCCCGTACGACGTCGATCGGGCGCTCGCACTCGTCAAACCGATCAAGACCGAGCGCCAGGAGGGCCCCCGGAACCTCGCGCGGATCGCCGCCGCGATCGCGACGACCGATACGGAGCGGGCCTTGGAAATCGTCGAAACGGTGGGCGGCAATGCGTTCTTCCACTAGATCGCCCGGACGGCAATCGCCTATCAGATCGGCCGCGACCATCCCGACGAGGCGATCAGGATCATCGAGGAAATGAAGCGCGACCCCGCCACCAAATGGCAGGCCGAGGCATTCCGCTGGCTGGCGGTGGCGCTGGCGCCGCGCGACCGGGCGCGGGCCAACGCGCTGATCGACCGGGCCTTGGGCATGATGATCGACCGGCGGGACTGGGCCAACCGTTCGGCCTGGTCGGGCGGCGAGATGGCGGGGGCCGCCCATGTCGCCCTCTGCGCGCCGGATCGGCTATCCCGACATGCAGAGCGTCATCATGCGGGTGATCGCGGCCCGACCCACCGACGGCCGCAACGCGTCCAGTGAGCGGACCAGGCTGGTTCGCGCCATCGCGGTCTCGACGGTCTCCCTGGCCCTGATCGACCCCTCTGCGGCCCGGACGGTGCTGGAGCAGTTGGAATCACGAGCCGGGGTCGACCCGGCTTCCGAATGGAGCACCTGCGAGCCGTGGCTGATCGCCTGGTCCCTGGTCAACCTCGAGAAGGCCCGGGCCGTCTTCGAGTCCACGCTGAACTCACTCGACCAGCGGAAGCAGGTCGGCCTCTGGGGCACGGGCATCTTCGAGACGGTCGAGGTGCTGACCGCCCCGCCCGACCGCCGCGAGGAGGTCCTGAAGAAACGCGCCGGCGGCGCATCCTGGCACCCGGGCGAGGATCTGTAGGGTGGGCTCTGCCCACCGATTCCAGGCTCCGCCCCTGGTGGGCACAGCCCACCCTACGCCAGGATCTCCATCGCGGCATTGCGCCCGTTGATGGCGATGACGCTGCCGCCGGGATGAGTGCAGGCGCCGCAGAGGAACACGCCGGGCATGGGCGTTCGGGGCGTGAGCCGCCGGTCCCACATGTACGGCGGCAGGCACTCCCCCTGGAAGATGTGGCCGCCGACCAGGCCGACCTCGCGCTCGATGTCGGGAGGGCCGAGCACCTGGACATCCAGGACCGCCTGCGGGATGTTCTCGCAGTATCGAGCGATCGAACGCAAGGCGAGGTCCTTCACGTCGTCGCGGCGCGAGTACCAGTCGCCGCGGGCGAACGTCGGTGGCACATACTGCGCGAAGACGCTCATTGTATGAATGCCCTCGGGGGCGACGCTCGGATCGTACGCCGTCTGGAAATACAGCTCGGTCCAGAGCCGGTCCGGTAATTCTCCCGCGCGCGCCGTTCGTATGCCGCTTGCCAATCGCTTTTGGTCAGCGGAGTATTGATCTGGCCGAGGTGGTGAGGCATCTTCGTCCCCGGCCGCGCCGAGAAGCTCGGCAACTCGCTCAGGGTGACGTTCAGCTTGACGGTGCAACCGACCTGGGGGATTTCATCAACCCGCGCGCACCACGCCGGATCGGCTGCGTCGCCCAGCAGGCGGAGCGTGGTCCGCGGGTCGGCGTTCGACACCACGCAGGCCGACTCGATGCGCTCGCCTCCTTCGAGCTCCACCCCAACCCCGGGGATGATCCGCGCCACCGGCACCCCCGTTATTACGACCGCGCCGGATTCGCGGGCGATGTCGCACAGGATGAACGAGACCGTGCCCATCCCTCCGTCGACATATCCCCACATCCCGGGCATTCCGCCCAGTCGCCCGGACTGATGATGAAAATGGACCGACGCCGTCCCGGGATCGTGCGGGCTGGCGAACGTGCCGATCACCCCCTGGCCGAGATAGGCGGACTGCAGCCGCTCGTCGTCGAAATAGTGCTCGACGTACTCGACCATCGACCAGTCGAACAGCACGCGCAGGGCCTCGGTGTCCCCCGCCAGCCGGCGCTCGATTTCGCCGCGGGACGGCGCCCGGCCGACCCATAGATCGCCGGCGCCCTCGGGCCGCAGCGCGTCCCTCAGGCGGCGTTTCACGTCGCTGAACGCGCGCCATCCCGTGAGGTCGTCCGGCGCGAACCGGGTGATCTCCTCCTCGCACAACCGGTCGTCGTCCCAGAGTTGCACGCTGGTCCCATCCTCGAACGGGACGAAGAGCCCGGCCGTCGCGGGCGTCCAGCGAAAGCCATGTTCGGCCATGCCCAGCTCCCGGATCACCAGCGGGTGGAGTAATCCAGCCAGGTACGCGCACGGCGAGAAGCGAGTCCCCGGCCAGACCTCCCGCAGAGTGCACGCGCCCCCGACCCGCTCACGAGCTTCCAGAACGAGGACTCGCCGGCCCGCCCGCGCCAGGTAGGCCGCGCAGGTCAGACCATTGTGACCGGCCCCCACGACGATGGCGTCCCAGCGCGTGGCCGCCAATTCGGCGATGGATGACGCGGGTTCGAGCACGCCAAGCGTCTGGGCTGCCGGCCGAAATCGGCCAACCGTAAGGTTCATCGGCATCGTCCCTCGATTCAAACGAGCAATAGTGATCAGAATTATAGTTAGTGCACTGGAAATGGCAGACGTCCGACGTCCCCCACTTGTATGGAACAAACGACCATGGTATTCCAATGAGCAGGAATGAGCCATCTCGGCGGTTACTGAAGGCCCGGGGCGATTGAGCGTGTTGTAAACTGAAGGGGGTGGATCGGGCAACGGCCGGCCGATTGGGTGCGGGGGAAAGGCAAAGTCAGATGAAATTAACCGAGACGGTGGTGATCAAGCTGTCGGACCTGGTCGACGGCCAGGAGGCCGTTTGCTACGCGGCGCTGGTGCGTAAGACGAAGGGCATGACCAAGTCGAATCAGCCGTACATGAGATGCGTCTTCCGCGACAAGCGATCGACGGTGGAAGCCCCGCTCTGGTCGGATAGCCGGTTCCTCAAAGAAGCCGAGT
Source organism: uncultured Planctomycetota bacterium (assembly GCA_963815795.1). Taxonomy (GTDB): domain Bacteria; phylum Planctomycetota; class Planctomycetia; order Isosphaerales; family Isosphaeraceae; genus JAKAUH01. The sequence continues at coordinate 2,028,408 of CAWFIC010000019.1, read as the reverse complement.
CCTGGACCGAAGGGACGCCCTATCGCCTCCAGGTCCGCGGCAAGTTCGACATCCGGTATGGGATGCAGGTGGATCTCCTGGGAATCCGCCCGGCGACCGACGATGATACCCGGGACGGTTTCGACTTCACCGATCTCTATGAGAGCAGTCGCTACCCGGCCGATGACCTCCTGAGGAAGCTTCATGACGTGATCGAGCGCTGCATCGATCAGCCCCAGCTCAGGCGGCTGGTGGAGGATATCCTCGAGCAGCATCTGGCCTTGTTCAAGAAGATGCCCGCCGCCCAGGGGATCCACCACAGCTATACCGGGGGCCTGCTCGAGCACGTCTGGAGCATGACGCGCATCGCCAGCTTCCTGGCGGACCACTACGCGAAGTACTACGACCAGTTGAATCCCCCGTTCAATCGGGAGGTGGTCATCGCGGCCACGATCCTGCATGACATCGGCAAGTTGCGCGAGCTCGAGTATCACCCGGTGGAGGCGAAGTACACCAAGGAAGGCTGCCTGATCGGACATATCCTCATGGGTCGGGACATGATCCGGGACGCCGCCGCTCGGATCGATGGGTTCCCGGAGGAGACGCTCCTGCTGCTCGAACACGCCATCCTGGCCCATCATGGGCGGCGCGAGTTCGGCTCGCCGGTGCTGCCCCAGACCATGGAGGCCCTCCTGGTCTCATTCATCGACGAACTCGATGCCAAGATGAACTCGGTCGCCCGCGAACGGCTGACGTCGCAGACCGCCGACGGCTTCACCGACCGGATCTTCGCGCTGGACAACCGGCGTTTCTACAAGGGCATTCCCGATGGGTCGGTGGCCGACCTCTCTCGCTCGTCGTCGACCTGACGGCGGCATAGGCCTTCGGGCGGCCCGCGCCACCGATGACTTGGCGTCATCCCGCGAACCGGGTTAGAATGACGCAGGATTCCGTGGCGCTTGGCGTTTGCGCCGTTACCATCCGGATTGATTCCCCGAACGGAGACAAGAGTCGCCATGTACTTGATCCGTAGGTCCGCCTGGGCGGTGGTGATGCTCGGCGTCGTCGCGGGTTGCACCGGCGGAGACGAATCCCCCTCGACGAACGTGCCCTCGACCAAGGGCGCGCCGGGCGGCGAGCGAAGGATCGCCAACCCGGCGGCCAAGGGCGAGCCATCCAAGGAAGCGGCTTCCAAGGAGATGCAGCCCCCGCCTCCTCCGCCCGAGGATGCCAAGAAGGCCGGCGATCAGCCGAAGCTCGAGGGTCCCAAGACGGAGGGCAAGGGCGACACCGCCGCGGCCAAGCTGACGGCGGACGAGATCGCCACCATCAAGCAGTTGCCCGCGGCCGATCAGGAATTGGCGCTGAAGCAAGCCCTCTGCCCCGTGAGCGACGAGCATCTCGGCGAGATGGGTAAGCCGCACAAGATCAGCGTGGAAGGGCGCACGGTCTTTCTCTGCTGCGAGAACTGCGAGAAGGACATCAAGGCCGACCCCAAGAAGTTCCTCGCCAAACTGGATGCCCACGCGGGGAAGAAGTGAATCTCCGGGCTCGAGCGGATTGACCCGCGAAGTCCGACACGCCACGAGCCCTTCATCCAATCAACCGACTGAGGACTGGCGGCGTGCCCGGCATTGCGTTATACTCCGGGCTCCAATGAGAATGAGACTTTGAGGCCGCACGCGGAATGGGTGCGGCTTCCGTCGGCGAAATCAGGATCGGCGTCTCTCCCGCGCTGATGCGATCGGATCGTGCCCGCCCCCGAATTTCATGTGTGATCGGACCATCGCCAGGGACGAACCACCAACGACTCCGGGGTGTTGCGGCGCACCGAACAGGTCGCGAGCCATGCCCTCACCAATCCCACACCACCGAATGAGCACACCCGGCATTTCTCCGGGTCGGCCCAGGTCGCCGCATTCGGGGTGTCGGGCTGAGGGCGCGGCGTTCCGGATCGACCGGCACTCGGCGGATTCGCCGGGCCCGGGCTCCGGCCCGTGCCCCGCGAGGAGGCGCGGCCGGCCGGCGAAGTCACGCAGATTCTCGAGTCCCCGCTCGATCGCTCCCAGCCCGGGTTCCCCGCGAGGGCACCGGCCTGTCGCGAAGCCACCACAGCCATTACATCATCCTGATACGTCTGACGGAGATCGATCATGCGAGAATCCCGGGCCTTCGAAGGCGCTGTCGGCGCCATCACCTCATGGCCGGTCAACGGGCGTCGCGCCCCACGGACGACCCAGTCGATCCGCCAGCTCTTCGGTATCAATGTCTTCTCCGACGAAGTGATGAAGTCGCGACTGCCTGAGAACGTCTACAAGGCGCTGCGCAACACGGTCAAGAAGGGCGCCCCGCTCGATCCCACGATCGCCGACGTCGTGGCCGCGACGATGCGCGAATGGGCGATGGAGCGCGGCGCGACGCATTACACCCACTGGTTCCAGCCGATGACCGGGCTCACGGCCGAGAAGCACGACTCGTTCCTGGTGCCGACCGAAGCGGGCACGGCCATCGCCGAATTCAGCGGGAAGGAGCTGGTCCGCGGCGAGCCCGACGCCTCGAGCTTCCCCTCCGGCGGCATTCGCAGCACCTTCGAGGCCCGCGGCTACACCGCCTGGGACCCGACCAGCCCGGCGTTCATCCTCGAGAACCCCAACGGGACCACGCTCTGCATCCCGACGGCGTTCTGCTCCTGGACCGGTGAGGCCCTGGACAAGAAGACCCCCCTGCTCCGCTCGATGGAGGCGCTGTCGAAGCAGGCGGTGCGGGTGCTGCGGCTGTTCGGCTCGGACGCCTCCCGCGTCTACAGCACCGCGGGCCCCGAGCAGGAATACTTCCTCATCGACAAGAACTTCTACTACGCCCGGCCCGACCTGATCAACGCCGGCCGGACCCTCTTCGGCGCCAGGCCGCCCAAGGGCCAGGAGATGGAGGACCACTACTTCGGCGCGATCCCCGAGCGGGTCCTGGCCTGCATGCTCGAAACCGAGACCGAGCTGTACAAGCTGGGCGTACCGGTCAAAACGCGGCACAACGAGGTCTCGCCGGCGCAATACGAGATCGCCGTCACCTTCGAGAATGCCAACATCGCAACCGACCACAACATGCTGGTCATGGAGACGATGAAGCGCGTGGCCGACCGTTATGGCCTCCAGCTCCTGCTGCACGAGAAGCCGTTCGCGGGCGTCAACGGGTCGGGCAAGCACCTGAACTGGTCGCTGGCCGACGATAACGGAAACAACCTGCTCAAGCCGGGCGAAACACCCCACGACAACGCCCAGTTCCTGATCTTCCTGGTAGCGGTCATCCGCGCCGTCGCCCGTCACGGCGACCTGCTGCGGGCGGCCGTCGCCAACGCTCACAACGACCATCGCCTCGGCGCCAACGAGGCCCCGCCAGCCATCATTTCGGTGTTCCTGGGCGACATGCTCCAGGACATCGTCGAGCAGATCGAGAAGGGTGGCGCCAAGTCGGCGAAGACCGGCGGCGAGCTGAAGATCGGCGTCTCGGTCCTGCCCACCCTGCCGCGCGACGCAGGCGACCGCAACCGCACCAGCCCGTTCGCGTTCACCGGCAACAAGTTCGAGTTCCGCGCCGTCGGCTCCAGCCAGTCGGTGGCCGGCCCGATAGTCGTCCTCAACACGATCGTGGCAGAGAGCCTCGATGAGTTCGCGACCCAGCTCGAGCAGGCTGTGACCGCCAAGAAGGACCTGAACTCGGAGATCCAGGCCCTGCTCCAGAATGCCGTCAAGGAGACCAAGCACGTCATCTTCAACGGCGACAATTACAGCGAGGCCTGGCACGCTGAGGCTGAGCGCCGCGGCCTGCCCAACCGCCGGACCACGATCGACAGCCTCCCCGATCTGATCTCGGCCAAGTCGGCCAAGCTCTTCACCAGGTACGGGATCTTCAACGAGCGGGAGCTCCACTCGCGCTACGAGATCTTCCTGGAGAGCTACCGCAAGACGATCAACATCGAGTCGCACTTGACCAGCCAGATCGCCACCCGGATGATCCTGCCCGCGGCGCTTCGCTACCAGTCCCTGGTCGCCGAGGCCGTGGCCAACCTCAAGGCCACCGGCGCGGTCGTCCCCAAGGCGCAGGCGGCGTTGCTCGGCGAGCTTGTTAAGGCCATCGATGACCTACAGGAGGCCACCGACCGGCTGACCGAGGCGACGGACGAATCGGGGGAGGGCGATTCGATGGCCCACGCCAAGCACGCGCGCGACGCCATCATCCCCGCGATGAACGCCGTCCGCTCGGCAGGAGACCGCCTCGAAGGTCTCGTCGCCGACGACCTCTGGCCACTGCCGACCTACCAGGAGATGCTCTTCGTCAAGTGACCGAGACTTGATGAGATGAGACCACGGTCTTCCCGCGAGGCCGGCCAGTGCGGATAACACCGCGCCGGCCGGTCCCGCGTGTCGAGGACCGGCGAGGATGCGTTCCGTGGCATCACCCCCGACTCGAGCGGAGAATCGCTTCCTCGCGCTGGTGAGGTCCAAACGGGATCGCCCCCTGATCGTGGCCCATCGCGGCGATTCGTTCCACGCTCCTGAGAACTCCCTCGAAGCCGCACGCCTCGGCCGGGAGGCCGACGCCGACGCGTGGGAGTTCGACGTCCAGTTGACCAGGGACGGCGTCCCGATCGTCCTCCATGACGAGTCGCTGCTGCGGACGACCGACGTCGCCACCCGCTTCGCGAACGACCCGCGCGGCCGCGACGGATACCGGATCTCGGACTTCGACTTCGACGAGGTCCGGACCCTCGACGCCGGCTCGTGGTTCGTCGATCGCAACGGCGGTCCCCGATCGGCCCGCGATTTCGCCACGCTCGACCGGCTCGGCACAACGGATGTCGAGCACTTTCGCTCGGGGTCGGTCGTCATCCCGACGCTGGACGAGGCGTTGATCTTCACGAAGGAACAGGACTGGCTCGCGAACGTCGAGATCAAGTCATTCCCGGACCATCCGCCCGGTCTGGTCGATCGTGTGCTCGAGGTCATGGAGGCGAGCGGCACGTCCGAACGAGTGCTGATCTCGTCGTTCGATCATACCGATGTCGTCGCCGCGGCACGTCGCGGCTGTTCCTGCGCCTTCGGCATCCTGCTCGCCGCTCCGATCCATCGCCTGGCCGAGTATGCCATCGATATGGTGGGGGCCGATTCGGTTCACGTTTCGACCGAGACCCTGGGATCGGAGTCCGTCGCGTATCGGCGCGGACATGAGGCGTGCTGGCTGCGGCGAGACATCATCAGCGACCTTCACGAGCGAGACATCCCCGTGCTGGTCTACACGGTGAATCACCAGGTGGGCGGCCGCCTCGCGCGGCATCTGGTCGAGATCGGAGTCGCCGGGCTGTTCAGCGATGATCCCGCCGGCTTGAAGGAGTGCGCATTTCAGTGATCACTGACCACTAACCACTCAGCGAGCGTAGCTTCCCTACGGCCTGCTCCGTCGCCTGGAGCCCGCGGGGGTCAATACGGACCCGACCGCGAAGAATCCGCGACTCGGCTCGGGCGCGTTCGCCGACCCTCCGAGTCGATTCCTCGATCTCGCGGAGCGATCGGGAGAGCACATCGGCTGGTTCTCCCGAGGCCACGCGCTGGCGGAAGAGGAACAACCCGCGCCGGAGCTGGCCCAACTCTTCCCGGAACTGCGAGCCGCCGGCGGCCACATCGTTCGAGGAGATCGTCGCCAGGAACTCATCGAGCGCGGCGACCGCGCGGTCGGCCTGGGCCAGCAGCCGCCGATCGACGCCCGCGGCCGCCTTTTCGACCGATGGCTTCAGCACGATCACGCGCGGCCGGTCTAGGCGGTCCGAAACGGCATTCATGCGCTGACTGATTCGCCGCCAGCGGCCGGCCAGTTCGGGGGTCCTTGCAAGTTGCAGAAACCGGGCCTGGATGGGCCACATGTGGCTCCTCAAGAGCCGGAGCGACTCGACCATCTCCGCGGGGGAGGATCGCGCCGCCAGCAACCCGTCGAAGCCTTGCACGAGGTCAACAAGGCGCTCGAGGTCGGCGATCAAGGCATCGCGCCCGGCCGGGACCGGTTTCAGGTCTCCGAGCGAACGGGCTGCAGCGCGCAAGTCCTCGACCAGCAGCCTCACCTGCTCGCGCAGGGCCGCGACGTCGAGAGCAGGAACGATCGGCTGGGGAGCCGGCACGGCCTCGGTTTCCATCGCGTCGAGCACGGCGTTCATCACCGGGAGCAGGCGCGCGATATCCCGAAGATGAGTGGCGGCGCCTGGCGATATCCCCGGCATGCTGCCCAATGTGTCCCCAAGGCGGTCAACGGCGGCCTCGACGTTCGTAAGAAACGGCCGGGCGCGCGCCAGGGCGGTCGGATCCGCGGGCGTGACGCTGTTGTAGAAGAGCTCGGCCGAGTCCCAGACCACTGACATCTCTCCCTCGAGCCGGGCCCCCATCATCGTCTGGCGAAGGTCGGCCCGCAGGTTCTCGTACATCGCGATCGATTCCAAGACCGTCAACCGTGCCAGGCGAGGCAAGTCCCCGGGGTTGTACTGTTGGGTCACGGCCAGCCGGTCGAGGACCTGGCGCTCGAGCGAGCCGGCCGGCGCGATCTCGAAGTTGTTGATGACCTGGTTGGCGAGGGTCTGGCCCGACGCACCGCGGGAGCCCAGCCCGATTGCCAACCATCCCGCCATCGTGATGATCGCGATGGGGTCAAACCGGCCCGCGGATCGACGCCGCGTCATCGGTTACCTCGTTTCGAAGTGAGGGAGGGAAGGCAACGTCCAACCTCGACCAGCCCGGCTCACAGGAACGGCCGCGCATCGTTGCCGTGATCGAACGGCCGGGGCAGGTCCGACGTGCCCATGAGATACTCGTCGATCGAGTGGGCGGCATGCCGCCCCTCGGCGATCGCCCAGACGATGAGGCTCTGGCCGCGGGCCATGTCGCCGGCCGTGAAGACCTTCTCGACGCTGGTACGCCGATCTGGATCGGCCCTGACGTTGCCGAACCCGTCCAGCTCGACCCCGAACTGCTCGAGCAGCCCCTTGCGCTCGGGCCCGGCGAACCCCATGGCCAGAAGTACGAGCTGGGCCGCGTAGACCATCTCGGTCCCGGGGACCTCGACGAACCGCATCCGGCCGTTATCCGGCTTCATCTCGACGCGTACGGTCTCCAGCGCCTCCACTCGACCTTGCTCGTCGCCCACGAAGCGCCGGGTGTTGATCGCGTATTCGCGGGCGCCACCCTCCTCGTGCGCCGAGGAGACCCGGAAGATGTTGGACCACTGGGGCCACGGGTTCCCCGGCGTGCGCGCATCGGGCGGCCGCGGCACGATCTCGAACTGGTGAACGCTCCGGCAGCCCTGGCGATGGACCGTGCCCAGGCAGTCAGCTCCGGTGTCGCCGCCGCCGATGATGATGACGTCGCGGTCACGCGCGGTGATGAACTCGCTCTCGGGAATCGGGTCCCCAGCGACCCTCTTGTTCTGCTTCGTCAGGAATGCCATGGCGAAATGGACCCCGGCGAGCTGACGACCTTCGATCGCCAGGTCGCGCGGCAAGGTCGGCGCCCCCGCAGAGGCAGACGGCGTCGAACCGCTCGAGGATCGCCTCGGCATTGATGTTGACGCCCACATTCGTGCCCGGCCGGAAGACGACCCCCTCGGCCTCCATCTGCCAGATTCGGCGATCGAGGAACCGCTTCTCCATCTTGAAGTCGGGGATGCCGTAGCGCAGCAGCCCACCGATCCGGTCGGCGCGTTCGAACACGGTGACCGTATGCCCCGCACGTGCGAGTTGCTGGGCGCATGCCAGGCCCGCCGGCCCGGAGCCGATGATCGCCACCGTCTTACCGGTCAAGACCTTTGGCGGCTGCGGGTTGACCCATCCTTCATCCCAGGCCCGATCGATGATGCCGGCCTCGATCTGCTTGATCGTGACCGGGTCGCTGTTGATCCCGAGCACGCACGAGGCCTCGCAGGGCGCGGGGCAGAGCTTGCCCGTGAACTCGGGGAAGTTGTTGGTCGCGTGCAGGCGATCGATCGCCTCCCGCCACTGATTGTGATAGACCAGGTCGTTCCAGTCGGGGATCAGGTTGCCCAGGGGACAGCCCTGGTGGCAGAACGGGATGCCGCAGTCCATGCACCTCGCGCCTTGCGCGCGCATCTTCTCATCGGGGAACGGATTGTAGACCTCGAGGTAGTCGGAGACCCGCTGCGAGACGGGCCGTCGCGTCGGCATCTCGCGGGGGATCTCCAGGAATCCGGTCGGCTTACCCACGCGACACCTCCATCTCTTCCAGCCGATCGCGGGAGTGGGCCGAACCGTTCCGCGAGGCCAATCGTTGTGCATCCAGGACGCGGCGATAATCGACCGGCATCACCCGGACGAACCGGCCGAGCGCCCATTCCCAATCCCCCAGCAGCCGCGCCGCCACCTGGCTGCCGGTGTAGCCGGCATGCTGGATCAGCAGGTCGCGGACCAGCTCCATATCCTCCGGCTCGGCGATCGGCTCGAGCTCGACCATCTCCAGGTTGCAGCGCTGGGCGAAGTCCTGCTCCTCGTCGAACACGAAAGCCACGCCGCCGCTCATGCCGGCGGCGAAGTTGCGGCCGGTCGGCCCGATGACGAGGGTGACGCCGCCGGTCATATACTCGCAGCCGTGATCGCCGGTGCCCTCGACGACGGCCTGTGCGCCGCTGTTGCGCACGCAGAAGCGCTCGCCGGCGCGCCCCCGGAAGAACGCCTGTCCTCCCGTGGCGCCGTAGAGGGCCACGTTGCCGATCAGCACGTTGTCCTCGGCCACGAACCGCGACGCCCGGGGCGGGAAGACGATGATCTTGCCGCCGGAGAGCCCCTTGCCGACGTAGTCGTTGCAGTCCCCCTCGAGCGTGAGCGTGATCCCCCGCGGGACGAAGGCGCCGAAGCTCTGGCCGGCCGAACCGTGGAACCGGAGCTGGATCGTGTCGTCGGGCAGGCCGGCGGCGCCGAAGCGGCGGGTCAGTTCGCTCCCCACGATCGTGCCCACCGTGCGGTTGACGTTGCGGATCGGCAGTTCCAGCGAGACCGGCTCGCCCCGCTCGAGCGCCGGCCGGCAGGCGGGCAAGAGCTTCATCCAGTCGAGCGACTGCTCGATGCCGTGATCCTGCTCCTTCACCTTCCGCACCGCCACGTCCGCACCGACGTCCGGCCGGTAGAAGATCTTGCTGAAATCCAGCCCGCGAGCCTTGTAATGGTCGATGGCCTTGCGCATATCGAGCAGGTCGCTTCGGCCGATCATCTCGTCGATGGTGCGGAACCCGAGCTGCGCCATCAGCTCGCGCACCTCGTGGGCGATGAATCGGAAGAAGTTGACGACGTGCTCGGCGCGGCCGCTGAACTTCTCCCTGAGCTTCGGGTTCTGGGTGGCGATCCCGACCGGGCAGGTGTCCAGGTGGCACACTCGCATCATGATGCAGCCCATGACCACCAGGGGGGCGGTGGCGAATCCATACTCCTCGGCACCCAGCAGCGCCGCGATCACCACGTCGCGCCCGGTCTTGAGCTGGCCGTCGGTCTGGACGATGATTCGATCCCGGAGCTTGTTCAGGACGAGGGTCTGCTGCGTCTCGGCCAGGCCGAGCTCCCAGGGGGCCCCGGCGTGCTTCAGTGCTGTCAGCGGGCTGGCGCCGGTGCCGCCGTCGTGGCCGCTGATCAGGACGACGTCGCTGTGCGCCTTGGCCACGCCCGCCGCCACGGTCCCCACGCCCATCTCGGCGACGAGCTTGACGCTGATCCGCGCCCGGTGATTGCTGTTCTTCAGGTCATAGATCAACTGGGCGAGGTCTTCGATCGAGTAGATGTCGTGGTGCGGCGGCGGGCTGATCAGGCCGACCCCCGGCGTCGAGTACCGGACCTTGGCGATCCAGGGCCAGACCTTGTGCCCGGGGAGCTGGCCGCCCTCGCCCGGCTTGGCGCCCTGCGCCATCTTGATCTGGAGCTCGTCCGAGTTGACCAGGTATTCGCTGGTGACGCCGAACCGCCCCGAGGCGACCTGCTTGATGGCGCTGCGGCGGCTGTCGCCGTTGGGCAGCGGCTTGAACCGCTCCGGATCCTCGCCGCCCTCGCCGGTGTTGGAACGGCCGCCCAGCCGGTTCATGGCGATCGCCAGGGTCTCGTGCGCCTCGGCCGAGATCGAGCCGTAGCTCATCGCACCCGTCGCGAACCGCTTGACGATCGACTCGACGGGCTCGACTTCCTCGATCGGCACGGGCTGGCATTTGTCGAAACGGAAGGTGAACAGGCCGCGGAGCGTGCAGAGCCGCTCGGTCTGCTCGTCGACGCCGCCGGTGTACTTCTTGAAGATCTCGTACCGGCCCGACTGGGTCGCGTGCTGAAGCCGGAAGACCGTCTCGGGGTTGAACAGGTGGAACTCGCCGTCGCGGCGCCACTGGTACTGGCCGCCCGCGAGGAGCTGGACCGGCCGGACTTCGCGGCTGGAGTACGCGCGGCGGTGATGGTACAGCGTCTCGGCGGCCACCTCCTCCAGCCCGATCCCGCCGACCCGCGACGGCGTCTTGTCGAAGTACTTGCGGACGAACTCCTCGTTCAGGCCGATGGCCTCGAAGATCTGCGCCCCGCGATAGCTCTGGATCGTGCTGATGCCCATCTTGGACATCACCTTGACGACCCCCTTCTTGATCGCCTTGCGGTAGCGATAGACGGCCTCGTGGTGATCGATTCCGGTGATCATCCCCCTGCCGATCATCTCGTCGAGCGTCTCGAAGGCGACGTAGGGATTGATGCAGCCCGCCCCGTAGCCCAGGAGCAGCGCGAAGTGATGCACCTCGCGCGCGTCGCCGCACTCGACGACCAGGCCGGCCCGGGAGCGCAGCCCGCGGCGGACCATCTCGTGATGCAGGCCCGAGCAGGCCAGGAGCGACGGGATCGGCGCCATCTCGGCGCTGACGCCCCGGTCGGAGAGGACGATCAGGTTGGCGCCGCCTTGGATGGCCGCGCAAGCACGGTCGATCAGTGAGTGCAGGGCCTTCTCCAGGCCGCGCTCGCCTTCGGCGGCCACGAACAGCATGGCCACGGTCGTCGACTTGAATCCGCGCCAGCCTTCCAGCAGCTTCAGCCGCGCCACCTCGTCGTTGTCCAGCACGGGGATTTCCAGTTCGATCTGGTGGCAGGACTCGGGCTTCGGCTCCAGCAGGTTCCCCTCGCCGCCGGCGCCGGTGAAGACCGAGGTGACCAGCTCCTCGCGAATCGCATCGAGCGGGGGGTTGGTGACCTGGGCGAAGAGCTGCTTGAAGTAGTTGAACAGCGGCTGAGCCCGGTCCGAGAGCACGGCCAGCGGCGTGTCGGTGCCCATCGACCCGATCGCCTCCTTGCCGGCGGAGCCCATCGGGCCGAGGATGTATTTGAAGTCCTCGAGCGTGAATCCGAACGCCATCTGCCGGTGCAGCAAGGTCTCGGGGTCCGGCCCGGGGACCTCGGGGGCCGCGGGGAGCTCGGCCAGCGGGACCATGTACTGTCGCAGCCACCGGCCGTAGGGCCGGGCCGAGGCGATCTCGTGCTTGAGTTCCTCGTCGTCGACGATGCGTCCCCGCTCCAGGTTGACCAGGAACATCTTGCCCGGCTCGAGCCGGCCCTTCTTGACGATCCGTTCCGGTTCGATCTCCAGGGCGCCGACCTCCGAGGCCATGAGCACCCGGTGGTCGTCGGTGACGATGTAGCGGCTGGGCCGCAGCCCGTTGCGGTCGAGCACGGCGCCGATGGACTTGCCGTCGGTGAAGGTCACCGACGCGGGTCCGTCCCACGGCTCCATCAGGCAGCTATGATACTTGTAGAAGTCCTTCTTGACCTGGCTCATCGACTCGTGGTTCTCCCACGCCTCGGGGATGAGCATCATCAGGACGTGCGGCAGGCCGTAGCCCGACCGGACCAGGAGCTCCACGGCGTTGTCGAGGCAGGCCGTGTCGCTCAGGCCTTCGCGGATGATCGGCTTGATCTTCTCGACGTCGCCCGGCTCGTAGAGGTCGGAGGCGAAGAGCGCCTCGCGCGCCCGCATCCAGTTGATGTTCCCGCGCAGCGTGTTGATCTCTCCGTTGTGCGAGATCATCCGATAGGGATGCGCGAGCTGCCAGCTCGGGAAGGTGTTGGTGCTGAACCGCGAGTGGAACATGCACAGGGCGCTGGCCAGGAGCGGATCGGCCAGGTCATCATCGAAGTAATGGGCGAGCTGCTCGGTCGTGAGCATGCCCTTGTAGACCAGGGTGCGGCAGGACAGGCTGGCGAAGTAGAAGAACTTGTGATCATCGAGGCCCCAGGTCTCGACCTCGCTCTCGAACCGCTTGCGGATGACGTAGAGTTTGCGCTCGAAGCGGTCGGCGTCCAGGTTCGCGGCCCGGTTGACGAACGCGTGCCACATGACCGGCTCGACGGCCCGGGCTCCGTCGCCCAGCGAGGACGCGTCGGTGGTGATCCGCCGCCATCCCAGGAAATCCTGCCCCTCGTCGGCGACGATCCGCTCGAACAGCTCCATGCCGGACCGCTGCGGCTCCTCCTCCGGGGAGGTGAAGAACGCACCGACGCCATATTGCTCGGGCTCGGGCAAATTGATACCCAGCGGCTTGCAGCGGGCGGCGAGGAACGCGTGCGGGATCTGGATCAGAATGCCTGCGCCGTCGCCCGTATTATTCTCGCATCCACACGCGCCACGATGATTGAGGTTAAATAACGCCGTGAGGCCATCGCGCACCAGTTGATGCGACCGCCGTCCCTTGAGATCGACGATGAAGCCAACGCCGCAGCTATCGTGCTCGGAGGCGGGGTCGTAAAGTCCTTGGGCCGGCGGTATCGCTGATCTCATGGCATCGTTCCTTAGTGAGCTCGTCCCGCTCGAGCGGGTCCCGGTCATCGCGGAGGCCCCGCGTCCGGCGCGGGGAGGGCGGACGGATCGGGGAAGATCGAGGGGTCGTGTTGGGTGGCGGACCAAGAGGCATCGTTGGCGAGTCCGGGCCGCCTCGCGAGCACCCGGTCGCCGAGCCGCCGCGGTCTCGCTACGCCCGGGGTGAGGTCGTCGCGGCGACCCGGACGCCCGAGTCGGGCAGGTCGGCGACTTCTCTCCTCATCTCGGGGCTCATCAACAACTCGAGGAACTTGGCCGTCGCCGGGTCGAGGCTCCCGTGCCGGCGATGGATGATCGCCAGCGGGCGGGTGAGGCGATCGTCGGGGCTGCCGCCTTCGATCGCGACTGCCATCAGGGTCCCTGCCTTAACCTCGCGAGCCAGTGATGGCTCGGGCAGGATCGAGATACCGGAGGGGATCTCGATGGCGCGCTTGATGTTCTCGATGTTGTCGAATTCCAGGACCACGTCCACCTGGACCGAGTGATGTCTCAAGTAGCGGTCGATCGCTCGCCGGATCGACAGATCGGGGTCGAAGGCCACGAACGGCTCGCCCTCGAGCTCGGCGACCCCGACGGCCGTCCTGCCCGCGAAGCGATGCCCCGGATGAACAGTCACCACCATCGGTTCTTCGCGCCAGGTGAGCACGTTCAAGTCGGGCCACTTGCGTGGATATGATAGCAGACCGAGCTCTGCCTCCCCGCCGGTGACCCGCTCCAGCACCCGGCTGGGATGGAGATACTCCAGGTGGACGTTGGCCTGCGGGTGGCGCTGCTCGAAGATCTTGATGTATCGACTCATGTGGTGGAGGCCCACCGAGTAGATCGCGGCCACCCCGACCGTCCCCGCCACCGTGTCCTCGTCTTCCAGCGCCCTGACCCGGTTCTCCAGGTCCATGTATCTCTCGACCAGGTCCTTGCAGCCCTCGTGGTACACCTTCCCTCGAGGCGTCAACACCAGCGGCCGCTTGGAGCGGTCGATCAGCTTGACCCCCAGTCGCGCCTCCAACTGGTGCACCGCCTGGCTGGCCGACGACTGCGAGATCCCGTTCTCCGCGGCACCCCGCGAGAAGCTGGACCATCGCACCACGTCGCAGAAGATCTTCAAGGACTCGAGCTGCATCCGGTTCCGGGCCTCGTCATCCCCTGAATTCTATCGGCTACTCGATAGTGTCCCGAGGATGTTATTGGAATTCATAATAATAGAGGCGTCCTCCCCCCGATCCGTCAAGAGGCAACCGGGAAAAAAAGCCGCAATCATAACCACGGAACTGACGTTTCAAAGCGGGTCTCCAATGCTTGTTACATCGCGCCACTGTTGCACGCAGTAAGTCACCATGCCAAACAACGTTCGACCTCCGCCGCAACACGGCCGTATGCGAGGCGATCCAGCATCGACCTCGGCCGGACCTGTGCTTCGCTCGTCCCCACTGCCGCGGCTCGTGCCTGGGATGGATGCAAGGAGGCTTCGACATCCTTCACACATCACGCGGGATGACGCTAAGTGTCTGCTAACTTTGATGCAAGTTCGCATCCATTAGCGCCGGACACCTCGCGCGGGCTGATCTCGCCATATGTGAGTGTAGGTCATAAGCCCCGGCGTGGCGGAGAGGCGTTGAATTCGGACATAAACTCTTTTGCTCCCAGGGATTGCAAGAGGACATCGGGCTCTTCGGTTCCTCTGAGAATTCGGGCGACTCGAACTGACATGCATGCCTGCGGCATTTTCGTGGGTATGGGTGTCGCTCCGCGTCATGAGGCTCGTTGGACCATATTCGACGGATCGAGCCGCGTGCGTAAGCGGGCATCGATTATCGAAGGCGCGCCAGCAAACGAAGATATTCGGCGTATTGCCCCAGAGAGCGCGGACCGTCCCTTGGCCTGACGGCATCTCGACCCCTCGTCAGCACCTGCGTGGCGACGAGCGTGACTGGCGCGATCATCGCGCAGGCAGCGAGCGGGATTCACGGGGTGATGGGGGTCTTCTAGCCGGTAGGGAACCGTGACGGCACCCGAGATCCCAACGTCGAGGGCCGCATGTTGCCGCTGGCGCACGAGGACCGGGACTCGCACCAGGTTGGAGTGCGGGATTATGTCAACCGCCGTCGCCGCTGCCAGCTTGTTCCGACCAAGCCCGGACGATCTCGGCGACCGCGGTGACCTCGGCCATGGCGCCGATGCCGATGTCGCCGCACGCCAATCGCTTGGCTTGTGGGGGGATCAAGACGATGCGGGGGGCGTACCGAGCGAACATGTCCGCCGCATCGTCGAGCGTCCAGCCAGTCGGGACCGGGTCGGTCGAGTGGTCGTCGAGCAACTGGCGGAGGTGGCGTAAGGTCACGGGGCTCTGCCACATGAGGGAATTCATGGCCGGCGCGAGGAACACTGGCCTGGCAAAATCCCATGCGCGGAAGATGCAGGTCAGGAGATTATCCGAGACCCCCAGGGCGAACTTCGCCAGGCTGTTGGCGTCGAGCGGGGCCACGATCAGGACGTCGGCCCACCTGCGCAGCTCGATATGGAGGACCGGATCGCCACGCCGGTAGCCGGGTGCGGGCCACTCGTCCTCGTCGCGGACGAGCGTCCGGACGCTCGGTTCGAGCAGGCCGCCGGTGGGCGGATCGAGCTCGTCGGGCCGGACGAAGTAGAGCGCCGGCCCGGTCGCCACGACCCGGACCTCGTGGCTGGCGTTGCGGAGCGCCGCTAGCAACTCCGGCGTCTTGATGGCGGCGACCGAGCCGGTCACTCCGAGGATCAACCGGGCCATGTTGGACTCGCTTCGGTCCCGCGATCGCAGATCGGTCGGAATGTCGCCGCGTTGGGCAACGACTCCGCGCGGCTCAGTGCCGCTCCACGTCGAACGGTTCCAGGGTCTCCGCGAGGGCCTGCGTCAGGTTGTTCCAGAGCGCCCGCTGGAGGTTCTGCCGCTGCCGCCGTGAGAGGAGCATGCGCTCGCCGGCCCGCTGCGTCAGCGCCCCGACGATCACCTTGAGGTCGGACGCGATGACTCCGGTCAGGTCTTCGAACGCTTCGGGCAATTCCAGGGACGGCGACGAGCTTTCTTCTGTGCAGGCAAACATTCCACACCCTCCTTGGCCAAGGGTCAGACGGGACGACGGATCCCTTCCGCGCCGCGACTGAGAGGCTAACCGGCGCCTCGACCCTCAGTCAAGCCTCTGACCAAGATTCCAGAAATTGAAATCAGTACATGTCCTGGGGATGCTCGCGACCACCGGGCCAGTCCGGGCTTCTCTTCCGAGAATGACGCAAACGCGGCGCCTCCCGCTAAACGATACGAGGGAGGTCAACAGGCCCGTTGCACGCAACGTCCGCATCATCGCGAGATCCGCGACGGTCAGAACCAGGCCGGCTCGGTCTCGCGGCGACCCTTGGTCCCGAGGGCCTGGTTGACCAGCTCGATGAGTCGCGGGCCGTCCACCAGCTCGATGGGGTGCTCGGCGGCGAACTTCTCGGCGGCGAGCGAGAACGTGCTGGTGGTGACGAAGAACCCCTTGTGGCTGAGCGTGTGATGGATCGTGCCCAGGAACTTCTGGAGCACCGGCGAGCCCACCACGCCGCGCTTGTGGTACTTGCACTGCACCACCGCGAGCAGGCCATCGCCGCGGCGCAGGCGCAGGTCGGCGCCTTCGTCGCCGCTGCCCCCCAAGGTCTCGACCTCGTAGCCGAGGGCCTCGAAGAGCTCGGCGACAAACTCCTCGAACGACTCGGGCGTCAGCGAGCCGAGCTGCGCGATCTTCAGGTCGGCGCGGTGCGCCTGGTGGTATTGCCGCTCGACCCGCTCCCGGCCCTCGCGGATCTCCTCGCGCAGCTCGCGGACCTCGGCCTCGTACCGCGCCGTCTCCTCGGGGTCAAGCCGGAGCAGGTATCGGTCGATCTTGAACAGCGCGTTGTCGATCGAATTATCCAGCCGCGCGCGCTCGGCGCGCGTCAATTGGTTGTGATACCGCCGGTGGACGGCGTACTGGAGATGCTCCAGGGCGCCGGCCAGCTCGGCGGGTGTGGCGATGGCCGGCGCCTCTTCGACGTAAGGAGCCGCGGTCCAGAGCCAACCCTGCTGCGGACGCCCTCCTGCCGAGGTCTTCCCATCCTTGCCATCCGATCCGGCAGCACGGGCTTTCAGCCAGTCCAGGAGCATCGCCGCACACTGCGGTCCCATGCACTCCATTCGAGGTGGTCCTCCATCAGCCTCCCTGATTGGTCCCGTTGCCTGGCGTCAGCATGCCCGAGGCCCGGGGAGGACGCAAGCCCCCGCCATGCGGCCAGGACTCGATCGCGACGAACGGCTGCCGGCCGAACCGTCACCGCGTCGATGGCCGAGTTGACACCCCGGCGCGGGCCGATCACAATCGGGGCGGAGTGCCGAGACATGCGAGGTTCGGGAGCCGATGTCATGGGTCCTTTCTCCGTGATCTTTCCGGCCGCGGGGAAGTCGTCGCGGTTCGGAGACCCGAAACACAAAAAGATCTATGCCGAGCTGGATGGGCGCGCCGTCTGGCTCCGCGCGGTCGAGCCGTTCGTGAACCGCGACGACGTCGGCCAACGGATCCTGGCGATCGCACCGGAGGACCGCGAGTTGTTCGAGCGCCGCTACCGCGCCAATGTCGCCTTCATGAGCATTCAAGTGATCGAGGGCGGCGCCGAGCGGTCAGACACGGTCGCCAGGGCGCTCGAGTCGGTGGACGAGCGCTGCGAGTTCGTCGCGATCCACGACGCGGCGCGACCATGCGTCGGCGAGGCGATCATCGACGCCGTCTTTGCCGCGGCGCGCGAGCACGGCGCGCTGCGCTGCCTGCGATTCCCGTCGCCGAGACCATCAAACGCGTCGGCGAGGATCGGCGTACCGTCGAGACCGTCGCCCGCGAGGGCCTCTACCTTGCCCAGACGCCCCAGGTCTTCCGGCGCGAGCTGCTGTTCAAGGCGTACGCGCAGCGTTCCCGGGCCGGCACCAAAATCACCGACGACTGCCAGCTCGTCGAGGCGATCGGTCACCGCTGTGCGGTCGTCGACGGCTCGCGGCTGAACATCAAGATTACCACGCATGAAGACCTGAAGCTGGCCGCTGCGATCTTGCCTTTGCTCGAGAAGACGGCGCGCGAAGGGCCGGCGCACCCCTATTCCGACGAGCAGGCGATCTTCGAAAAGCTGCCCAAACTCAAGGCATCGGACCTGTTCCGCTGATGTCAGCGCGGCTCGTCGAGCATCGACCAGAGGGTCGGCTCCATGGCGTCGGCCCAGATCCGATAGCCCTTGCGCGTCAGGTGCAAGAAATCCGGCATGACCTCCCGCGAGATCGTCCCGTCCTCGTTCAAGAAAGCCTTGCCGATGTTCAGGAACTTGACGTGCGAGCCGTCGTCGAGTCCGGCGATCTTCGCGTTCACCGCCTGGAGCTTCTCGCGCGTCGCGTCGGGCTTCTGGCCGCGGGGGAAAACGCCCAGCAAGAGGATCCGGGCCTTCGGCAGGCGGTGACGCAGCTCCGCGACGATCGCGGTGACGCCACGCGCGATCTCGTCGGCGGTCGCGGAGCTGGCGTTATTCGTGCCGATCATGAGCACCACCCCCTTCGGCTCGATCCCCTCGAGCTCGCCGTTCTGGATCCGCCAGAGGACATGCTGGGTCCGGTCGCCGCCGATGCCGAAGTTCGCGGCGTTGCGGGGGCCATAATGCCGCTTCCAGACCTCGTTGTCGTTCCATCCTTGCGTGATCGAATCGCCCAGGAAGAGCAGGTTGACGTTCCCGCTCCACGCACGTTCGACGAACCTGCGGTGCATGTCCATCCACCGCCCCTCTCTTGGTGCCGGGACGACCGTGTCGGGCCCCTGGCGCAGGCGATGAACGAGAACCCCATCGCGATCAGGCTGACGGCCCACAGTCCGTGAAACATCCTCGGGTGTCGGGCGCGGTGCACGGTCATCGGCGGAATCCTCGAGTCGGACGGCCATCGGCCGTCGGGTAGGATGGGACAATCAGATCTCCGCTATGCCATATTACCGGCTGCATTCCGGCTCAGCTATGGATCGCCCGACCTTCGACGGCCAGGGCGGCCTCGCGGGTGGCCTCAGAAAGCGTGGGGTGGGCGTGACAGGTCCGCGCGATGTCCTCGGCGCTGCCGGCAAACTCCATCACCGCCACGGCCTCTGCGATCATCTCGGAGGCCCGTGGACCCAGGATGTGCACACCGAGCACCCGGTCGGTGGCCGCGTCGGCCAGGATCTTCACGAGGCCCTCGGTCTCGTCCATCGCCTTGGCCCGGCCGTTGGCCTGGAAGGGGAACCTGCCGACCCGGTACTCTCGGCGATTCTCCTTCACCTGCTCCTCCGTCAGGCCGACGCTGGCCATCTCGGGCCAGGTGTAGATCACGCTGGGGATCGTGTCGTAATTGACGTGGCCGGCCTTGCCCGCGAGAAGCTCGGCGCAGGCGATCCCTTCATCCTCCGCCTTGTGGGCCAGCATCGGACCCTCGATCACGTCACCGATCGCCGAGATCGTCGGCACGCTCGTTCGAAAGTGCGAATCCACGGGGACTTTCCCGGTCCGGGGATCGACCGCGATGCCCAGCTCGGCCAGTCCCAGGCCTTCGGTGTAAGCCCGACGCCCCACGGCCACCAGCACGCGGTCGCATGCGAAGGACGCCTCGGCGCCGTCCTTCTTCTGGGCCCGGAGCTCGACGTGGTCCCCTTCGACCGCCGCGCCGGTGACCTTCGTCTCCAGATGGATTTCCAGCCCCTGTTTGACCAGGCTCCGCCGGAGGAGCTCGCCGAGCTCCTGGTCGGCCATCGGAGTAATCCGCGGTAGGAACTCGAGCACCGTGACCTTCGCCCCCAGCCGCTGCCACACCGATCCCAACTCCAGCCCGATGTAGCCGGCCCCGATCACCACCAGGTGCTCCGGAACTCGGCCGAAGGTCAACGCGCCGGTCGAATCCACGACCGCGCGGCCGTCGAACGGCAGGAAAGGCAAGGCCAAGGGCGCCGAGCCTGTCGCTACCAGGATGTGCTTCGCCTGGACCTCCGCGTTTCCCCCTTCGTTGAGTGCCACCTGCACCGTGCTCGGCGAGCTGATCCTCGCGGTGCCGAAGATCGGTTCCACCTTGTTCTTGCGGAACAAGTACCGCACGCCATCGGTCAGCCCCTTGACCACGCCGTCCTTGGCGCCAGCATCGCCGCGAGGTCCAGCCGCAGCCCGTCGAACTGGATGCCGTGCTTCTTGAACCGCTCCTTCGACAGATGGAACAGCTCGCTGGAGTCGAGCATCGCCTTGCTGGGGATGCAGCCGACGTTAAGGCAGGTACCGCCCAGGGTGCGGCTCTTCTCCACGCATGCCACCGTCATGCCGAGCTGCGCGGCACGGATGGCCGCCACGTAGCCTCCCGGCCCCGCGCCAATCACTACCACGTCGAACTGCGCTGCCACCTTGGACTCCTGATCTGCCGGAGACTCCACGCCACCGGTTCGCGACCGCACGATCGCCGGCCGTTTGGATGGCCCCCACGGCGGACCGCGATCGGTCCGCTTCGTGGCGGGCCCCGTCATCGTAACAGGTCCGGCGGGTCTCTCCTACAAGCCGACGCTGTCCCCACCGGTGTTGCCGCGGACCTTCGTGCCCACCAGGATCACGACACCGATGAGGCTGCCCTTGTGGACATTATAGATGCCCCCTCCGGATTCGGCTGTGTTGCCCGTCACCGTGCAGCCGATCAGAGTGGCCAGGCCGGAGTTGTAGAGTCCACCGCCGTCCTGGCGGGCCGAGTTGCCGCTGATCGTGACTCGGACCAGCTTGGCAGTGCCGGCGTTGTACAGTCCGGCCCCGTCGTGGCCGGCTACATTGCCCTGGATCTTGCCGTTGGTCATCGTGAGCGTCGACTCGGCGGCGTTGAGTAAGCCGCCGCCACTGGCTGCTCCGGCGGTGTTGCCGGTGATCGTGACGGCGGTGAGCGTCGCCACGCCAGGGATGATGATCGGCCCCTCCTCGCCCTGCCCGGAGTCCCCGTTCATCAAGCCGCCACCGTACAGGCCGGCAGAGTTCCCGCTGATCGTGACGCCGGTCAGGTTCAACGTGCCGAAATTCAAGATCCCGCCGCCGAGTCGCGGGGCGGCGTTGCCGCTGATCGAGCCATTAGTCATCGTGAGGCTGGCCCCGATCCGGTTGATCACGCCGCCACCACTTCCCCCGGCGGTGTTCCCGCCGATCGTGCAGCCGGACAGCGTGACCGTGCCCGAGTTGTACAGCCCCCCGCCGCTGTAGAATGCGGAACCGCCGGTCATCGTCACACCGGAGATCGTCGCCGTGACCCCCTTCTCGACCTGGAGGACGCGGGACATTCCGCCGGCATTGAGGGTCACGCCCGCCGCCGGGCCCACGATCCGCGTCGTCCCGGAGGTGCGGCTCAGCTCGACCTTGCCGGCGGTGAGGTCGATCGTCTGCGGGGTGGCGAAGGCGGTCGCGTCGAAGGTGATCGTCACGTTGCCGGACTGGAGATCGGCCAGATTGAGCGCCTGGCGCAGGCTGAGGTCGCCGAACGGGGCACCGATGCCGCCGGCGGTCGTGTTGACCACCAGCGCGCCCGGTGACTGGACCTGGAACGCCCCGATGTCAGGCGGCGAATCGAGCGGGAAGCCCCGCTGGTCGGTCGAAGGTCCGGCGGACGTCCCCGTGCCGATGGCTGCACTGCCGGGAAGGAGCGGCATCGTGAGCGTCGGGCCGCCGTAATCGCCCAGCGGCGCCAGGCCGAGCGTCGCGAGGCTGCTCAGCACGATGTTGCCGTTCGAGCCGCCGACGATCCCGCCCGACCCGCCGATTCCGATGAGGGTGTAGCTTCCGGTAACGTCGCCGGGGTCGTTGCCGCCGATGTCGCTGGGCGAGCCGCCGCTCGTGTTGCCGGCGACGATCGTGTCGGTCAGCGCGATCTTCGACGTGTAATAGTGGTTGCTGTAGTTGTAGAGCCCCCCGCCGCCATTCGGCGCCGAGTTGCCGCTGACCGTGCAGGCGGTCAACTGGGCCGTGCCGAAATTGAGCAGGGCGCCACCCTGCAATGCCGAATTCCCGCTGATCGTGCAGCTTGTCAGGCTGGCATGGTACAGGTTGTACAAGGCACCCCCGTAGCGCGACGAGTTGCCCGAGAGCGTACAGCCGGTCAGGTTCGTCGTGGCGTAGAAGCGATTGTTGACCCCGCCGCCACGTCCGGCCGCCGTGTTGCCGCTGATGTTGCAGTTGACCAGCGTGGCGACGCCGTAAGAATTAGTGAGCCCGACGCCCGAGTTGCCGCTGACGCTGCAGTCGGTCAGCGTGGCCGTCGCGCCGGTGCCCTCGATAACCACGCCGCCGGACTGGTTGCCGACGACCGCACATCCGGTCAATTCGGCCGAGCCTCGATCGTAGAGCCCCGCAGAGGCGTTGCCGCTGATGGTGGAAGCGTTCATCACCAGGCTTGCGCCCGAGTTGACGCTCACGGCGCTGGGGCCGAACCCGATTGCGTTGGCGTTGTTGTCGAGCGTGGAGCCCGCCACGGCGGCCGTCCCGGCATCATCCAGCCCGCCCCCACTTGCGGCGGTGTTCGCATCCAGGCTGACGTTCGACAGGGCGAGGGTACCGAGGTCCTCGACGCCGCCGCCCCTGCCGGTCGTCGAGCCGCCGGTGATGGTCAGGCCCGAGATCGTCGCCGTGACCCCGTTGTCAACCTGGAACACCCGGCTGGCGTGATTGCCGTTGATGGTCAAGAGAGCCGCGCTCGGACCGGCGATGTTGAACGGCCCGGGGTTGGTCAGCTCGAGCTGCCCCTGGGTCAGCGTGATTGTCGCCGGCGTGCTGAGAGTGAAGTCGATCTCAACCGCCCCGCTGGTCGCATTCGCCTGTCCGATGGCCCACCGCAGCGTGCCCGTGCTGCCGTCGTCGGCCGCGCTGGTCACGTCGAAGATGGAGGTCAACAGCCGGCGGTCCTCCAGCCGGAGCAGCCCCGGCTCCATTCGACGACGCGCCCGGTCTCGCCACCGATTCCCCACCGATCCGAACAGCGAACCCGCACCCGGCCGGACACGCCTCAGCCACGCGTTGTCGCGACGCATGTTGCCTCCTTGATGGTCGGGAGAGGAGAAATCCCGGCGAATCGACGTCGAAACGGACGACGGTGTCGCCCTCGCAGTCTCGGATCCGGTCACGATTTCACGCCGTCGCGAGGTCCGATCGCAGGGACTTCGACCCCAACGCGCCCCTGCGGAGGGACGTTGGCCCGATACTCTGAAGATAGACTCTGAAGAATGTCGGATTGTCTGTGGGCGAAAACCCGGATCCCGCGGCGCCATCGCGGAGCACGCTGACACGACCATTTGATTTCCTCCGCCGAGTGGCGCGGGGCGACGAGCGGCGTACAAGGTAGGTGCTGGTCGAAGCGGAAAGCAAGCGAAAAAAACAGAAACCTTTACAAATCGGCAGAGTAACCACTCGTGCGTGCAAGCGAGCCTGCACTCGATGCGGCGCGCTGGTCGCTCCGATTCGTGCGGCCGATCTGGGAGAGGACCGACGCTTCGATCGACGGCCAGATGCGGGAAAACACGCGGGGAAGGATGATCCGAAATCAAGGGTCTGAGGATCGTTCCCGCGGCATCGTTTGCAACGGGGGAGAAGGTCGCTAAACTGGGTTTCGTGAGGCTTCGCTCCTTGATGAATCCTCGCTGCCCCGCCACGATTTCCGCGGTCGAACGAGGCCTGAACATTGAACCGATTACTCCTGGCGCTCCGGTCGTTCTGGCGGGTCCTGACTGACCCCGAATTCGCGTCGCGGGTCGAGTCGCTCTTTTCGCGGGCGCCGACGGGCCCGGATCTGAGGGTGCTGGCGGTCCTGCAGCGCGACGGCCGGCTGATCGACTTCCTCGAAGAAGATCTGGACGGTTACTCCGACGCCCAAGTCGGCGCGGCCGTGCGGGACATCCACCGTGGCTGCCGCAAATCACTGCATGATTACTTGACCATCGAGCCGATCATCGACGCCGTCGAGGAACAAAAGGTCACGGTGCCGAGCGACTTCGACCCGGCGGCCATTCGACTGGTCGGCAACGTCAACGGGGCGCCCCCGTTCCAGGGCATCCTCAAGCATCACGGTTGGCGGGTCAGGTCGGTGCAACTCCCGGTGCTGCCGGCGACCCGCGACGACACGTCGGTGCTCTCGCCGGCCGAGGTCGAGATTGCATGAACCGTCCGTGGTCCGTGGTCCGTTGTTCGCAAGCGAACGACGAGGACCCGCGCGAAACCAAGAGACCCTAGAACGGATGTCGGACAACTAAGAACGGACGAGTGGTATGTCTCGCTACGTGGTGGGGATCGATCTGGGGACGACCAATAGCGCCTTGGCTTATGCGGAGGCCGCCGAATCCACCGATCTACCGGTCCCAGTTGCCGGTCTACCCATCCCGCAGGTCGTCGGCCTCAACGACGTTTCGGAACGGGCGCTATTGCCGTCGTTCCTCTACTTGCCGGCCGCCAAGGAGTTCCCGCAAGGGGCGCTCGAACTACCGTGGAAGTCAACTTCGGACCGGGTCGTCGGCACGTTCGCGCGGGACCACGGGGCGAAGGTGCCGGGCCGCCTGGTGAGCTCGGCCAAGAGCTGGTTGTCCCATTCGGGCGTCGATCGCCGCGCCGCCATCCTGCCCTGGACGGCGGCCGAGGACGTCGTCCGGATCTCGCCGGTCGCGGCGTCGGCAGCCTACCTGGAGCACGTTCGCGACGCCTGGAACGCGCGGGTCGCAGGCAAGTCCACCGCCGACCGCCTGGAAAACCAGGAGGTCTTGCTGACCGTACCTGCCTCGTTCGACGCCGTGGCGCGCGAACTCACCGGCGAGGCGGCCGCGATGGCGGGATTCAAGCAAGTGACGCTCATCGAGGAGCCGCAGGCCGCCTTCTACGCCTGGCTCGCCGCGCAGGGCGAGCGATGGCGGAAGAAGGTCAAGGTGGGCGACATCATCCTGGTCTGCGACGTAGGCGGCGGGACCACGGACTTCACGCTGATCGCCGTGAGCGAGGAGAGCGGTGACCTCATCCTCTCCCGACTGGCCGTCGGCGAGCACATCCTGCTCGGCGGCGACAACATGGACCTGGCACTCGCCTACGCCGTCGCCGCCACGCTTCCACAGGGGATGGAAGGGCTCGACGCAGCCCAGCGCGTTGCGCTCGGGCATGCTTGCCGCGCCGCCAAGGAGACTCTCTTCACCGACCTGAAGAAGAACGCGGCGCCCGTCACCGTGCTGGGCCGCGGGTCCAAGGTCATCGGAGGATCGGTCAAGACCGAGCTGACCCGCGACATGCTCCGGTCCGTGCTCATCGAGGGCTTCCTACCGGGATGCGCCCGACGGACATGCCGGCGCGGGGGCGGCGGGTCGGCCTGACCGAGATCGGTCTCCCGTATGCCGCCGACCCGGCAATCACCCGCCACCTGGCCCGATTCCTGACCCAGCAGGCGGGCTCGCTGCACACCGGCGGCACGACGATCTTCCCGTCGGCCGTCCTGTTCAACGGCGGGGTTTTCAAGGCCGCCGAGCTGCGGCGGAGAGTCCTCGAAATCCTCTCGGAATGGGCGGGCCGTCCGATCCCCGAACTGGAGTCCTCCGATCTCGATCTGGCCGTGGCGCACGGGGCTGCGTACTACGGCCAGGTGCGGCGCGGCCGCGGCGTCCGCATTCGCGGCGGCGTCCCACGTTCGTATTACGTCGGGCTGGAGACGGCGGCGCCGGCCGTGCCGGGCGTCGCGCCGCCGATCAAGGCGCTCTGCGTGGTCCCGATGGGCATGGAGGAAGGGACCCAGTCCGACGTGCCCGGTCCCGAGCTGGGGCTGGTCGTCGGCCAACCGACCGAGTTCCGGTTCCTCGGCTCGACGACCCGCCGCGAGGATCCCGTCGGCACGATCCTCGAGCGTTGGAACCCCGAAGAGCTCCAGGAGATGGCGCCGCTCGAAACCTCGCTGGCGGTCGAGGACGGCGACGCCGGCGAGGTCGTACCCGTCCGGCTGCACGCGCACGTCACCGAGGTCGGCACGCTCGACCTGTGGTGCCATAGCACGCGCGACGATCGGCGTTGGAAGCTCGAGTTCAACGTCCGCGAGTCGCCGGAGGATTGATTCGATGAGCCAAGAACTCGCCCTGACGATCGATGGGATGGTCGAGCGGCCGTTGCGGCTGACCTTCGCCGACCTGGACGCCCTGCCCGCCTCGGCCCACGTGGCCGACGTCTCGCGATTCCAACCCAAGCGCCGAGGCGACGGCGTGACGCTCGAAGCGGTCCTCGAGCGGGCCGGCGTCCGACCGGAGGCCAACTACGCCACGCTACACGCCGATCGCGACGATTTCCACGTATCGGTCCCGCTCGCTCCCCTGCGTGAGCAAGGAGTTGTCGTTTATCGACTAGGGGATGGCGGGCTGGGGGTGGAGGAAGGCGGGCCGATCCGGTTCCTGATTCGCGACCCGTCCGCGTGCCACACCGGCGAGCTCGATGAGTGCGCCAACGTGAAGTATCTCAGCCGCATCGAGCTGACGACGCGCCGCGGGCGCGACACGCGGCCGTCCACCGAGGCCGAGCACGAGGCGCTGCACCAGGCCCAATCGGGCTGATTGCAGCCGAGACGTGTTCCTTCCGAAGACCCCGCGACTCACAACCTCCAGCCGAGGAGGTCGAACAGCCGCGAACTCAGCACGGTGACCGAGACGGCGGCGGCTCCGACGGCGGCGACCAGCACGCCCGCGGCGGCGATCTCTCGGGCCGTCTTGAGGCGGTACTCCTCGGGATCGCCGACGGCGCGAGCCAGCGTATCGACTGCGCTGTGGGTCAGCTCCGAGAGGAGCACCAGGCAGGCTCCCAGCACGAGCAGGCACCAGCCTCGGACGTTGACGCCCAGCATCGTGGCGGCGATGACGATCAGCGTGCCTCGATAGAAGTGGGCGAAGAAGCTGGAGTCGCCCCGGACGGCCGCCTTGAGGCCGCGCCAGCCGGCGGCGAGCTTGCCCTGGACGTTGCGGCGATCGGCCTGCGCGGCCGGTTCCGGAGAGGGCTCGAGGTTCGCCAGCGGGTCGTCCGGCGATTCGCCGAGGGATGGCTCATCCATCTCGGGCGACGGCTCGAGCGGTCCCTGCCACGTGCGGTCAGGCCGCCGCGGCGATCCCGGAGTGGTGACGAATGGATCGATCTTCATGGCTCATTGGCTCGGCGCGAACCGCGTATCGAATGAGTTCATAGCCGCGTTGGATCCCATGCGGAAGGCCGGGCTCATTCGCGGCGTGATCTGCACGGCGAACTGGTAGCTCATACGCTGCGGGTCCACCGAAAGCCCGATGGTGGTGAGATAATCGGCCCCGATCCGGGTGAAGGTGAACATCGAGTACAGGTCCACCGCGTTGCCGAAGTCGTACGAGTTGGCGAAGGTACCATACCACTTCGGGCTGAGCCAATAGTTGATCGCCGTGTTCATGGCCGACGTGTGGATCGGCCCGGTATCGATGATCGTGTAGCCCAGGAAGATGCTGGACCGCGGCGGGCGCATCAGGTTGATCCCCGTCGTGATGACGTTGAGGCCGTTGGGGTTGTAGCCGGTGACCATGTTGTTGGAGAGCGGCTGGCTGCCGACCAGCTTGAAGAACTCGAACCAGCCCTGGCTCACGATGCTCGTCCGGTCCCCGAGGTACCACTGGTAGTTGTACTGCGTGAGTCCCCAGGGGGTTCCGAAGTTGTCGCGGGCCGCATCCGGGAAGTACGTCGTGGTGGCATCCATCGTCATGAAATCGACGATCCGTCGCTTTCCGATGGGGCCGCGCTTGGTCTGCAGTCGCTGGTGGATCCCGAGCTGGACCGTGTCGATCGACGCCTGAATATCGGTCGTCGCCGTGATGGGAGAGAGCATATTGCGCAGGATATAATGCCGGGGATCGTAGGGGAACGGCAGGATGCCGCCCGCGAAGCTCGTGATGGCCAGGTACCTTCGCACGAACTCATAGGTGTTGTCGTCGAGGTCGTCCTGCACGGCGATCTGGTTCAGCCTGACGTTGGAGTACGCGGCCCGCGCGTCCAGGAACAGGCTGATCTTGTTGTTCAGCCCGTGGACGTTGAGGATCTCGCTGTTGACGCCGGTATAGCGCTTCCAGAACGTCATCTCGGCCCGGGCGCCCGCCGCGCCCAGGCGCGGCCCATCGCGCCGGACGGCTGGTGACCGAGCGGCCCTGCGCCGAGCTGGTCCGTCCAGCCGACTAGCTGCCCCTGCACATACGGCACCAGCCGGACGGCGTTGAAGAAGTTCATAGGCATGTCCAGCTCGTGGTTCGTGTAGAAGCGACCGCTGGAGAAGATCCCCGAGGTGTTCGAGATCGGGTCGTAGGGCATGAAAGCGAAGAGGTTCGGGTTGTTGACCATGATGTCCGTCGTGATCGTCGCGTAGTCGAGCCCCGAGTGCTGGTAGTACGTGAAACGATTGTCCAAGAACGAGTCGGCGAGCCGGTAATAATCGAACCGCGGCAGCCACTGGGTCTCGGTCTGCCAGTTCATCGGATTGCCTTCGACCCAGAGGCTCGTGAACGTGTTGTTCTTCTGGTAGTAGCCTAGGGCCACGTTCTCCTGGTCCATCCCCTTGTCCCAGAGCTGCTGGTAGTACTCGAACAGGAAGTAGCGGTCGGTATAGTAGGCGCTCTCGATCTGGAACCGCAGGTCCTCGAACTCGTGCTCTTCGTCGTTGGGGAGGAACGACTGCATGTGCCGCAGGTCGAAGCGGAGACGATCCTGCTGGAACGGCGGGGTGCTCGACATCTGGAACCCCCGCTTGCCGGCGCCGGGAGGGCCGTTGGTCACGATTGCCGGACCCGTACCGAGAACGTCGGTGCCGAAGTCCTTGAGCCCCCAGATCGTGAAGTAGCCGTAGTAATCCTCGGTGATCCCCGACGCCTTGCTGGGATCGCGATGATAGGGGTCGCGCAGGTCCTTGATGAAGTCGCGGCCGAACCATCCGAGCTCCGTGCCCAGGGCCGGGAACTCCTTGGTCCGAGCGCTCAGGTAATCGAAATCGAGGTTCCAGAGGTCGATCCAGTCGGGCTTCTTGGTGTTGATGAACCGGAACCCGTTCCAATCGGTGAGCAACTGCTGGCCGAAGTAGTTGTTGGTTCGAAAGAAGAACTGGCGGAGCGGCGGTTGCTCGTCGTCGATGTCGGCCACGATCCGTGGCCAGTAGAAGGCGGGGACCGGCCCCATGTAATAGAAGTTCTGACGCGCGTCGATCTGCCATATCAGGTCCTGCGGCGGATCGGGATCGCCGGGATTGGTCAGGTGCTGCCCGGAAATCGGGTCGGTCGCGGGCTTCGCGTATCGCGTCAGGTCGAGCGACTTCATGTGGATCTGGTAGCCGGGGTCAGGGAAGCGACTGCCGGTCATGACCGCCTTGTCGGCGCGGATCTTCGGGTCCTCCGAAGGCTTGAACGTGCCGTCGGGTTGCTTGATCAGCTCGTGATACTGTTCGATCCGCGGCGACTTGATCTTGAACGGGGCCAGGAGGCCGGGGGCAAACATGTCGATCTCGGCGTCATGCGCGAGGAACCGATCGGTGAGGAAGTTGTAGTAGACCCGCGGGGCGCGCAGAGTCCGCTGGTCGCTGCGTCCGGCCCACTTCTTCTGGTCCTGGCGCACGATGACATTCCCCTCGAGGTAGACCTCCATGGGGTGGCGGTTGCCATCCTCGATCAATTCGCCGTTCGGCCCCCGGAGGGTCTCGCCGTCCTTGGGTTCGGGCCCGCGCCAGATGACCGCCCGGTCGGCCTCGATATCGATGATCCCGAACTTCCCGGGGTACTCGACGACGATGTTGACGCCATTGCGGATGACCCAGATCTCGACGCCCTCCGGAGTCCGCGTGATGTTGGCGTCCAGCGGCTGACCGCCGCGCGAGCCGATCGCGGTGACCCTCTGAGTCCCCGGGAGAATCGGGTGGACCGCCTTCGCGCCGGCGGGTGGCGCGCCGTCCGGCTTGGGAGAGGATGCCTCGGGCTCCGGCGACGGCAGTGCTTCGACCGCCGGCGCCTGATCCTGGGGATTCTCGGGCAATGCGGGCACTTCGACGCCGGGCGGCCCCTCGTCGATCGGCGGCAGGTCGATCCCCCGCAAACGTCCTCCCGCGCCTGTGGTCGGCTGTACACCACCCTGCTGTGCCATTGGGCCACGGCCCGTCGGCGCACTGCGAGGAGGGACAGGCCTATCATCGGCCGGTCCATCGTCCGGACCCGGCGGTTGGTCGCTGGTCATCTGCGCCGGGATGACCATCGGATCCGACTTGGGCCGCGATCGGCGGACAGGCTGATCGCCTTGAGAGACGGCGTCGAGGGGCGGGGGCGCTTCGACCGGCGATGGGCTTGGGGCCGCAGGCTGCGCCTCGGGATGGGCCGTGGTCGTCGTGGCCCGCCTCGGGTTCAGGAACCCCGAGCGACGGAGGATCTCGAGATTCCGGGCGGCGGATTGCAACGAGCTGACTCCGTCGCGTTGATACGCCTGCCGCTTGACTTCCGCGGTGCGGAAGAGCGCCCGGTCGCTGGTCAAGGGACCGCGTCCGCGTGACGTTTCGCGGACGTTGCCCTCGGCGTAAACTTCGACCTCGAAGAGCGGATCGGCACCCTCCGACACGTTGATAATGCGGCAGACGGCCTTGGCGGCGCGCAGGCCGTCGGTCCCCTGGAGGACCGAAGTGCTGCCGGAGAGGTAGAGGTATTGCGCGTCCGGGCCGCTCCACCCCACGACGCGATCCGCGGAGAGCATGAGGGGCTCTGCGGGCGCGCGTGGGGCGGCATCGGACGGCTCCTGGGCCGCGAGCGCACGCATGGCGCACGCGGACAGGATGAGCCCGAACCACACGCCGCGAGGCGGGTAGCGACTGGGTTGGTCGTCCCCTCGCACGGTTCCTCCCAACGAACGGCCTGACGTTAGCGGGCGGACGGCCCTCCCTGGCCGAACCGCCATCGATCGGCGTCCGCGAAGCCGGAGTCCACGGGCGGCATCCGCTGTTTCGATCCGATCGCCGCCCCTTGGTTCCTTCGCGGCTGCTCGGCAATCTCGCGCGAGCTGGCGCGACGATCACGGGCCCCGGGGCTGCGGGCCGTGGTCGGTTCCGAATGGCTGGGGCCAATCCCAAGACATGCGCGTGACGGGACAATCGGGGCGGACAATAGCCGGTTCGCCCCGGTCCGTCAAGGTCGAGCGGTCCATGAGAGGAAAGTGGATGGGTGATCAGAGCGGCGGAAGTCGGATCGCGTACGCCCACCGCAGCGGACCAGGCGCCCGCAGCGGCCGATCACGACATGATATGACGCGGCTTGGGGTCCTTGAAATGCTGCCGGAGGAGCGGCTCGAGCCCGTAGGCCATGCTCAGGAGCTTGATGGGGTGGAGCGTCCGCTTGACCGACCCCTGTTCCATCTGGATGCGGCAGGCGGAGCACTCGGTGGCCCCGATGTCGATATCTTCATCGCGGACCCGCTTGAGCAGCCCGCGGCCGGCGCAGCGAGCTGCGGAACCGGTCGCGAGCGAGACCGTAGGTCCCGCCCATACCGGAGCAACCACGATCGATGAACTCCACGTCCAGGTCGGGAATGCCGCGGAGGAGTTCGAGCCCGGGCATACCCACATCAAGGGCTCGCAGGTGACAGGGTTGATGGTAGCCGACCCGGCCGCGGAGCGGCTCGTGAGGGGCTGGGATCTGGCCGCGACCGGCCAGGCCCAGCAAGTACTGTCCCAGCTCCATCGTGTGGGTCGCCACCAGGTCGGCGTCCAGGTCCTCGGTCAGCTTGGTGTATTCCTCGCGGAGCATCAGCGCGGCGGTGGGCTCGGAGCAGACGACGGTGTAGCCGTCGCGGACGGCGTTAGCCAGGACGCGGAGGTTCGCCACGGCGACCTCCCGCGCGTAATCGATGTCGCCGACGACGAGCGAGGCCATGCCCGAACTCCGCTGCTGCACGGGCACGTAGACGTTCACCCCGGCGTGCCGTAAGACCGAGACGACCGACTCGGCCAGCTCCTGGTCGTAGTAATTGGCGAAGAGATCGACGAAATAGACGACGCGCGGCCCCGGCTGCTGCGGGCGCGGCTGGTCGAGCGCCAATTTCGCGGCGCGTCGGGTGAACGGCGTCCGGCGGACCATCGGGAGCACGCGATGTCTCGAGATGCCCAGGAGGCGCTCGATGATACGCCGCGCCCACCTCCGGGTCAGCAGGAAGTTGGTGGCGATCGGCAAGCGGCTGGCCAGCCGGGCCCACAGCTCAAGGCGCGAGAAGACCCAGTCGCCGGGTGCCAGGCCGTGCTTCTCCGCGTGGGCAGCCTTGGCCTCCACCATCAGACTGGAGACGTCAACCTCCGAGGGACACTCGGACTTGCACAGCTTGCAGTGGAGACAAAGGTCGGCGTGCGTCCGCAGTTCGTCGCTACCCCAGAGGCGCGGGTCGACCGCCCCAGTGGCGATCTGGCGCAGCAGGTTGGCCTGGGCACGCGGCGAAGCCGCCTCCATCCGCGAAGCCCGGAAGCTCGGGCACATGCGCAGAGTCGGCTCGACGGTTCGACAGACGCCGCAACCGTGGCAGGCCGCAGCCGTTTCGAGCATCTCCAGCTCGGGCCAGATCAAGGCGGGCTGGAGGACACAGTCGCCGGAAGACGCGCGAGCGGAAACCTCCGCCTCGGCGTACGACTCGGGCTGGGACACGACGGCGTCTGGCGCAGGTTCGGTCCCATCGGCGAGACGAGGCGGCGGCGCCGGAGTGCCGACACCCGGGCGCCGATCCGAATCCGGATTCGACTGCTCCGGACGCGGAGGGACGACGCGCAATTGCCGGGCGATCAAGTGCGGGTCGTCGCCGATGACCTTGCCCGGATTGAGCTGGCCCATCGGGTCGAAAGCGTCCTTGATCTCGCGGAAGACCTGCACCACGTCGCCGAACTGCCGGCGGATGAACTGGGTCCGCGCCAGGCCGCAAGCCTGGGAGCTCGAGATGGTCCCCCGGGCCTCCAGGACGATCTCGTAGACCGCGTAAGCCAGCGGCTCGAGCGCCCCGCGATCCGCCTCACGGGACAGGTCGAGGAACGGCCTCAACCGCAGCCGCCCGTCGCCGGCGCAGGCATCGAGGGTCCAGGTGAGGTCTCGGGCCTGGAACAGCCGCTGGAGCCGCTCCAGCACCGCGACGAGCTGGTCCGGCGGCACGGCGATGTCGTCGAAGACCGGGACGGGACGGGCCGGGCCGCGGAGGCGCATCAGACGCGTCTCGACCGGCCGGCGCCAGGCGAGGAGGCGTTCGCAGTCCGCCCGCTTCGAGAAGGTCGCTGGCGCGGAGGCGAGAAGTCCCGTGCGCCGGGCCTTCTCGATCACCGCGCGGGCCCGCTCGGAGGCCGACTGCGAGTCGGGTGCCTCGAACTCCACGACCAGCACCGACTCGGCCGGATCGTCGATCGCGTCGCGGAAGAGGCGCTCCGCGTCGCGCGCGAGCCGCAGCGATCGGCGGTCAAGCAGGTCGCAGGTGCACGGCGTCCATTTCGAGCCGAGGAGTTCGGGCACGAAGGCCGCCGCTTGCGAGAGCCTGAGGAACGGCAGCAGGAGCACGGCCTGGGCGCCGGGAAGGGGCACCGTGCGAAGCACAGCCTGGGTCACGACGGCCAGCGTGCCCTCCGAACCCGCGACCAGGCGGCCCAGGTGGATCCCCGATTCGTCCGCGGCCTCGTCGAGGGCGTATCCCGCCCGATCGCGCGGCGCGGCCGAGCGGGCGCGGTGGATCCGCTCCGGGCCGCGTCGATATAAGGTCTGGAGCTTGCGGACGATCCGCTCGATCGTCCCGCTCGGCTCCGACTCGAAGAGCGGCCAAGGCTCGTACCCGAGGTCGGCGCGCTCACCGCCGGCGAGCACGACGCGCAACCGCTCGACCTGGCCGCTGGTCGAGCCGTAGCGTAGGGACCGCTGCCCCGCGGCGTTGACGGCGATCATCCCGCCGATGGTCGCGACGTCGGGATCGCGCGGGACGGGCTCGAGCCGGCGGCCCACGGTCGCGAGCTGGGCGTTGACCTGGTCCGCGACAACCCCGGCCTCCACTACGACGTGCTCGGGCTCGACCGCGATGACCCGCCGCATGTGCCGGCTCAGATCGATGACCAGGCCCGGGCCGAGCGAGCCGCCGCCGCCGTCGGTCCCGGCCCCGCGAGCGTGCACCGGCACGCCGTTCTCGGCCGCGTAGCGCAGGGCCGTCACCACGTCGTCCTCGGTCCGGGGCGCGACGACTCCGAGCGGATCGATCTCGTAGATGCTGGCGTCATGCGCGTACGGCGCACGATCCAGGGGCTCGAAGTCGAGCTCTCCCTCGATCGAGTCTCGAAGGTCGTCGAAGATCCGTGCGCGGCGCTCATCCACGGCGGAGGCTGTTCCTCTTCGATCAAGAACTTTCGTCAACGCTAGTAGGTCCCCAACCGCTCGGCGCCCGCCGGGCTCGCCCGTCGCCGCGGCGGTTGCACGACAAACCCACTGCCGGTGGCCTCGTATCACGGATCGTGAATGAGACGGATCAGAGATTCCGAGCCGCGGATTCCGAATTCCTGCGCATATGGATCAACCTTAAAGGCATGCATCCCGAGTTCGGAATCACCAGTTCACAACCCCTCACTCGGCCGAGGCCCCCCTCTCGCGTAACTGCTGGGCCCGGATTCGCTCCTGACGGTACCGCTCGCCGATCGCCAGGTCGAACGGCTTGTATCGGCCGTCGGGATTCGAACCGGCTCCCCGCGTCTGGCACGAACATCGGTAGCACACCGTCACGTCCGGGACGCGGGGATAGAGGGCCCAGTCGATGAGCGCCGAGGCCAGCAGGACGGCATAAGTTGCGACGGGCATCTCGTAATACCAGAACACCGTGCTGACCGCGAACTGGGCCATCACGATCAGCAAGCCGAGCGCCTGGGGGAAATCTTTCTGAGTGTAGAGGTCTGTCGTGATGCACCAAGGGCAGGCGTCCAGACGGGAATCGACGATCGCTTCCGCGTGGACCGGGCGTGTCGTCCCACACCGCCGGCAGACCGCCTCGGGGGCGCGCTCGACAGCGAGGACATGGCCCACCAGACCACAGGATGGGCAAGCAAACGTCAATTCCATCGGTCCGTCCGTTCCGGTTCGCCGATCGCCTGCGCCGCGTTGAAGACTCGAGCCGCAGGCGGCCCAGGCCGCGTTCCCGCTCGATTGTAATCGATCTCATGGCCGGAGGAAGCAACCTCTTCCCGGATCGGGCCGAGCTGACGACGCGGCGGTCGGGCGCGGTGGGGCGGTTCACCGCGCACGAGCCGGGACTCAACCGATCGGGCCGCGCCCGACCATGACCAGCGACGCCAGCTCACCGAACAACACGAAGATCATCGTGATGTACAGGATACCCGTCGCGGATTGGGTCGATCGGATCGCGGCGGTCCGTCGAGCCAGGAAGACCGATACCCCCGCCCCGAATATGCCCATCCCCCATCGCATCGCCAGGAAGGTGGCGTCACTTGCGTGGCTTGCCCAAGGCGCCACCACCGTTCCTCCTGGCACGATCCAGAGCCCGATCCCGTCCAGCAGGCACCGAGCCAAGAGTCCCAGCGCGATCACGTCGAGGGAACGCGTCAAGGGGGCGATCGACATCGCCGGAGCGACCAGGTAATGGTGGCCCAGCAGCATGGAATGAAGCGTGGCCCCCAGCAGGAGTCCCGACACCCCACGGCTCGCGACCATGAAGGCCCATGCCGCCGGGTCGGGAACCTGCGAGACGCGGACCATCCAGGCGCCCGCCAGCAACATCACCAGGAGATCGAGACCCGTCGCGATCGGAGCCAGTCCGAGCCCCCACGACACGGTCGCAAGATAGGACGCGGCCGCGCCGGCGACGAGCAACCAGAGCACGGCCGAGGCCCCCGTGGAACTCGCCTGCGACAGTGCCGCCAGGACGAGGATGGCCATGGCGATCAGGCTCTGGGCGCGGAAAAACGCCACGGGCACGGCCCGCCAGGATGTCAGGGTCAAGGCGACGATCAGGCCGAACGCCAGCCTGACGGCAAAGTCCGCGAGCATCGGTACAGAAACCATCGCGAGGATCTGAATCTCCGGGAACGATCGCGCCAGTGGCGGACAGCCGGGCTCCATCGACGCCGGGATGGCTCGTCCTTCATGGCGAGGCGGCGGGAACAAGCCCATGATGCCATGAAGCCCGAAGTGGAAGCAACCCAGCCCGGCGAATCTCGAGTCGGATGATCATCGCCCGCCGGCAATGGCCACGAACTCTGGCGGCCGAACCGGATGTTCGTCTAACATGGATAAAACCACTCGTCGGGCGGAGCGTCGATCGTCTCGGACCAGGTGAACCACATTGTCCGCAGCGACTTCGCCCGACCGGATCACCAGCCCCATTGCCGCCGGTCGTCCTCGACACGGTTGACCAGCGATCAACCGATCGCCTCGGAGGAATCCGTCCATGTTCAAGTTGGTGACGCGGTCGTGGACCGCTTGGCTGCTCGCTGCATGGATCGGCTCGGCCGCCGCGGCGGCCGCCGAACGCCCCGCGCGAGCGATCCTCAGCGAACTGGATGCGGCCAAGATGCCCGCCATCGACCCATCGCGAAGGTCCGAACCGGCATATGTCCAGAAGATCCAGAGGGAGTTCTTCGAGATCGGGGCGAAGCGCAACGCGCTGATACTCGAGTTGTTCCATGTCGATCCGGATCACGATTCGCTGTCAGCACTGATGGCCGAGCACTGGCGGCGCATGCCGCCGGCCGGCCCGAACGAGGCCAAGCTGAAGCAAGAGATCGCGGCCGTCCTGGCGCGGACCAAGAACGAGAAACTCAGGACCGAGGGCTATTTCGCTCGTGCCCAGGCCGGCCTGTACAAGAGCCAGCAGACCGGTCTCCTCGACCTGCAGGGCGTCGATGAGTTCGTCGAGAAGTATCCCAAGGATCCGCGCGCCGAACAGTTGCTCTACTTCGCCACGTTCGTGACGCGCGACGAGAAGTCGAAGCAAGCGCTCGAGGATCGGCTCCTCAAGGACTATCCCAGGTCGAGGGTCGCGGAGGCCGTGACGGGCACCCGTCGCCAGCGCGGCGCCATCGGGAAGCCGTTCGAGTTCGAATTCACCGATGCCATCTCCGGATCGAACGTCTCGATGAAGAACTTGAAGGGGAAGGTCGTCGTCATCGATTTCTGGGCCACCTGGTGCGGTCCTTGCGTGGCCCAGATGCCCCACCTGAAGCGATTGTACGCGACGTATCACGGCCAGGGCGTCGAGATGATCGGCGTCAGCCTCGACGAGTCGAAAGAGGAGGGAGGGCTGGAGAGGCTCAAGCGATTCGTCAAGGAGAACGGCATCGCCTGGCCGCAGCTCTACCAGGGCAAGACCTGGGACGGCGATTTCTCCAAGTTCTGGGGGATCAACGCGCTGCCGGCCGTGTTCGTTGTCGACACCGAGGGGAGGCTGGCCGCGATCCTGGGAGGCGAGACGATCAAGGATCACCTCGACCAGATCATCCCGCAGCTACTCAAGCAGAGAGGCCGGAGCGTCACACCGCCCACGGGCGGGGGTTGAGCCGACGGCCGGTAACCGCCGATGCACCAATCGGACGCCGGTCCCTCATCTTCGTGTCGGGGACCGGCGTCTCGCGGCATTCCTCGCGGCTCAGCCCCGCGAGCCGAAGATCAACGACATCACCTCGCTCCGAGTCGCCAGCCGCTCCTTGAAGACGCCTCTCATCGCGCTGGTCACGAACGTGCTGTCGGGCTTGTTGACGCCGCGGATCGTCATGCAACTGTGCGTCCCCTCGATCACGACCGCAACGCCCTTGGCGTCCAGTTCGCGCATCAGCAACTCGGCCACTTCTTCAGTCAGGCGTTCCTGCATCTGGGGGCGTTTGGCGAGGACATCGATCACACGCGGGATCTTGGAGAGTCCGATAACCCGTCCATTAGGGATGTAGGCGACGTGCGCCTGGCCGACTACCGGCAGCAGGTGGTGCTCGCAGAAGCTCACCAGGCGGATATCCTTGATCAGCACCATCTCGTCGTATTTCTGAGTGAAGAGCTTCTGCAAGTGGATTCGGGGATCCTGATGGAGGCCCTGGAAGACCTCGGCATACATGCGCGCCACGCGATCAGGCGTCTCCCG
The DNA here is from genome assembly GCA_963815795.1 of uncultured Planctomycetota bacterium. GTDB lineage: Bacteria > Planctomycetota > Planctomycetia > Isosphaerales > Isosphaeraceae > JAKAUH01. Next base: position 1,990,405 of record CAWFIC010000019.1, on the reverse strand, counting down.
CAGGCCTTCGCGGTCCGGATCCTCTCCGACCGCCAGGAGGATCTCGCGCACGGCGCGCCGGATTCGATCGAGATCCATGACGGCTCCGGGCGACGTGGCAACCGGCTCCGGGCTCCCGTCGTCCTCCACATCGATGCAGCCGACCGGCTCGCCGTTGCCGTACGCGGACGCTTCGGCCAGGAAGAAATTCGCAGCCATTCGTCGTTCACCTCGAGGCCCAAACTCGCCGAGATCGATGAGGGCTCTGGCCGTTTCCCCTTCGTGCGACGGCCGCTCTCATTCCCGGTTTCGGCGCCACACCAGGCGAGGGTTTCGTTCGTAAGTCTCAGTGCATCAGGGACTTCCGAGATGCCCCTGTATTTTACGAACTCACTCGCAAAAATCAAGCCGCCGGCGTACCGCGGGTCTGGACCGGAAGATGAAGCAGAAGGAGGACGCTTGACAGACCATGGCGACGATCGCTGAAAATAGTCTGCCGCTCCCGGCGGACGAGTGAGGATCGCGCGGAGGCGAGATCTGACAGCGGGTCGAGCTGTCTGATCTCCGATCGGCTCGGCCCAGGCGACCAGTGCATTGTAGATTTGCCGGGCAGATCGACAAGCCGCCATGGTGCCCCAGGCTTCGGCTTGACGGTCTCCGCGGCGACTCTCGATGTGGAGAAGGCCAGCAGGCATGGCGAAGACCAGGCGATCCGAGCCCGACCGGAAGCGACAGGCCCGGTGCGTCGTCGCCGCGCTCACGGCGGAGTATCCCGAGACGGCCTGCGCCTTGGTGCATGCCGATCCGTATCAACTGATCGTCGCCACGATCCTCTCGGCCCAGTGCACCGACGCTCGGGTCAACATGGTGACGCCGGAGCTCTTCCGCCGGTATCCCGACGCGTCACATCTCGCCCGGGCGGAACCCGCGGAGCTGGAGTCGCTCATCCGCTCGACCGGCTTTTTCCGGGCCAAGGCTCGCAACCTGCTGGCGATGGCCCAGCAGGTGGCCGAGCGGCATGACGGTCGGATCCCCGAGGATCTGGAATCGCTCACGGCGCTCAGCGGAGTCGGCCGCAAGACGGCCAACGTCGTCCTCGGCGTCGCCTTCGGGACGGCCGAGGGCGTTGTGGTCGAACACCCACGTCAAACGGCTTGCCGGGCGCCTCGGCCTGTCCACCGGCAAGACACCCGACCAGATCGAGCGGCAGTTGATGAGCGTGATACCCCGCACCGAGTGGGTGGACCTGAGCCATCGGCTCATCCAGCACGGCCGGCGCGTTTGCCTGGCCCGCCGGCCGAAATGCGAATCTTGCTCGCTCGCCGGGATCTGCCCGAAGATCGGCGTGGCAGCTGCGCCCACGCGAGCCGGCAAGGTCCCGCGCCGCCAGCGATCCAGCGGACCGGGCGCCGAATCGCCGTCCACCTGAAATCGGGTCTCCCGCTCCGTACCGCCATCGTGTATCCTGGTGTCTGAAGTTCAGCGGTACGGCGGCGCACCTGGCCGAGGATCTCGACGACGATCATGCATATCAGGGACATCTTCCAGAGTCGAACCCACGACCTTCAGCTTCGAGTTCTTCCCGCCCAAGACGGACCGGGCCTCGGACGAGCTGTTCCAGACCATCGCGCAGCTCCAGTCGCTCCGCCCCTCCTTCGTCTCGGTGACGTATGGCGCCGGCGGGTCTACCCGCGAGCGGACACACGACCTGGTCGTGCGGATCCAGCGCGAGACGCACCTGACGGCCGTCTCGCACCTGACGTGCGTCTGCCACACGCGCGAAGAACTGGCGGCGATCCTCGACCGCTACGCGGCGTCGGAGATCGAGAATATCCTGGCCCTCGGCGGCGACCCGCCGCATACCCTGGCCGGGTACGACCGATCGAACGACGCTTTTCAATATGCCGAAGAGCTCGTGACGTTCGTCCGAGCGTACCAGAACGTCCGCGATCCCAGGGGCTTCGGCGTGGGCGTCGCCGGCTTCCCCGAGGGGCATCCCGGCACTCCCAACCGACTCAAGGAGATGGATTACCTGAAGCGCAAGGTCAACGCGGGCGCCGATTACATCTGCACCCAACTTTTCTTCTGCAACGCGGACTTCTTCGATTTCCGCGAGCGCTGCGAGCTGGCCGGTATTCGCGTCCCGATCGTCGCGGGGATCATGCCGATCACGTCGAAGGACAACCTGGCCCGCATGGCCGAGCTCGCCCTGGGCGCGCGGTTCCCGGCCAAGCTGCTGCGGGCCATCGGCCGCTGCGGCGACGATCCCGAGGCAGTCGCCAAGGTCGGAATCCACTGGGCGACCGAGCAGTGCCGGGACCTGCTCGACAACCACGTCCGTGGGCTCCACTTCTACACGCTCAACCGGTCGGATGCGACCCGCCGGATTTACGAGAACCTGGGGGTCAAGGATTCCGACGGTCTCTAGCATTGGCCGTCGAGCGCCTGAGAGGGCGACGAAGAGCCCCGGCGGGGCTTCGGAAGGCTTGGCGTCATGTCCCTCCAAAGGCTGACCGAAGGCCTGAAAGCGGAAGCAATCAGGCTCGGATTCGACGAGGTGGGCATCGCGCCGGCGGTGGCGCCGCCAGGGTATCCCGACTTCCTCCGATGGCTGGAGGGCGGCCGCGCGGCCGGGATGCGATACCTGGAGCGGCAGGAGCCGGCCCGCTCCCATCCCTCGTCGCTGCTGGCCCGGGTCCGGTCCGTCGTGATGGTCAGTGTTGTCTATGGATCGACGGATCGTGCAGCCGCGACGGCGAAGGCGAATCCCGCCGTTGGCAAGGTCGCGCGCTACGCCCGGGGTGCTGACTATCATCGGGTGCTCTGGGACAAGCTGGGCGCGCTCCTGAACTGGCTCCGGGCTGAGCGTCCCGAGGTCCACGGACGGGCCGTCGTCGACACCGCTCCCTTGCTGGAGCGCGATTTCGCCCGGCTGGCGGGGCTCGGGTGGATCGGCAAGAACACGATGCTCCTTAGCCGGCGAATCGGGAGTTTCACTTTCCTGGGGGCCTTGCTGACGGACCTCGAACTCGCCTATGACGCCCCGCATCACGCGAATCACTGTGGGACCTGCACGCGATGCCTGGACGCCTGCCCGACGGACGCCTTCGCGGGACCCTACCAGCTCGACGCCGGGCGGTGCATCAGCTACTGGACCATCGAGCACCGCGGCATGATCCCCGATCCGGCCGCCGAGCGACTCGACGGCTGGGTCTTCGGCTGCGACGTCTGTCAGGATGTCTGCCCGTGGAATCGCAAGGCGCCCCCCGGGCGCATGGCCGAGCTGGATGCGATGCCGGAGTGGAACGGACCGGACCTGATCCGATGGCTGGAGGATGGCTCGCCAGAGTGGCGATCCCGCCTGAAGGGGACTGCGGCCGCACGTGCGAAGCGAACCGGGCTGGTGCGCAACGCCGCGCTGGTACTCGGGTCTCGCGGCGTGCACGAGGCCGTCGGGCCGCTCGCCGCGCGGCTCGACGACGGCGAAGAGGATGCCGTCGTTCGCTCCGCCGCCGCCTGGGCCCTGGGGCGCATCGCGACCGACGACGCGCGGGCTGCCCTCGAGCGCCATCGCAACGACGCGATTGAGGAAGTCCGCGCGGCCGTCCAGAGGGCTGGCGCGGGACGGCGAGATGTGGAAGGCTCGCCCGCCCGCATCGAGACCGATGCGGGCGGCGAGGCCTGATCGACTACGAGCCGCTCGTTGTCGTGCCCGGCGTGTTCGCCGCGGAGGTCGGGGAGTAGACCACGGGCGAGATCGAGCCCGAGATCGACTGCCCGAACGCGTCCTGGGTCGTCACCGTGAAGGTGTTGGAGCCGGAAACTAGCGGCACCATGATGCTGTACGCACCCGTGGAGTCGGCCGTCGTCGTCGTCGCGGCGTTGTTGTTCGCCTGGTTGGCGAAGGTCACGGTCGCGCCGGGGGTCGCCTTGCCGGCGAAGTGGACCGCACTGTAGGGCGTCGTCCGGTCCGAATTGGGATCCGAGGCCGGGTCGAGGTTCACCGAAATCACCGGGCTGACCTGCGTCGAGGCGCCCTGGTTCTTCTGGACCAGCTGGAGGTCCTGGCCGTTGATGATGCCGTCGCGGTTGACGTCGGCATCAAGAGTGTAGTTGGAATTCGTCGCCGCGTCGCCGAGGAGCGACTTGACCGTCGTGACGTTGGTCTTGCTGACGCTGCCCGTGCCGGCGGTGTCGCCCGGGAGATAGAACCCGAGCAGGTACTGACCGGTCGTGTGGCCCAGACCCGCGACTTGTACGGTGTACGTGGCCGGGGACTGTCCGGAAGCAGGCACGGGGACTTTGATCAGGACGGCCGACGAGAGATCCTTGACGCCGGTCAGATGGTTGGCACGGGCGATCTTGGGATAGTAGTGCGTGTGCTGGGCCGGGATCACACGGCCATCGGGACTCGTCACGGAGACGATCTCGGGCTCGACGGGCGGGTTCGCCGGGGTGTTCGAGCTCGCGCTGGTGGCCTGAGCCACGGCCGTCACGTCGATGCCCAGTAACATCTCGCCGTGCATCTTGGCGGCGGGCGTGAACAAGGAGGAACTCACGGTGAATGGGACGGATGAGACTTGCCCTGCCGTGGTGACCGATGCCGGCATAATCGCGAACGTGCTCCCCTGGCCGGAGCTCAGCACCATCCGGTCTTCCAGCAGATCGGGCGCGAGGCACCTGCGACGGCGCACCCGGGGCAATTCGTTCGAGGTCTTCATACGGCCCTCCTTGGCCAGCGACCGGAGTGGGAAGTGAATAATCGGCCGAACGTAGTCGGCCGGATCGAGTCGGTCCCGACTCGGCGACCTTCCTGGTCACCGGGACCCATCCTGTCTGGGGAGAGTTGTCGAAAAGCGGTCGCCCGAGGCGACATGATTCGGCACGTGAAATGACCCGCTAGGACGATGTCGTTGACAAGCTCGGCATGGAATGCATGCCGTGGACCGCGGCATGGCCGCGCTGGAAGGGCGGCTGGCCGGCGGGATCGCCCACGTCGGAGGCGAGAGACTCGTTTCGGCGCTTCCAGACGCGCCAGGCCACCGTCGCGTAGAGCGTGACGCCGGCCCACATGAACAGCCCATACTCCTGGGCGATCTGGTGACCCTCGCCCTCAAGGAACAGGCCGCCGATCTCAGGGGACGTGGCCGCCATCAGGCCGAACGAAAGCGCCAGCGACAGCATGATGGCCTTGCGCCGCGCGGCCCGACTCGCGGCGAGAAGAATTCCGACACCAGGTAAGTGATCGGCAGCAAGACCGTCACATAATGATGTTTCCAGCTCCGTTCCGACACGAAGAGCATCGTCAGGACGACCAGGGCGAACTCGCCGAGGAGGCGCGGATCTCGGCGATCGGCCGCCTTGGTGCGGCAGAACAGGGCCAGCAGCCCGACCAGCAGTGCCACGACGGCCTTGATCATCACCCGCACCGCTTCGGGGGGCAACGCCACGATGTTAACGTCGTGGTCCAGCGCGTACGGGCCCGATGCGTTGGCCCGCCGGGTGAAGAGCCGGTAGATCACCCCGACGGTCAACTGGTTGACCTCCTGCGGGCTCGCCGCGCCCTCGGCGACGAACGGCATGACCATGCGGCTCCACCACATGCCCAGGCATTCGCCATTGAATCGGGGGCCGATGATCAGGCTCGGCACGATTAGCAGGAAGATGCCCACCCCCAGCAGGCCCCAGGTCAGCGTGCGCCACGACCGCTTGTAGGCGAAATAGAGGAAGAAGAGGGCCGGCGTTACCTTGTAAGTGGTCGCCAGCGCGAGGAGCAGGCCCGCCGCGATGTCGTAGCCCTGCCTCCAGGCCGAGAGCATCGCCACGATGAGGAAGAGGATGAGCAGGTTGTTGTTGCCGTGGTGCAGGTCGCCGAGGATCGGGCGCAAGCTCAGGAGCAAGACCAGCGACCGGAACATCGGGGGATACGACCTGTCCGTCGGTCGGATCAGCCGGAAGCACAGGATCAAGGCGACGGTCGTCATGGCGACCTTGATCGCGAACCAGCACATTGCACCCACGATGGTGGGCAGCACCATCAGCGGATAGAGCGTGATGGGCATCAGGGGAGGGGTGGGGAAGAGCATCTTGTCGTAGATGTTCACGCCGTCCCAGAATTGCAGGACCTGCGGCCGCCATCGCACGAACGCGCTGCGATGGTCGGCGGCCTTGTCATAGTAGAACGCCGCCGCGATGACGATGATCAGCGACCACAGCGACCAGAAGACCCAGCCCGAAAGGCGGTCGCGGCGATGGTACTCGGCGAGTCCGGTGTCAATCCCTGACACAATTCACCCCTCCCCACAAAGGCCGCGATCCGACGGCCTATCTTCGCGTCCGGAGTCCATTCCGTCGGCGCCGATGGGGCTTCATCCCGCCGCGCGAGGGTCGGCCGGGAGAACCATCTTCAGCTCGACGTCGCGTATACCGGGGGGCGGTCGCAGGCGGATGAAGGGGACCGGATCCTCCTCCAGGAGCTCCGGCTCGCAAGCGACCGACGATCTGGTCTTGAGACACGGGACGAAGTGATACCGGAGGACGACCGAACCGTCAAGATCGGCTACCATGTCCCGGACACGGAGCCGGCCCGGGACCGCCTCGACTCGCGCCACGCCCCGGATCGCGTCGCCGCCGAACCCGTTGACGCGGCCCAGGATGAAGCTCCCGTCGTCCTCCACGATCTGGATCACGTCGGGGTTGGCCCGACAGAACGCGCGAGCATGCGGGCTCCAACACAAGATGGCCGACGGCCGGTACAGCCGCGCATACCGGACGAAGAAATCGCGCTCCCAATTTGCGCGGCCGAAGAGCTTGCCCTCGCCGAACTGGGTGAAGTTGGTATTCACCGCGGCATGCAAGTATGGTCCGCCGATCAGCTCGATCCGCTCGACCCCGGTGCGATGGGGCAACAGGCCGCTGAATCGACCGTGTTGGTACGGATCCCGTATTCCTGGCAAGTCCTTGCCGCCCTCCTCATAGAGCAGGCGCTCACCCGGTTTGACGTGACGCCGGATGCGCTCGACGACCCAGAGGAGTCGCGGCGACGGCCGGCTGGAAAGGAACGGCTCCCCGGCCCAGAGGTTGAAGTGGAGGGAGCCCGACAGCGACGGGCCCAGGACCCTCAGGGCGAACAGGAACAACCAGGCAGCGACCCAACGATCCAGACGGTCCCATCGCCAGGGCCCGGCCCGGAGGCGTCGAATCGCCTCCTCAAGCGCCACGGCCCCGGACATCGCCAGCCCCGAATACAACGCGAACGTATGCCGGCCCGGTTGCAGGAAATCCAGCGAACCGCTGGCACCGGCCAGGTAGCCCCACGCCATCCCGGCCGCGCAGAATCCGGAAAGAGCCCAGCCGGGCGTGGCCGAGCGGCGGATCAGCAGCAGGAGGCCGGGCAACCCCAGCGCCAGCAGGATCGGCTGGATCGGTGCTTCGGTCCAGAAGATATGTGCCAATCTCTCCGCGAGGTTCTCGCCCGAATGCGAGAAGGCGAACGAGCTATCCCCCTTGGTGGACGCGAGGAAAAGGCCGGGGACCCACCAGAAAGCGTTAACGGCCAGGACGAACACCGGCATCACCCAGACCGCGGCATGACTCCGTCGAGTCCAGGGGGTTGAGCGATCGCGATTCAGAACGGCCGCGCCGTAGGCGAACAGCGCGGCCGGGGCGATGACCATCGCGGTGGTCAGGTGGACCATGAACGCCAGGCTGCAAAGCGCCGTCGCCATCAGCCAGTTTGCGACGCTTCGCCGTTCCAGGAAGCGGGCGAAGGACGCTGTGGCGACCAGGGCCAGCGGGATTCCCAGGAAGTAGGGCAGCATCCCGAACGTCACGTAATTGATGGGCCAGTCGGTCCAGACGTAGACTATTGCCAGCAGGACGCCCAGGGTCGCCGGCCAGCCGCGCAGTCTGAATCCGTAGCAAGCGACGCCGATCAACCACGGGTAGGCCGCGGCGGCGACCAGCACATAGAGTTTGTACGCGAGTTCGGGATGCCGGCCGCCGAATGCGGCGACCGCCAGTTCAGGCAGAGTGGACGAGGCGGGAAACACCACGCTCTTGGCATAGCCGGCCATGAAGGTGGGGTCGTAGCCGGCCGTGGTGAAGGAATCCTGGAGGAAGGACCGCGTGACCAGGGCGCTATGGTAGTAAAGCGGGTGGTCATCCCTCCACAGCGGCCAGCCGTTGGTCAGGCCGGCGCGGCCGCCCATCCCCGTCCAGATCGCCAGGCCGTGGGCGGACGCGAGCAGGACCATGAGCGCCGGAGCGAAGGCCGAGAGCATCCGGGCGAGCCGGAGGGTTCGTGGCCGGCCAGCAGGTGGGGCCGTGCCGATGGGATTCGCCGCGGTCGCTGGGTCCGCCTTGAGATGGGGCATCGGCGGGTCGGTCTTTCGGCGACGCCGGGACGGTCCGTCGTTCCGGCGATTCGCATGGTCGCTGAGTGCGGCCCGCAGGATTCGAACCTGCAACCAAGGGATTCAAGTGCCCTCGCGTTTCCACGAGGCTTGGACTATCTCATCCTCCCCGACATTCAGTCCCGGCTCCCCTGGCGTCGGAAGACGCCCGAGGTCGAGGCCGCTGGCGAGGAGGCCGGGCGCTCGTCGGCGGGGATTATCGTTGGGGCTCACCCCGCTAGTCTCTGAACCTTCCTGGCGACCACGGCCCTGCCAGGCTCGGCTGCGGATTGCCCTGCCCCTCGCTCTCGGCCATCGACGCCGGTCAACCCCGTGAATAGAGCCGGCGACGCCAGGTCCGCGAGCGGTCGGAGTTTAGGTTCCCCGCAATTCACCCGGTTCGCAATCGAAGGTTACCCTCCGCTGCCACCCTTTCCCGATGAGTCCCCTGCTCTGCCGTTGAGCTAGGGCCGCTGTTCAAGGCGCTGCCATCTTCGCCGCTCGCCGCCGCCAAGGCAAGCCGGAACGCCGGCCGCGAAGCCATGGCCGGTCCACGCCGGCCGGTCGCATCAGTCGGCCACGGCCACGGCCTCGTGTCCACGAGTCGGGACCTTGACCAGCTTGATGTTGTACGCGATCCGACACACCTTCATCATCCAGATGGCAATATAAGTCATATCGACTTCCCACCATCTCAGGCCGTGCCGGGCGGACGTCTGGAAGGCGTGATGGTTGTTGTGCCAGCCCTCGCCGTAGGTCAACAGCGCGACCCACCACAGGTTGGTCGAGTGGTCGCGAGTCGGGTGGGACCGGTAGCCCCAGATGTGGGTCGCCGAGTTGACCAGCCAGGTCGAGTGCAGCACGAACACCGTCCGCACGAATCCGCCCCAGACCAGCCAGCTCATCCCCCCCGCCGCGTACAGGCCGACGAACAGGAGGATCGGGAAGACGATGTGGAAGCGCTCGAGGAAGCGGTGGACCGGGTCCCGGTTCAAGTCGGGGGCCCACTTCTGATAGTACTCGGGCGAATGCTCGGTCCCGTCCTGAATCATCATCCACCAGCACATGTGAGCCCAGAAGAATCCTTCCTTCGGGGTGTGCGTGTCGTTCTCCTCGTCCGAGTTCGCGTGATGGCGGCGATGGTCGGCGACCCAGCCGATCGCCCCGCCCTCCGAGGCGCACGTGCCGATGATCGTGAGGAGATACTCCAGCCAGCGGGGACGCAGCGCGAAACTCCGGTGGGTCAGGAGGCGGTGATACGTCATGCAGATGCCGATTCCGCCGGTCAGCCAGTGCAAGAGGAAGCAGAGAGCCAGGCCCGACCAGGAGAACCAGCCCGGGACGAGGGCCAAGAGTGCACCCAGGTGAAGTCCGCCCATCCAGATGAGCGGCGTCCATGCGAGCCTGAGGCGGGGGCGTTGCGCGATCGTCGTTGTCGCCATGATCAACCCTTGAAGGAGAAACCGCCGAGGCGGGAATCATACGAGTTCGAGCGGATGGCGGGATCGATCACGTCAGATCGATGGGCTCCCGCTGGCTCTTCGAGGCTAGCACACGTCGCTGGGGAGACCACGGCGAGGGACGGACCCCCTCGGGGAGGCCACCGCCGCCCATCGGGGCCGATTCGGCCTTAACCGAGCTCGGCGTCGATGAAGGCGTTTCCGAACGAGACTTCTCATCGCGCATTGGACGCCGAAATGCGACGAGTTCGCCGGGTTCTTTTTAGCCCGGGTTCATCGAGCGGTCGGCGGGACGAAACGGGTGAGGCACTCACGGTGGTAAGGTCGTAGGTACCAGACTTTTACACGCCCGGGGCTCAACTTTCCAGCCCTTCGGGGAAAAAAAGCCCGGTCGAGCCGGTTTTGCGAATCGATGTGAAGGAAATATGATGCTTCTGTCGCCCCGGGTTTCCGTAATCGTCATTCCCTATAACCGATAGAATAAACCTCCCGGAAAGGTCAATCGGGCACTCGTCGATCGGGCTGGCCGGTCCCGCTGCGCCGATGCTACGATGACACGATGGCCGTCGCGACAACCGATCAGAGGACAGATGTCCATCAGACGGCCGTCTTCTCTCGCCTTGCAGTCATGAAACTCAAGTGCAAGCCCGATGACTTCCGGGTCGAGGAGCTGACCGGCGCGCAGTCGGTCGCGTCGGGCCGTTACACCTTCTACCGGTTGACGAAGCAGGACCAGGGGACGATCGAGGCTGTCGAGGAGATCTGCCGGCGCTGGAATCTCTCGAGCCGGCAGGTCAGCTACGCCGGCCTGAAGGATCGGCATGCCGCCACGATCCAGTACCTGACGATCGCCGACGGACCGCTTCGCGGGATGAGCACGCCTCGATTCGAGCTGGAGCCGATGGGCCGGCTGGCGCGGCCGTACTCGTCGCAGCAACTGATCGGCAACCGATTCGAGCTGGTGCTCCGGGCGCTGGGGACGGGCGAGTTGGAGCGCGCTCAGGTCGCGGTCGATGAGATCCCCCGGGTCGCGCTGCCCAATTACTTCGACGATCAGCGGTTCGGGTCGGTCGGCCGTGACGGCGAATTCGCCGCCGAGGCGTGGCTGCACGGGGACCACGAGCGAGCCTTGAAGCTGGCGATGGCGGAGCCGAACCCGTCCGACCGCTCGTCGGCCAAGGCCGAAAAGGCGATCCTGCGAGGCCACTGGGGAGACTGGCCGGAAACGAAGCGGCTCCTGCCGCGCTCGTCGGCCCGGAGTATCGTGACGTACCTCGTCGATCACCCGGCCGATTTCCGTGGTGCCTTCGCGCGACTGCGACGGGAGCTGAGGATGCTCTACTTCTCGGCGTTCCAGAGCCATCTCTGGAATCTCCTCCTCGCCCGATGGCTCGAGTTCCACGCGCAGCCCGGGGAACTGGTCCCGGTCGATCTCAAGGTCGGGACGTTCCCTTTTCCCCGGCGGATGCCCCCGGATCGGGTCGAGGCCCTGAGCCGGACCAGCCTGACGTTGCCCAGCGCCAGGACTCCGCAGCCCCAGGGCCCGCTGGGTGAGATCGTCCAGCAGGTCCTCGGCCCCTGGCACCTCGAATGGAACGAACTGCGGGTCAAGCACCTCAAGGACGTCTTCTTCTCCAAAGGGAGCCGGCCCTGCCTCTTCTTCCCCGCGCGTCTCGACGCCGAGCGCCTAGACGACGAACTTCATCCCGGCCGCCTCGCCCTCCGGCTCACGTTCGAGCTGCCGAAGGGCTCGTATGCGACCATCCTGGTCAAGCGGATCACCCAGGCCGCGGAGTCCGCCCCATGACGCTCGATGTCCTCTACGAGGACAATCACTGCCTGGCGGTCAACAAGCCGGCGGGCTTGCCGTCCCAGGGCGACGAGTCGGGAGCCGAGACGCTGGTGGACGTCGCAAAGCGGTATTTGAAGCAGCGATACGGCAAGCCGGGAAACGTCTACCTCGGGCTCGTCCATCGGCTCGATCGGCCGACTTCCGGCGTCGTGCTCCTGGCCCGGACCAGCAAGGCGGCGGCGCGGCTGGCGGAGCAATTCCGCGACGGGACGATCGCGAAAGTCTACTGGGCAATCGTGGAGGGAGCCCCGAGCGTCGACGAGGGGATCTGGATCGATCGGCTGGAGAAGGATCGCCGCAAGAACGAGTCGCGGATCCTTGCCGAGTCGGAGGAGGGAGGCAAGCAGGCGAGAGTGAGCTTCCGGGTGCTGGAGCGCTGGCCGGATGCGGCCATGCTCGAGTTGCGGCCCTTGACCGGACGGAGTCATCAGCTCAGGGTGCAGCTTGCGAGTCGTGGGCTGCCGATCCTGGGAGACGCGAGGTATGGGGCGAGGAGCCGGCTCGCAGCGGCGGAGGGCGGGAGGAGGATCGCGCTGCACGCCAGGTCCCTGAGCTTCAGGCACCCGACTCGTCCCGAAGTGATCGAGGTCGAGGCCCCGGTCCCGGCAGACTGGCCCGAGCTCTCGCGATCGCCTCGGGGATCGAGGTACGCGTCCAGTAAGCCAGCGGCAGGCTCAGGCCCGTGAACAGCATCGCGGCCAACGGCCGCCAGGTCATCAGATCGCGAGCGGAGAAGGAATCGGCCGGGGGAGCCAGAGAGGCGGTCTTCGACGGCCCTTCGGCCTTCACATCGCGGGGATTCGTCAGTTTGGAGTCGACATCGGAGGTAGTCTGACCCGCGGCGGTTGAGGTCGGGGCGGTGGGAACGCCCGGATCGGCCGCCCCGCTTCGAGTCGCGGGTGCGGGATGAGCCTTCGCCGCTTCAAGCCGCTGCACGTAGCCCGTCACCGATTGCCACGCGGCCTGATCCTTCAAGCCGAGGTCCTCGGCCTCGCGTCGGGCCAGTTGCGGATCGACCTTGTCGAGGGTGACCCGACGAATGTACCAGAGTGCGCCGCGCGGGAGCCGTCGGAATCGAAGAAGAAGAGCGGCCGGGCCTCGGGCGCGGCCAGCTCGAACTGGAACCTCGCCAGGCGTTCGCGATCGAGCGTCTTGAGGTTGACCGGCAAGGCGACGTATCGCAAACCCCGGCCGGCGGCCTCGGCGATGAACGCGGGCGATACCTCGGACGATTCCCGTAAGTCGAGCACCGTGCGGTAGCCCTTCTCCGCCAGCCACTTCAGCCCGGCGGTGGAGGGCACTCCGCCGCCGGCCAGCCTCAGGTCCACCGAGGCGAACCGCGCGATGCCCGTCGGCCCGGCGGGGTTCGAGTCGGCCTCTGGTGCGGGATCCGTCGCGAGCGTGAGGCCGACGTTGTCCTCCCCCTGCTGGGCGTTCGATCGAGCGGACGTCTCGGGAACGACATGATCCCCGGAGCTCCCCTCCGGCCTGTTGGCCGAAGGGGCCGGGGTCCGCGACTCCGATTGCATCACTTCGCCGGGCAAGTCGAGGGGCGGCAGGTGATCGAGGGGATTGTCATCGGCGCGGGAGTCCTCGCTGCCAGGTGACGTATCGGCCGACCGCGCGGTCGAGGCTCGTCGCGATGAGGATCCTGGAGCGACGCGCACCGCGGTCCTCGTCGTCCCGGGGCGCGGATAGTAGCCCGTCGTCTTGGCGCCCGAGCCCGTGCTGGAACTGCTCGTGCCGGGAAGCGGGACGGACCTTGACTTGGGCGTGCCTTCGATCGGGCTCAGATTGGTCGGCGGTGCGGTCACGTCCGACGGGACAGTCCCGGTCGAATAGGGCGGGGCGGCGATCGTCGGCGCGACCACGGTTGACGGTGCCCCGTACTCCACGGCTGGGCCGCTCACCGCGCCCGCACCGCAACAACTCGACGAGCGATGGAGGACGCGGTCCGTCGCCCGCCTGAAGACGCTGAAGGGACCGCAGGACCCGCAGTTACCGGATGGTCCGGATCGGCAACCCGCCTGGATCAGCGCCAGGCCGGCGATCAGACCGACGGAGACGAGGCGGTGCGGCGCAGCGCCACGTGGTGGCGTGCCCCGCGGGGCACGGCCGGTTTTCAACCAGTCGAGATGAGCCTTCATGAGTTTCTCCTGTTGTCGGACACCGCCGCGTGCAACGAGGATGGCGGCCGCCCGCGACGTGAGTCGAGCCATGTCGTGCACCCAGGCCACGGGATCGACCGACGCTCTCGAATCGCCATCGAACTTCCGCCCTCCACCCAATTCCGCCGGCTCATCACTCGACGAGCCCGGGTCCGGCCGGACGACGACCGTCCGCCCCTTGCCCACGAGCCGGGTTTCCGCAGGCCGGCGCCGGAGAGATTGACGCAACCCAGGGTTCCAGGCGACGATGCATATCGGGATGCTCGGGGTGCTTGCTCAACGTTCGGTGATCGTACCCAGGAGCGGCGATCGGAGGGGCTTCGGGACAACTCCGAACCGGCTGCGAGTGTCGATTTCCGCGGCTCGCGACCGGCCGGCCCTTCGGCCAATCCTCCCGATCGACGCATGAGTATGCAAGGACAGCGACGGCCCGTCGGAACGGGTCGTCAAGCAAACTTAGCCGACGATCCGAGCGTTGCCAAAGAATCCGGCGGATTTCTAGAATGAGACTTTAAGTCTTTGCAGCGCAGCCGATAAATCACTCAAGGCTTCCCTCGCAAATGAGGCTTACGCCACCCGAGCAACGCGCTCGCACGTCAAACTCTTCGCAGCCCTCAGTGTCCGTGTGGCACCTCGGCGGAGCGATCGGACTGGTGGCGATGGCCGTGTTCTCGACGGGGATTCACGACCGATCGTTCGTTGACGAGTACGCCTACATCACGCAGAGTTATTACTCGGACCTCTTCTTCGGGGGGCGGCTCGACGATCCGGCGTGGCTCGACGTCTTCGCTCTTGACCTCCAGCCCCTACCCAAGTACTTCATCGGCGTCGGTTTGCGTGCGGCCAACCTGCGTATGCCGGGACCGATCGACGCGGCCAGGTGGTATGTGGACGCTCACACCCAGTTCGGGCCTCCGGAAACGCTGACGGTGGCTCGCATTCCGTTCATAGCGACGGGCGTGCTGGGCTGCGTCGCGCTCTATCTCTGCGGTGTGCTCATCGGCGGACGGTGGCTCGGGACGATCGCCGCCTTGCTGTTGACGATCAATCCCCTGTTCCGGCTGCATGCCCATCGGGCGATGTCGGACGTCCCTTGCGAGGCCTTTCTGATCGCGGCCCTGGGCCTGGCTCTCTGGGGCGGTCAGCGCATCTGGTCGGGACGCGACCTGTCGTTCGGGGTCGTCGTGTTTGCGGCGGCCGGTGTTTTCTCGGGACTGGCGATCCTCTGCAAGTTCAACGGCTTCCTCGCACCGATGATCGTGGCCGCATGGTGCGTGCTGAGCCTGCTCATCCCGCGGCTCTCCCTGGGGAGGAAGCTGGGATTGCTCGGCGGGGCGGCATTGACGATCAGTGCGGCTATGGTCACTTTCCTCGCAATGAACCCTGCGCTGACGGCTCACCCGCGCGGCCGCGTCAGGCAGGAACTCGCCTCGCGAGCCAGCCACGGCCCTTGGGGGCGTTTCCGGGATATGGTGAACCTCCGCCTGGACACATCGGCTGGCCAGCAGCAGATGCCGAAATTCCTCCCCGACAGGCTCACGGCGCCGATCGACAAGTCCGCGGTCTTTGCCATGCAGGGTTTCGGGCGGTTCGGGCCGCTGGGGCCGACGGAATCGAATTCCAAGGTGCGTTACGAGCTACGACAGGATTGGGGCTTGGTGTTCTGGTGGCCGCTGGTCGTCCTGGGGGCCGTACAGACACTCCGGTTAGGCCGGCAACAACTCCGTGAGGGATCGCCGCCGTCAGCGCTGGCGCTCTTGATCTGGGCGGCCGTGGCCTGGGCGGTCGTGGCCGCTTACCTTCCGATGGCATGGGACCGTTACCTGCTTCCGATCCAGGCCCCCAACGCGCTCCTGGCCGCAACGGGAGTCCATGGTCTCTGGAGTCATTGGCGCGGGAAGGCGGTGGATGAGTGAGCCGGACGTACGCCCCTGCCCTCGGCGTCTTCATCATCCTGATGGGGAGTTATGCGTTCTTCTGGCATTCCCGCGATTGGAACACCGCCAGCCGGCTCATGCTGACCTACGCGATGGTGGATCGCGGCACGGTGAAGATCACCGGACTCCACCAGCAGACCGAGGATAAGGCCTGGTTTCGTGGTGATTACTACTCGGACAAGCTGCCCGGCTATCCCCTGCTGGCCGCGGTGCCCTACGCCTGCGCGAGGTGGGCATTCGGCCTCCCGCCGCATCCGCTGAATCAGCCGGCAATGAGATATTGGCCGGCCGACTACTGGGTCACGCTGGCCACTTCGGGCTTGCTCACCGCCTTGACGGGGGCGTTGCTGGTCCTCCTGGCCCGGGACATGGGATGCACGCCGGGTACCGCCGCCATGTTGGGCCTGGCTTATGGCCTGTTGACGCCGGCCTACGTTTATGCGACGCTCGCCTACGGACACCAGGCCTCCGCCTTCGCCCTGCTGGACTCGTTCGTGCTGATCCGGAACAAGACCCAGCGTTTCGACGACGTTCGCCTGTTCGTCGCCGGGTTCCTGGCGGCCTCGGCCGCGGTGATCGAGCTGCAGGTCGGGCCGGTGTCGGCGATCCTGGGGCTGTCTCTGCTGGTGGATGTCCTCGGGCGCCGTCGCCGACCGAGGAGCTTGGCGAGTTTCGCGTTGGGTGCGTTATGGCCCACCGTGGTGCTGCTGCGCTATAACCTGATCGCCTTCGGCTCTCCATGGGACATGGGTTACTTCCATCACACGTTGTTCGGCTACGTCCATACGCCCAAGAACCCTCTCGGTTTGAGACTGCCGAACTGGCATCTGTTTGGGCCGCTGCTCTGGAGTCGCTACCGCGGCCTATTCTTCTTCGCCCCGGTCTTGATCCTTGCCCTGCCGGGTTGGGTCGTGCTGCTCTGGCGTCGTCGCTGGACCTTGGCCGTCGTCTCGTTCCTGGTCTGCGCGGCTGTCTTGCTCGTGAACCTGAGCTACCCCGAATGGACCGGCGGGTGGTCCACGGGCCCGCGGCTCCTGGTGCCGTTGATCCCGTTCGCGATGATCCCGGTCGCCGGGCTGCTCGCGGAGGCAGGGCGGGCGCGTCGCGTCCTGACGTTCCTCGCGGCCTCCCTGGCCCTGACGGGCGGGGTCGAGATGCTCCTGTTCCAGGGAGCCGGGGCGCGGATCCCCCACGAGGAGAGACTGCCGGGCAGTGGGTTCGTTATCCTCTCCGAACCGCTGGCCGATGCCGTCTGGCCGCTCTGGTACGGAGCGGAGCCGTATCCGTGGTGGCAGTTCCGCGAGCGCTTCTGCCGGAACGTCGTCTCCGTGCTGGCCGGCGATCAGGTCGCCCGCCTCGGCCGTGGCTGGGAGGCCGCCCAGTTCCTCCCGTTGGTCGCCGCGCAGGTCCTGGCGATCCTCACCATCAACGTGCTCTTCAGAGACCGGCCGGTCGGCGGGGCGATCGGGACTCGCGCTCGTTCAGACCTGGGTGTTGATCAGCAGCAAGACCGCGGTCGCGACGATCAGAAGCCCCATGATCCACAAGCTCAAGCGCAGCGAGTGCCACCAGATCCGACGCCAGGATTCGTGACGGGATGCGGAATAGACCAGGCTGATCGCGACGACCAGCGGCAGGATCAGCCAGTAGATGTGCACCGATGAGAGCATCATGCAGAGCCCCCCGCCGGGATCCCTCCGGCCGGGACCGCTTGTGAGGCCGCGCGGCGCGGCGTCCTCCTCGTATTCCTGGTAGGCCGGTCCCTCGTAAGCGTCGTAGATCGCGAGGATGTTGAGCAGCCCCGCGATGCAAGTGTAGATGGATCCGATCTCGACCAGCTTGCCCAGCCGGGTCTGCAGGCCGTTCAGGTCGATCTGCGACGGCTCGGCCATGAAACTCCACAAGATCGGGTCGTACCCATACTGATGGATCGTGCTCTGGATGAGCGCGAGGACGCTGGGGAACCCGACGAAGAACTGACCGAGGTAATAGAGGCAGAACTTCTCGGGATTGTTCAGCGGATTCACCCAACGCCAGTAGACGATCTTCCCCTCCCCCATGATCATGCCCATGAGGTATAAACCGAGGATGCAAACGGCGTAGAGAATCCCTTTCCCGATCCGCCGTTGATAGAAATGCCCCAGGCCCGGCACCAACCATGCCAGGAGGGCCGCCAGGGCAGGGTTACGCAAACTCACTTTCGGCTCAGTCATCGCGATGCATTCACCTTCAGGATGCGAGCACGCCGTCGGTCCGGGCGCGCCATCGGTCTCAAGCGGGATCATCCAGTCGATGCTAGCAGAACACCGGACGCGGATCTACCCCGGGCGACTTCACCCGACGGGCTCTCCCACGCTCAAACTTGAGCATTTCAGGCCGTCGCGCCCGGCTGAATTCCGACCAGGCCTCGCGAAGCAACGCCGTCGACCACGTCCGGTGGGACGACTTCCAGCCCCTGGACCGCGGCGGCCATCAGCGCCAACGTCGCGAGTTGACCCAGCCCGCGAGGCACTCCCTCCGACCATGAGTGCAGTCGAGTCAGAGCGCGAGGGGTGAAGACCCGCTCGCGACAACCGGCGACCGCGAGCCTGGCAGCGAGATAGGTGCCCGCTTGCGTGCGGGTCAGCCGGTCCAGGCCGATGGCCAGGGTCCACGGGTCCCCCCATTCCGCACACTCCTGAGCTGCTCGGCGTCCCACTCGGATCAGTGATGGGGGCGGCCCTGAAGGACTCCCGACGGCCACCAGGGCGGTCAGTTCCTTGATGGTCGCGGGATCCGTGTTCTCATCCCAGTCGTCGATGACGAAGACGATATGAGAATCCTCAAACGTCGCCGAGCGGACGGCGCGGGCCAGCATCCTCCATCCTCGATCACCATCTGAGCCTACGAAGAAGGGTAGCCCCAGCCCATCGGCAAGGTAGCCCGGCAACTGGCCATGGTCCGAGGGCACGTGCGCCTGGACCCATCGGCGGCGGGGACTGCGAGTCTCCCTGATCGCCTGGCTGACCACCGTCGTTTTCCCCAGGCCAGCGTCGGCGCAGAAAGTGATGAATCGTTCGGGCCGTTCGATCGAGTAGACCAGCCGGGCAACGGCCTCATCGTGCGACGGGAGCGAGACATACGACGAATTCTCGCCCCCGAAGGGATCCCGAGCCAGTCCCCAGTGTCGCAGCCACACGCGGACGATCCTCCTGATCGGGAACGGACTCAATCCCCGCCGCTTCCGCACGGGCGAAGGTCTCTTTATCCCTAGGATCGGATAGGATGAGAATCGACCTTTGACACAAGCAGGGGGAACTGAGGTGTCCGATCGGTTTTACTGTCCCGATCCGCCGCAGGCCGGCCGGTTCCGTTTGGGCCCGGACGAGTCCCGGCACCTGGTCCGGGTCTGTCGAATGGGCGACGGAGATCGCGTCGAGATCTTCGACGGCCGGGGATTCGCGACAACTGCCGAGGTCGTCGCGTCGGCCCTGGATGGCGTTGAGCTGATCGCCGTCGGCGAGCCGATCGTCATGCCTCTGCCCCCGTGTTCCCTGGTGCTGGCCACAGCGATGCCGAAGGGAGATCGGCTGGATTGGCTCGTCGAGAAAGCCACCGAGCTGGGAGTTGACCGGCTCATCCCGATCATCGCCGAGCGATCGGTCGTCGTCCCTCGCGGTTCGAAGCTCGATCGGATGCGCCGCTCGATCGTGGAAGCGTCAAAGCAGTGTCGGCGAGCCCGCCTCATGGTCCTCGGCGAGCCGGTGGAATGGACCGCGTTGCTCGGGGTGTATCCGGCCTCTCTCAGGTTCCTGGCGGACCCGAGCGGCGAGCCGGCGGCGACCTGGCCGACGATCGCAACCGGCCGGGAGGTTGTCCTGGCGGTCGGGCCGGAAGGGGGCTTCACTGGTCCGGAGCGCGATCAGTCCATCGCGGCGGGTTGGCTTCCCATCCGATTGGGTTACAATACGTTGCGCGTGGAGACCGCGGGATTGGCCGGGTGTGCGGCCTTGCTGACGCGGCTCCCGGAGATCGATGAATGACGGATTACCTCGAAATCGCCCGGATGCTCGCGCTCGGTCTGGCAGCCGGGCTGCTGAGTGGCCTGTTCGGGATCGGTGGCGGGCTCGTCATCGTGCCGGCGCTCGTCATCCTCTTCGGCTTCCCGCCGAAAGTCGCCGTCGGCACCTCACTCTTCGTCATTTTGTTTCCCACCGGCCTGCTCGGCGTCTGGGAATACTGGAAGGCCGGGAGTATTCGACCGGCCGCCGGCCTCTGGATCGCCCTGGGCGTTTTCGTCGGGGCGTATTTCGGCGCCCTGTACGCGGGCTACATCTCCCAAGTGACGATGAAGCGGTTGTACGCCTGTTTCCTGCTGGTCGTCGCGGTCTATTTCCTCTTTTCACCGTCCAGATCGGCAACCAGCCGCGCCGAGGCCGCAACCAAACCGGTTCCACCCGAGGCGGTCGGCGGCCCGGCGGACGCTCACATCGTCCACTGACCGCCGGACTTATCCTGGTAGACCGACCAGACATAGCCATCCGGGTCGCGCAGGGCAAACTCGCGCCAGCCCCAGTTCTGATCGGTCGGTTCACCCGAAAGGCTCAGCAGGGCCCCGGCGTCGATGCAGTGGTCGTAGAACCCGTCGACATCCGGGACCTGAAGCTGGAGGTGGATGCCGACGCCGACTCGCGTATCGGCAAATTCCTGGGCATGCGGTTCCTGGGGATGCAGCATCAGGGTGAACGAGCCGATGCGGAGGATGGCCAGGGAATACGGCGCGTTCTCGTGCTCGGCGTGGATCTGGATGATATCGGCCCCGACGACCTCGTTGTAGAATTCCATCGATTTGCGTACGTCCTTGACGTACAGGAAGACGCTGGTAACCCGCCCCGTCATCCTCTCCCCCTCTCCACGATCGGCAAGAGCCCTGGACCATGCGCCGGTCCGTTTCCCGCCGCGAGGACGGCTGCCGGCCTTCCGGCTGCACGGCTGGTCAACCCCGGCAAAGTCGCGCACGGCGCCTCGGAGCGCTGCTCGCCTGCCATGACGACCAAGCCGTTCCCGCCTGAGCCGAAGGCGACAACCGGAGATTAACCCGTAAGCGGCGTCCTGACAACCGGGACTGCTCCGCGCCGTCTGATGCGGGCTCTCGAATCAGAGTCCTGCATCCCAGGTATACGCTATCACGGATGACACCATACACACTGCCATGCCGTGGACTCTTCACGAGAGATGAGGAGGCGCAAATCTCTCGACATCTGGGATGATCATCAGCCCCTCTTCGGCGAGCCCGACGGTGCGGGTGCGGCCCTGGCGCCAGAGGAGGGCCGTCAGGGCGCAGACGACCGAGTCGAGCTGATGCTCTGACGCCCTGGGGTGATTGAGCCCGGGGACCAGCGGCTTCAAGGCGCGGTGGATGCGGCGGCGGCCCGTCGGCGTCCTCTTGCCCCGCCACGGCAGGCCGAGCAGGCGGAGCGTGGCGAAGGGGTAGACCTCGAGCGGCTGATAACCCAGCTCGGACAGCGCGGAGGCGATCCGCTCGCCGCGGCGGGCGAGGACCTTGATCAGGGCCGTGGCCAGGGTGGGGATGCCCATTCGCGCCAGCTCGCGCTCGAGCTGGCGGCTCCGCGTGCCCGGGTCGGTCCGACACCGGCAATCGTCGTCGAGGCAGCAGCGGCCCATGGGGCGCGTCAGGGGGGCGTTGATCGCCACAGTGCCCCAGCGGCCGGCCGATCGGGCCAGCGAGAGGACCTCCGCGTCCTCGCGGGCCGTGGTCAATCGCTCGAGCCGGCCACCGCGGAGGATCGCCACTCCCGTCTCGCGTGAGTCGACCCCGGCCAGGTCGATCCCCACGCAGATCCCGGGGCGCCGCGGCCGAGACCTGGATGCCACATCGGCAGGTCGGTGCTGACTGGCCTTTTCAGTCATTCATGTAGGATAGCGTCAACTCGTTCGCCATGCCATCCGTCGCGGATGTTGGGGACCGGGCCCCATTCGGAGAGGCGAGCGTCGCCGACGTCAAGAGCCGACTTCCTCAGGGCCGGCCTCGGGCGCCCTGCTCCTTCTGGAGCTGCTCGACCTTCCGCTCGAGCGCGGCAATGCGTTTGAGCAGAGATGCCTTCTCGGCCTCGGCAGTCTCGGCGGCCCTCATGTCGAATTCGGCTTCCAGACGCGCCTGGCGTGCTTCCGCCGCGTCGGCCTCGGTTCCGCGACCGGCAATTCGCTCGGCTTCCTCACGACGTTCGACGTCCGAGAGGAGCTGGAGAAGGCGGCTTCGGACCGCCGAGCGCTCGGCATCCGTTTTCGCGGCGATCGATTCGTATTTCTCCAGGTGCCTGCAGGCGTCGACCAAGCGGTCGATCGTGATTCGTCCTTCTTCGTAATAGGACTTCTGGGCATCGTATCGACGTCGCGCGGCTTCGAGGAGCGCTTTGAGCAACGCGTCCATCTCCAATGGCTTCGGCGCATCCGCGCCCGCGGCTGATTTGGCCGGGGGCGCGGCAGCGGGCGCCGGGTTCTGCGCCCGGGAACTGCGGACGAGGAAAGCCCCGGCACCGGAACAGATGCCGAGCGACAGGAGCACGCAGGCGGCGACTGTCAGTTTCTTGAGCATCATGGTCTTGAGGACTCCATCAGCCAGCGCCAGGGATGCCGCCGGCCACGAGTCGGCGGTCAGGGTCTGGCCGGCCGCCACGCGGGCGGCGGCGCGAGCCAGGGAGGTGGGGACTTGCACGGGCAGAGGCGATGCGACTGTCGCCGCACGAATCGCGGCCGACGCCGTGGAGGGTGAATGGCCGGCGATCAGCCAGGCTGCCAGCGGACCGATGGTTGACGGGGCAGTCACGCCCCTTCTTGTCAGCCGGGTTCGGAGCCGGTCCCGCGCCCGCGCGAGCCGGCTCCGAACCGTGCCCACGGGCCAGCTCAGCCTTGCGGCGGCCTCGTCGTGGGTCAGGCCCTCGAAGTAGCAGAGTACGATCGGCGTGCGGTAACGCTCGGGCAGGCGAGCCACTTCCTCGTGGACGACCGGCGCCCCGTCGTCGTGCTCGGCAGACGTGCGGGCGATCGCCTCCGGGCTGCCGCCGGCCAGCGCGGCGGCCGAGGCCGCCGCCAGCACCCGGCGCTCGCGGATTCGTCTGCGGATCGCTGTCGCTCGCGTCCGCGCCGCCACGCGCACCGTTACTCCGTACAGCCAACTACCGACCGACTCGCTCTTGCGGATCGCGCCGGCCCGCCGGGCCAGGACCAGGAAGACTGCCTGGAACGCATCGTGGGCGTCGGATGGATCCACGAGGAAGTTGCGACAGATCCCCAGGACCATCGGCCCGTGCCGCATGACCAGCGCCTCGAACGCCCGCTCGCCGGCCTCGTCGCGACTGGTCCTGAACCGTTCCAGCAACTCGCCGTCCGTCATCCCGGCGCAGGTCCCGGCGACGAACAACGTTGCGAGCTGGTCGGATAGCGCAGTCGTCGTTGGCTTTGGCATATGGCGCCCTCCTCCTACGTCTCTCCCGCCCATTCACAGCGTATAGTGCACCCGAGGAATGGCGGCCAATCCAGAATTCTCCAGCGACAGGGTGAAAAAACGACCCGGTGGCTGGCGGTCACTGCCATTCCATCCGTGGCCGCCCTTGCGTCGCCAGCGGCCGTGACGCTCTGATGGAAGGATGGAAGGATATGATCCGAACCGAGGAGTCCCGTCGGCGGGGCCGGGCAACCCGATGCGGTGGTCGATCCGCAGCCAGATCCTGATCCCCCTGATCGCCATCCAGGCCGCGGCGGTGGCGGCGATCACGGTCACGACGGCGACGCTGGCCGCCCGCCGCAGCGAGCGGCAGATCGTCAACCGGCTCAACGGCGTCATCGACGCGCTCGGGGATGCCAGCTTCCCCTACACGGGCGGCGTTCTCAGCCGGATGCGCGGGCTCTCCGGCGCCCACTTCGCCGCCTTTGCCGACAACGGACGGGTGACCGCGAGCAGCTTCGCGAATCTCGACGTCCTCCCTCCCGAGCTCCGGTCGCTTCCCGCCACCGTCCACGTCAACGCGCTCGGGGCGAATCCCGAGGCGAGCTTCGACGATACCCGTTACCTGGTTGCGACGCTGCGGTCTGCGGGCGGCCCTCGGGGGACTTCGCTCCTGGTCCTTTACCCGGAGACGAGCTGGCGGCAGGCACGCTGGGAGGCCGCGATGCCGCCCTTGATGCTCGGCGCCGGCTCGCTCGGCATGATGATCCTGGCCACAGGCTGGGTCGCGCATCGCATTACGGCGCGGATCCGCCGCCTGCAGGGCCAGGTGGCGCGGATCGTCGAAGGAGATTTCCGCGAGCTCGCCCCGGCCGGCCGGCGTGACGAAGTCGCGGACCTCTCGCGTTCGATCAACCACCTGTGCGTCCAGCTCCGGGAGATGCAGCGCACGATCCGCGAGACCGAACGGTCGCGCGTCCTGGCCCAATTCGCGGCCGGCCTGGCCCATCAACTCCGGAACGCGCTGACGGGCGCCCGGATGAGCGTGCAGCTCCACGCCCGGCGCCATCCTGCCGCGGACGGCGACGAGAGCCTCGGCGTCGCGCTGCGACAGCTCGCGATCACCGAGGAGCAGGTCAAGGGCCTGCTCTCACTCGGGAAGGTGGAGCGTCGGCCGGCGGAAGCGTGCGACCTCGGGCGGATCGTCGGGGACGTCGCCTTCCTCGTCGATCCGGCGTGCCAGCACGCTCGAGTCACGCTCTCGCATTCCGAAGGCGGTGAATCGTCCGGCGTCCTGGTTGATCCTTCGGCCGTGCGGGCCGCCCTCTTGAACCTCACGTTGAACGCGATCGAGGCGGCCGGAGCGGGCGGTTCGGTGCGACTAGAGGTCACGGCGATCGGCGACGAGGTGTCCGTCGACGTGACCGACACCGGCTCCGGGCCGCCGCCTGAGCTGGCCGATACTTTGTGCGACGCATTCGTCACGAGCAAGCCCGAGGGGGTCGGACTGGGCCTGGCGCTGGCGCATCGCGTCGCGGCCGATCATGGCGGGCGGCTGTCGTGGAACCGTGAGCATGGCCAGACGCACTTTCGCCTCACCTTCCCGAAGCGGGCGGATTCTCCGCGGGGGGCCGCATGAGCCGGATCCTGGTCGTCGACGATGAGGCGAGCATCTGCTGGGCGTTCCGGGAGTCGCTGCGCGACGAGGGGCACCAGGTGGAGGTCGCCGCCTCCGTCGAGGAGGGACTGAAGATCGCCTCGAGGGGGCCGCTCGATGCGGTCGTGCTCGACGTGCGACTGCCCGGCGTCGACGGCCTGAGCGCGATGGGCGCGTTCCGCGAGCGTATCGGCCACGCGCCGATCATCGTCATCACGGCCTTCGGCAACCTGGAGACCGCCGTCCGGGCGATGGAGGGGGGCGCCTTCGACTACCTGGTCAAGCCGTTCGATCTCGACCAGGCGACGAGCGTGGTGACCCGTGCGCTGGAGGGTCACGGGACGGGCGATCCGCCTGCGGGCGCCGCCGAGAGCCGCCTTCGAGCCCGACTCGCTCGTCGGCAGCTCGCCGGTTATGCAGGAGCTGTTCAAGAAAATCGCGCTGGTGGCGCCGGCGGACGTGCCGGTGCTGATCACCGGCGAGAGCGGCACCGGCAAGGAGCTGGTCGCCCGGGCGATCCACCGGCACAGCCCGCGTCGATCCGGTCCGTTCGTGCCCGTCAGCCTGGCCGCGCTCAGTCCGAGCCTGGTGGAGCGCGAGCTCTTCGGTCACCTGAAGGGCTCGTTCACTGGCGCGAATCAGGACCGGCCGGGACTCTTCGAGCTGGCCGCCGGCGGTACGTTGCTACTCGACGAGGTCGGCGACATCCCGCCCGATCTCCAGGTGAAGCTCCTGCGGGTCATCGAGCACCGCGCCTTCACGCCGATCGGCGACGCCCGACCGCGGCCGGCGGACATCCGCGTGCTCGCGGCGACCAACCGGCCACTCGGCGAGCTCATGGCGGCCGGCCGGTTTCGCGAGGACCTGTTCTTCCGCCTCAGCGTGTTTCCGATCCACCTGCCGCCGCTCCGAGATCGCCGCGACGACATCCCTGCCCTGGCCGCGCATTTCCTCCGTCAGGCCCGCCTCGCCGACGGCTCCGACCTCAGGCTCACCTCGGCCCTGATCGCCGCCCTCCGTGCTCGACCCTGGACCGGCAACGTCCGCGAGTTGCGCAATGCGATCGAGCACGCGGCCATCGTCGCCCGTGGCCGCGCCCTCGAGCCCGAGCACCTCCCGCAGTCGACCGCGGCTGGCGGCCACGCACCGCAATCCGCCTCGTCCGATTTCCGCGATCGTCTGGCTGAATGGGCGCTGCGGCAGATTGTCAATCCACCCGCCGCGACCGGCGACGGTTCCCTCTACGAACGATTCCTCGAGCGAGTCGAACCCCCCCTCCTCCAGGCCGTCCTGGAGCATTGTCGCCACAACCGGGCGGCCGCCGCCGAGGTCCTCGGAATCCACCGCGCAACCCTCCGCCAGAAGCTACGAAAGTACGGCCTCGACTGATTGGCACTCAAAGCGTCCGAAGCAACTCGCTTCATGGCAGCCCGGCCTGCCAGACGCGCACGACACGGTCCGCCGAACCAGCGGCGAGGCGTTCGCCGTCCGGGCTGAAGGCGACGCCGTGCACGCGGTCGAGGGGCCCGCGCAGGGTGAGCGCTTCCCTTCCGCGGGCGGGGTCCCAGAGCCGCACCGTCTGGTCGGCGCCTGCGGAAGCCAGCCGCTCGCCATCCGGGCTGAACGCCAGGCCGAGTACCCAGTTGGTGTGCCCCGCCAGCTTCTGAATCGGCCGCCCCGAGGCGAGGTCCCAGATGCGGATGACCCGATCGAATCCCGCCGAAGCAAGCTGCAAGCCATCCGGGCTGAATGCCAGCGCGAAGACCGCGCCGGAGTGCCCTTCGAGGGTCGCCAGGACGCGGCCGGAGTCCGGGTCCCAGATGCGGATGACCCGATCGAATCCCGCCGACGCGAGTCGCGTCCCCTCCGGGCTAAAGGCCAGGGCGTAGACCGAGCCGACGTGTCCACAGAGCGAGCGGAGTTCCCGGCCGGTGGCAGGCTCCCAAAGCCGGATGGTCCGGCCGTCGCCTTCGGGCGGATGCCATTTCCCCTTCGGGACCTGGATCACTTTGAGCGGCTCTCCGCCGCCCGTGGCCAGCATCTGGCCGTCCGGGCGGTACGCGAGGCTGCAGAACCCCTCTTCGTGGTCGGCGATCGTGATTGGGGTCTGACCGGGCGGGAGGTCCCAGATCCGTGCCGTTTGATCCGTGCCGGCGGCGGCCACCTTGTGCCCGTCGGGGCTATAAGCCAATGCGATCATCGGCCCTGGCCCCCCGCGGAGCAGACGCGTCACGTGGCCGACCGCGTCCCACGCCGCGACAGCCTGCTCGGTGCCCGCGGCGGTCAACTCGTTCCCCGCCGGCGCGAACGCCACCCCGCCGACCCAGCGAGGGCACTCCGCTGGCCACGGCTCGTCCGGGCTCGCAGGTCGCCCGCCCGGCGCCGTCGCCGGCGCTATGCGGAACTGCCGCATGCCGGGCTCCGAATCAGGGTCCCACAACTTGATCGTCGCATCCTGGCTCGCGGAGGCGAGTCGCTCACCGCCGGGGCTGAACCCCACATAAAGGACCGGCCCCGAGTGTCCAGGATAGTCGATGAGGCGTCGATGCGCCGCAACGTCCCAGATCGCCACCGAGCGGTCGTGCCCGCCGATGGCCAGCCTTCTCCCATCGGGATGGTACGCCAGCGAATTGATCCGCTGCGTCGTTTCCGCGTGGAACGAGCCTCGCTCGTCGCCTGTCGCGAGGTCCCAGATCCGGACGAGCCGATCGGCCCCGCCCGAGGCGACCTGCGCTCCGTCCGGGTGGAAGGCGACGCCGATCACCTCGCCGGTGTGTCCCCGGAAGACACGAACCGCCTGGCTGGCGCGGGCAGGCTCCCAGACGCGGACCGTGCCATCCGACCCCGCCGAGGCGAGCTGCTGTCCGTCGCGGCTGAAGGCGACGCCGAAGACCGCGCCATCGTGACCTCTGAACTCCTGCAACATGCGTCCATTCTCTCCGCTGTCGGAGCGGACGTCCCAAATGCGGACCGTCCCATCCTCCCCGCCCGTCGCGAGCCTCGAGCCATCGGGGCTGAAGGCCACGCCAACCACCCATCCTGAATGAGCGCGGATCAGGTGGGTCATCCGCCCCGAGACGACGTTCCACACCTTCACGAGCCCTTCCGCGCCGGCCGTCGCGAGACGAATCCCCTCCCGGTCCAGGGCCAACCCATAGGCGGTGCCGTCGAGGCCACGCAGGCGCCTCATCTCAGACTCGGCCGCGATCGCTCGCAGAGAAACCGGAGCGTTGGACGATTTACCCCAGACCGAGCCCGGCAGGACGTCAGCTCGACACGGAGATTCGTTGCCGCCCGGTGCGAAGTCGGACGCGCAAACGAGCGGGGTGTGACCCTGGACGACGCGCACCTCGGAGTGGAGCCGTCGCATCAAGTGTCGCCATTCCCAGCCGCGCATGGCCGGCGAGCACTCCTCGAGCAGCCGCCTGGCATTGTCGGGATCGTGAACGGCCATGGCCTGCTGCGCGGCGAGGATGCGATGGAAGTAGTCGTCGTCTTTCATTCGTTCCTGCTTTCGGCCCGAGTCGACGTACCACTTCTCGACCTGGTGCCGCCGGTGGCTTTCATGGTTCCAGGCGAGCAGTCCGCCGATCGCCACGGCCGACGCCGAGATCGCGACCGCTCCGACGAACAGGAGCGCGGCGAGCGTCGGCCTCCTCCGCGCCCACTTGGCGAACCGCTGCGGGACGCTCGACGGCCGGGCCAGGATCGGCCTGTCGGCCAGCCAACGGTCCAGGTCATCGGCCAGGGCTTCCGCCGATGCATACCGCCGGGACGGCGCCTTCTCCAGGCATTTGAGCACGATGGTCTCGAGGTCGCGATCGATCCGCGGATTGATCGCCCGCGGTCGCGGGGGCTCCTCCTCACGCACCAGGCGCAGCGTTTCGAGCACGGTCTCGGCGCGGAATGGAGGACGGCCGGTGAGCAGCTCATAGAGGATCGCCCCGAGGGCATGCACATCCACGGCCGTCGTGATCTCCTCGCGCGTGCCGCCGGCCTGCTCGGGCGCCATGTAGCCCGGTGTGCCCACGATCGAGCCGGACCGCGTCGGTCCGGAGACCTGCGTCCCCTCGACCCGCTTGGCCAGGCCGAAGTCGGCCACCAGGGGGACCCAGCGCTCCGGCGGATCGCCCTGCCGCGCGGAGAGCAGGATATTCGCCGGCTTGAGGTCGCGATGGAGGATGCCCCGTTGATGAGCGTAATGGACGGCGCGGGCGACGGTCGCCACCAGAGCCGCCGCGGCTCGCGGATGGCCGGCATAGCGTCCGATGTGGCTCGACAGGCTCCCGCCGTCGACCAGCTTCATGCTGAAGTAATGGTGCCCTTCGTGCTCGCCGACCTCGTGGATCGGCACGATATTGGGGTGGTCGAGGTGCGCCGCGGCGTTCGCCTCGATGCGGAATCGCTGCAGGTCGTCGGGAGTCGCGAACCGCCCGGCCCGAACCATCTTGAGGGCCAGTACCCGGTCGAGGCTGACCTGCCGGGCCTTGAACACGATCCCCATGCCGCCCTCGGCGATGATTTCGACGAGCTCATAGTCGCCAAAGTAGCTGACCCGATCGACGAACCCGGCGGGCGCGTCGGGTACGCGCGAGACTCCGGGCTCGGTCTCGGGCCGCTCCGGGCCTCGCGCGGCGTTCGCCGAGAAGGGCAGGACCGCGGGCGAATCGCCGTGGTGCCGATGATCGCGCAACGGTGCGGTGAGCCGATCGAGGTGCTCGCGGTTGGCGAAGAACGACGCCAGCTCGGCCGCCAGGTCCGGATGTTGGGCCAACAGCATCGACCGGTCCGGCCGGCGACCTGCCTCCAGGTCTTCGAGGTATCCGGCGATCGCCTCACCCAGCCGCTGCTCTCGGTCGTCTCCCGACTCGCCGCGTGATTCCCGGGCGCCCGCGGAATTGGTAGCCATGCCGTTGATCCCTTCGACGTTCTTGAGAGGATCGAATGGTCTTCATGGTTCGCCCAATTGCGATCGCAGGGCCTTCATCCCGCGATGCAGCAGTCCGGCGACGGCCGCCTTGGTGGTGCGGAGCTCGTGGGCGATCTCGGCCAGAGGCATCGCTCGCAGGTGGTGCAGCTCGATGGCGCGGCGCTGGGACTCGGGCAGGCCGGCCAGGGCCTCGGCCATTCTCAGGATCTCCTCCTGGCGGATGGCCCGCTGGCTGGGCGACGACTGCTCGGCCGCCAGCAATCGTTCGAGCCGAGAGGACGATTGGTCGAGGGCCGCGTCCAGCGACCACTCCCGGCGCACGTCGCGCTTCTGCGCCGCCAGCTTGCGGAGAACGTCGGCGAGGTTGTGGCTCAGGATCGACCGTAGCCACGCCGCGAGCTCCTCGTCGTTCCGGAGCCGACCCGACTGCCCTTGGAGGCCTTGATGTGCCTCGAGGAGGGTCTGCTGGACGACCCCCGAGAGATCAACCTTATCGCGCATCGCCCGCGAGACCTCCAGCCGGGCCAACAGGCCCAGGTAGGCGCGGAACCGCTCCAGGTCGTGGTCAGTGGTCGGTGCCGGTGGCATGGTCTCTCGATAACAGTCGCCTTCTTCCAGAACTCCCCGCCCGCGTGTCCTCTCATTCGCGATATTGAGCCATCGCGGCGTTAGATGCCAGGCGCCTCGGCTGGGCGAGCGGCGCTTTTGCCCCGATACTCGGTCCACCATCGTCGCCAGGCATCGACGTCCCAGAAGTGATTCACGCTGAACCGATAGGAGAGGATCCGGATCGGCCAGGTGTTGCGCTCGGCGAAATGGCGGGGACAGTCGCGCAATTGTTGCTCGATGTCGTCGATCAACAGGGGGGCCTCCTCGGTCCGGTCGCAGTAGAGCAAGAGTGTCAAGCACAGCCGCCAGCGCGCGCCAGGCGGGGCCGCGCGGGCCAGCTTCGAATAATCCTGTACGAGCTCAGGCGAGAGCGAGCGCTTGGGCGTGATGAAGTCGCCGTTGAACTTCCCGATCGCGATCAGTTCGGGATGAGCGAGCAGTCGCTCGAGCCAGACGGCACGAGGGATCGGCTGGGGTTGGGCCGCTCGATACCACTGATCCCATTCCGCGGGAGTGCTGATGTCGTCCCGGCCGCTCAGCTCGCGTGCGACCGCCAGGTACGTGGCGACTGCAGTTTGCACGACACGATCGGCATCGGCCGGGGGCTTCCCTTGTTTGAGGATCCGCACTCGCATCGAGGCCCACGTGGCGGAGTTGAGGCCTCGAACCACGGCATCCCACGGCCATGAATCTAGCGCCGAGTCCCAGTAGTCGCGGAGTTGGAGCAACTCCGCGCGTGGGTCCTCCCGGTCCTTGACCTCCGTGAACGGCTCGGGTAGTGGCCACACGTCGATTCGCATGGGCAGGACGCTATGCGCAGAGGTTGTAGTGATCGGGACCGTAGAGCTGCCCGATGACCCTGCGATGAGCCGGCTGTTCGCTGGCGCAGCAGCAGCTCCGCGCCGGATCGATCTCGTTTCAACAGCCGCATGGCCTTGCGACGGACCTCGAGATCGCGCCCCGACGTCAGGACGACGTCCAGCAGAAGCCGGCGGCCCTCGACCGTGTAAGGCAGGATCGTGTATTCGAGCGCGCGCAGGGCTCGGGTCGGATCGTCGAGCCACCGCCGGATGTGGTCGATCAGGCCCGTTGACCGCGAATGCACCAGCGGCGAAACCCGGTGGTGATCGAACGAATTCGAGTCGCGAGCATCCTCGAGCTCGAGCAGGAAGTCAGTCTCGGCAGCCCCACCGACCTCGCTGATCAGATTGACCCAGTATGGCAGGACGTGGCCGAGGCCTCCGGCAGCCGTCTGGGCCCGCGTCAGGACCGCGGCGCGCTGGCCGTCATCCAGTCCCAGGTGAAGCACCACGTCGAGCAGAAACTGGACGGCGTCGGACTCGTCTTTGGGACGCAAGCAGCCCGTGACGGCCCGCCGCAGGACGCGACCCACGAATTCCCGGGCCAGGGCCGGCTCGCCTGCCTCGGCCAGGACTCCCCGGAGCGCGGCGAGCGACTTGGTCCGCCGGCCGGCGTCCAAGTCGCTCACCCAGGTTCCGAGTAGTCGTTCCGCGACATGGCGCGGGCCGCGGAGTACGTCGTCGTATTCGAGGGCGGAGAGCTTGTTGAATCGCTGAAAAGTGGGTTCTGATAAGACCAGATCGTGGACTGTGCTCGGTGCAGCGAGCTTCTGGTCGATGACCAGATCCACCCGCGCGCCACAGGACCCAGGGCAGGTAGACCCGGAAGAACGCGATGCCCAGGCCGAGCGCCGCAATGCCGATCATCATGGTTCTGATCGACAGTCGGAGTCGCCTCCATTCCGGTCGGGCCGATGGCATCGGGGTCTCTCCTCGAGCCGATCAGTGTTCCAGCGTCACGGTCACCAGCCATGATCGTCCTAACGTACGGCGTCCGCAAGGTCGCTCGTTGGTCCCTGGACTGACCCATCGCGCTGGGTCAACGTCCCAGGGCCAATGCCGGCCCGGCCGTCAGCGCCGACCACTGGACCTCGGCCCGATCTCGCTCGCCGCGGGCCTCGAGCAAGAATGCCAGCAGGATGCGGTTCGCCCTTCGCTCGCCGAGGTTGGCCAGGTCCTCCGAAGGTCGGTCCAGCTTCCGTTGCAGGATCGCCATCGTCGAGTCCATTTGGCCGGAGCGCCCGAGGCATTTGGCATACGCGCGGCCGACCCACCACTCGCGGAGCGTCGCGATCGCATCAGGCTTCAGGTCAACAGGCAGCCACATGACCTGTTGCTCGAGCCGGCCGGCATAGATCTCCGCGGCCCGACGATCATCGCCGAGCGACTCATAGATCAGCGCCCGGCACTCGCGCATGGTCGCGGAGTTCTCGCCGAGGCCGTTGGGCCCGGTTGTCTGCTTCCTGAGCTCCTGCCATAATCCGGTCGCTTCGGTACGTGCCGGCTCTGTCATCCCCATGTCGCGGTAGAGCCTGGCCAGTTGCGCCGGAGCTCCATCGGCACGGCGTCGAGCCGTTTGCCGTTGACCGGGTCGTGGATCGCGGTGCGAATGTCGGTCACGAAGCCGGTCAAGAGAAGTTGTTGGCAGAGCTTTCGTACAGCGTCGTCGCAAGTCGCCGCTGACACGCGGCGGACCATCGGTTCGACATAACGACCCTGCTCGCGGAGGAACGCGAACGCCTCCCGGGCCCGGACCGGATCGGGGGAAGCAAGGTCACGGACGGCGATCTCGGCGTGACGTTCTCGCTCGCGACTGAGCAGTTCCAGCCGGCCCACCATCACCCGGACGGTCTCCCGGGGCTTGGGCACGATCCGCATCGGTATGAACGAGTCGGTCCACGACTGCGGAAGCACGAACAGCACGCGGATGCCGTCGTTCTGGAAGTAGCTTGTCCTCCAGGTGTTGACCATCGCCCTCGCTTCCTTGGCGTAGAGTCCCGACTGCGTGAGTTTCGCAGCCAGGTCGTCGGCGATGACTCGTGTGAACTCCGCCAGCGGTCGAGACCCGTTCATCGACGGGATCACGCCGGTGGCCTGTTCCCCCGGCCTCAGCATCGGAAAGTACGCGTAAGCGCCGCGCCCGCCCTCAACCCGGAGCACGAAGATGTGGCGGATGCCGACGCCCAGGGTCGAGTCGCGTTCGATCGACAACGTGCCGTCCCCGGTGGCTTCGACCCGCATGGGCAACCGCGCACGGCCCAGACCGCGGTAGAACAGGAACCGCTCGTAGTCGGCGCGGCGGCGTGCAAGCGCCATCCGTCGTCTTGACGAACGCGGCATCGACGTCTCGCGCGAAGTTCCACAAGGCGTCGCCGCTGGTCGCCGGTAGCAATGCGGCCATCCCGGGAGTATTGACCGAACGGTCCCGCACGTCCGGAGGCACTGACGACGGTGGCATCAACTCAGCGAACCAGCAGATCCGGCCGTTCCGCGGGCGATCGGGCGATTCGGCCTGTTGCACGAGCGTTGGCTGGACGAGCGATGCCTGGGGATACCAGTGAGTCCAGACGCCTTGCGGGAAGTCCACTCCCACTCGCACGTGCATCGCTCGCGGAGCGTAGAAGTAGATGACGGGCGTTTCACCCTTGAGCTTGACCGACGGTATCCGTAGCTGATCCCGGGCGCGGCCGTGCACGAAACCCGGTAGTGCGTGCTCCTCGTGGTACATGCCGTCCAGCGCCGTCCCGTCGGATCCATTCATCCCGAGGAATGTCCCCCACTCGTGTACGACCAGGTCGGTCGGCTTCTCGGTCGGGACAGCCGTTGCTGCGGCCGGCCGGAACTGCTTCTCGTCCTGCTGATCCGGTTTGCTTGACGCCCGCGGTGAAGATGCCACCAGCGCACCCAGTGCGAACAAACCTCCCAACGCCACGAGCCGAATACCGAACCCGTTGCTCCGCGTCATGGTCAGCTCCTCCCAACTCCAACCCGTTACCGACTCGAGCCCGGATCAATACCCGCCAGGCCGGCGGCCGATTCGGTCCGATCGATAGGAGAACCTCCGACACCGCCCCTATCGGATTGGGCGGATTCCTGAAGCCGACGCAGCGCGAAGTGCACCGGATCCCGAGCAATTGCCGCATGCCGTTAAGCATTGTAAATAGCAGCGCGTTCATGGCGTGCTGGAAATGCGAATCTCGTTTCCCATCTGTAGAAGGGGACAACAACTGACGGCTCGGTACTCTTCCGAGCCGTGGTCCAGGAGAGAGGTAGTTCCCGTTCTCTCCTGAAGGCACCTGGCGCCGACGCGGTTGTTTCCGATCTGGATCGAGCAAGATCGTCAAGGAGGATGATGGGATGCTTGAGTCTATGGAGAGAAGCCCTGCCGCGAGTCGGCAGCGGCGCGGATCGCGTTCGTCGAGGGCGACGGTGAGTTGCGAAGCGCTGGAGCGGCGGGAGCTCCTGTCCCGGGGGCTGGGTCTGGATGCCCTCGCTGTCATGGGGATGGGTCGTCATGCCGGCTCGCTGCAGTCAGAGCTTGGCAGTTTCGGGGGAGGCGGGCCGGGAGCCATGTTCGGCGGAGGCAAGCTGGGCCTGGGTGGAGGCATCAAGAGCCCGGTCTTCCTGCTGACAGCCTCGCTCCTGAACTCCGGGAGTGGCTCGACGACCCTGCCATCGAGGAGCGTGCTGTCGTCCACGGCCGTTCAATCCGCCTTCCAGACGCTCCAGACCGATCTCGCGGACGACGTGACGGTCGGGTCGAAACCGACCCACGCCACGGTCGGCCAGCTCGAGGATGACCTCCAGTCGATCCGCAAGGGGACGCTCACGGGCAGCGCGGCCACGTCGGCGATCCAGGCCGATGAGGCGGCCATCCTGACCAGCATGGGCCTCAGTTCGTCCCAGGTCAGCCAGATCCAGTCGGACCTCCAGGCGGTCCAGTCGGCGATCCAGTCGGCTTCCAGCTCCGGTACCGGCAGCACGACTTCCAGCGGGACCGCGTCCACCACGACCAGCGGGACCGCGTCCACCACGACCAGCGGGACCGCGTCCAGCCCGGGTTCGACCACCCCGAGCTCGGCGGTGCAGTCGGGGTTCCAGACACTGCAGTCGGACCTGAAGAGCGACCTGTCCAGTAATGGTCAGCCGACCAACGCTTCGGTCGGCCAGGTTGAGGATGACGTGAACGCGATTCAGAAGGGGACACTCACCGGTTCGCAGGCCGTCACCACGGTCCAGACCGACACGGCCGCCGTGTTCTCGAGCATGGGCCTGAGCCAGACTCAGATCACGCAGATTCAAACCGACCAGACGGCGCTGGCGTCGGCGATTCAGGCCAACGCCGGCTCGACATCTGCGAGCACCAGCTCGAGTGCCTCGCCGACGAGTATCGCCGCGGTGGAGGCGACGATGCAGTCCGTCCAGCCGTACTTCGTCGGCGTTCCCGGCATCGACGGGTTGACCTCAGGTAGCTTCGGCGGGCCGGTCTGGGTCGGCTCGGGCGGCACCCGGGCGGGAGCGGTCCCGCCGGCCGGTGGATCAACGGTCCGGTCAGCATGGGAGGCGGCGGTCCGGCCGTGTACCGGATGAACGATGCGGTCGGAAACGCTGGATTCGGTCCGATGCTCAGTCTCGGGATGAGCGGTCCGGCCGGCGGCGGATGGGGCGGTCCGATGATCTCCGCCGTTAATGGTACGGCCGCGTCGTCGCCGGTCGCCGCGGGCGGCCAGGCGACCGTCAGCGTCAGCAATCAAACTGCGGGAGCATCCGGCGGCGCGAGCGGTGGGCAGTGACGAACCGCCCGGAGCGGGCTCCAGGATCGGGCCGGCCGGAGGACCCGGCCGGCCCGATTTCCGCGCCGCATCGCTGATATTGTTAGAATGATTCCAGGTTCCGGGCAGAGAATGCGAGCGTGATGTTTACCGATACCAAAGCCATGCAGTCAGAGCCGGATGTGTCGGTCCTCTTGATCGACGACGACGTGGAGCTCTGCGAGCTGATGCGCGAGTTCTTCGCGGAGCGGGGCATCGCGGTGGAAGCGAGTCACGACGGGCGGCGGGGCCTGGCGCGTGCGCTGGCGGACGAGCACGACCTGGTGCTCCTGGACGTGATGCTGCCGGGGCTGGAGGGTTTCGAGGTCCTCCGCCAGCTCCGTCGTCGGAGCACGGTGCCGATCATCATGCTCACGGCGCGGACGGAGCGGGCCGATCGCATCGCCGGCCTGGACGCCGGTGCCGACGATTACCTTCCCAAGCCGTTCGAGCCCGAGGAGCTGATCGCGCGTATCCGCGCCGTCCTGCGCCGATCCGGCCGCCCCGTCGCGGGCGGCACGGAGGCGCTCGACGTCAACGGCGTTCGGCTGAAGCCCGGAACACGCGAGGTCTGGTGCGAGGGCGCCCCCGTCGAGATCACGACGACCGAGTTCGACATCCTCGAGCTGATGCTCCGCTCGGCGGGCCGGATCATCTCCCGCAACGAGATGTCGGCCGCGATCTATCGACGGCCCGTCTCGGCCAAGGACCGATCGCTCGACGTGCACGTCAGCCACCTGCGAAAGAAGCTGGGCCCGCTGGGGGGATTGATCCGCACCATCCGCGGAGTCGGCTACCTGTTCTGCGCCGAAGTCGGCGAACAACAAGGGTCCCGACCATGAGGATCCGGGTCCGGTCGATCTTCACCACGATCGTCCTGTGGTTCACGGCGACCTTCGTGCTCTCGCTGGTGGGCTACGTGGTGACGTCGATGCTCCTCTCCGCGCGGCTGGGCCCCCGCGAGCCGATGTTGCCGCGGCTGCATACGGTGTTCCTCGACGACGCCCGTCAGGCGTACGAGGAGGGTGGGGCGTCGCGGCTCTCCGAGTACCTGGCCCGGCTCAACACCGAGATGGACGCCGAGCATTACCTTGTCGACGACCACGGGCGGGACCTGGTCAGCGGCGAGGATCGTTCCGCTCTGCTCGCCCAGTGGGCGGCGCGTTATCGCGCGCGGATTCGCCAGTTCTGGCCCGGACCCCTGTGGAGGTTCTGGCCGGCGGCTCGAGAAGGTCCGGCGGTCGTGGTGCGCGGCACTCCCGACCGTCGATACCGGATGATCACCGTGCTGCCCACCCGTCCCCGCGTGGCCCCGTTCGACCTGCTGAGCTACTTCCTGTGGTTGCCGCTGTTGATCGGCGTCTTCTGCTACGTGCTGGCGGTCCACCTGGCCTCGCCGCTCCGGGGCCTGCGGAGGACCCTGGAGAAGTTCGGCCGGGGCGACCTGGGCGTCCGCTATCACCTGGCGCGCCACGACGAGATCGGCGATCTGGCCCAGGCGTTCAACCGCATGGCCGACCAGATCAACACGCTGCTGACCGCCGAGCGCCGGTTGCTCCAGGACGTCTCGCATGAGCTCCGATCGCCGCTGGCGCGGCTGGGCTTCGCTGTCGAGCTGGCGAGGACCAGCCCCGATCATGAAGCGGCCTTGAATCGGATCCGCAAGGAGGCCGACCGGCTGAATAACCTCGTTACCGAGCTTCTCCAGCTCACCCGGGCCGAAGGGGACCCCGGCGCCCGGAACCTCGAGGATCTCGACCTCGGCAAGCTGCTCACCGAGTTGGTCGCCGATTGCGCCCTGGAGGCCGATGCGGCCGGCTCCCGCCTGACGCTCGGCGGAGAGCGCTCCATCATCGTCACCGGCGACAGGGAGTTGCTCCGTCGCGCCTGCGAGAACGTCCTGCGCAACGCCATCCGGCATGCCCCGCCGGGCAGCGCCGTCGAGATCGAGCTCGCCCGGCATGAGGGCCGCGCCGAGGTCGTCGTCCGCGACCACGGGCCGGGGGTGCCTCGCGAGGCCCTCCACGAGATCTTCGAGCCGTTCTTTCGGGTTGAGGGGCACCGCGACCGATCCAGCGGCGGCGTCGGCCTCGGGCTGGCGATCGCGCGCCGAGCGGTCGATCTGCACCGGGGACACATCACCGCGTTCAACGCCAACCCCGGCCTGAGCGTGGTGATCGAGCTACCCTGCGGAGGCGAGCTCGGGCCGGTCCCCTGACGCGACGGCCCGGAAGAAGGGCGGCGATCTTGCGAACGATGCGTCGATCCGGGCTGAGAGGCCGGCCGACGATCAACGCCGATTTTCGCGGAGGCGTAACTTGCCTAATCGGCACTCAACTGCCCGGGCGTCCCACGGTCGGTGGGCGTCGTATCGCCCTCGGTGACGGCGGGTTTGGGTCGGAAGCCGTCAGGGGCACTCCAGGCGCACGGCCCGCCCGCCCAGCCAGGGGACGGGGCCGGTCGGCTGGGTCAGCCCAGCCTCTTTCAACAGGGGGTTGTGGGCTCGTTTGCTCAGGGAGACGATGACCTCGCTCGCCGTGATCTCAATCAGCCCCGACGTATCGACGAACTTCCGGAACAATCGAGCCGGACCGGTACGGTCGAAGCCCTTCAGTCGCTCGGCCAACCGGCGGTAGAGCAGGTCCGCCAGCACCGTCAGCGTCAGATCGAAATCCACGTTCAACCTCACCTCGCTGCACAGGCAATCGAGGTGAAAGAACGTGATCTGTTCCCCGAGGTGGTTCTCTACGTGGTTCCGGCTCGCGTAGGTCCGGATCACGTCGCGGGCCGTCGGGGCTTGCGGATAGTCGTTGGTCAGGAAGAAGGTCGGGGATTCGTGCCCCAGCCCCGTCACGATCAGTCGCCGCGCGGTGCCCTGGTAGTCATCGAGCTCGACCCACTCCTCGACGTAGCGGACCTGGCGGCGCTCCCCCTTGGCCTGAGTGATCTGACAGTGCCGCCAACTCTCCGCGGGCAGGCGCCGCACCCGGGCCAACATCCCCGACCCACGGCGGCGGATGGTGATGAAACCCACCCGCCGCTCGGTCAGTCGGTTCAGGCTGGCATAGGTGGTCGCGCGCGAGTCGAACAGCAAGCGGGCCGGGTGGTGCCCCGTCTGTTCCTTCCAGTAATCGGCGAATTTCACGACCATGCCGTCGGCCTCGTCGCGCAGCAGGTTGGCGGTCGCGTAACAGAGCACCCGCCGGCCGGCGGCTTGGGCCACGAACGCCATCACCGAAGGGAG
Organism: uncultured Planctomycetota bacterium; assembly: GCA_963815795.1. Taxonomy (GTDB): domain Bacteria; phylum Planctomycetota; class Planctomycetia; order Isosphaerales; family Isosphaeraceae; genus JAKAUH01. The sequence goes on along the minus strand of CAWFIC010000019.1, from coordinate 1,951,061 downwards.
AGCCCGGTTCCGCATCGGCACCCAGTGGTCCTCGAGATCGGCCTGGTCACCACGGAAGGGGACGGAGTGGAAGTCGAGGTCGAAGCTCAACGGGGGCTCTCCCAGCGGGGTCTTGGCGATCACGGCGGCGATCAGTCGCTCGGTCATGGCCCGCTCGGTCTTGTAGGAATCGTCGGTGGCGTAGGTGGCCTTGGGTAACACGTTGAGGCCCGCGAACAGGCCGGCGCCTTCATCACAACACAGGTCGCTGATATGGCTGACGCGGCGCTTGCCGAGGAGCTTGGGAGCCAGCAAGGCGAGCAGGGCCTGGAGCGGCGGGATCTGCTCCGAGCCGGGCAGTCCGGCCTGGGTGACGGCTGCGGGCAGGTCGAGTTCGAGCACCGCGGGAAGGAACAGGAAGAGGCCCGCCACTTTGGTGGGGAATCGCCGTCCCTCTTCGAGGGCCAACGCCCGGGCGTCGGCGACCTCGGGCACGATGGAACCGTCGTTGGCGCCGTCCCCCGGTCGTCGCGAGGGCCGGCCTTGGCGGTTCGCGGTCAAGCCGGCGCGGCGCAGGACTCGGAAGACGTAGGATTCGCTGACATCGAACCCCTCGCGCTTCAGCGCGGCGTGGATGTCGGCCAGGGTGGCCCCTTGGCGACGGAGTTCGCACGCCCGCTGTGGGATGGCATCGCGTTTCGGGGAGGACTTGGGGCCGGGCGTGGCGACGGCAAAGAACGCGCGGATGTCGGGGGCGTGGGCGAAGTCGCGGACGATCGCACGAACGGAACCGACGTGGAGCTGAAACCGCCGGGCGATCTCGTCGGCGGTGACGGCTTCGTGGAAGTCAGCGCGACAGATCTCATACTGACGTTGGGCGGGGAGGTTGGGCTGCTGGAACAGGCGCGCGAGTTCCGGAGAGCGAGCCATGGCTGTTGAGTCCCGAATCGACAAGTGACTGGCCCCCGGGTGACGTCCTGGGAGCCTTTTGGTCCCAGAGTAGGGGAAGCCTGTCGTGCGGGAAACGGCCGAGAACAAGGGGTATCGGCGAGGTTGAGGTCAGAAGGACGGCGAGAGAAAACGCGAGGCGGCGGGGCGAGGACTTGCATACAGGGACTCACGCCAGTGACGGCAGAGGCCGGAAAACCAGCGGAAACACGGCTTGACCATCCCCAAAACCTGGGTGGAGGCAAGGCAAGTTACGCCTCCGCGAAAATCGGCGATCAATACTGGTCCGCGCTGACGACTTCTCCGCCGGCTCGGGTGGCGAGCTTCTGGTAGACTCCCAACGGCGTACCAGGGGCGATCTGCCAGATGCAGGTGCCATCCGCGCCGGGTGGCGCCGTCACGCCCGCGGGCACCCACGTCCCGGGGACGATCTGCCAGGAGTTGATCGTGTCCTTGATGAAGCGAACCGACCCGTCGGCCAGGGCCATGTTCACCCCACCAGGGTGGAAGCTCGACGACGAGCCGAAGAAGATCCCGACGCCGCCCGTGCAAGTGTAGTAGATCCCCGCGTAGGGTTCCTGCCACTTCCGTTGCGGGTTGGGGGAATACATCGCATCGATCTCGGTATTGCCGTGATCACCGGCGAACCAGTGGTGCCACCACGGCTGGTCCGACGGCGCGATCATGCCGTGGGCCGTCTCGGCGACGAGGAACGTATTGCTGGTGCCGTCGGTGATCCCGGCCATCGGGGTCGCGCTGCCGTTGTAGAAAATCCCCAGGGAGTTGGGCTGAGTCTGCGCGAACGAGGAGAGCCCGTTCATCGGCCAGCTATTCCAGATCCCGCCCATGGCGGCGTAGTTGGTGTAGAAGACGTTGAAGCCGTTGGTCTGCGGCATCGCGCCGTCGAAGTACGACGCACCGAGGTTCATCTTGATCCCGGCCGTCGGGTCGCTCGGGCACCAGAGCGTCGAGATGCCGATCGCGTCCATCGTCAGGTTAACGCCCTGGTAGACGCCCAGGCTCTGGTTCCAGCTATTGTAGGCGCTGCCCTGCTCGTAATACTGGCTCACCTGAACATGAATACTTGCATCGACCCAGGACCAGCCCCCGATGTAGTACTGGAACTTGGTGCCCTGGGGGAAGACGTTGTTTGAGGTGACGTAATTGTGCATCGCCAGCGCGATCTGCTTCAGGTTATTGGTGCACTGTGCCCGCCTGGCCGCCTCGCGAGCGGACTGCACCGCGGGCAGTAGCAGCGCGATCAGGACGGCAATGATCGCGATGACGACGAGGAGCTCGATCAGGGTGAAGCCCCGGAGATGACGGCGGGGTCGGGAGAATACGCTCATGTGATGACACCTCTTGATGACAGGAAGGGGTCGGAAGGACGAATGTCTCGGCGAATCGTTGGACCGACCGGCGGTTCAGACGGCCACTTCATCTCGCCGTGGCGTCCTGCAAAGCCTTCGCCGGACCGGGCCCGCGTGGTACACGTGGTGCAGGGGCGCCGTTCCTGGGCGGTGCCGCCTGGACGACCTCGGGCGACGACTTCGGGGTGGACGAGACCGTGCCATAATCCCCGTCCGAGCACCCCGCCGCCGCGAGTAGCAGCGCGAGGCGGAAGGCGACGAGGCCGGGTCTAATCTGCGTCACTTCGGCTCTTGTCATCGATCGCTGCCTCTCGAGAAGTTCATGTGGTCACCGCCGGCAGGAATGGTCAGGACCAGCGCTCGACGAGCCAGGACCCGTCGGCATCTCGGCCCGGGCTTCGACCCCGGTCGGGCGAGGTGGCTCACATCGGCGCGGACTTGCGATAGGGTTGCGACGGGGGTAGCCGTCGCCGGAAATCCGGCGGCCGGCGGGCGAGGCAGAGCCTCGTCGCGATCTGAGCGCGCCGCGGTGCCCGGATCGGGTGCCGCTGACGCGACGCGGGCTCGATTGTGTGGGAGAGGTGTCGGGGAAAGGACACGGAGACGACCCACCCCGCCGTGTGGCGAGATCGAGCCGCCCATCTCCGGCGATCGACCATCGAAAGCAATCCCTATGCCCAGCGGAAAATGGGCCTGGTTCAAAATCCGCCTTTCCAGGGTAACAGTTTGACTCTCCCGCAGTCACGGCGCGGACGATCCCCGTGCCTGGGCCAGCCAGGCGCTCGGGGCGACCGCAATGAGCCGGCGGATCACGCGGGGCGGGCAAAGCGACGGAATCCCAGCAGTTCCAGCCAGTGCCCGTGCACCGCACCGGTCAGCAGTTCCGCCGGCGTCCGGCCCTGCCGCTCCGGCCGTTCGCTCCGCTCCAGCACGCGGTGGTTCAGGTAGAACCGTAGCAGGTCCAAGTAATCGGCCCCGAGATGACGGCGCAAGCTGAAGTACGTCCGTAGCCGACTGTTGAGGTTCTCCACCAGCGAACTGGCGCGGCACCGTCCCCGCGGCCAGCGCATCGACCGCCCGGCAGGCCGCGTGCGACCACCCGCGAAGCTGGGGCCGCACTGCCGACTCTTCGGCCCAGCGCACCGGGTCGCTCTCGTCGCGGCACCGGGCGTTCAGCAGGCCACGCAGGCCATCGGCCGCCACCCCCCACGCCACCGCCATCTGCCCCAGCTCCTCGTCCAGCGCCCGGGCGAAGGCCAGCAGGTCGTCGCGACGGTTCTTCAGCAGCCGGTAGATCGGCCCCAGGCGGTGCGCGCAGGCCGGGACCCGCGCTTGCAGTTCGGCCAAGATGAAGTCGTACAACACCAGGCGGTCGGCGTGGCACGGCCCGGCCAGTGCGAGCACGTCGTAGCGGAGCCAGTCTCCCAGCAGTCGGACATCGTCCGCCAAGGCGATGGCCGGGTCGCACGCGACGCGGGCCCGCCGCAGTCGCTGGGCCTCGCCCTGCGCCGGCCGGCCCTGCTGGCGCACTGGGCCTGCTCCCGCTCCAGGCGCGCGCAGGCCTCCAGCGCGTCGTAGGCCCGGTTCTCCAGGTAGGAGACGGCCTGCTCGAGATCGCGCAATAGATGGAAGACATCGCCGCGACAGGGGACCTGGGGCAGCGCCAGGGCCTGGCCGGCGCGGAGGCCGGTGCCGAAGTCGGCGACGATGGCGTCGGGGGCGAAGCCGTGCTCGGCCAATTCCAGCAGCCGCACCGCCCAGGTGTCGGCATCGCGGTGCTCCTCCTGGCTCAAGAGGTAGCAGAACGTGGAGGCGGTGTTGACACCCACCAGGACCGGGTGGCCGGCCTGGAAGATCTCGTCATGGGCTCCGACGCGGACGGCGGCCAGGTCGTACGAGTCGTTGATCGCGCGGGCCCGGGCGACGGCGGCCTGGACGACGTTATGGACGGTGCCCAGGGAGGTCTCGGTGTCGAAGAGGTCACGCAACAGCGCGATGACGCCGCGGTAAGGGCTGTGACAGGCCAGGACCAGGGTGAGGATCAATTGACGGAGCCAGGACGTGGTGACCGGCAGGTGGAAGAGGACCTCCTGGGCCGCTGGAGGCGGGTCGAAGGCGTGGTCCAGGGCGAGTTGGGCGGTGTCGGCCTGTCGGTAGAGGAACTGGCGGCTGACCTGATGTTGGCGGGCCAGTTGGGCGACCGGCTGCGAGCCGTCGAGGACCTGGAGGGCCAACTCCTGCCGCTTTTGGGGCGGGAGTTGCTGAGCGGGGCAAGGGATCGAGACGGCGGCCGGGAGCGGATCGGCTTGCATGGCGGCAACCAGAGGCATAGTCTGAGCGAGCATGTCTGCTTCCTCCGTGTGATGGCGTTGGCTTGGAACCCCATCGCCAGCATGGAGGAAGCAGGCATTTCAGAGAAGCTCCCACTGGTCACGCTAGTGTTACCCGACTTTGAACCAGGTCGGAAAATGGCGGACTCGCGTCTCACAAGTGACTTCGGCCCAAAGACTTGCATGAAGAGAAACCGACCGGTTTTCTGAGTCTATAGCAAGGATACCGGGCATGAGGGTTCTGCCCCGAAGGGGCCGAACAGATCAGCCCAGGGCAACGCCCTGGGACCTGGAAGTCCAAGCGACCTCGAGCCCTGAAAGGGCGGGACACAGGGACGGTGATGTTTCGCCCTTTCAGGGCTCAAGGATCGCCATCCGATCCGATCCCAGGGCGTTGCCCTGGGCTGACTTGTGGCTGCCCCTACCTTCTAGACATATGTCTGACCAGGTACACTCGGTCGACATGTGTTTAGGAGGTCTCGCCTATGGGCATTCGCAATCCCGACCGCGAAGTCATCGAGCGGCTGGAGTCCAAGACCCTCGATGCTCGTTTCACCACCGAGATCCAGCAGGGTCTCAATTGCTCTCCCTTCGAGGCCGAGGCGGTCCTCGACGTCGTCAAAGAGGTCTACTTCCCCTTCCTCGCCGCGGAGGCCACCCAGCCGGCCCCAGGCCGGATCTCCCTCATCGCCGTCGCGGCCGATGAGCCTGCCGGCAAGCCCGTCGCCCTCTGCGACAAGCAGGCTGTCTGCCTCACCCTCCATCGGGGCAAGGTCGACGACTTGCTGTTTCAGCAACACGGGCCGGCCGGCTTTCGTCAAGCCCGGCTCCTGGATCTCTGCCAGCAGGCCCTCAGTCAGGGCGCCCTGCTCACCGCCGAAGACCTGGCCTATCGCGTCTTCTTCGTCACCCCCCGAACCATCTCCCGCGACCTCAAAGCGATCCGCCAGGCCCACCCCGACATCCTGATCCCGATGCGCAGCACGCTCCATGACCTGGGGCCGGTCCTCACCCACCGCACTCAGATCATCCGGTTGGCGCTTCAGGGCAAGACCACCTCGCAGATCTGTCAGATCATGCACCACTCGCCCGAGGCCGTCGCCAACTACCTGTCCACCTTCACCCGCTGCGCCCAGCTCGCTCGCCAGAAGATGCAGGTCGGACAGATCGCTTTCCTGCTCCGTCGCGGGCCCTCCCTCGTCCGGGCCTATCTCGAGATCCTGGACGAGTGCCGGCGCGATCGCAACATGACTTATCATCTCGAGGAGCTCCTCAGGATCGGTTCCTGCGGTGGCGAAAAAAAAATCGCTCGTGGGAGGGCCGCCCATGAGTAGCCGACCCGACTTCATCCGCAAGAAATTCGGCCCGCTCCGCGGCAAGACCCTGCGAAATGCCCTGGCCCACCGCATCGCCGAGGATTTCCCGCGCATCGGCGGCCCGCGCATCTGCCAGTTGTGTGCTGATATGATCCTCGAAGTCGTCGTCAGACACATGCGTCCCCACGACCACGTCCAGCATGGGCAGGTCCTTTGGATGGCCGTCAGCGTCAAGGATCCTCCACGGCAGCGACAGCGCCTCGTCGATACCGATCTGGTCCCCGTCCTCCTCGACCTCTCCACCGCCGAGGATGTGCAGCGGCGCATCGAGCGCCTCTCCCCTTCCCAGCGGATGTTGCACAAGGCCCTCCGCTTGTGCCAGCAGGCCCATGAGCAGGGGGGACTGCTCTCCAACTGCGACCTCGCCGAACTGCTCCACACCCAGGACAGTCGGGTCGCGGTGCTGCTGGCCGACCACGAGCGGGCCACCAACACGATCGTCCCGCGCCGCGCCACCCTGCACGACGTGGGATCGGGACTCACTCCTAAGCGGATTATTTGCTGGAAGCGCTACGCCGAAGGGAAGGAGCCGCACGTCGTGGCCCGCGAGACCTACCACAGCCTGGAGGCGGTCAACCGTTATCTCGGTCAATACGACCGGGTGCGCCACTGCCGCCTCCAGGGGCTCACGCCGGAACAAACGGCCCACGCCCTCGGGTGCGGCGTGCGGCTGGTGAAGGAGTACCTCGCCATCGATGACCTGCTGGAGAAGCGGGCCCGTTGAGGGGATCGCTCCCCGAGCGATCGTCACCCCCCGGCCTGCCAGAAGGGGATCGCACCCCGGAGGTGGTCCGGGATACACTGAAGCGACCTGGGCGGAGGATAGGGCAACGCGGGGACGCGACCCGAGCGCCGACCCAGGGGCCAAGACCGGGGTGGGCGGCACGATGCCGCCCCTCGGCATCCCGGGATTGGCCATAAAGCGATAAATCTATCTTACATTTCATAATGTCACCGACTTATCGGTCAGACATATGTCCGGATCTTCGGGGCGACAGACCATGATGCCGGTATCGATGCTACAGTCTCGGTTTTCTCAGTTCCCGACGACCGCGCGGGGCCGCGAATTCCGGCAAGGCTGCCTTGTCCTATGACATTCTGAGACCTCGAATCGAGCGGATCCCATCGTCGCCGCGAGGACGAGTTGTGCGGAATCGCCATGATCCTCGCGGTGCACTCGGCTCGATTCCGCTCTGCATCATCGGCCGCTCGCCGGGCGACAGTGCTCCCGGTCGCGAAGGTACTGGTCGGCCTCGGCGCGATAGCGGCGGGCGCGGAACTCCAGCACGACCAGGTCGACCCATGCGCCCAACACGATCGGCAAGAGGATGATCGCGTCGACAACGAGACCGACCGAGGGATAGCCGAACACCGAGAAGAGCGTGAAGAAGAAGACGGCCAGAGCCGCGGGCACGGCGGTCAGCGCCAGGTCACGCGCCGGTAGCGGGCGAGCTGCTCCTCGATCGGCTCCACCCCCAGCCGCAGGCGGCCTAGCTTGCGCCGCCAGACGGCCTCCCGCGTACGCCAGGCCGCCTCGAGTTCTTCGGCGGTCCCTGCTGTCGAAGTGTTCGTGTCCATGAATATCACCGAGAATGGGCGGGACAAGCACCCGCCGCCACCGGATGGCCACCGGCGGGTGGTCTGGTTCTCCATTGCGGCCTGATCCCAACCACTATCTGGCGGGCCGGCATCGCTTCGATATAGAATGGCTACCGCGGTGAAATCGCCGCGATCGATGTCGATTGTATGCCCCTCTGGCGTCTGGGTCGAGGTTTCGCCGATGTTCGCGCGGCTGGTGGCCGTCGATGCAGGCCCGGATATCGTGCTGGACCGCGACATGATGGTCGTGGGCCGCCACCCGGCTTGCCACGTTCGCCTGGACTTCCTGCGTGTCTCGCGGCGTCACTGCTGCTTCACCCTGGAAGGCGGCGAGCTGTGGGTGAGAGACCTGGGCAGTACGAATGGCACGCGGATCAACGGCACACAGGTCGAGGCCGGCCGCCTGAGGAACGGCGATGAGTTGTCGATCGCGCACCTCCGTTATCGATTCGAGAGCGGGCCTTTCCTGTCGCGGTTCTCGAAACCTCCGCCGTCCACGCCGCCGACCGACTATCCGCATCCCTCGGACCCGAACTGGCCCTGGGTCAAGCGCGCCGAATGGGACCTCGGTCCGCTGGATGAGGATTGAACCGGACTTCTCGAGCCATCAATCGAACAGCGTGGTCCTGGGCCGGGGCGGCGGGACGATCTCGGGTATGCCGAGCAGCCGGTGCAGGTCGCGAGCCGTCTGCGGGGCGAAGCCCGCATAGTGGTTGTTGGTGAAGACGACGACCGGCACGCGCCGGGCCATCTCCTCGATCGAGCGGGCGGACTCGGCCAGCTCCTCCGACTTGTCGATGACGATCCGGTCGAACGTCGTCGTCAGCTTCTCGACCGCTTCGCGATTACCGATCAGGCGGAAGTACGAGAGCGGTCCGGTCGCCGCATCGATCCGGTCCATGACCTCCGATGGCCGCGGCATCCATTTCTGCACGGTGAGCGCGAGCGCCGTATTGTGGCGGCGCAACACGTCAGCCAGTTCCGGCCCGACCCATCGCGGGTTCCGGGTCTCGAGTGCGAGCGGCACCGCCTCGTGCGGCCACGACGCCAGGAACGGCTCGAGGGTCTCCAGGAAATCGTCCAGGGCGGCGAACTGGGTCCGGTTGAAATACCCCATCTGGAGCAGCGAGCACGAAAGCTTCTCGCCCAGCGGCTGGATCGTCGTGACGAACTCATCGATGTCCGATCCACAGCCCTTGAGCTGCTTATTGTGACTGATCACCCGGGGGACCTTGAGAGCGAACCGGAACCCGGGCGGCGTATGATTCCGCCAGCCCTGGACCATCCGGCGCGTCGGGACGCGGTAGAACGTGCTGTCCACCTCAACGACCCGGAAGCGGTCGGCATACCACGAAAGGTAGTCGGCGGGGTCCATCCCGGGCGGGTAGAAGACGCCGTCCCACTCGGGGTAGCTCCAGCCGCTGGTGCCGATGAGAATCGGATGGCTTGCGGTTGACATAATTCCATTATAGGGGGGACGCCGCTGTTCGTAAATGCACGGTACGACCTCCGGCTGCAAGCCCACGACGCGACTCGCCGCTTGTGTTCGCGCTGCGGCGGGATAGGATGGGGCCTGGCGGTGGCCGGTTCCGGATCCGGCGCGAGCCGTTTCTTGCGAAGTCCTCCGAGTGGAGAGTCACCCCGTGAAGCGTCGGCACTCTTTGATGCGTCACGCGTTCAAGCTGGCCGCATGCCTGGCGATGGAAGTCGCGGTTTACTCTCAGGCCGTCTCGGTGGCCCAGGGCCCTCGATCTCCGGCGACGTCGGCGCTCTACACGGCGAGCGATTTTCCCGCGCTGGCTCAGGGCGTCGATCCCGGTTTCGCGGGGGAGGCGGGCGTCGCCGTCTGGGCACCGTCGAAGGACGAGTGGAGCCTGACCGCCGGTGATGACGGCTCGATCACGCTGAAGGTCCGGAGCAAGCCCGGTGACCCATCGCCACGCTGGCAATCGCTGGGCACGATCAAGCTCGCCAAGGACCGGCCGCTCAAATTCATTGTGGCCAGACCGGAGGACGACAAGACCGGGTCTTCGGACAACAAGAGACGGGCACCGCGCCCCGTTCCCGCCCTGTTGCGACTGACCACAGGCACCGATTCCGGCACGCCTCCGGAGGTCAGCCTCGACATCCTTCGCGGGCGGGTCAACGCGATCGATCCGTCTCCGGACCGCCGTCGCGGCGACGTTCGTACGAATAACCAGGGGGCGGACTTTCAGGCCCCGGCGACCGCTGACGCCTGGCGTGACCGCGCCGCGCACCTTCGCGAGCAGATGCTGGTGACCCTGGGGCTGTGGCCGATGTTCCCACGGACGCCGCTCAATCCTCGGGTGTACGGCAAGCTCCCGCGCAACGGCTACACGATCGAGAAGGTCGTTCTCGAGACGTTCCCCGGCTTCACCCTCAGCGGCAACCTCTATCGGCCAGCCGAGACGAAAGGTCGGGTCCCGGGCATCCTCTGCCCGCACGGGCACTGGGAAGACGGTCGTGTCAATCCCGACGTCCAGCAGCGATGCATCCGCTGGGCCAAGCTGGGCTGCGTCGTCTTCATGTATGACATGGTGGGGTACAATGACAGCAAGCCTTTCACCCACTCGTTCCTGAATGACCGCCTCCGTCACTGGGGCCTGAGCCTCCCCACGCTCCAGACATGGAACAGCATTCGGGCACTCGATTGGTTGACGTCCTTGCCGGACGTCGATGTGGCGCGTATCGGCTGCACGGGAGAGTCCGGCGGGGGCACGCAGACGTTCCTGCTGACCGCGCTCGATGATCGCGTCAAGGTCTCGGCGCCCGTCGTGATGGTCTCCGACACGTTCCAGGGCGGATGCGTCTGCGAGAACGCCGCCGGGCTCCGGCACGGCACTGACAACGTCGAGTTCGCCGCCATGTGCGCACCGCGTCCGCTGGTCCTCGTCGGTGCCACCGGCGACTGGACCAAGATGACGATGGAGCGCGCCTACCCCGCGATTCGCGGCGTCTACTCGCTCGTGGCGTCAACCGACCGCGTCGGTGCGCAGGTCTTCGACTTCCCGCACAACTACAACCAGACCAGCCGCAACGCCGTCTACGCGGCCATGGGCCGGTGGCTCCTCGGCATCGATGATCGCGAGCAGACCAGGGAGGGCAATCAACACCCCGAGAAACCCGAGGACCTCTTCACCTTCGACACCAGTCATCCTGCGCCACCGAGCCGGAAGACGCCCAAGCAGCTCGAGGACGACCTGATCGAGACCCGGCGCCGTCAGCTCGACGACATCGCGCCGACCGCCGGCCCTGCGCGCTGGGAGGCCGGGCGCCGGCTCCTCTTGACGAGCCTGAGGGTCCGGACGGGTGTCGTCAACCCGCCGCCCGAGTCGCTCGAGTCCCGCGAGCTCCGCCGCGTCCCCCGCGAGGAGTTCATCATCGTCCACACGCTCCTCGGACGCAGGTCCACCGGCGAGGCGATCCCGGTGGTCCGGCTGATCCCGGCACATCCCTCGGGCCGGCTGACGGTGATCGCACACCCGCGGGGCAAGGCGGCCCTGGCGACCGGCGCGGGCGAACCGTCCGAGCTGGTGCAGGCGCTGCTGGCCCGGGGCCACGAGGTGATCGGCTTCGACCCGATCTTCGTGGGCGAATCGCTCGACCCCCGCGATCCGCTGCCCCACCGGCCCGAGACGGCTCACTTCGAGACCTACAACCCGGCCCCGGCCGCCGAGCAGATGCAGGACCTGGCCACCGTGCTGGCCTGGTGCCGTTCGCAGGGCGACATCGGCGCGGTCAACCTCGTCGCGCTCGACGCGACCGGTTTCCAGGCCCTGGTCGCTCGCCCGATGCTCGAGGGCCTCGCCCGGACCGTCATCGAGCTATCCGGTCTCTCCCAGCAACGCAAGCCCGATGAATGGCCGGCGACGATCGACCTGCCCGGCCTGGAGCAGTTCGGCGGTCCTCGGGCCGCCGCCGCGTTGTCGGCACCAGCCCCGCTCCGGCTCTTCGGCAACCTCTCGGCGATAGATCCATCCTGGGCCGAGGCGTCGTACGAACTCGCCGGTGTCCCCTCAATGCTCCGACTGGACAGGGACGAACCCGCACCCGACGACATCGCCCGGTGGGTCGATCGCGGCGAATGACCGGCCCTCACGGCTCGAGCTGGCCGGCCCGCTCGAGCGCCTTGTAATGTACGAATGAATAGATCAAGGGAATGAACATCGATCCGAACAAGACGACCATCGGTATCCAGATCGGTGCGCCCAGGATCGTCAGCAGGAATCCGATCACGCCCGCGGCGACCATGACCCACGCCCCCAGCCGGTGCGTGTCGTTCCAGACGCGGTCGCTCGCCAGCGTCCAGGGCACCCGGATGCCGATGTAGAAGTTCTTGCGCACCTTGCCCAGGACGTTGCCCATCAGCCCGAAGAACAGGAAGATCCCGGCGGAGAACGCCCGCCCGATGTCGAACGAGTTGTCCCCGTGGACGCTCTGATAAACCGTGTACAGCAAGACCCCTTGCATGAACGCGAAGAGCCCCAGGACGAGATCCATGATGTAGAGATACGTCGGTCGAAACGCGTCAACCTCGAAGTGCTTGGGCGACAGCGCCGGCAGGAAGTAGAACAGCACGAGCATAGGGATCATCATGACGGGCATCAGGAACAGAGTCCACTTGCCGCCGTAGCCGTCCACGTCGCCATTGATGTTCCAGTGGGTCGGGATGCGCTCGGGCAGACCCGGATAGAGCCAGGCCGGCGCGGCCACCGAAGCGACGATGAAGACAAGCGCGATGATCCAGTAGATGCGGTTCATGATCGGTGATCCCTTCGAACGTCCTTCAAGCCGAGATGGTCCCACAGCCGCGTGAGCACATCTTCCAACACCGTCGTATTGAGCGAGTAGTAGATCTGCTGCCCTTCGCGGCGGCTCCGGATCAAGTCGGCCTCCTTGAGCACCGCGAAGTGGTGCGACATCGACGGCTTGCTCATGTCGAACGAGGACGCGAGTTCTCCCGCCGTCCGCTCGCCCCCCGCGAGCAACCGGAGGATCTCGCGGCGCGTGGGGTCCGCCAATGCCTTGAAGACCGAGTTGTGCGCCATCATCACCAGTCCATTCGCCCGTCCCTGGGGTTTATTTCGAATCCTGTCTAATTATCCGCTGGCAGGGAGCGGCACAAGATGGCCTCCGGGCTAATCGAAATCGATCCTCTGCCGAGATCGGTGGGCGGGAATCCGTTGCGCCAGCTCCTCGATGATCGCCTCGGGATCGGACGAGACGACCAGGAGGTCGAGGAACTCCCGCCGGAGGAACCGCTCGGCGATGGCGTGGTCGAGGAGGGCGAGCAAGGGATCGAAGTAGCCGGCGACGTTGAGCACGCCCACCGGCTTGTGGTGGAGCCCCAGCGCGGCCCAGCTCAGGGTCTCGAAGAACTCCTCGAAGGTGCCGATCCCGCCGGGGAGGGTGAGGAACGCGTCGGCGCGATGGGCCATCAGCGCCTTGCGCTCGTGCATGCCGGCGACGACGTGCAGTTCGGTCAAGCCGTCGTGCGCGACCTCCTTCGTCGCCAGGGCCTCGGGGATCACCCCGACGACCCGGCCACCACTCTGGAGGACGGAGTCGGCGACGATGCCCATCAGGCCGACCCGGCCGCCGCCGTAGACCAGTCCCAGTCGTCGCCCGGCGAGGAACGTCCCCAATCGGCGGGCCGCCGCGACGTACTCCGGATTCGTCCCGGTCGCCGAGCCGCAGTAGATGCAGATATTCTTCATGGGCAGGCCGTTGCAAGTGGCCGGTTCGTGGTGATAACGTGACTCTGGCTCTCACGGCAGCGGGTCTACGTGGTCGCGCGATTTGGCGGCTCGTCCGCCACGGTCGTCTTTGCCTACTATCCACGATCGACGGCCGACTGCCTACGGCGACTCGTGCGAGGACATCCGATGCAAGCCGCGTACATCGAGCAGACCGGGCCTCCCGAGGTGATCAGGCTCGGCGACCTCCCCCAGCCCGAGCCCGGGCCGGGCCAGGTGCTCGTCCGGGTCCGCGCCGCCGGGCTGAACCCGATCGACCTCTATATTCGCTCCGGACTGGTGGCGATGCCCCTCTCGTTCCCGTACATCATCGCCTGCGATCTGGCGGGCACGGTGGAGAAGGTCGGGCCCCACTGCACGCGGTTCCGGGCGGGCGACCGCGTCTGGGGCTCGAACCAGGGGCTGCTCGGCCGCCAGGGCGTGGCCGCGGAATTCGCGGCCGTCAACGAGACCTGGCTCTACCCGACGCCCGCCCTCCTCCCGAACGCCGAGGCCGCCGGCATGGCCCTGGTCGGGATCACGGCCCACCTCGGCCTCTTCCAGTTCGGCCAGCTCAAGCCCGGCGAATTGGTCTACGTACCGGGGGGCACCGGCGGGGTCGGCTCGATGGTCGTGCAGATGGCCAAGGCGGCCGGCGCCCGCGTCGCCACCGCCGCGGGCAGCGCCGAGAAGCTCGACCTCTGCCGTCGGTTGGGCGCCGACCTCGCGCTGAATTACAAGTCGGATGACATCCCCGGCCGGCTCCGCGAGTTCTCGCCCGAGGGCATCGACGTGTGGTACGAGACCCAGCGCGACCCGAACCTCGAGGTCTCCGTCCCCCTGCTCCGCAAGAACGGCCGGATGATCCTGATAGCCGGCCGCACCGCCAAGCCGGCCCTGCCCCTCGGCACCTTCTATCCCAGGAACTGCGCCTCTTCGGCTTCGCCATGTTCAACGCTACCCCCGAGCAGCAGCGGCGGTGCGCCGTCGACATGATCCGATGGGTCGAGGAGGGGCAGCTCAAGGTCATCGTAGGCCGCTCCTTCCCCCTCTCCGCCGCGGTCGAGGCCCATCGCTTCCTCGAGGAGAATACTGTGAAGGGCGCGGGGTCGCTGAGCGGGAAGGTCGTTCTTTCTGTCGGCGAGTAGTGGCAAGTGGCAAGTGGCAAGTGGCAGGAACGGACCCTCATCGGCTTTGCCCGCCGGTTCGACAATGCCGCGCCACCGGACACTCGCAACTCTCGATAACCCTCATTCACTTGCCACCTGCCGCCTGCCACTAACCATGAACCTTCTCACGACTTATGCCGGCTCGATGATGGAAGGGTTCCTCCCGCGGGGCTGGGACCTCGCGCGGATCGACGCTTGTTGCTCGCAGCCGCCCGGGACGATCGGCGAGCGTCAGCCGTGGTGGCACCGCGAGTTCGAACCGATGGCCTGCGGCACGGTGGCCGATTTCGACGTCATGATGGGCCATGAGATCGCGACGGCGATCAAGCGGTGCCGCGAGCAGGGCCGGCACGCGGCATTGATCCTGCCGGTCGGTCCGATGGGGATGTATCGCTGGGCGGTCTATTTCCTGAGGGAGTGGAACGTTGCGTGCGACCACGTCCACGGCTTCAACATGGACGAGTGGAGCGACCGCGACGGCGTGACGCTGCCGGCAGAGCACCCCGGCGCCTTCCAGAACGCGATGGAATCGGCGTTCTACGGGCCGCTCGGCCCGCGGACTGTGCCCGAGTCGGAGCGATGGTTCGCCACGGCCGACCGCCTGCCCCATTACGCCGAGCGGATCGACGAGCTCAAGGCCGACGGCGCTGAGCTCATCGTCATCTTCGGCATCGGCCGGGTTTGCCACATCGCCTTCTGGGAGCCGCATTTCGCCGAGGAGTACGCCAGCCTGGACGACTGGAAGGCGCAGACGCATCGCATCGGTGCCCGGCTGCATCCGCTGACGATCGAGCAGAATGCGCTGACGAGTTTCAAGAGCCGCACGACCTTGGTGCCGGCGTTCGCCAACACGATCGGGCCGGCGATCTTCCTCGGTGCGGACCGCATCATCGGCGGTGCCGAAGGGGTCTTCGACCGCGGCATGCAATGGCAGGGCGCCAGCCTCTGGATGACCCTGCGCTACGGTCCCGACCCCTGGGTCCCCAGTTCATTCATGCCGACGCTCCCCGGCCGGTTGTTCTACCACACCGGTCTGGCCGGTCCGCTCGAGCCTGACATGCATTGAGGCTCAAGGGGACCGGTTTCTGCGGACCGTGCGAATGCGCCGGCAAGGCCGCCTCTGACGAGACGGCCGTACAGCCCGAACCCTCTCTGAGCCGGCTCCGTCCGGCGACCTCGGTTTGGGTTCGTTTCGTTGACCCGCCTCTCATTCATCGAGTTGAACCGGCGATGAATCGCTCCCGCGGCTCCCCGATCTGGGTTCGTTTCGTCAACGGGCGAGGGCGGATTCGAGCGACACCTCAGCATGCATGAACCGTCAGACCCCCCTCCAACGACGAATGGGTTCGTTTCGTTGCACAGGGCGACTACACGATTTGGCTTCGTTTGGTGTGCTGCCCGTGCCGATCTCAGCCCTGGCGACTGCCATTCTGGCAGAATTGGCTTCGTTCGGTCCATCGCCAAGCCCGCGCCCGGTTTTTTCCATGCCATTATGGCAGGGTTGGGTTCGTTTTCACCGTTCGATTCCCGGCCTGGAGACCGCGGGTGCAAGCAATCGACCCGAGATGGCCAGCCCGCAACGATACATTGATGATTGAGTGCTGCCAACAATGCAACGATGGATGCTACCTGTCAAGGGAGGCCAGGCGTGAGTCCGAGACCGATAGCATGGATGCACCCAATAATCTATGCGCTTATGTGCGGCTCCAGCCGCTTGGTCTGGGCTGTCATCTCGGGTGCGATTGCCAGGTGAAGACTGCGTACCGAATTGCCAAAGATGCCGGTGGATGGTATCCACCAACTGAATTATGGATGATATCTGTCAATTTGCAAATCGCCCGGAAGATTCTCGCCGAGACTTCCCGGGAGCGCAGCGTTGAGGGATTGACTGATACCACTCGTTAATCACAGGCCACCCAACAGGCGGTTAGCCGATGGTTGTCACACCCGGTTCGGACGGCGCCTCGCTCTCACCCTGAGACGGCGAGGGCTCGGGCCCCTGCTCCGCCTTCGCCCGGGAGTCTGCCGAACCGCCGATGCTTGGCTCGCCTTCGCTTTGCGCAATCGCCAATCCGATCAGGTCCGCGATCGATCGGATGGCCTGTGGCGCGGCGAGGTAACCGATGCCACGGTGCAGGTGCAGGCGGAATTGCCGGGCCAGGACCTCGTCGGAGCTGCCCAACCCGTCGCGCTCGCAACGCTCCTTGAGTAGCGCGAGGTAGATCTCGTGAGCGTCGCCGCCGAAGACCGGCCAGCTCATCTCGACGTTGCTATCCGCGGCGACATCCAGCGCCGCCGGCGGTGAAGTCTGGCGGAGCGACAATGAGAACGCCCACCGGCAGAGCACGTTCCAGTGCGCAATCCCCGTCCGGGTCTTCAGCCGGATCAATTGCTCCTTCGCCTGCGTCGAGACCTTGAATTGCTTGATGCTCATGCCGGGTTCCTCAGCTCGGTGTTGCCCTCGGCATCCCAGAAATACCCCTCTTCGCCGTGGGTCGCACGTGTCTCCTCGTCGTAGCGGAGGTGATACGCCCGCGCGATGTGGGGCTGGAGGGCCTGGTAGTAGTGCCGGTCAACCTCGGTATCGGTCGAGAGGATCAGGACCTGGTGGCTCGCGTTGGGGAAGTACCGCTCGACGAGGTGCCGCCGGTGCGCGGCGTCGAGCCGGGCCATGGGCGTGTCGATGATCGCCGGGAGCGGGTGCGACGACGCCCGGGCCAGTCCCCACAACACCGAGATGGCGAAGATCTGCTTCTCCCCCTCGGACAGCCGCTCCTTGGCCAGCGCATGCCCCGCCCGGTTGAACAGCGTGATGGCGAACGTCGCGGGGTCGATGTGGATCCGCTCGACCATGCTCTGTTTGCGCAACAGGAAGCGGAACGACTCGGTAATCAGGTCGGAGAGGCGCTCGATCTTTCGTTCGGTCGCCCGGGTGAGGAACTCCTGGATCACGATCCGCGTCTTGCCGGCGATCCGTGCCATGCGCCGGCGGTCGTCCCGGGCGAAATCGGCCTTCGCCTCCCGCTCGCGGATCTTCTGCAGCTTCGCCGACCGGGCCTCCAGCTCGGCCCGGCGCTCGGCCATCGCGCGATCTCGCTGCTCGGCCTGCTCCTTGAGCTTCCCCAGCCGCTCGTTCGTCACGCGGATCCGCCGGAGCAACGCGCCGATCCCCTCATCCTCCGGCGTGATGGACTCGTCCCGCTCCACTTCTCTCGACTCGCGCATCAGATGCATGCGCCGGCCCAGCAGACCCGCGGCATCCCTGCGCAGCTCGGCGAGCCTTTGCCCGCGGAGGTGTTGGAGGAATGACCGGGCATCGGGGGCGAGCATCAGACGAGGATTCACCTCCGCCGTCGACGTCCGCGACTCCCGGTCGCGGGCGAGGTGCGTCTTGACCTTCCGCACGACGCCCGCCGGGACTTCCAGCTCGCCGAGCAGGGCCAGCAGCCGGTCATCCCGCTCGGCCAGTAGCCGGGCGATGACATCGGATTCGGCCGCTCGCTGCTCGCGCTCGTCCTGGCGCTCGACGCGCTCGAGCAGGTCACCGACGAGGACGAGCGGCACCTCCGTGGCGGCGCACGCGACGAGTCGCGCGTCGCATTCGCCGAGGTCCTTCTTGAGGGCCTCGATCCGGCGTTTGCGTTCGTCGCGTGCCTCCCAGTGCCGGCCGCCGGCCGCCTTGAACTCCGCCTCCAGCCGCTCCGCTTCCGCCCGGGTCCGCAGCAGGGCGTTCTCGTGCTCGCTGCGATCCGTCTTCATGGCGCCGATCTCGGCCGTGAGCCGCTCGACGTCGCGTTCGAGCTCGGCGCGATCGTCGGCAGGCTGTTCGGCTTCCAGGCCCCGGGACATGTTGGCTTCGAGGACCGCGGCGTCGGCGATGAGGCGCTCGGCGATGTCGAGCCCGAGCAGGGACTTCACGGCCGTGCCCAGCACCTGGCTGCTGGTCTCGTCCTCGGCGAGCGAGCGGATCTTCTCGGCGTCGAAGAAGAAGAGCTGCGAGACCTCCAGCGGGAAGAAGTCCTCGACGAGCTGGCCCCAGTGTCGGGAATGCCAGCGGTCGGGCAGGCCGTCGAGCGTGACCTGGAGATCTTCCCGGACTTTCCGTCCCTGCACGGTCCAGGACCGGCTGACCTCGTAGACGTGCTCCTCGCCGCCCGAGACGTGGCGGAACGCCACGGCGACCCCCGCCCCTTCGCCCCCGCCGACGCCGTGGTGAATGGACTGGCGAAGGAACTCGTCGTAGGCGAGGTTATTCCGCTTCGAGCACCGGGCCCGCGGGCCGTAGAGCGCGAGCTGGATCGCGTCGAGCAGCGTCGTCTTGCCGGCGCCGTTGGTCCCGCCGAAGAGGATGATCGGACGCATCCCCCCGCCGCGCGGGGCGGCCACGGGCGTCAGGTCGAAGGTCTGTTCGCCGCGGTAGAGGCAGAAGTTCCGCAGCGTGAGGTGCTCCAGGATCATGAATCTTCATCCCCACTCCATGGGGTCTACGGAGGCGACATCGACCGACCGGATTCGTTCACCACAGAGCCACAGAGATCACAGAGACAGGACGAAAACAGACCGAGGGAATACCAGGTACGGGGAGGGAAGCCGCCCACCGCCCGACGGAGACGTCTCTCGTCATGATCCTTCGTCTTCCTCTGTGCTCTCTGTGGCTCTGTGGTGAAATCATCCGACCGATTCACCAAACATCACCAACTGGCCCGTCTCCCCTTCCCGCACCCTGGCCCTCTTCAACCGCTCCTCCCGCTCCGTCAATACCTTGACCGCCTCCTCCTCATCCTCGAACACGGCCGCCTTGAGGCACTTCTCCAGCGCGTCGATCACGCCCACCCGCCGGGTCATCCCCCGGAACCGCTGTTCGACCCCGAGTAATGCGACCTGGAGGTCGAAGAGCACCTCGTCGCCCTCGCAGACCTCGCGGAGGAGATCCCAGTCGTCGGCCCGGAGCGGGCTGCCGTCGTCCCGCGGCTTCGGGAACGGCTCGCCGACGACCTCCTCGTAGATCCGCGGCAGGCTGTCGTCGAACTCGTGCTTCTCGTGCAGCCAGATGCGGCGGATCTCGTCCAGCTCTTCGAGGCTGATGAGCTGGAGCTCGCGGAAGTCCTCGGGCCCGTCCCGGCGGACGCTCTGCTGGGCCTCGAGCACGCGGCGGAGCCAGTGCTCGCGGGCGTCCTTCCTGTACGGGCCGGGGACGGGCCGGTCGTCGGGGCCCGAGTCGTGATTCCACTACCCGATCGATCCCTGAGGCGAGGGATCGCCCCGGTCGGCTTTGGGAGGCCCGATCGCCCTCGCGGGATGGGCGCGACGCGACAGAGGGATTCTCGCGTGTTCTCCTCGACCGACCGAGAGCCGTGTGTTAAGGTGATCGCTATGATTATTCAGCCCGAATCGAGAGACCGCGCCGGCCCATCCGCTTCTCGCGAGGCCTTGGACCTCACCGGGCTGCCCGCCCCTGTGGCCGATGAGCTCAGGAAGCTCGTCGCCACGCTCCGAGACAGCTTGGGTCCCGTACCGAGCTTCTCCGGCTCGGTCGCGGAAGAGCCGCCCGACGCATGGGCTCGGCGGCTCCAGGCCTGGGTCGACACCCATCCGTCTCGACCCATCACCATCGATGACAGCCGCGAGAGCCTCTACTCGGGCCGTGGCGAATGAACTAGAAACTAGGTCCGACCCCAGCCCGAGCGCACCCCAGCCCGAGCGACCCCAGCCCGAGACCGAACCCATCCGCGCGACGCGACGACCAGTCCGCAGCTCAAAGACGCCAGTTCTCGACTCGCAAGCGAGGGACGGCGGACAGGTCAGTGTCATCGGTGATGACGATGCAGTTCCCGAGCGACCGGGCGATGGCCGCGATCATGATGTCGATCTGCTGCATCGGGCGACCGATGCGCCGGAGCTCCGCGGCGATGCGCCCGTATTCCTCCACGGCGCGCGATCGAAAGGCCAGCATTTGATCCGGCTCAGGGCGCGCACCACGCGGGGCCGGTTGATGTCGCGGGAGGTGCTGAACTCGGCCCCGAAGAACAGCTCGGCCGCGACGGGCAGGCAGGTCCCGATGATGGCCCCCCCCATCCGGGCGTCGCGGACCCGCGCCTCGACGCCCTTGCGGTGATCGATGAAGTCTCCCATTGCGTTGGTGTCGAGGAGGTAGCGGGTCATTCGCCGCTCGTCTCCGATGCCCTCGTTCATGTGGGCGATGGTGTACTCCTTGACCCGGCGTCGCCAGTCCTGGAGGTCCGCCGCCTCCTCCGGCGTGAAGACCAGGGCTCCAGCGAATCATACCAGGCCAGCCAGTCGGCGATGGCCTCCGGGGAATTCGACCAGTCTTCGGCTTCTTCCACCATCTTCTCGGGTTGCACCGGGTTCGGGCTCGATGCGCAGCCGGCAGCCCTCCGGCCAGTCAACCGGACCTTCCGGGATGATCCGGCCATCCTTCCAGACCGCATGGACCTCGCCCATGTTCACCCTCCCTCATCGTGTGGTCGTCGGAAATCGCCCCACCGCGCCATCGGAGGGATTCGACCCTCCGGCATCCGATCTGTCGGTCGGGCGATCCCGGACGCACACATCGATCGTCCATTGTACCACCCGAGCCCCCGGGTGGCCGCCCGGGGCCGGGCGTATCCCGACGAGCCCGGCCAGGCCCTTCGAGATGGCGATCGGGCGCTCGCCCGATTGGAGAGTGATCTGAGCCGTCTCGGCCATCGCACAACTGCCGCCCCGCCGCCGGCCCGATCGGGCCCGGCCGGAGCGGCCCGGCCGGCCTCGCGGGTCGGGGCCGGTTGCCGGTCGGGACCGGGACGGAGGCGATCGCGGGACCCGGTCCGATCGGACTCGGTTGCCCCGAGGTGTGGACGACCAGACGGAAACCAGCCGCGTCTCCCTTCGCCCCCGCCGGTTCCGGCCACGTCTCGGTTCCGGTCAGATGCGTGCCGGTTCCGGCCCGAAGCTGATTTGAGGCAGGAGGCTTGCTGCTGGTATGATGGCTGATGCAGAGTGGCTCTATTCCGGATGGGGACTACGATGAAAGTTGCCGAGATCGTACGGGCCGACGGCTCTCAGTTGGTGAGATTGCCCGGGGAATTTCACCTGGAAGGGGACACCGTCTCGATTCGGCGCCAGGGCGAGGCCATTGTCCTGGAACCGATCAAGCCGGCGACGTGGCCGCCGGGGTTCTTCGATGGGATTCGCATCGACGACCCGGCGTTCGGGCGTCCGTCCCAGGGGCAGGTTCCGCCTGCCCCCGAACTGGATTGAGCGTCCCCATGCGCTACCTGCTCGATACGAATACGTGCATCGCCGCGATGCGCCATCATGCGCCGGTGCTTCAACGCCTGGCTTCGGTGGCGCCGGCGGACTGCGCGATTTCCAGCATCACAACCTACGAGCTGTACACCGGCATCGAGAAGTGTGCCGATCCCGCGAAAGAGTCGGCCAAGGTCAACCTGTTGTTGGCCACGGTGAGTGAACTGGTCTTCGACGGGCAGGCCGCGCGGGAAGCCGGGCGTATTCGCGCCCTTCTCGAATCCCAGGGCCGCATGATCGGCGCGTACGACGTCCTCCTGGCGGGTCATGCCCGTTCCATCGGTCTGACGCTCGTCACGGCCAATGTGGCCGAGTTCAGCCGAGTACCGGGATTGAATTGGGAGAACTGGCAAGCTCCGCCAGGGCCGTAAAACGGGCTCGTGGGATGGCCCAGGCAGAGACGGGTTCCCATTCATTTCTTCGCAATGGGATCTCTGAATGGATCGTAAATGCGAGTCCGGCCGCGCGACCGGCGCCGGCCTCCGCCCGGCCCTCGCCCGGTTCGGCGGACATCGGCGTCGGGGGCGGAGACGGCGAGGCCCCGGCCGCGCCGGGACCCCGGCTACTGACGGTCGGGAGGGTGGGGTCCGTCGGATCCCGTCCGGATGCGCCCGGCGTCACCCCGGCGGTGGGGCGGCGGGTCGGGAGGCGGAGTCCGATCGGCCGGGTCGGAGCACGCCAGGCCGGCCCTCGGACAAGCGTCGATCATCGCGTGTCCCGCTCTCCGGTTCGCGTCGGACCGACGATACGCCGCGTGCCGCATGGGCGACGGTCCCGGGTGGGAGCGGCCCGGGCGGCCTCGCGGGCCGATCCGGATTGATGGGCTTCGGCGAGCAGGAGGGCGACGGCCGGGATCGCGCAGTTCTGTCCCCTGCCGGGTGATTCGGCGGGTTCGGACCGACGCCGTTTCCTGGGTCCTCGCCCCTACCCTCGCGTGTTCTCCTCGACCGACCAAGAGCCGCGTGATAAGATGACCGCTATGAGTATCGAGCCCGAATCGGAAGGCTCTGCCGGCCCGTCCGTCTCTCGCGAGATCTTGGACCTCACCGGACTACCCGCTCCCGTAGCCGATGAGCTACAGAAAGCTTGTCGCCACACTCCGGGATAACCTGGGTTCCGTGCCGAGCTTCCCGAGTTCGGTCGCAGGAGAGCCGCCCGAAGCGTGGGCTCGGCGTCTTCAGGCCTGGGTGGACACCCATCCGGCTCGACCCATATCGATCGATGACAGCCGAGAGAGCCTCTATTCCGGCCGCGGCGAATGAATTATCTGGTCGATACCAACATCCTGAGCCGGCTGGCCGAACCCGGCCATCCGATGCATCAGCCGGCCCTCGATGCCGTGAAACGCCTCGTCTCCGACGGCCACAAGGTCCACATTGTCCCTCAGAACCTCTATGAGTTCTGGGTGGTATGCACCCGGCCGACCGCCGTGAACGGCCTGGGCAAGACCGCGGCTGAGGCGGCGGCGGAACTGGCAAATCTCAAAGCCCTGTTCCTGCGGCTCGATGAGACGCCGGCGATCTACGGCGTGTGGGAAACGCTCGTCACGTCAACACCGGTGGTGGGCAAGAACGGCCATGATGCCCGGCTCGTCGCGGCGATGATGGTTCACGGCTTGACGCACCTCCTGACGTTCAACGCTCAAGACTTCCGTCAGTATCCGGCGATCACGGTGGTCACGCCAGCGGACGTTCTGACGCCCAGAGGACTCGTGCGGGTCTGCAAGCAGGCTGTCGTCTCTTCACGGTCCTGTCGAGCTTCGGTCCTGGCCTCGACCGATCTCGCCGCGACCGCCTGCCTGATCGGGCCCGGACGGGAGCGGACCGGGCGGCCTCGCGGGCCGGGGCCTATAAACGGTGCGGGGGACCGAGATGACCGACCGTGAGTCCAAATTGGACCGGCTCGGGGCTTTGCACAACGGTTGCCATCTGCACAACGATTCACCGGCCTGCACAACGAATCGAGTCCTAAGGAATTCGGAGAAGCAGCTTGACATCCCATGGATTCGGAGGCCACA
The DNA here is from genome assembly GCA_963815795.1 of uncultured Planctomycetota bacterium. Lineage (GTDB taxonomy): Bacteria > Planctomycetota > Planctomycetia > Isosphaerales > Isosphaeraceae > JAKAUH01. Next base: position 1,927,209 of record CAWFIC010000019.1, on the reverse strand, counting down.
CGGACGGTCCTGCCTCGCTCCATCGGAGGAATCATTTGAAGTGATGACTGCACGCGGCTTTACCCGCCAATTCCGATTTGCCCGGTAATTGAGGCAGTTGCCGAATGGCATTAAGCACACTAAACCCAAGTGGCCTTGACTCTTGAGATGACCAGGGCCTCCATGCACCATGGTATTTTTCCCCGACACCATGGCACAGGAGGCCCCGCGATGCATCGCCGGATTTCTACCACCCTCCACGCGCTGAGACAAGACCTCGCCGCCCGGCTCGGCGACGACGTCATCCTCGCGGCCTGCCGTACCGCCGGACACACCTGGTGCGACTCCTGCCTCTTGACCCCGGCGGCCATCATCCACTGGTTTCTCATCCAGGTCTTCCACGGCAACACCGCGTTGACCCACGTCTCGCTCCTGGCCGGCCGTGCCTTCTCCGCCAGCGCCTTCTGCCAGGCCCGCGCCCGGCTCCCCCTGGCCGTCTTCCGCGCCATGCTCCGCGAGATCGTCCGCGCCCTGATCCCCGACACCCAGGCCATCGGCCGCTGGCGCGGCCATCGCACCTTCCTGGTCGACGGCTCGTCGTTCTCCATGCCCGACACCCCGGCGTTGCAGGCCCACTTCGGCCAGCCTGGCAACCAGGCCAAAGGGTGCGGCTTCCCCGTGGCCCACCTGCTGGCGTTGTTCCATGCCGGCACCGGGTTGCTGTTGGAGGTCAACGCGGCGCCGTTGCGGACGCAGGACTTCGCGGGCCTGGCGGGTGTGCTCGGCTGGCTCACCGCCGGGGATGTGCTGGTGGCCGACCGCGGCTTCTGCTCGTTCGCCAGCCTGGCGCTGGTGATCGGCCAAGGGATTCATGCCGTGTTTCGCCTGCACCAGAAGCAGATCGTCGACTTCACGCCGGGCCGCGCCCACGCCCATCCGCGTCAGAAGGGCGTCCCCAAGGGGATGCCGCGAGCCGGTGGATTCGGGCCTACGGATTGACCGATCAGTTGGTCGAATACTTCAAGCCGGCGCAGCGTCCCGAGCGGATGAGCGAGGCGGAGTATCGGACCTTGCCCGAGTCGATCGTGGTGCGGGAACTGCGGTATCGGATCGAGGTGCCGGGGTTTCGGACGCAGGAGGTGACGCTCGTCACGACGCTCATCGACGCCGTGGTGTATCCCGGCCGATGCGCTGGCGGAACTTTATGGGACGAGGTGGCGGGTGGAGGAGCATTTGAAAGCGCTCAAGCAAACGATGAAGATGGATGTGTTGAAATGCATGACGGTGGAGGGTGTGCTCAAGGAATTGACGATGTACGCGGTGGCGTACAACCTGGTGCGGGTGACGATGTGCGAGGCGGCGGGCCGTCAGGGCGTGGTGGCGGACCGGGTCAGTTTCATCGACGCGCTGCGGTGGCTGCGCGGGGCGGAGGCGGGCGAGGAGATGCCGGAGTTGGTCGTCAATCCGTGGCGTCCCGGGCGGTCTGAGCCGCGGTGTAAGAAGCGGCGGCCGAAGCAGTTCGACCTGATGAGGGTGCCGCGGGCCGAATTGCGCAAGCGGTTGAGGGAGAAGGACTTGGCGGCATGAGCCAGCGAGATCGACGGATGTGGAAAACCATTGTACTTTGATGCAATGGGGAGGGGGACGGGCAGGGAGACTTGTGATGGAATGCTTATGATATAATGGATAATCGCCGGGTGGGTGGTCGGCAACGGCGGTGATAGTATGACTTGTTATTGTAAATGCAATACGATGTTTCTAACTCTTTGGCGGGCGGTAGCTTGCGGGATCTTCACGCCATTCGGCAGTTGCCCGAAATTAGCCTCAAAAACCTTGTGATGGTCCTTCTCAAAACGCCTGCACTTTACCATGAGTGCAGGCGTTTGTTTTTGCGCGGCAAACAGATGATTAAAGTTTGCTTACCTGTCCGATCCTAGGCCAACCTGTTGGCATCAAAGGCGAATCCAACCGGATGTGCCGAACGTCAGACATCGAACGGCACGGCAGAATTCATGGATTTGAACTTGACTGGTGTTATATCCGGTCCGTAGGATTGATGGGCTGATAGCCAACCTATCAAGGATCTGCTCAATGACCGATGCTAGTCGCGAATACTTGGCCTACATCCGCCGAACCATAGACGAGAATCGATCTCGGCTTGATAATTTGGGCCAGCAAGTGCGGGAACCTAGAGATAGAAGTGGCCAAGGTTCGTAAGGACCTAAAGGAATGGGAGCAGATCGAGCGTCTAATCGCCATCAAGATCGGCGATGTCGAGGAACTTGGGGAGTCGGCTAGCAGTCAGGAATCGCCCGGATCGGCGGTTGTTTCATACGAAGACACTGATGGAACTTGCGACGCCAGCCTGGCGATCGAATCGGACGACGAGCCGGAATCCAACGGATCGACACAAGCTTTCGACTTCCACGGAATGACCTACGCCAAGGTTGCGGAGTTCGCACTCAAGAGGCTGGGGAGGCCGGCAAGGGCTTCTGAGATTCGAGATGAACTGCTGTCACTCGGATATGTCGTCAATAAGGACTCCAAGGTGGCAACCAACATCCTCTATAATTCGCTCGATCGGAGCAAACGAGTCTCGAGGACGAGCGATGGTCGCTGGTCTCTGGCTGGCGAAAGTCACGACGGAATAGGGGAACCGGATGAATCATTCGGCGACAACGATCCCGATCTTCAACGGAGCATTCCAACGATCGTATCATTGAGTCGAGCGACGATCATCGCCAATGATAATCGATGGATGAGCTTCCAAGAGATCGTGCGAGCCATTGCGGATCAAGACGTTGACTCCAGCGGGGACACGCGGAGTTATGCTCGAAAAGTCAACGAGACGCTGAAGGAATACCCGGAAATATTTGAACATCAGGGAACGTTCTATCGCGTGGCAGGTCAAGTCAGGCGATCGTGCGAGAGGGATTGAAGGCAACGGATCGCCGATCCAGGAGGGGCTCATTGAGCAACTGGGACGCCGATCGCCAACGATCACCGCCACGAGACATCCGGTACCGCCGGCTCGGGATGGTCCCGAGCGGGAAGGGATGCCGGACTTGCCCCTTTTCCATCCAATTGCGGTCCGGGGTTGGAATCCAAAGACCGTAATGGATCGATGAAGGGAGCCACCGATGGCAAGGCCATCGCGGTCTGGGCAACCCTCTCGCGGTCGCAACTTGCGGCCATGATCGGGTCCCGTCATTCAAGGTAACCCTAGGTTGCCGTTGTTTGGGCAGTCCAGCGAACCGCGCTATGCGGTGGGTTCCCCAATTCTATCGGTTCCGCCGGACCAAAAGGAATAGCCTACCGATGCCTCTCCTCGCCACTTGAGCCCGCCCCGGCCCGTCGCTCCCGCTCTACAGTAGCGACCCGGACAAGGACGCTGCGAGCCCAAGCCGTCATCTCCAGCGAATTGAGCCCCGCCGCCTCCGCGATCACCCGCTTCTGTTCGGCCGTCAGCGGGATACGGATCGAATCGGACAAAAGTTGGTCGGACGGCTTTTTGGGTCGTGGCATGCCCTTATTATTGCAATAAAAAATCTCCTGTCAACCCTTGATTCTGAGGGTTGTTATTGCAATAATAATGACATGAAAATCACCCCGGATGGCTGCTGCTAACAGCCAAACCGGGGTCACACTCAGGCGGGTTTCGCCCGAATGCGGCCTTGGGGAAGGCTTCCGTATTCTAGGCATGCCCGCCCAATCGGGGAAGGGTTGGTTATGGTTGCTATCGCCTCGACAGAGACCACCGCAGCCGTCAGCGATCCGACCGAAGCGCATCACCAACGGGGTCTTGCCATCGCGGCCTTGAGCCGCATCGAAGAGAAGAAATCCGGCCTATGGTCGGTCCCCTCGCAATCCGGTGGGGGTCATTACTGGGTCCGCCTGGATCAGGAGCAGCCGACTTGCACTTGCCCAGACTTCGAGGAGCGTTCGCAGCCCTGCAAGCACGTCTTCGCCGTCCAATTCGTCATCCAGCGCGAGACCCGCCCCGACGGAACGGAGGTCGTCAAGGAAACCATGACGGTGACGCAGGAGACGGTCGTCAAGAAGCCAACGGGGGAACCGGAACGGGGACGCAGCTAGGAACCGGAACGGGGACGCAGCTTAGGAACCGGAACGGGGACGCAGCTTAGATTGCCTGGCCCGCCTCTGGCTGCCATCCGTCCCGCCTCATCGGGTCGGCCGGCCGGCTTCGCCTCGGGTCCGGGCCGTTCGGGCCGGGGGACGGGGTGGCGGCCGTCGCGGCCCCGGGCGTTTGCCGGAAGCCGGCGAATTCCCGTACGCCGCTGATACCGTTTCCGCGTGCCACTCGGTGAAACGGGCGTTCGCCCTGGTCAAGCGCGTGACCGGGACCGAGGAATGGGACGCGATCGCAGGCGGAGCACCGAGGACTTGCTCGTTTACCTGGCCCTCGGCCGGTTCCGCCGCCGGCCGCCGATCTCGGCCCTCCCGACCGGACTCCAGCGGGACATCCGGGCGTTCTTCGGCAGCTACGCGACGGCTGCCGCCGGGCCGACGACCTGCTGTTCCGGGCCGGCGACGCCGACGCGGTCAACGACGCCTGCCGCCGCTCCCCCGTCGGCAAGCTCCTGCCCAATGCCCTGTACGTCCACCGCACGGCGCCTGGAATCCCTCGACCCGCTGCTCCGCGTCTACGAGGGTTGCGCCCGGGCCTAACTCGGCGAGATCGAGGGCGCCAACCTGATCAAGCTCCACCGCCATTCGGGCAAGGTCTCGTACCTGGCCTATCCCGACTTCGACGCCGACCCGCATCCGGCCCTGCTGCGGAGCATCAAGCTGAACCTGCGGACCCGCGAGATCGAGAGCACCGACTACGCCGCCAGCCCGAACCCGCCGGTCCTGCACCGCAAGGAGACGTTCCTCCTCCCCGACGACCCGCGGCGGCCGAAGTTCGCCCGCCTGACCGGCCAGGAGGAGCGGGCCGGGCTGCTGGACGAGACGGCGACGATCGGCACCCGGGCCGGATGGGCTGAGCGCCTGCGCGAGCGGGGCTATGCCCTCCGCGGGCACCGGCTGGTGCGGGACCGGGCGGGAGATGGAGCGGCGGGACTCCGATTGGATGACGGGCCCGCATGATCGGCCCGCTCCTATCGGAACGCGCATGGCTCGCCGGTCGCGCGTCGAGGCGATGCGGTTTCGAGGAGATGGGCTGATGCGGCTTCGACACGCCAGGAGCGACGCGGATGAGCGGGATCGGCCCTGATCCAGGATCCTTGCCGCGATCAGGCGGCTGGCACGGCTCCTTCGGGATCATGCGCCAGAGACCTCGCCGTCGCCGTCACGAAACGGACCAAAGCCGGATCGACCTGTGACGGCACCAATCCATGCACGACTTGCGAGCGGATCTTGTAAGACTCTTTCAATCGATCGAATTGTTCCTTGTTCAGGAAGCCGTTCCCGTAGAGCGTCCTGATCAGCTCGGTCGGCGTCGCCTTCCCGTACAGCTCGGCCCCGTCGCGGATCCGCCGCATCGCCGCCTCGAGGCCGCCCCATGCGATGACGTAGGCGTACGGGGTATAGCCTCGATCGACCAGGTCTTCCGCCGCCTCCAGGATCCGGGCCAGTTGATCGTCGGAGGGCTCGGCGGCGTCTCGAGCGGCCTTCTCGATCGCCGTCTCGGGCTCGAGGACGACCAAGTCGAGTCTCCATCCGGGCTGTGCGTTCACGATCTCGGCGAGCCGGGTCATGCTCGAGTCGTTCGAGAGGTCGATCCGGTTCGCCTTGATCTCGACGACGACCCCTTCATGACCCCGGGTCGCGATCAGGTCCAATTCGAAGCCGGCGACGAAAGGCGGGACCTGCTCTCCGCGGGGCCGTACGATGACGTCGTACCCCTCGTCTCGGTACCGCTGAACGACCCTGGCGAGCGCTTCGGGTTCCATCGTATTACCGGGGAAGTTGGATGAAATCGGGTGCATCGTCGATCCTGACGTAGAGGAACTCATCCCCCTTGCCGTAGGCCGCCAGGAGGATCGCGGACGCCCTGCGAATCTTGATCGGGGCGTCGATGCAGATGTGAATCGTCTCGGAATACCTGATCTGTGAGTCGTCATCATAGACCAGCCCGTTCAGGGCGTCTCTGATGGGCTTCACCATGTTGTCGTCGTCCAGCGAGGGGTTCTCGCCCTCATGGAAATTATAGATGGTGCACTTGAGCTTGCCAATCAGCGGCGGCCTGGCCGCCCAGTGCTTCGCCGCCTCCGCCCGGACGGCGTTCTTCCAGGCGTTCAGGCTCGACTTGTCCTTGGTCTGATAGGAGACCGGCGGCCCATCGATCGTGAATTCCAGATGGGACATGCCGGCGGCTTCCCTTCCCGTTGGCCCTGTCTTTCGATGGATCTCGGTCCGGCCCCTCGCTGTCTCCTGTCCCGCGCTCGCGCCGATCGCGAATCCTACCGCGCGGGGCGGAAGACGTCTGTGCCCGATGGCCGTCCTCCCGGGCGAGAACGGAACCCGACCGGGGAGGCCGGCCGAGCCGGTCTGGTCCCGACCGTCGCGTACCGGAGCACCGGGGACTTGCTCGTCCACCTGTCCCTCGGCCGGTTCCGCCGCCGACCGCCGATCTCGGCCCTCCCGTCCGGACTCCAGCGGGACATCCGATCGTCCTTCGGCAGCTATTTCGAACGGTTGCCGGCGGGCCGACGACCTGCTGTTCCGGGCCGGCAATGCCGACGCCGTCGACGACGCCTGCCGCCGCTCCCCCGTCGGCAACCTCCTGCCCAACGCGCTCTACGTCCACCGCACCGCCCTGGAGGCCCTCGACCCGCTGCTCCGCGTCTACGAGGGCTGCGCGCGGGCCGACCTCGGTGAGATCGAGGGCGCCAACCTGATCAAACTCCACCGCCATTCGGGCAAGGTCTCGTACCTGACCTATCCCGACTTCGACGCCGACCCGCACCCGGCCCTGCTCCGAAGCATCAAGCTCAATCTGCGGACCCGCGAGATCTCTCGTGCGGGGAGCGCTCGCTGGCGCTCGCTGCGGGGTGCGGGGGCGCTCGCTGGCGCTCGCTGCGGGGTGCGGGGAAACCCAAGACCGGTCGGTCCCGCATCTCGCGCCCGCGCCGCGCCCGGACCCCGATCCGCCTGACCGCCCAGGAGGAGCGGGCCGGGCTGCTGGACGAGACGGCAACGATCGGCATCCGGGCCGGATGGGTGGATCGCCTGCGCGAGCGGGGCTATGCCCTCCGCGGGCATCGGCTGGTCCGGAGCCGGTAGCGAATCGATCAGGCTCCGGTCGTCTGCCCCGGAAGCTGCTGCGCCCGGGCGAGCTTGCGATCCCTGTCTCGCTGCTTCATGTCCTCGATGACGGCTCGGGCCTTGTCACCGACGTAGAAGGGAGTGCGGTCCACCAGGTGCTCGAGTCGTTCGCAGAGGTCGTCGATGATCTCGCGCTCGGCCGCTTCATTGAGCACGTCGAGCATCCAGATCAATCGGACTCCCCTCTGATTCGCCTCCCTCCTCGCCTTTCGGTCGTCCATGATCAGGATGTCGGCCGTCAGCTCGCGAGCGAGCGAAATGACGGCCCGGTCTCCATCTCCGCTCATTCCCGGCTTCCCCAGGGACGGGATGTCCTCGACCTGCTGGGGCTCCAAGACTTCGAGCCATCGCGGCGGATGGGCAGCCCAATGCCGGACGGGCTCCGGAGTCTGCGGGTCGGCCATCTCTTGCTCGATCACCACGCGAGCGGTGATCACCCGATCGAAGATCAGGGGCAGGATGTGGTCGCAGCCGATGAGCACCAGGTAATGCAGCGGGCCCATGTCACAGACCGCGATCATCGGGGCCTGGCCTTCCTCAGCAACTCGCGCCCAGCCTCGAACTCTTCGTTGTCGATGTCTTGACCCATGCCTCTTTGCTTCAGGAGTTGCTCGGTGGCGTGGAAGCTCAGGTCCAGGGCTTCCTCGAGCTGACGGTGGGTGATCTTCGCCTGGCGGTATTGCTGCATGAGGTAGACCTCCTTGGCATCGCGGCCGAGGTCCACTCCGGTCATGCGAATCTGCTGCTCGATCTCCTGCGGTATCTCGAAGCTGATCGTCATGGCCTTCTTCCTTCGAGGCCCCCGGAGGATGCCTAGAATCCTATCTCCCCGCAGTTTGGCTCATTCTTGATCCCGAAGCAAGGGGTCAAACGATCTTCCCGGCCGGCATCTCGTCTGCGGTCGCTCGCTCGGCGTCATCCCCGTGGGTCGCCATACGCGGTCCTGAGACGACGCCGGTTGGCAGGCTGGAGCCCGTCCACCTGGCCCTCGACCGGTCCCGCCTCCGGCCGCCGATGTCGGCCCTCCCGACCGGTCTCCGCCGGGACAGCCGATCGTCCTTCGGCAGCTACGCCAACGGCTGACGCCGGGTCGACGACCTGCTCTTCCGGGCCGGCGACGCCGAAGCGGTTGACGACGCCTGCCGCCGCTCGGCTGTCGGCAAGCTCCTGCCCAATGCGCTCTACGTCCACCGCACGGCCCTGGAGGCCCTCGACCCGCTGCTCCGCGTCTACGAGGGCTGCGCGGGCCGACCTCGGTGAGATCGAGGGCGCCAACCTGATCAAACTCCACCGCCATTCGGGCAAGGTCTCGTACCTGACCTATCCCGACTTCGACGCCGACCCGCATCCGGCCCTGCTCCGAAGCATCAAGCTCAATCTGCGGACCCGCGAGATCTCTCGTGCGGGGAGCGTTCGCTGGCGCTCGCTGCGGGGTGCGGGCTCGCTGCGCTCGCTGCGGGGTGCGGGGAAACCCAAGACCGGTCGGTCCCGCATCTCGCGCCCGCGCCCGCGCCCGGACCCCGATCCGCCTGACCGCCCAGGAGGAGCGGGCCGTGCTGCTGGATGAGACCGCAACGATCGGCACGCGGGCCGGATGGGCCGAGCGGTTGCGCGAGCGGGGCTATGCCCTCCGGGGGCATCGGCTCGTGCGGAGCCGGGCGAACGGGGCTCCAGCGAGGCCCGGAGCGGATAACGGTGAGAGCCAGGGTCCGCTGGAGACCGGAAGGGATGAGCCGGACGGCTAACCACCCGCGTGGATCGCCGGCCCGTACCAGTCGAGCCGGTACGCGAGATCCCCGAGGAGCTCGTCGTAGGTGACGCAGACGATGCGCCTGGAATTGACGATGGCGTGCTCACGGCACCAGCGCAGGCGGTCGTGCTCGCCCGTACTCATGTGCTGGTCACGGCCGATGACCAGCACGCCCGCATAATCGATGGCTCGTCTCCCCAATCGAGCCTCCATCGTGGCCGTCTGGGTCAGGTCCTGGAGCTTGTAGAACCAGTTGACCACCTGGGAGAACCCGTGGTCGAAGCGAGGGCTCCACTCCCGCGTCGCCTTGTCCCCGTGCCGGACGAACAGGCTGCGAGGCCCCGCATCCTCGAACTCGACGAAGGTGCACGCGCGTGTGACCGAGTCGGCGATCGCCAGGTCGCAACGGAAATCGCCGAAGAGGGGATACTCGTAGGCGATGAGATCGCTCCTGTTCACCAGGGGGGTGTATGGTCCGATGAGGGCCGACGCATGAGGCCGCGACCGGAAGAAATCCCGGAAGACGGCCTCTTTCAGCTCGGCATTCGTCTGGAGGAGCGTCCGGAGCTCGGCGACCTCCGCATGGGCCGCCGGGGATCATGAGCATAGGCCGAGTTGGGCTCGCGTCGCCCCCTTACCTGGCCCCGGCGAACTGGCGCAGGGTCTCATGGTGGACGATGTCCACCACCTCCGGGTCCTGGCCCGCGGGCGCCGAGATGAGGACCCTCCAGCCGCCGTCCACGGGGATCATGTAGAGCGGCTCGGCCACGTCCGGTCTCCGGACCACGCGGGCCGGCCACTCGCTGGGGGGAAGATGGGCCAGGCTCGCCAGCCGCGCTCGGATGGCCACCTGGTCGGCTTCGGACAACTGGCTCAATGCGACGAACGCGCGATAGTGGAGTCTGAACCCACCGGCTTCCATCCGCAGCCTCCCCGGCGCGACTCGCTCCGCGCCGCCTCTCCTGCCGTCGCCCGCTCGACCATCTCGCCACCGCGGTTGATTCTACTCAAGGATCCTCGCCTCGCTCAAGCGCCGAAACGGCGCGCCGTTCCGGATCAACCATGAGATGCAACAAGTTGTCGATCGCCCGCGCGACGCGAATACCCTGGGCGAATCGGTGGTCCCTACAGTAAACGAAGGACCAGAAACGAGGTCGCAACGAGATGGCCCGACCCGCCGCCGGCCGCCATCGGTCCCGCCCCGTCGGATCGGCCGGCCGGCTTCGCCTCGGGCCCGGGCCGGCCGGACTGGGGGTCGGGGTGGCGGCCGGCGCTGGCACCGGGACGGGCGGGGGAGCATTGGCGATCAATCACTGGCACCCCGCGGCGGGCGTTGTGGACCTGCGGCGAGTTTCCGGTCCTCGCCGCGCCGTCTGATGAGCGTGATCACCCGAGCCGGCACGGGAACCGGCCCGGAGCGGAGGTTGACGACCGTCCCGGCCGCTGGGTTTCCCGATCCCGGGCCCCACCGCCCGCCGGCCCCGTCCCGGCCGTGACCCGGCCGCGGCGTTCGCCGAGCCACGCATCGCCCGCGACGATCGGGTGCACCAGCGGCGACGGCCGCCCGCTCGATGCGCTCACTCGTCGAGGAAGACGGCCGGCTCGACCTTGAAGAAGCGCACAGGGCCTCGATATGCTTGACGTTCATCCTCCTCTTGCCGGCCAGGATCTCGGAGACCGTCGAATCGGCGAGGCCCGCCCCGGCCGCGACTTCGCCCTGCTTCACCCCGTGGGTCTCGATCAGGTGGCCGAGCATCTCGACGCCCGTGGCCGCCGGCATCGGCTCGTGGGCTCGCTCGTACTTCTCGACGAAGAGGGCCAGGGCCAGCAAGTATTCGGTCTGATCCTCCGTCCGCGCCGGGCCGAGGTCGCTCAGCCGGTCGAGCACCGCGACTGCCTGCCGGTACTCCGCCTCGGTGTGGATGATCCGGAGCGGACACTCGCGCACCAGTTCCAGGTAGGACTCACCGGCGCGTGCCACGCCCCCCGCGTCTGCGACTCTTGCCGGACTTCGGCACCTCCTCGCTCGCGTCTTCATGCGGGACAGCCTCTCTCCCCGGCGCCGGGGCCTGCCGCTTCCATTCCCCGGTGTCGTACTCTCGATGGGTCAGAACACGCCGGATCAAGACGACCTGGTCCCGGAAGAAGACCTCGACGATCAGGCGATACTTGTTGCCGCCGATATCGATCACGATCAGATGGCCGACCCGATCGGCGCTCGGGCACGACGCCTTCAACTCGGCGAAATCCGGCCATCTCGCCTTGTCGGCGATCTTGAACCATCGCTTCAGAGGTGCCTCGGCGTCGGCATGTTCCGCGGAGAATTCTCGCAGCCTCCTGAATGAGATGACGTGCATGAGGATTCGCGTCCGTCCGATCCGTTGGCGTAACGGTCCATCCTATTTCGCAGAAACAGAAAAGGCAAGGGCACTGGACGAGCCGAAAGAGGAACGCAGCCCGATGGCCAGGCCCGCCGGCGGCCGCCATCCGACCCGCCCCGTCGGATCGGCCCGTGTGCCTCGCCTCGGGCCCGGGACGTCCGGGCCGGCGGTCCGGGTGGCGACCGTCGCGGCTCCCGGGCCGGGCGGGGGCGGTCGGGAGGGGCGGCGTCCGACCGGCCGAACCGGTCGTGGGAGAGGGCCGGGCCGCTGCTCGATCTCATACGGATCAGCACGCGGGACGGCCGGGCCGGGCGGATGCTGGAGTGGGGGGGCGCCGTTCCCGGGCATCGGCTCGTGCGGTCGAGAACGCAAATCGGTGTTCGTTCCGATTCATCCCTTCTGGCCGATCGGGGGAATTGCCGATCCGGCCGATCCGGTCGGCCGAGTGCGCCTACGGCTCGGGTGACCGAAACAGCGACGCGGTACGCCGCGAACTCCGACTCCCATTCATGTACCCAAATGCGCGAGGGTCGCCGCCTCGACGGCACTCCGCACCACTGGTAAGCTGAAGACCAAAGGAGAAACCATGTCATGACGATCCATCTACCCGCCGAGCTGGAGCAGTTCGTGCATGACCAGGTCCTCGCCGGGCGCTATCCGTCCGACGACGACGTCATCCGCGACGCGCTGGAGCAGCTCCGCAAACACGCCCCCACGCCGACGACCGGCACCGGCTCCATCGGCGCCATGCGCGAGGATGCCGATTTGCTCGACCAGGTCACCCAGGACATCATGGAAGGCCGCCGCAAACGGATGTTGACGTTGGCGGCGGATGAATAAGGCCCTGCTCGACACCGACATCTACTCGGAAGTCCTCCGAGGGGTCAACGCCACCGTCGCCGCCCACGCCCTCGCCGACCGCCAGGCGCACGGCCGCCTCACCCTCTCCGTCATCACGGTCATGGAGATGGTCAAGGGCTTACAGAAGGTCCAGCGGCCCCAGAAGATCGCCACGCTTCTCGCCAACGTCGCCACCGAGGAGGTGCACGAATTCGGCCAGCCTGCCGCCGAGACGGCGGGCCGCATCTGGAGCGACCTCGAACGCATCGGCCACCCCATCGGCCTGGCGGATCCGATGATCGCCGCCCTCGCCCTGGTACACGGCCTCGAGCTGGTGACCGGCAACACCGCCCACTTCCAGCGCATCCAGCAGCTCGCCTATCCGCTCACGTTGGTCAACTGTCGGCTTCCAGAGCACAGAGGCCACGGCCCTTTTTCGGGGCGGGGGAGCGCAGGCATCATGAGCCGATGAGACCCCCACATCCGACTCATCGATAGCGCGCCTTGCCGGGCTTCACCCCCCGGACACCGCCCGGCGGATCCTCGCAATCCCCGGGATAGCGCGGGATGACGTGGATATGGACGTGCATGACGGTCTGGCCCGCGTCGCGGCCGATGTTGACCCCGATGTTGTATCCGGTCGGCCGGAGCGTCCGGTCGATCCGGTCCCGGGCGGACCGGATGAGGCGGAGGATGTCGGCGATCTCGTCCGCCGTCAGATCGAAGACGTCAGGGACGTGCCGCCGCGCGATGGCGAGCGTGTGGCCCGGCGAGATCGGATAGGCGTCGAGGACGGCGAAGGCGTGCTCGCGGGCTTCCACGATCCGCCCGGCCGGCATCGCGCAGAATGGGCAGGGGTCAGGACTCGAGTCGCTCATAATACTGCGGAGCTCGCCCTCTCGCAGTGGCCGCGGAGCGTGGCCCTGTCCTCGTCGGTGAGCTGGCGCCACAGCGCCGGCGGGAACCGCAGATCAGCCATGTCTTGACGGTCATACGCCAGGTACTTCCGCAGTTCGAACTTCCGGAACGGCATCCCGAGCATGAGCGAGCGGACATCCTCGTGCCCGAGCAGATCCGCCTGGGCCATCCGCATCCCGGGCCTCGTTCGACGGTCAGGCCCTGCCGGAGCCGATCGAGGTAGAACGCATGGAAGGTCGAGGCCACGGCATCGATCGGGGCGCGGCCGCGGTCGTCGACATGATCGAGGATCGCCAGGAGCATCACCGGCTTGTACGAGCTGGACATGTCCATCCGCTCGGCGAAGTCGAGGAACAGCTCCCGGATCGAGGTTTCATCGACCCGGGGCAGGCCCAGCGCCTCGCGGATCTCTCGACCCGATCCGCAGGAAGTAGTAATACGTCCGCTCGCCGAGGCTCAGCGTATGGTCGGGCGCGATGACGACCGCGGGCGATCGCGCCACGGATCCGGCCCTCGGCCGCGGCCAACTCGACTTCCAGGTCCGACGCCGAGAGCATGCCCGCGACGGCGTCCTGCCAGTCGAAGACGTTGATCTCCTCGTAGTCCCGCACCCAGAGGTCGATCGGCAGGATCTGCGTCGGCGGCTTCCCGGTGTCCAGTGCCTCCTGCTCGCGGCTCAGCAGCTCGGGCGGGGCCAGCACCAGCGCGCCGGGCCGGTAATGCGGGTTTCCCAGGATGCGGTGCAGGCTGAGCGACTGGTTGTAACGGGTCGCGTTGTCTACGAAGTCGAAGACGACGAGGCACTCCTTGCCCGGGGCCTTGCGGGTCCCCCGCCCCAGTTGCTGGAGGTAGATCACCTTCGAGAGCGTCGGGCGGGCCATGAGCAGCACCTCGACGTCGGGGCAGTCCCAGCCCTCGTTGAGCAGGTCGCAGGCGCAGAGCACGCGGATCATCGCCGCGGGCGAAGGCCTCGAGGCACGCCGCCCGATCGGACCGGCTCATCCGGCCGGAGACGCCGCGGGCCGGGATGCCCTCCGACCGGAACCGCTCGGCCAGCTCCTCGCCGTGCCGCACGTTGACGCAGAAGGCGACCGCCTTGCGGCTCGGGTACGTGGTCGCGGTACGTCTCGACGATCAGTCGGTCCCGCGACGGCACCAGCACCGTCTCTTCGATGTCTCGCCGGTTGTACTGCACCTGATTGAACCGGACCCGGGTCAGGTCCACGTTCGTCCGCACGCGGACGCATCGGATCGGGACCAGTTCGCCCCGCTCGACGGCCTCGCGGAGCGTCAGCCGGTGCGCCGTGTTGCGGAAGACCTCCAGCGCCGAGACGCCGTCGGCCCGGTCGGGCGTGGCCGTCAACCCGAGCGTGAACCGCCGGCCGGAAGTAGCGGAGCAGCTTCTGGTACGACTCGGCGGTCGCGTGGTGGGCCTCGTCGATGATCAGATAGGAGAAGTCGTCCGGCTTGAAGCGGCCCAGGTGGAGGGCCAGGCTGTCCACCGTCCCGACGAGGTTGTCGATGTCGGTGTCCTTGACGTCGCCGAAGAACAACCCCGTGGATGCCTCGGGCCAGAGCTTGCGGAATTGCTCCCGCGCCTGGAGCACCAGCTCGTGGGTATGCGCCACGAAGAGCGTCCGGCCGCCGAGGCGGAGGGCGTCGGTGATGGCCGTGACGGTCTTGCCCGCGCCCTGGGCGTGTGTGACCAGTGCAATCGTGATCCCCTCGGCTCGCAGCCGATCGAGGGCGTCCAGCGCCTCCTCCTGGTGCGGCTTCAGCTCGATGACCTCGCCATGCTGCTTCGGCAGGAAGTCGTCGAAGGTCAGCAGGCCCGGGATTCGCTCGAGGAACAGGGCGAGCTGTTCCTTGACCGCCTCGGGGTCATCGGCGATCTGCCGGTCGGTCCAGCGGAAGACCCGCCAGCCCTGGTGCACCAGGCTGTTCTGCCGGAGGAGCTGGTCCTCGTATTCGGCGATCCGCTCGGCGTCCGGGACATGCCAGGTCAGGCCGTCGATCTCGAAGGCCACACGCTCGTCGACGGTCCGCAGTCGCGAAATCGATGAAGCGGCCACCGCCGTCGATGTCCTCGACGGCGAGCTCGGGCGTCAGCAGGCGAACGTTCTCGACCCCGAAGACCTGGGTGAAGAGCTCGACGAAGAGATCCTGGGTCTCGATCTCGTCGCCGACCTGGGAGTCGGGTATTCATCCATCTTCGGCTCGCTGAGCCCCCTTCCTCCTGCCAGCCGTCATCCCGTGCCCCGTTCGGAAGCGACGACTCCGATTCGTTCGATCGCCCGCTGGTAGACGGGCCGCAGCAGACGGGTGACGAGATATCGCTCCAACCCCCCGAGCACGCCGCCTCGCGTCTCCAGGTCGATCGTGATGGTGACGCGCGACTTTCGGTCATCCTCGATCGGAACCACAGTGAAGGTGGTCACGGCACCGGTGTTCAGGTCGGTCTCGGCCAGCACCCGGCCGGGCTCGGGCTCCGTGATCGCCGCTCGGAATGTCCGCGTGCGGCCGAAGATCCGCATCTGGAATCGGATCACCGTCCCTTCGCCTTTTCCGCCTTGTTCCACGTCGAGTGAGACGAACGGCGGACGGGGAATGATCCGTGGATGCCCGTCGCGGTAGTCCGCGATGAGGGCGTAGGCAAGCTCGGCGGGGGCGTTGACGACGTCCTCCGCGGTGACCTGGTGACGGGGCATTGGATCTCCGAACCTGCATGTCACTTCGATTCGATCCACCGGCAGGATAAGGGGTGGGGCGGCGCCGCACAAGGGCGACAGGCGCGTCGAACGGCGATACGGCGATTCGTGCCCGGCCTCGAGCAGTGCCGGAAACCGAGGAGTTCCCGAGAGCCGCGGAGGTCGTCGTCCGGTTCGGCTCGTTGAACCGGTCGATTCGCCCGGGTCGAACCGGTGATCGAGGCCGAGGAATGGGAGGCGATCACCCGGCGTGAACGGCGGGACTTGCTCGTCTACCTGGCCATCGGACGGTTCCGGCGCCGGCCGCCGATGTCGGCCCTGCCGACCAGACTCCAGCGGGACATCCGATCGTTC
This sequence comes from uncultured Planctomycetota bacterium, assembly GCA_963815795.1. Classification (GTDB taxonomy): domain Bacteria; phylum Planctomycetota; class Planctomycetia; order Isosphaerales; family Isosphaeraceae; genus JAKAUH01. Next base: position 1,910,989 of record CAWFIC010000019.1, on the reverse strand, counting down.
TTCGGCTGCTACGCGACCGGCTGCCGCCGGGCCGACGATCTGCAGTTCCGGGCCGGCGACGCCGACGCGGTCGACGACGACGGCCGCCGGTCGGCCGTCGGCAGGCTCCCTGCCCAACGCCCTGTACGTCCACCGCACGGCGCTGGAGGCCCCTCGACCCGCTGCTCCGCGTGTATGAGGGCTTCGCCCGGGCCCACCTCGGCGAGATCGAGGGGGCGAACCTGATCAAGCTCCACCGCCATTCGGGCAAGGTCTCGTACCTCGTCTATCCCGACTTCGACGCCGACCCTCACCCGGCTCTGCTCCGCAGCATCAACCTGAACCTCCGGACCCGCGAGATCTCTCGTGCGGGGAGCGCTCGCTGGCGCTCGCTGCGGGGTGCGGGGCGCTCGCTGGCGCTCGCTGCGGGGTGCGGGGAAACCCAAGACCGGTCGGTCCCGCATCTCGCGCCCGCGCCCGCGCCCCGGACCCCGATCCGCCTGACCGGCCAGGAAGAGCGGACCGGGTTGCTCGACGAGACGGCGACGATCGGCAACCGGGCCGGGTGGGCCGAACGCCTGCGCGAGTGGGGATACGCGCTTCGCGGGCATCCCCTGGTTCGGGACAGGCCGCTGAGTTCGTCGTCTGACGATCCCGCAAGATGACGCGGACGAGGAATTCGCGCTGGACCGGCCGTCACGCCCTCGCCGGTAGGAACTGCCGGGCCCAGATGGCGTCCTCCGGGGAGAGGTCCGGTTCCGGACTCCCGCCGTAGATGAAGTGCTCGTATCCCGGACCATCGTAGGCGCGGTCGAGCACCTCCTGGAGATCAACGGGGATGGGGCCGTCCGGGGACCGCAACGGGATGGGGATCACCGGGAGTCGGTCCCTGAGCATGATGGGCCAGAAGTCGGCGGCAAGCCGCTTCTCGGCGCGACTGACCATGACCGAATAGTCGCATTGGGGCCGACCTTCCTGGGGCATCGGCGTCCATCCCCTCAGGAGGTCGATCTCGACCAGGTGGGTCGGGGTGCGCAGCCGTTCCCGTCGCTTCGCGAGATGCTGTTCGCGATCCTCCCCGGCCCGCTTGTTCGACGGGCTCAAGAGCTCGATGACGGCCACCAGGTCGCGGCCCAGGCGGTCCCGAACCTCCAGGTATCGGACTTCTTCCAGATCCTGCTCCGGTAGCCAGGCCTCCGCGGGCGCCTCCAGGAGTGCCACCCCGATACCCGAGGTCTGTCCTCCGTCCGATCGGGCCAGCGACAGGTCCGCACTCCCGACCCGTCGGCGTGGCTGCGGCGGCAGATCATGGATGTAGATATGCTCTTCAAACTGGACGATGTATTTCGGCGCGACCTGCGGGGCCAGCAGCCGGCGCAGTGCCGAGAGGAATTCCGTATGGAAATCGAGCCAGTAGGCGGCCTGCTCGAAATACGGATTCATCCCGGGAAATGGTGACGGCATGGGGTACTCCTCGGCACCTGGTGCGGCCCCGAATCTCGGGCGAACTTGTCGCGTCAATCCCGTTCGAGGATAACATCCCTCATGTCCACCAGCCGAGCGTGCGCCGGCCTCGATTGGATGGTGAATTCCGTCCTCCAAAGCCTCAAGAGTACCTTGAAAGTCCACTCATCGAGCGGGACGGTTACGTATCTCTCGGCGCGACCTGCCAGATCTTGGCAAGCACTGGCCGCTTGGTTGCCAGGTTGACGATCCCGACCGGACGGCCCTCGCGCGCGAGCCGATGCAAAGTGGCGCCGGGCCTGCCGTGGGTGCACGTCAAATCCGCGGGCCTCCTCGAGCCGAGCCACGATCCGGTTGACCAGGCCGCGAATCTCGTCGGGAAGGGGCATCGCACGGCACCCGGGCGTCAGCCGGCCTCGTCGAGGATCGCTTGAATCCGGGCCGCCTCACCGCTCTTGCCGAAAATGATCACGGTCAGCGAAGGTTCGTTGTCCAGCGAGATCGCTTCGGCGTCGACCCAGTACCGCGCGTCGTGGCGATCGAGCAAGGCGAGGACCGCATCGAGCTGGAACGGTGCGAGCCGCTTCTTGGTGCCGGCTCGCACGGAGGCACGCACTCCCGAGGGAATCCCGGGCCGTTTTACCATGCGGCGGCACTCAGCGGACGATCACATCAAAAGAGACATGGCCCGTGGCCCCGGCTGCAAGGACGCCGGGGAGCTCCCAGCGCAGCTCGGTCGAGCCGACCCGGTTCACGGCAGAGGAGAAGGCCGTGCCCTGGGGGCCGCGCGAGGTGCCCTTGACGTACTCCAGCCGCGGCAGCAGGCTATCCACGATCGCCACCGACTTGATCGGCGTGTTCCCCATGTTGCGGTAGAAGATCACGTAGGTGACCGTGTCGCCCGGCTCGGCCTCCTCGACGCTGACCCGCTTGACCACCGCCAGGCCCGGCCGGTCGGGCGGGGTCTCGACGCCGGTCATCTGGTGGGGGGACCAGACCATCACCGCCGCACCGGTGCCCTCCGCGACCCCCGTGACGACCGGAGCCTCGCCGGTCTTGATCCCTTGCAGGCGGACCTTCACCTTCGCCATGCCCGGCTTTTGTCGGTTGCGGGCCAGCTCCGGGGACTGTTTCTGCCGGTTGGACGAGACCTGCGTGATATTCTCGTAGCCGCCCGCGGCTCGGTTGTTCGACCCCTCGTCGATGTGTTCCCGACCCTTGAAGCCCGAGGCTCGCGAGCGGTTGCGAGCCAGTTCGGGGGACTGGTTCTGCACCAACTTGCGGGATTCGGCCTTCACGCTGGCCATCTTGGTCGATTCGAGTCGGACATTGGTCCGGAGGTGCTGCACGTCGATCGCCGCGTTGGCGCCGGTGGTCACCCGCACTTCGGCGAACCGCGGCGCGTAGATGCAGACGACGTTCGTCGGCAGCGTCCGCGGCTTCACAAGCGGCCCCAGGCCGATGTCGAATCGCACGGCCGCGTCGCGGGGCTCGACGCCGCCCAGCCGCCCGTCGGGGCCGACGAGGATCGGGATCCCCCGGTCGCCGCCGTCGCAGAGGAACTCGTCGCGCGGCAGGAGCGCCTTGGTTGACGGAGCCGGCGCCGTGCAAGGCGGACCGGCGACCATCGGGCATCGCGAGCCGTCCTGAAACAGGAAGGGACAGGGCGTCGAGCCCAGCGCCGCCGCGTAATCCAGTCCGAAATCGCCCGGGCCGCCCTCGACCTCCTCGATCGTGGGACGCCGGCCGCCGATCCGCACGATCGCCATCGGCCGGCCCAGGGCCGACGCCACCCGCAGCGGGTGCTCGGTCGGGTTGAGCGAGACGACCGGTATCTGATCCTTCGCCATCCGGAAGGGGAGTGCCTGGTCGGGGTCCTCCAGATAGATCACCTTGGTGACGAGTCGGCCCCGATCGTGGACCTCGGTCAGGTCCTCGAAGCTGAAGATCACCCGGATGGGGTACTTGCCGGGGTCGATCCCCTCGGGACGATGGAGATGGCCCACGACTTCGACCACGGGGAATAGCTCGGCGCCGGGACGCTCGGGGATGTTGCCGATCCGCAGACGATATCCGACGCCGCGCTTCAGCCCGACGGTGAGGATTCCTTTGCCGTCACCCTGAGGGACCGGTGTCGGGGCTGGCCCGAGCACCTCGACCGTCAGGCCCTCTGGTCCCTGGAAGCGGACGACCTGGATCTCGGGCGATAGGGCGGCGGCCTTGGGCCCGCCGGCTTCGGCGGCGCCGGCCGGCTCGACGGCGGCGCCTGGCGCCGCGACCGGAGGTCCCGTTACCGCGACTCCCGGCGCGGACCCCGCCGGTGCAAGGCCCGGCGCGATCTGCTCCGGTCCCGGCTGGGCCTGGACGGCGATGCTGCCGGCGGTCACGACGATGAGGAGCGTCAGGCCGGCGGACCGCGTAACGCCGGTCGCGAATCGGCCGTACCTTCCTGGTCGGCTCATCGGAATTCCTCCTCCTAAGCGGCGTGATCGGGGATCTTGCCTTGTACCTCGCTACGCCACGGCGAAATGGATGGGAGATCTGCGGCGCGGGCGAGGCTCCGTCCGGGCCGATTCTTGATGCCGGCTCGCAGGGAGGCTCACCCTCTTGAATACCGACGGTATTTTGAGGGACGGTGCGAGCCGGAACGAAAGCGGGGTGGACCACGCTGGGGCGCGGGGCCCACCCCGGACGAATTCAGCGCTCGCCGCTGGACTCACGGCCTGGGCACCGGGGGCGGGGCCTCGTCGGCCGGCGGTGCGAGCACGGCCGGCAGCGACTCCGACGGGGCAGCGGCGACGGCGGGCACGCCCCGAACTGTCGCCGCGGAAGGACCCGGCTGCGGATTCGTCGGAGGTGCCGCCGGCTGGGGCGCCACGGCACCAGCCGCGGGAGGATCGAGCACGACCGTACCCGATGTGCCCGCCGGGGCCGGAGGAACCGTCCCGGGCGGTAGGGTGCCGGGCGGCAGCTCGGTGATCCCCGGTCCACCGGGCGTCATCGGGGCGCCGCCGGGGACGTTCCCCATCGCGGGGCCGCCGGCCGGGGTCGGCACTCCGCCACCCAGGACGTTTCCGCCGCCGGGCATCTCCAGGTCGATGGCCCCGAGCCGGACGATCAGCAGGATCGTGCCGCGCTTGTCGGCCTCGAGGATCGGGTCGATCCCCGGCTCGAGCCGGGTCGAGACCAGGGTCTCGACGCTGACGCCGGAGACGGCGAGCTCCTGGTACCGCGGGTCGGGGAGGTAGATCACCTTGGTGACGAAATTGCCGCCGTCGAGCACTTGCTGGAAGTCCTCGTCGGTGAACTGCACCGGGATCGCGTTATGGGACAGGTACGCATCGGTCGCCGGTGTGGTCGGTGCGACCTCGATCGTCGGGTACAGGGCCGCCCCCGCACGGCCCGGGATGTTCGTGAGCTTCAGGCGGTAGATGTACCCCTGACCGAAGTTGTAGCGAGCCGGCACCGTGAGTTGCGAGGGCAGGTAGGCCCGCTCGCCGTTGGGTCCGGCGGCGGTCTGCCAGCCGACCTGCATCCCGTCGGGGTCGAGGAAATAGACCTGGCTTCGGGTCGTCACGAACCGGCGGCCCGGGGCGGCTCCCATGGGGCCGCCTTGACCGCCGATCTGGTTGGCCGTATACATGGGCGGGCCCGGGGCGTCGCTCGATACGACGGCATGAGGCCGCAGCCATTTCTTCAGGCGGACGCCCGGGTCCGAATATCCGAATCCGTCGCCGGCGGTCGCTGCCGCCAGGAGCAGAACTCCGAACGCTTGCATAGAAATCCTCCAGCTCCCACGGACGAAGTCGACCCCGCCGGGGCGAGCCCGGAGGCGTCGGAATCCGTCGAGCGGGGAGAATGCTTGTCTTCCTGACATCCACCGCGGTCTTCGCCGAAGCTCGGTCGGATTGGGCCGAGCCGAGTCCCACGCAGCCCGGTGGGCGGTTCCTGATGGGACGAGGTGCGTCGGTCGCCTCGATCGGCCGGCTTCGCCAGCCGAGGCGACCCTTCCGGACCCGGACCTCGGAGATTGGGTCGAAACCCCGCGCACTGGCACCCCGGCTCGCCGGCGGCTCGCTCAGAGCGGTTCTCGTCACTCCCGGATCGTCTGCCGGACTTGCGTCTCCTGACGCCTAGCGTTTATGATCGGGCTTTCCTTTCCGACCCTTGAGGAATTGCCCTACGTCCCGATCATACCTGAGAATCGGATCATCTCCCTCCCGACCGGGCTCCGTTTCCCCTCAAGGGACGATGCCGCGCAGCCCGAATGAGCCGCAGGAGATGCCGTCCGACCGGACCCGCGGGAGCCTGATTCGTATGATGAACGAGCCATCCCATCACGGACGCCCGACCGGAGGCCGCAGGCCCTCCCCGCGGGCTGGATTATTCCTCTCGAGTACAGCGACCATCTTTGGCGTGACCCTGCTCTCGGTGTGGCTCGGGCCGGCTTCGGCCCAGCAACCGCCGCAGACCGGTCAGGTCCCGCCGGGGTCGGGCAACCTGCCCCCCGGCATCGCTGGCCCCGATGCCCAGGCCAGGGAGAAGGCCGAGGAACCCCCGACACCGGCCGATCTCCTCGTCGATGAGGCCAGGGCGAAGGTCGCCAAGCTGCAATCCTACGCGGCCAACATCGAGGAGCGGGTCGATATGCTCAATCAGCATATCACCCTCACCGGCCAGTCCTTCAAGGCCCCGAATTACCGCGTCTACTTCCGGCTCACGCTCCGCGGACTGCCGGATTCGGCCGGCACCACTCTCCAGGTCTGCGACGGTGAGACTCTGTGGGACTACCAGGTCATCCTCGAGTCGCAGGTCTACCACAAGTTCAGCGTCAAGCCTGTGATGGAGCGACTCAACTCCCCCGACCTCGACCCCAAGATGAGGGATCAGTTCAAGGAAGGGATGGGATTCGCCGGCCCGGAGACCCTACTGACCGGCGTGCGTCGCCTGTTCCGATTCAATCAGGAGAAGGAGGAGGGGAAGATCGGCGACAAGCCGGTGTGGATCCTCCGAGGTGAGTGGAAGGATCGCAGGGGTTTGACGGGCCCTGATCAACGGCAGCTCAACGCGACCGGCATGCTCCCCCCGTACATCCCCAAGTTGGTCGTCCTGTACCTGGGGAAGGATGATGGATGGCCGTACAAGCTCGAGCTCCTGGGCCAGGCGCCTTCCACCGTTTATGATACTCGCAAGGTGGGGCCCGACGGCCGCAAGGTCGGGTCGCGCAGCTCGATCGAGACCATCGCTCCCACGAAGATCATTCTCGAGTACACCGACGTCAAACTGAATCCCGCGCTGGATGCGAGTCAGTTCGCGTTCCAGGCACCCAGCTCGGTCCCCGTCGAGGACGGCACCGAGATGATCGTCAAGCAGCTCGACTCGGTGATCGCGATGCAGTCCGAGCGGAAGAAAGCCGAAGCGGCCAAGAAGGAAGGGCCGGTCCTGGAACAGTCGCTCGAGATCCCGCCACCGCCCGGGCCGCCCGCCACCGGCCAGCCGTCCACACCTTAGGTCGGCCTGAGCCAGAAGGAGACCGGCACCCAATCACGAGGCGCCGGTCGCCTCCCGGCGGCATCAACCCAGTCCTGCCTCCCGATGACGCATTGATCCCAGGCCACTCCCTCTCTAGAATAAAGATCACCATCTTGATGCAGAAACTGAACTTTGGGTGGGGGAGGCGGGAGGCGAGGGATGGAAGCGTCCAAATCCGGTGGCGGTGCCAAGCCGAGCAAGGTGGAGCTAGCCAAGCTCGCGAGCGAGTATCTGAAGACGCACCTGGCCGAGGAGGTCGGCAACGGTGCCTCGCATTTCAGCGAGGACGCCGCCTCGATCTTGAAGTTCCACGGGTCCTACCAGCAGGATGATCGCGACGTACGGACGCAACACAAGAAGGAAGGCAAGGAGAAGGCCTTCCAGTTCATGGTGCGGGTCCGGGTCGTCGGAGGACGGTTGACGGCCGACCAGTATCTGGCCTGCGAGCATCTCGCGCGGACGATCGGTAACGGAACCCTCCGGATCACGACCCGGCAGGAGTTCCAGCTCCATGGCGTCTTGAAGGACGAACTGAAGAGCACGATCCGGACGATCAACGAGAGCCTGCTCTCGACGCTGGCGGCCTGCGGCGACGTGGAGCGCAACGTGCTCTGCTGTCCGGCTCCGCTGCGGGACGCGGTCCGCGATCGTCTTTATGAGGACGCCGCTCACTGGGCCTCGCATTGCGCCCCGAGATCCTCGAGCTACTGGGAGATCTGGCTCGACGGTGAGAAGATCGAGACGCTTCCCCCCGCCGCCGAGGTCCAGGTGCCGACCGCGGGAGACGACCCCGTCGAGCCCTTGTACGGCAAGACCTATCTGCCGCGCAAGTTCAAGACGGCGTTCGCCCTGCCGGAGGACAACTGTACCGATATCCATGCCAATGACCTGGGATACCTGGCGGTCGTCGAGGATGGTCAGCTCGTCGGCTACAACGTGCTGGTCGGCGGCGGTCTGGGCACGACTCCCAGCGCCCAGAAGACCTTCCCGTTCCTGGCCGTCCCGCTCTGCTACGTCGACCGCGCCGACGTGCGGCGGATCGGGGAAGCCGTGTTGAAGGTGTTCCGCGACTTCGGCAACCGGTCGGACCGGAAGCGTGCCCGGCTCAAGTACATCATTCATGATTGGGGTCTGCCGGCCTTCCGCGCCAAGATCGAGGAGTACCTGGGACATCCTCTGATGGATCCGCGGCCGGTGGCGGTCACGGACGTCGAGGATCATCTGGGATGGCACCGCCAGGCCGACGGGAACCTGTTCCTGGGCCTTCCCGTCGAGAACGGGCGGATTCGCGACGAGGGCGACTACCGGCTCCTCACTGGGCTGCATGCGTTCTTCGAGCAGTACCGCACGCCCGGGCGGCTGACGTGCCAGCAGTCGATCTTGCTCATGGATCTGCAACCCTCGTCGCGGCCGGAGATCGAACGTTGGCTGGAGGAGTACGGGATCGCCACGGTCGAGCGGATCTCGACCGTGCGCCGGTGGTCGATGGCGTGCCCGGCGTTGCCGACCTGCGGCCTGGCGGTCACCGAGGCGGAGCGGGCCCTACCCGGTGTGATCGATGAGCTGGAGCGGGAGCTGGAGCGCCAGGGCCTCGACCAGGAGCGGCTCACCGTGCGGATGACCGGTTGCCCCAACGGCTGCGCCGGCCGTACAATGCGGATATCGGCCTGGTCGGGCGTTCGGCGCACATCCAGAAGGACGGGACGCCGGGACCTGGGACTTACACGATCTTCCTCGGGGGCCGCACGATCGGCGATCGGCTCAACGTGGAGTTCAAGGATTACGTGCCTTACGATCAGATCGTGGCCGAGCTGAGACCGGTGCTCGCCCGGTTCAAGTCGGAGCGGCTCGACGGCGAATCGTTCGGCGACTTCTGCGATCGCCTCGGCGCGGAGGAACTGGCCCGGTCCGTCGTCGTGGAACTCAATCCGGTCGGATGATCCGGGCGCCGCGCCGCATCGGCGAAGGGGGCTCTCGATGTCGATCTCCGAGTCGCTCCGCGCCGATCTCGCCGAAGCCGCTCGCCAAGCATCGGCGAGAGCCTATTGCCCGTACAGCCGCTTCCGCGTCGGCGCCGCCGTGCTGGCGGCCGACGGCCGGACCTTCACCGGCTGCAACGTCGAGAACGCCTCGTATGGCCTGACCATCTGTGCCGAGCGGAATGCCATCTTCCGGGCCGTCGCCCAGGTCGATGGCCCTCTGGTCATCCGGGCGGTGGTGATCTACACGCCGACTCCCGAGCCGACCGCTCCCTGCGGCGCCTGCCGGCAGGTGATCAACGAGTTCGGGCCGGCGGCCGAGATCCGTTCCATCTGCGACGGCCCCCGCGACTTGCAGTTCCGCCTCAGTGACCTCCTCCCCGCGGCGTTCGGCCCGGGCAACCTGGGTTCCTAGCCGCGCGGCGGGCGGTAGGCATCCGGCGGATGGGCCCGCACGGACGGGAGGACGGTGTCCCAGATGCGTACCGTGGAGTCGCCGGAACCCGAAGCCAGCCGGGTGCCGTCGGGGCTGAAGGCGACAGCATGGACATAGTCCTGGTGCCCCCGCAGCTCGCAGACCTCTTGCCGGGTGGCGACGTCAAACAGCCGGATGGTGTGGTCGCCGCAACCGACCGCCAGACGGGTGCCCTCGCGAGCGAAGGCCAGGCCGAACACCCTCTTCAGGTCCGGCAAGACCCCGAGCTCCCGGTAGGTGTGGGCGTCCCAGAGACGCACGATCCCGTCCTGCGAACCGGCGGCGATCCGGTGGCCGTCGGCGCTGTAGGCAATCCGATAGCCCTTGACGTCCGCCGTCAAGACTTTGACCGCGGCCCGGGTCGCCGCGTCCCAGATGCGAACCGTCCGATCAAATCCCACGCTGGCGAGGTGGCTGCCGTCCGGACTGAAGGCCACGTCGAATGCGTGATCCTCATGGCCCTTGAGCAAGCCAGCGGACTGGCCGGTGGCCAGGTCCCAGAGACGTATCGAGCCATCCCGGCTCCCCGAGGCCACGAGCGTGCCCGCGGGGTTGAAGACGGCCCGGGCGTCACCTTGCCAATCGCCCGTCGCGGCATGGAAGACCCCGATGCGCCGCCCGGTGGCCAGATCCCAGAGGTGGATGGTATCGTCGCGCGTCACGGTGGCGAGCTGGCCGCCGCCGGGATGCCAGGCCACCGAGCCGACGAAACCCGCCGCCGAATTCATGGAGCCGTGCCGCAGCACGGCGGTCTGTCTCCCGGTCGTCGCATCCCAGAGCCGCGTCGTACCGTCCCAGGCCGCCGACGCCGTCCGGGCGCCGTCGGGGCTGAAGGCCACGTCATAGACGAAGCCCTCATGCCCGCCGAGGATGCCGTTCCGCTCGGCGAGCTCCATGTCCCAGATGCGAAACTCGCCCTCCGAAGACCGCGACACCAGCAGGGCGCCGTTTGCGGCGAACGCCGCGCCCGGACCTCCCACCGGTGGCCGCGGAGCACGGCGATCAGGTCGCCGGACGTCGCGTCCCAGAGCCGTAGCGTCCGATCGCCCGAGGCGGTGACGACGCGCTGGCCGTCGGGGCTGAAGATCGCGTTCCATACACTCCCCGTGTGGCCGCGGAGGGGAGCGACTGGCTGGCCAGCGACCCCGTCCCACAGCCAGGCTGTCTGGTCCGAGGACGCCGAAACGATGCGTCGTCCGTCCGGCCCGAATGCGACCCAGAGGATCGTGTTCTTGTGGCCCCGCATGGTGGCGATCGGCCGTCCGGTCGCCGCCTCCCACAGGCGTACGGTGTTATCCGGATACGCACTCCCCGAGACGAGTCGCGACCCGTCGGGACTGAAGGCCAGTTCCCCCTCTACGTACTCCGTATCGCAGCGCATCACCTCGACCTCCTGGCCGGTCACGCCATCCCATAGGCGAATGGTGTTCTCGCTGTCGCCGCGGGACGCGATCCGCTTGCCGTCTGGACTGACCGCCAAGTGGCCGACCTGATGTTCGTGGCTCCCCAGCACGGCGATCGGCCGGCCCGCCGTCGCGTCCCACAGGCAAACCTGCTGCCCCGTGCCGATGACGAGCCGCCGGCTATCCGCTGTGAAGCGTGCGGCGCTAGGCCGCACGGGCCCGCCGAGCACGGCGATCGGTCGTCCCGTGGTCGCGTCCCACAGACGACCGGACTCCCGATCCAGCGAGCAGATCCGCTGGCCGTCCGGGCTGTAAGTCAGCCACTCGACCCGCTGTTCGTGCCCGCGTAGGACCGCCAGCTCCTTTCCCGCCGCCGGGTCCCAGAGACGAAGGGTCTTATCCGCGGAACCGGAGGCAAGCCGTCGTCCATCGGGACTGTAGGCCAGCGCATAAATGTCGCCTTCGTGCCCGCGCAGGGCGCCGAGGGCTGCCCCGGTCGTCGCGTCCCAGATGTTGATGGTGCGCCCATCGCGGTCCGGGGCGGCGAGCTCCTTCCCGGACGGGCTGATGACCGGCAGTTGCCAATATCCCCAAACCGGCATGCCCCCGGGCATCACGGCGCGAGAGCCGTCGAGCTGGCTGTGCAGGTGTCGCCACTCCCAGTCAAGGTGCTCCTCCGGCGCCTCATCGAGGGCCCGCCGGGCCGTGCTGCTGTTCTGGAGCTGCAAGGCCGCCGCGGCGGCCGCGATGTTCGAGCGATAGCGTTCCCAGCGTTCCCGTCGCTGGGCCTCGACCGCGTCCTGCCGTGCGCGCTCCGCTCTCTCGCCGGCCCGCTCGGCCTGTCGCTGGGCCTCGACCGCTTCCCGCCGCGCATGCTCCGCTTTCCTCCATTGCCAGAGGATCGCCACGAACGCCACGAGGCCCGTCATCATCACGGCACCAAGCCACCCGGCCGGGCCCGGGTTCCGCCGGCCCCACCGGACGAGCCGGCCGACGGGCCCCACCGGGCGCGCCCGGATCGGTTCGTGGTCCAGGAATCGCCTCAGGTCGTCGGCCAGCTCGCCGGCGGTCGCGTACCGCTTCCCGGGCTCCTTCTCCAGGCACTTCAGGCAGATGGTTTGCAGGTCGCGGGGCGTGCCGGGCTGGAGCTCGCGGGGCGGGACCGGGGCGCGACGGACGACCTGGAGCAGGGTCGTCACCCAGTCCGTGCCCAGGAACGGGGGCCGCCCGGTCATCATCTCGTACAAGATCACTCCCAACGCATAGACGTCCGTCGCCGGCGTGATGGGCATCGCGGGGGATTCTCCCGGCCTGTCCGGGACCTGCTCGGGCGACATGTAGGCCGGCGTGCCCGACAAGCTCTGCGTCATGCCCGATGCGGTCCGGTCGAGCCGCTTGGCCAGCCCGAAATCCGTGATCTTCGGGACGTCGAACGAGGAAGGCTGCGCGGACCGCGAGTCCTTCTCGGGCCCAGGGTCCCCCCTGACCGCCGCGACCTCGCGATGCAGCAGGATGTTCGCCGGCTTGAGATCCCGGTGGATGATCTGCTTGAGGTGGGCCGCGTGGACGGCTCGTGCCAGCGTCGCGACCAGGGCGGCCGTCTCCCTCGGCGGCTGCGGCCGTCCGGCCAGGTGCGACTCGAGCGTTCCCCCGTCAACGTACTCCAGGACCAGGTAGGGCGCGCCGCCGGCCTCGCCGATCTCGTAGAGCTGCACCACGTTCGGGTGTTGCAGCCGCGCGACGGCTTCGGCCTCCGCGCGCAGGCGGCGGCGGTCGGCCTCGGTCGGGAACAGGCTGGGGTGGAGCATCTTGATCGCCACGGCCCTGTTCAGGATGAGGTGCCGCGCGTGGTAGACGACGCCCGCCCCGCCGCGACCGAGCTCCTCCAGGATCTCGTAGCCGGGGATCGCCGGCGGAGGCGATGCCTCCGACGCCCTCGGCGCGGGCGCCTCGCTCAGGTGGCTCAGATCCAGTCCCTTCAGGTCCCGAAGGAACGCCAGGTCCCCCGGCGAGTGGCGACCGGTCGGGGCGGATCGCAATGCGGGGAGCTCCGTCGCCGCAGCCAGCCGGTCCAGCTCGGCCCGACAGGCGGCGCACCGCTCGAGGTGGACAGCGATGGCCTCATCGTCGTCGCCGGCCGAGGAGCCGTCGAGGAAGCGGAGCAACCGGTCGAGGTTGGGACAGGGGTTGACGGTCATCTCAGGGCTCCCTCGCCGGAGTCGAATCGGCCGGGGGCCTCGTGCCGATTCACTCGAACGACACCCATCCCTGCCGGCGAACTCGGGAGGTGAACCCGCCCGAGTCCGGGGCGTCGGGGGGCTTGAGCGAACCGTGGCGACCACGGGTCGGCCCGGAGCGCAGACCCTGCGCGAACCCGATGTGAAGAGTCATTATAATCGCCACGATTCTCGATCGGTAACGCGGCATCACTTTGTTAGGCAAGATTGTTGGGAAAAAATATATAATTTAAATGATCGGTGTCCGATCACCTTTCTGTCGGAAAGGTGATCGGACACCGATTCTCCTGGGGATATCCCCGCGGGACGGTCATCGCGTCGGCGCCGGGGGGAGGATCAAAGGTCCGGGGCCGGATCGTCCGGCGGCGGCTCCATGGCCTGGCGATCGGAGGTGGCGAAGCTCATGGGGACCGGAGTGGGCGATCCCATCGAATGGATCGGCGGCCAACCGGAAGGCTGCACCGCGGCGAAGGCATTCCGGACCATGTTCACGTTCCCGAGCATCCGCATCATCTCACCCGCGTTGGCGACTGCGATCTGCTGGTCTCCCTTGAGTTCGTAGTAGGAGTCTTGCTCCGAGGGATTAGCCGAGCAGCGCCCCCAGATCTTCCTCGAATAAGGGTTGTAGTAATAGTAGTGTTGACCGTAATGGATCATGTCGTGATGCCGGTAGCCTTGATATCCCATGTAGGGCTTGAAGTAATACGGCCGGTAATAGTAGCCGGACGAATGCCTCATCCATTCCCCGTAGTAGGCCCTGGGCCCGCTGACCGACTGGGACCGGGCGGCGGGGAGAGGGCTGAACGTTAGGGCGAGCATGGCCGAACACAAGATTTTCGACAGTCTGTTCACATCAGTCTCCTTGCGGCATAAGCCGCGACGGGTGGGGTCGGGTCGTTCGGTAAAGGACTCGTCGATTCGTGGTCAGGAAAGAATCGGTGTCAGACACCTTCTCGGGGAATCCGGCCTGACACCGGGAGAGGAACTCAGTGTCGAGGATCGAGGGGCGTGAGCGGCCCCGGGCCCGTTCGCCGGGCGGCCTATGCCGGGAGTCCGAGCACGGTCACATCGAGGGCGAAGGCATACAGCACGCTGACGGGGATCCGGATGGGGGGGGCCGCCGTCTCCTCGACATGCACCTGGGTGGTGCCGATCTTGAGCCCGGTGATCGTCAGGTCCCAGAATTCGACCGGCAACGACTCGATCTCAACGGGCTGGACGGTGACATTAACGATGGATGGATCGTCCGCCTTGGCGACCCAGCGCGGCGCGCCCGGCGCGGGTTTCTGCCCCGTGAGCTGAAGCATCTGCTTGCCGCGGACGAGGATCGAGATCGGGACGTGGTTGTTCGCCAGGATGGCCGTCTGCCTGCCCGGCGCCGCGGTGCTCGGCTGGCCCTCCCGGGCCGGCTCCTGGCCGTTCTCGGCCCGGACGGTGACCGCCAGCAGCGTGCTCGCAGACGCCGCCACCCCGGCGGCCATGGCGCGCTTCATAGCCTCCCGACGGTTCAAGTCGCTCATCGCTCAAATCTCCTGAGGCGAGAATATGTATTATATAAGAAGGAATCGGTGCCAGAGGAACAGAAGGGGGATGAGACGATCGCGATCCGACGGATTGTTCCCGTGACGGCTCCCTCATCGGGGCGCCTCATCCCGCTCGTCTGTGTCTCCGTGGTTCCTTCTCCGATCCGGAAGAAGGAGGGGCCCGGAGGACCGGATCATGGCTCGGAAACTCCCGGGCTTCAACGAGTCCGGGCGTGAACAACTACCAGGATTGTCTCGCCCCCTGGAGTCTGTTCCGAGAGGGCGGTCCTGTGTTCCTCGGGTCGGTGAAACCCACCGTCGGGTGGCTGGGGTCGGCATCGGGAGGGTGACGCCCCCGGGGCCTCCGCCTCCCGGGCCGATCCTCTGGGGGCTCCGCCGGCTGCGCCGGCTCCGACCTCAGCCACGCTTCGACGAGAAGCGCCACAATACTCAAACGGCAGTGCGCCGCGTTTTTCGATCGGCGTTCACGGGCTGTGATTTCCGCAGCCGTCACAGCCCGCAGCAGTTGTCCCCAAAGCCCGGGAACTACCGGTTAAGATTGACGGACCAGCTAACCTCAGTGCCATCGACTGTGTAGGTCGCTGTCTCGGTGCTGCCTGGCTTGTACGTGACGGGCGGCTTGCCGCTGGCTTCGGGTTGTCCTGCCAAGACGGCTTGTACCTGCGGCCAGACTTCTGCACCGGCCGGGATCGCGGGAGTGCAGCTGGCCAGGTCGATGGTCTGGCGCTGGCCGATCAGGAAATTGCCCGAGTTGTTACTGGAGAAATAGCCGTTCGCCCCCCCAATCCAGAAGCGAACGTTAAACCCACCCTCGTTTTGTACCACGATCTTTCCAACGGAAGGCATACTAACACCTCGTGAGTCAGGGGGAAGTCTTGCGGGTGGCGTCCGCAGTCAGGATTGTTTCGCCACTACCTAGGTAATCCACGACGACCGCCGGAACCCCGCGCGTCGTTCCCGAGATTTCTCGCCGGCGCCGGACCGATCGCCGGACCGCGAACCCCTCGAGCGGGCTCTGCGTGGTCGATCGCTGGAGCGCAACCGTCGAGCCGGCGGTACGACCGCGCGTCGTTGGGACCCGCGAAGGCGATCATCCCAGCGCTGGCTCGGCGGCGTCCAGGGTAGCGACCACCTCGCGCAACATCGTCTGCACGACGTGGCGCGCCCGGTAGACCGTGCCCACGCGGATCTTCAGCCGCGAGGCGACCTCCTCCGCCGCGACTCCCTCGACGGCCGTCAGGTGGAACGCGTCCCAGGTGTGCGGCTCGACGCGCTGGCGGACTTCCGCCATGGCCAGCTCCAGCAGCTCCTGGTCGTACGTCTCCTCCAGGTGACGCACCAGGTCGAACTCGCGCCTGTACCGTGTTGAGCATCTCGGCGACCACCGTGTCGGCCGACCCCCGGACGCCGCGGACCTGATCGCCGATGAAGTCACTCCAACTGTGCGCCGTCAGGGTCCGGAGCCAGCCCCGGAAGCTGCGCGACGGGTCATACGTGAAGTTGGGGAGTTGTCGGACGAGCTTGACCAGGACCATCTGGGTGACGTCCTGGGCGTCGGCTTCCTGGAGCTTCCAGCGCAGGCACCAGGCATGGATCTGCGGCCCGTAGCGGTCGACGAAGGCCGACCAGGCGGCCTGATCGCCCGGGTCGCTGCGCAGGGCCATCAAGATACTGACGCGCGTGCTGCGGGCGGTCGACTCGGCCATGGTCCCACCTCCCTGGACCGAGCTCCCGTGCTCTCACGGATGTAACTTGTATTCCGGGCGTGGTATGAGACCTTCCGAGCTCATTATACCCGCGAGCCATGAAGAACCGGTGTCGAAAAGGCCAACGCCATCAAGCTTTCGATCGCCGATACCGTCCGCCGGCGACAGCCATCGATGCGTCCGCTCGGAAAAAAAAGAGAGCGCCGGCCGGCCGGTGTCAGAACCTCGTGACTCGCCCGGTACATCTGGGGAGTCTCGGGCCTCGATGGACGACGAGCGATCCCATGAACGAGGTGAGATGCCACATGTTCCCTGTGCAAGCACAACACGACTCCCGGCGCGGGCTCGGGGTGGACGCCGGAAACGCGGTGACTCAGTGGATCTCGGCGCTCAAGCAGGGCGATCCATCCGCCGCGGATGGGCTCTGGGGAGCCTACTTCCGTCGGCTCGTGGGCCTGGCCCGCGCCCGACTTCGAGGTCTCCCGCGCCGGATCGCTGATGAGGAAGACGTCGCCCTGAATGCATTCGACAGCTTCTGCCGGGGTGCCCGTGCAGGTCGGTTTCCGCGCCTCGATGACCGTCAGGACCTCTGGCGGATCCTGGTCTTGATCACCGTGCGCAAGGCGTGCGACCTCCGCAAGTACGAGGGCCGACCATCGCGCGGGGGCGGGAGAGTCCAGAGCCTGACCGAACTGCTCCAGGGAGGCCTCGAGGTAATCGGTGGCGATGGGCCGACCCCCGAACTCGCGGCCCAGGTCGCCGAAGAGTACCTGCGGCTGATGGAACAGCTTGGCGACCCCACCTTGCAGAGCGTGGCGACTTGCAAGCTGGAGGGTTACACCAACGACGAGATCGCGGCCCGGCTCGGCTGCGTCACCAAGACGGTCGAGCGCAAACTGGCCCGGATCCGCGGCGTGTGGGCGAACGAGGTGAGGGGCTGAGCGGGAGAGACCGGCGTGAACTCACACACTGCACAACCTGACGTGCTCGATGCAACCCAGATCGGGCGCGACGTTGACGAGGCATGCGACCGGTTCGAGGCCGCCTGCGCGCGGGCGATCGCCCGCGGATCGAGGACTTCCTCGACGGTGCCGCCGACCCGGACCGTCCGGTGCTCCTCCGTCACCTGCTGGATGTCGAGTGTGACTATCGCGATGGTCGCGGCGAGTCTCCCGGGCCGTCCGAGTATCGGCGTCGGTTCCCCGCGCACGAGGGCGTGATCGACGCGATCTTCGCCGAGTCCGCCAGACAGTCCCGAGTCGTTCGGGCGGCGGACCTGGAGACCATCGTGTTAGGGGCGGGACGGGACCGACCGAGGCCGGCGGGCGACGCCTGTCCGCTGCCGGATGACGTCCCGAGCATACCGGGTTCCGAGATCCTGTCCGAGCTGGGCCGCGGCGGGATGGGGGTCGTTTACAAGGCCCGACAGATCAGCCTCAACCGCCTCTGCGCCCTGAAGATCCTCCTGCCCCGCAGTCATCAATGCGCCGAGTCCCGCGCGCGCTTCCTGGCGGAAGCCGGGACCATCGCCCGGCTCAGGCACCCCAACATCGTCCAGATCTACGGCCTGGGCGACCACGACGGCCGGCCCTACTTCGAGATGGAATACATCGAGGGCGGCAGCCTCGCCCGGCGGCTCGACGGCACCCCCTGGCCGCCCGAGCCGGCGGCGCGGCTGGTCGCGGTGCTGGCGTGCGCCATCGGCGATGCCCACCGCCAGGGGATCGTCCACCGTGACCTCAAGCCGGCCAACGTCCTTCTGGCGGACGCCGAGACGCCCAAGATCGTCGACTTCGGGCTGGCCAAGACCCTCGATGCCGACTCGGGGCTGACGCAGTCGGGGGTCTTCGTCGGGACCCCGAGCTACGCCCCGCCCGAGCAGGTCGAGGGCCTGGTTGGAACGGTCGGTCCGGCCGCCGACATCTACGCGCTTGGGGCCATCTTCTATCACCTACTGACCGGCCGACCTCCCTTCCAGGCGGCGACAGTCCTCGGGACGTTGGAACAGGTCAAGACGGCCGAGCCGGTGCCGCCGTCTCGGTTGCAGCCGGGTCTATCCCGGGACGCCGAGACGATCTGCCTGAAGTGCTTGCGGAAGGACCCGCGGCAGCGTTATGCCGATGCCGAGGACCTGGCCGAGGACCTGGAGCGTTTCTTGACCGGGCGGGCGATCCAAGCCCGACCGACCGGGGCGGCGGAACACCTCCATAAGTGGATGCGGCGCCGGCCCGCGGTGGCCCTGCTCTCGGCGGCGGTCGTGGCGGTCACGGTCCTGGGCTTCACGCTGGTCTCCTGGCAATGGCGCCGCGCCGAAGTCAAGGCTGCCGCGGCGTCCGTCGCCGGCGAGAGGGCGCAAGCGGCGCGCCTCGTCGCGTTCGACAACCAGGCCGAACTCAGTTTCCACCAGGCGTTGGCCCTCTGCGAGCAAGGCGAGGTGGGACGCGGCCTCTTGTGGCTGGCCCGGAGCCTGGAGCTGGCCACGGAAGCCGGCTCCTCGGCCCTCGAGCGCCTCCATCCGCATCAACCTCGCCGATTGGACGGGCCAATTGAGCCGGCCCACGCGGTTACCAGCGACGCGGCAGGCGGAAGGAATTCGGAGACTCTCGTTTCGTCGCGAGGGTCGGACGCTAGTCTCGGTGGACAAGGAGGGCAATACCCGCACCTGGGACAGCGCGACCGGTAGGGAAGTCGAACCCAGCCCAGGCGCGTGCGACGACGACGTTTGGTCGTGGTGCGGGGACGCAGGATTCGAGGCTCTCGAAGGATCGGTGGGGCGGTGTCGGCGAGGGAATGCGCTGAGGGCCGTCAGCGCCGATGGGCGGACGCTGGTCACGGCAAACGGCGATCGCCGGGTCCGCCGCTGGGACGCCGTCACGATGAGGCCCGTCGGACCCGAACTGCGTCTTGACTCACCCGTCGAGGCGATCGCTCTCACCCCCGAGGGCCGCATCGTCATCACGGGGAGGCGGGCCGGGAGGCTCCACGTCTGGGACGGCGAGACGGATCGTGGCTTCGACCTGCCTCCGCAGGGGACGGCCGTGACGAGCCTGGCAGTCTCGCCCGACGGTCGGGTCTTCGCCTCCGGTACCGAAGGCGGGGTGGTCCGCTTGTGGGACACGTCGATGCTCGGACCGATCGGGCAGACTTTCAAGCTGGTCAGCGCCGTCACCGCCCTCGCGTTCGACCCCGCCGGCCGGATCCTGGCGGTCGGGTCGGATGACGGCCGCATCCGGCTCTGGGAGGTGCCCAGCCACAAGGCCCTTGGCGTTCCGATCCGGGTCGAGCACCCCGTCCAGACCGTGGCGTTTGCGGCGGATGGCCGGCGCCTCTTGATCGGCAGCACAGATGGTGCGCGGTGGTGGGACCTAGTCCGCGAAGTGGTCAGCGCCTCGGACCAAGGCCCGGACGATCGGTCGTCGGTCGGGGTCGAAGCCACGACCGTCAGCCCCGACAGTCGGACCTTCGCGACCGCGAGGCGAGTCGCGGCCGATGGCCGAACTCACGGCTGGATCGAGCTCCGGGATGCGGCCACGGGGAGGCTGTTTCGACGGACGCCCGATGAGCCTCACGCTCAGTCGGGTGCAGTCTACAGCCCGGACTCGAACTGGCTCCTGACCTGGGGTCCTGCGCCAAAGACGGCTCGGCTGTGGGACGTGGCCACCTGGCGAGACTCCCGCCCGCTCTGCCGATCCCTGGATTCCACCATCAACCAGGCGGTCTTCAGCCGCGACGGCAGGACCCTCATGCTAGGGTGCCGTGACGGTCGGGCTCGGCTGTGGAACGTGGACGCCGATCGGGAAATCGATCCTCAGCACACTCCGCGCCATGCCTACCCGATCACCGCCGTGACTTTCGATCCCAACGGCTCGCGGCTGGTTACGGGATGTCACGCCGGGACCGTGCGGCGTGTGGGACGCGACCCGACGTACGTTGCTCCACGAATTGCGGCAGAATGCTGGGGAGATCGTCGTCCTGGCCTTCAGCCCTGACGGGAAGACGCTGTTGGCGGCCAGCCACGATGGGACGGCGCGGTTCCTCGACGCCGAATCTGGGTCTCAGCTCGGCCCCGCCCTGCACCACACGGACGCCGTCCTTTGCGTGGCCTTTCACCCGGATGGGCGAAGCGTGGTGACCGGCACCAGGGATGGGATGGTTCAGCGATGGCGGGTCCCGTCGCCCCCCAGGGCCGGCAGCGTCGCTGAAATCCGACGATGGGTGAAGGAGCAGACGGGTATGGAACTCGACGACCAGGGCGTAGTGACGATGGGCTCCCTCTGCGATTGACGGCAAATCCCCGATGCGATCGCTCTGGCCTCGGCAATCGCGCACGGCGCCGGCGGCGTCATCGCGGTCGAAGCCTTCGAGCGGACTTCCCGACGTTCTCTTTCCGCGATGGTCGGGCCCTGCGCCGGCGTGCCGGAACCCCGCGGCACGAGCGTTACCAGGAATCTGCGAACTTCGTGCGGGGTTCCGGCCGAAGTTGGGGAGTTTCCTGGCGAGGTGCGAATCACCCGGTTCGTCGGCGGACCCGTGGACCCGCCGAGGCGAGCGGCCGGCCGGTTCCCGATCGGAGCCGGCCCGGCCGCCCGACGCGACGGATTCGAGCGGACGCGCGAATGCCCGTCGTTCTCCCTCGGCGATACGACGCCCTCGACGTCCTGTGGAAGCCACCGCGACTGGCTGGTGACGCCACGGTTCGGCCTTTCGCTCTGCTCGCGCGTCGATGTTCGAAGGCGCGGACCCTCTCGAACAACGAGCTGCTCTCGTGCCGATCCTGCGCTCCGTTTCAGTCGGGCCCGACATCACCGTCGATCAGCCCATGGTCTTGATCGGCCGCCACCCTCAGTGCGACGCCCGGCTCGACTCGAAGTGGGTCTCGCTTCGACATTGCGTCCTGGCCGGGGATGGCGGCGATCTCATCGTGCGTGACCTGGGCAGCACCAAGGGTACCCGGATTGAGGGCTCGCGAGTGGATGGTGGGCGATTCAAGCCGGGCGACGAGTTGATGATCGCTCGCATCCACTATCGCCTGGAGGGGCACCGGAATTCGAGGCGCCCTTGCCGATCTTCCGCGATCGCGACGGTGCGTAGACACGGAGCTCGACGGAGCCCGAGAGGCCTTATCGACGCCGGCTCCGTCCGAGATCTTCGGTTGGTCGTCGAGCGCTCCGCAGCAGAAGGACGATGGGCGATTGCTGAGTTGACGCCCACCGCGACTTGGGCTAGATTCCGGCACCCTTCTGCCTACGAGCCCGTCGATTCCGAAAGGAGAGCACGATGTCGTGGCGATGGACCGCCCGGCGATCGGTCATCTCGGCCTTCGTCGTTTTCCACCTTTCCGCGCTGGTGATGTGGACCATCCCGCCATGCGCCCTGAAGGCCCGTTGCCAGGGCCCGTACTACTACTACGTCCTGCCATTGGGGCTGTGGCAATGGTGGGCGATCTTCGCCCCTGACCCGATCCGTCACACGATGGTCCTCAATGCGGAGGTGGTCGACGCCAAGGGGATGCGCCACACGTACGAGTTCCCGCGGATCGGCGACCTGACGTGGTGGCAGAAGTTCCCCCGCTACCGCAACTGCAAGTTCACGGCCAACATGCTGCTCGACGAGTATAAGGTGCACCGCACCTTCACAGCTCGGCACGCGGTCCGGCAGCTCGGCCTGGGCGAGGAGTCGTTCCCGATGTGGGTGAGTCTCTACGTCGACATCAAGGATTCGCCGCCGCCCGGGACGGGTGTCTCGGATCCGATGGCGACGCCGCGGGTCGAGGTGGTGGATCGCTTCCAGTTCGCGTCCCTGAAGGAGGTGCGGCCGTGAACCCGATCAAGGCATGGAATCGCTTCCTGTTCGGGCCGATCTCGGCGCGCCCGCTCGGCCTGTTCCGGGTCGTCTTCGGCGTGCTGATGATGATCTACCTGCTGGTGATGACCGTGGAGTTCGATTACTGGTATACCGACGCTGGACTGCTCCAGGGCACGGAGTCGAGGGAAGCGGCCGCCGTGAATGGCCTGCCGCTTCGGCTCTCGCCGCTTCATTACGTGCACGACCCGATCACGCCGCGTATCCTGCACGCCGTCACCTTCGCCGCGGCCCTGGGGGTGACGCTCGGCTGGCGGACGCGGTTCATGAGCGTCGTGCTCTGGCTGGGCATCCTCTCCTTCTACCACCGAAATCCGTCGTCGAACGGCGGACCCGATGCTGTCCCGACCATCCTCTCGTTTTACATGATGCTCTGCCCCAGCGGAGCGGCGTATTCGCTCGACGCGAGGCGCCAGGAGAAGCGCCGCGGAACCCCCGCCGAGCCCCTGATCGTCCCCTGGGGTTTGCGGCTGCTCCAGATGCAGTTCTGCCTGATCTACTTCCAGTCGTGCGTGATCAAGTGCGGCGGAGCGACCTGGATGGACGGCACCGCGACGCATTACGTCCTGTTCAACCGCGAGTTCCGATGGTTCGACCTGGAGTGGATGGGCGCGTACCCGGTGTTCATCAACCTCCTGACGCACGGCGCCGTCCTGTTCGAGTTCGCGCTGGCGTTCTGGCTCTGGTTCCGTCCCACGCGGCGATGGGCCATCGTGGCGGGCATTCTGCTTCACGCGGGCATCCGACCGGTGCTGAATATCCCCGGTTTCGGCGAGGTGATGTGCGCGACTTACCTGGCGTTCCTGGATCCCGACGAGACCATGGCCCTGGTTCGCGCGCTCGACCCGCGGGGCTGGCTGGCCCGCCTGGGGCTCCGCCGCCCGAGTCTCGACTTCCTGCGCGGGCGAGAGAGTGCCATCGGCCTGCCCTCGTGGCAGCAGCGCGAGTTCGCGTTCGAAGGTGCCGAGGGCCGAGCCGTGGGCGAGCCGATCGCGGTGCGGTGAGCCATCGTCCGCCGGTTCCCGTTCGCGGCCTCCCCGGTCGGTCAAGGGGGGAACCATCCGAATAGCTGCTGGGCCTGGCGGATCCGGATGCGCCGGGCGTGGTTGAGATCGAGCGCGAATATGGTCGCACGTCCGGTGGGAGTCCGGCCGATCAGGCGGTGATCCTCCCACCGGAAGTGCGTTGACCAATCGCGCCTTGGATGGAACAACGATACGTCCGCACTCGTGTCCGGGTCGGGAACCTCGATGCGATCGCTCTTCGCCAGATTGCATCCCGGGCAGGCCCAGGCCCGATTCTCCAATCCCGAGGTGCCCCCCTTCGAGGTTGGATGGATGTATTCGACGTGAGATGTCGCTCCCTGAAGATCCTGATGCATCCGGCAGTATTCACAGCGGCCCGCGGCTCGTTCTTCGACAGTGCGAACGATCTCGCTCCACGTCAGGGCGCTCATTTCGGACGCCGATTCAGCAGTCGCAGGGCCTGAGCCCGAACCAACGAGAGAGACTCGCTCAACTCGACGAGCGTCTCCAACTGCTCTTTTTCCTCGGGCGATAGAAGACCTTCTGTATTGCGATCCATCAGCCGCTGCAGTTGTCGGTCGGCCCTCGGAGGGAATCGAAGGGAAGCGGTCGCCTCGACGAGTTCCACCGACGCTTCCATGACTCCTGGCATCGCATGGGCCTTGTATCTTGCTGGCCGCAGGGGGCCGTGAACGCAGGTGACTGCCTGCCTGACGATCCCCGACACCGCCCTTCATGCTATTCAGCGCCGTGCGTCGATTGCAACTGATTATTCCTTCGGGACAGCATGGCAGCATGGTCTAGAGCCCCTGGTTCGCGAAGCTGCTCCGCCCGGCCCAGTGAGCAACCATGTCGGTTCCCCGGTCCAGGGGGCTGACTCGGCGCGGAACAAACCGAGCTCTTCAGTCCATAGCCGTGTGAACGGGACTATAATGAGTGGAGGATCACGCCATCCGCCGCCGGAGCCAGGATCATGGCGACTGAAGACCTGGTCATGGTCGCATCTTACGATTATCGCCTGGTGGCGCTGTCCGTCGTGATCTCCATCCTGGGAGCCTACGCGGCGCGCGCCCTGTCCGAACGAGTCAGGGACACCCGCGGCCGTGTCTGGCTCGCCTGGCTGGTCGGTGGCGCCATAGCGGACGGAATCTGCACCTGGTCAATGCACTACACCGGGATGCTGGCCTTTACCTTGCCGGTTCCAGTGCAGTACAACTGGCCCACGGTCTTGATTTCTCTGCTGGTAGGCATCGTGGGTTCGGCAGCGGCGCTGTCGGTCTTGAGCCGTAACGAGATCGGATCGCCCCGCGTCTTGACCGCCAGCATCATCCTGGGCGGCGTGGGAATCTCGAGCCTGCATTACATCGCCATGGCGGCGATGCGGCTGCAAGGCATGCACCACTATTCTGCCGGACTCACGGCCCTTTCGGTGGTGCTGGCGATCGTGCTTTCCGGGATGGCCCTCTCGCTGAGTTTCCTTTTTCGGAACGGTATCGCCGGCCGCGGCTTGCAAGGCCACGTGAGCGCACTATTGAGAGGGTCGGCTAACCCCGCCATGCATTACACGGCAATGGCCGCTGTCACGTTCACCTACTCGAACGAGGTCCCGGACTCATCCCACGCCGTGAGCATCGAGTACCTCGGCGCTCTTGGTATCAGCATCGTCCCGGCGATGGTCCTCGTCGTTGCTCTCTTGACCACGCTGGTGGATCGGATTCAGAAGCAGCGAGCCCTCCTGGATGAACTGTTTGAACAGGCACCGTCGGCTGTCGCCTTGCTCGGTGCGGACAATCGGGTCGTCCGCGTGAACCGGGAGTTCACTCGCATCTTCGGCTACACCTCGCAAGAAGCCGTGGGCCGGAGCCTGAGCGACCTGATCGCACCTGAGGGCGCGCCAGATAAGGAGCAGGGATACGCGGAGTTGATGGCGCGCGGCCGGCGCATCGACGTGGAGGACGTGCGGCGGCGTAAGAATGGCAGCCCGTTGCATGTTTCCATGGTTCGAGTACCGGTCTCGGTGCCGGGCGGACAGGTTGAGACCTATGCGATTTACCGTGACATCACCGAGCGCAAGCGGGCCGACGTGGCCCTGCGCGAATCCGCCGAGCGGTTGCAGATTCTCTCCCGCCGACTGCTCGAAGTCCAGGAGGCCGAGCGCCGGAACCTGGCTCGCGAGCTCCACGACGAGGTCGGTCAAATGTTGACCGGCCTGAGGTTACTCTTGAAACCGACCGGCGACTTGCCCAGTGAAGAGGTCAAAGCCCGATTCGAGCGGGCGCGGGGCATCGTCGATGAACTCCTCGAGACGATCCGAGCGTTATCGTTCGACCTGCGCCCGGCCGCGCTGGATCAACTCGGGCTCTTGCCCGCCCTGCTCGCGCTCTTCGAGCGTTTTGCCGCGCAGACCGGGTCGCGGGTCGACCTCAAGCACGAAGCCGTGGAGGGCATCCGCTTCGAGCCCGAGGTGGAAACCACGGCCTACCGGATCGTCCAGGAAGGGTTGACGAACGTCGCCCGCCATGCGGGTGCTGGCCGCGCGGCCGTGCGGGTCTGGGCGACCGCGGACCGGCTGACCCTTCAGATCGAAGATCAGGGCCGCGGTTTCGATCCGGAAGCCGCCCTGGCGACGCCACGATCCAGTGGCCTTGCTGGAATGAAGGAACGCGTCCTGCTGTTGGGCGGGCATTTGACCATCGAGTCGAAGTCGGGGGTCGGCACTCAGTTAACCGCTGAGCTGCCCCTGCGCGGACAATCCGCGAGCGAGAGTCATGACGATATCCATCATACTGGCGGATGATCACCCAGTCGTTCGTCGAGGCATGCAGGCCCTCCTGGAAGCCGTACCGGATTTCGCCGTCGTGGGCGAGGCGGGTGATGGCTTGGAGACCGTCCGGTTGGTTGACCGCCTGCAGCCGGATGTGCTGATCCTGGACCTGATGATGCCGGGCCTGAGCGGGTTGGAAGCCCTCCCGACCATCCGCCAGCGCTCCCCTCGAACCCGCGTGGTGGTCCTCTCCATGTATAGCAATAATGCGTTCGTGGCGACGGCGCTGAAGGATGGGGCCACCGGCTACGTTCTCAAAGGGAGTGACGAGGAGAACTTGGTCCGGGCGGTGCGGGAGGCGGCCGCCGGCAGGCGCTTCCTCAGCCCGCCGGTGACCGAGATCGCCATTGACGCCTACATCGAGCAAGCCAGGACCGCCCGGCTCGATCCGCACGAAACCCTGACTGCGCGAACGCGAGGTCTTGCAAATGGCCGCCGAGGGGAAGACCGGCGGTGAGATCGCGACACGCCTCCATATCAGCCAGCGCACGGTCGAGAACCATCGCGCCAACGTCATGCGGAAACTCAGTCTGAAGAACCAGTCGGAGCTGGTCCGTTACGCGGTGCGACGCGGGCTCATTCCCTTGGAGGAATGACCGCCGGCAGCACGACCCTCCTGATGCCGCACATCCTCAGCGACCGCTCCATCTCTGACCCCATCCGGCCGGTGCCCCGTTTCCCCTACCGGCCCTCCGCGCCGTCCGCCTGGCAAGAACCGTGAGAATCTTGCTGCTTTTTCCGGGGATTGTACGGATAGCTCGTCAGAGTGCAGAGCCTCTACGATGAGTTCTCTGGGTCGACGCAGTGTCGAGTCACTGCGGGAACGGGAGTCCCCGACTCCTCGTGTCGCCACGCGCCACGAGGCATGGTCCCGGACGGCCAGAGTCCGGCGAGGAATCCGGCGCACGAGCGAGGCAACAGGGTCGCGCCGGCCGTTCACCGTCCGCTCAACCTGGCTCGAAGGTCACGTGGTCGATGCGGACATCCGGCCTGCAACCCACACCTCGGGCCGCGCTGGGGAACCCTCGTCCGAGAGGATCGTCGATCAGAGGATACGCTGCCATGAGCTTTCGCACCCATGCCGCCCCTCACTCAACACTTCACCGACATCGTGGAGGAACTCGTGCAACTCCGCGATGGATTGCGTCCGGTCGCTCACGATGACCCATCGTTGGAGCAGTGGGAGGACGAGCAGTTCATTTACCTGGAAACCGCCCTGCCTGGGGAGCCTGGCCTCGATATCGATATCTCGATCCATGCGGGTCGGGCGTTCGTTTGCATGGTACGGTCCACCGCCGGACCGAGAGTCCCCGGTGATTCCACGGGTCGGGAGGCTGAAGTGATCATGATCGGATGGGTTGAGTTCGACGACGGGGGCGTGACGCGTCAGGCGATTCTCGAGGACGACGGGCAGTGGACTTGTCACGGGGCGCCGCAGGTGGCCGCGATGTTGAACCGCGACTGTTCACCGGCCGGCGATCCGGCCGACGACGGCTGGGGCTATGTCGCGCTGATCAAGGCCGCCCAGCGACTTCATGGGATCGCCTGGCTGGGCCCGGGGCGGCCATTGCCGTAGAGGGCCAGCCGGGACGAGCCGTCTGTCCCGGCGTCGGCGGTCTAGAGGATGTCCAGGAAGACGTTCACGACTCGAGGATCCAGGTGGTTCCCCGCCAGGCTGCGGAGGTGGTCCAGCACCCGGTCCTGCGGCCAGGCGCGCCGGTAGGGCCGGTCATGGCTCAAGGCATCCCAGATATCTACGGCAGCGAAAATCCGCGCCGTCATGGGGATCTGCTCCCCCGCCAGCCCGCAGGGGTAACCGGTCCCGTCCCAGCGCTCGTGGTGGTATTGGGGGATGTCCAGGGCGGGACCGAGGTACGCGATCGGCCCGAGGATCTCGAAGGCGTAGCTCGCGTGGCGTCGCATGACGACCTGTTCCTCGTCGGTGAGCGGGCCTGGCTTGTGCAGGATCGCATCGGGCACACCCAGCTTGCCGATGTCGTGCAACAGGGCCCCGCGCCGGACGTGGACCAGATCCGCCGCGCCCAGGCCCATGGCTCGCGCCAGGCGCAGCGTCATCTCGGTGACCCGCTGGCTGTGCCCCTCGGTGTCGTGGTCGCGCAGGTCCAACGCCCGCGACCAGCCCTCGATCGTGGAGTCGTAAGCCATCGTCAGTTCCTCGTTAGAGCGGCGCAGACCCTCGAGCAGCGCCGCATGATCGATGGCGATGGCTGCCTGTGCCGCCAGCATCCCGGCGAAGCCCAGCCACTCCAGGTCGGGCTGTATCGGGGTGCGATGGAAACATTCGAGGACGCCCTTGACTTGCCCCTCGGCGACGAGCGGGATGGCGTGATAGGCCACGAACCGCTCGGCGAGGAGCCGGCAGGCGCGGGCCTCGGGTCGGGGAGCATGGATCAGGTCGGGGATGTGCAGGGGCAGGCCCGCCCGGGCGACCCGGCGCGCCGGGCATCCCGGGTCCCGTTCGTCGCATCCCGGCCCCGCGCAGTCGATACCTCGACCGGCACCCAACTTCAGGGTCCTCGCCCCTTGATCGCAGAGCAGGATATCGGCCGCGTCCACTCCCAGTTGGTCGACCGCTTGCTCAACGACGAGTGCGAGGGTCTGCCGCAGGTCGCCGCCCCTGGTGATCGCGGCGTCGATCCGGCGCAGGGCCCTGGTCCGCCGCAGCCGGCGCTCCAGGTGCTCGTTGAGCCGATGGACCTCGTCCTCAGCCCGCTTCCGCTCGATGCCCAGGGCAATCCCGTTGGCCTTCGACACCATCGCCTGGAGCGTGAGCTCCGAGAGCGGATGGCGGGCGAACATCGCTGCCACGCCGACCAGCTTCTCCTCGACAACGAGCGGGAGTCCGGCGAATGCGACCAGCCCCTCCCGCCGGGCCCACTCCGGGTCGCTGACCCGAGGGTCGTCGAGCAGGTCGTTGATGATGCACGGCTGCCGCTCCTGGGCGATCAGGCCGATCTTGGACCGCCCGACGGGGACCCGGCTGTGAGAGCCATCCAGGTGGGTGTACATCCCGGCGCTGGCCTGGAGTTCCAGCACATCCCCCGCCTCATTGAGCGTCCAGATGCGGGCGAACGCCCCATCGAGGTGCCGGACCATCGCCTCGGCGCAGTGGGCGAGCAAGGTGCGCAGCGGGGCGTTCTCAGTCAGCGCCAGGCCCACGTCCCGGACGTACTCGGCCAGCCGCATCTGCTCGGCGATCGTCTCCTCGGCGCGCTTGCGCTCGGTGATGTCTTCCGCAATCCCGGCGATGCGATAGACGTTCCCGGCTTGGTCCTTGATGGGGAAGCCGCGATCCCGGACCCACCGGACCGAACCATCAGGCCGCACCACCCGATACTCCCTGGCCCAGAACTCACCGCGCCTCATTCGGTCCAGGCTCGCGATCACCGCGTCCCGATCGTCTGGATGGATGGCATCGATCCAGGAGAGCGGTTGTTCGTAGAGGCTCTGGCAGGTTCGGCCCCAGATCTCTTCATACGCGGGGCTGATGTAGAGCATCCGGTGCACTGTGATGTCCGTCATCCAGAAGATGTCGCGGATGTTCTCGGTGAGCTGACGAAACGGCTCCTCGCCATCACGGAGGGATTCCTCAGCCTGCCTTGGCCCGATCAGATTCTCGGGGGTCGCCACAACGGGAGGCGGTCCGTCGCCCCGCAGGCGGGTGACGCGACCGGTGAAACGAGTCGGCCCCTTCGGGGCCTGACACAGGTGTTCCGTGGCGCCGATGCCCGGACGGCGTTCCTGCCACCTTTTCGACATGCGGATCTCCGGCCTAGAGCTCGGACGGCCGTTCAAAGGCCCATCGCCGACGGCAAGAGCGTAGAGGAGTGAGCATTCCTATCGAGAGTCTAGGCCACGATTTCCGTCCTGATCCCCGCCGCGTCGAACCGACGCCGGCGGTCTATGCGAATCCATAGCAATCCACTTGGCTCCATGGGAACCGCGGGCACCGCCACGGACCATCGTGACTTGGTGTCGACCCGCCCAAGAAAAAAGTTGTAACTTCCTATGACTCAAGGAGTTACTGTGACAGGACGGCGCCCGTCGGAGATTCGACAGCGTCCTGGTCAACTTCAAAGCCAATGAAGCAAAGCGTTTACGTCAATTAGCCTTGCCTGTCTTGCGTTGTGGGTCGCTCCTGGCGGCGCGGCTGCGAAAGGTACTCGACGCTGGCCTGACGCCGGACGGGCTGGGGGTACAGCCCCATGAGCTCCATGACCTCTTCGGGCAGGTCCGAACGGACTGGAAAGCTCAACTGCTGGGCCATGTCGAAAGTGATCGGATAGTCGTGCGTCCAGGTACCCTCGGACAGGACATGGGCCAGCTCTCCGGCCCGCTCCGGACCCACCTTGGAGGCGAGCAATCCCTTGACGGCCTCCCGGAGTTGAATAATCGCCTTCTCGGCCTGGTCGGCCAGGACCAGCGTCTCGTCGTCGATCTCCGCCATCGGCTTGGCCTTGATGACCTTCAGGAGCGAGGCGGCGGGGAACTGACCGAGCTGGGGGTCCACCGGGCCGAGCACGGCGTGGTCGCTCATGATGATCTCGTCGGCCGCCAGGGCGATGAGCGTCCCGCCGGACATCGCGTAGTGGGGGACGAAGACGGTCACCTTCCCCTTGTGCCGGTCGATGGCCCGCGCGATCTGGAACGCCGCCAGGACCAGCCCGCCCGGGGTGTGGAGGATCAGGTCCAGCGGCACCTCGGGGTCGGTCATGTGGATGGCGCGAAGCACCTGCTCCGAGTCGTTGATGTCGATGTAGCGGGCGATGGGGAAGCCCAGAAGGTTCATCGTCTCCTCGCGGTGCACCAGGAGGATGACCCGCGAGCCCCGCTTCCGCTCGATCTTGGCGATGAGCCGTTGCCGCGACGCCTCGAGGAAGCGCTGCTGGAGGACCGGTTGCAGGGTGGAGATCATGAAGAAGAGCCACAGGATGTCCAGCACGTTCCTCGCTCCCTTCGGGCTATCTCCAGGCACCTTCGACGCCGTACTCGTCGGGTTGTAAGCGTCGGATCGCTCGCCGCGGACGCACGAACAGGGGGTGCAAGACCAACCCCGCGCTGAAGCCGCCGACATGCGCCCACCAGGCCACACCCCCGACCTCCCCTGGTCCCGCCAACGCCAACGTCCCGACGTAGATCTGCGTCAGCAGCCAGAACATGAGATATGTCACGGCGGGAAGTTCGAAGAACAGTGGGTAGAACAGGATCGGGAACATCACCACGACCCGGCGCGCGGGAAGAGCACGAAGTAGGCACCAAGGACTCCCGCAATGGCTCCCGAGGCCCCGACGGTGGGGACGACCGAATCGGCGTCGGTGAACCAGTGGACGACGCCCGCGACCAGCCCGCAGAGGAGGTAGAACAGCGCGAACCGCACCGAGCCCATGCGGTCCTCGACGTTATCGCCGAAGATCCACAGAGTCCACATGTTGCCGATGATGTGGGCCCAGCCGCCGTGGAGGAACATGCTGGTCAGGAACGGCCAGTAGTCATCGACCGGGAAGCCGACCCACTCGGCCCACTCCGGGTGCGTGTAGCGCGCCGGCACGATGCCCAAGATGTAGAAGAGCCGTTCCAGCTCCCGATGAGGCAGGGTTAACTCGAGGGCGAAGACCAGGACGTTAAGCGCGATCAAGGTGTAGACGGCCAGCGGCGGGTTGCGACTGGGGACGGTGTCCTGAATGGGTATCATCATTCGCCGCCAATGCTGGAGACCCCCTGAACTCTTCGGAGACCGGGCTCCCCATCTCCCAGATCGATCAAGAGGACCCGGATGCGATCGCTGGGCCGTCGGACGCTGGGGGCCGCGAGCGGGTGCTGAAGCGACGGCCCGACCTGGTCCGGGGACAGGATGGCACAGGCCGCAAGCGGAGTCAATGCGCCAGCCACGACCCGGCTCGCCGACACTTGGGACCGGATCGTGGTTAAGGCTCTGGAGAATGCAACCGGAGATTTGTCCGGCACAGCCGGGCCTCATGGCAGCCGGGTTAGCTCCCGGATCATGACCGCCCATTCTGGGTATCGT
The DNA here is from genome assembly GCA_963815795.1 of uncultured Planctomycetota bacterium. GTDB lineage: Bacteria > Planctomycetota > Planctomycetia > Isosphaerales > Isosphaeraceae > JAKAUH01. The sequence goes on along the minus strand of CAWFIC010000019.1, from coordinate 1,878,913 downwards.
TCCATCAGCTCGGACCTTCGACCCGGCTCGTAGTCGGCATAATCGAACCCCGGCGCCATCGTGGCGCCCAGGAGCGCGAACTCGACACCCGGCTCCAGCCGAGAGCCTTGCCAGACTCCCGGCGGTACAAGGACCTGCGGCTGCTGACCGGCCAAGACGTCGGCGCCAATGAGGATCTCCCACCCGCTGCCGTCCGGGTCGAGCTGGAGCATCCGCACCGGACCGCCCAGGTAGAGGTGGAACACTTCCTCGGTCGGCAGCCGGTGCATCTCCGAGAACGTGTCGGACGTCAGGAGGTAGTAAATCGCGGTGCCGAACGAACGGCCGGTCTCGGTCCGGTATGCCGCGGTCAGGTCCGCGGCCGGGATCGCACCGGCCGAGCGGTAAGTCTCGCGGAAGTAGCCGCCCTCGATCGGGTGCGGTTGCAGGCGTAGAGCCTCGATGATCTGGCTGGCGATCGACATGGGGCGATTCTCGTGGGGTCACGGGGCCGGCAGGCCGAGGCTCTAGCCGATGCGGAACTTCTCGAGCCCTTCCGCGATGATTTCGATGCCTAGCCCCGGTGCGTCGGGTACGGCGACCCGTCCGGCCTCGGCGCGGATGACTTCCGTGATCGACTGCCGCAGGGTGGTCCCCTCCTCGACGACGAACTCGAGAAGGCCGAGCGTGTTGGGGATGCTGGCGAGGAAGTGGAGCGCGGCCGCGACGTTCAGATAGGTGGTAAAGCCGTGGTTGACGACCGGTACGCCGCGGTCGGCTGCCATGGCGGCGATCTTGATCGCTTCGGTGAAGCCGCCGCAGCGCGTCAGGTTGACCTGGACGACGTCGATCTGGCCGACGTCCATGAGCTGGACGAACGACTTCCGTTCGCTCTCCTCTTCGCCCGCCGCGATCCGGAGCGGGCTGGCGGCGGCGAGCTTGGCGTAGCCGTGGTAGTCGTCGGGCAAGAGCGGCTCCTCGAACCAGAAGGGGTTGTACGGCTCGAACGCCCGGGCGCGCTGGATGGCGGTCTTGGCGTCGTAGACGAGGCCGGCGTCGATCATGAGGTCGAGGTCAGGCCCCAGCCCGGCGCGGGCCTCGCGGACCAGGGCGACGTCGGTCTCGGCGTCCTGACCCATGGGGTCCCAGCCGAACTTGACCGCTGTGAACCCCTGGTCGGCGAAGCGCCGGGCTCGCCGTCCGGTCTCGGCGGGCGTCTCGCCGAAGAGCGAGCTGGCGTAGGCCCGCAGCGACTTCGAGAAGCCGCCGCCCAGCAGCTTCCAGATGGGTAATCCCAGGGCCTTCCCCTTGATGTCCCACAGGGCCAGGTCGATGCCGCTCATCGCGTGGATGGCGATTCCGCGCCGGCCACCGTAGATGTTGGCACGGTACATCTTGTGCCAGAGATACTCGGTCCGGAACGGGTCCTCACCGATCAGCACTGTGGCCAATCCGGTCGCCGTGGTGTGCGAGAACGGCCCCTCGATGCAACCCTTGGCGGCCATCGGGTTGGAATCGACCTCGCCGTACCCGACGATCCCCGCATCTGTCGTGACCTTGACGATCAGCGCGTCCTGTCCGCTGTCGCATTGGGTCTTCACCTGCGGCAGGCGCAGGTAGATCGCTTCGACTCCGGTGATCTTCAAGTCGCTGATTGTCTGCATCGGGTGTGCACTCTCGATCATGTTCGTGTGAGCTATAATCCGCTAGCAACCATGACGGTTCCAAACGAATCCGCCTCACCGCCTCACCTACCCACTCGGGACAAGGCTTTCCCACGTGGGTTGATGCAAGGTCGGTCGCTGCTCTCCTTCGCTCCACCCCGATATCTCGCGCAGGCTGTTGTCGGGACGGCGCTCGTCCGCCAACTCGACGAGAGTAGGGATTTCGAAGAACTTCACGTCCTCGTCCATGACGACCATCAGGTGCTTGCGGTAGGCGATAAAGGCGTCAACCGCCTGGATCGGCATGTGTCCATAGCGGAGCGGCCGATCCAGCGCCTCGCCATTGAGGTACGACGGCACCAAGTCGGGGAAAGCGATAAGTTCCTTGCTCGTCAAGACGAAGAGGTTGTCATCCGCGCTGAGGATCGCATATGGCGTTCCTCTCAACTCGCCTAGGCGAAGAGTCTGGGGCGTCTCCGCGGTGAGCAGATCTCGGACGAAGATCAGCGATCGATCCAGGCTTAATCCAACGACGGCGAAGGGCCATCTCGGGCACGAGACCGAGCAGACGTCGATGAAGTCGAGGTTCGGCGACACCAGGCCCTTGATCTTCAAGGCACTGATTCCGTCCGATTCGATCGCCAGCAGACCGCTCGTCCGTGCGGCACACGCCAAGAGTTCATTACCGACGGCTTCTCCCAAATAGATCAGCCCGTAAAAGTTACGGTTGGAATGCCGTACAGGGACTTCGATCGTTGCCTCGGCGATCCGCTCGGGTTCGAATCGCGCCAGCCCCGCCGGCCCCATGGGTGCGAAAAAGCGGCCAGCTGGGGTTGCAAGAACTCCGTGAGCGCCTTCCGCTGGCAAGCCGAGCCTGACTAGGTCATTGCCTGACGGTCCTCTCCGACCAACACTCACGTCGCTCCGAGTGCTCACAGCGACGTAATCGCCCCAGAAGGCGACACCATTAACAGCCTCTTCCGAGACCTTGACCGAATCCACATCGAGCTGGTCCTCGCCGACTTCGTGGCAGATCAGTAGTTCGCCGTTTTCGGTCCCGAAGCAGAAAGCCCCCGTCCAGGGGCATTCGCCCGCCCACGAGACCGCGTGGCCCGGGAACCGAAGCGAGCGACCTTCGACAAGCGACGGGATCATACATGCTTCCCCTTCAACAGACGCCTTCGTTCTTCCCTGGTGAGCAACCCCGCGTTGACCATCTTCTGCAACGGATCCTTCGGCAAGGCCCGCTCCGGGGGATGTGGCGGAGCGAGGTTCCGGTCGAGCGGCCCGAGTGGGAAACCGTGCCAATGCGGTCCCGAGTCGGTGAACTTGGCGACCTGCTGCCGCAGAGTCCCCAGGATCAGGACTTGCCGGTCGGGCCCCAAGAGTATGCCGTAAAGACTCCCGCGATCGTCGGTCAGTTCAAGTTCGTCAGCCTGATCGAAGATGCCAAACTCCACGTCCTCGCTCAAGTTGAGCGCCCACCGGGCTACCTCGGGACCGCCTCGCCCGTGATGCTTGTCGTAGAAGAAGTAACGATAGCTGCTCCTCCGCGTCGGCTCGGGATGGAGTCGTCCGCCTTCGCCGCCGACTGACATGATCAGATCTCAGAGAGTGCGACTGATTCCCAACGCCGCGAAGGCTTCCATTCTATCCGATGATCCCGCGCCAATCGAACACGGAAACGGCTGATCGCGAAAAAAGGAGGATCTCACCGGGTCGCGTCTGCCGATCTAACGAGTTGACGCGTTCGTTCCCCACGCGTCGTGACTCCAATCGAGACGAGAGCCCCGAGATGTCCAGGTTCGTGACGGTGACGGTGCGGTCGCTGTGTTTCATCCTCGCCATTGCGGGCCTGGCCGCGGCCCAGGAGCCGCCGCCGCTCGAACCGCCGCCGCTCGAGCCGCCCAGGGCGAGCGCAACCGAAACCAACCAGCCAGAACCCGCGTCGACCCCCGCCACCCCGAAGGCGGCGACGCCGAAACCGGCGGCATCGGCCCAGCCGAACGCGGCCCGGCCGACTCTCCCCAGGGCGGATGTCAGGCCGATGCTGGCGATCCCGGGGATCACCGCGCCGGCATCGCGCCCTTCGGCCGCATACCGCCCGCCGCTCGCCGGGCCGGGCCGAACGGGGAATCCCGGGGTTTCTCCCCCGCTGGACGCACTGCCGCTCCCATCGCAGTTTCCTCCAGCCCGGTCACCCCTGGATTCGTCCGGCTTCCCCCTGACCGAGGGCTCATCGTCACCGTCGCTTGACGCCTTGTCGCCGCTTTCGGGTCGCTCGATGCCCCGGGGAGCTTCGAACCCCGCCGTGATGTCGCGATCCGGAGCATTGACGGCCACGCCGCCCGGGGAGACGATCCCCCTGACGGTGGAGCCGCTCGACGAGGAGTTGTCGAAGGACTCGAAAGATGCCGGGCGCGGAGCACGTCCCCGCGCATCGAACGGCCGGCCGAACGGCGGTACGAGCCCGACGCGCATCGAGCCCGACGACGAGCCCATCAGTCCCCGTCCGGCACCTCGTCGCGGGACCGGCGTCCTGGGCCGACTGTTCGGATTGCAACCGGCGCCCCTGCCGCCTCGGCGCGAGACGCCCCGGTCGGATGACAGCAAGCCCAAACGCGGTCCCGACGCGGATTCGGATCTGGACCCCGACCTCGTCGCCAGGCGCCGCATCGAGCGCCAGATCCGCGCGACGCTAGGGGACAAGGTCCGCTCGTACGACGTCCAGATCACCGGCCGAAACGTGGTCATCAGCGCCCAGCCGAGCCGGTTCTGGCTCCGGCGATCCGTCCGCCGCTCTCTCGAGACCCTCCCCGCCCTCCAGGGCTATCGCGCACGCATCGAGATCAGCGACTGAGCGATCGCGCCGACGCGATTTCGGAAAAAATCCAGGACGCGCGCGAACATCCCGAGGGAGGTGGGCGTCCATCTGGTACAGGACGCGACGGTGACGGCCAGCGGGGCCGAGGATCATCGGACGTCGCGATCCATCGAACCGACCTAGGATCCTCCAGAGAAGGCGGGACTGCGATGTACGGCGTGTGTCCGATACAAGACCGGATCGCCCTATCCGCCAGGCCGCACTGCGGTTGTCCGGCGAGTCCGCGTCCGCTTGATGTCCAGCGCCGTTGACACGCGGCCCGTCGCGAACCCCCTCGTGGAGTTTCAAGGCCCGGTGTCACAACGACCGGGCCTTTTGCTTTGGCGGCCGAAGACCCGCGGCGGAGAAGTCGTCCGCCCGACCCGGGCACCGGCCCGATCTGACCAGGGCGTGGGAAAGCCTGGCTAATCCGCAAGCTCGGGGAGCTTGAGATCGCCGGTTCGAATCCGGCCGCCCTGATTCCACGACATTCGTCAGACCACTCGTGCAGATGATGGAGGCGATCGAGATGTCGGCGCGGTGTAAACGCATACCCCGGGATGAGGAGAACCGGGGTCGTGGTGTAACGGCAGCATATCGGCCTTTTAAGCCGGGAGGTGGGGGTTCAAGTCCCTCCGGCCCCAATGGCGCCTAGCTCAGCGGCAGAGCGCTCCCCTTATAAGGGAGCGAGGAGGGGTTCGACTCCCCCGGCGCCGACAACCGCGGCAATCCTGATTCGGCCCGTAGCTCAACGGTCCAGAGCATTCGGCTGATAACCGGAAGACGAAGGTTCGACTCCTTCCGGGCCGACTCGGCAGCGAGATCGCGGGACCAAAGCTCTAGCGGCAGAGCGCCTGGCTCTTAACCAGGTGGGTGAGGGTTCGAGCCCCTCTGGTCCCATTGCCCGGAAATCGAGCAAACCCCTGAAAATCAAGGGTCAAACGCCGTTCAGGCAACTTGTCCAGGACTGATCGTCTGTGATCAGCTTTTGTCACCGTTGCCTATGCGGCGCAGCAACGCTCACGGCAACGAACGGCGGTCGTTTATGTCTGAATGCCGACCGGTCAGCGGTCGAATTCGTGGCGGTGCCAGGTGCCGTCCTCGTCCAGCAGCTCATAGGACCGCCCGCTCGAGTCCAGCCGCCACGGCCGTCGCTTCCACGGAGGGATGTGCATTTGCAAATGCGGGTTGCGGCGGTCCATCGGGCCGACTTCGAACGTGGTGATCAAGTCGCCGGGACGGAGCATCGCCCGCATCTCCGCGGTGAGGTACCGGAGCGGGTCGAATCCGTGGTGAGGTTGCGGAGCGATCGTCCTCCCGACTTCGACCCCATGCGGCGGGTCCTCGCCCGGCCCGTCGGTCCTGACGTGGAAGTTGATGATCTCTTCACCCCGCTCGACCCAGGATTCGCTATAGTTTGGGCTGTGCCAGACGACCACCCGCCGCGCCTCGTCGTCGCCGTCCGCGGCCCGTTCCAGCCGGCCGACCCTCGATGCCAAGCTCACGGCGGACCCTCCCAGACCGGGGAGCTTGGCCCGTCCTGAAGCCCATGCCGCTCCGCCACGCGCTCGAGCTCCGCCAGCTCTCCCGCCGGCAGTCCGGACTCCGCCCAGAACGCCCGCAGGTTCGCCCGCCCGCCGCGCACCGCCCAGCGGATCAACTCCTGATCATTGTCGAATCCGCCGCTCCCGCCTCCATACCGCCGCGAAAAGATTACGGCCAGGCGATCGATCCTCGATTTCAGGCTCACGGTCAGTCCCCCTGCGCGGCCCGCCGCTCGAGCTCGGCCAGTCGGGCCTTCAATCGCTCGTGTTGCTCCGCGGTCCGATCGATGCCGGCCAGCGTGCGACGGGCCCGCCGCCGATCCCGGGGGCTTTTCGCCGGGTCATCGGCTATTTCCTTCAGTACGCGGATCGCCTTGTCGATGAGTTCGGGAGGGATCGGCCAGTATTCCGCAGCGGCGATTTCAGCGAGGCTCCTCAGTTCAGGACTTCCCATGGACTCTCCCCTCCAATTCGTCGAGCCTCTGTTCGAGGTCATGATGGGTCGTCAGTGCAACCGACTGTTCCAGGATGGTGCGGGCCGCGGCCAGCCTCGTGCGGTCGTCCGTCGCATGCCTCATCAGCTTCGCGATCTCCGCCGCGGCCGCGGTCGTATGGGCCACTAGCTTGCCGACGGTCCGACTCACGATCTCTCGCCGGAAGCCGGCAACCGACGCCTTGAACTCGGGCTTGCTCGCCCAATCCCTGGCGGTCCGCTCGGGGATCCCATTCTGCTTGGCCCATCGCACCAGGGGGACGCCGCGGGCCACGGCCAGTGCCAGGTCTTCATGGAGCTCGGGACCACTTCGTTCTCCGGGCATGGCCATCTCTCCAGAGCATGCGATCATCGGCGGTCGCCGGCCGATGAATTCGCCGCGTCGTCCACGGCCCGATCCTCCGTGCGATTATAGCGTCAGCCCGCGATCGCCGGTCGCTTCGTCCGGGTCGTGGTCCGCTCGTCGGCCGGCAACGGCAACGCGTCAACCGCGCCCTGCAGGTCCAGCAGCGCCGCGTCCGTGTAGACATTCGCCGTCAGCTTCGGATCGGAATGCCGCATCAACTTCTGTGCGGTCGTGAGTGGAACGCCGGCCCGCGCCAGCCACGTCCCGAACGTCATCCTCAGACTGTGCACATCCACGATCCGCCCGCGCTCGTCGGTCTTGGCGATCCCCGCCGCCGCCAGGTCCAGGTCCAGGACGTTGACGAGGTCTTTACGAACGCGGAACACACGCTCGTCGGGCCCCTTCCCCGTGGTCCAGCCACGCAGCTTATCGGCCACGTCCTGACGCAACGGGACCGTGTCGGCCCGTCTGTTCTTCGTCGTCGCCGCTTGCAGCCGAACGCACGGACGAGGACCGTCCAGTTCGAGGTCCCCGACCGACAACCGTTGCAACTCGCCACGGCGAAGTCCGGTCGTGGCGAGGACCAGGTAGATGAGTCCGCGTTCCTCCCCCAAGCGCTCCAGACGGGCGCGGACGGCCGGTTTCAGTTGCTTGGCACGCGTGCCGCGATTCACGCCACGCCGGGACAGTTCGAAGCCCTGGACCGGCCGTTCCCGTGCGGCACGAACGAGCCGATCGAATTCGTCCGGTGTGATCGCCCGCCGGACGTGCCGCCGGTCCGCGTCCTGGTTCGCTTTCGACAGGCCATTAAACGGGTTCGCCGTCAACCGTCCCGACCGGACCAGCCAGTTGCAGAGCGACAGCGCCGCGTCCCGGTACGCGTTCACGCTCCGCGCCGACCGGCCCGACCGCAGTTCGGCGGTCAGCCAGCGTTCCAGGCTCGAGCGATCCACGTCGACTAGCCGCCGCCACGACAGCGCCACGGCCAGCTTGTCCAGGTAGCGTCTGAGGTCGGCGCGGCGCTCCGCCGTGCCGCGGTGCGCGTCCAGGTAGTCTTGGACGTGGTCCGAGAACGGCCGTTGCAGTTCGCGGGCGCGTGCATCTTCGGCGTGTGTGAGCACACCGGCCCGGATCCGCTCCGCTTGCCGGACCAGGTCGGCCAGCGCCGCCCGCGCCGCCCCCTCGTCCTTGCAGCCGGTCGCCACTTCGACCACGACATTGCCGCCGTCCCGGTAGCGTGCGAACCAGGTTGAAGATTCCTCCCGGACGAACACGGAACCATCGCGCTCGAACGCTTCGGCCGTCCTCGTCTTGCCGTCCCGGCCGGTCCAGCGTGCCGTCTGCTTGCCCCTGGTCTTGCTCACCGTCGCGCCGGCCGGCAGCGGACGCGTCACGATCTTCCGGAAGACACTCGCCATTTCAACGTCCTCTCTTGATTTGATCCGTCAGCCGTTTCATCTCACGTTCCGCTTGCTTCCGACTCTTCTCATCGGGCTTGGGCACGACAGCTTTCAGGACAGCCACGATCCGCGTTCGCTCCGCTCCAGCGATCCCGGCACGGTCCAGGCTCGAATCGGCAGCACGCCAGAACCAGGTCCGCGGCCCGTGTTCCTGCTCGCGCCCCTCGTCGATCGATCCCAGGTAGCAGACGTGCCGATGTCGGGGCCCCGATTCGGTGCGGACGGACCGGACGAGGACCGCCGTCCTCACCCACTCGCCGGTCGGCCGATGTTTCCGGGTCCGTTGCCGCCGCTTCCATCTCACGAACATCGTCCCGTCCCCGTAGTGCCTATGAATCACTCCCATTGTGCCGATTCATAGGCACTACGTCAACCCCCTGGCGGTCCCGGCTCCAGTCCTCTCGAACCACCTCGTCCAGCCGGGTCCCGGTGTCGGGTCGCCGTTCGCACGACGCGCAGACGAGGACCAGCCGTCCCAGGATCGGCCGATCGTGAGGCGCCGGCCAGTGGCCGCACAGCACGCAGGCCGCGCCGCGCCGGATCCACCGGTCCACGGTCCGGTCCCGGCGGTCACCAGACGGCCGTATTTCGTCCCTGGCGCGTCGCCGCCGCCAGGACGGACGGTTGAACCGTGCCGCCGGGACGCGTTCCTGGCGCGTCCTGGACGCCATTACGGCCACGTCCCCGGCAGCAGCGGCGGTGTCCGCCGCGCCACTACCCGATCCGGCCGGCCCGGAGTCCGCGATCCCGGCCGCGGTGTCCGTCGCGCTCACACCCCGTCCGGCCGGGTCCGGACCGACGAGGACCAGGAACGGGAACGTCAACTGACCGGACGCCGGCCGGTGTCGTCGTGCCATTGGACTATTTGTGATCCGGATAAGAGGTTCCCATCCCCCCCGAAGTTGCACGTCCCGGCCCGATCGGGCCCGACCGGACTGGACCGGGTCCTGGAACGGGACCGGGCGGACGCCGGTCCGCTCGACAGAGCGGGACGCCGTCCGCTCTTCTGACCGTCTCTGAAAGAGACGTTCTGTATGGGTAACACTGGCGCCACTACCTCGAGCACGCCGGCGCCACTACCTTGGTGGCGCCGGCGCCACTACCCTACGGTCCCGATTCGGCCGTCCTCGTCGGGTCGTGCGAGAGCAGCCTGTAAGTGTTCGGCCCCCGGTCCGGTCCGCCGCGGTCGACGCGTTTGAGCAGCCGCGCCGTCCTCAGCCGGCAGACCGACCGGATCGCGGTCTGGCGACACGTCCCGACCATCCCGGCCAGCGTGCCGAACGACAGACACACCGTCCGGTCCGGCCTCGCGTGCCGCCACAGCGCCAGCCAGACGAGCGCGTCGGTCCTGGACAGGGTCCGTGCCGTCCCCTCGTCCCAGAACGCGTTCACCAGTTCGAACCGGCGCGCCACCACCCTGCGCCGCCGTGTCGCCGTGCGTGATCGGCCGTTGACGCTCGGGTCAGCCATCAGAATGCCTCGTCGTCCTGGAAGTCCCGACGCAACTCGTCGTCCAGGCTCGGCGGTGCATCTTCGGTGGGTGCTTCAATGAACGTCTGGACCGACCGATGGAACAGCAGCGTCTTATCGACGGTCGGCCCATGCCGGCATTTCTCGTGCTTCAGAGTCAGCGTCCAGGTATCGGCGCTTCGGCCCGCGTCGTCCGCTCGAACCAGGATCGCCACGTCGTCCGGCGCGAACTCCAGCTCGGACGAGCCGCGCAGGTTCGCGTAACTCAGGTGCTCGCCATAACCAACCTGTCCCTTGCCGTTCCGGGACCGGCCGACAGCCGACAGGACGAGGACACAGCGGTCCGTCCTTGCGAGGGCTCGGCACGCAGCCATCAATCCCTCGAGCCTGGTCCGCTCGTCACTGTGCGGAACCAAGTCCGGGTCAGCCGGCAAGCGCTGGATGTAGTCAACGCAGACGAGCCGGGCGCCGGTATCTTCCACCTCGTCCACGATCTCGCCGAACCCAAACGGCGGTTCCGCGAAGAACAGCCGATCCCCGATCTCCGCCAGCGTCTTGAGTGCCGCGTCCAGCCGGTCCGCGTGCCGCGGTAGGACAGCGTTTAGTCGAAGCGACGTGAGGTCAATCTGTGCTCGCCACGACACCATTTTGTGGACCAGCTCAGCCGGTTCCATTTCGATATTGGCGACGTAGCAGGACAGGTCCGGGTTCTGAATCAGTCCTTCGGTGATCCAGGCCATTGCCAGCGTCGTCTTGCCGATCCCCGGCGGTCCGGCCAGCACCAGCACCCGGCGCGGTGCGAGGACCAGGTGCTCGAACAGCGGCCCGGCGGACCACGACAGCGGTCGCTTGCCGGATGTCACCGTCTGGCGATAGTCGCGCAGCAGTTCACTGAAACGAATCATCGTCCTCGTCCTCTCGGGTCAACCTGTCCAGCTCGTCCCGGCCGCGGCGCCAGCCGTTTTCGATGGTGCGCAGCACGTCCCGGCGGTCGTAGTCTCGGACCATGCCGCACGCATCGGCCGCACGGAACAGGAGGTCGAACGCCAGACCCTTGGGACAGCCGGACCGTGCGAGGACAGCCGCGGCGTGGATACAGCCGTCGTGCCGTCCCGGTTGAGTTGCCTTACCCATCAGGAACCACGACGCCGCGTCCGTCAGCGTGCCGCCGCGGTGCCGTGCAACTTCGGTGGGTGTGTGTTGGCGGTCAGCCTGCGCCGCCGACAGCGCCCTGGACCAGTCCTGGTCCAGCAGAGACGAGAGGACCGGGTCCGGCGGGTCGAACGCCAGCGGTTCGTGGCACAGCTCAGCATGTCGGTCGTGGTCCAGGTACAGCAGCTCGTCCAGACGCAGCCGGCGCTTGAACCGGCCGCTCCGCTCGTGCCGCGAATTCCAGCAGCGCCACAGCCGGGTCCGGTCGTAATTCCCGGCGTCGAACGTGGCGATCCCGACCGCGTCCGCGACGGACCGACACAACCGCCGGACCGTCGCCGGTACGTGGTCGGCCGGCCCGATCGGACCGAATGGAATCTCGACGTGATAACCCTTCGAGCCGGACAGCCCGACGAGGACCAAGTCCTCGTCCAGCCCGTAGCGATCGATCAGGTACGATGCCAGCCGCCGGGTGTCGGCCAGCGCCGCAGCCACGTCACCGTCCCTGTCCGCGTCCCAGAATAACCGCAGTGTGCCGCACGGACCGGTCCAGTCCTTGCGGCGGTATACCTGGAAGTGTTTTCGGAATGCCGGGTCCGGGAACACGAGCGCGGACTGATACAGCCCGGTCCTGGCGAACCGGCGGTCGGCCCGACAACACGCCGCGTGGACGAGGTCGGGCCGGACCAGCGTTAATCCGCCGTCCTTGCCGAATGCCAGGAAACCGACCACGCCGACGAGGTCAGAACGGGACGGAGCCATCATCAGGGCCCTCATCCCATTGCACGCCGGGATAGTCCTCGTCCCCGTCCTCGTCCGCGTCACCGCCCTGGTCCTGGACCGGCCCGGCGGTCCCGGTCGCGGTCTCGATCATCGGACCAGCCGCGGGCCCGGTCCCGGACGCGGTGCCGGACGGCGGTTCAAGCTCGAACTCGGACAGATCGGGCGCGGGTTTGAGTACCTTGACCAGCCGTTCGACCCGATGGCGCAGTCGGCCGTCCGTGCCGGACCAGTGGCCGATCAAGACGCCGACAACGATCCCGACCGGGACCGGCGCCCTGAACCGGTCACCGGGTCGGCGCGAATCGGCCGGCAGCTTCGTCAACTTCCGGGAGTCCAGCGCCTCGATCGAAACGCCGATCAGGTCCAGGTCGACAACGCTGTAAGCCAGCGCCGGCCCGGCCAGCTTCAGTTTCTGGAAGATGCGTCGCCCGGCATGGTCGCCCGACTCGACCTTCCATTCGAGCTCCACCACGTCCTCGTCGGCGGTCTCGACGAGCACGCCGTTGACCAGCTCCACCCGGTGCTTCCCGACCGGCAAGGGTTCGCGTTCCGCCTGTGCCGCGGCGCGCAGTTTGTTTACCTGCCCCCCGCGGATATAATCTCTCAGACGTGCCATTGGATGGGTCCTCGAAAGTCAGCCGTTCGATTCAATCAACGTCCGGAAACGCCGCGGTCCCCTCCCGCGGCGTTTCTGTTTCGGGTGTGTCTTGCGGCGTGCCGTCGCCGCGTCGTCCGGTTGCTCGTCGTGGTCCTCGTGCGGATTCGACGAGCGGGTCGGTCCGCCGGACCGGGAACCAGGCCGGCCAGCCGGGACCGGTCACCGATCGCACCGGATCGTTCCGCTCCGCGCCGGGACGACGAGGGAGCTCAACCACGCTTCCGCGCCGGGTCAGTCCATAGGTCGGCCGGCCGGCCGGCCGCGGCACGTCCGGCTCGTCCCGGACCGACCGGTAAGCCTGGTCCACAATCGCCGGGTCCGCCGGCTCCAGCAGGAACAGCCGCCGGACGAGGTCCAGGTACTCCCGGTCCTCAGACCTCAGTCGTCGCCGGTGTTTCACGTCGGGTCCTCGTCTGTTTGATTGGTCGCTGACGAGGGCAACCGCTCCGAACCCAAATCTCCAGTTCCGACCGGGACCATCTCCTCAGGCCCCCGATTTTCATCCCGGCTGGCGCGATGCCGCCGTCCGCCCAGCGCCGCCAGGTCGGCACGGACACGCCGACGAATGCAGCCGCTTCCCGGCCGCCCAGCAGCGGCCGCGTTTCTGGTTGTGTGCTCACGTCGGAAACCTCCAGACCAAAAAAAAGCCGGCGCGCATGGCGAACCGTTGAAGGTTCAAACCGTGCACGCCGGCTGATTAGTCAGTCTGGGGTATTCCTAGTATAGTGCTCTCGCCTGCGGCCTCGAAGGACGCTCCGGGGAGAGATCACACACGCTTCGGAATGGGTCCCGGCCGCTGAATCTGGACCCGCGTTGCAAGACCCATCGCCTGCGGCCTCGAAGGACGCTCCGGTTATGGATCTCGCTTGCGCCGACATCGAATTGAAAAGAGCGTTGCTAGGTATCGTAGCGTGCGCCTGAACAAAGGAAATGGCTCGCGACAAGAATTTCGCGCGAACATTCCTCTGAGGGTCCGCGTCTGACAGGCAGATTCACGTCGGCGCGGCAACGCTCACGGCAACGAAGAAAGCGGCGTTCCGTAAGTCCAGGAGCGGCCGGGAGTTGCAGCGTCCGTCCCTGTGTCTCTTAACCAGGTGGGTGAGGGTTCGAGCCCCTCTGGTCCCATTCGAGTCGATGCTCAATCGGTCTGCACTGGTCGTCTAGCGGCGAAGACACCGCACCCGTAATGCGGCGACGTGGGTTCGAGTCCCACCCGGTGCTCTCGGTCTCTTTGACAATTCGGATGCATTTGATGGGTGCCCATGATGTAGTGGCAGCCTACCGCCTTGCCAAGGCGGATGTGCGGGTTCGACTCCCGCTGGGCACTTGATCCGGGATGTGGGAAAGCCTGGCCTAATCCGCCTGCCTCGGGAGCAGGAAATCGCCGGTTCAAATCCGGCCATCCCGACTGGGACGAGCAAGAACGCTTCGAATTACCGGTGTAGCCGAATGGTAAGGCATCGCCCTGTTAAGGCGACGATTGGAGGTTCGAATCCTCCCGCCGGTGCTCCTTTTGCCATCAGTCATTGGTCATCAGTCATTGGTCAAGGCGGAATCGAGACTTATGACGTTTCAGGACGGAGTGACCTCGATCAACGGAAGGGCAAGCCGATCGGCGACGGCACCCGACTCGAACTCGGGCGAGCGATGAGCCTTGAGGGTTCAACTCCCTCTCCTTCCGCTCGGGCCTCGACGGTGGCTCGGACGAATTCGCGGGATTGGTCCAGTGGCAAGACTCCTGGCTTCCAACCAGGCGACCGGGGTTCAAATCCCCGATCCCGCACTCGAGTGCTACGTTTACCACTGACTACTGACCATTTGTGAGAAAGCGTCCTTGGCCGATCGGCCAGGCACGGGCTTCCCAAGTCCGACAAGCGGGTTCGACTCCCGCAGGACGCTCTCGGGAATCGGCTAACCGGCAGGCTCCCTGACTTTGAATCAGGCGGTGGAGGTTCGAATCCTCCTTCCCGAATCGGTGAATCACTTGACTCCGGGGCAGTTGCTGCTGGTAGTGACGCCACGCTCTGAACGTGGAGGCCGCTGGTTCGATTCCAGCCCCCGGATCTCGAAGCCATCGAGGCTCCAGGACCGATCGACGGAAGCCAACCGGCCGGATCAGGGGCCTGTCTTCAAAACAGGTGGCGGCGCAATCCGCTTGTGGGTTCGAGTCCTACGGCTTCCGCTCCGGCGGATCGGCGCGATTTGCCCGCGCGATGAGGCCAACGCCCAGGTACGCCAACCGGCCGAGCGGCCCGGTTTAAACCCGGGCGCCTGTGGGTTCGAATCCCACCCTGGGCAATCCGCTCGGCCCCGATCGATCAAGCGGAGGACGCGACAGGAGCAACTTGCGGCTCGGTAGGCAAGCGGTAGACCACTCTCACTCAGAATGAGAGATGCTGAGGGTTCGAATCCCTCCTGAGCCATCGTCGGCGGACCGGCCGGCGCGATGAAGGCCCTCGCGGAGCAGCCCGGAGTGCTCGCCACCCTGTCAAGGTGGAGATCGTGGGTTCAAATCCCATCGGGGGCGCTGAGACTCGAGGTCAGGGAGAACCGAAACCGGCACGGTACGCAAACCGGCAAAGCGGCCAAGCTCAAACCTTGGAGACCTGCGGGTTCGACTCCCGCTCGTGCCATCGCGGATCGAGGGTGGTGTTCCTCACGGCGGCCTGTAAAACCGTTGCCATCAAGATGTGAGGCGAAGGGCGAGAGGTTCGACTCCTCCACCACCCACTGACTCTCCATGGCCCCGTCGTCTACTGGCAAGGACACCACCCTCTCAAGGTGGAGAAGGGGGTTCGAATCCCCTCGGGGCTGCTCGACTTCGAGATCGCTCAGGCGTGGCAGGTGCCCCGCCGGCTCTCATAAGGCCGGCCGCCCGGCTCGGTACCGGGGCCTGAGAATCCATTGCGGGCGGGCCGGCGCTCAGCCGAGTCTCATAAACTCGGAGGCCGTGGTTCGACTCCCGGGCCCGCAACTCGGCGTGATGTCGGATGTGGGACGGTCCGAATTCGGAGTCAATGCGGCAGGATGCGACGGCACGGTACGCGAACTGGTATAGCGGTCAGGCTGAGAGTCTGATGTCTGTGGGTTCGACTCCCACCCGTGCTACTGGAGCGAGAGTCTTGACGCGGCGTCCCGTGATCCAACGGCGACGACAACGCGTTGACAAGGAGCGGCGCAGCTCGCCACGACGGATTCGGCGGAAACAAGGTGCGTCATCGGTTCCTGACGGGACGCCAATGAGCCCAGGAGCCATCAATCCACAGCTTTGTCGGTCACTTCAAGGCGATCATAGAGGTCGCGCGCCGGCGCGTGCCCGGAGTCCTTCGCGATCTCGAGCGCGGCGAGGGCAGCGGAGCGATTGTTGCTCGCGAGTTCCACCAGTGCCCGGTTGTATTGGATCAGGCCGCGAAGCTCGCGTCCCGAGGCCGTGGCCAGCGCCCGGCCGAAATCGGCCTTGGCCTCGGAATAACGCCCCGCCTTGTAGCGGAGGATGCCCCGGTTGAGGGCGGCTCCCGTGAGGTGATCATCGCAGTGGAGTGCTCGCGTGTAATCGAGCAGGGCCTGATCGGTGCGTCCGAGCGCCTCGTAGGTCAGTGCCCGGTTGAAGTAGCACTCCGCGGGATTCTGGGCCAGTGCGATGCAGACGCGAAAGGCCGTGAGGGCGTCTTCGAACCGGCCGAGTTTGTAGCTGCAGAGTCCCTGGTAGAAGTTCGGCCAGAAGTCCCTCGGCTGGAGGTCGATCGCCTGCTGGAACTGCCGGGCGGCGAGGGCGTGCTCGCCTTCGCGGAGAAACGCGCAACCCAGGTCGCAGTGCTCCCAGGCCGTGCGAGGCTCCCGCGACACGGTCTCGGTCGCCTCCGAGGGGGCCGTTCGTCCGAGCGTTTTGCCCAGGGCGCGACGGACCCGTTGCAGCGCGGGACCCGAGCCCAGCATGGCCGCCGCTTCGTCGAGCTCGGCGAGCGCCTCGCCGCGAACCCTGGCGGCGTCGGCAGCGGGGGCCAGGCGGACACGGAGATCGGCCCGGACTGTGATGATATCGAGCAGGTCGGTCCGGATCATTTGCTCGAGCGAGGGTTCACTTCGTCCGGGGATTGGTGCCAGGAGCAGAGTACGGGCCTCCCAGATGGCGCGTCCGCGCTCGAGTAGCGAGCGCGACACCTCGGAGGGTTGGGGTGCCAGGCCGTAACGAAACCGGACCAGATCCGCGAGCTCGTGAAGCTCGGCCGCCTTGCGATGCCGGAGGATCACCAGCAGCTCCGCCCGGTACAGCCGCCGCCAGTCTTCAAATGCCAGCGTGTGACCGGCCATGGTCAGAGCGTGGTTCAGGGTCGCCTCAGCCTCGGTGAATCGCTTGCCCGCCAGATGGCTGCGGCTCTTCTCGAGTGCGTCATTCAAATCGTGGACCCGCTGGCGATAGGCACCCGCCAGGAGCGCGGCCGCCGCGATGGCACCGCAGGCCGCCAGGAG
Organism: uncultured Planctomycetota bacterium; assembly: GCA_963815795.1. GTDB lineage: Bacteria > Planctomycetota > Planctomycetia > Isosphaerales > Isosphaeraceae > JAKAUH01. The sequence goes on along the minus strand of CAWFIC010000019.1, from coordinate 1,862,031 downwards.
GAGAACTACCTGGCGCGCCAGGGCCGACGGCCGCCGCTGACGCCATTTCCGCCAGCGTTCGGTCCAACTGCGGTTGGGTACGCCCACCAGCGGCAGGTGATTCAGGTGCCGCCGCAGGTCGCTCGCCAGGGCTGATGCTTGCGCGTAACGATTGCCCGGGTCGGCGTTCAGGCAATTGTGGATGATGTCCGACAGACCGGTGGAGACTTCGGGATTGAGACGATGGAGCGGCACGCGGGCGCCAGACGTGCCCCGCCCCGGCTTAACACCTCCCAGCGCCTCGTGGAGCAGCACGCCCAACGAATAGATGTCAGACCGGCCATCCACGGGAACGCGGATCGGCCGGCCTTGACGGATCGAGGCCATGGCCGCCTGCTGCTCGGGCGAAGCATAACCCGTCGTTCCGCCGAGGCCGCGCGGGAGCGGATCGGCGGGATCGATCGCTTCGCGGGCCAGGTGGAAATCGAGGAGCATCGGCTGGCCATCGCCGGTCAACAGCACATTGGAGGGCTTGATGTCCATGTGCACCAGGCCCCGGTCATGGGCGTACTGAAGGCCGTCGGCCAGGCAGGCGCCGATCCAGGCGACGGCCTGGACGTACCCCGACCGCGCCAGTGTCCCGCGATATGGCCCCTGGTGGCGGAAGCTCACCGGTACTGCCGCCTGGATCCGGTCGAGCGCCTCGATCAATTGCTTCCCTGAGCGATCCGGCGGGGGACTATTGCGCAACAGCTCGAGCAGCCCGGCCAGGGTCGCGCCGCCCAGGTACGGCATGCAGAGGATCCGCCGGTTACGCGCCGGGATCACCTGTTCGGAGTAGAGAGGCACGATGTTCATGTGCTGCAGCCGAGCCAGCGTGAGATGCTCGTCCTGCGCAGGTAATCACCTTGAGGACGACGGGCCGGGCGGCCAGGGAATTCTGCAAGGCGAGGAAGATCGGTCCGGACGCACCGTGGCCGAGCTCAGCGACCAGCCGAAACTCGCCCAGTACATCGCCGACCGCCGCAGGGGCGTCTGCTGCCTGCTTCGGCTGCATCAAACGCTGGCAGTCGAGCAACAACTCCAGCTGCGCCCGCCACTGCGGGAATCGATTGACCAGCTCGGCCGTGACGACCTTGAGACCCGCCTCTTGACGCAGGCAAACTTCCTCATGGATCAGCCGCAGGGCCGACTCGGTGCTCAGCTCGGGATGGCGGTCGAGAAACGCCTCGGCCAGGAGGGGCTCGCCCCGTCGCCACGCGGCCACCATCTCCTCAACGAGCTCTGTCGCCAGCGAGCCGGCGCCGGAACCAGGCGTGGGACCGGCGCCGGGACCGCGTTGGATCCCGGGGGACCCAGGGTCCAGGAGCCAAGACGAATCGCCTAGCAGGCCGTGAAGGAGAGAACTCATGTCGGGTGCCGCCAGCCTACGAGGGAGACGGGGCAGAGATGTCGCCCCGAACGGCGGCCAGACGCCGCGCCAGGTCGTACACGATGCGGCGCACACTGCTCTCGTGCAGTCCGGTCTGGGCGGCGATCTCAGCGAGTGCAAAGCCCTGCCGTTTAAGTTGCAGTAACTTGCGATGAGCCGGGGGACAAAGACCCACAAGCAGCTCCCAGAGCTCGTCAGCCTGGGCCAGCTCGCTGGGGCGAGGCTGGGCCGATGGAGGCAGGCCGGGCTGCTCGACGTCGGAAAGCGGTTGCTCGTGCTCCATCATGAGAGTATGCCGGCGACAGCTATTGACCAGGTGGTTGTACGTGACTCGGGCGAGGTATGCCCGCAGGTGCTCCCGATCGCTGAACCGCCAGCCTTCGGCGCGGAAGCCCCGGAGGACGTCCGCCCACGCCGACTGCACGACGTCCTTCGAATCGAACTTGGCGCGCAACCGCGGGGACAGCCGCCGCCGTACCATCACGCGAAGCACCGGCTCGAACGTCCGGTAGACTTCTCCGGCGGCTTCCATTTCGCCCCGGGTCAACCGCTCGAGAAGAGTGTCCAGAGCGTCGTTCATGATGACTCCGTACTCGTGCCGCCGGCCAGGCCGGAGATTCCGTCGAGAGAGGTCGCATCGTCGTAGGCCTCCGGTGCTCTCGCAGCGGTAGTACGCCTCAGTATCCTGGGGACGACCAACCAGGCGGTGAGGGCAACGGCCATGGCCAGCAGTTCGGCGGCCACGTCGATCGACTCCTGAAGCGAGGACAGCCCAACGCCGAGGAACTCGAGTTGTCCGAGGAACCGGTCGATCGTCTGCTCCATGGCAAGCCGATCAAATGGCCTGAAATCGGTCATGAGCCCCAGTTGCTGCGGCGCCGGATCCACCGACACGAGCGGACTGGCTGCGGCCATCGTGGGTCGCGGGTCAGGCTGAAACGTGTCAACGACATCTGGGTTTCGCCAGTCATGAAGATCGCGGTTGATCAGCATGGCCGCGAGCCCCCTCCCGCCGAGAGCCGGGGTGCAATCCCTGGCGGACGCGCGGCACGCCCTACCGATGGATCGGCTTGGTCCGAATGGGATAGGGTACGCGCCTCCGACTTCGACCACGGTGGCCGCATTACCCGAGTTGGCCGCTCCTCCCGGAGCGATCGCCCCGCTTGCCGCGATTCTGAGAGAGACGTCCCCTGTCTTGGCGAGGAGCGGAGCCAGGAGGAATCCCCCGGATGTCGTGATGGCAGGAGCCGGCAGCGATGCCTGGATCGTGGCGTCGTTCGCACCAGTCCACAGGAATACAGAACCGCTGGCCTCTGCACCGATCATGGCAGGCACGGCGACCGACAATCCATTGCCGCCTCCGACCGCACTGAAGGTGATGTTTGCCTGGCCGTTGATGCCCATGGCGAGAATTGCAACCACACTCGGCGGCGGCAGCGGACCGGCGAGCGGAGACAGCGGGACCGGAACGCCCGAGGAACCATCGGCCAGAGACCACCCGTCCGCCCGCTCGGTGGCGACCGTGATGCCGCCGGAGCCGCCGAACGATGTGGCGGCCGCGACCATGGGGCCCGGGAAATCGACGGGTGGGCTAGCCGGGGATACCTTAATTTGAGGACCGACTGCGGTCCAGGTCGGTGCGAGCTCTGCGATTCTCGAGAACTCCGCGTTCGCTGCGACGGCCGCGCCAATCGCGCCCGCACCGGCAGTGGCGCCGGATGCGTTGGTCCCTGAGTCGTCGCCTCCGACCGCGGGTGACGTCGGCAGACCGGTTCCGGGTACGGTGAATACCCTCTCGATCGCGAGATCGACCGCATCGGAAAAGCCCGGGGCCATGTCCAGCGAACGAGTCAACTCACCGGCGTTCAGAGTTCCGACCAGGGGAACGACCCGGTCATCCGGCTGGAGAGAAGCCGGCGCGGTGAGCGTTGCGAGGCCGGCCAGCCCGGAGTCAATTCGGCCGTCAACCCGTGTGATTTCTTCAGTGCCGTCCGCGGTAGGCGGAGTCGCCGGCGCGATCGCCGAAATCTGAGTCACGAAGGACGGCATGAGTGATGCGACAACGACTGGCCCATTCCCCGGCGGATCCGACGCGGCCCCGATCGCGCTGAGGAGCCACCGTTCCTCGAACCGCTCGACATTCAGGGCCCGCGCCAACACGCGGCGGGAAGCACACGCACCACGACGCGTCATCGATGATATCGCTAACCACGAACGCGACTGGATCGGAACCGCCACAATGACTCGCCATCCTGTGAAACTCAAGCCTGCTGGTCAGATCCCGAGTCGTTAACGGGAGACACTGAGCGAGCTACCAGGTCACCCGAGGTGCCTGGGGGCCCGTTGTCCTGTTATGCAGCACCGAATTGTGGTGTACGTTATCCGACTCTCGAACTGGCGCCTTGGCTCCGCCGGGCTTGCCTGAGTCCAGGATCCTCCGTGAGGAACGGGACTATAGCAGTCAGGCCGCAACTGATCAAGTCGATCAGGTGGATCGAGCGATTCGAGGCGGTAAGGCCGCGACTCGAGCGGGAAATCCGGATTCCACGGGAAATGGCCCCCGCCCGACGCTCAGGGAGGACGCAGGTGGACGATGCGCGATCGTCGTTCCCGAGGTGCGTCTCACCCACCGACTGCGTCGGGCGGGATACCGATCGGCCCGATCAACCCAAGCCGACGCTCGGGGCCGACGACTGGGACTGAGTTCCACTCATCACCTGCATCGGTCCGCCGCCGGTGACGAACTCTGCACCCGCTGGTCGGTTGGCCGGCGATGAGACCGCCAGGATCGGGCCCGGGATTGAGCTGGCACCGTCGACGGACATGACCGGGTTCTGTGCGGCGACTGTGCCGACCTCGACACCTGCCGGTAGCGTGCCGAACGAGGATGCCGAGCTCGTCATGCCGTGGTCAACCCTGGTCACGAACAGACCCTGTCCTTCGCCGTATCCGACATTGGGAGCCCCAGGTAGCGTGCTCATCGAGGGGCTGGTGACGGTCGAGCCGGCGCCACCTCCGCTCATGATCTGAATCGGTCCGCCGCCCGCGACGGTCTGGACGCCGGCAGGTAGCGCATTCACCGATGAGGCCGTTGCGGTTGAGCCCGAACTCGCGCCGGCGCCGCCGACGGTCACGACTGGAGTCTGAGCGCCGCCCGTGCTGACCTCGGCGCTTCCCGGGAGCGCGCCGATCGAAGAGCTTGTGCTCGTCGCGCCGTATCCGGCCTGGCTCACGTACAGGCCCTGGCCGCCACCGTACTCGACATCGGGACCCCCAGGTAGCGTGCTCATCGAGGGGCTGGTGACGGTCGAGCCGGCGCCACCTCCGCTCATGATCTGAATCGGTCCGCCGCCCGCGACGGTCTGGACGCCGGCAGGTAGCGCATTCACCGATGAGGCCGTTGCGGTTGAGCCCGAACTCGCGCCGGCGCCGCCGACGGTCACGACTGGAGTCTGAGCGCCGGCCGTGCCAACCTCGGCGCTTCCCGAGAGCGCGCCGATCGAGGAAGTTGTGCCCGTCATGCCGCTGCCGGCCCCGGTCACGACCGGAGCCTGGCCACCGCCGTATTCGACATCGACACCCCCAGGCAACGTGCTGATCGGCGTGCTCGTGACGCTCGAGATCGCCGTCGAGCCGGCACTACCGCCGCTCCCCATCAGGGTCGGCGCAACGCCTGTGCCGACCTCGATGAACCTGCCGAGCCCGGCGCTTCCCAGGTTGCTCACGACCTGATTCAGTGCGCCCGCGCTCTCCCACGCCGGTGCCATGTCGATCCATCGCGATTTCCCATCCCCCTGGCATGGGGATCCCCGTCTCGCCCACCGCTTGCGGAAGCTGCATGCCGGTCGACATCAGGCGCCGACATTCCAGGATCTCGCAAGAGACGGCGAGCCTGTCCGTCTGTCGAGAACGGCTCCGACGGGTCGCATGAGCGAATGTCTTCATCATGAAGGTCATCGTCTTACCTTCCCTGGCAAGTGAATTGGACTTTCGATCGAACGGGATGGCGGTTCGACACGTTCCGGTGACGAGTCTGGCCGGGAGTCGTCCACCAATACTTCCGGCGAGCTCGAGCAACGAACCGCGCACTCCCACAAAAAGGGAATCGATGGTAGCGCCAATCAGCGCGCGCCGGAACCCGGCGAGTTAACAAAACGCAACATTGGGGTCGGTGGATCAATGTCTCGCGTGGGGTTTTTGTAAGTTTCACTTGAAGAATCTGAGTCGAAGGTCCGAGAGGTTCAGCGACTCGTTGGAGTCGTGCGGGCGCATCGAGCCTCGTTCAGCGAGGTGAGTGCCGGCCGGGCCGCCGTTACTTTCCGCGGGCCTGACGTTCCGCCGGGCCAAAGAGCTGGCACCGCGAAGATGGGGCGGCCCGTCCGAATCTGAAGAATATAAGATGGCGCGAACCTCTCGAGCGGCATCGGCGTCTGTCCTGTGTGCGACGCGATGACTCGGACGAGGCGCCTGGGAGCGGGGCGACGATGACACGCGCATGTTCGCGAGTGAATCAAGCGACGCATCGCAATCCCTGGAATCTTTGGCGTTTCGGAGCAATGCGACTTCCGTCCCGTGGTCCAACGGCAACGACACCTCTCTTACAAAGAGGAAACGGGGGTTCGATTCCCTCCGGGACGATTGGGTTGACGATCGATGGAAACGCTGGTCCGTGGGTGTGCCGGGCGCATCCCTCTTTTGTAAAGAGGGGGACCGAGTTCGATTCTCGGGCGGACCTTGTTCCGATCGATGTCGCCATGGTCCGCGGGTGCGCCGGCGGCATTCCTCCGTGGTAAGGAGGGGGACCGAGTTCGACTCTCGGGCGGACCTCTGGAATCGAGCGAAAATCAGAGGGCTGTTGGTCAAACGGAACGACGCCTGGCTTGCACCCAGGAGATCGGGGTTCGACTCCCCGGCGGTCCACTGTTCGCCATGGGCCGCGCCCGGGTCCGGTGGCTTCGCGCCGGCCCGGCGCGGCGTCGATCGGGCTCATCGCCTAATGGGAGGGCACCGCCCCGGCGTGGCGGAGATCCGGGTTCGACTCCCGGTGGGTCCAGTGCTTCGCTCTGTTCGTGGAAGGCAGCCGGATACGGCTTGGCCGGACCGCTCTGCTAAGGCGGCTTCCCCGCGGGGAATGAGGGTTCGAATCCCTTGCCTTCCGCTCCCCTGCCCTGATGGTGAAGAGGACGATCACACCTCGGTCCTAACGAGGAGTCCCGGGTTCGAGTCCTGGTCGGGGCATGATCGGATGTTCTGAATCTGGAGTATTGAATCTTGAATGGAGTCCCTTCATTCGATCCGGAGGCCCCGGTGGTGAAACGGAGGATCATGCCTCGCTTCTAACGAGGTGTTCCGGGTTCGAATCCTGGCCGGGGCATTGTCGGCGTCGGAATTCCACGGGGTCCCGTCGTCCAGCGGCCAGGACGTCCCTTTGACGTGGGGAAGATCGGTGGTTCGAGTCCACCCGGGACCACTCGGTGTGTAGAGTATCTCGTGGAATGAACCGAACGGAAGGGCCACCCGACCGGCGACGGGACCCGCCTGGAACGCGGGCGAGCGACGAGCCTTGCGGGTTCGACTCCCGCCCCTTCCGCTCCGGCCTTCAGCAATGGGGGTCGTTTTCTGCGATGGTGTTCGTGGTGTAACGGAAGCACGCGAGAATGTGAATCTCGAAGCGCCGGGTTCAACTCCCGCCGAATACCCTGAATCTCCGATAGGGATGTGCTCCTGGGAGAGCAGCGAGCCTCCAAAACTCGCGGACAGGGTTCGAATCCTTGCGTCCCTGCTGCTGGTGACGACGAGAAGTCACCACCTCAGTCAGCCTCTTGGTCGGTGACGCGGCCTCCTCATTCCGGCCAGAGGATCACAGGAGGCTTTGGCGGTAGACGACAGCCGAATTCCAGTGGCCCGAGTTCGTCGGGTCGAAGCCATCGAGCTTCAGACGATCGACCAGAAAGAAGCCGCGGTACCGCAGGTTCTTGTCGCCATGCAGGCCGATCTCGGGCCCCAGGATATCGAACGCCAGCCGGTCATCGGCCGAGGCGACCATCCCGGCGCTGCCCCTCCGCTTGACCTCGAAGAACCCGACGGTGATCCAGACGGCGAATTGATGGGTCCGCACCGTGGTCAGGTTCATGACCCGCTGCAACATCTCGATCCGCCAGTACGGGTGCTCCCGGCTGTCGAGCAGGGTCGAGCTGGGGTCGCTCGGCTGGCCCAAGCCAACACTCGTCGGGGGCGCTCCGGACGAACCGGGGAAGTTGTCGCCCCGCCAGATGGACCAGAAGATGTTGGGATAACCGTTGTTGAACGCGTAGGTCAGCGGCGTCCCATTGAACTGCACCGTGGCCGGGGGCAGCGCGCCAGGCGCTGGCGGCGGGACATTCGACGCCGTCGAGGCCGGGGGCGTCGGCTCCTGGTTATTGAGGAACGAGTCGCCCGGCTCGCTCGCATTACTCTCGGCGCTGGCGTCGGGAAGCTGGAAGAGCCGGCGGACGGGGATTGCGCCGGGGTACGCTGGCGTGCCCCCCGATGCCGCCACGAAGCCCGTCGGAGCATTCTGCGTCGTGTAGCCGGGGTAAAGTTGGGGATTCCTCACGCCCGGATCGGCCGTGTAGATGTTGGGGTCCGTGCTGGGCGGATTCGAAAACGGCGACGGCGGGAGCGTCGCCGGGCGCATCACGGTGTAGTCGATGTCCGGAAATGACAGCGAGCGGAACGGCCGCTCGACCGGGATGCCCTGGCCGTAGCCGGCCGGCGCCGGGATCGGCGGGTCGATCGGGACGACCGCGCTATTCTGTCCCACGGATCCGCCCCCGAAACCGAAGAGATAGCCCGAGCCGCCATGCCGCAGCCAGAGGAACTGGGCGAACGCCGCCTTGATCCGGCTGTCCACGATCCGGCTCGGCCCTTCCGGATTGCCCTGGTTGAGCGCTGCCAGGATCGGATCCGTGGCGGTGACGCCCTGGTTGGCGATCGGGTAAACATAATTTGGTGAACCATTCGCGTCAATCGCGGTGACGACCAGCGGCACCGGCGGCCCGTACTGCGGGATGGGTGCCTGGCCGTTCAGCGGCAACGAATAGGTCCCCGCGGGAATCGCCGGGATCTGGATAAAGTTGAGCCATTGCTGGTTGAAGTTGACATCTTGCTGGCCCGCGACGCCGAAGAAGACCTCCTCATCAATAATCAGGTTGAGGTTCAACAATCCCGGCCGGGTGTCCTGCCGCTGCCAGTCGAAGTTGGCTCCCTGGGCGACCGGACCGATCGCCCCGAACGTCTGGCCGGGTACCTCGAAGATTTCGAACATCTTGAACCAGCCGTCGCCGGTCGGGCCGCCGACGAGCGTCCCGCCCGTATCCGCCGCGCTCGACGCACCGGTATAGAACAATCGGTCCACGAGATAGGGGAATGTGTGGGCTGGCAGGGGGTTGGCCGTCGAGCCGGTCACGAACGCCGCTGCTGCCGTCGCGAACGTTGTGATCATCGGGGGAGGGGTCGACTGTGGCTGGACCTGGGCGAAGAGGCCGGAGTTGCTTCGCGACGGGGCGAACTCGGCGTACTGCTTGGTGAACAGTCCCGGGGGGCAGCCCGGTACGAGCAACAGCTCGGCCACACCGGTGAAATCGCGATCGTGGAACGGGAAGTAATCCCAGGGCTCGGCCTGATCGTTGGCAATCCCCAGGGTGTGGTAGATCGGGTTGGTCGAGTAGTAAGGCGTGGGTGTCGGGGTCGTCGAATCGATGTAGTAGATCCCCTGAGTTCCGAGCAGGTTGGAATACCCCGTCGGCGCCGCGAGCTGCTCGGTGTAGCCGTATCGGGCGTCGAGCGTCGGCTGTGGGGCGGTCCCGCTCGCCGGCGCTCCGGCCGCGACGGGGACGGCATGGCCGCCTCGATAGGGTTGGAATCGCTGTGCCGAGTAGACGGTGTTCACTGCCGAGCTCGTCAGGTCGGGGGTCGTCGAGGGTGGACTCCCGGTGCCCCCGGCGGTCAGGGGCGCGGTGCCGTCGATGTAGGGGAAGCGCATGGCGTCCACCACCAGCATGGGATTCGACGCGGACACGGGAGCGAACGGATTGGCGGGGCGTCGCAAGCAGGCCCAGTAGTACTTCGCTTGCTGGCTGCCCGCGGTCACGGTGGGGAGCTTTGATTGATAGGTGGCAGGCGGGGAGGCCGGGGACGAGCCGGAACTCGCCGCCACCCCTGGCAGGACTCCCGGGTACCAGATGATCGCCGGCGCCGCCGGCCCATTGAATGGGTCAGCCGACGGGCTGAGGTACTGCACCAGCGAAGGAGTATTGGCGGCGATCCCCTGGCCGACGGGATAGAAGGTATTGGGCGAGGGAGTCCCCGCCTCGAACGCCGGGTTGGGTGGGCTGTTGCCGAAGGCGTAGAAGAAGTTCGTCGGCGGAGTGGGAGGATTCGCCGCTGGGTTCGCCGCCGATGGCGCGGGGACGCCCGCAGGTCCCAGGGGGGACAGCACGACATCACTCCCCTGGCTGCCCGAGCCGCTGCCAGATGCGCCGGAGCCGGACGAACTGAACGAGTCCCTAGTCAACGGAATCAGGGCGTAGAACTGGCCTCCCTGCACGAGTTCGCCGCGGTAGGGATCCGGGCGGCTGTTGGGTGTATCGTCAGTAAAGACCAGGTCCCAGCAGCCGCCGGAATAGGGATCACCCGACTTGTACTGGAAACCGCCCAGGTCGAGGAGGCTCGGGTCGGGTGGGTTCTCACCGCCGGCCGCTGGCGGCGGCAGTGCTGCAAAGGACGATTGGCTCAGTGTGTTGACCAGCTCGACGAAGAACCGGTTGGCCTGCGAGTGCCGCCCTGGTAGTAGGCGTAGGAGAAGGCGAGCACCTCATTGAGGGCAACCGGGTTATACTCCATACCGTACTGGTCCAGAGGGATCGCGTTCGTCGGGGCGGAGGAGGCGGGGACCAGCGTCGGCGGCGTTGCGAGTGTCGGCGGGTTACCGGAGGGATTCGCCGGCTGGCCCGGGACGAGCAGGACGTCCGGGTTTTGCCAGTGTGTCATCGTGCCGTCCGGGTCGCGGGAATCGATGATGTTGATCACGAACTGGCTGAGCTGGGCCAGCTCTTCCGGAGTATCGACGGCTCGCGGTGGAAGGATCCACTTGAGGAGCTGGTACGTCTCGGTGATCCACTTCCGCCGCATCGGCTCATCGGGGTCGTTCGAGACAGGCAGGGGGTAGTTGAGGTTGATCCTGCGGTCACGATGGGCCAGCGAGGGCGCCGCGACGAACGAGCCGAGGGAGGCGCCCGCCGCCGCGAAGCTCGGGCTCGCCGTCGGCGCGAACCGGCTGTTGAAGGGGAACGCGTTCTGAGGATTGTCATTGGCCCAGGCGAACTGGTTCGACTCCCAGCTCTCGATCGCGAACAGCCGCCGTCGTCGCGTGCCATCGATGGTGTTCGTGAAGCTGATCGGGGCGAGGCTAGCCAGTCGGCTCGTCAGCGAAGAGCTGTTGACGTCCTGCGATCGGTAGAGCCATTCGAGGTCGGCGGGACCGTAGGGAGAATCCAGCAGCGCGCTCGGACGGTAGAGGTTCATCTCGTCGGCTTCGTTTAGCCCATTGGTGCGGATGTTGAGATCGTAGCTCGGGTAGGCCTGTGGTATCCCCGACACGAGGTTCTGATCGGCGGGCATGCCGCCATTGAGCTGCGGGGAAAAGTTGCCACTCGGGTCGGGGAGGTTCGGGTTCTTGGCCGCCTCGAAGCCGTGGAGGGGGTTGTTCGTGACGTCGGGCAGGTAGGATGGAAAGGTCAGATTCGCCGGGTTGAGTCCGCAGGAGTAAAAGCGATTGTCGCTGGCGGACGGATAGACGACCGCGCCGGGGGTCGCCCCGCCGGTCGCGGACGCGAGGCCGATCACGCCCGGGGAACCGGGGGGACGGAAATAGCCGGCGAAGTTGACCCGGCCGAAGGCGTCCGCCCCGATGTCACCGGCCGGCCACGAGACGTTCCACCGCAGGACTCGGCCCGAGCCGTCGATGTTGACGGGCGTGACGAAGCGACGCATGCGGTCCACCGGCAGCAGCAGGCCACCGGCGGCGTCGAGGTAGTCCAGGTCGTTGACCTTGCCGGAGTGACCGATCGGATATGCGTCGAATAGGTTGTTGTTATCATCGGCGGCGGCGCGTGGTGCTCCGCTCAGCAAGTCGGCCATGCCGAACGAATAGCCCGCCCGCACCGGGTTGTTGTAAGTCCTAGCGACCAGGTTCAGGATCTGACCCCCCGCGCCCGCGACCGGCACGCCCGGGATCCAGGGGGCCTCACCCCAGCGACCGGGCACGGCCGGGGTGGTCCGCTGGACTCGAGGAGGGTTGTTGCTGATGAGGACGTCGCCGGCGTCAGCGATGCCGTTGGGCATGAAATAGGGTTGTCCGCCTCCAACCATCGGCCAGGTACCAAAGACGAGGTTATCATCACCATTGGTCGTCCCTCGAGGGTCGGCCAGCACGGGGTCGGACGACACGGGCTTGGGTTGAGGTCTCGTGCCGGCGAGGAGGTTGCGGAGCTGCGTCAGGCGGACGTCGATCCACGCGTTGTCCACCTGGGTGTTGTTCGTGTAAGGCGGTGCGCCGATGCCGGAGATATTGAAGGGATCGGCGTCGATCGCGGGGCCCTGGTTCGCGTTCTGCAGGGCATACGTCGGGTCGAGTTCGCTCACCGACGTGCCGAGGTGCGCGGCGTGAGTGGCGCCTGCGCCGGCGAGGTTGCCGGCGGTATTCAGCGGGATCCGACCGTTGAGGCCGATGACCAGGAAAGCGAACAGCGGCTTGGAGAGCCGGCCGCTCGCATCGGGCCGGGCCGGATAGCCCAGGTCCATCCAGACGGAATCGGTCACGCCGTCGGAGTCGTTGTTGACATCGAAAGTAATCTTACCGGTCGTTGGGTCGGGCACGAGGTCGGGAAAGCTCGTCGGATCATGGCCATCTGCGGCAACGGGCCGGAGGATGCGCGCCGCCGAGTTGACCCATGAGGAGGTCGCGTTCTTGCGGGTCCAGTCGTCGACGCCGTTCCTGAGATCATGGCGGATGATCCCCGGGCGGTGGAACGAGGGGATGATCACCTGGCCGTCGGCGCTCTGGATCGCCAGGAACCAGTTCTCCAGGTCGCAGGCGTCGTAATCCTCGTCCATCCCCACGGCATCCGGGTCGCCGGGTTGGATCAGGGTCGCATTTCCGGAGAGCAGGCCGCCGTTGTATCGGAAGTTGCCGAATGCCGCGACGGGCCCCAGTCCGGGTCCGTTGAAGGCGCGGAGCCGGCGACCGTCGAGGATGAACCGTGTGCCGGCCTGCGGCTGCACCAGGGGATCTTGCCAGGCCGCGAGTCCGTTCTGGGCGGCGGCCGTGGGGTTGTTGAGCACGGTTGTCGCGTCGATCGTCGTGACCCGGAAGACATGGAGGCCGCCGCCGCTGAAGGCCGTGCTCGTATCGCCGGGCTGAAAGTTGTCGTAAAGGATCTCGAAAGTCTGATCGACGGGCCGAGGCAGGGCAGTGCCGGTGTAGGAAAGCCGGAGCGTCCAGCGGGTGAAGTTATAACCATAGAGCGCCGGATCAGCCGCCGGGATCGGGATACTGGTCTGGAAGTCGTAGAGCCCTGCGGAATTGGCCACGGGCTGGAGGTTGGTGATGGTGAAGGGTGCGCCACTGGAAGGGTGACCGGCGAGGTATCCGTTGTTGCGGGCATCGTTGCCGAACATGTCGCGCGCCAGGCTGTGGCCCCGGAGGGCCGAGCGGACGTCGGCGGTATCGGCGATCAACTGCTCCAGTGCGAAGTCCATCAGGTCGGCGGACCCGGGCGTGAGGACCGACTGCGCGAAGTTCCGGGCGCGGATCTTACCCTGACCGGCGAGGGTCGCGAAGGTGACCCCGACCAGGGCCATCAGCGCGAGGACTGCCAGGACCAGGAGCAGGATGACGCCGCGGCGTGGAGCCGATGTCGGGGTACTTGGAGACATATCACCGGTCCTCGCGATTTCACTGATCCTCGAACGACCATGAATTCGATGAGCTTGTTGACGACGCTCCCGGTCGGGCCGAGGGAGTGGTCGGTCCTGCCTGGTCGGAGGTTACGTGGCATGGGCCAGGCCGAAGAGGCGGCAAACGGCGTCGAGCATCGGGTGGGCGCCGGCGTGGTCGGCGGTCGCTACGGCCGCGCGGAGGCTGCTCCGCGGGTGGTGGAGGAGCTGGTTGCGGAACCGCGACATCGCTCGCGCGATCGCCGCTCGGTCCGTGTGGCTCAGGCCGGGGCGGGCGGCGAAGAAGCGATCGAGCTCGCGGCGCAGCGCGGCGTCGGTGCGACCGCCGAGCTGGCGAATTACGTCGGCGGCGTCTCGCCGGTGCGACGAGTCGGGTGTCGGGGCGATCTGGCTCATGGTGGTTCGGTCCCCTGCGAGTCCTACAGATCCGAAGGCCCGATCGGCTCCAGTCGGGCGTAACTACGGAGCTTGGCATGGGCTCGTTGCTCGATCTGGCGGACGCGTTCCTTGCTGATCCCCAGGTCCCGGCCGACTTGACGAAGCGTCTGCTCGGGGACACCGCCGATCCCGTTGCGGTTGACGATGATCCAGCGCTCGCGCCCGTTCAGCCGGCCGAGGAGCCGGTTGACGACCGCCCTGTACGCTTCCTGTGCCTCATCCTGCTCGTACCGATCGCTCTCGGAGTCGAGTCTCGCGAGGGAATCCTGGTGCAGTTCGACAGACCGGTTGCGCCGGCGCCGTTCCTTCCGGTCGTGTCGCGTGAACTCGTTGATGATCGCCCAGGTGGCATACGTGCTGAATCGATTGCCGCGGGCGAAGTCGAACCGATCCGCGGCCTGCATCAAGGCGAAAGTGCCGTCGCTGATCCGTTCGGGCAGGTCGTAGCCGGCACGTGCGTGCTTCCTGGCGACCGAAACGACGAGCCGCAAGTGGGTCTCGACGATCTCGTTCTTCAGCCGCGACGCCTCGAATTGCACTCGTTCGATCTCATCCAGGTCGGCCCCATCAGGGGCATCCGGATCGATGCGTTCGCGAATCCGACAGGCGAGGTACTTGAGGTAGTTCATCTTGCGGAACAGGTGGGCTTCCTGTTCGCGAGATGGGATGCGGTCCGTATGGGGGTCGTCCACGTCGGTCTTGCCGGAGGTCGGAGCCCGATCCCGCCCCGGGTGTTCGTGTGCCGGCGCCGGGCCCAGGATCGCGTCGTGCGCACTCGAGTCGTCGAAACTCGGGTGAGCGACGTAGGTCAAGTCCGTGGCGAGGAGGCGGCGGGCGCGTCCGATGTCGGCCTTCCTTCGGGCCTTCGAACCGAAGATCCTCAGGGCGGGCAACGGCCGTCCGTCGGACCGTCGTCCTTGGGGAGATCCCGCGGCCGGTTGCTGGAGGTCTTGCTGCCTCGTCGGCTCGCGTCGCGGGAAAAGGATGACTCGATCGAGATCGGGGCACTTGCGCACGGCGAGAGGATCTCGGATTGCTGATATGATTCCAAACATATTCGTTCTCTTCCTTCGAGGATTGATGGGTTCGTACCTGGCAGGGCGGTATCGGTCGGCCGGGACGCGGAGCGAACCACGTCCCGGCTCCCTGTCATTGCGGGGCGATGGAACCTCACTCACCGCCGAAGGCGGGGTTGGGCTTGGTGTAGCCGTCGCTGAGGATCTTGAGGAAGTTGACGAGGTCGGCCTCCTGGGAGGCCGTCAGACCGAGGTTGCCCACCTGGCCGTTCTCCGCCGTCACGCCGGTGGTGCCCGCGGCGGCCGCCTGGGCGGGCGTGTAGCCGGCGACGTTCTGCACGTTATCGAGCACCTCGGGCGGCGGCCAGATCGCCGTGTAGCCCGTGGGCGGGCCCTTGCGGAGGTCGAAGGCGACCTGCTGGCCGCTGGCGTTCACGGCGATGTTCCGGGTGTTGTAGAAGTGGACGGCCTCCTGGAGGCTCTTGGCCCAGCCGTTGTGGAAGTACGCCTTGACGAACGTCGGGGACGGCCGCAGGTCGGAGTTGCGGGTCGTCGGGGTCAGGAACAGACCCCGGAACTTGGGGATGTCGCCCGGGGTCGTGTTGTAGAACTTGGTCCCGTCGAGCGACCCGGTGGCATTGCCACCGAGGCCGTAGTCGATGTATTTCGCCCCGAGCGGGTTGTACCCGGTCGGATTGGTGATGGGATTGGTCATCGCGTAATAGGGATTGTTGGGATTCTTGGGGACGCCGATGTTGGCGAAGCAGTACATCGTGAACGTCTCATTGAAGTCCGTCTCGAGCCCGATTTCAGGTAGGGCCGCCGACGAGTGGCACTGGAAGCATTGGGCCTGGCCGAAGTACAACTGCCTCCCGCGCTCCTCGGATGCCGAGAGCGTGTAGATGTTCAGCCCCGTCGCTCCATACTTGGAGGCGTCGTACTTCGAGCTGAACTGGCAGACCTCGCCCGTCGCTTCGTACGCCGCGATCGCCTCGCCCCAGATATCGTAGAGCTGCAGCGGCGTGTACTTGGTGAAGACGTCCGCGCCGTAGATCTGCTTGAACAAATAAGAATACGGCCGGTTCTGCATCTTCTGGATGAGAAGCGGGGGATACTGGTCGGGGGCAGTTCCCACCGGCGTATTGTCCATCTCGTTGGGGTTGATGGGGGGCCCTTGCGCCTGCATGGCGGTGTCAAAGGCACGGCCATCCCAGAAATTCCCGCCGATCCAGACCCCAGCCGTGGCGTCGTAGTACGGGCCCTGCGGGCTGAACGCGGCGTAGCCGTAGGTGTAGGCCTTGCGATTGTCCCACCGGCCGGGCACGACCCCAGGGGGCACTCCGTCGATAATATTGATGATCGGTTCGAGCCCCGACGTGAAGCCCGCGGTGTAGGCGTGGCACTGCACGCAGGCATAGCCCACGGGATTCGACATGGTGGTGTCGAAGATCAGGTATTTCCCGAGCTGCTCCACCGGCTCGAGCGTAACAAGGTTCGGTGGTGGCGGGACGGGAGGGAGCGGCCCGCCAATGCCCACGCCCTGGGCGCGCGCGGATTGCTGCGGGAGGACCACGCCGGAGAAGGCGGCGACGAGGCCCAGTAGCGAGACGGCGATGGCTCTTGCTTTCTTCATGAGATGCGTACCTCGATCCAGGAAGTTGAGGATTCCGCCCCTCGAACGAGGGGCACGTCAGTAGCGTTGTTGCGTGGTGCCCGGCTCGGCAGAGCAGCGGGCGTCCGATGTGCGGTGTTGATTGATGCGGGTCTTCCTTTGTGGCACCTCCTTGCTTTCCGGAGCCGACCGACGCGACCCTCGGTTGTCGGAGTGCGATCGTCTGAGTGACGATGCTCATTGGCCCGAGGGTTCGCTTCCCTGATACCGAAACCAGGGTAGATCTCCCCGGCGCGAACTCGGCCTCTGCACGTGGGCCCGTAACTGCCACAGGTTCTTGTCGACCGAGTACGCCAGGTCTTGCAGCTTGTTGGCCGTCGGCGGGTCGCTCGACTCCGTCTCGCCGGTCAGGTCGTAGATCTCCTTCTGCAACACGCTCACGCGATCCAGCAGGAGCTTGAGCGACTGATCGTCGGTCAGGTAGCCGTCGGGCAACTCGGCGAGCTTGGTCGTGCGCGCGATCGTGGAGAAGCGGCCGTCGACATAGGCGCCGAGCTGGAGGACGCGCTCGGCGAACAGATCGGCTTGCTGCAGGTAGAAGTCGGCCTGTTGCTGGAAGTATTCGTGGAGCGGCACAAACAGCGGGCCGGTCAGGTCCCAGTGCGCCTCCTTGTACATGTTGTGGAGCGCGAGGAGGTCCACCGTAAGCTGCTGGAGCGCCTTCACGCTCTTGCTACGCTCCTGGTCGCCCTTGAGAGGGTAGCTGTATTCAACGCGTCCCGGTTGAAGTGCGAAACCGCTCCTGTCCCCGTTAATCCTTTGCGGTTTCCGAGGCAGAGAAAACCCATGCGGCGAGGGTGCTTGGACCGCCTTCTGGGGCTGCGATTTGGCCTCGCCGTGCTGCGGCTCAGGCGCTGGGGTATCCGACCCGGCCGCGACGGTCAGGGCGGTAGCAACGAGGGCGCAGATGCAGGTCAGGAAACGAGTCATGATCGTGTGAGTCCCCTGGGAGAATGGGTTGCCACGAGTGGTCGCCACCGTCGATGAAAAGGGATGAGAACGTCTCATCATCCTTCGTTGGCTTCTGTGAGGCCGGGACCCGGGGATGAGCCCGCGTCCCGGCGCGATCTCGATCGAGTGGTCCGCGACCTCCTGGGGATGTCGCGGGGTGGGGCTTGGCTTAGCCGTCGCCGAGCGTCTTCTCGACCGACGATTGATCTCACCTTCCTGATGACCCGGGCCTTCTTGCCACCGGTCAGTTCGTGGGGGGGCAACAAGTCCGGGAGTTCGTGCTTGAGGGTCGAGATCGCCACGGCTTGTGCACTGGATAGCTTCGTCTCATCCGAGTCCATGACGCCTTTGCCACCGGCGTCGAAGATCCGAATGTGGAGCAGGTCGTTGTTGTCGATACCGATGATGACGAGCTTGTTTCCTGAAGTCGGCACTCCGGAGCCGTCTCCCCAGTACATCAATCGCAGGTCAAACCGGTCTTGAAGAAACTGGCCGAGCCAGCCTCCTGACTTGGGGTCAACGGCAGATGGCCCACTTGGCCGTCCACTGGGGTCACCGCGGTGGTCCCCCTGGCTGCCGCCTCGGCGGGCGTTCGGCCGGCGACCTTCTGCACGTTGTCCGGGACCTCGGGCGGCGGGAAGGTCGGCGTGTAGCCGGTCGGCGGTCCCTTGCCGAGGCGGCGCGTTGTTCGGCGGCTGCTTGGGCGGAGGAACCTGCCCGGCAACCTGGCCCGAGCTGGGCCTGGGGAACAGGAGCATCCCGACGGCGAGGGCGGATCCGATGAGGACTCGCGCCCGGGCCACTGATCGACAATTCTCCATGATGAAATCCCTCACAATCCTGGGCTCAAGGAAACTCGCGAGTTTGGCCCCTGGCGAGAGGGGCCCGGCGAGGTCGGTTTCTTCCACGGCCCGGCCCGCGCCGTGATCGTTGCCATCGCGCTCACGCAGCCGCGGCGCGCCCGGCGCCGGCCGTCGGGGGCGAGGCCGCGTCCCGGAGCTTCTCCTCGAAACCCAGGAAGCGGGCGAACCGCCGCTGCCGTTGGCGTGCGTACCACGTCTGGCGAACCTTGTCGCGCGTCCGTCTTGCTCGCGTCCCATCCACGGCCGACCTCCCTCGTGTTCAGAGTCCCCGACCTTTCCCGGTGAGAGTCGAAGTGCGCAGTCGAACGTGGCCGGCCCGGCTCGCGGGCGGACCCGGGGCGACGAGGCGTGCGGGACCGGGCGCAGCCCTCACGCCGCGTTTCGCCGAACGAGATAGCGATAGAGGGACGACCCGGGATCGGGCGTCCCGTCGGGGGAACCGCAGGTGCCCCGGTGCTCTCCCGGGGGCGGTCACGCGAAAGTGTGGTGAGTGTGGTCCCGGACCGGTCGGCATTCGACCGGCCGAGTTAGTGACCCCGTCGGGCCTCTCATGCGACCCGACGTCCGGGGGCCGGGGCGATCAGATCGATCGCTCTTGTCCCCGCTAACTAACCAGGCGTGGCCGTTGGTCACGGGCGGCGGGCCCTCTTCCGGCCGGCCGCCTGCGAATTCATCGACGAAAGAACAAGAAAGAGGGATTGCTCACGAGGCCCGTCCGCGGGGCGGCGATTCGTCTCGCCGGGCTTCGCGATGTATCGAGGCGACGGGTGCGGATTGCATCCGGCGTGCCAGTCGGCGGGATGCGGCGCATGATTTCCGCTCGATTCGGCGGATGCCGGACGGAGCGACTCCCAGGTCGCTTGCTTTAAGTTTCTTCACAGGGCCGGATTCGGGCGGAAATCGCGAGGAGAACGAGCGGCCGAGTGAATGGTGGCCGAAGTGATAGTTCGGCAGGAGGGGCCGTGAAATCGCTGGCGGCATCACCCGCCGGAGGGGCCCGCGAACGGCGGCGCGACGGGATCCGAGTGGCGCGCCGGGACCAGCCTGGTCAACGCCGGACCAAGCGATCGGAGGGGCCATGCAGGGGCCGCCATCCATCGTGCATGAAAGGAACATATGGGCCGACGGCGATTCAGTCGTCGTCGTCCTCGACCGCCTCGACGGTCTTCGTGACCGAGAGGCCCAGCTCGCGGAGCTTGAGGCGGAGGGTCCGGCGAGTAATCCCGAGGAGCTGAGCCGCCCGGAGCTGGTTGCCGCCGGTCGATTGGAGCACCAGCGGCAGGAAATGCTGGTTGACCTGGCGGTGGACATGCTGGTAGAGATCCGTGCCACCATCCTGCAGCCGCTGGCGGAGGAACGATTCGATCGCAGATCGTGCGGGGCCGCCCGCCGGCGCGATCGCCTCGGCCCGGGGCTGGGCGGCGTGTGCGGAGACGGGCGCAGGGAGGGATTCGGCGGTGAGCACCGGCCCGGTCAGACGCAACAGCGCCTGCTTGAGCACACTCTGCAACTCGCGGATGTTCCCCGGCCAGGGGTAGCCGCGCAGCAGGTCCATCGCCTCGGGGGTGACCTCGCGCACCTCGCGGCCCAGCTCCCGGTTGAAGCGCCGCACATAGTGGCGGACCAGCATGGGCAGGTCGTCGCCGCGCTCGCGCAGGGGGGGAGGTGGATCGTGAAGACGCTCAGGCGATAGTAGAGGTCGGGGCGGTATTTCCCTTGCGCCGCCGCCTCCTCCAGGTCGCGGTTCGTGGCCGCGATCAGCCGGACATCGGTCCGGATCGTCTCGTTGCCGCCGACCCGCTCGAACGCCTGATCCTGCAGCAGGCGGAGGACCTTGCCCTGCGTCGCCACCGGCATGTCGCCGACCTCGTCGAGGAACAGCGTCCCGCCGTGGCACTGCTCGAACTTGCCGATCCGCCGCCGCTCGGCGCCGGTGAAGGCGCCCTTCTCGTGGCCGAACAGCTCGCTCTCCAGCAGCGATTCGGGGATGGCGGCGCAGTTGATGGCCAGGAACGGGCCCTTGGCCCGCGCCCCGTGCTGATAGATGGCCCGCGCGACCAGCTCCTTGCCGGTGCCGCTCTCGCCGGTGATCAGGACGGTGACGTCCTGCGGGGCGACCCGGCCGATCGCCTTGAAGACCTCGAGCATGGCAGGGCAGCATCCGATGATCGCGTCCCCGCGTTCCTCCTCGGGCGGCGACTCGGCGACGATGGCGGGCTCGCGGCACAGCCGCGACAGCTCCAGCGCCTGGCCGACCACCCGTCGCAGGTGCTGGGTGTCGAGCGGCTTGATCAGGTAATCATACGCCCCTTGCTTCATCGCCTCGATGGCATGCTCGGCGGCCGTGGCCGCCGTGATGAAGAGGACCGGGATCCGGGCGTTGACCTGCCGGATGCGCCGGTAGACCTCCAGCCCCGACAGATCGGGGAGGCGGAGATCGAGCAGGACCACATCCGGCGCCCGCTCGGTGACGCAACGGACCCCCTCCTCGCCCGTGCGGGCCACGTCGATCCTGTGTTGCGAGGCGCCGAAGACGTGGTTCATCTGCGCCAGGATCAGGTCCGGGTTGTCGTCCACAAGCAGCAGTTGGCCCATGGTGCACCTCGGGGACCGAGCCGACTCGCATGACCGCGTGTCGCCACTCCGGCATACCCGGACCGTTAACAGAAGGCAACGTGTAGGATAGTCGAACCCGGCGTCACGTGACACCCTGGACCCGCCGGCGATCCTCCGGACCCGGACGGGAAGGGACGGCGTCGCGGACGAATCGTCGGGCCGGATCCGCCCGGACCAGCCTGGTCCCTAAATGACCACGACCGTCGCTCTCCTTCCGGGCCCGGCGAAGGGACGGGACGGCGGTGAGGCATCCGCGAGGCGTCGCGATCGCCGCCGCGTCGCGATCGGGCTCGACCGGCGGCTTCGGTATGCGACTTGCAAAGGGGGTAAAACCAACATCGGGCATATCAACATCATTATCCATGACTGGCGGAACCCTCATGCATCTCGAATCCACCATCATCGAACGGGTCGAGACGTTCGTGCGGCACCCCGTCTTTGCCGGCAGCGACCACGCCATGGATCTCGTCCTCGAGGACCTGGAGGCGATGGTGGAAGCCGGCCGCATCCCCCAAGCGACCCACCAAAGGCTCCACGCGCTGATCCTGAGATCGCCGCACTTCGCCAGCGACAATTGATGGCCCCCTCCTCGCGCACACCGGCGCGGGAGCCGCCCGGAGTTCCCGGCCCGAGACGAACCTACCATGGCCCCGGGAAGGACGATATATCAATAGGTACCGGGAATGTGTAGGATGTAGCCGCCTGCCCCCCGTCGCCGCCCGATGGCGGCCGTTCCGCCACCGATCGAACCGGGGGTACGGCCGGCCGAGTGGGCGACTCGCGACGGGCCTTCTGGAATGGTGGACGAACGGGAACGTTGCGAGTCTTTCGGTGTGCCGATCGTCTCGGGGGCCGGTCCCGCGCCCTCGGCGAACGGACCGCCGGGCGATCAGGCGCCGGGCGGGGACCGCCTCAACCAGGGGAGGTCGGGCCATGCGAGCCTTTCGTCGCGGCTTCACGCTGATCGAGCTGCTGGTGGTCATCGCCGTCATCGGCGTCTTGGTCGCCCTGCTGCTGCCCGCCGTCCAGGCCGCCCGGGAGGCGGCGCGGCGCATCCAGTGCACCAACAACTGCAAGCAACTGGGCCTGGCCCTGCACAACTACCACGACGTCCACGACATGATCACCCCGGGCCGGATCTGGCAGCAGGGTCTGCTCGGATGCAGCCGGGATCTCTACTTCTCCAACTGCCCCAACACACCCTGGTTCACGCTGATGCTGCCCCAGTTTGAGCGACCGGACCTCTTCAATGCGTTCAATTACGACCTGGGCCCCATCGGTCCCCTCACGCCCCTACCCCAGGGATTCTTCGCAAATACGACCGTCACGGGTACCAAGATCGGTCTGTTCCAATGCCCCACCGATCGCGACAACCCTTACCACGTCAGCCAGGACATATTCGGCGGAGCTCTGAGTGGGTTTCAGCTCACCCGGGGGAGCTACGGAGTGAATTGGGGCAATACCCAATGGGGACAGGAGGATATCGTCGTGAACGGGAAGGTCGCCCGTTTCCTCCAGTCGCCGTTCGGACAGGTAGGCAACATCCGATTCGCGGCGGTTGCGGACGGGCTCTCCAATACCGTCTTCATGGCCGAATTGCGGCAGGGGATCAGCTATGATTATCGGGGGCTGGTCTGGTCGTGTTACCCGGGAAGCGGCTCGTATATCACGCGCTTTGCGCCCAATGGATTCCAGGATTATTACGGATCCGGCATCTCGGCCGACGTGGTGACCAACGCTCTCTACGGCATCAACGAGACCGGACAGGGACTTCCGATCGTCGTGATTCCGGGGCCTGAAGGGAACGCGTTCTCCGGGGCCCGCAGCCTTCATCCCGGCGGGATGAATGCGCTCTACGGCGACGGCTCGGTCCGGTTCGTCAAGAATACGATCGACCCGTCGATCTGGATCGGGATCAACTCCATCAATGGCGGTGAAGTGATCGGCGCCGACTCGTATTAATCACCAGTCACGGGCACCCTCTCACCGATCGGGGAGATCGATCATGGCACATGAGAACGAGAAGTGACTTCGCGACCTGTACGACGCCTTCTCGAGGGTCGATTTCGACGCGGCCCTCGGCATGTGCACCGCACACATCGTCTGTGAGGTGCCCGGCCAATAAGCCGTACCGGTCCCGCTCTCCCCGGTGATCAGGACGGGCACGCCCTGGGCAGCGACGCGGCCCAACTCGGTTACGCGGGATCCGAGTCGCTCCCAGTGTAACCGGGGAGGCCTCACCATGACAGAGCCGTCAGGATACGCCCTCGAGACGCTGTGGGAGGACGGGGAGTTCGTCCTGTCCCGGGGCGTGCGCGAGGGCGAGCCGTCCCCGCTCCTGGTCCTGGCCCCCGCGTCGGCCCAGCCCGCGCCGCTGAGTATCGCGCGGCTGGAGCACGCCTATACGCTCCGGGACGAGCTGGACCCCGCCTGGGCGGCTCGGCCCTTGAGTCTGGTGCGTCACCGCGGGCGGCCGACGCTCGTGCTCGAGGACCCCGGCGGCGAGCCCCTGGCCCGGCTCATGGGGCAGCCCTGGGAGATCGCGTCGTTCCTGCGCGTGGCCATCGGCCTGGCGGCCGCGCTGGGCCGGCTCCACGAGCGGGGCCTCATCCACAAGGATGTCAAGCCGGCCCACATCCTCGTTAACGTCGCGACCGGCGCGGCCTGGCTGACGGGCTTCGGCATCGCCTCGCGCCTGCCGCGCGAGCGCCAGGCCCCCGAGCCGCCCGAGGTGATCGCCGGGACGCTCGCCTACATGGCGCCGGAACAGACCGGCCGCATGAACCGCTCGGTCGATTCCCGCAGCGACCTCTATGCGCTGGGCGTCACCTTCTACGAGATGCTCACGGGTGCGCCGCCCTTCACCGCCGCCGATCCGATGGAGTGGGTCCACTGCCACATCGCCCGGCAGCCGACGACGCCGGGCGAGCGGGCCGACGGCATCCCCGGCCCGCTCTCGGCGATCGTGATGAAGCTGCTGGCCAAGACCGCCGAGGAGCGCTACCAGACCGCCACGGGGGTCGCCGCCGACCTCCGGCGCTGCCGGGCGGAATGGGAGGCGCACGGCCACATTGCTCCGTTCCCGCCCGGCACGCAGGACGTGCCGGACCGGCTGCTGATCCCCGAGACGCTCTACGGCCGCGAACGCGAGATCGACGCGCTGCTCGCGGCCTTCGACCGGGTCGTGGCCCGGGGCACGCCGGAGCTGGTGCTCGTCTCCGGCTATTCCGGGATCGGCAAGTCCTCGGTGGTCAACGAGCTGCACAAGCTGCTCGTCCCGCCGCGGGGCCTGTTCGCATCCGGCAAGTTCGACCAATACAAGCGCGACATCCCGTACGCCACCCTGGCCCAGGCCTTCCAGGGCCTTGTCCGCCCGCTGCTGGGCCGGAGCGAGGCGGAGCTCGGCCGGTGGCGGGACGCCCTGCGCGAGGCGCTGGGACCGAATGGTCAGCTCATCGTGAACCTCGTTCCCGAGCTGGAGCTGGCGATCGGGATCCAGCCGCCGGTCGCGGACCTGCCGCCGCAGGACGCGAAGAACCGGTTCCAGATGGTTCTCCGGCGCTTCCTCGGCGTCTTCGCGCGGCCGGAGCACCCGCTGGCGCTGTTCCTTGATGATTTGCAATGGCTGGATGCAGCGACGCTCGACCTCCTCGAGGACCTGGTCACGCACTCGGAGGTACGGCACCTGCTGCTGGTCGGGGTCTACCGGGACAACGAGGTCAGTCCCTCTCACCCGCTGCTGCGGACGCTCGAGGCGATCCGCGAGCCCGGAGGGCGAATCCAGGAGATCACGCTGGTACCCCTCGGACTCGACGATGTGGGCCGGCTCGTCGCCGATGCCCTGCATTGCGAGCCGGAGCAGGTGCGGCCCCTGGCGCAACTGGTGCAGGAGAAGACCGGCGGCAATCCGTTCTTCGCGATCCAGTTCGTCACTGCGCTGGCCGATGAAGGGCTGCTCGCGTTCGACTCAGTCGCGCTCGCCTGGCAATGGGACATCGATCGCATCCGCGCCAGGAACTACACCGACAACGTGGTGGATCTCATGTCCGGGAAGCTGAGGCGGTTGTCCGCACCCGCCCAGGAAGCCTTGAGACACCTCGCCTGCCTGGGCAATGTCGCCGAGGTCGCCACCCTGGCCCTGGTTCGCGGGGAAACGGAGGAGGCGATGCACGCGGCCCTCTGGGAAGCCGTCCGTGCCGGGCTCGTCTTCCACCAGAAGAGCACCTGCAAATTTCTGCACGACCGGATCCAGCAGGCGGCGTATTCACTGATTCCCGACGAGCACCGTGCCAACATTCACCTGCACATCGGCCGTGTGCTGTTGGCGAGCATGTCGGCGGACCAGCTCGCCGAGCATCTGTTCGATGTTGCAAACCAACTCAATCGGGGCGCCGCACTGCTGATCGATCGCGACGAGAAAGTGCAGGTGGCGACGATCGATCTGAGTGCCGGGCGGAAGGCCAAGGCGGCGGCCTATGAGTCGGCGTGCGCGCATTTTTCGGCCGGCATGGCGCTGTTGGACGAAAGGGACTGGAGCAGCCAGTACGAGTTGACGTTCAGCCTGTGGCTCGAGCGCGCGGAGTGCGAGCTTCTGAGCGGTAACTTCGAAAATGCCGAGCAACTGATTGTGGAGTTGCTGCAGCGCGCGGCGTCGAGGGTCGATCAGGCGGCCGTCTACCACTTGAAGGTCCAGTTCCATGTCATGAAGTCGGAACACCAACAAGCTGTGGCCACTGCGCTCGCGTGCCTGCGCTTGTTCGGCATCGATCTGCCGGCGCACCCGTCCGAGGAGCAGGTCCAGGCCGAATACGAGACGGTGTGGCAAACCCTCGCTGGGCGCCCGATCGAGAGCCTGATCGATCTGCCGTTGATGACCGATCCGGAACTGCAGGCCGCCATGGAGGTGCTCTCGGTCCTGACCCCTCCCGCCTACTTCACCGACGTCCGGTTGTATTGCTTGCAGACGTGCCGCATGGTGAACGTCAGCATACAGCACGGGACGAGCGGCGCTTCCGCGGCCGCCTATGGCTATTGCGCGTCCATGCTCGGACCGTTCTTTCACCGTTACGGCGATGCCCACCGCTTCGCCAAACTCGCCTGCGACCTTGTCGAAAAGCACGGTTTCATTGCCTACCAGGCGAAGGTCTACCACGGGATGGGAGTAGTTGCTCCCTGGACGCAGCCGATCGCAAGCGCGATCGCGTTTCTACGGGCGGCCTTTCGCACAGCGACCGAGCGGGGGGATCTTGCCACGGCTTGCTATAGCACGTTGGCTGCCATGCAAACCCTTCTCGTGCGGAACGATGCGCTCGACGCGGTCTGGCGCGAGTCGGAGATCGCCCTGGACTTCGTCCGGAAAGCCAGGTACGGCGACATGGCGGACGCCATCGTGAGCCAGCAACGCTTCATCGCGACCATGCAGGGCCGGACCGCGACCTTCTCCACCTTCAGCGATGCGCAGTTCGATGAGACGGCGTTCGAGGCGCAGCTGACAGGGGACCGGATGCCCTTGATGAGCTGCTGGTACTGGATCCTCAAACTGGAGGCGCGGTTCCTGTCAGGCGACCATTCCGAGGCGCTCGCGGCAGCCGAAAAGGCGAAGGTGCTCCTTTGGAGCGCATTCGGCGGGATCGTGTTACTCGACTATTATTACTACACCGCGCTGACCGTGGCGGCACTCTATGAGAACGCCACTGCTGACGAGCAGAACAGGTGGCGCGAACTCCTGACGGCGCATCGGGAACAACTGCGCGAGTGGGCCGAAAACTGTCCACCGACGTTCGCCGACAAGCACGCACTGGTGTCGGCCGAGATCGCTCGCCTCGAAGGACGCGCCTTCGACGCGATGCAATTGTACGGGCAGGCGATTCAGTCGGCCCGCGAGAACGGCTTCGTCCAGAACGAAGCGACGGCCCATGAGGTGGCCGCGCGGTTCTACGCGGTGCGCGGCTTCGAGACCTTCGCGCAAGCCTATCTGCGGAACGCAAGGTACGGTTATCTCCGGTGGGGCGCCCTGGGCAAGGTCCGGCAGCTCGAGCAGTCTCACCCGCAGCTCCGCGAGGACGCCACCCCGCCGACGGCCACCGCCCTGTTTGGCGCCCCCGTCGAACACCTGGACATCGGCTCCGTGGTCAAGGCCTCGCAGGCCGTTTCCGGTGAGATCGTCCTCGACCGGCTCATCGAAACCCTGATGACGCTCGCGCTCGAACAGGCCGGCGCCGAGCGCGGCCTGCTCATCCTCCTCCGGGGCGACACGCCGCGGATCGAAGCGGAGGCCAGGACCGACCGGAAGACGGTCGAGGTCACGCTCCGACAGGGAACGGTGACACCGGCCGAGCTGCCCGAATCCCTGCTCCACACCGTGATCCGGACGCGCGAGAGCGTGATCCTGGATGACGCCTCGGCCCGGAACCCGTTCTCGGCGGATGAGTACCTCCGCCGGAAGCGCGCCCGCTCCGTCCTCGGCCTCCCCCTGGTGAAGCAGGCCCGGCTGATCGGCGTGTTGTACCTCGAGAACAACCTGACGCCCCACGTCTTCACGCCGGCCCGGCTCGCGGTGTTGAAGCTGCTGGCCTCTCAGGCCGCGATCTCGCTGGAGAACGCCCGCCTCTATACCGACCTGCGGCGGAGCGAGGCTTTCTTGGCGGAGGCACAGAGATTGAGTCATACGGGCAGTTTCGGTTGGAGTCTCCCCGCCGGAGAGATCTACTGGTCGGACGAGACCTATCGAATAGCTGGCTTCGACCGGGCGACCAGGCCGACCTTCGAGCGGGTCTTCCAACGCGTTCATCCGGACGACCGCGCCTT
This sequence comes from uncultured Planctomycetota bacterium, assembly GCA_963815795.1. Lineage (GTDB taxonomy): Bacteria > Planctomycetota > Planctomycetia > Isosphaerales > Isosphaeraceae > JAKAUH01. Next base: position 1,834,260 of record CAWFIC010000019.1, on the reverse strand, counting down.
TGTGCAAGAGACCCTCGATCGGGCGTTCCGCGACGGGACGGACGTGGACTTCGAACATCGCTTCCTGATGCCGGATGGATCCGTCAAATATGTTCGGGTCGTGGCACAGGCCGTCAGGGATGAATCGGGCAAGCTCGAGTACATCGGGGCGGGGATGGACGTCACGGAGCAGCACCGGGCGCGAGCGGTCCTCGAAGAGGACATCGCCCGGCGGAAGCGGGCAGAAGAGCAGTTGCAGGCTTCGCTCGAGGAGAAGGACGCCCTGCTCAAGGAGGTGCACCACCGGGTCAAGAACAACCTGCAACTGATCAGCAGCTTGCTCAGCCTCCAGGCGGCCCGCATCGCGGAACCGGCCGTCGCGGAGTTGTTCGCGGAGAGCCGGAACCGGGTCCGTTCGATGGCCCTGGTGCATGAGAACCTCTACCGGGCGGGCAACTTCGCCAGGATCTCGATGGCGACCCACATCCAGAACCTCTGCGCCCATTTGACCCGCGCCTACGGTATGAACCGCCGTCCCGTCGAACTGGCAATCCGGATCGGCGACGTGCAGTTGGACCTGGACCGGGCCGTCCCTTGCGGCCTGATCGTGAATGAGCTGGTCTCGAACGCCCTGAAGCACGCCTTTCCGGACGGCCGGGCGGGACGGGTGTGCGTGGAACTCCGGCCCTTCAGGGATGAGCAACATGTCCTGGTGGTGGGAGACGACGGTGTCGGACTGCCGGCCGATCTCGATCATCGCCGCGCCAACTCGCTGGGGCTGCAGCTCGTGGACGACCTGACGCAGCAGCTCCATGGCCACGTCATGGTGAACCGCGATGGCGGAACGACCTTCACGATCACCTTCGAGACGGACCGCCGCGGGGAGCGGGAGCGATGACACCGGCCAGGATCCTCGTCGTCGAGGACGATCGCGTGGTCGCCCGAGACATCCAGCACCAACTGACCCGGATCGGCCACACCGTCGTCGGAGTCACGCCGTCGGGCGAAGACGCCGTGCGGCTGGCGCTGGAGTCGCACCCGGACCTGGTGCTGATGGACGTCCGGCTCGAAGGCGCCCTCGACGGGGTCGATGCGGCCCAGCAGATCCGCGATCGCTGCCAGGTCCCCGTGGTCTTCCTGACGGCCTTTGCGGACGACGAGACCTTGGAGCGGGCACGCGTCACGGAGCCGTTCGGCTACCTCCTCAAGCCGTTCGAGGATTCCGAGCTGCGCACGGTCATCGAGATGGCGCTCTACAAGCACGCGGCGGAGCGCAAGCTCCGCGAGAGCGAGCGCCGCTACGCGGTCACGCTGGCGAGCATCGGCGACGCCGTCATCGCGACCGACGACCAGACTCGGGTGACTTTCCTGAACCGGGTGGCCGAGGCGCTGACGGGATGGCCGCGGGCGGAGGCCACCGGGCGGCCGCTCGCGGAAGTGTTCCGCATCATCAACGAGGAGACCCGCCAACCGGTCGAGGACCCCGCGGCCGAGGTGCTCCGCCTGGGTATCATGGTCGGACTGGCCAATCACACGGTGTTGCTGGCCAGGGATGGCCGCGAGGTGCCCATCGACGACTGTGGCGCGCCCATCATCGACGACCGGGGGAGCATCACCGGAGTGGTCCTGGTCTTCCGCGACACGACCCAGCGCCGTAGCGCCGAGGAGGCGGAGGTGCTCCGCCGGGCCAACGCCCGCCTCGAACTGGCGTTGCGCGGTTCGAACATCGGCATCTGGGAGAACGTCATGCCGGACGGGGATTTCCAGGCTGGACGGATCCACTGTAGTAACATCATGGAACAACTCGACTACCCCGCACCCGAGTCCAGCGTCGACTTCGCGACCATAGTGACGCCCATGCACCCCGAGGACCGGGGGCGCGTGGAACAGGCCATCCAGGCTTATCTCGCCGGCCAGACCGAGGCGTTCCGGCTGGAGTACCGGGTCCGACACCGCGACGGGTCGTACCGCTGGTTCCTCTCCCGCGGGATCGCCGTGCGCGACGCCGGCGGCAGACCGATCCGGTTTGCGGGCACGCGCGTTGACATCACCGACCTCAAGCGGATCGAGGAGGCGCTGCGGGCCAACGAGCAGCGGTTCCGGACGTTCGTGGACCATGCCACCGACGCCTTCTTCCTGCACGACGACCAGCTCGTCGTCGTCGACGTGAATCGCCAGGCGTGCCTGAGCCTGGGGTACACCCGGGACGAGTTGGTGGGGATGACCCCGCTCGACTTCGACCCCGACGTCACCCCCGCCCGGCTCGAGGAGTTCGGGCGGCGGCTGGACGCCGGGGAGATGCTCGTGTTCGAATCCCACCACCGGCGGAAGGACGGGTCGGTCTTCCCAGTCGAGGTGCGGGGCCGACCGTTCCGGGAGGGTGGCCGCCGGCTCTCCGTGTCCCTGGTCCGGGACATCACCGAGCGCAAACGGCTGGAGGCGGAGTTGTGGCAGGCCAACGCCCGGCTCGACCTGGCGATCCGCGGCTCCAATGTCGGCCTCTGGGAAGTCAACATGCCCGACGGCGACTATGCCAATGGCGTCACGAGCTGGATCAACGTCTGGGAGCAACTCGATCTCGAGCCGCCCGCGGATCGCAGCCCGTCCCTCGTCTCGGTGGATTTCGTGCATCCCGACGACAAGGAGCGCGTCCTTCGCACGCTCTATGCCTACCTCGGTGGCGAGACGAAGGAATATGAGATCGAGTATCGCGTGCGCCACAGGGACGGGACCTACCGCTGGATGCTCGCCCGCGGGACGGCCATCCGCGATCAGGCCGGCAAGCCGATCCGACTGGTGGGCAGCCGCGTCAACATCACCGAGCTGAAGCGCGTCGAGGAGGTCCTCCGCGAGAGCGAGGCGTGGTTCCGGTTCCTGGCCAACGCGATGCCCCAGATCGTCTGGACGGCGCGGCCCGACGGCTCCCCCGAATACCTCAATGACCGCTACGTGGAGTACACGGGCCTCTCGGTCGCCGAGGGGACCGGTGAGAGATGGCTCTCCGTCATACACCCCGACGACCGCGAGAGCACCATAACGCGCTGGATGGCGGACGTCGCCAGCGGCAACGAGCACGATACCGAGTGGCGCCTGCGGGCCGCCGACGGCCGCTATCGCTGGTTCAAGAGCCGCGGCCTGCCGGTCCGCGACGAGTCCGGCCAGATCCTCAAGTGGGTGGGGACCATCACCGACATCGACGACAAGAAGCGCGCCGAGGAGGCGCTGCGGGAGGCCAAGGATTCGGCGGAGGCGGCGAACCGGGCCAAGGACGAGTTCCTGGCCAACGTCAGCCACGAGATCCGCACCCCCATGAACGCCATCCTCGGCATGACCGAGCTGGCCCTCGACACCCCCCTGGCCGAGGACCAGCGGCAATACCTCAAGGCGGTCAAGTCGGCGGCCGACAACCTGCTCGGCATGATCAACGACCTGCTCGACTTCTCCAAGATCGAGGCCGGCAAGCTCGAGCTCGACCCGGCCGACTTCTCGCTGCGGGCCGCCGTCGGCGACACCCTGCGAGCCCTGGCCGTCCGCGCCCACAAGAAGGGGCTGGAGCTGGTCTACGACGTGCAGCCGGAGGTGCCCGACGCCCTGGTCGGCGACGCCGGCCGGCTCCGGCAGGTCCTGCTCAACCTGGTGGGCAACGCCATCAAGTTCACCGACGCCGGGGAGGTGGTCCTGCGCGTGGAAGTCGCCGGCGACCCGTCACCCGAGGGAGACGTCGGCTTACGGCTCACCGTGCGCGATACCGGCATCGGCATCCCCCAGCACGAGCAGGAGCGGATCTTCGGCGCGTTCGAGCAGGAGGACACCTCGACGACGCGGAAGTACGGCGGCACCGGGCTGGGCCTGACGATCGCCGCTCGGCTGGTGGCCCTGATGGGCGGGACGATCACCGTGGAGAGCGAGCCGGGCCGCGGCAGTACCTTCTCCCTCACGGCGCGGTTCGGGCTCCAGCCGCGCCCTGCCGAGCCCCTCGCCGCCCGGCCGCCGGTCCTGCTCCGGGGCCTCCGGGTCCTCGTGGTCAACGACAACCCCACCAACCGCCACATCCTGGAGGAGTGGCTCCGCGGCTGGCAGATGGAACCGGCCGCGGTCGGCGACGGCCTGGCGGCCATGGGCGCCCTCTGGGACGCCGCCAGCCTCGGCCAACCGTTCCCGCTAGTCCTGCTCGACGCCCGCATGCCCGAGACCGACGGCCTGGCAGTCGCCGGCTGGATCCGAGAGCGAGCGGCGCTGTCCGCGGTCCGGATCATCTTGCTCACCTCGGGGGACCGGCCGGGCGACCCGGCCCGCTCGCGAGAGCTGCGGATCGACGCCCACCTGCTCAAGCCCGTCCTGCAGGACGAGCTGCTCGAGACGATCTACCGGGTGATGGGCCGGGCCGAGGGCGACGCCTCGCCCACGGCCGGGTCCCCGGGGGGACGGGAACCGGCCCCGGCCGCGGCGCCCCTGCACATCCTGGTGGCCGAGGACAACGAGTTCAACGCGCAGCTCCTGGAGGGGCTGCTGTCCCGCCGGGGCCACAAGGTGCGGCTGGCACCCAACGGCCGGGAGGCGCTGGCGCTGGCGGAAGAGGGCGGCTTCGACCTGCTGCTCCTGGACGTCCACATGCCCGAGCTGGACGGCTTCCAGGTCGTCCGGGCGGTCCGCGAGCGGGAGCGGTCTTCGGGGGGCCATCTGCCCGTCATCGCCCTGACGGCGCGCTCGCGGCCGGAAGACCGCGAGCGGTGTCTGGCGGCCGGCATGGACGACTTCCTGGCCAAGCCCGTCGGCCCCGCCGAGCTCGTCGCGGCCATCGATCGCGTGGCGGCCGGCCGGCCGGCGTCCCAGGCGTCGCTCGCCCCGTCCATGGAGCCCGCAGTCGTGGTCGATCCGACGACGCTGCTCGCGGCCTGCGACGACGATCCGGTGCTCCTGGACAAGCTGATCCGCGTCTTCCGGAACAACTTACCTGGTTCTCTGGCCCGAGTGCAGGAGGCGATCGCGCGGCAAGACCCGGCCCACCTGCGGGAATCGGCCCATCAGTTGTGCGGCCTCCTCTCGACGTTCTCGCCGACGGCCGCCCAGGCCGCCGCCCGGCTCGAGGCGATGGGGGCCGGCGGCGAGCTCGGCGAGGCCGCGTCCGGCTTCGAGGCCCTCGCCGAGCTGGTCGAGCGGCTGGGTGCACTCCTGGAAGGCCTCCCGATCGACGAGCTGCGCCGTCGCTCGCGACGCCCCCAGGAGTAAATCGGCGCCGCTCTTCGACAGGTGGCTGGGGGCAGAGGACCAGGATCCGACCCCTCTCCAAGCCCGCGCCCGATTCGGACCGGACGGGAAGGCGTCGGTGACGAGTGACCGGAGCGGTAACAATTGGACCAGCCTGGTCCCCGGGGGACCAGGACCGTCACTCTCGTCCCGGGACCGGGACGGCGAATGGACGTCCACACACGGCCATCGCCATTTGCTCAGGACCGCGGGCGCCTCGCCCGAACGCCCCGATCTAGGTGGCGGCGCCCATGCTCCGCACTTTTCGGCACCACATTTTCGTGCGGAATATGAGGGAGCATGAGGGAGCATGAGGGTGGGAAGCCATCGGGCGGGCTCCGCCGCTCGGCCCGATGACGACACTGCCATTGATGATTGCATGCTGTCGGTGCGAGTCGCCCGATGGCCCCGATCCTGTCGCCGGCGCACATACTTCGCACATGCGCGGGGCACACGCGGAAGGCGCAGAGTATGCAAAGTATTGGGAGGGCCATCGGCGGGCGCCGGCCATCGGTCGGGCCGCGGGGACCGGAGCGGTTGCCGTCGGGCACAAGCTCGCCGGGCGGAGCCGGCCGAACTTTCCTCCGAGGACGGGAACTGTGTCCCCCGACCGCGCACGACTCATGACCTCGGCGAGGAAGAAGATCAAATAGGGAGACTTTAGCACCATCACCGGGGCCGAGAATGACGGAAAGCCCTCGGCGGCGGCTTCTCGGAGGCAGGTCGCACGACGCCAGGCCGGTCCCGGAATGGCCACAGGCGGATGTATGGCGTCTCGATCGCGGACCCGCGGGCTTCGGCCTTGTTTTCCAGGGTTCGGGCAGGCTCTCTCATCCTCCGGTCCCGGTGATGATGCTAAAGTCTCCAAATAGGTCGGGCTTACCAGCCCGACTCTCCGGGCCCGTCGGGCTGAAAAGCCCGACCGACTTCCTGGCCGGCATAACAAGAGTGAGGCGCTGCCGCTCTGATTCAGGCAAACTCTTTGATCCGTCAGGGATGCGAGTCGTGGTATGCTGGGGGAACGTCCGAAGCTTGGGGTCTCGATGCCGGCCGCGACCGCCGAAATCCGTCGGCGGCCGAGCGGACCAGTCCTCCTCGCTCCAGCGGCCCGGATCCGGAGTGTAATGACAACGAGGAGTCACGCCATGAGTCACCCGAAGCAAGTCCGGCTGGCCGGTTCGGTCCTCGGCCGCTCCCGGCACGTCTGTGCCTTCTTCCACAGCAAGGAGGAAGAGTACCGGGTGCTCCTGCCCTACATCAAGGAGGGGTTCGAGCAGGGTGATCGCGCGTTCCACATCATCGACCACCACCGGCGCCAGGACCACGTGCGGCGCCTGCAGGACGCGGGCGTCGATACGGCGGGAGCCGAGGCCGGGGAGCGACTGGTCGTCCGCCACTGGGAGGATACCTACCTACAAGACGGGTACTTCGACCAGCACCGGCAGATCTCGTTGTTCGAGAGGGAACTGCTCGAAGGGAAGAAGCAGGGGTATCCCCTGACCCGATTCGTGGCCGGCACCGAGTGGGCGCTGCTCGACCGGCCCGGGGTCCACGACCTCATCGAGTACGAGTGCCGGATCAACCACATGTTCAGCAAGTACGACGATCCGGTCTGCTGTACCTACGACGTGTCCAAGTTCAGCGCCTCCGTCATCATGGACGCGATGCGCGTGCACGCGGCGGTGATCATCGGCGGCATCCTCCAGGAGAACCCGTTCTACGTGCCGCCCGACGAGTTCCTGCGCGAGCTCCGCGAACGGGAAGGACAGGACGGCGCCGGTGTGGGCTGAGAGGACCGTTTGGGCAGTGCAGAGAAAAGGCGTGGACGAGACCCGAACACTTCGCCGCACCATGCGGGACCTGGTCGCCCTCTCGGCGCTCCCGGCCGTCTGGGCCGGCTACCGGCCACTTCAGGTCGCCGAAGGCCTCGCCGAGGTGCTAGTCTCCACGCTGCGCCTGGACTTGGTTTATCTCCGTCTGCCCGGGCAGGCGGACGGACAGGAGATCGAAGTCGCCCGTACCACGGGCGGGTCTCCGTCAGCCGACCAGACCCGGGGCATCGTCCGGGCATCGCGCCCTGGCTGAACGGCGCCGGTATCGACCCGGCGCCGACGGTCCGGAACCCCGTCGGTCCCGGGACGCTGCGCGTGGTCGTCGTCCCCATCGGGTTCGGCCAACGAGCCGGGGTCCTGGCCGCCGGTTCGCGGCAGGCGGCCTTTCCCAGCGAAGAAGACCGTCTATTCCTCACCGTGGGTGCCAACCAGACGGCCGCGATGCTCCAGCGACTGCATGCCGAGCTGGTGCTGCGCGAGAGCGAGGAGCGGTTCCGCGGGACATTCGAGAACGCCGCCGTCGGCATCGCCCACGTCGCGATCGACGGGCGGTGGCTCAGCGTGAACCGGACGCTCTGCAACCTCCTGGGATACACCCGCGAAGAGCTGCTCGAGCCGACCTGGATCGACATCACCCACCCGGATGACCGGGCAGCCGGACGCGAGCTGGCCGACAAGCTGCTGCGCGGCGAGTTGCCCCGCGACTCGCTCGACAAACGCTTGGTCCGCAAGGACGGCACGATCCTCTGGGCCACCGTGACCCGCTCCGTCCAGCGGACCGCCGAAGGTCGGCCGGACTACTTCATCGCGTTCATCCAGGACATCTCCGAACGCAAGCGCCTGGAGCAGGCCTTGATCCAGGCCAACGCCCGGCTCGACCTGGCGATCCGCGGCTCCAATGTCGGGATCTGGGAGGTCAACATGCCCGACGGCGACTACGCCAAGGGCGTCGGGCACTGGATCAACGTCTGGGAGCAGCTCGGCTTCGAGCCGCCGGAGGATCGCAGCCCATTCTCCGTCTGGCAGGAATTCTTGCACCCCGACGATAAGCAACGCATCCTTCGCGCGGTTTATGCTTACCTCGATGGCGAGACCAAGGAATACGAGGTCGAGTATCGCATCCGCCACAAGGACGGGAGCTACCGCTGGATGCTCGCTCGCGGCACCGCCATCCGCGAGGAGAGGGGCAGGCCAATCCGGTTCATCGGCAGCCGCGTCGATATCACCGAGCTGAAGCGCGTCGAGGAGGCCCTGGGCGCGAGCGAGGCGTGGTTCCGGTTCATGGCCAACACGATGCCGCAGATCGTCTGGACGGCCCGGCCTGACGGTTCCCCCGAGTATCTCAATGACCGCTTCGTGGAGTACACGGGCGTCCCGGTCGCCGAGTTGACCGGGGAGAGATGGCTCTCCGTCCTGCACCCCGACGACCGCGAGCGGACGATGACGAGGTGGATGGCGGACGTCGCCAACGGCAGCGACCACGATATCGAGTTCCGCCTGCGGGCCTCCGACGGCCGCGATCGTTGGTTCAAGAGCCGTGCCCTGCCGGTCCGCGACGAGTCTGGTCAGGTCGTCAAGTGGCTGGGGACCATCACCGACATCGACGACCAGAAGCGCGCGGAGGAGGAGGAGACGAAGCGCGCGCGCCTGGCGGAGCTGGGCCGGGACGTGGGACTCGCCTTGACCCGAGGCGACTCGTTGCGGGGGATCCTCCAGCCCTGCGCCGAGGCCCTGGTGCAACACCTCGACGCGGCCTTCGCCCGGATCTGGACGCTCGGTCCGGGGGAGGACACCCTGGTGCTGCAGGCCAGCGCCGGCCTGTCCACCCGCATCGACGGCTCCAACAGCCGGGTCCCCGTCGGCCGGCTCAAGATCGGGCTGATCGCTCAGGAGCGCCGGCCTCACCTCACCAACGACCTCCTCGGCGACGCCCGCATCAGCGACCCGGAGTGGGCCAGGAGTGAGGGAATGGTCGGGTTCGCGGGTTACCCCCTGGTGGTGGAAGATCGGCTGAGGGGGGTGTTGGCCATCTTCTCGCGAGGTCCGCTCGCGGAGGCCGTGATCCAGGCGCTCGGGTCGGTGGCGGACGTGATCGCCTTGGGGATCGAACGCAAGATTCAGGAGGATGAACTACGCCGAGCGAAGGAGGCGGCCGAGGCGGCCAGCCGGTTCAAGAGCGAATTCCTGGCCAACGTCAGCCATGAGATCCGCACTCCGATGAATGCCATCCTCGGAATGACCGAGCTGGCCATCGAAACCCCCGGCTCCGAGGAACAGAAGCAGTACCTGACGATCGTCAAGTCCTCGGCAGACGCCCTGCTCAACGTGATCAACGACCTGCTTGACTTCTCCAAGATCGAGGCCGGTAGGCTCGAGCTCGACCCCGCCGGGTTCTCGCTGCGGAGCGTCCTGGGAGAGGCCCTGCGCGCCCTGGCCCTCCGCGCCCACAGGAAAGGGCTGGAGCTTGTCTGTCAGATCCAGCCGGACGTCCTCGACGGCCTCATCGGCGATGCCGGACGCCTACGCCAGATCCTGCTGAATCTCGTGGGCAACGCGATCAAGTTCACCGAGGAGGGTGAGGTCGTCATCCGGATCGAGACCGTCCCGGACGGCACGGCCGAGCGACCCGACTCGGCGGGGGGCGAATCCGTCCCCTCGCAGATGCTGCGCTTCTCGGTCAGCGATACGGGCATCGGAATCCCGCTCGACAAGCAGCAGAAGATCTTTCAGGCCTTCGAGCAAGAGGACAACTCGACCACCCGACGGTATGGAGGAACGGGGCTGGGCCTCTCGATCGCCACGCGGCTGGTCACCCTGATGCACGGCGCGATCGGCGTCGAGAGCGAGCCGTGCCATGGCAGCACGTTTCATTTCACGGCGCGGTTCGGCCTGCGACCCGACCAGCCCGACCAGCCGTGGGTGCGGCCCCTTGTCGAGCTGCAGGGCCTCCGTGTGCTCGTCGTGGACGACAACGCGACCAATCGACACATCCTCGAGGAATGGTTCCGCGCCTGGCGGACCGAGCCGACGGTGGTCGCCGACGGCCTGGAGGCGCTCGATGCCCTCTGGCGTGCGTCGGCGTCGGGCCGGCCGTTCCCCCTGGTGGTGCTCGATGCCCGGATGCCCGGCATCGACGGACTGGTCCTGGCCGAGCGCATCCTCCAGAGTCCGGAACACTCCGCGACCCGGATCATCCTCCTGACCTCCGACGACCTTCACGGCGAGGTCGGCCGCTTCCGCGAGCTGGGTATCGCCGCGTATGCGATGAAGCCGGTCCAGCAGGAGGAGCTTCTCGAGATCATCTACAGGGTGCTCTCCCGGCCGGTACCGATCGAGGCGACGACCGACCGCACAGCCCTGCCCTCGGAGGATGACGGGCAGTCCGTCACCCCCGCCGAGCCGGCCGCATCCGCACACGGGCTGCGCATCCTGCTGGCCGAGGACAACATCCTCAACCAGCAGCTTGTCGACCACCTCCTGCGCCGCCGAGGCCACGACGTGATCATCGCTCGTGATGGTCGCAAGGCCCTCGAAGCCCTGGACCACAGCTCATTCGACCTGATGCTCCTGGATATCCAGATGCCCGAATTCGACGGGTTCCAGGTGATCGAGGCACTGCGGCGGCGCGAGCAGGAGGTCGGAGGTCACCTACCGGTCGTCGCGCTGACGGCCCACTCGATGAAGGGGGATCGCGAGCGATGCCTGCGGGTCGGGATGGACGAATACCTGTCAAAGCCCATTCGCGCCGCGGAGCTCTTTGCGGTCATCGATCGGGTGCTGGCCGGCCTGCCGGCGACTGCGACGCCCGTCGCCTCGTCCGCGGCGCCCGGGACCATGGTTGACGCGGAGACTCTGCTCGCGGCCTGCGACGACGATCCGGTGCTCCTGGACAAGCTGATCCGCGTCTTTCAGGGCAGCGTGCCCGGTTCGCTGGCGCGGGTCCAGGAGGCCATCGCCCGCCAGGACTCGGTCGAGCTTCGGGAAACGGCCCATCAATTGCGCGGGCTGCTCTCCACCTTCTCGTCCGCGGCTGCCCAGGTCGCCGGTCTGCTCGAGGCGATCGGAGCCGGCGGCGAGCTCGGCGATGCCGAATCCCGCTTCGAGTCCCTCGCCGCTCTGATCGAGCAGCTCGCGGCGGACCTCGAGAACCTGCGGATCGACGAGCTACGCCTTCGCTCACGACGCCCCCAGGAGTAGGGAGACGGTCGCTTGTTTGGAGATCGCTTCCGAGGACGGCACCTGTCGAGAGTCATTCTCACTATAGCGGGCCGATTGCAACGCGGGATCCGGGCGGGCGAGGCGGGGGGTCGCTCGACCAGAGCGAAGCGGGCCATGGCCAGGCTCTCGGTGTCGTCGGTGGTGCGCTTGGGGGAGTGCGCCTTGTGGTAATCCTTGTTGCGCTTGGGCTCGCCGACGGAGATGGTCATGGGCCAGTCGAGGTCGCGGAGGAACTGCTCGAGATCGTCGGCGTACTGGCCGGCGGCGTCGATGCGGACATGGAAGTGGACCAGCGGATTCTGTCGGCGCAATTGCTCGAGGCGGTGGCGCAGGGCCAGGTAGCCGGCGCGGTCCTCGGTGACGGTGAGCGGCTGGGCGGCGGGCTGGAGATCGGGCCTGAGGAACGAGACGCGGTGGCCGTATCGGGCGGTGTCGATGCCGACGCCGATGCGGTCGAGGGCCGTGGCGGTCGTCATGGGAGTCATCCCCGGAGACAGGAAGGGGCCGAGTACGACGAGTGTCGTGAGGGTGGGCGTGGGACTCCCCCGGGGATCTTGGGCGAGGCGATCCTTGTGATGAGCGGTCGAGCCGCGAGATGTACCAATACCTTGATCCCAAGCCGGAGGGAGCAATCTCCTACAAGAGGTCAGAGCCTCAGGCGGCTTACAGCTCTCCCCACGACACCGGAGCCAGTATCGCAAACTGGCCCGAATCGATCATACAAGGCGGCTCTGTCCCCCGACCTGGCCCGGACCGCCCGACCGGTCGCCCGACCCGGCCCGGCCCGACCGACCGGTCGAGGTCGCCGTCAGGCCCGCTCGGGACGGAGCGGGATCGGTCGGGGCGTGCTCGATTCCGGTTCGCCGGACCGGGCGGGAGACTCGCGCGCCCGCGGGCCGGCTCTCCTCAACCTGGATCAGGGCGTTGCAAACGCATCGGCGGGGAACTGGAGGTCGAGGACGAGGACCTGGAACTCGGGGCTGTTGCGAAGCGGCGCGAGTTGAGGATCCTTGCAGAGCTGTTCGAGGTCTCTGAAGTCATCGGCGATCGCCTCATGGAGCATCAAGACTCCGTGCTGCGTAAAGCGAAGTCGCCGGTCTTCGAGCTGATGGGGCGTCAATCTGGTCGGGGACTTGCCCACAAGACCGGCAGAGAGTGCATACATGGTCGCCAGCTCGTAGAAAAGTTGGGGATTGCCCCGGACGGTTTCCAGGGATCGATGACGGCAGAGCGAAGCCTCGTCAATGTGTTCCCTGGCCTTTAGCGTGTCCGGAAAGGCGGCCGGGTCCAGGAAGGGCCAGGGGAAGAAGGTCAAGGCCACGACCAAGGCCAAGGCGACCGCCAAGGCCGAGGTGAATCGTTGCGGGTTGGGCCTTCGCCTGTATCTTCCGGAAATACGCGTGATCCTCGACACCCCGCGGCCCGGTACGCGAGTTGCTAGAAATCCCCCCTCGAAGCTAGACTCCCCAGCCAGCACGATCGCGATATCACGAATCAATGACTCGACGCACATGAATGGAGGCGAAGCCGGGAGTTGGGTGGCCCGAACGAGGGGACGCGGCGCGCCTCGATGGCCGAGGCGATCGACCTCGCGAAGATCGCGATCGGCGACCTTGAGAGGTGGACCATGCAACCAGGGAGTGACACGGCGGTCTACGACCCGATTCTGCGGAATCACCCGCAGGTCTCCGGGTATCGACTGATCGTGCGTCGCGGCCGCGGCGGGGTCGCCGAGGTGTGGGAGGCCGAATCCCCCGGCGGTCATCGTGTGGCGCTGAAACTCGTCCACCTCTCGACCGACCTCCGGTCCGGCGAGCTGCGCACCTTGAAGATCACCCGGGGCATCCGCCACCCCGGCCTGGTCATCGTGCACGGCGCCTGGCAGGTCGAGAACCTCCTGGTCATCAGCATGGAGCTCGCCGACCGCTCGCTCTGGGACCGCTTTCTCGAAGCGAATGCCCAGGGACTGCGCGGATCCGCGCGGAGAACTCCTCGGCTACCTGGACCCCGTAACCGATGCGATCGATCACCTCAATGGCTCCCGGAACACGGTCGACGGCCGTCAAGGCGTTGGCATCCAGCACCGCGACTTGAAGCCGCAGAACCTGCTGCTCTTCGGCGACCGCGCGAAGGTCGGCGATTTCGGCATGGCCCGGGTCGTGGAGGGGTATGTCACCGGCCACAGCGGCCCCTGCACGGTCCCCTACGCAGCCCCCGAGTACTTCGGCGGGCGGACCGCCTGCCAGTCGGACCAGTACTCCCTGGCCGTGACTTATTGCCAGCTCCGGGGGGGCAGGATCCCCTTCCCGGGCAGCATCGCCCAGATGGCGATCGGGCACATGTGCAATGCCCCCGACCTGGAGGGACTGCCCGAGTCCGAGCGACCGATCCTGGAGCGCGCCCTGGCCAAGCGACCCGACGACCGCTGGCCCGATTGTCGTTCCTTCCTCGACGCCCTCAAGGCCCTCGGGTCGGCCGGAGGACGCTCCATCCCCGACGCGCTCCCGAGGGATCGACGCGGCCTCTCCTCGGCGCCGGACGGCCGGCGCGAATCGACAACCCTCGGCCTCGATCCGGCGGACGCCGACTTCATCCCGGTTGACTCGGGCGAATTCGAGTCGCCTCGCAACGGCATCAAATTCAACGGGCCTCTCCCGGCATTCTGGCGCGGGCCATACGGGCTCGCCCTGGTCTCACGGGTCGGGACATGGATCCTCGACCACCTGTCGCGATACGGCCATGAGCTGAAGGACCGTCTGGTCCTGGGATGGCCCACCCGGGCCGGCGCGGGCCGTCGCACAGCGGAGGGGAATGTGGCCGGCCGGGGCTGGTCCGCTCGCCTCGAGCAAGTCCGCGCACTCGCGGCGATGCGGCTGGATCGCTTGCGGCAGATCGGCCGCCGAGCGGCGCACTGGGCCGCGGCCCGTCGGGGATGGGTGCACCTGGGTTCGATCGCCGTGCTGGTCGTCTCGGTCCTGGTCCTCTGGAATCTGGTCTGGACCTCCGCGGCCCAACAGCGCCCCGCGGGGTCGTCCGATGAAGTGGCCGTCGCAGGGACCGCGTCGAATCATCCGCCGGACGTCGCGGCGAGCGGCTCGCGCGAGACCGGCATCACCCCGGGTCCGACGCTCGAACCCTCGATCGTCGCAGCCGGGCCGGAGGCGCCCGTGACCCCGCCGGCTCCTGCGGTGCCCGAGAAGACGTCCCGAGCCCCGGTCGATTCGCCTGGGCCGAAGGAGAGTGTCCCCACGGGTCGGATCGTGGCGACCAAACCCAAGGACGCGACGCCCACGACTGAGGTCGTAGCCGCCGAACCGAAGGAATTGACCCCGACGGGTCGGGACGTGGCCGCAACCAGGCCCGGCGCACCGGCCGGAACGAATCCCATCGGGTCGGGGCTGAAGTCGACCTTGGCATGGCTTCAGAAGTCGGATTTTGTCCGTCCGGTCTCGACCGCGGCATCCCCGTCACCACGTCGGGCCGAGGTCCACAGGGAATCGGTTGGCGCCGCTCTTCTCGGGAGCTCCGCCAGTAACGCCGGACCGCGTCCCCCAAATCGTCCGGTCGCGCCGCGGCTTGTCACGCCGGCCATCGCCCTACCCGCCGAGGTGAAAGTGACCCCTGGCACGACGACGAAGGTCCACGTCCGCGCGCAACGGCGCGACGTCACCGAGCCGGTGCAGCTCGATCTCCGGGGGCTTCCCCGGGGGATCACCGCGGCCGGCCTTACGATCCCGGCGGGGAAGGATTGGACCGACGTGGTGCTGGCGTCCTCCGCCGAGCCGCCGCCGGGGACCGCCGAGGTCAAGGTGGTCTTCACGGCGGGATCGGAACGTGGCGAGGCTGCGACCAGGATCGACATCCTGCCGCCACCGCCCGCGATGGTCGCCTACAAGCGGGGCCTGGCCGCCTTCGGCGCCGGCTCGTTCGACCGGGCCATCGCGGACTTCACCGAAGCAATCCGTCTCGACCCGAATTCGTCCGGAGCCCGGTTCTACCGCGGAGTGGTCCAGGCGCTCACGGGACGCTCCCAGGAGGCCCTGGCCGACTACACGGCCGCCATCCAGCTCCAGCCCGACCGCCCCGAGGCCTACCTGGAGCGAGCCAAGATCTACATCGGTTTCGGGGCGGAAACCCTCGCCCTGAACGACTTCAATGAGGCGGTACGTTTGAGGCCCGATGCCGACGCCTATCTCGCCCGCGCCGACCTCCACCACGAGATGGGTAAATATGATCAGGCGTTGGCCGATTGCGATCGCGCCCTGCGGCTGCGGCCCGGCGATCCGGTGGCCTTCTTCCTCCGGGGCCTGGCGCGTTACCATTCGGGCGATTACGCCGGCGCTGTCGCGGATCTCACCGAAGTGATTCGACGCGACCCGAAGGACGCCCGGGCTTATCGCCTTCGTGGTGATGCCCACGCCAGGCTCGGGAAACGCGCCAGCGCCGAGGCCGATCACGGGGTCTTCGAACGGCTAAGTCGTCCGGCCGCCGAAGGTGCTCCCGACAAGCCGGAGGGGCCCGCCAGCCAGGGCGGCCCCGGTGCCGGTCGCGGTCAGTCCCCATGAGATTCGGGGCAATGGCTCGTGTCCTCGATCAAGGCCGGCTGGGGAGGGGCCGCCGACTCTTCGGCCCGGTCCCTCAGGCTGATCGCCCGTTCTCGATCCAGGACGGCGATCTCCTCGCTGGCGATCCTGATCTCGTACTCCAGCCATCGGGATAAGGTCTGATTGGCCGCGCGGTCGGGGTTCGCGCCAGGCCCTGGAGCCTGGAACGGGCCTCGGCCAGCCATTGTTCGAGATGGGTGCGGAAGGCCTCCGGATCGTGGCAGGAGCACGCCTGAGGCCGGGGTCGGAGCGCCATCGCGGCGGCCTCGGCCGCCTCTCGGGCGCGCTCCAGCGCCGCGACGAGGCGGTCGCGCTCGGCCTGCTGGCTCCGCTCCAGCTCGCGATGGGCCGCCTGGGCCTCATCCCGCTCTGCCTCAACCGCGGTCCGAAGCTGCTCCGAGATGACCACGTCTCTTTGCAATTGCTCGGTGCGCTGGTCGTAGTCGTCGAGCGTCCGGCGCCAGAACTGCCGCTCGGCCTCGAACCCGGCGAGCTGCTGCAAGAGGCGGCCCTCGGCCTCGTTGAGGGCACGGCGCTGGCGGCCCGACCCCTCCTCCAGCTCCTTCCGCCGGGCCTCCCAGGTTGCGCGTTCCCCCTGGTGCTGGCAGGCCGCCTCGTCGTGCGATCGCTCGAGTTCGCCCAATCGGGACTGGAGTTGATCCACCTCCCGTGCGAGCGCATCGCGCTCGGCCCCCGAGATGTCTCGGGTCAGCTCCAGCTCGCGCCCGATCGCCGCGTGCTCGGCATTCCACCGGTCGCGCTCGGCGCGGGCCGAGTCGCGCTCCTCGGTCAGATGAGCACACCGCTCCTGAGTTTCCGTCGCCTGGGTCTCGAGCTGCGAGCGGAGGCCCCGGGCCTCCTCACGGAGTCGATCGCATTCGCCGCGAAGTGACTCGAGCTCCTGGATCCTCTCGACGGCTGCCCGCGAACTCAGGTCGATGGCGAGGGGATAAGCGTCCTTGAGCTGGACCCGGATCCTTTCGACTTCGGCGAGATCGGCCCGAAACTCCTGCTTCAGTCGATTGGCTTCGGCGGCCTCCTCCCGGATCGCGGAGAGCACGGCTCGCCATTCGTCGGCCGCTTCCCGCCCTTGATCCGGCTCCAAGGTCCCTGGACCGGGCGCGAGGCCGGGATCGTGGTGTCTCCGAGGCCAGTGCGCCCGGCTTCGGAGAACGACGAGCCAACGCCTCAGCTCGGGCGGCCGGAGCTTGCCCGCCCGCTCGCCGACACGCGCGACCAACCGCCGACACGCATTCGCAAGCGCATGGAACGGCTCCGGGCGCGTCGCAGCGCGGAGGCGGTCCTCGTCCCCCGGGGCAAGGACCGTCGTCGTGCTCGTGGACAACATCGGATCGGAGTCGCCCGGCGCACCGGCTTCCAGCGGGAGGCAGCAGTACGAGCTCAACGACAGCTCCTGGTCCGAGTCGCCCTGAGCGTGCGCCCGGAACAGGTGGCCGCAGTGACGGCACCGTCCTCCCCGCCCGACAATCTGTTGCGGGATCAGGAGGATACGGCCACAGTTCGGGCAGGGGACGGACACTCGCTCGGCCATGGCAAGCTCCGCATCGCGGCAGGGATTCCCGCGATTTCGCCCGGCGAACCGGGCTTCAGGGGAGGACTCGTCTCAAGAACCCGCCGATCGCGGACCTGGCGTTCCAAATCGGGGCACGCGGATACACCGGCTGCGGACCGTACGACGCGTAAGACGGCTGCTGGGCGTACTCCGGCTGGCGGGTGGGCTTCGGTTCACCCGGCTTCGGAGACGCACTATTCTGCGTCGTCTTGACGGCCCCCTCGCCCGACTGCGACGTCTCGGTCGCCTTCGCGTCCGTCTCCCTTTGGGCTGTCACCGCGTTGGTGGGCACGCCGGGGCTCGAGTTCACGCGAGCCGGCGGAGAGCCAGTACCGGCCGGCGCGGAGGCAAGCGCGGTGCCGCCGGCCGGAGGCAGGCCGCCGGGCCGAGGATTCGGCGTACCCGGGACGCGGATCCAGAAGCCGTCGCGGAAGATCCAGGTGTCGGCCCGTCTCTCCCAGCGCCGCGGGATCCATTCCCATCCGGGCTGGGAGGCGGCCCAGTAGCCCGTTCGCCACGCGACTCCGCCCCACGCGGGGATGTACTCGCCCGGGATGTAGAAATAACTCGGGCCAGGGGGGTCGCCGATCGGCTCCTCGGGTCGGGTCAATGAAGGTCCCGCCGTGCGCCCGCTGAGCGCGACCTCCTGGACTCGCACCACCTTCTGAATCCGGCCGCCTCCGCTCCAGAACCCCGGCACGCGGTACCATCCCTTCGCATCGCGCCGCCAGTAGCCGTTGACCCAGAACTCGCCCGGCGGCGGCACGAGCCAGCTGCCGGTCACCCAGGCGAATTCCTCTCGGCTCCGGTCCCAGTCCCAATATCCCTCGATCCAGCGGGCGTCCCGGCCGGGGCGCCGCTCTCCCGGCCTCTCGGCGATCATCGCAGGAGGAGCTTTGGCGATGCGCTTCCGGATCGCGGGTTGCCCCAGATACTTGCAACGCCTCATGGGGCGGGCTCATCTCCGCCGGCGTTGTGGTGGCCGGTACCTCTCGCGGGCTCGAACTCGCGGCCGGGCTCCCGCGGCCCGGCGAGACGGCGTCCTGGACTCCCGCCCCTGCACCATGGCCCAGGACCAGCCAGGCGACCAGACACGTGCTGCAGAGTTGCCGTCTCATCGCGTCACGCCCTCAATGGGAATCAGCTCGGCGGACGCGAATTCCGCACGCAAGTATCGAGCCGAAACCGCAGGATAGACGAAGGGAGCCGAGGAACCGATCCCCCGCGCGGGATGAGAGCGGGTCCGACGTCCCGTCCCGGCCTCGACCTCGGGCCAACCAAAGAACTGCTCGATGTGGTCCCAGAGCGCCGAACGGTTGGACGGCGTACGTGACTCGGCATCAGACGGGGCCGAGGCCTTGACCCCCCCGTTCCCCCCCTTCGTAGAGAACGTCCAGCTTTTAAGCGGCGTTTTCCGCAGGGTTTGCGGCGTTCTTGCGCAGTCTGGCCAGGGTCATCGCTGTTTGGACCAGGACGATCAGGCCGATCTCGGCCTTGGCCCGCTTCAGGCCTCGGCCGTGCAGGCATCGGAGATTGCGATGCCGCTTCGCGTCGCCGAAGCAGCGCTCGATCACCGAGCCGCGCAGCCGATTGGCCTCCTTGGCCTGGTCGGTCTTCATCCATCGCTTGTGCGCCTCAATCCCTTCCTCCCCTTCCATGCGCTTGACCGTCCGACCCTTCTCCGGATCGCGGACGCAACGATCGCGCAGCGGGCAACCGCGGCAGTGCTCCGGCGGGCAGCGGTAGCGGTGCTGGACCACCTCGTCGTCGTCGCGCCGCTTCCGCCGCTCTCGGCCTTGGTAGTCCAGCCGATGCCCCTGCGGGCAGCGGTAGGTCTGCTCCTCGGGGAGCCATTCGAATCGGTCCTTGGCGATGCGGGGCGGCCCCGATTCGGCCCGCTTCGCTTCGGTGAAGTCGTTCTCCCCCACCGGGGCGACCAGGATCACCTCGCGCTTCTGACATCCCTGCAGATCCCGCAACGAGAAGTACAGCGCATCGGTGCTGATCTGGCCGGGCATGAAGCCGGTCACCTCTTCGGTCCGGTCGAGCATCAGCGGCAGCGTCCCGGCATCGGTCACCTGGGGGAAGACGTCGAACGCCAGGATCAGCAGCGACGCGGTATCCACGACGAATTCCGCCGTGTACATCGGGCCGAAGACCTTCTCCTTGTCGCGGCCCAGAGGGGCTTCCGGGTCGGTGACGCTGACCTTGACCTTGTCGGCGGCCAGCCGCTTGTCCTTGGGTCGTTCTTGGTTCCGGTCCAAGCGTTCGGCCAGGACCTTGCCGGCCTGCCGGTAGCGCCGCAGTTGGTCCAGCCGACCGGCGGGAGTCGCGGCCATCCAGTACGGTGGCGATTCGCTCGGTTGACCGGCGGCCTCTCGGGCCACGGCGGCCTCCAACTCCCCCGACCGCTTGGCGAGCTTGTCCTGGTTGACCAGTTGATGTCGCGAGGCGGCGGACCGGGCGGATGTGCCATCGAGTACGGCCGCCTCGGCGGTGGCGAGCCCCTCTTTGATGGCCTGCCGGACCGCCTCGGCGTGCAGGTCGAAGACCGGCCCGGACAACCGGTCCCGAAAGCTGTACCAGGCCGACCGGCTGGGCCGGATGCCCTGGCCGAGCCACCGCAAGGCATCGTTCTCGGGAAGGTCGCGAGCCCATTGGCTGGGGGACAGGCGACCCTGGAAGGTCTCGTACAGGACCATCTTGAGCATGAGGTCCGGGTCGTGAGCGGAGGACCCGACCCCCAGATAAGTGGCATACAGGGCGGACCGATCCAAGGCATCGACGAATGCGTTGATGAACCGCGCGGGGTGATCGTCGTTCAGGGCGGCATCCCACAGCAGCCACTGCGGAGAGCCCGGCGGCGCCGGGGGGCAAGCGAAGCGGCTTTTTTGGCGTCGGAATCTCGGCTACCATGTGGGTCGTGGCCTCCTTGTGTGAGGGCAATAAAAAGCATCGCACATCATGTGCGAATTGCCAAAACATGGGGAGGCCACTTTTCTTCGCCACGCCGCCCATCTCCCCCAGATAGCTGGACGTTCTCCGTAAGGGGGGGATTCTTGGGGAGGCCCGCCCCTCTGAATCCCCCCCTTACGAAGGGCGGTCAAGGGGGGGTTCTCTCGCGTAGATGCAACGCAAACGTTAGGCGCTCTAGCTCTTTGGTAGCTGTTCACACCCCGAACAATTTGTACAGTCGGTTCGTACTACTACATATGAGTCAACAGCTTCCACTCCTTGAGCCACTCTGGAGCCGCGTGCCCGCGGACCTTCAGGTCACCCTCTTGGACGGCTGGAAGTCCCTGCACGATCGGATCGCCGAATTGGAAGCCACCGTCCGCGACCTCCAGGCCCGGCTCCAACTCAACTCCACCAACTCCTCCAAGCCGCCCTCCTCCGACCCGATCGGCCTGAAGCGCAAGCCGCCCACACCGCCGTCGCGGCGGAGGCGCGGCGGTCAACCCGGCCATCGCAAGGCGTTCCGCGCCCTGGTCCCTCCCGAGAAGCTCCGCTCGTCCACCGACTGCAAGCCCGATGCGTGCCGGCGGTGTGGCCATGCGCTGTCGGGGGAGGACCCCGACCCCCTGATCCATCAGGTCGCCGAGTTGCCCCGGATCGAGCCGATCGTCAACGAATACCGCCTGCATCGCCTGGCCTGCCCCGACTGCGGTCAGACCACCTGCGGTCCGTTGCCCGAGGGCGTCCCCACGGTCCGCTTCGGCCCTTACTTGCAGGCCACACTGGCCACTTTGGCCGGCGCCTACCGGTTGAGCAAGCGGCCGATCCAGCAACTGGCCGGCGACCTCTTCGGGCTGTCGATCTCCACCGGGATGATCAGCAAGCTGGAGCGGCTGTCGGCCGAGGCGCTCCAGGCCCCATACAACGAACTGGCCACGGCGGTCCACACGGCGGGGGTGATCGGTGCCGACGAGACCGGCTGGCGAGAGGACCGGCACAAGGCCTGGCTGTGGGCGGCGGTGACGGCCCTGTTTACGGTCTTCACGATCGCCCGCAACCGCAACGCCCGGGTCGCCCGGGCCGTCCTGGGGACTCAAGACGGCCCGATCGCGGTGACCGACCGCTGGAGCGCCTACGACTGGATCGCAGGGGCCAGCCGGCCGGTCTGCTGGAGTCATCTCCGCCGCGATTTCCAGGCGATGATCGACCGCGGCGGCGCCGCCGCGCCGATCGGGAAGAAGCTGTTGCGCCTCTCGGACCGGCTGTTCCGCTGGTGGCATCGCCTCGAGGCCAAGCGAGTGGACTGGGGGCGATTCCGCACGGCGATGGCCCGGTTGAGGCGCGAGTTCAAGACGGCCCTGGAGGACGGGGCGCGCTGCGACTGCGCGCGACCCGAGGGACCTGCACCGAGCTCCTGCGGGTCGAGGAGAGCCTGTGGACCTTCGCGCGGGTCGCGGGTGTGCCGCCGACCAACAACGCCGCCGAGCCACCGAGCGGCACGCGGTGATCTGGCGTCGGATCAGCGGGGGAACCGATAGCGCGGCGGGGAGCCGGTTCGTGGAGCGGATGCTGACGGTGGTAGCCACCTGCCGCCAGCAGGGGCGGAATGTGCTGGACTACCTGACATCCTGTTTCGAGGCGGCTCGCGGTGGCCAAGCGATCCCCTCCCTCGTGCCAGCGAATCCACCAAAGGTCGAGGTTGCCTGATACCGGTTATCCCACTCTGTGAACGGTTACGCTCTTTCGCGGGCCGTTGTTTTTTGACGTGTGCTTGATTCTTGAGTCACGGATCGACGAGAATAGCGGTATCCGGGTAAGAGCGTGCGGGCGGAACAGGGAACGGAGGTCCTCGATCGATGGCCCCATCCGTGACCAGCGCGGGTTCCGCAATGGACCGATGACCGAATTGGCGGCCAGTGCGAAACAAGGACCGACACCGATGCGGAAGCCTTACCTCTCTCAGGGCGCCCTGGTGGCGTTGATCACCCTGTTGGCGGTATGTCCGGCACGGGCCCAGCACCATGCCGCAGCGAGCCATGCTCAGGGGGGCAACGTCCAGGCGGCTCATCGGGGCAACTCAGCCGCGATGCCCCAGATGACGCCGCAGCTCCAGAAGCAGATGGAGCAGCAGTACCGTCAGGCCGTCATGCAGGAACAAGCCCAGATGGCGGCGATGGCGAAGCAGGCTCAGCAGGCTCATCAGCAGCGGCTGCAAAGCTTCAACCAATGGGTCAAGGGCAACGCCGCCTCATCCGGACAATCCCAGACCGGCAGCTCGAGCCATCTCCCGCAGTCCCCCGCGGCATTCGCGGCGTGGTACAACACGCAAAAGCGGAACAAGGCGCGGAATAAGTCCTACGACTCAGCATACGACCGGTATCGCGAGTACGAGAAGTCGCAGCAGACGAGCCGCCGGCATCGCATCCAGTCGAACACGACGTTGACCGCACAAAAAACCCAGAGTCCCCAGCTGTCGACGCCGGCGAATGCCCGGCCCGCGCAGGTCGTTCAATCGTTCCAGGGCCGGTCGTCTGCGCAGCGATCGACTTCACCGAACTCGCAGCAACTGTCCGCTGCTCAGATGTCCCCGGTTCCGTCGACCACTCGGCAGCAACTGACGACGGTTCAGGCGTCCCAACTTCAGTCGAAGACGCTGGGATCGAATGCCCAGAATACGACCAATCCGCAGCAACTGCCGGTGGCTCAGCTGAGCCCGGGTCAGTCGACCAATCCGCAGCAACTGCCGCTGAGTCAGTTGACCCCGAGTCAGTCGACCAATCCGCAGCAACTGCCGCTGAGTCAGCTGACCCCGGGTCAGTCGTTCAATCTGCAGCAACTGCCGCTGAGTCAGTTGACCGTGGCTCCGCTGGGCAATCTGCAGCAACTGCCGCTGAGTCAGTTGACCCCGACTCAGTTGCCCAAGCCCCAGCAACTGCCGCTGGGTCAGTTGACCCCGACTCAGTTGCCCAAGCCCCAGCAACTGCCGCTGGGTCAGTTGACCCCGGCTCAGCTGCCCAAGCCCCAGCAACTGCCGCTGGGTCAGATGACCCCGACTCAGTTGCCCAAGCCCCAGCAACTGCCGCTGGGTCAGTTGACCCCGGCTCAGCTGCCCAAGCCCCAGCAACTGCCGCTGAGTCAGATCACCCCGGCTCCGTCGCCCAATCCGCAGCAAACGCCGCAGAGTCAAACAAAAACCCCCTGATGCTTTCCGGTTTCGGGGGCGGGTGTCGCTCTTGGCGACCAGCCCCCAAATCCGCCCACGGACCGTCTGGAAGTCGCCCACCTTATTACACTCGGCTCGTGAACGGTGACGATCAAGGCCCGGCGAACGGGTCGGCCGGGAAGGCCGGATCCAGCCGGACGACGGCCACGGCTTCGCGGCGAAACAGCTCGAGTTCGAGCTCATCCAGGTGGCGAAGCGGGCCCCCGCCCGGTTGGGCGGCGCACAGGCGCTCGAGGAAATGGCCGGCCTGCCGCTCATGTCCGAGGCGATGGTGGGCCATCGCCAGGAAGGCGCAGTCCCAGGGCCGGCCGCCTCGTCCGCCGGGGGGACAGCTCATCTCGAGCCTCTCGATCGCCTCGGCGAATCGGCCGGCGCGGTAAAGCGCCGCACCGACGTAACGCTGGGTCGGGAGAGCCTCCTCATCGGGCAGCCGGAGGATGGCTCGTTCCGCAAGTAGTACCACCTGCGAAGGATCGGCGGAGCCCTCGGGTCCCCGGCTGACGAGGCCGACGAAGTACAGCACCAGCGCCGGATCCGCATCGGGGGGGATCAGGCGCCGGATCGCCGAGCAGGCGGCGCGGTATCCGTCGCGATCGCCCGCCCCCAGATGATCGAGGATCAGGCGTTCGGGATCGTCCGCTTCCGAGCTCCACGCGCCCGTCCGGAAGCGTCGACGGAGTTCCCGGCCGAAGCCGACGAAGTTCGGGGGGCTCAGCGCGAGGGTCGTCTCGAGGTCGTCCGCCGCGTCTCGCCAGTGTCCGAGGCGGGCGTGGACCTCGGCTCGGCGCCGGGACAGGCTCGCGCTGGGACCGATCGTGTCGATCAGACAGGTGAGGCACGGCAGGGCCTCGGCCCACCGCCGCTCGGCCTCGGCGGCGGCGGCGCGATCCTGCCATTGGTGGGTCTGGTGATCGCTGACCCCGCGCGGCGGCCCTAGCTCGATCGCTCGTGCTTCGTCAGTGCCGGCTCGCGCCAGATTGCCGAGGCGGCGATGAATGCGGGCACGGCGCATCAGGAGCGACCAATCGTCGGGACGGGCGGCGATGAGGCGATCCAGATGCCAGAGCGCCGCGGTTGGTGGCCCGAACTGCTCGCAATGCGCGGCGGTCCGATCGTGCCAGGCGAGCGGGTCGTCCGGCGTCGATCGCCCGAGCCCGCCGGACGGCTCGTTCAGCTTCTCGCTCCATTCCTCGGGTGTGAGTTTCAGCAGGTCTCCCTGTGAATCGGAACGGATCCCGGCGACCGCGGGGATCCACGCGGTCAGACGATCGCGGTCCTCGACGGTGACGGCCGGGACCGGCCAGAGGACCGTGCTGTCGCCGGCCGAGACCAGGAAGCGGCCTCCCGGGGCGAAGGCGATCGGCTGGCGGTCATCGCTGCCAAACCGCGTGATCCAGCCGGCGTGCTGCAGGTGAGGGCCGATCGGCTTACTGGTCGTCGCGTCCCAGAAGCGGATGCGCCCGCCGATGTCACGGTCGCCACGACCGTCCCGTCGGGGCTGAAGGCCGCACCCACCACGGCGCCATCGTGCCGCATCATGGGACCGACGGGACGCCCTTCGGCGGCATCCCACAGCCGCGCGACCTTACCGGAATCGCCGGCCAGGATGGTCTGTCCGTCGGGGCTCAGTGCAATGGTCAGAATCTGCTCGCCGAACGGCTCATCGATCTCGCGGCGGCGCCGGCAATCGAGCGTGTGGACCCGATGGTCGGCCAAGACCAGCAGTTTCCGCCCCGACGGATCGAGGAGGAACTGCTGGATATGCCCCGGGAGTTTGACGAATTCGCCGATCCGTTGGCCCGTCTCCGCGTCCCAGAAGCCCACGGTCCCATCGCCGTTGCCCGTGATGGCCACCCGACCGTCGTGCGTGAATTCCAGGCTCCAGACGTCGTGGCTCGGAATCTTGCTGGGATGCGCCAGGACGTCGCCGATCGGCCGGAACGTGGAGAGGTCCCACAGCCGCGCCAGGCCCTCCACGCGGCCAGCCAGCAGTTTCTTGCCGTCGGGGCTGAACCGGAGGTTGACGACCCAGTGACCATGAGGCAGCGGAGGACCGACGGGGCGGCCGGTTTCGACGTCCCAGAGGCGGACGGCCTCGTCGTCGCCCGCGGTGGCGAGGATCCGGCCGTCGGGTCGGAATCGGGCCGCCCGCACCCGGGCCGAGTGGATCAAGGGTGGCCCGATCGGTTGACCGGTCGCCACGTCGAAAAGCCGGGCGGTCCCGTCGAAGCTCGCGGTGGCCAGGAGGCGCGCGTCGGGGCTGAGCTCAGCGGTCTGGACCCCGGAGGGTTGGAGCAGCGGACGGCCGTGGAGATCGGCTGCCGTGCCATCCCACACGCGGAGCGATCCGTCGTGGCTGGCACTGATGATCGTGCGTCCGTCGGGGCCGAAGCCGGCCGCCTCCACCGCGCCGCCATGCTCCATGATCGACCCGAGTGATCGCCCCGTCTCGGCGTCGAAGAGGCGGGCCGCGCCGTCGGCGTTCGCGGTCAGGATCATGCGGCCATCGGGGCTGAAGACGACCTGGCGGACCCATTCCGTATGCAGCATGGGCGCCCCGAGGGGCTCGGCGGTCTCGGCGTCGTAGATCTGGGCGAATCCGTTGAATCCGCCCGCGACGAGCTTCCGGCCGTCGGGGTGGAACGCGACGGTCCAGAGGCCGGGCCGCACGGTCGGCCCGGCGGCGAGCAGCCGCCCCGTCGCGACATCCCAGATGCGGACGCGCCCCTCCAGCTTGGCGTCGATCCCCTGGACCTGGAAGTCGCCGTCGACGGTCGCGAGGCGACGGCCGTCGGGGCTGAAGTCCGCCCCCCAGACGATGCTCCGGCCGTGGGTCATTGGCTCGCCGACCTGCCGGCCGGCCGCGACATCCCAGAGACGAGCTTCGCGCGACCGACCGACCGTCGCCAGGTGGCCGCCATCGGGGCTGAAGGTCGCGTACACGACACCCGGATGAGACAGCGGAGGACGCATGGGTCGGCCCGTCAACCCATCCCAGACCCGCACGGCACCATCCTCGGGACTGTAGGTCACCAGGATGGAGCCGTCGGGACGGAAGACGTGGGAGACCTGTGCGCCGGGTGCGTGCGACATCGGCGTACCGAGCGGCCGAAGCGTCCGGGCATCCCAGAGCCGAGCGGTCGGATCCAGGTGATGCCCGCTCGATGCGACCAAGAGGCCATCTGGACGGAAGGAGACGTGGAATGCACTGCTGCCTTGGGCGTGCGCGGAAGCGAGCTCCGTGCCGGAGGTCAGATCCCAGCTCCGGATGGTCCCATCCTTGTGACCGGTGACGGCCATCCGGCCGTCGGGGCTCAGGGCCATCGAGTCGATGGGGCTGCCGGTCGGCCGGATGAGCTTGGGGATGATGGCCTGATCGCGCCAGGCCGCGAGGTTGGCTCTGGCGGCGCGGCGGGCGCCGTCGTCGTCGGGCGCCACATCGAGGCTCCGGAGCATCCAGAAGAGGCCGCGGCCAACTTCTCGATCCTCGGCCAGCTCGATCCCCCGTTCGAGCAGCAGGTCGGCCGAGAGCCGTTCCATCTCCGCGCGCGTCCTGGCCTCGACGGCCAGCGCGTGAGTGATCCTGGCATACGACCAGGCGCCCAGCCCCAGGAGCGATGCCGCCAGGAGAGTCACGGCGGCGCAAAGGCACGCCATGAGCGGCCGACGGCGGGCCCAGCGGACCAGTCGCTCGCGGACGCCGACGCGCCGGGCCGTGATCGGCCGACCCTCGAGGAATCGCCGCAAGTCGTCGGCCATCTTCCCGGCTGTGGCGTACCGCGCCGCCGGGTCCTTCGCCATTGCCTTGAGAATGACCGTTTCCAGGTCGCGCGGCACGCGACGATCGAGCTGCCGCGGGGGGACCGGCTCGGATTCCAGCACGCGTTCGATCAGCCGGGTACGGTCGTGGTCGTCAAAGACCGCGCGCAGGGTCAAGACCTCGTAGAGGGTGGCCCCGAGCGCATAGACGTCCCCGCGAGCGTCCGAACTGCCGGCGAAGCGCTCCGGCGGCATGTAGCGGAGCGTGCCGACGATGTCGCCTGTGTGGGTCAGCGTCTCTTCTGGCTCGGCGCCCTTCGCCAGGCCGAAATCGGCGACCCATGCCGCTCCGGACGGGTCGATGAGGATGTTCGACGGCTTGATGTCGCGATGGAGGAAGCCGCTGTTGTGGGCGTAATCGAGCGCCTCGGCGACTTGAAGGCCGATCCGGGCCACCTGACGCGCGTGGGCCAGTCGCGACACGCCCGAGGACGGAGCGGCCCGCGTGGTTTCGGCGGGCGAAGGAACCGGCGCGATGCCGGCCATCGGTGCCTGTAAGTCATCTTGGCGGGTCGGGGCGGCCTCAACCCCCGGCTGGCGCCCAGACGACGCGGCGGTCCCGGTTCGCAATCGCCCGATGAGTCGGTCGAGTCCCTCGCCCTCGATGAACTGCATCGCATAGTACAGGAGGCCGCCGCGCTCGCCGACGCCGAAGATCGGGACGATGTTCGTGTGGTGCAGCCTTCCGGCGGCACGGGCCTCGCGGCGGAACCGCGCGGCGGCCGTCGTCCCGGCCGACAGCGGCGGCAGGACCTTGAGCGCGACCCGGCGACCCAGGGCCAGCTCGATCGCCTCGTACACGATCCCCATCCCGCCCCGGCCGACTTCGCGGACGATGTCGAATCCTGCGATCACCGGCAGCGATGGCGTGGCCGACTCCTGCCCTCCAGGTTCTCCGCCGGATGGGTGGTTTCCTGACCCGGCGTCGCTGAGGATCGGCCGGAGCGCGCCGGCGGGATCATCGGCGAGATCGCGCCGGATCACCACCGGCCGGCGGACCTTCAGTCGAGCCAGTGCCGTCTGATCGTCGGCTCCGTCACCGGACTCGGACCGCTCCCCGGTCGGGAATAACCGCGGAGTCAGGTGTTCCAGCAGCCGATGGCAGTCGGGGCAGCCCTCCACATGCGCCTCGACGGCGGGCGCCTCGGCGGCGTCGAGCCGGCCGGCGATGAGCCGCTCCAGCACGTCCGGGGCCGGGCATGCGCTCATCGCGGGGGATCCTCGGCGGGTGCGGTCATCGTGCCGCGACTTCGACCCGACGGAGGCGGCTCCGCGGCCCGCTCCAGCAGGTTCGTCTCCTCCCGGAGCATCCGCAGTACGCTCGCTTTCGCCTGGAACACCGCGGCGACGCTCATCCCCAGGCGTGAGCCGGCCTCGGCGCCGGAGAGTCCCTCGACGGCCGTCAGGGCGTAGGCGTCCCAGGTCCTCGGCTGGACGCGATCG
Organism: uncultured Planctomycetota bacterium; assembly: GCA_963815795.1. Classification (GTDB taxonomy): domain Bacteria; phylum Planctomycetota; class Planctomycetia; order Isosphaerales; family Isosphaeraceae; genus JAKAUH01. Next base: position 1,805,367 of record CAWFIC010000019.1, on the reverse strand, counting down.
CGGACCCGGCCGCTCGCCTGCTCGAGCATCTCAAGGTCGAACTGCTCCTCCAGGCGACGGATCAGGTCGTCCCTCGCCTCCAGGCCGTTCAAGAGCTCGAGAGTCCTGGCCTGTCCACACGCCGGATCCGGACGGCGCACATCCAGGCTGTCGCGCCACGCATTTCTCGCCACGGTATGGAGCCACGAGCGGAAGCTGCCCGAGGAGTCATAGACGAACTCCCGCATCCGGACGGCCAGCTTCGCCAGGACCACCTGGCTGATGTCCAGGGCATCCGCGTCCTGGGCCCCCCACCGCCGGCACCATCCCAGCACGGACGGGCCGTACCGCTTCACGAACTCTTCCCAGGCCGCCTGGTCCAGCGGGAAGAGGGCGAGCCGTCCCAGCAATGTCGTGCTCGTCTCGGTTCCGCTGCCGTCCGCCATCGCTGACGTCCCGCTCGGTTGGCTGTCCTTCGTGGGACATTCCTTCTCGATACGCCAGTTCACCCGACCGTGGGCAGGAAAAAAATCGGGGCGGCCGGGCCTCAGATCGCGTCGCCTCGGGCCGTATCCCCTCTAGAGCTTACCGACGCCGGGAGGCGACGCCTAGTCGCCGACTCGATCCATCGTATCCGGGATGAGACGACAACCATGAGATGGCTGAATCGCACCGCTCGGAGTTCGTCCACGTCCATTCGCCGGGGTCGTCCGCGCTCCCGCGGGCGTCTCTCCCCGATGCCGCTCGACCTGGAACCACGAATCATGCTGGATGCCACGCCGACCATGCAGGTCGGCGCCGCCACGGTCTTCACGCAACTGCCCCCGCCGCCCGAGGGAACGACCCAGCCCTTCGTCACCCCGAGCACCCAGACGGCGATCGCGAGCAACATCGTTTTTCCCACCTCCAGCGGCGGCACGACGTCCGATGTCGCCAACCTCAACGTCCCCCCCAACGTGGCGCCCGGGAGCCCGGCGGCCTCGGAACCCGTCGCCTCGAACCAGGTCTGGAGCGCCGTCTACTCGCGCGACCCGAACCAGCCCGCCTTCCTGCCCAATAGCGCCGCCTATATCCTGGTCGACGGCAACGGCAACCCGATCAAGAGCGGCACAGGCAACCTCGAGAGCTACGACCAGTATTATGCGCGCCTCGGCCAGACCCCGCCCGCGCCCAACGCCCCCTTCTACGGCCAACTCATCGAGGCGACGACGACCAACGGCGCGACGACGTATCAGTATGTCAGCGGCGCTCCCCAGCGGATCCCCTACCCGTACGCCGACAACGGCGCCAACCCCGTCAGCTTCGGCAACCTGTCGTTCACCACCAACGGGATCATCAACAACACTCCTGATCCGTCGACGAACTTCGGCCTGGCGAACACCCCGTTTGCTTCCACACCGACCGACCTCTTCACCCTGTCATCCACGGCGAGATATCTCGACTACCGCACCGGCATCGGGCCCAACGGCAACACACCCGTCGTCGTGCAGCAGATGAACGCCTCGGGCCAGCTCCAGACCGTCGCCTCTAACGACCTGATCCCCTACTACGAATACAGCCTGCCCGCCTCGACGCCCGCCAGCAACGACTTCGAGTCGGACAATCGCACCGACCTCGCGGTCTCGATGCTCGACCTCGGCGGGGCGCCGATCACTGGCCCGTACATCAACCCCGCGGGCGTCGACGCCAATGACTTGCAATTGTACAGCTACTCGGACAACGCCGCGACGTTCACCTGGGGCGACGCGACCCTCGGCCACTTCGCCGTGACGATGAGCGAGAGCTCGCCGTTCGCCCAGTTCACCTACACCCGGGGGACCGACACCAACCCGCTGGCCCTCCTGTTGCGGAACACCCTCAACATGATGGGCACGACCATCGTCAACACCGCGACCTATTATCCCAGCCTGAACGCCATCGAGATCACCGGCTACTCCCAGCCGACAAACGCGGGGATGAACATCGTCCAGGACTCCCATGTTCTCGTGAAGACGTTCTACGCGGTTTACCTGCCGACGGGCTTCACGATCACGGACGGCAGCACCGTCACGTCGAACACCGACTCCGCGACACCCCTGCCGGGCACCCCCCCGTTCGTACCGCTCTTCGGCCAGGGCGCGAATGATATCCTCGTCCGCGTCCCCAGCCAGGACGGGACCGCGGCGAACCCCTTCCACTTCGTCATCGCCTCGCTGCCCAACGACACCCAGGCCACGGTCGCCCAGTTCCGGAACTACGCCTTCAACTACATCACCGGCAGCACCGACACGTTCAGCTACAACTCGCAGACCAACCAGGTCGGGCTCACGATCAACGTCACGACCCAGAACATGGATCCCCAGTCCTCCGCGATGGGCGCCCTGCTCGAGATCTATCCGCTCCAGTACGACAACCTCGATCCGAACACGTACAACTCCCAGTACCTGCCCGACCCGCTGCTGTCCGGCTCGTATCTCACCCTGGCCACCGACTTCGGCAACGCGCGGCTCCTGCCCGCGCAGGCGGTCGCCAATGGCAACGGTACCAACACGACGTCGATCAGCTACTCGTTGACATACGACGGCAGCCTGTCGATCCTGCCCGACGGGGCCTTCAACCCCAACGATCAGCCGACGGGGAACCCGGCCGACCTGCAGCCCTTGATCCAGAGCCTGCTCAACAACCAGTACCCTAATGCGATCCTGACCAACAACGGCCAGGGCACCACCTACGTGTGGGGCCAGGAGTTGCAGAAGCTCACGACGCTCATCCCGATCGCCGAGCAGCTCGGCCTGACCTCCGACGCGCAGATGTTGCTCCAGATGGTCGAATCCGAGATGACCCAGTGGTTCAACGCCTCGACCACGCTCAACAACGACGCCCCGGGCCAGGTCCTCGGCTACGACCCGCACCTCGGCGTCCCGCAATTCTTCTACTACGACCAGACCTGGAACGCGATGGTCGGCTACAACGCCGGGTTCAATTCGGACGGCGCCCTCAATGACCTGATGTACCAGTATGGTTACTGGATCCAGGCGGCCGCGATCGTCGCGACCTACGACCCGAGCTTCGTCTCGGGCTACGGCCCGATGGTCACGATGATCGCGCAGGACGTTAACAACTGGGACCGGTCGAACACGGCATTCCCCTACCTGCGGTCCTTCGACGCCTACGCCGGCCATAGCTGGGCCTCCGGCGTCGCGCCGGTGGGCAACGCGCAGAACGAGGAGTCGATCTCCGAGACCATCAACTTCGAATCGGGCATGATCGCCTGGGGCAACGCGCTGATGGCCAGCGCCCCGAGCACCACCGACCCGAACTACACCCTGGGTGTCCAGATCCGCGACACCGGCATCGAGCTCAAGACGTTCGAGACGGCCTCCTACTACGAATACTACCTGAATGCCAACAACGACACGTTCCCGCCGATCACGACCGTGAGCTACGGCGGCAAGACCTACGGCGCGGCGGGCTACGTCCAGGTCGCGTCCTACACCGCCAACCCGACGACCCCCGCCGACTGGAAGCCGGAGATCTTCGCGTCGAACCAGTTCCTCCTGCGTCGCGGGACGACGACGTTCTTCGTGAGCTCGACGCCCAGCGCGGGCAACAACGCCGAGGGCCATTACGCCATCACGATCCTGCCGTTCTCCCCCAGCTCGCTCTACCTGGGAGCCGACCCGAGCCTGGTCCAGGCGAACTACAACAACTTCATCGCCCAGCAGAATTCGGTCTACGGCACCCCGGTCCCCGGCCAGCAGCGGGCCGTACCGATCACCTACCCGGCGGAGACCTACATCTATCAGTCCCTCTTCGACCCGACCGACGCGCTCGCCCGCTGGAACGGGGTCGGCGGCTATCGGTACGACTCTCCCACTCCCACCACGCTGGACAACTATCAGACCTACACCTTCTTCCCGACCCTCGAGACCGCGGCCTCGACCTACTACTTCATGCAGTACTTCAACAAGTACGGCCAGGTGGACGGCAGCGTGTACGCGCTCAACGCGACCCAGACGGCGGTCATGCATCAGCCGGGGGCGACCGGCTCGAATACCGACTTCACGACGTACATCGTCGAGAATGTGATGTCCAGCCCGCTATCGGCGGTCGACTTCAGCGACGGATACGCCGTGCCGAACGTCCCGGCCCGCTCGGTCTATGCGGTGACCGTGGAGAGGAACACGCAGACCGGCGCGATCCTCTCGACGACGACCCTGACCGACGCGATCCCCGACCTCTCGGGAGCCGCCACCGGCCCCACGTCGGCAGGCGGCACCAATCTCTTCCTGGGCTATTCCCAGCCGGCCTCGCCGCAGACCGCCACGATCGAGCCGCTCTCACTCCAGCCGCACAACAACCCGGGGATGGTCTCGATCACGCCCTACACCGCCACGCCGTCCAACGACTTCAGCTATCAGTACCTCTATGCGACGCCCGTCGTCGGCAAGACCTCGGCCGACTACTTCCCGGGCGGAGCCCTGCCCCAGAACAACATCGTCTCCTTCCAGGTCCAGCACGTCAGCGGGACCTACAACCCCCAGACCGACACCCAGTTCCAGCTCTACTTCAAGGCGCCCCTGGGCGTTCCGAAGATGGACCTGTTCGCGTCGGTCCAGGTGAGCTACAGCTACGACCTCTCGAACGGGCAGTCCAGCACATACACCGAAACGTTCGCCCGGTTGACGCTGCAAGATATCGGGGGACTGGTGGTCCTGACCAATACATCGATCGGCGCCATGGGGGACTACACGGCGCCGACGTCCGGCGTGATGGCCGCGACCCACACCGTGGGCACCGGCACCATCGATCCGAACCTGCATTTCGACCTGTACCCACCGAGTGCGGAGAACCAGAACCTGCTCAGCCCCCCGACTCCCTCCGGTAACATCCCGCCGCTGTATAATCGGACGGCACAGCTCAGTGCCCAGCCGTTCACGATGACTAACGGGACGGTCACGTTCACGATCTACATCGACCGCTTCGCGCTCAACGGGTCGGCGCAGTACGCGAACCCGCAACTCGAGTTGTTCGCCGGCCTGCCGGGCTACGCGGGATTCCGGTCGTTCGTGACGATCCCGTTCAACCACGTCTCCGTCGGCCCCTTGCACACGTCGGCTCAGCTCGCCTCGCCGTCGCCCGGCGCGATCGTCGATGGCAGCCTGGATTCGGAAACCCTGACGGCCGACGTCGCCGCCGGCGGCGTGCCGGTTGACGAGGGTGAGGTCCAGTTCCTCGACAATGGCACGGTCTCGCTGGGGTATGCCCCGGTCGTCAACGGCGTTGCCACGTTGACGCTCGCCCAGCCGCTGGCCCCAGGCGATCACATGATCACCGCCGCGTACGTCGATCCGGCGGGCGGCTTCGATCCGACGGTCACCGCCCCCGACGTCGTCGAGGTGGATACGGTGAAGATCGGCAAGACCGGGATCAAGGTCGTCGCGCCGGGCGGCCAGACGAGGTTCGAGGTCAAGCCGTTCGGTTCACTTGACAAGAAGGGCCTGAATGTCGCGGGACTGAATCCGGGCGGCGGCTCCGACCCCCTGCTGATCGTGGCCCCTCGGCGCGGCGAGCGGCCGCGGGTGCGAGTCTACGACGGGGCGACGGGTCGGGAGCTCCGGAGCTTCCTCGCCTATCGGCGGACCTTCCGGGGCGGGGTCTCCGTCGCCGCGGCGACGCTCGATGGGGTCGCCGAGATCGTGACGGCCTCGGGCCGCGGCGCCCGCCCGATCGTGAAGGTGTTCGACGCGTTCACGGGCCGGCAACTGCTCCGCTTCCGGGCGTTCGATCCGCGATACCGCGACGGGACCACGGTGTCGGTGACCGAATCGGCCGACGGACAGAGCTTCACGATCGCCGCCCGGACGACCCATGACGGCGAGACTTATTCGAGGGTATTCGATGGCTTGACCGGGGCCCCGATTGGTGAGACGGTGGTCGCGAAGCGCGGCCGGCGATGACTTTCCGCGATCGGGCGGTCGCGACTCGCACCGACTTCTCCTGGCCCCTTTTCCTCACCGCCGGCCTGTCCGGGAGCGGCCCGGGCGGCCTCGCGGGTCGGGGCCGGACGGGTCGGGGCCGGGACGGAGGGGATCGCGGGACCCGGTCCGATCGGACTCTGTCGCCTCAAGCCCGAGAGAGGGAGACGAAATCTAGTCCCTAACCAAGCGTGATTTATAGTGCGTTTGGCGCCTTCGGGAGAAAAAGCTCGAAAACCCCGCATGGTCTTGGAATAATGGAGGTAGGTTCACATCCTCACCATTCCAAGACAAGGGGGCCTTCGAGTGAGCGCCACTCTCCGAAAAAAGCGAGCGGCACGCAAGAAGAGATTCTTCCAGGAGGGGCAACGGCGGATCAAGAAACGGCTCGACAACACGCCCGGCCCGGAGCGGCCGGTACCCATGATGACCGCCAGCAATATCCACTACGAACACGCCGGTCGGGGCCGCGGGCTCAGTGCCGGCGGCATCGGCGCCCTCTTCCTCCTGGCCCAGAAGATCGAGCTCATCCAGGACATCGACCGCAACCTCCACCTCCTCAAGCGGCACCTGCCCTACCACGAATCCGACCACGTCCTCAACATCGCCCTGAATCTCCTCGCCGGCGGCCGGCGCATCGAGCACCTCGAGCTGCGGCGCAACGACGAGGTCTACCTCGACGCCCTGGGGGCCAAACGGATCCCGGACCCGACCACCGCCGGGGACTTCTGCCGCCGCTTCGCCGAGGCCGATGTCCTCACCCTGATGGACACGATCAACGAGGCGCGGCTGCGGGTCTGGGCCCAGCAGCCCCCCGAGTTCTTCGCCGAGGCGATCCTCGAGGCCGATGGCAGCATCGTGCCCAGCGATGGGGAGTGCAAGCAGGGGATGGACTTCACCTACGACGGCCAGTACGGTTACCATCCGCTGGTGATCTCGCTGGCCAATACGGCGGAGCCGCTCTACCTGTTCAATCGCAGTGGCAACCGCCCCTCCGCGGAGCGGGCGGACGTCTTCATCGACATGGCCGTCGCCTTGGCCCGTCGGGCGGGCTTCCGCAAGATCCTCTTGCGGGGGGACACCAAGTTCGCCCAGACCGGGCACCTGGATCGCTGGGACGAAGCGGGCGACATCCGGTTCTTCTTCGGCTACGAGGCCTACGAGTCGCTCAAGGCCCGGGCCGATGCCTTGCCGGCCGACTCGTACCGCCTCCTGAAACGACCGCCACGGTACCCGATCAAGACCGCTCCACGCGAGAAGCCCGAGCACTTCCGGCCCGAGATCGTCCGCGAGCGCGGCTACAAGAATGTCGAGCTGCTCGAGGAGATGGTCGCGGAGTTCGCCTACCGACCGCTCGCTTGCCGCAAGAGTTATCGCCTGATCGTCCTCCGCAAGCGGGTGGGGGTCGACCGGGGACAGATGCGGCTGTTCGAGGAGTATCGTTACTTCTTCTACATCACCAACGACCGTGAGATGACGGCCGAGGAGGTGGTGTTCTCGGCCAACGATCGCTGCGACCAGGAGAACTTGATCGCGCAACTCAAGAGCGGCGTTCGTGCCCTGACCACCCCCGTGGACGACCTGGTGAGCAACTGGGCGTACATGGTGATGGGCTCGTTGGCGTGGAGCCTGAAGGCCTGGAGTGCGTTGCTGGTGCCGGTGGCGCCGCGGCACCGGGCCCGCCATGAGGCGGAGCGGCGGACGTTGTTGCGGATGGAGTTCGCGACGTACTGCGCGGCGTTCATCCAGATGCCGTGCCAGATCGTCCGGGCGGGGGGGCGGCTGATCTACCGGTTGTTGTCGTGGAACCCGTGGCAAGGTGTGTTCCTCCGGCTGGTCGAGCGGTTGCACTCACGCCGGCTGTGTTGAGGGGTCGCTCACTGAAGTCGGGGTCCGGATGCCCCGATCCGTGTTGGCCTTCGAGAGAAGCAAATGGGGGTGGCGATGCCGAAGACAGAATTCGAGGCAGCAACGGGGCCCAAATCCCCCCGAGCTGTAGAAGGTACGTCTCAATCTAATGAACGTGATCACATAGGTTGAACACAACCGCTTTTTTTTATCACGCTTGTTTTGGGTCTAGTTGCGTCCCCGTTCACCTGCCCGTCCCCGTTCACCTGCCCAGTTGCGTCCCCGTTCACCTGCCCTAGTTGCGTCCCCGTTCACCTGCCCGTTAGACGCTCTTGCCCTGGATGTAGTCCTCGACTGCCTTCTTGGCCTCTGCCAATCCCACGCCATGCTGCTCGCGGTAAGCCTTGATAGCCGCGATCTTCTGTCCGGGATCTTCCGCCAGTTCCTGCCATGCGGATTTCGGCGGAGGGACGTAGTCGATCCCGAGGTGAGTCAGGATGAGGTCCAACTTGTGCTCAATTCGCCGGAGCTGGTCTTGATTCGCGGGCCGTAGATATCCCGAGGCCGCTGCGCCTCCTCCCGTGAGAACGACGCAGAGGATGATCCAAGCCATGAGCTCCCAGGAGCTAGATTCGAGTAGCGCGAACAGCATCGGTGGATTGCTCCCCGCCGGCTAACGACCCAGATCAGCGGCCCGCGCAGCGGGTCCGCTGCATCGCTTCGTTAGACGAACCGCTGATATCAGCATGCCATACGACGAACGCCGACGCAAGTGCGACGGCTTGCAGGACCGCGGGCCGATGACACCGTCCGACGCAGCACCGGGGCTTGCGCCATCGGGGCGCTGCGGGCTGCACCGCGGGAAACGCCGCCGGCTATAGACCAGACCCAGCAACCTCGGTGCACCGGTGAGCCGGGAGTTCCAGACGCGTATTATGCCCCACTGTCAGTTGGAGCGCCCGGTTCGGCGCGCTTGGCCTTGCGAGTCGCTGCCGCCTTGCGACCGGCCGCACGCCGCTTCTTGGTCCGAGCGGCCTTGGCCCCGGCCGCCCGCCACTTGCGGGTGGCCGCGGCCTTGGTGGCCGACTCGCTCCGGCGGCCGCCCAGCTTGATGAGGGTGAACGGCTCCTCGCCCATGCCCTCCTCGGCCCCCTTGACCCACAACTGGACCTTGGACCGCGCCTTCCAGTCCTGGGCCTTGACCACCTCGATGAAGCCCTCGATGTCGAAGTGCTTGAACCCGCCGCCGTACAGGTTAGCGTCCATCCCGTTGCCGGCATCGTCCTCGTAGGTCGGGCCGATCAGGCTGACCAGCCGACCGTGCTGTATCCATGCGTTGATCCGCTCCAACGGCTCGCACGTCTCCCGGGGCTCCTCCTCGTCGTCCTCCCAAAGCTCCTCGTTGTCGAAGGAGAGCATGACGTTCCAGACGAAGCCCATGAGTCCGCCCTCCGCGGTCGAACGCTATAGATCAGCGGCCCGCCGCAGGCGGGTCCGCTGCATCGCCTCGTTAGACATCAACGACGCACAGCCCGGCTGGCCGCTAATTTGCTTTCGTCTTCCAAGAAATCTTTAATCTCTTCATCCGCAGGTGGGATGTATTCCGCTGCACCTTCCTCCTTATTGCTAACTTCGCAGAGCTGCCTGTAGAGCCACTCAATTTCTCGATAGAGGGTTCGCGACTGGGTTCGCCTACGAGCCTCTTCAATGAGATTAGTTGGGGTCGTCACCGCCGGATAATAAAACTCGATGTACCAATTAAATGAGTTCCAGACCATCCCCAGATCTAAAACTCCACGCTTTGTCATATATGCTACTTCTTCCAAGAATTCGAGAGCGGGTGTATCTCGGGTGATATCGATGGTTGCTCGGCTCGATAGAAGCATGCTCGCGAGATTGCTTCTATGGCGCCGCATCTCCTCCGAGTTAAAGTCGCCGGCTAAGTCGAGGACCATCTTCGCCGAATTCGAAAGACGAGTGCTCGCCAGATTCTTCATGTGAAACACAACCGCCACGATCACACCAATACAAGCGGCAATTGCGCTCACCTGAGACCAAACGACGTCGGAAGTCATGAAGTGTTTCCCCGAAGTCTAACGCCCAAGATCAGCGTCCCGCCGCAGGCGGGTCCGCTGCATCGCCTCGTTAGACGGGCCTCCCCGGCCCGCAGACGGTGCGGGCACGAACCACCGCGGCCCGTGTGAGGACCGATGCTACCACCGCGGAAGCCGCGAGAGCTAATGCCGCGTCGAGTGCCAGCGCCGACCAATCGAAGCCATCGTTGATGACGAAGCCCCACGTGGCGACCGTGAACGGGAAGCCCGCCGACCGGAACGGCTTGAGGCCGCGCGGCCGGACGAGCCCGGCGAGGTTCGCCAGGAGGAACCAGGCCAAAAGCGCGGCGAACCACCCCACGAAGATACGTCGGGGTCGCGTCATAGCACACCGATACTGACGCCAGCTAACTTTCGAACTAGGCGGCCGAAATGTCGTGGAAAAACACGACTGAACAGTCGTATAATCACGGCCGCTCTGATATCTTGACGTCGTCGTCGCGGGATTGCAAGCCGACATCGGAAATAGACGACCTAAACGGCGGAGGCGAAGATGGCCAAGCTGTTGGACCGCGTGCGCGATCGGGTGCGCGTCTTGCATTACAGCATCCGGACCGAAGACGCCTACGTCCAGTGGATCAGGCGCTTCATCCTCTTCCATGGGAAGCGCCATCCGCAGGAGATGGGGGCACCCGAGCTGGAAGCCTTCCTCACCCACCTGGCCGTCGATCGCAACGTCGGGGCCTCGACCCAGAACCAGGCGCTCAGCGCCGTCCTGTTCCTCTATCGCGAGGTCCTCGGCCGGCCGTTCGATGAATTGGGCCGGTTCGCCCCGGCCCGCCGGCCCGAACGCTTGCCCACGGTCCTGACCCGCGACGAGGTCCGCTCGGTCCTGGCCCAGCTCGACGGCACCGCCTGGCTGATGGCTGGCCTGCTCTATGGCTCGGGCCTGAGGCTGATGGAATGCCTCCGGCTCCGGATCAAGGACCTCGACTTCGGCCAGCGGCACCTCATCGTCCGCGATGGGAAGGGGCGAAAAGACCGCGTCACCCTCCTGCCCCGGGCCCTGGAAGGACCCCTGCGGCGACAGAGCGATCGCGTCCGGGTCCTCCATCAGCGAGACCTCGACGAGGGCCATGGCCGGGTCTATCTCCCCCACGCCCTGGCGGAGAAATACCCGGGTGCCGATCGCCAATTCGGCTGGCAATACCTCTTCCCCGCCGCCCGCCGCTCCACCGACCCCCGGACCGGCATCATCCGGCGACACCACGCCGCCGAACGTGCGCTGCAGCGCGCCGTCGGCGCGGCCGTCCGGCGCACCGGTATCCTCAAGCCCGCCAGTTGCCACAGCCTCAGACACAGCTTCGCCACACACCTGCTCGAGACCGGGCACGATCTCCGTACCGTCCAAGAACTCCTCGGCCACGATGATGTCCGCACCACGATGATCTACACCCATGTCCTCCAGTCCGGCCCCCTCGGCGTCCGCAGCCCGCTCGACGCCATCTGACTCACCGAGTGCTCGTCCAAAGGCCGCGATCCCCTCGCGAGTACGTCGGTGGCGGCGACCGGAGGTGGCAACCGGGACATCCCTCATCGTTGACGCCGGCTGGGCAAGACGAGTAAGAAACACATTCCCGAATTGTCCAGGCTGGATTGGGCATCGCTTCCGTTTCTCAGCCGGTTTCGGGCAGGGATCCGGAGTCGGAGCACGCCGGACGGGACCGATCCGGGTCGGGAGCCGGAGGCGCGACGGCGCTCGCTTTCTCCGGCCGTCCGTGAGATCGTCGCCGGATGAACCGCTCCGACGCATCCGCGATGATCCCCCCGGCCCGTCGGCATCGCGTTCGGTCTCCATGGGCCGGACGATCCCGCCGAGCACGCCGCCGATTGCGCCCGGCCGCTCGGCCGCGGGCGGCGATCGGCACGGCGCCGTCCCGCAGCGTCCCGCGCGATCCGTGAAATCCGGGTGATCCGTGGTCGAATCCGTCCGGTCTCGGGAGCCAACCCACCACTGGCGGCACAGCGATCGATGCGGCGATGCGGAGGACACGGATCGAACCACGGATCGCACGGATGACACGGATGAAGACGGGAGATGGAAAGCCGGCTCGTTCGGCTTCCACCGCCTCCCTCAATGCCGCCCGAATCCTCGCTCGCGACGACGGCGAGCCCGCGGCCGATCGCCGGATTCCTGGCCCCGCCGGCGCGATCGACCCCTCGGAATCCCGACCACGATCGCTCACCGAGGGCGGGAAATCCTCCCCGCCTGTTCGATTCCTCGCGATCGGCTCCTACATTAATGGCGACAGGCCCGCGGTGGGGCGGGCCTTTCCGATGCGAGGACGCCCGGCACCGATGAGAGGACACCCGCCGATGACCGCCACCACCACCGCGCCCGATCGCGCCGAGATCAGCCGCCGCAACGGCCGCCTGAGTCGCGGGCCTAAGTCCCCACAAGGGAAGAGGCGTTCATCTTTAAACGCAATCAAACACGGCATGACAGCATGCATACCCGTGTTGCCGGGGGAAAATGAGGCCGAATTCCGCCGGTTGCAAGTCGACGTCATCGCCGCCCTGGGCCCGCGCGACGCCGTCGAGGTCGTCCTCGCCCAGCAGGTCGCCCTCGCCACTTGGAAAATTTCGAGGGCAGAGCGTGCGGAGGCGGTGCGCGTCTCGGCCGCCATTCGCACCATCGAGGCCGGCGCGAACCTCGAGACGCACGACGAGATCGCCGCCATGGGCCACTGGCTGCTGACCGACACCCTCCGGGGCCGGCAGAACGCCGCCGCCAGCTTGTTGCCGTTCCTGTCCGAAGACCGGCACGACCCGTTCCGCCGTGGACGGGGCGACCCGCGGCACATCGTCCTGCGGCTCGAGGCCACCGCCTTTGGCTGCCGGTGGCTGCTGGAGCAGTGGACCCGGCTGGGCCGGCGGCTGGAGCGGGGCCACGACTGGCGGACCAACGAGCTGATCGTGGCCTTGCACCTGCGCGGGCAGCGGCCGCTGGGCGCGGACCTCCTGGAGTGGGGAGGTCTGCTCGAGTTCGACCCCGGCCGACGGCGAGCCGGAGGTGGTCGCGCAGGCCCGGCGCGGGCTGCTGCTCCAGTTGGACGAGGGGGCGGCCGTCGACCCGGCCGGCCAACGGGCGGCGTTGGGGCGGCTGGTGCGGGAGGAGACCGAGCGGCTACAGCGGCGGAAGGCCGATCACGAGCGGCGCGAGGCGGCCGATCGGGCCGAGCTGGTCGACCGGCTGGCGGTGGACACGACGGCGGAAGGGGAGCGGATGCGGCGGTATCAGCTCGATTTCGATCGCAAGCTGCACCGGGCGCTCAACACCCTGCTGAAGCTCCGCCGGGGCGAGGGTGTCGGCGTCGTCGGCGATCCGGCGCCCGACGACGCCCCCGAGCCCGAGACGGTGGGGACGGTCGAACTCCAGAGCGGTCCGGTGGACGGCCCGGAGGGCGGGGCCGACGCCGAGGTCCCGCAGAGGACGGAGAACCGCGGCCTGGAGGATGACGACTCGGTGGCCGTCGGGGTCCCTTCATCCTTCGGCCTTGATCCTTCATCCATCCTGGAGCTTGAACTCCTCACCCCGGCCGTGGCCGCGGCGGCAGCCGAGCCGGCTCAGGCCGGGATCGCCGCGCCGGCCCGACCCGCCGCCGAACCGGAAGGCCACCCCACTCCGCAGGACGAACTCAGCCCAGCAGTCGTCCGTTGTCCGTCGTCCGTTGTCCGTTGTTGGGGCGGCGAGGCGACCTCGCAAAACGAACCCGGCCCGCCCGCCGACGCCGAGCCGATCTCGCGAAACGAACCCGGGCCGCCGGCTGATGGCGATCGAATCCCGCGAAACGAACCCAGTTCGCCGGGCGACGGCGCGGCGATCTTGCAAAACGAACCCACCGCCCCGCGCCGAGTCGCCGCTCCGGCGGTCCCGGTCCTGGTTTTCGCCCTGGTGATCCTGCTGGCCGCCCTCCTCTCCGCGGCCTTCGCCGGCGCTCGCCGGGCCCGCCGGCCAGGCGGATCCTCGCCGGGAGGGGCGATCCAGCCCAGCCGGCGAAAGGTCCCATCGACCTTTGACGGCCATTACGGGACTCCCCATCACGAAGCCCGACCGACGTGAAGATCTCTCGTGCCGGGGTCATAGCCGGGCGGGCCCGGTTGTCCGCAAGCCCCGCGGGCCTGGCACCGGACACGGAAACGAATTAGAATAACCGGGCGCGTCAGGGGCCGAAACCGGGCGGTTGCGCGAATCGGCTCGTCGAGCCGAGAGCCGGGAGGGATCGATGGTCCTCGTCGTGCCGCTTATCTGCGTGGCGCTGTGCCAGTCCCCGACCACGCCGCTCACGGGCACGGTCGTCGGGCCGAGGGGCGAGCCGATCGCCGGGGCCGAGGTCCTGCTCGGCGGCCTGCCGGTCTACGACCCGACGATCGTGGCGCGGGGTCAGTCGGATGCTCAGGGCCGTTTCACGCTCGAGCGTCCCGCCGGTCTGGCGGGCGAGGACCGCTACATCACCCCGATCCTCTGGGTCGTGAAGCCGGGCTTCCGGCTCGGTTCCGTGAGGTTCCCCGGACCGCCGCCGAAAGCCGGCGAGCCGGTCCGCGTCGTGCTCGGGCCGCCCGGGAAGGGCGAGGTCCGGGTCGAAGGGCCGGACGGCGAGCCGGTGGCTGGGGCGCGGATCCGCCTCGAGTGGTTCGGCCGCGGCGGCCTCCACGTGCCCGAGTCGGTCGAGGACCTGATCGAGGCGACCACCGACACGGACGGCCGCGCCGTCATCGACGCAGCCGGCAACGATGAGGTCGCTTATGTTGACGTCCACGCGAAGGGGTTCGGCATCCAGGGTCGGCCGTTTTACCCGGTAACATCGAAGCCGAAACACGTCCGTCTGCGCCCGGTCGGGTCGCTCGAGGGCCGGCTCCAGGCCGACGATCCCGCGCTGGTCAAGGGTTGGCGGGTCCTCGCCTACACTCGGGTCGGCGATCCCTGGTCCCGTGACCCGGTGACGACCGGCTTCGACCGGGGGACGACCGACGCGGAGGGGCGTTTCTCCTTTCCCGCGATCGCGCACGGCAATCTCCAGCTCGAGCTCAAGCCGCCCGGGGACCTGCCGGTCCTGGCCGATGTCCCGACGTCGCTGGCGGTGAGCGAGGGGCGGCCCAACTCGGTGGTGGTCCCGCTCCGCAAGGCGACGGCGGTCACGGGGGTGGTCCGAGAGCGCGGTACGGCACGCCCCGTCCCCGGGGTCCAGATGCACTCCGCGCCGTTGCGGGGTGGGACGGTCACCACCGCCACGACCGATAGCCAGGGGCGATACACGTTCCCCAGCCTGCCGGGCAAGATGAGGCTCTCCGCGTTCCGGCTCCCGCCGACGCTCGTCCTGGCGCCCGGCCAGTCCTGGAGGGATGTCACGGTCGCCGAAGGCGAGGGGCGGATCGAGGTGGAACCCTGGGAGGCGATCCCCGCGGCGGCGCCGCTTCGGTTCGTCGTGCGCGACGAGGCCGGCAAGCCGGCGGCGCACGCGAGCATCATCGGGCAGTCCGGATCGCAATACATGCCGCAGACGACCGACGAGAACGGGGAGTTCGCCGTCCCCGGGCTGCCGCCGGGAAGCGAGGTGACGATCGAGGTCCGCCTGGGCGAACGGATGACGGACGGCCCCGTGAAGGCCATCGCGGGAGACTCGGACGTGGTGCCGGTCACGATCGTCCCGGGACTTGCACTCGGTCTGGCAGGCCGCGTGGTCGACCCTGGTGGGATGCCGGTCGCGGACGCTGTGGTGAGAGTGCAGTTCCGTGAGACGGAGACGGACGCGAACCGTTTCCCCTTCCCTCGCTCCGTCGTCTTCGGCGATAGCGGGGAGGTCCGCACCGGTCCCGACGGCACGTTCCGGACGCCGAAGGAGATCTATCGGAAGGATCGGGAGTTCCGCGTCGAGGCCGGCGCCGAGGGCTTCCTGTCCAGACAGACGGACTGGGTCTCGTCCGAAGCGGGCGATCTGCTCATGATGCCGGACCTCGTCCTCCGCCGATCGCCCTCGCTCCGATCCATCTCGGGCCGGGTCATCGATCGCGAGGGGAAGGGCGTGGCCGGAACCTCGGTCTTCCAATCTGGCGTCACCCAAGGACAGACCGCGACGGCGACCGACGGCGGAGGCCGATTCCGACTCGCCGGCGTGCCGGACGGGCCGGCTCTCCTGTTCGCCGAGAAGTCCGGCTTTCGGTTCGGCGGCGTCGTCGTGGGGCCGGGCGATGCGCTCGTGGAAATCCGGCTGGCTCGCGTGGAGGAGCCGCCGCTCTCGATCCCGAAGCCGATCCCGCCTCCGCTGTCCCGGGCCGAGGAGCGGGCGATGGCGCGGGAGTTGCTCGGGCCGACTGGTCGCCGCCGCGCGGTCGGGTTCGCTCGGTTATGTGGGTCAATCCGTCGTGCCGGCCCTGGCGCGGGTCGATCCCGATCGCGTCCTGGAGATGCTGGAGAACCGGACGGTGACGCAGGAGGCGAACGTCCTGTATCAGGTCGCGCTGGGGCTGTTCGAGGACGACCCGAACGCGGCGATCGCGACCATCGAGGCCGACCGTGACCCGGCCGCCCGCGCCGAGGGATTCCTCAAATTCGCCGACGCGATGACCGCAGCCAATCGCGAGCGACGCAACGAAATGATCGACCGCGCGCTGGCTGAAGCGCGGCGTGTCGAGAACAGGGAGACCCGGCTCGGGATCCTCGGGCAGATCGCCGACCGTTGGCTCGACGCGGGAGTCGTCGATCGGGCGAAAACGATCATTCGCGAGGGGCAGGAGCTCATCGCATCACTGCCGCGGGACCGGTATTCCTACGTCGTCGAAGAGTTCGGCGACATACTGGCCACGATCGATCTCCCCGCCGCGCGAGCGATCTTCGAACGCAAAGGCGTGACGAATACAGGCCCGACCGATCCCGCGACGCTCAACCGCCACCTGGGGGAGGCCGCCGTCCGGCTGGCGGCGATCGATCCGGCCACGGCCGAACAGCTCACGCCCGGCGTGGTGCCGAACTTCTTCGACGTCGGGGATTATGTCATCCGGATCTGCCGGCGGATGGCGCGGGCGGACCTGCCCCGCGCGCGGAAGCTCCTCGAGACGCTCGACCAGCGCGCCGGGCCCGAGTCGATTCGATGGCCCCCGCAACAGCCAGAGGGCCTGGGGCTGATGGCCATCGAGCGGGCGGAGACCGACCCGGCCGGGGCGCGAAGGCTGCTGGACGAGGCGTTCGACCGGCTCCGCGCGGTCGCGAGCGAGGAGCGTTCCTTCAAGGACCCATCGGTCGCGACGATCATGGCGGCGCTCTTGCCGCTGGTCGAGAGGATCGAGCCCGACCGCCTCGAGGAACGGCTCTGGCTGGCGGCGGCCCTCCGCGCGCCGATCTACCAACAGCCGTCCCTGAGCCTCCTCGAACCGCCGACCGTCCTGGCGATGTTCGTCTCGCGGTACGACCGGTCGATGGCCGCCGCCATCATCGCCCCGGCCCTGGAGCGCCTGCCGGGCCTGCTCGCCGACTCGGCCACCGCGTCCTACCTTCAGGCGACGATCATCAAGGCCCTGGCCGCCTATGACCCTCGAGCCGTCACCGCGCTGCTTCAAGACCTGCCCGACTCGGCGCGAAAGGCGCCGACGCGGAACGACCAATGGAACGCCGCGAGCCTCGATGCGCAGATCCGGCTGGCCGCCGCCGAGGTCCTCGGCTTGCCCGTCGAACAGAGGCGCCGGAGCATCCTCGAAGGGGTGTCTCAGCTCCGGCTCTTCGGGCGGGTCCGGTGACCACGTGCGAGGCATTCTGTCCACGGAAAGGAGCCCACATGGCCGCCTCATCTCCTTGGAAGCTCCCGCTCCTGTCTCTTCTTGCCTTTACCTGTCTCGGTGCCGATAACGATCGCCCGGCCCCGAATTTCGCGGGGAAGTCGATCCCGGATCCTCCTCGGCAGAAGGAGCCCTGGAGGCCATCCGAGACGAAGCTGCCCCGGTTCCTCGTCTCGGCGACCGCCGCGCTGTTCGAGCAAGGAGTCGCAGACCCGCGGGGGTGCGAATACCGAGAAGTCGAACTCGGCGAAGCGGCAATCGTGAAGACGCGGGGGTTCGTCTTGCCCCAACGAGAAGGGGAGACCGGCCGGTTCGTCGTGAGCTGGGACGGCGTGGTCTATCCCGCCCTCGCCGTCGGCGCGGCGGCCGACCTCGACAAGGACGTCCGCGACCTGGCCGAATCCATGAAACGCGACCGCGAAGCCGCGGCGGCCAGGAAGGCGAATCCTTTCCCGGATCCCGGCGGTTTCGGTTCTTACGCGACGCGCGGCGGCCCGTTCGACCGGGGCGGGCCATCCGGCGTTGACGGCCGGTCGCCGCTGAAACTCTGCCTGCTCCTGAGACTCGGCCGGGCCGACCTGGCCGAGCGTCTCTTCGCCGCGGGGACCTCCTGGACGCCCGAGGTCCGTGGCCGCGACCTCACCGACTATCACATCAGCTACCTGACCCTCGCGCGGGACTGGGCCTCGGCGGTCTTCATCCGGCTGGTCAATGCGCACATGCGCGGCGACGATGCGGTCGCGCTCGACGCCGCCCGGCGGCTCTCGGCGTTCGCGAAGGCGGTCGAGATCAAGGCCGACGCGATGGGCTTCCAGCGCGCCCAGACCCGCTTCGGAGACCGGCCGACCTACCTTCCGTTCCTCCGCCAGCTCCCCGATCTGCTGGTCGACCAGGAACGTCGCGCCAGGGAGCCCGCCCGGGGGCCGATCCCGCCGCGCGGGGGCGACCCGTCGGCGCGGATTGCGGCCTTGATCCGCGATCTCGACCAGATCGAGTCTGGGATGGTCATGAATGGATTCGCCAGTCCCAAGGGTTCTCCCGTCGTGAAGCTGCTGATCGCCGAGGGCGACCCGGCCGTCGAGCCGCTGCTGGCCGCCCTCGAGATTGACATGAGGCTCACGCGGACCGTGTCGTACGGGCGCGGGATCTCGATCGACCGCTTCGTGTCCCCCGTCTTCGAAGCCGAGCTCGATGCCCTGACGGGCATCCTGCAGACGTCCCAGTTCTTCGACGTAAGTTATCGGAACCGCTATGGCGATCCGGGGGCCCGAAGTTTGCTGGCCCGATCGATCCGAGCCTTCTGGACGAAGAACCGCTCGATCTCGATGAACGAGCGCTGGTATCGCGTGCTGCGCGACGATTCGGCCGGTCAGGAGCGCTGGATCGAGGCCGCCGGGCGGATCACCGAGTCTCAGGACGAAAGCGGCGGCGCGATCCGGGCCTCGACCCCGTCGCGCAAGCCGGGCTCCTCGCTTTTGAAGGGCGAAGAGCTGCGCTCCCGGCGCGATCCGAGCGTATCGGAGTTGCTCGCCCGTCGCGTCAATGATGTCGCCCGATCCGCGGCCGGATTCAGTCTGAATCACGCCTGCTCTCTCGCCCTCATCCTCGAGCGCTGGGACCACAACGCCGCGCTGCCGGTGATCCGGAGGGTGACGGCCCGCTGCCTCGAGGACATCGAGACGAAGCGCGGGTACAACGCCGGGGTGAACCTGGACGAGGTGATCTCGGATTACTTCGCCAAGTTCACTCTGATCCGCGCCGAGGCCGGAGATCTCGCCGCCCTGGACGAGTACGCGGTTTTGGCGCGAAAGACCAGGCCCGACGAATTGAAATACCGGGCCGTTGACTGTCTTCAGCCGTTATGGAAGTTCCCCCAACACCCGGCGATCCTCGAGGCCGCCCGCTGGCTCTTCAACGACGCGCAATCCCCATGGATTCCGCTGCTGCGCGATCCGGGGAAGAGCGCCGGAGTGCTCTTTCACCATCGGTCACTCTTCGCGTCGCCGCTGGTGTGCTCGCCCGGCTTCCGCGAGGGGCTGCTCGCCGCGATGGCCAACAAATCGGGCATGGGCACGGTCCGTCGCGATGGTCCACGCACCCTCCGATATAAGACCAGCTCTGGATGGGAGGAGAGCAGCGCGTGCAACCTGGACGACGTGAACTCGATCGAGCAGGAACCCGGCCGACCGTTCCGCGTGTGCGATTACATCGCCTGGCGGTTCTCGTCGGTCGAGGGCTCACCCCGGTGCGAGCTGTACTGGCCGGAGGACCGCCGCGACCGGGCCGTGGCGGAGTGCGCGGCCTACCTGAAGCGATTCGGCGCGCGGTTCACCGGCGAGGCCCCCGACGGCCAGCGTGACTTCCCCGAGCGACAGGCTCACCTGGCGTTCCCGGCGCTCGGCCGGCCGGCGAACACTGAGGATGTCCGCTCGGGCCGAGCGATCTTCTCGCTCGAGGGACAGGGGGAGGTCCGTACCGTACCGATCCCCTCAATGCCGACCAAGGCGCGTTGGATCACTCTGAAAGACACCCCGGTCGAATTTCAGAGGAGCGACGGGACGGTCTTTCGCGAATTCGATCAGGACGGCTGGCTCTGGCAGGCCGAGGAGGTCCGCAAGGGCGATCGCTGGGAACGGTCCTTCGGATTCGTCGGCCACCACGTGGTGGGGCGCGTCCCCGCCGCCGAGATCGAGCTGGCCCGTGATCGCTTCAACTGGGGGACGCTCGCAGCCGGCCTGGATGCGAGAATCGAAACGGTCGACCTGCGCAGGGCCGCCTTCAAACCCGGCAAGCCGATCGCGATGATCGTGCGGATCCGCAATCGCCGCGGGGTGGAGGTCTCGGCGCCGGCGGAGTTCCTCCGTCGCGGCGAGGATGGCCGGCCGTCGCTGCGCCGCGGGGTGAACCTCGCCGCCAGCTATTTCCCCCCGAGCCAACCTCGGTCGGGCGTCGGACAAGCTGTCCTGACGGAGGAGCTCAAACCCAAGCGGACGGACCATTTCGAGCCTGGCAACTCCACCCGTCCGCTCGGGCCATTCGAGGTCTTCGACACGGCGCCGGTCGAGCTCAACGACTGGTTCCACCTGACGCGACCCGGCACCTACCGCGTCCGCGTGACATTTGCATCGGATTCTGGCTTCGGCGAAGGGGCATCGAATGATCGTTACGTCATTGTTGGCGAAAGCCAAGCATCCTTCCCCTGAAGCTCACCGAGCCTGTACTGGAACGACCTCGCCAGGCAGCTAAATAGATCCACGCGAGAGGGAAAGTAGGGTGGGCTCTGCCCACCGATGAGGGCCTCTCGTCGGTGGGCAGAGCCCACCCTACATCCCGCTCGTCGCCACTTTCCCCATTGGGTGGATCTATTTAGAGCGCTTAAGAAATGGATGGCGTACGTGGCTTCGCCTCGAGGCCGTGCTGTTGTCGCCCCAACCCCCTGACCTCCCGGAGTGGCTTGGGCCTCGACCCCCCCTTACCCCCCCTTCTTAAGGGGGGGACGGCTCACTCCTGGTGATCCCCCCCTTACGAAGGGGGGGCTCAGGGGGGGTTCGGGCGGACGCAACGCAAGCGTGAAGCGCTCTAATCAATGACGTTCCCGGCGAGGCCGCTCTCCGGCACCGTCATCGGGAGCGTGTGGCGGTCTGATCGCGATTCTGAGCGGCGCTCGGTGAAGAATCGTCCGTCGTCGTGCGACAAGGGGGCTTGATGGACTTCGACGACCACGGACTGAATCGAGCGAATGTCTGGCGCAAGTCCGGGAATCGACCGCCGTAGGCCGTCGCCGAGACGAAGCCGCCGACAGAGACCGACAGCAAAAAGGCCAGGAACAGCGCCCCAACGGCCATCAGCCGATCGGCTCGAGATCGCCCGCGCCCGTTCTCGCCGAGTAGGGGCGGAGACCCCGCGTCTGGAATCGGAGATGATGCCGGGTCCACCGCATCGGTCGGTCGGAGCGCGGGACTGCGGTCGGCGATCGCCAGCAAGGGCTCGGGCCCTGGCAATCCCGGCCGGAGCTCAGCCTCGTCCGAGGACTGGTCAACACCGGCCGACTCGCCGGGGGACGCCGGCTCATCCGACGATAGACCCCCCGAATTCTCCGGTGATGGCGACGAGGGCGAATCACCCAACTCCGGCGGTGATCCGGACTCGACGGTTGCCCAGAGGGCGCGCTGCAGCAACTCCGCCGGGACCTCGGCGGCGGGGGCCGAGGATTGCGACAACTCCCACAACAAGGCGCCCGCGGACAGGGCGACTCCGCGGCGCGTCAGCCGCGATCGCAGCAACGCCCGTCCCCGCGAGAGCCGGCCCTTGACCGTCCCGATCGGCCACTTCAAGAGCGCAGCGACCTCCTCGTTGGTCTTGCCCTCCAGGTAGCTCAGGACAACCGGGATGCGGTATTTGTCGGGCAGGCCGGTAACCTCCTCATGCAAGACGGGCCGGAGCTCGGCCAGGACCGCCCGTTCGCCCTGATCGTCGGGCTCATCCCGCGGGGGATCCACGACCATGCTCTCGCGCTCGACCATCCGGCGCCGGGCCCGGCGTGCGCGCGTCTTGAGCGCCGTGCGATAGGCCACTTCATGCAGCCAACCAGCCAGGGCGCAGCGTTCGCGGATCGACGCCGCGTTCCGCGCCAGTGCGAGAAACGTGGCCTGAAATGCATCCTCGGCGTCATGCTCGCGGTCCAGGACATGCCGACAGATTCCCAGCACTCTCGGGCCGTGACGCCCCACGAGGGCCTGGAACGCATCCTCGGACGCCAGGTGATGCGGTCCCAGGAATTGTGCCAGAAGCTCTTCGTCGGATGCTCCTTCGACCGTCCTCGTCAACTCTTGCCTGATCGCCCTTTCCGCGACTCCCCGGACCATGGCCACCCCTCCTCAATGCCGATGGAATCCTCGCACGCGAGGGCGAGTTTCCGTCCGGAACTGCTGGTAGTTCACGGGGTTACGTATTGAACTCCGAGGCTGATACCCACGATGCGGCCGGACGGCCGCGTGACTCAGGCGCTCTGCGTGGCGGTGACATTATCATCAGTATGAGCGCACAATGCCTGGTCAGGAGCAATGCCCTTCATCTCTCTAAGTACCCCGTGTGAGAGTCACGGTTACAAGAAAAACAGCTCGCGGTATCCGATCTCCGCGAAAATCCTCCGGACCCTGTAACCAAATCGCGCGAGGGGAGCACTCCTCATTGATCGTGTGATCGTCGACGGCGGGATTTGAAGGCATCGGCGCCGCTGATCGAAAGCTGGCGGCCGCGTGAGGGGGGGTGCATTGGAAGGTCCGCATCCGCGCAAGAAGAAGGGCGGCATCCTGGCGAGCATCGATGATCCCGCACAACGGGACACGATCGCTCGCTCGATGGGCGTGCCACCCCAGCGGATGTCTGACTTTATGTCGATCGCGGGGAGATCGATCGCGAGGTGCGCCGACGGAGGAATTCCATGCCGGCTGATCGGGCGCCCGACCCGGGCGCGCAGCCGGCTCGGCGGATTGCCGGACGGGTTCCCCTCACCCGCCGGCCGGGCCGGCCCGCCACTCGAAAGAGTGGCGGCGCCGGCCCATTAGCGTAGAAGGCAAGAAGGCAGACTCGGTTGGCTCAGGCCCTTCGCCTCGATCGCCACCAGGCCGCGAGCGAGCCGGCGAGGGTCGCGAGCGGGTCGCGCGGGCGGTGGTCAAGCAATGGGTGTGCGCGTGCGCCCGAAGATCAACGAAACCACGAACATCACCAGGAACAGGAAGAACAGGATCTGCGCGATCCAGGCCGCCTGACCGGCGATCCCACCGAACCCCAACACGCCGGCGATCAGCGCGATCACCAGGAAGGTTATCGCCCAGCTAAGCATAGGAAGGCCCCTTTCTCAGCAAACGTTCGCGATGACGGTCAAGGCGGCTCGCCTTGCCGGTTATTGTCACACAATCTTTGATAGCAGCAAACGTAGTGCCAAAAGCTGTGATCACCCGGTCGTCCGTCTGGGCAGCGGCTCAATCGGGCACGACGGCGTCGCCCTGCCGCGCCGGCTCGTGAGCACGCTCGCGAGCGGGGCCGTCCTCATGGGAGGAACCGGGCCCGCACGAGTCCCTCAGTGGCGAGGCGTCCTTGATCACCTCGTTCACCTCGGCGGCGGTCAGGAGCGTCAGCGCGCACAGCCAGATCCAGCTCATGAGGACGACGATGCCGCCTAGCGAACCGTAAGTCGCGCTGTAGTTGCCCCAGTTCTGCGCGTAGACGCGGAACAGCACGCTGACGACCAGCAGGACGACCGAGCCGGCCAGGCTGCCCGGGGTGATCCACTCCCAGCACTGTTCGGCGTCCGGCGCGAAGTACAGCACCAGGGCGAAGCTGAGCAGGAACACCAGGAGGACCAGGAGCCCGTGCACGGCCGTCACCACCACGGCCGTCACCTCGCTGACGCCGAGGAAATTGAGGATCTGCTTCCAGGCGAGGATCGTGGCGAAGCTGACGATCAGGATCGCGCCCTGGCTCATCGCCATCAGGACGCCCACCACCCGCTGCTTCCACCACGGGCGCGACTCGCGCACCCCCATGATCCGGTTCATGGCGTCCATGATCGCGACGAACAGACTCGAGGACAGCCAGAGGATCGCCACCAACCCGAACGAGAGCAGGCCCGTGGGCGGGCGCTTCTGGAGTTCGTCGATCTCCTTGACGACGATCGATGATGCATCGCGGGGGAGCACCCCCAGGAGCGCATCGGCCGGCCCGGGAGGACGCGTCGACCCGCTCGCCGCGTGTTGCAGCGGTGGCGGGATCAGGTACGCCGTCAGCGTGATGACCAGTGCCAGGAACGGCACCAGCGCGGCGATCGCGTAGAACGTGATCGCCGCCGAACGGGTGAGGATCTCGTGCTCGTTGATCCTCCTCCAGGTCCGCGTCGCCACCTCGCGGACCGACAGCCCGCCCAGGTGCATCGCCGCCCACAAGCGTCGCTTCGTCGAGGCCATCATCGAACATCCGCCCGAGGACAGTGAGGGAAACCGGACCATCAAGGAGGCCGTCGCGGCGATCGATCGATGCCCCGGAAACGACCCGGGCTCGCGCGTCGCCATCAGTCCGAGGCGTCCACTCGAGCCCCTCCAGCCGTCCGGGTGATGCCCGGTCATCGCACCGCGATCACCACGGCTTCATCTTCCAGCCGAGGACGAACCCGAGCCCGAATACCCAAGCGGCGAACCGCAGCGGCTCGCGATGCGCATAATCCTCGATGGAATTGACCATCGTGCGGATCGTCGACTCCGCCCAGTTCTCCTCGACGCCGCTGTGGCTCGCCTGGACCATGTCGTTCGGCCAGTGTCGTACGTTGGATGCGGTCGAACATCTCATCGATCTCCTGCAGGTTGATTCGCGGATGAGCCGACACCACCGGCGCCCCCGATCCGATGGGGCTCTCCGCCATCGAGCGTTCGCGTCTGGACCACGGCTCAGTCCTTCCGGACGCACCAGTCGAAACCTTTCAACGCAAAGGGGATGCCGATGGCCGCGAATCGTCGCCCCAGGGTCTTGGCATGGGATGTGCGGATTCCACCGTCCGAGATCCGGGCTGACGGGTCGAGTTCGCGAGAATCACTCGCCGGTTGAGGGCGAGTGGGACGCGATCGTCGCGGCCGGTGAACCAACGATCCCGCAGGGTTCAGGAGTTCGACGTCATGGTGGAGCAGGACGAACGGAAGACGCTGGAATCCTTGACGGCCGCCGACGTGATGACGGCCGCGCCCTTGACCTGCTCGACGTTCAGCACGGTGCTCGAGGCGGTCATGATCTTCCGCGATGCCGACTGCGGCGCGGTGCCGATCCTGGAGGAAGGCCGGCCGGTCGCTATCCTGACGGACCGCGACGTCGCCGTGTCGTTGCCCGACGTACCCGACCTGATCAACCGGCCGGTCAGTGAGATCATGAAGCCGGGGATCGTGGCCGTCGCCGCCGAGGACAGCCTGGGTCAGGTTTGCGAGGTGCTCCGGCGCGAGGCGGTGCGGCGCGTCCTGGTGGTCGACTCCGCCGGACGCCTGCTGGGCATCATCGGGTGGGCTGACATCGCACCGGTCCTCTCCGACCGCCTCATGGGCCGGCTCGTCACGGAGAACGTCGTCCCGGCGTGATGACTCGGGGAGCGCCAGCCAGATTGGCGACCGAATTGGGGAGGGCGAGCCTCCGTCCGAGCCTCTTTCCGCTGCCGGCTCGCACGGAGGCTCGCCCTCCCGACCAATCTCACGCCTCTCCTCCGCGTGCGGTGCGGTGCTCAGCGACCGCGCCGCGCCGATCGTCCGCTATGGAGGAGTACGGTGCGCACCCAGTTGAGGTTGCGGGCGAATTCCTCCCTAGTCAGCGGGAATCCCAGGTCGGAGCCGCGCAGCCGAGAGACGGCGATCGCGATGCAGGTCCCGGCGATGGCGAACGCCGCGACGGCCACGACGATCAGCGCGACGCCCCGGTTCATCCCCAGCAGGGAGACCAGCAGCTCGGCGATGCCCGCCAGTGCGATGGGCAGTCCGGCCATGGCCAGGACGGCGCCGGCCACGATGATCGCGCCGCCGACCTTGACCCCCTCGATGTTCCGTTTGAGCTCGAACGCGGCCAATCGGGCCTGGAGCTCGGCGAGCGTCAGGAGGTTCTCGCCGAACTCGGCGACGTTGGTGACCACGTCGGCGGGCCCGGTTCCGCCGTGGCCGTTCCCCGCCGAACTGCCGCCACCGGCCGCCTGTGCGGCGCCCATCCGGCCGGTCGCGGTAGCCGGGCCATTGACTCTCATCGACGCTTGATCAGCCATCCGAGTAGGACTCCCGCTGCCAGTGCGACCCCCAGAGCGAGGGCCGGTCGGTTATGGATCACGTCCTTGACGATCTCCCGGGCGTCGGCCAGGTACTCCCGGGCCTGGGCGATGGCCTCGCCCGCGGCGCCTTGCTCCCGGGACTGAGACGACGTCTGGTTCCGTGCGATGGATATCATCGTAGGTCCCTCCGTTTGCTTGCGATTTCCCAGTTGCCAGTTCCCGGTTGCCAGTTCCCGGCGACGGCGAAGCGCCATCATCGAGATGTCGCGAGGCCGGCCGGGCGAACCGGAAGGCCTCGGTCCACGCGGGCCGGAGCCGGGGCCGCCTCCGGACGCGGGAGCCCCGGGAGACAACCCGGAGCCGAAGGGTGTGGGCCCGGCCCCGGGGGGCTGCGCGGCGATCCATTGCTCGAGATACTGGATGGCGTAATTCTGCGCCGCCCGGACGGCGATGGGGGCCAGCAAGCCCAGGGCCGAGCCGATCAGTCCCCATCGTTTCTTCGCGGGGACCGCCGGGCTCGGCTGGACCACCGCCGGGCCGGCCACCGCGGGGGCCACCGCCACGATCGCCGGCGCCGGTTCCTGGCGCCGCCGCGGCACGATCATGTAGCCCAGGGCCGCCGCCGCGCCCATCGCCAGCCACGGATGGTTCCGCACCTGGCTCCGCCAGTCTGTCAACGATTGCGCACCCTTGACCGCCTCGCGGACCTCCTCGTGGAGCTCATGGCGGACCTGGGCCATCCGGCGCTGGATCTCGATGATCTCCGCCGGTGTCGACTTCGCCGTTGCCATCGCCACCGTCCTGCTCGGGTGTGAGTCGCCCCGCCGCGCCCCAATCGCCAATCACCACGTCGTCCCGCATATCCCGCGCCGGCGCGACAGCCGATCCTCCGCCTGTGACAGCAAAACACATGCCGATGATAACCGGTTCGAGGCGCCGATAGAACTCCCGTCCCGAGGGCAAAGACCTGGGGAGGTTGACATCTGTTAAACACCTTTGAGAAATGAGCGGCCCGCCCATCGGCGGGACAGGGCCCAATGATCGTCAGGGACATTCGGGGCGGCACCACCTGTGAAGAACGAGCGAGCGAGGGTATCTAAATGAGGCAGGATCGGGTGCTCGAGGGCGCCGGCGACCGATGGATTCCCGAATCCTGACGGCGACGGGCCGCATCTCGGCACGCGCGTTGCGTGAGAATCCGGTTAGCACAGGCGGCCGGCCGCCGGATCTCTCGTGAGGTCGCCGGCCGCCGCGAATCCAGGACCAAGGGAACTTCCATGAGGAAGCTGATCAGTCTGACGATGGCGGGCGTCGTGGCCATGGGCCTCGGGATCACTCTGAGCGGCTGCTCCGACGAGAGCACCGCGAAGAAGGAGTCGAACAGTCACCACCCCGGGCGGCAAGGCAACCGTGACCGAGGAAACGAGGGTCAAGCAGTCCGGTGACAATCCGCCGGCGCCTAAGGCCCCGTGATCGGCGGTGATGCAGCGGGGCATCCCGCGAATCGAATCAACGACGCGATGGATGGGATCGGATTCGTTTCCCCTCAGACCAAAGAGAGGTAGACAACGATGGTGAACGCGCAAGTCCTTCAGGGACAATGGAACCAGATCCGCGGCGAGCTGAAGAAGAAGTGGGGCCAATTGACCGACGACGACCTTCGGTTCGCGGGCGGCAACATCGACCAGTTGATCGGCAAGATCCAGCAGCGCACCGGGGAGGCTCGCGAGGCGATCGAGGAGTTCCTCACCGAGGCGAGTTCGCGGGGCGCGTCGGCCATCTCCCAGGCGACCGGCCAGGTCGGCCAGTATGCCCGCTATGCCGGCGACCAGATGCGCGAGGGCTACAACCGGATCTCCGACCAGTTCGGCCGCAGCTACGAGTACTCGCAGGACATGATCCGCGAGAACCCCGGTCGGTCGATCGCGACGGCGTTCGGTGTGGGCATCCTGCTGGGCGTCGTGGTCGGAATGGCGCTGCGCTCCCGCTGACGGAGCCAGGCAGCCGTTCTCGGCTGGAAACCGAAAGGCCGGGTGTCGCCGGGATCGCCGGCGTCCCGCGCCCTCAGAACCGTGCTTCCGGCGCCGGCCACCGCCCTGGGCGATGGCCGGCGCCGGCCTTTTTCATTATCATCTCCCAGGCGTGCGAATCCGCGACGGCGTTGACAACCCGGAGAAGGAGGGCCCATGTGGAATCGACGTGAGCTGATCGGCGTGCTCGGAACCGGCGCGGCCGGCTTCGCCGTGTTGACCAACCGCTCGGAGGCCGGCGAACAGCAGATCGCACCGGCCGCCGAAAAGCAAACCCATCACGACCCTCGGCATGCCGCGATGCTGAAGGAGTGTGACGAGGCCTGCGGCCACTGCGAGGCCGCGTGCAACGAAGCCTTCCACCACTGCGTCGCCCAGGCCGCGGCCGGCAAGACCGAACACGCCAGGATGGCGCAGATGGTCATCGACTGTGCGGCATTTTGTTCGCTCTCGGCGACCATGATCGCACGACACAGTCCCCTCATGGTCGAGTCTTGCCGGGCCTGCGGCGAGGCGTGCCGACGATGCGCCGCGGAGTGCGGCACCTCCGCCTCCGACCACGGCGAGATCATGAAAAACTGCGTCGCCGCGTGCAAACGCTGCGAGGAGAGCTGCCGCAATATGGTCAAGGCCATGGGCGGCGAGCATCACAACGAGGGTCATGCGACCGAGCGCGGCTCGCAGTGATCCGATCCGATCGTAGGGTGCTCTCTGAGCACCGATGCGCCGGCCCCGGCCGTCGCGATGCTCAAGGAGCACCCCAGTCCTCTTGCCGCTCGGCCTTCCCCGACACTCACCGAGTCTTCCCGCCTCAGCCCGCGCGATCCGCGTCGGGGAATCGACCGCCGCGGACTTGAATCGCCGCCGAGAGTGAGGCCATCCTGGATGGAGGCCGGCCGGATGCAGGCCGGCTTCGTTGCTCCTCGACGAGGACCACCAGGAGGCCGATCGATGAACCGATCCCCGGACCGTTCCCGCCGCGATTTCCTGAGGAACACACTCCAGGCTTCTGCAGCCGGGATCGCCTTCCCGACGATCGTCCCCGCCTCGGCGCTGGGGCTTTCGGGGGCGGTCGCCCCGAGCAACCGGGTCAATGTGGGGATTATCGGCACCGGCAATCAGGGGTTCAACGACATCCGCTCGTTCGTCGCGGATGACCGGGTGCGGATCGTGGCCGTGTGCGACGTCAACCGCGAGGGCCCGGGCTACTGGCAAGGCGCGATCGGCGGTCGCGAGCCCGCCAGGCGCCTGGTCGAGCAGCATTACGCGGCCGAGCGGCGCGAGGGCAAATACCGCGGCTGCGAAGCCTACGTCGATTACCGCGAAGTCCTCGGCCGCCCCGACATCGACGCCGTCGAGGTCTGCACGCCGGACCACTGGCACGCGATCCCGGTCATCGCCGCCTGCAAGGCCGGCAAGGACATCTACTGCCAGAAGCCGCTCTCGTTGACGGTGGCCGATGGCCGCGCCATGAGCTACGCGGTGAACAAGTCCGGGGTCGTCTTCCAGACGGGGAGCCAGCAGCGCTCCGATCATCGGTTCCGAAGCGCCTGCGAGCTGGTCCGCAACGGCCGGATCGGGCGCTCAAACTCGTCCGCGTCGGCATGCCGGCGGGGCGGACCGATTACGCCAGGACGGGCGGCCACAAGAAGCCCGAACCCGTTCCCAAGGGCTTCGAATACGACCTCTGGCTCGGCCCCGCGCCCGAGGCCCCGTACGCGCCGGCCCGATGCCACGTCAACTTCCGCTGGATCTATGATTACTCCGGCGGCAACGTCACCGACTGGGGCGGCCATCACCCCGACTGCGCCCAGTGGGGCATGGGCACCGAGTTGACCGGCCCGGTCCTGATCCGCAATGCCAAGGGCACCTTCCCGCCCGACCCACTCTGGAACACGGCCAGCGAGTATTCCTTCGAAGCCGTCTACGAGAACGGCTTGAGCATGCTAATCTCCAACAAGGAGAAGATGGGCGTCACCTTCGAGGGCACGGAGGGGAAGATCTACGTCAACCGCGGCAAGCTGCAAGCCGAGCCGAAGTCGGTGCTCGACTCCAAGATCGGACCCGACGGCGTGCACCTGTACAAGAGCGACGACCACTTCCGCAACTTCATCGACTGCGTCCTCTCGCGGGGCCCGACGGCCGCGCCGGTCGAGGTGGCGCATCGCTCGATCACCATCTGCCACCTGGGGAACATCGCCATGCGGCTGGGCCGCGAATCCCTGCGCTGGGACCCGCGGACCGAGCGAATCATCGGCGACGACGAGGCCGCCCGGATGCTCAGCCGCCCCTACCGCGACCCGTGGAGCCTGCCGGTCGTGTGAGAGGAGCTGACATTGCTTCATTTCACCGCGCACTGGCGAATCATGCTCCGGGTCCGCAATCGGATCAAAGCGGAGAAGGTGATCGAGAGGATCCGGCACGCCCTCGATCTCCCCCTCGACGTCTCGGTGCTCCAGCCATACTGGAAGGACAAAAGCCTCTGGGAGTGCTGCTGTTCGATTGAGATCACCGGTGCGTCGGAAGCCGAGATCGCGTTCACTTGCCTGATCCTGGCGCATCGGCTGGGAAATGGGTGGTACGTGATGGGGCTGGGGGGCAACGACCCGCTCCTGGTGTTCAACGGGATCTTCGACGTTAAACGATCGCCCAGCGTCTACGTCCTGGGAGTGGACTGGGCTCACTTCGAACTGACGCGATCGGATCGACCTAGTTCTACCGAAGTTCTCTCCGCCGAGCCACCCAGGTGAAGGTATCGCGCCCCCACGATGAGGGGTTTCGCGCGGCGCGTCGGATATCCATGGAGAGCCATGCCGTCGTCGTGAGCCCAGCGGGCCACGGAGTCGATCCGCACGTGCGACGGTCGATTCCGACCGCATGATGACGCGCCGGCGGCTGCGGCGTTCCTCCCTTTGCGTCGAGTCAGCATCCCCGAAGGGTCGTCTACGGGCCGCTCGACGTTCGTTCGCGAGACAGCAATCGTGATGGATCGAGGCCATCCCGACGGCTCGGGATTGTTCTGTCCAGCCGGGAGTCACACCTCACAAGTCTTCCATTCGGTGAAACCTGGCTTCCTGAGCGGCTTTTCGGTGTCGCTCGAGGGATCGGTTCAGCGGCTGATCGGCCCCAACGACCGGGGTCGTTCCAGGGTAGGAGACAACATCCGTGTTCGGCATTCATCGCTTCTCGGAGATCGTACGCGCACAGCGCGCCGGGCGTGGCTCATCAACCCGATCGACTCCTCACCGCCATCAAGGGCGCCGGGCCTGGGCGGTCGAAGTGCTCGAGGTGCGGGCAGCTTTTCGACCTTCACCGTGAACAGTCTCGCCGATTCGTCGGCCAACGGCACCTTGCGCTCGGGCGATCACGCAGGCCGATCAGACGGCGGGCGACAACACGATTGACTTCACCGTCACCGGCACGATCACGCTCAACTCGGCCCTGCCCGACCTGAGCAATACCGGCACGACGGACATCGAGGGTCCCGGGGCGGCCAGCCTGACGGTTGCCCGCAGCAGCGCCTCGGGGACGGCCCTTTTCAGCGTCTTCACACTCGACAGCGATGTTGACGACAAACTGGTCGGTCTCACGATGACAGGGGGCTTCGCCAACTTCGGCGGCGGCATCGAGAACCAAGGTGGCACGCTGACGATCACCAATTGCACCATCGCCGACAACTCGGGCGGAATCGGCGGCGGCATCGAGAACCAAGGCGGCACGCTGACGGTCACCAATTCCACGTTCGACTCCAACTCCGCCAGTGACGGCGGCGGCATCGACAACGAGCTGGGTGGCACGCTGACGATCACCAACTCCACCTTCGACTCCAACTCCGCCGGAGCGGGCGGTGGCATCCTGAACAGTAGCATGGCGACGGCCACCAACTCCACCTTCGACTCCAACACCGCCAGTGACGGCGGCGGCATCTTCAACGAATCGGGTGGCACGCTGACGATTACCAACTCCACCTTCGCCGACAACTCCATCATCAGCGGCGGTGGCGGTGGCATCCTGAACGAGGGCATGGCGACGGTCACCAACTCCACCTTCGACTCCAACTCCGTCTTCTTCGGCAATGGCGGCGGCATCGCGAACGGACCGGCGGGTGGCACACTGACGGTCACCAACTCCACCTTCGACTCCAACTCCGCCTTTGTGGGCGGTGGCATCGAGAACGACGACCCGGCGACGGTCACCAACTCCACCTTCGCGGACAACTTCGCCGACTTCTTCGGCGGTGGCATCGACAACAGCGCCCCGCTGACGATTACCAATACCACGATCGCCTCCAACTCGGACGGCATCGCGGGCACCGGCACGCCCATCCTGAACAACACCATTGTCGCTCTGAACACATACGAGGATATCGCCGGTACAGTATCCTCCTCCAGCGCCGACAACCTGATCGGCACCGGTGGTTCCGGCGGCCTGACCAGCGGCACCAACGGCAACCAGGTGGGCGTCGCCAACCCAGGGCTCGGGCCCCTGGCCGATAACGGTGGGCCGACGCAGACCATCGCCCTGCTGGCGGGGAGCCCCGCCATCAATGCGGGCAGCAACGCCCTGGCGGTCGACCCCGCGACCAACCAACCGCTGCTCTACGATCAGCGCGGACCCGGATTCCCCCGGATCGTCGGCGGCACGGTCAACATCGGCGCGTACGAGTATAGTCCCGCGGTCAGCGTCGCGGTCGCCGTCGACTGGGGGACCCAATCCGCCGCGCTCCAGACCGCCGCCGATGGATTGCGCCTGCTCCCGGCCGGCCGGCAGACCGACTTGCCCTGGCTGGGCATCAACGCCTTGCAGATCACGCTCAGCCAGCCCGAGGCGCTGACCGCCGGCGACATCACGATCGCCAGCGCGATCGGCGTCAACTATGGGCCGGTCACCGTCTCCGGCTCGGGGACGAGCTACACCATCGCCCTGGCCCAGCCGATCGACGCGCCGGACCGGGTGACGATCACTATCGTCGGCCCGGATATCTCCTTCAACGGTCGAATCGACGTCCTGCCGGGCGACGTCAACGACGACGGGGTCGTCAACAAGCAGGACGTGGTCCTCGTCCGCGACCAGTGGCTGGGCATTGATGGGACCAAGCCGACGATCTTCGGCGACATCAACGGCGATGGCGTCGTCAACGTCGCCGACTACATCGACGTGCGGAAGGAGGTCGGCACCAGCCTGCCGCCAGTGGCCGCCGACTCGCTCGTCCCGGGCGGAGACCAGGTCGCCGCGGGCGGGGGGCGAGCCATCACGCTGCTTGTGGTCCCGACCAACCCGGGTACAGCCCGGACGTCACAGCGTCCCGCCACCCAGACACCGCGCCTTCCAGCACGGATCCCACTGTCTCTTTGGGGCCGGGGCTGGAGCATGGGCGAAAGCACGAAATTGAAGCTCCTCGACCCGCGAGAACAGTAGCGACCTTGACGCCGAAAAGACCCGTATCCGGCCCATCGGGGGCAATCACCGCCTGCGCGGCATGCGGCCGGTGATTGCCCTCGTGGACGTAAATTGTTAAGGTCGTATTGACTGAGGCTGAGTCGTCGCGGACCAGTTCGCATTCCCACCACAGAACCCGGCTTTCGCACCTAAACTGCTTACAGGAATCCGCTTCCGATGATCTGTACTACCGGCCCGCGCACGGCGGGAGCCCGCCCATGAGCCAGACCATGGAATCTCCCACGGCCCGGGCCCGCTGGACCAGCGTCGAGCTGCCTCGGCCGCTCGAGCCCCGCCCCGAAATCGGCCACGTCCTGTTCGACTTCGACGGCACTCTCTCGCTGATCCGTCAGGGCTGGCCCGAGGTCATGGTGCCGATGTTCGTCGAGGCCCTGCCCCGTCGGACCGATGAGACCGAGGACATGCTGCGCGACATGGTCCTTGACGACATCATGCGTCTGAACGGCAAGCAGACGATCTACCAGATGATTCAGCTCGCCGACCGGATCCGCGAGCGTGGTGGCGAGCCGAACGAGCCGCTCTGGTACAAGCATGAATACCTCCGGCGGCTGGACCGGCACATCGGCGCCCGCACCGCGGGGCTTGCCGGCGCTGCGATCGCGCCCGACGCGATGCTCGTGCACGGCGCACGGCCCTTGCTCGAGCACCTGCGCGCCCTGGGGCTGTCGCTCTACCTGGCCAGCGGCACCGACGAATCCGCCGTGAAACGCGAGGCGAAGCTGCTCGACATCACCCGCTATTTCGACGGCCACATCTACGGGGCGGTCAACGATTACAAGCAGTTCTCGAAGAAGATCGTCATCGATCGCATCCTGAGGGAGCACCGGATCACCGGGCGGCGGCTGCTTTCCTTCGGCGACGGCTACGTCGAGATCGAGAACACCAAGCAGGCCGGCGGCCTGGCGGTGGCCGTCGCCAGCGACGAGGCCAACAACGGCTCCGGCCGCGTCGACGAGTGGAAGCGCCACCGGCTCCTGGGCGTCGGCGCCGATGCCGTCATCCCGGACTTCCGCGATGCCGTCCCCCTGGTCGAGTACCTGCTCGGGCGATGATCCTTCGCGTGGCTTCTTGGAATCCGGAATCTGGAATTCCGAAGTCGAAATTGAAAAATGCTGAGATTTTATCATTTGAGGAAGGATGAGGGGGTGAACGTCCAGCCGCTCGACCTCTCGAAGCTCCGGATCTTGCCGCTGGCCGAGCGCAAGAGCCTCACACGCGCCGACGAGATCCTGGTCAACCCCGACGCGGCGCCCCCCCTGCCCCGACGCCGCCATCGCGAAGACGGAAGCGGCCGCCGAGGCGATCCGGGCCGCTCGCCGCGACGGTGCGGCCGTGGTGTTGATCTACGGCGCTCATTTGCTGCGAAACGGGGCCGCGCGCATCCTCGAGCGGATGATGGCGACCGGCTGGCTGACGCACCTGGCAACCAACGGCGCCGGCACGATCCACGACTGGGAGTACGCCTGGCTGGGCGCCTCGACCGAGTCGGTCGAGCAGAACGTCGCCACCGGCACATTTGGCACGTGGCACGAGACGGCCACCAACATCCACCTCGCGATCCTCGCCGGTGCGCTCGACGGCCTGGGATACGGACGGGCTCTGGGACGATTCATCCTCGAGGACGGAACGTCGCTGCCGCGTCCGGACGATCTGGCCTCCGCCATCGCCGCCGACCCGAGGCACCCGCTCACCGGCGCACGGGCCGAGTTGTTGCGGACGATGGAAGCTCGGGGATGGCCGTCGGGGCGGATCCCCGTCGAGCACTGTTGGAAGCATGCTTCCATCCTGGCGCAGGCGTTTCGCCACGGAGTGCCGATGACCGTGCATCCAGGCATCGGTTACGATATCATCTCGAATCATCCGGCCTTCAATGGCGCCGCCATCGGCCGGGCGGCGGAGTGGGACTTCAAGCTGTTCGCCGGCTCGCTCCGCGACCTGGCGGGCGGCGTCGTCCTCTCGATCGGCTCGGCCATCATGGGCCCCCAGGTCTTCGAGAAGGCGCTGAGCTGCGTCAACAACCTCCGCCTTCAGGAGGGAATTGATGTCGTCGGCGGACATTCGATTTATGTCGTGGACCTCCAGGACGGCGGCGGATGGGATTGGACGCGGGGCGAGCCGCCGAAGACGAACCCGGCGTACTATCTGCGGTTCTGCAAGAGCTTCGCCCGCATGGGTGGATCGTTGAACTACGTGCAGTGCGATAACCTGACTTTCTTGCATCACGTCTATCGGCGGTTGGTCGTCTCATGAACGCCGCACGCTTCCATGCCATCACCTCGCGATATCCCGAGCTGCGGATAGCGGTCGTCGGCGATTTCTTCCTCGATCGATACCTCCACATCGACCCGGCCTGCGACGAGACTTCGATCGAGACGGGGCTGACGGTGCACAACGTCGTGGAGGTGCGCCCGCAACCGGGCGCCGCCGGCACGATCGTGAACAACCTGGTCGCGCTGGGGATCGGTGAAGTCCATGTCGTCGGCTTTTGTGGCGACGACGGCGAAGGCTACGAGCTGCGCCGGTCGCTGGCCGAGCGGCCGGGCGTCGTCCTGGAGGACTTCCTCACCGTGGCATCGCGCCGCACCCCGGTGTACTGCAAGCCCATGGTGATCGAGCCCGGCCGGCCGCCGCGCGAGCTGAACCGCCTCGACAGCAAGAACTGGACGCCGACGCCGGAGGCGCTGCAACGCGATCTCGCCGGCCGCGTCCTCGCGCTGGCGGGCCGGGTCGACGCCCTGCTGCTGCTGGACCAGGTCGACCTGCCGCAGACCGGAGTGGTGACCTGCCCCGTGAAGCGGGCCGCGCATGCCGCCATGGAGGATCACACCGGCCTGGTGGTGCTGGCCGACAGCCGCCGCGGGCTGCGGGACTTCCCGCCCGTCGGCTTCAAGATGAACGCCGCCGAACTGGCCCGCATGACGACGAGCGAGCCGCCCGATCCCGAGGCCGTGCGGCGACAGGCCGCGGACCTGGCCGGCCGAACCGGCCGGCCGGTCTTCGTCAGCATGGCCCAGCACGGGATCATCGGCGCCGCGCCGGGTCGCCAGCCGGAGCACGTCCCCGCTCTGCCGGTCCGCGGCCCGATCGACATCGTCGGCGCCGGCGACGCCGTCGCGGCCAACCTGGCGGTCGCCCTGGCCTCCGAGGCCGACCTCCGCGAGGCGATGCAGCTCGCCATGGCCGCGGCCTCGCTGGTCATCCACCAGCTCGGCACCACCGGGACCGCGTCTGTCACGCAGATCGCCGAATTGCTGGGGATCTGATTCCGGCTCGGCCTCGGCGCGATCTCGTCCTCGTACCCGGGATGCGGTCGCGTTTCTGCGGTATACCCGCCGGGTCATCGCGCCGGCACGGAAGGTCCCCACGTCAGTCTGGGTTTCCAACGCGGCAATCTGGCCCTGTGAGGCCGGAACACTCACCGACTTCCTTGCCGCGGTCATCGAGGCGGTACTAATGCTGCGGGAATGGCCGGTCCCGGACCGGCGCCGAGACTCCCGGCGGGCCATGCCCTCCGCCTTCGCTCCCGCGCCCTGGGGGCTCCTTCTCGCACGACGGGTTCCTATTCCCACCCGATTTCGCGGAGGAGTTCGGCTCGGGTCTCCTGATCCCGCCCGCTCGATGGACCGAGGGACCCCGCCTCGGCCGATCCCAAGGTCTCCACCTGAGGTTGAACAGGATTCCTGCGATCGATGCAATCCCTTCCACCCCGATGATCGTGGCTTTGTTTCGCAGATTCAACCGGGACGACCGGCGCTCGTCGTGTCGCGGACCTTGAGGGCGATGCATGCAGACCTCGTCGCCATTCACTGGCTTATTATGAAGAAATGATGAAGAACTGGGTTCGTTTCGTAGATTTCCCCTCTTCCACCCTGGGACTGGTGGCTCTGTTCGCGCATTTCCCCGCCTGGTTGCTCCCTGCGACTGCCATTTCGGCAGGAATGGCTTCGTTTCGTTGCCGGCGGGTGCGTCCCACAGCCATCCGAGCCGAGCGATGGCGAGGAGATGACGAAATCGTCGTCACCAGGATGGACACAAGACGGTGTGAATGGGTGCGTTCGCATGTTGCACACAAGCCAGCAACCATCTGGTCACAATGCATGTTGGCTATGAGGCGGGAATTGATGGGATGATTCACCCGAGCGATATCGAGGTTCCTATCCGCTCTGGGGACTTCGGCGAGTCGATGGTATCGTGAGCCCACCGTTGGGATTGAGCGTCGGCCGCATTGCCGAGGGTTCCTCCTGTGAAGACGACTGCAGTTTATATTATAGCACGGCTCTGTGGATTTGCAAACACGATGGTTTCTTTTCGGCCCTCGTACAACGGCGAGACGGGCGGGTCTGGGGGCGTTGCGATGGTCTGGGCGGGTCGGCTGCGGGCCGGTGATCCCGGTTGCCGCCCCGTCGGTTGGGCCTGAACGGATCTCACGTTGGACATCACCTGACCAGGCGACCGTGTCTGTTGGCGATGAACCTCGCGGGCGGGCCCGGCGGGGGCGACGCGGGTGTCCGGCGGATCCGGCCGGCCGCGACCACGTCCCGGCGGGTCGGGATGAGCGACCGGGCCGGATCGGGCGGGCGGGTTGGAAGACGGATCAACGCCGACGCGCGAATTCCGATCGGGCGCCCGCCGCGGCCGGCGGCCGGACTGATGGTCCGTGGGCCGGAAGCCCCGGATCCGGGATGGGCGGGTCGGACACCGGGACCACGAGGATCACCGGCTGGCACCGGCCACTGCTTGCCGGCTCCCTCAGGGCACCTCTGGAATGATCGTGAGTGCGCGGTTGCGCTTGAGGCGGATGATCGAGAAATCGCGGCGGTCGATCGTGAAGACGCGGCGGATGCCCTCGCGCTCGGCGAGGTGGGCGAGGGCGGCATCGGCCAGTTGCAGGCCGGCCGATTGATAACGTCTCATCAAGCCGGCGACGGCCGGGACGTCCTCGGAATTCAGTGGGAGCAGGGCGAAGAGCCCGCCCGGAAAGCCATCGAACATCTTCCGGAGGGCGTCGGGCCGCCCGCGGAGCAGCCACGCGGCCTCGGTGAGGACCGGCCAGCAGGTCCAGAGAGGGGGTGTCAGTGCGGCCAGGGCCTCGGTGCAGCGGTCGTGATGCGCGTCGTCCTCGGAGAGGATGGCGACGATGGGGCCGGTGTCGATCAGGACCCGCTCAGCCACGCCCGAATCCCTCCATGTGCTCCGGGTTGGTGCTAAGGTCGCTCGGCAGCCCCTTGGCCGCCCCGATCAGGCCGAGCCGCTCGGCGAGGTCGCGGCAATTGGGGCGGGGCGTTCGCGACCGCAGGTGCTGTTCCAGCGCCTGGCGGACGATGTCCGAGGGCCGGACGCCTTTCTCCCTGGCTTCGGCCTCCAACTCCCGCTTGAGGCGTGGCTCGACCCTGACGTTGATTCGCTCCATACGTCCTCCTGGTTGGTCCCAGTGTCAGACAGAGTATCAGGAGTGTCTGACAAGGGCAAGCCACCCCAACAGAGGCTCCCGATGATCGCGAGGCCGACCGCGGGGCTGGCGCCCGAGGCCGCTCACGGACCTGATCCGGTCCGGCCCCCCGCCCGGGCCCGCCGCGGCCGTCGCCCCGGCCCGGCCCGCCGCGACCCGACTGACACCACGCCGCCGCCGGTCCGCGGGCGGGCGCGGGGCGGGACCGCGGCCGGGACGGATGAGCGACCGGGCCGGATCGGGCGGGCGGAATTTGTTGCCTCCCCTTTTCCAGTTCTGTTCCGTCCCCGTTTCCAGTTCCCTCGGGCGGATTGAAGCCGTAATCGGAACGGGCCAGATCGTCCCGGGCGCTGGCAAACCAGGTGCCTGAAGGTGGTTCGCCGGAGTTGCGGCGTGGCCCGAGCGGGTGGGTTATTGCAAAAGCTAGCGTCGAAGGGGATAATCCGAATGCCTGTGCGGCCAGCGAGTTGCGCGGGCGCGGCGTTTGCGGTTCGGTATGATTGCGAGGGTTCCGAATCGGTGTCGCGGGGATTGCCCCCAATCCTTCCTCCAAAAACACGCCCCGCGGTGCCGATTGAGATTGCCATGGCGATATCGGTCATCGTCCATCCTGCCCAGGCGTCAATACCGAGCGATCCCATGACTGAGATTGAAGCGCGATTGCTGGAAGTCCTCAAGAAGAGGTCGTTCAAGCTCGGCCACTTCCGCCTCGCGTCAGGTGGAACAAGCAATTATTACATCGACGGAAAAATGACCGAGGTCCACCCAGAGGGCGCGCACCTCATCGGAGAGGTGATCTACGAACGGACCAAGGATCTTGGCATCGACGCCATCGGCGGCCTTCAAGTCGGGGCTGTGCCTCTGACCACGGCAGCCGTGATTAGTTATTATCATCACGGCCGCTCGGTCGAAGGCTTCTGGGTTCGGGAAGAGATCAAGGCTCACGGCACTCAGAAGCGGGTCGAAGGCGGACTTGGGCAGGGGGGCCGGGTCGTGATCGTGGACGACGTTGTCACGAAGGGCGGGTCGGCCTTGAAAGCGGTTGAGGCCGCCCGGGAGTTGGGGTGCGAAGTCGTCTTGGTGCTGGCATTAGTCGATCGACTCCAGGGGGCCGAGGAGTTATTCCGGCTGAATGGGATCGAGAAGTACCAGGCGGTCTTTACGATCCGAGACTTCGGAGTCGAGGCCGATGTACATCGCGCAGCTCGAACAGCAACTCGCTAGTGGCGTCTTCGTCCCCGGCTCCGTGACTGCGATCGCCCAGTTGTGCGAGGATTGGTTCCGAGACGAGTCGTCCGTTGTGTCCTTCGTGTTTCGCTCGATCTTCAGCGACCTCATCGCTCGCGATTGGGACGATCCGCAAGGGGTCCCGACCTCCGAGTTCAACCGCTTCGTGGCCGATGTTCTCCCCTGCTTGAACGACGTGCTGGCGGCGTTGCCCGGAGACCCATCCGGAGCGATACAGAAACTTGTCATCGCCTACCACGATTCAATGTGACGCATCCCCACTGACGCCTGACACGCCGGAGGTGTCGGTGAAGGCGACGGTTGCTGTCGGTCCCCGCGCCTGGCATGCTGGAGGCGTCCCGCGAGGCCAGCGCGGCCGGGCCGAGTCGGGGGTCCGACGGGGGCCGGCGAGGAGCGCGCGACGGCGGAGGATCCGCGACGACGTCGCTGGCGGGTCCGACCGGCCGCGACCACGCACCGGCGGGTCCGGCGAATCGGAGCGGACGGATGGGTTCGGCCCGTGCGACG
The DNA here is from genome assembly GCA_963815795.1 of uncultured Planctomycetota bacterium. Classification (GTDB taxonomy): domain Bacteria; phylum Planctomycetota; class Planctomycetia; order Isosphaerales; family Isosphaeraceae; genus JAKAUH01. Next base: position 1,764,217 of record CAWFIC010000019.1, on the reverse strand, counting down.
GTGCGAACTAGCTGCGTCCCCGTTTCCGCGCCTCTAGCTGCGTCCCCGTTTCCGCGCCCTAGCTGCGTCCCCGTTTCCGCGCTAGCTGCGTCCCCGTTTCCGCGCCGCGTCCCCGTTTCCGCGCCCGCTGCGTCCCCGTTTCCGCGCCCCTAGCTGCGTCCCCGTTTCCGCGCCCTGCGACGGTGCGAACTCAGCTGCGTCCCCGTTTCCGCGCCCGCGTCCCCGTTTCCGCGCCCCGTTTCCGCGCCCGCGTCCCCGTTTTCCGCGCCCGCGTCCCCGTTTCCGCGCCCAGCTGCGTCCCCGTTTCCGCGCCCCGTTTCCGCGCCCGCGTCCCCGTTTCCGAACACCCACACTGGACCGTGCACCGGCCAACAACTCCTCGATCTTCGCCGCCGACAACAGCGACCGACCCCAGCGGGCCAACTGCGTCGCCGCGTCCGCGTCCGCGGCCAACGCCTGGGGAGTCCCATAACGCTTCAAGATCCGCAGCAACGTCCCGGAGGAGAGCTTCAGGACCTGGGACGCTTCCGGCCAATGACGCGCGCAGGAGCCCCTCCAGGCGCCCCTGCCAGGGCGTGAGCATCTGCCGCTGGGCCACCATCTCTTCCGCCCAATAGGCCAGTTCCTCCTCCCAGGGATCGGCGGCCTGGTACGCCCAGGGCCTGGCCTTCCCCAACGCCGCCAGCTCGGCGACCACCGCGGCATCCTTGCCGTCGTGTTGCGAGGGCACGCCGTCGAAGATCTCCGCATAATCATGGGACGCCTTGGTACCGACGCGCCGGACGTCGATCCCGGTGTCCCCCAGCGCCTGTCTCAAGGCCTCTCCATAGGTCCCCGAAGGCTCCAACGCCACCACCAGCTCCCGGTCCGCCTTGACCTGCTTCAGGACGCCCACCAACGTCGGGATCTCCCAGGGATTCCTGACCCGCCACGGGCGCTCGAACCGCCCATCGGCCCAGCGACAAATCACCAACAGATCAAACTTCCCGACGTCGATGCCTACGGTCGCACCCAGACCCTCCTTTCCGCGGGCGATCTGCTCCCAGTTCACCTCGTTGACGCGCGTGGCACGGTATGCTTTGCTACTCATGGGGATGACCTCCTGCACGTGCGGTTGCGAGACCTCAACAGTTTCGCCTTGGCCGCCTATCGAGGCATCCCCACTTCTATTTCTATAGCCACTACGCTTCGCAGGGAGAGTCACCCCTCCACCACGCCAGACTCGCTTCCGGCTGCTGGCCAAGCTCTGCCGGGTGGGATTCGTTCACCCACAGGGTTCCGATGAAAGGTTTCTGAGTTCGAGGCTCGTCCTCCCTTCCCAAGCTTCTTGGCGCAATGTCAGTTCTTTTTTCCAGACGAGAATCGGAGTCGGTTCTTTTTTCCAAGGAGAGATCGGAACCCGTGACCGCGACGCAGCGAGCGTTTCCGGCTCCGGAGCCGCCGGAACCGCTTCGGGCCGCCGTCCCGTCCGTCCGGCCCGCCCGACGGCGTCTCGCGCGATGCCCCACCGGCGCCCGCCACCACCCTCGTCGCCCTGGCCGCCGCCGGCCGCCCGCGCGGAAGGGCTCTTGAGCGGCGCAAGAAGCCATCGAGGGAGCCGACGTCGTTCGACTGAGTGGAGCCGATTGCCGCGTTGCTGGTATGATCTCGGTTGGCAGTGCTGACCACCGGGGGCAACGGCAACGGCCGAGAAGTCACCATCGGCCGAGACCTGAACGGGAGGAGCCATCCTATGTCTACGATCGCGTCGATTCCAGGCGCGACGGTCGCGAGTGACCTCGCACCGGCCCCGGCGTTCCGGCCCGTTCACGACCAACGCACGGTCTTCCGGGGCGTGGGCTGGGAAACCTATGAATCCCTTTCGCGGGCCCAAGGCGAGGGGGATCATGTCCGGCTGGCCTACGACGGGAAGGATCTGGAAATCATGACGACCAGCAACCTCCACGAGAACCTCAAGGGGCTGGCCGGCAAGTTTATCGACGCGGTGGCATCGTGGTCGCGCATCGCTCATGTCAGCTCCGGCGAGGCGACGCTGAACGCCGTGGACGCGAAGCGGGGCCTCCAGGCCGACCAGTCGTATTGCTTCGAGCCCGAGAAGGTCCGGATGGCCCGGGAAGCCCTGGCCCGGGGCTCGATGGACCCGGCCGATTATCCCAAGCCCGATCTGGCCGTCGAGATCGACATCTCGCCGTCGCAGGTCGATCGGCCGGGGATCTACGCGGCCCTCCGCGTCCCCGAGGTCTGGAGGGTCCGGCGGGGCGGGACGGTCGTCATCGAGCATCTCCAACCGGACGGCTCCTATGCACCGGCCGAGGCCAGCCAGTTCCTGCCCGTCCGCGCCGAGGAGATCCGCGTGTGGTTGACCGCCGAGGATGTGAGCCAGCAGGACGCGTGGTATCGCCGGTTACAGGAATGGGCGATGGCCCGCTTTCGCCAGGCATGAGGAGGCGCGATCCATGAGCGACCAGGACCGGCCCGGGTTCGACCTCCAGGCCGACGACGCCGCGACCATCATGACGATGGCCGAGGTCTTCGACGTGCGCTCCGTGGAGGGCGCGGACATGGACGCGATCCGGCACCTCTTACGGCGGATCCGATCCCGCTATCCGCATCTGAGGGACGCCTATCCGCTCGACTGCAAGCTCGGACTCGGCAAGCCCCTCTAATCGGCTCAGACCCAATGAGGCGAGGGACGCGGCTGAACTCGGCGGTGTTGTGGGTGACGAGCGTCAAGCCATTGGCCAGGGCGATCGCCGCGATCAGCATGTCATTGCCGCCGATCGTCAGTGCGCGTGCGGTCAGGTCCGCCCGGATCCTGCCGTACGGTTCGGCGGCGGCATCATCGAACGGGAGCGAACGGAACTGTTGCCGTAACTGTTCAACACGCAAGGCCGTGTTGGCCCGGTGAGCCGGGTCGGATCGTTCGACGCCAAACAGCAGTTCCGCGACGACCACCGAACACAAAACGATGTCGGTCGGTGTTCGTGCCTGAATCCGGGCGACGACTTGCGGCTGATTCCGCCGCAGCCAGCCGATGCAGGTGTTGGTATCGAGCAGGTACGTCACGACAGCGGCTCTCGCTCTTCCAGGGGGAGTTGCGGCGGACGCTCGAACGTCGGATCGGTGATGCTCCCGGCCATCGACTGCACCCAGGCGGCGTATTCCGCCTGGGTCATTCGCTTCGGCACCGGCTCGATGACGACCTGAACTTCCCGATCCGCCCGCTCCCGGCCGAGCGGAACGTCCAGGTGGAGCGTGCCGTCGGGGCCGTTACGGGACTGAAAAACGATGCGGGTCATGGTCGATTCTCCTTTCCGTTCCATCATATTACCACAGCAATGAAGATCCGCATGGACCGTGCACCATACGAGCCCAAAGCGCCAGCGAGTGTGTCGCTGGCTCCCGCCGGGATTCACTCGCTGGCGCTTCGGGCTTGTATGCACCATTAGTGCGGATCTTCCTTGCCGGAGTGATACCTCGCCGCGGACGTCGATCTGCCCGGTGACGGCTGCCGAAATGAAAGCCGTGCGGTATTCGTTGAGGCGGGCGATGCCGTCGCGTACTCGATCAAGAGATGGCGTCAGCGCGTCGGACGCAAGGGGATAACCCGGCCACGGAATGAGGACCCCGAGAGGGTCAAACGCCTTCAGCGGCCCCCGAGGTAGGGCCAAGTAAAGGGGTCGGAACGAACGCTTTCTTGATTCCGGATCGTTCCGACTGTACGCTGAGACACTGAAGATCCTCCTGCGCCGCGCGTCATTGCGGGCGGGCTGGTGGAGACGGAGGGGAGAGTCATGTCCACCGCGACCGTGGTCGCTCCATCGCAGGCGGCGACGGCCGACGTGCCGTACGACCTGACCATCGACCTCTTCGCCCGGATGGTCGAATCGGGCCTGATCCCGCGTGACCGCCGGGTCTTTCTCTCCAATGGAAGGCTCTACGAGAAGATGGCCAAGACCAAGGCGCACGGATTCGTCGGGGCGGCCATCACCAGGGCCGTCAATCGCCGATTGCCGGACGGCTGGAGCCTCTGGCCCGAGAGCACGATCGTCCTGGACCCGACCAACGCCCCGCTCCCCGACTTCGCACTGATCCGCGCCGCGGACCCGCTGGACTTCGCCGCCCCCGATCGCTACCCCGGTCCGGGGGATGTCGGCCTGCTGATCGAGGTCGCCGTCACCAGCCTCCACGACGACCTGACCACCGCCCTGGAGAAGCACGCGCGGGCCTTGATCCCGATCTACTGGGTCGTCGATGTGCTGGACCGACGGATCCTGATTCACACCGAGCCCCGCGTCGTTAACGGCCGGGGCGAGTACGCCCGTGTCGAGACCTACCGGCCCGGTCAGTCCCTGCCGCTGGTGCTCGATGGCCAGGAAGTCGCTCGCATCGCGTTCGACGAGCTCCTCCGCTGATCCATGACGCCGCTGATCCTGTCCGGTCCCCGGCAGGGCGAACCACGCGGCGAGGAGCTCAACGGGGACGCGGAGCTCAACGGGGACGCAGTTCGTTTCTATTCCGTGTTTTCGTGCACCCGCCGAGCCGGTATCGCGTCGTCACCACCACTAGCCCCGTCAGTCCGATGGAGCCGAGCACGAGTCCGGAGGGCTCGGGCAAGGAGGCGATCTCGACGACAGCGCCGTCGCCCGCGGGGGCCCCAGAGATGTCGTAAGAGCCGATGCCACTCAGGCTATAGGTGACGATGTCAAGGCGACCCGCGCCGCCATCACCTCCGCTGCCATAGGTTGCTCCGCCCGGGCCGCCGTAGGATAGCCCCGGAGTTCCACCTCCCCCGACCGCCGAGAACGACGAGCCACCCGTGACATCGATGGTGGTGCCCAGCAATGAGATGCTGCCGCCGCTACCGCCGCTGCCGCCGTATCCGCTGCCACCGGTGCCGTCGGCGGAGATCGCCACATTGTTCAGGCTCAGCGTACGCGTGGCGCCAATTTCGATGGCGCCCCTCCGGCGCCACCCCAGCCGATTTGAGTGCCGCCGTAATAGAAGTTGCCTCCACCACTGCCTCCCGCGATCGGGTCCGACAGGCCGCCGTAGCTCGGTCCGCCCGGCGATCCCGCGACATACTGGCCCCATGGAGGAATGAGGTTCGGGACGCCCGTAAACGTGTACGGGCCGCCCGGGGCTCCCGGGGTCCCGAATCCTCCACCGCCCGGCCCGCCGAGGTCGTAGTATCCTTCGGGACCGCTCCCTCCCGGCCCCGGCGTCTGGCCGTTGGCGCTGACATCGAGGTTGACGCCGTCGAGCGTCAAGCCGCCTCGGGACAACAGGGCGAACGGGCCGTTGCCCTTGGCGACGAAGGACGCCCCACTGATGTCGATCGAGTCGAAGGTGAAGACCGCTACCCCGCCGTAGAAGACCCCGGTGATGAGCCCGCCGTCGGGGAGTTGCATGATGCCGGCGGAGGTGTCCACGCTGTAGGAGCCCGACTCCGTCAAGGACACCCCCAGCGGCGCGAAATCGGAAGGGGATAACAAGCCCGCGGCGGCGCCAGGGGCCGCGACATGGACCACCGCGCTCCACACCAGCGCCACCAAGAAGCGGCCGACGATGCTACGGTCCCTCGACATGCGTGGTCCTTGCTCTCGAGTAGGGTTGTCGCGGCGCGCACCACGATCTCGCCCCTGTCCAGAGCGGGACAGGCATGAGAACGACGAGACGATCCCTCCACCGCGATGACCTCGATGGCTACACGCATCACGAGCCGATTACAAGTGGATGGTGAGCAAAATCATCTAAATCCTCTTAGTAATCATCTGGTCTGCAAGGTTAGACTGGTAAGAAAGGCCGAAATTGTCTCATTCATTGCGCCTGTCGCCAACTAAAGACGCGCTGCGTAGCCTTGCGGCGTTGCGGTTCATTACCGGACGATGCACAAGCGCTTGAACGTGGGAATCCTAGGCGCCCGTCCGCGGGTAGCGGATTGCTCCGCTGGGAGCGGTAGGCGGTAACCGAGCGTTCCGTACGCGTTCCCGCGGAAATCGCCCTGTATGCCCTCCAGACGAACGGCGACGAAGCTTCGCCGGGCCCTCGTATTCACGCTCGCGGGACTGATCGCCCTCCAATCCGCATGCCCGGCGTGGGCCCGGGAAGGCACCGGCCATCGCGTGATCGCGAAGCTGGCCGAGCGGCACCTGTCCGACCGCGCCAAGGCCGAGATCAAGGCCCTGCTCGAGCCGGGCGAGTCCTTGGCCGACCGCTCAACCTGGGCCGACGAAATCCGCGGGAGGATGCCCAAGACGGCGCCCTGGCATTAGGTCGATGTCCCGCTCGATGAGCCCCGATACGACGACGGGTTCGCCGGGGACGAGCCCGGGAAGGGCTTCACCGTCCCGAAGATCCGGGAGCTGAAGGTGGTGCTCGAGGATCGATCCCGCCCGGTCGAGGAGCGGCGTCAGGCCCTGCGGTTCCTCGTCCACCTGATCGAGGATCTCCACATGCCCCTGCACGTCGGCGAGAACCACGACAAGGGCGGGAACAACCTCTAGGTCCGCTGGTTCGCCCGCGGTAGCAACCTTCACCGCGTCTGGAATTCGGGCATCATCGACCACGCGGGCGGGGGTGAGGATGGCTGGCTGGCCGACCTGATCGCGATGGACACGCCAGAGGCCCGCCAGCAGGCTCAAGGTGGCTCCGTCGAGGATCGGGCCACGGAGAGCCTCTTGGCGGCCCGGGAAGCCTACCAGGACCCCAGGTCGGGCCAGCGGATCAAGCCGGGGGTGAAGCTGGCCGATGACTACCAGGCGAGGAGCCTGCCGGTGGCCAAGCGGCGGCTCGATCCGGCCGGCGTGCGGCTGGCGATGGTCCTGAACGACACGCTGAGGGCGGAGTCAGAGCCGACCGTCCATGATCGAGGGGTCACCGGCGGCGACAGGTCGACTATCGCAGCCATGCCCCTGCATTCGGCGAGATCCAGCGACTCGCTCAGCGGGCCTCCTCGGGGTCGGCCTCGGCCGCGCAGAGCGCCCGGACGAGGTCCGCGAGCTGGCCTCGCTCGAAGAGGAACAGCAGCGAACCTCGGATCGAGAATTGCCGCACCTGGAAGTGAGTATCGAGGATCAGGAGGTCCGGCGCCCACCGGCCAACTCCCAGGGACTCGGAGAACGCCGCCACGTGATGACTGTAGAACTGGGGGACCCGGTAGGAGAAGCACAGTCCCGCGACATTGGCCAGCGAACCCAACACACTGTTGATCATGATGTTGCCGACCTCGGTCAGGATGCCGCTGAGTTCGAGATCCAGCTCGTCCGAGCCATCCGCGACGTCCCCGAGGATCCGGGCCAGCCGCAGGCCACTGTCGTGGGGAAGCACCAGGGCCGCTCTTCCGAGGCACGGCCCCTCGAAGTCCAGGACGACCGCCAGGCCACGACCCCCGACCGCCCGACTGAGCCTGAACAGCATGCCGTCAACCTGACCCACCAGAACGCCGGGGACCGTCAGCTCGATCCGGGTTTGCATCAGCTCGCTGAGCGTGGCGGCGGCTCGGCCCATGCCGATGTTGATCACCTCCTTGAGGGCATCCTCCTGGTCAGGCCCCAGCGTCATGGGATAGCCTCCCGGCCCACGCCGAGGGCGCGCTCGATGCAAACCCGCAACTCCTCGGCGCGGACCGGCTTGTTGAGGAACCCGCTGATGCCGAGGCCCTCGCAAAGGGAGCGGGTGGCGGCCTGGATGTCGGCGGTCGCGACGACGACTGGCAGGCGCGAGCCGTCGCTGCGGAGGCGCTCCAGAAAGCCCGGGCCGTCGAGGACCGGCATCAGGAGGTCGAGCACGACGCAATCCGGGCGGTGTTCCCGCACCGCCTCCAGGCCGGCGATGCCATCGGGGGCCTCGAAGACCTCATACCCCGCCTCGCGCAGGGCACGCATCACCATGTTGCGGCTGAACCGAGAGTCGTCGATCACCAAGATCCTCGCCACGGCCTCACCTCCCTCGACCACTGCCAGCAGGTCTTCACCGGCGATGCCGCCCCCCCGTGCCGTGGCCGACCCTGGCCTCGCCATCCGGGTCCCGCAAGTCGATCGCGCGAGATCATCGGCCCGCCTAGACCAACTCTAGAATGCGATCGGGATCCAGATAGAGGACTTTTGATCGCGATGGATCTTGTTGGCGACTGCGCTTGCTGGCCGAGAGCCCCGATTCTGCCCCTGGCGGTTCTCCCAAACTCGCACGAACCCGGCGGATCATCCGCCTCGATGAATTCGCTTACGGCAAAAGAGGGCCAGGGGGGAAGAGGTCCAGGGGACATCCCTAAATCACCCTGACGGTTAGGGAGTCTGGCCAAGCCGCCCGGCCGGCCCGGACCGCTGTCTGGCTTCGCCACCGGGCCGGTCGGGCCGGCGCCGTGGCATCCCGCAATCGGGCGACTTGTCTGGGTCTCCGAGGGCGGCGATGCTCGGGGGACGAAGCGGGACCCGGGGGAACCGCGGCCCGAAGGTTCCGTTGTCCCGCGGACCGGCGGCTACTCCGTCCGATCCCTGATGCGGGCAGGTCGCCCGGCGCTGCGGGTCGGCGATGTGCGTCGTGACGCCGCACGGCGCGGGCGATTCCCGATCCGACGGCCAGGTCGGCGTGGGCTTCCCATCCATTCGACTCACGTTCGATTCCTCCGCGCGGTGCTCGGAGAGCGCGACGATGGAACCACGGGCAAGGATCGCGGGATCATTGGTCCGCCGCCGCGCGCGAGCGAGAGGCGGCCGCGCGGCCCGGCTAACCGCTCGCTGATCTTCGCGCCTCGGTGTGCGGGTGACGCAGCGGACGGGAACCGCGAAGGACGCGGCTGCACCCTCTTCCCCGAATCCCGATGCCGAGCTGACTCCCATCTGCTAATATACGATGGTACAGAATTTCCGGCCTCGCGGCGATCGGAAGGACCTGAGCCTCGGACCGGGCGATCGGGCCGCCGTGGGACCGGCCGATTGCGATTGGCAGCGGTCCGGCGGGCGCCGATAATGGTGACATTCCCGGTCACCTCCGCCTCTTGAGATGAGGTAGCTGTTCACACCCCGAACAATTTGTACAGTCGGTTCGTACTACTACATATGAGTCAACAGCTTCCACTCCTTGAGCCACTCTGGAGCCGCGTGCCCGCGGACCTTCAGGTCACCCTCTTGGACGGCTGGAAGTCCCTGCACGATCGGATCGCCGAATTGGAAGCCACCGTCCGCGACCTCCAGGCCCGGCTCCAACTCAACTCCACCAACTCCTCCAAGCCGCCCTCCTCCGACCCGATCGGCCTGAAGCGCAAGCCGCCCACACCGCCGTCGCGGCGGAGGCGCGGCGGTCAACCCGGCCATCGCAAGGCGTTCCTCTCCCTGGTCCCTCCCGAGAAGCTCCGCTCGTCCACCGACTGCAAGCCCGATGCGTGCCGGCGGTGTGGCCATGCGCTGTCTGGGGAGGACCCCGACCCCCTGATCCATCAGGTCGCCGAGTTGCCCCGGATCGAGCCGATCGTCAACGAATACCGCCTGCATCGCCTGGCCTGCCCCGACTGCGGTCAGACCACCTGCGGTCCGTTGCCCGAGGGCGTCCCCACGGTCCGCTTCGGCCCTTACTTGCAGGCCACACTGGCCACTTTGGCCATCTCCTACCGGTTGAGCAAGCGGCCGATCCAGCAACTGGCCGGCGACCTCTTCTGGCTGTCGATCTCCACCGGGATGATCAGCAAGCTGGAGCGGCTGTCGGCCGAGTCGCTCCAGGCCCCATACAACGAACTGGCCACGGCGGTCCACACGGCGGGGGTGATCGGTGCCGACGAGACCGGCTGGCGAGAGGACCGGCACAAGGCCTGGCTGTGGGCGGCGGTGACGGCCCTGTTTACGGTCTTCACGATCGCCCGCAACCGCAACGCCCTGGTCGCCCTGGCCGTCCTGGGGACTCAAGACGGCCCTATCGCGGTGACCGACCGCTGGAGCACCTACGACTCGATCGCAGGGGCCAGCCGGCAGGTCTGCTGTAGTCATCTCCGCCGCGATTTCCAGGCGATGATCGACCGCGGCGGCGCCGCCGCGCCGATCGGGAAGAAGCTGTTGCGCTCTCGGACCGGCTGTTCCGCTGGTGGCATCGCCTCGAGGCCAAGCGAGTCGACTGGGGGCGATTCCGCACGGCGATGGCCCGGTTGAGGCGCGAGTTCAAGACGGCCCTGGAGGACGGGGCGCGCTGCTACTGCGCGCAGACCCGAGGGACCTGCACCGAGCTCCTGCGGGTCGAGGAAAGCCTGTGGACCTTCGCGCCGGTCGCGGGTGTGCCGCCGACCAACAACGCCGCCTAGCACTCCGAGCGGCACGCGGTGATCTGGCGTCGGATCAGCGGGGGAACCGATAGCGCGGCGGGGAGCCGGTTCGTGGAGCGGATGCTGACGGTGGTAGCCACCTGCCGCCAGCAGTGGCGGAATGTGCTGGACTACCTGACATCCTGTTTCGAGGCGCTCGCGGTGGCCAAGCGATCCCCTCTCTCGTGCCAGCGAATCCACCAAAGGTCGAGGTTGCCTGATACCGGTTATCCCACTCTGTGAACGGTTACGAGATGAGATCATCCATGGCCAAGTTCCAGCTCGTGAGCCCGTTCGCGCCGGCCGGCGATCAGCCGCAGGCCATCGAGGCCCTGGCGGACGGCTTGCGCCGCGAAAAGACCGATCAGACGCTGATGGGCGTCACCGGCTCGGGCAAGACGTTCACCATGGCCAATGTGATCGCCCAGTACGGGCGTCCGGCGCTGGTGATGTCGCACAACAAGACCCTGGCCGCCCAGCTCTACGCCGAGTTCAAGGACTTCTTTCCGCACAACGCGGTCCGCTACTTCGTCAGCTATTACGACTATTACCAGCCCGAGGCCTACATCCCCCAGCGCGACATCTACATCGAGAAGGATGCCGCGATCAACGACGAGATCGAGCGCCTTCGGCTGGCCTGCACCAGCGCGCTGGTCAGCCGCGAGGACGTGGTCGTCGTGGCGAGCGTCTCATGCATCTATGGTTTGGGCTCGCCCGAGGACTACCGCAAGATGATGGTGCGACTCCGGCTGGGCGACGTCATCGACCGGGACGAGATGCTGCTGAAGTTCGTCGACATCCAGTACGACCGCAACGACGTTTCCTTCGAGCGGGGCAAGTTCCGCGTGCGCGGGGACGTCGTCGAGCTCTGGCCGGCGTACGAGGAGATCGGCTACCGGATCGAGCTGTTCGGCGACGAGGTCGAGCGGCTGGCGACGATCGACCCGCTCACCGGCAACGTGATCGAGACGCACCAGGAGATGTACGTCTACCCCGCCAAGCACTTCGTCCTGCCCGAGGAGCGGATCAAGGGCGCGGTCGAGAGCATCGGCGCCGAGCTGGAGGGCCGGCTGCAGCAGCTCAAGGAGCAGGGCAAACTGCTGGAGGCGCAGCGGCTGGGCGCCCGGACCCGCTACGACATGGAGATGCTCCTGGAGGTCGGCTACTGCTCGGGGATCGAGAACTACTCGCGGCACCTCTCCGGCCGGCAGCCGGGCGAGACGCCCAACACGCTGCTCGACTTCTTCCCGCCCGACAGCCTGATCATGATCGACGAGTCGCACGTGTCGGTCCCACAAATTCGCGGGATGTTCGCCGGCGATTTCAGCCGCAAGAGCACGCTGGTCGAGCACGGGTTCCGGCTCCCCAGCGCGCTGGACAACCGGCCCCTGCGGTTCGACGAGTGGGAGAAGAAGTTCAATCGGCGGCTGTTCGTCTCGGCCACGCCCGGCGATTACGAAGTCGCGATGTCCGGCGGCAAGGTCGTCGAGCAGGTGATCCGGCCCACGGGGCTGATCGACCCGCTGGTGCGCGTCGAGCCGGCGCGAGGGCAAGTGCCGGCGCTGCTGGGCGAGGTCAGGGCCCGCGCCGCGCGGGGCGAGCGGGTGCTGATCACCACGCTGACCAAGCGGCTGGCCGAGGACCTGTCGCGCTACCTCAAGGAGCAGGGCCTGCGTTGCAAGTGGCTGCACTCGGAGCTCGATGCCTTCGAGCGCGTGACCATCCTCCGAGAGCTGCGCGAGGGGGCCTTCGACGCCCTGGTGGGCGTCAACCTCCTCCGCGAGGGCCTCGACCTGCCCGAGGTGTCGATGGTCTGCATCCTCGACGCCGACAAGGAGGGCTTCCTCCGCAGCGAGACCTCGCTGATCCAGACGATCGGCCGCTCGGCGCGGCACGTCAACGCCGAGGTCGTCCTCTACGCCGACAAGGTCACGCCGTCGATGCAGCGCGCGATCGATGAGACGAAGCGCCGCCGCGAGAAGCAACTGGAGTACAACCGCGAGCACGGGATCACCCCCGAGTCGATCGTCAAGGCGATCCGCCGGGGCATCGAGGAGGAGGTCCAGGCCAAGACGATCGCCCGCAAGGCTGCCGGCCGCGACGAGGTCACCGACGCCTCCGAGGAGTACCTCGCCGCGCTCGAGGCCGAGATGCTCGAGGCGGCGGAGAAGCTCGAGTTCGAACGCGCCGCGGCGCTCCGCGACAAGATCATGGAGCTCCGCTCCGGCCAGGAGGGCGGTCCGCGTCGGCCCGCACCCTCCCCCCAGGCCGACGGGGCTCGCGCCGCGCCAAGGCCAGGGGGCGATCCAGGGCCGGGCGGGGTCGGTAGCTTGATCGTGGCTAGAGCGCTTAACAGTTGCATTGCACCGACGCGAAAGAACCCCCCCTGACCCCCCCTTCGTAAGGGGGGGAGAACGGCGGCCCGCCCCTCTCCAATCCCCCCTTACGAAGGGGGGGTCAGGGGGGGTCGAGGCCCCAGCAGCATGAAGGGGAGATCAGCGGGTCGAGGCCCCGGCGCAGTCTCGAGGCCGAAACTCGTGGGCCGAGCATTCGTTAACGGCTCTAGTGGCTAGTGGCTAGTGGCTAGTATCATCAAGAGCCGCGTCTCGCGAGTCTCGCGGCGTGACCAGACGCGGACCAGCGGCGTCATCTTCATTTGTATTCACCAGCCACTTGCCACTTGCACTTGCCAATAATAAGGAGCGTTCGATATGACCGAACGATCGTCGTCGGTGGGTGTTCGGATCGCGTTCATACTGGCGGCGTTGTCGATGGCCGCGACCTGGACGGGTTGCGACTCGGGTGAGTTCGTGGCGCCGCCTCCTCCGAGCCCGCGCGGCGATGCCGGCGGCGGGGCACGCGGCGCGACCTCCGGCACCGCGGTGGCGGCCCCGGATCCTTTCGTCACCGGGAGCACAGTCCGGAGCATCGAGATGATCCAGTCCCGCGACCAGGAACCCGATGACGCGTCGATCGAACGATCGACGGCGCGGCGCAGGCGGGTTACGACAAGGCGCGAATCCATGTCACGCCTGACGAGGAGACCGCCGGCGCCGGCCGATCGACGCGGCCCGAGAAGCCGCAGGCCGAGCTGGTGCGCGAGGCCGTTGCGCGGAAGCCCCAGGCCCTGATCGTCGAGCCCGAGGACCCGGCCGACGCGGAGCTGGCTCGCGCCGTCGGGGAAGCCCTGGCCGCGAGAGTGCCCGTCATCGTGCTCGGTAAGCCGATCACCGGGGTGCAGAAGGGCCCCGGCGCGGCGCGCATGATCGTGGTCGGGCCCCAATCGTTCACCGACTCCGCTCGGAAGATGGTCGAGCTCTCGATCCGCAACGCCCGCAATGCCAAGCTCAACCCCGAAGGCGGAGCCATCCTCCTGGTCGCGCCGCCCAGCGACCGGTTCCTCGACGATCGCGTCGCGGCGGTCCGCGAGGCCCTCAAGGCCGCCAAGATCACGACGGTCAACGAGCTGCTCATCCCGAGGGGCTCCGACGCCGGCGCCGAGGTCCTGAAGAAGCGGCTGCTGGCGGACCCGAAGCCGTGCATGGTCTTCACCTTCGATTTCAACAGCACCTCCGCCAGCAACAACGCCGCCAGCGATATCGTCGAGAAGCGTCCGTTCATCCAGTCGGGCTACACGTCGGACGAGAGCCTGCCGCGGATGGCCGTGGCCGGGGAGTTCGGCGCGCTGGCCGAATTCGTGCCGACTCGATTGACTCAGCGAGCGGTCTCCGTCGCCGCCGCCGCGGCGCAGGGCCGGAACCTCAAAGACAGGGAGGACGTCCCGATCCTCGTCAAGGAATCGCCGCCGACGTCGGCCGCGCCCATCTTCAGGCCCAACGCAAGGCCGGCTACGCACAGAAGAAGGCCGCCGAGTGACGGCCTCCGAGCCCGGATGACGGCGGCGGGACGGCCCCGAGCGGATCGCGGCGTCCTCGAAGCCCCCGCCCCGGGCGCGACACGCCAGGATCTCCAGGCGATGGATCAGAATCGGACCGACTTCGTATTCGGCGAGCTCGAGCGGCGCAACCTCGACGCCCTGCTGCCGCTGGCGCTGGCTGAGGACCTGGGACAGGTCGGCGACATCACCTCGACGGCGACGATCCCCAGCCATGCCAGGGGTGCCGCCCACTTGGTCGCGCGATCGCGCGGCGTGCTCGCGGGCCTGCCGGTGGCCGAGCGGTTGGCCGATGAATTCGAGCTCCGCGAGCACTGGCGGGCGTTCCAGGCCGACGGTGATGTCCTCGAAGCCGGCACGATCGTCGCCTGCCTGGCCGGCTCCATGCGTTCGCTCTTGACCATGGAACGCACCGTCCTGAATTTCCTCCAGAGGCTCAGCGGGATCGCCTCGTTGACCTCGCGATTCGTGGCCGCGACCGCGGGGACGCGCGCGGCGATCTACGATACCCGCAAGACGACCCCGGGCTGGCGTGCCCTGGAGAAGTACGCGGTCCGGTGCGGCGGCGGTCGAAATCACCGCTTCGGCCTCTACGACGCCGTGCTGATCAAGGACAACCACCTGGCCTGGCTGCGCGCGTCGGCGGGCCTGGACATCGCCGCGGCGGTCGCGACGGCGCGGGCGAACGTCCCGGCCGGCACCGTGGTCGAGGTCGAGGTCGACACGCTCGAGCAGCTCGACGTCGCGCTCGGCAGCGGCCCCGACATCGTCCTCGTCGACAACCTCGGGCCCGTGGGCATGGCCGAGGCCGTGCGCCGCCGCGATGCCGTGGCACCGACGGTCCTGCTCGAGGCGTCGGGCGGGGTCAGCCTGGCGACGGTCGCGGCGCTGGCGGCCACCGGCGTCGACCGGATCAGCGTCGGCGCGTTGACTCATTCCGCCCCGGCGCTGGACCTGGCGATGGACTTCGAGCCCGAAGCGGCTCCGGATCGGCCCCGCGCCGAAGGATGACGGCGATGATCGGCTCCTCATCGGCGGCCGGGGCCTTGAACATCGCGCTGCTGGATCGGCTCCGCGCCGCGGCGGGTGAGTTCATCCCGCTCGATGAACTGGCGCCCGACCCGGAGCGCGCGCGCGCCGATCTGGATGCGCTGGGCTCCTTCGGCTTCGCGATCGAGCGACATCCCTATCGGGGCGCGTCGTATGCCGGGCCGGCCGAGCGGCTCTGTCCGGACCAGATCGAGCACGAGCTGTCCACGACTCGGGTCGGTCGCAGGGTCGCGGTCTGGAGCCGCGTGTCCAGCACCAACGACCTGGCGGCGCGGGCCGCGGGCTCGGCGAGCAATGATGGCCTGGTGATCCTGGCCGAGGAGCAGACCGCCGGTCGGGGGCGGCGCGGCCGGCTGTGGTCGGCCCCGCCCAGGACCTCGATCCTGATGTCGGTCCTGCTCTTCCCGCCCCGTGCGCTCGACCCGATCGGACCGGATGCCAACGCCGACGGCGCCTGGCTCACCGCCCTGGGCGCCGTGGCGGCCGCCGAGGTCGTCTCCGCCTGGATCGGCCGCGAGGCGGCGATCAAGTGGCCCAACGACGTCCGCGTCGACGGCCGGAAGATCGCCGGCATACTGGTCGAGCGCCCCTCGTCGGATGGCCGCGCCGCGGTCATCGGCATCGGGCTGAACGTGAACATCGATCGCGAGGACCTCCCCGCGGACCTCCGGGCCGCGGCGACCTCCATCCGTATCGAACGAGGCGGCGATCACGTGGATCGCTCCGAGGTCGCACGCGATCTGATCCGGCAGCTCGACCACTGGTATGAAGCCGTCCGCTCGCTGGGCTGCGGCGCACTCACACCCCCCTGGCGCGACCGCCATGAACAGCTCGGCCAGGTCGTCCGGGTCGCCACCTCGACCGGATGCCGGACCGGCCGCCTCGTCGACCTGGATCTGCGCCTCGGGCTCGGCTTGGATCTCGAACCTGAGGGTGATCGAGGGTCGCTTCCCCCAGGCGATGATCGGTGTCCCACCGGCGGGCTCATCCGCCTCAACCCTGCCGAGATACTGGCGATCGATCCGGCTCCTCGCCAACACGAACCCTGACCGTTCGGGCCTGCGAAATCCGAGCACGGAAAGCCTGCAGCCGACAGACATCCCTCGCTGGTAAGTGCATGACGAGTCGGTGTGGCACCGAGCTTTCGGTCGAAGAGGTTCGACGAGCCTGATTTATATTATTAAGCATTTACGATGCGATTATTCATCATTCGAATGCCATTTTTAGCCTGTTTGGAGATTCCTTCGACTCCGTGTCTGAAGTCCACCATTGCCCTGCTTAACTCTATGCAGTCGAAGGGGGTAGCGAGGAAGCAACTGTCCACGCATCAGAGTGCGATACTTTCAACACTTCGATGCAGGATTGCATCATCCACTCGTCGAGGGCCGGGCTTTTCTTAGAATCGGCTGGTCTCACGAGTTCCAGAGTTCCTGAAGTCGTCATAGAAGCGTGTCGAGCTGCACCCGAGGGCGATGAACATGTGGCAGGTATGTCGCGGATTGTTCCGGTATCGAGAGATCGGCCGGTCACGGCCACGGCGTCGTGGGAGTTCGCGTTTGGGGCTCGACTGGCTTGAAGCACGGACGCTCCTTTCCGACGTCACGTGGACCGGCTCGGCGGATGGCAAGAGCTGGGCCGTCGCCGGCAATTGGTCGGACGATGCCGTGCCGACCTCGAATGACGACGTCACGATCGATCTCGGCGGCAATCCGACGATCCAGATCACTTCGGGGTCGCAATCGGTCCATTCATTGACGAGCACCGATCCGCTCTCGATCTCGGGCGGGTCGCTGTCGCTCGCCGCCAGCTCGACGATCAGCGGCGGCTTGGCGATGACCGGTGGGTCGCTGATGGCGAGCGGTTCCGGTGTGGTCGTCACTGTGACGGGCACGACCACGGACTCTGGCGGGAGCCTCTACGCCGAGAATGGAGCCAGCCTGAGTCTCTCGCAGTTGACCGGCTACACCGGCAATGGCGCCACGACCACGCTGGAAGCCACCGGCACCGGCAGCACGTTGACCCTGGCCGAGCTGGCGAGCGTCACCGAGGGCGCCAACAACTACCAGGCGCAGGCGCAATTCGAGGCCCTGGCCGGGGGCACGGTGACCCTCTCATCCCTGCACGCCATCAACACCGGCACCGTCGTCCTGGAGAGCGACGGCGCCGGCAGCGTCCTGAATGTATCGGCCCTGACCGAATTCACCGAGGCCAACGGCTGGACCGACTCGACCCTCCAGGCCACCGGCGGCGGCACGGTCGCCGACGGCGGCCTGACCGGCCTCTCCGGCGTCAACCTGGACCTCGACGGCTCCTCCACCATCGCGACCAGCCAGCTCACGTCGTACGGCGGCGGATCGATGACGATCAGCGGGGGATCGCCCAGCTTCGCCGGGCTGACCTCGTTCAGCGGCAGCAGCATCACGGTCAGCGGCGGGGGGACGGTGAGCCTGCCGAAGGTGACGAGCGACACCGGCAGCGGCGGCACCACCACGATCGAGGCCACCGGCACCGGCAGCACGCTGACCCTGGCCAACCTCACCAGCGTGACCCAGGCCCCTAACAACTACCAGGCCCAGACCCAATTCCTCGCCCTGGCCGGCGGCACGGTGAACCTCTCGGGGCTCAAGACCATCGACACCGGCACGGTGACCCTGGAGGCCGACGGCGCCAACAGCACGCTCGACGTCTCGGCCCTCATCGGCTTCACCCAGGCCAACGGCTGGACCGATTCGACCCTCCAGGCCTCCAACTCCGGCACGGTCGCCGACGGCGGCCTCGCCGGCCTCTCCGGCGTCAACCTGAACATTGTCGGCCCCGGCGAGGCCCTGACGCTCAGCGGCCTGGCCTCGTTCGGCGGCGGTAACGTCACGGTCAGCGGCGGGGCGACGCTGAGCCTGCCGAAGATCGCCGGCTACACCGGCACCGGCAACACCACCATGTTCGAGGCCACCGGCGCCGGCAGCATCCTCACCCTGGCCAACCTCACCAGCGTGACCCAAACGGCCAACAACTACCAGGCCCAGACCCAATTCCTCGCCCTGGCCGGCGGCACGGTCACCCTCTCGGGGCTCAAGACCATTAACACCGGCACGGTGGTCCTGGAGGCCGACGGCGCCAACAGCACGCTCAACATCGCCGCCTTGACCGGGTTCACCGAGGCCAACGGCTGGACCGACTCGACGCTCCAGGCCACCGGCGGCGGCACGGTCGCCGACGGCGGCCTGACCGGCCTCTCCGGCGTCAACCTGGACCTCGACGGCTCCTCCACCATCGCGACCAGCCAGCTCACGTCGTACGGCGGCGGATCGATGACGATCAGCGGGGGATCGCCCAGCTTCGCCGGGCTGACCTCGTTCAGCGGCAGCAGCATCACGGTCAGCGGCGGGGGGACGGTGAGCCTGCCGAAGGTGACGAGCGACACCGGCAGCGGCGGCACCACCACGATCGAGGCCACCGGCACCGGCAGCACGCTGACCCTGGCCAACCTCACCAGCGTGACCCAGGCCCCTAACAACTACCAGGCCCAGACCCAATTCCTCGCCCTGGCCGGCGGCACGGTGAACCTCTCGGGGCTCAAGACCATCGACACCGGCACGGTGACCCTGGAGGCCGACGGCGCCAACAGCACGCTCGACGTCTCGGCCCTCACCGGCTTCACCCAGGCCAACGGCTGGACCGATTCGACCCTCCAGGCCTCCAACTCCGGCACGGTCGCCGACGGCGGCCTCGCCGGCCTCTCCGGCGTCAACCTGAACATTGTCGGCCCCGGCGAGGCCCTGACGCTCAGCGGCCTGGCCTCGTTCGGCGGCGGTAACGTCACGGTCAGCGGCGGGGCGACGCTGAGCCTGCCGAAGATCGCCGGCTACACCGGCACCGGCAACACCACCATGTTCGAGGCCACCGGCGCCGGCAGCATCCTCACCCTGGCCAACCTCACCAGCGTGACCCAAACGGCCAACAACTACCAGGCCCAGACCCAATTCCTCGCCCTGGCCGGCGGCACGGTCACCCTCTCGGGGCTCAAGACCATTAACACCGGCACGGTGGTCCTGGAGGCCGACGGCGCCAACAGCACGCTCAACATCGCCGCCTTGACCGGGTTCACCGAGGCCAACGGCTGGACCGACTCGACGCTCCAGGCCACCGGCGGCGGCACGGTCGCCGACGGCGGCCTGACCGGCCTCTCCGGCGTCAACCTGGACCTCGACGGCTCCTCCACCATCGCGACCAGCCAGCTCACGTCATATAGCGGCGGATCGATGACGATCAGCGGGGGATCGCCCAGCTTCGCCGGGCTGACCTCCTTCAGCGGCAGCAGCATCACGGTCAGCGGCGGGGCGAAGGTGAGCCTGCCGAAGGTGACGAGCGACACCGGCAGCGGCGGCACCACCACGATCGAGGCCACCGGCACCGGCAGCACGCTGACCCTGGCCAACCTCACCAGCGTGACCCAGGCCCCTAACAACTACCAGGCCCAGACCCAATTCCTCGCCCTGGCCGGCGGCACGGTGAACCTCTCGGGGCTCAAGACCATCGACACCGGCACGGTGACCCTGGAGGCCGACGGCGCCAACAGCACGCTCGACGTCTCGGCCCTCATCGGCTTCACCCAGGCCAACGGCTGGACCGATTCGACCCTCCAGGCCTCCAACTCCGGCACGGTCGCCGACGGCGGCCTTGCCGGCCTCTCAGGCGTCAACCTGAACATCGCCGGCCCCGGCGAGGCCCTGACGCTCAGCAGCCTGACGTCGCTCAGCAGTGGGAACATCACGGTCAGCGGCGGGGCGACACTGAGCCTGCCGAAGCTCGCCGGCTACACGGGCAGCGGCGGCACCACCACGCTGGAGGCCACCGGCACGGGCAGCACGCTGACGCTGGCCGACTTCACCAGCGTGACCCAGACCGCCAACAACTACCAGGCTCAGACCGAATTCCTGGCCCTGGCCGGCGGCACGGTCAACCTCTCGGGCCTCAAGACGATCGACACCGGCACCGTGGTCCTGGAGAGCGACGGCACCAACAGCACGCTCGACGTCTCGGCGTTGACCGGCTTCACCGAGGCCAACGGCTGGACCGACTCGACCCTCCAGGCCACCGACGGGGGCGCGGTCCACGACGCCAGCCTGACCGGCCTTTCGGGCGTGAACCTGGCCACCGACGGCACCTCCACGATCGCCACCGGCCAGCTCGGGTCGTACGGCGGCGGATCGATGACGATCAACGGGGGATCGCCCAGCTTCGCCGGGCTGACCTCGTTCAGCGGCAGCAGCATCACGGTCAGCGGCGGGGGGACGGTGAGCCTGCCCAAGGTGACCAGCTACACGGGCAACGGCGGCACCACCGCGCTGGAGGCCACCGGCACCGGCAGTACGCTGGCGCTGGCCAACCTCACCAGCGTGACCCAGGCCGCCAACAACTACCAGGCCCAGACCGAAATCCTGGCCCTGGCCGGCGGCACCGTCAATCTCCCGACGCTCCAGACGATCAACACCGGCACGGTCGTCCTGGAGAGCGACGGCACCAACAGCACGCTCAACGTCGCCGCCCTGATCGAATTCAACGAGGTCAACGGCTGGACCCACTCGACGCTCCAGGAGTCCAACGGCGGAGCGGTGATCGATCCGGCCCTCGATGGTCTCAACGGCGTGAACCTCATCGGCAATTCGGCCGGCACGTTCAACATCACCGCCACCCTGGGCCTGACGATCGCGGGTGGCACGACGAGCGTCCAGGTCGGGACGCTGGCCGATCAAGGCAACCTGGCCGTCCAGAATGGCGCCACGCTCAATCTCGAAGGGGGCTTGACGGTCAACGGCTCCGGGATCCTGACAGCGGGGCCCGCCAGCACGATCGAGATCAGCGGCAACCTGCTGGGTAACACTCAGAATGCCGATGATTTCGTCCCGCAGGGGACCGTCGAGCTGGATAGCGGGCTCGGCACGTCGAAGCCGCCGCAAGAACTGGAGGCCATGTCGGCCGACCTCGGGGCCACGCAGGCGGGTTTCGTCAATAACTTCGCGTACGGCACGCTCAGCCTGACGGCAAATACCTCCGTCGAGCTGGTCGATCAATCGAAGAACACGACGACCGGGAAGGCGGAGGCGGTCTACGCCGACGAGCTGATCGTCCCGGCCGGTGCCACGCTCAACCTGAACAACCTGCACCTCTACGTCCGGGGCGAGCAGGTGAGCGGCACCGTGCTGGGCGGGTCGATCATCACGGTGGCGTCCGGCGGGTCGATCGCCTTGAATACGCCGACGCCCGGCACGCTCACGCCCGCGGGCGCGACCGACGACTGGACGTTCTACGGCACCGCGGGCGAGTCGATCACCGTCCAGCTCAACCCCGGCAGCGGAGGTTCGAACCCGGCCGCCTCCCCCACCTTGAACTGGGGGCAAGTCGGACTGCTCAATCCGAGCGGCGCCGTCCTGACGACGGCCAGCAGCGCCAGCTCGGGTGCGGTCGCCACGATCAGCGCGTTCACCCTGCCCACCTCCGGCACGTACACGCTCCAGGCGCAGGCGGCGCCGGGGCAGACGTCCAGCACGGGCAATTACGTGCTGTCGGCGTACAACGTCACGCCCAACCTCCGGCTGTTGACGCTCAATCAGCAAGAGGACGGCACGATCGGCAATGCCTATGGCGTCGATCAATGGCAGTTCACGGGGTCGTCCGGCCAGCAGGTCCAGCTCCACGTGGTGAGTACCAGCGGCGGGATCCAGTTCGACCTGACCGGTCCCGGCAATCAGGCGCTCTTCTCCGACCTCCAGGCCGACTCGGGCCTGATCACGCTGCCGGCGACCGGGACCTACACGCTGACCGCGCACGGCTCCGGCGGCCAGGGGGGCTCGTATGCCTTCGCGCTGAATCAGACCTCGGTGACGAGCCTGTCGCTCGGGGGCACGGACAACGGGACCCTGGCCGACAGCGGCCAAGCCCAGCTCTTCACGGTGGTCGTGCCGTTCGACGCAGTCGCTGATCGTCAGCCTCCAGGACAGTACCACGACCGACGTCATCCAACTCTATGCCAGGCTCGGCGCCCCGCCGACGCCGGTGAACTACGATGCCGAATCGTCCGGCGAGGGCACCGCCGATCCGCAGCTGCTGGTCCCGTCGGCGGCGCCGGGGACGTGGTACATCCTGGTCTACGCCGCATCGGTCCCCTCGGCCAGCAGCTTCACCCTCAAGGCCAACGGGACTCCGGTCCACCTAAGCACGGTGGCCCCCAGCGAGTCGCCCGCGGACAGCACGGCCGCCCTGACCCTGAGCGGCTCGGGATTCAATAGCACGACGACGGTGTCGCTGGTCCCGATGGCCGGCACGCCCTATCAGGCTAGCTCGGTGACGCTCGACACGTTCACGCAACTGACTGCGACGTTCAACCTGAGCGGAGTCCCCCAGGGCGTCTACTCGGTCGTGGTGAGCAACGCCGACGGCTCGAGCTCGGAGCTGGCGGGCTCGTTCACCGTGACGGCCCGGGGCGGCATGGGCAACCTGGTCACCCACCTGATCCTCCCCGCCGAGATGGGTCGGCACGTCGCCTCGACCATCTACGTCGAGTATTCCAACACCGGGACCGCGCCGATCCCGGCCCCGCTGTTGGTGCTGCAATCGAAGCAGCCGCAGGACAAGCCGTTGTTGACGCTCGACCCGTCGCTGACGGTCTCGGGCTTCTGGACCTCGGCCCTGCCACAGGGGTACTCCAATAGCGTCGAGATCCTGGGCAGCGGCAAGGAAGTGCCGGGATATCTGGAACCCGGCGAGTCGATCACCGTGCCGGTTTACTACGCCGGGATGCAGCGGCCCTGGTCGTCCGACACCAAGTTCGAGTTCCAGCTCCTCACCTATTCGCAGAAGGACTCCAAGGGGATCGATTGGAGCAGCGAGGAAGCGAGCCTCCAGCCGCCGGGGATCTCGAGCCAGGCCTGGGCCGCGATCTACAGCGGCCTGACGTCGCAGATCGGCAAAACGATCGGCGATTACGTGAAGATGCTGGATAACGAGGCGTCCTACCTCGGCCAGCTCGGCGAGGACGTGAGCGACGTCAATCAGCTCTGGTCGTTCGCCGTGATGCAGGCCGACGGGATCGCGCCCGTGCCCGACCTCGCCGACGAGACCGATCTCACGGTCGCGGTCCCCGGCTCCATCTCCCTCGAATTCGACCGGCTGTACGAGGAGCCCATCACCTCACGCGATACTCTGGGGCCGCTCGGATACGGCTGGCGCGATAACTGGCAGTATTCATTGTCGGTCGCCTCGGACGGCACCGTCACGGTGACCATGCCCTCGGGCGAGGCGCGGATCTTCCAGCCCGACAGCCGCCCCGGCGGCGGATACTTCGACATGCCGGGCGATTCCGGCATCCTCGCCGCCGGCAGCGGCGGTACGTTCACCTTGCAGGAGACCGACGGCCAGATCGAGGCGTTCAACGCCGACGGCACGCTCAACGACATCGAAGACACCGACGGTAACAGGATCACCGCCGGCTACACCGCGGGCCGATTGACCACCCTCACCGACTCATCGGGGGCGTCGCTGACCATCGCCTACGATGCGGCCGGCCTGATCGGGTCGGTCACGAGCACCGACGGGCGCAAGGTCTCGTACTCCTACGACCCGGGCGAGCACCTGACGTCGGTGACGAGCTTCGACGGCGAGGTGACCTCTTACACCTACAACACCGGCTCGAACGCCGCGACCGCCGGCGCCCTGACCGCGATCCAGTACCCCGACGGGACCTCGGAGAACTACGCGTACGATGGATCCGGCCGGCTGGTGAGCGCCTCCGCCGCGGATGGCGCCGACCCCATCACGTTCAGCTACAATGTCGGCGAGGTGACTGCCTCGAATTCGGCCGGCGACGCCATCCACTACTATTTCAACCAGTCGGGCGATCTCGTCAAGGCGGTCAACCCCCTCGGCAATGCCACGTACGCGACCTACGACTCCAACTTCAACATGACGAGCGTGACGGGCCCGACCGGCCTGACGGAGTCATTCACCTACGATTCCAAGGGGAACCTGACCAGCGCGACCGACCCGCTCGGCAATGTCTCGACCTACACCTACACCGGTTCGGACAACCTCCTGGCGAGCGCGACCGATCCTCAGGGTAACACGACCCGCTACGGCTACGACGGCAATGGCGACCTGACGTCGATCGAGTATCCCAACGGCGCCGTGGCCAGCGAGACATTCGATGCCCTGGGCGATCCCCTGTCGCTCACCAACCCGGACGGGCAGGTGACCAGCTTCACCTACAACTCCGCCGGGCTCATCGCCAGCGAGACGCTGGCCGACGGCACGGTGATGTCGTACACCTACGACGCCGCTGGCGACCCGCTCACGGCGACCGACTCGGCCGGCGTGACGACGCTCACCTACGACTCGGGCGAGCGCCTCACCAGCGTCGTCTATCCCGACGGCAAGTCGCTCCAGTACACCTACAACGCCGGCGGCATCCGCATCCAGATGGTCGAGGAGTCGGGCTCGACGGTGATCTACACCGTCAACTACGCATACAACGCGGCCGGACAGTTGACCAAACTGACCGACGGCAGCGGCAACCTCATCATCTCTTACACGTACAATACCCTGGGACAGTTGACGCGCGAGGATAAGGGAGACGGCACCTACACGACCTTCGCCTACGACGCCAATGGCGACGTCCTGTCCCTGGTGAACTCTGCCGCGGGCGGCAAGGTTGACAGCAGCTTCGGCTACACCTACAACGTGCTGGGCGAGGAGACCAGCATGGCGACGGTTGACGGCACGTGGACCTACAGCTACGACGGCGATGGCGAGCTCGTCCACGCCACCTTCGCCGCCGCGGCCGGCTCGGCCATCCCCGATCAGGACCTGACGTACGTCTATGATTCGGCGGGCAACCGCACGCAGACCATCGTCAACGGCGTCACCTCCAACTACACGTCCAACAGCCTCGGCCAGTACACGACCGTCACGTCTGCCTCCGGCACCACGACGGACACCTACAACGCCAACGGCGACCTCGTCTCGAAGACGGATGCCTCCGGCACCACGACCTATACGTATAACTCCGTGGATCAACTGGTCAGCGTCACCTCGCCGACCGACAGTTGGGTCTACGAATACGACGCCTTCGGCAACCTGATGGCGACGATCCACGACGGACAGACCACCAGCAACCTCAACGACCCCACCACGGGTACCCTCGTCGCCCAGTTCACGGGTTCCGGCAGCCTGATCGCCAGCTACACTTACGGCCTGGGCCTGGTGAGCCAGGTCACCCCGGGCGGCGCCAACTACTATCAGTTCGACTCCCTGGGATCGACCGTCGGGGTGACCAACGCGACGAGCGGCCTGATCGCCACCTACGCCTACTCGCCGTTCGGCGGTCTGCTCTCCAGCACGGGGAGTCTCGCCAACCCGTTCACCTTCGTCGGCCAGCTCGGCGTCACCACCGATGGCAACGGCCTGTACCACATGCAGGCGCGGAGCTACAACCCGACCACGGGGAGCTTCATCACGCAGGATCCGTCCTCGCTGCAGAGCGACTACTCGTACGTGGGGAACGACCCGGTCAACCTGATCGATCCGCAGGGCCTTTCGCCCGCCAAGCCCTTCGTCCTGTATACGTGGTGGCCCTGGACGGACAATGAAGGATCGTTCAACCAGGGCCTCAATCTGATCACCATCAATATCGCCACCGCCAACGCGGGCACGCTGGCCCACGAGATGGCCCACTGGTCGTTCGACAACAATCCCGCCAACATGGCGTTGAAGAAGTCGAACTACCGCAAGTTCCTCATGCTCACGGAACTCCAGGCCTACCGGGCCGGCGCCAAGGCCGCGCACCAGGCCGGGGACAAGCATGGCGAATGGGACCAGACGCAGTGGGTGAAATGGATCCTCAAGCATCACAAGGCACCTCAGGACGACGGGCCCGACCGGGAGGTCTCGTTCCGACTGATCGAGTGGGCCTCGGTGGTGAAGCCGCCGCCGCCCGTCACGGTGACGGTCCACTGGACGACCAACACGTTCACCAGCAGCCCCTGCACGCCGAGCAGCAGCAGTACCACCGGATCGAGCGCGGGCACCGCCGGGAGCTTCGACCCCAACGCGATGATCGGCCCGAAGGGCTACGGCCCGTCGAACTTCATCTCGGGCGCGACCCAGACCCAGCTCCCCTACCAGATCGACTTCGAGAATTCCCCCATCGCCACCGCCCCGGCGCAGCAGGTGGTGATCACCGACCCGATCGATCCCAACCTTGACCTGAGCACGTTGCAGTTGACCGAGATCGCCTTCGGCGACACCGTGCTGGCGATCCCGCCCGGCAGCCAGGATTATCGGACGACCGTGCCGATGACCTACAACGGGGTCTCCTTCGACGTCGTCATCACCGCCAGCCTGGACTACTCGACCCGGCTCTTGACGGTGGAATTCCAGTCGATCGACCCGCAGACGCAGTTGCCTCCCAACATCCTGGCCGGCTTCCTGCCCCCCGAGGACGGCACCGGCCGCGGGCAGGGCTACGTCAGCTTCCTGATAGCGCCGAAGGCGGGCCTGCCGACCGGCACGACGATCACGAACGTGGCCGACATCACCTTCGACGTCAACCTCCCGATCGCCACCGACCAGGTCAGCGAGACCGACCCCAGCCAGGGGACCTCGACGGCCAAGCAGGCCCTGGTCACGATCGACAACTCGACGCCCACGAGCAGCGTCGCCGCGCTGCCGGCCAGCGAGAACTCGACGGATTTCAACCTGAGCTGGTCAGGCAGCGATGGCGGCGGGTCCGGCATCGCCAATTACACGGTCTTCTACAGCACGAAAGCGAGCGGTTCCAGCACCTTCGGCTCGTATCAGACGCTCCTCGTCAATACCAGCAAGACCTCGACGACGTTCAAGGGACAGGCGGGCGCCTCGTACCGCTTCTACAGCGTGGCGACCAGCGATGTCGGGTTCGTCCAGCCGACCCCGACGAGCCCCCAGGCCACGACCACGGTGTCTCCGGCGGCGACGCCCACTCCCACGCCGACGCCCACTCCCACGCCGACGCCCACTCCCACGCCGACGCCCACTCCCGCACCGACGCCCGCTCCGACACCGACGCCCACTCCCACGGCGACTCCTCCCACGATCGTCGTCGACCAACCGCTGTTCACCCGCAAACTCAATAAGCGTCACAAGCCGGTGGGCAAGCCGGTCCTCTCCGGCTTCGAGCTCAAATTCAGTGCGGCGATGAATCCGGTCGCGGCGGGCAACGCCAGCAACTACCAGGTCGATTGGGTGTCGACCAAGCGCGTCAAGAAGAAGAAGGTGGAGGTCCTTCATCCCGTCGCCTTCACGGCGGATTACAACGTAGCGACCCAATCGGTCAGCCTGCTCCTGAGCGGGAAGCAGGCGTTCGCGCAAGGCGGACAGATCACGGTGATCGCGTCGCCGCCCAACGGAGTGAGCGGCGCCTCGGGCGTCTTGCTGGATGGCAACGACGAGGGGATGGCCGGCGACGACGGGGTGTTCACGATCCTGCCAAAAGCCAAGGGGATCACGCGGCAATGATCCCATCGGGGCGGACGCGACGCCTCACGGCTCGGTGGGGAGGGCCGCGAACAGCTCGGCCAGCGCCGGCTCGTAGTTCTTCCAGCGGGCGACCGATCGTCGATAGACGGGCTGGCGGACCTGGGTGACGCTGGCGGTGCGGACCGGCCGCTCGGTGCGATGGAACTCCAGGCAGGCTGGCTCCCACTCCAGGTCGCACGCCGCGATCAACCTTCGGGCCACCCCCTCCAGGTCGCTGACCGTCTGCTCGTAGTCCACTTCAACGAGGGGCATGATGACCGTGGCGCGCCAGTGGTCCATGATTCGGCGGTACTGTTGGAATCGCGACGCGATGTGCCCCGGATCGTTGGCCCATCGGATGCTGCTGAAGTCGGTCATCCAGCACGAGACGGCCACGTCGCGCAGGTCGCGGCGGCAATGGATGAACGTGGCACGGGGAAACATGACCGCGAGCAGGCCGATGTAGAGGTAGTTGTCCGGCATCTTGTCCACGATCCGGGCCGACTCGGGAGGCGCGAGCGCGATCAGCCGGTCGAGATGCCGTTCCGCCAGCCCCCGCAATGCGGCCGGCCCCATGAGGGGGAGGCAGTTGACGGGCGGCATGGTGTGGCCCATCACGGTCGGGATGTCGTCGAAAGAGCGCCGGGCCAGGCGCAGCTCGCCCGCCCCGTGAATCCGACTGTGGCTCGCCAGGACCTGCTCGATCAGCGTCGTCCCCGACCGCGGCAGGCCGAAGACGAAGACCGGTTGGCGAGTGTCCAGGCCGGCGCCGGTCAGCCCGGCGAAGAACCCGCGATCGAAGGCTTGAACCAGGCTGTTGACGTAATGCTCGTGCTCGGCGGGCGAATAATCGTGGCGCCCGCGATCGAGCTCGAGGGTGATGGCGTTGGCCCGGGTCAGGCACTCGGCGGCGCGCCGGTACTCGCCGCGCCCATCCAGTACGTGGGCCAGTCCGAAGAGGAGTCGGGCTCGCGGCCCGGGCGCCAGGTCCGCGTCGGCCAACCGGGCTTCGAGCGCGGCGAGGTCCTCGTCGGGCAGGTTGCCTCGGAGCAAGCTGGCCAGGCGCGCGTGCGGGGCGGGGAACTTCGGCTGCCGCTCGAGCGCGGCCCGGAACGCCGACTCGGCCCGGTCCATCTCGCCGAGCAGCTCGTGAAGCCATCCCAGGTTCAACAGCGGCGCACCGGAGTGCGGCTGGAGCGCGTCGGCGGCGAGGTAACGCGCGCGGGCCCTCTCCAGATGCCCCTCGTCTTGTAGGGCTCGGCCCAGCGACAGGTGCGCCCCGGCGCGGTCGGGATCCAGGGCGAGGACCCGTTCCCAGCAGGGGATCGACGCGGCGCTGTCGTCCCGCTCGTCGTGCAGCTCGGCCAGCCACTCCCAGAACTCCACGCAATCGGGATGCCGCTCGACCGCCCGATTCAAGCACGCCACGGCCTCGGCGAGATGGCCGCGCTTCTGGAAGACCAGGCCAATGTGCGCGTTGGCCAGCGCGAGGTCGGGATCGAGCTGGAGGGCCCGGAGGAAAGCGATCCAGGCCTCGTCCGGCCGATCCATGACCCGCAGGACGTTGCCGAGGTTGTCGTGCAGCTCGGCCGAGTTCGGTTGCAGGCGCACGGCCTCCTGGCAGTGGGTCAGCGCCTCTTCCGCATGGCCCTGCGCCAGGAGCAACTGGCCGAGGTTCGTGCGAGCGGGGGCATACGCCGGCTCCAGCTCGACCGCGCGGCGGAAGTGTTGAAGCGCCTCCTTCGACTGCCCCAGCTCGCGCAGGGCGATGCCCAGGTTGTTGTGCGCGACCACTAAGCCCGGCCTCAGCTCCACGGCGCGCCGGAGCGACTCGACCGCCTCGGCATGGCGTTTCGTCGCCGAGAGCGCGGTCCCCAGGCTGCAGAGTGCCTCGGGGTAGTCCGGCCAGATCCGCAAGGCGGCCCGACAGCTCTCCGCGGCCCGTTCGTGATCCCCAGCGGCACGGTAGGCCTCCGCCAGGTTGCCGTGGTAGAGGTAGGCGTCCGGCCTGAGAATCGCGGCTCGACCGATCAGCTCCACCGCGCCGGCAGGATCGCCGGCTTGATGATAAAGCACCCCCAGCCAATGCAGCGCCTCGGCGTTGTCGGGCTCACTCGTCAGCACGCGCCGGTAGAGCGACGCCGCCTCGTCCAGCCGCCCCGACCCATGAAGCTCGATGGCGGTCCTCAGCACCTTGCGCATGGCGATGGTTCGATCCCGCAAGCCTTCATTCGTCCGTCCGCCGGCGATTCGTGGCGACGCGTGCCTTCCCCCATAGTGTCACGAAGCGGACCTCCGGATGGCGAGCCTGGCCAGGCTCTGGACCGAAGGCCGCGGGACCGGCTACATTCTACTGCGCCGGCAAGAAAGCAGGTCAGGCCGTCCAGCCTGACGCTCCGGCCCCTGCAGCCCCGTTCCGCTGGACGGCCTGACTTGCGTAAGAGTCTTGCTTGCCAGTGTCATAGAGTAACTCGGTGGCGTTCCGAAGACCAGGCAACGGCTCGGGACCGGGGAGGTGCTCGGGATGTCGCACACGCTGGTTTCCCGGCCCCGGCGGCCCTCGCGTCGGTGGCTGTGGTTGTTGATCGTGCTGGCGTCGTGGGGAGCTTCAGGACTCCTCGCGGTCCGCGCCGGGACCCTGCGATCGGGCATCACCGATGCCGGCCCGGCGCACCAGCAGGCCGAATCGCTGCTCGACGAGTATTTCCGCCTGTTCCTCGCCGACCGCGACTTCGAGGCCTTTCGCGACCGGGTGGCCGCGCGATATGGCGAGGAGGCCCTCGGCCGGCTCGCGGCCCATTCTCCGGGCGTCACCACCCGCCGAGCGGCCATCCTGGCCCTGGGCGCACTGGGCCGCTACCCTCGGAGCAACCCGGTGCTCGGCCGGGCCCTCCGCGATCCCGATCCGATCGCGCGGTTGCTGGCCGAGAACGCGCTTTGGTCCTTGTGGTTCCGGGCCGATACACCCGAGCACAACCGGGCATCGAGGAAGTGAAGCTGCTCGCGGGGCGAGGCGACCTGAACCGGGCCGAAGCCCTGGCGACGCGCCTGATCGCCGACGCCCCCGGTTTCGCCGAGGCATATAATCAGCGGGCGATCATCTACTTCGAGCAGCGTCGATTCGCCGAGAGCGCGCGGGACTGCCAGCGCGTGCTGAGCGTCAATCCCTATCACTTCGGCGCAATGTCGGGCCTGGCCCAGTGCCAGATGGGTCTCGACCAACCGGCCGAGGCCCTCAAGACCCTGCGCCGGGCCCTGAGGTTGCAGCCTTACAGCGAGGGGCTCCGCAAGAGCCTCAAGTTCCTCGAGGCTCAGGTCGAGCTCGGCGATTCCCGCTGAAGGGTCTGGCCCGGTCCTGAGAGGACGAGCCTCCCGGCGAGCCGAGTACAATCCGGCTCGGACGGTGCCTCGCCTTCCCAGGTTTGCGCATGGCGACGTCGGCCGGTAGCCGGCCGTCTCCCCGCCACTCAGGAGTCAGCCGGACCGCGATCGTCGTGGTCGTAACCGCGGCCGTGTTCGGCCTCGCGCTCGGCCAGGCCATGGGCGTTCGGGCGCTTGAGCGAAGGGCGATGGGGGCCGGCGAAAGCGGCCACGACTTCGGGCAGCGCGCCGAGGTGCAGGTGCAGCAGGCTGCCGACGGCATGATGGTGGAAGAACCAATCACCCTCGGCGGAGAGGGTTCCGAAGCAGGCGGGGCACTCGAAGCGCTCGAAGCCGGGGATCAGCCGCCATCGGCCGCTCTTGTAGCCGCGGACGACCGTGCCGCGGGGACCTAGCCAGGAGTCGTGCAGCAGCCGGCGCGAGACCGGTTGCGGCGGCGGGGCCTCGGCGATCAGCTCGGCGACGAAGGGCAGGATGCCCGCGCCTCGGTAGCAACGGCCATCGACGATCATGCCGCGCCCCAGGTAGGCGGTGCCGCCGCCTTCCGAGTACATCCGGCGCCCGCGACAGA
Organism: uncultured Planctomycetota bacterium; assembly: GCA_963815795.1. Classification (GTDB taxonomy): domain Bacteria; phylum Planctomycetota; class Planctomycetia; order Isosphaerales; family Isosphaeraceae; genus JAKAUH01. The sequence continues at coordinate 1,732,486 of CAWFIC010000019.1, read as the reverse complement.
CGTGCTCTCCCAGCGCGGCGATCATGCTGTGGTTGGCGGCGAGCTCGCCGGCGTGGTGGTCGGGCACGCCGCAACCGATCATCACCAGGCCCACGCCCTCGGGCAGGGCCTCGTCGCGCAACGGCGAGAACTCGACGAGTTCGGCTCCCAGGGCCTCCAGGGCCTCGATGGTGTCGGGGAAGTAGCCGCCGAACGCCTCGTCCTGGGCGTAGGCCACGCGGAATCGGTGTCGGCCCCGGGCGCTCGACCCGCGGTAGGTCCGGACGGCGCCCGGGAAGGGATTGCGGCTCGACAGCTCGTCGAGCGCCGGCAGGTCGGCATGCTGGAGGAAGCCGCGGGCGAGCGATGCGATCAGCTCCTCGGGCAACTGGCGGTCGGGGGGCTGACGCTCCAGTTCGTCGCGGATCCCCGGCATGGCCTGGATCGCCCCGATGACCGGCAGCCCCGTGGTCAGTTGGACCAGGCGCCGGAGCCGCGGCAACACGGCGGCGTCGGGGACCTCGTCCAGCAAGATGGCGTCGGTCCCCTCGGGGACCATCGGCAGATGGAATGTCTCGGAATCGCTACCTCGGCATGAGATCACCGCGAGAATCGGGAGGTCGAGCGCCTCCGCGATCGGACGCAGGTCGCCGGGATGCTCGCAGAAGCCGCAGGAGGAGCCGTTGACGGGCTCGCCCAGTGTTCCTTCGATCACCGACAGCTCGGCGGCGATCCCCGCCCGCGCGAACAGGCCTCGGCAGAGATCCACCGGCATCAACCAGGGATCCAGGTGACGACCCGGCAATCCCGTCACCTGTCCGACGGCCTCCTTGGGCGTCGGGCAGGCCCGCGTCCGGAAGTGCTGCACCCGCCAGCCTTGCTCGGTCAGGCCGGCCAGCATCGCCAGGCACGCCAATGACGGCTCCGGCCCCGTCGCGCCGGTCGCCAGCCCCAGTCGCGGGAGCCGGTCCTCTCCGCCTCGCGGTCTCGCAGAACGGTGCACGTTGGCACTCCTCGGGACCCGATCTATGCAGCCCGCCGAGCTCGCCTCGCCTCGGCTGCCATTCGACGCATCCCCGCGTGACAGGGCCGGTGTCTACCGATCTCTCTCCTGGCCTCATGCCACCCGCGCCCGGAACCGCCCGGGACGCCGACGCCACCTTAAGCTTGGCGCCGGGCAAGCGACCAGCTGCCACGGAGAAAGCCGTGGTGAATGCGTTCTTGCACCATGTAACAAAAACGGAAACTACGATGATGCGAAGGGAGCGATCCGGTCGAGCTTGCTTGTTCATCCTCAATCGAACACGAATCGGTGCCGACGTAGCAATGATAGAGTCGCGCCGGGTGAGGTCAAGGGTGTTCCCCGGCCTTGTCCGCACGGTTAAGAGCCCAAAAGCGGGGCGAGGAGACCGTCTTCGACCGCCCGGGGCCGGCGAGAAACGAGGTCCGACATTCGCCTTGTCCGCGTGGGGCCTTCCCGATACCTTACGCCCCTTCGTCACGCTCGCCATTTCCTGCGAAGGTCTCGTCATGCGGGAGGGACCCCGCGCGATGTCGAATTCCACGAATCGGGCTTCCATGCCCGCGTTCGCGAAGCGATCGTTGGCACGCCCCCGTGTGGCCGTGCGGTTCGGCTGGATCGGCCTGCTGCCGGCGGCCCTGGCACTCCCCGCGACCGGTTCCGCTCAGGAGCCGCGATCGCGACCGGCGGCCCTTCCCCAGGCCGGTTCCGAGCCGGGTCATACCGCGCCGGCCTCGCCCAATGCCGTGCCGCCGGACCCATCGGATGCCGAGATCGCCGCGCTCCGAGCCGAGGCGAACACTCAACTCCAGGTCGCCTCGCCGGCCGCCGCGACCTCGGCGCCCCTCCCGCCGCACCCCGCGCCACTTCGCAGCCCTCGGTGCCTCCCCCAACGCGCACCCTCCCCGAGTCGGCCACCGATAAACAGCTCCGCGAAGTGCTCCAGGAGCGACTCCTTCTCTTTGACGAGTATGAGAAGGCCACTGGAAAGTTAAAAAAGGCCAATCATCCCGTGCCCAGCCCCGAGAGGCAGGCGGCCGAGGCTCGATCGGAGCTGGCCCGGTTGCAGGCGCTGCTGGCCCAGGCGGCGACGAATCCGGAGGTCCTGCTCCCGCAGACGTTCCGGGGATCGGGGCCGGGTGGCAAGCCGTCAATCAGCGCCGAGATGAAAGAGTGCATCGAGGCGGCGACCGGCGAGGTGAAGGAGTGCAAGGCTAAGCTGGAGTCGATGCGCACGGAGGCGGCAAACTGGGAGGGCCAGCAGAACGCACGGCGGGCCGAGCGCGACAAGCTGTTTCAGTCGGTCGCGGCGATGAACGCACATGGGCCGGAGCGGGAGGAATCCGCCGGGTCGGCCACGGCCTCGGCGGCATCGCGACGGTTGGCCCAGGAGCGGTCGATCAACGCCGGCTGGAAGTCGCGGGTGGAGGCCATGCAACTGAAGGCGATCGAGGCCGAGATCGCCCTCGAGGCCAGGTTGGCGGGCGTGCGCGAGCTGGGCCTGCACGTCGGCCACGCGCAGTTGCAAGTCGCCGAGAAGGTGCTGGAGCTAATGCAGTCGCGCTACAGTGCGGCCGCCGATCGGCAGGAGCGCTTCCTCAAAGAGAAGGCCGCGGCCGAGGAGACCAAGGCGCGGCGCTCGGACGACCCCGTGGAGCGGTTCCGCGCCCGACGCCTCGCCGAGCTGCTCGACATCGAGGCCCAGGTCGTCAAGCATGAGCAGGCGCTGGCGACCTCGCCGCCGCCATCGCTGGAGGAGCAGCGGAGTCTGGCCGATCACTCCGCGGCCGACTTCGCGCGGATCAAGGAGCTGCTCGTCGACGGACGGGTCAGCCGACTCGACGCGATCCGGCTCAACAACGACTTCCGCCGCATCGGCCCGGAACGCGACCGCCTGCTCCGCAACGAGATGGCGATCGTCGAGATGCGGCTCCAGTTCTACGAGAATGCCTTGACCGGCGTCGAGATCGAGCTGCTCGAGGATTCGCTCCACGACCGCTACGAACAGGAGTTGACACAGGAGCACCTGTCCGCGGAACGTCGGGCCGAGGGCGAGCGCATCCTGGCCGAGCACGAGCGGCGACATCGGGCCCTGCTGAGTCGGCACCGGTCGGTCCTCGAGCGGCTGACCATGTGCACAGCCCAGACTCTCGACCAGATCGCGCGGCGGCTGGCCATCCTCGACGAGGAGTATGGGTTCATACGCACCCACATCTTCTGGGTCCGCGACCAGGAGCCGATCGGCCTGGGGACAATCACTCAGGGCGCGCGAGAAGGCCGGCGCGTGCTCGACGGCCTGTTGCGGCTGGCGCGGGAGGCGGCCCGGACCCAGCGGTGGGGCCGAGCCTCGGCCGAGTTCATCACCGCCGCGCTGGCGGTGCTCGGGCTGCCGATCGGGCTGGTCCGGTTCCGCCGCATGCTCAAGGCCCGGATCGCCCGCGACCTGGCCCCGGAGCGGCCGGAAGCCGTCTGGTAGGGTGGGTAATGCCCGGCAAGATGAAGCGTTCAACCGGCGGGTGATGTTCACCCGAGAAGACAAGACCGGCGGAACCTGGGGCGAGATTCGATGGCCCGAGCGAGCGAGGACGCGAAGTTCCTGAGGGGCCTGCGGTCCCTGATGGTGGGGACGACGTTGTCCGGCATCTGGCCCTCGTACCTGCTCCTGCTGGCCTACATGGCGCGGCAGGCCCCCTGGTCCCGCGGCATGAGCGTCCTGGCCTGCGCGACCCTGATCGGGCTCTCCCTGGCGCTGTTCCTCCATGACCTGGTCCGATGGCTGACTCGTCCGTCGAGCTGGGCCGAGCGCTACCTGGGGATGTCGGCGTCATTGGCCCGTCAACTCGGGCGCGCCGGCCGCTTCCTGATCGCCGCGGCCGCGGTCCTGCTCCTGCCGGCCTACCTGATCGATCACGGACTGATCGCGCCCGACGGCCGGCTGCTGGGCGCCCCGGCCGTCAGCCGGTTCCTGATCCTGGGGTTCGAGCTGGCGGTCTGGGGCACATGCATCCGGCTGCTGAGCGGCCGGTCGGCGCTGCTGGCCAGCCTGGCGATCGAGTCGGCGGGAGCGGAGGGGTCGGCGAGTGGCGTCGGCGGTTCGCCGGTCCACGCCGGTCTGATCTGGATCAGTCGCCACCGGCGGGCGGCCGCCGTGCTGCCGATGGCGGCGATCGGCGCGGTGATCGTGCTGGATGTGTGCGGCTACAGCTTCTCTGCCCGGAGGTTGGGCGTGGCCGGGTCGCAGACCGCGGTGGTGATCGCCGCGTGCGCCGCGGCCTACCGGGCCCTGGCACGGGCCATCGATCGTCGCGTCGCGACCTGGACGCGTCCCCATCGCCGCCGGTCGTGGGCGGTGGCGCTCACCTCGGCGATGGCCCGCCGCGCCGCGGCGCGTTCGCGGAAGGCCGCCCCGATGACGGAGCCGGCCGCCCCCTCGAATGGAGCGTCCGATCCCGCGGAGGCCGCGCTGCGACCCGAGGACCTCGCCGCCGCCTTGCGCCGGCTCGGTGGATGCGCCGTCTCCTTCCTGGGGTTCCTGGCCGTCGCTTGGCTCTGGGAGCTCGACCTGGCCTTCGTTCGCTTCCTGCTCAACCAATCCTTGTGGTTCGTCGACGACCAGACGCCGGTGACTGTGGGCGACCTGACCGAGGCCGGCGCGGTCGTGCTGGCGGGCGTCCTGGCCTGGCGGTACATGAGCACGATCTTCGCCCTGATGCTCTTCCATCGCATTCCCGATGACCCGGGCGTGCGCTTCGCGGTGGTGACGCTCTGCCGATATGCCGTGCTGGCCGTCACCGCGTTCGCCGCCCTCGGGGCCATCCGGGTGGACATGGCCCGGATCAGCGTCGTCCTGGCCGCCCTAGGCGTCGGGTTGGGCTTCGGCCTCCAGGAGATCATCTCGAACTTCGTCTGCGGCATCATCCTGCTCCTGGAGCGGCCGATCCGGATCGGCGACGTGGTCACGGTGGCCGGCACCACGGGGCGAGTCGACCGCATCCACATCCGCGCCACCACGATCGTCAACGGCGACAACCAGAGCATGATCGTGCCGAACCGCGAGTTCATCACGGGCAACCTGGTCAACTGGACGTACAAGGACAAGATCCTGCGGGTGACGATCAAGCTGGGCGTCGCCTACGGAACCGACCCGGAGCGGGTCGTGGAGCTGCTGATGTCGGTGGCGCGGCGGGACCCGGACGTCGTCATCAGCCCGGCGCCGGCGGCGATGATGGAGGAATTCGGCGAGTCGAGCCTGCGGTTCGTGCTCTTCGCGTTCGTCCCCGAGCCGGCGCTGGTGGGGCCGGTGCGTCACCGGCTCTGCTCGGAGATCCAGCGGCGGTTCGCCGAGGATGGGATCGTGATCCCGCTGCCGGCCCGCGAGCTGCACCTCAGCCGGATGCCGCACGACCTGGTGCGGTCCCTCGAACCGCAGCCGACCCGGGTCGACGCTGCGACGACTTTGCCGCCGGACCCGCACGCCGCGCGGACGGCGAAGGCGCGGCTTGACGATCGGGCCTGTTGAGGCGCTCACCTCGAGCGGGTCGTCGTACCCATCCGGTCCCGCCGATGACGGGTCCCTCGTTCTCAGGGGTGGCGACGACGATGTCCATACCCTACGCCGTGACGACCAAAGACATGCTCCAGCGCGACCCTCCCTCGTGGATGGCCTATCTACGGCTGAGCCCCGCTGGGCCGATCGAAGTCATCGACGCCGACGTCTCGACCGTCCCGGCCGAGGCCGACCAGGTCTACCGCGTCGGCGGACGGCTCTCGCACCTGATCCACATCGAAATGCAAAGCCGCCGGGACTGGCGGCTGCCCCGCCGGCTCTGGCGGTACAACGCGCTGCTCGACCTCAAGTACGACCAGCGAGTGCGGACCATCGCGCTGTTGCTGCGGCCCGAGGCCGACTCGAAGAAGCTGACCGGCGTCCTCGACCTGCGGCTGCCCGACGGCGATCGGGTCGTGACGTTCTACTACCGGGTGATCCGCGCCTGGGAGCAGCCGGTGGAGCCGCTCCTGCTCGGCCCCCTGGCCACGCTGCCGATGGCCCCGCTGGCCGATGTGCCGCTCCCGGACGTGCCGTCGGTGCTGGAGCGGATCGATGCGCGGCTGGCGGCGGAGGCGCCTCCGGCGGAAGCTGCTAGAATGATGACGTCGGCGCTGACGCTGGCCGGGATGCGATTGGATCTCGACATCATCGACGCCCTGAGAGGGAGGCTGCGGACCATGAACATCCTCAAGGATTCCTCGTTCTACCAGCTCATGCTCAAGGAAGGCCGGGAAGTCGGGCTGCGCGAAGGTGAAATCAGGGGGATCCGCAAGACGCTCATTCGCCAGGGCCGGATCCGCTTCGGCCGGCTCCCGAGGGCCATCCGCGCCGCGATCGAGGCCATCGACGACCCGGAGCGGCTCGAGCACCTCAGCGATCGCGTCCTCACCGCCACGAGTTGGGACGACCTGCTCGCGACCGGCAAATGAACGGGCGGATCCGACGAGGAATCGGAGCGAATCCGACAGGGGCCTGACGGTGACCCGGACAGGTCGGGGCGGGAGCCGCGGTCCGGACCCCATCCGATCCGGGCCGGTGCGGACCTTCGACGAGGCCCGGCGTCGCGCGGCCGCAGGGATCATTCCAATCGCCTTCAACACGGTCGTCGCCCTGAGAGGGAGGCTCCGGACCATGAACATCCTCAAGGATTCCTCATTCTACCAGCTCATGCTCAAGGAAGGCCGGATCGCGGAGGCGAAGAGGCTCGTGATCCGTCAGGGCCGGACCCGCTTCGGTCGGCTTCCCCGAGTGATACGCGCCGCGATCGAGGCCATCGATGATCTGGACCGGCTCGAGCACCTGGCTGAACGCATTCTCACCGCCACGAGCCGGGACGACCTGCTGGCCGGCACCAAGTGACGCCGGGACGGCGCACGGGCCGCGGCGAACCCCGCCCCGGAGGAGCCCATCGGCTCATCTCGACCCGGCCGGACGGCCGCCGACCGGACGGATCACGCCACCCGGGTCCCGCCCGCCGGCCCCGGACCGGCCGGGTCCGGGCGGGTCGGACGGCCGACCGTGCAGGATCTGTCACGTTCCCTTACCGCTTACGTCCCCCTACCGCTGACCGTCCCCGATCCGCCGCGACGTTCACCTTGAAGAAACTCCTTCCACGCCGCTTCCGTCTCGATCTGGGTTTCGGGCTCAGTCCCCGTCGTCCGGAGGCGGGATCGGACCCGCCAGGAACTCGGGCACGTAGGTGATCGGCGTGCCGGTCGGGTCGGCGAAGATCAGCGTGACGGTCAAGCTCTGGCCGATGCCCAGCGAGCCGCTGCGCAGGATCGTGAGATACGGATTGCCGTTCGTCGTGCCGGACTGGTTGACGAGTGTGGCGTTCTTGAGGTCCAGGAGCACCAGCTCGATCGGGCCAGCGAGGGGTGCATCGCTGATATTGGTGATGATCAACTTCTGCGTGTAAAGCCCCGTGCGGCGGTTGAAGATGACCGGCAAGGACCTGACGGACAGGTCGCTGGTCACATCGACGGGCGGGGTCTGGACGGTCGCCGGCGCCGAGAACTCCGAGGTGTTCCCGCCGGGGTCGGTCGCCGTCGCCGTGAAGTTCAAGCCCGCGGCCACGATCGACGCTGGCGTGAAGGTGAAGGACGCGACGCCCCTCTTGGTGGTCGTGACGTTGACAGAGCCAAGGTACGTCTCACCCTGGTCGGTGCCCGCCGGGTTGGAGAAGAACTCGATGAGGAACGTGGTGTTCCTCGCACCGGTGACGGTGCCGGTGATCGTCGTCTGCGAGCCGCTGCTCACGGCGATACCCAGCGCGGGCGCGGCCTGGGGAGCGGAGTTGTTCACGTCGATGCCCAGGCCCGCGTTCGAGAAGATCGAGTTTTCGAGGATCGGGTTATCCAGGGAGGCATCGTCCACGCCCAGGCCCACGCCGACGCCGTCGCCGGCGTTGAAGGCGATGAGATTGCCGGCGCCGGCGGACGTACCGCCGATCGTGTTGCCGGTCGCGCCGCCTTCGATCAGCACCCCGTCGCCGGTGTTGCCGAGCGCCTGGGTGCCGTCGGCCGTCGTGCCGATCAAGTTGCCCGCAACGATGTTGTCGGCCGCGCCGGGGATGCTGGTGCTGCCACCGACATTGGCCGATGCGGCATTGATGATGATCCCGGCGGTGAGGTTGCCCGAGATGAGGTTGCCTCCGGGGATTCCAATGGTCCCATCCTGCCCCGTCATCCCGATCAGGGCGGACGATGCGCCTTCGATATCGACGCCGATATCATTGCCCAGCTCCTTGGTGCCGGTGATGTCGGTGCCGATGTAATTGCCCTGCACGACCGTGCCATAGGACCCATCGGGCTCTTCGAAGTTGGTGATGAGGATCCCGGCGCCCTGGTTGTTGGTGTTGTTGGAGATGATGTTCCGCGCGGCGGCGACGGTGCCGCCGATCGTGGTATCGGGCGCCGAGTCGATCACGATGCCGTCATACTGGTTGCCGAAGCCTGCCGCCGTCTCGCCGTCAGCGGCCAGGCCGATGATATTGCCGGCGATCAAGTTGCCCGCGGCCGACGCGTAGGGACCGCTCTGGTAGTCGCCGTAGATGAAGACGCCGGTGTCGTCGCCTCCATCGAGGACGTTGCCCGCCCCGGCCACGGTCCCGCCGATGGTGTTACCGGGCGAGAGGTCGATCGAGACGGCGTCGTTGATATTGTTCCCCATCGGCACCAGGCCCGACGCATCGGTGCCGATGTAGTTGCCTTCGACCACGTTGCCGGTCGTCGGCGAGGTCGAGCCCGCGGGGGTGCTGATGTAGACGCCCCGGTTGCCGTTGCCGCCGATGACATTCCGGGCCGCGGTGGTCGTCCCACCGACGGTGTTGTCCGTGGCGCCGCTCGCGAGCCGGACCCCAGCCTGGCCATTGCCCACCGCGGAGGTACCGGCGGCGTTGGTGCCGAGATAGTTGCCCGCGACGAGGTTGCCCGACGTCCCCGCGCCGGTGATCACGACGCCGTTGGTGGCGTTGCCCGAGATGACGTTGCGCCCGCCGCCGTCGTTGACGCCATCGCCGTTGGTGCCGATGAGGTTATCGCTGGCACCGCCTTCGATCTCGACGCCGACGTAGTTGGCCAGTGCGGCGGACCCGACGGGGTTGGTGCCGACGAAGTCGCCGGCCACCACGTTACCGGTGGCCCCCGTCCCGGCGATGTTGACGCCGTCGGCGGCGTTGCCGGAGATCACGTTGCGGGCGGCGGCCGACGAGCCGCCGATTGTGTTGCCGGCGGAGCCGATGTAGATCCCGCTCTCCCCATTTCCCAGGCCGGCCGTGCCCTCGGCGTCGGTGCCGATGAAATTCCCCTGGACCAGGGCGGAGCCGCCGAAGGAGCCGAGGCCGAGGCCGAGGTGAACGTTCCCGAAGATGGCGTTGCCCGCGCCCGCCGCGGTGCCGCCGATCGTGGCGCCGGTCGCCCCGACATCGATGCCGTCGCCGCCGAAGTTGACGATTTCCAGGCCCGTGATGTCGGCGTCGTCCCCGGCGAGGACCAGGCCGCTGGCGCCGTCGCCATTTCCCTCCACCACGACCGAGCCGAGCGAGCCGCCATCGATCGTCACCCCGTTGGCCGTGACCACCGGGAGGCCGGAGGTCGTGATCGACATCGGGAAGGCGAAGCCGATCGAGCCGGAGCCGTCGATGTTGACCTGCTGAATGGCCGAGCGCACGGTGATCGTCCCGTTGACGGTCTCGCCGGGGCCCTTCCCGGGGTCGAGCGGCAGGTCGCTCGAGTCGTCCACCACGTAGGCCGAGAGCAGCCGGCGCGGCTCCAACTCGATCACGGTCGGTCGATAGCTGTTCCGTCGAAGCCGGTGGCCGTCGGCCCCACGACGCGGCCGTCGATGATCCTGAGGCATGATATCGCTCGACTCATGTTGAAGGTGCGATGGAGATCCGAAGTGTCCGAGATCGAACCACGTGGTCGCGTTGACCGATTGGGGTCGGAAAGTGAAAGCACGTTCTTGCCCCGCCGATCCCGTTCGGATATTATGCGACCATGCTGGCGCTGAACGTGCGGCGGATGAGTCCTCAACAAGTATTACGACGGCGTATGAACGCGGACGAATCAGCCGGCGCAGGATGATGGCGGGTCGAGCTTTAGCGTCGGAGACCGGAGCCGATGAAGATGGTGCCGGAACCAGCGGGCGTCCGCACGACTGATCCGGAACTTCTGGAGCGGGTTCGCGATTGGCGGGATAGCCAGGCCTGGGCCCGGTTCGTGGGCCGCTACGAGCCGCGGCTGCGCGCCGTCTGCCGCGCCTACGGCCTCGTCGGCGCCTCGGCCGACGATTGCTGCCAGCAGGTCTGGATCAAGCTCGCCGCCGCGATGCGCCGGTTCCATTACCACCCGGGCCGCGGATTCGGGCGCTGGCTTCGCGTCTATTTCCATTGCCGGATCAAGGACGTACTCAAGGCGTCCCGGGGCAAAGGCGGCGAAGTGCCGATGAACGACGATGTCGCCGTCGATCGGTCCCCCCCCGAGCCGGACGGCGACGACGAGCCGGGCGACCCCGAGATCATTGCGATGCTCCGCCGGGCCGAGGAGGTCCAGGACGCGGTGCGGTCGCGCGTCACGCCGGATAACTGGGAGGTCTTCCGCCTCATCGGGATCGAGGGCCGCCCGACCGCCGACACGGCCGAGTTCCTCGGCCGGGAATACACGACCGTCTACCGGGCCTACAAACGCGTGAGCCGGATGATCGCCGATGAGCGGGGGCGCTCCCGGCGATGATCCCGACGTCGGAGGTTATCGGGCATGTCGTCCTGTCCCTCCCTTCGAGCCCTGCGTCGTTTCGGCTCCGGCTTGACCGGGGATGCAGCCGATCGCTCGCTCGACGCGCATATCAACGGCTGCAGCGCCTGCCAGTCTGCCCTGGACCGTCTGGCCCACAAGGTTTCGGACACGCCGGGCCCCGGCACCGGCCGCGTGGCGGCGCCGGAGGACCTGCCGCGAATCCCCGGCTTCGAGCTCGAGCGCGAGCTGGGTCGCGGCGGCATGGGGGTCGTTTACCTGGCCAGGGAGCGGAATACCGACCGCGCCGTCGCGGTGAAGTTCCCGTCGAGCCGGCCCCTCGCGGTCCCTCGCGATCGGGAACGCTGGCTCAGCGAGGCGCGAGCGGCGGCACGAGTGCAACACTCCCACATCGTGCCGCTCTACCGCGCGGACGAGGCCGGCGGCTGGCTCTATCTCGTGCTGGAATACGTCCCCGGCGGCAGCCTCAAGGAGCACCTGACCGGGCCGCTACCGGGCCGCCTCGCCGCGACGCTCCTCGTGCCGATCGCCGAGGCTCTGGGGGCACTGCACCGCGCCGGGATCTGGCACCTCGACCTCAAGCCGGGCAATCTCCTGGTCGATGCGGCGCCGGGGACGCCCCTGGATCGCGCAGCTCAAGCTCACCGATTTCGGCATCGCCCGCTCGTGCGATGAGCCCGACCCGACCGGCTCGCGGCGCGGCGCGGCGCCGGGCACCCTACTCTACATGGCTCCCGAGCAGGTCGCGGGCCGGCGGCCGGCACCGGGACCGGCCACCGACATCCACGCGATGGGCATCGTCCTGTACGAGTTGATCACCGGCCGACCGCCGTTCCTGGCGGATTCCGACGTCGAGACGATGCAGCAGATCCAAACTCGGGAACCGGTCCCCCCGCGCCGGCTCAGTCCCAAGGTCCCGCGCGACCTCGAGACCGTCTGTCTGAAGTGTCTCGAGAAGGCTCCCGGTCGGCGTTACGCGAGCGCCGAGGCACTGGCCGAGGACCTCCGCCGCTTCCTCGACGGCCGGTCGATCTCGGCTCGACCCATCTCTCCGATCGAGAAGTCCTGGCGCTGGTGCCTTCGCCGGCCGGTGATCGCGTCGCTCGTTGCGGCGCTCGCCCTGTCGCTGGTGTGCGGATTCGCGGGAATGTTCGCCCTCTGGAGGATCTCCGAAGCCGCGCGCGAGCGCGTCCAGGTCCAGCGCGAGCAGGCCGATGCGGCTCGCCGGCTCGCCGAGGACAACGAAAGGCTCGCCTCCCGCACCTTGGACGAGTTGAGCGGTCTCCTCTTCGCAGCCCTGGAACATCCCGAAACGCTGTCGGAAGATCGAATATTTCGAACTCATTCATTTCTTGCGACAACAGGCACAGGATTCGAGGAGCTCTCACGGCATCGGCCCCTGGTGCGTCCCGGGTGTGGGCGTCCTCGAGCGCGCGCTGGCGGTCAAGCTCTTCCATCGCGGCCAGCGGCGCGAGGCGAGATCGCTCCTTGCCGACTCCATCGCCTATCTGAAGGAGTGCCGGCGACTCGCCCCCGATGACCCGAAGCTCCTCAGGCAGCTCGGCCACGCACTGCTGAACGCGGGACACCTGGCCGCCTGGGATTCCGCCCTCGACGAGGCGCTGGTCCTCTACGACCAGTCCGCTTCCGTGTGCGCGGTCATGGAGAGCCCCTCCGATTGCGTGGAGCTTGCCGATGACGTTTACTCCGGGAGACGACGCCTCGCGGCGTTGTTGATCGGGCGAGGTGAGTCGGAGCGAGCCCGACGTCTCATGGGAGCGGCCCGCCGGTCGCTCGTTTCCCTGGAGGCCCCGGACGCGAGTCACGCGGGGCGCGTGCTCCTGCAGGAGCGAACCCCGGAAGAGATGGAGACGGCCAGGGGCACCATCGAATGGTTGCGGGCCGCCCTCCGCGACGCTCCCGAAAATCGCCAGGTCCGTGGGTTCGTGGACAGGTACATGAGTGATGTGGTTATTGCGACGACCTTGCCGTTCCCGAAGGAGATGGATCTCTTGGGGGAACCGAGTGACTTCAAGGTTCCGGACGCCGGGGCCGAGTCGCTCCTCTCGTCGATCCGCGCGATGTCGTGCCTTGGACCTCGACGAGCGTTTGGCCCCCAAGGTCGCCCTGAAACTGACGGACCTCGTGAAATACCGGGCCGCGGCCCAGCGCCGGATCGGCCGTCTCGGGGACGCCGATGGGACCGTCGGGTGGTTGATGGCATTCGCCCGGCGGCTCGTGCGGGATTGGCCCGATCAGTCCGAGTCTCACATGGTCCTCAGTGAGGCCCACCTCCAGGTCTCGAAGAATGCCTGGAAACGAGAGGACTACCCCACGATCGAGCGGGCGCTTCGCCAGGCCCTCGAATCGGCCCGCCATGCGGTGAGTCTCGATCCGCGGCACGAGGGTGCTCGCCGCCTCGTGGACAGCCTCCTCCCACGACTGGCCCTCTTCGATGCCGGCCGCGCGAAGCCGAAATGACGACGATCCGCCGTGACGCGAGAGGCCCCTCGGGCAAGATGCGGCGGGGATCCCGACTCATCGGAGCGCCATTCCGATTTCATCTGATCGGGCGATCGTTGGCGAAGCAGCCGAGCATCGGCGTGGCCGAGGCGGTGGAAGACGGCGCGCCCGGGGTGCACATATTCGCGGAGCCAAGCGATCACGGCCTTGGTGGCGACCCGGCAGGCCCGGTCCTCGGCCCAACTGGCTCGAGCATTCCTCGAGGACACGTCGATCCAGATGTCCAGGTCTTTCGTGTATCGGGGCTCGGTGTACTTCATCACCGCGTGCCCGCCGACCACCAGGTAGCGGACCCTAAAGGCGCTGAAAAGCTTGTGACCGTTCACAGTGGACTTGATGGTGTAACGCACAATGGGGTCGGTGCGCACCAGGACATCCACCGATGGCTGATCGTCGGCCTCCCTCATCACGGTCCTCTCTCTGCGATCCCCACGGCGCGGGGCTCCCCCAGTCGCTCGTGATGGATCGCCCCGGCGGCGTTCGCCCCTCGGACTTCCCGGCCCTCGTGGGCCTTGCATCCCTCGGCTCCGCCGACCCGCTCCCTCGACTCGAATCAGGTCGCTCGCGGCAGCAACGACGGCGCCTCCTCTCCGGCGAACCACGCCGTCACCGCCGCCTCCAGATACGCGAACACCGACCGTCCCTGCTGACTGCACGTCGCCATCACCGTCCCGATCCGCTCGCACCACCGCTTTCCGCGCTCGCCCCGCGTCCCCTGCGCGATCAGGCGGTCGATCACCACGAACCGGATCGCCTGCTCCGCCAGGTTGTTCGTCGGCTCGACCCCCGGCTCGGTGAGGAACCGGAAGTCGCTCGCCCCGTGCACCTCCAACCGCGCCGCCAGGTTGCTGCTCGCTCGCGTCGCCGGCACGTCCCACGTCCCGCGCCAGAGCACCTGGTCCCGCGCCGCCTCCAGCCGCCTCCGGAATTCCGCCTCGGTCCACTCCTCCCGGCGATGGATCACCGCGAGGAGATCCCGCAACGACTCGCGCAGGCCCTCCCCATACGCCCGGTCCCGCGGGTCGGGCAGCGTCGTGAGGTACTTCACATCGCGGATCAGATGCGCCGGACAGAACTGGAGGACGACACCGAATTCGCGATGGTAGCGACGATAGGCCGAGAAGTAGTCACACCCCAGTACCCCGTCGAACTCCGAACCCAGGACCTCGATCAACACGTCGGCGCTGCGGGTCGGGTCGATCTTGAACAGCGTGTACAGCCCGGCCCGGAAGCACCAGGTCCAGTGCCGCGGCCCGTTCTGTTTGTGCCCGGCCTCGTTGACGTTGAGCACCGCCTGGTCGGGGAGGTCGCCGAGCAATTCCTCATAGGGCCGCTCCAGCGCCCGGCTCACCTCGGCGACGATCTTGGCCAACTGCCCGCGGGAGAGGGTCAGGCCGATCACGTCGCGGACGAACTTGCGGATGGTCGAATACGAGGCGTGGCAGGCCCCCTTGAGGTAGGCGATGACGGTGGCCAGCCGCGGCCCGGCCGACCCGCCGCGCTCGATCGACAGGGGGAACGGGGCGTAGCAATCCTTGCGGCGATGGGGGCACCAGCCCGGGTGGCTGGTGTGCTCGTGGATCTCCAGGGGCACGGCGGCGATGTTGACCCGCTGGGCGACGATCGGCTCGGCGTCGTCGGTCACCAGCAGGTGGCCGCCGCAGGAGGGGCCGGCGTCCAGGAGGTAATCCGTGGGCACCGAGGCGAGCATCTCGGGGGGGAAGGGGACCCGTTGGTGCGAGGTATGTCCGGGCTGGCCGCCGGGCTTCCGCCGCTGTTGTCCGGGTGGCGGCGGGGGCTCGGGGGGCTTGACGATGTCCGAGGAGGGCGGCTTGGAGGAGGTGGAGGAATCCTTGCGGGCCGCGGCGAGTTGCCGCTGCAACTGGGCGACGACGGCGCAGAGCGCCTCCAACTCGGCGCGCAGGGAATCGACTTCGGCCTGCAACCGCTGGCAGTTGGCACACGGGGGTGTTGTCTCGGTAGCCATGGAGGCCGAGTCGATCCTTCCCTCGCCAGGCATTCAACACTGTGAACGGTCACCGTGGAACTACACAATCTGGCCTCATAGCAACGCCAACAAATGCTGAAGTTATTGTTTAACGCCCGCTTAGCCATGATTGGCTCTTGACGCACGTCCCCATGGACCGGCAATTGCTCGGGCAATGGTTGAAAGCGGGTTTCCTGGAGAAGCACGCCTGGTTCGCCACCATGGAGGGAACTCCTCAAGGCGGGATCATTTCACCCGCCCTGGCGAATTGGACCCTGGATGGACTGCAACGACTCCTGGCGGACCGTTTCGCCACGACGTCGAGACAACACCGGAAGTTCAAGGTCCACCTGGTCCGCTATGCGGACGACTTCTTGATCACGGGCACCTCGAAAGGACTCCTTCGTGACCAAGTTCAACCTCTCGTGGCTCACTTCCTGAAGGAACGCGGTTTGGAACTTTCCCACGAGAAGACCCGGATCACGCATATCGAGGACGGCTTCGACTTCTTGGGACAGAACGTACGACGCTACCGCTGCGGCAAGGTCTTGACCAAACCGTCATCGCAGAGCGTGAAGACGTTCCTGACCAAGATCCAGGAAACGATCGACCGCTCGGGCAGCCGAACGGCAGGAGAAATGATCCGGCGTTTGAATCAGCAAATCAAAGGCTGGACCATGTATCACCGTTATGCGGCGAGCAAACGCACCTTTGCGTACGTGGATCATCGGATCTTCCAAATGGTGTGGCGATGGTGCCGGCGACGGCACCAGAAGAAGAGCGGGAAATGGATCAAGACGACCTATTTCCAGCGAGATGGTCATCGCCACTGGGTCTTCACCGGTACGCTGTGGAACCAGAAAGGCCAGGGCCGGCCCATCCAGTTGATGGCCGCAGCGCAGGTGCGGATCATTCGTTACGTGAAGATCCGTAGTGCCGTCAATCCCTACGATCCGAAGTGGGAACTCTACCTGGAAGCACGGCTGGGTTGGCAACTGACCCAAACGCTGGCCGGTCGCAGTCGGATCGAGTATCTCTGGAAGGACCAAGAGGGACGATGCACGGTCTGTGGTCAACTCCTGCGGATAGCAGAGGGCGACTGTCAGATCCATCATCGAATCTGGCGGAGCCGAGGCGGTTCGGACAGGGCGGACAACACGGAGTTGTTACATGCCAACTGTCATCGGCAGATCCACGTGCAAGAAGCACGGACAAAAGCGGCCGCGTCCCGCGAGGGGCGTTAGTGAAGGCTTGAGCCGGATGAAGGGAAACTTTCAAGTCCGGTTCTTAGGGGAGGGGGCGGTGGCGACACCGCCTCCTTACCCGACTCGGTCCGGTCCCGCCCGCGGGCGTCTCGGGTCGGTTCGGCCCGGTCCGCCCGCCGGCCGGCTTCGCCCGTGGGCCGGTCGGGGCGGGCCGGCGCCGGACATCATGCCACCGTCCGGCTCTCGCGGACCGGGGTTCGAGGGCCCATAGGCAAGAGTCCGTGTCAGATCGGGCAAGGGTCCGTGTCAGATCATCGTTTCCCGCCCGAAAAGACGATCTGACAAGGGAGCCGGAGGGGGGACGCGGCTCGTTTTTCCGGCCCGGGACCGCCGGCCCCGCCTGACCGGCCCGGACCTCGCTGGCGTGAGCCCGACCGACATCACCCCGCCGACCGCCGGCAGCGAGGCGGACGCCAGCCGCCGCGTCGGCGCGTGATCGTTGCGAGCGTCCGGGCCGGTCGCGGGCTGCGGGAACGCCCCGATCCGCGCGGCTCCCGGCCTGGCCCCTGACAGGAGACCTCTCGGTCCCGCCGGCCAAGCCGCGGAAACGCGACTGCGCCCTGAGCCGCGGGTTGAATGGAATCAGACCCGGGCGACATGGTAACCTACGGTTGGTCCGAGGGTACGGTCAGGGAGCTATCCGCGATGCAGGATCGATCGCCGCGCGAGGAGCTGCCGCTCCTGAGCCGGACGCCCGACGGCTGGGCGGCGATGGTGTTGCGCGACCCCCTCGCTCTCCTGAGCGATCACGCCTACCTGGAGAAGAAGGCGGCGGCCAACGCGCTGGAGCTCCTGAATCGCTGGCCCGAGCCGTTGGGTCCCGAGGAATGGACGCAGACGCTCGCGGCGATCGCCAGCGACGAAGCCTCGCACTTGAACGGCGTCGTCCGCCTGCTGACCGAGCGGGGCGGCCGGCTCGAGCGGGCCCACCGCAACGATTACGCCCGTCGGTTGCGCCAGAGCGTCCGCAAGGGACGCGGGCACGAGGAGCTGCTCGACCGCCTGCTCGTCTCGGCCCTGATCGAGCTGAGGTCGTGCGAACGATTCGAGATCCTCGCTCGGAATTGCCTCGATTCCGACCCGGTCCTCGGCCGTTTCTACCGGCGGTTGTGGTCCTCGGAGTTCGGCCATTACCGGGTCTTCCTGCGGCTCGCCGAGGCGGTCGTCCCACCGCATCAGGTCGAATCGCGATGGCGGGAGATGCTCCGGATCGAGGCCGAGACGATCGCCGCCCAGCCGCCGGGCCCGCGCATGCACAGCGGCTGGACCGGGTGAGATGCGGCTGGACCGTTTGGCGTCGTCCAACCGACCGCGACAGACTCACCCGATCACGAGATGGCCGCTTTGAAAAACGGTTGGCAGTTTAATTCTCTTGCGTTGGACCGGAGGCCTTGATATAGTAAACGGAGTTGGACGATGAATGGACTCATCTCTGTGAGCACCGTGCCACTCCCGCGCGTGCTAACTTCTTTTCGAACGATGACGTTTTCAACCCACACGAGGTTCGGCGATGACCTCGCTCCTTAGCGCTCTCGAACTGATCCCGTGCGCAGGCGATGCCGAGGATCTCCTGGACGTGAGCTGTCCGGATTGTCGCAGCTCGATCATGATCCACCAGCCCGACGAGCGGCAGCCCGACCGCCTGCTCGGTGTCTGCGTCTCATGTTTCGCCTGGTTCCTCATGGCCCCGGGTGCGGTCGTCATGGTGCGCCTACCCGATGAGGAGGCCCTGGGGGGCTTCCGGATCGTGTCGCCGCCTGAAGCTTCGGCCGTCCTGGCTGATCGGCGCGGCGCGTAGGTCGGGCCCGTCGGCGACGGGTCGAAGGCTACACGGCCTGGCCCGGCTGTGATCGCCGAGGGCGGCCAGGAGACGGCGCGCCGTGTGAGGCTGCGCGTCCATTCCAGCCCGGCAGTCAACGCGACGTCGGGCGTTCAATAGCTGTCGCTGCGATATTTCTCGGATACGGTGTCGCCTGACAGCAAACGTTGTTCGGCCGGGGACAGCTCCACATCTTGATCGGGGTACGACGCGGCGTGGAGGGACTTCAGGCGGAGCCCTTCATAGAGCGCGGCCTCGGCGAGATAATCGCGCACGACCTCCTCGTGCCGCTCGGCGAAGCGAGCCAGAAGACTCCGTCCTCTCTCGGATGACGCCAGGAAATCGGGTACATACACGAATGGCACGTCCTGACGACTTAATGCCATGGTGTCAAAAGAGTTGCTGAGACCACCCACGAATTGCTTAGGTGAATCTCGCCCGGCCACATCTCGGTCGGCGCGCGGGGGGATGAAATGGGACCTCGCTCGCGGGATGATGACGGTGCTGGCCGCACCACTCGCAAGGAGGTCCCTCATGAACCAGTCTACCGCGCCGCGGCTCCGCTTCCAGATCTTCCGACTCCGCCGCCGGTCGGCCGCCTCACCCGCACTGGGCCTCGACACCCTCCTCCCCGAGGCCACCGTCCGGCGGATCCTCAAGGAGGAAGGCGCCACCTGGAAGCAGATCGTCTACACCCCCTGGCTGACCTTCTGGGCCTTCTTCTGGCAAGTGCTCAGCCCCGATCGCTCCTGCCGCGCCGCGGTCAAGCGGATCGCCGCCTGGATGGCGCGGCGGGGCCAGGCGATCGACGACGAGGACACCGGCCCGTACTGCAAGGCCCGGGCTCGGCTCCCCGAAGCGGTGCCGTCCCGTTTGATGCGCGCGCCGGGCCTGCGCATGCGCTGCACGAGGCGGCGCCCGTGGAGTGGCTGTGGTGCGGCCGGCGGGTCAAGGTGGTCGACGGCACGACGGTCAGCATGCCCGACACCGCGGCGAACCAGCGCGAGTACCCCCAGAGCCGTGCGCAGAAGCCGGGGCTGGGGTTCCCGATCGCGCGGATGGTGGTCGTCTTCTGCCCGGCGACCGGGGCGGTGCTCGAGGCGGCCATCGGCCAGTACCAGGGGAAGCAGCCCGGCGAGAATGCCCTGTTTCGCCGGCTCCGGGACGAATATCAGCCGGACGACGTGTCGCTGGGGGACCGGGGGTTCAGTTCGTATTTCGACATCGCCTTGTTGAAGCGGCGGGGCGTGGACAGCGTGTGCCGGCTGCACCAGGCCCGGACCAGCGACTACCGAGCGGGGCGGAGGCTGGGCAAGGAGGACCACATCGTCACGTGGCCGAAGCCGGCGCGTCCCGAGTGGATGGACGAGGCGACATATCAAACAATTTCTGATGATATGGAGGTGCGGATTGTGCGAATTCGTGTGGCGATCCGCGGGTGCTGGACGTGGTGACGACACTTTTAGATGCGGATGTCTACACGAAAAAGGATCTTGCTGATTTGTATCGCAGGCGGTGGGAGGCGGAGCTGCATCTGCGGTCGATCAAGG
Source organism: uncultured Planctomycetota bacterium (assembly GCA_963815795.1). GTDB lineage: Bacteria > Planctomycetota > Planctomycetia > Isosphaerales > Isosphaeraceae > JAKAUH01. Next base: position 1,712,538 of record CAWFIC010000019.1, on the reverse strand, counting down.
TGGTGCTGGGGTTGGACGTGTTGCGGTGCAAGACGCCGGCGATGGTGCGCAAGGAGCTGTGGATGGGGCTGCTGGGCTACAACGTGATCCGAGGGATGATGGCGGAGGCGTGCCGGGCCCATGGCCGACGGCCGCAGCGGGTGAGTTTCAAGGGGGCGTTGCAGACCTTGCAGGCGTACGAGCCGGCGTTGCGGGAGGGGGCGCGATCGCAGCGGGTCTGGCTGTGGGGGATCCTGCTGGAGTCGATCGCCCGCGACGAAGTGGGGCACCGCCCCGACCGAGTCGAGCCGCGGGCGAGGAAACGCCGGCCCAAGCCGTATCCCTTGCTGATGGTCCCCCGCGCCAAAGCCAAAGAGGCTTTGTGTAAAGCAGGTTAGGGCCACAGGACGTGCCATTCAGGGCATGGCCCATTTTGTCGCGAATCGTTGCCATACCCCCTGTGCATCCGCTGGAGTCCCGCTTCGAGGCGGACGTATCGCGTCCGGGCCAGCCGCATGCGAGGGACCAACTCCTTCTGGGCCCGCACTGCCCGCCCCGCCCCACGCCGAGTCTCATCGCGTAGGAGCCAGACCGTGCATCGGTCCGTCCGGCGGCCCCATGGTCGGCCGGGTAACGCCGGCCCGCCCGAACCGGCCGCGTGGCGAAGCCGACCGGCGGAGAGTGCGGGCTGGGCGCCGAACGGCGGGACCACAACAGGACGCGAAAAACGAGTTCGATTGACATCATTCCGGATTGCCGCTCAGTCAATCTCCTTGGCCGCGAGCTGCGTCAACACCGCTTCGACCTCGGGCGAGAACTCGATGCGCGGGAGCGAGAATCGCTCCTCTCCATCGATGTGGCAATGGACCTCCATACCCTCCTCATCAAAGACGAAGGCGACGCACGGCTGATCGTGGCGCAGACCATGCCGGCGCGATCGGGAGACGACGAGGCAATACAGCGACTGACCTGCGCGGAGCGATTTGTCGTAGCCGGCCCTTCGGACGCTCACGATCAGGTCAAGGACCCGGCGGGAGGGCGGGAACTGGGGGTCGTCGAAGAAGCGTTCGATCCTGTCCCAGCTCGTGAGGAACTCGCCCTCCACCGGGCGCCCCTCTTCGTCATACCGCGCTACGGGCCTGACCTCGGCCTCCGAGAAATCGAGCGCCATCGCCGACGGCTTCGCCCGGTCGCAGAGCCACCGCTCGAGCATCGCCGCCAGCCGGGCCAGGTCTTCGGCCTGGAACCGAAGCAGCTCGCATTCGTCCCACCGGTGAGCGAACGCGGACGACCAAGTCAAGGCGGCGCCGAGGTTTACAAACACCTTCAAGAAAGTTCGGGGGGCCTGTCGATTTTGCTGGAGCTTGTTCGACTTCGAAGTAGGGCACGGGTTCCGCCAGTCGAGACGGTCCGGCGGCCTGGCTTCCAACCCGCGACGGGAAGGTGGATCGATGACACTGTTGAGCTTGCCAATGCTCGCCCTACTTACCGCGAGTTTCGTCGTCGGCTCGGAACCACGCGACCTGCCTGCCGACCCCAGGACGGATGAGACTGGGACAAGCGACGATTCGCCGCCGGCGCAAGGGAGATGCAGCGAACCCGGACGGCAAGGGCCAGTACGCCACGGTGAACGGCCTGAAGATGTACTACGAGGTCCACGGCACGGGGAAGCCGCTGGTCCTGCTCCATGGGGCCTTCGGCTGGGCGAACGTCTACCCGACCCTGGCCAAGGGCCGGCGGGTGATCGCCGTCGAGCTACAGGGGCACGGGCACACGGCCGACATCGATCGCCCGTTGACCTACGAGCAGATGGCCGACGACACGGCGGCCCTGCTCCAACACCTCAAGATCGAGCAGGCCGACGTCTTCGGCTATAGCATGGGCGGCAACGTCGGGCTCGCGCTCGCGATCCGGCACCCGAAGCTCGTACGCAAGCTGGTCGTCAATGGCTCCCACTCCGGCAAGATCGAGGAAGCCTACGAGCCGGAGACGATCAGGGGAATCAAGGGCCTGCCGTCGGACTTCGCGCCGCCCCTCTTCAAGGAACCCTATGACAAGTTCGCGCCCAACCCCAAACAATGGCCCACGCTGGTCGCCAAGGTCAAGACGATGATCCTCGACTTCAAGGGGTTCGCACGCGAGGACATGACGTCGATCAAGGCGCACGTCTTGATCTCGCTGGGGGACCGCGACGGGGTACGGCCCGAGCACGCCGTGGAGATGTTCCGGCTGATCCCCAACGCCCAGCTTGCGGTGTTCCCGGGCGCCGACCATTTCCTGCTCTGGCAGCACCCGGACACGTTGCTCCCGGCGATCGCCGCGTTCCTCGATGCCCCCGTGCAGGAACCCGGGAATCCGTGAATCAACGAGCTTCAATAGATCTCATTTCGATCGGCACCTGGAGCGCCCAAGACGACCCGGGATCCGGGAGGGCGAGGCCCCGACCGAGCCGGTTCTTCTCAGGCGCGGACGGAGCCTCGCCTTCCGAATTCCGATCCCCATTTCCGGAGAGCGGTACATAGCCCCCCTCTCACCCCTCATCGATGATCTGCCGGACCCCCCGCCATCCCCGTGCCACGGCTCATCTGAACCGTGGGGTCAGGGGTCGCTGGCGTCACATCGGCCTCGATACCATCTCAATAATAAGGGGGCGTAGGCGTGGGGGTCGGTGTCGGGGTCGGCGTCGGTGTCGGGGTCGGCGTCGGTGTCGGGGTGGGGGTCGGCGTCGGTGTCGGGGTCGGCGTGGGGATGGGCGTGGGCATGGGGATGGGCGTCGGCGTGGGGGTCGGTGTCGGTGAGGGTGCGGGTGTGGGCGTAGGCGTGGTGGGGGTTGGCGAGGGCACCTGAGGGCCGATGATGGTTATTGGGGTCGTCGCCAGGGACGGCGGGACGGCGGGTTCCAGGGTCACGCCGCTGGGACGGATCACGGCGACCGCATTACTACCCGCCGAGCCATCGCGATTACCGTCGATGAACTGGCCGTAGACGTCCTCCAAGCCCGAGGGGGATGTCCCGTTGATCGTGAGCTGGACCGCCTTGTTGCGGGCGAACGGCTTCCTGAGTGTGAGGGTGACCGTGTCGTTGGCCGGGTTGAACACGGCCGACCTCAGCTTCAGCACGGTCGAGTTCCTGGCCGTGAACGACCCCCTCCTGTTCGCGGCCGTCAACCGGTACGTCGCGGTGTTATCGGCCTCCGCAACGTTGACGGCCCCGCTGAGGCCGACGACGAGGTCGGTCACCCGGTGCTTCCCGCCCGTCACTTCGACCACGCTGGTCATCGTGACCGGCGGGGTCGGCGCGGTGGTCTGAGCGGGGGTCACGACGATTCGATGGCCGCCGTCGCTGAAAGGGCCCTGCGGGTAGACGATCGCCGTACTCGTCGGCATATCCGGGTAGAACGCCGAATTGCCGGTGACCGAGGAGGGCGGGTTGACGCTCGTGAACGAAAAACTCAACGAGCTCCCCGGCTGCACGTCATCCGCCGCCGAGTTCGCGGTGAACTCGATGGCGAAACCATCGTTGGTTCCCGCATGCGTGATGGTGTCCGTCCAGCCAGCGGGCGGGCTGACGGAGATCGGGCGAGTGGCGAGGAAATCCCCGCCGGGGACCCAGGCGTACCAGAACGTGCCGATGCCGGCACTGCTCGAGCTGGCGTTCGCCAGGGTGATCGTGTAATTGAAGTTCGCGCCCACGGCCGTCGAGGCGATGACTCCACTGGCATTGATCGTGGCCATGAGGGCACGTTCTTCCAGGTTCTCCAACCGCGTGAAGCGTTGCGATCGGGACAGACGCCTCTCGCGGCCGCGGCCGGACGACAAGGCGCCAAGGACTTTGTGTAGCCGCTCGAGGAAGGAAGATCGCGCCATGAGATGATCCTCATTGATTCTCAACCAAGCGGAGGTTGAGTGAGTGATTTCCTGGAAGCCACCTGGTGCGGGAAGGTACCGTCTTGCGATCAGGCGAACGAAGCGCTTCGAGCCCTGGAGAACGATCCCTCTACCGGTTGGACCCAATCGCACACGAGGCACGCGCCACACCTGTTATCAGTGAGTGCCGGCAGACGGAATCTCGGTTGACCATTTCTCGGGGAAAAGACCCACACCGTGCCCGTGGGCGAAAATGTCCACCTCCTCGCCGGGATCGATCCCGGATACTCTCCGGTTCGTTCGGTTCGAACGGCGCCTACCGAGGGATCCAAGGCATCCGTCGATGGATGTCTTGTGGAACGCTCCGTTTCGACGCCCATCCGTGGATGCAAGGTGAGGCGGTATGCCCCCGTCTGGCGCCCCCGATCAACGGGCCTCGACCGGCGTGAACCCGATGCCGTCCCGGAGGACCCACCTCGGGATCACGGCCCAAGAGACGCTGGGCTTGCCACGGTCTGAATCGGTCCACATGACGGGTTAACTCGGGTGGCATGGCCCACCGGCGGGAGGCCCTCCTCGGTGGGCCATGTCCACCCGACACCTGTGCCCGCCGCCGCTTTCCCCATCGCGTGGATCGATTCAGGGAGAAACCCCGCTCTCGATAGCATCCCCCGGAGAGAGAGTCTCGCTCGGAGGTTTCGGTTACACTTTCTCGGGGAGGAAAAACGGGGACAGGAGAATCGGGGGGACTGATCGGTCATCCGGCCCAGCCGGCCGTCTACCAGTTGACCACCGGAAGTTCGATCGCGGAGGCATCGAGTCACGGAGAAGGCCGCCCAGGGTTGGTGACTCGTCCCGATCGCCTTGATTCCCGGGCGGTCCCGTCTAGAATACCTGGTTCCGGCGGCCGGTCCGCCCGGAGATCCTGGACGAGAAACGACCGAGGTCCCTGGACCGAAGTGAGATACGGGAGGCCCCTCGATTGAACATCCGCCCCGCGCGCGTGGGTGACGTCCCTGCCATTTATGAGCTGATCCGGATCTTTGCCGAGCGGAGACTCATGATCCGGCGGTCGATGGGAGAGCTGTACGAGTCGATCCGCGAGTTCCTCGTCGCCGTTGACGATGAGGGTCGGTTGGTCGGCTGCGTCGCCTTGCACGTGTTCTGGGAAGACCTGGCCGAGCTGAGGTGCCTGGCCGTCGCCGAGCACCTCCAGGCACAGGGCGTGGGCCGGCGGTTGGTTGACGCCTGCTGGGAATCGGCGCGCGAGCTGGAGATCGCCTCCGTCTTTGCCCTGACCCATGCGGTCAGCTTCTTCGAGCGGTGCGAGTATCACCAGATCGAGAAGTCCGAGCTCCCGCATAAGATCTGGAACGAGTGCGTGCGCTGCCCGCTGTTCCCGAACTGCGACGAGGTCGCCCTGATCCGCTCGGCCGATCCGGAGCGGCTGGCGACGTTCCGGGTGCTCGACCTGGCCTCCGCCGAAGCCTGAATCGGGAGCGCTCGATGCGGATCCCCCCGGTGGTGGCCGGCGTGGCCGTCGGACTGGCGACGGCGGTCCTCATGCTGGCGACCGAGCCGCTCCTAGTCATCGGCTGGGATGAGGGGTATGTTCTCGGCCGTGAAGCGCGATTGCGGGATTGGTTCCGCGCACTGGCCGACCCGCCCGGCTTCGCGGCGCGCTGGCGTCCGCCGCCGCCGAGCGAGGAGCTGGTCCAGCCGGACCGCCCGGTGCCGGTCCCGCCGCCGACCGCGGACCACCTCAACTCCCGCGCCAAGTTGCTCTTCGATCGCGAGGTCCTGGCCTGGTTCTGGCCGTTCGCCCGCGAGGAACCCCACGGTCATCCCCCCTTCTACTGCGAGCTTGGCCTCGTCGGCGACCTCGTGGCTCCCTCATGGCCGGATCTGCCTCGGGCTCGGCTGGGGCCGATCCTGGTCTTCAGCCTGGCGGCGGGGGCGATCTTCGCGTTCGCGGCGGCCCGGTGGGGAGGCGGTCCGGCGACGCTGGCCGCCGGGTCGTGGGTCTTCCAGCCCAACCTGTTCGGCCACGGCCATTATGCGGCCTATGACGCCGTCCTGTCGGCGCTCTGGGTCCTGGCGATCATCGCGTACGCTCAGGCCGTCATCCCGCGGGAGCCCGGTTCGGTACCCACCGGCAAGGCGGCAAGATGGACCTGGACGGCGATCCTCGGCCTGATCCTGGGCTGCGCGGCGGCGCTCAAGCTGACCGGATGGTTCCTCCCTTTGCCGTTCCTGGCCTGGGCGGCCTGGTCGCGCGACCGGAGGGCCTTCACGGTGCTTCTCGGCGGAGTGGTCATCGCGGCGGTGGTTCTCTTCGCGCTGATGCCGCCCTGGTGGACCGATCCGATCGGCGGGGTCTACCGCTTCCTTCACTCGAACCTGACACGCGGACGGTCGATCCCGATCGAGGTCGAATTCCTCGGCACGGTCTACATCACGCCAACGCGATCGCTCCCCTGGTACAACACGATCGCCTGGACGGTCATGGTCACGCCGTTGGGCTTCCTGGCCTTCGGCATACTGGGACTGGGCTCCGCGGTACGGCGGTGGCGGAGCGAGCCGATCGGCCCGCTGATCGCCGGCCACTGGGCGTTCCTGATGATCTTGCGAGCCCTCCCCCATACGCCGGGACACGATGGGGTCCGGCTCTTCCTGCCGGCGTTCGGCCTGCTCGCGCTGCTCGGGGGCCTGGGTGCTCGATGGCTGCTGGATCGCTCCGCACGCTGGGGGACGGCGGCGATCGTCGCGGCATTGGCCGAGGGGATCGCCAGCGTCGCGGTCATGATGCCGATGCCGCTCTCCTATTTCAGCCCGATCGTGGGTGGGCTCCCCGGCGCCGCCGCGATGGGGATGGAGCCGACCTATTACTGGGACGCCCTGACCCCGGACGCCCGTCGATGGCTGGCCGAGCACACCCCGCCCGGCCGGACCTTCGTGTTTGCCACCAACCCCTCATCGTGGCTCTATCTGCGCCGGACGGGCGACCTGCCGCGCCGGCTCTACCCCTGGGATCCGGACCGGAGGTTCCCCGATCCGCCCCGATGGTACGTCCTGCAGAACCGCCCGGGGGCCTTCTCCGACGCCGACCGGGCGCTGGTGACGCAAGGTCGTGCCGATTATGTCGTTACGAAGCTGGGCGTCCCCCTGGTCTGGATCTTCCCCGACTCGGAATACCGGCGCCTGGCGCCTCGGCGGGAATCGGCGGACCCGAGTCCGTAGCGCGACTCGATTTCATGCGGACGTTTCACGCAGAGATCGCAGAGCGCCGTGTTCTTCTCTGCGTGGCTTTGCGGTGCTCGGCGTCTCTGCGTGAAACTCTTCTTCTACCGGTGGGTTACCACGATCGGCGGGTTACCGCTGGGGGGTGCCCATGGACTTGCCAGGCGCCTGAGGGGTGGCCACCGGATACTGGGCGCTGGGCATGGGGGCGGCAGTGCTGTAGGTGGGGGCGTAGTGGTAGACCACCGTCGTGCATGCCACGGCCACGGGGGCGCAGTTCTGCTTCTTGTGGCAGAGGCCGGCGAAGAGACCGCCCAGGCCGCACTTCTTGGGTTTGGGCGCGCAAGAAGCCACCTTCACGGGCCGGGGGCAAGGGGCGGGCTGCACGCAGACGACCGGTGCGGGTGCACAGGCCACCGGCGCCGCACACGTCCTGTTGCACTTGTTCTTGTGGCAAGCTTCGGCATTCCCTGCCAGCAGGAACGAGCTCAGGAGTCCGCCCAGAGCCACCATGGTGAGGTGTCGCATCATCAAAGCATCTCCATCAAGTAATCCGTCGGTGGAGTCCGGACGGTCCGGAGTTCCGACTCGACCGGTTGCCGGGACTAGGTGCCCGTGGAAATCTCCGAAGGAGAGGGTAAATGATCCGTCCCCCGGTTGCAAACCCCTAGCGGTCGCTGCAATTTTGATACCGTGGAATCGTCGACCAGCCAGCAGACGGCCAGCGGGCGGATCGAGTCAGCGGACGATCGCTTGCTTGTAGGGCGGATTCGGGCCGATAATGATGTGAAGTGAGGCGGATTTCCCCTCGTTCGGAAGTCACGAGCATGCATGAAGCTGAGGCCCGAGCCGTCGTCACATCCGAGCCGGGCAGGGGAACGACCATCGGGGTCGCCTACGAATCCGGGGAACCAGCGATGCCGGTCGGGGCCGCGCCCGGAAGCGATCAGGGTCCGACGAGCCCCGTGGGAGAGCGGCGGGCATCCCCCGAGCTGGTGGTTTCGACGCGGAGATTGAGACTCGCTACGCTCGCCGTCTTTGCGACCGCGCTGATCGCGCTGGTGCCCACGGTCGGCGACCTGGGCCTGACCTGGGACGAGCCGGCCTACCGGTATAGCCAGATCCTGTCGGCCCAGTGGTGGGAACAGTGGGCTCATGTCCGCTCCTGGGACGATGCGCGGACGCTGCTGGACCCGACCACGCTCCTGTATCACTGGCCTTACGGCCGATACGGGATCAACTTCCATCCGCCGCTGGCCGGCCAGTTGAACCTGGCGGCGTACATGATCTTCGGCCATTGGATGAAGGACATCCCGGCGCGGCGGATGGCGACGGTGATCGAATTCGCCCTGACGCTGACGATCGGCTTTCATTTCCTGGCGCGACGTTACGGCGTCTGGACGGGCGTCGTGATGGCGGGGTCGCTCTTGCTCATGCCCCGGCTCTACGGCCAGGCGCACCTGATCGACACCGATACGCCGGGCCTCCTGCTCTGGGCGGCGACGGCTCTGGCGTTCTGGAAGGGGTTGCACGAGCCGGGTGCGCGACGATGGCGCGTGCTGGTCGGCGTCCTGATGGGGCTGGCGTTCATCGAGAAGATGGGCGTGGTGATGGTGCTGCTCCCCCTCCTCGGCTGGCTGGCCGCCACTCGACTCGTCCCCGCCGTGCTGAAGCCGTCGGGATCCGACTGGATCGATGGCCTGCTCACGACTGGAGCGATGCTCGCCCCGCTGGCCCTTGCGTTCCAGCAGATCCAGATCATCCAGCGGCAGCTGCCGCCGCCCCGTCTCGCGAATCTCTTCGTCCCGATCCCGAGCGACTGGCCGGGAGCCATCCTGGCGATCCCGCTGGCGGTCTGGCTGATTCGGCGGGGGCTCGGCCGGCTCTTCCCCGCAAGCAAGGTCTGGGGAGTCGAGCGGCCCGCGCTGGAGACCTGGACGGCGATCCTGGCCTTCGCCCCGGTCGTCGGCTGGCTGGGGAACCCCGCGTGGTGGCGAGAGACCCTCCCGCGCCTGACGCACTACTACACGCTCACCGTCGGGCGGGACGCGGTGCTTCCTCCCATTCAGATCAGCTATTTTGAACAAGTCTATTCATTCAGCCTCCCCTGGCACAATGCGTTCGTGTTGACGGCGATCACGGTCCCCGTCGCGATCCTCGGCGTCGCGGCGTTCGGCCTGGTCTGGGGATTCCTGCGAGACCCTCGCGACCGGCTTCCGGTCTATTTCCTCGTCCATTTCCTGACGCTCCCCGTGATCCGGATGTTCCCGACGCCGGCGCACGACGGGGTCCGCTTGTTCCTCCCGACGTTCTTCTTCCTGGCGGCCTTCGCGGGTTGGGGGGCGATCTGGCTGGCCGACAACCTCGCCCTGATCATCCGGCTGCCTCGGTCGCTCCCCTGGTTGCGCACGGCGATGGCCGGCGCGGTCCTGGGTCCGTCGGCCGTCGCGCTGGTCCGGATCCACCCTTACGAGCTGTCGTACTATAACGAGTTGACCGGCGGCCCGCGCGGGGCCTGGGAGCGCGGCTTCGAGCTGACTTACTGGTACGACGCGTTCAACGGCCCGGTCATCGCGGACTTGAACCGGCGGCTCCCGCCGAAGGCCCAGGTCGACTTCCTCAACGACAACACCAAGACCGCGGTCCCGGTCTTCCACGACCTGCAGAATCTGGGCATCCTGAGGGGCGACATCAACCTGTACCGGACGGACGTGGCCTTCCCTTACGTCTGGCTCCTGACGCAGGATTCCAAGGCGTCGGCGTTCACGCGGCTGTTATTCGGGATGCGCCCCTGGTACGCCAGCACGCCGCGCCAGCTCGACGGGGCGAGGGTGCTCAGCGTCTGCGACCCGGTGGCGGTCTCGCGGGCCTGGGCGCTGGAGCTCCTGCTCGATGCCCCCGATCGCAGCCGGCCGGATCCGGCCGCGGCCCCGGCGTGGGTCCGCCGATTCGTCCCCTGGTTGGGCCGCCTCTGGGGCGACGGGCTACTCGCGGATTACGACCGGAACGGGCACCCCCTGCGGGTCAAGGTCCACCGGCTGGCGGTGAACCCGGATGTCCTCGCCTGGTCCCGGTCCGACCCCGAGGGACTCATGGCCGCCGCGCGTCACCTGGCCGAGAAGTGGCCCATCCAGGAGCACGACGGGGCGCGACGCCTCTACGCCCTCATGACCAACGAGGACCCGAAAGCCAAGCAAATCCGCCACGACCTCACCGGGCAGTTGCTCGCCGCGCGGCCCGAGGCCCTCGTGGAGGCCGTGCGGATCCTCAACGCCTACCGCGACCAGGTCGTCAAGATCATGACCCGCTACGCTTATACTGACCCGTTGCGCGTCGGCGGCTACCTCGATCGCGACCTGCCCTGAGGGTCATCTCCTCATCGGCTGGTGGAGGCCGGCCTCGGCGGCGGGCAGCTCGCGAGGCGGCAGATCGTGGCCGATCCTGGCCGCGATGACGCCAGCGGCCGACAGGGCGATCAGGTCGATACCGAAGGCACTCCAGTACGGCGCGGCGGTCGAGACTCGGCCGAGGAGGATGTTCGAGGTCGAGTAGCTGATCATCCGGGCGAGCGTCTGCGCCGAGCTGTACGTGCCGAGGACGGCGCCTTGCTCGGTCTCCGGGGTGGTCCGCGAGAGCAGGCCCGAGGCCGACGGGCTCAACAATCCCTGGCCGACGGCCAGCAGGGTCATCGCGGCGACCAGCATCGGGATCCGCCCGGCCAGGGCGAGTCCGGCGAACCCGGAGGCGGCTAGCACGAGCCCGGCGACGATCAGCCGCGGCTCGCCCAACCGGGGGACGATGCGACGGATCAGCCCGCCCTGCACGGCGGCGCTCAGGAACCCCATCGCGGCGAAAGCGAACGCCGCCGATCGCGCGTCCCAGCCGAAGCGGTCGCCCAGGTACAACGCGAACGTCCCCTCGAACATGGCGAAAGCCAGCACGCCGAGCGAGCCGACCAGCACGAGCGGGCCGACCGCGGGGAGCCGGATCAGGTCGACGATCCCCCGCCGGCTCACGACCTGCGTCGCCTGACGAGGCGTGACGTCGCGCGGCAGCGACTCCGGCAGACGGGTCAGGACGAGGATCCAGGCGATCGTCGAGAAGCCCGCCGCGACCAGGAAGGGGAGGCGGAGCCGCCACTCGTCGGCCATCGGCAGGCTCAGCAACAACCCCCCTAACAGCGGACCGAGCACGAACCCGAGGCCGAATGCCATCCCGATCAGGCCCATGCCGCGGGCGCGGTCCTCGGGCTTGGTCACGTCGGCCACGTACGCCTGGGCGACCAGGATGTTCCCGCCGGAGGCGCCGTCGAGCATCCGCGCCAGCAGCATCACCCAGAACTCGCGAGACAGCCCCAGGATCAGGAACGACGCCGCGGTCCCCGCCTGGCTGAAGATCAAGAGCGGACGGCGGCCGTATCGGTCGCTCAGCCGCCCCAGGATCGGCCCGGCCACGAGCTGACACATCGGATAGGCCGAGAACAAGAGGCCGATCTGCCACTCGCGGAACCCGTAATGCTTGGCGAACGGCGCCAGGAGCGGCATCACCACGGAGAACCCGAGCAGGTCCACCAGCACGATCAAGACCACGACCCCCAGCGGCGACATTCGGAGATTCCCCGGCGGCTGTGTAAGAAGACCCTGGTCGGGTGCTCTGCGAGCACCGATCCCCCGATTCCGAGGCGAGTCCGGTGCTCGCAGAGCACCTACATGACTTCACCCCGAGGTCAGAATCGGTCGAGGGACGGAGCCCCTGCGACGGCGATCTCAATTCTGGCCATCGACGACCGCCCCCTGTTCCGTCACCAACCCGGATCCGTATCGCTCCTCGCGCAATCGATCGGCCTCGTTCTTCAGATCGGCGAGCAGCCGGGCGTGGCCGACGATCGCGGCGTACTCCACGACGAAGGAGCCGAGGTTGAAGGCCACGGCCAGCGCCGCGGCGGCCAGGTGCCAGGTCCCATAGGCCTTGCCGAGGGTATCGGCGGCGCCGCCCAGCCAGGCCGCGATGGCGATGGCCGTCATGCTCCCCATGACGAACCGGAACGCCCGGCGCTTGTTCCGCTTGGCCTGGGCGAAGAACCAGTCCGGAAGCTGATAGACCCGCACGACTTCCTTGGCCCACTTGCCGGTGGCCATGAAGTAGGTGTAGACGATCGAGTGGATGCCCAGGAGCACCACGACCGTCAGGAGCGAGAAGAGCAGGTGGACGGCCCGGCCGACCGCGTGTGGGCCGGGGGCCTCGGAGGCGGCCACGAATCCGAGCACCATGTCGGCGATCAGGAGCGATCCGCCGGTGACGGCCAGGACAAGGAAATAGCGGATCATCGGAGGGAACTACCCGGCGTGGATCTCGACCTCACTCGCGGGCCGCCCCGGCGGCGGCCGGCCGCCGGAGCCCGGCGGACCCGATCGGCGTGGACCCCCTAGGGTACGTATCCCTGGGGATTCTGGCAACGTACGACCCGAAGGCCGCATTCCGGCGCGGCGTCTCGTGTATCGACCCGTTCTGGTGGGAGGATGCGTTTTTGGGGATCATCGCCGGATGTCAGGGTCGAACCGTGTCCATGGGATGGCTCTCCCCATCGCCCTCCCGTTCGTCCGACCTCGCGCGACTCCCCCAACCCACCGGTCCCTGGATGGCGTGTTGAGCCTCCAAGGCCAAGGGGAGCATAGACAGGACGACCGAGACGCTGCCGAAAAACGCGACCCATCCTGCGAGCACGGCCACTCGGGCCCGCGCGATGGAGCCGCGGTCCCAGACGCTCTCTGGGTCGGATTCCGCTCCGCTGAGCAACTGGTCGGCGGTAAGGCCGTCCTGATCCATCACTAATTGGACGTCGTGACGGAGGGAGAAGCCTCCTACCACCGCACCCTTCGGGGTCTCGTAGATCACCGAGGACCACAGCAGGAAATACGCCGCAGCGAACACGGCCGTGGAGGCGACGGCGATCTTCATCCGCCGAAGATACCAACTCTTTGGGTGGTGCCGCGCCGACAGAAACGTCCAGGCGAGGAGCACCATCGACGTGATCGCCGTCAGGGCCGCGACCCCCCCGCGCGATGGCCAGGGAGGGCCGAGCGCCGTCACCGTGGAAGTCACGGCCGCCGTTGCCCCGATGCCCGCCATCGCCGCCAGCAGCGTGCGGTACTCGTCCAGGAAGGCCCGGAACGGACCCAGGACTGAACTCGATTTCGGGACGTCCTCGTTCTCGCCGGCCATGGTCTTCGCCCCCTATGGCTACCCGCTCCCTCGCCGCAAATGACACGCAACTCCATCCCGGACGACGGAGGTCGCCGCGTTTCCGGTCGAGCGGGAAGAATACGCGCCCGGGTGTCCCGCCGTCCCGTCGATCAGGGTAAGCGGTGTTCGCCGCCGGACGAGATCCTCGCCCGTCTGGGCTCGCTCGTACGACCGGAAGAGTCTCTGATCTGATAAATGTACACTCCCACAAGGTTGAGCTCCGTCCCTGGGGCGATCTGTAAGAAGACGGTATCCCGGGCATTCCCTCCGTTATGGAGGACGGAGAGGCGCCAATCGAGCCACGGCGCCAGAAGGATCGTCCCTTTGCCGTCCAGCGTCGTCAACCTTACCTTGAAGGAAAGGTTGATCGGCGCATAAGAGCTCCCACCGGGTTCGGCTCCTCCGAAGTCGGGCGCCGTGAACTGTGAGAAACGATATTCCAAGCGCAGCCCCGCCTTGGCGGCGTGTGCCCGGACCGCGTCATCGATCATCTGCCCGACACGGAGGGTCCAGCGCGCCGCATCCGCTGAGGTCCCCTGCTGGAGGTGGTTTGCGAGGGCTGTCCCAATCTCCTCTTCGACCCGCCCCAGGACCGGACTCAAGAAGGCCAGTCCCGGGTCGTGGGCCTGAGATCGACGAATCACCTCGACTTCGCACTGTCGTTTGAAGATCCAAAGGAAGGCGGATTTGATATCCCGATCTCCCCCATCGACGAGGAACCCCTGCTCCACAACGACCCTCGCCGGCGTCCATCGCAGAACGCCCCCACCCGGCGTCGATACCACCGGGGGCATTGCCCGTACACTCCCGCACCCTAGGGTATCGTCGGCCAGTTCCTTCAATTCGCGCACGGTCAACCCTCTCTTGACCACGAGGAGATTCGGGACATATCGGAGCCTTCGGCCCACGGCATAAGTCATCAAGGCATCTTCGTAGATTTCTCTTATATGGAGGTCCCAGCGGACCGCGTTGGACAGGGCTTGCGGCCCGTACACTGCTAGTCCGGCGAGTTGGTCGAGTCCGAGACTTTGGAACACCTCCAGATGGAATCGCAGATCCAGGGGGAGCGCGAGGACGGCTCGCGGTCCATGCGCGGCGAGTTCGTCCAGGGCCTTTGCAATCTCCCGTTCGGCCCGCTCCAGGACGGATCCCCCGAGCGCTTGCTCCGAGTCCTCCAAGCGGGAACGGCGTATTGATTCCACCTCGCACTGCCTCCGGTAGAGGCGAGTGAGAACCATTCCTACCCCTTCAGACACACCGGCATCGGGGCTGCCACGACCGATTGGTTGCGAGACTTGGAACTCGACCTTTGGATAGTCCACGCGGAGATAGCGGTTGTTAACAACCCGAATCCTCACGGGAGAATCGCTGACCGAACCGGATTGAATATCGTCACCCGCCATCTTCCGCAGATCCGCCTGGGTGGGGATCCGCCGATCGCCATCCGCCTTCACCGCCCGCGCAAGGGGTGGGGCTCCGGCGTTACCGGGCGTGCTCGGGGAACTCCGCTGCGCATCCGCGGTCCCGCTCGTGCTGAGCAACAGGAGGGTGGCAATTCCGGGGGCACAAGACCGACGATGAGAGCGGACCTTCTGGCACATGCAGTTCTTCCACTTTGGACGGGTTTTCTGGCCAGATTTGATGAGGGGCGTCTTGACTCTAGCAAGTGTAAGAGACGATGTCGAGAGGCACGGATCTTTCCCGACACACAATGAGGCGGACCTGGATGCAAGCGGCGGCCGTCCCGGGCAACCAAGGTTCGTGCCCGGATTGTGCGGTTGCTCAAGGCCGGTACCTCGTGATCCGCCCGGCGACGCACTCTCCGTTGCCTGCGACCTCCTGACCGGCATCAGCGTGCCCTTCGGCCTTGGGCCGGATCAAACGGGTCGGGAGCCGATTCAACCGATCTCCGATCGGTCGGGGAGGCAGACCCGCCTCCTCGTTCATTCGCCCGGCCGGTGACCGCTCGGTCCGGGCCTGGCCGGACCGTCGCCATCTGGCCGGACCGTCGGCCCCGCCCGAGACGCCGTAGTCGCCGACGGCCGTCATCATCACGCCGGCTCGCCGGGGTGGAGATCGAGCGGCATAAGCCAACCGGCCGGCGCACAACGGTCAGGTCCAGCGATCTCAGCCCGTCGCCGATTTCGGCTCGCACGAAGGCTCGCCCTCGCGGGGGGCGTGCGGGCCGCTCCGGGATGCCGCAGCAGGCCGGGGCAAACTCGCCGGAATGGACTCACCCCGCCAGTTCGCGCAGCCGCTTGACCAGGTCGAGGGACTGCTCGGGCGTCAGGCTCGCGGGGTCAACCTGGTGGAGCTCGACCAGGAGCGGGTCGGGCAGGGCGGCGAAGAGGCTGCCGGAGAGGGCCCGGCCGGTCTTGACCTTGCGGCGGATCGGGCCCTCGGGGGCAGTCCCGCCGGGTCCCGGGTCGGGGCCGTGCTGCTTCTCGAGGAACTTGAGGATCTCGCGGGCGCGCTCCAGCACCGGGGCCGGCACGCCCGCCAGCCGGGCGACGTGGATGCCATAGCTCTGGTCGGCCCCGCCCGGCACGATCCGGTGCAGGAACACGATCTCCCCCTCGTTCTCGCGCACCGCGACGTTCGCGTTGCGAAGCCGCGGCTTGGTCTTCTCCAGCTCCACCAGCTCGTGGTAGTGCGTGGCGAACAGCGTGCGGCAGCCGATCCCGTCGTGGATGTGCTCGGTGATCGCCCAGGCCAGCGAGATGCCGTCGAACGTGCTGGTCCCGCGGCCGATCTCGTCGAGGATCACCAGGCTCTTCGGCGTGGCGTTGTGCAGGATGTTCGCCGTCTCGGTCATCTCGACCATGAACGTGCTTTGGCCGCGGCTCAGCTCGTCGGTGGCGCCGACCCGGGCGAACAGCCGGTCGACGATCCCGATCCGCGCCCGACGGGCCGGGACGAAGCCGCCGATCTGGGCCAGCACCGCGATCAGCGCGACCTGGCGGATGTACGTGCTCTTGCCGGCCATGTTCGGGCCGGTGATCAGCAGGATCTTCGCCTCGTCGGGTACGAGTCGGACATCATTCGGGACGAAATCGCCCGGCCGCATGATCGCGTCGAGCACCGGATGCCGGCCGGCCTCGACCTCGAAGACCGGCCCGGCGACGATCTCGGGGCGGCAGTAGCCGTGCCGCGCGGCCAGTTCGGCCAGCGCCGTCAAGGTGTCGAGCTGCGCCAGCACCGCGCCGGCCTGGATCAATCGCGGCGCCTCGGCCGAGACCCGGTCGCGCAACGTGCTGTACAGCTCGTATTCCAGCTCGTTGCCCCGCTCCTCGGCCCGCGTGACCTTGTCCTCGTACTCCTTCAGCTCGGGCGTGATGTACCGCTCGGCGTTCTTGACCGTCTGCTTGCGGACGTAGTCGCCCGGGATGTTCGCGCCGCGGGCCTGGGCCTGGGCGTGTGTGATCTCGATGTAGTAGCCGAAGACCTTGTTATAGCCGACCTTCAGGCTGGGGATCCCGGTGCGGCGGATCTGCTCGGTCTGGAACTTGGCGATCCACGACTTGCCCCCGCGGGCCGCGGCGCGCAGCTCATCAAGCTCGGAATGATAGCCGTCGCGAATCAGCCCGCCCTCCTTCACCGCCAGGGGCGGGTCGTCGACCAGCGCCGCCTCGATCTCGGCGCGGATCTCCGGGCAGAGCTCCAGCGCCGATTCGAGCTGGTTGAGCCGATTCGAGACCCGGGCGGTGAGCCGGGCCTTGATCTTGGGGAGGAGGGCCAGCGTCCGGGCGAGGGCCCCGAGGTCACGGGGCGTCGCCCGCCCGGTCCCGACCCGCGCCGCCAGCCGCTCGAGGTCGTACGACTGGCTGAGCATCGTCCGCAGGTCGCCGCGGAGGATCGACTGGTTCAACAACTCCTCGACCGCATCCAGGCGCTCGCCGATCAGCTCGGGCGAGGTCAACGGCGAGGTCAACCACTCCGCGAGCAGCCGCGCGCCCATCGGCGTGGCGGTGCAGTCGATCACGCTCAAGAGCGAACCGTCGCGCTTCCCCTCGCGGAGGGTGCGCACCAGCTCGAGGCTGCGTCGGGTCATCTCGTCCAGCGCCATGGTGTCGGCGCGGCGATAGGGGACCAGGCGGGTGATATGAGGCAGGGCGGTCTTCTGGGTCTCGCGCAAGTAGGCCATCAGCGCGCCGGCGGCCTGAACCTCCGGGGCGCGGTCGTCGATCCCGAAGCCGGCCAGAGTCGTGGTGCCGAACTGGTCGTAAAGCGTCTTGCGGGCCTGCTCGGGCTGGAAGTCCCACGAGGGGCGCACCGTCACCGCGCCGACCGGCTGGCCCCGGAGCATCCGGACCCACGGCGCATCGAGGCTCAATTCGGAGATCAGGATTTCGGCCGGGTTGAGCCGGGCGATCTCGTCGATCAGTTCGTTCCGCAGCAGTCCGGTCAGCGAGAAGCGCCCGGTCGAGAGCTCGACCCAGGCCAGGCCGAGTTTGCCGCCGATCTCGACCACCGCCGCCAGGTAGTTGGCCGTCTTGGGGTCGAGCAATTCGTCGTCGGTCAGCGTCCCGGGCGTGACGACCCGGACGACTTCCCGCTTGACCAGGCCCTTGGCGAACCGGGCGTCCTCGACCTGCTCGCAGACCGCCGCGCGGAGGCCCGCCTGGACGATCTTGGCCAGGTACGATTCGAGCGCCGGGTGGGGGAACCCGGCCATCGGCAGGGCGTCGGCGCCCTTGTCCTTGTCGCGGGACGTCAGCGCCAGCCCCAGCAAAGCCGCGGCGCGCTCGGCGTCCTCGCCGAACATCTCGTAGAAATCACCCATGCGGAACAGCAGGAGCGCGTCGGGATCGCGGGCCTTGAGCTCGCGATACTGCTGCATCATGGGGGTCAGGGACGGGTCAGCCATGAATGAAATGGTACGCGGCGGCAATTAGGGCGCACGTGTTGACGTCCGGCCCGCCTTCTCACGCGACCAGCCGCCAGGATCCGCGCGCGTTACGCAGACGAGCGAGCGAGCGCTCAGTTCGTGCCGGGCGCGGAATCCGGTCGCCGATCAGAATTTGTCGAGGGCCGCTTGCTCGTCGGCATAGATCTCGAAGACCTGGTCGAGCCGGGTGATTCGGAAGACCTCGAGGAGATCGGGGTGGATGCAACAGAGCTTGAGCTTCCCTTTGACCGCGGCCACCTTCTTCTTGAGGTTGATCAGCTTGCCAAGCGCGGCGCTGGAGAGATACTGAACGTTGCCGAAGTTCAGCAGGAGGCTCTTGTGGCCTTCGTCCTCAACCAGGCTATAGAGCTGGTCGCCGACCTCCTGGATGTTCTCCTCGGTCACGATCTTGGA
Organism: uncultured Planctomycetota bacterium; assembly: GCA_963815795.1. Lineage (GTDB taxonomy): Bacteria > Planctomycetota > Planctomycetia > Isosphaerales > Isosphaeraceae > JAKAUH01. The sequence goes on along the minus strand of CAWFIC010000019.1, from coordinate 1,693,908 downwards.
CTCGACGAAGCTGACGACGGTCACTCCGTCAACATTTTCGAGGCGGAGATGACGGCGAGGACCTTGCGACATCGCGGGTAAACTCCTGGCGAGAACGGGAACCTTATCGATGGCAGATATTCTACCAGATCGAGGGCCAGTCCCGCACGCAGGCTTCTCGAACAATTCAGCAGAATCTGGGGAAAGACCGACGGAGACGAGAGTCCAGCATTCTACTCAGACTTACCACAAAGCCTTCAGGAATCAAGAGTCCACCGGCAAATGGGGCGCGTCAGGTCGGGGTCTCGGGTGGCATGCCCACGTCCGCGTGGGCTTGGAACTCGAACCGGACGCGAACCCATGCCCACCTCGACATAGGCGCACTATTCCCGATAACCCGGGCGGACAGCGCAGCGGCGAACCCAAGCCCACGCGGACGTGGGCATGCCACCCGCCCGGACCGGCCCGGCGCAGGCGAGGCCGATGAGACGCTTCACACCAATTCGCGCGGCGGGCTGGCCCCGTCAACCAGGCGGGTGGGCCGGCCGTCGGGCGATTCGAAACGCGTGGTGTCGGGGTCGATCCCGAGCTTGTGGTAGAGCACCCAGGCCAGGTCGGCTGGGGTGAAGGGGCGATCGACGGGTGCGTCGCCGGTCGGGTCGGTGCGGCCGATGACCAGTCCGGCGGGGATGCCCGCCCCGAAGATCAGGATGCTGTTGGCCCGCCCGTGGTGGTCGCGGCCGGCGTTGCCGTTGATCTTGGGGGTCCGGCCGAACTCGCCCATCATCACGACCAGGGTGTCGTCGATGAGCGCGCGCTCGGTGAGGTCCTGAACCAGGGCGGCGACCCCCTTGTCCAGCGGCGGCGCCAGGTTGTTTTTGATCGTCGGGAAATTCTGGGCGTGCGTGTCCCAGCCGAGCATGCCGGTCCCGCGGTCGTTGATCGTCACGAACGACACGCCCGCTTCGACCAGGCGGCGGGCCAGCAGGCACGACTGCCCGACCGTGGTCCGCCCGTACCTGTCGCGGATGGCGTCTTTCTCCTCGTCCATCCGGAATGCGGCCTGCGCCGCGCTCGAAGTGAGGAGCGAATAGGCCTGCTCGGAGAACTGGTCGCGGCTGGTCGTCAGCGACGTCGGCGGGACGTCATGGGCGAATTCATCGAGCGCCTTGACCATGTCGCGACGCCGCAAGAGGCGCGCCAGCGTCACGCGGTCGGGCGGGGTCAGGTTCTTGACCCGGAAACCGGCCTGGTTGGGATCCCCCATGGCGGCGAACGGGTCGTACGCCGGGCTGAGGTAGCCGCTCAAGCCGGCGATCGGGGCGTCGGGGACCGCCACGTAGGGCGGCAGCATCCCTCGCTTCGCTTCCCGCGCCTTGGCGACCGCACTGCCATAGCCGGGATACTCGATGGCCGGCGAAGGGCGATACCCCGTCAGCAGGTGCGTCGAGGCCCGCCCGTGATCGGATTCCGGCGAGGTCATGCTGCGGATCAGCGTCACCCGGTTCATGACCTTCGCCAGGTTCGGCAGCACCTCGCTGATCTGCAGACCCGGCACCGAGGTCGGGATCGGCTTGAACTCGCCCCGCACGTCGGCCGGCGCCTTCGGCTTCGGGTCGAACGTGTCCAGGTGCGACGGACCGCCGGCCAGCCAGATCAGGATGCAGTTCTTGGCCCTGGCCTTCGCGGGGCCGCGTCCCCCCGGACTCGCGCCCGCCCGCGCCCGCAGCCGGAACCACTCGTCCAGCCCCAGACCCAGGAAACCCAGCGAGCCGACCCGGAGCACCTCGCGACGGCTCGGGCCACCGCACAGACGTGGCTGTTCGTTCGATCGCCCGGACATCGGATGGCTCCTTGTAGGGTGGGCTCTGCCCACCGGTGATGGCCTCGGATCGGTGGGCAATGCCCACCCTACAAAACCCCTGGTCGAGATGGCTGGCATTGGTGGGCAGAGCCCACCCTACGAATCAATGATTGAATGCAAACTCCCGCGAGTTCAGCAGGGCCCAGAAGAGGTCTTCGGCCGCCTCGGCCTTCGAGGAGGCGTGTTTCAGCTCCGCCGACCATCGGGAGAGCTCCTCGGCGGTCGGGGGCCGGCAGACGGTCCGATAATAGAGGTTCTCGACCAGCTCTTCGGGCTCGAGGTCGAGCTTCAGCGCGCTGGTCAGATAGCCGTTGAGGCTGGAGACCTTGTCCTGGATGACGCCGCCGCCGATGAGGAGCAACGACTGGCCCAGGCTCAAGGTCGGCGCGGGGCTGGCGGCGCACGCGGCGGTCCGCGAGCACCGGCCGAAGGCGTCGAGAATCGGGCTGCCCGTGCTCGGGTCGGGGACCTGGATGGCGCGGCGGGCCGAACCTCTCCCCCGGCGCCCGTCGTTGGCGAAGGCGTTCGGTACGTCGGTCGCCTGCGCCAGCGCGTCGGCCATCTGGTGCGCCGTCAGCGGGCGGGGCCAGCGGTGCGAGAACAGCCGGGTGTCCTTCTCGTTACCCGGCACCGTCGCCGACGAGAGGCCGTAAGCCTCGGAGGTCACGACGGTCCGGATCAGGTCGCGGAGGTCGTACTTGTGCTCGACGAAATGGCGCGCCAGCGCGTCGAGCAGCTCCGGATGGACCGGCGGGTTGGACCGGCTCATGTCGTCGGGCGGGTCGACCACGCCCTTACCGAAGAGCTGGGCCCAGACCCAGTTGGCCATCGCCCGGGCGAAGTAGGGATTGTCCGGCGCGGTCACCCAGGCGGCCAGCGCCTTGCGCGGGTCCTCAATCTCGGGCACCTTGACGGCCTTGCCGTCGAGCAGCCGCGGATCGGCCCGTTTCTTTGTCCGCAGGTGGACGACCTCGCCCTTGGGATTGATCGTCACTCGCTCGCGGCCCATCATCATGCCGGGGGCGCCGGCGTTGCGCTGGACCTTGGCGAAGAAGGACGCGAAGCCGTAGTAGGCATCCTGGGTCCAGACGTCGAACGGGTGATCGTGGCACTGGGCGCACCGCATTCGCAGGCCCAGGAACCGCTGCGCCGTCAGCTCGGCCTGCTCGTTGGGCATCGTGGTGTCCATCACGTAATTGACCGGCCCGCCCGTCTCCACATCGAGCGGATCGCCGACGGCCGTCAAGAGCGTCCGGACCACGACGTCCCACGGCCGATTCTCGTCGAGGCAGCGGTCGATCCACGCCTGGTAGCGCGGGGCCCCGGTCCCCTGCCTCGCGCTGCTGATCTGGAGCAGATCGCCCAGCTTGATCCTCCAGAACAGGATGAACTCCTTCTTCTTGAGCAGCCGGTCGATCAGCTTGCCCCGTTTATCCGGGTCCTTGTCCGCCAGGAACGAGCGGACGTCGTCGGGCAACGGCTGCTCGCCGGTCAGGTGGAGCGAGATCCGGCGGAGGAACGCGGCGTCGCCGGCCGGCGGGCTGGCGGGTACCTTCAGGGCCTCCAGCCGCTTGAACAGCTCGTCGTCGATGAAATTGCGCCGCTTGACCTTGGAGAAGTCGAAGGCCAGATCGGGATTGATGACCGTCGAGAGCCGCGTGCTCAGCACATGCGACTCGTAGCGGACGATCAGGTCGACCTCGGCGCGGCGGAGGAGGCTGACGGAGCCCTGCGGGGTGACCGACGCGGCCGCGTCGTCGTTCAATTTGAACGAGGCCAGCCGGGTGACGTCGCGGGCGTGGCCGTCGGCGTATCGGGCGACGACGCGGAGCTGCCGCGTACCGGGCCCACCGAGCCGGATGGCCCCTTCGGGCTCGATGCGGACGCCGGTCACCGCCCCGTGCGATCCGCCGCGATGCTCGGGGGCGCCTTCGCGGACCCAGGCCAGCAGTGTCTGATATTCGGGAGAGCCGATCGTCAGCCGACGGCCGCCGCCGTGCGGGGCCTGGCCGCTCGCCTTGACCAGGAAGAGGCTCTCCTCGGGCGCCATCCGCGAGAGCCGCCGCTGGCCGCCGTCGCGCGCCACGGCCTGGTAGTCGCCCGCCGGATCGTAGCCAAACAGCGAGAGGTGGAAGCCGTTCTGCCCCTCCAGCCGCCCGTGGCACGAGCCGGTGTTGCATCCCAGCCGGGTCAGGATCGGCACGACGTCCTCGCCGAAATCCCAGGGCCGGGGCGACCGCGGCGCGATCGTCACCTTCGCCTCGGCCGGCGGCGCGTCGCTGGCCCCCAGGAGGGCCGCCTTGACCGTCACGACGCCCGCACCCAGCGGGCGGAGATACCCACCGGGCTCGATGGCCGCCACCCCCGGCGGCTCGGTCGTCCACGTCACCTGGGCCGTCCGATCGCGCGACGGCTCGACCGCATCGGTCGCCAGGAGTTGCAAACCGGCATCGTCTGCCGTTATCGTGAACGCCTCGGGAGAGATCGTCACGGCCGGCTTGGCGGGCAGGCCGGGCGGTGTCGCGGCCTGTCGAGCCGCCGGCGCCGGTGCTGACTGGACCGTCTGATCGGCGGCCGGGCGGACCGTGGTGCTGACCGGCTCGACGCGGCGCTGACAGCCCGCGGCAAGCAGTAAGACCGCGGCCGATGCCGCCCGCACCATCAAGCGACGACGGGGCATCTTCGGATCTCCTCCCGCCGGGACGTGGGACGTGTCGCGAAAACGACAAACGTCAGTGACCCAATCCATCCTAATCGTGTAGGATTGGAAACTCAAGAGCGCTGGCGGCGATTGATCGGTGAATCGTGGTGAGTTTAGGGGGTTGCATTCATGGGCAAGGGTGATCGGCGGTCGAAGCGGGGCAAGATCTTCCGGGGCACGTTCGGCAAGCGCCGCCCCAAGCCGGAGAAGGTGCGGAAGCAGGCCAAGGCGGCGAGCGCGGCCCAATCCTGACCGGAAGGGCTGTTCGCCCAGAGGGATGCGCATGGCGGCCGGGGTGGCGGGTGACGGCAATCCCCGGTTTCCTCCGTTTCTTTGGTAGCCTCGGCGCGCGGCCGCGACTAGAATCGGCATCGGGATCGGAAGGGACGGAATTTCCCGAGCGGGACGGGTTCCGCTCCGGGACGGAGTCGAAGGGAGTGCTCGGTCATGGCGAAACTGCGGCTCTTGAAGACGGGACATGGCGACCTGACCTTGGCCGAGTGGGACAAGGATCGGCCGGAGACGATCGCGGCGGCGGAGACGGCATTTGCCGAGAATTTCACGGGCGGGCGGCTGGCGTTCCGGCTCGACGGCCCGGGCCGGACGACGCCGATCCGCCAGTTCGACCGGACGGCCGCCGAGATCCTGATCGTGCCGGCGATCCAGGGCGGTTGAGGGGCCGAGATCATCGATTCCGGATCCCGGATTTCAAATTCCGAATGGATGTGAACTCTCAGGATTCAACGATTTAAGATATCGGAATTCGGAATCTGGAATTCGCCATCCGATTCTTTCATGAACTCCGAGTCCTTCGGGAGGGCGAGGCTCGATACGAGCCGCCGAGCCGAGGGGGCTTGGCCAGGCGATTCGCGTCCATGGTCCGCCGGGCGAGAACATGATCCGTACGGGTTACTTACGCTGGGAGATCGAGGTCCGGGACGAGCGGAGCCGCGACGACCGGCAGGCGCGCGAGGTGATCTTCCAGGCCCGGCCGAGCTACCGGGTGGTGCGGGTCAAGAGCGCGGGGCACATCGAGGCGGCCGAGCGGTTCGTCCGCGGCGAGTCGGCGTATGACTCGGTGCTGCGGACGCTCCGTCGCGAAGGGGGTGAGACCGACTTGCGGATCCCCGACGTCGGGCCGCTCTGCTTCCGCTACGCCGAGAGCGATCGGTCGAAGATGCCGCGCTACTGGATGGAGAAGCTCCAGCGCGAGGCGGGCGCCTTCGCCCACGAGGTCGTCCGCACGGCGGCCTCATTCCCCCAACTGGTGATCTCCAGCCCGGCCTTGCGGGCCGGCTACGCGAGGCTCGTGGCGGCGGAGATCTTCCGGGTGATCGAGGGCAAGAGCTCGCCTCAGCCCACCCGCGAGGACGAGCCGATGAGCCTGGACGTCTCGGCCTACCAGCGGGGCGTGCCCGAGCTGGTCGCCGCCGAGTTGGTGCGCGACGTGGTCGAGCCCAAGGAGTTCCACGAGTTCTGCCAGTTCGACTGCCTGACCGTCAAGCACGGCGACAAGTATTACCGCATCCCGCGCCGTCCGCACGGCCTGATCGAGGTCTGGGAAGCGCAGACGCGCCGTCCCCTGGCGCGTCTCTGCGTCGTCTTCCAGGACCCCGGCATGCCCCCCTCCGACGAGGTGGTGATGAAGTACCTGCTGGCCAAGCACCAGCCAGACCTGCTCTGGCAGGTCGGGGTGCGCTTCAGCCCGCCGGCTGGCAAATTCGAGCTGACTCCGCCGCGGAGGTGGAGCGTCTATTGAAGGGGGCCGAGGGCGTCGTTGTTGAACCTCACCCTTCTCTCATGACCCCGGTCTCTCCAGCTTACGCTGAACCATCACACCCGACGGGGCCCCCTATACCCCCGTTCTTACCCCCCTCCTCCTCACGGTCTGATCAGAACGTCCTACTCCCATCGCCGGGTCTGCATCAAATCGCTGGGGCAGTGTTACCGTCGCGCCGTCCGCGTACGCCCAGAGCGTCCTCATGAGTCGCCTTGAACTCATCACGATCGGAAAGATCGCGGGTTTCCTTCGGTGACATCCCTTCGTACTCCAGCCCGCGAATGCCTTCGTCAAGCTGGGTGAAGCGGACCGTGAATTCTGAAGAGATCCCTTCACGAAGGATCCGACAGCGAACCCGATCCGCCGAGATCGGAACGAGGTTTTCGAGCACGAGCGTCATCGACCACTCCACCATACAGAGTCGCCCTGGCAAGCCCCTTCGAGGTGCGCCCGAGCGGCGCCTCGCGCTTGATGTGTATGAGGGTGATGAGGTGGTTGAAGAGGGAGGTGGGATGAACCGAGGTCCTTCTCTCCGCGCGCCTGGCGATGTGGGGATGCCGGATGCCAAACCTCTCCGCTATCGCTACGCAAAGAACGGCTGACTGAAGCTGCCCCGCAACAGGGAAGACAGATCCCCGGGCGAGCCGGGCACCATCGCCTGCCGGCTCATTGTCACGTAATCCCGCGCCGTCCGCACGGCCTGATCGAGGTCTGGGACGCGCCAACGCGCCGTCCCTGTGGCGCGTCTCTGCGTCGTCTTCCAGGACGCCGGCATGCCCCCTCTGACTTGGTCGTGATGAAGTACCTGCTGGCCAAGCACCAGCCAGACCTGCTCTGGCAGGTCGGGGTGCGCCTCAGCCCACGGGGCGGCGAGTTCGACCTCACCCCCCGCGGCGTTGGAGCGTCTATAGGCCACGCGGTCACGCATTCGTCGTCGAGGGCTTCCTGCGGACCAGGCCCACCGATCCCACCGCGGCGGCCGCGATCAGCCCCAGGACCACGCTCGACGGCTCCGGAATCGATTGTGCGGCCACGGCGGTGAGGTAATCTCCAGAGCCTAGCCCCGTTACTGTCCCGACCAGCGTGACCGCGCCGGTGGAGGTGTTGATGGTGACGATATCGTTGTTTGCGTCGAACCCGTAGAGTGTGCCGTTGACGAACAGGCCGGTAATGGGAATGAAGTTCGCACCGGTGGGGTCCGACGTCGGCCCGATGTCCGTCGCCACGCCCGTTGTTTCATTGATGCTGTACAGATCGACGAGCCCGGTGTTACTGTTCAGGGCAGTCGCATAGACGGCGCTCCCGCTCGCGGTGACAGCCACCAGGCCTTCCGGCAGGAAGAGACCGGTCGGTTGCGGTCCGGGCGGCGTGACCGGCGTGGCCGACGGTGGATTCAGCGTGTAGAAGACCGAAGTATTGATCTCCTGGCTGACCACGAACATCGTTCCGGCGTTGTCCGTGGTGCCTCCGATGGCGGTTTGACCGACGGCGGACGGGGCGCCGAGTGCGCCATTGCTGGGGTTGATCTGATAGAGGTTGGCGCTCGGCGTCGAAGAATCCAGGCCGTAGAGGTTGCCGGACGAGAATCCCATTGCGAACATGAGATCACTCGTGGGACCACCGGGAAGATTGAGAATGTTGGGCACCGTAGCGACTCCGGTCGTCAAGTCAAGCGTGCCGAATTCGTTGCCGGTGCCGGCGACGTAGATGGTCGAACTGGCCTCCGCCGTGCTCGGATGGATCGCCGTGGACAGGGCGATCGCTACCAGCGCGACGAGATGGAGCAGACTGCGCTTTCTCATAAGGCTCACCTGCCTGTGATATGAGGGGTTTCCATATCCTTGACCACAGCAAACGGTGACGATCGGGAAGATCCTGCTCGCAATCAGACTTTCCATCATGATGACGAGACGTTCGGCAAGATATCCGACACGTCAGCACACGACGGTCAACGGATCGGCCGACCATCGGCCCGGTGGATTGAAAAACGATCAATAAACTAAGGCGCTGCCGCACCGATTGCAAGAAGCGTTTCAGAAAGGTGCTCAATGTTGCCAAAAAGCAACTCGCCGTCAAGGGCGGCTCTCCGGCACGTCGAGAAAGAAGCCCTTTGCGGGCCCTGGGCGGACCTTGATCGTTATGCCGACGACGACGCGGGGTGCGATCCGGATCCCGCCCGCGGATTCGGGCTATCGAAGCCGGATCCGCCATGTCAGCGTGGTCGGGTCGGCTCGGGCTTGTCCGTCTTGGCCGTCCCGGCGGACGGCTCGGCCAGCAGGACGGCGATGGCATCGTCGAGCGTGCCCAGGGTGCCCTCGGAGTTCTCGGTGATGAGCATCCGGGGCTTTCCCGAACGATCGATGAGGAGCGTCGTCGGAAAGCCGACGAACTTGGGGATCTCTTGGATCTTCTGGAGCAACGCGTCGTTGACCATGGCGATGTGATAGGGGATGCCCGACTGCTGGACGAACCGCTTGACAAATTGTCGCGCCGTCTCCAGGTCGGGGCGCCCTGTTCGAAGTCCAGGCCGATGACGTCGAAGCCGCGCCTGCGGTGCTTGGTGTAGAGCTGGATCAGCCCGGGGATCGCTTCGCGGCACGGCTTGCACCAGGTGCCCCAGATGTCGACCAGCACGACCTGCCCCTTGAACTGTCCCAGCGACAAAGGCTTGCCGTCCAGGTCCTTGACATTGAAGTCGAACGCGAACCCGAGAGGGCGGTCGAGCTGGCCCTTGACCCGTTCGCGGGCCTTGGCGAGTGCGTCGGCGTCGCTGCTCTTGACCAGCGCGAGATAGCCCGGGAACGAGCGGAGCTTGGCCAGCTCCTCATCGTGCTCGATGCGATCGAAGGCGTCGAAACCGGCGCCGTGGGCCTCCTTCAGCACGGCCACCGCCCGATCGAGGCGGCCCCGGCCGGTGTCGCGTCGGATCTCCTCGTAGAGGATCCTGGCGTACAGTTCGATCTCCCTGGGATTCGGCCGCTCGTAGGCGCGGTGCAGCGCACGAACCAGCGTGCCGGCCTTCTCCAGGGCCGCATCACGCTCATCCGGCGTGCCGGCGCGCTTCGCCTGGTCCAGGGCGATCGCGGACCGGCCGGACAGCGCCTCGCGATTGACGGGCTCCAGGCGCCAGGATGCGGTCGAGCAGCGCGATGGCAGTGGCGAAGTCGCCCCTCTCGGCTGCGCGGAGGGCGATTCGGAGCTGCCGTTCGACGTCCTCGGGGCGGAGAGGCCTGTCGAGAGCCGGCGCGCCGGACGCGGCCCGATCGGCGGTCGGCGTGGCGCCCCCCGGCGCCTTCGTCTCGGCCGATGGCCCCGGGTAGAACGGGGAGACCCCCGGGTCCGGCTCGAGCGGCTCCTGCCGGGAACAACCGAACGCCACCAGGAATAAGAGCGCGACTGCCCGGCGCATCCCGACAGTGCAGGGCCGAAGCCGTCGATAATGCATGAATTCCTCCCGAACTAGCCGATGATCGTCCGCCCCCGTGCCCATCCATCATGGGCATGCGCGGCGGACCTCGAAAAGACGAGTCTGCTCGACGATCCGCTCCCGGGCCGCCGAGGCTCGCGACCGGCCCGCCCGCCGATACCCGAAGTCGAACCCCTCGGCTTGTCCGCCACGGCGGGTATCTCTTATGCTTTGACGGACGGATATTGCGTCCAGGCTCGACTTCCTCCGCTGACCGGCGATTCGGGTGAGCGGATCGAGCATACCGGATGGAGCGCATGGATTCACCCACTCGTGTCGTGGTCCTGGGATCGACGGGGTCGATCGGCCGCAGTGCGCTGAGCGTCATCGAGCATGATGGCGGGGCGAGGCTGACGGCCAGGGGGCTGAGCGGGCACACGCGCTGGAAGGAGCTGGCCTCGCAAGCGCTGGCGCATCGGCCCCGATTCGTGGCGGTGACCGAGCCGGAGGTGGCGCGACGGATGGAGCGGGAGTTGCAGGGGGCGGGGATCGAGGTCCTCTGCGGACTGGACGGGGTTGTGCGGATGGTCCAGGACCCGGCGACGGACCGGGTCTTGAATGCGATCGTCGGGGCCGCGGGCCTGAGCGGGACGTGGGCGGCGCTGGAGGCGGGCAAGATCGTCGCCCTGGCCAACAAGGAGACGCTGGTGGTGGCCGGCCCGCTGGTCATGGAGCTGGCCCGGGAGCGCGGCGGGCGGATCATCCCGGTCGATAGCGAGCATTCGGCGATCTTCCAGGCGCTCAAGGCCGGCGATCGGCGGGAGGTGCGCCGGGTGGTCCTGACATCCTCGGGCGGTCCGTTCCGGGGCCGGTCGGCGCGGGAGCTGGCGCGGGTCACCCCCGAGGATGCCCTGAAGCACCCGACCTGGCAGATGGGTCCGAAGATCACGGTCGACTCGGCCACGCTCATGAACAAGGCGCTGGAGGTGATCGAGGCGCGCTGGCTGTTCCAGCTCGAGCCCGAGCAGGTGGAGGTGGTCATCCACCCGGAGAGCGTGGTGCACTCGTTCGTGGAGTTCGTCGACGGCAGCGTGATCGCACAGCTCTCGCCGCCGGACATGCGGCTGCCGATCCAGTATGCGCTCACGTACCCGGACCGCGTCGCGGGGCCCAGTCCCGGGCTCGATTGGGCGCGTTCGTTCGCATTGCACTTCGAGCCACCGGATCGGGAGACGTTCCCGGGCCTGGAGCTGGGCTTCGAGGTGATGCGGCGGGGCGGGACCGGCGGCGCGGCCCTCAACGCCGCCAACGAGGCGGCCGTCGCGCGGTTCCTCGCCGGGGAGATCGGCTTCCTGGACATCGCCCGGGCCTGCCGCGCGGCCCTGGACTCTCATACGTACGATCCTCGGCCTACGCTCGAGACGCTCTGGGGCGTCAACGCCTGGGCCCGGCGGGAGGTTGAGCGTTGGCAATCCTGAGTAACGTGTACTCGATCGTGCTGGTGGCCCTGGGCCTGGGCTTCGTGATCTTCATCCACGAGCTGGGCCACTTCCTGCTGGCCAAGTGGAACGACGTGAAGGTCGAGAAGTTCTCGATCGGTTTCGGGCCGACCATCTTCGGCTTCCGCCGTGGCGAGACGGAATACGTCCTGGCGGCGGTCCCTCTGGGTGGCTTCGTCAAGATGCTGGGCGAGGGGCCGGAGGACGAGAACAACAAGTCGACCGACCCCCGTGCCTACCCCAACAAATCGGTGGGCGCGCGGATGGCGATCATCTCCGCCGGGGTGATCATGAATATCCTCCTCGGGCTGGTGTGCTTCGTCTATTCCTACGGCCGGGGGCTCGAAGTGATCCCCGCGAAGGTGGGCGCCGTGGTGCCGGGCTCGCCGGCCTACAAGGCGGGCATGCGCCCGGGCGATGACATCGTGTCGATCGATGGCCGCCGCGAGATCAATTTCACCACGTTGACGCTCAAGGTCTCGCTCAGCGGGCCGGGCGAGATCCTGCGGTTCGGCGTCCATCGCCCCGGCCGCGACGGGCTCATCGAGATGGACATCCATCCGGTTCGCCAGGCGAACAGCGAGCGCCCGACGATCGGGGTCATCCCGGAGTATGGGCTCATGATCGGCGCCTTCCTGGCCCCGGCCGGGATGGCGGCACCGCCCTCCTACCCGGGGACGGATCCCGCCGAGGAGGAGGATCGCTTCGACACCCTGGCAGCCGCCGGCCCCGCCGATAAGGAGCCGGCGCCACTCGCCGACGCCCTCGAGTACGAGCGGATGCTCGCGGTGAACCTCGATCGGCCCATCAAGCACGTCATCGAGCGTCGGTCGAGCACCTCGAGCGAGGACGGGCCGGTACAAGAGCGCCTGGCGCTGACCTTGCCCGAGGCGAAGTTCGTCAACTTCGGCATGCGGCTGACGATCGAGCCGATCAGCGCCGTGCAGGCCGGCTCTCCGGCCGACGCCGCCGGCTTCCGGCCGGGAGACCGGATCGTCAAGGTCGACGGCGACGGCGAGTTCGACCCGATGGAACTGCCGAGCCGCTGCCACCGGCGCGCGGGCCAGGCCATGACGTTCGAAGTCGAGCGCACCGCTGCCGACGGCGGACGCAGGGTCGAGACCCTCACGGCGACGCCCGACGCATCCCCCCCCTGGAGCTGGACCGATCTGAGCACCGAGGTTGACGTCCCCGGGCTGGGTCTCTGCTATCCGGTGTCTCCCCACGTCGTCGCGGTCAAGCCCAACTCGCCCGCGGCCCGAGCGAAACTCAAGCCCGGCGACGTCATCAATTCCATGATCCTCAAGCGGTCGAAGGCCGAGAAGCCCTCCGACGGGAAATCGGCCCGGTCGGAGAAGCCCACCACCTTGAAGTTCGACGACGGTTCGGCCACCTGGGCCTACGCGTTCGGGCTCATTCAGACCCGGCGCGACCTCGACATCGAGCTGGTGGTGAACAAGGCGTCGCAGCCGACGGCGGTCCAACCCACGCCCGACACGAACTGGCCTTACCCGTCGCGGGGCCTGAGGCTCCTGACCATGAGACGCAAGATGCCCCCGCAGCCGATCGCTTCGGCGCTCCGCCTGGGATACGACGACACGGTCGAGAACGTCCTGAGCATCTACGCGATGTTCCGCAGCCTGGCCACCGGCCGGGTCGGGGTGGGCAGCCTGGGCGGAGTGATCACCATCTCCCGGGTCGCCTTCGGTGCCGCCCGGTCGGGCCTGAGCTACCTGATCCACTTCCTGGGGATCCTCAGCATCAACCTGGCGGTGCTGAATTTCCTGCCGATCCCGCCGCTGGACGGGGGCCAGATGGTCTTCCTGGTCGCCGAGAAGGTCCGCGGCCGGCCGCTCCCCGAGTCGGCCCTGGTTGCGGGCACCTACCTCGGGCTGTTCCTGGTGCTCGGGCTGATGATCTTCGTCACGTTCCAGGACATCTTCCGGCTGTTCTGAAGCACGGCGAGCGCCGGGCGACACACTCCGCGAGGGCTCGAACGATGGGGACGCTCGGGGATCGACTGATCGTTGATGGAGACCGATACCGCCTGAGGTCCGACGGCCGCGCGGTCTCCGACCTCATCGGTCAGCTCGAATCCGGCGAGTTGCCGGCGGCGGTCGTCGCCCCGGGCGCGGTGACGCCGGCCGACGTGATCGCCGCGCTGGCACACGACGCCCTGGGCGACGAGGACTCGACCGGTCCGCCGCTGGTGCAGGCCTCCCCGCGTCGACCCCGGCTGGCACGTGCCTTGTCGGAGTCGGCCTGTGCGGATGTCTTCCCGCGCGCGCCGCGGCCGTCCCGGTTGGCGATGGCCGCCGGGCTGCTCCAGGTCTTCGACTTCTGGGACCCCAGCCACGAGGCGGCCCAGCAGGCCGACGACCTGGGCGAGCGGGAGTTCTCGGCCTACTGGCACGGCATCGCGCATCGTCGCGAGCCCGACCCCGGCAACGCCGCATACTGGTTCCGCCGGGTCGGCCGCCACCCGCTCTTCATCCCCCTGGCCGAGGCCGCCGGGCCGCTCCTCGACGCGCAGGGCGACGCCGCGCTGACCTCGCAGCTCCTCTCCCGCGGCTGGAACGCCATGGCCATGATCGACCTGTGCTCGCAGGCGAAGCCCGGTACCCCGCGCGAGGTCCTCGCCCGGCGGCTCCAGCGGCTCGAGATGTGGCTGTTGCTCGAAGCCACGTTCTCCAGCCTGGCGACTTCGTCCCAACTGTGATTGATCCCACCTCTTGAGCTCGATGCCCGGTCGCCTGTCTCCGCTTATTTTGGCTCTTTAGCCGCTCGAAGTTCTCATTATCGCCAACCCGGTTGAAGGACGGCGCTCGCCCGCCCGGGACTCCGTTTCGCGATCCCAGAATCTCGCTCTCGACCCCTAGAAAACCGCGGCCGGAATCCATCGTAAGACGCCTACTCTCCTTAGAGACTTCGACGATTGGGAGTCGTGTCGCCCGGTTTGTGAGTATCCCGCCTCCGCTCTGTTAAGTTGTTTTAACGTGCGGTCGAAACTCGCCGTTGCACTCGGTTGAAGCTCGCCGCGGCGGGAGAACGGCGCTCGTCGAATGTACCGGTGTTTTAAGGAATTCGTCGATGTTGCGGAGCCCATCCCCGGTGATGGCAGTCGAGGGAATTGAGGGGGAACGGGAGAAGTTGGCTGGAGGGCTGCCCGGGTCTGCTAGACGACCATCGCGCGGTGCGAGTCCCCGTCTCGGCGACGGCCGCGATCATGCTGGCGATCTCGTTCGGGCTCTGCGCGGGCTACCTCGACGTGCTGATCATCATCGTCAAGCGGTTCTGCTGGAACCCGGAAGGATACTATCGCGTCGCCAGGGATTTCCCCTGGAGTGTCCCGCTGGGCCACGCCGTCCTGCTGGCGATCCCCGGGCTGTTGGTGGCCGCGATCTGTCGGGTCCTGCCGAGACGCGTCCCGTTGCGGCTGATGGCATGGCTGTTCGCGACGCTGGCGATCTGGTCGGCCCTGTTGCGGCTGCCGATCTACGGCGCATGCAGCCTGCTGCTGGCCGCCGGGCTCGGCCGTCCGATCGGCGACGCGGTGGCGGCCCGAGTGAGGGGCTCGCGACGGATGCGGCTTGTCCCCGTGGCGCTGTTCGCCGTCCTGGCGATCTTGGCGACGATCTCGTCAGGCTACCAGGCGCTGCGGGAATATCGGACGATCGGCGCATTGCCGGCCCCGCCGCGAACCCGGAACGTCGTGTTGATCGTCTGGGATACGGTCCGCGCCGCCAGCTTGGAGCTCTACGGACATACCCGGAGCACCACCCCCAACCTGATGCAGTGGGGGCGGAACGGCGTCGCGTTCCGATATGCCCTGGCGGCCGCGCCGTGGACTTATCCCTCGCACAGTTCCATCTTCACCGGCGAGTGGCCCCACAAGATCGATACTCAGTGGAACTACCGGCTCGACCCTTCGTATCCGACCCTGGCCGAGTACCTGTCGGCGCGGGGCTATCAGACCGCCGGGTTCGCGGCGAACACCAACTGCTGCACCTACGAGACCGGTCTGGATCGGGGATTCGCCCATTTCGAGGACTACGCGATGACCCCGCTGTCCTTCCTGGCCCGCACGGTCCCCGGGCAGTGGATGCTCACCCGGTCGCTCCGGCTCGGCGGCTGGTACCGCGAGGAGAAATGGGTTGCCCTGCAGTCTCGCGATGCCGGCCAGATCAACGGCGCCTTCCTCGACTGGCTGGGGCGGCGCCGGCGGGATCGTCCCTTCTTCGCCTTCCTGAACTACTTCGACGCCCACACGCCATACATACCCCCGGAGAGATTCTTGGGCCGATTCGGGATCCGGCCCAAGACCCGGCGGGACCACGATTTCCTGATGGATTATGAGGCACTGGACAAGAACGATTCGCCGGCACGCGACATCCTCATGGCCCGCGACTGCTACGACGATTGCATCGCCTACCTGGATGAACAACTCAGCCTCCTACTCGGCGAGCTCGAGCGGCAGGGGCTCCTCGCCGACACCGATGTGATCCTCACCTCGGATCACGGCGAGGCGTTCGGCGAGCATCATTACGTCGGCCACTCCAACACTGCCTATGTCGAGGAGCTCCGCGTCCCGCTGCTGATCCTCTCCCCAGACCTGACGGTGAGCCAGCTCACGTTCCGCCCCGTCAGCCTGCGCGACCTGCCCGCGACCGTGGTCGACCAGGTGGGCCTCTCGGACGGCTCGCCGTTCCCCGGCCGCTCGTTGGCGGTGTACTGGAAGTCATCACCCGAGCAGTTGCCGGCCGACGTCTCCAGCCCCGTGTTGTCGGAACGGCTCACCAGGACAGCCAGGGCGCTGACCGGACCTCAGGTCGAGGTCGGGGCCATGCTGCCCGAGTTCCAGATCTCCATCATGTCTGCCAACCACCATTACATCCGAGACAGCGAGGGTCGCGAGTGGCTGTTCGATCTCCCGGCCGATCCGCTCGAGTGGATCAATCTGATGGAGTCCACCGACCGCAAGCACGAGGTCGAGCCCTACCGAGCGATGCTCCTCAAGGTCCTGACCGAGAACCCGGGCTCGGTGGCGGTCGAACGGGCCTATCTGGAAGGCTACAGGCGATCGCTGGAGGCGCTCGTGAAAGACGGGCATTCGGAACGGGGCGCCTCCGATCCTCGAATCGTCGGCGATGGTGCCGGCCGACCTTGCCCGCCGGATTCCTGACCGCCCCGGGGCCGTTCCCGGCGCGATTGACTCTCTTGTGTGCCCGACTTAAGATCCAGATCGGGCCGATTCATCGGACGCCGGAGGCCCTCGAAGGGGGTGATCCCGGCCCGTGCGAGCCGGCCCGCCTCTCCCTCTGGTTGCGGTCCCGCCCTCGATCCGGCAAGGATCTCGGTTCATACAGTTGAGGACACGCCAGGTTCGGCGAGAGACGGGCTCGCGGATGCCGTCGTCGTTGATGTCCGACCAGGCGAGTGCTGGGGGCGAGTACCGATGGACAACGGCGTCCCCAAACCCGCAGATCGGCGCCCGCCGAACCGTGTCACCCTGACTCCGCTCGCCGCGATCATGCTGGCGATCTCGTTCGGGCTCTGCGCGGGCTACCTCGACGTGCTGATCATCATCGTCAAGCGGTTCTGCTGGAACCCGGAAGGATACTATCGCGTCGCCAGGGATTTCCCCTGGAGTGTCCCGCTGGGCCACGCCGTCCTGCTGGCGATCCCCGGGCTGTTGGTGGCCGCGATCTGTCGGGTCCTGCCGAGACGCGTCCCGTTGCGGCTGATGGCATGGCTGTTCGCGACGCTGGCGATCTGGTCGGCCCTGTTGCGGCTGCCGATCTACGGCGCATGCAGCCTGCTGCTGGCCGCCGGGCTCGGCCGTCCGATCGGCGACGCGGTGGCGGCCCGAGTGAGGGGCTCGCGACGGATGCGGCTTGTCCCCGTGGCGCTGTTCGCCGTCCTGGCGATCTTGGCGACGATCTCGTCAGGCTACCAGGCGCTGCGGGAATATCGGACGATCGGCGCATTGCCGGCCCCGCCGCGAACCCGGAACGTCGTGTTGATCGTCTGGGACACGGTCCGCGCCTACAGCCTGGGCCTCTATGGATATCAACGGGACACGACCCCCAACCTTGCAAGGTGGGCGCGGAAGGGCGTCGAGTACAAACTTCCCCTGGCGCCCGCCCCGTGGACCTTCCCTTCGCACAGTTGCTTCTTCACCGGCCAGTGGCCCTTGAAGATCGACTCCCAATGGAAATGGACACTCGATACGACGGTTCCGACCCTGGCCGAATACCTGTCGACGCGGGGCTATCAGACCGCCGCGTTCGTGGCGAACACCAACTCCTGCTCTTATGAGACCGGTCTGGATCGGGGATTCGCCCATTTCGAGGACTACGCCCTGACGCCGCTCTCCCCGGTGGAACGAACGGTCCCCGGGCAGTGGGTGCTCACGCGGCTGCTTGAGCTGGGCGGCTGGTACCACGAGGAGAAGTGGGTCGCCCTCCAATCCCGCGATGCGAGCCGGATGAACGACGCCTTCCTCGGCTGGCTCTCCCGGCGGCGCCGGGACCGTCCCTTCTTCGCCTTCCTGAACGACTTCGACGCCCACGAGCCGTACATACCTCCGGAGCGATTCGCGGGCCGATTCGGGGTCCGACCCAGGACCCGGCGCGAATTCCGGTTCCTCATGGATTATGCGGGGGCCAACAAGAGAGAGACGACGAAGCGCGACATGGTCATGGCCCGAGACTGTTACGAAGATTGCATCGCCTATCTGGATGAAGAACTCGGCCGGTTACTACGCGAGCTCGAGCGGCAGGGGCTCCTCGCCAACACCGATGTCATCATCACCTCCGACCACGGCGAGGCGTTCGGCGATCACGGGATCGTCGGGCACTCCTTCAGCGTCAACCTCGACGAGATCGGGGTCCCGCTGGTGATCCTCTCCCCGGACGCGCCGGCGGGCGGGCCGGTCGTCCATCCCGTCAGCCTGCGCGACCTGCCGGCGACTGTGGTTGAC
This sequence comes from uncultured Planctomycetota bacterium, assembly GCA_963815795.1. Taxonomy (GTDB): domain Bacteria; phylum Planctomycetota; class Planctomycetia; order Isosphaerales; family Isosphaeraceae; genus JAKAUH01. Next base: position 1,675,697 of record CAWFIC010000019.1, on the reverse strand, counting down.
CGTGTGGGTCTCTCGGAGGGCTCGCCGTTCCCCGGCCGCTCGTTGGCGGCCTACTGGGGATTGCCGCCGATGCCGGTTCCCCGGGAGGTCACCAGCCCCGCCTTTTCCGAGCAGGCCAACCGGACGGCATTCGAACCTCGACCCGGTCCCGGGGGTATGCTGCCAGGCTTCCAGATGTCCATCGTCGCCTCGGATCACCATTACATCCGGGACGGGACGGGTGGCGAGCGGCTCTACAACCTGATGTCCGATCCGTACGAGAGCGTCGACCTCCTGAAATTCGCCGGCCGACAGGCAGAAGTGGTACCCTTCCGAAGGATGCTCCTCAAGATCCTGACGGAGAACCCGGGCTCGGTCGCGGTTGAACGGGGCTACCTGGATCGATACCGGCGATCGCTGGAAGATCTCGTCGGAGAGGGGTCGACGCGGAGGGCCGCCGTGGATGCTCCGACCGATGACGTCGGTCGATTCCGCCGATCCGGCTCCTGAGCGTCGCTCTCAAGACAGCCGTCACAGCCGGACGGTATACTCGGAGATTGTCGGCCGTGTCGGATGATCGACCGGCGAGGCATCGCGAGGACGACGAAGAGGAGATATGCAATGGCCACTGACCTGTCCACCGTGGCGTCGTTCCCGCCGCAGGGTCTGGACTCGGACGCGCTCAAATTCTACGAGGTTGTGGACGGTCAGGTCGTGGAGAATCGGCCGATGGGGGCGCAGGAGTCCGTACTCGCTTCTTTCCTTCAGGGGTTGCTCGGACCGTTCGCCCTGTCGAATGGGCTGGGCCGCGCCGCGACCGAGACCCTCTTCTTGATCGATCGCACCCGCAATCTGAAGCGCCGGCCGGACCTCGCTTTCGTGTCGGAGCGGCGCTGGCCCTTGAGGCGCCGGGTCCCACAGACCGAGGCATGGGACGTCGTCCCCGACCTGGCCGTCGAGTTCATCAGTGAATCTAATTCGGCGTATTCAGTGGTGGTCAAGATCGAGGAGTATTTCCAAGCAGGCGTGAGGAGGGTATGGGTCATCTATCCCGTCGTCAGCAAGGTTTACATCTACGACTCACCGAGTCGGATCCGCGTCCTTCAGCTCGGCGACGACCTTGAAGGCGAAGATCTTGTGCCCGGCTTTCGGGTCGCGCTGACGACCCTGTTCGAGGGCAGCGGCGCGGAGCCGGACCTGGCGGCTCCAGGCGACGATCCCCGGGGCGATTGACTCCTTCGCCAGCCCGTCTTAAGATCCAGATCCAGCCGGGTCGGCGGACGCGGGAGGCCCTCGAGGCGGGGTGATCCCGCCTCGCGCGAGCCGGCCCGCCTCTCCCTCCTCGGTGGATCCTCGAGCGCGACCGGAGAGCCCTTCGACCATGAGCCAATCCCAAGGCGTCGGATCGATCACCAGCGTCCTGCATGAGACGCGGGTCTTCCCCCCTCCCGAAGCGTTCGCGCGCCAGGCGCATGTCTCGGGGATCGGCCAGTACGAGGCGTTATGGAACCGGGCCAAGGAGGACCCGGAGGGGTTCTGGGCCGAGCAGGCGAAGGCGCTGCACTGGGATAAGCCATGGGACAAGGTCCTGGACTGGAATCCCCCGTTTGCAAAGTGGTTCGTCGGCGGCCGGCTCAACGCGTCGTACAACTGCGTCGACCGCCATTGCGAGGGCCCCAGCAAGAACAAGGCGGCGCTTGTCTGGGAAGGCGAGCCGGGCGACCGCCGCGTCCTGCGCTACCAGGACTTGAAGCGCGAGGTCTCGAAGTTCGCCAACGTGCTCAAGGGGCTGGGCGTCCGCCCGGGTGACGTGGTGGCGGTGTACATGCCGATGGTCCCGGAGCTGGTGGTCGCGCTCCTGGCGTGTGCCCGGATCGGGGCGCCGCACACGGTGATCTTCGGCGGCTTCAGCGCCGAGTCGCTGGCCGGTCGGATCCAGGACTGCAAGGCGAAGGTGCTGGTCACCGCCGACGGCGGGTTCCGCCGCGGCAAGCTGGTGCCGCTCAAGGAGAACGCCGACGGCGCCGCGGCGCTGTGCCCGACGCTCGAGCACATGATCGTCTACCGGCGGACCGGCAGTCACGTGCACTGGGAGCACGGGCGCGACCACTGGTGGCACGAGCTGATGGACGGCGCCCCCGCGAACTGTCCCGCCGAGCCCGTCGACAGCGAGCATCCCCTGTATATCCTCTACACGTCGGGGTCAACCGGCAAGCCGAAGGGGATCCTCCACACCACCGGCGGCTATATGCTCGGCACGATGGTCACGACGCGGTGGGTGTTCGACCTCAAGGACGACGACACCTACTGGTGCACGGCGGACGTGGGGTGGGTGACCGGCCATTCGTACCTGGTCTACGGGCCGCTCTCCAACGGCGCCACGTGCGTCATGTACGAGGGGGCGCCGAACTGGCCCGACGAGGGCCGGTTCTGGAAGATCGTCGAGGACTACCGGGTCACGATCCTCTACACGGCCCCGACGGCGATCCGGGCCTTCATGAAGTGGGGCGAGCAATTCCCCCGGCGGCACGACCTGTCGAGCCTCCGCCTCCTGGGCACGGTCGGCGAGCCGATCAATCCCGAGGCCTGGATGTGGTATCACAGGGTGATCGGCGGCGGCCGGTGCCCGATCGTGGACACCTGGTGGCAGACCGAGACCGGGGCGATCATGATCTCGCCATTGCCGGGAGCCACGCCGACGGTGCCGGGCTCGGCGACCCGTCCGCTCCCGGGCATCATCCCGGACATCGTTACCAAGGACGGGCAGTCGCTCGGCACCGATCAGGGCGGCTTCCTGGTCATCCGACAGCCGTGGCCGTCGATGCTCCGCACGCTCTACGGCGACGACGAGCGGTACCAGGCGCAATATTGGTCCGACGTCCCGGGCTGCTACTTCACCGGCGACGGTGCGCGCCGCGACGAGAACGGGAATTACTGGATCATGGGCCGGGTCGACGACGTGCTCAACGTCGCCGGCCACCGGCTCTCGACGATGGAGATCGAGAGCGCGCTGGTCAGCCACCCCCTCGTGGCCGAGGCCGCGGTCGTCGGCAAGCCCGACGAGATGAAAGGCCAGGGGATCGTCGCCTTCGTCACCCTGGAGTCGGGCCAGCAGCCGAGCGAGGCCCTCCGGCAAGAGCTGCGCGCGCACGTCGCCAAGGAGATCGGCGCCCTGGCCCGGCCGGACGAGATCCGCTTCACCGACGCCCTGCCCAAGACCCGCAGCGGCAAGATCATGCGGCGGCTGCTCCGCGACGTCGCCGCCGGCGTCGAGAGCACCGGCGATACCACCACCCTCGAAGACCTCTCCGTCCTGGCCCGGCTGCGGCATAAGGATGACGAGGAGTGAGTGACGGAGCCTAATCCTCCGAATCGACGAACGGGAATGGCTCGCGCCCGCTGGCCAGCGACTTCTCCAGAAGAGCTCGGAACGCCGGGTTGTGCTCGATCAGGTCATTGGCCAAGTCGTCGTCCGGTTCCACCGGTTGGATCGAGACCAGCCCATGATTCGGCAACTCGACGACGAGAGACTGCCCCGAGTCGTAGCACCGGCTAAGGACCCCCTCGGGGTCGGCCTGAAGGTCACTCAACGGGATCACTCTCGTGTCCATGGAACTCCTCGCCTTCGACGATAAGGGCATTTCCGACCCTTCGACCGACGATCCAGGAGTTGGGCTTGGGCCTCAGGAGTGATGATAATGCGATCCGCCATCTTGCGGTAGGGTCCGATCGGTGAAGCGGTGACTCGGACGCAGAGTGCCGGATCAGCGATTCCGGTCGGCGAGCGACGCTACGCTCGCATTCCGCAGTTGGATTTCGTCGGCCGGTTCCCTCCTCCCGGTTTAATCGAATTGCCCCCTTCCGGGGTTGCGGGATCGATTCAACTCGGGTACAAGGTCCGCGCAGGTCATGTCAGAGACGGCGGCGTATGCGCCGGGCCGATGCCGGGGCCAGGGATGGTGACGGCGACAGCCATCACGAAAGGCGCGTGCAACCTGGCCGCCGGGGTGCGGTTTCGAAATGAGACGGGCGCGGGCATCGCGCCCCCGATCCGGACGGGATGATCGCCCCTCTGCCATGTGGGGCGGCGATCTCAGCCCACGGGCCAGGGTCGGTGGACGGGACGAAACGAACTGGTCCGGCGCCCGCCGACGGATTCCCGTCCCGGCGCCGGGGATGGCGGCCGCGCGGGGGATGACGACGTCCGCACGGCTCCCGATCGCTGTCGGTCAGGAAACGATCGCTCATGAGATCTGTCGAAAACCAGATCGCACTGGCGCCAGGGACGGTCGCCGTGGATCGAAGCCGAGGGACGTCGGGCGGGCCGACCGCTCCCGCGGCCGTTGCCGGAGCGCCGGCACCGGACGCGCACGGGCCTGCCCCATGCCCGATGCCCCCGACGCGGCCCCGTTCGCCCCGCGGTGCCCCGCAGCGCCGGGCACTCGGCCTCGTCGCCATCGCGGCCCCGTTCCTCCTCCTCGCCACCGCGCAAGACGCCCGCGGCCAGGGCGGGAAGCTCCCCGAGGGCCTGATTTCCGACATCCGCTTCGAGGGCAACGCCACGATTCCTCCCGAGAAGGTCAAGGTCAGGCTGCTCAGCAAGGTCGGCCAGCCGTTCGATCCTCAGAAGATCGACGCCGACGTCAAGAGCCTGATGAAGACCAACCTGTTCTCGCAGGTTAACGCCTACCAGGAAGAATCGCCCCCCAAGAGCGGGAAGTACGCGCTGATCTTCGTCGTCCGCGAGATGCCCGTGCTGACCCACGTCGAATTCCGCGGGCGGAAGGCGATCCGCCTCAAGGAGATCGAGGACACCACCCTGCTGAAGAAGGGCAACCGCGCCGATCCCACCCGCACCCGCAACGCGGTGCACTCCATCCTCCGACTCTACCAGGAGAAGGGCTACGACCTCGCCGAGGTCGAATTGATCGAGGGGGGCAATCCCGGCGACACCAAGGTCGTCATCCAGATCTTCGAGGGGCCCAAGGTCAAGATCGGCAGTATCAACTTCGTCGGCAGCCAGTTCGCCACGCCGGCGCAGTTGAGGACCCACATCACCACCCGCAAGCCGATCCTCGGCCTCTTCGGCAAGTATCATCGCGACCTGCTCGATGAGGACCGTCAGAAGCTGATCGACTACTACCAGGGCCAGGGCTTCTTCGAAGCGCAGGTTTCGCCGGTGACCCGCTCCGGGAGCAATCCCGGCGAGATCGACCTGACGTTCGTCATCCACGAGGGGCCGCGGTACTCGGTCCGCAAGGTGATCATCGAGGGGAACAGCAAGATCAAGACCGAGGCGCTGCTGGATGACCTCGAGCTGCACTCGGGCAAGCCGTACTTGCTGTCGGTCCGCGATGCTGACAAGCGGCGGATCCTGATCAAGTACAACGAGATCGGCTGCATCGACACCGACGTCAACGTCGAGCCGCGGTTCACCAATCAGAACGGTGTGGTGGACCTGCTGTACAAGATCGAGGAGCGTGAACCGTACTTGCTCGGCGAGCTGGAGATCGTGGGGAACGACCGGACCAAGGACAAGGTGATCCGCCGCGAGGCGATCCAGGCGGGGTTGCTGCCCGGCGAGATCCTGGACGGCAACCGGATCGAGATCTACAAGCGTCGGCTCATGACGCTGGGCTACTTCGTACACGACCAGGAAAAGCGTGACAAGCAGATCCGGGTGGAGATCAAGCGAAGGCGGCCGCCGGACCAGCCGTACGGGGACCTGATGATCCCTCTGATCGGCGAGGTGCAACAGGCGCGGATGCAGGACCCGGCGGCGGGAGGGCCGGGGCCGGCCCCCCCGCTCGATGTCCCGGATGCGCTGCCGATGCAACCGCGGGGGGGGCCTGCCGGTGCCGGAGGCGCGGGCCTGCCAGGCTTGCTACCGTTCAACCAGAACCCGTTCAGTCCGCCGGCGGATCGCCCGCCGCAAGACGTGTTGCCGCCGATCGACGTCACGGTGCCGCCGGCCGACGCGGCACCCGGCGGTCCGGGCCAACCCGGAATACCCGTCGGACCCCAAGGCCCACCGCCCGGACAGCCTCCCGTGGGGACTGGCGAGCCGCCGGGTTCCTACCCCAGCATCCCCGGCCAGGGCATGACCAACGTCGGCCCCGACCGCAACGACCCGTTTCCAAACCGGTCCTTTGCCGATCTGATCACCTCGGTCGAGGAGGCCCCCACCGGCCGGTTCATGGTCAGCGTCGGGGCCAATAGCTACCAGGGTCTGATCGGCGGCATCACGATCTATGAGAAGAATTTCGACCTGTTCAATCCCCCGCAAACCTGGAGCGACGTCGTCAACAGCAAGGCATTCCGCGGCGGCGGCCAGGAGTTCCGGGTGAACCTCCAGGCGGGCAACCTGATCAACTACATGCAGGTCAGCCTCCGCGATCCGTATCTCTTCGACTGGACGATCGGCGCGGGCGTCTCCGGCTACCTGTTCCAGCGAATCTATCCCTACTGGGACGAGCGTCGCGGCGGCGGCCGGATCAACATCGGCCGCCAGTTCGGCACGATGACCTATGTCAACGTCTCCGCCTGGGCGGAGGAGGTCAACTTCTTCGGCTATCGAACCCCCGCCCCCGCCGATTACCTGGCGGCCAGCGGCTATACCCAGTTGTACGCGATCATGCCCAGCATCCGGATCGACAACCGGAACAACCCGCTGATGCCCACCAAGGGGCAATACGCCAACTTCTCGGTCGAGCAGGGATTCGGCACCTTCACGTTCACGAAGTTCGACGCCGAGGGCCGGATGTATTTCCCGACCCGCAGCCGGCCGGACGGCACGGGCAAGCAGTTCTTCACCCTCCGAGGCCACTTCGGCGTGGCCACCGAGTCGACGCCGGTCTACGAACGGTTCTTCGCCGGCAACTTCGGCAGCCTCCGCGGCTTCCAGTACCGGACGGTCAGCCCGCATGCCTTCGGCGTCCCCACCGGCGGCATCATGATGGCCGTCGGCTCGGTCGAGTACCAGTACCCCTGGAACGCCAGGGACACCATCAACCAGATCTTCTTCACCGACTTCGGCACGGTCACGCCGAATTACGAGTTCAACGACATGCGGGTCTCCGTCGGCACCGGCCTGAAGATCAGCCTGCCGATGATGGGCCCGATGCCGTTCGAGTTCGACCTGGCCTTCCCGGTCATGCACGCCTTTGGCGACAAGTTCATGCCATTTAACTTCACGGTCAGCGGCTTCTATTGAGAGAGCCGGGTCATCTCGTCGTCTACCGAATCGAGGGCGAGGTACCCGGCAAGTGGGTGAAAACGGGCGGCCATCACCCCCGACGCCTCCCCCACTCGAGAACGATGACGTTCCCCCAGGTCACGAGAGCGGGCCCGAGGCGTCACGCAGAAATGTGCCGCGCCCGGCCGGTAATGATCGCGGCAGCCAGAAAAAACGCCAATTCCGGGACTTCCCCCTCGCATCGAGCCGCCCGAGACGCCAAAATACGGTTTCTGCCTATCAATGTCCGATCGGGTGATGAAATGGATGTGGATGGGCCACGCGCGAAACGTCGCGGCCGTACCTCGAGCGCGTCGGTGAGCGGGCCGCGGTTCACGATCCTGGGCGATAATCCGACCGACCCGCCGGAGCGGAAGCCCCGAGTTTCGGGTCGAACCGCTCGATCAAGGCGATCGACCGGGAGTTCCTTCAGGACGGCTATCCGATCTTCCTGGTCGAGGAGAAGGAGTTCGATGACGGCTGCGGAACCACGACGGTTGACCAGCCAGGATCTTGAGTTGATACGAATTCCGGACTGAGCTGATACCAGCGATCGGACTGAGGGCGTGGCGGCCCATTCCTGAGACATCGGCCGGTCGCGAGCGACCTCAACTCGGGTCTCGGCCAACGAGGGAACAAAAGTGAAGCGGGACACATTTTCATCCAATGGACGTGAAGAAACGCGCAATGACTTATTAAGGTCTCTTGAAGACGCATATGAGACGGGCCGTCCGATCGTACCGCTGGTCGGCGCGGGGATCTCCGTCGAATCCGGTTACCCGTTGACGAGCCAGATCGTGCGCTACCTGGCGAAGGCACATCATTTCCTCGATAGCAAGTTCTACCTGTCCGACGACAAGGCCCGCAAGGACCCGGATCATGTTCTCCATTACTCGAGAGAGGAGCATCTCAGCATTTACGGATGGCCAGATCCTTTCGAACTCAACGAGGTCCTCTGGAATGAAGACGGGGATCTTTCGACAAGAATCAGCATGCGCGAACTGACCGAGCACATTTACAAGAAGCATCTGCGAGACGAGTCTCGAGGCCACCTCGATCGGCAGGAGGCCTTGGTCTGGCTCCTCACTCTACCGGATGCAGCCGGCGCCCTCCCGGAGCGGATCAGGTATGTCGCATCGTCCCCCGTCGCCAATCCCCATTGGAGGGCATTCCTCCGTTGGGTGACCGGGAGCCGCGACGATCACGTTGACAACCTGTTCCAGATGTTGAATCGCGGCCGATTGCCGGGCAACAGCCATCGCTTCCTCGTCTTCCTCTCACGGCTCCTCGGATGGCGTCTGATACTGACGACGAATTTTGATGACCTGATCGAGCGTGCCATGCGTTCGGAGGGCTTGTTCCCGACGGTCTTCGACGTCTGGCGGGATGCCGAGCTTCCCCACGAGCTCCTCGTCGGTGGCCGGCTCTCGATCGTGAAACTGCACGGCAGCGCCTACGGGTTACGCGTCGGTGAGTCGCTCGACGCGCCCCTGAAGCCCCATGAGACCGAGAAGGTACTGCGATACATGCCCGACAATCCGCTCCTGCTCGTCCTCGGATACGGGGGACAGGATCGCCGCATCATGGACCTGGTCCGGGCCGTCCTCGAGCGCGCGAAGCGCAATCGGCGGCGCGGCCCTCATGTCGCCTGGGCCCACTTCGAATCCGAGTACCCCGATCCCCTGAGAAAGCTGCTCGACGACATCAAGCAACATCCCGCGCCGCTCAAGGCCAAGGATCTCGACGCCTACATCGTGGCCGGTCGGACCTTCGACGCGGGTTCCTTTCTCATCGGCTTGTACTCAAGATATACCAGTGCACATCCATCAACGGCGGGATCGTATCGATTGGGCCAGGGACGGCCCCTCGGCCTCACGATGAAGCGGTTCATCGGCGCGGCAACCTCCGCCTCAAACTGCGCCGATCACTCTTGTGTGCACATTTTTTGCGGTGCACCTCAATCGGACGGCGACGATGAGGACCCTGCGACGACTCGACCCGAATGTTGTCCGGTCGATGTTTCATCGATCGCCATGTCGGAATACGTCTCCGAACGATCGTCCACACACACGCCGATCTGGTTCCATGCGAGCATGTTCCAGTCCCTCGAGGAACTGATCGCGGCGGTGATCGCAGAGTGCCGGAAGCATGACAGCACTTTGCCTTCTTACGTCCTGCCTGTCGGCGGGGACGACGTTCAGAGCGAATACGGGTCGGAAGAACTGAAGAAGGGGATTCGTCTGGTGCGCACCGCCCTCCGGCGGGGTGCCTACATCCTGGCGATCGATGAGATCGCGTCGTTCGGTCGGCCCCCGACGACGCACCATGGCCTGCCCGTCTCCTGCGCAGCGTGCCCTCGGGAAGGTCCAGGCGCTGTGCCAGTTCCTCCAGGGCCTTGCAAGGGAAGCCTGCAGCGGACTCTGTAAGGAATCCATCATCTGCATGAGCATCAATAACATACCCGTGCGATTCTCGCGGGACCTCGGACCGGTGCGAGCGCGCCCACATGCCGCATTCGAACGGGTGAAGCAAGTGATCCGCGACTTTCGGGGCTGGTTGATCTCTGATGTGCACCACGACCGAATCGTCATGCACGAGGTCCCGTCGTCGCGGGGGCGAGCGGATCCTGAAGGGAGCCAGGACCGCCTCGGTGATCGCGAAATCTACCACAGGACGTTCGTCCCCGATGTGGATGTCCTCCAGAAATCGTTCGACCGCGCCGCCAAAGACAGCGACGCGAGCGATTCGGACTTGCGGCGACAGTTCCTCGACGCTTATTCGAGGCCGGTGCAGCAGACCGACCTCGTCGCTCTGGCGGCCTCGTTTCGCCATCCACGCAGCATCGTCGCCCTCCGGAAACTGGGCGTGGATTACTTCGGTAACGCCGACGCCATCACCAAGACGACCGTCACCAATCATCGTGAGGTCGATGGATGGCTGGCATCCCTGCAGGCCGCGGGAACCCTCTACGAGACCGAGGGCTCCGTCTACTGGATGCCCAACGCGCGGCGCGACGCGATCTACGAAGAATGCTCGAGTCTCGCCACCGGCACGGATGCTCTCGACGCGGTCTCCGCCCCGGCCGCCGCGTACGAGTTCCTCAGCCTTCCGGCGCCGTCTCCCGAGGAACAGCGGAGGCGTGCGGCCCAGCTATCGACCGCGTCGCTCTACGGCGTGGTACGTCAACTCGCACGACTGGTGCTGCAACACAACGAAATAGGCGCTTACTACTATACCGAACTATTTCTCCAATCGAAGGACGTGGGCGCCTATTTTGAGTACATGTACCATCATGTTAGCTCTCTAAGATATTCGGCGCTCCTCTCTGCCGTCCTCGCCGGGCAGGCTCTCAGGCTCGGCGCGATGCGGTCGGAGAGCGAACGGGCGTTCTCGCGACTCGCCGCGGAGTGGCAGGCCGATCGAGCTGCCGGCGACTCATGGCCGATCAGGGATCCGTTGCAAACGCCGGTGGACGATCTCCTTTCCCGCTTGATCCACGACGGAGGGCGTCTGCTCCTCGCCCGGGAGAGGCTCAATAATCTCCGAACCATGCAGCGATCCCTGGAACGCGACCAGGATGTATTGCTCAGGATCGTTTCCTCCGACACGATACTGGGATGGGTTAGCTGGGTGAATGAATTCGATCTCGATCGCTTCAGTTGCTTCTACTACGGCGAGAATGCACTGTCCCGGTCGGACGAGGACGTTCGGCGGACCGAGGACGAGATTAGCCAGTCGATCCGGCGCATCCGTTCGTTATTGAGGCGACTCACCGCGCGTGTTCTGAACATCAAGACCGATTATGAAGAATGCATTCTGGCGCGCATTGCGCGAGATCTCCGATCTCCTGGATGCCGCCCCGATCGAGCGCCTCTTGCCGAAGACCTGGACGGCGGAGAACCTCCGTCCGATCAATTGGGATCAACTGGAAGGTGTCGTCCTGGGACTGCTCGACTCGATCGAGGGCCTGTTCAAGAGCTCCAGGGACGCCGCGGACGCGAGGTCGATCGCACTGGATGCCGTCCGTGCTCTCCTCGACGTGATCGACTGCTGGCGCGGCCTGCATCGACACCAGAGCGCAGCCTGGCTGGTCAACCGGCTCCAGAGGCTCCAGGGGATCTTACAAGCCGGTCATGTCGGCGTCGATCGGAAAACCATGGTGCAGGTCGAGGCGATCGCGTTGCGATTGCACTTCTACAAGGCGGATTTGATCCTCGATCCCATCGTCTTGTGGGACAATAAGAACGACGACTTCGAGGCGGGGCGGGCGCTCCGGACCGAATGCGAAAACACGATACGAGAGTGCGACGCGGGTCTCAAGCTCGCCCGCGAGTCAGACGTGGGCAGGGATTCGTATTTTACGTTTCGAAGCCTATTCCGGTCGCAAAGGGCGCGTGCGCTCGCATTGACGGATCGTTTTTCCGGTGCGTTCGTGGATCTCGACCGCGCGACGGCCGGTCTGAACCCGCAGATGAGCGTCCACAGGCTGGCTTTGTCGATTCGTCACCTGCTGGCTGCGGAAACCCATATGTATTTTTCAGATTTTCAAATCCTTCGCAGCGGGTGTCTCGTCAAGCTCGAGAACGACTTGCAGAACGCGAAGGGTCGTGAAGATCCCGTCACATGGACCAGGAAGCTTTCGCCCGCAGGGCGTTTTTTCCTGGGATTTCCGGCATTTTCGAAGACCCTCGGCATGGATCACGAGGATCCGGCGGGCCGTCTGCTTCGACGAGTCATGACGCCGTGGATCGATCAGCTCGACGGAGATTCGACCAGAGACACGGCGCTCGACAAAGTACGACGACATGTCGAGGAAGGCATCGAACTGGTCCGGACGATCGATCCCCGCATGGCAGAGCACGGTCAGGCTGTGTTCAAGGCGATTCGCAGCCGGGAGCTCTGGTCGGCCTGGAAAAAGGCGCTGAGGCTATCGCAGGAGCTCGTCGGAGAAGACACGAGGAATGCCACTCGTGCGCTTCGGCGGTCGTTAGCCTACTGGGATTCGAAGACCCTTGATGGATTGGGGACCGGCATCGGCGAGAGGGCGGGGCTCGCCTGGCGATCACTTCATCGTGCCGCCGACGCGCTCGCCGAGGCGGAATCCCTGATGGATGCAAACGGGCGAAATATTCGGGCATGGTTTGTCCTTCATAGCTTTTCCGGTCAGCTTCATTTTGAAGAACTGCTGATGCTGCTCACCGTGGGCCCGCAGGCGCGAGAAGGCGATTCGGCGGAGGACCCGAGCAAGCATGCTTTACAGCGTTTTCACGCGCAGTTTATCAGCAGGTCGCGGCTTGGCTTACAGTCGCTTCGTGAGGCACGGAACAACCTGTTGCGGCGCCGGGATCCCTCGGCTCCTCCAGACAATCGCTTGATCAATCTTCGCCGCTTGTGGTTGCAGTTTGTTTTCGCGGCTGCGTGCAATGCGTGGATTCGGGAACGACAGGAAAGGAGGGACAGGCGAGGTAAGGGGACGAAGGATAAGAAGTGGCGAGAGTCGGTTTTTGAGGACTATTGGGGTCGGTGGAGGCGCATCGAACAATGGGTCGGATTCGATGACCTCGATCTGATCGACGAGAAGACCAGGAATCTCTGCGAACGGTATCTGGCCAACATCTTCGAGGTGGCCGATGAGGTCGAGGATTATTCGTTGGGCGCGCGTGCATTCGTAGAGCGTCATTTGAAGTTGTTTTGCACTCCGATGGTCTCAATCGAATTTGAGGATGTTCGGGCCGCCAGGGGTCGAGCCGCCGGGGGTCAGTCCTAGTTCTCGCCTTGCGGTTTCGTCCCGCCGGCCGTCGCCGGGCCCGGTCGGTCGGCTTCGCCGCAGGACCAGCCCGTGCGATGCTCCTCGGCAACGACCGCGTATGGGGGTTACGCCCGAGCCGGCGCGATGCCGTCGGGCGTCACGAGGAAGGGCCGGGGGGTGATGGGATAGCCCGACGTGCGATGATCCTTGCGCAGCTTGCGCTCGGTTTGCTGCCTGAGGCGGTGCCGGTCGGAATAGATGACGAGGGTATCTCGATCGGGGATACCGGCCCGAAACGGGCTCCCGAGGGGGCCGCTGAACAGCCGGTGCAGGTCGGGATGGAGGAGTCGGCTCGACGCCAACCCGTCGCTGGTTGCGACGACGATCAGGCGCCCCCCATCCCGCTGCCGCGCCCCTTCCAGCCTGGTCGGCCAGGCCAGCTCGCAGAGGTTGGCGATGGCCACCTGGTGAAGGGTCTGAGCATCCGTCTGCCAGCGGCCGACGTCCCAGGTGGTCACGAACCGGAAAATGTCCTTGCTCCGGAGGGCGTAACAGATCACCACGTCGGCGAGCCATTCACTCGCGAGCAAGGACCGGTTGGCGGAATCGGTATTGAGGTAGCTGCTAGGCTTCAAGATGGGGAGCACGCGCGCTGCGCCTCTTCCCAGGTCTCCTCCCCCAGCGGCAGATCCATGGATTGGCCCAGGCTCTTCACGAAATGCTGGATGATGTGGGCACGACGGGAAGGAGTCTCGCGAATCTCCCGATAGAGGTTGCTCAGGAACACGACGCGGTTCCGCCCGCGGATCCCTTTCTCGTCGTGTCGGAAGTCCTCCTCGGGATGTTGTTCCCGCAACTGCGCCAGCACCTCGTTGGCCAATTGTCGCAGGGCCAGTTCTTCGTCGCGCGTGATCTCCAGGGTGGCCATCAGCCGCTCGAAGGGCGGGTTCCAGACGTGGCGCTCCGCCGCCGGGACCTGGCTGCTGGCGAAGAGCACCACATCACCGCCGGCGATCAGCCAGTAATGGCCTCCTTCGCCCTCCTTGTGCACATCGGCCTTCACGCCGTAGTGGCGCAGGGTCGGATCGCGGCGGACGTCGCCCCCCTCCATCTGCGGGAGCACCTGGGTCAGGATCTTGGGAAGTTCGTCGGCCAGTCGCTCGGTGTCGACGCTCACCGGCATCAGGGAAATCCACAGCCCGACATCATCGCGCTCATGTGGGCCGAATCCACAGGAGCGTGCCTCATCTTGCTGGACCTGATCCCAGTGGGCCGGGTACTCGAGCCGGTAGACTCCCGCGGGATGAAGGAATTTCTTCCAGTCGATCGGGAACATGAGCATCCATAGGAAAAGATCAAGCCAACATTCGTCGCTGACTCAGGGGGGAAACCGAAGTCCGCTCGACGGCGGCGACAGGACTTGAACCCGCACGTGCAGGCCCAGCCCACTGGCCACTCAAGCCGGCGCTTTTGCCAATTCCGCCACTCCGGCACGGAGGAGGAATCTCCGCGATGGCGCAACCCCAATCATGCGAGCGGCAACGTGGTGATGTCAAGAAGATGGAAGGGGGGACATGGCGCCTACGACCTGGACGACTCGACGGCAACCCCCAAAACGGAGACGCGGCGATGTTCTCGTCACAGGCTCCCCACGCCGTCCCCGACCGCCGCTCTCGCCGGGTCCGGCAAGCATCGCCCGCCCGCCACGGGATCGGGCACCGACTGCGGACGGACCTCGGCGATTCGACATTCGAGGTCCCGGCAGACCCGGCTCTCGCGACCCCGCCCGACCGTTGACCGGATGTCTCCCGAGACCCGCGCAGGACCGACCCGGGAGGCCCATCGCCGCTCTACGAGTGCTGGCGGCGCATCGGGAGCACCCGGCTCTCATAGAACGAGACCATGTGCCGGAAGTCGGGCCCGTGACTCACCTTGACCAGTCCGACGGATCGGTCGATCTCCTCGGCGGCCTGGTCGAGGGTCCAGCCGCAGTACTTGGTCCGGTAAGCGATCTGGGCCATGGAGGTGCGGTTCAGGCCGTGGTGGCAGTGGAAGTAGAGGGGATAGTTGGCGGCGTCGGCGAGCACCGCGGCCGCCCGGTCGAGCAGGTCGGAGATGGCCTCCTCGGCGGCGCGGTCGTGCGTCCCGCGCTGGTCGATGATCGGGATGTGGATCCATCGGAATCCCAACTCATGCGCCAGGGCCCGCTCCCGGATGGCCAGCGGATGTTCGGGCGGATGCGCCAACGCTAGCACGGTCCGGATCCCGCAGTCGCGGACGAGCCGGCGCATCGGCCAGGGCTTCTGCCAGGCCCCGCGATAGATCCGACCAGGCTCGACGACCCGGAATTGCTCCAGGAAGATGTAGTCGTGGCCGTGCCGCCAGAGCTGGTGGGTGCCTAGACCGGCCGCCCCGGCGATCAACGCCCGACGGATCCAGGTGCGTCGATCGGTGGCCATCGCGCCGCCCTCCTTGCGGTTTCGATCCGGACCGCGTAGCCGGCCAACCCGATCCCGATTTCCGCGTCCAGAACCCTCGGGGAATGCGGTATTCGGGGCGAGGGATCGTAGCAGAATGCGACGTTGTCGACAATCCCGAGGGGGCACCCCGCCCGCGCCGCGACGCGCTCAAGGGATCGTTATCGGCGCGGGACCGGCCCCTCCTTGAATCTTCCTCCCGCGGAGGTTCCGCCGCTCGCCAAGCTCCCGGCAGCCGATACAATCCGTCGAGCCGGGCGACCGGCGCGGCCACCGCACGCGCCGCGCCCGGACGATTCGAGGCGTGGTACCACGGCTCTCGGAGGGCACGGGCCGATCGATGGACTGGATCGGCCGGACCTTCGGCGGAACAATAGGATGGGGACGGCTCATGCTTCTCCGGCCATTCGAGTGGCTCGACTCGCTGATGACCGAACTGGCGCCCGGGCCATCTCCGGCCGTTCCGGCGTCGGATCCTCGCGGGCGGGAGGTGACAGAGGAGGTGGTGGACGTGGCGAAGCGCGGTGACCGGCTGGGCGAGCCGATTTCTCGGATCGTCGGCGTCTACCAGATCGTGCTGCGGCGCACGCTCGAGCATTTCTTCCCGGGAGCCCAGCTCGAGATCATCGGCGATCGGAGCCTCATCGACTGGGTCGGCTCCCCCGACGAGGCCTACTACCGGCTCCACGACGACTCGAGCGGACTGGGGGTCGACATCGAATGGCTGGGCACGCGCCTGACGTTCCAGTCGGGCAGCCCGATGCCGCTGCTCCCCTCGGAGCGGCGGATGGTCGAGGTGATCGTGCAGGCGATCGACCTCCGGCTCCGCGGGCTGCTCAACCAGGACCTCGCGCACCGCCTCGATCGGTTCAGCTACCAGACCGAGGACCTCATCGTCGCCGACTACTTGCAGGCGATCAACCCGTACCGAGTCCCCCCCGCGCTGGAGGCGCTGCGGGTCGCCGCGCTGTTCACCTACGAGAACCGCCGGCTCTCGATGGGGGCGATGCTGCTGGGGACCGACCACGACCCGGCCGCGCCCGAACGCCAGAACCGCGAGGGTGCCCCCAATTTCAACGCCCGGCTGACGGCGATCAAGGGGTTCCACCGGCTCTGCGACGGCGTGCGGACGGGCTTCCTGGTCGACCTCCAGGGTGACCTCATCCGGCTGATCGACGTGACCCAATGGGCCGCGGCTGTTCAAGGGGACGCGCCGCTCGAGCATCCTTGTCCCGAGGCCTATTGGGCGCATGCCAAGGCGACCCGATCCGGGGGACACGTCTGCCTGGTCCTGACCCCGGCCCAGGAGATCAAGATCTTCGCCGGCGGGACGCTGGCGTTCAGCTTCAGCGACGCGCGTTGGCGGCTGCTGGACATCCCCAGCAAGTTCGCCGTCTGGCGCGAGGCCGTCGGCCGCGCGGGATGGCCGGGCCTGGCCGCGGCGATCTTCCAGGCCGCGCTCAACCTGAGCGAGTCGCGGCACGGCGCGCTGTTCGTCGTGCTCCGGGACCCGGACCGCTCCGTGCCCGAGCTCCTGAGCCTGCCCGACCAGATCTCCCGCGAGGTCCTCACCGACGACCCCGAGGACCCCGACAACCTCTCGCCCAAGCACGCCAAGCGCTCCCTGCACCACGTCGTCCGCGGCATGACCCTGAGCGACCTGGAGCCCTCGGTGATCGAGGCGATCGCCAGCCTCGACGGCGCCGTGGTCGCCGACCAGGACGGACGCCTGCTGACCTTCGGGGCCATCCTCCGGATCGCGCCGGAGTCGCTCGAGCTGGGCCGAGCCGTCCAGGGCGCCCGCACCCTCGCCGGCCTGGCCGCCTCATTGCATGGGCCGGTCCTCAAGGTCAGCGAGGACGGGTATCTCACGATGTTCCTCAAGGGCCGGCGCGTCTGGGAGTTGTGAGGGCATTTCCCGTATCATTGATGAAACGACCTGGTGCCCGAGGCCATGCGTCCCCGTAACGATCCTCCATGCAAAACGACAACCGCCTTGCGCAAGATCGCCGCGATTTCTTGAGATTCGCAACCGCCGCGGGGGCCTCGCTGGCCATCGGTGCGCCGGTATGCACGCGGGCGAGCGGGCCCGGAGGCTCCCCGAACGTGGCGGGCGAGCGCGATTACAAGTATCGCATCGCCTTCGGCTGCTGGATCAATGACATGCGCAGCGAAGCCTTGCCACTGCAGCAATGGCCCGCGCCGCACCTCGATGATGTGACCGTTTCCAGTGTGCTCGCGGCCATGGACGTCCAGGCCAATGCGGGCTTCAACTACCTGGACGTCTGGGGGCTGTTCGCCACCTACGGCTACCCGCCGGACATCACCGGCGCGTTCAATGACAAGGATCGCGCGGCCCGAGTGACGCGGCTCATCGAGGAAGGCGCCAGACGCGGTCTGAAGTTCCTCTTCGGGATGGGGCTCTTCAGTTGGGGTTACGACCAGATCATTCGCGCCGACCCCGCGGTGCGCGGTCGCGAGAAGGGCGGGAAGCCGCTGGATCATGTGATGTGCGGCGCCACCGGGAAAGCCTGGGGCTATGTGGAGAAGATCCTCGACGCGGCCCTGAGCCGCTTCGATTTCGGCGGCGTGCACCTCGAATCGGCCGACCTTGGCTGGTGCCAGTGTCCCGAATGCGGCGGCAAGTACGGCACCGTCGGCTACAACGTCCGGTTGAACATCCGCGCCGCCGACTACATCAAGCGGAAATGGCCGGACAAGATCGTCACCTGCATCCCCATCAACTGGCTGGGCGGCTCGGGCCGATCCCATTTCGACCAGGCCGAGCAAGACCGCATCGTCGAGCTCAGCAAGCACGTCGACTGCTTCATGGACCAGGGCTGGACCGGGACGTTCATCCCGGAGGACCAGCGGAAGGCGTTCATCGGGAGACTGCACTGCGACTACGGGACCTCGGGTGGCCTGTGGGTCTATCACCCCGGTCGCTGGGATCGGCTGTCGTATTTCCTGCCTCACACGCAGCGGTCGGCCACCGCGATCCGGCGTCATCATGACGATGGTGCGCGCGGCTGCATGTTCTACCAGGGCCCGGTGATCAACCCGGGCGTGGAGCTGAATATCGCCGTCGGCGGGCGGCTGCTCAAGGACTGCGGCCGTCTCGCGGACGACGTGCTGGGAGAATTCGTCTCCTCGTATTACCGGCCCCCGGACGCCGACACGCGGAAGAAGCTGGTCGACCTGTTCCTCCGCGCCGAGGACGCGTACTTCGGCCGCTGGGACCCCGCGCGCTTCGCCGCCGCGGGCCGAGTCATGCCGGGCGAACTGCTCCTATCCGACCTGTTCGGCACCGCGCCCGGCCCGGCGAAGTACCTCCTGGAGCCGTGCCTCGACGCCGACGGCCGCCGAGAATATGCGAAACAGCTCGTCATGATCCTTCAGGATCTCGACGGCCTGAAATCCCGATGCACCGACGGCGGGCGGCTGGCTCGGATCGAGAAGGCCGTCACGATGACGCTGACCATGCTCGAGACGATTCGATCAGCGAAGGGAGAACCGTGAGCGCGAGAGGGGTGTCAGCCGGCATGAGGAGCCATCATCGAGCCGCGTAGGGTGCTCTTTGAGCACCGGACCGCCGACGGCACGCGGGTCGGTGCTCAAAGAGCACCCTACGGGCGTCTCAATGGTCGTCGAGCGCCTCCCGGTCAGATCGTCTCCATGATCTTGTGCAGGACTTCCTCCGACGGCCGGAGCGCCTCGTCGGGCAGGAGGGCCAGCGGTGTGTCGGTCATGTTCTGGAGCGTGACGTAGTCCTTGCGCCTCGCGTTGACGTAGATCAGCCCGGTCAGGAACTCATTGTTGCGCTGGCTGTCCTCCAGGAGCCGCAGGGCCGAGACGCGGTCGGTGACGTCGTGCTCCTCGTGCCGCAGCGCCTTGAGCGTGATCCACGAGCCGTCGTGGAGCTGGACCCTCGTCGGCTTGCCGGGCTGCTGCTCGACCTCGATCTCGGGCAGCCGCGGGACGAAGCCGACCTCGTGCAACGGCTCCTCGTGCTCCTTGGCCCAGTCCCAGCTCTTGGTCGAGCCGTCGAAGTCGTTGAAGGTGACGCACGGGCTGACGATGTCCAGCACCGCGGTCCCCTTGTGCTTCAGCGCCGCCTTCAAGAGCGGCACCATCTGCTTCTTGTCGCCGGCGAACGAGCGGGCCACGAAGGTGGCCCCGCCGACGATCGCCTCGGCGCAGATGTCGAACGGGGCAACGTCGTTGGCCTCGCCGGTCGGGCGGCGGAGGTGGGCGTTGAGGTCTGCGGTCGCGGAGAACTGCCCCTTGGTCAGGCCGTAGCAGCCGTTGTCCTCGATGATGTAGACGATCGGCAGGTTGCGGCGGCAGATGTGCTTGAACTGCCCCATGCCGATGTTCGCCGTGTCGCCGTCGCCGCTGACGCCGACGCACAGCAGGTTCCCGTTGGCCATCAGCGCGCCGGTCGCCACCGAGGGCATCCGGCCGTGCAGGGCGTTGAAGCCGTGGCTGGCCTGGAGGAAGTAGGCCGGCGTCTTGCTCGAGCAGCCGATGCCGCTGAGCTTGACCGTCGTGTACGGGTTGACGCCGATCGACTTGCACGCCTCGATCAGGTGGCTAGTGATGCTGTTGTGGCCGCACCCCTTGCAGAGCGTCGAGGGGAGCCCCTGAAAGGCGAGGGTCGGCAGCGTGAAAGTATGGCCGTTGCTCTGGACCAGGATCGTCGCTTCGCTGGGCATGGTTCAATCGCCTCGAGAGATGTTCGGGATCTTCGCGTGAATCCGGGCCGTTTCGTAGGTCAGGCTTTCCCGCCTGACACAGCGAAAGAGTCGGGCTGGAAAGCCTGACCTACGTGATCTTATTCGGGCGAGGGCTCTTCCACGTGGGCCACCGGCGGGTTATCCCGCTCGACGTCCCCGGTGGGCCATCCGGGCCCCGAGGGGTTCTTCTCCCAGCTGAGGATGGGACGGACGATGTTCTCGGCCGCGATCGGGGTGCCGTTGTAATGGGTGATCGGCGCCAGCCGGTCCGCCAGTGCCCCGCTCAGGACCGACTTCAAGAGCGTCGTGACCTGGGCGTCGCGGTTCTGCTCGACGACGTAGACCCGCTGGTGCCGCTCGATGTAGCGGATGACCTCGTCGGAGACCGGCAGGGCTCGGATCCGGCAATAGCTCATCGGCACGCCCTGGTCGCGGAGCAGGTCGCGGGCCTCGACGATCCCCCAGTGCGTGCCGCCGTAGGCCAGAAGGCCGACCCGCGCCCCGAGCACCTCGTCGACGACCGGGGCCGGCAGGGCCTGCCGGGCCGTCTCCAGCTTGCGGGCCAGCCGGTCCAGGTTCTTCTTCCAGTCCTCGGGCCGCTCGCTGTACCCCGACTTCTCGTTGTGACCGGTGCCCCGGGTGAAGTAGGCCGCCAGCGGATGCTCGGTGCCGGGGATCGTCCGATAGCAGACGCCGTCGCCGTCGACGTCCTTGTAGCGCTCGAACTGCCCCAGCCTCTCGAGGTCCTCGGCCGAGAGCAGCTTGCCGCGCTGGATCGGCCGGGTGGGATAGGGGAACGGGTCGCTGAGCCAGAGGTTCATCCCCAGGTCGAGGTCGGAGGCGATGAACACCGGGGTTTGGAATTGCTGCGCCAGGTCGAGCGCCTCGATGGTCAGCGAGTAGCACTCCTCGACCGAGCCGGGGATCAGGACGATGTGGCGGCAGTCGCCGTGGCCGAGGAGGTGCATCTTGAGGATGTCGCCCTGGCTGGTCCGCGTCGGAAGGCCGGTGCTGGGCCCCATGCGCTGGACGTCCACGATCACGACCGGGATCTCGGCGAAATAGGCCAGCCCGACGAACTCGGACATCAGCGAGATCCCGGGCCCCGCGGTGGCCGTCAGCGACCGCGCCCCGGCCCAACCGGCGCCGATGGCCATGCCGATGGCTGCCAACTCGTCCTCCGCCTGCACGACGGCGAAGTTCCGCTTGCCGTCGGCCCCCACCCGGTGCTTCTTGAGGAACTCCTCGGCGTACTCCGCCAGGCTGCTCGATGGCGTGATCGGGTACCAGGTCAGCACGCTCGCGCCGCCGAAGGTCACGCCCAGGGCCGACGCCTTGTTCCCCTCGATCAGGATCTTCTGCGGGGCGTCCGCAATCCGGCGGACCTGGAAGGGGAGGTCATCCGGGAGGTTCTCCTCGCCCCATTCGAAGCCGGTCCGCGCCGCGCTGATGTTGATCTCCGCCGCCTTGGCCTTGCGCCCGGGGAACTCGCGCCGGATGGCCGCCTCCACCGCCTCCATCTCGATCTTGCACGCGGAGGCCAGCACCCCCACGTACACCATGTTGATGACCTTGCGGAGCTTGTCCCGGTAGGACTTGTCGGTCTTGTCCGGGGGATAGGCCTTCTCCACCAGCTTCTGGAACGGCGCCGCGAAGAACCGGACGTCGTCGCGGACCGAGGTCACGTTGACATCGAAGTCGTCGCGGTAGATGCAGATGGCCCCGGGCTTGAGCTGGCCCACGTCGTCCTTGGCCGTCGGCTCGTGCATGCAGACAAGGACCTGCGGGTCCAGGACGTGGCCGACGTATCCCTTGGCGCTGGCGCGGATATGGAACCACGTCGGCAAGCCCTCGATGTTCGAGGGGAAGACGTTCTTGCCGCTGCACGGGATCCCCATCTCATACAGGGCGCGGAGGATGACCAAGTTGGCGGATTGGCTCCCCGATCCGTTGACGGTCCCCACGCGGATCGCCAGGTCATTGATCGAGGGAGCGAAGGCGGCCGCACCGGCGCGGGCCGGTGCGGCTTCGACCAGGGAGAGGGTGGATGGCATGATGCTCCTCGGTTTCAATCCGCTCCCGGCCCGAGTGCCGGGAGAAACGAAGGGCGACAAGCCACCGCCCCGCTCGCGAGGGCCGGATGACCGGCGAGTGGGGTCCGCTGCCCGTTAAGACGAGGGCTGACGGCGGAGTCGAGGAATCCGGGGCTTGTCCGTCCCCCTAATGGATCAGTCGATCACATTCGTCCGGGCTCCGCAAGGGTGCAACGGGCAGCGGTTACTGGGCGGCGGACGCGGGATGGACCGCCGACCTGTGGCGATCGGCCCGACTATCGTTCAAGGACTACCGGCCCCGACCGGAACCTGGCTCTGGGCCGCGCCTCGCTTCGTATTCTTGATGAGAACGGTGGGGTCGTCATTCCGCGGCGGGATCGTCATGTTCCGCTCGGCCATGATCTCGAGGAACTCCTGCATGCCCCACTTGGCCTGGTACAGGCAATCCTCCACCGAGTGGCCGATCCCCGTGAAGCCCTCCAGGTCGGGTGAATAGAAACCGAAGAAGTCCGGCTCATCGGTGGCTTCGATGACCAGCGAGTACGGCAGATCGATCATCGGTGAGCTCCTAGTTTCTCGTGATCCCGGGGGCTCTCAGGATAGAATGACACATACCCGGAGCAACTGCCGAAGCGAACCGCGTCTCGCCGAGCGGGTCGAGCTCGTCGAGGCGTCGGCGGGCCTCCTCGGCGATCCGGCCGACGGCGGATTGGCCGTTGTCGCGGGCCATGGCGATAACGCGTCCCCCGGCGTCGATCAGGACGTGCAGCGGAGGATCGGCGTTCTCGGCGTGGAATCGCCGGCGGGTCTCACTGCCGACGAGGTAGGTCGGCAGCTTGAAATCGGCCTTCTGGACCGCACCGCGCACGGCCGCCGGGTTATCGATCTCGACGGCGGCCGTCACCATCGCGAACCGCCGGTGCATCCGCAACCGCCGCGAGGCGGTCTCCAGCTCCGCCAGGCACGACGGGCCCGACACCGCCCCAGCCGACCAGAAGACCACCCAGACCACCTTGTCGTGCAGGCCCGCGAGCACGACCGGCTCGGACGTCTCCAGGTCGAGCAACCGCAACGGCGGCGCCTCGGCACCCACGGCCACGGTTGACGCCTCGGGAGCCGACGACCGGCCGAAGTGCAGCCACGCCGCCCCCGCCAGCGCCGCGAGGGTCACCAGCAACATCAGGCCGCCCATCGGATCGACCCGGCGTTTGGGATAGGGCTCGCTCTTGACGTCCACCGCTCGGACTCCGCGGGTTGGCATGACGTTCAGCGGCCGATCACCTGCGGCCGCAAGACCACGATCGTGTTCGACCGGCGCCCGGGCGTCCCTGGGCAGGTCCAGGGCCATCCCGCCGGCCGCCTGCGTCAACTTCAAGGGGGCATCCTTCCCGAACAGGTATGGAGTCAGGGAGGCCGCCGCCTCCTTCAGGATGATGGGCGATCCGGCGTCGGGCTTGAGGATGTGCAGGTAGATCTCGCTCGGCCGCTCCCTCGAGCCCTTGGCGGTCGAGACGCCCCAAGGTTGCGGCGCGATCGGGCCGGCGCGCGTGCCGTAGATCGACTCGCCATTGGCCGCCAGCCACTTGCCCACCTCGAGCAGCCGCTGGCTCTGTTCCGGCGCGATCGGGCCGTCCGGCAGGGGTCCGACATTCACCAGCAGGTTGGCGCCGCGCCCGGCGGCGCCGACGAGTGCCCGGATGAGCTCATCGGTGCTCTTGTAATGGTCGTCCGCGGCGTTGAAACCCCATGAGTGGTTGATCGTCAGGCACGTCTCCATCGGCCGGTCGGCCGCGACGCCGGCCTTGTTGAAACCCGCCGCATTCTCGCCCGGTAAGTCCTGCTCGAACATCTGGAAGTCCTCGCCGGGCATGGGGTCGACGTGATGGTTGTTGCCGACGAGGGCCCCGGGCTGGAGCTCGTGGATCATCCGGTACGTCCGCTCCAGGTCCCATGCAGCGTCGGGGCGATCCCACCAGCCGTCGAACCAGAGGCCGCCGATCTCGCCGTAATTGGTGCAGAGCTCGCGGACCTGGCCCTGATAGTAGGCTACATACCGCTCCCAGTCTCCTCTGCCCTCGCGGCCCGTCGCGCGGCCGGTCTTGCCCAGGGGGAAAAAATCGGGATGGTGCCAGTCGAGTAGCGAGTAATAGAAGAAGAGCTTGATCCCCTGCTGCCGGCAGGCGTCCGCCAGCGCCTTGAGGGGATCGGCATGATACGGCGTTGCATCGACGACGTCGTAGTCGGTGAGCTTGCTGTTGAACATGCAGAAGCCGTCGTGGTGCTTGGCCGTGACGGTGATGTAGCGGCGCCGGCGCCCTTGGCCAGCTTGACCCAGGACTCGGCCTCGAACCGGGTCGGATTGAACCGCGGCGGGAGCTTGGCGTATTCGCGGATCGGCAGCTTGTCGCGATCCATGACCCACTCGCCCTTCTCCAGGAGCGAGTAGACGCCCCAGTGGACGAACAGGCCGAACTTGGCGTCCTGGAACCACTTCCGGGCGGCCGCGTTGCGCTCGCCGATCGGCGCCTGGGCCGCGGGCGGTTGCGGCGTGAAGGAACGATCCGAGCCCGCGCCGATCGTGACCATGACGGCCAGGGCGAGGGTCAAGACGGCGAGACCGGATGAACCTCGCCCGCATCGCCAGAGAGCCGAGCCCGATCGCTTCATGGCTGACCCTCCCGCGGTGGTTCCCCAGGGAAACCGACGACCGACGGCCGCCAACCGGCCGGGTGCCCGGCGGGTCCAACCGCGATGTCAAGGCGGGACCGCGGCAGGCCTTGCGCCGGCTCAATCCGAGCGGATCGGATCAGATCGGGTAGAGGTTCTTGAGCCGCTCGCGGGCGGCCTTGCTCCCCCTGGACGCCTTGACGAGCGGGAAGGTCTGCATCTTGCCGTCGACCTCGAGGGTCAACACGCCGTTGCGGATCACCGAGGTGGCCACGCGGACATAGCGGGTGGTGCCGTTGGGCAGCCAGATGTGGATCCACTGGAGGTTCGGCTTGAACGTGCGGCGGCTCACGCCGGTCGTCTTCTTGCCGACGCCGCCCAGGTACTTGGCCTTGCCGCGCTCGGTCTTGTGGTTGCCGAACGAGGTCTTCTTGCCGCTGACAGGACATTCACGGCCCATCTTGATCCATCCCTATTCCCAAAGATACCCGAGGATTGCCGAGCCCGACGCGGGGGGGAGGATGGCCACGCGACATCCATCAGCCGCCCCCATTCGTCACTTCTTGGCCTTTTCTTTCTCCCGCTTCTTGGCCGTCGGGCGGTGTGTCTTGCTCCGCTGGACGTTGCCGCACTCCTCGACCAGGTCGCAGACCTTATGAGGCGGGACGGCCAGCTTGCACTGCGGGCAGATGTTCAAAGCGGGAGGGTCCAGGAAGTCGTGACTTCGCCGCTTCCCCTGCGCTGATGGTGATTTACGCCGTTTCGGTACAGCCACGACCGCACACTCCCAATCCAAGCCGGTTGCGTCAATTTCGGGGGAAAAGTCTTATTATCCGAATCCACGGTCGCATTTCAAGAGCGACTCTGCGATGGTGAAAAGCGACCGCGTGTCAGACCCGCGTCAACGGCGCGACGCACAGTCGCTCGCCGGCTGCCGCGCGGCCGGCCCCTGGCGCCATCGGACCGCTCGCTGAACGCGGCGGCGATTCGACGACCGAAACCTACCCTTCCGCCCACACATTCAAGGTCTGGACGATCCCTGGAAGGGAAAACGGACCTTGCGTTGAGGCCGACACGTATCGAACGATGGGTCCCACCAGGCGTGATTCCATGCACGTTCGACAGAGTCGGAGTGAGGCGCAACGTGGTTGCGGCGGAGGCCCAAGCCCTTCAGGCGAGGCCCGCCTCGGACGAGATACGCGCCCGATATGAGAAGCAGCGACCGCAGTCGCCGGCTGCTTCGCTCAAACCGTGATCGGTGGAGTATGATCCGTACTGGCCGCTCGACTAACGTGAGCATCCTTCGTGCCCGATCATGAGGCAAACGCCATCACCCTTCGAGGTCAAGCCATGAGGACGCCTCCCGTGCGGTTCACGATCAGACGGCTCATGGAGCTGGTTGCAATTGTCGCCATCGCCCTGGCATCGCTCCGGATCACACCGGAGATCCGTTCGATCATCGTGATCTCGCTCACGCTGGCCGCGCTCGGGGCCGCCGTCCTCGGTGTCCGATTCCAACGCGAGCGATTGCAGGCGTTCTGCGTTGGATTCGCGCTCGCTGGCGGGGCCTATTTCTTGGGGTTCGTCTCGCCGACTCTCGCGCGGGCGCGGCCGAGCCGGGCCGTCGCATCGCCCGGTCCCTGATCACGCTCCCGGTCGCCGCCGCCGGGGGTTCCGCGGCCAGCTTCTGTTACTGCCAGTCCAGCCGATGGATGACGGGGCGGTGCCGCCGATGGCTCGACGACGCGGGTGTACGGCGCGATCGAACCATTTCGCCGCCGCGATGAGCGTCGATCCGTATCGACCCGGATGAGGTCTGCCGGGAAGATGACCCCGGCCCTCCGCGGTTCGGGGACGATCGCGGTCGGCCGAGGTCATGTCGTTTGCATCCACCGTTCGAATCGCCGTCCCGACCGCACGCGCCGGGAGCGCCGCGATCGAGGATCAATCGCCGACGACCAGCACGACGAACGAGCCGGGCACGTAGGTGCGCCGGCCGCCGCCCTTCTTCGCCGCCTTGTCGGTCGGAGCCGGCCCGGCTGTCGCGGCCGACAGATACAGGCGATGCGTCTTGGGGTCCATGGCGATCGTCTTCGCACTCACCTGGGTCTTGATCGTCCCGACGACCTCATACTGGTCGGGCGACGCCGATTTCGCGCGGATGATCGTCAAGGTCCCGTCGCCGCCGTTGGAGCTGAAGATGAGCCCGCGCTCGGCGTCGAAAATGCACCCGTCGGGCCCCGGCCCGATCTCGAGCGCCTGGACGACCTTGCCTCGGTCGGCGTCCATCACGACGAGCTTCCGATTGGCGCACGTGCTGAAGAGGCGCCGATGCGCCCGATCGAAGGCCAGGCCGGTCGGTTCCTCGCCGGGGGCCAGCGGGAACCGATTGAGGACCTTCAGCGCCCGGGCGTCGAACTCGACGATCTCGCTCTTGTCCTCCAGATTGACGAAGACGTGCCCCTTCTCATCCGAGACGGCCAACTCGGGGACGCCGCCCATCTCGAGGGTGCCGACGGCCTTCATCGCGTCAGGGTCGATCGCGGTGGTGTCGTTGCTGCCATGGTTGAAGGTGAAGACCTTGCGGGTGACCGGCTCGAAGTAGATGATATCCGGGCGGCCATTGGCCTTGACCTTGCCCAGGGTCTTGAGTGTCTTCGTGTCGAAGACCGTCACGGTGGAGTCGCGGCCGTTGCTGGTGAAGCCCCGCCCCAGGTCCGGCACGAAGGCGACGCCGTGCACCCCGGGCGTGTCGGCGATCTCGCCGACCACGGCTTCCGTCTCGAGGTTGACGACCGTGACGCGGTTGCCCCGCGTCACGTAGAGCCGGCGGGCTCCGGGCTCGACCTCGAGGAAGTCCCAACCACCCTCGCCGCCGATCGCGATCTTGCGGACCTTCTCATAGCTCGCCAGCGGATCCTGGGCGCCGACCGGCGCCGCCGAGGCCAGGACCAACGCCGGGATCAGGACGAATCGGAGCCGCACCATCGTTGTCACTCCTTCCTGATTGCTGGACCCCACGGTCCATGTCGTCGATGCAGGTGTGATGACGGCCGCCGGGAGCCGTGGCCGATCTGGGCGGCACGCCGATCCCGCGACCTTATACCAGATTCCTGCGGACCCAGCCGGGGATTTCCATGAAATTATGAAGAAGGGATCGACGTTCGAAGATCCCGGCAGGGAGTGTGGGGCCGTCGTCCCGGCCGAAGTCGCGATGATCCGTCGCCACACGGGGGGCGGACGGAAACTCACTGCCAAGGCTCGATCTCGATGGCGCGGCCGCTCTCGACATCGTAGAACGCCGGCTCGAGAGTTTCGAGGTTGACCAGGGCGAAGGTCCGCGATGTCTCGACGACCGGCATCGAGACGACGGAGCCGGGATTGACGACCAACCCTTCGGGGCAGCGGAACCACATGGGGCGATGGGTATGACCGACGACGAGGAGGTCGCAGCCGAGGTCGGAGAGATCATCGCGCAGAACCTCCGGCACGTGGCTGCTCCGGTTGACGAACTCCATATCCGAGCGGGGCGAGCCGTGGACGATGACGCCGACGATCGGACCGTGAGACACCTCGAGGTGAAACGCGAGCGACCGCAGGTGGTCGAGCGTCTCGGCGCCCGGGGTGCCGCCACCGAACTCGTCGCGGACGCCGGGGCCGCGCTCGAGGGCCCACCGGTCGTGGTTGCCGCGGACCGCGGCGATCTGGCGATCGCGAAGGAACGCCGAGACTCTGTCGGGGAACGGGCCATAGCCGACGAGGTCGCCGGCGCAGACGATCCGGTCGGCTCCCAGCACGATGAGGTGCGACCAGGCCAGTTCCAGCGCGACCGGATCGCCGTGGATGTCGGAGATCAGCCCGAGCTTCATCCTCGATCCTCATCCGGGGGCTCGGGCGGCGGACCCGAGCGCGTGGGTTTCGGCTTCGGCGGGGGCGGCGGCCGTTTCGGTGGCGGCGGAGCCGGACGGGCGAGGGCGGCTAGCTCGGCGGAGCGTCGGGCCGCGGCCTCGACGGCGTCCATCAAGGCGCCCCGCACCCCGCCGCGCTCCAGCTCGTGCAGACCGGCGATCGTGGTGCCGCCCGGCGAGGCCACCTGGTCCTTGAGCACCCCGGGATGCAGGCCGGTCTCCCGCACCGTCATCGCCGCGCCGAGCACGGTCTGGGCCGCGAGCAGCGAGGCAACGTCTCGCGGCAGGCCGGCGCGAACCCCGCCATCGCTGAGGGCCTCGATCATCAGGTAGACGAACGCCGGACCGCTGCCCGACAATCCGGTCACTGCGTCCAGGAGCGACTCCGGCACGCGCACCGCGCGGCCGACCGACTCCAGGCAGCCCTTCACGACGGCCTCATCTTCGGCGATCGCCCGCGGTCCCATCGCGTACGCCGACGCGCCCTCACCGACCAGGGCCGGCGTATTGGGCATCACCCGCACCAGGCGGCCACGCGCCCCCAGTCCCGCGTCGATCGAGGCGATCGTCACGCCCGCCGCGACCGAGACGACCAGGTGCTCGGCCGTCACCGCCGGCCGCAGCTCGTCGAGCACCTCGCGCATGCTCTGCGGCTTGACGGCCAGGACCAGCACGTCGCTCCGCCGGGCGACTTCGAGGTTCGAGTCGGTGATGTGGACCCCGGTCTCCGACTGCAAGAGGGTCCGGGCGGCCGGCAGCGGATCGCTGGCGCAGATCGACTCCGCCGGCGCGAGCCTCGCGCGGATCATGCCCTTGATCAGGGCGGTCGCCATCTTGCCTGAGCCGATGAAGCCCCAATGCGGCATGCTGCTTGACGTCCTCTCGAGGTTGTGCGTCTCAATGATTCGCGTCCGCGAATCGTCCCAACTTCTCCCGGAAAGCCGGCCGTTCGAGCACCTCCGGATTGACGATGCTTCTCGGGCAGCATGCCCCGCGCGGCCCGGAGCATCCCCTCGGCCATCGCCCGGCCGGTGGCTCTCCAGACGTCCGAAGTCGACGCCGACCAGTGCGGCGTCAGGATCACATTGTCCAGATCGAGCAGCGGGTCGTCGAGAGGCAGCGGCTCGACCTGGAAGACATCGAGCCCCGCGCCGGCGATCCGCCGCTCGCGCAACGCGGCCGCCAGGTCCGCCTGGTCGACCAGCTCGCCCCGGCCGACGTTGATGAAGTACGCCGACGGCTTCATGAGCGCAAGCTGCGCCGCGCCGATCAGGCCGCGGGTCGCATCGGTCAACCGGCAGTGCAGGCTGACGAAGTCCGACCGGCGCAGGACCTCTTCGAGTGAGGTCAATTCCACGCCCATCTCGCGCGCCACGGCCATGTCGGCGTGGGGCGAATATGCGATGACGTGCATGTCGAACGGAGCCACCAGCCGCGCCAGCTCACGGCCCGTGTACCCCAGGCCGACGATGCCGAGCGTCCGGCCCCGGATCTCGTCCCCCATCACCGACGGCTGAAGGTCCCAGCGACCCTGGCGCACGACGCGCTCCTGGTCCGGCAGGCGCTTGGCCAGGGCCAGCATGAACAGCAGGGCCGAGGACGCGGTCGAGTGATTCAAGGCCATGGGCGCGTTGAAGACCGCCACGCCGTGCTCGGTGCAGGTCGCGAGGTCGATCTTGTCGTACCCGGCGCCCGAGCGGCCGATCAGCACGAGGTCTCCGGCGCCCTCGGCGAACGTGCTCCGCTTGACCCACGGCCGCAGGACGACCAGGCCGTTGACGTCCCGGATGTGCTCCGGCGCGACCTCGAGCGAGTACAGCCGCGACCAGTAGGACGCATCGCCCGGCTTCGGGGCGAGGTCCGTCACGAAGTGCCAGCGGACCTCGGGCCGGCCCTCGAGGAGGCCCAGGCCGGCGTCGCCATAAGCGACACCGCCAGACTCGTCGAGGAAGTCACCGGTCATCGCGATGCGGAAGATACGCACGAAATCGCTCCCCACCATTCTCGATCAATCTCGCCGGTCCTGGGTGAAATTCGTCTGCCAGTCGCGATCCCACAGGCTGGGGAAGGCGTTGGGCACATACGGATGGTCGGCGATCGCTCGCTCGTCCAGCTCCAGGCCGA
This sequence comes from uncultured Planctomycetota bacterium, assembly GCA_963815795.1. Classification (GTDB taxonomy): domain Bacteria; phylum Planctomycetota; class Planctomycetia; order Isosphaerales; family Isosphaeraceae; genus JAKAUH01. The sequence goes on along the minus strand of CAWFIC010000019.1, from coordinate 1,644,769 downwards.
GTCCCGGCGCGTCGTCCAGGTGGAACTCGCCGTCCTTGATCGGGTTCCAGCCGCCGACCAGGTCGTTGCGCCAGGGGATGTCGAACTCGGCGAAGGCTTCCTGGACGAGGAAGTTGGGCGTGGACACATCGAAGTGGAGGCAGGCGGCCAGGGCGACCGGCCCGATCGAGCAATGGGGTGCGACCAGGATGTCCTGCGGGGCGGCCATCGCCGCGACCTTCTTGCCGGCGAGGATGCCGCCGCAATGGGCCAGGTCCATCTGAACGACGTCCACGGCGCGGAGGGCGGTGAGCCGGTAGAAGTCGGCCCCGGTGTAGAGCCGCTCGCCGGCGGCGATCGGGCAGCCGGCCGACCGCTTCACCTCGGCCAGCAGCTCAAGGCACTCGGGCGCGACCGGCTCCTCGCACCAGGCGGGCCGGAACCGCTCGAGCCGGCGGATCATCGCGGACGCGGAACCCGCGCCCAGCCGCCCGTGGAATTCGATCATCAGGTCCACGCCCTCGCCCACGGCTTCGCGCACCGCCGCGACGATAGCCTCGGCGGCCTCGGCGGTCTCTCGGTCAAGCACCTTCCAGGCGGTGCAGAACGGGTCGAACTTCAAGCCGCGGTAGCCCCGCGCCACCGCCGATCGCGCCCGCTCGGCGTAATCGGCCGGCGTGCGTGCGCCTCCGTACCAGCCGTTGGCGTAGGCCGGGATCCGCGCGTGATACCGCCCGCCCAGCAGGCGATAAACCGGCTGATTCACCGCCTTGCCGATGAGGTCCCAGAGCGCGATCTCGACGCCGCTGATCGCCGTCAACACCGTCGAGCCGCCCTGGTACTGATCGCGGATCATCCCGCCGACGATCGCCTCGACGTCGAACGGGTCCCGGCCGATCACCCGCCCCTCGACCCACTCGTGCGCCACGGTCTGGACCGTCCGCTCCTGCCACTCCAGCGTCGCCTCGCCCACGCCCGTCAGCCCGGTGTCCGTCCGTAGGCGTATGAACAGATAATTCCGCAAGCCCGCATTCGCCAGGAACGTCTCGAAGCCGACGATCTTCAATTCAACCTCCGACCACACATCGCGCCGCCAAGCTTCAAGACGATCAATCGGAAGAAGAGCAACCACGAATAACACGAATTTACACGAATGAATGCAGCCGAGGATGACGTCCAGTCGGTGATTGTCCCCAAACTGTCGGTCGATACGCAGCCATACCTGCAGGACGAGCCTTCATGTTCCGTCATTCTTTATTCGTGTAAATTCGTGTTATTCGTGGTTGCTCTTCTTCCGTTTCCGACCTCGTCCGTCGCACCCCGGTCGGTTCACCGGACGGCGATCGGGTTTCCGGGCGAGCCGGTGGCGCCCTTGAGCCGCAGGGGTGCGAAGATGAAGGCGAACTCGTGGACCTTGTCGCGGGACAGTCCTTCGAGGTCGAGGTTCTCGAGGTTGTAGATCCCGTGGCGTACGAGCAAGTGCTGGTGGACCGGATAAGGGCGGTCGGGATCCTCGGAGGGTATGACCTCGGTCGCCCAGGTATCCGCGCCCACCAGGGCAATCTTGTGATCGCTCAGCCAGCGCGCCGCCTCCATGCCGATCCCCGGCTCGCCCGCGCCGTAGGCGGCGTTGTCCTTCATCCAGAGCCGGCCGTGGCCGGTGTGGATCAGGACGATGTCCCCCTCACGGACCTCGACGCCCTCGGCGTTCAGCGCCGAGTCGATGTCACGGGCGGTGATGACGTCACCCGGCTTCATCCGCTCGACGCCGCGAACCGCGGCGACGTCGACCAGCACGCCGCGAGTGAAGAAGACGCCGACGTTCTCGATGCCCAGTTTCTCCAGCCCGTAGGCGGTGCCGAACTGCGACCGTCGGAAACCGTTGTAGAAATAGTCGTCGCCGCGGATGCGGACGCCCACGTGGCCGAGCCCGTCGAGCTGGGTGCCGATCTGGCCGATCTCGCCGCTGAAGAGGTCGTCGTGGTAGACCCCCTGGTTCTTGCCGGTCGGCCCGCCGGTCGGGGAGCCCGGGATCGTCAGGCTGAAGTGCCGCTTGCCGGGCAGCGGCATGCCGTGCTCGTAGACGCGGCCGAGCGAATAGACCTTGCCCTCGCGGATCAGCCCGGCGGCCTCCTTGACGTGCGCGGGCGTCAGGCGGTTGGCCGCCCCGCGCTGATCGGCCGGGCCCCACTCCGACGGCCACCACTTCGGGCCGATCGGCGTCTCGGCTTCATCGTCGCTCGCTCCGCGTCCGGCGAATCCCAGGATGACCAGGCCGACGATCAGTCCGAACGCGAACGCCGCGCCGAGCTTCATGATGTGACTCCCCACGGGGATGGTCTCGTCCCAGGGGTTGCAGCATGACGGCCGAGGCCGAGTTTTTCAAGCCGCTTGAAGTCGAGGTCGGCCCGTCCGATGATGGGTTGGCACTGGCCAATCGATCGCCCCGGCTCCCCCGAGAGGGCTTCCTTTGAAACCCGATGACCTCGCCAGCCCCGCCGATGATTTCGCCGGCTCTCCGTTGGTCAGCGACGTGGATACCGAATGGGACCCGGAGCGGCCGACGCGGGTCCGCTACCGGGTCCTGGGTGCGGCATGCGTCCTGGCGGTCATCACGTATATCCACCGCGTCGGGTTCGCGACGGCCTCGGCCGAGTTCAAGGGACCGCTGGGCCTGACGGACACGCACATCAGTTGGCTGATGGCGGCGTTCATGATCGGCTACGGCGTCTTCGAGATGCCCTGGGGATTCCTGGCCGATCGGTTCGGCGTGCGGAACGTGCTGGCGGTGATCATCCTGGGCGGGTCGGCGCTCACGGCGAGCCTGGCACTGGTGGGGTTCTTGCCGCGAGAGGTGCTCCTGGTCGTCGCGGTGCTCGTCTTGCTCCGCTTCGCGTTCGGGTCGTTCCAGGCGGGGACGTTCCCGGCGATCTCGCGGATGATGGCCGACTGGATGCCGACGACCGAGCGAGGCTCGGCGCAGGGTGCGGTCTGGATGTCCAGCCGGCTTGGCGGCTTCCTCGCGCCGCTCTTGATCGTCCGGTTGTTCCAGGCCATGGGCGACTGGAAGATGCCGCTGGTCATTGTGGCGGGGCTGGGGCTGCTGTGGTGTGCGGTCTTCTGGCCGTGGTTCCGCAACACGCCCGAGGCGATGCCGCAGGTCAACCGCCGCGAGCGGAAATTGATCGAAGCCGGCCGCTCGCCACACGCCGCGCACGGGCACGGCGCGGTCCCCTGGGAGCGGATGCTGCGCTCGCCGAGCGTCTGGGCCCTGTGCGCGATGTACGGCTTCCTCGGCTTCAGCGGCAATTTCTACCTCACGTTGCTGCCGACCTACCTGAAGAACCACCGCGGGCTCGACTCGCAGACCGCCGGATGGCTGACCTCGCTGCCGTTCGCGTTCGGCGTGGCGGCGTGCTTCCTGGGCGGCTGGTTCTCCGACGCGGTCATCCGGCGGTGGGGGAAGCGCTGGGGCCGTCGGATCGTCGGCGCGACCGGGTTGAGCCTGGCGGGCCTGTCGATCGTGGCGGTGCCCTGGGTCGACGACGTGTATCCGCTCGGCTTCCTGCTGATCCTGGCGTTCTTCGGCAACGACCTGGCGATGGCCCCCGCCTGGGCGGCCGCCGCCGATATCGGCGAGCGCTATACCGGCGTGCTCTCGGGCGCGATGAACATGATGGCCAGCTTCATGGCGGCCATTCGAGGCGCTGATCGTCGGCCAGCTCCTGGACGCCGCACAACCTCGTCGCGCCGTTCCTCATCCTCGCCGCCAGCTACGCCCTGGGAACCCTGTGCTGGATCGGGGTCGACGTCCGGAAGACGCTGGCCGAGTCGCCTTGATGACCCGGCCTGGGAAAAACATTCGGGATTCGAGCAAGGAGGCTCCGGCCCGACCGCGTTTCATCGCGGTCCCGGACCGACCCTCGGTTCCCGTCGATCGTCGGGAGGCGTTTAGACCAGTTGGAAGATCGGCCCGAACCAGGTATGGAGCAGGTCCGACATGTCGAAAGAGACCGCCAGCAAGGCGGCCAGCAAGGGGCCGATCGTCTTCAGGCAGAGGTTGACGAATCCGCTCTCGAACGAGAGGCGACCGGGGGTCGTATCCGAAACCCGGCTGATCAGCTCATCGCGATTCACGCCGACGAGGACCACCGACAACACTCCGACGACGAACAGGATCACGGTGACCATGACCGTCATCATCCAGCCCTGATGATCGAAGGGATAGGACGTCAGCGCCAGCAACAGGCAGAGCGACCCGATGACCAGGAACTTCATGATCGGCAGAAGCTGCGAGAGCGCCGGGGCGAACCAGCGGACGATCTGGAGGGCGAGCAGATCCTCGGCCATCTGGACCCAGTCGCGAAGGATCGCCAGTCCGACCTCGCTGATCCTCGGCCGGTCCTTGGGCATCAACGGCCACGAGTTCATCCGCCCGCTGTCGGACTCGACCCGGGGCCCATGCTTCTCCGACTTCGCTTGACGTGGGACCTCTTCGACCGCCAGCGTATCCCAGATCCGATCCAGGAATGGATACACAGATCGCGTCGAGTCCAGCGTCCCTTCCGGGTCGGTGAGCTCACTCCGCAGCGTCTCCAGGTCGCGATCCCAGTCCCGCTCGCCGGGGAAGACCTGGTTGAAGATCGTCGCCAGCTCCGCCGTGCTGCGGTCCCTCAGCGCGGCGCCCTGCCGGAGGACGAGCTGCTTCCGCAGCTTGAAGTCCTCCTCCCCGAAGAACCAGCCCTTGAGCCGCTCGGGGATGCGGTCGAACGCCTGGGCCATCGGCAGTTCGATCGTGAGCCTGAGCATCGACCGCGTCTCGCGCCAGACGACCAGCAGGTGGAGGCCACAGAGGATGATGAGCGAGGCCGCGACGATGAAGGCGATGCAGAACGTCCAATCGAACCGGGAACCCTCGAACGACCGCGCCGGCCCCCGGAAGTAGAGGCGGAGGAAGAACAGGATGTAGAGGATGATCAATGTCATGAACAGTAGCGTGTTGACCCGAGATGCGGCGTGCAGCGGCCGCGTGATCAGGCGATTGATGCCCTCCCTCGCCTCGCGCAGGCGGCGGAGGATCGCCTGGGAATAGCTCCCTTCGTACCCGGAGTGGTCCGAGGACAACGTGAACGGCAAGTACGACAGCCGGTACAGGCGGCGCCGTGCCAGTTGGGAGGAGATAAACGCGGCCAGCGACCCCGCCAGGAACAGGACGGGGAAGAGCGGGCTGACGCCGCTCGCCAGGCTCGTCGTCCGCTCGAATCCCAGCCGCCGACCCGGCGAAGGATCGGTCCCCATCACGAGGCAGAGCAACTCCGAGAAGGCGAAGATCACGGCGATGAGGAACAGGGGTCGATTGTACTTCGAAGGGAACGGGGTTCGGCCCTCGTTCAGCCGCCCGAGCGCCACATCGGCGAACGCCAGCGTCGCCGCGAGGACGGCCGAGGCGGCGGCCAGCGCCCAGGAGACGAGGGTCAGATCGTAAGTGGAAACCATGAACCAGGACATGCCGGCCCGAAAGGGCTTCAGTCCCACGAGCATGAAGGAGAAGGTGTACGAAGCGACGGCCAGGACGAGCAGGTTGGCGAGGAGCAGGTACAACCCCGCGCCGAGCCGCGGCGGGCAGGGGCTCCGCGTCGGGTCGCGGAACCTCTCTTGGAGATCGTCCGGGGATCGGGGCGGTCGGGCGCGGTCCGGTCCCGAAGGCCCCGACGGCGTGCCTCCCGAGCCGCCATCGGTCATCGATTCCCCATTCTCCTTGACTTCGACGTTGAGGAGCCTCAGGACACCGCCGAGGCGGATGAAGCCGATCCGGGCGTCGAGATGCGTCTTGCCCGCATCGTTGGCCCAGCGCGCGTAGACCCAGGTCAGCGCCGCGACCGCGATGCACGCCATGTTCAGGATCAACCACCAGAGCCAGTACAGGAGGTGGGCGGTGGGCCTCATCGCTTCGAGGGCCCGCCGCACGGAGTCTCGATCGTTGGGCGATTCGCGGAATCGCGGCCCTTCGGGTGCACTGTGAGGGTCGTACAGGTAACCGGCCTCCGCCGGGACCGGGATGCTCCGCACCGGGAACACGCCGCGCTCGCCGACGGCGCCGATCCAGACGGGCGGGTCGTAGGCGCGGGCCGCGGCGTCGTAGGGCGGTGCGAACTCCAGCAATTGCGGGCCGGAGTGATGGTCGGCGACGCCCATCTCCCAGAGGTGGGCCGTGACCGCATTGTAGAGGCCCTGGGCCCCCTGGTTGCTGAAGAGGACGTGCGGCCTGGCCCCGTACGACGTGCTGATCCATTGATTCGCCGGATAGAGCGAATACGTCGAGGCGACGAGCATCCCGCGCAGATCGGTGACGTTCTGCGGCCGGGCGAAGACCAGGTCGGCCTGATTGGTGAAGATCCGCAGGTTGGGACAGAACCGGCGGACGCGCCGGGCGAGGAAGACGGTGTCGAACGGGTTGGATGCGAGGATCCCGACCGCCTGATAGCGGCGATGGCTGATCGTCGTGAGGATCTGGGTCAAGGCCATCTCGTCCAGCGCCGCCGAGCTGGCGGGCGTGAAGGACCTGGGCAGGTCCTGGGGCGTCCCGGCCTCGTCGGGCGGGATCGGCAGCCGTTCCGGCGCCTCGGACCCGGCGAGATCCTCGGCGCGGAGGAGCCCGCGCTTGACATAGGCCTTGCGGATCTCGGAGACCTGGAGCGGGAAGATGAAGTCCTCGCCGACGTGGTCCGACGATCCCTCGGCGGCCTGCGACCGCAGGATCCCGCTCGCCTCGGCCTGCGGCACGCCCGAGTTCGACTCGATCAGGATGGCCAGTTGCGGGCGATCGTACCCCAGCTCATCCTTGAGGTATTTGAGCATCTGATGCAGGACCGTCGGGGCCCTGTGGACCATCGATCGGAAGCTCAGGGCATGGCCATCCCCGGACACGCACTCCTGGAGTCGCCCCGGGTTGATCCGGCCGGCGTTGTTGGAGAGGATGCGGAAATGATAGGAGCGACCGTCGCGCTTTCCCCACCCGCGCAGGGCCGCCTCGAGCGACCACTGGGAGCCGTCGAAGTTCGGCGCGATGATGTGCAGGACGCGGCGCCCCGTCGGCTGCATCGGGGGCCCGCAGTCCGCGTCAACGGCCGCGCCGCACTTGTCGCGGTCGTCGGATTCCTTCTCTCTCGTCAATCGATGATAAAAGTATCGATCGATCAGCTCGAGGGACCGATGGAACGCCGTCTTGTCGATGCCCGAGATGGGGCTCTCGACGACGACGAAGGCGATCACCAAATCGAAACGACTCGGTCCATGTCCCTCGGTGCGCGGCGTCTTGAAGACCACCAGGCCGGGGCGGCCGAGCCTCGGCCGCGGGCGCGTCGCCACCTCGGCCTCGAGCTCCCACTCCGGGCAATCGACTCGCATCCGCATCGCCCTGCCCGGCGTCAACGCGGCATTCGAACGGACCGGATGCCACGGCAGGGACGAGCGGTCGAGGACGTACCCTTGCAGCTCGATGGCACGCTGGACGACGTCCAGGTATTCGTCGAAACGAACGCTGGCGACGCAGGCGACCGGGTCCGGCAGGGCGACGACCAGGCAGTGGACCGAGGGACGGCCGTGGGGGCCGCCGGCGGGTCGTTCTTGGGTGAAGTACCGCTTCAGGTTCGCGGGGGCCAATTCCTCGATCCCATCCGACAGGCAATCCAGGAGCGGCCTGAGATCCCGGCGATCGGGATCTTGCTCGTCTTCGTCGAGGGGGAAGGTGATCGGTGACGGCGCGTCGGCCGGTTCGCAAGCGGATGGAAGTGCGCCGGTCCCACCGACCTGTTGCTTGAACGTCTGGGGCAGCGAGATGGCCCCCAGCATGGCCAGGATCGCGACGACGAACGCAGGTTCTCTTTTCCGACCGTTCATGGGAGTAGCCCCCTCTGGTCTCGACCGGGTCCGCTCGCCTTCCGGCAGGTGCGACTGTCCGAAAACCCGCCCGCTACCCTGCAAGGCTGTCAAACCTGGCGATCGGGACAAATATGGGCCGATTTTTCGAAATGCCCGCCGCATCTCGATGCCACAATGGAAGTTATGGCATGCGCGCGACATTTGATGGCCCGCCGCCTCTCGTCCAGCCGGATGGCACGTGGGCGAGCGGAAGTCGTGGCCGGCGAGCCCCGACACCGGTATGCTGCTGCGGATCGAGATCGACGGGACTGGGGACCTCACCGATGTCACTAGAAGGACTCTCCTTGTCCGAAGCGCGGCGGATCGCGCTGGCCGCGCAGGGCTTCGATCGCCCGCGGCCGAGCCGCCGGGTGGACGCGCGCAACTCGACCGGACGATCCGCCAGCTCGGGCTCTTGCAGATCGACTCGGTGAGCGTGCTGGCGCGGGCCCATTACCAGGTCCCATTCTCTCGGCTCGGTCCCTACGATCGCGCGATGCTCGACGACCTGGTCTACCGACCGGGAACGTTCACCGAGCAGTGGGCCCACGAGGCGTCGATCGTGCCGGTCGAGCACTGGCACCTCTTCCGCCATCGCCGCGAGTCGCACCGCGTCCGGCCGTACGGCTTCGAGAAGTTCCTGGCCGAGCAGCCGGCGTACGCCGCCTGGGTGCTCGATGAGGTGCGGACACGCGGCCCGATGGCCGCCGAGGACCTGCCGGATCGCGAGGGCATCGACCGCCGGATCGTCGGCTCCTGGTACTCGGTCCCGAGGGCGGTGCTGGAGGCGCACTTCGGCTGTGGCCTGCTGGCGGTGGCCGGCCGTCGGACCGATTTTGCCCGCCTCTTCAACCTGGTAGAGCGGCTGATCCCGGCCGAACATCGCGGCCGCGAGATCGCGCGTGACGAGGCCCATCGCGAGCTGCTGCGCCTGGCCGCGCAGGCGCACGGCGTGGGCACCGCCGCCGACCTGGCCGACTACTACCGCATGCCTGTCACGCAAGTTCGCCCAAGGCTCGACGAGCTGGTCGAGTCCGGCATCCTTCGCCCGGTGCGCGTCGAGGGCTGGCGGGAGCCCGCGTACCTGGACGTAGAGGCCCGCCTGCCGCGCCGGATCGACGCCGCCAGCCTGCTCTCGCCCTTCGACCCGGTCGTCTGGTACCGTCCCCGGGTGGAGCGGCTGTTCGAGTTCGAATACCGCATCGAGATCTATGTCCCGGGTCCGAAGCGGCGGTGGGGCTACTACGTCCTGCCCTTCCTGCTCGGCGACCGGCTGGTGGCCCGCGTGGATCTCAAGGCCGACCGGGCCCGGCGCCGCCTGCTGGTGCTGGCGGCCTATCTCGAGCCGCATGCTCAGCCCGGACCCGTCGCCTCGGCCCTGGCCGGCGAGCTCGAGGCGTGGGCGCGCTGGCTGGAACTCGACGGCATCGACATCGCGGACCGGGGTGATCTCGCCCAATCGCTCGCTGCCTTGACCCCCTGATCGAGCAGAGCCCGACGAGTCGTGATCTCGTACAATACAATGAAGCCGGATCGAACTCAGTGCCCGGTCTCACCGTGCTCAAGACCCGGGATGCCAGCCTTCCTGCGAAAGGGAGCCGTCGTGGAGCGAAGTCGTTTGTGCCGGCCGGTCATCGCGGTGATCTGGACGGGAGTCGCGGTCATGAGTCTTTCCCCGGTCGCCTCGGCCGCCGATCCGCCTCGTCCCCGGGCGCACGACCTCGGCATTGAACCCGGCGTCTTCGCCCCCGGCCCGCTCAACGCGATCACCGACGTCAACGGCGTCCGCGTGGGTCACGCCACCTTGAACCAGGGAGATCGGGTCCGGACCGGCGTGACGGCGATCCTGCCTCACGGGGGCAACCTCTTTCACGAGAAGGTCGCCGGCGCCGTGTTCGTCGGCAACGCGTTCGGCAAGCTCGCCGGCTCGACCCAGGTGGAGGAGCTGGGGACGATCGAGACCCCGATCATCCTGACGAACACGCTCGCCGTCGGCACGGCCGTGGACGCGGTCGTGGCCCACACGCTGCGTCAGAAGGGCAACGAGGCGGTGCGCTCGGTCAATGCGATGGTCGGCGAGACCAACGACGGCGGCCTCAACGACATCCGCGGCCAGCACGTCCGCCGCGAGAACGTCTGGGAGGCGATCGATTCGGCCAGGACCGGACCGGTCGCCGAGGGCTGCGTCGGCGCCGGGACGGGGACCGCGTGCTTCGGCTGGAAGGGAGGGGTCGGCACGTCCTCGCGGGTCCTGCCCGAGCGGTTCGGCGGCTACCGGCTCGGCGTACTCGTACAGACGAACTTCGGAGGCGTGCTCACGATCGCCGGGGCGCCGGTGGGCAAGGAGCTGCGACGGCACGAGTTCATGCCGGAGCCCCCCCGTCGCCGCGCGGCGAGAGAGGCCAGGCCGGTGCCCGAGGAGCCGAGCGGCGGCTCGTGCATGATCGTCGTCGCCACCGACGCTCCGCTCGATGCCCGCGACCTCAAGCGCCTGGCGGCGCGGGCGATCTTCGGGCTGGCACGGACCGGCTCATCCTACAGCAACGGCAGCGGCGACTACGCCATTGCCTTCACGACCGCGCCCGAGCTGCGATCCCGACCGGGAGAGACCCGGCCGACACCGCGGCGCATCCTCCCCACCGACGCCGTCTCGCCGCTGTTCCAGGCCGCGCTCGAGGCGACCGAGGAGGCCGTCTACAACGCCCTGCTCCGGGCGACCACGACGACGGGCTCCGGGCGGACGCTCGAGGCGATCCCGATCGACTCGGTCCGTGATGTCCTCAAGCGCCATGCCCTGGATCGCCGCTAACGTGCCGGTGCGACGGGATCGGCTTGCAGGCCATTTGAGTCGGGATGAACCACCTCTACGACGCGCCGCCCGGGCGGCTGGCGTCGCGCGAGTCCACGAAGTTGCGGAACCGCGTGATCTGGCCGTCGCGGAGCCCGAACACCATCGCCCAATCCGTCTCGACGACCCGGCCGGATGCCTTGACGCGCTGGCGCTCGTGTCCGAGCACCACCACCTTGTCCCCCTTGGCGAGGTACTCCCGGGGTTCGAAGACCTCGAACTCCGCCTCCTGGCCGAAGGTGCGGAAGAACTTCGCCACCTCGTCGCGCCCGCGGTGGATGCCGGCGTACGGCAGCTCCGAAGGCCCGGCGATCCGCCACTCGATGTCGTCGCTCAGCCGATCCAGCACCCCCTGGATGTCGCCCCGCTGGAGGGCCGAGAACATCCCCTCCACGACCCGCACGTTTGCCTGCTCGTCCATGTCTGACACCCCCGGCCCATCGGGCCATTCGAGTCCACGACTCGCCGTCCGGCGCGGATTCCTCCCACCCCCGCAAACCCCGCCATGCATGCAACGGCCCGGCGGGGGCGCGGGCCGGTCTCGGTGATCGTTCATGCAGCCCGCGCACCGCTCAGCGAGGCAGCCGACACGGCCCGGCGATTGGTGGACGAATCTCGTCGAGGTGACGGCGCGCCCGACCGCGGCCATCGAGGCCGCGACGGGCTCGTCGGGGGCATCCGGTCACTTCGTGACGGCGAAGTGGTCAACCTCCTCGCCCTCCGGTGTCATCTGGCGGACCGTGACGGCCGGGCCGTCGACATCGACGACGGTGAGCGAGAAAACCTTGGACACGTGCTTGTAGGTAAACTCCTGCCACGAGGCGGGGTCGTCCTGCTGCTCGGGGTTGTACAGGTGCTGGCCGCCGGCGCCGGTGATGAGGTAGATCACGCCCTCGGGCGTCGTGTCGGTCTGGCCGTTGAACGTCCGATCGAGCATCCATTTCCCGCCAACATGCCGCGTCCTGGGCCGCTGGCCGTCCTTGCCGACCGGGGACGCGCCGTTCTCCTCGGCGGGGACGAACCGCAGGGGGAAACTCCGCTGGTAGTTGTGGACGTGCCCGCTGAAGACGAGGTCCACCTTGCCGGCCTCGAACACGGGGGCGAGGATCCGCATATACTGCTCGTCGAAGTGGTGTTTGGACGAGTTGAACCCGGGCTGATGGAAGCTCACGAACCGCCAGGTCGCGCCTCGAGCGGCGGCGAGGTCGCGCTCGACCCACTCCCGGAGCTCGCGGTTCGTCCAGTCGACCGTGGCATTGGCGTCGAGGACCGTCCAGTGGACGTCGCCGTAGTCGAAGGAGAAGTTCGCCATCTGCGGGAAGGCCTTGCCGGCGGCGTCGAGGAAGGCTTTCTTGTTGGCCTCGGGGCCGATCACCGGCGCCGTGACCGGGCCGCCTTCCTGCCCGATGGGACCATTCAGCGGTTGCGACCAGAAGTAGAAGTAGGCGAGGCCATCGGGCTGCCTGCCCAGGTCTCGCGAGGCGATATCGTGGTTGCCAGGCGCCGCGACGAATAGCGTCGAGCGAAGCAAGGGGGCGCCCGATGACGGCGAGGGCTCGTCGGCGTTGTAGATCGGCCAGAACCTGGTGCGATACTCGGAGACCCGGCCCCTGTCATACACGATGTCGCCGGGGATCATGATGTAGTCCGGCCTGGACAGGAATGCCCGGTAGGCGATCGCCTTCTCCTCGGGCGTGCCGGCGCCGCAGTCGCCGAACGCCACGAATCGATGCGGCTGATGTGCGACTTTCGGGCGCGGGCCTCCGCTTCGAAGACGCACGTCCGCTTTCGGCTCACGCGGTAGGCGAACCGCACGCCCGGCTCCAGGCCGGTGAGGGCGGTGTGATAGACCCGATGCGGCTCGATGCCCGACACCACAACCCGCCGGGCCGTCGGAGCCTTGGCGGCCTGCCACCGCGTGCCCGGGCCCGGCTGGTACTCGACCGACCAGTCGGCATCGACATCGGCATCGGTCGCATGCCACATCAGCACCAGCTTCCCCGTCGCCTGGGTGTGGCCCAGTTGCAGGTAAGGCTTGACGAGGAACGGGCCGTCGGGAGTGTAGACCTTGATCTCGGTCGTCGCGGCCGGGGACGTTTTCGCCCGGGCCTTGGTCGCATCGGGCGTCGCATCCTGGGCCCGGGCGATCACCGGGCCCAGCGCGAAGACCAGCGAGGCCGCAATCCATCTTCGGGAGGCATTCATGGGAAGGCTCCGGGTGCCAGGGGATCGGGTGCCAACTTCGCTCGGGTCATCGGTCGAGGCACACTCGCTTGGACCGACATACCGCGTCGGATCACGAGGTCCCGAATACGATAGCAGCGCGGGCCGGGGGTTCCTCGTGAAGTTGTCGTGAAAAAGAGCACGGTGTCTCACGGTCCAGCCACGGGCGCACTCTCGCACGCTCGTCAGCCCCCAGGAAATCTCCCATCCCATGACGCTCGGCCGGGGCAAGATCAAGATTCGCATGAATTTACGGATCATCGCTTATTCATGTCGGACGAACGCGTCGGCCGGGAAGGCGAGGTCCATCCTCAGGAGCTGGAAGTCGCGGAGGGGTCGGAGCGATCCCAGGGCGGGTTCGTCGCCGAGCCGCTTGAGATCGCGAAACCCGGCCCGGCCCGCCTCGCGGAGCGCGGCGATCGCGCGGTCGGAATACCGGCGCCGAACGGCCTCTCGTTCGGGGGCCGGACGATCCGCACGCGCGCCGGCATCCGTCGCACAGAGCGATAGGCCGCAGGCGATCTGATACAGGGGCTCCGGCTCGCCGCCGAGTTCCCCGCGCAGGTTCTCGAGCAGGTCGGCCGCCTCTTCGAGCCTCCCCTGGCCGCGCAGCATCCTGGACAGCCCACACGTCCACGAGGCGATGAGCTCTCCGGCATGACCGATGCCGCCGCCGAAGATCAACCGCATCGTCTCGACGGCCCGGCGATAGAGGCCGGCGGCCTCGTCGACGCGGCCGAGTTTCTCCGAGAGGTCCGCGAGTTCCCCGTACGACCCGGCCAGCTCGCCGCGCATGATGGGGTTGTCCGGGCTCTTGCGGGCCGCCTGCTCGTACAATTCGCAGGCCCGGCGGAGGTTCGCATGGGCTTCGACATACTGGCCGTCTTGCGACTGGATCATCGAGAGTTCCTGGAAGCAGAGGGCATAATGGCCGACGGACCGGACGTCCGTGTCTTCTCCCCGCCAGAGTCCCTGGTAGCTCTCGATGGCGTTCCGCAGCGCCGCGGCACCGCGATCGCGACGGCCCAGATGGTTCAAGTAGCACCGCGCCAGTCCGGTATCGGCCTCCGCCAACACCTCGCGCAGGGCGAAGACGTCCGGGTTCTCGCGGACGAGTTCGGCGAGCTCGGTCCGGGCCTCCTCCCGGGAGTGCGCGGCCTCGGCCCATCGCTCCGCCCTCCAATCGAGATTGGCCCGCGCGAGCACGGCCATGGCGTGTCCATCGCGGTACTTGTACGTCCGGGGATGGGCTCGCACCAGTCCTTCGTAGAGGCCGACCGCCTTGTGGCAGGCCTCTTCAGCCTTCGCGGTCCGCCCGGTGTTCGCCAGGCCGTTGGACATGCTGAAAGTATAGAAGGCCAGGGTGGCGCGCTCGTTGTCGGCGCCCCCGCTCTGGGCCACGACCTCGTCCTGCAGGCCGGCGGCGCGCTCGTCGAGCGCGGTGGCTTCCCTCGTCCGCTCGTCGGCGTGCTTGATCTTGGCCTTGGTGAAGACCGCGAGTGCGAAGTTGTGTCGCGTTCGCACGTCGGCGCGCCGATCCGCGACCAGCGATTCGAACATCTCGATCGCGCGGTCAACGTTTTCGAGCGCCTCTCGCCGCCGACTCAGGACGTTCTGGACGTCCGCGACGCATTCGTAGCACTCGGCCAGGGCGTGGCGGATCTCGGGGTCGCCGGGTCGGCGGGCGTCGAGTTCCCGGTAGAGGCGAATGGCCTCCTCGTAGCCGGGCACGGCCTCGACGTAGCGACCCATCTCCCTGGTGACTTTCGCCAGGGCGGCCTGGCTCCGGGCGAGGTCCACGATCGCATCCGGGTCGTTGGCCCGACGCTCGATGAAGCGCCGGTGGTAGGACAGGGCCGACTGCAAGAGCCGACGCCTCAGCGGCTGCATGCCGGGCTCGTCGAGGAGGGCCTCCTCGCTGACCGACGTCAGGTAGTCGTCGACGGCCCCGCGGGCGTCGCGATAGTTCGCCTCCGCCAGGTCGCGTGCCGCGTCGGTCTGACCTTGCTCGCGGCGGACGGCCACGACCAGGGCCGCGAGCAAGGCCACGGCCGTGACCAGCGAGAGTGCCGTGGCCGCGACCAGCGTCCGGTGGCGCCGTCCCCACCGCGCCAGCCGGCCGGGCATCGGCTCGCGGTAGGCCGACACCGGCTCGTCGGCCAGCCATCGCTCGATCTCCGCGGCCAGTGCCCGGGTGCCGGGGTATCGATCCTCGGGACGCAGGGACATCGCCTTGAGGCAGACTGCTTCCAGCGCCGGGTCAACCGACCGATTCACGCGCCGGGGAGGCGGGAAGCGGCCCTCCTGGACCGCCCGGAGCATGCGACCAACGTCTGCGTCGCGGAACGGCGGGGAGCCGGTCAGGATGCAATACAGGGTTGCACCGAGGCTGTACACGTCGCTGGCCGGCCCGAGACGGTCGATGTGGCCGGCCGCCTGCTCGGGGCTCATGTACTCGGGCGTGCCGATCGTCGTTCCGGGCAGCGTCTCGGCCACGCCACCGGACGACGAGGGGACGAGCGTTTGCTCGTCCGGGGCGATCCCCGGATCCGCCCGGCCCACCGCCTTGGCCAGGCCCCAGTCGACGACCAGCGTTTCGCCGTACTCACCGACCATCACGTTGCCCGGCTTGACGTCGCGGTGCAGGACGCCGCGGCTATGGGCGTAGTCGATCGCGTTGCAGACGTCGAGGAACCTCCGCAGCAGCTTACTCAGCTCGAGCGAACGTGCGCCGGGATCGCGCCGGAGGCCGGCATCGCCGTGGAAGGCGGCGATCGCCCGCTTGAGGCTCTCGCCGCGGACGAGCCGCATCGCGTAGTACGGCCGGCCGTCGGCGTCGCTCCCGAGCCCGTAGACGGGCACGATCCCCGGATGCTCCAGGCCGCCCGTGACTTCCGCCTCGAGCAGGAAGCGGGCGCGCACGACGGGGTTGTCGGCGTGTCGTTCCTGGATCCGCTTGAGCGCGACCTCGCGGTGCAGCTCGCCGTCGACGGCGACGAAAATGTTACCCACCCCGCCCTGAGCGTGGAGGCGCACCGCACGGAAGCGCTCGCCGTCAACCGGGGCGGCACCGACGGCCCCCGCGGCGGTGCCCCCGGGTTCGCCGCTCGTCATCGACACGGTGATGGTCGGATCGGAGCGGGAGAGACTGGCATCGACGAGGTCATCGCCGATGCGGGTCAGGTTCTCGCGGATCGACCCGTCGGTGGGGATAGCGGCGAGGCTCTCGGCCGGGTCGCCGCCGTGCATCCGGAGGTGCTGCTCGACCAGCAGGTCGAGGGCCGCCCGCCGCGAACCGTCGAGGGAGCCTTGCTCGACCAGGACGTCGGCCATCCGCCGTTGCGGCTTGGCCTGGGCCCAGGTGGTGAAGCCCGCGAACAGCGCCCCCTGCTCGATCAGGCCGGTCTGCAGCGCGAGCAGGCCGAACAGCAGGTTGAACGGATGCATCCGAGGTCTGCGGCACGATGGTCGGCTCCTGGACGTAGGATCGCGTCCCGCCGGTGGCGTGGTGACGACATGGAGGTACCCCAAAATGATCTTACCGGCGAACCGACGAAAATGCCCTGGCAACCGGCTCGGGAGTCCCCGGGATCGGGCTCAACAGGCGCTTGCTGAGAGGGTGTACGCGAAGGCCGCCGGATCGGCGTAGGGTGGGTCGAGCCTCGATTCCTCGAGGCGGGGCCCACCGGATCCGCCGATGCGACCGGTGGGCCTCGCGCCGCTCCGCGGCGTTCGACCCACCCTACGGGCCCTCCTCGTACACCCTCTGAGACTCCCGGGACGAGCGAGAGGCGACTCGGGAGGGCAAGCCTTCGTGCGAGTCGGATCAACCGTCGCTGCCTGTCCCACGCCGGAGCGACTCGTCCAGCAGGGCCACCAGCTCGGGCCGTTGCGACTGGAAATCGTCGAGATTGTACTCGTCCAGGACCCTCAGGAACGCCTGCTCGGCGCGCTGCAGCGCCCCCTTCAGCCCGCAGGCCGGGGCGATCGGGCACGTATTCGTCGCCGGGTCGAAGCACTCGACGAGGTTGAAATGCGGCTCCGTCCGGCGGACCAGCCAGCCCACGTTGATCGCCGACGGCGGCATCGCCAGCCGCATCCCCCCTCCCCTACCCCGCTGCGCGTCCACCACCCCGAGATCCGTCATCGTCTGCACCACCTTCACCAGGTGATGCCGCGAGATCCCATACGCCCGGCTCACCTCGTCCACGGCCACGACCCGCTCGGGATGGCAGGCCAGGTACAGCGCGAGCCGCAAACTATAATCCGAGAATTGTGTCAGGTGCACGAAGACGCCTCGCTCATCCCGTTCGCTCGGAAAAATCCTGCGGCCGGTTGACAACCGGCCTCCATACTATAATATGGATTCTGGATGCAAATTAAAAGTGGGCTCCCGGCCGATGGTGGCCCGGTCGATACTGCGACCTTGGACGAGGCTGATCGATGGCGGAAAGTCACCCGGCTTCGGCGTACGGCGGCGCGGTCCCGCGGAAGGGGCGAAATACGGCCCTCCTGCTGTTCGGGTTGGCGGGCCTGGTGGCGGCGAGCGCCCCGGCGCAGGACATCGAGCGCGATCCGATTTGCTACAGTTCCGCGACGCCACGGAACGTAGTCTCACAGCTTCAGGAACGGCTGGCCAAGGGGACGGCGAAGCTCGAGTTCGAGCCGAAACACGGCTACCTGCGATCGGTGCTCCGGGCGCTCGACGTGCCCGAGTCGTCGCAGGTCCTGGTCTTCTCCAAGACGAGCCTGCAACGCGAGCGGATCGCGCCCCGCAGCCCGCGGGCGATCTACTTCAACGACGAGGTGCTGGTCGGGTTCTGCAACCGCGGCCGGGTGATGGAGATCTCGGCGGCCGACGAGGCGATCGGCACGGCGTTCTACACGATCGACCAGGCGCCCGGGGACAAGCCGGTGGTGCAGCGGCAGACCGAGTCGTGCCTGATCTGCCACAGCTCGTCGGCCAACCAGGGATTCCCGGGGCATCTCGTCCGCTCGCTCTACGTGGACCGCCAGGGCAACCCGATGCTGGCCAGCGGGTCGTTCCGCACCGATCACGCCAGCCCGCTGGCCGAGCGTTGGGGCGGATGGTACGTCACGGGCACCAGCGGCCGCCAGAAGCACATGGGCAACATGATTTGCGAGGGATCCGGCCGGCCCGAGGCGAGCGGCAATTCCGACGGAGTCAACGTCGTCGACCTCCAGGATCGGTTCAAGACCTCGCTCTACCCGACTCCGCACAGCGACATCGTGGCGCTGATGGTGCTCGAGCACCAGGCCGGCATGCTCAATCGCCTGGCGCGCGCGGCGATGGAGACCCGCATGGCCCTGCACTACGAGCGCGAGATGAACAAGGCCCTCGGCCAGCCGGCCGATGAGCCGTCCGAGAGCGCCCGCTCGCGCATCCGTAGCGCGGGCGACGCGGTCGTCGAATACCTGCTCTTCGGCGGCGAGGCGCGACTGACCGACCGCGTCGCGGGCACCTCGTCCTTCGCGGCCGACTTCGCCGCCCGGGGACCCCGCGACTCGAAGGGCCGATCGCTCCGCGACTTCGACCTAGAAACCCGGCTCTTCCGCTACCCGTGCAGCTACCTGATCTATTCCCGGGCTTTCGACTCCCTGCCCCGCGAGATGAAGGAATACATCTACCAGCGGCTCTGGGAGAGCTTGAACGGCCGAGGGAACAGCAAGGACGACCCGAAGCTCTCGTCGGAAGACCGCACCGCGATCATCGAGATCCTCCGCGAGACGAAGCGCGACCTGCCGGAGGACTGGAAGGCACCGTCGCCCGGGTCCCTCTGATCGCGGACAGGGCTCCGATTCCCCGACATCAAGGAACGTCGGCCATGCAATACACGCGGTTGTGGCTCGGGCTGGGCGTGGTGATCGTCGGCTCGTTCGCCGTGCTGGGCTACTTCGGGGGCGAGCTCTACCGGCAGGCCCCGCCGATCCCCGAGCGGGTCATCAGCTCCGACGGCCGGGTGATCTGCACGGGCGAGGACATCCATGAAGGCCAGAACGTCTGGCAATCGATGGGCGGCCAGGAGGTGGGGACGGTCTGGGGCCACGGGGCATATGTCGCGCCCGACTGGTCGGCCGACTACCTCCACCGCGAGGCGACCTGGTTGCTCGATCACTGGGCCACCGCCGAGCACGGCCGCAAGTACCAGGACCTCGGCGTCGAGGACCGGGCCGCCCTGAAGGCGCGCCTCAAGGAGCAGCTACGCCGCAACTCCTACGACCCGGCGACCGGCGACCTGACAGTGTCGCCCACCCGGGCCGAGGCGATGGCCGCCGTCGACGCGCATTACGCGGCGCTGTTCGGCTCCGACCCGGCGCTCGACAAGCTGCGAGACGCCTACGCCATACCGGCCGGCGCGATCCGCACTCCCGAGCGGCAGAAGCAGTTGAGCGCGTTCTTCTTCTGGGCCTCCTGGGCCTGCTCGACCGACCGGCCCGGGTCCGAGATCACTTACACGAACAACTGGCCTTCCGAGGACCTGATCGACAACCATCCCAGCGGCCAGGTCGTCGTCTGGTCGGTCGTCAGCTTCGTGCTGCTGCTGGCCGGCATCGGTGCGCTCGCGTGGTACTTCGCCGTCCAGAGGCGCCACGAGGACGAAGGCCATCTGCTGCCCGTGAAGGACCCGCTGCTGGCGCTGGACCCCACGCCCTCGATGCGGGCGACGCTCAAGTATTTCTGGGTCGTGACGGCGCTGGTCGTCGCGCAGGTCGGCCTCGGGGCGGTGACCGCGCATTACGGGGTCGAAGGCTCGGGCTTCTACGGCATCCCGCTGGCGAAGTGGCTGCCTTACAGCGTGACCCGGACGTGGCACACCCAGCTCGGCATCTTCTGGATCGCCACCGCCTGGCTGGCCACCGGGCTGTTCATGGCGCCGGCCGTCTCGGGGCACGAGCCGAAGTTCCAGCGGCTGGGCGTCAACTTCCTGTTCGTCTGCCTGCTGGTCATCGTCGTCGGGTCGCTGGCGGGCGAGTGGCTCGCGGTGCAGCAGCGGCTGGGCAACGTGGCGAACTTCTGGTTCGGGCACCAGGGGTACGAGTACGTCGACCTCGGCCGGTTCTGGCAGTTGTTCCTCACCGTGGGCCTGTTCCTCTGGCTGGCGATGATGACGCGGGCGATGTGGCCGGCCTTTCGCCATCCGGACACGAACCGGCACCTGCTGGGGCTGTTCCTGCTCGCCTCGGCCGCGATCCCGACGTTCTACGTACCCGGGCTGATGTGGCACCGGCACACCAACCTGGCGATCGCCGAGTACTGGCGGTGGTGGGTGGTCCACCTCTGGGTCGAGGGCTTCTTCGAGGTCTTCGCCACGGTCGTGATCGCCTTCTTGTTCACCCGCATGGGCCTGCTGAGGACGTCCACGGCCGCGGCCGCCGTCCTGTTCTCGACGACGATCTTCCTCTCCGGCGGGATCATCGGCACGTTCCACCACCTCTACTTCACCGGCACCCCGACGGTCGTGATGGCGCTGGGGGCGACCTTCAGCGCGCTGGAAGTCGTCCCGCTGGTCCTGATCGGCTTCGAGGCCTACGAGAACCTGACGCTGAGCCGGGCTCGGCCGTGGGTCTCGGCCTACAAGTGGCCCATCTACTTCTTCGTCGCGGTGGCGTTCTGGAACCTGGTCGGCGCGGGCCTGTTCGGGTTCCTGATCAATCCGCCGATCGCTCTCTATTACATGCAGGGGCTCAATACGACTCCGGTGCACGGCCACACGGCGCTCTTCGGGGTCTACGGCATGCTCGGCATCGGACTCATGCTCTTCTGCCTCAAGGGGCTGACGGTGCATCAGGACTGGCGCACCGGCCCGCTGGCCTTCGCCTTCTGTGCGATCAACCTCGGGCTGGCGCTGATGGTTCTCTTGAGCCTGCTGCCGGTGGGGTTGTTGCAGACCTGGGCGAGCGTCGAGCATGGAACCTGGTACGCCCGCTCGGCCGAGTTCATGCAGACGTCGACCATGGATCGCCTGCGATGGCTCCGGGTCGTGGGCGACACGATCTTCGCCGTGGGCATCGTGGCGCTGGGGTGGTTCGTGCTGGGGCTGAAGACCGGCTGGTCGATCGCCACGACGCCGGACGCCGTCGCTCGAGAATTCCCGCAGGAGGCCGTGGCGGTCCATTGAGCACGAAGGCGATGTCGGATGGTCAATCCCCGCGAATGAGTGTGGAGGGCTTCGGGATGACGCCGGACGAATCGCCATACACTTACATCGCCGACCTGGCCCGAGAAGCCGAGCCGCCGGCCGATGGCATCCTGAGTCGCACCTTGTACGAGGACGGACACCTCAAGGCGGTCATCTTCGGCTTCGGGGCCGGCCAGGAGCTGTCGGAGCACACCTCGACGATGCCCGCCATCCTCCAGTTCCTCTCCGGCGAGGCACAATTGACCCTCGGCGAGGACACCCTCGATGCGGGGCCTGGCGCGTTCGTCCACATGCCCGCCGGATTACGGCACGGGATCCGGGCCAAGACCCCGACCGTCCTGTTGCTCCTGCTGCTGCGATCCGGGCGGACCTCCTAGACTCTGCGACAGGACCCAACTGCCACGTTATCTTCTCCGTGAGCGGCCGACGTCCCCGCCGTCGCCGCGTCGGCCCTCCTGGCGCTGGCCGACCGGCTCCGGCGAACGCATCCATCCCGAGGAGACGAGCCATGCTCCACCCAATTGAAGGTCCGGTCCCCTCCCGCGCCGCGTGACGCCGGCCGGCCCGCGACCAAGCGAGCCCATCTGGCCGACGCTCACCTCGGACCAGCGGCAGATCCTCCTCCGCGCCCTCGGCCGGCGACTCGCCCGGCGGCTGCCCGCCGCACCCGAGAACAAGGAGGTGCGCGATGAGCGGCACTGAATCCACCCCGCGGCCCCGACCCCTCGAGTCCGCCAAGATCACCGACACCCATCGCAGCAAGCTGGCCGTCGTCTGCGTCCGCCAGTCCACGCCGCAGCAGGTCGTCGAGAACCGCGAGTCGCTCGACCGCCAGTATGCCCTGGCCGACCACGCCCCGGCCCTCGGCAGGCCGGCGGAGCGCGTCCTCGTCGGACCGCAAGGAGATCGTCCGCGCCCTCATCGAGCGGGTGACCGTGACGATCCCCGGGGACGCCGAGCAGGCGACGGTCCGCATCGAGTGGATCGGCGGGACCGCGACGGAGCACACCCTGCGGCGACCGATCAGTTGCTACAGGCGGCTCGCCGCCTTCGCGCGGATGCGGCAGCTTGTGGAGTCCGCCGTCGCGGCCGGCCGGACCGCGGCGGAGATCGCCGAGATCCTCAATCGGGAGGGCTTCCGCCCGCCCTGCGGTCGCGCGGACCGCTTCACGCAGGAGCGGGCCCGGGGCCTGGTGTACCGGCTGGGCCTCAGCCCGAGGCGGCGGCCCGCCGAGGGGCCTGGTGGCCGACGAATGGTGGCTCCGCGACCTGGCGGACGAGCTCGGCGTGGGATACGGCCGATTCAAGGAATGGGTCAGGAGGGACTATGTCCATGCCCGACGCGTCGGGAGCCGGAAGCATCTGTTGATCTGGGCCGATGCCGAAGAGCGGGAACGGCTCCGCCGGCTCCGGGACGCTTTCCGTCCCGGCCAGACGAGCCCCTATCCCGCTGAGCTAACTCGCCCCAAGGCGCGGCCGGATCAGGGCTCAGGAGCCCTTTGCGCCGGAAGGCGGGCCTCGATCCCTGAAGCGCCCACGGCCCCGTCGTGGGATTCGGCGGTGCCGCAACGACGCGTGCTCCGCTCGGAAGGCGCCCTGAGGGCCTTCCGAGCGGCGCCGCGACATTGGCGTTGGGAACAGTCGATCCTCTGGCGAAGCTCGCCGCTCGGCCCTGGTGCGACGAGCGTCCCGGCGAGGTATCATGTGAGGATGGCGATCACCGGATACGTGGACGTCTGACGACCGCCGAGCGGGCGGCTGACAATTGTCCGATGTGTTCGGCGGACCGTATTGCGATAATCGGCCACGCTCAGGGCTGATCGTCTCGTTGAGGAGACACGATGACGCCGGCAAACGCTGATGATCCACACCGGACCACCGATCATCCGCCGAACGCGGCCGGGCAGTGCCACGAAGTCACAACCGATTCTCCAACTGCCTCTGGGTCGGAAAGCACCTGCACCGGCCTTTCGCAGCGAAAGGAACCGCCCGTAGAGGGGCTCGCCGAGCGCTTCACGGCGTCGGCCTCGGCTATTCCCGGCTATCACATCGAGGGAATTCTCGGCCGCGGCGGCATGGGTGTAGTCTACAAAGCCAGGCATCTCGCCCTGAAGCGAGTGGTCGCCCTCAAGATGATCTTGAGCGGCGGTCATGCCGGCGAAGGGGAGCGGCAACGCTTTCGGGCCGAGGCCGAGGCGGTGGCCCGCTTGCAGCACCCGAACATCGTACAGGTCCATGAGGTCGGCGAGCACGAGGGCTTGCCCTATGCCGCGCTGGAGTTTGTCGAGGGCGGCACGTTCGCCCAGAGACTGAAGCGAGGCCCGGTCAGCCCGCGCGAAGCCGCCGAGGTGATCGCGACCCTCGCAGGGGCCATGCACCTGGCCCACAGCCGCAACATCATCCACCGCGACCTCAAGCCCGCGAACATCCTGTTGGACGCCAATGGCTCCCCAAAGGTGACAGACTTCGGCCTGGCCCGACAACTGGACAGCGACATCGGTCAAACCCAGACGGGAACGGCGCTCGGCACGCCCAGTTACATGTCGCCGGAGCAAGCCGCCGGCGAATCCAAGCACGTCGGGCCGGCGGCGGACGTGTATGCCCTGGGGGCCATCTTGTACGAGTGCCTGACGGGGCGACCGCCGTTCCAGGGCACCAGCGTCGTCGCCACCCTGGACATGGTTCGCAGCCAGGAGCCGGTCGCCCTTCATTTGCTCCGTCCCGCGGTGCCGGCCGACCTGGAGACGATCTGCCTGAAGTGTCTGCGGAAGGAGCCGGAGAAACGCTACGCGAGTGCCGACGCCCTGGCCAATGACTTGCGCCGCTGGCAGCGCGGGGAGCCGATCCGGGCCCGGCCGGTTCCCCTGTGGGAGCGAATGCTCCTGTGGGCGCGGTGCCGTCCGGCTCTGGCCGCGCTCGTTGTCCTCGTGCATCTGTTCCTCGCGGCTCTCCTCGGCCTGGGAATCTGGTCGTATACCGAGATCAACCGGGCCCTCGCCAAAGCCAACGCAGAAAAGCTCAAGTCGCAGCGGATGTCGGCCGGCCTGGCCCTCGACCGCGGCTTGCAGCTCTGCCAGGAGGGCAAGGTGTCCAAGGGGCTGCTCTGGATGGCGGAGAGCCTCGCTGTCAATCCAGAGGAAGACCGGGGCTTTGCCGACGTGGTGCGCCTGAATCTCGCCGCATGGCGGGCGCCCTTGACCGTTCAGCGAACCCTCATCGGCCACGAACGGGCGGTGAGTTGCGTGGCCTACAGCCCCGACGGCAAGACCATCGCTGCCGCCGCGGGCGGCACGGTGAACCGCCGGGACGCCTTGACCGGCGCGCCCGTTGGTCAAGCCCTGGTCCATTCGGGAGCCGTCCTCTCAATCGCCTTCAGCCGGGACGGCCGACTTCTTGCCACGGGGACTTTCGACAAGTCGGTGCGGATCTGGGACGTGGCCTCAGAGCTTGTGAAGGAATCGCTCAAAAGACGTTTACACATGAGGATTCTGCCGCTATCCTATCACCATGAACACTCCCCTCGACCCCCCAGCGCCCCGGCCCGAACAGCCGTCGCTCTTCGGGACATCGGCTGACGATGATGGGCCACCCCGATCCACCGAGCCACCGGCCCCCTCCGGTCGCCCGCGACTGCGGATCGCCAACCGCGACCAGATCGTCTTCCGGACCGTCGCGCTCGACGAACTGATCCCCGACGATCATCTCGCGCGGGTCGTCTGGGATTATGTCGAGCGACTGGACCTCAGCCCCTTGTACAGCGCCATCAAGGCCGTCGAGGGCCACCCGGGGCATCCCCCCATCGATCCCAAGATCCTGATGGCGCTGTGGCTCTATGCGACGATCGACGGCGTCGGCAGTGCCCGACACCTCGACAAACTCTGTCACAAGCACGATGACTATCGCTGGATCCTCGGCGATGTCCGCATCAATTACCACACCTTGGCCGACTTCCGCACCGCCCATGGCGAACTGCTGGACCGCTGGCTCAGCCAAAGTGTGGCGGTGTTGATGGCCGAGGGTTTGGTCGATCTGAATCGGGTGGCGCAAGACGGGATGCGGGTGCGGGCCAGTGCCGGCGCCGCCTCGTTCCGCCGCCGTCCTACCTTGGAGGCGGCCCTGGCCGAGGCCGAGGCCCAAGTCCAGGCGTTGCGGGCGGAGTTGGAGGCCGATCCGGCGGCCGACGATCGCCGGCGACGGAAGGCCCGGGAGCGGGCCGCCCGCGAGCGGGCCGAGCGGATCAAGGGGGCGTTGGATCGGCTGCCTGAGCTGGAAGCCAGGAAGAAGCCGGAAGATCGCCAGAAGGCCCGCGGCTCGACCACCGACCCGGACGCGACGGTGATGAAGATGGCCGACGGCGGCTTCCGCCCGGCGTACAACGTGCAGTTCAGCACGGCCACCGACAGTCAGATCATCGTGGGGGTGGACGTGGTGACCGTCGGCAGCGATGCCGGCCAGATGGCGCCGATGGTCGAGCAGATCGACGCGCGGTACGACCGGAGGCTCGAGGACGTACTGGTCGACGGCGGCTTCGCGCAGCACGACCAGATCGATGCGGTCAGCGCCGAGGGGGTGGGCT
Organism: uncultured Planctomycetota bacterium; assembly: GCA_963815795.1. Taxonomy (GTDB): domain Bacteria; phylum Planctomycetota; class Planctomycetia; order Isosphaerales; family Isosphaeraceae; genus JAKAUH01. The sequence continues at coordinate 1,619,061 of CAWFIC010000019.1, read as the reverse complement.
GTACGGTGTACGCGCCGGTGCCGGCGCCAAGGATTCGACGGTGGATCGCTACGCGCCGAAGCCCAGCGACTCTCCGGCGGTGGCGGCGTGGCGGCAGCGGATGGCCGGCGCGGAGGCCAAGGCGATCTACAAGGAGCGGGCCGCGACGGCGGAATGTGTCAACGCGCAGGCGCGGAACCGGGGCTTGATCCAGTTGCGGGTGCGGGGCCAACTGAAGGCCAAGGCGATCGCGTTGTGGCATGCGTTGGCTCATAATCTGATGCGAGCGGTGAGCCTGCGAGCGGCGGCGAAGGTGCGCGCGGCGGCGGCGGCCGGGGTCTGACAGGGTGTACGAAAAGCCAGTTTGGGCCTATAATTCCGCATGAAACCCAAACGCTACCCGTCCGATCTGACTCGGACCCAGTGGAAACGCCTCAAGCGGTTGCTGCCGCCGGCCAAGCCCGGCGGACGACCTCGCTCCGTGAATCTGCGGGAGGTCCTCAACGGCATCTTCTACATCCTCCGCGGCGGCTGTGCCTGGCGGATGATGCCCACGGATCTGCCCCCGTGGAGTACCTGCTACGACTACTTCCGTAAGTGGCGCGACGCCGGCACCTGGGCAAAGATCAACGACGCGCTGCGGACCCAGGTCCGCCGACGCGCCGGGCGGAAGAAGAGCCCCAGCATGGGTATCATCGATAGTCAGAGCGTCAAGACCACCGAGCGCGGCGGCCCGCACGGCAAGGACCCGTTCAAGAAGGTCAACGGGCGGAAGCGTCACCTGGTCGTCGATACGCTGGGGATGGTCGTGGCCGCGGCGGTCCACTCGGCGGGCATCCAGGATCGGGACGGCGCCAAGCGGGTCCTGGGGAAGATGGTCGGCCGCTTCCCGCGGCTGGAGAAGATCCTGACCGACGGGATCTACAACGGCGGGATCGCTGAGTGGGCCCGCGCGGTCGGTGGTTGGCTCCTGGAGATGGTAGTCCGTCCCGAGGGGGAGACGGAGTTCAAGGTCCTGAAGTGGCGGTGGATCGTGGAGCGGACATTCGCCTGGCTGGGCCGCTACCGGCGCTTGAGCAAGGATTACGAGGGGAGCGAGGAGTCGAGCGAATCTTGGATCTATGTGGCTATGACTCATTTCATGCTCCGGCGCCTCGATCCAGCTTGATCGAGGCTTTTCGTACACCCTTTGAGGAGGGGGCCGCACGGCCCCCACACCGCCTACGGAGGCGGCCAACTCGCCCCGTACGACGGTCCGTGGCGCTCGGTCGGCCCGGGCACCGAGGTTCCAGGGAGAGCTGGCGGAATTCCGAAGGCCCCATGTGGTTCACGAGGTCGCCGTCCTCCGAGGGCAATCGCTCGAATTCTTTCTCACGCTCTCAGGAAAGCTGGTCGGTCAGCCGATCCCGCAACCCGACATCGTCAACGCCGTCGCCTTCAGCCGGGACGGCCGTTGGCTTCTGGCGGCAACGGGCTTTCGTGATCACTCGGTCGCCAGCTCGGCGCGGATCTGGGAAGTTGCCACCGGCAAGCCGGCAAGTCCGCCCTTGGCCCATCCCGCGACGGTTCGAGGCAGCGTCTTCACACCGGATGGGCGGCTTGCGATCACGGGGGCCTACGACGGCTTGATCCGCTTTTGGGACACTTCGACGGGTCAATTGTCGGGAAAGCCGATCAAATTGTCGGCGCAGGTGGTGGCCCTCGCCCTGAGCCGGGATGGGTTGTTCCTGGCCGTGGGCTGCAACAGCGGCGAGGCCTTCGTCTATTCTGTTCCGGGCCGCCGGTTGATGAGCTCGCCCATGCATCATCCAGCACCGGTGGAGACCATCTGCTTCCACCCCGATGACGGCCTGGTGGCGACCGGCTGCAACGACAGCCTGGCCCGCCTTTGGGACTGGTTGCCCGGCAAACAGGTTGGTCCGCCGCTCTTCCATCAGAACTATGTGGTCGGGGTGGACTTCAGTCCCGACGGCCGTCGCCTGATCACCGGCGGAGAAGACAAGTTCGCCCGCATCTGGGACCTGCCCCTCCAGGCACGCCAGGGAATTCCGCTGGCGCAGAGCGATCCCACCCTGACGTTGGGCAATCTCGACCCGTCACTCGTCTCGGCTCGACCCCGAACCCGGATCACCGGCGACCGCGGCCGGCCCATCCCGCACTGGGTTTGGGAGTACCTCTGTGCCTCGTTCAGCCCTGATGGGCGCTACGTGGTGACTGGGAGCATCGATAATTCGGCGCGCGTCTGGGAGCTCGCGACCGGCCGGCTGATCGGCAAACCGCTGTTGCACGACAATTGGGTTCGGACGGTGGCCTTCGCCGCTGACAATCAGCACGTACTGACGGGCAGCCACGACATGACCGCGCAGCTCTGGAACATTCACACGGGCGAACGAACCGCGCCGACCCTGCATCATACGGGCGGGGTTGTCAGCGTGGCCATCAGCCCCGACGGGACCAAGGCGTTGACGGGCAGCGGCGACAAGACCGCGCGGCTTTGGAATCTTCCGACCGGCGAAGCGATCGGCCTGCCGATGCTGCACGCGGGGGAAGTGCTGTCGGTGAGCTTCAGCAACAATGGCGCCTTCGCCCTGACCGCGGCCGGCTTCAGCAACAATGGCGTCTTCGCCCCGACCGCGGCCGGCAGCGGCGAGGTCCGGCTCTGGGACTCGGCCACCGCCCTCCCCATCGGCCCGCCCGCTCGTCACGATGGCAGCGTCACCAGCGTCCGGTTCGCCGACGATGGCCGCAGTTTCTTGACCCTGTGCGCCGACGGCGCCGCGCGGCGCTGGCCCATGCCGCAACCGGTTGCCGGCGACCCCGCCCTGGTCAAGTTGTGGGTGCAAACGATTACCGGCCAGGAACAGGACGCGGGCCAAGCCGTCTCAATGCTGGACGCCGCCGCCTGGCGTCAGCGGCGCGCCCGGGTCATGGACAGCCCGCTCGCGGCGGACCTTGACGGAGCGAAGGATGCAATCCTCGCCTGGCACGATGGCGCGGCAGGGGCCAATGAGGTTTTGGGGATTGGCGAACCTGCCTACTGGCACCTGGACCGGCTCATCGCAGCCAGTCCCAAGGACTGGTCGCTCCGCGCCCGGCGGGCCGGCGTGTTGCACCGCTCTTCCCGCGATGCCGAGGCATGGAACGAACTCGACCGGGCCCGCGAATTGGGCGGGCTCGAATCCGTGCGCGGCTGGTGCGCGGAGCGTGCGGAGAACCTGGAGCGCCTGCATCGGCACGAGGCGTCGCTCTGGTTTCACGAGTGGATTGTTGCCGCGGACCCAAAGAACCCCCAATCCCACGACGCAATCGGCCAGTGCAAGGCGCGCCTGGGCGCTTCGCCGAGGCGAGCGACCATTTCGCGCGCGCCGTTGCGCTGGCGCCCGATTGCATCGGCTTCCAGCGCGACCTGGCGATGGCCCGACTGGCGCTGGACGACCGCGCTGGCTACAAGACGGCCTGCGCTCGCATGATCGAGCTCGCCGAAGCCACGGAAGACCGAGCGGCGGCAGAAATGACCGCGCTGACCTGCGTGCTCGACGCAAACACAGTGCCAAGGTGGGACGCCGTGATCCGCCTGGCTGCCCGAGCCGCCGAGGGCTATGACGGCGATTATCGCATCCACGTGGCCGCGCTCTTTCGTGCGGGCCGTTTCGACGAGGCGCTCCAGCGCCCGTGGAGTAAGGACACGCACTACGCCCACATCGTTTGGGAGTGGTTCTTCCAGGGCATGCTGCGCCATCAGGCCGGTCGCCACGACGAGGCCCGCTCGATCCTCGAGCAGAAATTCAAGATGATCGACTACATGGATCAGGAGTTTCCGCGAGATCCAAACAGCAAGATTTGGTCGGACTGGATTTACCACGTCCAGTGCCACGTTCTCCGCAGCGAGGCAGAAGCGCCTGCTGCGCACGGCCGAGTTGCGAAAAGCTCCGCTCCCAGGTTAGGCTCTCGACGTGGGGACCTGATATCGGCTGAGTGAAGAGGAAGGATAGGTGCACTTTTTCGCGCGTCGGTCACATCGACAGAAGCATAGTGGCGGCCATTGCGTGATCGGCTCCGCCTGTTCACGCAAGCCGGCGATCAATCCGCATGGTGGAACGTTCTGCCTGGGTCTCTCACTGCCCGGAAAACCGGCCATCAGCATTCCCGACATGTGCGGTTTCACTGGGAATCGCTCTGCTGCGATCCCAGGTTCCCCACCTGACTATCAGGGTCTTCAACCATACTGAATGACTCCGGGCGATCGCCGACCCGCAATCCGCCGACTCTGGTCGCGAGCGCCGATGCGAGCTATGTTGGTGGCCGGGATCGCCCTTGACGCCCTCGCGGACCTTGAGCGATCCGTGTCTCCGCTCATCACCCTCCCATGGCAAGAGGTGCATCACGATGCGGAATTCCACTCCTCGGGGATGATCGTGCCATCTGCCTTGATGAGGCGGTCCGGCCTTCCGGTCAGCCCCAGGCGGTGCGAGGTCAGCGTGATCCTGTCGAGCGAAACCGTTTTGCCGCCGCTCAAGCCGCGACGCCGACGCATGTCCCCGCCCGCCAGCATCAGCCATAGGCGGGTAGCGACCAGATTGCTGCGTTTTTATGCTCTAAGCCGCGAATCCGCCTGTTCGAGCATCCCGCAAGTACCTTGGTACCTGAGAGTTACGGCAGAGGCGCTGTGACTACGAAAACGCCCGTCATTTTAGCGCATAGTTGACTACGGAATACTCTGACTTCCTTGGTGCATATATGCGAAAAACAATTGCCGAACGACCTTTTCGTAGCCCACCGCTCTCAACGCAAGTCTTGGACGAGTCATAGATTCCACCACTCGGCCTCTCGCAAGACCCCTCGGATTCCTTAAAGCGTATTTCCGCAGCAATCTGGTCGCTACCTGCTACTGGCGTGAGCGCTCCGTGGAACCACACCCCTTGCGTGGACGGCCAGTCCGGGCGTGTGGACACGATGGGCGGCCGACAGAGCTCCGGGGAGTCGCGCCGGTGCCGCCACCGATCTCCACGATGTAGTGGCGGTCCCAGGAGCGCGAAGCTCTACGAAGATCTGTCGGTTCGCAGGTAATCAAATCTCGCACAAGAGGCCCCCCGATCCCCCCGGTCGGCCCGCGCCTCGACCCCGCCCCGCCCGATGACGTCCGCGACGGTTCTCGGCGGTTCGGTCAGGCATCGCCACTCTGACGGGGTCGTCAGCCGTAGTCAATCACGGGGTCAAAAACCCTGATGAGCCTCGTGGTGCCGGCCTACTTGGTCTTGCGGTCGGGTTTGAGGATGACGACCTCGACGTCTCCCTTGGGGTGGTCCGGCTCGAGGGTGGACTTGACGAGCGCCGCAGTCGCCTCGACGTCGGCACCATCGCGGACTTCCAGGATGAGCCGCGAGAGCTGCGTCTCCACGGCCTCGAGCGTCCCGGAGCGGTTGTTGACGATCCGCTCGCCGAACCGGAGCCTGCACGTGATCAAAGGCATGTAGACATTGTCCTTGAGATCATGTGCCTGCTTGACCACGCCGACGACTGTGTAGTAGTCGGTCCCGACCTTGACCGACTTTCCGATCGGGTCTTCTTCCGGGAACAGGGCCTGGGCGACCTCCGAACTGACGACGACATGGTTCAGGGCCGCGGAATTGTCCGCATCGGTGAGGAATCTCCCCCGGTCCATCTCCAACCCAGTAACCGCGGCGTAGTCGTGGGTGGTGCCCACGACGCGGCATTCGATGGCGTGTCCCTGGTGGCGGATCTGCTTGTGAAGTTCACGGATCGGCACCGCCCTTGTAACGGTCGAAACGGCGGCCATGAGCCGGTCGAAGTCTTGGTACTTCAGGCCGTAGCTAACGACCCGAACTGGCGGGATGGTTAGTTTCACGGCACTCGGCAGAACCGAGCGGACTTCGATGTATGTCGGCTTAGGAGGAGAGACAGTCTTGCCGTTCGCTGCCCAGGCCGGAGGGTCAACTCCCTGGGCCGGCAATCGGGTTGGCATCCCTCCGGCACCCAGCAGGACGAGACCGACCGCCCACACCATCATACAGGCGCCCAGCGGGGCCGCCGATGCAACCGTGAGCCTCTGCACGAACATTGTCTTGAGCAGCTCATGGGTTAAGGACTGCGCCGCGGCCGAGACGGCCCCGGTGGCCATGGTCGAATTGAGTAGATCCAAAGCCGCCCGGATGGTCGCCTCGCGCCAGGCCGGCGGGATGACCGTCCCAGCCTCGCGGAGTCGCACAGCCGTCATGACCGCCTCGCCCCATGCCAGGCCCCGGCGATCGAGCCGGGCCTTGAGTCGCTCGCGACCCTCGGCCAGCCGACGTTGCAAGGTGCGCGTGCTCCATCGCAGCGACTCGGCGGCCTGGGCTTGGGGAACTCCTTGCAGGTCGCAGAGCAGGACGGCCAGGCGGAGTCTCTCCGGCAACCGGGCGATTTCCTCGTGGAGCGCCGGGATGAGCTCATCCGAGATGACGGGATCGTGCGCTGAAGTCGAGGAAGCCATCTCGCCCGCCCTCATCTCCTGTACGCGTCGCCGGGCCGCGGCGGCGTTGGCCTGGATCGCGACCCGGTAGGCGACCAAGTGCAGCCATCCCCCGAGGTTGGCGCGCCCCCGGAGCGTGCGGGCCTTCCTGACCAGGACCAGGAAAGTCGCCTGGAAGGCGTCCTCCGCGTCGCTCGCGTTGCGCAGGACGCCGCGACAGACCCTCAGGACCATCGGCCCGTGGCGGGCCATCAGGGCCTCGAAGGCGGCGCCGTCGCGCGTCGCCAGGAAGCGGTCGAGCAACTGGTCGTCGGGGAACCCCGAGACCGTTCCGTCAAGGAAGAGGCGATTGAGGTAGCCCAGGGCGGACCCCAGCGTTTTGATAGCCATAGACCTGCACCTGCTCGATCGTACTCCACCTCCTATTAGGGCTGAGGGAGGGCCGACCCGCCAACTTTCCGCAAGTCGTGGGAGAGATTTGGATAAGCGATGGGATAAAAAGTCGGGGCCCGAGATCGCCCGCCTCGCCGGGGGGTCGTCTTTTAGTCGTAGAATCGGCATTATACGTTGACTTCCCGGCCAACTCGACGTATCAGCCCCCCAACTTCCGCCTCCGATCCCCCCAAAAACTCGGCGTATCACGATGGCACGCGCTCCCGATCCCATCGCCCGCTTCCTGGCCCAGTCCGAGCACAGCCCCCTGACCATCAAGAACTATCGATCGGACCTCGACGCCTTCGCCGCGTGGTTCGAGGGCGCCAACGGCGATCCGGCTCTCCGCTCATCTCGATTCCCATGGCAAGAGGTGCATCACGATGAGGAATTCCACATAACCGCGTCGGGTGAGAGACCCATGGCGAGCGAGGTTCCCGAACGCGAGAATGCTATCGCGCGCCGGACCACCGCTCCAGCCGGGTGATCGCGGGGCCGATCCGGTTCTTCGCCCTCTGCGAGACGACACGCTGCCCTGACCCGAGGATCCGCCGGGCGTTTGCCCGATGGATGACGATCATGCGAATCCGACGTAACGTCCTCCTTTTGCTAATCGCGGTGGTCGCGCTCCCGGTCGCCGCAGCCTGTGTGCAATGGGCGGTCTTCGGCCTGCCGCAGGTGCCCGACAGTCCCGAGGCGATTCCCGGAGCCGCCGGGCCGCACGGCTTTCCGGCCTGGCTCCGCGTCACTCACTATGTCAACTTCCTGTTCATCGTCCTGCTCGTACGGAGCGGGCTTCAGATCCTCATGGACCACCCGAGGCTCTACTGGAATGTGCACTGCACGCCCGACACCGAGTGGCTCCGGCTGACGCCGATCGAGGTGCCCACGGACCGGGTCTGGACGGCCAAGGACGACGCCTGCCACCTCTCCCCCTGGATCGGCCTGCCCGGCTACCGGCACACGGTCGGCATGGCCCGGCACTGGCACTTCCTGAGCGTGCTGTTCTGGGTGGGCAACGGCCTGATCTTCGCGGTCCTGCTCTTCGGCACCGGGCAATGGCGACGCCTGGTGCCGACCTCCTGGTCGGTCCTGCCCGATGCCTGGGCCGTCTTCGTCCATTACGCCACCTTGCACCTGCCGCCGGAGCCGAACGGCTTCTACCGCTATAACGCGCTCCAGCAACTGGCCTACTTCGCGGTGGTGTTCCTCCTGGCCCCCCTGGCGATCCTGACCGGGCCGTCGATGTCGCCGGCCCTGACCAACCGGTTCGCCTGGTACCCGAAGCTGCCCGGCAACCGCCAGATCGGCCGGTCGCTCCACTTCCTCATCATGTGCGGCTTCGTCTTCTTCCTCGCCGGGCACGTGACGATGGTGGTCCTCACCGGGCTGGCGCGGAACATGAACCACATCGTGCGGGGTACGGACGACGCCCGCCCGCTCGGCCTGTACCTGGGCCTGGTGGGGATCGGCGTGGTCGTGGCGGTCAACGCGATCGCCAACGGGGCGGCGTGGCGCTATCCCCGGACCATCCAGCGCGTCGCCCGGGCGATCGTCAGGCCGGTGATGGACCTCCTGCTCAATCGTGCCGACCCGGTCGCGGAATTCCGCCGCGAGGATATCTCACCCTTCTTCTGGCCGAACGGAAAGATGCCCACCAGCGATGAGTGGAAGGCGCTGGCAGCCGATGGCTTCAAGGACTACCGGCTGAAGGTCTCCGGCCTGGTGGAGAACCCGGTCGAGCTGTCGCTGGACGAGATCCGGGCGCTGGGTAAGAAGAGTCAGGTCACGCTGCACCACTGCATCCAGGGCTGGTCCGGCATCGCCGAGTGGGGCGGGCTGCCCATGCTCGAACTGATCAAGCTGGTCCGACCCCAGCCGGAAGCGCGGGTCGCCGTCTTCTACTCGTTCGGCGAGGGCCTCGAGGGGGGGCTATACTACGACAGCCACTCGCTGGCGAACCTGATGCACACCCACACCCTGCTCGCTTACGAGATGAACGACCAGCCGCTGGGTCCATTGCACGGGGCGCCGCTGCGGCTGCGCGTCGAGAACCAGCTCGGCTTCAAGATGGTCAAGTGGATCCGGGAGATCGAGTTCGTCGTGAGCCACAAGGACTTCGGCGAAGGTGAGGGCGGCTACAACGAGGACCACGAGTTCTTCGGCGAGCTGGCCAACATCTGACTCGGGGCCGATCGACCGCCGACGTGTTCCCGGATGATCCGACCCGAGGAATCGCATAGAGGTTTGAAACATGTCTTATCTTTATGGTTCCAAGACCGGCGCACCAAAGAAGCTCGTCGCAACCTTCGATAGCGAAGAGCAATTGCTCGCCTACGTACGCTGGGCGACCCTGTCCGAGCGAGATGGTGTCCGTCAGTTCGAAAGGGGAGCGCGCTGGCAAGTTACCACCATTACAGCCATTCCAGCGAACCTCTGACGGACGAGGATGCCACGGCCGTCGACCACAACCCGACGCCGAGCATGTTGTGATCGGCGTATCGCGCACGCGAGTCGTACCCTCCCGGGGTAGAGGAGGCGAGGTGGCGAAGATCCGGCTCAAGCGGGTCTACGAGGAGCCCGCACCCGATGATGGCCGGCGGATCCTCGTCGAACGGCTCTGGCCGCGCGGGCTGAGCAAGGAGCGCGCCGCCGTGGATCTCTGGGTCAAGGATCTGGCCCCGAGCCCCGAGCTACGCCGGTGGTTCAACCACGACCCGGCCCGGTGGGACGAGTTCCAGAGGCGCTATTTCACCGAGCTCCGCGAGAAGGAGGACGCCGTCGAGGAGCTCCGGCGGAAGTGCCGGAGCGAGACCGTGACCTTCGTCTACGCGGTGCGCGACGAGGAGCACAACAGCGCCCGACTGCTCAAGGATCATCTCGAGCGACCTTCCTCATGAAACCGGCCCCGGCCCCTCGGTCGAGCACGAGCGGGGACCCTCTCTCGCCCGTTGGCATCGCGATTTCCGGCAAGAATCCTTCGCTCTTCGAAATCCATCGAGCCAATCGCGAGCTATGGCTGTATAATCAAGATGCAGGATGCAAACTCGCGATCTTTGACAATTTGGCTGTGAGCGAAAGCGGAAGGGGTCCGAGATGAGAGTCGTGGGATGAGGGCGACCAAGCTCGGGTGGATGCCGTCATCATGTCAAGCAAGGGACTGTCTGTGACTCGGCGTAGTTGATGACAGGCTGGCATCGCATGACCAATGCGTGGTAGGTTGCGCCCATCCCACGAGCTCTCATTTCAAGGTATCGTTCCACTGCCCGTCAAAATGGCAGACGCGCATCGGGCGGACGTTTGGAAACGGACGAAACGAACCCAATTTTGGCAATCGGACAAGATCGAGTCAGCGGGCGCGCAAAATGACGAAACGAACCCAACCGGCGGGTTTCACGTAACTTCTCAATAATCCCGGGCAATGATGCCGCCGAGCTGATCGGCGCGCACCGGTGGCGCAGCCTGGGTTCCTGGTCCTTTCGCCCGGGCGGTCACCTCGCCGCGCCGCCACCCGCCTACGCCGGCAGCGCGGCCTCGGCCTTCCTGGCCGCTGTCTCCTCCGCCTTCCGGCGGATCAGCTCCGCCAAGCGGGGGATTTGACCCACGCCCCGCACCCGGTCCTGAAGATAGGCCCAGAAGTTGACCCCCAACTCCCGGCAGGTCTTCTTCAGGCTGGCGAAGGTGTCCCGCGCCCGCCGGCCCGACTCGCTCCGCGTGCCCCCGCTGATCTTCCGCTTCTTCACGTAGTCGCGAAGATGACGCTCGCTCAGGTTGGTGTGCAACGGGACCTCGGGCCGCTCCAGCACCCGCAGCAACGCCGCCCGGTGCGCCCTCATCCCCTCGAGCACTCCGTCGATGCTGGGGAAGCCCGTCCCCTGACCGCACAACGCGTCGAAGCGGGACGCGAGATCCTCCCGCCGCGACGGCTCCGGACGCCGCCGATACCCCTTCAGATCCTGATACAGCTCCCAGATCTGTCCTCGCACCTTGGCGATCGCCGCCCGATGCTCCTCGCTGTACGGGATCATGCGGGCCAAGGGCCGCTCGGCGTGGATCCAGCAGGCCGCGTGCGCCAACACGTCGTACTGCCCCGCCCCGTCGCTGAGGACCACCAACTCCGGCGACACCCCATGAGCGATCAGGCTGCCCAGCAGCGCCCCCTCGCTGGCGATCCGCACCTGCCGCGGCCCGGTGATCCCCGACCGCCGCAATCGGGCCCGCCAGGCGGCCGGGTCCGCGAAGGTTCGCGGACCGCGACGGAGCCGGTCCACCATCGCCCGAGGCAGCTTCTGCCGCCGCCAGTACACCAGTGCGGTCTCATTGATCACATAGTCGGTGTGCGGACCCCGCAGGATCTCCAGGAAGTTGAGCCGGCTCTTACTGTCGGTGCTAGCGAAGGAGGCGAACAGCTCGTTGCCGATTTGGGTGCAGGCCCCGCTGTGCCCCCGGTGCCGCGCCCCGGTGTCGTCCACTTCGATGTAGGCCGAGACCGCCAAGGCCGCCGGCAGCAATTCGGCCTTCTCCTGATGGAAGGCCTCCTTCCTCTCGGTGAGGATGCGCGACAGTTCGCCGGCGGAGATGTCGATGCCCAGTTGGTGCAAACCCTCCAGGAGCAACGGCTGGGTCACGTGTTGATGGTGGTATTGGTGGAGGATGAAGCAGATCAGGTCGGGCCCATAGTGGCTGCCGGATACCACCTCGGCGGGGAGGGGGGCCACCAGGCTGCGGCCGTCGGGGGTCTGCCAGTGTTCCCGGCGGTAGAGGATGACGCGGGGCTCGATGGTCAGGTCCTGGACGACGAAGTCCTCGTATCCCTTGAAGACGGCCCCCTCCGGGACGTGGGGCAAGCGGATGACGGTCTCCTCGGTGATGGTTAGTTGGGCGGTCTTGGATCGCTTGGCGGAGCCGGGCCGTTGGGCATCGGGGTCGCGGGGCGGCCGGGGCGGCATCTCGAGGGTGCTGGGGGCGATCCGGGGTCGGGTCTTGAGGCCCTTGAGGCGGGCGATCTCGTCTTCGAGTTGGTGAACGCGCTCCTCGAGTTGCTGGATGCGCTCCTGCTGGAGGCGGATGATGTCGAGCAACTGCCGCACCAGCGGCGTGCGTTCGGCCTCGGGGATCTCGGGCAGCGGAATCCACATGGCCCGATTCTACCATCGACTCGGTCCGACCGCCCGGGGTTATTGAGAAGTTACGGTTTCACGGTGTAACGCTCTATGCAGAGGGTACTTGCGGCAAGAAACGACGAGATTTCGCCCGGGTGGATGCCGCCGAGCCGGAACCACCAGGATTCCGGCGCATCCTCCAACATGGAACCATTGACTCATCAAGTCATTGATTCCATCTCGCTTGCAACGAAGGATCGATGCATGGAACTGTTCCGGAGGGGTTCGACCGGCGCGACGGGGCCGAAAGGGGCCGCGGGTTGGGGCGCATTTCCCCGCGGTTGAGGCGATTCCGGGGACGATCCCTGGTCAGGGGGCCTGTGGCCGCCAGGACCGCGGGCGCCCCATGTGCGGTGGTCCTCAGGCCCGGTACTGCGACAATCCCGTTCGCCGGATCAGACCGGCCTGGGGACGCATCGACAGAGTCCATGACGGCGTCACCGATCGGCCCGCAACGGTCCGCGGAGCCTGGCGCTCGGCACGCCGCGCGCCTGGCGAGCGGATCGATGTACCAGCGATAGCCGCCCACCTCGCCGAAGAACAGGTAGTCGGCGTTTGCCGTCCACCAATCGGCCCAGGCCTGTGAGGCCGCCTCCCGGCCGGGTCCATCGGGCACATATCGCTCGAGCATCCGGCGGGCGCGCAGGCCATCCTCGCCGGGCCGGCCCAGCGCGGCGATGGCCCAGTCGAACAACTCCGGTCGTCCTGGTCGAACCTTCACGGCCAGGGCATCGTCGTCGATCCGCATCCGCGCGATCGAATCGGGGCGGAGATAACCCTGGACCGTCGGATACCACTTCGCGAAGGACGCCCGGTCCTTGACGCCCGCGTCGGCCAGCGTCTTCTGGTCGAAGTTCGACCGGAGATAGTCCCAGTAGAATGGATCGGTGCGCCGCATGTAGCTTTCGATGCGGAACCGGGTGATGAAGTCGTTGCCCGCGAACGGCGACGGCGTCTCCATGATCGGCCGGTCTTCCGTGAACCGGGAGATGTAGACAATCGCGTTGACCAGGATCGCCCGGCCCGACTCGTTCATCTCGTCGGGAGCGAGGTCGAAGCCGTAATGCAAGAGGTTCCCCTGGCGCCAGACCGCGCCAGCCGTGGCGGTCTTGGCGTTGATCCCGCCGCAGAAGACCTCGATCTCGGGCGCCTCGTCCATGTCTCGGGTGTAGGTGCACCAGCCCGGTTGATAGCCCTTGTACTCGTTCCGCGAGAGCGGCAAGACTCGGATGATGTCCCGATCGTGCGGATCGGACCAGTCGGCCGGCCAGCGCCGGTCGATCATCTGATTGCGGTCGATGGCGATCGTAGTCCAGAAGCTCGGATGGTCGCGTAGCACGTACGCGAAAGGCTCCAGGCACGTTCACCCGCTACCGCCGAAGACCTTCCACGGTGCCGCCAGCAGGTGCCCCGCGCTGCCGAGCAACACCGTCGGCTTGTCCCAGCGGCTACGCTCTCCCAGCGGTGACTTCAGGCCGCTCTCGGAATGGGCCGCGTTGACCCGTTCCGGACGATGGACATCGGACTGCGACCAGTCGAGCACCACGACATCAGCGGCCGCGGCCGATCTCGGATCGAACGACTCGCGTTCGGCCGCGTTGACCAGCTTGAATCGTTCGCGCAGGAACCTCGCATAGGACTGGCCTCGCTGGGTGTTCGCGTTGCCCACGTACAAGACCCGCAACGAGCGCTGGGGCCTCGGCTCGTCGCCCGCGAGCGCGCCGCTCGTGCCGGTCAACAACATGACGATCGTCAACAGGAATCTCATGGCCGCTCCCATCAATGGAGGGAAGTCAATGACAATCCTGGCTCCGGCCGCTCCGGAACCTCTCACCGATTAGACGACCAGGTCGGGCTTTCCTGCGACAGAGACTCGAGGATTCCTGGTCTCGATGTCGCCATCTTGACTCGTCGGACACGCTCACCGACAGCAGAGCGACCCCCGCCGCGATTGGAGCGCGGAGCGCTCTCGCGTAGAATCGATGCCGAGAAATCGCCGCGCGGCACAACCTCGTGAAGGGACCAGCGATGCTCACGCAGAATCCTCGGCGTTTCCGAATCGGGCTCCTCGCCTTGCTCCTGTCCTTCATCGGCTGCGGTCCCATGTCACCTGCCGCGCCTCCGGACGACGGCCGGCCGGTCAATCGCCTGGCGAAGGAGACCAGCCCGTACCTGCTGCTGCACGCGCACAACCCCGTGGACTGGTATCCCTGGGGACCCGAGGCGTTCGCCAGGGCCAAGGCGGAGAACAAGCCGATCTTCCTCTCCGTCGGCTACAGCTCGTGCTACTGGTGCCACGTCATGGAGCGCGAGAGCTTCGAGGACGCCGAGATCGCCCGATTCCTGAACGCGCACTTCGTCTGCATCAAGGTGGACCGCGAGGAACGCCCGGACGTCGATCAGATCTACATGACCGCGCTGCAGGCGATCGGGCCGGGCGGAGGCGGCTGGCCAATGTCGATGTTCCTGGCGCCCGACGGCCGCCCCTTCTTCGGCGTGACCTATCTCCCGCCCCGCGATCGCGACGGATCGACCGGGTTCCTCGGCCTGATCGCGGCGGTCTCGAAGGCCTGGGACAAGGACCGGGCGGAGATCGAGAAGTCGGCCGACGCGGTGACCGATGCCGTGCGGCGGCGGCTCCGCGGCGAGAAGGGTCGGCACGGAGGGCTGTTCTCGCGGGACCCGGTCGCCCGCGGGCTCGCCGAGCTGGCTGAGCAGTTCGACGCCGCCTACGGCGGGTTCGGCTTCAACCCGCGCAACCCCCGCCGTCCCAAGTTCCCCGAGCCGGCCAACCTGGTGTTCCTGCTCGATCAGAATGTTCGCCGGGCCGCCGGACGAAAGGTCGAGCGGGAGGCGAAGAGGACGGAGGGCGGGCCGGTCGAACCGCTCGAGATGGTCCGCGTGACGCTCGACCGGATGGCCCGCGGGGGGATCCGCGACCACCTGGCCGGCGGCTATCATCGCTACTCCACCGACCGATTCTGGGCCGTGCCGCACTTCGAGAAGATGCTGTACGACAACGCCCAGCTCGCGTCGGTCCACGTGATCGCCTTCGAGCTCACCGGCAACCCGCGATGGCGCACCGAGGCCGAGTCGACGTTCGCGTTCGTCGAACGGAGCATGACCGCGCCGGAAGGCGGCTTCTACTCGGCCCTCGACGCCGAGACCAAGGCCGGAGAGGGTGCCTATTACGTCTGGACCCGGGACGAGGTGAAGGCGGTGCTGGGCGAGGGCCCCGACGTCGATGCCTTCGCGCGGGTCTATGGCCTGACCGGCGAGCCCAACTTCGAGGGGAGTCGGTATGTCCTCCAGGAGCCGCGTAGCCGCGCCGAGCTGGCCGAGGCGCTCAAGACCACGCCGGCGGAGCTGGAGGCTCGGCTGGCGCCGCTTCGTGCGCGGCTCCTGGCCGCCCGCGACCAGCGGCCCGCCCCGATGCGCGACGACAAGGTCCTCACCGGCTGGAATGGACTGATGATCGCCGCGTATGCCGATGGTTACCGCGTCCTTCATGTCGACAAGTACCGTCGCGCCGGCGAGGCCGCCGCCGATTTCCTGCTCCGCCACCTCCGGACGCCCGACGGCCGCCTGTTGCGGACCTACCGCGCCGGTCAGGCCAAGTTGTCCGCCTATCTGGAGGATTACGCCTTCCTGGCCCACGGGCTGCTCCGGCTCCACGCCGCCACCGGCGACGCGCGATGGTTGAAGGAAGCCGGGACCCTGGTCGACCGGATGATCGCCGATTTCGAGGATCGCGAGGACGGCGGTTTCTTCTTCACCGCCGAGGGGCACGAGAGCCTGCTGGCCCGGCCCAAGGACCCGCTGGATAACGCCCTGCCCAGCGGCAACTCGGTGGCGATCCTCGACCTGCTGGCGCTCCACAAGGCCACGGGCGAGTCGTCCTATCGCGAGCACGCCCGCAAGGCACTGGACGCGTTCGCCACGCCGTTGGCGAGACTCCCCCACGCGATGCCGATGACGCTCGTGGGCGTCGAGCGTTACCTCGACCAGGAGAGTCCGGCGGTCCGCCCCGCGGTCGAGTCGGAGGTCGCCCGGGGTGGCGATGACGCGCCGCGGATCGTCGCGGCCTCGGCGCGACCGGCCGGCGATGACAACAAGGCGATCGCCGCCGGCGGGGAGTTCGACGCCGTGGTCTCGGTGACGATCGAGCGCGGCTGGCACCTCTACGCCCATCCCGCCGGAGCACCGGAGTTCAAGCCCACGACCCTCGGGCTCGATCCGTCTTCGGCGGGACCCGCGACCTTGGTGGACGTCAAGTACCCCGCCGGGGAGGTCAAGGCCCCCGCCTCCACCGGCCCCGAGAAAGTCGCGGTGTATGAGGGCACGGTCCGGATCACGGCCCGGATCCGACTCGCGGAACAGGCCAAGCCGGGACCGCTCCGGCTGATGCTCAAACTGAGCTACCAGGCTTGCAACGACCGACTCTGCCTGGCCCCGGCCAGGCTCGAGATCCCGCTGGACATCACCGTCGCACGTTGAACTCGATCGCGTGGAGACATTCCGATGGGCAAGACCCTGATCAAGATCGGACCGGCCGACCATGGGCGGCCGATGAGCCTGGCCGAGTTCGAGCACGCCGAGGTGCAAGAAGGATATCTCTACGAGCTGAGCCGGGGGGTCGTCACCGTGTCCGACGTACCCAATAGGCGGCACCTGATGCAGCTCAATGCGACCAAGAAGCAGCTTTACTTCTATTCGGTGGCGCACCCCGAGCGCCTCAATCTCATACTGACGGGGAGCGAATGCAAACTGCTGGTTCCAGCGCTCGAATCCGAGCGGCATCCCGACCTCTCTCTCTACCTGACCGAACCGCCCCCGATCGACAACGCAACCCTGTGGCGCCACTGGTTCCCTGAGATCGTCATCGAGGTCGTCTCCCCCAGTTCCAGGAAGCGCGACTACGAGGAGAAGCCCGAGGAGTATCTCCGCCTCGGCGCCAAGGAATACTGGATCGTGGACGGCCAGAAGAAGGTGATGGTGGTGATGAAGCGGGTGCGGAACCGTTGGGTTGACACCACGATCACGCCCCCTGACATCTACCAGACGCGGCTCCTGCCCGGCCTGGAATTCTCGTGCGGCGACGTCTTCCGGGCCGCCGGGTTGGTCTGAACCATGAGTGGCGATACGACGACTCCCGGGACAATGCCGGCCGGCGAGACGACGGCCGTTGCGCCGAGCCGATCGCGGCGGATCGCCGACGGGCTGCGCCTGGCCGCCGTGGCGGTGCCGATCGCCCTTGCGGCGACGCTCGCCATCGTGCTGCCCGGCTGGATCCCCGTGCTGCCGCGCGAATGGCGCCGGGCGATGATCGAAGCGGCGCTGCGGGGCGTGCTGATCGGGTACTGGACGCTGGCGCTGGTCGCGCTGGCCGGGACGCCGCTGATGGCATACCTGGCGGCGAGGTCGCGGCGATATCACAGGGGAAGGGCCAGCCGCGGGAGCCTCCGAGCCATCGCCGTCTGCCTGGCGTGCCTGGTCTCGCTGATCGCCCTGGAGGTCGGCTCCGCGGCGTGGCGCGGCTGGATGCACCGGATGCCGGCGCTGCCGACGACCTTCGAGGAGTCGCCGCCCGGCGACTACCGCATCCTCGTGCTGGGCGGCTCCAGCGCGCAGGGCGAGCCGTATCGCCCCTGGCTCTCGGTGGGCCGGATCGTCGCCTGGCAACTCAAGCAGGCGGTGCCGGACCGCCGGTTCGAATGTGATGTCATCGCCTGGCTGGGCGAATCCCTGGAGCAGCAGCATCACAAGCTCGCCGGCGTCCGCCGCCGCCCCGACGCCGTGATCATCTACTCGGGACACAACGAGTTCGTGGCCCGGTTCGAGAACGGCCGCGAGGAGCGCGACCCGGGTGTTGACGAGGAACCGCGCGGCTGGCTGCTGCGCCAGGCTTATCGGGCATCCTTGTACTCTCCCTCTTGTCGCCTGGCCTACGAGATCATCAGCAAGAACCGCCTGGACGAGCCGCCATCGATGGGCGGGCGTCACCAGCTCATCGACCCGCCGATTTGCAGCCCGTCGGAGGCCGCCGACATCCTGTCCGACTTCCGCCGTCGTCTCGAGGCGATCGTCGCCGATTGTGAGCGGATCGGTGCCCTGCCGATCCTGATCGTCCCGCCGGCGAACGAGTCGGGCTTCGAGCCGAGCCGGTCGACGCTCCCGGCCTCCGCCTCGATCGAGGAGCGTCGATGGGTCGCCGACACGTTCCGGGCCGCCCGAGCCGCCGAGACGAGCGAACCCGACCGGGCCGCCGCCGGATACGCCTCGATCCTCAAGCGACAACCGACCTTCGCCGAAGCCCACTTCCGCCTGGCGCGACTGCTCGAGCGCGACGGTAAGCCGGACGAGGCGGGCGTCCATTACCTCGCCGCCCTGGACCACGACGGATTACCCATCCGCTGTCCGGCTCCCTTCCGGGCCACCTACGCAGAGGTCGCACGGCGGCATCCCCGCTGCATCCTCATCGACGGCCGGCGCGAGCTCGCCGCGATCAGCCCGAACGGATTGATCGGCGACCAGGTCATCCAGGATGCCCACCACCCCACCCTGGCCGGGTACACCGCACTGGCCGGCGCCGTGCTCCGGGAACTCCAGCATCGAAGGACGTTCGAAACACCCCGGCCGATCGCCCTGCCGCTCGACCCGGATTCCTGTGCCCGGCACTTCGGCATGGACGGCCCGAAATGGGCCGTCGTCTGCGAGCGCACGAGCGTCCATTACAAGCGGGTCGCGGGCTATCGGTACGACCCGGAGGAGCGGATGGAGAAGTCACGCCGGTATGCCGGCGCCCAGCGGCGTCTCGAGGGCGGCGAGGCACCCGCCACGGTCCTCAACTCCATCGGGGCCGAGGAGTAGACTCGGATGGATCGCTCAACTCGGGATCGTCTCGACCTGCCAGTCTTGCAGGTCGACGGTGGCGCCGCGGCCCAGGAAGTGGACGACGGCGACGAACTGATCGCGCTTCCCCCGCCGGATCACGGTGCCGATGAGCCCGGTCAGCGGACCCGTGGCGATCCGCACCTTCGCGCCCACGGGCACGACCGGCTCGGCCGCGATCGTCAGGCCCGAATGGAGCATCTGGCTGACCTGCCGGAGGTCGTGCACCAGGCCATCCTGGTCGACGACCTCCAGGATGTTGACCAGCCGATTACCCCGGAAGGCCGCCACACGGTCCTTCGGATCGCCGTAGAGGAAGACGTAACCGGGGAACAGCGGCGCGATCGATTGGAGCCGCCGCCCTTGCGGCGTCCGGCTCTCCTTGACCGTCTGAGGCAGATAGTAGACCACCCCCTGCTCTCGCAAATCGCGCGCGGTCGCCTTCTCCTGGCGCGGCCTGGTGTGCAGGCACCACCATTGGCCCTCGGGCTTCTCCGGCAGCGGTGCCCCGTCTTCCCAGAGATTCGGGGGATAACTCTCAGGCTCGGCGGGTAATATGGGCATCGCTCGGCGGTTACTCCAGAGGACATGGATGCGTCGAGACAGCCAAGCAAGATTCAATCCACGGTCCAATTGAGTGTAGGATAACATGTTATGGAAATCGACTAGGATGCGTCAAGCGTGAGCGGCGAAAGGCGGGAGGCGGGAGGATTGCATGTCTGCCGATCGACCGGAGGGGGCGGGTGTCGGGGCCGGAGGCATCCTGGTGGTGGACAAGCCCGGGGGCATCACTTCGCGGGCGGTGGTCGACCGGGTGGTCCGGCTGGTCGGCCGAGCGAAGGTCGGCCATGCCGGAACGCTGGACCCGTTGGCTTCCGGCGTCCTGGTGGTCTGCATCGGGTCGGCGACCCGGCTCGTCGAGGACATCCAGGCCTTGCCCAAGTCCTATCGTACGGTGGTGCTCCTGGGGGCGAGGAGCGACACGCTCGACGCGGATGGGCGGATCGAATACCAGGAGAATCCGGGTGTTCCGTCGCGCGACGAGGTGGAAACGGCGGTGGCCCCGATGCTCGGCGAGGTTGACCAGGTGCCGCCGGATTATTCCGCCTTGAAGATCGGCGGCCGGCGGGCTTACGACCTGGCGCGCGAAGGACGATCCGTCGATCTGGCCCCGCGCCGGGTCCGGATCGACCGGATCGAGGTACTCCGCTACGACTGGCCCCGACTGGAGTTGGAGATTGATTGCGGCTCGGGGACTTACATCCGATCGATCGCGCGAGACGTCGGCGAGGCCCTGGGCTGCGGCGGGCTGGTGGAAGTCCTCGTGCGGACCCGGATCGGACCGTTCACCCTCGATGGTGCGGTGGATCCGCCCGGGATCTCGGCCCAGTCGCTCCCCACGCTGCTCCGCCCGGCTGTCGAGGCGGTCGCCGGACTGCCCCGCTTGATGCTCGATCCGGGCCAGGTGGCGGCCATCGCCGCCGGCGGGCGACTCTCTGCCGAACCCGCGGACCTTGCCGGGATCTCGCCGGGTTCGATCGCCCTGGTCGACGCCGATGGCCGACTCATCGCCCTGGCTGAAGCGAATCCGGCCGGCGGATGGATTCAACCGCGTAAAGTGTTTGTCAGCCAATGACTTCCGGAACATCCTGATGACCCGTCTTGGGGCTGGGCGGCGGCGACCCTGAACCCTCCGATCCCGGGTTGTGTCGAATCTGAACAACATCCCTCGCCCCGGCGTACATAACCAGGGCAGAAGTGGGGATGCGTCGTTGACGGCCGAATCGATGGCCTTTAGAATTCGAGCGTGGTGATAGGCGTCCGGACGATTCCGGTCCCTCCCATCCTCAGAGGAAACGAGGTTGACACCCGCCTTGATTGAAACCAATCGCATCGAGCGTCCGGGGAGTGGGGAACGAGCCATTCTGGTCGGGGTGATCCTGCCCCTGCCCCACGACGATTCGCCGACGGACGACCCCCTGGAGGAGCTCCGGGGACTGGCCAAGACCGCCGGCCTGCAGGTGGTGGGCAGCCTGCTGCAGAAGCGGCAGCAGATCGACATCGCGACCTACATCGGCTCGGGCAAGGTCGAGGAGCTCAAGGCGCTCGTCGAGGCCCAGGAGGCCGACGTCGTCGTCTTCGACAACGATCTGGGCCCCGCCCAGACGCGCAACCTCGAGAAGCACCTCGGGGCCAAGGTGGTGGATCGCACCGAGGTGATCCTCGACATCTTCGCCACCCACGCGCGAACGCACGAGGCGCACCTCCAGGTCGAGCTGGCGCAGCTCGAGTACGCGATGCCCCGGCTCAAGCGGATGTGGACCCACCTGTCGCGATACAAGGGCGGGATCGGGGTGCGCGGCCCGGGCGAAAAGCAGCTCGAGGAAGACCGCCGGCTGGTGGGCTACCGGATCCAGGAGCTCAAGGGGAAGCTGGCCAAGATCCAGGCTCGGAAGGAGCGCGAGGTCGCCAGCCGGGGCGACGTGCCGACGATCTCGCTGGTCGGATACACCAACGCCGGCAAGAGCACGCTGATGAACGCGCTGACCGATGCCGGGGTGCTCGTCGAGAACAAGCTGTTCGCGACGCTCGACACCCGGACCCGCCGCTGGCGGTTCCGCGGCGGCGGCCAGGCCCTGCTCTCCGACACCGTCGGTTTCATCCGCGACCTGCCGCACACCCTGGTCGCGTCGTTCAAGGCCACGCTCGAGGAGGCCCGCCAGGCCGACCTGCTCCTGCACGTCGTGGATGCGTCGAGCCCCGAGGCCGAGGGCCAGATCCGGGCGGTCAAGTCGGTCCTGGCCGAGCTGGGACTGGAGGAGCACCCCACGCTCCTGGTCCTGAACAAGTCAGACAAGGTGCCCGACCGATCGTATCTCGACGTGCTCAAGGCCCACCACGCCGAATCGGTCGCCATCAGCGCCGCACGGGGCGAAGGGCTTGATGAGCTCGAGTCGGCGGTCCGCGACGCCCTCAGCGACCGCGCCCTGGAGGCGGAGGTCGAGACGGGCGTCGGGAACGGTCGCGTCCTGGCCTACCTGGCCCAGCACGCGCAGATCCACGACCGCACTTACGACGCCGACCGCGTGCGGCTGCACTGCCATTTGCCGCGCCGCTGCCTGGAGTTCCTCTTCGAGCACGGCGTCCACGTCCGATCCAACGGCCAGCGGCTCTACGCGTCCTGAGTACCGCGCTGCAAAGGAATTCCCTCGGGAGGGCCGGCCTCCGTCCGCGCCGCTGGGCGATGCCGGCTCGCACGGAGGCCTCGCCCTCCCCAATTCCTGTCCTCATCTCCGGTGAGCGACACGACACCTCATCACTCAGCTTGACTCCAGACCGTCCAGCCGGTATAGTTCGAACCGTCTGGACGGTACAGTGGAGTGAAGGCCGATGAATCGTGAGGATGACCCGGGTCGAGGTGACTCGAATTCGGCGGGCGTTCCATCCCGCTCGAATCGCGATAAGATCCTGCATGCCGCCGTGCAGGTGGCCGTTCGCGATGGGATCATGGCCATGACGCTGGATGCCGTCGCCCAGGAGGCGGGTGTCAGCAAGGGCGGGCTGCTCTACCACTTCCGCAGCAAGGACGAGCTGATCGCCGGGATGCTGCTCCGCTTCAAGGACGAAGTGCAGAGTCAACTGGAGAAGCGGATCGCCGCCGACCCGAACCCGCGGGGTCGCTTCATCCGCGCGATGATCCGGACGGTTTTCCCACGGGCTGGTGCGGGGGATGCGCAGGCCTCGACGCGCTCGGAGTTGTCGCGATTCTTCATGGCGGTCCTGACCGCGGCGGTCAATAACCCCCGCCTGCTCGATCCCGTCCGGAAGAGTGCGCAGCAGATGCGCGAACGGCTGCTGGCCGAGTCGCCGGACGGCGTGCGACAGGTCGCGCTCCGCGCCGCCATCGATGGACTGGTGCTGTGGGAGCATCTCGGGGTCATCTCACCCGACGATCCGCTCCACCAGTCGATCCTCGACGAGTTGCTCACCTTGGCTGAAGGACCCGACCCTTCCGATTCCAGGGAGTGATCCTGTCATGACGACCGCCACGTTTGCGGACGCGGTACGCCCGCGTCTCGTCCGGTCGGACCGCCCGGCGAGACGGCGACGTTGGAGTTGGCTCTGGCTCGCGCCGATCGTCGCTGGCGCGGCCGGGCTGGGGGTGGCCGTGCGAGGTCCCTTTATCAGTCCGTCGCCCCGACCCGCTCCCGCGCCTCGGGCGATGCCCATCGGGGTCAGCGCCCTGGGCCGCCTGGCTCCCGCGAGCGAGGTCGTCGCGCTGGCGCCCGGCAGCGGGGCGGATGGGGGCAGGGTCGATCGCCTGCTGGTCGCCGTCGGACAACGGGTCGAAGCCGGACAGGTCGTGGCGATCCTCGATCCCTACACGCGACGTGCGGCCGCGATCGGTCAGGCTCTGGCCGAGGTCGGGGTCGCCAGGGCCAAGCTGGCCCAGGCGCAGGCCGGTCCCAAGCCCGAGGACGTGCAGGCGCAGGAGGTGCTCATCGAGCGGTATCAGGTCGAGTTCCGGGCGGCCGAGAGGAACCTGGGCCGCTCGGCCCTCCTGTTCAAGAAAGCGGCCAGCTCGCGGCAGGATCTCGACGACCAGGACCTGAAATACGACCAGGCGCGGGAGTCGCTCAACCACGCCAGGGCCCAACTGGCCGCGATGAAGGCCATCCGTCCGGTTGACGTGAGGGTCGCCGAGGCCGAACTCGCCCGCGCCGAGGCGAGCCTGGAGGTGACCCGGGCGGAACTCCGGGCCGTGGAAGTCCGCTCCCCCATCTCCGGCCGGGTCCTGCGGATCCACACGCAGCCCGGCGAACGCGCGGGCGAGTCGGGGATCCTGGAAGTCGGCGACGTCGACGTGATGCACGTCGTCGCCGAGGTGTATGAAGAGGACGTCGGCAAGGTGCGGCTCGGCCAAGCGGCCCGGGTACGCGTGCCCAGCCTGGGCGCCGACCTGTCGGGCCGGGTCGTGCGGAAGGACCTGGTCGTCGGCCGCAAGGTCATCTTCAACAACGACCCGGTCGCCGACACCGACGCCCGCGTCGTCGAGGTCCGCATCCGCCTGGCGCCGGAGGACGGCGCCAGGGTCGCCGGGCTGTCGAATGCCCGCGCCGAGGTCGTGATCGATGCGGACGGAGGTGCCCAGTGAGAGCCCCGTTCCGGGATTTGCCGGTCGCCTGGCTCCAGCTCAGCCACGGGCGGACCAAGCTCCTGGCGGCCGTCGTCGGCGTGGTGTTCGCCGACCTGCTCATGTGGATGCAGCTCGGGTTCCTGAGTGCCGCCGTCGAGAGTGCGACGTCGCTCTACGGCAAGCTGCGCGGGGAGCTGGTCCTGCTCAGCCCGCAGTCGCACGAGATCAACAGCGTGGAGGCCTTCCCGCGCCGGCTGCTGGCCCGGCGCAGGGGCATCCGGAGGTCGAATCCGTCGCCCCGCTCTACACGAGCACGGCCCGGTGGAAGGACCCGTGGACCGGCCAGAAGCGGCCGCTGTTCGTCTACGGCATCGTCCCGTATGCTCCGGCCATCGGGCCCGACGGCGTGGTCGAGTCGGCCCGCCGGCTCCATGCGGCGGACACCTGCCTGTTCGACCTGCGGGTGCGCCCGGAGTTCAAGCGGGTCGCGGAGAAGCTGACCGACGGCGAGCCGCTCGTCGCCGAGATCAATGGCCGGCGCATCTGGGTCGTCGGCACGACGGCGATCGGCGCCAGCTTCGCCGTCGACGGCAACCTCGTCACCAGCGACGCGAACTTCGCCCGCCTGTTCCCCGGCCGGCCCACAAGCTCGATCGACGTCGGCGTGGTGCGGCTCCGCCCCGGGGTCGACCGCCAACAGGTCAAGCTCGAGCTGCAAGCGCGATATGGCGCGGACCTGCTCGTGCTGACGATCGACGAGTTCGCCGACCGCGCCAGGGACTTCCTGCTCCGGTCGCGGCCGATCAACTTCATCTTCGGCCTCGGCGCCGCCGTCGGCTTCCTGATCGGGTTCGCGATCGTCTACCAGATGCTGTTCACCGACGTCAGCAATCACCTGCCGCAGTACGCGACGCTCAAGGCGATCGGGTATTCGGACCGCTATTTGCGGCGGATCGTGCTCCAGGAATCGGTCATCCTCTCGCTGCTCGGCTTCCTTCCGGGAGCCGGGCTGGCCTGGGGCCTCTACGCCGTCACCGTCAAGGCGACGAACCTGCCGCTCCGCATGACCTGGGACCGCGGCGCGTTGATCTTCGGCCTGACGGTCGTCATGTGCGGCCTGTCCGGGCTGGTGGCGATGCGCAAGCTCCGCCAGGCGGACCCGGCGGACGTCTTCTGAAAGGGAGGGGTGATCGATGGAGCCGTCCTACCGCGAGGCCCGAGCCACCGCCGCCGTCATGGATCGGCCAGGCGATACCGCGCCGGTCGTCCGCATCCGCGGCCTCGACCATGCGTACGAGGAGGGCGGTCGGCACAGCCAGGTCCTCTTCGGCATCGACCTGGACATCCACCCGGGGGAGGTCGTGCTCCTGACCGGCCCGTCCGGCTGCGGCAAGACCACGCTGCTGACGCTCATCGGCGGGCTCCGCACGGTCCAGTCCGGCGAGATGACCGTCCTGGGAGAGGAGCTTCATGCCCTCGATCCCGAGAGCATGGTGCCGGTCCGGCGGCACATCGGCTTCATCTTCCAGATGCACAACCTGCTCGAGTTCCTGACCGCGCGGCAGAACGTCCAGATGGCCTTGCAACTGCATCCGGAGTTGTCCCGCGCCGAGATGTCGGCCGGCGCGGGACGGATGCTGGAGCTGGTCGGGCTCGGCCCTTGCTGCGATTCGTATCCGGCCCAGTTATCCGGCGGGCAGAAGCAGCGGATCTCGATCGCGCGCGCCCTGGCGAGTCGCCCATCGCTAGTGCTCGCCGACGAGCCGACCTCGGCGCTCGACAGCCACACCGGACGCGAGGTCGTCGAGCTGCTCCTGCGCCTGGCCCGCGAGCAGGGCTGCCCCATCCTCATGGTGACACACGATGCCCGCATCACCGACGTGGCCGACCGGATCATCCGGATGGGGGACGGCCGGATCGTCTCCGAAGGAGCGGACGTTTGAGCCGTCGGGGATATCGTTCAGACCGCGGCCGTTTCTCGATTGAGGACCCGGTCACCTGTGCCTCCGCAATCGCAACGCTGGGGGCTGCCCCCTCCGGCGCCAGGCGGCCCCTGGAAGGAACCCCGCGCTCAACAAGGCGTCTACGACGTGCGCGGATGGGCGTCTCGACTCATCGAGCGGCAGTGCGTCGTTGGCTGTTGCGCCGGCCGCGGTGACTCTCCACACGTCGTTCTCCGCGGCCAGGCCCAGGCCCGCGGCGTCGATCGTGAGGGTCAGCGGCAGGACCTTGCTGAGGCGCTTCTTGGTTTTCAGTGTCACCGTGAGCGCTGTAGCGCTGTATTTCGCGCTGGCCAGCGAGACGTTCTTCGATCCGTTGATCGTGACGAGGCTGTAGCTTGTCTTCTTGTGCGCGTCCTTCGCATACTTGCCGAGCGGCCCGCTGAATCGCACCACGATGGTCCGCGAGGTTGTTGTCACCATCACCGCCATCGGCTGCGCGGTGGACCGCGAGGTCGTTGTCACCGCCATCTGCTGCGCGGGTGTGATCGTGCCCACATTCACCGGCACGAACGTATAAGTATAATTGTTGCCGCCATTGCCGTCGTTGACCACTCCACTCGGCGTCAGCGTGATGTGGTTCGCCGGCCCGGACGAGGCATAGGTCTCGATGAAGCTGGCCGTGTCACTTCCTTGCAAGCTGCCCTTCGTAATCGTCGGCAATACCGCCGCGCTCGTCGTGCCGTCGTTGACCTTGGTGTCGGGCGCGGCCCGAATCGTCAGTGGCTCAGGCGTGATCACGCCCGTCGACACCGACTGGAAGCTGAGGATGTAGTCCTTGCCGCCGTCGCCGTCGTTGACTGTCCCGCTCGGCGTCAGCGTCAGGTTCGTGCCCACGTTGCTCGTGTTGTAGACCTCGATGAAGTTTGCCGTATCTCCCGGACCCAGGCTGCCCGAGGTGATCGTCGGTACCGACGCCGCGCTCCTCGTGCCATCGTAGACCTTGGTGTTCGGCACGGCGGTGATCGTCAGCGCCTCGGGAATGATCGTGCCCGTGGCGCTGATCACGTGCACGGTATAGTCGGCCGCCGCGCCGCTCTCGTTGAGCGTATAACTCACCTGCAGCGTGCTGCCTCCCGTCCCAATCACTTTCTTGGAGGTGAATGCCTGGCTCAGGACCGTGAAGCTATCGTTGTTCAGGAGGGTGTTGGGCGCCACCGGGCTCGCTAACCCGCTCACCTGGTACGTCGGCACGAGCGAGTCAGCTGTCGTTCCGTTGTAGTACCTGCTGTCGCTGACCGCCGTGATCGTCAAGGACGCCGGATTGACGGTGAGCGTGCCGTTATCGTAGGTGATATTGTAGTTGGACAGCCCGGTTCCCACCGCGCTGCTGGGCACGATGGGATAGCTTCCGACCGCTGCCGAGGCGGGCGCGCCGGCACTGACCAGATTGACGTAAGTGACCGTATCGCCATTGACCAGCCCCACAGGGGCCTGGAAATCGGTGTCCGCGAAGGTCGTCGTCTCACCGTAAGTCTTGCTCGTGCTGGGGGCGGTGATCGTCAGGGACGCCTTCTTCACCGAGAGCATCTGCCCGCTCTCCACCTGGCGGATCGCGTTGTTACCCGTATCGGCGATGTCGATATCTCCCAGGGCGTCCACCGCCACCGCGGACGGATCGTTCAGGAAGGCGCTCGTGGGCGAGCCGCCGTCGCCGCTGTATCCGCCGATGACAGTGCCTGATGGGTTGTCGTAGGTCCCCGCGACTGTGATGATCGTGCCGTCCTTGATCAGGCTGTTGACTGGCTTCACCTCGCGGATCACATCATTGCCGGTGTCGGCGATGAAGAGGTCGCCGGCGCCGTCCACGGCGACGCTTTCGGGGCTGTTCAGCTCGGCGGCCGTGGCTGCCGTGCCGTTCGCGCCGTAGCCTGAGACTCCGTCGCCCACGACCGTGTTGATGATCCCTTTCGGGGTGACCTCGCGCACGACGTTATTCTGCTCGTCCGCGATGTAGAGATTCCCGGAGGTGTCCACGGCGACGCCGGTGGGGTCGTCCAACTCGGCGGCGGTGGCGGTTCCGCCGTCGCCGCTGTAGCCGGAGATCCCATCGCCGGCGACCGCCGCGATGAGCCCGGTATTGAGGTTCAGCTCGAGGATCCTGTCGGCGCCAGTATCGGCGATGAACAGGACCTCGTTCGCGCCCGAGCCCTCCACCGCGAGACCCGTGGGGTCGTCCAGCTCGGCGTCAATGGCCTTGGCGTTACCGTTGTAGCCCGCGATTCCGTCCCCCGCGATGGTATCGATCTTTCCGCTCGAATGGACCACTTCGCGGACCACGTTGAAGCCGGCGTCGGCGATGAAGATGTCGCCGGCGGAGTTGACCGCGATGCCGTCCGGATCGTCCAGCGTGGCGGAGGTCGCGGCGAAACCGTTGTCCGGGGCGTAGACCAGGCCGCCGTTGCCTCCCGCAAAGGTCGTGATGTTGCCGCCGGAGACCTCGCGGATCACGTTGTTACCGCT
Organism: uncultured Planctomycetota bacterium; assembly: GCA_963815795.1. Taxonomy (GTDB): domain Bacteria; phylum Planctomycetota; class Planctomycetia; order Isosphaerales; family Isosphaeraceae; genus JAKAUH01. The sequence goes on along the minus strand of CAWFIC010000019.1, from coordinate 1,590,528 downwards.
GTCGGCGATGAAGAGGTCGCCGTTCGAGTCGAACGCCATGCCTTCGGGCGAAGCGAGCTCGGCGGTGATAGCCAGGCTGCCGTCGCCGCTGTAACCGGAGGTTTCGTCGCCCGCGAAGGTCGTGATCGTGCCGTCCGTAAACTGGCCGCTGACGGGTGTCTCCTCGCGGATCACATTGTTGCCGCTGTCGGCGATGAACAGGTCGGAGCCGTTCAACTCGACGCCTTCGGGTCCGTCCAGCTCGGCGGTGGTGGCGAGATCGCCGCTACCGCCCGTCGTGTAACCCGCGGTGCCATCGCCCGCCACCGTGAAGATCTTCGGTTGCGAACTCGCAACGACCTCGCGGACCCGGTTATTGTTGGTGTCGGCGATGAAGAGGTCCCCCGAGGTGTCGAACGCGATGCCCTCAGGCCCGTTCAGCTGGGCGGCGGTGGCCGGGCCCGTGTCGCCGCTAAATCCGGCGGTCCCGTCGCCCGCGTATGTCGTGTCTTCGCCGTCGATGAAGAGGCCGCCACTCCCGGGAGCGACCTCCTCGATCACGTTGTTGCCGCTGTCGGCGATGAACAGGTCACCTGATTTGTTGAATGCGATCCCGACGGGGAAGTCCAGTTCGGCGTCTGCAGCCGGAGTGGGGCCCGCTCCGCTGTAGCCCATGGTGCCGCCGCCCACCACGGTGACGATGTCACCGATGCTGACGCCGAGCGCAGCCGCGGCCTGCTTCGTTTCCGGCACCTCGCGAATGACGTTGTTGCCGCTGTCGGCGATGAACAGGTCTCCCGCGCTATCGAACGCGATTCCTTCGGGTGAATCCAGCTCGGCGGACGTCGCTTGCAGGGTCTGACCGAGGATGGATTTCACCTCGCTGAGGACCTGCGCGACCTGGGCACTGGTCGGTACGTACGGGGAGTACCAGCCCGGGAGCTGTTGCTTGAGGGCCGCGATCGCGGAGACCTGGGTCGCGGCGAGGCTCGACTCCGGCGCGTCCGACAGAACGTACCCGGAGGAGTCGGTCGTTTCGAGGTCGATCGCGCCGCCGCTGACCGTGGTCTCGAAGGTGTCGGTGCTGACACCGAAGGCATTGAAGGCCCGGAAGTGGAGCAGGCCGTTATTGTCGAGGCCGGCGATGACGAGGTTATCACCCGAGGTCGGCCATCCCGTGCCTTCCGTCCCCCAGGACATCAATTGCAGGCCGGGCATCTTTGAAGATTGATAATAACCGCCCGTCGTGTAGGCCGCCGTGCCATCGCCTGCGACGATGGTCTCCACGCCCGCGGGGCTGATTTCGACGACCTCATTGTAGTCCGTGTCGGCGACGTACAGGTTCCCCCCGTACGTAACTTCGTCGCCCGGGCTCGCCAGCGGCATGTTGTAGACAGGCTGTGTACCACCTGCCACGGTGACGATGTCGCCGACCTGTGTGTTGAGCGCCTGGGCGGCGGCCGGCGTTTCGGGCACCTCGCGGACCTCGTTGTTGGCGGAGTCGGCGATGTAGACGTCGCCCGAGCTATCAGCGGCGACTCCGAGCGGACCGGATAGCTCGCTGGCGACGGCCGTGCTGCCTGTGCCAATGTCGCCGGCGGCGTTTCCTCCCGCCACGGTGACGATATCGAGGGTGGCGGAAAGGCCAAGCGCTCCCGCGGTAGCGGGAGTTTCCGCCACCTCGCGGATCGCGTTGTTGTAGGTGTCGGCGATGAAGATGTCGCCGGCGCCATCCAGCGTCAGGGAGAAGGGCTGATTGAGCGCGGCGCTGGTGGCCAGGCCATAGTCGCCGATGCCGGACGTGGGATTGCCCCCTCCCGCGACCCCAGTAATGTCGCCTTGCGGCAGCCCCGTCGCCTCCTGGGCGGCTGCCGACTCGACGACCTCGCGGATCGCGTTGTTGAACGTGTCCGCGAAGAAGAGGTCGCCCGAGCTGCTCACGAAGATTCCTTGCGGGAAGTGCAGCGACGCGCTGGTGGCTGGACCGCCTTCGCCGCTCTGGCCGAAGCTCGGAGACCCCCCCGAAGTCGCCGCGTAATGGCCAGCGACGGTGACCATGTCGTCCATCTGGATGGAATGGTCATCCAGGACCTGGGTGAGTTCGTTGAGGGCGTACTGCGACTTGACCACCTCCCGGATGATGTTGTTGTAGGTGTCGGCGATGAAGATGTCCCCATAGCTGTCGACTGCGACGCCGCTGGGGCCCAACATGAGGGCCTTGTCGCCCGTGGCCGGAACGGGCATGCCGTTGGCCTTATAGCCTCCTCCGTTTAAGGAAGCGTTTGGATTGGAGCTTGAGCCGTTGTTGTCTGGACCAGCGTAGTAGCCCGCGACCGTGTTGATGACTTCCTGCGGCCCGATGCCGACGGGGCCGCCCAGGTAGCTGACCTCGCGGATCAGGTTGTTATAGCTATCGGCGATGAACAGATCGCCCTGGCTGTCGAGCGCGATGCCGATGGGGACGTAGAGCTCGGCCTGGGTGGCGGGTCCACCGTCGCCGCTGTAACTCGAGGGATTGGGATTGGCTTGACTGTCATAAGTCAGGCTCTGCTTGCTGTCCGCGTAGTTACCGGCGTAGGTCGTCATCTCGGCATCGGAGAAGCCGTTCTTTCCTGGCGTGACCTTCTCGATCACATTGTTGAAAGAATCGGCGACGAACAGGACCTCGCTGGCGCCCAAGCCCTCCACGGCGAGGCCCTCGGGGAAATCCAGTTCGGCGGTGGCCGCGGGCACCTCGCCCGTGGCCGCGCCGGCGGTGTAACCCGCGGTGCCATCGCCCGCCACGACCGTGACCGCTCCGGTCGTTGCGTTGACTTCCTCGACTTCATTATCATTGGAATCGGCGATGAAGAGGTTCCCGGCGGAATCGACGGCCACGGCCTCGGGGTCGTTCAAGGTGGTGTAAACGGCCTGCCGGTCCGTCGGCTCGCCGCCGCCCGCCACGGTGCTGATGAGCGACGCGGGGGCCGCGCTCTCGCTGCCGGCAAAATCGCTGGCACCCGTCCCGGTCCCGGCGTAGACCGCCGTGACCACCTGATTGCCGGCCAGGAGCGTCGTCGTACTGAACTTGGCCGTTCCGCCCGTCAGTGTCGAGTGGCCGAGAAGAAGTGGCCCCTCCATGAAGTCCACGGTACCCGTCGGTGTCGTGCTGCCCGGCGGGTTCGTCGTGACTGTGGCGGTGAAGTTCTCCTGCGCCGTAGGTGGGCAAGGAGCTCGACAGCTCGAGCGTGGTGATCGTTGCGATCGACAGTAACGTCCGCTGTTCGAGCAGCGTGACGAGCGGAGAGAAGCCGCGCCGGGCTGTCCTGGCGCGCCTCGGATTCGTGCGCCCCTTCTGCCGCCGGTAACCGACCTCCGCGCGGAGCGCCGCCGTGAATCGCCATCGCGACATGACAGGAGTCCTCCTCAGGTCTCACCCGCTTCGAGTGGGCCCGTGTTGCCAAGAGATGTCAGTCAAAGAGAGCAGCGGCCCAACGGAGGACCGGCTGCATCTGTGCCGCCTCGACGTCCTCGGAATAGATCTCGATGTAATCGACGTGCAGACCGTTGATCGGATTTGGCTGCATGCCATTCTGGATCGTCAATGTCAGGGCGAGCGGCGGGTTTCCCGCGGCGCCCATGCCTGCCGGGTTGTGAATGCACGTGGTCGAGAGCAGAAAGCCGGTGACAGACCGCCCGTTCCAGCCAATAATCTGATCATTGGCTTGTTCTGAATGCTGGTTCTCGCCCCTCAAGCCGCTGGCCTGGAATGCGAACTGAGCACCCAGGATGTCGAATGCCTCGGCGGGGAGGGCCTGTTGCACGCGCGTTCTCTCATTGGGGTCATAGGCTCCCTCCGCGTTGATCGGAACGCCAATGCCAGACGCGAGCGAGATGTATTGGTTGGGAAAGTATTCCTTGTAAGTCTTGAACGTGACGTTCCAGGCTTCGAGGAACTTGGTCGAGGTGTAACCCTCCGAAATCCACATTTCGATGTCCGCCGGGCTGTTCGGCAAGTTGGCCTGGTCCGAGGTTGCCGTCGGCCCGGCAGCGCCGATCATCAAGAATTCGGGGCGGTCTCCATACCGCTGGCTGAGTTGTTTGAGGAAGGCAAACCAGTTGCCGAGGTAGACGGGGTCGTAAGGCGTGGGCAGGGGCATTTTGTCACCCTGGTATAGTCCGTATGGGACTACGAACGTCTTGTACTGCGCACCCCGGATGGCCCAGGTGGGAGAAAAAAAGCCGGGGAAGACGTAGAGGTGCACGTACTTCCTTGACTCTTGTGCGGCGTCGAAGAACTGATCGAGTCGTTCCCAGTTGAACTTTCCCGGGGCCGGCTCGATATCACTCCAGCGGATCTGGAGTGCGACCATGCGAATGAACGGATTGGCGAATGGTTTGACGTCCAGCGGCTGACTAGTACCCTGGCTATCGGGATCTGAAGGGTTGACGGCGAACCACGCTCGTCGTCAACTCCTCACCTGTCTGTAAGTACACGACGGCTGTCCATCATTTATCGGAAGGCTGAGCCGCGCCCGCCGTGCTGTCGGCCGGCGTTGACCCGGGCCACTCCAAGACCGGATAGAGCTTCTCCAGCTTGATCCGGGCATCCTCGGTCGTGAACCGCCAGCGCACCTTGGCCTCCAGGCGGTTGCGCTCCGCTTCCCAGGCGCTCGCCTCCGCGGTCACGAACTCCTTGCTCTCCATCCGACGGTTCAGGCACTGCTCGGCCAGCGCGCTCAGCTCCGTCTCCGCGATGTTCAGCCAACTGCCATGCTTGGGCGTCGGGTGGAACTCCAGCCGCTCGCAGAGCCGCTTGGCTTCCTTGGGCGGGAACGCCTCGTACAGCGACCCACCCGTATGGGTGTTCAAGTTGTCGCACACCAGGCGGACCTTCACCGCATCCGCATAATGCTCATCGAGCAATTCCTTCACGCACCACGCCCACTCCACCTTCCGCCGCTGGTCGGTCACCCACAGCCGCCGCCAGCCCCTCAACGGCTCGAAGAACATGAAGAGGTTGCACGTCCCTTTGCGCTCGTACTCGCTGTCCATCCGCCAGACGAACTCGGCATTGGCCCGCGGTGGGATGCACCACATCTTCACCAGATGGGGCTTCAATTCGTTTTTTTGAGCGTCTGGCGCACGGTCTCCGGGGCGACGCGATCGATGTATCCCAACTCCACGAACTTGGTGGCCAGCAACCGCACGGTCCAGCGGCGACGCCCCGCGGGCGGCTGGCTGCACGCCAGTGCGATCAGATGGGCCTCCTGTTCGCCGTCGAGTCTCCGGTGCCGATGCCGCGACTTGGGGCGCCGGGTCAACACCGCAGTCAAGCCTTGCTCCACGAGGGTCTGCCGGACGCGATAGATGGTCACCAGCCCCACGGCGAAGGCCCGCTGGATCTCGGCATCGGACCAACCAGGGCCGGCGGGCCCGACATCGGCTTTGAGCAAGATCCAGGCCCGTTGGATGGTCCGAGCCGCGGCCCTGCCTTGGCTGACCAGGGCCTCCAACCGCGCCCGCTCCGCGTCCTCTAGCCTCACAACGTACTTCTTGTTCATCGCTACGATCCTCCTCCTGGGACATGACTCCGATGCCCAGTTGTAAGATCCCGCGACGAACCTTTCAATAAAACGTGGTCAGGGCACTAGGATCGTTCTTGATCACGGCACCCAGCCCGTACGGGACAGGCTTCAGTGCGTAGCCGGGCTGTGCCATCGCGATGCTGGGCGCCAGCCACAGAAGGCCGGCGACGAAGAGAGCGGTGCGGCCGGCCGGCATCGCAGGACGCCGAGCGCGGGGTGTCAGCAGGAGTGCGAGCATTTGTGGCCTCGTCGAGTTGTTGACAGGTGCGGAAGTGGCCGGGCCCCACCGTCGAGTGCCCTGTCAGCAGGTCTGATCGTCGGGGCCGATCGTCCACAGCCCTGTCCGGTATTTTTGGTAAACATTCCTTGAGCCCGCCGATCCAGGCGACGCAGCCGGCGAGAGAAGAAGGAAAAAACCGCGCAGACGTGTGGACAATCCGTGGCGGCGTTCAGATAGGTTAGAATGGGGGGCGCCATGAGCGATGAAAACGTGCGCGACGACGACGACCTGCTCCGCCGGCTCGAAGGTGGAGACGAACGGGCCCTGACGGAGCTGTTCACGCGGCACCGCGAGCGGCTGCGGCGGATGATCCGTCTGCGCCTCGACCGGCGGCTGCAAGGGCGCATCGACGTGTCCGACGTGCTTCAGGACGCCTATATCGAGGTCGCCCGCCGGGCGCCGGAATACCTCGCCCAGGCGACCCTGCCCCCGTTCCTCTGGCTCCGCCTCACGACCGGCCAGACGCTCCAGGCGCTGCACCGCCACCATCTGAAAGTCCACATGCGCGACGCCGGCCGGGAGGTGTCGCTCCGTGGTCGCGCGACGCCCCAGGCGAACTCGGCTTGCCTGGCCGAGATGCTGCTGGGCCGGCTCACATCGCCCACTCGTGCCGCTCGCCGCGCCGAGATGCAACGGAAGCTCCAGGAGATCTTGAACGCCATGGAGCCCCTCGATCGCGAGGTCCTGGCCCTGCGCCATTTCGAGGAGCTCAACAACGGCGAGATCGCCCAGGTGCTGGGGCTGACCAAGACCGCCGCGAGCAACCGCTACATGCGCGCGCTGGAGCGGCTCAAGGACCGACTCAAGACCGTGCCGGAATTCGTGGACATCTAGGCCGAAGCGGCGCCCTAGCCCCGTCGTATTGGCGAGGCGCCTTGGCTCTGGAGCGACGATGGACAGCGACGCCATTCCAACGGGCCTGGACCCGGTCGAGCCGATCGCCGAGGAGTTCCTCGGCCGTTGCCGCCGCGGCGATCGCCCCACTGCCGCCGAGTATGCCGCGCGGTACCCCGAGCATGCCGGTCGCATCCTCGAGCTCTTCCCCGCCCTGGCGCTGCTCGAAGGGCTCAAGCCCGCGCCGGAGGATGACTCCAGCCTGTCGGAAGCTCGGGCCGGCCGCGGCCTGCCGGCCGGCGGCGACCACTCGCGCCGGATCGGTGACTACACTCTCCTCCGCGAGCTCGGCCGCGGCGGCATGGGGATCGTGTATGAAGCCGAGCACGAGTCGCTCAAGAGCCGGATGGCGCTGAAGGTCATGAACCCACGGTTGCAAACCGATCGGAGCTACCGTCGGCGGTTTCAGACCGAGGCACGCTCGGCCGCGAAGTTGCACCACACCAATATCGTACCGGTCTTCGACTATGGCGAGCACGACGGGGTGTGCTACTACGCGATGCAGTGCATCGAAGGCGTCGGGCTCGATCGAGTGCTCGACGACGTCCGCCGTCTCCGGGCCGGCGTCGCCGGCGGCACACACCCCGAGACGGGAGTCACGGGGCGAGGGACGGCGATCGACGTCGCCGATGGGAAGCTCTCGACCATCACCCGAGGCCTCTTGACCGGACGGTTCGCCGCTTCAGCGACGGTTTCTCTGATCGCCGGGTCGGACGAGGCCGAGACCGCAGCGATCAACGGCGGCGCACCTCTCGCGATCCCCGTCGCCTCGGGCGGCGCCGACCGGTCGAGCCTGGCCCGTCCCGGCGAAGGAGCTGGGTCGGCCAACAGCTCGTTCGCCGGGCAGCCCGAGGCGGTCTATTCTCGCGAGATCGTGCGCCTGGGAGCCCAGGTCGCCGACGCGCTGGACTACGCCCACCGACAGGGGGTGATTCATCGCGACATCAAGCCCCCCAACCTCCTGCTCGATACTCAGGGGAACGTCTGGGTCACGGACTTCGGTCTGGCGAAGCTCGTGGAAGGGGACGAGCTGTCGCAATCGCGCGACGTGGTCGGGACCCTGCGGTTCATCGCGCCGGAGCGGTTCCGGGGCGTGACCAACCCGCTGGGCGACGTCTATTCGCTGGGCGCGACGCTCTACGAGCTCCTCACCCTGCAACCCGCGTTCGCCGAGCTGGACCAGGCCCGGCTCATCGACCAGATCAACCACCAGCCGCCGGTCCGCTTGCGGCACCACGATCATCGCATCCCTCGGGACCTGGAGACGCTGGTGCTCAAGGCCCTGGCCAAGGACCCCAAGGACCGTTTCGCCACCGCGGCCGACCTGGCGGATGAACTGCGGCGGTACCTGGAGAGCCGGCCGATCCTGTCGCGGCCCGTCGGGCCGGTGGAGCGGCTCTGGCGGTGGTGCAAGCGCAGTCCCGGCCTGGCGGCGGCCGCGCTGGTCACGATGATCCTCGCGATCAGCACGACGATCGCGGCGTGGGTCTTCCACAACCAGCGCGACGAGAATCGCAAGCAGCGCGACCAGATCAGGCAGGCCCTGGTTGAGGCCCGCAATTCCGAGGCCAGGGCGATCGAGGCCCGGACCGACGCCAATCTGCGGCTCCTGGACGCATTGCAGTCCCGCGCCCGTGCCTGGCGGTTCAGCCACCGGAAAGGACAACGGTTCGAGAGCCTGGACGCCCTGGAACAGGCGGCCGTGATCGCCCGGGAGCTGAGACTGCCACCCGACCGCTTCGACCAGCTCCGCAATGAGGTGATCGCCTGCATGACCCTCCCGGACCTGAAAGAGACCGGACGGGTCATTCGTCAGCCCCCGGGCGTCTTGACGACCGTCTTCGACTCGACCATGACCCGCTATGCGCTTCGGTTCAGCGATTCGGTCCTGGTTCGTCGCGTCAGCGATGATCGGGAAGTTGCCCGCTTCGAGGTCGGGTTCCAGCGCGGCAGCGCAGTGTTCGACCTCAGCCCCGACGGCCGCTACCTGGCAAGCACGCACCATCCCAACTTTGCCCTTACGGTATGGGACATCGACCGGCAGACTATCGCCGTGGACGACCCTGGCCCGGTCCCGTCGCTGCCGGCCGACTTCAGCCCCGACAGCCGACGGATTGCCGTGACCCATCAGGACGGCGAGCTCCTCGTGTACGACCTGACGAACGGTCAACCCCGGCGGCGCTGGCCCGGGCCGGCGCCGGTCCATGATCTGGCTTACCGTCCGGACGGGGCGCGAATCGCGGTCATCTCCGGTGACAAGAGCCCGACCTGCCGGATCCTGGAATCGGAGACCGGACGCCTGGTCCGGTCGATCGCGCTGCCCTCCGAAGGAGATGAGGTCGCCTGGAGCCCAGACGGCACCATGCTGGCGACGACGATGCAGCGAGATCCGAAGATCTACCTTTGGGACACCGCCACCGGCATCCGCAGGGCGACCCTCGAAGGCGCGACCAACCAGGGCTTGCGCGTGGCTTTCCACCCCACCGGCACGCTGCTGGCCAGCAACGGCTGGGAATCGCGGCTGCGGCTCTGGGACCCGATCCTGGGCCGGCCCGTATTGAGCATGCCTGCCCGCGGCCGATGGCTCGACTTCAGTCAGGACGACCGAACCGTCGTCTGGCGCGGACCAGTTGAGCACTTACCAGGTCGATCCGGCCCGCGAGTACCGGACGTTGGCTCACGCGTTCGCCGAGTTCGAACTCATTATGAACTCGCGTCGATCCGCCACGACGGCCGAATGCTGGCGGTGGGCACGGATCGAGGCGTGGTGCTCTGGGACCTGGCGCGTGGCACAGAGTTGCGGTTCCTGCCGATCGGGGTTTGCCGGCACCTCCTGTTCGAGGCATCGGGCGACTTGATCGCCAGCGGGCCGTTCGGGGTGCAACGGTGGCCGGTTCGGCTCGACCCGGAGCGGAGTGAATTCCGCATCGGCCCGCCGCGCCCGCTGCCGTTGCCGGAGGGATTGTGCGGGATCGCCTCAGACCGGTCGGGGCGGATCGTGGCCAAGGCCAACGTTCGTTTTGCCTGTGTAGCGACTCCTGAGCGGACCTTCAGCGTGGGTCCGCTCGATGACTGCCGTTATGTCGCCGTCAGCCCGGACGGGGAGTGGTTGGCGACCGGCAATCATGACACGACCGGTGCCCAGGTGTGGCGCATCCGCGACGGCGAGCTCGTCTGTAATCTGCGAGTTGACGGAGTCACACGGGTCGCTTTCAGCCCCGATGGGAAATGGTTGATGACCAGCGCATCCCCGTGCCGACTTTGGGCCGTCGGTACCTGGGAGGAGCGGAAAATCGGCGGTCACGGGTGCGGCTTTTCTCCCGACGGCCATCTGGTGGTGGTCATGGACGCGGACTATGCGCTCCTCCTCGTCAAGACCGACTCAGGCCATACGGTCGCTCGGCTCGAGAGCCCCGACTCGTGCGCCCGGCCTGGGTGACCTTCAGCCCCGATGGCGCGCGCCTGGTGGTGACCACCGATGATGGCCCGGCGGTGCACGTCTGGGACCTGCGGGCCATCCGCAAGCGACTCGCCCCGATGCGGCTCGACTGGGACGCGCCCGCGTATTCTGAGGACGACCCGGCTGCACCACCGGCCCCTGATCTCCCGCCACTGAAGGTCTACGACTTCGGGTGCGCGACGATCGAGACAGAGGCGCTGGTCCTCCAGGGTCGATGGGAAGAAGCGCCAGCCACATTTGCTCGGGCCTTTGCCGATGGGGAACCGGATCGCCCGGATTGGTTGTTCGAGCAGGCTGTGTTACGCCTGGCGCTGGGCGATGTCGCGGGATACCGATCGAGTCGCCGACGCATGCTCGATGACGAGCGTATCAAGAATGCCCATCACTGGCTGGATTTCGCCGCCCATGCGTGCGCCCTGGCCCCGGACGGGCCAGCCGAGGCGATGCGAGCCTTGCGGCTCGCTCAGGATCGCGTCACGGCCGAGCCGACACCTTGGTCTGAACATGTTCTGGGGCTGGCCCTCTATCGCGCCGGTCGGTTTGCCGCGGCCGAAGCCCGGCTACGAGCCTCTGTCGACCTTGATCCCGAATGGAAGTATCACCCCCTGGACTGGCTTGTTCTGGCGATGGCCCATCAGAGGCTCGGACGACTGGCCGCAGCCCGATTCTGGCTGGAGCGGACCGAGAGCTGGGTCGCAGCCCGGCTTCGCGACCGCCCGGGCAGCCCCGATCGAGCGGCCCCAGAGGATTGGCCCTTCTGGCGCGACGCTTTGCTCTTACAACTGTTGCTCCGCGAGGCCCGGGCCTTGGTTCATGAGGGCCTGCCCGAGCTGCCCGCTGACGTGTTTGCGCCGTCGCAATAGGGTCGAAGAGTTCGAGTCGCCGACGGGCCGGTGGCTCCACTCCTCGACCCTTGAAACTGTGATGCCGAGAGGCGTTGAGCACACGTCTGAGGGTTCTTCCTGGACGATGAGGTCCGGAATGCCCATTTGCCGCAGCACCCCGGCGGCACGACCGGCGCGCTCGCGAACCTCTTGCGCGGCGGCAATTAACGTCTCCCGGCTGGATCCGTTCCGGACGACTGAAGCTAGAGTGCCCCCCTCGCGATCCGGCAAATTGAGCTTTCTCGATCCGCCCCGATCTGATATCAACCCCCGATGAGCCTCGTGTCCCCGCCCGGTTTGCGCCGGAGTGCGCGAACGCGGCGTCGGCACGTGGCCTCCCTGTCTCGTTCGGGCGTCGAGGAGCCGATCGGTTTCGACGGACGCGTTGTCACCCGGGCCGTTCCCAAGGAGGGGATCGATCCATGGGCCGGCGATTCTGGCTGATCCTGGGGGTGATGCTGTTGGCGCCGCCGGCGCTCCCGCTGGCTCGGGCCCAGGGCGAAGGTGGACCGCCGGCGCCGGACGCCACGCCCGCCGCCCCGTCCGACCTTCCGCTGCCGAAACCGTTCGAGCTGCCGGCCCCGGACGACCCCACTTCGCCCGGCGATCAGCCGAAGTCCGACTCGCCACGGAACACCCCATCCGCGGGCGCCCGCGTCCAGGATCGGGGACGGGAGGGGAATTCCCCGGACGGGCCGGCCCCGGGGAATCCCCGGGACGTGCCGCCCTTATCGCCGGCTTCTCCGATCGAGCCGGAGCCTCGCGCCGGCGAGCCCTCGAAATCCAGACGTCAATCGAGGCCGTGCGCCGACGCGGCGATCGAGCGCGCCGACGGGCCGCCATCGGCGGCCGGCGAGCCCGGCGTCCCGGCCGATCGCCTCCCCGCGGGCAAGCAGTCGGTCGCCCTCTCCGTCGAGGTCCAATCGCCGCCGAGCATGAACCTGCATCAGCCCGCGACCGTCCGCCTGGTCATCCGCAACACCGGCGGCTCGGACGCGCTTCAGGTCCGCATCCGCGACGAACTCCCCGAGGGCCTGAAGTACCTCTCCAGCAAGCCCGAGGCCACTGTCGAGGGGACATCGGTCCTGAACTGGTCGCTCGACGCGCTGCCCGCCGGGAAGGACGCGGTGATCACCGTCAAGGTCGAGCCGGTCAAGACGGGACCGTTGGACCACGGCGCATCGGTCTGGTTCCAGACCGGGAGCCGGGCCAGGGCCACGGTTTACCAGCCGAAGCTGAAGATCGAGCAGAAGGCCAGCGCGCAGAAGGTCTTGAAGGGCCACGCGGTCGAGTTCAGGGTCTTCGTGAAGAACGTCGGCGACGGGCCGGCGCGCGACGTGACGGTCGTGGCCAAGCTCAGCCCCGGGCTCCGGCATGGATCGGGCAGTCGCGGGAGCGACGAGATGGTGACCGAACCGATCCCCGTGCTGGGCGCCGGTCAGACCGAGGAGCTCGATCCCCTGGTCGCGGAGGCGATGAAGGCAGGCCCGGAGTCGTGCACCGTCACCGCCAAGAGTAAAGACGTGGTCGTGACCGAAGCGGACGAGGAGGCGACGAGCATCCAGAAGATCACGGTCGTCGAGCCGATGCTGGCGATCGAGCTCACCGGGCCGAAGCAACGGTGCACCGAGACCCTCGCGCTCCTCGAGATCGCCGTGCGGAACCCGGGTACGGCCCCGGCGCGGAAGGTCCGCGTCACCGCGTTCGTGCCGCCCGGGGCACGGATGCTCGCGGTGCCCAAGGGCGCGCGCTACGACGCCGCCAGCCGCCGACTGCAATGGTCGATCGAGGAGCTCGAGCCCGGGCCCGACCCCAAGAAGCTCGCCTTCGAGGTCAAGGTCGGCGACGTCGGCTCATACCAGGTCGACGCCGAGGCCGTCGGCGAAGGCGGACTCAAGGCCGCCAAGCAGAGCCTCGTCACTGACGTCATCGGCATGCCCGACGTCGACCTCGTCGTCAGCGAGCGCCAGCGGGTCATCGACGTCAAAGGCAAGACCGTCTTCTTCATCCTGCTGCGCAACTACGGCACCAAGGACGCCACCAACATCCGCCTGTCCGCGACCGTATCCAAGAACCTCAAGGTCAAGGGGAGCTTCGACGTACCGCCCGGTCTCGAGTTCAAATTCAATGACGCGGACGGACAGATCGTGTTGCAGGATGCCGAGGGGAACGGGATCAAGCAACTCCGCCCCGGCAGGGAGCTGAAGATGGGGCTCGAGGTCGAGGTCACCGGCGCCGAGCCGAAGGTGGCCACTTGCCGCGTCCAGGTCAGGCACGATGAGCTATCGGAGCCGTTCGAGGACATGGCCGGCGTGAAAGTCCTCAATCCATCGCCCCGGGCCGCGGAGTCCGAGAAGCCCTGAATGGCCCGACATCGCCCCCGCGCCGGCTGCGGTGGGGCGGTGCCTGGCCGTTCTTGCGGAGGTTGGGCCTCGACCCCCCCTATCCCCCCCTTCGTAAGGGGGTGATCGAGTCAGCCCTCTTCAATCCCCCCCTTGCGAGGGGTGATCGAGTCAGCCCTCTTCAATCCCCCCCTTGCGAAGGGGGGGTCAGGGGGGGTTCTGGCGAGCTGAGGCAATGCAAGCGTCACGCGCTTCAAAGCGCCCGCACGCCCTGCGGGCGGACCATGGCCGGCACCGGCAGGATCGTCGGCGACGAGGGGACCTCGGTCAACTTGCCGTCGGCCCCGACGCTCAGGACGTTCAGGCCGTTGGCCGACGGCGGCGAGGTCGTTGACGCCCCCTGGGTGACGACGTGCAGGAACTTCTCCTTGGAATCGAGCGCGAACTGGAAGCAGCTCCCGGTGGTGTTGAGCTTGACGTGCTGGATCTCGACCGGCGTGGTTGGGTCCCGGCTGATGTCAAACACCGAGACGCTGGAGTCGCCGGTGTTGCTGGCGTAGAGCCGCGTGCCGGCCTTGTTGACGAGGGCCCAGCACGGTGCCGCACCGGAATCGGCCACGGCCCGCACGAAGGAAAGCCGGCCCCTTTGATTGTACTGGTAGACGCCCACCTTGCTGATGGTGACGAAATCGACGTAGAGGATCTTCCGGGTGGGGTGCACAGCCAGTCCCAGGGGCAGTGGCGGATCCCCGGTCCCGGCGAACACCGCCGGCGGGAGCGGCTGAGCGTCGCTGGGGATGAGCCGGCCGTTACCCTGGATCTGGAATGAGCGCAACAGGCCGCCCAGGAAGTCCGCCCCGAACAGCAGGCGGTTGTCGGGCGAGATCAGGGCCTGCGATGGGTCGGAGCCGAGATCTTCGACGAAGGTCGAGTACGGGACCGGGATCAACTGGCCCCACGGGGTCACCCGGAACGATGTGTAGTTGGGCAGGAACTGGCCCGGATTGTTCGGGTCCTCGTCCTTGTTCACCACGCAGAGGGTGCGGCCGGCCAGCCCGACGCTCACGGGGTTGGAGCCGCCCGACCAGAACGGCGAGCCGGCGACCGGCGTGAGCGAGCCGTCGGCGTTGATCCAGAAGATCGCGATCGTGTTCGACCCGCCATTGACGGCGAAGAGCATCGTGCGCTCGGGGTTGACGATGACCTCCTGGTCCGAGTCGAACGGCCCGAGGGCCGTCGTGAAGTTGATCCCCAGTCCGCCCGCGTCGAAGGGCGAGCCCGCGAGCGGCTTCAGGCTGCCGTCGGCGTCGTTCCGCGCGAACGCGAAGATCTTGTTGCCGGCCGGGTCGTTGCTCTCGACGTAGACGATGTTCGTGGCCCGCGGCCACTGGGCCGACGCCTCGCGGGGCGTCAGCCCCGAGAGCGCGAGCACCGCCGAGAGGGCGGCGATCCAGGTCGCTCGAATCCGCGCGCGAAGGTCCCGACGGCCGCGGCCCCGCGCCGCCGCCATTCCCTGGTTGTTCGACATGGCGTCTCGTACTCCTCGAGTGGTCCGACTCCTGTTCGAAAAACGAGGACCGCACCGCCCCGGGATGAGTGAGATCGAGCGCTCGCCTCACGAAGAGCCGAGCGGGACGGTGCGGCCGCCGCCCCGGACCGGCTCGCATCGGACGGCCGAGGCCGCCGGCGGGACGGTGACGTTGCGGGGCTGCTCCTGTGAGTCGGGCATCCGCCCGATTCCTGACAGCGACCGATGAAAAAACGATCGCGTCAGCGTCTATTCACTCTTGAGGACGCGCTTGATCCGCTCGCGCACGTCGTCGGGGAGGCGCGGAGCCGACGAAGGGACTCCGTCCTCGAGTCCGCCGGCGAGCTTCCGCATCGCGAACCGCAGGCGCTCGAGCTGGCGCAGGTAGCGGCGGCACGCCTTGCAGTAGAGGACGTGCGAACGCAGCGCGATCCGCTCCATCAGTCCCAGGTCGCGGTCGAGGGATTCGGACGCCAGCCGGCTGATCCCCTCGCACGGCAGGTTGAGCAGGCGCCAGATGGTTCGCAGGCGAGTCATGGACGGGACGGGCCTTTCAGTCAAAGGCGGTGAAACAATGGATTCCAGATTCCGGATTCCGAATTCCGAATGGTTTTATGTCCATGTCACGGAATGATTTGCGGATTCGGAATCCGGAATCTGGAATCCTCGATTCGATTCCTTCACACGCTCTCAGGAGGGGCGGGACGACTTCGTCCGTTGGCCGAACCAACCGGACTCGAGGCATTGCCGCAACAGCATGCGTGCGCGGTGAAGGCGCTTCCAGAAATTGGCGGGGGTGATGCCCAGGACCTCCTGGACCTCCTCCGCCCCCAGTTCGTCCAGCTCGCGGAGGAAGAAGGCGTCGGCGAGTCCCTGGGGGAGCCGGGAGAGGCACCGGCCGAAGATGTCCCAGAACTCGCGGGATTCGACTTCCCGGCTCGGGTCGCCCCTCCACGCGGCCGGGCCGACTCGCCAGTGGCCCCGGCGATCGAACGGCGGCTCGGCCCGGCTCTCGGCGGATGTGTCATCGCCGGACGCGGGCTCGCGACGGGCCCTCCGGAGCTGATCCACGACCTTGTGACGGAGGATGCCGACCAGCCACGTCCATTCACTCGATCGACCGGCGAATGAGTCGCGGCACCGGAGCGCCTCCAGGAACGTTTCCTGGACGACGTCCGCCGCCAGGTCCGGCGATCGGAGCCTCAGTCGCGCGTAGCGATACAGACCGTCCCCGTACCGATCCACCCACGCTTCGGGGTCGGTCGCCGCCTCGACGCTCATCGCCACCTGTCTGCCGCGGATCTCCGGCATCGCCACCTCATACCCATGAGTCGCTCCGGACCTCGGATTCCTGACAGCCATTCTCCAACGCGATTTGGCCGTTCGTAGACAGCCGAATGCATGCATCAACAGCAGCGCCCCACCATTGGTGAACGGCGCCCCCTTCGGCTCTCCCATACTTGGCATACTTGGCATACTTGGCATACTTGTCAGGTCGCGCACATGACAAGTATGGGCGCCCACCATGGAATCGGGCCACTTGCGCTCGTCCGCGAGGCCAGCAAGCACACACACAAGCTAGCGTAAACACATGAATCCACGGTTTGACTGATGGCGTCAATCATGTTAGAGTTCCCATAACAACCGGCGGGTATCGATGGATGGGTGGCATGCCCACGTCCTCGTGGGCATGTCCGGAGGCGGAGATCCATGCCCACGAGGACGTGGGCATGCCACCCTCCCACGCCGTGCGCCAGGCGACCGTTCGGCCCTCTAGACGGCTTGCAAGCCGTCGGGTCTCGTGCCATGCTGGGGATCATAGGCCCTCGAATTCGCGAGGTCCAGGAGTGCGGGGGGGCCGCCGTGGGTCATCGCCGATCGTCGGAGCACAGGACCGCCTCGAGCCGTCGGCGGGCGCCGGCGGTCATGATCCTCGTGACGGCCGCGGCGTGCTTCGGGGGTGTCGGTCCCGGGTGCGGGTCTCGACCCGCGGAGCCGGACCGGACCGAGGTGCGCGTCGCCCCGACCCCAATCTCGAGCCCTTATCTGAACGCCAGGCCCGGCGTGGCCTACGTCGGCGACGCGGCCTGCTCTCGCTGCCACGCCGATCTCAGCGAATCCTTTCGCCGGCACCCGATGGGCCGGTCCGCGACCACCCCGGCCGGGGTCAAGCCCGATGCGGTCGGCCCGGTGTTCGAGGTGGGCGACCTGGCCTATTCGATCGAGCGCCGCGACGGGCGCGTATTCCACCGCGAGACGCGGCGGGGCGGAGCGGAGGGGGCCCCGGCAGTCACCGAAGCCGAGGTCCGCTATGTGATCGGGTCGGGGATACGCGGCTATTCGTTCCTCGTCGAACGCGGCGACGGGCTCTACCAGTCCCCGATCGCCTGGTACGCCCACGGGGGGCGGTGGGACCTCCCGCCCGGCTACCGCGAGCAGAACCAGCACTTCGGCCGGCGGATCACCGCGGGCTGTCTGTACTGCCACACCAACCGATTCGACACGGCCGAGAGCCGGCCGCCGGTGTTCCACGGGCTGGCGATCGGCTGCGAGCGCTGCCACGGGCCGGGCGAACTCCACGCCCGGCAGGCGGGACCGGCCGGCGGGGGCGGCGGTCCCGATCGGACGATCGTCAACCCGGCCAAGCTCGAACCCGCGCTTCGCGAGGCGGTCTGCGAGCAGTGCCACTTCCAGGGGAGCGACCGCAGCGAACGGCCCGGTCGCTCGCTGTTTGATTTCCGCCCCGGGCTCCCGCTGGATGAGTTCGTGATGGTCTTCACGCACCGGTCCGACCCGTTCAACCGCTCCCGGGCCGTCGGCCACGTCGAGGAGATGCGACTGAGCCGCTGCTACCGCGAGAGCGGCGGGCGGCTCGGGTGCATCTCCTGCCACGACCCGCACCGGCTGCCCGAGCCCGCCGAGCGGGTCGCGTTCTACCGGGGGCGCTGCCTGAACTGTCACGCCGACCGCGGCTGTTCGATGCCCCGGCCCGCCCGGCTGGCGCGAGCCGGCCGACGACTGCGTGTCCTGCCACATGCCGCGCTACTCCGCGTCCAATATCGCACACACGACACTGACCAAGCACACCGTCCCGGTCGAGCGGGACTCGGCCGTTCCCAAGCCGTCCGGTCATCACGCTCCATGACCCCCATTTCGTGAACGGGCGCCGGAGTACCGCGGCTCCTCTTCAATCCGCACCCCGGTGCCCAGGCCGACCCTCACGTGGTGATGACGACCCGTGGTGCCCTCCCGCCGCAGAGCGGCGCGGAGTGACGAATCTCCTCGCCCCGGACGCCTCGGACCGGGATCGATCAGGGACTCCGGGGCCCGCCCGGGCGAAGGCCCCCCGGCTTGATGAATCCGGCCAGGGGCCTGACGGTCGGATCGCCCTCGCGCAGCCGATAGCCCGTATCGGCGGTGAGATCCGTCCAGCGATCGCGCCGGCCCGAAGGCCACAGCACCTCGACCGAGTCGACCGACGTCGATACGCCCAGGCCGAAATGGAGCCGGCCGTCGCAGGCCGCCAGATAGCTCCCGCCCCCCACGCGCTGGGCCACGCGGCGCTCCGCGGCGGCCTGGACGACGACCCTGGCCCCGACGCCGTCGCGGTTGGATGTTGTTCCTTCCAGCCGGAAGGTCACGAAATGCCCGGGCGCTCGGTCCGGTTGTGGAAGTAGGCCAACGGCCCGTCCTGGGCCATGACCAGGAAGTTGACGCGGCCGTCGTTATCCAGGTCGCCGGAGGCCAGCCCCCGACCCAGTCGCGGCACGCTCCAGGGCGGACCGGATTGATCCGAGACGTCGACCAGCCGACCGCCCGGCCGGCCCTCGTAAAGGCGGGTGGGCATGGCAAAAGGATAGAGCGGCCGGAAGTCGTTCACGTTGCCGTTGGTGATCACCACATCGGGCCGGCCGTCGTTGCCGGCGTCGAACACGCTGATCCCGAAGCCGAGCAGGTACCGAGTGGCCATCAGGATGCCCGAGGCGGCGCTGCGATCGGCGAACAGGCATTGCCCCAGGTTCTGGTGCAGCGTGGTCCCTTCTCCGTAGAGGTTCGTCACCATGAGGTCGAGCCGGCCGTCGCCGTCGAGATCGGCGGCGACCACGCCCATCCCGGCCTGGTACCCCCCTTCGGCGCTGCCGGCGACTCCGGCAGTCAAGGCCGTCTCCTCGAACTGGAACCCGCCCCGGTTGCGGAAGAGGAAGTTGGCCGATCCATCGTTGGCGACGTAGAGATCGATGCGATTGTCGTCGTCGAGGTCCGCCGCCACCACGCCCAGGCCCCGTCCCTCCAGGTCGGTGAAACCGGCGCGCTCGGTCACGTCCACGAACCGGCCCCCGTCGTTGCGGAAGACGTGGTCGGCGGCCCGCTCGTACTTGGCCGGATCGCAGTAGAACGTCCCCCAGCGCTCGTCGCGGCAGGTCGCGGGGTGGCGGGGATCCCATCGGATGTAGTGGCAGACATACAGGTCGAGATCGCCGTCGTTGTCGAGGTCGGCGAAGGCGGCCGAGGTCGGGTTGTCCCGGATCCCGGCCAGCCCCGAGCGACCGGTCACATCCTCGAAGGTCCCATCGCCCCGGTTGCGGAGCAGGACATAGCGGTACAAGCGGGTGAGGAAGAGGTCGGGATGCCCGTCGTTGTCGTAATCGCCCACGGCGACGCCCATGCCATATTCGAGGCCGCGGGCGATCGCGGCGATCCCGGTCGAGTCCGATGCGTCCTCGAAGGTCCCGTCGCCCCGGTTGCGGAAGAGCCGGTCGCCGGGCTCGGCGCGGGCCGTCTCCTCGCCGGGCCGCGCCGGGAACAACCCGCCCTGGACGCAGTACACGTCGAGCCAGCCGTCGCCGTCGTAGTCGAGCACGGCCACGCCCCCCGACATCGTCTCGGGCAGGAGGTGCTGCGAGGTCCGGCCGTTGTCGAAGACGAAGCGGAGCCCGGCGGCTTCGGCATCATCGGTGAATAGGGCACGCGCGGCGGCCGGGTCGCGCTGGCCCTTGGGCTCGGGCGAGCCCGCCGGTGCGGTGCGATCCGCGACCGGGACGCCTCGGAGGTCGGCCAGCCGGTCGGCCAGAGAGTCCGCCGGCGCGGTGGGCGGATCCGCCGGCCGATGGAGCAACCGCGCCAGCGCGGCGTCGGCCGCGGCGGTGCAGAGGGCCCGGGAGCGCGAGAGGTCCGGCTCCGCGCCCGGCGGCCGCGCGGGGCCCGGGCCCGTCGTCGCCGCGCAGGCGCCCGCGGGCGTCGCCGCCACCAGGACCCAGGCGTGATGGTCGAACGACCGGCCCAGGATCGCCATGCGTTCGGCGAGTTCCCTGGGGTGCTCGCGGAAGGCGATCACACGGACGACCAGCCGGCGGATCCAGTCCTTGGCGCGGTCGACCTCGCGCCTTGCGCCGTTGCAGGCGCCCGGCCTCCTCGGGGTCGCCGGCCTCCCGCGCCAGCTCGATCAGATGTTCGAGGGCCCGGGTCTGGAGGGGCTGGAGTTCGACCAGCCTGGCCGATTCCCGCCGCTGGACCTTGGTGTCGCGGCCGCGGTCGGCCACCCAGGCGCGGACCGCGGCGATCTGCTCGGGCCGGGCGGCGCCCGCCGGGAGCCGGCGCGCGGCCTCCCAGACCCCGGCGGCGTCCGCCGTCGCCATCGCCAGGTCGAGGCGGGCCCGCCAGACCGCGGGATCGTCCGGGCGTCGGTCCCGGCACCGCTTCAGCCACGCCTCGGCCTCGCCGAACCGGCCGGTCACGATCGCGTGCCGGGCCCATCCCAGCCAGACCCGATCATCCCCGGGATCGGCCTTGTCGAGGAAGGTCTTCCAGGCGTTGACGGGCACCGGGTCGGTGTCATTCTGCCAGAGGTCCTCGAGCAGTTCGCTGGGATCCGGGCAACTGACCCAGGCGGCCGTCAGCGCCTCGCTCACTTCGGCGTATCGGCCTTCCAGCCGCAACAGTCGGGCGAGGGCCCGCAGCAAGGGGTAGCGATCAGCCGGCCGGGCCGTGTCGAGTGCCTCGAGGAGGCACGACTCGGCCGGGGCGTATCGGCCCAGGTTCATCAGCACGGAGGCGCGCGACTCGGCGGCGCCGGGATAATGGCTGTCCCGAACCGGGACCCGCTCCCACGCGTCCAGGGCGCGCTCGGGCTTCCCCAGCGCCTCCTCGCAACGGCCGAGCAGGAACAGGACTTCCCCCCGGCCGGGCCAGCGCCGGGCGAGGTCCGTCAAGTCCTTGCGGGCCGCTCCCCAACGCCCCGCGTCCATCGTACGCTGCGCCCGCTCCACGTCGGCCCGCAGGCGCCGAGCCTGCATCACGGCGGCCGCCATCGTCCCCGCCAGGGCCAGCGCCAACACAGCGGCCCCCGAACCGAACCAGAGCCAGCGCCGACGTCGAAGGGATCGCGTCATCATGGACAGGTCCAGGAGACCTCGATTCGCGACCCCTTCCGATTCGCCTCAGACGTGCCGGGTTGCGACAAGTCCCGATAGGAGGGACGCGATGGCACCGCGACCATCGCGGCACCTGGGTGCAGCTATTCCCTTATAAGCCCGATGTGCTGACGGGAGCAAGAGACGATCGCAGGTCGGGCGGAATGGGGCGATGGGGAGGGCGCGTCAGAGCAGCGAACGCTCCGGCTGCATACGGTCGGGGGACCGATCGGACCGGTCGGGGGACCGATCGGACCGGTCGGGGGACGGAGCCCCCTCCTACAAGAATCTCCGGACCGGTCCGCTGTAGGAGGCGGCTCTGTCCGCCGACCCGGTCCGATCCGGACCGGACCGGATCCGCCGCCCGATCTCAGCGACGCACGGGGCTTCATATCCGGCGGTGAGCCACCCAGACGTTCGGCGCTTTAGTCGCGCCGACGGAGCTCGGCCAGTCCGGCGCGTGCGCCGGGGTGGCCCGGGTCGAGACGGAGGGCCTCGGAGAACTGCAGGGCCGCCTCATCGCGCCGATGGAGCGCGGCGAGTACAGCTCCGAGCGACGCATGGAGCTGAGCTCGGTCGGGTCCGAGCCGGAGGGCTGTGGTGAGTTGCTCGGCGGCTTCCTCGAGCCGTCCGCTGTAGAACAGAGCCCGCCCGAGGTGGTGGCGGTAATCGAACCGGTCGGGCGCCAGGCGCACCGCCTCCGCGAGGTGCGCGATTGCTCCCGCGACGTCTCCCCGCTCCACCATCGCGATGCCGAGATTCTCCCGGACTTCGGGATCGCCCGGATCGATCCGGACCGCCATCCGGAGCTGAGCCATCCCTTCCCGGACACGACCGGCGCCGAGGAAGTCCAGGCCGTGGTGGCTCACGACCAGGGCGTCGCGGCCCGAGCCGACCGTCAGGGCGTGGGCCACGAGTGTGTCCGAGTCCCGCCAGGTCCGGCACTGGGCCCGGCTCATTGCCGACCAGATCACGACCAGGCCCAACCCCGCTGTGAGGACCGTCAGGGCGAGCGCCCTGGGCCGCCGCGAGACGGCGACCATCCGGACCGATCCTCCGGCCGCGAGCACGAACAGCGGCATCGTCGAGAGGTAGGCATAACGATCGGCCACGAGCATCAGGTCGTACGAGACCAGGCCGAGGTTGGGTACCAGGATCGCCGCGTACGCGAGGAGCGCGGCGGGGATCGCCGCCCGGCGCCGCCCGAGAAAGAAGGCCGCAATCGCCACCGCCGCGACGCCGGCGAGGCTGCCCCCGAATCGCGGATCGGAAAGATCGACCGATGGCGGCCGGTAATGGTACGCCGACAGCCCCAACGGCCAGACCGTCTGGCGAAGATAGTAGCAGAGACCGTACCCGGCCACCGCCGCCCGCCGGACGGCCATCGTGGCGCCTCCGGAACCCGGATCGAGCAGGCGTCCCAGACCCGACTTGGCCTGGATGGCGAGGAACGAGGCCGCGGCCGCCAGCACCAGGAAGGGGAGCTTCTCGACCCAGGCGCCGAGTGGCAGCCGTCCGCCACGGAGTCGGTGGAGCACGGTCGCGTCGAGGATCAGCAGGACGAGCGGCAAGCCGACGGCGACGGCCTTGAAGCCCAGCGCCGCGGCATACAATCCCGCCGAGGCCAGCAGCCAGCCGAGACGTCGCCGGCCGTCGTCATGACCGCGCAAATAGGCCAGCGTTGACAGGATCGCGAGTCCGGCGCACGGAAGATAAGGCTGGCACGATGCCCAGGCGACGACCTCGACCCGGAGCGGATGCACCGCGAACAGCGTCGCCGCCAATCCCGACATCACCGGTATCGCCCACCGGCGTCCCGGTTCGATCTCGGGCATCGTCCGCGACACCACCGCCCGGATCAAGGCATAGAACAAGATCGCATCGACCGCGTGGAGCGCCAGGCTGACGAGATGGTAGCCCGTCGGCTCGAGCCCCACGACGCAATACTGCGCCTCCAGGAGCATCCAGGCCATCGGCTGATACGCACCCTGCAACAGGGTCGACCAGGCCCAGCGAACTTGCGGCCAGCCGAGACCCCGGAACGCCGGGTTCTGGAGGAAATTCGCCCCGTCATCCCAGAAGATGACGAAGCGGTTGTGCCGAATCGGGAGGAATGCGGCGACCGCCGCCAAGCCGACCGCCACCGCGATCCCTCGCGCCAGGAGTTGTCGCCCCGACCGGCGGGTTGACGGTGCCGCGATTCCCGGCGGGACCATCGGCGACGATCCGATCGAAGTGCTGGTCGACATCAGCCCGCTCGAGCCTGAGGTGGGATGAAGCGTCTCCGGCAAAGTCGCCTATCGGTCGAACAGTTTCACGCAGAGACGCAAAGGGCCGCAGAGACGCAGAGAGGTGCCCCCGGATGCGGCACCCGGCCCCCTCATGGCGCCGTTGTCAGGTCCGCTATCAATTAATATTTAATATATTTAAAAACAAATAATTTTTATTGTGGAACGATGGTGGCCCATTTGCATCTCTCTGCGTCTCTGCGGCCCTTTGCGTCTCTGCGTGAAATCCGGCCGATTCATCCCCCCCGCGCGACCTCCGACCTCGAGGCCAATTTGCGCCCCGCCCGCGTCAGGGATTGAATCGTTGCGGGGTGAGCGGACCGGCCGTGAGCCCGCTCAACGATCCGCGCAGCCGCTCGAGCTCGGACAGCGCGGCCGGTCTATCGGCGAGGTTATGCGACTCCTTGGCATCCTCGCGCAGGTGGAAGAGCTCCTCGCGGCCGTCGGCTTCGCGACGGATGTAGGCCCACCCGCCCTCGATCACCGCCGCGATCGGCCAGTGCGGCTGGACCATCTCCAGCACGTTCGGATGGAGCGGGTCGATCGGGACCACTTCCGATAGGGCCGGATCGCCGGGCGTTGACGGCGACGGAGACGACCCGTCCCAGAACCGGGCCAGCGACCGCCCCGGGAAGGGGGAGCCGCCCTCGAGATTCAGCACGTCCACGATCGTCGCCGCCACGTCCCTCAGGCTCACCGGCTCGGTCACCACCCGTTTGGACGGCAGGCCGCCGGGAGGGATGATCACCAGGGGAACATGCAGCTCGGTCTGATACAGGCTCGACCCGTGGCAGAAGACGCCGGCATGCTCGCCGAAGCTCTCGCCGTGATCGCCCGCGAGGATCACCCAGGTCGTATCGAGGACCGCCCGACGACCGAGCTCGTCGAACAGTCGGCCCAGTTGTTCGTCGAGGTCCGCGACGCAGTCATCGTAGGCGTCGTGGGCGAACGCGATATCGCGCGGGGAGAGCGCCGACTTGTCCATCGGCCACCATTCCTGGATCATGTCGCTGTCGCGGGGGTCGATGGGCTGGGTCCCGAAGCGGTGGACCCTCCCGGACGGGAGATCATACGGCGAGTGGGCATCGTAGTAATTCAAGAAGGCGAAGAACGGCCGTTCCGGCTGCCGGCGCCGGCCCAACCAGTCGAGGAACTCGCGATTGATCCCCGCCGCCTCCTTGCGATCGGCGTTGAATAGCCGGAAGAGGCGTACCACCGGCGTCCTCAAGATGTCGATGTCCAGCCAATCCTCGAGGAACCGTTCGACCGACCGGATGCCGTTGACGGACCGGTGGATGAGGGAGGCCGCCTTGAAGGCGGTCAGGTTCGGGAAGATGTAGTCCTCGTAAGCGGCGAAGCCTCGCTCCAGGCCGGAGCCGGTCGCACAGTACGAGTAATTGCCGACGAATCCGGCCGTGGCGTAGCCGCGCGAACCCAGGAACTCGGCCAGCGTCGGGAAGGTCCCATCCAGCGGGGTGAGCCAGCCGGCGGAGAGCTCGTGAAGCCAGCGACCCGTGAACATGCTGGCGTGAGACGGCAGCGTCCATGACGAGGTCGCCTGGCGCGATCGAAGCGGATCCCGCGCTCGGCCAGTTCGACCAGTGTCGGGCTGGTGGGTCGCTCATAGCCGTAGAGGCTCAGGTGTTCGGCCGCGACGGTGTCCAGCACGACCAAAAGGACATTGGGGGAGCCGGCCGCCGGCAACGGCCTGGTGCGCCGCGCCACTCCGCGAGCCGATCTCCGCCCCAGCGCGCCGCCGCCAGGGTCAGGACAAGACCGGCGACGGCCGGTAAGCTGAGACGCAACAGCCGGCGGAAGCCGGCGGCAGGCCGCTCGAGGGCCGGGACCAGCCGCGCCGCGACCCCCAGTGTCACGACGAACCAGGCCAGTCCGTGGATCCGCGGAAATCCGGCCAGCAGGGCCGGCAGCAAGGTCAACGAGCCCAGCAAGCGAGGCGCCAGCCAGTCCACCCGGCGGGGCCAGGCCCGAGCGAGGAGTTTCATGACGACGCCCAGCGCCAGGAAGACGCACAGGTTGGCCAGCGGGATCAGCCACACGAAATGGCGGCTCATCTCGTAGAGGTGATTCGGATCGAACGTCCGCTTGCGGACGACGATCGTGGCGACCTCGAGCAGCCCCGAGACGAGCCCGCACCACGCCGACGCAATCACCACCGGGAATTGTCCTTCCCGCCCCGAGGCAGGATCCCCCGCCGAAAGGCCCTTCATACCGATCCCTTCACCCTGTTGGCGGGGCCAGGATGTGAAAGCGTCGAATCGAACATTCGGGATTCAAGAACCAATTGACGTAATGCCCTTCCCATTATGGGGTTACATCCAATTCTCGTACAGCTTGGCGGCGGCATCTCCATACCAGCCCGACGCGCCAGCGAGGGAGACAGCCCCAGAACCCTCGCTGGCGCTTCGGGCTAGTATCTGAACTTCTTCGTTGCTGGGGTCATCATCATGTTGAATCAATCCTTTCACAGCCTCTCATTCGACCTCGGTGATGGTGCTGTTGGGGTCCCTGGGCACCAGCACTCCGTTGGCACAGTCCGGCAGCAGATCAAGCTCCTCCAGCACGATGGCACCGATCAGGGCGTCGGAGCGACCAGGTTCAACCACAGCACTGAAGACCCCGGACCGACCCGCATACTCGAGCTGCACGTCACTGACCGTGTCCCTGGGCTCCCGCCGCCCGTCGGCGAATTTTACCGTGGTCCGGCCGGTCGGCGTCAAACCTAGCTGAGCGACCGCCGCTGAGGGCAGCACCAGCCGGGCAGCCCCGGTGTCCACGACGCCCGACACCGTCGTCCGATGCACCTGGTCCTGCGAGATGAAGCCGCCCGCCGCCCACCCGGCTTCCTGATGGTTGGTCAACTGGCACTCCACCGAGAATCGTCCCACTTGTCCGCTCCCATTCGCCCTCGCGGCCGGATCGCGAGCCACGCTCGCGATCGGGAATTCTGGAGCCATGGCGTCCCTCCTCGATCGCAAGGAGTATCCATAACATTCCGCGAGCTCCATGATAGCGCCCCAGAGGTGATCCAACAAGCCGCGTCGAATCAGCCAAGCTGGATCGGTTGGCACCCGCGTGCCGAGAGCGACATCCAGTTAGTAGAATCGAGTGGGTGACGTCGGTCTGCGCGGTGTGACGGAGGACGATCGGGGATGGGGATGGCGGGGGCCGCGGTTGAGACCAGGGCGGAGGCGGCCGGCCGACGGGCCCGGGCGCGACGGGTCCTTCTCCTGGCGGTCGCGGCCGCAGCCCTGATCGGCGGCGCCTGCAAGTTGTGGGACCTCCGGCGCTATCGGCGGGCCATGATCGAGATCAAGCAGGAAGTCAGGGACGGCCGACACGGCCACGCCGCGCGGAAGCTGACGACGCTGCTGGCCTGGAAGCCCGATTCGGACGAGGCGGCCTACCTGCTGGGCGTCTGCGAGAAGGCCAGGGGACAGCCCCACGCCGCCCTCCGGGCCTGGGAACGGGTTCCGCCGGGTTCTCCTTTCGGCGCACGCGCGATTCAAGGGCGCATGCAGTGGCTCATCGAGCGGGGCGGGCTCGCCGAGGCCGAGGCGCTGATCATCCGAGCCATGTCCGATCCTCGTGGCGACGGATCGAAGCTGGGCCTGTTCCTCGGGCTGGTCTATTCGCTGCAAGGTCGCATCGAGGACCGGCAGCGGGTGATCGAGGCGTCATGGGATCGCCTGAACGAGGCAGGCGAAGGGGCATCCGAACCGGCCATCCTCCTGATTCGCCTGCACATGCAGACCCCGACGATCGAGGAGGTCCGCGCATTCCTCGATCAAGCCGCACGATCGGCCCCGGAGGACGACCGGGTCTGGCTGGGGCGGGCCAAGCTGGCGATCCGCGACGGCTCGTATGACCAGGCTTCGCGGTGGCTCGACGCCTGCTTGCGGAAGCGTCCCGACGATCTGCCGGTCTGGTGCGCCCGGCTGGATTGGGCGATGGCGATCCGTCGCCTCGCCGACGCTGCGCCGAGCGCTGGAGCATCTGCCCGCGAAGGAGTCCACTCCCGCCCAGGTCCAGAGGTTGACCGCCTGGCTCGCCGCGTTTCGCGGCGACCTCGCCGCCGAGCGAGCCGCGCTCGAACGGCTGGTCGTCGTCGATTCGGCCGATCTCGCCGCTCTGGAGCGCCTGGAGGCCATTGCCGAAAAGGAAGGCAAGGCGGATCGCGCCGGCGAATACCGACGCCGGAAGTCCGAGATCGGTCGACTCCAGGCGCGTTACGAAAAACTCTACCAGCGCAACCAGACGATGCGCGATGCCCGGGAACTGGCCAGCCTGGCGGAGCAGCTCAGCCGGCCGTTCGAGGCGAACGTCTTCAGGGCCATCGCCGTGGCCACCGTTGCGGATTCGGAGCGCCACGACCCGCTCGTTCGGTCGAGCCAGAACGTACAGGTGCCTCACCCGCGGAGCGGCACCCTCGCCGACCTGCTGGCCGAGGAACTTGCCGCTGCGGGTCTCGCAAAAACGCGTTGATTGGCGCGGGTGATGAACATCCCGGGGAAAAGCGCAGAACCGGGATGGCGCAGATCACCGCGCCATCTCGGTTCGCGCCGTCTCGGAATCGACGAACCGACCGAGTCCACCCGCCGGGGCCCATCTGGAGCAGCCTCGGCCCCGGATGGCCCGGATCTCCCGTCAATCCGACAACGGGAAGTCGATCGTGTTCGTCCCGGACTTGACGGTCGCTTTCAATCCCGAGGTCTCGCTCACACCGTACTTGTCCGGGATGAGCTTCTTGGCGTTCTTGATGGCCGCCTGGTGGGCGGCGTCCCCTTGATGGATGTTGAGCGCGTCCTTCGAGATCGCCGCCTTCTGATCCATGTCTATGGCGATGATGGCGACGTTGTAGTCGCCCGGCAGCGCGCCGTCATTGTTGCCATGCGTCGTCAAGGAATAATAACCATCCTTGATCTCGCCCGTGGCCGCACGGCCCCCCTCGGACTGACCCGGTTTGGTCGGAATGAAATTCACGGTTCCGTGCGGTACGGCGGCACCTTTGTAGGTCACCTTGCCCGTGACCTTGTACCGCGTACCCAGGCCGGAATCGTCGCTGCCGCATCCGATCACGATCACTGCGGCCGAGGCGCTCAAGGCGACCGCAACCGCCTGCCGAATCTTCGAAGCTGATCTCATGAATCGATTCATCCGTTGCGAATCTACCTGCGGTAAGCAGTCCCGGTGCCCAGGTAGCGCATCCGGGACCAAGGGAGTCCACTGCGCCGCGACCGGCGCGACGCAACGAGGAAGATCTCGACACGAAGGCGGGGAGCCGGAGGGACCCGGCTCCCCATCCTGAAATCCGACGCCGATCGGACGGCTCACTCAGTAGGAGTCGGAACTGAGGACTTCACCACCGGCACGGCTGCCCAGCGCGCAGTAGGTGCGCAGGTTGATGCTGTTCTTGAGGAAATGGACCGACCCGTCGGCGAAGGCGAAGTTGGACCCGCCGGGGTGCAGGCTGATGAATCCCTTGGCCGACGCCCCGTACCGGCAGCCGACGGGGGCCGAGGGAGACTGCCAGGTGCTGCTGCTGCAGGGGCCGCCCGCCACGGGAACGATGGTGTTCGAGTTGAACCCGAGCGGAACGGTCGTGCCCGCGTAACCCCCGTTCTGCATCCAGAAATTGCTGTCGGCGGCGTTGCTGGGCAACACCTCGCCGACGATGACCGTATTGCTGGTGCCATCGGTGACGCTGGCGATCGTGGCCGGCGGCTGGGTGGCGCGGTAATCGAAGAAGCCGCGCATCGTCCCGGCGCCGTTCGTGAATCCGCCCGGGAGGCCGAAGAAGGTGCCCCAGTAGCCGTTCCAGCCGATGCGGCTCTGGCCGATCGGGAGGACGGTGAGACTGTACGGCGTCTCCCAGGGAAGCCCCGGGTTGGCGAGCACGCCGCCGCAGTAGTTGTCACCGAAGCTGCCCGCGTAATTGGAGATCGGGATCGTCGGTGCATATGTGCCGGTCGCCGGGTTGATCGGTTGCGGCCCCCAGTTGCCGGTCTGGCTGCCGCCGGCGTACCCGTTGGTAACCCGGCCCCCGCCGTTGTTCCCGTCGGACGGACAGAGCCAGCTCGTGAACACGGTGTTCCAGGCCGTGAACTGCGTGCCCGTGTTCACGGAGACATTGAGGCTGAGGTTCATGGCATTGTACACCGTGTTGCCTTCCATCTGCGGGAGGATCAACGCGCGGAAGCACATCTGGTTCGCCCCGGGGTCCCAGGGATTGCCGACCTCCGTCGGGCTGGTCCGAGCGGTCGCCGTGATCCCACCCGGGGGATAGGTCCCGAACTGGTCGGAGTAGTTGGCCAACGCCAACCCGATCTGCTTGAGGTTGTTGGTGCATTGCGCACGCCGGGCGGCCTCACGCGCCGATTGAACGGCGGGCAAGAGCAAGGCGATCAAGACGGCGATGATGGCGATGACCACCAGCAGTTCGATCAGGGTAAATCCGAGATGAGAACCTCTCCGACGGGTAGACATCATGAGGCAACTCCTCTGAAATGAGAAAGACCGGTTCCCAGATCCTCGACCAAAGGTGCGCGGCCCCTGGGACCCATGGACGATTGCCAATGCGCCACGCCGCATCTCACGAAGGATGCGGCGAACCTCGTCCTGTGATGAAAAGACGTCTATCGACAATCGCTGGCACAGTGTGATCACACGCTGGACGAGATTTTTGAATCTGGTTCGATTCGTTCTTCGAAGCGGATGAAGCGCAACGGACCGACGACACTGTCGATTATTGATTTGGCGAGAACGGCCAGCGAACCGGCCCACCCTGGAGAGAGGGAACTAGAATGAGCGCCGACTTTCTCACCGCTCAGATCAAACAGATACCCGAGCCTACGGTCCCAGTCAAGACTCTCCTCCCTAAAAATTCGGATTATCCCAGAATGGATGCTTGCGATCCAGGATCACGTATCGTTGACACCCGATCGACGCATCACTGATGGCAGCAAGGATCATCTGACAGTGGGTCGGGGAACTGTCGGTTCGGCCCGGTCTCGCCTATCTATTATTGGAACGGTCACTCTCAGGCACGGAAGACACCAGTCCCTGATGCGTCCCATTTTGAAGGAGGGATGTTCGCCCGGCCAACGAGGTCGATCGGGCCTTCCAGCCCGACAATTCCTGGCCCGCGGGCTGAGGGGTCCGTCCGACGTCCAGGCCGGCGTCCTGGCGATCGAGGATCGGCCCGGTTGGAGTCGATCGCACGAGCGACTCGTCCGGAGCACCTTGACCGAGGACGACCCCTCGGTGATCTCGATCGCCTGGTCGGCGGCCAGGTCGCCGAAGAGCGCATCGCCCGCACAACCAGGGAAAGGCGGTGGGTGGGTTCGTGAATCAGCGCCCCCTGACAGTCCGGATGACCAGACCGATCAGGACGATCAGGCCGGCCAGCGAGACAAGCGCCCCGTCTCGGAACGTGGTGGAACGATACGTGTAGACCAGCGTGTGCCCGCCCGCCGGCACGAAGGCGCCGCGCATCATGCGATTCGTCCGCCAGATCGGAGCCGCCGCGCCGTCGATCGTCAGGTGCCAGCCGGGATCGACGACGTCGGCCAGGATGACCAGCCCCGGCGCCTCCAACGTGGCGTGCATTTCGACTCGCTGGGATTCCGCCCGCACGATCGTGACCGAACCGGCTGGCCCGGCCGGCCGAGCCCCTCTGAGCGCAGCCAGGGGCCCGGGCCGGTCCGTCTCGACGAAGGCCACCCGCCGCAGGTCGAAGGTCCTCCTTCCACGATCGGTTGACGTCCCTCCGGCGGAGTTGACCAGGGTGCGCACCAGCTCGGCCTGCTCGAGACTCCCGGGGACTGTCGGGCTGATGATCACCGCCGAGTTGACGACCCAGCAGCGAGGGAAGGCCCGGTGGTTGCGCAGGAGTTGCCAGCCGTGCTCGTCGATCCAATGCCGCGCGCGCTCCGGGTCGCCGACGACCGCGTCGGACGGGGCGATGCGGGTGAATCCTTGCTTTGCTCCCAGCCAACCATCGTGCTCAACCGGCATGAGGACGTAGCGAGTGTTCCACAAGTCGAACCCTCCCTGCGGGAACGTGTAGATCGGCCGTTCGATCCCTCGTTCGTCGCGAACCCGCCTCACCCGTGCCGCGAAGAATTCGAGGTACTCCGCGACATCGATGACGCCCCGGATCAGCGTGTACGGCAGGGAGTACGGCTCGGCGTGCAGCCGGTCCAGCGTGTCGTGCTCGAATGCGACGAGCTCGTTGAAGCGCCGCGGTGATCGGCGCCTCGAGAACTCGGGCGGAATCCACTGCTCGATCCGGTGGATGCGGAACGGGCCCCCCTCCGTTGGATCGGCCTGCTCCGCCTGCTCGATCAGCCGCGCGATCTCGGGCGTGGCATCGAAATCGGCCTGGGGGACGGTCCAGATGATCCGGGATCCGGCGAGCGCCAGGTCGGCGGTCACGACCAACAGGGCAGCCGCGCCGGCCAGGCGTGGCCGACGCGAGGCTCCGATGGCCAGCACCGCCCCGGCGGCAGCAACGATGCCGCCCTGGAGGAGGGCCCGTAGCGTCTCGTTGACCGCGCGGGCCGCGTCGGCCGGCCCGTACACGAGTCCGACCGGAGTATCACGGTCCATCCATCGCTCGATCGTCCCCCTCCCGGCCAGGACCACCAGGAAGAGCCCGACGCTGGCGACCAGTCCGAGCAGGCAGATTCGACGCGTCCGGCGCGTTGCGCCTCCCTCGCCGCAGAGCCGGTCCCAGCCCAGTCCCGCCAGGCTCGACGCGCAAAGGCACGTCACGGCCATCAGCTTGCCCGGGTAGCGGAACATCGCGAAGCCGGGCAGGAGGACCGCAAGGACGTGGTAGACGCTGCCGGCGCCGTCGGATGGGAAGGCGTCGGGCCGGGGGAAGCCAGAGGGTGGATCATGGCCTCCCAGCACGGCTGCGGCCCCTTTCATCCCGCGGGCATACCAGAGAGGACCTGCGAATTTGCCCATCGCTCCGGCCAGGGCGATCAGTCCCAGGATCGTCAGCCATGTCCGCCAGCGAGGACCACCGCGGAGGCCCGCGGCGCCGATGGCCAGTGCCAGCACGAACCCACCGACATAGAGCGATGGCGACCAGGTCATCCGCTTGCCGGCCGGCGGAATCGCCTGGATCCAGGATGCGTTCTCGGGGACCTCAAGGCCGAAGACGTGCGGCCAGACGGCCTCCGCCAGCCGATAGGGCTCCACGCTGAAGTCGTAGACCGTCGGAGCCGACGGCCCGGTCAGCCGAGTGGACATCCTGGCGTACTCCCAGCTCGGACCGAGCTGGGCGGCCGCGAGCATCAGCGCCACCAGGCCCGCGCCGGCCAGGCCGCCCAGCATTGCCCCCCAACGGGTCCGCCGCGATTTCCAGATGGCGAGGATCGCTACTCCCAGCCCGAGCGCAAGCCACGGACGTAGGCCGTTCGCGAGCCATGTCGGCATCCATCCCGTCGGCGCGGCGCATTCCGCCCCGAGGATCAGACCGATCCAGACCGAAACCACGGCCAGCATCCGCGCCACCGAGGCCGGCCATCGTCGGGACCGATGTTCCGTCGATTCCTCGCGGGCGAAGGCGAGGATCCCGGCGTACAGGACGCCGGAAGCGGCCGTCAAATAGGCCGCCTCCGGGTCGCCACCGAGCACTTGCAACGCCAGGACGATCGAAAGCTCGATCACTCCCCATCTCGTCCCCGGATCGGCCAGCCGGTAGATGGCGCGTAACCCCCACGGCATCAACGCGGCACCGACCAGATAGATCACGTTGCTGTACTGAGAAAGGACCGGCGCACCAAAAGCATAGCCGAAGGCCGCGATCAGGGACCCGGTCCAGGTCGTGCCCAGGGCCCGCGCCATCGCAAGCATGCCCATCAAAGCGACCAGCACATGCGCGATGATGTAACAGTGCGCGGCCACAGGATAAGGAAGCACGGCGTAAAGCAGCTTGCCCGGGTAAAGCACGGCCGCCATGGGCATGCCCAACAGCGGCGTTCCCGCGTTCTGCCACGGGTTCCACAAGGGCCAACGCCCGGCCGCCCACTCCTGTTGGACCACGCGGTACAGGGGATAATAGAAGTGTCCGGCGTCCCGGTACGCGAACTGGTGACCACGGAACAGGACCGCGTGGAAGCAGGCCAGGAAGAGGGCGAGGGCACAACCGAGTCCCAGGAATAGCGGAATGCCTCGGCGCATCTCGAAGCAGGTCCCCCCGTGCGCCAGAGGATGCCAGCGTGCACGGTGTGAGCGAGCGGATCGCGACTTTCTTCGATCCGGGAGTCTTTTCTTAACATGCTATCGCAGTACGTGAAATCCTCTCGTAGGTCAGGCGACGGCGCGGGCGACCCTCACCGGCGCGTCAATGCCGCGACATCCCCGGATTGGCCCTCATCCGATCGAGATGCTCCCGAAGTCGTTCCTTGACGGCCTGCGCGGCCTCCGACCGCGCCCGATTGTCGAACTCATTCGGATCCTCGCGTTCGTTGAAGAGCTCCTCGCCGTCGTCGCCTTCATTGCGAATGTAAACGTAATCGCCTTCCGCGAGCGACGCCAGCGCGCCGCGATGGATGGGCGACCGCCCTTGATTCGGATCATAGGGATTGGGGCTGGCCAGCTCCGAGAGCGCGCCTTCGCCGTCGGGGGATGAGCGCCCCGGGCGAGGATCCTGCCAGAGCCTGGCCAGCGATCGGCCCGGAAAGGGAGCATAAGTCCCCTGGCCGGCCAGGGCCGCGATGGTCGCCGGCAGGTCTCGAAGACTGACGGTCTCGCTCACGATGGCGGGCCGGACCTGCCCGGGCGAGACGATCACGAGGGGGACCCGGATCTCGGTCCGGTAGAGGGACTCGCCGTGGTAGAACAGGTCGTGCTCCCCCAGCCCCTCGCCGTGATCGGCGGTGACGATCACCAGCGTGCGGTCGAGGATGCCGCGACGCTTCAGCTCGTCGAACAGCTCGCCGAGCTTCTCGTCCAGGTAGCCGAGGCAACTATCGTAGCAATCCCTGGCCAGATTGAGGTATTGGGGGGGCAGCCGGAGCTTGTCGAGGTAGAACCAGTTGACCAGGACCTGGACCTCCGCCTCGGTCTTTGGTGGCCGCCCGAAGCGGTACGGGGTACCCGGAGGGAGCAGGTACCCCGAGTGGGCGTCGAAGTAGTTGAGGAAGGCGAAGAAGGGACGTGCCGGCTCGCGGCGCCGCGACAACCAGTCGAGGAACTCGCGATTGATCGAGCCGGCGTCGATCTTGGGATCGCCGTTCAGGATCCGCCAGGCCGTGGAGTCCTTGCGGGGCAGGAGCGGCATCGCGCCCAGATTGGCGATGAGCGTCTGACCCAGGTGAAAGACGGCCTTCAAGGCGAGGTTGCCGAGGTAGCACATCCGCAGGGGCGTCATCGATTCGAGGACGTAGTCCTCGTAATGGGTGAAGCCGCGGTCCAGGCCGAACTCGTAGGAGCAATACTGGACGTTGGCGACGAATCCGGCGGTCGCATAACCGCGAGAACCGAGATACTCCGCCAGGGTGGGGAACTTCGTCCCCAGCCCGGTGTTCCAGCTCACACCGAGTTCGTGGGGCCAGCGGCCGGTGAACAGGCTCGCGTGGGAGGGGAGAGTCCAGGGGGCCGTGGCGCGCGCCTCGTCGAAGCGGATTCCCCGGCTGGCCAGCCGCTCGAGTCTGGGGCTGGTCGGGCGCCGGTAGCCGTAGAGACTCAGACGGTCGGCGCGGACCGTATCCAGGACGATCAGGAGCACGTTCGGGGGATCGCCGGGAGGCAAGGGGCGGCTGGCCTCACGCCGCTCCCTGAGCCAGTCGCCTCCGAGTACACCCCCCGCCAGGACCAGCACGACCCCCAGGAGGGCCGGGAAACTCCGCAACTGCCATCGCCGTGCCTCGGTCGGATGGCGCGCGAGGATCGGCACCAGACGCGACGAGATCCCGAGAGCCAGGACCGCCCAGGCCCACGGATAAATCTTGGGGCTCATCAAGATGAGCAGGGGCAGGACCGCCAGGAATCCGACCAGCCGCAAGGAGAGCCACCCGCCACGACGCGGCCAGGACCTCGTCGCCAGCGCCAGGAGCAAGCCGATCCCGGAGAAGAGCAGCAGATTGGACAGCGGCGCCATCCAGAAGAAATGCCGGCTCATCTCATACGTTCGGTGGCCGGGGAGGGTCTTGCAGACGACTCTCGTCGCCACCTCGAGCAATCCGCCCGTCAGGCCGCACCAGGCCGACAGGACGAGCACGTCGAGCGGGCCGAGCCCTCCCCGGGTCGCCATCATCAACAGCCGTCCTCCCGTAGGTCAGGCTCTCAGCCTGACGGGTTTGGAGCGTCAGGCTGAGAGCCTGACCTACTGACTCGTCGCGGCGAGGACGCGTCAGGGTTTGAACCGCTGCGGAGTCAGCGGCCCGGCGGTCAACTCTCCGAGCGTCGCTCGCATCCGCTCGAGCACCGGCTTCTGGGCCGGGTCATCGGCGAGGTTATGCCGTTCCCGGGCATCCTCGCGCAGGCGGAACAATTCTTCATGGACCGTTCCTTCGCGGCGGATATAGCTCCAATCACCGTCGGTCAGCGCGGCCAGCGGCCATCGAGGCTTGAGCAACCGCGCGGGTCCGGATCCATCGGATCGTTGGGGACCACTTCGGCGAGTGCCCGCCCGCGAGCGCCCTCTTCGGCGCCGCTTGCCGGCTCGGAGGTGCCGGAATCCCGCCAGAACCGGGCCAGTGATTCGCCCGAAAAGGGAGAGCCCCCCGGACAGCCCGCCAGGTTGACGATCGTCGTCGCGATCTCCCGCAGGCTCACCCGCTCGCCAACAACCCGCGGCGATGGGCCCCCCGCCGGGGGGAGGACGATCAGCGGGACGTGGAGCTCCGTCTGGTAGAGGCTCGTCCCGTGGCAGTAGATGCCGGCATGCTCGCCGAAGCTCTCGCCGTGGTCCGAGGCGATGATCACCCAGGTCCGATCGAGGATCCCCGGCGCCCGAGCGCATCCCACAGCCGGCCCAGTTGCTCGTCGATATGCGCGATGCAACTGTCGTAGGCGTCCAGGGCCATCACCAGCTCCTGGGGGGGAAGCTGCTGCTTGTCCACCGACCACCAGTTCTTGATCAGTTCCAGCTCGTACGCATTGCGCGGCCTGACTCCGAACCGGTGCAGCCCCATGCGGGGGATCTGATAGGGGTAGTGGGCATCCGCGTAATTCAGGAACGCGAAGAACGGCCGCGCGGGCCGCCCCGCCGCCGGGCCGGAGGACAACCAGTTGAGGAACAGGTCATCGACCATCGCCGCTTCGATGCGATTCGCCTTGAACATCCCCGCGAGATATCTCAGCGACCGCGCCGGGCCGGGCGTTTCCGCCAATCCACTCAGGAAATCGCCGAGAGGAGGCAGCCAATCGATCGACCGCTTGACCAGCACGGCCATGCCGAAGGCGGTCAGGTGGGGGAAGAGATAATCGCGATAGACGGTGAAACCGCGGCCCAGCCCCGAATCGGACCCGCAATACCATTGGTTGGCCACGAAGCCCGCCGTGGCGTAGCCCCGGGACCCCATGAACTCGGCCAGCGTGGGATAAGTGGCGTCGAGCGGGGTGTACCAGCCGGCGGAGAGCTGATGCGGCCACCGTCCGGTGAACATGGTCGCATGGGACGGCAGCGTCCACGACGCCGCCGATTGAGCGGCGTCGAAACGGATCCCGCGGCGGGCCAGCTCGTCGATGGTCGGGCTGGTGCGACGGTTGTAGCCATAGAGACTCAAGTGGTCGGCCACGACGCTGTCCAGCACGATCAGGAGGATATTCGGAGAACCCGGCGCCGGCAACGGCCGCGACGCCTCACGCCAGCTCCTGACCCGGTCCCCGACCCAGATCGACGCCGCCAGGATCACCACCAAGCCGGCGAGGATCGGGAAGCTGACCCGGACCATCCGCCCGGCACCGGCCGCACGCCGCTCCAGGGCGGGCACCAGGCGCGAGCTGATCCCCGCCGCCACCAGCAGCCACGCCCAGCCGTAGATCTGGGACCATGCCACGAGCGCGGCCGGAAGCAGGGTCAAGGCGCAGAGCAGCCGCGTGGCGAGCCAGCTCCCCCGGCGGCGAGCGGCCAGGGTCACCGATCCCAGGACGATCCCCAGCGCCAGGAAGAGGCACACGTTCGTCACGGGGATCAGCCACACGAAGTGGCGGCTCATCCAGTAAAGCTGATTCGGATCGAACGCTTCCTTGCGCAGGACCAGGGCCCCGACCTCGAGCAGTCCCGAAACCAGCCCACACCAGCCCGACAAGATCAGGACCCGGAGGAACCCGAGATGATTCACCCTCGAACCCGAATCGCCGGACGACGAGCTGACCGTGCCGGCCGGCTCGAGGACAGCAGCGCTCTCGATCACGATCGTTCCCTCTATGGACTGGCAAGCGACGAACGGCGTGTCGATGCATCATCGGCTGCGGGCTGGGACGGTGTCAAGCCGCACGGCGGGGGGTTCGAGGCGTTCCCCAGGCAGGTTAAAGCCGGACGGAAACGGAGGTTCGGGTCGAATTGCGTCGTTGAATCGCATAAGATTTCGTGTGCAGGACACGAACGTGGTCTGGTCGTTCCCCGTGCGCCCGCGCCGGCCGCCGGACCGGTGGAGATCGCCGTCGAGTGGGGTCCCAGGAATGATCGGGCGTGCCTTGCCGCGGGTGTGGAAGCGTGGGATGATCCTGGCCATCGTCGGGGGACTGGTCTGGGTCGGCTGGACGTGTTGGGACCGGGGGCGCGATCGGACGGACCTGGCGCGGGTCATGAACGACATGCAAGCCGGCCGATATGAGAGCGCCTCGCGACAGCTCGCCACGCTGCTGGTCCGGAAACCGACCTGGGACGAAGCCGCCTACCTGCTGGGGGTCTGCGAGAAGACCCGGGGCCGGCTCGACGCCGCCGCCGCGGCCTGGTCCCGGGTCCGGCCCGGCTCGCGATGGCGAGGTTCCGCGGTCATGGCCCGTGCCGAGCTCCTGACCCAGCTCGGCGGTCAGGCCGACGCCGAGCGGCTCGTCGAACAGGCCCTGGCGGAGCCTGGGATCGACGGCTCCGACTTGCGCTGGTTCCTCGTCCCGCTCTACTGGCAAGAAGGGCGCGTCGAGGACGCCGAGCGGATGGTGGAGGCCATCTGGGATCACCTCGATCGTTCCGCTGACGGCTATCTAGACCAGACCATGAAACTGGTCCAGTCCCACATGCGGTTGAGCCAGGGCGGAGAGCCGGTGCCGGGGTTTCGCCAGTCGACCCTCGAGCACGCCGAGACGACGGGCTCGCGGGACGATCGCATCTGGCTCGCGCGGGCCAACCTGGCGATCGACCGCGGTGCCTTCGACGAGGCGGTGCGCTGGCTGGCCGCGTGCCGGCGGCAGCGCCCCGAGGATGTCCCGGTCTGGAAGGCCTACCTCAAGTGGGCCATGGCGACCTGTCGCGTCGCCGAGGTCCGGGAAGCCCTGAAGCACCTGCCGGCCGCGGGCTCGACCCCGGCCCAGGTCGACCGGCTGGCAGCCTGGTTGGCCGCGCGTCGCGGCGATGCCGAGTCCGAACGGCGCGCGCTGGAACGGCTGGTCGTGCACGCGCCCACCGACTTCGCCGCCTGGGATCGGCTGGCCGAGCTGGCCGTCCAGGCCGGCCAGCCGGCCCGCGCCGCCGACATCCGCCGGCAGAAGTCCGACCTCGAACAGGCCCGGGATCGCTATCAAAGGCTGTATCAGCGCAACCAGCCGATGCGGGATGCGGAGGAGCTGGCCCGACTGGCCGAGCAGCTCGGCCGATGGTTCGAGGCCAGGGTCTTCCTGACCCTGGCGGTCGAGGTTGAACCGAATCGCGTCGACCTGCGAGCGGAGCTGGCCCGCCTCGCTCACCCGGACGTGGTCGAGGACCGGCCGGGCCGCACGCTGGCCGACGTGCTCGCCCCCGACCTCGATGCCGGGGCGGGCTCGGCTGCCCCCAGGGCAGCCTCATGAGGGGTACACCGTGGCCTCGATCGGACCGCCGGGCTGTCCCTTCGGGGACGCGCGACATCGGTCATCCTCGCTCGACGCCGATCACGCCGCCGGACCGGCTCCGTGCCGAGGGCCGGGTCCGACGGCTTGAGCCACGCCTGGACAAGGCCCTCGACCGGTCCTCGACGATCGGCGATACTTTCGGCGGACCTTGACTCGACCGCGGCCCTCTCATCGACCGTTCGCATCGTGTCGTTCCACCCAGGAGCTCCCGATGAAGCCCTCCTCCCCCGTGGTCCTCGCGACGTCCTGCCTGGTCCTGATCCTCACCGCAGCGGCGCCGGCGGCAGCGCCGCCGCGTGACGTCTCGGCGACGACCATCTACCGCGACGACTACGGCATCCCGCACATCTACGCCCCGACGCTCGAGGACGCGGCCTACGCGATGGGGTATGCCCAGGCGGAGGATCGGCTCGAGGAGCTGCTCAAGAACTACCGGCGCGCCGCGGGCACGATGGCCGAGGTCTTCGGACCGCAGTTCTACCAGGACGACGTGGCCCAGCGCATCTGGCGGCACGCCGAGATCAGCCGCGAACGCTACGATCGGCTCAGCCCGAAGATGCGCGCCATGCTCGAGGCCTACGTCGAGGGCGTGCTTCATTTCGTGGGAGAGCACCCCGAGAGAGTGCCGGCCTGGGCCCAGGACATCCACCCCTGGGACGCCGTCGCCCTGGGGCGCTACATCATCTGGGGATGGCCGCTGGGCGAGGCCGTCCACGACCTGGGCGCGGCCGGCATCAAGCTCACGCCGCCGGCCTATCGCGGCTCCAATGAGGTGC
Source organism: uncultured Planctomycetota bacterium (assembly GCA_963815795.1). Taxonomy (GTDB): domain Bacteria; phylum Planctomycetota; class Planctomycetia; order Isosphaerales; family Isosphaeraceae; genus JAKAUH01. The sequence goes on along the minus strand of CAWFIC010000019.1, from coordinate 1,550,091 downwards.
TCATCGCCCCGGGACGCACCGCGATGAAGGCCCCGATCGCCATCGTCGACCCGCACCTGAGCTGGTACGGCGCCTTCCGCTTCTATCAGGCCCGGATCTACGCGCGGGGCGACGACCTCGCCGTCTCGGGCGTGGCGATACTCGGCCAGCCGATGCCCAGTCTCGGCCACAGCCGGTATTGCTCGGTCGCCATGACCACCGGCGGGCCGGATACCTCCGACGTCTACGAGGAAGAGCTCAAGCCCGACGATCCGCGCTCGTACCGCTTCGACGGCGAGTGGCGCAAGATGACCGTGCGCACCTATCAGATCGGGGTCAAGGAAGGAGCCGAGGTGAAGAATCGCACGGTGGACGTCGAGTACACGCATCACGGACCCGTCGTCGCCCGCAAGGACGGCAAGGCCTACGCGATCGCGATCCCCTACATGGAGGAAGTCGGACTCGGCGAACAGGTCTACGAGATGATGAAGGCGCACAACCTCGATGAGATGAAGAAGGCTTTATCCCGGCTTCAGTTGATGGCGCAGAACGTGATGGTGGCCACGGTCCAGGGCGATATCTACTACCTGCGGAACGGCCGGGTGCCGATCCGGGCCCCGGGAGTCGACCCCGGCCGGCCGGTCCCCGGCCAGACCTCGGCGAACGAGTGGCGGGGCGTCCACCCCTTGTCCGACCTCGTGCAGGTGACCAACCCGCCCGGCGGCTGGATGCAGAACTGCAACTGCTCGCCCGCCGCGATGATGCTCGACAGCCCGATGGTCCCCGAGAAGTATCGGGCGCACTCGTATCTCTTTAACGGCGGAACGGTGCCGACCCACCAGCGCGCCCAGATGATGAACGAGCTGCTGGCCGCCACCGGCAAGGTGACGATCCCCCAGGCGATCGACATCGCCTTTCACCCCGGGGTCTATCGTGCGGAGCGATGGCAGGCCCGGATCAAGCAGGCGTGGTCTCGCGCCAAGGACTCGGCCCGCTCCGGCGACGCCGCGGAGCTGGTCCAGCAGATCGCGAACTGGGATCGCCGTTGCGACGACGACTCGACCGGGGCACTGGCGTACTACGCCTTCAAGCGGGCGCTCGGCAACGATCTGGGTGCGAAGGTCGAGCCCCCCGCCGGGCTATCGGACGACTCGATCCTCGAGGCCCTGCACAAGGGCGCCGGCTGGCTGCGTTCGACCTTCGGCTCGGTCGACATCCCCTACGGCCGGTACTTCCGCGTGGGCCGAGAGGGGGGCGACCGATCCTGGCCGGTCGGCGGCGGTACGCTGAAGGACCAGGGGATGGCGACGCCGCGCGCGATCAGCTTCGCGCCCAAGGGCAAGGTCATGCTCGGCCACGGCGGCCAGACGTCGACCCAGGTCATCGTCATGACCGACCCGCCCCGATCGTACGCGGTGATCCCGCTGGGCGAGAGCGACCAGAAGAACAGCGGCCACTGGGACGACCAGGCGGACAGGCTCTTCAGCAAGGCCCAGGCCGCCCCCTCGTACTTCCTCGACGAGGCGGGACTGCTCGAGCACGTGACCGCGACGAAGGTCCTCCGACCGGATCGGCCCCGGCCGGCCGGTCGGTGATCGCTCGATACGACCGTGCCGCCGTCGGATGCCGCTTCCCTGGCGTGGCGTCTCGGTGGCGAATCATCGCGATGCCGGCCCGATCCGGAACGGCAGGTCGACCGTCTCGGCGGCCACCCGCTGCGTGATCGGGCCGACGGCGTCGACCTCGAATGGCCGGGCGACGCTGTTGCCCGCGACATCCTCCAGCTCGGTACCGATGACAAGGCGATAGGGCCCGGGCTGCCAGGGAGCATCCGGCGTGAATCGCCAGGTCGTCTCCTCGTCGGAGACCGAAACGGTGCCGGCCACCGGACGATCCGAGCCGTCCCGGACCGCGATCAGGCGATCGAGCAGCGCGCGGTCGAGCGGCTCGGGGAAGCGGACCTCCAGGGGAGCTCGCGTGATCGGCGCGGGGCGATCGACGGCCCAGTTCTTCGGGGCCGGCGAGGTCTCATCGGCTGGGCCGGCGCGGAACACCTTGCGGAACCCGGCCTTCAGGCGATTGCCGGCCGCGTCCGTCCAGCCAGGGTCAACGACCAGCTCATAGGACTTCCCCGCCTCCAGGATCGGCCCGACCTCCTCGCGCGGCTTGAGCCCGCGCTTGATCCGACCGGGGTCGAAGAGCAGCGTGAACCGCTTGCCGTCGCGCGACCAGAGCTCCTCGTCGAGCTCGAGGAACGGATCCGCGACCGGCTGGCCCGATCCGTCCAGCAGGCGGATGTGTCGGTAGGCTTCGCCCCGGCTCATCGGGGCGGAAAAATGGATGTAGAACCGCAGCAGGTTCTCGGGCAGCGTGGCTCGCGACGGGTAGACGGCCGTCACCGTCGCCGTCGGTTTCGCCGGTCGCTCGGGGAGCGAGAAGTCGGCCGTGAGCCTGGCGCCGGAAGTCCGCTCCCGGCCGGCCACGTCGCCCGAGGAAGACAGCGCCCGGACGACGGCCGTGAGCTGACCCGGGTCGAACTCGGCCCGGTAGCGCACCCCCGGCTCGAGCGGGAACCGCGGCTCGAACCGGACAACCCTCCCCTCCACGCGGTATGTACCCAGCAACGGGGGGATGTCATCGGCCGGTGCGGTCCCGCCTCGGAGCACCTTGACGATCAAGAACGACCGCCAGCGATCCGGGGTTGTCCCGGGCCGTTCCAGGAGGCGCAGGGCCGCCGGATCGACGCCGGTCAGCTCGACGAGTCCGCGCGTTGCATCCTCGCCGCGCACCTTCCACGACAGAATCGGCGTGGGCCGTGCCGGGTCGTCCGCGGCCGGCGTGGAAGCCGCCGCGGCGGGAGAATCCGGGCGCATCCCGCAATCGCGGCGAGCCCCGGTCGCAAGCAACAATCTGAGAAGCCTGAAACGCCCGATCACGGCAATTCGATGGTCTCGAGATCGATCGTCCCGTTCCTGTCGGCGAGGATCACCGCATGCCGATCGTCGAGCTGATCCATCTGGACGACGCCCTTGAGGCTGCCGATCGTCTCATAGCCCAGCCCCTGCTTGTCCGCCACCCGGTGAGTGATGCCGGGCGCCGAACCCGCTCCCTCGGTGGGGATCTTCATCACGCCCCGGCTGCTGTTGGTCATCAGGATGAAGTCCTTGCCGTCTTTCTGGTAGACGATCATGTCGAGCGGGCGGTTGCGGTTGCCCAGCTCGGCGATGGTCGTCCCCTTCACGTGGGCACCGGCCTTGAGGTCGGCCACGGGCACCTTGACCAGCGGCGTGCAGGTGTAGGCGGCCAGCATGTAGGGCTCATTCTGGATGCGGTAGGTCACGAAGGTGCGGATCGGCGACTTGGTCTCGAGCCGGGCGTGCGAGCCGTGGTAGATCTCGACGGACGCGCCGTCGATCCCCTCGCTGCTGAACGGGAACGGGATGGCGATCAGCCGCGAGGAGAACTCCTCGTTGGACAGGCCGGCCAGGAAGACGCGGCCGTCCACATAGGCCAGATCGGTGATCGACTCGCTGCGCAGGATCCGGGCCGCGTCCGGGGGCCGAACGGAGGGGCGGAGCATTGGGGATCTCGGCCTTGGCGAACCGGACGTTGTCGAGCGCCAGCTCCTCGGGCGTGCCGCTGGCGTTGATCCGGACGATGACCGGGACGGCGTCGGGGCCCAGCCCGCGCGAGACCGACAGATACGCGTTGCCCGACAGCGGGTTGACGGCCAGGTCGTTGATCTGCACCTGCTTGGGATTGGTACCCAGCATCGCCGCGACCTTGCCGGCGACGTCCTTGAGCTGCACCGGCCGCTTCTCGGCCGCATGGGCCCGGTCGCGGGTGTCGATGGCGAAGAGCGCGGCGCCCTTCGTGTCCCCGACGAACAGGATCCCGTCCGGCCCGAAGGTCAACGGCCCCGCCGACTTCAGGTCGGGCTTCCCTTGCTTGAGGCTCGCCGTCGGCTCCGCCGCGGCCGCCATCGCGGCGGTCAAGCCGACGACCGCCAGCGTCCCGAACGCCACTCGAATCCCCGTTCTCGTCATCGGTGGTCCTCCTCGCTGTGGAATCCTCGACAAAAATGGCTGGACACCATCCGTAGCGATGATTATCCGGCCTCCGGCCCGAGTTTCAACCGGGTGCACCGGAATCCGGCGTGCGTTTCCCGTGACAGTCGTCGCCTATTTCTAATAGGATGGTTCCATCGAGGTACCGTCACGGCCGCACGCATGCAGACCCGCGAGATCGGGATCGATTCCGGGCGGAGGGTTGACTCATGGCGGGCCCATTTCTGGTGGTGATGGCGATCCTGACCACGGTCGCGGTCGAGGAACCGTCGCCTGATCGGGCGACTTACGAGGCGGCGCGGAAGGATGCCGGGCGAGACGCCGGTGCCCAGATCCGTCTGGCCCTCTGGTGCGAGCAGCACGGGATGACGGCCGAGCGGATGAAGCATCTCGCCGCCGCCGTCCTGGCCGACCCCTCCAACGCGCTGGCGCGCGGCCTGATGGGACTGGTCGCCCGCGACGGCAAGTGGGAGCGTCCCGACGACATCAGCCGCGAGGCCAAGGACGACCCGAAGCAACGGGCGCTGATGGACGAGTACCTGCGGAGGCGAGCCCGGACGCCCGAGAAGGCCGACGACCACTGGAAGCTGGCGTCTTGGTGCGACCAGAACGGGCTGAAGCAACAGGCGATCGCCCACTACCATACCGTCTTGCGGCTCGACCCGCGGCGCGAGGCGGCGTGGAAGCACCTGGGCTTCAAGAAGGCGGGCGGCCACTGGGTCAAGCCGGAGTGGCAGGAGGCGGCCAGGCGAGAGGCGGAGGAGCAGGCGCGGGCGGACAAGCACTGGAAGCCGCTGCTGGAACGGTGGCGGTCGGGCCGATCCAGTCGCAATAAGGAGCGGCGCGCGGATGACGAGGCGGCGTTGGCGGGCGTGACCGACCCGCGCGCCGTGCCGATGATCTGGGCGGTGTTCGTGACGCGGGGGGCGGAAGGGCAGAAGGTCGCGGTGCGGACGCTGGGGCAGATCGACTCGCCGGGCTCGTCGTGGACGCTGGCGATCCTGGCACTGTCCAGCAAGTCGGCCGAGGCGCGGGCAGGCGATGCAGATCCTGCGGCAGCGGGACCCGCGGGACTTCGCGCCGCTGCTGGTCGGCTTGATCCGCGACCCGATCAAGTACGAGGTCAAGCCGGTCAACGGGCCGGGGAAGCCGGGCGAACTGGTGATCCACGACGGCACGTCCAACCGCACGCGGCTCTACACGCCGCTCTCGGAACCGAACATCCCCCTGGGACCCAATGATGTGATCGTGAGGGGCCCCGACGGCCTCCCCGTCGTGGATCGGATGCTCGGAGATTATATCGTCACGACGCCGGCCAGCCCGGGCAGCCTCGCCGCCGGATTCGGGCTCCTGCGCCCGGGACAGGGCGGCCAGATTGCCGGGCGCTCGAAAAGGCGGGGCTACCGGTCGCCCAGAGTCAAAATCTGGCTCACACATTGGTCGCCAATTCCCAGTCGAACCTGGACTACCTCATGCTCAGATTCGGCATACCCACACTCAACAGCGGATTCCTGGATTTCCATATCGGGCAATATCTTCAGATCCCGGTGGGCCAGATGGAGCTCGATGCGCAACGGTCGGTCCAGGTCGCTCGCCTGCAACTCGCCGGCGACGTCCAGGCCATCGAGGCCTATAACGCACCGATCCGCGCGACCAACCGCCGGGCCCGTCAGATCCTCTCCGAGGCCGTCGGGACGGACCAGGGGGATGACCACGCGGCCTGGACCCGCTGGCTCGTCAACCTCTTCGGCTACGCCCTCGCCGCCCAGAAAGCCTCGCAGGACCAGAGCACCGTGATCGAGCAAGTCCCCCTCGACTACCAGCCGCAGGCGCCGCCCATCACCATCCAGGCTCAGTTGACCGGCGTCTCATGGCACCACTCCTGCTTCGGCGCCGGGACCCCCGTGCGGACGCTCGACGGCCTCCGCCCGATCGAGTCGCTCCGCGTCGGTGATATCGTACTCTCGCAGGATCCCAAGAGCGGCCAGCTGAATTACCGAGCTGTCGTGGAGGTCTACCACAACCCGCCCAACGCCACCTACCGCGTCGCGCTGGACGACGGCGAGTCCATCGTCGCCACGGGCATCCACCGGCTCTGGAAGGCCGGCAAGGGCTGGACCATGGCCCGCGAGCTGAAGGCCGGCGACGTGCTGCGGACGCTGGGCGGCGTCGCCACCATCAAGTCGGTCGATGCCGAGAAGACCCAGCCGGTGTACAATCTCAAGGTCGCCGACGGCGAGAGCTACTTCGTGGGGAGCTCGGGCGTGCTGGCGCACGACAACAGCACGATCAAGCCGGTTCCCGGGCCCTTCGACGCCGTGGCGCCGCTGGAGAAGGCGAAGTCCGACCGTCCCAACCGGCCCAGGTCCATGCTCGGCCGTTGAGGGCCGGGGGAGCCTCGAGGAGTCATGTCCATGCTCGCGGTCGTTCTGGTCTGCCTGGGACTGGTCGCGGATGACGGGACGAGGCCGCCGGCGCAGGCGCGCCGGACCGGGCCGCTTATGAAGCGGCGGCGAGCAAGGCAGGGCGCGACGCCAGCTCGCATGTCCAGCTCGCCCTCTGGTGCGAGCAGCATGGGATGACCGCCGAGCGGGTGAAGCACCTGGCGGCGGCCGTCCTGTACGATCCTAAGAACGCCCTGGCGCGGGGGCTGATGGGACTCGTCTCCTACAACGGCAAGTGGGAGCGGCCCGACGACGTCAGCCGCGAGGCCAAGGACGACCCGAAGCACAAGGCCCTGATGGACGAGTACCTCCGACGCCGCGCCAGGACGTCCGAGACCGCGGACGCCCATCTCAAGCTGGCGACCTGGTGCGACCAGAACGGCCTGAAGCCTCAGGCGGCCGCGCATTTCCAGCGGGTCATCCGGCTCGACCCGCGGCGCGAGGCGGCGTGGAAGCACCTGGGCTTCAAGAAGTCCGGCGGGCACTGGGTCAAGCCGGACCTGCTGGCCGTGGCCAAGGCCCGGGCCCAGGAGCAGCAGAAGGCCGACAAGCACTGGAAGCCGATCCTGGAACGATACCGGTCGGCGCTCCAGAGCAAGAGCCCGTCGCGGCGCGCCGATGCCGAACAGGCGTTGGCGAGGATCACGGAGCCCGACGCCGTGCCGATGGTGTGGGCGATCTTCGGCCGCGCCGAGCCGGCGTTCCAGAAGACGGCCGTGCAGGTGCTGGGCCAGATCGACGACGGCTCGGCCTCGCGGTCGCTGGCGCTGCTGGCGGTCTTCGGCGGCTCGGCCGACGTGCGAGCCCGGGCAATCGCCACGCTCCGCCTCCGCGACGCGCGCGAGTTCGCCTCGATGCTCATCGGCATGATCCTCGAGCCGATCGAGTACGAGGTCAAGCGGGTCCAGGGACCCGGCCGGGGAGGCGAGCTCTTGATCAAGGGCCAGGGCTCGGCGCCCAACCTCAAGCGGCTCTACTCGCCGCCCGCCGGCCCATCGATCGCGCCGCAGCCCGGGGACCGCGTGGTCCTCGACGCGAACGGCCTGCCCGTCGTCTTTCGTCCCGAGGCTTACTTCACCACGCCGTACATCCCGGTGATGGGCCCCGGCGCGAACGGCTGGAACCTGACCCCGCCGCCGGTGCCCCCGGCGCAGATGAAGGCCCAGCTCGCCGGGATGTTGAACCATAGCGGCCTGGGGGCGCAAGGACAGGCGCTCGGCCGCGCGCTCATGACCGCCTATCAGAACCAGATCAGCACGTATAGCAACCCGTACCTGTCCCCGTACTCCCTCTTGCCGATGGCCCTGGCGATGACGCCTGATAACGGCGTGATCTATCCGTCTACGGCCGTGTCACTCACATTCGCCATGGGCGAGTCGATCCCCGTGGGACGGATGGCGCTGGAGGCCCAGAAGACGGCCGTGGTCGCTCAACAGCAGCTCGAGAACGACGTGGCCGCGATCAAGCAGTACAACCAGGGACTGAGCGAGATCAACGACCGCGTCCTGCTTGTGCTCAAAGACATCTCGGGGCTCGATATCGGACCGAAGCGCGCCGAGTGGCAGAAATGGTACGTCAACTTGATCGGCTACCAGCTCAACCAGTTGCAGGCGTCCGAGAATCCCACGGTGATCGAGAACGTGCCGCTGGCCTATCAGCCCCAGCCGATCCCCATCGGCCAGCTCACGGCGCCGGTGGCCGCCTCGCGGGTCAGTTGCTTCGGGGCCGGCACCCTGGTCAGGACGCTCACCGGTCTCGAGCCGATCGAGACCCTGAAGGTCGGCGATTCGCTGCTGACCCAGAGCACCAGGACGGGCATGCTCAGCTACAAACCGATCCTGGGCGTGCACCACAATCCGCCTAGCCGGACGTACAAGGTGAAGCTGGGCGGCGAGACGATCGTCAGCAGCGAGTTCCACCGATTCTGGAAGGCCGGCAAGGGCTGGGTGATGGCGCGGGACCTCAAGGAAGGGGACCTCATCCGCACGCTCGACGGCCCGGCGGCCGTGACCTCGATCGAGCGGGGCGAGGTGGTGCTCGTGTATAATCTGGACGTGGCGGAGGATGGCGACTTCTTCGTGGGCCGCGGCGGCGTCCTGGTGCACGACAATACGTTGCCCGACCTGCGCGAGAAACCGTTTGATGTCGCCGGGCCGATGGTCGCGGACGCTCCAACCGCCAGGCCCAGGTCCATGCTCGGCCGCTGAGAGCGCGGGAAAGAATCGAATCGAAGATCCCGAATTCCTGATTCCGAATTCGCAAATCAATCGCTGGCATGGATTAACATCCATTCGGAATTCGGAATCCGAAATCCGGAATCCATTGTTTCACAGCCTCTGAGAAGCCGAGTCGAGCCCCGAGGTGCAAGACCCATGCTCTCGATCGTCCTGGTATGCTTCGGCTTGATCGCCGCGGATGACCGTCCCTCAACCAGTCCGGGAGAGCCCGCCGACGTCTCGGCCTATCAGGCCGCGGCGAGCAAGGCCGGGCGCGACGCCAAGGCGCACGTCCGGCTGGCCCTATGGTGCGAGGCGCATGGGATGACCGCCGAGCGGGTGAAGCACCTCGCGACGGCCTTGTTGTATGACCCGTCCAACACCCTGGCACGCGGGCTAATGGGAATGGTGGCCTACAAGGGGAAGTGGAACCGCCCCGAGGTCGTCGGCAAGCAGATCGAGGACGACCCGGCCCATCGCGAGCTGATCAGCGAGTACCTCGACCGCCGGGCCAAGACGGCGATGAAGCCGGACGCACAGGCCCGACTGGCGGCCTGGTGCGAGGAGAAAGGGCTCAAGGAGCAGGCGATCGCGCATAATTCCGAGGTCGTGCGACTGGATCCGCGGCGCGAGGCGGCCTGGAAGCACCTGGGCTACAGGAAGCAGGGCAATCGCTGGGTCAAGCCCGATGAGCAGGCCGCGGAGCGGCTGGAGGCCGAGCGGCAGAAGCACGCGGACAAGCAATGGAAGCCCAAGCTGGAGCGGATCCGCGAGGGCCTCGATAGCAGGGACGCGTCACGGCGGGCGAAGGCGGAGGAGGCCGCGGCCGACGTGACCGACCCCCGCGCCGTGCCGATGGTCTGGGCCGTGATGATGCGGGGCGGCGAGCGGTCGCGGATGGCGGGCGTGCAGATGCTCGGCCAGATCGACGGCCCGGCGGCGTCGAACGCGCTGGCGGCGCTGGCCGTATTCAACCCGTCGCCCGAGGTCCGGGCCCGGGCCATCGAGACCCTGGCCCGCCGCGACCCGCGCGACGTCATCGGCCGGCTGATCGGCCTGGTGCGCAAGCCGTTCCGCTACGAGGTTCGCCGGCCCAACGGCCCCGGATCCGAGGGCATCCTGTTCGTCGAGGGGGAGCGGTTCAACATCCGGCGGATCTACCAGGACCCGCCGGTCAACCCCCGCTTGATCCCGCAACGGATCTTCGCGCCGTGGGTCACGTTCGACCCGTACAACTTGCAGAACATGATGATGGTCTCGGCGGTGATGAACGGTATGACGGTCACGCCGAGCGGCCCCTCGCCGGGCGTCGCTCAGCAGACCGCCCGCGCGATCGCGGCCAATCCACACAACGCAGCAGCCATCCTCAAGAACGCGGCGGGCGCCCCGGCCGCCCCGTCGTTCAACGCGGCCAACAACTTGATTTACGACACCTTCGCCGTCGCCGCCTACCGCGACATGCAGATCGCCGCGGCCTACCAGACCATCCAGCAGGCCAGCCAGAACATGCAGCAACGCCTCGCCCAGGACGTGCAGATCGTCGAGGCCACCAACGTCGGAATCAACGATCTCAATACCCGGGTGCTGCCCGTGCTCAACATGATCACCGGCGAGGACCTGGGCGCCGAGCCCGAGAAGTGGAAGACCTGGTGGACCGACCAGCTCGGCTACGTCTACGAGTCGAGTGTCCCGACGACCAAGCCGACGTACACCGATACGCTGAGGGTGCAGACCCCGTTCACGGTCGGCACCATCCCCCACGCGGCGTGCTTCGCGGCCGGTACGCTGGTGATCACGATCGACGGCCCGCGGACGATCGAGTCGATCCAGGTCGGCGATCGCGTGCTCTCGCAGGACCCGACGACGGGCCAGCTCAGCTTCCGCCCGGTCGTCGCCGTGCACCGCAATCGCCCCTCGCCGACGTTCCGGCTCGCCATCGACGGCGAGACCATCGTCGCCACCGGCATCCACCGCTTCTGGAAGGCTGGCAAGGGCTGGACCATGGTCCGCGACCTGAAGCCGGGAGACCGCCTGCGCGTCGTGGGTGCCACCGTCCAGGTCCGCTCGATCGAGCCCGACGCCACCCAGCCGGTGTACAACCTCGACGTGGCCGACGACCGAGACTTCTTCGTCGGGGCGAAAGGGCTCCTGGTCCACGACTTCAGCTTCGTGCAGCCGGTCCTGGCTCCCTTCGACCGCGAGCCCGAGCTGACGTCCCAGGCGCCGTCCCCGTCTCCCGCACCGTCGATGCTCGGACCCCAGCGACGCTGAGCCGCAGGTGGTGCGCCCTGCCCCTTCGATGACGAAGATCCATCCCGGTCGATGGGCCGTTATCCGACTTCGTGCGCCAGCCGCTCGGCGATCGCCTCGGGATCCTCTTCCGGATCGACCGGGAACGACTCGATTTCCTCCAGGCCGCGGAACCACGTGGCCTGGCGCCTGGCGAACTGCCGCGAACGGGCCTGGATGCGCTCGATCGTCTCGGGGAGGGTCGCCCGGCCGGCGAGCATCGCGATGACCTCGCGGTAGCCGATGGCCTGGGCGGCGACCGAGCTCAAGGGCCGCTCGCCCGCCTGGAGCGAACGTACCTCGTCGACCAGCCCCCTGTCGAAGAAGTCCAGCACGCGGCGGTCGATCCGCTGGTAGAGGCGCTCGCGAGGGAATTCCAGCGCATGGACCGGGACAGATGCCGGCGCGGGCCGGTGATGCTCGACCTGGAGCTCGCTGAGCAGCCGCCCGGTCATCGCGATGACCTCCAGGGCCCGGACGACCCGCCGCCGGTCGTTCGGATGCAGCCGCGCCGCGGTGGTCGGGTCGAGCGCCGCCAGGCGGCCGTGCAGCGCGGCGTCGCCCGAGGCCTCGGCCTCCTCCTCCAGCCGGCGACGCAATTCAGGCTCCGAGCCCGGCCCCTCGAACAATCCGCGCAACAGCGCCTTGAGGTAGAACGGCGTGCCGCCGACGAAGAGCACGCGCTTGCCGCGCGATTCGATCGATTCGACTGCGGCGCGCGCCCACCCGAGATAGTCGGCCACGCTGGCCGGCTCCCAGGGCTCGATCATGTCGATCAGGTGATGGGAGATTCCCCCGCGCTCGGCCATCGTCGGCTTGGCCGTGCCGATGTCCATCCGCCGGTAGATCGTCGTCGAGTCCATCGCGATGATCTCGGCGTCCAGCCGCGCGCCAGGGCCACGCCGACGGCCGTCTTGCCCGAGGCCGTCGGGCCGGTCAGATAGACGCCACGATGAAAGACGTCGCGCTTCCATGACTCTTCAATTTAACGCAACGAGCCGATGCTCGCCGCTCACAGGAACCCCGGGCGTCGTCGGCCGTCGGCAAGCGCCGCGCCACAAGGGCGTTGTGACGCGCGGCCGGCGACGTTAGTGTGACCGGTAGCCGGGATGCGCGCACGGCTCCCGCCCTTGGATGAACGCAGAGACACTGGTCCTGATCCTGGCGACTGAACCAAGTGCAATTCCTCCTCCGTCCGCTGGATCGATCGGCTGCCTGGAACTCATGCTTGACCTGAATACGAACGGGAGTCTTCCATCCATGCCCTCCGCTGCTGCTTCCACCTCGCAGTCCGCTTCGGGGTCGCGGCCGATCCGCCGCGTGGCGATGGTGTTCGCCGGCGGCCCCGCACCCGCCGCCAACGCAGTGATCTCGACGGCCGCGGCCTCGTTCCTCCGGCACCGCATCGAGGTCCTGGGCATCCTCCACGGCTATTCCCACCTCATGGAGTACGGCGACGACCACCCGATGGAGGAGGGTCGGGACTACATCGTGCTGGACCAGTCCAGGCTGAGACGGACGCGGAACACCCGCGGTATCCTGATCGGCACCTCGCGCTCCAATCCCGGCAAGGACGTCACGAGCCCCGCCCACCTGCAGGACCCCCAGCGGACGGCCCCGCTCCGCCGGGTCCACCGGGCGCTCGACTCGCTGGGCGTCGACGCGCTGATCTCCATCGGCGGGGACGACACGCTCAAGACGGGCAACAAGTTCCGGCGGTTCCAGGAGTTCCTGCCCGCCGACGCGCGGCGGATCTCGGTGGTCCACGTCCCCAAGACGATCGACAACGACTATCGTGGCATCGACTTCACCTTCGGCTACTTCACGGCGGTCGAGTTCCTGGCCAGCGAGATCCGCAACCTCCTGGCCGACGCCGAGGCGAACCGATCGTACTTCCTGGCCGAGGTCATGGGCCGCAGCGCCGGCTGGCTGGCGTACGGGGCCTACATCGCCGGCGAGGCCAGCAAGGTCTTCAGCGTCGAGGATCTGGACGACGGTTATCTGACCGAGGAGACCCTGACCGATCCCAAGACCGGGAAGTCGACGACCCGCAGGGTCATGGACGCCGACAAGCTGATCGGCGAGATCGTCCACGTCATGCTGGCCCGCGAGAAGGCGGGCAAGGAATTCGGGGTCGTCGTGGTGGCCGAGGGGCTGGGCGAGTATCTGCCGACGAGCTACCTCCAGGGGGTCAGGTTCGACGAGCACGGGCACATCGCGCTGTCGCAGACCCAGCTCGGCAAGAATCTCGCGTCGAAGCTGGAGGACGAGTACCAGCGGCGGACCGGCCGGAAGCGGCGAGTCACCGGCATGCAGCTCGGCTACGAGGCCCGCTGCGCGCTGCCGCACGCCTTCGACGTCATCCTCGGCAGCCAGCTCGGCGTCGGCGCCTACCGCGCCCTGGTCGAGCATGGCCTCGACGGCGTGCTGGTTTCCGTCGCCCAGCAGTTCGACCTCCACTACGTCCCGTTCGACGAGCTGGTGGATCCCGAGACGCTGGTGACCGTCGTCCGCCGGATCCAGCCGGGTTCCGACTTCCAGCAACTGGCGCGGTTCCTGGAGAACTACCCGGACGACTGACACCGCCTTCGGCGCGGCGGGGGCGATCGCATCACTTCGCCATCACCCATCGCGCCAGCTCGCGATAGCTGGGCGCCTTGCCCTGCATCAAGAGCCCGGTGCGGAAGATCTTGGCGGCGGCCCAGACGCAGAAGAGGGCCGTCAGCGCCGTGCCGACGACCGAGAGCCCGACCTGCCAGGCGGGCGGGCTCGGCCTCATCGCCAGCCGCATCAGCATGAGATAGGGGCTGGCCGGCGGGAACAGCGACATCCCCACCGACAGGGCGCTCGACGGGTTCGTCAGGATCGCCGTCCAGACGAAGATCGGCAGCATCGAGAGCACCATGACGGGCATCATCAGCGACTGGGCGTCCTTCAGGTCGTTGCAGGCAGAGCCCACCGCCATGTACAGCGAGCCATACAGCAGGATCGCCAGGACCAGGTAGAGCAACAGCGCGGCCATGAGCCCGCCCGAGATCACGTCGGCGTAGCCGTGATAGGCCGCCACGGCGTATCCGCCGCCGAGGTACAGGGCCGCCAGGACCATCGCGATCCCGGTATTTCCCAGCAGCTTGCCCATCATCAGCTCGAACGGCGTGATCGAGCCCAGCAGGACCTCGCTGATCTTGCTCATCTTCTCCTCGATCACGCTGTTGAGGAGCTGGGGCGTGGTGCTCATCACCAGGAGGAACATGACGAACAGCAGCACGGCCGGCACCACGGCCGTGCGGACCGGGTCGACCTTCTGGGCCGCCCTGGTCGCGGGCGCCCCCGTGCCGGACGTGCCGGGCGTGGCGGACGCGGTCCGCTCGACCAGCCCTAGGTTCTCGAGCACCAGGGGCTGATTGAGCCGATCGACCAGGGTCGCGTCCATGCCGGCGGCGCGGAGGCGGCGCGTGCGGACCTCGGCATTGACGATCCCGATCAGCCAGTTGCGGACGACGTCGTCATTGGGGTTGTCGGAATGGTACTGCAGGGCCGTGGGCTTGGCGGCGCCGGGCGCCGGCGGCTCGATGGCCGCGGCCGGGATCACCACGTAGGCGTCGAGCCCGCCGCGGCGGATCCGGTCGGAGAGCTCCAGCGTCACCGCGTCGTCCGAGGCACCCGCGCCGGCCTGCGACGGCTCGAGCAGGGGGCGGCCCGCCTGGCCCCTGGCACCGACCGCCTGTTCGTTGTACTCCCGGGCGGCCCGCTCGATCGCCGGATAGACGACGCCCGTCCGGTTGACGACCGCGAAGGTCCGCGTCCGCGTATCCGCCCGCTTGGCCACGAAGAGCTGCAAGCCGATCGACAGTCCCATGATGATCGGCACGACCAGCAGGCTGATGAGGAACGCCTTGGTGCGGATCGCCGTGCCGAACTCGGTTGACGCGACCACCCAGATCTTGTTCAGGTCAGGACGCATGGGCGAGGGACTCCGGCATGGTCTCGATCTCGGGCGCGGCGATGCGGACGAAGATATCGTGGAGCGACGGCCGCGCGATCTCGAATTGCAGGACGCGGGTCCGGCTCAGGAGCGCGGCGAGCAGGTCCTGGGGATCGCCCCGCCACCGCACCTCCTGGGCGTTCCCCTGGTCGTTGATCTCCTCGATCGCGTCCAGGCCGGTGAAGGCGTCCATGCCGGCCTCGGTCCGCACCCGGATCGTGTCGTGG
Organism: uncultured Planctomycetota bacterium; assembly: GCA_963815795.1. Taxonomy (GTDB): domain Bacteria; phylum Planctomycetota; class Planctomycetia; order Isosphaerales; family Isosphaeraceae; genus JAKAUH01. The sequence continues at coordinate 1,534,884 of CAWFIC010000019.1, read as the reverse complement.
CCGTAGATCGACTGGATCTCGTCGAGGGTGCCGTCGAGCACCTTCCGGCCGCGGAAGATCATGAAGATCCGGTCGCACAGCCGCTCGGCGACCGACATGTCGTGCGTGGAGAACACCACCGTCGTGCCGGCTTTCCTCAGGGCGAGGACGGCATCCTTGACGACCTCGGCGTTGACGGGGTCGAGCCCGGTGAAGGGCTCGTCGAGGATCAAGAGCTCGGGGCGGTTGAGCACCCCGGCGATGAACTGGATCTTCTGGGCCATCCCCTTGGAGAGCGCCTCGACCTTCTTGTCGATCCAGGCGATCAGCCCCATGCGCTCGAGCCAGGCATGGATCTCCCGGTCGAGCTCGGGCTGTCGTGTCCCTTTGAGCGCGCCGTAGTAGCGGAGCAGCCGCCGCACCGTCATCCGCTTGTAAAGGCCGCGCTCCTCGGGCAGGTAACTGACCCGATCGTGCGCCGCCCGGGTGCCCCGCTCGCCCAGGACCTCAATCTCGCCGGAGTCGGGCAGCAGGATGTGCATGATCATCCGCAACGTCGTCGTCTTGCCCGAGCCGTTGGGCCCGATGAAGCCGTAGAGCGACCCGCGCGGTACGGAGAGATCCAGGTCGTCCACCGCGACCAGGCCGTTGAATCGCTTGGTCACGCCGCTGATGATGATGGCATCGCTCATGGTTTGCCGAATCCTCGGACGTCACGATGCGCCGGCACGCCCGGTGCGATCACCTTCGATCGCAAGGGATTCGCCGCCGGCGCGCGAATATTGTCCCCCGGATCGTACCTTATCGGACATCATGAGGCGACGCCATCGCCGATCGGGCCGACGAGTTCCCTGACTCGCACCGGCTCGGTTCCGCCTCACAGCTCCGCTGCGCGCCGGCCGCCGTGTCGCTCCAACGGCGCCGCGATGCCGCCCGCCCGCCGCACGGGTCGGCGAGTGCCTGCGGCCCGGCGAGGCGACGATCGCCTGCGGAGACCGGCCCTACCTTCGCGGATCATACGTGGCGATCCGCTCACCGAGATCAATGCGAAGAGGCCGTCGTCTCTGGAGAGCGCGACCGCGACGGCCGCCGCCTGATCCGGTAGAATCGGGGACAGTCCAGCGAAGTCGAGTCATCCGAACGAGGCACGCATCATGGGCGCGAAGCAGATTGTTCCCGGCCTCTGGCAAGTGAAGATCCGCTACGTCAACGCCTACCTCCTCGACACCGGCGACGGCCTGGCCTTGATCGACACGGGCATTCCGGGCAGCGCCCCGACGATCCTGGAAGCGGTGTACTTGATCGGCCGGAAACCCGCCGACATCCGCCAGATCCTCGTGACGCATTGCCATGAAGACCATTCCGGGAGCCTGGCCGAGATGAAGCGAAATACCGTGCCGCCGGCCACGATGCACCCCACCGACGCGGCGATGGTGCGCCAAGGCCAGGCGCGGCGCCCGCTCCATCCCGCACCGGGCCTGTTCAACGCCCTGCTCTGCCGCTTCCTGCGGCCCGGTGCCCCGGCGACGATCGAGGCCACCGGGATCGAACACGAGGCCCAGGATGGCGAGAACCTCGCGGTCGGCCTCCGGGCGATCCACGTCCCGGGCCATTGCGCCGGGCAGTTGGCGTTCCTCTGGCCGGAGCACGGCGGCGTCCTGATCGCGGCCGATGCCGCGGCCAACGTCCTCGGCCTGGCGCTGCACCCGATGTATGAAGACCTGGCCGAGGGCCGGCGGAGCCTGGCGAAACTCGCCGGGCTGAGCTTCGAGGTCGCCTGCTTCGGCCACGGGAAGGCGATCGCGTCAGGCGCGTCCACGCGGTTCGGCGAGAAATGGTCCGCGTCCCGGGAACCGAGCCGACAGACCGTTTGAGAGAACACGCCCATGCAGCACAGAGACCTGCAATTCGCCCCCGGCTTTCACGTCGTCCTGGGAGACGCTCACTCTCAGGCCGCCGAGATGACCCTCGAGCCGGGCGAGACCGAGGGCGGGCCGGACAACCGCCACCGGGGCGCCGACCAGTGGCTCTTCGTGGTCGGCGGCGAGGGCGTGGCCATCGTCGGGGGTGAGCAGGTCGAGCTGAGGGAAGGCACGCTCCTGCGGATCGTGCGCGGGGAGACGCATGAGATCCGCAACACCGGCCGCGAGCGGCTGCGGACGCTCAGCGTCTACGTGCCTCCCGCCTACACCGCCGAGGGCGACGAACTGCCGGCGGGGCGGGCATGAGTGGATCACCCCGCTCTTCGGGACAATTCCGCATTCGTCCGCGGGCCTCTTACGCTCGGGCCGCGGCCAACTCCGACAGGGCGCCCGCCATTCGGCGGAAGGCCCCGGCCCAATCGTGGGGCCGTTCCTGGCGGAATAGCCGGGCGGTGGGGTACCAGGGTGTGGTGTCGCCATCAAGCCCCCATCGCCACTCGGCCACCTTCGTCAGCGCGACCCAGGTGGGATGCCCGATCGCGCCGGCCAGGTGAACCAGCGAGGAATCACACCCGATGACCAGGTCGAGCACCGAGACGACGGCCGCGGTCTCCTCCCAGTCGCCGGCCGCGTACTGGGGGCCGAGTTCCACGACGGGGAAACCGGCGGTCGCCAGTTGTTCGGTTCCATACCCCTTCTGGAGCGAGACCAGCGTCACCCCGGGCACCCGGGCCATCGGCGCCAGGTCGGCCAGGCGGAACGAGCGAACGGCGTCGACAGTGTGCTCCGGATTCCCTTGCCACGCGATCCCGACCTTCAACCCCGGCATCGCCTCGATGGCGGGTCGCCATCGCCCGACCGTGGCCGGACCAGCCGACAGGTAGGCATCGCCCCTCATCGCCCCCGGCGTCGGCCGGAAAACCCCCGCGAGGTAGAGAGGCGCGATCTGGGCCTCAACGGCAGGCAGTTGCTCCGGAGCCGTCACGACCCGATCGATGCCCTCGCAATGACTCAGCAGCCGGGCCATGGACGGGAGGCACAACAGGACCGTGGAACCGACGCGGCGACGGGCCTCCGGGGCGAACCGCATCCCCTGGATGCAGTCCCCCTGCCCTTCCGCCAGTGCGTTGATCAAGAGCGCGCCCGACAGCGTCTCGCCTCGCCAGCGCGGAATCCCGGGGACGAATCGACCCGGCCGCGCCGGGTCGTCCAGCCTCGACTCGAAGTCCTGCCAACCCTTCTCGAAGTCCCCGAGCGTCAGCAGCGCCACGCTGCGGAGTGCGCGCGTCTTGGCGTTGCTCGGGTCGAGTTGCAGCGCCTCATCGAGCACCGTCAGCGCGTCAGGGATGCGGCCCGCCACGGCCAGGACGGACGCCAGGCTGTGGTGCAGGCCGAGGTGACCGGGCTGGAGCCGGACGGCCATCCGCTGCTGTTCGATCGCCTCGGCGAGCTTGCCCTCGTCTCCCTCCAGGGCGCCCGCCCGACCCAGCGTGATCCCCAGGTTGCTCCTGGCAATCGCGTTAACGGGGATTAGCCTGACGGCCGCGCGGAACTCCTCGATCGCCTCGGCGAATCGACCCCGGCCGGCCAGCGCGACCCCTCGGGCAGTGTAGGCATCCGCTCGGCGCCCGGCTTCTTCGGAGGCACCAGCGCTCGCCGGTGAGCCGTCCCGCTGGGCGCGGAGTCGCCCACCTGTTGAGATGGACTGCGAGGCGACGGAGTCGGTGTTTCCATGGGTGATCCTCTCCGTCTCCCAGTATAGCGGCGAACCGGCCCCGTGGGGCGTCCGGGCGCCGGGCGCACGAATTCCGCCGATTCGTGGCAGCGGTTGTTGCGCGGCGGCTACCGAGTGGTCGTCATCAGGTTCGCTGTCTTCCACCTGGAAGCGAACGATTGAACCGGATCGACCGTAGGACCATGCGGGGGTGCCGCGCGCCGCGGGCCTTCGCGGGCCGCCTTTGGCCCTACAGGGAGTCACCGATGAGACTGCCGACTCGCTTCCGCGTCCGGACCTTGATGGCGCTCGTCGCCTTCGTCGCCGTGGGCTTCGGCTTCACGTTCGAACTGAAGAACCATGTCGAATGGGATCGAGTGCTGAGGGCTCGGGGCGATCGCTACCGGGACGCGGCTATCCACTTCAGGCGGGCCATGGAGTGCAAGGTCGCCCAGGACAGCCAGGACACTTATCGACCGGCGGATAGGGCCAAGTTGTTGGCCGGCGACCGGGTTCGAACCTTCCTGCCGCCCGGCGGCTTCCGCTCCTGGGGAGCCGAGTTCGAGGATCACCTGTACTGGGGCATGCGGATCTACGGCGAGGCCATCAGTTGCGACGAAAAGCTGGAGGCCATCGAGGCGAGGCTCCTGCTCCCCGTCGCAACCGGCCGCTGACCTTCGTATGCGAACACGTTGACGGTTCGCCCAGGCCTAGAACTGCTCGCCGCTGATGACCTTGCCGCCGGCGGGCGTGATCAGGGCCTTGAGGATCTTGGGGGCGACCATCCGCTGGATGATTCGGGCCGAGCCGTCGGCGAAGCCGGCGCAGAATCCCCTTCGATCTGGCCGCCCAGCTCGGGCAAGGGCTTCTCGGCGTCGAACGGTAAATCCTCGGGCTTGGTCCAGGGGACGGGCCTGGCCGCCTCAACGACCATGATGGTCCACGCAGTCCCGTCCGCGATGTCGTCGGGTTTCGTCCCCTCGTCGCCCGCGAACATGGTGCCCGGCCCGGTGAAGACCTGGCAGTGGGTCGAATGCCCGAGCTTGCCCGCGTTGCTCAACGGGGCGTAGACCTCGGGCATCTCGTCGAGCAACGGCTTGTTGTGCGGACTGTCCCAGGGCTCGTCGAGGTGGAACTTGTTGTAGAGCGCCTCCTGTTCGAGATAAGGCAGGATGGCGACCCTCCAGCTCAGGAGCGGCTTGCCGTCCTTGCGGATGGCGGCCGGCGGGAAGGCCCGGCCATGACGCTGGAGGTAGTTGTGCATCGCCAGGCCGATGAACCTCAGATTGTTCATGCTCTGCTCCCTGGCCTCCCGGTCGTCGGCCTTCGCCTCGACCCGGGCGGGCCCGAGGCGAGCCGGGGGCTGGACGACCGGGTTGGGGTCGGGCTCCCGTTCGGCCGCGAGCCGGCCGATGCCGACCGTGGCGGACCCCGCCACGACCAGGCCCGCCGCGAGCCACGTCAATCTCGTGAAGATCATGGTTCTCATCTCCCCTCCCACAAGCTGGGCGACCGCGGCCGGGACCGCCCCGGCCGTCATCGCCTGTCCGGCCGCGAGTTGCATCGCGGCCTTGATCGTGGAATCTGCCAGCCCCACGGGCATCGCGGATGCGGTGCCGCCGCGACCGAGCGTCGCGCCCGCGACGGCGGCGGGCAGGACCAGCCCCCGGCGGGTCAGCCGGGCCCGGAGCAGGTCCCGGCGCTCGCGAGAGGCGGACGCTCACCGTGCCGACCGGGCATCTCAGCAGTCGGGCGGCCTCGGCGTGGGTCCGGCCCTCGAAGTAGCAGAGCACCAGCGGGGCGCGGTACTTCTCCGCCAGGCGGTCGACCTCGTCGTGAAGCGCCTCGAGGTCCTCCCGGCGGGTCGGATCGGGCTCGGATGTCGCCGTCATCGCCTGCTCCTGCCCTTCGCGCAGCCGGCGACGGGCCGCGACGGCCCTCGCCCGCACCGCGATCCGGCGGGCCACCCCGTGGAGCCACGGGCCGACCGCGTCGCGACGCCGGATCGAACCGGCCCGGCGCACCAGGACCAGGAAGGTCGCCTGGAAGGCGTCCTCGGCCGCGTGCGAGTCGGCGAGGATGCCGCGGCAGACTTCCCACACCATCGGGCCGTGGAACGCCACCAGGGCGGCGAACGCCGCCTCGGCCGCCTCGTCCCGCCGCGCGAGGAACTGCTCCAGCAGTTGGCCGTCCGTCATCCCGCCGACCGTCCCCGCGCTGAACAGCGTCCGGAGCGACCCGAGCACGGAACCCTGCGACCCGCCCGTCATCCGCACGACCCTCCCCATGACGACCTTCCTACCCATAATGTGCAGGGCGGGAGCGATCGCTTTCAACTTTCCCGAGATTTCGGCGACAATCCATGGTGCTTGGCCGATGGCGACCACGGCCAGACCGGAAATCTCGCGTCATGAACCGGATCGGAGGTCGAGCATGCGCCGCGCCACTCCATCGAAACTGACGCTGGCCGACCTGATGGTCCTCATCGGCGCCAATGCCGTCAGCCTCGCGTGCTGCATCCTCGTCGACAACAACCTCTACGAAGGCCGCAGGTACTTCTTCGGTGTCTTCAACTGGCCGGGGAGGATCTGGAACTCGTCGCTCATCCTCGACAAGGCCGAGGGAGCCTTTGCGCTCGCCGGCGCTCTTCGGCGCCTGGACCTTGGGCCTGCCGCTGATCGGGTTCCGCAGGCCCCGCGGGGAACGCTCGCGACTGCTCCGAGGGCCCGGACTGACGGCCTGCCTGGGCGCGTCGGCGGGGATCGCCTTCTGCATCGGTGCCACCCTGCTCGCCTTCGCGCTGCGCTGGTTCGATGGACGGCTCAACCTCCCGGCCAATTTCTGGTACAGCACGCCGATCCTCGAGAGCCTGTTCATCCTGGCGGGCGTCGGCGTCGCATCGATCTGGGCCGCGCAACTGGCGACCGGCCGGTGGCGACCGGCCCCGAACGCGATCGATCGGCTCGGGCGCTTCATCGGCGCCCTCTGGCTGTCCGCGGGACTTGTTTTCGCCGTCAGGCTCTATCTCGGCTGATGCGCACGGTCCGTGACAGTGGACTCGCGTTCGGCGCGCCGGTCGGCCCCAGCGGTCAAGGCAGGAGGGCCTCATGGCGAGGCTGTGCCGACACGTCCCGGACCTGTCGCAAAGCCTCGACCCCCCCTTGCCCCCCCTTCTTAAGGGGGGGAAAGTGAGGCACGCCCGCCCCGCCTCAATCCCCGCCTTACGAAGGGGGGCTCAGGGGGGGTTTTCTGCTGACCGCCCCGCGGCGATCGGGGTGTCGAGGCTCTCCAGGTACTTCATCACACCCTCCAAGATCGCTTTGGCGCGGGTGCGATCTCGGAGATAGAGCCGCAGGAACGAGCGGACGCAACTGCTGTGCGGGCTCTTCGCCGACCAGAGATCGGCGATCGTCCGCTTGGCGAAGGCCTTGGCGTTCGGCGAGAGGCCGGACCCGAGGACGATCAGGGCGAGCCAAAGCTCGCGGATCTTCTCGGCCCGGCCGCGGAGCAGTTCCTCGCGGGTGTCCAGTTCGAAGAAGTCGATCGTGACCATGGCCCTGCGGCGGCGGTGGCCCGATCGCTTCAACGGCTTGGGCACAATCCCGTCGAAGGTGATGATGGTCTCGGGGTCATCGTCGCGGTCCCCGAGAGGATAGAGTAAATACGGTTGCTCCCCAACAAGGTTGTCCGGGTCATCGGACTGCGGGCCGCGCAGCTTGCCGGCGATCGGGAAGTAGTTCGACTTCAGCGGGGTGTTGCACGACTTGCAGGTCGTGACGTAGTTGTGCGGGTTGAAGGCCAGGAGGTAGTAGCCCTGGTTCCAGGCCCCTCCCGTCGCGAAGTTGTAGCGGATCCGGCGCTCGACCTTGATCCGGTCGTCCGGCCACGCCTTGACGCCGTTCTTGGGACGGAAGTGCTCGACATCGTGCTCGATCCGGCCGTACGGCTCGCCCTCGAGCTTGCGCTCGCAATAGGCACACTTGTTGTGCTGGATCAACATGTAGACCCGCTTGACGTCGCTCCAGATCGACGCGCCGCCGTCGAATGCCTTCTTCTTCCGGCAGGCGGCCGTCCGCCTGGCGGCCTTGTCGAACCACCCGCGCGACGCGCCTTCGATGCAGGCACCCAGGTCGAGGTCGGAGATGTCGTGGCGGATCATCGAGTCGGCCCCTTCGCGATGTGGGATTATCTCGGTCTCCCCTTCGGCTTCCGGCGCCGCTCCATCGCCTTCTTGCCGGCGTCGGTGCGTTTGAACGGTTCCAGGCCGGCGTCGCGCAGCGCGGCCAACACCTCGCTCAAACCCTCTTCGGCTTCCGCCGGCCGCTCGGGGACTGAGCCGGTCGCGTCGGTCGCCGCAGGGTGGCCCGAGAGGCGGCGAAGGAACTCGATCGCCGCGTCGGGATCATTATTGCGGATGCGCTTCGAGAGGGCGATCAGATCATCGACGGCCTGCTGATCGCGCGTCGACTTCAGGCCGAAATAGGAGCTGAGCAGGATCTGCTCGGCGCTCAGGCCGTGGACCCGCTCGTCGACCCGTCGGGGCGTGGAGGTCCCGTTCGGGTCGTGGTCCATCAGGATGATATTCGGCGCCTGCAGCGTGCCGGCGACGAGCGGGCTGTGGGACGTGACGACGAACTGGAGATTCGGCAGGGCCGCCGAGAGATCGGGGATCACCCGGCGCTGCCATTCGGGGTGCAGGTGCAGGTCGATCTCGTCCACCAGCACGATCCCGCGGTTATCCACCAGCTTGACGCCCGACGGACAGCCCATGCAGATATGATACAACAGATCGGCGATCCAGCCGATGAAGGCCCGATAGCCGTCCGAGAGCGCCGGGAAGGTGACGGGAGAGCCGCGGAACCGGAAGAGGTAGTCCCGGCCCGATCGCTCTCCGTGGAAGCGGCACTCCTCGGGCAGCAGGCGATTGATGAGGTGGACGACCTGGGTGTAGCGGCCCTTGTTGCGGGACTCCAACTCGGGGAGCCAGGCACCCAGCGGCGTGAGCGTCACGCTCTCCTCGAAAAGCCCGGCGACGCGGTCGTAGCGCAGCAGCCGGCTCCTGCGCCGCAGGCTGCTGTCGAACGTCTTGTCCGCCTCGACCCTCCGGTTGGCGCCGTAGCCGACGACGAGGAAGGCCGGGGAGCGGTTGTCGTACATCGAATCCCAGGTCGCGCCCGGGAGGCGATCCGCCTCGACCCTCTCGGCGTCGTGGATGCGGACGATCTCGGTGACGAGGGGCTGCCGCCAGGCGGTCGGTTCGGGACCGCCCTTCGTGCCCAGGTCCTGCCCGTGCAGGAGGACCCGGCCTGCGATCCTGGCGCGAGCGGCCTCGCGGTCCGCCGTCCGGCGCACCGCGTTGTACGGCACGTAGCCGGCCCCCTCGATCACCGGCGCGAGCACCGCCAGCGCGATCGCCCGCAGGATCGTGGTCTTGCCCGAGCCGTTGTCGCCCAACAGCAGGTTGACATTGGGGCGGAGCAGGCTCGTCCCGACGTCGGGAGCGGAGACCTCGTCGGATCGGCCCGGATACTGGAACGTCAGGGCGGCCCGCTCGAAGCAGCGCAGGTTCCTGATCTCGAGTGATTCGATGAACATGCGGGGCTTCCGAAGACGGAAGGGGCGGCGACCCTCCGGCGAGGTCTCCGTCGAGTATAGCCGCCGCCGATCGGGCCGACCAGGAACGGCCGTATGGGAACTGCGACAACGATTCCCGGAAAGAGGGCCCAGGGATCGGCGCAGCGTGCCGGATCGCTTCAACAGAGAGAGAGCCAAGCACTGGCGAACTCGAGTCGCGACTTCGCCGTGCTCTTGCGCAGTGACCTGGGGCATGTTAGACTACGTCGCTTCCCTTCTCGTCTTTGCGAATCCGTCACTCGTTGCGAGGAGTCCCGTCGTGTCGTTGTGGGTCGCGGCGATCGTGCTGATCGTTGTTCTGGGCTATGGCGTTTGGACCTACAATCGTCTGGTGAGCTTGAACAAACGCGCGGATGGTGCCTGGAGCGATATCGATGTGCAGCTCAAGCGCCGGTGGGACCTCGTGCCCGCGCTGGTCGAGACGGTCAAGGGGTATGCCCGGCACGAGAAGGACACGCTGGAACGCGTGCTCAATGCCCGCGCGCGGGCCGCGCAATCGGGACCGATCCCCGAGCGGGGAAAGAACGAGTGGGATCTCTCGACCGCCGTGCGAGGGCTCTTCGCCGTCGCCGAGGCCTATCCCGAGTTGAAGGCCAGCCAGAACTTCGAGGGCCTTCAGCGCTCTCTGGTCGAGACCGAGGACAACATCCAGTACGCCAGGCGTTATTACAACGCCGTGGTGCGCGACTGGAATACTCTGGTCGGTACCATCCCCTCCGCATGGATCGCGGCGGCGGCAAGCTATGGCGAACGTCCCTATTTCCAGCTCGACGACTCCGAGCGCGAGGCGCCTCGTGTGGCGCTCGACACGTCGCGAGGGTCCGATGCCGGCTCCGAGACGAGCGCCGGCCCCGATCCGAATCCGGCCACACCGCGCCAACCGGGGTGATTGGCCAAGGAGTGATCGACCTTGTCTCCTCGACGATCGCTGTGTGGGTCATTCACGACCTGGGCGTGCCTCCTCCTCGGGCCGGTCGCTCTTGGGCTGCTCCCCGGGGTGACGCGGGCCGACAGCGGCTGGGTGGTCCGCTCGTTCGATGCGGAACTCGCGATTCAAGCCGACGCATCCCTCGACGTCACCGAGACCATCGACGCCGAGTTCCTCGAGCCGAAGCGGGGCATCATCCGGGAAGTCCCGATCCGGCATGCCGTGGGCATGCATCTTTATGATGTGCGCTTCCGGTTCCTCGGCGTCAACGACGGCGCCGGCAAGTCCTACCGCGCCTCGTTGACGTACGAGGAGAACCGGGTCCGGATCCGGATCGGCGATCCGGACATCCGGCTCAGCGGCTCGCACCGCTATCGGATCCGATACCGGGTAGAACGGGCCATCCTCTGGGAAGGGAATCACTCCTGGGGCGGCGCGGGTGGCGATCAGGAGCGAGCCGTCCTCCGCTGGAATGCGACCGGGACGGAGTGGGGTGTGCCGATCGATTGGGCGCGCGTGACGGTCCGACTGCCCGGGGATGTCGACGACGCCCACCTGGAGTACAACGCCGTGACCGGGGCCTTCGGCGCACACGATCGCGATTTCACAAAGCGTAGGATCGACGCGCGGACGGTCGCCTTCGAGACCGGGGCGCTCCGGCCCGGCGAGGGGATCACCGTCGAGGTCAGCATGCCCGGCGGCATCGTCGCTCGTCCCAGCCTCGTGCGGCGGATCTCGTGGTGGCTGATGGACAATTTCCCCTATGGACTGATCCCGATCGTGCTGGTCACATGCGTGGCTGCCTGGTTCTTCCGGGGACGGGACCTGCCCGGTCGAGGCTCGATCGTCGTCAGCTACGAGCCCCCCGACGGCTTCGGCCCGGCCGAGGTCGGGACGCTGATCGACGAGAAGGTCGACCTCCGCGATGTCTCCGCCGTCCTCATCGACCTGGCGGTCCGCGGCTACATCAAGATCGCCGAAGTCCCCTCCCAGGGAGGGCTCTTGTCAAAGACGGATTACCGGTTCACTCGACTCAAGGACCCCGACGACCTCAAGCCTTACGAGCGCCGTCTCTACGATAAGCTCTTCGAAGGCCGTACCTCGGTGCTGATGAGCGAGCTGGAGACCAAGTTCCACCCGGTGATCAACCAGGTGGTGCATGACCTGTACCAGGGTTTGAGCCGTGACGGGTACTTCGACGGGAATCCGGCGGGGGTTCGTACGGGGTTCCTCGTCCTCGGATGGCTCGCACTGGCCGCCGCGCTCGCGCTGGCCGGGCTGCTCCAGTTCTGGATGCTCGGGCGAGTCTTCGTCTTACCCATCATCCTGACCGCCATCGCGGGGGCGATCATCGTCGCCATCACCAGCCGGGTCATGCCGCGCAAGACGCAGAAGGGGCGGATCGCCTGGGAGAACATCGCCGGCCTCGAGGAATACATCCGGCGGGCCGAGGTGGACGATATCCAGGCCCAGGATCGACTGGGGATCTTCGAGCGTCTGCTGCCCTACGCCATCGTCCTGGGACTGTCCGACCGATGGGCCAAGGCCTTCGCCGATCTGTATACGCAACCCCCTAACTGGTACGAGCCCGCCGACCCGTTGAACTACTCGATGTGGCGGTTCACGAACGACATCAACCGCTCGGTCGGCTCGATGAACGGCGCGCTGCCGGCCGTCCCGCGCTCGAGCGGCGCGACCGGCGGCCCCACCGGCCAAGGTTATAACTGGTCGAGCGGAGGCTTCTCGGGCGGGGGCTCCTCGGGCGGGGGCTTCGGGGGCGGCGGAGGCAGTTCCTGGTGATGCGTGCGCCCGACCATGGGCAAGCCTCTCTCCAGGACGATCACCGTCATTTCGTGCGAGCTGGCGCCGCAGGGTTTCCTGGCTCTGATCGGCAGGGCCCTGCACCAATTCTGCCAGCTCGTCTACGACGGTCCCAAGAACTCGTTCACTCTCGAAGCTGAAGGGCCCTGTCCCGGGCGAGGAATCACTTGCGGTACTGTTCGTCGCTCACGTGTTCCAGCCAATCGACGACCTTGCCGTCGAGCTGTTCCTGGATGGCGATATGCGTCATGGCCGTGGTGGGCGAGGCACCGTGCCAATGCTTCTCGCCGGGCGCGAACCAGACCACGTCGCCGGGATGGACTTCTTCGACCGGGCCGCTCTCTCGCTGGACCCAACCGCAACCGGCCGTGATGATCAAGGTCTGCCCCAGCGGATGGGTGTGCCACGCCGTCCGGCCCCCGGGCTCGAACGTGACGCTGGCACCGGCCGCACGTGCCGGGGCGTGTACCTGGAACAGCGGGTCGATGCGGACCGCGCCGGTGAACCAGTCGGCCGGCCCTTTGCCGGAAGGCTGTGAGCCACACCTCTTGATTTCCATGCGAACCTCCGGGACCCTTCACCGAGGTTGACTCGAGGCCGGCGGCTGCCGGCGCGAGTGGCCAATCTACGCACAAGTGCACATGGGACGGGACGACCCGACCCGGTGGACGGCTGTGGACCGCACCGCTCGCTCGAGGCTGTCCAGCCAGGTCCCGAGCGGGCCCCCGCGGCGCTCATCGAGCGCGGACGCGAGGAGTTCGATGCGCCGGGAGAGCCCCCGCAGGGCCGCCGCGGAGGGCGAGTGCGTCAGCGTCCGGTGGGCATCCCGGGCGAGGGCCCGGATGGCCTGAGCAAACCGGGTCGGGTCCGACAGCGTGTTGATCTCCATCCTGTTCTCCTCGGCCGATCAGCGACCGGTCATCTTCTCCAGGTGTTCGGGGTACCGGGCCCCTTGCACCGTGATCCTGGAGGCCGCGGTCTCGATCTCGCGGAGGTCGTCGGCCGTCAGCTCGACGGCCGCCGCCCCGATGTTCTCCTCCAGGCGATGCCGCTTCGTGGTGCCCGGGATGGGCACGATCCAGGGCTTCTGGGCGAGCAGCCAGGCCAGAGCAATCTGGGCCGGTGTCGCCCGCTTGCGTTCGGCGACCTTGCCGAGCAGGTCGACCAGGGCCCGGTTCGCTTTCATCGCCTCCGGCGTGAAACGGGGGATGGTGCTGCGGAAGTCGGAGCTCTCGAGCTTGGTATTCTCGTCCATCTTCCCCGTGAGGAAGCCCTTGCCCAGCGGGCTGAAGGGGACGAAGCCGATGCCGAGCTCCTCGAGCGTCGGCAGCACCTCCGCCTCGGGGCCCCTCGTCCACAGCGAGTATTCGCTCTGGACCGCGGCGACCGGCTGGACCGCATGGGCCCGACCGATGGTCCGTGCCCCCGCCTCGGAGAGGCCGAAGTGCTTGACCTTGCCCTCCTGAATCAGCTCCTTCACGGCCCCCGCCACGTCTTCGATCGGCACGTCCGGGTCGACGCGGTGCTGGTAGTACAGGTCGATGGCCTCGACCTTGAGCCGCTTGAGCGACCCCTCGGCGGCCTCCTTGATGTGCTCCGGCCGGCTGTTCAGGCCCGGCGGGCCCTTCATGCCGCGCGGGTCGAGCTTCGGGTCGAGGTCGAACCCGAACTTGGTGGCGACGACCACCTGCCCGCGGAAGGGGGCGAGGGCCTCGCCCACCAGCTCCTCGTTCGTGAACGGGCCGTAGACCTCGGCGGTGTCGAAGAACGTGACGCCGCGTTCGACGGCCGTCCGGATCAGCGAGATCGCCTCCGGCTTGTCCATGGGCGGGCCGTAGCCGAAGCTCATCCCCATGCAGCCGAGCCCGAGGGCCGAGACTTCCAGGTCGCCGTTTCCGAGTTTTCGCTTTTGCATATATCCCTCCGTCGGAGGGCCGGGGGGAGACTCGCCTGACCCTTCGCTCATGTTGCTTCCCCGTCCCGCCCTCCGAGGTTTATTAGAGGCCGGCGACCCGGAGACGGAAAGGAACGTTCCTCCAAAAGGCTTGCCTAATCCTGTTCAAGACCAGGAAGACTATCCACGGCATGCCGAACTTCGTAACCTGATCCTCTGGATGCCCCAGCAAGACCGGAGGACGAGATGGACGGCCAGAAGGACACTCGCCAGCGGCTCGCCAGCCTCCTTGACGAGGTGGCCGTTCATGAGGGGACGCATCGGACGCCGGTCGAAGGCGTCGAGGTGACCCGCAGGTCGCGGTCGTCGCCCCGTACCCCGGTGGTCTATCAGCCCAACATCGTCGTCGTTGGCCAGGGCCGGAAGCTCGGCTATCTTGGCGACAAGGTCTATCAATACGACCCGTTCAACTACCTCGTCCTGTCGGTGCCGCTCCCGGCGGAGTGCGAGTGGGCGGCGAGCCCCGAGGAGCCCTTGCTCCTGGTCGCCATCAACGTCGACCCGACCATGCTCGGCGAGATGCTGCTGGAGATGGACGAGCCCTTGCCGCCGGTCGGTCCGACGCCGCGGGGCATCTCGACGACCCCGATGAGCGAGGAGCTGGGCGGGGCCGTCATCCGGCTCCTCGAGTGCCTCAAGTCCCCGCTCGATAGCCTCATGCTCGGCCGCCAGACGGTCCGCGAGATCGTCTACCGCGTGCTACGAGGCGAGCAAGGCGGGGCCCTGCGCGCCCTGGCCAGCCGGGACGACCACTTCACCCGCATCGCCCGGGTCCTGAAGTACATCCACGCCGAGTACGCGAGGCCGCTCGGCGCCGAGGAGATGGCCAGGCGGGCGGGGATGAGCGTCTCGGCCTTCCACCACAGCTTCAAGCTCGTGACGGCCAGCTCCCCGCTCCAGTACCTCAAGCGGATCCGCCTCGACCAGGCCAGGAGGCTCATGGCCCACGACGGGTACAACGCGAGCACCGCCGCGAGGGCGGTCGGGTATGAGAGCCCGTCGCAGTTCAGCCGGGAGTTCAAGCGGCTCTTCGGCGTCACGCCCGTCGAGGAGGCCGAGCACACGCGGGCTCGTCTCGTCGCCGGTTGAAGCCCTTCGGAGCACGCCCCGCCGAAGCCCGACCCCGCCGACGGCCTTTCCGGAGGTCATTCCCTTGACCTCGGCTCTCGTTGTGCGACCCTGACCGGCCGATCCCGCTGGGCTGAGACACGGAACCGGCACCAATGATGGTCGGAGTCGGGTCCTGGCCCCTTTGAGCTCACCCACGACCAGGTCAACGGACCGCGGTTAGCGCGACGCCGAATCTCCGGAAGGCGAGGCCACCGATGAGCCCCAGCAGCATCTGAGGCAACTGAACGAAGGCGGCTGGCACGGCGACAAAGAGCGGGCTGAGGCCCTCCGGCGACCCCAGTCTTACGAAAATCGGATAGACCAGCGCTCTCATCGGATAGCGGACTGCCTCGGGGACGTACCAGGCGAGTATGGTGGAAACCACAAGGGCCGCGGCGCCGAAGTAGACGATGCCCAACCAGAACGGGCGGGATTCACGCGACTTCAGGACGACCAGGCGATCGATCGCGATGGCCAGGACGTTCGCCATCGGGAGGATACCTGCGAGGCACCACTCCATGTCGGCGGAATCGACGTGAGACTGGTCCATCTCCCGCACCAACAGGCCATCGAAGGCGATGATGGCCGCGAGGACCATGATATGGCCGATCCGCAACCGGGTTCGTGTCACGGCCGTTTCTCCACTGGCGATTCGTCGCGAGCTGAGGCCGAGAATCGCGCTTCCAGGAAGACTCTCGCACGTGACGGGACGCAAGGGCCGGTGGGACCGATTCAGCCCGGATTCTCGCGCGGGCGAAACCTCGGAATCCAGCGTGGGACCCGTCGCGTGTATTCGTCGTATGTCCCGCCGAAGCGCCGAAGTAGCGTCGGCTCCTCGTAACCGATGACGAAGAGGTTGGCGCCGAAGAACCAGATCGCCCAATACCAGGCGAGCGCCGGCGACCAGGTCAACAACACCTCGCCCAGGAGAATGGTCGTGACGCTCAGATACATCGGATTACGGACATATCTGTAGAGCCCACGAACGACCAATCGGCGGGGTGGATCCACCGGCGACAGCGTACCACGCCCGCTCCGGGCGAACTCGAAGATACAAACGGCCAGCAGCAGCGCACCCAGTCCGAGGCTCATGAAACCGAGAACGTGCGCCGGGCTGGACACGTCAGCCCGCGCCCGGCCGAGCCCGAAGAATCTCCACGGCACATAGCCCGCGACGACACCCGGAACCAAGAATGTCCACAGGAGACCGCGGAGGGCGAGCCAAGCGGACGACCAGAAGCCTGTATTGCCGGTCATCCCCACGTTGGCAACCTCCACGTCTGGCATGTGAATAGGTTTCTGCCGAGTTTGGTCTTGCAAAGCCGGGCGACACCGCGAAATGGTTGTGAGTCGAGAAACGGTGCCGCACGGCGAGACGCCCGTCGCCCACCTGACTTGGCATCCGAAAAGCGGCCCCGCCTCGGTCCCTCGTTGGGGCGAACGAGGAGGTCAAGTGCCGACTCCAACTTCCCGGTCCCGACCCCATCTCGTCAATCAGGATTTCCCCGATGAGCGCCGACCTCGGCGCCGACGACGTCGTCCGGCTATCCTGAATCAGTATTGGACGCTGGCCGAACGCCCGTGTCCAGGGGGTCATCCAAGAAACCGGGGCGGCATGCCGCAGGGGAGTAGTCGGGTCGGGAATGAAGGGGTCAGCAACCGATCATGATGAAACGCTCTTGGCTCCTCATCAGCCCCACGCATTCACCAGGGATGTGGTCCTCCTCTTGGGTGATCCCCGTTCCGGCACGCCGACGATGACCTAGAAACCGACAGACCGGCGGACCCTTTTCGACTTCGGTGCCGGCCAGTTGATCAGCGATGGCGGGACGGGCTCATGGACCGTCGAGGTGTATTTATGCCGCAGTCGCCCATCCGGCCCGAACTCCACGGCGATCAGTCCGGTCCTCGTGATCCACACGGCCTGATGACCATGGTTCGCGGTTTCCTGCGGGAAGAAGTCCAGGGCCGAGTTATTCCGCACAGGTTGCGGACTGTTCTTCGGCTTCTCCTCGTGCACGAACAGTTCAAACGGCGGGGATACGGGGTCGACCGTGTGCGAGATTCGCTTCCCCGTCGCTTGCGGAAGCCAGATGATCGAAGAGTACCTGAGATCGTTTCGCGGCGGCCCGTCGAGCAGGCGTTCGACCTCCGCCCGCGTCATGCCCGATTCGAGCCGCTCGAAGTCCTCCTGCGTGACGCCTCGACGCGACCGGGCCGACAGCAGGGCGGAAACGACCGCGACGACGGCCATGATGCTGAGCGCCAAAACCACAAATGAGCTTTTATTTTTGATGATCATAAAACACCCACAATGAAATCGAGACCGATTGCAAGCATGCCGCCGTCTTGCGGTGTTGAGGTCATACGATATTCATTCGACGAGCCATCCGAAACATTGCGTTTCCGCTACGGCTACGCCGCGCCGGAGGTTCCGCCATTCCGGGCACCGCACGACCGGCAGAAGGCCGCGATACCACGGGTTCGGAATCCCGAATCCAGAGAATCCGCCAGAATGCCTTGTTAAACTACCTGGAGCTTTCTATAATGTACCAGAAGAGGGGATCTCGGCTCGAAGAGGACGGCGATGGTTGACGGATGGCTGGGAATGAGGATGCGATGGAGCATCCGGAAAAAAGGCCCGCGAGGGGAGGCGAGCGATGACGAGCGCGAAGCGGAACAAGGCCAACCCCCGGAACGCCAGGAAAAGCACGGGGCCGAAGTCCGCGGGCGGAAAGGCGCAATCGCGGATGAACGCCCTCAAGCACTTCCTGGATGCCCTGACACTGATCCTGCCCGGCGAGAACGAATCCGACTACCGGGACCGTTTCGACGCCTGGACCGCAGTGTACCCGCCCCGCGACCCGCTGGAGAAATCACTGCTCGAGCAGGCCGTCCGTCTGTCATGGCAACTCGACAGGGCCGACCGCGTGTGCACCGCGCACCTGGTCGAACGCATCCAGCTCCTCCAGTCCCCGGAATACCAACGGCAGCAGGCCACGGCCGCGGCAGCCGAGGCCGCCTGGGTCGGGGACCAACTGCTCGCCGACCCCACGCCGCCCAAGTACAACCTGGCCAAGATCCACGCCCGGCTGGTGCGGCTGCGGCAAACCGAATTCGCCGCCCTCACCCCCATCTTCGACCTGCCCACCGCCCAGGCCAAACTGGCCCGGAAGCGGTTCCGCATGCCGATCCCGCCCGACGACCCGGCCCATCCCGAACGACTCCTCCGGCGGCTCAAGTCCACCGCCGCCGGCTGCGCCTGGCTGCTGGACCGATGGGCCGACCTGCTGACGGCCCTGGAACAGAACAACGGCTGGCAACCGGAGGAGCGGCTCCGCGCCGTGCGGCTTTTGGCCAAGCTGCCGGCCGACGCGGTTGACGACCCGACCGTGCGCACGATCTACTTCAGTTGCGTGATCCTGGGCGAGAAGGACGCGCAGGTGTTCGCCGACCAGGTCCGGGAGATGGCCGACTGCGAGTTCGAGTACTTCGTCGAGCGGATGGCCGGCCGGGGTCTGACGGGCCAGGCGCCGCCCAACCGGGAGGCCGCGCGGGAATGGCTGCTCTGGATGGTGGATGGCGTGGTGATCGAACTGCGAGCGCGGGCGGCCATGCATGCGGAGCGCGAACGGGTGGCAATGGCGTCGGATCGGCTGGCGTTCGATCCCAGCCCTGGCGGGCGTCGGCTGCTGCGGCTGCAGAGTCGCCTGCTGGGATCGCTGCTGCGGACGATCAACCACCTGACAGTAGTCCGGCGGCGGCCGGCCGCCGTCGTCAGGCGTCAGGAACGGGCCGAGAATCTCGCCGTAACCCCACGAGAAGCCACGAATTGTGAAAAAGTACGGAACGAACCCAACGCCGATCCCGGCTCCGGGCCCGAAACCCCGCCGACGGGGGCGTTTCGGGCCGCTGCCGATGGTGACTTGGTAGGGTGGGTGCAACCCACCGGGTGTCCGGCCTTGTCCTCGGCGGGTTTCACCCACCCTACACCCCGAAACGTCGCCGCAACCCACGTTGCGACAATGGGCTGGGAAAGGATGCGGAACGAACCCAACGCTCCGGATAGGGATGAGGGATTCGAGGCCGGCAAGGGGGAGGAAGGCGGCCAGACTGCGTCTTCCCGCACCCCGCATCCCGCGCCCGCGCCCCGTCCGAATCAGACCTCGACCCAGACCTCGTCGCCGCGGACCTCGCATCGGAACCGGTGCACCGAGTTGCCGCGGACGGTCATGCAGCGGCCGTCGGCCAGGCGGAACCGCCAATGGTGCAGCGGGCAGACGACCTCCCCGTCCTCGATCCAGCCCAGGCCGAGCGGACCGTTGGCGTGCGGGCAGCGCCCGGAGATCGCGACGACCTCGCCGCCGCTGCGGAAGATCGCCACCCGCAGGCCCGCGGCGTCGCGCGAGACGCCCCGACCCTCCTTGATCTCATCCAGCCGGCAGACCGCGACCCATTCGGCCATCAACCGGCCTCCTCGCCACCAACGAAGGAAATCGGAAATCGGACCAACCTACGACTTGCGTCCGAGGCCGCCGTCTGATTAGATTCTACGTGTTCGCCCCTCTGCATCCAGAGCCGCGAGACAGCCCGGGGAACGCTTCCGTGAGACGAGCATCGGGGGACGTCGATCGCGCGAGGACCGTCCGCCGGCTGGCGGTGGTGGGGGTGTTGCTCTCCCTCGCCGCCGGATGCGACCTGAAGTCCCGGTATGCGCCCGAGCTGGTCTGGGGCGTGCACGGGGTCAAGGCCGGACGCCTGCACAAGCCGCGCGTGGCCGCGTTCGACGCCGAGGACCACCTCTACCTCGCCGACCTGACCGACCGCATCCAGGTCTTCGACCGCGACGGCCATTACCTCCGCGGGTGGCGGACACCCGAGTTCAACGTCGATGGTCCCAGCGGGTTGACCGTGGACCGGAACGGGCGGTTGCTGGTGGCCGACACCCATTTCTACCGGGTGCTGGTCTATTCGCCCGAGGGCGAGCTGCTGTTCCAGATCGGCGACGGCGTGCAGGGCACGACGCCCGGCCGGTTCGGCTATCCGACCGACGTGGTGATCGACCGCGAGGGGAACTTCTACGTCTCAGAGTACGGCGACAACGACCGCATCCAGGTCTTCTCGCCCGAGGGGAAGTGGCTCCGCCAGTGGGGCGGTCACGGCTACGAGCCCGGCGAGTTCATGAAGCCCCGGGCCATCGCCATCGACGAGCAGGATCGCCTCTTCGTCGCCGACAGTTGCAACCACCGAATCCAGGTCTTCGACACCCGGGGCAAGCTGCTGAATTCCTGGGGCTCGCGGGGCGCCGGGCCGGGCGAGATGAGCTATCCGTACGACCTGGCGATCGGGCCCGACCATTGCCTGTACGTCTGCGAGTACGCCAATCACCGCGTCCAGAAGTTCACCCTCGACGGCAAGCCGCTGGGCACCTGGGGCACGCCGGGGACCAAGCCGGGGCAGCTCTATAACCCGTATGCCCTGGCCGTCGATCGCGAGGGATACGTCTCGGTCGTCGACTCGAACAATCACCGCGTCCAGCGGTTCCGGATGTAAGGGGGACCAGGCGATGATGCTGGGCCGATGGTCGATCACGGTGGGCAACCCCTGGTGGCTGATCCTGATCCCGCTGCTCATCCCACCCTTGGTGTGGATGAGCTACCGCAGCCTCGCCGGGCTGGGACCGGTCCGCCGCGCGCTGGCGATCCTGTTCCGCGCCTCGGTGATCACCCTGATCATCCTGGCGCTGGCGCAGCTCCAGTCGGTGCGGGTCACCGACCGCCTGACGACGATGTTCCTGGTCGACGCGTCCAACAGCATCCCCAAGGAACATCAGAAGGCGGCGCTCGATTACGCGACCGAGGCGTCGAAGAAGCGGCGGCGGGACGACATGGCCGGCGTGGTGGTCTTCGGCCGCGAGCCCAGGGTCGAGGTCCCGCCGGCGCCGAGCGAGCTCAACCTGATGGGGATCGAGAACACGATCGACCCCGAGAACACCGACCTGGGCGCGGCCGTCAAACTGACCCTGGCGTCCTTCCCCGAGGACACCGCGCGGCGGATGGTCGTCCTCTCGGATGGCAACGAGAACCGCGGCAACCTGCTGGAGCAGGCGCTGATCGCCAAGTCGCTGGGCGTGCAGGTTAACGTCCTGCCGATCGAGTACTTCTACGACCGCGAGGTGCTGGTCGAGAAGGTCTCGATCCCGCCCGACGTCAAGAAGGGCGAGACGGTCAACATCAGCGTGGTGATCCGCGCCAGCGAGCCGACGCGCGGGACGCTCCAGATCTTCCAGAAGTCCGACGGCGCCCCGCAGCCGGCCGCCGGCAACGAGCGGCCTGAGCCGGTCGAGCTCGACCGCGGGATCAACGTCAAGACGCTCAAGCAGCTCATCAACGATCCCAACTTCTACACCTTCAGCGCCCAGTTCATCCCCGAGGCGGGCAGCGGCGACCGCCGGGCCATCAACAACCGTGCCGAGGGCTTCACCCACGTGCGGGGCAAGGCCCAGGTGCTCTTGATCGAGGGCACCGCCGGCGAGCACGCCGAGCTGGTCCAGGCCCTCCGCGACAAGGAGATCGAGGTCAAGGTGCTGGTCGGCCCGCGGATCGACGGCTCGACGGGCCTCGGCGGCGACACGTTGCCGACCGACCTGGCGCAGCTCCAGCCGTACGACGCGGTGATCCTGGCCAACGTCCCCAAGGAGGCCTTCACCGAGAGCCAGCACGAGCTCCTGGCCGCCAACTGCCACGACATGGGCGCCGGCCTCATCATGATCGGCGGGCCGGACAGCTTCGGCGCCGGCGGCTGGATGAACACGCCCGTCGAGAAGGCCCTGCCGGTGGACATGCAGATCAAGGCGCTGAAGGTCCAGGGCATCGGCGCGATGGTCCTGATCATGCACGCCAGCGAGATCCCCGAAGGGAACTACTGGCAGAAGGTGGTGGCCAAGGCCGCGATCAGCTCGCTGTCGAATTACGACTACGCCGGCATGCTCCACTGGGAGGGCCAGGAGGCGTGGCTGTTCACCCTCCGGCCGATCGGATCGGGCCGCAGCAGCATGCTCCGCGCGGTCGACCGGATGACGCCCGGCGACATGCCCGACTTCGACCCGTCGCTCCAGATGGCCATGAAGGGGCTCAACGCCGTCAAGGACGCGATGAGCAAGCACATCGTGGTCATCAGTGACGGCGACCCGACGCCGCCCAGCTCGCGGGTGATCAGCCAGCTCGCCGCCAGCAAGATCACCGTGACCGCGGTCCTGACCGCCGCCCACGGCAACGACCCCGGCGCGATCAGCGTGATGCGCAATCTGGCCAACCGGACCAAGGGGCGGTTCTACAATGTCACCAACCCGCGGGCGCTGCCGCGGATCTACCAGAAGGAGGCGCGGTCGATCTCGCGCCCCTTGATCTTCGAGCAGAATCCCCCCTGGGCGCCCAGGGTCAACTACCCGATCACCGAGCCGATCATGGGCCTGCCCGAGCAGTACCCGGGGATCGCCGGGCTGGTGCTGACCTCGCCCAAGGAGAATGAGCTGGTCGAGATCCCGATCATCTCGCCGCAGCCGGCCGGCCAGACCAACCCGGTGCTGGCGCACTGGACCTACGGCCTGGGCCGATCGGTCGCCTTCACCAGCGACGCCGGCCGGCGCTGGGCCAAGGGCTGGCCCGACTGGCAGAACTTCGCCGCGTTCTGGTCACAAGTCGTCCGCTGGTCGATGCGCCGGCCGACCGCGGCAACCTCAACCTGAACATCCGCCGCGATCAGGGTCGGATCAAGGTCGTCGTCGACGCGCTCGACAAGAAGAACGAGTTCCTCAACTTCCTCCGCGTCCAGGGGACTGTGGTCGACCCGAACCTGAAGCGCTCGTCGATCGAGCTAGTGCAGACCGCGCCGGGGCGGTACGAGGCGACCATCGACAACGCCGACGCCAGCGGCAATTACTTCGTGGCCCTGGGCTACCACGGCGCGGACAACGTGCAGGGCATCATCTCCTCGGGCGTGTCGGTCCCGTACTCCGACGAGTACCGCGAGCTGCGGAGCAACCCGACCACGCTGGAGACCCTGGCGACCTTGACCGACGGCCAGGTGGTCAACTGGAAGTTCCATCCCGACGGCCGGGTGGACCTGCCCCACACCGTCGGCGGGATCGACCACTTCCGCCGCGACCCGGGGCTGGTCAATCCCCGCTCGTTCGCGCCGCTCTGGCCGGCGCTGTTGTGGCTGGCGGCCTGCCTGTTCCTGGGCGACGTCGCCGTCCGCCGGATCGCGCTGGACGTGGACCGGATCCGCGAGCTGGCGGTCAACGAGTGGCGGAAGCTCCGCGGCCAGGAGGTCGCCCCGGCCAGCGAGTACATGGAGAAGCTCAAGAGCCGCAAGGCCGAGGTTGACGAGCAGCTCGAGCGGACCCGAGGCTCGGCGGCGGCCTCCGCCGATCAGCCGGTTGACTCGCCGCTGTTGTTCCCGGCCGCGCCCTCATCCGGGCTGGTCGACGAGCTGCTGCTCCAGGGCGGGGCGCCGCGCGGACCGGCCGGGCCGGCCGAGCGCAAGAGCCCCGGCATGGCCGACGCGCCCAAGGAGCCCGCGAAGGAGAGCTACACCAATCGGCTCCTCAAGGCCAAGCAGCGCGTCTGGGAAGAGCGGGAGAAGGACAACAAGGACAAGACACCGTAACGCGGCCTCTTGCGTAGGTCAGGCTTTCCAGCCTGACGTCGCCTATCCGTCAGGCTGGAAAGCCTGACCTACATGGAAAGGACCGTCGTCGATGGCCACGACTCACGCCGATTCAATGGAAGCCCGCGCCGAGGAGTTCCGCACGGCGTACGACCAGGTGAAGGCCGAGATCGCCAAGGTGATCGTCGGCCATGACGAGATCGTGCACGGGGTGCTGACGTGCCTGTTCATCGGCGGTCATGCCCTGCTCGAAGGGGTGCCCGGGCTGGGCAAGACGCTGCTGGTGCGCACCCTGGCCGACGCGGTCGACCTGGACTTCAACCGCATCCAGTTCACCCCCGACCTGATGCCCGCGGACATCATCGGCACCAACGTCGTGATGGAGCTGCCCGACGGCCGCCGGGTCTTCGAATTCCAGCCGGGTCCGATCTTCTCGCAGATCGTGCTGGCCGACGAGATCAACCGGGCCACGCCCAAGACCCAGTCGGCGCTCCTGGAGGCGATGCAGGAGCACTCGGTCACCGTCGGCGGCACGATCCACCGGCTCAAGGAGCCGTTCTTCGTCATGGCCACGCAGAACCCGATCGAGCAGGAGGGCACCTACCCGCTGCCCGAGGCCCAGCTCGATCGGTTCCTGCTCAAGCTGATCGTCGGCTACTCGACCCGCGATGAGCTGAGCACGATCCTCGACCGTACCACCCGGGGCGAGCGCCCAGCGCCCAGAAGGTGATGGATGGCCCGACGCTCCTGCATTTCCAGGCGCTGGTGCGCGACGTGATCGTCGCGCCCCACGTGCAGGACTACGCCATCCGGCTGTCGCTGGCCACCCATCCTAAGGGCCCCTATGCGGCCGGCGCGACCAATCAATACGTCCGGTGGGGGAGCAGCCCTCGCGGCGTGCAGACCCTGGTGCTCGCCGCCAAGGTCCGCGCGCTGCTCGACGGCCGGTACAACATCAGCTTCGAGGACCTGCGCCGCGTCTATCTGCCCGCGCTGCGGCACCGCATCCTCCTGAACTTCGAGGCCCAGGCCGAGGGGATCGATCCCGACGAGGTCCTGCTCAAGGTCCTCGACGCCGTGCCGGAGAAGGCTTCCACACAGGCGGCGTGATCTCTTTGTCCGTTGTCCGTTGTCCGTTGTTGGGAAGCGGACTGCGGAGGCCGGCCCAAGAGACGGGCATTCGAAGCGGGGCGGCGAGGGCAAAGAGAGCGGTAGGTTGACAACGAACAACGGACAACGGGCAAGAGAAGATGCACGACATCTACGATCCCCCCCCGGCACTCGAGCAGGAGTGGACCCCGCCCAAGCGGGAGCCCTTGATCTTCACGACCGGGGACTTGATGTGCCTGGTGGGGCTGTGTGCCGTGGTGTTCGGGGCGTCGATCGCGGCGTGGCGCACCGAGCCGGCGCTGGCGATCGCCACGGCGGCGGCCGGCACGCTGGTGATCCTGGAGTGCTGGCTGACGGCGCTGGGCTTCCTGCACCGATGCCGGCCGCTGGGCCTCAGGGCGCGATGGACGATCTTCGTGGCCGCGCTCGTGCCCTGGCTGGTGGGACTGGGCATCGCCATGGCATTGATGTTGTCGCTGTTCTGGATCTCCGATCACATCGGATGAATGCTTGTAGGGTGGGTGAAACCCACCGACAGGAAGCGTCGGAATACGGTGGGTTTCACCCACCCTACCAGGGAGATTGAGGACTCGAAATGGCCGCTTCTGCATCATCCAGCCCGACCGCCATCGGCGACGATCAGCCGAGGTCCACGAGCGGCGATCCGGAGTCGGGCCCGCTGTTGGACCCGGTCTTCCTCCACAAGCTGGAGCAGCTCGAGCTCGTCAGCCGCAGGATCTTCGTCGGCCGGATGAAGGGCGAGCGGAAGAGCAAGCGCCGGGGGTCGTCGGTCGAGTTCGCCGAGCACCGCAATTACACGGTCGGCGACGACCTGCGGCACATCGACTGGAACGTCTACGGCCGGCTCGATCGGCTGTTCCTCAAGCTGTTCCTGGAAGAGGAGGACCTGCACGTCTACACGGTGCTGGACACCAGCCTGTCGATGGACTTCGGCTCCCCGTCGAAGCTGCGATACGGCAAGCAAGTCGCGGCGGCGCTGGCGTTCATCGGGCTGGTGAACCACGATCGCGTGCTGGTTGACACCTTCAGCGCCAAGCTCGAGCAGGGTCTGCACGGCATCCGCGGCCGGTCGCAGATGTGGCGGGTCATCCAGTACCTGGAGCAACTGGAGCCGACGGGCACGGGTGACCTGACCGCCGCGTGCCGCGAGTTCGCCATCCGTCACGCCGGCAAGGGCGTCGTCGTGGTTATCTCCGACTTCCTCGACAAGCGCGGCTACCAGGAGGCCCTCCGCTACCTCCTGGCCCGCAACATGGACATCTACGTCGTCCACGTCCTCAGCCAGGAGGAGGTCAACCCCGAGCTCGTCGGCGACCTCCGCCTGGTCGACGCCGAGGACGGCGACCTCGCCGAGATCACCGTCAGCGCCCCGCTCTTGAAGCGCTACAAGGACACCTTGAACGCCTTCGTCGGCGGCATCAAGGAATGGTGCACCAGCCGGGGCATCACCTATATCTTCACGACCAATCGGTACCCGTTCGATAAATTGATCCTCAACTACTTGCGGGAACGCGGGCTGGTGAAATGACATCTTCAGTGGCAACTGGCAAGTGGCAAGTGGCAAGTGGCAAGTGAAGAACAGACGGTTCTGTCATGAATCAATGGGCGATCACGAGTCCGTGGGTGTTCTTCGGAGTGGGCGGCGCCCTGGTGGCATACCTGCTCTACACGATGGTGCGTCGCCGGAGGGGCGAGCGGTTGGGCGTGCGGGATCGGGAGCAGGAGCTCTGAGCGTCGCAGGTTGTGGAATTCACTTGCGACTTGCCACTTGCCACTTGCCACTCTGAAAGGTGTGTCATGGGTAGCTTCTGGAGTCGGCTCGGTCAGATGAGCTTCCCGATCGAGTTGAGCACGCCGCTGGGCCTGGCCGCGTGGTCGGTGCTGGCGGGCGTGCCGGTTGGGATCATCGCGCTGTACTTCCTCAAGCTGAGGCGGCGGCCGGTCCGGGTGCCGAGCACGCTGCTCTGGCAGCGGAGCCTGGAAGACCTGCACGTCAACAGCCTGTTCCAGAGGCTGCGGCGGAACCTGTTGTTGTTCCTCCAGCTCCTGGCCGTGGCGCTCGCGATGCTGGCCCTGGCCGGCCCGCAGATGAAGGGATCCGGCGCGACCGGGCAGCGGTTCGTCCTGATGATCGACAACTCGGCGAGCATGTCGGCCGGGGACGTCCCGCCCAGCCGCCTGGCCCGCGCCAGGGAGGCGGCCAAGAAGATCGTCGATGAGATGGACTCCGACGACCTGGCGATGGTGATCGCCTTCTCGGATACGGCGCGGGTCGTGTCGAACTACACGGGCGACCGTAGCGTGCTCAAGCTGCGGATCGACTCGATCGAGCCGAGCCAGGCGACCACGTCGCTGCGCGAGGGCCTGCAGGTGGCCGCGGGGCTGGCCAATCCCTCCAAGCAGATCGGCGAGGGGATCGTCGCCTCGTCGGTCGTCACGCCGAAGCTGTTCATCTACACCGACGGCGGCTTCGCCGACGTCGAGGGCTTCAGCCTGGGCAACCTCGAGCCCGAAGTCGTCGTGATCGGGCCGCCTCCGCCGCCGTATTCTTCCCCCGCCGAGGGCAGCAGCGGCGGCCCGACCGACGACAGGACGCGGGTGCGGAACCCCTCGGACAACGTGGCCATCGTGGCGCTCCAGTCCCGCCGCGACGAGGAGAAGTCCGACGTCTACCAGCTCTTCGGCCGCGTGCACAACTTCCGGGCCGAGGAGGTCGCCACCGAGGCGCAGCTCTATCGCCATGCGGTCGAGAACCCGGGCGATGCCGGCGAGCTGGTCGACGCGATCGAGCTGAAGATCCCCCCGCAGACCGACCAGGCGTTCAAGTTCGACATGACCGACCCCGGGCTGGCCCCGTTCGAGGTGCGGCTCACGGTCAAGGACGCGCTCGACGTGGACAACCGGGCGTTCACGGTGGTCGGCACGACCCGCAAGGCGCAGGTGCTGACGATCACCGCGGGCAACCGGTACCTGGCCGACACCTTGAAGACCCCGCTGGTGGCCGAGCGCGCCGACGTCGCCATCATGACGCCGGACGAGGCCAAGGCCGAGGCCGTGACGCACGACATCAAGGGCGGCCGCTACGACCTGGTGATCTACGACGGCGTCAAGCCCGACGCAGCCCCCGAAGCCAATGCGCTCTATTTCGGGGTCTTCCCCCCCGGCCCGGCGTACGCCAAGGCCAAGGAGGTCCAGCTGCCGGTCGTGCTCGACTGGGACATCGCGCACCCGATGATGCAGTACGTCCGCGACCTTTCCTTGATCTTTATTCAGTCGGCCAAGGTCGTCGAGCTGCCCCCCGGCGCCAAGGAGCTGATTCAGAGCAACCAGGGCGCGCTGGCCTTCCTGGCCCCGCGCGAGGGGTTCACCGACGCGGTCGTCACGTTCCCGCTGGTCGAGGGCCCGACGCCCAACACGACGTGGTTCCGCTTCATCAGCTTCCCGCTGTTCATCCTCAACAGCATCCAGGCGCTGGGGAACGTCCGCGAGGGGGGCGGCGACGAGGTGGCGCAGCCCGGCCGGCCGGTCGTCCTGCACGCCGACACGATCGCCAAGGAGATCGCGGTCGACTCGGCCGATCGCGCCGGCGTGAGGGTGCCCCGCTCACCCCAGGGGACGTTCATCTACAACGACGCCGGCAAGACCGGCGTGTACCTGGCGCTGGGAGCCGAACGGCCGCTTGCCGTTCTCGGTCAACCTGTTCGACTTCCGCGAGAGCGACCTCGCCCCGCGCGGGCTGGTGCCCGAAGGCGCGCCCGACAGCCAGCGCGAGTCGTACAAAATCAAGATCGGCTACACCCCCGTCACCGGCACCCAGAAGCCTCCGGACGTCACCAAGGACATCTGGTGGTACTTCGCCCTCCTGGTGCTGGGGGTGCTGCTGGTCGAGTGGTATGTCTATAACCGGCGTGTCTATATTTGACAGTCGCGCGGAGGGATCCTCATCCAGGTCTCTGCGGCTCTTTCACATGTCATCCGGATACTGGTCACGCTCGACCCCGAACCCGATCGTGCCGGCCGACTGGCCTCTCCGTGCGCCGATGGCCACGCCTTCCGAGGCTTCGGACGCCTGCGGTGCCGGTGCCGGCCGCAGCGCGAACCGAGTGACCTCGGGCGGGCAGCCGTAGCGCACAGGGTGCTTGCCGGCGATGCCGTCGCTGGCGTACATCAGCGTCCGGCCGCGGCGGAAGAAGCCGCGGTCGAACCGCCGCGAGTAGATGCTCGGCATGAACACCGCGCCGACCAGGGGCAGCCGGATCTGGCCGCCGTGGTTGTGGCCCGAGAGCATCAGGTTGACGCCCCACCGCGCCGCCTGGTAGAAGCGATCGGGCGAATGGCTCAGCAGGATGCGGAAGTCGGCCGGCGGGATCGCGGACGAATCCACGTCCGGGCCCCACGGCGCGGACGTCCCGCCGATGGCGATCGTCGCGCCGTCGGCGTCGAGGGTCGTCCAGCGACCCTCCAGGGTCTCGAAGCCAGCGCGGGCCAGCTCCCCGACGATCGCGGCGGGCTGGTGGTCCTCGTCGTGGTTGCCGAGGATCGCGAGCTTGCCCAGCCGGGCCTCCAGCGGCGCGAGCAAGGGCTCGATCCACGCGATCGACGCGTCGTCCTCGACGATGTCGCCGGTGACGACCACCAGGTCGGCCTCCCACTCGCGGCAGGCGTCGACCACCCGCTCGAAGAAGGCGGGGCGGAAGCACGGGGCGATGTGCAGGTCGGTGAGCTGCACCAGCCGCAGGCCGTCGAGCGGCTCGGGCAGCCCGGGGATCGCCACGTCCCACTCGCGCAGGCGGAGGCGGAACGACTCGTTGCCGGGGAGCCGCAATAGCCAGGCGCCAGGACCCTCGCCGATCAGCTCGTCACGCTCGCCGGGAGGGGCCAGTTCCAGGTCGTGGACTGCCGCGTGCGCGATCCCCGCGGGCCGTCGCCGCAGGGCCATGATCAGCGTCGAGACCGGCCAGATGACCGACCCGGAGATCGTGCACAGGGCCGCGTAACTCCACAGCGGCCATGACCACGTCCACCAGGGGGTCCGCAAGTGCCCCCAGAGGAGCAGGGCCGACGAGACCCAGAACGCGGAGAACAGGATGAGCCTGACCCGGTCCAGCACCGCCTCGCGATGTCCCAGGCCGCTGACGACGTTGACCGCCAGGATGAGGTGACAGAGGTGGCCGAGCGCCGCGGGAACGATCAGGACAAAGACGGCCCACCATGGCCAATCAAGACTCATGACGCGAGGCCTCGAAGGGTCGGATGTCCCCCGGCGAGCTGGAGGACGGGGTCGCGGCCGCGGCCCGGTTGCCGGGCGCGTGTCCATCCGGCGGTGCTGAACCCCGATTCACAGGTCCGTCGTGCGGCGGGCCCGCGGGCACGCCACCTGGCACCGGCGAGGTGCGCAGCGCCTGCTCGACGGCCTCCATCAGGCGGTCGGCCCGGAACGGCTTGTACAGCACCGTCTGCAGGCCCTCCTGCCGCGCCTTGACGATCGAGTGCGACGGGTCCCAGCCGAACCCCGTCATCAGGATGATCGGCACGTTCGGCTGGACCTCGCGCAGCCTCTTGTAGGTCTCGTAGCCGTCCAGATCGGGCAGCCGGATGTCGACCAGGGCCGTCGAGTACGGGGCCTGTCGCATCAGCGCGATGGCCTCGTGGGCGTCGCGGGCGGTCTCGACGCTGGCCCCCTGGCTGCCGAGCAGGTGGTGGGCCGACCGGCGGATCGATTCGTCGACGTCGACCACGAGGATCCGCGTGCCGGACAGCCGGGGCGCGGCGGCCGCCGGGCTCTGCTTGGCCGGCGGCACGATCGCCGAGCCCGCCTTGTGGATCAGGCTGCGGATCTCCCGCGCCCGGTAGAGCAGGTGCCGCAGCCGCGCGATGATGTCCTCGTCGTGGCCGGCGTAGCGGTCGAGCACCGTCGTGGCGTCGGTGATGATGTCGTCCAGCGGGATCGCCAGCTCGCGGTTGATCGCCTCGACCGAGGCGCTGGCCGTGCTGACCTTCTCCGCCTCCAGCAGCTCCAGGGTGTTCAGCGCCGCGGCGATGTTCCGGCCGTAGATCTCGATGAACAGCCGGTCGCGGTCGTCGAAGGCGTCGGGCTGCGGGCTCTCGACGTTGAGCGTGCCGATGACCGTCCCGTGGAAGATCAGCGGGACCGTCAGCGAGCTCCGCGACCCGGCCGCGCCCTCCAGGTAGAGCGGATCCTTGGTCGTGTCGGGACAGACGTAGCTCATGCCGGTCGCCGCCACGAAGCCGGTCACGCCGTTGCCCTCCTTGCGGGCGAACAGCTCGCGGTTGGCCGCCAGCGGCGTCATCCCCTCGGTCAAGAGCGGGACCAGCCGCTTGGTCGCCCGGTCCAGCAGGCGGATCTCGATGAAATCCAGCCCCAGCAGGTCCTTCATGTGCCGGGCGATGTTGTACTTCAAGAGGTCGGTGCGCTCCTCGACCCCCATCTGCGCCAGCTCTTCGGGCGTGAGGTCGGCCAGCTCGTCGCCCGCCTTGTGGATGGCGTTGACCTTGAGCTGCTGCTGCGTCTCGTCGGTCGTCTCGCGAGTCAGGGCGATCAGGTGCGTGAGCCGGTTCGATGTATCGAAGACCGGCGTGACGGTGACCCGCAGGTAGCGGTTGCCACCCATCTTCATCGCCGTGCTCGCCGGCGCCCGGGAGGCCACCGCCGTCGTGAACGGGCAGGGATCGGGCCCCAGGATCTCGGCCTGGCCCAGCGCCTGGTAGAACGGCGCACCGACCGGATGGACCGCCGAATCGGTCAGCGAGTGGAACTCGGGATTGGCCCAGATGATCCGCAGATCCGGGTCCACCACCGCGACCCCGTCGGCGATCGCGTCGAGGATCTCCTCCGCCTGGATCATCATCCCGACCCAGCGCACCGCCGACAACTGCGACGCGTCAACATAGACCGCCGCGAACTTCTGGTCGCGCAGCAGCGACAATGCCTTGGAGATCGTCCGCACGACCACCAACTCGAACGAGTCGGCCAGGCAGTCGAAGCACGTCTTCCCCTGCGTCGTGTCGCGATCAATGACCAAAAGTCGAGGCTTTCCAGCCACGCCGGTCCACCCTTACCTCAGGAGGTCTCTTGCTCCGTCCCGATCCGTTCCGAGCGTTGGCTTCCGTGCCAAACCAATCATGGTTCAATCCTTTATCCTATCCGCCGGGCTAAAGTCCGGCAAGACGCGCTGCCAATCTTCAACACCGTTAACTTACCGGGTCTGGGGGATCTGCACGAAACGAGAGTTCTTCGGGATGGGCGGGCCTCAGCGAAGGTTCCATGGCCGGCCGGCTCGCTTGACAGTCGCCGGAGAGGGTCCGTAGCATCGCGAGGAGCCGGTCAGACCGGCGAAACACGAGGCGGGCCATCGGCTCGAGGACTCAAGGACGAAAGGACGAAAGACGCGATGCGTCCGACGCAACGATTGACCGCACAGCATGGCGGACTCTTGGTGGTGGACCTCCAGGACAAGCTCCTGGCGTTGATCCCCGAGCGCGACGCGGTGGTGGCCCACACGACGGCCCTGATCCGCGGCGCGCGGGCCCTCGGGCTGCCGGTCTGGGGCACGGAGCAATATCCCCAGGGCCTGGGGCCGACGAACCCGGCGGTCGCCGAGCTGGTGCCGGAGCGGTCCGCCAAGACGAGCTTCCATTGTTGCGCGGTCCCCCAGTTCCTGGAGCAGCTCTACGGCCGGAACATCCGCCACATCACGGTCGTGGGGATCGAGGCCCACGTCTGCGTCGCGCAGACGGCGCTGGAATTGCTCGACCTGGGCTTCCGGGTGCAGGTCCCGGCCGACGCCGTGGCCGCCCGCCGCAAGCTCGATTGGGAATTCGCCCTCCGTCGCCTGGAGCACGCCGGGGCCGTCGTCTCGTCAACGGAGTCCGTCCTATTCGAATGGACGGAGCGCTCCGACCGGCCCGAGTTCAAGGCCATCAGCGAGATCGTGAAGTCTTTGTCGTAGTGGCAAGTGGCAAGTGGCAAGTCAGGATGAAGGCGATCCGCCTCCAGGGACCGGCCCGGCCGAGCTTCTGGCGGCTCATGGGTAAGGCCGGGAGAACCGCAACCAGCGGCGATCCATCCGGTCTTCAACTTGCCACTGGCCACCTGTCTCTTGCGACTCTTCCCAAGGAACCACCCAGTGTCCGCCTTCCCGACGCCTCCGATACCGAGTCCCTTGAGTCCCTCCGCACGGTTGTTGATGGGGCCGGGGCCCAGTGACGTGCACCCTCGCGTGCTGGCCGCGCTGGGGATGCCCCTGGTCGGACACCTGGATCCCGAATTCATCGAGTTGATGGATGAGACTCAGGAACTCTTGCGGTACGTCTTCCAGACCAAGAACCGGATGACGCTGGCGGTCTCGGGGACGGGCTCGGCCGGGATGGAGACCGTCGTGGTCAACCTGATCGAGCCGGGGGATCGGATGCTGGTGTGCGTCAATGGCGTCTTCGGCGCGCGGATGCAGGATGTGGCCGGGCGCGCCGGCGCCGAGGTGACGGTGATCGAGCGGCCCTATGGCGAGGTATTCGACCCCGACGAGGTGAAGGCGGCGATCCGCCGGGTCGGGCCGAAGGTCGTCGGGATCGTCCATGCGGAAACGTCGACGGGTGCCTGGCAGCCGGTCGAGGAGATCGCGCGGATCGCCCACGAGGCCGGCGCGATGCTCGCGCTCGATACCGTGACCGGGCTGGCCGGCATCCCGGTCGAGATCGACGCCTGGGAGATCGACGCGGTCTACTCGGGTACGCAGAAATGCCTAAGTTGTCCGCCCGGCCTGGCACCGGTCTCGCTCGGGCCGCAGGCCGTCGAGACGCTCCATCGCCGCAAGAAGAAGGTCCAGAGCTGGTATCTCGACCTGACGATGATCCAGCGCTACTGGGGGAGCGACCGGTTCTATCACCACACGGCGCCGATCAGCATGAATTACGCGCTGCGAGAGGCGCTGGCCCTGGTCGTGGAGGAAGGGCTGGAGGCGCGGTTCGACCGGCACGCCTTGAATGGCCGAGCCTTGCACGCCGGGCTCTCGGCGATGGGCCTGAGCCTGCTGACCGCCCCGAAGCACCGCCTGCCGCAGTTGACCTGCGTCAAGATCCCCGACGGGATTGACGACCTGGCCGTCCGCCGCCGGCTGCTCAAGGATTGGGGGATCGAGATCGGCGGCGGCCTCGGGCCACAGAAGGGTCAGGCGTGGCGGATCGGGTTGATGGGGTACAGCTCGCGCCAGAGCAGCGTGACCTTGCTGCTGGCCGCGCTGGAGACCTGCCTCCGCGACCTGGGCGTCTCACTTCCCGCGGGCGAGGCCACGCGCGCCGCGGCCGCCGTGTATGCCGAGGCGTCGCGGTAACGGCCCGAGAGGTCTTGCGATAGGCGATGCGCAAGAACCAACGGCCCGAAGTGTTCTCCCGTGTCCATAAGATGCTGCACCGCCACTGCGCCAGTGTGTCGGGCCGGAGCGCGCATGATGGGACCTACAATTAGGTCCGTAATCACTCGGTGGAAGCCAACGATAAGTCGCGAACCCCGGATCGGGCAAGAAGCCGACCAGAGGCCCCGGCAAGGCTGGTGAGGGGATAATGCCTGGAGACAACGGCGCGGTCCGCGACATGTCCGCATCTCGACGCAACCCGGGGGACGAGAACATTCCCCCGGCGCGGCGGCCTGCCCCGGGTTCCGCCTCAGCTCACCACGCCTTCATGAACCAGAAGATCATGCCGATGTCGCCGATTCGCTCATTGGTCAACGGCGTTGGCAGACCGGCCAGGAAATACCAGTCGCGTCCCAGGTGCGTACGCATGCCGGGGGTGAGCGTCACGCTGGTATGTTGACCGTAGGAAAGCGGGGTGTTCACCACCGCCGAGACGTACCAGGTGAAGTCGCCGAACAGCGGCACGTCATGATCGGTCAAGGTCTGACCGATCGCGAGCTGGCTGATCAGACTGTCCTTCCCACCGCCGCCGAGCGGGATGTAGTCACCGATCCCGCCCCGGATCACCCAACGGCCCGCGAAATTGTTCCAGAAGGCGACGTTCGGGACCAGGGCGGTCTTCCCCGCGATCGGCTGGTTGCCGGTCGGGACCAGCACCGCCATCTCGGACGTGAGCGAGAAGTCCTTCGTCTCGTGCAGCAGGACGCGGGGCGTGAATGAGATATCACCGAAGGTCGTGTGGTCCTTCGACGGCGGCGTCAGCCCGGTCGGGCTGATGATGGGTAACCCGCTGCCAGCGTTGTTGCGGAGCACGAAGGGGACGTTGATGATCAGGTCCAGGCGACGGCTGAACGGCAAGAAGATCGTGTAGGCACCGAGGTAGGCGTTGCCCCTCGGGCCCTGGTTGAACGCCTGGGCGAACGTGAAGAACCACAGGCGGTAAATGTTGCCATCCGCGGCATTGATCCAGCCCTGTCGGGCGCGCCGCCCGAACCGCTGGGCGACGGCACCCAGGGCTCGAGCCAACCTTCGCTGAAGAGCGTCGAGCACGGCAACGGCCGCCAGGTGTTCGGATCGGGTTTGCCGCAGATTGATTCCAGGATCACCTGACCGAACGGGTAGACGTCGGAGCGACCGATCCAGGTGGACGGGTCGATCGGCTGAACCGGAGGCTGGGCGGTTTCCTCGGATGAGACGACGTCGGCGAAGGAGGGCGCCGCGGCGACGGGAGCCGGCTCCTGGGCGGCTCCCGGGCGCGCCATCGCCGCGGCGACGGGAGCCGGCTCCTGGGCGGCTCCCGGGCGCGCCATCGCCGCGGCGACGGGAGCCGGCTCCTGGGCGGCTCCCGGGCGCGCCATCGCCGCGGCGACGGGAGCCGGCTCCTGGGCGGCTCCCGGGCGCGCCATCGCCCCGACGAGAAGCCAGGCGAACGTTGCGATGACCTGCGTCAGGAGCGCGGGTGAAATGCGACCCATCTTGCACCTTCCTTATGGGGCAAGCCGCCGTCGCGGACTGTAAGTGGACGGGCGGACCGGAGGATGGCCTGGAGGGGAACGGCGCATTCTAACGCCGTTGCTTCATTTATCGGATGGTCGGGTCCGATGACTTCAGCCGGTAGCATACCTCCCCGCGGGTCCAAGGGCGGCGCGCCGATCGCGAGCACGGCGAACTCGTCGCTGGTGACCCCTGGGCGACCACGCCAGCCTGGGCGAGAGATCGTGTCGCCCTCGCAGATCATGGCCTTGATGAGGGTGGCCGACGTGGTGTCGATCTTCCGGCCCAGCGTCGGCGTCGTGGCAACGCCGTGATCGTCGGGAATGCGGCACGAGCTCCAGGGCGCATGGCCCTGTCTCCTGGGTAATGGTATGGTAAATGTTCTATTGTCATTCATCACATTTCCCCTTCTCCAACGGCAACCTGACCCGGGTGACACTGACCCCCGGCATCCGCACTCACGTGGGCAATGATTGGTACTTCCCGGCCGGCCTCCCAACGCCGGTGACCGATCAGCGAGTCGCCGACATCGGTATGATTTTCTGGTTCATGAAAGCCTGGTGAGCCGAGGCAGGACCTGGTGCACGTCGCCGAGCCTCGGGGGACAGGAACGATCCCCTGGCTTGGTCCCGGCGGTAGAAGGTATTCGGAATCATGGACCGGCCACGCGCGCGTGGCCGGTCCCATCCCGCATGGTGATGTGGTAAGGGTGGCTAGATGTCAATGTGGAGAGATTGCCTAGATTTAAAGGTTAAGGCAGGTTAAGCTGACGCGCTAGGGACAGATGCGACGTCGCGTTGCACCGCCCGTTTGCGGTTTCTTCGTGAGCGCACGCAGTCCCGGGGAGAACGGATCATGACGCGCACCTTGAGGGGGAGTCTGCTGATCGCCTCGATGCTGTTCGTCGCGTGGACGACGTCGTCGGAGGCGTGCCACTGGCGTCGTCGGGCCTGCGCGCCCGTCACGTACTGTCAGGCGGGGTCTACCTACACGGGCTCCACGGGCTACTACGGTGCCGGGGGCGGCTACGGCGTGGCTGGCGGGGGATATTACGACGGCGGGTATGCCGGCGGCACGGCCGGCTATCCCGGCGGGTACGGGTACGGCCAGCCCGGCTACGGCCAGCCCGGCTCCGGGTACGACTTCGGCCGGCCCGGCTACAACCCGGGCGGCCTCGGCGGGCCGGCGTCCGGGCTGGGGGTGCGGCCCGGCCTGGGCGTCGGCGGCTTCGGCCCGGGGCGCTGACTGTCCACAGGTCCTCCGATCACCCTGCGGGGGCGCGCCGACCTGGACCTACGGGTTCACTCGGGGCGGTGTCGGCGGCGGCCGACTGATGGGCGCCGCGGCCGGTTACCGCGCGGCCGGCGGCCGGTGAGGAAGCTCGCACGCCACCTGGTGCGGCCGGGCGTCACTCCGGTGGCGACCCGGCCCTCTGGGAAGGCCGTACGGACGGGAGTGGGTGGTGAGCTAGCTCGCACATCGCGCCTTCGGGCGCAGACGGCGCATCGCGGAATCGACGCCGGAACACGGGGGACACGATGGCCGCGCCGATGCAGCCGCGGAGACTCGAGGACGAGAGGCCCGGCGGGCCCGGGCCGAGGGACCCCGCGGGGTGGCGCAACGGGTTGGGGGTGGTCGCCCTGGGCCTGAGCGCGCTGGCGCTTCTGACACCATTGTCGCGGATCGAGGTCCAGGGGCGGGTGGGGCTGCTGCTGGTCCTCGCCGCCGTGCTGGAGCTGGCGCACGGCTTCCGCCGCTCGACCGAGGCCGGGCGGAGGGCGGCGTGGCTCGGGGGCGCGATCACGCTGGCCATGGGCGTCCTGCTCATCAACGCCCCCTACTTCGCCTCCACGGCGATCGTCCTCTTCTTCGCTGGCTGGTTCGGCCTGGACGGCGTCCGCCAGCTCGCCGGCGCGTTCCTCCGCAGGGACACCCGCCGGTCCGCCCTGGCCTGGATCTCCGCCGGTCTCGGCAACCTCCTGGTCTGCGGGGCGCTGCTGGTGCTCCGCGGGCGGGCGATGGGGGCGTGGACGGTGGCCGCCGCCGGCGCGGCGCGGATCTTCGGTACGGCCGCGAACATCTTCCTCTCCCCCGTGTTCACCGCCGGCGATGCCGGCGACACGGCGGTCGCCGACCTGCTACTCCCGGAGGACCCGGAGGTGCGGGCCCTGGCCCGCCGGCTGGCCGAGGAGGAGTCGGCCCGGGCGTCGATCGACCGCGGCTGGGTCCTCGGCTTCATCGCCACCCTGTTCGCGATCCACGTCGGTCGCATGGGCTTCGACCGAACCGTCCTCGGCGTCGTCTCCCCGGGCTTCGCCACGCTCGGCGACCTGGCCATCGCCCTGCTCCTGGCGTTCGTCGTCGTCATCCCGAGCAGCGTGCTGTGGCGCCGGCTGACGCGGGGCCCGGAGCGCCGGCTCTGGGGCTGGTGCCTGAAGGTGCCCGAGGCGGAGCGCGGCTGGGGGCGGAAGGCCGTCGGTGCGCTCGTCACGCACCGGCTCCGCCTCGCGATCCGCCTGACCCAGGCGCGCTACTCCGTCCGCACGGCCCTGAGTCGGGGCCTCCAGATCGGCCTGCCTCTCGCGGCCATCGTCGCGGCTACCGTCCCGATCTGGGGCATCAGCTGGTACTTCGACACCGAGAACTGGGCGGCCGGGCTATGGAACTCCTGGGCGGAGGAGCGCACCGACACCTGGCGCGAGGCGATGGTCGGCGCCGTGTCGGCGGAGGAGCTCGCGAAGGGGCCGGCGCGGGCGTTCGCCGTCTCTCCGTCGGGCACCGACGGCGACTTCTCGTTCCTGGTCATCGGCGACACCGGCGAGGGCGACGCCTCGCAGCACAGTCTGCGGGCTGCCTTCCTCGAGGTGGTCCGGCGCCCCGAGGTCAAGTTCGTCGTCCTGTCGTCGGACGTCGTGTACCCGACCGGCTCGATGAGAAACTACGAGTCGAACTTCTGGCTACCGTTCATGGGCACCGCCAGGCCGTTGTATGCGATCCCGGGCAACCACGACTGGTATGACGCCCTGGAGGGGTTCGCCGCCACCTTCCTGGAGCCGGACGCGGCGCGGGCGGCCATGCGCGCCCGGGTGGAGATCGACAACCGGATCACCAGCACCACCGACCGGCGGATCGAGGAGCTGATCGCCACGGCCTCGCGGCTCAAGCAGGAGTACGGCGTGCCGACACAGCTCCAGCGGGCGCCCTTCTTCCAGTTCCAGACCGACTCGTTCGCCCTTTTCGCCGTGGACACCGGGGTCGCCCGGCGCCTGGACCCGGCGCAGCGGGCCTGGCTCTCCGCGGCGCTCGGGTCCGCGCGCGGCAAGGCGAAGATGGCGATCCTCGGGCATCCGCTCTACGCCGGCGGCCTCTCCACCGTCGGCGACAGCGAGGAGTTCGCCGCCCTCCACGCCCTGCTGCGCGAGCACGACGTCTCGATCGTCATGGCCGGCGACACCCACGACCTGGAATACTACGCCGAGCGCCCGACCGGCTCGTCGCAGACGGCGCACCACTTCGTCAACGGCGGCGGCGGCGCCTACCTAAGCTTCGGGACCGCGCTCGCCTGGCCCGCTCGGCCGGCGACGGCCGACTGGGCGTTCTACCCGACGCGAGACCAGGTCGTCGCGAAGATCGAGGCGACGACGCCGGCCTGGAAGCGTCCCGCCTGGTGGTGGACGAAGCGCATGGGCGCCTGGCCCTTCTCCGCCGAGTGGCTCTCGGCCGCCTTCGACGCCAACGTGGCGCCGTTCTACCAGAGCTTCATCGAGGTCCGCGTCGAGCCCTCGCGGCGACGCATCCGCCTCCTGCCCTACGGCGTCCACGGCCGACTGACCTGGAGCGACCTGGGGACCTCTCCAGGATTGCGTCCGGCCCATACGCCAGCGGAGGCGCCGTCGGAGTGGGTGGTGGAGATGCCGGATCAGTGATCTGGGCCGGACTTAGGGGTCGACCGCGCCTTGCGCCGGAGGGTCGATGCGCCTTTCGTACCCGATCGCGCTCGGTTTACAACCTCGGTGGCAGGAATCCATCCCGTCTGCCCTCGTCAGGCCGAGGGGGTCGCCGAATCATAACGGCGGGCCCCGGTCGGTCCGATCCCAAGGGGCACCTCACCCGACCTCCGTATTCCCATTCCCACCGCGGCGGACGGCGCGATCGTCCGGGCCAAAGCCGGCGACGCTGCGCTTCGGTCTCGAGCGCGGCGAACGCGCCGCCGGCGGCCCCTGGGCGACGATGTCCGCCAAGCCCAGAGATCGTGTCGCCCTCGCAGATCATGGCCTTGATGAGGGTGGCCGGCGTAGTGTTGATCTTCCGCCCCAGCGTCGGCGTCGTGGCAACGCCGTGATCGCCGGGAAAGCGACACGAGAACCGGGGGCCATGGCCCTCTCTCCTGGATCTCTCAAAAGTGGATGATATCAAAGTAGGAAAAAGAGCTTGCTTGACAGGAGTTTTCCGACTTCGGTATATTAGTCTGTGTCTATGCTTGCCGGATGCGGATGAGAGGCGATTCGACAAACCCGCCATGATGGCCCAGCCGTGCGTCCTTGCATGGGTAGGTTGGTTTATGCGCCTACCCTTCTGACGCCCGGACATCCGCGATGATCGCCCGGCGTGATGGTCCATTCTTCGCGGTATTGGCTGCCGCAACTCAAGGTCTCATGTGTCTCTCGTCACCCCGGGGTCGCCCGGGGGCAGCGCCTGGTTCGGCCTGAAGACCCGTTCGAGGACCGCGACCCGCATCGCACCCTGTCAGTCTCGCATCAAGGGCTTCGAGTCAGCCCCGGGATGGTCACCAGGGCTGGGGCCCGGACTCCGGGAGGACGACCGCCATGATGACGACGATCCGCTCGATTTCCATGAAGGGACATCCTGAAAGTACGGGCATTCCTTCTGTTGACTTGAGCCCGAGTCGATCTCTTGGATGAGGATTCCACCGATGAGTATCGATCTTGAACGTCGTCCCCTCGTCGCGGCGCTTCGTCAAGAACTGCGCCACGAGTTGGATGCCCTGCGGGGCAACTGGTTCTGGTTCGTCATCCTGGGCGCCTCGTTGGTCGTCCTGGGCACCGTCGCCCTCGGCTCCGTGGCGATCGCCTCGCTGGCCGCGGCCGCGGCGATCGGCGTGCTGCTCCTCCTCGGGGGCGCGGCCGAGGCCGTGGGAGCGTTCTGGTGCCGCGGCTGGAGCGGCTTCTTCCTGGAGCTGCTCTCGGGCGTGCTGTCGATCGTCGTCGGGCTCCTGTTCCTGCGGGCGCCGGTCGGCGCGCTGGCGGCCCTGACGCTGCTACTGGCGTGCTTCCTGATGGTCAGCGGGACCTTCAAGATCGTGGCCGCCGTGAGCTATCGGTTCGCCGCGTGGGGCTGGTCGCTGGCCGGCGGGATCGTCGATGTGATCCTCGGGGTGATGATCTGGCAGGAGTGGCCGGCCTCGGCGCTGTGGGTGATCGGCCTGTTCGTGGGGATCAACCTGCTGTTCCGCGGATTCAACTGGATCGCCCTCGGGCTGGCGCTGCGCTCGCTACCCCGCCCGGAGGCGGCCTGAGTCCCTCCCATGACATCGATCGGGTCATCAAGGATGACGACGGGCGTGCACCCAAACCGGGGGCGAATCGCCAGGCCCGGATGAGCTGGGCACCGTTCGCGTCTGGGTGCGGCGCGATTTCGCGACGATCCGGGCTGCAACGGACCAGTCGTCTCGCCTGAAGTCGATGAGCCCCGGCGACCATCGATATGGCGGCCAGGGCCTCCATCGAGTCGAGCGTCCGAGAGTCGCAACAGGCCGTTCGATATTCACTTCAGGCTGTGTCGTCCCAGCAAATGCGTTTCGGAACCTCTCCCTGGAGATGCATCATGAACCTGCGAAAGCAACACGTGATCGGATTGGCCCTCGCGGCGCTGGTCCTCGCCACGGGCGGCCGGGCCCCTGCCCAGGAACAGAAGCCATTCAGCCCCGCGCTCGAGCAACTGCGCGAGACCGTGGCCGAGCGGCTGCAAGCCGTGGCCGACAAGCTCGGACTGACGACCGAGCAGCGCACCAAGATCCGAGAGGCCCACGCCGCCTTCGCGGACAAATGTGAGGCCCTGCGGGCTGGGCGGCGGGAGTTGCTCCAGTCGGAGCTCGAGGCCATCCGTGATGTGCTGACTCCCGAGCAGCGCGAGATGGTGAAAGGGTGCGTCGAGGATCTGAGAGAAGCGGCGCGGGAACCGGGCGCCGCGCGCGATTGGCCGGAGGTCGCACCGCTCCGCGATGCGCTGGCGGAGCGAGTCCAGGCGGCGGCCGACAAGCTCGCCTTGACCGCCGACCAGAAGGCGAAGATCCGGGAGTTGCATGCCCCCTTCGCCGAGAAGTACCGGGCGAATCGAGCCGAGCGTCGCGAGCTGGTCGAGGCGGAGCTCAAGGCCATCGCCGAGGGACTGACGCCCGAGCAGCGCGCGAAGGCGAGGCGTTACATCGAAGGACGGATGGTGCGCGCGGCCGTGGTGGCGTCCGTGGCCGAGCGGCTGCAGGCGGCGGCCGACAAGCTCGGCCTCAACGACGAGCAGC
This sequence comes from uncultured Planctomycetota bacterium, assembly GCA_963815795.1. Classification (GTDB taxonomy): domain Bacteria; phylum Planctomycetota; class Planctomycetia; order Isosphaerales; family Isosphaeraceae; genus JAKAUH01. Next base: position 1,492,558 of record CAWFIC010000019.1, on the reverse strand, counting down.
GCCGCAAGATCCGCGAGGTCCACGCCGGCTACCGGGACCGGTTCCGCGGCCTGGCGGACGAGCGCCGCGCCTTGCTCCAGGACGAACTCAAGGCGATCGGCGGGCAGCTCACCTCCGACCAGCGCGACCGGGTGCGAGACGTCTGCGAGGATCGGGTCGTGGTCGTCGGCATCGAGATCGATCCGAACGACCCGGATGCCATCGCGCAGCTCCGCGAGACCGTGGCCGAGCGGCTGCAAGGGGTCGCCGACAGGCTCGGCCTCACCGACGACCAGCGCGGCAAGATCCGCGAGATTCATGCCGCCTTCGCGGAGAAGTACGAGGCCCAGAGGACCGCACGGCGGGACCTCCGCCGCGAGGAGCTCAAGGCCATGGGCGAGGTGCTGACACCCGAGCAGCTCGAGAAGGTCAAGGGCTACATCGAGGATCGGGTCGAGTCCCTCAAGAACCGGTGAGTGCCGTCGGCCGATGCGAGGCGTCTCGGCCGCGAGGGAGACCAGTTCTCTCCGATCCCGAGCGGCCGGGATGGATCGCCTTTGAGATGGAGAGCGGCCCGGCGGCGAGACGGCGGGCCGCGCCGCCGACACGGCCGCGGATGATCATTGATCGGCCCGCCGCCGGCTTCGTAAGAACGCGATTCGAACCGGGGCGCGGCTCCGGGTCTTCGAACGGCCTTCCCCTGCATGACGCGGCCGTTGAGCCCCAGGCGCATCGGAGAATGATCCATGAACAAGATCCTCTGGACCGTCGTCCTGCTCGGGGTCGTTGCGGCCGCTTCGGCCGCCGCATGGCAGTGGCGAAAATCGGCGCAACAGAACGCTCTCCCGGCCGGCATCGCCTCGGGGAATGGTCGAATCGAGTCCACCCAGGTGGACATCGCCGCCAAGTACGGCGGACGGATCAAGGAGATCCTGGCGCGGGAAGGGGACCTGGTCGAGGCGGGACAGGTCCTCGTCAAGATGGACACGGTCGAGCTGGAGGCCGAGCTCGCGAAGGACAAAGCCACCCTCGCCGCGAACGAGGAGTCGGCGGAAGGGGTCAAGACCGAGATCGCGAAGGACGACAGCCAGTTGAAACTGGCGGAGGGAGAATACAAACGTTCTTATGACTTGCTGTCACGAAGGGCCATCGCTCGGGAGGAGTTCGACAGGTACAAGACCCGATTGGACACCGCGAGGGCCGCGCTCGACGGATCCAACGCCAAGCTCAAGACGGCGAACCAGTCCATCGGCGCGGCCGCGGCCGTGGTGAAGCGGACGGAGGCCCAGATCGAGGATTCGATCCTCAAATCGCCGGTCCGGGGCCGCGTACTCTACCGGCTGGCCGAGCCGGCCGAGGTCGTCGCCCTCGGCGGAAAAGTCCTGACGCTCATCAATCTGGGCGATATTTACATGGAGATCTACCTCCCCGCGCAAGAGGCTGCCCGGACCAAGATCGGGGCCGACGCGCGGATCGTGCTCGATGCCCGGCCGGAATACGCGGCGCAGGCGAAAGTCAGCTATGTCTCCCCCGAGGCCCAGTTCACCCCGAAGCAGGTCGAGACGCGCAGCGAGCGCGATAAGTTGATGTTCCGGGTCAAGCTCCAGGTGCCGTCCGAGGTGATCCTCCCCTACATCGAGCGGGTCAAGACCGGCGTCCGGGGCATCGGCTACGTGCGCCTCGACGACGCGGTCGCCTGGCCCGCCTTCCTGGAACGACGTTTCCCCAAGCCCTGACCGCGGGTAACCCGATGGCGACCCTGACCAAACCCGTCGCGAGTGTCGCGGGCCTCACCCACCGGTACGGGAAGACGCGCCGCGCTCGATTCGATCGCGGTCGAGGTCCCCTCCGGATGCATGGTCGGCCTGATCGGACCGGACGGCGTCGGCAAGTTGACCCTCATGGGAATCATCGCCGGCGCCAAGAAGATCCAGGCCGGCAAGGTGCACGTGCTCGGCGGCGACATCGCCGATCGCCGGCACCGCAACGCCGTCTGTCCGCTCATCGCCTACATGCCGCAGGGCCTGGGGAAGAACCTTTACTTCGAGTTGAGCGTCTTCGAGAACATCGACTTCTTCGCGCAACTGTTCGGGCTCTCCCGCGCCGAACGCCGTACGCGGATCGACTCGCTCCTGAAGGCGACCGGCCTCGACCCGTTCCCGGACCGGCCGGCCGGGAAGCTCTCGGGGGGCATGAAACAGAAGGTCGGGCTCTGCTCGGCCCTGATTCACGACCCCGACTTGCTCATCCTCGACGAGCCCACCACGGGCGTCGACCCTCTATCGCGGCAACAGTTCTGGACGCTCGTCGACAACATCCGGGCCGGGCGCCCGGGGATGAGCGTGCTCGTCTCCACGGCCTACATGGATGAGGCCGACCGCTTCGACTGGCTCATCGCGATGGACGCCGGGCAGATCCTCACCACCGGTACGCCCGAAGAACTCAAGCAGAGTACGGGCACCGAGGACCTGGAAGGGGCCTTCGTCGCCCTGTTGCCCGAAGAGAAACGCGGCGAGGCGCGTCTCCTGACCATCCCGCCGCGCGTCAAGACCGACTCCGAGCCGGCCATCGTCGCCAGGAACCTGACGCGCCGGTTCGGGAACTTCACGGCGGTGAACTCGGTGAATTTCACCATCGAGCGCGGCGAGATCTTCGGCTTCCTCGGGTCCAACGGCTGCGGCAAGTCGACGACGATGAAGATGCTGACCGGACTCCTGCCCGCCACGGAAGGCGAGGCGATGCTGTTCGGCGAGCCCGTCGACGCCAAGGACCATGACGCGCGGATGCGCGTGGGGTACATGTCGCAGGCCTTCTCCCTCTACGGCGAGTTGACGGTCGCGCAGAACCTCTGGATCCACGCTCGGCTGTATCATTTGCCCCCCGGGTCGATGCGGCCCCGCATCGACGAATTGGTCCAGCGCTTCGGGCTCGAACAGTACGTTAACGACCTGCCCGAATCGATCCCGCTCGGCGTGCGCCAGCGGCTTTCGCTCGCCGTGGCCGTCATTCACGACCCGGAGATGCTGATCCTCGACGAGCCGACGTCCGGCGTCAACCCGGTGGCGCGCGACGAGTTCTGGGGATTGCTCATCGACCTCTCGCGCGGGAAGCAGGTCACCATCTTCATCTCGACACACTTCATGAACGAGGCGATGCGCTGCGACCGCATCTCGCTGATGCACGCCGGGGTGGTGCTGGCGTGCGACACGCCTTCGGCCCTGGTGGCCGCGCGCGGGGCGGCCGGCCTGGAGGAAGCCTTCATCGGCTACATCGCGGACGCCGCGGGCGAGGCGGCCAAGGGGGATCAAACGGCGGTCGAGCCGGCCCCATCTGACGCGCTGGCCCCATCGACCCCTCAGGGCCAGCACCCAGGCCGGCAATCCCACTTCAAGCTCGGCCGGCTGCTCGCCTACAGCCGCCGCGAGACGCTCGAGATCCTGCGCGATCCGGTGCGGCTGGCGTTCGCGTTCGTCGGGTCGTTGGTCCTGATGCTGGCGTTCGGCTTCGGGATCACCACCGACGTCGAGAACATCCGCTTCGCGGGCCTGGATCTCGACCAGAGCCCGGAGAGCCGGGCTTACCTCGCCGAGTTCGAGGGCTCCGCATACTTCCGCCGGCAGCGACCGATTCAAGGCCAGCGGGAAGAGGAGCAGCGGTTACGGGCGAACGATGTCTCGCTGTCGATCGAGATCCCGACGGACTTCGGCCGGGATTTCCAGCGAGACGCGAGCCCCGAGGTCTCGGCGGTGGTCGACGGCGCCAACCCATTCCGGGCCGAGACGATCAAGCAGTACGTCACCAGCGTGAATCAGCTTTTCGTCATCCGGCATCCCAACACCCTGCGTGGCGCACGCTCGTTGCCGCATCGAGGCGGGATCCAGTTGCGCTACCTCTACAACCCGAGCTTCGAGAGCGTCTACGCGATCGTGCCGAGCATCCCGCCCATCCTCCTCATCCTGATCCCGGCCGTCCTCATGGCCGTGAGCGTCGTGCGGGAGAAGGAGCTCGGTTCCATCATCAACTTCTATGTGACGCCGACCAAGCGCCTCGAGTTCCTGCTGGGCAAGCAGCTCCCCTACATCGCGATCGGGATGTTGAACTACTTCATCCTGATGATCATGGCGATCGTCGTCTTCCGGGTGCCGCTCAAGGGGAGTGGCCTGACCTTAACGCTGTGTGCGCTTCTCTACGTCACGGCGACCACGGGCATCGGCCTCTTGGTCTCGACCTTCACGCCCAGCCAGGTGGCCGCGGTCTTCGTGACGGCGATCCTGACCATCCTGCCGACGACCCAGTTCTCCGGGCTGCTCCAGCCGGTCTCGACACTGGAAGGGCGGGCACGCCTGGTCGGCTCGCTGTGGCCCACCACTTATTACATGCATGCCAGCGTCGGGGCCTTCACGAAGGCGCTCGGCCCTCGCCTGCTCGCGGGCGACGTCCTCGCGCTGGCCCTCTTCATTCCGGTATTGACGGTCGTGACGGCCGCGGCGCTGAAGCGCCAGGAGTCGTGATGATGAAACGGCTGGCCAACATCTTCTGGCTCGGCACCAAGGAGCTGCGGAGCCTGCAGCGCGACACCGTGCTGGTGGTGTTCGTGATCTATGCGTTCACCTTCGCCATCTACACCCAGGCCAAGGGGACGTCGTCGGAGGTGCACAACGCGTCGATCGCCTTCGTCAACGAGGACCAGTCGGCCCTCTCGAAGCGGCTGTTCGAGTCGTTCTACCCCCCACGCTTCAAGCACCCGCGACACGATCAGGGCCCACGAAGCCGATCGGTTGATGGATAACGGGAGCTACATGTTTGTCGTGGTCGTGCCGCCCCGATTCGAGGCCGACCTCCGCGCGGGCCGCTGGCCCGAGCTCCAGGTGAACATCGACGCGACCGCCATGCAGCAGGCGAGCATCGGCGCCGGCTACATCCGGAACATCCTCACCGACCAGGTGCTGAGCTACCTCCGGCGCTCGGACAATAGGCCCGAGCTTCCCGTCTCGATGGTGGTCCGCAAGGCCTACAACCCGAACGGCGACACGTCGTGGTTCACGAGCATCGTGGCCATCATCAACCAGATCACGACCCTGACGATGATCTTGACCGGCGCCGCGCTGATCCGCGAGCGCGAGCACGGCACGATCGAGCACATGCTGGTCATGCCGCTCTCGGCCTTCGAGATCGCGATGGCCAAGGTCTGGGCGAACGGCCTGGTCGTCCTCCTGGCCGTCGCCGCGTCGCTCTGGCTGGTGGTCCGGACGATCCTCGCCGTCCCCATCGCCGGCTCGCCTGGCCTCTTCATGGCGGGCGTGGTTCTGTACCTGTTCTTCGCGACGGCCCTCGGCGTGTTTCTGGGCACGATCACCCGGACCATGGCCCAGTTCGCCCTGCTGATCATCCTGATCATCATCGTGCTCCAGTTGCTATCCGGCGGGAACACACCCGTCGAGAGTCAGCCCGATTGGATGCAGCGGCTCACGCTCGTCCTCCCCTCGCGGCACTTCGTCGCCTTCTCCCAGGCCATCATCTACCGGGGTGCCGGCCTGGAGACCGTGTGGCCCCAGTTCCTGGCCGTCGCCGCGATCGGTCTCTCGCTCTTCGTCTACAGCCTGAGTCGGTTCCGGCAATCGATCGCGGTCAGCCGGTAGAGAATTGGACGATATGACCTTGAGAAATCGATATAGCAGTGTTATATTAGATTATGTTTGACGTCTGACGTCCGCTGGTCCACGACGGGAGAGGACGACAAGGTGGCCTTCGTCCGCTTCGATGGCCGGTGAATCGTGGGATCGTCTTGGTTCAAACATCAACCTCTAGAGCACCCCTTCGGCGGCCACGCCGAAGGCGGTTCCAGGCACGGAGGTCTCCCCGGGGCGAACCAGGAGACTGACTATGTTTTGGCTCTGCTGCTGGATGATCGGGCTCTGGACCTACGATCAGGACCTGGAGGATGGAACTGACCGGCTGAGACCGCCCACCTGGTCGGGCAATTACTGGGGCCCGGCCGCGAGCCACGCCCGGTCGGGTGGACAGCTCCCGCCGCTGCCGATGAACCCGGAGATGGCCCGGTGGAGCCGCTGGGGCCGGGACGTGCTCCGGGAGGGTGACATCGTCTTCCGGCTCGGCGATGCCAGGGCCTTGCGCAACATGTTCGCCCTGAGCTGGTTCATCGCCCGGGCGACGGGGAGTCCGTTCTCGCATACCGGGATCGTCGCCATCGAAGATGGATCGCCCGTGGTCTACGACTCCTCGTCGGAGGGGGTCCGTCGCGTGCCGTTCGAGGCCTGGATGCTCGACTGCATCGGATCTTTCGGCGTCAAGCGACTGAAGCCCGAGCACCGCCATCACATCCCCGACGTGATCGGCTACTGCCGCGAGGTCTTCGAGCAGGAGTTGCCATTCGACTTCGAGTTCCGCCTGGACGATCCCGCGCTCTACTGCCTCGAGCTGACCGAGAAGGCCTTCCGATCCCAGGGGTTGAAACTCTCCGAGCCGGTCCGGATCGGCGACTGGGAGCATCTGACCAGTTATCCCATCACCGCACTCGTGATGCCGTTCGGCACACGGCTGGCGCTGGGGCGCCCGATCACACTCGAGCAGCCCGTCTACCTACCCGGGAACGATCACCAGGGAGTGTGGGCCTCGCCATTGCTGGAGACAGTCTTCGGCCCGGAACCGAAGGGGGACCGCGGGGCGGCTCCGGGACAGCCGGGCGGCATCAGCTTGCGGGGGGATGTCGAGCTGATCGTCTTTGCTGCGGGCGAGTTGCGGCGATCTTACTCGGAGCTCCCCGTTCGATGGATGAGCGATGTCGCCCTGCACCCACGAGTCCGGGGGCTTCTCGTGGCCGGCGGTCCTGATACGGGCAGAGCCGACCTGGAAGAATAGCGAGACCCTGGATCAGTCCCATTCAAAGGTGCCCATCCGGGAAGGTGAATTGTGGAAGAGGCACTCAGGCGCGGATGGGAGAATCTGATCGGTCGTTCGGACGGGCCGATGACTTTCCGGCTGATCCTCCAGCCGGCCATGGCCGTCCTCCTTGCGATCCGGGCGGGATTACACGATGCACGGGAAGGCCAGCCCCCCTTCTTGTGGACCGTCTTCTCGCATCCAGGCCGCCGGCACGAGTTGTTGCGACAGTCGTGGGACGATGTCGGGAACGTCTTCATCCTCGCGCTGGTCCTGGACTCGATCTACCAGGTCATCGTGCATTCCGGCATTTACGCATTGGAATTGCTCCTCACGGCAACGATTCTGGCCCTCGTCCCGTATGTGATCGTTCGTGGCCTTGTCACCCGCCTCGCAAGACAACAATCGGCCTTGAGCCGTGCCGACGGACCACCCGGAAATCAAGCAACCCTGGGCGAAGACCCGCGACAAGAAAGGCAGGAAGGCTGACATGCAGCACGACTGGACGAAGCCCGCCGCCAAGGCGATACCGAAAGAGGGATTCTTCGAGGAGGAACAGGGACGATACGGCCCGATCTTCCCGAGGACTCCCGCGTGCTATGGCTTCACGATCATCGCGAAGATCAAGCCCGGCACCGAGCCGACCATCCGCGCGTATGGGAAGAAGATCGAGGAGACCATCGCCGGCCTGCCCGACGCCCTCGAGGTGCTCAAGCTGCACTACCTGCGCTGGGTGCTCTTCGACATCGGTACGGAAACGTACTTCATGTATCAGGGCATCTTCGACACCGACTTCGATAAGTACACCGAGGACGCCGTGGCGCTCTTCTCGAAATACGGCATCAACACGGTCTTCGAGAACCTCGAAGGGTTCCCGGAGGATTGGAAGTCGAACCCCGCGGCCTTCGTCAAATTCGTCCGGGAGCACCAGTGCCCGAGCTTCCTCGAATACGGGGAGTATCCCTACGTGAGCGCTGACGAGATCAAGAAGGCGCTCAAGCTCAAGGCGGCGTTCTCCACGATGCTCGACCAGATGCAGTAATCCACCAGGACGATGCAACATGCTCGAGTTTGACGACATTCAGCACATCCTGCTCACCCGTGCGCCGGCGCTGGCGGCGCGCTATGAGTTCCTGTCCTTTCACGACCCCTCTGCTGGGGTGAGGTGGCTCACGGGTATCCTGCCGACGGTGCAGTCGGCCGCCGAGGCTCGCGCCTCGGTGGACAAGGACAGGCGCTGGGTGACCGTGGCCTTCACCTGGAACGGTTTGCGGGCGCTGGGGGTGGATGCGGCGTCGCTAGACACGTTCCCCGAAGAGTTCAAGCAGGGCATGGTTGCCCGGGCGGAGATCCTCGGCGACACGGGCGCGAATCACCCCGACCATTGGGTGGGACGTCTGGCCAGCCCGGACCTCCACGCCATTGTCATCCTCTTCGCCCGCGATCGCACGGAGCGCGAGCGTTGCCAGTCCGAGCATCGAGAACTCGTCGGGCGATGCGGGGGAGTGGAGGTGCTCTCGTCGCTCGACCTCGACGCCACCCCGCCGTTCGACTACGCGCACGACCACTTCGGGTACCGCGACCGGCTCTCGCAGCCGATCATCGAGGGCTCGGGCGACGAGCCGACGCCCGGCTCGGGCGGTCCGCTCAGGGCGGGCGAATTCATCCTCGGATACCCCGACGAAGACGGCAACGTGGCCAGCCAACCCGGGCCGGAATTCCTCCGCCGCAACGGCAGCTACGCGGCCTACCGCCGGCTGGAGGAGCACGTGGGAGCGTTCCGAGACTTCCTACGCGAGCACGGCCAGACGCCGGAGGAACAGGAACTCGTCGCCGCCAAGCTCATGGGCCGCTGGCGAAGCGGCGCCCCGCTCGTGCTGGCGCCGGACAAGGACGATCCGGCCCTCGGGGCCGATCCGCAGCGGAACAACGACTTCAACTTCAAGGAAATGGACCCCCACGGGTACGCCGTGCCGCTGGGGTCGCACATACGACGCATGAACCCGCGGGACACGGCCGCGAACATGAACCGGCGCCGCATGATCCGGCGCGGAGCCACCTATGGGCCGCATCTGCCGGAAGACGCGCCGGAGGACGGCCAGGAGCGCGGGATCGCGGCCTTCGTGATCTGCGGGAGCCTGATCCGCCAGTTCGAGTTCGCGCAAAACGTGTGGGCCAATGACAAGAACTTCCACGAACTGGCCAACGAGCGCGATCCGATCATCGGCAACCAGGACGGCACGCTGGAATTCAAGATCCCCAAGCGACCGATCCGGAAGAAGATCACGGGGCTACCGGCATTCACTACCGTTCGAGGCGGAGCGTACTTCTTCCTGCCCGGCCTCAACGCGCTCCGATACCTCGCGGCGCTGTCCGATGGGACCGAATCCGCACTGAAAACGTAAACAGTGGAAGGACATAGGAATGGGAGCGACGAACCAAACCGGTCGAACCTATAACCAGAACCACGTACCGCGGCCGTACACGCCGGGTTCGACGACGGTTCAGCATCTACTGGACCTGGAGCTATCCGTGGGAGGCGAACCGGGACCCGACCGACCTGGACAATCGCTTCTCGACCATGACCGAGGTTCGCCGGGTCGCCTGGCCGGGCTTCGAGGGGTCCGAGTGGGATAAGATGAACTTCCTCCAGGGGATCGCCGGCACTCTGGAGTTATTCCACCGCTCCACCCTCGCTTTCCAGCAGATCGTGGGTGAGACGACCGATCATCCAGTGGCTGTTTACCAACGCATCGACCAGGCAGGGTACAGGCTCCCGATCGATGAGAGAGTCCTTGCAGACACGGACACGTTGATGATCTTCGGCCTGGACCACCTCGTCTCCGAGCAGGAAGCCGAGCAGGGGGAAATCGACGCGATCCGAGAGTGGCTCGATCGGGAAGGCACGTGCCTGCTCCTGGCACCGCATCACGATGTCGGCTTCACCAGCGACATGCAGCAGCGCCAGATGGAGTACAAGCATCACGGCGACGAGCTCGTGCCGCGCCAGCAGCGCTTCGGCCAGTACACGCGCTCGCTGATGAAAGGACTCGAAGTGCCCGTACTCAATCAGTTCGGGCTCCGGCCTGCCGTCGTGCAGGGAACCGATCAGATCGCGCCTCTGACCATCAACAAGGATCTCGACATGCTGGGTTTGCTGGATGGAGTGACCACGTTCAACTTCCATCTGCATCTGCCGCACTATGCGCTGACAACGAAAGAGACGAAGTCCGTTCATGTTTTGGCCAGGCAGCCGATCGACCTGTCCCGGCCGCATCCATTCACCGCGGCGGGGAATCGGGAGTTTAATTCGTTGATCTGGATGCCGCCGAACGGTACGCGCGGCGGCGATATCCTGCTCGCCGACTCGACGATTTTCACGACCTTGTTCGGAGGCACGGAGAGCCTGGAGCACTTCTGGGGGAACGTGGCGAAGCTCCGTTGAGGTCTCCATAACAATCATACGCTGCATGAGGAGCTCTCGCTCTATCGGCATGCCGAGGAAGTCCCCGAGCCATCACGGCGCCCCCTGGTCGGTCCGCTCGCATTGGCGCACCTAACAGGAGCTCCCCGTGCAATTCTCGCCGCGCCGGCCGGCGCGACCGTCCGCCGGAGCCAGTCTCACGAATCCCTGACGTGGAGGCCGGTCGTGAGACCTTGAAATCAAGACGAAAGAGCGGGCCAACTTGCCTCCATGGTGATGAGCGGCGGATCAGGTCTACGGCCGACACGCTTCCCACACTCTCAAGTCGCCCGCCTGAGGCGAGATCCTCCGGGGTCAATCCTGGATGGTCCGAATCAAGGAAACTAAGGAAAGCACAGGCGAGATGACGAATCCTCCGATAAACCCGTGCGAGTAAACTGCGCTATCGCCGGCCCCGAGACCGGCTCTGGCGGGTGCATCAACCCGCCCTCGCAAGGCGCCGCGGCAACGAGAAGAGGGCATTCATGGATCTCATATTGGGAATCCTCACGGGAGCATCGCTGTTCGCGTGTGCCCTGGTCGCCGTCTGGATGGCCGGCGCGACTTACTTCGACGTGTGTGGTGGAGCCGGGTGGGGCCGTTGGGTCGCGCTGGCCTGGGCCGCTGGCGTGATCGCGATGTTGGTGGTCTGGCGGCCGCTCTGGCAGCCGATCGTTGCCCTGCTCGGGGCTGAGGCGCTCTTCCTCGTTTGGTGGAACCGACTGAAACCGAGCAACGACCGCGACTGGGACCCGACCGCGGCCGTGCTGTCGCGGGCTGTCATCGCCGGGGACGCGGTAACGATCGAAAACGTCCGCAACATTGAATACCGATCGCCGGACGATTTCACTCCGCATTGGGAGAACCGCACTTATCATCTTTCGAATATCAAGGGCGTGGACATGATCTTCTTCGCCTGGAAGATTGGTCTGACCGGCCACCCTGCCCTGGTCTTCGACTTCGGACCCGATGGACGCATCTGCATGTCGATCGAGGCGCGTCTCCCGAAGGGGCAGAAGTACTCGATCGTTCGCTCTCTGTATCGACAGCAGGAGCTGATCTTCGTCGCCGCGGACGAACGCGACGTCATTCTGCATCGCACGAAGTTTAGCCAAGGTGAATGGGCGTACCTCTACCACCTCAATTCCGACGTCGAGGAACTAACAAGAGTATTTCTCGATTACGCGATTGCGATCAATCAATTGTACGAGAGTCCGCGCTGGTACCACCTCGTGTTTACGAATTGCACAACGTCCTTCTACAAGCTTCCCAGCACGCGGGTCCGCTGGGACTGGCGCGTCATCGTCAACGGCCGTTTGGATCGGGCCCTCTATCGGGACGGTCGATTGGACCGGACTCTACCGTTCGAGGAACTCCGCCGACTCGCCTACCTCAACGACATTGCGAACGCAGCCCCGGAGACGGGGTTCGGGGACCATATCCGCCGCGAACTCGAAAGGCGCCGCCATGAGCGATGAGGTCATTGCGCTCCTGAAAGTGCATGAATACTTTCAGGGTGCGTCGGATGAGACCCTCCAGGAAGTCGCGCGGCTCGGCCGGGTCGCGCAGTATCCTGCCGGCAGCGTCGTCCACGAGGCGGACGTCCTGCTCACCACGGTGGGCTTCGTCCTGCGAGGGCGGCTCAAGGCCGTTCGGGTCAGCAGCAACGGCACCGAGTCGCTCTTCCGCATGATCGAGCGCGGAGAACAGTTCGGGATGATGGTGGGCGCGCTCGGCGAATCCGTGCCGATCCGGGTCGTCGCGCTGGAGCCCACGACGGTCCTCAGGCTGGACTACGAAGAGGCGATGGAGTTGACGCTCACCAGGCCGGACCTGCGTCGTCTGTGGCTCAAGACCTACGCGGGAAGCCTGCGAAAGATCTTCCTCGGCGACGCTCCCAAGCGGTCGGCGATGATGCTGGCCCTGATCCACGATTCACCCGCGACGCGCCCGGTGGCCGAACGGCTCATCCAACGACTGAGCGATCTCGGCGAGCAGCTCGCGGTCTTGAGCGATTCGGACCGGCGGTTGAATTCGCCGAATGTGCGGTTTCGGCCGCTCCGAGAGGACGGCCGGGAGTTGACACCGGAGGAGATCCGAGAGCAGGCCGCTCGCTGGCAGGACGCCGATCGAATCATTTTCGATCTCCGCACCTACCTGACGCCGGAACGGGCGGCGCGGCTCATGGAACTCGTCGACCGCGCCGTCTATTTCGTCCCGGCCGATGGGGCGGACGCCGCGATCCGCCGCCTGAAGGCGATCGACGTGACGGCCCGCGGCTGGCTTGACAAGATCCGTATCGCCTGGTTGATCGGGGGCGATCGTCCCGTGGTCCCCGCCGTGCCGGACCTGGCCGATCTCGCCGCCCGCGATTTCAAGATCCACGAGACGCCGCCGGGATGGCCCTCGGGCCGGTCGCTGGCCAACGGGCTGGAGCGGCTGGTCCACGACCTCCGCGGCGTGCGCGTGGGCGTGGCCCTCGGCGGCGGGGCGGCCCGAGGCTTGTCGCACCTCGGCGTGCTCAAAGTCCTCGAGCGCAACGGCATCGTCGTCGACATGATCGCCGGCACCAGCGTCGGCGCCATGACCGGCATCCTGTACTCGGCCGGCCTGGATCCGGACTACAACGCGGATGCGTTCGCCGAGGACCTTCGCCCCTCCTGGATCTTTCGCCGGCTGCCGCAAGGCACCTACTGGCACCTCCTCTACAAGTATCGCCGCGGAAAATTCGACTCGATGCTGCGGAAGTACCTGCATGACTGGAGGCTCGAGCAACTTGCCGTCCCCTGCCTCTCCGTCACGGTCGACCTGGTGAGCGGCAACTCGGTCGTTCGCGAACGCGGCGATGCCGTCCATGCGATCCTCGAGAGCATCAACTTGCCCGTGCTCTCCGCGCCGATCGTCCGCAACGGCCAGGCACTGATCGACGGCGGCCTGGTCAACAACATCCCGGCGAATGTGCTGGTGTCGATGGGCTGCAATTTCGTGATCGCGGCCAGCGTGTCGGCCAAGCTGGAGTCTCGTTTCTGCGACATCTCGGCCGAGAAACCGAGTCCGTTCAAGGCCAGGCCCGGCATCATGCCGACGATCGTGCGCAGCCTGCTCGTTCAGAATTACAATCTGAACGCCTTCGGTGTTCAACCGGCGGACGTGGTCATCGAGCCGGACGTGACGGCCATCGACCCCTCGGAGTTCATGAGGGCGAAGGAACTCGCCGCGATCGGCGAGGCGGCCGCGCTGGAGCAAGTCCCCAAGCTCCATCGGCTATTGAATCGGCTCGATCCTCAACTATTCAAGCCAACCTCCGACATCCAGGGGGCCACGCCGGCGTGACCGGCCGTGCCAGGCTGATTCGCCTTCCCCCATTCGATGAGGCGGTGCGTGTCGGGGTCACTCAACGCGACGAAGCGACGCGAACCCTCTCCGTTCCGATCGCATCGAGCCTGCCCAGCAGCAGAGCAAACCCGAGCGCTCCGAGGATGGAGACCAGGCCGCACGCGACGACGGCGGTGACGGCCGGCGTGCCCGCGAAGTTGCTCCCGACGATGACCAGACCCAGCGCGACGTTGCGCGTGGCCGTGGTCGTAGCCAGGGCCCTCCGACTCGCTCCGTCGGGGCCGCCGCAGGACCAGCCGAGTCCCAGGCTGGCCATCAGGAGCAGTCCCATCCCGAACCAGCCTCGGGGCCGGATGGCCGCCAGCATGCCGAATTGCGTCACCACGATCGCCCCCACCAGCGCCAGGAGGAGGACATTCGCAAGGAGGCCGACCGGTTTTTCCAGGCGACGAGCCCATCGGGGCGCCGCCTGGCGGAATCCCAGCCCCAGGGCGAGCGGGAGCAACTGGGTGATCAGCAAGATCCGGATGATCCCCCAGTAGTCCACGCGCAGGTCGTTCGCGGGCGCGACCCAGGGTATCAGCAGGCTGAGGAGGGCCGGCGTCAGGATCGCTGAGAGCCCGGCCAGGATCAGCATCATCCCCAAGGACCATGGGACATCCCCACGGGCGATCGCCGTGATCGGCGGCCCGACCGGGCGCCGGGGCAGGAGGCGAGGATGAGGAATCCCACCGCGATCATCGGGTCGGCATGGAAGAGGCGGAGCAATCCGAGCGTGACCGCCGGGAGCAGCGCGAAGTTGGCGATCAGGCCCAGGACGAGCCGACGCGCCGGTCGAGCCGAAGCGAGGAGCTCGCCGCCACTGACGCGCAGCCCCATCGAAAGCATCATCGTCACGAGCGACGAGGCGTTGAGGATGGCGATGGCTTTCGAGGCGTTCACGGTCGCGCCCCTTGCTTCCTGGGCCTCTTGTTCGAAGGGAAATCTTCTACCGGCCGGCCAATGATCCGACCGCTTCCGCCCGACTGCACGCCGCGGAATATGACTTCTTCCCTCGCTCCATCGCCTGGTCGGGCGTGAGGGTCGCGAATAGGTGCATCAGTCGGGCGATGACGCCCGTCCAACCGGTCCGGTGGCTGGCCCCGAGCCCGGCGCCGTTGTATCCGTGGAAATACTCATATTTAGCCGTCCTTCTTCACCCGCTCGGCCTGGGCGACGGCGCGCTTCACGCGAAGCTGGCGCTCGCCGAGCTGCCGGATCCGCAGCTTGACCTCGCTCACGCCCGCCTCGGCGATGCCGATGCCGGCGGTTGCCACCTCCCACTCGGCTTGGGCCTTGGCGACGTCTTCCTCCGAGACCATGTTGTTCTTTCGCTTGTTGAGCCGATCGTTCCGGGCCACCGGGAAGGCCGCGGCCTTCTCGAGAGCCTGGGCTCTCTTGAGCTCGGCCTCCTTGCGGCGCAGCTCCACCTCGAGCCGGGCCAGCTCATCCCGGGCGTCGTCGTCGATCCCTTCAAGGCGGGCGACGATCACGAGGGCCACGCCGCGAGCGAGGGCGAGTTCCGCGTGCGAGACCACGTTCTTGCGGGCGAGGTCCTGCGTGGAATCGTACTTAATGAGCGCAACCGCCAGCTCCGCCTCCAGTTCGCGGATCGGACCGGCGGTCGCCGGCGGATTCGCCAGCCTGCTGGCGACGCCCGAACCGGCGCCGGTATTCAACGGCGTGGGCTCGAACCCGCCGATCGGCTGACCGGTGGCCCGACCGGGAGGGGGCGATGCGCTGGCCGCGTCGAGGCGACGATACAGCCGCTCGAAGTCGTCCGTGTGGAGGCGAGTCATCAGCCGGTCGATCTTGTCTTCGAGCGCCCGAAGCCGCTCGTCGGTTGAACCGGGCGGCTGCCGGTTGCTGGTCCTTCGTCGCGGCCTCTTGGCCCGGGGCCGCGGCGTACGCCACGGCGACGACGCCGCCGGCCGAGAGGCTGCTGGCCAGGACGGCCAGGCCGATCCACTTGATCTGTGCGAGCTTCATGGTCGTGAGCACTCCCTGGGCGAGGGCTAGCGCCGAGGCGCCGGCCTTCAGTATGTGGGACGAGCCGAACGCGACCGCCGCCCGGACGGTCGCGGCGGCCAGCGGCGGCGGGACGGTCGCGACGAGGAGTCGGGCCGGGGAGGCCGGATCGCCGCCCAGGATGGCGGTCATCGCGGTCGGGGTGAATCCCCGTCGCGTCAGCCGCCTGCGGAGCAGGTCGCGGCCGCGGGCCAGTCGGCTGCGCACCGTCCCGACCGGACAGCGGAGCTCCTCCGCGGCCTGGTCGTGGGTCCTTCCCCGGAGGTAGCACAGGACCAGCGGCACCCGGTACTTCTCCGGCAGCCGGCTCAACTCCTGATCGAGCATGGGGTCGGATTCCGGCCGCTCCGGTGTCTCCGGCCCCGCCGCGTATTCCAGCTCGCCGACGGACGACTCCCGGTCCCGGCGGCGGAGCGTCCGGGTCCGGGCCCGCCGCGCGACACGGAATGCCACGCCATAAAGCCAGTTCGACAAAAGGCTTCGATCCCGGATCCCGGCGCCTTGCGGGCCAGCACCAGGAACGTCGCCTGGAAGGCGTCCTCGATGTCGCGCGGGTCGCGGAGCATCCGACGGCAGAGGCCCAGCACCATCGGACCGTGCAGGTCCACCAGAGCCTCGAAGGCATCCTCATCCCGGTGCGTCAGGTAACGCTCCAGGAGCTGACCATCCCCCAGGCCGGTGAGCGTACCCTCCCCGAAGAGCCGATCAAGCTGCCGCAAGACGATCCCACGCCCAACACAGGACATGATTCCACCCTCTCATCATGGGAACGACCGATTCGTCGCCGATCCCCGGAAGTGCTCGATCATTCAGGTTACTGCACCCCGGCCCCGAACCAATCCCCATTTTTCCGAAACCTCGCGGAATGGAATTCCCCGCGATCCGAAATCCTTCGTGTCCAGCACTTGCAGCCGTCCGGCCGGGTCGGTAGACTTCTGTATGACGTTCGTCAGAGGGATCCGGTCGGGGGACAAAACCTCCCTCCTACAAGGGTCTTCTGTAGGAGCCGGCTCCGTCCGGCGACCTCAATCCTCGCCACTCAAAGAACGGGGGACGTCCCATGCGCGAGCTGGAGAAGCCGGTGGCCCGGGTGTATCGGCGGCTGCGTGGCCAGCGTTTCCTGGCCGCGCTGGTGTGGTCGTGGGCGGTCGCGCTGGCGATCGTGGCGGGGGTGATCGCCGGCGAGAAGCTGCTCAACCGCTCCTTGCGGGCGCCGGAGTGGATGCCGTTCGCGGTGGCCGGCGGCGTGGGGATCCTCGTCGCCGGGATGATCGCGGTGCTGTCGGGACCGAGCCGGATGGACGCCGCCGTCGCGATCGACCGGGTGTTCCACCTCAACGAGCGGCTCAGCTCGGCCTTGACCCTGCCCGAGGACCTGCGCGAGACGCCGGCCGGCCGGGCGCTGGTCGCCGACGCGATCCGCAAGGTGACCGACCTGGACGTCGCCGCCGAGTTCGGACTGCGCGTCCCCCGACGGGCCTGGGTGGTCTTGATCCCGGCAGCGGTGGCCATGGTGCTCCTGTTCGCCCCCACGCTGGTGCCGCCGAGCGTCCTGGCCAAGAACACCGAGAAGGTCGACGCCAAGGCCCTCGCCAAGCAGACCCAGGCGCTCTCCAAGAAGATCGCCAGCCAGCGGCAGGCGATCGACAAGGACAAGTTTCCCGAGGCCGACAAGATCCTGGCGGCGATCCAGAAGAAGACCGACGAGCTGGCCAAGGCCCCGCCGGCGGCCAGGGACAAGCTGATGGTCGAGCTCAACGCGCTCAGCGACGCCCTCAAGGATCGCCAGAAGCAGATCGGCTCCCCGGAGCAGATCAACCGGCAGCTCCAGAACCTCAAGGAGATGGGCAGCCACGGCCCGGCCGACGAGTTCGCCAAGGAGCTGGTGCGCGGCGAATTCCAGAAGGCCGCCCAGGAGCTCAAGAAGCTCCAGGACAAGATGCAGTCGGGCCAGATGACCGACGCCGAGAAGAAGGCGCTCAAGGAGCAGGTCGCCGAGATGGCCAAGAAGCTGCACGACCTGGCCAACCTCGAGCAGCGGAAGAAGCAGCTCGAGGAGGCGCGCAAGAACGGCGGCCTCAGCCAGAAGCAATTCGAGCGCGAGATGGCCAAGCTCAACGAGCAGTCCAAGGGGCTCAAGCAGCTCCAGCAGCTCGCCAACAAGCTCGGCAAGGCGCAGGAGGCCATGGAGAAAGGCGACATGAAGCAGGCGGCCGCGCAGCTCGGCATGTCGCAGGAGCAGCTCTCGCAGATGGCCAAGCAGCTCGAGGAGATGGAGTCGCTCGACGGCGCGATGGCCGACATTCAGGACATGAAGAACGGCATGAATGCCGACGGCCTGAACCAGCTCGGCGACGACCTCAACGCCCTGGGCCTGGACAACATGGGCCGGCGGAAGGGCGGCAACAATGCCAGCAACCGCGGCCGCGGCCAGGGCGACCGGCCCGAGGCCCCCGACGACACCGCCACCTACCAGGCCAAGGTCCCCAACCAGATCGGCAAGGGGAAGGCCGTGGTGCAGGGCTTCACCACGCCCGGCAAGACCGTCAAGGGGAATGTCAAGATCGACATCCAGGCCGAGCTCGACGCCGCCTCCGGCGAGTACGCCAACGCCCTGTCCAACCAGAAGATCCCCAAGAACGTCGAGAAGCACATCCGGTTCTATTACGACCAGCTCAACAAGGGGCGCTGACGTCGAGGCGGCGGGGTGCCGGGATCACCGCCCCGGCCCCGGCCGGATCGGCCCGGCGCGCCAGAGCTTGACGGCGCCGTTGTGGTCGCAGGAGACGAGCGTGTCCCCGTCCGGCGAAAAGGCCAGGGCGTTGATCTGGGCCTTGTGCCCCTCCAGGGCGAGCAGCTCCTGGCCGGTGGCGACGTCCCAGATCCGGATGACCCTCCCCTTGCCGGCGGCGGCGACGTTGCGGCCGTCGGGCGTGAACGCCACGCAACGGAGCTGATCGGCCTCGCTGGGGATCGTCCGCAGGAGGTCCCCCTGTGCCGGGCCCCAGAGCTTGATCTCGCCATTCTCATTGGCCGAGGCCAGCATCGAGCCGTCCCGGGCGAACGCGACGGCGTTGACGTTGCCCACGTCGGGAAGAGTGGCTCGCGTCCGGCCGGTGGCCACATCCCAGACCCGGATCGTCGAGTCATTGGACGCCGTGGCCAGCGAGTTCCCGTCCGGGCTGAAGGCGACACAGTTCAGGTTCTTGGTGTGTCCCGAGAGGACAAGCCGCGTTGCCTTCCCCGCGACGTCCCACAGCCGGGCCGTCCCGTCGTCGCCGGCGGTGGCCAGCGTCCTCCCGTCCGGGCTGAAGGCGACCGAGCGGACCGATCCCTCGTGGCCGTCCAGGTTCGCCAGCCGTCGGCCCGATGAGACGTCCCAGAGCAGGACATTGGGGTTCGCCGGCTTGCCCGAATCCAGGCTGGCGGAGGCCAGCATGCGCCCGTCGGGGCAGAAGGCCAGCGACGCGACGGTGGCGGTATGACCCTTCCAGCCCCCTCGCGATCGACCGGAAGCCGGATCCCAGAGCCGGATCGTCCGCCGTTCTCCAGTGTCGTCGCTGCCAGTGGCTATGACCTTGCCATCGTGCGAGAACGAGGCGCACCAGGCTTCGGCCTTGTGGCCGGTCGGCGCGGCACACTCGCTCGGCGGATCGAGCCGCCAGATCCGCGGTTTCCTCCCGCCGGTGAGGATCAGCGACCTCCTGCCGGGGACGAAGGCGACGGCGCCCAGGTCCGGACGGCCGGGGAAGACATGGACGCGGCGACCCGCGGCGACATCCCAGATCTCGGTCGGCTGCAGTCCGCCGGGAGACGTATGGGTGCGAATGGCCAGCAGTGCCTCGTCGGTCGAGAAGGACAGCGAGCGGCCATGGACTTCTCGGCGCGGGCCCGACGTCAAGACCTGCCGGCGCCCGGTCGCTCGATCGAAGATGGTTATGTATCCCGAGCCATCCATCACCGCCAGCCGCGCCCCCCTGGCGCTCAGGAGGAACTGGAGCGGGACCCCCTCGAGATCGTGACGGCCCACCTCGCGTCCCGAAGCGGGTTCCCAGATCAGGATGCGTTTGCCGACCTGGGTCGCGGCGAGCCGCCCATCGGTCGAGAACATCGTCTCGCCCGGCGGATCCGCCGTCCCCACCTCTCGCTCGATGCGAACCGCACCGGTCCAGGGATCGAGGAGGGCGACCCGGTGATCTCGATTGGTCCAGAGCAGTCGGGCCTCGGACGAGAGCCAACCGACCGCCGATTTCCTCCCCGTGTCGCAGTCATGCGGCTCATGCCCGGGGTCGGCGATCGCCCACCATCGGACCCGTCCATCCCATCCCGACCGGCCGATCTGCATCGCCACGCGCCGACTCTCGGCGTCGAAGCAGAGACCGCCGGTCCAGGCCCCCGGCGCAAGCGAGCCGGGCGACGCGACGCCCCGTGTCCGAGTCGATGATGGTGATCCCCGGATTCGACGGGGCCCGATCGACAGCGGCGAGGTACTGGCCGTCCGGCGAGAACAGGAGGCAATGGTAATCGTGGTTGGCGGCCGAGGACACGGCGCGTGGCCGATCCGGGTCCATCCCCGGCTCCAGGTCCCAGATCAGGATCTTGTCTTGCAAGTCCCAGGTGGCGAGCCTCCTCCCATCCGGGGACATCGCCAGCTCAGCGACGGTGGCGGCGTGCCCCCAGAGCTGCGAGAACTCGCGATGGGCCTGGCGCCACAGGTAGCGCCAGGCGAAGCCGCGGAGGTCGTCGGCGCCGGGCTCGGGCCGGAGGTCGTGGAGGATGTCCTGCGCCAGCTCCCACTGGTGGGCGTCGAGCGCCTGGCGGGCGCGCCGGAGGTCCTCGGCATGGTGATGACGATCGGACAGCCGCTGGCGCTCTTCGGCGATCCGCCGCTGATTCTCGGCCTCGCGCGCCTCCCGATCGGCACGGGCGACGTGGACCTCGAGCTGCTGGTTGTGCCACTCGACCCAACTGGCCCAGGTGGCCAGGCCACCGACCAGGCCGCACGCCAGCAGGATCACCAGGGCGATCAAGGCGGCGACGGCGGGCCGGCGGCGGGCCCAGTTCCACGCACGCTCTCCGACCGACACCGGCCGGCCGACGATCGGGCCGCCGTCGAGGAATCGCCGCAGGTCGTCGCGCAAGCCCGCCGCCGTGCCATAGCGCCGCGCCGGCTCCTTGCGCAGGCACTTCAGGCAGATCGTCTCCAGGTCGCGCGGCAGCCCCGGGCGCAGCGACCGCGGCGCGATCGGATCGGATTCGACGATCAGCCGCAGCGTCTCGGCCTCGCTCTCGCCCCGTAACGGCGGGCGCCCGGTCAGGATCTCGTAGAGGGTGGCGCCCAGGGCATAGACGTCGGTCGCCGGGCCGACCTCGCGGTGACGGCCCGCGGCTTGCTCGGGGGCCATGTAATGCGGCGTGCCCACCCGCGCGTCGCTCCGCGTCTCCTCGCCGGCCTCCTCGAGCACCTTGGCCAGCCCGAAGTCGGTCAGGCGAGGGAGGAACTCCCCCTGCCCCGACTCCGGCGTCAGGATGACGTTGTCGGGCTTGATGTCGCGGTGGAGGATGCCGCGGTCGTGCGCGTGCTGCACGGCGTCGGCCAGCGCGGCGAGCCAGCTCGCCGCCAGCCGGGCCGGCACCGGCTCGCTGTGCGTCTTCAGCCAGTGGCGCAGGCTGGGGCCCTCGCAGAACTCGGAGGCGATGAAGTAGCCCAGGGGCCCGAGCTCGCCGGCGTCGAAGACGCGCACGATGTTGGGATGGTCGAGCCGGGCGGCCGCGCGGGCCTCGTGGAGGAACCGGCGGACATCCCCGGGCGCCAGCACCCGTTCGGGCAGGGGCATCTTCAGGGCCACCTCGCGGCCCAGGACCAGGTCGCGCGCCCGGACGACGAATCCGAAGCCGCCTGCGCCGAGATCCCCGATGACCTCGAATCGGCCCAGGAGGGGCCGTCGTTCGTCGAGGACGTCGGGGCGTCGAGCCGCGCCCTCACCGCTCGGCGCGTCCGACGTGGCCTCGGCCGCATCGAGCATCCGCAGCAAGAGGAGGAGCCGGCTCCGCGCCCGTTCATCGGTGTCGACGGTGGAGCGGGAGCCCTCCGGGTCACGAGCCGGCTCGGTGGTATCGGCGTGCAGCAACGCGTCGCAGGCCATCATCTGGGCGAGCAGGTGCTCGTCGACGGGCTCGGGGCTCGTCTCATCTCGGATCATGGCCCGTCCTGATCAATCGGCGCGGCTTTGCCAGTTCGCGGTCTCGTTCACCAACTTGAATACCAGTACGTTGGTCCCCCGGTCAACGCGACGATGATCCGATTCCCACGATTGCTGTCATCCCTCGCACCCGGATCATCGTGGCGGGTATCAGATGACTCAGTCGGGAGCGGCGGCCCGCGGCGAGGAGAGGTCCCACAGCCGATGTTCCCGCCACCACCGGGCCGCCTTGGCCTCGGTCCAGTCGGCGGCGCACGTGCAAGCGGCCAGGGCCTCCTCCAGATCCTTGACGCTCGGGAAGCGTTCGGCCGGCTCCTTCTCCAGGCACCGGCGGATCACGGCTTCGACGTCGGCCGGAACCTCCCGGCCGGGGGCGGACAAAGGGGGAACCGGATCTTCCAGGTGAGCGACCACCACGTGGTGGGGCGTCTTACCCTCGAATGGGGGGTGGCCCACCAGGAGGAAGTAGCCGACCGCACCCAGGCTGTAGATATCGCTTCGAGCGTCCAGCTCCCGCCGGCCGGACGCCTGCTCGGGAGAGAGATAAGCCGGCGTGCCCACGAGGTAGCCCTGGACGCTCAACGTCTCCTGGTCTCGATCGCCCGGCGCGCTATGGACCAGTCCGAAGTCGAGCAGCTTCAAGACATCCGGGACGCCTCCCAACTTGGAGGCGATCAAATTGTCACTTTGCGGAGAAGCCCGCCGAACGGTTGCTCGAAAGGCCGATCGCGATCGATGACCTCCGCAGCACGGGGCGGATCTGCGCCCCCTGATGAGGGCGTCCGGGAAGCGCCGGGGCGAGCCCCGGTCCCGCCACTCATCACCCGCCAACCGCCACGACCTGATGAGGGTGTCCGGGAAGCACCGGGACCGGCCCAAGCCCCCGCGGTCCGGCGGGCGGTTGACCGGGTCCGACCGATCGGGGTCGCCGGCCGGGCCGATCCGGACGGGACAGAGGCCGGTCCAGTCCGAGCGGCCGCTCGTCGGCCGGCAACGGTTCCGATCCATCCGGCGCGTCGAACCTCCTTTTCTTCCCCAGGCTCGCCGCCAGACGTAGAATGGACTGCCGTGGAGGTCTCCTGGGAAGGAATCGAGGGCTGGAACCATGCTCGAAGCGAAGATCATCGACCGCGGCCGCGGGCCGGAGATCGCCGGCACGCGGATCACCGTCTACGACGTCCTCGACTACCACAAACACGGCTGGCATCGCGACCTGATCGCGGCCACTCTGAGCCTCAACTCGCGCCAGGTCGAGGCCGCGATCCGGTACATCGAGGAGCATCGGGATGAGGTAATGGCGGATTACCAGGAGATGCTGGATCGCGACGCGCGGGGGAATCCCCCCGAGCTCCAGGCGAAGCTCGATGCCCTCCGTGGAAGTGCCCGCGCGAAGGCGCAGGAACTCCGCGCAGCCAAGGAGTGGGGGGCACGGGATGCGGGGCATTCTGGCGGACATTAACGTGGGGAAGCAGCGAGACGCGGTCCTCGCGATCTGGGCATCGGACGCCTGGCGCGATCTATGGAGCGGCCTGGGATTGGTCGTCGAGGACTTCCCGGGGCTGGGCCTCTCCTACGACGCGTCGGATGCGGTGATCTGGAGGATGTGTCAGCGCGAGGGGCTCGTCTTGGTGACGGGGAACCGGAACCGGCGCGGACCGGATTCGTTGGAGGCCGTGATCCGGGATGAGAATCAGCCGGACAGCCTGCCGGTCATCACCCTCGCCGATGCCGATCGTGTGCTGAGGGACCGTCTCTACGCCGAACGGGTCGCCGAACGGTTGCTCGACTACCTGATCCGGATCGACGAAGTCCGCGGTGTCGGTCGCCTGTACGTCCCCTGATGAGTGCGTCAGGGAAGGATCGGGACTGGCCCGAGCCCCCGCGGGCCGGCGGGCCGGACGGCCGGGGCCGATTGATCGGGCTCGCCGTCCGTCCCGCTCGGGCTAGGCCGGGGATCGGTCGGGGTGTCCTCGATTCCGGTTCACCGAACCCGGCCGGACACTCGCGGACGGGCCGGCCGGCGGGATGGCGGCCGGGGGTTGGCTATCGGCGACGGAGCGCATGACGCAGGTCGCTGCAATTGTGGGGCTGTCTGGCGCTCCACCTGCCGGTAGAATGAGACAAGGGACCGGGCTCGGCAAGCGATCGAGGGCGGTGGGCCGGTCGAGGACAGTCCATGGGGATTACCGACTTTATCGGCGGAAGAGGGGAAGCGATCGCCTTCGCACGCCTCACCAAGCTCTGCCGGGCCGGCTCGGACCTCCCCTATTTCTGGCCGCACTTCCTGGGCGAGAAGTGTGAGACGTTCGACTTCCTGGTCGAACTGGTTGACGCGGGCGAGACGACGCCATTCTTTTTCGTCCAGGTGAAGACGACGCGCAAGCCATTCAACCGATCGCGACAGCCGCCGCGCTTGCCGGTCGCGGTGTTGGAGCGGGACGTCCGGCGCATGGTGGCCTACCCTGCCCCCACGTACGTCGTCGGCGTCCACGAGGAGGAGGAGCGGGCGTTCATCATCGCAGCCCACGGGGCGATGAGCGAGACGATTCCCTCCATCACGACCGCACACGAGTTGACCGCGGACACGCTGGGGCGCCTTTGGGATGAGGTGCGAGAATTCTGGCGGGTTCGCGAGATGGCGCAAGCGACGTCGTCCTTCCTGAACTGAGGTGTCGCGTGACGAACGAGTTCCAGGAACGATTTCTGACGGACCGGTCGCGGGCGTTGGCCACGATCATCCTGACCCGCCGGGACGACCTGACCATCGTCGAGACCAAGAAGGACACCGGCCTGGACTTGCACGTCTCCATCGAGCGCGAGGACAAGCCGATGCGCTTGACGTTCGGGGTGCTGCTCCGAGGTCTGGCGTCAACGGTCACCACCGAGCACGCGAACAGGATCCTCGGCCCGACGATGGGGCAATTCGAGGGTATGAGAAAGTTCACTTATCCCGTCTGCTTGTTCTTCTTCACGATGCGCGAAGACCAGGCCTTCTTCTCCTGGCTCGCGGAACCGGTCGTCAGCGCGGGCTCCCCCAAGCTGGTCCACCACCACGAAGCCGACTGCGTCGAGCTCACCGACGAGCTGTTGGGCCAGGTCATCGAGCAGGTGGTGGCCTGGTACGACGTCGTGGAGGCCGTGTTGATCGCCTGATCCGAACATCCGCAGTTGAATACCGATGAAGCGGGAGGTCGAAAGGGGAGGTGCCGGTTGAGACGATTCCCCTCCGGCCCGCTGGAGCAATGCCCCCTTTGGCCGCTGTCCCCTCTTGTCCCCCGCGCGGGCGGAGGGCGCGCGGCACGCGACGCCGGGCCGTCGCCGGAGGCCGGCGGGTGGGAGGACCGGGGCCGGCCGATCGGGGTCGCCGGTCGGGCCGATCGGGTCGGGCTGGGGATCGGTCGGGATGGCCTCGATCCCGGCTTGGCCGAACCGTGTTGTAGGTTGAAGGGGGCAAGCGTGCGTCTCGCCGGTCCGGCCACGGTTCCGCTCGACGGAACGGGCCGCTTCCGATTAAGATCACGGATGTTCTCTCCCGGCACCCCAACTCCCGCGACGGAAGTGCGCCGATGAGCAGCGTCTCCGACCGCACGACTGCGAAACCGCCTGGTTCTGCCGATGGACTGGATCCCTTCCGCTACGGCTGGCGGTACGTCCGTGTCGTCGGGGCGGACGGGACCCAGGACCTCGATCGAGTGCCGCTGACCCTGGAGGACGTACTCCATCCCGAGGCAGGGGACATCATCTTGCAGAGCGACCCGCACGACTGGGACCGGGGCTACCTCAAGGCCGTCTTCGATACGCGGTTGATGGACGATGCGACGGCGGTGGTGCTCTCCGACTGCCAGGTAGACTTCAACATCCCGGACGTCAAGCCGCTCTGCCCCGACGACGCCGTGTTCGTCGCCGTGCGGCGCCGGATCGCCTGGTCGAGCTTCAACGTGGCGGAAGAGGGGGCGCGGCCGGTGCTGGTCGTGGAAGTCACCTCGCCCGAGACCCGCTCGAACGACCTCGGGATCAAGATGGATTACTACCACCGGGCCAAGGTGCCCCGGTACGTCATCGCCGATGTGACCTACGAGGCGGGCGACGAGCGGCGGATCGAGCTGATGCTGTATCGTCGCACGAGGCGCGGATGGCAGCGTGAGCCGGCGGACGAGCGAGGGCGGGTCTGGCTGGAGCCGGTGGGCCTGTGGCTGGGGGTGACGCGCGATGCGCGAGGCGGTTTCCTGCGGCTGGCGTGCTACGACCCGGAGACCGACCAGGAGGTAGGCGACTACCGGGCGATCAGCCGGGCGCTGGAGGAGGAACGACGGGCCAGGAAAGCCGAGGCCCGCGCCCGCAAGCAGGCCGAGCGGCGGGCCCGGTCGGAAGCGAAGGCTCGCGCGCGGGCGGAGCGGGCCCTCGAAGAGGCCCAGGCCACCATCAGCGCCCTCCAGGCCGAGCTCGAGCGGGCGCGCCGGGCGGAGTCATGAGTCGCGATTGGTCATCGCCGGGAGGACGGGTGGTCGTGCGAGGTTCATGGCCGTCCGGCCCGGCCGAACCCGGCCGTCCCCGACCCGGCCGGCGCCCGCCCTCTTCCGACGCCAACCTGCACCGAATCAGTGCCGAGCAACCGAAGCGACGCCGATGGCGGCGCCAGGCATTCCACGCCAACCGCCCGATCGGCAGCGGTCCGGGTGGCCGGCGGACCGGGGCCGGCCGATCGGGGTCGCCGGTCGGGCCGATCGGGTCGGGACGGAGGCTCGTCCAGTCCGACTGGCCGCTCGTCAGCCGACAACGGCTCTGATCCGTCCGGCGCGTCGAACCTCCTGTCCTTCTACCGGCTCTCCTCCAGGGGTAGAATCGAGTGTCGCAGAGGTTTCGAGGGGAGGAATCGAGGGCTGGAACCATGCTCGAGGCGAAGATCGTCAAGACCGGCCGGGGGCCCGAGATCGCCGGAACGCGGATCACCGTCTACGACGTCATCGAATACTACAAGGCGGGACGGCACCGCGACATGATCGCATCCCTCCTGAGCCTCAGTTCGCAACAGGTCGAGGCCGCGATCCGGTATATCGAGGAGCACCGCGACGAGGTGATGGCGGACTACGAGCGAAACATGGAGCGCATTCGCCGGGGGAATCCGCCCGAGTTGCAGGCGAAGCTCGACGCGGGACACGAGCGCTTCCTGGCCATGGTCCGAGAACGCCGCGAAGCCAAGGAGCGGGAGGCGCGGGATGCGGGGCATTCTGGCGGACATTAACGTGGGTGCTCAGGTCCGGGCCCTCCTCTCGATCTGGACATCCGACACCTGGCGCGACTACTGGCACGACCTGGGATTGGCCACCGAGAGCTTCCCGACCCTGGGGCTGTCCCACGACACGTCGGATGACGTGATCTGGAGGACGTGCCAGCGCGAAGGGCTTGTCCTGATCACCGGGAACCGGAACAACGACGGTCCGGACTCTCTGGAGGCGGCGATCCGCGACGCGAATCCGCCGGGGAGCCTCCCCGTGATCACCATCGCGGACACCGATCGCGTGCTCCAGGACCGTCTCTATGCCGAGAGGGTCGCCGAACGGCTGCTCGACTACCTGATGCGGATCGACGAAGTCCGCGGTGTCGGTCGCCTTTACGTTCCCTGATGAGGGCGTCGGACAAGCCCCGGGACCGGCCCGGGAGCACGCGGTCCGGCGGTCCGGAGGACCGGGACCGGCCGATCGGGGTCGCCGGACGGGCCGCTCGGGCCGGGGCGGGGATCGGTCGGGGTGGTCTCGGGCCGGGTTCGGCGGACCGGTTGAACGGTCCGGGCGACGGGCGTCTATCTGGTTGGCTTCGCCGCGCGTCCTCTCGACGGAGCGGGCCGCTTCCGCTAGGATCACGGATGTTCTGTGCAGGCATCCCAATCCCACGACGGAAGTGAAACGATGAGCACCGTCTCCGACCGCACCAGCGGGAAGCCGCCGGGGCCGGCCGATCGCCCGGACCCGTTCCGGTACGGCTGGCGGTACGTGCGGATTACGCGGCCGGACGGGACCGAGGAGCTCGACCGGGTGCCGCTGAGCCTGGAGGACGTCCTCCATCCCGACGCAGGGGACATCATCTTGCAGAGCGACCCGCACGACTGGGACCGGGGTTACCTCAAATCGGTCTTCGATACGCGGTTCACGGACGACGAGTCGGCGGTGGTGCTCTCCGACTGCCAGGTGGACTTCAACATCCCGGGCGTCAAGCCGCTCTGCCCGGACGACGTGGTGTTCCGGGACGTGCGGCGGCGGATCGCCTGGACGAGCTTCAACGTCCGGGAGGAGGGAGCGCGGCCGGTGCTCGTCGCTGAGATCACCTTGCCCGAGACGCGGACCAACGACGTCGGGATCAAGATGGAGTACTACCACCGGGCGAAGGTGCCGTGGTACGTCATCGCCGACGTGACCTACGAAGCGGGCGGCGAGCGGCGGATCGAGCTGTTCCTCTATCGTCGCCTGCGGCGCGGATGGCGGCGTGAGGCGGCGGACGAGCGCGGGCGGGTCTGGCTGGCGCCGGTGGGGCTGTCGCTGGGCGTGACGCGCGATCCGCGCGGCGGATTCCTGAGGCTGGTGTGCTACGACCCGGAGACCGACCAGGAGGTAGGCGACTACCGGGCGATCAGCCGGGCGCTGGAGGAAGAACGACGGGCCCGGGAGCAGGCCGAGCGGCGGGCCCGGTCGGAGGCGAAGTCCCGCGCGAGCGGAGCGGGACCGCGACGAGGCTGAGCGGGACCGCGACGAGGCCGAGGCCACCATCCGCGCGCTCCGGGCCGAGCTCGAGCGGGTGCGCCGGGCGGAGTCATGAGTCGCGATTGGTCATCGCCGGGAGGACGGGTGGTCGTGCGAGGTTCATGGCCGTCCGGCCCGGCGGAACCCGGCCGTCCCCGACCCGGCCGGCGCCCGCCCTCTTCCGACGCCGACCTGCACCGAATCAGTGCCGAGCAACCGAAGCGACGCCGATGGCGGCGCCAGGCATTCCACGCCAACCGCCCGATCGGCAGCGGTCCGGGTGGCCGGCGGACCGGGGCCGGCCGATCGGGGTCGCCGGCCGGGCCGATCGGGGCGGGCCCGGGTCCCGGTCTCGGTGCTCTCGATTCCCGCCCGGAACGGGGATTCCGTGTTCGGCCGGCGAGGACTCGGAGTGCGATCGAGCACGGATCAAGGCGCTGCGAATGGATCGACAGGGAACCGGATGTCTTGGCGGATGTTCCTGACCTCGGGGTCCGCGAGGATCGCGTCGAAGGCGGCCTTGTCCTTGATTCGCCCGGCCTCCTCAGTGAAGCGGATGATCTGCTCGATCGTCCAGGGCAACTCGGCCTTGCGTTCATTAGGGAGGTCTCGCTTCCATGCCTTCATTCCCCGGTAGGCCGAGAGCAACAACGGCTCGGCATCCGCGTACTTCTTCTGCCCAAGGAGGCTGGCGCCTAGACTCCCCTCGGCATTGAAACGCTCCCACGCGTCGGGAGTCCACTTGATCCGTCGAGCCAGTTCCTCGCGGATATAGGGCTCGGCCCTGGCGGGCTCTTTCAGTGTGAGGAAGTACTTCCCAACCGCGCGGTTCATATTGGCCAAGATCTCGTCGTCAGGGCCGTATCTGGTGCGCCAGATCTCGCGCGTCTCCAGCAAGACAGGTCCCATCTTCTTCTGGTCCCCCTTCTTGCGGTAGACGACGTATAGCTGCGTCAGGATGGCCGCGCGTAGCTCGTGATTGGGGTCGAGCATGGTCCGGGCCCCTTCCAACGCTTCTGTCAATACGGCCTCGGCTTCGTCGAGCGATCCTCGGGACTGGTAAAGCTCTCCGAGGTCGTGCAGGCTCCGCACGGTCTCGGGGTGGCTCGGCCCGAGAATGCGCCGTTGCGTTTTCAAGACGTCCTTGACGATTCGCTCCCTCTCATCCGGCCGACCGAGGAAGCCGTAGACCCTCCCGAGATTCATTCTTATAATCATCATATCAGCATGATCATCGCGCATGCTGCGTCCCATCTCATCGATGACGTCTTTCAATAGCTTTTCAGCCTGGGCGAGCTTCATCTGATCCATGTACGCGACAGCCAGGTCGTTGCCCACGGCGAGCGTCTTCGGGTCGGCGGCGCCTTTGACCCGCCGAAAGGCGGCATAAAGTTCTTCGTAAACGCGCTCGGCATCGGCGGTCTTACCCTGAGAGAGGTAGAGCCGCGCCACCATGTACCTCGCGTCGAGCGTGTCGAGGTGATCGTGTCCGCGTACGCGTTCGAGTCGGCTCAGCGCGTCCAGCAGGAGGGGTTCGGCCTCCGCGGGCTTGCCATCGACAAGGGCCAGTTCGCCCTTCGCAACTTGCGCCAGGAGCGTATCGGGATGATCGGCGCCCTGCACTCGACGGTACAGTGCCAGCGCGGCCGCCACATGAGGTGACGCGTCTCGGTACAACCCGAGCTGTTGGTAGGTCTGGCCGATCGTCAGGCGGATCGAGGCCAGGAGCAAGGGCCGGTCGGCGAATCGCTCGCCGATGGTCGCGGCCGCGCGGTCGAGCACCGTCCGCACCTTGAGGTCGGCGTCGGGATGCGCCTGATTGTACACGCTGGCCTGGCCGAGCAGGTCCTTCGTGAGGAAGTCGTTGAGCGCCAGGGCGTTGGCCGCCTCGAACTCGGCCCGGTCGCGCGAACTCCGAGCCGTCGCCTCCGCCAGCTTGGCCGACCCCTCGGCATCCCTCGCTCGAACCGCCTCCGACCTGGCGATGTCGCGCTGTTTGCTTGTGGCGGCCTCGGCCCGGGTCGCCCGGCACGCCTCCCAGACGCTGATGGTCGTGCCCAGGACCAGGAACGCCAGGGATGTTGCCACCCACGGGTACCGCCGGCACCAAAGCATTGGCGCTCGGGCGGCGAAGCTCGTCGCGCCAGGATCGGCTTGCCCTCCAGAAACCGCCGCAATTCGTCGGCCAGTACCGCGGCCGTCGCGTACCGCCGCTCCGGCTCGCGGGCGATCGCCTTGGTGATGATCGTCTCCAGGTCCCGCGGCGCCCTCGTGGCCAACGTCTTGAGCGACGCCGGCTCCTCGTGTAGCACGCGTTCGATCAGTTTATGCCGGTCCGACGCGTCGTACGCCGGGCGCAGAGCCACCAGCTCGTACAGGGTCAGTCCCAGGCTGTAGAGCTCGGACCTGGCGTCGCACCAGCCCTGAAACCGCTCGGGGGCCATGTAGCGAACCGTGCCCACGATGTCGCCGATTTCGGTCAAGTCATCCGTATCCGCCGTCTTGGCCAGCCCGAAGTCCGTGACCCAAACATTGCCCCTGGTGTCCAACAACAGGTTCGACGGCTTGATGTCGCGGTGGAGGACCCCCTCGCGATTGGCATACTCCAGGGCCTCGGCAACCTGAAGACCGATCCGGGCCACGCTCTGGAAGTACGGGCGACTGAGATCCAAATGCGACGACACGTCGGAAGAACCTGGCAGGACCAACGACGAGGGCCCGGCTGGTGCGGGGCTCATGGGGATGTTTGGGGGCGGGAGGACGGCGGTCTCGCTCCCCTCGGGCTTGGTTGCGAGTCGGCCGGCAGCGAGCGGTCCGGGGTCGGCGAATTGGCCGGTCGCCAGCGACCGGGCCACGGAGCACGCGGTGATCGTGAGGTCGCTTTCGCTCTGGGGCCGAAGACGGGGCTCGGGCCGGTTGCCGTCGCCGCGAGGTTCGTTCGAATCGCCCTGGCGCGGGCTCGCTCCAACCTCACGGAGGCGGCGCAGCTCCTCCAGGACGGCGTCCAGGCCCACTCCCTCGATGTACTGCATCACGTAATAATGGGACCCCTCCAGGTGACTGACCCCGAAGACGGGCACGATGTTGGTGTGGTGCAGCCGGCCCGCGGCCTTGGCCTCGCGCTCGAACCGCTGGACCTGTTTGGGGTTGTGCAGGGCGCTCGCCGGCAGCACCTTGAGCGCGACGCGACGGCTCAGCAGCTCCTCTTCGGCCTCGTAAACGACGCCCATCCCGCCGCGGCCGACCTCGCGGATGATCCGGAAACCGGCGATCGCCGGGAACGATTGAGGGGCCGGAAGGGCCGGCACGACGTCCACGGCGTCCAGGCCCGATCCTTCGGCCTCATGGACCGAGCCGTTGAGATCAGCGGGTGTATTCTCCGCCGGTTCCTTTGCCAGGAGTCCTGGCCCGTTCACCTTGAAGCGCTCGATCAGAGCGGCATCCTCGGCGCTAGCCCGCCGACTCGGGTCGTGCAAGCTCGCCACGATTGGACCCTGTGTCAACTCATCGAGAAGGCGCTGGCAGGCCGTGCAATTCTCGACGTGGGATGAGCAGAGCTCGCGGTCCTGGTCGTTCAACTGATCGCGAAGGTAACGTTCCAACTGCTCTCGACTTGCGTGCGGACTCATCTCTGGAACTCGTCCGACTGGCAAAGACCCTGGCGGGTCGTCCCTGGCCACTCAGGAGCGGGATTTGAGCTTGCGTACTTCCTCCTGGAGCATCGCGGTGACGCTGTGCTTGGCCTGGTAGACCGTACCGACCCGCATGTCCAGGAGTTTGGCCACCTCCGGGGCGGGTTGCACTTCGATGGTCGTCAGGACGAAAGCCTCCCAGGTCTGCGGTTGGACGCGCTGCTGCACCTGGCGCTTCGCCTCCTCGAGCAGTTCGAGATCGGACTCTTCCTCAAGCCGGCGAACCAGGTCGTCGCTCGCCTGGATGTTGAGCAAGAACCCAAGGTTCTCACTGCCGCCAATGGGCGCGAGGACGCGTGCCGAATGGGCATCGATGAGGGCATCTCTGACGAATTTCTTCAGGAAGCCCCGGAAGCTCCGCGTGGGATCGTACTGGAACCGGCGCATTCGCCTCGCGAGCTTCAACAACACGGTTTGGCTGACGTCATCGACATCGGCTTCCTGAAGGCCCCACGCGCGGCACCACTTGATGATGTTCGGCGCGTAGCGGTCAACGAAGCGACTCCAGGCCGCCTGGTCCGGCGGGACCGAGCCCACATCGTGGAGCAGGGTGGAATCCGTCTCGGAGTGGTTGTGTGGTGGCATGGCGATGACGCGGATTCGCGGAATCGTTGCGCGATCATGCTGCCGGCGCAAGTTCGGCGGTCCGTTCGGCCTCCGCTCACTCTCGGTGGGCGGCCCCCAAATTCTTTTCAGGCGGCGCCTGAGATTCGGGCCCATCGTCGGGATAAGTATCCAGCTTACCGCGGATCGGGCGCGCAAAGCAATGAGGCTTCGGTTCTTCGGAGCCCCGTGCGCTGTCAAAACCCTTGATTCTCTTGGCTCTTTCCATAGGAGACCTGTCCGAGCGCTCGGTGACGATCGCCAACTGAGATAAAGGGTTCTGCCATTCGCTCTCTTTACCTGGATTCAGCATCATGATTGCCTGCAATGATGCAATCGCGACTGTGAGACGTTGAGGTTGACCTTGACGAAGCTCGAGGCCACGGTTCGGGCCTCTCCCGTGACACGATTCCACCGCGGCTGAATGAACTGCCGCGAGCAACCGGATCTTCAACAGCGATCTTGATCCGTTCGACACCGACGGCCGGCGGGTTTGGTGATCCGCCCCGAAAGACCCATCTCGTTGATCTTCGTGGGAGCCAGCACCATGTTCACGAGTCGTTCGCCTCGGTCTCGGCGCTGCAAGGTCTCTTCGATCCTTCGCAATCGTTGGCGCCCCGAACCGGAGATCCTGGAGCGCCGCGTGTTGCTGTCGCTCCCCGACCTGGAGGGGTTCAATGCCATACCCTACGGCGGGCCCGACTTCAACGTCCACCAGAGCACGGCCTACTGGGGACAGTCGGTCCAGATCGACTTCGCGGTCGCCAATATCGGGGGGGCCGCTCCTTCCGGCTCGACCTTTGACATCGAGTTCTATCTCTCACCCAACGCCACGATCGGAGGATCGAACGACTATGCCCTCTGGAAGGCGACCGGAGTGCCCGTACCCGCCCCGTTGACGTACGAATATGCCACGGGCGTCAGCCTGAAACTGCCGGTGTCGAACCCGTTCGGCTCGGGCAGCCCGTATTACATCGGCATGGACGTCAACTGCGACAATACGGTCACCGAATCCAACTACGCCAATAACGAGAACCAGGGGGTGGGCATCGACGAGGCATCGTTCTCGATCAACCCGCCGCACATCAGCGTGACCAACGCGATCTCCCCGGCTGGTCAGAACGTTCAATCCATCAACTTCGGCCAGGTCGACGACGACGGGACGGGGGACTCGACAACGACCCAAACCCTGACGATCACCGACACGAGCCCGGGATCCGAACTGACGATCCCCGCGAACGGCATCCACCTCACCAATGGCGCGAACTTCCACATCTTGAGCATCATCAGCAACAAGCTGTCCTACCCAGTTAACCGGAGCACGTCGAACACCATCGCGGCCAGCAACCAGGAGACCTGGCTCGTCACCCTCAGCTTCGAGCCCACGGCGACCGGCCCACTATCCGATACCCTGACCATCCAGAGTGACGACCTGACGCAGCCCACGGTCAGCGTCGCGCTGACGGGGACCGGCCTGCAGGTGGCGGACCTCCAGATCGCCGACTCGTCCGGGTCGAGCAACGACCGTATGGTCAATTTCGGGAATATCGCCCTCAACGGCGCCGGCGGGCCCTTGGGGACGGCGACCGTCACCTTGAGCGACCCCGGCAGCGGTCCCTTGACGGTTGACCAGAACGGGATCACTCTCCCGCCGGGTCCGTTTGCCATCACGAGCATCGTCAGCTCGACCCAGGGAGCGATCAACCTGGCCGCGGGGCCAGCGACTATCGCGCCTAGCAACGGGGGGAGCAACGGGGAGACCTGGAAGATCGGCCTGACGTTCGATCCGACGGCCACCGGTCTGTTCCAATTGCCCCTGACCATCGACAGCTATGACCCCAATACGCCGACGGCCACCGTCAGCCTGCTGGGCACCGGCGTCACGCCGCCGGCGCTGGCCGTCGCGGACTCCGCTTCCCCCTCCAATAACCCGATCAATTTCGGTTCGGTCTTCGCCGACGGGCCGGGCGGCCAGGTTGGCACGCAGACGGTCACGCTCACCGACTCGGGCCAGTGGCCGATCCAGGTCGGCAAGAACGGCATCACGCTGGCGACCGGGACCCAGTTCAAGGTCGCGAGCGTCGTGAGCTCGACCCAGGGGACAATCAACCTGGCCGCGGGGCCCGCGACGATCGCACCGAACGGACAGGAGTCGTGGACCGTCACGCTACTGTTCGACCCCTCGGTCGCCGGGGCCCTGAGCGACACGCTGAAGATATCCTGCAACGACCCGGTCACGCCCGTCGCCACGGTGGGCCTGAGCGGCACGGGCTTGAACCAGCCCGGGATATCGGTCTCGTACGCGGGGAGCGGGAGCGGACCGACGCTCACCTTCCCGACCACGCTCGCCGATGGCGTGGGGGGAGTGTCGAGCACCGAGACGATCCAGGTCACGAACATCGGGACGCAGCCGCTGGTCGTGCCGATGAAGGGTTACAAGTTCACCTTCATCGACGGCCCTGACTTCCAGCTCGTGTCGATCGTCTCCTCGACCTCCGGGCCGATCAACCTCGCCGCAGGTTCCGCCTCGATCGCCCCGGAGGGCAAGGAGACATGGACGCTGACCTTGCGCTTCGACCCGGTGACGGCCGGGATCTGGCTTCCCGGGTCTTCGTCGTTCGCGCTGTTCAGCAATGACCCCGCCCGCCCGACCGTGTTGATCGCCCTGTCTGGTCAGGGATTCGTGCCCTCGATCCAGGCGGCCTCGCCCGCCAAGGCAATCCATGTCTCGGCCGGCCGGCCTTACCGGATCTCGTGGACCGACTACGACCCGGACGGCCAGGCGACGGTGTCGCTCTCCTACAGCACAAGTCCCAACCCCTCCGGCAGTCTCACCTCGATCGTCTCCGGGCTCCCCGCGACGGGCGCCAGTTATTACGACTGGCAGGTGCCGGCGTCCCTGGTTGGCGGTACGTACTACGTCTTCGCGCGGATCGACGATGGCAGCGTCTACTCGGTCTCGCTGGCTCCCGGCGGCCTGGCGGTTGACCCCGTCAACTACGACCGGATCACCTCGGCCCCGGTCGTCGATGACCCCAACTACACCCTGACCTACCTTTACGACGGCTCCCCCCACACGGACCAGTACTCGCTCGTCCCCGGCGACAACACCCTCTACCCGACGGTCGCGGGAGTCACCCACGAGTATCACGTCACGCTCGTGCCGTCCTTGGTCGGCACGGAGTCCTCGACCTACGATGCACTGGGCAACGTGACCTCGACCACCGACGCCGACGGCCAGACGACAACCTATACCTATGACGACCTCTCGCGCCTGACCCAGATCGTCTACGCCGACGGCTCGACCGTCGACTACACGTACGACGCGGCGAGTAACCTGACCTCGATGCACGACGCCAGCGGGTGGCAGTTCTACACCTACGATGTTCTCGATCGGTTGACTGGTGTCACCTACTCCAGCAGCGGCAACCTCAACGACCCGACGAACCTGACCATCGGCTACCAGTACGACGCCGACAACCGCCTGACCGACGAGACCTACCCGAGCGGCGAGCAGGTCGAGTACGGCTACGACAACGCCGGCCGGCTCACCTCGGTAACCCAGGTGAACGCGGGCCAGCCGAACCTGGTCACCACCTACACCTACAACGACACCACCGGCCTGCTGGCCAGCGAAACTCGGCCCAATAACACGGAGACCTTCTACACCTACGACTCCTCGGGGAGCCTGATCGACATCCTCGACCAGCAGACATCGACGTCGGCCTTGATCGACGAATACCACTACACGGTCGATGCCTCGGGCCGCGTGACGATGATGGTCGATACGACGCCGACCGGCTCGACGGCCCAGGCATACGTCTACGACGATTTCGGCCAATTGATCCAGGTCACGTACTCGAACACCGCGACCATCACTTCGTCGGACGAGGTCGTCACCTACACTTACGACGCCGACGGCAATCGCCTGACCCAGACAACCTATCCCAACGGCGTCGCGGCCGGCGCCTCGTCGGTGCTGACCTACACGTACGGATACGAAGATGAGCTCATGGAAGTCACCAATCAGAAGGGGACCGTCGTCGACCAGTATTCCTACGACTGGCGCGGCAACGTCGTCCAGGATGTCACGCCGACGGGCACGACCGTTTACACCTACGACGATCAGAACAATCTGGTGGCGGTGGATGACGGGACGAACGACGTTGAATACGCCTACGACGGAGCCGGAATACGTATCTCGGAAACCGTCAACGGAGTGACAACCCGAGATGTCGTTGACCCGTCTTCCGCAGATTACCAGACGATCGAGGAGCTGAACGGGACGGGTGGCATGACCGCGAGTTATACCTATGGTCTCGAACGAATCGATGGAATCCTCCCGGGTGGTTCCTCGGAGACCTACTACCTCGATGACGGCATCGGGTCTGTGGGAGCGCTCACGAACAGCTCCGGGACCGACCTCGGGAATTACACGTATGACGCGTTCGGGCAAGCGCTGAGTTCGCCGACGAACACGACGAATCCCTTCGGCTTTGCCGGGGAGGAATTGGATCCCCTGTCGGGATTGATCGACTTAAGGGCTCGACAATACGATCCGACATCTGGACGATTCTTTGAACAGGATCCCACCGGATTCACAGATGGACCGAACCTGTACGTATATGGTGGCAATGACCCTATTAATAACGTCGATCCGACCGGAGATGACTGGGGCAATGATGCAATCAATTATGGTTCAGATCTGGCAACTTTCGGTCCATTGCGAGTGTTAGAGAGCCAGTTAGGCGGCCCTCCCCTGCCCCAGAATTACGGTGGAGTTGGTGTAGATGGAACCGGCTTTAATCGTAACGGAAATGAAATTTCGGGGACTCCCTATATCCCTCCGCTCGGGCCTCAATACGTGAAAGGGCAACAGGCTTTTCTTCAGCATGATAACGCAATAAACCGAACAGGTGTCCCATTCCAGACCTTTGACAATCCTGGGGTTGAAGCGGCTAACCTGCAGCTCGCTCAACAGTCACCTCACCTGGCAATTAGCGCTTTATTCTACACGCTTTACGGAGTTGGGAAGATTGAAAATGTGGGAAGTGCGGCAACAGGGGCCTTGGGAAGCGCTGCCACGACGGCCGGTCAAGCCATCGGGAACGCAGCCAATGCGGCGGTTTCGGCAGTGGGGAACGCCGTGTCATCTGCCGCGACTGCCGCGTACAACGCCGTGGTTGACTCGTTGGAGAATCCGCCGGAGTCCGAGGGTGGCATTAGTCAAAGCGAGGGTGGGTCACCTCTTGGTTACACGACGAGCACATCGGCTACGATCTCCTACAATGGCACGTCCCAGTCTTTCACCGATCCAGATGTTGGCGGGGTCCTCATCGACCAGGCCGCAACCCTGGTCAATCAGAATCTCCAGGACATCGCCGGCGCCACCTACGACCCCACGACCCATCAAATCGTGTTCCTGGGCTCCACGAACCCGGCCGAGGTCGAGGATATCAATCTCGGCTACTTCTACACGGCCATCCAAGCGGTCTACGGCTCGGCGGTTCCGCCGTACGTGACGATTGACCCGACCGCTACCCTGGCATCGCCATCCTTCAACCTAGGCGACGGGCCGGGTGTCATCGCGCCGGGGCAGACCGCCGAGGTCTACATCCATTACGACCCCTATTCCGTCGAGAACGGCGACAACATGACGCTGACCTTTACGGTCAACGGGACGCTGGTGACGGCGAACATCGATAGCTGGATTATGAACGGCCAGGGCGGGCTCACGCTCGAGGCCGGCGGCCGGTATGGCATGGGCCTGACGCTCTCCTCGGCGACCGGCCTGCCCTCCGGCGTCACCATGACGATGCCGCCGCTCGGGGTCGACCTGCTCAGGCCTCAGTTCACCGCGAACAGCATCACGCTCGAGGCCGGGGGCACCATCAACCTCGGCGACTATGGCGGCAGCGGCTACACCTTGCAGGTCAGCCCCACCGGGCAGGACTCCTACTGGGCTGTCTCCATCACCAACACCACGGGGGCTAACATCAGCGTCGGCGGCCTCCAGCTCGTGACCGCCTTGCAGGAAGAGAAGTTCGGCGGCCGCGTCGATGGCACGCAGCTCGGGTGGGTCCTGTTCGAGGCCGACCGGGTCATGAAGGAGCTGGCCGGCGGCAAGGACGAGCTCACCGGCGCGATCTACAACAGCCAGAACTCCAGCCTTCCGGCCGGCTTCATGAACGCCCTCGAGCTGCTGGCGGCCGGCGGCGAGACCGGCTCGTTCTCCAGCCGCTTCTGGTTCACTCCCAACGACTTCGCCCTGCAGAGCTACATCGACCCGACGACCGGCCAGGCGACCGTCGTCTTCTCCGATGACTCGGTGACGCTCAATACCGAGGCCTACCTCGAGGGCGTCCCATCGGACCCGAACGCCCAGAAGTTCGCCGACTTCTTCAACGCCAACTACAACGAGTTCGCCAACATCGCCTTCCCGGTCCACGACCCGACCGACCCGACCGGGACGAAGGTCATCTACGTCAAGATCTTCGCCGAGCTCCAGGACGCGATGAAGGCCGTCGCGTTGGCGCGGTTCTTCCGCGATAACAACATCCCGATCGACACCTGGTGGATGAGCAGCTACGACCCGCCGACCGCCTACATCCCGGCCGAGATCCCGACCCTGACCAACTCGCTCACCACCAAGAACGGCACAACCACCATCACGTTCTATGGCGGCGTCCAGATCTTCAAGCCGAATGTGTACGTGCCCAGCGCCAGTGCGCAAGATGTTCAAGACCTGGTCGATTCCGAAAGCAGCCCGTCCACCGGCGACGTCGGTGCCCAGTCATGGACCGCCGGCAACTTCAACGCCGTCGCCACCTCGCTCGCTCCCCAGCAACAGAACGGCGACACGACGCTCTACGTCACCGACCTCAGCTTCGCCAGCCCCGGCTCGCAGACGCTCAGCTTCAGCCGGTACTACGACAGCTCCTTCCAGGGGGACCAGCAGCTCGGCCTGGGCTGGCAGCCGACGGAATACGACCTCCAGTTCCAGTACCCCACCTGGGTCGACCCGACGGGGCTGATGTTCTCGCCTTCGCCGTCGAACAGCCCGATCGCGACGCATGGGTCAGACGCCGATACTTATCTCCGCTCCGGCGAGGTCCGGTTCTTCGACCGCGCCACCGGCCAGGAGCTCGACTTCATCTCGTCCCTGGGTCTCTCTTACAGCACCACCGCGCTCGGCAACCCCGAGATCGTCATCAACGGCCTGAGCGCCAGCAACACGCCGACCTTCTCGCCGGGCCAGTACCAGGACGGCTCAACGCTCATTCAGGACCCGACGACGTTTGATTACATCCTCACGCATCCCGACGGGAGCTCCGAGACGTTCAGCCCCGCCGGCGTATTGTTGTCATCCGAAGACAATGATGGCTACGTCATCACCTATTCGTACAACGCGAGTGGCCAGCTCAGCCAGATTGGCGACTCGACGGGACAGGCGCTGACCATCACCTACAACGCCAGCGGCAGCATCCAGTCGGTCGGAGGCCCGAACAATTCGGCAACCCCGATGCGCCAGGCCATTTACAATTACGATTCGAACGGCCTGCTGACGAGCGTGGATTACCAGGCCCTGCAATCCAACGGCACTTACGCCACGACCAGCACCATCGGTTACCAGTACGATACCACCAGCAACCAGCTCTCCGGCGTCATCGCCGCCGATGGTATCACGACCCTGACGACGACCGACAACGCTCGCGGCCAGTCGACGCAAGCGACCGACGCCATGGGGAACGTCGCCGCCTCGACCTACACGCTCGACCCGACGACCGGCGACACGACGACTCAGGTCGAGGACATGGGGCCGACGGCCGGCAACGATCCGACCGCCCAGGGGATCGCCGCCGTCCAGTACGTCGCGACCGACTCGACCAGCACCACCCAGTACGACGCCAGCAGTCGTGAGACTTCGACGACGAACGCTCTGGGCAACACCACCACCTACGGCTACAACGGCACGTCGTTGCTCCCCAACAGCGTCACGCTCCCGACTCCGGGCGCCCCCACGATCACCATCCAGCGCAACGCAGCCAACCTGCCGACGGTCATCAACAATCCGGCCGACACCGGTGGCAGCCCCGAACAGATCACCTACAACACGGCCAACCTGCCGGTCGACGTCATCGACCAGCGCGGACTCGATACGCATTACACGTACACCAGCACCAACGACATCGCCAAGGTCACCGTCGGGTACGGGACGCCGCTGGCCGAGACGACGACCTACAACTACGAC
This sequence comes from uncultured Planctomycetota bacterium, assembly GCA_963815795.1. GTDB lineage: Bacteria > Planctomycetota > Planctomycetia > Isosphaerales > Isosphaeraceae > JAKAUH01. Next base: position 1,451,330 of record CAWFIC010000019.1, on the reverse strand, counting down.
CCCACGACGCACTTCCTGACGAGCGTCGTCGACCCGCTCGGGCACACGATCGCCAGCTACACCTACAATGCCCAGGGCCAGGTCACCTCCGAGACGGACGGCACGGGCGTGACGACGACGTACACGTACGACGCCCTCGGGCGGCTCTCGCAGGTCTACGAGCCGACGCTGACCGGGTCGATGAACTACATTCAGTACACGTACAACAACGACGACCAGGTGACGCAGGTCGCCACCCCGACCGGCGACATCACCTATCAGTACGACCCGAACACCCACTGGCTGACCTCGACGACCGACCTCAACGGCGACACGACCGACTACACCTACGATGCCACGACGGGCAACCTGACCTCCGTGACACAGGTATCGTCCGCCGGCAACCAGACGACCCAGTACGACTACGACCGGCTCGGCAACCTCGCGCTGATGATCTCGCCCTCCGGGGATCGTACGGCGTTTACGCACGACATCCTGGGCGATACGACCGAGATCATCTCCAGCAACAACCAGCCGCCGACCGGCCAGGTGACCTCGCAGATCACATCGCCGACGACCGTGACGGTGAATGTCGCCGCCTCGGAGCCGACCCTGGTCGCCTCGATCACGTACTGGGTCGCCGGCCAACCGCAGAGCAGTGGCACGACCGACTCGATCCGCGTGGGTGGCGCCCCGTCGTTCTCGTTCGACCTGACCGGCGTCACCGCCCAAAAACTCTACGACTACCAGATCACCCTGACCGATCGCGTCGGCCTGGAGCAGACCCTGCCGCAGGGTACCTTCGCGGGCGACACCACGCCACCGACGGTGAGCAGCACAACGCCCGGCGCCGGAGCCACCGGGGTGTTGCTGTCGTCCGTCTTCACGGCGACCTTCAGCGAGCCGGTCCAGAGCAACACGATCTCGTTCGTGGTGAAGGACGGCGGCGGCAACACGGTCCGCGGCTCGACCACCTACGACACCTCCACCGACACCGTCACGTTCACTCCCATCTCGAACCTGGTGACGTCGACCACCTATACGGCCACGGTAAGCGGAGCCCAGGACATCGCGGGCAACACGATGGCCGCACCCGATTCGTGGAAGTTCACGATGGTCCCGGTGGCCGACCTCGTGTTCACGGCGTCGCCGCCGAGCAGCGTCACGGCCGGGAGTGGGTTCGGGCTGAAGCTCACGGCCGAGGATAGCAACGGAAACGTCGTCACGTCGTTCACGGGCAGTGTGACTCTCGGGCTGGGGAGTCATCCCACAGGCGGTGCGCTGGGCGGGACCGTGACCGTCGCGGCGGTCAACGGCGTCGCGACCTTCTCGGGCCTGACGCTGGACACGGTCGGGAGCTACGCCATCAACGCGACCTCGAGCTACCTCTTCACGGCCATGGGCCCGATCAATGTCACGCCGGCCGCGGCCTCGCAACTGGTCGTGACCGGTCAGCCGCCCGCTCCGGCCTGGGTCGACGATGCGTTCGGCATGACCGTCACCGTGGAGGATCCTTTCAACAACGTCGTCACGTCGTTCAACGGCGGCGTGACCGTCGCACTGTCGAGCAATCCGGGCAATGGCACGCTGGGCGGGGCGCTGACCGTGTCGGCGGTCAACGGCGTCGCGGCCTTCTCCGGTTTGACGTTGAACGAGGTGGGGACCGGGTACACCATCAAGGTCAGCAGCACCGGGGTGCCCGCCGCCACTACCGGCGCGTTCAACGTGGTGTATCCCGCGTTCGTCCCGAACCAGATTGACACCGCCTACGGGATCAACCAAATCAAGTTCGGGACCACCGCGGGGACGGGCACCGGTCAAACCATCGCCATCGTCGACGCTTACAACGACCCGAATATCGCCAGCGACCTCGCCCAGTTCGACCAACTGTTCAACCTGCCCGCCGCCAGCCTGACGGTGATCAACGAGCAGGGTGCGTCGACTCCCTTGCCGGGCGTCGACCCGATCGGCGCGTGGGAGGTGGAGGAGGCTACCGACGTCGAATGGACGCACGCCATCGCTCCCGGGGCGAAGATCATTCTGGTCGAGTGCAACAGCAGCTCGAATAGCGACCTGTTGGCTGGCGTGGTGACCGCCGCCGGCTTGCCGGGCGTGTCGGTCGTCCTCGCGAACTGGAATGGCGGTGCCGAGTTCAGCGGCGAGACGTCCGACGACAAGGACTTCACTACGCCGAGCGGGCATCAAGGCGTGACGTTCGTGTCCGGCGCGGGCTTTAGAGGGACGATGACCTACCCCGGTGCATCTCCCAACGTCCTGACCGTCGGCGGCACCACCCTTTCCCTCAATGCGAACAACTCGTACCAGGGCGAGGTCGCCTGGTATGCAACGGGCGGCGGCCCCAGCCAGTATGAGGCCGAGCCGTCGTACCAGAAAGGCGTTCAAAGCACGGGGCAGCGGACCATTCCCGACGTCTCGTTCGACGGCGACCCGAACTCGGGGATCACCATCTACAACTCGTATGACGCGGCGGGCACACCCGTGTGGCCTTACGGCTACGGGAATTTCGACTTCGCCCCGACCGCCTGGGCCGCGCTGATCGCGATCGCCGATCAGGGCCGCGTGGCCGCGGGCGGGACGACGCTCGACGGCCCGAGCCAGACGCTTCCCGCCCTCTACGCGCTCCCCGCCGGCGACTTCCACGATATCGTTTCCGGCGGCAACGGCACCTACAACGCCGCGCCCGGATACGACCTCGTCACCGGTCTGGGCACCCCGGTCGCCAATCTCCTGGTCCCTGGATTGGCCTCATACAAGATCGCCAGCCAGATGGTGGTGACCGCCCAGCCGCCGTCCGGTGTCACAGCGGGCAGTGGCTTCGGGCTAACGGTCAAGGTCGAGGACCTTCTTGGTGACGTCATCATCGGATACAACGGCACCGTCACCATCGCCCTGGGCAACAACCCGGGCGGAAGCACCCTGGGCGGCACGCTCACCGTGACGGCGGTCAATGGAGTGGCGACCTTCTCCGGGTTGACGCTCAACAGGGTGGGGACCGGCTACACGCTCAAGGTGACCAGCGGCAATCTGGTACCCGCCACGACGAGCGGCTTCAATGTGGCAGCGTCCACGGCCTCCTCGCTGGCCTTCAGCGGCGTGCCCGCCACCGCAACGTCAGGCACGGCCTTCAACTTCACGGTGACGGCCTACGACGCTTACGGCAACGTCGCGACCGGCTACACGGGCACGATCCATTTTACGAGCAGCGATACCCTAGCCCCAAAACAAGCGTGATAAAAAAAGAGACTTATGTGCAATTTACGTGATCAAGTCTTTTATGTCCAGACGTACCTTCCACAGCTCGGGGGATTTCGCCCCCTCTTGACTTCCCGGATTGCATCTCGGTCATCGCTCACCCGCCTTTCTGTCTCGACGGCCCACACGGATCGGGGCATCCGGACCCCGACTTCACTCGTCCATCACTCAGCACTGCCAGCAACCGTTCAGTCGCTCGACCAACCGCAGGAAGACTCCCTGCCACGGGTTCCACGACAGCAGTCGATAGATCAACCGGCCTCCACCTCGCACGAGCTGGCACGGCATCTGGATGAACGCCGCGCAGTACGTCGCGAACTCCATCCGCAACAGCGTCCGTCTCTCCTCCGTGTGCTCGGCCCGGTGCCGAGGGGCGATCGGGACCAGCAGGGCGTCCAGGCCTTCAGGCTCCACGCCAACGACGCCATCACCATGTACGCCCAGTTACTCACCAGGTCGTCCACCGGCGCCTCCAGCGCGTGGACGCCCCCCTTGAGCTGCGCGATCAGGTTCTCCTGGTCGCAGCGATCGTTGGCCGAGAAGACCACCTCCTCGGCGGTCATCGTCCGGTCGTTGGTGATGTAGAAGAAGTAGCGGTATTCCTCGAAGAGTCGCAGTTGTCCCTTGCCGACCTCCACCCGCTTGCGGAGCACGACCATCCGATAGCTCTTCTTGCACGCCGTCGGCCGATAGGCGAACTCCGCGACCATCTCCTCGACGAGCTCGATGTTCTCATAGCCGCGCTCGCGGACGACCTCCGGCTTGACTCGCTCGGGCTTCTGCCGCTCCGAGGTCTTGATCGGGCGCGATGGTCGTCTCAGGAGGCGGTAGGCGGCGGCCGGCAGGTCGTCGGCCCGCGCCTTGAGCGAATCGTAGGCCTCGTAGCCGAAGACGAAGCGGGTGTCGCCGGCGGCGTCCCATCGATCCAGATGCCTGGTCTGGCTGAATTTGGTATCGCCCCGCATCAGGATCTTGCGGAAGCCGGCCCGACGGCAAAGCGCCATGGCCTTGTCCAGGAAGACGTCCGCCTCTTCCTGAGAGGGGCGGTTGCCGCCGCGATTGAGCAGGTAAAGCGGCTCGGCGGTGTTGGCCAGCGAGACCAGGAGGGGGTGGTAGCCGAACTGGCCGTCGTAGGTGAAGTCCATCCCCCGCTTGCACTCTCCGTCGCTGGGCACGATGCTGCCATCGGCCTCGAGGATCGCTTCCTCGAAGAACTCGGGCGGCTGCCGGGCCCAGACCCGGAGCCGCGATCCATTGATGGTGTCCATCAAGGTGAGGACGTCGGGCTCGGAGAAGCGGCGGCAGAAGTCGCCGGCGGTGGTCGGGTCGGGGATCCGCTCGGCCCCGAGCGCATCGAGGTAGACCTCATCGTTGCGGCGCAATTCGAGATGTTCGATGTGCCGGCCGCCGGCGAGGAGATTGAGGGCGATGTTCAGGACATGGTCGGATTCGTGATACGGCAGATGACGCTTGAGCAGGTGGAGATCGCGGTCGATATCCTTGACCAGTTCGATCCGTTGAGCCAGCAGGAAGAGGGCGCCGATACCGCCGGCACTGAGCCCGTGGACGCGATCAGCATATTCGTAGTGGATGTTGGTCGCGGTCATCATGGGAGTCGGCCGCTCGGGGCAGGGCGTCGGGTCGAGTCGTTTCTTGATCCGCCGCCGCCCCTGCTGGAAGGATCTCTTCTTGCGTGCGGCGCGTTTTTTTCGGAGAGTAGCACTCACTCGAAAGCCCCCTTGTTCCGGAATGGTGAGGATGTGTTTCCACCTCCATTATTCCAGAAACAAGCGGGGTTTTCGAGCTATTTCCGTGAAATCGGGGCGGCCGGACTATAAATCACGCTTGGTTCAGGCCTAGCGTCCCTGCCGGCCAACTTCGCATTCACCTCGGCCAACGCAGGGACTCACAGCTTCTCGGCGACACTCAAGACCAGCGGGGCCCAAACAATCACCGCCACCGACACGGTGACCTCGACCATCACGGGAAAGGGCAGCACGACCGTATCAGCCAGCAGTTCCACCGCGACGGCGAGTTTCCTCAAAGAGGATGCGACCACGCAGGGCACCTGGATCGGCACCTATGGCGCAGAGCTATGACGTCATCGGCAGCTCGGCCAGCCTGCCGAGCTACGCGACCGTCACGCCGTCGGGCCAGTCGACCTTCGTCTGGACGGCGAGCAGCACCGACGTCCGCGCCTTGCAGGTGGTCGGCGGCGGCAGCCGGATCGCCGCCTGCTGGTACTCCAGCGGCAGCTTCACGGTGGACGTTGACCTGACCGACGGGCAGACGCATGACCTGGAGCTGTACTTCCTCGACTGGGACACGAACAACCGGGCCGAGTCGGTGCAGATCAGCAACGCGGCGACGGGGGCGGTGCTGAACACCCAGTCGATCTCGTCGTTCCATAATGGGGTGTACCTGGACTACGCGGTCAGCGGGAACATCGTGATCACGATCACGAGGACGGCCGGCACCAACGCCGTGCTCAGCGGGCTGTTCCTCGACCCGTCGGCCACGCGCCAAGGCGCGAGTGCCGCGTTCGTCAAGTCGGACGCGACGACACAGGGGACGTGGATCGGCACCTACGGCGCGCAGGGCTATGACGTCATCGGCTCCTCGGCCAGCCTGCCGAGCTACGCGACCGTCGCGCCGTCGGGCCAGTCGACCTTCGTCTGGACGTCGAGCAGCACCGACGCCCGCGCCTTGCAGGTGGCCGGCGGCGGCAGCCGGATCGCCGCCTGCTGGTACTCCAGCGGCAGCTTCACGGTGGACGTCGACCTGACCGACGGGCAGACGCATGACCTGGAGCTGTACTTCCTCGACTGGGACACGAGCAACCGGGCTGAGTCGGTGCAGATCAGCGACGCGGCGACCGGCGCGGTGCTGAGCACGCAGTCGATCTCGTCGTTCCACAACGGGCTGTACCTGGACTACACGGTCAGCGGGAACATCCTGATCACGATCACGAAGACAGGCGGCGCCAACGCCGTGCTCAGCGGCCTCTTCCTCGACCCGAAGAGCAGCAGCACGACCGCCCTCGTTGGCCCGACATCGGACCGGGCCAGCGGCCGCACCACGGTCCAGGCGAGGCCCGCCGGCGAGTTGGCCTCGATCTCGGGCTTCCTCGAGATGGCAGGTGATGGGCGCCTGGCACCCGGTTCGGGAGCATCGTCCCCCGAGGGCCCGGGCCCGTCGCCTCGCGCGGCCGCGGTCGCCGATTCCCCCGGAATGCCTGCGGACCGGGTCTCGACCCTGGTCACCACCAAGGGCCGTCGTCCGGATGGCAATTTCCTGCGAGCCGTGGCCCGTCGCCTCGCGCGTCAACCGAGCGGGATGGTCCCGCGGCCGCCGCGGCTCGGCAGCCAGGGACAGCCCATTCGACCATTCGGCCGATAAGAGTGCATGGCACGACCACGTTTCGACCCGGCACAGCGGGAAATCGAGGCAGCCGTGGGCTGACATCCGATCGGCCGGCGGATTGCGGGCCGGTGGGTGTCGGGGAAACCGGACATGCGTCGCTCGGCGCTCGTCGTCATCAGCTTGAGTGATGTCGCCCTGGAGCAAGCAGTGGGTGTGGCAGTCGATCAACCTGGGCAGAACACTGCACCTCAAGAGGCCGATAATGGTGACGTCCTTCGGCGCGGATGGCGTGGGTGGCAACGCCAACACGACGGGCGGCGACGGCTACTATGAGCTGGACGTGACCGTCGGGACCACGACGTTCGAGCACCACTTCTACCGCCTGCTGGGCGACGTGACCGGCGACGGCGTGGTGAATAACAGCGACCTGACCGACATCGCGTCCGAGCTGGCGCTCTCCTCACCGACGGGCTATACGCCGCTCAGCGCCGACGTCAATGGCGACGGGACGGTGACGTCGATGGACGTGACGCTGGCAACCCGAGCCAAGGGCCACAAGCTCGGATCGGGCCTCCCGCTCGGATGAGGTGATGAGCACGTAGGTCAGGCTTTCCAGCCTGACGGTGTAGACTCGTCAGGCTGGAAAGCCTGACCTACTTTCCCCCGCCCGACCGTCGGACCGGACTCCCCGGGACCGATGGCCCGTCCGCCCCGGTCAATCCGCCGGTCCGATCCGTTCGGTTAAGCCAGGACGGAGGGGACCGCAGGCGGAATCATGGCCATCGTCGACGCCCTGTTCGAGCGAGACGCGCTCGCCGGATTGACGACGGCCCACCGCGCCCGGCGCGACAGGTCTCTCACACCAACCTGAGCTGTCCCGCCGGCCTGCGTCGCCCGATCCTCTCCGGTCCCGGCCGGCCGGGTATCCGCCGTCCCGCCTGGACGGGTCCGGGGGCACGCCGGGCAGTCCCGACCGGTGCTCCTGAGCGCCGACGTCAACGGCGACGGGTCCTTGACGTTAACGGACACGACGCCGGCGACCCAGGCCAAGGGCCATAAGCTGGGATCGGGTCTCACGCTTGGATGACGTGATGAGCACGTAGGTCAGGCTTTCCAGCCTGACGGTGTAGACTCGTCAGGCTGGAAAGCCTGACCTACTTTCCCCCGCCCGACCGTCGAACCCGACGGCCCCGGGACCGATAGCCCCTCCGCCCCGGTCAATCCGCCGGTCCGATCCGTTCTGTTAACGTTCGATCTCTTTACGCGATGTACGGATCATCCATGCAGGCGCTGTCCGAATCGGGTCTGTGCTGCTGCCGGTCGCTCCGGCCCGTCCTCGCAACCTGGTCAGGAGCGGCCAGCTCGCCGGGATTCGTCCTCCCAAAACTGGCCACGGGGCGCCGTGGGGTGCCATTAACTGGCCGCCGGGCGCCGCCGGGCGCCGATTTGGACGTCCCGCGGCGCTCAACCGATGGCGATCCTCACGGCGTCGTCTTCACGCGAACGCCCTCTGCCGGCCGGCCCGCATCGTCCACAAGCCGCGCGATGCCTTCCCAGTTCGCCGTCTCGTTCACCACCTTGAAGACCAGCGCGTTAGTCCCCGGCTTCAGCGCCACTGGCCCGACCGTGTCCAGCGTCTCCAGCGGGCGGGGCACGGGACACTGGTAGATCTCCCGGCCGTTCAGATAGACCTTGGCCAGGTCGTCGCTGCCGACCTGGAGCCACAGATCCTCGCGCGCCCGCTCGCTCTCGATGTAGCAGACGGCGTAGGCGACGCTCAGCTCAGTCGCCCGTCCCAGGGCCGCGTTGAAATCCAGCACCGCCCCGTTCGGGCGGTGCTCCCGCCAGCTCAGCTCGCCGCCACCGACGGAAACGCGATCGCCCGGCCGCGGCCGCAGATTCGCCTCGTCGGCGAGCTGTTGCCGGTCCAGCGCTTGCGTCGCGCTCTCGCCCGAAGCCGAGTGCAGGGGCAGCAGCAAGAGCCAGGTCGAGATGAATCCCCGCGCCTGCGGACTGCGGAACTCGTCCCGGTTCAGTTGATCGGCCACCTCCCGTTCCCGATGGTCCCATTGCGTCACCTCCTCCGGACCGGCCGCCTCCCAGACCCGCGCCGTGCCGTCATCTCCCCCCGTCGCCAGCCGACGGCCGTCCGGCGACCAGGCCACCGACCTGGCGAAGCCGGTATGCCCCGCGAGGGTGAGGAGTTCCCGGCCGCCGGCCGCGTCCCACAGCTTCGCCGTGCCGTCCGCACTCGCCGTCGCCAGCCGCCGGCCGTCCGGCGACCAGGCCACGCACCGAACCTCGCCCAGATGCCCCGTGAGGGCGAGGAGTTCCCGGCCGCCGATCGCGTCCCAGACCTTCGCCATCCCGGCCTCGTCCCCCGACGCCAGGCGCGTGCCATCCGGCGACCAGGAGACGGAGATGACCCGGTTCGAATGCCCTTTGAGGGTGAGGAGCTCCCGGCCACCGATCGCATCCCACACTCGCGCCGTCCCGCCCCGGGTCCCCGTCGCCAACCGCCGGCCGTCCGGCGACCAGGAGACCGACCAGACCTCGGTCGTCGGCCCCCGGAGGTGGACGAGCTCCCGGCCGTCGCTCGCGTCCCACACCCGCGCCGTCCCGTCCCAGCTCCCCGTCGCCAGCCGCGCACCGTCCGGCGACCAGGAGACGGAAATGACCCGGTTCGTATGGCCCTCGAGGGCGAGGAGTTCCCGGCCGTCGTCGGCGTCCCACACTCGCGCCGTTCGGTCCCCACTCGCCGTCGCCAGCCGGGTGCCGTCCGGCGACCAGGCCACCGACCAGACGTGATCGAGATGCCCCGCGAGCGTGCGGAGTGCCTGGCCGTTGGCGGCATCCCACACCCGCGCCGTCCCGTCCCAGCTCGCCGTCGCCAGCCGACGGCCGTCGGGCGACCAGGACAGGGAATTGAGCTTGCTCGTATGGCCCTTGAAGATGAGGGGTCCCCGGCCGCCGGACGCGTGCCATACCTTGGCCGTCCCGTTCGCACTTCCCATCGCGAGGAAGGTCCCGTCGGGCGACCAGGCCACGGAATTGACCTGGCACCTGGACCCCCCGAGGATGAGGCGTTCCCGACCACCGCTCACCTCCCACACCCGCGCCGTCCCATCCGAATTCCCGGTCGCCAGGGAGGTCCCGTCCGGGGACCAGGCCACGGAATTGATCCAGCCCGCATGCCCCTCGAGCGTGCGGAGTACCCGGCCGCCGGCCGCCTCCCAGACCTTGACCGTGCTATCCCAGCTCGCCGTCGCGAGGCGCGTGCCGTCCGGGGCCCAGGCCACCGACCAGACCCGGCCCGCATGACCCTTGAGGATCCGTGACTCCCGGCCATCGGCCGTCGACCAGACCCGCGCCGTGCCGTCCATACTCCCCGTGCCCAGGGACTTCCCGTCGGGCGACCAGGACACGCAAACGACGTCGTCCGCATGCCCCTTGAAGGTGTGGACCTCGCGGGCGCCGGCGACATCCCACGCCCTGGCCGTCCCGTCCGCACTCGCGGTCGCCAGCCGCGTGCCGTCGGGCGACCAGGCCACCGACCAGACCCGGCCCGCATGACCCTCGAGTCTCCGCAGCTCGCGGCCGGTCGCCGCATCCCACACCCGCGCCGTCCCATCCCAGCCTCCCGTCGCCAGCCGGGTACCATCCGGCGACCACGCCACGGAATTGACCTGGCTCAGATGCCCCCGGAGTGAGAGGAGGTCGCGCCCGGTGGCGGCATCCCACACCCGCGCCGTCCCATCCCAGCTCGCCGTCGCCAGCCGGGTGCCGTCCGGCGACCGGGCCACCGACCGGACGCCGGCGCGGTGGCCGATCAAGGTGGACCGCTCGAGATGGCAGAGCCGACGCCAGTACGACCACTCGAAGCCCCGGTCGGGATACGCCTGGGTCTCCGTCAGCAATTCCCGCAGGCGTCCCACCCGGCCGGCATCCCAGGCCGGCTGCATCAGGTTGATGCTGGCGGCATACCAATGCCGCCCCATCTCCTGCTCCGCCGCCTCGGCCAGTTTCCGCGCGGCCGCCTCGCGCACATAGCCGACCGACGCGACGCCGGCCACGGCCGCCAGCAGGATGAAGACCGCCGCCAGCAGCGCGGCCGCCGCCTTGTTCCGCCGGCACCACCGCCATGCACGCTCCGCCGCCGAGATCCGCCGCGCCCGGATGGGACGCCCCTCGAGGAACCGCCGCAGGTCGTCGCGCAAGCCCGCCGCCGCGTCGTACCGCCGCCACGGCTCCTTTTGCAGGCACTTCAAACAGATCGTCTCCAGGTCATGCGGCAGCCCCGGGCGCAAGGACCGCGGCGGGACCGGCTCGGTCTCGAGCACCAGGCGCAAGGTCTCGGCCTCATTGTCGCCGCGGAACGGAGGTCGTGCCGTCACGATCTCATAGAAAGTGGCGCCCAGGGCATAGACGTCGGTCGCCGGGCCGACCTCGCGGCGACGGCCCGCCACTTGCTCGGGGGCCATGTAATGCGGCGTGCCCACCCGCGCGTCGCTCCGCGTCTCCTCGCCGGACTCCTCGACGACCTTGGCCAGCCCGAAGTCGGTCAGGCGGGGGGTGAATTCTCCCGGCCCCGAGGCCGGCGCCAGGATGACGTTGTCGGGCTTGATGTCGCGATGGAGGATGCCGCGTTCGTGCGCATGCTGCACGGCGTCGGCCAGCGCGGCGACCCAGGCCGCCGCCAGCCGGGCCGGCACCGGCTCGTTCCGCGCCCTCAGCCATCGGCGCAGATTGGGGCCCTCGCAGAACTCGGAGGCGATGAAGTAGCCCAGGGGCCCGAGCTCGCCCACGTCGTGGACCCGAACGATGTTCGGATGGTCGAGCCGGGCCGCGGCGCGGGCCTCGCGGAGCGATCGGCTGACATCGCCGGACCCCAGCACCCGCTCGGGCAGGGGCATCTTCAGCGCCACCTCGCGGCCCAGCAGCCGGTCGCGCGCCCGGACGACGAAGCCGAACCCGCCGGCGCCGAGGTCCTCGATGACCTCGAACCGGTCCAGCAGCGGTCGCCCTTCGCCCGGGCCGTCGGGGGACCGAGAGGTGCCGTCGCCGCTCGCCCCGTCGGTTGAGTCCTCCGCCGCGTCGAGCATTCGCAGCAGCAGCATGAGCCGGCTCCGAGCCCGCTCATCGGCATCGGTGACGCGCGGCGAATCCGACGGACGGCGACCCGCCTCGTGCGGGATGGCGTGCAGCAGGGCATCGCAGGCGATCGCCCGCGTCAGCAGTTGTTCGTCGGCCGGGTCGGGACTCGCGTCATCCGGGGTCATGGCCGGGCCTCATGGATTCGCGGAGCCTCGCCAGCGCCCGTCCATACAGCATCCGCGCGGCGTCTTCCGAGAGTTCCATCCTGGTGCCGATCTCGACGAACGACAAGCGTTCCCAGAGCCGCAGGTGGATGACCGTGCGGTGGCGCTCGGACAGTGCCTCGAGCGCCCGATCCAGTGCCTCCCCCGAGGACTTCTGCTGAGCGGTCTGGCTGGGCGATGGATTCGACGCGACGGGGTCCACCGCCGTCCGCCAGGAACCGAGGTGCGGAAGGCCCGGCCGCCGCCGGGCGTTGAGCGACGCATGGATCAGGATCGCCTTGAGCCAGGCGCGGAGCTGGTCCGGCGACCGGCCGCGGAATTTCGAAAACTGGCGCCAGGCGTTCGACGAATGTCCCCTGGACCAGGTCGGAGGTCGCCTGCAAACCCGCGGCGTCGGACAATCGGCCCCGCCGCACCACCAACCGAAGATAGTCGCGACACGCCTCGAGCGCACGCCACCGCGCCGCCGGGTCGCCCCCCTTCGCCGCCGCGAATTCCTTATCTCGTGCGGCCTGATCCGGTTCCATGCGTCCCACCGATGACATCGTCCTCGATGTCTCCCCTTCGTCACGAAAGGCCATGCAATCATAGTTGATCTGAGCGATCTAGTATGCCGGACGGCGCCGACGGAAATCAAGGAGGCCCGGCTCAGATTCAAGAAACCCTTATCCCAAAAGCTCTTAGGATTCAAGAACCAACGAGCCGAATGGCGCTTGCGGAGGATCCTCGCGAAAAAAGAATCGCGGCGCGTTCGGATTCTCGTCGTCGCGGTCCTTATGGATAGGCCGATGGCCGGCCGTCCCGCGAGGCGGTTCGTCGCGGAGCCGCTTTTGCGGGGCGGGCCGGTCGCGCCACGCCTGGTCCGGGTGGAAGTCGATGCCGAGTCGCCCCTCGTGGCGTTTCCTGAACACCATCAGACAAGAACTCAGGAGTCATCGTATGTCTCGCAAGTCCATCCTTGTGGCATTTGCCGTCTGCGGCCTGGCCCTGGCCATGGCGGAGAACCGGGTAGGAGCCCAGACCGAGTACTTCAAGATCACCGGCGGCGGGGAGGGACCGACCGGCCTTCCGCTGCCCGGCGAGCCCGCGCGATCCCACTGGTCCGTCGGCGTGGGAACTCATCTCGGCAAGTACAGTGGCGAGGGATATGTCGAGACGGAGACGGCGACCTTCAACCCCGACGGGACGATCACCGGCGAATTCGGCAGCGCGGGCCCCTATCTGTTCACCGGCGCGGATGGCGACGTCCTGGCCTGCTACTACGGCCAGACGGCATACGGTGCGTCAACCCCGGGCACGTTCGAGCTGGTCCCTCTGCCTGAGCTGGGCGAGGGCGTCTACATGGCGTATTTCGTCGCCGACTTCGTCCCTTACGCTCCCGCGTGCACCGGCAAATTCGCGGGGGTTAGGGGCGGCTGGACGATGTACGCCGTGTCCGCTCCGTTCGTGCTGGGATCCAGCGAACCCCTCGCCTACTGGTGGGGAGGGGAAGGCACGCTGACATTCACCCGCGGCCACTGAGAAACGATCTCCGCAGGGTGGCTGCAACCCAACGGGGTATCTTGATCCCCCCTTACGAAGGGGGGGATCGGGGGGTTTCCTCGTGTCCCTGCGATGCAAGCGTTTAGCGCTCTAGGCTCGGCGGGCCCCGGCGGGTTGCAGCCACTCAACGAAATCACGTCTCGTATCGAGGTAACGGAGCGGAGGTCGAGGACGAGAATCGAGGGACTTCGATGTATCAGAAACGACGCGGCTTCACGCTGATCGAGCTCCTGGTCGTGATCGCGATCATCGCGGTCCTGATCGCCTTGCTCCTCCCCGCGGTCCAGGCCGCGCGGGATGCGCGCGCCGGGCCCAGTGCATCAACAACCTGAAGCAGTTGGGCCTGGCGATCCACAATTACGAGTCGGCCCACACGATGCTGCCGATCGGACGGGTGTGGACCCCCTTGCCGGGCATCCCGTTCCCCTCGTTCTTCGAGGGCGCGCAGAACACGACGTGGTTCACTCAGATGCTCGTCCAGTTCGAGCAGCAGGCGCTCTACAACGCCTACAACTTCTCGATCGGGATCGAGGGACCTCCCGGCGGCGACGGCATGCCGATCGGCATCGCGATCAATTCGACGATCTACGGGACGAAGCTCGCCGCCTTCCAGTGCCCGAGCGACAACGACCGGACGTTCAACATCATCTGGCCCACCAACGGCTACGCGATCGTGGGGACGCGCGGGAATTACGTGGTGAGCTGGGGCAATACCCAGTGGGGTCAGCAGAATTCCGCCGGGGGCGCGGCCACCATCAACCTGCCGGTGGTCTATCTGCGATCGGCTTTCGGGCACAGCGGCGTCCGACTGGCCTCGATCACCGACGGGACCAGCAATACGGTCTTCACTGCCGAGACGCTCCAGGGCCGGGTCAACGACGTCCGGGGTGCCGTCTGGACCCTGGGCGCCGTGTTCATGAGCCGGTTCACCCCGAATGGCACGAGGGATTTCTACGGCGTGGCGGACCCTCCCGGCGGCGGAGGCGACCGGCTGGGCGATGGTTTCTGCGTCAATGATCCCGGGGATAAGCTCCCCTGCGTGAGCGTGCCGTTCCCCTTCGTCGACATCTACTCCGGCTCCCGCAGCCGGCATCCGGGAGGCGTCAACGCCGGGTTCGGCGACGGCTCGGTGCGGTACATCAAGGACACGATCGCGCCCGCCATCTGGATCGGCGTGAACACGATCCAGGGCGGCGAGGTCCTCTCGTCCGATTCGTACTGACGACATCGCCCCCACCGGGATCGGATCGATGCCGAGCCTAAGAGTCGCCCCGACGACCGACCAATCCCCGGACGAGACGAGTTCCCTGCCCGCCATGGCCCCGGCGGGCGAGGCATCGTCCGCGGTGACGGCCGACTACGAGGACTCCGCGCCCTCGGTGCCGCGCCCTCCCCGAGCTGCGACACGAGCGGTTCCGCATCGGCGAGAAGCTCGGCGAGGGCGGCATGGGCGTCGTCTACCGGGCCCGCGACGGACGCGACGGCCGCGAGGTCGCCCTCAAGCTCATGAAGGCGACCCTGGCCGGCACGGCCCGCCGTCGGTTCGAGCGCGAGTTCCGCTCGCTCTCGGCGCTGCGGCATCCCCACTGCCTGGGCGTCTACGACTACGGCGAGCTCGCCGGCGGGCCCTTCTTCACCATGGAGCTCTTCCTGGGCCAGCCCATCACCAGCCTCTCGACGCGCCCGCTCGTCGAGAGGCTCGACCCGCTCCTGCAACTGACCCATGCCCTGGATTACATCCACGGCCACGGCATCGTCCATCGCGACGTCAAGCCCTCCAACATCCTCGTCCGGCCCGCGACCGGCGACGACGGCCCTCGACGTCTCGAGACCCGGCTGATGGACTTCGGCCTGGCCAAGTACTACGGCGTCAAGTCGTCGCTCTCGGCCGAGGGCGGCTTCGTCGGCACCGTCGCCTACTGCGCCCCCGAGCAGCTCAACCTCGACGAGCTCGATCATCGTACGGACCTCTATTGCCTCGGGCTCGTCGCCTACGAACTGCTGAGCGGACGCTATGCCTTCCCCGAGGCGCGACTGGCCGGCATGCGCCCGCTGATGCAGGCCCAGCTCAACGAGAAGCCGAAGCCCCTGGCGGACGTCGAGCCCGACGTCCCCCAACCGATCGCCGACGCGGTGATGAAGTACCTCCGCAAGCAGCCGAGGCGCCGGCCCGATTCCGCCGGCCTGCTCCGATCGGCGATCGCGGGGGTCCTCGGCGTCGACGAGAGGACCGCCGTCTCCGGGGTCTCGATCCCCTCGCTCCGACCGTCGCTGGGGATCACCGGCTTCGTCTGCCGGGCCCGCGAGCAGGAGATCCTCGGCGATGTCCTCAGGCGCTGCCTCCGGCCCGTCCCGTCCGGCGAGGAGATCCCCGCCCCGGTCATCGTGGTCGGCGGCGAGCCGGGGATCGGCAAGAGCAGCGTGGTGCAGGAGGCCGAGCGCATCGCCCGCGGCCACGGCTGCCAGGTCTACGAGGGCCGTTGCTTCGACGGCAACCTCTCGCCCTTCCACCCGTTCGCCGAGATCCTGCGCCAGTTCATCGCCGAGCTCAAGCTCCAGGAGCGACGCGAGACGGCGGCGACCGACGAGGACCTCACGGGCACGCACGTCGCCGGGATGCCCGCCCAGGCGCTGGTCCGCCTGCTGGGCATCGTCAACGACTACCGCGGCGAGCTGCTCCGCATCGCCCCCGAGCTGCGCAAGTACCTTCCGGGCGAGGCCTACCAGCAGGTCGAGTACAGCCGCGAGGCCGACTACATCTTCCGCGCCCTGGCGGCCTTCTTCCTCGAAGTCGCGACGTTCCAGCCCGTCTGCCTCAGCTTCGAAGACCTGCAGTGGGCGGACAAGAGCTCGCTCGACCTCCTGCGGCACCTCGCCGCCGCGCTGGCCGGTGCACGGCGGGCCGCCGACGGCCCGACGGTCGTGCCCCGGCTGGTGATCGTGGCGTCGGCTCGCACGGGCTATGCCTCGCTGGAAGGGCTGCTGGCCCAGCTCCGCGACCAACGTCACCTGCTCGAATTGAACCTGGCTCACTTGACCGAGGTCGAGACCCGCGAGCTGATCGCCCTGCGATTGAACGGCCAGCCCGAGGAGCTGGCCGACGACCTCGTCGGTCGCGTCCACGCGCTGTGCGGCGGCAACCCGTTCTTCATCGCCGAGACGGTGCGCGAATGGTACGAGAAGCAGGCGATCGCCCGCGGCGAAAGCGGCTGGGTGCTCAAGACCGAGGCGGCCGACTCGACCGACGTACCCGAAACGGTCCGCGACGTGATGCGGCTGCGCCTCCAGGGGCTCCCACCGTTAACGCAGCAGGTCCTCGGCGCGGCATCGGTGATCGGCGCGCTGGTGGAAATCGACCTGCTCAGCGAGGCCTTGCCCGACCTGAGCGAGTCGGACGTGCTCGACGCGATCGACGTGCTGATCCCGCGTCGCGTGTTCCGCGAGACGGACAACGCCGGACGCATCGAGTTCGTGCACGATCTCTTGCGCGAGATGACCTATGCCGAGCTGTCGGCATCGCGGCGTCGGAGCCTGCATCGGCGCGTCGGCGAGACCCTCGAACAGCGACGATGGAAGGGTCGAGGGGTGGCCGCCGCCGTGCTGGCCGAGCACTTCCGCCTCGGGGAGGACCCGTCGAAGGCATTCCCCTACACGGTCGAAGCCGCCGAGGCGGCACTCGAAGCCTATGCGTTCAAGGATGCCATCGCCCGCCTGAACGAAGCCGCGAAGCTCCTCCCTCCGGATGCCGACCACGCGACCCGCTACAAGCTCGCGACGATGCGGGGCCAGGCCTCCGGCTGCCTGGGCCGGCTCGAGGAAGCGATCGCCGCCCACGAGCAGGCCCTCACCCACTCCGAGAAGGGGATCAGCCGAGGGCGGGCCCATCTCGGCATCGCCGAGAACTTCCTGCGGAAAGGTCAGTTCGACGACGCGCTCCGCCACTTCGACCTCGCAGTCCGCGAGGTTGGATACCCGCGTCCGACGACCCTCGCGCGGCTCCTCTTCGACACCGGAACGTCCGCTCTTTACGTCCATTGTCTACCGCGCTGGGTCGGCGCCGTCGGACGAGGACCGGACCGCCTGCGCGATCGAGACGGCATTCGCGTGCAATTACCTGTGTTTCCAGATCCTCGGGATGGTCAGTATCCTCAAGTACGCGAATTGCGCGTACAAGATCGCGCGGTTCGCCAAGCAGACCGGGATTCCCGAACAGGTGGCCGTCGCTTCGTCGACGATGGCGACGAACATGGCCTTCCTCGGACTGTACCGGTTCCGAGGGCGCCACATCGCGGCGGCCCTGAAGGCGGTCGAGACGCGTCCTCACGATACGCACTGGGCCAACGCGATCGGGATGGTGGGCGCGGCCCAATATGCGGCCGGCTGTCTCGATGAGTCCGAGGCCCTCTTCCGCCAGGCCGTCGAACCCCTCGACCGGGTCGCCCAGTACTTAACCAGCTTCTCGCACCACTTCCTGCGACATCTGTACGCCGTCCGGGGCGACATCCCGTCGGAGCTCGCCGAGGCCGAGGCCGAGATCGCCCTGGGCACGATCCGCGGCGATGGCGAAGCCCTGGCGTGGGGGAAGTTCGGCAAGGCCAGTGCCCTGGCGCGAGCCGGGCGGACGAACGAGGCCCTGGAGCATACTCGGTGCGCGGTGGAGATCCTTCTCCGGCGGAAATCCATGGCCGTGACTATCGCGCAAGGAACTGAGGGCTTCGCCCACATGCAGGCGTCGGATTACGCGGCGGCCCGCTCCGTCCTCGAGGAATCGGCGCGACGGATCCGCGCGGGCTTCTGGTACATGGAGGTCGCGAACCCGACGTTCCCATTGCTCGTCGAGAGCCTCCTCGGCCCGCGGTGGTCGGATCCGCAGGGCGGCCCCGGCCGCCGCGTCGCGCGGAAGGCCTGGCGCAAGGCCCGTTTCGCCCGCTTCCTCGGCTGGCTCTTCCCGAATCTCCGCGCGCACGCCCTGCGCGTCAGCGGCCGGGCTGCCTTCGCCACGGGCAAGACGAGGCGAGCCGCACGCTACCTGGAGCGGTCGATCGCCGCGGCCGAGGCCCACGGCGCCCGCTACGACCTCGCCCGCGCCCTGCTCGACGCTTCACTGGTGATACCCGTGAAGGCCGACGAGTACCGGCGCCGCGGGCACCAACTGCTCGACGAGCTCGGCGCCGCCGTGCCCGACGCCGAGCGATTGCCCCCGACAAGCTGAGCATGCGGCGACTTACCGCCCTCGCGCACCCGTGATTCGCACGAGCCATCGCACAAGGGAAGGAGCGAGTCGATTGTTCCACGCGTACACCCGAAGAAGGAACGGAGCGAACACGTCGCGACGCGGCTTCGCCGCCACCCGCGCGATCAGGCGGCCACACTCGTCGGCGGTCAGCTTGCGAATCGTCCTGGCGATCGCGGGGAGCTTCTCTCGCGTGCCCGGGTTGTGATCGAAGTAGGGACTTTGAACCTCACCGAAGACGACATGGCAACTTCGCACGCCCGTCCCCGCGAGATCCTGGCAGAGCGCCTCGTGAAGGCCCCGCAACGCCCAGCGCGACGCGGTATAGCCGACGGTCGACGGCCAGGGGAAGTGGGATGCCGGAGAATTGATATGAATGACAGTGCCCGAACCACGTTCGAGCATGGCGGACATGAAGGCGTGCGTGGTATGGAACGCCGCGAAGTACGGAGCCCCCATCATGGAAGCCGCCTCGTGAGGTGTCGTATCCTCGATACGCCTCCAACGCCCGGCACCCGCGGCGTTGACAATGACCTCGGGCACACCATATTCGCGACAGATCCGTCCGGCGAGGGCCAGGACCTGCTCGCCGTCCGCGGCATCGCAGGGCTCGACGACGGCATGATCGCCGATGCTCCTGGCGACGAGTTCCAGTTCGGGACGTCGTCGGGCCACGAGGATGACGCGATAGCCCGCCTTCGCCAGGTGTCGCGCCGCGTCCGCGCCGATACCGCTCGACGCACCGGTGATCAGCGCGATTCTCATGCTCGCTCCGTGTCTGGTGACGATCCCAAATCCGAAAGCAGCCGATCTGCCCGCCAGCCGCTCCGACCCAGATGCTACCCCGGGGCGGCCCGGTTATCCACGGGGTGGCGACGTGCGCGGCGCGGACTCCCGCCGATCGCGGTCTGGAACGCCGCGATCCATCCGACGGTCATCATCGATTGTCCTCGAGAAAGCGAAACCCATGCCGATCGTGCGATCCGACCCGACCACTGACCATGTCCGCGACGCCGCCGCATCCCGCCTCGCCATCGCCGACGTCGCGGACGATCCGACCGTCACGACGACCGGCGGCGACGGCACGTCCGGCCCGGCATCCGAACCCGTCCTCCGTCACGAGCGGTTCCGCATCGGCGCGAAGCTCGGCGAGGGCGGCATGGGCGTCGTCTATCGCGCCGTCAACTCCCGCGACGGCCGCGAGGTGGCGCTCAAGCTGATGAAGGCGGCACTCGCCGGCACGGCCCGGCGCCGGTTCGAGCGCGAGTTCCGCTCGATCTCGTCGCTGCACCACCCGCATTGTCTTCACGTCTACGACTACGGCGAGCTGGACGGCGGCCCCTTCTTCACCATGGAGCTGTTCCAGGGCCGGCCGATCACCAGCCTCGCCGGCCGCAACCTCGAGGACCGGCTCGACGCCCTGCTCCAGGTCACGCTGGCACTGGACTACATCCACCACCAGGGCATCGTCCACCGCGACATCAAGCCGTCGAACATCCTCGTCCGACCGGCGGCCCGGCCCGACGGCCGGCCCGGCTTCGAGGCCAAGCTGATGGACTTCGGCCTGGCCAAGTACTACGGCGTCAAGTCGTCGCTCTCGGCCGAGGGCGGCTTCGTCGGCACGGTGGCCTATTGCGCACCGGAGCAGATCAACAACGACGAGCTCGACCACCGGGCCGACCTCTACTGCCTGGGGCTGGTCGCCTACGAGCTGTTGAGCGGACGCTACCCGTTCCCCGAGGCGCGGCTGGCGGGGATGCGTCCGCTGATGCGGGCCCAGCTCAGCGACAGGCCGCGGCCCCTGGCCGAGGTCAATCCCGAGGTGCCCGCGCCGATCGCCGACGCCGTCATGCGCTACCTCCGCAAGGAGCCGCGGCGCCGGCCCGACTCGGCCGCCCGCCTGCGCGACGCGATCGCCGAATACCTGGGGATCGACGACCGGACGGCCAGCTACGCCGCCGACCTGGCCATGGCGCGGCCGGTGCTCTCGGTCACCGGCTTCGTGTGCCGCTCGCTCGAGCTCGAGGCGCTCGACGACGTGCTCCGCCGTTGCCTGAGCCCGTCGGGGATCGCGGCCGCGGCATCGGGCGAGGCGCCGCCCGCGCTGATCGTCGTCGGCGGCGAGCCGGGGATCGGCAAGAGCAGCGTGGTGCGGGAGGCCGAGCGCATCGCCCGCGGCCACGGCTGCCAGGTCTACGAGGGCCGCTGTTTCGACGGCAACCTGGCGCCATTCCAGCCGTTCGTCGAGATCATCCGCCAGCTCATCGCCGAGCTGAAGTTGCAGGAACGCCGCGAGGCCGACGCGCAGCCCGACGTCGACCTGACGGCCACCCACGCCGCTGGCCTGCCGGTCAACTCCGTGGCGCGACTGCTGGCGATCGTCAAGGACTACAGCGGCGAGCTGCTCCGCATCGCACCGAGCTGCGAAAGTACCTGCCCGGCGAGGCGTACCAGCAAGTGGACTTCGGCCGCGAGGCCGATTACATCTTCCGCGCGCTGTCGGCGTTCCTCGTCGAGCTGGGGACCTTGCAGCCGGTCTGCCTCAGCTTCGAAGATCTGCAATGGGCCGACAAGAGCTCGCTCGACCTGTTGCGCCACCTCGCCGCGGCGCTGGACGCCGCCCGCCGGTCAAGCTCCGACGGCTCGACCGCGGCACCGCGGCTGACGATCGTCGCCTCGGTGCGCTCCGGCTACCCGCAGCTCGAGACCCTGCTCGACCCTCTCCGCGAGCGCCGGCAGGTCATGGAGCTGCACATCGCGCCGCTGGCCGAGGCCGAGACGCGCGAGCTGATTGCCCTGCGGCTCAACTGCCGCCCCGAGGCGCTCGCCGCCGACCTCGTCGCCCGCGTGCATGAGCTCTGCGGCGGCAATCCCTTCTTCGTCTCGGAGACGGTCCGCGAGTGGTTCGAGAAGGACGCGATCATCCGCAGCGCCTCCGGCTGGGCCCTGGCGACCGAGGCGGCCGACTCGACCGACCTGCCCGAGACGGTGCGCGACGCGATGCGGCTCCGCCTGCAGGGGCTCTCGCCCAAGGTGCAGGAAGTGATCGGCGCCGCGGCGGTCATCGGCGCGGTGGTCGACATCGATCTGTTGCGCGAGGTCCTATCCGACCTCACCGAGAGCGACGTGCTCGACGCCATCGACGCCCTGTTACCCCGGCGGGTCTTCCGCGAGACGGGCAACGCCGGCCGAGTGCAGTTCGTGCACGACCTGCTCCGCGAGCTGCCTTATGGGGACCTCTCGGCCACGCGGCGGCGCAGCCTGCACCGCCGCGTCGGCGAGCGGCTCGAGGATCGCCGGGCCCGCGGTCAGGCCGTCCCTCCCGCCGTGCTGGCCGACCACTTCAAGAACGCCGACGACCGCCCGAGGGCCTTCGCGTATTCCATGGAGGCGGCCGAGGCGGCGATCAACGCCTACGCCTTCAACAACGCGATCACCCACCTCTACGACGCGCTCAACCATTGCCCGGACGACATCGACCAGGGCGCGCTCTACCGCCTCTGGGACATGCTGGGCACGGCCTACGGATCCTTGGGCCACCTCGATGACGCGATCGGAGCCTATCGGGCGGCCCACAAGCACGCCGCGGATCCGATCGCGCGGGCGACGGCCAATCACGGGATCGGAGAGGCTTACCACCGCAAGGGCGCGTACGACGACGCGCTCCGCCACTTCGACCTCGCGTTGCGCGAGGTCGGATACCCTCGCCCCCGGAGTTCGGCCGGGCGCCTCTTCGACATCTGGCGGAGCTCCGTCTACTTCCACATGCTCCCAGCCTGGCTCCATCGGCCGGGCGGTGGACCGGACCGCGAGCGACGAATCGAAATCGCCTTCGCGACCTACTACCGGGTCGCCTTCATCGAAGCCGTGCTCGACCTCAACAACTATACTCAGGGCTGCTATCGGATTGCCGTCCTCGCGAAGCAGTCGCGGAAGCCCGAGCACTACGCCGTGGCCTATTCCAAGTTCGGGCTGAACCTCGGCATGTTCTCGCTCCATCCGCTCGCGATCCGCTACGCGCGCAGTGCGCAGAAAGTCGCGGAATCGTGCCCGCGGGAGGAGCAGCGGGCGTGGGCGCGCGCACACTTCGGCATGACCCTCTACATGAGCGGGCAGCTCGACGCCGCCGAGTCTGAGCTCCGCGGGGCCGTCGGCATCCTCGACAAGGTCCGCGACCACACCGGCATGTTCACCCACCACTTCCTGCGCCACATCGCCTCGGTCCGCGGCGACATCCCGCGCGAGCTCGCCGAGGCGGACACCGAGATCGCGATCGGCCTAGCGTCCGACGACGCGGAGACCCTCGCCTGGGGGCACTACGGCAAGGCGGGCGCCCTCGCCAGGGCCGGTCGGATCGACGAGGCGTTGGAGTTCGCCGCCCGCGCGGTCGAGTCGACGAGGATCAAGAGCTCGAACACGTTCGCCGTGGCCACCGGAGTCCTCGGGTTCGCCTGCCTCCAGGCGTCGGACTACGCGGGGGCGCGGCAGGCACTCGAGCAATCGAGGACGTCGATTAACCGGACCTTCTTCCTCGTCGAGTTCGTGGGCCCCACCTATCCGCTGCTCGTCGAGAGCCTGCTCGGCCCCCGCTGGGCCGACGCCGAAGCGGGCGGCGGGCCGAGCCGGGCCGTCGCGCGGAAGGCCTGGCGCGAGAGCCGCTTCGCCCGGTTCATCGGCTGGCGGTTCCCGAACCATGGCCCGCACGCCCTGCGCGTCAGCGGACGAGCCGCCTTCGCCCTCGGCAAGACGACGCAGGCCGCACGCTACCTGGAGCGGTCGATCGCCGCGGCCGAGAAGCTCGGCGCCCGCTACGATCTCGCCCGCGCGTGGCTCGACGCCTCGCACGTCATCCCCGAAAAGGCCGAGGAGTATCGCCGCCGCGGTCAGCGGCTGCTCGAAGAACTCGGCGCCGTCGTCCCGGAGGCGGAGCGTTTGCCTTTGTGAGAGGGTATTCACCCGAGTTTCCGACGATCCCGTCGGACCCGGCCGATCATCGCCCGGTCGGCCCGTGTTCGGGGGACGGGACCGGCTACGACAAGTGCACCGGCCGTCGGCCCGTCAAACGCCCTTTCGATTGTTCGCCGATTCCGCGAGGCACGCTATCGGATCTCGACGCCCTGTCAAGCCGGACGAAGCGGACCAGGGGATCGGCTGCGCCCCGGCCGACGCCCCTCGACGTCGAGGCTGCCGGCGCGGGTCAATGATCCGGACCCGGCTCGATCGGCCTGGCCCGCCAGAGCTTGACGGCTCCATCGTGGCTGCAAGAGGCGAGCGTCGAGCCGTCGGGCGAGAAGGCCAGGTCGTTGACCTGGGCCTTGTGCCCGTCGAGGGTCAAGAGCTCCTGGCCGGTGACCGGGTCCCAGAGCCGGATCGTGCGGGTCTTGCCCGCGACGGCCAGGCTGCGACCGTCGGGGCTGTAGGACAAGCAGAGCGGATAGTCGTGCTCGGAGGCGATGCTCTGGAGACGTGCGCCCGAGGCGACGTCCCAGACGGAGACCATCCCGTTCTCATCGGCCGCCGCGATGGACCGGCCGTCGGGCGCGAACGCGACCGCGGCGATGGGCGCCACCCCCGGGAACGTGCGCAGGATCGAGCCGGTGGCGACCTCCCAGGACCGGACCGTGGAGTCGTTACTCGCAGAGACCAGCACCCTCCCGTCCGGGCTGAAGGCGACCCGTCGCACTTCCCGGGTGTGGCCGTTCAGGACGCGAAGGCACCCGCCGGTCGCGACATCCCAGAGCCGGATCGACCCGTCGGAGCCGGCACTGCAGAGCGTCATGCCCTCCGGGCTGAAGGCGATCGTGCGCACGTAATCGGTGTGGCCGGCCAGGGCCGCGAGGCGCCGGCCGGTCGCGGCATCCCAGAGTCGGACCTCGCCCGGTTTTGCGAGATGCGCCGAGGCGAGGATCCGACCTCGAGGGGCGAAGGCCAGCTCCGCGACCGTACCCCGCCCGCCGTCCCAGCCCCGGATCAGTCGCCCGGTCGCCACGTCCCAGAGCTTGATGGTCCGTGTTTCGTCGGTGTCGTCGCTCCCCGTCGCGAGGGTCGAGCCGTCGGGGGAGAAGGCCGCCGACCAGGCTTCGTCGCCATGCCCGGCGGGCTGCTCGTCCGACTCCGCGGCTCCCAGATAATCCCAGCGGATGACCGCCTGGTTGATGCGGAGGATCAGCGACCGGCCGTCCGGCGTGAACAGGAAATCAGCAGCCCCGGGAACGCCGGGATAGGTGGCCACCCGACGCCACGGGTCGAGCTGCCAGACCACCGCGGCCTCTGGATTGCTAGGTTGGGAAACGCTCGTGGCGAGAAATCGGCCGTCGGGGGAGGATTGGACGGATACGGGCGGGTAAGGCTCCGGCACGGGAGGTGTGACGATCCGCACTGCGCCGGTCTTCAGGTCGCGGACCTCGATGATACCGTGGAAGGACTCGGAGATCAGGTACCGACTGTCGGGGCTGAAAGCGAACGAATAGAGCCACGCGCGCGGATCGTCGAAGGGAGCGATCTCGCGTCCGGTCGCGACGTCCCACACGGAGATCTTTCGTGATGACCGTCCGCCGACAGCCAGGAGCCGGCCGTCCGGCGACAGGGCCAGGATCTCGTAACTGTGGCCGATCGGCCCGATCCGCCCCGAGTCCTTCCTGGTCGCGATGTTGTGCACGACGAATCGACGCCCCGGTTCCTCGAGCGCGACGATCGTCCCGTCACTGGTGATGGGGACTCTCAACACATCTGTGGGTCTTCGCCACTGGAGCCGGGGGTGGGCCGGATCGGTCGTTACGTCCCACAGGCCCAATTGCCGACGACCTTCCTCAACGTACGAGTTCTCCCAGACGTGGCGGCCATCGACGCCGAAATGCAGGTCTTCCACCAGGCGGACCGCGAGCCCCTCCACGCGGGCCTGGAGTCGTCCCGAAACCAGGTCCCAGAGGAGGATTTCATCCCGGCGCGGCGGAGGCCGATCGCGCGTACCCCGCGAAACGAGGCGGGTGCCACCGGGAGCGAAGGCCAGCAGGTGGACGGGAAGCTTGTGCCCAGGCAGCGACGACCGCACGCGGCCGGGTCCGGGATCGCGCAGCCGGATCGTGCCGTCCTCGTCCCCGGTAGCCAGGGTCCGGCCGTCGGGCGACAGGGCGATCGCCCTGACCCGTTCGGTCTGGCGGTCGGAGAGCACGACGAGTTCCCGACGGGCGAGCGTCATGAGATAGTGCCAGGCGAACCCGGGATGGCCGGGATCGTGGCGGGCGTCGGATCGGTCGCGATCGGTCTGGATGGCGGAGAGGATATCCTGGGCGCGCTCGACCTGCCGGGCGTCCAGGGCGTCCCTGGCCTGGCGGAGCTGAAAGGCCTGGAGATGCCGCCGGGCCAGTCGCGCGTTGGCGTCGGCCCGGACGATCTCCCGTTCCAGCTCTCGAGAGTGGCCCTGGAGCAGGACGTCGCGATAGACGGTGCCCCCGATCAGTCCCGACGCGAGCATCCCCACGAGGACCAGGGCGGCCGTGTGCGCCGGCCGACGACGGACCCACTTGACCGCCCGCAGGCGCCATGGGGCCGGTCGGGCCCGGATCGCCTCGCCCCGGAGGAACCGCTCCAGGTCTTCGCGCAGTTCCCCCGCCGAGGCGTACCGCCGCGCCGGCTCCTTTTCCAGGCACTTCAGGCAGATCACCTCCAGGTCGCGGGGCAGCCCCGGCCGCAGGCTCCGGGGCGGGACGGGCTCGAGGGCGAGGACCTGGCCGAGCGTCTCGAGGTACGATTCGCCCTGGAACGGCGGGCGTCGCGTGATGACCTCGTAGAGGGTCGCGCCGAGGGCATAGACGTCAGCCGCCGCGCCGACCTCGCGCCGCTTGCCCGCGGCCTGTTCAGGCGCCATGTACGGCGGCGAGCCCAACGGGACGCCGCTCCGCGTCTCCTCGGGTGCGGTCGCGTCCTCGACAATCCGGGCCAGGCCGAAGTCGGTAATCCGGGGGGATGGGGCGTCGGGATCCGTCACCTCCCCGCCGGGTTGAAGCAGGATGTTGGACGGCTTCAGGTCGCGGTGGAGGACGCCGCGGTCGTGGGCGTGCTGGACGGCGTCGGCGAGGTCGGCGAGCAGGCGCGCCGCCGCCCGCGCGGGGACGGGCCCGGCCCGCTCCCGCAGCCAGGTGGAGAGCGTCGGGCCGTCGCAATAGGCCGCGACGATGTAGGCGAACGGCCCGACCTTGCCCGCCTCGAACACGGGGATGATGTGGGGATGATCGAGCCCGGCCGCGGCCCGCCCCTCGCGGAGGAACCGCCGCCGCGCCTCCGCCGTGACGAGGACCTCCGCGCGGGGCACCTTCACCGCCACCTCGCGGCCGAGCCTCGGATCCCGGGCCAGGTAGACGACGCCGAAGCCGCCCCGACCGATCTCACGGATCACTTCGAACCGGCCCAGATGCGCCGGCGTCTCGGCCGTGTCGGCGTCGGGCGGAGGACCCGCCGCCGGCGCGTCTTCCTCCAGCCGGTGGATCAGCTCGAGGATCCCCGGTAGTCCGGCGAGGGCCCGGGATGCCGGGTCCACTCCGGCCGTCGGATCGAGGCCCGGCTCCTGCCCCGACGCCCGTGCCGCGTCGGCGGCCAGGAGTGCGGCCAGGAGGTCCGCGTCGATCGGCGTGATCTCATCGGGGGTCATGCTCGGGCCCCAGTAACTCCTTGAGGCGGACCAGCGCCCGGCCCCAGACCTTTTGCGCCGCGTCGGGCGAGATCCCCAGCCGCGCGGCGATGTCGCGGAATCCCAGGCCGTCGTGATGGTGCCAGCAGACCACCTGGCGATATCGCTCGGGGAGCCGCGCCAGGGCCTCGGCCAGCGCCCCGTCGCGCTCGCGTCGCATCAGTTGTCGGCTCGGCGGCGTGACCGCGCCGGCCACAGGTGGAACATCGCGTGCCGTCTCGGCTACCGGGTCCAGCCCCGGATATCGTCGCGTCCGGACCGCGTGGTACCGCCGCTGGTTGGCCAGGTGGTGGAGCAGGATCGCCTTGAGCCAGCCGCGCCACTGGGGCTCGGTGCGCCCGTGGAAGTCGCCGGCATTTCGCTGCGCCGCCAGGAACGTCTCCTGGACGACGTCCGAGATCGAGACCTTCCCGGCCAGCGCCGGCCCGATTTCCCGACGCGCCACGAGGGTCAGAAAGGCGCGATAGGGCTCGAGCGACTGCTCCAGAGCATTCTCGTCGAGGCCTGCCGCGCCGCTGACCCGCCCCGGTTCGGTCATTCCCATCGCCATCGACGCCTCCCGGGCTCCGTCGCCGTCCCACGATCCGACGGCCGATCGGCCGTCTACGCGTCCATCCGTCACACAATGGCCGATCCGGACAAGATCGTCCGGAGTGTCGAGATGTCGCCTGAAATCCGCAGGGCCGTCACCGCTTCGGTCCGGCCGGATCACCACGATCATTGAATCCGGTCATGGTCCCAACGGGCAAGAGAAAAACGCGGAGGCGCGTCGGAATTTCGCGCGCGCCGGTCCTTCAATGATGGACGAGGAACGCTCCGATGCCGCCCGGGGGGTCTTCTCGGAGCACCGAGGCGCCGGCTCCGGCCCGCGCGGGTGCTTGGAACACACTCGGATCGTTGTCTCGTTCCCATCCGCGAGGCGGCAAGATGCCCGATCGAGAACTCCTTGCCCGGGTCGCTCCGGCTGCGCGGGGATCCGGTCGAAGGCGATCTCCCGCTAGCGAGCCGTTCGTTCTGGAGGAGGACGACGATTCGTCACGACCTGGCCGAGAACCCCCGCCGGGTCGGCCCCGGCGGCCGGCGCGATCGCGACCGCGGGGCGGCGGGCCCCCGCCGCGGACGGACGCGGCATGCGCCGGCGTTACACCGAGCCGTCTCGCATACCCACGGCGAGGATTCGAGCGATGTGCTCCCTGATCCCCTGGCCTGAGGAGCTCCCTTGATGTGCAGGAGACCCAGCGGCTTCACCCTGATCGAGCTCCTGGTCGTGATCTCGATCATCGCGGTCCTCATCGCCCTGCTGCTGCCCGCGGCCCAGGCTGCGCGGGAGGCCGCTCGCCGCGCCTCCTGCCAGAACAATCTCAAGCAACTCGGCCTGGGCCTGCACAACTATCACAACACGATGAATACCTTCCCATCGGCCCTGACCTTCATCGCGGGGACGCCCGACGTCCCCACCGGGATCGGATCTCCCCTCGCAGCGATCCTCCCCTATCTCGAGGAGAAGAACGTCCAGGACCTCCTGGATCCGGTTCAGCCATGGTACATGGCGAGCCCGACGGTGGCTCAGCTGACCTTGAGCGTCTTCATGTGCCCTTCCGACACGGGGCCGAGCCCTTACCACTACACCTTCTTCGACTCGTGGGGACTGCCCGTGGGTTCGACGTTCGGAAGCGATTCTTACGGCCTCAGCAAGGGGCTCAATGACGCCGAGTGTCTGTCGCCGGGATTCGGACCTCCCCCGACGACGGCGGAATCTGGCCTGTTCGATTTCAACTCTTTCCGCCGGATCAGCGACATCCGGGACGGGACCAGCAACACCTTCATGATGGGAGAGGCCGCGGGGGGATTTCCCATCTGCCATGGGGTCGGATGTGATACGCCATACCCCGGCGGGCTCTCCGTGCATTTCTGGCTCGTCGGGGGGCATAGCCAGCCGCCCTGGGTGCTCCAGGGATTCGTCTACTCGGGCAACAAGTGCAGCACCGTCGAGCGAATGAACAAGACGCCGGTCACCGATGCCGTCCACGCCAAGCTCCAGACCTTCGACTGCACGCCGAGCTTTCGAGGCGGTCCGCACTGGTGCACCAACTTCCGGAGCTTCCATCCCGGTGGCGCGAACTTCCTCTACGCGGACGGCTCGGTGCACTGGAAGGGCGAAACGATCGCCATGCCCACGTATCGGGCCCTGTCTACCATCCAGGGCGGAGAGATCGTCTCGAGCGAGTAGTGTCCTCGCCGGGCCGCTGAGGAGGGCCGGTTCTCATGCCCCAGGGTGCGCGGAAAGGGATCGAGACGTTCGAGCCCCAGCCTCCTCCGACCCAGCCCCACATCTCTCCGGGTTGGCCCTGGGACAAGGATTCCGGCGGGGACCAGGGAACACCTCCCTTGTCCGAGACCGTCGGATGTCCCGGCTCAGCGACGGTCGATCCCGCTCCGGATTCGATTCCCTCTGCGGCCGATCACAGCCCACCATCGTCGCGACCCGCCGCGCACTGGGCGACTCCGGCGGGTCCTCCCGAGCCGGATGGTCCGACTCCGCGGCGCCTGGGCCGCTACCGCGTCGAATGCATCCTGGGCCAGGGCGGCTTCGGTCGGGTCTTCCTGGCCTGGGACGATGACCTCCAGCGCCATGTGGCCATCAAGGTGGCCTCGCACGTGGCCACCGGGGCTTCCGCCGAGGCGTACCTGGCTGAGGCCCGAACGGTGGCTCGCCTCGACCACCCCCACATCGTCCCGGTCTACGACGTGGGCCGCACCGACGATGGCCGGCTCTTCGCCGTCACGAAGCGGATCGATGGCCGCGACCTGGCCGCTTGTCTGGAATCCCGGCGCTTGTCGCTGGAGCAGTCGGCGCGGCTGGTGGGCACGATCGCCGAGGCGTTGCATTGCGCCCACGAGCGCGGCCTGGTCCACCGAGACATCAAGCCCCAGAACATCCTGCTGGACGAGGCGGGGCGGCCTTTCGTCTGCGATTTCGGCCTGGCCCTGCGCGATGAGGAGTACGGCATGGGGCCGGAAGTCGCCGGCACGCCGGCCTACATGAGCCCCGAGCAGGCGCGGTGCGAAGGGCACCGTGTCGATCGCCGGTCGGATATCTTCAGCCTGGGCGTGGTCCTCTACGAGCTGATCACGGGCGAGCGTCCGTTCCCCGGTCACGGGCTCGAGGTGTTGAGGCAGATCGCCCACGAGGAAGCGGCGGCGCCGCGACGGCGCAATCCTGCCGTACCCATGGAGCTGGAGCGCATCTGCCTGCGTTGCCTGTCCAGGCGGGCCGTGGATCGATACGCCAACGCCGCGGAGCTGGCGGCCGACCTGAAGGCCTTCTTGCAAGGCGACGGGGCGCCCACGGACCGAAGGCTTTTCCGGGTGGTGCCCAGAGGACTCCGGTCCTTCGGCGCGGCGGATGCCGACTTCTTCATCGAGCTGCTCCCCGGCCCACGCAACGCGCATGGCCTGCCCGAGAGCCTGGCGTTCTGGCTGCACCGATTGGAAGAGACCGATCCGGAGCGGACGTTCCCGGTGGGCCTGATCTATGGCCCCAGCGGCTGCGGCAAGTCGTCGCTGGTCAAGGCCGGGCTGCTGCCGCGTCTCGGCGAGCGAGTACGCGCCGTCTACGTCGAGGCGACGGACGAGGACACCGAGGCCCGACTCCTCAACGGCTTGCGGAAGGCGTGTCCGGAGATACCGGGAATCATGCGCCTCGCCGATGCCCTGGCCTGGTGGCGACGCCACGGCTCGCGGAAGGTGGTCCTGCTCCTCGATCAGTTCGAGCAGTGGCTGCACGCCCGGCACGAGTTCGCCGGCTCGGAGCTGGTGGCGGCCCTGCGACAGTGTGATGGAGTGCGCGCGCAGGCGGTGGTCCTGGTGCGGGACGACTTCTGGCTGGCGGTCAGCCGCTTCCTCAAGGAGATCGAGGTGCCGCTGGTCGAGGGCCACAACAGCGCCCTGGTCGATCTGTTCGACCTCCTGCACGCCCGCAAGGTGCTGGCGGAATTCGGCCGTGCCTACGGTCGGCTCGGGGACGACCTGGCGGATCTGCCGCCGGAGCAGCAACGCTTCCTGGACGATGCCGTGACCGGCCTGGCGCGCGACGGCAAGGTCGTCTCGGTGCGGCTGGCCCTGTTCGCCGAGATGGTCAAGGGGAAGCCGTGGGTCAAGGGGACCCTGCGACAGCTCGGCGGCACGGAGGGGGTCGGGGTGACCTTCCTCGAGGAGACCTTCGGCGCCGACAGCTCCCCGCCGGAGTATCGACTCCACCAGGAAGCGGCCCGGGCGGTGCTGAAGGCCCTCTTGCCCGAGGCGGGGACGGAAATCAAGGGGCACATGCGGTCGCAGGCGGAGCTGTTGCGAGCGTCCGGCTACTCCGACCGGCCGGCGCTCTTCGGCGATGTGATCCGCATCCTGGACCACGAACTGCGGCTGATCACGCCCACCGACCCGCTCGGGGTGGAAGGTGGCGGGTGGAGAGTGGTGGGAGAGAAAAGCAGGCCTGATCCGACGATCGGGGACGGGGCCATTCCTCCCTCCACCGGCCACCCGCCGCCCGCCACCCGTAGCTACCAACTCACGCACGACTACCTGGTGCCGGCATTACGCCGCTGGCTGACGCGGAAGCAGATGGAGACGCCGCGCGGCCGGGCGGAGCTCCGGTTGGCCGAGCGGGCCGCCCTGTGGAACGCCAAGCCGGAGAATCGGCGTCTGCCCGGATGGCGAGAGTATCGTTCGATCCGTCGCCTCACGGACCGGAGGAGCTGGACCGAGCCGCAACGGCGGATGATGCAGCAGGCGGATCGTTATCACGCGCAGGGGATGGTGCGACGCCTGCTCGAGGTGGACCTGGCGGATGTGCCCGAGATGCTCGGCCCGATCCGCCAGCTCCGAAAGTGGACCGAGCCGGTCCTGCGGCAAGAGCAGCAGGCCGCGACGGAACAGAGCGGGGCCAGGCTGCACACGGCGCTGGCGCTGCTGGCATTCGACGAGGATCAGCTCGACTATCTGTACGAACGACTGCTCGAAGTCGCCCCGGCGGAGTTCACCATCCTGCGCGATGCGTTGGCGGAGCGCCGCGAGGTCCTCTCCTCTCGGCTCTGGTCGGACGTCGAGTCGTCGGTCGGCGAGGACCGGAGGTTGCGCGCGGCGGCCGCGCTGGCCGCTTATGAGCCCGTCAATCCGCGGTGGCGGACGATCGGCGACGACGTGGCTCAGGCGCTGACCCGGGTCAGTCCCGAGTTCCTGGGCGACTGGAAGCAGGCGCTGTGGCCTGTCCGGGCGGAGCTCCTCGGTCCACTCGGCGCGATCTTCCGCGATCACGATCTCGGAGAGCTGCGACTCGCCCTGGCGACGGCGACCCTCGCGGATTACGCCGCGGACGACGTGCACCTCCTGGCGGATCTCCTCAATGACGCCAACACCCAGCAATTCGCCGGGTTGTTCCCGGTACTGGCGCGCCACGGCGAGGCCGCCATCACCGAGCTGGCGCGCGAGCTGGAGAAGGCGGCCCGACCTCAGTGGGCCGACCCTCCGACGGACCCGGCATGGCAGGACCTCCCCGCGGAACTCCGACAAGCGATCGAGGCGGCCGCGGGTCTGGTCGAAGATCGCTTCGCTCTGTGTCAAACCATGGGGCTTGCCCAGTTCATCGCCCTCGTCCGGTCGCTCGAGGGACGCGGTTACCGGCCGGTGCGTATCCGACCGTACCTCGCGGGCGAAGAGACGCTGGTCGCGGCGATCTGGACGCGCGACGGCCGCTCGTGGCGATGGCTGACCGGGGTTGATGCCGAAGAGCTCCACGCGCGCGATGCCGCCTTGCGCAGGGACGGCTACGTACCGATTGACGTGTCCGCGGCCTTGCTGCGGGACGGCTCCGCGCCGCGTTACACGGCCGTCTGGCAGCGAGAGGACGCCGCTGAGACCGAGTTTCGCCTGATCGTCGGTCGCCTGGGAGAGCCGGAACAGGAGGCGCCGGCGACTCCGGCCGAGCAGACGTTCGATTGCCGGATCGCCGGCGTCGTTTTCGACGATCGAGGGGTGCCTTACCGCGGTAGCCTCTGGACCCGGCGGAAGGATCAGCAGAGGTCCACCACGCGGGTGCTCCATGGCCCGGCCGCGGAGTTCCATGAGGACGACTGCCCCGGCCTGCTGCTGACCGATGTGCAGTTGAGCGGGTGGCTCGTCCAGGAGGACGGCGTTGACCGCCCACTCCTCCTGGCGACGGCCCTCTGGAACGTCAGCACCGAGTCTGAGTCGAAGGTGCTCCACGGCCTTTCTCCGGCGGAGCAGCGCAGCCGGGGCTCGCAACTCGCCGCGGACGGATTTCGCCCCGTCGCGATCTCGGTGGCTCCGGGCGAGGAAGCCGGCTCGCTGATCGCGACCTCGGTCTGGCACAGGCCCCTGGTGCCCGAGGAGGCGAAGGACTCGCTGGCGAAGCGCCAGGCCAATGCCGCCGTGGCGCTGCTGCGCCTGGGGCGCGAGCAAAAGGTATGGCCGCTGCTCGAACACCGCCCCGACCCGCGAACCCGCAGCTACCTGATTCACCGATTCCGCCCGCTCGCGGCCGAAGCGAGGCGAGTCCTGGCCGAGTTGGAGACCCAGCGTGACGTCTCAATCCGCCGGGCGCTGATCCTGAGCCTCGGTGAGTTCGACGACGAGCAGTTGCCGCCCGAGGAGCGAGGCCGGCTGACTCCACGGCTCCTGGATCTGTACGCCAACGACCCCGACCCGGGGATCCATGGGGCCATCGCCTGGACGCTCAGGCAATGGGATCGCCGCGCCGAGCTCCAGAGCATCGATCGCGCCTTCGCCACCGGCGCGGTGGTCGGTGACCGTCGCTGGTTCGTGGACCGGCAAGGACAGACCCTGGCCGTCATCCCGGCGCCCGGACGGATCGTGATCGGGTCGCCGCCATTCGAGGCGGGCCGGGAGGGAGGCCCCGAGGGGGACGTCGAAATGCCGCATCATGTCCGCATCGACGACCCTTTCGCGGTCATGACCCATACGGTGACCGTCGCCGAATTCCTCCGCTTCCGCCGGGATTTCTACTATCGCGAGACCTTCTCGCCGGAACCCGATTGCCCGATCAACAACCTGAATTGGTACGAGGCCGCCGCCTACTGCAACTGGTTGAACGAACAGGAGGGGATCCCGCAGGACCAGTGGTGTTATCTGCCCAATGATCAGGGGGCGTATGCGCAGGGGATGAGGATCGTCCCCGATGGCTTGTCCCACACCGGCTACCGTCTGCCCACCGAGGCGGAATGGGAATACGCCTGCCGCGCCGGTTCCATCACCAGTCGCTACTACGGCCAGAGCCCCGACCTGGATGACCACTATGCCTGGACCGTGAGACTCGCCCTCGGCCGCGGGACCACGCCTGTGGGGCGATTCAAGCCAAATGATCTGGGCATGTTTGACATGATGGGAAACATCATGGAATGGATCCACGATGCTTATCGCGACCCTGTCGAGGAGGACGCCGGCTCGCCCGGACGGGACCTCAGCGAGCCGGAGATCGTCACGAACCAGCAGTGGCGCGCATTGAGGCCGTCTTGCTATACATCGATCGGCGCCGAGCATACACGTTCGGCCGCGCGCGAGGTCCGCGTCCCACCAAACGCGCGCGTCCTGCTCCATGCCCTGAGGGTGAGCAGGACCTGCCCGGCTCCCGGCGGTGCGGACGAGCACATCGTGGTGAGGGATGACCAGCGACGAGTGCTGATGGGAGCCCCCGTCATGCACAGCTCGGGATTCATCCGATGCAGCTACAGGAGTCGGGGATACAGCCCTAACTTCGGCCTGTTCGCGTGGGGGATCCGCACCGCCCGCACGATCCTCTGATCGCGGCGCTCGCCGTCCTTCGTTCGGCGGAAACCGGGTCGGTCCGTCCCAGCTCGGGGCCGCTCTCCACCATGCCGAGATGACTCCGATCCGTCGCGATCGACCGGACAAGCCGACGATCTGGACCGATCGTCCCATCATCCCGCGACGATTCGCGGAGGACGGCGCCGGCGGCGGAGCGGGTCCGGCGGAGTCCTGCGGCGCTCGGTTGGGCCCATGTCGGATTGGTGCCGTTCCGTGAGCTTGATCCCTGAGTGCATTCGCGGGACGCGGTCCCCAAGAAAAGATCAAGACAGGTGTCGGATTTAGGGCCGGACGGGTCCTCGATTCTTGTTGGGCGATCGAGCGATGCAACCTGAAGCAAGAGGTCGGCCTCCGAGGCGACCGGAAGCCGTTGTCTACGATGGCCCGTCCTTAATCCGCCCCCGTCGCTCACCAACGGAGCCACCTGTGATGACCGTCGAGCCTTACACGACCGACGCGGGAGAGACTTTCGACATCGAAATCGCTCCGGCGCCGGCCGACGGCAAGAGACACCCCGTGGTGGTCTTGATCCACGGGAATCTCGGGCTGGCCGACCCGTTCGGTCCCCAACTCCGGGACTTTACCGAGGACATCGCGAAGCTCGGCTATCTCGCGGCACTCCCGGCTTACTACCCCGCGGGGCACTCGGACATGCGAGACACGGATATTGATGCCCATACGCCGGCCTTGAAGGCCGCGATCAAACACCTCCGCAGGCGTACCGACGCCGACCCGGATCGCCTCGGCCTGGTCGGCTTCTCGCTCGGAGGCGGGATCGCGATGTCTTACATCACGGATTCTCCCGCGGGTGCGGTCCATGTGTTCGCCGACTTCTACGGGTACGTGGTCCCGCTCCTTGGCGCCGGAGTCGCCAAGTTCCCGCCGACCATCATCTTCCACAACGAGCACGACCCGGTCGTCCGCGCGGACGAGAACTCCGAGCCCCTCGCCGACGCCCTCGCGGCCGCGGGGATCGCACACGAACCCGTGCGACCGTACCGCTGGTATCAGGGCCAATGGGAGCGTGGCTTCGGTCATACCTTCGAGCCTGGCGGCCCGGATGACGTTGCGTCCCGAGCCGGCACCAAGACCTGGTTCACCACCCACATGCCTCCGACGGGGGAACCCTGACGGGCTAGAGCGCCGAACGGTTGGATGGCCTACGGTGACTCGGCCTCGAGACGGGGCCAGGGCCTTGACCCCCCCGTGCCCCCCCTTCGTAAGGGGGGGATTTTTGGGGAGGCCCGCCCCTCGGAATCCCCCCCTTACGAAGGGGGGTCAAGGGGGGGTCTTGCGCGTAGATGCAACGCAAACGTAAAGCGCTAACATCCATCATCGTTGCCGCTCAGGTCTCCAACCCGAAGCCGCTCGGGTCGCCGAAGTTCCCGTATGTGAAGCGGTTGAGACGGCGAAAGCCTGCGATCCCGTCGAAACCGGCAGGGCACGCTGGCACGCCCGCGGCTCGCAGATACCGGTCGAAGTTCAAGGCTGGGAGCTGGACCCGGACTGCATACACCGGAAACGATCCGCCGAATGCACCATTCAGACTGACTGGGTAGGACAGGAATCTACCGCAGAGATGACAATCACTTTCTCGAAGCAGGAGTTCAAAACGGGCCCTAGCCGTTCCCGCTCCGGTGTCCGAGATGAGTTGACGGACCAACGGCTGACCGCCCGAAATCGGCGAAAGTACGACTTCGATGATCGGTTGACCATGGAGCAGCGGCCACACCACTCGGGCCATCAGCGCAGGCCCCAGATTTCTTCGACCTGGCTATAGTCCAGCCCGGCTTCGAAACAAAACGCCCTGCTCGGATCGGCTCCGATCTCGAGCAGCCGCTTGACGACGTCATCGAGTTCGTCAGCCACCGCGACGACCTGGCCATCGACGATCCCGACGAACTTTCCGGCGAGAGGGGAAGAGGGATCCTTCCGCACCTGTTCGTTGATCCGATCGGCGACCTCACGGTTGAGTTGCGAAACGGCGAGCGAGTCGGCCATGGGCGCATCTCCACAGGAATGACGATCTCTCCCCATCCTGATCGGGAGCCGGAATGAGCCGACAGCCTCCCCGCTCGCTCAGAGCGAATCGGCGGTGCGGCCCCAGGGCTTGGGGATGTCGGTGATCAGGCGGCCGCCCTTGAAGATCGAGACCGTGCCCGTGGATTGCGAGACGCACAGGGCGAGCGCCTGCGACATCGCCGTGATGCTGGCGGCGGCCTCGTGGCGGGTGCCCAGGCCGTGGGGCAGCGGCGGGTCGAGCTTGCCCCGCGGGGCCAGGTAGCGGCCCGCCGCCAGGACGACCCCGTCGCCCCGCACGATGAACGCCCCGTCGATCGCCGAGAACTCCTTGATCGTCTCCTCCAGACGGGGATCCAGGAGGTTCCGCTCGTTCTCGGGATAGCCGTGGAAGGGGTTGATGACCAGTTGATGGCTCTGCGTCAGCACGCGGTCGCTGTCGCCGATGACGAAGATCGTGCCCACCGGCCGCCCCTCGCGACCCTCGACGCCCAATTCGCCGGCCAGGGTCAACACCCGCTCGAACACCGTGGGCGTGACATCCGTCGGCAGGGGCTCGGCCGTCGTGGCCGAGAACAGCTCGATCTCCTTGCCCATGTCCAGGACCATGACCGTGTCGATCGTGCCCGAGAGATCCAGCCCGGTGAGGCACACCACGCGGTCGCCGGCGTGGATCAGCGACTCGGCGGCCGAGACCAGGATGGCCACCTTGATCTGGCCGGTCCGCGTCATCGGCACGTCGGGGATGCGGACCACCGAGCAGAGCTCGCCCCACGGCGCCGGCGCGGCGAACCCCTCGCGGCGCGACACGAGGATCACGCGGAAGTTGACGTCCTCGATCAAGGCCGCGAGGTCGCAGTCCTCCTCGACCACGTCGGCGTGCAGCAGGATGACCCGCGCGCGACCTCGCGGGCGATCGCGTGCGCGTGGCGGACCATGCTTCGTGTCAGCGTCTTCACGTGTCGGTTCCGACGGGGACTCAGGACGGGCCGGGTCGAGCGGGACCGGCCGCGGGGAACTCCACGGCGATCTGGAGGATCCCCAGGTCGTCGTACTTCGGCGTCGGATCGGAATCGCCGGTCAGCTCGATCCGCACGGAGTTCTTGCCCGCGCGGAGCAGCCCGCCAGGGATCGCGATTCGGATCCGCTCGGGCGTGTCGCCCGCCGTCTTGATGTGCCGGTTGAGGTAGTCGACTCGCTTGCCGTTGACGGCGACGTAGGTGCGCAGCTCGCCGTTGCGGACCTGTTGGGAATACGCGGAATCGCCGGCCTCGGGGACGACCCACACGACGTCGAGGACCAGCTCCGCCGGTCCGTCGGGCACCGCGGCCAGCTCGATCGTCCGATCGAGCGCCAGGCCCTCCGGCTGAGGCGGGTCGAGCGGCTGGGTCACGGAAGGCTCGTCGCCCAGGTGATGCGCCGCCACGTCGAGCACGATCCGCCGGCCCCGGCCGATCACGGCGAGCCGGCGCAGCCGCCTGCGCGGGATCGTCAGGGTTCCGGCATAGGGCGTGGCCAGCGTCAGGGATTCCTCGGACGCGGCCAGGAGCGCCCCCTCGGCGAAATCGACGGCCGTCGGCCGGTCGCCTGGAGCGGTCTGCCACTCGGCGCGCACCAGGAGCCCGTCGACCGGCGCCCCTGGGCCGGCACGCGACGGAAGTACAGCCCGGCGACCTCGCCCCACGGCAGCGAGATCGGCCGGCCCTCGACGGCCATGACGACCCGATCGGCGTCGGCGCCGCCGACTTCGCCGAAGATCTGATCGCCGACGAGCAGTCGGGCCTCGTCCTGGGTCGCGTCGATCTCGAGGCTGCCCGGGGGCTCGGCGAACCGGCTGAGCCGCAGGTCGTCGAAATAGGCCGACGGCGGCTGTCCCGTCGCCGCGGCCTCGCTCGTCCGGGTCGCCAGGCGGATGGCGCAAAGCGGCCCCCCGGGTTCCCGGCCGTGGGCCAGCTCCTTGCCGTTGACGGAGATCTCGGTCTCGCCGGGCCCGAACCGCAGCGTCAGCCGGTGCCAGCCCGGGCGTGCGCCAGGCGCTGGATCTGCAACGACGGGCCGGCCGGCGTCTCGACGCCCAGACTCTCCTCGGACCAGCCCAGGATAATCCGGATCGGGGTCGGGCCCGTCGAGCCGCGGAAGATCGGCTCGAGCGTGCACTCGCGCCCAGGCGCCATCGTCCCATCGTCGTGGAAGGCCAGCTCGAGCCGGCCGGCGGACAGCGGTTCCTCGAGGTTGTGGGTCAGCGAGGCCCCCTCAGCCGGCAGCCGGAGGCTCCGGCCCTCCTCGAGCCGCGGCTGCTCGGCGGTCTCCGGTTTGCCTGTGACCGACCATCGCGCCGCGTCGATGGTACTGAAGCCGTCGGCCAGCACCCGCGCCTCCCCCGGACGCTGGACGATCGCCTGGACGCAACCGCGGGGCATCGCGACCTCGCCGGCCTGCCAGCTCGGACCCCAACGCAACTCCGTCTTCGTCAGCGCGTGGATCGACCCCGAAAGCCGCGCGGCCTCCCCGGCCATCACCTGGAACGGCGGCGGGCCGGTCGCAGCCTGACCGCCCACGCTGGCGTCTCGGGCCTCCCGGAGGATCGTCACTCCCGGCTCCAGCGCGATCGGCGAACCGCCGTCCCGCGGTGCGAAGCGAAATCCCGAACGGGCGTCCCCCTCGATCCGGCCCGGGACTCGACGGACGCCGGACCGATCGAGCTCCTCGACGCCCGCCTGGCCCCTGGCGCAAGCCGTCAGCAACAACGACGCCGCCAGCGCGGTGAGGCCATGGGCCGCCCACAAGGCCGCACGGTCGGACGCCTTAGCTCGCCTCGTTCCATTCATAGAGGACGATTCTACGTCGCGCACCGACCGCCGGGCAAGGCGGGGCGATCCCTGCTTTAACAGGCGTGCGTTCAGATTGCGCTTCCACGGCGCACCCGGACCATCATATCGTGAACGCAATCGTGCCCTGCGGTCGCCGCGTGGACCGCCCCGGTTCCTCGATGATGACCACCATCCGGCGTGGAGATTCACCATGCGGATCGGGAGGCCCATCGGAAAGTCGCCGCCGAGGTCGAGGCCCTGAACGTGGAGCTCGAGGCCCGCGTAACCGTCGGCCGGGACCGGCTCGGCCAACTGGACGGCCGCCATCCGCAACGGGCGCATCGGCCAAGTCGGGCGTGAGCTGTACTCTGCCTCACCGCGGCCCGAGGAGACGAAGGCGGTCACCCGGGACCAACCGAGGTTCTTTTGCGTTCCAGATCCCTGGCCGTTATGCTGGCGTTGAGCCTGCGGGACGGCGGTCGGCAGCGTCCCCGTTCGGGCTGGAGCGATTCCCGGGACAGCCTCAGAAAAGCCCACGGCGGGTGTCGGGCAGCCGGCCGGAATGTTGATAAGACGATCGGGCAGAGATATCTGGCGACCTTCGCAGGAATCTCCCGAGTCGCGGAGGACCGACATGGACCGACATGGCTCGGTGACCCAGCTCCTTAACGACCTGCGCTCCAACGACCAGGCCCGGCGCGACGCGGCGGCCCGGCTGATCTGGGAGCGCTACTTTCGCGACCTGCTGACGCTGGCCCGCAGCCACCTTGACCAGCGAATCCGCCTCCGCGCCGATGAGGAGGACGTGGCCCAGAGTATGTTCAAGAGCTTCTGCCTGCGCCAGCAGCGAGGCGAGTTCGACCTGGCCGGTCGGGACGAGCTCTGGGGGCTGCTGGTGACGATCACGCTCCGCAAGGCCCGCAACGCGGCCAAGGCCCACCGGAGAGCCAAGCGCGACGTCTTCCGCGAGCAAACCCTGTCGGGCAGCGACGCGGCCAGCTCGGGCGGCTGGCTGTTGGAGCAGATGGAGACTGCCGACCCCTCGCCCGCCGAAGCCGCCGTGCTCAACGAGGCCCTGGAGCGTCGGCTCGCGGCCCTGGCCGACCCGGAGCTCCGCCAGATCGCCCTCTGGCGGTTGGAAGGATATACCAACCGGGAGATCGCCGGACGGCTCGACTCGACCGAGCGGCTGGTCGAGCGGCGGCTCGAGCGCATCCGCAGCAAGTGGATGTCCTACGATGGCGGCACCCCGTGGGCGAGGAGAGGGATCGACCGGCCTCGATCACGCGAGATCGCGGAGGTGGCCATGGCGGGAATCCCATCGGCGGACTGGAGCTGGATCGACGTGGCGGCCGAGCGGTTCGAGCGCGCCTGGAAGGACGGCCAACGGCCGCGGATCGAGGACTTCCTCATCAAGGTGCCGGAGCCGCAATGGCCGCCACTGCTCCAGGAGCTCATGCGCGTCGAGAGCGAGCTGCGTCGTCGCGCGGGCGAGGAGCCGACTGCCGACGAGTATCGCCAACGCTTCCCGGAACACGAGAGCGTCATCACCGCCGTCTTTGAATCGGCCCCGGCCGCATTCACGGCGGCCTACGAAGCCGATCCGGCCCGGTCAACTCGCGCCACGTCCGCTTCCCTTCCGCTGGCCGGCTCACTCGCCCCCGAGCTGGCCCACCATCCCGATTATGAGATCCTCAGCGAGCTGGGACACGGCGGCATGGGGGTCGTCTACAGGGCCTACAACCGCATCATCGGGCGCGACGAGGTCCTCAAGGTCATGGGCCAGCAGATCGTCGAGCTGCCCGGCATGGTCGACCGCTTCTTGAGGGAGATCCGCGCCGTCGCCCGGTTACGCCACCCCAACATCGTCAGCGCTTACACGGCGTTCCATTGCGGCACCGGTCTGGTCTTCGCCATGGAGTACGTCGAGGGCCTGGACCTGCGCCGGATGGTCAAGGCCAAGGGGCCGATGCCGATCAACCACGCCTGCTATTTCGTGCAGCAGGCGGCGCTGGGGCTGCAGCACGCGCACGAGGAGGGGATGGTCCATCGCGACATCAAGCCCGCGAACCTGATGCTCACGCACCGGAAGAATCGGGCCGTGATCAAGATCCTCGACTTCGGCCTGTCCAAGGCGGTGAGCGAGCAGAATGCCACCGAGCTGGGGATCAGCGTACCGACAGTCCCGCTGGACTTCGGCGCGCATCTGACCTGCACCGGTGACATGCTCGGTACGCCCGATTTCATCGCCCCCGAGCAGATCGTCGACTCCCAGAAGGCCGACATCCGCGCGGACATCTACAGCCTGGGCTGCACGCTCTACTACCTGCTAAGCGGTCACGCGCCGTACCCCAATCTGCCTCTCCAGGACGTCCTCAATGCCCATCGCTCGCTGGATGCCCGGCCGCTCGGCGAGGTGCGCGCCGAGGCGCCTGCCGAGCTGTCGGCCCTGGTGGCCAAGATGATGGCCAAGGAGCCCGCCGACCGGTTTCAGACACCGGGCGAGGTCGCCGGCGTCCTGGCTCCCTTCTTCAAGAAGCCGGCCGCGGTGTCTCCCAACGTCGGAAGCGATCAGGACACCGCGCGCGATGCCGGTCGCATCGCGCGGGCACCAGCCGCCGAGTCCGGATCCGATATGTGGTCCAGCCTGATCGATTTCCGCGAGACCGAGGATGACGCAAACGCCGTCGCCGAAGCACCGAGTTCGGCCCGAGAAGGACCGCGATGGTTGTGGCCGGCGGTGGCCGCTGGCGTGCTGTTCTGCGGGCTGATCGGCGGGTGGGCGACCGGGATCATCCCGGGCGTGCGCGTGAAGAAGGATAGAGTCGAGCGGGCCGTTGCGGTGGGGAGCACCGGGACCGGAGAACGGAAGCCGGTACGCGTGCCGGACTCGACGCCCGTCGTGTCGCAGCCGAGGGGCACGTCGCCGGTCGCCGTGCCTTCTCCCGCGACTGAAGCCTCGGTAGCGGCTCAAGGCGTCACCAAGGCTGAGGTCTCCGGCGACGGGTCGGGCGAGACATCTCCGCCGGTCGCCGAGCCTTCACCGGAGAGCAGAGCCCCCAGACTCCCCTGGGAAATCGCGAAAATCGCCCAGGTGTTCCATAAGATCACGTCGATCCCGTCGCCCGATCCCGTGCTTCAGGCGCGGCTGATCTCCGGCTCCGGGCAGGTGCTCTTCGAGACCGGTGGCCGGAATCGCGCACTCTGGCGCGCCGATCTCAAAGTTCCCGAGAAGCCCCGCAAGCTCGAGGCCAGTGTCCCCGCCTGGTCCCATCTGGCCCTCTCGAGCGATGGCCGCTTCGCGATCCTGGCGGGCACAGATAATAACCTGTGGAATTGGGACCTCCAGACCAGCCAAGCGCGTCGCCTCCTACCCGGAAGGGCCCGTATCACGGCGATCGCCCTCTCGCCTGATAATCAGCTCGTCGCGTACGTCCGCGAGGGAGCAATCCAGTTCTGTGAGGCGACTCCAGACGGTACGGCCAAGAAGAAGGAGCTCAACAGGAGACTTGGCGGCGGGACCGATCTGGTCGCGTTCTCTCCGGACGGCCGTCAGCTCGTCTCCACTCACATCGACCGATCGATTCAGGTCTGGGACGTGAGCACCCGAAAGAACCTCGGGCACGCAGAGACCCCCAAGCCCGTGAGCGACCTGGCTGTCTTCCCGGATGGCCGCCGGGTCCTGATCAGCCTTTCGGGCCAAGCGTTCGTCTGGGATCTGGAGACGAATCGCCAGCTTCGGCAAGCGCCCGGCTTTGGTGCGTCGATCG
This sequence comes from uncultured Planctomycetota bacterium, assembly GCA_963815795.1. GTDB lineage: Bacteria > Planctomycetota > Planctomycetia > Isosphaerales > Isosphaeraceae > JAKAUH01. The sequence goes on along the minus strand of CAWFIC010000019.1, from coordinate 1,407,477 downwards.
CCCTCTCCGCCGACGGCCGGCGCGCGCTGATTGGCGGCGACAAGTTCATGCGACTCTGGGACCTGGTGACCGGCGATGAGCTGGAACGCGAGGATCATCAGAGGGCGGTGGTGCATGTCGCCTTTGCGTCGGACGGCTGCCAGGCGGTCTCCAGCACGGACGACGGCGTCCATGTCTGGGCTCTGCCACCTGGCCGAGCTGCCCGCGAGCTGCCGGCGGTCGTCGAAGTCGCGGACTTTCCCAGGCATGGAGGCACCCACGTGAGCGTTGCTGTCTCGCCAGATGGGCGGTGGGTCTTGACTGGCGACTGGCCCGGTGCACTGCGGCTCTGGAATCGTGAAACCAGACAATTGATCCGCGAGTTCAACCAGGACGAAAGGGAGATCAGATCCGTTGCATTCTCGCCCGTCGGAGGTCTGGCTCTCTCCGGAGGTACAGATGGCGTCGTCCGGCTCTGGAACCTCGAGTCGGGCGAACACCTTGAGTTCCCCGGGCACGTGGATTGCGTCATGAGTGTAGCCTTCTCTCCTGATGGTAGACGGGCCTATTCCGCCGGCGGCGGGTTGCGTCGCGACATATGGCAGGAAGGGACGGATTTCGACGTCAGGGTCTGGGACCTGGAATCAGGGAAGCAACTCCGCACTTTTGAGGGACACAAGAGAATGGTGCTTAGTGTGGCCGTCTCGACCGATGGCCGCTACGTCCTCTCTGGTGGGAACGACGCGGTCCCGATCCTCTGGGACACAAGGACGGGCCGCGAGAAACTCCGATTCCGGGGTCACACGGAAAGAGTTCGGTGCGTGGCTTTCTTGCCCGATGGACGGCGCGCGGTCTCTTCGAGCGATGACGGCACGATCCGTCTGTGGGATGTCGAAGGTGGCCGGGAGGTCTCCGGCCATTTTAAGGATCCAACAGGCCGAAGCGTGTGGCTGGCCGTCTCGACTGACGGCCATCGACTGTTCTCTGCAGACGATATGGGGCGGTCCGAACTGCGGTACTGGAATCTCGACACCGGCAAGCTGATTCAAAAGCTGAAATGGGAGAAGGGTCCGGTGGGCGGCTCCTTCACCCCCGATGGCCGTCACGTCGTCTGGGGCGGGTGGGGTAGCCTCCTGCGAATGTATCGCTTGACGGATATTCCGGACCGGCCGATCGCCCCCCCACAGCGATCGCCGAAGCCAAAGAAATGAACCGGCTAGCCCGATGACGTAATGCCCCGCAACAATCGAGGCGAGGCCCTGCTGGGCCAGGGAAAGCTCGAGAAGGCGATCGCGGAGTACCGCGGGGCAATCTGGCCTCAAGCCCGACGACGCCATGGCCTACAACAACTGGGCCTGGGCACTCGTCCTTTCCCCCGAGTGTCCGCGGCCCGATTACGACGAAGGGGTGGTTCACTCCCGCAAGCGGTCGAGCTCGCGAAGAAGGGTGAAGATGCCTACGGCCCGCTGGCGCTGGCCGAGTATCGTTCGGGACACCGGGCCAGGTCGATGGCCGGAAGTGAGCCCTGGGCGGATCGGCACTCATCCGGGCAAGTGAGTTGCGCGGTGAACATCCGAAGCGAGTGCCGGTCGTTTTCGCGATGTTGAATCAGCGGCACGACGCCGCATAGGTCGTTCCGTTGGCCATCGCTGAGCCCTCCGCTGCGCTACCGGGCGGATGATGAGCTGCTGCGGTTCCTGGAGGGCCTGAGACGAGATTATGCGCAGCGGCCAGACCCGCCGGCCCCGGGAACCTGGGGCCGGCGGGGGCAGACTCCGCATAATCGGGGACTGGGCATTAGAGGCTCCTCCTCGCATCCGCCCGATCGACCAGGCGTCTGTGCCCAGTCCATGAGGAGCCCGAGGATCGAGGGAGCCGTCTCATGGGCGCATCCCGGGGCCGCTCCCTCCCGGCGCGACTCAAGGTTCGTCGTCGCCGAGCCCATCCCGGCCCTTGACGCCGAGGACCCGCTCGATCGATCGTACCAGCTTCTCCATGGCGAACGGCTTGCGGATGTAGTCGCGCACGCCCAGCATCTCGGCATAGGCGCGGTGCCGGCTCCCCTCGTTGCCCGTGATCATGATCGTGGGGATGAGGCCCCCGGGCCGGCTCTTGAGCTTCTCCAGGACGAGGAATCCGCTCTTCTTGGGCATCATCATGTCCAGGACGATCAGGTCCGGGTTCTCGCGCTCGGCGATCATCAGCCCGGCATTCCCGTCCCGAGCGGCCAGGATGCGGAAGCCCTTGTTCTCCAGGATGGTGCGCATCGATTCGAGGATCTCGTGGTCGTCGTCGACGATGAGGATCGTCCGCTGCTGGGGGGGCATGGGGGGAACTCCCGCGATCTTCGCCGCGTGCCGGGCCAATACAGGTGTGTGACGGGGCCGATAGCCACCGAGAAAGCCATTTGTCTTATCATACTGCGCCGGCAACCACGGGGGAAGGGGCACGGCTCATCCTAAATAGAAATATGATAATTCAGCCATTCCGAGCGGCTCGGGATCGTGGTTGTCGCATGACCCCCTTCCAATGAGGCGAGCACCATCGCCATAATTGATTCGGCAAGCGCCTGCGATCAGGGGCGGGGTCGTCTCATCCTAATGGCCGAGCCGCGGTAGCGTTCCTCGTGAATCCGATTCTTCGAAAAGGAAGGCAAACCATGACACCGTGGAGGACGTGGTTGGCGTGCCTCGGCGTTCTCGGGGCGTTGGCGATCGTCGCCGGTTGCGGGGGGGGAGACGTACCCGACCCGGGTTCGGACGGTCAGGCGGCGGCCGCACCGGCGGGAGAATCGGCTCCGCCGCCTGTGATGCCGGCCCCGGCCGCCGCGCCGGCGCCGAACGTCGCCGCCGCCGAGGAAGCCAAGCCCGAGGAGGCCAAGCCCGAGGAGGCCAAGCCCGAGGAGCCGACCGCGCAGGCCGAGGCCGCGCCGCCGGCACAGGGACAGGCCGGCGCCGGCGGGAATGCCGCACCGGGGGACCGCAATTCCGCCACCGCGGAAATGCTGGCCCTGGCGACCAAGGAACAACCGGCACCCCCCGCCGGCGGCGCAGCGGGGGGCGGCGCAGCGGCGCCTGGTAGTACTCCCCCGAACGGTGGCGGTGCCCTACCCGGCGGCGGGATGGGACCACCCGGCATGGGAGCGCCCGGCGGAGCCGGCATGGGCATGGGGCCGAATGCCGGCATGGGCGCCGGCATGCAGGGCCAGATGCAGCAGCAGCAACAGCAGCAAATGCAGCAGCAGATGCGAAATCAGATGGCCAACATGCAGGGCCAGATGAAGGGGATGCAGGGGGGGCCGGGTATGGCGATGGGCGGCCCCGGCGGCGGTCCGGGCGGGGCCGGCGCGGACAAGCCCCCCGACTTCCGGACGCCCGAAGGGGCCGTCACGGCGTTCATGGACGCCCTGAAGGCCAAGGACCTCAACCGCCTGAACGAGGCGACCGCGCTGCGGGCCCAGTCCGAATCCTCCAAACGCTATCAGGAGACGTTCAAGCGGATCTTCGAGGGCACGCTCTCCGAGTCCGAGCTGAATGACCTGGCGGCGAAGCTCGAAGGCTACCAGATCAGCGGCGCCAACCAACAGAAGAGCACCAATCGCGCGGGTATTATCCTCTCGAAGCGCCCCAGTTCCAACGCGACCGGGGGGAACGCGACCGGGAACGCGAACGCGAACATGGGCGTGCGCACCTCGTTGTGGACGATCGTCATCACCGCCCGCCTCGAGAAGAAGGGTTGGGGCGTCTGCGACATCAGCGCGCCGGCCGAGCTCAAGAATCAGCGGTTCGCACCGATGCGGACCATGCGCAAACGGTCGTGATGTCCCTGGCTCACGGCGCGTCATCGCGGGGAACGCTCAGGCCCCTTGCCAGGGGAGCGTTCCCCGGCTCCACTCTCCCTCCGGGCCGTTGTAAGAACGACCTCGGTCCGTCCTGTAAGTTTTCCATCACGCCCGACGAAATTCCGCGCCCTTCCCCGATTTTTGCTCAAGTTTTCCGCTTGAACGGCCGGGACCGGCCGTTTTTTCGGCGCATTCCGGCGGATGGTCCGGAATATGCTCGTCAGGTCAACCGTGAGTCCTCTACTCTTCGCAACGAGGAAGAGTTCTCCGCGCATCCGAATTTGACTCCCTTCGCCAATGTCCCACGCAGGAACCAAGGAAGGAGCCTGTATGGTCGTCGGGTCCCATCTCTCGGCTTGTACCGTCTTCGAGATCCTGGTGGTGTTGTTCCAGCTCTGCGGGATCCTGGGGCTCTGCCTCAATCGCTTCATGCCGCGGACGACGCGATGGCCGTCGCGCGGACAGACGGGCTTGATCGTCGCGCTGTTCGGTCTGGCCATCGCCGGGGCCCTGTGCGGCCGCCATGATTCGGAGTTCGCCCTGTTCGCCGGTGGGACGATGACGATCCTGTTGATCGGCATGACGATGGGGAGTGGATCGATCGAGAAGACCGAGCCGGCGAGGCCATGCGTGACGACCGAGGCGGAGCTGGCCACCTGAGGAAATTTGCCCGCCGCAAGTCGGAATCTGGCAAAGACATACGCACATCGGGGCCGACCGGCCCCGTTTTTTTTTTGCCGCCATTTGACCGGCCCCGAATCGCGCGCCATAGTTGCGGGACGACCTGGGATCAACGGGCCGGTTCGTCCCCTGTCTCCCCTCCTTCGATCCTCACCTCCGGCGGGCCTGCATCGGCTGGTTCCTCGTCCCGCGAGGACGGGGCGTGTGGTCGCCTTCGTCCGGCCGTCGGCCGGCTGCGGGGCGGCTGCGCCCGCGTTCCGAGCGGCGACTTCCAACACGTAGGACGATTCTCCGACCCGAACGGCGCGTCCCGCTCGCCGTTCGGCCTTGGGTCGAGTCGGATCCACGCGGGAGAAGGACCTGCCCATGATGTTCGGACTGAAACGGATTTCGACCGCGTTGGGCGTGCTGGCCGTGATGGCCTCGGCGGCGTCGGCCCAGGACGTCGCGCCCAATTCCAACCAGATGACCGCCGACGCCGTCGCCGGGGCGCTCCGGTCCAGCCGCAGCCTGTCGGGCCGTCGCATCGAGATCATGGCCCGTGACGGCGTCGTGACGCTCTCGGGCACCCTGGCGAGCCCCGCCCAGAAGTCGGAGGCCCTGGCCCGCGCCGGCCGCGTCGCCGGCGTCTTTGGCGTGGTCGATCAGCTCCAGGTCGGCGACCGCTCGGTCCGCCCGGCCCAGTATGAGCCGCAGCTCGCCCTGGGTCACCACCACCGCAACTACGATGGCGGCGCCCCGATGTACGATGTCGGTGCCCCCACGGGCGTCAGCTCCGGGGCCGCCACGGGTACCGGCCCGGTGCCCGAAGGGCCCGCCGGGATGACGGGAGCGACCCAGGCCTCGATGCCCGGGCAACCCAACTATGCATGGCCCAGCTATGCCCCCTATCCGAACTTCTCGGCGGTCGGCTACCCCACGGCTTATCCCTGGCAGGCGTGGCCGAACATCGGACCGTTCTATCCTTACCCGGAGGTCCCCCTGGACTGGCGGGCGGTCACCCTCCGCTGGGACGACGGCATCTGGTGGCTCGATTTCAAGAAGAACTACACCCGGCCGTTCTTCACCCCCTACCCGTTCGGCATCATGGCCTATTGACCAGACCTGACCTGACCTGACAGTCGGCAACGACCTCCAGCTCGACGCCGCGGTCCGGCGACTGCCCGCGGCCAACTCGGCCGGCTGGGTGCCTCGAGGGCCCAGCCGGTCTCGCGTTGCTGCGAGCCACCGCACGAAACCCCTTCTCCACAAGCCATTTGCAGCCATCGCCCTCCGGGTCACCCTGCTCCGGCCGCCCTGACAGTCTCGCTGAACCGGGGTGCCGCGTACCGGCTGACTTCCGGGGCCGACCCTTCCATGACCGCCTCGAAATTGTCAAGCCGAGCAGAATTTTCTCAGAGCCGAGCCGCGATCGTTCGATAACTAGACCACATGGACCGGTCGTCAGAAGGTCGCCAGTCGCCGGTATGATCGGTCAACCCATCAAATTCGAACCCGAACGGTCCCGGCGCCCAGAGGCCGGAGGGGCAGGATGGCCTCCCGGCGCGTTCGCGCACGTTCCCAAGGAGGGGAGAAGACCATGTTCCGATCCGCGCGGCACCGGAGCCCCATGACCCCGCGCTGGGTTCGCGGCCTGATTGCGGGTGCCTCCCTGGCGGTGATCGCTACCACCCACGTCGGATGTGGCATCGATTACGTGTTCCGCAATATCTCGCCCCTGCACGTCACTGGGTGGTCCTTCGCCTTCCCGATCCTGCCCTCGCAGTCGCAGCGGCTCGAAGAGGATATGATGCGCGAGGAGCGGAACAACAAGATCCCGATCCTCGACCCGATCCCCGGCGAGTTCGCTCCCGCGGTCTGCCTCGATCCTCCCAGCGAGGCCGACGTGTGGAGGAAGGTGCCCAAGTTCAGGAACGGCTGCCCGCCGTTCTACGAGACCCAGCGCAACAATGTCCGGATCCTCATCGAGAAGATCGGCGAGAAGATCGACCCGTGCAAGATCTATCCGCTGGCCGGACCCTGCCAGCTCGTGCACTGCCACTACAAGTGCACGGTGTACTACGACGAACTCTACTGGTCGGACTACCCGATCCCATTCAATCACGTCGATCACAAGGTCGAGGTCGTCTACCTCGACAAGGACCACCTTCGCCGTTGCGGCGGCCCGCCCCAGGTCGATTCGCCTCCGCTCTGATCGGACGGTCGCACACGAACCACGAACCGTGCCCCGGCCGGCCGCACCCGTTGCGCCCGGCCGGTTCGCATTCCGGGCCGGGGCCACGAAACGCCGGGCGGGCCGAGTCGTACAGATTTATCACGAAAGCACGAAAGTACGAAAACACGAAACGGGCAGGGGCGCATCCGCGTTTGCACCGCCCGGTCGATCGGGTCCGATCGTCCGTTTCGTGTTTTCGTACTTTCGTGCTTTCGTGATGAAGCCCAAGCCTCGGAGGGCGGACGTTACCCGATTCAATGTCCGAAGAACGGGAAGATCCGGAGCAGCTCCTCCTTGGAAGGCTGGCTGCCGTACTCGCAGACCTCGAAGGCTTCGGCGTACTTGACGGCCTGGCCACGCTCCGGCCCCAGGAGCTCGACGAGCTTGGAACGGAAACGATTGGCGAGCCCCGCGGCGCGGCCGGCCGTGCGCTTGCGGGTCCATTCCAGCCGCGCCGGCTTCTCCTTGGGCACCTGGTCGAGATAGCCGAAGAGCCAGGGGTTCCATTCGTAGAACTGCGACTCGAGCGCGTCGACGCAGGCGACCTTCTGATCGATCGCCGGGTCGATCGGCACGACCACGTCGGGGTCGAAGGGATTGGGCTTCTTGAAGTCATCCTCGGTGTAGAGGAAGACCGGGTTCTTGCGGAGCGCCGGCACGTCCGGGCAGAAGCTGGGCACGATCACCATGAAGGCGGCGTCCTGCACCAGGATCCCGGTATACCGGTGATCGGGGTGGTAGTCGTTGGGCCGGTGGGCGATCACCACGTCGGCCTTCCATTCGCGGATCTTGCGGGTGATCAGCCGGCGGTTCTCCAGGGTCGGCAGCAGCTCGCCGTCGTGGATGTCCAGCACCTCGCTCTCGATCCCCAGGATCTCGGCGCAGCGCTTGACCTCGGCGGTGCGGCGGCGGGCGAGGATCGCGCCGGCCATCTCATGGTGGCCGATGTCGCCGTTGGTCACGCTGACGAACTTGACCTTGTAGCCCAGCTTGGCCCAGCGCGGCCGTCCCGGCGGCCTCGAGCTCGCAGTCGTCGGGATGGGCCCCGAAGACGATGATCCGCATCGGCCGCGCGGCGACGTCCTGGGCGGGCACAGACGGCGGGGCGGCCAGCAGGGCCGCGACCCAGGTGATGAGACTCAGTCCGATCGACGGGCGAGAGAGACGTTGCATCATGGCGGTTGCCTCGGTGAGTTGTCAGTTGCCAGTTGCGAGCGAGACAAGACAGGATCGGTTTTCAACTGGCAACTGGCAACTGGCAACCGGCAACTCGCCGGCAACTACGGGGTGACCGCCGGGGTGGTGGGCACCTGCGAGGGCGGCTGCGGGGCCGCGGGCGCCGACGATCCCGAGGCCGACCCGCCGGGCACGCCGATCATCTCGATCGCGTCGAACGGGTCCACCGTGGGGTCGTTCTCGGAGACCGCCAGGGTCTCCTTGAACGGCGTGTTGTCGGGGAGCGATTTGCCGTCCTGCTCCAGCGCCCGCTTGTACCGCTTGATGATCAGCCCGGTGTCCTTCTTGCACAGGTCGTCATCCCGGTAGGTCGGATGCTCGTTGAGCGCCACCTTCCAGACCTCGAGCCCTTCCTTGTACCGGTCCGCCGCCTTGGAGAATTCCCCCGTCTTGTACGCGATCGTGCCCTGGTAGAACAGCTCGCGCGCCGGACCGCCTCGTCAGTCTGCTCGGCCAGGCTCCTCTGCTTCCAGTAGCGGTAGTTCATCTGGTCGGCCCAGCGCTGGGCCCAGTACTGCTGATTCTCGGTGAGCGTCTTGAGCTTCTGGGGGTTGGTCGCATCATCCAGCTTGACCGGATCGCGGTGCAGGTTGCCGTCCTTGTCCGGGATCTCGTTGTGCGACATGAAGGTGTGCTCGCCGAACTTCTGCCATTCGTTCAGCGCGGAGGACCACTCATTCTTGGCCTTCTCGCCGAACCGGGCCGGGATGCCGTAGGTGCTCATCTTCTCCAGCGCGATGGCATATCGCGTCTGGCCGTGCGCCGGCATCGAGCGGAATGCGATGTCGTCGGGCCGCCCTTTCCTCTGCGGCGAGGGGTTAACGTACTGGATAGTCTCGGCCGTGCCCGCGACCACCCGGCTCGCGCCCGAGTCGACCAGCTTGACCGCCCGGCTGAACCAGCCGTAGCCCAGCTTGAAATTGTCGTCGCCGACGAGAGTCGTGTCCAGCTCGGGGTCATAGTATCGCTTGAAGTCGTCGTCCTGGTCGTCGCGGAACAGCCGGCGGAGGATGATCGACTCGTCGGAGAACCCGAGCTTGTGATAGTAGTACCAGGCCGTGTCCCAGACCAGGTCGGGCGATTTCTGGTTCTTGGCGACCCCCTGCTGCGCGAACTGGATCCCCTGCTTGATCCACTGGTACTTGTCCTCGGGGGCGTCCCACTCGACGGCGACGTTGTACGCCAGGTTCCAGCTCTGGTAGGTCCAGATCGCCAGGAAGTGCGGCTGGAGCTTGGTGATCATGTTGACCGTCTGCTTCAGGCGGTCCCAGTCGTGCTCGCGCTTGTACTCCTCGGCGCGGTTCCACAGGTAGTCGGCGACGATGCCGCGGAACCCGCCCAGGAGGAACAGCTTCATCATGAAGCTGCCGGTGTCGATCTGGCCGATGGCCGCCTCGCCGAGGTCGTTGTCCTTCTTCACCTGGGTGAGCGCCTGGCCGTAGGGGTACATGGCCGTGAACAGCACGACGATGATCGCGCCGTAGATCAGCTTCTTGCGGAAGCTGCGCTGCGAATGGGTCGAGGTCGGGGTGCTCATGCGGCCACCTCACGCTTCTTCAGGATGTAATAACCGGCGACGGAGAACGGAATGGCATAGCCCAGGGCCAGCAGGGTGTTGACGCCCAGGAGCCCCCAACTGACCGCGAAGCCGTCGGCGACCACGTTGGAGACGTCCAGCGCGTTGAAGTTGGGGACGATGAAGACCAGCATCGACATCAGCGGCATGACCAGCGCGTCGAGCGTCTTGGCCAGGACGACCGCGGCCGTCGGCGTCAGCTCGCTCATCTGGTTGTCGTGGGTCAGGAGCCGGATCAGCGACTCGAACGGCCCGCCGCCCATGACGGCCTGTCGGGTGAAGTCGACCAGGAAGCTGAACGCGAGCTGTCCGGCGACGAAGAAGAAGATGGTGGTCAAGAGGGCCACCGGCCAGCTCAGGAAGGTCCCGGCGAAGACGCCGATGGCGGTCAGGACCATGGCCTGGAGCCAGATGCCGAAGAGCCCCTTCATGTAGTTGACGCTGAAGCTCCCCGCGTGGGGCAGCAGGAACAGGTCGCTCTCGGCCATGCCGAGGTACTGGGTGGGGCTGAGGCAGCGGATCTCGACCCGCAGCGCCCCGTTGGAGCCGGCCAGGATCGACGAGGGGAGCGACACCTTATTGGTGTAGTACTCCCGGATCGCGAAGATGTCGCCCTCGAAGCGGGCGCCGGTGTACGGGTTGGTCGCGGTGATCTCGGCGTAGACCGGCTCGCCGATCTTGCCCTTGGTGGTCCGGTAGACGTTGAAGGTCATCTCGACGGCGACCGGCGGCGCGTGCATCCGGTCGTACTGCTTCTGCAACGCGTCGGCCTCGTCCTGGCGGCCGGCCGCCTCGGCGTCGGCGCGCTTCGCCTGCAGCTCGTCGGACTCGCGCTGCCGGGTCTCGAACTCGGAGCTGAGCCGCTCGTACTCCTGCCGGTTGCGGGCGATGGCCTGGTCGAGCTGGGCGGAGCGGGCGGCCGGGATATTGGGCTGAGTCTTGGCGGCCTCGTCGGCCCGGATCTGGGTCTCGAGCTGCTTGATGCGGTCGAGCTCCCACTCCATCGTCCCCCGGGAGAGGAACTGCTCGACCGGGATGCGGCGGTCGAGGATCCTGGGTTGCCGGCCATGCGGCGTGAAGGGGTCGGGCACCCGGCCGAAGCTCCAGATCGCCGCCGAGGGCGTCGCGCCTTCGATGTGGCTCCGCGGCTCGCGGCCCGAGACGTCCTGACCCACGTCGATGCCCACCGCGTGCGGCAATCCTCGCGAGTCGAGGAAGGACAGCGAGCCCTTGATCGGCTCCCGGGCCGTCATGCGCGTGTAGAGCTGCTCCCACTGCTCGCGCAAGACCTTGGCGTCCGCCAGCCGGCCGTCCTTCTCGGCCTTCTTGAGCGCCACCTCCGTGGCGTCGATCGTGCCGCCGACCGTCCGCTTCAGGTAGCCCAGGCTGATCCCGCCGAACACCAGGAGCAGCACGGTCACCAGCGCCATGTAGCCGATCATCCGTCCCCAGATCATCTCCAGCCGGCGCACCGGCTTGGAGACTACCGTGTAGATCGTCTGCTGCTGGATGTCCGTCGGCAGCGACAGCGGCGTCAGGATCGTCACCATCACCGTCAGGAGCACCGAGCAGAGCAGGGTCAGCGTGCCGACATACAACCGGCCCATCTCCGCGGCCCGCGGCGGCTGGAGGAACCAGTGGGTGAACGCCAGGACCAGCAGGAACACCGTGAGGACGACCCAGGGCGCCCACATCCGGCGGGTGGCCTCGTGGACGCTCAGCCGGGCGATCGCGTAGAGGCGGCGGGGCCGCCCCTGGACCACCTCGGCCAGGAATTGCCCGGCGACCCGCAGGAAGACGACGTAGCCCATGTACGTCAGGCCCATCCGCGCCGACGATCAGTCCGTCCCACCAGGTGAACGTCCGGTTCATGGGGACGAACTGCATCACGTAGATCAGGTATCCCTGCTGCTGGATCCACACGCCGATCCCGATGCCCGCCGCCAGGGCCAGGTGGATGCCGACCAGCACGGCCCGGTCATAGGAATTGCCCAGCCGCCGGATCGTCCGCCAGAGGGCGATCTCGATCCAGACGGTGTAGAGCAGCAAGGCGAGCAGCCACATCGCCGTCACCAGCGGCACCGACGCGATCGAGTGGGCGCCGATCCGTTCCAGGGCCTGGAGCACCTGGAACATGACCGTCGTGGGCGTGAGGACGAGCGCGGCGATGCCCAGGTAGTCGAACCACTCGCCGCGAGCGACCACCCGCTCCTTGATGCCGGTGATCAGCCAGGAGAAGAGCCAGCCCACCAGGCAGATCAGGCCGATGGCCTTGAGCCAGGTGATCGACGCACCCATCAGGTCGTAGCTCGCGACGGTCGGGTCGCCGGTGAAGTAGATCCACGCCAGGGCGATCCCCAGCCTGGGACTCAGCGGGGGCAGGGCCGGCATGCGGGCCGGGGCCGCGGCGGCGCCGCCGCCGGCGGCCGGCGCGGCGGATGGAGCCGCCTTGGTGGCCGGGGCGCCGGCCTGCGCGGCGGCCGGCGCGGGCGCCGCGGGCTGACCCGGGGCCGCCGGGTTGACCTGCGCCACAAGAGGGGCAATGTCAGGAGGATGACGGACATCAGTTGGAGCCCTTACTTGGTCGGTATTTCGTCAGGGGGATCGAATCGGGGAGCGCCGCGCTGCGGGCGCGGGAGGCGCTCGCCTTCGGCTCGCTGCGAGGCGCCGGAACGAGGGCAGCGGTCTTCCCCGCGCCCGCGCCCGAACCCCGCGCCCCGACGAGAGGATAAATGGGAAGAGAAGAGACTCAGCGCTTGGCCTGTGCGGCCAGTTCGCCCTGCTGTGCCGGCGCGCCGGACGGGCCCCTTCGTGGGCCACCTTGCGACGACCCGGGTGCAGATCGCTCTCCTGCACGATCCGGAGGAACAGCTCCTCCAGCGTGGTCGTCGGGTGGTCGACCACGACGTCCTCGCCTCCGTGCCGGAGGATCACGTCGCGGATCTCCTCGAGCGCCGCGGGCGAGAGGTTGCGCGCCTTGATCTGGGTCACGTCCTGGACCGTCAGCAGGTCGGAGACGCGACCCAGCTCCTTGAGCTCGCCCCGGTGCAGGATCGCGATCCGATCGCAGATGTCCTGCATGTCGGCCAGCAGGTGGCCCGAGAGCACGATCGTCTTGCCCTGCTCGCGCAGCTCGCGGATCAGGTTCTTGATCTCGGCCGTGCCGATCGGGTCGAGGCCCGAGGTCGGCTCGTCCAGCAGGATCAGCTCGGGGTTGTTGATCAGCGCCTGCGCCAGCCCGATCCGCCGCTGCATGCCCTTGGAGTACTCGCGGAGCTGCCGATGCTTGGCGGCCGTCAGGCCGACCATGTCGATGAGCTGGCCCACCCGCTTGTTCCGCTCGCTCCCGGGCATCTTGAACAGCCGCCCGTAGAACTGGAGCGTCTCTTCCGCGTTGAGGAACTTGTAGAGGTACGACTCCTCGGGGAGGTAGCCGATCCGCTCGTTCTTCGAGACGTTCGTCGTCGACTCGTTGAAGATGAGCGCCTCGCCCTCGGTGGGGAAGAGCAGGCCCAGAAGCAGCTTGATCGTCGTTGTCTTCCCCGAACCGTTGGGTCCGAGCAATCCGAAGATCTCGCCGCGGAACACCTTCAAGTCCAGGGCCTTCAGCGCCTGGACCTTCGGCCGGCCCCAGAAATCTCGGTAGACCTTCGTGAGGTTCCGGGTCTCAATGATGACTTCGTGGCTCATTACGCGGGCGCCTTTTGCTTTGCTCAGATGTAGGACGGAAAAGAACGGGGACGGAAGCGGCGTACCGGTCGGCCGGGCCTCGCGGACGCGTCCGGGGCCGGATCCTCGGGCTCAAGCATCGGTCGAATGATCGATCAAGGGACGGAAAGATAAGGGCGACAACGAGATAGCTCGCGATGCGACCGCCGCGATCGGCCGGCGGCGGCCTCGAGGATGTCGATCATCGGGCACCGCGGCGGCCCGGCCTCGGGCCACGGCCCCGGTCCGGCCGGTCCACCGGACCCGCACGATCGCGACACCCGATTCTCTGCGCTGCTACGATCGAGACCCGCGGAAGGTTCGATCGCTTTTCCTCGGCGGGCTCCGTCCCGTGAAAAACCGGTGGTCGTGCGGCTCAGCTCAAAGGTGGCAGCGGCGCCGCGACCGCGAGACTCCATGCTATAGAACGCTCGCGCCTTTGACAAGGAGTCGTGATCGGCGCCAACACAGGGGCTGAAACCTCCGCGACTCCGCGAGGGGCGAATCTCCGTGCGAGCCGGCATCGGGAAGCGCTTCGGACCGAGGTCTCGCTCCACCCGATGCGCGGCTCGTCCCGGAGCGTGGCGTCCATCCCCGACAAAGGCCCCGTTCACGGCGTCAGCCCCGTGGTCCCCGAGTTCACGATCGGGGCCTCCGAGCGGCCGTTGAGCCGCGGGACGGTCACCGCCGGGGGCGAGTTGTTGATCGTCGCATACGGCCGGACCGGCAATTCGGACGAGCTCAATGGCGCCCCGCCGGCCGGATGCGCGCCGCCCATGCCGACGTACGGCAAATATTGCTGGCCCCGGGTCTGATAGGGGTTGTAATAGGTCGGCAAGAACATTTGCTCGGGCGGCACGACGTAGTAGCGGGGGAAGTAATACTCGGCGGTGCGATCGGCGCCCAGCGGCAGATATGGGCCGTAATCCGCCCAGCCGTAGCCGTCGGGGAAGCCGTTGGGGAAGCCCCAGCCGTCGCCCGGACCGGGCGGCAGGATGTAGTCGTGGTGACTGGGATGAGCCGCGTCCCTCTTCTGGTAGGGATAGTAATAGGGCACCGACACGAGCCCATTCCGCTGGGGCATGTAGTAGGGGGCCGAGCCGTTGTACGGCGTCGACCGGGGCGCATTGCCGTAGCCCTGCCCCGTCGAGCTGATGGCCAGGCCGAGACTCAAGGCGACGAAGGCGGCCGTCATCGCGATCCTCCTTGCCGGCCTCGTCATGGCGGGACCCGACCGCGGGAGTCGCGGGTCCCGGGCGGCGTCGTGACGCGCAGACGCCGATCCGCCATGACCGAGGGTATCCCGCAAACATATCACCGCCACGGGCACCCGGCGCGTCCGGCCGTGCGGATTCTCTTTCGATCCTCAGGCCGAAACGGTACGATCGTTACAGTCATTTGATCGGGGCGCGGGAGGCGCTCGCTGACGCTCGCTGCGGGGTGCGCTCGCTGATGCTCGCTGCGGGGTGCGGGGGAAAGAGACGACCCGTCTTCCCCGCACCCCGCACCCCGCAGCGAGCGTCAGCGAGCGCTCCCCGCGCCCGCAGCGAGTTTGAGCATGATCCTCCTGATCGACAACTACGATTCCTTCACGTACAACCTGGTCCAGCGCCTGGGCGAGATCGACCCGGGTCTGGAGCTGCGGGTCGTGCGGAACGACCAGATCACGCTCGATGAGATCGAGGCCGCGCGGCCGAGCCGATTGATCATCTCGCCGGGCCCGTGCACGCCGCGAGAGGCGGGGATCTCCACCCGGGTCGTCGAGCGGTTCGGGCCGCACATCCCGACCCTGGGCGTCTGCCTGGGCCACCAGTGCATCGGCGAAGCCCTCGGCGCGCGGGTCGTGCGGGCCGACCGGATCATGCACGGCAAGACCTCGTGGATCAGCCACGACAATCAGGGCGTCTATCGCGGACTGGCGAACCCGTTCGAGGCGACCCGGTACCACAGCCTGGTGATCCAGACGGGCACGCTGCCCGAAGACCTCGACGTGGTCGCCTGGACCGACCAGGGCGAGATCATGGGGGTCAGGCACCGGCGGTTCCCCATCGAGGGGGTGCAATTCCACCCCGAGAGCTTCCTCACCCACGAAGGCACCCAGTTGCTCAAGAACTTCATCGAGTTCGATCGGTGAACCCCGCTGATTTGTCCGCCCGGCGAGATCGACACGACAGATCGGCATGACTCCAAGGATGAGGGAGCCGGGGATTTCGGC
Source organism: uncultured Planctomycetota bacterium (assembly GCA_963815795.1). Lineage (GTDB taxonomy): Bacteria > Planctomycetota > Planctomycetia > Isosphaerales > Isosphaeraceae > JAKAUH01. Next base: position 1,392,026 of record CAWFIC010000019.1, on the reverse strand, counting down.
GTGCTCGCCGCTGCACATCCATCGTCAGCATCTCGGCTGCGTGAATCCGGGCTACAAGGGACCACCCTTATGTCACGGCAATCGTCGATCCACGGGCGGTGGGCCATGAGCAGGCGAGCCAGACTGCGCCTGGAGGCGCTCGAAGACCGAGTGCTGCCGAGCACCGTCTCCTGGATCAGCTCCACCAGCGGGGCGTGGACCACCGCAGTGGACTGGAGCACCGGCGCGGTGCCCGGGGCCGGCGATGACGTCGTCATCGATCAGGCCGCCGCCGTGACGGTGACGCTCGCCGCCAGTACCTCCATCCACAGCCTCTCCCTCACCGGCGCCACGCTGGACGTCACCGGCGGCACCCTGTCTGTCGCCACCGATTCCTCTAATGCCGGCTCCCTCCAGGTCCAGCCCGGCGCTCACGTGGCCTTCGGCGGCAACTACGTCCAGGGCGCTGCCGGTTCGCTGACGTTGCCGGCCGCCGGATTGACCACGGGTGTCGGTACCGACCTGCTGACGAACAGCGGCTTCGAGTCTCCTTCCGGGGGCGGCGCAACTCCGACCGGATGGTCCTCCTGGGGGACGTCCTCCCTGAGCACCCAGTATGCCCACACCGGCGCAGTCGTTGGAGGCGTCCGGGCCCAACTCCGGCGTGCTGCAGTCCTTCGCGGTGACCCCCGGCGTGTCCTACACGGGAACGGTGGACGCCATGACTCCGGCCGGCAACGAGCTCACCGGCCCGGAAGGCGCCTTCCTCCAGGTCATCTACTACGATGCCGGCGGGAACCAGATCAGCTCCTATGCGCCCCCGAATTCCGTCGAGATCCTCAACTCGAACAGCGCCACCGGCGGGCCGATCCCCGGGAGCGTCGGCAACCAGGGGTGGAACGCGTTCAGCACGACGACGGTGGCACCCGCCGATGCGGCGACCGTCAATTTCGTCCTGGAAACCGGCGCCTACACCGGCCTTTCGGGCACCGCCGGCGGAGCCGTCTTCTGGGACGACGCGCAGTTCGGGCCCACCGCGGCCAACTCCGGCACCGTAAGCGCCGTCAGCATCACAAACAACGGCACCATCACCATCGGCGCCGGCGACACGGTCTCCGCGAGCGGGACCTTCACCCAGACCACGAGCGGCACACTGGACATCCAGCTTGGCGGCCCGCCCGCCAGCGGCCTCTACGGAAGCCTCAGTTCTGCCGGCGCGGCAACGCTGGCCGGCACCCTCGAGGCGACGCTGGTCAACGGCTACAGCCCGTCGGTCAACGATGGGTTCCAGGCCGTGACGTATCCCGGCGTCACCGGCGCGTTCGCTACGGACGAGCTTCTGTCAGGCTCCAATGATCAGTTCGCGGCGGCGGTCAACCCGACCTATGTCGGCCTGGGCGCCGTGCCGACGCAGCCGGCAACGACCATCAATGCCGGCGCCGTGCTCGGACCGGTCGCGACCAACATGCTCGGGGTCAACCTGGCCTGGTGGGACGACAAGCTGACCACGACGCAGACGCAGCAGATGGTCGAGGCCGCCGGCCTGACCACCTTCCGCTTCCCCGGCGGCTCCAGCTCCGACGACTACCACTTCAACGTTTCCAGCAATGACAGCGACCCGAGTGCCAACACGATCCCGCAGTTCGCCCAGTTCATCGAATCCGTCGGCGGCATCGGCCTGGTGACCCTCGACTACGGCTCGGGCAGTCCCCAGGAAGCCGCGGCCGAGCTGGCCTACCTGGAGGGCTCTCCGCGCGACTCGACCGTCATCGGCACCGGGCTGGAATGGAACGACAGCACCAGCCAGTGGCAGCAGGTCAACTGGCAAACCGTCGGCTACTGGGCCAGCCTGCGCGGCGACGCCGCTGCCCCAGGACGATGGCTACAATTTCCTCCGCATCGGTCATCCCGCGGCGTTCGGCGCAATCAAGTACTGGGAAGTGGGCAACGAGGAGTACGGTAGCTGGGAGATCGACCACCACGGCACGCCCGGCCCGGGCGGCGTCTCCACAGGCGCCCAGCACGACCCGGCGACTTACGCGGCCTTCGCGCACACCTTTGCCGTCTTCGCTGGCGAGATCGACCCCGGCATCCGTATCGGTATCGATAGCGGGGACCCAACCGGGGCCAGCGACAACAACTGGACGAAGAACGTGCTGACCCAAGGGGAAGCCATCGGCTTCGTCCCCGGCTTCATCTCCGACCACAGCTATATGCAGGCGCCAGGGCAGGAGAGCGATTCGACCCTGCTGCTCGATACGGTATCCGACCCGAACAGCGTCCTCGACTGGTCCACGCGCCACGCCGATTACGAGGCCCTGCTCCAGGCGACCGTCGGCAGCCAGGCCGCCGGCGTCCAGGTCATGGCCACCGAGTTCAACTCGGTGTACTCCGACCCCGGCAAGCAGAGCACCAGCCTCGTCAACGGCCTGTTCATCGCCGACGCCATCGGCAGCCTGCTCGACAGCGGCTACAGCGGCGGATTCGTCTGGGACCTGCGCAACGGCTTCTCGGACTCCGGCGAAAACAACTCGCCGAGCCTGTACGGCTGGCGGCAAGGGGGCGACTACGGCCTCCTGGGAGATCCCGACACCAGCGATCCACCCTCGACGGGGCCGTACGTCCCGTACCCCAGCTATTTCGCCGAGCAACTGGCCTCGAAGATCGTCCAGCCCGGCGGCCAGGTGGTCTCGGCCAGCAGCAATTTCCAGGACCTCACCGCCTACGCCGTGATGGAGGCCAACGGCAACCTCGAGTTGCTCGTGATCAACAAGGACCCCGACGCCAACCTCAACGATCAGTTCACGCTCCAGGGCTTCACGCCCGACGGCCAGGCCCAGGTCTGGCAATACGGCGAAGCGCAGGACTATGCTCAGAGCCGAACGACCGACGGTTCCGCGGCGCTGGCCAACTTCACGACGACCGTGGCGCACAGCGGCAGCAGCTTCAGCGACACCTTCCCCGCCTACTCGATGACGGTCCTCGACCTGACGCCCGCCCCGGTCGTCACCGCCAAGCTGACCGGCCCCGGCGACGGCTACCACGGCGTGGACGGGCAGACGCGGACCTTCACCCTCGGTGCGACCGACTCGTCCCCCTCGGCTCAGCAGGCTGGTTTCACTTACACCGTCAACTGGGGGGACGGCACTCCGTCCGACCCGGACGTCCAGACCATCGCCGCCACCGCCGGGAACGGGTCCGGTCTGGCCGTCAGTCACGTCTTCCCCGCGGCGGGCACGTTCACGGTTTCCCTCACCGCCACGGATGTCAACGGCAACACCAGCGTTCCGGTCACACTCGCGGTCAACATCCTCGCCGCGGAGCAACAGGGCAACACCCTCGCCATCGGCGGCGGCCCGGGGAACGATGCCTACACCTTCACTCCCGGAGCGAGCAACGGCACCATTGCCGTCGTCGATAACGGCGCGTCCCTGGGGACATTCACGACCGCCCTGGTCCAGGTCTACGGCGGCGCGGGCAGCAACACGGTCTCCGTATCCACGGCACCCGGCGCCCATTCCTTCACCATCGACAGCAGCTCCATGGCGGTCGGCGGCGTCTCGATTTCGGGCGCCGGCATCGGTGGCTGGACCGTCGACGGCACGGGGACCGGCAACACCTTCGCCGTCAACGGCGCCGGCCTGGCGGCCACGCTCGACGGCGGCGCCGGAGGCGACACCTTCACGATCGCGGCCGGGGTGGTCTTCGATGGCACCATCAGAGGCAGTGGCGCCGACACCGTCGTCGACATGAGCAACAGCGGCACCACCACTTCCTGGGTACTCACCGGAGCCGACGCCGGGACGGTCAATGGCGCGCCGTTCACGGGCATCGCCAACCTGACTGGCGGGGCGGGCAACGACCGTTTCGCGTTCCAGCCGGGCGCGATCGTCGGCGGCCGGATCAACGGCGACGGCGGCTCGGACACCCTGGACTGGTCGGCGTATGGCGGTGCCGTCACGGTGAACCTGGCTGATGGGACGGCCACGGCTGTCGGCGGCTTTTCCAGCATCGCGAACCTCGTGGGGAGCGGCGCAGGGACGACGCTGATCGGCCCCAACGCGGCCGAAACCTGGACGATCACCGGGGCCGACGCCGGAATGGTCGGCAGCTCCACCTTCCGTTCGTTCGCGAACCTGGTGGGTGGGACGGGAGTGCAGGTCTTCCAGCTCAGCCCTGCCGGGAGTGTGTCGAGCGTCAACGGAGGCGGACCCGGAGACTGGCTCGATTATTCGCTTTTCACCACCGCCGTCCTGGTCGATCTCACCCGCGGCTCGGCGACCGGCGTCAAGGGCGGCGCCGCCGGCTCGATCACGAACATCGCCAACGTTCGCGGCGGCAGCGGCAACGACACCTTCACCGGCAACGGCGGCAACATCCTGGTCGGAGGTGGTGGCACCAACGTCCTCGAGGATGCCTACAGCGGCGCGGCTGCCAAAGGACGCAGCGTTCTGATCGGCGGATCAGGGCCGAGCACCCTGACCTCGGGTTCGGCTGGCGATATCCTCATCGGCGGCACGACCAATGACGACGGCAACGACGCCGCCCTGGCCGCGATCCTCGCCGAGTGGCAGTCCGCGGATAGCTACAGTACGCGATTCAAACGGCTCGAAGGGAAGCAAAGCGGCGGTCTGAACGGCTCCTACGACCCGGTTTGGGGCAAGACCGTCAAGGCCAACAACGAACCCGACACCCTGGTGGGTTCCACCGTGGGGCTGGACTGGTTCTTCGCTCAACGCAGCGGGAAGACCGCCGACGTCATCGAAAACCTGAACGTCCCGGGCCGCGAGTACGTGGACAACACCCTGAGTGACGCGGCTCACTCGGTTCGCAGACCGCAAGCAACACCGGGACTTAGCAAGCACCGACATGAGCCGCACCGGGACCGCGAGCCGCACCGGGACCGCGAGCCGCACCGGGACATTGAGCGAGCAAGACCGGGACGCAACGAGGGTCGATCATTCGTGACGGAACGAGTTTTACTCCGTCTGGTTCCGCGACCTGAGGAAAGACCGGGCCCGACGAAAGGGGCCTGACCCTCTCGGCCCCCCCGCCGTTCCTGCTCGTGTTGATTCCCGGCAACGTCTGTCACATCCGGTCATTGCCGGTCGCGGCGCAGATCTTCGGTTCGGCGGCGGTCACCGGCGCCGGCGACGTCGGCCGAGGCCTCGGGCCGCCGGCCACGATGCCGGCGGGACGGCGGCACGAGGCCCCGTCGGGCGGGCGGCCCGGAGGCGGTCACCGTTGCTGTCGCCGACGGCCGCGGGCCGGACGCCCGCGGAACGGCGGCAGGAGGCCCCGGCCGGTCGGCCGGCGGCACGAGGCCGGCGGGACGGGGGCAGGGATGCCTCCGCTGGGGTGGGGGCCGGGCGCGCCGCCGGCCGGCCCGGGGCGGGCGGCGGCGGGCGGGCAGCGGCTCGGCACGAGGGCCGGGCGGCGGGCGGGGGCGGGGTGGGGCGATCGCCGGCGGGCCCGGGCCGGGTTGAACCCGGGATCCGCCAGACGGTGTGAACACCCGAGCGGTCAGTGGAAGTGCATCACGGCCCAGCCGAGGGTTGCTAGCGACGCGATCGCCGCCGCAACCTGAGCACGGGTGATGATCAGCCCGTCGCCCTTCAACCTGATGTTGATGTCAATTCTCAGTGCACCGGCAGGGGTGCGCTCGGGCGAATTTTTTTGCTTTGGCGGCAGGTCCGGATGACGTCTCATGGCTTCGGCGCCTGTGTTACACGTCACCTCGTCGGAAGAGACAGGAGATGCGGACATCGAGCGATTCCTCGAGCAGGGCGCAACAAAAAACGGCCATGAGACGCGCGCGGACAGACTCAGCACGCACCCTCTGGGATGCCGGTCTCGTCTCGCACGTCCCCTGACCGTATTTGTCCGGCCGAGCCTCCGCCCGTCGCCTCACCGCCCGTGTCAAGGAAGACTCACGGACCGCCTCGGATGATGACCCTGGTCTGCCTTCGTGGCACCGCGGAATCAGAGGCAATCCGCCCGTCAACGTCGTGTCCCAACTTGTCAATGTATTTAGTGTATCGTCCGTCGCATAGAAATCAAGGCAAGTAAGCCATCAAACTTTCCTCCTGGTGCGTCGCCGCCCCCCGAAAGGTTGCGGCTCGATCGGTGATCCCGGCTCCCTCAGAACCAACGCCATCACGCCCTTGACGAACTCCAGGCGACCCACGGCCGGAATCGCCTCCATGATCCCGGGCAGCTCCCGGTCGAGCCACGCGAGGGCCTGGTCCGCGTCAGCGCCGCCGGGGGTGTTCACCGCCTCGATGAATCCGGCATACTGTGCGTCCCAATCGTCGGGATCCACCCCATCGGGTAGCACGCTGAAGAGAAACGCGGTCAGGACCTTCCCACCCTCGTAATAGCTCGACTTCTCGGCGATTTGCCGGCTCACGATGGACGCGACATGACCGACGGAGACGTGTCCGTGAGGATGATTCGGGTTGGTCATACCGCCTCCTGGTGTCAGTCCAGCTTGAGGTCGAGCTCGGCTTGCCGCGGCGGCTCGAGCTCGGCCGCGGTGGCCGGCTCCGCACCCCGATCGGTCAGTCCGCCCCAGCCGGCTTTGAGCAGGGCGCCGTAGACATCCACCAGGGCTCTTCGTGTCGCGCTCGTCATGGCGGTCACGGCAGGATGTCGTCGACGGCGATCGGCCGGAGCGGTTGGCCGGCGATCACGACCGGGACTTGCTGGCCCGACTTGTAGTCCTTGCGCGATCGGTAAGAGCCCGCCTTGGTCGGCCGGGTGTAGACCTCGACCTGGCAGTCGACCAGGTTGACGATCCAGTAGACGGGGATCCGGGCCCTGGCATAGGCCGTCCGCTTCTTGCCCCGGTCCTGGCGCAGCGTCGTCTCGGAGACCTCCACCAGCAGCGCCACGTCGTCGGCCGTGGGGAGCCGGCCCCGGTAATCCGCGTCCGAGCCCCGGATGATCGCGATGTCCGGCTCCGGCTCGTCGAACTCGGGAATCCGCACCGGCTCTTCCTTCTGCGACGTCCACCCGGGCGGCAGCCGGCTGTCCAGCGCCTTGAGGGCTTCCTTGGTGGTCCACCGGTGATCGGCATTCTTCCCCATCTTGTCCACCATGTAGCCGTCGATGAGCTCGACCCGGCTGGGGTCTTCCAGCGCCCCGACGCGATGATCCGCTCGTACTCGTCGACGGTGATCCGGTGGAGGGGCGGCGTCCCGGAGGGGGGTGGGGATGCGATCTTTGGTCGAGCCGGTGCAATCGTCGCCATGGGGTTGCTCCGCTCCCTTTTTACCCACCCCTTACCCTCGCCGCCTTGACAACCATCGTGTTCGATCCGGCCGGGGCTCGCAAGGCCGACCCTGCACGGTCGGCCGCGATCAGTCGTCGGCCGCGATCCGGAGCCGGGGTAGGTTCCGGTCGAGGATCTCCGCAGCGACCGCCGAGGCGGTGGACCCGCGCTTGATCGCCGTGAGCACGAGCCGGTCGAAGACGCCGTCGGGCAGGGTCAGCTTGCGACCTTTGCCCTTGTCGCCGGCGACCGAGGCCCGCGGCCGGCGCTTGGGAGACCTCCGGGCGCTGCCGTTGGACTCCCCCCTACCCTGCCCGTCCCCGTTGACCGGATCCTCGAGCGGCTCGGCGCTCGCGTCCCCGTTGGTCTCAGGCGGCGTCGGCATCGCCGTCGGCCGGATGAGCGCGGCGGGCATCCCTCTGTTGGCCATGTTTGAGGACCTCCATCAAGAGCCGGTCATAGGCCTGGGCCGGCGGGGACTTGGGGGCGAATTCCAGGACCGTCCGGTGCCGGGCGTGGGCCTCCTCGACCCGGACCGAGTGGGGGATGGTCGTCTGATAGACCAGGTCGCCGTAAGCCTCGCGGAGCTGGCGCTCGAGGTCCCTGGTCGCCCGGTTGTGGTGGTGCGGCGTGAGGACCAGGCCTACGATCCGCAGCTCCCGGTTGTCCAGGAAGCGGCGGACCTGGTCGATGGTCTCCTCGAGTCGGCCTAGGCCCACGACGCTGTACAGGCCGGCGTCGACCGGGACGATCAGCTCGCCGACGGTGTTCATCACGTTGATGGTGAGCAGGTTCAACTGCGGCGCGGCGTCGACAACGACCAAGTCGTAATTGTCCGCGACGGATTGCAGGGCCGATCGCAGCCGCCGCTCGCGGCCGAGCTGCTCGGCTAGCAAGAGAGCGGCGTCGGCCAGCCTGGCATCGGCCGGCAGGATGTCAACACGCTTGACCCGGGATGGGCGGATCGCCTCGACGGCCTCGGCCTGGTCGAGGAGCACGTGGCCCAGGGTCGGCTCCTCGGCCGCGGCTCCGTCGAGCAAGGTGAGCGACGCATTGGCTTGTGGGTCGGCGTCGATCAGCAGGACGCGGCGCTTCCGCGCGGCGGCGCCGACGGCCAGATTCAGCGCGGTCGTCGTCTTGCCACTGCCACCCTTGAGATTCACGACGGCGATCGTGGGCACGACGGACCTCCCCTGCCCTTGCGGCCGAGCCTTTTCTACTCTGTCATCGGCCCGAAGCGCCTTGGATCTTGAGGACGTCGGTGCGTCGGACCGTCGGTCCCCCGGCCCCGGGCCGCCTCTGTCCCTGAGGGCATAGGGTCTATCGCACCTGGGGCCCGCGGGCCCCAGAGGGAATAATTGGTGTCGGGGAATAATTGGGCCGGGTCGCCCTGGGGAGCGATCCCGAGGGCGACCCGGCCCAATTAGTCTCCGGGGAAAAAATGAACTGACATTGCGCCAAGAAGCTTGGAAAAGGAGGATCGCCACAAACGTGAAACCTTTTATTGGAACCCTGCGGGTGAACGAATCCCGCCCGGCAGAGCCTGGCCAGCAGCCGGAAGCGAGTCTGGCGTGGTGGCGGGCAACTTCCACTGCGAAGCGTAGTGCGAGTGTCCAGGCCGTGCGATTGAGCCTCGAAAGATCATCGCGGGAGTCCTCGCTCTTGTCAGCCGCGGGGACCGCGTCGGCGCGCCGCAATGGCCTGGCGTGACCGATCCCGCCGGGGTCGAAGAACAGGGCCAAGGCACACGAGGGGTCCTCAGGAACTTGGGAGCCCCGTCCGTCTCCACCGACATCTCCGGCTCGGGAACCGGAACACCGATCTCCCCGTGCCCACGGCCGCGCGTCCCGGTCGCTGGGAGCGAACAGGGCGCAAGGGTGGTATCGCCAAGCGAAGGCAACGAAGTGCGGCGAGATGGGCGGACGGGAGTCGGAGCGCCTCAATAGTAGTGTCGAAGCGGGGGAACGGGCCCTCCCGGACCCCGTGGAGCGAAGGGGGCGCCGCGTCGTGGACCGGAGGCCGGACCCACGCCGAGGTCATCGAACCTGCGAGCGTGTCACCGCAAGGCTGAAGGATCGTGTGAGGGACAGCGAAACCGCGACGTGACGAGGCGGATGCCTTAATTGGGCACGTCCGGATCAGTGGGAGCCCTGGGGGAGCGATCCCCCAGGGCGACCCGGCCCAATTAGTCTCGACACCAATTAGTCTCGGGGAAAAAATGAACTGACACCAATTAGTCCCCGACACCAATTAGTCCCCCCCTTACGAAGGGGGGGTCAAGGGGGGGTCCTCTCGCGTAGATGCAACGCAAACGTTAAGCGCTCTAGCTCGTCGCCGCGGCGTGGCGATCGCCGGCCGGCCCGACCGATCGGGTCCGGCCGGCGGAACGAGGCTGGCGGGACGGGAGCAGGACGCTCTGTCGGGCGGGGGCGGGTGCGGGGCGAGGGGCCGTGGCCATCAGAGGCAGGGCGCCGAGCGGGCCATCTTGTCGGGTACTCGACTTACGTCGAATGCGAGTCGAGCTCGGGCCCGCGCAGACCTTCCTTGTGTATTCTTACTGGGGCGCCTAAACTCGAGACGAAGGTGAAAAAGATATCGGCTTGTCTGTTGACACGCTGAAACCACTTGTTCAAAATAGTCATCAGATGGCGACCCGCTCGTGAGAGGCCGGTCGCTTGGTCGTGAGGGCCCCGCCGTGCAGTGCGATGCATGGGCGGGGCGATTTTTTTCTCGCCTCGGCTTGGCGGGCCGGTCCCGGGGTCAGGGAGCCCCACCGCGCGGATCCTCGCGCGGCGGTTTTTTTCTAGGGTGGCAAAAGTAGCTGGAGGCACCGCTGCTCCAACGCCCTGAGATAGCTGCCCGGGTCGTGGCGGAAGCGGCGCTGCTTTCGTCGCGACTCGCGCCGCGCGTCCAAGTCCGCACGCAGCTCTTGCCAGCGCGACACATAACCCGGACGTAAGACCAAGCCTTCGTCGGGCGCAGCCGGGTCGCCAGACTCGAGATCACCCGTGCCGAGCCCATCACCACCAATCCGGGCGAGGCCCGACGCCGGCCACTGGCGCGGCGCTCATGATAACGATGGCTCCCAAAGGCGTGCTCCAGATCGTTATTCGTCCGCGGCAGGTCCGACGATTCGTAGCACTTGAACAAGCCTGGCCGGTAGCTCTTTGTCACTTTCAGGAAGTGCCGCAGGCCCTTCTGGACCGAGGGCTCATCGGTCGTGGCCGCTGCCTGCCGCATCCGCACCAGCAATTGCACCAGCCGACGCCGGACCTTCGAGGCCGGCAACTGCTCCCGGTTCTTGAGGATCCGGGCCACGCGCTTGACCCACTTGTAGGCCTCCCGCACCGGCGGGAACAGGGCGGCTGTCTCCTCCAGCCCACGCCGCAGCAACTGCTGCAGACGCTTCAGACCAGAGGGCAAACTCCCCGCCAAAGCCGCCACCTGGTCCAAGCTGGCGGCGATCCGGCTCAGTCGGTCCTGCAGCTTCAGCCCCGCAGCGGCCAGCGGCGGCAAGCCGTCGTCGGTCAAGGCGGCACGCACCGCGGCGCAGTAGCTCCGTACAATGTCCGCCTCCTCGTCCTCCGGATCCGCCTCCGCCTGGCGTTCGATCCGACGGATTCCCCGGACTCGCTTCTTCAATTCCTTCTTGGCATGACGATCGGCCTCGGAGATCGGCTTGGCCGCCTCGCGAAGATAGTGGAAGTGACAGAGTTGGTGCGGCACGCCCTTCAGCGCCTGCCTGACGGCGTTGCGAATGCTCTCCTGGCCGTCGGAGATCACACCAGTGATCGGCACGGGCAGCGCCTGGGCACCTCGGTAATCAGGCCGGCCAGGTCCTTGGCGGTGGACGACAAGAGGCTCCTGGCCAGAAGGATCTCCCCGGAGAGGCAGTCACGCAAGACCCAGAGGACCTCGTGACCGACGTGGGGTTGCAGTCCATCGATGGCCAGGATGACGCGACGCTGCTGGCGCAACAGGGGTCCCAGCCGCTTGGGGTCGGCTGTGGCCAGCGCCCTGAGTTCGTCGTAGCGGTCCAGGAGGTTGGTGACCGTGCGTTGCGAAACGACCAGGCCGCGGCGGGTCAGCCCCTGGTGGATCTCGGGGATGCTGCGGTGCTCGGCATATCGGAGCTGTCCGACAGTGGCCATGACATCGAGGCCGAACTCGTGATAGGGCAAGGCGAAGTGGGGTTCGGCCTCGGGCCGGTAGGGCAGACGGAACCGGGGGCAATCGGGATTGTGGCAGCGTCGGATGGCCAGCGTCAGATGCAGGACGCCGTCGAGCGTGGTGATGGTGCGGAAGTTGTTGTAGCGGGCCCGGAGCGGTTGCTGACATTCCGGGCAATCGCGCGTGACGGGGACCAAGCTGAGGGCGCGATCGGGTTTGGGGCGCGGTCGTCGTCGCTTGCGCATGGAGGGCCTCCTTTTGTGGCTACCCCCTTTCTACGTTCCCGGTCTCAGCTAAGTTTGCCAGCCTAGTTTTTTTCCCGCGCTGAAGGGACATCCAGTCGCCGGAACCCGATGGGACGAACCGCCGGCCGTGGCCCATCCCCGGGGTCGTTGAGGCCCGAGGTCGGGAGGCGCCGAGCCATGGAACCCCTCGAAGCACCCGCCGACTCGGCTCGTACTTCGAGCCGAACGGGGAATGAGACGCCACCTTGCCCCGATGGAGACGTGGGATTATACAGAAGGCTCAAGGCCTACCTGGAGTGCCGGTCACGAGGAGTCGATCCCCCCGGGCCGCTCGTCGATGCCTGGGACGGCTTCTACCGGCTCTACACGCCGCGGATCTGGGCGTTCCTCACCCGATCGGGCCTGCAAGCGGCCGACCGGGAGGACTGCCTCCAGGATGTGTGGAAGGAGGTCGTCGCCCGCCTCGACCATCTGCCCTACGAGCCGAAAGGCGGCCGCCTCTCGAGCTGGCTCATGACCGTGGCGCGGAATCGGGCCGTCAACTCGATCCGGCGCGGCCGGCACGTCTGGGTGGGACTGGATGAGGCCAAGGTTCCCGCTCCGGATCGCGGTCCCGATCCGGCCGCCGAGATCGAGCGGCGGGCGGATCGGGCCCGGGTCCGGAGCGTCTTGGTCCAGCTCTCCGAGCGGGTCTCGGAGCTCAGTTACCGCGTCCTATACCAGCGCGGCATCGAGGGCCGCAGCTGTACCGAGGTGGCCGACGCGTTGCGTCTGACGCACGATCAGGTTCGGTTCCGCTTCCATCGCATGAAGCGGAAGTTCCGGGAACTGTTCGAGCGGTCCGCCGATGCACCTCACCTCGAAGGCGGGAGTGCGAGACGGGAGATCGAGCCGGTGAACTGATTCTCCGCGCAACATCGGCGCGCCTCGTGCGACTAATCGCGTCCCCGTTTCGGCCCGTCCGCCGCTCGGACGAGCACGTCGACCGTCGAGCAAGGCGGCGTCAGCAAATTCGAATGACATGGACGACGATACCCAAGACAAAGTGAGCAAGTACGGAATATTCAAATCCCAACTTCCAATATACGAAACCAAACACGGTTCCCGGCACGGCGTTCAGGATCATGACACGGGATACGACAACGCGGTTCAGTGGCCACACCTTCGCTGCCGACGGCAGATGCGCCGCCGCGAAGAAGATAGCCGAGAGGAGGATAGCGATCGAGTAAGCGGCTGTTGACGATGTGCCGAAGGCACTCAACATAGCGTTCCTCGCGCACCAGACAATCGAGGACATCAGGAACAGGCGAAACTGGATCTCCTCGCAGATGCCCCCGTAGAACGAGGCGAGGAGGCCCTCCCACCGGGATGTCCGCAGATCCAGGGGCTGGATCGTTGGGGGCAGGCGAGAAACAAGATAGAGTCTGTCCAACGACACCATGAATCCGCCTGCGAGCAATCCCGCCAGGCCAGCCGTGACGACGGCCCAAAGTGAGAGAGGGGGGCACTCTCGCTTTACCCACGACATCACGATGGGGCTGCCGAGACCACAAGAGCGCCCAGCCGCACTCCCCAGCCAGCTCATCCCGAAGAGCAAGACAGCCGCCTGAGCACCCTGGATTGCGGCGAGGAGCGGGACTGGGAGGCGGGGCTGCGCCAACTTCAGGGAGACCAGGTAGGGCAGCAGGCCGATCGCACTGAGCGCGCCCAACCCCGCCCAGACGAGCGCGACCTTTACATCGGAATGATCGGCGAACCGTTCCATGATGGCCACAGTCCGGGAGTGTGCGATGGTCCCCTCCCCCGTTTCTATCGTACGATCACCACGGAGCATCCGCGAGTCAACTCGTGCGGGGGAGGCATGCCCTCAGCTCATGAGACCAACATCGATCCCCGCCGCGAGCTCGGCATAGAACTCCGCTTCGTAAACGCCTTCCTCGCCTTGGAGGCCGCATTCGTCGTCGGAAACGACGGGCGGAGACAAGAGAAATCGGGCGCACCGCGAACGTGGCGGAGGAAGTTACTGACACCGACCGGATGCCCGAAGTCCACCCACAGTGGATCGCGACCGCTCGCGAAGTTCCACACTTGGGCCATCCGGCTCGGTAATCGATGCCGCTCGAGCCAATCATGGAATGCGAAGAAGCGGTCGCGGTCCATCGGACCACCCCCAGGCGGCAGAGCCGACGAGGGAACAATGGATAACCGGGGACTCAGGAGAATCCTGTCACCAAGGAAGACACTCGGCAACGACTCGGGGTCGCCGTCCGTCGATTCGAGCCGACCTACCACGATGCGATTCCAGGCGTGACAGAGGATCTCGAGCAGACTTGCCCGATGGCCGGCGAGATGGGAGAGGAATCGGACCAAGAGCGGCAGTCCCTCGGGCGACGTGACGCCCAGGAAGATCGGCGTCACCCGGCGCCCATTCGCTGCTTCGATCAAGATGAGGCGCCCCCCGTGTCCCCGAGGGACCACGAGCAGGTCGCGCAACGCCAGCCCTCCAGGCCCCGGTCTCGCTCCGGGAGCATCGATCGTTCGCGATGTGACAATCGGTCGCAGATTCACGTTCCGGCCCAATCCTGAGTACACGTCTGCAACATCCGGCCATCGCGCCATCCATCGCCGAACCTCGTTCGGAAAATCCGGGGAACTCGGGTAGCCGAGTCTTGAGTAGCGGGGCAGCAACGACATCCGGTCCGCGCCCCACAGGGTGATATGGAAGCGTGGACCGGCGGGGCCGTCCGGAGCCTTGATGAAGCGGAAGCTCAGCCGCTGGTGATCCTCCGCCCGCCAGCCCGTCAGATCCCGATCGGGGGGACGATAAATGACGTCGTCGCCAGCAGTCCGCGCCAGGACGTCCTCGAGGGCCGCGAAAGGGCTCGACCGGATCGGAGACAGGTGCGTCGAGTAGCTCGCTCAAACGGACATGGTTCTGCCACAAGTCAGGCGAGAGCCGATGGCGATGGCAGAACTGAAGATAGTCCCTGTAGAATGGCAGCAGGGGTACCGACGCTCCGTCCGGATGAAGGCTATTGTAGAAACTCTGGAGAGCTTGCGCCTCCGGCAAGAGGTTGGGACAGAGATAGGCCGTGCCGTAGCGGACGACCTCCTCGTAGAAGGCCTCGACAGAGCCCGCGGGAATCTCGAGCGCGGAGGAACAGACCTGGTCCTCGAAGACCCAATTCGACGTTAACACCGGTGTCGTCGGATGGCAGGCGTCCCTTTCGTCCAGTTCGGCCGGGATCGGAGGGCGCCCGCCGGCATCCACTCGGTCTCTGTACGAGCGATAAGTTTCGAGCCAGCCTCACGGGCCCGAGTAGGAGGGGATCGCGGAAGGCCAGATCCCAGAGGAGTCTGCTCAGGATCTCGATGTCATCGACGACCTCGTCGGACTCGCCGTAGTGGCACTCGAGGACTCCGCGACGCAATAAGTCTCGAATCTGGTCGGACGTGAATCCGTGCGCGGAGAGCTGGCCCCAACCGACTGCGGATCGTTGCCGGTTCGCTAGCAGTTGGAACAGTCCCTCGGCTCCATCTTGCCGCGGTATAGGCCGCCCGGCGAGTCTGGTGGGATGGCCCAGCACCCCTCGTCGTCGGCGAAACAATCTGCAGCGAGCTGGAGATCGAGACGCTCAGCCACCGCCTCGAATTCGAGCAGAACCACGACCAGAGAGCGAAGAATCGCCCTGTTGGCCTGGACCTGCGAGCGCCGCTGTTGTAAGGCCGGGAGTTGTGGTCCCGCCTCCTCGACCAATCGTGCCAGCGCCGTGCCGGCGAAGGAACTGCAGGGAATCGGTCGCATGGCCGCGCGCCACAAATACCGTGCGGCGCTGGACATCAGCTTTCGATCCCTTCTTCCTGAGCAGGAGTACCGTCCATCTTCTCCAGACGAGGAGAGTTCGCTGGCCAGGCCGTTATGCACCAGTGCAATTCCCCGACGGATCGCGTCTTGCCGGCAAAGTCGCATCAGCTCGCGGTCGCAAGTTTCGCGGTCGGCTGCGAAACGCTCATCCCGAGCGTTGAGCAGCCGACGCCAGGCGAAATGGCGTCTGTTCCAGGCTTCCACAGCGTCGGCGAGCGGCTCGTCGCGGCGCCGGAGGGTCTCCTGCCAGGCCCCGCCAGGTAGCTCGCGGGCGTTGAACAGAGCCCGGCGAGCGGCCAGGAACTGCCTGCGTGACTCGAGGTCGTCCAGAGCGGGGACAAGCATCCCGAGCTGTCGGGAAAGCTCATTGCCATCTTTCTGAAGCCGTCGGCGGAGACGACACGCCTGCGACTGCATCGCCAAGAGCGCCTCGTGGCGATAGCGTCCCAGCCAAGAGCGAGGGATCGCCGGGAGTCGCACGAGCAGATGAGGGAACGGCGTCCAATCTACGCTCGGGCCGGGCGCAGAGGCCGTGCCGAGCGTCATGGGCCGCTCGGGCTCGATGATTGACGAATGTTTGGGCATTCGGGCCAACTTCAGAACTTCGGATGGAGGATTCGCGTCATCAGGAACGCGAGACGGCGCTGGCGGACGAGATCGAAACCCATGCGATTCCAATGGAAGATAATCCAGAAGGGGAGGATCGTTCGCACGCCCAGAGCAGGGAACCCGATGCCGCCGCCAGGCGGAGACGGGTGACGATTTCGGGAAGTCGGAATCGGTATTCGAGGAGCAGGGCGCAGCTCGGCGTCGGTCATTCGCTCCAGCACCAGATAGTGGTCTCGCAGCAGCGGCAGAAAGGCTCCTCGGACGGCCTCGGCCGCCTGGATATCGCCCTGCGATCCGCTTCCCGGTGGGTCAGGTAGCCGACCTGTCAACGCCATGTTGCACCAGAGATCCAAGAGCTCCGACTCATCTTCGACCACCTGCCGGAGGAACTCGTCCAACAGCAAGAGTGAGAATTCGGCGCGGTCGAGCGCGACGCCGCCGCGGAGCCGCAGGCGGTGATAGGCCAACACGGCCAGGCTCTCCTCCGTGAAGAATTCGTGCGCCACCTCCAAGCCGAGCTCGCCACCGAACTGGTACGCCTCGGGCTCGTAAAACCCCCGCGACCAGCTCCGGATGACGTCGTCCTTCACCAGGTTGTCGAGTTCCGCGCACAGCAGCGGCATCACGCCTTCGCGACGTCCTAGCAAACAAAGTCGCAATCCCGGCGGTTTGTGGAGGAAGGAGAATTGCTCGGCCGCTCGACCGCGTATCCACGAGCCCACCCGGTCCTGGAAGTCTCCCTCGATGAGTCGCATCCACCGAGACTCCATGGGTTCGAGGGTGAGATCCACTCGGTGCCACGCCCGGGGATGGACGATCTCGTGAATTCGGGCCGTGCCGGCGCTCAGGAATGCGGCTCGGAGCGATGCTAGCTCCTCCGGCTTTATGCCGCAGCCGGCGCGAGCGCCGGCCATCCATCGGACCGCAAGCTGGCCAGGATCAGCTCGACAATTCGGTCCGTGCGTTTCGCCCCCGTCGGCCGAGGCGTGATGTCGAGATCGGCCGTCGAATCGATGTCCATGGATTTGGCCGCCATCAGACGCCTAGTTTCCCCCAGCGCGGCTCGACGGGCCGCCGCTCCTTTCGCACGGGCAGCGATAGATAACGATCCTTGCCACCCGCCGTCCGCTCGACGTACAGCAGTCCGGCCCTGACCATCGGTTCGATGCACACTTGTGCATCGGAGAGGAATCCGCGGCGCGTAAAACTGATGGTCTCCTCACGCTCCTCGTGATCCCCAGGACGGATGTCGAGCAGAACATCGAGGAAGTTGCGCACCTCGTCGTCGGGCGATTCGGACGGCAATTCGTCGGCGACCGCGGATAGGGACTTCGGCGAATCGAGGACGAGGAACACCGTCGCCGCCCAGCCCTTGAGCCGAAAGCGTCTCTCGCCGAAGCCGGGGCGTCGATCGGAAATCAAGACGTCTCCGGCGTGCTGCCACCACTCCAGCGTGCAGTCATCCTCCCGGTACGATAGGCGCCACTTCAGGATCTGATCGACGAGCGGCTCAATGTATTTCCGCCTCGAAGTCGGCGCGTCGTCGCGGTCGAACAGATACGCGATCCGGGCGATCTCCTCTTCTCGGAACGGGTAGATGCGGCTGTACAGCGGGCTGAGGACGGAGCCGGATCCCGAATCGGCCAGGGTCTTGGTGATACGGGCTGAAGCGATGGTACTCGATCTCGGGGATGGAGGTGGGCGGGCGGAGATGCACCAGCTTGGGGATCTGCCGAGCCATCTCCGCGTAATCATCCGGATCTTCGCCGGGGAATCCGTAGAGGATATTGTAGGTTGCGAGGATGCCATGATCCCGAGCGTACTTGAGGAAGGCGACGTTCTGTATGCCGGTCGTCCCTTTTTGCATCAGCGCCAGGATATTCGAGCTGAAGCTCTCGATCCCCGGCTGGACCCCCGTGATCCCCGCTTCGGCGAGCTTCTCGATGTGGGTCCGGCGGACGTTGGCCTTGATCTCGTAAAAGAAGTCGACACCCACGCCAGCCTGGGCCGCCCACTCCATGAAGCGATCGTAGTAGCTCATCGAGAGGATGTTGTCGGTCATGAAGAGGAAGCGGGGGCTGTAACGCCGGACGATGTGCTCGAGCTCCTGCTGGAACCGTTCCGTCAACTTCTGGCGATACCCCATCCCGTTAGCGTTCAGGCCACAGAAGGTGCAATGATGCCGCTCGCCCCACCAGCAGCCGCGTGACGATTCCAGCGCGAGGGTCGTCTCGTAGATCGAGTCGAGCCCCGTGCGCCGTCGATCCTCCATGTAGTCGTCGAAATCGGGGAAAGGGAGCCCGTCCAGGTCGCCCAAGGGCGGGGCGGTCGGACCGGCGACGATCGTCCCATCCTCGGCCGCGCAAGAGGCCCGGCACGTCGTCGATGGCTATGCCGGCCGAGAGCCGCTTCAAGAAGTCTGGGAAGGTATGGTCGCACTCGCCGGTGAAAACGTAATCCACCGATCGGAAATGAGCGAGGAGAGCTTCGCCCATCTCGCCGTCGCAGTTGGCGCCTCCGAGGACAACCGTCTTCTCGGGCCATCTCTCCTTGATCTTGGTCGCGAGGGCCAGCACCGCGATATTCTGGAAGAACGTCGAATTGATCCCAATGACCCAGGCGCCGACAGCCGTTCCACCATCGCCTCGACGAGACCCTCGGCGCGTTGACGTAGGTCGATGAACTCCGAGACGCGTAGGGTTCCCCCCGATGCCCGCGGCACGAAGCGCGGGAGCTCTCGCATGACCGCCGACTCGTCGGCGGCGGGGTGCTCTCCGTACAGCGCGGCGAGAAGATCCACTCGTTGAAGGGGAAGAAGGGCCGTTGGGTCAGGTGCAGGTAGACTTCGAGCCGCCGTTGGAGGTCGTGTCCTGGCATCTCGAGCACCAGATCGAGGTTCCAGTAGTACGTCCGGCAACGAAGCCCGCGCCCTTGATTCCGGCCGAGAGCAGGGCCAGGCCGAGATTCGGCAGCCCGCTCGGTCCGAACGGCGGGTGGACCAAGGCCACCTCGGGGCCGGTCAACCGGTCGCGCGGAGAAGCGGGCTCCTTGCTCGGTGGGGACTCGTTCATTCGCTGTGGGCCCTCATTCAGGAGGCGAGGAGTCCCGCGGCCCCGGCCTCCTCTCCTGCGGCCGCCACGACGTGGCCGGGCTCCGGCTCGCAGCACAGCGCCGCGAGATCCGACAGGCCGAATTCGGCGGCGTCGCCGGCGCGGTGCAATCCACTGCCAGGGCGAGCCACCGGCCATCGATGCTCAGGGCGATCCAGCGCTGCTCGAGGGCCGCAAGGAAACTCGGCAGATCCGCTTCGTCGTCCGGCGACGGGATCGCCTCCGCGTCGAGCATTCCCGCGTAATAGCTCAGCCAAAGGTCGGGCCAGGAGGTCTCCGGCTCCTGGTCAACCCTGCCTGCGACTCGGCAGCACTCGGCGACCTTGCCGATCGGGTGGGCCTGCCGGATCAGGCGGTGGATCCGATGCCCGAGGCCGGTCAGCAGATAGGACCTCCGCGCCCGCGCCTGGTGTCGACCAGCAATGTGCCGCCCCTTGCCTCGAATTGGAAGAACCGTGCGCCCCTGGAATGGTGGTGATGCCAGTTCAGGACGCCCGTCCAGAGCGGCCGTACGTAGGGAAGGTGGCTGCCCTGTGGAAGTTCGGCCTGAAAGTGATAAGAAATATTGAATACTTGGTCACTTGGCAGGCCCCGGTACGCGATGCTCGACTGCTCCCACGGCCTCAGATCCGTCAGCCCAAACTGCTCGTGATGCGTGAAGAGCGGACTGTAGCGATCGATGGTTACCGGGTTGGGGCTCCGCGGCGGGGGCAGGTGGACGAGCCGATCCATCAAGCCGATGTCCCGCCAGTAGGGCTCGTGGGGCTCGTGGGGGAACCGGTAGAGGTAGAACCAAGTCGGGATCACGTGGTAGGTGGCGCACCACTTCAAGAGCTCGACGTTCTGATAGCCCTTGACGCCCTTCCTCATGAGGGCGAGTATCTCGGAACTCAGGCCCTCGACGCCGGGCTGGCACTGGGTCACGCCCGAACGGGCGAGTTGCCGGACCTCCGCCTCCTTGAGGTTGGACTTCGTCTCGTAGAACATCTCGAAGCCATCGGCCTCGATTCTGGGAAGCACGTCCCTAAAATATTTATTATTTATAATGTTATCGACCGCGCAGATTCTCTTGGTCCTGTACGCCCGGCTGATCTGTCGCAGTTCCGAGACGGCCCGGCCGGGGCTCTTGCTCCGGAATGTCATTGTCGTCGGATTGAGGCCGCAGAACGTGCAGTGGCTCACGGCGCCCCACCAGCATCCGCGAGACGTCTCGATCGGCAGGGCGAGCTGCGCGCGAAGCGTCGCCCCCACCGCTCCGCCAGGAAGCTGCTCGAAATAGTCGTCGAAATCGGGGACGGGCAAAGCATCCATGTCCCGTACGGGGACCGGGTCCGCCCCCCGGCTGAGGTCCGCCCCGTCCCGCATCACCACGCCGGGGACTCCAACGAGGCACTCGCCTGTACGCAGCCTGCGCATGAACTCGGGCAGCGCGAAGTCTGCCTCCCCCTGGATGACGCCATCGACCCAGGGGAAGGACCGGAGGAGCTGGCGTCCCATCTCGCCCTCGCAATTCGCTCCGCCGAAGACAATCCGGGTCCCCGGATGGTGCTCGCGAATGAGCCGGGCCAGTGCCAGCGAACTGACGTTCTGTCCGAACGTCGAGGAGAAACCGACGACGTCGAACGAGGACCAGTCGCGGGCGTGGAAACAGTGGCGGATGAACTGGGGCGATCGCTCGACATACCCCAGCAGCCGCAAAACGACGCCCTCGATCACCCGCGCTGAACAGCGGGCTCGGCGCGTCAAGGATGTCAAGCAGCGCCTTGCGGGCCGAGTCGGGGCCATCGCGCCACAACGCCTCCGAGAAGAAGACCTCACCTAAATCGGCGCCGGAGGCCAGGTAATTGTAATCGAACAGCACGCGTTCCGGGTCGTCGTCAGCAGCGAAGAAGCGGAAGAAGTCCAGGGCCCCATAGTAGATCCGAGCCGGGATTCCGGCGGCAGCGAGGGTACTCTTGAGGGTGCTCACGCCCAGGCCTGGCATACGGATGGGCGCAAACGGCATCGAGACCAGGCACACCGGAGGCGATGAATTGGGCATGGGACGCTCAATTGAGGACCGCTAGCGTGAGGAGATGATCGTGCTCCGCTCCCGAACGCGAGATCTCGGACGGCTCGGCCGGGGGATTCGCCGCCGGCTCCAGCTTCACTCCCAAGGCCAGCAGCGACTTCTCGAGCAGGGCGGCGTCAACGATCGCGTTCAACTTCTTCGCCCGTGAGTCCGTCGGTCGCACGCACGCAGAGCTCACACACCGAGGTATATTCGCCACTGCGGGGCAGGTCCGGGCGGGCACGACGGACGCAATCGTACAATTCCTTCGGCCCGTGGGAATTGATCATACGATAGTGCGAGCGCGCCGACATCGCCGCGAAGAGGTCGGCCAGGCTCTCGCGATGCGCATTGCCGACCGTGAACGTCTTGATCTTGCCGCCGGCGCAGCAACACGCCTGGAAATCGCCGTCCGGATAGATCACCGGCTTGTTGAGTACCTCCTGACACCGCTGCGCCGGGAACGAGCTCGCAGGGAAGTAGCGCAGCTCCTCGGGATGCTCGGCCGCCCGGCCCAGTCCGATTAGGCCGCCGGCGAAGATGAAGATTTTCTCTTCCTTCAATTCATCGATCACGTCCTGCTGACGCTCTGCCAACAGCGGCCTCAGTTCCAGCAGTTGCTCCCGCGGGATGCCGTACATCGCGCTGAAATCATCGAGGGGGGGATCATCGGTGTTCGTCACGAAGGAGACGATGCGGGCATACCCCATCCGACGGGCGCACTCGAGGGCATTGCGCAGGGTGCCGGCGTCGAGGAACTCCAGATGATACTTATCGGCGCTGAAGTTCAGCTCGCCCAGGCCGGCCTCCTTCATGCGCTCCAGGACCCGCATGCCACTTTCCAGCTTCGAGGCCCAGAAGCCATTCGTGACGACGCGTGTCGTAAGGCCCAGCCTGGTGCAGAGCCCGATCAGCTCGGCGTGCTCATCCTGGAAAAGGAACGGCTCGCCCCCGGTGAAGGTGACCCGATGGAAGTCCGGGATGGCGGCCGCCTCGATGATCCAGGCGCGCGCATCTTCCAACTTCATACGCGACCGATTCCACGGTGATGACTCGATACCGCAGTGCCTGCACACAATGTTGCAAGTCCGAGCGAACATCAAGGCGATTTCCCGCGGACGTCGATGAAGGTAGGGAAGCATGATGTGTCCTCTCCTTGTCGCCGAGAGCACGTGGTCGTACCTCTCGTGAATCGTTGCAGCAAGCGGTCGCAAACCTGGCAAAAAGGGCGGGTGCTTCGTGTGTCGGTGTATACAGTTGAAGCCGCGCCGTATGGGAGCCTCGGCGACGGCCCCAACGCGATACGAACGGTTCCCCCTTACAGGGCCCTGACCGTCTACGCTCAAGACGTGCGTTTCAGCCTGGACTGGTCACGACCAGCGGTCGAATCGCGGCGAACGGCTCAGGTCTCAACCGGTGGGCGAGGCTCAGGGTTCAGGGCATGCGCCCGCGCCTGCTTGCGGAGCCTCAGGATGACGCTGCCGATTTCGTTGATCCCACGCCCCGTGCGCCCGGACACCGTCGGGAAGGTGCACCTCAAACTACGGCGCTCGTGCTTCTCGCGTCACTGCGAAGTCGCTCTCGGCGACATCCTCCCAGGCTTATGGAGCGACGGGGCGACGCTCGACAGCACTCATCGAACGATCGACGCGAAAGCCGATGTCCGCGGGCCCAGCGGGGGTCCGGCAACGACGAGGCCATGTGGGGTGCCGTGTCTCACTCGCCCGCCCCGCCGGCCCCTGTTTGCGAGCGCAGCCTTGTGATGATGTTGGCCACGTCGTTGACCCCAAGCCCTTCGACACGAACGCCACCCGGGCCATACAGGACGAACCCGCCTGGCGTGCGCGTGACCCCTGTGACCCCGATTTCGCTCTGGGCGATATCTTCCAAGGTTTGCATCCGGACGACGGCCACCACGGGCGTCGCGACGACCACGGCGACCACGGCACCCAGCACGGCGACTGTCTCGCCGTGCGGCGGTCTCGCCGCCACTGCCGCGTTCTCCAACCCCTCGTGTACTGCCCTCATGTACTGGAGATCTTTGGTCCGCAGGGGGACCGCGTTCTCCACGAAACGAGTGACGCTGCCCGGGTCGTCCATGTCGATCTGATTCAGGCTGATCCCCTGGTCCTTCAGGCCCTCGTTTACCTCTGCCACCTTTGCGTCGAGGTCGGCGATCGGGATATTGGCCGGCGGCTGCACGCCGGGGGGCAGCTTGATGCCTAGGTCGGCGAGGACTTTGGCCGGGTCCTGCGCAACGCTCTCCTGGTCGCCTCGTCCGTCAGCAGCTTCGTCTGGAAGTCAGTGATCGCTGACATGAAAACCTCTTTTTCGGAAATATCCCGCGGAGAGAGGATCAAGATCGCGGACAGTCTCCCATCGGCGCACTCGCCATGTCAAGGTAGAACAAGTTTTTTCTTGAAACGCACTCTCCAACGATGAGAGAGGTGGAGTCGGGGTCAAACTCTGGGGTGGAGTCGGGGTCAAAACTTGTTTGGCTCAGGTGGGCAATTCGGTGGGAGGACCAGGATGGCCGGGGGCCGAGGCGTCGGCCTCTGAGCGCTGAACCCCTGGCCTCCCAGGACCTTCAGGCGTACCCTTCGCCTGATGCCGGCCCACTAACACGACAGGCCACCACCATTTTCACCACATGAGCCACTTTGTTTTTTGGGTTCTTCGCGGAATCGTGTGGGTAGAATCATGCCTCGACCAGCTCGATCAGCCCTGTTTTTCAGGGCGAATCGCACGTTTGACCCGGTCGCAAACTTGTCACGACCTCGCCCCGGCCGCGAGAACCAGAGTCGTGTTGTTGCTTGAGAGGATCTAACAACAGCAACAAGATCGTTCTCCCCGGATTCGCCGCCCGACGCCTGTGGATCGCGCCGACAATTCGTCGATAGCCAGGGCCATTGGCTCTCGCGATCGGCAACTGCGTGGCCTCAAGACGGCCAAAACCACCCACACGATTCCGCGAAGAACCGTTTTTTGTTTTCTTGCGATCCACCCCGTCCTTTCGACGAGGCGGAGAAACGGGAAGCCAACGGGAGGAGCCAACGGGGACATCCCTAATTGTTGACGGAGGAGCCAACGAGGAGCCAACGGGGACACGAGGAGCCAACGGGGGAGCCAACGGGGACATCCCTAATTGTTGACGCGGGTCATGCAAGATAGATAAGAGCTGGCTTCCCGAATCGCCCGGACTGGAGTCGGCGTCGTTTCCGTTTCTCAGCCGTTTTCAGGGCGGGACCCGGAGCCGGAGCACGCCGGACGGGACCCGTCCGGGTCGGGAGCCGGAGACGCGACGGCGCTTGCCATCTCCGGCCGTCCGTGAAATCGTCGCCGGATGAACCGTTCCGACGCATCCGCGATGACCTCCGCAGACCCGTCGGCATCGTGCTCGGTGTCCATGGGCCGGCCGATCCGGCCCAGCCCCGGGACGGGCCCCCGTCCGCCGTCGGGATCGGGGGAGGGACCAGGCCGGATCGGGCCGGGTCGGCGCACCGAGCCGCCTCCAACAGCGGACCGGGCGGGGTCTTCTGTAGGAGGGGGCTCTGTCCCCGACCGGGCCGGCTCGTCCCCGATCGGTCGAGGCCCGTCCCGGTCGGGCCGATTGTCATCTCGCAGCCAGAGCAGCCGCGCTCCGGCTCCTGCGCTACCAGGATGCCCCGATTCTCCCCGAACGCGGATCTTCCCTGCGCGCATCAGTCCCTCCTCACCTCAACGGCACCACCCAAAAAAGGCCAAAAGAATGAGTCTATAGCAGGGATACCGGTTATGGGGATCTGGCCCCGAAGGGGCCGAACCGATCAGCCCAGGGCAACGCCCTGGGACCGCGAATTCCGATCGACCTCGAGCCCTGAAAGGGCGGGACAAGGGGATGGCGATGTCTCGCCCTTTCAGGGCCGGGGGATGGACATCCGACATCCGAACGGATCCCAGGGCGTTGCCCTGGGCTGGTGTGTACCTGCCCCTTCGGGGCGACAGGCAAGGATGCCGGTATCGTTGCGACAGTCTCAAAAGAATCGCCTTAGTCGCTCGATTCCGTTGCAAACGGCGGACTCGTCACGTAGATTCAGACCTGAGTGGGAGGGCCCGCGGTGGAGCAGGCCTTCCCGAAGCGATGACGCCCGGCACCGATGAGAGGACACCCGCCGATGACCGCCCGCACGACCGTGATGGACCGCGCCGAGATCAGCCGCCGCAACGGCCGCCTGAGTCGCGGGCCGACGTCCCCGGAAGGGAAGAGGCGTTCATGCATGAACTCAATCAAGCACGGTATGACCGCTCGGCTCCCCGTCCTCCCAAGGGAGGATGAGGCCACCTACCGCCGGTTGGTCGCCGATGTCATCGAGGCCCTGGGCCCGCGCGACGCCGTCGAGGTCGTCCTCGCCGAGCAGGTCGCCAGTGCCACATGGCGGATCGCGCGGGCGGAGCGCTGCGAGGTGGCTCGCGTCTCGGCTGCCCTGCGTGCCGCCGAGGCCGGCGCCGACCTCCCGACGCACGACGAGGTCGCCGCCATGGGCCATTGGCTGTTGACCGACACCCTCCGGGGCCGGCAGAACGCCGCCGCCAGCCTGTTCCCATTCCTCTCGGAAGACCGGCACGACCCGTTCCGGCGCGGCCGGGGCGACCCGCGGCACATCGTCTTGCGCCTCGAGGCCACCGCCTTGGGCTGCCAGTGGCTGCTGGAGCAGTGGACCCGGCTGGGCCGGCGGCTGGAGCGGGGCCACGACTGGCGGAGCAACGAGCTGATCGTGGCCTTGCACCTGCGCGGGCAGCGGCCGCTGGGCGCGGACCTCCTGGAGTGGGAAGGCCTGCTCGAGTCGACCCCGGCCGACGGCGAGCCGGAGCGGGTCGCGCAGACCCGGCGTGCGCTGCAGTTGCAGTTGGACGAGGGCGTGCCCGGCGACCCGGCCGGCCGGCGGGCGGCGTTGGGGCGGCTGGTGCAGGAAGAGACCGAGCGGCTGAAGCGGCGGAAGGCCGATCACGAGCGGCGCGAGGCGGCCGATCGGGCCGAGCTGGCCGACCGGCTGGCGGTGGACACGACGGCGGAAGGGGAGCGGATGCGGCGGTATCAGCTCGATTTCGATCGCAAGCTGCACCGTGCGCTCAACACCCTGCTGAAGCTCCGCCGCGCCTCGGCCGTCGCGAGCGGCCCGGACCCCGGCGGCCCCGAGTCCCTCCTGGCGGAGGCGGTCCGCCCGGCGATCGCCGATCCGGACGGTCCGGGAGCCGGTGCCGAACCTGGACCCCTGCCATCCGCCGACGCGCCGGCCGACCTGGCGACTTGCGAGATCGGCCCGGCCGCCGGGGATGCCTCGGCGCCGGATCGCTGTCCCGTCCCGCAAAACGAACCCACGCGACCCACCGACAGCGATTGGATCCCGCGAAACGAACCCAGCCCGCCGGCTTTCGACGATCGGATCCCGCGAAACGAACCCAGCCCGCCGGCAGCCGGCGAGCCGATCGGGCAAAACGAACCCACCTCGGCCGCGGCCTCCGAGTCGTCTTCGCGAAACGAACCCACCTCGGCCGCGAGCGGCGATTCCAGCTCGCGAAACGAACCCACCGCCCCGCGTCGAATCGCCGCTCCGGCGGTCGCGGCATTGGTCCTCGCCGTGGCGATCCTGCTGCTGGCGCGGCTCTCCGCCGCGTTTGGCGGCCCGGCCGGCCCGTCATCACTCTCCCCCGACGGGCGATCCGGCCCAGCCGTCGAAAGTGTACGGCCGACCCAGGGGGCCTTGAAGGATCCTCCGACGGGAGCCCGAACGCTCGACGCGTCGGCGTTCGTCCCGGGATCGGATCGCACCGGGCCGAGGATTCCTGAAGGAAGAGGCTCCGTCCCCCGACCCGTGCGGCCGGAAGCCCCGGGTCGCGCCGAGCCGGCCGCGGTCCTCCTGACCGACGAGCGGATCCGGGCTGCATTGGAGCGGCTCAACCGGAGGATCGACCTCGCTGTCGCGCTCCCCGCGCGGGACATGCGAACCATTCGGGAATCTTGCTCGCCGTGCGGGTTTCTCGGTAGTTGTAGTACAGCAACCGACCGGCGCCCCGATCGACGCTCCTGCTGAGGACCGCACCATGCTGACGATCGACGAAGCCCTCCGCGCCGTGCTCGAGGCGGCGCGGCCTTTGCCGGCTCGTCCGGAGCCGCTCGAGCGCGCGCTCCATTGCGTGCTCGGGGAGGACGTGACGGCCGACATCGACCTGCCGCCGTTCGACAAGTCGCTCGTCGACGGCTACGCGTTGCGGTCCGAGGACGTCGGGGGATCGGACCGATGGCTCCGGGTGGGCGAGTCGATCATGGCCGGGCAGACTCCGACGCGACCGCTGGCCCCGGGGGAAGCGGCCGTGGTGATGACCGGCGCCCCCTGCCCTCGGGCTGCGATGCGGTCGTGATGCACGAGCGGACGCAATCCGGCGACGGCGGCGTCCGCGTCGATGAGCCCGAGGTCCGCGCCGGGCAGAACATCCTGCCCCGCGGGCGCGAGATGCGGGCCGGCGATCTGGTGCTGGCCGCCGGCACGGTCCTCGGACCGGCTCATCTCGGCGTGCTGGCGTCAGTGGGACGGAGCTGGCCGCGGGTCGTGCGGCCCAGGGTCGCCGTCGCCTCGACGGGCGACGAGTTGGTCGAACCCGACCGTGTGCCCGGGCCGGGGCAGATCCGCAACTCCAACGCCATCATGCTGCGAGCCCTGGCGATCGAGGACGCGGCCCAGGCCGAGGCGATGCCGATCATCCCCGACGACCCGGCAGCGCTGCGCGAGATCCTCGGGCGCGGGCTGGAGTCCGACGTGCTGGTCATCACTGGCGGCGTGTCCGCCGGCCAGCGGGACCTCGTCCCCGAGGCGCTCGAGGCCCTGGGCGTCCGGCGCGTCTTCCACAAGGTGCGGCTCAAGCCAGGCAAGCCGATCTGGTTCGGTGTGGGCCGGAGCCGGTCAGCCGATGGCGCGGAGCCGGGGTCGGATGAGGGACGGCGGCCGGGTTCGCTGGTCTTCGGGCTGCCGGGCAACCCGGTCAGCGGCCTGGTCGGCTACCTGCTCTTCATCCGCCCCGCGCTGGCGATCCTGTCGCGTCGCCCGGGCCCGCCGCCGACACCCCGGCCCGCCCGGTTGGCGGGACCCTTCCGGCACCGCGGCGACCGGCCGACTTACCACCCGGCGCGGCGGGTTAACGGACCGGCCTCGGACGCGGTTCCACCCGCGATCGAGACCCTGGATTGGGCCGGCTCGGCCGACCTGCGAACCGTGGCGTCCGCCGACGGCTTCGCCGCCTTCCCCGCCGGTGATCGCGATTACACCCCGGGAGAAATTGTCGATTTCCTGGCCATGCGATAACATTGGGCGGCCTCGCGACGAATCAACCCAGAGGCGTTGCCGCGCGCAACGGCCATCGTGCCCGGGCGCGGCCCGCCGCCCTCCCGCATGGCGCGAGTGGACCGGCGTCAACCTTCCTCTCCCCGGCCCGGCCCGAGGCGAACGGGTCACGCTCATGCCCTCCGAGGGATCTTGAAACATGCCATCGGTTGCCGTTCCGGAACGCGGAGCCGAGGTCGCGCAGGCGGCCCCGAGGATCCGCTGGCTGCGCCACCGCCTGGCCGCCGGGGTGGCGTCCGGTCTGGTGCTCTGGACGACGTTTCCCCCCCTGGAATGGGGATTTCTGGCCTGGGTCGCCCTGACACCGTTGTTCTGGCTGGTCACCGCCCGAGGTGCGCCGATTCGGACTTACCTGGCCGCCTGGGCCGGCGGGCTGGTCTTCTGGATCCTGGCCGTGCCCTGGCTCCGCCTGATCGGCCCGGGGGCCTGGATCGGCTGGGTCGTCCTCGGCGTCGTGTTCTCGCTCTGGTGGCCGCTCTTCCTCGGGCTGGCCCGGTGGGCCCGCTTCCGCCTGGGCGTCCCGCTCATCCTGGCCGCGCCGATCTCCTGGGTGACCGTCGAGTACCTGCGGGCCTATTTCCTCACGGGGTTCCCCTGGTACTACCTGGCCCACAGTCAGTACCGCTACCTCTACGTCATCCAGATCGCCGACGTTACCGGATCGCTGGGCGTCAGCCTGCTGATCGCGATGGTCAACGCCTGGCTGGTCGAGCTGGTGACGACCCCCTTGCTCCGCCCCGCCGGGGGCCGGCCCCGATTGACGCCGGGGCAGTCGGCCCGCCTCTGGATCATGACGATCCTGGTCGGGACCACCCTCTGTTACGGCGCCTTCCGGGTCTCGACGGCCCGGTTCCGCCCCGGGCCGCGGGTCGCGCTGTTGCAGTCGAACCTCGAGCAGGGCCACAAGTTCAAGCGCGACCCGTTCAAGGTGCGCGGGGTTCCTCGATCTCATCCGCCGGGCGACGAGCCGCGAGCCGCGACCCGACCTGATCGTCTGGCCGGAAACCTCCTACCCCTTCGGCTTCATCATGGCCGGGTCGGACCTCGACCGTGCCCTCCTGAAAGGACAGGTCGCCGAGATCACCGACGGCAAGATGACGCCCGAGGACTGGCTGGACAAGGCCAAGGCCGTCATCGAGGACATCCGCTTGATGACCGACGAGGCCCGCGTGCCGATGCTCGTCGGCACCGGGGTCCACGAACATCAGCCGGACCGCTTCCATCAGTACAACTCGGCCATCCTCTTCCAGCCCTCGTCCTCGGAGTACACCTATTACCACAAGATGCACCTCGTCCCCTTCGGCGAGTTCATCCCCTTGAGCGACACACTGCCGTGGCTGGCCGCGTTGACCCCTTACCGCGACAAGATCCCCCGCATCGACTTCGGCCGTGAGCCGCGGATCTTCCAGGTCGGGCCGTACCGGTTCGCCGCCTCGATCTGCTTCGAGGACACCATCCCCCAGGTCATCAGCCGGTTCTTCCGCGGCGACGACCAGGCCCACCAGCCCGACCTGCTCATCAACCTGTCCAATGACGGCTGGTATCCCGGCTCGTCCGAGCTCGACACTCACCTGGCCATCGGCGTCTTCCGCACGATCGAGCATCGCGTCCCCCTGGCCCGTGCGGTGAATACGGGCTTCTCCGCCCTGGTCGACGGCAACGGCGAGATCCGCGCCCGGCTCCCCAAGAACGTCGAGGACGAGCTGGTCGTCGAGGTCCCGCTCGATGACAGGACCACATGGTATTCCCGCTGGGGTGATTGGTTGGGTTTATCCTGCCTGGCGGTGACGATCGGCTGGATCCCATTGGGTTTGATCCGCGGTCGCCGCCAGGTCCGGCCGCAAGATTGACCAGACTTCGCCGATTTGCCAGATCACTTTCCTTGCCTGGACGCGGACCGTGGGTTAGATTTGGACCAGTCTTTGAGTTGCCAGTTGCGAGTTGCCAGTTGCGAGATCCGGAGACGGACGGTGGTCGAACCACCTGCGCACCATCCGGCTGGCGACTGGCAACTGAGAACTCGCAACTCGAAAAGGCGAACGGCTTGCCGCTCCGCGACGTCTAAAGCTAGGATTGAAGAAGATCGCCGACCCGTGGCGCCTGGCGCCGCGGGTCGTGGTCGGGCCTTCCTCATCTCCGCAACACCAACGGTCCAAGCCCCATCCCGTTTCGGCTCGCGGCGGCGACGTCGCGAGGATGGTCGGCCGGCCGTCACATTCTGATTGGTAGGATGGGACCATGACCCAAGTTGGCAAGATCCTCGTGCTGGTCATCATGGCCTTCTCCCTGATGTTCCTCGGCATTTCCACGATGGTCTTCACGACCTCGAAGAACTGGAAGACGGAGACGCAGAAGAAGGCCGACGAGGTGAACAAGATCAAGAAGAGCCTGGCGGACGAGCAGGCCAGGGTCGCCGAGGCGAAGAAGAACCTCGATGACGCCAAGGCCGCCGCGGATCAGGCGACCAAGGCCCTCGACAGCCGGATCCGCACGCTGGAAGACCAGAACAAGCGCGATCTGGCTCAGATCGAGCAGGTTCGCAAGGACCTGGAGACAGCAAACCAGACGGCCAAGTCCTCTCTGGACGAGGTCGAGGCCCGTCGCAAGGAGACGATGGCCCTGCGCGAGCAGAAGTCGGCCGTCGAGAAGCAGGCCAATGAGTACCAGCTCCGCCAGGCCGACCTGAACGACCGCATCCGCGAGCTCGAGCGGATGCTGGACACCGCCACCAGGAACAACAAGGACCTGCTCGAGCGCGTCGCCAAGTACACCACGCTGCTGACGAGTCACGGGCTATCCGCCGACATCAGCCAGATCAAGGGCCTCGAGAGTCCGCCTCCGGTCACCGGCCAGGTGACGAAGGTCGATCCGACCAACAAGAAGCTCGAGATCAGCATCGGTGCCGACGACGGACTGGTCATCGGCCATGAGCTGTTCCTCTACCGCACCAAGCCCCGCGCCGAGTACCTGGGCCGCGGGCAGATCATCGCCGTGGAACCCGACCAGGCCGTCGTGAGGGTCTTGGGAAGTACCGTCCAGGGCAAGAAGATAAAGGAGGGTGACGTTGTCTCGTCTACCATCGTCCCGCGGTTCTAGTACCGCGACGGCCTCGCGCAGCGGGGCGGTCGCCGCCCAACGCCGCCCCGGCGTCTTCGTCCAGGCTCCCAAGAGCGACATCTACGTCGCGCTGCTGGGCATCTCGCTGGCCGCGATCCTGATCGCCACCTTGCTCATGGTCCTGCTGTTCTCGCAGTACGGCTTCTCGACCAAGGTCTCCGCCGCGTCGACACCACCGGCCGCGACCAGGCTCGCCTAGGACGAGAATTCCGGCTACTGTACACTTGTCAAGATCCAGTCAATCCGGTACAATCAATCCGTCCGTTCGGAGTGGATGAGTTTTCATCCGTCTCCGGGCGGACGGTGGCTTTTTCGGCGGCCGGGCCGGCGCGGTGAACGAACCGCGCGGGCTTGGGCGCCGGGTGTGCAAGTCACCTTATCGTTGCACCCGGTATGGGATGACAGTCGAGGGTGGTGGTCACTGCCGGAGCGGATCGGCTCCGGTCGTCGGCCGCTTGATCCTCCGGGGGGCGTTGTATCATGACTCAGCATCGCGATCTCTTCGCGGCCCTCGCCGCACCTTTCGAGCCCGAGGAAGTGAAGCTCCGCACGCAGTCCGGCCGCCAGTTGCACTACGTGACGGCGCGGACGGTGATGAATCGGCTCGACGACGTGCTCGGGCCGGAGAACTGGTGGGACGACTTCGTCCCGCTGGAGCACTCGGTGATCTGCCGGCTGACGATCCGGCTGCCGGACGGCACGACCTTGACCAAGAGCGACGCCGGCGGCTATGCGGGCATGGCCGACCCGGGCGACGACGACAAGAGCGGTTTCGCCGACGCCTTCAAGCGCGCCGCCGTGAAAATCGGCGTGGGCCGCTACCTCTACCGCGACGGCATCCCCCGCTTCGCCCGCGAGATCCTCAGGGGCCGGACCGAGGTCGAGGCCGCCGCACCGATCGCGGAGGCACCGGCCGCACATCAGGCCCAGGTGCAAGGTCAGGCGCCTTCGAATGCCTCCATTCCTGCGCCCTCGCTGAATCCCTCGCCGCGCAACGGCGAGGATGCCGCGGGCGCGCCCGGAGCGGCCGGGCGCTCTTCGCCTGGACCAAGGACCAGGATGAGAAGTACGAGTATGGCCTGCTGAAGCACCTGAACGCGTGGGGCAAGCGCCAGGACTTCCCCGGGCGGATGGTCAACTGGGAGGGCGAGCAGGTCGCCCGGGCTTACTCCGAGGCCTGCCGCAAGATCCGCGCGATCCAGGCGATGCAGCACGCGACCGAGGCCGCGCTGTCGAACTGATGATTCCGCGGGTCGGCGGTCCGTAGGGTGCTCTGCGAGCACCGGAACAGCCCCGCGACCCAGGCCGGCGAGCGAAATCACGTCGAAGAACGAGGAACAGCCCTCGGGTGGCCGGCCACCCGGGGGTTGTTCGCTTTTGGTCCCGGGACATCGCCCGGCGGAGAAAGTTGCAGCAAGTTGCAGCAATCGGCCGCCCCACGGGAAACTACACGGTGGAATGACCGAGGTCCTGGGGAGACCACCCGATGGCGACCGAAACGCTCGGCGACTTCCGCACGCCGCTCGAAACCCTGTTCCAGGACGGGACGCTGGGCCATTTGCCCGACGGCGAACTGCTGACCCGCTTCCTGAACGGGGACGCCGCCTCGGCCGAGGCGGCGTTCGCCGTCGTGGTCAACCGGCACGCGCCGATGGTGATGCGAGTCTGCCGCGGCGCCCTGGGCACCACGCACGACGCCGAGGACGCCTGCCAGGCCGTCTTCCTGGTCCTGGCTCGTCGCGCCGGATCGGTCCGCCGCGGCGACTCGGCGGCGAGCTGGCTCTATGGCGTGGCTCGCCGGGTCGTGGCGCGAGCCCGGCGAGATGACGCCCGGCGCCGCAAGCACGAGCGGAGGAGCGCGGAAATGGCAGCGAGATACAACGACGCGCCGATCCCCACCGATGCCTGCGACGGGATCTACGAGGAGATCGACGCCCTGCCGGAGATCTACCGGTCGGCCGTCGTCCTCTGTTACCTCCAGGGACTCTCGCACGAGCAAGCCGCGAACTGGCTCCGCTGCCCGGTGCGAACGCTCCAGAGCCGGCTCCTCCGGGCCAAGGAGCGGCTCCGCGAGCGGCTGGCCCGGCGGGGAGTGAGCCTGCCCGCCGTCCTTCCCCCACTCCCGAACGCGTTGCCCCCCTCCGCCGCGTGGGTGAAGGCCACGGCCGCCGCCGCGCGGGCCTTCGCCGCCGGCCAGGTCACTGCCGCGACGGCCGGGGTCTCCGCCGCGACGATCTCCCTGGCCCGGTCATCGCTCGGGGCCGCCGTCCATGTACCGAAACTGATCGCCGGCACGCTCCTGGCGGCGGGCTTCGCGGCCGTCGTCATTGCGGTCGCGAGCAGCAGGGTCGATCGCACCGATCCGCCCTTCGCTCCGCCGCCAGCCGACGAGCCCAGGATCGCGACACCGCCGGAGAAGGACCCGAATAACCGGACGCTGATCCTCCATGTTGTCGACCGCGACTCCGGGGCGCCCATCGAAGGGGCCGAGGTGAAGGTGGAAACCGAGACCGGGGCGCGGGCCGGCCTGGGGGGCGATGCCGAGTTATTCGCGCGAACGGCGACGGACCGGGACGGACGCTGCCGGATCGAGTTCCCTCGAGTGCTGCCCAAGGAGATCTACATCACGGCCCGCAAGCCCGGTTACGCCAACCGGGGATACGCCGCCGCTGTTCGAACCCGGAAGGCCCGCGATCCCCAGCGACCATACCGTCGAGATCGAGCGCGGGATCACGATCGGCGGGATCGTGAAGAACCGCCAGGGGAAGGCGGTGGCCGGCGCCACGATGATCATCACGGCCAGGGCGGGAGCGGACGCGTCGCCGGATTGCAGCTTCGTGCCCGAGGTCAAGGTGACCACCGACGCCGAAGGGCGCTGGCGTTTCCCGGAGATGCCCACCGGCTGGAATGACTTGTATCTAAGGGCCACCCATCCGGACTACGTCCCCACCTCCCTGCAACGCGACGTGCCCAAGCCGAGCGATCTGTTGCTCAAGGCGAAGAAGGCCGAGTTCATCCTGGACGAGGGGGTCACACTCCCCGGGAGGGTGCTCGACGACAGGGGCAGGCCGATCGCCGGGGCGATGGTCGCCCTGGGGGCGAATCGCCGGATCGGGGCCAGGGACCTGCCCAGCGTCGGGACCGACGCCGACGGCCGCTTCCGGTTCGATCACGTGCCCGCCGGCACGGAGACAGTGACCGCCCAGCGCCCGGCCATGCGCCGGAGCTGGCCGATGTGTCCGTCGCGCCGGGGATGACGCCGGTCGAGTTCCGGCTGGGGCCCGGCCACACGATCCGGGGACGGATCGTCAACTCGCAGGGCCAGGCGCTCGATGGGGTGACCGTGCAGGCCATGGACTGGAAGGGACACGAGTCGCTCGACTGGACGACGAAGACCGACGCCGAGGGACGCTTCACCTGGGATTCCGCCCCGGCCCAGCCGCTCCTCCTGACCTTGACCCGGCCGGGCTACACCATGGTCAGCCAGCGAGAGTTCCGGCCGGACCAGGGCGAGACGACCGTGACGATGTATCCGCCGCTCCGCGTGCGGGGCAAGGTCACCGATGCCCGGACCGGGCGGCCGATCGAGCGGTTCACGCTGGTCTCGGGCAGTTACTATCGAACCCTCAACAACGAGGGAGCCCTTCGCGAGGCCCACTGGAACCACGGCGGGCCCGGATCGGACTTCACGGGCGGGACGTATGAGGCCGAGTTCTCGCACCCGAAGGTCAAGGCCGTGGCCGTGCGGATCGAGGCCCAGGGTTATC
This sequence comes from uncultured Planctomycetota bacterium, assembly GCA_963815795.1. Classification (GTDB taxonomy): domain Bacteria; phylum Planctomycetota; class Planctomycetia; order Isosphaerales; family Isosphaeraceae; genus JAKAUH01. Next base: position 1,356,465 of record CAWFIC010000019.1, on the reverse strand, counting down.
AGCCGGCCACGTCGAAGCCATTCCGGATGGAGGACGGCGACGTCGCGTTCGATGCCGCGCTCGAGCTGGGTGAGGGCCCGTCCGGGGTGGTCCACGGCTCCAACGGCCGGCCGCTCGCGAGGGCCGCGGTGATCCTGTCAACGAAATCCCACGGAGCCCAGCTCTGGAACAGCAAGTTTCACGACACCGCCTACCCCCAGGTACGGACCGGCTCCGACGGCCGGTTCCGCTTCCCGGCCCAGACCGAGCCGTTCCGCGTGTTCGTGGACCACGAGAGCGGCTTCGCCGACGCGGACGAGAAGGCGCTCGCCAGCGGATCGCCTCTGGTCATCCGGCCCTGGGGACGGGTCGCGGGGACGGTGGTGATCGGCTCGCGTCCGGCCGCGGGCGTCGAGATCCGACTCTCCGAGCTGGACACCCGCTGGGGACCGGACGCGCCCCTGCGGATCACGCAGGCCGCGCAAACGCACACCGACGCCCGGGGCCGCTACGCCTTCGAGAAGGTGATCCCCGGCCGGCTCGGCGTGAGCCGGATCTTCCGGCTGGAGCGGTCTGCTTTCCACATCGGCACCGGGGCCGGCCGGATCGTCGCGGTCAAGTCGGGGGTGACGACCTTCGTGGACCTCGGCGGCGCCGGCCGTCCGGTGGTCGGCCGCTTCGTGATGCCCGCCGGGATCAAGGCCGGCGGCATCTTCCCCTCCTGGGATCAATCCCTGGAGCTCATCCGTCCCGAGCCGCCCTATCCCGCGGATCTCAGGGCACATGAGCGCGAGGCGTGGCTCAGGGAATGGCTGGCAACCGACGACGGCGAGGCCTATGCCCGCTCGGAGTGCCGCCTCGACACGAACGTCCGACCCGACGGCCGCTTCCGGGTCGAGGACGTCCCCGCCGGGCGGTACCGGCTCCACGCCGATGTGCGCGAGCCGGGCACCGGCGTCCCCGGGACCTTCGGGCCCGAGCTGGCGAGCATCGAGACCGAGATCGTCGTCCCCGAGATCCCCGGCGGCCGGACCGACGTGCCGCTGGACCTCGGCACGATCGAGCTCAAGCCCTTCAAGCCGCCGGGTTCCGACTGATCGGCCCGATTCGGGACAGGTCCCGCGTCCGCTCGACGAAAACGCGGTTGACGAGCCGGGCGTCCGTGCCGAGATCCCGTCGAGGATCTTGCTGACAGGCGATTGGGGCTTCGGACTTCCAGGCGAATGGGCGCACGACCCGGCCCATTCTCAACGTTCGGACGACCCTCGGGCGACCCGGAAGCCCACGCTGCAGTGCCGGTACTCCGGCGCGTGGCGGTCCCGGTACGCGGACCGGAGGTAGCGAGCCTCGACGCGCCAGCTCCCGCCCCGGAAGGTCCGGTAGTCAGTCCCCTCCGCCCCAAGCGGATCGACGCCCGGCGAGTTCCGGTAGTAATCATCATCGTACCAATCCCAGCACCACTCCCAGACATTCCCGTGCATATCGTAGAGCCCCCAGGCGTTGGGCCGTTTCCGCCCCACCGGCTCGGTGCGACATTTTGAATTCGCCCGGTACCACGCGTACTCCTCCAGCAGGGCCGCATCATCTCCGAACGAGTAACGCGTCTCGGTCCCCGCCCGGCAGGCGTACTCCCACTCCGCCTCCGTCGGCAGGCGATAGCCCTCTCCACCGCCCACCAGCACCCGATTCCAGTTCGGGATGATGTAGTAGGGAGCGAGCCCCTCCTTCCTGCTCAATTCGTTGCAGAATGCCGTCGCGTCGAACCACGACACCTGTTCGACCGGGTTCTCTGGCCACCGGTAAAAATCGCTGGGGTTCGTGCCCATGACCGCGGCGTATTGTGCCTGGGTCACCGGGGTGATGCCCAGGTAGAACGCCCGGCTGATCCGTATCCTGTGACGGGGCTTTTCGTGGGCCTGAGCCTCTTGATCTGTGTCGGGCGAGCCCATCCGGAATTCGTCGGCCGGGATGAGTTTCAGGGTGATCTGCGCGGTCCGGGTGGTGATGAGGCCCGAGGCGGGTGCGGCCGGGGGTCCGGGAGCCGGCTGGGGTGGAAGGGAGCTGCTCGGCGCCGCCTGGGTGATGACCCCCGGCGCAAGGGCCCACGACTCGACGGCCCAGAAGGCGGCGTGATCGGCCAGGGCCCGGTTGTCCACCAGGCGACGGGCCAGCCGGCCGGCGACCGCGTCCCAGGATCGGCCTCCCAGACCGTCCAGCAAGGCGCCGACCACCCGCTCCTCCAGGGCACTGACCAGGACAGAGATTTCCCGCTTGGAGGTCGGACAGGCGTCCCGCAACAAGCCTTTGCAACGCTCGGGCTCGTCACAGAGGGACCGCCCGTGGTGCACGATCAAGTCTCGGAGCTTCTGTCGCGCCTGTTCGTTCATGGGTCGCCCAGGCTGAGTTCCTCGAGGGTTTGTGCCTCGAGCAGATCGAGCTCGAGTTGGGCCAGTGCTTCCGGCGACAATGCCTCGACCTGTTGCTTGACCTTCGCCGACAAAGGGCCGAACTTGGCTTCCATTTGCCGCAGGGTCACTCGTCGCTCGCCCTGCTCGATGCCGCGCTCGATGCCGCGTTCGTAGGTGGTCTTCATGAGGGGCTCGACCTCTTGATACGCCTCGGTGTGCAGCAGCGCTTGCAGCCGCTCCTTCTGGGCCTCGTCCAGCTCGGCGTACGCCTCCAGGCATTCCGCCAGGATGAACCGCCGGAAGTCATTCTCCCCCGAACCGGCGATCCGCTTCAACCCCTCGGCGTACAACTCGGCCCGCCGGTCGGCCGGCTGCCGCATCAGGGCACTCAGCGCCACCCCCAGCAGGTTCTCACCCGTCGCGTACGCCTCCCCGTCCAGAGCCGGCAGACCGACGTAGGCGTACTCGAACCGGACGATCCGCCGCTCCCAGAAGTGCTCCTCGTAGACGTCCCAGCCGATGCCGTCCAGCCCGACGCGCAGGAACAACGCGATCGGCAGCACCGGCTTCCCGGAGTCGCGCCGCAGTTGGACGTAGTAGTCGAACATCCGCGGCCGGAAGGCCGGGGTGCTGGCTCGCGACTCGATCTCGACGTGGACCAGGGCCACCAGGTCGGTGACGCCGGCGCGGGGCGGCGGCGCGCCGGGCCGCAGCCGCAGCCGGGCCACCAGGTCGAGTTGCCGCCTCTTGCCCTCCGGCTGTGCCGTGAACAGCTCCTTGTCCAGCCAGTCTATCGCGGTGAACTCGAACCGCTCGGCCCAGGCGGGGAAGAAGCAGGCGAAGAAGGCCTCGAAGAACTCCTTGAGCAGCACCTTGAGGCGCCGGTCGTGATCGGGGCCGGCGGGTTGCGGCATGATCGACTCCGCGTGCAACCGGACCCCGAGGGCCGGGACCGACGACCGATCCGCGAGCCGTTCGGGAGCGAGGCGATGCGCCATCCTACCAGGACGATCGGTTCCTGGCAGCCTGGTGTCTCTCCGTGTTTTCACCATCGAGGCCGTCGGCGGCGCCACGATGGGAGTGCAAGACCTTGGGGGAAGCGACGACCTTGCTCCTCGAGCGCGACGGACGGACGGTCTCGATGATGCTCGCCCCGCTGGGAACCACGCCCGACCCCGAGTTGTACTGGACCTGAATCCTGTTGCGCCCCGGCACGAGTCCCCAGGTCACCAGCCTGGCCTTGCCACGGCTCAATGCGACCGTACCCAGGTCGGTCGTGCCATCCAGGAACGTGACGGAGCCGGCGGGCGCATCTCGCTGCCCGCCGATGAGCCCGACCGTGACGATGAGTGTGACCGGCCGGCGGAATCTCGGGGAGCTCGGCTGCACGTCCAGGACCGTCCGCGTGACGAAGCGGGGCGAGAGCGCGGGAATTGGCGTCAGCGGGACTCCCCCACCGCCGCCGGCTCCACCACCGCCGCCCCCACCGCCGCCGCTTTCCCCACCGCCGCCTCCCCCACCGCCGCCGCCTCCCCCACCGCCGCCGCCGGGCGGTGTGGGAGCGGGACTGATGGTCACGGTCACCGCCGGCGTGACCTCGCGGATCACGTTGTTGTTAGTGTCGGCGCCGAACAGGTCGCCCGCGGAATCGACGGCGACGCGACCGGATTCCAGCTCGGCGGCGGTCGCGGGCCCGTTGTCGCCACGGTAACCCGCGGTGCCGTTGCCGGCGACGGTGACGATGTCGCCGGTCGCCTTGACCACCTCGCGGATTCTGTTGTTGCCCGCGTCGGCGATGAACACGTCGCCCACGGAGTCGAGGGCGACGCCGTAGGCGTCGTTCAGCTCGGCGGCGGTCGCGGGCCCGTTGTCGCCGCGGTAACCCGCCTTGCCGTTGCCGGCCACGGCGATGATGTCGCCGGTCGCCTTGACCACCTCCCGAATCGCGTAGTTGGCGGCGTCGGCGATGAACACGTCGCCCGCGGGGTCGACGGCGACGGTGTTGGGGGTGTTTAGCTCGGCGGCAGTGGCGAGCCCGCCGTCGCCGCGGTAACCCGCGGTGCCGTCGCCGGCGACGGTGATGATGTCGCCGGTCGCCTTCACCTCGCGGATCACGTTGTTGAGACAGTCGGCGATGAACAGATCGCCGGCGGAGTCGATGCCGATGCCGCGGGGGCTGTCCAACTCGGCGGCAGTGGCGAGCCCGCCGTCACCGCGGTAACCCGCGGTGCCGTTACCGGCGACGGTGATAATGTCGCCGGTCGCCTTGACGACCTCGCGGACCACGTTGTTGTTCATGTCGGAGATGAACAGGTCGCCCGCAGAGTCGAAGGCGAGGTCCCGCGGGCCATCCAGTTCGGCGGCGGTAGCGGGTCCCTTGTCGCCGCTGTAACCCGCGGTGCCGTCGCCGGCGACGGTCTTGATGTCGCCGGTCGCCTTGACGACCTCGCGGACCACGTTGTTTCCGTAGTCGGCGATGAACAGGTCGCCCGCGGTGTCGACGACCATGCCAACCGGGCCGCTCAGCTCGGCGTCGGTCGCGGGTCCATTGTCGCCGCTGTAACCCGCGGTGCCGTCGCCGGCGGAGGTGACGATCGTGCCGGTGGCGCTCGCGGCGAAGTCCGTGGTGCCGCCGTAGGAGGCCGTGACCGTGATCGTGCCCGGCGACAGGCCCGACGTCGTGTAGGTCGCCACGCCGTCGGCCAGCGTCTCCTTGCCGATCACCCCATTCTGGTCGCTGAAGGTCACCGTCCCGCCGGTCGGCGTCGCCCCGCCGGCGGACGGGTCGCTGACGGTCGCGGTGAAGGTGATCGACGATCCGACGGGCGCCGAGGCGCTCAGCGCCGTGAGGGTGGGAAGGGCACTCAACAGTTCACGCTGTTCGAGGAGGCCGACCTCGGGCCGGAACCGGACGCGAGAGGGGAGCCTCTCCGGCCGTCGCGCTCGCCGGCGGCTCCGCGAGGGAGCCTCGAGGAACGCGATCGTGGTGGACTCAAGAAGGGACCCTGCCGTTCGCTGAAGCATCGTCAGACTCCTGTGAGACGCGAGGTGCAAGTTGGAAACGGACGCGCGCGGCATGCTCAGCGAGCGGTCAACGCGGGGTCGACCTCGCGAGTGGCTTCTCCGCTCCGCGGACGAGAACTCAGGTTGATGACAGAGAGTTGCATCGAGGAGGGAAGGTCGAGCCTTCGGAACCTCGCCGTGCTTGAGACGATCGGCCTGCCGAGAACTTCGCGCCTTCTGGAGAAGTCCGTCGCCAGCCTCTTGTTCCGGCGTACCTCCATGGATAGGATGATTCGTGTCCACAAGTATCTGGGGTTTTTCTAGCTTTCTACCAGTCCTACGAAGACCATCTACACGCTTTCGCGAGCATCCCGTCATCTCCGAGATGCTCGTCGTCTTCCGACTCGAATCCATGAGAATTCAACGATGAATTCTGACGACACCACGCGAACCAGCCCGACGCTGCTGAGACGGGCCGCCGACTGGCGTGACGATGACGCCTGGCGGGAGTTCGTCGCGCGATATGAACCGTACATCCGAAGCTGGTGCCGGGAGTACCGCCTCGATGACGATCTCGCCGAGGACGTCTCTCAGCTCTTCTGGATCGAGCTGGCGGACAAGATGCGCTCGTTTCGCTACGACCCGGGCCGGCGGTTCCGGGGGTGGCTCCGAAGGTCCTTCCACTGGCGCGTCGTCGATGTGATCCGCCACCGGAATCGGGAGGAACGGGTCGTCCAATCGCTCGATGACCCTTCGTGCGTTGGCATCGAGGGTCTGCTCCTCGCCCCTGACCACCTCGACGAGGAAGACGACGAACCCGCACCCCGGCGATTGCTCCTGCTGGACCTGGCGGAACAGGTCCAAGCCGCCGTCCGCGAGAGGGTCCATGCCCGATCCTGGCAGGTGTTCTGGCACGTCTCGATCGACGGGTGGACCACGCGGCAGGCGGCCGACGCCCTGAACATGACCTACCTCGCCGCGCATGCCGCCCACAAGCGCGTGGTCGACCGGCTCGCCGAGGAGGGGGACCGCCGCCTCGCCGAACTGATGAGCGCGAGCACCAACCCGAGGTCATCGCGACCATGACGCACTGCCCCTCGGAAGCGACCCTCCGATTGATCGGGACCGACGCCGTCGGCGAGGCCACCTTCGCGGGCCTGGAGAGGCACGTCGAGCATTGTCCCGATTGCCAGAAGGTCCTCGAAGCCGCGACGAGGGCCGTGCCGCAAGCGACCCGACCCGCGCCGGCTCGGAGCACTCCGCCGGCGCTGCCCGGTCTCGTCATCGAGCGCGAGCTCGGCCGGGGGGGAGCGAGCGTGGTCTACCTCGCCTGGGAACCCGCGCTGAATCGCCACGTCGCCGTGAAGCTGTTTCCATCGAATACGCTGGTCGATCCCCACGCGCGCGAGCACTGGCTCGGCGAGGCGCGGGCGCTGTCGCGGGTGCCGCACGATCATGTCGTGGCGATCCATCGCGTGGACGAGACCGACGAATGGCTGTGGCTCGTCATCGAATATGTGTCGGGAGGGACGCTCAAGGATCGATTGATGGAGCCGCTCCCGCCGCGGGATGCCGCCCGACTCACGGAAACCATCGCCCGCGCCGTCGGATCCTTCCACAGCCGCGGGCTTTCTCACCTCGATCTGAAACCGTCGAACATCCTGCTCGACGGGGAGCCGGGAGCCCCCTGGGATATCGTCTCTCCCAAGATCTCCGACTTCGGCATCGCCCGCCTCGAAGGCGAGCCGGGCACGACCGAGACCGGGGCGAACGGCCCCAAGGGGACTCCGTCCTACATGGCCCCCGAGCAAGTGGCCGCCCTTCCCGGCACGATCGGACCCGCCGCCGATATCCATGCCCTGGGCGCGCTCCTGTACCACCTGCTGACGGGCCGTCCACCCTTCCAGGGAGCGTCGAGCGCGGAGACGCTCGACCAGGTCCGCAACCAGGATCCCGTCCCCCCGAGCCGACTCAACGGCCGAATCCCCCGCGACCTCGAGACCATCTGCCTCACCTGCCTGGAAAAAGCCCCGCACCGACGCTACCGAGCTGCCGAGGCCCTGGCCGGTGACTTGCGCCTCTGGCTCGAAGGCCGTCCGATCAAGGCCCGCCGCGTCTCCCCGATGGGACATGCGTGGCGCTGGTGCCGCCGGCACCCGGCCGTCGCGGGACTGCTGATCACGCTGGCGATGACCCTGGCGACCGGAGTCGTGGGCCTGCTCGTACTCTTGAAACAGGTCGAAGCCGAACGCGCGCGGCTCGCCGAGGCGCGTCGCAACGCGGAAGCTTATGAAAAGTTCTCCGCGAGCGCCGCCGATCAACTCGGATTACTTCTCCAGACATCCATCCGCCACAAGCGGATTTCCACGCAAGACCAAATGAGGGCGTCACTCCTGAGGCTCCGGAACTCCACCAGCGATTTGAGAAACCGAGGAATCGTCCCGTCTTCCACCCTCGGCATTCTCGAAGAGGAGATCGGCTGGGCGCTGATCTCCTTCGGCATGAACGAAGAAGCCCGAGAACTCTTGAATCAAGCGGTCGCCGACCTCAAACGAAGTTTGGCGAAGAATCCCGAGGACAAGGAGGCTCGGTACCACCTCGGCGATGCCCTTGTCCAGGCCGGCCAATTGGCCCAAAGCGCGGGTCAACTCGAAGACGCCCTGAACTGCTACGAACAAGCATCCGCCATCCAGAGGGATTCCGAGCTGAGCGAATCGACATACAATGTTCTTACATTTCTCTACAAGCGACTGCAGGATCTGGCCGATCGTCTCGGACAGCGTGGTCAAACAGGTCAGAAGGACCGTTCGCGACGCGTGAGCCAGCAGATTCTGCGCCACCTGCTTGGATCGAACCTTGCACGTTCGACAGACGCGTCTGCCCCGGGGTTGGAGACACTCGGCCGGTTGTTTCATCGAGATGATCTCAAGGCAATGTCTTCCCATAAGGATAGCGGAATTCGCCGTTCCCACGAGCAGTTCGTCTCCGAGTGGCTCGCCCTTTCGGTCGAACCGTTCTCGCCCTTCCGCTCCTCGTCGGTCGCCACGAAGTTCGACCGAGACCCCGACGCTGCGGTCGTCGCTCTCATCTCCGCGCTTCGAGAGCAGTGTTCCAGGCTTGGACTTGCGGATTCCATGGTGCCAGCGGCGGTCTTCGTCCTGGCGATCGAAGCAACCGGCACCGCCGGGGAGCAGCGGAGGCTCGGCCGACTTGACGACGCCTGTGCAACCGCCGCGCGCCTGATGGCGCTCGCCCGGCGACTCGTCCGGGAATATCCCGAAAGTGCGGCCTCTTATCACGTGTTGAGCCTGGCGCACGACCAGATCAAGAAAAACGCCTTTCAAACCGGTGACGATAAACTGGTCGAGGAGGCCCTCGTCCAGGCGGTCGAACGCTGTCCAACGGGCCCTCGCCCTGGACCCCGACAACATCGAAACACGACGCCATCTGGACAAGCTCACCGAACAGCTCGCCAGAATCAAAGCCGATCGGAAAGCGGCGGGTTCCTCGCTCCCATAACAATTAAACAATCATAAGTTTTATTTAATTAATCTGTGTGCCCTCGACTTTCCGGCGCATTTCTCGGTGTCGATTCCGTCTTCCGAAGCCGGAACCGAGCCGGTCCACGGGGGCAGCCGAGTCCGAGGCGACGCCGATCTCCGACGCCGAGCGCAAGCGGCGGCGCGAATAGGGTCTTCGTAGTACTGGTAGAGGTCAACGATACCCGAGGAAGTGAGCGCATCCATGATTCACCCGAATCGGTGACCGATTCGTAGCTCGACGGCGATGCCAGACTCGAGGGAGGAGACCGACCCGATGAAGACGACCCAGGACCTCCACCCGACCAACCAGACGCTGCGCGCCTACGGTCTGGGCCGGCTCGACGACGCCTCGGCCGAGGCGGTCCACGATCACCTCGAGGCCTGCTCCGACTGTCGGCGACGTGTCGCCGATCTGACGTCGGATCGCTCCCTTGAACGGCTCCGCGAGGCCCAGGGCCGGCCCGATTCGCCCGGCCCGCTCATGTCCTCGACCGCCGGCCTGTCGATGCTGGCCGCGGGAGCCGACGGTTCGCCGGCACCGCCCCCGGCCGGCACGTTGCCCCCGGGGCTCGCCGATCATCCCGATTACGAGATCACCCGCGAGCTGGGCCGGGGCGGCATGGGAGTGGTCTACCTGGCCCGGAACCGGCTCATGGGGCGGATGGAAGTGCTCAAGGTCGTCGGTAGTCACCTGATCGACCGCGGCGACGCGATCGATCGCTTCCTCGCCGAGATCCGCCACGCGGCCCGGCTGCATCACCCGAATATCGTCACCGCCTACTCGGCCCTCCGGATCGGCGAGAGCCTCGTCCTGGCGATGGAGTATGTCGAGGGCCTCGACCTGGCCCGGCTGGTCAAGGCCAGGGGGCCGCTGCCGATCGCCCATGCCTGCAACTACGTGCATCAGGCGGCCCTCGGCTTGCAGCACGCCGCACGAGCACGACATGGTCCATCGGGACATCAAGCCGGGCAACATGATGCTCGCCCGCCAGGGCAACCGCGCCTTGATCAAGGTCCTCGACTTCGGGCTGGCCAAGGTCCGGATCGAGGGGGAAGTCGACGGTGGGCTGACCCACGAGGGTCAGATGCTCGGCACGCCCGCCTACATCGCTCCGGAGCAGATCAGCAACGCGCGTGGGGCCGACATCCGCGCCGACATCTACAGCCTCGGCTGCACGTTGTACTATCTCCTCACCGGCGAGCCGCCGTTCCAGGGGACATGCCTCTACGACATCCTTCAGGCGCACCACTCGATGGAGGCGATGCCGCTGAACCTGAAGCGCCCGGAGGTGCCGGTCGAGCTGGCGGCCCTGGTGGCCAAGATGATGGCCAAGGAGCCGAAGCGTCGCTTCCAGGAACCGAAGGAAGTCGCCCGGGCGTTGGCCCCATTCTGCAAGAAGGGGAACCTGGCCTTCCAGGGTCCAGAAGCGGAAGCGTCCCACGCCGATCAATCGGGCTCGGATCGGCCGGTGCCGGGAGTCGCCTCCACGCCGAGCCAACCGGTAACGATTGACGCGGGACCGATGGCCCCACAGGAGGGGGTGGCCAGGCCGTCGGCACCCGCAACGGAATGGAGCAGCTCGATCGATCGGCGAGGGACACAGCGCGCCCGGGATGAGACGCCAGCCATTGCACCGACGCTGCGGCCCCGGTGGATCTGGCCGTCGTTGGTCGGCGGGGTGTTGCTGCTCGCGCTCTTCGTCGCCTGGGCGGTGGTTGTCAGGGTCAAGACCTCCAACGGGACCATCGAGCTGGTGAACCTCCCGAAAGATGCCGCGGTTTTCATCGACGGCGAGGAGGTCTCCGTCACCTGGCCGGGCGGCGGCAAGCCCGCGGTCATCTCGGTCACCGCCGGAAAGCACAAGGTCAGCGTGAAGAAGGATGGACTGGAGGTGTCCGGTGACGAGGTCGCCGTCCGGGCGGGAGGGAAGGAAGTGTTCACCATGCGAATGGTGCCTCTTGTCGCCTCGCCTTCGGTGAAGGACAAAGCCGATGATCGCCCTGCTGGCTACGAGGAAGAAGGAGAAATACCCTGGCATGGCCTGCCGGACCTGCCGCTGGAGGCGGCCGACAAAAGAGGCGCAACCGGCAGTGCCGTCGAGGGTCCCGCCTTGGTGCCTGCGGTGAAGCGAGGGACGCCCCCCGCCACACCTCGGAAACCGGCGGAGAAAAGGTCCTTATCGCCCCCTCGTCTCTTATATGTTAACGAATTTAACAAACGTCAAACCGGCTTGCTCAAACAGCTTGGCATGCCTCACAATCCCAATCACGGCGAATCTGACGGCGTGTTCTTCGTCTATGGGGCGGATGGGCAATGGTTCGCTTACGACATCCACGGCATCCCGTCCGACGGTACCTGTGAGGTCGTGGCCCGAGTCTTGAGACAAGATCCGCGCACGACGGGCGAATGGTTAGTGATCGTCCACAGTAACGTCGGACGCGGATTCCTCATCAAGATCAACACAAAAGCACAACTTTTCCTCGAACCCGATCCTTTCCCGAGGGCGAAGGCCTTCCGTCGAATCGACCCCAGAATGGGCCCGATCATGCACCCAGCGATCAGGCCGGGGGGCGAATTCAATAGGCTTCTGCTGCTCATGAGACACCGCGAGCTCATGATCTTCGTCAATGGTGCTCAAGTTTGCACCCCTGTGAGGTTTGATTACGACATAACCCCCGCCGGCTTGGAACTCGGAGTCGCTGGGCTCGGGAAGAAGCGGGCGGAATTCGATCGGGTCGAGATTCGTGAGTTGATGCGACCCGAAGACATACCCGCGAAGGCCGAGGCGATTCCGAAGGTCACCCCGGCGGTGGTCAAGCCGGCAGATCCGCGGAATGTCCGGCCGACGGTGCCGGACAATCCGCGGAAGCTGATCACCAACTCGATCGGGATGAAGCTGGTCCTCATCCCTGCCGGCGAGTTCATGATGGGCTCGCCGGATTCCGACCATGATGCATTCTTCCTCGAGAAGCCCCAACACCGGGTCCGTATCACACGTCCGTTCTACATGGGCGTGTGCGAGGTCACGCAAGTTCAGTACAAGGCCGCGACGGGCGAGACGCCGAGCCATTTCAAGGGATCGGGCGATCTTCCCGTGGAGATGGTTTCCTGGAACGACGCGCTCGCGTTCTGCGACAAGCTGAGCGCGCGGGAGGGGCTGAAGCCATACGACTGGTCCCCCGCGGAGAAGCCGTCGGGTGGCGACGGATATCGGCTCCCGACGGAGGCGGAATGGGAGTACGCGTGTCGGGCGGGCCATACGACCCGATACAGCTTCGGCGACGACGCGGTGGACCTAGGTGAGTACACCTGGAATGGCGACAACTCGCAGTCCAAGACCCACGGGGCGGGCCAGAAGCATCCGAATGCATTCGGTCTATATGATATGAATGGCAATGTTTGGGAGTGGTGTCTCGACAATTATGATGCGGAGTATTACCGACGGCTGGGGCCGCTGACGCCTGATCCGAATGGCCCCTCGTCGGCCACTGGGACACTCAGCCAGACTTTCGTCAGGCGGGACGGGCTCAGATGGTTCCTTGAACCGGGCGACCGCTCATCGGCTATCGGACGGGTCATCCGCGGCGGTGGCTGGGAAAACTCCGCCAGATCCTACCGTTCGGCGCATCGCGTCAGGCGAGTGCCGGGGTATCGGAGCCGCGGGCTGGGGTTCCGGGTGGTCCGGGTCCCGGCCGCGCCATGAAGGAATCCGGGGCGCTCCTCGTTGCAGCGACCCGGCGCCGACTCGCAAGCGGCCGTAGTCCTCGACTTGTCGGCCGGCGTTTCGCGCGGCACAATCCCCCGGCACCCATCGCGGCTCTAAGACGGACCTGAGGCGTTGGCCGAGGGGCTCGCCATGGAAGACCATGACCAACGTTTCAAGTCGCTCCTGAAGGCGTTCTTCGCCGAGTTCTTCCAGACGTTCTTCCCCGCCTGGGCCGACCGCTTCGAGTTCGCGCGGGTCGACTGGCTCGAGCAGGAGGTCTTCACCGACCCGCCGCGGGGAGAGCGCCGCTGCCTCGACCTGGTCGCCCGCTTGCCCCTGCGCCCGGCGTATCGCCGCCGGCACCGGCAACGGCTGAGCCCGCCGACTGCTGGCTGACCCTGATCCACGTCGAGATCGAATCCCGCGACACGGCGGCGGCGCTCCGGCCCCGGATGTTCGCCTATTATGAGCAGCTCCGCCGCCGGCACGGCTTGCCGGTCCTGCCGATCGCGCTCTACCTGCGGGTGGGGCTCGACGGGATCGGCTGGGACGTCTACGAGGAGACCTACTGGGACGAGCGGCTGTTATCGTTCAGGTATGCCTACGTCGGGCTGCCGGGGCTCCCCGGCGAGCAGTATGTGGCGGGGGAGCACATCCTGGGCGTGGCGCTGACGGTCCTGATGCGCGTGCCGCCGGCGCGGCGGGCGTCGGTCCACGCCGAGGCGTTGCGGCGGCTGGCCGAGGCGCGGGAGAATGACTATCGGCGGTATCTGCTGCTGGACTGCCTGGAGGCCTACGCGACCCTGGACGAGGCGCAGGTGCAGGAATTGGGGGCATTGCTCCAGACCGAGCGATATGAGGGTGTCCGAGCCATGGCGATCACGACATTCGAGAAGGGTCTGCACGAAGGCCTGCAACAAGGCCAGCGAACGCTGCTCCGGGAGCTGCTCGAGGCCCGCTTCGGTCCGTTGAGTCCCGGTGCCCGGCAGCAGCTCGAGGGCCTGGGCCCCGAGCAGCTCAAGGCGCTGGCCTTGGAGCTGCTGAAGGCGCGGTCGCTCGAGGACTTGGGCCTGGAGGATTGATCCACGGCGCCGTCCCCTCGCCGCGACGGCCCGGTCGGACGGGGCCTCGTGCCGGCACTCCGGTCTCTCCACCCGGCCATGCCGTCACTGGGATCCGGCGGAGACTGGACCGCCATGCCCCAGCGGTTACATCGCCCGGTCGGCGAGCCGCGACGGGAACGTGCCGAGGTTCCGGAGCCTCCTCCTGGGCATTCGCCTGGCCCGAGTCCATTCCGTCCGTTGAGCCCAAGCGAAGAGTGACGACGGGTCGCGGAGGCTCGCCCGACAGAGCGGCGGAGCCGCGGGGCGGAGCCCAGCCGGTCGTAGCCGGAGCAGCCCGGCGGAGCCGCGAGGAGGAGAGACCGGTCGCCTTTCGTCGCGACCCAAAACGCGATCGAATGCATGCACTTAATACAACGGCCTATTGCGTCTTCACACTTCGGATCAGGGACAACGGAGTGGCCACGCCGGAGTTGAATGGCTTCTTCTTGCCTTCTCCGTTGAACAAGGAAGCCCACTCCAGTCCACCCGAGGCTTCTCATCGGCTATACTGGACCCTGGCTCCCAGGCGTTGCCTGGAAGCCACCGACCGACGCCCAGAATGGGACGACCGGCGGGCAAGATCGGTCCATTGCAACAGTTCGCCGAGGTGATTGCGTTCCGGGCCCACTCGAGAAAGGCCGACCGCTGGCCGCTTGGCTCCGGCCTGATCCAGAGCGACCACACCGGTCGCCGGGTGCTCGTCGCATGCGATGATGCTGACCGGTTCATACAGAGTAGGAGGGTTGAAGCGATGGCGATTGCCCCCGAGCCCGTCTCGCCTTATCGCTCGGTCGATATCCACGGCCGGGCACTCCCCATGACGGAGGAGCAGATCCTCCAGCGGAATGCCGAAGCAATCCGGGCACTCGATGAGGTCGCCGAGATGGGCGATGAAGAGGAGCAACGCGCCACCCTCGAGGCGCTGATGACCTCCATCGACGAGGAACCGCTTTCCTCCCGCAGGCGGTTCCGCTGATGCGGCTGGTCTTCCTCGACACCGGGACGCTGGGGATGGTCGCCAACCCGCGTGGCACTCCCCGGGCCGTCCAGTGCCAGCGGTGGGCCAGGGACCTGTTGGCGGCCGGTGTCCGCGTCTTCATCCCGGAGATCTGCGACTATGAGGAGCGACGTAAGCTGATCCACGCCGGCTCGACGTCGGGCCTCGCGCGGCTCGATCGACTGAAGATCGGATTCGATTATGCCCCGATCACCACGGACGTGATGCTCAAGGCGGCCGAGTTATGGGCGGCGGCCCGCCTCGCAGGACTCCCGACGGCCCCGCCTGACGCGCTGGACGGTGACGTGATCCTGGCCGCCCAGGCGATCCTGTCCGCGGGGGTGGGAGATATCGTGACGGTGGCCACTGACAATGTGGGGCATCTCGCCCGGTTCGTTGATGCCCAGCCTTGGGAGATGATCGTCCCCTGAGACGGGCGGCCGTTCTCTCCACTGGACCCGACAAGCGGGAAACCCTGCGTCTCCGTTCATCGGCATGCCGTGCCCCCGCACCGGGCCAGCCGGGGGTTGTGGGCTCATGAGCCGAAGACTCTGGGTTGCAGCGACCCGGCGCCGGCTCGCAAACGACCGCGGTCCTCGACTTGTCGGCCGGTGGCTGATGTGGCAGAATTCCTCGCCGCTCAACGCGGCCCGAAGACGGGCCCGAGGCGTCGGACGAGGGGCTCGCCATGGAAGACCATGACCAACGCTTCAAGTCACTCCTGAAGGCCTTCTTCGCCGAGTTCTTCCAGACGTTCTTCCCCCGCTGGGCCGACCGCTTCGACTTCGCGCGCGTCGACTGGCTCGAGCAGGAGGTCTTCACCGATCCGCCGCGGGGCGAGCGCCGCTCCCTCGACCTGGTCGCCCGCTTGCCGCTACGCCCCGGCGTGCCTCCGCCGGCCGCGGGCGCGGGAGAGGCGGCCGACTGCTGGCTGACCCTGATCCACGTCGAGATCGAATCCCGCGACACGGCGGCGCCGCTCCGGCCCCGGATGTTCGCCTATTATGAGCAGCTCCGCCGCCGGCACGGCTTGCCGGTCCTGCCGATCGCGCTGTATCTGCGGGTGGGGCTCGACGGAATCGGCTGGGACGTCTACGAGGAGACGTACTGGGACCATCGGCTTCTGTACTTCACCTATGCCTACGTCGGGCTGCCGGGGCTCGAGGGCGAGCAGTACGTGGCCGGGGAGTCGCTGCTGGGCGTGGCACTGACGGCCTTGATGCGCGTGCCGGCGGCGCGGCGGGCGGCGCTGTATGCCGAGGCGTTGCGACGGCTGGCCGAGGCGCGGGAGAATGATTATCGGCGGTACCTGCTGCTGGACTGCCTGGAGGCGTACGCGACACTGGACGAGGCGCAGCGCAAGAATTGGAGGCGCTGCTTCGGACCGAGCGCTATCAGGGGGCTCAAGCCATGGCCATCACGACATTCGAGAAGGGCGTGCAAGAGGGCTTGCAACGAGCGGCGACGACATTCGAGAAGGGCGTGCAAGAGGGCTTGCAACGAGCGGCGACGACATTCGAGAAGGGGCTGCAACTGGGCCAGCGGACGACACTCCAGAAGCTGCTCGAGGCCCGATTCGGTCCGTTGAGTCCCGGTGGCCTGCAGCGCCTCGATAGCCTGAGCCCCGAGCGGCTCGAGGCGCTGACCCTGGAGCTGCTGGAGGCGCGGTCGCTCCAGGAATTGGGCCTCGAGGATTGAGCGTGGGTGCGACCCCGACGCGGCAGCGGCGTGCGGTAACCCATCCAGACTGGGACTGGGGCTGACGATTACGCGCCTGGCGACGGCCCCATTAGAGAGACCCCGCGCTGGCACGTCGGCACCTCGGCGTCCGGTCATCACCGGACGCGGCGGAGACTGGACCGCCGTGCCCCCAACGGTTAGACTGCGCGCGTGCATCGGGTCGAAGCGTGAGGTCGGTGGCGGATCTCCGGGATGACCCGGCCGGCCATGATCCGGATCGATGCCTACATTTCACCTCGGGGCGACGGAAATCGCGGCCGGCGCGGTGGATACGGGAGTCTGAATCGCGGTGGACGTGGTCCTGGTGGCCTCCGAGGCGGTGCCGTTCGCCAAGACCGGCGGACTGGCGGATGTGGCGGGTGCCCTGCCCCGCGCGCTGGAGAAGCAGGGGCACCGCGCGGTCCTGTTCCTCCCCTGCTATCGCCGCGCCCGGGCGGCCGGCCTGGAACTGGCCGACACCGACCTGACCCTGCACATCCCGATCGGGGCCCGGGTCGTCGACGGCCGGGTGCGGGAGGCGCGATTGCCCGGCTCCGACGTCGTGGCCTATCTCATCGATCAGCCCGGCTATTTCGACCGCGACGGCCTCTACGGCACCGGGGTGACGGATTTCGACGACAACTGCGAGCGCTTCGTCTTCTTCCAGCGCGCCGTGCTGGAGACCATCCGGGCCTTGCGGCTGCGGCCCGACGTGATCCATTGCAACGACTGGCAAACCGGGCTGATCCCGGCCTACGTGCGCACTCTGTACCGCAACGTGCCCGAGCTGGCGAAGGCCGGGACCCTGCTGACGATCCACAATCTGGCGTATCTCGGGCTGTTCTGGCACTGGGACATGGCGGTGACCGGGCTGGACTGGCACCTGTTCAACTGGCGCCAGCTCGAATTCCACGGCAAGGTCTGCTTCATGAAGGGCGGCCTGGTCTTCGCCGACCTGCTCAGCACGGTCAGCCCGACCTACGCCCAGGAGATCCAGACGCACCGGTACGGCAACGGGCTGGACGGCCTGTTGCGGGACCGTCACGCCGACCTGCACGGGATCGTCAACGGGATCGACACGGAGGTCTGGACCCCTCCCCACGAGCCGATGCTCGCCGAGCCCTACGACGCCGCGACCGTGGTCCACGGCAAGGCGCACTGCAAGGCGTGGCTCCAGGAACATGCCGGGCTCGACCGGCGCCCGGAGGTGCCGCTCTTCGCCCAGGTCGGCCGACTCGACCATCAGAAAGGATGGGACCTCGTCGCCGAGCTCGCCGACCGGCTGCTCGCCCGCGATGTGCAGCTCGTCGTGCTGGGGGTCGGCCACCCCAAGTATCACGCCCTCCTCGAGAACCTGGCTCGTCGCTATCCAGGGAGGTGCTCCGCCTTCTTGGGCTTCAATGACAAACTCGCCCACCAGATCGAGGCGGGCGCCGACCTCTTCCTGATGCCGAGCTTGTTCGAGCCCTGCGGGTTGAACCAGCTCTACAGCCTGGCGCATGGGACCGTGCCGATCGTCCGCGCCACCGGGGGCCTGGCCGATACCGTCGTCAACGCCAACCCCCAGACCCTCGCCGACGGCACGGCCACCGGCTTCTGCTTCACCGATCCGACCGCCGAGGCCCTCTGGCAGACGATCGAGCGGGCCCTGGCGCTCTGGCCCCATCGCGACGCCTGGGTCAAGCTGATGCGGACCGGCATGGGTCAGGACTGGTCCTGGGAGCACAGCGCCCGGGAGTACACACAGCTTTACGAGGAGATCGCGCGGCGCGTGCAGTCCCGGATCGCTTCCCGCTCATCGAGCCTATATAATCCGCGAGATGTCCGATGACTTGGCGGTCGGGGGCGACGACACCTCTTCGAGGATGCACATCATGGGGCGCTTGCGGCGGGTCGGGATCGGCTGGCGATGGCGAATATCGGCCGTCGGGCTGGGGCTGTTGGTCCTGGTGGGATTCGGCCTGGCCGCCGATGATCCCACGACGACGCTGGGGGCCGGGCCGTACCCGGCGGCGTATGCGATCCGGGCGCGAAGGTCGTCGCCGCGCCGGGGAAGGTCTTCGAGCCGGGGACGATCGTGCTCCGGCGCGGGGTGATCGAGGCGGTCGGGCCGGACAAGGAAGTGACGATCCCCTACGACGCCGAGACGATCGAGGGCAAGGGCCTGGTCGTCTACCCCGGGTTCATCGACCTGTATACGACCGTCGGCCAGCGCGCCGGGGTCGAGCGGTCGGCGACCGGGCGCGGCCGCCTGGTCGACCTAGCCGAGTCGCCCCTGGCCTCGACGCCGGCCGATAACCGGCGCGGGCTGACCCCCGAGTTCGAAGTCGCCGGCGTGCTCGACCTGACCGAAGGGCTGGCCGAGCCGCGTCGGCGGCTGGGCTTCACCGACTTCCACTCGGCCCCCGCCGGCGCCATCGCGACCGGCCAGAGCGCGCTGGTCAGCCTCAGCGGCCTGCCCCGCCGCGAGGCGATCGTCGCCGCGCCCGTGGCCCTGCACATCAACCTGGCGCCGCCGTTCGAACCGGCCGGAGCCACGCCCCGCACGGAGACGCCGCAGCCCGGACCGACGCCCGGTCAGGGCCGGCGCCGGATGGGCGGCGGCGAGCAAGCCGGCCCCGTCGAGAACCCCTATCCCCGCGTGCTGATGGGCTCGATCGCTCATCTCCGCCAGGCCATGCTCGACGCCGATCACCTCAAGGAGCTCGACGCCTTCGTCCAGAAACACGGCGGCCCGCAGCCCCCGTTCGACCCGGCGCTGCGTGCCCTCCAGGCGGCCAAATCGAAGAAGCTCGCCGTCTGGTGGGAGGCGAACTCGCGCGACGAGATCCACCGGGCTCTCGACCTCGCCGAGGAATTCGGCACCTCGGTCGTGATCGTCGGCGGTCGCGAGGCGGCCAAGGCCGCCGACCGGCTCAAGGCGTACAAGGTGCCCGTCGTCCTACGGCTGAACGTCCCCGAGGAGCCCAGGGTCCCCACCGAGCCGGAATACCGCAAGAAGGCCGCCGCCGAGCGCGACGAGCCGCTCCGCGTGCTCGCCCACCGCAAGGCGAAGTGGAAGGAACAACTGGCCACCGCGGCCGCCCTGGCCAAGGAGGGAATCCCGTTCGCCTTCGCCACCGACGGCGTGACGCGGCTGGAGGACGTGCCGGCCAACCTGCGCAAGGTCCTCGGCGAAGGTCTCAAGCCCGATGACGCCCTGGCGGCGCTCACGACCCACGCCGCCGCCATCGCGGGCGTCGAGCGGCGCCTCGGCACGCTCGAGCCCGGCAAGCTCGGCCATGTGATCGTGATGACGGCGCCGTTCAACGAAGAACGGGCCAAGGTGCGCTACGTCCTGATCGACGGCCTGAAGTTCGAGGTCAAGCCCGAGGATCCGGCCCGGGCCAAGGCCAAGGCCAAGGGCGGCGGGTTCCGCGGCCGGCGCGGCGAGGGCACCGAGAAGCCCGGCGAGGAGGACCAACCCGATGGGACCGCCCCGGATTCCAGGCCGGAGACGCCGGCAAAACCACAGGCGGCTGCCAAGCCCGACCAATCCAAGTCGCAATCGCCCAAGGCCGAGCCGGCCAAGCCGGGCACGGTTCCGTCCGGGGAGATGAAGAAGGCCGCCACTAAGCCCGAGGAGCCCAGGAAGGTCGCGCCCAAGCCCGAGGAGCCCAGGAAGGTCGCGCCCAAGCCCGAGGAGCCCAGGAAGGCCGCGACCAAGGCCGAGGCCAAGAAAGCGGAAGCACCGCCGTTTGTTGACGTGGCCAGCGAGCTGGACGAGGATCGCAAGCCGGCGCTCCACACCGGGGGCAGCGTGCTCATCAAGGACGCCACGATCCTGACCGTGACCAAGGGGACGATCCCCAAGGGCTCGATCCTGGTCGAGAAGGGGAAGATCAAGGCGGTGGGCAAGGACGTGACGGCACCGTCGGGCGTGACGGTCATCGACGCGGCCGGGCTGGTGGCGATGCCCGGGATCATCGACACGCACTCGCACATCGCCGTCCAGGGCGGCGTCAACGAGGGGAGCCTCTCGGTCGTCCCCGAGGTGCGGGTCAAGGACGTGGTCACGGGCGACGACGTGGCGATCTACCGGGCGCTCGCCGGCGGGACGACCACGGCGCGGCTGCTCCACGGCTCGGCCAACACGATCGGCGGCCAGGATGCCGTCGCCAAGCTGCGATACGGCAAGCCGGGCCGCGAGCTGATCGTCCGCGAGGGCCCGCAGGGGGTGAAATTCGCCCTGGGCGAGAACGTCACGCGCTCGCCCCGGCGGTTCCCGAACACGCGGATGGGCGTCGAGGCGGTGATCGAGAAGTCCTTCGAGGAAGCGAAGGCCTATCGCGAGATGTGGGACGCGTACCGCTCGGGGAGCGGGGAGCGGGGTTCGGGGAGCGGGGAGGGCCGGTCTTCTCCCGTCCCGCGTCCCGCGCCCCGCAGCGAGCCGCAGGCGAGCGCGCCCGCGCCCCGCAGCGAGCCGCAGGCGAGCGAAACCGGCCGATGCCCCCGCCGCGGGTGGACCTGCGCCTCGAGGCGCTGGCGGGCATCCTCGACGGCAAGATCCGCATCCACAGCCATTGCTATCGCAGCGACGAGATCCTGATGCTGCTCCGCACGGCGCAGAAGTACGGCGTGCGCGTGCAGTCGCTCCAGCACGTCCTGGAAGGCTACAAGGTGGCCGCCGAGATCGCGGCGCACGGCGCCAGCGCCTCGACGTTCTCCGACTGGTGGGCTTACAAGGTCGAGGCGTATGACGCGATCCCGTTCAACGCGGCCCTCTTGACCGAGGCCGGGGCGAACGTCTGCATCAAGAGCGACGACGCCGAGCTGATGCGCCACCTCAACCTCGAGGCGGCCAAGATGGTCAAGTACGGCGGGGTCTCCGAGGCGCAGGCGCTGGCGATGATCACCCTCAACCCGGCGCGGGAGCTGGGCCTGGAGGATCGGCTGGGTTCGATCGAGGTCGGCAAGGACGCGGACATCGTGCTGTTCGACGCGCACCCGCTCGACGCGTTCGCGCGATGCGAGCTGGCGCTGATCGACGGCGAGGTGTTCTTCCAGCGTCGCGAGCCGGGCGGCAAGCCATTCTCGCGGCCGGGCGATCATTCGAAGATGCCCCAGGCCCCCGAGTCGCTGCGGCCGCGCTCGATCGAGGTCGCCGCGCAGCCCAAGGGGGTCTTCGCGCTGTTAGGCGCCCATGTCCACCCGATCTCCGGCCCCGACATCGAGGGAGGGACCGTCGTCGTCGCCGACGGCAAGATCGTGGCGGTCGGACCGGCCGGTTCGGTGAAGATCCCGCCAGACGCCCAGACGATTTATCTGAACGGCCTGGATGTCTGGCCGGGCCTGGTCGACGCCGGCTCGACCGTGGGGCTCACCGAGATCAGCAGCCTGAGCGAGACCCACGACTACGCCGACGCCGCGCAGTTCCAGCCCGAGCTGCGGACCAGCACGGCCCTGCACCCCGACACCGAGCACATCCCGGTCACGCGGGCCAACGGCATCCTGACGACGTTCGTCGAGCCCACCGGCGGCTTGATCTCCGGCCAGGGCTGCGTGATCGACCTGAACGGCTGGGTCCCGCGCGAGCTGGTGATCGCCGACTCCGCGGCGCTCAACGTGAGGATCCCGGCGTTCATCGTTCGCAATCCCGACCGGCGACCGTTCGGACCGCCGGGCCGGCCGCCGGGACAGGGGCCGGCCGCGGGCGGCGGCGATCAGGCCGATCCCAATGCGCGGCGGAAGGATCAGCTCGACAAGATCAAGCAGATCTTCCGCAAGGCGATCGCCTACGACGACGTGCTGCTCGGGGCCCGACAGCGCGGTGAGTCGCCCCCGGCGCCCGATCCCCGCCTGGAGGCCTTGGTCCCCTACGCTCGGGGCAAGAAGCTCGTGATTCTCCACGCCGACCAGCGGGTCGAGATCCTCGACGCGCTGGAACTCGCCCGCGAGCTGAAGCTCAAGGCGGCCATCTCCGGGGCCGGCGAGGCGTGGAAGGTCGTCGAGGCGATCCAGAAGGCCAAGGTCCCGGTCCTGCTGACCGGCACGCTCCGCCTGCCCCGGAGGGAGCACGACCCCTACGATGCGGTCTACGCCGCGCCGGCGAAGCTGCACGCCGCCGGAGTCGAGTTCGCGATCCGGTCGCAGTCCGGCCCGGACGGACCCAGCGAGGCGACCGCGACCCGCAACCTGCCCTTCGAGGCGGCCGCCGCGGTCGCCTTCGGTCTGCCCGAGGACGTGGCCCTCCGGTCGGTCACGATGGCGCCGGCCCGCATCCTGGGCATCGCCGATCAGGTCGGATCGATCGAACCGGGGAGACGGGCCAACCTCGTCATCACCGCCGGGCATATCCTCCAGCCGACCACGACGGTGCTGTCGCTCTTCATCGACGGCCAGCCGGTCCGCCCCGAGAGCCGGCACACCCAACTGTACGCCAAGTACCGCAGGCGGCTGAACGAGGTGCGCGCCGGCCGCGCGCGGATGGGGATCGAACCCGTCTCGCGCCATGACGTCGCTGGTGAGTGATCCGATCGGGGGACGGTCACCCTCGCCCGAACGCCAAAGGGAAGGCGCATCGGGTGAGGGGTCTTCGAGTCGCGGGTCGGCTCCGTCCCCTCATCCGCCCTCCGGGCACCTTCTCCCCGGCGGGGAGAAGGGGAAGGGTGATCCCTCCACCGAAGGGATCGAGCGCGGCGGAGGAGAGGGCGGTCGCCCTCGCCCCGACGGGGAGAGGAGGTCGGCGCGGGCGCTGCCAACTCCGTCTCACGAGGTCTCAAACCACTTGCGCTGTCGCGCTCCGCGTCGTCGTGGACCACGCATTGGCCGCTTGAGCGGCCTCGTCGGCCGAAGCCGCCGGGCGCGGATCGGAGAGCGGAGCATGGCGGAGGTAGGATTTGAGGATCCGGCCGAACTGATCGGCGTGATGGGTCCGGCTGATGTATTCCCTGACTCCCATGCGATAGAGCATCGTCGCCTGATCGATGCGATATCGGTCGGCGATCACCAGCACGGGCACCTGGCGTGCCAGGACCGTGGTTGCCCAGAGCAGCCGGTTGAGGTCTTCCAGGTGTCGACCGTGGTTGGTCCAGTGCACCACGATCAGTCGGGGATGGGCCATGGGCAACAGCGAACAAGCTTCGTCAATCGTCGCGGCGACAACCATCCGGCTGGGACCGGCGATCTGATCGTGGATCTGGTTGCGCAAGAGACTGAGGAATGGTTCGTCGCCCGTAACCGTGAGGATGGTGCTATCGGCCATGATGGAAACACTCCCTGTGGAGAAAGAGCGAATCCTTGCATTCTTACAGGGACGACGAAGGCTCGAACAAGCCAGCCAATGGGGCTCGGACGTACCGGGAGCGCACAACCGCAGGCGGATCGAAAACGGCAACGAGCTCGACCGCAACTTATGGCGGCTTCGGCGGCGATCTCGGGCCCCTACCCGCTCCTCGCTAGCAGAACGACGGGGACCGCGAACGACACATTCATTATACAAAGTCTTTCGGTATTGGAGAACCCGACGAGGAAGATTTGGGGAAGGCCCTGCGCTAAGTCGCCACGATCCATCGAGTTACATAAGAAAAAAAATCTCAAAGATGCATAAGGATGCGCCTTGAGCCACCGAGACGATCGGCGGGTCCCCCGGGCACCGCGCTCGAGAGCCGCCCACTTGCCTCGGGGACGTCGATCAGGCACGATGGGCCGAGGCTCGTGGGATCGGCCGTTCGCTGATTGAACGTCCATCCGGGAGCCGCCGGGCGGATCGGGCTTCCGGGCAGGAATGGATGAATCGTGTCGAAATGAGGCTCGCCATGGGGAGAACGACCATGATGGTGCGACGAATCCGGCCGTGGTTTCTTCTCGTGCTGACCGCGCCGGTCTGGGCGTCCGGGGCGGCCGGTCAGACGCCCGATCGGCCGCGTGGGCTCGAGATCGACTTCATCGACGTGATGGGCGGCGCCGCCACGCTCGTCGTGACCCCCGATCGCGAGTCGATCCTGATCGACTCGGGCTGGCCGGGCCGGGAGGACCGCGACCCCAAGCGGATCGTCCACGTCCTCAAGGACCTGGCCGGCTGCGATCACCTGGATCACCTCGTGACCACCCACTGGCATATGGACCACTTCGGGGGCGTCGAGGGACTCTCCCGCCTGGTCCGGATCGACCATTTCTGGGATCGGGGGCTCGAGGAGGACGACACCCCCGGGCTGGATTTCCCCGATGGGCCCAAACCCAACGACCCGCTGGGGATCGCCTATCGCGCCGCCAGCCGGGGAAAGCGCAAGGCCCTCAAGCGGGGCGACACTTTGCCGCTGAAAGGAGTCGAGGCCCTCGTCCTGGCCTCCGGCGGCCGGGTGATCGATCCCGTCCGGCGCTGGGGCGGTCGTGATGTCCCCCTGAACCCCCTCTGCAGCTCCGCTCCACCCGACCAGCCGGTCAACAAGTCCGACAACGCCCGGAGCCTGGCGATCCTCTTCAGCCTGGGCGGCTTCCAGTTCTTCGACGCCGGCGACCTGACCTGGAACGTCGAGAAGAGTCTGATTTGCCCGGTCGACCTGATCGGCAAGGTCAACCTATATCAAGTGACGCATCATGGGATGGACATCTCGAACCACCCCACGCTGGTCCAGACGATCGCCCCGACCGTGGCGATCATGAACAATGGCCCGACCAAGGGCGGCGCACCGAAGACGGTGAAGCGGCTCCGGTCGATCCCGACGATCCAGGCCGCCTATCAGCTCCACCGCAACGTGGCGACGGCTCCCGAGGACAATACCGACGCCTCGCTGATCGCCAACAAGGACCAGGCCGGCGGGACGATCATCCGGGTCGTCGTCGAGCCGGACGGGTCGCGCTTCACCGTGCAGATCGGCGAGGACGGGCCCAAGAGGACCTTCGACTCGCGATGACCGCCGTGAGGAGAGAGCCGGACACTCGTTGAGGGGAACCTTCCATGATGGTCGATGAGTCCAGGCTGGTGCGTCGGTTCAACACGATCGACGGGATGATCCTCGTCGCCGCGCTCGCTCTCTGGCTTTCGATCATGCCCGGCTACTTCGTCACCGTGCCTCGGGCCTTGCGCGACCTGTGCCGCGTCGCCTACGACCTCGCCGGCGCGACCACCTGGACCATGCCGGGCCCCCGATGGATGGGCTGGATGGACCTGCACGTCGCGATCCACAACCTCCTGGCGCCCTGGCCCTTCTTGTTGGGGTACCTGGTCCCCGCCGTCCTGATCCTGGCGCTGCGACAACCGCGGCCCTCCTGGCGACACTTCGTCCGTCAGTCCGGAGTCGGGGGTTGCCTCCTCCTCGCGACGTATGCCGTCGTACGACTGGAGATCTGGTGGATCGGCGGCGAGAGGATCCCGTTCGCCGCCGACGCGGTCTTCGCCGGCTTGCTCCTCTGGGTGGTGCTCGGCCGGCGGCCGTGGCGGGCGGAGCCCACCTGGCTCGATCGGCTGGGCCGTGGCGTCGCCGGCTACTGGATGCTCGCCCTGATGGCCCGGGCGGCCGATCACGTGCTGCTCGGCTGCACGGTTTGATCGGACGGGGTTCCATCGTCATCCGCCGCGATCCCCGGCGTCCGGGCCGTCCGGGCCTTGGGCTGATGCTTCCATCGTCGATGGAGCCAGAGGTACTGCGTCGGGTCCTGGCGGATCAGGCGTTCGAGGGCCGAGGTGAACCGCTGGGTCAAGAGCCGGACGTCGTCGGCCGTGCCCGAGAGGTCGGCGGGGTCGATGATGTCCTCGCAGCGGATCTCGTAGCGGAACCCGGGGCCGACCCGCCGCGCGACGCCGACCACCACCGGCGCCCGGTGCTCGATGGCCAAGAGCGCGATGGCCTTGTGGGTCGAGGCGGGCCGGCCGAAGAACTCGACATAGAGCCCGCGCTGGCCGGCGTCCTGGTCGGCGAGGAAGCAGAGCACGCGGCCGGCCCGGAGCACCTCGACCATCTGGTCGAAGCCGCCCGACTTGGGGATCAACGACTGGCCGGTCCGCTCGCGGAACGACCGGAGATAGCGATCGAGATACGGGTTATCCAGCGTCCGCGCGATCGAGACGGTCGGGAAGCCGAACAGGCCGAAGACGTAGCCCGCCAGCTCCCAGTTGCCGTAGTGGCCGGAGAGGAAGATCATCGGCCGGCCGCCGGTGATCAACCGGTCGAGGATGGGCTCATGCCCGACCAGCTCGACGTAGTCGCGATAGTTGGTCAGGTGCATCTTCCGCGGCGTGTGCAGGATCTCCATCAGAACGCTGCAGAAGTGCCGGTAGACTTCGCGGACGATCCGGTCGCGCTCGGCCGGCGTGAACCGGTCGCCGAAGGCTAGCTCCAGGTTCTCGCAGCCGACCTTCCGATGCCGCCCATCGACCCGGTAGATCACCCAGGCCACGAATCGCGCCAGGGCATACGATTGCTCGATCGTGAGCATCTGGGCGAACGAGACCACCAGGCGCACGAAGAGATAGACCAGGTAATCCAGAACAGGCCGGCGGATCTTGCGGCGGGGCATGCACGAGACTCCATTCGGGTCGCCATTCGTCCGAACGTCGTCCTAATCCTGCGGTGCGGCCTGGGGAGGCCTGGAGCCGGCGCGATCTTCGCCGTAAACGCCTCGAAGTGCGCGGCCGCCGACCAGGCCCACGATCGCACCGAAGCCGATCTTGGCCATCGTCATGCACCCGCTGATGACCTCTCGAGCGGCGGCGGTGTCGGGTCCGGACACGGCCAGTGCGCCGCCGATCGCCAGGCAGAGCACCGTCATGCCCGCGGTCGTGAAGAAGACCATCCGGAAGTGCGGCGGGAGGCGCAGCTCGCCCGTCGGCCGTGTCGCGGAAGGCTCGGTCTGGTCCTTCGGGGCTGGCGTCCGTGCCATGCTTCGCCCTCCCCGCGCTTACTCCGCCCGATCGTCAGGACGGGTGAGGCGGATGATCGTGTCGGAAAAGGGATGGAACAAGAGCGACGTCAGGATCGCCCAGAAGCGATTGAGGAAGCGGTCCGGGACGTACACGATCCGGACCCGCCGGCCGTTCGGCATGGTCTCGTTCGTGACTTGGGACATGATTTCGAAGCCTCCACACAGGGGCGACGTGATCGCAAAACCGCGTAAATGGACGCACTCCCTGCGATTATCGTCACAACCCGCGTCTTTCTCAAGGCCGGCCCGCACTGTCGCGGAGGTTCTTGCGCCTCAACTTCACTCGTCCAGCGGCAGCATGACCTGTGCCCCGCTCTCGGCCGATCGGTAGATCGCCCGGATGATCTCGACCGACTTGCGGCCTTCGCGGCCGTCCACGAGCGGGGCGCGGCCCTCGTCGATCGCCTGGAGGAAGTCGACGAGCTGATCGCGATGGCCGATGTGGGTGATGCCGCGTGGGTCGCTGGCACCGGCCTTGAAGCCGCTCTGGGCCGCCATCGCCGCGAAGACCTCGTTGTCGCGCGGGATCTTCTCCTGGAACTCCCAGAGCGTGATGTCGTCCTGCTCCACCCGCGCCGAGCCGCGGTCGCCGTGGATCTCCGTCCGCTTGAGCAGCCCGGGGTAGGCGCTGGTGGCCGCCTCGATCGTCCCCAGGGCCCCGTTCTTGAAACGCAGGGTCGCGACCGCCGTGTCCTCGACCTCGATCCGCTGGTGCGCCAGGGTCGCGGTCATCGCCGTGATCGCGGCGACGTCGCCCATCAGCCAGTAGAGCAGGTCGACGTTGTGGATCGCCTGGTTCATCAGCGCCCCGCCGCCGTCGAGCGACCAGGTGCCCCGCCAGCCGCCCGAGTCGTAGTACTGCTGGGTCCGCCACCACTTCACGTACGTGTCGCCCAGCGTCAAGCGGCCGAAGCGCCCGGTGTCGATCGCCTCCTTGAGCCGGAGGTTGGCGTCGGTGAACCGCGACGGGAAGATCGTGCAGAGCCGGACGCCGGCCGCGTCGCAGGCCTCGATGATCGCGTCGCACCGCGGCAGCGTGATCTCCAGCGGCTTCTCGACGACCACGTGCTTGCCCGCCCTCGCGGCCTTGACCGCCGGCTCCATGTGCGCGCCGCTGGGCGTGCAGACGCAGACCACGTCGAGCCCCGGCTGTGCCAGCATGGCGTCCAGGTCGTCGAAGACCGCACAGCCCCCCTTGGCCAGCCCGACGATCTTGGCGCCGTTGGCCGGGTTGCGGCTCCACGCCGCCACCACCCGGGCGTCCTCGATCTCGTTGATCGCCCGCGTGTGGAACTCCGCGATCATCCCGCAGCCGATGATTCCGAATCCGTGATTCGCCATATCCCAAGAGGCTCGGACGGAGCCTCGCCCTCCCTCGTTTGTGGCGGCCATATTCGGTGCTCGGAGAGCACCCTACCTCACGATATCCGCACGCGGACGATCTTGCGCTTGCCGACGCGGACGACCAGGCCATCGGTGACGACGACCGGCGTCCTGGGATCGGCGATCGCCCGACGCTCCGGGCCGATGGTCATCCCCCCCTGCTCGATCACGCGGCGGGCGTTCGCCCCGCTGGTCTCCAGCCCGAGCTCCCTGAGCAGCACGAACGCCGGCATGCGATGCTCGGCGTCGAGCTTGGCCGCGTCGAGGGAGACGTCGGGGATCTCCTCGGGATCCTCGCCGGCCGCCCGGCGGCGGAACTCGGCCGAGGCCCGGTCGGCGGCCTCGGCCCCGTGATACTGGGCCACGATCGCCTTGCCCAGGACTTCCTTGGCATCCCGCGGGTTGACCCCCGGCGCCAGCAGGCGATCGACCTCGTCCATGGGCCGTTCGGTCAGCAGGGTGAAGTACTGCCGCATCGGCTCGTCGGGGACGCTCATGACCTTGCCGAACTGGTTCTCGGCCGACTCGGCGACGCCGATGTAGTTGCCCAGGCTCTTGCCCATCCGCCGGACGCCGTCGGTGCCGACGAGGATCGGCATGGTCATGGCCACCTGCGGCTCCTGCCCCCGGGCCTGCTGCAGGTCCCTGGCCACCAGCAGGCTGAATAGCTGCTCCGTCCCCCCCAGCTCGACGTCCGCCCGGATTTCCACCGAGTCCCAACCCTGCATCAGCGGGTAGAGGCATTCGTGCAGATACACGGGCTTCTCCTCGGCGATCCGCTTGGCGAAGTCCTCGCGGGCGGAGATCTGTCCCAGGGTCATCCGCCGCGTCAGGTCGAGGACGTCGAGGAACGACCATCTGGAGAACCAGTCGCCGTTGTGGTGCACCTCGGCCCGGCCCAGGTCGATGATCCGCCCCACCTGCGCCAGGTAATCGCGGGCGTTGGCCTCGACCTGGTCCTGAGTCAGCCTGGCTCGCGTCTCGTCGCGGCCCGAGGGGTCGCCCACGAGCGCCGTGTAGTTGCCGATGATGATGACGGCCGTGTGGCCCAGCTCCTGGAATTGCCGCAGCTTCCGCAAGGGGACCGTGTGCCCGAGGTGCACGTCGATGCCGGTCGGATCGATGCCGTACTTGACGCGGAGCGGGCGATCCTCGCGGACGGACCGCTCGAGCTTCTTGAGGAACTCGGGCTCGGGGACGATCTGCTCCACGCCGCGCTCGAGGATCCGGAGCTGATCGGCGACTTCCTGCATGCGAACCCCCTGGGCGGATTGGTCGTCATCGGCGGCGGTCCCGTCTGGCGTCAATAGTGGCAAGTGGGGGGCGAGACGTAAAGAGCGGCGGGGCCGACGAGTGAGAAGTCCGCGTCGTGGTCGTCGATCGAGCCGTCGATCACCAGGAGCCGTTCCCGGCCGGCCGGCGGCCGGATATGCTTGGAGTAGGGCTGGCCTCGACCGAAGGTCTCGGTCTTGCGGCCGGGTCCCCGCGTTGTCTGGAGGCGCCGATGTCGAGCTGGGATATGAAGTTCATCGCTTCCGAGTCCCAGCGCCTGATCGCGATGTCCGCCCGGGATCCCGACCTTCGCGCCGAGCTGCGGGCGCTGGCCATGGAGATCCTCGAGGCGACCGGGGCTCCCCGGCCCGACTCCGCCGCCGCGGAGACCCAGACCGTGCTTGCCGCGACGGCCGGCGGCGAGCGGGACCATCCGGGCCCGCGTCGGGAACCGCTGAGAGAGCTGACGCTGGGCCGCCGACCCGCCTCCCCGATCCCGCCGCCGGCTGCCGCGGGCGCGGCCTCCGAGCCGGACCTCGACGAGCACGAACTGGACAGCATCGGGGCGCGATGCCGGGCGAAGTGCGACGCGGTACGCTGGCAGGCGGAGTGCCATCGCCGGATCTGGGAGGGGGTGGAAGCCCCGATCGAGGACGCCGAACTGGACCCGGAGATGGTCGTGTGGGCCGGCCGGCTGGTCGACTGCTTCTACTGGCTCGACGACCAGGACGCCTCCGGATCGACCGACCTGTCGCTGCTCGACGACGTGGCCGGTTGCTACGAGGCGCTCGCCGAGGTGGTCCAGCTCGTGCCGCGCGGTGAAGGCCGCCGGGGCGAGTGGGAGCGTACGCTCCCCCTGCTGGCCGAGGCCCAGTCGATGCTCCGGCGGTCCCTCCAGCGCCTTCGGGGACCCGATGACCCCGAGCAGTTGGCCGTGTATCGGATCGTTCGCGAGGCGGCCGCCCGGCACCGCATCTACGTCAAGCGGTACATGCGGGCCGACGACCTGGCCGATCCGTCGGGGTGGCCGGGACTGTTATCCCGGCTCGAGTCCCTGGCGGCGAGCGGCCAGCAGTCCCGGCAGCAGAAGGAACGGATCGAGCGCATCCGCGAGCACCTGGAGCCGATCCGCCGAGGCGCCGGGGCGGACGAGGATTGGCAGGCGATCATCCAGGTCGTGGACGAGGCGGTGGGCGAAGGGATCCCGCCGAGTAACCGCGACTTCCGGGACCTGCTCCTCCCCGTGATCGACGACCTGCCCGATCGCGACGACCTACCCCAGGGATTCCTCCTTGTCCTCCGCGAGATCGACCGCTTCCTGGCGACCCGAACGCCCTCGCCGACGGCGGCGCCCGGCTACGTCCCGCCCGCGGAGGTGAAGGAAGCGGCCCGGCTGCTCGACGGCCGGAGCATCGTGCTGATCGGCGGCATCCGCCGCCAGGAGGCCCAGGCGGCCTTGAAGAAGACCCTGGGGCTGAAGGACCTGATCTGGATCGAGACCAAGGAGCACCAGTCCATCGAGTCGTTCGAGGCCGTCATCGCCCGCGCCGACGTCGCAATCGTCCTGCTGGCGATCCGCTGGTCGAGTCACGCCTTCGGCGAGGTCCGGCAATACTGCGTCCAGCACGACAAGCCCCTGGTCCGTCTGCCCGGCGGCTACGGCCCGCACCAGGTGGCCGTCCAGATCCTCTCCCAGGCCAGCGAATCGCTCGGGGGCCGCTGATCGGTCCTCACCTCGCTTGGATGAGCCCGCCGAATATGCCTCACCCTCCCGTCAGCGGGTCGCCACTCCCCGGTACATCGTCCCGTGAGTCCGGGGAACACCCTCCATCTCGAAACGCTCAACCCGGAGGTCGGCGAAGTCCCCGCCGCTGATGAGCGCCGGGACGTCGAGGTCGAGCCGGCAGCCATCGCCCACGATCCGCTGGATGGGGTTGAGCCGGCGCTGCCAGGCACGCACCCTCGGCTTGTCGCTGAGCCCGTGCTCCAGGAAGACGAATCGCCCGCCGGTCCGCAGCACCCGGCGGATTTCCTCCACCGCGCGGGTGGCCTCCGTAATGCTGCACAAGGTCCACGTACTGACGACGCAATCGAACGACCCGTCAGGGAACGGCAACCCCTCCCCGCCGGCCATCCGGCGGTTGACCCGGATGCTGCTCTCCTCGACCCTCCTCGCGGCGACCTTCCCCATGCCGGGGTTCGGATCGACCGTCGTGATCTCCCGGATGTGATCCGGATAGTACGCCAAATTCAGCCCGGTGCCGAATCCGATCTCCAGGACCTCGCCGGCCACCTGGGCGAGGGCTTCTCGCCGGAGATCGGCCATGCTGCAATCGTTCATCATCCATTCACACAATCGAGGAAAGATCACTCGCGAATAAAAACCCATGGCCGTTCCTCGGACTCTTCCGCCAAGAAGACTGGCACTCTGCCAATCGCCGCTCGCTGCGATTATGCCGGCCCGTCAGGACTGCCGCCAGGCTGGGCGTGCGTCCCATCGAGTCATCCGCAGGCAGAATGAATGCTCGAATCAAGTCGCGGCATCAAGGATTGAGGCGGCTGTGCACGATCTACGACATCGACGGTCAGGGAGCCACGCGGGGACGCTGGCCGACGCCGCTGATGGTGAGCCTCGACGCAAAACCTGACCCGAAGATCTCTTGCAGTAAGAAACCGGACGATTGGCTTCGTTCCGTGCGATCGACCTTCAATATGATCAGATGTCCTCTATGCGGGCGTTCGTGGGTTCGTTTCGCGCAATTCAACTCCGTCCCTCTCGTGGTTCGACTGCCATTTTGACAGCCTCGGGTTCGTTTCGCGCATTCGAACCCACGGACGCCCGGACCCGGCACGATCGACCCGAGATGACACATCCATGACGAAATGCTCCTCCCCATGGAAACAAGCCTTGCAGAGGATCCACGAACAACTCACACATGGAATCAACAAGACCTCCACGCGTGATGTGGAGCCGCCCACTTTAAGGCCAATACCGTTGAAATGGGCGCAAGTCACAGCCTCCTGTTAACTTGGGGTTGCTCAGGACCCAAGCCACAAGGAGGCCGCGACTCGCATGCCACGAGGACATTGCACCCTGTTGCCCGATGACACGGGCCGGATCCTGGATCGCCTGGCGGGACTCGAACAGGTTATCCCGCCCGAGGCGGTCCGCCAAGCCCTCCAGGACACCGGACGTATCAATCCCCGGAGCTGCAAGCTGACCCACCAGGTCGTCTGCTGGGTCGTCCTGGCCATGGGGCTGTTGACCGACTTGCCGATCCGCCAGGTCTTCAAGCATGCCCGCCGCCTCCGCGTCGGCGAGGAGACCCCGGATCGCTCCAGCCTCTGCGTAGCCCGGCGCCGCCTGGGCATCGCCCCGATGCGGCACCTCTTCGAGCACGTCGTCCGCCCGCTGGCCCGGCCCGAGACGCCCGGCACCTTCTATCGTGGCCTCCGCCTGATGGGGATCGACGGCACGGTCCTCGACGTCCCCGACTCGGACGCCAACGCCGCCGCCTTCGGCCGGCCCTCCGCCGGGCCGCGCGGCGATGGGGCCTTCCCCCAGGTCCGCAAGCTCAGCCTGGTCGAGTTGGGGACTCATGTCGAGGTCGCCTTCGTGGCCCGATCGATCGCCCATGGCGAACAGTCGATGGTCGGGGCCTTGCTCCGCCATCTCGGCCCCGACATGCTCCTGCTGTGGGATCGCGGCTTCTTCAGCTATGCCCTCTGGAAGGAGGTGACGGCGCGGCGAGTGAAGATCCTGGCGCGGGTGACCAGCCGGTTGATCCTCGAGCCGATCCGTGATCTGGCCGACGGTTCCTACCTGGCCCGGATCTATCCGACGCCCGAGGATCGCCGCAAGGATCGTGATGGGATCATCGTGCGAGTGATCCGCTACACGCTCGACGACCCGCGACGGGTCGGCCACGGCGAGGTCCATATCCTGATCACGAACCTGTTCGATGAGGATCTGTACCCCGCCGAGGAATTGATCATCTTGTATCATGAGCGATGGGAACAGGAACTGGTCTACGATGAGCAGAAGACCCACCAGGACCCGCGGCGGGCGACCAAGCCGGCGCACCTGCGGAGCGGGACGCCGGCGGGGGTGATGCAGGAGATTTACGCGTTGTCGCTGGGCCACTTCGTGGTCCGGGCGCTGATGTACGAGGCGGCATCGGAGGCCGGGCTGGACACCGATCGGTTGTCGTTCACCGGCTGTTTCCAGATCCTCAAGTGCCGGCTGCCGGAATGCGACAGCTCGACGCCCGGGCGATTCGAGCGGTGGTACCGGGGGCTGCTGTGGGAGATGCAGCGGGAGCGGACCGACGACGAGGTTCGCCGTAACCGGATCAATCCCCGGGTGGTCAAGCGAAAGATGTCCAAATTCAAGAAGAAACGACCTGAGCATCGACACCTCCCGCCCTTGGAGAAAACCTTTGCAGAGACGGTGGTTATGCTCCGTTAAACGGTATTGACTTTAAGGCGATCCCAAGGAGATTGCATCCATGGACAGTAATCCCGAGGTCGATCGTCCTGATTCTTCCCCTTCATCCGAATTGCCAAAGACGCCCATTCCTTAATATAGACGTCGCCAGTCTGCAGTGAAGTCGCGCATTCCCTTCAAGCCGGGCCGGCAGGTCCCCGTCGTGATCGCCGGCCGGCCGCTCCTCCCGATCGCCGTCGACGCCATTTTCCGTTGACGGCCACATCGGCGATGAATGCCAGGAACGACCCGACCGCCGAGCTCCTCCGGCGCCACGACCACGGCGAACAGATCGGACAGCCGACGGCTGCCGCTGTTTCCCCATACTCCGGCTCGTCCCGCATTGTGGACAGACAGATACTTGCCGGCGGGATATGTCTCAAGGATGCACGACTCAATGCCGTGCACCAAGTGTCACCGCCCGCGGGGCGGCTCGTCCCTGCCCAAAATCCATTTAACCGGGCTGGCCTATTATGCCTATCTCGCGGGCTCGGGAGCCCGCGCGAATGGCTGATCTAGGCCACTCCTTTGTTGAGGCGACCCCTCGGAGATGAGAGCGATGAATCGGAGGCTCAATCAGATCGAGTCCCTCCTGGCCCGATTGCTCGATCCGCACGAGCGATCAGGACTTCGTGATCCCGGCGAGGATGTCTTCCACCGAAACGACAGTGAGGATTACCTTTACGTCTCTGTCGACTTGCCCGATCGCGTCGGGCCGGACATCGATATCTCGTGGCACGAAGTGGTGTGCCAGATCCGGATTCAGAAGTAACTGGCCGACCTCGTACGCCCACCCGTCCGTTCCGGGGCGGTGTGACGGCTCGACCCGAGCCTACCCGATCGACGTTCGTGGCGATGCCGGTCGGTCACGCCACCACGGCTCGCGCTCCATCCCGCCCCTGATCCTCCCCGTGACTTCCCGCCGTCCCGATGGCATCGACACCGCCACCCGGTTCGGCCTCCGCGACGGGGCTGTTCAATCTGGTGCATCCCTTCAACCCGCGGCCGTCCTCGCGGGACCGGTACCTCCAAAAAGAGCAAGATTCGACAAGACCTGTTGCCGAACGTCGGGTATGGTTTCGGAGAGCCGCCCAACTCGCGGAACCCGGACCGGCGTCGGGTCCGGTTTATCGATCGGCCGGCCGTACCTGTCCACCTTGGGCCGCCCGGCAGCGGGAACCAGCCCGGGGACGACCCCTCGCTGGAAGTGTACCGCCGCCGACCGATCTCGATGAGGTGGGATCCGCTCGACATCGATTGTCGCTTGCCCGTCCGACCGTTGCCGCACCGATCTCCCGGTTCCGTTTTCCCCTTCGAGGAGGACTCGAATGACCCGCAAACCGTTCCTCGCGCTGGCCCTGATCCTCGCGTGCTCGTTGGCCGCCCGGAGCGCCGACGGCAAGGATGACACCATCGACGGCACATGGCTGCCATCGGCGGCGGAACTCGGAGGGAAGGCGTTCCCCGACGAGGTCCGCAAGACGATCAAGCTCGTGGTCAAGGGCGACCAGTACACCGTGACCGTGGGGACGAACCCCGATCGGGGGACCGTGCAAGCTGGATCCGTCGGCGAAGCCGAAGGCGCTGGACATCACCGGCACGGACGGACCGAACAAGGGCAAGACGATCCTGGCCATCTACGAGCGGGACGGCGACACGTTGCGCATCTGCTACGACCTCAGCGGCAAGGCCCGCCCCACGGAGTTCAGTACGAAGGAGGGCACCCGACTGTTCCTCGTCACCTACAAGCGCGAGGAACGCTGACGCGGCCCCGCCGCGCCGGGGAATGCCCCAGACCGGCCTGTTCTACGGGAGAACGCCCGAGCAATCGGCAGCCGCCACCGTCTCGGCCGATCTCGAGGACTGGCCGCGCGGCCGTCAGCGTCCGATGAAACGCGACACGTGGCCAGACGATATGGCCCATTCGGCAGGAAGCGTGGAGAAAAGGCGACCCGGAGCCGCCTGCCTCCCGTCAGAGGCTGTGAAACGATGGATTCCAGATTTCGGATTCCGAATTCCGAATGGATGTTAATCCATGCCAGCGATTGATTTGCGAATTCGGAATCGGGAATTCGGAATCTTGGTGGTGTCCGGTGGCCGTTGAATGGGATTCTACCGATGGGTAAGCTAGACGTCCAGGACCTGACTCACCGATCCGGATCCGCCCAGGACGACTCATGCCCACGGACGACCTCGACCGCTTCTGCTGCCAGAATCGCGACTGCCCCGACTACGGCCGCCACGGCGCCGGCAACCTCTCGGTCTGCGGCCACTACGGCCAGGCCCACCACCGGCTGTTGTACTGCCGCACCTGCAAGGCCCGCTTCTCGGAGTTCAAGGGCACCCCGCTTTTCAACTCCAAGCTGCCGCACGAGAAGGTGCTGGCGATCCTCCAGCACCTCGCCGATGGCTGCGGCACCCGCCAGACCGCCCGGTTGGTGGGGGTCAACAAGGACACCGTCACCCGACTGGCCCTGCTCGCCGGCGCTCATGCTCAGGCCGCCCACGACGAGTTGGTGGCCTTTTCCCCCCTATACCCGTGAGGTCCAGTTCGACGAGAAATGGTCCTTCGTCCACAAGAAGCAGAGGAACTGCGACCCCGACGACCCGGCCGATGACCACTGCGGGGACTACTGGGACTACGTCGCCTACGACCCCGAGCATAAGCTGGTCCTGGCGGTGATCCCCGGGGCGCGGACGGAGGAGAACGGCTGTGCGATCGTCGGCGAGGTCGCGGAGCGGCTCGGCGGCACGCCGCCGGAGCTGATGACCAGCGACGAGTATCCGGTGTATGAGACGGCGATCCACAACACCTTCGGCGAGCCGGTCCCGGCGGAGCGGAAGCCGGGCCGGCCCCGGGTCGTGCCCCAGCGGCGGGTGCCGGAGGGCGTGGTCTACGCGACGGTGCACAAGCGCCGCAAGAAGGGGCGGGTCGTCGCGGTCGAGCCGCGGTTAGTCTTCGGGTCGGAGGACGAGCTGGAGGAGGCGCTGGGCGAGTCGTGTGCCAGTCGCGTGGTGAATACATCCTTCGTCGAACGGCAGAACGCGACCGATCGGCACCGCAACGCGCGGAAGGGGCGGAAGACGTATCGGTTCAGCAAGGACTGGCAGGTGCACGAGGCGATGACCTACTTGACGCTGTACGGCTACAACTTCTGCTGGTGTGTCCGGACGCTGCGGGTCAAGGACGAGGAGGGGCGGTGGCAGGAGCGGACGCCGGCCCTGGCCGCCGGGTTGACCGACCACGTATGGACCTGGCGCGAGTGGTTCACTCGCCCGGC
Source organism: uncultured Planctomycetota bacterium (assembly GCA_963815795.1). Lineage (GTDB taxonomy): Bacteria > Planctomycetota > Planctomycetia > Isosphaerales > Isosphaeraceae > JAKAUH01. Next base: position 1,318,683 of record CAWFIC010000019.1, on the reverse strand, counting down.
CGTTCAGCCAGCGTAGGACACCACCGGAATCTTCGATTCGATTCTTTCACGCGCTCTCACCTGAGACCACCGAATCCCACCAGCCCGGATCGACCGTCCCGACGACATTCCTGGTTGGATCGAGTCGCGCGTATCGTTAGAGCGCTTGACAGTTGCATTGCACCGACGCGAAAGAACCCCCCCTGACCCCCCCTTCGTAAGGGGGGGACAACGGCGGCCCTCCCCTCTCCAATCCCCCCCTTACGAAGGGGGGGTCAGGGGGGGTCGAGGCCCCAGCAGCACGAAGGGGGAATCAGGGGGTCGAGGGCCCGGCGCAGTCTCGAGGCCGAAACTCGTGAGCCAACCATTCGTTAACGGCTCTAGCATTCTCCGGCGAGCGCGTGCAGGCTTCAGCCCCGAGTCCGGGGCACGAACATCCTCCGAGGCGGGTCATCGCTTCGTAAACCGGACTCCTCTCAGCCGGCCGCCGATAGCGATCGAAAGGCCGGTCACTTCGCCCTTCTCGTTCCGCAGAAAGCTAATGATGCGGAGGTCGGAGGGCTCCTGCATATGAACAAATTCGTCACGGACGGTCGCCTCGAGCGCCTCCCACCGCCGGCTGTTCACGCGCAGCCAGAGCCGCCCGTCGCGAACGGCCAGCCGATAGGTCGCCGCGAGCTCATCGTTCTCGTACCGGCCGGTGTATTCCTTGAGCTGATCCGGGGTCGGATCGACCAGTTCGACCGCCTGGAATTCGACTCTTGCCTTATTGTCCGGCAGATCCCACTCTTGCGTCAGAGACCAGGGCGATCCGGCCCCGGGCCGCGAGAAGACGAACTGGGTGGTGGGATGAAATCCCGGGCCATCGGGATCGAAGCGAGTGGCGCTCAAGGGCCGGAGCGAACAGGTCGCGTGAAACTGGTCCGTCAACCGGAGCGTCCCGTCCCGAAGTGTGATCCGCCAGATGACCCCGTCGTATTTCGTGCGGCGATACGCACCGACCTTGTCGCGCAACTCGGCCTCCTTGAGCTCGACCGTCGGCAGTTCGCTCGCCGCGGGGGCCGGGGCCCGGGACGCCTGGGGCGCAAGGCGGTCGCCGAGCGCGAGGTCTGCGATGAGTTGGGTCATCTTCCAGGATGCGATTTCGTCGTTGTTGCTCAGGCAGATGACCGTGAATTCCTGGTCAGGAAACTGGGCCATCGCGGCATTGATGCCCCACGCACCACCCGTGAATTGCCGGCGCCTCAGCCCGCGGTACTGGCCGGACGGCGACTTTCGCCGCGCCTCGGGATCGTTTTCCTTGAGAGCGGCATCCGCATCGAGGCAAGAACGATTCCCCAGGAGCGTGCCCTCTCGGAAGAACTCATCGAGATACTTCCCTCCCGGCAGACGGTTGTGCGCGAAGCTCCGGTCCCAGCGGCAGAGATCTTCGACGCATGTCTCAAATGCGAATCCGCCGACCATGTACGCAGTGGGCCGCCACAGGTGCCAGGCATCGCCGACGCGTTTGTAATGGCCGACCGCGCGCTGCTCGACGACGCGTGTCGGGTCTTCTTCGAAGAAGGTGCGACTCATGCCGAGCGGCTCGAAGACGCGATTCCGGGCAAACCCGGCCAGGGATTGCCCGCTGATCCGTTTCACGATGATCCCCAACAGGAAATAGTCGCCGCTGCTGTACCGATACTGCGACCCCGGCTTGAACGGCAACGTGTTCTGCCCAGAAAGCAGGCTCAAGAAGTCCGCTTCCGTATAGGGATATTGAAGAGGCGCATTCTCCCCGCCGACGAGGGCCGGCACCGCGAATAGGTCCCACAAGCCGGACTGGCAGCGAACCATATCTTGAACTCGAATCGGCGGATCGAACGGGTGCATCTCCGGCACGAACTTGCGGAGGTCGTCCTCGGGCGAGATCTTCCCTTCGTCCATCAACACTGCGAGGCAGACGCAGGTCAGCGACTGGGCGACCGAACTGACCTCAAACACGGTCTGCGGCGTGTTCGGCGCCTGGTATTCCAGGTCGGCCGAGCCGAAGCCCTTACGATAAATGACCTGACCGCGGTGCACGATTCCGACGGCACAGCCCGGGGTATCCCGACGATTCCAGTTCGCGAAGAGCCCATCGACTCGGGCCGTGAAATCGGCGGGGAGGCTGGCGGGTGGCTCGTCGCCGAACGCGGGCCCGCAGCTTGTGGCCGGCGCGATGAATAGGGTCATGAGCAACACACCACGGGCGATGTCTCGGGCGGCCATCGCAAAGCTCCTGATCTCACGGAGGGGCCAGTGGGTCGGGGGGCCCCGGGGGCCCGGACCCCGGGGGCCCGACCCCGGGGGCCCCCCGAACGACCCACCGTCCTATGGACAAATGTACTGATCGATTTCCATTATGCCTGGACCAAGAAATGGGGAGCAGGCCAAGTTGACCCGACGGTGGGGCAATACCTATGAGACCTTCTCACCGAGGTTTTGCCTTCGGTGGGAATCCGGGTCATCCGTGTCATTGACCCCATGGTTCCCGGCGACTAAGCGGATGGTCGCCTGCAACACTTCGTGAATGACCGGCTTGGTCAGGTGCGCGTCGAAGCCGGCCTCGGCGCTCTGGGTGATGTCCTGGTCCTGACCGTACCCGCTGAGAGTGATGCCGAGCAAAGTTGAGCCCTGCTGTCGCAACGTGCGCATCAGGTCGAGTCCGCTGCCGTCGGGCAGGCCCAAATCGCTGATCAGAAGATCGAACGGCTGCTCCCTCGCGAGTTTGAGCCCGGTGGCTACGTCAGGAGCCCACTGAACCGCGTGACCGTCATCCATCAGCAGTCGGCGTATGGCGTGGGCACTGTCGGCATGGTCCTCGACCAGCAGGATCCGCATCGGGCGGACCGGATCCGGCGGGCCCGATCTGCGTGGCTTCTCTTCCGCCGGGACGGACCGCCCGCCCGCCATGATCGGCATTTCCACCGAGAACAATGCCCCCTTGTCCTTGCCCCCGCTCTGCGCGGTGATGGTGCCCCCGTGCAGTTCCACAATGGTCTTGCTGATGGCCAGTCCCAAGCCCAGCCCTCCGAACCTCCGGATCTGGTCCCTATCGCCCTGCTGGAAGGCGTTGAACAGACGTGGGAGTGATTCCGGAGCGATCCCGATGCCGCTGTCACTCACCTCGGCGATCACTGACGACTCGCCCCGGCGACGGCAACCGACGCGGATGTGCCCCCCGACGCGCGAGAACTTGATCGCGTTCCTGAGCAGGTTCCAAAAGACCTGCTGGAGTCGTCCCGCGTCGGCCTCTACGAGAAATGGTCCTTCCTTCAAATCGACCTCTAACGTGAGCTTGCCGGCCTCCAGGTCAGGTCTGCACACCTCCACCGCGTATTCGATCACCACGCACAAATCGACGGGGCGACGATCCAAATGCATCCGGCCCTTCTCGATCCGCGTCATGTCGAGCAGGTCGTCGATCAGCCTCGCCTCCAATCTGACGTTTCGGTTGACCATCGCCAGGGTCTCGAGGGTGGCATCATCCAGTCGCTTATCCCGCCGGAGCAACGGGACCGCGGCAAGGACCGGGGTGAGGGGCGTCCGAAGTTCATGCGAAAGGACCGCCATGAAGGCGTTCTTGTGTCGGATGGCGGTTTGCAGGCGTGCGTTGGCATTCTCGGCCAGCTCCGTGAGTTCGTGTTGCCGGATTGAGGAGAGGAGGAGCGACTCGTTCATCGCCGTCGCTTGTGTCCGGAAGAGCGAGGCCTCCGTCGCATCCGTCAGTTGGATCACGACCCCCACCGGGCGTTCGTCGGGCCCGAAGATCGCCCACATCGCGTAGGACCAATAGGTAGGTGACTCTTGGCGATGGTCCTGCTCGACGAGTTGCTCAGGCGTTCCCGAGCGATACACACGGTCGAGGAGCGGCAGGCATGCATTTTGCTCCCCTCCCGGCACGGCCTCGGAGAAGCGATGTCCGATCAGTTCCGATCGCTCCTTCCCGACGAGGCGAGAGAAGGCTGGGTTGACGTAGCGCACGATGTGCGTCGCTCCCTCGACGGCGACCTGCGGCAGGGGAGAACGCTCAAGAAAGTACGTGCAGAAGCTCATCGAGCTCGAACGGTTGATCCGCCGTTGCGGATTCCGGTTCTCCACGCATACGGCACTCCTACGGCTGACTTTCCATCTCATCCGGCAGGTCTGAGGCTACCCGTGAGAGCATGTTCCACGGTCCGGGGACGCCGGTCGTCAGGCCGCGGTAGCCCCTGAGGGGATCGCCGATGACAAAGCCTTTGGAGCCGATTTCGTATTCGCGCATGTCGACACTGTGGGGGCTGCGACGCATCTTCACGACCACCACCATCTTGCGGAGTTGACCGTCGATCGACACGTACCGCAGGCGGAGGATGTCCTCGCTGAGAAACGAGATCGCGTAGGAGCTCAGGGCGAACTCGGTGAAGGTCTCCTGCACTTCAACCGTGCTGAGGATCGTCACGCCGAGTCTCGTGAGTACGCCGATCATCCGATACAGGGATTCACGGAAATCGGTGCGGAATCCGGGGCCAGGGCCATCTCGAATCCCGCCAGCGAATCGATCACCAGCCGCTGGGCGCCGATCCTCTGGACCGCGTCGATGATTTCGCGCACCGCCTCATCGACCGAGAGGTCCAGGGGGCGGAGGTAGAGGAGATCGAGCCTGCCGTGCTTCTGCGGCGTATCCAGGTCGAAGCCAAAATTGGCGGCCCGCGCCGCGTACTGCTCGGGTCGTTCTTCAAAGATCGCCACAACCCCCGGCTCGTTGGCGCGGAGGCCCTCGGCGATGAACTGGGTCCCCAGCAGCGACTTCCCCGCCCCCGAAGGGGCCGCCACCAGCAGGCTGTCGCCTTCGGGGATTCCCCCTCCCATCATCGTGTCCAGTTCGGGGACGCCGCACGAAAGACGCCGTTTGCCCTTGGCTTTCCCTTCTTTCCCGGAGAGGCCGAAAGTGCGCGGGAAGGCCTGCAGCCCGGCATCGGTGATTCGGAAGGTGTGCCTCCCCGGCACGGAGGCTTGCCCGCGCAGTTTCATGATCTGCATCTTACGCACGATCGAGTTCCGCTCCACCTGTTGGTAGAGCCAGAAGAGTCCGTCGGCGACCGTGAAGACGGGGTTATCCCGGATCTCCTCCTCGACGTATTCCCCGATGAGAAACGTGGTCGCTTGCCAGCTTGTCAGGTGAAGCGCGAGCTGCTGGATGAACCCCTGGAGTTCCCAATCACTGGCGCGACTCCCCCTTGCGCACCACCGTCCGGAACGAGTTGACCACGACCATGCCGGGGCTGGCCGCCTCGACCTCTTTGACAATCTCTTCCAAGACCGCGTCCAAGTCCTTATCCAGCACGACCTGGCTGAGATTGAGGAATCGGACGGAGGTGTTCAACTTGGACTGGTCGAAGAACTGGAACTGCTGCTGGTAGCGCAACATCTTGATGGCCGGCTCGCCCAGGACAGTGAAATAGAGGCAGGGCCGTTCCGGCACGGCGTTGGCAAACATGATCTGATGGGCCAAAATGGTCTTACCGCCCCCGGGGCGCCGGCGATGATGTTGAAGGAAAACTCCGGCAGGCCGCCGCCCAGGATCTCATCAAGACCCGGCACGCCCGTGGCCAGTTTCCGGATGTTCACCTTGTCTTGCGCTCATGGCATGTCCCCACTGCCCAATTCCATCCCGCCCCAGGTTGCGTCCGGCCACGCGTCACGCACCAGGCTGAGCGTCAGAGATTGGCCGATGAAGGTCACCAACAGCCCTAGCAACTGGGCCACGAGGACGCACTCCCCGTTCCCGCCGACCCCCGTATCTTCGTCCCGCTCGACCTCGTCAAACCCCGCGAGAGAACTGTCTGCCTGGACCCTTACCACACGGAGCCAAGGCACTTCCGCCTTTGCCAGTGCCAGGGCCCGAGATAAGAGAGACCTGAACCCGGCAACGCCCACGAGTTTCGAGACAATGACACGCAACTTCTCACAGACCTTCACAGCTTCATTGACTTGATCATCGGACGGTTTACCCTGCGCCGCTTCGAGTGCGAGTAATTGCCGGGCCAGGTCTCGGATCTTCGGTGAAGGCATGCTCATCGGGTGTGCCCTGTAACGCCTCTCCACCGACATCCCAAGCCGGTGGACCGGGTTAACTTCGACGTTACGACCATGGTCTGGATGCTTTCTAGCGGATCGAACAAGCGATCAGCAGGCCGACAGCTCCGTGGCGGTTGTTCGGAGAAGCTCAGTTCCTCTGTTTTGCGTTTTCCATAGCCGCATAAAGCATTATAGCAGAATCAGGGACGAAAGAATAGGCTTTAGAAAGTTTCAGGCTGTCGGCGGTGAGCGTCTTGAAAGTTGGTGGAATTTTTGTACACAAGAGAGGTTGCGGGACTTGTTGAGAATCCCACCGAGGAAACAATGTCCAGCGCGGAATTAAAGGGACTCGGGAACGGGACCCGGGAACGGGGACGCGGTGGCCTTGTCAGGCAACTCTAATTCCGACCCCCTCTGGCCTGTACTGATCCCCACTCCCTGTCTGCTTCCATGGTCATCGGCTCTTGCCGCCCCGTCCCGGCTCCTGGCCGCCCTTCCCCTCCGCCTCTCGATGGCCCGGATCGCCGTCGCTCTCGGCCAACCGCGAGCGGATCAAGCCACTCCGCCGCTTCTCCCGCAGGCGGTAGCTCTCCCCGGTGATCAACAGGGACCGGCGACGGGGACGCAGCTCGGACCGGCAACGGGGACCGGCAACGGACCGGCGACGGGGACGCAGCTCGGACCGGCAATGGCGACGCAGCGAATCCCCAGAGCGGCCGACGCTTCGGCTGCATCCGGTCGCGTGGTGGGGTGGACCGGTCGGGAGGGAGCGGACCGATCGGGGGACGGAGCAACAGCCGACCCGATCCGGTCCGCTGTCGGAGGTGGCTCCGTCTGCCGATCCGGGCCGGGCCGGCCCGGGTCCGCCACCCGATCGGAGCGGCGCACGGGCCTTCGTACCTAACCGTGAGCCACCCGAGCATTCGGCGCTCTAGCGGGCGGAGGGCTCCGGTCGCCCCGCCTCCAGTCCGACGTACCGGTCGAACCACGTCAACGTCCGTTCGACGACGTCCCGGCGATGCTCGGGCCGGGCGATCATGTGGCCTTCCCCCGGATAGACCACCATCTGCGTCGGGACGTCGAACGTCTTCAGGGCATGGTGGAACTCCTGGGACTGGGGCACCGGGCATTCCACGTCCCGCTCGCCGACCAGGACGAGCGTCGGCGTCTTCGCCCGCTTGATGAAGGTGATCGGCGAGCTGCGGGCGTACACGGCCGGGTCGTCATAGACCGAGGCGCCGAAGAACGGGATCAGCCACTGGTCGATGCCGTTCTGCCCGTAGTAGCTCTGCCAGTTGCAGATCCCGGCCCCGGCCGCCGCGGCGGCGAAGCGGCCGGTCTGCGTCACCGCCCACATGGTCATGTAGCCGCCGTAGCTCCAGCCGGTGATCCCCAGCCGTTTCTCGTCCACCGGGCGCGTCCTGACCACCTCGTTGACACCCCGGAGGATGTCGCGGAGGTCGCCGTAGCCGAGATCCTTGATATTGGCCCGCGTGAAGCGCTCGCCCCCGCCGAAGCTGCCGCGTGGGTTGGGCATCAGCACGTAATAGCCCCGACGGGACAGCGTCGCCGGCAACGAATCGGCGCCGAGCCACCGGGGCGTGGTCGCCGAGGAGGGCCCGCCGTGCACGAGGACGATCAGCGGGTAGCGCCGACCGGGTTCGAAGTCGCGGGGGGAGAGGAGCCAGCCCTGGATCTCGAAGTCGTCGCTCTTCCAGTGCAAGCTCTCCGCGTCGCCCCACTCCGGCCGCGCCTCTCGGTTGGCGTGCGTGACGGCCCGCCATCGACCCGGCGCCCCGGCCCAGACCTCCGGCGGCTGGCGGAAGGCCTGTCGGATCAGGGCCAGCGTCGCCTGGTCGCGTGAGGCCGAGACGGTGAGGGCCATCCCGCTGCCCGTGGCGGCGACCCGCTCGGCGGCCTGCCAGAGTCGGGTCACGCTGCCGTCCAGGTCCACCCGGGCCAGGCCGCTGCCGCCGTCGCGGTGTTCGGCGAAGAGGATCGACGCCGAGGACGGGTGCCAGCCGAGCCAGCTCGCGGAACCGTCCAGGGCCGGCGTGAGGTCCCGCGCCGTCCCGCCGGTCGCGGGCACGAGATAGATGTCGCCGCCGTTGGCCCCCTCGTCGCTCATCAGCCCGCCGATGAAGGCGATCGTCCGGCCGTCCGGCGACCACCGCGGCACCGCGACCTGCATCTTCGGGTCCAGGATCGGTCGCGCCTCCCCCGTCGCCATCGCGATGACGTGGAGCTGGGCGACATACCAGTGGTCGTCGCCCGAGCCGTGGGCCGCGATCGCGATGCAGCGCGTGCCGTCCGGAGACCAGTCGTATTCGTAGACGTACAGGTCGGGAGGCGAGACCTGCCGGAGCTCGCCGGACGAGAGCTCGATGGTGCTCAGCCGTTGCTCGAGGACCTTCTCTCCGATCACCCCCGTCTGGGCCTCGCCGGGCTGCAATGGACCATTCGCCCTGGAGGCGCCCTGAGTGAACAGGATGCCCAGCCGCGCACCGTCGGGCGACCAGCGCGGGTCGGTCAGGAAGCCGGACACGGTCGTGAGTCGCCGCGCCGGCCCGCCGTCCGCGGGAGCCACATAGATCTGGAGCTGCCCCGACCGGTCGCGATCGGAGAGGAACGCGAGCTGCTTGCCATCCGGCGACCAGGCGATCGAGTGTTCGGCGCATCCGGTCTTATCGTCGTTCGCCGTGACCCGTCGCGGCATGCCCTCGCCCGCCGCCAGGTCGGCGACGAAGATGCCCGAAGACCCCGCCGGCCCGCCCGCGCCGTCGAGGACCTCCACCCAGGCCACCCGCTGGCCGTCTGGAGAGATGGCCGCCTCGCGGTAGTTGCGGACCGTCGCCGGTCCATCATGCCCCGGTCGCGGGGCACCACGGTCCTGGGCGATGACCGGGACGCCGGCGACCAGCGGGGAGATCCAGAATACGAAGGCGCGCAGCGTGATGGAGTGCATGGCGAGGTTCCTCGGCCGGCCGGTCGTCGGGATCGAAGTTCGATCGCGATTATAGAGGACGCCAGCAGCCTGACGGTAGCGACGATGACCCCTCGGCGATCCAGCGTTCCTGTCTTCCCGGATTCTTCACCACGGAGCCCCAGAGAACACAGAGAAAGCAGGGATCCCTCCGGGACTCATCGTTCCGTCGGAGGATCCTCGATATTCTCCCACACCGCGCTCTCGCCGTGCGCAGCGTCTCCCCGCGATTGAAGCGGTCCGCTCCGCCGCTTATCCTGTTCCTGGCCGGCGGGCATCTTCGACTGACCGGCGAACGATCGATCGAGATCAGGACTCGACCATGCCGAAAGCCATTCGCATCACCGAGACCGGCGGGCCCGAAGTCATGCGCTGGGAGGACGTCGAGGTCGGCGAGCCCGGCGAGGGACAGGCCCGGATCCGGCACACCGCCGTCGGGGTCAACTTCATCGACACCTACCACCGGTCCGGGCTGTACCCGATCCCGTTGCCGAGCGGGCTGGGGAGCGAAGCGGCCGGGATCGTCGAGGCGGTCGGCCCGGGCGTGACCGTCGTCCGTCCGGGCGACCGGGTCGCCTACGCCGGCGGCCCGCCCGGGTCGTACGCCGAGGCGCGGCTGCTGCCGGCCGGCATCCTGGTCCCGATCCCGGACGGCGTGACGGACCGGACGGCGGCCGCCGCCATGCTCAAGGGGATGACCGCCCAGTACCTGATCCGCCGGACCTACCCGGTCAAGGCGGGCGAGACGGTCCTGTTCCACGCCGCCGCTGGTGGAGTCGGGTTGATCGCCTGCCAGTGGCTCAAGGCGCGTCGGCGCGACGGTCATCGGCACCGTCGGGTCGGAGGAGAAGGCGGCGGTGGCCCGCGCCAACGGCTGCGACCACGTGATCATCTCCACGAAAGAGGATATCGCCAGGCGGGTGCGCGATCTCAACGGCGGGGCGGGCGTCCCGGTGGTCTACGACTCGGTCGGCAAGGACACGTTCCCGAGCTCGCTCGACTGCCTGCGGCCGCTCGGCCTGATGGTGAGCTTCGGGAACTCGTCCGGCAGGGTGGCGCCGTTCGACATCGGCATCCTGTCGCAGAAGGGGTCGCTGTATCTGACCCGGCCGACCCTGGCGACGTACACAGCCAGCCGGCCGGACCTGGAAGCGACCGCCCGCGAGGTATTCGACGTCATCCGCGAGGGCAAGGTCAAGATCGAGGTCCGGCACACCTACCCGCTCGCCGACGCCCAGCGGGTGCATCGCGACCTCGAAGGCCGCCGCACCGTCGGCTCGATCGTCATGATCCCGTGACGCGAAGGCCTCGCTGCCAGATGGTCTTCAACAGCCCTGCACCACGAAATGGGCCCGAAGACTCGGGTAACCGCCGGGCCGGGGGGCTGTTCCGTAACTCCTTATGGCTATTGAGACTCCGTTCCCATGTCCTCGAATGTCGCCACGAAAACGATTTTTTTCGGCGCGGTCCGGTCGCCGGTGGTGACTAGAACCAGGGTCATCGCGCGCCAGAGGCCGAGGGCATGGGTTCGGGCCAGAATCACCACATCGGCGAATCCGAGTTCGACGCCGAGTGTCCATGGGTCCCGGCCGAGGCGGGCGACGGGGCGATTGCTGCAGCCCGCACATAGCGACATCGGGTGATCGATCCAGCTCCGGGGCCGCCGGTTGCACCAGATGGTCGCCGAGAGCCCGTTCCTCGACATCGGCCCAGAGATCCACCCGAAGATCGCGACGTCCCCGGGCCGCTCCCTGCGGGAGTTCTTGATGTGGTAGCTGCGGATGCTCGGCTCGAACCGGGTGAACCAAGTCCGCCACTGCCGGCACTTAGATACCGGGACCTGAAGCTGGAGCGGGCGCTCATCGACCAGCGGGACCATCGATCGCGCGCACTGCAACGCGGCATGGTGGTGCTCCGGAGTACCCCCAGCCGGCGAACGGTTCGGTGCGAGCGGGCAGTCATCCCGGCCGATGTCCTGGAGACGCTTCCGGGAGATGACCGCGAGGTCATCATCCTCCGAAGCCTCGAAGGTCTCAGGTTCCCCGCGATGGCTCCCCGGATGGGCCGAACCGAGGACAGCACCAAGAGCGTGTGGCGCCGGGCTTCGGCCCGGTTGCGTCGCACGGTGGAGAAGCCCGGATGAATCAGAGAAACCTCTCTGGCGTGGCGATGCCGCGTGATGGCGTGAGCGACCCGCAGTCGACCGGCTGGCTCAACTCGAATCCCTTCGGGTGGGGGGGGCGTTCAAGGCGAGTCCCGGGGATTCGGGGCTGTCCTCCCCCGCTGTGCCGCCCGGTCAAAACGACCCGCGGACGGTCGCGGCGCTGGAGGAGTACCTGGTGGCGCTGCGCGAGGGACGAGCCTCGTCGCGCGAAGAGTTCCTGGCCCAGCACGCCGAGATCTCCGAGGCGCTGGGGGAGTGCCTCTCGGTGCTGGAGTTCATCGAGACGGCGGCCAGCGGCTCCGCGGGATCGGGCGAGTTGGCGGCGATCCCGAGTGAGCCCGTCGCGCCGTGCGCCCGGCTCGGCGACTATCGCATCCTCCGCGAGATCGGGCGGGGGGGCATGGGCGTGGTTTATGAGGCCCAGCAAATCTCGCTCGGCCGGCGGGTCGCGCTCAAGATCCTCCCGTTCGCGGCGGCGATCGACCCCAAGCAGCGCCAGCGGTTCCAGATCGAGGCCCAGGCGGCCGCGCAACTGCATCATCCCCACATCGTGCCGATCTTCGGGGTGGGCTGCGACCAGGGGATTCACTATTACGCGATGCAGTTCGTCGACGGCCGCAGCCTGGCCGCCATCATCCACGAATGGGGCCACGACCAGGGGGCTCCCGGCAGCGCGGGCGGGTTGTCCGCCACCGGCGCCTGGCTCTCGACCGAGGAGGCGTCGGACTCGGCGGCGGATCGCCAGGACGCCGACCACGCCCCGGCAGCCTCCGGCGAGCCCGACGCGATCGAACGGGGCGTTGACGCCGGATCACGGGACGCTTCGGCCTCGGGCCCCCACACCTCGGCGGGCGGTCCGTCCCGGGCGCCGACGGACATCGCGCCGGTCCATCAGGACCGGGAGTTCTGCCGCGAGGTGGCCCGGCTGGGCGTCGAGGCGGCGGATGCCCTGGACCATGCCCATGGCCTGGGCATCCTCCATCGCGACATCAAGCCGGCCAACCTCCTGATCGACCGCCACGGCGCGGTCTGGATCACCGACTTCGGCCTGGCGCGATTCCCGAGCGAATTCAGCCTCACGGGCACCGGCGACGTGATCGGGACGCTCCGCTACATGAGCCCCGAGCAGGCTCTCGCCCGGCGCGGGGTCGTCGATCAGCGGACCGACATCTACTCGCTGGGCGTGACGCTCTATGAATCGTTGACGTTGCGCCCCGCCTTCGACGGCCGCGACCACCATGAGCTGCTCCGGCAGATCGCCACCGACGAGCCGGTCCCGCCGCGCCGGCTCAACCCGGCGATCCCCCGCGACCTGGAGACGATCGTCCTGAAGGCGATGGCCAAGGACCTGTCCCAGCGCTACGCCACGGCCCAGGAGCTGGCCGCCGACCTGGGTCGGTTCCTGGCCGACGAGCCGATCCTCGCCCGCCGGCCCGGCGTGGTCGAGCGGGGCTTGAGGTGGGCCCGCCGACACCGGGAGCTCGTGGCCACCGCCGTCACGGTGGTGGTGATCTCGCTGACCATCAGCACGATGCTCGTCTGGGGCCAGGCGCGCAAGGCGGAGGAGGCCCGCACCGCCTATCACGCCTACCTGATCGAGAGCTATCCCTTGCTCGACAAGGTCGCCATGGAGAGCATCAATCAGGCCCTCGGGCTGGCCCACGGCCAGGCCGGTCCGGCCGATCGACAGGAAGCGGTCCGGACCGTCGATCAGTGGTTGAAGATCCTCCAGCGGACGAGCGAGCTGCCCCGAGCCGACCGGGAGTCTCGAATCATCATCGGCCGGGCGAGCACACGTCTCGGTTATGCCCGGGCGATGTTGAGCCTGGCCAAGGGGCCCCCGGGTCGTCCCGACCCCGGACTGCTGGCTCAGGCCACCGAGGACTTCCGCCAGTCCATCGCCCTGTTCGAGGAGCTACTGGCCGCGTCGCCTGGCGACGCCAACCTCCAGCGCTACCTGGCCGATGCGGTCGGACTCTTCGGCCAGGGCTGCTGCTACCGATTCGCCTTCCGCGAGGGGGAAGCCGAGTCGTGCTATCGCCGCGCGATTCAGCTCCGGCGCGACCTGGTCCGAGCGAAAGGCTCCGGCGGCGTCCACTCCGGGGCCCGCGTCGACGCGGCCGGCGAGGTCCACAACTTCCAGTTCCTGATCGACACGGTTCAAGTCCTGGCCGCGATGGACGAGGACAAGGGCCGACGTGCGGAAGCCGAGGGCCTGGTCCGCCAGTTGGAGGACGATATCGTCGCGCTGACGGCGCGGTTCTCGGGGCCTGACTTCCAGGTGCTTCGCAGGAATCTGGCCGAGCTCCTGCTGCGGGGTGAGTCGGCCGCCACGCGAGACGGGCGACGGACGATGATCCAGTATAGCCGGTGGGCGCTGATCCTCGACCCTGAGCATCCCACGGCCAACAACAACCTGGCCTGGGCGCTGTCCAGTGCCCCCGACGATCCCTGGTTCGACGCGAAGCAGGCCGTGGAATTGGCCCGGAAGGCGGTCAAGGCCAATCCGCTCGGCTGGGAATCCTGGAACACGCTGGGTGTGGCGGCGTACCGCGTCGGTGATTGGAAGACCGCGGCCGAGTCCCTCCAGAGATCGATCCAGATCTACGGCGGCGTCGGCATCGACTGCTTCTTCCTCGCCATGACCCGCTGGCAACAGGGGCAGGGGAAGGAGGCACGCCAGTGGTTCGACCAGGCCATCGCCTGGATCGAACGGACCAAGTCGGAGGACCCGGAGCTGCGCCGGTTCCACGTCGAGGCCGCGGCCTTGCTGGGCCTGCCCGGTCCCCGTCCGCAACCCGAAACGGGTGGCCAACCCCGAACGGGTGGAGCTCCGAAGATGACCGATTCCGGCGACCGAACACATGGCTCAGGAGTGGAGAAAAGGGACTGACTCTCTCGAGTGGACATGTGACTTCAAATCACCTTGCCGAGATCGAGGAAGACGATGCTCGAAGGATTGCCGACGGCGATGTAGTGGCCAGTGAACTTGAGGGCACCGGTTTTGCGATTCACCTGGAAGACGGCGATGTGGTCGCCGCGCTGATTGCAACAACCGAGAAACTGGCCAGTCGGGTCGAAACTGAAGCTGCGCGGATAATCTCCTCGGGTCCATTCATCTGCGATGAACGTCAGGTCGCCGTTCGGACCGATGGAGAAGATCCCGATGCTGTCGTGGAGTCGGTTGCCCGCATAGACGAATCGGCCATCGGCGGAGACAAGGATCTCGGAGCAGAAGTTGCTTCCCGCAAAACCCGGTGGGAGGGTGGAGATCGTCTGCCGCGGGGTCAACCGCCCCGTCGCACCGTCGTAATCGAACAGAACGATGGTCGAGCCTTCCTCCTGGATCGAGTAGATCCAGCGGCCATTGGGGTGAAAATGGAAATGCCGCGGCCCGTCTCCGGGTGGCAGCGAGACCGCGTGCGGTTCGTTCGGAGTCAGCACTCCGATCCGCTCGTCGAACTTCCAGACGAAGATCTGATCCAGGCCCAGGTCCACATGCAGCACGAAGCGCCCCGTGGAATCCGCCTGAATCATGTGCGCGTGAGTCCGGTCGTGACCGCTGACGGCAAAGCCGCCCGGTGGGGCGTTGGTCGCCCTGATGGGACCGATCTGACCGGCGTCGTTCTTGATGTCGGTCGCGTCGCCCAGACCACCGTCGGGCCGGATCGGCAGCACCGCCACGGAGCCGCCGAAATAGTTGGCCACCAGCACGAACCGTCCTGACGGATGGACGCTCACGTAAGTCGGCCCGGCACCGCCGGAGCGAACGGTGTTGAGCAGGGTCAGATGTCCGTCCGCCCGATCGATGATGAAGGCGCTGACCGTGCCTTCCTTGTCGTCACCCACCCGATCGGTCTCGTTGGCGGAATACAACCGGGTCCCGGCGGCATTCAACACCAGGCAACTCGGGCTTGTCCCCAACTCGTGAATGCCGGCGGCCGTCATCGCCCCGGTGGCGCGATCCATCTGGAACAGATGGATGCCGCGACCATTGCCGGGCGGTCGATCCACCTGCGTCGGCAACACATCGCGGAGCGGAGAACTGAAAGTGCCGACATAGGCGACGAGCGGACCACCGGCTTGGCTCGATCGCGCCGGCGGCGAAGCGGCGATGAGCGAGGTTGTCCCCGCCAGTCCGACAGAAGTTCTCAGAAACGATCGCCTGGAACGGCCGATTGTCGTCATGGTACGAATCCTTGTCACAGGGAAAGTGACCGCGCATGGGAGTACCGTTCCCGCGGTCGGTCGCCCCGAAGGGGCCGCAACAGATCAGCCCGGGGCAACGCCCCGGGAAACGCGTTACCACACAGACCGAGCCCTGTAAGGGCGACACAAAAATGGCCCGGCACTTGATCTGTGCCGCCCTTTCAGGGCTCGTTCGCGGGGGGCATCGATCCCCGGGGCGTTGCCCCGGACCATTCCCGAGGCGTTGCCCCGAGATCCCCGGGGCGTTGCCCCGGGCTGATCTGTGGCGGGCCCCTTCGGGGCGTGATGGCGCGTTTGCCGATTGCTCTTCCCCACCCCCCAACTTTCCCCCTCGCGTGAACATGTTCAGTTCTTATTCGCGGCCGGCTCGCGGAACGCACGCTCCACCAGGTCGTTCGGGTCGGTGGACACCGGGCCGTCGCGCCACAGCCACCGCATCATCTCCGGCAGGATCGCCCCGCCGAACTTCTGCCCGTGCCGGTTCATCCCCCACGCGTAGTTCACGTCGTAGCCCTTCTGTGTGAGGGCCTTCATCAGTCGCACGTTCTGATGGAACCAGTCCCGCTTCTCGTCATACTTCCCGTTGCGGAGGCCGCGGTTGTCGTTACGCCCGTCGCACAGGTACACCCGGATCGGCTTCTTCCCATTCGCCAGCACCTTCTCGGGGTAGACGTGGCCGCCGCGCAGGTTCACGAAGCTGCCGACGTTGCTCAGCACCTTGCGAAAGTCGTTCGGCCGCTCCCACGCGACCGTGAAGGCCGCGATCGCTCCCGAACTCGAACCGCCGATCCCGTGCATCTCCGGGTC
The DNA here is from genome assembly GCA_963815795.1 of uncultured Planctomycetota bacterium. Classification (GTDB taxonomy): domain Bacteria; phylum Planctomycetota; class Planctomycetia; order Isosphaerales; family Isosphaeraceae; genus JAKAUH01. Next base: position 1,302,460 of record CAWFIC010000019.1, on the reverse strand, counting down.
CTTCGAGATGTTGAAGTCCTTTCGCAGGGCCGGCATCAGCTCCTCGGTGATCACCCGCGCGTACCTGTCGTCGAGCGAGTTGTACTCGGTCGGCCGGTTGGTGTCGCGGTCGCCCCAGTTCCGCGGCGTGGGCTCGGGCTGGTCCGGCCGCCGGCCGGGGTTGATGAAAACCCCGATCATGACCGGGATCTCCCGCCGATAGATCAGGTTGTCCATCACGTTCTGGGCCCGCATGTCCCCCTTCTCGTCCTTGAACGCCTGCCCGTCCTGGTAGACCATCAACGCGGCCGGGACGGCCGGGTCGTACTGGGCCGGGACGTACACCCAGTACGTGTGCTGCGTGCCGGGATAGACCTGGCTGGGGAGCGTGTAGGGCCCGCGGATTTCGCCTTTCGGGACGCCCTCCTGTGGCAGGGAGTCGGGCCCCAGCCGGTACTGGGAATCCGGATTCGGCACGCGGGGCGATTGGCCCTTCGTCTGCGCAAGGGCCATGGCCGCCACCCCCATACATCCAAGACCGACGGCGTAGATGATCGCTTTTCTCATCCGACAACTCCCCGGCAGAACGCCTACCAGCACCACGGATCGGGCGACGAGCCTCCGAGATCCGGGTCGGTCCAGGTTGCGGTGTTGGAACGAGGGCCATTTGGACAGGATAGGATAAGCGACCGGCAGGCCCGTCGCCACCTGCGGGTCGAATCAGAGTGGCGCGGGGGCGAAAGGCTCACTTTTATCGCTTAAGATGGTAGCTCCCCCATTTCTCCGGAGGGGGACGGGCTTCTTGTCATTTTTCGTTCCCGGAGTCGAGGAGAACCGAGAGATGAATGAACCGCATTCCCATCCCATGGATCGCCGGGGCTTCCTCCAGGCGGGGATGGCGGCGACCGCGGCGACCACCGGCCTGGTCGCCGGCAACGCATCGGCGCAGGAGCCGAAAGCCGGAAGTCACAAGCCCGCCTTGACGACGCGGAAGCTCGGCACGACCGGTGTCGAGGTGACTCTGCTCAACCACGGGACCGTCGGCGAACCCGCCGGGCTCAACCGCCTGCTTCGCTCGTCCTACCTCGAGGGCGTCCGCTACTTCGACACCGCCGAAGGATACAAGAACTCCGAGAAGGTCATCGGCGAGTGGCTGACGGCCATGCCGGAGGTCCGCAAATCGATCTTCCTGGCGACCAAGAGCCATGTGGGCACCCCGTCGGATATGCTCAAGAAGCTCGATCAGCGGCTCGCCGCGCTGAAGACCGACTACGTCGACCTCCTCTTCTTCCACGGCCTCAGCAGTTCCCAGACCGACTGGCCCAAGAGCAAGGAACTCAAGGAAGCGGCCGAGGCCCTCAAGAAGACCGGCAAGGTCAAGTTCGTCGGCTTCTCGACCCATGACGCGATGATCGCCCAGCAGATCCAGAACGCCGCGGAGGGCGGCTTCATCGACGTCATCATGCTCAAGTACACCCCGTGGCTCGACAAGAAGTCCGCGCTCAACAAGGCCCTCGACGCCTGCCATGCGAAGGGGATCGGCCTGGTCTCCATGAAGCAGCTCGCCGGCCAGACCCGATTCACGGCGGAACGCGTCCCTTCGATCAAGGCCAAAGGGCTGACCCCCGCCCAGGGCCTGCTCCAGGCGATCTGGAGCGACGAGCGATTCTCGGCCTCGTGCGTGACCCTCCGGAACACCGAGCAGATCCGCGAGAATGCCGATGCCGTCCGGCGCTTCGAGCCGCTCAAGCAGGCGGAGATCGATGAGCTCCGCGATGCCGTCCTGGCGTCCAACCCGACGATGTGCCCGGGCTGCGACGGCCGCTGCTCCCTCGCCGCCGGCACCAAGGCCCGGCTCGGCGACCTCGCCCGCGTCTATACCTACTACGAATCGCACGGGATGCCCGGCCTCGCCCGCGAGTCCTACGCCGAGCTGACGCCCGAGCAACGCGACTGGAAGGACGCCGATCTCGCCGCCGCCCGCGAGGCGTGTCATCACAAGATCGACTTCGCCGCGCTGCTCCCCGAGGTCGATCGCGTGTTGGCTTGACCTTGATATGGACTCCCTGACGCACGCAGGTCCCGGTCGGCGCACGAGGCCCCTCCCCCAGGAAGACCCCGACCCGACCCGTCCGACCAGCCGGCTCCTTCCGGCGATCGGGCGGGTCGGGTCCGCTCGGAACAGAGCCCCCTCCGTGATGACCGCGGCCGGGAATCCGCGGGGACGCCTTGGCCGCCGGCCTTCTTGCTCTTTCCACCAGGCAGGGCATCTCGAAGCCCCGCAGCGCCGGCTCGCCCCCAGCCATCGCCTGCGGGACGCCCTCCGGCGCAAGGCGGCGTCGGCCCGGCTGTGGCAGATCTCCCCCTTGACATCGCCGGTCCGATCGACGACAATTGTCGGAGGGATGACGAATAGCCGTTCTGATGGGGCGAGGTACGACTGGGCCTGTCTCGCCTTCGATCCGAGTCCGACCGTCGGTGGTGACGATGGATGGACCACCACCGGCCCTGGAAGCGAGGGGGGATCTGATGGCGAGCCGCCGGCCCGGTCGGCTGAAGTCGGCGTTCGGCGCGGGCTTCCTGGGCCTACTGGCCGTGGGCATGACGAGCTTCGCCCCATCGAGGGTCGGCCGAGGGTCGGCGGGTCCTGAGCCGGCCGGGACGATCGACAGCGTCGTCGTCCGGCGGATGGACCTCGACACGACGCTCCTGGCCGGCGGGGACCTGATGCCGGTGAAACAAACGACGGTCATCTGCGAGGTCGAAGACCTGGACCGGGGACCGAACGGAGGGGGAGACGCGGGGACGCTGATCCTGAGCATCGTCCCCAATGGCGCGACCGTCAAGAAAGGGGACGTGCTCTGTGTCCTGGACTCCTCGGGGTATACGGAGCGGATGCGGACGGAGCAGATCGACGTCGAGACCGCACGGGCCGATTACCGCCAGGCCGAGCTGACCCTGGAGACCGCCAAGGTCGCGCTGCGCGAGTACCGGGAGGGGATCGTCCGTCAGCGAACGAAGGAGTTCGAGACTCGAACCGCCCTGCTCAATTCCGACTACGAGCGTCAGCGCGATTACGTCGCCTGGGCCGGCCGCATGCTCGAGAAAGGGTACCTCTCCCACGCTCCTGTGGTGAGCGCGCGGCAGGCGCTGGAGCGCACCGCCCATGATCGATCGGTCACCGAGGGCGAGTCCCGCGTCTTTCGGCTGTTCACGGCGCCCAAGGAGATCCGCCAGCTCGAGAGTCAGGTCGAGGGGGCCGAGGCCATCTTCGGCTACCAGTCGGTGCGGCTGAAGGCCCTGGAAGAGCGATTGGCCTACCTCCGCAAGCAGGCCGAGCGCTTCACCATCCGGGCTCCGCACGATGGGATGGTCGTTTACGTACCCATCTGGCAGTGGCGCGGCATGCCGCTCCAGGCCGGTTCCGAGATCTTTCAGTACGAGGATCTCTTCTTCCTGCCCGACCTGTCGCGGATGGAGGTCGAGGTCGCGATTCACGAGTCCATGGGCGCGCGGGTGCGGGTCGGGACGAAGGCCGACGTCCGCATCAGCGCCCTGCCCGGGCGGAGATTCTCCGGGAAGATCGCGTCGATGGAGATGCTCCCCCGCATGAATCCGAAAGGGTGGGAAGAGAGGCTCGATTTCTTCGCCCGGGTCCGGCTCGACCAGACGCCCCCCGGGCTGCTGCCGTTCATGTCCGCGGAGGTGCGGTTCGACACCGGCCGGGTTGAGAACGCGCTGGTCATCCCGGCCGAGGCGCTGGCGATGGTCGATGGCCATCGGTGTTGCTACGTCGTCGGGCCGGCCGGCCTCGAGCGGCGCGGATCACGATCCGCGCGGCCACGCCCGAATTCCTCGAGGTGACCGAAGGCCTGGAGGAAGGAGAGCAGGTCGTCCTCCACCCGGGACCGGACATTCTCCGCGGAGTTCGTTGATCGGATTTCTGGATGGACGCGGATCACGGCACGGTCCCCGCCTGTTGCAGCGGTCGCAGCTCGAACCCCTCGGGCTGCGGCGAACCGATCCCGAGCTCGTCCGCCACGGCCTCGATGGTCGTCGGCGCATTTCCCTCCAGACGGTTATTGACGAACACGAACGCCGGCTTGTCCCTCTCCATGGCCCGCTCGGCGATCCGCCGCATCGCTTCTCGCGCGGGCTGATTCGGTTCACGGGTCTTCTCGTACGGCTCGAACGCCTCCACCGCCTTCTCGTAAGTGCGACCCTTGCTCAGCAGGGCGCGCACCACGCTGAAATCCGCCGTCTCGACGCCGGGCCGGTCAAGCTGGGCCCCCAGCTCCGGCATCCGCGTCCAGGCGTTGAGCACATGGGCCACGCCATGAGCCGCCAGGCAGGCGAAGTAGCCGGGCTCCAGATATTCGGGGTTGCGGATCTCGACGCCATAGCGGAAGCCGCGCGGAGCGCCGCCGAGGAAGTCATCGAGCCGGAAGAGGAAGTCATTGACGTTCGGGAAGATCGCCTTGGCGAAGGTGCCGAACTCGAAGATCAGCACCGCCACCCGATCCGCGAAGGGCTCCAGGAGCCGTGTGAACTGGCTGCGAAAGAGGGCGGTGTCGAGGAATGACCTGTTGTCCTCGCCGGCCTTCTCCCCGTACCTGGCGTGTCTCGGCCATTTGGCGACCGTGATCGCCTCGGGGACCTTCAACCCAAAGCTCAACGACGACGGCGTGCCCTCGAACAGCCCGCGCCAGTAGTCGGCGGCCGGGAACTGGTAGAACGCGAAGTCCCCGCAGACGGTGGGAAAGGTCCGGGCGTACTCGGCCAGGCACTCGGCCTCGAACCTGGCCTTTGAGAACTTGCCCCGCGTGGTGTAGCGCTCGGGGCTGTAGACGCTGCCGAGCCAGCCCTGATATTTCCACGAGGACGTGCCGAAGTAGACCCCGCGCTCCGCGAGTGCCCGCAGCTTGGGGCCTAGCCGTGCGGCTTGCGGCGGCGATGCGTCAGCCTCGTCGTCGAACCCAGGCAACAGCGACATGGCGTGGCTCCGGGGGGCGGACCGCCGGGCCGGCCCATGCGACCGGCCCGTCCCCCAGTATAAGCCGACGCTATCGCCGCCACACCCCGAGAGCCCATGTCGATGAGATGCGAGTGTGAAGTCATCGCCAATCGGGCATATCGGCGATCTCCTGGCCGGGCAACGTCAGGAGCGTGCGGTGGGCGCCGTCGAGCTCGACGATCTCGAGCCGTCCGTGCTCGTCGGGCGTGGTGCCGCTGATCGCGACCGCGATCCGCCGGCCGTCGGGCGACCAGCACGCCGAGGTCTTCCCCTTCCCGGCCGGGAGGATGCGACGGCGATTCTTCCCGTCGACGCCGACGACCCAGATCCCCAGTCGATCCTTCTGCGGGCCGTCGCTGTAGAGCAGGCGCCGGCCGTCCGGCGAGAACCGCGTGTAAAACGGATTGCCGCCCTCGGTGACCTGGCGTTGATCCGTGCCGTCGGGGTGCATGACGTAGAGCTGCCAGCCGATCTTGGCGTTGCGGCTGGAGGTGGTCACGACCCACGCGCCGTCGGGGGACCAGTCCTGCCGTCGCCGACTTTGAGGAACCGCATCCGGCTGGTCTCGATGTCCCGGTAGATGCAGTTCGAGCCGAAATCGATCGCGAACGTGAGCACCGAGTCGAATTCCTGCATGAGCGGCTCGGCCTTGGCGACGGGCGCACCCCGGCCGGCGGTTAGCTGAGCACCGGCGAGGAGCTGGGCGACGAACGGCTGGTCCAGGTGTTGACGCAGCACGTAGGCGTAGACCCCCTGCCAGGTCTTGATCTTCTCGTAATTGGCTTTCGAGCTGGCCGCGATCTGCTCGATGACGCGCAGCGTCTCGGCGGGGGCGACGTCGGTCCAGGTGAGATCCTGGGGAGGAGGTCCCGTTTCGGGAGCGGCGGCGCTTGGCCCGCGCCGTCGACGTCTCGAGCCCCCGCTTCGGCCCGGAACGGATCCAGGTTGGGCTGAGGCCGGGGAGCCGCGCTTCCTGGAGCCACGCCCGTGCGCCGACGGCCAACGCGGCCAGCGCCATGATGGTGACCGCCACCGTCCGCAACTTGATCAAGAACATCGATTTCAGCACTCCTTCCGTGAGCCGAAACACCGTTCCCGAGACCCCGGCGACCGCCGGGGGCGACAGTCCGGCCCGGATCGTCGCCTGCACCAGTTCGGCCGGCGGCAAGGCCGGGGCTGCCTCCACGGCCCCCCCTGCCCCAGCGCCCCGAGCGCGGGGGCGAGGCCGCGCCGCGTCAGGCGCTTTCGGAGCCGCTCCCGTCCCCGCGCCAGCCGGCTCTGGACCGTCCCGACCGGACAGCCCAGTTGCCGCGCCGCCTGCTCCGGAGATAGGCCGTCGAAATAGCAGAGCACCACGGCCGCCCGGCAGCCCCACGGCAGCCGATTCACCTCCTCGTGGAGGACCGCCTCCAGGTCATCCCGGTCCTCGTCGCGCGCTCCCGGGCCGGACAGTTCGGCGGCACGCCGCTCGTGCCGGCGCCGGCGGATCTCGGCCGAGCGTTCGCTCGAGGCCACGCGGTACGCCACCTGATGGAGCCAGGGACCCAGCGAGTCCCGCACCCAGAGGGAGCCGGCCCGGCGCACGAGGACCAGGAAGGTGGCCTGGAAGGCGTCGTGCGCCGCGTGGGGGTCGCGCAGCACCGACCGGCAGACGCGCAGCACCATCGGCCCGTGCCGCTCCACCAGGGTCGCGAAGGCCAGCTCGGCCGCCTCACCGCCCTGCGCCGTGAACCGTTCCAGCAGTTGCCCGTCGGTCAGGCCCCCGGCCGTCCCGGCGTTGAACAGCATGCGGACGTACCGGGAGCCGGCGTCGTGTTGCCCCTTACCCATGCAGTCTCCTCACGAGCTACCGCGTCTCCTCTTCTGATGGATAATGTAACGCCGAGCCCGGGAGAGTCCCTCCTGCCGGAAAAAATCCGCGGCCCGCCGCCCTGGGCAAGGCCCGGTGCCGGAGACCTTGTGTCTTGGGCTTTCAATCAGGTCGCTGCCGATGGACTTTCGGACATCCTTGCGGCGACCCGGCTAAATTGCCTCTCTAGACCCAAAACAAGCGTTATATATTGGTTCTTCCGGGTTTCGTGTGGGTAGAAATCCGGCGGTCAAAGCCATTCGTGTGCAAGGCTTGGGAGTTTGGGCCGGGTTTTCTCCGCCGCGGCGCCCCTTGGGGGGCGGGACCAGCAGGACCCCCAGGTCCCGCCCCCCAAGACCCCCCACCCCCTTCCCCTCTTCTCTGTCCCTTCCCACAATGCAGCGCAGCGATCCCGTCCCTGGTTACCGTCGCCTCCCAGGAGGTCCCGGCCATGCGCGACGTCGCTCTCTTCGCTCGACTCCTGGCTCTCTCCAACCCCTGGAGGGTCGAACGCGTCGGCTTCGACCCCGAGGAACAGCAGGTCGATCTCTGGCTGGCGCATCGCCGCAATGCCATCTTCACTTGTCCGGAATGTGGCACTCGATCGCCTCTCCATGATCACCTGCCGTCCCGGAGGTGGCGCCATCTCGATCACGGCGAATGCGTGACCTGGTTGCATGCCCGCCCGCCCCGGGTCAACTGCCCCGTGCATGGCATCCACCAGATCCGCCTCCCCTGGGCCCTGCCGGGCTGCCGGTTCACTATCCCCTTCGAACGCCACGCCATCGACGTCCTGCTCCAGGCCGATGTCCTGGGCGGCGCCGGGCTGCTGCGGGTCAGTTGGGACGAAGCCTGGCACCTGATGGAGCGGGCGGTGGCCCGGGGCCAGCAGGCCAAGCCGCGCCACGTCATGGCCCGGCTCGGCGTGGACGAGAAAGCGGCCGCCAAGGGGCACCGCTACGTCACGCTGGTCTTCGACCTGGATCGGTCAACGGTCGAATACATCGCCGACGACCGCAAGAAAACCAGTTTGGATGCCTTCTATCTGTCCCTGTCCCAGGAGCAATTGACGGGGATCGAGGCCGTCGCCATGGACATGTGGGAGCCCTTCGTCGCCTCCACGGTCGAGCATGTGCCCGACGGCCGATCCAAGATCGTCTTCGATCGCTTCCATGTGATGAAGCACATGACGGAGGCGGTCGATGCGGTGCGGAAGTGGGAGCACCGCCGGCTGCAAGCGGAGGGGGACGACACCCTGAAGAGGACGAAATACCTGTGGCTGTACTCGGAGGAGAACCTGCCGGAGTCGTGCCGTGAGCGGTTCGCGGCCCTGCGGGCGCTGCACCTGAAGACCGGTCGCGCCTGGGCGATCAAGGAGTCGTTGCGTGATCTGTGGGAGTACCGGCGCCGGGGCTGGGCGCTGCGGCACTGGCGCCACTGGTACTTCTGGGCGACGCACTCGCAGTTGACGCCGGTGATCAAGGTGGCCCGGATGATTCGGGGCCATCTGGACAACGTATTGACGTATCTTGACCATCGCATCACCACGGCCACCTGCGAGGGGTTCAATTCCAAGATTCAGACGATTAAAAAAACTCCTATGGCTTCCGCAATCGGGACCATCTGAAGACGGCCATCTTCTTTCATTGCGGAGGACTGGACCTCTACCCCGACTGAAGCCGCGAAAACGCCTCGTTTTGCGGCGCGCCGGCCCCCGATTGTGGACCCGCGTACAGATATTGGTACCCACACGAAACCCGGAAGAGCCTATATATTATGCGCCCGAGCGGCGCAGAATCATATGATTCATATTATCATTAGACGTACCTTCTACGACCCGGAGGCCTTGGACCCCGTCCTTCGATCTCGATCTTCCTGCCCTCATGCATCACTCCCCTCTCGTCGCTCGGTGGCCTCGCGGGATCGGGGCATCCGGACCCCGACTTCAGTGGCTCGTCCTTCAGCACTGCCAGCACCCGTGCAGCCGCTCGACCAACCGCAGGAAGACGCCCTGCCACGGGTTCCAGGACAGCATCCGGTAGATCAACCGTCGTCCGCCCCGCACGATCTGACACGGCATCTCGATGAAGGCCGCGCAGAACGTCGCGAACTCCATCCGCAACAGCGTCCGTTTCTCGGCCTCGTGCTTCGCTTCGTGCCGGGGGGATACGGGCACCAGCAAGGCGGCCCAGGCCTTCAGGCTCCAGGCCAAGCTGGCCATCACCATATACGCCCAGTTGCTCACCAGGTTGTCCACCGGCGTCGTCAGGGCATGCACGCCGCTCTTGAGCTGGGCGACCAGATTCTCTTGATCACAGCGGTCATTGGCCGAGAACACGACCTCCTCGGCCGACATCTCGCGGTCGTTGGTGATGTAGAAGAAGTAGCGATACTCCTCGAACAGCCGCATCTGCCCCTTGTCGGTCGCCAGCCGCTTGCGCAGGACGATCATCCGATAGCTCTTCTTGCAGGCCACCGGCTGATAGTCGAACTCGGCGACCATCTCCTCGAGCAGATGGATCGTCTTGAAGCCGCGCTCGCCGGACGATCTCCGCCTTGACCCGTTCGGGTTGCTGGCGGGGTGCCGTCTTGATCGTGTACCGCGGCGGTCGTTCCAGGAAGCTGTACGCCTCCTCCGGCAGCTCGTCGGCCCTGGCCTTGAGGCCGTCGTAGGCCGCATAGCCGAAGATGAAGCGGATGTTCCCCGCATCGTCCCAGGAATCCAGGTCCCCGGTCTCGGCGATCGTCGTGCCGCCCCGCGGCAGCAGCCGATCGTCCCAAGGATCCAGGTCCTTGTTCTCGGCGATCCTCGTGTCGCCCCGCAGCAGGATCTTGCGGAAGCCGGCCCGGAGTGCACAGCGCGATCGCCTTGTCCAGGTACTCGCCGGCCCGCTCCTGCGACGGGCGATTGCCGCTGCGATTGAGCAGGAACAGCGGTTCGGCCGTATTGGCCAGCGAGACCAACAGCGGATGGTAACCCCACCGGCCGTCGTAGGTGATGTCCACCCCTTCCTTGCACTCGGCGGCGGTCTCGACGATGGTGCTGTCGGCGTCCAGGATCGCCTCATCGAGGAACTCGTCCGGCTGCTGGGCCCAGACCCGCAGCCGCGATTCATTGATGGCGTCCATCAAGGTGAGGACATCGGCCTCGGAAGCGAAGCGGCGGCAGAAGTCGCCGGCGGTGGTCGGGTCCGGGATCCGTTGGGCTCCCAGGGCATCGAGGTAGACCTCATCGTTGCGCCGCAGTTCGAGGTGTTCGATTCGCTTGCCGCCGGCGAGGATATTGAAGGCGATGTTGAGCACATGGTCGGATTCGTGGTAGGGCAGATGCCGCTTGAGCAGATGGAGAGTCCGGTCGATCTCCTTGTCGAGCTCGATCTTCTGAGCCAGCAGGAAGAGGGCACCGATGCCGCCGGCAGCGAGTCCCCGGACGCGATCGGCCGGTTCATAGTGGATATTGGTCGCGGTCATCATGGGTACGGGCCGCTCGGGTCCGGGCGTATTGGCGAGTCGTTTCTTGATCCGCCGCCGACCTTCCTGGAAGGATCTCTTCTTGCGTGCGGCGCGTTTTTTTCGGAGAGTGGCACTCACTCGAAAGCCCCCTTGTTCTGGAATAGTGAGGATGTGTTCTCACCTCCATTATTCCAGAAACCTGCGGGGTTTTCGAGCTTTTTCTGAAGAAATCTTGCCAGGCGGACTATATATCACGCTTGGTTAAGGTCTAGCGCGGTTAACACTTGCATTGCACCGACGCGACAGAACCCCCCCTGGCCCCCCCTTCGTAAGGGGGGGAGAACGGCGGCCCGCCCCTCTCCAATCCCCCCCTTAACGAAGGGGGGGTCAGGGGGGGTCGAGGCCCCAGCAGCACGAAGGGGAAATCAGGGGGTCGAGGCCCCGGCGCGGTCTCGAGGCCGAAACTCGTGAGCCAACCATTCGTTAACGGCTCTAAGATCTGGTCGTCTCGGCCGTTTCATGGGAAGGTCCATTCGCTACAATGTCACCGGGGTACGAGCATGAGACGTTTCGCTCTCTGCCTGCTGATCCTGACGGTGGGTCCGATGAGCCGAGCCGAGGACGTGAAGGATGGCGGCCGACTGGCCGAGGTCGTCGAGGGGAACAACCGGTTCGCCCTCGACCTCTACGGCCGGCTCCGCGACCGGCCGGGGAATCTCTTCGCCTCGCCCTACAGCCTCTCGACCGCTCTGGCCATGACCTACGCCGGAGCACGGGGGGAGACGGCCCGGCAGATGGCCGCGACGCTGCATTTCTCCCCGCCGCCGGAGAGTTTGCACCCGGCCTTCGCGGCCCTCGACCGCGAAGTCAACGAGGGAACCGGACGCCCGTACAAGCTGTCCGTCGCCAACGCCCTCTGGGGCCAGGAAGGCGAGAGCTTCCTGCCGGATTTCCTGCGGCTGCTGGTCGAGAACTACAGGGCCGGGCTGCGCCCGGTCGACTTCCGATCCGGCCAGCAGGCTCGTCGCGCGATCAACGCCTGGGTGGAGGAACAGACCGGGGGCAAGATCAAGGACTTGCTCCAGCCGCCCCATCCGCGGCCCGACACGTCGCTGGTGCTGACCAACGCGATCTATTTCAAGGGCGATTGGGCGAGCCCGTTCCCGAAGGGGGCCACCAAGGACGAGGACTTCACGGTGACCGAGGACAAGCGAATACCCGTCCCGATGATGCACCGGATCGGACGACTCAATTACCACGACGGCGGAGAGTTCCAGGCGCTCGAGTTGCCCTACGCGGGCGACGACCTGGCGATGGTCGTCTTACTGCCCAGGAAGGCGGATGGCCTGGCCGAGTTCGAGCGATCCCTGACGGCAAGGTCGCTGCCTGACAGTCTGACCAAACTGCGGCCCCACCGGGTCGAGGTCGCGCTTCCGAGGTTCCGGATGGAATCGGGGCTCGAGCTGGCATCGGTCCTATCGGCGATGGGCATGCCCGCGGCGTTCGGCGGCGATGCCGACTTCTCGGGGATCAATGGCAGGCGGAATCTCTTCCTATCTGCGGTCATCCACAAGGCGTTCGTGGACGTGAATGAGGAGGGGACCGAGGCGGCCGCGGCCACCGGCGTCGCGGTGGCTCGTCTGGCGGTTATACGCCCCGATCCCGTCGTCGAATTCCGCGCGGACCATCCGTTCGTCTTCCTGATCCGTCATAACCGCTCGGGCAGCCTCCTGTTCCTGGGACGGGTGATCAATCCGAGGGGTTGACCCGAGTCCCATGAGGGATTCCTACTTGGGCCTGCCCGTTCTCTTCGGGGGCCGGTCGATCTCGCGGTCCCAGACGACCGGCGGCGCCGTGGCGGTACCTCGACCTGGGCGATTGGCCGCCAGCGAGATCCAGGCGAGCATGAGCCCCACCGAGAACAGCCCGGCGATCGCGACGCTGGTGGCCTCCAACCCGTCGGCGACCCCGTCCTGGCAGTCGCGGAGGAGGTCCGCCCCCGTGATCCACAGGACGGTCAGGGCGGACGTGGTCGCGGCCCCGAGGGCCAGCGTGCCCCAGAACCGGGGCCTGCCGACCTTGATCTTCCGGGCGGTGAACGAAGCGACGACCTCGGAGGCCCCCATCACGATCATCACCAGCGGCCAGACGCCGAACCATTGCGTGCTGCTCAATGACCGCACCAGGACCGCTTCGGATGGGTCGGACGGATTGACGTAGCAGGTTGTCACCATCCCCGGGGGATGGCGGTGGATGATCCCCCTGGCCCCGTAGTACCACGGCGACCCCACATCGGAGGCATTACCGGTGTTCGCCCGGTAGGTGACACCGTTGACGTCGTAACAGTAGACGACATCGGGCCAGTAGGTCGTGTTATAGAGATGACGTTCCGACCGGACGCACCCCGATTGGATCACGCAGGCGGTGGCGCGCCACCCTTGGGAACGGAGTGCTTTCCAGAGCGGCGACCCGAAGAAGCCGACATAGCATCCGAGCCCGATGGCGGCAAGGAAGGAACCGCCCACCGCCCGCCACGCCCGCCCCTTGAGCACGAAGAAACCCCCGTAGTGGAGCGCGAAGACGGCGATGGCGATCGGAATCCAGACGTTATCGTGCTCCAGGACGGCCTGGGATGGACGGCCGGGGTTGACGTAGCAGGTGGAATTCGACCCGATCGGGAAGGCCCGTGCCAGGCGGTCGGCCTCGACGATATCGAAGGTCCCCTCGTGGTCTTCCTGGTGCGTCCGCCCCTCGTAATCCTTGCCGGCCCAGGTGTACCGATACCTCACGCGGAAGACGTAGGGCCTGTTCCCGTGGACCTCTTCGACCGAACCGGCTGAGATGACGCAGGGGACGGCCGGCCAGGAACGGGCCAACGACCAGCGGAACGCGGTGTACGCGGCCCAGCAGGCGATGCACCAGAAGGGGATGGCCAGGAGCAACCTCCATGACCGGCCCGACCAACCCAGGTACGCCGATCGGCCAGGGTGTCGCCTCATGCCGGTTGCGACTCGCAGGGGGTCTCTGAGGTGCCGTCATTCCGAGCAGAATCCTTCCACCGCTATCTTACCGACCGTTGCATGGAGAGCCGAAGTGGTCGGCCTGAGTCGAATGGGCATGGCCCGCCGGTCCGGGGCCATTCCCGGTGGGCGAAGCCCACCCTACCAGACCACTCTCCATGCCAAAGTTCGTGATTGCCGCTCAGTCCACCAATCGGAGATACACCTTGACTCATTGACTTTGCGATGCAAAGCTAATGGCTGAGCCTCCTCGGCGGAGGGGGTGCATCACCACGCTCGACCCAGGAGACGCCCATGAGGACGCCGTGGATTCCCCGCGCGCTGCGGGTCGCCCCCCACCTCGACCCCGCGGCCCGGACCGGGCCGCCCCGCCGCAAGTCCGCGCTCCTGATCAACCCCTTCTACCCCAAGGACCCGCACGCCAGCTACGGCAAGCACGTCCTCACCCCGTCGCTCGCCCTGACGAGCATCGCCGGGGCGACTCCGCCGGATTGGGAGGTCGCCTACTGGGACGAGAACCTCCTCCAGGGTCCGCCCCCGTGCGACCCGTTCCCCCAGGTCGTGGGGATCACCGTCCACCTGACTTTTGCCGAGCGCGCCTACGCGCTGGCGAGGTGGTATCGGCAGCGGGGTGCCACGGTGATCATGGGCGGGCTGCACGTGCTGTCATGCCCCGAGGAAGTCGCGCCGCACGCCGACGCGGTCGTCGTCGGCGAAGGGGTCCAGGTCTGGCCGGAGGTCCTCCGCGATGTCGAGGCGGGCACGCTCCGCAAGGTCTACCGCGGCAGCTACCGGAACCCCTACCGCGACGACCCCTCGCCCCGGCGGGACTTGCTGCCCCGGCGGGGATTCCTGACTACCACCAGCCTCATCGCGACGCGGGGCTGCCATAACCGTTGCGGATTCTGCTACCTGGCGACCGATGGGCTGGTCATGCCCTACCAGATGCGGGACGTCGACCAGGTCGTCGCCGAGTTCCGCGCCGACGGGCAGCCTTACGGCGTCTTCATCGACAATAACCTCGGCTCCCGGCCGGAGTACCTGCGGAGCCTCTGCCGGGCCTTGCGCCCGCTCGAGGTGATCTGGAGTGCCGCCGTGTCGATCGACGTGACCGATGACCCGTCGCTGGTCCGCGAGATGGCGCTGGCGGGCTGCACGGGCGTGTTTGTCGGCTTCGAGTCGCTCGCGGACGAGAACCTGGAGGAAGCCCGCAAGAAGACCCCCCGCACGGCGGACTATGCGCGGCGGGTGGGTCTCTTGCACGACCACGGCATCCAGGTCAACGGCAGCTTCGTGCTCGGCTTCGACCATGACCGCGGCGATGTCTTCGAGCGGACCGTCGCCTGGATCGAGGCGGCCCGGCTGGAATGCGCGACGTTCCACATTCTCACGCCCTATCCGGGGACGCCGCTGTTCCGCCGGATGGAGTCCGAGGGGCGGTTGCTGCACCGGGACTGGTCGCGGTACGACACGGCGCACGTCGTCTTCCGCCCCCGGCACATGACGCCGGACGAGCTATCCGAGGGCTATGCGTGGTGCTACGAGCGGCTGTTCTCGCACGGCTCGATCTGGCGGCGGCGCCCGGCTGACTGGCGGGCCGTGCTGCCGTACCTGGCGATGTCGTACCTCTACAAGCGGTCGAACCGGCTGTGGCACCTGCTGATCCGCCACCGGCTGACGGGCCCGGTCTGGCGGCCGCTGGTCGAGTGGACGCGGCGGCGGCACCTGCGGTTCCGACGCCGGCTGGAATCCCGCTCGGTCGCGGCCGATCGGGGGATGGCGGGAGCCGTCGTGTCCGCCGGGGTCTGATTCGCGATGAGACCCTGGATCCTCGGGGCGAGAGCAGGCCCCCGTCAGCGCCCCGACGGCGGGGATTGGCCCTTGGCCGCATCTTCCGCATCGTGGAGCCGCGCGGGCCGCGGCCAGGATCGGTGCCGGCGGCTTGAGGTAGGACTTCTCCATCCACTCGACGGCGGCCCGCGTGTTCTTGGCCGCCGCGTCCCTGTTCCCCAGGCGGAGCTGGTCGCCGCCGATCAGGCTCTGGAGATGCGGCCGAAGCCAGTCGAGGCGCATATCCAGGCGGCCGGAGTCGCGGAACGCCGCCCTGAGGATCTCGACGGCGGCCTTCCGGTCGCCCCGGTCGGCCAGCGCGTCGGCGAGCGCACGGCGAGGCGGTCGGCCGGCACGGGGAGCGGCTGACTCTTCGCGTGCGCCTGCAGGATCGGGAGGAGCGCCGTCGCGGCGGCGGCATCGCGGCCGCGAGACAGTTCGACGCGGGCCAGGCAGGCGTGCAGCATGGCCTGGAGCTGATCGCTGTCTCTCCGCCCCGCGAGCCCCTTCGAGAGGATCGCCAGCGACTGCCGGTATTGCGCTCGGCGCCGTCGAGGTCGCCCGTCGCCTCGAGCACCAGGCCGTAGTTGCGCAACACCGTGCTGCGCTGGAAGTGGTCCGGGCCGAACGTCCTGGCGTAGGCGTCCGGGAGCGGGGCGAGGACGGACCGGGCCTCTTCCAGCTTCCCGCGATTCGCCAGGATCTCGCCTCGTTGCGCGAGGGCGAAGAGGGTCTCCGGGAATTCGGGCCCGTACCTCTGCACCCACTGCTCGCAGCTCTCGAGAGCCAGGGACTCCGCCTCGGAGAGGTCGGCATCGGCTTTACTGTAAGCCAGGGCGATGACCAGTTGGCTGGCCGCGCGGAGGGCGAGCTGGTGGTCGGCCCCGAACCGGCGGCGCTGGATCTCCAGGTTCTCCCGGAGGAGCTTCATCGCCCTGGGGCTCCCCCGATTGAGCTGCGCCAGGTATCCGCGGCGTAGACGGTCTCGGGGTGCTCGCGGCCGAGCCGCTCCTCGCACGTCATGAACACTGAGTCCACCCCAGATGGCCGGTCGCCTCTCATGGCGTCGGCCCAGATGAGGCGGTTATTGGCGAAGAGGATGTCCTCCTGGGAGGCGCCGCCCTGCCACAGGAGCTCCCCAGCCCGGAGCAGTTGGTCGTGGGCCTCCGAGTAGAGCCCCAGCTCGAGGTAGACGTTGCCGATGGTCGAGCGGATCGCCCCCTGCACGCTGGGATCGAGGGCGACCGACTCGGCGGCGGCCACCGACCTGGCGGCCCGGTCGAGCAACTGCCGCACGGTGAGGGTCGCCCCGGCGGGGTTGCGCTCCGGGTCGGCCTGCCCGAGCAGGTCGTTGACCAGGAAGCTGTTGATCGCCTGGGCCGCCCGGCGCTCGCGATCGATCCGCGCCCGCGACTGGCCGAGCAGGACCGTGCTGACGGCCAGGACGACCACCGCCGTCTGGAGCAGCCCCGCCCCGATCGCGACCCCGGTGCGGTGCTTGCGCCACCACCGGGCCAGCCGCACCGACGCCGGGGCGCGGTACACCGAGACCGGCTCGTCAGCCGCCCACCGCTCGACGTCGTCCTTCAAGGCCAGACAGGATGGGTATCGCTCCTCGGGCCGCGTCGCCATCGCCTTGAGGCAGATCGCCTCCAGCGCCGGATCGATGCCCGCGTCGATCTGGCGGGGGCGCGGGAAGTCGCCGCGTCCGACCTTGCGGAGCACCTCGCCGACGTCGCCCTCGAAGGGGGGCTTGCCGGTCAGCAGGCAGTAGAGGGTGGCGCCAGGCTGTAGACGTCGGACCGCGGCCCGAGGTGATCCAGATCGCCGGCGGCCTGCTCGGGGCTCATGTAGGCGGGGGTGCCCAAAGCCGAGCCGGGCAAGGTCTCGGCACTGCCGCTGGCCGAGACGGGCATCAGCGACCGCTCGGCGGCGTCGGCGACCGTCTCGTTCTTCCCCCCGAGCGGCTTGGCGAGGCCCCAGTCGACCACCAGGGTCTCGCCATGCTTGCCGACGATGACGTTGGCCGGCTTGATGTCGCGGTGGAGCACCCGACGGCTGTGGGCGTACTCGATGGCGTTGCAGACGTCCGTGAAGCGGTGCAGCAAGTTGCGCAGCTCCAGCGAACGCCGGCCGGGGTCGCGCTTGACCGTCTCGTCGGTGTGGAAGCGATCGATCGCTTCCTTGAGGGTGTCCCCCTTGATGAACCGCATCGCGTAGTACGGCCGACCGCCGTCGTCGGTCCCCAGGCCGTACACCGGGACGATCCCCGGGTGCTCCAGCCCGCCGGTGATCTCGGCCTCGATGAGGAAGCGAGTGCGGCTGTTCAGGTCGTCGGCGTGCCTGGGGAGGATCTGCTTCAACGCCACCTCGCGGTTGAGCTCGGCGTCCAGCGCGACGAAGACGGCGCCCAGGCCGCCGGAGGCATGCGGGCGGAGGATGCGGAATCGCCGGCCGTCGGCGGTGGCCGTGCCGGCGGCGTAGCTTGTGGTCCGCTCGGCGTCGCCGCCCTCGACCGAGCCCGAGCCGACCTGGGCAAGCGTCGCCTCGACCTCGGGACCGGCGGCGGCGAGGCTCTGGCGGGTCGAGCGGTGGACGTCGAGCGCCGCGAGGCTCCGCTCGGGGTCGCCGCCGTGGAGCTTGATGTGGGCCGCGACCAGGGAGTCCAGGAGCGTCCGGTGCTCGGGTCTCAGGGCGCCCTGCTCGGCCAGGAGGGTGGCCAGGGACTTGTCCGGCGCCGCGGTCCACGAGGCGAAGGCCAGGACGAGCTGGTCGCGGGTGACCAGCGCGTTCTGGAGGGCGAGCAGTCCGAAGAGGAGATCGCGAGGGGCGTCGTCGCGTCGGGCCATTGTAGCGACTCCCGGCCCGGGCGGGGGCAGCCACGTGGACCCCACTTCGTCCGGCATCGAGCGCCGCCGGGCCGGGATTAATGATAAACGGTCTGGCGGCCGCTGGTCGAGTGGACGCGGCGGCGGCACCGGCGGTTGCGGCACCGGCTGGAGTCCCGCCCGGTCCCGGCCGATCGGGCGATGGCCGGCGCGATTGTGTCCGCCGGGGTCTGATTCGTGGTCGGACCTCCGGCCATCGGACCCGAAAGCGGCCGGCTCAGCGCCCCGATGGCGCGGCCTGGCCTTTGGCGCCCGCCGGCGTGTCGAGCCGCGCGAGCCGAGCGCGGGCCGCGGCCAGCACCGCCGCAGGGGGCTTGAGGTAGGAATTCTCCATCCGCTCGACGGTGGGGCGCAGGTTGCTGGTCGCCCCGTCCCGGTTCCCCAGGCGGAGCTGGTCGCCGCCGATCAGGCTCTGGAGATGCGGCCGGAGCCAGTCGAGTCGCGCATCCAGGTAGCTGGTGTCATCGTGCACCACCCCGAGGAGCTCGATGGCGGTCTTCGGATCGCCGCGGTCGGCCAGCGCTCCGGCCAGCGCATCGGAGAGGCGGTCGGCCGGTACGGGCAGAGACCGGGTCTTTGCGTGCGCCTCGAGGATCGGGAGGAGCGACTTCACGGCGTCGGCGTCGAGACCGCGGGTCAGGTCAACGCGGGCCAGGCTGCGCGCAGTGCGGCCTCCAGCCGGTCGCGGTCGAGCCTCCCGGCGAGCCCCTTCGAGAGGATCGCCAGGGACAGGCGGTACTGCGCCGCGGCGCCGTCGAGGTCGCCCAGCGCCTCGAGCGCCTGGCCGTAGTAGCGCGACGACATGCTCCGCTGGAAGTGGTCCGGGCCGAGCGCCCGTGCGATGGCGTCCGGGACCGGGGCGAGGACGGACCGGGCCTCCTCCAGCTTCCCGCGCATCGCCAGGACGTGGCCCCGCTCCGAGCGGCCGAAGAGGGTCTCCGGGAAATCGGGCCCGTATCTCCGCATCCAGCCCTCGCAGCTCTCGCGGGCCAGGGAGTCCGCCTCGGCGAGGTCGGCGTCGCTCTCTCTGTACCCCAGGGCGATCACCAGGTTGCTGGCCGCGCGGAGGGCGAGCTGGTGATCGGCCCCGAACCGGCGGCGCTGGATCTCCAGGTTCTCCCGATGGAGCGTCAGCGCCCTGGCGTGCCGTCGGTAGAGCATCGCCAGGTTATCCGCGGCGTAGACGGTCTCGGGGTGCTCGCGGCCGAGCAGGTACTCGCACGAGTGAAGCGCTACTTCCAGCACGTGGAATGGCACCGCAGCTCCTCCCATCGCGTTGGCCCAGATGGCGCGGTTCCGAGCGAAGAGGAAGTCCTCTGGGGGAGCACCGCCCTGCACCAGGAGATCATCGGCCCTGGACAGTTGCTCGTGGGCCGGCGGGTAGAGCCCCAGCCCGAAGTAAGCGTTGCCGATGGTCGAGCGAACTGCCCCCTCCACGAGGGGCTCCCGGGCGATCGACGAATCGCCGACGTCCACCGACCTGGCCGCCCTGTCGAGCAACTGTCGCACGGTGAGGTTCTCGCCGGCGGGGTTGCGCTCCGGGTCGCCCTGCCCGAGCAGGTCATTGATCAGGAAGTTGTTGACCGCCTGCGCCGCGCCCTGGCCACCTCGGCCGCCCGGCGCTCGTGGTCGATGCGCGCCCGCGACTGGCCCAACAGGACGGTGCTGACCGCCAGCACGACCACCGCCGTCTGGAGCAGCGCCGCCCCGACGGCCACCGCGGTGCGATGCTTACGCGCCCAGCGGGCCAGCCGCACCGAGGCCGGGGCGCGGTACACCGAGACCGGCTCATCCGCCGCCCACCGCTCGATATCGTCCTTCAGCGCCAGGCACGACGGGTAGCGGTCCTCCGGCCGCGTCGCCATCGCCCTCGAGCAAATCGCCTCCAGCGCCGGGTCGATCGATGGGTCGAGCTGGCGGGGCGCGGGAAGTCGCCGCGTCCGACCTTGCGGAGCACCTCGCCGACGTCGCCCTCGAAGGGGGGTTTGCCGGTCAGCAGGCAATAGAGGGTGGCGCCCAGGCTGTAGACATCGCTGCGGGGCCCGAGGTGTTCGAGGTCGCCGACCGATTGCTCGGGGCTCATGTAGGCGGGTGTGCCCAGGGCACTGCCGGGCAAGGTCTCGGCACTGCCGCTGGCCGAGACGGGCATCAGCGACCGCTCGGCCGCGTCGGCGGGCGCCTCGGAATGCCCCCCGATTGGTTTGGCGAGGCCCCAGTCGACCACCAGGGTCTCGCCATGCTTGCCGACGATGATGTTGCCCGGCTTGATGTCGCGGTGGAGCACCCGACGGCTGTGGGCGTACTCGATGGCGTTGCAGACATCCGTGAACCGCCGGAGCAGGTTGCGCAGCTCCAGCGACCGCCGGCCGGGGTCGCTCCTCAGCGTCGCGTCGGCGTGGAAGCGCTCGATCGCTTCCTTGAGGCTGTCGCCCTTGATGAACCGCATGGCGTAGAACGGCCGGCCGTCGGCATAGGTGCCGAGGCCGTAGACCGGGACGATGCCGGGGTGCTCCAGGCCGCCGGTGATCTCGGCCTCGATGAGGAAGCGGCGGCGGCTGCCCGGGTCGTCGGCGTGTTTGGGGAGAATCTGCTTCAGCGCCACCTCGCGGTTGAGCTCGGCGTCGAGCGCGACGAAGACGGCGCCCAGGCCGCCGGAGGCATGGGGCCGGAGGACGCGGAACCGCTGGCCGTCGCTCGTGGCGGAGCCGGCGGCGTAGCTGGCGGTCCGCTCGGCGTCGCCGCCCTCGACCGAGCTCGAGCCGACCTGGGCGAGCGTCGCCTCGACCACCGGGCCGGCGGCCGCGGCGAGGCTCTCCCGAGTGGACCGGTTGACGTCGAGCGCCGCGAGGCTCCGCTCGGGGTCGCCGCCGTGGAGTTTGATGTGGGCCGCGACCAGGGCGTCCAGGAGCGCCCGGTGCTCGGATCGCAGGGCGCCCTGCTCGGCCAGAATGGCGGCCAGGGACTTGTCCGCAGCGGCGGTCCAGGACCCGAAGGCCAGGACGAGCTGATCGCGGCTGACCAGGGCGTTCTGGAGGGCGAGCAGTCCGAAGAGGAGATCGCGAGGGGCGTCGTCGCGTCGGGGCATCATAGCGGCTCCAGGCCCGGGCGGGGGCAGCCACGTGGACCTCGCTCCGTCCGGCTTCGAAGGCCGCGGGGCCCGGATCAATCATAAACGAGATCCAGCCGCGAATTGAAGGCTCGTTTGAGGCGCGGGACGGAGCGATCGTGGCGAGGCTTCGATGCCTTTCGAGTGGAGAGGGGGGCTACCGACTGGTTCGGTTCGTACTCACTCGTTCGCAACCCCACGAGCGCGCGCGTGCCTAAAGCGCTTAACGAATGGATGGCGCACCGGATTTGACCTGGAGGCCGGGCTGAAGCCTCGACCCTTGACTCGCGGGAGTGGCTAGGGCCTCGACCCCCCCGTGTCCCCCCTTCGTAAGGGGGGGAAGGCCCACCCCTCTCGATCCCCCCCTTACGAAGGGGGGGTCAGGGGGGGTCAGGGGGGTCGGGGCAAACGCAGCGCAAGCGTTAGGCGCTCTAACTCCGATCGAAATCCGCAATCCGCGGCCCTTCTCAAGGATCTCGTACCATGGGAAACTGAGAAGTGTCACCCGAGCACCCGGCGTCGGCCCTGTCCGCGCCGTCTTTTTCGGTGAATCCTCACCGTGCCAGGCGGGAGGCGGCGGGTCCGGTCAACGCAGGGAGGACCGCCGTCGTGACCGAACCCCGCATCGAACTGATCCCTGCACGCCACGCCGTTTGTTCCGACGCGCCGGTCGTGCTTGACGTGCTCGTCCGCATCACCCCGCCTCAGCCCGAGGTCCACTTCCCCAGGGTGCCGCTGAACATCGCGCTGGTGCTCGACCGCTCCGGGTCCATGGCCGAGCGGAAGAAGATGCCGTTCGCTCGCGAGGCCGCGGCGTTCGCCGTCAAGCAGCTCCTGCCGACCGATCGGGTCAGCGTCACCGTCTTCGACGACGTGGTCAACGTCATCGTTCCCGGCGGCCCGGCGGCTGACAAGCCGGGACTGGTCCGTCGGATCGAGCAGATCCAGCCGCGGAGCGGGACCAACCTGCACGGCGGCTGGGCCGAGGGCGGACGCCGGGCCGAGGCCGGGCTGGTCTCGGGCGGGGTCAACCGCGTGCTCCTGCTCTCCGACGGCCTGGCCAACGTCGGCGTCGTGGACCCGAACGCCATCGCCACCGAGGCGCGCGGCCTGGCCGCCCGCGGCGTCGGCACGACGACCATGGGCGTCGGCCATGATTACAACGAAGACCTGATGGAGGCCATGGCCCTCGCCGGCGACGGCCGCTATTACTACATCGAATCGCCCGTGCAGCTCGTCGATATCTTCCAGACCGAGCTGCACGGGCTGAT
Organism: uncultured Planctomycetota bacterium; assembly: GCA_963815795.1. Classification (GTDB taxonomy): domain Bacteria; phylum Planctomycetota; class Planctomycetia; order Isosphaerales; family Isosphaeraceae; genus JAKAUH01. The sequence continues at coordinate 1,280,050 of CAWFIC010000019.1, read as the reverse complement.
GGATACCCTCGGCCAGAAGGTCAGCCTCGGGCTCGAACCGATGAACGGCGCGGCCGTCTCCGAAGTGCTTAACGACCTCGAGAGAGCTCCGACCGGCCGGCTGATGCTGCCCAACCTCGTGGTGGATATGCCCGTGCTGATCGTGGTCCGCTTGAAGCTGCCGCCATCGCGCGCCGGCACGGCGCTCATGCAGATCCGCCTGGAGTGGGACTCGCCGCGGGACGGCGGCCGGCGGGTGCTCCGCGCGACGCTGGGCGGGCTGCCGGCCATGCCGATGGCCAGGTGGTCGGCCCTGCGCGAGGATCCCGAAGTCCGGGAGCAGGTCGCGTTGTTGATGGTCGCCCGCGCCGAGAAGGAGGCCGCCCGCGCCGCCGAGCGCGGCGACCACGCCGGGAGCCGGGTATGGATCGGGACCGCCCGTCGCTGCGCCGCGGCCGTGCCACGCTCGGCCGAGATCACGGCCGAGATGACAGCCACCAGCGAGCTGGAGATCGCGCTCGACGCCGGCAAGTACCAGGCGTTCGTCAAGGGCTCGAAGTACCGCGCCTACAGCCGGGAGCAAAGCCGCTCGGCGAGACCCCCCAAGCCGCCCGGTACCTGACCCGGGACGCGAGGTGGGAGAAGGGCTCAGGAACACACGCCGAACGAACGAAGGCCCGAGGACCGGCATGAAGGCCGGGACTCGGGCCGTCGCATCGAAGGTGATGACCGAGTGCCGAGGACGAGCCGGGCTCACTGCGGCTGATCGGGCGGGGGTCCGCCTCCGTTCGGGCCGCCCGGGGGTGGACCGAAGCCGCCGGGACCGTCAGGAGGAGGGCCGCCGGGACCGAAGCCGCCGGGAGGCGGGCCGAAGCCGCCAGGACCGCGGTTCCGCATCTCCTTGAGTTGATTCGTCTGGTCGGCGCTGAGTATCTTCGCGAGCTTGGCATCGACTTCCTGCTGGAGGGCATCGACTTGCCGGGATTGCTCGGCGGTAAGATCCAGACGATCGCGGAGCATCGCGGGCAAGATCTCGCCCGGCCGGGGCGGGCCCATCCGCCCTCCGCCCGGTCCGCCACCGGGACCGCCGAAGCCCGGCGGGCCGAAGCCGCCCCGGCCGGCGGCCGGCTCGCTGGCGGCCAGCGCGGTCAACTCCTTCTTCGTCACGATGCCGTCGTGATCGGCGTCGGCACGGTCGAACAGGCGCTTCAGCCGCGTATCCGTGACCTCGGCCCTCGTCAGCTCGCCATCCTTGTTCTTATCGAACTGCATCATCCGGGACACCAGTCCGTCAGCACCGGCCTTCTTGGTCTTCGCGGTCGCGCCCCGGCTCTTGCCGGACTGCTGCGCCATCGCGAGTGGCATCACGGCCAGCAGGCCGCAAGTCGTCATCAGATACACCAATCTCTTCATGGTCCTGCTCCATCGGGTCGAGGTTCCGGGAAACGTCGCAATGGTCCGATCAGCGGCTCGCGGTCCGGTTGCGCTGCAAGCTCTCTTCATCGGGGGTGCGGCCGAGGATGATGTCGAAGTGGGCGGAGAACTCGCCGATCTTCGAGCCCGGCAGCGGGTTGAAATCGGCCTGGATCAGCTCGCGGTCGAGTGGATCGCCGGCTCCCAGGAAGATCCCGTCACGCAGGTTGCCGGGGTGGCCGGCGATCATGATCTGGGTCGTGAGCAGCTCGCGGCCCCCGCGCTTGACCTTGACGTGGATATGCGGCGCGGGGCGGCCCGGATAGGGCACCGGCTTGATGGTCCGGAAGTAATACGCGCCGCTCGTCGCCGTCGTGAATCGGCCGAAGCCCTGGAAGTTCCTGTCCTGCTGGTTGCGGGTCGAGCCGCTATCGCCGGTGTGCAGGTACACCTCATTGGCGTCGCACTGCCAGATCTCGACGGTCGCGTCCCGCACGGGCGTCCCGGTGGGACCGAGGACCCGGCCGGTCAGGTGCGTGATCTGGCCGACCGCCGGGGTGATGTGATCGTTGATGACGATCAGGTCGTTGTCGGTGTCCAGGGGCAGCTTGTCCGGGTAGAACGGCCCTTCCGTCAGGGGCGGAGTGCGGAGCAGTTCGTCGGCGAACAGTCCGCGGGTGGTGAACAACGCCGCGCCCAGGGCTCCAAGGAAGATGCGACGGCTGCGCGTATCGGTGGGATTCCGCATGAGAACTGGCTCCTCGCCTCGTCAGTGCCCGACCTCTCGCCGGCAGATCAATCATCGCTCGGCCTCTGATAGGGAAGAACGCACGCCCGGGGCGGTCCGAGACAGGAGGAACGGAAAAATCGCCGGCGCCATTTCGAGCGTCCGACCACCGTCGGTGCGCCGGCTCAACCGGATTCTCGACGAGGCCGCGCGCGCCACGTTCGCCGAATCACGCTGAGAGAAGTGGCCCGCACACGAATCCTCAAGTCTCACGAGATCACTTTCAGGTCGGTCTGAGAACCACCACGGGCGGGATTCGAGTCGTCGTCCCCGTCCTCCGCGGATCGGGGTGCGGGCGGGCTCCGTACCTCCCGCGCGGGCCGACACCCTTTTCGTTCCCCGGAGATCATGCGATGCAACTTCGAAAGTCCATTCTGCGATTGCTGGGCCGCGATCGCGCCGAGGCCCGTCCCGGACGGACCAGGCGCGTCCGGAAAATGATCCTCTCGTGCGACCCGCTCGAAGGGCGCATCACGCCGTCCCACGCCCACGTCGCGCATCACGTGGCCGCCCTGGTGCATGCGCACCACTCGCACGCGTTGACAGCGAGCCCTACGTCCACCACCGCCACGACGGCCGCCGCCTTGACCTCGACGAGCACGTCGAGCGGCACCTCGAGCAGCTCCGGGAGTTCCAGCACCTCCGGGACTTCCAGTAGCTCATCGAGCACATCGCTTTCGAGCGCCCTCTCGACGCTGGAGAGCGACGTCTTGAAGATCGAGCAGGGCTCGGGCACCACGGTCGGCGAACTCGCGTCCATCCGGTCCGCCTTCGACACCCTTTCCAGCGACGGGCTTTCGCCCAGCAGCCAATCGGCGCTCACGTCCTTCGAGAATAGCTTGGTGACCGCGTTCGCCTCCGGCACGACGCTGACCGGCAACTCGACGCTGCTCAGCCAGTTCGAGGCCCTCTACACCAGCTCGCCGACGACCCAGCAGACGACCGACTTGACCGACGCCTACAACGCGCTGGCCGCGGCCGTCACGTCGTCGAATATCACTTCGGCGGACATCACGACCATCAACACCGACTGGTCGGCCGTCCTGGCCGCGGAGGGGAGCAGCAGCACGGCGACCTATCCGTACTTCAACCTCGTGGTCGGCCAGGATGACTCCGGCGGGCCGGGAGTCCCGCACGCGGATAGCGGCGGCGGCTGTTAGAGCGCCTGACGCTTGCGTTGCTCCGACACGAGAGAACCCCCCCTCCCCCCCTTCGTAAGGGGGGGATTCGGAGGGGCCGGCCTCCTTCCGCTTCCCCCCCTTACGAAGGTGGGGCCAGGGGGGGTCGATGCCCCAGCCCGATCTCGAGGCCGAAACGCGTCGGCCAGCCATTCGTTAACCGCTCTAGCGAGCGTCTTAGGGTGGGCCCTGTCCAGCAGTCGAAGCCTCGATTCGGTGGGCAAAGCCCACCCTACACGATCAGATCAGCCGCGTCCTCTGGCGGGCCCGATCCGCCTGCTGACGCAGCCAGTCGTACCACTCGTCCAGGCCCTCGCCGCGCGTCGCGGACACCTTGATGACGCCGATCCGCGGGTTGACCTGGCGGGCATGACCGACGCACCGGTCCACATCGAACTGGACGTGGGGGAGCAGGTCGATCTTGTTCAGGACCATCAATCCGCTCGCCCGGAACATGTGCGGATACTTGATCGGCTTGTCATCCCCCTCGGTCACCGAGGCGATCACGACCTTGGACCACTCGCCCAGGTCGAAGAGCGCCGGGCAGACCAGGTTGCCGACGTTCTCGATCATCACGACCGAGCCGCCGGGCGGGTCGAGCTGCTGCAAGGCCCGGGCGATCATCGAGGCGTCGAGGTGGCACGCCGTCCCGGTGTTGATCTGGACGACCCGACAACCCGCGTCCTGGATGCGCCGGGCGTCGTTGAGCGTCTGCTGGTCCCCCTCGATCACCGAGAGCGAGACCTCGCCGCCCAGGTCCTGGATGGTGCGCTCCAGCAGCGTCGTCTTGCCGGCGCCCGGCGAGCTGACCAGGTTCAACGCCAGTACCCCCCGGCCCGACAGCCAACCCCGCACCCGCTCCGCGATCCGGTTATTCCTCGCCAGGACCTCCTGCTCGAGCGTGACGACCGTGCCGCCGCCGTGGTAGTGATGCTCGTGATCGCGTTCGTGATCGTGGTGATGATGGTGGTCGTGATGGCCGTGCTCGCGGTCGTGGCTGTGGCCATGTCCCTGATGCTCTTCGCCGGCGTGTTGATGGACATGCAGGGGGGCCAGGGCGATGGTCTCGCCGCTCTGGAGGTCGGTGAGCCGGGTCTCGGAGTCGTCCGAGCAGCCGCAGGTTGCGCACATCAGACTATCTCCATTTCCTTGATCTTGATCTCGTCACCGGTCAGCCATTGCAGGTCGGCGCCGCCGCAGGTGCACAGGCCGAAGGGTTGGTCCAGGACGACTTCCTCGCCACACTCGCGGCAGAGCGCCCGGCCCGGGATTTCGCGGATCTCGAGCTCGGCCCCCTGCGCCACCGTGCCCTCGCTGCACAGGTCGAAGCAGAAGCGGATCGAATCGGGCAGGATCAGCGCGTGCCGGCCGATCTCGAGCACCACGCGCGTGACCTTTGCGGTCCCGGCGTGCTCGGCGACGATGGCGATGATTTCCTGGGCGATCCCCAGCTCGTGCATGAGATGGCTTTCCGTGATGACGATCACGTAGGGCCGGCTGTGCCGACCGGTCCAGGCCTCGAATCCGCGGGCAGAGTCCACCCTACGTTGTACATCGGGTCCCCCTGGCCGGCCAGGAGTCGCTCGACCAGGGATTCGACGAGCCGGATGGCCTCGCTCACGGCGGCTTCCACCGGCGGGCTCAGGCCCATCGCCGGATCCTCGTCGCTGCCGAGCGTCGCCGGCTCGCAGCCGACCACCAGCACGCGGCGAGGCCGGCCGCCCATGGCCGCCGCCATCCGCAGCACCCGCACGGGATCCATCGCGTGGGCCTCGATGACCGGATCCTCCGCGGATAGTCCGCCGGGGGCGACCGGATCCGGCTCGATCACGTAGAGGGTGCCGGGCGGACCGCCGCGCGGCACGGCGTCCACCAGGATCGTCGCGTCGCGATCGTCGAGCAGCGCATAGGCCAGGTCGAGGCCCCGGATGCCGAAGTCCACCACGCGGACCCCGTCCGGGAGCGAATGATCCCTCATCCGCCGGGCCACCTCCGAGCCGAAGGCGTCGTCCCCCAGGAAGATGTTGCCGATGCCGGCGATCAGGATCCGCTCCGTCAACACCGGCTCGCCCGGGTGCGTCGTCATGGAGCACCTCGTTCCTCGGCCTCGATCGGCTCGAGCTCCTCGGGCCGGAAGAAGAAGCGGTGGCCGGGCTTGCCCTCCAGGCCCAGGTCCTGCCCGGGATCGTCGTCGACCGTGACCGCGAGGTGGATCCGGTCCTCGTAATCCTGCTCGATGGCCGAGATCGTCGCAGTCTTGCCCTTGAGCGCCATGTCGAAGATGTCGGCGTCGCCCAGCGGCCAGATCCGCACCCGGTCGCCCAGGCGGAATTCCACGCCGGCGACCCGGATGCGCTCGATCGGCGGCGACTCGTCCCAGGGGTTCTTGCGGTTCATCGGGGCCTCGTTCTCTCCCTTTGCACGCCGGGATTCGCGGAGTTCGGATCCTGAATTCTATATTCAAAGTTAAATAGTATTAAAAATCATTGATTTTGAATCTGGAATCTGGAATGATTCGGTGCCATCCAGCATGACGACATCGCGTGCTCGGGCCGAAGCCGCTCAAATCGGGCGGAGGCCCCGGATCGTCCCGTGCAGCGCCATGAGCTGCTCGCGCGAGCGACTCGGTGCGCTCGAGCAGGGCGCGGGCGCGGTCGTCGACGTCGCTCATCGCCCGTTTCTCGTCCTCGGTGAGGGTGAGGATCCGGAGCGTGAGGATCTCGTCGATCTCGGTGGCGTCGAACATGTCGCCGGGGCTCTCGGGGGCGACCTGGGGGTAGTCGTAGAGGATGATCGGCGCCGAGAGCATCGTGTCGCGCGCCTCGGGCTCGCCGACCAAGACCGGCCAAGTCCCGATATTCCGGCACCCGGCGGCGATCTCGCGCCAGGCGTCGGGCGGGTCGATCATCGAGAGGAACTCGCCATCCAGGATGCCCAGGATCGCGTGCATCGAGGCGAGCGCGCGCAGCAGGGCTGCGTCGCGATCGCCGCGGAGGGCATCCGGGAGCGGCGTGTCGTTACGCACCCGGACCGTCACCTTGTACAGCGAATCGGCGGCGCACTCGGCCGAGAGCTCCACCGCGCCGGAGACCGCGTGCTGTTCGCGGATGATGAGGCCTCCGGGCCGGCCGTCGCGATCGGGGAGCGGCTCCTCGTCGCGACGGGACGGGAAGGCGAAAACGCGGATCTCCGGCGGGCCGGCAAGGGCGGATAGCGCGAATTCGCCCGCGTCCACGTCGCGCTCCACGGCCTCTTGCCAGGTGGACGGGCCCACGAAACCGAGGTCCCTGCCCGGTTGCGCATCGGCCCCCTCGACCCGGCGGAGCTGGAGGTGCAGGAATCGGACCCGGACGCTCAGCCGCGCGCCGTCGCCCGCGCGGACGAGGCACTCCGTCTGCGAGGTCCAGGGATCGGTCCCCGCCTGGGCCTCGCTGTACGACCGCGGATACAGGCCGCCGAACGTCCAGCGCTGCCGGTTCTTGATCGACGGCCGGTAGGGATACAGGAGATATCCCTCGTACAAGACGGCGTCGGCGATCTGGTCCACGAGCGGACGGTTCATCACGGCCTCAGCTTACATGTTTTGGATCTTCATATACCTCTTCAGGTCGGGCCCGAGGTAGGTCCACGCCAGGAAGCCCAGCCCGATGATCACGGCGCCCGTGATCAGCAGGGCCGGAGACGGCCCGCCGCGGTCCGTCCGTCGCGCCAGGCCGGTGCGCTCCCTCCAGTCGTCGCCCGACACACCGAGCCATGACCCTTGATTCCTCGATTCCAGTCCCAACATGGTCGAAACCCTCCCCGGAAAGGACGCCGTGTCGGCCCGCCATGAGTCGGTACGTCTCTCTCATGGCGTCTCGGGCACCGCGGCGATGTCGAATGAGATCGTCAGTTCGTCCTTCAGCTTGATGGTCCCGCCCAGCGCGGTCACCGGCCTGATCCCGTGGTCGGACATGCGTAGCGTGTCCCGGCCGCCCAGCCGGACGCCGTCGCCGAAGACGATCAGCTCGGCCTCTATCGGGTGGGGACGGGTGACGCCGTGTAGCGCGAGCTCGCCCTCGATGACCAGCCGATACCGGCCCTGGCCGATCGCTTCGGCCCGGACCGCGCGGCCCCTGTAGGAGGCCTCGGGATACACTGAAGTCTTGAGCACCTCGCCGCGCATGCGGCCTTCGATGTCCTGGCGGTCGGAATCGCGGACGCGATCCACGAGCTCGAGCGAGCCGGTATCAACGGTCAATTCCACCTCGAGGCTCTGGGCCGTCTCCCCGAGACGCAGCTCTCCCCGGAAGTCGTGGACCGCGAAGGTCGGGCTGTGAGCAAACACCGAGAGCAGCCCGGTGGCAGAGGCGTGGACCGTGAAGTGGCTGCGGCCGGGGTCGATCCTGTAACGGTCCATGGGGTCACCGGTCCTCCGCGGCCGAGAGGAGCCGTTCCAGCGCCGCTTCCGGGGTCGGCAGGCCCCGCCGGCTGCGGTACTGGTCGAACCGGTCGAAGACGTCCTTTCGCAGGCAGAGCCACGCGGTGTTGGGATAGTAGGCGTCCATCAGGCCGCGCCAGGTCTCCGCCGGCAGGCGGAAGGACGATTCCTTCTCCCAGGAGATCTGAGCCACCTGCAGGGCGCCATCCTCGGCCTCGTGGAAGATGGTCCCGCTGAAGAGGAAGCAGAGCGGGAGCTCGCCCCCCTTCAGGGCGTCGAAGTACCTGGTGGCCGCCAGGCTGAAGTCGTAGCTGCACGGCACGGGTAGATCCATCGCGCCGATGCCGGTGAAGGGCGGGACGACGGCGCTGACGTGCGTCCAGAGCAGGGTGCGCATCGTCTGGCCCCAGCGCTCGGGCGTGCCGAAGAGGTCGCGGAGCCGCGGCTCGTCCGCGGCCTGGTAGCGCCGGCGCGTCGGCTCGATGCGGACCTGGCAGCGGAGCACGACGGAATGGATCGGAGTCGGCTGCGCGCCGCGGGCACGGACTCGCTGATGCGCAGCTTGAAGAGCAAGTGGGGCGCGGCCGCGAACCGCTGCGGCTCGGCCCCTTCGACCTGGAAATCGAGGTCAGGCATGACGCCTCGCCTCCTGCTGTCTCATGACGACCGCTTCTTGAGGCCGGCGAAATGCCCGCGGATCTCGTCCCACACCTCGCGCCCGCCGGAGAGGCCCCGCCATTTTGTCCGGATCAGGCCGACCAGCTTGTAGCACTCGTCGATCCCCACGCGATAGGACTCGCGGGCCCCCGCGACCCGGTTGACCAGCAGGGCCTCCGCGTCCGGCTCGAGCTCGCGCAGCACCGGGTTCTCGGCCGCGAGTGCCTCCCACGCCTCGGACGACACCAGGGACTCGGTGGCCCCCGCGGGGCTGGGATAGAGCGCGATGACACCCCCGGCCGGCGTGCTGTGAAGGAAGAAGGCCAGGTCGATCGGGATGGCGAGGCCGTCCCAGACCGCGTCCGTCAGCCGGAAATCGGCCAGGAACCGGACGCGCCGGGGCACGCGCCGATACCGACCCTCGACGCGGCCGCTGAACAGGATGGCGCACGCCTCGCAGGCACACGCCAGCCGCCGGGTGGCCGGCTCGACCAGGTGCGAGTGCTCGGGCGCCAGCTCCGCGTCGCAGAGCTCGCAGCGCTCGCGCGCCGGGGCGGCCCGGGGCCGCACGTATCGGCGGAGTGAGGCCAGCGCGGTCGGCCCGCGGTCGCCGGATTCCATGGGGTTGTCTCCCGCAAGCCCGTGAAAGAATCGAAGGGAGATTCAAAATCCAATGATTCAAAATTCAATGATAATTTTGAAACTATCTTTGCGAATTGTTGAATTTAGGATTTTGAATCTGGAATGGTCGATCGGATCTCCCGCGCGATCCGCCTCAGGCCGGCGGCAGATGGGGCATCCGCGGGTCGATCGGCTCGCGGTCCGCGGCATTGATGCTCGTGGCGTCCCGAGCGGTGCGGGCGGGGACCGTGTGCTCGCGGCCCGCCTCGCGGCCGTACCTGCGGACCAGCTCCTCTCCGCGGGGCGTGCCCGGCGTGTGCGACGGCAACTCGGCCGTCGAGTCGAACCGCGCCGGCCCTCCCCCCGAGTCGAACCGCGACATGTCGCCCCGCGAGTCAAATCTCGACGGGATCCTACGCCCTGACATGGTCGTCCCCCTTCCTTTTTTCGGACCCGGATCATCAGACCGACAGGGTGACCAGCGCCCGGCCGTCGGGCGTCGTCATCTGGCCGTTGGTCAGCCCCTGGACCTCGATGGAGGCCACCTCGGGAGCGTTGGCGAAGATGGCCTCCTCGATCGTCATCTTCATCGTCGCGGCCGACGAGGGGCAGCCGTGGCAGTTCCCCTCCAGCCGCAGGTGGACGACCCCCTCACGCACGCCGAGCAACTCGACATTGCCGCCGTGCGAACGGAGCGCGGGCCGCACCTGCTCCAGGGCCCGGCCCACGCGCGTCTCCAGGTCCATGGGGTGAAGACCGTGGAGCAGGAGCAGACCGCCCACGACGTCGTCGCGGGCGCACGCGTCGAGCACCGTTGCGCCGGCCTCACCGGCTCCCTCCAGGTGCCCGAGGATGCGTTCCAGCCCGGTGCCGTGCAGGTCGAGGATGGCCTGTACGATCTCCCGGGTCCGGGCCGCGGCCGCGGGGTCGGCGGAGTCCTCCACCTCGCAGAGCAGCACGTCGAGCCGCTGGAGCCGCGACTGGAACTCGCGCGCGTCGAGGGCTTCCATCATCGCCGCCTCCGTAGGTCAGGCTTTCCAGCCTGACGCTCAAGACCCGTCAGGCTGGAAAGCCTGACCTACATTCATCGCGACACGCCGAACATCGGGGTGTGGCGCACGTCCAGCAGGCGGCCGTTGCCCAGGTACATGTGCACCCCGCACGGCAGGCACGGGTCGAAGCTGCGCACCGTCGCGCATGATGTCGATCCCCTTGAACTTGTCGGGCCCGTTCTCCTCGAAGATCGGCGTGTTCTGCACCGCATCCTCGTAGGGGCCGGGCGTGCCGTAGATGTCGCGCGGGTTGGCGTTCCAGGGCGTGGGCGGATACGGGTGGTAATTCGCGATCTTGCCGTCGCGGATGACCACGTGATGCGAAAGCACCCCGCGCACCGCCTCGTGGAACCCGCAGCCGATGGCCTCGTCGGGCACCTCGAAGTCGGTCCAGGTCCGCGTCCGGCCGGCGTGCAGCTCGTCCATCGCCCGCTCGCAGAAATAGAGGGCGCACGCGGCGGCATAGGCCTGGAAGTAGGTCCGGGCCCGGTCGCGCTCGATCGCGTTGCTCCACTTGGGGATCTTCCACTCGAACTCGACCTCCGGAAGCGTCGCGGTCCTGGGCAGGTAGATCTTGACGCTCTGGCCGGTCGCCTTGATGTAGCCGATGTTGACCAGCCCCGCCAGCGCCGTTGACCAGAGCCGCGCGATCGGTCCGCCGCCGGTGTCCAGGGCCAGGTGCTCGCGGGTCTGCGGGTGCAGCCAGCGGGGCGACATCACCCACGAGTAATTGCCGTGGAAATCGCGACGCTGCGGGCGGGGCGTGGTCGTCTGGTTCCAGGGATGACGGCGGTCGACCGGGTTGCCCAGGGGATCGGTCCGCACGTACAGCTCGTCGTTCTCCCAGTCGTCGTAGTAGGACGAACCGAGCAAAATGCGGATATTCAGGTTGATGTCGACCAGGTCGTGCGTCACCGCCTTGCCGTTGACGATGATGCCCGGCGTGACGTACATCGCCCGGCCCCACTCGTTCATGTTCTGATAGGTGTAGTCGCAGATGTTGGGGTCGTTGAACGAGCCCCAGCAGCCCAGGAGCACGCGGCGCCGGCCGACCTCCTCGTAGCCCGGCAGGGCCTCGTAGAAGAAGTCGAAGAGGTCGTCGTGGAGCGGGACGACCCGCTTCATGAACTCGACGTACTTCATCAGCCGGACGAGGTAGTCGGTGAAGAGCTGCGGGGTCGGCACGGTGCCGACGCCGCCGGGGTAAAGGGTCGAAGGATGGACGTGCCGCCCTTCCATCAGGCAGAACATCTCCCGGGTCATGCGGCTCATCTGCAGCGCTTCGCGGTAGAAGTCGCCCGTGAAGGGATTGAGCGCCGTCATGATGTCGGCGATCGTCTTGTAGTGGTGGATCCCGGCGTTGGGCGCGGGCGTCTTCTGGGCCTTGGCCCAGACGCTGGGATTGGTCTCCTTGACCATCTGCTCGCAGAAGTCCACGCCGACCAGGTTATCCTGGAAGATGTTGTGGTCGAACATGTACTCGGCGGCCTCGCCCAGGTTGACGATCCATTCGCCCATCTCGGGCGGTCGGATGCCGAAGGCCATGTTCTGGGCGTAACAGGCGCAGGTGGCGTGGTTGTCGCCGCAGATCCCGCAGATCCGGCTGGTGATGAAGTGGGCGTCGCGCGGGTCCTTGCCCTTCATGAAGATGCTGTAGCCCCGGAAGATCGACGAGGTGCTGTGGCACTCGGCGACCTGGCGGTTGGCGAAGTCGATCTTGGTGTAGATGCCCAGGCTGCCCACGATCCGGGTCACGGGATCCCAGGACATCTCGACCAGGTTCGACGCCTCGGTCTTGGTCCCTCGCTCCGGCACGGTCACGGTGGCCATGATGGTGTCTCCTTCCCCTAGCGGGTGCCGTAGGTGGTGGGATGGTAGCCGGTGGTGAGCTGGCGCCCGCGGTGCCGCCACTTCGGTTCCTTGTTGGCCGTCGCGTTGGTGAACGACCGGAGCTTGCGGATGAGCTTGCCATACATCGACACCATGCTGGACGAGAGGACGCCGCCGGGGGGCTCGTCCATGAACGGCATGAACTTGTCGGGGAAGCCGGGCATGGTGCAGCCGATGCAGATGCCGCCGACGTTCGGGCAGCCGCCGATGCCGGCCATCCAGCCGCGCTTGGTGACGTTGCAGTTGACGACCGGCCCCCAGCAGCCGATCCGGACCAGGCACTTGGGCGAGCCGTACTCGTGGGCGAAGTCGCCCTGCTCGTAGTAGCTGCCGCGGTCACACCCCTCGTGCACGGTCTTGCCGAAGAGCCAGGTGGGCCGCAGCTCCCGGTCCAGCGGGATCATCGGCGCCAACCCCGCGGCCTGGTAGAGCAGGTAGAGCAGGGTCTCGGTCATGTTGTCCGGCTGGACCGGACAGCCCGGGACGTTGACGATCGGCACGCCGGCCATCGACCGCCAGTTCCAGCCGAGGTAGTCGGCCAGGCCCATGGCACCGGTGGGGTTGCCGGCCATCGCGTGGATGCCGCCGTAGGTCGCGCAGGTGCCGGCGGCCACCACGGCCCAGGCCTTGGGCGCCAGCCGGTCGATCCACTCGCAGGTCGTGATCGGCTGGCCGGTCTTCTTGTCGGTGCCGAGCGCGGCCCAGTAGCCCTCGCGCTTGATCTCCTCGTTGGGGACCGACCCCTCGACGACCAGGACGAAGGGGGCGCCGAGGCGATCCTCGTCGGCCAGGTACCAGTAGTTCATGAACTCGTCGCCGTTCTCGTAGGCGAGCACGGGGTTGTGCAGGTGGACCTTGGGGAGCCCGGGAATGGCACCCAGGACGATGTCCTCGATGCTGGGCTGGCTGGCGGCGGTGACCGACACCGAGTCGCCGTCGCAGCTCAGCCCGGCCGTGATCCAGAGGACATGAACCTCCTTCACCGCCGGTTCCCGCTGCGTCTTACGTCCATAGGGGACGCCGTTGCCCTGGGCCATGCTGCAGCTCCTTTCCGAGTTGTGAAGGATGTGGTCAAGTCGTCATCAGCAGATCCTCGGTAGTTGTTCGCCCGCCGGCATCATGACGAAACGCTCGCCGACGGCCGAGCGCAGGGTGACCATCCCCGGGTGTTCGGCCACGACCTCCCCGATCACGGCGGCATCGCGCCCCAAGGGATGCGCCCGCATGGCCTCCACCAGCCGGCGGGCGTGCTCCGCGGGGACGACGCCGATCAGCTTCCCCTCGTTGGCCACATAGAGCGGGTCGAGACCCAGCATCTCGCAGGCGGCCCGGACCTCGGGCCGGACCGGGATCGACGCCTCATCGATCCGGACGCCCACGCTCGACGCCGCCGCCAGCTCGTTCAGCACGCTCGCCACCCCGCCGCGGGTCGGGTCGCGCATCGCCCGGATGGCCGGACAGGCCTCGAGCATCAGGCGCGTCAGCCCGATCAACGGCGCGCAGTCGCTCTCCAGCTCGGTATCGAAGGCGATCCCCTCACGCACGGACATGATCGCGATCCCGTGGTCGCCGATCGTCCCGGAAATCAGCACGCAATCGCCGGGCCGCGCCGAACGAATCGAGAGCTCCCGACCCTCGGGCACCAGGCCGATGCCCGAGGTCGTGATGAACACCTGGTCGCCCTTGCCCTTGTTGACGACCTTGGTGTCGCCGGTGACCAGCGAGACCCCCGCCTCGTCGCAGGCGGAACGCATCGATCGGACGATCCGCGCCAGGTCCGACAGAGGGAATCCTTCCTCGAGGATGAAGGCCGCGGAGAGATACAGCGGCTCGGCCCCGCCCACCGCCAGGTCGTTGACGGTCCCGTGCACGGCCAGCCGGCCGATGTCGCCCCCCGGGAAGAACACCGGCTTGACCACGAACGAGTCGGTGGTGAAGGCCAGCCTGGGCGAACGCACGCCGTTGCCGTGCCCGAGCCGGACGGTCGCCTGGTCTTCCAGCCGGGCGAGCACGTCGCCGCCGAAGGCCGGGACGAACAGCCGCTCGATCAGGTCGGCCGTCAACTGGCCGCCCCCGCCGTGGCCGAGCACGATGTGGTCGTACTGCGAGCGCGGCAGCGGGCAGGTGCCGAAGGATTCGGGGTCGATCGATGCGCCGGCCGCGGACCCACCGAACGGTCGCTTATCCTCGAAGGTTGACATGACGTCTCCGATCATCGTCCTGAAGGCCGAACCCCATCCTGGAGGGTGCGTCGGCCTGTCCCGGTGGGCACAGCCCACCCTACGAGTCACCTTGCCGCCAGGGCCTCGAGGTGCCGGCCGTGGGCGTAATAGGCGGCGCAAGCCCCTTCGGACGAGACCATCGTCGCGCCCAGGGGCGAGTGCGGCGTGCACTCGCGTCCGAATGCCGGACAGTCATGCGGCTTCTTGAGCCCGCGGAGGATCTGGCCGCTGATGCAGACCGACGACTCCTGCGTCACGATGTCCTGAACGTCGAAGAGCCGCTCGGCGTCGTGGTCGCGGTACTCGGGACGGAGCTTCAGCCCGCTCGAGGGGATCAAGCCCACGCCCCGCCATTTGCGATCGCAGACCTCGAACACGTCCTCGACCAGCCGCAGCGATTGGGGATTGCCCTCGCGGCGGACGGCCCGGCCATAGGCGTTCTCGACCTCGGCCCGCCCTTCCTCGAGCTGCCGCACCGCGAGCAAGACCCCCTGGAGCAGGTCGACCGGTTCGAAGCCCGTGATCACGATCGGCACTCGGTAGCGGCTGACGAGCGGCTCGTACTCGTCATAGCCGACGACCGTGCAGACGTGTCCCGGCCCCAGGAATGCCTGGACCCGGTTGCCGGGGGCACCCAGGATCGCGTCGATCGCCGGCGGCACCAGGACGTGCGAGACGAGGACGCTGAAATTCGACAGCTTCTGCTTGCGGGCCATCCAGACGGACATCGCATTCGCCGGCGAGGTGGTCTCGAAGCCGATCGCGAAGAACACGACCTGGCGATCGGGATTCGCGGCGGCGAGCTTCACGGCATCCAGCGGCGAGTAGACGATCCGGACGTCGGCGCCCTGTGATTTCAGTTGGAGGAGGTCGCCGCGCGACCCGGGCACGCGCAGCATGTCGCCGAACGAACAGAAGATGACCTCCGGCCGCGAGGCGATCGCATGGGCGCGGTCGATCGTCTCCAGCGGGGTGACGCAGACCGGGCAGCCTGGCCCGTGGACCAGCTCCAGCCCCGGCGGCAGGACCTGGTCGATCCCGTACTTCACGATGCTGTGCGTCTGGCCGCCGCAGACCTCCATGATCGTCCATGGGCGGGTCGCGGCCCGCCCGATGGCCGCCGACAGCTTCCGCGCCGTCTCGCCGTCGCGGTACTCGTCGAGATGCTTCATGATGGGGGCTCCCGCAACTCGTCGAGCTGGTCCATCTGCTCGAGGTACTCGAACACGCGCCGCGCCTCGTCCTCGTCGATGCGCGAAAGCGCGAAACCGACGTGGACCAGGACATATTCATCGGGGCGGACCTCGGGGACGTGCTCGAGGCAGACGCGCCGGGAGACCCCGCCGAAGTCGACCTTGCCCATCAGCACGTCGTGCTCGCGATAGGTCTCGACCACCTTACCCGGCACTGCAAGACACATCCTCGCCTCCCTCAGTCGCCTGGCGGGCCGCCGCGACGGCGAGCTGGCCCAGGCAGAGCCCGCCGTCGTTGGGCGGCACCTGGCGATGCCGGTACACCCGGAACCCATCGCCTGCCAGCCGCGCGGCGGCCTCGTCTGTCAGCAGAGCATTCAGGAACACCCCACCGCTGAGCGCCACCGCATCCAGCCCGGTCGCCGCCCGCAGCCGGCCGCAGATGCTCGCGATCGCCTCGACCGTGGTCGAATGGAATCGCCGGGCGATCAAAGTAGCGGCCACGCCCCGGCGCAATTCCTCGGCGATTTCTACGATCATCGGCCGCACGTCGAGGACCAGTGTCTTTCCCGGCGTCCCAGCCTCGCCAGCTTCCTGTAATTCGAAGGGATAGACGCCATCGGGCTCGACATCACTCGCCAGCCACTCGAGCTCGATCGCGGCCTGTCCCTCGTAGCTGACTCGATGTCGCACTCCGGCCAGGGCGGCAACCGCGTCGAAGAGCCGGCCGGCACTGGTTGTGGGCGGCGAGTTGAACCGCCGCGCGATGATCCGCTCGACCGCTGCCACGGCCGTCGCGGGGACCGTTCCCGACAGGGGCGCGAGGTCGCATCCGGCGTCGAGCAGGTAAGCCGCCGCCATCCGCCAGGGCTCGCGGATCGCCTGCTCGCCGCCGGGCAAGACGACCGGACGTAGGTGCGCGGCCCGGCGAAAGCCGTTGTAATCGCCCACCAGGAATTCCCCGCCCCAGATCGTGCCGTCGGTCCCGTACCCGGTCCCGTCGAACGCCACGCCGATGACCGGCTCATCCAGGCCATTCTCCGCCATGCAACTGGCCACGTGCGCATGGTGATGCTGGACGGCGATCGTCGGCCGCGCCCCGGCGTGCTGCTCCGCAAACCGCGTCGAGGCGTAGTCGGGATGCAGGTCGTGCACAACGTATGCCGGATCCAAACAAAACAGTTGCTGGTAATGCGCGATGGCCTCGCCGTAGGCACGGAATGCCTCGCAATGGTCGAGGTCGCCGATGTGATGGCTGAGGAATGCGTTTCGACCGCGACCGAGCGCGAACGTCGCCTTGAGCTGGCCGCCGAGGGCAAGAGTGGGACGAACGCAAGGGATCGGCAGGCGGATCGGCCGCGGAGCATCGCCGCGGGAACGGCGGATCGGCAGCTCGACTCCGGCCACAACCCGTGTGACCGAGTCGTCGCCGCGCAAGTGGATCGGACGATCATTAACCAGGAAGAAATCGGCGATGCCGGACAGTCGTTCCAGGGCATCCCGGTCTTGATAGGCGATCGGTTCGTCGGAGCGGTTGCCGCTGGTCATCACCAGCGGGAGGCCGCCGAGCTCATGCAGGAGCAGGTGATGCAGGGGCGTGTAGGGGAGCATCACGCCCAGCCAGGGATTGCGGGGCGCGACGTCCTCGGCGATGGCGGTCCCCGGCCTGCGGCGCAACAGGACGATCGGCCGGCGCGGCGAGATCAGCAGGGCTTTCTCGTCGGGTGTGACCTCGGCCAGCGCGGGCGGCGGCGAGATCGCGCACCATCAGGGCGAACGGCTTCTCATCGCGGTGCTTCCGACTGCGCAATTGCTTCACGGCCGCCGCGTGGCCCGCGATGCACGCCAGGTGATAGCCGCCCAGTCCCTTGATGGCACCGATCAGGCCCCGTCGCAGCGCATCGACGGCACTGGCGAGTGGATCGATGCCGGGAACGCCCTGCCTCGACGAATCCAGGAGCCGGAGCCGAGGACCGCAGGCGGGGCAGGCCGTCGGCTGGGCGTGGAAGCGGCGATTGCCGGGGTCCTCGTATTCGGCGCGACACTCGGGGCACATGGCGAACGAGGCCATGCTCGTCCGCTCGCGGTCGTAGGGCGATCCGGTGATGATCGTCAGCCGGGGTCCGCAGTTGGTGCAGTTGAGGAAGGGGTAGCGGTAACGCCGATCGCGGGGATCGAATAATTCGGCGAGGCAATCGACGCAGGTCGCCACGTCGGGAGAGATGAAGATCGGGCTCTCGTCGTCGCGGTCGCTGGTCTCGATCCGGAACGCGGGCTCGCCGAGCGCCGGCCGGCTCGACCACCGGAGATCGTCGATCCGGGCCAGGGGCGGCGGCTGGGCGGTCAGCTCGGCGAGGAAGCGGTCCAGGCACTGCGATTCACCTTCGACCTCGATGAGCACGCCGCCGCTGACGTTCTTGATGAAACCCCGGAGGCGCAATCGGTTCGCCAGCCCGTAGACATGCGGGCGAAAGCCGACCCCCTGGACGATGCCGTTGATGGCGATCGCGCGGCGGTCCATGGTGCACTCCGGCTGGCCAGGAAGCACGGGGACCGATCTCTCTGACGGAGCCGACAGGCCCGATTCCCTGGTGCCGGCGGCGGGCTCTTCTCGCACGGAGTCGAACGGGGGTGAAGGGCCGGCGGGTCTTCCGCCGATGCGATCGCCCCGCGGAAAGGAACCGAGGGTTCCAGAATAGCGTTGCGCTGTTCTCTGTACTTTCAAGGGCCGTGGTAGCCTTGTCAACCCCCCTGCCCGTTCGCCAGGTCGCGAAATGCCCGACGGCCGGTCAGCACCCGATCCAGAGCATGGAGGGGACGCGTTCCGGGTCGTGCAGGCGGAGGAACGTGTAGCCGACCCCGGCGGTGCCGAGCATCAGGGACGGGTTGGGGCCGCCAGAATAGAGACCCGACGGCCAGTCGCCCGAATCGGCGTAGCGGTCGATCAGGACCCGAGCCGCCTCGACGGCGCGAGCTCGATACGACGCGTCATCGAGCATCCGCCCGGCGATCCAGACGATCTCGATCAACCCGGTCAGGCCGTGGCAGGGTGTGGCGTCGTATCGAGGTATGGCGAGGAACTGGCCGATCGCATCGATCGTCGTGGCGATCCCGGCCCGGGCCATGGCGAGGTGATGCTCGCCGCATTCCGGGTCGAGCGTCGCCGCACGCATCCTGGCCAGCGCAATCCCCGGCGCACCGTTGCACCACGCGTGTTCATAGCGGAGAGGGCCCGATGGGCGCCCCAGATCGGCCCAGTTGCGCCGGATCGGGTCGAACATCCGATCCTCGTATTCGAACGCTCGGCGGGCGGCATCGCGGAAGGCGGATTCCCCGGCCTTGCTGTAGGCCTCGAGCAGGGCGAGCCCGATCCCGGCGGCTCCGTGCGCCAATCCGCTCGGGATGGGTTCCCCGGGCCCCGATCGGATGGCTTGGTCGGACGTCGCATGACGTTCGCCGGGCTCCGAGAGATCGAGCCCGCACAGCTCCTCGGCGAGGCGAATCGCCATGTCGCGACAGGCCTCGAACCCGCCCGCTCGGCCCATGGCGAGCAGGGGTGGGATCGCGCCGGCGCTGCCGCCGAGCACGTCGGCCTCGCGCAGGGACGACCGGTTCACATCCAGGCGGCCCAGGATCGCCCACGCCTCCGAGGCCAGGTCGATGTCGTCGGTGAGGGAAGAGATTCTCCAGGCCGCGTAGGCGAGGCCGAGGGCCCCGACGAAGACGGACAGGCGCGCGCCGGGATCGTCGTCCTTCCGGTCCGCGTACCGTCGGAGTGATCGCGCGATCGCGCCCCGGGCCGTCCGGCGATGCTCCTCGTCGCCGGTCGAGGCATAAAGCTGCGCGAGGAACATGGCGACGCCGGCCGACCCGCGATACAGGTCGTGGCCGAGTGCCTCCGCGATCGGCGCGACCACGCCGTCCGGCCCGGCCGCTTCGCGGGCCGACCGTCCCATCCAGTTGCACAGGCGGCCGGCCGCATCCCAGTGGGCCGATCGACAGAGCGACGAGCCGATCCGGGCGGCGGCCTCGAAAGGGCTCGTCGCGGCGAGGCCCCGGGGGCTCCGCCGATCGCCGCGACGGCCGGCACGACCACGAGCGATCGGGCCGGGTGCCGTCCGGGGCACGGAGAGTGCCTCGGGACCGTCGTCGCGGTTGTTGCCGGGGCCCAGGTAGGGTCGGAGCGGATCCAGGCCCTCCCGCTCGAATGCCGACGCCACCGAGGTGGTCCGGGCCGCCTCGTCGACCTCCCCACGCACGAACGCCCCCCACAGGGCCTCGGCGATCAGCCGGCATCGATGCTGGCCGAAGCTCTCCGAGGACGACGGACTCTCGGCGAATCCCAGGCCGTCGGCCAGTCGCTTGGTGAATCGCGGCACTTCCGGGCGGAGGCCCGAGGCCGCCGCGCGGTGCATCCGTGCCAGCAGCTCAACGACCCGCGCCCGGTCGTCGCGACGGACGTAGAGCACGGCGGCGTCGGCACGATGATAGGCGCGGGGATCGTTGAGCATCTTCAATTGGAACGCGATCCGCCGGCGATCCAGGAGGGACGTGGCCGTCGCCATCAACGGGACGGCCGCGTGGGGCAGCAAGTGCCAGTAAAACCGATCGAGCGGCTCCTCGGGATCATCCCGGCGCGGCGACTCGTCGTCCCCGGGGCCGTAGGCGACGTAGAAGCCGGGATACAGCCTGCGGAGCTCCTTGCCCGCGCGCACGCGGCATCGGCGGCCGGCGTCGATGGGACCGCCCGCGACGTCGATGGAATCCGCCCGGACGGAGAACCGCACGCCATCCCGGACGACGATCGCGCGGCCGCCCTCCGCGATCCGGCCGATCGTCCAGCCCGACTCCCATCGTCCCCGGCCTTGATTGGCCGACGAGAAGGCGGCCAGCAGGTCGCGGACGGCTATGCCGTCGGGCGGCGAGGCGAGCCGCGGGGACGGCCGGCAATAGAGCCGGTCGTAGAGGCGGCCCGCCAGCGCGGCGGGCAGCGAACTCTCATCCGCCCCCTCCGTCACGTCGTACGTCTCGCCGTGCATGGCGAACCCGGTCGAACGACCGGATCTCGACCGCCTCGAGGACCGCGAGCAGGTCGTGGTGGATCGGCATCATGTCAACCCGTATTCGGGGGCGATCCCGAAGAGTTCGACCCGGGCGGATTCCGGATCGGCCAGGACGTTGGCGGCGGCTTGCAGGAGGAGGACCGATTGGCCGGGGAGCCTGTCGCATTCCCCCGCGAACTCGAAGGCCGACTGGACGAGCCGTGCGGGGCAGTAGGCCACGGCGCGCCGGAGCAATCCCGTGGCGCCCCGGCCGCGATCCCACACCTCGCGGTATCCGGCCCACATCGCCCGGGCGGCGATCCGCAATCCCTCCATCGGGATCCCCGCCCCGTCTTCCAGGCCGTCCGCGCGCCCGTCCTCCGGGAGGGAGATCGAGGAGATCCACAGGACCAGGAGATCCTGGAGCGCACCGGCCAGGTCCCAGGCCGGATCCCCCAGCCGGACCATCTCCCAGTCGGTGATCCAGACCCGGGGGATCGCCCCCTCCTCCGGGTGGTTCGGCCCGACGAGCACGTTTTCGAGCCGGATGTCGCCGTGGATCGCGGTCACGGGACACCAGCGGTGATACAGCCTCCGTAAGTAGCGATCGAATCCGGGTTCGTTTTGCACGACGCGGAGCAACTGGAACTGGGCCGACGTCAACCCGGCGAGGGCCTCAGCGTCCAGCTCACAACCTCCGATCGGGGATGGGACGTCACGGGGCAGCCAATCCCACCGCCGATCGTCGCGCCGGGCGGCCGATCGCACCGCGCGATGGGCCGTCGCCAGCGCACGCCCAAACGCCCGCGCCGCCGCGGCGGCGCGATCCGAATCGGGACGAGCCGCCAGCAGTGACCGGAGCGTGACGGCGTCCGAGATCAACTCGAAGACGAGGACGGCGTCCGCCTCTTCGTGGTGGATCAGGCGGGGGAGAAAGGCGAGCCGAGCGGTACGGGATGGCCGCTCGCGGCAGGCCCGGTGAAAGGCCGCCTCGTGCCGGAGGGTCACCGCGGCCCCCTCCGCGGGATGGTCGGGTTGCTTGATGAAGTAGCTCCGCCCCGGCGGTCCCTCGACCCGGATGTTGCGATTCCGCCGCGCGATGGTCCGAAGGGTGAGCGATCCGTCGAACGATCGCGCCGGGATCCAGTAATCCCCGCCCCAGCAGGTACGGGACGGCGCCGTCGAGATCGATCATGGCCCTCGCCCCGCGGCGGGTCCCGAAGCCGACGACGGCCGGCGTGACGTCTCGGATCGGAGCCCGGGCCGAGTCGCCGGTCGAAAGTGCCCGGCCGCACCATTCATCAAGGCGGTCCCTCGGTGCACTTTGTCGGGATCACATTACCGTTGAGGCATTCTTTCGCGACTTCCAAGAGGGTCAACTTGCACGAGTTGATGTTGAGCTTTGCGTCAGAGTTGACATCGAGGAACCCATGCATCGGATGGAGCGGGAGCTTCGAAGTGAAGCCGCCCCGCAGATAGGACGTATCCGTCGCATGGACGACGGTGACAGGCCCCCTGGCATCGATCAGGATCGGCGTGGGTTTCGTACTGTCCCTCGGGTCCGGGTCGCCGCCGTAGAGGATCCGTTTCCTGGGGAGTTGGTAATAGGTCTTGAAATTGAGATCCAGGTAAATCCGCGCGGTCTTGGCGTCGATGTTGCGGCGATAGCCGTGGACCAGGGTATAATCCCGGCGCCGTTTGATCTTCTTGAGGGCCGCGAAGATGGGGTGGTTCTCGGGGTCCGCACCGGCGCCCTGGGCACCGCCGTCCCCGCCGCCTTGTCCCTGCCCACCGTCCCCCGAATCGGGCACCTGACCCCGGTCGCCCCGCTCGATCCCCTCGGGCATGACATGCCTCCCGCCTCGGCCGTTGAGGAGCCAGCACATGACCTCGCCTGGTCCGCGTCTCCGCGACGGCTACTAACATACATCGTCGCGCACGCCGACGCAAATCCTTTCTTCCCGCGAAATATCAGACGATGGGCCCGGGCCCTCGGCCGCGTCAGGGGATCGTGCGCGCGACCCGGAACCCGATGTGATTGTCGCCATTGCTGGGCCGGAACCAGCCCGGCGAGCTCGAGCGAAGGTCCGCTGGCGGGGAACCGAATGATCCGCCCCGGATGTCCCGGTCGTCCCGCCCGATCGGCTCCGCCGCGATGTCGTCGCGAACCAGGCTCTCGGGGACCGGGCCGACGTCCTCGTGGCGGTCGTGACACCATTCGATCACGTTGCCCATGAGATCGAAGAAGCCGAGTTCGTTGGGCAGTCGCGTCCCGCACCGGCGGGCGTGGTAGCCCGCATTCTGGCCCGCGTTGGGGCCGTACCACTCGTAGTACCCGATGGGGTCCTCCGAGTCGCCGCAGTACCACTCGGTCGTGGTCCCCGCCCGGCAGACATACTCCCATTCCGCCCGCGTCGGGAGGCGGTAGCCGCCCGCGCGCACGGCCTCGATGTTCAACCTTCAGGCCCTCCGCGGGCCGAGAGGCGTCGATCGGCACGTAGCATGGTCGAAGTCCCTCGCGCCGGCTCATCCAGTTGCAGTAGGCCACGGCGTCGCACCAGCTCACCGCGATCTGGGGGCCGTCCGGATGCGGGCTGAACTCCTTCTGGAACTTGTGTGGCGCCCCTCGCACTTCCATGGCGAACCGCTGGAACTGCTCGACGGAGACCTCTCGAGCCGCCATCGCGAAGCGGCGGGGGATCAGCCGCCTGTGATGGACCTCCAGCTTTTGTCGCGCGGGTTGTTCGAGGGCGCCCCCATCGTGAACTCCACCGGCCCGTCTATCAGGATCATCGTCTGTCGCTCCTCGATGACATACCAACGCCTCTCGATGGGGCCGCCCGCCGGCGGCGGCGGGGCCTTCACGGGCACCAGGCGGTCGGCGTGCCCCCAGCGATTGAGTGCCAGCTCTGCGGCGGAGTGGACCCCAGAGTCTGGATCCTCGCGGTAGAGGCGGGAGAGGATCTCGGACACAGCCGCCTCATCGTCGGCATCCAGCGCGTCCCGTGGGTATTCGGCGAGGGCCTGGATCAGGCCTCGCCGCTTCGAGATGGCCGGGTCGAACAGATAGGCGTTGTTCGCCCCGATCGCGGCCCCGACCGCCCGGGCCGGCTCGCCGGACTCCGCGAGGCGACGGAGTTCCTTCGCGAGGATCGAAGGATCCGCCCCATAGGGGTAGAGGGATGTGATGAAGGCGCAGCGGACCTCCGGGTCCGTGCGATGGCGCAGGAGGTCCCACAGCGAATTGTCGCGGCCGAGGCGGCCGAGGCGGGCGAGGGCCACCGCCGCCCTGGCGCAGCGCGCCGCACTCGCGCCGCGGGTGCTCCGCCCCGAGCTGGGGTCCTCGGCCTTGCGGGTGGTCGCGGGTGCCTCGGCCGGCCGATCGCCCGGAGGATCGCCGCTCCGCGGTCGGACCTCGTCCCAGAGGTCATCGAGGAGCTCGCCACTGCGCAGCGATCGCGCCGAAGAATAGCGAATAGGACTTCGGCTCCGCGTCGAGCATGACTCCCAGCAGGAATCTCGGACGGTCCCCCGCGTAGTCGGCCAGCAACTCGGCCGCCAGCTCGTGCTCCACGTGGCCGGGTGCCCTCTCGCGAAAGATCTCGGCGAGGCGATCGGTGAGCGCCGCGCGGACGTTCCTCAGGGCCGCGCGCCACTCCTTGACGTCGTCGATCTTGGCGCGCACGATCGCCTCCGCGACCTTGTCGCCGAGCCGGTTCCAGGCGGGATTGTCCGGCTCGTAAAGCGCCAGGGCGCCGGCCGCGGGGAGGATGCGGCGGTCGCCCGGAGCGGCCGAACCGAGCTCGGCCCACAGCCGGCCGGTCAGCCGATTGCGGTAGGGTCCGAGGACATCCCTGATGACGGCCATCTCCGCCGGGTTGGCCGAGAGGAGCCGGCGGTAGACGTAGCCGAGCTGACCGTCATCGAACTGCAACAATCCCAGACTGGCGTGGAACTTCTCCTTGGACTCATCGGACTTCGCCGCCACGATGCGCCGGAGTTGGGGCTCCGCCCACCGCCGGTATTCCCGGACTCCCGGGAGGATCCTGAGCACCCCGGCGGTATCGGCGCTCGCGAGCCGCTCGACCAATCCGTTGGCATGAGTGGCATCGTAGGCGTCGAGGACCTCCCGGCGAACTTCCAGCCCGACGGCCGAGGCAACACCGACGGCGGCGGCCACGGCGAGCCCGCGGAGGCCGATCCTCCGCCCCGCCTGCTTCATCATCCGCCGCTGCGGCTCGCTCCAGCCCCTTCGTTCGGTCAGCAACCGGATGTTCGCCCATTCCCGGAACGAGGGCAGGTAGCGGTCTTCGGGCTTGTTGTTCCACAGGGACGAGCGCTCGGCCAGCAGCAGCTCGGCCCGGCCCCGGCGCGTCTCGCGCTGCTTGCGCGTCAGCCAGTCTCGCAGGGCGTGGACGAGATAGTCGTGGGTCAACTGGAAATAGCGGCCGCCCGGCTCGGGCGATGGGACATCGTCGTCGACGGAACCCTCGGGGTCGACCGGGGTGATCAGGCGCAGTTCGCTATCGAGCATGCGGATCAAGTCGGCGAAGTCCGATGGCCGGTTGGCGTAGCCCGCGACGTCCCGCAGTTCCTCGACGGATCGCATCCGGCCCTTGATATCGGCGTTGGTCTCGGGCAGCAGCGCCTTCAGGACCGCCTGCGCGGCCCTCTGGTGGTAGCGATGATTCGGGTTCGACCGGGCCGAGTTGAAGGTGTCCTCCAGGAACCTGACCCCGACGCCGTCCATGCCGCCGACCTCGCGCAGGGTCGCGGGTGTCCAGGGCCGGCCCTTGACCATCTCGGCGAAGAGGGCCAGCCGCACCGGCACGATGCGGCCGTCCTGCGACAGCCCGGCGACCGCCTGGTCGAGGAAGGCGTCCTGATCCCGCGAGAGGTCGGCGGATTGCGGCGGTAGCGCGTCGTAGGCGCGGCCGTAGGCCGCCAGCACCTTGCGCGCGTGCCGCGGTTCGAAGAGGTCCACGGCCGCCACGTTCCGCTCGGGGACCAGGTCGATGTCGAGCTCCTTCATGAACCGCGTCGCCGCCATCCAGAAGTCGTCCCGCACCAGGCAGACGGCCTGGATGTGCTCGCCGTCGCATTGCCGCAGCGCGGCGATCAAATCAGCCCCCCGCCGGTCGCGCTGGGCGAAGAGCCATTGCTCCAACTGGTCCAGGACCAGCAGGAGCTTGCGGTCCGCCGGTAGCCCGTGCCCGCGCCGGAGGACTTTCAGACCCTCGGCCAGTCCGCCGTCCGCGGGCAGCGCGGGGAACAGCCTGCGGAGGCTCCGGAGCAGCCGGGCCTCCGTCTCCGACCCGCTCGCCTCGATGTAGATCGCGAAGACCTTCGGCCCCAGCCGCGGCAGGAGGCCCGCCTTGACCATCGACGACTTGCCGCAGCCCGACGGCCCGTAGATCAGCCCGACGCGGAACGCCCGCTCCGGGTCGGTTGTCTCGATGCGCGCCTTCCAGAACCGCAGCCCGTCCGGGAGTCCGTCCCGGTCCCTGGCGCCGGGCAGCAGCTCGAGGAAGAAGTCGGCGTCGTGCTCGTCGAACGAACCCAGGCCCTTGGGCACGATCCGGATCGGGCGGAGGTTCGAGTCCGAGGCCGTCGAGGTCGGGACCGGGGTGGGCTCGCGCCGATGCGGCGACCGGCGTGATCTCCGATGTCGGTGCCGCCCACGAGACGGTATTGAGGAAGTGGCGCAGGTCCTCGGCCAGGTCGCGGGCGGTCGTGTATCGCTCCGACGCGCGTTTCGCCAGCGCCTTCAGACAGATCCGCTCGAGGTCCGAGGGGATCGAGCCATCGATCTGCCTCGGCGGCCGCGGCTCGCCGCTGACGACCTGGTGCATGATCTCGACATGCGAGGCGCCCGGAAGGGCCGGCGGCCGGTCAACATCTCGTACAGGACGACGCCGATGCTGAAGATGTCCGAACGCCCGTTGACCCGATGCCCCTCGCCGCGGGCCTGCTCCGGGCTCATGTACGCCGCCGTGCCCAGATGCCCGGCGCCCCGGCCCACGTCCTCGTCCCTCAAGGCCAGCCCGAAGTCGGCCAGCGAGGGCACGCCGGCGGCGTCGAGCAGGATGTTGGCGGGCTTGATGTCCCGGTGGAAGAGGTCCTGGGTGTGGGTATATTGCAGGGCGTCGCAGAGGACGGCGATCAGCTCCGCCGACTCGGCGAAACCGGGCCGGCCGCGGCCGAGCCGCGACCTCAAGTCGCCGCCTTCCATGTACTTGGACACGATGAAACACCGGCCGTCCTCGGTGCGGCCGACGTCGTAGACCGGCACGATATTGGGATGGTTGAGCCGGGCCACGATGCGGGCTTCACGCAGGTAGGACTCGATGTCCAGGTACCGCGACCCGTCGCCGGGGAGCGGCACCTTGACCGCGACCTCGCGATGGAGGTCGCCGTCGTAGGCCAGGTAGACCCGGCCGAACCCGCCTTCGCCGAGGACGCGGAGCACCCGGTAGCGGCCGATCGGCGGCGATGGCGACGGGGACGGCGGCGCGATCGGGCCCGGCCGGGGATCCGCGGGGTCGCCGCCCGTAGATTCGCGACCTCCATCATCGCACAGCATCAATTTCATGAAGTCGTAGAGCCGCTTCTGCAGCTCGATCCGCTCGCGCAGCGCCTCCATCAGGGCGGGGTCCTCGACGCCTAGCGACTCGGGCTCCGCGTCGTCATCGTGACGAAAGCGTTCCTCCCATCGTTCCAGGAGATCGAGGAGCCGATCGTCTTCGACCGCCGGATTGGCAGCGGCCGGACCGTTTTCCTCGCCAGGGACCGCCTGCCGATGCATCGCGGACTGCGAGTCGCCGTCGTACTCGGGCATGGCTCGGGTCCTCCGCTCGGTCGCCTCCGTTCGGCTCATCGCAATGGCGCGGCAAAGCCCATCCAGCCACTGCGCCAACCGCCCGGTTGAAGTCAGCCACAGCCGGCTCACCTGTTTCCGGTGGATGCCGAGCATCTGCGCGATCTCGGCCTGCGAGAAGCCGCCGTAGTAATGCAGCTCGAAGATCCGCCGTTGGTCGTCGGGGAGCTTCTCGATCTGTTCGTGGAATTCCGTGAGCAGCGCCAGCCGTCCGGGGTCATGCGTCGTGTCGGGGCAGTCGAACTCCGCCAGTGCGTCGGACTCGCCCGCGCCGATCGGTCTCTCGCCCCGGCGGGCATCGAGCCGGCGCTGCCGCTGGGCCATGTCGAGCAGGACCTGGCGCACCTTGAGGAAGACCAGGCCGAAGAAGCCTTCCACGGTCTCCGGCCGGGTCGTCTCGAGCGCCCTGACCAGTCGCATCCAGACCTCGCTGACGACGCTCTCCAGCTCATGGCGGCCCTGGAGCGCCGGGAAGTCCTCGCGGAAGACGGTGGCGGCGATCTTCAGCAGGCGATCGTGCGCCCGCCGGAGCAACTCCCTTCGCGCGCCATCGTCGCCCTGCCGCAAGCGATCGATCAGCATCTGGAGGTCGGTCGTCGTGTCGTCGGTCACGTGAAAGATGCCCCTGTTCCGGCGCCTCCGACATCGGTGTCGGGCGGCGCGCGGGCTCTCACAGCCCCTCATCCCGCCAGGCTCGGATCGCGAAAGCTGGCGTTCGATAGATTCTCCCGCCACTCGACGCTGTTTTTCCAGACTTTTCTGTCCCGAACGCCGACTCGGACTGTCTGGCAGAGTCGAGCAACCAGGGACACGGATGCGCGCGAAGGTCGGCGCGGCCCTGCGGTTTGCTCGCGCGTCGGCCCCTCGCTCTCGCCAGCACCGCCACGCCGGCCCGGGGCAGCCTGATGGCGATCCTCGAAACGATCCCCATGGATGAGCTCAGCGACAACTGGGACCTCATCAACGAGCTGGCGCTGGCGTACGCCAGCTCGTCGACGTCGTTCTGATCGGCGAAGCCGGGCGCGCCGTGGCGGCGAGAGCCACGGCGCCCCGGTACCAGGGACGGGCGGCAGGCCGTAGGGTGGGTCGAGCGACGCAACGCGGCGTGAGGCCCACCGAAATCCCCAGCGGATCCGGCGGGCTTCGCCTCGATGGCTCGAGGCTCGACCCACCCTACGACTGCCGCATCGCGGCCACCGCGGCCTTGACATCGTCGCTGTCAACCGGTTCGCCGCCCAGGGCCTTCATGGCGATCCCCATCGCCATGCCGTCCTTGGGGGCGGCCTTGATCTGGTCGGCCAGCGGCGATAGCCTCTCGGCGATCTGCTCGGGGGTGAGCGTGGCCGGGACCCAGTCGCGGATCAGGGCCAGCTCCTCGGGCGTGAAGGTGGTCGTGCTCGACTTCGCTTCCTTGAGCACGCCCCGCATCTTCTTGACGGCGTCGACGTCGGACATCTCGGAGCCGGTGCCCAGCGTCAACTGGGCGATCCAGTAGCGGAGGAAGCCGGTGCGGACGGCGTCGCGCGACTTCATCGCCTCGGGCAGTTGCGCGCATCCGCTGGACGATCGAACGGGATTCGGACGGTGCGGACATGGTGATCCCTCCTCGGTTGATTGGACAACACCGGGATCGCGCCGGTTCGGTCAGCCGACCGGCGCCGCGCCGCTGAATAACGGGGTGATGGGCTCGCCGGTGCAGAGCCGGATGGGACGGTCGAGGCGGTCGCGCAGCTCGGTGTCGGGATCGACGCCCAGCGACCGGTACACGGTCGCCGCCAGGTCGGCCGGCCGATACGGACGGCTGGCCGGGTAGGCGCCCATCTTGTCGGACTGGCCGATCAACTGCCCGCCCCGAACGCCGGCCCCGGCGAAGACGGCCGAGAAGACGGCCGCCCAGTGGTCGCGGCCGTCCTTGCTGTTGACGTTCCCCGTGCTCTTGCCGATCCGCGGCGTGCGGCCGAACTCGCCGGTCATGATGACCAGGGTCTCGTCCAGCAGCCCGCGTGCCGCCAGGTCGTCGAGGAGCGCCGCGACGCCGCGGTCGGTCGGCGGCAACAGCCGATCTTTGAGCGACTTGAAATTGGCAGAATGCGTGTCCCAGGTCTGCACCCGCCCCATGTTGACCTGCACGATCGGCACGCCCACCTCGACCAGCCGCCGGGCAAGGAGCAGCGATTGGCCGTACATGTGGCGACCATATCGGTCGCGCAGGTTGGGGTCTTCGCCGCTGAGGTCGAACGCCCGCGCCACCCGCCCCGAGAGCAGCAGCGTGTAGGCGCGGTTGACCTGGTCGGCGAAGGGGTCCTTCGGCCCGGATGCCGGCGCCCGACCTGGTCAACCCGGGCGTTCAAGGAGTCGAGCAGCGACTTCCGACGATCGAGCCGCTCAACGGTGAGACCCTGGGGGAGCGTCAGGCCGTCGAAGCCGAATCCGGGCCGGCTCGGATCCTGCCGGACCTGCCAGGGGTCGTGCCGAGGCCCGAGGAAGCCCGCGTGCTGGCCGGGCCAGACCAGCGGCCCTTCCATCAGGAACGTCGGCAGCATGACGCCGCTGGGAATCCCATCGCCCCTGGGGCGGATCATGTCGACCGCGGCGGCATAGCAAGGATAATCGTCGCGCGAGGCGATCTTGTCGAAGAACGCCCCCGGCTGCGGGTGGCCGGTCAGGATCTCGTGGGTCGCGTTGAGGTGGTTGGTATACGCATGCGCCAGCGACCGCACGACCGCCACCTTGTCGGCCCGCGCGGCCAGGAGCGGCAGGTGCTCGCAGTACCGGATGCCCGCCACCGCCGTGTCGATCGACTTGAACTCGCCGCGGATGCCGTCTGGCGCCTCGGGCTTCATGTCGAACGAGTCGAGATGACTCAGGCCGCCCGTCAGGAAGACGATGATCACCGACTTCGCCCGCGGCTGGAGTCCCGGCGGCTTGACGCCGGTTCGGCCGGCCGCCTCGGCGCGACCCCGCAGCGCGAGGAACTCGGGCAGGCCCAGCCCCAGCAGGCCCGAGAATCCGACCTGGAGGAATTCGCGGCGGAGGATCCCCACCGGATGGCGGTGCGTCAACTGCATGCACTTTCCCTCGAATCGGCGCCTCACGGCGCCTCACGGCCAGTTTTTCGGCGCCGTCCTTCCCGGCTCACCGGGTCGTCTCCGATGTTAAGCCTATCTCAAACAATCGGCGGCGAGCAAGGCAGACGACGTTTCGAAAATCCAGTCCTGGTGGTCGCCATCGGATTGACACTCAGCAGGCTGAGACATGGATGATGCTCATCACGCTCGCCCAATGGGCCCATGCGCGTCATGTTTGCCATGGTTGCCATGGATGCCACGTGCAACGCGCCTGTGTTTTGTGGCAACCATGTGACGAAGCCGCCCCACCCGAGAGCCATCAGCCAGGTGGCGAGGAGAAACAGCGGATCATTGCGTGGTATCTTTGACACCAGCAAACTTGGCCGCATCCTTCCACTCTGGCAATCTCCACAAACCGACTAAAGCATCCATGCAAACACTCATTGGAGCGGGCTGGCGCGATGATGGCTGGCGACCAATCAGCGACCGGGCCGGTTGGTCGTCGCGGCGGGGGACGTCAGGTAGGCGATCAGGTCGCGCACGGCGGAGTCTCCCAGCGCGGCGGCCAGGCCCGGGGGCATGATCGACGTGGCGCTCGGCCTGACTTCCTGGAGCTCGTCGCGCCGGACGGTTGAAGCCTTGGCATTGGTGTCGGTGACCTTGATCGCGTCGGGGCCCTCGGCGCGGACGACGCCCGAGAGCACCTGGCCGTCCCGGGTCGCGACGGTATAGGTGGTATAATCGGGATCGATCGTGGCGCTCGGCGCCGCGATGTTGCGGTAGATGTCGGCGCGGCCCTTACTCGCGATGTCGGTGAGGTCCGGGCCCACCTTGCCCCCCTCGCCGCGGAAGCTGTGGCACTGGGCACAGCGGGCCTGGTCGCCGTGGAAGAGCGTCCGGCCCCGCGCCGGATCGCCCCCGGAGAGGTCGGGGACGACCAGTGGCGCGGCGGTTGCATTGACGGTTGACGTCGGGGCCCAGGGGAGCAAGAGCCGATCGCGCTCGACGGGGCGATCGGCCGGTTGGCCCGCCGCGCGGTAAGAGGCTCTCATCGAAAACGGCATGCCCCCTGCCCCGGTCCGGATGGTCATCATGAGGAACAGCGGCTCGCCCCGCGACTCCACGGCCGGCTCGATGCGATAGACGCCATCCTTGGGTTCCGTGCCCGCGGCCTGGGCGTCGCCGAGCGTGGCCTCTTCGATCGGCCCGGAGGATTCGACCCGGAGCGTGA
This sequence comes from uncultured Planctomycetota bacterium, assembly GCA_963815795.1. Classification (GTDB taxonomy): domain Bacteria; phylum Planctomycetota; class Planctomycetia; order Isosphaerales; family Isosphaeraceae; genus JAKAUH01. The sequence continues at coordinate 1,248,420 of CAWFIC010000019.1, read as the reverse complement.
CCTTGCCCGGTGGCAAGCGGACCCAGGCGCTCAGGACCAGGCGGCCCGGCCGGGAGAGGAGGGCCAGGCCGGTCTCGTGCGGCCGGGAGCCACGTGTGAGGCGGCGGACCGCGTCAAGATCCAGCGAAGGCCACCACCCCGACCACTTCGGCCCCTGGCCCGGGTCGTCGCCTTCGCTCCAGGCGGCTTCCATACCGGTCAGGTCGTACGGGACCGTCGCGCCGGGCAGCGGGAGGAGGTAACGAGCGACACGGGGATGGGGATCGGTGGCCAGTGCCAGCGTCCGCCCGTCGTCGAGCAGGCGGGCGCCGACGATCCGCAGGCGACCGGCCGGCTGGGACGGAGGCGGCTGATCCGCACCCTTGCCCCGGATATCCTGATAAGGTACGGTCTGCCCGATCATCGCCCTGGCGGATGCCGGATCGAGCGGGCGGTCGAACGCGGCGATGACCTCCAGGGTCCCGGGCGGCCAGATCGCAATCGGACGGGCCTGGGCACCACGGCCGTCGGTCGCGGCTTCCTGGGCGAGCGCGGCCATCTCGCTAGAGCTGTTAACGAATGGATGGCCGACGTGATTAAGCCTCGAAGCCGGGCTGAGGCCTCGACCCCCCTGACCCGCGGGAGTGGCTTGGGCCTCGACCCCCCCGTGTCCCGCGGGAGTGGCTTGATCCTCGACCCCCCCCGACCCCCCCTTCTCAAGGGGGGGAAGGCCAGCCCCTCTTAGAGTCTGTTCCCGAAGGGGCCGGTCCGGGCGAGCGGGGGGCGTCAGCCCCCTGTCCGCTGAGCGACGGCCCTCGAAGCCAGGGGGCTGACGCCCCCCGCTCGCCCTTCCGGAACAGGCTCTTAATCCCCCCCTTGAGAAGGGGGGGTCGGGGGGGGTTCGGGCGGAGACAACGCAAACGTCAAGCGCTCTAGCGGCGAATACAGCCAGCACAAGCCCGAGGCGCATGGCCGTCCATCGCGGGAGCGAACGGGCGTCGGGTATCGCGAGGACTCGGCTCATGACTCGATTCTACCGGGCGGGCAAGTCGGTCGGAACGCCTCGTACGAGCAAGGGGCTGCCCGCGAGCGACGAGCGAGAGGAACCCGGTTCCCCGGCCTCCTCCCCCGCAGTCGTTGGGCGCGGGTCTCATGACCCCGCCCGGGCACCGACTGAAGGTCTCCTGTCATCCAAGGAACCGCTGGACATCGACGAGATCTTCCGCCGGCTGCGACTGGCCGTCGCGGACCTGCCCAAGGCGGCGATGTTCGACCTGCGGGACCGCGGCCATGCCTCGCCGTTCGAGCAACTGGTGGGCGCCCTGATCTCGGCGCGGACGCGGGACGAGACCACGGTCAAGGTTTGCCTCCGACTCTTCGAGGTGGCGCGGACTCCTGAAGAGATGCTCGCCCTGAGCGAATCCGAGCTGACGCGGCTGCTGGCCGGCGCATCGTTCGCCGAGGTGAAGGCGCGGGACATCCGCGAGATCGCCCGCCGGATCGTCGAGGAGTGGGACGGCCAGGTCCCCGACAGCCTGGAAGTGTTGACCTCGCTGCGGGGCGTCGGCCCGAAGATCGCCGCCTTGACGCTGGCCGTCGGCTTCGGCCGGCCGGCGATCGCGGTGGACATCCACGTGCACCGCATCGTCAATCGCTGGGGCTACGTGGCGGCTTCGACGCCCGAGAAGACGATGCTCGCCCTGGCCGCGATCCTCCCCGAGAGCTACTGGATCGAGATCAACGAGCGATTGGTTCCGTTCGGCAAGTTCGTCTGCACCGGCGTGAGGCCCAGATGCTCGACCTGCCCGCTGCTCTCGATGTGCCGGCAGGTCGGGGTGACGGAGCACCGATAGACCCCACGGACGCCGAGCGACGCGGCTCGCCATGCCGGCATCACGGAGACATACCGCCCGATCATCGATTCCGCAGGGCTCGGGGGAACACCGGTCTTCCGCCTTCCCGCGCCCCGCAGCGAGCGACAACGAGCGCCTCCCGCGCCCCGCAGCCCGACCCGCACGACGCGGCCACCGGTCGGGAGCGAGGCACCGTCCGGGCCGCGGCCGACGGTCGGGTCACCTCGGACCGGGCCCGACCGGTCGCTCCGAGCCGGAGGGGACGGCGTGCGAAGGGTCCAGCCGGAGCGGGACGAGCTGGCATCGACGCCAGGCTCCAGCCCCATCTTCGGCTCCGGACCCCACTTGATGCCGCCCGAGTCCCCAGCGAGTCCTTCATGCACCTTGACGACCATTACGCCCATGTAATAATAGGGGTGTTGATCACGGGGGATTGGAGGCGGACCCGATGACCGAGTCGCCGAATCCGAGTCGGCGCGAGCGGCTCGAGGAGTTCTTCCGCCGACTCGCCGCCGCCCCGCCCGCGTCCGACCACGACGAGGCGATGCAGCAGGTGAGCGACATCCTCAACCGGGTCGAGGACGAGATGACCGCGATCCCGTACGATCCCACGTTCCCACTGAACGACGGGCGGATGTACCCGCCACAGCCCGACAGCAAGAGGGCCGTGAGCGACCGCACCGACGTGACGCGATATCGCAGCAAGGGGCACAGCACCATGATCGGCGACAACGGGGCGATCCGGATCATCGACCACGGCTCCGGCGATGTCGTCTTCGACAAGCCGGGAGCCGATGGTCGCACCATCTGACAGGGGGACCGACCATGAATCCGATCGAAGGGTTGCGCGACGCCCTGGTGAAGCGATTCCCCGACGTCGCGACGGAGATCGACGCCCCCGACGACGAGTCAGGCCGCTGGCAGCTCGATGTGCGGGCCGGCGGGGGATCACCCTGGGTCGTCGTCGAATGGAGACCCGATCTCGGCTTCGGCGTCTCGACGCCCGGCGCGGACGACTACGGGACGAAGCCGGACGAGATCTACGCCAACCCGAAAGCCGCCTATGATCGTGTCTCCCAACTGATCCTTTCCGGTCAACGTACCGCACCACCGGCGGCGGTGCGGCTTGCGGAGCTGAGACGGTTCCGCAAGCTCTCCCAGGCCGAGGTCGCCGGGCGTGCGGGGATCAAGCAGGCCGCGATGGCGAGGATCGAGGGACGTGGCGACATCCTCCTGAGCACGCTGGGTCGCGTCGTCTCGGCGATGGGTGGCCGGCTGTCGATTCGCGCCGAATTCCCGGACGGGACGGCGAGAGAATTGACCGGGCTGGTCCCGCCGCCTCCGGTCGGATCGGGCGAGGAGCGGGGAGCGGCGAGCCGGCCGGCTTCGAGCCCGGCGGAGCCCGCACCGGCGAGAGCAAGGACGACGCGCGGCGCGAAGGCGGCCAGCCAGGTGTCCGAGCCTCGTCGAGCCGAGGGGACTGTCGGGCCGGAGGCCAACGGTACAACCGGCGAGCGTTTCGCGAAGGGGCGGCGCAAGTCGGCCAACGAGAGAGTCCGCGAGTCAACCGGCGGCAAGGCATAGCCCCAGGCCGATGCCGACCCGCCACCGGTCGGGAGCGAGGCCCCGAGTGGGCCGTAGTCGGCAGCCGGGTCACCTCGGACCGGGCCCGTCCGGACGGTCCGGGCCGGAGGGAACGACGGGCGAGCGGTCCAGCCGTGGCGGAACCGGCTGACGCCGACTCGGGCCCCATTCCCAATCTCCGCTCCAGACCCCCGTTATCCCTCGGCTGCCGACCCCTTGATCCCGCCGCCCGGGATTGACCGGCCGGTCCGTCGCGGGGGATAATCCCATGGGAGAAGTTGTTCGCCATGCCCATTGACGTCACCCCGGCCGACCTCCAATACCTCGAGCGCTTGTTGAATCGCAAGCCCCGGTCAACCCGCCGGCAGCGAGCAAGGGCCCTCTTGCTCCTCGCCGACGGCGTGGATCCAGTCAGGGTGGCCCAGGTTGTCGGTATCCGCAAAGAGGAGGTCGACGCGCTCGAGCGGCGGTTCGCGGCTGAGGGCATCGGAGCCCTCCAGCGGCCGGCCGTCGAACCTGCGATCCCCGGCCAGGGGACCTCGGGGATCGAGAAGACCGAGAAGGTCTGCGGCGGATCGGCACGCATCGCCGGGACCCGCATCCCGGTCTGGCAGCTCGTCGCGGCGCGAGAGTTGGGCGCGAGCGAGGCCCAGCTCCTCCTCGACTACCCCGGCCTGCGGGCCCAGGATCTCGTCAATGCCTGGTCGTACGCCCGCTCTCACCGCGACGAGATCGAGGCGGAGATCCGCGAGAATGAGGACGCATGACGATTGGCCCAATTCTACGCCGATGAGAACTTCCGACGGCCGGTCGTCGAGGCCCTCCGTGTCTTGGGCCATGATGTGCTCACGGCCCAGGAAGCGGGTCGGGCCGGTCTCGGCATCGATGACGATACGGTCCTGGCTGACGCGACCTCGACAGGCCGCATCCTCCTGACCCAGAACCGTCGCGATTTCATCCGGCGGCATAACGCAGGGCTTCCGCATCAGGGAATCATCGTCTGCACCTACGATCCGGATGCCGAGGCGCTGGCACGTCGCATCGACGAGGCGATCGCGTCGGTCGCCGGACCCGGCCGCTGGCTGCTACGAGTCAACCGGCCCGCGAAATGAACGAGGATGCGGAAACGAGGACGGAACAACGGTCGGCGATTCGCGTACCGCGGACTTCCCGATCGGCATCCCGGCCTCCGCCGGCCGATCGGCGGCCGACGGTCGGGTCACCTCGGTCCGGGCCCGGACGCACAGTCCGGGCCCGAGGGGAGCGCCGTGCGAGGCGGCCGGCCGTGGCGGGACTCGCTCACACCGGGTCGGGCTTGATTTCCGTTTTCGGCTCGAGACTCCGTTGACTTGCACCCGACCCGGTCCACTCGCGCATTGATGACGTCGCGTACGTCCCTGTGGATAGTCTATGATAGAGCCTCGTTGCGAGCATCACCGAAGGGAGGATCGCGATGGCGGAGCAGCGGGAAAGATGGCGGGCGCGAGTGGACGAGCTGGTAGGCGCAGGTTGCGGGGTGGATCGAGCCGAACGACTGGGTCACGAAGCCGTACACCAAAAGGATGCGGGACGCTGACGGCACGATATACGAGGTGCCGTCCCTGTTCCTCCAGAAGGGCCCGACCCGCCTGCTCCTGGACCCGATCGCCTACGACGCGCCGGGGACCGAAGGGATTGTCGACCTCTACCTGATGCCGACCTACGACGACATGGCGAGCCTCGACTTCGTTGACGGCCGCTGGCGGATTCACTACATCTTCCCCGATCCGTCGGCCGTCACCGGGGACGAGCAGCCCGAGGTGTTGGAGCTGTCTGAGACGACGATCAACCGGGTCCTCGACGAGGTCGCCTGCCATGCCGTACCGTCGGTTTGACTGGCACGAGCGGGTGAAGGCCGTCGAGAACGAGTACAAGTCCATGCGGATCGCCGTCAACCGGCTGAAGTCCGCGGTCGCCCACGACCCGAGTGTCCTGGGGGGCGACTCGAAGCCCGCGAACCTGGCGCCGCGGACCGAAACCTCGAAGGGACCTACCTGGTCCGCCTATTCGCCGAGTTCGAGTCGGCGTTGCGATCGAACGACCGGGCACGGCACGGTGACCCGACCCGAAAGACAGAGGCGTCGACCCTGATCAACACGATCGGCGGCCGGCGCGGGCGGGGATTTCGGCCCATGTCCGCCGGGCGCCCACGCCGTGCCCGGGTTCGCAACCACTGGGCACACGAACGGGATGCGACGCCCGATCCCATGTCGATCGCGGAGGCGCGTGCCCGACTCCAGGCGTTCCTGTCCTGGCTGCCCGATGAGTGGGATTGATGGATAAGGTCGGGCACGCGGTGCCGGCCGGGTCGGCGGCCGACGGTCGGGCCACCTCGGACCGGGCCCGACCGGTCGGGTCGGAGCGGACCCCGTGCGAGTGGGCCCGCCGTGGCTTGCTCCGCACGAATGGGGAAGGTTTGCGTCTGCCTGTGTCCCAAGGGAGAGGCCGTCGTGGTAGGATAGACGAACGGATGACTCGAGGCACTGGCAGCGACCGGCCGTTCGCGATGGAGCCTCACGGATGGATTCGCCCCGCGGAAAAATGCGGACGCGTGCCCACGTGCTCGCCGACCTCAGCATCAACCACGTCGAGCGTCAGGCCCTGCTCTGCGGGTTTTCGGTCGAGCGCATCCGGCACGATTATGGATACGATCTGACGATGTCCACCTACGGCGACACCGGTGAATTCGAGCCCGGTCACGTCTACCTCCAGGTCAAGGCGACCGATCGGCTGCCACGGCTGGCCGACGGCGGGACCATCTCGTGGCTCGTCAGTCGCCGCGACCTCAAACTCTGGCTCGCCGAGACGTATCCGGTGATCCTGGTCGTGTATGATGGGCAGAAGGATAGGGCCTACTGGATGCACATCCAGAGGTATGTCTCCAGCGCCCGGACCCCTGAGCTGTTCACCGCCGGAGAGACGATGACGGTCCACATCCCGATGGCCAGTCGGTTCAACCCGCGGGCGACCCGGTCCATCGCACGAGATAAGAACATCCTCCTGGCTCGGCTCGGAAGGGAGGGGCACGACCATGTCTAGACCCAGGGTCTCGTTCGCCGATCTCCGTCGGATGTTGCTGGACATGGGCTTCACCGAGACCGTCGTGCCCAAGTCGCACGTGTTCTTCGCCCATCCGCGACCGGGCGCCGAGGCTCGCACTGCCCATCTACCGGCCCAACCGATACGTCCTACCGCATCATCTCATCTCGGTGGGGATCACGCTGGACGCGACGGGGCTGATGGATCGCGCGGACTTCGACGATTTCGTGGCAGCGACCTCGCTGAAGCAATCGGCTTCATGACCGCACCCCGCCACCGTCTCGACCCGCCGGCGGCCGGGAGCGACGCCCGGCCGGGCCGGCGGCCGACGGTCGGGTCACCTCGGACCGGGCCCGTCCGGTCGGCCCAGAGCCGGGGAGCGGACACCCAGTGTATTGTTTTCCGCACTGATTTCAGCGAGGCAAAGGGCCGGCAAAGCGAACCTTCGTTTGCTTTACCACCTTACCCCAGCCTTTGCCGGTTTCCGCTGCCCGCGAGACGAAATAGCCAAGGCTGGAGGGCGGCAGCGATGCCCAAGAGTGTCAGGCTAGCGGGTTCGGGGACGCTCGCCGTAAAGCTCACCGGATTCAATGCAAACCCATCCGTTTGCCCGTTGCCTTTCCACGTAGAAGTCGATCACGTTTTGACCGGAGACAAAGCCGCTGGAAAGGTCCGCCGTGGGACCAAAGCTGTAACTATTTCCACCGGGCCACGTACCGGCCACCAGGCTGCCGCCATTCAGGCTGTACTTTGGCGTCCAACCTCCCACGGTCGGCAAAACCTTGACCGGAATCGTCAGCGGCCCACTGAAACTGCAGATCAGCGGTGCTGGGATCGTAGCCCGTCAGGTCGAATGTCTCGGCGGAACACGAAGAAGGTCCAGTCTCCAGGCACGTTAGTTCCGGTCGAATTGTTGGCGATCCACTCCGTCGTCCCCGTAAACCTCCCTGTAACCGCAGTCGCCGTGGCGAACCCCGTGGTAGGGAACGACGAGAACGAACCGTCCGTACCGCCGACGTTGACAGCAACCTGCCATTGAGACGCATCGGAAGTCGAATAGAAAACGGGCCCGCAATAGCCTTCCGTGGCGCCCAGGGTCAGAAGGACAGCCACGGCGCTGATCGCCTGCACGCTCATCCGGCTCGAACACTTCATCGGTCGGTCCTCCAAGATGACGAGACAGTTCGGGTGAAGTCGGTGGCAAAGACGTAACGGTTCACGCCGCGGACGGAAATCAAAGAGGACGAGAAGAGCCGTTTTCGCTTCTCGGGTCCGATTCCTTGTTTGAAACGAGGGACCACCGAGGTCTTCGACTGGACGCCTGGAGACGGCGGATTCTTCGGACAGAGCTTGTCTGAGCGTGAGGGGAGCCCCTCGAATAACGCAACGGATTCCAGGCCTCCGTCGAGCCGAGTGTCTCCCCGGGCTGTCACCCGCGGTCGTCGCTCTCGACCTGTTGCGCGAGCCCGACTCAGCCCATTGCGTCGGCTCGCCGGGTCGGCTATCCTTTCCATCGATGCAATTCAGGGATCGGTGCTGTGCGGACGATTCGATGAAGCCCCGAAGCTTGGCGACGTCGCGCGGGTCTCTTCATCAGGAAGGACCATCGCGGGCGCCAAACCGGAATGCGAAGCCCGGGGATTCCTCGGTCCTTTCCGCGAGTCGAAGCGCATGGTTCCGGGCGGTAGCCGCGATCCAAATCCAAGTGCACCATGGGTTTCGGGCATCTTGACGAAGGAGGCTCCGGAGTCGAGTTCGACCCATCGCATCGGAGGTAGATGATGCCTTCTTTTCCGGATCACCCGGATTTCGCGTCCTCGACGATCGAGGAGCTGCTCGGCCAGATCCGGGCGGGCCTGCCCGAGAAGGAATTGATCGATCGCTATGTGAAGCTCTACGCCCAGAAAGACTCGACGCCCCACCGGGTCCTGAGCGCGATCCATCGCAAGGCCGCCGAGGAGGCCGGCCTTGACATCGTGAGCCTCGTTGGCTTGCTGCTCGCCGAGCGGGGCCACGAGATCAAGCTGGGTCTCGACGATTTCGCGACGCCGGAACGGTTCGAGGCTTCGGTCGAGCGAATGGTCCGCCGGGAGATCTGGAAGGCCCGCAAGCGGAACCGACGGGGGCCCGTGCTCGGCGATCCCCTCATCGAGCAAGCGGAGGAGAAAGGCTATCAGCCCGCCTCGAATGGTGAGCCCCGCTCGACCATCCTGTTCGAGACGCGGAATGAGCCGCTCGAATCGGCGATCCGGAGGGTCCAGGGCAAAAACGAGGATCAGCGGAGGCTCTACGAGGTCCTCGCCCGGCTGCACGTCCTGAAGGGTTGGGAGTACGGCAAGCTCGCCCGACTGGTCTATGGGCCGGGACTGGAGCCGGAGGAACTGGGAAAGGCCGCCGATCGCATCCGCTATTGGATCAAGGGGCCGATCCGCCACATCCGCGCCGAGAAAGAGCGGAACGAGGCGAAGCGGAAGAAGAAACGGGACAACACCGCGGGCGATGGCACCGACGTGGGTCCCGCGAACGACGACTCGACCGGCGACGATCGAGCATGACGGAGGCCCGTCCCAGACATGGACACCCTGACGATCTCCGCGGAGCCGATTGACGGCTACCTCGAATCCTGCTACGCGGCGTTCCTGCGCGGCGATCCCCGGCCCGAGCTGTCTCCGGAGATCGAAGACGCGCTCACTCCTGATGCTCGCGGCCGGATCGATGAGGTCGTCGAGCGGCTGCGACGACGGGCCGAGGCCCGGCCCACTCGTCGCACGCGGCGAGGCAAGCCGAAGGTGGCGCGGCTCCTTGCCTCGGGAATGGCCGGAGGTCTCCGGCTACGACATCACAGGCTTGCTGGGCGAAGGCGGATTCGGCCGCGTGTATCGGGCGATCAGCCGCCGCCATTTCGGCGTCCCGGTCGCCCTGAAGATCCTCCGGTCGCGGTTCCCGGCGGGGGCCGGGCCGGAGTCGCCCGAACGCCGGCTCCTCATGACCCGCCTGCTGATCGGCGAGGCCCAGGTCCTGGCCCACATCGGCCATCGCAATGTCGTGCGTATCTCGGCTCGGGGGTCGTCGAGGGCGGTCCGGAGGCCGGCACGCCGTTCATCGCGACCGAGCTGATCGACGGCCAGTCGCTGGCGGTGCGGATCGGCGAGGCTCCCCAGGATCCGCGCTGGTCCGCCCGCGTCCTGGCCCAGGTCGCCGACGCGCTGGACTTCGTCCATCAGTTGAAGCTGCAACGACCCCTGGACCGAGATGAGGAAGATCCGGGCCCCGGCATCCTGCACCGCGACGTCAAGCCATCGAACATCGTGCTGGGGCGAGGCGACCAGCCGATCCTGACCGATTTCGGGCTGGCCGGCCGGGTCGGACGGGCCTCGTCGGACGACGGGTTCGTCGCCGGAACGGCCGCGTATTCGGCCCCCGAGCAGCTCCGGGCCGACGCGGTCCTGACCCCCGCCGTGGACGTCTACGGCCTGGGGGCGACGTTCTATCACCTCCTGACCGGCCAGCCGCCGCGACGCGAGCCGGACTCCGGCCGATCGGGGAGGAGCGAAAGCCGGCGTGCGGCTGATCTCGCCCAGGCGCTGGCATCGCGCATCCCCGCGGACCTGGAACGGATCTGCCTCAAATGTCTGGAGGACGACCCGTCCCGGCGGTACCAGACCGCCGGTGCGGTCCGGGACGACTTTCATCGGTTCCTGGATGGCAAGCCGGTCTCGATCCATCCGGTCGGCCCCTGGGGACGAGCGGTGCGGTGGGCCCGCCACAGTCCCCTCGCTGCGACGCTGGCGGCCAGCCTGGTGCTCGCCCTGTCGATCGGCCTGCTCGCCACCGCGTGGCTCTGGCGTCGAGCCGAGGCCGAGCGCCTGCGGGTCGAGGCCGAGCGCGTGCGCGCCGATTCCGAGCGGCGCAAGGCCGAGGCCGATTTCGAACTCGCCACCGAGGTCCTGGACGGTTTCGCCGAATTGACTTCCAGCAGATTCTTCGCTCCACAACCCGCGGTCTCCTCGGAGTCCAACCTGATCCCGATGCTTCAAAAAGGGCGGAAGCATCTGCTGGCGCTTCTCGATCGTCGCCCCGATCATTTCACGACGCATAAGCGGCTGGTGGGTACCGACAATCGCCTGGCCGCGGCCCTCATCAACGATGGAGCGCGGGGTGAGGCTCGTGCACTGCTCGTCGAGGCCCAGAATAGCCTGAATAAAGCCATCGCTGAGTTCCCTTCGGATCCAGCGGTACTGAAGAACCAGGGGGATACCTACGACCTCCTCGCAGTGTTGGCCGAACGCGAAGGAAAGGCTGTTGATGCCATCGATTACCAGGCACGAGCCATAGCCATCCACGAGCGACTGATGGACCTCAAACCCACGCGGGATTATGTCGTCAGCACGCGGGTTAATGTCATCTATCTAGCGGACCAGCGTCGCCAGCTTGCCGTGCGGTTCTCTCGAAGCGGCCAGGAAGCACGAGTCCGTCCGCTGATCGAGGCGAATGTCCGAATGCTCCACAATGCCCGCCAACTCGCCGGCGACCCAGACATTGCCAACCGGCTAGTGCTTGCGCACAGGGATCTCCGCCAACTTGGGACGCACGGTCGGTTCGAAGCGACTGCATCCACGGCGGATGCCGGAACGGACTCTCTTTCGCGGTTGGTCTCCCGGGAATCCGACGACCTGACCGCCGAGGACTGGGCGTCGGCGGTTATCCAGTGCCTCTCGATAAGCCTGACGTCGGGAAGAACCTCTCCAATCCTCGACCCAGACGCGACCGTGTACTTCGTCGTCCGCATGCACGATCGCGCCGCCGGGGAACGCCACGCCGACCGACTTGATCAGGCCCGGCGGATCGCCGACCGTCTGCATGCCTTCGCCAGGCAACTGGTCGCGCGGTATCCCGACGAGGCCGTAGCGCATTGGGCACTGAGCTGGGCCTACATTCAGATCCACAAGAACGCCTGGCAGACCGACGATCGGACGGCCGTCGAGAGATACCTGAAGCTCGGCGTGGACGCGGCCAGACACGCCGTGGTCCTCGATCCACACAACGATGTCGTTCGTCGCCACCTGGCGGATTATCAGCAAAGGCTCGACAAGCTGCTTTCGCCGCCGAAGTCGGTGGACGCCTCGGATCCCACTGCACGACCTGCAATAGGGAACTGACGCCCCGGGGGTGCTGGAAGAAAACCGGCGTGCGTTCCGCATTCCGCACCGCGGCCCGCTCCCTGCCGGACCGTCGGCCGACCGGACCGACCGCCTCGACCCGGACCGGTCAGATCAAGAACGGGGCCGGAAATCGCTGTTCGATTGAGAGGGATCCGTGAGATCATGGAGCGCAGGCGCGGCTTCGCGGTGGAGATGCTTCTGGCAAATTGGGGCTCGCTCGCCAGACCGCCGGCGCCGATTGACGCATCGATCCCCGCTCCGAGCCACGACTCAGAAGCCTTCGAGAGAACGATCTCAATCAATCGAGGGAAAGCATGCACAGACGCGAAGAACTTCTCGAGCGGATCTCGATCAATCCGGCCGTGTGCTTCGGGAAGCCCTGCATTCGAGGCACGCGGATCTGGGTCTCGCTGATCGTGGACAACATTGCTGACGGGGTGTCGGAGGCGGAACTGCTCGAGGCCTATCCCCAATTGAAGCGCGAGGACATCCGGGCCGCCCTGGCGTACGCTGCCGAGATGACTCGAGAGCGCATCATCCCGATCCCCGTGGAGTCGTCCCGGCCGTGAAGATCAAGCTGGACGAGAACTTCGACGTTCGCCTGGTCCCCCTGCTGGCCGAAGGAGGGCACGACGTGGACACGGTGCCGGCCGAGGGGTTGGCAGGCAGCGCCGATGAGTTGATCTACGAGGTTTGCCGGGCGGACGGCCGCACCCTCATCACCCTGGACCTGGATTTCGCCAACCCCTTTCGTTTCCCGCCGGAACCGACGGAGGGCATCGTCGTGGTTCGTCCTCCGCGCCGGTCCTATCGGCCATCCGGGCGACCCTCGTCAGGGTGCTGGGCGAGCTGAGAAGCCGACCGCTGACGGGCGTGCTCTGGATCGTGGAACCCGGTCGGATTCGCGTGTACGACCCGCCTGGCGATTCTCATGAGCCCCAGGAGGAAATGGACGAATAGCGGAACGGAGCGACCATCGCTCATCCACTTCGCCGCTCGCGTGGACCGGGCGAGACGAAGGTCCCACCCGTCGATCCGCCGGACCCCGAACCGCCCGGCCGGGCCGGGGGCCGGTCGGCCCGCGGCCGACCGGGCCGGGCGACCGCGCGGCGGGCCCGAACGGAAGGAACCGGCCCCCGGTCGAACGAGCGTCGCGCCGGTCCCGGCCACCGGCATCATCGCCCCACCGACGGGGCGGGCACCGGCTCGCGCGACGGCGCCGACCGTGCCCCGAATCGGGGGCCGACCGGCCCGCCGCCCTCCATGTGCCGGAAGGTCGGCGTGCCGGAGCATCCATCGGCCGGACTCTCGTCGTCGGTGAAGACACGGCCACCCCGACGAACGGAGGTGGTATCACGAAGGAGTCATATCGTAAACAACCTACTTGTACATAAACGACGCGATCCTCTTGAGCTTCTCGGTGCTGACGCCGTACTTGGTCTGCAAATCCTTGATGATCTCTTGCCTCCTGCGCGCCACGAAGGCCTTCCTCTGGGTCATGCTCTTGCTTTGGGCGGCGAGGGTGACCTCCTTCCACTCCTGCTCGGCGTCGGCGCGGATCTTGTCCTCCTCGCTGAGCGGCTTCTGCGGCGCAGGCGTCAGGAGAAGACGCCATCGTGGGCGATGGGGAGGCGGCCACGGGCATGAGCCCCACCGGCGCCGTCGCCGACCGCCTGATCATGTTTCCGGGGATCGTGAATCGGAACGTCTCGCCCCCCAGGGGCCGGATCATGTCCAGCTCGAGGTTCGCGAGCGTCGCCAGTCCGGGATCCTCGAAGACGATCATGTCCTTGATCCCCACCTGAGGCTGCACCCAGGTCCGTCGAATGCAACCGTCCGGGAGCGCCGTTGACGCGAACTTCATGATGTTGCGGAGACGACCGAGGGGGTCCTTGAGCGAGCAGAAGGCACCGGCATCGTGCCAACCCTGGTATTCGATCGGTTGACTCGAGACGTTGATCACACTGATCATCACGGACAGGAAGGGGGCCGGGCTTTCCCTATTGTTGATCCTGATGGGGGCGATCACGACATCGGAGATGCTGACGCTAACGCCGCCCTTGGCGACGGGCGTCGGTGCCAGCGCCGCGGGACCATCTGGGACGGGTCCACCTTCGGGGCCGGCGTCTCGACCACCGCCGTGGCTGTGGCCGGGTCCGAACCCGGCTTCTTGGTCTTCTCCTTGACCGGGTCGAGTCTCCTCTTGAGACCCTTCTCTCGTTGTTTGGCCGCTTGAACCGCCGCCGCGTCGAGTTCCTTGATCTGCGAGAAATACCAGGCGGCGGCCCCCATCACCACCAGGGCGATGGAAGTGATCACGATCGCGGCGATGAACGAACGGGACTGCTCGAAGGGGAGGAAGCGGCTCGGCGTGAGCTCCTTCTTCCGGGACGTCAAGATCGTGCGAGTCGATTTGGGGCCGGTGAGGCTCGGCGTGTCGTCGCGCGAGGGGGTGACCTGGTCCAGATCGTCGAAAGCAGCGGACCGGGAGGAGCGCGGACGCCGGGAGTCGTCGGTCATGGGACTGTCTCTCTCGTGAGGAATGGAATCGTCTCGACGAGGCCCTCTTCATCGGGGAGGAGCCGGAAGGTCCTCATGACAATCCGGGCGGCGCACCCTCGCGCACGGCGTGACCATGCGACGAGCCTGCCCCTGCATCCGCAGGGGGCATTCCATAGCCACATGCATTGGAGGCCGGCTCCCCTCTCGGCCAGGGTCCTCGCAAGAAAATGAGTTATAACGAAAATCGACTGGATTGACCATGTACGTTGTTTTTCTGAGTCATTCCCCGGCTCTCCTCGGGGTTGCCGCGTTGACCTCACCTGGCGGTCGATCGGCCCGGGATCGGGCGTCCTGTGCGACACAGGCTTGCGCCCGATCCCGTCTGCGCACCCGCGGGTGCCCTCAGCTCGATCCGGGCTCCAACGAGATCACCGGGGCCTGGTCCCGATCTATCCGCAGGATCAACAAAAGCACCGTGGCACCGAAACGTGCCGACGAATTCGATTCGATTCTCGATGCGACCCCGGGATGGGATCGCGCGGAATGCGTTCGACGACGCGCCCGGGAGTGCCGGTGTCACGCACCGTATCGCCTGACAAGGAAAGACCGTCGGATGTCCCGAACCGGAAAGCAAACCTCGGGCGATTTGATTGTCCGTCTCGTCGGCGAGCGGTGCTCATCGGTTCTGCTGAGATCGCCGCGCAACTCCATGATCAACAGGACTTTCTGAAACCTAAATAATGAAGAGTTCGATATCAGATTGGTTGCTCGCATCGGAGACGGGAGGTCGCCGGTCCGCGACGGCACGAGACGGGATGATTGGTTTTTTCGCTCAAGCCGCCATCAAGATCGACCGATCAATACGACGATCCCGGGTGTTCCGGGCGAGAGGCGCGATGCTCTCTTCGGCCACCCCATGCGGTCGGGCTCAGTTTGCGGATCGCCGGGTCTCGCTGCGCTGTTGAACATCTCTCCGGTTCGGTGTCCTTCACTTCGACCCAGGGACGGGAGCGGACCGATGTCGATCGACGCGTCATTTCCGGACGCCGCGCTGCATTCGGCGAATCCGGTCGGATCCGGCGTCGCCGGTCTCCCGACGATCACTCCGTCGGCCGTCCCGTCACCCGGCCCTCGTCGCGAATCCGTGGGGGCCGGCCTGGAGCGAATCCCGGATGCCGCCGGGCGATGGATCGGTTGCTCCGACGGGTCCGGCGTGGTGGAGATCCACGACCCTCGCCTGGTACGGGTCGGCCAGGAAGCGTTCTGTCGCGCCCTGGTGGACACGGCCGTCACGCGGTTCGGGGCGAATCGGGCGGAGGTCCGACTCGAGTCCTCGACCTGTCGCCTGGAATTCGAGCCCGGGCGGTTCGATCGGACGGAGCTGGCCCGTCGCGTCGCCGAGGCGGTGCGGGCGGCGACCCCTGCGGTCCGGATTGGGTCGGCGCGTCGCGACGACGACGCGGCCGGCTGGTCCGTCCTGACGGCGTTCGCGACCGGCGGCGGCACCTCGATCTCGGCGGAGTGGGCCGATGCGCCCGGATCCGCCCTCGAATCCCCGGTTCCGCCGCGACGGCTCGTCAACCTGGCCATGGCCGGGGGCTCCTTCGCCCTGGCCGTCGGAGGGGTCATCCTGCCCGGCATCCCGACGCTCCCGTTCCTGATCATGACCGGCCGCTACGCGGTCCGCGTGTCACCCCGGATCGAGAGGCTGCTGCTGAGCCAGCCCTGGTGCGCCGCCTTGCTCGCGCAGGCGGAGGCTCGATCCGGCGCGACGTTCGACTGGCGATCGCTGTTCAAGACGATCGGCCTGGCGGTGCTCTTCGTCGCGGCCGTCCTGATCCTCCACCCGCCGCTGCCGGTCGTCCTCGCGCTGGAGCTCGGCCTGATGGCCTTCCTCGCCTGGCGAGAGTTGGACCGATCCGACGGCCGCAACCTCGGCCTGATCGCCGCCTAGAAGAACGATATCGCCCTTCCGCCGGGTCTTCGGATCTTCGTCGCCGAAGCATTTCGCCTTTGCGCATCACGCCGGAGTCGCTACACTTCCGCCCCAAACCGCTCGGTTGACGATAGCGGAAGGCGAGAGAAGATGCGGACCATGGGCGGACCAGGGAGGGAACCCCGATGCGACGGATCGCGGTGTTGAATCAGAAGGGCGGCGTCGGCAAGACGACGACGACGGTGAACCTGGCCGCCGCGCTGGCGATCGCCGGGTTCAGGACGCAGATCCTGGACCTCGATCCCCAGGCCCACGCGACGCTGCACCTGGGCCTGCTGCCGGGTCGATCCGGCCCCTCGCTGTACGAGGTGCTCACCGAAGGGCTGCCGATGGCCAAGGTGCGCCGCACGGTGGGAGAGAACCTCTCGATCTGCGGCAGCCATATCGACCTGGCCGGGGCCGAACTCGAGCTGCTGGGGACCGTCGGCCGTGAGGTCATCCTCCGCGACCAGATCAACGCCGACCCCGAGCCGTTCGACTTCGTCCTGATGGACTGCCCGCCGTCGCTGAGCGTGCTGACCTTGAACGCCCTCTGTGCGGCCACCGAGGTCCTGATCCCGCTCCAGGCCCATTTCCTCGCCTTGCACGGCCTCTCCAAGCTGCTGGAGACGGTCCATCTCGTGTCGAAGCGCGTCAACCGCGAGCTGAAGGTCGGGGGCATCGTGCTCTGCTTGTACGACGCCGGCACCCGCCACGGCAGCGAGGTCATCGAGGACCTCAGCACGTTCTTCGACCATCGCCGCAAGACCGATGCGCCCTGGGGCGATGCCAAGCTGTTCCAGACCCGGGTCCGCCGCAACATCCGGCTGGCCGAGTGCCCCAGCTTCGGCCAGTCGATCTTCCAGTACGCCCCCACCAGCCGCGGCGCCGAGGACTACGCCTCGCTGGCCGCCGAGATCCAGGGCCTCCCCGCGGCGTCCATCTGGCAGGGCGGAGACGACAAGACAGCCGACGCCGCGTGACACCGCTCAGGGCTCGATCAGTTCCTTGAGCATCGCAGGGAAGCCCGCCCAGGCTTCCTGGTAAGTCGCTTCCAGCGGGGCCGGGATGTAGTGCGTCTCGAAGTCGGAGAGGAAGATCGGCAGCGAGGGGAGCGGGTCGCCGACTCCGACCGGTTCCACGTAGGCCGTCGGGATTTCGCTGGCGAGGTACGACGCGACGATCAGCGGCTTGCCGGGCGGCGCCTCGAACGGGTCGTCCTCGAATTCATCCCAGATCGCCTTATGGATACCGCGAGGGTCGCGGGGCGTCGGCGGGAAGAGATCGACGACGAGCAGATTCACCCCTTGATTGATGATGTCGGCCGCTTTCTCGACGAAGGACCGGAACATAACGCGGCCGGCCTTACTTCCTCGGGACAAGATTTCGATGATGGCAGCGACGTTCCTGCGTCCATGTCGAATCACGATGCGGTCGGCTCGCTTTGCGTAGCTGGCACTCTCGATCCTGGTGATCACCCGCGCGGTTGGCGGAGCCGGGGCGACAGCGATCCCGCCTTCAGGCTCTCTCTTCGGGTCATCGACCTGCAAAGCGACGTCATCCGGGATCGGACGACGGGTGACCCGCTCCAGCATCGCGATGTAACCCGGCGGCAGCAGTCCGCGATTCAGGGCATTTGCGATCCTCACCACCCAGCCCTGATGGAAATCGTGAGAATCCCCGGCTTCCATCCGAGTCCAGTCGTGAATCGGCATGTTGGATCTCCAAGGGCCGTCTCGATTCTATCGCGGCCCGGCCCGCGGAGTCACTTCCATTCTCACAGCGTCGGCCCGACGTTCGTCTCCACGCCGATTGGGGCCATCGAGTCCTCCGGCACGAAGCTGCCCACATCCTGGATCGGCGCGTTCGGCTGGGTCTCGGTCCACACGGCGAAGGTGAATTTGGTCAGCTTGAACCCTTCCGACGGGAGCTGGCTGGCGTCGAGCAGGATCCGCACCGTCGGCCCGGCCACGGAGATCACCGGCGAGCTGATCGGTTGCGTCGTCCCGGTCGTCAGGTCGGTGATGGTCGCGGAGTTGTTCTGCCCGTACGGTCCCACCGTCACGGTGACCAGCGCATCGGGCGTGATCCCGGGCCGGCCGGGATAGGAGGGACCGAGCCTCTGGCCCGCGCCCCGGTTGATCGCGAAGACGATATCCGTCGCGAACGGAGTGGTCGTGAACGGCCCGCGTACGATCGCGCCCAGCTCGATCCGCTGCTTCTTCAGCACGACCGCGCCGCCGATGTTGAGGGCCAGGACGTCATGAGGCAGCCCCGTGTAACCACTCTGCAAGTTGATCTGTTTGACAACGATCCCGGGCACGATGTACTGCGTGATCGTGTGGTCGGCGTAGCCCGCGGCCACGGCGAGCGGGTTCTTGACCTCCTTCAAGGCCAGGGCCACGAATTCATGGCCCGCGCCGCCGAACATCGCGTTGATCACCGCCGACCTGCCGGCTGAATGGAAGTTGAACGAGAACTTCGGCTTCTGCACGCGGGCCAGGATCGCCATTTCCGCTCCATGAGGCGGCTCCAGGCCGAGCCCGCTCAAGAGCGCCCGGCCTTCCAGGGATTCGACTCCCAGGTCCTGACGTCGTCTCTTCTTCCGCCGGTTCATCGGAATCATCCTCGCGGTAGACGAGCAACTGACTGGCGGCACGACCCGCTTTCCCTGTTACACTCTAGTCGCAAAATCCCCTGCGGGCTGAATGTCGGGCAAGCATGCAACGCGAATGCCCGGATCCCCGGGTTCGATTCGCCGCCAAACGACGCTCGCTGATCGAAGCCCCACTCCATACGAGGTGATGCACGATTGCGTTGGATTGGAATCGATGAAGCCGGTTACGGGCCGAACCTGGGTCCGCTCGTGATGACGGCGGTCGTTGCGGAGGCGACGGACGGCGTTTTCCGGGCCGATGGGCCGGCGCGGCCGATCGATCTCTGGGGAGACCTTGTACCGACCGTCGATCGGGCGGGCGGGGATCCGGGCCGTCTCTGGGTTGACGATTCCAAGGCGATCTTGCGAGGCGGTAAGGGGCGGGACCGCCTGGAATCGGCCTGCCTGGCGGCGTTACATGCGGCCGGGAAGGGCAAGCCGGGTTCTCTGGCCGACTTGCTCGAGGCCCTGAACGTCGGGGCGCCCGATGAAGCCGAGCTCTCGCCCTGGTTCGACGCGGGAGGACGGACAGGCATCTGGCCCTGGGTCGTGCCCCGCGAGGCGGTCGAGGCGATCCTGGCGCGTCGGGCGCTGGAGCCGGCCGGGGGGGGCTGGCGGCTCTCGGCCATCGAATCTGTCGTCGTCGGACCGGCGCGATTCAACGTCGGTCTGGACGCCTCGGGGTCCAAGGCCGAGGTGCATTTCGCGGCCTTCGCCCGGCTGCTGCGCCGGGGTTGGGACCGCGCGGGCGACGGGACGATGACGTTCGTCACCGGCGACAAGCACGGCGGCCGGCACTACTACCTCGAACCGCTCTCGCGCGCGTTCGCCGACGCCTGGATCGATCGCGGCCCCGAGCGGCCCGAGTCCAGCCGATACACGATCCGGGACGGCACCCGCCGCCTGGAGTTGACGTTGATCCCGAAGGCCGATCGGAGCGACGGGCTGGTCGCGCTGGCATCGATCGTCAGCAAGGCGGTTCGGGAGCTCTGGATGGACGGCTTCAATGCGTACTGGTGCGCCCGAGTGCCCGGACTGAGGCCGACGGCCGGCTACCCGGTTGACGCCCGGCGATTCCGCCGCGCCATCGAAGAGGCGGCGGCCGTGGAGGGATGCGATCCCTCCTGCTGGTGGCGCATCAAGTGACGAGGTGCCGAGTCGGCCGACCGAGCGGGTGCGGCGGGCCGGATCGTCTACCGCGAACCGGCTCAGCGCTCGCGGTAGACGATCCGGCCCTTCGTCAGGTCGTAGGGCGTGATCTCGACGGTCACCCGGTCGCCGGGAACGATCCGGATGAAGTTCTTGCGCATCTTGCCGGCGATGTGGGCGAGGATGCGGTGGCCGTTCTCCAGCTCGACCATGAACTGGGTGTTGGGGAGCGCCTCCACGATGCGCCCCTCGGTGCGGATCGGTTCCTCTTTGGGCACGCGGTTCTCCTGGATGGACCGGCGCCGGCCGCGCTTGGGTCCAGTGGGTCAACGGGCAGAAGTTCGGATCCGCGCAATCCCGAAAACGTCCCGCACCCCGGTAATCGGGGGCAGGGGCGAAATCGGCCAGTTGGGAGGGGCGGATCGGGGCGCGCGGACTCATCCTGAGCGAGACATCCTCGAAGATAATCGATCGCCCCGGGATTGAACAGCGATCGGCCGAAAGAATCAACCCAGGAACGGCGGCATCATGCCCTCGACCCGCAACCGGGCGTGATAGACGGCGTCCACGGCCGTCATGGCGAGGCCGCGCGCATCGGCGTCGCACCAGGCCAGGTTCGCCGGTCGCGCGGGCAGGGCGAGGATGCCCAGCAGGCGGCCATCGGGCTCGTAGACCCAGACGCCCTGGGCGACGGCCGCGTACACCCGCCCCTGACGGTCCACCTTCACCCCGTCCGGACCGCCCGGCGTCTCCGGGTCCATCCGGACGAACACGCGTCCCGAGCCGACCCGCAACGCGCCCGACGGCTCCACGTCGAACGCCCGGATGTGGTAGCGGGCCGTGTCGCAGATGTAGAGGATGCGCTCGTCGGGGGAGAAGGCCAATCCGTTCGGCTTCTCGAAGTCGTCCAGGAGGAGCTGCGGCTCGAGCCCCCCCTGCCCCGACGTTCCCGTGCGGAGGTCGAGCGAGAACACCCCCTGAAAATGCAGCTCGCGCCGGTCCGGCTGGACGCCATACGGCGGGTCGGTGAAGTAGGCGATCCCGTCGGAGCGGCAGACGATATCATTGGGGCTGTTGAGCCGCCGGCCGGACCAGGTCTCGACGAGCGTCTCCACATCGGAGCCGTCGCGGCCCATCCGCGACACCCGCCGGCCGTTCTGCTCGCAGAACACGATCCGGCCGTCCGGCGCGTAGGTCTGGCCGTTGGCCGCCCCGGTCCGCTCCCGCAGCAGGTGGACCGAGCGGTCGGGGGCCAGCCGGTAAGTCCGCTCGGCCTTGTTGTCCTGGAAGAGCAGCGAGCCGTCGGGGCACCAGAGCGGCCCTTCGGTGAACTCGAACCCGCGGGCCAGGCACTCCACGTCCCCCGACTCGACCAGTCGGGAAAGCCCCGCGTCTCTGAGGATCCGGGCCATGGTTTCGGAGCTCCTGTCGCCGGGCGCCAGGTCCTTCTCGCCAATGCGACGATGATGAGTGGTTCCTGGCACCACACTTGGTTTACAATACTCGATGACGCGGGACCGCGTCGCGGGCCAGGCAGGAGTTCGAACCGTTCTTCCGGGCTCCCCGGTCATGCATCGCCCGATCGAGCATCTTCCGGTATGGAACGTGTGCGATTCGTGCGCCCGGGTCCCGGCTCTGCCCGCGCCGGTCAGGTCCATCACAGGGAATCCGTCTGTCCTCGCATCGCTTTCGCCAGGAGCGCCGTCGATGTCTTCGGAGTCGGAATCGCCCGAGTCGCAAAAGGCCAAGACCCTCTTCCAGTATGGCAATGACGCCATGATGAAGTCGAACATCGACTACGCGATCGCCATGTATCGGCAGGCTTGCAAGCACGTGCCCGATAACATGATGTACCGCCAGTCGTTGCGGGGCGCCGAGCGGAAGAAATTCAACAACGACCCCAAGAAGGTCGGGATGCTGGTCGGGGTGAAGAACCAGCCATTGCTGATCCAGGCGAAGTCGGCGCGTTCGAAGGGGAAGCACAACGAGGCCCTGGAGCATTGCGAGGACGCCTTCGCCAACAATCCCTGGGACGTCGGGGCGGCGCGGGTGGCGGCGGAAGCGGCCGAGGGGCTCGGGCTCGGCGGCCTCTCGCAGTGGCTGCTCGACTCGGTCCAGGAGGTGGCGGCCAAGGGCAAGGACGCCGATTTCTTCCGGTTCGCCGCCGGGATCTACGAGACCAACGAGAGCTGGCACAAGGCGATCGCCTGCTGGGAGCAGGTCAAGAAGTTCAACCCCAACGACCAGGATGTCAGCCGCAAGATCAACGCCTTGTCGGCGGCGTTGACGATCAAGCGGGCCGGCCTGGACGACGCGCTGGACTTCCGGGCGCAGGCCAAGCCCGTCGAGGAGGCCGCCGAATCGATGCAGGCCAAGCTCGACAAGCTCAAGCAGGAGCAGCTCACGCCCGAACAGCGCCTGATCAAGGAGATCGTGGCCGACCCGACGGCGACCCATGCCTACGTCGAGCTGGCCGACATCTATCGGCTTCACGGCGACCTGGAGAAGGCGGAGAAGGTGCTCGCCAAGGGGCTCAAGGCCAACACCAACGACCAGGGGCTGATGCAGATCTACGAAGATACGCAGATCTCCCGCCTGAAGCGCGCGATCGAGGGCCAGAAGCATCGGGTGCAGGAGCAGCCCGAGGAGACCGCCGCCCAGGTCAAGCTCGACGAACTCACCCGGATGCTCGACAAGTACGAGATCCAGGCGTTCCGCCGCCGGGTCACGCTCCACCCCGAGGACGCCAAGCTGCGCTATGAGCTCGGATTGATCCTCGCCCGCACCGGCGCCCACGACGAGGCCATCCCCGAGTTCCAGCAGTCGGCCCGCACGGCCACCGTCCCCTCGGTCAAGATCCAGGCCCTGCTCCAGATGGGGCTCAGCTTCGAGGCCAACAGCGCGCCGAAGCTGGCCGAGCGGAACTACAAAGAGGGGATCAAACTCCTCGATCCCGAGGACAAGGATAACTTCCTCGCCCTGCACTACCGCCTCGGCCGCGTCGCCGAGACCCTGGGGAACCGGGAGGCCGCCGAGGAACACTACAACGAAGTGGCCGCCGCCGACTATACGTACCTCGACGTCGCCGAGCGCCTGCGTCGCTTGATCTGACCGCATGGATCGTGGTATCTTCTGACAGCGGTCCAAATCCCGGTAGGGTGGGCAATGCCCACCGGCGATGGCCCCCATCGGTGGGCAATGCCCACACCACGAAAGACTTCCGACTCCTGATACGAACAAGGATCCATGCCAAATTCACCCTCTGCAACCAAGCGCATGCGGCAGAGCACGAAGCGTCGCATGCACAACCGGATCACGAAAAAAGTCATCAAGACCTTGACGAAGCGGACGCTGGAATCGGTCGCCGAGAACGATCTCGAGAAGGCGGCCGCGGCCTTCAAGCAGGCGACGGCCAAGATCGACAAGGCCGGGGCACGCCGCGTGCTCCATCCCAACACCGCGGCCCGGCGCAAGAGCCGGTTGGCCCGCGCGTACGCCGCCGCGGTGGCCAAGGCCCAGCAGGGGCAAACGACCCCATCTTGAGTCCGGCATGGGGTTTCTCCCGGTCTGAACGCCGGGAGCGGGTTGAAACGATTGAAGCATGCCGACTTTCGACGAAGCCCTACCCCTGATTCGGGCGGCCGCTGCCGATCCGGGTGGGTCCGTCGCGGCCCGTCTCCACGAGCATGAGCCGTTCGGGGCCATGGTCGCCGCGCTCCTGGCCCGACAAGTGGCACCTTCGATCGGCGAATCCGTCGTCAACGCCCTGGGAGAACAAGGGCTCCTCGAGCCGGCGCGTCTGGACGAAGCCGGGCTGCCCGAGGTCCAGGACGCCCTGCATGGCAAGGTCCGGTCGGTCTCGGTCCGGACGCTCGCCCCGCTCAAGCATCTGGCGCGATGGATCGTCGAACGGTACGACGGACGGGTTGAGTCGTTCACCGACTCGGGGAGGTCGACCGACGAGCTCCGTGAGGAGCTGGCGGGCGTCCGCGGCGTGGGCCTGGTCGGTGCCGACGCCATCCTACTCGCCGCGCTCGAACGCCCGACTTATCCCGTCGATCGCGGCACCTATCGTATCCTGGTGCGTCACGGCTGGCTCGACGGCTCGGCGACCTACGACGACGCCCGCGAGTTGGTGGTGCAGCACGCCGGCGCCGATCCGGGCGTGCTGATCGGCCTCGCCGCCGGCATGGAAGAGCTAGCCGGTCGTTTCTGCCGTGCCTCGGCTCCACGCTGCGACGCGTGCCCGCTGCGGAGCTTGCTCCCCGAGGGAGGCCCGCTGGGGGCCGAGGACTGATTCGGTTGTCTCCCCGCCATCCGCGGAGGGCGCCATGGCCGACTATCACCTCGAGGGGCCCAAACCGGCCCGCATCTACGAGGTGATTTTGCCGAAGAAGCTCGGCTACTTCGGCAAGATCCAGGAGGTCCTCGAGGACCTGTTCAATGAGCAGGCGATCCGCAACATCCCCTTCGTACAGCAGGTGATCGCGCGGCGGCACCAGCACGATGCCTCGTTCGACGAAGAGGACTGGATCAAGTCGCTCTGCCAGGCGTCGCGCGGCTATTCGATCTACGAGATGGACGGCCGCTATCTCTCGCCGCAGGGGCCGGTCGATGAGCGAGTGCTGGTGATCCGGTTCATCTTCCATAACCCGGCCGGACACGACCCTGCCCAGGCCCACGATCCCCGCACCGATTTCCTGGCCGTGTCGCTGGAGGTCGTCAACTACCTGGTGGCCCAGCGATTCGCCTACGAATTGGGGGTCGAGGAGGAGATCTGGTTCGTCGAGTATCAGTCGCCCCGGCTGGCGATCTGGCGACGGAATGGGGGGGAGCCGGCCGCGCGTTGACGGGTGGCCTGCCATCCGCTCGCCAACGGGGTTGAATCGGTCCCATCCTGATGTCATCATCATGGAGTCCCGGAGGTTCTCCGTGTCGCACGGCAGCAGCTCGCGGCGGGCGTGGACGTCATCAAGATGTACGGCTCGACCGGCAGCGACCAGGACGTCTCCGGCGACCAGACCTTCACCTTCGAGGAGATGAAGGCCGTCGTTGACGCGGCGCATCACCTGGGTAAGCGCATCGCCATCCATTCCTACGGGCCGGGCGGCGCGCGCGACGCCGTGCGCGCCGGAGCAGACTCGATCGAGCACGCAACCGACATCGACGATCAGACCCTCGCCGAGATGGCCCGGCGGGGGACCTTCTTCGTCCCCACGATCGAACACAATCGCTATTACGCCGAGTATCGTGAGCAATTCGGCTACAGCGAGGAGGTCGCGCGGCGGTTGCGGGACTACCTCCGGCGCAACCTGGAGACCGCGCGACGCGCCCACAAGGCCGGCGTCCGATTCGCCATGGGCTCCGACGCGGTGTTCACCATGTTCGGCCAGAACACTCGCGAGCTCGACTGGTTCGTCAAGGCCGGGATGACACCCGCGGAGGCCCTCGCCAGCGCGACGACGAACGGCGCGGCTCTCCTGGGCAAGGAGAAGAGCCTGGGCGCGATCGCGGCGGGATACTATGCCGATATCCTCGCCATCGACGGAGATCCGCTCCACGACATCCATGCGGTCATCGACCGGGTCAAGTGGGTCATGAAGGGGGGGCGGGTCGTGGTTGACAGGCGGAAATCCGCCGGCTGACGGGATGTTCGTCCCCGCGAGCAGCGCTCGAAGCCGTTGACGGCCGAGGGCTCGATCGGGGTCGCGGTCCGAAACCGTCCCGACCGGCGCCGGCCACCCCGACGACTTGACGGTCGGTGTCGAGACCCTACACTGAATCATCGTCGATTCGCGTGTCCGCACCCGGGCGGCTCCACCGTGGCCGGAGGCAGACTGCGGATTTCCGATTCAAGAATTCAAGATTCCGGATTCAAGATTCCGGACCCGAGGTCTCGCGGCCTCTTCTGGAATCTCGGATCTTCAATCCCGAATCTTGAATCTTGAATCCGGAATCTCGAATCCGGAATCCGAACCGCCCTTGGCCACGAGCCATCAGCGAGGTCCGCCGACCCGGCGTACCGCGCGCCCTCCGCGAGGCCGATGACCATGCACGCGATGCCGGTGATGCTGGGCGTCCTGGCGATCCTCGCCGTCGCCTATCGATACTACAGCGCGTTCCTCGCCGCCAAGGTCGCCGCGCTGGATGACGATCGGGTCACGCCCGCGCATCAGTTCAACGACGGCCAGAACTTCGATCCGACCAACCGCTGGGTGCTCTTCGGCCACCACTTCGCGGCGATCTCGGGCGCGGGCCCGCTGATCGGGCCGGTGCTGGCGATCCAGTTCGGCTACATGCCGGGGCTGGTCTGGCTGGTGGTGGGCGTCTGCCTGGCCGGCGCCGTGCAGGACATGATGGTGCTGGCCGCATCGACCCGCCGCGGCGGCCTGAGCCTCGCCGGCCTGGCCCGGCAGGAGATCGGCCGACCGGCCGGCATCGCGGCGGCCATCGCGATCCTCTACATCGTGATCATCGCCCTGGCCGGGCTAGGGATCGTGGTCGTCAAGGCACTCGGAGGCGAGCAGGTCCCGATGAAAGCCGGGACCGCGCTGGTCTTCCCGCGCGACGCCACGATCGGCTCGAAATTCGCCGTCGGCGGCCCGAGGACCTACACGATCCCCCCGGGCACGACCTACCGTTTCGGCGACGGCCCGGGCCAGAGCATGGTCTTCCACGAGAGCTTCGAGCTGGCGATGCCCGGCGATTCTTACCTCAAGGGGGATCGCGACCGCACGGGGATGCTCCTGCCGGCGAAGGCCCGGCGGCTCGTACCGGGCAGCGCCTGGGGGACGTTCACGATCGCCGCGACCATCCCGATCGCGCTCTTCGTCGGCTGGTACATGTACCGGTTCCGGCGGGGCCGGATCCTCGAGGCCTCGTTGATCGGCGCGGCGGCGGTACTGGCGGCGACCGTCGCCGGGGCCTGGATCAAGGGCTCGCCACTGGAGCCGTATTTCTCGCTGTCGCGCGACACCACGGTCTTCGCCCTGGCCGCCTACGGCTTCGTCGCGGCGGTGCTGCCGGTCTGGCTCTTGCTCTTACCCCGAGACTACCTCTCGACGTTCCTGAAGATCGGTACGGTGCTCCTGCTCGTGGCGGGCGTCATCATCGTCAACCCCAAGCTCGAGCGCCGGCGGTGAACCCGCACTTCGCCGCCGGCGGGGGCCCCAACCTCGACGGCCCGATCTTCCCTTACGTCTTCATCTGTATCATGTGCGGGGCGATCTCGGGCTTCCACGCGCTGGTGTCGTCGGGCACGACGCCCAAGATGGTCGACAAGGAGGGGGACGTCCGGATGATCGGCTACGGGGCGATGCTGATGGAGGGCCTGGTCGGGGTCGTGGCCCTGATCGCCGCCGCCGCGCTGCCGAACTCGATGTACTACGACATCAACATCGACCTGGCTCGACGACCCAAGTTCCTGGCCGACCACCCCGACTTCGCGCAGTTCCTCAAGGTCTCCGAGACCGACGTGCACGGCGCGGGCGCCGGCGGGGCCGCGACGACGAGTCCGCTGGCCGAGATGGAGCGGGACGTGCAGGAGTCGCTGCACGGCCGGACCGGCGGCGCCGTCACGCTGGCCGTCGGCATGGCCCGCATCTTCACCGACGCCCTGCCCGGGATGAACTGGCTGATCAAATACTGGTACCACTTCGCGATCATGTTCGAGGCGCTGTTCATCCTGACGACGATCGACGCCGGGACGCGGATCGCGCGGTTCCTCGTGCAGGAGTTCCTGGGCAAGTTCTGGAAGCCGCTGGGCGACCTCAACCGGCTGCCGGCCGCGATCCTGGCGACCGGACTGGTCGTCCTGGGCTGGGGCTATTTCATCTACACCGGTAGCGTGGACACGATCTGGCCGATGTTCGGCATGGCCAACCAGTTGCTGGCCGTCATCGCGCTGGCGGTCGTCACGACCTGGCTGGTGAATTCGGGCCGCGGCCGGTACGCGCCGGTGACCTTGCTGCCCATGCTCTTCGTGGCGACGACGACGTTGACGACCGCCTACCGAGAGATCACCGGCAAGTTCTGGCGGATCATCCAGGGGAGTCCGCCCGACGTCGCGCCCGACCCGGTCCGCGGCTGGCTCAACATCGGCCTGACCGTGCTGGTCGTCTCGTGCGTCGTCGTGATTCTCGCCTCGGCCGTGCTCCGGTGGCTCGCACCCATCAAGTCGGATGAACTCGCATCCTCCGAGGTTTCATCCGAAGTGGGCGCCCGCTCTAGCGCCGCGGCAGCAGGGCGGCCACTTGCTTGATCGCCTGTCGCAACTCGACGACCGAACGGAATCGGTCCCCGGGGTCTTTCTTCAGGCAGCGCTGGACGATGGCGTTGACCGGCTTGGCGAACTTCCCGTAGCGGGCGGGGATCGACGGGACGACGGAACCCGGCGGGCGGAGCGTGTGCTGGTCGTCGAGCGATTCCATCGACCGGCCCTTGAAGGGGAGCCGCCCGGTGATCATCTCGTAGAGGACGATCCCGAAGGAATAGATGTCGGCGCGGACATCGACCGACTTGGGGTCGCGGAACTGCTCGGGCGCCATGTAGGGGCCGGTGCCGAGCCTCGCGCCGGTGCGGGTCAGGCGCGGATTGGAGGTCTCCAGCGGCGAATTGTATTCCTGGGTCTCTTCATCGACCGTGGCCGTGGACGCGGCGCCGCCGTTCCGAGTCCGCCCGGAGGCCGACTTCAGCTCGTAGGTCGTCGATGATGCGGGCTCCTTCCGCATCGGGCCGTTTGTGACGGGGGGTACGGCAACGTCTCGGGACCATTCGCTCGAGCGGCCGGATGCATGGTCTCGCGGATCGGTGAAGATGATCGGCTGCCGGGTGGTGGGCTCGGCCAGCGGGATCGAGCCGTCGGGTAGCTCGGGCCGGACGGCCACCATTTCCTCACAGACCCTCGCCAGCCCGAAATCCGTGATCTTCAGCGTCCCCAGCTCGGTCACCAGCAGGTTGCCCGGCTTGATATCGCGGTGGCAGTGCAACCCCTGGCGCAGGGCGTGCTCCATCCCGACGCAGAACTGATAGCCGAATCGCAACGCCTGCATCAGGTCCAAACGGGGCGTGCCGATCCATCGGTGCAGGTCACCCCCCTGCACCAGCTCCAGGACCACGTACGGCCGGCCATCGATGATCTCGACCGAGTGGGCCCGGACGATATGGGCGTGGTCGCCGAGCTGCGCCCAGATCCGGCACTCCGCGGCGAACCGGCTGACCCGGACTCGGCTACGCATCAACTCGGGACGCAATGTCTTGAGGGCGACGACCTTGCGGCCTGATTCACCCAGGTGGTCGTTGACCACGAACACCAGGCTCATGCCGCCTTCGTGGATGTCGAACACCTGGAACCGGTTGCCGATCCAGCCTCCGACGGAAATCTCGTCCGGCATGGCGGATCACTCCTTCCGTCCCGGTTCCCCGGCGAGCCGAGTCTTGGCGCGTACTGCACGACCCGGGCAGTGGTGACTGCCCTTAGTACGCGAGCTGGTCGCGAAGAGTTCTGTCTCTTACTATAGTTTATCGGCGTCCGTGCCGGATTATTTGGACCGCAAATCACGGTAGGGGGTTCGCGGTCCTCTAAGTAGGAGCCGCCTCCATCCGCCGACGGGTGCCGAGGGCGGGCCCCGCCGCGGCGGCGGGATCGGACCGGAGTGTGGGGATCGGGGGGAGGAGATCGATCTCGCCGAATTGTCGGGCACAGAGGCGGCGATAGAGGCCGTCGGGGTCGGCGAGGAGTTGGGGGTGGGTCCCCATCTGGACGATCAGGCCGCCGTCCATGACGACGATCAGGTCGGCATCGACGATCGTGGAGAGGCGGTGGGCGATGATGAAGGCGGTCCGGCCGCGAAGCAGGTTGGCCAGCGCGGCCTGGATGAGGGCCTCGCTGGGGGTGTCGAGCGAGCTGGTGGCCTCGTCGAGCACGACCAGCGCCGGCTGCTTGCACAGGGCGCGGGCGATCGCCAGCCGCTGGCGTTCCCCCTGGCTCAGTTTGTACCCCCCCTCACCGACGCTCGTCGCGTAGCCTTCGGGCAGGGCTTCGGCATACTCGTGCACCAGCGCGGCCCGGGCCGCGGCCTCGACCCGGTCGTCATCGGCCTCCGGTGCGCCGTAGCGGATGTTGTCGGCCAGGCTCATCCCGAGGACCACCGGGTCCTGCAGGACCACGCCGATCTGATCGCGGAGGGCCCGGGTCGGCAGATCGCGGATCGGCACGCCGTCCAGGCGGACCTCGCCCCAGGTCGGGTCGTAGAATCGCATGAGCAGGTTCACCAGCGTGCTCTTGCCGCAGCCGGTGGGCCCGACCAGCGCGACTTTCATGCCGGGCTCGACGTTCAGCCGGATATCCCACACGACCG
Source organism: uncultured Planctomycetota bacterium (assembly GCA_963815795.1). GTDB lineage: Bacteria > Planctomycetota > Planctomycetia > Isosphaerales > Isosphaeraceae > JAKAUH01. The sequence continues at coordinate 1,218,124 of CAWFIC010000019.1, read as the reverse complement.
GCTCGCCCGGTCGATAGCCGAAGCCGACGCGATCGAACACGACGGCTCCGCGCGCCCGGCCCCCCGGGCCGGGCAGGGCCTTCACTGCGCCGGGCGCCGGCTCGAGGACGTCCGGCTCCAGGTCGAGGATCTCGCCGAGTCGATCGACGCTCGCGGCCGTCTGCTCGAAGACGTACGCCAGGTCGGCCAGCCGCGCCACCGGGCCGAAGACCATCCCGGCCAGCGCGGCCGTCGCCACGACCCCGCCGGGAGTCATCCGCCCCTGGAGCACCTCCGCCGCCCCGACGGCGAACACCAGCGCCGTGCCCACGCCGCCGATCAGCACGCTCAGGTTCGAGAACGCCGCGCCCAGCCGGCTCTCCAGCACGCGCGGGACGTGCGCGTCGTCCAGTTGCGCGGCGAACCCGACGATCTCCGCCGATTCCCGGCGCAGGTCTTGATCACGATCGCGCCGTCCAGCTTGGCCTTCAGGTCGCCGAAGATCCGGTCCATCTTCTCGCGGATCACGGCGTTGGTGGACCGGATCCGCCCCATGAAGTGGCGGAAATTCAGCGCGAACAGGGGGGCGACGAGCAGCACCACGGCCGCCAGCACCCCGTCGCGCGAGAGCAGGAGCCCCGTGATCGCCACCGTCGTGCCCAGGTCGGTGAGGATCGTGAAGGTCTGGCCGGTCACGAACACCTGGATGGCGCCGACGTCGTCCATCACCCGCGCGATGATCGCCCCGCTGGGGGTGCGGTCGTAGTACGCCAGGCCGACCTGGTGCAGCCGCTCGTACAGACGATGCCGGAGGTCCCGAACGACCCCCTGCCCGATCCGGCCGACCACCAGGCTATTGAGCCACGACAGCCCCGCCTGGGCGGCGAAGACGACGAAGAGCAGCGTGGCATAGAGCGGAAGATGACCCCAGCGCCCCTGGGTCGCCACACGGTTGACGATCGCCTGCACCAGGAGCGGCACCGGCAGGTTGAACAAGCACGCCAGCGTCGTCAGCGCCATCGCCAGGATCATCCGACCCCGGTACGGCGCCAACCACCCTCCGATCCGTGCCAGTGTCTTCACGACTCGGTCATCCTGCCTCTGATCGGCCCGCCGTTGGACTCATCATCCATGATAGAGGATTCCGCCGATTCCGCCAGAGGAGTTGACCGCCGCGGAAACGGTGGGCTCGCTCGTCGGGGGCGCGGGCCGGCCGCCCCGTGTCCGCGCCGCCCCCTCCCCGCCGTGCCGGTATTTTGTTAGGGTCGAGACGGATTTGACGGATCTGACGCGCCGGAGAGGGATTCCGGCGACCTTCCACCAACTCAGGGAGTTTCATCCTCGATGACGACTTGGACAATGCCCTTGCGCGGGAAGTTGCTGGCTGCGATGGCCGTTGCGCTGCTGTTCTCCCCGATCGCGACCGCCGGCTTGCGGGCCGCGAACCTGGGCGCCGGCCGGGCGGAGCAGGACGACAAGAAGGAGAAGAAGATGACCAAGACGGAGAGCGGGCTCCAGTACCGCGACGTCAAGGAAGGGACGGGGGAGAAGCCCAAGACGGGCCAGACCTGCGTGGTGCATTACACCGGGTGGCTCTGGGTGGATGACGCCAAGGGGCGGAAGTTCGACAGCTCCAAGGACCGCGGCGAGCCGTTCGACTTCCCGGTCGGCCAGCGCCGGGTGATCAAGGGCTGGGATGAAGGGGTCGCCGGCATGAAGGTCGGCGGCAAGCGCGAGCTGATCATCCCGCCGGACCTCGCGTACGGCGCCCGCGGAGCCGGCGGCGTGATCCCGCCCAACGCCACCTTGTTCTTCGAGGTCGAGCTGCTGGAATTGCGTTGACCGATCGGCGATCGCAGGCGATCCGGGTGGCCTCACGCCCGGATCGCCCTGTCCGGATTGACCCACATCCGGAAATCGGTATACATAGCCCCTCGACTTGAGCCTTTCTCATCCTCAGATCCCGGATTCTCCGCCGATCCTCCTCGTGTCCTCGCGCAGGACGTGACCCGACGCCCCGGCATGGCCGTGGCGTCGCGACGGGATGGGATCGGAATCCTGAAGACTGTCTCGTCCGGTTCGTTCCAAGGAGGGGCGCCGTGATGACACGGAATCGTGTCCTCATCAAGTTTCGCTTCATGATGCCGTCCGGTTCGTATGGGGCCTGGCTGCGTGGGGCGTCGGCATTGGGCCTGATCCTGGCCCACTTCGCGGGATGGCCGACTGACGTCCGCGGAGCCGGGATCTTCCGCGACCTGACCGCGCGGGATCGTTCGCAGCCGGTCGTGCTCTCGGAGACCGGCGCGGTGATCTCGCTGGGTTCGCCCGGTCATGCACCGTCGTCCCTGTCGGCGGGGACGGCGCCGGCCTACCTGGCCTTCCCCCTCGATGGCGGCGAGCATCTTCCCGCCGGCACCCCGACGCTCGTCACCGGCCAGCAGCCGGGCCAAGGCGTCGGCCCGCTGGACCTCACATCGACGGTCCAGGCCCAGTTGAACGCGGACCTGATCGCGTCGCGAGGCGCGGTCGTCGACGCACCGGATCAGTCCTATGCGGTCTCGTTCCTGCCGCGGTATGCGCTGGCCTTGACCCACGCCCAATCGTCGACTTCGAGCTCGACCGCCGGGTCGAACATCGCGACGGGCCTCGCCTCGTTCCTCGGCCTGAACGGTTCCACGTCGAACTGGTACTTCAATGGCATCTCCGGCAAGCAACTCTCGCAATGGTGGAAGACCGGGTCCAACGAGCTTTCACATCTGGCCTCGTTGAGCGTCGGCGACGCGGGGAAGACGTTGGGCCTGAAGCGGTCGACGACGAGCTCGGGGCTCCACGTCGCGGCGCAGGAGTTGATCCCGCCGACCTCGACGAATCCGGCGACGGTGCCGCTCCCGGTCCCGGCCCCCGAGCCGGGCGCCTGGCTCGTCTTTGCCCTCCTCCTCGGCGCCGCCGGACTGCGCCGCCGGGGCGGCAAGACCGGTTGAATCGCGGCTCGCGACGCCACCAGTAGTCCCGTCGTCAGTCATCCCATTTCATCTCACACGAGTGACCTCGCCGCTGGCACGTCAATTGCGGTCTAGACTGGTGGTCTAGAATACTCGCGGACAGCCGCATTGCATCGGCAACTCTCGCGTGCTCCGGCCGGACCTCGATCGGCTGACGGGGTCCGTCCGGGGTATCGGCGCAGGCGCGGCACGACAGTCCCGCCCGTGGAGATCCTCCACGACCTGGCGGGCCGTGCCGCGGTCGAGGCGACGTGATCGGCGCCGTGATTTCGGCGCCGCGTTCGTCGCGCGCGCGGCGGTGTTGACGCCGATCCTCGCGGTCGTCGAGATCATTCCGGCGGCCGATCCGGATCGGCCCGGCGACCGTAGAAAGATCAAAGGGGCGGCCCTGAGCGGGTCGAAGAGAACCATGATGTCCGGTCGTGGCTCCTCTCGTCGCCTCATTCCCTGAGTCCCGACGCGGACTCAGCTCTCCACGAGGGCGTCATGCTTCCTTTCGACCTCCGCGAGCCGATCAACGCCTGGAGCCACGGAGCCGGGATGATGATGGCACTGCCCATCACGTGGCTGCTCTGGAGACGGTGCGGAAAACTCAATCCCTGCGGCTTGCCGAGGATCTGCCATGCGGCCAGTCCCTGCGGCGGGGCGACGCGCCGATGTGGCACGGCGCGGCATCACCGGCTCAAGACCCTCTCGCTGTTGGTCTTCGGAGCCAGCCTGACGTTCTGCTACGCCGCGAGTGCCGCGTTCCACGCGGTCCCCTTCCGGGCGCGTCATTGAGCCCGTTCCAGCGGCTCGATCACGTGGGGATCTACTTGCTGATCGCGGGCACCTACACGCCGATCGTCTGGTCGCTGTTGCGGGGGCGCTGGCTCTGGGGGACGCTCACCACGGTGTGGACCGTCGCGGCGGTTTGCGCCGCGCGGGTCTGGTGCGAGGGCGTGCTCCCCATCTGGGTCGCGACGCTGATCTACCTGGGCATGGGTTGGGGATCGCTCTTCTGCTATCGCGAGCTGGCACGGACCTACTCGCACCGGACGCTGCTGCCCCTGCCTCTGGGCGGGATGTTCTACTCGATCGGCGCCATGATCAACCTGGCGAGGTGGCCGGTGCTCAGCCCGGGGTTCTTCGGCGCGCATGAGCTGTTCCACCTCTTCGTGATCGCCGGCAGCGCGTGCCATGTCTTCTTCATGATGCGGGTGGTCATCCCCGCGCCCTGGCCGTCGAGTCGCGCGGTGCCGGTGCGGTCCCAGCCGCGGCCTGCCCTGCTCCTGCGGTGGGCGCGTGCCATGCTGAGCCGGCGGGTGCGGCGGTGGATGCTCCAGATCCTGCCACGCGCGCAGTGGCTCGAGTCGCTGCTGGCCGACCCGCTCGAATCCGTCCCCACCGAAAGCCCGGCGAACGCCGTCTGATCGAATGCGCGACCCCCGAATCACTCGCGTCAGACATTGACGAGGATTCGCTGCTCGCGACAGGTGCGGTCGTAGGTCCCGTCGAGGTCGACCTCCAGGCCGATCGCGCCGCGCAGCCAGAGCGGAAGGCTGGGAATCGACTCGCCGATCGCCAGCCGCTCCTGCCAGATATCCAGGCTGGGCTGTCCGTCGCGTTCGATGGGCCGATAGGACGCGGCGTAGAGGTTGACGTCCTGCGGCAAGAGCGACACCGCGCCAGGCGCTCGAGCAGCTCCCGATGAAGGTTCGCGCGACGTCCCGTCACGACATCGACGATGACCAGCCCGAGCCCTTGCTGGAGACAGGCCGCGCACCTCGTGACGAAGGCGTCTCGGTGCTCGGGCCGATCCTTGTTCGCCGGGCTGACCAGCTCGATCGCGCGGGCCAGCGTCGGCCCCCCCTCTCGGTCGAAGACTTGCACTTCCACGACTTCCGCGATGACGGGCAGCGCGATCGTCTGCGACGGCGCGGGCGCGATCCAGCCGCCGACGACATCGATCTCGATGCCGTATTTCACGTTCGGCTCGGCGAAGTAACCCTCGGGCAATCGCCGGTTCAGGTCCGAGGAGATGTAGGTGGCCCAGGCATGGTGAAAGGCGTGCCAATGGCGTCGGATACCTAGCGGAGGGCGGAAGTGATCTTGAAGAGACACAGGCATGCTCCTCCGGTCGTGACGTCCTATCGGGGCCGAAGATCTCGGGACCCATCGGATTCATCATCCGTCAACCGGCCGCGGGCTCGCAAGGACGATCGAGCGTCGTCGCGGGGTGGAGACTTCGCGCCATCGCCTCACATTTTTCGTAACCGTCCCGACGGGTCTCGGCACTTCTATGGCACCGGGCAGCATTGAAGGCCCTGATCTGCTGGCCTCGTCGCCGCGATCGCGATCGGAGCGGCCCCGCCGCGCCGGACGGCTCGCGTCCCGGTTCGGGCAAACTCGTTCGATGCCCGATGCGTCCATGACGTGTCCTGCACTCGAGGAGCCTCTATCTGCGAGGAGGAGAGACAGTATGCGCAATTCGAGAACGGAGACCGTTCATCCGTCGGGCCGGTGATGCGCCGGCATGTCCTCGCAATGAGTCGTTGCAAAGTCAGACACACCTTCACTTGAGAGGAGAGACCATGATCACGACCGGTGCGAACGCGATGCCACGCAGGTCCTTCATCACGAAAATGGCGCTGGGCGGCGTGGGGGCTACGCTCGCCGCGGCCGGCAGCGCACGGGCCCAGGGGATCACGCGCGGCGATGCGGCGATTCTGCGCTTTCTGGCGGCCGCCGAATTGCTGGAATGGGACCTCTGGCAGCAGTACGCCGAGCTGGCCAATAACAATCCCGCCTACAACCAGTTGCTTTCGCAGATCGACCCCGACATGGTGACCTATATCCAGCAGAACACCAATGACGAGTTCAGTCACCAGGCCTTCCTCAACGACTTCCTGATCTCGCAGAACCTGGAACCGGTGGATCTCGACGCGTTTCGCAACCTCCCCAGCAGCCAGGCGACCGGGGCGGAGCAGATCGGGCGATTGACCAACCTGATGCACCTCAACGTGGATACGAGCTGGTACTTGCGCTACCGGAGCTCCGGTAACCCCGACTTCGGAAATTCCTTCGGCCAGGTGGTGACCATCGTGAACCGGCCGGCCATCCCGCTGCACGACAACTACACCGCCAACCAGCTCCAGGCCATCGTGAACACGGCGACCTTGCACTTCGGCATGATCGAACAGGGGGGCAGCAGCCTGTACCCCGTGTTGAGCCTGAAGGCCACCAGCCTGACGACGTTGAGGATCGTCACCAGCATCGGCCCCTCGGAGGCATGGCACTTCGCGACCTGGAACGACGAGGCAGCGAACATCCCCGCGGTGGATAGCGGGGACGGCCTCGTATTCCCGAAGCTTCCCCAGGGGCCCAAGATCTTCCCCACGCCCTGCACGTTCCTCAGCGCGGACTTGCCGCAGTGTGCGGTCGTCCGGCCCACGTCCGATTCCCTTAACGGCCCGATGGCCGTGGTCAAGTTCTTCACGCAGACGGGCCTCTTCGTTGGACAGAGCCCTGGCTTCTTCACCGTCATGAACCGTCTGGCCGCCGCCGCGGAGGCGGCGCAGCGCCAAATGTAGCGAGGTCGGCGGCGTCCCTTGTCGCGCGCGACCTGAGTCGTACCGCCGTGTCCACCGACGCGAACAACTTCCACGTCCTCGACGATGTGCTCTTCCTCGAGTCCATCGAGTCGAAGTCCTACGATATCAACGTCCCTCGGTTCGCCTGAGCCGGGCGGATACCCCCGATCCCGAGACGAATGACCCGTGGCATCCCGCGGCCCGAGACGGGATGCCACGGGCCCATTGTGTGCGCCCTGGGTGCCGTGACTCGAACCACCCACCCGTCGGAGCCGGTCTCGGCGTTGACCGGCACCCTCCGGAGGCGTATCCTTCTGCGCGATGCCACGCGTTCATCATGGGTATGATCCGGCCGAGACGACCTCCCCGGATCCTTTCTACGCGCGACGGCCTTCGGGCGGATGGCGATTGGGTGTCATGATGCCGGCCACGACTCAGAAACCGATTCGGAGCGCGAAGCCCCCCCAGCGATCCAAGCGGGGGAATGGGAAGCTCCGGGACACGGCAGCCGCCACGGAGTCCCGGGCCGTCGAGCAGCGGATCCGGCTGACCGGAGTGGATTGGGAGACATTCGAAAAGCTCGCGGCGACGTCGCGCGGCGGGCGCTTCGCCTTCGACCGGGGAGTGCTCGAGATCATGGCGCCGGGGCCGAAGCATGAGAGATACGCGGGAAACATGTGCGAGTTCGTCCGGATCGTGACCCGGATCCTGCGTATTCCGCGGATGGCGATGCGCTCAACGACCTGGAAACGGCCGGAGGCGGCTCGGGGCATCGAGGCCGACGATTGCTTCTATTTCTTGCCCGAGAAGATCGCCGCGGCCAATGCCGCCGACGAGCGCGGATCGGACGACTCCGTCGACTATCCGGCCCCCGACCTGGCCGTCGAGGTCGACATCAGCGCACCGCAGGTCGATCGGCCGGCGATCTATGCGACCATCCGCGTGCCCGAGATCTGGCGATTCACCGACAACAAGGTCCATATCGATCACCTGCGCGAGGACGGGACTTACACGCGCTCGCGCTCCAGCCGGTTCCTGCCCGTCCGAGATCGCGACATCCAGCGATGGTTGATCGACGAGGACCGGCGCGATGAGCTGGCCTGGGAGGAGCGGCTGACGGCCTGGGCCCAGGGGCAGGCTCAGCCGCGGGGGCGTCGGCGGCCCCGGCGCGAATCGGGCGGATGACATCCGCGACGTCACGGAAGGCTCGACCGTTCAGGTCAGCCCGCCAGTTGCTTCTACGTTGCGTTGCCCCTTCCATGGCCGATGGGATAAGCTGGGGTCATGGGAGGAACATCGTCTTTCGAGCGCAAAGGTGGGAGCGTCGAGTGAACGAACGGGACATGGCGGGCCGGCTCCGATTCCTGGTCCTTGTCGCGGGTTTGGGATTGATCCTGATCGCCTCGCCGGCCGGGCCGCCGGCCCGGGGCCAGGATTCCGACCGGGGCCCGGCCGCCTCGACATCCGGGAGCACCGGTGCGCGGCTCGACGGCGGCGCGGATGCCGACGCGTCGGCCGATCAGGGCGGCTCGCGCCAAGGCGAGGGCGGCGAATCCTTCCTGGCCTGGATGTTCCGCGCCTCGGGTTGGATCGGGGCGATCATCGCCCTCATGTCGTTCTACCTGATCGCCCTGGTCGTCTGGATGTTCCTGCACTATCGGATGCCGGTCGTGGCCCCGGGCGAGCTGGTGAGCGACGTCCAGAACCTGATGGATCAGGCCAAGTACAACGAGGCCTATCATCGGCTGGCGGAGGACGACTCGTTTTTCGCCCGGGTGCTGGCGGCCGGCGTGCGGAAGCTCCCGGCGGGGTTGGACCAGGGCGCCGCGCCATGGAGCTGGCCAACGAAGACGCCACCATGCAGATGGAGCACCGCACGACCTACCTGGCCACCGTCGGGACGCTCGGGCCGATGATCGGGCTGGTCGGCACGGTCTACGGGATGATCCTGTCCTTCCGCGTCATCGCCACGGAAGGCTCGTCGCCCCAGGCGAGCGACCTCGCCCGGGGGATCTCGACGGCGCTCTTCGCCACCCTGGAGGGGATCGCGGTCTCGATCCCGGCGATCTACTTCCACGCGCTGTTCCGCAACCGGATCGCGCGGCTCTCGCTGGAGGTCGGGATGATGGTCGAGCCGCTGCTGGAGCGATTCGTGCCGGGGGTGCGGATGACCGGGCCGACCTCGGGACAGGGCACCGGCGCGGGACCGACCCCTCCGGCGCCCTCGCCGCACGCGCATCCCTTCGCCGTCAGCGCCGCGCTGGCGGCGGGCGCCGCGGCCAGCCGCGGAGGGCGGGCGGCGCTTCCCCCCGCCGAGCCGTCGTCGGCCGTCGAATCGGATTGACGCGACCCGATCCACGATCCCCGAATCAGGTGCTTCATGCCGCGCCGATATCGCACGAGCTCATCGGCCTCGCTCAATGTGAACCTGACGCCGCTGCTCGACGTGGTGCTCCAGCTCATCACGTTCTTCATGATGCTGGTGCATTTTGGGACGCGGCTGGAAGGCGCGACCAAGGCGGTGCGGCTGCCGCTGGCCCCCGCGGCCCTGCCGGGCTCCGACTTGACCTTCGACCGCGTGTCGGTCGTGCTCGATGCCCGCGGCCGGCTCCAGGCGGGCGAACAGTGGCTGGAGGAGGATGCCGCCGCCGCGTGGTGGGCCGGTCAGGCGAAATCACGACGCTCGGGCCTCGAGACGCTCGGCGACCGCGGCGCCGCCGCGGACGAACTGCCGACTGTCGTGATCGTCCGGGCCGATCGGGCCGCATCCTACGGCGTCGTCCGCCGCACGCTCGCCACCGCACAGGAGCAGGGCTTCGCGCATTTCAGCCTCGTGGTCCTGAGGAGGCGCGGGCGATGAGCACCGGAGCCGGCATGGGCATGGGTCTGAGCCTCTCCGGCCCGGAGCGGGAGCCGACGACCGCGCTGAGCGAGGCGATCGACCCCGGTGCGCCCCGCTCGCGACGCTATCGGCCTACCGGGCCCGAGGAGGTCGCCTTCCCAGTCACCCCGATGCTTGACATGGCCTTCCAGCTCCTGGCCTTCTTCATCCTGACCTTCAAGCCGCCCTCCGACGAGACTCATGTGGACCTCGACCTGCCGGCGACGCCGGCCGCCCTGCCCGCCCGGGCCGAAGGCCGCGCGCAGCTCCGCCATGCCCGCAAGGTCGACACCGACCTGGAGAACGACCTCCTCATCCGCGCCGAGGCCGACGACCTCGGCGACCTGAAGACCCTGCGCCTGGGGGAGGCCACCGTGCCCGACTTGCCCACGCTGGGCCGACGGCTCCGGCGCTATACGCAGCTCCTCGAAGGTCGCGCCCTCCGCGTCCGCCTGGTCGCCGACGATCGCCTGCGCTACGAGCCGGCCGCTCAGCTCATCGCCACCTGCTCGGCCGCGGGCGTCGCCACGATCCGGCTCTCGCCGCCTGGCGCCACTCCCAAAGGCTGAAGGCCTTCGATGATTATCGCCTACCTGATCGTGCTGAGCCTGTGCGCGGCCCCCGCCGGGCAGGATGGGGACGTCGATCGCGAGCGCGATGATCGGCTGGGCCTCGCCGACCTCGCCGCCTATCGTGCGGCCCTCTCGGGCAAGGCGACCATCGACGATGCCCGACCCTCGGATCCCCCGGCGCCGGTCGGGTTCCGCGATTTGTGGGAGCGTTCCGAAGCCTATCGCGGCCGTCGTGTGACGATCCGCGGCCGGCTCGAGCGGACGTTCCGGCAGGGGGCCGTCGGCAGTTTCCCTCCCCTGGTTGAGGCCTGGGTCTTCTCCGCGTCCGGCGATCCCATCTGCGTCGTCTTTCCGCGGCCCGAGACGCCAGCAGGCGGTGCTTCGGCGATCGGATCGGCTCCCGATTCCGCGGACGATCACCGGCAGGATGGCCGGGCCGGGGGATCCGCGATGCCCGGGCCGGGCCGCCTCGTCCGATTCACCGGGACCTTCCTCAAGACGGTCCGTTACCCGGCCGGCGACGGCGAGCGCCTGGCGCCCTGATCGTCGGGGATCGGCCGCCAGAGCCGCAACCGCCCACCGAGGCCCGCGGCGAATCCCCCGCGAATCGATCGGAAGCCGGCGAGATCCTCCGTGCCATCGGAGGCGGCCGCGGCGACCGCCCCGGCGGCGATCGTCGGAGCTGGACGATCGGGAGCTGGGCGCTGGGCTTCACGCTGGCCGCGATGACCGCCCTCGTGATCGCCGCGCAGCACCTCCGCGGCGCCCGGCTCCGCCACCGCGCGGCTGCGGAACGCCGGCTCCGCCACCGCGACATGCCCGACCCTCCCCTCCACTTCGTCGATTCCCCCGAGGACGATCTCTCGTAGGGTGGGCTCTGCTCACCGGTCCCAGGCCTCGACCGGTGGGCATTGACCACCCGACTTTGCCGATCCGCACGCCGGAAATCCGCGATCGTGTCCGTTGCACCCTATCGGCGAACGTCCTTTTTTCCGGGCCACCCACTTCTCCAGGAAGACCGCCACGGCTATACTGCTCAAAATTTCACTCGGTCCATCCGTACACGCGGAGCATCGAACCATGCCGCCGCTCGAGAGGCTCTTCCGCCTGGAGATCGAGTTCCACCGCAGGCTGCGGACGCAGGCACCCGGCACCGCCGATACCGGTGCCCTGCACACCAGCTACGCCCTGCAAGCCGGGTACGAGCCCCTGATCGGGGCGGTCGGTACCGTCACCGCCCGGGACGTCGACCGGCTGCACGCCCGCCTCACTCGGGCGTGCGATCCCCGAGATGTCCGCGCCGCCCGCGATTCGCTCAAGCAGCTCCTGGGCCTCGGCGGGCTCGACGTCTGACCTCCCGAACCGAGCCGCGACCGTGAGGGAACGGTGATCGCCTCTCATCACGCGGACCGCACTCACACGCTCGCGGCTGCGTCTTCGCCGCGACGCGACGGTCAGCAAGCGGGGTGCCGGCCCGGCGCCGTCGCTGACCGCTCATCCTCACAGCTCGGTCCCGGCCCGGCAGGATCCCTAGCCCGAAACCGCGCGATCGATCACAATGGTGGATGGCGCGATCGTCGTGCGCCGGTCGGGCCGCGGACTTCCAATCCGAGGCTTGTTCCACCCGGTAAGATGGAGCGAGTGCCGACCGCGCGAAAGTCCATCGCCCGATCCGCCGAAAGCCCCGAATTCACTCGTCGCTGGTCACCTGCCGGAAGAGCTCATGCCGAAGTCACCTCCATCGAAGACGCCGACGGTCTCGTTCGTCAGCCTGGGATGCTCCAAGAACCTGGTCGACTCCGAGCGAATGCTGGGGCTCCTGGCCCAGGACGGATACGCCATCGTGCCGGACGCGCAGCCGTCCGACCTGGTCGTCGTGAACACCTGCGGCTTCATCGACGCGGCGCGCCAGGAATCGATCGGGGTGATCGAGGAGCTGCTGGAGAAGAAGCGGCGCGGGCAGGTCAAGGGGGTAATCGTCGCCGGCTGCCTGGCCGAGCGGCAGCGGGAGGGCCTGCTGGAGCAATTCCCGGAGGTCGACCACGTCGTCGGCGTGTTCGGACGCGAGGAGATCGCCCAGGTGGCCGGCCGGCTGCTGGGCGGCCTCAACGAGCAGCGCGAGGTGTTCCGCCCGGCGCCGATCCAGGCACAGGACGACCGCGCCCGGCTGCGGATCACACCGCGGCACCTGTCGTACCTCAAAGTTTCCGAGGGTTGCGACCGGTTTTGCACGTTCTGCGCCATCCCGTTCATGCGCGGCAAGCACGTGACCAAGCCGATGGAGATGGTCGTCGCCGAGGCCGAGGAGCTGGCGAGTGACGGCGTCCGCGAGCTGGTGCTGGTCGCCCAGGACATGACCTATTACGGCGTGGACCTCTACGGCCGACCGCGGCTCGCCGAGCTGCTCCGCGCGCTCGACGATGTCGAGGGGATCGACCGGATCCGCATCCTCTACTGCTACCCGCAGTTCTTCACGGACGAGCTGTACGACGTCCTCGGCCATTCGAAGAGAATCATCCCCTACCTCGACATGCCGCTGCAGCACATCAACGACCGACTGTTGAAGCTGATGAACCGGCGGCACACGCGGGCGGAGACCGAGGCGATCATCGCCCGGCTCCGCGCGACGATCCCGGACCTGGTGCTGCGAACGACGTTCATCGTGGGCTTCCCGGGCGAGACCGACGCCGAGTTCGCCGAGCTGGTCGAATTCGTCGAGGCCACGCGGTTCGAGCGGCTGGGCGCGTTCACCTATTCGCTCGAGCCCGACACCCCGGCGGCCAAGCTGCCGGACCATCTGCCCGCCGGCGTGATCGAAGATCGCCGCGACCGACTGATGGCCGTGCAGCAGCCGATCGCATTCGCGTTCAACCGGGGGCTGGTGGGCAGGACCCTCGACGTGATGATCGACGCGCCCTCGCCCGAGGGGCGGCACCAATGGATCGGTCGGACCTACGCCGACGCGCCCGACGTTCAACGGCGTGGTGCAGGTGCACGGCGGCCCCTTCCGGCCCGGCGATATCGTCCCCTGCGAGATCGTCGCCGCCCTAGGCTACGACCTGATCGCCCGCGCCTCGCCGTCCGAGCCGCCCCGGCCGCGGAGGGCCCGCCCCAGGCCGCGCAAGCGGCCCGCCGCATCGTCGCTGGTCATCCTCGACGACGTGTAGGCGGGCCCATCGGATCGCATCGCCGGACCGGGACGGGAGATTCCGGATTCAAGATTCCGGATTCAAGATTCAAACAAACGGAGACCGTGGCGTCGATACCGGCATGCTTGTCTGTCGCCCCGAAGGGGCAGGTACAAATCAGCCCAGGGCGACGTCCTGGGATCCCCGGGATCCACGATGAGCCGAGCTGAGAACGCCACCGCCACCGCCCTCCGGACTTCCCGGCGGTTCTGGAATGTGCCGAACACGCTGACGGTCAGCCGCCTGGTGCTGGCGGTGGCCGTCTACGGGCTGATCGCGCTGGAGGCTTACGCGTGGGCGCTGGGGCTATTCCTGATCGCCGCGGCGACCGACGCGCTCGACGGCTATTTCGCCCGGCTGCTCAAGCAGGAATCGCCGCTGGGTCGCCAGCTCGACCCGCTGATCGACAAGGTCATCGTGGCGGGGTGCTACATCTACCTGACGACGATCCCGGGCACCGGCGTCCGGCCGTGGATGGTCACGGCGATCGTCGTCCGGGAGCTGCTCATCCAGGGCCTGCGCAGCCTGCTGGAGGGCCAGGGTCAGCCGTTCGGCGCCCGGACCGCCGGCAAGCTCAAGACGGTCGTCCAGTGCGCCTCGATCGCGGCGGTCTTGCTGGTCCTGTGGTTGCAACCGTCCGCGCCGCCCGCCCTCTCCTGGATCCGAGACGGCCTCACCTGGCTGGCCGTGGCGCTGACGATCTACAGCGGCCTGATCTACATCCGCATCGCCATGCCCAGCCTGCGAGGCGCATCGTGACGCTCCTGGACACGGCGCGCTTTCGCTCCAGGATCGCCCACCGCCCCGGTAGCCGGCGGCCATCCTACCTCCGAGAGGAAGCATGATCGCCGCCACGACCTGCCAACGGGCTCGGGACATCCGGCGGCGCGATGAGCCACGACGGCAACCGTCGGATTATCCGTGGCCGTGACCATTGCCGTTGCCGTTGCCGCCGCCGTTCCCTCCGCCGTTGCCGTTGCCGTTCCGTCCGCCGTTGCCATTGCCTCCGCCGTTGCCATTGCCTCCGCTACCGCCGTTCCCTCCGCTACCGCCGTTCCCGCCGCCGTTGCCCTGGCCGCCGCCGTTGCCATGCCCGTGGTTGCCGCCGCCGTTGCCATTTCCATTGCCGCCGCCGTTGCCCTGACTGGCGCCGTTCCCTCCGCCGTTGCCTCCGCTATTCCCGCCATTACCGGGGTGGTTTCCGCTGTTGACTGCGCTATTCCCCCCGTCGCCTTGGCTCTTGCCCCCGCCGTTCCCGTTGCCGTGGCCTCGACCGCCGCTTCCACCGTCGCTGTTGCCGCCGCCACCATGGCGCTTGGCGTTCCCGCCGCCTCCGGCGTGGCCATGGTCACCCGAGGATGTCGCATGGCCGTGGCCGCTGCCGCCGGTAGCCTTGGCACCCCCATGGCCGTGGCTACCGCCATGGCCATGACCATGATTCTGGACCTTCCCCTGACCACCATGGCCGTGCCCGCCACCGTGGCCGGATTGATTGCCGCCCCCGGAGCTGGAGGGGTTGCCGCCGCCGGGGCCGTAAGCCACGGGCCCGAACACGTCCGCGATCATCGTGTGTATGATCTGGACCGGGACACTCGAGGCGTTATCGATATCCCTGCCGAGGTTGGCGCGGTCCTGGCTGAAGTCGCTGTTCTTCACGTCCAGCACCCCGCCGGGGGCGTTGAAGATGCCGCCGCCCAGGCTGATGCCGCTGGCCCCGCTGGCCCCATTCGGCCCGGTCGCCCCGCTGGCCCCATTCGGCCCGGTCGCCCCGCTGGTCCCATTGACTCCGGCCATGCCGGACGGGGCGGTGGTGGCGACGCCGGCGCTGCTGTAGCCGATCCCTCCGGCGCCCGGAGTTCCGGCGAGCCCTCCCGCGCCGCCGGAACCGCCGCGGCCGCCGGGCCCGGCGGCGCCTCCCAGCGCGGCGTCGGCGAGGAAGGTGGTCTTGTTGATGTCGAGCGAGCCGGCGTTATCGATCCCGCCGCCGATGCCGTTGCCTCCATTGCCGCCGTGGCCGCCGACGCCACCGGCTCCGCCGTCGCCACCGTTGCCGGCATTGCCGCCCGTGCCGCCGACGCTTCCGCCGGCCAGGCCGGTGGCCCCGTCCCCGCCGTTCCCGCCATTCCCACCGTGGCCGCCGGTGCCACCCGCGCCTCCGATTCCCCCCGCGCCGCCGGCGCCGCCCTGGGCGACGTCATGGTCGAAACTGTCCTGGTTGACGTGGACCGTGCCCGAGGCGATGAACAGTCCGCCACCCTCGCCATAGCCGCCGTCGCCTCCGACGCCCCCGGGTCCACCGGCCCCGCCGTTGCCGCCGTCGGTCCCGGCGGTCCCATTGCCGCCGACGGCTCCGCCGCTGGCGCCGTTCGCGCCATTGATGCCGTTGGAGCCCGGCGCCCCGTGGCGCCGGCTCCGCCGGTACCGCCGGCGCCGCCCTGGGCCACGTTTGCAGAGAACGAATCGTGGTCGAGGTTGACCATGCTGGCCGAGGCGATGAACATTCCGCCGCCCAGGCCGTTGCCGCCGTTGCCGCCGCGCTGGCCGGCGACCGCGGTGGACGTGCTGGCCGCACCATCGCCGCCCCGGCCGCCGATGGCCATGTTGCCGGAGAAGGCCGTGTGGTTGATCTCCATGTTGAAGCCGGCGAAATACAGGCCGCCGCCCATCGCGTCGCCGCCCGTGCCCCCCGCACCGCCCGCGGTCCCGATGGCCATGTTGTCCGAGATGATCGAGTGGTTGATCTCGACGTTGCCGCCGGCCGCGTAGATTCCGCCTCCCTGGATCGCCGTGTTGCCGGCGATCGTGCTGTGGTTGATCTCGAGGTTGCCATCGACCACAAAGATGCCGCACCCCTGGACGGCGCGGCCGCCGGCGATCGTGCTGTCGTGGACCTCGACGTTGCCGCCGACGACATGGATGCTGCCCACGATCGACATGTCCTTGATCACCAGGTTGCCGCCCGTGTCGTTGATGGCCACGCCCGAGCTGTCGGCGATCGTCAGGCCCCTGGTGCTCGACCCGTCAAGACTCAGGCTCCCGTTGAACCTCAGCGGGGACGCGAGGCGGATGGTGTGCCCCGCCAGGCCGGGGGCGAAGGCGATCGTGTCGCCGCTGCTCGCGAGGGCGACCTCCTGGGGCAGCGAACCCGCCCCGCTGGCCTGGTCGTTGACGACCGTCAAGGTGCTCAGCAGCGTGCGGCCCTCCAGCTCCCAGGCCTGCGGCCGGAAGACAGCCCGCTCACGACGGGCCGCGCGACCGGCACGGGACAATCGATTCTTCGAGGATCGGATCGGGAAGAATGTCATCGCTGCACTCCTCGCGCGAGAGGTTCGATGAAGGGTACGACGAGAAGCGGCCGGGCGCTTCGATGTCCCGCGGGGAGAGCGACAGAGACCGTCGCCACTTTCGTCCCCGTGCCCCGATCGTCGGCCCGGCGTGCGCGGATGATTCATCCTGATGTGCCGCCCGGGGCGGACATCGGCCATCTCCCGGGTCCGGGTCTGGCGAGCCAGGTCGGGATGAACTCGCATGGAGGGTGGATCGGGGCCACCGGCAAGCCGGGTATCCCCCGACGATATCGCAAGCAAGACACACGCCGGGAGCCGGCGAGTCGGTCGCGCATCCGGCGTTCGCGGCCAATATGTTGCGGCGACGCAACATGCCCCACGGAGCCTCGCCCCGGCCGCACCCCGCGCGGCTCGAGCCGTCCCCTGGCGTCCCCGGCCGTGGGTCAACGCGTCCCTTCATCGCCGCGATGGTCTGACTAAATAGATCCACGCAAGAGGGAAAGTAGGGTGGGCTCTGCCCACCGATGAGGGCCTCTCGTCGGTGGGCAGAGCCCACCCTACATCCCGCTGGTCGCCACTTTCCCCATTGGGTGGATCTATTTAGAAGTTTCAGATGAGACGGAGCCGCCGATCAGTGACGGGGCGCGGCGAATTCCGCGGGCGATGGCGCGGTGGGCCTGAGAAGCCGGCTGTTACACGGTTCTGTGCGCGCAAGCGAATTCCCAGCGCTCGTCGGCGAGGGCGTAGAACGCCTCGCGCCCGTCGCGGAAGCTGGGGCCCACCATCATCAGCCCGGCCCGCGCAGCTCGCGGTAGGCGTTCCGGTTCGAATCATCGACCGTGATCTCGCCGCGGCGTCCGGCATGAAGCCGGAGCGCCGCCAGGGCGGAAATGGAGAGAGAGATGGACTGCATGGCAAATCCCTCGTATGGAGCATATCCTACCCGAAACCCGCATTTCGACGAACGGCCATTGCCCCGCTCTTGCGTGTTGAGGCGCAGGAGTCAATAACGGGGATACTCGCACCGGGCATCGAGCCGCGGCGGGACTCAGCGATGGTGACGGAATCGGCTTCCGACGCTTGCGAGTCCCGTGCCGCGGTGGGCCCGGCGTCCATCCGGGCCCACCGTGAAAATCTCGTTCCGTTCCGAATGTCGTTCGCCAGGATGATATCAACCGGGCCTGGAGGCGAGGCGAAATCCCGGAACGCGAGACGGAATCGCATGCTTCGCGGGAAGCCATCGTCTTGCCTCCGCCGGGGTCAGGACCACGTTCCTCCAATTCAGTGTCGTGACGTAGTCGCTCCCGGCGTTGCCGTTGCCGGCGCCATCGAGCAGGTTATCCCGGACGTCAGCCACGCCGCCACTGCCGGTGCCGATGACCGTGACGTGGTAGGTGTGGTGGAGGTCGATCCTGGGGCGTGGCCTCAGGGTCACGGTCTGGGCCGTGGGGTCATACACCGCCGAGTCGATGCCGATGGATCGCCCAGCCGGATCGGTGATCCGGTAATTGCGCACATCCTGTGCACGGATCGGATCCAGTGCGGCGCTGAACGTGAGCACCAGGACCGTCGGTTGCATATGGATCCCGGTACGCTTCAAGGAGACGACAACGGGCGGATCCGTGGTCGAGGGGGTCACGGACGAAGTCGAGGACGACGTCAACGGAATCACGGTCTGGGTCAAGGGGTGCGTCACCGTACTTCCGCCGAACGTCGCGTCACCGTGGTACGTCGCACCGATCGTGTGCGTACCGGCGGTCAGCGTTGCGATGGAAAACGCGGCCTGATCCCTGCCGTCGACGACCTTCAGTGAGACCGGCGGTTCGATCATGCCGTCGATGGTGAAGGTGACGGTCCCCGTCGGTGTTCCCGACGTCCCGGTTGGCGCCACCGTCGCGGTGAACGTCACCGTCTCGCCCACATCCGTGGGGTTCGTCGATGAGGCCACCGTCGTCGAGGTCGCCAGAGGGTTGTTCGTCTGAGTCAAGGCGTTGACCGTCTGGGTCAAGGGCTTCGGCACCAGGCTCGCGGCGAACGTGGAATCGCCGCTGTACGTCGCATTGATCGTGTGCGTGCCGGCCGTCAACGTCGAGATGGGGAAGGTCGCCTGATCTTTGCCGTTGACCACCTGGAGTGGAACCGGCGGCTCGGTGGTGCCGTCGATGGTGAAGGTGACGGTCCCCGTCGGCGTCCCTGGGGAGGTCCCCGGCGAGACGACCGCCGTGAAGGTCACCTGCTGTCCCACCGTCAACGGGTTCAACGAGGACACGAGCGAGGTCGTCGTCGGCAGCAAGTTCGGAGCGTTCACCGTCTGTGTCGGCAGCGAGCCGCTGCTGCCGCTCACGTTCGCGTTGCCGCTGTACGCCGCCGTGACCGAGTGCGCCCCCGCGGCGAGCGTCGACGTCAGGAACCGGGCCTCGTCCATTCCACCGACGACCGCGAGCGCCACCGGGGTCTGTGCCTGACCGTCGATGGTGAAGGTCATCGTCCCGGTCGGCGTCCCCTGGAACCCGGACGCGGTGACGACGGCGGTGAAGGTCACCTGCTGGCCCACCGTCGAAGGATTCGCCGACGACGACACCGCCGTCACCGAGGCCGCCAGCGCCTGCGATCCGGCGACGGTCGAGAACGCGGAGGTATCTCCACTCGGGTCGGTCGCGGTCGCCGTGTAGAAGCCGGTCGGTTCGGTCACCGAGAACGAGCCCTTGCCCGAGCTATCGGTATTGACCGTGTCGTCCCGGATGAACGTCTGGCCCTGCTCCTGCCCGGCCACGGGGGCCGACGGGTTCGAGTAGATCTCGATGGTGTACGCGAGGTTGGCCGAAGCCGTGAGGGTCCCCGAGAGCGTGCCGCTGCCGCCCGCTCCCGGCGTGAACGTGAGCGCGGGCGGCGTGGCGAGCTGGTTCGTCGAGAGCGGGAACAGCTTGATGCCGGCGCTCGCGTTCCCGAAGATCGAGTTCCGAGTGATCAGGTCCTGGTTGCCCCCGTTCACGTAGATCCCGTTGCCGGCGTTGAAGGCGATCACGTTTCCCTGGCCCGTTCCCGTGCCGCCGATCGTGTTGCCGATCGCATTCGAAAGGACCATCCCCCCCTGGGTGTTGCCGAGCGCGGCCTGGCCCGTCTTGTCGGTGCCGATCCAGTTCCCCTGGATCACATTGTGTTCCACATCCGGGCCGAATCCCGAGAGCTCCAGGCCCACTGTGTTCGCGGAGATCACATTGTTCAGGACCGTGGTGTTCTCCACCGATTCGAGCTGGAGTCCGGTCGCACCGTTTCCCAGCGCCGCGGTCCCGGCGGCGTTGGTCCCGATCATGTTGTTCGCGATCAAGTAGGTCGCCAGGCTCGGCTGTGAGCCCACCGACACGTCGATCCCCCCCGAGTGATTCGCCGAAATCACGTTATCGGTGATGGTCATCGAGGTCACAGGGGCCCCGCCCACGTCTTGCCCGGCGGTGATCCCGCCGAAGCCCCCCTGGTTGCCCAGGGCGGCATTGCCGGTCGCGTCCGTGCCGATGAAGTTCCCCTCGATCGTGATATTGCCACCGGACTTGAGACCGCCCTCCTGATTCCCCGAGATGACGTTCCCGAGGCCGGCCGTCGTCCCGCCGTAGGTATTGCCCGAGCCGGAGTCGTAGATCCCCGACGCGGCGTTGCCCAGCGCCTTGGTCCCCGCGGCGTCGATGCCGATGAAGTTGTTCTCGATCAGGTTGCTCGTCGGCTCGATATTCAGCGGGTTCCCCGACTGGTCGGGAATGAGTAAACCATACCCGGAATTCCCGGAAATCACGTTGCGATCGCCGAGATTCGGCCCGCCGATCAGGTTGGACGAGTTCTCGATCACCAAGCCGGTGACGTTGGGGGCGGCGGCCTCTCCTGTGGGGTCGGTGCCGATGAAACAGCCGGCGACTTGCGCGTTGCCCGCGGCCGTGACGACGATTCCGCTGTAGCCGAAATTCTCGATATCCAGCCCGGACACCTGCGACCCTGGCTGCCCGATCGTCAGCCCGACGGCCGTCCCCAGGCCCGTCCCGCTGATCGCGATCTTGAGCTTCGCGTTGTCGCCCTGCGCCAGCGTGTTCTCGCTCGCCCCCGGCTGGCTATAGCCATTGATGATCGCGGCGTTCGTGCCGATCGTCGGCAGCGCCGAATGGGCCGCGATCGTCCAGACGCCGGTCGCTGCGTCGTATCCCGGGTCCGTCGTCGGGATGTTAAACCCGATCGTGTTGGTGGCGCCGACAGCCCCACTCACCTGGGCCTGCTCCTGCGTGCTCAGCGAGGAGACCGCCAGCATGCCGTCCGATATCTCGATCGCCTCGCGCAGCGACAGGGTCGCATCCGCGGTCGCATCGTCCGCCGTCGTATTGACGGTGATCGTCGCCAGGAGCCGGCGATCCTCGAGCACCTCGACCTGCATCTTCCTCCGACGTCGTAACTTCGGAGCCCTGAGAGACCCTCGCATGGCTACGCTCTCCCTCGTCCCGGAACGGGACCGGCAAATGGGGTGACCTGGATTCACGAATGACGGTTGGTGAGAAAACGTGTCTTGACCTTGTCGCTGTCCACGCCTGTCCGCGAGCCCGTCGGGCGCGGGGTCTGTCCGCGGCGCACGAGGTCCTCGACCGCCCAGGGAGTTCCCGTTGTGTCGAGTCCAGGAGCTAGCCAGTCGGCCGAGCAGGAACGAATCCGCCGTGGATCGATTCGCCGTCGCACGATGGAGGCGACCACCCTCCCTATTGGCTCATTTGCGCTCGGCCCGGGGTTGGTAACCGGAGGATCGAAAGATTTTCCCGGCGCGGGGAATCGGTGGGTGACCGTGAGGTCCCGGATGCTCAACCTACTGTACGGCCGTCTCATATCGGACGGAGCCTGGTCTCACGCCGACCGGCTCGCGGTTCATCCCGGTTGGCGGTGAAGCCGAACAGATTCGCCGCGCCCCGCTTGCCGGTCCGGCCTCCGCTTCCCGCCTCCATCCGACCGGGCGTCCGACGACGCCCGGTGTCATCGCAATCGACGACGTTGGATTCTTGAATGACATGCTATCTTTATGTTCCATGAATACTATCTTTACATACAGTAGCTTGAAAAATCCGGAATAAATCAGGCTTGCGGTGATGCAGGCTCGTTCAATAGTATGTACGTGACTTCTCTCTCCGAAGCGTTGTTCGCTTGCCGAGAACCTCGACCGTTCCAGTGGAACCCTCGGTCCCGCCCCCTCCATGGCGCGGAAGATCGTCGACCGGAATCGACCGAGACGGGGGCCTCTGTGTCCGCGCACCTTCCCGCCGCGTAGGAGTGACCGCATGAGACGCAATCGCTCGGGATTCACGCTCATCGAGTTGTTGGTGGTGATCGCGATCATCGCCGTCCTGATCGCGCTGCTATTGCCGGCTGTGCAGGCGGCCCGCGAGGCGGCCCGCCGGGCCCAGTGCACCAACAACCTCAAGCAACTGGGGCTGGCGATCGCCAATTACGAGAGCGGAGTCGGCGTCCTGCCCTGGGGCTCGGGCCCCGACGGCTGGAACAACTGGTCGGCGAGTGTGATGCTGTTGCCCTACCTGGAGCAACAGCCGCTGTACGCCACGATCAACTTCAGCGCGCCGTCGGCCATGATCCCTTCCAACGCGTGGAACCTGACGTCCCAGGTGATGCAAGTGGCCGCCCTCCTGTGCCCGTCCGACCCGGACCGGCTGGCGACGCCGTACGGGAAGAACAACTACATGGCCAACGTCGGCTCGGCCCCCGAGAATTTCGGCCAGGACGACTCGCTGGTCGGCCCGTTCGTCTTCACCGGCAACCAGGCCACGGTCCGGATGGCCTCCGTGACCGACGGCCTGAGCAACACGGTGGGCATGAGCGAGATGGTCAAGGGGACCGGCACGATCAACGCCCTGGACCCGACGACGCCGACTTCGGCGGTGCAGAACCTCCAGCCGCCGGGCAACGTGACCAACCTCCCCCAGCAGTATTATCAGGCCTGCATGGCGATGCAGCCGAACGCCAACAACACCAGCACCACGATCCTGGCGAATGCCGGCTATTACGCCACCGGTTCGATGTGGTTCTGGGGCCAGGGGGGGCAATGCGAGTACAGCCACGTCATGCCGCCGAACACGTGGAGCTGCGAGTACGACTGGAGCGTCGGCCCCGGCGACGCGGGGGCGTACACCGCCTCCAGCCACCACCCCGGAGTGGTCAACGCCCTGTTCCTCGACGGCTCGGTGCACGCGATCAAGGGCTCGATCTCCGCGACCATCTGGTGGGCCCTGGGGACGCGGGCCAACGGCGAGGTGCTCTCGTCGGACAGTTATTGACCGGCCCGACCAGCAGCGACGGGAACTGGCCGCCCGGGCACCGTCGAACGGCCCGGGCCGATCTTGGGAGGAGCTGAAGATGAGAGACAACGATCGGTGGCGGCTCGCCCCATGGGCCCTGTCGGCCTGCGCGGCGCTGCTGCTGGCCGCCGCCGGCTGCGACACTCGGCCGGCGGTCGATTCGTCCACGACCGAGGAGGGCACGGTCCACGGCCGGGTCACCCTCGATGGCAAGCCGGTGACTGCCGGCGCGGTAATGTTCAACCCGGCCAACTACCTGAGGAAGATGGCCCCCTCGCGATCGGCCGCGATCGGCGACGACGGGAGCTACACCGTCACGACGCTGACCGGCTCGAACTCCGTGATGGTCACCCCCAAGGCCGACCCGCGTCACAAGAAGAAGGCCGGCGCGATCCCGTCGCGGATGGTCCCTTTCGACGTGAAGCCGGGCGACAACGCGTTCGACATCGAGCTGGCGACGCCGGCCCCCGCGGCGGTGCAAAGATAGGCTCGCGGAACGCCGCTTGACCCTCTCGAACCTCGCTGAGTCCTTGGTACTTCCGGCCGACCATCCGTTATGATTAGGGGGGAGGCTTTCCATCGTCGCCTCCGGGCCGAGAGCGGAGGACTCCATGCCGATTCATGACTCGGCGCGAGTTGACGCGGGCATCTTCCATCATTTCCATCAGCGCTGGGTCGGGGTCATCACCGATGTCCTCAACCGGCGGCTTCTGCCCCGGGAGTACTACGCCCTCGCCGAACGGCAAGGGGCCGGGTTTGAGCCCGACATTCTCACCCTCAAGGCGAGCGAATCGCCCGAGCCGGGCGACCCAGCGGGACCGCCCGAGGTGCGCTCATCGGGCCAGGCTGGCGAGGACGGAGCCGCCGGCGGCGGGCTGCTGGTGGCCGAGCCCCGCGTGCGTGTCACGGCCGAGACCGACCTGGAGTTCTACCGGCGCAAGCAGAACGTCGTGGCGGTCCGGCACGCCTCCGGCGACCGCCTGGTCGCCGTCGTCGAGGTCGTCTCCAGGGGGAACAAGTCGGGTCGAAAGGCCTTCGAGGACTTCGTCCGCAAGGCCGCCGAGCGCTTGAGTCACCAGGTCCACCTGCTCATCCTCGACCTGCAGCCGCCGACCTCGCGCGATCTCCACGGGATTCATGGCGCGATCTGGGACGAGGTCGCCGGAGCGCCGTACGACCGGCCCGATGACAAGCCCCTGACCCTGGCCGCCTATGAAGCGGGAGGCGTCGTGCGGGCCTTCGTCGAACCGGTCGCGGTGGGCGATTCCCTCATCGACATGCCGCTCTACCTCGAGCCAGGCCGTCACGTCGCGGTGCCTCTCGAGGAGACCTATCGTCTCGCCTTCGAATCCGTGCCCAGGCGATGGCGAACGGTCCTGGAACCGTGATGAGCGGGACACCTGTCACCGGTACAGATCGTGAGACCACTTGTTCTATTACTTCCCGGCCCGTGAATGGCTATCCTGATCCCGGGCGAACGCGTCTGTTCCTCGCATTCACTGGCTGAAAGACACGATTCATGGAATGGTTGAAATCCCTGGTGCTCGGCGTCGTACAGGGCGTCACCGAGTTCCTGCCAATCTCGAGCGACGGCCACCTGCTGATCACGCAGAACCTCTTCGACTGGATCACCGGCGCCAGGAGCAGCGGCGAGGAGAACCTGTTCTTCGACGTGATCCTCCACCTGGGGACGACGGCCGCGATCCTCGTCTACTACCGCCGGGAGATCGCGACCGGCCTGCGCGGGTTGATGGGTTCCGAGGACGTGCCCGAGGGCTTCCGGCGTCCGCAGATCATCCGGGTCGGCGTGCTGGCGGCGATCGCGACCTCGCCGTTGATCCCGCTGGCCCTCTTCTTGATGAAGTGGATCAAGCGGTCGTTCGAGGGGGTCGCCGTGGCGGGCATCGGGTTTCTGGTCACGGCGACAATGCTCATGTTGACCGCCTGGCTGGGCCGCCGCGGCGGGACCAAGGGGCCGGACCGGATGACGTGGCTCGATGCGCTCTTGATCGGCCTGGCGCAGATGCTGGCCCCGCTGCCGGGCGTCAGCCGGAGCGGGATGACGATCGCCGCCGGGCTGGCCCTGGGAATGTCGCGGACCTGGGCCGTCGGCTTCAGCCTGCTGATCGCCGTGCCGGCGATCCTCGGCGCGGCCGTCAAGGAGATCAAGGACATCGACCGGGCCACGCTCTCGGCCGATTACGTCGCCCAGGCCCTCGCCGCCACCGTGGTGGCCGGACTTGTCGGTTATGCCGCCATCGCCTGGCTGGTTCGGATTGTTCGGGCAGGACGCATCTGGTATTTCTCTGTATACTTGATCCTGTTGGGAGTGTTGGTCTTATCCGTCGCGATCCACGGGGGATCCGCCGATGCCGGGCGAACGGGTGCTCTGGACGGGACCGTACGGGGCGGCAACCCGTGACCATGCGCTGGCCGTCGCGTCGTCCGACCCGTCGAGCCTGTGGCTGGCGGCCTCGCCGATGGCGCGCGACCAGGTGCGTCGCGAGCTGGCGGTCCGGTCGCGATCGGCCGGGACGGGGCTGATCCCCCGCGTCTGGTGCTGGGCGGATCTCTGGGCTCGCGTGCGCGACGAGGTGCAAGAGGGCCCGTCCTGCCTGTCCGAGGGGGCGGCCGACGCGGTCTTCGGCGAGGCCATCCGCCAGGCGCGGCAGGCGGGCGAGCTCGCGGCCATCGCCGCGGTGATCGATTGGCCGGGCTACCGGCGCCGGCTCCGCCGGAGGTTCGCCGAGTGGACGGCCGAGGAGCGGCCCCCGCGGTCGATGGCCCCCGCCGAGCCGGTCGCCGCGGCCGAATGGGCCGCGTTCGTCCGCCATCGGGGCCTGCTGCGCAAGCTCGGCGCCGAGGACGAGGCGGGGCTGGCCGTCTGGGCCTCCAGGCGACTGGTGCAGCGACCGCCGGCATCGCTGGCCGCGTTCGCCCAGGTGACCTTCCTCGACTGGGAATCGCCGACGAAGGCCCGGTGGCGAGTGCTCGAGCACGCCCTGCGCCGCGCCCGGTCGGTTCGCGTGACGATGGCGTTCGAGGGCGATGAGCGATCGGCCGCGGTCTACGAGGCCAACGCGACGGCCCGCGCCCGGCTGGTCGAGCTCGGATTCGCCGAGGTCCCCGTCCGGCCCGAGATCTGGCGGCCCGCGGGCCTGCGGGAGCTCGAGCAGTCGCTGTTCCGCCGCTCCGGGGCCGGTGCAGCCGTCGGCGCGATCCACGGCCTGTCGATCCACGGCGCGCCGCAGGGCGAGGGGACGGCCCGCGTGCTGGCCCGCGCGGTCCGCGACCGGCTCGATCGAGGCGCCGAGCCCGAGGATATCCTGGTCGTGTTCCGGCAATGGGGGGAGCCGGCTGAGATCGCGTTGGACGTCCTGCGAGACTGGGACATCCCGGTACACGCCGAGCCCAGCCGCCCGACGGGGGCCGAGCCGTCGGTCGCCGCGCTCTTGCTGGCGATCGGACTGCCGGTCGAGGAGTGGGCGACGGACCGCGTGATCCGCCTGCTGCGCAACGGCCAGGTGCGGCCGGGCTGGCCCGGCTCCGATCCGCTCTCGATGGCGGCGGCCGCGTCGGTGATCAAGTCGTCCCCGGTCTTCCGCGGCCGCGAGCAACTGCTCAACTGGCTCGATCGGCAGGTCGCCGAGCGGACGGGTCACACGGTCAAGGCCGAGCGCGCCCGGCTGGCCCGCGACCTGGTCGAGCGGATCTTCGCGATCCTGGAGCCGCTCGACCAGCCCCGGCCGTTCGCCGAGCAGGTCGAGTGGCTGTTCCATGTCTCCGATGCCCTGGGGATCGGAAGAGTCGACGACGGAACGCCCCCCGCCGCCGGGGCCGGGCTCGACCAGCTCCGCGACGCGATGGAGGACCAGGCCGGCGTGCTGGAGCGCCTGGGCCGGGGCGAGTGCGCCGTGGCGCTGGGCGACGTTCGTCGCCGAGGTCGAGTCGACCGCCATGGAGCTGACAGCACCGCCTTCGCCGACACGGCCCGGCGCGGTCCGCATGGCGACGGTCGACGAGCTGGCCGGCGCGCGCGCCGCCCACGTGATCCTGGCCGACCTGGCCGAGGGGACGTTCCCGGCGCGCGAGGCCGTGGAGGCGTTCCTGGCGATCCGGCCCGGAGCGCCGCCCGACGCCGCGAGCCGGCGGGCCTTCTCCCGGGAGATGCTCCGCTTCCTCCGCGTCATCGGCTCGGCCGAGTCCTCGGTCGTGCTGATCTATCCGACGACCGACATCAAGGGCCAGGACCTGCTCCGCGCCGGGTTCCTCGACGAGCTGATGGAGTGCCTCGCGCCCGAGGCGCTGGCCGCCTGCCATCGATCGGTCCGGCGGCTGGACCCCGCACTGGTCGACTCGCCCGAGCTGGCCGGCTCGCCGGGCGAACGCCGCGTCCGCGCGGTGGCGATGGCCCGCACCCGGGGCGAGCCGGCCGCGCTCGCCGAGCTGCTCCGCCACGCCGGGCACCGCCGGGCGCTCGACGGCACCGCCGCGGCGCTCCAGGTGCTCGCCCACCGGCTCCGCGGCACCCCGTTCGGCGAGTACGACGGCCTGCTCAAGGACGGCGACGTCGTGCTGGACGTCGCCGACGCGTTCCCCTCCGACTACCCCTTCAGCGCCAGCCAGCTCGAGACGTACATCGCCTGCCCGTTCCAGTTCTTCTGCAAATATGTGCTGAAGCTCGAGCCGGATGAGCGGCGTGACGAGATCGACGAGGACTACACCGAGCGCGGCAGCAAGATCCACGACATGCTCCAGCGCCTCGAAGAGATGAAGCGGGACAGCCGGGAGGCGTGGGACCTCGAGGAGCTCGAGCGTCGCCGTCCTCGACGAGGTCGTCCGTGAGGAGCCGCTCGACGCCTCGGAGGTCGACCTGGGCCTGCGCGAGATCGACCGCCGCCGCCTGATCCAGACGATCCAGCGCTACCGCATCCAGCACCAGAAATACGAGGACGACCCGTCGGGCCGGCCGGTCCCGCATCGGTTCGAGGTCACGTTCGGCGAGGAGAACTCGGTGGCGTCTTCCCCTTCCTCGAGATCGGCCGCGGGGCCAGGGTCGTGCGGCTCCAGGGGAAGATCGACCGCATCGACATCGTCGAAGACGCCGGGGGCCGGGGCTTCCGGGTGATCGACTACAAGAGCGGACAGGGGCCCTCGCCGAACGAGGTCCGCCAGGCCCGGCTGCTCCAGCTCCCGCTGTACGCCATGGCCGTCGAGCGGATCATCCTGGCCGGGGAAGACGTGACGCTCCACGATGTCGGCTACTGGGCGCTGCGCAAGGAGGGCTACAAGGCGATCGCCTTCGCGGAGTGGGAGCTCGTGCAGGCGGCGCTGGAGTCGTACGTGGCCGAGCTGGTCGATCGCCTGCGGCGCGGGGTCTTCGTCGTCGATTCGCAGGTCGACGGCTGCGAGGGCTTCTGCGATTTCCGCGCGATCTGCCGGATCCGCCAGGCCCGGCTGGCAGCCAAGCACCACGACCGGCCGACGCCGCCGGAACTGGCCACGGATCGGCGCGCGCGGACGTCGGTCCACCTCGGCGGGAGGCGGCTCGTGAGCACGACCGTCCCCCCATCGTCCGGTGTCACTCTCACCGAGCAGCAACTGCGGGCGCTGGGCGTGCCCGATGCCAGCGTGGCCCTGAGCGCCGGCGCCGGCTGCGGCAAGACGATGGTGCTGACCGAGCGGTTCCTCGCCGCGCTCGACGACGCCGACGGCCGGCCGCTCGAGGCCCTCGTCGCGCTGACGTTCACCGAGAAGGCCGCGCGCGAGCTGCGGCAGCGCATCCGCGCCCGGTGCCGGGCCCGGCTGACCGCCGGGGACGATCGCGACCCCGAACGTTGGTGGGCCGTGCTCCGCGGCCTGGACGCGGCGCCGATCGGCACGTTCCACGAGTTCTGCGCCCGGCTGCTGCGCCGGCACGCGCTGCAGGCCGGGGTCGATCCCGAGTTCGCGATCCTCGATGAGTCGATCGCCGGCTCGCTCCGCGACGAGGCGGTCCGGATCGCGCTCCGCAAGCTGCTGGCGGCGCGCGACGCCGACCTCATCGAGCTGGGCACCGATTACGGGCTCCGCCAGGTCCGCGAGTCGCTCGGCCGCCTGGCGATGCTCCGCGGCGCCGTCGGCCTGGAGGACTGGGCGAGGCAGGAGCCCGAGGCCATCGCCGAACGCTGGAGCACCCTCGCCGTCGAGCGGCTCTGGCCGATCGTGCTCGACCGGGTGCGGCCGCTCGTCGCGCACGGCCGCCGGCTGCTCGAGCCGCTCGACTCGGACGTCACCAGGATCCGCGACCGCCGCGCCGCGCTCCTGGAAGCGCTCCGCATCCTCGACCCCGGCATGCCCCCCTGCCCGGCCGATCGGCTCGATGAGCTGGTGGGGCTCCTCCGGGTGCAGGACTTGCCCAAGGTCGCATCATGGCCGTCCGAGGCGACCTATGAGGCGATCAAGACCGTGTTCGCCGAGCTGCGCGAGCATCTTCGAGAGCAGGTCCGCCCGGCGCTCGAGTGGGGCGATGCGGAGACTCTGCTCGCGGCGGCCGGCCGGAGCCTGGGGTTCGCCCGGCTGGCGCT
The DNA here is from genome assembly GCA_963815795.1 of uncultured Planctomycetota bacterium. Lineage (GTDB taxonomy): Bacteria > Planctomycetota > Planctomycetia > Isosphaerales > Isosphaeraceae > JAKAUH01. The sequence goes on along the minus strand of CAWFIC010000019.1, from coordinate 1,188,745 downwards.
GGCGGTCCGGCGCGAGCACGAGCGGCTCAAGCGGCTCCGCCGCGGGCTCGACTTCGACGACCTGCTGATCATGGCGCGCGACCTGCTGCGCGATCACCCGGAGCTGGCGACGCCCGAGGCCCGGGCCCCGGGCGCGATACCCATCGAATTCGTCCTGGTGGACGAGTTCCAGGATACCGATGGCATCCAGGGCGAGATCCTTCGACTGCTCAGCGGCGCCTCCTTCCTCACCGGTCGACTGTTCGTGGTCGGCGACGTGAAGCAGTCGATCTACCGGTTCCGCGGCGCCGAGCCGGAGATCTTCCGCCGATGGCGGTCGGAGTTCCCGGCGCACGGCCGGCTGAATCTGACCGAGAACTTCCGGAGCGTGCCGGGCATCATCGGCTTCGTCAACGCCCTGTTCGGCGACTGCTTCCGCGACCTGGACCCGGTGGAGTCCGAGGACGCCGGCCCCGACGCCGGCTATCGGTTGCAACCGATCCGGGGCGAGGACACCTGCCAGCCGTCGGTCGAGTTCCTCTGGCCGGCGCCGCCCCACCGCAAGACGCGGACGTGCCCGATGGGGACGGCGAGCCGGCCGCGCCGAAGGTGTCGGCCCACGAGCGGCGGATGATCGAGGCGCGCTGCCTGGCCCGCCGGCTGCGCGAGCGGCTCGATGCCGGCTGGCCCATCTTCGACCGGGCGGCCAAGGTCGTGCGTCCGGCGCATGCGGGGGATGTCGCGCTCCTGTTCCGCGCCATGACGGATCTGTGGCCTTACGAGTCGGCGCTGGCCGACGAGGGGTTCGACTACCACACGATCGGCGGCTCGGCGTTCTACGCGCAGCAGGAAGTCCACGACGTGATCAACCTGCTGTCGGTCATCGAGGACCCGTTCGACGAGATCGCCGTGGCCGGTGCCTTGCGCAGCCCGTTCTTCGGCGTCAGCGACGAGGGGCTGTTCCGGCTGGCCACGACGCTCGAGGACGGCGGGCTGACCGCGGGCCTGTACCGGCTCGGCGAGGTCGACGGGCTCTCGAACCTGGACCGGGGCCGCGCGGCGCGGGCGCTGGAGCTGCTCTCGCGATGGCGGGCGGACAAGGACCGGATTCCGATGGCGCGGCTGGTGGCACGGGTACTGGACGAGTCGGGCTTCGAGGGCGCGTTGGTCTGCGAGTTCCTCGGCGATCGCAAGCTGGCCAATACGCGGAAGATCGTCCGACTGGCGCGCGACTTCGACCGCCAGGGCGGGTTCACGCTGGCGGAGTTCGTCGCGCGGCTGCGGGCCGACCTGGAGAACGAGCCGCGCGAGGAGCAGGCGGCCACGACCGACGAGGCCGGCGCGAGCGTCCGGCTGATGTCGATCCACCAGGCCAAGGGGCTGGAGTTCCCGATCGTGGTGCTGCCCGACCTGGCGCGATCGTCGCCTCCCCGGAGCCCGATGGTCGCCTGCCGCCCGGACCTTGGCCTGGTGGTCCGGCCGCCGCAGGCGGGTCCGACCTCGGGCGACGCCGCGAGCGACCAGGAGACGCGCGACCCCGTCTGGCGAGCGTACCTGACGCTCGAGCGGGCCGACGACGAGCAGGAGTCGCTCCGCCTCTTCTACGTCGCCGCGACGCGAGCGCGCGACGCCCTGATCCTCTCCGCGGGCCTGGGACCGGACGAGCCGGTGAGGGCGACGTCGATCGCCATGCGGCTCCTGGACGAGCGGTTCGACCGCCGCACCGGCGCGTGCCGGGTCGCGACGGAACTCGGCGATCCCGCCTCGCCGCCGGTGGTCCAGGTCTGCCTGATGAACTCGCCCGAGCCGCGCAACGATCGTCCGGCGGATGGCGGTCCGAATGCCGGCGCGCCGGCGCCCACGCCGCGGTTGTCGATCTCGGCGATCGAGGAGGCGATCGTACGGGCGGGGACCGTGGCGGAGGACGACGAACCGGCGCGTTCGTCCGGGCCGCCGCGTTACCTGGACCTCGACCCCGCGGCCGGCCTGCCGACCCGCGCGGCGCGGCTGGATTCACTGATCCGCTCGATCGTGCGTGACCCGCGGTGGCGCCGCACCGAGGCACCGGCGTTCGAACCGCTCGCGGCCCGCGCAGGCGCGAAGCAAGTCCCCGCCGCCAGCCCGGGCCTGGTCCGCGACGCCGCCGGCCGGCTCGACGCCCTGTGGGACCTATCGGCCTTTCGCACGCTGCGCGCGGCGGCATCCGGTCCCGACGCAGCCATTCGCGACGACCTGGAATTCACGATCGCGCCGGGCGGCGCGACCGTCTTCCACGGCGCCGGCGACCTGGCGTTCCGCGACCGCGAGGGCCGATGGCACCTGATCGTCGTCGCCGACGTGGCGGCTTGCCCGAGGCGCCATCGGCTGCGCCTCCAGCTCGCGGCGATGGCCGCGCCGCCCGCGGCCTCGAGCCGATCGCCCGCGGCTGGCTGGTCCGGCACGGCCCCGATGGCGCGGCCCATGAGGAGGTCGTCACCGAGCTCGGCGGTGACACGATCGCATGGGCGATCGCGGATTGGTACGGTGGGTGAAACCCGCCGAAAGGAGGCCTCGACCGGCGGGTTTCACCCGCCATGCCATTGACATCGTGTTCGCGGGTCGCTTACAACTGTCCGACACAGCCGGGCCGTTCCGCGGTGACCGGATCTCGAGCCTCCTGGAGGTCTTGTTCGATGCGCAGCCTGATGCTGGGGATGCTGGTCCTGCTCGTCGTCGGGTCCGGGGCGCGGGCCGGTGACCGCGAGGTTCGCGGGCGGGTCGTGGACGAGGCGGGACGGCCGGTCGCCGAGGCCGCCGTCGGGTCCTTCTGGAGGGCCAATGGTCCCAGCAGGGACGCGGCCGGCAAGCCGTACGACTTCAAGAAGGAGGAGAACGTGCGGGCCTTCTGGGGTCACCTCGGCCAGATGGAACCGTCCGGGACCAAGGATCCCATCAAGACGGGGGCCGACGGCCGGTTCTCGCTGGCGCTCCCCGAGTCGTACCACTTCCTCATGGCGATGGATCGGGAGCGGCGGCGCGGGGGGATCGCGGTCCTGGCCAAGGGGAAGGAGGGCGAGCCGGTGGAAGTCCGGATCGGCCCGATGGTCCGCGTGCGCGGGTCGTTCGAAGGCCCGGGGCCCGGCCAGCGGCCCCATTGGACCCACGTCTACGTCCAGTTGCCCGAGGACCCGACCCGACCCCTGGACTCCACCCGGCTCGTCAGTTGCGGCTCGTTCGACGCGAAGTTCGACTTCGCCTTGCCGCCGGGCCGCTACTCGCTCCGGGGCTATAGCCAGTATGCCGACAAGGAGTCGTTCGAAGGAGAACTGATCCCGAACCGGCCGATCGCGCTCGAGGGCGACATCCGCGAGCTCGACCTCGGCCGCCTGAGGTTCGCCCCTCACCCGATCGATGTGCGGATGAAGGAGGCCCAGGCCAAGGCGGCCGGCACCTGGTGGGACCGCACCCAGCACTACGGGGAAGTGCCGCCGCGGTGGCACGTCACCGATGCCCGCGGCGTCTCCAAGGACGTGCAGCTCTCGGACTTCAAGGGGAAGTGGGTCCTGGTGGACTTCTGGGGCTTCGGCTGCGTCCCGTGCCTGAAGCGGGGCCTCCCCAATCTGGTGAAGTTCTACGAGGACCACAAGGGCCAGCGCGATCGCTTCGAGATCCTGGCGATCTGCGTCGACCCCGACGGTGAGGTGACGTCGATGGCCGAGGTGGACCGCCGGCTCGAGCCGATCGTCCAGCACGTCTGGGGCGGGAAGCGCCTGCCGTTCCCCGTGCTCCTCGACCCCACGTCCCAGACCTGGGAGCGCTTCGGCCTCCTGGGGATGGGGGACGTCCTGCTGTTCGACCCCGAGGGCCGCCTGGTCAAGGGCGATGAGACCGTCCTGGCGGAGAAGCTCCGGCAGGCGGTTCGCCCATAGATGACACCATAGATGACAAAACTCCCGACTCCGTGGAAGTGTCATCTATGTCATCTATGGGGCGAGTTGTCATCTGTGGGGAGACGACTGGTCGAGAGTGTCTTCAGGAAGGAGGGGCTCTTCCTCCTTGATGGAATGAGAGGATTCTTCGACCTGTGAGGAATGCAGGGCCGGGCACTGATGGTCTCGGCCCATAGATGACATAGATGACAGTACTTCTGTGCCCGGGTGAATTGTCATCTATGGGGCGAACTGTCATCTATGGGGCCCGGAGGGGGATGTCCACGTCATCATCCGCCGGGATCGAGGGTGCCGCGCCGCTCCTGGGGTCGGGCCTCCGTGGGGGCGGCGGCCAGCCGGAGGGTGAAGGTGCTGCCCCGACCGGGCTCGCTGGTGACCTGGATCTCGCCGCCGTTCCTCTCGACGATCATCCGGACCAGGGCGAGCCCCAGGCCGAGGCCCCTCGCCTTGGTGGAGAAGAGCGGCTCCATGATCCGGCCGAGGTCGGCCGGCGCGATGCCGACCCCGGTGTCGATCACGGCCAACTCCACGGCGTCGCCGAGCCCCCGGCCGCGGAGCGTCAGCCGTCCGCCCGAGGGCATCGCATCGCGCGCGTTGCGGATCAGGTTGCTCAGGGCGATCCGGATCTGGCCGGCATCGCCCAGCGCCGGGGGTAAGTCCGCGGGACAATCGACCTCGACCTCCACGCCGGCGGGATCGGCCGAGTCGCCCAGCGCCTGGCGGATACTCGGCTCCAGGGCGAACGGGCTCAGCTCGGGCATCGGCATCCGGGCGAAGTTGGTCAGGGTCGTGATCACCTGCTCGGCGAGCACCACGTTGCGCTCGATCCGCTGCATGTGCTCGGCCCGCTTCTCGGGCGAGAGGGTGCGGGCCGTCCAGAGGTAGTAATGCGAGGACTTGATCACGTTCAAGGGGTTGCGGATCTCGTGCGCGATGCCGCCGGCGATCTGGCCCAGTGACGCCAGCCGATCGCGGCGCTGAATCCGGGCGATGTATTCGGACTGGTAGGCGTCCTCGATCTTGGCCAGGTCCAGGTCCAGGAGCTTGTTGAGCGACCGGATCGCCGCCACCAGGCTGTTCTGATCGCCGGGCCACGACTCGCCCAGGTGCCGCACCAGGCCGTCGCGGAGCCGCGACAGCGCGACATTGGTGTAGACCTGGTCCAGGCCGATCTCGACGTGCCGGGCACCCACGCGCCATCGGCGGGCCGCGTAATCACGGTCGTAGGGGCCGGTGAGCAGGTCGTGCAGCCAGCCGAGCAACGCGCGCTTGAGCCGATCGACCTGCGCCGGGCCGCCGGTGAAGACCCGATGGGCGGCGGGGTGGCGCTCGATCTCGGTGTAGAAGTCGTCCACCAGGGCGGGGAGATGCGGCCCGAGCAGCGGGCCGAGGCTGCGGACTCGCCCGGCGTCCTCGTCAGTCCAGGCGACGTAGGATTGCAGGTCCTGGTAGCGACGATAGATCTGATCCGGGTCCCTCATCGGCGGCCGTCCTTGATGGGTTGACTCGCGAGCGAGCGAGCGAGCGATCGTCGCCACCCGCCGACGCGCGCCAGCCTCTCTCCTCGGCGGACGGGCCCGCCCGGGTGCGGTAGGCCGGCCAAGTCGCCATTCTATGGTCAGGCGAATCGACGGGCAAGAAGCCGAGATCAGTCGCGCCGGACGTCCGCGGGGGCCGTGTCCGGGTCCCGGCTCGATGCCACGTCCACGGCGACGTGCTGACGCGCGTAGGTCAGCCAGCGCTCCTGCAGGGCGGCGAGGCCCTCGATCTGGTAGACGTCGCGGAGGGCGGCCTCCGCGCCCTGGCGCTGCGAGTCGCGCACGAACTGGATGAACCGCTGGGGCGGGCCTTGCTCGACGAGGAACTGGGTGAGGGAGACGCTCTGTGCGTAGAAGAGCTGCCAGTCCTCCGGGGCGGGGTAATCCATCGTCATGAGCTGGCCGACCTTGAAGACGCGGCCGCCCTCGAGGGGCTCCTTCAGGTCGGCCTGGCGGTGGCGACGCTCGGTCGCGGGCTCGGCGAGCACGGCGAGTCCCTCGTCGGCCCACCGCGGGATCGGCCGGGCCACGAACAGGTCGGCCAGGACGATGTGGGTGACCTCGTGCGGCAGGGTCGAGGTCAGCAGCAGGGGGTTGTCCGCCCGCAGGCTCATGCGGCGCGACAGCACGCGGACCTCGTTAGTTGACATCGTGGAGATGCCCGGCGACCGCTGCGGCTGGCCGGTCGCGTCGGCGTACAGCGCGGCGGTCGGATAGAGATACAGCTCGCAACGCGGCGACCAGGAGGCGCCGGCCGCGGAGCTTCCCCATCGCTTGGCCTGCGCCGTCCGGACCGATTCGGCGACCGCCCCGGCCCGCTCGGCCAGCGCCGGGTCGCAGTGGTAGATGCGGAAGTTGGACGTCTCGTGGACCTGCCAGGCGATCGGGGACTCGCTGGAGGGTTCGGGGTTCGCGGCGCGGGGTTCGGGGTTCGGCGATCGGGGCGTGAAAGACCGATCGGCGACGTCCTCGCTCCTCGTCGCTCGCCCCTCGCTCCGCACACCGATCGAGTCCTCGGAGCCGGGCTCGGACGAGTTGACGGGCAGGTTCAGGATCGGGTTGGAGTCCGCGGCGGGCGGGGCCGGGGCCGGTGGGCCATCGGCGGGACTGCCGGGCTGGATCGGGGCCGCGGACGTCTCGCGCTGGCGGCCGAAGAGGCGCCGGCGCGGGAGGCTGGGCCTGCGGTTGCGGCTGGAGCTGGGATTGTGGTTGGGGAGACGAATCGTCGGGGGCCGAGCCCCGGACGACCAGGCCATTATTCGAGGACGTACCCGGCCGGCGCCGCGAGCGGCGGGCCTCGGCGACCTTGTTCATCAGGTATTCCGGGTACCAGTTGCCCGGCGTCAGTCGCTGGATGTCGCGGATCTCCGCCTCGATTGCGTCCCACTCTCGCGCCGTGCGCGGCCGCGCGTTGATCTGGCGGACGACCGCCACGATCCGGCAATACGCCCAGTGCGGCCGGCTTTGCGCCGGCAGCCGGTTGCGGGCGGCCAGCGCCGCGTAGATGCGGCCCGCTTCGTCGAACCGCCGCGACCGGAACAGCGCGTCGGCCTCGGCCAGGCCCGGCGAGCGGGCGGCCGCCCTGTTCGGTTCGGTCCTTCTCGGCGCGGGCTCGCTCGCCGCGCCCGGGTTGATCGACACTTCGGGACCGCCGGATTCGGCCGGGCCGGAGGCGGCCGGACCGGGCATCGGCGAGGTGTTCGGGATCTCGCGCGTGCCGTCATCCCGCGCGGCGTCGATCGGCGAACCGGACGCGGGCACGCGGGTCAACCCCGGGCCGTTAGCCCCGGGCGCGACCGGCTTGACCGGCCCGGGCTTCGGCAGCTTCGCGGGTTCGGGCAAGGCCACCGGCTCCGCGAGGCTCGGGTCGGGGATCGGCGCCCGCAGGTCCGGCGGCCCGGAGAGCGCCGACGGCGGGACCGCCGACGGCGGAGGCAGGGGGATGGTCTGTGAGGCCGGCGGGGCGGGTGTCCCCGGTGCGTTCATCGCCCGCGGTCGAGCGGGCGCCGGAGCGGGCTCGACGCGCGGCCGGGGTTGCTGGGCAGGAGGCCCGGGAGGCTCGATCCGGGGCGGGGAGGCGGGTGCCGATCGGTCGGCCTGGCGGGATCTCTCGAGGATCGAGAGGTTGTCGCGGTAATGGGCCGCGTCCGCCGCGCGTCCGGCGGCCTCGGCCTCGCGGGCCATGGCCCGGTAGGACTGGCGCAGGAGGTCGAGGATCGCCGGCCGGTCGCCGGCCGGTCCGTCGATCAAGGCCTCTTCGAGGAGCTCCACCGCGGCCCCGCGATCGCCGGCCTGGATCAGCCGGCGTGCCCGGGCGATCGGCGGTTCGCCCGCAGTCGGCGGGCGGTTCTCCCCGCCCCGCGCCGACACCGCGAGGACGACGCAGAGAGCCACCATCATGTTCGTGACAGCCTGGCGCATGACATCCCTGTCGGTTCGGGGCGGGGCCGGGCCGGGCGCCCATTCCGTGGGCGAGCGGAAGTCCTCGGGCCGCGGGAGTATGCTCCGAAATGGCCCGCTCGTCAAGAGTCATTGGTCGTTGGTCATTGGTCGGGCCGTCGGCGAGGCTGGAGCCTCGACCCCCCCAACCCCCCCTTCTCAAGGGGGGGATTCGGGTAGGCCTGCACCTCTACTCTCGCCCCCTTCGTAAGGGGGATCAGGGGATGTACGCGATTCGGCTATCCCCCCCTTACGAAGGGGGGGTCAGGGGGGGTCGAGTGTGAGTAACGCCAGCGTGAGCCGCGCTAGAGCGCCGTACGGTTGTGTAGCGCATACGAGCCCGACGCGCCAGCGAGTGAATCCCGGGGCCAACACCATCGATTCACTCGCTGGCGCTTCGGGCTCGTATCGAATCGGCGGTCCCGTTGCGCCAACCCAAACGTTCGGCGCTCTAACGAGGCGGCCTCCTCCTCGAATCGGCGGGTCGCGGCATGCCCCGCGCGCGGAGCATGTGCGGGCTGAACCCCGGGTGCATCGGCGGCTGGAAGGTGGGTGCGGGCTGAGGCTCTCGCCGCTCGGGCCTGGGCAGGCCCAGCGCCTCGGCGGCCTCGACCTCGAATCGATACATCTCGTCATCCGGGCGGGGGTGGAGGCGCGACCAGTGCACCGCCTTGTCGAACCAGTCGCGCGCCCGCTCCTTGCGGCCCATCCGCCAGTGGATCATCGCGAGGAAGAACCAGTCGGCGCTGTCGCCCTCGTTGCGGAGCTCCATCGACCGGTAGAGTGCGCTCGAGCGCCTCGTCCCAGTCCCCGAGGCGGAAGTAAGCCACGCCCAGGGTGTTCCAGGTGTTGCCGTCATTGGAGACGAGCTCCAGGGACCGGCGGGCTTGCCTGACGGCCTCCTCGTGATTCTGCAGGCTGGTCTCCGGGCAGGTGGCCAGCAGCCAGGCCCAGTTGTTGAGGGCCAGAGCGGCCAGCCCGCGATCGTTCGAGGTCATCGAGGTCGTCGGGATCGCATCCAACCGGGCGACCAATTGCGAGTAAGCATCCCAGGACGCGGAGTATCGCCCCTCGCTCCAGGCCCGCTCGCCTTCATACAGTAAACCGCGGACCTCATGCGCCCACGCCGACTCGGGCGCCGTGGATGCTCGATGGCTATGGATCCGCGCGAAATCATCCCGCAGGATGAACTCCCTGATCCACCGCGACTGGTTGATCAGCTCCAGCGCGGCCGTCGGGGAGGGTAGGCGGATCGTCAGCAGCAGGAAGGCGATCGCGACGCCCACGGCGAGCCGGCCCGCGCGCGACCGCCGCGCCCCGGCACGCCGGTCTTCGCCGGGGTGCCCCCCGTCGGGGAGGCGGAACGCCAGCCGAAGGGCCCACACGGCCGTCGCGAACTCCAGCAGCCACTGCGCGGCACCCGCGAGCACCGGCGCCATGGCGGCCGCCCCGACCCGCCCCCACGCGGCATGCGGAACGTGGAACGAGCCGATGGCGATCCACCGGCTCGAGTCGCGACTCCAATCCGCCATCGCCGACAGCACGCCGCCGACCGACAGGATCAGAAAGGTCAGGGCACTCGCCTTGACCAGCTCCGGCCACCGGGTGCGGCGCAAGGCCAGGCCGAGCAGCAACGGCCAGCCGTTGATCAACACGGACACCGGCGCGTTCTCGTTGAAGAACTCCGCCCATCCCTGTGAGGCGATCTCCCCCGACGCCCACGCCTCCCGCCAGGCCTGGGCGTACCCGGCGATGGCGAAGGCCAGGCGGATCACCCCGAGTCCCACCATCCAGGATCCCAGCGAAGCGACCGCCCGTGCCTGGGTGTGGGCGTCCGGATCGAGCTCGTCCCCACGATGGGTGATGGGGCGATTGGGCGTCTCGACCGTCGTCATGCTAGCCATGACTTTCACCTCGCCATGCCGCGGGGAAGCCCCCCTCACCCCGCGGCGTTCGGATCGTTCGGGTTCAAGGAGACACGCTCGGCGAGTGTTCGCGGAGATTCAATCCACACTATTAAAATCGGCCAGGCGTATGAAGTCCAACCTAAAGTCGGCCGGCGGATGAAGTCCAACCCAAAATGTCGCGGCGATGGCCGCATCCCGGGCGACATGCCAGCGGGGGGACCGGCCGCGCGGGGTGCTCGCGGATGCCAGACATGTTATCATCGTCGGAGTCGTACCGGCCGACCGTGACGCCATCGCGCGGCCGTTGCGGCGAAAACGAAACCCCCGTCTCCCTGGAATCCGAGCGAAGCGGCTGGATCCAAGATGGCAGCACCACCCTCGCAACAGACGACGAACAGGGGCGCGGAACCCTCTGGTCGGGCCGCCGGACCGATCGGGGTCGGCCGGCGGCGCCGGCTGGCGATGCTCGGCCTGGCCCTCGCGGTCGTGGGGCTCCTGGCCTGGGGTTATCGCGCGATCCGTGGCGACGCCTCCGATCCCGAGGCGCTCTGGTCGCGGGCGCAGGCCGACCTCCAGGCCGGCCGGTTCGATCGCGTCGAGCAAGCGGTCGCCCGTCTGGGCCGCCTCCGCGAGCCGACCCCGCTGGACCGGATGCTGCGCGGCCAGCTCGCCCTGGCCATCGATCGGCCAGATGAGGCCCTCGCCGAGCTGGCGCGGGTGCCGGACGGCCATCTCATCGCGGCTCGGGCCCGATTGCTGGCCGGCCAGATCGAGCTGAGACGCGATCGTTTCCGGTTCGCCGAGGCGGCGCTCCGCCAGGCGGTCCGCCTCGACCCGACACTGACGCAGGCCCACCGCGAGCTGATCCTCATCTACGGCTTCCAGCGCCGGCGGACCGACCTGGCCGGTGAATTCCTCGCCCTGGCGGGCTTGAAAGAACTGGGCTCCGACGACATGTTCAACTGGGGCCTGATGCAGAGCGAGACCTGGGAGCCGATCGGGGCGGAGCGGATGCTCGAGCGTTGCGTCGCGGCCGATCCGGACGACCGATGGTCGCGGCTGGAGTTATCGGAGATCAAGCGAGGAGTGGGAGCTGCGGACGAGGCCGAGAAGGCACTCGCGGGCCTGGCCCTGGACACCCCCGAGGTCATCGCGGCCCACGTGCGGATTGCCCTGATCCGCGACGACCGCGAGCGTGCCGAGCGGCTCCTGGCCTCGGGCCCGCCCGACGACCCGCTGCTGTCCCGGCTCCGCGGGCGGATGGCGCTGTCGCGGGGGGACGCCCGGACGGCCGCGCGCCACTTCCGGATCGCCTACCAGGCCCGGCCGGACGTGCACGAGGTCCTCTTGGGCCTGATCGCCGCGCTGACGAGCCTGGGCGATAAGGAGGCCCTGGAGCCGCTCCGAACGCTCGCCGCCAAACGCGAACGATTGCATCTGCTGATCGAGCGCGCCGCCTCGAAGGCGAGCCGCGACGACCCCGATCTGCCCCTCAAACTAGGCGACGCCTGCGCGGCGGTCCGCCGCGACGCCGAAGCCAGCGGCTGGTACAAGCTCGCCATCGCCCGCAACCCGCTCGATGCCCGCGCGCAGCGTGCCCTCTTCCAGTTGGGCGCCACCGCGGACGGTCCCCGAGTGAAACAAGGAGCCGCACGACCATGAGGCCCGTCCCGGCGCTTCGAGCCCTCGCGAGTCCCTTCTGCCTTGCGACGGCGCTGTCGCTGTCGCTGGGCTGGGGGATCCGCGGCAACTTCGGCCACGAATACGGCGCGATGATCCCGGGGGCGCTGGCCGCGCTGGCGGTCTGCCTGATGTCGGGCCGGCCCGACTGGCACGCCCGGGCCGCGGAGTTCGCCCTGCTCGGTGCGCTCGGCTGGTCGTTCGGCGGCAGCATCTCTTACATGCAGGTCGTCGCCTATACGCACTCGGGCCATTCACAGAGCGTGCTCTACGGGTTCGCCTGCCTGTTCGTGATCGGCTTCCTCTGGGCGGCGCCGGGCGGCGCGGGGACCGCGCTGGCGGCGATGGCGCCACGCAGCTTCCTCTCCGACCTGCTCCTGCCGATGTCGCTGGTCTTCGCCCTCTGGTGGCTCCAGGGCGCCGCGATCGCGCCGTGGCTCGAGTCGCATGGATACAAGCTCTTCTGGTTCGACACCGACTGGCTGGCGGCGTCGCTGGCGATCATCGGCGGCCTGCTGGCCCTGGCGATCCGCCGCCGGCTCGACGCGGCGACCGGGCTGGTGTTGTGCATGGCCGTCGGCTGGTGGGCCGGGTTCGGCATCCTGGTCCTGGGCCTGGACCTCCACATGACGCCGCCCCGCGGGGATAACTGGGCCGGATGCCTGGGGATGACGCTGGGCGCCTTGTGCTGGCTGGGCTGGTCCGGATTCGGCGAGGTCGTCCGCGCCGGGCTGGTCTGCGGCTTCATCGGCGGGATCGGGTTCGCGGCCGCGTCGATGCTCAAGCTCGTGGAGGTGACCAGCGGCTACGAGACGAACTGGCACAGCATCCTCGAGCAGACGACGGGCCTGTTCAACGGGCTCGCGCTGGCCGCCGCGATGGCGCCGCTGGTGCCATTCGCCCCGGCGGTGGACGACGATCCGCGATCGGAATCGATCCGACGCCGGACCGCGCCTTATGCGCTGGCCTTCGTGGTGCTCTTGATCACCTACCTCAACCTGCGGAAGAACGCGGGCGAATGGGTCCGGGTCGGCGCCATGCCGCGAGAGATGGCCGGCCTCTCCGCCGGCGCCTGGTTCGACCTGGCGTATCTCCTGATCGCGCTGACCGCGCTGACGCTCGCCGTCCGGCACGCGCGCCGGCCGCTGGCCATCCTGCCCCAGAGTCCGCTGGGCCGGGGACAGCTCCTCTATGTCGTGCTGCTCTGGTGGCTGGTGGCCGGCAACTTCGAGCGGGCCCTGGTCCGCTTCACGGCGCAGCGGCTGGTGACCGAGGGCGTCATCGGCGCGGTTGCGCTGGCGTGCACCGCGCTCGTCCTGGCCTGGCCGCCGCCGATCCGGCTCGCCGCCCCGGCACGGGCGACGGGCCCCGGCCGGCGCTGGCTGGTCCGGACGCTGGCGGCCGGCCTGCTGGCGGCGGCGGGATCGATCCTCCTCGACTGGGCCGTCGTCCGCGCCATCTACGGCGACCAGTTCGCCGGCCACGCGAATCTGCACATCCGCTTCGGCCCGAAGGCAACGATCCATCAGGGGGAGAAGCGATGAGAGGTTGTGAAGGAATGGATTCCGGAATCGTCACGTCCGGTTCCTTCATACGCTCCCGCTACAGACCGACAACAGACAGGTGCGGCCCGCGGGTGGCGGGCCGATGCGGCGGGTGGCCGTCGAGCGGCGGGCGTCCGTTCCGGAACGTCAACCGGACCTCGAGGCGCCGGAGGTCCCTGGCGAGCTCGTCGGCAGAGCCGTAGCGTTTCGCCGGGTCGCGATCCATCGCCCTGAGGATGACCGCCTCGAGGTCCTCGGGGAATCCACGGTGGATCTCGCTCGGCCGGCGCGGCCGCGACGCGGCGAGGTACGCCGGCAGCGCGGCGAAGGTCACGTGGTCGGGGACCTGGAAGGGACGGTAGAGCGTCAGGGCCTCGAAGGTCGTGACGCCCAACGAGTAGATGTCGCACTTGATCTCGTCGGCGGCGGCGCGGAGCAGCCGCTCGGGCGCCATGTACATGGGGGTGCCGGCACCGTCGCGCATCTGCTGAGGCGTGGCGACCTCCAGGTCGCGCCCCAGGCCGAAGTCGCAGAGATAGACGCCCTCGGGGCGTCGGTTGTCCAGCAGGATATTCGCCGGCTTGATGTCGCGATGCGCGATCCGCTGGGCGTGGGCGCGGGCCAGGGCCTCGGTCGCGTCGGCCATGATCCCGATCATGGCCCGCAAGTACTCGGGCGGGTCGAGGGTGACCAGGCGATGGATCACCTCGATCGGCTTGTCCTGGAGGTGTGCGACGCGGGCCCTGACGACCTCGCGGAGCGTGATCCCCTCGACGTACGGCATGGCCATGAAGTGATAGCCATCGAAGGTGCCCAGCTCGTAGACCTGCAGCAGCGAAGGGCCGGCGAGTCGACCGCCGCGCTCGGCCTCGCGGCGGAACTGGGCCATGCGGGCCGGGTCGCGGGACAGCGAGGGCTTGAGCACCTTGATGGCCACGAGCTCCACGACCGGCTCGCGGCGGAGGGCCTTCCAGACGTCGCCCTGACCGCCGCGGCCCAGTCGCTCGAGCAGCCGGTAGCCGGCCAGGCGGTCGCCGGCGGCCAGCGGCGGCCGTCGACCCGCCATCCGCCGTGCGGATTCGAAGATTTCCGGCCCGATGGTCTCGCCGGCCGACAGCGGGGAGCCGGGCCGGACCCAGGTCGAACCGCTCGATGACCCAGGTGCCGGAAGGGTCGCAGAGCTGTCCGACCACGCCGGATCCCGACGCATCCAGCATTCCGCCGAACAGGGACCTCAGCTCCAGGTTCGTATCGACGATCATAAGCGCGATCCGATCGGGTTGCAACGTGAGCGACACGGCGGTCTCTACGTCCTCCAATCAAGGTTAGGCCGGTGTGTCTCGGCCGGCGGCCGGCCGTCCCGGACGTTGACGAGAAGCGACATGAGTGGCCGCCGAGCCGCCTGCTTGACACCCGACTTCGCGGGCGTCCATGATGGGCGAGGCCCGGCCGGGGTCGTGCCGGCATGCCTCGAAGGCGGGCACGTAAGCCCGTCCTGGATTCGAGCCGCGGCCACCGACCCCGTCGGGCGCCCGCCGCTTTCTCGACCATGCCCGGAGGACCCGGCCCGCGCGGCCGGCCCGCGATGAGCCAACCGGACCAGCGCCCGCAGCCCGGCCCCGACCTCGATCACCATGGCGACCCGGGCCACGACCTCTATGCCCTGTCGCCCGAGGCGATCCGCGAGCCCCCACATTCGCTGTCGCGCGCGATCCGGCAGATCGGGCCCGGGTTGATCCTGGCCGCGTCGATCGTGGGCACGGGCGAGCTGATCAACACGACGAGCCTCGGCGCCAAGGCCGGCTTCAGCCTGCTGTGGCTGATCCTCCTGTCTTGCATCATCAAGGTCTTCGTGCAAGTGGAGCTGGGCCGGTACGCGATCATCCACGGCCGGACGACCCTCGAGGCGTTCGACTCGCTGCCCGGCCCGCGCCTGGGCGCCTCGTGGCTCTGCTGGCTCTGGCTGATCATGATGCTGACGACCCAGGCGCAGATCGCCGCGATGGAGGGCACGGTCGGCCAGGCGGCGCACATGGCCTTCCCGGGCGCATCGCGGGCCATGGCCGAGGGCGCAGGCCGGCTCGTCGCCGCCTGGGGCCCGTATCTCGCCGACCACGAGGAGCACATCTGGGCGGGCCTGACGACGCTGGCCGCGATCCTCCTGCTGCTCTCCGGCGGATACCGTCGGCTGGAGCGGATCACGACCGTGCTGGTCGCGGCGGTGACGCTGTTCACCGTGGCCAGCGTGTTGATCCTCCAGTTCACGAGCTTCCGCATCACCGCCTCGAACCTGGCCGGCGGCTTCGAACCGGTCGTCCCCGCCGCGGCGCTGGCGCTGGCTTTCTCGGCGTTCGGCATCACGGGCGTCGGGGCCTCGGAGCTGGTGGCCTACCCGTACTGGTGCATCGAGAAGGGTTACGCGCGGTTCGCCGGGCGCGGAGCGACAAACCCGACTGGGCTCATCGCGCCGGGGCTGGATCCGCGTGATGCAGCTCGACGCCTGGTTCAGCATGGTGATCTTCACCGTGGCGACCGTGGCGTTCTACTTCCTCGGGGCCGCGGTCCTTCACCCGCAGGGGCTGGACCCGAAGGGCCCCGAGATGATCCCGACCCTCTCGCGCATGTACCTCCAGCCGCTCGAAGGGACGCCGCTGGCCTGGATGCGGCCGTTCACGCGCGTCGGCTTCTTGCTCGGGGCATGGGCCGTGCTCTTCAAGACGCTGTACGTCGCCACGGCGGCCAACAGCCGGCTGACCGCAGACTTCCTCCACCGGGCGGGCGTCTGGCAGCCCGCCGGGCAGGCCGACCGCGAGCGGATGATCAAGTTGTTCTGCATCGTCTACCCGGCGGCGGCGCTGGCGCTGTACTACGTGTTTCGCGAGCCGCAGCGGCTCATCACGGCCGGCGGCATCGCCCAGGCCCTGATGCTCCCGTTCATCGCCGGCGCCACGATCTACCTCCGCCGCCGAGACGCCGACCCCCGCGTCGGTCCGTCGCTCCTTTCCGACGTGCTCACCTGGGTCGCCTTCCTGGCGATCTCGGGGGTGGCGATTTACAGCATGTTCAGCCAAATCAAGGGACTGCTGATGCCGTCGTGAGCCGTCGCCACGATCGGTACGGTGCGTGCGATAAGCGGCGAAAGGAAGAGTGACAGAAGGGACGGCAACTCCGAGACGAGTTCGGGGATCGACTCACCGACGTCCTCTTCCTGTGCGGCTCCTTCGGGAAGACTCGGGTTATCGCGAATGGACGAGTCCAAACGGTCGCTTCGGCAGCAACGCATCGACGCCGGCAAGACCGCCGAAGAACGGAATCGGGAGGGTCAGTTTGCCACCCCGTTCCCACTGGCAGAGGAGATCGTCAAGCTCGTCAAACAACTCTGGCCCGAGGGACGGGCCATCGAGTTCCTGGAACCGTGCATCGGGACCGGGTCGTTCTACTCCGCCATGAGGACCGTCTTCCCGACCATTTCCCGCGCGGTCGGCATCGAGAAGGACCCGGCCTTCGCCGCGGCGGCGCGAGAACTCTGGGGCGACTCGGGCCTTGATGTGATCCACGGGGACTTCACCCGCCAGCCATTGCCCGATCGACGCTTCAACCTCCTGATGACCAACCCGCCCTACGTCCGGCACCACCACCTTTCAGCCGACGACAAGGCCCACCTCCGGAGGGCCGTCGCGAAGAAGACTGGCATCTGCCTGTCGGGCCTGGCCGGACTGTACTGCTACCTCATGCTGTACGCCCACGACTGGCTCGCCGAGGGCGGTATCTCCGTCTGGCTCATCCCCAGTGAGTTCCTCGACGTCAACTACGGCACCGACGTCAAGGAGTACCTGACGACTCGGGTCAACCTCCTCCGAATCCATCGGTTCATTCCTTCGGATGTCCAGTTCGCCGACGCGATGGTCTCCTCGACCGTGGTCGTCTTCGAGAAGGCCGAGCCGTCCGGTAAGGTCGTGGAGTTCTCTCAGGGTGGCGAGTTGACCTCACCGGATTCGTCGATCGATGTGACCCGTGAGGCCCTCTTGCCGGGGGAGAAATGGGCCAGGCTGTTCTCATCTTCGGCCCTCGTGGCAGTCCATGATGGGCCGACGTTCGGGGACCTGTTTACCATCAAGCGGGGGCTCGCGACGGGCAACAACGAGTTCTTCATCCTCCCGGAATCGCGCGCGAAGGATCTGGGCTTGCCGAGCGAGTTCCTTCGCCCGATACTCCCCGCGGCGCGGGGGCTGCCCGACGACATCGTGGGGAGCCGGGCGGATGGGGTGCCGGACATCCCCAATCCTCTGGTCCTGATCGACTGCCCGCTCAGGCCCCAGGTGCTGCGACGGGACTACCCAAGATTCTGGGATTACCTGAGCAAGGGGATCGAGGAGAAGGTCCACGAGGGGTACCTCGCGAGCCGCCGATCTCCCTGGTATTCGCAGGAAGACCGCCCGCCCGCGCCGTTCCTCTGCACATACATGGGGAGGACCAAGAGCGACGGCGGGGGTCCCTTCCGGTTCATCTGGAACCAGTCGAAGGCGACGGCCCACAACGTCTATTTGCTGCTTTACCCCAGGGGCGAATTGAGAGCGGCCCTTGCTCGCAAGCCATCCCTGGCCAGCAACGTGTTCGAGGCCCTTCGTACGCTCGACACCGGCAAGATGATCGAAGCGGCGCGGGTCTACGGCGGCGGGCTCCACAAGGTCGAGCCGAAGGAACTGGCGAGCTTGCCAGCCGACTTCATCATCAAGGCGTTGAACGGGGCCATACAATGTGAGCCGCCGTTGTTCGAAGCCGGGTGAGGCTTCCTCGGACAGCCGATCACCAGTCGAGCCGGCTCTCGGACCAGACCGATGAGCCGGCGTAGTCCTCGTTCGAGGGGCACTGTCCCCCGACCCGTACTCTCCCGATCGCGCGGACCGATTCAGGCGCCCGACGAGATGCACGGCTGAGGCGGGTGGCATGGCTCAGGCGGATGGTAGGAGTCGGGCGCGACGCACGGACTCGGCGGATGGACGACCCTGGACTCCGCTCCCGGTCCAATGATATCATTTTGCAGTCGCCACCGGGATCTCTTTGAGGAGTCGAACATGGGCCAGCTCATCGTGCGGAATCTCGACGATCGTGTCATCGATGCGCTCAAGGCACGGGCCGCCCGCCAGGAGCGGTCCCTCGAGGCCGAATTGCGGGTGATCCTGGAGCGGGCCGCGGCCGAGCGGGTGATCGACGTCGCCGAGGCCCGCGCCCGGGCCGAGCGGATCAGCCGCGCCCTGGAGGGCCGATCGCACAGCGATAGCGCCGCCCTCATCCGAGAGGATCGAGATCGATGAGTTCCACGTCGCCGATCGCCAGCCCGCCGGGGGCGGTAGGGAGCCCACTCTCTCCGCCCGGCGAACTGGTCCTCGATGCCAGCGTGGCGATCAAGTGGTATATCCCCGAAGTCCTCGCCGCCGAGGCCCGGCGCTTCATGTCGGCGCGATTCCGGATGCACGTCCCATCGTTCTTCGCGGCGGAGTGCGGCAATACGATCTGGAAGAAGGTCGCCCGGCGCCACGAGTTGGATCGGGATCGCGGTCGCGAGATCCTCGAGGAGTTGTGCGCCTATCCGATGCAGGCGCATGACACGGAAGGGCTGGTCATCTCCGCCTATGACCTGGCCCACGGCGTGGGCGATCCGAAGCTGGCCGTCTATGATTTCGTCTATCTGGCCCTGGCTGTGGCCCTGGATCTTCGCCTCGTCACCGCGGATCGGCTCTTCTACGACGTCATCCAACCGACGCCGCTGGCCCCTCGTCTCCTCTGGGTCGCCGATCCGATTTGATCGCGGATCCGCTCGCGATCCGGGAGTAGACGCTCCATCGGCCAATGGCCCGTGATTTGCTCTATGACCCTCCGTCCACCATTCCTGATAGACTAGACCCGGCGGGCGTCGCGAAGGCCCGGCGGCCGAATGGATCAATCCGAGGAACCGACATGAGTATCGCCACGGCGACCCGCATGGGGCTGAGGTCCACGCTGCGCGAGCACTTCGGCTTCCGGCAGTTCCGGCCCGGGCAGGAGAGGGTTGTCCGCTCGGCACTGTCGGGCCGCGACACCCTGGCGCTGATGCCGACCGGTTCCGGCAAGAGCCTCTGCTTCCAGCTCCCCGGGCTGGTGATGGACGGCTCGACGCTCGTGATCAGCCCGCTCATCGCCCTGATGAAGGACCAGACCGAATCCCTGGCGCAGAAGGGTATCAACGCCATCGCTTTCAACAGTACGATGTCCTCGCGCGAGCGTCAGGAGGCCGAGGAACTGGTGGCGCGGGGAGGCAAGGAGTTCGTGTACACCACGCCCGAGCAACTGGCCAACCGCGAGTTCCGCTCGCTCCTGCGACGGACGCCGATCGACCTGTTCGTCGTCGACGAGGCACACTGCGTGAGCCAATGGGGCCACGACTTCCGCCCCGACTACCTCGAGCTGGGCACGATGATCGACGAGCTGGGACATCCCACCGTCATGGCCATGACGGCGACCGCCACCGACGAGGTCGTCGACGACATCATCCGGCAACTGCGCATCCCCGACGCCGAGATCGTCCACACGGGGTTCTTCCGGCCCAACCTGCACCCGGCCGTCGTGAAGACGCCCGACGAGGTGCGGCGGCGCGAGCGGCTGGCCGGGCTGCTGGCCGAGGAGTCCGGCAGCGGCGTCATCTACGTGGCGACGGTGAAGGCCGTGGGCGAGCTGACCGAGTACGTCCAGGGCCTGGGCTTCGACGCCACGTCGTACCACGGGCGGATGAAGGCCGCCGACCGCGCGGCCAACCAGGACCGGTTCATGAGCGGCGAGGTGCCCATCATGGTCGCCACCAACGCCTTCGGCCTGGGGATCGACAAGCCCGATATCCGATTCGTGATCCACGCCCATCTGCCCGGGTCGATCGAGGCCTTCTACCAGGAATTCGGCCGGGCCGGTCGCGACGGCGAGCCCGCGCGCTGCACCCTGCTCTACTCGCCCGAGGACCGCAAGCTGCACAGCTTCTTCCAGAGCGGGAGGTATCCCGACGCCGAGGACCTCGTCAACGCCCACCACGCGCTCAGGCGCATCGCCAAGGAGCTCCCGAGGTTCGAGGACGTCGAGGCCATCTCCCCCCTGCCGAAAGCACGCCTCAAGGTGGCGATGTCGCTGCTCCGCTCCAAGGGGGTCGTCAAGGAGGACCTCTCGGGGCACCTCCACCTGCTCCAGCCCGACCTGACGCGCGACGATATGGCGCGGCTGGTGCGCGACTACGGAGATCGCGACGCGCGCGATCGGCTCAAGCTCCAGCAGATGGTCGACTACGCAGAGACCCGCGGCTGCCGATGGCGCTATCTGCTCGACTATTTCGGCGACGAGGACGCCGAGGTGACCGCGTGCGGCCATTGCGACCGGTGCGAGGCCGGGACCGCGTGACGATCGGAGAGCGGCCTCTTGGCCTCGTCGATCGGCGACCGGTGGAGTACAATGGGCGCCGTTCGCGCGGGCTTCGGCGGCGCGACGGACTTGGTCCGGCAGCGGAGGGGCTCGATGGCGATCACACGCTATTCGGTTGACGATTATGAAGAGATGATCCGGCTCGGGGTGCTGACCGAGAACGATCGTGTCGAGCTGATCCGGGGGGAGATCGTTGCCAAGATGGCGATCGGACCGAAGCATGCGATTTGTGTCAAGCGATTCAATTACCTCCTGGTTCAGCGTACTGCGGGGCGGGCCGTGGTCGGGGTCCAAGACCCTGTGCGTCTGATCGACAGCGAACCGGAGCCCGACATCTCCGTGGTGCGTGCACCGATGGAGCGGTATGCCCTGGAGCATCCAGGGCCTCTCGATATCTTCTTGCTCGTCGAGGTCGCCGACTCGTCCCTTCATGACGATCGGACGATCATGAAATCCATTTATGCCGAGTCGAGGATCGCCGAGTACTGGATCGTGAACCTGGTGGACGAGTGCCTGGAGGTCCATCGCGGCCCTCGTCCCGACGGGACCTACCAGGAAGAACGCGTGCTGAGGCGGGGCGAGAGCACGGATATCGCTGCGCTGCCGGGCGTGGTCATCGCCGTCGACGAAGTGCTCTGAACAGACCAGATCCAGAGCAAGCGGTACCGACGACGACGAGGCGACCGCCTGCGACCGCTGCGAGGCCGGGACCGACTGGCGCGGCGGGCCAGCCGCCGGGCGGCCCCGGTTTCGTGGAAGTGCGTTCCCGACCGCATGGCGGCGGCACGGTAGCCGTTCACGAGTTCGACGGTGACAAACGCACACGATGGCGTCGAGCCGCGAGCAGACTCCGAAGGTGCGTCGGTCGATCCGACCGAACTCGGTGAGGTCCGCCCGCCGCTAGATGATAGAGCTGGCGAGCTGGTAGCAGGCCCAGGATCGGTCGCCTGTGACTGGGATACGCATGTCCACATTGTAGCGAAGGCGGCCGAGCGGCCGAGTCCGTGCGAGAGGTCGCCTTGGCGCCTCTGCCACGAGCCGGGGACAATGGGTGATTCCCGACCACCCCCCCATCCGGCAGTTAGTTCCATGACGAACTTTGATAGACGAGCCAAGGAATTCCAGAGGAGTGTCTCCCGGGGCGCCGCCTGGATGGAGCGTAGGAACGCCGGGGACACGCATTGGTGGAAATCCTGGGTCCTTACCAAGCGCCACACCCAGGATCCAGACCACCGCCGCCCCATCTTCGACGACGAGACCGCAAGGCGGGTCTTTAACGAGCTCCGGGACCGCAAGCTCTTGGTCGGCGAGGACTTGAATGGTCAGAAACTGGCGACGGACGAGCCGGATTATCCCGTCTACCTGATGAGCTACGACCGGGCGGGGTGGGACAAGGCGGTGACCGACGGGCGGCCTATTTACGGACAGGTTCGATACTTCATGCGAAACTGGCCAGCCGTCCTTCTGGGGGCTGTCATTGTGTTGGTCGGAGCCGCCATCGGCGACATGCTGAAGGACCGGACAAAAGCGGCCCTGGAAGGAGCGGAGAAGCGGGTCGAGAAGGCTCTCGAGCATCCCAAGCAAGCCGATCAGCCGCGGGCGGCGCCGAAGCCGGCCGACCCACCCAAGGACCCCGCGGCGGAACCGCCTCGCATCCAATCCCTCGACCGGAAGCCGCCCAAGGCGAAGGAATAGGAGCCCGCCGACGAGCCATAGGTCATAATCTCTACTGAGGCCCGAAATCTTCGCTGACCGGCCGACCTGATCTATCCTAACAACAGACGCCAGTTCGCGATAAGTTGAGCGCGCCGTGGACGGATTGACGATACCAGTCGCTGGTAATGCAGGGTTCCCGGCCGTACCATTAGTTGAGGCTTGTCCAGCATCTGGGGAGTCGTGTGCCTCGCTGTGGCAGGAGGAGGTGAGCACCCAAGCCGAGCGAAGGAGGGCGGCTCAGACATCGGCGAGGTGTGAGGGGGTGGGATGGCCGCGTTCAAGAGTGACAGACACAGGAGACTCTTCGACGCGGTCGTGTCTGAATTGCCCGACCTTGGCTACGACGGCAACCTCGTAATCCGGGACTACGAGTTCACCGACTGGTTCCAGGCCGGCGACCCGCGCAGGACAGTGCCCGTCGCCGCGTTCGGCCAGTTGCCCCCCACCTATCAGACCGCCTGCATCGCCGTCGTCGTCCCCAATGGCAAAGCCGGGGCGGACCTGGTCTCCGACTTCCGCGCCCTGGGCGCCTCCGTCGCCTTCGAGGTGCGCGAGGACGCCGTCGCCGCCTGGCGTGTCGGCAGTGAGATGACCTCCGACGACGAGCGTCGGGTCATCCTCCCCGGCGACATCAGCGCCGCCTTCGCCCGGTATTCGAGCGAGTGGTCGGCGGAGTCCATCCTCCGTGGCAAGAACATCGGCCTGGACCTGGGCGGCGAACGGCAGCTCGACTTCTTCGACCTGGGCCTCATCCCCGCACTCGAAGGGCACATCCGGGAAAAGCTGGACCGGTTGCTCAATGACGTGCTCGCCGAGGCCCTCCGGGTCTACGCGAAGGGGTGGGAGGCGCTCTCACTTGCCGAGGCGCAGGGGACGTTCCGGCTGGCCTTCCGATTCCTCGCCGCCAAGGTCCTTCACGACCGCGGATTCGGGGAGTTCGCCGAGCTCTCCGGATCCTCCGACCCCGCCGAGGTCTTAAACAGGGTCGAGTCGTACTACGGCCAGAGCGAGCCCGTCTTGGACGACCGGGCCGTCTGGGATGCCGTCTTCCCTATCCTCTGGAGCAGGCTGAACTTCCAGAACCTCTCGGTCGAGGTCCTCGCCTACATTTACGAGCACACGCTCGTGACGAAGCCGCTTCGGAAGAAGCTCGGCATCCACGGGACCCCGTCCAGCATCGCCCGTTACATCGTGCGAAGCCTGCCCATCGAGAAACTCGACGAGCGAGAGAGGTTCTTCCTGGAGCCCTGCTCGGGCCACGGGATCTTCCTCGTCGCAGCACTCCAGAGGTTGCGGACCGCCCTTCGGACGCCCATGACGCCCGAGGAGCGTCACCGGTACTTCGTGGAGATGCTGGAGGGGTACGAGATCGACTCGTTTGCCCTGGAGGTGAGCTGGCTATGCCTGATGCTCGCCGACTTCCCCAACTCGAATGGGTGGCGGCTGAGGCTCGGTGACGTCTTCCTCTCGTCCGACTTCCGGAGCTCGCTGGAGAACGCGAGGGTCATCGTCTGCAACCCGCCCTACGAGGGCTTCACCCAGGCCGAGAAGGTCCGGTGCGCGCCCTTGAGGTCAGACCTCAAGCCGGTCGAATTGCTCGAACGGGTGCTCGACACGCTCCACCCCGAGGGGATGCTGGGATTCGTTCTGCCCAACTCACTCCTTCGAGGAGCGAAGTACCGCAATCTCCGGCGGAGGCTTGCCGAGCGCTTTGGCCACCTCGAGATCGTCGAACTGCCCGAGAGCAACGTCTTCTTCATCTCCGAGCACCGAAGCGTTCTTCTGATCGCCCACGAGCCCTCCTCGGGAACCGGCGTAGTCTCGATCACCTACAAAGCGCTGGAAAAGACGGACCGGGAACCGTCGCTCGTCGGTTTCGCTGTCACGAGAGAGGACCACGGAGAGAAGACCCATGAGGAAGCGGCTGCCAGTTTGGCGATCCCGCCGCTAGTTGAGGTTTGGAAATATCTCGAGCCGCTTGAGCGGATGAAGAGCCTTGCAAGCATTCATAGAGGTATCGAGTGGCTGAACCCTATTCCGGAAGGCGACCGACGTTCGAACACTCCGCAGACCGGCTACAAGGGAGGATACTGGAGCGCGGGAGAGTCGGATCTCTTGGCTTATCAGTCGCCTAGTTCATTATATCTGAATGTCATGAGAGAAACCTTGCGGTGGTGTCCTACGCTGGCTGAACGGCCGGGCGAGTGAACCACTCGCGCCAGGTCCATACGTGGTCGGTCAACCCGGCGGCCAGGGCCGGCGTCCGCTCCTGCCACCGCCCCTCCTCGTCCTTGACCCGCAGCGTCCGGACACACCAGCAGAAGTTGTAGCCGTACAGCGTCAAGTAGGTTATCGCCTCGTGCACCTGCCAGTCCTTGCTGAACCGATACGTCTTCCGCCCCTTCCGCGCGTTGCGGTGCCGATCGGTCGCGTTCTGCCGTTCGACGAAGGATGTATTCACCACGCGACTGGCACACGACTCGCCCAGCGCCTCCTCCAGCTCGTCCTCCGACCCGAAGACTAACCGCGGCTCGACCGCGACGACCCGCCCCTTCTTGCGGCGCTTGTGCACCGTCGCGTAGACCACGCCCTCCGGCACCCGCCGCTGGGGCACGACCCGGGGCCGGCCCGGCTTCCGCTCCGCCGGGACCGGCTCGCCGAAGGTGTTGTGGATCGCCGTCTCATACACCGGATACTCGTCGCTGGTCATCAGCTCCGGCGGCGTGCCGCCGAGCCGCTCCGCGACCTCGCCGACGATCGCACAGCCGTTCTCCTCCGTCCGCGCCCCGGGGATCACCGCCAGGACCAGCTTATGCTCGGGGTCGTAGGCGACGTAGTCCCAGTAGTCCCCGCAGTGGTCATCGGCCGGGTCGTCGGGGTCGCAGTTCCTCTGCTTCTGGTGGTGTCCTACGCTGGCTGAACGGCCGGGCGAGTGAACCACTCGCGCCAGGTCCATACGTGGTCGGTCAACCCGGCGGCCAGGGCCGGCGTCCGCTCCTGCCACCGCCCCTCCTCGTCCTTGACCCGCAGCGTCCGGACACACCAGCAGAAGTTGTAGCCGTACAGCGTCAAGTAGGTCATCGCCTCGTGCACCTGCCAGTCCTTGCTGAACCGATACGTCTTCCGCCCCTTCCGCGCGTTGCGGTGCCGATCGGTCGCGTTCTGCCGTTCGACGAAGGATGTATTCACCACGCGACTGGCACACGACTCGCCCAGCGCCTCCTCCAGCTCGTCCTCCGACCCGAAGACTAACCGCGGCTCGACCGCGACGACCCGCCCCTTCTTGCGGCGCTTGTGCACCGTCGCGTAGACCACGCCCTCCGGCACCCGCCGCTGGGGCACGACCCGGGGCCGGCCCGGCTTCCGCTCCGCCGGGACCGGCTCGCCGAAGGTGTTGTGGATCGCCGTCTCATACACCGGATACTCGTCGCTGGTCATCAGCTCCGGCGGCGTGCCGCCGAGCCGCTCCGCGACCTCGCCGACGATCGCACAGCCGTTCTCCTCCGTCCGCGCCCCGGGGATCACCGCCAGGACCAGCTTATGCTCGGGGTCGTAGGCGACGTAGTCCCAGTAGTCCCCGCAGTGGTCATCGGCCGGGTCGTCGGGGTCGCAGTTCCTCTGCTTCTTGTGGACGAAGGACCATTTCTCGTCGAACTGGACCTCACGGGTATAGGGGGGAAAAGGCCACCAACTCGTCGTGGGCGGCCTGAGCATGAGCGCCGGCGAGCAGGGCCAGTCGGGTGACGGTGTCCTTGTTGACCCCCACCAACCGGGCGGTCTGGCGGGTGCCGCAGCCATCGGCGAGGTGCTGGAGGATCGCCAGCACCTTCTCGTGCGGCAGCTTGGAGTTGAAAAGCGGGGTGCCCTTGAACTCCGAGAAGCGGGCCTTGCAGGTGCGGCAGTACAACAGCCGGTGGTGGGCCTGGCCGTAGTGGCCGCAGACCGAGAGGTTGCCGGCGCCGTGGCGGCCGTAGTCGGGGCAGTCGGGATTCTGGCAGCAGAAGCGGTCGAGGTCGTCCGTGGGCATGAGTCGTCCTGGGCGGATCCGGATCGGTGAGTCAGGTCCTGGACGTCTAGCTTACCCATCGGTAGAATCCCATTCAACGGCCACCGGACACCACCAACCTTGCGCCGAGGTATAAATTATGCTTGGACCCACAAAAAAGTGTTTGTTAATTATATTCGACGAAGTCGAGAGGGATGGAGGTACGTGGCCTTCATTGATTATGAGGGATTGTACTGCACGGACAATTTTTTCGGCGTGTGGCCAAAGGACGCTGACACGAGCATCGAGTATATCGCGGCCATTTTGAATAATCCCCTCGCAGCAGCCTATGTTGCCTGCCATGCGACTGGAAAGCACAACAGCAAGAACATTCTGGATCAGATCCCCGTGCCGCGGAACAGCGAACACGAGCAGGAAGCTGTCACGATGCTGGTGCGGAAATACCTGACGGACCTCGCGGAGCCGCACGGGCCGACGCTGTTCGGTCCCGGAGAGGCCAGGGACGTCCTCCTCGAGATCGACGCCATCGTCCTCAAGGGGTACGGCCTGCCGGAGTCGCTGCAGTTGAAGGTGCTCAGCTACCTGCGCCACGCGGACCGGCCCGTCGCCGTCGATTTCAAGATGAGCGCCCTTGAATCCCGCCTGGCGGCCGGCACCCCCACCAGGATCCAGGATCCCGTCGAAGCCTGGGACTCGTATAACGACAGGCGAGCCTTCCTCATCGACAAGGAGCTAAATGAGGGGTTAACCAAGGAGGAGCAGCGGGAGCTGAAGCAGCTCCAGGACGCGGCGAACAGCCATCTGGACCGGTTCGAGCCGCTACCGCTCGAGGATCTGAGTTGGCTCGACGAACGTGTAAAGCAACTGAAGTTAGAGGCTGAGCAACGAGGCCGATGATGCCCGACGCGCCCACGCCCTTCGCCTACCCCGACACACCCCACGTCCGCATCCACGGGCCACGAGACTACCGAAGATACAAGGCATACAAGCCCTGGCTCCGCGACCAGTTCGTGTTCCGCTGCGTCTTCTGCCTCGCGCGAGAGGTCTGGTACCCATCCGGCCAGAACGCCTATCACGTTGAGCACCTGAATCCCCGGAGCCGAGCGCCGCACCTCGCCCTCGACTACCAGAACATGGTGTACTCCTGCGGGGACTGCAACTCCTTCAAACAGAACAAGTGGCCGATCCTCGATCCGTGCAGGAACGCTTACGGCGCCCACTTCCGGGTGAACGAGGACGGGACTATCGAGGGCTTATCAGTCGCCGGTTGGAGGATGATCCGGTTCCTGCGGCTGGACCGGGACAGGCTGAACGAGTTTCGCCGTGAGAAGATCTACAAGATCCGGACGTTCTGGGAATGGCGCCACGTCCCGGATATGGCCGCGAATCTGAGGAACGAGCTGCGGTACCCGTCCGACCTGCCCAAGCTGAACCGCCGCCAACCGAACTCCCGCCGGGAGAGTATGAACAATAGCCACTACGAACGCCGTCGGCGCGGCGAACTGCCCGAGACCTACTAGGATTGCACGCTCGAACGAACTAACCCTTTGCGGCTGCGAAGTTTAGGGCTATAAGCATAAGTTCGGACTTATTTCCAGCGCCTCACCTTCGGCCTTTCGGTCGCCTCTCCGAAATCATCTAACCTATTGCGATTGAAGCTCTTTTGAGCGGCCGGGCGGCCGAATGTTTGAGTGGCAACGCACCTCCGAAGTGAGAACGATTCGTGCGTTCACTAACTAGCCCGCCGTCAGGGGCCTCGGTAGAATCGACTGCTACGAGACATCTCGCTTGGGGCTAGAGCGTGTTATGAACTGTAGTCCGAAGAAAACAGTGGCTTTACGGCGAAATAACGGACCATGGCCTCGCGAGACGTAACGATTTTCGATGTTTTCTTGCGACGGACATGCTGCCTCAAGCCCTTTGCCTCGCTGAAGCTCGTGAAACCCCGGAAAACGCGGGACTACAGTTCATAACACGCTCTAGATGGCGCGGCCGTCGTCCTGCTTACTGCAAACCGGCGTTGTGGAGCGTGTGGTGGCAGAACAATTTACGTTGAACGAATTGCTCGCCGCCGTCCCTTCTTGTCCGGGACCAGGCGTTTTGGCTAGCGCCAATGCCCTGCCATCGCTGCCAGGGTATGTTCCGGCGCCCCTGCCCGAGTTCGTGCCGCCGCATCTGACGGGCGTTCTGGATGGGGCTGCGTTGCAGGGCAAGCCGCAGGTGATCGTGCTCTCCGCGCCGGGTGCCGTCGGGAAGAGCACCGTTGCCCGAGAGATTAGCCACGCCAAGCAGGCGCCGCTGTGGGACCTCTCTCAATACAGCACCGTCGGCACGGGGTCCTTGGTCGGCGCAATCGGACCGGCATTCGGCTTCGCCCAGCTCGCGGCAGTCATGGGGGACCTAGCGTCTGGAAAGCTGTTCTTCGTAATCGACGCTCTCGACGAGGCGCGGCTGAAAGTATCCGAGCCTTCGTTTTATGACTTCCTGACCGACATCGCGGTCGCGGCGAAGACCGCCCCGGGGGTTGCGTTCGTGCTTCTGGGGCGAACTCAGATTGCCGAATATAGCTGGCTCGCGCTCGACGACCTCGGCGTTTCGACCGCCCTCTGCACCATCGACTTCTTTGACGAAGAACAGCGGAAGGCATATCTGGACCGCCGGCTTCAGCGCAGGTCGGAAGCGGTGGCGTACATCGCTGGTCATCGCGCCGATTTCGAGCAAGCACGGGACCTTCTGTTTTCCCAACTCGGTGAAGCCATCAATCCCTCAGGTGGGGAAAAGGAGAACCGGGACGCTACGGCGTTTCTCGGCTATGCGCCCGTCCTGGATGCCATTGCCGTGTTGTTGGAGGAAGAGAAGGACTACCACGCGCTGATCAACAAACTGCATGCCGAGGAACGGCTTCCTGCGGCTCGGCCGGACTTGCGCCGGACCCGACTCCTCGCAACCGTGATGGAGTATATTCTCGACCGAGAGCATCAGCAGAAGCTGGTGTTGAACCTCAAGCCGGTGTTGGCGCCGCCGAGGGGTTGGGCCAGTTGGGAGAAGCTCTACTCGCCGGCGGAACAGAAAGCGCGCCTGTTGGGTCGGCTGCTCGAAGACGTCTGGACGCCGCCCGCCCAGCTTCCGACTCCGCTCCAGCAACAGTATGAAGACCGTCTGAAGGAATTTTTCTCCGAACACCCATTCCTCCGAGAAGGTGCATCGGCAGCAAACTTCGTCTTTGAGGCTTACCTGTTCGCCGAGGCGCTCGTTGAC
Source organism: uncultured Planctomycetota bacterium (assembly GCA_963815795.1). Taxonomy (GTDB): domain Bacteria; phylum Planctomycetota; class Planctomycetia; order Isosphaerales; family Isosphaeraceae; genus JAKAUH01. The sequence goes on along the minus strand of CAWFIC010000019.1, from coordinate 1,159,309 downwards.
CAGAATCACCCACTCCGAAACCCCATCTCAGAGTTTATCTACCGGCGGCAGTCCCTTCCGTCGCGGCTGCTGGCGGACTTCTATTTCTACTTCAGTGAGGCCGCGAACCAGCCAATCCCGCTCTCGCATGTAGGCTTGCTCTACGGCTCGCTGCTTTCGGGAGAGACCGAATCTCGCCGGTTCTACCTTGAGGTGGACGGCGGCTCTCCTGAGCCCGACGACCTCGAGGAGGTGAGTCCGCACATGGAGCTCGAATGGACCGACCCCACAGCAGATGACCTCGAGGCTGGCGACCTGGGTTCGTTGTCCTATCCGCTGAGCATGGACGCAACCGAAAAGCTGATGTTCAGGCACATGCTCAAGGATGCATCGATCACGCTTCCGGGAACGGTTCGTCTCGAAACGCCTTCTTCAGAATTCACCATTGGCCCAGACGTGCAAATCGAGGCTGGCCGTCTGGAGATCATGAGTAACGAGACGTTAATCAGTAGTTTCCCTGATGAAATGCACAATCGCGGCCTGATGCGTACCGCCGCTGTCGCCGCGGCGGCTCCCCGGCGCCGCCGAGCGTTTCTGGCTGCTGCACCGGACGCGGGAGCGCCCCGCGATGCCCGCTCTTGACCGTCCTACAGCCGGCTCATGCCACGGCCTCCTCGGTTTCTCCACCATCTCCCAGCCACTCCGACAGGAGCTGCTGAATTTCCGCCCGGTGCCGCCGCATCAGCCGCTCGGCGTCCAGGACGCTCGGCCGGTCCTTGTCCTTGTGCCACGGCGGCCGGAACCACCAATCCGCCTCCCCGGCCGCCTCCAGGCGGAATTGCAGCAATCGCAGCAGGCTCATCGTCACCCACTGCGCCTGGCTGGTCCGCTCGATCGGGTTCTTGGTCCACGCCCGGCACTCCTCCCAGCCCAGCCGCTGCTTGAGGTCGCGGAACCCGTCCTCCTGCCGGAACCGCGCCGCGAACAGCTCGACCATCTGCAGCCCGGTCAGTTCCACGGCCGAGGTCACCAGCGCGAATCGCTTCCTGTACCCCTCGACATGGGCGATGATCGCCTTGACCGGCACCTCGTGGCCCAGCACCCGCCAGAGGCAGACCACCTCCTTCCAGCGGACCTTCCGCTGTCGGCCGTAGATGAAGGCGACGCCGGTCCGCCAACCCCGCTCCCACCGGCCGCCACGGCGGGGCGGGTCCAGCCGCCGGCCCCACTTCGGCAAAGGCCCCCGGGTCCCGGCGGGGCGATCGGCCGGCGGCAGGGCATAGAGTCGGGCGTCGTGCCGCAACCGGGTCAGGAAGTCGATGCGCCGGCCACCCCCCTCGGGGAGGACCAGCGGCCGCACGACGCTCCGCAGGGCGTAGCCGCCGTCGAAGACGCCCAGGTGCTTGCCACCGGTGATCCGCGCCTGCTCGCGGAGCAACTCCACGGCCAGCTCGCACTTGGTCCGGAACGTCAGCGGGCCGCCGGGGCCGGCGGGCAACTGCGACTGCGCGGAAGTAGAGCCGGCCGGAGATCGGCAGGAACCACCCCGGCTTTCCCGGCTCGTGGAGCAGCGCGCCGAGGACGACCCAGTTGTGGGCTCGGACGGTACCGGCCCGATTGGGGCAGCGGGCGGTGTACTCGTGGAAGGTGCAGGTCCCCCAGACGTGGGGGCTGGAGCGATGGACCTTGGTGTCGTTGACGGCCGAGGCGATGTAGCCGTGCCAGGTTCGACCCGGGGCGGCCTCGACCAGGCGGGTCAGGTCGTAGGTGACGCGGCCCTCGTGCCAGCCGCCGTACTCGGCGAAGGTCTCCAGGGCCTTCCAGGCGGCGGGCTGCTCCAGCGCCAGGACGGACTGGGTGATGGTGTGCTCCTCGACGTTGAGGGCCATCGCGGTGATCCACTCGGCGAAGCGGCGGAAGCCGCGGCGGGTAAACGAATGGGCGAAGGCCTGCAGCAGAGCTTGCCAGGTGGTCCAGGTGAGCGTAGCTTCGGTCATGGTGCGTCTCCTGTGTCGGGGCCGGTCGGGGTTGGTTACCACCCGGCAGGTTCCGACCAGGAGACGCCGCCTTCAAGGCGGTACATCCGATCAGTTATTGTGCCTTCCTACTGGGAAACTACTGGTTAATCGTGAAGGGTCCCGCTCGACGGCTCAGCGAAGATGCCGACGACAGTCTGGTGGTTCTTGAAGCGCTGGCGGCTGAGGTCTCCTCGGTCAGTAAAATCACAGCCTACGGGGGGCTTTCGGTCCGCTGGCCGGGATGCAAGGCGCATCCATGGACGCCCTACGTGACAGAGGAGGATAAGAAGCTCCCGAAAGATCCGCGTTTGGCGAAGGTCTTTCGCATCTTCCGCCGGATCGCGATGGCCTTTCGGTCCCACAAAAAGGGTGGTCTGGCTCGATACAAGGACAAGATCGACCATGCGCGGATGCTGAAAGATGACATCGGCGCGGCGATCAAGGACCAGTTGCTCAAGGACCGCCTGATGTATCTCAAGGGGAAGTTTTACTTTTGGGATAAGAAGGTTTCGAGCGAACTGGTTGGGGTGACCTGGCACGACCTTCGCAAGGGAGTGACCCCGGCGAAACTGCTTAACTACCTCAAGAACTTCGTTGAAGCGAATCGGGCTCTGTTCGCGCAGAAATAAGATAACCCGAGCTTGCGAGGGAGTCAGTGGGCTGGGCGATGCCATTTCCTCATGAACCCCCGGGCAAAGTCCTCTAACGTCTGAGCGATCCGCTCTTCGTCATCGCGACCGAACCGCTGCCCGCGACCGAACCCTGGCATCCGCGAAGCCGCGTGTGTCATTTCGTGCGACACGATGCCAGCGGTCATGGTCGTCTGCAAAGATGATGAAGCCGAGACAGTCGGGCAGGTTAACCTTGCGCGTCGGTCCGAGCACACCGACGCGACCTCCGGGGTTCCCTCTCCGGGGTTCACTCTTGCCCTTCGGCGGCTAGATCGGCTTTGATCCTACCGCACCTTTTCGCGGCTGAACGACTGTCACCTTCGGCCCGCGGACGCCTGCAGATTCCGAACCCGCCCGCCCGGGCCATCTGCTGTCAGCTCGGGATCCCAGACCCGTGAGGCAAAGCCCGCTTGGTCGGCAGTGGCAGCGGACCCGCTCAGCCGGCCGCCGGTCCTGGGCGTCGAGCGGCGGGGACATGAGCATGGCGAGCGCCAACGAGCCGATACCGTCGTTCGAGGTGAGAGCCCTCACGATCGTCTGTACGGATCGATGGCGGTCGGATCGCTTCTACAAGGAGGTGCTCGGCGCCGTTGACCTGCCGGGAGAGATCGGCTGCCGTTGGTATCGGTTGGGCTCATTCACCATCACGCTGATGCCGAATGCGGACGGGCCGAGCCCCGCGAATCTCGGCGAGCACCCGTTGAATATGCTCTATCTGGAGGTTAACGACCTGGAGGCGGCGCGGCGGCACTTCGAGCGGCACGAGGTCCCGGTCATCGTGCCGTCCGACGGTCAGATGATGATCATCACCGATCCCGAAGGCTTGCCGATCGAGGTCTGGCGACGCGAGTCCGACGATCGCGAACACCTCGTCTAACGAGGCGATCCGGCGGATCCGCTGCGCGGGCTGCTGATCCGGGTCGTCAGGCGAGGGCGGACCCCCGGGCCGCATCGGGTTTTCAAGTCCCCGCCGCCGCCTCGATCGCCGCGAGCTGACCCGCCGCCCCCTCCCCGGGCGCCAGGCTCGCGGCCGCCACGAACGCATAGCCCCGGTCCCGGACCTCGACGACCCGCCCGCGCCCCGCGGCGTCTGGAAGTGCATGGATCCACTCCGATCTCGCCCGACCCGGCACCCCCCAGGCCGCTCCGCCAGTCTATCACGCATCGGACGGGCGGAAAAACGGCGATAAACCGCTCGCCGGTGACACCCATGCGTCGCACCAAACAATGACGCGTCGCCCGTGCGCCACATGTGACGCATGGTCATCGGCCGCACCGGGTGCCGCACTTGAATAGCAAGCACAACAACATCATCTCCTGCACGCTCCCCCCTAACAACGAACCCATCCCGCCCCGGTCCGGCGCCCATGGTTGCCACGAAAGACCGGCGCGTTGCACGTGGCAAATATGGCAGATATGGCAACCATGGCGAGCATGGCCGGTCAATCAGATAGGTGACGCCCGTCGACCAGAGGCACCCATGGTCGGCACGCAACCCCGTGTGTTGCTCGTGCCATCCATGCCAAGCATGCCAGGCATGGGGCCTCGCGGCGTGGCGAAACGAACTGTCATGCCCCGTTGGGGCACCCGACCCCATGAAAACACGATGGCCCGCTTGCATCGTTGCTACAAGTGGGGGTGAATCTTCAGGCGAGCCGGCCACCGGCGCCCGTTCTCCACAGTGTTGCCGCATCACAATCTCGTGTGACCTACGTGGCCTACGAGGAGTATGGGGTGACATCCGGCAGGCTTCGGCCCCATTTTCAGAGGAACCCGACCCCTGCCATGATGGCAGCCGGGGCCGCGCGGCGGGAGCCCGGCCGGCCTTTTGACCTCGTCGATGGGGGGCTGGCCGGGATACAATCTGGCCCGTCCGGGCGGACTCTGCGTTCCGTTGGATGTGGCCCCGGAGCGGAGGCGTTCGACAACGAAGAGGACGGGCCCCAGCCGTGATCCGCAGCTTGCTCGCCAGCCGGTATGTCGTCTTCGCCGCGGTTGTGCTGCTGGCGGCGGGGCTGGCGCTGTTCGGCCGCCGCGTCGGCTACGAGCAGTCGATCCACTCGTTCTTCGCCGAGGACGACCCGTACATGGCCGCGTACCAGCGCGCGGCCAGGACGTTCGGCGACGACAACTTCGCCTTCGTGATGTACGACGACCCCGAGCTGCTGACGCCCGCGGGCATCGACCGCGTCGCCGAGCTGGCCGCGGCGATCGCCCCGGATCGGATCGAGGCGGTGCAGCGGGTCGAGTCGCTCGACGCCATGCCGCTGATCTGGGCGGTCGACGACGCGTTGCTCGCGCTCGACCGCATGCCGGCATTGCTCCGAAACTCGGCCCTGAACGCGGCGAAGAAGAGCATCGCCAACCTCGACCTGAAGTCGGGCACGTTCTCGGTCGGCGGCGCGGTCCGGGCCGCGGGGGGCAACCCGGCGGCGCGGGCGGCACTCAAGGAGCGGCTGACGAAGCATCCCCTGTTCCTCGGCACGCTGATCGACGCCAGCGGGACGACCACGGCCCTGGTGGCGCGGATGCGGAAGACGCACGAGCACCGGGTGATCGAGACGGTCGCCAAGCTCCGCGCCGCGTCCGACGCGTTCGCGGCGCGGCACGGGATCAAGCGGCCGGCGATCGTCGGCCCGCCGGTGCTCCTGGCCGACGGCTTCTCGGCGATCGAGGTCGACGGCCGGCGGCTGGCCGCCGTCGGCATGATCCTGATCGGCGTGGTGACGCTGTCGGCCGTCCGGAGCATCTGGTGGGCGATCGTACCGATGCTCGCCGGCTGGGTGATCTGGCTGGCGACCGAGGACTTGCTCGTCCGATTCGACATCCGCCTGGCGCTGTCGGGCGGCCCGCTGGTGGCGCAGATCATCGTGCTCACCATGCCCGCGGCCAGCCACCTGGCGATCCACTTCCGCGACGACCGCCGCCGCGAGGCCGACCCGCGCAAGGCCGCCCGCACCACGCTCGCTTCGGTCGCCGCGCCGATCGCTTGGACCGCGATCACCGGGGCCATCGGCTACGGGGCGCTGGTCACCAGCGCCGTGATGCCCGTGCGGCAGTTCGGCACGATCCTCGGCACCTGCACGCTGGGCGCCGCGATCCTCGTGATGCTGATCTCGCCGATCGCCATGCTGCCGCCGTTCCGCCTGGAGGTCCCGGTCCGCTATGGCTCCCACTCGCGCGTCGGCGGCGCGATGAACCGGCTGGTCCTCTGGGTCTACCGGCATCCGGGCGCGATCGTCGCCGGCGTCGCCGCCGTGGTGCTGCCCGTCTCGGCGGGGCTGGTGCGCCTGAGCTACGAGACGAACTACATCAACCTGTTCCGCCCGGCGACCCGGGTCGTGCTCGACTATTACACGGTCGAATCCCGCCTGGGGGGAATCGGCGTGGTCGACCTCGTCGTGCCGGTGGATGGGGGGCTCCGGCCCGAGACCATCGCGAAGCTGAAGCGGGTGGAGGACCGGATTCGCGAGATCCGGGCGACCGACCCGGGGGCGATCGCGCAGGTCTTATCGCTGGCCACGGTGCTCGACCCGGACGGACGGCTCGCCGGACTGCCCGCCGACCGGGGGACTCGCCTGCTGGCCGACAAGCTCGGCCTGATCGCCGCCTCGCCCCAGAATGACCTGCTCCGCGGCTTCTGGAACGCCGAGGCCGGGCAGTGCCGCCTGCTCATCCGCCTGAAGGAGCAGCAGCCGGCGCCCGACAAGGCCCGGATCTTCCGCCTGGCCACGGAGGCCGCCGCCGCGGAGTTCGGTCCGTCCTCCTATTTGACCGGCCTGTCGTTCCTGATGACCCGGACGACCGAGGCGGTCATCGCCACCCAGTGGGGGACGTTCTTCTGGTCGGCCCTGGGGATCTTCGTGATGTTGACCCTGGCCTTCCGCAGCCCGGTCCTGGCCGTGCTGGCGATCGTGCCGACCTTGCTGGCGGTCGCGCTGGTGCTGGGCTTGATGGGCTGGCTGGGCATCAAGCTCGACATGGCGACGGCCCTGGTGGCGAGCGTCGCGCTGGGCCTTTCGGTCGACGACACCTTCCACTGCCTGCTCCAGTTCCACCGGCATCGCCGGACGCAGGGCTTCCGCCGCCGGCTCTTCGACAGCTACCGGGTGAGCGGGCCGGGGGTGATCCTCTCCAGCCTGGCGGTGGCGATCGGCTTCGCCGCACTGCGGGCCAGCGAGTTCGAGCCGTTCGTCAATTTCGGCACGATGGTCGGCATCGCCACGGCCGGCAGCACGCTGGGCAACCTCGTGCTGCTCCCCGCGTGCCTGACCCTGGGCCGGCGGTGGCGGCCCGGCACGAAGCCACCTCGGGAAGCCCGGGTCCCGGCCCCAGTCCGAGCGCTTGTGGGGCTCGGCGGGCCCGGGCTCGGTCCGGGGCGGAGGACCCGATCGGCCCCGGTCCGATCGCCGCACCAACATCGGCCGGAGCGCCGATCTCCATCGCGGCGTCGAGGGGCGGCTGGCACCGATGCTCTCGGGCAATTGTCGCGACCGGGGGACCAGGCCATCACCACGTGTCCACCGGCCGCTGACCTTGATCCGCGGGCCGCACCGAAGCCCGGTCATTCGACCAGGGCCAGGCTGGACGAGCCCGCGACCGAGTTATTGTAGTTCACCTTGATTCCCGAGTTGCCCGAGAATGTCATCTTGTTGGCGATGAACTGCGAGCCCGCCACGCCGACACTGCCGTTGCCGCTCAACGTCACCGTGGAACTGGGGAAGTAGAACGTGCCGGAGTTGTTGAGGTTGGACCCGCCCGACAACGTGGCCCCGACGGAGTTGGTCCGGTCCTGGAAGACGGTGATCCCCGCGTAGGTGCCGCCGCTCATGGGACTGAGGGCGACATTGCCCGTGCCGCTCAGGTTGATCGCGCCGCCGCCTGTATTGTAGATGAAGACACCGTTGCCGCTGATACTCGACGAGCCGCTCAGATTGATCCCGCCGCCGTTGATGTAATAGACCCCCGGGTTGAGGGTGACGGACGAATATCCGCTGAGCGTGATGCCTCCATTATAAACCCCGGGATTCAATGTCATGGTCGACGACCCCAAGAGGTTGATCGCCGAGCTGCTCTGGACGGTCATGCCGCTGGAGCTGGGGGCGGGGATGCTGGCGAGGGGATCGGCGGTGTCCGACCGGCCGTAATTCGTGACCGTCGCCTTGTTGGGATTGGAACCCGAGTAGAGGATATTCCCCGACAGGTCGAGCTCCGGCGTGGTGATCGATGGCCCGGGCGACCCGGACGACAGGATGGACATCGCCGACGTGGAATCGACCACGATATTGCCATTAACGGCGGTGACCTGGGTCGTGCCCGAGAGCGTGACCGAAGTACCCGAGGCCGCCAGGACGAGGAGGGCGGCCTTCGAGTAGGGGGCCGTGCTCCCCCGAGCGACGGCGCCGGCCGTGACCGACAGGTTTCCGGATCCCCAGACCGCGCTGAAGAGCCGAGGCTGGCTGGCCGTGACCGACACCGCGATGTAGCCCGATTGCGGGGAGGTCACATTCGACGACGGGATGGTATATCCGCTTTGAGCGCCCATCGCGATCGCCGCGCCCTGGGCCACGCTGAAATTGGCGCCGTTGTAAAGTTGATAGGCGCCGGCGAGCGCCGCCGCGTCGGCGGCCGATTGGGCCTGCTGCCTCTGGAGATAGAGCAGGCCGCCGTCGAGCGCCACAGCCATCACTCCGACGACCACCGGTATGAGCACCGCCACCAGGACGGCGACCATCCCTCGGCGCGGGAACGGACCTGATGAGATTCTGCTCTGGATCAACATGTTACATCAACTCCCCGATCGCGAGGAATCCGGTCTCGATCGCGTCGAACCGCGTCAGTAGGTCACCGGCATGGTCAACGTCACGGTCCACGTGATCGGGCTGAAGAGTCCTTCGGGTGTCCAGGTGTAGGTGAGCGTCACGCTGACGGTGCAAGGCATCGTCGTCGACGAGTAATTCACGGCCGTGCAGTTCAGGCCGCTGAGACCGACGGCCAGGCCCTGCACCTGGGACAAGACCGTCGAGGCCGACGCCATGGGCTGACTGGTCTCGGAGGCGTAGGTGGGACCATGGACCGAGGCATACCGCGCCCCCTCGCGCGCAGGAACTGGAGCTGCTGGTAGCGGAAGATCCCCAGGCTCATGATGGTCGTGCCCATCAAGAGCAGGACCGCCACGGGGTAGACCACCGCGCATTCGAGCGCCGTCACGCCGCGTCGTTGTCCGGATTTCCAGAGTCGGCGGATTATCATCGAAGAGCCTCCGAATGATCGGCAGTGTCGGTTGCATCCCGTCCGGAGCGTTTGGCCCGGCTCAGGGCACGGTCCCGGTCAACGCGGGCATCGGCATCGAGGCCGACTGGGTCAGCGTCAGGGTCGTGCCGATCGAGGGGAACCCGCCGTCGCTGCCGAGCGTGAGGAGGGTGAAGTTACACTGCACCGTGACCGTGACGTAGTTGTTGGTGCTCGTCTGCGGCGAGTAGGGGTTGCTGTTGCCGTTGTAGGTGCTGGGGATGCTGACGGTCACACTGCCATCGTCCGCCTGGACCGCCGTTGAAAGGCTCGTCCAGCCCGATGGAAGCGAGTACCCGCCCGCCTTGTAGAATTCGTAGAGGGCGCCATTGCGCGCGCAGTTCTGCAGCGTGATCTGGGCGTAGGCGATGCGGGCGAAGTCGACCGCGGCCATGGAGGCGAAGACCAAGAGGGGGAGGAGGCATGCCAGCTCGACGGCGGCCAGGCCCCGAGGGTTCCCCCGGCGCCCGGCGGTCCGTGAACGCGAGTGAAATCGGGTCATTGTCGGCGTGCTCCGACATCCCATCGAATCCGGCCGCGTGAGGCGGGGACGGCCGAGTGAGCCGGCGAAGGAATGATCCGACTCTATGAGAGGTCTACGACTCGTTCCGGCCGGTCGTCCAGCGACGTGGCCTCCCGGCAACGTCGCGGGGATGAAGTGAATCCGGCGTTAGAGCGCCTTACGGTTGTGTAGCGCCTACGAGCCCGACGCGCCAGCGAGTGAATTCCGGGGCCAACACCATCGATTCACTCGCTGGCGCGTCGGGCTCGTATCGAATCGGCGGTCGCGTTGCGCATCCCAAACGTTCGGCGCTCTACGCGCGATTGACGCTCGCATCGACACGAGAGAACCCCCCCTATCCCCCCTCCGTAAGGGGGGGATCAAGAGGGGCGGCCTTCCCTCCGTCCCCCCCTTACGAAGGGGGGGTCAGGGGGGGTCGAGGCCACCTCGGGGGGTCAGGGAAGGTCAAGGCCACCTCGGGGGGTCAGGGAAGGTCGAGGCCCAAGCCCGGTCTCAAGGCCGAATCACGCGGCCACCCCTTCGTTAACCGCTCCAAGTCAAGCGATCGGGCGACCCGCCTTGGAGCGGGGACTCGACGAAGTCTCGCCCTCGGAGCCCAGGAGGGACGGCGTCGCGCCGAGTCCCTCGATCACCGAAGCGACGGCCCTTGCCTGGAGCGCGGCTGTCCGCACCCGCCCAAGAGCCGCGCCCGGCCGGGTCGGGACGGCGGGGATTGTCGCGTCGTTCGCCCGGATGGCGACCCGCTTCGGCGATGCAGGCCCGGATAATGACCAGCCATTGAGGGCGGCATCGTGCGCCGCCAGGGCATCGGCCAGCGGCATCATCCCCGCCTCCCCCGCGTCCGAGGTCGGCGCGGCGGACATGGCGATGGCCGGCAAGACCAGGGACACATCGGACATCGTCCGGGCGGCGGGCCCGCTGGGCGTATGGGAGACGTTCAGATCCTGCATGACCATAGATCGGTCGGCGATTTCTACCGTCCGTGACCCGTTCCTCGTCGCGCCGAAGTCGCCGGCCACGGGCAGCGCATCGAACACGCTGAATACATCGAACGGGCCGCCGCCGTCCGTCCACGAATTGTCGAGCGTGGCATCCTGCAACGGGCCGACGGTCGGGCCCGAGTACGTCGTGCCGGGCCCCGAGTAAGCCACCAGGTCCGGCACCAGCGCACCGGCCACCGGCGTCCCCAGTCCGGTCACCAAGTTGTAGCCGGGGTTCGCGGCATAGCCGTTGTTGCCGCTGCTGATCTCATTGTAGTCGGCCTGCGGGAGGCTGTAGAGGGCTTGCTGCGTCTCGGTCGGGTTGGAGCTATTCAGCGTGGATTCGCCCGCGGCGACTCGCCCCTGGTTGACCAGCGCCATCAGGCCCGCCCACGCCGGCGCCGACAGGCTAGTGCCGCCGATCACTTCGAACGGGTTGCTGGGGTCCAGGTTGTAGGGATCGGAGATCCACGCGCCGGTGGCCGGGTCGGCGACCATCGAGACGTCGGGCGTCGTCCGGTAGCCGGTGGACTGCACACCCTGCTGGTAGGACGGCTCGGGCTCGTACTGACTGAGGCCGCCGCCGGAGCCGATGAACATACCCTGCGAGTCCGAGTAGTAGCCCCAGCCCGTCTCGCTGCTGTACGAGTTGTTGGCGTTGAGGTTCAGGCTGGTGCCGCCGACGGCCACGACGTCGGGCGAGAACGCGGGGTATTCGGGATCGGCCGCGCCGTAATCGCCGGTGCTGGCCAGGAAGGTCACGCCGGGCACGTTGAAGACGCCGTCGTAGTTCGCTTCGTCGGCGGCGAAGACGTCCTGGCCCTCGGCGAAGCCCCAGCTCATCGAGACCACCGAGACCCCGGGCTGGCTGGCCGCGGTGCCGACGGCGGCCATCAGGTCCGACAACGACTGGCTGTTGGCCTCGACCAGGATGATCTGCGCGCCGGGGGCGATGGCGTGGACCCACTCGACGTCCAGCGCCTCCTCGAGCTCCCAGTTGGCGGTGCCGGGCCCGCTCGGGTCGGTCGCGGGCAGCGAGTCCGGCTGGCCGGACTGATTGAGGACCGTCAGGAACGCGGCCGCGTCGCCGTACTGGCTGTAGAGCGTCGGTCCCGAGTCGGTCAGGCTGAACTGCGAGTCGAACAGGTCCACGGCCTGGAAGATGCTCGGGTCGTTGTAGGCGTCGACGATCGCGATCGTCTGGCCGCTGCCGTTCAGCGAGAGAGTGTTGACGCCGTAGGCATCCCGGATCTGGGCCGGCGTGTAGGCGACCGCCCCGGTGGGCGGGGCCAGCGTCAGGCCGTTCGTCACGTCGCCGGTCGTGTTGATTCCGTTCACGACGTTGTTCGCGGCGCTGGTCGAGCTCTGATTCCCGCCGTAGAAGTTGCCGGTCGAGGGGCTGAAGTTGCTGTTGAGGGTCTGAAGGACCTGGTACACCGACAGACTGGTGTTGTTGGAGACGCCGAATGCCGAACCGTTGGACCCGACGTTGTAGGTCGACCCCGAGCCTCCCGCCGAGGTGACACTGAAGCCGAACCCCTGCGCCGTCGCGTTGCCGCCGAACGAGCTGGTGTCGGCGTAGATGCCCAGGGCGACGGCGAACGCCTGCACATAAGTGTTCTTGGTCACGCCGCTCGGGTTCCAGAGGTTGGCATAGACCGTGGCGATCTGGGCGTTGGTCAGCCCGGCGAGAGTGGTCGGCTTCCCGGGGAACGATGCCAGCGTGGCGCTGATGTACGGGTTCGAGGCTCCGAACAGGTTGGGGAAGTTGCTCGCCAGCCAGCTGCCCAGTAGCGTGCTGGTGGAACCGCCGTTGAAACTGTCGATGGTGGCCTGGCCGTTCTGGTTCTGCCAGAAGCCGATCGTCGCGAATTGCCCCGACGAGACCGAGCAGGCCTTGTTGGCCGTCTCGGACTCGCAACCGAAGGAACCCGCGACGCCGCTGTTGCTCGTATCGCCGCTGTAGACGGCGACCCACTGGTAGGTGCCAGTCGTCGTCGGCAAGTAGCCGCCCGGCTTGCTGCCCGTGCTCGTGCTGTACGTGCCGTTGCCGCCGACCGTGACCGTGTCGCTGTAGACGTTATTGCTGTCGGAGCCGTTGGGTGTCACTCCCGGGGCGAACAGGTAGAAGATGATCGTGCCCGTCGGGTTGTAGCCGCCCGACAGGCTCGCCGAGTCGGTCAGCTTGACCATCCCGCCGAGCGTCACGCACCCGCCGGGGGTGGTGCTCATGGTCGGGCTGGCCGGGCTGGCCGTCTCCGGCTCGCTGTTGAACGGGCTGTTGGCCCCGTTGTTGTTCGTGTCGCCGCTGTAGACGGCGACCCACTGGTAGGTGCCCGCCGTCGCCGGGAGGTAGCCGCCCGGATGGTTCCCGGCGGCCGTGCTGTACGAGCCGTTGCCGCTGACCGTGACCGTGTCGCTGTAGACGTTGTTGCTGTCGGAGCCGTTGGGCGTCACTCCCGGGGCGAACAGGTAGAAGGTGATCGTGCCGCCCGGGTTGTAACCCCCCGACAGGGTCGCCGAATCGGTCAGGTTGATGGGTGCCGTGGCGACCGTGACGGGCGTCGGCGGCGTCGCGGGGTGCCCCGTCGGCATGGGATTGGGGGCGGTGCAACCGCCGTTGTCCGACGAAGTGAGGCGATCCTGGGCGCGATAGAGGACCTCGGCGCTGTCCGGGCCGTAGGCGTCGTTGTTCTGGTTCGGCTCCAACTGGCCGATCGCCGGGCCGCAGACGAAGTCGATCTGGTAGTACGTGTTCGGGATCGTGACCGACAGCGTATGGTTCGGCGCGCTGGAGTAGGTCCCGCTGGACACCTGATAGATGACTTGCTGGTAGGCGTTGGAATCGCTGAACGTGGCGCTGGGCGCGGTGTAGACCACCAGGGTGTATTGCTGGCTCGAGCCCGACGGCAGCACGACGGAGACCGTATCCCCTTGCGCCGTGTTGCCGCCCAGGCTCGTCACCATCGTGGAGGAGCCGCCCGGGGTCGTCACCTTGAAGGAGAAGGACGAGCAGCAGTTGGGCATCAGGTAGTCGTCGAAGCTGTTCCCGGAGTAGTTGTGGCCGGCGGTGGCGGCGATGGTGTAATAGGTGTTGCCGGCGCTGCCGTTGGGCCCGCCTCCGGTCTGGACGTAACCGGAGGGCACCGACTCGTACACCTCATAGGTGCCCGGGGTGTTCTCGGTGAAGCTGTAGGTGCCGTTGCTCGCGGTCGAGGTCGTGGCGACCAGGGTCGGGCTGCCGTTGACGACCTGATAGAGGTCGATCGTGACGCCGCTCTGCGGGGTATCGTCGGCGGAGAAACCGTCGCCGGTCGCGTCCAGATATTTCATCCCGCTGATGGTGAAGTTGCCGAGCACGACCGTGCCGCCGGGGGTGGTGGTGATCGATGGGTTCGCCGGATTGACGGTCGCCTGCTCGGCGGCGCCGCCCTGGTCGTGTGCCGTGGCGTCGTTGGTGTCGCCGCCGTAGACCGCCGACCACTGGTAGGTGCCGACCACCGTGCCGGTGGCTGGCATGGTGTAACCGCCGGCGTGATCGCCCGTCGCAGTACTGTACGTGCTGTCGCCGTTGACCGTCACATGGTCGGTGTAGACCACGGCGCTGTTGTAGGTCAGCGTGAAGGTGATGGTACCGGTCGGGAAATAGCCGCTGGAGAGGACGGCGCTGTCGTTGAGCGGGGCGGGCGTCGTGCTACTGAGCGTGACGGACGTGGGGCTGGGCGTGGTGGTGATCGCGGGGCTCGCCGAGGTCACCGTCACCCGCTCGCAAGGCGCGTTTTTCTCGCTGGTCGCGTTGTTGTTCGTGCTGCCCGAGTAGCTGGCGTCCCACTGATAGGTCCCGGTCACCGTCCCGGTGGTGGGCAGCGTATAGCCGGCCGGCGTGGTGTACGAGCCGTTCCCACTGACCGTCGCCGTCTCCGTATCCACCAGTGTGCTGCCCTGGTACAGCGTGAAGATGACCGTGCCGGTGGGATAGTAGCCGCCGGAGAGCACGGCCGTGTCCTTCAGCGTCACGGTCGAATTGCCCAGGGTAACGCTGGTGGCGCTGGGCGTGGTCGCGATCGACGGGCTGGCCGGGCTCACGGTCACCTGCTCGCTGGTCGCGTTGTTCTCGCTGACCGTCTTGTTGTTCGAGTCGCCGTTGTAGGTGGCATTCCACTGGTACGTGCCGGTCACCGTCCCGGTGGTGGGCAACGTGTAGCCGACGGGCGTGGAGTAGCTGCCGTTGCCGCCGATCGTCGCCGTCTCGGTGTCAACCGTCGCGCCGCCGGGGGCCACCAGGGTGAACGTGATTGAACTGCCCGGATAGTAGCCACCCGAGAGCACGGCCGTGTCCTTCAGCGTCACCGTCGTTGTCCCCAGCGCAATCGATGTCGCGCTGGGCGTGGTGGCGATGGTCGGGCTGGCCGGGCTGACCGTCACCTGCTCCCTCGAATCGTTGTTGTCGCTGGCCCGGAGGTTGTTGCCGACGGAGTCGGTGTAGGTGGCATCCCACTGATAGGTCCCGGTCACCGTCCCAGTCGTGGCCAGCGTGTAGCCGACCGGCGTGGCGTACGAGCCGTTGCCGTCGACCGTCGCCGTCTCGGTGTCCACCAGCGTGCCGCCCTGGTAGAGCGTGAACACGATGGTGCCCGTCGGATAGTAGCCACCCGAGAGCACGGCCGTGTCCTTGAGCGTCACGGTCGAGGTGCCCAGGGTGACGCTGGTGGCGCTGGGCGTGGTCGCGATCGACGGGCTGGCCGGGCTCACGGCCACCTGCTCGCTGGTCGCGTTGTTCTCGCTGACCGTCCGGTTGTTCGCGTCGCCGCCGTAGGTGGCGTCCCACTGATAGGTGCCCGTCACCGTCCCGGTGGTGGGCAGCGTGTAGCCGACGGGCGTGGAGTAGCTGCCGTTACCGCTGACCGTCGCCGTCTCGGTGTCAACCGTCGCGCCGCCGGGCGCCACGAGCGTGAAGGTGATCGACCCGCCCGGGTAGTAGCCGCCGGAGAGCACGGCCGTGTCCTTCAGCGTCACGACGCTCGTGCCCAGCGTGATGGAAGTGGCACTGGGCGTGGTGGAGATGGCGGGGCTGGCCGGGCTGACCGTCACCTGCTCCCTCGAATCGTTGTTGTCGCAGGCCCGGAGGTTGTTGCCGTAGGAGTCTGCGTAGGTGGCGTCCCACTGATAGGTGCCCGTCACCATCCCGGTAGTGGGCAGCGTGTAGCCGCTGGGCGTGGTGTAGCTGCCGTTGCCGCTGACCGTCGCCGTCTCGGTGTCCACAGTCGAACCGCCCGGCGCCACCAGGGTGAAGGTGATCGTCCCGGTCGGGTAGTAGCCACCGGTGAGCACGGCGGTGTCCTTGAGCGTCACGGGCGAAGTACCCAGGGTGACACTGGTCGCGCTGGGCGTCGTGGAGATGGCCGGGCTGGCCGGGCTCACGGCCACCTGCTCGCTGGTCGCGTTGTTCTCGCTGACCGTCCGGTTGTTCGCGTCGCCGCCGTAGGTGGCGTCCCACTGATAGGTGCCCGTCACCGTCCCGGTGGTGGGCAGCGTGTAGCCGACGGGCGTGGAGTAGCTGCCGTTGGCGCTGACCGTCGCCGTTTCGGTGTCAACCGTCGCGCCGCCGGGGGCCACCAGGGTGAAGGTGATCGACCCGCCCGGGTAATAGCCGCCGGAGAGTACGGCCGTGTCCTTGAGCGTCACGGTCGAATTGCCCAGGGTGATGCTGGTGGCGCTGGGTGTGGTCGTGATCGACGGGCTGGCCGGGCTCACGGTCACCTGCTCGCTGGTCGCGTTGTTCTCACTGATCGTCTTGTTGTTCGAGTCGCCGCCGTACGTGGCATCCCACTGGTACGTCCCGGTCACGGCGACGTTGGTGGGCAGGGTATAACCGGTGGGCGAGGTATACGAACCATTGCCGCTGACCGGCACCGTCTCGGTGTCAACCGTCGCGCCGCCGGGGGCCACCAGGGTGAACGTGATCGAGCTGCCCGGATAGTAGCCACCCGAGAGCACGGCCGTGTCCTTCAGCGTCACCGCGGTCGTCCCCAGGGTCACCGACGTAGGCGCTGGGCGTGGTCGTGATGGTCGGGCTGGCCGGGCTGACCGTCGCCTGCTCCCTCGAATCGTTGTTGTCGCTGGCCCGGAGGTTGTTGCCGACGGAGTCGGTGTAGGTGGCATCCCACTGATAGGTCCCGGTCACCGTCCCAGTCGTGGCCAGCGTGTAGCCGACCGGCGTGGCGTACGAGCCGTTGCCGTTGACCGTCGCCGTCTCGGTGTCCACCAGCGTGCCGCCCTGGTAGAGCGTGAACACGATGGTGCCCGTCGGATAGTAGCCACCCGAGAGCACGGCCGTGTCCTTGAGCGTCACGGTCGAGGTGCCCAGGGTGACGCTGGTGGCGCTGGGCGTGGTCGCGATCGACGGGCTGGCCGGGCTCACGGCCACCTGCTCGCTGGCCGCGTCGTTCTCGCTGGCCGAGTTGTTGTTCGCGTCGCCCGAGTAGCTCGCGTCCCACTGATACGTGCCGGTCACCGTCCCAGTCGTGGGCAAGGTGTAGCCGACCGTTGTGGAGTACGAGCCGTTGCCGCTCACGGGTACCGTCTCGGTGTCCACGGTCGAGCCGCCGGGCGCCACCAGCGTGAAGGTGATCGTCCCGGCCGAGTAATAGCCGCCGGAGAGCACCGCCGTGTCCTTCAGCGTCACGGTCGAGCAGCCCAGGGTAACCGACGCGGCGCTGGGCGTGGTGGCGATCGACGGGCTGGCCGGGCTGACCGTCACCTGCTCGGTGGTGCCGCCCTGGTCGTGAGCCGTGGTGTTGTTGGCATCGGCGCTGTAAGTGGCCGCCCACTGATAAACCCCGACCACCGTGCCCGCCGTGGGCAATGCGTACCCTCCGGCATGATCTCCCTGGTTGGTCGTGTAGGTGTTGTCGCCGTTCACCGTGACGTGGTCGGTGTAGACCACGGTGCCGCTATAAGTAAGCGTAAACGTGATGGTGCCGGTCGGGTAAAAGCCGGCGGTCAGTACGGCCGTGTCGTTGAACGGCGCGGGCGCCACGCTGCCGAGCGTGACTGCGGTGGCGCTGGGCGTCGTCGTGATCGCGGGGCTGGCCGGGCTGACCACTGTCTGCTCGGCCGTGGCGCCGAGCTCGCAGGCCGGGTTGTCGTTGGCGTCGCTGCTGTAGGTGGCATCCCACTGGTAGGTCCCGGTCACCGTGCCCGTCGTCGGCAGTGCATATCCCGTCGGCGTGGTGTAAGTCCCGTTGCCGCTGACCGACGCCGTCTCGGTGTCCAACAGCGTGTTGCCCAGGTAGAGCGTGAAGGTGATTGTGCCGCTCTCGTAATAGCCGCCGGAGAGCACCGCCGTGTCCTTCAGGGTCACCGATGAGGACGATAGCGTCACCGCGGTCGCGTTCGGCGTGGTGGTGATCGTCGGGTTCGCCGGGCTGACGACGACCTGCTCGGCCGCGGCGTTGGTCTCGCTGGCCGGCGTATCGAACTCATCGCCGCTGTAGGTGGCATTCCACTGGTAGGTCCCGGTCACCGTGCCCGTCGTCGGCAGCGTGTAGCCGACGGGCGTCGCGTAACTGCCATCGCCGCTGACTGCCAGCGTCTCGGTGTCCAGCAGCGTGCTGCCCAGGTACAGGGTGAAGGTGATCGTGCCCGTCTCGTGGTATCCGTTCGCGAGCACCGCCGTATCCTTCAGGGTCACCGGTGATGTACCCAGGGCGACCGTCATCACGCTCGGCGTCGTGGTGATCGTAGGGATCGCTTGATTCGTGAGATTGAAGCTCGCCGTGTTCGTGATGCCCCTGGCCCCGGCCGAGACGGTGTACTGGCCGACGATGGCGTTAGCCATGGCGGTGACGCTCACCGTGCCATTGGCCGCGATCGTGGCCGGGTTCCCGCCCAGGGTCGCCGACGCCCCGCTCGACGGCGGGGTGAACGTGACCAGGCCCCCGGCCACGGGCTCGATCGGGTTGTTGGCGGTGACCGTCGCGACGAGTGGAGCCGGGAAGGCCGTGGAGATGCCCGTCGACTGGCCGCTCCCCGACGTGACGGCGATCTTGAACAGGTTCGACTCGAAGGCACCGATGTCCACGGTGCCATCGACGATGCGGTCGTTTTCGCCGCCGCGCTGATCGGTGGTGACACCGGCGGGGATGAGCGCGTTATTGCCCGCGTCGAGGGCCGGACTGCCGGGCAACAGGGCCATCGTCTGGGTCGGGCCACCGTAGTTGCCCAATGCGGCCAGCAGCGGGTTCAACGGTTGGGCGCCGGTGCCGGTCAGGTCGGAGGCGATCCATCCGTTGCTGCCGTCGGTCGCACCGACCAGGTTGGTCCCCAGCGAGGCGAAGGCCCCGCTCGCATCGGGCCCGCTCAATCCGGCCGTGTTCACCGCGGCGATGGTATTGCCGAGGCCCACCGTGCCGCCGCTATTGTAGAGGCCGCCGCCGGAGATCCCGGCGGAGTTGGCGCTGACCGTGGCGTCGGCCAAGGTCGTCGTGCCGGAACTGCTGGTGAAAAGGCCACCGCCGTCGGCGCTGGCGAGGTTGCCGCTGACGGTGGAGTTGGTCAGCCCGACCGAACCGCTGTTGACCGTGTACAGGCCGCCGCCATTCACGGCCGTGTTGCCGCTGACGGCGCTATCGATCAGCGTGGTCGAGCTATCGTCGGTGCGCATTCCTCCGGCGCCGGCGCTGGCGGAGTTGCTGCTGACCGTGCAGTTGATCAGCGTGGCCGTGCTGAAGTTCGAGTTGCTAAGACCGGCTCCCGTCGTCGCGGAGTTGCCGATGACGGTGCTGCCGGTCAGAGTGGTCGTGCCGCTGTTGTCGTTGAGCACACCGCCACCTTGCCCGCCGGCGGAATTACCGCCGATGGTGCAGCCGAGCAGATCGGCCGTGCCCAGGTTGTATAGCCCGCCGCCATTCGTCTTGGCGACGTTGCCGCTGACGAGCGTGTTCTCGAGCGTGGTGGTGCCATTGAGATTGGACAGGCCGCCGCCTCCGTAGCCCGCGGAGTTGCCGATGACGGTGCTGTCGTAGAGCGACGTCGTGGCGCCGCCGGCATTGGCCACACCGCCGCCGGAAGCCGCGGAGTTGCCGCTGAGCGTGCATTCGGTCAGCGTGATCGTGCCGTAGAAGAAGTTGTACAGGCCGCCACCGCTCCCGGCGGCGCGCTCCCCGACGAAGTTGCAGCCGGTCAGTGTGAGCGTGCCCACGACGTTGTTCAGGCCGCCGCCGTTCGCCGCGGCGGAATCGCCGCTGAAGGTGCTGTTGGTCAAGGACATCGTGCCGAGGAAATCCGCCATGCCGCCGCCGCTCGAGGCGGTGTTGCCGGTGACGAGGACATTGCTGAGCGTGGTCTCGCCAACATAGTTGTACAGGCCGCCCCCGTTCACCGCGGCGGAATTGCCGCTGATCGTGCAATAGGAGAGCTCCGTCGTGCCGCGGTACTGGAACAAGCCGCCGCCGTTCCCCCCGGCGGAGTTGCCGGTGATGGTGCAGCCGGTCAGCGTGGCGCTGCCATCGTTCGCCAGGCCGCCGCCGGAGCCGTCGGTGCTGCCGCCGGTGATCGTCAATCCCGAGAACGACGCCGTGACGCCCGCATCGACCTGGAACACGCGGCTTTGCCCGCCGCCGCTGACCGTCACGCCCGCCGCCGGGCCCACGATCGTCTCGGTGTAGTTCGCGTCGCCCAGCTCGAGCTGGCCGCCGGTCAGGTTGATCGTCAGCGCCGCGTTGAACACGGTGCTGTCGAAGTCGATCGTGTTGTCCCCCGGGTTCGAATTCGCCTGCCCGATCTCATAGCGCAGCGAGCCTGGTCCAGTGTCGGCGGTGTTGCTCACGGTGAACGTGGACAGCAGGCTGCGCACTTCCAGCGCCATCACGGTCGGTCGGATCCGGCATCGACGGCGTTGCCGACCCTCGACCGTCCCCCACCCGCCCCTCCACTGAGCCCTCGCTCGGTTGCGACTCATGGTTCCTTCGCTCCCCTGGTGATGAACAAGTTCTGGCGATGGACGTCTTTCCCAGTCCCAGACCAGCGCCCGCGGCTCACGCCCGGTCGGTCCCATCGATGGCTGGAGCTGAATCTGGGACTGCTGAATGTCTACCTACGCGCGGTCCGCCGGATCGCACATCGGGCATCCGACGTCGTGATCGGTTCATCGCGGCGGTCCGCCGGTCAGACGCGGTGGTGGCCGGAGGGCATCAGGCCCGCCGGAAATCGCCCGACGCGGTCTGTCCCGACCCCGCGCGGCACGACGGCCCCTGGGGCACCGGTGCCTTCTCCGGCGGGCGGTCATCTCATCGGCGGCAGGGCAGAGCGGGCGGTTGGCTTCGCGCCTTTCCACGTTGGGGCGCTCGGCCGCGGCCCGGCCTCTCCTGGGTCGTGGGACTCGCTCATGTCCGATCATCGCGACCGGTCATCAGGAACGTAGGACAACCCTGCGGGATCGGCAACTGTTATGCTGATGGCCTTCCACCATCTCCAACGGCGAGTCGTCCGCGCAGCATGCGAGCCCTGCCGGCCGGGCGGATCAACTCTAGGACAGATCACCGCGACCGCCAAATCGCCCCGCGCCAGAAGGCAGGTGCCGTAGACCAGGGGGCCTGCGTGGGAGACGCGGATGCCCGCACAGACACGGCGAACCCTCTACTCGGAGGTCTGGTCCCCGATTAAGATGGCTCGTACGCCGGGGCGGTCGAAGCCCGGATCGCCGAAGTCCCCGCGAAGAGGCCGAGGTTGCGGACATGAAGTTCCTGCAGAAAGAGCGGCTCTTCTGGGCCGAAGCCCTGACCATCGCCGGCTCGTCGATGCCGCTGATCCTGCCCCGCGCGCTGCTCTTCGGCCTGTTCGCGCTGGCCGTCACGGCCGTTCACTTCGATCCCAGGTTTCCCCAATTGAACATCGAGGTCACGCCGTACGAGGTGGTCGGCGGCGGCCTGAGCGTCCTGCTGGTCCTGCGCACCAACGCCGGCAATGAGCGGTGGTGGGAGGGGCGGCGACTCTGGGGCGACATCGTCAACCGGAGCCGGAACCTCGCGGTCGCGGCCCTCAGCTACGGCCCGGACGATCCCGCCTGGCGCGATCAGGTCGTCCGCCGCGCCGCCGCCTTCTCGCATGCCGCGCGCATGAGCCTCCGCGGCGAGCGGGAGCCCGAGGCGCTCGGACGCCTGCTCGGTACGGCCGAGGCCGAACAGGTGGTCACCGCCGATCACATGCCCACGGCGGTCTCCGCGCTGATCGGCGAATCCCTCCGCGACGCGCGCGACCACCTGGGCCTCGACGGCTTCGCCCTGGTGCGGCTCGACCCGGAGCGCGCCGCCCTGATCGACGACATCGGCGGCTGCGAGCGCATCATGAAGACCCCGCTCCCGCTGGCCTATCGCGTCGAGATCCGCCGCCTCCTCATCGCGTTCATCGCCGCGTCTCCGTTCGCCCTGGTCGAGCGGATCCATTGGTTCACGCCGCTGGCGACCGTGTTGATCGCGCTGCCGCTCCTGGCCATCGACAAGATCGGCACCGAACTGCAAGACCCGTTCTCGAAGGACAACCTCAACCATCTCCCCCTCGACGACATCTGCGCGACCATCGAACGAAACCTGCTGGCGATGCTGGACCAGCCGATCACCCGATGAGACGGAGGATCTCCAGTGAAGCGACCCGATCGGCCGAAGTTCTGGGCGGTGCTCGCGTGGGCCACGCTGGCGGTGCACCCGGACGAAGGACGGGCCGAGCCGCCCGTCGCGGCGGACGTGATCTTCAAGGGCGGCACGGTGGTCGACGGCACCGGCGCGCCGGACGGCAGGCCGACGTGGCCGTGCGCGGCGACCGGATCGTCGCCATCGGCTCGTTCGAGGCCGAGCCCGGCGCCAGGGTCATCGACGCCTCGGGGCTGATCGTCGCTCCCGGATTCATCGACCTGCACACGCACTCCGACGAGGGGATCGCCCGGCCGCGGACCCGGCTCAACGCCAACTACCTCACCCAGGGCGTGACCACGATCGTCACCGGCAACTGCGGCGGCGGGGTGCTCGACGTCGCCAGGTACTTCGCGGCGATCGACGCCCACGGCGCCGGCACCAACGTCATCCACCTGGTCCCGCACGGCGACGTCCGCTCGGCGATCCTGGACCACGCGTCCCGGGCCCCCAGCCC
Organism: uncultured Planctomycetota bacterium; assembly: GCA_963815795.1. Lineage (GTDB taxonomy): Bacteria > Planctomycetota > Planctomycetia > Isosphaerales > Isosphaeraceae > JAKAUH01. The sequence goes on along the minus strand of CAWFIC010000019.1, from coordinate 1,136,703 downwards.
GGCCGAGCTGGATCGGATGAAGCAGCTCGTCGAGCGGGGCATGCAGGCCGGCGCCTGGGGGCTCTCCTCGGGGTTGACCTACGTCCCGAGCCGATACGCCGACACCGCCGAGCTGATCGAGCTGGCCAAGGTGGTGCGCCGGCACGGGGGGATCTACGCCTCGCACATCCGCGACGAGGGCGCCGGGCTGCTCGCGGCCGTCGACGAGGCGATCGCGGTCGGCCGAGGCGCCAAGGTCCCCGTCCACATCTCGCACCTCAAGGCCAGCGGGAAACCGTACTGGGGCACGGTCCGCGGGGCGCTCGAGCGGATCGCCGCGGCGCGGGCCGCGGGACTCTCGGTATCGGCCGACCAGTATCCGTACATCGCCTCGAGCACCCGGCTGGCGGCGATGGTGGTCCCGCACTGGGCGGCCCGGGTGGACGGCCACGAGTTCGCGCGGCTCGCCGCCGACCCGACGCGCGGCCCGGAACTGCGGCGAGAGATCGCGCGCGAGCTGGACGAGCGCGACGGCGGTGCGTCGATCCGGATCGCCCGGTACGAACCGCATCCCGAGTGGGCCGGGCTCGACCTGGTCGCGATCGCGCAGCGAGCCGGGACGACTCCGCTGGAGGTCGTCCTGGATATCCAGCGCCATGGCGGGGCGCAGGCGATCAGCTTCGGCATGAGCGAGGACGACGTCCGCGAGGTGATGCGGCACGCGTTCGTCGCCACCGCGTCCGACGGCTCGACCCACCTGCCCGGCCGAGGCGATCGGCCCCACCCGCGCGGTTATGGCACGTTCCCCCGCAAGATCCGCTACGCGCTCGACGAGAAGGTCCTCTCGCTCGAGCAGGCGATCCGGTCGTGCTCGGGCTGGCCTGCCGAGGTCTTCGGGCTGGCCGATCGCGGGATCATCCGCGCGGCGCGTTCGCGGACCTCGTAGTCTTCGACCCGGCGACGTTCCGGGACGCCGCGACGTTCGACGAGCCGACCCGGTATGCCCCCGGCGTGCGCCATCTGCTGGTCAACGGCGTCGCGATGATCGCCGACGGCCGGCTCCGATCGTCGCCCGAACCGGGCGGGAAGCTGCCCGGACGGGCCCTTCGGCTGCATCATGACGGCCCGGCCGAGCTGATCCTCAAGGTCGGGCGGATCTGGACCGGCGACCCCGCGCGTCCCTGGGCCGAGGCCCTGGCCATCCGCGGCGGCGCGATCGCCGCCGTCGGATCGGAACCCGAGGTCTTCCGCCTCCGCGGCCCGGCGACGCGGGTCGTTGACCGAACGGATGCCTTCGCCATCCCGGGCCTGATCGACGCCCACGGGCACATGGAAGAACTCGGGGCCACCCAGGACGAGATCGACCTGCGCGGGGTCGCCTCGCTCGATGAGGTCGCCCGGCGGGTCAAGGCCCGCCTGGGCGCGAAGCCCGGCGACTCGTGGATCACCGGCCGGAACTGGGACCAGAGCCTCTGGCCGGGCGGCGCGTTCCCGACCGCCGCGGTGCTCGACGCAGTCGCTCCGAACCGGCCGGTCTGGCTCCATCGCGTGGACGGTCACGCCGGCTGGGCCAACTCCGAGGCCATGCGACGAGCGAAGGTCGCGAAGGACTCCAAGGCCCCTCCCGACGGCCAGATCCTCCGCGACCAGGACGGCAACCCGACGGGCGTCTTCATCGACGGCGCGATGGGCCTGGTCGGCCGCGCCGTGCCCGGCCTGACGCGGCTCGACGTCCGCCGCCGGCTGCTCGCGGCCCAGGACCTGGCCCTCCGCGCCGGGCTGACCGGGGTCCACGACGCCGGCATCTCCCGGCGCACCGCCGACGTCTATCGCGACCTCGACCGCGACGGCCGGCTCAAGATCCGGATCTACGCCATGGCCTCGCCGCCCTCGGGGGGTGAGGTCGAGTACGTCAGCCGGCGCCCGCAGGTCGGACCCGACGGCGCCCGGTTCGAGATGCGGGCCATCAAGCTCTTCATCGACGGCGCGATGGGCTCGCGCGGCGGCCTGCTGTTCGAGCCCTACCACGACGACCCGGGCAACTCGGGGTTGCTCCTGATCGACCCCAAGGTGCTCGAAGCGACGACGACCGCGGCCCTGCGCCACGGCTGGCAGGTGGCGACGCACGCCATCGGGGATAAAGGAAATGCCCTCGTGCTCGACGCCTACGCCGCGGCGCGGAAGGCCGTGCCCGAGGCGCGCGATCCGCGCCTGCGGATCGAGCACGCCCAGGTCGTCCGCAAGGAGGACGTCGCCCGCTTCGCCGAGCTGGGCGCGATCGCCTCGATGCAGCCGTCGCACGCCAGCGACGACATGCGATGGGCCGACGCACGGCTCGGCCCCGGCCGAGTCGACGGTGCCTACGCCTGGCGATGGTTCGGCGACGCCCACGTCCCGCTGGCCTTCGGCAGCGACTTCCCCGTCGAGGTCGTCAACCCGTTCTGGGGCCTGTACGCGGCGATCACGCGGCAGGATGCCGACGGCCGCCCGCCCGGCGGCTGGCACCCCGAGCATCGCCTCAGCCTCGACGACGCGCTCCGCGCGCACACCGCCGGCTCGGCCTTCGCAGCCTTCGCCGAGGATCGCCTGGGGGTCCTCAAGCCCGGCCTCCGTGCCGACGTGACGATCGTCGACCGCGACCTGTTCCGGGTCACTCCCAAGGAACTACTCGCGGCCCGCGTCGTGATGACGATCGTCAACGGGGCCGTTGTCTTCGAGCAGCCCGGGCCGTGAGCGACCCGCGATCGCGAGGCCTGGTATGCCATTCGGCCTCGGGTCCGATATCACTCCTTCCAGGGAGGTGACCATGATCGAGCTGACCGACGAACAAACCAGCGTCCTGAAGCAAGGATACCCCGTCCGCGCGTTCGTCCCGGAGTTGGACGGGGAAGTCATCGTCGTCCTGGCGGCTCGAGGAGAAAGCACGGAATCGGTCCTCCAGGAGATGCTGGACGACATCCGCGAACGAGCGGCCCGATCGGAACTCGGCCGGCGAGCGGTAGCTTCCTGGGCGGAGGAGGATCCCTACTGATGAAGCCGGGCGAGATCTATTGGGTCAACCTGGCGTCCGGACGCCGTCCCGGTATCGTTGTCTCACGAGAAGGCATGAACCAGGGAAACGACGTTGTCATGGCCCTCTGCACGACGGCTCGCCTGGCCTTCCGCGCCACGATGCCGAATTGCGTGCCGTTCCAGGCAGGTGAGTTCGGCATGCCGAGGGACTGCGTGGCGCAGTGTGAGGCGATCTATGCCCTGGAGAAGGGAGAGGTCAACATCGCCTCGGGGATGATCGGGCGGCTCGATGCCGCGCAATTGAGAGGCATCATCAAGGCCGTCGGCGACGTCATCGACTCGGACTGCGAACCCAACTGACTTCGTTCTCGGCCGCTGCATGCCGCCATATGGGTCAGCCGCGGAAGATGCCGCCCGGTCCGCATCGTCGGGGAGGAAACGGAGTCTCGATGACATTCCATGATCCCGACCGCCTCGCCCCGCGGTCCCCGTCCGGTCCGGGTCGAGTCGGTCGGCCGACGGGCCGGCGAGCGGGAGCCGGGCGGCCCGGGCATCTGCCGAAAATCGTTGCCTCGCCATTCTTCGGCCTTGGGTGATGGTGTATACTCACGATCAGATTGAACACGGTTCCAACGCCTCTCGGGTCAAAGGAGCGCGGCAGGAGGGAGCGATGACGATCACGGTCCACGTCCCCGATGCCCTCTTGGAGGGCTTGGGCGAGAGCCCCGAGGAAATCGGTCGGGAGGCTCGTCTGGCCATGGCGATCCATCTCTATGGCCGCGGCCTGATCTCGCAGGGGAGCGGCGCCGAGCTCGCCGGCTTGAATCGCTGGGAGTTCATCGAGGCTCTTGGCCGAGCCGGGGTCCCAGCCTGCCAGGTGACGGCCGAGGAGCTCGAGGAGGAGGTGGAGCGTGCCTACCAGGCGCATCGTCAACGCATCGCCGCTCATCCTCCTCACGAAGATCGGAACGATTGACCTCCTCACCGCCGAAGGCGTGGAGGTGGTCGTCCCGCGGCCCGTCCTTCAGGAGGTCTCGTGTCTCGATCCCTCCGACCCTGCCGTCCGGGCGATCCATGACTCCGGCTGGGAGGTCGTGACAGTGTCGGACCCGGTCCCGGCCTCCGTGCGTCAGTGGAAGCTCGACGCCGGGGAAGAGTCGGTGCTCGCGCTGGCGCTGGGGAGCACGGACTGCGAGGTGGTCATCGACGATCTGGCCGGGCGACGATGTGCCCTGGCGCACGGCATCCCGTTGATCGGGACCCTCGGTATCGTGATCCTCGCCAAGCGGATCGGCCGGATCACTGCGGCTCGCCCCCTGATCGAGGAACTTCGTCGAGCCGGCCTCCGCGTCAGCGACGACGTGATCGCGAACGCCCTGAAGCAGGCCGACGAATAGGAAACCGTCTATCGCGTCTTTCCAGACCGCCACGCGCCGGACCGACCGGCGGTTTCCCGCCCGCACGGACCAGTGGCCACTGACCACTGACCCAACGGGCCGGCCGCCGGCCGGGCCGGGGAAGCCACCGCCGGCCCGCCGGTCGGGGCCGTAGGAGACCGACCGGCGGGCCGGACAGCCCGTGATCCTCATCATCGCCCTGCGCGTGTCGGTGACGCCATCCGGATCGATCGGACGACCGGCCCGCATCGCCTGTCGGCTCCGGACCGGAGCGAAGCGGGCTGGACTCATCGGCCCGGAGAAGTTCGAACGACACCGCTTTCCGCCCGATTCCCCCCTCGGCCTTCCTCGTGGCCCGGCGCACGCCGGCGGGGCCAACGTAGCGGGTGGTATCGGCGGAGCGGGCCGGCCAGGGCGGGTGGCCGGACGCGGAGTGGACAGCGAGCGCAGGGGCCCGCATCGGGCCGACCGGGGTGAGCGTCTTACGAGTGGGTAAACGGCTACGCGGCGACCCGGCGGTTGGCCCAGAACGCATCCCATTGTCCCTGCTCACTCAAGAGCAGGGCTCGCAGATGGCCGACCGCATCGGCCCCCTCGTGGCCCCACCGCATCCCCGAGCCCTTCATTCGCCGGCCGATGACCGTCTTACACGCCGCCTCCACCGGGCCCGAGCCGATCTGCCACCCCTTGGCCCGATAGCTCGGATAGTCCATCCGATGGCACTGGTTGCGGAAGTAGGTCACCACCCCCTCCCATGCCGGCCGCGCCCGGGGATTCCCGGCGAGGTCCAGGCCCTCCAGCCAGGCCAGGATCGCCGGTCCGCCCTCGTGCTTCAGCCGGTGCGACCACGCCGCGTGGGCCGCCTCGGCCGCCGCCGCGTCACCCGGGTGCCAGGCCTTGGCGAAGTCCCCCAGGTGCTCACTGGCGTGGTAGAAGTCCAGGATCACCACATCGAGCCGGCCGAAGTGGAGCTGCAGCAGGTCCTCCAGCCCCGCGCCGCCGTCACACACGGCGATCCATCGCTGGGCGCCGCCCATCCCCACCCGGCCGGCCGTGTGGCGCAACGGCTCGGCCACGGCCTCTTGGCCCTCGAGGCTGGCCACATACCGCGCCTGCCAGGCGGGCCGCCGCCCCTCGGGATCGGCCCACTGGCGGCGCTCCGCGGGGACCGGGTTGTAGACCATCCCCACCGCGACCATCTCCCCTTCGGCGGCCGCCCCGCCCGGGCCCTGCTTGGCGAGGCCCGTCAGGTCGATCGAAACGTAGGCGCAGGTCATCCCCTCGGCGTCCTTGTGCCAGTCCCAGGCCCGGGTCTCACCGAAGGCGACCTTCGCCTCCACGGCCCGGCCCAGCTCGCCGCCGATCGCCTCGGTGGCCCGCTCCACGGTCGATTCGGCCAGCGACAACCCGCTCATCTTGGGCAGGATCACCTCGGCGGCCAGCGCGAAGCTGTCCAGGGTCCCGGCCAGGGTGGTCAACTCGGCGGCGCCGGCGGTCAGGTCGCTCTGATCCAGGCCGAAGGCGGCGTCGCCGGGACAGTGGCCGTGATGGCAGTGGGGGCAGTGGTAATAGCCCCGCTCGATGGTCAGGGGGCCCAACGCCGAGAGGAGGCCCTTTTTCCGATAACCCTTGAAGCGGGTGTCCTGGTGGCAGTGGGGGCAGGTCAGGCTGGAGCCTCGGTACCCCCTTTTTTCCGCTGCTCGGCAGCGGTCTGGAGGGCCTTGGCTCCCAGGCGATGGACCAGGTCGCGGACCTGGAACTCGGTGGCGCCGAAGAGTTGATGGTCGGGCTTGATAGCGAGCAACTCGGCGATCGCGCGAAGGTCGTGTTCGGAGGCGGCCTTGAGCGACTCGAACAACTGCTCGGCGCGGCGGGCCTGCTCCTCGGGGAGATGGGCGAACGACATGGTGGGGACCCTCCGTGAACAAAGGACTAGTGAATCGGGGATGACGCATCCAAGACCTCTGTTCTACGAGATTTTCCACCCACTTTCGAGACGCCCACCCGGCCGACCGCGGAGCGCAAGGGTGACCTTTACTCTGGATGGCATTTGCCCGAGAATCGACGGATCCCGGCGACCTTGGAAAGCTGAAGATGGAAGGAGAAACGGTGCGATGGCGATCAGTTTGCCCAAGGATCTCGAGCAGTTCGTCGATGATGCGGTCCGCACCGGACGCTATGCCCGGAAAGCGGATGTGATCCGCGATGCCCTCACCCGGCTCAAGGAAGCCATGCCCAAGGAAGCGGCCGCGCCCAAGCGTCGGACCGGACGTGTCGAGCCGGCTCGGCCGAAGAAGCCGCGCTCCAAGGAGGAGTTCCATCGCCGCCTGATCGGGATGGGCCTGATGAGCCAACTCCCCGACACCGCCGCCGATTTCGAGGATCCCGACGACCAACCGATCGATATCCAGGGCGAACCCCTCTCCGAGACCGTCATCCGCGAGCGCCGCTGAGATGGATCTTTTCCTCGATACCTCGGCGCTCGTGAAACGTCATGTCAATGAAACCGGTAGCGCCTGGGTGCGCTCCTTGACCCGTCTCGGCGCCGGCCACGAACTCTACATCGCCCGCGTTACGGCCGTCGAGGTCTTCGCCGCCATCACACGGAGGCAGCGCGGCGGCCACCTCTCTCCCGCCCAGGGCCGGCCTATCATCGGGCACTTCCGCCGGCACCTCTCCCAGCGCTATAACGTGCTGGAGCTGAGCCCTGCCCTCTTCACGAAGGCGATGTCCGTGGCTCGCAAGCGCGGCCTCAGGGCCTATGACGCCGTACAACTGACCGCGGCCCTCGAGATCAACCGACTCAATCAAGAGGACGGCTTCGGGCCGGTGACGTTGGTCTCGGCCGATCGAGAGCTCAACGCCGCCGCCACGGCCGAAAGACTGGCCGTCGAGGATCCGACCGCGCATCCCTGAAGGGTCGGATTGCGATGAGGAAAGGCGTCGGCAGCCGATTTCAGGCTTTAGGTCCCGCCTCCTTTCCGCCTTCCCTCGGCATGCCGACCGGCGGCCGGGCCGGGGATGCCCCCGCCGGTCGACGCCGTCGGAAAGGAAATCGAGTCTCGGTCGCATTCGATGATTCCGACCGCCCGGCCCATCGGTCCCCGTCCGGTCCGGGTCGAGTCGGTCGGCCGACGGGCCGGCCGGGGGCGGGCCGGCGAGCGGGCACAGGGTGGTCGGGACATGTGTCAACCTTCGTTGCGTCCCTGGTCTTCGTCCCACGGCAGACAGCGCGGACCAGTACCGAGTGCCCCCGCCGGCCGGATGGGATGGACTCGTCGAACGGAATCCCGGAAAATCGGTGATGTTCGGGGCGAACATGCGTAGAAGACCGATACAATCCGGGCGTTCGAAGCCTCTTGCGACGGGAGGCGGTGTATCATGGCCGACAAGATGGCACGCAAGAAGCCTGATACCACAAGAGTGAAAGCCCCGGTCATCGAAAAGGTGATCGGCCCCGAAGAGGCCCGGACCGAGGAGGCTGCGCCCCCGGAAGCGCCGGCCGCATCCGAGGCGGGCTCGGCCGACGACTCCGCGCCGTGCACCCAATCGCATACCCCCAACTCGCGGACTCGCGAGGCTCTCCGCGATGCCGACGAAGGCAAGAACCTGACGTGCTACGACGACGAAGACGACCTGTTCAGGAAGCTGGGGATCAAGCTTGGCCAGGAATAAGCGGAAGCCCAAGTCCCAGCCCGAGACCGAGCCGGAGACCGAGGCCCCCGAGCCACCTCCGCCCCTGATCCTCGAAACGACCTCAGAATTCGATCGAGGCCTCAAACGCATGGAGAAGCGGGGCAAGCGCCTGGAGAAACTCCATGCGGTGATCCGGTTGTTGCGGACCCATCAGCCCCTGCCTCCGAACCAGAGAGATCATCCCCTCGCCGGGGATCGGAAAGGGTGGCGGGATTGCCACGTCGAGCCGGACTGGGTCCTGATCCACAAGAAAGACGGCGGCAAGCTGATCCTGGGCGAGACCGGCACACACTCCGACCTCTTCGGCAAATAGGGTCGGCGCCCGGCGGAGCCGGCCGCGGGACGACCCGAGAAGGTCAGAGATCCCGAGGGGCATCCAAGACGGTCACGCCCCTTTCCGCCGCTCCGATGCGGCCCGGCCCGCACCGGAGCGGGCCACGCCGGACCGACTGACGGCCTCCGAACCGTACGGACCACTGACAACGATCCCGGCGGGCCGCCCGCATGCCGGGCCGGGGATGCCCCCGCCGGTCCGTCGGTCGGGGCCGTCGGACACAGGCCGGCGGGCCGGACAGCCCGCGATCCTCATCTTCGCCCTGCGCGTGACGGTGACCCCATCCGCATCGATCGAGCGATCGGCCCGCATCGCCCGTCGGCTCCGGAACGAAGGGATCGGGCCGGTTCGGCGGGAAGAGATGAAACGACACCGATCGCCGTCTGAAACGACACCGATCGCCGTCCGTTCTACGATTAGTTTCAACGGGATGTGACCTCCATTGAAGGAGCTGCATCTTCGTCCCAAGCCGCTTATAATGATGCAGGTCACGCTTACCACCCACCCGTTGGTTCTGGCCGCCTCGGCGGGCATCTTGTGATCGAAAGCGTACTATGCTAACCAGACTGAAGGTATCTGGATTTAAGAATCTCGTTAACGTGGATGTTCGATTCGGCCCATTCACCTGCATCGCAGGCGCGAACGGAGTGGGAAAGTCGAACCTCTTCGACGCGATCGGCTTTCTGAGCGCACTCGCCGAGTTGCCGCTCATGGAGGCGGCGAAGTCGATCCGCGAAGGGCGAACGGCTGACGTCGCCAATCTCTTTCATCGCGTCGGCAGAAGCGACGACGAGACGATGTCATTCATGGCTGAAATGATCATACCAAAATCTGGGGCTGACGATCTCGGCCAGAAAGCCAAGGCTACCATCACCTTTCTGCGCTATTCCCTCGAACTCGCGCTCCGGAAAACCGACGGAAACGTCTCCTCCGGCGGACTCGAACTGCGCAAGGAAGAGCTTAAGCATATCAATATTACCGATGCCAGTCAGCATTTGCTCTTTGATTCTACGAAGGAATGGCGTCAATCCGCATTGCAAGGGCGCCGAACCGTACCGCTGATCTCCACGGAACGGGAACCGGCGATTATCCAGCTGCACCAGGATCGCGGAGGAAGCGGCGGCGGTCGGCCTGCCCCGTTCCTCGCCTCGACGCCTCCCCGAACAGTTCTCTCGTCGGTAAATGCGGCTGAAACTCGCACGGCCGTGCTTGCTCGTCGCGAGATGCAATCTTGGCGTCGGTTGCAACTCGAACCGGCCGCGCTCCGCGAACCCGACACGTTCGCGACCCCGCCCCGGTTGGGGAGCGATGGCGCACATCTCGCTGCCACCCTTTTCCATCTAGCACATGGTGGCACGATGCCGTTGATTCCGCCTGGGGAACGCTCTCCCGGACCCGATCCATCGACTATCTACGGCCACATCGCCAATCGCCTCGCGGATCTCATTGACGACGTCCGCGAAGTAGACGTTGACGTTGATCCGCAACGCGAGCTTTAGACACTCGTCGCTAGCGGCAAGGACCGTACTAAGCATCCCGCCCGGGCGCTGTCGGACGGTACCCTCCGCTTTCTCGCTCTGGCGGTCATTGAGCTCGATCCCGTCGCCCAAGGAGTCCTCTGTTTGGAGGAGCCCGAGAACGGCATCCACCCAGAACGCATACCCGCGATGCTCAGGCTCCTCAAAGAGATCGCTACCGGGACAGACGACCCTATCGGCTCGGACAATCCACTTCGACAAGTCATCATCAATACCCATTCGCCAGCGGTCGTCAGCGAGGTTGACGAGGATTCTCTGCTCTTCGCGCAGCTTCGCGAGAATGTCAGAGACGGCCAGCGCTTCCAGAGTGTCCATTTCGCCGCGCTCCCCGAGACGTGGCGGACAAAAGGAAATGAACCTGCCGAAGGGGTACGGAAGGGCGATTTTCGAGACTTTAGCACCATCGCCGGGGATTATCGCAGCCTGGCGCGGTGGAGTACCTTCATCGTTTCGGCGCGGGGCGGACCTTGGATCTCGCGGAACATGTCCAGGGCGATCCGGCCGCGGATCGTCGCTTGAGTTCGGACCCGGTAGACCGTCTTCTGCATCTTGCGATGCCGGCGGTTGCCCCGTTCCACCGCGTTGGAGGTCGAACCCAGCAGGCTGTCGTCGAGGAAGGTCAGGGCCTTCTCCAAGTCGGGGGACTCGAGCTTCTGGAAGATCGGTCTCATCCCTTTGAAGTGGTGGACCTGAGCCCGCAGCCGAGCCAGCTTCCTCAAGGCCGTCTCAGTGCGGCACCGGCGGTCGAACAACCGGTGGATCTCCTCCACCACTCGTCGGAGGGCCCCCAACTGAGGCAAACCCCGAGTGATGCGTCGGAGTATCTGGCGCTCACCCTCCGCGAGGTGCCGCTTCACGAACAGATGGCGATGCTCGAACAGGTCCCCGACCTTCCGTTGCAGATGCCGGCGTCGCCGGGCCTTCCGTCTCGCCTCCGGTGTGCCGGGGCGCCCGCGCGGCAGCTCCGGCTGCTGCGCGGCCAGGTGCTTGCGGACCCGAGCGATGGCGCGGAGGACGGCCTTGTTCAGCTCCGCCAGGATATGGAAGCGACAGACCTGATGCTCCACGGCTCCGAAGACCTCGGAGATCGGCCGTGGATACAGGTCCGAACCGTCGGTGGTGACTCCGCGGAGGGTCAACCCCCGGCCGGTCAGGGCCGCCCGGAAGCGGCGGAAGAACCTCCGGATATCCCGGTGAGTCGGGGCGTGGTCGAGGACCTCGTAACAGAGCCGCCTGAAGGCGCGGTTGTTGAACGATCGACAGGACGCAGAAGGGGCCGTCATATAACTCATCAGCGGCGATGTATCCCGAGAAGCCGTCGAGGGCCCAATCGAGGTAGTCGGTCCCGATCCGGTCGGCCGCCTTTTTTCCCCCGGCCTCGACCCAGTTCTGGATGGTGGCGAAGGGGACGAAGACGCGGTGGTCGCGCCAGAGGTGCCAACTGGCGGCCTGATAGGGTAAGCCGTCCTCGAAGACCAGCCGGACGGCCAGGGCCACGACCCGATGGGTGTAGCGGGCCTTGGGTGCGGCCAGGCCGGATATGTCGGCGGTGAAGTAGTGCTGGCACCGGACGCAGTAGTGTTGCGAATAGGTGAGGTGAATGTCACGGGGCCGCCCCCCAACGGATCGCCGAGATCATGCAGGGTGCGGGTCCGGACCCGATCCCGAGGGCAAGACTTGCCGCACTTCGGACACGGCCGATGCGGGTAATTCCGACTGCGCGGGACGACCTTCGGGTCCGGGAGCATCTGGGGATCGGTGATGCCCAAGGTGGGGTCCGGCGGGTAGACTGCAGGGCAGAGCATGGCGTCGCCCTCCTGAGCAAGAGGCTCTTCCCCCTTAGTTTACGGCTCGGACCAAGCTCCGTCATCCTGAAATCCCCGGCGATGGTGCTAAAGTCTCCGATATTCTCGTTTATCTGAGCGGTCCGCGCCCGGCGCATGAAGTCGATTCCGATGTAGAGAAGGCACCGTCGCCAAATGGCCGATCCACCCCCGTGAAGACTCTGCGAAAGCGCCGCCGCGTAATCGACCGCGATGATATGCAACGTCTACTTCAATTTGGTGATGATTCGGAACGAGAGCACTTCGGTTCACGCTGGTGACCGATGGACCATCGAATGGCGAAATGCTGATCCCCATCCTCGAGTGGCTCCCGCGAGCACATTGCGGAAGCATCGGTATCAATGTGGTCCACGCCGATACCCGGCGTTGTCGCGAGGTCCCAAGAGGCCTGGCGAGAAAAATCGAGTTTGCGCTGGAAGCTTATCCGTGCGATTCGCTATTCGTCCATCGTGATGCCGAGAAAGACCCCCATGGCGTGCGCCGGCAGGAGATTCAAAAGGCCGTCGAATCTCTGGGTGACAAGCTGGACCTTCCCCACGTTTGCGTCATACCAGTTCGTATGACCGAAGCATGGCTGCTCTTCGATGAAGCCGCGATCCGACGCGCCTCAGGTAACCCCAACGGAAAGGTCCAACTGACTCTTCCGCTCGTCTCGAACCTGGAAGACAAGCCCGACCCGAAGCGATTGCTTCACGAGTTATTGATTACCGCGAGCGAGTTGTCTGGGCGACGTCGCAAATCGTTTGATCCCAAAGGCAGAGTCCGCCTGATTGCTCGATCGCTCGACGATTTCTCCCCGCTACGAAGGCTCTCGGCGTTTCAGGAGTTGGAGCGCGATGTTAGGCGGATGGTCGATGAAAAACGATGGAGTATATAATGAGTGGAAGCTTGTAGTAACGTCAACTGTGGAGCGGATCGCGGGGTCGCCGCTGCGGACAGGGTGTCGCACGATAGAGGTCCGGAACGCGAAACGGGGACAGGAACGCGGAACGGAGACATTTCTAAGTCAACCCTGACGGCTGGGCGGTGCGGGCAAGGCCCTCGTCGTGGGCTCATCCCCGCGATCGCAGTTACATTTTCCGATCAGACCTGGGTCCTGTGAATCTCTCGTCCCCGGTATCCGTTCCGTCGGCCCCGGTTCGTCAAGGCGTCCGGCCCGACCGCTCCGTTCGCCGCGCCGGACGGGCGGGTCGGGACACTGGTTCGGGAGACCTCCGCTCGGCACTCGGGGCAGGCCGGTTGTCAAGCGAGGCACGTCTCTCCTCGGTCCGATCCGGACAGTCCCTGTCTTCGGCCGACCCCAAAGCCTTCAGACGGACGCTCGAACCCACCTCGAGAGCCAACCCCCGGTGCTCAACGAGACCGCCCGACGCGCGCCATCGATCGTGAGCCTTAACCGGTTCCGCGAGATGGCCCGAAGACCGAGCAGAGGGAGCCGAGGTGCGTTCGGCGCTCCCTCCGGGACGACGGTGATACCCTGGCCCATCTCCAGGTGAAACGCCACGTCAACGGGTGCGCGACGCCCCGGCCGATTCCGATGAATCCAGAAGTCGGCCCGGTACTGGGTCGATCGCTGACGGTTGACCTCGATCTCCCCGATCGGCTCCAGGGACTCCACACCGGCCCAGTCCTTCAGGAGGCGCTCAGGTATCGAGAAGTTGTGGGAATGGCCCGTGTCGAGGATCGTGGGGAACAAGAGGTTGCGCAGCCGGACCCAGACAATGATCTGGTACGCGCGGATGTCAACGGCGCCGTCGCGGAAACTGAGAAGCGTCGGCTTCTCGTGATACGGTAAGCGATCAAGGATCTTCATGACGTCCGCGGGATGAACTCGCCGTACTCGAAGAACGAGGGATCGATCTTCTCGACCTCGACCAACTCGCGGAGCTTCTCGTAGACCGCAGCCTTGACAAGGACGTAGGTTTCTCGAGTGATCGGGTCCTCGACCTCGACGGGACGATCTCCCGCTCGATGGACTTCCCGACTCTGCTCGGGGGTCAGGATCGTCATGGATTCGCCCTCCTCCATGGCATTCTACCCCAGCGCTTCCTCTCGCGACAGCAGGCCGATCAGCGGAGCAGGGGAAATCGGTCATTCACTCCACGGATCGCAGGGATCGGGACAGATCACGACGGGTCGGAACGGGGACATCCGGGACCGGAACGTGGGGACCGGAGCGGGGACGGGCCGGAACGCGGAGGTTCCTGAGATCGCCCTGACGGCCGGGCGGTCCGGGCAGGGTCCGTATACCGGGCTCATCCCCGAGATCGCGGCTTCAGGTTCAAATCGGCCCCGGGTCCGGTGATTCTCTCGTTCCCGGTCTCCGGTCCGTCGGTCCCGGTCCGTGAGGGTGACCGGCCCGCCCGCTCCGATCGCTTCGCCGGACGGGCGGATCGAGACGCAGGGACGGAGAATCCTCGGGGCCGGAGAGCATCACGCCCCTCTCCGAGGACGATTGGGGCAAACCCCTGTCCGGAGACACAGTACTTCCAGGCGAAGCCGGTTCCTGATATAAATGAGGGTGGTCCGCGGGATGCCGGATCTGCTGAGCTCGGGCGTGAGCCTGTCGTGACGAAGCGACACAACGTCTGCTTGTTCCTTTGAATCACGCCAACCTGATGCTCGGAACGCAACGTCATGCCAAACACGCTGACAAATGACGGCGCTGCCGACGCCCCTCCCAAAGACCCGCACTTGCCGGCTCTGCACCGGGTGGGCAACCTGATCGCGCCCAAGCCCCCGCAAGACATCGCGGCGACCGGGCTGGAACCTCACGTCCTGACTGACCTGTTGGTGAAGTGGGGCTTCACCGATACCCGATTCACCACCGATTGGGTCGGCGAACGTCTTCACCTGTCCCCGTCGCTCGCTCGTCAGGTGCTGGACCGGGTCTGCCAGGACGGGGCGGTGGAGCAGCTCTGGGAGACCGGTTCGGGCGGTCACCATTACCGGATCACCAACGAGGGCCGCCAGCGTGCATCGCGGTTGATGGAGATCTGCGGCTACATCGGCCCGGCGCCCGTGAGCCTGGAGTCTTATGCCGCGATGCTCCGCTGGCAATTCGCGCACACGCCGCCGGTGCCGCCGGAGCGCGTGGCCGCGGCCCTCTCGGGACTGGTCATCTCACCGAGAGCCATGGAGCTCGCCGGCCTCGCCGTCTCCTCCGGGCGTAGCCTGTTCCTCTTCGGCCCCCCGGGAAACGGGAAGAGCAGCGTCGGCCGGAAGCTCCACGCCGCCCTTCCCGGCAATTACTGGATCCCCTACGCCATCAGCGTGGGCAACGACGTGATCCGTCTGTTCGATGAGCAGGCTCATCGGCGCGTCGAGAGCGGCGGCGAGCCGTCCGGGACGGTCGATCAACGATGGGTTCGAATCCGTCGTCCACTGGTCGTGGTCGGTGGCGAGTTGACGCTCGAATCCCTCGACCTGATCTACAGCCCCTCGCTGCACCAATACGAGGCGCCTCCACATCTCAAGGCCAACGGCGGCGTGTTCCTGGTCGATGACTTCGGGCGCGAGCGCGTCTCACCCGACCAGTTGCTCAATCGCTTCATCACGCCGATGGAGTACCAGATCGACTATTTCACGCTCCGCACCGGCCAGAAGATCCAGTTGCCGCTACGCCACGTGCTGATCATCGCCACCAATCTCAGCCCCGACATGGTCACGGACCCGGCCTTTCTGCGCCGGCTGGGGTATCGAGTCTATCTGGGGTCGCCCACCCCGGAACAATACACCCAGATTTTCCAGCTCTATGCCAAGCACCGGGGGATCGCCATCGCTCCCGAGCTGATCGCCCAACTGCTGGAGCGTTACCGCGCAGGACCGGCAACCGCGCTCGTGTGAGCCGCGCGACCTGATCGAGCGGGCTTGCGACATCTGCCGCTTCCAGGGCAGGTCCTTCGAGCTGACTCCCGAGGTGCTCGACCTGGCTTGGATCGGCTATTTTGGCGAGCAGTGACCTGCCAGGGTGGTGCTGGCGTTCCTGAGCTCGCTGGTTGCGCCGACCCCGGCCGCCTTGCCCGAGGTGCTCCGCGGTGCCGATCGCGGGATCCAACCATCCGTTCCGGCCCGGCGGTTCGATCAGATCTCCGCGAGCACCCGGTGCGCGCAGGTGACCGCCAGGGCTCCGTCACCGACGGCGAACGCGACCCGCTTGGTCGTACCGCTCCGGACGTCCCCCGCGGCGAAGACCCCCGGGCATGTGGTCTCGACCGCGCACGGTTCGCGGTGTGTCAGGGGCCAGCGGTCGGATCTCGCGGCATCGGCCCCGGTGAGGATGAAGCCCTTGGAATCGACCGCGATGCTCGGGGGCATCCAGTCCGTCCTGGGCTTCGCGCCGATGAAGACGAACACCGCCGAGCAATCGAGGTCGCGGGAACTCCCGTCCCGGGCGCCCCGGAGCCGGAGCCCCGTGACGCAGCCATTGCCCTCCACGCTGTCCACCTCGACGTTCTTGAGCACCTCGATCTTCGGGTGACGCTCGATCCGGCGGGCGAGATAGTCGGACATGCTCTTGCGCAGGTCGTCTCCGCGCAACAGGAGCGCGGCGCCGGCGGTATGCTCGGCGAGGAACATCACCGCCTGCCCCGCCGAGTTGCCGCCGCCCACCACGGCGGCGCGGCCGTTCCGGCACGCTCGCGCGTGCACCGAGGTGCAGGAATAGAAGAGCCCCGCTCCCTCGAAGCGCTCGCTCTCGGCGACGGGGAGGCGCTGGTACGTGGCGCCGGTGGCGATGAGGACCGTCCGGCCGCGCACCACCTGCCCGTCGTCGAGGACGAGCCGATGGATGCGGTCCTCGCAGCTCATGGAGCGGACCTCGACCGGCGCGACGAGCTCGGCCCCGAACTTCAGGGCCTGGAGGTAGCCCCGGTTGGCCAGATCCGCCCCGGTCAGACCGGCCGGGAACCCCATGTAGTTCTCGATCCGCGAGCTGGTCCCGGCCTGACCACCCGGGCCGAACCGGTCGAGGACGATGGTGGCCAGACCCTCGGAGGCGCCATAGACGGCCGCCGCCAGCCCGGCCGGCCCGGCCCCGACGATCACCAGGTCGAAGGGCTCGGTGCGGATCTGGCGCTTGAGGCCGAGGCACTCGGCCAGGCGGGTGACCGTGGGGCGTGGCGAGCGCGTGCCCCGGTTGCAGGCGACGAACGGCAACTGATCCTCGCCGACCTCCAGCGCCTCCAGGGCGGCCCGTCCCTCCGGCTCATCGGCGTCGATCCAGGTGTGCGGCACCTTGTTCTTGTCGAAGAACTCGCGGATGACCGTGACGTCCGGATCGCCCAGGTGCCCGAAGACGCGCACGCCGACGAAACCGGATCGTTCCAGCATGATCCGGCGCGTCTGGAACGCCTCGAGCAGCTTGTCGCTGAGGTCGGGGATCTCCTGGATCACCCGGCGCAGCTCAGCCTGGCTGACGCAGTAGGCGCGGCACGCCCCTTTGGCGTAGGCCGAGACGGCGGCGGGGCGGTCGGTCAACAGCGAGACATCCCCCGTGAATTCGCGCGGGCCATGGACGACGATCGTCTTCGGCTCGGCGCGCGATTCGTCCACGATCGCGATCCCACCCGACTCGACGACGTAGAACGAGATTCCGCGTTGCCCGGCCTCGAAGATGGTCTCGCCGTCCTCGAACGAGCAGAGCTTCGCCAGTCCGGCCAGGCATTCGACCTCGGCCTCGCTGAGCTTCGGGAACGCGAGGTGATGTTCGTAATCGACGCTCGACATGGCCTCAACCTCTCCCCCGGGGATCGATGCTCCCGCCGAAATCGTAGCGGCGTGGGCCAGTCGGTGATCCTCCCCTCATTCGAGGTCGGCCGTCAACCCCGGCTCCGCTATGGGGTGGTCCCGCGGGGCGAAACTCGGGGAGGGCGAGGCTCCGCCCGAGCCATGTTCATACCGGCTCGCACGGAGGCTCGCCCTCCCGGTGAATGCGGCTCGCCCGGAGGGTCGCCCCTCCCGAGCGAGGCCTCCTCAGGCGTGGAGCTGATCGTAGTGCGGCGTGACCTTGCGGACGTTGGGCTCGACGTCGGCCTCCACGCGGCCGGTCGCCCAGCCCAGGGCGCCGAGCAGCAGCCCCTGGTACATCGGGCTTTCCCAGACGTCCTCGCGGTGGCCCATCGAGGTGTAGAAGACGCGGCCCTTGCCGTAGTTCCGCGCCCAGGTCATCGGGAAGTTGGGCCGCTGGTACATCGGGCCTTTCATCCCCTTGGTCTTCTGGACCAGGATGACGTGCAGGTCATCGGGGATGTGCCTCAGCGCGTACCACTCGTCCAGGATCCGGAAGGATTCGCCGGCGCGGCCGTATCCGTCCGCGATGCCCGGGAACTTCGGGTCGGCGATCTCGATCTCGACTTCCTGCTGGGCGCCGTGCCCGTTGAACTCGCCGCCGATCATCTGGATGTAAGGGTCATCGGCCCCCCGCTTCCGGTGCTGGCCGAAGGTGTCGGTGGCGCAGTGCATGCCGAGGAAGCCCTTGCCGCCGCGGATGGCGTCGTAGAACGCCTTCTCGCCGTCGGGCGACATCGGGGGGCTCTTCTCCCCGGCGCCCGCGGTGGTCAGGTCGCCGGTGGTCTCGAAGACGAAGGCATCCCACTCGCCGATCTTGTCCGGGTCGAACATCCGGCCGTCCTTGGTGGCGACGACCTCGAAGCCGTGCTCCTTGCCGGCCTTGGTGAGGATCTGCTCGGCGAGGCTGGGGTTCCCGCCGCGGCGGGTGACGACCGGGTGGGGGAAGCCGGCGCTCTTGATGAAGAAGAGCACCTTCTTGGTCGCGCCCTGCGGACGCGCCAGCACCCGGTTCATCGCGCCGGCGCCCAGCCACGCCACGCCGCCGGCGATCAGTAAATCACGACGACTCAATCCGCTCGACATCGTTGGGATCTCCGGAGAAGGAAGGAATGAGCGGTGTCTCCGATGAAATACCCCTTTTACCGGAGCCGGACGGCGAAAGGAACCAACTAGTCCGAAGAACCGTAGTTGATGGCCCACGAAGTTGACCGTCCCGCTAGAATTGCCCGACTTCCCGAGAGCCCCGACCACCAGGAGCGAGCGCATCATGCCGGGCAAGGCCGCCAAGATCGTCATCACCGAACGTCAACAGGAGATCCTCCACACCCTCCGCCGGGCCGTCACCGCGCCTTCGCATCGCCGGCAACGCGCCGCGGTCGTCCTCGCGGCTTTCGACGGCGCGCAACGAAGACATCGCCCGCGCGGTCGGCCTGGGGCGGCGCCGAGTCGGGCGGTGGCGCCGCCGCTGGGCCACGGCCTGGGCCGACCTCACCGAGTTGGAGTGCCGCGAGACCGGGGCCGACTTGCGCCGGGCGATCGAAGCGATCCTCTCCGATGAGCCCCGACCCGGCGCCCGGGCAAGTTCACCCCGGAGCCAGTCACTCAGGTCCTCGCCGTCGCCAGCGAGCCCCCCGCCCAGTCCGGCCGGCCGATCACCCACTGGACGGGCCACGAACTGGCCGACGAGGTCGTCGAGCGGGGCATCGTCGCCTCGATCTCGACGACCCGGGTCAATCGCTACCTCCGTGAGGCGGCGCTGCAGCCGCACGAGAGCCGGTACTGGCTCAACACCACTGAGAAGGATCCCCACCGGTTCGAGGAGCAGGTCCGGGCGGTCTGTGACACCTACCGCGCAGCGCCGCGCTGGCGGGGCGCCACCGGACTCATACGGTCTGCACCGACGAGATGACCGGCATCCAGGCGCTGGAGCGGGACGCCCGCTCGCTGCCGATGATGGCCAAGCGATGCGAGCGGGTCGAGTTCGAGGACACGCGGCACGGGACCTTGACCCTGATCGGCAACTTCTGTGTGACCACCGGCGAGTTGATCGCGTGCACGATCGGCCCGACGCGGACGGAGGCCGACTTCGCCGGGCACATCGAGCGGACGGTGGCGACCGACCCGAGTGCGTCGTGGATCTTCGTGGTGGATAACTTGAACATCCACTGCTCGGAGACGTTGGTGCACGTGGTGGCCGCGGCGTGTGGGATCGACGAGTCGTTGGGGCGGAAGGGGCGGCGCGGGGTGCTGGGGTCGATGGCGAGCCGCCAGGCGTTCCTCTCTGATCCCGGGCACCGCATCCGGTTCGTGGACACGCCGAAGCACAGCTCGTGGCTCAACCAGATCGAGGTGGTCTTCGGGGTGATCATGCGGAAGGTGATCCGCCGGGGTTCGTTCACCTCGGGGGCGGACCTGCAGGACAAGGTGGTGAACTTCATCGAGTATTTCAATCGCGTCTTCGCCCAGCCGTTCCGCTGGACGGACACCGGCCGTCCGCTGATGGCCCGGCCGGCGGCGTGAAGCGAGGCAATCCAGCGAACGGAGAGGGTGTGATCGCGTCATTGGCTTTCAACTACGGTTCTTCGGACTAGTATGTGACCTTCTTCCGTGCCGGGGTCATATCCGATCCGTCGATCGTCCTCCGGCAATCGGTCGGACAAAGCGTCTCGGCGGGTCGCCTGGCGGGCGTTTCGCAGAAATACTAAGCCTTTCTATTGACTTACTTAGGGAAAATCGTCAGAATGAGAAGCTGGGGCGATGGGAGGAGTTGATTAAGTAGTCCGGATCGTGCGAGGTGGGCGCCGACAACCGAGCGAGGATGGCTCGTTGGCCTTCCGGGAACCAGACCGAAATCGCGACGACTGGCGAGACTGTTCTCCGAGCCGCGGCGAATGCGGAAGACGCGTAGCGGCGCCCCGTGCGGTTCGGGCTCGAAGACGAGAGGAAGCGACCTTCATGACAGCGTGGAACGTGGACAGTGAGGTGGCCGCGAGCCGGGCCCGCGCGATGTGCCGGCTGGCCCAAGTCATCGGCGTCGAGCCATCGGCGGCCGACCGGGCGTTGGCCGATGGCCCGACGGCCCGGATCGTCTCCGCCAGCGACATCGCCCCGGAGCGGGTCGAGTGGCTCTGGCCCCGGCGCATCCCGCTGGGGATGCCGACCCTCTTCTCGGGCGATCCCAAGGTGGGCAAGAGCGTCGCGGCCCTCTCGCTGGCCGCGGCCGTGACCCGCGGCGGGCCGCTGCCGGGCCCGGGTGCCGACGCCCCGGCGACGGCGCCCCGCGGCAGCGTCATCCTGCTCTCTGCCGAGGACGACCCGCCGCGCACCATCATCCCCCGCCTCCAGGCCGCCGGCGCCGAGATGGGGCGGGTGAAGATCCTGTCCTCGATCGTCGAGCCGGCTTTCGACGGGGATCCCGACAGCCCCCGCACGCGGATCGTCGCCTGCGAGCGCATGCCGACCGTGCATCCGGGCGACCTGCGGGTGATCGAGCGCGCCGCCGCCGAGCTGGGCGATTGCCGGCTGATCGTCTTCGATCCGATCTCGGCCTACATTCGCCGGAACGCCGATGTCCGGCAGGCGCTGGGGCCGCTGCGGGAGATGCCCCGTCAACTGGACGCGGCCGTCGTGCTGATCGCCCACCACAACAAGCGGGGCGCCTCCTGCACCAACGGCAAGTACCGGGTGCGCGACTCGGTCGATTATGTCGGCACCTGCCGGGCGAACTTCATGTTCCTCCCGGACCCCGACGACCCGATCGGCCGGCGGCGACTGATGCTCGACAATGGCTGCAACCTGGGGCCGCCGCAGCCGGGCCTGGCCTACGTCATCCGCGACGAAGGCGCCGCCGAGTTCGTCGAGTGGCTGCCGGAGACGATCGACCTGGACGCCGACGCCGCGCTGAGCCGGACCGTCAAGACCGGCAAATCCGGCGCGTCCGGCATGGGCGCCCGTCGCCGTGAATGCGAGAGGTGGTTGCGGGGCTTCCTCGCCGGGGGGCCGAAGTTGGCGAGGGAATGCGAGCAAGCGGCGTTGGAGGCGGCGTTCTCCGAGCCGATTCTCCGCCGTGCTCGCATTGCCCTGGCCGTCCGCTGCATTCGATCGGGTTTTGGCAAGGACGCGTGCTACCATTGGTGCTTGCCAGATGCCGCCATCGAGTTGCCTGACCGCCCCGATCTCGACGCCGGCGCCCATGCTTGCCACGTTTCCTAGGCGTGTTCTGAAGTGGCAACCATGGCAACCATGGCAACCATGGGAGGCCCATCGGGGCTGACATTGCCCGCCCCTGCGCAACTCGAAAAAAAGATGGCGGTCCGGTCCTCGCTCAGGTCTTACATATGGTGAGGCCCGAGTGGAGGGGATCGGGAGACATGGCCATCGACACACTGGGCGCCGCCTTGCGGCAGATCAACCGCCTGTTCGCGGGTGGGGTCGTCACAGGACTCGCCGACTCGCAACTGCTCGAGCGCTTCGCCGCTGGGGATGACGCCGCGGCGTTCGAGGTCCTGGTGGCGCGTCACGGGCCGATGGTCCTGAGCGTCTGCCGGGGCATCCTGAAGGATCCGAACGACGCCGAGGATGCCTTCCAGGCCACGTTCCTGATCCTCGTCAAGAAATCGGGGACGATCCGCGGCCGGGTCGCGCTCGGGCCATGGCTGTATCGGGTGGCCTATCGCGTGGCGCTGCGGGCCAATGCCGCCACCGCGCGGCGGCGGCAGTGCGAAAGGCGGGCCGGAGCGATGGCCGCGGCCAACTCGGTGTCGGGGCCGTCGGGCCCGGACGAGACGTTGCAGACACTCCACGAGGAGATCGCCCGGTTGCCCGAGACGCTCCGCCGGGCGTTGATCCTCTGCGACCTCCAGCGCATCCCCCGGGCGCGGGCCGCGGATGAATTGCGGCTGAGCGAGAGCACCTTGCAGCGCCGGCTGAACGAGGGCCGCGAGCGGCTCAAGGCCCGACTGATCCGGCGGGGCCTGGCCCACGAGGGCGGCATGCTGGGGGCGGTGTTCCTCCGCGAGGCCCAGATCGCGGTGCCCGCGGCCTGGGGCCAGGCGACCGTGCGCGCGGCGATGGCGACCGTGAACCACGCGATGACCGCCGGGGCCGTCTCGGCGGCGGCGAAGGACCTGTCTCGGGAGGTGCTCAAGACGATGTTGCTCCAGAAGCTCACATTCGCGTCGGTGGCGATCCTGGCCGCCGGCCTGGTCGCCTGGGGGTCGTCGGCCGCCCTGGTCTCGCTCCAACAGGCGCCTTCGCCGAAGTTGGCCGCCAGACCGAATCCTGCTCTACAACAAAAGGCCAACACCGCCGCCCCGCAGCCCGAACCCAATCCGCTCGCTACACCCGGCAAAGTCGCTTTTCACGGTCGGGTGCTCGCGCCGGACGGGCGGCCCGTCCCGGGTGCGAAGCTGTACATGACGACGGCGTGGGGCTATCCCCAAGAACCGTCCCCCTCGCCCGAGTATGCGACGACCGGACCGGACGGCCGCTTCCGGTTCGCGGTACTGGAAGCGGAATTTGGGGATCAATACACCGTCGTCGCGGCCACGGCACCAAACTACGGCGCCGGCTGGGTAATGGTCTCGCCAGAAGGTCAGAGGGACGACTTGACGATTCGACTGGCGGTCGATGACGTGCCAATCACCGGCCAGATCATCGATCTCGAGGGGAAGCCGGTTCCGGGCGTGACCCTCCGCCTGATGCAAATCAACGCGGCACCCGGAGAAGACCTTGGCCCCTGGCTCGAAGCCGTTAAGGCCAAGAAAGGGGATCGCCTCGAGCTCGAGCAGCGGTATCTCACGCGGTTCACCATCGCCGTGCCGCTGCAGGTCACGACCGATTCCGCGGGCCGCTTTCGGCTGACCGGCATCGGCCGCAACCGGCTCGTCGCGGCGCAACTGGACGGGCAGACCATCGCGAGCGAGCATCTGCACATGCTCACGCGGCCTGGAAAAATCATCGAAGTGACGGAGTACGATGGTGCTGACTTCCGGCACGCGGCCGCGCCGATCAAGCCGATCGTCGGCGTGGTCCGCGACGCGGACACCAAGAAGCCGCTGTCCGGGGTCACGATCCGGAGCCGCGCGGCGAACATCGAAGACCACAGCTATGGCTTCATCGACCTCGTCCGAACCACGACCGACGCCCAGGGCCGCTTCCGGCTGACGGGCATCCCCAAGCGCGCGGGCAACCAAATCATGGCCGTCCCGGGCCGCGACCAGCCGTACGTCCTCGCCCATAAGGACATTCCCGATAGCCCCGGACTGGACCCGGTGACCGCCGATATCGAGCTGAAGCGCGGCGTCTGGATCGAAGGCAAGATCACGGAGAAGGTGACGGGCCAGCCGTTGCAGGGGATGGTGGAGTATTTCGCGCTGCACAGCAACCCGAACTTGCGCGACTATCCCGGTTTCGATAGTACGGTCTTGGGCCTCGGCGCCGGCGTCCGAACGAACGAGGATGGCTCCTACCGGGTCGTCGGCCTGCCAGGGCCCGGCTTGGTCGCCGTGATGTGGCACTCGGGCGATCACCTCCGGGCCCCAGATCGGGATGACGAGTACGGGATCAAGGGACCCTCTCCGAGCACGGCTCCCTACCATCTTCTCGACCCGACCAACTATAACGCCCTCGCCCGGATCGACCCACCCAAAGGGGTCGATTCGGTGATGCGGGACGTAACGCTCGACCCGGGCTGGAGGTTCAAGGGCACGGTGCTCGGGCCGGACGGCCAGCCCCTGGCCGGGGCGCGGAGGTTCTTCATGGGCGTAGGTCGGAGCTACTGGGAGCGCGACCGGATGAAGACGGCCGAGTTCACAGGATGGTTCAACCCCCGCCGGGCCGACGTTTTCTTCCACCACCCGGAAAAGGGATTGGTTGGAGTGGCCCCGCGGCCGAAGGAGAACGGCAGCTCCATCATGGTGCGCCTGGAGCCCGGCGCGGCGGTCGCGGGCCGACTCGTCGGTGCCGACGGGCGACCGCGGGCCGGCGTCGAACTGGGGGTGTCGTTCCACCCGAAGGGGTGGGAGTTCTTCTGGTTTGACTATTTCCCAAGGCGCATCACGACGGATCAGGAGGGCCGGTTCCGTGTCGCGGGCTTGTTCCCCGGCTACGAGTTCCGCCTTTTCGACGAGAGAGGGGATCGCGAGCTAGTCGTGTGGGACGGTCTCCGCTCGGGCCAGACGAAGAACCTGGGCGACGTGCGGATGCCGGCACCCAGGCCCTGACGAATCGCCCGCCCGAGGATGGCCGGCGGGTTAGAGCGCCGATCGCTTGCGTTGCGTCCGCCCCGACCCCCCCTGCCCCCCCTTCTTAAGGGGGGGATCAAGAGGAGCGGCCCATCCCCCCCTTAAGAAGGGGGGGCACGGGGGGGTCGAGGCCCAAGCCACTCCCGCAGGTCAGGGGGAGCGAGGCTTCAGCCCGGCATCGAGGCCGAACCACGTACGCCGTCCATTCGTTAAGCGGCTATTTCGCGAAGGGTTCCTCGGGGAACTCGAGGTCCATCATCAGCGACTGGAAATCGGGCCGCGGGCGCAAGGGATCGAGGTCGGGGTCCCGGCGCATGAAGGCGAAGTCCCGCAAGCCTGCGGTGACGGCGCGGCGCAGGGCGTCGACCGCCTGTTCGCCCAGCGAGCCGGAGTCGGCAGCCGAAAGGCCGGAACCCGGCCGGGCCGCGATCCCCGAGAGCAACGACCGGGAGCAGGCCAGATTGTAGAGGTTATAGCCGTCGGGCTGGAGATCGCAGAGTCGCTCCATGATCGCGACGGCGCGGCGGAACTCGGCGGCCGCCTCGGCGGGCCGGCCGGCTTGCTGTCGCGCCATCCCCACGTACGAATGGCTCGTGGCCAGCCGGCTCTGGAGCAGGGCGTGCCGGGGGTTGGCCGCGACCAGCTTCTGCAGGATCGCCTGGGCCCGCTCGAACGACGCCAGCGCCTCGGCCGGCCGGCCGGTCTGATCCTCGACCGAGCCGATGACCTGGTGGCTCACCGCGAGGTCCCCCTGGAACTGAGTGACCGCCGGGTTGGCGTCGGCCAGGCCCTGGAGGATCGCCCGCGCCCGCTCGAGCGCGGCCAGTGCCTCGGCGGGATGTCCGGTCTCGTTCTGCAACACGCCGATGGCGTTGTAGCTCCGCGCCAGGTCGCTCTGGAGCGGGGCCGCCGCGGGATCGGCGTCGGCCAGCTCCTGACGGATGGCCAGCGCCTGTCGGTACGAGGCCAGGGCCTCCGCCACGGATCCGCTGGCCCGCTGGATGGCCGCGATGTCGTGATCGCACGCCGCCAGGTCGCTGCGGAAGGAGGTCACGGAGGGGAAGGCGTCGGCCAGGCCCTGGAAGATCGCCCGCGCCCGCTCGTGCGATGCCAGCGACTCCGCCGCCCGGCCCGTGTGGTACTGGACCCGGGCCGTCCCCTGGAGGCACTTCGCCACGGCCGCGCGGTGGGAGGGTTCGTCGGGCTCCAAACGGGCCAGCGGCTCCAGCAGCTCCCGCGCCCGCCCGAAGAAGGCCAGCGCCTCGGCCGCCTCGCCGGTCGCTTCCTGCAGGTCACCGACGGCGATCAGGCTCAGGGCTGCGTCCCGTTTCGAATCGGGGTCGCCCGTAGCGTCCGACGCCAGGGCCAGCCGGATCTCCAGGCCCCGGCGGAGCGCGGCCAGTGCCTCGGCCTGCGAGCCGATCTTGGCGGTCAGCTCGCCGATGTCGTGGTACGCCTGCCCCAGCGCCACGCGCGAGTGCCGATCGGATTCGCCCGCGAGCAGGCCCTCCAGCCGCTGATAGAAGTCGGTCGCGCCGCGGAGCAGCCGGGTCCGCAGGCCGTCGAACTGCTTCTCCCTGAGCAGCAGGTCCTCGCTGACCCCGCCGTGGAAGGTCTTGATGGCGTCGAGCGCCAGCGCGAAGCGGGCCCGCTCCCGCTCGTTGGCCAGCCGGAGCCCGCGGTTGGCGGCGTTGGTCTGCTGGTTGGCCAGCGCCAGGTCGAGGTTCGCCAGGTAGAGCGCGGCGTTGGCGTGGGTCTGGACGGCCAGGACGGCGGCGAGTCCGACCGTCGCCGCCAGCACGCCCGCCGCGATCGCGGCCACGAGGGTCCGCCGCCGTCGCATCCATCGCCGCGCCCGCTCCCAGGCCGGCTCGCGGTGGGCCGACACCGGCTCGTCGGCCAGCCAGCGCTCGACCTCGTCGGCCAGCGCGTGGGCCGAGCCATATCGATCGCCCGGCCGCGTGGCCATGGCCTTGACGACGATCGCCTCGAGGGCCGCCGGCACGCGCGGGTTGACCTGCCGCGGCGGCCTGACATCACCCTGTCGCACCCGCCGGAGCAGCTCGTCGATGTCGCCGCCTTCCAGCGGAGGCTGGCCGGTCACCAGGCAGTAGAGGGTCGCCCCCAGGCCGTAGATGTCGGTCGCCGGACCGATCCGTTCGGTCCGCCCCTCGGCCTGCTCGGGGCTCATGTACGACGGCGTGCCGATCGCGCTGCCCGCCACCGTGTCGCCGCTGCCGGAATGCGGCGCGATCCGTAGCGTCAATTCCGCCGTCGGCAGTGGCGTCGGGTCCTCGCGGCCCACGACCTTGGCCAATCCCCAGTCGACGACCAGCGTCTCGCCGTAGGGGCCCAGCAGGATGTTGGCCGGCTTCAGGTCGCGGTGGATCACGCCCCGGCTGTGCGCGTAGGCGATCGCGTGGCAGACGTCGATGAACCGGCCCAGGAGCTGGCGGAGCGCCAGGGTGCGCTCGGCCGGGTCGCGGCCGGGCTGCGCGTCGGCCCGATGGAAGCGATCGATGGCCTCCTTCAGGCTCTCGCCGCGGACGAACCGCATGGCGTAGAACGGCCGGCCCTGCTCGTTGGCGCCCAGGCCGTAGACCGGGACGACGCCGGGATGCTCCAGCCGGCCGGTGACCTCCGCCTCGAGAAGGAACCGGGCCCGGCTGGCGGGATCGTCGGCGTGGTGGGTCTGGATCTGCTTGAGGGCGACCTCGCGGTGCAACTCCGAATCCAGCGCCACGAAGACCATGCCGATCCCGCCCCGTGCGTGATGCCGGATGAGTCGGAACCGCCCTCCCTCCGACGTCGTCTGGCCCAGGGTGAAGCTCGCCTCGCCGGATTCCTCCGAGCCGAGCGCCGACCCGATGCCGACCGTCAGCGGACCGATGTTCGCCGGATCGACCTCGCGGATCGCCCGGAGTCGGAGGGCGGCCATGTCCTCCGCGCCGCGCTCGGCCTCGCCGCCGCGCTTCTCGACGTGGCGCCGGACCAGGCCGTCGATCATCGTCCGATCGTCCTGGCTCAGGGCCCCGCGCTCGACCAGGACCTGGCCCATCGGGCGCGACCGCTCCTTCGTCCAGCACTGGAAGGCGGCGATGAGGTCGGCCTGCTCGATCAGGTCATTCTGCAAGGCCAGGATGCCGAAGAGCAGGTCGCGCTCCGCTTCGACTTTGGCGACCATGGACGGGCCCCCCGTGGGCAAGGACGGAACGAAGACGGGTCGAAGGACGCTCGGTCGTCCTCGGTCTCCGACTCGCGGGTGCCGGGAGCGTCCCGCTTCTAATATAATCACCGCGACGCGGCGAGGGACCGGATTCCATCGACCGACAGCCGGCCCGACTACCGCCGAGACGGGGGAGACGATCGTGACACGCCGACTACCGACATCGAGGTTGACCCTGACCCTCACATCGCTCCTGGCGGTCGCGGTCGTCTTCGGCCGGGTCGATGCGGGATCGAACGACCCGATCGCCTATCGCCTCATCCTGGACCCCGGTCATCCCTGGAGGCCCCCGTTCGGCCTCGATCGCGTGGGGATGCCGCCCGCGGTCGTCGTCCAGGCATCGGATCGTCCCGCGGGTGCCGTGTACCACCTCGTCGCCCACCGGAGAGGCCAGGAGTTCGACCGCCGGTCCGTCCGGTTCCCGGAGAGGCCACCCTACTCCGTCCGCATGCCGATCCCGGAGGACACCGACGAGGTCGTGCTGCTGGACGCGTCGGGCGACGGCAATGCCGTCGTGCTGGCCCGGGCGAAGGTCGTCCTCCCCGCGCTGGAGGCCGATGCGATCGCCCATCCCGATGCGATCGTGAACCCCGTGGACCTGGGCACGATCCTGGTCCCCTCGGGCTGGCTGCTGCTGGGGCCGGGCCAGTCCGCGACGCTCGACGCCGCCGCGATCGCCCGGGACCGCGACCGGCCCGGCGCCCGACTCGCGGCCTGGTATGATTCCCGGCCGGATCGGAAGACGACCGCGGCGATGGCCCTCAACACGGGCACGCGCCGACGGCAATCGATGAAGCTCCCCGATCCTCCGCCGGACGTCGCGCGCGACTCCCTCACCGTCGTGCTGGAGGACGGCGACGGCCGAGCGCTCTGGCGCAAGTCGATCCCGGTCATGCTGGTCAAGGATCCGCCGCACCCGCCGCGCTTCGGCGCCACTCGCGAGAAGCTCCGTTACGATGCCCCGATCTCGGTCCGCGACCCAAAGACGGGGAAGTACTCGACGATGCCGTACGAGGGCGCATGGCCGGCCGATCTCGAGGACGTCGTGGTCTGGCTGCCCAATGGCGCGCGTTACGTCTTCTGGCGCGGGTCGAGCTACATCCCGTTCTGGGCCGGGCGGCACAACACCGGCGCCTGCTACGAGTGGGCCGAGATCATCTCGCAGCCGGCCGGCGCCGTGGATTGCGTCGAGCCGCTGATGGACAAGGAGCTGCGGTACAGCCGCGTGGCCATCGTCGAATCGACCCCGGCGCGGGTGCACGTCCGCTGGACCTACCAGTCGACCGACCTGCTGTACAAGGTCTGGGGCGACGCGGTCGTCGAGGACTACGACTTCTACCCCGACGGCTTCGGCACGCGGGTCGTCAACCTGAAGGCCGACCCCGCGAACGACTACGAGCTGAGCGAGTTCATCATCCTCACGCCGCCCGGGGCGTATCCCTTCGCGGTCCTGCCGGAAAACCCGGTCGACGCCCTGTTCCTCGACGGCCGCAAACACGCCTTCCGGTTCCCGAACCCGGCCGCCGGCGCGGCCCGACCAGCCGACTCCGGAAACGTGCCGGCGATCTATCGGCTGAGGTTGGGCGGGGATCGGCGGACGGAGCCGCCTCCTCCAGGGGACGAGGGACTCGCCGCCGTCTACTTCAACGCGAACGAGACCAAGCTGCCGACCGTGGTCTTCGGGCCGTTCTTCGACCGGGGCGAGATGGTGACGCCGTGCTACTGGGGGAGCCACTGGCCGCTGGCGCGGGGGAACGCGACCGGCAATGCGATCGACGACCGGATCGGGCTGACCCCTTGCCACAACAGCGTGATGAGCTGGGCCGGCACCCGTCCGCGACCGCTGCGCACCGCCGAGCTGGTGACCCTCGACACGCTGGGCCGATCGCGGCCGATGACCGTGCGGACCTGGGCCTGGCTGATCGGCATGACGGGCGAGTCCGACGCCCGGCTCGTCGAACGGGCGAAGAGCTTCGCCAGCCCCCCTGCCCTGGAGCTGCGCGGCGCCCGGGTCGGGTTCGAAGGCTATGCCCCCGAGCGTCGGGCGATCCGGCTCGTCGTCGACGCGAGGGAGGTCGTCATCGTCATCAAGCCGGCCTTGCCCTGCGTCAACCCGGTCTTCGAGCTCGACGGCGCCCCGAAAGGCGAGGCCCGAGTCATCCTGGCCGGCCGGCGGCTCGATCCGACGCGGTACGCCTGGGACGGGCGCACGCTCTGGCTCGACGCGACGATCGCGGCGCCGACCGAGCTGCGCATCGCGTTCGGAGGCGCCTGAGGCCGCCTCGCGCCGTGAGATCGCGAGCCCGCAGACAGGCCGCGATCCCCGGAGTGGCGGAAAGTTGCGCCCACACCTGGTCTACTCCGGCCACCTGGGCCCGGAGATTCGCTCCATTTTCTCCAAAAGGATCAGATTCACATTGCACTCGCAGCGATGGCGTGGCCTAATTTAAGGACAATGTCGTGGGAGGTCGCACATGTCCGAATCGCCCTATCCGAAGCCGCCGTATCGCAGCCTGAGGGTGTATACGTTCGACCCCAGCACCAAGGCCCACCTGGAGACGGCCATCATCAACGAGACCACACTCCAGGTCCCGTGGGAGTCGGACCTCCAGCCGGGCCCGATCGGCGAGTATCTCGAGGTGATCGACTTCGACCCGGCCAGCGAGTGCTTCTATGCGCCGGTGAACCTGAACGATCCCCACATCCTGGCGACCGACGGCCTGGCGCCGTCGGAGGGGAACCCGCAGTTCCACCAGCAGATGGTCTACGCCGTGGCGATGGCCACGATCAGCAACTTCGAGAAGGCCCTGGGCCGCAAGGCGATCTGGGGACGTCGGGACTGGAACACGACGAAGGACAACCGGCCGGTACAACGGTTGCGGATCTACCCGCACGCGTTGCGTGAGGCCAACGCGTATTACAGCCGCGAGAAGAAGGCGCTGCTGCTCGGCTATTTCCCGTCGGTGCTCAGCGACGACGACAAGCCGTCGGAGGACCTGCCGGGGGGCCTGGTCTTCACCTGCCTGTCGCACGACGTGATCGCCCACGAGACGACCCACGCCCTGCTCGACGGCCTGCACCGCTATTACACGCTCGACACCAACCCCGACTCGATGGCGTTCCACGAGGCGTTCGCCGATATCGTGGCGCTGTTCCAGCATTTCTCGCAGCCCGAGGCGCTGCGGCACCAGATCGCCAGGACCTCGGGGGACCTGCGCAGCAACAACCTCCTGGGGGAGCTGGCCCACCAGTTCGGCCAGGCCATCGGCAACCACGGGGCCTTGCGCAACGCGATCGTCGAGGAGGTGGACGGCAAGTGGGAGCGAATCGAGCCCAAGCCGAGCGACTACGAGTCAGCCACAGAGTCGCACGAACGAGGCGCGATCCTGGTCGCGGCGATGTTCGACGCGTTCCTCGCCATCTACGACGCGCGCACGGCCGACCTCATCCGGATCGCCACGGGGGGGACCGGCCGGCTACCCGGCGGGAACCTGCACCCGGACCTGGTCAACCGCCTGGCCACCGAGGCCAGCAAGGCCGCCTCGCACATCCTGCGCATGGCGATCCGCGCCCTCGACTACTGCCCGCCGGTCGACCTGACCTTCGGCGAGTACCTTCGCGCGCTGGTCACCGGCGACGCCGAGCTGATGCCCGACGACCCGATGCGCTACCGGATCGCCTTGATCGAAGGGTTCCGCCGCCGGGGCATCTATCCCCGCGATGTCCGCACCCTGGCCGACGACGCCTTGCGGTGGCGCAACCCCCTGAAGGAGATCGGGGCCGACGACTTCTCGGGGATGCTCGCGGACTTCTCGGATCTCCAGAGCCGGAAGCAGGCACAGAAGGAACTCGCCGCGTGGCGGGTGTCGATGGACCGGCAGCGGATCGCCGACACCAGCGACGATCTCCAGGTGTGCGCGAGGGACTGGCTGATCCGGCAGTTCCGCAAGCAAGCCCGGCGCGATCCGACGAAGGAACTGGTCGGCTGGTGGGCGGGGGAGAGGACGGTCCTCTCGGCCCTCGGGCTGGCGCTGTCGCCCGACTCGCCGCAGTCGCTGTATCGCAACGACAACGCGCCGGAACCGACCGTCCAGGTCCACTCCGTGCGGTACGCGCTGCGGCCCCGGCAGGACGGCAACGTCGTCCGCGATGTCGTGGTCGAGGTCATCCAGCGACGCCGGGGATACTACGACCCCGACCGTCAGAAGAAGGTTGACACGCTGCGTAGCCAACTGCCCCACGACGATAGCGAGGTGTCGGCCGAGTACCGGCCCGACTTCGTCTTCCGGGGCGGCTTCGCCCTGCTGATCGACGGCGAGACCGGCCTGGTCCGCTACGTGATCGCCAAGGACATCCTCTCGCAGGAGCGCCTCGAGCTCCGCCGCCGCTACGAGCGGGGCGACGCGACCTCGGCCTTCGGGATGACCTTCGAAGGCGTGCAGGACCGTGACGTCCGCGAGCCGTTCGCGATGCTCCACCGCGGCTACTGATCCGCATCACGTCACCACCGGGGAGATCGATCGATGGCCAAGGCGAAGAAGCATGCCGCCGAGCCGAAGACGAACGCCGCCGAGCCGAAGACGAACGCAAGCCGCCCCGGGAAGCCGCCGAAAGCGGCCGACGGGGGCTCGGGCGCGAAAGCCGCGAACTCGTCCTCTCGCCCCAAGGTCCTGACCGACGGCAAGCTGCCGCTGCCGCCGGGCGACCTGCGGATGCGGCCGCCGAAGTCGGGCGTGACCGTCCGC
Source organism: uncultured Planctomycetota bacterium (assembly GCA_963815795.1). Taxonomy (GTDB): domain Bacteria; phylum Planctomycetota; class Planctomycetia; order Isosphaerales; family Isosphaeraceae; genus JAKAUH01. The sequence goes on along the minus strand of CAWFIC010000019.1, from coordinate 1,103,898 downwards.
ATGTATCGCGTCGGCCTGGGCGATTGCTTCCTGCTCTGCTTCCCCAGGAAGAAGGCCAAGGGTGCCGGCTCCGCGCCGGCTCGGCCGGTGTTCGTCCTGATCGACTGCGGCGTCTACCTGCAGACCCCCGACGGCGCCGATCGGGTCAACCTGATCGCCCGGCACATCTACGCGGCGACCAACGACAAGGCCGACGGCTCGGGCACGAGCCGGCTCGACCTGCTGGTCGTCACCCACGAGCACTGGGACCACCTCTCGGGATTCCACGATTCGCAGGCGCAGCAGGTCTTCGGAGACGAGCATTTCAAGGTCGACCGGGTCTGGCTCCCCTGGACCGAGGATCCGAAGGACGACCTTGCCCTTCAGCTCCGCCACCTCAAGGTCAGCACCGCGAAGGCGCTGGCGCTGGCCTACGCCGCGATGCTCGACCGTGGGGCCGCGACCGAGGCCCCGGGGCAGCGGGTGGAGACGACCCTGAACATGCTGGGGTTCGCCCGCGATTCGGGGTCCCTCTCCGCCGCGGCGCGCGCCGGCTTCGACAAGGACGATCGGACCGGCAAGGCCCTGAAGTGGATCAAGGAGCACTTCGAACCGGCGGTCCGATTCCGCAAGCCGGGCCCCGACCCCAAGAACGACGACACGCTGGCCGGACTCGACGGCGTCCGCTTCTACGTGCTCGGCCCTCCCCACGACGAGGTCCTGATCCGCAGGCTCGACCCGCGGATGAAGGACGACGAGGCGTACGGGAAGACGAAGGCGCTAGCCGCCGCCGTCTCCTCGGCCTTCTTCGCCGCGTTCGGCGCGATGCCCGGCGAGCAGCTCCCGGCGCAGGCCGCGCAGGGCGACGACGACGCCCGACTCGCCGACGAGCGCCGGCGGCGTTCGCGCCCCTTCGAGGATCTCTACCGCATCGAGGCCGGCTCCGAGGAGTCCAAGCCCGACTCGGCCTTCCGGACCACCTACTTCGACCGCGACCAGGACTGGCGGAGGATCGACACCGACTGGCTCGATGCCGCCGGCCAGTTCGCGCTGAATGTGGACGGCCTGGCGAACAACTCCAGCCTGGCCCTCGCGATCGAGCTGTCGCCCGGCGGCCGGGTGCTGCTGTTCCCCGGCGACGCCCAGATCGGCAACTGGCTCTCGTGGTTCGGCAAGGTCCCTTATCCCAACAAGGAGTTCCGCGGCCAGGACATGGTCTGGACGCTGAAAGACGGCAAGACGGTCGACGCCAAGGAACTCCTGGCGCGGACCGTGCTTTACAAGGTCGGCCACCACGGCAGCCATAACGCCACGCTCAAGCACGGCGGGTTCGAGTTGATGGCCTCGAAATGGCCCGACGAGTTCGTCGCCATGCTCCCCGTCAACGAGAACCTCGCCCGGTATCACACGAGCTATGGGGAGATGCCGCTCACCTCGCTCGTCTATGCCCTCCTCGATCGGACGAAAGGACGCCTCTTCCGCACCGATGAAGGGGAGGCCCCCGAGCGATCCAGCAAGCACCCGGAGTTCATCCCGACCGTCAACGGCGTGCATCTCCGGTCCAAACTCGAGGACACCCCCGACCTCCAGCCCCTCAAACCGGACAAATTCCCGAACCGCAAGGACGATCCGAGCAAGTACGGCCTGTACTTCGATTACACGATCCACGGCGAATGAGCCGGGCAGGCGGGTGACCGCCTCAGGCCGTTCAATCCCACCGCCCCCGGGGCTTCTGCTTCCAGAGCCAGATGATCCAGTCCACGTTCTTCGGCTCTCCCCCGAAGTCCTTGAGCCGCGTCATGCACTGGCCGCGATGGTGCTGCGTGTGCATCGCCACCTGCACCATCGCCTCGGCGACCGTGATGACGCAGGGCGGGTCCGGGAACCAGGGGATCCGGACGGTCCGCGCCAGCCCCTCGTCGTCCAGGCTCGCCGCATCGTCGCGCAATCCGGCGTGACTGGTCTGAGCCCGGCCCTTCAACTCCTCGAAGGTCGGCGGCGGGCCCGTTGGAGGACTGCCCGGCGCCTCGCCGCGGAGCACGGACAGGAATCCCTGCTGGACCCCGATGATGTGGCCGACGCGGCGGCGCATCTCCTCGTGATCTCGCGCCGGAGAAACCTCCCAGGCATGGAAGAAGACCGCGTTGGCCCACTCGGCGTGATCCATCAGCTCGCGCAACAGATTCAACATACAGATCACCCTCGAAAAAACGCCCGCCACCATGACACCGCGGCAGATTACCACACGCCCGGGATCAGACGGTAGCGGACCTTCCGGGCGTAGTCGGCGTAGCCCTCGAGTTGTTCCTGGAGGACGCGGTCTTCCATGACGGTCCGGCGGAGGATCGCGAGGAACAGGAGGAGTCCGATCAACGCCGCGATCCAGGACCCCAGCGCCAGCCCCCCGCCCGGGCACAGGAACAGCGAGGCCGCGTAGCCGGGGTGCCGCACATAGCGATACGGACCGGTGGTGATCACGTGGTGTCCGCGCTCCGTCTGGATGCGGATCACCGACGAGAAGAACCGATTGACCGCCTCCGCCCAGAGGACGACCGCCATTCCGGCGGCCATCATCAAGAGCCCGATCGCTTGCCCGGCCGGAGGCACGGTGTCGCTCCAGTGGAACCGGCCCACGTCCAGTGCGGCGACGACCAGTTGCCCCAGCCAGAGGATCGCGCCCAGGTGCCGAGTCGCGTAATCCCGGCCGCCCGGCCCGGGCCGCATCCGCTCCCGGAGCAGGCCCGGATCCAACACCAAGACCGCGACCACCATCGTCGCCGACCAGACCGCGAGGTAGGCCCAGAACCAGGGCAGGTCCCAGCGCCCGGCGCATCCAAAGAGGATGGTTCCGGTGATGGCGATCATCGCGATGCCGCCCAAGGAGCCCAGTACAACCGGTCTCGCCATGGTCAACCTCCTCGGTTGGTGAGACGCGTTCGACGTCGAGTTGTCGCACGGTTCGGCCGCGGGATCAAGAGCCCGACCATCACCCCAGTCTGCGCGACAGCCGGTCCCCTACCCCATCGGACCGCTCTGCCGGCGCCATCATCACTCGCCGACAGAAATTCAACATTGATCCAACAAATGCTGGGCGCGAGGACCCACACTTGTTAGAGTCGTCTCTGCTGTTACCCAGATGCGGTCCTTCGGCGTCCGCCCCCGCGCGCAAGCCGCGTTGCTTCAGCGGAGGCAGCCGATTCACCCACCGGATTCGAGTCGCTTGACGGTTCAAGGACACACCATACCGCAGGCGTCCGCTTCAGCGCGGAAGAAGAGGAAGACCCCGGAGCGGGCGGCACCATGCGCCGCGCCGGTCAAGCCACGCGCCGATCAACCAGGAGGTCATCATGAGGATGTGTGCAACAAGAGGACCAGAATCCCGCCGGGACGCGCCGAGCCGCGGCTTCACACTGATCGAGTTGCTGGTGGTGATTGCGATCATCGGCGTGCTGATCGCGCTGTTGCTGCCGGCCGTGCAATCGGCGCGCGAGGCCGCCCGGCGATCGCAGTGTACCAACAACCTCAAGCAGATCGGGCTGGCCCTCCACAACTACGAGAACAGCAACGGCGCCTTTCCGCCGGCCGGCAAGTCCACCTATTACGCCTTCAGCCCGCCGAATTCCCAGTTCGTCAACGGCGTCGGCCTGCTGCCGCGGCTGCTCGCGTTCCTCGAGCAAGTGCCCACATACAATGCGATCAACTTCTCGCTCGACTACAACCACCTCTCCGGGGCGAATTTCACGGGCTATAGCACCGTGATCTCCGCGTTCCTGTGTCCGTCGGCGGTCCGCGCCGGACGGGGGACGGGATGCCGTCGACCCGAATGATCCGGCGGCGATCCGGGCGAATACCGGCTACGGCGTGACCGATTACTCCGCGATCTGCGCCACCACGATCGACCCGCTCGGACGCACGGGAGACCCTTGCAGCACTCCGATCGCGATCTACCGGAACTGCCTGCTGCGGACCGACGGCCTGCTCAATCAAGGGATGACCCCGCTGGCCAGGGCGACCGACGGCCTGAGCCAGACGATCGCCGTCACCGAGGACGCCGGCCGCGACGCGCGGTTCATGGGCGAGTATTCCGAGTACTATGTCACGCCCGTGCTGACGGTGAACCGGCCGGTGGCGCCCGGCCAGCGGCGATTCTGGCGATGGGCCGAACCGGATAGTGCCATCGTCTCCTCGACCGTGATCAACAACAAGGCGACCCCGAGCCACGAGAACAGCCAGTATCCCACATCGGGGACCACGATGGGCAACAGCGCGGGGGCCGATGACGAGATCTACGGATTCCATCCCGGCGGGGTCAACGTCCTTCTCGGCGACGGCTCGGTCAAGTTCGTCAAGGAGAGCCTCAACATCGTCGTGCAGCGATCGCTGATCACGCCCAACGGCGGCGAGGTCGTCTCGTCCGACGCCTATTGATCGCCGATGTCTCCGGGGACCGAGACCCTGGCTCGCGCCGGTCCGCGGAATTCCGCGGGCCGTCGCCACCGCCGGGGATCGGTCGCCGGGGGCGGAATCGAACCTCAGTGGGACTGGCGGGTCGTCTGCCTGCGGAACTGGCGCTGGCGCTGCCTCAAGAAGACCGAGAACAGGTCGTCGCGGGACCCCTGCACGGTCAAGTCCTGGCCCTTCTTGACCACGGCGATGTAGCCGACGCACATCTCGTCGTCGGTGTTGGGCCCGACCTTGACCAGCTTCGGGGGGCTGTTGGGATTGCGCGCGCGGGGAGAGTTGTCGAAGTGCGCGACGACGTTGACGACCGAGCCGGCGGGCAGCGTGATGGGCTTCTGGAAGTAGTAGGCCCCCTGCCAGGAGGGATCCCAGTCAACGATCTCGATGAGGTTCTGTGTCTGGCCGCTCGGGAACTTGACCGACATGTGCATGTCGTGGCCGAGCTGGTGCATGTGGGGGCAGACGGCCAGGGCCTCCAGTTCCACCGGGACGAACCAGCTCGCCTTGACCTCGACGTTGTTGTCGCCCGCGGGCAGCCGGAAGCTGGAGTTCGTCGCGTTGTTCCAGTGCAGGGCCTGCTTGACCGGTTTGCGGGAGAAGTAGAGGCCGACGCGCGTCCGGTCGTTGCCGGCCTTGCCGCCGGGGTGGTAGTGGATCTGCAGCACGATGTCGGCCTGGGCGGGGATGCGCATGCCGATGCCCTGGGGCAGGCGATGGGGCTCGCTGCCGGCGGTCCAGAAGCTCAGTTCGTCGGCCTCGATCATGACGCCGGCGGTCGTGGAATAACCCGGTCCGGGAGACGCCGCATCGAGCTGGCGCCCCCGCCCAGTCGTGTCGATGTAGGCGATGAGGTGGTGCACGGCGACTTCGTTCGCCCGGGGCATAGTCGATCGCCTCGAGGTACGCGTCCCGGGCCAGGTTGGTCGGCAGGACGAAGCAGCGATAGACGTCGGGGCCCCTGGCGGCCACGGGGAAGGCCTCGTCCGGCTCGAGGATCAGGTCGGGCGGGCCGAGTTTCCACCCCTCGGCGAACTTCGGCGAGGGCGGCAGGTCCTTGGGATCGCCGCGTGGGGCGCCCGCATCGGCCCAGGCGGAGAGCACGGCGAGCTCGGCCGAGGTGAGCGACTGGTCGTGCTTGAGCTTCGGCCCCACCCCCGGCGTCGGCTTCCAGGGCGGCATCGACCGGTCCTCGGTCACGGCCACGATGTCGTGGGACCGCTTCCGGGCCTGTTCGTAGGTCTCGAGGGCGAAAGGCCCGACGTGGTGGCGGCGGTGGCAGTTCTGGCACTTCGCCTGGAGGATCGGGGCCACGTCCTTGGTGAAGGTGGGTGCCGCCTTCGCCGCCTTCGCGGCGTCCTTCGCCTTCGCGGCGTCCGCCTTCGCGGGCTTTTTCTGCTTCGCGGAAGCATCCCCCTTGTCGGGCTCCTCGCCGAACGGGGTGGCGAAGAGGCCCGGGGTAGAGACGGCGAAAAAGAGGGCCATCAGCCCGGCCCGCGTCGCTCTATCCCCTCTGTGATCCCTCATGGCACCGCTCCTCGCGAGGTGACCGAGTTAGGTGACGGGACCGAGACCGCGCGCAGGAGAACCGCTCGCCGGTCGATCGATGTGATGCGACCCGAGAGAACCCGCATGCCGGTTTACTCGTTGGTTATCTGTTGATCGTATCAGTGCGGCGCGCCGGCAGCAAGGGCCATGAAGAAATTCAGATGAAGATGCAGACCGCCGGACGGAGCCGGCTCCTGCGAGAAGCCACGGAGGCCGGCCCGGCGCACGCCTCATTCTCGACCCGGGGCCGGGGGAGGACGGAGCGGCTCAGACCCGCTTCCACGAGCCCGAGCCGTCTCCGCGAGGCCATGTCGGATCGGGAACTGGCTCAGGCCGCTTTGCGTGAGGCGATTCCGCGCGCCGGTTTGAGTACGGAGAGCCGAGGAAACTGCCGATAGAATTCAGACGTGGACGGATGCCGCCTTGACTCGCCGAACGGGTCGAAGCGTCCCGCTGCCTTTCGGTGAAGCATGCAGATTGAACCGATCGAGGAACGGTTCAGGGAGGCGCTCGAGGCGCTCGTCGAGCAGGTGAAGAAGGACCGCTCCGTCCTGGCGGCGATCCTTTGTGGCAGCCTGTCGCACGACAAGGTGTGGGCCAAGTCCGACATCGATCTCGTCCTGGTGACCATCGACGACAAGAAGGTGGAGCAAGGCGACCTGGCCCTCGACTCGGGCGGTGTGAACGTGCATGCTATCCTCTTGCCGCGGGCCCAGTTCCGCAAGACGATCGAGGGCTCGACCCGCAACTCCTTCATGCATTCGTTCCTGGCCAAGGGGCGGCTCCTCTACACCCACGACGAGACGATCGCGGACCTCTGCGCACGGCTGCGAGAGATCGGTGAGCGCGATACACAGCGACAGCTCCTGCGCGGGGACGCACGCGCTGGGGCCGATCGACAAAGCTCACAAGTGGCTCCTCACCCGCGGCGACCTGAACTACACGGCGCTCTGGATCCTCTACGCCGCCACTCCGCTCGCTCAGATCGAGGTCATCGGCCGGAGATTGCTCGCCGACCGGGAAGTGATCCTCCAGGCGATGGAGCTGAACCCGGCGTTCTTCAGGACGATCTACGCCGACCTCCTCAACGGCAAGAAGACGCGGAAGAACGTCCAGGCGGCATTGGATTCGGTCAACCGTTACCTGGCTCAACGCGCGCCGACGTTGTTCGGGCCGGTGATCGATCACCTCCGCGAGGTCGGCGAGGCGCGGTCTTGCACCGAGATCGAGAGTCACTTCCAGCGGAACTTCGACGTCGGCGGCGTCACAATGGCGTGCGAGTATCTGGCCGACCTGGGGCTCATCGGCAAGGCTTCCACGCCGGTGCAGCTCACCAGGAAGAGCAACATCGAGGTGCAGGAGCTGGCCTTCTTCTACCTCGAGGGAGGATCGGATGACTCCCCGGTCGACCGCTAGGCGGAGCCCGTCGAAGGCCTCGGCGCGCACGAGCATCGCCGTGCAGGGCGCGCGCGTCCACAACCTCAAGAACATCTCGGTCGAGATCCCGCGCGACAAGCTCGTCGTGGTCACCGGGCTTTCGGGCTCGGGCAAGTCGAGCCTGGCGTTCGACACCATCTATGCCGAGGGGCAGCGGCGGTACATGGAGTCGCTGTCCAGTTTCGCGAAGCGATTCATCGCGCAGGTCGCCAAGCCCGATGTGGACTTCGTCTACGGCCTCTCGCCGGTGATCTCCATCGAGCAGAAGACGATCGCCAGCAACCCGCGCTCGACCGTCGGCACCATGACCGACATCGCCAGCTATCTGAACCTGCTCTTCGCGACCATCGGCGAGCCGCGCTGCCCGCGCACCGGCGAGCCGACGCCGAGCCGGACGGCGAGCCAGATCCTGGAGTCGATCCTGTCACTCCCGGAGGGAGCGGAGATCGAGCTGCGCGCGCCGGTCTTCAAGGTCTACGGGGAGGAGCTGGACTTCGTCTTGACCGAGGTGAGGAAGAAGGGGTGCCGGCGACTGATCGTCGACGGCAAGCCGGTGGATCTCTCCGAACAGGTCGAGCTCGACGAAGCGAAGGTCCGGCACATGGACGCGGTGGTGGACCGGTTGGTGGTCGGCCGGAAGCACGAGAAGGCCATCAAGGCCGCGATCGCCGCGACCCTGCTGGTCGGTGATGGGCTGCTCCAGGCGCAGGTCATCAAGGGCGCGAGCAAGGCGGAGTGCCAGCGCTTCTACCAGGGGCTACTCAGTGCGACCCACCGCTTCGTCTACGGGGACATCCAGCCCGAGTACTTCATGTTCAACAACCCGGAGAGCGCCTGCCGGACTTGTGGCGGCCTGGGGGTCCACAAGCTGACGCACCCGGAGCTGCTGGTGCCCGATCCCATGCGGAGTCTCCGCGGCGGTTGCTTCGTGCGCGAGGCGTTCAAGTACAACCCGGACACCTGGGACGGACGGGTGATGTATAGCCTGGGGAAGGCGCTGGATTTCTCCCTCGACACACCGTGGGAGAAGCTCCCCGAGTCGGTGCGCCAGGCGATCCTCAATGGCATCGACCGGAAGATCGTGCTCTCCGCACCGCCCGAGGCGAAGGGCAGCCGCGACGACTGGGAGGGCAAGGAGGTCGGGTTCGGCGGGATCGCCCGGCGGATCGAGCGGCGATACCGCCGCTACCGGCAGAAAGGCGAGGCCAACTCGGGGATGGAGGCCTGGCTCGACAATGTGATGGTCGAGCACACTTGCCCCGACTGCCACGGTGCGCGGGTCAGGGCGACCAGGCTGTGCTTCACCGTTGCGGGAAAGTCCATCCACGAGCTCGGCCAGCTCAACTTCGACGAGCTCCATGCGTTCCTCGGGACCGTCAAGCCGACCGGCCGGGGTGCCGACGCGGGCCGTCAAGTCCTCAAGGAGGTCCGCGGCCGGCTCGAGCTGCTCCTTGGCATCGGACTGGACTACCTGAACCTCAACCGTCGCTCGGGCACACTCTCCGGTGGCGAGTCGCAGCGGATCCGCCTGTCCACGCAGATCGGTTCGGGGCTGATGGGGATGCTCTACGTCCTCGACGAGCCGAGCATCGGCCTGCACCCGAAGGACAACGTGAAGATGATCGCCACCCTGGAGAGCCTGCGCGACATCGGCAACACGGTCATCGTGGTCGAGCACGACGAGGACACGATCCGCGCCGCCGACCACCTGGTCGAGATGGGTCCCGGACCGGGGGTCCACGGCGGCCAGGTGGTGGTGCAGGGAACGATCGATGACGTGCTCGCGTGCGAGGCGTCGCCGACCGGGCAGTTCCTCTCCGGCAAGCGATCGATCGCCACCCCCAAGCGGCGGCGAAACGGCGACGGCAAGGCGCTGATCGTCCGCGGAGCCCGGGAGAACAACCTCAAGGCGGTCGATGTGGCGTTCCCCCTCGGCAAGCTGGTGGCGATCACCGGCGCCTCCGGCTCCGGCAAGAGCACGCTCGTCAACGAGGTGCTCTACAAGGCGCTGTGGAAGCGACTGGTGGACACCCGGACGTTACCCGGCGATCACGATGGAGTGGACGGCGTCGAGCACGTGCACAAGGTGGTCAATATCGATCAATCGCCGATCGGGCGGAACAGCCGGTCGAATCCCGCGACGTACATTGGCTTCTATGACGCGATCCGCGACCTGTTCACCCAGGCCTCGCTGTCCGTGGAACGCGGATACAAGGCGGGCCGCTTCAGCTTCAACGTCAAGGGAGGCCGGTGCGAGGAGTGCCAGGGGGAGGGGGTGATCACCACGCAGCTCTACTTCATGCCCGACGTCGAGGTGACCTGCGGCGCGTGCAAGGGGGCGCGGTTCAACAGCGAGACGCTGGAGGTCACGCTGCGCGGCAAGACCATCGATGACGTATTGAACATGTCCGTCGAAGAGGGGGTGGAGTTCTTCGCGGGCGAGCCGGTGGTGGGCAAGAAGATCGAGGTGCTGAACGAACTCGGCCTCGGATACTTGACGCTGGGCCAGTCGGCGACGACGCTCTCCGGGGGCGAGGCGCAGCGGATCAAGGTGGCCACGGAACTGAGCAAGCTCCAGCGATCCAAGCACACCGTGTACATCCTCGACGAGCCGACGACCGGCCTGCACCTGGCCGACGTCGAGCGGCTGCTCGAATCGTTGAATCGGCTCGTGGACGCCGGGCACACGGTGCTCCTGATCGAGCACCATCTGGACGTGATCAAGACCGCCGACCACGTGATCGACCTGGGACCCGAGGGCGGGCACGCCGGCGGTGAAGTGCTGGTGACGGGCACGCCCGAGCAGGTCGCCGCTTGCAAGAGGTCGTACACGGGCGCGTTTCTGAAGGCGCACCTGCGAACATGAGAGGGTGTACGCGAAGGCCGCCGGATCGGCGTAGGGTGGGTCGAGCCTCGATTCCTCGAGGCGAGGCCCACCGGATCCGCCAAAGAATCCGGTGGGCCTCGCGCCGCTCCGCGGCGTTCGACCCACCCTACGGCCCCGTCTCGTACACCTTCGGAGGCCCAACCGCAGGTTCACGAGACGTCCGTGCCGCCGGGGCTAGAAGTCGATCTTCGCCCTCAGACCGAAAAGGAACGCTGATCGGGCCCCGAATTGAGCGGGGTCAACCGCCTGGATGTCGGCCGACAGGGTGAACCAACCGGTGATCGCGGCGTTGTAGTAGAGCTCGAAGCCCTGCTCGTCGCCGCTCGGCGCGACGGGCCCGAGGGTCTGGCGGAGGACGCTGCTGGTCGCCAGGTAGTAATAGCCCACGCCCCACGAGTCCGCGGACCGTCCCGGCACCGGGCTGGTGCCGCCGGCGCCGAGGTTCAGGAACCAGTGGACCGGGTTGGTGGTCTGATCGGCGAGGCTGATGTTCCCGAAGATCCCCCACCCCTTGGTCGGGGTCTCGTCGTCGACGAAGAGGAATTGATCGAAGCCGTAGGTGATGACCCATGAGCCCGACCGTCGGGTTCCATGAATCCCCGGCTGGCCGAGGATGATGTAGTCGTCCTCCGAGAACGGACTGAACCTGCCGCTCGTATAGGCCCCCTCCAGCGATTGGTGGCCCGGTAGGCCGAACGGCGTCACGGGCAGGCGAAGATGGTTGAAGAGCGTCGCGCCGTTACTGAACATACGACCGACCCCGCTCGTGTCCGGCCGGCCGTTCGAATCGAGCACGAGGAAGGTGAAGATGGGGTCGAGATCCCGCAAGTAGCTGAAGCCGGCGCCCGGGGTCGAGTAAGGGATCGTGCGACCGTAGATCGGGCTCAGGACAAATGCTTCATTCATGAAGCGATTGATGCCGTTGCCGCCCAGGAACGGGTGGATGTTCACGCCGTCGGCGGCGTTCAGTTTGCCGAAGGTGACGACGAGATTGGGTCCCAGGAACTGCTCGATCTGCATGTTGGTCAGGGCCGAGGCGCTTCCCGTCGGCCTGGGGAACTCGAGGGCGAAGTTGGCAGGGATCAAGGAGCCGACGTCGTGGTTGATGCTCTCTCCGAAACGGCTCTCTCCGTGGAGGTTGACGAACAGGCCCTCCCAGCCGATGAGCTTCTCGGCTTCGATGGTCCCGAAGTAGTCGAACTTGAGCCCGTAGTTGAAGGTCTGGCGGAGTCCGCCGCCGGTCACTCCCTGGTAGAACTGCGAGAGGTTCGTGCGGAGATCGATCCCCTTGTCGAACAGGACGTCGCGCGCACCGAGCCAGCTCCCCGTGAGGCCGTACGGCGGGGCCGCCGGCGGTGGGCTCTCGGTCTCGTCGGTCGGTGTCGCCGCTGCCCCGCCGGGCAGGTCCGAGTACGGCCAAGCGGTCGGCGCCGGTCTCGCACCGGCCTGGAGACTCGCCCCGGGCAATCCGGGGATGATGACGGGGTCCTGCGCCTCCGCGCGGGTGGGTGAGAGGATGAGGAGGCCCAGAACGCCGGGCACGAGGGCGATCCATCCCCACCTGTGGCAGCCAACCCTGCGCATGGGAGCCTCATCGGTCCCCTCGGGCCATCGATCCGGGATGGGCCCTCCCACGAGGTCCATCACGCGGACTGACCGCGAGGTAGCCATCCGGTCGGCCTTGTGGTTCCGTGCCAGATCACGGCTGTATCGGAAGTATCGGCAGAAACGCCGCCGCACACGAGCGTCCCGCGACGGAAACCGCGCATCTCTCGATCACCAGGACAACGTTTCTTCACCAATTGTTTGATATTGAAAATTCTATACCATTCGGCGGTCGGCCCTTGTGTCGGCCGCGATCGCTTCCTAATCTTCTACTACGCGCACCTGGGAGGGCGGGACCATTCTCCCGGCGCGAGCACCAAGATCGCCGACCACAGCGCAACGACCGTGCGTTGATTCCGAGCAGGGGTCCTCAAGGCGCAACCATCCACTCGGCTCGAACGAAGGGGGCAGAACCATGAATGGCCCGGATCCTTCTGGCGAGATGAAGCGTCGCGAGTTCCTGGGAGCGGCGGCGGCCGCGGCGGCCCTCGGAGGCCTGGAGGCGACACCGGCCTCGGGGCAGGAACCGAAGGCCGCTGGGGACGCCAAGGTCAACGCGGCTCAACTCTACAAGCGGCATGCACCGAATCGCCGACAACACGATCGTCCGCTCCCCGATCTGACCCAGTTCGACGGCATGAAGGCCCAGAAGGCCGAGGCGGCGTTGCCCTCGGCCTACCACGACAAGGAGATCCGCCGGATCAAGGAACTGGGCCTGGACCCGGTCGATTCGATCCAGGACAAGACCGAGTTCAGTTGCTTCCAGCGCGGCAGCTTGCCGCACTGGTCGGGCATCAACACGTTCCTGAAGCTGCCGTACCTCGAGGACGTCCGGAAGGTGGGCGAGTACGACGTCGCGTTCGTGGGCGTGCCGTTCGACATCGGCTGCACGTTCCGCACGGGGACGCGGTTCGGACCGCAGGGGATCCGCCGCATCTCGGCCCTGTACCAGAAGTACAGCTATGAGCACGCGGTCGATCTGAGCGAGACGCTCGCCATGTGCGACGTCGGGGACATCTTCTGCCCGGCCAATATCACCAAGAGCCACGACCAGATCACCAAGGGCGTCGCACACATCCTGTCGCAGGGCACGATGCCGATGATCATGGGCGGGGACCACTCGATCGGTTACCCCTGTGCCCGCGGCGTGGCCCAGTGCGTGGAGGGCAAGGTGGGAATCATCCACCTGGATCGGCATGTGGACACGCAGGAAAAGGACATGGACGAGATCATGCACACCTGTCCGTGGTTCCACGCCACCAACATCCCGAACTGCCCGCCGGCGAACCTGGTGCAGTTGGGCATCGGGGGCTGGCAGGTGCCCCGCCCAGGCGTGAAGGTGGGCCGAGAGCGCGGTACGACGATCCTGACGGTCAACGACATCGAGAAGGTCGGGATCGAGAAGACGATCGAGATCGCGCTGGAGGTGGCGTGGAAGGGGGCGAGCGCCGTCTACCTGTCGTTCGACATCGACGTGCTCGATGCCGGCTTCGTCCCCGGCACGGGCTGGCCCGAGCCGGGCGGCTTCCTCCCTCGGGAGGCGCTCAAGATCGTCGAGGGCATCGCCAAGGAGGGCATCGCCGCCATGGAGGTCGTCGAGGTGTCGCCGCCTTATGACATCTCCGACATCACGTCCCTGATGGGCGCCCGGCTCATGGTGGATGTGCTGGCCGTGATGGTCAAGAACGGCCGCATCGGCGGCCGGCTGAAGCTCTGAGCGGGTGGGGCATGGCCGGACCCGCCTTCATCATCGCGACCGACCTTCGGCCGGGGCAGCCTGCCTGGGCGCATGCGGAAGCCCAGGCGGCCGCTCTCCAGGCGTTCGCGGCGCGCACCCTCGGGGTAACGCCCCGGGTCGATCTCGCCTGTCTCCCGGCACGATCGATGGAAGACCCGGGCGCGCACCAACTCGCCCGGGCGATCGATCGACGTGCCGGCGACGAGCCCTCGGTCATCTTCGTGCTGCCGGCTGCGTTCGACCTGAATATCTGGCAGCGGACGATACTCGGCGAGGAGCTAGGTGCGGCGCGCCGCCGGCACGCCGGGGTCTCGATCCATCACGATTCCGTCGATCCCACGAATGCGCTGCTCGTCGATTGTTTCGCCGGCCAGATCCTGCGGGCGCTGGAGGAGCGGGGCGTCGCACCGCGGCGTGCTGGCCTCCTCCTCGTGGCCGACGGGCAGGGTGACCCAGCCACCCGCGCCGACTCTTACCGCCTGATGCGGTTGCTCTGGGAGCAAGCGGATCTGGGCCGGGGCGAGGTCGGCTTCGTCCGCCACCCTCAGCCGTTCCTCCCGGACGCCCTGCGGCGCGGCCTGGCCGAGCCGCTCGACTGGCTCCTGCTGCCGCAGTGCCAGTGGGACGGCGAGTTGTGCGACTTCGCCCGGGTCATGCTCGGCGATCACCAACGGGCTCACCCCGAGGCGACGGGGTGGCGGCTGCTCGACCCGCCGCGGGATCACCCGGCGATCCAGGCCTGGCTCGAACAGCGGTTGCTCCGACTCTGGCAAGACAAGCGGGCCCGCCAGGCGGCGCGGATTCCCTCCGCCAGGGGCCAGGCGCCGCCGATCCGGGCGGGGGTGTGGTCCGGCGAGGATTGGATGCCGGCGGGCGAAGCTGCGATCCGGCCGCGGGTCGGATGTGTCGCGCGGGCCCCGGATTCCGCCGCGCTCGCCGAGATCCTCGCGCGGGTCCTCCCGCGGGCCGAGCGATACCTGGTGAAGGTGACCTGGCACGGCTACGCGCCGGGGACCTACACGGGACCGCTCGCGCTGGACCTCCTGCTCGGCGCGCTGCCCGGCCGGGTGGTCGTGCTGGAGGGCCATACGAGCGGCCGTAACGTGGGCGGCACGGAGATCGACTGGGGAGCCGACGCCGAGCGGCACCGCACCTGGGTCCGGCAGCAGGACCTCGAATTCCTGCGGCGGACCGGATTGGCGGAGGTGATCGCCCGGCACCGGGCCCACTACCTGAACGTGACCGAGGCGTGGTGGGACGGCGCCTGCGCGCCGGCCGAGGACGTCCGGGCCGCGCTCGGGGACGTCGCGCTGCGGAATCCGGAGCTGGCCGGTTTCGTCCCCTCGGCTTTGATCGAACTTCGTGGGATGCCGTTGATCAGCTTCGCCCGTTTCAAGGGGCCGACCCGACTCGGCATCTCGAACCTCTTCGGCTTGATCCCGCACCCGTTGCGAACCGAGTGGCACGGGCCGGACATCACCCACTTCGCATCGATCTGCTGCGACCTGGCCCAGATCTACGGGCGTTTCTTTCCCCTGTTCGGTCTGGTGGAGGCGTTCGAGTCGGCGGTGCGCTGGGATCGCAGGGGGCTGTACCGCAGTCGATGGGGGAATTACGACCTCGTCCTCACCGACGGGCTCTTCACGATGAGCGAAGGGCTGGTGGGGGCCGACCTCCTTGCGAGTCGTCTGCAGGGCCAGGACGTTCTGCGCAGCGGATTCTATGACGTGGTCCGCGACCGACTCGGTCGGCCACAGGCGGAGGCGGAGATGGTACTTCCCAGCGAACTCCAGGCGACTCTAGTCTGAAGAGATGCGGACTGTAAGCGATCACGGGCCGAGAGTGACAGTCGTTTAGCAGCGAACACGATGCGACAGCATGAAAACCGATCCAGCCGACATCGGGCCAGAGGTAGCCCCGGGGGGCGCGTCGGTGTGTCGGACGCATGGCACTAGCTTAAACGCAAACACCTTGTGCAAATGAACTTGCGTTCGTAGCGGGCGGGTTTTTCGCAATCAATCACCAAACATGTTTATTTCATTGATGAGCGTCGAGTCGGGACACATAGGGGCTTCAGAAGGAGCCCTGGGAAGCAGGCACAAGGAACCAGGAAGCTCAGTGTTCACAAGTCTAAGTCCGATGGGCAGTTGCGCTTAAGCTTGTGCCATGCGTCGATGTGACCGAGGCAGTTTCGGAACGGATGTCGTTCTGCGTCGGTGGGGGCCGCCGATGTAAAACAAAGAATTGAGGGTCGTCAATTCCGGCGCACTACGCCTTCCGTGACCCGGACAAACGGGCCGAACACTGCCTGAACACGCCCACGACCCGCCGATTCGTTCTTCTACGTCATGGTGGCCCACACGCCTCGATGACCACCACGCTTGGCCGGTACTTAGCCAGCACCTGCAGCGACGCTTGGCTCGTGGCAAGACTCGCCGTTTGCCACGACGGCTCGCTCGGCTCGTAGACGCGAAGCACGCTCTTGTATTTGCCCAGGTCGATGGCCAGAATCAGACCATCGGCATCGCCGCCCCTGGCGCGGACGCTGACGCGCTCCATGGCAACCTCCTTCGTAGGGGTTGCGGGAAATCCGAACTCGACCACACCCCTCACGGCCTGCATGGATTCTGCAGATTGAGTTGTGGAGAATTCCATAAATCGATCTCTGTTCAAGAATCGGGGAAAGCACATGTCCACCGAAGCCAAATGCCCCTTTCACCACGCCGCCGGCGGCGGCACGTCGAATCGCGACTGGTGGCCGAACCAGTTGAAGCTCGAACTCCTGCACCAGCATTCCTCCAAGTCCAATCCGATGGGCGAGGACTTCAACTACGCGGAAGAGTTCAAGAGCCTCGACCTGGCGGCGGTGAAGAAAGATCTCGCGGCGCTGATGACCGACTCGCAGGACTGGTGGCCGGCGGACTTCGGCCACTACGGCCCCTTGTTCATTCGCATGGCGTGGCACAGCGCCGGCACCTACCGCATCGGGGACGGCCGCGGCGGCGGGGGCAGGGGCCAGCAGCGATTCGCGCCGCTCAACAGTTGGCCGGACAACGTCAGCCTGGACAAGGCGCGCCGGCTCCTTTGGCCGATCAAGCAGAAGTATGGCCGCAAGATTTCCTGGGCCGACCTGATGATCCTGGCCGGCAACGTCGCCCTCGAAACCATGGGATTCAAGACCTTCGGTTTCGGCGGCGGTCGCGAAGACGTCTGGGAGCCGGATCAGGACGTCTATTGGGGCGCCGAGACGACCTGGCTGGGTGACGAACGCTACTCCGGCGACCGGGATCTCGAAAATCCGCTCGCCGCCGTGCAGATGGGGCTGATTTACGTCAACCCGGAAGGCCCGAACGGCAACCCGGATCCGGTCGCCGCGGCGCGGGATATCCGCGAGACCTTCGCTCGCATGGCGATGAACGACGAGGAGACGGTGGCGCTCATCGCCGGCGGCCATACCTTCGGCAAGACCCACGGCGCCGGCCCTGCATCGCATTGTGGGCCTGAGCCGGAAGCGGCCGGCCTCGAGGAACATGGGCCTGGGCTGGAGGAACAGCTTTGGCACCGGCAAGGGCGGCGACACGATCACCAGCGGCCTGGAAGTCACCTGGACCACCACGCCCACGAAGTGGAGCAACAACTTCTTCGAGAACCTGTTCGGCTACGAATGGGAGCTGACGAAGAGCCCGGCCGGTGCGAATCAGTGGAGACCGAAGAACGGCGCAGGTGCCGGCACGGTGCCGCATGCCCACGACCCGTCCAAGCGGATCGCGCCCTCCATGCTGACCACCGACCTCGCGCTGCGGTTCGACCCTGCTTACGAAAAAATCTCGCGGCGCTTCATGGAAAATCCGGATCAGTTCGCCGACGCGTTCGCCCGGGCCTGGTTCAAGCTGACGCACCGCGACATGGGACCCGCGCGCGCGTTACCTCGGCCCGGAGGTTCCTGCGGAAGAACTCATCTGGCAAGACCCCATCCCCGCGGTGAATCACAAATTGATCGATGCGCAGGACATCGCCTCCCTGAAGGGCAAAATCCTGGCTTCCGGTCTGTCCGTCTCGGAGCTGGTTTCCACCGCCTGGGCGTCGGCGTCCACGTTCCGTGGTTCCGACAAGCGCGGCGGTGCGAACGGCGCCCGCATTCGCCTGGCACCGCAGAAGGATTGGGAAGTCAACCAGCCTGCCCAACTGGCAAAGGTGCTGAAGACTCTGGAAGGCATCCAGAGCGCGTTCAACGGCGCCCAGTCCGGTGGCAAGAAGGTCTCGCTGGCTGACCTGATCGTTTTGGCCGGTTGCGCAGGCGTCGAGCAGGCCGCCAAGAACGCCGGCCACGAGGTCACGGTTCCCTTCACGCCGGGACGCATGGACGCCTCGCAGGAGCAGACCGATGCGGACTCCTTCGCCGTGCTCGAACCCATCGCGGACGGCTTCCGCAATTACCTCAAGGGCAAGTACAGCGTATCGGCCGAAGCGCTGCTGGTTGATAAGGCACAATTACTGACCCTGACCGCGCCCGAAATGACGGTGCTCGTGGGCGGCATGCGCGTCCTGAAGACCAACTTCGGAGGGGCGCAGCACGGTGTCTTCACCAAGCGACCGGAGGCGCTGACCAACGACTTCTTCGTGAACCTGCTCGACATGGGCACGGAGTGGAAGGCGGTCTCGAAAGACGCAGACGTGTTCGAAGGCCGCGATCGCAAAGACGGGCGAACTGAAGTGGACCGGCACGCGTGTCGACCTGGTCTTCGGTTCGAACTCCCAACTCCGCGCCCTGGCTGAAGTCTACGGAAGTTCCGACGCGGAGAAGAAGTTCGTCCACGACTTCGTCGCAGCCTGGAACAAGGTGATGAACCTTGATCGCTTCGACCTCGCCTGATCGTCGCAGAAACGACTTCGAGGGCCTCTGATAGGGAGGCAAGAAACGATCACCTAGAGCGCCGTACGGTTGTGTAGCGCATACGAGCCCGACGCGCCAGCGAGTGAATTCCGGGGCCAACACCATCGATTCACTCGCTGGCGCGTCGGGCTCGTATCGAGTCGGCGGTCCGGTTGCGCGCAACCCGAACGTTCGGCGCTCTAACAACCATGACCGTTCGAGGCGGACGTCGGACTCGGTCGCAAGGCGTCCCGAGTCGGCAGGCGGGCTGGGTGACCTCGTTGCCGGCGCGGTCATCACCGGGCTGCGCCGTTGATCGATGCCTCGGCCTCGCGAAGCAGGTTCCGGGCGATCAGCGTATCGCCTGGAGCGGAGGCCGGGCCGAGGCGCCCCTGCCTTCCGTCATCGAAGTGGGATGATCCTTGCCGCGTCTACAGCATGACTTGTTCACTGTGAGTCGGGCTTGTCGTCTCGGAACAGCCTCTGGGCCAGTAGGTACAGGTCGTTCTTCCAAACCGGCCACGTGTGTGCGCCGGAATCGACGTGCCAAAGGTGCGACACGTTCTTCTGCTCCAAGCTGGTGTGGAAGGTCTTGTTGGCGTCCATGAGCCGATCTTCGTCGCCGCAGGATAGCCAGAGGAGGCGAAGCTGCTTGCTGGCGGAGGCTGGAGCTGAGGCGAGCGCACCTGTATTGCCGAAGAGCGCGGAAGAGAAGCCGCCGATGTAGGCAAAGAGGTCCAGGTGCCTCAGGCCGATCGTCAGTGCCTGGCCCCCACCCATCGACAGCCCCGCGATCGCCCGGTGCTCGCGGTCGGCCAGCACGGGATAGTGCGATTCGACATAGGGGATGATGTCCTTCAGCAGGTCGTTTTCAAAGCCGCTGACGAAGTCGCCGAACCCGCGCTGGCGGCCACCCCGGGCGCCGGAGGCCGGCATGAGACGATTGAGGCCGGTGGCGAGCTGTTTCTCGTCCAGTTTGCCGGTGTCGAGTTCCTTGTAGAGGGCCTCCGCGGCGGCGAGGAACTCTTCCCGCGACACGATGCCGTTCTTGTCGGCATCGGCTCGCTTCATGATCGTCCCCGCAAGGACCGTGCCCGGCCTCGGCCCTTGGGGAGAGCCGTTGGGCATGACCACGATCATGGGGACGATCTTCTTGTCGGCGAAGAGATTGTCGAGAATGAAGTTGGCTGCACCGTTCCTGGTCCAGCCCCCTTCGTTATCACCGGCGCCGTGCAGCAGATAGAGGACCGGGTATTTGGTGTCGTTCGAGTAGCCGGGCGGCAGGTAGACCGTCATCTTGCGCGTGTCGCCGACCGATTTCGAGTCGTACTCCACGGTCTCAACCTTGCCGCGCTCGACACCGTCGCGCCGGCTGGCGAAGCCGCTCGGTGCCGGTTCGAGTTTCGAGTCCGTTTGCCCCCACGC
The DNA here is from genome assembly GCA_963815795.1 of uncultured Planctomycetota bacterium. Classification (GTDB taxonomy): domain Bacteria; phylum Planctomycetota; class Planctomycetia; order Isosphaerales; family Isosphaeraceae; genus JAKAUH01. The sequence continues at coordinate 1,083,948 of CAWFIC010000019.1, read as the reverse complement.
GTGTGCCACCGGATCCAGGAAAAGAACAGCGCTCCCGACCACGAGGTGGCGCAGGAATCGTCTCATCGGAATCACCTCCACGACAAAGGCAACGATGGACACCAGATACCCAAGTGCGACGCGCAGATCACCCAGGACGGCCTAGCCCCCCTCCACTGCGCCCGCCACGCGCCGTCCGCGAGCGAACCCAACGGCTCCGTGCTTCAAGATACGCTCCGTGCTTGTCGTCGACCGAGAGAGCCGCTCTCACGCCGATGATCGCGCAGCGGAAGATCCCTCATAAGGAGCAAGCGATGTCTTACGTCGCGTCGTACCGGCCCCATGCTCCTTTTGATGAAGATGATAACCTAACCTCGGCAACGCCCGAAGTGTAGCAGGATCTGCTCAATCAGCGTGAAACGTTTCCCCGGCTTTGATCATGACGTGAGAACCGCTTCGATCGTGGTGAGAGCGAAGGAGGCGATCGCAGAGTTCCGCGGGGCGATCTGGCTCGAGTCCGACGCCACCGACGCCCACCGCAACCTCGGCCCCGCCTTGCAAGAGCGAGGCAAGTCGGCAGAAGCGGTCGCGGAGTTCCGCAAGGCCCGCGAGAACGCCCAAGCCGGCTCCGAGTTCGCGCAGCTGATTGATCGGGAACTGGCCGCGTCCGACCGACAGGTTGACCGCGGCGATCGGTAAAGTTTTCGATGACCTCTGCCTCCGATCCCAACGCCGTCCAACGTCCACGGTTGCACGGCGTGGGGAGCAGACCAATGCGCAAGGTGGTCAACCTCTCTGACCCGGTTTCCGTCGCCGATCCGTGGCCCTCAATGGACCGCCAGGCCACCCCTGGCGACCGACTTCTTCATCAGCAGGATCAGCGGCAGCGCGGCCAACGCCATGAGGGCGAAAACCCAGAATGCATCCAGGTAGGCCATCACCCGGGCCTGTTCGCGGACCATCTGGGTGAGCAGGCCCATGGATTGCTCGTTGGCCACGACCTGGGTGGCGCCCCCGCGGATCATGGTGGTCTGGGCGTAGTAATCGGTCCAGCGGGCGACGGCCGGGTTGAGCGGCGTGACATGCTCGGCCAGCCGCAATTGGTGGAACTGGCTGCGGCGGTCGACCAGCACCGTGACGATCGCGATGCCCAGGCTGCCCCCCTCGTTGCGGAGCATGTTGAACAGGCCGGTCGCATTGTTGACCTGGTTCCGGGGCAGATACAGGTACGCGGCGTTGTTCAAGGGCACGAACAGCATGCCCACGCCCGCCATCTGGACGCAGCGGGGCGCGATGAACATCAAGGGCGAGGTGGCGAGATTCAGGTGCGCCTGCCAGTACGAGGCACCGGCCAGGCAGATCAGGCCAAAGGGGATGATGTAGCGCGCGTCCACCTTATGGCCCAGCAAGAAGCCGACGATCGGCATCATCGCCATGGTGAAGAAGGCCGACGGGGAAAGGACCAGCCCGGCGCGGAACGCGTCGTAGCCGAAGAGCTCCTGGAGCATCTGCGGCGTGTCGACGTTGGAGCCGTAGAGCGCGGCGAACGAGATGTAGATGATCAGCCCGCTGGCCAGGAAGTTGCGCTCGCCCAGCAGGCGGAGGTTGACCATCGGGTTGGGATGACGGAGCTCCCAGATGACGAAGGCACCCAGGCCGACGACCATCGCGATGAAGAAGGTCTGGACCCGCCAGAACGGGTCGCCGAACCAGTCCCATTCCTGGCCCTTGGCGTAGAGGACCTCGAGCGAGCCCAGGCCGATCGAGACCAGGCCCAGACCGATGTAGTCGATACTCAGCCCGCGCTTCCAGTTCTTCCGGACCTCGTCATCCATCCCGGGAGGATCCTGGACGATGATGCTGGTCAGGATCAACGAGACGACGCCGATGGGGATGTTGATGTAGAAGATCCAGCGCCAGGAGTAGTTGTCGCTGATGTAGCCGCCCAGCACGGGACCGAGGATCGGCGCGACGACGACGGCCACGCCGTACATCGCCATCGCCATGCCCAGTTGCCGGGGCGGGAAGGTGTCCACCAGGATGCCCTGCTCCGAGGGCTGGAGCCCGCCGCCGCCCAGACCCTGGAGGACGCGGAAGAAGATCAAGAGGCCGATGTTGGGCGCCGCGCCGCAGAGGGCCGAGCTGATCGTGAAGAGCAAGACACAGGTCATGTAGAACCGCTTGCGGCCGAATAATCCCATCAGCCAGCCCGAGAGCGGCAGCACGATCGCATTGGCCACCAGGTAGCTGGTCAGGACCCAGGTGGACTGGCTCCGGCCGACCGCCATCCCGCCGGCGATGTACGGCAGCGCGACGTTGGCGATCGAGGTGTCGAGCACCTCCATGAACGTCGCCAAGGTGACCGTCAGCGCGACGATCCAGTGGTTGACCGGGGCCTTGACCCTGGGTCCGTCGTGGCCGCCGCCGGTTCCTGTACTCATCGGTTCCTCGGCTGCAACCCGGCCGGACCGCCGCCGACATCGGGCGGTCTGAGTCGCCCGTAGGTATGCAGGCGCTGCCCGGCACCGGGGCCGGTCGGCGGTTCCTTGATCCGGACGTGCGGGACGACCGACAGCCCGGCGTACAGCGGAGTGCCATCCGGGTTCGGCTCGGTCAATTCGATCCGCACCGGAAGGCGCTGCGTGACCTTCACGTAGTTGCCGGTGGCGTTCTCGGGCGGGAGGAGCGATTCCGAGAGCCCCGTGCCGGGGCTGAATCCCGCCACTCGCCCGCGGAAGACGCGGTGCGGGTAGGCGTTGACGTCGAGGTCCACCGGCATGCCGATCCGGATGTGATGGATCTGCGTCTCCTTGTAGTTGGCGGCGATCCAGACGTAGGTCGGCCGGATCGAGAGCAGGGTCTGGCCCGGCTCGACCCGGTTCCCCGGGTTGGCCTGGCGGTCCTGCACGTATCCGGCGATCTCGGAGCGGACCTCGGTCCACCGGAGGCGCAGCCGGGCATCGTCGAGCTGCTTCTCGGCGCGGGCGACGGCGGCCAGCGCCACCTTGACGGCCGGGGCGGCATCGACAACCTTCTCCAGCCCCTCGCCGGCCGACTTGTCCCCCTCGGGGCGGAGGAAATCGCCGAACGCCTTTGCCTGGACCGCATCCTTCGGATCGAAGGGGATGCCGACCTCCGCCAGGCTGGAGGCGATCTGGCTCACCGCGGATTGGACGGTCGACTGCTGGTTCTCCAGGTCCTTGGGGATATTCAGCGGGTCCTGGTAGTCGGGCGGCAGGCCGAGCTGGGCGCGGGTCTCCTGGATCGCCGCCCAGGCCTCCTTCTCCTGCTCGGCGGCGACCTTCAGGGTGTTGTTTCGCTGGTCGAGCTCGGACTGGGTGGCCGAGCCGCGCTTCACCAGGTTGTCGAGCCGCCGCTGGTCAACCTCCGCGAGCCAGCGACTCGACTGCCGGGCCTTGAGCGCGGCGACCTGGGCACGCAAGGTGGCGACCCGACCGCGCAGGGTCTCCTGCGCGTTCTTGCGGCTGTAATAAGCCCCGCGCGCCGGGCGATTTGCGACTGGACTTGAGCCCGCGCCTGCACGACGTTGGCCCTGGCCTCCTCCAGTCCGGCCTCGGCCTGTGCCACGGCCACTTCGAACGGCTCGCGGTCGAGCTTCACGAGGAGCTGGCCGGGCTCGACCCGGTCATCCTCGTCGACCATCACCTCGGTGACGAGGCCCTCAACCCGCGGGCTGGCGTACGAGATGTGGCCCTGGACGAAGGCGTCGTCCGTGGAGACCGTATCGAGTTGGTACCGGGCCCAGGGCACGCCCCAATGCCACCCGGCGCCGAGGACCGCAGCGACGATTGCACCGATGACGAGCCAGCGGATCCAGTGTCTCTCGGGCCTTTCAGGCCTGGGGAACGCCGGGTGGCCCTCGGACATCAGCCGGGTGCCGCCGGGGTCGGCGACGACCTGGGAATCCACCGGGAACCTCACCCATCGATGACCATTGCCGTGGTCTCGGTCTGCCCAGCCTGAGTCGTCGTCGTCGCGGTGGCCGTCCGAGGGGACAGGTTCCTGGACCGCTCCCTGATGTGCCGCGCCGTTGTGCTCAGCCATGGTTCGCCTGAAGGTCGAGACGGACCCGGAGCGCCTCAGCCACCGGCTGCGGACCAGCCCCGACAGCCGGGGCGACTCCGGTCTATCGCTCCGGCGCGACGCGGTGCGGGGAGAGGGTCGCACGCGGCGCCGAAGCGACTAGGAGCGGATAAGGAGCAACCGGCGTGCCAGCGGGGCCACCGCCGTCTGGGCGCGGTTTGGAGCGATCCGGACGGATCAGCGCCGGAGCCGCTCGGAGAGCTGGCGGACGGCGGCATCGGTCGGGGCAAGCCTCAGGGCCTGCTCGGCGGCGGAACGGGCATCGGCCCGCTTCTGGTCGGCTTCGAGCGCCAGGGCGAGGTTGTAGTAGATGTCCGGGCGGTCGGGCAGCCGCTGCGCGGCAGCGCGCAGGTCGGCGATCGCGTCGGGGATGTGGTGCAGCTTCCAGTGTGCCAGGCCCCGGAGCGCGCGGGCCTCACCGTCGATCGGGGACAGCTCGACGGCCTGGTCGAGCCGCGACAAGGCCTGGTCGGGCTGGCTCCGCGCGAGCTGGATGGCCGCGATCCGGACGATCGATGGGACATCGTTGGCGTCGAACTCCAGGGCGCGGAAGTACGCGGCCAGCGCCTCGTCAGTCTGGCCCACGGCCTCGCGCATGTGGCCGAGCAAGTAATGGGCCCTGGGCCGGCGGGGATCGATGGAGATGGCCATCTCGAAACGCTTGAGCGCCGACGCCGCGTCGCCCCGTTGGGCCTCGACCTGGCCGAGGCCGAGGATGGCCTCCACGTAGTCATGATCGCGAGCCAGGGCGTCGTGGAAGCAACGCTCCGCCTCCGCAAGCCTCCCCTCGAGCATCAAGACGGTTCCCAGCCGCTGGAGCGCCTCGGGCGAGTCGGGCTCCTGGGTCACGAGCTGGACCAGGTCGGCCCGCGCTCGTTCGTAGTCGCCGCGGTCGATGGCCGCCTGGGCCCGCTCGCTGATCTGCTGGATCCGCTCGGTTTGCTCGGGCGATGCCGGGCGATGCTCGTCGCGTCCGCGCAGGTTCAGCCAGTTGCAGCCCGCGGCCTGCACGAGCGCAAGCCCGGCCGTCAGCACCCACGCGGCCATGACCGCCCGGCGCCTCATGCACCCCGTCCTCTTCGCCGAGTCCGCCTCCCTGCCCCGTCAACCCGACAATCCGCCGCACCTTACGGCAAGCCTCGGCGGCGGTCAATGGCGGTTGGGACCAGTCCCACACGAAGAGCGTGGTATCCTGGCCGCCGCGAACCCGGGAGCTTATGATCGAGGCAGAGAAGTAGATGAAGTCCGGTCGCAACGTGACCGGGAGCGCCGCGGTCGCAGCGAGCCGGTCGGGAAGGAGACAAGGGCCATGGCGTCCGTCCCACAACAGAAGGTCCCACCGCTGGAGACCGGTGACCGGCTCAGCCGGGACGAGTTCGAGCGTCGCTATGACGCGATGCCGGGGCTCAAGAAGGCGGAATTGATCGAAGGAGTTGTCTACGTGCCATCGCCTGCTCGCCTCGACCCGCATGCGACGCCCCGGTTCAACATCATCGGCTGGCTGGGTCTGTACACATGGGCGACGCCTGATATCGTGGGTGCCGCTCACCCCAGCGTCCGGTTGGACCTTGCCAACATGCCGCAACCGGATGCTTGCCTCTTCATCGACCCGGCCAAAGGCGGTCAGGCGAAGGTCTCCGAGGACGACTACCTCGAAGGCGCGCCCGAGCTGGTCGCAGAGGTCGCGGCGAGCAGCGTCAGCTACGACCTGACCTTCAAGTTCGAGGTCTATCGGCGCCACAAGGTTCGCGAGTACCTCGTCTGGCGGGTGCAGGATCGTCAGATCGACTGGTTCGTGCTGAGAGGCAAGAAGTTCGTGCGGCTCCCGTTCGACAAGTCCGGCCTGTACAAGAGCAAGGTCTTCCCCGGCCTCTGGCTCGACCCGGCGGCCTTGATCCGTGGCGATGCGACAGCTCTCCAAGCGGCCCGCCAGCGTGGGCTGGCCAGCCGCGAGCATGCCAACTTCGTGGCGAGTCTCAACGCTCGGCCCAAGGCCTGATCGGCTCTCACTCTCGGATAAAACGACCGACGACCATGCGTGAAATCGATGCCGAGACTGCGGCCGGCTATCTGCGCGAGACGGGGCGCGTCCCCGAAGGGGGCGACGTCCGCGTCCGCGAGCTGTCCGGCGGCGTCTCCAACGTCGTGCTGCGGGTGGACATCTCCGGGCGGCCGCCGTTCGTGATCAAGCAATGCCGCGAGCGGCTGCGGGTCGCGATGGAGTGGCTCGCCCCGCTCGACCGGATCTGGGCCGAGTCGACCACGATCGGAGTGCTCCACGAGATCCTGCCCGAGGGTACCGTCCCCCGGGTCTTGTTCGAGGACCGGCCGAACTACCTGTTCGCGATGACCTGCGCGCCCGACGACGCGGTCACCTGGAAGTCGCTGTTGATGGCGGGCCAGGCCGATCCCGAGATCGCCGCACGACTGGGCACGATCCTGGGCACGATCCACGCGGACGGCTCGAGGCACCCCGCCCTGCAAGGGACGCTGGCCGACACGAGCCTCTTCGAGCAGCTACGCGTGGACCCCTACTACCGGACGGCCGCTCGTCGCCATCCGGACCTGGCGCCGCGAATCGACGCGCTCATCGCCGCGATGGATCGGCCGGCCGAGGAGCGCACGCTGGTCCTGGGCGACTTCAGCCCCAAGAACATCCTGGTGCATGCCGGCGGGCTCGTCCTGCTGGACTTCGAATGCGCCCACGCCGGCGACCCGGCCTTCGACCTCGGCTTCTTCCTGACCCACCTCGTCCTCAAGGACATCCGCGCGACTGTGGCCGGATCCTCGGGCGTTCCGTGCTACACCGCCCTGACGCGCCCGTTCTGGAACTCTTACCTCGAGCGTCGGGCGCTCGGGCCCGAGCGGATGGCCGCGCTCATCCGACGGGCTAACCTGCACACGGCGGCCTGCTGCCTGGCTCGGGTCAACGGCAAGAGCCCGGTCGAATATCTCGACGCGCGAGGCCAGGCCCTGGCGCGCTCGTTCGCCCGCCGGGCACTCGAGGAAGGGCCTTCGTCATGGGGTGAATTCATGGCGATGTTCAGACATGCGATGGAGGGAAGCTCGGCATGGCCACATTGAAGGGGCTGAAGGCGCGGCAGGTGCTCGACTCGCGCGGGCGTCCGACGGTGGAGGTCGAGGCGATCGCCGACAACGGGGCCGTCGGGCGGGCGATCGTCCCCTCGGGGGCGAGCACGGGCCGGCACGAGGCGATCGAGCTGCGCGATGGCGACAGCCGTCATTATGGCGGCCTGGGCGTGCTCAAGGCCGTCGACAACGTGACCCGGCTGATCGCCCAGGAGGTCGCGGGGATCGACCTCGACGATCAGGCCGCGCTCGACGCCCGGCTGATCGCGCTCGACGACACGCCGAACAAGGGCCGGCTCGGGGCCAACGCCGTCCTGGGCGTCTCGCTCGCCGTGGCGCATGCCGCCGCCGCCGCGCGCGGCGAAGAGCTGTTCGTCCACCTGAATCGCCTCTGGAATGACCGGGTCAGGGCGGCGTCCGGTCCCGCGCTCCCGCTGCCCATGGTCAACATGATCTCGGGCGGCCTGCACGCCGGCGGCAATCTCGATATCCAGGACATCCTCATCATCCCGGTCGGCGCGTCGAGCTACGCCGAGGCGCTCGAGATGAGCGTCGCGCTCTACCGGGCCGTCGGCGCCGTCCTCAAGCGGGCGGGGTTGGAGTGGGCCCTGGTGGGGGACGAGGGCGGCTACGGGCCGCGACTCCGGGACACCGAGCAGGCCTTCGAGACCATCGTGACGGCGATCGCGGCGTGCACCCTCGAGCCGGGCCGAGACGTCGCGATCGCCGTCGACGTGGCCTCCACCCACTTCTTCGACCCGGCCCGCGGCACCTATCGACTGCACGCGACCGGCGATCGCGAGCTCGATGCCGCCGCCATGGTCGACCTCCTGGCCGGCTGGGTCGAGCGGTATCCGATCATCTCGCTCGAGGACGGGCTGGCGGAGGACGACTGGTCCGGATGGACCGCGCTGACCGCCCGGCTGGGCGGCAAGGTCCAGCTCATCGGCGATGACCTGTTCACGACCCAGGTCGAGCGGCTGCGTCAGGGGATCGAACACCGCGCCGGCAACGCGATCCTGATCAAGCTCAACCAGGTCGGGACGCTCACCGAGACCTTCGACGCGCTCCACCTGGCCCGCTCGCACGGCTTCCGCACGATCGTCTCGGCGCGGTCGGGCGAGACCGAGGACGCGACGATCGCCGACCTGGCCGTCGCCACCGCGGCCGGCCAGATCAAGATCGGATCGGTGGCGCGCTCGGAGCGGCTCGCCAAGTACAATCGCCTGCTCCGCATCGAGGAGGCCCTGGGTCCGGACGCCCCCTTCGCGCGGCCGTTTGAGTAGGGTGGGCTCTGCCCACCGGTGATCGCCCTCGATCGGTGGGCAGAGCCCACCCTACTCGTGCCGTAGCGAGGTCACCGGATCGACTCGCGCCGCCCGCGAGGCCGGGTACCAGGCCGCCAGGGTGGTGATCAGGCAGACCAGGGCCGGCACGCCGAGGACCAGCCAGATCGGGAAGGCGAACAGCGAATCCTTGACCGGCGTCCGGGTCTGCGGCTCCATGAAGCTCTTGGCGATCGAGTTGCCCGGCAGCGACGCCAGCCAGCCGAGTGCCAAGCCGATCCCGCTACCGACCAGGCCCATGAGGACCCCCTCGACCACGAAGATGAGGCGGATGTGACCATCCCGAGCCCCCAGGGCCTTCATGATCCCGATCTCGTGCGTCCGCTCGAGCACGCTCATGATCATCGTGTTGGTGATCCCGATCGCGGCGACGATCAGGGCCACGACGGCCACGAACGCCGTGGCCGCCGAGACCAGCATCACGTTCATCCGGACCGTCTCGATGATCGCGGCGAGCGAGTACGCCTCGAATCCCATCCCCTTGATCTGGCGTTCGACCTCCTTGACCGCCTCCTCGCGATCGACGATCACGACGGCGGAGTCGAACCCCTCCTCGTCCGCCTGCGGGAAGCGGAGTACGAACTCCGCCGCGGCGCGGGTCGGCAGCAGCACGCCGACGTCCCGGAGCCTGTGCTCGCCCCACATCGCCGGCTCCCGGTCCTTCTCCTGCGCCTCCCGGAGTACACCGACGATCGTGAACTCCTCGGCATAGGTCTTCTGAGGGTGGCTCGTCGAGGTCGCCGGGACGTGCTCGAACAGCTCGCGGAGCACGTCGCGTTCCTCCGCGGGGATCGGCAGGAAGCGGACCAGGATCGCCAGCTTCTTCAGGGCGGAGTCCAGCGCCCGGGTCTCGCGCTCGCCGAACTGCTGGTCGTCGCGCCTGAGGAACCAGGACGGGTCGAAGGTCCCGAGCGTCCCCGTGCGGAACTCCAGCCGGAACGTCCGCCCGAGGGCCGATTCGACATCGGAATCGCTCACGAAGCCCCATCGGTAGAGCAAGTACTCGTGGACGATCGCCACGCGGCCGTCATCGGGGTCGAGCATCCGGCCCGCGATCAGCCGGTCGCCGAAGAAGGTGGTCCCCGGCGGGACGGACGACGCCCCGGCATCCGCGCCCTTGCCATCCAGGATCGCCTTGACGTTATAGAGAAGGATGATCGGCGCGGCGCCGGCGACGTGCTCGTTCGCCTCGATCTTGCGGAGCGCCTCGGCGGTCAGCTTGACCTTCTGCCGGCGGACGCCGTCCCAGGTCCGCTCCAGCGCCTTGCGGATCCGCTTGCGCTTGGCGTCGCTCATCGAGCCCTTCGGCTCGCGAAGTTCGGCGGGCATGTCCTCGGAGCTGATATGGTAGTTCGGCTGGACCGTGATCTTGCGGAGTCGATCGTCCTGGTGGAACAGGTTCACGATCGCCCGGTCGATCCCCCGCCCGACGGCCAGGCTCAGGACCAGGGCCAGCGTGCCGACCACCACGCCGATCAGCGTCAGCACCGTGCGGACCTTCTGCTGCCGCATCGCCGAGAAGGCCAGCCCCCAGAGGTCGGCCGCCCGCGGGCGGGCGCCGTTGCGTATCGTCACGCTCATGAGAGGACCCGTCCATCCTTCAGCCGGACGATGCGGTCAGCGGCCTGGCGGGCCAGCTCCTCATCGTGGGTGACCATGATCAGCGTCGTGCCCTCGCGGCGGAGGTGCTCCAGCAGCAGGTCCAGGATCTCGCCGGCCGTGGCCGAATCGAGGTTGCCCGTCGGCTCGTCGGCCAGGAGGATCTCGGGCCGGTTCACCAGCGCCCGCGCGATGGCGACCCGCTGGTGCTCGCCGCCGGAGAGTTCCATCGGCCGGTGTCCGAGCCGGCCGCCCAGGCCGACGGCCTCGAGGCGCCGCGCGGGCCGCCTCGCTCCGATCGGCCGGCGGGACTCCCGCGAGAACCATCGGCAGCTCGACGTTCTCCTGTGCCGTCCGCGACGGGATCAGGTTATAGGCCTGGAAGATCATGCCGACGGTCGTCAGCCGGTACGCCGCGAGCTCCTCGCCGGTCATCCGCGCCAGGTCGTTCCCTCCCGCCTCGATGCGGCCCGAACTCGGACGATCCAGGCCCCCGATCAGGTGGAGGAGCGTCGACTTCCCCGAGCCCGACTTGCCCAACAGCGCCACCCGCTCGCCCCGCCACACCTCCAGCGAGACCCCCCGCAGGGCGACGACCGACGACGACGCGGACCCGTAGCTCTTCACGACGTCCTCGACGCGCACCGCATGCACCCCGACGTCGCCGTTTCCCTCGGCCGTCAACGATCGAGCCTCCCGGATTCGTCCCGGAACCTGCCGACCCAATAAGACACTTGTCCCAGGAAACCACACCGGGCCGGCGATTTCAAGCCCGCGAGGCTGCCGGGCGACCCGGAGAGGAGGCATCGATGACTTGCGTGACGCCGGCCATTTCTGCTCAGATCGGCGGTGAAGAAGATCGCCTGAAACGGACGGCATGGCGAGGTATCGTCGAGGTGTTTCGACGGGACGATGATGGACATGAATGAGCTCGATCTTGCGTCCGATTCGATCGGCCCCGGCGCCACCTGGGAGGAGGCCGACGCCCCCACTCCGATCGAGGTCGCCCTCACGAGGACGGAAGCCGATGCTCCACGGCCGAGCCTGTTCGGTTCGGCGTGGCACGGGGCGAAGACGGGGTTTCGCCTGGCGTCCTACATCATCGGGCCAATCGCGGCGTTGGCGCTGCTCCCGGGCCTCCTCCTGATGGACTTCGGGCTGGGAACGGGTCGCGGGTTCGGCTTGCCGGACTTCGTGCCTGGCGCATTCGGCTTCTACTTCGTCTCGGCGGCATGGGGCAGCATCATCGGCGCGGCGATGGGACTCATCGGCGCCGCGATCGGGTGGGGCCGGCCGGGGACGCGTCGAGCCTCGTGGTGGTCGGCGGCCAACCGGCCCATCCGCCTCTTCCGGCGGAAGCCGACGCTTGCCGCGCCCCGTCCTGCGTCGCCTCCGCGTCCCCGGTGGCGGCGTTGGCCGTTCTGGCTCGGCGTGCCGGTTCAGCTCCTGATCATCGGTGCATTCGGGGCTGGCGTCTACCTGTCGTGGCAGGTCGACCGTCGGCTGGCCACGGCCACGGCCGCGGCCGAGCAGGACGATCCCGACTGGCGGCTGGACGACTTGCTGGCCCATCGCGACCCGGTCCCCGACTCGGAGAACTCGGCGCCGGTCGTGGCCGAGGCGTTGACGATCCTGCCGGAGGGCTGGCCCACGGCTTCCACTCCCCCCGGATCGATGAGTTCGCGTCCGACCGCGGTGAGCGAGGCCATCGGGCGGCTGGGAGCGCTGGAGAACAACATTCGACCGGATGCCGCGACGACCGACGCGATCCGCGGCGAGCTGGAGAGGTACCGCGAGGCCGTCCGGATCGCCCGGTCCTTGGTCTACTACGACCGGGGCCGCCACGAGGTGGAGATCGGGCCGACGGTCATCGACACTCTCCTGCCGGAGACCCAGGCGACCCGCGCCGTCGCCCGGCTGCTGGCCGCCGACGCGGCGATCCGCGCCGATGATGGCGACATCGACGGCGCCCTCGATTCGTGCCGAGCGATCCTCGCGACCGGCCGCTCGATCGGCGACGAGCCGTTCATGATCTCGCAGCTCGTCCGCTTCGCGATCGGCCAGGTCGCGATGAACACCACACGCCGTGTCCTGGCGCAGGGCGAGCCGTCCGACGCGGCGCTCGCCCGGCTTCAGGACCTCGTCCTGGACGAGCAGGAGCAGCCCCTCTTGCTCTACGGCGTGCGAGGAGAACGAGCCGGGTTCATCGAGATGGTCCGGCGGATCAGAGACGGCGAGATCCCCATCTCCGCGCTCGGCGACGCCCGCCCCCCGGCCAATCCCGGCGGATTCCGGACCAGGGTCGCCCCCTGGGGCAAGCTCATGTTCGACAACCAGATGGCCATCGGCCTGGAGTGGTTGAATGAGGCCGTCTCCATCGCGGTCCGGCCGGCGTCCGATCGCCCCGCGCTCTGGCAGGCGTGGGACGCCGAGATCCGCCGAGTCAAGCGGCTCTGGCACATGCCTTACACCTCAACGCTCGCCGTGCTCATGATGCCGGCCTTGATCTCGAGCAACTCGGCCGCCTCGCGATGGGAGTCCGACCTGGGCGCGACGGCTATCCTGCTGGCCGTCGAGCGCCACCGCCTCAGGACGGGCGCCTGGCCGGAGTCGGTCGCGGCCATCGACCGCGACATCTTGCCGGATCCCCCGATCGATCCCTTCTCGGGAGAAGACTATCGGATGGAGCATCGTGACGGCCGGATCTTGATCTACTCCATCGGCCCAAACCACGCGGATGAGCATGGTGCGTATGACCCGAAGAAGTGGACGGCCGGCGGACCGGACGACGTTGGCGCGATCGGGTGGGACGTGAACCTCGCCGGCAGCAAGCACCATCAGGAGACGAGGAGTCTGGCGACGACCCTACGTCTCCGTGACCAAACCGACTCCCGGTCCGTACTTCCCCTCCATCGACCGATCCCGCAAGAATCAGGGATAGCTCGGCTCGACTCCGGGCATACCTTATAGAGACCTCGATCGAGCGATCGCCTCGGGAGCCAGACACAAGATGGCCGGAGGTTCGTCCGCCGCGCTATCGCGCGATATCCAGACGCTGTTCGACGACGGGACCGCGGTCGGGCTCACCGACCGGCAGTTGCTCGACCGGTTCGCCGGCCGTGGCGACCCGGCGGCCGAGGCGGCGTTCGAGGTCCTGGTGCGGCGGCACGGTCCGATGGTCCTGCGCGTCTGCCGGAACGCCCTGCCCGACCCGAACGACGCCCAGGACGCCTTCCAGGCCACGTTCCTCGTCCTGGTGCGGCGGCACGGGTCGCTCCGGGGGCTCGACTCCCTCGGAGGCTGGCTCTACGGCGTCGCGTGTCGGGTGGCGGCGCGGGCGCGGGTCGATGCGGCCAGGCGTCGGGCCGTCGAAGCTCGGGCGGCCGCTCGGGTGGTGGAAGCCGTCGATCCGGCCGATGCCGATGACCTCGACCGCGACGAGTTCGGCCCGATCGTGCATGAGGAAGTCCGCCGCTTGCCGGAGAGATACCGTGCCGCGGTGGTGCTCTGCTACTGGGAGGGCCAGACGCAGGAGCAGGCTGCCGCGCAGCTCGGCTGCCCGCTCGGCACCGTCCGCAGCCGGCTGGCGCGGGCGCGGGACCTGTTGCGGCGGCGACTGACCCGCCGCGGGGTCGAGCATCTGGCTATCGGGATGGACTCGATTCGTCGGCTCCCGCCACTCGCGCCGGAGCTGGTCCAGTCCACGGTTCAGGCGGCGATGCGGATCTCGGGCGGTCAGGTGACGAAGCAAGTGGTCTCGGGTACGGTGGCCTCGCTGGTCCAAGGGATGCTCTGGAGGACGACCATGATCAAGTTCGGCGGCATCGCGGCGGGGGCGATCCTGGTGGGGCTGGCCGGTGTCGGCGTCGGGCTGGCCGCCCAGCGCGGCGGGGACGCGGAGCCGGCGCGACGCGCGAGCGTCGATTCCCACAAGCCGACCGCCGCGATCGACCAATCCGTCGCGGCCAAGCAAACTCAGCCCAAGTCCGCCGCCAGTTCGCCGCGAGCAGCCAACCGGGCCCGACCCGGGGAGCCTCGCCTTATCCAGTCGATGATCCCGGGCGGGGCCGCGATCGTCCGGATCGTCCCCGACGGTTCGCTCGTCAAGAAGGGCGATTTCATTTGCGAGCTCGGTTCGCCCGCCGTCGAGGCTCAATTGAATGAGTTCCGCGTCGGGATCGCGACGGTCGAAGCCGAATTCACGGCCGCCAAGCTGAGTCGCGAGGTCGCCGAGTTCGCGCTCCGCGAGTACGTCGAAGGCCAATACCCGTCGCAGCTCATGGAGGCGGAAGGCGACATCCATCTCGCCAAGGCCGAGTTGGACCTGGCCGAAGAGGAGCTCAAGGCGGCTAACACGGGCCCCGCCGGAGATGCGGCCACGGTCAGACGGAAGGGACTGGACCTGCTTCGATCTCGCTTCGCACTCGAGAAAGCACAGAGCCGGAAGAACCTCCTGGTCCGGTACACCGTGGAGGTGAAGAAGAAGGAGCTGGAAGCCGCGATCCAGAAGGCTCGCGCCGACGAGCAGGCCAAGCGCACGAAGTGGGAGCACGAGGCCCAGAAAGAGAAGAGCCTTGACGTTTGTCGCATCATCGCCGCCCCGATCGACGGCCGGCTCCGATACCATCACCAGATGGGCATGTCGATCGAGCTCGGAGCCCACGTCGCCTACGGCCAGGTCATGTTCACCATCGAGCCCCAGGGCTGGTAGACCCCGTTCGATCCAAAGGAAATGACTCCATCGAGGGGCGCCCGGCGCCCCTCGGGCGATTCGCCGCAACTCACTTCCCCGTCGGCGGTTCAGCCTCTCTCGTTCATTCGACCCACTCTCCGGCGAGTCCAATCGGCCCGGCGAATCTCGCTCCCCTTTCGATCGTCTCTCCCGCTTCTCCCCCGATTCTCCCAAAATCAGGGATAGTCCGGCCGGCGTCGCGGCACTACATGCGACTTTTCGGTAGCCGGATCGAGGCCGAGAGGAGCGGGAAATGGTTCGTGGCCCTTCCGTTGCGCTGCTGCGCGATATCCAGACGCTGTACGACGCCGGAACGGTCGCCGGTCTGTCCGACCGTCAGCTCCTCGAGCGGTTCACGACGGCTCGCGACGGATCTTCCGAGGCGGCGTTCGAGGTCCTGGTGCGGCGGCACGGTCCGATGGTCCTGCGCGTCTGCCGCGGCGTGCTCAAGGACTGGAACGACGCCGAGGACGCCTTCCAGGCGACCTTCATCGTCCTGGCGCGGCGGTGCGGATCGATCCGCCGGCGCGACTCGGTCGAGAGCTGGCTCTTCGGCGTGGCCTGCCGCGTGTCGGCGCGGGCCCGCGTCGAGGCGACGCGGCGCAAGGCCGTCGAGCACCGCGGGGCCGCCGAGGCCGACGCCGCCCTCGGCACGCCCGAGGACGACGAGGCCGATCGATTGGAGCTCGGCCCGATCGTGCAGGAGGAAGTCCGCCGACTCCCGGAGAAATACCGCGCCGCCGTCGTGCTCTGCTACTGGGAGGGCCTGACGCAGGAGCAGGCGGCGGCGCAGCTCGGCTGCCCGCTGGGGACCGTCCGCAGCCGGCTGGCGAGGGCACGCGACCTGTTGCGGCGGCGATTGACCCGCCGCGGGGCCGCCCCGCTGGCCGGCATCATGGCCTCGGGATTTGATGTCACATCCGTCATGCCGATCCCGGCCGCGGTGCCCGATTCGTGGGTGGCCGCGACGGTCAAGGCCGTCTCGCAATTCGCGGCGGGCGGAGGTCCCGCCACGGCCGGCGCCGCGTCGGCGTCGGTCGCTCTCCTGGTTCGCAGTGTCTTGAGGAGCATGGTGATGATGAAGCTGAAGACGATCGCGGTCTGCTTGTCGCTGATCGGGGTTGGGGCCGCTGGGGTGATCGTGGCGGCGCCGCAGACCGGTTCCAACCGGCCGGCACCGGCGGGAGCTGCGGGATCGTGCGCCGACCGGGCCCGGTCCGCCAGCCCGGCGAATCCGACGGACCGACGCAAAGTCCAGCCCGCGCTCCAACTCCTGCCGGAACACGTCATCGAACCGCCTGACATGCTCGTCGTCGAGGTTGTGGACGCCCTGCCCGGGCGTCCAATCGAGGGCGAACGGCTGGTCCGACCCGATGGCCAGATCATGCTGGGCTACTACGGGGAGGTCCCCGTCGCCGGCTTGACCATCTCCGAGGCCAAGGCCAAGATCGTCGAGCATCTGCGCAAGTTCCTCAGCGATGAGGCCCTCG
Organism: uncultured Planctomycetota bacterium; assembly: GCA_963815795.1. Classification (GTDB taxonomy): domain Bacteria; phylum Planctomycetota; class Planctomycetia; order Isosphaerales; family Isosphaeraceae; genus JAKAUH01. The sequence goes on along the minus strand of CAWFIC010000019.1, from coordinate 1,067,608 downwards.
GGTTGTACGTCCATGACCCGGAGACCAACGAACCGAGGCGGGACAGCGATGGCCGGCCCCTCCTCAGGGACCGTAAGGACTCCGACCGCGTCAATGTCGATGTCGCCGCTTGGAACAGCAAGAACTACTATGTCGAGGGGGCGGTCAAGACACCGGGCCACCTTCCGGTCACCGGTCATGATACGGTCCTCGATGCGATCGATTATGCCGGCGGTCTCGGCCGCCAGGCGGACCACGACGGCGTCGTCCTGTACCGCAAGGAGAAGAACGGGACCTTGCAGCGCCTGCCGATCAACGTCGACCAGATCATGATGGGGGACGACCCGTCCACGAACTATCAGCTCCTGCCCGGCGACCGCCTGGTCGTCCCGATCAAGCCGGGTGCGAGCCCGAACGAGGAGAATCCCTCCGAGGAGCGGCCGCCAGCCTCGACGGCGCGGCCCGTCACGATCGGAGAACCGCACCGAACCGCGCGACAGGCTCCGGCGATTCGGACCGAGCCGGCCGAAGACGGGAGCCCAGCCCCACGCCGGGACGTCGATCGCGACGCCAGCTCGAGGGTGTTGATTCGCATGGAGCGCCGGCTCAGCGAAGTGGAACGGAAGCTCGACCGGGTGCTCGAGGCCCTCGAGCGGCGAGAGCGGTGAGCGACCACGATCGGAATACCGCGGCCTGCCGGTCGGTCATCGCGTCGGAGGCTGCCGACCGTTACATTGAGATGTGCCGGCGAATCACCGGGCCGCCGCAAGGCGGCCCGATTCGCGTCACGCCGGGTCGCCCGTCCCCTCGAACTCTCCGGAGAGTGCACGGCCATGATCCAGCTCAGCAAGACGGCTGCCGCCCTGTCTCTGGTCCTCTGCGGTGCGATGACGATGGTCGTCCGAGCCCAGGACGCCGATGAGGACCAGCCTCGTCCGAGGGCCCGCCAACGCCCGGAGGCGTCCGCCCGGCCGGCTCCCGATGAGACGGCCGAGGAGTCGATCCCGCCTCCAGTCGCCCCGCCCGGCGCAAAGGGCCGGTTCGCGCTACCATCGGGCCTCTCCGAGGAGGCGGTGCGCTCCTTCAGGGAAGTCCCGCTCGCCTCCATGCACCAGGTGCCTGAGGCGCCGGCTCAGCCGGAGGAGGCGCCGGCGCCGGAGGCGCAGGCCTCGCGTCGGCCGGGCGAGGCCACGGCGCCACTGCCGTCGCGGGCCACCCCCGCCAAGGGAAAACAACGCCCCGAGTACGTCGTCGAGCCGCCCGACCTGGTCCTTGTCGAGGTGCTCGAAGCGCTGCCGGGCCGTCCGATCTCGGGCGAGCGGCTGGTCCGCCCCGACGGTCGCATCTCCCTCGGTTTCTATGGAGAGGTCCCCGTCGCCGGCCTGACGCTCGCCCAGATCAAGGAGAAGATCGTCCTGCATCTGAGGAAGTTCATCGGCGACGAGATCCTCGGGCTGCTCGAAACCGACCCGGAGACCGGCGAGATCAAGCGGGACTCGAACGGCCGGATGGTCGTCATTGACCCCAAGGACACGGATCGCGTCTTCGTCGACGTCACCGCCTACAACAGCCAGCATGACTACATCCTGGGCGCGGTGAATTATCCCGGGAGCCTGCCCTACACGGGCGGTGACACGGTCCTGGACCTGGTGCAATATGCCGGAGGCTTGCTCCCATCAGCCGACAAGAGCCGGATCCGGCTGATTCGCAGCTTCCCCAAGGGGTCGCCCGCCCGCGTGCTCCCGATCGATTACGAGGAGATCACGATGGGCACCGATTCCTCGACCAATTATGCGATCTTGCCCAACGACCGCCTGGTCATCCCATGCTCGCGTTCGAGCCGGCCCGAGGGTGATGCGGACCTCGGTGCATCGGGCGGAGGGTCGGCCGACCAGGATGCCCGCGCCGCGATGGCATCCGGTCCGCGAAGCGGGCCCCGCACACAGGGGAACAGCTATTTCAACCGCAGGGCGTCGCTCCCGTCACAGAATCCCGACGCCGAGCTGGTGCAGCGGATCGATGAGCTCGAGAAGAAGCTAGACTGGCTGATCGAGACACTCCAGGACAGCCGGCCGAAGCCGGGCGATGAGTCCAGGGAGAGACCTGCGGCGCGACCCTCCGATCGCAATGCGTCCGAGATCGAACGGGATCGCGACGAGCCGATGGAATCGACCCCGGGAGGCATGACGAGCGACATCCCCCGTCGTCCGGGGGCGCGATCGCCGCGTCCGCGCCGCGTCGCACCCGAGCGGCCCCGACCGCCGACCACCCGAGCGCCGCGACGACAGGAGCAACAGCGCGCCCCGGAGCAGACTTCACCCCCGCCCCCCGTCCCTGACGCGGCGAGATCGCCCTTCGATAACGTGCCGCCACAACCTACGCCGGAGTGACGATGCGCCGGCGGCCTGGCGTCGCTCTCGTCATCGCCCCGTTGAGGCGTTAAATTGGAGCCTTCGGGGCGATGGCGTGGTGTCGGATCGGGCCATCGCCGCGCGACCGATCCCGATCCGATTCGACGCGATCCGACCGGGAAGGACGGCTGGCGATGCGCTGGGTGACCGTGGCGACGAAGGAAGGGCCGAGGGCCTGCGGGGTCTACCAGGGTGAATACATCGACGTCAACGCGGCCGATCCCGAGATGCCGTCGAGCGTCCGGGAGCTGCTGGAGATGGGCCGGCAGTGGGAGCGCCTGGCCTGGGCCGCGCTGCCGCGCGGCGTCGTCCGGCACGATCCCGCCTACGCCCGCTTGCTGGCGCCGGTGCCGAACCCTCGCAAGATCATCTGCATCGGCCTGAACTACCGCGACCACGCCGCCGAGAGCGGCGTCCCTGCGCCCCGGAGCCGGTCCTCTTCAGCAAGTATCCGACCGCCCTGATCGGGCACGGCGAGCCGATCCGGCTGCCACGAGTCAGCAACGAGGTGGACTACGAGGCCGAGCTGGTGGTCGTCATCGGCCGGGGGGGTCGTCACATCCCTCGCGAGCGGGCGATGGAGCACGTCGGCGGGTACGCGGTCGGCCACGACGTCTCGGCCCGCGACTGGCAGCTCAACAAGCCGGGCAAGCAGTGGATGGCCGGCAAGACGTTCGACACCTTCGCGCCGGTCGGCCCCGAGCTCGTCACCCCCGACGAGGCGGGCGACCCCCACAACCTGGGCATCCGCCTGCGACTCAACGGCCAGACCATGCAGGACTCGAACACCCAGCAGCTCATCTTCGGCGTGGACGTCCTGATCGCCTACCTCTCGCAGATCTTCACGCTCGAGCCGGGCGACCTGATCTTCACCGGCACGCCGCCGGGCGTCGGCATGGCCCGCAAGCCGCCCGTCTGGCTCAAGCCGGGCGACGTCGTCGAGGTCGAGATCGACCGCCTGGGCACGCTTCGCAACCCGGTCGTCGCCGAGGATGCACCCGCCTCTTGAGCCCGCGATCGAAATGGTCGAATCTCCGCTGCGTCGGATAGAATGAAGTCCATCAACCGACTGGAGATGGCTGAGGGAGATTTGCCCGATGAGCACAGTTCCCGAGAGAATCGAGCCGCCCGCCGGATTGACCTACGGCGAGCCGGTGTGGGAGTTCGCCCGCCTCTATCCCCCACAGGGATACTGGTCCGAGCGCGAGTATCTGAATCTCGATATCGAACGGTTGGTGGAGTTCTCCAACGGCTTCATCGAGTTCCTGCCCATGCCGACCTTGAATCACCAGTTCATCCTCCAGGCGCTTTACCGGCTCTTGTATGCCTTCGCCACTAGCGAGGGCCTCGGGAAGGTGGTGACCGCGGGCTACAAGGTGAAGCTCTTGGAGGAGAAGTATCGCGTGCCCGATCTGGTGTTCATCCGGTCGGACCACCTGGCGCGAATGGGGAAGGACTTCACGGTCGGCACCGACCTGGTGATGGAGATCGTCAGCGGGAGCGACAGCGACCGCCATCGCGACCTGGTGGAGAAGCGCGCGGAGTATGCCCGGGCCGGCATCCCCGAGTACTGGATCGTCGATCCCCAAGAGGGGCGGATCACCGTGCTCAGCCTCAATGGCGCCGAATATGTGGAGGATGGGATCTTCGCCCGCGGCGATCGGGCGACGTCGCGGATACTGCCGGGGTTCAGCGTTGATGTCTCCGCCGCCCTCGATGCTGGATGGTGAAGTTGCCCGCAGCGCCGAGACCGACCAAGTCCTTCGCCGGCTTATAGGTCCCCCACCGCGCGCCGGAGCCGGAACACCGCGAGGCTCTCGTCGTAGATGGCGTTGTAGAAATTGTTCAGCGACTGGATGCGGCGGGTCTCGGCGTCGAGGACCTCGGTGTAGGTGCTGAGCTGCTGGCGGTACCGGTCGGTGATGACGTTGATGTTCTCCTCGGCCTGGACGATCGCCAGCTTGGCGACCGGGACGCGGCGGCGCGCCTGCTGGAGGTCGAGCCACCGGGTGCGGACCTCCAGCGCGATATCGGCGACGCTGTCTTCCCGGCGCTTCAGCGTGGCCCGCTCCTGCTGGCGCTGCGCCGCGGCCCTCCGGCGGGTCGCGCCGCTGTCGGTGAGCGTCCAGTCGGCGTAGAAGCTCGCCGCGCCGATCCCCTGGGTGACAAAGTTGTTGCTGCCCAGGTAGACGAATCCCATCGAGAAGCCGACCTGGGGACGGATGCCCGCGCGCGTCGCCGCGGCCTGGGCGCCGTAGGCGCGGGCCTGCTCCGAGAGGCCGGCCAGCTCGGGCCGCGACCGGATCGCCCGCAGGGTCAGGTCGTGGACTTCCTCCTCGTTGGTCGCCGAGGCGATCGGGATATCCTTGATCGCCTCCTCCGCCAGCCGCTTCCAGTCGGCGGTCGGAGGGATCGCCGTCAACTCATCCAGCGTGACGACCTGCGACAGGGGCCGGCAGAGGTATCGGTTATAGGTCGCCCACGCCGCCTCGAGCGAGGTCCGCGCCTGGATCTCGGCGAGCCGGGCGTTGGCCAGCGAGACCTCCGCCGCCAGCTCGTCGCTCCGGATCGCCAGCCCCTGCTCGCGGCGGTTCCGCACGTCCCGGGCGAAGGAGTCGAGCTGCTCGACGTTGCTCCGCGCCACCTCCAGGTTCTTCTGCGCCCGCAAGACGCCGATGTACGCCTCGGCGACCGTGAGCCTCAGGTCCATCGCCGTGCGGAACTCCTCGCTCCGCTGGGCGCCGAGCTGGGCGTCGGCCGCATCGATGTTGCGCAGCAGGCGTCCGCCCGTGTACAGCGGCACGCTGGCGAACGTCAGCGAGGCCGGAATGTCCCGCTGGCCGGGGCCGAGGACCTGCAGCATCGACGGGAATGATGCGCCCGGGCTGGTCCCCGTCCCCGATCCGCCTCCCGCACCGCCGGCGCCCGCCCTGCCGCCGGCCGCCGAGCCGAGAAACGAGGTTGTGCTGATCTCTGGCGCGACGGTCAGGAACGAGTTGAAGGTAAACGACCGGACCGTCGGCCATCGACTGGACTTGGCCGCCTGGAGGTTAAAGCCCTGGGCCGCCGTCGTCGCTTGTTGTGACTGCAAGCCGGCGTTGACCCGCAGGGCGATGTTCCAGGCGTCACCGAGGTCCTCCCCCAGCGCCGACCGGTGCATCCCCGCCACTCCCAGGCCGAGACTCGCGACGACGAGGAACCGCGATATCCGTTTCATGCGTCGTCTGACTCCCTCGGAGGGCCCCACCCCGACCTCCCGGACTCTCCTGTCCCGGACGCCTCCGAATTTCCATTCGACCCCCTCGACCGCCCCGGTTGATGCATAACGCACCTTGATGATGTCCGGTCCTGACGCGCCGGGCGGTCGTACCGGCTGTATCAGCCCGAGGCCGATCGTCCGCTCCCTGACCGGTCCGATCTCCGCAAGCCACTCTCGGAGGATTGCACGCCGGCATCAATGGCCATCATCCGTGGCCTGGAACTTGAACGTAGCGAGATCGCGTCCCCGCCATGGCGCCAGACGACTCCATGGAAATATTGCAATCAGTCGAGTTGACCTTGACGGTTTTAGCGAATTCGCCAGTTTTACGCGTTATTACTCAAGTCCGGGGTCAGTTGAGCCGATGGAGCATCGAGACATGGTCTCGGCCCGGCCCGTGGGATGAGCGTCCCAGGCTGAGGTTCAGAAGGCCGAGGCTCGTAGGAGATCCGCCTGGCATGGATGCGAGGCGGGCGGCCGTGTCGATGGTGCTGGCGGAAGGGGCGGCTTCGGGCGCATGCGCAGGGAATGGCGCAAAGTCCTGGCGATCGGACTGTTGTTCCTCGCGAGCGTGGGGCGCGATGCCGCACCGCAGGTGATGAAGCCGGAAGGGCGTGGACTCGGCCCGGCGGCCGTCCGGCTGACGATCGAGTTAAATTGGGCGGACTCCCACAATGGGGCCGTCGAGGACTGGACGAAGGGGGCGGATTCCAACCTCGGCCTGGAATTGAGCGAAGGGCGGGTGCTGGAGGCGATGGCCTGGCCGCCGAGCTCGCCGCGCGAGGCCGGCGGGGAGAGCGGCTGGGGCCCCGCTGAAGGTGGGAGCTGGCGGCTGGGTGCTCGGGAAGAAGGGCGGGCGCGGGCGCGGATCGAGGCGCCGCTGGACGCCAAGATCCTCGTGCGACGGGGCGATCACGTGGTCAGCCTGCCGGTCGGGGCGTTGCTGGAACGTCCCCAACGCACCCCGGCGACCGCCGCGCTCACCGTCGCGGTGGAGCGCCTGGCCTGGGATACGCTGAGCCTCGACCTCGGCGCTTCGGCGAGCGACGGGATCGCGGCGCCGGGGGCCGAGATGCCGGTCTCGGTCCGGTTCAATATCCTCTGGCCGGAGGCGACGGACGTCACGGTCCGATACTCGGCGGTGCTGCGGCCGGCGCGGGGCGGCGACGTGGTCTCCCGTCGCGAGCTGCAAGACGTGTTGCCCGCGAACCGCCCGGAGCCGTCGGTGCGCGTCCTGGGCCTGCGGGCGCCTCCGAGCGAGGGCGCCTACGTGCTGGAGGTGCACGCCGACTGGGAGCCGGTGACTCGCGAGGGATCACGCCTGAGCCGGCTGATCCGGCGGCGGAAGCCCGCCGCGGCGGCGACCTCGTGTGTTCGCCGCGTCTCGCTCGTGGTGCTGGACCCGGCGGCGCGGTCCGCGGCGAGCCCGTCGCAGGGCGGGGCGGCGGCACGGGAGGGACGACGGGGGAATGTCGAAGTCGACTCGGTCGACCTGTCGCGGCCGAGGATCCATCGGCCGATGGCGTCGGGCCGGTCGCCGCTGGCCGAGCCCGGCCGATCGGCCTGGGCGGTGCCCGCCGAGGCGCTGATCGAGCCCTCGCGACGTGATCGGATCCTGGGCCGGTTCCAGCGCGGGGGCGGATGCCGACCGGCTCGAGCCGGCCGACGCCTCGGGGTTGGCGTGGTGGGCCGTCGGCCTGAAGGTGACCCATCCCGATCGGCCTCATCGCCTGACCCTGACGGTCAAGGAAGGCGAGCCCGCGGCGATGGCCGTGGCGATGATCGAGGCCGGCGATGCGCGCGGCGATCATCCGCGGCCGCGCGTGCTCCTGGACGCCTGCGCCAGCGGTCCCCCGGTGCTCCCGGATGGGCCCTCGCCGAGCTTCTCCTGGGTGGTCTGGCCCGGCTCCGCGGAGCCCGTGCTGGTGCTGGTGAATCGCAATCCGGATGCGGCCGTGCGGCCGGGTTCCATCACGCTCACCGAGCTCGACGAGCTGCCCGGCCCGCCGCCGATCCGCGAGCCCGACACCTCGGCGGCGCGGGCGCTGGGGCTCTACCTCGATGGCGCACACGCGCTCGACGCCTTCGCCGGCGACTCCGGGACGCCCGATGCCTGGGCCGCGGCGACCAACCTCGCCAGGTACCTGGCGTACTGCGGCGCCACGGCCGCGGTGGTGCCCGAGTCGCTGTCCGACCGGCCGGACCGCCGGGCCCTCGATGGCCAGGCCGATGAGGATATGGCCCGCCCCGACCGCCTCGACGTGCTCCGTCGGGTGCTGGAGCGACAGGGTGGGTCGCTCTGGCTGGAGCTCGGCTTCGATGGGCCGGGTGCGCTGCCCGGGCTGCCGCCACCCGATTCGGCCGAGGCCTGCGCCGGGGACTGGTCCGGCTCGATGCCCGGGGCATTGCCGTGGGCTCGACCTATCATCCGCTCCACCCCGAAGTCCGCCGGGCGATGCGGCGCCGGGTCGCCGAGGCGCTGACGCGGGGCCGGACCGGTGCCGCCGCCGACCCGCGCGTCGCGGCCGGGCTGGTGATCCGGCTGGGTCCCGGGCCGACCCTGCTGGGCGCGCCCGATACCGGAGTCGACGACGCGACCTTCGAGCGCTTCGTGCGGGAGACCTTCAGCCCGGAGACGGCGCGCGAGGTCCCCGGACTGGGTACGGAGGATGCCGATCGGTTCGCCGTGCGGCTGCATTACCTCGCCGGCGCCGGCCGGATGCCCTGGTTGACCTGGCGGGCGCGGGCGATGGCCTCGCTGTATGCCGAGCTCGGTGCCGCGGCGCAGGAGGCCGTCCCCGGCGCCATCCTGGCGGTGGTGACCCCCGGCCTCGACAGCGGCCCGGCCGGCGCCGAGGCGAGACGAGTCGACCTGGCCGGCCTGACGCCGGGCCAGGCCTGGCGCGGCGTGGGGCTGGACCTCGCGTCGTGGCCGAGAGGGCCCGGCGCGCCGGCGGTGTTCCGCGGAGTGGCGTTGTCGACCGACGCCCTGGCGCACGACCTGGCGACGAGCCCCGAGCTCGATGCGATCGTGGCGACGCGCCCGCGTCGCGGCTTGCTCCTGACGATCGACGGCTCCGCCCCGCCCGTCCATCCGGAGACGCCGGCGCCTCGGCCGGTGGACGCGGGTGAGGCCGGGTCTTCGCCGGAGATCGCCCGGGGTGTCCCGACGGTGGTTCACGGCTCATCGATCTCGCTGTCCGCACTGCCGATGGGGGACGGATCGGCCGCCGACGAGCCGCTGGGCCATGCGCTGGCGGCCCTCGATGCCCAATGGGTCTTCCTGACGGCCGCCGCCGCCGCGGGCCATGAGGAGCGGCTGCAGCGGTTCGCCGCCGTCCTCCGCGGCCTGCCCGCGTGGCCATCGAGCCCGGCGAACGCGGGGGCCGATCCTCAGGACCCGCTCTTCGGAACCGCCGTGCGCAGCTCGGGCGACGCCACCCAGACCTTCCTGGCCATCGCCAACGACTCGCCCTACCCGATCCGGGTGGCCTGCTTGCTGGAGGCTCCGCAGACCGTCGCGGTCGAGGACCTCGGGCGCGGCTTCCGCCTGGCCCCGGCCGCCGAGCCGGGCGGCCGGAACCTCGTCCTGGACCTTCTCCCGTTCGGCGTCTCGGCGATCCGGGTCGGCGCACCGCGGGTCCGCGTGGCGTCCGTCACCACGTATCCGTCGGATGCCGTGCTGGCGGGCCTGCAGGCGCAGTCCCACGAGCTGTCGCTCCGGCTCGCGCGCCTCAACCAGGGGTTCTCCGCCGTCGCGACGGAGCCCACCAATCCCGGATTCGAGCCGGCGCCCGACGCGATCCGGACACCCGCGCCGTCCCCGCCCACGGCCAACGAGTCGAGCCAGGTGGGGGAGGCACTGCCGCCCCTGCCCGCATCGAGCGATCCCGGGGTGACCACCGCCGGGAACATCGGCCCGAAGGGAGACGATCGGTCGCGGGTCCCGGCCGGATGGCGAATCGAGCCGCGCCCGCCGGGCGGAGAGCACGACACGGCCGAGGCGGCGCCGGCGATCGCCATCGACGGCGAGAATCCGCACTCGGGGAGGGGCAGCCTGCGCCTGTCGGCCCCGGGCGCCCCGATCTCGGTGGTGAGCGATCCGTTCGCGCCGAGCCTGCAATCCAGCCTGACGATCCAGGCCTTCTTCCGCTCGTCGAAGCCGGATGCGACCGTGCGGGTCTGGATCGAGGGGGAGTCGAGCGGACGGCCCTACATCCGCCGATCGGAGCTGGGCGTCTCGAGCACCTGGGAGGCGCGCGCGGTCCGCGCCTCGGACCTGCCGCCGCGGGGGCTCGACTCGGCCCGGCTGCGCTTCGAGTTGATGACCCCGGGTGTGCTGTGGATCGACGACCTGCGGGTCGCCGGCGACGGGGCCGGGGATTCGGCCCGGCTCAACGCGCAACGGACGATGCTGGCGGCGCTCCAGGCCTATCGCGAGCGGAGGTACGCCGAGTTCGCGCGGCTGGCCGCCTCGCACTGGGTGCGGCAACCGGCCGGTCCCGCGGCACGTCTGGCGCGGGCCGGCGAGGCCCGGCCGAAGCCCGGGCAGGAACCCGTCCGTCCCTCCGACGCCGCGGCTTCTGCCCTACCGTCGGACCGCAAGCTGCGGTAGAATCACCGGGCGATCCGCTCGGACGCGCCGGAGGAGGACGACGACGACGGAGACAAGGAGGAATTGGGGTGTTCGTCGCTTGTAGCACACTCTGCTTCGCGCGGGAGACGCTGGAGACAGCCCTCCGCCAGATCGCCGAAATGGAGTTCGACAAGTTCGAACTGGCCCTCGTTGAGGGCGGGCAGCACATGCAGCCGTCCGAGGTGGGCGACAACCCCGAGGCCGCCCTCCAGCGGCTCCGTCGCGGACCCAGCTTGATCCCCTCGTCCCTCTATCTCGACTTCGGGCCGGTCGACTGGTCCGACCCCGTCCATCGCCGGCGGTTCGACGGCGTCTGCCGCCTGGCCAAGGCGCTGAGCGTGGCCGTGGTGACCCTGCAGGCCGCGCCGGCGGACACCCCCCTGGCCGACGAGGTCCAGCGGCTCACCCAGCTCTCGGGTACCGCCATGCGCGAGGGCCTGATCCTGGCGCTGCTCACTCACTCCGAGACCCTCACCGGCGATCCCCAGGTCGCCGTCGAGCTCTGCCGGGCCGTACCCGGCCTGGGCTTGACGCTCGACCCCAGCCACTTCCTCCAGAACCAACGCCCCCAGCCCGACTACGACGTCGTCTTCCCCTATGTCCACAACGTCCACCTGCGAGATACCGGCCAGGCCCCCGGCGAGTTCCAGGTCCGCGTCGGTCAGGGCCAGGTCGAATACGCCCGGATCGTCAACTTGCTCCAGCGCCACGGCTACAACCGCGCGCTGACCGTCGCCATCATCGACCGGCCCGACAATCCCTTCGAACGCGAGGTCGAGGTCCGCAAGCTCAAACTGCTGCTCGAGACCCTGATCTAGCCGGCCGGAGTCCGGGACACACCGAGGATCACCGCATGCCGTTCCCGCCCCGCTGGAGCCACACTCCCTCGCGTCCCGGTCGCGCCGCGCCGGGTCCGTGCCACGGTCGAGCGGCTCGAGGTCCGCTCGCTGCTGACGTCGCAGGCGGTCATCGAGTGGTCGATGGTCCCCCAGATCGCGCCCGACCCGCTGCACGGCGACGAGCCCGACCTACCGAACACGCCGGCGTACGTCAACCCGCCGGACGGGTTCGGCGTGCAGCTCGACGCCTCGCACTCGGTCGGGATCCAGCCGACGACGACCTTCTCGTGGACCGTGACCGATTCCATGGGCCACACGACGCCCCTGAGCGGCGAGGATCCCACCATCGACCTGCCCCAGGGACCCTACACGGTCCAGCTCACGGCGACCGGGCTCCTCGGCAGCGACGGCCCCCAGCAGGCCACGACCGGCATCCAGGTCAAGGACGTGCTGATCGTCTCGATCGGGGACTCTTACGCCTCGGGCGAAGGGAACCCGGTCGTGCCCGGGGTGATCTCTCCGCAGTGGGCCTATTCGCCCGACCCCGCGATGAACACCGAGAACGCCGACGCCCACCGCTCGACCATCGCCGGCCCGGCCCAGTTCGCGCTCGAGCTCCAGGAGTCGAACCCACACCAGGCCGTCACGTTCGTCTCGGTGGCGAACTCGGGCGCGTCGATCCCCGTCGGCGTGCTCGGCCCGATGCCGAGCATCGGCGACTCGTACCATGAGCTACCGGCCGAGATCTCCGAGCTGGAGCAAATCATCGGAACGCGACACATCGACGTGCTCACCCTATCGGTCGGCGGCAACGACATCGGGTTCTCCAGCCTGATCCAGGACCTGATCGACAACACCTACGTCGGCCACCCGTCCCGGACGGCGATCCTGTCGCGGTTCCACACCGCGCTGAAGAAGCTGCCGCAGCATTACGCCGAGCTCGCCGCGGCGATCGGGGCCCTGGACCCGGGCCAGGTATTGATGACGGACTACCCCGACCTGAGCCGTAATCAGGATGGAAAGGTGGCCGCGATCCTTGGGCCGGGCGACGTCACCCTGATCAGCAAGAGGGACGCGCAGCTCGCCTCGCAGAAGATCATTCCCCCGCTCGATGCGGCGATCGCCCAGGCGGCGCGGAAGTATCACTGGACCCTGGTCCAGGGCATCGATGCCGACTTTCTCACGCACGGTTATCCCTCGACCACGCCCTGGATCCGCACCCTGGGCCAGTCGCTCGAGATGGAGGGGTCCGTCGACGGGACCTTCCACCCCAACGCCGCCGGCCAGCAGGACATCGCCAGGCGCCTGCTGGCGACCTACCTGGCGACGGCCACCGAGGCGGGAAGCCCCGCGGATGCGCGGTCCAGTTGAGCCAGCTCGACCAGCAGGGCGTCGATGTCACGGAAGGGACTATCGCCGACATAAGCCCAGCGCACCAGGCCGTCACGGTCGATGATGAACGTGCCGTGCAAAGGCTCGCCGTCGTCCTTTTCGGCGCCTGGTAGCGGCTTCCAGGCGCCGTAAGCTAGCGCGGTCGCGTGATCGGTGTCGCTGAGCAGCGGAACCCGGAAATCGCCGAAACGATCCAGACGCTGGCGTGACGCCTCGGGGGAGTCGGCGCTGATCGCCAGAACGCGCGCGCCGCGATCGCGGAACCGAGAAATCGCGAAATCGAGCTCGACCAGGTGGGTGACGCAAGCCATGCAGGACTGGCCGAGATAGAAAACGAGGATGACCGGTTCCCTCGCGACTGCTTCTTGCGAATTCCAAGTTTTTCCCCTGGAATCCCTCAATTCGAACGGCGGGGCGAGGCGACCGAGCAGCGGGTGAGATTGGCTTGGGACACGGTGCTTGGCACTATCCCCCTGCTCGGCGGGCGCTGGCACGGCCCGCGCCCGGTCGGCCATGATCTGGCGCATGAGATCGACCTGGATCTGACCTCGCGAATGGCCACCGCGGTCGACCGTCGGATCGACCGTCGTCCGGTGGAGTAAGCCAGCGAGCGGCCGAGCGGGACGCTGGCCGTAAAGCATCAATCCTGTCCAGGCCACGGACCCGACAGCGACGGCGATCAGAGCAAAAGCAACGAGCAACTTCTTCTGCACGGGACGAACCTCCTCCGGTTACTTGAAGAACGGCTTCGACTCGCGAAGTTCATAGGCCAGTTTCTCGGCCCCGCCCCAGTCGCCAGCCTGGGCCTTCTTGATGATTTCCTGGAGGTCCTTGTAGCTCGCGTCGGAGAGCTCGCCCGAGGTATGGCGCTCCTCGATCCGCTGGATGTCCTTGTCCAGCTCTTTCTGGTTCCTGAGCGAGATGGCCGTCAGAAGGGCCTCGAGCTCGCGGCGGTTCTTGAGCTCGCGAACCGACGGCTCGCCGCAGCCGGCGAGTAACAGCACGAGCCAGACAAGCAAGGTCCGTCGCGATTGAGGGCCGCGCGCCGGGAGCCCATTCGTCGCCGTAGGCTGCGGTTCAGTAAGAATCGGCACTGATCACCTCCCCGTTGCTGCGGCTCGAGAGAGCCTGCCAGGCCAGCAAGTTAATCGACTGCTTGACGAACCGAACGGAGCCGTCCCCCATCAGCACGTTGGCGCCGCCGGGGTGCAGCGAGTAGAACTCGTCGGTGTGACCGAGGGGGCTGTTCGGCGGGTGGATCACCACCGGGTCCTCGTAGAGCGATGGGCCGCTGTGGGACGCAAGGATGGCGCCGGGGTAATCGTAGTTGACCCCCAGGCCGCCGGTCCCCAGGCTGGCAAAGGCGCCGTAGGCGAAGTGCCGATAGCCGGGAATGATCCCCACCCAACTGGCATCGGCCAGATAAGCCGTCTTCTCGCTCGCGAAGACCGTGTTGCTCAGTCCGTCGGTCACCCCGGCGTAGGGAACGTGGCTATTCCGGTAAAGCGGACCGTTATTTCCCAGCAAAGGATCGTCGTAATTGACACTAGGCGGCGTCATGCTCGTGTCGTTCCAGCCCATGTTGTACTGGTAGTTGGCGCGGGCGAAGTACTGGTTCGCCACTGGCAGCAGGTTCAAGTTGGCGTCGACCATCGGGCACGTCGGGGTCGGGTTGTTCGCCGACGGACAAAGGAATATGTTGATCTGAGTGAAGACCACCGTGCCGTTGTCGGCGACCCAGGTGGGAAGATTGACGTTCATCGCCGCATACAGCGGCGATTGCTCGGCATAGGGCAGCAGCATGGCCAACCAGCCCCAGCCCGGGCCGCTGTCGAGCGAGTGAGGGTCTGGATTGTAGCCCGGAACCGCGATCGCTGGAGGCAGGGTCGCCGCTGCGGCCGAGTTGCAGTTGCCGCTGGTGCAGTAACTGATGTATCCCGGCACGATGCAGCCGACGCCTGACTCGTAGTTGGCGATCGCCAGCCCGATCTGCTTCAAGTTGTTGGTGCACTGCGCCCGCCGAGCCGCCTCCCGCGCCGACTGGACCGCGGGCAACAACAGCGCGATTAACACCGAGATGATCGCGATCACCACCAGCAGCTCGATCAGCGTGAAACCTCTCCTCGGATTCTCAATCTCCATTCCGTTCTCCCAAACCGGGCTCTCCGGGATTTCAAAACTCGGAATGCTGAGATCATAGGATCGAAATTGTAATTTGGCAACAAGAATTTTTGGTCTACCAAAAAATGATGGTGCGGCAAGCCGAATATCGTTGGGCGATGAATCCGTCGGCGGTCGTAACCTGCTGTATTTGAGCGATTTCTGGTGTAGACTGAGCTTCCCATTCTCGGTGGGAGGGGACGCCAGTTCGTGGCGCGGGCCGTCAGCGGGACTCTTCGGCGAGGCTGAGCCGGGCCAGTTCGCTGCGGATGAGGTCGAGGTCCCAGACTTCGACCAGGGGGTCGGTGCCTGCGCTGCTGGCCAGGCGGTTGCCCTGCGAATCGAAGACCAGGTTGTTGACGCGGCCGCGGTGGCCGGGGAGCCGCAATCGAAGTCGAGGCCGCGAGGGCGAGTCGACCGAATAGAGGGAGATCGTGCCCTGCTGCGAGCCGACCGCCAGGGTCCGACCATCGGGGGAGAAGGCCAGGCTGACGGCGAAGGATTCCGGCTCGTCGTCGGACGGGCTGATCGATCCCACGACGGTCCGGCGGGCGGTGTCGATCAGGGTCACGTTCCCCGTGCGGTCGCCGACGGCCAGCACCGCGCCGTCGTGCCGCAGGGCGAGGCTGAAGATCCCCTCCAGGGGGGGGAAACGCTGATCCGACTCGCGAGCGCGGAGCTCGGCTTTACCCGGCGAGCCCGCGATGTCCCAGACGAGGAGCCGGCCGGGCATGAAATCGACCAGATAGAGGCGATCGCCGCGCGGCGCGACCTGGATGGCTCGGAAGAGAGGGGGTTGACGATCCTGGCCAGGCGAGCCGGTGCGGGCGGGACCTTCGGGTTTCGGGGACGCCGCTAGCGGCGGAGGCGGGATGACCGGGACCAGCCGATCGGGCTCGTGGCTGCGCCAGACGGAGACGGACGAGGGGCGGAGCAAGGCCATGGTCTGGCCGTTGGAGGTCCTGGCGATGGAGAACCAGCCCCGCTGGAGCGGCGGCTGGAGCTGGACTTGCGGCGCGGCTTGTGTGGGGATCGCACCCGTGGGCCAGACTCGCAGGTACTGGCCGTCAAAGGTGACCAGGCGCCCCTCGGCGTCGAACGCCAGCGAAGTCGGCCGATCGGAACCGCGACCGCCCTGCCCGCCCCGCGCGCCGCTGATGGCCGGCGATCGCATCTGGCCGGTCTCCGGGCACCGCCCGCTATGCCAGGTCCAGATCGCACCGTCCGAGCCGCCGGCCAGGACTCCGTCGGGGCCGAACGCCAAGGACGAGGGGCGCGCATCGAAGCCGCTGAGTTGTGTCCGCGTCGCAAAGTCCTTGAGGCTCCAGATCGAGGTGGTCGAAGCGGTCTCCGTGCGCCCGACCGCGGCCAGCGTCCGCCCGTCGGGAGAGAATGCCAGATCGCTGGACTGGTCCGAGCCGGGAAGCACGGCGATTCGGCCCTGGGCCGCCGGGTCCCACAGCTCGATCGACCCTCCCCACCCGGCCAACGCCAGCGTCCCCAGGGGACTGAACCGCATCAGCCAGGTCCAGTTCGGCATGCGCGTCTGGAAGCTCATCACGAGCGACGACCCGCCATGATTCGTGTCGTAGAGCCGCACCTGTTGATCGCGACCGGCCGCCGCCATCAGGGCGTTGGGGCCGAGCGCCAGGGCCGTCACGACGGCCTGAGTATCGATCCAACTCTGCGGGCCCTTGACATCCTTGAGGCTGCCGTCCTGGGCCGAGAAGAGCCGCACCCATGTCGCGCCGGATGGGGCGACGGCGATGGTCTGGCCATCGGGGCTGATCGCCACCAACGGCGGCCAATCCCGGCCGCGATCCCGCGAGGACGGCGGGCGACCCGACGGCGAACCGCGTCGCCCCTCCAGTCGCCGCCACGGATCGAGAGTGTCGATGCGTTCGAGACCGTCCAGCTCCCAGAGGTTCACCTGGTATTCGGGGTGCGGCGCGGCGGCGTCACCGTCGGCCGCGGGGGCCTTGTCGTTAGGCGGGGGTTCCTGGGCCAGCTCGATGGTCACCAGTCGCTGGCCGGTCGGGTCGGCGATCACGCCGATGATCCAGTGTCCCGCTGAACTCAGCTTGCGGAGCGGGGTCCCGGCCAGCGCATCGACGAGCTGGACGCCACTGGCGTCGGGCAGGATCGCGGCGATGTAGTTCCCCGCCAGGGCGACGGACCGGCCCAGGAAAGGCGGCCGCGGACCCGCCGGTACACCGGTTCCTGACCGGACCCGGCTCGCGCCGGCGGCCGGCGCCGAGGCGCCCGCCCCCTGGCCCGATTCGGCCCGCTCGCCGCCCGCGGTCCCGGCGGCGCTCGGTTCGGCCGCGTCGATCGCCGGCTCCGACGCGCCGCGGAGCGGCAGCGCCATCAGCGAGCGCCCGCGATCGAGGTCCCACAGCGACAGTTCCTTGCCATTCCCCGAGAGGACCCAGAGCCGATGTCCTTGTGGCCCGAAGATCAGCCCGCTACCGTTCCCCGTGGCTAGCGCGGGGCGGCTCTCGACGTCGCGCATCACCAGGAACTTCACGGCCTCATCGCGGAAGTCGGCACGATCGCCGGGAGGGATCCCCAGCGCGACCGCCTGCTGGAGCACGTCCAGCCCACGACCGCGGCGACCGGGCTCGTCGGTGGACTCCAGCACCTGAGCGTTCTGCAAGAAGAGCTTCCTCATCGTCGTGAGGAGCTTCTGATTGGACACCTCCAGCGCATCCCCCTTGACATTGGCGAGCGCGAGGGCTTTCCTCACTTCGGTCCGCTCGGCGAGGATCCGGACATACGAATAGGTCGTGATCGCCAGGATCGTCGCGGCGGCGACGGTCGTGACGGCCGCGATCTGCGGGTGTCGGCGAGCGACCCGCCAGAGCCGCCCGAACGGGCTGATCCGCCGGGCCCTCACCGGCGCGTATCTGAGGAACCGCGCCAGGTCCTCGGCCAGGTCGGATGCGGAGCCGTACCGGTTGACCGGCCGCTTGGCCAGCGCCTTCAGGACGATGGTCTCCAGGTCGCGGGGTACCCGCGGCTCGAGCTTCCGCGGCGGCACCGGCTCGTCGCGGCCGATCTGGTCGAGCAGCTCGGCGGCGGACTGCCCGTCGAACGGCGGCCGCAAGGTCAAGAGCTCGTAGAGGGTCGCCCCCAGCGAATACACGTCGGTCCGACCGTCGATCCGGCCGGTGGTCCGGGCCTGCTCGGGGCTCATGTAGCGCGGGGTGCCCAGCAGGCTGTCCTGGTGGGTCAGCCCCGGGTCGGCGAGGCGGCGGGCCAGGCCGAAGTCGGTGACCCAGATGTTCCCCTGGGCGTCGATCAGCAGGTTCGAGGGCTTCACGTCGCGGTGGATCACGCCGTGATGATGCGCGTGCGAGAGGGCATCGGCCGCCTGGAGTCCGACCGAGGCCACCCACCGGAAATAGGCCGATCCGCGCGGGGGCTCGTACGGCGGCGGCTCGTCTCCCTGCCTCGGATCTCCCGGTCCATGCAAGGCGGCCAGCTCCGGCAGGCCGATCGTCGACCCGGAACACTCGGCGCGATGGCCGTCCGCCGGCGACGGTCCCGGCTCTCGCTCTTGCCGGCGTTCGAGCGGTCGACTCCCCCAGGAAGCGGTCGAATCGCCGATCGGCGCCGGGCGGAGCAAGCCGATGCCCTCGAGGCCGGACCGGGCCTGAGCCGACGCGGCCTCGGACCGGTCGCGGGTGCCGTCCGCCGCGCCGTTCGTGCCACGGGGTACCTGCGGGAGATGCTCGGGCGTCCGCCAGAGCCAGCCCGGAGAGACGCGATGCCAGATCTGTCCGAACCGCGAGCCGAACGATGAGGAACCCGCGACCGCGGCGCCACCGCCCAGCGACGATCCGGCCGGACCGGCCGCGGCCGGGCGGTTCCGGCGCAGGTCGGCGCACCACCCGGTCCAGTCCGCTCCCCTCGATCCGCTGCATGGCGTAGTAGCACAACCCGCCGACCTTGCCGACGTCGAAGACCGGCACGATGTGCGTGTGGTGCAAGCCGGCGGCGGTCTTGGCCTCGTTCAGGAACCGCCGCCGCGCCGAGGAGTCGGGCGCGGCGTGCGGCCCGAGCACCTTCAGCGCCACCGGGCGATCGAGCCCGACGTGCACCGCCTCATACACCATCCCCATGCCGCCGCGGCCCAACTCGCGCACGACCCGGTAGCCGGCGATCCGATGGCCCGACTCGAGCCATCGCGCCGGCCCCGCCCCGCGCATCGAGCCCGAGGATCCCGAGCCGCCGCCGCGGCCGACCAGCCCGTGGACCAACTCCAGCCCCTCCAGGGCCGCGCGCAGGTCATCCTTCAGGTCGCCGTGGCGAGCCAGGAATTCCTCGAGGTCGGGCGCCTGGTCGCGTTCGGCCAGCGCCAGGTACTCCTCGATCGCCGCGCCCAGGCGATCATCCTCGTCGTCGGCCTCGGGAGAGAGATCGCGATCGAGCGGCCGGGGGTCGTCATTGCGCTGAACCATCGTCATACCTCAAGGAGCCGCCGGGCGGCCCTTCCATCGTGCGCTTCAGGTGCTTCAGCCCTCGCGCGAAGATGCCCCGGATGGATTTCCGGCTCAGCCCCAGGCGCTGGCCGATCGCCTCGAACGAGAGGCCCTCGGCGTGATACAGCCACAGGACGTCGGCCTCCTGCTCCGGGAGGCCGGCGAAGGCGTCGGCCAGCAGCACGAGCTGCTCGCGCTTGCTCACGGCCTGGCTGGGGCTGGTCTGGCTCAAGGCGAGCATGTCCAGCAGCCGCCCGCTCTCCTCGCCCCCGGCCCGGCCGCCGGGATCCGGGGCGGCGTCCAGCGGCATGGCCGTCGCGCCGCCGGCACGCTTGGCCCGGCTGTGATAACGGCCCAGGTCGGCCAGCTTCTGGCCGACCAGCCGGCGCAGCCAGCCCAGGAGCGCCGCCTCGCTCTGGCCGGTGAACTGGGGGAACTGCCGGACGACCTCCACCAGCGCCTCCTGGACCACATCGGATAGCTCCACCCGCTCCCGCAGCCGAGGGCCCAGTCCGGTCCGGACCACCATCCTCAAATAATTCCGGTAAAGCGCGCACAACTCCCCCAACGCCTCGGCCTCACCCGCGCGCCCGGGACAGCAACTCGATCGGTCCGGAGGACATCAGCTTCGGCTTTCGTTGCGAGGGTACCGGCGGGCTGAAGCCTGGAGATCGGACCGATCCTGGCCCAAGGGGGCGACGGAGTGGGACGGACCGCTCGGGTCCCGCCGCCAGACTCGGCCGGGCGCCGAGTCCCTCGCTCAATGGGGCCGCGACCATGATGTCGCGGAACGTTGACCCGTCCCCCATCGCCCCGTCACTATTAGCAGATAGGCGTCAAAAACCCGCTCCCGGACCCGCTTGTCTCCCAGGAAGGATTGGTCCGGAGTCCCTCGGGGCTCCGGACCGAACGATGACGGCCCCAGGTGCCCGAAGGAGGTCTCCGTGCACCGCGACCGACCCGGTGTGATTGCCGGGCGCCGTCGACGTCATTATACTGTCCGGCGCCTCGATCCAGTCAGCCCCGATGCAGAATCGGGTGCCGTCGCGTTCCCGCAGTGGAGTCGCCCGGTCGTGCCCCGGCACGAACGCTTCACGCCTCGGTCGGGCCTTCCACCCCGATCTACACCATTTCTCCCCCCCGCCCGGGACCCCCGCACCCCTGCCGTCACCGCAGTGGCGTGGGGCGCGGGCGACCGCGAGGTCGCTCCGCGCCGGTCGCCCCGCTCGGTGGGGCCGCAGACCGCCTCCGTCGCCCCGCCGGGGATCAGGTGCCCCAAGGGCGCATGGGATGAGGGGGGCCGATCGGCGGCGCGTGGATCCGTCGGCCGATGAGTTCCGGGCCCTGACTTCGATGGGCGGATTCGAGTGGGCTTGGCCGATCGCTGTCAACTCTCGCGGCGGCCGGGCCGGAGTTCCCGTCCGCGCGGATCCACGGCTTGCCGATCGGTCCCGCGAACGAGCCCGCAAACGTCGCCGACAGTCGGGCGGCCAGCAGGATCACAACGGCGCAGACCAGGGCCGGGGCACTCAAATCGGCGATCCGCCCCGACCCGGTGGGTTCGTTTTGTGAACTGGGATCGCCGCCGGCTAGCGGGCCGGGTTCGTTTCGCGCGATCGGATCGCCGTGGGCCGGCGGGCCGGGGTCGTCTTGCGGGATGGGGTTGCCGGCGGCCGGGGTCGTGGGTTCGTTTCGCGGGATCGGATGAGGCTCCTCGCTGGACGCCACCACGAACGGCCCCGAAGGGGCGGAAGAGACCAGCCCGGGGCCACGCCCCGGGGACCTGCCGGCCACCGAGCCTTCATCCTCCACGCCGCGGTTTTCCGTGCTCGGCGGGACCTCGGCGTCGGCCTCGCCCTCCGGGCCGTCCACCGGACCGCTCGGGAGTTCGACCGTCCCCACCGGCTCGGGCTCGGGCTCAGGGGTGCCGTCGGGCGCCGGATCGCCGACGACGCCGACACCCTCGCCCCGGCGGAGCTTCAGCAGGGTGTTGAGCGCACGGTGCAGCTTCCGATCGAAATCGAGCTGGTACCGCCGCATCCGCTCCCCTTCCGCCGTCGTGTCCACCGCCAACCGGTCGGCCAGCTCGGCCCGGTCGGCCGCCTCGCGCCGGTGGTGCCCCGCCTGCCGCTGGTGCAGTCGCGCGGTCTCCTCCCGCACCAGCCGCTGCAGCGCCGCCCGCTGGCCGGCCGGGTCGCCGCGCGCGCCCTCGTCCAACTGCAGCACCAGCGCACGCCGGGTCTGGGCGATCACTTCCGGCTCGCCGTCGGCCGGGGTCGAACTCGAGCAGACCTCCCCACTCCAGCAGATCCGCGCCCAGCGGCCGCTGCCCGCGCAGTTGCAGGGCCAGGATCAGCTCGTTGGTCCGCCAGTCGTGGCCCCGCTCCAGCCGCCGGCCCAGCCGGGCCCACTGCTCCAGCAGCCACTGGCAACCGTCGGCGGTGGCCTCGAGGCGCAGGACGATGTGCCGCGGATCGCCCCGGCCGCGGCCGAAGGGGTCCTTGCGGTCTTCCGACAGGAACGGGAACAAGGCCTTGCCGGCCTCCTGCCTGGCCCGGAGGGTGTCGGTCAACAGCCAGTGGCCCATGGCGGCGACCTCGTCGTGGGTCTCACGGCCGTCGGCGGCCTCGATGGCCCGCAGGGCGAGGCCGACGCGGCTGCATTCCGCCCGCTCGGCCCGCGCGATCTTCCAACTGGCCAGGGCGGCCTGCTCGGCGAGGACGACCTCGACGGCGTTGTGCGGGTCCAGGGCGTCGAGAAAGTTGGAGACCAGGACGCGGTAGGTGGCCTCGTCCTCCCCGGGCAAGACGGGGCATCGCGCGGTCAGGCCATGCTTGGTTGCGTTCATGCGTGATCGCCGCCGCCCCTCCGGCCCAGGCCCTCGGCTCTTACGCCCGTTCTGGCGGCTGATCTCGGCTCGATCCGGCGCGGTCGTGCGGGCGGTCATCGGCGGGTGTCCTCTCATCGGTGCCGGGCGTCGTCGCTTCGCAGGGGCCCGCCACACCGCGGGCCTCTCGCCCTCATTGTACCCACCGTCTGCCATGAATGGAAGAGGCGGGCGTGATTTTCCGCGCTTGTTTGGCGACATTGTCGGGATGACGAGGGTTCGATCGGGCCGGCGGGGGCAGGAATTCGGCGAATGGACCCGGGCTCGCCGTCGTCGCCAGTGAGGGGTCGGGTGGCATCGAGGCGAGCCGAGGACGCCGATGGGGCCGGCTTTCTCTTTCCTTCTCGATCCGTGTCATCCGTGCCATCCGTGGTTCGATCCGTCTCCTCCCCATCCGGCGTCGATCGATGTGCAGCCAGTGGTCGGTTCGCCCCCGAGACCGGACGGATTCGACCACGGATCACACGGATTTCACGGATCACGCGCGACTCTGCGGGACGGCATCATGGGATCGCCGCCTGCCAGTCGAGGGGCCGGCCGAAATGGGCGGCGTGCTCGGCCGGACCGGCGCGGCCAGGGAGGCCGAGCGCGATGGCGACGGGCCTGCGGAGGTCATGGCGGATGCGTCGGGACGGGTTCATCCGGCGACGATCGCACGGCCGTCCGGTGATGGCGAGCGCCATGGCGCCTCCGGCTTCGGTCGCCGGACGGCTCGGCTCCCGGGTCGCCCGTTGAACTGGTGGCGTCATCGACCGGTTGCGATCCCGATGGTAGCGGTCGTCCGGGCCGGCCCGTTCGGGCCCGCGGCGAAGCCGGCCGGCCGATCCGACGGGGCGAGGCGAAGGCCCCCGGGCCGGGCCGGCCCGGCCCGGCCCGTCGGCTCCCGACCCGGATCGGTCCCGGCCCGCGTGCCCGGCTCCCAATCCCGACTCGAGACGGACTGAAAAACAGAAGCGAGACCAATTCCGGCCCAGACCCCGCCGCACACGCGAGCCGCCCCACGCCATCCCTCACGAGGATCGACGTCCCCGTGCCTGTCCCCATCGTCCGCCTCGGATCGAAGCAGGCCGACCGGACCGGGCGACGGCCGGACTGACGGACGGGACCGAGTCACGACGGCGAGCGGCGTCGCCGTTTTCCATCACGCATCGCTCCGTTCCTCCCGCGGTTGTAATCCGTTCTACACAGTGGTACCATGCCCGTCGAGATGATGAACGATCCCGGCGCGGTGAGGTCGATCGATGGCGGCCGGAAATGGGCGATCCTCCGGCGGCTCTCCCGGCTTCACCTGGGAAGCGTCCGAATGGCCGACATTCCTGCATCTCGATCTCTTCGATGACGAATGGTCGGACCTCGGGCTGGGGGACGACGATCTTCGGGAGTTGCAGAGCCAGATCCTGGAATCGCCCGAGCGCTATCCGGTCGTTCCCGGCACGGGAGGGCTCCGGAAGATCCGATTCGCGCCGTCACGGGAGGCGCGCGGCAAGAGCGGGGCCTATCGCGTCGGCTATGTCCGATTCCGCGAGTTCGGGTTCATCCTCCTGGTCACCGCGTGGGGGAAGAACGACAAGTCGGACCTCTCGGCGAGCGACCGCAGCGCCATCGCCGCGATCGTCCGCGAGATCCGCAGGGCCCTGGAAACGAGGAGCGATCGATGAAGGCGGGATCGAAACTCACCCCGAAGGGCGCGACGATCGTCGCGGCGCTCGAGCGGTTCCGCGACGCGATCGAGTCCGGCGCCCCGATCGAGGAGCGCTATACCGTCCGTCGGGTGAAGCTCGACCTGACGCCTCGGGCGTTCGGTCCGGATGAGGTCAAGGGCATCCGCGCGATGATGGGGGTCAGCCAGCCGATCTTCGGCCAGTTCCTGGGGGTGGACGTCAAGACAGTCCGCTCGTGGGAGCAGGGTCGGCGGGTGCCGTCGGGGATGGCCTGCCGGTTCCTGGAGGAGATCCAGGCCGCCCCGGAGCACTGGCGCGGCCGCCTGAAGGCCGTCCTGGGCAGGTCTGCTGGCTGAGCGAGGATCTCACGTCCGGGGAACTCGCGCCGCTCGGCTCCCGGTTCATCCGGGTGAGGTGCTGGAGTCATCGACCGATTGCGATCCCGGTGGTCGCGGCCGGACCGGCCCCGCTCGGGCCCGCGGCGAAGCCGGTCGGCCGAACCGACGGGGCGAGGCGAAGGCCCCGGGCCGGGCCGGCTCGCGCCGGACCATCGGCTCCCGACCCGGATCGGTCCCGGCGGCCGTCCTCCGGCTCCCGATCCCCGCCCGAAACCGGCTGAAAAACGGAAGCGACACCGACACCGGCCTGGGCGATTCGGGAAGGCTTCTTTTCCATCTTGTGGAGCGTGCGCCAACAACGAGGGATGTCCGTCTTTCCCCTCTCGAGGAGTTCCCTTGACTGTTCGCGTTTTGCGAACTAGACTGACCGGGGATTCCGATCCCGGGGGCCGGAGTGCGGATGCGCGTCATCTCGAAATCGCGGTTGAGGCCATTCTGGGGGCGTCCCGGCCATGGGGACGCGGAGGGACCGCTCCGAGCGTGGTATGCCCATGTCAGTCATCGGTCGGTCGCGTGGCATTCATGGGGCGACGTCCGGCAGGAATTCGGCACCGCGAGCCTCGTCGGCACATGCGTCATCTTCAATATCGGAGGGAACAAGTTCCGCCTGGTGACGCGGGTCCTCTACCCCAGCCAGAAGGTCTTTATCTTGAAGGTGATGACTCACGCGGAGTCCGACGATGATCGATGGCAAACCGACTGCGGCTGCTTCGCACCGCCGCCGCCCCCCCGGGCGACCGAGGGCACGAAGCCGAAGAAGCGAGGAGATCACGGCTCCCGGGGCCGATTACCGCCTGAGAGGGGCTAGCCGCGACTCGTATCTGCGACTCGTCTCGGACTTCCCGCTCACCTCGATCCGCTCGGAAGCACATCTGGCCGAGGCCCAGGCCGTCATGGACCGCCTGCTCGCCGCGGGGGAGCCGGACGAGGGCGCCGAGCTTTACCTCGATGCTCTCAGCGATCTCGTCGCCAGCTACGAAGACGCCCACCACGCGATCGAGCCGGCGTCGGACGCCGACATGCTGCGCCACCTGATGGAGGCCAAGGGCATCACGCAGGCGCAGTTGAGCCGGCAGGCCGGCCTCCCGAAGTCCACCATCTCCGAGGTGCTGTCGGGCAAGCGGCCATTCAGCCGATCGATGATCCGCAAGCTGGCTGCCCATTTCCGGGTCGATGCCAGCGTACTGGCCGGCAACTTGTGACCCCCGGCGATCAGGTCGGTCGGGCCGAGAGTCGAGCGACCGACGGGGCGAGGCGAAGGCCCGCGGGCCGGCCCGTCGGCTCCCGAGCCGCACACGGCCCGGCCGGCATGCCCCGGCTGCCCATCTCGACCCGAAAAGGGGTTGAAGAATAGAAGTAAAACCGATTTCGGCGAATGCGCGTTGGCCTACGCCAGGACATCCCGCCCTTCCGTTGAGGCCCGGATGGGCGGGGGTTTCGAACGGCGGCCAGCACTCCGGGGGCCGAGCAACCGGGAGCGGGTTGCGGAGCGAGAGGGTCGTAGGCTGGTGATATCGGCCGGGTTGCGGCCCGCGGCCGTCCGGGCCGGTCGGACGGGTCCGGCCGTCCGGGACTGGCAAGACTCGTTGCGGCCCCGTCCCCTTTCGGGGTCTCGTGCCTCACGTGATCAAGTAATCGTTCTGACGCGTTCTCCGTACCCGGCGTATCGCCGTTGACGAGTCACTTTCGGTCAGAGGTCTGGTCGGAGAGTCTTCAAACTTCAAACGACTCGCCGCGGGAGTCTGCTGATTCGTAGCCGTTCGACCGGACCGACGCACCCGGTCGAACCCTTTCGGATAGACAGCCCGGGTGAAATCGGGAAGATTCGAGGATCGACAGGACTGAACATGGAAGGTCAAGACTGAAGAACGGGAATGAGATGCCGCATCCCGAATCCGACCGGCTCCGCCACGCACTGGAGCGATGTGCCTCGCGGGCCGTCCGGTGGTCCGGGGAAGTCTACCGCGCAGCGTCGCCTCGTTACGCGAACAAGGACGACCTTCTGACCGGCGTTGGCAGCAAGGCAGTCGGCGCCCGCTGGAACTCGCCCAGGAGCTTTCCGACCGTCTACACGAGCCTTGACCCGCACACGGCGCTCGACGAAGTCCTGGCCCATCTCCGGTACTACGGGTTCCCGATCGAGTCTGCAATGCCGCGTGTCACCGTATCGGTCAGGGCTCGACTCCTCCGAGTCCTGGACCTCACCGACGGGAAGACCCGCTCCGCCCTCCGCGTCTCCGAGCGTCGGATGCTCGATGAGCCGTGGCGGGAAGAGCAGAAGGCGGGTCGCGAGGCGCTCGACTCAGGCCCTGGGGCGCATCGGGCACGAACTTGGCTGGGAAGCATTCCTGGTCCCATCGGCGGCGGGGAGAGGAGGGCTGAATCTCATCGTCTTCCCCGCGAATCTCTCGCGGCGGAGTTCGCTGGAGATCATCAATGTGGCGGGATTGCCGCGTCGAGCCTAGGTGTTATGCAAATCTGCATGCAGATCCTTTGACACCACCGCTTGTCCCCGGCATAATGGGGTCGGAGGTTCGTATGGCGACCGACAAGGAGAAGGCTGTTGCGAGGAAGATTAAGGCGTCAAAGGACGCATTCCGGCCCGCCCAACCCTTGTCTGTCAGCACGGTGCGCGGGCGACTCGGCCTCAGCCGCAAGCTCTTCTCCCGCCTCGCCGGATTCTCGGAGCGCGCGATCGCCGATTGGGAGGGCGGGAAGCCGGTGAGCGAGCCGGGGCTCCGGCGGATACGAGAGCTCGACCGGTTCCGCGAGCGACTCTCCGAGGTCGTGGCAGCGGACGCGATCCCGGCGTGGCTCGACACGCCGAACCAGGCGTTCGATGGCCTCAAACCTCTCGAGGTCATCGAGCGGGGTGAGATCGACCGGCTCTGGAATATGATCTTCTACCTGGAGTCCGGTGTGGCGAGCTGAGGGACCCGAAACGCGGACGCAAGGGACCCGAAACGCGGACGCAGCTCGATTTCACGGACCGGCCCGGCCCGTCGGCGTCGGTCGCCCGGCCGGTCCGTCCGCCGGCCGGCTTCGCCCCGAGGCACGGCCGGGGCCGGGCGGGCCGACGGCGTCGGGCTGGAATGCCCGACCTACGGGAGCGGACGGCGTCGGGCTGGAATGCCCGACCGACACGTGCCGATGGGCCCGGGCCGCGTCGGCGCATGATCGTCGCGAGCGTACGGGCTGGTCGCGGGCTGCGGGAATGGCCCGAGCCGCGCCGCTCCCGGTCTTCCCCGTCACAGGGAAGCCGTCGATCCCGCCGGCCCGGGTGCAGAAACGTGATGGCACCCTCCCGATCGGTCCGGTTGCCTGGCGCCGTCATCCGGATTATACTGGCCGGCGCCTCGATCCAGTCAGCCCCGACGGAGAACGTTCCGGTGATCGGACCCCCACCCATTCCGGGATCGCCGCGATGGTGATCACCCCGCCGGAGCCATCCGGCTTACTCACGATCAATGGCGGGTCCTCCAGCCTCAAGTTCGCCCTGTACCCCCGGACCGCCGAGGCGGCCACTCGGCCGCTCTTCAAAGGGCGGGTGGAGCGGATCGGATCGGAGGGGACCCGTGCGATCGTCCCCGCGAGCGACGGCGCGGGGACCCGGGAGGTTGACGTCGACGCGCCCAACCTCGGTTCGGCGGCCGATTGGCTGGTCGACTGGCTGGATGGGCACGTCGGCTGGGCGGCGATCGCCGGCGTCGCCCACCGCATTGTGCACGGGGGTTCGAAGTACGTCGGCCCCGAGCGCATCACACGAGACGTGCTCGACGACCTCCGGCGAATCCGCCCGATGGATCCCGATCACCTGCCTGGCGAGATCGCCGTGGTCGAGCGGTTCCACCACCGGCTGCCCGAGGTCCCGCAGGTGGCCTGCTTCGACACGGCGTTCCACCACGACCTGCCGCGCGTCGCGCGGATCGTGCCGATCCCGCGCCGGTTCGAGGCGGCCGGCGTGCGGCGATACGGGTTCCACGGGCTCTCCTACTCCTACCTGATGGAGGCCCTGGCCCATGCCGTCGGCCCCGAGGCGGCCGCCGGTCGGGTCATCCTGGCCCATCTGGGGAACGGGGCCAGCATGGCGGCCGTGCACCGGGGCCGGTCGATCGACACGACCATGGCCCTGACCCCGGCCGCGGGCCTGGTCATGAGCACCCGGTCCGGAGACATCGACCCCGGGCTTCCCGGCTTCCTTGCCCGGACCGCCGGCGTCACCACCAGGCAGTTCGACGCCATGATCAATCACGAGTCCGGCCTGCTGGGCATCTCCGAGAGCAGCTCCGACGTCCGCGACCTGCTGGCCCGAGAGGACAGCGACGTCCGCGCATCCGAGGCCCTCGCCTTGTTCGTCTACGGCGCGAAGAAGGCGATCGGCGCCCTGGCCGCGGCCCTGGGGGGACTCGAGATCCTGGTCTTCTCCGGCGGGATCGGCGAGAATGCGACGGAGATCCGCGCACGCATCTGTGACGGCCTGGAGTTCCTCGGGATCGCGATCGACCCGGCGCAACGCGGCGTCCGATGCGCTGATCTCGGCGGCGGCCGCACGCGTCCAGGTCCGCGTCATCCCGACCGATGAAGAATCGATGATGGCCAGGGAAGCGGCCCGCCTTCTGGCCCCGGACCGGTAAATCCGGGATAATGTCGTTTGTGAGGCGGGGGGATTCTTCGGCCTCCCGCCCGACTCTGGGTTCCCCGTGTCGCCCCGCGGCCGGTTCATTCCAGGGCGGAGAGGCGGTCGGCGCCGAGGATGCTCCCGGACGGCGACGGACGACACGACGACCGCCGGATCGGGTGTGAGAATCGAGGTAAGCGATGATCGAGACGAACTATTCCGCCGACGACCTGAAGAAGTTGCCGCTTCGTGCGATCGTCGCGTTCGCGGCGCGGTGCGCGCGTCGGGTGGAGCGCCCGGCCCTCCCGCCGGACGATCACCCGGACAGGGAGAGGATCGCCTCGGCGATCGCGGAGGCGCTCCGCGTCGCGGAGGATTTCGCCCGCGGCCGCCCCTGCCCGACGATCGAAGCCGCGGTCCGCGCGGTCGAGGCGGGGCAGGCGGCCGCGCAAGGGGATCTCACCGGAGAGAACGCCTATGCGGCCGTCGTCCGGACGGCCCATGCGGCGGCGTGCGCGATCCATGCGATCGCGGTCCGCGAGGAGCCCGAGGAGAAGCGGCTGGTCAGCGGCGGCCCGCCGCTTCATTCCCTGTCGCACCTGGCGGACCTCACGGCCGACCTGGCCGCGCTCGGCGCCTTCACGGCGGCCGTGGATGCCTCGGAAGCCGTCGCCTCCACCAGCGACTTAACGACGTGGGCCTCCGAAGATTATCGGAAACTCCTGAAGCTCGGCCTCGGCCACTATCCGGAGGCCGGGCAGCCGATCGACCCCTCGCCCGATGGGCCGCTCGGTCCGCTCTGGCCGGGTACCGCCGGGGTGTGAGCACGGTCAGCCCGATCTCGGGGAACTCGAGACGGCGAACTTCCGGTCGGGCCACTCTCCTGCCCACCCCATGGCCTACGCACGACGCAACGTTCCGTGGATTGACTCCCCTCCAAGAACTCGAACAACCACAAGGAAAACCATCATGAGCGTTGGATACGACCGTCCCCTCTACGTCCTCCCGTTCGACCACCGCGGGACGTTCCAGAAGAACATGTTCGGCTGGTCCGGCTCCTTGAGCGCGGAGCAGACGGCGAAGATCGCCGAGATGAAGAAGGTGATCTACGACGGTTTCAAGGAGGCGCTGGCCAAGGGAGTCCCGCAGGACAAGTCGGGCATCCTGGTGGACGAGCAGTTCGGCGCCGAGATCCTGCACGACGCGGCGAAGCGCGGCTACAACACGTCCTGCCCGGCCGAGAAGAGCGGCCAGGACGAGTTCGACTTCGAGTACGGCGAGGACTTCTCCCGCCACATCGAGAAGTTCCGCCCGACGTTCTGCAAGGTCCTGGTGCGCTACAATCCCGAAGGCGAGGCGGCGCTGAACCGGCGCCAGGCGGAGCGGCTCAAGCGGCTCTCCGACTACCTGCACTCGGGCGGCCCGAGCAAGTTCATGTTCGAGCTCCTGGTGCCCGCGGAGAAGGCCCAGCTCGAGAAGGTCGGCGGCGACAAGAAGCGGTACGACCGCGAATTGCGCCCCGAGTTGATGGTCAAGGCGATCCACCAGCTCCAGGACGCGGGGGTCGAGCCCGACGTCTGGAAGATCGAGGGGATCGATTCGACCGACGATTGCGAGGAGGTCGTCGCGGCGATGAAGCGCGGCGGCCGCGACCACGTCGGCGGGATCATCCTGGGCCGCGGCGAGGACGACGCGAAGGTCCGCCACTGGCTCAAGACGGCCGCGGCCGTCCCGGGCTTCATCGGCTTCGCCGTCGGCCGCACCAGCTTCTGGGAACCCTGCGCCGAGTGGAAGGAGGGCAAGAGGACCCGCGAGGCCGCCGTCACCGAGATCGCCCGCCGCTATCGCGAATGGGTCGACATCTTCGAGTCGGCCGCCGCCCGCGCGTGATTCTCGCCGCAGCCACACCCTCATCCCCGAACCCATCCGGCCCCGGGCGCGTCCGGAGGACGCCCTCGTCGCACGGCTGCCGCCGGGCTCAGCTCAGCTCGGCGCGGCCTGCCAGCCGGCCGGGTCGGGCTGCGCATGGCCGGCGAGGCGGGATGCGGCGAGGGGACGGCCGTGTGTCTGCGCTTCGTGGTGACCGCACGCGGCAAGGGATGCCCGCACAGGCAGGGCGTCTTCGTGCCGGCTTACGACCTGCTGTGGGGAGACACGCTCTCCCCGACGGAGTACGGCCGGCTCCGCGCGATCCTCGACTGGTTCGAGGCGAACTTGCCACTGCCCGATCGGTCGAAGCTCGATCCCGGGGCCATCTTCTGGTTCAAACCCGGCGGCGATCGATCGGTCAAGTTCATCTGGGACCTGGTGGAGTTCTTGAAAGAGCACGGCTATCACGTCGAATTGATCAAGGCCCGGCGCCCGGGTCGCGTCTGCTACGAGGACGATCATCAGGTCGCCGCCACGCCGTTTCGGAGCCAGTCTTTTTGACCAATCGGGGCCGACACGTTAGATTGACGGGCCGATCCTCGGGGAAGCTCGGCGTCCGCGCCGGCGGCGCCGCTCGCCCGTCATCGATACGCACAAATCGGGACATGGAGGCCATCGACCCATGGACTCGCCGCTCGAACCCGACCTCCTGCGACGCATGGACGCCTACTGGCGCGCCGCCAACTACCTCTCGGTCGGCCAGATCTATCTGCTCGACAACCCGCTCCTGAAGGAGCCCCTGAAGCTCGAGCACGTCAAGCCGCGGCTCCTGGGCCACTGGGGCACCACGCCGGGACAGAACTTCATCTACGTCCATCTGAATCGGATCATCAAGCAATACGATTTGAACATGATTTACCTGTCGGGGCCCGGCCATGGCGGGCCGGCGCTGGTGGCCAACACGTACCTGGAGGGGACCTACAGCGAGCTGTACACGAGCATCACCCGGGATGAAGCCGGATTGAAGCGGCTGTTCAAGCAGTTCTCGTTCCCCGGGGGGATTCCCAGCCACGTGGCGCCCGAGACGCCCGGCTCGATCCACGAGGGCGGCGAGCTGGGCTACAGCATGAGCCACGCCTTCGGGGCCGTGTTCGACAACCCCGACCTGATCGCGGCCTGCGTCATCGGCGACGGCGAGGCCGAGACCGGCCCGCTGGCGACGAGCTGGCACAGCAACAAGTTCCTGGACCCCGCGCACGACGGCGCGGTGCTGCCGATCCTGCACCTGAACGGCTACAAGATCGCCAACCCCACGGTGCTGGCCCGCATCGGCCGCGAGGAGCTGGAATCGTTGCTGCGAGGTTACGGATATACCCCTTACTTCGTCGAGGGGCACGAG
Source organism: uncultured Planctomycetota bacterium (assembly GCA_963815795.1). GTDB lineage: Bacteria > Planctomycetota > Planctomycetia > Isosphaerales > Isosphaeraceae > JAKAUH01. Next base: position 1,035,616 of record CAWFIC010000019.1, on the reverse strand, counting down.
CCCGCGCCGATGCACCAACTCATGGCGGCGGCGCTCGACCGGGTCGTCGGTGAAATCGCGCGCATCCAGACGGACGCCCGCGAGCGGGGAGTGACCGAGCGTCCCCGATGGCCGATGATCGTGCTCCAGACCCCGAAGGGTTGGACCGGGCCCAAGGTGGTCGACGGCCTGCCGGTGGAGGGGACCTATCGCGCGCACCAGGTGCCGCTGTCGGAACCGTCCGATCATCCCGGGCATCTCAAGTTGCTCGAAGAGTGGATGCGGAGCTACCGCCCCGACGAACTCTTCGACGAGCAAGGCCGGTTCCGACCCGAGCTGTCCGAACTCGCGCCCGTCGGCGAGCGGCGGATGGGGGCCAACCCGCACGCCAACGGCGGCATCCTGCTGCGCGACCTGCGATTGCCGGACTTCCGCGACTACGCCATCGACGTGCCGGCGCCGGAGCGGTCAAGAGCGAGGACACGCGCATCTGCGGCCAGTTCCTCCGCGACGTCATCAAGCTCAACGAGGATCAGCGGAACTTCCGCATCTTCGGCCCCGACGAGACGGCCTCCAACCGGCTGACCGCGGTCCTCGACGCGACCAACAAGCAGTGGGACGCCCAGGTCCTGCCGACCGACGACCATCTCGCGCCGTCGGGACGCGTCATGGAGATGCTCAGCGAGCACCAGTGCGAGGGGTGGCTGGAGGGCTATCTGCTCACTGGCCGCCACGGGTTATTCAACTGCTACGAGGCGTTCATCCACATCATCGACTCGATGTTCAACCAGCATGCCAAGTGGCTGAAGGTGACGCGGCACATCCCCTGGCGGCGCCCGATCGCGAGTTTGAACATCCTGCTGGCGTCGCACGTATGGCGCCAGGACCACAACGGCTTCACGCACCAGGATCCCGGCTTCATCGACCACGTGTGCAACAAGAAGGCCGAGATCATCCGCGTCTACCTGCCGCCGGACACGAATTGCCTGCTCTCGGTGACGGACCATTGCCTGCGGAGCCGGCACTACGTCAACGTGATCGTGGCCAGCAAGCACCCCTCGCCGCAATGGCTCGACATGGACGGCGCGATCAAGCACTGCACGGCGGGGATCGGCATCTGGGAGTGGGCGAGCAACGACCGCGGGAGCGAGCCCGACGTCGTCATGGCCTGCGCCGGCGACGTCCCCACGCTGGAGACCCTCGCGGCGGTGACGATCCTCCGCAAAGAGCTCCCCGACCTGAAGATCCGGGTGGTCAACGTGGTGGACCTGATGAAGCTCGAGCCGCCCGGCGAGCACCCGCACGGCATGAGCGACCACGACTTCGACGCGCTGTTCACCAAGGACAAGCCGGTGATCTTCGCCTTCCACGGCTATCCATGGCTGATCCATCGCCTGACGTACCGGCGAACCAACCACAAGAACCTGCACGTCCGCGGGTACAAGGAGGAGGGGACGATCTCGACGCCGTTCGACATGGCGGTGATGAACGACCTCGATCGGTTCCACCTCGTCGCCGACGTGATCGACCGCCTGCCGCAGTTGGGCAGCAGCGCCGCCTACGTCAAGCAGGCGGTCCGCGACAAGCTGATCGAGCACAGGCAGTACATCACCAGGTACGGCCAAGACATGCCCGAGATCCGCGACTGGGGCTGGGGCATCTCGGGGCAGTCGGATCCGCGGCGAGCGGAGACGGGGTGAGGCGGCTCGCGGTGCGCCGATGCGGAGGGTCTGCGTCCCGGCCTCGTCACGAACCACCGGCGAGTGAACCGCATCCATTTGGATAGCGGGTCCCAGTCGCTATAATCAAGGGGACGTTCCAGCCTGGACGAGAGGCGATCCGATATGATCGACCAGACCACCCAAAAGCCGTTCCGGATCAGATCCGACGAGATCGCCGGACCGTTCCTGATGCTGCCGTTGTCACAGCTCGCGAAGGTCCGTGAAGTGCTGGACCGCCACGAGATTCGTTACTGGGTTGATTCCGAGGCGATCTCGCTGGATGGTAAGCCCGCGAAGATCGTCATTAACTTCGGGCGCACCGGTGACGCGGCGCGGATTCAGGCGGCCCTTGATGAGGCCGGCTGACCGCCGGGCACCACCCTATGGCTTTGCCGGACGATATCCGAGTCCTCGCTGACCGAATTCTCGTGGGTCTGGGTGAGGCGCGCGATTTCTACCGACATACGCGTCAGGCCTGGCGGCTGGTTCATGAGGTTGCCATGGAAGGTCGATCTGTCGGGATTGTCAACGAAGCGAGCGGCCAAGAGGTACCGGCACCAGATCTGGAGTTGATTGCCCAACGGTACGTGACCATCAATCTCGCCGAGTCGGTCTTCAAGGGCCTCGCCGGCCTCCTGGAAGACTGGATCCTCGGGCTGTCCCGTTTGTGGCTGACAGCCTATCCCGTCCAACTGGATACCGCCGACAACGACGCCACCGATCGCAGTCGGGCCCAGCGCCGCGATGAGATCCAGGTCCCCCTCTCCGAGATCCTGGCCGCGCCCGACCGCGACGCGATCCTCGGCGGCGTGGTCGAGCGCGTGGTCCGCGAACTGGCTTACCGCCGGCCGGCTCAGTGGTTCCGGTTCCTGGACAATCGGGTGAACCTGGGTTGTCCCGACGAGAACCAGCGGGGCGCCCTCTGCGAGATGAAGGCGACTCGCGACGTCCTGGAGCACAACCGCGGCCGAGTCGGGCCGGATTACCCGGAGAAGGCCGGCGCCTTCGCACGATACGCGGTCGGCGACATCGTCCAGATCGACGAGCCGTACCTGATGCAATGCCTCGCGCTGATGCGAGACGTCGTCGAGACGATGGCCGATGCGGCGATCCGCAGATCGTCCAGCGGCCGATCCGGATGAAAGCACCGTGCGGCGAGCTGACTCGCCACATGCGCTCGGATATGATCGACGCGAACGCTTCCGACCTCACACGATCCGGAGAGCAGCGCGATGTCCGAATCACTCCCGGAAGTCTACCTGGCGCGGCACGGCGAGACGGAATGGACGGTCTCGCGGAAGCACACGGGTCGGACCGACGTCCCGCTGACCGAGCGCGGCGAGCGCAATGCCCGCAGCCTGGGCGAGCGTCTTCGCGAGATGACCTTCGCCAAGGTGCTCGTCAGCCCGATGCAGCGCGCCCGGCAGACCTCCGAGCTGGCTGGGCTCGGTCATGTGGCCGACGTCGATCCCGACCTGATGGAGTGGGATTACGGCGAGTATGAAGGCCTCACGACGGCCGAGATCCGCCGCCAGCGGCCCGGCTGGGACCTGTTCCGCGACGGATGCCCCGGGGGCGAGTCGGTCGAGGCCGTCGGCGCGCGGGCCGACCGCGTCATCGCGCGGTTGCGCCCGATCGAGGGCGCGACCATCCTGTTCGGCCACAGCCATTTCTTCCGCGTCCTGGCGGCACGATGGCTGGGCCTGCCGCCCGGCGACGGACGATTCCTCATGCTGGGCACGGCCTCGCTCAGCGTCCTGGGCTATGAGCATTCCCGAGACGAGCCGGTCATCCGCCTCTGGAACGACGACTGGCACGCCCGGTCGGCGCAGCCGTAGCCCGGCGAGCTGCGGAGCGAGACCATCACGGCGCGGGCATGATGACCGTCAGGCCTTCTACTGCCGCGACCTGGACTCGATCCTGCCGGGTGCCGCCAGCCGGGGATCGCCGCGGCGCTCGAGGCCTTCGCAGAACGTCTCCGGGCTGGGCCGAACCGCGAAGCTCTCCCGTCGCCCGTCGCGCTCGACGACCACCGGTCGGGCGAGATCCACCAGCGGGGCGTCGAGCCAGAGGGCAACCCCGTCCTGCCGCTCGGTCTTCAGCGCGATCGTGTTGTCGCGCACCGATGCCTCGAGCCGGCCTGAAGGGTCCGGGCGCGGGGTTTCGAGCCAGTAGAAGTGGTTCAGGACATCGTCGGACATCGCCCAGATGACGCGGTCTGGCCAGGGGGAACGCGGCCCCGACGCGAGCAATTGAGCCACCATGTCGCGGTCGGGCACGTGGTGGCCGACCCCCGGCAGGATCGTCACGTCGCCGGGGTAGCCGCCGTATCGGGCCTTCAGGCCCTCGACCTGCTTTGCAAAGGCCCGACAGCGGTCGGCGCGGCCGTAGGCCGTGTCCTTGTCGCCGACCATGACCGTGAACCGCAGGTCGCGGAGGTTCTCGCTCCGGGTCTCGCCGTCTGTCGGCGCCGCGGCCGACGCATGAACGGCGGCGAACCGGTCGGGCATCTTCGGTCCGATCACGAAGGTTCCGTAGCCGCCATGCGAGGCCCCCAGGGCGTAGACCCGGTCGGGGTCCACATCGGCGAACAGGACGAATTGTCGGATCAGCCGCTCGACCATCGGACAGATCGCGTCGTCGTAGAAGCCGTTCCACTCGTCGTTGGGCGCCCGCAAGGCCAGGTAGACGTAGCCGCCCGCCTCGGGATGATCCTTGTAGTACCGCTCGAACATGGAGTGCCACTGCTGGTCGTTCACCCTCTGGGGAGCGCCGCCTCCACCGTGCATGGCGATGACCAGCGCCCAGCCTCCCGCCGGCTTCGCGCCGACGTGACGCCAGAGGTAGGCACTCTTGCGACCCCGCGTCGCGACGGTCCTCGCCTCGAACTCGCGCCGGAGTGGATCGTGCTGCGATGACCCCTTGTACGCGGACCAGGAGAGCCCGCGCATCGACTCGTCCCAGGGCAGTTCGGCGAGGAGCTTCCGGGCTGTCGCGCGCTTCGACTCGTCGGCGGAGAAGCGATCCGCGAAGATCCGCGCCAGCTCCGCCCGCGCCTCGGTTGATGCCGGGCGATCGAGGTCCACGCGGATGACGGTATCTCCGGATATGGTGACGGGCTGGACAGTCGCGCCGCCCTGGTGCCGGGCGACGACCAGCAGCGATCCGCCCAGGGGGGCTTCGCAGGTCAGATGGCGATTGATGTCCGCCGCCGGGCCGAGGCTCGTGCCGAGCGGTCGAGTATCGCCCGTCATCCGGTCGACCGTCGTGACCTCCGCCTCGACCCGCCGGCCCTCGCGGAGCACCTCCACCATGAGTCGGGGGCGTGCCGTGGGCGGAGTGGTCTTCGCCCCTCGAGTGTATCGTTCCGTCACATCCTCGGCGGGTACCCGGGCGGATTGGGCCAAGACCATGGGGAAGAAGCTCCCCGTGGAATGGTACGTGACGGCATGGATCGCGTTCCGGCCGCTCCCCTTGATCGCCCTGGCGGCGTCGCCGACGAACCAGGCGTGATCGAGGCCCTTGTCGTCGGGCTCGGCCGCTCCGACCAGGTGCCAGCCGCCGTCCCAGATCTCGACCCAGGTGTGATTGCCGCCCCGGCCGGGCCACGCCGCGATCCCGGCCAGCCGCGCCGGCACCCCGACGGCACGACACGCCTCGACCAGCATGATCGAGAGGCCGGTACACGTCGCCATCCCCTGCTTGATCGACTCCTTCGAGCTCTGGTCGGGCCGCAGCCGCCGCGTGTTGTACACGACCTTGTAATCGCGGAACAGCGCCTTGTTCAGCTCGAGGGCCGCCTCGCCGGGACGCTGACACTCCCGGACCATCGGCAGGTAACGGTCGTGGAACTCGCGTCGCATCGGCTCGCGCGGCTCCGTCGTGCTCGCGTGCGGCAGGACCGCGTCGAGAAACACTTCATCGGGCAGGCTCGCGCCCCACGGGACCTCGGCGCGCGCCTGGTAGGCCAGCGCCACGTTGGCGGCCAGCGCTTCCGGCGACATGGCCTCGAGGTCGCGTATCGGGAGGTCCTTCACCAGGTATGCCAGGCCGGCTCGATGCTCGGGACGGCACGATTCGAGCAGGCTCATCCATCGAGCCTTACGGGCCGGGGCGCGGTCGAGCGACGCCTCGACCTGCGCGTCCCACCATGCGGTCCCGTGAGTCGAGCCGCAGGCGGCCACGACGATTCCGATCCAGGCGAGGAACGTGCTCATGGTCTCTCCGTCGGGGATGATCCCAGTTATCGCGATCATCTACAAATAACCGATCATCCGTCCGGATCTCAAGCATCAGCGGCCTGGCCCAGGCGCCTCAAGATCTCGGGCATCCACTCGCGATGCTCGGGCTTCATGGCGCAGGCGCGAAGGCAGACGATCTCGTCGGCGTCCCAGCGCGACACCGGCCCGGCCGCTTCGATCATCGGCCGCGGGAAGGTGGCGAGGGCCAGGTGGAGATCGAGCCGGGCGGCGGCGTCGAAGAGCCGGCGGGCGCGCGCCGAGGATTCGCCGGCCGTCTCGGCGCGGACGGCCCAGACGACGATGTCCAGCTCGGGCGGGAAGAGCGGGGCGAAACGGACGTCACGGTCGAGCGCATCGTGGAGCATCAGGGCGGCGTCGCGGCACGCCTCGAGTCCTCGGGCGAACGCGCCGCCCGGCTCGGGCGGCAGCAGCCGCATCGTGGCCCACAAAGCCGCCGCCGAGGCCCCGGCCCGCGAGCACTCCAGCGAGATCTCGCCCAGGTGCAGCTCGGACGAGCTGAAGTACGTGTACGGCGAGTCGTGCTTGTAAAAACGGCCGACGGTCGGGTCGCGGAAGAGCACGCAGCCGCAGCCGTAGGGCTGGAGCCCGTGCTTGTGGGGATCGATGACGATTGAATCGGCCTCGGCGATGCGGTCGAACGCCGCCCTCGTCTCGGGGCCGAGGTTCCCCGCCAGGGTGAAATAGCCGCCGTAAGCGGCATCGACGTGGATGCGGAAGTCGTACCGATCGCGCAGCTCGAGCACTCGGGGCAGCGGGTCGATCGCGCCGGCGGCGGTCGTCCCGAGCGTCACGACCACGGTCCCGACTTCGCCGCGTTGCAGGGCCCGTTCGAGTGCCGGAACATCCATCCGACCGCGGGCGTCGACCGGTCGCTTGAGAAAGGGCACTCCCAGCACGGCCGAGAGCCTGGAGTGAGTGTAATGGGCTTGCGCCGAGGCGGCGACCGCCCGGCCGGGACGCAGCTCGCGGCCGATCCAGAGCGCCTCGAAGTTCGCCATCGTGCCCCCGCCGCTGAGGTGGCCGAGGTGCGACTCCCAGCCGAACATCCCGGCGACCCGGGCGACCGCCTCCTTCTCCATCGCCGAGGTCGCCCGGCCGCCGTCGAGCGCGTGGTTGTTCGGGTTGAGGGACATCGCCAGCGCGTAGGCGAGCCGGGCCACCGCGTGGGGCGGCTTGAGCATCTGCCCGATGTACAGCGGATGATGATAAGGGCGGTTGTCCCTCAAGCGCTCCGCCGTCTCCATCAGCACCTGGCGCAGCGAGTCGAGATCCAGTCGCGGGGAGAATCCCGGGAGGCCGTCGAATCCCCGGTCGAGCGATTGAAGACACTCCGCGAGGAGGTCGAGGCTCTCGTAATCGAACGTCATGAATCGGCCCTTCCTGCGTCGATGTCGTCCGCGCGCGTAACCTTGCGACTTCAGCAGCACAGGCCTCCCAGGTCAAGAGATCCCGAGGTTTCCTCACGAGTTTTTCGTGCGGCGGTCGATGAGAAGAGGGCGAGACTCCGCGTCCCGGAGGGGCGGACGGATGGTGCGGGCGAGGAGATGCCGCGCGATCGCCGTGGCGGTCCTGCTCGGCGGGTCGGCTTACGGCGGCGATCATCCCGCGCGCGAGCTGCCGCCCTACGCGTTACAGCCGCCCGGGGCGAGCTTCGAGCGGACCGTCACCCGGCAGCAATGGCTCATGTTGCTGCGGGAGGCGCTCCACCAGACGTGCGTCGAGGTCGTCCGCGAGCCTTTGCGATCGCTCGAGTTCGGCTCGGCCCGACTGGTGGAGCGGGTCGCAGTCCGGATCGTTGGCTGCGCGCCGCACGGCCCGTGTCCCCCGTGTCACCAGTGCCCGGAAGCGGGCGGGCCGTGCACCCCGGCCCGGCTCACGCCGCTCTACGATAGCGTCCCGGCTTACAACGCGTTGCTCGAGCTGATCGCCTCGGCACGCTGCCGCATCGACTTCATGATCTTCGGCTGGGATGACAACTCGGCGGGCCGACGGGTCGCCGCGGCGCTGATCGAGCGGGCCCGGGCCGGCGTCCTGGTGCGCCGTCTCCGAGGAGCTGCATGCGCTCTTGCCCTTGCCCAGGGGGTGGTTCCTGTTGCGCGGGCGCTGGGAGTTCTATCGAGCAAGAATCGGCGAGCCGGCCAACCGATGGGCGGCGCCACACCGAGAGACCTCGGCCGCCGGGGATTCCGCATCCCGAACTGGGGGCTCGCCCGCGCCGCGCCGGCCGGATATCATGACGCCCGCGACACCGTCCCGGCGGTGGCCGACCGGGCCGGCGGTGGGCCGAGGGACGTCGATCGGTCCGGGGAGGTCGGCGCGCCGGCGGCCGGGGGCTCCGCGGCGGCCGCTACGCGCCTCCCGCCGGCCGGGGCGTCCGCCGCGTTGAGGAGGCCCTTCCTTGACCGAGCGACTCCGCGAGGAATCGGGATTCACGCCGCCGCCGCCGGCCCTCCGCCGGCTGCGCATCTTCGCCGTCAATCCCGGGCTCGGCACCAGGCTGGACGTCGCCCTCCTCAACCAGACCACGCTGAGCGTCCCGTGGGAGGAGCTGGGCCCGGGCCCGGTGGGCGAGTACATCGAGGTCGTGGACTATGATCCGTCGAGCCACTGCTTCTACCGCCCGGTGGACCTGAGCCATCCCCATATCCTCATCCAGGACGGGCTCACGCCCTCGGAGGCGACCCCGCAGTTCCACCAGCAGATGGTCTACGCGGTGGCGATGGTGACGATCGGCCACTTCGAGGCCGCCCTGGGACGGAAGGTGCTCTGGGCCCCGCGCCAGGTTGAACGGGAGTCGCGCCGGGGACTTCGGCGAGGAATACGTCGCGCGGTTGCGGTTGTACCCCCACGCCCTCCGCGAGGCGAATGCCTACTACAGCCCGACCAAGAAGTCGATCCTCTTCGGCTACTTCCCGGCGGCGCGGCGGGTCGGCGGGATGACCCTTCCCCAGGGCCTGGTCTTCACCTGCCTCTCGCCGGAGATCATCGCCCACGAGACGACGCTCGCGCTGCTCGACGGGACGCGCCGCCTGGTCCAGGACGGGACCAACCCGGATGTCCTGGCCTTCCACCTGGCCTTCGGCGACCTCGTGTCGCTGTTCCAAAGCTTCGGCCAGCCCGAGTGGTTGAGCGGCCAGATCGCCCAGACCCGCGGCGACCTCACCGGCAGCCAGGCGTTCCTGGCAGAGCTGGCGCACCAGTCTGTCCGGGCCGTCGACCGCTACGCGGCCCTCAGGGACGGCATCGGGACAGAGCCCGACCCGTCGGCTTACGAGACCACGCTGGAGCCGTACGCTCGAGCCTCGATCCTGGTCGCCGCCGTCTTCGACGCCTACCTGGCGATCTACCAGGGCCGCGTCGCCAACCTGCTCGAGATCGCGCGGCAGGGCAACTCCCTCACTCCGGCCGGTCCGGTCTCGCCGGTGCTCGCGCGGATGATGGCCGACGAGGCGAGCCGGACGGCCAGGCACGTCCTGCGCATGTGCATCCGGGCGCTCGACTACTGCCCGCCGCTCGATCTCACGTACGGCGATTTCCTGCGCGCGCTGCTCACCGCGGACCGCGACCTCTTCGCCGCCGACGATCGCAGCTACCGGCCGATCTTCGTCGAGGCGTTCCGCCGCCGCGGCATCTACCCCCGCGACGTGCGGACGCTCTCGGTGGAGAGCCTCTGCTGGCGAAGCCCCGCGGAACCGCTCGACCTGGGCCCTCTGCTGGAGAAGCTCGAGCTGGGGACCGGCCCGGAGGACGACCGGCGCCGCATCGCCGAGGGGTCGCGGCGGGCGTGCCAGGTCATCGGGGAGTGGCTGAACGATCTACCCAAGGGATCCCGCGTCGCCGAGGAGCTGGGCCTCTCCCTGGACGCAAGCGGGCCCGGCGGCCTCTACCGCGACCACCGGGGCCGGCCGCGGGTCGGAGTCCACTCGGCACGCACCGCGTGGCGCATGCGGGGCGACGGCCGCGTGCTGGCCGAGCTGATCGTCGAGCTCAGCCAGCGGCGTCGCGGTTACCGCGACACGCGCCGGCAGCAGGCGGTCGACGGGGCGTCCGGATCCAAGAACGCGCCCAAGCCCGACTTCGTCTTCCAGGGGGGCTGCGCGCTCCTCATCGACCTGAGCAGCGGTCGGGCGCGCTACTGCGTCACGAAATCCGTCCTGAACGAGTCGCGCCTCGACCGGCAGCGCGCCTACCGGAAGACGGCGAAGGCGGGCGACCCCGAGCTGTCCCCGACGCCGACACGAGGGTTCTGAGGGGGTGGAGGATGGCGAAGACCAGCAAATCCGCCGCGGCGCGGAAGCCGAAAGCGGCGAGTCCCGAGACCGCTCCGCGCGTCTCGCCGTCCGGAGTGCGGGTCCGGATGTACCGCCAGGGCCTCGGCGACTGCTTCCTGCTCACGTTCCCAGGCCGGGGCGACGAACCGGTCTTCATGCTCATCGACTGTGGCGTGCTCAAGCGGACCCCCGACGGCGACGGGCGCATCCGCCGGGTCGCGGAGGACATCTTCGAGACCACCGGCGGGCACCTCCACATCCTCGTGGCCACCCACGAGCATTGGGACCACGTGGGAGGCTTCCTCCAGGCGAGAGAGATCTTCGAGCGGATGCGAATCGACGATGTCTGGCTCCCGTGGACGGAGGACCCCAACGACGTGTCGGCCCGCGAGCTCCAGTGGCATCGGCGCTCCCGGAACAAGAACCTCTCGCTCGCCACGACGCTGCTGAAGCAGAAGACGCCGGCCGACGCGCCCTCCGAGGCCGCGCCGGAGCCGCGCGTCCGCGTCGGGACGACCGCCGAGGCGTTCGCACAGGCCGGCGCGTTCGGCAAGGGGCGGCGATTCCTCCGCCCCGGGCAGCCGCCGATGCCGCTGCCGGGCGTCGACGACGTCCGCGTCTTCGTCCTCGGCCCGCCCGCGCCACCGTCGCTCGACGCGGCGAGACGGGCGACCGCCGCCCGGAAGATGGCCGAGAGCCCCGAGGAGGCGTTCTTCGCCGCCGTCCGCGCGGCCCACACGGGCTGGAAGGAGCCGCTGCCGGACACCGCGATGCCCTTCGATCGTTCCGTGCAGGTCCCCGTCAACGACGCGGAGGACGACCCGTTCTTCTCGGAGATGTACCTGTCCCCTCACGCCGAGTCCTGGCGGCAGATCGATCCCGACTGGCTGCAGTTCGCCGGGCCGCTGGCCCGGACGTACGAGGCCGACATCAACAACCTCAGCCTCGTCCTGGCCATCGAGCTGGTCGAGAGCGGCCGGGTGCTGTTCTTCCCCGCGGATGCCCAGGAGGAGAGCTGGCAGTCGTGGCACGACCTCGCCTGGACCGTGCGCGCGCCGACGGCTCGCTCGCGCATCACGGCGGCAGACCTGCTCCGGCGCACGGTCCTCTACAAGGTCAGCCACCACGGCAGCGATCCGGGCAACCCCCGCGAGGGCGGCCTCGACCTGATGGCGAGTCCCGAGCTGATCGCCCTCCTGCCGGTCGACGCCAAGATTGCCGAGAAGATGCGGTGGGCCATGCCCTTCCCGGCGGTCCTCGCCCGCCTCCAGGAGCTGACCCAGAAGCGGGTGATCCGCGTCGACACCGGCGTGCCCGCGGACGCGTCCATCCCCGGAGTCTCGGTGCGCGACCTCTCGATCGACGTCGCCATCTCCAGGGCCGCCCGGGGACATGAAGACCTCGCGCGTCGCATCGAGGAGGCGCTCCGCGGGCCCGTCCTGGATAACTACGAGGGCTACGCCACGGCCCGGCTCCTCGGCGACGGCGGCGGCGCCATCGACTCGCTTGCGCCCGGCGGCCGCTGCCGGCTCCGGGTCGCGCTGGCACCCGAGCCGCCCCCGGGCGTCGCCTCGGAACGGATCGTGATCGCGGACGGCCAGGACGTCCCCAACGTCACGTTCCACGCCGCGGTGGACGCGGGCGCCCTCGGTGTCGAGCCCCTCCGCGCCGCGCTCGTGGCCGGGCCCGACGGCCGCTCCGACGCGGTCGACTTCACGATCTCCGTCCCTGCCGGACACCCGAAGGACGCGTGCCCGATCTACGTCCAGGTCTCCCAGAAGACCCAGTTGCAGTGCGTGGTCCGCGCCTTTCTGACGATCCGGCCCGCCGGATCGGAGGCGCGCCGATGAGCGACGCGCGGGGGCCGGTGGTGAATATCGTAGTCCGCCGCGACGCCGGCCGATATGTCCTCGACGTCGCCGGTAAACTCGTGCCGTGCCTGACGGGCGGCCCCGAGCACGCCAAGCAGATGACGGAACGGCTGCACACAGCCCTCGAGAACTTCGCATACGAACTCCGCGAGCCCCCCGACGAGGCGCTGGCCGCCGCGGCGCTACACCGGCTCGTGGTGAAGGCGACCAGCGTCATGGTCGAGCTCTTCGGCGCGGGGCGGGACAACGTCTTCGGCCGGATGCTCGACGACTGCTGTCGCGCGTCGGTCGGGGCGGACCCGCCCCCCCGCATCAGCATCATGAACGACCCGGAGGACTTCCTGCCGCTCGAGTTCCTACCCTTGTTCACGCCGGGGCCCGCCGGCCGTTCGCCGCTCTCGCCCGCGCTGCACGCCGAGATCAGCCGCTTCCCCGCGTTCATGACGATCGTCGAGCGGCACCTCCCCGAGATGGAATTCTCCCGGGGCGGCGCCGAGGCGCTGGTCCTGGACAATTACCGGAAGCTGCCGCTTCGCCTTTTCTGGAACGATGAGCTGCACGGCTCCAAGAAGGAGCGGCAGTTCTTCTGCCAGCTCCACGCCGACGAGGCGATCCACCTCGCCGGGCCGCGGCGGTCGCGGCCGCCGGGGCGGGACGACTTCGAAGCGGCCCTCGCCCGATCCCTCTGGCGTGCCGACGGCTGGTATGGCAAGACGCTGCGGGTCGACCAGGTCCAGCACTTCGCCTGCCACTGCGAGTCGAATGCCGTCGACTCCCACGAGTCGCGCCTCGGCTTGGCTCCGGATCAGGTGGTCACCATCGGCGAGCTGCTGTACCAGTTCGACGGACTCGCCCGGAGCCCGGGATCCCGCTCGAGAGAGGCCTCGTCGTGGTCGCGTCGGCCGCTCGTGTTCCTCAACGCCTGCCAGAGCGCGCAGATCCACCCGGGCGCCGTCACGTCTTTCCCCAGGTTCTTCCTCCACGACAAGGCCGGCTGCAATAATCGCGGAGTGATCGGCACCGAGGCCCGGCTCCCGGACTACTTCGCGGCCGACTTCTCCGAGAGATTCTACGGCTACCTCCTCTCGGGGGCGAACCTCGGCGACGCCATCCACCGCGCCCGCCGGGATCTGCTCGAGGAGAATGGAAACCCCCTGGGCATCCTGTATACTCTCTACGCCGACCCGAACATCCACGTGCGGAATCCGGATCCAAAATTGAAACCCACAGCCCGGCGGTCGGCCGCTCGAAAGGGGAGTGATCGCGATGGCCAAAACTCAGCGAACGGCGGGCACGAGCGCACGCGGCCGCGACAATCGGGCCGGCGCGCCCGCTTCCGGTAAGATCTCGGTCGTCGCCCGCGACGATAGCGGCATGCGGTCCTTCGGCGACGGGCTCGCCGTCCGCACCGTGGACGCCGGCGTGCTCGAGCAGAACCTCGACTCGTTCCTCAAGACCATGTCGCAGGTGATCGGCAGGGTCCAAGGTCAGTTCGCGGACTATCAACTGGACTCCATCTCGCTCAAGGCGGAGATCAGCGCCTCGGGCAGCGTCAGCTTGCTGGGGACCGGCGGCAAGGTCGAGGGCGGCGGGGGCCTGGAATTCACGTTCAAGCGCATCGGCCCGTCCGGCCCGTCCGCCGGCGGTCGATGACGTTACGCCGCGGTCCCTGCGGCGGCAGGCCGCCCGTTCGTCGCGTCAGCAGATCCCCGCGGCCCCGGCGCGCCAATTGCAAGTCGTCCTTTCGTTCCTCCGGACGTGGCGATCGCCGGGCCGGGGTCGTCGAAGCCAGGACGGCGCGGTGAGGCACCCGAGCCGTGTCGGCGGCCCTCGAGCGTGACGAGAGAGGGATCGACGCGCCATGGCGATGCGGATCGAAGACTACGCGATGATCGGCGATTGTCGGACGGCCGCGATGGTCGGCCGCGATGGTTCGATCGACTGGCTCTGCCTCCCGCGATTCGACTCGGGGGCGTGCTTCGCGGCGTTGCTGGGCTCGCCGGAGAACGGCCGCTGGAAGCTCGCGCCGGCCGATAATGTCGAGGTGCGAAAGGTGGAGCGGCGATACCGGCCGGGCTCGATGGTGCTGGAGACGGAGTTCCACACCGGCTCGGGAGCGGTCCGGCTCATCGACGCGATGGCGATCGACAGTCCGACGCCCACGGTGGTCCGGGTCGTCGAGGGATTGCGCGGCGAGGTCCCGATGCGGTCGGAATTGACCATCCGATTCGACTACGGCTGGATCGTCCCGTGGGTGACGGGCCGCTGGAGGGGCATCGCCGCGATCGCCGGCGCGGATAAGCTGCGGCTGCGGTCGTGGGTCGAGCACCGCGGGGAAGGGTTCGCCACCGTCGCGGACTTCGTGGTCAGGGAGGGGCAGACGGCCCCCTTCACCCTGGCCTGGCATCCGTTCAACCCAGAGGGCGCCGGCCGGGCTCGACGCGGAAGGCGTCATCCAGGACGCCGATGATTACTGGCGCTCCTGGTCGGCCCGCTGCGACGGCGGTCGGACCTGCGAGGACGAGGCCGTACGCCGGTCGCTCCTGACCCTCAAGGCGCTCACTTACGGGCCGACCGGCGGGATCGTCGCCGCGCCGACGACGTCGATCCCGGAGAAGATCGGCGGCGTCCGCAACTGGGACTATCGCTTCTGCTGGCTCCGCGACGCGACCTTCACGCTCCTGTCGCTGGTCAACGCCGGATATCTCGAGGAGGCGCGCGAGTGGCGCGAGTGGCTGCTCCGTGCCGTCGCCGGCCGTCCCGAGCACCTGCAGATCATGTACGGCGTGGCCGGCGAACGGCGGCTGACCGAGTTCGAGCTCGACTGGCTGGCCGGCTATGAGGGCTCGAAACCCGTGCGCGTCGGCAACGCCGCGTCGGGCCAGTTCCAGCTCGACGTCTACGGCGAGGTTGCCGATGCCCTGTACCAGGCCCACCGGCACGGGCTCAGCGATCTCGACGACGCCTGGCGCATGGGCCAGGCGATCCTCGGGTTCCTCGAGGATGCGTGGAAACAGCCCGACCAAGGGATCTGGGAGGTGCGGGGCTGTCGGCGACATTTCACCCACTCCAAGGTCATGGCGTGGGTGGCCTTCGACCGCGGAGTCAAGGCCGTCGAGCAATTCGGCTATTCCGCCGAAGGCCTCGGGAGATGGAAGGAAGCCCGCGACGCAATCCACCGGGAGGTCTGCGAGAAGGGCTTCGACTCGAAACTCAATGCGTTCGTCCAGTCCTATGGCTCCTCTTGCCTGGATGCCAGCCTCCTGATGATCCCCCTGGTGGGATTCCTGCCCGCCGACGACCCGCGGATGAAGGGGACCGTCGCCGCCATCGAGAACCGGCTGATGCGTGACCGGTTCGTCCAGCGGTACGACTCGTCCGAAGAAGTTGACGGGCTGCCGACCGGCGAGGGCGCCTTCCTGCCTTGCACGTTCTGGCTGGCCGACAACCTGGCGCTCCAGGGCCGGCGCGACGAGGCCCGCGAGATCTACGAGCGGCTGCTCGATATCCGCAATGACGTCGGCCTGCTCGCCGAGGAATACGACCCCGTCGCCAGGCGACAGCTCGGCAACTTCCCCCAGGCGTTCTCTCATGTCTGCCTGGTCAACACCGCGCGGAACCTTGCCCACGAGCAAGGCGGTCCTTGCGAGCAGCGGCACAAGGAAAGTTGAAGGGCTCCGTCAGCTCGGCAATCTCCCCGCCGGCCCGATGGAAGTCGTCGTCGGCTGTCACGTAGGCCGCGTGGCTTGATCGAGAGCGTGTACGAGGAGCCGGCGCCCGGAGCCCTGTCGGGTGCTCTGCGCGCACCGGGTCGGCCGGGGCGGGCGACTCGGGAGAAGGGGAACGGAGACGCAACGAGAGCCGTTAACGAATGGTTGGCCCACGAGTTTCGGCCTCGAGACTTCGCCGGGGGCCTCGACCCCCTGATCCCCCTTTCGTGCTGCTGGGGCCTCGACTCGCTGATCCCCCTTTCGTGCTGCTGGGGCCTCGACCCCCTTTGACCCCCATAGGCGTTAACTTAAGGGCCTGATCCGAGAGACCAACGCCATTTTCCCGCGGAAATCCGGCGGAAATCAGGAGTCTATAGCAGGGATACCGGGTATGGGGATCTGGCCCCGAAGGGGCCGAACAGATCAGCCCAGGGCAACGCCCTGGGACCGCGAATTCCGATGGACCTCGAGCCCTCGTATGATCGAATTTGACCGTGCCCCGTCCCGCATGGTTGAATTAGAGCGTACACTGTCATCCAGTCATGGCAGACTGGCTGCTGTGGTCGTCGTGGGGAGATCTTACCGAGCCCTGAGGCTTTGACCTCTTCTTTCAGATTTGATCCCTCCGTCTTCGTCCTGAGGCCTTGTTACATCTTGCGGCTCGACCGCTTATCACGAGGATGCCCGGAAACGAAGATCCGCGGGGGAGTCTCACGACGGAACGCTACACATGTTGATCCCATTGTGGATCGTCGCATGAATACTTCTACATCGATCTCGATCGGCGTCGGTTTCGACACCGCGCGTGACGGACACCATGTCACGTTCTTGCGCCCGGATCTCCAACCGGCCGCCAAGGCATTCCCCTTCGCTGAGTCGGCCGCGGGGTATGCCCAACTCCGCCAGGCACTTGAGCAGATTCAAAAGAAATATGGATATGTTCATCTCAACATTCGTATCGATGCCGCGGGTCAGTACGCGGTCAACCTCGAACGGTTCCTCCGGGCCTTGCCCTGCGAGAAGACCCTCTCGGTGGGCCGGCCCGAGCAAAATCGGGATGACTGCCGGGCCCATTTCCCCAAGCGCAAAGCCGATCCCGTGGAGTCCCTCGCCTGCGCCCGCTTCGCGGTGGTCGAACGCCCGGCCCCCACGCCCGAGACGCCGTCGGCCTTCGCTCACCTCCGCGAGATCGCCGGCGCCCTGGAGAGTCAAGCCAAGCACACCACCCGGTTGGTCAATCAGCTCCACAATCGTCTGGCCCGGGTCTTTCCCGAGCTGGCGGTGGTGGTTCCCAGCGTGCGGGCGGTCTGGGTCCTGCGGCTGCTCGCCAAGTACCCCACCCCCGCTCGGATCGCCGGTGCCCACTTGTCCTCGCTGGTGAGCATCCCCCACCTGACCCAGGACAAGGCCGAGGCGATCCGAACCGCCGCGCGGCAAACCGTGGCCGGCTTCCACGGGCCTGTGATCGAGGAGCTGATCCGCCAGTCGGTCCGATCGATCCAGCACAGTCAGACGACCACACGCGCCCTGCGGCGCGTGCTGGAACAGGCCTTCGATGCCCTGCCCCCGGGACCGCATCAGGCGATCGAGACCATCACGGGGATCGGCAAGCTGACCGCAGCCGCCCTGGTGGCCAAGATGATCAGCATCGACCGGTTTGCCACGCCGGGATCGGTCGTCAATTACTTCGGGATCTTCCCCGAGGAGTACACCTCGGGCACGGACAAATTCGGTCGCCCCGTCCCCAAGGGCACGATGCGCCTCAGTCCCAAGGGCAACGACCTGGTCCGCAGGTGCTTGTGGAACGCGGCCAAGACCGCCATCGTGCACAATCCGGTCGTCCGCGCGTTGTACGCTCGACAAAAGGCCCAAGGCAAACGGGGCGACGTCGCCCTCGGACACTGCATGCGGAAACTGTTGCATCTGGTCTTCGCCATCTGGAAGACCGGCGAACCGTTTACACCGCGGGAGGCGGACACCGACGACGAATCCCCCACCCCGACCGTGGAGGCCCAAGGGGCCCAGGGCCGCAAAGGACGGCGTCCCGAAAGGCAAGCGGTCACCCAGGCCGCATCCAATATACCCCAGCCGGCGCCCGCCAGCAACTCGCCCGGCGCGGATCCGCGACGCCGGCCTCGGCCCACCACATCGACTTCGCGCGGTTGCGACAGCAGATCACCATGGAACAGGTGTTGCGCGAACTGCACTGGTGGGATTGCCTCAAGGGGCATGGCGCCCAGCGCCGCGGCCCGTGTCCCATTCACGAGCCATCGAGCCCCCAGAGTCGTTGCTTCTCGGTCAATCTGGAGAAGGAGGTGTTTCAATGTTTCGAGGCCTCCTGTGGCGCCCAGGGGAACGTGCTGGACCTGTGGGCTCAAAGCCGCGGTCTGACGATCCACCGAGCCGCTCACGACCTTGCCCAACGCCTGGGCATCACCACGGAACAGAGAAGAGGAACCCGTAAAGGAACCCGTTCCTGTACCCCAGCCTGAGGAGCTGCCATCTGACCCGAAAAAACCTCCCGAGTTCCGGCGTCATCACCCCGACGCCCTTGACTTTCAACGTTACATCTGAAAGGGCGGGACAAGGGGATGGCGATGTCTCGCCCTTTCAGGGCCGGGGGATCGACATCCGACATCCGAACGGATCCCAGGGCGTTGCCCTGGGCTGGTGTGTACCTGCCCCTTCGGGGCGACAGGCAAGGATGCCGGTATCGTCGCGACAGTCTCGAAATCAGGGGGCTTTTTACAGGATCCAGTCGTTAAGTTAACGCCTATGGGGGTCAGGGGGGGTTCTCTCGTGTCGGTGCAACGCAAGCGTTAGCCGCTCTAATCAACCCAACCCGGCCTCTATCGGATCGGGGGTCCACCATGCACGACACCGAACAGGGCTCACCGGCGCCCCTGCCGCCGGAAGTCGTCGCCAAGGTGATGCTGATGGGACTGATCGACGAGATCGAGCGGCTGTTCGGCGATCCGGCCAGGGCTTGGGAGGCCCTCAAGGCCGAGATCGAGTATCGGAAGTCGCTACGGGAGAGCCAGATCTCGGGCGGGCCGGCCGGGCCGGCCCGCCCGAGATCGGACGCGCGAAGCCAGGCCCGGGAGGTCCGACACCATCCCCCGCCGAGCCCGCCCGCCGCGAGCGGCGGCCCTTCGTCGGCTTCGATCGCGAGAAGGCGACCTACGACCGGATCAAGCCCGAATTGCTCGAATCCGCCGAGGGGAAATGGATCAGCATCGTAGGCGAAGAGGTCATCGGCCCGTTTGAGAGTATCCCCGATGCCGAGCGCCGGCTACAAACGGTTCGGCCTGGGGCCGAGAGGGTGTCCCGTTCGTAGTTGAAATAGGAGGCAGCTCCCCCCGGACATTGTCACGCCGCGCCGGGTTTGTTTCCAGTCCGTGGGCCTCGGATCTCCGGAGACGCCCTCCGACGACACCCCGCGGTACCGATGCAAAGGGATGGCGGACGTGCGATAATCGGCGCGATGCGACCGGATCCTTGGGCCGGCCCGGAGGCTGCCCCCGCTCGCCCGGATCGGCTCTTCGAGCCGAGTACCGAAGGCAATACCATGGCCGAAGACCTGACAGACGCCCCCGGACCCCCCGGCGCCGAGCTGACTGTCGCGCCTCTCAGCCCGCCCGGCTACGAGCTGCTGGACGAGATCGGCCGCGGCGGCATGGGCGTCGTCTACCGCGCCCGCGACACCGCCCTCGATCGCGATGTCGCCGTCAAGCTGCTCGCCGAGCGCTACCCGCCCGACTCGGTACCGGCCCAGCGCTTCCTCAGTGAGGCACGGATCACCGGTCAGTTGCAGCACCCCGGAATCCCGGCCGTGCACCAGGTCGGCACCCTGGCCGATGGCCGGCCGTTCCTGGCGATGAAGCTCATCAAGGGGAGCACGCTCGAGACGATCCTGAAATACCGGCCCGACCCCTCGGCGGATCGCGCCCCCGCCGCGAGCGGGCTGGCCATCTTCGAGGCCGTCTGCCAGGCCGTCGGCTACGCACACGCCCACCGCGTCATTCATCGTGATCTCAAGCCCGCCAACGTGATGGTCGGCGCCTTCGGCGAGGTCCAGGTGATGGACTGGGGGCTGGCCAAGTTCCTCGGTGAAGGGAGCCCGGGCACGGCCGATGCGCTGTCAGCGGATGAGACGCAGGCGTGGACGAGGGTCAGCCCCGCACCGGCGTCCGGGTCGCACACGGAGGCCGGCAGCCTGGTCGGCACGCCGGCATACATCCCGCCGGAGCAGGCGGTCGGTCAGATCGAGCAGGTTGACGAGCGCGCCGACGTGTTCGGCCTCGGGGCCATCCTGGCGGTGATCCTGACGGGCAAGCCGCCCTATGTCGGCGAGTCGTTCGAGTCGGTGCGCGTGCAGGCCGTGCGCGGCAAGCTGGAGGACTGCTTCGCGCGGCTGGATGCCTGTGGCGCTGAGCCGGAATGGGTGGCGTTGTGCAAGAATTGCCTGGCATTCGATCCGGCCGACCGGCCGGCGGACGCCGGCGCGGTGGCGCAGGCGGTGGCCGGGTTGCGAGCGGCGGCGGACGAGCGGGCGCGGCGGGCGGACCTGGAGCGGGTCCAGGCCGAGGCCGACGCCCGGGCGGCCGACGCCCGGGCGGCCGAGCAGCGCCAGCGGCGGCGGATGCTGCTCGCGGCCAGCGGCATCATCGCGCTGGTGCTGCTGGCGGGATTGAGCGTCAGCTTGTGGCAGATGCGGCGGGCCATGCAGGCCGAGGCGGAGGCGAACACGAATGAGCAGAAGGCCAAGCAATCGCAGCAGGACACGGCAAACGCCCTCAAGGTCGTTGAATCCGAGAAAACAAGGGCTGTGGCGGCCGAGGGGTTGGCCCGCTCTGAAGAGGAGGCCGGCCGAAAGCTGCTCTACACGACCGATATGCGACTCGCCCCGTTCGTCTGGCGCGACGATCGCAGCACGGCCGAACAACTCCGCGTGCTCCTGGCCAGACACATCCCCGAAAGCCCGGCGGGGTCAGGAGACCCGCGCCGAGCGCAGGATGAAGTCGGAGGGATGGCGGTGGACGCGCTGGCGCGGGTCTCCCGACCCCGTCCCCGGGCCGACCGAAGTTCTCCTCCCCGCGCCCACCATCCCCACATGAGCCGAAGTCCGATCTGCGCGGCTTCGAGTGGTACTACTACCAGCACCTGCTGGAAAGTAGCGCTCTGGTTTTCTCCGGGCACGGCAAGTCCGTCGTCGACGCGGCTTTCACCGCGGAAGGCCCGCTGGTGACGCTGGATCAGAATGGCCAGGTGCGGCGCTGGAACCTCGGTTCGCAGCACGAAGAGGAAGCGAGCCGCCACGACCTGCCCGGCGGCCCCGGCGCTCAGCTCCGCGTCCTATCGCCCAGCGGCCGCCTCGCCGCTCTGGCCGAAGGGAACACGGTTCACGTCTTTGACACCTCCACGGGCAATGAGACGTTCCAGATCGACTCCTCCAAGAATCAACCCCGCCGTCTGATCTTCTCGCGGGACGGCGACTGGCTGGTCATCGTTGACGACAAGGTTCGGTGGTGTAGCGCCGTGAGCGGCGAGGTGTTCGCGTCCGTCGATCAGAAATTCAATCGCATCGAAAGCCTCGCCTTGACTGACAATGGCCTGACGCTGGCCGTTGTCGGGCACGGTGGCTCCGGTAATTTTGCTTCCATCTTCCACCTCGATGCGGCCGCGAAGCAAGTGACTGGCCTGCCGCTGGACCTTCAAGCCGGTGGAACGCTGAATGCTTCCGCGTTGACTCCGGATGGCCGACGGATCGCCGTCAGCGCGAAGCTGAGTGGAGCTTTGTTCGTTCTCAACGCGGCGACAGGCCGTTCGATTGCAAGGCATACGTCCGCTCACGCGTCGCCCATCGCGGCGATGGCCTTCTCTGGCGACGGCGCCCGGCTGGCCACGGCCGATGCCGAAGGGACGATCAAGATCTGGGCCGATGTCGAGAAGCTCGGCTCGAAGAGCGCGGCGCTCTTGAAGCTCAAGGGCCATCAAGGGGCGATCAACACAGTCGGCTTCTCCAGCGATAACAAGCGGCTCGTTACCGCCAGCGCCGACAAAACGGCCCGAGTTTGGGATCTGGATAATGCGGGCGCGGCCATTCGGCCGTTGGAAGGTCTTTCCAATGGTAGCTCGTTCGCGATCGGCTTTTCGCCGGATGGCCAACTGATCGCCGCGGCCAACGGCCGCAGTGTGCGTTTGTGGGACGCGGCTACGGGGCGACTCGTACGGGAGCTGTCACCGGGAGGAGAGGGTGGAGTCGCCAGCGTCGCATTCTCGCCGAGCGACAACCGTCTGCTGGCTGTCGGCTACGGCGGGGACGCCAAGGTTTCTTATGTTGCGCTGTGGGACATCGATGCCGGAACGGAGCGGGCGCGGCTGACGGGAGCGACCGATTTGCCAAACTTCCCGGTGGACGAAGATACCGGACCGGTCGGTGCGCTGGCGTTTTCTCCTGATGGCAAGTATCTGGTCGCTGGATTTGGCGTAAAGAACTACTTTAGGTCAGCAGTTTATCCCAATCCACTGAAGGTCTGGGAAGTCGCCACGCGCCGACTGATCCGCCGGCTGAATGGACACACGAACTTCTGTGTTTCGCTCGACTTCTCGCGGGACGGATCGCTGTTGGCCAGCGGCAGCCACGACGGCACCGCGATCATCTGGTCAACCGCGACGTGGAAAGCCATGCACACACTCCGGAATCCTGATCACGCCTCTCTGTACAGCCAAACGGGACGGGGACAGGTCGAGGATGTGGCCTTTGCGCCGGACGGCAAGACCCTGGCCTTGGCCAGTCGAGAGGGGAACGTGCAGTTCTGGGACGTTGCCGCCGGCAAACTTCTGGAAACCCTCAAGGGGCATTCCAGCGCGGTCAACGCTGTGGCGTTTTCGCCGGATGGCCGCACCCTGGCGTCGAGCAGCAGTGACCAGACGGTCCGCCTCTGGAATTTCGAGACGCGGCGTGAACTGATGCAGTTGGATCCCGGCGGCGTCACGTTGGGTCGAGTGCAAACACTCGCATTTTCCCCGGACGGCCGGCACTTGTTGGCCAGAGGGGGCGGCACCGCATTCTGGTCGACCACGCCGATCGTCTGGAACGATCCCGAGCGGGCCGCCGAAACACTGCGACTCTTGCTCCATTCGAACGCCGACTTCCCGAGCCGCATCCGGATATTGTCCGAGGACCTCAGGCTGCACGAAGCACTGGCAAAACTCGACGCCAACGACAAGCGCGTGCAAGCCGCGCTGGCCGCCACGCAGGCCAACTGGCATGCCTCGCGCCAGGCGTGGGACGAGGCTGTCGCCGCGTTGGATCGCCTGGCGGCCGCCGATCCGTCCGGCCCCGTGGCCTGGCTCCGCACGCCCGGACTGCTTCGCCTGGCGACGGCCCTGGTGCATCAGAATCGGCCTGCCGTCGCGGCCATGCTCTTGCAGGGAGGCGCCCAGCGCCGTAACCAGGATGGCGTTCCCACCGCCATCGACGAAGTGGGAGTTGGCGTCGCGTACGCGTCCGCAGACGGTCCAGTCCGGGTGACTGAGTTGCTCCCCGGGTTCCCGGGCTCCCGGGCCGGCCTGGTTCCGGGCGACACCATCCTGAAAGTGAATGACACCGAGTTGACCAGGGAATCCATTCCCAATCTCGGCAAGCTGCTGGCGGGAGACGCCGGGACGAAGGTCCGGCTAACGGTGCGACACCCCGGGAGCGAAAAACCGGCGGTGATCGAGCTGACCAGGGAGCGATTCGTCAACGATTCGGCGACCGGAGAGCTCTTGTCTCCCCTTCGGGCACTCGTCGAGGAACGGCTCGCCAAGGAGCCGCGAGACGCCGGGCTGCTGGAACTGCGCGCCGAGCTTGCCGGCCAATGGTCCGACTGGAAGGCTCAAGTGGCCGACTACACGGCCGCCATCGAATCGCTGGCCCGGCAGAAACCTGAGGCTGTGGCCGCCGACCTCGAGCGGCTTTACGGGCGCCGGGGCAACGCGCATGTCGCCTTGCAGCAGTGGCAGCAGGCGGTCGACGATTACGCTCGGGCCGTTACCGACGCGACAACCGATGATGCCTTGCTATCCAACCAGGCGCTGGCACGGGCCGAGGTGATCCTTTCGTCTGCGAGATCATCCCAGGGATGGACCGTGCTCAAACCGGTCGAAGCGAAATCCGAGCTGGGCGCGACCTTTTCCCTGCTGCCTGATGACTCCATTCTTGCCGGCGGCGCCAATCGCTTAAAAGATCGCTACCGTGTCGTACTGACACTTGGTACCAACATCAAGCTTACCGCGGTGCGTCTGGAAGCACTCACGCATGACTCGCTTCCCAATCATGGTCCCGGCCGCAGCCCTGATGGGAACTTCTGTCAGACGAGCTGGAACGTCACGGCCGCGTCACCCGATGGAAAAGACCCCGTCAAGTTGGAGTTCGACCAGGCCTGGGCCGACCATCAGTTTAGTGACTACCCAATCCAGAAAAACGGATATTGGAATATCGCGCGCTACCAGGGAAGAAACGCGACTGCGATCTGGTCGATGGCGAAGCCCGTCTCCCTGGCCGCGGGCACGAAGCTGACGTTCGAGATGCAATGCCAGATGCACTATGACGCCTACGAAAACCTTGGCCATTTCCGCCTGTCGGTGTCGAGCGACCCTGCCGCGATCGAGCATGAGTCGAAACTGATAGTCACCGATCCGTGGCAAAAGCTGGCAGCCGCGTATTCGCTCAAAGGCGACCAGCGGGCCATTGACCAACTGGCCCAGCAAAATCCAGGGCTGGCGGGCTTCATCGGCGACCTCTTCACGCAGGAGTCGAACCAGAACTGGCAACGCGCCGTCGAATTCTACAACAAGGGCATCATGCGCCGGACGACCGACGTGGACCTGCTCTCGAAGCGGGCCCGCGCCTACGAGGCCCTGAGGAACTGGGACGCAACCGCGGCCGACTGGTCGCGGGCGGCGAGCGGAAACCCGGACGGGGCAAGGTTGCTCGGGGAGTTCGCCCGACGACTTGCCGCCGCCGGTCAGCTCCCGCTGGCAAAGGCTCAATTCGATCAGTCCGAAGCCCTTTACGAACGATCGCTACGGGAGGACCCTGAGAACGACCTGGTCGCCGCGGAGCTGGCTCAACTCCTTTTCGATAAGGAGGCCAATGAGAATCGCACTCGATGGACGGTACTCAAGCCGACCACGATGAAATCGGAAGGAGGTGCGACCCTGACGATCCAGGCCGATGGCGCGATCCTGGCCAGCGGCACCAACCCGGATCGGGATGTTTACCATCTGACCTTCCGCCCGGGGATGGAACAGATCGCCGCGATCCGTCTGGAGGCGTTGCCCGATCCTTCCTTACCCCACAACGGTCCGGGAAGATTCGCCGACAACGGGAATTTCCATCTGAACGAACTGCGTGTCCTCTCGGGCGGCAAGCCTTCCACCCTGACCGACATCTTCGTCGACTTCGACGAACGTCAGGAGTCTCGAAACGTCATCGACGGCAAGATCGATGCAACGATGGGTTGGGGCAGTTTCCCCAGGGAAGGCGAGGCGAACACCGCCATTGTCGCCACCCAATTGCGACGCGCCGCGGATGATGAATTGAAAATGGAAATGTACTTCTCACGGGCACAATGGACACAGCACAACCTGGGGCGTTTCCGCCTGTCAATCAGCGCAGAGCCGGCCACGTTCGTCCGGGAACAGAAACGCTTCGCTGCATTAAAGCTCACGGATCCTTGGGCAAAGCTCGCCGTCGCCTACGCCGTGAACGGTCGCAATGATGAGGCGACGCGATACTTCAGCCGAGCACTCCAGCGGTCCGAGGGTCACGAGGCGAGGAAGCCGATCCTCGAGCTCGCGGCGCACTTCGGGATCTCCTTCCCGCCCTGATTGAACGACAGCTTGATGAACCGCAACTTCAATTGGCCCTGGCTCGGAGCCTTGCCAGGCGGGGTCAGCAGCACCTGGCCGAGAAGCAGCCTGCGACGGCCCAGGCGGAGCTGGAGAAACCTCGCGAGATTCTCGCGCGGTCCTGCGCCTTGTTCGCGGAGAAGCTGGCGAAGAAACCTGAGAACACCGCGGTGGCCGAGGACCTCCTCTCGGCCTGCCAGTCGGCCGGCCGCACGCGCGAGGCGGTTACGTATCTGGCGAAGGCGTCCGCCGCCGATCCGAGCGACATGTTGCTCCTGAAGGTGGCCGTTCTCCAGGCGTGGTTCGGACAGGAGAATGACCTCATCGCCACCCGGCAGCGGTTCCTCGCCTTCGCCAAGGACACCAACGATGCGGGTGTGGCCGAGCGCGCGGCCAAGGCGTGCAGTATCCTGCCGTCCGCCAACAAGGCGGAGCTCGACGCGGCATTGGCCCTCGCTCGCAAGGGGGTGGAGCTCGGCAAGGGTGGACCGTGGTCGGAGTGGCGGCTGCTGGCCCTGGGCATGGCGGAGTACCGGAGCGGCAACCACGCGGCCGCCACCGAGGCGCTGCTCGCCGCCGGAAAGGCTGGCCCGAACAACGCCATGGCGACGGGCATTGCGGCATTCTACCGCGCGATGAGTCTTTTCAGGCAAGGAAAGTCCGACGAGGCCCGCCAGCTCGCGATCGCGGCCGCGGTGAAGATGAAGCCCCTGCCGAAAGACGAGCAGAATCCCCCGACCGGCGATGCCGACTGGGACGACCTGATCCTGTGGCTGGCCTACAAGGAAGCGAAGGCCATGATCCCGTTCGACGCGACCCGCGCCGCGCCGGCACAGCCCGGCACGAAATGACCGCGTGCACGGTAGGAGATGAATCAGACCGCATGAAGATCGATTGACGCACCCACCGCGGAGCCATCGTAGCCGTCCCACGAGGCGCGGCCGTACGGATGCAAGTGCAGGGCCGACTTGCGATAATCCAGCCCAGACGACTCAATTCCCGGGCCGCCGCCGGAGATCGGGCCCTGCGCCCGATCGACGCCGACGATCGGAGCCTCGCCATGATCGCCGCTGCTGACCGTCATCTGCTCTTCGGATTGCTCGCGCTGCAGACGGGGATCATCGACCAGGGCCAGCTCATGGTCGCCTTCCAGGCCTGGACCCGCGACAAGTCCAGGAGCCTGGCCGACCCACTCGTCGCCCGGGGTGACCGCGAGGCCGACGCCTGCGCCGGCCTCGAGCCACCCCTGTCCCACCCGCCGTCATGAAGGGAAGTGGTTCCTCCGGACCTTCTCACGCGCCGCCGCGCTCGATTCCCGACCGCCGTGCTCGGGTCGATTCCTCCAGGGCCTTGATGAGCGTCGGGAGGGCCCGATGGCCCTTGACCCGGCGGAACTGGCTCTCGGCTCGCAGCAGGCCCGCCGCGCACCACCGCCGCCGCATCTCTCCGTCACGCCAGCGCGTCACGCGCGCCGTCACCCGCCGCGTCACCGAGAGGGCCGACTCGATGGGATTGGTCGTGGCCAGCGTCCGACGCAACGCCCCTACGAGGCCCAGCCGGGCCACCGCCAGCGTCTCCTCCAATCCCTCCCGGAGGCTCGAAGCCGCATCCGGGTTGATCCGCTCCAGCCAACGGGCCGTCGCCTCCAGCGACGCCTTGGCGGCCTCGTAGCCCGTCTCATGGTACGCCTCCGACAGGCGCCGCTCCAGCTCGGCGTGGTGCTTCTCGGGGACGTGAGCCTTGACGTTGCGCTTCTTATGGACCTGACAGCGCTGGATCACGCCGTTGTGACCCCAGACCCGCTTCGCGGCCGCGTGCAGGGCCCTGGCGCCGTCGAGCACCAGGAGCACGGGTTGGCTCGTGTCCAGGCCCCGCGCTTGCAAGTCCTCTAGCAGCGCCACACAGACCGTGGCGTTCTCGGTCGCGCCTTGGCGCAGGCCGAGGACTCGCTTGGTGCCATCGGCGGTGATCCCCGCCGCCACGATCATCGTCTCGCCGGCGTACTCGACGCCATCGATCAGGATCACCGGGAAGTGCGTGCCGTCGAATCGGCGTTCGGCCAGGGCCTTAAGCTTTGCGGCGGAGGCCCGGACGAAGTCGCGGCTGACGCTGGATTTCTGGACTCCGAAGCCGTCCCGTGTGAGGTCGATCACGTTGGCATAATCCCGAGTGCTCACGCCGCGGACCACGCGGCGGAGCACGGCCTCGGGCATGGCCTCGGGGGATTGCAGTCGGGCGTAGGTCTCCAGCGGGACCTCGCCGCCCCCGTCGGTGCGCCGCACGCGGGGACGGGCGATAGGGATCTTCTGGCCAGCCAGGGTGGCCGTACCCCGTTGGTGACCGTACCGCGTGTGGGTCCGGTGGGGCTGACGCTCATGGCGCGGCCCGCACAGCCGGGTCACCTCGTCCTCCAGGAGGCTGGAGGCGACCAGCATGCCCAGCTTGAGTGCCAAGCTCTCCAGGGAATCCTGCATCAGGCCGAGCAGCTCGTCGCGATCCAGGGAGAACTGGATCTTGCGGTCGGTTGCCCGGATGGGGACAGCAGGCTGGGTCGGCGCTGACTTGTGGGAGTCGTGTCGCTTCGCATAGGCTCGTTTCAAGGCGGTTCCTCCTTCCACGTCAAGGGAAAAGCCGCGTCCAGTCTAGCGACCGGACGGGAGGAGCCGCCCTCTTCACATTTCAACTAACAGGGTGTACGAAAAGCCAGTTTGGGCCTATAATTCCGCATGAAACCCAAACGCTACCCGTCCGATCGGACTCGGACCCAGTGGAAACGCCTCAAGCGGTTGCTGCCGCCGGCCAAGCCCGGCGGACGACCTCGCTCCGTGAATCTGCGGGAGGTCCTCAACGGCATCTTCTACATCCTCCGCGGCGGCTGTGCCTGGCGGATGATGCCCACGGATCTGCCCCCGTGGAGTACCTGCTACGACTACTTCCGTAAGTGGCGCGACGCCGGCACCTGGGCAAAGATCAACGACGCGCTGCGGACCCAGGTCCGCCGACGCGCCGGGCGGAAGAAGAGCCCCAGCATGGGTATCATCGATAGTCAGAGCGTCAAGACCACCGAGCGCGGCGGCCCGCACGGCAAGGACCCGTTCAAGAAGGTCAACGGGCGGAAGCGTCACCTGGTCGTCGATACGCTGGGGATGGTCGTGGCCGCGGCGGTCCACTCGGCGGGCATCCAGGATCGGGACGGCGCCAAGCGGGTCCTGGGGAAGATGGTCGGCCGCTTCCCGCGGCTGGAGAAGATCCTGACCGACGGGATCTACAACGGCGGGATCGCTGAGTGGGCCCGCGCGGTCGGTGGTTGGCTCCTGGAGATGGTAGTCCGTCCCGAGGGGGAGACGGAGTTCAAGGTCCTGAAGTGGCGGTGGATCGTGGAGCGGACATTCGCCTGGCTGGGCCGCTACCGGCGCTTGAGCAAGGATTACGAGGGGAGCGAGGAGTCGAGCGAATCTTGGATCTATGTGGCTATGACTCATTTCATGCTCCGGCGCCTCGATCCAGCTTGATCGAGGCTTTTCGTACACCCTTTGAGATCGGGACACCCTCGGGGCCGATGTACATCACGCAAGTGCTCGCCCAGGAGCCGCCCCCCGTCGTACTCCCCCCCTATCTGGCGTTCCCATGCCAAATCTGACATTCCCGGTCGGTTCGGATCGACCGCCGGTCATCCATCTGGCCGTGGCCGCGCATACTAGCCCGACGCGCAAGCGAGGGAGACAGCCTCGGACCCTCGCTAGCGCTTCGGGCTGGTATGCGTCCTATGCGCGGCTCAATCGACCGTGAAGCGCTTCGGCCTATTTCCCCGACGGCTCCTCGACCCGGCGGGACGCGGCGAGCAGTTCGTGGACGATCTCGTTGGTCGGTGGCTCGCACATCCGCGGCAGCTCGATCCGCAGGCCCTGGCGGGCGTAGCGGACCAGCGGGCTGTCGGGGAGCCGAACCGAGACGGACGTGTTGCCCGGCCGGAATCCATGTTCGAGCGCCCGGCGCTGGATCGGCTCGCTCATGAGGAACTTGAGGAACGCGCCGGCCGCCTCGCGCTGCCGTTGGTCGCTCCAGGTGACGTCGAGGATGTAATACGGGTGCTCGTTCCACATGTTGGGCTCGGGGTAATCGACCACGAGCTGTCCCCATCGGTCCCGCGCGGCGTCGAGGTAGCCGACGGCCAGGTTCTCGTAGACGAACACGCAGTCGTATTGCGACGGCCCGCGGAGCACCATCTCGCGCATCAGGCTCCCGGTGCTATGCGTCAGCGAGCCCCCCGGCCGGACGACACCCCGCTCGAAGCGTCGCAGCCAGTCCTGGAACGCCGGGCGGGCGATCTCGTCGTGAGACAGGTTGTATTCCTTTTCGAAGAACCCGTAGGCCATCAAAACCAGGGTCAACAGCCCGCTGTTGGAATGCTCGGGGTGCGTGTGGCTGAACTTGAATCGGCCCCACTCGGGATGGCCCGCGATCGCCCCCCAGCCGCCCGGCTCCTGCATCGCCTCGGCCGCCGTGCGGAAATCGATCCTCGCGTACTTCTTGATGAACGCCTGATGCCGGCCCTCCCACATGACGAAGACCAGCGGCGTCAGCACGAGGTTCTCGGCCTTCAGGATCGGCGACTTGGCGTGCTTCGTCCGCCACTCGCGCTCGAAGGTGTCGCGATAGGCGCTGCTGGCCGGCGACCAGACGTGCATGGGGATCGGGTCGGGCCCGTCGAGGACGGCCCGGGCGCCCTCCATCGAGCCCATCCCGTGCAGCACGATCGAGATCTCGCGGCCGACCTCGGACTGCTGGAACTCGGCCGCCGCCGCCTCGAACCACTGCTGCTTCTCGGTCCCGTAGGCGATGTTGATCTCGACGCGCCCCTCCTGCGTGGCGGGCGTCGTCCGTCCCACCGGCCGGTCCCCCGGGCCGACCGCCGCCGTATCGCCCTGTTCGGGCCGGCCGCGGCCCGACCGATCCCGGAGCATCATCACGCCGAGGATCATCACGAGGGCCAGGCCGCCGCACGCCACCAGGGCCGCCGCCCCGAGATGACGCCCGGGCTTCCGGCCCGGCTGCAGGACTTTCTCCGTCGCTGTGGCGATCGCGGGACGTTCGACCGGCGCGGTCAAGGCCGACGGGTCCGGTTCGGCCTCGTCGTCGGGGGCGTTGACGACGTAGGGCTGCGGCGGCATGCCGCCGGAAGGGCTCTCGCTCGCGCCGGCGGGCTGGACGAGTTTCAGTTGCACCGTGTTCGACGACAGCAGGCTGACTGCCGAGATCGACTGGCAGCCCGCGCAGCGGATCCGGCCGCCGGCGTGCTCGCGGCCGACGGGCATGGCTGCGCCACAGGCCGGGCAGGGCACGCGGCCGGGGCTGCCCCGCGACGTCCGCTCGAGCCGCGCGGTCGCCTCCGTGGAGGTGACGTCGGCCGGTAGAGCCGCCAGGATCTCGCGGGCCATCGCCGCACAGCTCTCGAAGCGCTCGTACGGGTCCTTGGCCAGCCCGCGCAGCACGGCATCGGAGAGCCGCCGCGGCAGCCCCGGGATCACCTCCTCGAGCGCCGGCGGGACCACCATCGTCTGATTGACCACCGTCGCCGACGGCGTCGGCCCTTCCATGCAGTTCCGGCCGCACAGGACCTCGTGCACGGTCATCGCCAGCGCGTATTGATCGACGCGCCCGTCGAACGGTTGTCCCATGACGATCTCGGGCGCGACGTAATTCGGCGTGCCCAGCAAGAAGCCCGGCGCCGTCAGCGAGCTGCCCTGCCAGTCCCCGCCCTCGTCGCCCGCCAGGGCCTTGATGATCCCGAAATCACCGAGGAATGGGTTGTCGTGCCGGTCGAAGAGGATGTTGGCGGGCTTGACGTCGCGGTGGATGTGCTTCTGCGCGTGGACGAAGTCCAGCGCCTTGGCGATCTCGAGCAGCCAGCCGCCCAGCGTGCTCGGCGGCATCGGCCGGAACTCGCCGTCCGGCCCCGACATCATCCGGTCCTTGAGGCTCCCCCCCGCGAGGAACTGCATGACCACGAACGGATGCCCTTCCAGCTCGCTCGCGTCGATGACCTTCACGATATGCGGATGGCTGAGCCGGACCAGCGAGCGGATCTCGCGTGCGAACCGATCGAGGAACTCCGGGCCCGCGGCGGCGGCGTCCCGACCGCCCGGGAACTTCAGGACGACGTCGGTCTCCAGGTGGCGATCGAACGCCAGGTACACGCTCCCCATGCTCCCCTGGCCGATCCGACCGAGGACCTTGTAGCGCCCCTCGGCGATCTCCACGCCGATCCAGTCGCCGCCGTCGGTTGCCACCGTGTTCATCCTCGTGTCGAGATCGGGCCGTGCGCAAGGATGTTGACCGACTATACCGTATTGCAAACCAGCGGCGTGGAGATCTCGTTAAGAATGCGAGAAGAGACGGTGTGGTGCCGCGATCGGACGCGATATCCGGAATCTGCTCAAGAGGTTGTACGAATCGCCCCCGAGTTGTGAGGGGACTCCGCCGCACCGGATGGATATCCATTGGGGAGGCCCTCATCGCGGACGAGCGTGACTGCTGAAGGAGGGAGTCGACAGCGCCTGACGGGCATCGGCCCAATGAACGACTCAAGACCGAGGGCCATCGACGGCATCGGTGCGTGACCCACCGGAGGCGTGAACGTGGACGGGTCCGAGCATCGCCGAGACGGACCGCGCGAGGACGGTCTCGATCTCTTCGAGTCTCTCGGCCGGGAGGATCGGCCGGGCGATGGCTCATCCCTACGGTCCTCCGGCGCGCGTTCGACGGCCGTCACGGTGGAGGAGGTGGTTGGTGCTCGGAGCCTTCCTGGCGTCTCATCTGACGCTGTTTGGCGCTTTCTATCTCCTCGTTCTCCGTCCATCAACCGCGATCACGAGGGCCCCGGCTCTCGATTCGGCCGATCGGCCCGTCGTCACCCGGGGCGCGAGGCCGCAACCGCAGGCCGGGAATCCTCTCGCGGGGCCGGCCGGGTCCGGCCCGACGGTCGTGGCACAAGCGGAACGGCCCGATCCGACCCCGCAACGGAGATCCCAGAGGCCGCCTTCCTCCGACCGGAAGACGCCCGAGCGGGCCGGGCGATCCGACCGCCGCCGCGGCCGGGCGTCCTCGTCCGATCCTCCGGCGCGGCTTCTGGTCCGGCCGGTCTTCTTCGCGCCGAGCGACCAGGCCGAACCGACGACTGAGCAGAAGCGGCGGCTCGCTCGCCATCTCGATTGGTGCCACCGGCGATACGGCGAGATGCTCCGCGGCCGCGACAACTTCATCACGGCCGATGGCCCGCCGCTCATCCATCGCTCTCGCATCGGACTCGCCGAGCTCAGGGCGGCTCCCGAGAGTGGCGCACCATGCCTCACCGGGGAGTTGCTCGCCGCCAGCCAGACCAATCGGTTCAACTGCCCGTACGTGTTCGTCATCGTCGTGATGAACCCGCACGACGACTTCCCCGTCGGCGGAGGCCGGCCGTTGAACGGCGGCTACAACACCGGCGGGGGGATCGTGATCCTGTCGTCGTTCGCGCTCGACCAGTTCCCGCATTTCCAGTCCACCCTCCAGCACGAGGTCGGCCACGCCTTCGGCCTCCCCCATGTTGACGTCTATGGTCACGATATGAAGACCGACGACTCGATCATGTCATACAATTCCGCCCACCACGCGCGGGGGATGCGGCCCTCGCCGAACCCCGGCATCCTGATGCCCGAGGATCTCCGCGGCCTCTCCTTCAACCGCCGGGCCTTTCCGAACCTGACCTTCCGGCCCGCCCGCGATGTCCCCGCCGGGTACTCGCTCGCCTCCGCCGTCCCTCTGGGCCCGATGACGATCGACGGCCAGCCCCCATACAAGGTCGATGTGACGACCGCGTCGGGCGAGGCGTTCGGCACCAAGGTGACCAACATCGTCCAGAATCGGATCCGGCCCAGCCGGGGGGGCCAGTTCGACGCCAAATCCATGTGGCAGGCGCGCCCGAGCCCCGACGGCTGGGCGGCGATCCGCGTGAAGTTCCCGACTCCGGTCACGCTCGTCAGCATTGGCGTCCACTCCCAGCATTCCGGGACCTACAATGCCGCCGACGGCGTCCGCGTGAGGGCCTTAACACGGGATGGCGAGGTGCTCTTGGCCGAGTCGCCCCTCCTTGCGACCGATGTCGTCGTCCCCCTCCTCGAGCCGGCGTCGGCGCAGGCCTGGGAGATCGAGTTCCACGCGGCGAACAACAGAGAGACCACGATCCGCGGCCTCCGGTTCTTCACCCGGCGCGGAGAGATCTTCCCCCCGCCCATCCCTCCGGAGAGCGACCCGGCAGGGCCCGGATGAGCCGATGGGAATCGTTGGCGGCCACTGCTCGGTCGGTCATCGCTCGTCGGATCGGTGCTGGAACAGCACCTCACGAGCGACGAACGAGTCATCGGGGTTCGCCGCAAGTCCTCTCATTCCATGCCGGTGCCCGGGGTTCCGCCGTTGACGGGCAAGACGATCCGGAAGCAGCTCCCGGAGCCCGGGTTGCTCTGGACCTCGATCCGCCCGCCATGGCCGGCCACGATCGCGTGAGTGACGCTCAGGCCCAGCCCGGGGCCCCGGCCGACCGGCCTGGTCGTGAAGAACGGGTCGAAGATCCGGGTGAGGATCTCGGGCGGGATGCCGATCCCGTTGTCGCGGATCTCGGCGATGATCTCGTCGCGGTCGCGGTCGGTGACGATGGTGATCCGGCCGTCGGGGCGGCCGGACTGCTCGATCGCGGCGACGGCGTTGCTGAGCAGGTCGAGCAGGGCCTGGTTCAGATCGGCGGCGGCGGCCTGGACTGGCGGCACCTCGCCGAACCGGCACTCCACCGCGATCCGCAGCCGGGCGATGTCCTCGCTGAGCAGGAGCAGGCACTGGTCGATCGACTCGTTGATGTGCATGTCTCCGATCGGTGCACGGTCGAGCCGGGCGAAATCGCGCAGCCCCTCGACGACCCGCGCGACACGGGTCAGGCCCGCGTGGGTCGAGTTCAGGAGGCGCGGGAGGGTCTCCTCGAGGTACGGCAGATCGATCTCACCCCCGGCGACTTCGATCGCCGCGGCGAGTTCGGGACGGCCGTCGGGCGGCACGGGCCAGGCCTCTTGATAGAACGACAGGAGCCGGAGCACCTCGTCGACGTTGCGCCGCAGGACCGCCAGGTTGTTCAGCGCGAACGCCAGGGGATTGTTGATCTCGTGGGCCATACCCGCGGCCATGGTGCCCAGGGCGGCCAGCTTCTCGGAGCGGACGAGCTGGGCCTGGGCCCTCTCGAGCTCCTGGTTGATCCGGCGCAGCTCCTCGTTGGCCGCGAGCAGCTTGTCGGTGCGGCGGCGCAGCTCGTGCTCGGCCCGGACGCCGTCGGTGACGTCGCGCAGGTTGCAGCGGATGTGGTGGGCTCGGCCGTCGGCCTCGTACCGCGCCTGGCACGAGATGCGCAGATATCGCCACTGCACCGAGCGGCCCTTGAGTCGCAGGACCAGGTCGTAGCGCTCGCCGTGCTCGCAAGCCTGCCGGAATTCCTCCTCGGCCAGCGCGCGATCGTCGGGGTGGATGTCCTGGAGGATGCTCTGCTGGGCGAGCTGCTCGCGATCGCGCCCAGGAAGAGCTGGAGTGCGTCGGACACGTCGATCCAGCGGAGGCTCCGCGGCTCGAGCCGGCCGATCATCGCATCGGGCGGGCCGGCCGCCATGCCCGGGATCGGCAGCAACATCGAGCGGGTCAGCATCCGATCCGACGATGGGTGGGGATGCACGGGAATGAAGACCGGCCGCCGATCATCGCCGGAGCCTGGGGCCGATCCGGGAGTCTCTTTCGAGTCCTCGGCCACCGGCCCTGATGCCTGCCCATCCGTGGCGCATCGCGGGCAGATCGGATTCTCGCCGGCCTCGCCGCCATCGGCCGGGATCGGTTCACCGCAGCGGACGCACCGCAACGTCGGATCCATCGGCTGGGTCCCTTCGCGGCCTCGTTCTCCCCGACCCTCCGGCGATTATAGCGCGGGAGTATTCAGATCGGATGAAGACGGCTGGAAAAATGCACCCGGTCACGCGCGATCGCCGGCCGGGTTGATCGATGCGGCCCGACTCCCCCGACGCAATATCACCTTGACGTTATATACGCCGCGTGTTATACTCAAGCGATGGACATTTTCGTGGCGGTGGCGGAACCGACGCGGCGGGCGATCCTCGACATGCTGGCGGAGGGGGATCGACCCGCGGGCGAGCTGGTGGCGGCGTTCCCGGCGCTCACGCAGCCGGCGGTCTCGCGGCACCTGCGGGTGTTGCTGGATGTCGGACTGGTCGCGGTGCGGCCGGAGGCGCAGCGGCGGATCTACGCGCTGCGTCCGGAGCGGCTCGCCGAGCTCGATGCTTGGCTTGGTCGTTACCGCCGGTTCTGGGCCGCGCCTCGATGCGCTGGAGCGGCACCTGGACGACACGGAAGCCAGGTCCTCGAAGGAAAGGGAGGGATGACGATGGGATCACCGCTGGGAAGGGTTGTGATCGATGGCGACCGCGCAGCCATTGTGTTCGAGCGCCGGATCTCGCATCCGATCGACGTGGTCTGGGCCGCGATCACCGAGCCCGATCGGCGCCGGTCTGGCTCGGCCCGACCGAGATCCACCCGCGCCAGGGGGGCACGATCGACCTGACAGCCGAGGGTCCCCCCGCGCCTCGCGAGATGCGTCTGATCACGGGGCGGATCCTGGTTTGGGACCCTCCACGCGTCTTCGAGCACGAGTGGAAGCAATCGCTCGTCGGCGACACCGTCATCCGTTATGAGCTGACTCCCGACGGCGACGCGACGATCCTGCGTCTCACGCATTCCCGCCTCACCGAGCCCAACGCTCGGGGATACCTCCCCGGGACGCACACCTACCTCGACCGCCTCGAGGCGCACCTCGATGGCGCGGAGCTGCCCCGCTGGCTCGAGCGCTATGGCGCGGTGCAGCCGTCCTACGCACAGTGAGCATCGCGACATTCTCGTCATCGAGCCGTCGCGGCGACTTTTCCTGTCGCGGCGCGCGGGCTTCAGACCGGGGCTGCGCCGAAGGCGATAACCTTGAGGAGCACGAGATGTCGGAAAAACAGTCGAAGGTCCGGGTCGCCGTCGTCTTTCATAGCGGCTACGGCCATACGGCCAGGCAGGCCGAGGCCGTCGCCGCCTGCGCTGCAGCCGTTGTCGGCGTCGAATCACAGTTGATCCCTGTCGAGGACGCCGATGCGACGTGGGACGATCTCGAGCGCGCCGACGCCATCATCTTCGGCACGCCGACTTACATGGGCGGGCCTTCGGCGCAGTTCAAGGCCTTCGAGGAGGCAACCTCGAGGAAGGTCATGGCCGCGGGCTTCAAGTGGAAGGACAAGATCGCCGCCGGATTCAGCAACTCGGGGTCGCGCTCCGGCGACAAGTTGGCCACGCTGATCCAGCTTGCCTTGTTCGCCGCCCAACACGGTATGCACTGGGTCAACCTGGGCCTGCCCCCGGCCCACAACTCGTTCAACGGGTTCGGAGACCGACCTGAACCGGCTCGGGTTCTTCCTGGGCGCGGGGGCCCAGTCCAATATTGACCAAGGACCCGATGTCGCGCCGCCCGAGGCGGATCTGGCAACCGCAAGCCACCTGGGACGGCGAGTGGCCGAGGTGACGCGACAATTCATCAGGGGGAAGGCCGAATAGAAGTCGTCCCCGATGGATCATCGATCGAAGAAAAGGCGTGAGGATCGCTCGATCGGCGGCATTGTATGATCAGTGGGGACGGAAGGATCGAACCGCAGTCGATCGGGGTAAGGCTTCACCATGGCGACACGATCAGCGCAAACCGGCTGGCCGTCGATGGATACACTGTTCAACGTCGGGACCCTGGGGGCATTGACCGACCGGGGGTTGCTCGACCGCTTCCGGGACGCGCCCGGCGCGGCGGGACAGGAAGCATTCCGGGTGCTGGTCGAGCGGCACGGGCCGATGGTGCTGGGGTTCTGTCGCAGCCTGCTCGAGGATCCCCACGAAGCCGATGATGCCTTGCAGGCCACGTTCCTGGTGCTGGTGCGCAGGGCCCGGTCGATCTGGATCCGCGATTCGATCGGCCCGTGGCTCTACGCGGTCGCCGGCCGCGTCGCCCGTCGGGCGCTGAGGCGTTCGCGTCGCCGACAGAAGCACGAGGTCCAGGCGGTCGCCGAGATCCCCTGCCCGGATGGGTCGACCTCGGATTGGCAGGAAACGTATCAGGGCATCCATGAGGAGATCGTCAGGCTGCCGGCCGCGCTGCGCGGGCCGATCGTCCTCTGCTGTCTGGAGGGATTGACCTATGACCTGGCGGCGAAGCAGCTCGGCGTGAGGGAGTCGACGCTCCGCGGCCGCCTTCATCGCGCCCGCAAACGACTCGCCTCGCGCCCGCGAGAGCGAGGGCTCGCCGCGCCCGCCGTCATGGTCGCGAGCGAGCCATTCCGGCTCACCTTCGCCTCTCTGCCTCCGACCCTGGTCGAATCCACCGTCCGGTTTTCGATGCGGTGGTCGTCGATCAATATCCTGCTCGAGACGGCCGCGGATATCCCCGATTCGGTCGCCGCGCTCGCTCGAGGAGTCATCAGGGCCATGCTGGTACCTGCGGGCAAGCTGACGGGTCTTGCGACCATGCTGGCCGCCTGCGCCCTGGGGACCGCGGTGGTGGCCCAGCAGGGGAAGGAGACGACCCCCGGGCCAGGCGGAGTCCCTCCCCACGCCAAGTCCTCCGCGGTCAAGCGGCCACGTGAGCCCGCCCCCCCGACACCTCGCAGGGCATACGAGTCGCTGATCGAGGAATTCCAGAGCGCCAGCCAACGTTACAGCGACGAGTACACGAAGCTCAAGGCACAGGAAGAGAAAGTCGCGTACATCAAGGCCAACTTCCCGGTCGAGCAGAAGGTCGTCGGGCGCTTCCTGGAGCTGGCTCGCGCCCACCCGCGGGACCCGGTCGCCTTCGACGCCCTGGCCTGGGTGCTCCTCATGGGCTTCACGACGCCGGAATCGGAAACGGCCGCCATGCTCCTGGCTCGCGATTACCCTCGCGATCAGCGGCTCTGGATCCTTGGCGAGGAGATTCGCCGGATGCCCGTCACGATGGCGCGTGAGCCGCTCCTGCGCGCCGTCATCGCGCACAACCCGGATCGCGACACCCGCGGCCGGGCGTGCCTGGAGCTGGCCGACTATCTCCTGGAAGAGGCCGAGTTCGTCCAACTCCTGAGGATGCCCGGCTTGAAGCCGTGGCATGCGCAGTTCTATCCGGAGGAGCGATTGGCCCGTTTCCGGTCGCTCGACGTCGAGAGGATGACCCGCGACGCGGAGCATCTCTACCGGCGCGTGCTCGACGAGTTCGCCGATGTCGTCCCCCTGAAGTGGTGGACCGTGACCCCGCGGGACGTGGGAACTCTGGACCCGTCGGCTCTCTATCGGACGATCAAGGAGCCGGAGCGCGACCGTGGTACGCTCGCGGACGAGGCTCGGCCCGCGCTCTCCGAGCTCCAGACCCTCGGCATCGGCAAGACCGCTCCGGAGATCGAGGGGACTGACGTCAACGGCCGTCGCTTCAAGCTCAGCGACTATCGCGGCAAGGTCGTCATCCTGGATTTCGCCGGGACCTGGTGCGGGTTCTGCAAGCAGATGTATCCCCACTTCCGAGAGCTCGTCAGGCGGTACAAGGACCGGCCGTTCGCGGTCCTGGGCGTCATGGCCGACGAGGACAAGAAGCCGCTGCAGAAGGAGATCGCCTCGGGCGAGATCACCTGGCCGTGCTGGTGGGAGTCGGGAGGGACCGAGGGCCGCATCCCCCGCGACTGGAACGTCCACGCCTATCCCAAGATCTACATCCTCGACCACAAGGGCGTCATCCGGCTCAAGCTCACCGGCCAGTTGGCAGATTCGGGCACTCCGGGCGGACTGCCGCAATTCGCCCCGTTCATCGAGATCCTGCTGAAGGAATCCGAGGGGGATCGCAAGCCGTAGCCCAGATCCCCGACTCCAGGGGTGCGGAGTCAGATCGCTCATTCTCTCGGCGGAATACGCGGCCCGCATCGGTGCGAATTCGTCCGCGGCGAGCCGTCCCGGCTCGGATTCCGAGCCGCTCGGTCCGGATCGAGTTCGTCCCCGTCACGGCCGGCTGGACCGCGTGAGAGGCGCGGCCCGCGTCCCTTCGCCGGCCCGCCCGCACCGATCGCTTCGCCGGCCGGGCCACTCGGGATGGAAGCTCGGGACAGATCCGATCGGCCGTCGGACCAGAGGGTCGTCAGTCGGGCCCTGTCGTTCGTCGGGTCCGACGGGTCCGACCCGGGGAGTCCCCGGTCTTGACTGAACCTGAAAGCCCTCTGAGATCAGACCGGAGGACAAAGCAGCGTCAATGCAGGATGATCGTCATGGCCTCGCCGGTCCCTCAGAATTCCAGGCGGAAGGTCCTGGACGGCCCGTCGCAGGTCAAGATGCACTGCAAGAGGATGTCCCAGCCGATGAGGGCGAGGAAGCCCTCGCCGGCCAGATGCGATTCGATGACTCCGACATTGAAAGCCTTGATCCCCTGACTCGGATCCAGGCTCGGGTCGATCAGGGAGATGCAGGCCGCATACGGATTGCGGAGTTCGTATTGCGATCCCGTTGAACGGGGTGTGGATCAAGGTCTGGCCCGCCAGGGTCAGCCCGAGCGCCGTGATCACGACCGGATCGAGGACCGAGGCCGACGCGCCGGTGTCGATCAGCGCGGCGACCTGTTGCGGCGGCGGGTAAGCCAGCCCTTGGGCCTTGAGGGCGTCGACCTGGAAGCGCGTCGCCAAGATCATCGGGTAGATGAACGCGCCCTGCCGCTCGATCCGGCCCGTGATGGCTCTCATCGGAGGTCGCGAGAGAAGTAGAGGACGGTCTCATTCCGCTCGATCTTCTTGACCAGGAAGGGCCCGAGTCCGTGGCGTGCGTAAGCCGCCTCGAGCGCTTCGTCATAGGTCTCGAACGGCGGTGAGATCTCATCGCCCTTGATCACGACGAACTTCCCTTCATTGAGGTCGTTGACGCCGAGCATGTCCATGAGGTGGGCCCGGTAGACCTGCGCTTCGTATTCCAGAGCCATGGTCGATGCTCCCGATTCGGCGGTAGCGTCGCGCGTCACAAGTCCAGTGGGCAAATCGACCCGTTCGCGACCAATCTTCATGATCATAGCGGAAAGGTCGGCTCTACGCGACAGGATTGGGGGATATGCGAAGCGTGGGCATCCCTTGAGATTTTGCCTTAAGATGGACGGACCAGGCCAGACAGAACTCCGCCGCGGCGAGCCGCTCCGGCTCTGATTCTGATCCGCTCGGTCCGGATCGGGGTCGCCCGGTCCACGGCCGGCCGGGTCGCACGACGGTCGCAGCCCGCGGCCCCTCGACGGTTCGCCCGCAGCAGCCGTTTCGGCGGTCGGACACGTCGCCGCGAGCGGGCTGGAGTTGACGGGGGGGCTGAGCATCGAGGCGCCTTCAACGATGCCGGCCCCGTCCCGACCGGCCCGGGTCGAGTCGATCGGTCCGGCCGGTGGTCGGGCCCTGAGCGGGCCGCAGTGTGAGAGGTCGCGGTGTACGATTGCTGACGATATTCATTCCCTCCCCTTATTCAGTACCGAGCGGATCGCGAGCACGTGGAGAGCGCGACGCCGCTTGCGGCCGTGGTGCGGAAAGCGCCGCGGGTGAATTCAGGGAAAGGCGGGGCTGCTCTTCTCCGTTTGCCAGAGTGGGCTGAAATGCTAGGTAAATTGAACTATTGTTATTATTTTGATTCCAGCTTCTTCACTCGGGCGTGGCGTTCTCTAACGAGGTTGCGCGCCTCGTCATTATCCGGCTCAAGCGTCGCCGCGTGACTCGCTGCTTCGAAGGCCTTTCGCTCCCACCGCTCGATCACGGGTGCCTCGTCCTCGCGATAGGCGATTTTCGCTTTCTGGACATATCCTTCGCTCAGAAGCATGTAGGGCGCGGCTTGATCGGGGTAGGATCGCGTGAGCCGTTCGGCCAGCGCGACGAGTTGATCGGCGATCCGATGCGCGTCGCCCAGTTTGCCGACCTGTCTTTGCCACGTCATTGTGCTGGCGCAGTGGTGCCTCATAATCCAGCCGATCGCCGGAATCCGAGTGTGATCGAGGGCGAACTTCGAGGCGTCGGACTTGATCGAGGAGATCACGCGATCCGTCCATGCTTCGGTTGGAAGTTGGTCCGGTATGAGCCAGGGTGGCGAGACTTTAGCACCATCGCCGGGGATTATCGCAGCCTGGCGCGGTGGAGTACCTTCATCGTTTCGGCGCGGGGCGGACCTTGGATCTCGCGGAACATGTCCAGGGCGATCCGGCCGCGGATCGTCGCTTGAGTTCGGACCCGGTAGACCGTCTTCTGCATCTTGCGATGCCGGCGGTTGCCCCGTTCCACCGCGTTGGAGGTCGAACCCAGCAGGCTGTCGTCGAGGAAGGTCAGGGCCTTCTCCAAGTCGGGGGACTCGAGCTTCTGGAAGATCGGTCTCATCCCTTTGAAGTGGTGGACCTGAGCCCGCAGCCGAGCCAGCTTCCTCAAGGCCGTCTCAGTGCGGCACCGGCGGTCGAACAACCGGTGGATCTCCTCCACCACTCGTCGGAGGGCCCCCAACTGAGGCAAACCCCGAGTGATGCGTCGGAGTATCTGGCGCTCACCCTCCGCGAGGTGCCGCTTCACGAACAGATGGCGATGCTCGAACAGGTCCCCGACCTTCCGTTGCAGATGCCGGCGTCGCCGGGCCTTCCGTCTCGCCTCCGGTGTGCCGGGGCGCCTGCGCGGCAGCTCCGGCTGCTGCGCGGCCAGGTGCTTGCGGACCCGAGCGATGGCGCGGAGGACGGCCTTGTTCAGCTCCGCCAGGATATGGAAGCGACAGACCTGATGCTCCACGGCTCCGAAGACCTCGGAGATCGGCCGTGGATACAGGTCCGAACCGTCGGTGGTGACTCCGCGGAGGGTCAACCCCCGGCCGGTCAGGGCCGCCCGGAAGCGGCGGAAGAACCTCCGGATATCCCGGTGAGTCGGGGCGTGGTCGAGGACCTCGTAACAGAGCCGCCTGAAGGCGCGGTTGTTGACGATCGACAGGACGCAGAAGGGGCCGTCATATAACTCATCAGCGGCGATGTATCCCGAGAAGCCGTCGAGGGCCCAATCGAGGTAGTCGGTCCCGATCCGGTCGGCCGCCTTTTTTCCCCCCGGCCTCGACCCAGTTCTGGATGGTGGCGAAGGGGACGAAGACGCGGTGGTCGCGCCAGAGGTGCCAACTGGCGGCCTGATAGGGTAAGCCGTCCTCGAAGACCAGCCGGACGGCCAGGGCCACGACCCGATGGGTGTAGCGGGCCTTGGGTGCGGCCAGGCCGGATATGTCGGCGGTGAAGTAGTGCTGGCACCGGACGCAGTAGTGTTGCGAATAGGTGAGGTGAATGTCACGGGGCCGCCCCCCCAACGGATCGCCGAGATCATGCAGGGTGCGGGTCCGGACCCGATCCCGAGGGCAAGACTTGCCGCACTTCGGACACGGCCGATGCGGGTAATTCCGACTGCGCGGGACGACCTTCGGGTCCGGGAGCATCTGGGGATCGGTGATGCCCAAGGTGGGGTCCGGCGGGTAGACTGCAGGGCAGAGCATGGCGTCGCCCTCCTGAGCAAGAGGCTCTTCCCCCTTAGTTTACGGCTCGGACCAAGCTCCGTCATCCTGAAATCCCCGGCGATGGTGCTAAAGTCTCAGGGTGGCTTGACAATCGATGGCCGCCAGCCGATCCGCCTCGCCGCCATTTCGGCGAGGCCCTGTTCTAAATCATGGAACGAGGCGTTCGCTGGCTGCGGGCGGATCGGGAATCCGAGGGGCGTGAATTCGCCCGACCCTTGTCCCAGCGCGGCGAGAGTCAACGCCTCGCTCAAGGCGAATTCGGGAAACGCGGTTTCCGCGACCGGCACGGATCTGACGAGATCGAGGTCATCTTCGAGTTCCTTCCGCGCGATCCGATTCGCCACGTAACATCAGAGAGTCCGCGTGGAGACGATGGCGATTGCTGAGTGCAGAGATCCAACCGACATGGACGTTATGTGGTGATTTCAATCGCTTCAGCATCGCGATCGTCCGGGCGTTCCATTGATCATAAAGCTGGACGTTCCTGGAGTCACTGAGAGTGAGCACCATCCAACAGGCTGATCGAAACTGTTGCTGTTGGATCTCCACGTCGCCGGGACTCAGAGC
The DNA here is from genome assembly GCA_963815795.1 of uncultured Planctomycetota bacterium. Taxonomy (GTDB): domain Bacteria; phylum Planctomycetota; class Planctomycetia; order Isosphaerales; family Isosphaeraceae; genus JAKAUH01. Next base: position 991,683 of record CAWFIC010000019.1, on the reverse strand, counting down.
GAGGTATGCCTCGCAATAGCCGATGGATTCCTCCATGATCGACAGCGCCTCGTCATGCTTCCTATCGTACGCGTAGGAAGTCGCGAGGCAATTGTCGATCATAGCGAGTCGCTTCAGACTGCCGATGTCCAGAGGATATCGTTTCGAAAGCTCGATGACCTGAGAGCGAGCGACTTCCAGAGTTTTCAAACGATTGGCTTTAAAGTGTATCACGGGAATGTCATACTGTTCATAAGAAAATACGCTTACAAGCTCATCCAGCGATCGTGATGCCACCTGATAGTTCGCCTCGGAACGTGCGCGCTGGACCTCGGTCCGCCGCAACAGAGCCAGTAAGCCCAGGAAACTCCCGATCAGCGTCAGTACCAGCGTTGCTGCCAGAGCCGCGATCACAGGTTGACGGCGGCACCAGCGCCAGGCGTGCTCGATCGGGGAGACGGACCTCGCCTTGATCGGAAGGCCTTCCCGGAAGCGGTTCAGGTCGTCGGCCAGTGCCTCGGCCGAGGCGAAGCGCCGGTAGGGGTTCTTCTCCAGGCACTTGAGAGCGATGGTTTCCAGGTCGCGAGGGATCTTCGGATTCAGTCGCCGTGGAGGCACGGGCTTCTGGCCGCGGACTTGATCGAGCGTTTCCAGCGCCGAAGTTCCCTGGAACGGCGGGCGGCCGGTCAGCAACTCGTAAAGGATGGCGCCGAGAGCATGGATGTCGGCCGCCGCCCCGACGTCGGCGCCGGACGCGGTCGCCTGCTCCGGCGCCATGTAGGAGGGCGTCCCCCGAAGGCCGGGCAGGCTCTTCTCCGAAGCGGCGGCATCGTCGTCGGAGAGAGCGAGGCCGAAATCGGAGATCCTGGGAGTCACCCGCTCCCAGGGGCGGTCTCCCTCGCAGTCCAGGAGGATGTTGGAGGGCTTGAGGTCGAGTTGGAGCAGGCCGCGGCTGTGGAGGTATCCGACCGCGCGGGCGATCGTCTCCACCAGCTTGGCCGCGGCGCGTGGCGGAAGGGGTTCCGCCAGTCTCTGCCTGAGGGTGCCGCCGGGGATGTATTCGAGCACCAGGAAGAACCACCCGTCCGCTTCGCCGTAATTATAGAGCGGCACGACGTTGGGGTGCCGGACGCTCGATATTGCTCGCGCCTTGCGCAGCCAGCGGCGGCGAGGGCCAGTGCTCGCGTCCAGCCCCAAGGTTCCCGGCAGGACCTTCAGGGCGACCAGACGATCCAGGCCCGTTTCGATCGCCAGGTAGACCACGCCCATGGCACCCCGGCCCAGCTCGGACCGGATCTCGAAACCCGGGATGCGCGGCCATCGCTCGGGGCCAGGCAAGACGACCGTGAGATCGGGCCGGCGATGGGCGAGCCGCTCCAGGAGCGCCTTACATTCCGAGCAGCCCTCGACATGCTGCTCGATGGCGCCGTATGTCGCATCACCGAGGACGTCGGTGCCGAGCAAGCGTAGGGTCCGGTCCCCAGGGCAGGACGTCATGGTGACGAGCTCCCCTCGATCGGCCGGCCATCAGGAGCCAGCCGCCCAGCGGTCCGATTCGCGCTGGCCTTCGTCGCAGAGCATCCGGGCCACCCGCTCCCTGGCGGCGTACACCGCGGTGTGGGTCATCCCCAGGGCCTGGGCGGTCCGCTCGACGGTCCAGTCGCAGACGGCGACCAGCCAGAACGCATCCCACGTCCAGGGCTTGACTTTCGCTCTCACCGCCGCCTGGACCTTCTCCGCCTCGCCGAGCAGGAAGAGCCGGAGCGGGTCGGCGGCTTCTTCGCCGTGATCAGTCTCGGCGGAGTCGATGGTGGTCTCGCACACGCCAGCCTCTGGTTCGCCATCGCGATCGTCGAGACTGAGGAGACAGACGGCCTGCCGTTGCCGCAAGAAATCGACGACCCGCGATTCGCAAACCCGCCTGAGCCAGCCGCGGAACGTGCGGTTCGGGTCATAGTGGAACGTCCGCATCCGGTCTGCCAGCTCGATCCAGATGCGCTGGCAGACTTCGTCAATCGAATCGTCGTCGAGTCCGTAGCCGTGGCACCAGCGCCGCAGCAGGGGATCGTACCGGTCCCGGAAACTGACCCAGGCCGGATGGTCTTGCCAGTCGGAGACCTCGCTCAGCAGCGTCGGACTCGTTGAGCCGCCGTCGACGTGCCTCATCGCTGTGTGCTCCGCGCACGTAAAGGACCACGATCAAACGACTTGAGGACTCCCAGGTTGTTTTTTTCGAGATCCGTGTCGAAACGATTCGTAAACCAGATAGAGGGAGAAGTCCGTTGGCTCGTGAGGCCAACCTGGCTGCGGTCACCGGGTCAAGGTAGCGATTGCCGCCACGCGTCGTCGCGAATGGTGGCCCGATGGGGCCACGTCCGTGGGTCGCCGTCCGACCGGGCCTCCAGGCAAGAGCCCAGCATCGATCTGACGTCATGACCCAATCCCGTTCGGACCCCTTGAAAGCATCCATCCTACGGCCGGCCCGATCGGAAAACAAGATTCTTGCACGCATTCGAGCATTTTTTCAAGCAGCATGGCGACCGAAGCACCGGGTCCGCTGATGACGTCCACCTCTTCGATCCGCCATCTTTTGAACCCGACACCTGCTGCCGACTCCGGGCGTTTTGTCATTTGCCATCCGAATCACGTCGAGCATCGAGGAAAGCCATGCGCCCAATCCTGGACATCCTGAAACCGTTCGGCTATGCACGCAGGGCGCCACGAGCAAGCGGCGAAGCCTCGTACAGCAGCCATGCGTGAAGCCGCTGGAAGTGCGGGCGCTTATGGCGGCCTCCTTCCAGGGGTTAGGTGCTAATACCGACGCGACCGCTGTGTCAGCGGATGGTTCCGTGGTCGTAGGAAACTCGCTGCTACAAGCTGGGGGACCCTTTTACTGGACCCAAGGCACCGGTGTGGTCTTTCTCCGTGATTCCTCGGGAAATATCTATCCGGGCCACGCAAACGCCGTTTCTGGAAATGGTTCGGTCATCGTGGGCGACGGCTTTCTCGGCGGAGGGCCGTTTCGCTGGGCTAATGGCGTAGCGGCCCCGATCCCTCAAGTGCAGGGCAACGGCAGCGGGGGCGGCAGCGCGAATTCGGTGTCGATAGACGGCACGATCATCGTTGGCGACGAAGCTGGAACTGGCGGCTCGTCCCCCTATATGCTTACTGGCGCGACCCTGAAGATCATCCTGCCCCCAGGTGATTATTCGAATCCAGGCGTCCCTGGTACAACTCCTTTTATCGGGACGACCATGTCAGCAAACGGTGCCGTTGTCGCCGGGAATCCCAGCGGCGGCCTGACGGGACTCTCGGGAACATGGCAATGGAAAAATGGCACATTGATCCAATTTCCTGACAGCACTGGTAGCTATGCCACAGCAGTGTCGCCGGATGGTTCCGTCGTGGTCGGCTCGATAGGTGGCAACGGCGCCGGGGGCCTCACGCAAGCGTACGAATGGACCAATGGGGTGGTGACGCCCCTGCCCTGGCCGGCCGGCTATGTCACCGGCTCGGCAACGGCTGTCTCAACTGACGGAACGACAATTGTTGGTGAGATGAGTCCACCAGCAAGTGGAGGCGGAGGCGGCGGAAACAGTAGCACCCGAGCATTCATTTGGAACCAGGCCAATGGCGTCCAGGACCTCCAGCAAGTATTGATATCTGATGGTCTGGGCTCCTCTCTTACCGGGTGGACGCTGACTGCGGCGACCGCCATAACCCCCGACGGAAACACGATCGTCGGCAACGGTATCGACCCTCAAGGCAACACAGAGGGGTGGATCGTCAGCTCATCGACGCCCCCGCACCAGCAGCCGCCGACGATCACCTGGGCCAACCCCGCAGACATCGTATACGGCACGACGCTGGGCGCCGCGCAGCTCGACGCCACCGCCAACGTGCCCGGCACCTTCACCTACTCGCCACCCGCCGGGACGGTCTTGCACGCGCGGAGCGGGCAGACCCTGTCAGTCACCTTCGCGCCCTCCGATACGACCGACTACACCAACGCCACCGCCACTGTGAGCATCAACGTCCTTCCGGCGTCGCCGACGATCACCTGGGCCAACCCCGCGGACATTGTGTACGGCACGATGCTTGGCGCCACCCAGCTCGACGCCACGGCCAGCGTGCCCGGGACCTTCACCTACTCGCCACCTATGGGAAAGATCCTATCGGCGGGCAACAATCAGACGCTATCGGTCAGCTTCACGCCGATGGACACGACCGATTACACCGGCGCCACCGCCACGGCGACCATCAACGTCCTGCCGGGGCCGCCGACATCCGCACAGGTTCACCGCACCAAGACCGTGGTGACCGCGAAGCCAAGGTCCTCGAACTTCGGTCGCCTGATCACTCTGACCGCCACGGTCAGGAATCTCGACCACGCGGGCGGGGTCCCCACCGGTGGATTCGTGACGTTCCTGGATGGCAAGAGAATCCTGGGTATGGCCCCTCTCAGCCTCGGGACGGCGAGTCTGACAACCTCCAGTCTGCTGGTCGGGCGAAACTCGATTCGGGGGGATTACGGCGGGGGCGAAGACTTCAAGTTCAGCAATTCGGCGCCCGTCATCGTGAGGATCCGGGCACATGGCTCAGGGGCCGGAAAGCGACATCGCTCAGTCTCTTGGCGGGTTTTGGAGACCGGCTAGAATCGAACCCCTTCGCGGCGATCCGCCGATCGACGCGGTGCGGATCAGGATCATCCACCCCACGGCCGGTCGAGACGGGGGACTCGGCCCCTCGTCGTTCCAGCGGTTCGGCGTCGAGGGCGTCCCGGCCGGGGCGTGGTCGAGGAATTGGGCCTTTCCGAGAACTGCGCTCATCCTCGCCAAATCTCGGGACCTCAAGCGGTCAACGGAGGAAGCCGGCGACCTTTTGTGGTAAATTCTTGTTTTCGCGACAGGTTCGATGCCGAACCGGCCTCTCATCTTCAGAATCAGTCACACGACCCGTCCCCGGGGACCACCCGATGAACGCGCCTCCATCCATCCACCCGAGTGAACAGACCCTGAGTTCGTACGGCCTGGGCAAGCTCGATGACGGTTCGGCCGAGGCGGTCAACCAGCATCTGGAGCGGTGCCCGGTTTGTCGGAAACGGGTCGCGGAGATGTCGGCCGACAGCTTCCTCGAACGAGTCCGGGACGCCCAGGCCCGGCCCGATTCGCCTGTCCCGCTCATCTCTTCAACCGCCGGTCTGTCGATGCTGGCCAGCGGCTCGGCTTCCTCGGCGCCTCCCCCGACGAGCTCGCTGCCTCCGGGTCTGGCCGACCACCCCGATTACGAAATCCTCCGCGAGCTCGGCCAGGGTGGCATGGGCGTCGTCTACCTGGCAGAGAACAAGGTCATGGGGCGGAAGGAAGTGCTCAAGGTGGTCGGCATCCACCTCATCAACCGCCGCGGCGTCCTCGACCGCTTCCTCGGCGAGATCCGCCATGCGGCCCAGCTCCATCACCCCAACGTGGTCACGGCCTACTCGGTCCTTCGCCTCGGCGAGAGCCTCGTTCTGGCCATGGAGTACGTCGAGGGCCTCGACCTGGCGAAGATGGTCAAGGCCCGCGGGCCGCTGCCGGTGGCCAATGCCTGCAACTACGTCCACCAGGCGGCGCTGGGGTTGCAGCACGCGCACGAGCACGGCATGGTCCACCGCGACATCAAGCCGGGCAACCTGATGTTGGCGCGTCAGGGCAACCGTGCGGTGGTGAAGGTGCTCGACTTCGGCCTGGCCAAGGTGAGCCGGGAGGTCCCGGCGGACGGGACGCTGACCTTCGAGGGCCAGATGCTGGGCACGCCCGACTTCATCGCACCCGAGCAGATCAGCGACGCGCGGCGGGCCGACATCCGCGCCGACATCTACAGCCTGGGCTGCACGCTCTACTGTCTCTTGACCGGCGGGCCGCCGTTCCAGGGGACGAGCCTGTACGACATTCTGCAGGCGCATCACTCGCGGGATGCCCTGCCGCTGAACCTGGCACGTCCGGAGGTGCCGGTGGAACTGGCGGCGCTGGTGGGCAAGATGATGGCTAAGGAGCCGGAGCGGCGGTTCCAGACACCCGCCGAGGTGGGCAAGGCGCTGATGCCGTTCTTCAAGAAGGGGAATGCGGCATTGGTGGGATCGAAGCCGGACCTCTCTCAGGTGGCACAGCCAGAGGCGAAACAGGCAACGCCCGGAGGGCGGTCCGTCTCGGCTCAGCCTTCGACGGACAAGGCCCCTGTCCACCTGCCCAAGGATTCGGCGGGGACGCCCCGACACGATCCGCTGTGGGCGAGCTTGATCGAGCTCGAGGAAACCGAGAGCGGTTCTCGTCCCGCGGCCCCCGGTGAGCGACGCACGCGGGCAACGGCCGCGGTGGTTTTGGCCAGCGATCGCCGCAGCGGCCGGGTTCACCGCGATCCTGCTGGGGATCATCATTCACATCACGATCGAGAAGGGCCGCATCACAGTCGACGTGCGAAGGAGCGAGGCCCCGGGCAAGACCGCCGGTGGCACTGGGGGATTGCCGACCAGCGTTCCGAAGAGCCGCGACCGACTACTTGTGAACGAACCGTCAGTACCATCCGCCGACGCCGGAGCGTCTGGCTTCGTGTCCCTGTTCAATGGGAGGGACCTCAGAGGTTGGAAATCGCATCCGATACAGCCGGGCAACTGGCATGTCGCAAACGGCGTCCTGATCGGCTCCGGTCCGGCTCTCAGCCACCTCTACACGGAACGGGGTGATTTCACCGATTTTCACCTGCGGGTCGAGGCACGCTTCAACGAAGGCGGCAGCAGCGCCGTGTACCTCCGCTGTCCGTTCGGCCCGAGTATGCCCACGTCGGACGATCCCAAGTGGCCTGATGGATTCGAGGCCACAATCAACAACGCGCGAATCGTTCGTGAAAGCACCGGGGGGCTCTATCCAGGGGTGGGCAACGATGTGTTTACTGCCGACTTTAGTAAATTTACCAGTGTACCCTTCGGACAGTGGTGCACGCTGGAGGTGATCGCCGAAGGAAATGCACTCGCCGTCCTGGTGAATGGGGAATCAAGCGCATACAAATTCCCTTCGCCAAGACTCCACCCGAGCGGCCACATCGCCTTGCAACAGTACAGCCCCGAGACGGTGATCGAGTTCCGCAAGATCGAGATCAAGGAACTGGACCGCTCCAATCAGAAAGATTTCGAAGGAGGTAGGGCGCTTCCTGGGTACCACTGACCGGGTGCAACGGGTGGCCTTTTTGCCAGACGGACTTGGCATCCTCTCAGGCGGATTTCCCTCGAAATTCACGATAAGAACTGGTGGATCAGTCTGGTTCACCGGCCCCAACTACGTGCTACGGTTGTGGGAGGTGGCAAGCGGACGAAACCTATTCACCATGGAGGGAGAGGGAGTGGGTGTCGCAGGCTTCGCACTTTCCTCCGACGGTCGGTATGCAGCTTCGTGCGAGTCTTTGGTCTCGGCGAACCCCACGAACCCCATCTTGATCTGGGACCTCAAGACGGGACTACGTATTCATGAATTGTTGCGCAAAGATGCAATCAATGAAACGCGGTGCTTTGCTATGTCTTTTTCTCCGGACGATCGTCGTGTCATGGCCGCGGTGACGACCGGCACCGTGCTCGTGTGGGACCTGGCCACAGAACAGGAGCAACCCCCAATCACTCTCGAAGCGGGACCGAACAAGCGGGGTGAGTTCCCGGGCGTGGCTTTCACTTCCGATCGACAGCATCTGGTCGCCGCGCATCGAACAGGGCTGGTTGAACTGTGGGACCTGCAAAGCGGCAAGAAGTTGCAGACGTTTGCTGGCCACACGGGAGAGGTTCGCGGAGTGGCTTGTTCCGCGGACGGCCGCCTCATCCTTTCCGGCGGGAGCGACAACACCATCCGCTTATGGGACGTGGCCAGCGGGAAAGTACTCAAGCAACTGAAGAGCGATGAGAGGCGGGTGAGGTGCGTCGCCTTCTCGCCAGACAGCCGACGAGCCTTGTCCGCCGGTGTCTATGGGCCCGTCCATTTGTGGGATCTTGCGAGCGGCAAGGAAGTGTGCCGGATGGAAGGGCATACCATGAGGGTGAACGCCGTCGCTTTCTCGCCTGACGGCCGCCGGGCCGTCTCGGGAAGCGACGACAGAACCGTGCGTCTCTGGCAATTGCCGGAATGAAGAAGGTTGTATCTGGCGGGCCGGTGCGCGCCATCGCCTTCCCCCGGGCTGATGCCGGCCTGCCGGATACAACCTTCTTCGTTCAGGGTCCCGCCCGTTCCTGTCCCGCGGTGGCGGTCGCCCGGTCCGGGAGGGCCGCGGGCCGGCTTCGCCACCGTGCCGGTCGGGATGCGGGCTCGGGAGAGCCCCGGTCGGGCCGAGGGCGAGCGGCCCGGCGGCCGGTGGAGGGCCCCGACCGTTTCATTGCTGCTAGCGGCGATTTCTCCTCCATTCACCGCCGTTGCAGCCCGAGGGAGAATCGCCGATAGTAGTTAGGGCACCGGGTCGACGCGCCCCGGTCCAGGAGGTGAACGATGGAAGTCCCGCCGGCCGACATCTACGGCGATCTTGTGGACCTGCAGGTTGACCCGCCGGGGAACGCGCCCGAACCATCGAGTGAGGTCGCCGCCGGATCTGCGGCGAGCCCTGGCGCGGCCGTCGACGTTGACGACATGGCGATCCCCGAAGAGGGCGTGTACGCCCCGCCTCGGCCCCGCAGAGTCCTCTTTTCCGAGGTCGTTGAGTTCCGGACTGCGACCCTGGCTCGACGCAGGCCCCGCATCACTGGCGACGACAGCTTCCTGGCGGCGATCGACGATGCATGACGCTTGGTATGAGGTTGTCGGGGCGGAAGTGCGGCTCACGCAGGGCGATTTCATCTTCGACTGTCCCCTCAGCACCTGGGCGGAGACAGCCGTGGGCACGCTTGGCGCGGACCAAGGGGCCATTCCCGAGCACGAGGTGTTCCAGGGGAGAAGGGAGATCATTGCCGAGGACGTCATCGTCATGACGCAGGCATGCGACCTCGAGCATGACAAGGTCTCGGATGTCGTTCTCTGTCCTCATTACGCTCTCTCGTTCTTCCGGGATGAGGTCTGGAGGCCCGACCAGGAGCAGAAGAAGCAAAAGACGAACTCGGAATCCTGGCAGAAGTATTACAAGGCCATCGCCAACGGCCACTTGTGGAACCTCTGCATCCTGGATTCCTCCGCCATCGAAGGGCATGCGATCGAGCATCGCATCGTCGATTTCCACATGATTTACACGGTCCCGCGCGACTTCCTCGAGTCGCTCCTCCAGCACCGAGGGGAGCCTCGCCTCAGACTCGTCCCTCCCTATCGTGAACATCTCTCCCAGGCGTTCGCCCGCTTCTTCATGAGGGTTGGTCTTCCCGCGCCGCTCGCGAAGATCTGACGCGGCGGAAAACCTCGGCTGGGCGATTGACCTGGTCTCCGTCACCGAACCGCCCGGTCGGGATCGATTGCGTCCGGTGCGCGGTCGGCGCGATCGGGCGACGGATACGGCCCCCGGCCCCTCGCCGGTCCGCCCGTACCGGTCGCTTCGCCGGCCGGTCGGTTCGGGATGCCGGATCGGGCGGGTCACCCGGAACTTTCACTGCGCCCGACTCAGCCACCTTGGCCCGGGTGGACCCACGGCCCGCGATACGGCCGGGCCAGCAGCCGGTTGGCCTCGTCGTCGCCCGCGATCTTGTGCGTCTGTGGGTCCCACGTGAGGGTCCGGCCGAGTTTGAGGGCCAGGTTGGCCAGGATGCAGGTCGTCGTCGAGATGTAGCCCTCCTCGATGTCGGCCACGGGGCGGCCGCGCGAGGCGATCGCGGCGAGCAGGTCCTTCATATGGCCACGGATCGCCGGCGCCACGTGCCGCTCCAGGTCCTTCTCGTGCTCGTCTTCGGGGTATTGGGCGTACTCATTCTTGTACTGCACGTCCACGTGGACCGGCTTGCCGCCGCCCATCGGCGTGAAGTCGTAGCCCATCACGCTGGCCTTGAGCGTCCCCTTGTCGCCGTAGAACGTCGCGCCCCAGGGGTAGTTCGGATCCGGCGCCTCGCCCCAGGTCCGATGCTGCCACACCACGTCCAGGTCGCCGAAGTCGAACGTCGCCGTCTGGGTGTCGGTGATGTTCGCCTTGGTCCCGCGACTCACCAGGATGCCGCCCGTCGAGCTGACTCGCCTGGGCCAGCCCAGGCCCAGCATCCACCGGACCATGTCGAGCATGTGGATGCACATGTCGCCCACGATGCCGTTGCCGTACTCCATGAAGGCGCGCCAGCCCCGAGGGTGCGCGATCGGGTTGTACGGCCGCATGGGGGCCGGACCGGTCCACATCTCCCAGTCGAGGTAGTCGGGGGGGTTGGTGTCGGGCGGGTTGCTGTTGTTCCGCATGTGATAATAGCAGTAGATTTCGACGAACGCGATCTTGCCCAGCTTCCCCTCGCGGAGGATCCGGTCGCGGGCCTCGATGAGGTGCGGCGTGCTCCGGCGCTGGGTGCCGACCTGGACGACCCGCTGATGCTTGCGCGCGGCCTCGAGCATCGCCCGGCCCTCGGCCACGTCCACGCTGATCGGTTTCTGGACATAGATATCCGCGTTGGCCTCGCAGGCCGCGATCATCGGCAGGGCGTGCCAGTGGTCGGGCGTGGCGATCAGGACGATGTCCAGGTCCCTGGGCTTGAGCATCTCGCGGTAGTCGGCGAAGGTGCGAGGGGCCTTCTTCGAGGCCTGGCGGGTGGCGACGATCTCGGCGGCCGCCGCGAGCATCTTCTTGTTGACGTCGCAGAGCGAGACGACCTCGACCGGCGCGACCTGGATGAGCCGGAGCAGGTCGGCCTTGCCGTACCAGCCCGTGCCGATCAGGCCGACTCGCTTGGTCTCCGCGGCGGTCGAGGCCGCGACGTGGTGGCCGGAGGCCGACAGCGCCAGGCCGGCCGTGGCGGCCCCGGCCTGGAGGAATTCGCGACGATTCATGGTGGAGCTCCCAGCGTTGTGTCGGCGTGCTCGACGCCCTCGATCGATGCCGAACCGAACGATTCCCGGGACCGGCGGCGAGGCCGGTTGGGGATCGCCGGCCCATTCTGGCAGATGCCGGACCGGTGGGGAAGGCGGTCGCGGGATTCGAAAAATGTCGTCCGCCCCGCTCGTCGAATCGGGGCGGACGGCCCTGCGCCGGATCGGCTCGACTCCGGGATCAATGGCGGGCTGCATCCGCACCCGCGCCCGGATCGCGGCTCGGCGAGCCGACCCCGGTCCCGGGCGTCAGGGCGGGCGGGTCGCTGGCGACCATCGTCTCCTCGATCGCCTCGTCGATGTAATCGAAGGGCATTCCGGCCTGGGTCTCGGGTTCCCACTCGCGCGCCTGATCCGGAATCTCCTTACGATCGGGCTGCCGGTCCGCGGCCGGATGATTGGCTTGCTTCTGGTTCGTCATGGGATCCTCCTCAGTGGAAGTGATCGTCCGATCGAAATGACGGTCGTCGCGCCACGTCGCATCGGACCGAGATGCCATCCATTCAGTTCTCGCAAATCCAGCGCCGATCGTGAGTGCCTGGGGCTCGGATCGCGCCGAAGTTGACAATCCGCCTGATGTGCCGCGATCCTGAGAAGACGACCGGGACGAACGATGAGCGAAAGCCTCTCGGGAGGATCGGGGATCTTGGAAGACCGCATCGAGGGGGCCGGCGCATCCGGAGAGGTCCGAGGTGGGACCACGGGACAGGACGAGGGAGCCGGAGGCTCGCCGACGCGTCAGGCGGTGAACGGTCGTCCCGCGGTGCTGCGGGCCCTGGCGCACCGGGACTTCCGGCTCTTCATCTGCGGACAGCTCATCTCGCTGATCGGGACATGGATGCAGGGGGTCGCGCAGTCCTGGCTGGTCTACCGCTTGACGGGGTCGTCGGTGCTGCTGGGACTGGTGGGCTTCGTCGGCCAGATCCCGGTGCTCCTGCTCTCGCCGCTGGGCGGGAGCCTGGCCGACTCCCGGAGCCGGCATCGCATCATCATCGGCACGCAGACCGTCGCGATGCTCCTGGCGTTCGTGCTGGCCGGGTTGACGCTCGCCGGGCGGGTCCAGCTCTGGCACATCTTCACTTTGGCGGCCCTGCTGGGCATCGTCAACGCGTTCGACATCCCCGCGCGGCAGTCGTTCCTGGTCCAGTTGGTGGGCCGCGACGACCTGATGAACGCGATCGCGCTCAACTCGTCGATGTTCAACGCCGCCCGGATCCTCGGCCCGGCGATCGCGGGCGTGCTGGTGGCGGCGATCGGCGAGGGGTGGTGTTTCTTCTCGAACGGGGTCTCCTACCTGGCGGTGCTGGCCGGGTTGCTCCTGATGCATCCCAAGCCGCAGCCCAACCGGCCGGAAGGCGAGACGCCGCTGGGCCGGATCGTGGAAGGCTTCGCCTTCGTGGTCCGCACGGCGCCGATCCGGGCGCTCCTGCTGCTCCTGGGCCTGGTGAGCCTCGCGGGGATGCCCTACTCCGTCCTGATGCCGATCTTCGCCGACCGCATCCTCCACGCCGGGGCGCGCGGGCTGGGCATCCTCATGGGCGCCTCGGGCGTCGGTGCACTGATGGGGGCGCTGACCCTGGCGTCGCGCCACGAGGTCCGCGGGCTGGGGCGCTGGATCGTCTGGGCGACCGCGGCCTTCGGCACCGGCCTGATCGCCTTCGCGTACTGCCGCCACTTCTGGCTGTCGACGGCGCTCCTGATGCCGGTCGGCTTCGCCATGATCGTCCAGACGGCGTCGTCGAACACCCTGATCCAGGCCATGGTCCCCGACGCGCTGCGGGGCCGTGTGATGTCGGTGTATTCCATGATGTTCATGGGTATGGCGCCGTTCGGCGCCTTGCTGGCCGGACTCCTGGCCGGCCGCTTCGGCGCCCCGACGGCCGTCGCCGCCGGCGGCGCGGCCTGCATCATCGGGGCGACCGTCTTCGGGCTGAATCTCTCCGAGTTTCGCGTCTCCGCCCGCCAGCTCCTGATCGCCCAGGAGATCGTCGCCGGCGACCCCACCGTCGCCGCGACAGAGGCCATCGCCGGGGCCCCGGAGACGTCCTGATCTCCGGACCGGTTCACGATCGGCGCGGGCAGCCTGTTGACATCCTAGGCAGAATGCCTTAGCCTGCTCCTAGGCAATCTGCCTGGGAGGGAGTGATGGCCCGTGCGCGACGGAGGATGTCACGGATACGGAGCTGGCAATCTTGCAGGTCCTGTGGGACCGGGGCGATTCGACCCGGCGCCAGATCACCGACTCGCTGTATCCCGGCGGGGGCGAGGCGCATTACGCGACGGTGCAGAACCTGCTGGGAAGGCTGGAGCGCAAGGGGTTCGTGCGGCACGATCGGGGCGACGGCGTGCTGTCGTTCTCCGCGACCGTGGACCGCGACGAGCTGATCCGCCGGCGGCTCCAGAACCTGGCGGACAAGCTCTGCGGCGGGGCCGCGGCGCCGCTGGTGATGAATCTGGTCCGGTCTCAGCCGCTGACCGCCACCGAGATCGAGGAACTCTCCGCATTCCTGCGGGACCAGCGGCGGCGTACGCGATCTTCGAACAAAGACGCATGACGATGCAGGAGCCGAGTCGTGGACCCGCTTCTCCATGCCGCGTTGAACAATGCCGCCTGGTCCGTGGCACTGGCCCTGACCGCCGCGGCCGGCGCGGATCTGGAGACGACGCCCGGCGGTGGCCCATGCGCTGTGGCTGCTCGTCCTGCTCAAGCTGGTCACTCCATCGCTGACGCAGTTTCCCCTCCGGTGGAGCCAGGTCCGGCGGGAAGCACCCCCCGAGCCGGTGGTTCCGCTCGCCACGAACCGGCCGGCCGCGGCCCGCGAGCCGGCGTCGATCCCCCGCGTGGATCCGGTCGTCCTCGCGTTGACCGTCGATGTCTCGCCGCGGCACGAGGAGGAACGAATCGTCTTGCTGCCCGCGCGAGCGCCGGCGAGGGCAACCGCAGCCGCGACCCGATGGCCCTGGCGCGCCGTGATAGCCGCCGCATGGCTGTCCGGTGCTTCGCTATTCTGGTCGGCCGTGTGGCTCGCGACCGCACGGCTCCGAAGGCTGACCGACTCGGCGCACCCCGGGCCGCCCGAGCTCTCCCGGCGGCTGGCGGACCTGGCCGGCCGGCTTGGGCTGCAACGCGCCCCGATGGCCTGGATCGTGCCGGCCCGAATCCCGCCGATGCTCTGGGTGCCGCTCTTCGGGCGGCCGCGGCTCGCGTTGCCGGAGGAGTTATGGGGCCGACTCGACCCGATCCAGCAAGAGGCGATTCTGGCCCACGAGCTGGCCCACTTGAAGCGGCGCGACCACTGGGTGCGGCGCCTGGAGGCCGCGGTGCTGGGATTGTACTGGTGGGACCCGATGGCGTGGTGGGCACGTCGAGAGGTGGAGCGAGCGGAGGAGGAGTGCTGCGACGCCTGGGTCGTCGGGTTACTGCCGTCGGCGGTCGGCGCCTACGCCGAAGCCCTGGTGGCGACGGCCACGTATCTATCGGGGGCCCGGCGGCCGATACCGCTGGGGGCCAGCGGAGTGGGAAGTCTCGAACCCATCAAGAGGAGGCTTCAGATGATCCTGTCTGATCAGCGTAAGGTCGCGACCGCGCGGACGGCCCCGAGGGCGATCCTCGTCCTGGGGATGCTGTCCTTGCCGTGCCTGCCCGGCCTGGCCTCGAGCAATCCACCACCAAATCCGGCCCGGGAGCCGGCGCCCCGGGAGGAATCCGCACTGCAGAGCACGACCGAATGGCCCTCGACTTCCTCGGCCGACTCTCAGAGACAGCCGGATGGCGAGCGGAAAGCGGAGCGCCGGAAGGAAGAGCCGCCGACCGCGACGGGACGATTACGCGTGAAGGCGAGCCGACCGCTCCGGCGTGAGGTGAGGGATTCCGTCGATCTGGTGGGACGGGTCGACTCCGTCATGACCGTCGCGGTCCGACCGCGGGTCAGCGGCGTCCTCACCAACGTGAATTGTCAGCCCGGGCAGAAGGTGCGGAGGGGGGCTCCCCTCTTCGACATCGATCGCAGATCCTACCAGGCGGAACTGGAGAAGGCCCGGGCTGAGGTCCGGGTTGCCAAAGCCCGCCTGGAAGCCAAGAAAGCCGATGTCCAGTGGGCCGACGCGGCGGCCGCCGACGGCCGCGCCGATCGGGCCAAGGCGGCCCAGCTCCGGGGCGAAAGCAAGGTGGCCGAAGCGTCGCTGGAGGCGGCCGAGAAGTCCCGGGAGCTCGCCCAGCTCAACCTGGAGTTCACCGAGTTGGAAGCCCCCATCGATGGAACGATCCTCGGCCCCGTGGTGCAGGCGGGGAACGTCGCGGTTGCCGACACCACCACCCTGGCCACGATCGTCTCCACCGATCCGATGTACGTCTACTTCGACGTCCCTGAAGACATCGTCCTGAAGCTCAATCGCCAGCGGATCGAGGGTAAGCTCAAGCTCGAGCGGGGTAAGGGTCTGGCGGTCCGGGTGGGTTTATCCGATGAAGCCGGCTTCCCTCGCGAGGGCACCGTCGATTCGCTCAACGGCTCCCTGGACCCGAACACCGGCACAGCCCGCTGGCGCGCGAAGGTCCCCAACCGCGATGAGCTGCTCTTGCCCGGCATGTTCGTGCGCGTCCGCTTGCCCCTCGGCGAGCCCCACCAGGCGCTCCTCATCCCGGAGCAGGCCGTCTGGAGCGACCAAGGAGCGAAGCGTGTGATCGTCGTCTCCGACGACGGCGTCGCCGAGATACGGGAGGTGACAATCGGGTCGCTCCATGAGGGCACGCGGGAGGTCAACGCTGGTCTCAAGGGCGATGAGTGGGTCGTCGTCAGCTCTCTCCAGAAGTCCGTGGCCGCCGTTCACCGTCGGGCGAAGTTCGATGTGGACAAGGTCACGATCCCGGAAGGATCTTCTACCGGGTCGCAGCGTCTGCGATGATAGCCCGGCTGTCGCAGCCGACCGAAGAGACGCGAACGGGAGGAGGGCTCGAGCCGATGAGACGATTGCTGCCCCTACTGATCGGCATGATCATGGCCGCTCCGGCCTGGTCCGGCGAGCTGCGCGTCGGGGCGGCCTCCGTGCCGATCACGCCGCCGCTCGGCATCCCGATGGCCGGGTATTACTCGGAGCGCGGCGCCCAGGGCGTGCACGATGATCTCCACGCCAAGGCGATCGTCATCGAGGCCGGCGGCCGCGCCGCGGCCCTGGTCGTGCTCGATCTGATCACCACGCCCCGCGACCTCGTCGAGCAGGCGCGCCGCGAGATCGAGCGGACGACCCGCGTGCGCGGCGGCGACGTCATGATCAGCGCGACGCACACCCACACCGGGCCGATCCTCGATCGCGGCAACGCGTTCGGCGGCAAGTCCGAGTCGGTCGGTGAATACCTCTCCGGCTTGCCGGCGAAGATCGCCGAGGCGGTGCGCCTGGCGGAGGCCCAGCTCGCGCCGCGCGAGTCTCCTCCGCCTGCGGCCGCGAGGAGTCGATCGCGTTCAATCGCCGATACCACATGAAGGACGGCACGGTCGGCTGGAACCCCGGCAAGCTCAACCCCGGCATCATCAAGCCCGCCGGGACCATCGACCCCGAGGTCCCGGTGGTGTACCTCGAATCGACCGCGGGCAAGCCGCTGGCCACTTACGTCAACTACGCCGTCCACCTGGACAACGTCGGTGAGCCGAGGATCTCCGCCGACCTGCCCTTCACCCTGTCCCGGGCCCTGGCCGACGTCAAGGGTCCGGAGATGATCGCGATGTTCTCGGCCGGCTGCTGCGGCGACGTCAACCACATCGACGTCCGCTGGCGCGAGCCCCAGCGCGGCTTCGCGAACGCCGCGCGCATGGGCACGATCCTCGCGGCCGAGGTGCTTCGGACCTGGCCGCGGCTCAGGCCAATCGAGGCGGATGCCGTCCGCGTGCGCAACGCGGTCGTCCCGCTCGCTCTGCCGGCGATCAGCGAGGCCGACGTCGCGAGGTCCCGCGAGGTCATTTCGCGACTCGAGGACCCCAAGGCGCCGCGGCCGAAGTTCCTCGAGATGGTCGACGCCTTCAAGACGCGGGATGTCGCCGTGCGCCGGGGTCGGCCGCTGGAGGTCGAGGTCCAGGTCGTCGCCCTGGGCGATGAGCTGGCGTGGGTCGCGCTGCCGGGCGAGATCTTCGTCGAGCTGGGCCTGGCGATCAAGCAGGACTCGCCGTTCGGCCGCACGATCATCGCCGAGCTGGCCGACGGCGCGATCGGATACATCCCGGCCCGGCGGGCCTATGCCCAGGGGAATTACGAGGTGATCAGCGCCCGCTGCGGCGAGGGCTCCGGCGAGCGGCTGGTGGACGCCGCCCTGCGGCTGCTCAGGGACCTCCACGCGGAAGCGAGCGCGGCGAGGGCCGGCCGGACGTCGGCGACGGGCGGTCGTTGACGGACGGCTACGAGACGAACGGGACTCAGGACGAGGAACCCTCGGCCGCGAGATGATCGAGCGCCGCCTGGCGACTCGCGACGATCGACGTGTAGTCGCCCAGGCGGATGATATCGGCGCCGAAGCGGACGAACTCGTCCATGTTGCAGATGACGACCTGGCCGCCGGCCTTCCGCACCTTGAGCACGAAGGTGACCAGCGCGCCGAAGCCCGTGCTCGAGAACGTGCGGACGTTCTTGAAGTCGAGGATGTAGCGGTTGGGCAGCTCGGGCCGGACCAGCGACGCGAGCTGCCGGCTCAGCTCGTGGGCGTGCTCGGGATCGCCGATGGAATGGCTGAGGAAATCCACGAGCGCCGCACGAGGATGATCGATCAGCTCATAAGTGATGTGGGCGATTTCCTGGCTGGACATCAACTCGTCTCCTCGGCCGGGCCGGGTGGGGTCGTGGCGGGTGGAGGCTGGCGCGGATCCGACCGGCACAGCGGACGGATCCGCGCCTGTCGCTTCAAGAATAGCATGTCATCGGGCGATCTTCATCAAGATGTCCTGGCAGACACTCGGGCCGCTCAAACGAACCGAGGTCGACAATCTTGACCGGCACAATACAATGTGCTGTGTAAGGGCCCTGTGGCCGGCGGATGGCGAACTGGAGAGGGATGTTCCGGACATGAAAGTCGCCTCCCTCCTGATCATCTGGTCGACGTCCCTTCTCCCGGTTGGTGGGCATGGTCAATCCCCATGCCGCGCCTTTCAGGCCGGCGCCCCGCGTGCGGCAGCACACGTCTCATCATTCGTGACGCAGCACGCATGGGAGGCCGGCTTCCCCGGGGATTCGGGCAGCGGAAGCCTGGGCTTATCGCTCGCGGAGGAAGAAGATTCCTTCGAGGACGGCTTCCTCGCTTGCGGGCTCTTACCGTCGCGGTGGTGTCTGGACCTTGGGCGGGGCGGCTTCTGTTCCCTCGCTCATGGACAGCGCGATCTCCTGCGAATTCCCTCCCACCCTCATCCTCTCCGCTGTTGAGAGCGCGCCGTCCGGCAGTCGCGCCTGTTTTGGTGCTCTCGACCAGGAATCGGCGGTCCTGCGCCGCCCGATTTGCTGGTGTGGCCCAGTTCGCGCCATCGACGATCGGAACGTGCGATCCACCGATCGGCTCGTGACTCCGATTCGGTTCCGGTCGTCGTCCGCGCCCGGCGGATCCGCTCGACTTCTTTCTTTCCATGAGGGTGAGAATTTCCATGTACATGACGCATACGTTTGCCCATCGCGAGACGCTCTCCCGTGCCCACTCGTGGCTGACGCAGCTCGGGTTCCATCCCCGACATGGGGCACACTCCTCCGGTGCCTCCCGGCTCGTGATCGTGGACGAGCCGCACCGACTGGCCGCGGCCAAGATGCTGATCAACGCGGCAGAGAACGCCGACCCGGACGGCTTCGCGTCCTTCTGGGATCAGAGGCGCTGACAGGATGGTCAGCACGTCCCCGGGACCTCATGCTGGCCAGGAATCCTCATGCTGGCCAACTGAGGCTGAACCTCGACGAATTGGCCAGCATGGAGAGACCTGGCCAGCATGGCGACTCGGAGGAGGAGGATTCGATCTCTTCTCTCCTCGGAGAAAGACCAGTAGGAGGTGGGGTGCGGGGTCTACGACGTGGCATTGACTTAATAGATCCACGCGAGAGGGAAAGTAGGGTGGGCTCTGCCCACCGATGAGGGCCTCTCGTCGGTGCACCCCTACTCTCGCCACTTTCCCCATTGGTGGATCTATTTAGGAGTCTCGAAATCCCTCCTCCATGCTGGCCAATTCCGTCATGCTGGCCAATTCGTTGAGGTCCGCCTCAGTTGGCCAGCATGAGGATTCCTGGCCAGCATGGTCCGAGATCTCGCCTCTTCCCCACTCCCTCGACCCGAACTTCAAGCATCCATGCGCCGGATGAGGGCCGGCGCCGGGATCACTCGTCACGCAGGGACGAGCGACCGATCGGAGGTCACGCCCGACCTCGGGCCTGCCGCGGGCATGGGCTCCTTCACCGGGATCACCGAGAGGATGTGTCGGACGGCGCTGAGCGACTTGACCGCCGCCTCGCGGCTCAGCGGCTCGGTGCTGACGGCGACCGTCCAGTGCCGCTTGAGCTCCGCGACGACGCCGAGCGTGGGCTCCCGGAGGATCCCCTTGCGGACGGCGGCGTGGATCACCGCCTGGGCGTCCCCGGCCCTCGCCTCGATCCTCCGGCTGAGGAGGACCTGCCGCAGCCGGGCCTCCAGCACCCGCCACGCCTCGACGACGCTCAGGTCGAAGTGCCCGCCGTCGAACAGCTCACGCGCCTGGTTGAGCGAGGCCATCTCCTGCTCCGCCAGCCGTGCGATCCGGGAGGCCCGATCCTGCTCGCCGAGCTGCCGGCGGATCCGCCATGCGACCAGTTGCGACAGGGCGAGCCAGCCGGCCCCGAGTCCGACCGCCACCGTCGGCGCCGCCCACGCCACGTGGGACACGGCCACCTGGTCGGCGAGCTTCGCCGAGAAGAACAGCCCCGCATAAACCGGCAGGACCAGGATGGCCAGCGCGTAGGTCGAGTTCCCCGTCCGCTCGCACCACGAGTGCGGCCGGTCGTTGATCAGCGTCACCGCGTAGAGGTACACGCAGAGGCTCAACAGCCCGGCGGTCAGCGAGTAGGCGTAGAAGATCTTCAGGTCGTAGCCGAGGTAGAGGAAGCCCCGGTCCGCGAACCGGTCCAGGAACGGGTGCAGCGCGAAGAGGGTCCCCAGCAGGGCCAGCGCATAGCTGATCTTGAGCTTCGTGAATTCGGTCATCGGTGTCCACCTCATCAGCAGACCGGGGGTCGCGCCTGGGAAAGGGTCGGACCGCTCGGTCAGGGTGTATTCGTAAGGCTGCGTCCGAGATTGACCGGTTTCCGCCCTGGCGGCGACCCGGGCCGGGAACCGCTCTTGCACGCCGATCTCCCGGCTCGCGGTGCGTCGGTCGCCTATCGCCGGCTCGGATGATTCGCTAGAGTCGAAGGCGGAGAGGAGGGCGCGATCATGGTTCAGCGCCGGCCCGGACATCGCGAACCCATGCCGGAAGATGTCAGCGAGATCTGCGCGGTGTTGTGCCGCGATGTCGCCGCCCTCCAGCTCAAATGGGACACCTACACCGGGCTGCTCACCGGCCCGGACGTGACGGACCTTCTCTCCGACACGGCCCCCGCGTTCTTCCAGGTCGTCGCCGAGTCGCTCCGCAACGACATCGTGCAGTCGATCTGCCGGCTGGGCGACCCATCGCGGTCGCTCGGCCCGGACCATCCGTCGCTGGCGACGCTGGTCGCCCGGTGCACCGACGTCCCCCGCGTCGAGGACCTGCTGACGGCCTTCCACGCCGCGTGCGGCCCGGTCCGCCGTTATCGCCACCGACATCTCGGCCACGACGATCCGGGAGCGAGGATCGAGCCGCGCGAGGACCTGCTGCCCGACGTCGGTCGGGCCCGGATCGACGAGATCCTGCTGCTGGCCGGCGGGATCGTCAAGGCGGTCCATCGACAGTACGCCGCCAGGGGGCCCGAACTTCGGCCGGCACCTTCCGGGGGCGTCGAGGAGTTGATTCTCCGGCTGAAGCGGGTCCACCGGCAGGAGTGCGAGCGAACACTTCCCGGCGACCCGAGCGAAGAGGGAGGTGAGCATGACCGGCTCCAGCGACCCGTATGACCTCGGCCGTTTCCTGCAGGCCCAGGAGGACGACTACGAGCAGGCGCTCTCGGAAGTCGCGAGCGGCAAGAAGCGCTCGCACTGGATGTGGTACATCTTCCCGCAGATCGACGGGCTGGCTTTCAGCTCGACTTCCAGGCGCTACGCGATCAAGAGCCTCGACGAGGCGAGGGCCTACCTCGAGCACCCGATCCTCGGGGCGAGGCTGCGGGAGTGCGCCGAGGCGGCCCTGCGCGTCGAGGGCCGAACCGCGCGGGAGATCTTCGGTTCCCCCGACGACCTGAAGCTGCGGTCCTGCGCCACGCTGTTCGCCTGCGTGTCGCCCGAGGGCTCGGTGTTCGACCGCTTGCTCGCGAAATACTATCAAGGTCAACGCGACGACAGGACGCTCCAACTTCTCGGGATTGGAGCGGTTAACGAATGACTTGCCCACGCGGCTCAGCCTCAAGATCGGGCTGGGGCCTCGACCCCCCCTGACCCCCCCTTCGTAAGGGGGGGAAATTGAGGGAGGCCCGCCCCTCCGCAAGATCGGGCTGGGGCCTCGACCCCCCCTGACCCCCCTTCGTAAGGGGGGGAAATTGAGGGAGGCCCGCCCCTCCGCAAGATCGGGCTGGGGCCTCGACGCCCCCTGACCGCCCCTTCGTAAAGGGGGGATTGGAGAGGGGAGGGCCGTCGTTGTCCCCCCCTTACGAAGGGGGGGTCAGGGGGGGTTCTCTCGTGTCGGTGCAACGCAAGCGTTAGGCGCTCCAGCCCCACTCTCGGGGACGCCAGCGAGGATCGCCGAGGGTAGTCCCTGAGGGTCGGAGTTGATTGGAGACTGTTCACGCCTGCAATGTCCTGTCGCCCGCGGGCGAATCGAGCATCTCGCGGACCACCCGGGCGTGTGTCACCGGCGAATCGGTCAGCGACTCCTCGCGCCCGTGGTGCAGGTATTTCAACCGGTCGTGATCGATCCCGAGCTGATGCAGGATCGTGGCCAGCAGGTCGGGGCAGCTCACGCGGCCCTCGACGGCCTTGTAGCCGAACTCATCGGTGCGGCCGTGGACATGGCCCGCCCTGAAGCCCCCGCCGGCGAGCACCAGGCTGAAGGCGTTGCGATTGTGGTCGCGGCCGTCGCCCTTCTGCGAGATCGGCAGGCGGCCGAACTCCCCCGACCAGAGCACGATCGTCGTGTCGAGCAACCCGCGCACCTTCAGGTCCCGGATCAAGGCCGCGGTCGGTCGGTTGACCTGCGGGCAGAGGACCTCGAGGCCGGGCTTGATCTTCTCGTGGTGGTCCCAGGGGTTGCCGCCCGACTTCACCGGGACCAGCACCTGGACGAACCGGACTCCCGACTCCACCAGCCGCCGGGCCATCAGGCATCGCGTGCCGAAGTTCTCGGTGACCGGGTCGTCGAGCCCATAGAGCCGTCGGGTCGCCGCGGTCTCGCCGTCGATCCTCAGCACGTCATCCGCGCTCAGTTGCATCCTGGCCGCCAGCTCGTAGTTCCGGATGCGCGCGTCCAGCTCCGACTCGTGGGGATATTGCTTCCGCCGCTCCTCGTTCAGACGGGCCAGGGCCCGGAGGTTGTTGCGCCGGATCCCCTCCGGAAGGGGGATCGACGGATGCAGGTCGAGGACCGCCGCGCCTCGCGACTGGACCTCGGTCCCCTGGAAGATCGCGGGCAGCCAGCCGCTCTCCCACATCGTCGTCCCGCCGTTGTTGTAGCCGTCGGGGTCGCGGAGCACGACGTAGGCCGGCAGGTTCTCGTTCTCCGTACCCAGGGCATAGCTGATCCACGACCCGACCGACGGCCGGCCCGGGAAGATCTTGCCGCTCAGGAGGCATCGCGTCGCCTGGGGGTGGTTGTTGTTGTCGCTGAACATGGAGCGGACCAGGCAGATGTCGTCCGCGACCGACCCGATCCAGGGGATCAATTCCGAGAGCTCCATGCCGCACTCGCCATGGGGCCGGAACCGGAACGGGCTGGCCATCAGCTTCTTCGTTTCGCTGCCCGGCTGGAGCACCTCGACATCACCCCGGTGTTCTTGCCCGTGGCGTCGGGACAACTCGGGCTTGGGGTCGAACAGGTCGATCTGGCTGGGCCCGCCGGCCTGCATCAGCATGATCACCGAGTGGGCACGGGCGGGGAAATGACCGGGTCGGGGCCGGAGGTCGGCACCGCCGGGACCGGCGAGAGAAGCCGCGACCGCACCGCGGCGGTCCTGCTCCAGCAGGCAGGCCAGCGCCACCGTCCCGAAGCCCAGGGTCGCCTGTTGCAGGAACTCGCGACGGCCGATGGAAGGGAGGCTTGATTGCACCATGGAGACCTCCTGCGGCGGGATACCAGAGCGGTTAAGGAATAGGTGGCTTGCTTGGTTCGGCCTCTCGGGTCGGGGCCTCGAGTCTCCATGGCCCCCGAGGTCAGGTCGAGGCCTCGACCCCCCCTGACCCCCCCTTCTTAAGGGGGGGATTGGAGCGGGGCTGGCCCCACGTTGATCCCCCCTTGGGTGAGGCTGGCTCATCTTAATCCCCCCCTTAAGAAGGGGGGGTCAGGGGGGGTCGAGCGAGTCCACGCCACCCGAGGTTCAGGCACCCTGAGATCGATCCTCGCTCTCATTCGGCGAACAGGAACTCACTGGTGTTGAACAGCGTCTGGCAGAGCTGGACGAGGGCCTGATGAGCGGCGTCGCCGCGGCTCAGGCCCCCTTCGAGGAAGAGCCGTTCATCGCGACGCAGCAGCTCGCGGCAGGTTTCTGTTTCACTGGCGACCGGCCGGCGGACGAGCGCCAACCGGAACGCCAGCTCGATCATCCGCTCCGGCGATCGAGGGGATAGCCGCTCCACCCGCCGCGCGAAGTGATCGGCCTGCTCCGCGAGGAAGCCGTCGTTCAGCATGAAAAGCGACTGGGACGGCACGGCCGACGCCTTGCGCTCGAGGCAGTTGGTCGCGACCAGCGGCTGGTCGAACGCCGTCAGGATCGAGAGATTATAGGCCCGCCGCGAAGTCAGGTAGATGCTGCGCCGGTAACGATCGGCGGGGTCGGCCAGTTTGCCCTTGGCGACCTCCACCAGGCCGTCGGGACGGGCGATGATCGCGACCGGCGGGCCGCCCGCGGCTGGCTTCAGGTCGCCGCTGACGGCGAGGATCGCATCGCGCACGACCTCCGACTCGAGCCGTCGCAGCCGCATGCGCCACAGCAGCTCCCCGGCGGGGTCGAGCGACTCCGGATCGGCCAGAGACGGTGCTCCCGTCTCCTCTCGATGCGAGGCCTGGCGGTAGGCCGTCGACGTCATGATCAGCCGGATCAAGGGCTTGATCCGCCAGCCGCCCTCGACCAGCTCGCAGCTCAGCCACTCGAGCAGCTCGGGGTGGGTGGGGGGCACGCCTTGCGCGCCGAAGTTGTCGGCGGTCGGCACCAGCCCCTGGCCGAAGAGGTTCTTCCAGATCCGGTTCACCATGACCCGCGCGACCAGGGCGGAGGCGGGCGAGTGCGAGTCGGTCAACCAGCGCGCAGGGCCAGCCGCCGCCCGGTCGTCCCATCATGGGGCGGGGGGGATGCCACGACGGCCTGGCCGTCGGACCGGCACAGGACGCGCAAGAACCCGGGCCGCACTTCGGGTCCCGGACTCTGCTCGCTCCCGCGGATCAGGAGGTGTGTCCGCGGCGGAGTACCGACATCGAAGAGAGCCTGGATCTTGCCGGGCTTCCGCCGGCTCGACTCGGTCGCGGTGATCCGCTTCTCGAGCGCTTTCACGGCCTCCCTCTCGGCCGGGTTGAAGCTCGCCGCGACCTCCTCGGGCTTGACCTTCAGCGGGGCCTCATACTTCCGGGCAAGGTCTTTCTGACGCGGATTCCGCTTGCCGGCCGGAGTGCGGAGCGCCTCCTTGACTTCGGCCCGGATCGATTCAGGCAGGGCGGCGAGCCTGGTCTCGAAGAGGCGATCCAAATGGGGCCGCCGCAACGCGTTCAACCGGTCGCGCAACTCCTTCACAGAGCGGTCGACGCTCGCGTTGTGCCGTTCGATCTCCGCCAGCTCGGCGGGCGAGCCGTCGGGTAATCCCCGATCCCTGGCATTCGTCTCGGTCGGGATGACGGGGAGCCAGCCCTGCGGGTTATAGGCCGGCGTGAAGATCGCCTTGAGCCGGTAATAGTCCTCCTGCGGGATCGGGTCGAACTTGTGGCTATGGCATCGCGCAGTTGATCGTGAGTCCCAGCAGGCCGGTCCCGACGATCTCGATCGTATCGTTCACGATGCCGTGGAAGTTCTGCGGGATGACGCCGACGTCCTCATGCGTCAGGTCGCGCGCGGTGCGCAGGTAGCCGGTGGCGATGAGGGCCTGGCGCATCGCCGGCGTGAAGCGCTCGGCCTTCTTCCAGTCATGGAGCTCGTCCCCCGCGATCTGCTCGGTGAGGAACCGGTCGTAGGGCTCGTCCTCATTGAAGGCGCGGATGACGTAATCGCGATAGCGCCACTTCCCCTCGCTGAGGATGATGTTGGTCGCATCGGTGTCGAATCCGACCGTGTCGACATATCCGGCCACGTCCAGCCAGTGTCGCGCCCACCGCTCGCCATGATGCGGCGAGGCCAGCAGGCGATCCACCAGCCGATCGAAGGCGTCGGGGTGGCCATCGGCGAAGAACGCGTCGGCCTCCTCGATCGACGGGGGCAGGCCCAGCAGGTCGAGGTGGGCGCGTCTCGCGAGGGTGCAGTCGTCCGCATCCGGAGAGAAGGTCAGGCCCTTCGACTCCAGCCTCGCCAGCAGGAACGAATCGACCGGCGTCCGGATCCGGGCGGTGTGGGACGCCCTCGGCACGGGCGGCCGCCTGAGCGGCCGGAACGACCAGAACCGGCGATCCTCGTCACGCACGGGAGAGGCGGTGGTCGGCCCCGAGCCCGGATGATCGGCACGGGCTCCGCCGCCGATCCAGGCGCGGACCGTCGCGACCTCCTCGGCCGAGAGCTTCCGCGCCTTGCCGGGCGGCATCTCGCCTTGCTCGATCCGCTCCAGCAACGGACTGCCGTCGGGGTCGGAGGGCCTCAGCGCGGGGCCGCTCTTCCCGCCGCGAAGCATCGAGGCGACCGTTCGCAGGTCGAGCCCGGCCTTGGGACGTTCCGCTCCATGGCAGCCGATGCAGTTCGCGGCGAAGATGGGCCGCACGAGGCGCTCGTCATCGACCGGCTTCCGCCGCTCGTCGTCCGCGGCTCGAGAAACCGGCACGACCGAGAACCAGACGAGCACGACCGCGAGGCCTGTCAGCCCCATGCCTCGCCACAACCTCGGTCGCGAATCGTGCCTCATCGTCCGGTCCTCCGGCCGGATGACCCAGTATTCAACAATTGAGTAACAATAGCCCATGCCCTGGCTCGATCGCAAGGGACACGGCTCGACGAGGAGGATGGGATGACCTCTGTCGCTCGCTCAATAGCCGACGGTCTTGTTGACGACGTTCAGGAGCATCTCGCCCGCGGCGAACCGGCGGAGGTTCTCGCGGAAGACCTCGTGCCGCCGCCGCTCGCCGCCCGGCGACTGCCCGGCGCTGTGCGGCGTGATGATCACGTTCCGCGACCAGAGGGGGTGGCCCTTGGGGAGCGGCTCGGGGTCGGTGACGTCGAGCCCGGCCGCGGCGACCTGTCCGTTGTCCAGGGCGGCGATCAGTGCGTTCGTGTCGACGACCTTGCCGCGCGACACGTTGATCAGGACGACACCACGCTTCATCATGGCGAACTCTCGCGTGGCGATCATCCCGCGAGATTGCCGGGTCAACGGCACGGCGCTGGCGACGACGTCGGCGCGGGGCAGCAGGGCGTGGAAGGCGTCGGGCCGGTGCAGCTCCTCGACGTAGAGGGGCCGCCCGAGCACCTTCGGGTCGGTGGCCAGCACGCGCATGCCGAACGCGTGGGACCGGCGGGCGATCTCGCTCCCGATGCCGCCGAGCCCGATGACCAGCAGCGTCTTGCCCAGCAGCTCGTCGAGGACCACGCCCGGCCCGCGCGAGCTCCATTCCTGGGCGGGCTGTGCCCGGATGAAATGCGTCAGGCTTCGCGTGAAGGCGAGCAGGTAGCCGATCGTCTGGTCGGCGATCTCGGGGGCGTAGGCTCTCTGCATGTTGGTCAGGACGATGTCGCTCCGGACCAGCTCGGGGATCTCCATCAGGCCCTCGACACCGGCACTCGGCTGCTGGACCCAGCGGAGCGACTTGCCGGCCCGGATCACCCCGGGCGTGATGAAGCCGTAGCAGGCGGCGGCTCCCGGGGCCTGCTCGATCGCCTCGGCCTCGCTCCGGCACACCACGAGTTCGATATCGGGTGCTGCGGCCTTCAGGTCGTCGATGTCGGCGGAACCCATCGGTGAGACGATCACTTTGAGCCGACCGGACTGGCCGGCAGGTGCGGAGGTCGTCGAGGCCAGGGCGGTTGTGACCGCCGTGGCGGCGAGAAAGCGACGGCGATTCATTGCGGGTCTCCGTTGTGGATGTCATCGGTCGGAACGGCCAGGCGAGCGGGGCGGGCCTCGCCCTGGCTACCGTACCGGAGATAAGGATGAGGTGGTAGTGGGTCGCTCGAACGCCCATGGCGGAACGGGTCGAGCGATCCTCCGCCTTCGACACCGCGGGGTCACCGCCGTGCGACTACTGCGCTTAACGTTTGCGTTGCATCTACGCGAGAGGACCCCCCTTGACCCCCCCTTCGTAAGGGGGGGATTCCGAGGGGCGGGCCTCCCCAGAAATCCCCCCCTTATCGAAGGGGGGGAATGGGGGGGTCAAGGCCTTGGCCCCGTCTCGAGGCCGAGTCACGTAGGCCATCCAACCGTTCGGCGCTCTACTGCGGATCGCACTCCGGAAGTTATGATGTTCTTCGAGATCGTCGGGTGCCGGCGCCGACCGGTTGGTTTTCGACCCCGGCTTGCGATCCTCGCTCTGATCGCGATCAGGGAGAGAGAGGCTGCTCGATGGATGCGGATCAGCGGGCCATCAGGAAAGCCGCGCGGCTGCGATCGTCGCTCCTGCCGGGCATGGGCTTCGGCCTCCTCGGCCACACCCGCCTTGCCGCGATCGGGCTGGTCCTGACGGCCCTGTCGGTCCCGATCGTCGCGGTCGCGTGCTTCCACCCGGAGGGCGGACTGGCCTGGCTCGCCCTCGCCTTCATACTCGCCTCGATCCTCTTCTGGATCTTCGAATCCATCGCCGTGGGCCGGATGACGATCCGCCCGTCGGGCGGGTCCGACTTCCTCTCCCGACACCGCATGGCGGCCTACGCCATCGCCTATACGTGCGCGGCCGCTGTCTTGATCTGCTTCTTCCTCAATTTCGGTTCGCTCCGCATTGGCGGGAATGGGATGATTCCTACCGTCCAACCCGGCGAGCTGATCCTGTATCACAAGAGGGTCGAGGCGGCGGACCTGGTCCCCGGCGCGATCATCGCCTTCCGGGTCTCCCCGGAGTCATCCTGGGGGCACCCGTGGGAGCACCCGGGCAGTACCGTGATGGGTCGGATCCTCGCCGTCCCGGGGGATACCATCGGCATCGACGGCACGCGTTACCGGGTGAACGGCAAGGAGAGCGTGGGAACCGGCCCGCTCGGTCCCGAGCGAGTGGTCCTTGATGTCCCGGAGGCGCCGGCCCGTCGCACCGTGCCGCCCGACTGCTTTTTCGTGGTCCAGGATTCGCCCTCCGGGGCGTTCGATAGTCGGGTGCTCTCCTCGGCGCGGAGGCAGGACATCGTCGCTACGAGACTCTGGCTGCTTTCCCGGCGCGGTCTGGGACAGCACCTCCGCTAGAGCGCAGAACGCTGGCGTGGCGTCCGCCCGGCTTCGACGCCGATCCACATGACATATTAAACTATTAAACTATGAATTGATTCACTCGATCAAGCTCGCCCGACGGGCGGAATGCGGCGCCTTCGCCTGAAAGCGATCGATCAATTCATCCGCCGACGGACCACGCCATTCACCCGGCCGCAACGGCGGGGCCGGGACCGTCGCCTCCGGCTGCGGCTGCCCACCTTGCCGCCAGGCACTCACGGCGCAACAGACCAAAATCGCGGCGACGACCGGCAGCCAGAGCGATGCCACGCCCGCAACGCGCCTCAGGAACGACATGACGAGAACCTCCGCGTCTCGCGGCGTAGACCGAAATGACCGTGTAGTCTATCTGACAACTGTAAGATGAGGTCCGGCCGTTGTCAACGACCGCATCGTGCCGCTGTCTGTTTCCTTCGGAAGGGCATGCATGTTTCGCGCCGCGAGTGGGAGCGGTCGAATGGCGTCGTAGACGGTCGAAAAGCCGGAGGCGCGTCAAGGTCCTCTCCCCCATTGATTCCCGTTGCCGGCGGCCTCAAACTGGCGCACGAACTCCGCGCGGCCCGGCCGGTCGACCGCCCGGCGCGGCGGCGCTGGCCGAGGGCCCTCCGATGACCCGAACGACCGACCCGGCGGCACCAGTCCGCCGCTTTCCCGTCTCGTGGACCCTGGTCGGGGCGTTCGCCCTGGCCATCTCCCCGACCGCCATCGCCGACGAGCCGGGCGGGGGCGACGCGTACCTCGCGTTCGTCCGCGCCCGTGCCGTCGCCCTGCGCGCCGGCGACGCCCCGCCGCGGTCGCTGGCCGACTGGACGGACCTCCGGCCGGAAATCCGCCGGCGCCTGGCCCGGGCGCTGGGGCCGGTCCCCGGCCCGCCGCCTCCGCTCGATCCGGCGAACCACGGCACGCTCGACCGCGACGGCTACCGCGTGGAGAAGGTGACGTTCCAGACGCTCCCCGGGGTCCGGATGACCGCGAACCTCTACCTGCCGAAGTCGTCCGGCCGGCACCCGGCGATCCTGGCCGTCCACGGCCACTGGCGCGGGGCGAAGCAGGACCCGGTCGTGCAGGCCCGCTGCATCGGCGCGGCGAAGCTCGGGTTCGCCGTCCTCGCGGTCGACGCCTTCGGCGCCGGCGAGCGGGCCGTCGGCAAGGCGCTCGGCGAGTACCACGGCGAGATGACCGCCGCGACCCTCTTTCCCACCGGCCAGACCCTCGCCGGCCTCCAGGTCTACGAGAACGCCCGGGCCCTCGCCTACCTGGCCACTCGGCCCGAGGTCGACGCCGCCCGCGTCGGGGTCACCGGCGCCAGCGGCGGGGGCAACCAGACGATGTACGCCATCGCGATGATCGACGGCCTGAAGGCGGCCGTCCCCGTCTGCTCCGTGGGCAACTACCAGAGCTACCTCGGCACCGCCTGTTGCCTGTGCGAGCTCGTCCCCGGAGCCCTGACGTTCACCGAAGAGTGGGGCGTCCTCGGCCTCGCCGCGCCGAAGCCCCTGATGGTCGTCAACGCGACGAGGGACGCCCTCCAGTTCTCGGTCGCCGAGGCGAGGAAGACGATCGCCGGCCTGGAGCCCCTCTACCGCCTGTACGGATCACCGCGGAACCTGCGTCATGCCGTCTTCGAGTCGGGCCACGATTACAACAGGGCGATGCGCGAGGCGGCCTACGGCTGGTTCACGCACCACCTGGCCGGCCGGGCGGACGGCGCCCCGATCGCCGAGCCGGCGATCCAGACCGAGGACCCCGAGGCCCTCCGCTGCTTCCCGGGCGACACCCGCCCCGACGACTTCGTGACCCTGCCGAAGTACGCCGCGGCCGAGGGGCGGAGGCTGCTGGCGCAAGGGCCGTCCCGACCGACCCCGCTGCGTGGAAGGCGGATGCAGAGCGACGCCGCGCGGCGCTCGTGGCGGCGCTCGGAGGTTTCCCCGACGGCCCGCGCATCTCCCCGCGGATGGAGGCCGACGGCCGCGCCTGGCTCGTCCGCTTCGAGCCCGAGCCGGGCCTGCGCCTGGCGGCCGGCATCGAGCCGGGAAGGGAAGCCGACGCGCCCCGCGTCGTCCTCCTCGACCTCGAGGGTGGCGAGACGGCGCGCACGAACCCGCTGGCGGCCGCGCTGCGCCAGGACGGATGGTCCCTCGTGACCCTCGACCTCCGCGCCACGGGCCGGCTCGCCGTGCCATCCGACGGCGTGGGGCACGCCCCCGACCACAACTCGGCCGAGTGGGGCCTCTGGATCGGCCGCCCGCTGATGGGTCAGTGGGTCCACGACGTCCGCCGGCTGCTCGACGCCCTCGGCACGATCGGCGGCGTCCGCCCGCGCGAGACGGCACTGATCGGCGTCGGGCCCGGCGGCCTGGTGGCGCTCGCCGCGGCGGCGATCGACCCGAGGGTCTCGAAGGTCGCGGCGATCGGGTCGCTCGCCAGCTACGTCTCGGACGAGCCCTACCGGGGCCAGCGCCTCGGCGTGATGGTCCCTGGCTTGCTGCGCGACGTCGGTGATGTTCCGAACCTCGCGGCCCTCGGCGCTCCTCGCCGGGTGGTGATCGCCGGAGGGGTCTCGGGCGGCGGCCGGCGCCTCGACGCCGGCCGGCTTCACGAGGTGTACCAACCCGCGACCCGGGCCTTCGGCCTGCTCGGGGCCAGCGTTGCGATCAAGGTCCTGCACGGCGCGGACGCGGCCGACGTCGTGAAGGCGCTGCGGTGAAGATTCGTGAGAATCAGGTGGGCCGCGCCCCGATGTCCGGCCTCAGGAGTTGCGTACGTGTTCCCCTTCTCTAGATCGCTTCACACTTGCATTGCACCGACGCGACAGAACCCCCCTGACCCCCCCGTCGTAAGGGGGGGATTCGGAGGGGCGGGCCTCCCTCAATTTCCCCCCTTAACGAACGGGGGGGGTCGAGGCCCCAGCCCGATCTTGAGGCTGAGCCGCGTGGGCAAGCCATTCGTTAACCGCTCTAGTAGTACACCAAGAAACTTGATCTTTTCCCGCAGGAGCGGTTTGGGTAGGCTGGTCGGACCTCGAAGCCCGATGCGATCGGTGACTGGCCAGCATGGAGGCCCTCGATGACCCCCAAAGACCTGCGGCAGGCGTTGCCCCTTTTCGAGGAATTCGCGGACCGGTTCACCCCGCTGCTGGTGGATGACCAGCGAACGGAGAGCCGCAAAGAACGGGCCAAGGCGTATCTCCGCGGTTTGCTCTTGGATGCGGAAAGCACCAAGACGGCGGAATCGATCGCCCTG
Organism: uncultured Planctomycetota bacterium; assembly: GCA_963815795.1. Taxonomy (GTDB): domain Bacteria; phylum Planctomycetota; class Planctomycetia; order Isosphaerales; family Isosphaeraceae; genus JAKAUH01. The sequence goes on along the minus strand of CAWFIC010000019.1, from coordinate 959,613 downwards.
AAGGTCCACGGCGATCCTTCGCAAGTCCGGATGACTCAAGTTTTCCTGGGACAGTCGGCCTGGCCTGACGAACCGCTCCGTGAGGAACTGGTCGGCTGGGTGGACCAGGAACTGGGCAGCGAAGCGGGGACGCTGATCGTGGATGAGTCGGGCATCCCCAAGTGTGGCGACAAGAGCGTGGGCGTGGCCCGGCAGTACTGTGGGGCGACCGGCAAGATCGACAACTGCCAGGTGGCCGTCTACCTGGCCTACGCCAGTGCCGGAGGTCACACGCTGTTGGACGAACGGTTGTATCTGCCGCAAGAGGAATGGGCCAGCGATGCCGCGCGCCGACAAGAAGCCGGCGTGCCCGAGGACGTCGTCTTTCGCACCAAGCCGGAGTTGGCCTTGGAGCTGATCCGTACCGTCGGACCGAGGATCCGCCACGGCTGGGTGACGTTCGACGAGGGCTATGGCAAGGACCCCGAGTTCCTCAGTGGTTTGGAGGAACTGGGCGAACGCTATATCGGCGAGGTCCCCAAGACGTGCCGCGGTTGGTTGCGCCGCCCCAAGGTGGACGAGCCGCAAGGGCGGGGCCGGGGCCGACCCCGGAGCAAACCGCGGGTCGCACCGGGCCAACCGGACCCGCGAACGGTCGAGGAGATCGCGGCCGCGTTGCCGGCCGGCGCCTGGAAGCGGCTGCGTTTTCGCGAGGGGACCAAAGGGACACAAGTGGCGCACTTCGCCGCGATCCGTTTGGTGGCCGAGCGGGACGATCTGCCGGGGCCGGAGCTGTGGCTGGTGATCGAGCGTAGCTGTGATCAAGCATCCTACGTCAAGTACTACCTGAGCAACGCGAGGCCGGATTGCCCGCTGTTGGAGCTGGCGCAAGCGGGGCACAACCGCTGGCCCGTTGAGGACTGTTTTCTGCGGGGCAAGCAGGAAGTGGGGCTGGACGACTACGAGGTTCGTGGTTGGCGCGGCTTCCACCACCACATGACCTTGGTCATGTTGGCGCTTTGGTTCTTGGTGCTGCAAACGCGGCGGCTGGAAAAAAAAACGCGACCGGCATGACGTTGCCCGATGCCCGAAGACTGTTGCAAGTCATTTTCGCCCCACCCACGCCCAAGCAGCCCGAGCGGCGGGCGATCAAGCTCTCGGAATGGCGCCAGCGGCGGAACCGCATCGCCAGTGCGTGCCACGCCAAGGCCCGGAATCTAAGGTTGCGGGATACTGGATAGTTCCTTGCGCTGTACTACTAGCCCCGTCATCATGAATGATGGCGACAGGTCCAGCGAACGGTCAAGGTCATGAGAGAACGGTTGGATCGGTTGAGCCCTCGCGCGGAGAGCGGCGAACTGAAGCCGACAGGCTCGCCGCGATCGACTCGGCCGCCGGCGGATGCTGTAAGCCGAAGCCGACGTCGGCTCGCCGGCCGTTAACGTGCAGCCGGAGGAATCCCCCGGCGACGAGCTGGCGCGACAGGTCGGGGATCCACCGACGGACGAGGGGCGCCGTCCATTCCGCGGCGCGGCCGAGGGCCAGCTCCCAGCGATCGGAGAGAGCGACCACTCGCCTGGGCCGCCCGACGATCGAGGCCACCACCGCCGCCAGCTCGGGATAGCTCAAGTACGGCCCGACGACCGCGTACCGAGTGCCGCTGCCGCCGCCCAGGAGCGCCCGGCGATGGGCCGTCGCCAGCACCCGGGCGTCGACGATCGGGATCCCGCCGGGCGGCAACACCACGATCCGGTACCGCGCCAGGGACCGGGCGATCATCGTCGACGTCGGCTTGAGATCGCGCGGCCCCATGACCATCCCCGGACAGATGGCGAGGGTCGAGAGACCTGGACCGCTCGCCTCCAGCACCCGCCGCTCGGCCTCGCGCTTCGTCCGCGTGTACGGCGACTCCACGCGCCCGAGATTCCATGCCGTGAACTCGTCGGCCGGCTCGTCCGCCGTGCCGGCGGCCATGGTGTACAGGGTCGACGTGTAGACGAATCGCTCGACCCCGGATCGGGCAGCCTCGGCCAGCAGCGACGTGGTCGCCTCGACGTTGATCACCTGGCTGGTGCCGTGCGGGTCCAGGCCCAGGCAGACCCAGCTCGCCGCGTGGATCACGCCGCGGACCCCGGCCAGGGCCTGGCGTCGCACGCCGGCGTCGCGCAGGTCGCCGACCAGCCAATCGATCGTCGGATCGCCGGGCTCGATCCGAGGCGGCCGGCGTGTCAGCCCGCGCACCCGGTGCCTCGCGCCGGCCAGCTCGCGCGCGATGTGACCCCCGACGAAGCCGCCGGCCCCGGTCACCAGCACCGGCCAGCCGGAAGGGTCCGGCTCGCGACCGTCCCACGGCACGGGAGGTGCCTTGAGGTCCGACGGCGGCGGGATCGACATGTCCTGGCTGCTCATCGCGCACCGGGGCGAACGATCGTCGGGTCCGCTTGCCACAGGTAGAGGAAGGTCGGCAACCGCGATCGATCCAGGCCGGGATAGCTGAGCGGGATCGCCTCGCTCAGGGGAGCCGGGCTGGGCGTGATGGCGTAGAGCGAGTGGGCGGGATAGCCGGCGCGGTGGAACAGGACGACCTCGGCGCCGGTGACGCTGGCCTGACGCTCGGCCTCGGCGATGGCATCATGGACATAGCCCAGTCGATCGACCAGATGCAGCTCGAGGGCCTGCGAGGCCAGCAGGACGCGGCCATCGGCGACGGCCTGCCAGTCCCGGGCGGTCATGGCGGTGCGCCGCCGGTGGACTTGCTTCTGCAGGTGATCGCGGTAGGCGTCGGTCATCTTCTGGATCATGGCCCGGGTCTCGTCGTCCAGGGGTGCGGTGACGGTCCCCATGTCGATCCTGGCCCCCGCCTTCACCGGGTCGATCACGACGTTGAGCTGGGCCATCGCATCCTGGAGGTTGTAGTGATTGAACACGGCGCCCAGTCCGCCGGTCAATCCGGTGGGATGGGCGACGATTCGATCGGCTTCGACGGCGATGAAGTAGGCGCCCGAGGTCGCCAGGTCCATCAGGCAGGCGACGACCGGCTTGCGGGTCTCGGCCCTGAACCGGCGGAGTTCCTCGGCCATGACGTCGCAGGCCGTGACGCTGCCACCCGGGCTGTTGATCCGCAGCACGACCGCGACGACCGCCGGGTCGCGCGCCGCGACGTCGAGCTTGTCGCGGAATGATGCCAGCGGGTTGTCGCCGACCGCGTACAAGCTGCCATAATTCTGGTTGAGCAACACGCCGTCAACATCCACCAGGGCGATCCGAGGGTGCGGCGCGGGCCCCTTGCCGGCCTGGACGATCGTCGCGACCATCTCGCCCGGGTCGGCCGCGGTGGGGAGCTTCATCTCCACCGGGGGCAGATGGACGTCAACCGCACCGCGGAGATTGGCGTCGGCCGTGATCCCGGCATCCCCCCGGAACGTGGCGGCGATGGGCAAGACATGGCCACAACCGGCCAGGCTGAACACGGTCAGGCCGGCCAGCAGTCGGAGGATCGCCCGGGGCCGCTGGGCGCCATCGTCCTGCATCGCAGCACCTCTCCTCCCCGGTGCGACCGGACGACGAAGCGCCCGGGCATCACCGACCTCGTTTTACTATCGTCCACCCGGTTGGCAAACTTGGCCCCAAAATCGCTATGACCATTGACTCCGGAAAAACGCGAAAGGAGGACGATCTCATGTTCGGCGTCGCGACTGCAATGGTGATGGCGATGATGGGTCTGAGTGACGAGGCGGCACGCATCGAGCCCGAGCATGCCAGGAACGCTGTCTATCTCGGTGTGCTCCGGGACGGGTTAACGGCGAATGGGGTGACGGTGAAGCTGCCCGAGCCACGGCTACGCGACGACCAGGCCCCGGAGGTCCAGCGCGCCGCGCTGCGAGAGGTGGCCGGCTCGGATCAAAGGCTCGACGAGCTGGTACGCAACTCGGTCACGGCCCCCTACATCATCAAGGTGCACGACGTCAAGGCGGGGGACGCGACGATCCGGGTCATCGACCTCTGGTTCGTGGTGTATGGGGACATCGCGGAGATCGACCCCGCCAACGAAGCCAACAAGGCCGACGAGAAGGAAGTCGAGGCCGGTAACATGGTCATGCGGACCCGTTTGCTGAAACCCGAGGACATCCGCGCGGCGGGGATTGCGCCACCTTCGCGGCCGGAGGGGCCGGGGCCGGGCACGTGGTACGCCCACATCCACGGCCGACTGCTCGACCGGATCGAGTTCGACGTGACGAACCAGGTGATGGCGACCCGGTCCAAAGACTCGATCGTGGTGGCCGCGGACTGACCCGGCGTTCGACAAGCCGGGGCCCTTCGCCAACGGCTGGAAGCCGGTCGGAGGCGGGAAGGAGGCGAGTGGCGCGAGCGGCGCCTCGAAGCCTTACCCCGGCGGCATCAGCTACACCAAGATCAGCCGACTGGCTTCCAAGCCGGGCACGCTCCTGGTCGAGATGCACGGGGCCTTCGTCGAACCCCGCGAGTGGTTCCAGGGTGCGCCGATCCTGCGGTCGAAATTCAGCGTCGTGGCCCAGGACCAGATCCGCACGCTGCGTCGGGAGCTGGTGCGGCGCCGCAAGAAGTGATTCCTGCCACAAAGGGGACGTCCGACCGGGGGGACGTCCCCTCCTGCGGGATCCTGAGGCGCTGAACACTTGCGTTGCGTGCGCCCGACCCCCCCTGACCCCCCCTTCTTAAGGGCAATACCGTTTAACGGAGCATAACCACCGTCTCTGCAAAGGTTTTCTCCAAGGGCGGGAGGTGTCGATGCTCAGGTCGTTTCTTCTTGAATTTGGACATCTTTCGCTTGACCACCCGGGGATTGATCCGGTTACGGCGACCTCGTCGTCGGTCCGCTCCCGCTGCATCTCCCACAGCAGCCCCCGGTACCACCGCTCGAATCGCCCGGGCGTCGAGCTGTCGCATTCCGGCAGCCGGCACTTGAGGATCTGGAAACAGCCGGTGAACGACAACCGATCGGTGTCCAGCCCGGCCTCCGATGCCGCCTCGTACATCAGCGCCCGGACCACGAAGTGGCCCAGCGACAACGCGTAGAATCTCCTGCATCACCCCCGCCGGCGTCCCGCTCCGCAGGTGCGCCGGCTTGGTCGCCCGCCGCGGGTCCTGGTGGGTCTTCTGCTCATCGTAGACCAGTTCCTGTTCCCATCGCTCATGATACAAGATGATCAATTCCTCGGCGGGGTACAGATCCTCATCGAACAGGTTCGTGATCAGGATATGGACCTCGCCGTGGCCGACCCGTCGCGGGTCGTCGAGCGTGTAGCGGATCACTCGCACGATGATCCCATCACGATCCTTGCGGCGATCCTCGGGCGTCGGATAGATCCGGGCCAGGTAGGAACCGTCGGCCAGATCACGGATCGGCTCGAGGATCAACCGGCTGGTCACCCGCGCCAGGATCTTCACTCGCCGCGCCGTCACCTCCTTCCAGAGGGCATAGCTGAAGAAGCCGCGATCCCACAGCAGGAGCATGTCGGGGCCGAGATGGCGGAGCAAGGCCCCGACCATCGACTGTTCGCCATGGGCGATCGATCGGGCCACGAAGGCGACCTCGACATGAGTCCCCAACTCGACCAGGCTGAGCTTGCGGACCTGGGGGAAGGCCCCATCGCCGCGCGGCCCGGCGGAGGGCCGGCCGAAGGCGGCGGCGTTGGCGTCCGAGTCGGGGACGTCGAGGACCGTGCCGTCGATCCCCATCAGGCGGAGGCCACGATAGAAGGCGCCGGGCGTCTCGGGCCGGGCCAGCGGGCGGACGACGTGCTCGAAGAGGTGCCGCATCGGGGCGATGCCCAGGCGGCGCCGGGCTACGCAGAGGCTGGAGCGATCCGGGGTCTCCTCGCCGACGCGGAGGCGGCGGGCATGCTTGAAGACCTGGCGGATCGGCAAGTCGGTCAACAGCCCCATGGCCAGGACGACCCAGCAGACGACCTGGTGGGTCAGCTTGCAGCTCCGGGGATTGATACGTCCGGTGTCCTGGAGGGCTTGGCGGACCGCCTCGGGCGGGATAACCTGTTCGAGTCCCGCCAGGCGATCCAGGATCCGGCCCGTGTCATCGGGCAACAGGGTGCAATGTCCTCGTGGCATGCGAGTCGCGGCCTCCTTGTGGCTTGGGTCCTGAGCAACCCCAAGTTAACAGGAGGCTGTGACTTGCGCCCATTTCAACGGTATTGTTCTTAAGGGGGGAAAACGGAAGAGGGCCCGCCCATCTTGATCCCCCCCTTAAGAAGGGGGGGTCAGGGGGGGTCGAGGCTCCAGCCGCGCCTCGAGGCCAAACCATGTACGGCATCCATTCGTTAACCGCTCTATCTCGTCGGCGTCTGCCGATTGGTCGAGGCCTTGGCGGTCTTGCCGGCCGCGGCGGGGCGAGGGGCGAAGAGGAGACTGCGGAGCATCCGCTCGAATTCTTCGCTATTGACGTCGCTGGGATGCTTGGTGATCGCCACGATCTTCTCGCCCATCGGCTTGTTTCCCTTGATCGGGATCGCGTGGCCGGGCGGCAGCTTCTGGATCGCAAATGACCAGGAAATCGGGATGCCGACCACCCGTTTGGCCTGAACGTCGAGGGCGCAATCGAACTTCGTCTTCGGCGCCAGGTCGATCACGGAAGGAGGGGGCGGCTGCTTCTTGACGTCACCGGGCCACATCGACCAGACGCCCACCCGCAGCCGGCCCGTCGTCGGGTCGACGCAGAAGGCATAATACAGGTCAACCTTGTGGTGCTTGCCGGCGACGACGAGGGTCACGGGCGATCGCATCAGTGCAAAACTCGACGTGAAGGCGATGATCCGCGACTCGGCGAGTTCGGCCTCGGCCGCATCGAGGACCATCTGCTCGACCGTCGAGAGCCTCATGCCGAGGGCCTCCACGCGATCCGACGCGATGACGATGTCATCGTCCTTGCCATCCCGGGCCGGGACGCACATCGCCAGCCCGACCCGCGAGAGGATGAACTGCTTGTCGAGGCCCAGGGGCTGCACGTCGGCCAGGATCACCGTACGGAACATCGTCGCCGCCTGGTTGCCCATCTGGGGCAAGTCCCGCCAGTCGCCCGAGGCCAGCCGAGGGACCGACCTGAGGACCACGTGGCTCCATCCCTCCGGCGGAGCGTCCCCGATCCGCGTCGCCGCCGTCAATTGCACCAGCCGGGGCTGGGATCCCATCGCCTGCGCCGCCAGCAGCGCGACCCCCGGATCCGAGGCCGCACTCCGCCCCGGCCAGCCGATTAACCCGATGATGGGCACCAGAATTGCAAAAAGCTTCCTCGCGTGCAGAGACGCACGGCTCCGACCGGCCTTCCGCTCCATCGATCCCTCCCCTCCTGAGAGGCTCGCCCGAGTCGTGATCCCCCCGCCACTCACGGTATCGACGCTGCCGATGATCGATCCGACTTTAGAGCGCTTAACGCTTGCATTGCAGCGACACGAGGAAACCCCCTCTATCCCCTCCTTCGTAAGGGGGGGATCAAGAGGGGCGGACCTCTCTCCGTCCCCCCCTTACGAAGGGGGGGTCAGGGGGGGTCGAGGCTTCAGCCCGGCCTCGAGGCCGAACCACGTCGGCCATCCATTCGTTAACCGCTCTAGCCGGAAAGCGTTCGAACGATCGGTTCGTCCCGCCCGAGATCACCCGCCTTCGTTCGTGGGGCGGGATCCGTCCAAGAGATCATTCCATGCCATTTCACAACCCATCCGGCCGTCGCGACCAGGGCCTTCGATAATCCTACCAATCCTCGCTTTAGAGCACATCCGCAGATTCGCTGCAATCCACAGATCTCGCCATTTTCGAGTCTTCCGGATCTACGGCAGCGCCGGCAAGATTCCATTCAACCCAGACTACGTGAATCCCTGAGATGTAACGGATGAACGCAAGGATCGGGTATATTACCTAAATAGCCTAGTCGCCTGGGAGGGAAGCAGCGGTGACGAAAAGCATACTGCCGAGGGTCGTGGCGCTCGCACCTAACGGACCGGGAGGCATTAACGTTGTAGCGGCAGCTTGTAGGGCATCGGTGCTTGGTATGCTGGATTGCCCTTTCACTGACCCGCGGGATACGGTCGCAATCATCAGCCTGGGACGGTTAGCTCGCCACCCGTTCGGGTTGCGTATGTCGGCGGTCGGTGTCCTGGAAAATTGGGGTGTATTGCGTGATGTGCAGGATTTAGGGGTTATCTGTATTCCGGTAGGATCTGGGATTGAAGGACGTTCGCGCTTTGAGGACGTGGTTCATACTGTTCGTGATGCGGGGCGCTTGGTGCTGGCGGAGGCGACATCGCGAGGGGAAGTGGGGCGCGCGATCGCGGCCGGTGCAACGGGTCTGATGGTGTCGGGACAGGAGGCGGGAGGCCGGTGCGGGTCGGATTCGTCATTCGTCTTGCTCCAGGCGGCACTGGCGGAAACCGGGCTGCCGGTCTGGGTGCGAGGCGGGGTCGGCGAGCGGGTGGCGGCGGGGGCCGTCGCCGCGGGGGCGACCGGTGTGGTCCTGGACGGCGCGCTGTTGCTGGCCCGCGAGTCGCCGATCGGCGAGACGTGGCGCGAACGGATCGAGCGCTGGGACGGCAGCGAGACGACGGTCGTGGTGTCGGGGGCGGATGCGGGAGTGCGCGTCTTCGCGATGCCCGGCTCGCCGTCGATCGCCCGGCTGCGCGAGGCGGCCGAGGCCGGGGGAGCGGCCTGGAAGTCGGCCGTCGCCGAGGTCGTCGGCTGGGGGGAAGGACAGTGCCCACCCGTCGGCCAGGATGCCGCGCTGGCCGCGCGGTTGGCCCGCAAGTACGTCACGGTCGGCGGGATCGTCCAGGCGGTCGAGCGGTCGATCGCCGACGGCATCAACGCGGCGCGGACGGCCCGGCCGCTGGCCGAGGGATCGCCGCTGGCGGCCGAACTCGGCACGCGTTACCCGATCCTGCAAGGCCCGATGACGCGGGTCAGCGACGTGGCGCCGTTCGCCGAGGCGGTCGCCCGCGACGGCGGGTTGCCGTTCGTGGCCCTGTCGATGCTCCGTGGAGCCGACGTCCGGGCGCTCTTGAGTGAAACGGACTCCCGGCTGGCCGGCCGGCCCTGGGGAGTGGGAATCCTGGGGTTCGTCCCGCCCGAGCTCCGCGCCGAACAGCTCGAGGCGGTCGGCGAGGTCCGGCCGCCCTGGGCCCTGATCGCCGGCGGGCGCCCCGACCAGGCCGTCGGGCTGGAACGACGGGGAATCCGCACGTTCCTGCACGTCCCTTCGCCCGGCCTCCTGGACCAGTATCTCCGCGATGGACACCGCCGGTTCGTGCTCGAAGGGCGCGAATGCGGCGGACACGTCGGCCCGCGGTCGAGCTTCGTGCTGTGGGAGCAAGCCGCGGCCGTGGTCGCCGACGCCATCGACCGCGGCATCCCGGCCGGCGAGATCAGCCTGGTCTTCGCGGGAGGTATCCACGACGCCCGTTCCGGGACGATGGTCGCGGCACTGGCCGGCCCGATGGCGGCGCGCGGGGTCAAGGTCGGTGTCCTCGCCGGCACCGCCTATCTCTTCACCCGCGAGGCGGTCGAGACCGGCGCGATCGTCCGCCGCTTTCAGGAGGAAGCCCTCCGCTGCGGCGAGACGGTGCTGCTCGAGTCCGGGCCGGGGCACCAGGTGCGCGTCAGCCCCACACCGTTCGTCTCTCATTTCAACGACGAGCGCCGCCGCCTGATCGCCGAGGGTCGGCCGGTCGAAGAGGTGCGCGACGCGCTCGAATCCTTGAACGTGGGCCGGCTTCGCGTGGCCGCCAAGGGGATCGACCGGGTTGACGGAACGACCGCGCCGCTCTCGGCCGTCGACGTCGCGTATCAGCAGGCGCACGGCCTGTACATGCTCGGCGAGGCCGCCACGTTGCGGGGCGCGACCACGACGATCGCGCAGCTCCACCGCGAGATCGCCGTGGACAGCTCGGCCTCTCTCGACCGCGAGATCGAGGGAGTGGACGTGTCCGCGAGCGAGTGCGAAGGCAGGCCGAACCCCTCGGACATCGCCATCATCGGCATGTCGGCGGTCTTCCCGGCGCGGGCGACCTGGCGCGGTTCTGGTCCAACACGCTGCGCGGGGTCGACGCGATCACCGAGGTCCCGCCGGACCGCTGGGACTGGCGGTTGTACTACGACCCCGACCCGAAGGCGCCCGACAAGATCATCTCGAAATGGGGCGGGTTCCTGCCGGACGTTGCGTTCGACCCCCTGCGCTTCGGCATGCCGCCGACGAGCCTGCCGTCGATCGAGCCGGCCCAACTGCTGGCCCTGGAGGTCGTGCGCGGCGCTGGGCGATGCCGGCTACGCCGAGCGGCCGTTCGCCCGCGAGCGAACGGCCGTCGTGCTGGGCATGGGCGGCGGTGCGGCACAACTGGCGATGGGCTATGCGTTCCGCTCGTACCTGCCGATGCTCGATACGGTCATCCCCGGCGGCGGCCGCGCGGCGATCGAGGCATGTCGCGGCCAGTTGCCCGAGTGGACCGAGGACTCGTTCCCCGGCTTCTTGCTCAACGTCACGGCCGGCCGGATCGCCAACCGGCTGAACCTGGGGGGCGCGAACTACACGGTCGACGCCGCGTGCGGCTCGTCGCTGGCGGCGGCCGCCCTGGCCGTGCGCGAGCTCGAGACCGGCGCGGCCGACATGGTGATCCTGGGCGGCGTGGACACGGTGCAGAACCCGTTCACCTACCTGGCGTTCAGCAAGACGCAGGCGTTCTCGCCGCGCGGGCGGTGCCGGCCGTTCGACGCCGGAGCCGACGGCATCGTGATCAGCGAGGGCGTCGCCGCGCTGGTGCTCAAGCGCCTGGCCGACGCGGAGCGCGACGGCGACCGGATCTACGCGGTTATCAAGGGCGTAGGCGCCTCGAGCGACGGCCGCGCGCGGGGACTCACCGCGCCGGTGGTCGAGGGCCAGGTCCGGGCCATCGAGCGGGCCTATGCCAAGGCCGGCGTTTCGCCGGCGACGGTCAGCTACGTCGAGGCCCACGGCACGGGCACGGCGCTGGGGGACGCGGTCGAGTTCGAATCCCTGAGTCGAGTCTTCGGCGACGCCGGAACCGGCGTGCGAGGTTGCGTCGTCGGCTCGGTGAAGTCGTTGATCGGCCACACCAAGTGCGCCGCCGGGCTGGCCGGCCTGATCAATGCCTCGATGTCGCTGTATCACAAGGTCCTGCCGCCGACCATCGGCATCGAGGCGCCCAACCTCAAGCTCGACCTGCGCGACGGCCCCTTCCGCCTCTGCACTCAGGCGGAGCCATGGCTCCATGCCGAGGATCACCGACCACGGCGGGCGGCCGTCAGCGCCTTCGGTTTCGGCGGGACCAACTTCCACGCAGTCCTCGAGGAATACGACCGCAACACGACCCCGGCGCCTGCCTCGGCGCTCCCCGACTGGCCGGAGGAGCTCATGGTCTTCGAGGCGGAGCAGGCGGCCGGCCTGATCGCGCCGATCGATCGCCTGGCCCGTGCCCTCGAGGCCGGCGCGCGGCCCGCGCTCCGCGAGCTGTCGCACACTCTGATCCATTCTCGAGAGACGAGAGCGGGGAACGCGAAGCCCGGCGCGATCCTCGCGATCGTCACCGGTTCGCACGAGGATCTGCTCGAGAAGCTACGGCTGGCGCGAGGCCGTCGCGGAGGGCCGGAATGAGGTAGACGACCCGCGGGGGATCTTCTATGCGGCGGAGCCGGCGTGGTCGGGCGCGCGGGTGGCGTTCCTGTTCCCGGGCCAGGGTGCCCAGGCGCCGGGAATGCTCCGCGAGCTGGCAGTGGCCTTCCCCGAGGTCCGTGGGGCGTTCGAGGAATTCGACCGCGCCGTGCGGGCCGACGGTGGCATCGCGCCGAGCCCCCTGGTATTCCCTCCGCCGGCCTTCGACGACAACGCCCGCGAGGAGGCGCGGCGGGCGCTGGCGCGAACGGACGCGGCCCAGCCGGCGATCGGTGCCGCGTGCGTCGGGATGCTGCGGCTGCTCGGCGCCCTGGGATTGGAGCCCGAGGTGGTGGGAGGCCACAGCTACGGCGAGCTGGTCGCGCTGCACGCCGCGGGCGTGCTGGATGCCCGCGAGCTGGCCGAGCTCTCGGCGGCGCGGGGCCGGCTGATGATCGAGGCCGGTCGGGGTGCCGACGGCGCGATGGCGGCGATCCTGGTGGGTCCGGACGATGCCGAGCGACTCGTCCATGAAGTGCCCGACGTCGTGGTCGCGAACTGGAACGGACCGCGGCAGACCGTCGTCGCCGGGCCGGCCGCGGCCATCGAGGACGTCGTCGAGCTCGCCGCCGCGCGCGGAATCGCCGCCCGACGGCTCCCGGTCTCGTCCGCCTTCCACACGCCGATGGTCGCCGGTGCGCGGGAGCCGTTCGCGCGTCTGGCCGGGGAGCGTCTCCGCCAGGCGCCGGATCGGCCGGTGTACTCCAACATCGACGCCGCGCATTACCCGGCCGAGCGGCCCGCCATCGCCGCGCGGCTGGGCGATCACCTCGCCAGCCCCGTGCGGTTCGCCGACATGGTCGAGGCGATGTACCGCGACGGGGCGCGCGTGTTCGTCGAGGTCGGGCCGGGCTCGATCCTGACCTCGATTGTTGAATCCGTCTTGCAGGATCGGCCGCACCTGGCGATCGCTTGCGACGCACCGCCGGCGCCGGGCCTGTCCACGCTGCTGCGCCGGATCGCGCGCCTTGTTGTCGCCGGCCTGCCGCTCCGCCTGGGGCGTCTGACCGACGGCCGGGTCCGGCGCCGGCTCGATCTCGATCGCCTCCCTCCGGGCGACCTCGCCGAGGCGCCCACGGCATCCACCTGGCTCGTCAACGGGAGCCGGGCCCGGCCCTTCGCCGCGCCCGAGCCGACCCGTCTGGGCACGGGGCCGGCCCTGCCCCTCCCCATGCCCGGATCGGGGGCACCGGCCCCGATCCGACGCATCGGCAACGGAAAGCTGGAGTCCGCCATGAACCACAACCCTCCCGGAGCCCCCGCCGCTCCGCTCTCGCCCGTCGTACCCCCGGTCCCGCCCGCCGCTCCGCGGTCCTCATACCCACAGGCCGATCCGGTCCTCGAGTCGTTCCAGAAGACCATGCAGGTCTTCCTCGAGGTCCAGAAGGCGACGATGCTCGCCTATCTGAACGGTCGCGCCGCCGCCGCGCGCGCCGGCATCATCGGCCCCGGACTCGACCCACGCTGCCGCTCCCGCGGGATACCACTCCCACCAACAGAACGGCAACACGACGGCCCCGCTGGAGTCCCGACTCCAGGCGGAATCCGATCATTCGGACCGGCTGAAGCAGGGACTCCAACCGCGCGATGCATACGAGCATTCGAATGGGAACGGTGACGCGACGCCATCGTGGCACCCCGGATCCCGGATCGCCGCTCCGCCGAGATCGCTCCAACCCGCCGTCGCCGGCAAGTTCCGTCGTGACGGGGCACCGGCCACGGCGTCGGCGTCCGTGAATGGACTCAAGGCCTCGGCGCCCGATCGGGCGGCGATCACCGAGCGCCTGCTGGAGATCGTGCGGGACCGGACGGGATACCCGATCGAGTCTCTGGGCCTCGACCTGGACATCGAGGCCGACCTGGGAATCGACTCGATCAAGCGCGTCGAGATCCTGGGTAAGCTCCGCGACGAATTCCCCACGTTGAACGTGCCGTCCGACTCGCCCGAGGCGATGGACGCCCTGGCACGGGCCCGCACGCTGGCCGCGATCGTCGGGCGCATGGTCGCGCCGGCCGGGCCGATCGGCGAGGAGGGATCGGGGCCCGTTGAGCAATGTTCGCCGGATCCGGAATCTCTTGAATCTTTAATCCTTGAATCGAATCCTCGCGTACTCGATCGAGCCTCGCACGTGGAGCGCCGGGTGCTCGAGGCCGTCGAGGCCCCGCCGCCGCGTCATCGCCGCGGTCTGATGTCGGGCGGTCGCGTGATCGTGACCGACGATGGCCGAGGCGTGGCCGCGGAGCTGGCGCGACGGCTAGAAGACGACGACATCGCGGCGGAGATCCTCGGGAGCCGCGAGCGGCCGGTCGAATGGACGTCGCCGTCGTCGATCGAGGCGGCGGTGGATGAGGTCCGGTCGCGGGGCGCGATCGCCGGCATCGTGCACGCGATGCCGCTGGGCCAGCCGGCGTCGGAGGATCCCACCGGAGAGGACTGGACCGGCCGGATCGGCGACGCCGTCAAGGGCCTGTTCCTGCTGGCCCGGGCGACGGTTCCCGACCTGGAATCCGCCGCGGAGAGGGGAGGGTCCTCCCTGATCGCGGCGACGACGCTGGGCGGCCGGTTCGCGTGGGGAGGTGACCGGGGAGAGCCGCGCTTCTTCCCCGGCCACGGCGGCATCGCGGGAGTGGTCAAGACGCTCGCCCGGGAATGGCCGAAGGTCCGATGTCGGACCGTGGACCTGGCGCCGGAGGATCCGGCTGCCACGCTGGCTGGCCGGTTGGCCGACGAGTTGTTCGCGGTCGACGGCTGGGCGGAGGTCGGCTACGACCGTGGCCGTCGGATCCGGCTCCGGACCGTCGTGAGCTCCTTAGTTCGCGCGACTCCGGCGATCGAGCTGACACCCGCCGAGCCCGTGGTGATCACCGGCGGAGCGCGGGGGATCACGGGCCTGGTCGCGGCGGAGCTGGCCCGGGCCTGGCGGCCGACGCTCTTGATCGTCGGCACCACGCCCGAGCCGGCCGGATCGGAGCCCACCGACACCGCCCTCCTGATCGGCGAGGCCGAGATCAAGGCGGCGCTGCACGCGCGGCTCCGCCGCGCGGGCCGTCCGTCCGGCCCCGCCGATATCGAGGCGAGCTACCAGTCGCTGCGCCGCGCCGAGAGGTTCGCGAGAACCTGGCCATCCTCCGGCGGGCGGGTGCGACGGTCGAGTACGCCCGCGCCGACGTCCGCGATCCGGCGGCCATGGCCGCCGCCCTGGGCGGTTGGCGCGAACGCTACGGCGACCCGGTCGGCTTGATCCACGGTGCCGGTTTCATCAAGGACAAGCTGATCCGCGAGAAGACAGCCGAGTCGTTCGATCGCGTGCTCGGCACCAAGGTCGATGGCGCGCTCAACCTGATCCGCCTGGTCCGCCCCGAGGCGCTGAAGTTCACAGCGTTCTTCTCCTCGATCGCCGGGCGGTTCGGCAACGTCGGCCAGTCGGACTACGCGGCGGCCAACGAGATCCTCAACAAGCTGGCGCAGTGGCTCGACCGCCGCTGGCCAGGTCGAGTCGTATCGGTGAACTGGGGGCCGTGGTCGGGCGTCGGCATGGTCTCGCAGCTCGAGGGTCATCTCGGCCGCCGCGGCCTGGGAATGATCGCCCCCGAGATCGGACGTACGCTCCTCCTCGACGAGCTTCGCTACGGGCACAAGGGGGACGTCGAAGTCATCTATACGGGCGGGCTGGGGACGCTCGAGGATCCCCTACCGATCGTGATCGACGAGCCGATGGCGGAGGCGTTGCGATGAGTCGGGCCCGCCCGCTCGATGTCGCGATCATCGGCATGAGCTGCCGGCGCCCCAATGCGCCGGACCTGTTCGCCTACTGGGAGAACGTCCTGGCAGGCCGGGACGCCGGGCTCGACCCGACCGCGACGGGGATGCTGCCGCGCGCCGAAGACGACGAGACCGAGCCGTCTTCCGAAATCGATGCCGTGGCGGCGGCGCTCGAGGACGCGGGGCTCATGCCCGGTGAATTCGACGGCCCGCGCGTCCACGTCGTCGACTGGGACGACACCGCTGGAGCCTCGCCTCTGGTCAAGCTCGAACGGGCGGCGCAGGCACTAGCCACGCATGAGGCCGACCTTGCCGTTGTCGCGGAGGAGTTCATCGATGCCGACGACCGCCCACGTGGCGCGGGAGCGCTGATTCTCAAGCGCCGAGTTCGACGCCGAGCGTGACGGCGATCGGATCTATGCGGTCGTGCAAGAAGTCGTTAACGCAGCATCGGCGATGCTCGAGCGCCTACCGCTCGCGTTGCATCACCCCGAGAGAACCCCCCCTGCCCCGCCCTTCGTAAGGGGGGGACGTTCGGAACGGCTCGCCCCTGTTCATCCCCCCCTGACGAAGGGAGGGTCAGGGGGGGTCGAGGCCCCAGCCCGGTCTCGAGGCCCGACCGCGTTGACCATTCGTGCGTTACGCCCTCTCGGCCGCGCGACGCCCGCGACGGGGATGGCCGGGCTGATCCAGGCGGCACTCGCCCTCTACCACCGCGTGCGGCCGCCGGACCTGCACGCCATCAGGCCCTGGATCCACGCCGACCCGGCGGCGCCGCGGCGCGTCGAGGTCAAGGCCATCGGCTCAGCCGGGAGCTGCGCCGGGCCGTGCTCGAGGAGCACGCCGCCTCGGCCGACGCCGAGCCGGGTCATCCGGGCGCGATGCTCCGCTGGGAAACGGAAGCGATCCTGCTCTCCGCCCCGGACCGAGCGGGTCTGGCCGATCGGCGCGCGATCTCCTCACCTGGTTGCAGCGCCACCCGCGCACAGAGCTCAAGGACATCGCCTATACGCTCAACTGCACCGATCACGATGCCGCGTGCGGCAGCCGCCTGGGCCTGGTGGCCGCGTCCCCGGCCGATCTGGCCGGCCGGCTCGCCGCGCTGTTGCCTCGGCTGGATGACCGCTCCTGTCGCGCGATCGGCGACGGCCGCGGCACGTACTACTGGGACGAGCCGCTCGGCCGCTCGGGGGGCCTGGTCTTCCTGTTCCCCGGCGAGGGGTCGCAGTATCCCGGTATGCTCGCCGACCTGTGCTTGCACTTCCCCGAGGTGCGCCGGCTGTTCGACACGTCGGATCGCATCGCGTTCGAGCAGGGTGATGCTGTGCCGCCGAGCGAGTACCTGTTCGGCCGCGGGCCGGCCGCCGAAGGCGGCGCCGAGCTCTGGTCGGCCCCGACGGCCGTGAACGTGGTCCTGAGCGCGCAGTGGGCGCTCTACCAGGTGCTGACCCGGCTGGGCCTGCAACCCGACGCCGTGGTCGGCCACAGCAGCGGTGAGCTGCTGGCCCTGGCCGCGGCGGGCGTCCTGGAGGCCGACCGCGAGCTCGAGCGGCAGCTCGCCACGCTCGGCACGATCTTCCGCGGCCTGGAGTTCGACCGGGGACGTGCCGGCGGCGCGGCTGGTGGCCGTCGCGGCGGGGCGGGACCGCGTCGAGGCCGCCTGCCGGGCCGTCGACACTCACGAGGTCGCCGTGGCGATCGACAATTGCCCGCACCAGGTCGTCCTGGCCGGCCCACCGGGGGAGGTCGAGCGCGTGGCCGGGTGCCTGCGAGAGGACAACATCCTGCTGGAGGACCTGCCCTTCCAGCGCGGCTACCACACCCCGGCGTTCGCCCCGGTGCTCGGGCCGGTGTCGGCGTTCTTCGGCCGGTTGAGCTTCCGGCCCCAGCGGATCCCGGTCTACTCGTGCGCCATGCGCGGGCGGATGCCGCTCGAACCCGAAGCGATCCGCGAGCTGGCGGTCTCCCAGTGGACGCGCACGGTGGCATTCCGCGAGACCGTCGAGGCCATGCACGCCGACGGCCTGCGCATCTTCATCGACGTGGAGCGCGGGGCAACCTCGCCGGATTCGTCCAGGACACCCTCCGCGGCCGGCCGGCCTTCGCCATCGCGGCGAACCTCCCGCGCCGGAGCGGTCTGACTCAATTGGACCACCTGGTGGCCGCACTCTTCGCACAGGCCGTGCCGCTCCGCCCCGAGTTCCTCTACACACGTCGGCGCCCGCGTCGCATCGACTGGCATGAGCCCGAATCGCCCGCCCGCTCTCTCGTCCGGCCGCGGCCCACACGGATCGACTCGGCTCACCACAACGGAATCTCGCAGATCGCGCGATGGACGTCGGCCACCGATCCGATCGAGGAATTGGTGGTCACCGCCCACCCGGATTTGTCTGCCGATCTCGACGCCGCGATGCTCACCTTCCAGGGCACGATGCGGGCCTTCCTCGAGACACAGCAGGCAGTCATCGAGGCCTACCTGGGCGCAGCACGATCCTGGGAGGGCGAGCCTCCCGGCGAGCCGAGTCGCCAGCCGGCTCGGACGGAGCCTCGCCCTCCCGGAATCGCGCCGGGCGATCTCTCGACGACGACGACGTCCGGCCCGGTGCCCGGCCCTTGGGTCGGCGAGGTGCGGCAGCTCGTCCCCGGCCATGAGGTCGAGGCGGTCTATCTGATGGATGCCGGGACCGACCCGATCGCCGAGCTTCACACGCTCGGGGGCCGTCGCGTCTCCGGCCTCGATCCGACGCTCAAGGGGCTGCCCGTCCTGCCTTTCGCGGTGATGGCCGAGATGACCGCGCAGGCGGCCGCGCTGGTCGTGACGCCGGGGCTGGTGCTCTCGAGGCTCGAGCAACTCCACGCCCACAAATGGGTCCGGTACGAGGACGAGCCGGTCGTCCTGGAGCTGCGCGGCCGGCGCGAGCGAGCATCGGAGCCGGGCGAGGAACGCGTATGGGTGGGCCTCTTCAATCGAGGTCCCGACGGTCGCGCGGACGCCCCGCGCCCCGTATTCGAGCTCATCGCGGTCTTCGCCGGCTCGACTCCCCCGTCGCCGCCGGCCAGCCGCTGGGACCTGCATGATCCGCGGTCCAGCCGGTTCACCGCCGAGTCGCTCTACGGCGAGCAATGGCTGTTCCACGGGCCGGCGTTCCGGGCGCTGGTCGAGGTCGGCGAGTTCTCCGCGGGCGGGATCGACGGGGTCCTGCGCGTCCTGCCGTGGGAGCCCTTGCTCCGGCCCGGCCGGCCCGCGATGCTCCACACCGACCTGATCGTCATCGATAGCTTCACGCACCTGCTCGGCTGCTGGGGCCTGGATTATCTCGCCGACAAGGGGGACGTCGTCTTCCCGCTCCGCATGGACGCGCTCCAGCTCTACGGCGAGCGGCCCGAGGTCGGCGCCGACGTCGCGTGCCGGATCTCCGTCGAGGATGTCCAGCGGCATCGCGTCCGGGTGACGGCCGAGATCGTCCGGCCGGATGGCACCGTCTGGATGCGGCTCCACGACTGGGAAGACTGGCGGTTCCACTGGCCCAGCCGGTATCGCGATGTCTTCCGCCAGCCGCAGGACGTTTTCGTCGGTGAAGAGTTGCCGCTGGACGGAGCGGATCCGGCCATCAAAGCGGTCTGGCTCGCCCCTCCGGCGGACATGGGGCGTCCCGTCTGGCGTGACGTGCTGGAGCAGACGCAGCTCGGCCCGGCGGAACGAGCCGAGCACCTGGCCCTGGGCGGATCGGAAGACGTCCGCTCCCGCCGGCTCTGGGGCCGGATCGCCGCCAAGGAGGCCGCGCGTCGGCTCTGGCGCGCCGAGGGTCGTGGGGCGACCTACCCGGCCGACCTGGCCATCGTCACCGACGAACGGGGGCGGCCGATCTTGACCCGGGTCGACTACCCGAGCGACCGGACGCTGCCGTCGATCGCGATCGCGGAGGCCGGGGGCGTTGCGGTCGCGGTCGCGGTCGCCGCGCGCGAGCCCCGGGCGCGACCGGGCATCGCGGTGGCCACGATCCCGGTTCGCCCCGATGGTCCGGAGGAGCCCGTGTTCTCCGCGGGCGAACGGGCGCTCCTGTCCGGATGGAGCGGCCCGGCGCGCTTCGAATGGGCCGTGCGTTTCCGGTGCGCCAAGCAGGCCGCGATCCAGGCGGCCGGCACGGGATTCGCGGCAGGCACGATCGCCGCCGAAGTCGTCCGCGTCGATCAGCCGAGCGGCACCCTGCATGTGCGCCTCGACTCGATGTCCGCGAGACCCCTGCGAGTCGCCTCGGCCCGCCGGGGCGAGTATGCCTGGGCCTTGACCCTGCGAGAAGGAGCCGGACCGTGATGGCTGTATCGACGCGAGGAGAGATCCTGACGGCTGTCTCCCAGGTCCTGGCGGATCGCATGGGAGTCACCCCGACGACCGCGATCGACGAGGACACGCGATTCTTCGCCGATCTCGGCCTGGCGTCGATCGACGCCGTCGTGCTCGGCGAGGCGTTGCAGCAGCATTACCGCCGGGCCTTGCCGTTCAACGACCTGATGGCCGAGATCGGCCGACGAACCGACCGCGACCTGTCGATCGGCGAGCTGGTCTCGTTCCTTCGCGCTCACCTGGGCGGGTGAAGTCACGCGGGGGAACGATTCCATATTCAAGATTCCCGATTCCTGAATTAGAGCGGTTAACGAATGGATGGCGTAAATGGTTTGGCCTCAAGGCGCGGCTGGAGCCTCGACCCCCCCTGACCCCCCCTTCTTAAGGGGGGGAAAACGGAAGAAGGCCCGCCCATCTTGATCCCCCCCTTAAGAAGGGGGGGTCAGGGGGGGTCGGGCGCACGCAACGCAAGTGTGAAGCGCTCTAATCAAATCCGGAATCTGGAATGCGGAATCCGGGAACCCAGGATTCGTCCGCCGCCCCGTAGCCGCCCAGAGGATTCTAAGATGCCCAGGATCCACGCCAACGGACTGAACTTCCACTACCAGCAGGCCGGCGAGGGCCCGGACGTCGTGCTGATCCACGGCGTGACGGGCGACCTGTCGATCTGGTTGCTCTGCCGGGCGATGGGGATCCTCGGGCGCTCGTTCCGGGTGACCGCGTACGACCTGCGCGGGCACGGCTACAGCGACGTGCCGGCCTCGGGATACACGTCGGCCGAGCAGGCGGGCGATCTGATGGGGATCATGGACGCGCTGGAGATCGACCGGGCCATGCTGGTCGGCCACAGCTATGGCGGGGTGATCGCGATGCACGCGGCCGCGCTCAGGCCGGACCGGATCGAGGCGGTCGTGCTGTCCGACCCGTGCTTTCCGGCGCTCCGGCACCTGGAGGACGTGAGTCGCTGGGGCCACTGGCAGAATTTCCGCGAGGAGGCCTCCCGGGCGGGCGTCACCCTGTCGGATGAACACTGGTACGACCTCGGCAAGTTCTTCGACCAGGTGCTGCACCTCGACGGGGAGCAGATGCTCCGATTCCGCCAGGCCGTCGGCCTGCCGGGCGTCAACCGCCTGCTCCGGCTGGCGGTGACGACCTGCGGCGACGACGCGAAGGCCGAGGCCGGGCTGACCGCGGACCTCATCCGCGGCGTCACCCGGCCGGTGCTGGCCCTCTTCGGCGAGCATTCGCCGTTCCTGGCGACGGCCGATTACCTGGCCGAGCACTTGCCGTATTGCGAGAACGTCCGGGTCCCGGGCGCCAAGCACCGCGCGCCGGAGGAGAACCCCGAACGGTTCGTCGAGCTGGTCTATGATTACTTGCTGGCGGCCCGGCCGCCGGCGCAGGTGGCGAGGAGTTGACTATGCGCGTCAAGCCGCCGGTTGTCCTGCTCACGGGAGCGGCGCACGGGATCGGCCGTGCGACCGCGATGGCCCTCGCGGCGCGGGGGACGCCGCTGGGCCTGATCGACCGCGACGGCCTCGGGCTGGCCGCGCTCGTGCAGGACCTGAAGGAGCGGGGCGCGACACTCGCCGAGGCCGCCGTTGACGTGACCGACCGCGATGGCCTGCTCCGCGCCGTCGCGTCGATCGAGGCCGCGATCGGGCCGATCGAGGTCCTCGTGGCCTGCGCCGGGATCGGCACGCTCACCATGGTCCCGGACCTGGATACGTCGACGCTTCGCCAGACGCTCGAGGTCAACCTGATCGGCGTGGCGCAGTCGATCGAGGCCGTGCTGCCGGGGATGATCGCGCGCGGCGCGGCCACCTGGTCGGCGTGGCCAGCATGGCCGGCTATCGCGGATTCCCCTGGATGATCTCGTACTCGGCGTCCAAGGCCGCGCTGATCGCGTACCTCGAGGCGCTGCGGCCCGGCCTGCGCCGCCGCGGCGTGACGGTCACCACCGTCTGTCCGGGCTTCGTCCGCACCCAGATGAGCACATCGGTCCCCTACCAGCGGCCGGTCAAGATGATCGAGCCCGAGGAAGCCGCGAGCTACCTCGTCCGGGCCATCGAGCGACGCCCGCGAAACTGCGTCTTCCCCTGGAGCATGCGGATCGGCCTGGCCATCCTGAGATACATGCCCGACGGCTGGTTCGACCGGTTGATGCGATGGTTCGGTCCCCAGGCGCTTCACGTCGAGTTCTAGAAGACTCGCTGCCCCGAGAGAGGATCCGCGCGATGAGTCGGTCGTCCGCCGCACCGGTTGCACCCGCGCCGTCGATCGTCGAACGGGCGCGTTGCATCAACTGCGACGCGCGACTGGGTGGGGAATGGCGTTGCCCGCGATGCGAGCGAGTCTATCCATCACGCGGCGGCATCCTCGAGGCGATCGGCCCGCTCTCGGGCCGCAATCGGATCGTCGCCGCCTTCTACGACGGTCCGGGCTGGCGGCGGTTCCGCCCCTGGGAGCGTGGCTTCCTCGTCCTCCAGGGAGGGGTGCGCCGGGCGCGCATGCAGATCCTCCGCCATGTCCTCCAGGTGGACCGGCCCGACGCCCTGGGCCTCGAGGTCGGGATCGGCGAGGGGGAGAACCTCGCGTTCTTGCCATCGGAATGGACCGTTCACGGCGTGGACATCGCCCGGAGCCGGCTGGAGGCGTGCATCGCACGCCATCCGGTGATGGCCGGCCGCCTGGCCTGGGCCGAGGCCGAGAAACTCCCGTTCGAGGATGCGACCTTCGACGCCTGCTGGTCGATCGGCGGGTTCACCTATTTCCGCGACCACGAGACCGCCCTGCGCGAGATGCGCCGGGTGACCCGAGCCGGCGGACCGGTCGTCGTCGCCGACGAGGTCCCCGGGCTGCATCGTGCGGGGCTCGGCCACCTCATCGGCGTACCCGCCTTCGACGCCTGGTGGCTCGGTTTGCTGGGCCTCGACCGCGAATTCATCGAGATGGTTCTGAGCTTCGACGTGGACCTCGTCGAGCTGACGGGTCGGGTCTGGCCCGAGGCCGCGCGTCATCGGATCTGGCACGGGATGGGATACTGTTATGTCCATCGGGGTGGTCTGTGATCGAGGGGGAGGCAGGACATGTCCACGGCGAGCCGAGAGCAGGTCGAGACGTCGCGAAGGGCGGGGGACTGGGATATCTGGCGCTGCCCGAATTGCCGGGGCGTGCTCGCGCCGCCGGCCTCGCCGGGGCCGGCCATGGAATGTAGCGGCTGCGGCGCGAGCCACCGGATCGAGGATGAGATCCTGATCGTCAAGGACAGGACGGCGGACAACAACGGCGTCGCCCAGGACTTCTACGACAGCCCGCTCTGGCCGAAGTTCCGGTTCTGGGAGAAGTTCACGTGGTTCTGCAACGGCGGCGAGCGGCGGGCGCGGAACGCCGTGCTCCGGCACTTGCCCGACCGCCCGCGCCTGGACCTGCTCGACGTGGCGATCGGCGATGGTGTGTATCTCGACTGGCTGCCGAAGGACTGGCGGATCGCGGGCGTGGACATCTCGCGATCGCAGCTCGACGCCTGCCGCCGCCGGGCGGAGAACGCCGGCCGCCACGTCTGGCTGGCCCAGTGCGAGGCCGAAGGGCTTCCCCTGGCCGACCGGCAGTTCGATGCGGTGTTGAGCATCGGCGCCTTCAATTACTTCAACGATCCCGAGGCCGCGTTGCGCGAGATGGCCCGCGTGGCCCGGCCCGGCGCGCCGATCGTGATCTCCGACGAGATGCCCAACCTGACCGACCGCATGCTCGGCCACAAGCTGGGCATCCGGGCGCTCGAGTCGCTCGATCGCTGGATTGTGTCGCGTCTGATGCACCTGGGCGACGCGTTCACCGAGATGGTCGAGCGCTACCGGGACCTGGACATCCCGTCGATCGCGCGGCGCGTGCTGCCCGACGCGCAGTTCATCCCCGTCTGGCGGGGCGTCGGCTATGTCCTCGTCGGCCACGCGCCGGAGTGAGGATCGCCATCTCACGGATTAGCGAATCAACAGGGCAAAGCGGGCGAGCTTCTCGAGACAGCGGTCCAGCATCGTCCTGAGAACATCCTCGCTCGCTCCTTGCTCCCCGACCGGCTCGGCGACGGCCGAGCCCGGCGAAGGCTCCGGCAGGATCAGCCTCCCTTCCCTCTGCGACTGAAGCAGCGATTCCAGGATGCCGGCCCGATCGCGAGTGCCGTCGAGATGACGAACGACCATGCGACTGAACTCGTTCAACTGGCCGCCCTCATGGCGGAGACTCGTGACGGCCCGACCGAGGCCGGCCTGGTACCGCGCCAGCGGGCTGGCGACGGGCTTGTCGCTGACCTTCGAGACGAACGACGGCTCGCGGGTGCGGAACTCGACCAGCTTCAGCCGATAGCAACACATGAGGTCCGCCGCCAGGTCCTCGTGCTCGCGCGGTCCGCCGGCGGGCGTCCGATCGACGTCCGCCTGCGCCGGGCCCACCAGCGAGACCCAGGGGACCTGGGCCGGCCAGATGCTCACCAGATGGTCGAGGACCGCCCGGAGCCGCCGTTCATCCCGGAAGCGGACCGGCGCGGCCCGCATCGGCCGTCGTGCGGCGACTTCCAGCCCGGTCAGTTCGTCGGGACCGGCCGGTGGCCCGAGAATCCTCGCGGCGTGGCAGAACACGCTCTGGCGGAACCTCCGATTGCTCAGGAAATCCAGGAATTGTTCGAACTCGATCTCATCGTGCGCGAGCCGCCGCAGGACGTCGCGTACCGGAGGCGGGAGGCTCTCGGGTGCCAGCAGACTGGCCTGCACCTCCGACACGAACCGGAGGCCCTTCGCCGCCGCCCGCTCGACCATGTCGTGGAAGTAGACCGGCTCGTTGAACTCCTCGAGGTGATCGTGGAGCAAGTACGAGTCGGGCTTTCGGCGGAGCTGCTCGCATTCGTCCCGGAGCCAGTTCGCATAGGCCCGGTCGAACGGCGCGGCCGCGGCGGCCATGAACTCCAGGACCAGCCGCGCCTCGCGGGCACGGTCGTCCGGCCGATCATAACGGCGGGCGTGGTAGGTCATGAGGTCGCGGACCGGACCGCGCAGCCGCCAGCCCGGGAAGGTGTTGTAGCTGAGAAACGCCACTCCGTGCGGAGCCAGGTTCCGGGCGAGGACCTCGAGGATCCTGTCCTGGACCTCGGCGGGCACCCAGGAATACGTCCCGTGGCAGACGATGTAGTCGAACAGGCCGAGCTCGGCGCCGACATCGAGGACGCTCCGGCACTCGATCGCGATGTTGTCCAGGCCCAGGGCATCGATCACCGGCCGAGCCGTCGCGACCTGTCCGGCGGACGAATCGATCCCGAGGAACGAGCTGCCGGGCAGGCCGACGGCCATCGGGATCAGGTTGCCGCCCCGCGCCAACCGATCTCCAGGACGCGGCAGCTCGCGACCGGCGCCGGCCTCAGCCCCGACAGGATCGCGACGACGGCGAGATGGCCGGGATGGGTCTGAGGGTGCGGATCGTCGGCGTACGGGACCTCGTCGTAGCTCGTCGCCCTGGCGTTGAAGGTCATGGCATTCGATTCGCGGGCGTGAGGAGGCGCGAACGGCTCGGGTCGCGCGTCGCAGGCCGTCAAGAAAGGAGGCGGCATCCAGGCTCCGCCGCTCCGTATCAAGGGTGTCGGCATCCGCGTCCGGCTGTCAAGCCGGACGGCTCGGATGTCGGCGCCCGACGGGGTGCGGGATTCCTCGCTTGCGTCGCCGCCGGCTCTCGAGGACATTGGGAGGCTTCCGCGATCGAGATGATGCGGGACGAGCGGGAAAGGGCGGTCTGGTGCGCTTCATCACCCTGATCGGCAAGAACGTCCTGAACCGGCCGGTGCGGACGGCGCTGACGGCCATGGGACTGTCGGTGGCGATCGCGGCCGTCGTGATCCTGGTCGGGATCTCGTGGAACTTCGAGCGGTCATTCCTCGCCATCTATCGCGCCAAGGGGATCGACATGATCGTCGTCCGCGCGGGGAGCAGCAACCAGCTCTCCAGCAGCCTGGACGTCCGCCTGGCCGATCGCCTGCGGCAGATCGAGGGCGTGGCCGACGTCGCGCCGTCGCTGATGGACACGGTGGCGTTCGAGGACAAGAACCTGGCGAGCGTGCTGGTCAACGGCTGGGAGCCCGAGAGCCTGCTGTTCCGGGGCATCCGCATCCTCGACGGGCGGCCGCTCCGGCGCGGCGACGACCGGGCGGTCCTGCTGGGGCGGGTGCTGGCCCTGAACCTCGGCAAGAAGGTCGGCGACACGCTCGATGTCGCGGGCGAGCCGTTCCAGGTCGTGGGCATCTTCGAGAGCGATAGCCTGTTCGAGAACGGCGCGCTGATCATGCCGCTCCGGACCCTCCAGAAGATGATGGGCCGCGAGGGTCAGTCGACCGGGCTGGTGATCGCGGCGCGGTCCTCGGACCCCGCTTCTCTCAACGCCCTGCGGCGCCGGATCGAGCAGGCCATCCCGGGCGTCGCGGCGACCCCCGCGCGCGACTACGTCGTCGCCGACACCCAGATCCGCCTGGCCAAGGCGATGGCCTGGACGACCGCGGTCGTCGCCATGATCCTGGGCGCCGTCGGCATGCTCAACACGATGCTGATGTCGATCTTCGAGCGGACGCGCGAGATCGGCATCCTGCGCACCGTCGGCTGGCGGCGGAGCCGGGTGCTGGCCCTGGTCCTGGGCGAGGCGCTGGCTATCTCCCTGGCCGGCACGGTGCTCGGCGGCGTCCTGGCCGCCCTCGGGCTGCGGGCCCTGATGCTGTCACCCACCGCGCGGGGGTTCATCGATCCCAGTATTCCTCCCGAAGTGCTGGGCATCGCGCTGATCATGGGCGTCGGACTGAGCCTGCTGGGCGGCCTCTACCCGGCCGCCCGCGCCGCGGCCCTCGACCCCACCGAGGCCCTCCGCTATGAATGACCTCCCAGGGCAAGCGACGGCTCTAGAACACCGGCCCTCTCTCGAGCCGGCGATCTTGAAGGCCGACGGGCTGGTCAAGCACTATCCCGACGGCAACGTCCAGGCGCTGCGCGGGGTCTCGCTGGAGATCGCGGAGGGTGAATTCGCGGCGATCACCGGGCCCAGCGGCTGCGGCAAGAGTACGCTCTTGCACCTGCTCGGCGGGCTCGACCGTCCCGACGCGGGCGAGGTCCGCTTCCGCGGCCAGCCGCTGTCCCGGATCGACCTCGACGCGTTCCACGCGCGTCAGGTCGGCTTCGTGTTCCAGTCGTTCTACCTGATGCCCACGCTCACGGCGATCGAGAACGTGCAGATCCCGATGTTCGAGGGCCCCTGGCCGAGGAGCGAGCGCGCCGACGCGCCTCCGATCTCCTGGTCGAGGTGGGCCTGGTCCACAGGAACGGGCACCGGCCCGCCCAGCTCTCCGTCGGCGAGCGGCAGCGGGTCGCCATCGCCCGGGCGCTGGCCAACGACCCCGAGCTGCTCCTCGCCGACGAGCCGACCGGTAACCTGGACAGCAAGAGTCAGGACGAGATCCTCCGCCTCCTCGCCCAGCTTCGCGAACGCCGGCACATCACCCTCGTCATCGTCACCCACAGCCAGGACGTCGCCGGGGCCGCCGATCGTCGCATCGCCATGAGGGATGGGCAGATTGTGAGTTAGAGCGATTAACGAATGGATGGCATACGTGGTTTGGCCTCGAGGCCCGGCTGTCGCCTCGACCCCCTGACCTCCAGGAGTGGCTGACGCCTCGACCCCCCCTGGCCCCCCCTCCTTAAGGGGGGGACGGCTCACCCCTCTTGATCCCCCCCTTAAGGAGGGGGGGCCAGGGGGGGTCGGGCGGACGCAACGCAAGCGTCAAGCGCTTTAGAGGGGGCATTCGACGCCGATCCGACTCGCCGTCACTTCTCGCGTTCCACCGTCACCGCGATCAGGTACGGATCGCACGCCGACACGGACGACCACAGGTCGATCGTGGCGATCTCCTTGTCGGGATGCGGGTTGGTCCAGGTGAGGGCCCACAGGCCGATCTTGATGTCCGGCTGCGGCCGCTTGTCGAGCATCTCGTTGCTCCCCTGCCACGCGATCCGGGCTTCGGGCAGGTCGTCCTTCTTCAGGCCGGTATCCCACCAGTCGATCAGGTTGCGGCCGTAGGTGATCGGGATCCGCTCCTTCGAGCCGTCGGCGTAGCGGATCACATACTCGCCGAGGTTCGTCCCCGCATCGGCCTTCTGCTGGTTGCCGTGCAGCAGGCGAACCATCTTGCCGCGCGCGGCGACCTTGATCCCGTCGACGGACACGGGCATGTCCCTCTTGTTCGTGGCCCGGACCTGGACCATCTTGTCGCCGATCCGGAAGTAGGCGTTGCCCATCTTGTGCACGCCGCGGGGCACCTGGTCCAGGTTGTTGCCGTCGTCCGGCTCGCCCGGCCCGTCGGCGAGGAAGTTGTTGCCACGAGGCGTCAGGTCGACGAAGGTGAGGCGGTCGCGCAGATCGGGCGGGATCGTCTCGTCCTCGGCCACGGCCGCCCGGAGCCGGCCCGGCGCGTCGCGCTGGGGCCGGTAGCTCACCGAGACCTCGTCGCGATCGGCGGGGATCGATTCCTTCTGCACCTGGTCGAACGGCCGCCCCAGGGTGAGCCAGACTTGCCGGCGAGGGATCCCCTCCAGGATGAACGCCCCCTCCCGGTCGGTCACCGCCGAGTCGTCGGCATCCAGGCGCAGCTCGGGCCTCGTTCGATCGGGACCGGCGTCCGATGCCACGCGGATTCCGACCAGCGGCCGCCCCTCCGGGTCGGTCACTCGGCCTTTGAGCGTGCGGGGCTTCTCGGCCGCCTTCTTGGCCTCCGCGGCGACGACTTCCACCGATGCCGCGACCGGCTCGGTCTCGTCGCCCGACGGCAACAGCAGGAACATGGGGAGGCTCTCGCCTTGCTCGGGCACGACCACCAGCCGCCGGCCCATCGGGCCGCGGGCGAGATCATCGATCAGGTAGACGAAGTGCTCGCCGGGCGGGACGTGGAACGCAAACCGGCCCTGGCTATCGGTCGTGGTGGCCATGAGGGCTTGCCCCGTCATCGGGTGCGCCGGGCCATGGCAGCCGACCTGGGCCCCGGCGATGGGCTTGTCGCCGTCGCCGCGGTCAAGGACGACCCCGCGCAACGGGCGGCCCTCGACCACCGACAGATCCGCCGTCGCCTCGGCGCCCGCCTTGATCCGCACCGCTGCCGCGGCTGCCGCCGTGGCATGCTTGCGGCCTGGCACCACGAGCACCACCAGGTTATAGACCCCCGGCTCCAGCCCATCGATGATGAACCGGCCCTGGTCGTCGGCCACGCTCTGGCCCCAGCCGCTCGCGCGCCTCCGGCGAGGGCCCTCGATAAGCTGCGCGGCGACGGCGGCCCGCGCCACCGGCTTGCCGGTCGCCGCATCGGTCACACGGCCCTTGATGCCGCCGGTCAACCCCGGCGCCGCGGCTTCCAGCGTGCGGGCATTCATCGCGAACGCGGCGAGGATCATCAACCCGGCCGTCGCGGCTTTCCGTCCCCAGGTCATCGTTCGCCTCCGGCCGGCAAGGGGCTTGGCATCGCACTCCGTGACTGGCAGACTACCAGTTCGAAATCATCCACCGCCACCACGGGGAGACCCCAGCCATGAACCAAGGCATGAGGACGTTCTTGATCGCGGCCCTGACGCTCATCGGCCCGGCCGGCGCGGCGGTGGCGGACCAGCCGGAGCCGAGGCCACTCTCGATCGGCTCGGCCGCGCCCGACTTCCGGTTGCCGGGAGTCGACGGCAAGACCTACAGCCTCCAGGATTTCGCCGGTGCCAGGGTCCTGGTCGTGTACTTCACCTGCAACCACTGCCCGACGGCCCAGGCGTACGAGGGCCGGATCGCCCGGCTGCACGCCGACTACCGCGACAAGGGGGTCGCTGTCGTGGCGATCTCGCCCAACGACCCGGCGGCCGTCCGGCTCGACGAGCTGGGCTACACCGATCTCGGCGACTCTTTCGAGGACATGAAGATCCGCGCCCGGGACCACGGCTTCGCCTATCCCTATCTCTACGACGGCGAGACCCAAACGACCGCGCGAGCCTACGGTGTCCTGGCCACGCCGCACGTCTTCATCTTCGACGCCGATCGCAAGCTCCAGTACGCCGGCCGGTTCGACGACGGAGAGGTCAAGGCGGTGAAGTCGCACGACGCCAAGAACGCCGTGGACGCCCTGCTGGCCGGCAAGCCGGTCCCGGTGGCCACCACGCGCGTCTTCGGCTGCTCGACCAAGTGGGCCGACAAGCAGGCCAGCGCCCGCGCGTCGCTGGCGAAGTGGGACGCCGAGCCGGTCGCCCTCGAGCCCATCGACATCGACGCCGTCGCCAGGCTCGCCAGGAACGAGACGAAGAACCTGGTCGTCGTGAACCTCTGGGCGACCTGGTGCGGTCCCTGCGTGGCCGAGTTGCCCGAGCTCGTCACCATCAACCGGATGTATCGCGGCCGACCGTTCCGGCTGGTCACGATCAGCCTTGACGATCGCGCCAAGCTGGATGATGCCCTCCGCGTGCTCAGGGAGAACCACGTCTCGGCGACCAACTACATCCTCAGCTCATCCGACCGCGACAAGTTCGCCGAGGCGCTCGACCAGGAGTGGCCCGGCCCGGTGCCCTACACCGTCGTCATCGCTCCCGGTCGCAAGGTCCTCTACCGCAAGTCCGGCCCGATCGACCCGCTCGAGCTCAAGCGGGCCATCGTCGGCTACCTCGGGCGGACGTATTGATCGTTCCGGCGCCTCCCATTGACAGACGTCAGAGGACCGGCCTATGCTCAAGAGCGCTTAACACTTGCATTGCATCGACGCGACAGAACCCCCCGTTGACCCCCCCTTCGTAAGGGGGGGATTCAGAGGGGCGGGCTTTCCCCCCCTTAAGAAGGGGGGGTCGGGGGGGGTCGAGGATCAACCCACTCCCGCGGGACACGGGGGGGGTCAAGGCCTTGGCCCCGTCTCGAGGCCGAGTCACGTAGGCCATCCAACCGTTCGGCACTCTAGCAAGGGTGTCGGCGCCGGAGGCGAGTCGAATGCGGAGCGCGGCCATGATGTCAGGGCGTCCGATTGTGCTCATCGCCGTGTCGGCACTCGCGATGGCGCCCGAGGTCTCGGGTCAGGCGGCGGCAGGGCTGAAGGCGCGGCTCGATCCGATCGTGAAGGCCCAGTCCGAGGCGCACCGGCGCTACGCCAAGGCGTCCGAGGGCAAGCCGACCGCCGACGCCAGGCGGCAGGCCGCCGGTCACTACGTCGCGGAGGTGGATAAGAACACGCGAGCGGTCCTGGAGCTGGTCCACGCCCATCCCAACGATCCGGCGGTCGTCGAGGCCCTCCAGTTCGTCATCGATACGGCCCGCGCCGGCCCCGGGGATGAGTCCTACCAGGCCATGGATCTGCTCGGCGATCATGTGCGTGATCCCGGCATGGGAGCATTGTGCGGGCGCATCTTCTACTTCGCCCATTTCCCCGCCGCGGGGGCTTTGCTCCGTGCTGTGATGGAAGAGCATCCGGACCGCAATGACCGGGGCCAGGCCTGTTACTGGCTGGCGTACTACCTGAATCTCCAGGCCCGGATGGTCCGTCGCATCCGCGAGAAGCCGGCGCGGCTCGACGATTACGTCCACGAGCGGCATCGGGACGCGACCGCGCGATTCGTGAAAGAGGCGGACCCGGCGGCCCTCGAGAAGCAATCCCAGGCGCTGCTCGACCGCGTGGTCGCGGAGTTCGCCGATGTCCGCCGAGGGTATGACGGTGCGCCGCTCGGCAAGGTCGCCGAGGGCGAGCTGTTCGCCCTGCGGAACCTGACGGTCGGCAAGGTCGCGCCCGATGTCGCCGGCGAGGACCAAGAGGGGAAACCGTTCGCGCTCGGCGACTACAAGGGCAAGGTCGTGGTGCTGACCTTCTCCGGCAACTGGTGCGGCCCGTGCGTGGGGATGTACCCGCAGGAGCGCGAGCTGGTCGCGCGGCTGAAGGATCGTCCGTTCGCGATGGTCAGCGTGAACACGGACGCGAGCGCGGAGACGCTGGCCAAATCGATCAAGGCGGGCGAGATCACCTGGCGATGCTGGTGGGACGGCGGCACGACCGGGCCGATCACGACCCGGTGGGGCGTCTCATCGTTCCCGACGATCTTCGTCCTCGATCGGACCGGAGTCATCCGCTACAAGGATGTCCGCGGCATCGACCTGGACAGGGCGGTCGAGTCGCTGCTGGCCGAGGCACCGGCCGAGACATCCTCGCCGCGATGAGGAGCGGGCCCGGTCCGGCGATCTTCATCTCGAGCCGGGTGGTCCATGCCGACCGGGCCGGGCCTCGGACCGGTGGGCATGGCCCCACCCGACTCGTGCTTCAAGAACCCCTGCGGCCGCGCGAGAGCCGGTCGGACGGCTCGCCCTGCGTCACCGCGCGCCGCGACAGCAGCACGAGGTCGCGGTAGCTAACGTAGAGTTGAGGCGACGCGCTGGCCAGGAAGCCCGAGCTGCCGTTGTACCTCGCGTAGACGTAATGGTTGACCAGCCGCTGCCGCAGCTGGGGCAGCACGGCGACGCCGTCGGTGAGCGGCACGATCTGCGAGAACGCCCGGCCGTTGATGAAGTAGGAGACCGACCCCGTCGGGGTGCCGAGCCCCGCGTTTGATGGCTCGACCTGAACGACGACGTCAAACTTGAGGACCTTCCCGTGTCGGTTCCGCACCGGCACCAGGGTCACGACCGGCAGGGTTCCGGCGGTGCTGATGGATTGCGTCAGCGTGTTGGAGGTGCTGCCCTGGAACGGTGGGTTGGCGTTGAAAGTGGCGACGACCTGGTGGGAGCCGATGCCGAGCGACGAGGTGGTGTACGAGGCCTGGCCGGTCGCGGCGTTGAGCGGCACCGGGGGCAGCACCGTGGTCCCGTCGATGCTGAAGCTCACCGTGCCCATCGGCAAGCCGGCGCCGGGGGTGGTGGATGCCACGGTCGCCGTGAACGTGACCGGCTGGCCGACAGTGGAGGCCGGGCTCGACGAAGACGTCAGGGTGGTCGATGTGGCCGGGACGGCGGTGAGGACCACGTCGTGGCCGTTGCCGCCCACGTAGCTGATCCGGAACACTTTGCCGCTGGCCGTGACCGTGGCGCCCTCGGGCAGGTTGGCGAAGGTGCCGTTGATCGCATTGCCGGCGTTGTTCTTGATGATCGTCAACTGGTCGCCGATCGCCGGCGTGTAGCTCGTCCCGAGGACGGCGGCAAGCGCGGCGCTCCCGAGATTCACCGTCCCGGAGTTGACCACGAGCTGGCTGTAGCCGGTGCTTCCGTTGCCGACGACGTTGCCGTCGAGCAGGGCCGCGAGCGTCGAGCTGCTGTCGAGCGTGACGGCGCCGTTGGCGGTGAGCTGGCCCGGGGTGGCCGCGGTCGTGCTCGTGCCGAGATGGCCGGGGAAGATCTCGCCGGCGACGCTACCCACGGCGCCGACGCTCCCGTTGCCGGTCAGCCGGCTGCCCGAATTCTGCACGCCCCCGATCGTCCCGTCGACGATCAGAATCGTCGCGGACGCGATCGTGGTCGCCCCCGTGTAGGTGTTCACCTGCATGAGGTCGAGCGCCCCGCCGCCCGTGACGTTCACGCCGGCCGAGCCCGAGAGCGCGGCATTGACATCCAGCGTCCCGCCCGAGCCGACAGCGATCGGGGCCACGACCGCATCCAAGGTCGTGGCGATCGCGTAGGTTGACGTCCCCGTCGTGTAGCTCGCCGTGATCCCGGTGTTGAGGCTCAACGAGTTCCCCGTGAGGGTGTAGTTCGCCGCTTGGATCGTGATCGAGTTGAAGTTCGTCCCGGCGAGGAAATTGTTGTTATTGATCTGGCTCTTCGGGTTGGCGGGAAACACCAGGTCATCGCCGGCCACCGGCGCGGCTAGACCTTGCCAGTTATTCGGGTTCATCCAGCCGGTGTCGCTGAGACCAGCCCCGCCTGTCCAGGTATCGGTGGCGAGAGCGATCCGCTCCTCCAGCCCTTCCAGCGCCGGGCGATGACCCCGCCGCACGGCCGCAACCCGCCGCCCCGTTTGCCAGGCCCGATCCGATCCTCGCCCCAACCGCCTGCCCGAGAACAACCCTAGCATCGATCCACCCTCCCGGTTTTCCGGATGCCCGTCCCCTTCCATTATGCGGGCGTGCCGGCGCGACGCTATTGGAGTGCGTCTCGCGCGGAGATCCACCGCCGGTCGGCCGGGATACGCGGGAGGTGCGGGGCGAGGGTGTCGTCCGAGGTCGAGGGGTGGTCGAGTCTCTCAGGGGAGACGAAGAGAATCCGATCCATTCTAACCGCGCCGTCGGAGAGCGGCCCGACAGCCGGGGCATTCCAGACAGCGATGCGATCGTGTTGGTCCGGCGATGATGAATCGGAGGCTCGTGTGGGGATTGCGGGTTGTCAATGAGCTGACCGGATCTTCTCAATTCCCTCTACAGGCTCGGGCGATCGCCTGTTAGGATGGCACCATCACGACAAGGCGCGGGGGCAGCCCTAACAAAGACCGGTGAGGTGTCGCTCGGCGAAGGAGCGGGACATGCCTCGGCTTCGCATCACCCAGTCGAACGGGGACCAGGGTCGTCATCGCGTCGACCTGGAATTCGAGGTGGAGAAGCGACCGCGGCAGACGGCCACGTCCCTGTTCGATTTCGCGCTCTCCGAGCCGGATCAAGCCGACCTTCGCTGGTATCTGGAAGAGTACCTGCAGTTCCGCCAGGATCCCGCCCCGACGATCGCGGCTCGTGTCGAGACGCAGATCGCCGAGATCGGCAAGGATCTCTTCGTCAAGGTCTTCCACTCCAGTGACGATGCACGCGACCTGTGGGCCAAGCTGCGAGAGAAGCTCGACGACACTCACGTCGAGGTCGTCACGTCGGTCGAAGGCGCCACGACGATTCCCTGGGAGTTGATCCGCGATCCCAAAACCGACGTCCCCTTGGCGCTCCGCGCCGCCGTGTTCGCCCGCGCCCACCCTCAGCCGGCTCAGGCACCCCGCCTGCGCAAAACGAAGTCGGGGCCGATCCGCATCCTCCTGGTGATCTGCCGCCCTCGCGCTGATGATGATGTGCCGTTCCGTTCGGTGGCCAGCCGGTTGATCAAGGGGCTGAGCGAGCAGAACCAGGCGAACTACCAGCTCGACGTGCTCCGGCCGCCGACCTTCGAGCGACTGGCGAAGGTGCTTCGCCGGGCCAAGCAGGAGAAGAAACCCTATCACGTCGTCCATTTCGACGGCCATGGCATGTATGCCGAGCTGACCGACGAGGGCGGCGCGGCTTCGATTCTCCAGCACCTGTTTCCGGTGATCTTCTCGGCCCGACGCACCGGCCGGCACGGTTTCCTGGTCTTCGAGAACCCGCGGAATCCGGAGAACGCCGAACTCATTGACGGACCCACGCTGGGCAGCCTGCTGGTCGAGACCGGCGTGCCCGTTCTCGTCCTGAACGCATGCCGCAGCGCCCACGCGGAGGGTGAGGTCGATGAGGCGGGTGCCGACGAGACGACGGATGGGACCGTTGCACCGCCGCAAACCCAGGCGCCTGCGGATCCCCATGAGCGGGTTCGTGCTCTCGGTTCTCTGGCGCAGGAGGTGATGGACGCCGGCGTGGCGGGCGTCGTGGCGATGCGCTACAACGTTTACGTGGTCACGGCCGCCCGGTTCGTGGCGGACCTGTACGCCGAGCTCGTCCGCGGCCAGACGCTCGGCGCCGCGGTGACGATGGGCCGCAAGCAACTGGCCGCCAACCCCGACCGCACCATCGCCTTCGACCCCCTCCCCCTGCAAGATTGGTGCGTGCCGATCGTCTACGAGTCGATGCCTATCGGGCTGTTCCCCACCCGCCAGCAGGACGCTGGCCTGACGATCGCGATCCAGGCCGGCGACACGGTCTCCACCCGCGGCGCAATCGACAGTGAACTGCCACGGCCGCCCGATGCGGGCTTCTTCGGCCGCGACGAGACCCTGCTGGCGTTAGACCGTGCCTTCGACACGCAGCCCATCGTGCTTCTGCACGCCTACGCGGGCAGCGGCAAGACGTCCACCGCGGCCGAGTTCGCCCGCTGGTACTCGCAGACCGGAGGTGTCGACGGGCCGGTCCTCTTCACGTCGTTCGAACAGCACAGGCCGCTCCCCCGCGTCCTCGACCGGATCGGCGAGGTCTTCGGTGCAGCGCTCGAAAAATCGGATATCCACTGGCTGGCCCTCAATGAGGTCGCCCGACGCAGTGTGGCGCTCCAGGTCTTGAAGCAGAAACCTGTCCTGTGGATCTGGGACAACGTCGAGCCAGTCGCCGGCTTCCCGAAGGGCACACCCTCGGCCTGGAGCGATGCGGAAGAGCGCGAACTGGCCGACTTCCTCCGCGATGCCCGATCGACGAAGGCCAGGTTCCTGCTCACCAGCCGCCGCGAGGAACAGGATTGGCTCGGCGACATTCCAGCCCGCATTCAGGTCCCGGTGATGCCGATGCAGGAGCGGGTCCAACTGGCGCAGGCGCTGGCCGAGAAGCGCGGGCGCCGCATCACCGACGTGGCCGACTGGAGGCCGCTGCTGCGATTTACCGACGGTAATCCGCTGACCATCAGCGTCCTGGTCGGTCAGGCCCTGCGCGACGGATTGAGGACGAGGGAACAGATCGAGAAGTTCGTGACGGAATTGCGAGCGGGCACGGCGAAGTTCGACGACGAAGCCAGCGAGGGACGCACCCGGTCGCTGGGAGCATCGCTGAGCTACGGCTTCGACCACGCCTTCAGCGAGGACGAACGCAAGCAACTCGCCCTGCTTCACTTCTTCCAGGGCTTCGTTGACGTGGACGCACTCAAGTGGATGGGCAATCCCGAGGCCGAGTGGGGCCTGCCCGAGCTGCGCGGTCTGACCCGGGACGTCGGCATCGGCCTGCTGGACCGCGCCGCCGAGGTGGGACTGCTCACGTCGCTAGGCAACGGCTATTACACGATTCACCCGGCCATACCCTGGTTCTTCAAGAGCTTGTTCGATACCTACTACTCGGAGCCCACGGCAGGCGTGCATGGTGATGATCCCGACGGAGAGAACTCCCGGAGCGAAGGCGCCGTGCGGGCCTTCGTGGAAGCAATCGGTCGTCTAGGGGATTACTATACGCGCCAATACGTCGGCGGCCATCGCGAAGTGATCGCTGTGCTTGTCGCCGAAGAAGCCAACTTACTCCACGCCCGACGCCTGGCTCGCCAGAACGCGTGGTGGCGTCCCGTCATCAGCTCAATGCAGGGCATCCGTAATCTCTACGACCATACAGGGCGGATGGCGGAGTTTAAGAGGCTGGTTGACGAACTCGTGCCCGACTTCGTCGATCCAGCAGGCGACGGGCCACTTGCCGGTCGCGAAGACGACTGGAACATCGTCACCAGTTATCGCGTGCGTCTCGCTCTGCAAATGCGAGATTGGGCGACGGCTGAACGACTACAGCGCCTCCAGGTGGATCGGAGTCGCCGGTCTGTCGGAAGCATGTTGGACCGACACTGTCCTCGAAAGGATCACCCCATCGCCAGCGATGAGTCCGAGGCACTCAGATCCGAGCACCGTACGCCTCCGCCGAGCGAGCAGGCAGCGATCCGGCACCGCCTCGCGACGGTCTTGCCAGGCCTTCCCGATGCAGACAGAAATACGGTTCGCTCGCTGGCGGTATCGTTGGACGAGTTAGGCGGAATCCAGCGAGGACTAATGGACGCGAGTTGCATCGCTTCCTACGAAGAAGCTTTCAACCTGGCCGAGTTGCTCGGCGACCGTACCAGTGCTGCCATTAGCGCCTTACATCTGGGGCATGCATATTTGCAACTGGATGCCAACCGCGATCTAAACCTAGCCGAGCTTTGGTATCGGCGCAGCGCAGACCTTAGTGGCGAGCACGATCGGCTGGGCCGGGCAAGGGCCTTGGGACAACTCGGCTTAGTGGCGTGGGAACGGTTCAAGGAGGCCAGGGATGCTGGCGAGCCGGACGCTGCCCTTCGGACTCACCTCAACGCCGCTCTCGAGGCCTATCACGGGGCACTCGATCTGATTCCACAAGATGCGGTGGGTCAGCTGGCGGTCGGTCACAACCAGCTCGGCCTCATCTACGTGGATGCCCGCGAGATAGACCGTGCTCTGCGGCATTACCGCGAATCGATACATTACGAGGAGTTGCAGGGCAACACCTACGGCGCTGCCCAAACCTGCGGCAATGTTGCGATCGCGTTGGCCCGATACGGCCGACTCGAGGATGCCCGGGAATATGCGATCGCCGCCTTGAACCGCTTTACCTCCTACGGCGCTGACGCAACCGAGGGTATTCTACAGGCGCAAGAGTTGATCGATAGGATCGACAAGGCGATCGCAGGGAAACACGGATAGGCCAATTCGACGGAAGGCCGGCCCAGTTACCTGTAGGTCGGACAGATTCTCTGGATCCGCACCTCTGGCACACCGTCGAGGGAGAATCACCCCATGGACCGCAACGAGTTCTCCGCCGTGGTCGCCGCCGATCCGAACCTGAAGGGACCCATCGAACGGGCCGGGAAGGCCGCGCGACCGGGGCCGCAGTTCACCGTGGTCGCCGAGGCGGCCGTCGTCGCACTGATGTTTCCGGTCGTCCGGTACGTCGTGGTCGAGATCGGCCTGCCCTGGCTCTACGAGCTGAAGCGGTACAGCGAGCTCCAGCGCGAGAAGGTCCATCGCTGGATTGACGAGAAATCGCGGGCCGAGGGCATCGACCCCGACGCCGCCGAGGCCGCCAGCGAGAAGCTCATCCGGGAACTGGAACATACCAGCGATGCCTCAGCCCGCTCCTCTTGGGAGCATCTGGCCCAGCTCATGAAGGCCGGCTCGGGTCAGTCGGCGCCAGACAAAACCCCGAAATCGACTGGCGACAAATCCTGACCGCTCCGTCCCTTCGCCGATCCGGCCGATCTCCTCGGTTCCGCTCTTCTCCGTCTCCGCGGTCTCGGCGCTCTCTGCGGTGGTCAATCTCCTCCCTCCCCGCGGTCGAGGAACCGCCGTACTCGGCCGCGCATTGCCAGCCGTCGCGGGGAGCGACGACGAAGCTCATCGTACTCACCCAGACGAAAAACCGATGCATAAGGGGATTTTTGCGCAACTGCCACGGGCTTTTGGATGATTATCTAGGTGAGGGCTCACGGAGAAATGGAGGGCGGGGAAGACGTCGGGGGATTGCATGAGCGGGTGTACGCGAGGGCACGACAGCCGAGAGCGGCCATGAGAAGGTCTTCCGAGACGATCGAAGTTGATGATCTAGCTGACCTGAATGACACACGCATGACCGCATGCAAGATGACGGGAATCACATCGTCGGCTGGCGCCGCATCGACCAAGAATGCACAAATGCATCCTAACATACCACATTCGATGCTCAATAGAGTGCTGGAGACCTCTCTAGCATGTCACGATCTCGATCGACCAGGATGGGAGCGCGGCGCGCGTGCGCGAATCCCACGAAACGAACCCAGAGTCCGCGCGCCATCCAGCCAATCCTTATTTTCACCGTAGTCTACCCAGTTACCTTGATCGCTACTTTCGCTCCAACAATCGAGCCCGAAGGACCGATCGACGGCGCTTCAAATCTGCGAAAACGAACCCAGCATCTGCCAGAATGGCAGTTGATCGGCTCCAAGCAGGTGGACACGATGGTTCTCCACTCCTCAACCGGCAGCAGGCCATCGATCGGACCGGGAGCCGGCCAGAAGGAGCCACGGCCGAACCTCGGGCACCGCCGGCGGAGTCGCCTATGGGATCACGAAAGCACGAAAGGACGAAAGCACGAAAACGGGCCGGGCGGGTCTCGCGGTCGGGTCGGCGCTCCGCCGGCCCTGCGGTTTCGTGTTTTCGTCCATTCGTGCTTTCGTGAGGAGGGTGGGTGCGGGGAGACCGGGTCCCATCGGCCGCCACATGGCCGTTGGGGCGCGACGCCGGACGAGCCCGCCGTTCGCTGCCGGGACGTGACGAAGAATCGCGGCCAAGCTCTTTAGGAAGTGGGCAAATCTGCGAAACGAACCCAGCCAAGCCAGAACGGCAGCCAAACCGGGGGGCCGTGGACCGACGGATATCTGTCGAACAAAGCCACCAGATCTGGAGGGCAGCCGGGGTGGAGCGTACCCGAATCGGCGAAACAAACCCAAATGCCCCGTCCAGCGGGCGATGCACCTTGGGGGCCGGATCGCATGGCGCACCGCCGCTTGCTTTTTCTTTGAGAAGGGTTTAACAGGGATCGGATGAATCGCATCCATGGACCATGGACACTCTGACATCCTGCGGGAACGGATCGAGAGGTCTCGTCGATGAGGGCATGCTTGACGATCGTAGCGATCTTGATCATGGCGCCGGATGGTGCGGCCCAGACGTCCTCCGCGCCGGGGAAGGGACTGTCCGCACCGGTCTCATCGGCCTCGGCGTCAACGCGCGACGCGGGGACGATCCTCGCCAACCAGTGCGTGGCATGCCACGGGCCGGAGAAGAAGAGAGGAGGGCTGGACCTCAGCCGGCGGGCGTCGGCGATGGCCGGCGGCGAGAGCGGGCCGGTGATCGTGCCGGGTCGGCCCGCGGAGAGCCTGCTGGTCGAGAAGGTCTCGGAAGGCGAGATGCCTCCCAAGGGCGCCCTTTCGAAAGAGGAGGTCGCCGCGGTGCGGGCCTGGGTCGAGGCCGGCGCGCCGTACCCCGCCGAGCCGCTGTCCCCGCGCAAGGGCGGCGGTGACTGGTGGTCGCTCCGGCCCGTCCGTCCGGGTGCACCGCCCGAAGTGCGCGGGCCCGACGCGGCTTGGGTCCGGACGCCCGTCGATGCCTTCGTCCTCGACCGGCTCGAGGCCGCCGGGCTCCATCCCGCCCCGGAGGCCGACCGCGCCACCCTCATCCGCCGCGCCACGTTCGACCTCATCGGGCTCCCCCCGACGCCCGAGCAGGTCGAACGCGTTCGTCAATGACCCGGACCCGCTGGCCTATGAGAGGCTCGTCGACCGCTTGCTGGCCTCGCCCCATCACGGCGAGCGCTGGGGACGGCACTGGCTGGATGTCGTCCGGTTCGGCGAGAGCGAGGGCTACGAGACCAACATGCCGCGGTCCTCGGCCTGGCCGTATCGCGATTACGCGATCCGCGCCTTCAACCGCGACACGCCGTTTCCCCGGTTCGTCCTCGAGCAGCTCGCCGGCGACACGCTCGCCGCCCCCGACCGAGGCGACTGGCTGACCCGGGCGGCGACCGGGTTCCTGGTGGGCGGGACGCACGACATCGTCGGCAACCAGACGGTCGAGGGGATGCTCCAGCAGCGCGCCGACGACCTGGACGATATGATCACGGCGACCGGCACGACCTTCCTCGGCCTGACGGTCCAGTGCGCGCGCTGTCACGATCACAAGTTCGACCCGATCACCCAGCGCGATTATTATGCGCTCCAGGCGATCTTCGCCGGGGTCCGCCACGGCGAGCGCGAGGTCGAACGCGCCGGACGGCGAGTCGCGACGGCGCGAGGCGGCGGCGATCTCCGCCGAGCTGGCCGCGATCGACCGCCGCCTGGACGAGAGCGAGCCCCTGGCCAATCCGTCCGCCGATGCTCCGACCCGGCCGATGGTCAACCCGCGAAGGAACGTCGAGCGGTTCGCGCCCGTGAAGGCCCGGATGACCCGCTTCACGATCCTCGCCACCAACAACGGCATCGAGCCCTGCATCGACGAGCTGGAGGTCTACACGGCCGCGGGCGACGAGGAATCGGCTCGGGCTGGGGCCTTCACCCCCCCGAGCCCCCCCGCTCGGGCTGGGGCCTTCACCCCCCCGAGCCCCCCCTTCGTAAGGGGGGGACGGGAGGTGGCCGCCCCTCTGAATCCCCCCCTTACGAAGGGGGGGCTCGGGGGGGTTCTCTCGCGTCGAGACGACGCCGACGTGAAGCGCTCTGATCCTCGAAACGTCGCCCTGGCCTCGGCGGGCGGGATCGCGTCGGCGTCATCGGAGTACCCGGACAATCCCATCCACAAGATCGTCCACCTCAACGACGGCCGCCACGGCAACGGGCGGAGCTGGATCTCGCGGTCGCCCGGCCGAGGTGTGGTCACGATCACCTGGCCCGAGCCCGCGACGATCGACCGAGTGGTCTGGGGGCGCGACCGCGAGGGCGTCTATCGCGACAGGCTCGCGACCCACTACTACATCGAGGTGGCGACCGAGCCCGACTGCTGGCAAGTCGTCGCCTCGTCGGTGGATCGCATCGCGCATCGCGACACCGCCGCCGACATGGCCGAGTCGCCCGGCGCGGATCGCCAATCGCCCGAGCGCACGGCTTGCTCGCCCGGAGGGCCGCGCTGCGTGAGCGGCTCGCCAGCCTGGGCGCGACGATGAAGGTCTACGCCGGCACCTTCAGCCAGCCGGAAGCGACCCATCTACTCGTGCGCGGCGACCCGACACGCAAGGGCGCCGAGGTCCCTCCCGCCAGCATCGCGAGCGTCGGGCCGCGCCTGGTGCTGGATGCCAGGGCCAGCGAGCCCGATCGCCGCGCGGCGCTGGCGCGATGGCTCACCGACCCGGCCAACCCGCTGCCGGCCCGGGTGATGGTCAACCGCGTCTGGCACTACCATTTCGGCCGGGGGATCGTCGCGACCCCCAGCGACTTCGGCTTCAACGGCGCGCCGCCGTCGCACCCCGAACTGCTGGACTGGCTGGCGGCCTCCTATGTCGCCAACGGCTGGCGGCTGAAGCCCATTCATCGGCTGATCGTGCTGTCCGCCGCGTATCGGCAGTCGAGCCGGCTGGACGCCAAGGCCCAGGCGGTCGACCGGGACGACCGGCTGCTCTGGCGGTTCTCCCCGCGCCGGCTGGAGGCCGAGTCGATCCGCGACGCGATCCTGGCGACGAGCGGCCGCCTCAACCCGCGCATGGGCGGCCCCGGGTACAACATCTGGGAGAAGAACACCAACTACGTGGCGGTGTACAGGCCCCGCGCCGCGCTGGGCCCGGACGACTTCCGCCGCATGGTGTATCAGTTCAAGCCCCGCAGCCAGCAGGATCCGACGTTCGGCGCCTTCGACTGCCCCGACGCGGCGCTGGTGGCCCCGCGGCGGAACATCTCGACGACGGCGCTCCAGGCCCTCAACCTGCTCAACGCCGAGTTCATCGTCCAGCAGGCGGGTCTCTTCGCCGATCGCCTCCGATCCGAGGCCGGTCCCGACCCGGCACTCCAGGCCGAGCGCGGGTTCCGCCTGGCCTTCGGCCGCGCGCCGACGGCCGCCGAGCGCACCGCCGCCGCCCGGCTGATCGCCTCGCACGGCACGGCGGCCTTCTGCCGGGCTTTGTATAATGCCAATGAGTTCGTTTACGGACCATGATGAGCCGCACGCGGGACCCGATAGGAGTGAATGAGATGGAGACCGATACGATGGGCATCGTGCTGGTGAATGCCTTGATCGAAAACAACCGCGACGTCGTCGCTGCCGAGGAGGGACGAATCCCGCCCGAGCAGGTCCGCCGCATCGAGGTGACCGATGCGAGGGTTGACACCGGGGCGACCTACGTCTCGATGCCGCTGCGCCTGATCAATCAGTTGGGCCTCAAGAGGATCAAGACGGTTCATGCCAAGACGACCGCCGGGCCCCATTCCTTCGGCGTCTTCGAGCCGGTGAAGCTGACCATCCAGGGCCGCGATTGCGAGATAAGGGTCGCCGAGGTCGCGGACAATTGCCCGGTTCTGATCGGCTATCTCCCGCTGGAGTATCTCGACTTCGTCGTGGATCCCAGGAATCAGCGCCTGATCGGCAACCCCGATCACGGCGGGGAGTTCATGATCGACATGTATTGACGTCCGACGCGGTCGATCCGACGCCCGAACTGAACCTGGAGACTCGGTCCGATGATCCGGCG
The DNA here is from genome assembly GCA_963815795.1 of uncultured Planctomycetota bacterium. Classification (GTDB taxonomy): domain Bacteria; phylum Planctomycetota; class Planctomycetia; order Isosphaerales; family Isosphaeraceae; genus JAKAUH01. Next base: position 915,982 of record CAWFIC010000019.1, on the reverse strand, counting down.
AACGAACTGGTTCTGCCTGGTGTTGATCCTGGCCGCGAGCCTCCCCGCTTGGGGTCAGGAGACAGGCCCGGCGATCCCCGTGCCCGACACGATCCGGGCCGAGGGCGTGCCGCCGATCCCGGCCTCGGTGCGGCAGGCGCTCAACCGATATCAGAACATCCGCTCGGCGAGCTTCCGGGATTGGGCCTCCGACGGCTCGGGCATGTACATCATCACGCGGTTCGCCGACGTGCCGCAGGTGCACTTCGTGGCCTCGCCGGGCGGCGCGGACGCAATTGACCTTCCTCAACGAGCGCGTGCTGAGCGTCTCGGCCCGGCCCAAGCACGACCAGTTCCTCTACATGGCGGATGAAGGCGGCGCCGAGAATTACCAGCTCTTCCTCCAGGATCGCAGAAGCGGCGAGGCCCGGCGGATCACCGACGGCAAGAGCCGCAACATGGCGCCGAAGTGGTCGCCGTCGGGCTCGCTCCTGGCCTGGAGCAGCAACGCTCGCAACGGCCGCGACATGGACATCTACGTCGCCGCGCCGACCGATCCGCACCTCGTCCGCCGGCTCAAGGAGGTCTCGGGCCAGTGGACCGTCTCCGACTGGTCGCCCGACGAGACCAAGGTCGTCGCAGTCGAGTATGTCTCGATCAATGATTCTCGCATCCACATCGTCGACGTCGATAGCGGCAAGAGCCGGATGATTGCCCCGGAACCGAGCGATCGGCAGGCCGAGCCATCGTACAACGGCCAGCCGAAATGGTCGAAGGACGGGAAATGGCTCTACTACGTCACCGACGGACGACAAGAGTTCCGCCACGTGGTCCGCGACGATCTCGCCGGGTCGCTCGCACGGATCACGGAACCCGACCTGGACGTCGAAGAGTTCGATCTTAGCGATGATGGTGCCTGCATCGCCGCGGTCTTTAATGAGGGCACGAGCCGAATCGTCTCCGCCTACAATCCATCGGGTCTGGACGATGTCATTTCGATCAGGGACCGCATCGGCGTTGCCGGGATGGGCAGACACTGGTACTTCTCCCCATGGAGCGGAACAGCTACCCTCGACTCTACCGTCTCGCAGGGGTGGGCATCCGGAGTCATCTCCGGGCTGACATTTCGCCCTCAATCGAGGGTCCTGGGATTCACGCTCAGTACCGCGAGGTCTACGGCCGATGCGTACTCTTACGAGAACGTTGTCCCCCGAGATCAACCGCCAAGATGGTCGCAGCCCGTTCGCTGGACATCGAGCGAGACCGGCGGCCTCGACCCGAGCGCCTTCGCCGAGCCACAGCGGATCGAATACCCGGCCGTCGACGATCGCATGATCCCAGCCTTCGTCTATCGCCCCTCACCACGGAAGTTCCCGGGCCCGCGCCCGGTCCTGATCGACATCCACGGCGGACCCGAGGGCCAGTTCCGCCCCGGCTTCATCGGCCGGCTCAACGACCTGGTCGACGAGCTGGGGCTCGTGCTGATCTTCCCGAACGTCCGGGGCTCGTCGGGCTATGGCAAGACCTATCTGAAGCTCGACAACGGCAAGCTCCGGGCCGACGCCGTCAAGGACATCGGCGCCCTGCTCGACTGGATCGCGCAGCAGAAGGACCTCGACAAGAGCCGCGTCGGGGTGATCGGCGGGTCCTACGGCGGGTTCATGTCGCTGGCCGTGCAGACCACGTACAACGACCGGATCAAGGCCGGCATCGACATCGTCGGCATCTCCAACTTCGTCTCGTTCCTAGAACACACGAAGGGCTATCGCCGCGACCTCCGCCGCGCCGAGTACGGCGACGAGCGCGACCCCGAGATGCGATCGTTCCTCGAGCGAATCTCCCCGCTCTCGAGCGCCGACAGGATCCGCACGCCGATCCTGATCGTCCAGGGCCAGAATGATCCGCGGGTGCCGATCTCCGAATCCGAGCAGATGGTCGCCGCGCTCAAGAGGAACAACGTCCCTGTGTGGTACGTCGTCGGCACGAATGAGGGCCACGGCTTCGCCAAGAAGGCCAACCAGGACTATCTCCAGGCGGTCGAGGTCGAGTTCCTCCGCCGCTTCTTGCTGGGCAGCGGAGAGCGGCAAGTCGCCGAAATGCCTGAGCGAGTCCCGGTCTCGGGGATGGTCCGTCTCAACGGGCGTCCCCTCAAGTCCGGAGCGATCGCCTTCCATCCCACCGACGCGAAGGGACGGCTCGCCATCGGCGTGATCCTGGATGGACGATATGCTTTGACGACGGTGAATCCAGCAGACGGGGCCGTGCCAGGCGTCTACAGTGTCACCGTCGAGGCGCGTGGCGGTCCCGCCGACGACAAGGTGCCCGCGCAGTACACGAATCCCGGGACCACGAGCCTGAGGTGCAACGTCCCCGTCGGGCGCCGGACGACCCTCGATCTCGAGATCAAGTGACAGAACGAGGGCCATCCACACCATGATGACGACCGACGAATGGGGCGACGGAGATGGAAATCCGACCGACGGCGATCGGGACACCGCCGCAACGCCGAGGGCCGGCGGCGAGGAACCCGACGGCCTGAGGCGGCGGGCGGTCCTCCAGGGCCTGGCGGCCCTGGGAGTCGGCACGCTGCCATTCCGCCGGGCACTGGCGATGCAAGCGGCCCCGGCCGCTCGGGTGACGCCCGAGATGGTCAAGCAGGCCGAATGGATCGCCGGGATTACCTTCAACGACGAGGAGCGCAAGGGCATCGCGCGATCGCTCGACCAGAGTCTCCGGTCGTTCGACGAGCTGCGCAAGGTGGACGTCGGCTACGACGTGCCGCCGGCCCTGACCTTCTTCCCGACCCCGCCCCGCCCGGCGGCCGAGGTCCGGCGGAACGGCGCGACCCCGACCGATACCCGCACGCCCGATCGGCCCGGCTCCGACGAAGAGCTCGCCTTCCTGCCGCTGACCGAGCTATCGAAGCTGGTGCGGAGCAAGAAGGTCAGCTCGATGGAGCTGACGCACCTGTATCTCGACCGGCTCAAGCGGTTCGACCCGCTGTTGAAGTGCGTCGTCACGCTCACCGAGGACCTGGCGCTCGAGCAAGCCAGGCGAGCCGACGAGGAGATCGCCGCCGGCCGGTATCGCGGCCCGCTGCACGGGATTCCCTGGGGTGCCAAGGACCTGATCGCGTATCCGGGCTATCCGACGACCTGGGGCGCGACGCCGTTCAAGGACCGGGTGATCGACGCGAAGGCGACCGTGGCCGCCCGGCTCGAGGAGGCCGGCGCGGTGCTGGTGGCCAAGTTGTCGCTGGGCGCACTGGCGATGGGCGACCTGTGGTTCCGCGGTCGGACCCGCAGCCCGTGGGACCCGCGGGCCGGCTCGAGCGGCTCGTCGGCCGGCTCGGCGTCGGCGGCCGCGGCCGGGCTGGTCGGATTCGCCATCGGCAGCGAGACGCTCGGCAGCATCGTCTCGCCCTGCCGCGCCTGCGGCGCGTCGGGGCTGAGGCCCACCTTCGGCCGAGTCAGCCGGCACGGCTGCATGACGCTCTCCTGGACGATGGACAAGCTCGGCCCGATCGCCCGCACGGTCGAGGACTTCGCCCTGATCTTCGACGCCATCCACGGCGCCGACGGGCTCGACGCCGCGGCCGTGGATCAACCCTTCTCCTGGCCGGTCTCGGTCGACCTCGGCCGCTTGAAGGTCGGCTACATCGAAGACCCCCGCCGGCCCGCCGAAAGCCGCGCCGATGTGAACCTCCTCCGCCAGCTCGGCTTCGAGCTCGTGCCGATGACGTTGCCCTCCGAGCTGCCCGTGCGGGCCGTCACGTTGATGCTCGGCACCGAGGCCGCGGCCGCCTTCGACGAGATCACGCGCAAGCACATCACCGAGGGTCTGAACTCCTGGCCGGAGACGTTCCGCCAGGGCCAGTTCGTGCCGGCCGTCGAGTACCTCCGCGCCGCGCGGGTGCGGACCAAGCTGATGCAGGCGATGGCCGAGCGGATGACGAAGGTCGACCTCTACATCGGTTCGGGGCTGGACCTGCCGATCACCAACCTGACGGGCCATCCGACGGTCGTCTTCCCGGTGGGCTTCCGCGATCACGACGGCCGCCCGATGCCGGGCTCGATCACGCTGACGGGGCGGCTCTACGACGAGTCGCGGCTCCTGGCCGTCGGCCACGCCATCCAGCAGGCCGCGCGGGACAACCTCAGCCCGCCGCCGGTCGGGCGATATCTGGCGGAAGATGGCCGGGGCGATGAGGAGCACGGTCGCCCGCGGCCGGCGGCGGGAAGCTGACCGCCCCTTCGCACCACTGTGGCGGGCGAGATCGTTGGTGGTGTCCGGTGGCCGTTGAATGGGATTCTACCGATGGGTAAGCTAGACGTCCAGGACCTGACTCACCGATCCGGATCCGCCCAGGACGACTCATGCCCACGGACGACCTCGACCGCTTCTGCTGCCAGAATCCCGACTGCCCCGACTACGGCCGCCACGGCGCCGGCAACCTCTCGGTCTGCGGCCACTACGGCCAGGCCCACCACCGGCTGTTGTACTGCCGCACCTGCAAGGCCCGCTTCTCGGAGTTCAAGGGCACCCCGCTTTTCAACTCCAAGCTGCCGCACGAGAAGGTGCTGGCGATCCTCCAGCACCTCGCCGATGGCTGCGGCACCCGCCAGACCGCCCGGTTGGTGGGGGTCAACAAGGACACCGTCACCCGACTGGCCCTGCTCGCCGGCGCTCATGCTCAGGCCGCCCACGACGAGTTGGTGGCCTTTTCCCCCCTATACCCGTGAGGTCCAGTTCGACGAGAAATGGTCCTTCGTCCACAAGAAGCAGAGGAACTGCGACCCCGACGACCCGGCCGATGACCACTGCGGGGACTACTGGGACTACGTCGCCTACGACCCCGAGCATAAGCTGGTCCTGGCGGTGATCCCCGGGCGCGGACGGAGGAGAACGGCTGTGCGATCGTCGGCGAGGTCGCGGAGCGGCTCGGCGGCACGCCGCCGGAGCTGATGACCAGCGACGAGTATCCGGTGTATGAGACGGCGATCCACAACACCTTCGGCGAGCCGGTCCCGGCGGAGCGGAAGCCGGGCCGGCCCCGGGTCGTGCCCCAGCGGCGGGTGCCGGAGGGCGTGGTCTACGCGACGGTGCACAAGCGCCGCAAGAAGGGGCGGGTCGTCGCGGTCGAGCCGCGGTTAGTCTTCGGGTCGGAGGACGAGCTGGAGGAGGCGCTGGGCGAGTCGTGTGCCAGTCGCGTGGTGAATACATCCTTCGTCGAACGGCAGAACGCGACCGATCGGCACCGCAACGCGCGGAAGGGGCGGAAGACGTATCGGTTCAGCAAGGACTGGCAGGTGCACGAGGCGATGACCTACTTGACGCTGTACGGCTACAACTTCTGCTGGTGTGTCCGGACGCTGCGGGTCAAGGACGAGGAGGGGCGGTGGCAGGAGCGGACGCCGGCCCTGGCCGCCGGGTTGACCGACCACGTATGGACCTGGCGCGAGTGGTTCACTCGCCCGGCCGTTCAGCCAGCGTAGGACACCACCAGATCGTTTGAAGTGAATGAAATTCATTTTTTCACCACAGAGACACAGAGATCACAGAGAAATCCAATTCAGGCAAATTTAGTGAATGAAATTCATTTTTTCACCACAGAGACACAGAGATCACAGAGAAATCCAATTCAGATGAATTCTCTGAGTGGTATTCAACCGCTCGCACCGCCGCGGAGCGGTTCGTTTGTTCGGCCTCCGCGAGGTCTGTCTTCTCTGTGGCCTCTGTGGCTCTGTGGTGAATCATCCGGGCCGAACACCGCGTCGCATCGGCGAGCGCCCGCACTACACGCGCGACCAGGGTTGGCGATATTCGTAATCGAGCAGATCGTTCGCGGCGTCGTGGTTGGTGAAGCGCTCGGCCTGGGCGTCCCACTCCAGCCGTGCCCTGGTGGCCAGCGCGATGTTGGCGAGGTGGGCGTAGGTCGTCGAGCGATGGCCCTCCTCGACGTCGCAGCTCGGGCGCTGGCGCGACTTGACGCAATCCAGGAAGTTGCGCGCGTGCCCGTTGTCCAGCTCGCCGTAACCGTCGCGATTGCTCAGCTCGATGGGTTTCATGCGCGGCTTGGGATCCTGGAAGGCGCCGCCGCGCTCGGGGATGATCTCGATCCGGTTCATGTTGGCATATGCCGTTCCCAGCGTCCCGCGGAACTCGATCTCGCCGCGATTCAGGAGCGGCTGGCCGCTGGCCTCGAACGTGCTGAAGATCGTCAAGACCCCCGAGGCATGCTCGAAGATCGCCTGGGCCGTGTCGGGGATGCTGCGGCAGTCGTTGACGGCGAACACTCCGCCATGGGCCGACACCGACGACGGCGCGGTCTCATGGAGGATCCACCGCATCGCGTCCAGGTAATGCGCACCCCAGTTGGCCATCTGCGACGAGTAGACGTTCCACCAGCGGAACTTGTACGGCAGGATGTTGAGGTTGAACGGGCGCTCGGGGCGCGGTCCCAGCCACAGGTCCCAGTCGAGGCCCGGCGGCGGGTCCGAGTCGGGGAGCTTGCCGATCCCGTCTGGCGCCATGTTGTTGGTCAATGCGGCCCGTGCCACGGTCACCTTGCCGATCGCGCCCGACTGCACGATCTCGGCCAGCTTCGCGTACATGGCCGACGACCGCCGCTGGGTCCCGACCTGGACGACCCGGTTATACCGCCGCGCCGCCTCGACCATGCGCCGCCCCTCGCGGACCGTGAGCGACAGGGGCTTCTCGCAGTAGACGTCCTTGCCCGCCTGGCAGGCCAGGATCGTCTGGAGGGCGTGCCAGTGGTCGGGCGTGGCGACGATGATGGCGTTAACGTCCTTCATATCGAGGACCCGGCGGAAGTCCTTGTGCCGCTCGACCGGGCCGCCGAAGTCCGGCAGCTTCGACGGCACCCGGTAGGTCAGCTTCTTGAAGTGCGGGTGGATCCGGTCGAACTGCCCGTTGAGATAAGGCTCATAAACGTCGCAGAGCGCGACGATCTGGGCATCCTTCTGGGTGAGGAAGGCGTTCAGGACCTGCACGCCGCGATAGCCGACCCCGAGGCAGGCGATGTGCACGCGGTCGTTGGCGCCGATGACGCGGCCGGCGCGCGCCACCGCGGGCGCCATGCCCGCGGCCGTCCCCGCCAGGGCCGTCTTCGTGAAAGCTCGCCGATTGACGTGGGATGGGCTCGACATGTCCAGCGCCTCCAATCGAAGGTGACCTCGTCCGGTGACAGACCCACATCGTAGATCGGTCCGGACCCAAGGGCAAGCGACTGCCGGTCGAGGTGAGCGGGCGTATGAGCAGCCCGGATTGAAAGCCTTGTAGAGTGCTCTGTGAGCACCGGAGCGACCGGCGCAAGCGAGTCGGTGCTCACGGAGCACCCTACAAAACCGACAAAGCCGACAGCGGGGCTTCTTGGCCGGGCAGCATCGCGAAGGTGATCGCTGTTCGGAGCCTCTGGGATTCAGTCCCTGCGATCCCGCTCCAACCGCGCCACGAATTCGGCGTGCTCGGGGGAGTCCAGTCCGTGCTGGACGACGGCGCGCACGGCGTTCACGTCGCCGCGCATCAAGGCGGCCGGGTCGAGCCAGAGGCCGGGAAAGACCTCGCTGTGGAGGGTCCCGTCGGCCTGCGGGGGGATTCGCTCGAATTGCCCGCCGCGGTTGACGTACCAGTCGATCTCGCGATCGAGGACCCGCCACACGACATACTCGCGCACACCGTTGGCGGCGTAGACCCTGAGCTTCTTTCCGACGTCGTAGCTGGCGCTGCTGGCGGCAACCTCCGCGACGAGATCCGGAGCCCCTTCAATGTACCCGTCTTCACCGATTTGCACCCGACCGGCGTGCTCGGGTTGGATGAACAGGAGGCAGTCGGGCTGCGGCTCGTTCTCGAGGTTGAGGCGGACGGTGCTGTTGTCGCCCACCTCCACGCCCGGCGTATTCCCTTCGTAGTGGGTCAGCCAGTAATTGAGATGGGAGTGCTGCCGCCCGTGAAACCGCTGCCGGACCGGTGACGGCATGTAGACTTCTCCCTCGATCAGCTCGGCCTTCTTGAGGCGGGGCATCGCGTCGTAGCGACGTTCGAACTCATCGCGGGTCAGGCGGTCGCCATTCTCCAGCGACGGGATCGCTCCGTTGCCGGGCGGTTCGGTCGGCCCGACGGGCTGGATCGATGGAGTCGTCGAAACGGCCATAGAAGGGCTCCCGGGATGGAGATGGCGTGGGAGACGGTTACGCCCCCATCCTACTCGATGCCGGATCGGGCCGACAACGCGTGCCGAGGCGCGCATCGGGAGTCCGGCAGCCGGGATGGATCAGCAGAGTCTCCCGGGCTACAATCACGTTGGGAGGGACGAATGACGATGATCGCACTTCCGGCCGACATCGAGGTGCCCCTCGCCGAAGAGGCGAGACGGCTCGGGACCACTCCGGAACGTCTCGCCCTCGAGACGCTGCGACAGCGATTCATGCCGCCCGTCCAGGCGATCTCGGAGAAGCCGCCGGAGCCGAACCTGGCCGACTTGCTGGCCGGATATGTCGGCATCGTCGAGGGTTCGACGGAGCCTCTTTCCGAGCGCCACGCGGAGTCCGCGCCGTCCGATGACCTGGACGATTGGTCTCGCGAATTGCAGGAGCTTGGGCCGGCCCAATATGAACCCGGCGAATGGGATCGTGTTCAGGCGACTTTGTCCGAAGCTGACGAACTGGCCAAAGCCGTGGTCCGCCGCCAGATGGGGCTGCCGTGATCGCTCGGTAGGGCGCCCCCGAGGATTCTCCCGGCGCGGTCCGGAAGCGTATAATGCCCCGGAGGAGGAGCTTGTCATGAGCGATCCGGTAGCCGATCCATCGCTGTCCGTGCTTGTCCCGCTACCCCCGGATCTGGCACGCACGATCGACACCCTGGCCGAGCGAGGTGGCCTGGACCGCGCGCAATTCATCGTCAGCGTCCTTCGAGAACGGCTCGATCGCTCCGCGGCTTCCTTCGAGGAGATCGTGGGGCCCCTGGCCGAGGACTTCCGGCGGAGCGGCATGACCGAAGACGACCTGGACGCCCTGATCGAGCAGGAGCGTCAGGCCATGTGGAACGAGAGCCACACGTGAGCCGCAGGGCCGTCTTCGATGCCATGGTGTTCCTTCAAGCCGGAGCCAATCCCGCCGGGCCGAGCGAAGCGTGTCTCGACCATGTGCGCTCGGGATCGATCACTCTGATTACGAGCCCCGAGACCGTCGCGGAGTTGAGGGGCCTCCTGGCTCGTCCCAACATCCGCAAGAAGGTCCCGCACCTGACCGACGAACGGGCCGACGCGTTCGTAGAGGAAATCGAGCGCGCGAGCACCTCCAGCGCCGAGGTGCCGCGCGCGTTCGAGTAGCCGCGCGATCCTAAGGATGAGCCGTATATCAACCTGGCGATCGCAGCTCGCGCCGACTATCTCACCAGCCGGGACAAGGACCTCCTCGACCTGATGCAAGACCCGGACTTCACGACGCGATTCCCGGGCATCCGGGTGCTCGACCCCGTGGCGCTGCTACGGGAAATCGAGCTGGTGAGAGACGCCGGGCAGGATCCCCACTCGTAGTCGTTGCGATCCCGCGCGAACCGGGCCACGAATTCGGCCTGCTCGGGCGAGTTCAGTTTGCCGGCAGCTCGAAGTCGGCGCGTTCCGCGGGCGTCAGCTCCCAGGGACAACGAGCGCGAGCGTTGGACAAGCAACTGAAAACGAGCCGCGTCCCGGTTTCCGCGCCGTCCCGGTTTCCGCGCCCCCGGTTTCCGCGCCGCGCCCCAGCCGGTTGAGCGACACCTGGCGGGCCTTGTAGACGATCCCCATCCCGCCCCGGGCGACCTCCTCCAGCAGCTCGTAGTCGCCGAAGTAGCGGACGGTCGGCGGCACGGAGTGACCATTGGCCTCGGCCGCGCCGGTGGCTTCCAGCCCGCCGGCCAGGCGCAGGGGCGAGGCCACGCGATCCATCCGGTCGAGGTCAGCGAAGAAGGCGTGCAGCGCGTCGGCGTGCTCGGGGTGGCGGTCGAGCAGCTCCTGGCGGTTGGGGACCTCGCCCCCCTCGACGGCCAGCAGGTAGCCGGCGATGACCGCGTCGAGCGAGTCGTGCGACATCGTGGGATCGTTCGGCGTCGTCACGGGTCGTCCCTCCGATCGACCGGACCTGATTCGACCAGTTCCGGAGCCTTCAACATCGATCACGAAAACACGAAAGTACGAAAACACGAAATCGGAGAGGCGGCCGTTTCCGATCGTCACGGCCGCGCCAGGAAGCGGGTCCGTGCCCTGGTCTTTTTCGCGCTTTCGTACTTTCGTGCTTTCGTGATCCCTGGACCGCATGGGGGAACGGGTCCTGATCGCTTCGACCGTCCATGCAGGCCGGCAGCCTGCACCCAACCTACTTGAGGCGGTTTCGCAGCTCCTCCAGACCGCGGCGGAGCAGCGAGGCGACCGACGGGACGGTCCGGCCGGTCCGCTCGGCGATCTGCGTGAGCATCCAGCCTTGTTCGGAAAAGGGTCGGCCACCGCGGCATCGCTGCGAGGCATTGTCCATGTTGCTCCCCGCGGGTATTGTCGTACCTGGGGAGGGGATCATGTTCGGGGACGGCTCGCTCACATTCCGCGAGTTCATCATGCGCGAGCCCTTGCCGCTGGCGACGATCCACGACACCGTGCTGGAATCCCTGCGCGGGCGGACTGACGCCGTGCTCTTCGGTGCCCACGCGGTGAACGCGTACGTCGAACGAGTCGCGGATGACTCAAGACGTCAACATCCTCTCGCCGCGAGCGGCGGAACTGGCCGAGGAGTTGCGGCTCTACCTTTCCGAGCGTTTCCATATCGCGGTCCGTATCCGGACGGTCGCGGATGGTCTCGGCCATCGCTTGGACCAGGTACGAAAACCTAAGAATCGACATCTCGTGGATATTCGTTCGGTCGATGGCCTCCCTCCCCATCAAGTGGTCGAGGAGATCCTGGTGGTCCCGCCAGCGGATTTGATCGGCCAGAAGGTGGTCAGCATGCTCAGTCGTTCCAAGACGGCCAAGGGACCTGGGGATCTGATGGACATCCGTCGCCTCCTCCTGACCTTCCCTGAGCTGAAGGCGAGCGAAGGGCCCGTCGCCGATCGGCTGCGGGCCTCCGGCGCACATGAATCGGCGCTCGAAGCCTGGCGGGAGATCGCCGCGCAGGAAATCCTTCCGGAGGACGAGGGATATTGAACCGCGGTTGATCGAGAACCGTCTGGCCTGATCTTCCGCGAGGCCCGACCACGATCCGTGCCATCCCCCACCCCTGGCTCGGTTCACTGGAATCCCCCGAAGCCGCCCTCCATCACCGTTCGCCGACGCATCCGTTTGAGAGACCCCTTGTGATCAGGGCGTTTGGGCGGCGTTGTGAAGTCGAGATCGAGTCTTTGTTCCGTCGCGAAGCGGACGAACGCCCAGTGGTTGACGAAGCGGCGGTGGTAGCGGTTTCTCAGGTGGTCGAGCACAATTCGGCGATCTTGGCCGAAGCACGTGGGCATCTTGAGCAGCTCGACCAACTCTTGCGTCGTCAGCCGGCAGGGGAAGGGCTCGGCTATAATGCGCACCGCCGCCGCCAGCATCCCCTCAAGTCCTGCACCGCCCGACGCCATGAGTGCCGCTCGGCGGGCTCTCTGCTCCCGGCTGCCGTCGGTCAGTATTGGGGAAAGAGCATAGGTGCGAGCCTCCCGCTCGGAACACATTCTTGATGCCAGGTCCCAGGCCAGAGCATGGGCTTTTCCGGGATTGAGGTGCTGGAGCAATTCTGGCGCGATCAAATCAAAGGAATCGGGATCGAGTGACTCGATCAACTGTTCGCAAACGCGGTTAGCCTCGGCGTCATTTAGCCGGTTCAGCGTAGCGGACAGAATCTGCGCCAAGTCTGCAAGGCCAGGGGCGTTCGACCCCTGTTTCAGAGCGTCAGCAAGGACTCGCGCGGCCTCATCAGGAGCCATCCGAGCAGCCAACGAACTCAGGGCGAGCCGATCGTTCTCCCCGTCATTATCACGCGTGTCCCGCGCCACAGCACCGGCGAGCGAGGGGGCGGCCAGGCGGTAGATGCGGGCGGCCTCGGCCGGTTCTAACCTTCCTGTCAGCTCCACCAGACCCGATGCCAGCGTGTCGCGTTCATTGTTATTCTTTGCGTGGTCAAGTGCGGCCGCGAGCACGAGAGCGGCGTGGCCGTAGATCCGTGCGGCCTCCGCCGGATCCGACCGGCCTACCAGTGACGCCAGCCGGTTGCGGACAATTCCATTGGTCTCCCGTTCCAGAGCGGAGACCAGGGCATGCGAGACCTCGGCCTCATCCTTCAGTGCCGCCAGCTTCACCAGGTCTGACGCCAATTGATGGCGGGCACTGGCATTCATCTCCCGGTCTAGTGCGTCGGCGAGCGCGCGGGCGGCGCGGCCGCAGAGTACGCGCGGCCTCGGCCGGTTCTAACCGCGCCGTCACGCTCATCAGGTCAGGTGCCAAAGATAAATGGATATCGGCATCTGCCTGCCGTTCCAGCGCGGCAGAGAGCGCACGGGCAGCGCGGCCGCAGAAATGGGTGGCCTCGGCGGGTTCCAGCCGCGCCGAGACGCTCACCAGAGCACTCGCCAAGTCAGAGCGGACCTCGGCATCCGTCTCCCGCTCCAGTGCGTCGGCGAGCGCACGGGCGGCGCGGCCGCAGGAACGGGTGGCCTCGGCGGGTTCCAACCGCGCCGAGACGCTCACCAGAGCACTCGCCAAGTCAGAGCGGGCCCGGGCATCCGTCTCCCGCTCGATACCGGCCGACAGCACCTGAGCGGCTCGACCGCAGACCTGTGCCGCCTCGGTCTTATCCAACCGACTCACCACCGAGACAACATCTTCTGCCAGCGACGAGCGGGTATACCTATTCGCCGTCTCCCATCCCAGAGCGGCGATCAGGACGCGCGCGGCCTGGCGACAGACTCTTGTCCCTTCGGCCGCGTCCAGGCGACCAGCCACGGAAGTTAGACTGAGCGCCAAGGCGTGGAGGATCGCGACATTCTCCGCCCGCTCTATCGCTGCGGCCAGCATGGGGGCGGCCTCAGAAGGATCCATCCGACTCAACACGGAGGACATCCCTTCGGTCCCCGATCCCGGTGTGTCATATCCTGAAAAAGCATTCTTCGAGGGTATCCGCTCCATGCTTGGGATTAACAGCCGTGCAGCCTGGCCGCAGAGGCGTGCAGCGTGCGTTGGGTCCATCCGGCTCACCATCGATTCAAGACCAGCCGCCAACCACGCACGGGCAGCGGCATCCGTCTCCTTCTCCAGTGCGGCGACAAACGTGCCTGCAGCCTGGCCGCAGAAGCGTGCGGCCTCGGGTGGTTCTAACCGCGCCGACAAATGTTCCAGGGCCCTCACGAAAGTGTGACGGGTCTGGGCGTCCGTCTGCCGAGCGAAGGCGGCGGCCAGGTTCTGTGCGACTTCGCCCAAGACCCGCATATCCCTTGCGGGCTCCAACCGAGCCGAAACCGTCAACAGACCGTTCACCAACTCCTCGGGGAAAGGGACGTCCCTCCGCTGGGCCAGGGCCGCCGCGAGCATCGGGGCGGCTTCGGCGGGTTCTAACCGCGCCGTCACGCTCACAAGGGCGCGTTCCAAGCTCATGCGAGCAACGAAATCCGTCTCCGGCGTCAAGGCGCTCGCGAGAACGCGAGCGGCCCGGCCACAGACGCGTGCGGCTTCTGCCCGCTCTAATCGACTCGCCACAGTCGCCAGGGCCGATGCTAGCTCAGAACGGCCCTCCGCATCCGTTTCCCGTTCCATTGCGGCCGCGAGCAGGCGCGCGGCGATGCTCGGGTCGAGTCGGTTTGAGCCTTCAATCAGGTGGTTTCTCCAGGAGGTTCTGAGTTTCCCGGGATGGTCTCTCGTCAGTGCCTCGACAATGACCGCGGCATACTCTTCACATGCAGGGTCGGCCTGATCCTGGAGCTCTAGGGCGGCGAATGCCACCTCGGCCTTGCTCCAGAGCGGACGTCCCTGCTCGTGGAGCCGCTCGCTCAGCAGCCTGGAGGCCCGCTCGCCTGCTCCCGAGTCGAGTCCGATCGCGGCGATCAGCGCCGGCTCGGACCGGGCGCGGAGCTGGTGCAAAGTCAACGGATCGCGCAAGGCCTCGTCCAGAAATCGGAGGCCAATCGGCTGACCCTGATGGAGGGATAGCTCCAAGAGAGCCACGGTCTCCGGATCGGACAATATCCCGTGATTATCTTCGTCGCCATCAGGATCGAGCGGCCGCGCCAGGCTCTGGGCGAACGTCCGTTCGGTCTCCTGCTCGGCCTGCTCTGCCCGGATTCGCCCTCGCCGCTCCGCCAATGCGAAAAAGGTCGAGACGACCGCGCCCACCACCAGGACCAAGGCCACCGCCGCCGTCAGTCCCGCCACGGCCGGGTTCCGCCGGCACCAGCGCCAGAACCGCTCGGCCTGCCCCACTGGCCGCGCCGCAATCGGCCGCCCGGCCAGCCAGTTGGCCAGATCATCGGCCAGGGCCTTGGCCGATGGATACCGCCGGCCCGGCTCCTTCTCCAGGCACTTGAGCACGATGGTTTCGAGATCGCGATCCAGCCCGGGCCGGATCGACGACGGCCGCGGCGGCTCCGATTCGCGCGCCTGGCGTAGTAGGGTCAGGGCGTTGTCCCCGGTGAATGGGGTTTGCCCCGTCAACCGCTCGTAGAGGATCACACACAGGCTGTAGACGTCGGCCGCCACGGTCAGGTCCTTGCGACCGGCGGCCTGCTCAGGGGCCATGTACTTGGGCGTGCCCAGCACCTGACCCGTCTCGGTGATCGACCCGTCGCCGGTCGCCAGCCGCTTCGCCAGGCCGAAGTCGGTGACGAGCCGTCTCCCCAGCGAATCGACCAGCACGTTCGAGGGCTTCAGGTCGCGGTGCAAGACGCCGCGTTGGTGCGGCGTGGTGCACGGCGCGGGCCACGTCGATCAGGCCCGCGACCTCCGCGCGGATCTCGCCGCGAGGATGGCCCGCCAGCGAGGTCCCTTCGACGAACTTCATCGAATAGTATTGCTGGCCCTCATGGTCACCGACTTCAAAAATCGGCACGATGTGCGGATGGTCCAGGTTCGCCGCCGACTCGGCCTCGGTGCGGAACCGCTGGATGTCCCGGCCCGAGGCGAAGCTGCCGGCGAGGATCATCTTCGAGCGCCACCAGCCGGTTGAGCGACACCTGGCGGGCCTTGTAGACGATCCCCATCCCGCCCCGGGCCACCTCCTCCAGCAGCTCGTAGTCGCCGAAGTAGCGGACGGTCGGCGGCCCGGCTTGGCCGTTGGCATCGGCGGCGCCGGTGGCTTCCAGGCCGCCGGCCAGGCGCAACGGCGAGGCCACGTGGTCCATGCGGTCGAGGTCGGCGAAGAAGGCGCGGAGGGCGTCGGCGTGCTCGGGGTGGCGGTCGAGCAGGTCCTGGCGGTTGGGGACGTCGCCGGCCTCGACGGCCAGCAGGTAGCCGGCGATGACCGCGTCGAGCGAGTCGTGCGACATCGTGGGATCGTTCGGCGTCGTCATCGGCCGCCCTCCTTCATCCAGATCGAGGGAAGAAGATTTTTTCACCACAGAGGCACAGAGAGCACAGAGAAGAATCACGATTCCATTCGGATCGGCAAGCCGGCGGTCGGGCCTCGGTGCTCCCGATGGGTCGAGAGTTCGATTCGGGCCCGACCACCCGTGTTCTTCCCTCTGTGATCTCTGTGGCTCTGTGGTGAAGAATCCGAATTCATCCAGCACTGCTCTACTTCAATCGATTCCGCAACTCCTCCAATCCTCGCCGGAGTAGCGAGGCGACCGACGGGACGGTCCGGCCGGTCCGCTCAGCGATCTGCGGGAGCGTCCAGCCCTGGCAGTGTTTCAACACGACCACCTCGCGCATCGCCTCGGGTAGCTCCGCCAGGGCCTCGACCATCCGCAGCAGCTCCTCGTTCCGCTCGGCCCGGCCGCTCGGTGAAGTCTGGTCGGCGGCCAGCCAGGCGGCGAACCCCGAGGCCGACCGGTCCAGGTCCGCCTCCAGCGACCTCTCCAGGCCGACGTCCCGCTTGTCCCGCTCGTAGTGCTTCACCGCATCGGCCAGCGTCCGGGCCAGGATCCGTCGCAACCACGCGACCAGGACCTCGGGCCGGGCGTCCCGCACTTCCGCCAGCGCCGAATAGGCCCGCAGCATCGTCTGCTGCACCACGTCCGACGGGTCCAGCTTGCCCCGCAACCTTCGGTCGAGGTGCAGCCCGGCCAGCACCTCGAGGTACTTGCGGTACGGTTCCAGGGTTTCCGACGCGTCTCGGGTCATGGGCGATCGTCATTCCCCTCTTCCCATGAAGACGACATATCCCGGCCGATCGACCATGATTTTTTCAGACGGGCCGCCAGAGTTCTCCACAGCAAGCAGAGACTCAGCAGTCCGTTGACGGCGGGCTGACTGACAAATCATCCACTCGTCGTTCTCAAATCCACAAACGTGCACGATAATATAGGGTGGAAGAGTCTCAGAATTCAGGCATCTTTGGCAATTCGGACGACAGTCATTCACAGCGATCGTGCTCGCGATGGTGTTCGTTCCCATGCGTGCCCCTCGACGTGCGGAGATGCGACAGCCAGCACGGCGGCATCCACCATCCAAACTCGGGACCCGGCCTGCACCTCCTCCCTGTCCCACAATACCACCAGCCCATTCAGACACGCATGTGAGCGTGCCCGTCGCGAGCCGATCGCCCCGCTGTGGAGATCTTCCTCGGTGTCCAGCACGCGAAACGAACCCATTCCTGCCATAATGGCAGTCAATGGGGCGGATTCGAGGCGGCGACTCGCGCGAACAGAGCCATCAGGACCGTGGAGGCGGTCCGGAAGCGCGCGAACGAAGCCACCGAGCCGCCGCTCGCGAACGGACAGCGCGCGAACGAAGCCACCGAGCCGCCCCAGGGGGACCGACACGCAATCCGATATCTCGGCGGAGGCGGACGAACGGCGAGATCTCGCGAAGTCGATGTGACGGCGAACCGGAGGCGAATCTCGGTGCGGCGCACCGAGATCGTAGCCGAGGATGGATGGATTGGTTCGTTCAGGCGACGACGCGATTGCGGCCTTCGCGCTTGGCCTGGTAGAGCCGTTCGTCGGCTCGGCGGATCAGTTCGTGCGGGTTGAGGACTTCGTTCCCCTGGATCGACGCCACTCCCAGGCTGATGGTGACCGAGTAGGAACGGCCCTCGGAGCTGAAGGGGATCTCCTCCACGGTCCGGCGGAGGTTCTCCGCCAGCTCGGCCGCCGCGGCCTGGTCGGCCTCGGTCAGGACCGCCGCGAACTCTTCCCCGCCGTAGCGGGCCAGGAGATCGTCCTTGCAGATCTCCGACCGGAGGCGACCCGCCAGCTCGCGCAACGTCAGGTCTCCGGCCAGGTGCCCCATCGAGTCGTTGATGTCCTTGAAGTGGTCGATGTCGAAGATGATCAGCGCCAGGGGCCGGGTGTACCGCGCCGCGCGGTCGATCTCGCGGCGGAGATAGTCCATCAAGTAGCGCTTGTTGTACAGGCCGGTCAGGGCGTCGATGATCGCCATCCGGTACAGTTCTTCGTGGTATTCGGCCTCGACGTTGCCGCCGGCCAGGAAGCGATAGAGACAATTGCCGACCCGGAGGTAGTCGCCATCGGCCAGCAGGGTCTGCTTGGCGGGCGTGTCGTTGACGAAAGTCCCGTTCGTGCTGTCCAGGTCCGTGGCCAGGTACCCGCTGATGTCCAGGTCGAACCGGACGTGCCGCCGCGAGACCGAGTTATCAAGGACGGTGATGTCGCAGTCGTCACCACGGCCCAGGATGATGGTCCCCTTCTCCAAGAGGTGGCGGGTCCCCATCGACATCCCGGTCGGGTAGATGTGGACCAGGCAGGCGTCCCGGCAGGTTCGGGAGAGCGGTCGCTTCAACTCGACCTGCTGAGTCACGGGCTGGATTCTCATGGCGATCCCCAACGACCTGTCGGCCGACTCGGCCGCCCCCCATGATGCCCGGCCGATCCGGCCGCATTCGCACTCGCTGCACACCCCAAGTCTAGGTCATGAAGAGTCCGCTAACGACCGGGGTAATGTGGGTGGAATCCGGTCTCCGGGTTGTGAAGAGCGAACCAGACCGAATCGCCGAGCCCGCGCGGGTGGATCCCGTAGATCCGTTCTTTGGCGCGGAAGAAGGCGTTGACGACCTCTGCATCCCACTGGCGACCCCGGCCCTGGGCCAGGTTGGCCTCGATCTGGTCGCGAGCCAACGCCACCCGGTAGGGCCGGGCCGTGTTCATCGCGTCGTAGCAATCGGCCACCGCCAGGATCCGCGCCAGCAACGGAATCCCGTCCCCCTTCAAACCGTGGGGATATCCCGTACCGTCAACACGCTCGTGGTGAGAGAGGACCGAGGGCAGGATGTGGGCGATCCCTTGAAAGCCCTCGAGGATCCGACATCCGATCAGGACGTGCTGGGTGATCTGCGTGAATTCGTCGGAAGTGAGCGACCCCTGCTTGCCGAGGAGGGAATCAGGGACGCCGATCTTGCCGATGTCATGGAGCAGGCCGGCGAGGTAGACGTCGCCCAGATCCGACTCCGGCAGTCCCATCTCGCGACCCAGTTCGACCGCGACCCGCGCCACGCGTTCGCTGTGGCCGCAGGTATAGGAATCCTTGGCATCGATGGCCGCGGTCAGCGACTGGATCAGCCCCGCGAAGAGCTCCTGGACCTGGGATTGACGGCGCGCGCTGCGCGATTGGAGCCCCAGCAACGACGCGAAGGGCTTCAACAAGGCCACATCGAGCCGGCGGAACGGGACGATGGCCGGGCCGTCCGCCCGAGCCGGATCGTCGCCCTTGTTCAGGACGATCAGCCAGCCACCGGCATCCTTGTTGTCCACGGCCAGGGCCATCAGGTTGACGACCCCCGGGAACCGGACCCCCAGTCCGGACGGGGCGGCATCGTTGAGGATCAGGCATCCCGACGGATCCCACTCGGGACTCCTGGCGAGCCAGCGAGCCAGCTCGCGTCCATCCCGCGGGGAGAGGCGGCGGTCCCCCTCGATGACCACAGCCTCCTCTCCCTGGGGAGGCACCCAGATCAGCGTCGCCGCGGGGAGCACGGCCGCGACCCGTTGGAGGATGCGGTTCTGATGAACGCTCGATTCGCCGAGGCTCTCCACGCCCGTCAGGAGGCCGGTCAGCTCCTTGGACGCCTCGAGGAGCGTCTTGAGCTGCTGGATGTGGAGCTGTTCGGTCCGGTGCTGGGTCACCGAGCAGCCCGTGGATGAGATGCGCGAGTGGACCGACTGGAGCCACTTCAGGAGTCGTGCTTGCTCCACCTTGGCGGCCTGGGGGGATCGGGCCAGGGCGGGGAGGTCGCCGATCGCGACCAGCGTCAACCCGTCGGCCTCCTGGATCGGCAGCACCAGCCGGAAGGAACCGCCACCCCTGAAGCTGACATGAGGCCGTCCTCCGGCGGCGATCGCGAGGACCTCCGCCGGCATCCCGCCCGACGGCGAGGGCGACCAGTCCTCCGCATCCCGATCTCCGAGAGGCTCTCCGGTCGAGCCGTCGAAGAACAGGAAAGGCGCGGAGAATTCCTCATGCAAGACCAGTGAGAGGACTTTGACTCGATCCGTCGCGATCAGGCGCCGATCCCGGGCTGGAGCGTTACGAAGCGCCAACATGTTTGAGTTCCCGATCAGATTGGTCGCCGATATCACGGCTGGAGGAGACGGTCGGTGGAGCCCCCGGGCCGATGCCCGGGGTCGGTTCGCAGCGCCGTCTCCATCCGTCGCGCAAACCGGTGATCCCGCCTGAGCACGGCGAGGTCGGGGTCTTCGTCGGCCCTCAGCCCCGAGCCGAGGGACCAGGCCCGCTCCAGGAGGTCGAACGCCTGGTCGAGGGCACGGGGTGACGGGGCGGCTTCCGCCGCCCGGGCCGCGACGCACGCGGCCGCGTACAGGGTCTCGCCGGACCTGGGGTCGCGGTCCAGGCACCAGTTGATGTCGCGGGTGGCCTTGTCCCACTCGCCCCGCCGGGACAGGACCACGGCCCGATAGCGCCGGGCCTCGACGAAGCCGGGGTTCGACTCCACGGCCCGGTTGAAGAAGCGGAGGGCCGAGGCGAGATCTCCGCCATTCATCGCGAGCATCGCGCGGCCGTAGAGGGCCTGAGGATGTTGAGAGTCCTGGCGGAGCACCTCGTCGAAGGCCGCTTTCGCCTGCTCGGGCAGCCGGGCGGACACGGCGAAGCCATAGGTCCATTTGAGCCGGATCCGCGCCGGGTCGGGATAAGGAGCGATCGCGAACGCCTCGCGGAACGCCGCGTCGGCCTCGGCGTGCCGCCCCAGTCCGTCCAGGGCGAGACCGCGGCCGGCGGCGAGCGAGGCATCGCCCGGGCCGCCCAGGGCGAGGGCCCGGTCGAAATCCACCAGCGCCGGCCCGTATTGCTTGAGCTCCACCCTGGCGAGGCCGCGGTTCGCCAGGGCGGCCACGAATTGCGGGTCGCGCTCCAGGGCGGCCGTGTAGTCGTTGATGGCGTCGAGCTTCATTCCCATCCGGTCCAGGACGCAGCCCCGGTTGAAATAGCCCCAGGAGTGCTCCGGCCACAGGCCGGTGCAGGTGCCGAAATCCCCGAGTGCCTGGGCGTATTCGCCCAGTTCCATCCGGCAGATGCCCCGCTGCAACGCGGACCAGTAATGCCGCGGTTGGAGGTTCAGGGCCTCGTCCAGCTCGGCGATCGCCCGCCTGTATCCGTCACCGCCCCCCTGCCGGGCGTACGAGATGGCCAGGAGGTAGTGGTCGCGGGCGCCGGTGGCCGGAGTGGCGTCGGCTCGGTCGTGGGCTGCTTTGGCCCGCTCGGAATCGCCGAGTTGACTCAAGTAGCTGGCGCGGTCGAACCAGAGCGCCTTGGAGGGAGCCAGATCGCGGATCGCTTCCGCCTCGTCGAGCAGGGCGAGCGAGCGGACCAAGGTCGGGCGATCGCCGCGGGCCACGCGGACGCGGGCCCCGGCCAGGAGGAGGAGCAGCTCGCGGCGGTCCTCCGCGAGTTGTCGGCGTTCCTCGGGGGCCAGCCGCATCCAGTCGGGGTGTTGCTCGCAGGGCCGACCGTCCGGGGGCTGGTAGAGCGCCAGCGTCTGTTCGCAGACGGCGATCCCCCGACGCAAGTGGTCCTGGCGCCCCAGGATCGTGTTGACCAGGCACATCGCCTGGACCGCGCCAGCGTCGTGGGTCCGCTTCCGTTCCACGGCCTGGGCCTTGCCCAATCGCGTGCTGGCCTCGGCCAGGTGCGATCGGGCGCCGATGAGCGACGCGCCGACGAGCAAGAGGCCCACGATCGTGGCCGCGAAGATCGGGCCCGAAGTCAGCAGCCGCGGGTTGCGGCGGAAGAACTTGCGGACCCGATCCACCCGGCTCAACTCCGGAGCATACCTCAGCGTGCGATCGTCGAGGAACCGGCGCAGGTCGTCGGCCAGTTGGTCGCCCTGTTGATAGCGCCGCGCCGGATCGGGGTCCAGGCACTTGCGCACGATGCTCTCGAGGCTCCAGGGCACGTCCCGCCGGACCTGGCGCAGCGGAGGCGCGCAGCTTGCTGCGCTCGATGGCCATCGTCTCGATCTGAGTGGCCTCGGCCGAATAGCTCCCGCCCTGTTCGAACAGGCGTTCGCCCGTGACCATCTCGGCCAGGACCAGGCCGAGCGAGTACAGGTCCGACCGCTGATCGACGCCCCGGACTAACTCCGAGGTGCGGTACAGCAGGGCGGCGAGGTGTTCGGGGGCCGCGTAGGCCACCGTCCCGCCGAGGATGGCCTGCGTGTTGTCGGAGGTCATCTCCTGGGCCACGTTGAAATCCAGCAGGAGCGGCTGCCCCTCGGAGCTGAGCAGGATGTTCGACGGCTTGATGTCCCGGTGGAGGATGCCCCGCTGATGGGCGTGATGGAGCCCCTCGGCCAGTTGGGCCACGATCCACGCGGTCGCCTTGTAGTAACTGAGTCCGCGCAGGAGGCCGAAGATCGTCTGCGCCTCTCGCGGCTCGTGGGCGGGCGGCTCGGACGGCTCCCCGTCGCCCGACTGTCGGTTCCCCGCCGAAGACATCGGGGAGCCGACGGCCTCGAGGGCCTCGACGACTTGCCCGCCGTGGGTCGGTGGTGCCGCCCGGTCCCAGAGCCGTTCCAGGACGCTGGCGAGGGTCGCCCCGCCGAAGTAGGGCATGCAGACCGCACGGAGGTTGGCGTCCGCGTCCTCGTGGACGGAGAAGATCGGCACGATGTTGGTGTGCTGCAAGCGGGCCAGTGTCTGGTGCTCGGTCCCCTCGGTGGCGGAGATCTTCAGGACGACCTGGCGGCCCGCCAGGTCGTGCTGCTCGGCGAGATACACGCTGGCGAACGCCCCGCGGCCCAGTTGTCGGCCGAGGCGAAACCCGAAGAGTTCCTCCCCCTCGGCGACGAGCCGCAGGAGGCGATCGTGGGTCCGCTTCCTCGCACCCATGGTGCGGATGAGGTCCTGATGACGAACCAGGGAGTCCAGCACGCGAGCGGATTCGGGGCGTTCGTCAGCGTCCGGGCCGGGCGACTCATCCGGCTGCGGTCGGCGGAAGATCTCCGCGACGAGCCGGCTGGCCGCGTCGGGGACGATCGTGGGATCGGCCGGTTCTTGCTCGAGGTCGTCTTCCGTCGACGAGGAGCGGCCCGCATGCCCATTGCCCGTAAGGTCGTCGATGCGATCGAGCCCTGAACTCAAGACTTCCGCCGGCTTCGGCGCCGGGACCTTGATCCTCAAGGTGCGCGATTGATCCTCCGGTCCCGGTCTTTCGGTCATGCCTCGACCCTCCCCATCCTGACGCCTTGGAGGTGCGGCCGCGGTGTCGCGCCCGGCGTGGCGAGCTTCCGCGTCTCTCCGCGGCGCTCGCCCCGGTGGCCGAGCCCTCGACAACGCACGTACGCCCCCAGGGCGAGGCCGGTGAAGGCGAGGAGGTAGGCCCGGGCCCGTTTCCACTCGGGCCGGACGAGGTCTCCGCCGGCCCGGGAAGACCGATCGATGCTCTCGGCGGCCGACACCAGGAGTTCAGTGCCAGCCGCACCGGGCGGAGGGATCGACACGGCCTTGTGAGAGTCTGTAGGACGAGAAGTCGGCGACGGGGTGGTCGCGCGGACGCCGGGGACGTCGCCGACCGGCGGCGAGATCCGGTCTTCGGTCCCATGGGAAGGAGTCGAGTCGGTGTCGAGCCGCGGCGCCTCGACGTCCGTCGTCTGCGGCTCGACCGCCTGCGGTCCGCTCGGGGTGGCGGCGACTTCCTCGCCGTACTGGAGCAAGGGCGCCGAGGTCCCCACGACGAGCAGAGTGCTGATCAGCGAGGAGGCGGGGAAGGCGCCGGCATACTGGACGAGCGAAGTCGAGCTCGACTGGAGGCCGTCGGTGCCGATCACACCGCCGATCGAGCTGGTGGACAGCGCGGACAGGCTCAGGGGCGACATGGCGGCGGAGGCCGGGGCACCCTGAAGCTGGGACGGGACCGCAATCGCGAGCCCGGGAGCCCCTGGGGCGGTGGTGGTCGTCGAGGGGTCGGTACCGCTCGATGAGGAACCAACGGGGAACGGACCCGTCACCGGCGACGACCCGCCCGACGACGATCCGCCCAGCGACGAGCCGCCCGACGATCCGCCCGACGACGATCCGCCCGACGACGATCCGCCCGACGACGATCCGCCCGAGCCGGGAGGCGCGTCCGTGTTGAACTGGATCGCGACCGCGGGCGCCGGGCCCGAGATCAGGGGCGGCGCGTTGTCGTTCTGGGTGCCGAAATCCACCTTGATCGTGTACGAGACGGCGGCCCCCGTCTCCCAGCCGCTGACCTCGAGGATATAGGTCCCTGCCGGGACCGTGAGGTTGCTAATGAGCCGCGCCCCGGTGTTGCCGGAGATCGAGGGGGCCCCCATGCTGTTCCCAGCGGCATCCATCAGCGACAACGTGAACGTGCTCCCGACGGGCAGGCCGGCGCCGCCCGAGAGGACGATGGTATAGGGCCGGTTCAACAACACCTGGAATGCGTAGTAGTCTGCGGCACCCCCCGGAGCCACGCCGGGATTGCGCGCGATGGTGACCCCGGTCACGGTCTCGTTCGGGAACAGGGTGCCGAGATTCTGCGCATGGCCGATGTCGTGATTGGCCCCCTGATCGGTCCACACGAGCGGGTTTCCCGCCGTCCCGCGCGAGGGCGCATCGACGGAGAACGGGACCACGTAGTCGCCGCCCGGTTCGTCGCCGACGAGCCGATTCCCGTCCAGGTCGGTCACCGCGTCGGGTCCCTGGCCGGCGAGGTGGAGGTAGTAATTGCCACTGGGCAGCGCGTCGAGCATGACGAAGGTGGCCTGATTGGTCGCGCCGTCGTAGGACGACAGGCGGGGGAAGGACAGGATCTTCGTCCCGTCGGTCGCCTGCCCCTCGATGTAGATCGGGGATATGCTGTTCTGGTTCGTGGCCTGGAAGGTCTCGTAGGAGAGCTGCGCGACGTTGACCGGCTCGCTGAACGTGACGACCACCTGGGTCGGGGCTTGATCCAGCGTCGCCCCGGGGCTCGGGCTGGACGAAACGACCTGGACCGGATCCACGGCCGGATGGACGCGCAGGTTCAGCACGTACGGGCCCGTGCTCCATCCGTTCTGGGCGCTGCCGAACGTGTTGGGATCGTAGATGCCGTAGCCGCCGGGCATCTGGTTCAGGCCCTCCAGCGGCGAGGGCGTGTTCGTACAGCCGGCCACGGCGAGGTAGTAGTCGCCGGCGGTCAAGGTCGCGTACAGCACAGAGTCGGTGTACAGCGGGGTCTGATTGTCGGTGGTCGTCACGGTGTTGTAGCTATTAACGTCGCCCGCGATGAACTGATAGGTACCGCTGGTGGGGTCGAGGCGGAAGAGGCTGACACCGGGACTGAGCGGTGAGCCGATGCGGCCGGCGAAGACCTCGGCCACCAGCGATTCGGTCCCGGAGCCGCTGATGGTGAATCGATAGAGGTCCACCTGGTTGGCCGCCCAGGCGATGTTCGGGTCGGTGCCGATCGCGCCGGCGACCTGCACCAGCCCGCCGGAAGTCAGGTCGCCGAGCTGGCGGGCGGTGTCCGGCATGTCGTCCGACGTGGTCGCCCCCTGGATGCCGTCGGTCCCGTTGATCGAGAACGGGATCGTGGCGTCCGCGCCCGACACCAGGGCGTCCCCACTGTTCTCGGCGGAGCCTGCCGAGCCGGTGAGGACTAACTCGTACCCGCCGGCAGCCAGGGGAGTGGCGGGGAAGAGCTGCAGCTCGTTGGTATCCTGGTCGAAGTTGGGCGACGGCCACGACGAGAAAAGCGTCGGGGCCAGGTCCGTATCGTCCGGGGTGGCGGCCCCATCGGGATTGTAGTACAAGTGCAAGTTCTGGCCGGGGTTTACGGTCCAGGCATCGCCCGAGGGATCGAGCGGGCCGCTCAGGTTGACCCGGATCACCAGGGGCGAGGCATTCAGGTTCGCGTCGGGTGCTGGATCGCTGCTCAGCACCTGGGGGCCGGTGGTCGAGAGGCCGGCGTCGGCGACGATGAGGCGCAGACTGAAATCGCCGGTGCTCCCCGGGAGGCCGCTGCCTGCCAGAAGCGGATTAAAAGAGAAGTTGCCGTCGCCGCTGACGGCCAGGTCGTACGTTCCCGCCCCCAGGAGCTGCTGGAACGAGGCGACGCCTCCATTGGCCTTGCCATCGACCTGGTCCAGCAAGCGATGGCCGTCGATGTAGCACGGGTCACCATTGAATTTGTCGCTGGGGTCGTTGTTGAATAGGCTGAGGACCCCGTTGAACGACGATGACTGGCCCTCACGCATGAGCTCGCCGGTGACCAGGGCGGGGCCCTGGAGCGTGAAGGTGTACCATTCCACGTCGGCGGCGCCCGCGGGGCCGTTGCCGAGAGATCCGTTCTCCTGATACCTCGCGGGGTTGTTCACGAGCCCCAGGTCGATGGCCTGGTTCAGCGTCTCGTTGGGCACCTCGAACGGCGTGACGCTGGCACCCGCGACGAGGGGCGCGGCCATGAGGCTCCTCGCCTCGAGCCGATCGAATCGCAGCCGAGCCGCGGTCCGGCGCGATGACCAGGGCTTCGATCGGAGTCGAGAGGTCCGAAGACCGCCCGGTTTTCGCTCGACGGCAATCACCGGAGTTGGCCCCATTATCAGTTGTCTGGGAGTGGGATTCATGGCACGTGAACTGTTGGGATTCGGTCCGGTCGGGCGATCGCGGCGGGTCCTGATCGGGGCGGTGGTCCTCGGCGTCTCGGCCGGGCATCGCCCCGAGCCGGCCCCTTGCGAGGCCGTGTTACACCTGGATCGTGATCGGGTCGGCCGCGACGCTGAACGTGCCGAGCACGTTCACCGCCTCGAAGTACATTCGATGGAGACCGCTGGTCAGTGCGTTGCAGGTATAGGTCCAATTCCCTGAGGCGTTCGTGGCGGCGACCCCGATGACCATGCCGTCCTCGAATACCGCCACCTGGGAGTTCGCCGACGCGACGCCGCTGAAGGTGGGCGTGGCGATCGTATTGAAGACCTGGATGCTCGACGAGGCCGTGACGATCGGCGTGTACGGAGTCGTGATCGTGACCCCGCCGACGATCTGGATGCCCCGGCTCCCGCCTCCCATGAGGCGGCCGGTGAGCCGGCTATTGGCGATGGAGATCGGACCGTTCGGGTCCAGGAAGTCCCCTTGAACGAGGTTCGAACGGCCCCACCAGGCACCGTTGTTGATCTGCACGGCCGGTCCGCCGAAGAAGTTGCTCCCCCCGACGAAATTGTACAGGACCTGGTCGGGGGTGATCCCGGAGAGTGCGACCTGGTTGTTGAAACTCACTCCCTTCGTGAAGTTGAGGACCACCGTATCGCCCGCCGTATCGCCATCGATCGTCAAGACGTTGGCGGAGGTGGTGCTGAAGCTCGTCACCGTGAACACCCGGTGTCCGCTCGCGTCGAGGACGCCGGCGGAGGCATTGACGGTCGTGTTGCCGTTGATGGCGATGGGGGTCCCGGATTCGCTCCCGAGCTGGGCGCTGAGGGTGTTGACCGAGTTGACGGCCGACGTCGCGTCGGCGACGCCGTAGCTGACCCCTCCGGTGATGGTATTCCACCCGAAACCGTTGGAGTACTGGCCGTGATTCGCGGCCGAGAGGTCGATCTCGCCGTTGATCGTGGAGAAGAGGTTGACGCTCGCGTGCCCCGTGTTGCCGACCGCGATATTGCCGTTGATCATGGCGTTGGCGACCACGAGCGAACCGCCGCTGACCCCCTCGTCGAGGACGGCGTAGCCGCCGGCCGCCCCCAGGGAGTTACTGTTGAGGAGGCTGGCCGTCGCGAGGCCCGCGGTCGAGACGCTGACGTTCGGTGCCGACGACGGCGGCGCGATCACGTTGACATAGTAGGCCGCCGAGGTGGGGCTGCCGTTGCCCGCGATGTCGGTCGCCAGGGCGGTGAAGCTGTAGAGTTTGACGGATTGCAGGCTGCCCGCGGTATCGTTGAAGTTCCAGTTGCCGTTGCCGTTGACGGCCGTTGTCCCCAGCATGCTCAGGCCCTGGAACAGCGTGACCTGGCTGAAGGGAGTGGCGGTGCCGAAGAAGAACGGGGTGTTGTCGGCGGACGTCGCAGTATTGCCGCTCGTGGCGGTGCCGGCGGCGACGCCGCCGATGACCGGCGCGCTCGGAGCCGTGGTATCGATGGTCACCCCGTAAGGCATGGAGAGGGCACTGACATCGCCGTTCGGGTCGGTCGCCGTGGCGGTGAAGGTGTAGGTACCGTCGGCGAGGACCGTGCCCGTGTTGTCGAACGTCCAGTTGCCGTTGGAGTCGGACACGGTGGTACCCATAAGGGTGCCATTGTTGTACAGAGTGATCGTCTCGCTGTCGGGCGCGACCCCCGAGATCTTGATCTGGTTGGCGTTGGTGATGCCATCGCTGGAGCTGGAGCCGGTGTCGGGGGTGATACCCGTGAAGTCCGGCGGTGCGCCGACCAGGGCGTCGCCTGTGCCGCTCTCCTGCGCCGCTCCGCCCCCCGACGAGATCGGGTTGCCGTTGGCGTAGGCGATGATCGGCGAGGCCTCGGTGGGCGCGACCTGGCCGCCGAAGCTCAGGCCCAGCGCGTAATCCCCGGTGCCGAACGCCGAGGTGTCGGCCCCCTGCACCAGGATGTAGTAGAGCTGGCCCGCGGTGACGTTGGGAATGGTCACGTTGAGCGTGGTCCCGTCCTGGCCGGCGCCGTTGGCGGAGCCGACGATGGTGTTCCCGGTCAAGCCGGCAGCGTAGACCGTCACCTGCGGCGCCAACTGGCTGAGCCCCTGGCTCTGCACCGACACCTGCATCGTGCCGTTGGTCCCCACAGGCGCGACGACGCTGAAGTACTCCGACTGGCCGGCGGTCGCGATGTCGAGGTTGGGTTCCAGGGCCGTCAGCGCGATCGGATCGACCAGGTTCGTCAGGCTGGCCGCGGCGGTGAAGTTGCTATTGAGGGCATCGAACAGGTCACTCGTCCGCGGCGCATTGGCGCTGTAGATGCTGCGGATGCCGGCGATGTCATCGCTCGCCAGGCCCTGCTTCACCCCCGTGTACGTGGGGTACATGACCGAGCCGCCGACGCTGCTCTGGCCCAGGCCCAGCGTGTGGCCGAACTCATGCATCGCGACCGTGAACAGGTCGTAGGTCCGGCCGACGTTGTAGGACATACCGGTGTTGAAGACGATGTCGCCGGCGAGCGAGAAATTGTTCACCGGCGGCGGCTGGTAGCTCCAGGCGAGGGTCGAGGTGCCGAAGTTGTAGCCGCCGATGCGGATGTCGCCCATGCCGGGATCGCCCTCCTGGTAGTTCCCGCCGCCGCTGGGCGCGCCATCGTCGGGGACGACGACGAAGTTGATGTTGGTCTGCTGCGCCCACATCTGGGCCGCCTTGAGGATCTGGCTTTGCCACTGTCCCTTCAGGACAGGGTTATTGTTGAAGGTCGAGACAAGGTTGCTGTTGACGCCGCCGAGATTGGTCCCATCCGGCATGAAGCTGATGGTGATGACCTGGGGATTCAGCCAGGCGTTGCCGGTCGCCGAATAGAGCACGAGGCGGGATTCCAGCGACTCGAGGTCGGGCCGGCTCTTCCGCGAGTCGGGGCGCCGGCCCGGACGAGCCGCCCGCCGCTTTTCGAACCAACGTTGAAGCGATTTCACGACATTCCCCCGAAGTGAAAGTGATGCTGGCCGGGGACTTGAACTTGGCCGAACTCACGGGCGGCGATCGGCGACGGGGCGATTCCCGAACCGATAACAGACGCCGGCCCGACGCGGAATCCAGTCAGATCGACTGCGGCGCGTCCGTGTGAAAGGACGCGACCGACGTGCACTCCCGAGGCGAGCCCGCATCTTCCGGCTGGCGGACGATCCAGACTCACCGAACACATGTTGGACCTCACGAGGACAGCCTTCTGGTTTCAGATCAGCGACTGAGGCGGACGATGAACTGCTAGGTCGAAGTCGTCCGCGACCAGCCTTTGCTTCTCGCTCAGTCCTTCGGCAACCTGGCAAGCCGAGAAGATCACCGACGAACTCCCGGCCCCATGGCTTTGCGTCCCCGCCTCACGACGGGTTTGCCCGTACGAAAGATGTGGAGGTGCGGCGAAGAGACTTATCCTCGCCCTTGATCCAACCCTAGTCCGCCGGCCTGGGAGGCGTGCGGTCCCGTTGTCCGGACGCAACGATGCGTCACTTTTTCGCCGCGGGGTATGCCCGCAGATCGAGGAGCACGCGGCTGGATCCCGCTGCGGGATCTGGAGTTCGGGGTTCGGGAACGGTCGGTCTCTCGTGGGGAAAGAGCAGCAACGCCCTGATCGACCAGGCGGCTTCGCGGGCGACTCCGACAGCCGGGTTGGATGAGAACAGGTCCGTCGGGTCGCATCTCCTGGGGGAACGACTGGCGACCATCGCCCTTCCCGCCTGCCGCCGAGAATCCGTGATGATCCGCGCGCGTCTCCTCCGACCGCGACTTCGATGCCGTGGACGACCTCCGCGTCGAGAACGTGTTGAGCTGATCCGTAAGTCGGCGCCGGAGGCGCGGGTTCAACGAGGGCTTGGGCCGGATTCCGACTCGCCATCCCTTCCCGACGGTTTGCGATAGTCGAGCGGAGGCTTCTGATCGGGCCCGAGCAGGGAGCGGTAGGGATGGCCGGCCAGGCGCCGACGGTGCTCGGCCCGGGCGGCCTGGAGGACGCGGGGCGAGCGGAAAAGGTCCCACGCCGTGGCGGCCAGCGTGCGGGCGGCGAGGATCATCCCCTTGCGGCCGATGCTCGTGCCGCCGGCCGCGACCGCCTGCCACGAATGCGCCGAGGTGCCCGGCACCCAGCAGGCCGTCGTGAACCCGACCGTCGGCACCACCCACGAGACGTCGCCCACATCGGTCGAGCCCGTGCCGACCTGGCCGCTCCGATCGGCCACATGCGACAGGCTCTCCAGCGGGGGCAGCGGGCGCGTGCCGGCCAGGGTCTTGCGGACCTCCGCGGCGAATTCGGACTCGTGCGGGTCGTAGGTCAGGTCGTTGAGCCGCTCGAGGTTCGTCCGGGCGACGCGGCCGAGCGCCTGGTTGGGGACGATCTCCACGATGCCGCCGAGGTACTGCGTCTCCAGCCGGGTCTCGGTCGCCAGCGCGCCGGCCTCGGCGCACTTGACGAGCCGGGCATAGAGGCCCTGGACGACCTCGGCGCGCGGGTGGCGGATGTAGTACGACACCTCGGCGAAGTCGGGGACGACGTTGGGCGCCTCGCCCCCGGCGGTGATGACGTGGTGGATCCGCGTGTAGTCGGGCGTGTGCTCGCGGAGCAGCTCGGCGGCGTGGTTCGTCAGCTCGACGGCGTCGAGGGCCGACCGGCCGGCCTCGGGGGCTCCGGCGGCATGCGAGCTGACCCCGTGGAACCGGAACTTCGCGGCGATCCGCGCCTGGCTGGAGATATCCCCCGTGGCGTTCTCGCTCGATGGGTGCCAGTGCAGCACGGCGTCGCAGTCGTCGAACAGGTGGGCGCGGACCATGAAGGCCTTGGCGCTGCCCCCCTCCTCCGCCGGGCAGCCGTAGAACCGAAGGGTACCCTTGAGCGTCCCGGCCTTGACCTGATCCGCCAGGGCCAGGCAGGCGGCGGCCGAGGCCGTGCCGAAGAGGTGGTGGCCGCAGCCATGGCCGGCCGTCAACCCGGGCCGGGCCTTTCGGACCGGCTCGGCCTGCTGCGAGAGCCCCGGGAGCGCGTCGTATTCGCCCAGGACGCCGATCACCGGCCGGCCCGAGCCGATCGTGGCGATGAACGCCGTCGGGATGCCGGCGACCCCCCGCTCGACCCGGAACCCGCCCGATTCCAGGGCGTCGGCCAGGAGCGCCGAGGACCGCTGCTCCTGGTAGCCGACCTCGGCCCATTCCCAGATCTTCCGGGCCGTCTCCCAGGACGAGTCGGCGTGCGCCCGGACGAATGCGTCGACCGCCGCCCTGGCGGACGGATCGGCCCCGAGAGTCGGCTCGGGCCCGGCCGGTCGAGCTGCCGGACGTGGCTCGGTCGCATCGAGCCGCAGGCCGAAATCGCCCGTGACGCGCCGGCGCGAACGCAGGTCGAACTGATCGCCCGTGGCGAGGAAATAATACGGCTTGCCGTCGTGATCTCGGCCGTCGTAGACGCCCACCACGCTCCGGCCCACGACGAGGAAGCGATCCCCCTTGACGACGATCGCGGTCGGCTCGTCGAGCCCGATGCCGAGCAGGCCGGGCTTCTTCTCGATGACGCCGACCAGGTCGTCCTGGCGGCCCCGGGCCAGCAGATGCTGATCGATGGCTACGCCGCGGAGGTAGCCGAACCCCTCCTCGTAGCCCTTGGCCATCATGATCTGGTTGCCCTCGCGGGCGCCACGGACCAGGTAGGAACCTTGGATCGTGGCGCCGGCCGACGAGCCGCCAACCACCCCGCCGCGGGCCAGTACGCCCTCGATCTCGCGCCGGGTGCGCGTGCCCATGTAGGAGTCGACCAGCCGCCACTGGCGGCCGCCGCCGAACCAGACGCCCCGGGCCCGCTTCAACGGCGCCGCGAACGCCTCGGTGTCGGCCACGGCGCGGTCGCGGGTATGCAGCACCGTCACGTGCGACACCCCGAACGACCGCTCGAAAGCCCGCCGTCGGCGCTCCAGATCCTCGGCGTCCGGCTCCGATTCAGTGGCCGTCGGGATCAGCACGTACTCCGCATCCGGGCCGCCGGCCAGCGCCACGAACGCCCGGACCGCCGCCTGGTCCTGCCCGCCGCCGTCGATCACCAGCGTGCCGGCTCGCGGGCCGACGGCGGGCTCCGGCTGCGCAAGCAGGGCCGACAACAGCGTCAACGTCAAGGTCATGAGGGCCTCCGGTTGCAGGGATCTCTCCGGGAAATGGCGAGCGTCATCGCGCCGCGGCGGGGATGCCGGCACCCTTGAACATCGGGTCATTCCGGTCGCCGCGAGACAGAAGGTACCCGACCAGGTCGAGGACCTCGTCGCGGTGGAGCGTGTTGAGGAGGCCCTCGGGCATCATCGAGACCGGGGAGGCTTTCATCTCCTCGACCTCATCGCGCCGGACGTTGATCATGCGGCCCGGGTCGAGCATGTCGGGACAGATCGACAGGTTGTTGCCGTGGAGGTTAACGATCCGGCCGGTGACGACCCGGCCGCTGGTGGTCGCGATCACCACGGCCGCGTACTGGTCGCTGATCGTCTTGTTCGGCACCACGATCGACTCGAGCAGGTCGCGGACGCTGAACCGGCCGGCGACGCCGGAGAGATCCGGCCCGAGGCCGCCGCCTTCATTATTGAAACGGTGGCAGGAGAAGCACTTCGCGGCGGCGAACATCGCATGGCCGCGGTCGTAGTCGCGCCCCTTGAGGCCCGATTCGACCATCGGCACCAGCTCGTCGAGCGTCCAGTTCTTGACCGGCTTCCGCTCGGGCGCCGCGGCGGACGGGGCCGCGGATCGTCTGGCCTCGAGGATCGGCTTGAGCCGCTCCTTGTCGGCCTCGCTCAGGTTGGCCTCGGCATCGCGGCGGATGTTCCTCATGAAGCCGGGGAAGCTGTTGCCCCCCTTGAAGGTGGCGGCCCTGGGGAACCAGGAGAAGTACGTCTGGCGCAGATCGGGCGTCCAGCCGGCCTTGAGCGCCCGCAGGGTGCGGGCGTATTCGATCTGCTCCTGCTGGGTCGGCGCGCGCTCGAGCAAGGCGACGGTCTTGGCCGCCGCGGACGGCGCCTGGAGGTAGACGAGCACCTGGGCCAGCTCGGTATTCAGCTCGTGGCTGGCAGCCGGATAGTGCGGGTCGAGCCGCTGGACGATCCGCGCGGCGGTGGCGTCGTCCGGGCGGCCGAAGCGGTTGAAGACGACCTGGTAGACGCGCAACAGGTCGAGCTGTCGGGCTTGATCGAGGGGATTCCAGTCGATGCGATCGAGCGCCGCGAGGACCTTGTCGCGGAGCGTCGGGTCGGGGGCCGTGTCGCCCGGCCGTCGATGCGCGGGGTCCTTGGCGGAGACCTGGGTCAGTGCCAGCAGGGCGTTGAGTGCCGCAACGGGGCTGGACGACTCGGCGAGCGCCCGATCGCGCCAGAGGGACGGGTCCTGCTCCTCGACGGCCACCCGGGCCGCCCATCGGATGAAGCGGTCGGCATGGCCCAGGTACGGCCAGGCGGCCGCGACCGCCTTCGGCTCGCGGCGGCCGTGGAACCGCTCGAGCTCGTGCCGCAGGCGCGGGCCTCGAACGTCGCCGATCCCTCGGCCGGCACGGCCTCGGCCGTCGACTCGGTGCCGTCGTACGTCACGCGGTACAGGCCCGACTGCGTGTTCCGGCCGCCGACGGCGAAATACATCGCGCCGTCCGCCGGGTTGATGACGATGTCCGTCAGCGCCAGGGGCGTGCCGGCCAGGAACTCCTCCAGCTCGCCGGAGTACGTCGAACCGCTCGGCTTCAAGTGCACCGCATAGAGCTTGCCGTAGCTCCAGTCGCAGATGTAGAGCGCCTCGCGATACCGCGCCGGGAAGTGCGCGCCATAGCCGAAGGTGACGCCCGTGGGCGAGCCCGGCCCGACGTTGACCGTCGCCGGCAGGCTGTCGATGGTGTAAGGCGGCCACTTGCCGGCGCCGTTGCGGTAGCCGAACTCGGACCCGCTGGTGACGTGCATGACTCGGGTGGGGCGGTACCACGGCGTATTCACGTCCCACTCCATGTCCGAGTCGTAGGTGAATAGCTCGCCGTCGCGGTTGAAGGCGATGTCGAATGGGTTGCGGTACCCGATCGAGACGAGGTCCCAGGTCTGGCCGTCGGGGCTGACGCGGCAGATGGTGCCGCCGGGGGCCTTCTCGTCCGCCATGAAGCCGCTGCCGTCAACCATGCGGGGCAGGAGGTTGTCCTCGCCCCAGACCCGGGGCACGAGCGAGCCGGCCAGCTCGGGAACCCGCGTGGCGTTGCCGGCCACGACGTAGAGCGACCGGCCGTCGGGCGCGAGGACCACCGCGTGCGGCCCGTGCTCGCCGCCGCCGTTGATCTTGCGCAGCAGCTCGACCTTGTCGAGCCGATCGTCGCCATCCGTGTCGCGTACGCGGTACAGCCCGCTGTCATAGCGACGGCCGCGGTTGACGACGACGTAGAGGCTGTCGAACGCCCAGAGCAGCCCGTGGGCCTCGCCGATCGGCGCCTCGATCGGCTCGATGCGAAGGCCCTCGGCCTTCCCGCTCGTCGGCGGCAGCGTGACGCGGTACAGCTTGCCATACTGGTCCGAGACGATCAGGCGGCCCTTGGGGTCGACGGTCATGTTCACCCACGAGCCCTGAGTCTCCCTGGGAACCGAGTAGAGCAGCTCGACCCGGAACCCCTTCGGCGCCCGGATCCGCCCGGCGGGAGTCGCCGCCACCTTTGAGGTGCCGGCGGCTTTGGGCGCCCCCCTGCCCTGCGATTCTCGTTCGCTCCTGGACGCACTCCTCGTCTTGGGCGCGGCGGCGGCCTTGGGCGGGGCCTGGGCCCGGGGGATCGCTCCGGGATCCTCGGCCGCGAGGGGAGAGAGCGGGAGCAACAATGAAACGAGGAGCGAACCCGAAAGCATGATGGCTTTCCTCTCAGGGGGGCGGGGGCGCGAGGCGGGAGCGAGAGCGGGCCGAGCGCGCGTCGCGAACAATCGATTGCCTGATCATTCTCACCGATCTGGCGCGTCCCGATCAACCCAGTAAATACTGCGGCCGGGGATCCGAATCGTTGTGTGGAGGCGGTTTCGGATCCCATCCTCCTGGAAGAATGTTGATCGCCCTCGCCCGGCGCCGCCCTCTTATGTGAGGATAAAGCGAGGACCTGGGAGGGCATCGATCATGGCGGCGGCTCCGATCCGGCCGGCGTTGCGGCTTATTCAACATCTGCTCGTCGAGGGAAGACTGGCGAGCCTTCCCGACGGCGAGCTCCTCGAACAGTTCCTCCGCGGGCGCGACGAGGCGGCGTTCGCGGCCCTGGTCGAGCGGCACGGCCCGATGGTCCTGGGCACGTGCCGGGCCGTGCTCCGCGACGCCGACGCCGCGGAGGATGCCTTCCAGGCCACGTTCCTGGTGCTCGTCTGCAAGGCACGGTCGATCCGGGGCCATGGCGCGCTGGCCAGTTGGCTCTATCAGGTCGCTCATCGCATCGCCCTTCAGGCCGGCACCGAGGCCGCTCGGCGGCGAAGGCGCGAACGACTGGCCGGTCAGGTCCGCGCAACCGATGGCAATCGCGTCGAGCCGGACGACGAGTGGCGAGCAGTCCTGCACGAAGAGATCGCCCGGCTCTCAGACAGGCATCGGCTGCCGCTGTTGCTCTGCGACCTGGAGGGAAAGACCCACGCCCAGGCGGCCGCCGAGCTGAACTGCGGCGAGGCGACCGTCCGGAGGCGGCTCTCCGGCGCCCGCGACATCCTGCGATCGCGGCTGACCCGCCGCGGCGTGGCCCTCACGGCCGGGATGCTCGCCACGACGCTCGGCCGCTCGGCGCAGGCGACAGTGCCGTCGGGTTGCGCCGAGGCGACCGTCAAGGCCGCCGCGGGGATGAGCTCGACGGCCGCGCGGATCGCGGTCGGCGACATCGTCTCGACGACCGCCGCGGCCCTCGCGCGCCGGTCGTTGCACGCCATGCTCTGGGGTCAATTGCGGGCGGTTGCGGCTTCGGTCATCTTCCTGGTCGCGCTCGTCGGGATCGCCTGGGGCGTCGGGACCTACGGGCAGGACCGGGCCGCGGCCCCTCAGGCGGGCCGGATGCCAAACCCCCGATCCGAGCCGGCCGCCGGCACGGCACGGTCGAAGACCGAGAAGCCGGCCGACCCCGCGGAAGCCGTCACGTATCGGGGCCGGGTCGTCGACGCCGAGGGACATCCCGTCGCGGGGGCCGCATTGTACATGAACCCGCATGAGCTCGAGCATCCGTATCTCTCGCCCGTCCGCGCCACCAGCGGGCCGGACGGTGGTTTCCATTTCACCCTGCCGAAATCCGCCTTCGATACGTTCCACTGGGATGCCCCGTGGAAAGGCATGTGTTCGGCCGTCCTGGCGCGAGCGGACGGATATGCCTTCGGGCTGGCGAACTACCGGGACGACGACGGCGAGTTGACCGTGCGGCTCGCTCGCGATGATGTCCCGATCACCGGCCGCATCGTCGACCTGCAAGGACGGCCGGTCATCGGGGCGACGGTGGCGGTCCTGGAGGTCGAGTGCCCGGCCGGGGGATCGCTCGACGGCTGGCTCAAGGCGCTCGAGCATCCGAAGGAGTCGAATCCCCCTCGGTCCAAGCTCCTGCCGAACTCTCTCGCGTGCCGGACGAATCCGCCGTTTATCCCGCCCGTCACGACCGGCGAGGACGGCCGCTTTCGCATCGCCGGCATCGGCCGCGAGAGGGTCGCGACCCTGGAGATCCAGGGGCCGACGATCGAGACCGTCGATGTGCAGGTCCGGACCCGCCCCGGCGCGACGATCCGCATCCTCAGGTACCCGGAAGACCCGGACGAAAGGCCGATCACCGTCCACGGCGCCGCGTTCGAGCACGTCGCCGGCCCGACGCGCCCGATCGAAGGCATCGTGCGCGATATCGACACCCAGGCGCCACTGGCCGGCATCATGGTATGCGGCGAGCGGGAGTTGTCACCGGGGAATCCTCCTCGATACGTGCAGGCCATCACGGACGCGCAGGGTCGCTACCGCCTGGTGGGACTGCCGCGCGGCCGGGAGGGAACCGTGCAGGCGGTGGCTCCGCTCGACTTCCCTTGCCGCGGCCTCTTCGATCGCAGGGACCCGCCCGGGGTTCCGCGGGACCAGGATCTCCCCTACTTGCTTGCCAGCATCAAGGTTGGAGACCCGTCCGGGACGGGATCGATCAAGCTGGACATCAACCTCAAGCGCGGCGTCTGGGTGACCGGTCGGGTCATCGAGGCGGACACCGGCAAGCCGGTTCGTGCCCGGGCCCAATACTTCGTCTTTATGGACAATCCCTACCAGCGGGATTATCCCGCTTTCCGCGGGTCCACCTGGTGGCAGAACGTCCATTTCGTGGGGCGAGACGGCGCATTCCGGTTCGTCGCCTTCCCGGGTCCTGGCGTGCTCGTCGCCAATGCAATGACTGGTCGCGAGTATATTTATATCCATGGCGCCGGACTCGAGACCTTCAAGCATCGGCTGCAGAACAGGCTGCTCCCGACTTATCCCGAGGCCTCTCCCTGGAGCTATCATGTCCTGGCCGAGATCGAGCCGGCACCGGGCACCGCGTCGATGAGCCGAGATCTCGCGGTCGTTCGCGGCCGGTCCTTGACCATCGCCGTGCTCGATCCCGACGGCAAACCCGTCTCCGGCAACCAGGTCGAGATCCTGGGGAACGACATGGGATACGGGGAGAACGATCCGGTGCCATCCACCTATACGATCCGCAACTGGAGACCCGGCGAAAAGCGGACCTTGAAGTTCCACAACCTGGATCGGCGCCTGACGGGCGAGATCGTCCTGCAGGGAGATGGGCCTCAGCCCCGATCGATCACCCTCCAGCCCTGGGGCGTGGTGACCGGCCGACTCGTGGACGCCGACGGCCAGCCGTGGGGCCTCGAGGGCGAGCTCGACCTCCATCCCCTCGGGCAATACACGAAGGTGGGCAAGGACGGCCGGTTCCGGGCCGAGGGCCTCATACCCGGGAAGACGTACCCCGTCCGGCTCCGCGAGAAGGGCTCGCTGTTCCGGGATTTCGGCCTCGAGGACGTGACGGTCGGGCCGGGCGAGACCAAGGATCTGGGCGACATCGTGCCGCGACCGCCGAAGTGATCGGAGAATCCGGGTTCACGATTCAAAACGGCATGTCGAAGACGTAGTGAACCGCCTCCCACACCTCGTTCATCCGATCCGATGGGAGCGTGGCGATATGCTGGACCAGTAGGTCTTGGTCGACCGTCGCGATGATATCGAGGGTGACGGCGCTACGGGTCGGCACTCCGTCGTCCGGTTCCAGGATGACCTCGGAATCGAGACCCCGGATTGTCCGCGTCAACGGCGCGACGGTCGCATAGTGGAGCTTGGGCAAGGCATCGTCTCGGGTCAGGATCAAGACCGGACGCCACCCCAATGGGTCGGGAAGATTGGCCCACCAGATCTGGCCCTGGGCTCTATCGACTATGAGGGGGATTCCATTCCGAGAAGTCTTCCGGGGGCCAGAGCTGGGGGAGGAGGCCCTGCGTGGCCGCTACCCAGGACGACGATTCGCTTTCCACCGCCTCGAGGTAAGAGAGCATGGCCTCCTCGACCAGCTTCGAGAGGGACTGGGAACGCTTCTGAGCGACCGTCAGAAAGCGACGCTCCAATTCGGGATCGATTTCAACATTCATGACCGTCCTCACATAGGTCCGAGATCCCTTCTCACTCGTGCCGTAGGGCCTCGATCGGGTCCATCAGGGCCGCGCGGCGGGCCGGGTAGATGCCGAACAGGATGCCGACGCCGACCGAGATGCCGAAGGCCAGGAGCACCGATTGCAGCGTGATGATCGTCTTCTGGTCGGGGGCGAAATAGACGATGATCCGCGGGATCCCCATGCCCAGGACCACGCCGATCAGGCCGCCGACGCCGGAGAGGACCACGCACTCGACGAGGAACTGCTCGATGATGTCCCGCTGCTTGGCGCCTAAGGCGCGGCGGATGCCGATCTCGCGGGTGCGCTCGGTGACGGTGGCCAGCATGATGTTCATGATGCCGATGCCGCCGACCAGGAGCGAGATCGAGGCGATCGTCCCCAGGATGATGCTGAACTGCCGGGCCGAGCGCCTGGCCTCCTCCAGCAGGTCGTAGGGTATGGTCATCTGCACGTCTTTCCTGGGGTGGTGGGGCTCGTAGGCCCCCACCAGGGCGCCGACCGTCGGGGTCACCTCGTCGATCGAATGGACCTGGATCGTGAGCTGGGTGAGCTGGGTCTCCTCGGCGTTCACGCCCCCGGAGCGGAAATCGACGATCCGCTCGCCGAATCGGACCCGGCAGGTGCTCAGCGGGATGTAGACGTCGCGGTTGTAGTCCTGGCCGGCGAGGCTGCCGCCCGAGGCGGCGGTCGCGGCCCGCTCGCCGGTCACGCCGACCACCGTGTAAGAGTAGTTCCCCAGGCTGATCGACTGGCCGATGGGGTCCTCGTAGGGGAAGAGGGCCTCGGCCGTCCCGTGGGCGAGCACCGCGAAGTTGCGGAAGTGCTCGTCGTCGGACCGCTCGAGGAAGCGGCCCTTGACGACCTCGAGGTGATTGAACTCGGCGTAGTCGTGCGTCGTGCCCACGACGCGGCCGTCGAAGGCGTGCTCGCGGCTGTGGACCTGCTTGCGGATCTCGCGGAGCGGCAGCACCCGCTTGATGGTCGGCACGGTCGCGAGGATGCGCTCGTAGTCGTCGTACATCAGGCCGTAGCGGAGGATCATCGCCGGCCGTCCGGCGGCGGCCTGAACCTCCTCGCTCGGCTTGACCGAGCGGAGGATGATGTTGGTGGCGCCGAGCTGCTCGATGCGGAGCTGGGCTTCGCGGCTGGCCCCCTCGCCCACCGCGAGCATCGAGATCACGGCCGCCACGCCGAAGATGAGGCCCAGGGCCGTCAGACCCGAACGGAGCTTGTGCAGCATCAGGCTCTTCAAGCCGAGCCTCAGCCCACGCCAGATGCGTCCCATCACGAATGGCTCACGGGAGAAGGGGATTCGCCGACGGGCCCGACGCCGCGGTGCTAGCCGGCCGGAGGATCGCCGGCCGTCGCCGCACCATCGCCGATCCGTCGCAGCCGCGCGACCGCGGGCGGGAACGCCCGCCTGCTATCAGACGACTGTAGCGGGGCGCGGGCGACGGCGTCAATCGCGTTTGACCGACCCGGTGCCGTCCGCCGCCGCGCAGGCGGACCCGGGCGGGGGATGGCCCGGAACCGATGCAGTGGGGTAAAATCCGTAATGTGTTGGAGTGATCCTGCTCACCCCGCGCCGGAGGCGACGACGAAAGACCGATGCCCATCTGGTCACCATCATCTCGGGTATGGCCGCGGACCGTCCGGCTGTTGTGGTTCGCGGTGCTGGGCACCCTGGCCTGTCTGGCCGCCGCCCTCGGTCCGCCCTGGCTCCAGGTCGTCTTCCCGCAGGCCGCGCGGTTCCAAGCGTTCATCGTGGCGCTGAGGGCGGCGCGATGGGGGTACATCGCTCTGCTGATGGTGTTGCCAGCGGCGTTCGTCATCCTGGCGGGTGCGCTGGTGCTCGCCCGGCGACGCGGGGCGACGCGGAGATGGTCGGCGCGTCTCCTGGCCCTCTGCATGGCGCTGGCGATCGCCATGGCCCTGGCCGAGGGCGTCTCTGCGGCCCGGCTGGCCGCGATGCGGGCGCCGATGCCTTCGCCCCGGCCCGGATCGCACGACCCCTCCCTCCCCACCCAGTTCCCCGACCCGCCCGGCGAGCGCACCGTCGACATCGTCGTGCTGGGCGAGTCGAGCGCCACCGGCATGCCCTATCACACCTGGTTCTCGGTCGGCGAGATCGTCGCCTGGAAGCTCCGTGAGGCGCTGCCGGATCGATCCTTCGCCGTCAAGATGCTGGCCCGTTCCGCCGTCACGTTCGACCGGGTGCATCAGCGCCTGGAGCTGCTCGACCGCCGGCCCGACCTGGTGATCCTCTACGCCGGGCACAACGAGTTCTCGATGCGATACGGCTGGGACTACGAAGCGCCGCACTATCTCGACGAGTTGCCCCCCCTCGGCGGGTGACGCTCCTCGATCTGATCCACGAGCATTCGCCGGTCTGCCGGCTGATCGACGAGACGGCCGGCCGGTTCGTGCTGACGCTGCCTCCCAAGAAGAAGGTGACCCGTTCAACTGGTGGACGTCCCCGTGTACACGGCGGCCGACTACGCCGAGCGGGTGCGCGAATTCCGGTCCCGGCTGGAGGCGATCACGGCGTATTGCGAGCGGATGGAGGCGCTGGTCGTGCTCGTGATCCCGCCCGGCAACGACGCCGATTTCGACCCGAATCGGTCGTACCTGCCGCCGGAGACGCCGCGGGCCGCGCGGGAGGCGTTCGCCCGGGAGTTCGAGGCCGCGCGGCAGCTCGAGGCGGCGGATCCGGCCGGCGCCGTCGCGGCCTATGGCCGATTGCTCGCCGGCCAGCCCCGGTTCGCCGAGGCGCATTACCGGCTGGCGCGGCTGCACGAGCAGGCCGGCCGGCGCGACGAGGCCAATCGCCATTACGTCGCCGCCCGCGACTGCGACGGCCTGCCGGTGCGCTGTACGTCGGATTTCCTGGACACCTATCGCGAGGTGGCGGCCAACCACCCGGGGGCGATCCTGATCGACGGACCGGCGGCGCTCCGCGGCGAGAGCCCGCGCGGCGTGGTGGGCGACAACTTCTTCGCCGATGCGATGCATCCGTCGCTCATCGGTTACACCGAATTGGCCCAGGCGATCCTCCGTGGCCTCCACGCCCGCCGGGCCTTCGGATGGGGCCAGGCCGCACCGGCACCGGAGCCGGTCGTGACCCCGCTCGACTGCGCCCGGCACTTCGGCATGGATCCGGACCGGTGGTGGAGGATCTGCGGCTACGCGGCGGACTTCTACTACCACGCCGCGAACGTCCGGTTCGACCCGTCGGCACGGAAGGCCAAGGAGGCGATGTATCAGCAGGCGGGCCAACGGATCCGGTCCGGGACCGACCCGAGCGAAACCGGCGTCGCGGGCATCGGGGCCAGGATTGTCAGCTCCGCGCCGTCGGCGGCGATATCTGGCGGGACGAGAATCGCGGGACCGGCCGCGAACGAACATCACGACAATCCAAAGTAGGGTGCTCTACGAGCACCGGGCGCGCCTCCGAGACCATCGCCGGATATGCCCGGCCGCTCCCCCGGTGCTCGCAGAGCACCCTACTTCGACTTCGCGGCCTGTCGCGTCAGGATCTCGCACCCCCGTCGAGGTGGCTTACACCGCGATGCCGTCGTACCGAGGGGTCACCATCAATCGACGATCGCCTGCATGACGGCGGTCTCGAAGTCGCGCTGGATGCCCGCGACGACCGGCCCGGCCTGCGCCTGGACGAGGAACACGCCGACGAGTTGCTCCTTGGGGTCGACCCAGAAGTGCGTGCCGAAGGCGCCGTCCCAGCCGAAGCTGCCTTTCGAGCGGAACGAGCCGGCGCGGACGGGATCGACGAGCACTTCGACGGTCAGTCCGAAGCCCATGCCCGGCGGGCGTCCGAGCTGGCCGGGCATCATATCGCCGACGTGGTTGGACGAGAACAGCTCGACGGCCCGGGGGCTGAGCAATCGCCGGCCGCCCAGCTCGCCGCGGTTAGTGAGCATCTGGGCGAACCGGAAATAGTCGGCGGCGCACGAGACCAGGCCGCCAGCGCCCGAGTAATACATCTTCGGGAAACGGAGCGTGAAGCTGCTCTTCTCCAGGCCGTTGTCAGTGCCGCGGTAGACGGTGGCCTGGCGCTCCTTGCGATCATCGGGCACGACGAAGAAGGTGTCGCTCATGCCGAGCGGCTCGAAGATGCGGCGCTTCAGGAACTCGTCGAACGTCTGTCCGGAGGCGACCTCCACCACTCGACCGAGCGTGTCGATGCCGGCCAGGCCGCTGTAGCGCCATCGCGTGCCCGGCTGGAAGTCGAGCGGGACCTTCGCCAGCCGCGGCATGAGTGCGGCCAGCGTGTCCTCCTCCTTGGGCCAGAGGGCATCTCGCGACACGCCTCGGGTGCCCAGGCCGCCGCTGGCCAGGCCGGAGGTGTGCGTCATCAGGTCGCGAATGGTGATCTCGCGCTCGGCCGGCACGAGCTGGATCGCCGACTCCGGGTCCCGCTGCACGGCGACCTTCATCCCCTTGAACTCGGGGATGAACTTCGAGACCGGGTCGCTCAGCCGGACTTTCCCCTCCTCGATCATCATCATCACGGCGACGCCCGTCACCGGCTTGGTCGAGGAGGCCATGCGAAAGAGGGTGTCCCTGGTGATGGGCCGCTTCGATTCGAGCTCCATCAGCCCTTGGGCCTCGAAGTGGACCACGCCGCCCCTTGCGCGACGAGCGTGACGGCCCCCGCGATGTGGTGATGATCGATATGGCGCCGGATCACGTCGTCGATCCGCTGGAGCCGCTCGGTCGAGATGCCCACTTCCTCGGGCTTGGACCGGGGCAAGTCGTCGCTCGCGGCGGCCCGCGTCGCCGCCAGGGCCAAGGCCGCGAGGATCATGAGCGCGATCTTGAACAACGCGGCTGTCGAGACGGTCGCCGTGCGGCGAATGACAGTGACTGGCATCGGATCTCCCCTTCTCTTCGGA
This sequence comes from uncultured Planctomycetota bacterium, assembly GCA_963815795.1. GTDB lineage: Bacteria > Planctomycetota > Planctomycetia > Isosphaerales > Isosphaeraceae > JAKAUH01. The sequence continues at coordinate 872,204 of CAWFIC010000019.1, read as the reverse complement.
ACGCACGGAACTCGGCCCCTTCCGCGGGGGCTCGACGGTTCGCCATCAATCTCGCGGGCGAGCCGGGCCGAGTCAAGACGCCGCCAGGGGCGATCGGCCGAGACGGAACTCTCGCTGCATCCTGTCGCCCGCACGAACGCTCGGCTACAATCGTCTCCTGCGCCGGACTTGATGGATGCCCTCCCCGACATCTTTCTTGCCAGGACCCCGCCATGCTGCGAGCCAAAGTCCGATTCCTTCCCGTGCTCGTGGGACTGGTCCATTCCCTCTTGGGAGGACTCCTCCGCGCCGACGACGCGCGGGCCTCCGAGCCGCCGCCCAAGGGGGAGCTGACCCAGCACTCGTTCGACCAGAGCAAGATCTTCCCGGGCACGGTCCGCGCTTACTGGATCTACGTGCCCAAGCAATATGATCCGGAGAAGCCGGCCTGCCTGTATGTCTGCCAGGACGGCGTCCAGTACAAGGCGCCAGAGGTCTTCGACGAGCTGATCCACAAGAAGGAGATGCCTGTCACCATCGGCGTCTTCATCGCGCCCGGACGAGTGAAGGCGCCGAACGACCAGGCGATGGATCGCTTCAATCGCAGCTACGAATATGACAGCCTGGGCGACAACTATGTGCGTTTCCTGCTGGAAGAACTGCTCCCGGAAGTCGAGAGCAAGAAGACCTCGGACGGGCGGCCGATCCGGCTGTCGCGCGACGGCAACGACCGGTGCATCGCCGGGGCCAGCAGCGGGGCGATCTGCGCGTTCACCGCCGCCTGGGAGCGGCCCGACGCCTTCCGACGCGTCTTCAGCGCGATCGGCACCTATGTGGGCCTGCGCGGGGGAAACGTGTATCCGACGCTCGTCCGCAAGTACGAGCCCAGGCCGATCCGCATCTTCCTCCAGGACGGCAGCAGCGACCTGAATATCTACGGCGGCGACTGGTGGATGGCCAACCAGGAGATGGAGCGAGCCCTCATCTTCGCCGGCTACGAAGTCAACCACGCCTGGGGCACCGGCGGCCACAACGACCGGGATGCCACCCGGATCTTCCCCGACGCCATGCGATGGCTCTGGAAGGACTGGCCCCAGCCCGTGAAGGCCGGCGCCGGGTCCCAGCAGATCCGCGAGATACTCCGGCCCGATGAGGGCTGGACGCTCGTCGCCGAGGGATACACGTTCACCGAGGGACCCGCCGCGAACGAGCGAGGCGAGGTCTTCTTCAATGACATCCCGAACAACAAGGCTTACAGGATCGACCTGGACGGCAAGGTCAGCCCGTGGCTCTCGAATACAAAGCAGGCCAATGGCCAGGCGTTCGGGCCCGACGGTCGGCTCTACGCCGCCGCCGCCAACGAAGTCCTGGCGTACGACGCCTCCGGCCAAGCGACGGTCATCGCCGAGGGGTTCCACGGGAACGACCTGATCGTCCGCCATGATGGCGGTATCTACGTCACGAACCCCGTCCGCAACAGCGCCGAGCCCAGCAAGGTCTGGTACATCAGTCCCAAGGGCGAGAAGCGGGTCGTTGACGCCGGATTGATCTTCCCGAACGGCATCGCGCTCTCGCCCGACCAGACGCTGCTCTACGTCGCCGATAGCCGGAGCCAGTGGGTCTACAGCTACCAGGTCCAGCCCGATGGCTCGCTGGCGTACAAGCAGAAGTTCTTCCACCTGCACGTGCCCGATACCGCGGATGACAGCGGCGCCGACGGGATGCGCGTGGACCGCCAGGGACGCCTCTACGTGGCGACCCGCATGGGCATCCAGGTCTGCGACCAGCCCGGCCGCGTCAACGCCATCATCCCCACTCCCAACGGCCGGATCGCCAACCTCTGCTTCGGCGGGCCGCAGTTCGACATCATCTACGCGACCTGCGGCGACCGCGTCTACCGGCGCGGGGTGAAGACCCAGGGCTCCAACGCCTACCAGGCCCCGATCAAGCCACCGGCGCCCCGATTATGATGCCGGGACCACGGAAGATCTCAAAGACCTGGAACCACGAATAGCACGAATTCACACGAATAAAGGCCGAGCGCAGGGAATCGCGGGCAAATCTCGACAACCCCCCACATGAGATAAGACTGTCCTGTTCTTATTATTCGTGTGAATTCGTGCTATTCGTGGTTCTCTTCTCTGTCTCTCTTGATGGTCTGCCGAGACCGATGAGGAGGAATACGATGTTCGCCGCCTCTCCGACCTACAGGACGCAAGCTCGCCGATTCGGCCTTTTGCTGTGCACGTTCGTGGTCATTCCTCTCGCGGTCGATTCCCACGGCCAGGAGAAGGCCGCCGGGAAAGAGGAGGGCTGGATCGCGTTGTTCAACGGCAAGGACCTCGACGGCTGGACGCCCAAGATCAAGGGGTATCCCGCGGGCGAGAACTACGCCGACACCTTCCGCGTCGAGGACGGCGTGCTGAAGGTCTCGTACGATAAATACTCGAAGTTCGACGGGAAATTCGGCCACCTCTTCTACAAGACGCCATTCTCGCACTATCGGCTGCGGGTCGAGTATCGGTTCGTCGGCGAGCAGTGCCCCGGCGGCCCGAGCTGGGCGTTCCGCAACAGCGGCGCCATGATCCACGGCCAATCGCCCGAGAGCATGAGGAAGGACCAGGACTTCCCGGTCTCGATCGAGGTGCAGTTCCTGGGCGGCAACGGCCGCAACAGGCGCCCCACGGCGAACGTCTGCACGCCCGGCACGAACATCGTGATGGGCGGCAAGCTGATCACCCAGCACTGCACCGACTCGAAGTCGAAGACCTATCACGGCGACCAGTGGGTCACCGTCGAGGTCGAGGCCCACGGCAACGGCGTCATCAAGCACATCGTCGACGGCCAGACCGTCCTCGAATACGAGAAGGCCCAGCTCGACGACCGCGACCCCGACGGGCGCCGATTGATCAAGGACGGCGAGAAGATGCTCCAGGGCGGCACGATCTCGCTCCAGTCCGAGAGCCACCCGATCGAGTTCCGCAAAGTGGAGCTCCTGCCGCTGGCTCAGTAGGGTGGGCTTTGCCCACCGGCGGGGGCCTCGATCAGTGGGCTCTGCCGACCCTACTTCCCGGGGATGTGGAGCACACCCCGCGTCAAGTAGTCGTTCAGCGTCAGCGCGATCATGATCGCCAGCCAGAGGAAGGAGGCGATCGAGATGATCATCGTGAGCCGGTGGCTGTACAGGAGGTGCATGAAGAACAGGACGATCAGCACGGCCTTGGCCGTGGCGATCGTCATGGCGAACGGGACGTGCAACGCGCCCAGCGGCAAGTAGGCCGCGCCGACCGTCGCGAACAGGAGGACCAGCAGGATGATGAAGATCGTGACGTTGGTCCGGACGGGCATCACGTGTTGGCTGCTCATTGGTGCACGTTGATCAAATAGAGCATCGGATACAGGAAGACCCACACGATATCGATGAAGTGCCAGTACAGCCCGGTCACCTCGATCTGCGTGGCGCCGCCGCCGGAGAACCAGCGGTGATACGAGAGATACGCCATGATGCCCACCAGGACGATGCCGACGATCAGGTGGATGGCGTGCAGGCCCGTCATGAAGAAGTAGAGGACGAAGAACATCTCGTACCGGCCGGGGTTGAGGTGCTCCTCCTGGATCTTGGGCACGTCCTCCTCGTGGACCTGGAAACCCCAGCCGGGGACCAGGTGCTCGCGGAACTCCTCGGAATACTCGATCGCCTTGACGCCCAGGAAGCCCGCGCCCAGGGCCATGGTCAGCCCGAGGTATATGACCAGATCGCGGTGGGAGCAGAGTTGCGCGGCGCGGACGGCCAGGGCCATCGTGAGGCTGCTGCCCAGCAGGATCACCGTGTTCAGGCAGCCCAGCCAGACCGCCATGTGGCGGCTGGCCAGCGCGATCTCGCGGGACGAGGTTGACCGGTAAACCACATAGGCCGTGATCAGCCCGCCGAAGAACATGACCTCGGTTGACAGGAACAGCCACATGCCGATCATCGACGTCTCGTGCTGCTGCTCGAGATCGTCGAACTGGACCTCCAGGATCGGCTCGTCGCAGACCGGGGTCGCGTGGCCTTCAGCGTGCTGTTGCGGGCTCACGGTTTGCATCGATGGCCTCGGCGCGTTCGGGGAAATAGGCGTACGGTTCGGTGGTCACGACCGGGATCGCGTCGAAGTTATGGACGGGCGGCGGCGAGGCGGTCTGCCACTCCAGGCCGGTCGCGCCCCAGGGGTTGGGCCCCGCGTTCCTCGGCTGCCGCAGCGACAGCAGCAGATAGACCAGCGGCAGCACGTAGCCGACCGCCAGGATCGAGGCGCCGGCCGTTGAACATGACGTTCAGAACCTGAAACTCGGGCGGATACTCGTAATACCGCCGTGGCATCCCCAGGTAGCCGAGGACGAACTGCGGGAAGAACGTCAGGTTGAAGCCGATGAAGACCGTCAGTGCCGAGAGTTTGCCCGGCAACTCGGGATACATCCGCCCGGTCAGCTTGGGCCACCAGAAGTGGATGCCACCCAGGTAGGCCATGACCGCGCCGCCCACCATGATGTAGTGGAAATGGGCGACGACGAAATACGTGTCGTGCACGTGCACGTCGATGGCCAGCGAGGCGAGCATGATCCCCGTCAGCCCGCCCAGCGTGAACAGCCCGATGAACCCCAGCGCGTAGAGCATCGGCGTCTCGAGCCGGATCGAGCCCTTGTACATCGTGGCCGTCCAGTTGAACACCTTGATCGCCGAGGGGATCGCCACCAGGAAGCTCAGGATCGAGAAGACCATCCCTGCGTACATCGACTGGCCCGAGACGAACATGTGATGGCCCCAGACCAGGAAGCCCAGCACGGCGATCCCGATGCTCGAGAACGCGATGAACTTGTAGCCGAAGATCGGCCGCCGCGAGAAGCAGGGGACGATCTCGCTGATCACCGCCATCCCGGGCAGCACCATGATGTACACCGCCGGGTGCGAGTAGAACCAGAACAGATGCTGGAACAGGATCGGGTCGCCGCCCAGCTTGGGGTCGAAGATCCCGACGTGCAGCAACCGCTCGACCGCGATCAACGAGACGGCGATGGCCAGCACGGGCGTGCCCAGCACCTGGATCAGGCTGGTCGCGTAATGCGCCCAGACGAACAGCGGCAGCCGGAACCACGTCATCCCCGGCGCCCGCATCATGTGCACCGTCGCGATGAAGTTCAGCCCGGTGAGGATCGACGAGAAGCCCGTGATGAACACCGCCAGCGCCGCCGGCACCACCATCGTGTTGGAGAACATCGTCGAGAACGGCGTGTAGAACGTCCAGCCCGTGTCGATCCCGCCGAAGATCAGGACGAATATCGCGATCGCGCCGCCGATCATCAAGAGGTACCAGCTCACGAGGTTCAGGATCGGAAAGGCCAGGTCGCGGGCGCCGATCATCAGCGGGATCAGGAAATTGCCGAGCACCGCCGGGATCGACGGGATCAGGAAGAAGAAGATCATCACCACGCCGTGCATGGTGAAGAGCCGATTGTAGGCGTCGGCCGAGGACAGGACGTCCCCCCGCGGCGTCATCAGCTCCAGCCGCATCACGGTCGCCGCCGCCCCGCCCACGAAGAAGAAGAACGTGATCGATGCCATGTACAACAGGCCGATCCGCTTGTGGTCGGTCGTCAAGAGCCACGACTTGAGCGTGTACTGCTGGAGATAGTCGTCCCGCTCCTGGAACTCGAGCCCCGGAGCCGCCACGGCACTCATCGAGCGACCTCCTTCACACCGATGGACTTGATATACGCGATGATTTTCAAGAGATCTTGCTCGCTGATCCGGTCGCGGAAGGAAGGCATCAGAGGCTGGTAGCCGGCGACGACCTCCTTGCGGGGCTCGAGGATCGAGTCGCGGATGTATCGCTCGTCGGCCAGGGTGAAGGTGACGTCGTTGCCCTGCTGGATCGGCACCGGCCGGCCATAGACGCCCTCGAGCCGGGGGGCGTTGACGACCTGGCTGCCGCGGTGGCAGCCGGCGCAATGGTACTGGACGAACAGTTTCTCGCCCTGGTCGGCCATCGACGGGCCGGTCCCGGCCCGCGTCAGCCACTGCTGGAATTCCGACGGCTCCATGACCTCGACCCAGCCCACCATGCCCGAGTGGTTCGTGCCGCAATACTCGGCGCAGAAGAGGTGATAGCGGCCGACCTTGGTCGGCCGGAACCACATGGTGGTATAGCGGCCGGGCAGGACGTCCTGCTTGGTGCGGAAGGCGGGGATGTAGAAGCTGTGGATCACGTCCTGCGAGGTCATGGTCAGCTTGATCGCCTGGCCGAGCGGGACGTGCAGCTCGTTGATCTCGGCCCGCCCCTCGGAGTGCTGCGTGTACCACATCCACTGCTTGCCGACGACGTAGACCTCAAGCGCATCGGGCGGCGGCTCGTAGGCGCGATAGAACAGCACAGTCGCCCAGACGAACATCACGATTTCCAGGAGGAAGGGCACGCCGATCCAGAGCACCTCCATGGCCTTGCTGTGCAACGGCGGGTTGGCGCGGTTGATCCTGACCCCGCGCCGGTACCGGACCGCGAACGTCACGATGAACAAGAAGATCAGCGCCGTGAAGAATGCGGCGACCGCGAACTCGTAGAAGGCGACGGAGTCGACCTGCCACGCCGTCTCCGCGGCCTGATCGGGGAATAGCGGAAAATTCCACATAGTACTAATGATCGCCTTCTCGGTTCAGCTCGCAGGGTGGGACCATCTCGCGTCGTATCCATCTCCCAGATCGTCCGACACCGCGTCGCCTTTTCCGGCGCCGCGTCGCGGCGCCTGACCCAATCGCGCCGGAACATCACCAGCATGAAGCTCGCGAGGGCCAGGACGGTCGCCGCGCCCAGGACGCGGGTCAGCCGCAGGATCGACAGCGTGTACTTGCCGGTGGCCGCGTCATAGTCGTAGCAGAGCAGCAGCAGCCGGCCGATCGGCGAGCCGATCCGGCCGGCGCGAGCCCGCTGGAGCTCGGCCTGCAAGTCCTTGGCCGGGTAGTCGATCCCGTAGAAGTAGCGGGCGATCCGCCCGTCGGGAGTCACGACGACGATGCCGGCGGCGTGGGCGAAGAGCTTGGTCTGCGGGTTGTAGGTATAGCGGAAGCCGATCGCCTCGGTCACCGCGGCGATCGACGCTCGATCGCCCGTGAGGAAGTGCCAGCCCGATTCGGTCCCCGCCCGGTCGTAACGCTCCAGGTACGACGCCTTCTTCTTCGCGGCCAGCTCGACCGACTCTTCGGGGTCGATGCTCATGGCCACCACGTCGAAGTCCTTGCCGGCGTCGAGCGATAACGGCCTGAGGCTGCGCGTCAGGGCATTGAGGGTCTGGTTGCACAGGAGCGGGCATCGGTAATAGACCGGCACCAGGATCACCGGCCGCCCGCCGAGCAGCTCGCCCAGCGCCAGCTCGCGGCCCGAATCGTCGCGGAAGCGCCGATCCAGCGGAAGCCGATCGCCCAGCTTCTGGTCGAAGCCGACCCGGTTCACCACCCCGCCCGGGGTGGACTGATCCTGGGCGCGGGCGAGGCCCGGGGTCAGCGCAAGGAGGACAAGGCCGGTGATGACGCAGAGAGCGAGAGCGGTTAACGCTTGCATCGCATCGACGCGAGAGAACCCCCCCTGCCCCCCCTTCGCAAGGGGGGGAGAGAAGAGGCGCGGTCCTCCCTCGGTCTCCCCCCCTTGCGAAGGGGGGGTCAGGGGGGGTCGAGGCCCAGGCCCGGTCTCGAGGCCGAAACAACTGGGCCGCCCATTCCTTAACCGCTCCAGCCTCTTCATGGCTTCCCGCCTCCCTTCGTCTCGGGAGGCGACTGCTCTGCCTTCTTCGCCGGAGCCGTCGGATTCCCTTCCGGTCGCGCCTCCTCGCGCTTCCCGGCCGGCGGGATCGACGTATTGGGCGGAGCACCCGGGGTGGGCGGCTTCGCGGCGACCTTGGGCAACCCTTTCTGCGCGAGGATGTCCATCGCCCGATCGACGGGAATGCGGGCGATGCCGGACTTCTTGTCAACCCATCCGTAGGACGAGACGCGGGCCCGTTCTTCCCGCTCGACCTGCACCAGGTCAACCGGCGGGCTCTCCTGGAGCCGCGGATTGGGGAAGCGGTCAACCGGGATCTCTTGCCGGCTCGGATGGAGCGCGTTGGTTTTCTGCTCCTCGACCTTGAAGTCGTCCATCCACCACTTGAGCACGAGCTCGCATACAAAGACCGTAGCGACCAGCACGCCCGCGCTGATGAAGAGGCCGCGCGCATCAATGCCCGTCTTCTCGTGGCCGGTCTGCAGCCCGCCACCCGGCACTCCTTGTGGGATCGCGTCTTCCACGTGTTCAATCTCCGGCGTGTTCGAGCACGACGTTGAGGTTCGGGTCGTTGAGCGGGATCAGCGGCCAGGCCTTGAGGCGCCAGAGGAAGGCGGCGAGCCAGATCCCCCCGACACCCGCCAGCGACGCCAGGCTCAGGAGCACGGTGCCCCAGGGGATCTGCGGCGCCCTCGAGCCGCGGTCGATCTCGATCGACGCCGGGATGATCAGCCAGGCGAGGTCGAGCCAGTGCATCGCCAGGATCCAGGCGGCCACCCGCACAAGGAGCCGGCCGTAGCGCTTGTTCTCGCGGAACAGCAGCACGAAGAACGGCAGGAAGAAATGGAAGACGATCAACGCCAGCGCGACCCACTGCCAGGCCCCGCGCGCCCGGCGGAGATACCAGGGGATCTCCTCGGGCAGGTTGCCGCTCCAGATGATCAAGTACTGCGAGAACGCCATGTAGGCCCAGAGCATGGTGAAGGCGAGCATCAGGTTGCCCAGGTCGTGCAGTCGGCCGGGCGCGGCCGCCTCGGACATCGGCCTCCGATCGGACATGCGAACCACGATCACGACCAGCATCGCCAGCGTGGACAGGCCCTCGCCGACGACCACCATCGCGCCATAGATCGACGAAACCCAGTGGGGCTCGAGCGACATCATCCAGTCGATCGCCGCGAATGACCCGGTGAGGAACAGGAGGATCAGCCCCGGGCCGGCGAGGCCTCCCAGCCACCGGCTCGGCCCGAAGTCGGTCCGCTCGTCCTGCGCGGCGGACAGCCGATCGATCAGGAGCGCCATGACGAGCCAGAGTGCGAAGTACCCGCCGGTGCGCGCCAGGAAGAATCCGACGTTCAAGTACGAACTCTTGGCCCGGAGGATCGCGTCGTGCTCGACCGCATCGGGCCGCGCCCACTCGTAGAGGTGTGGCAAGCCCAGCGCGATCGGGAGGAAGAGGATCGCCAGGGGCAAGAGCGTGATGCCGGCCGACTCCATCGGCCGGCGGATCGGCAGCCCCCAGCCTCCGCCCACCAGGTGATGGAGCATCGTGAGGCCCAGGCAGCCCAGCGAGATCCCGACCCAGAAGACATAGCCCACCAGGTAGCCATGGAAGAACGCGCCCGGCCACAGGAGCCGGGCGGCCGCGCAGGCCACCAGCCCCGCGGCACCGACGGCCAGCGCCAGGCCCTGGATCCGGTCCAGGCGGCCGCGCAGCTCGTCGTCGGGCATCCTCGCGCCGGGATCAACGCTCATGGCTGGGCCCTCCGGCTCTCGTTCGCACCCTGGCCTCGGCCTTCGGTACCCTCATTCGACAGTTGCCTGCGATCCTCCTCGGACAGGTCGGAAACCGCCGCATGCTGGCTGAACTGGAGCACGCGGATGTACGCTGCGATGGCCCACCGGTCGCGGGGCGGCACCCGGCTCGCATAAGAGTACATGGTCCCGTAGCCGCGGGTCATCACGTCGAAGAAGTGGCCGATCGGCTGCTGGCGCAGCTCCTCGCTGTAATACGGCGGGGGCGGATTGAAGCCGCGGCGGACGATCATGCCGCGGCCGTCGCCCGAATCGGCGTGGCACGGGACGCAGTAGATCCGGTAGCGCTCCTGGCCGCGCTCGAGCAGCGCGCGATCCACCGGGAACGGGACGGTCTCGGCGAGCTGGCCCTTGTTCCAGCCGCTGTAAAAGACGTCCTCATCGGCGCCCTTCGGCGGCGCGCCGCGGGCATCCTCGCGCGGGACGGCGCCGGCGACCAGTGGCCGCGCCGACTTGCCGTCCTCGAAGAACGAGCTGGGCTCGAGCGGCTCGTAACGCGGCTGCTCGTACATCTCGCTACGACAGCCGGCCAGGAGCGAGAGCGCCGCGGCCAAGGCCGCGCCGAGGGCCGCGGAAGCCCCGCGCGACCAGGGCCGCCCGCCCCCTCGATACTCTCGGCTCGTCGCGATTCGGCGTCTCATCCTCGTGTCACCCCGCAATGCCGCAACCTGCACGTCGGATCGTTCAGTATGGGACCTCGTTGACCGCCCGCGGGTGATGCTCCTCCAGGAACTGTCGCACGGCATCGATGTCGAACATCGGATCGCGGGCCTGAATACAGAGGAAGAACCGGTCGCGCGACGCCAGCGCGAAGTCGGGCACGTTGAAGACCGGGTGGTGGGGCCGCGGCAGCCCGTTGAGCGCGAGCATGCCGAAGACCGCCGATAGCGCCGCGAAGAGCACGGTCATCTCGAAGGTGATCGGGATGAACGCCGGCCAGCTATTGAAGGGCCGGCCGCCCACGTCGATCGGGTAGCTCAGGACGGCCGAGTACCACTGCATGAAGAAGCCGGAGAGCCCCCCCACGATGCCCCCGATCAGCACCACCGCCGGGATCTTGTTGTGCTCGAACCCCAGCGCGTCGGGCAGCCCGTGGACCGGGAACGGCGTGTAGGCCTCCATCATCCGGTAGCCCCGCTCATGAGCGTGCCGGGTCGCCTCGACCAGGTCCTCGGGCCGATCGAATTCGGCCATCAGCCCGTATGGGCCCGTCGGGTGCTCTGCGACTTTCATGGTGCCGCCCCCTGGTGCGCGGCCGCCGGCTCGTCGCGATGATGCTCGTGCTCTTGCGTCTCGTGCACCAGCTCGCGCATCTCGGCGATCGAGATCACCGGCAGGAACCGGATGAACAGGAACAGCAACGACAGGAACAACCCGAGCGTGCCGTAATACGTCGCGTAGTCCCAGAACGTCCCGTGGTAGATGCTCCACGACGACGGCAGGAAATCCTTGTGCAGGCTGACGACCACGATCACGTACCGCTCGAGCCACATCCCGATGTTCACGAAGATCGCCAGCACCCAGAGCACCGCCGGATTGCGCCGGATCGCGGGGATCCAGAAGAGCTGGGCGGTCCCCACGTTACATGCGATCATCATCCACCACGTATGAGCATAATTACCCCAAGGGCGTTCCTGGAGCATCTGGGCCTGCTCGTACGGGTTCTTGCCGTACCAGGCGGTGAAGGTCTCCATCAGGTAGCCGTAGCCGACGACCATTCCGGTGGCCAGCATGACCTTGGCCATATTCTCGAGGTGGCGGATGGTGATGAAGTCCTGGAGGCCGAAGACCGCCCGCAGGGGGACGGCGATGGTCACGACCATCGCGAACCCGGAGTAGATGGCTCCGGCGACGAAGAACGGCGGGAAGATCGTCGAGTGCCAGCCGGGGACGATCCCGACCGTGAAGTCGAACGAGACGACCGAGTGCACCGAGACGACCAGCGGCGTGGCCAGCCCGGCCAGGAGCAGGTAGGCGATGCGGTAGCGCTCCCAGTGCCGCGCCGAGCCGCGCCAGCCCATCGCCAGGAAGGCGTAGATATACCGCGCCCACTTGTTCCTGGCCCGGTCGCGGAGCGTCGCCAGGTCGGGGATCAGCCCGACGTACCAGAACAGCAGCGAGACGGTCGCATACGTCGAGACGGCGAAGACGTCCCAGACCAGGGGGCTGCGCCACTGCGGCCACAGCGACATGGTGTTGGGATAGGGGAGCAGCCAGTAGAAGACCCAGGGCCGGCCCAGGTGCAAGAGCGGGAACAGCCCGGCGCAGGCCACGGCGAAGAGGGTCATCGCCTCGGCGAACCGGTTGATCGAGGTCCGCCACTCCTGCTTGAGCAACAGCAGGATCGCCGAGATCAAGGTCCCGGCGTGGCCGATGCCGATCCACCAGACGAAGTTGACGATGGCGAACCCCCACATGACCGGCACGTCGATGCCCCAGATCCCCACCCCCTCGACCAGCAGGTAGGTGACGGCGACGAGCAGCAGCATGGTCAGCGAGAAGCCGATCCCGATGCCGAGGAACCACCGCCAGTTGTAGGGGCGGACCAGCACGAGCGCACTGATCTTGTCGGTCACCGAGCTATACGTGTGACCGGGTGCGAGCACCGGAAGTTCGTCCGGGAGGCCGGCCGATCCGTCGGCCGACCCGCCCGGCTCAGGTTCGCTGGGACGACTCATCGCGCGGGCTCTTCTCGATCTCGGGGTTGGGGTTGCGCAGCTTGGCCAGGTAGGTGGTGCGCGGCCGGGTGTTCAGCTCGGCCAGCAGGCCATAGTCGCGCGGGCTGGCCTTGATCCTGGCCACATGCCCGTCGCGGTCATTCAGGTTGCCGAAGACGATGGCCCGGGTCGGGCAGGCCGCCTGGCAGGCCGTCACGACCTCGTTGCCGCCCACGGAGTCGCGGCCGTCGATCTCCGCCGCGATCCGCGCGGCGTTGATCCGCTGCACGCAGTATGTGCACTTCTCCATCACCCCGCGCGGCCGGACGGTCACGTCGGGATTGCGCATCAGCTTGAGGCTCGGCGTCGTCTCGTCGGAATACTGGAGGAAGTTGAACCGCCGGACCTTGTACGGGCAGTTGTTCGAGCAGTACCGGGTGCCGACGCAGCGGTTGTAGGTCATCTCGTTGATCCCCTCCGCGCTATGGGTCGTCGCGCCGACCGGGCAGACGACCTCGCAGGGGGCATTCTCGCAGTGCACGCAGGCCACGGGCTGGAAGTGGATGTCGGGATCCTCGACGCTTCCCTCGAAATAGCGATCGATGCGGAGCCAGTGCATCTCGCGCGAGGCCAGGACCTGGTCGCGCCCGACGACCGGGATGTTGTTCTCCGACTGGCAGGCCGTCACGCAGGCGTTGCAGCCGATGCAGGTGTTGAGGTTGATCGCCATGCCCCAGGCGTTGCCCTCGCCCTCCTGCCGGCGGCGCTGGGGCTCCGGGTTCTCCAACAAGCTCTCGGCGCGCTCGCCGGCCGGCTTGTCCTGCTCGTGCAGCTTGGCGAAGTCGGGCTTCGTCCGATACGTCTCGAGGTCCGCAAAGCGGACCACGTCCCGCCCGTACATTTTGAAGTGATGCTGCGTCTTGGCTAGCTGCTGTCGCCGGCCCGTCTTGACGATCTCGAGCCCGGGGCCGAACCAGGGAGCATCCGAGGTGCGCAGCGGATACACGTCGACGCCGACCCCGTCGCCGACCCGCCCGGCTTGCCGGCGGCCGTGGCCCAGGAACACCGTGACCGACGACTCGGCCTGGCCCGGCTGGATCCACGCCGGCAACTGCACGGTCCGGCCGCGATAGCGGAGCTCGATCACGTCCTCATCGGCGATCCCCTTCTGCTTGGCCAGGGCGTCGCTGATGAAGGCCGCGTTGTCCCAGGTCATCCGGTTCATCGGCTTGGGCAGCTCCTGCAGCCAGCCGTTGTTGGCGGACCGGCCATCCCAGATCGTCGGATCCGGGCGGAAGACGATCTCCAGTCCCCCGGCGGGGCCCTCGCCCGCCGCCGGAGCCGGAACTTCCTGGATCCTGCGGCGCCACCTCCCTGGCTTTGCGGGCCGTCCCGCCGATCACGCCCTTGCGCAGGGCGCCGCGCCAGGCCTCTTCGAAGTCGCCGGGCAACGACTGGCGCCGCCAGTAGTCGCGGACGACTTCCAGGCCCGAGCGGTCGGGCTCTCCCAGCAGGACAGCGAGCAGCTCGACGGCCGTTTTGCCGCCATAGAGCGGGGCGATCAGCGGCTGCTGGATCGTCGCCGTGCCGTCGAAGGCGCGGACGTCGCCCCAGGACTCCAGCGCATGGGCCTCGGGGACGTGCCACTGGCAGAGCCCGGCGGTCTCGTCCTGGTGGCTCCCGAGGTGGATCTTGAGCGGGACCCTAGGAGTCTTGCCGCCGTCGAGCAGCTCGGCGAACTTCAGGTCGGCCGGGGCATCGTAAGCGGGATTGACCCCCAGGAGGATGAGCGTGTCGACCCGGCCGGCGTTGATGTCGTCGGACAGCTCGCGGAGCGAGGCGGCCTGGTCGGCCGGCCCCTCGTTGACGCGAGGCAGGTACTCGACCGTCTTGCCGACGTTGCCCAGGGCGTGGTTCATCAGGTGCGCGAGCGCGTGGACCTCCCTGGACTGGGCTTCGCCGGCGATGACCGCGCAACGGCCTTTGGCGCGGGATAGGTCGCGCGCCACCGCATCGACCCATCGGGCGTGGCGGGAGAGATGGTCGGGCAGCTTGCCCGCGTCCGGCTTGCTCGCCCCGACGCCGCCGGCGATCGCGCGGGCGATCGCATCGACGTCGCGGGCCGAGACGGGCAGCCGGTGATCGGCCGAGGCCCCGGTGATCGTCGGCGTGCACTCGATCGCGTACAGCCGATTCATCGTCGCCGCGGCCTGGTCCTGCCCCCCCTGCTCCGCATGTCCCGCGATGAACTCGCGCACCTGGGGCTCGACCTCGCGCCGCGCCGCGAAGGCCCGAGCGTCCTTGAGCCGGCCCGGCCCCCACGCGAAGAAGTCGGCGTCGAGCGCCACGATCACGTCGGCCTTCTCGAGATGGTAGACCGGCTCGAGCTCCTCGCCGAACGCCAGTCTCGTGCCGGCGCGGACAGCATCGCGGGTGACCGGATCGTAGGCGTGGAGCTTCGCCTCGGGGAACGACTCGCGCAACCGGCGGAGCTGGTCGGCCAGAGTCGGCGAGGTCACGGTGCGGGTGAGGATGCGCAGGCCCGCGCCCTTGACCTCGCGCTTCCGCTCGCGCAGGCCGAGGAGCATCTCCTGGAAGTGGACCCAGGTCTCGACGCGGCCGTCGCGCGTCACGACCTGCGAGCGGTCCGGGTCGTAGAAGTCGAGGATCGCGGCCTGGGCGAACGGATCGGTCGCCCCCAGGCTGGCCGGGTGATCGGGATTGCCCTCGATCCGGGTGGGGCGGCCCATGTGGCTCTCGACCAGGACGCCGAGGGCGAACCCATCGGTCGTCACGGCCGTGCTGAAGAACAGCGGCTTGCCGGGCACGATCTGCTCGGGATGCTCGACATACGGGACGATCGACTCGGCGGGCTCGATGGCGCAGCCGGTCACGCCGCCCAGGGCCAGCGAGGCCGCCATCAATCGGAAGAAGTCGCGGCGGCTCGGCGGCTCGATCCACGGGCGCGCGGGGCGCCGGGATCGTGTCCCGGCGGCTCCGCGGCCAGTTCCTCCGGGCTCCGCCAGAGGACCGGACCGCTCGAAAGAATCGGCAGCGCCACCTCGAGGGCGCGCGCGCCGGTCGTGCTCTGGTCCGCGTCAGGTGGTCGACTCATCGATGGCACACCGAGCAATTGGTCATCCGATCGACGGGTATATGATTGCGCTTCACCAGCTCGCGCCCGAGCTCGAGCTGCTGGCGCTCCGTCACGGCGTATTCCATGTTGAAGATGTCCCGTCGCTCCCGCAGGTGGCGCTCCGGGTTGCGGTGGCAGTCCAGGCACCATTCCATGGTCATGGGCTCGGCCTTCCACATCATCGGCATCTGGTTGACGCGGCCATGGCAGCTCGCGCAGCCGACCCCCTTCTGGATGTGGATGCTGTGGTTGAAGTAGACGAAATCGGGGATGTTGTGCACGCGGCTCCAGACCAGGGGCTCGTTCCTGGCCAGGCTGTCGCGCACCGGCTGCAGCATCGGGCTGGTCGACCAGATCTGCGAGTGGCAAGTCATGCAGGTGTGCGTCGGCGGCAGCCCCGCGAACGACGAGGTCTCCACCGTCGTGTGGCAGTACCGGCAGTCGAGGCCCAGGCCGCGCACGTGATGCTCGTGGGAGAACGGGACCGGCTGCGGAGGGATCACACCCACCTTCGTCTGGTACGGGGAGCGCAGGAGCATGTAAGTGAGGACCACCGGGCCCAGCACGAGCACCACCGACCCGTAGACCGTCAGCCGTGACAGGGTGTTGGCACTCGGATGGAAGATCTGCATCGCTCGCTCCGCTCGACGCGATCCCTCGCCGCGCCGTCCCGACCCGTCGCCACCGGGTCCCGATCGGGCTCGCACCTACCTTAGCAAGTCCCGTCCTGCTTTCAACTCTCCGGGCCCGGCGCCGCTGAATGCCGCATGGGCAAGCCACCATGCATCGGAAACCGCATGTGACGATGCCACTTGTTCGGGGCACGCGGATCGGCGCCGGCGGGGTGGTCTCCGTGGGATATGCTAGCCGCAACGAGGGGGGAGTCAAGGAGGGCCGGAAATCCGGGATAACCCCCGGCGCACCGGCCCGGATGATGATCGTGCCATGCCGAGCATGTGAGCCGCTAAACAATTAATAAGCTCTTTTCATTTCATTATCGCGATCGGGAATCGAGCGCGGACGCGTTCCGAGTCCTGAGAATCACCGCGGACTTTCTCTGTGCTGGGAACCTGTCGAGGCCTCATTCTCACGGTCGGGAGTTCGAGGTCCTCGTCCATGGCACGGTTCTTTTTTCCGGGCCGGACACCGAGGTTGATCCTCGCGGGACGGCGTTCCTATCTCATTCGAAGTTCGCGGTGGCTCTCCATGCAAAGTCGATGCCCGAATGGTTGTGTCCCGACCGGCCACCAAGAAATCGGGTCCGGCGGACAGAAAGTCTCAGAGGCGCGGCGTTTGCAGGTCATCCTGGCGGAGGTGCGGGGGCTCGACCGCGGCCTCGGCGATCACCGGATGAGCGCCGCCGATCGACCGATGGATCGTCCTGATCCGCGGCGACAGCCGCAACGTCCCGGGGCCGAGCGTGCCGGCCATTCGACCCGTGCCGCTACGGCCACAGCCCGGAGAATCCCATGGGCCTGTTCTCCAGCATGACTCTCAACTCCCTGAACGACCTGTTCGTCGTCCAGATCCAGGACCTCTACGACGCGGAGCAGCGGCTCACCAAGGCCCTGCCCAAGATGGCCGACGCGGCTTCGAACAAGGAGCTGAAGACGGCCTTCCAGAAACACCTGCGCGAGACCGAGCAGCATGTCACGCGGCTGGAGAAGGTCTTCAGCATCATGGGCCTGACCCCCCAGCGCGAGACCTGCGAGGCCATGAAGGGCCTGATCGCCGAGGGGGATGAGGCGGTCAACGCCGGCGGCGACCCGGAGGTCCGCGACGCCGCCCTGATCGCCGCCGCCCAGCGTGTCGAGCACTACGAGATCGCCGGCTACGGCACCGTCCGGACCCTCGCCGAGCAGCTGGGCCAGGACGAGGTCGCTCGCATCCTCCAGCAGACCCTGGACGAAGAGGGCGCCTGCGACAAGAAGCTGACCCAGATCGCCGAGTCGCGGGTCAACATCAAAGCTGCGGCCAAGGGCTGAGTCTCACGATACCATGCACCGCTTCGAGAAGTCTCGCTACGAATACGGGCCGGCTCCCTATTTGGGAAGGGCTCACAGGGTGCGCGAGAAGGTCCTTACGTCCCATCGGGATCTCTCGTACGCCCTTTCAGGATTCCCGCGATCAGCCGGAAATCGGGCTTGCCTGATCCCGATGTGCACCGGCGCCTTGCTTGGGCTCGGCTACGCGTTGCGCGTCCGCGGTCGGTCACACAACGGACCCGCCTCGGCCCGGCGGAGGACCTCGTCATGTACCGCCGCCCGGGTTGTAGGCCGCGCGTCCCGAGGCCCGGAAGGCGCGGAGCGCGGCGAGGGCCTCGTCGCGAAGGATGTTGACCGCCACCTCGACGGCCGGCAGGTCAGCACGATGTCGGAGCAACCCGGCCCAATCGGGCGGGAGCGGGCCTTCGCGGAACCCGGCGATCGACTCGACGTCCTCGCCGCGGGCCCCGATGACCAGGCCGCGCACGCCCGACCACCAGACCATCCCGTAGCACTGCAGCACGGCTGGGCGCTGACAGACCAGCTCCATCACGGCCAGGCCGGGCGCGGCGAGGTCGTGCGTCCCGGCCGCTCGCTGCGCCAGGGCCAGCGCCAATGCTTCGGCGTGCGCCAGCGAGCATGCCGCGGGGACGACCACGTTCACCCCGACCGAGACAACCCGGCCGGCGTCGCGCTCGAAGACCCCGGCGCCGAAGGGCCCGCCGGTCCCGCGCGCGACGTTCTCCGAGGCGAGCCGGATGGCCAACCGCATCCGATCCGCGCGATCGGCGATGACGGATCCCGGGCGCACCACGCCCTCGACCCAATCGGGCAGCTCGAGTGAGAGCGATGGGAAGCGGCCGAATCGCGACGCATTCTCATGAGGATCGCGGCTCAAGGTGAAGTGCTCCGAGTCATCCGGGGAGGATCGCGGTCGAC
This sequence comes from uncultured Planctomycetota bacterium, assembly GCA_963815795.1. Taxonomy (GTDB): domain Bacteria; phylum Planctomycetota; class Planctomycetia; order Isosphaerales; family Isosphaeraceae; genus JAKAUH01. The sequence continues at coordinate 853,906 of CAWFIC010000019.1, read as the reverse complement.
GACGATCGGGACGGGCTCGGGAACCCCGATGTTGGGGATGCCCAGCGCCTCCGGGGCCTCGCCGGCGACCAGGCGATCGTGGGCGTCGGCATACGCCTTCCTCTTCTCGAGCCGGAGAGCCCCTTCGTACCGCAACCCTTGCGCATAGTTGCCGAAGTTGATTCCCCACAAGCAGATCCTCTTCCATCCCTCGCGGTACATACGGAACCGGTCCACGCAGTCCGCGGGATCGATGCTCGTCACGGGGACCGTCTCCGGCCAGCCGAAGGCGCGATGGGCACGGAGCCGGCGGAGGACCGCCTGCGCCAGGGCGATTTGGCCACGCAGCGAGGGGTGCATCGCGTCCTGGAAGAGGCGGTCGTCCAGCAGGCCGTGACGACCGACCGCGTGCAGCTCGGCCTGCCCGTTGACCAGGATCACCTCGTGCCTCGAGGCCACGTCGCGATAGACGTCCTGGAACGCCGTCGGGCAGCGGACCGGGTAGCCGTCATGGTCGCGGGCCGCGATGAAGTGGCGGTACGCGCCCTTGCCGTCGCCGGCCCGGTCGAGGAGCACACCCAGCCGATAGTGGGCCTCGGCGAAATCCGGTTGACGATCGACCAGCGCGCGATAGGCGGCGATGGCCGACGTGGGATCGCCCTCCTCGAGCCGGCGCGCCGCCAGGACATCGCGTCGGAACGCCTCGCGATCAGCCCGCTCGACTATCGCCGGCAAGAACGACCGGTTCGGCTCGAATCCGGCGTCGTTGCCGGCGGGGATGATCAGCACGACGATCGCGCCGACGCGACGCGCATACGACACGATCGCCTCCAGTCGCCGGCGGAAGTCGGCGAGCAGCAAGGCGTATTCGACGGGCTTGTAGACCGGGGAGTCGATCAGGTCGCGGCGACCGCCCGAGGGCGGCGGGATCCCCAGCTCGCACTTGTCCGCCGTCCGGCGGACCAGCTCGCAGATCGACGAGATCGCCTCCGCCTGCTCCCGCGCCAGCGTCCAGCCGCCCGGCATCTGGTCGTCGAGATAATAGGCCAGGTCGCGCGCCGCCTTGAGCCGCGAGGAGAACTCATTGTGGCCGCAATAGATGACCATCAGGTCGGGACGCCGGGACAGGTTGGTCAGCCTCTGATGCTGGAGCTCCAGGGAATCGCCGGAGTTGGCCAGCACCCGGAGGTTGACCCGGCGCCCGGGCAGTGCTTCCCCGAGCCGCCAGGCGACGAGCTTGCCGATCGAGATCCACTCATTGTAGGGTACCCCCTCGGCGCTCGATTCCCCCACCACGACCAGGTCGATCTCGGCGTCGCCGACGGGGTCGGGGAACTGGTCGGGCAATTCGACGTCGGCGCCGGTGATCGGCGGCCACAACGTCTGACGATCGATCCATGGCACGCGTCCCAGCCCCCCGATCGGTACGGCGGACGTCCGCCGGACGCGTGCCAGCCACGCGGCGCCGATGGACTCGGCCAGGACGGCGCAGATCGCCAGCGAGGCGACGGCGAGCAGCGCGCGAGCGACCAGCGGACTCCTCACCCCGCGACGCCGCCCGCGAACGACGAACCAGGTCAGGACCGGAATCCCGACGACCATGCACAGCACGGCCGCGAGATAGGCCGATTCGAGGACCGTCATCAAGACCAGGCCCACCCGCCAGAACGGCGGCTTGCCGAATTGATCGTTGAGCCAGAGAACGATCAGTGTGATGACGATTGCGGCCGATGTGGCGACGGCCGCCAGGCGGACCATCCGCGGTGTCGGAATCTCGAACATCTTCCGGCTCGATGGCAACATCGTCATCCGCCCTCGGACCGCTACGTTGACCATGCCGCCAGTCTACTCGGCCGGGCGACGCGACGCAATTTCGCCTGGCGCTGTCTCGCCGGAAGCCGGACGACCTGGCATCGCGACGAGCCCGGCGCGTATCGCAGCACTCGGGGTTTGCCCGCGGTCGCGAGGGCTGATACGATCGATGACTGGGTCATGGTCGTCGAATCGATCCGCCGATCGACGCGAGGATGCGACATGAAACGCTATCCGAAACTCCATCATCTGCTCGCCGCACCGGTCGCGCTGGCGCTCGTGATGCCGGCCGCCCGCGCCGATGACGATGAGATCCCCCTCCAGGCCCTCGCCAACTGGAAGATCTACAACAATGCCGGATGGGTCCTCCTCAACCAAGGGCAGTACGACAAGGCCGAGCATCGTTTCCGGATGGCGATCGAGGAGCTCCGGCCCTATGCGAAGGAGGATATGCGGCTGATGGCCCGGAGCTACGCGGACCTGGCCCGGGTCCTCTACCATAAGGGGCGCTACGCCGAGGCGGAGCCCCTGGCCGCGTGGGCGCTCAAAGTCCGCGAGTCGCTCCCCAAGGTGAATCCCGACGCCGTCTTCCAGAGCCTGTACACCCTGGCGCTGATCCACGTCGCGCAGGATCACTTCAACCAGGCCGAGCCGCTGCTGCGGCGGGCCCTCGAGCTGCAGGAGAAGGAGATCGGCGAGAGTCACGTCCAGACGGCCGCGACGATCGACGAGCTGGCGAGCGTCTGCGCCCAGCAGCGGAAGTTCCGGGACGCCGATCGCCTGTACTTGCGGGCCCTTTCGATCTTCCAGCGGTTCAATCCCGAGCGGAACCTCGACCTGGCCGCCTGCGCCGAGCGTTATGCCGCGATGCTCGAGCAGATGGACCGCCGGACCGACGCCGAGAAGCAACGGAAGCGGGCCAAGACGATCCGCGACACCGTCGAGTCCACGACGGCACAGAGCAAGGACACGCGGCCCCGGCCGGAGTTCAAGGGCTTTAAGTGAAAGGCTGAAGGCTGAAGGCTGAGAATCCGGCATCAGTGCCATGGTCCGATCGAGAGGCTGTTGCGGAAGGGCCGGAATCTGCCGTCTCGGGTGGGCTCTGCCCACCTATTTCAGGCCTCGACCGGTGGGCAAAGCCCACCCTACAACTCCCGAATCGGCCTTCCGGAACGGATTCTGATTCAGCCTTCAGCCTTCAGAAGATTGTGGCCGCGAGATACCGCGCCGGGCTGGTGTTGTCGGTGTAGTAATACACGGCGACGACCTTGCCGTCGGGCCGGACGACCGAACGCACATAACCGACATCGGTGCTGCCGCCGTCGTCGCGGAGGACGATGGCCGGGCTCCAGGTCCGACCGCGGTCGTTGCTGAGCCGGGCGCGGATGCCGTAAGGGCGGGCGCGGACGCCATAAATGAGACAGAGGCGGCCGTCCGCGAGGTGGACCAGGCTCGGCGGATTCCCCTCGCCGGTGTCGGGCTCGGCCGTCGAGAGGAATTCCCAGGTCCGGCCGTCGTCGTGCGAGGCGTAGGCGTCGATCCAGCTCCTCGGGGCATCCTGCCGCCGGATAGTCGTCACCAGCCCGGTCGGGGAGACGCGCACGGTCGAGGGCATGATCGCGTAGCCCGATGGCTCGGGCCCGATGTTCGAGACGAAGTTCCAGGTGCGCCCGCCGTCGGTCGTCCGCGCAGAACGGTCGTCCTTCCCGGCCGTTGGCCTTGGACGCGGTGAGGAACAAGAGGCAATCGGCCGGGCCGTTGACGAGATAATCGGTCCGGCCCATGACCCCCGGCTGGCCGAAGAGCGGCAGGGCGAACGGGCCGCGCCAGGTATGGCCCCGGTCGTCGGAGTGATAGTAGCGCGAGGCGCCGTTGTTCGAGTTCTCCATCCGGACGGTCATCGCGAAGCCGGGGCGGGTGAAGTCGATCGGCTCGTCGAGCGGGACGGGATGCTCCCGCGGGAGATCCTCCGGCATCCGGCCGTGCCGCATCCCGGGCGTGCCAGCCAGGGCGCCGGGGGGATTGGGCCGCTCGACCGTCCAGCTCGCGCCGCCGTCGCGGCTGCGGGCCAGCAGGAATTCCTCGGGCCGATCGTGATCGATGTGGTGGAACCGGCCCCGGTCCTTGTACGTGCCCCGGCTGAATCCGACCAGGATCTCGTCGCCCCACGACCAGATGCCGTGGTTGGCCGGCCAGCCGGCGAACCGGCCGTCCTCCTTGTAGACGACGACGTGCCGCACGTCCTTCGGCGGATCGCCGTCGATCGCGCCGGTCGTCCCGATCAAGAATCCCAGCGTCGTCAGGAGGTTCGCCGACATGGCATCGAGGCCCCCAAGGAAATCGAGCGAGGCGGTTCAAGGCTTCACTGGTCGGGAGTCTGTTGCCCCGGCGGACGGCCCGTGCCCGGCCGCCGCCCGCCGGGCGTGCGCGGCATGTTGGGACCTCTCGGCATCCGGCGCGGGTTCGTCTTGAGGCGAGGCGCGGGATTGGCCTTGGGAACCGCCGGCGCCCTGTTAGCTCCTTGCTGGAGCGACTTGAGCCAGCCGATGGCCCGGGGGATGCCGGTCTGGATCATCGGGTTGTAGTGGCCGCCGCGGGGCACCGTCAGCAGGGTCACCGTCTTGCCCATCTGTTCGAGCCGAGTCGCGAAGTCGCGAACCTGCTGGGTGTTGCGGTCATCGTCCGCGACGAAGAGGAAGAGCGGGCAGCGGATGTTCGACTCGCCCGTGCGGGGGTTGAACCGGTTGAAGAACTGGTCGGCGCCCGGCACGATGGCCGCGATGGCCTGATGGGACTGTTTGGGGAACGCCTCGGCGAGGTCCACCACGGGGGCGTAGGCGACGCAGGCCGCGATCCGCGGCTCGTTCTCGGCGACCAGGAGAGCGAGCGTCGCGGCCGAGCTGTGGCCGGCCGCATAGAGCCGCTTCGGGTCGATCGCCGGCACGCGGGTCGTCGCGAACTCCAGGGCGACTCGCATGTTGATCAGGCCGGCCTCCGCGTCGAGGAACGAGCGGACGAACGGGGCGAAATGGGCGTCGTCGGTCGGCTCCGGGTCCGGCAGCATGCCGTCGAGCTCGTAAGCCAGCACGGCGAATCCCTCGCGGACATAGGGGAGATGCTCGGGCCGATCGCCATCGCCGAGGGTCATGCCGGTGATCAGCTTGCTGCCGGCCCCGGCGATCACGATGCAGGGGAGCGAGCCCGGGGCGTGGTCCCCCTCCGGCAGGTAGAGCCAGAGCTTGCCCGAATGGCCGGGCATCTTCGGCGAGTTCCCACCTCCGCCGCCGGGCAGGTGCACCTCGTAGAACTCGATGCCGGGCTGCAGCACGATCTCGTCGCCGAGCTGGGGCAGCTCCGGCATCCGCCACGGGCCGCGAAACGGCTGCAACGCCGGGGAAGGAGCGCCCGCCGGCACGAGCCGCGGGACGGCTGCGTTGGGGATCTGCGCCTGCTGCTTCTGGGCCGCCTGGGCCTTCTGCCAGGCCCGGTACGGCCGGATCACGAAACGGCCGATCATCCCGAAGACGACGACGACACCCAGCACCGTGCTGCCGACGGTCTTCAGCAACGACGGCTTCGTGGCCTGAGCGGCACCGGCGGACGCGGCGCCCGCCGTCCCGCCGCCCGGACGCATCGGCGACGGCGACCGGGCGGACCCCATCACCGGGCCGGTCGCTCGCGCCGAAGCGGAGATCGCACCTCGACCCGCGGCCTGCGGCTCCGGCGTCAGAAGTCCGGCCGGCGGCGAGGGAATCCGCATCGCCTTGCCGCAGCCTTCGCAATTGATGACCTTCCCCGCCCAGTCATTGCTCTTGCTGTACGTCTTCCCGCACTGACTGCACCGGAATGCCAATGCCATGGACTGCCTCGGGATCAACGAGCGAGGTTGAATTCGGTGATGCCTGATTGAGTTGACGATCGTATGAAAACGGTGCGAGGAGCGTCAACGAGAGAGCGGCGCCGTTGCGAAAAACCAACGGGTGCCGACCGCGACGGTTTCCCATCCATCGGGCGCGCGAGTTGCTCCCGAGTCTCCCCAGGAAGAGGAAACGGGCCCTGGGGACCCGCCGGCGGCGCTGTGCGCGGGTGGATTCCGCAGGGCTCGCGTCATGGTGGTCTGACGGAGCGACTCCGATGATGAAGCGAATCACGACGTGGTCGCGGCGGCCTGCCCATCGCAGGACTGGCGATCCTGACCGGGCTGCTGGCCCGACCGGCTCCGGGGCAGGTCCCCGGACTGGCGGCGGCGGCCGCGCAAGCCAAGGGCTCGGCCGCGACGAAGGGGGCATCTCAGGGGGCGGGCGAGAAGACCAAGCCGGAGGTGGCGACCTCCACCGGCCCGATCACGGTCCATCGCAAGGTCCATGACCCCGAGATCCGGGCGTTCCTGTCCAAGTTCCTGCCGCGGTATTCGGGAGTCGAGACGATCAACGTGACCGTCGAGGACGGCGTGGTGACCCTGACGTGCCGGGTTGACGACGCCGACACCCAGAACGAGATCACCGACGTCATCAGGCGGGTCGAAGGGGTCCGGATGGTCCTCAACCAGACCCAGACCGATGAAGACGTGATGACGGGCTGGATGTTCTTCGCGAAGCAGGAGATGAGCGAGTTCGCCGGCTACCTCTCGCGCAAGTGGATCCTGATCCTGTTCTCGCTGGCCATCGTGGCGCTCTCGTGGCTGCTGGCGCAGACCTTCGCGACGCACTCCGAGACGCTGCTGGCCCCGTTCGTGCACAACGTGCTCTTGCGATCGGTGGTCGGCTCGATCATCAGCGGTCTCCTGATCATCGGCGGGCTGGCGCTGGCGCTGGCGGAGTTGCGCCTGACCCAGGCGGTCATGTCGGTCCTGGGCGTTTCCGGTCTGGTCGTGCTGGCGGTCGGCTTCGCGTTCCGCGACATCACCGAGAACTTCATCGCGTCGGTGCTGCTGGGCCTGCGGCGGCCGTTCCAGATCGGCGACTACGTCACGATCGCCGGCCAGTCGGGGGTGGTCAAGTCGCTTAACACGCGGGCGACGGTGCTGGTGACGCTCGACGGGAAGCACGTCCGCATCCCCAATGCGACCATCTTCAAGGAGATCATGGTCAACGCGACGGCGTCGCCGAACTTCCGCAACAACTTCGACGTGGCGATCCCGCTCGAGGCCTCGACGGCCGCCGCGATCGACGCCATCAACCGCGCCCTGCGGGAGACCCAGGGGATCCTCTCCGAGCCGCCGCCGCGCACGCTGGTCGAGGCGATCGAGCCGGGCGGCGTCCGGCTCCGGGCCGACTTCTGGAATTCCGCATCGTGATGCACCTCTTGCCATGGGAGGGGAGATGAGCGGAGAGCCGGATCGCTCAACGTCCGCGAGGGCGCCATGGGCGATCCCGGCTACCAACATAGCTCGCATCGGCCCTCGCGACCAGAGTTGGCGGATCGTGGGTCGGCGATCGCCCGGAGGCATTCAGTAGCCGTGGCCGCCACTCCCACGAGCTTGCCGCCCTACCGCCGCATGGCATGCTTTCTTGGGGGACCTCGGGAGGTTCGTATGACCAAGCACCATGCGATATACCTGCGGGTCAGCACCAAGCGGCAGGACACGGCCAGCCAGGAGCCCGAGTTGAGGCGGTGGGCCGAGTCCCACGAGGGAGACTCGCACTGGTACCGGGATACGTACACGGGCACGTCGATGGACCGCCCCGGCTTCCGCCAGCTCATGAGGGACATCGAGTCGGGGCACGTGGATACGCTGGTCGTCTGGCGGCTGGACCGGCTGGGGCGGACGGCGAAGGGATTGACCAGCCTCTTCGAGGACCTGATCCGGTGCAAGGTGAACCTGATCAGCCTCAAGGACGGGCTGGACCTGGTCACGCCGGCCGGGAGGCTGATGGCGAACATCCTGGCGGGGGTGGCGGCGTACGAGACGGAGGTGCGCGCCGAGCGCATCCTGGCGGGCCAGTCGGCCGCCCGCGAGCGCAGCGTCCACTGGGGCGACTAGGCGCGCGGCCGGCGGATCAAGGTGACCGGGGAGCAGGTCGCGGCGATCGGGCGGCTGAGGTCGGAGGGAGGGGAGATCGCGGCGATCGCGCGGGCCACCGGGCTCTCCCGCCCGACGATCTACCGCATCCTGGGCGAGGAGTGTCAGGGCTCATCTCTGCCCGGCGACGGAGGGCCGGCCAGCCGCCGCCACAACTCATCGAAGCCGAGCGGAAGGAACTGCAGAGACTCCGTGGTCCTTACACCGTCATCGAGATCGCCCCTTACGACCCGAGGAATCCGCCGATCTGAGCCGACGCCACTTCGGGCATCGCGAGCTAAGAATACGGGCGCCCGAAGAGCCATAGTTCCGGGCGCAAAGCCTGAATCATTATCCAGGCGATGCACGCCCTTCAGTCGGCGTCATCCGACACACGGTCCGCCTGGTCGAGCCATTCGGCATCGTCTTTCGTGCTGATGACGAGCAACCCGTCTCTTATGTAGTACGCCAAGCCGAGTGGGCCGAGAATTCTGCGAAGCGTGTCCTTGAGCGGAACGCCACGTGAGCTGATCGTGAGCGGGGTCTGCATCGTAACTCCGGTCTCCGCCAAAGCGACCGGATCGACATGGATTGGGAGCCCGTTCTGGAGTGGGCCGGGCGGGCGAACGGAGAGTTGCTTGGTATACCCCCGTTCGGGCACTACCCAGCCGGTCCAGCACTTTATATGGGAGACCAGGCCCGCGAGGGTCGTTCCCTTGTCGAACGGCATGTCCAAGGGCTTGTCCAGCTCGTTCGAGATAACCAGTAGTTTCCCAGTAGGAAGGCACAATAACTGATCGGATGTACCGCCTTGAAGGCGGCGTCTCCTGGTCGGAACCTGCCGGGTGGTAACCAACCCCGACCGGCCCCGACACAGGAGACGCACCATGACCGAAGCTACGCTCACCTGGACCACCTGGCAAGCTCTGCTGCAGGCCTTCGCCCATTCGTTTACCCGCCGCGGCTTCCGCCGCTTCGCCGAGTGGATCACCGCGATGGCCCTCAACGTCGAGGAGCACACCATCACCCAGTCCGTCCTGGCGCTGGAGCAGCCCGCCGCCTGGAAGGCCCTGGAGACCTTCGCCGAGTACGGCGGCTGGCACGAGGGCCGCGTCACCTACGACCTGACCCGCCTGGTCGAGGCCGCCCCGGGTCGAACCTGGCACGGCTACATCGCCTCGGCCGTCAACGACACCAAGGTCCATCGCTCCAGCCCCCACGTCTGGGGGACCTGCACCTTCCACGAGTACACCGCCCGCTGCCCCAATCGGGCCGGTACCGTCCGAGCCCACAACTGGGTCGTCCTCGGCGCGCTGCTCCACGAGCCGGGAAAGCCGGGGTGGTTCCTGCCGATCTCCGGCCGGCTCTACTTCCGCGCGTCGCAGTTGCCCGCCGGCCCCGGCGGCCCGCTGACGTTCCGGACCAAGTGCGAGCTGGCCGTGGAGTTGCTCCGCGAGCAGGCGCGGATCACCGGTGGCAAGCACCTGGGCGTCTTCGACGGCGGCTACGCCCTGCGGAGCGTCGTGCGGCCGCTGGTCCTCCCCGAGGGGGGTGGCCGGCGCATCGACTTCCTGACCCGGTTGCGGCACGACGCCCGACTCTATGCCCTGCCGCCGGCCGATCGCCCCGCCGGGACCCGGGGGCCTTTGCCGAAGTGGGGCCGGCGGCTGGACCCGCCCCGCCGTGGCGGCCGGTGGGAGCGGGGTTGGCGGACCGGCGTCGCCTTCATCTACGGCCGACAGCGGAAGGTCCGCTGGAAGGAGGTGGTCTGCCTCTGGCGGGTGCTGGGCCACGAGGTGCCGGTCAAGGCGATCATCGCCCATGTCGAGGGGTACAGGAAGCGATTCGCGCTGGTGACCTCGGCCGTGGAACTGACCGGGCTGCAGATGGTCGAGCTGTTCGCGGCGCGGTTCCGGCAGGAGGACGGGTTCCGCGACCTCAAGCAGCGGCTGGGCTGGGAGGAGTGCCGGGCGTGGACCAAGAACCCGATCGAGCGGACCAGCCAGGCGCAGTGGGTGACGATGAGCCTGCTGCGATTGCTGCAATTCCGCCTGGAGGCGGCCGGGGAGGCGGATTGGTGGTTCCGGCCGCCGTGGCACAAGGACAAGGACCGGCCGAGCGTCCTGGACGCCGAGCGGCTGATGCGGCGGCACCGGGCGGAAATTCAGCAGCTCCTGTCGGAGTGGCTGGGAGATGGTGGAGAAACCGAGGAGGCCGTGGCATGAGCCGGCTGTAGGACGGTCAAGAGCGGGCATCGCGGGGCGCTCCCGCGTCCGGTGCAGCAGCCAGAAACGCTCGGCGGCGCCGGGGAGCCGCCGCGGCGACAGCGGCGGTACGCATCAGGCCGCGATTGTGCATTTCATCAGGGAAACTACTGGATAACGCCATTCGCGTAATTCCGTGCGATCCGCAATGCAGAGCTAAGTTCGAGTTTCGCACGGATGAGGGCGTACCGCGAGTAGCCCGTCGGGTGAAATCCATCCCGTCGGATCGGTCGTGAAGTCGCGTACCGCCCAGGAATCCTCGGCCAAGAGGCCGCTCACCCGGTCCGGCTGAGAAGCTCGGTGAGCTGGGCGACCCAGGTTCTCAGTCGAGAGTGCTTCGGGAGCAGCCCCTCGGTCTTCTCATCGTAGCTCAGTCGCCTCAGGGTCGTCAGCAGATCCGCGAACGACGGCTCGGCCTTCTTCTGATACCACGGCCGGAAGGGGAACTGCACCGAGCGATGACCCTCGCGGTGGAACCACACGACCACCATGGTGTAGATGAACATCGCCATGGGTGCCGTCCGCTCGACCGCCTTGGGGAGGCGATTGGCCGGGTCCTCCAATCCCAGGAATTGCTTGCAATATTCGAATGTGCATTCGATCGCCCAGCGACAGGAGTACGCCGAGAGCACCTGACGCGCCGCCCAGTCGAGCTTGGTGCAGTAGAACATCTGATCGGGGCGCTTCCCCTCGACATCGTGCACCAGGACGATGGTCAAGAGCCGGTCCCGCCCCGCCTTGTAGTACAGCGCCGGATCGTCTTGACCTCCAGGGTGGCATGCAGCCCGAACTGGTCGAAGTCCAGTCGCGTCCAGGGCGCCTCCGGGTCGGCGGCCCACTCGGTCATGCCCGGCAGGCGGTCCCCCTTCTTGCGGGATGGCCCCCTCTGACCCGGTCGCCGCGGCGGGGCCGCGGGTACAGCGCGGCGTTGGCGGCGACCCGGCTGATGAGATGAACGTTGGCGGGCAGATGAGACAGGACACTTCGACCACCATAGGTGCTGTCGCCGAGCATGAGGATCTCGTCGTCGGGGAACCACCGGGCTACCAGTTCGATGAGTTCCAGGGCCAATTCCGGCCGCGTGCGATGATCGAGCTCGGTCTTGGCCTCGACCCCGCTGCCGGTCCCCGACGACTTCCCCTTGCCCTTCTTCCCCTTGGTGAGCCCCTGGCGGTTGATGTAGAGCCGAGCGGCGATGGGCAAGGCGAAGACCTTGCCGGGCGCCCAGAAGGGATGGACGACGATCAGGCAGAGCACGACCCAGTCGTGTCCCCAACTGACGAGGGCCTTGGATCGGCTGGAGATGAGCGGGTCGTAGTGCATGCCGGCGCCGTAGAGGGTCAGCCCGCGCTTGCGACAGAGGGTGTCGTCGACGGCCCAGAGGAGTTGGGCGCCCGGGGCGAGGATCGTCACGACCAGCTTGGCCAGAGCCATGGAGAAGGAATCGATGTCCCAGGCGGCATGGCTGAAGAAGCGATGGAACCGCGACCAGTGCCCCTTGCCGACGTGGCCGCCGGAGAAGATGAGTTCGGTGATGAAGCGGTGGCGCTGGGAGAGGACCCAGCCGGCGACGATCACGAGGAAGGTCTTGTGGGTGGGTGCGGTGAACACCGGTGCGAAGTGCTGTAGCAGGTCGAACGAACGAGGAGGTAAGTTCCATGGGTCGGTCTCCTTGCTTTGGTGCCTTGTCGAGGCGTGGTAACCCAGACAAGTAGCCAAGAGATGGTAAGGAGACCGACGTATCTTTCTGATCAGGTGCCGACCCTCAAGAGTGCGAAACCTGAACTAAGACGGCCCTCCCGCATTCTCGCTCGCTCGTGCTGAGTCCACAGGGCGAGCATCAGGGCGACCATCACCACCCAGAGCATCAGGGTGCGAAGCCGTAACCAACTCATTCCCCGCCTCCCTGATGACAATTGGTCGGGCTAGGGACCGACCGTCGGCCCATTCCGGCAAGTCCTTTTTCTGGATCACCCGTTCCACGTTCCGGCATCGTTCCGCGCCCGACTGTCCGGGCCAACTATGAGTCAGACGTTACGGATGTAGCTGGCTCATGCAACTTATCACGAGCATGACAGCACCCCAGACGCAGACCAAGTGGATGATCTTTGGCGGGACCCATCTCCAGCCTCGGCCTTTCACAATCGGCAGGGCGAAGGCATAGACGACAAACGCCACGCTACCGGCGATCAGAGCGGCGAGTGTCATCCTGTTGTGGTCCGCCGAGACTCTATCACCCATTAGGGATGCGTCTGTCATTCCGAGGGGTTCATGTAGCACGAGCATGACGACGGCTGGCAGCAAGAAAAGGTAGCCGATCCAGTGACCGTCCCAGAATTCCCGAGGATTGAGGTAGCGAATCGTGATCTTCATACGAGGTCGCTGCATGGCTCCCTCCTGAAAGGTCCGGATACTGGATCACCCTTGCCACGTTCCGCCATCGTCGGGCGTCCACCTGTCCGGGTCAACTATAATTCACCCGATGCGCCAACCGGATCTGTAAGCCTCATCGCTCCCCTTTCTGAATCTGTCGCCTCGGCGTCCAGTTGAGCGGGTCGTCGAACAAATCGCAGCCGGCGATCTCGCGCGGATGGCCCCCCTCGATGTCCATTTCCCAGAGGCTCTCCTTCTGATGGCCAGTCGGACCGTCCGGCCATGATTCGAGGAAGAAGAGGAGTCGCCTCCCGTCGGGCGTAAAGGCCGGTCGGAAACATCCTCCGCCGGGGGGCGCGAGTCGGCCCTCAGCGGGATGGGCGAGCCTCCTGAGTTCTGTCCCATCCGCTTTCGCCACGAAGATTCGCTGGTCCGGTGCGTATTGGCCCATCAGGAACGCGATCGACTGGCCGTCCGGCGAGTAGACGGCCTCGCGCCCGTCCAGACCACCGAGCGGATTCGGCGGCTGTGAGCCGTCCGCAGCGACCGTGAACAGACCCTCGTCGCTCCAGAAGAGGATCGTCTTGCCATCGCCCGAGAAGTGGGGATCGATCGCGATCGATCCGTCTCTCGTGATCTGACGTAGGCCCGTCCCGTCAACGTTCATCACGCAGAGCACCCCGCCCGCATCCCAGTTGGACACCAGACCGCCCCAGCTGTAGGTCTTGTCGCGAGTGAAGACGATGAGCGAGCCGTCGGGCGAGAACGCGGGATCGGCGTCGTTCGCGTCCTCCGCCGTGAGTTGTTTCACCGTCTTGCCGTCGAGCGATCGCAGGAAGATGTGGTCGGCCCGGTCACCCGGCTTGCCGGCGGCAAAGACGATCGACTCCCCATCGGGGGAGACATCGGGGGCGACCTCGTAGTCCGGCGTCGCGGCGATTCGGGCGACCCGGAGCGTCGCCATGTCCATCCGGTACAGGTCCCGCCCACCCTGCCCGACCGCGTCGAACACGATGGCGTCGCCTTGGGGTGAGATGGCGAAGGTGATGTCTGTATGCCCGCCGGGACGGTCGTGGGCGTTCATGCAGCCCCGAAGCACCAAGACGGCCGAGAGTGCGAGGCACGCAACCAGAAACCAAGCGATCGAGACAGAGGCTCGTGACGAAGTCCGATGCGAATGCAGATGGACGAACGGCTTCATTGTCAGACCCCCCCATCAGGGGCCACGTCTGCCCTTCCCTCATTCCCCGCTCTCGTACGTCCGTCTCAACTATAGTTCAGCCGACACCATGCCGGTAACGGTGGCCAGAAACTGACGCTGGTGCGGAGGTTGGTGCTGAGCCTGCTGAAGCAGGAGAGGTCGTCCGAAGCCAGTCCCAAGACGAAGCGGCTCCGGTGTGGCTGGGACGATGAGTGTCTCGCCTATCTCAGATGTTTCCGAATACCCACCCAGAGATCGGCTTCGCGGCCTGTCGTCCAATCCGTCCCGGGACGCTCGAACCCCCACTCGCCGTCCCCGAACACCCATACTTTCCGTATAAGAACCTTGCCGCGGTAGAATGAGAGCGTTGCCGCGGTGAGGCCGCCGCTCGGTGGGACCTTACTCGGCTTCAATGACTTCCTCAGTCCCTTGATAGCGTCCGCATCCTTGAGTATGACCCGACGACCGTCCCGACCGATCTTGGCCTCCTCGATGACAACCCGATCAGTTTTCTCCAGAGCTGGAAGGTCCACTTCGCGAGCGAGCCGGATGGCTTCGTCCTGATCGGCGGCCGCCTTTACTGCGGGAATATCGGCCTTATCGTCACTTCGCGAGGTCGAAGCTCGGAGCGAGCCAGCGACCATCAGAACACCGATGACGATGGCCGAAGTCATCGATTTCGCGTAATGAGTCATTCTCCTCCTCCTAGCTCGGGTTCGCGAGACGGCACTCTTGCTTTGTATCCGGTGATCGCCATCCTCACCTGATACCGCGCCGGGACGCTCGTCGCACCAGGGCCGAACGGCGAACTTCGCCTGCGGATCGTCTGCTCCCAACGCCGGGGTCGCGGCCCGCGCTCGGAAGGCCCTCACGGCACCTTCCGAGCCGAGCACGCGTCGTTGCGTCACCGCCGAAATCCCACGACGAGGCCGTGGGCCCTTCAGGGATCGAGTCCCGCCTCCCGAGCGCAAGGGGCTCAGGAGCCCCGATCCGGCCGCGCCTTGGGCCGAGTCACCTCAGCGGGATAGGTGCTCACCTGGCCGGGACGGAAGGCGTCCCGGAGCCGGCGGAGCCGTTCCCGCTCATCGGCATCGGCCCAGATCACCAGATGCTTCCGGCTCCCGACGCGTCGGGCATGGACATAGCCCTTCCTGACCCATTCCTTGAATCGGCCGTATCCCACGCCGAGCTCGTCCGCCAGGTCGCGGAGCCACCATTCGTCGGCCAGCAGGCGCTCCGCGGGCCGCCGCCTCGGGCTGAGGCCCAGCCGGTACACCAGGCCCCGGGCCCGCTCCGGCGTGAAGCGGTCCGCGCGGCCGCAGGGCGGGCGGAAGCCCTCCCGATTGAGGATCTCGGCGATCTCCGCCGCGATCCGGCCGGCCGCGACGGCGGACTCCACGAGCCGCCGCATCCGCGCGAAGTCGGCGAGCCGTCTGTAGCAACTGATCGGTCGCCGCAGGGCGTGCTCCGTCGCGGTCCCGCCGATCCACTCGATGCGGACCATCGCCTGCTCGGCGTCCCCGGGGATCGTCACGGTCACCCGCTCGATGAGGGCGCGGACGATCTCCTTGCGGTCCGCCGCCGGGGTGTCGGCGGCGTTCCACAGGGCCGGGATGTCGGCGGCCAGGGCCCGGATGCGGCCGAGCTCCTCCGGGCCCAGCTTCCGGGGCGATTCGCGGCGGAATCGGTCGTAGCCCTCGCGAACCTCCTGATCGCGGCGCAGGCGCCTCCTCCCACCGTCGCTCCAGCGTCCGGACGACCAGCCGGTTGTCCGGGTCGGCGGCTCGATAGCTCCGCTCCGCCAGGCGGACCTCGTAGCCGGCCCGTTCCAGCTCCGCCTTCCAGTGGGCGTCGAGGCGGGCCCGCTCCCGCTCGATGTCCCCGGCCGCCGCCACGCTCAACTCGATCCCGGCGGGCGTCAAGGCCCGCAGCACCTGCTCGCTGACGGCCGCATCCAGGGCCGCGGCGCTGATCCCGGGGCAGGTCCGCGGCTCCCCGGGTTGGCGGCGCGTGACGCAGTCGTACCGCGGCCGCGAGGTGGCGCCGTAGAGCAGGCCCTTGCGGTGGCCGCAATGGCCGCAGTACACCAACCCCGCGAGCAGGGCAATGCCCTGCCGCGCGTGGCCCTTGGTTGTGGCCGTCGTGCGGTTCTGGCGGAGCTGCTCCGTGTTGCGAAGGAAGCGCTCCCAGGTAATGTACGCCGGCAGTCGATCGGGCAGGGTTACTGCCCATTCGGCCATCTGGGCGCGGCGGATGCCCGGCTGGCCGTTGCGCCGGCGCCGCCGCGGCTCGATCGGGGGCCGGCCGTAGGCGTAGGTCCCGGCATACGCGGGATGCGCCAGCATGCGGTAGACGGTGCTCGCCAGGGCGGGTCGCCACTCCAGGTTCCCCCGGTTCGGCCCGTCGTGGGCGCGGATGCCGAGCCGGATGTGATTCTCCCGGAGGTAGCGCGTGACGGCGTGCGCGGTCCCCAGCTCGTCGAACTTGTCGAAGACCAAGCGGACGACCCGCTGGACCTGCTCGTCGGGGTCCAGCGCCAGGCCGCCGGCCGGCGTCTTGACGTAGCCGATCGGCGCGTTGGTGAGCAGCTCGCCGCGGCGGGCCTTGTTGAGCTTGCCGCGTTCCAGGCGACTTCGGATAATATGTAGCTCCATCTCCGAGAGTTGCCCCTTCAGACCGAGGACGAGCCTGTCGTTGGGGTCGGACGGGTCGTAGAGGCCGTCCTGGTCGGCCAGCAGGGCGCCGAAGAGGCCGCAGACCTCCAGCAAATGGTGCCAGTCGCGACAGGATCGGGAGAGCCGGCTCATCTCCAGGCTCAGGACCAGCCCGACGTGGTCCATGCTGACCTCGGCCAGCAGGCGCTGGAAGCCCAGCCGGGCGTCGGCGGTGCGGCCGCTCTGCCCGAGGTCCTCGTCGATGACGAGGACGCGCTCCGCCGGCCAGCCCAGGGCCCGGGCGTGGTCGGCCAGGGCATACTGGCGGTCGAGCGACTCGCGGTTCTCGACGACCTGCTGCGGCGTGGACTGGCGGACGTAGACGACGGCCAGCTTGCTGCGATGGGTGTCGGTGATCTTGGCGGACTCGAGGGGTCGGGGCCGCGGGGTGGATTCAGTGCCGCTCATCGCGCACCTCCTTGGGGTCGGGAGCGGCGGGCAGCCGCCGGGCGAGTAGCCGGCCGAGGGCGCGGAGGAGGATCTGCCGCTGGTCCGGGGTGAGCGTCGGCCAGATCGGCTCGCTCGGTCGCGGGCCGGGCGGCGTCACGCGGCGCGGGGGGGACTGGACCGTCAATGGGTTGGAGCATGGCTCGTCTCCTCGGGGTGGATGCGTTCGCCCTAGCCGGTCGGCCAGCGCCAGGAGGGCCGACGCGGCGACGACCGGGACGTCGGCCGCTCCTGGAGAAGATAACGTGGCGGTTGGGTCCTGTCGCAGAGTCTTGGACGCCGACCCGCAACGTCGATTGGTTCCAGCTCATGAGCGACGCCAAGCTGCGAGCGAAGGTGGCCCTCCAGCAGGCCGGCGTGATCGGGACGCCGCCGTCGGTGCCCGCATCGCCGCCATCGCCCGCGCCAGCCGCCGCACCCGCCGCGAACGGCGAAGGTCGGCGCGATGGCCAGGCGGCCGCCGCTCACAACGACGCGCCGGCGATGGGTTCACAGATCGCCGCCGCCGCGGCCGATCATCAGGCCGCCGCCAACCTCGCCCGCGACGCACGGGCCGCATGGAATGCCCCCACGGCCGTCGTCGAGAACGGCGAGACCCTGGTGGCCCGCGCCCTCCAGGAGCCTGAGACTCGCGTCAGCGATGAGGGTGCCAACCTGCTCAAGGGGACGCGGGCCGAGTAGGATCGGCAGAGCGTGGACATTGGCGCCGACGCCGGTAGAATGATGTCCTTCGAGGATCACCCTACCGTGCCGTGCCAAGTCCCGCCGCGCGGGACGCCCGCCTCGCCCGCTCGGAGCCAGCCGCATGATCGTCGGAGTCCCTCGTGAGAGTTTCCCGGGCGAACGTCGCGTGGCCCTGGTCCCCGGCGTGGTCCCGAACCTCGCCAAGGCCGGCTTCGAGGTCGTCGTGGAGGCGGGCGCCGGCGTCGAGGCCGGCTATCCGGATGCCGACTTCGCCGCGAAGGGGGCGCGGATCCTCCCTCTCGCGCCGAGGTCTTCGCCACCGCCGATCTCATCGCGCAGGTGCTCGGCTACGGCTCGAACGACCGGACCGGAAAGGAGGACTTGCCGCTCTTCCGCCGGGGCCAGGTCCTCGTCGGTTTCCTCCGTCCGCTGGGGTCGGTCGAGACGATCCGGGACCTCGCCGAGAAGGGGGTGACGTCGTTTTCCGTCGAGCTGATGCCGCGGACGACCCGCGCGCAGAGCATGGACGCCCTCTCGTCGATGGGGACGGTCTGCGGCTACAAGGCGGTCGTGCTCGCGGCCGAGAAGCTGCCGCGTCTCTTCCCGATGCTGACCACGGCGGCGGGGACGATCACCCCGGCGCGGGTGCTGGTCATCGGCGCGGGCGTGGCCGGGCTCCAGGCGATCGCCACGGCCAAGCGGCTCGGCGCCGTCTCCTCGGCTTATGACATGCGCCCGGCCGCCAAGGAGCAGGTCCAGAGCCTGGGCGGCCGGTTCGTCGAGCTGCCCATCGAGGCCAATGACGCCCAGGACGCACGCGGATATGGCCGCGCCCAGGATGACTCGTTCTACCAGCGCCAGCGCGAGCTGCTCGGGCGGGTCGTCGCCGAGAGCGACGTCGTCATCACGGCCGCCGTGATCCCCGGCAAGAAGTCGCCCGTCCTGGTGACCGCCGACATGGTCGCCCGGATGGCGCCGGGATCCGTGATCGTCGACCTGGCCGCCGAGCGCGGCGGCAACTGCGAGCTCACCCGGCCGGACGAGATCGCGATCATCCACGGCGTCACCATCATCGGCCTGATCAACATGGCCAGCACCGTCCCCTACCACGCCAGCCAGATGTACGCGCGCAACCTGAGCGCCTTCCTCCTCCACCTCGTCAAGGACGGCGCGGTCCGGCTCGACCCCGACGACGAGATCATCCGCGAGACCCTCCTGACCCGGGACGGCGAGCTGGTCAACGCGCGGGTCCGCGAGTTCTTCGAACTGCCGCCGCTGGCGGCGGCGCCAGGAGCATCGGCATGAAGATCGACCTGATCTCGAGCCTGTACGTGTTCATGCTCGCGGCCTTCATCGGCTTCGAGGTGATCCGGCGGGTCTCGCCCCTGTTGCACACGCCGCTGATGTCGCTGACCAATGCGCTGGACGCCATCGCGGTGGTCGGCGCGATCGTCCTCGCCGGGCAGAACCGAGCGCGCTGGCCACGTGGCTCGGCACGATCGCGATCGTGGCCGCCACGAGCAACGTCGTGGGCGGCTTCATGATCACGGACCGGATGCTCCGGATGTTCAAGGCGAGCGGACCCAAGAAACCATGAGCGAATTCCTCCGGGGCGAGTACCCGATCGAGATCATGTATCTCGTCGCGACGGCGCTGTTCATCCTCTCGCTGAAATGGATGAGCTCGCCGACGACGGCGCGGCGCGGCGTGCTGGCCGGCGAGCTGGGGATGCTGCTGGCGATCGTCGGCACGCTCCTGCACGGCGAGATCGTGGATTACCGATGGATCGCGACCGGCCTGGTCCTCGGCTCGATCATCGGCTGGCGGCTGGGCCTTGTGCCGATGACGGCCGTCCCCCAGCGGACCGCACTCTCCCACGCCTTCGGGGCGCTCTGCGTCACCCTCGTCGGCGTGGCCGAGTATTACCTCGGCCTCAGCGAGAAGCAGTTGGGACCGTTCCTGATGTCGGTGCTGTCGATGGAGGTTATCCTCGGCTCATTGACCTTCACCGGTAGCCTGATGGCCGCCGGAAAGCTCCAGGAGATCCTGCCGCAGCGGCCGATCACGTACAGGGGGCAGAATTACGTCAACCTGGGCCTGCTGGGGCTGGCGATCATCCTCGCGACCTTCCTGGTCCGCAACCCCACTCACACGTGGCTCTTCCCGCCGATGATCGTCCTCTCGCTGGCGTTCGGCGTGATGATGATCGTCCCGATCGGCGGCGCCGACATGCCGACGGTGATCTCTCTCTTGAACTCGTACGCCGGGCTCTCCGCCTCGGCGATGGGGTTCGCGGTGAACAACAAGCTGCTGATCGTCGCCGGGGCGCTCGACGGCGCCTCGGGCTTCATCCTGTCGGTGAACATGTCCAAGGCGATGAACCGCTCGTTCACGAACGTGCTGTTCGGGGCGTTCGGCCAGGAACAGGTCGGCGCGAAGGGTGCCGAGGCGGCCCGGACGGTCCGCAGCGCCTCGGCCGAGGAGGCGGCGGCCATCCTGACCGCGGCCAGCAAGGTGGTCATCGTGCCCGGCTACGGCATGGCCGTGGCACAGGCCCAGCACAAGGTCCGCGAGCTCTACGACGCCTTGACCAGGCGCGGCATCGACGTGAAGTTCGGCATCCATCCCGTCGCCGGCCGCATGCCCGGCCACATGAACGTCCTGCTGGCCGAGGCCGATATCCCCTACGACCACCTGCTCGAGATGGACGAGATCAACGGCGACTTCCCGCAGACCGACGTCGCCCTGGTCATCGGCGCCAACGACGTCACCAATCCCGCGGCCCGCGAGGACCGCAACAGCCCGATCTTCGGCATGCCGATCCTCGACGTCGACAAGGCCCGGACCGTCATGGTCATCAAGCGCGGCATGAGCCCCGGCTTCGCCGGGATCGACAACCCTTTGTATTACCTGGACAGGACGCTCATGCTCTTCGGCGACGCCCGCTCGTTCGTCGGCGCGATCGTGCGCGAGATCTCGGGGGGCGAGGGCGGTTAACCTCATCCGGCGGGCGAGAGTCTCACGGTCGCGGCCAGGTCGTCCGCGGGGAACCTTCCATGACGCGCGATCTGTTCTACGGCGTGAGTGAGCAGGCCAAGGCAGGCAAGCACCGCCTGGACGACGCTCGAGCCCTATTGAATTCTGTCCGGCGTCGAGGTGCAATGTACCTGGCAGGCTATGCCGTCGAATGCCTTCTCAAGACGAGATTGATGCGACGGTTCGACTGCCGCCATCTACGCGAGCTGGAGGAAGAATTGCAGCGCCGTGGAGTGCTGTCTGTTCATGCGACGATATTCACGCATCAACTTGAAACACTCCTTCGGCTGACCCAGGGACTCGACCGGCTCCGGCAGAATGAACCGATGTGGAGGCAGTTCAACATCGTCAACCGCTGGGTCCCCGCGTGGCGCTATGCCGCCGATGATCCGAAGCGCGAGGATGCCGATGACTTCCTGGAGGCGGTCGAGAAGATCGCCCATTGGATCGAGTACAACGTCTGAGGGAGAACCGGGTATGGCGAACGACCAACTCAAACAGAAGATTCACGATGAGCTCAAGAAGGCGTACTTCAACGACCCCAACGACCTTGTGGATGTTTCGGATGGGCCCGACGACAGCATTCATCTCGTCATTGTCAGCCGGAAGTTCGACGGTCGACGAATGAAGGAAAAGAACGACTTGATCTGGTCGATCCTGACTCGGCAGCTCCCCCCGGACGAATGGGGCAAGATCACGCTCTCGGTCGCCACGAGTCCCGAGGAAATCAAGGCCACGTAGAACGACTTGACTTGAGAACGACGCCCGAACAGGCAGACTCACCTTCGCGACGGATTACCATCGAACCACCCCAACACCCCGCATGATCGCCGGCTGGCGTTCCCTCTCGAAGGCCCGGCGCGGGGGAGGGACAGATGCTGATCGTCGACGCCCATGCCCACA
Organism: uncultured Planctomycetota bacterium; assembly: GCA_963815795.1. Taxonomy (GTDB): domain Bacteria; phylum Planctomycetota; class Planctomycetia; order Isosphaerales; family Isosphaeraceae; genus JAKAUH01. The sequence goes on along the minus strand of CAWFIC010000019.1, from coordinate 832,492 downwards.
TCTATAGCCAGGACGACCGGCTCTATCCCCCCATCTCGAAGCCGTTCCGACCGCCCGCCGGGACCGGAACGGTCGCCCACCTCGAGCGCGAGCGGAAAGCGGCCGGCGTCCGCCATGTCCTGGCCGTCCAGGCGACCACCTACTACGGCTGGGACAACCGCTTCCTGGTCGACGCGGTAAGAGCCAACGCCGACTGGATGGCCGGCGTCTGTACTCTCGACCCCGACGACCCGCACAGCCCGGACCTGCTCGAGCAGTACGGGCACGGACACAATATCCGCGGGGTGCGGGTTTACCAGGCGGCGGATGGCCGTCTGGATCACCCCGGCGTCGTCCGGCTCTGCGAGGCGGCGCGGCGATCGACCCTCGTCGTCAGCGTTCGCATCAACCGCGACAAGTCCGCGGAGCTGGCGTCCCTCCTGCGCCGCTTCCCCGAGCTGAAGGTCGTGCTGGATCATTGCCTGTACATCGCCGCCGGGGCCGATTATGAGGAGACGCTGAAGGACGTCCTGGACCTGGCGCGGTGTCCCAATCTCCATGCCAAGCTCTCCTTCCTCGCCACCGGCAGTGCGCGGCCCTATCCCTTCGACGACATGCACGACGCCTGCCGCCGGATCATCGACGCCTATGGGCCCGATCGGTGCCTCTGGGGCAGCGCCTTCCCGTGCGAGCTCTGGTGCCCTCGGACGACTTACTCTCAGCTCGTCGCGCTGTTCGCCCGGAGATTGGGCCTGGACGCTCGAGCCCGCGACGCGATCCTGGGCGAAACGGCGCACCGGCTCTATTTCGAGCGGAAGTCCGATTCACTCCCCACGACGAAGGGAAAGCGATGAGACGCCGCCACTTCCTCATGACGACCGGCCTGGCGGCCGGCACCGCGGCGGGTACAGCCGCCGGGTCGCAAGCGCCGGCGCCGACATCGGGCCGGCCCGAGATCCGGATCACCGACATCAAGACATTCCTCGTCGGACTGGGCCGCAACTACGTGTTCGTGAAGGTCGAGACCAACCAGGGGATTCACGGGATCGGCGAAGCCTACTCGTGCGGGCCGGACCAGGCGACCGTCGCGGCCATCGCCGACTTCAAGGAATGGCTCATCGGCCGGGATCCGCGCGACATCGAGCACCTCTGGTCGATGATGTACAACTTCAGCCGGTTCCCCGGCGGATCGGTCGTCAACGCGGCGATCAGCGGGATCGAGCAGGCCCTCTGGGACGTCTCGGGCAAGGCGGCGGGCCTGCCGGTCTTCCGCCTGCTGGGCGGCAAGTGCCGGGAGAAGGTCCGCGTCTACCACGGGATCGGCGGCGCCGATCCGAACCAGCTCGCCGAGAGCGCCCGGGCCGTGGTCGAGAAGTATGGCTGCACGGCCGTGAAGATGGCCCCGCACCCGCCCGGCATGCACGCCGCGCCGTACAACGCCGTCACCCGAGCGGCCGGGGAACGAATCCGCGCGGTCCGCGAGGCCCTGGGGCCCGACGCCGATATCGCCGTCGATATCCATGCCCAGTTCTTCGAACCGAGACGGGCCATGCGCGTGGCCAGGGCGATCGAGCCCTATCAGCCGTTCTGGCTCGAGGAGCCGATCCGGCCCGAGAATGTTGACGCCATGGCCAAGCTGGCCGCGCACGTCTCGGTGCCCCTGGCCAGCGGCGAATGCAACTACACCAAGTTCGAGTTCCAGCCGATCCTCCAGGCCCAGGCGCTCGACATCATCCAGCCGGACATCTGCCTGTGCGGCGGGGTCCTGGAGATGAAGAAGATCGCCGCCATGGCTGAGGCGCATTACGTCGTGGTGGCCCCCCACAACCCGATGGGTCCGGTGGCCAATGTGGTGAACACGCATTTCGCCGCGTCGACGCCCAACTTCCTGATCCTCGAATACACCCCGGACGACGCGTCGCCCCGCAAGGACCTGGTCCGCGAGCCCCTGGTCGTCAAGAGTGGCTTCCTGCCGATCCCCGAGAAGCCCGGCTGGGGCATCGAGCTCAACGAGGAGGCCTTCCGGCACTATCCGCCCAAACCCTGGAGGCGCGGCTTCGGCTTCCGGGCGGATGGATCGGTGGATTTCATCTGAAGTTCCCTGACGATGCGATCCTGTATCCGTGGTGCCCCGGCTGCTGTGGCCGGTCCGGTGATCAGGCCGAGATGACCGGGACAGGGACTGCCCGCCCTGGTGCACGGTCAGCCGTCATGCCCGCCCAATCCGCTCAGATGCCGTCGATCCGCCCGGTGGAGTCACCGTGGCGCTGCAGGCCCGAGACGCCCATCCGGTCGAGCAGGCTGAGGTAGATGTTGTTCATCGGCTGGGCCTTGAGCTTCAAGTAGCGCCCGGGAGAGAGGCTCCCGCCGCCGCCGCCGGCCAGGATGAACGGCAGGTTGTTGTGATTGTGGCGGTTGCCGTCGCCGTTGCCGCTGCCGTAGACGATGATCGAGTTGTGCAGCATCGAGCGGCCGTCGACGTCCTTGGCCTCGTCGAGCTTCTCGAGGAACCGGGCGAGCTGCTGCGCGTACCACAGGTCGATCTTGGCGATCTTTTCGAGGGTCTCCTTCTTCCCCTGGTGGTGCGAGAGGTTGTGATGTCCCTCGGTGACCGCGATGTCGGGGAACGTCCGGTTGCTCGACTCGTAAGACAGAAGGAAGGTCGCGATCCGGGTGGAGTCGGTCCGGAAGGCCAGGAAGAGCAGGTCGTACATGAGCTGGACGTGCTCGAGGAAACTGGCCGGGATGCCGACCGGGGCCTCGCAGGCCGGGTCGGGGGCGTCGCGGAACCGCTCGGCCTGCTGGATGCGGCGCTCGATCTCGCGGACGCCGGTCAGGTACTCGTCCAGCTTCTGCCGATCGCGCGAGCCCAGCTCATCGCCCAGGGCGCGGGTATCGTCGACCACGAAGTCGAGGATCGACCGCTGCTGCTCCAGCCGCTGCCGCAGGCTCTTGCCGCGCTCGCCGGGCGACCCGGCGCCGAAGAGCCGCTCGAACGCGAAGCGGGGGTTGGGCTCGGGCGTCATCGGCAGGGTGGGCGAGGCCCAGGAGAGGTTGAACTGGTAGGCGCAGGAATAGCCGGAGTCGCAGTTCCCCGACTTGCGCGCGGCGTCGCAGGCCAGCTCGAGCGAGGGGAACCTCGTGAGGTGTCCGACCTCCCGGGCGGCAACCTGGTCGATCGAGACGCCCGCGTGGATGTCGGCGCCGGCGGTCTTCTTGACCCGGACCCCGGTGAGGAAGGTCGCGCAGGCCCGGGCGTGGTCGCCCGGCCCGTCCTTGCCTCCGAAGGCGTTCTGCTGATCCAGCCCGGAGATCACCTGGAATTGGCCCTTGAGCCGCTCCAGCGGCTGCATGGTCCGGTTCAGCTCGAATTCCTTCCCCTCCTTCTTCGGCCACCAGCACGACTGGTTGACGCCGTTGGGGACGTAGAGGACGGCCATCCGCAAGGGAGCCCCGGTCGGCGTGGTCGCGGGCAGGCTCGCCCCGGCCGCACCAGCACCGGCACCTTTCGCCAGAAGCGACTCGAAAGCCGGCAGTGCCATTGAGATCCCGACTCCCCGAAGGAAGCGTCGGCGGCTCAGGCTCGCGCGCCGCTGGGCGATGGCTTCGTCTTGCGGATTCTCTGGCTTCATGAGGCTCACCATATCCTCGTGGTTTTCCGGATTTCACGCAGAGACGCAAAGGGCCGCAGAGACGCAGAGAAGACAGAAGACCAACAAAAAGAGGGCGAACTCAAGGGTGCTTTTCCTCTTTGCGTCTCTGCGGCCCTTTGCGTCTCTGCGTGAAACTCTTCTTCTATCTCACTGCGTTGAAATCTTCGATCCAGCGACCTTCGCCGGGGCGGCGAGGTTGCGCCTTTGCTGGAAGGATGCCGACTCGATCACGCCCATCAGGAGGACGGAGAACCGGCCTCCCTCGCGGTCGAGGCGCCCGACGATCCGGTCCACGGTCTCGACGTCATTGTAATCGAGCCCGCGTCCCAGGGCATACGTTAGCAGTTTTTCGGTAATGCATCGGTAGAAATCAAGGCGGTGCCGTTCCTTGAGGATCTTCTTCAGGTCGCGGACGTCGTGGAACGACTCGCCGGTGATCAGGCGTCCGGAGGCGTCGATCGGCTGCTTCTCCTCGGCCTCGCGCCACATCCCCAGAGCGTTGAAGTTGTCCAGGGCCAGGCCGAGGGGATCCATCCGCGAATGGCAGGCGCTGCACAACGGCTTGCTACGGTGTAGCGCCATCAGCTCGCGGGTCGTCGGCGTGCGGTCCTTGAATTCCTTCTTCGACGCCTCCAGCGCCGGGATGTCCGGCGGCGGGGGCGGGGCGGGCGTGCCCAGGATGTTGTCGAGGATGAACTGGCCCCGCTTCACCGGCGAGGTCCGGGCCGGGTTCGAGGTCACCGCCAGCACCGACCCGTGGGTCAACACGCCGCCGCGCGGGCTCTCCTTGGGCAGCGTGACCTTGCGAACCTCGGAGCCCTCCACGCCCGGAATCCCGTAGTGCTTGGCCAGCTTGGCGTTGAGGAAGGTGTAATCGCAGTCGACCCATTCCAGGATGCTGCGGTCCTCGCGGGCCACGTACTCGAAGGCCATCTCGGTCTCGCTGCGCATCGCCCGGCGGACGTCGCGGGTCAGGACGTTGCGCTCGGTAGCGGCGCCCCTGAGCCGGATCCCCTCGCGGCGGAGGATGGCCCCCTCGTTGAAGTACATGCCGTCGAGATCGCGCACCTCGAGCCACTGGCCGACGAAGTTCTGCGTCAGCGCCTTGCCGCGCGGATCGGCCAGCATCCGCTTGACCTGGCGCGGCAGCTCGGCCCGCAGGCAGCCCCGTTCCGCCAGCCCGAACAGCTCATCGTCGGGCATGGTGGACCAGAGGAAATACGAGAGCCGCGAGGCCAGGGCATATTCGTCGATCGGAGCATGCGGCCGGTTCGACCGGCCCGGCATCACGCTTTCGACGCGGAACAGGAAGCGGGGCGAGGCCAGGACACCCACCATGGCCTGCGCGGTGCCTTCCTCGAAGGTCTTTCCCGGCTGGCGGTAGAACGAATCGGCCACCGCGACCAGGCGATCGAGCGTCCGATCGTCGACCGGGCGGCGGTAAGCCCGCCCGGCGAACCGCCCCAGCACCTCGCGGGCATATCGGCGCCGCTCGGGGTCGGACGCCGGGGCCTCGTCCCGGGGGAAGAAGCGGCCGTAGTTGGGCGGCTTGACCCGATGCGCCGCGTCCATCGGACCCTGCACCCGCACCGAGACGATCCGCAGATCCACCGCGCCGGCCTTGGGCTCCTCGGGCTTGAGCTCGAAGCTCATCTGGTGGTCGCCGGCGGCCAGGTGCTCGTCGATGGTGTAGCGGAACGTCTTGCTGGCGAGCCCGTTATACGCCTCGCGCAGCCGTTCGCGGTCGTCGATCTTGAAGACGACCGTGCAGCGGCCGGGGTCGAGCTTGTACGGCCCCTTCACGGCCAGCTCCAGGTGCAGCCGATAATCGCCGCCGAATTCCGTGCCCAGCGAGCGCGAGACCTTCGCCGGCTTGGAGAAAGGCAAGATGTCGCCGTTCTGGGACTTCTCGGTGCCGCGGAACTCGATGCCGCGGTAGGCCCGCTCGGGCGTGAGCCTGGCGGCGGTCGGCACGGCCGCCTTCACGATGCTTTCGGCCGCCTGGAAGTACTTCTCCAGCAGCAGCGGCGAGACGCTGAGCACGTCGCCGATGTTGTCGAAGCCATACCCCGTGTCGTCGGGCGGGAATTCCTCCTCCGCCTTGAACTCGATCCCCATCAGGTCGCGGATCGTGTTATGGTACTCGACCCGATTCAGCCGGCGGATCGTCACCCGGCCCGGGTCGGGATCCTTGGGATCGATCCCGAAGACGTCGTGCTTGATCCAATCGGCCAGGACTTCGACCTCCTTGGCGGCCGGTTGCGGCTTGCCCGCCGGGGGCATGATGCCTGCGCGGACATTCTTGAGCACCGCCCACCAGAGATCGCGCCGCTTCACCAGCGCCTCATCCGAGCCGCCCTCGTCGAACGCCACCCCGCCTTTACTCATCCCTTCGGCGTGGCACCGGTAGCAGTAGTCGATCAGCAGGGGTTGGATTTCCTCCTGGAACCGCGCCACCGCCGAACCCTCGGCGCCGTAACTCCTGGAGGCACAGAGAGAAAGCGCAAGAACTGCGCCGACCCACGGCCACGACCGCAGTCCCGCCACCATCCCGGCGAGTCGCTTCACCCAATCACGCAATCCCGAGATCCTCCTGTCTGATGAACTTGCTGGGCACGCTATTGTAACAGGATCGGCCCGAGTTTAAACAAAATTTGGATACCATCGATGAAAGTCGGGGCGGGCGCGATCGAAGTCAGGGCGGGCTAACCGTCTGTCGAGTCAGATCACTGACGCGATGGGCTCTTTCTTTGGTAGAAGTGAGCGACAACGCGGCATGACTGGTACCGGCTTTTGCGACGGCGCTGGCGAGCGGGTGTTTCGCGAGCGAGCGACCGATCGCTTCACGGGATCGACTCTTCTCCAGCAACGGATGGGCGGGGGGTCGCGAGCGACCGCGACGTCAGCTTCGATGTGACGAGGGAGGCAGGCCGGAAGTCGTTGGTCCCATTATAGATAACGGTGATCGACCTGTTCAGGACGCTGGCGGGCTTGATGGCCAGCGTCGCCTGACCGCCGCTCAAGGTCGCCGTCCCGAGCCTCTTCTTCTTCCACATGAAGGAGACCGTGCCGGTGGGTACGCCGCCGCCGGGGGCCAGCGGCTCGACCTCCGCCGTCAGGCTGAGCGACACGATTCGCTTCCGCTTCAACACCGCGTGCGGCACGAAGACGACCTGGGTATTGGCCGGGCTGACCGACTCCGAGACGCCCCCGGACCAGACGCCGGCCGAACTCGCGGCGCCGGTATAGACCGCGGTGATCGAGTGGCCGCCCAGGCCCAGGCTGGCGATGGTCAGGATTGCACGGCCGGAGGCGTCGAGCGGGACCGAGGCCAGCGTCGCGGTGCCGTCGAGGAAGGTCACCATGCCGGTCAGCACTCCGGCGCCGGGACTACCGAAGGATGTGGTTGCCGTCAGCGTGATCGGCTGACCGAACACCGTCGATCCGGCCGATGACGCGAGCGTGACCGTGACGGGGAGCGCCGTGATGTCGAAGGTGACCGGCGGGCTCGAGGCACTCGCATAATCGGCGCTGCCGGGGAAATACGCCACAACGGTGTATGTCCCGACCGCCGTCGGCGGGCCGCCGAGTGGCGTTCCCGCCGCCGTGCTCCCCGCGTAGTAGGACGGGATAGGGTTGACCCCCTCGAGGCTTGCTCCCGACGCGCCGCCGATCCCCACCACGAGGGCCGTGGCGGCGAACGGCGATCCGTCATACGTCCCGCCGGGATCGCTGACGCTGACCCCTGGGACGGCTCTGGAAACGGTGATCGAGGTGCTCTTGGTCGCCGTTGTGTATTCGGTCGTGTCGCTGGGCGTGAAGGTGACCGACAGCGTCTGGACCCTCGCGCCCAGGACCGTGCCCGCGGCGGGCGTATAGGCGAACGTCCCCAGGACGCTGGCGGTTGCGTCGAGCTGCGATGGGCCCAGCGCCGTGCCGTAGGCGATCGACGCGGGTGAATTCCAGGCGATCGCGGGGGTCGCTCGCGTCACCGTGATCGAGGTGCTCGTGGTCACCGTCGTGTAATCGACGGTGTCAGTGGGCGTGAAGGTGACCGAGAGCGTCTGGGTCCCCGCGCCAGGATCGTGCCCGCGGCGGGGGTATAGGCGAAATCCCCCGGCACGCTCGCGGTTGCGTCGAGCTGAGCCGCACCCAGCGGCATGCCGTGAACGATCGGTCCGGCCGCGACCCAGGCGACCGAGGGCGTGGCCTGCTCGATGGTGAAGGTGGCGTGCTTCGATGCCGCGATGTAGTCGGCGCTGCCCGGGAAGTCGGCCACCACCGTATACGTGCCGGCCCCGCTCGGCGCGCCCGCCAGCTGCGATCCCGTCGCAAGACTCCCCGCGTAGTAGGTCAGCGTGGGGCTGACCTCTTCCAGGCTCGGGGCTGGCGCCGCGTCCGCGCCCGGCACCACGCCGGCGACCGTCGCCGTCGCGAGCATGGGGGAACCGTCGTAGACGCCGCCGCCGCTGACGCTCACCGTCGGGGCGGCCTGCGCGATGGTGATCGTGGTCGTCACCGTCGTCGTTGCGTAGTCGGTGGAGTCGGTGGGCGTGAAGGTGACCGAGAGCGTGTGGACCCCCGCGCCAGGATCGTGCCCTCGGCGGGAGCGTAGCGGAAGGTCCCTCCGACATCGGTCCCGGCATCGAGCTGTGTCGAAGTCAGCACCATCCCGTAGGCGATCGACCCCGGTGAAGTCCAGGTGATCGCGGGGGTCGCCTGCGCGACGTTGATCGTCTCCGTGGCGGTTGCGGTCGTGTAATCGGCGGGATCGCTCGGGGTGAAGGTGACCGCAAGCGTGTGGACCCCGGCGCCCAGGATCGTGCCGGCGGCAGGAATATAGCTGAAACTCCCGTCCAAGCCGGAGGTCGCGCCGAGCTGGCCGGGGCCCAGCGGCGTGCCGTAGGTGATCGGGCCCGGTGCGTTCCAGGTGATCGCGGGGGTCGCCTGCGCGACGTTGATCGTGGTCGTCGCCGTCGCCGAGGTGTAGTCGGCGCCGTCGGTGGGGGTGAAGATGACCGACAGCGTGTGGCTGCCTGCCCCCAAGACGACGCCCGCGGGGGGCTCATAAGCGAAGGTCCCCGGCACGCTCGCGGTCGCGCCGAGTTGCTTCGCGGTCGCGTCGAGCTGCGATGCACTGAGCCCTGTCCCGTAAGTGATCGGCGCCGGCGGATTCCAGGTGAGCGAGGGCGTGGCCTGAGCGACGGTGATCGTGGTCGTCGCCGTCGCCGAAGTGTAGTCGGTGCCGTCGGCGGGCGTGAAGGTGACCGACAGCGTTTGGTCTCCCGCGCTCAGGATCGTCCCGGCCGCGGGGGCGTAGATGAAGGTCCCCGGCACGCTGGCGGCGGCATCGAGCTGGCCCGAGCCCAGCGGCGTGCCGTACGCGATCGAGGCCGGTGGATTCCAGGTGATCGTCGGGGTGGCCTGCGCGATGATGATCGTGGTCATCGCCGTCGCCGTCGCGTAGTCGACGGTGTCGGTGGGCGTGAAGGTGACCGAGAGCGTCTGGATCCCGGCCCTGAGGACGGAACCGGCGGCGGGATTGTAGACGAAGGTCCCCGGCACGGTCGCGGTCGCGTCGAGCTGCGCCGCGCCCAGCCTCGTCCCGTAGACGATCGAGGCCGGCGAGTTCCAGGTAATGGCGTTGGCGGCCTGCGCGACGGTGATCGTGGTGGTGGCCGTCGCCGTCGTGTCATCGATGGAATCGGTCGGGGTGAAGGTGACCGACAGCGTCTGGCTGCCGGCGCCCAGGACCGTGCCCGCGGCCGGGGTGTAGGCGAAACTCCCCGCCACATCGGCCGAGGCATCGAGCTGCGACGCGCCGAGCGCTGTGCCGTAAGTGATCGAGGATGGTGGATTCCAGGTGATCGTCGGGGTGGCCTGGGCTACGGTGATCATGGTGGTGGCCGTCGCCGTCGTGTCATCGATGGAATCGTTCGGGGTGAAGGTGACCGACAGCGTCTGGCTGCCTGCCTCCAAGATGACCCCCGCGCCAGGCTCATAAGCGAAGGTCCCCGGCACGGTCGCGATCGCGTCGAGCTGCGCCGCTCCCAGCGCCGTCCCGTAGACGATGGAAGCCGGCGAAGTCCACGTGATCGCGGGGATCGCCTGCGCGACGGCGATCGTGGTCGTCGCCGTCGCCGAAGTGTAGTCGGTGCCGTCGGTGGGCGTGAAGGTGACCGACAGCGTTTGGGCCCCCGCACCCAGGATCGTCCCGGCGGCGGGGTCGTAGCTGAAGCTCCCCGGTACGCTGGCGGCGGCATCGAGTTGGCCCGAGCCCAGCGGCGTGCCGTAAGTAATCGAGGCCGGTGCGACCCAGGTGATCGTCGGACCGGCCTGTGCGACGGTGATGGTGGTCGTCGCCGCCGCCATCGCGTAATCGACGGTGTCGTTGGGTGTGAAGGTGACCGAGAGCGTCTGCACCCCGGCCCCGAGGACGGAACCGGCGGCGGGTGTATAGGCGAAGTTCCCCGTCGCGCTGGCGGCCGCATCGAGCTGCGACGCGCCCAGCGCCGTCCCGTAGACGATCGAGGCCGGTGCGACCCAGGCGATCTCCGGCACGGCCTGCGCGATGGCGATGGTCGCCTGCGCGGTCGCCGGGGCGTAATCGGTGCTGCCGGCGAAGCCGGCCTGGACGGTGTAGGTGCCGGCCGCGCTCGGAGGCTCGCCCAGCGGTGTGCCGGTCGCCGTGCTCCCCGCGTAGTAGCTCAGCGAGAGGCCGATGCCCTCGAGACTCGGGAATGCGTGGCCGTCGACCCCGGATACCGTGGCGCTGGCGACGAAGGTCGAGCCATCATAGGTTCCGCCCGCATCGGCCACGCTCACCGTTGGTGCCGCCTGCGTCACCGTCAGCGTGGTGGTCTGGCTCGCGGCAGGGAAGGTCCCGTCGCCGCTGTAGGAGTAACCGACCGTATACGGCGAGTTGGCGACCCCCAGGCCGGCGCTGTCGTTGAAGGTAGTGGAAAAGGAACCGTCGGACCCGATCGTCGCCTGCTGAGTGACGCCATCCAGGGTCACCCCGACGTCCTCTCCCGAGGCCACCAGCGAGCCGTCGCTGATCTTGCCGGAGAAGGTCGCGCTGGCGGTGCCATAGACGATGGACTGGTCGGACAGGCCGGAGAACGCGACCTGCTCCTGGTTGCTCAGGCTGAAGCTGACCGGCGGCGCCCCAGCCGTGGTCGCCGTAACGGTGTACTGGCCGGCACTGGAGCTGGCCGTGGCGGTAACCTGGGCCGAGCCCCCTGCCCCGATGGTCGCGGTGCCCGCGGACAACGTGGCCCCGGCGATTCCCGAGGGGTTGACGGTGAACGTGACGACGCCGCCGATCACCGGCTCGACGGAGTTCTTGGCCGAGACGGAGAGGGCGAGCGGATTGGCGAAGGACGTCCCGATCGTCGCGCTCTGCGGGGTGCTCCCGGCCGCCGGCGTCAGCGTGAATCCCTGGCTCTCGAAGGCGCCGATGTCGACCGCGCCGGCGACGACCCGCGGCTCGCCGCGCTGATCGGTGCTGCCGCCCGCCGGGATCAGGTTGTCGGTGCCGGCGCCGATGGCGGGACAGCCGGGGAGCAGAGCGATGGTTGACGTCGGGCCGCCGTAGTTCCCCAGCGGGGCCAGGCCCAGGTCGGCGAGGCTGCTCAGCACGATGTTGCCGCCGCTCCCATTGCCGATCCCGCCCGAGCCGCCCGGCCCGATCAGGTCGTACGTACCGACGACGTTCGCGGCATCCGGACCGCCGATGTCGCTCGCGGAGCTGCCGCTGCCGGCGTTTCCCGCGACGATCGTGTCGCCGAGCGTCGCGCGGTCGGGTCCCCCTGCCCCCTCGTCAATCCCACCACCGCCGCTGGCCGTGTTGCCGCTGACCGTGCAGGCGGTCAAGGACGCCCGGGAGTCGCTGTACAACCCCCCTCCTCCGCCGCCGGCCGTGTTGCCGCTCACCGTGCACTCGACCAGGTTCAAGACCCCGATATTGGCCAGGCCGCCGCCGTTGCCCGCGGCCGAGTTGCCGGCGATCGTGCAGTCGGTGAACGTCGCCGTGCCCTGGTTGTAGACCCCGCCGCCGACCGTCGCGCTTCCCCCCGAGATGATCAGCCCCGAGAACGTCGCCGTCACACCCGCATTCACCTGCAACAACCGGGCGGTGCCGCCGCCGTTGAGCGTCAGCCCGGCCGACGGCCCGTTGATGGCGATCGAGCCTCCGGCGTCGCTCAGCGTCAGCGGGCCCGCCGCCAGCACGATCGTCCGGGCCTTGGCGAACGTGGTCGAGTCGAACGCGATCGTGGCGGCTCCGGATCCGAGGTTCGCCAGGTCGATCGCACCGCGCAGGTCCAGTTCACCGGGGGGCGCGCGGCGCCGTCGGTCGCCACGGAGACCACCAGCGGGACCGAGACGGCCTGGTCGGCGCCGATATCCACCGGCGAGTCGAGCGCGAAACCGCGCTGATCGGTCGTCACCCCGCTGGCGGAGGCGCCCGCCCCGATCGCGGGGCATCCGGGGAGTAGGGGCATGGTCGGAGTCGGCCCGCCGTAGTCGCCCAGCGGGGCCAGGTTCAGGTTATCGAGGCTGGTCAGAACGATATCGCCGCCGCGGCCGTTCGACAGGCCGCCCGAGCCGCCCGTCCCGACCAGGTTGTACGTACCGATGACACTGACGCTGTTGTTGCCGCCGATGTCGCTGGCGAAGCTCCCGGGGCCGGAGTTGCCCGCGACGATGGTGTCGACCAGGATCGTCTTGCCTCCGTACTGGTTCGAGTAATTGTAGATCCCGCCGCCGGAGTTGTTGGCGGGGTTGGGAGTGGTGTTGAAGGCGGTATTGCCGCTGACCGTGCAGGCGGTCAGGTTCGCCTGGCCGTAGTTGGAGAGGCCGCCTCCCAGACCGGCGGAGTTGCCGGCGATCGTGCAGTCCGTCAGGTTGGCGCGGCCGTACTTGTAGTTCAACACGCCGCCGCCCATATAGGCGGAATTGCCGCTGACCGTGCAGCCGATGAGGGCCGCCGTGCCGCGGTTCCACACGGCTCCGCCGTACTGCGCGGTATTGCCGCTGATCGTGCAGTCCGTCAGGATCAGCCTGCCGTCGCCGTAGAATCCTCCGCCGTTGGTCGCGCTATTGCCGCTGATCGTGCAGTCGGAAAGCGTCGCGGTGCCCCGGTCGAACAGGCCGCCGCCATAGGTGGAACTCCCGCCGGAGATCGTCAATCCGGAAATGGACGCCCTCACCCCCGCGTTGACCTCGAACACCCGTTGGATACCCTTACCCTCGACGGTCAGCAATCCGGCGCCCGGCCCGTCGATGGTGATGCTCCCGCTGCTGAGCAGCAGCGAGCCTTCGCTGAGCAGGATCGACCGCGCCGTCCCGAAGACCGCCGGGTCGAACGCGACCGTGTTGCTGCTACCGTAGTTGGCCTGCTCGACGGCCCACCGCAGGGTACCGATGGACCCATCGTCGGCGACGCTGTTGACCGTGAATGTCGAGGGCAGTCGACGGTCCTCCAGCGCCAGGAGGTCCGGCCGGAACCGGCCGCGGGCCCAGGTTAGCCCGGTCCGACGCCCCCGCTCCGATCCCGCGTCCCCTCGATCGCACCCCGACCATGCCCTGCCGCAGGTTCCGGCGTTCATCATGCCTTGTCGCCTCACGCTCATCCGATGACCGTGATCTCAGCCGAGACGGGCGACTCCGATCCCTCGGTGTTCCTCGTCCCCCGCACCCGGCCTTCGCTGATCGAAGCATAGAACACGGTGCGCATGATTGCAGGCGACTCTTGCCCCCGAAGTGCCGGACGCCTTCGCAGGGGCTCCAGGAAGATTGTCGAGGTGAGGTCGGCTCGGCGCGACTTACCAGATCAGGTGAAGCCGACGCCCGGCGGATTCCTCCGACGGGCCGGCGCAACCGCTCCATCTTGACAACTCGGCGCCTCACGGCGCCTCACGGCCAGTTCTTGACGGTGGATTGAGATGTGACGGGAGAATGCGTGCTTGCAATCGCATCTCCAATCACTTTTCGGCCTGGGATGGGGCCTCGCCCCGGAATTCCGATCCCCATGATTGTGGTGCGGCACTCAGGGCTGATCGTAACCCTTGATCTCGCGGACCCAGATGTTCCGGAAGCGGACGGGATGGCCGTGGTCCTGGAGGACGATCGGTCCTTTCGGCCCGTGGGACCGGTAAGGTGGACTGGCGCGGTAGGCCATCGGGCCGAAGTGCGCCGAGTGGTTGTGGACCAGAATGCCATTATGAAGGACGGTGGAATAGGCGGGCGATTCGAGCGAGCCGTCGGCCTTGAACCGGGGCGCGGTGAAGATGATGTCGTAGGTCTGCCACTGGCCGGGGGGCCGCGAGGCGTTGACCAGTGGCGGGTACTGGCCGTAGATGGCGGCGGCCTGGCCGTCGGCATAGGTCACGTTCTCGTAGCTGTCCAGCACCTGGATCTCATACCGGCCGAAGATGATCACGCCGCTGTTGCCCCGGTCCTGGTCATGGCCCCGGGGCGGGTTGGGCGTGGCGAACTCCAGGTGGATCTGGCAATCGCCGAACTCGTCGCGCGAGCGGATTTCACCGGCCCCCGGCCTGGCGACCATCGCGCCGTCCTGGATGGCCCAGCGCCGACCCTCCCCGGCCGCTCTGCCAGTGCGAGAGATCCGTGCCATCGAACAGGACCACCGCGTCGGACGGCGCCTTGCCGGGCTGATCCTGGGTGCTGCACGTGCCGGGCGTGATCACCCGCGGGAACGGCCGGTCGCTGTCGTGGACGTGCCACCGGCCGCCCGGCAGCATCGGCGTATCCTTATAGCCGACCTTGGGATGGGCCTTGCCCTGGTCCTGGCCGAGTCCCAGCGTCGAGGCCGCCAGAAATCCCGAGATCGCCAACGGCAGCGCGAAGAGCTTTCGTCGATTCATCGTCATAAGGCACCTGCTCAGACTCGAGGAATCCGGGACGTCGAGGCTCCGGGAGGCTGGAGCCTGAATGACCGCTTTTTCAGCCTTCAGCCTTCAGCCTTCAGCCTTCCAGGGGGCAAGTCTAGCGGTGATACAGGTCGGCCGCCAGTCGCCGCCGGGGCCGAACAACGAGCAGGGGCCAAATCCCGGCGGATCTCGCCGATTCCTTTTTTTCGCCCGGCGTTGTCCGATTTCACCGGAAAAGAGCTATATGTCTTGTAGAGGAATCGCCTCGGCGGCCCGGATGGGGTGGGCCGCCACGGGCCAACCGGGCAGCGTCCGGCCCGGCCGAAGCGAGAGCACCTGCCCTCCGGGGAAGAGGCCAGCCGATTCATCCCAGCCGCGCGACACATTCGCGCCCGCCCGTCGTATATCTATTAAGGGGAGTCAACGACGATGGACGCAACCAGGGCCAGACGGACACGCGACCGGGCACGGCAAGGATGGTACGCCCGATATCGCCAGTGGCGGTTCGCCCGTTACCTGGGGTTCGGCGTCGGGCCGGAGGCCCTCAAACCGCCGCGCCCGCAGGTCGCCAATGCCTGAACGCCCGGGCCGACATCGGACCGGGCAAGGTCCTCGCCTCGACCGGCGGGGATGCCACCGACCCGACCTCCCACCGACATCACCACGCCTCGAGACCGTTCCGCCCGCCGTTACCTTTCCCCGACCACTTCGACCGACAGATCCGACAGGCTCGATCATCTTCCGGCCCGCGCGCCCGTCTCGCGAGCTGCGTCAAGACTTGCAAACCGATCCTCGCTCCCGTGTCCCCGCCCTCCCGGGACGAGGACGATGCATGTTTTGTAAAAAAAATCCGCACTTGATTCACCTCACGTCCGAATCATGTTAACTAAGAGGTAGGGCGGTGCGCTCTTCCCATCTCCGCACGGGCCACGACCGTTGCATGACATCATCGAAGACGATTCAGGGATGATGAGACCAGGTTGATGGAGGGTCCGATGGATCACTTCGTCAAACTCGACCGGCTGCCGGAAGGCTATGAGATCCCGCGCAGCGTCGGCGAGAAGCTCCGCTTCGACGCCGAGGCCCACCGGCTGGTCTTCCGGGGCTACATGAGCAAGACCGAATTCGATCGCATCTGCGAGCCCACCCGCGATTGGGGCTTCCGCCGTTCGGTCGAGGAGCTCTTCATGAAGAGCATCGCCGACGCCCAGCCGGCCGGCGCCGGTAAGAACCGGGTCGTGGGCGCACTGGCCCGCCTCTTCGGCGGGAATTGATCGAGCGGGGCGCCGAACGAACGAACGAGGCCCGGGGCGATTCGGGCAGGCCGCGCCGCGCATCAGTGCGCGGCGCGTCGGCGCCGCACGTCGAAGTAGACGGCCGCCAGGATGACCGAGCCCTTGACGATCGACTGCAACGAGAAGTGCACGCCGGCCTGGTTGAGGCCCTTGTCCAGGATGCCGATGATGACGGCGCCGAGGAGCGTGCCGGGTACCGAGCCGATCCCGCCGGTGAAACTGGTACCGCCCACGACCACCGCGGCGATGGCGTTGAGCTCGAACCCCTGCCCCGAGCCGGGTTCGGCCGCGTAGAGCTGCGAGGCGTGGATCAGGCCGGACAGCCCGGCGAACAGCGAGCAGAGGACGTAGACCGCCGTCTCGTGACGCGCCAGGGGGATGCCGACCAGCCGGGCGGCCTCGCGATTGCCGCCGATGGCGTAGAGGTGCTGGCCGAAGCGGGTCCGGTGCAGCAGGACCCACGAGGCGGCGAAGGCCGCGGCCATCAGCAGCACGGGGAGCGGGACCACGCCGAAGAGCCGCTCGTTGCCCACGAGCAGGAACCCTCGGGCCGAGTCGGGCACGGAGATCGGCCGCCCCTCGTTGAACCGGAGCGCAGTGCCCCGGGCGATCTGCATGGTCGCCAGGGTGATGATGAACGGCGGCATCGCCGTCCGTGCGGCAAAGACGCCGTTAACTGCCCCGCAGACCGCCGCCACGCCCAGCCCGGCCGCCACCGATGGCACCACGCCGGCCCGCGGCAGCAGCCAGACCGTGACCGTCCCCACCAGGGCCACGATGGCCCCGACCGAGAGGTCGATCCCGCCGATCAGGATCACCAGAGTCATCCCGAAGGCGAGGATCGCGTTGACCGAGATCTGCTGCGCCAGGTCGAGCAGGTTGTCGGTCGTCAGGAACCGCGGCACCCAGACCCGGAACGCGCCCAGCAGGACCACGACGGCGATGATCAGCGGCAGGAAGGTCTTGTCGGATCGCATGCGGCCGTCTCCGGATCATGAAGGACCGCGAGAGCCCGCCCACAAGGACAGCGCCGGCGATGTCGCATCAGGGATCACGAAAACACGAAAGTACGAAAGCACGAAAAAATCCGGAGAGCAGAGGGCCCGGCCCCGCACTCGTCGCGTGTACCCACACGTCGGTTCTGTTTCGTGTTTTCGTACTTTCGTGCTTTCGTGATAAAGTCCAAGCCTCTGGACGTCTAGCTTACCCATCGGTAGAATCCCATTCAACGGCCACCGGACACCACCGGAGCGTACGCCAAGGTCTTCCTCCATTCCGCGCGATGGCGATGGCCGTTCGACGCAAGAAAAGACTAACGCCCGCCGACCAAGGATGCCATCACCTCGACGGGGTCGGCCCGGTCCGCCCGGAGCTCGCGGAGGATGCGGCCGTCGCGATAGAGCGCCAGGCGGTGGGACAGGCCGATCACCTCGGGAAGGTCGGAGGAGATCAGCAGGACGGCGATCCCCCGGGCGACCAGGTCGCCGAGGATCTCGTACATCTCGCTCCGGGCCTTGACGTCGACGCCGCGCGTGGGCTCATCGAGGATGAGGACCCTGGGCGGGTGCTCCATCCACCGCGCGACGACGACCTTCTGCTGGTTGCCGCCCGACAGGGAGCCGATGGGCTGCTCGGCATGATCCACCTTGATGCCGAACCGGCTGACGGCCCGCTCGACAATCGCGGCGCGGCGGCGGCAGTCGACCCGGAGGCCCCGGATCCAGTCGCGGGTCCACGGCAGCGCGAGGTTGTACGCCACCGAGCCGGTCATGACCAGACCCTGGCCTTTGCGGTCCTCGGGGACCAGGACGATCCCCGCCGCGCGGGCCTCGCCCGGCGACCTCGGGGCGATGGGCCGGCCATCCACGACGATCCGGCCCGATCGGATCGGGTCCAGGCCACACAGCGCGCGGGCCAGCTCGGTCCGGCCCGAGCCGACCAGGCCGGCCAGGCCCAGCACCTCGCCGGCCCGCAGCTCGAAGCCGACCCCGTGCACCTGGTCGTTCCTCAGGTCCTCCACCGACAGGGCGACCGGGCCGGGTCTCCAGTCCGGGCGCGGCGGCGTCGCGGAGACGTCGCGGCCGACCATCAGCCGGATCAACTCATCGGGATCGACCGCCTGCGCGTCGCGGGTGCCGACATGCCGCCCGTCGCGCAGCACGGTGATCCGATCGGCGAGCCGGCGGATCTCCTCGAGCCGGTGCGAGATGTAGATGATGCCCACGCCCTGCTCGCGCAGCCGGCGGAGCCGGGCCATTAGCGTCTCGGCCTCGTGCTGCGACAACGACGCCGTCGGCTCGTCCAGGACCAGGATCCGCGCCCGGACCGCCAGCGCCCGGGCGATCTCCACCAGTTGCTGCCGCGCGACGCTCAGCCCGCCGACCAGGGCGCGCACCGGCCCGATCTCTGGCATGTCCAGCTCGGCGATCAGCGCCCCGGCCGAGGCGTCCAGGCGACGGCGATCGATCAGCACGCCCAGCCGGACCGGCTCGCGGCCCAGCAGGATGTTCTCGGCCACCGAGAGATTCGGCGCCAGCGAGAGCTCCTGGTGGATCAGCCGGAGGCCCAGCCGATCGGCCTCGGCCGCGTCGCGCACCTCGACCGGCCGTCCCTCCAGCTCGATCGTGCCGGTGTCGGGACGCACGATCCCGCCCAGCACCTTGATCAGCGTCGACTTCCCCGCGCCGTTCTCGCCCAGGAGCGCGTGGATCTCGCCGGCCCGCAGGTCGAAATCCACGCCGGCGAGCGCCACGACGCCACCGTACCGCTTCGTCACGCCGCGAAGTAAGAGCAGCGGCGGCGAGGACGGGCCCGGCGCGGCGGCGATCATGATCGTCTCCAGCGAGACCGGGGAGTCGTCACGGCCGCCGGCGACGCTTTGCCTTGGCGGGTGCGGGCGGGGGAGCCGGAGTGTCCGGCTCGCCGAGCAACCGGCCGGGGAGACTCCCGATCCAGACCTCGCCGTTGCCCAGCCCGGCGATGAGCCGGCGGCCGTCGCGGGTGAAGGTCAGTCCCAGGCAGCCCGCGTTCTTCAGCTCGAAGGTGTGCAGCAGCAGCCCGCCGGCGAGGTCCCAGAGCAGGATCTTCTTGTCGGCCAGGCCGGCGGCCAGGCGGCGGCCGTCGGGCGAGACGGCGATGCCGTACACGACGCCGGTGATGGCGTCGTAGTTGATCAGCTCGCGGCCGCTCCGGACGTCCCACAGCCGGGCCGACTTGTCGTCGCCGGCCGTGATGATCCGCCGGCCGTCGGGCGTGAAGGCGGCGCAACGGACGGCCGCCCTGTGGCCCTCGTAGCGCATCAGTTCGCGTCCGGTTCGACACCTGGTAGAGCTTGGCCAGGCTGTCATAGTCGCCGGTCACGATCCATCGGTCGTCGGGCGAGAAGGCCAGGCCCATCACCTCGCGATCCTCCGAGACCCGGATCGCGCGGATCGTTCGCCCCCGGTCCACGTCCCAGAGCCGGACCGTGCCGTCCTCGCTGGCGCTGGCGAGGGTCTTGCCGTCGCGCGTCAGGGCCAGGGAGAAGACCGCCGCCTCATGGCCCCGGAGGCGCCTCAGTTGCTTGCCGGTGGTGACGTCCCAGACGTCGATCGTCTTGTCGGCGCTGGCGACGGCCGACCTCCGGCCGTCGGGGAACACGACGACGCTCTGGGCCGTGCCGCGGGTGTCGATCCGGAACCGCTCCTTCCCTTCGGCCAGGTCCCAGGAGCGGCAGGTATGATCTTCCGCCGCGCCGCTGGTGACGAGCGTCTTCTCGTCCGGCGTCAGGGCCACGCCCCAGACCCAGTCCGAGTGCGCCTTGAACCGCCGCAGCTCGGTCGCCTTCCCCGCGTCGCCGGGCCGATCGCCGGGCGCGGGGGACGATGCCTTGGCCTCACGCCGTCCCTCGTCCTTCGCCTCCTGGGCCCGACCGGACGGCGGTCCCGCAACGAGGACCATCGCGAAAAGGGCAAGCTTCCATCTCGACATGGACCACTCTCCGTATAAAAAGTCGACGCATCCGGACGGCGATGTGGTCAATGATCGCCCGCCACCGTCTCCGCGTTCACCCGGGTCATCAGCTTGACGGGAATCTTGATATCCTTTGCGACGGCCTTGCCGGCCAGGTGGTCGTAGGCGGTCTCCGCGGCGACCCGGCCGATCTCGGCGGGAAACTGGGCGGAGGTCGAGTGCAGCTTGCCGGCGCGGATGGCCTCGACAGCCTCTTTCGAGCCGTTGACCGAGACCACGGTGACCTTGCCGAGCTTGCCGGCCGACTCGATGGCCGAGATGGCCCCCAGGGCGCTGGGGTCATTGATCGGGAACGCGGCATCGAGATCGGGGAATCGACCCAGCAGGTCGCGCATCACCGGCCGGCCGCCCTCGATCGTCCCCCTGCCCTCCTGGACGTCGAGGATCTTCATGTCGGGATGCTGGGCGACGACCTCCTTGAATCCGTCCACGCGGTCGATGCATGCCTTGTTGATCGAGTGGTGCAGGACGACGATCCTGGCCTTGGGGTTGACCTCGGCCAGCGCCTTGGCCGCCAGGCGGCCCGCCTCGACGTTGTCCGACGCGATCTGGCAGAGCACCATGTCCGGGTCGCTCACCGGCGCGTCCACCACGATCACCGGGACATCTTTCCGCCTGGCCTCGGCCAGGCTGCCGCGGATGCCCTCCCAGTTCACCGGATTGACGAAGATCGCCGCGGGCCGCTGCTGGAGCAGGTCGGAGATGTCGTTCTTCTGCTTCAGGCTGTTGAACTGGGCATCCAGGGTCACCAGCCGATCGCCGTGCGCCGCGATCACCCGCGAGAGGCCGTCGTTCAGATCGACGAAGAACGGGTTGTTCATCGTCTGGAACGTCACGACGAAGAGCCGGCCCTTGCCGCCAGCCGGCGAGTCGGGACCTCCGGACCGGGGAGACGGGTCCCCGCCGCAGCCGGCCGTCGCGAGGGCCAGGGCCGCCGCCGTCAGCATGCCGAGAGAGTGCTGGAGTTTCATGTTCTCGAGGTTGTTCGATCCGGCTGTGGAAGTCGCCCCGTCGGGGTTCAACGGTCGAGACCACGAAGGCGACGGCCCCGATCGCCGAGGCAATGCGGCCAATATTGTAGCAGAACCCGGCGCCCTTGGTGCGGAGCAAGGTCGGGCAAAAAGGAGGCGGATACCTGGTGCCTCGATGGGGCCGCGACGATGACGTCGCGGAAGGCGGATTCCCACCGCGCCGCCGAGATGCCGCGGAGGTCCGGGGTTTTCCGGCCAATCGATTCGTCGGTCGGGGACACGGTCATGAAGGCTCCCGATGGATGACGGCGGGGGAATCTTGCATCGCGAACCCGAGCGCGGGAGGCTCTGTCCAACGAAGGTGATCGCCCGAAAACCGGTCGCAGGACACCCGGATCGGTCAATCAGCGCGTCGGCAAACGACTCGAGATGCTGCTCGATACTCTGCACCGGGACGGTCCGGCCCTCTTCGACGCGAGTGACATGGCCAATCGCGTCTCTGGTCAGCTCGGCTTCTCGATCACCGTCGATGGCAACGTGGGAGTGCCCTGATCTCCGGGGGATACCATGGC
The DNA here is from genome assembly GCA_963815795.1 of uncultured Planctomycetota bacterium. Lineage (GTDB taxonomy): Bacteria > Planctomycetota > Planctomycetia > Isosphaerales > Isosphaeraceae > JAKAUH01. The sequence goes on along the minus strand of CAWFIC010000019.1, from coordinate 811,116 downwards.
CAAGCGCAAGACCAGTGGCGAAGGGGCAGCGGATTCGGCGAAAGCGTCGGCCCAGCAGGCCACGGAACCCAAGCCCGAACCGATCAACAAGGCGAAGGCCGTCTACCAGCTCAAGATCACGCTCCGTGACTTCCGGCCGCCGATCTGGCGGCGGGTCCAGGTCAAGGACTGCACCCTCTCCGAGCTCCACGAGGTCATCCAGGTGGCGATCGGCTGGCAATTCAGCCATCTCTATGCCTTCGAGGTCGATGGGATCGAGTATAGCGACCCTGACATGACCGGAGGCGAGCTCGACATCAAGGACGATCGCCGGGCCAAGCTGAGCCAACTCGTCCGGGGGGAGGAGTTCAAGTTCCACTACACCTACGATTTCGGCGACAACTGGGAGCACGAGATCGTGGTCGAGAAGATCCTGCCGCTCGAGAAGGGACGGAACTATCCCGTCTGCGTGGCCGGCAAGCGGGCCGACCCGCCGGAGGACGTCGGAGCTGGCTGGGGTTACATGGAGTTCGTCGAGGCGATGCGCGACCCGAAGCATCCGCGGCACGCGGAATTCAAGGAGTGGTACGAGGACCCATTCGACCCCGAGGCGCTCGACATCGACGAGGTGAACCGCCGACTGGCCCGACGGGGATGACACTTATCGTCCACCGCCCGGCTCGCTCAGGAGGGCCGCCACGTTCATCATGGCGCGTGCGGTGTGATAGTTGGCCTTCCAGGGATTGGCCTTGGCTCCGTCGCCGATCAGCCGGCCGTCGCGGGTCGTCTCGGCGAACCAGCCGCCGTGGACCGGGTCGATCAGGTGCCTCTCGATGAATTCCCACTGCTTCCGGAACGCGTGCTTGTAGCGGTCGGTGTGCTGGCCGAACCTCCGGTCCATCACGAGCAGGGCGTTCAGGCCCTCGGCCTCCGTCCACCAGACTTTCTTCCGATCCCAGGCCGGGTTGCCGAACGATTCGCCCTTGTCGTAGAAACCGCCGAGCTCATCGTCCCAGCCCCAGTCGAGGGCATGATCGACCAGGCGGCGGGCGACCGCCCAGGTCCGGGCATCGTCGGGCATGCCGAGGCCTTGGGCCGCTTCGACCAGGAGATAGGCCGTCTCGACGTCGTGGCCGAAGGAGTCGTGAGCGGGGATCGCCCGCCAGTCCGGCGTCAGATACAGGTTCAAGGCCCCGGGCTCGACGGCGATCTTGTCCCGCACCACGCCGTGCAGCTCGCGCAATCGCTCCATCACCACGGGACGCCGGTCCACCCGCGACAGGGCCGTGAGGGCCTCGAGCAAGTGGATGTGCACGTTCATCGTCTTGAATCCGTAGTAGATCCCGACCCGATCCGTCCTCCGCGCGATCGGCGCCCTCTCGTCCCAGGCGGTGATCGGCGTCCCGTCGCGGCGCATCGCCTCGAAGTAGCCGCCGTGCTTCGCGTCGTGCGCGTGCTGATCCAGCCAGTCGAAGGCGTCCCGCGCGACCTGGAGCGCCTTCTCGTCGCCGATGACCTCGCGGACCGTGGCGGCCGCGTAGATCACGAAGGAGATCCCGTACGCGTGCTTCTCGTCGCCGAGCCCGGGATCGAGACGGCCCCGCTGGTCGAGCATCCAGTGGAAGCCGCCGAACTCCTTGTCCCGCATCACCTCGTCCAGGAAGGCGATGCCCTGGCGCGCATAGCCGGCGAACTCATCGCGGTGCGCCGGCGAGTATCGGGCGAACGCCGCCGCTGTCCAGGTCATCCGCGCCTGGTACACCACGAAGGTGTCGTGGTCCGGCGTCGGCGACCAATCGCGGGCGAACGACTGATGGAAGCCCCCGCGTTTGCGGTCGACCGCCCGGGGATACCAGTCGCGGGTCAACTCCTCGCGGAGGAGCCCGTCGATCCGCGCCCGCAGTGCCGCCGGCTGCTGCTGAGAGTCCGGCCGTTCGACCCGATAGGGGCCCGCGATGAAGAGAACCAGCGCGGAGACAACCGTCTGGCCCAGCCATATCCCGAACACGCCGATGACCCTCCCGGCAGAATGGGGCCCGCGAGACAATCGTCGAGTCCTCGACCCGAGTCCTCTCGTCGATGCGGACGACGTTACCGGATTCGCCGAGGCGGCTCAAGCGGGGTCCGCCCGCTCATGGCCGCGTGGCCATCCTCTCCGGTCAATTCGCCGAGATCGTGTGCAGACAGACACCAGCCCGGACCGATCTTAGCGCTGTCATGTGGAAATGATCGCCGCGTCCCGTCCGGATGACCGGGCCGAACCGATCGGCGCGGCGATTGTTCGGGCGGACCGGAGAATCTCTAAGATCCGGAGGGCCGAACATGGCCAAGAAAATCGTTCTCGGTGGACTCTTGGGCGGGATCGTCATCTTCGCCTGGGGATTCGTCGCCCACATGCTGCTGCCGCTCGGGACGATGGGAGTCCACGTCCTGCCCGATGAGGCGGCCGTCGTCGGCCCGATTCGGAGCACGATCAAGGACCCGGGATTCTACCTGTTCCCGGGCATGGACATGTCCGGGAAGGCGTCCGAGTCCGAGCAGCAGGCCTGGCTAGAGAAGGCGAAGCAAGGGCCGGTCGGGGTCGTGATCGTCCGGCCCCAGGGCGGCGAGGGCCTCTCGCCGCGACTGCTGTTGACCGAACTGGGCACGAATCTCGCCTCCGCGCTTCTGGCCGCGCTCCTGCTCGCGCAAGTTCGGGTCGGGGCCGGTTACTGGACGCGCGTCGGCTTCGTGACTCTGCTGGGTATCCTCGCGTTCGTGACGGTCCTCGTCCCGTACTGGAACTGGTATTCCTTCCCGTCGGATTTCGTCGCGACCGAGGCCATCGAGCACACGGTCGGCTCGTTCCTGGCCGGCCTGGTGCTGGCGGCCATCGTCCGGACGCCCAGCAGTCCGGTCGTCGCGTAGGTTCCCTCTCGGGCATCGATGAGACGAAGGGGATGCGAACGAACCGCGTCCCCTTCACCCGGCCTTCTTCCCCGCCGGGTTGGGCTCCGCCGGCTTCGCCTCGTCGGCGGAGGTATGGTCGTGCACGATCTTCCAGCCCTCGGGGAATTTGCGGAAGATGACGGTGAAGAGGCCGCCCGGAGTGGTGCCGTCGGGCATGACGAGCTGCCAGCGACCGCGCGCAGGACGGCCTCCGACCCGAGCGGCTCGATGTCGAGCCCCGAGAACGCCAGCCGGCCCATCGCGCGGCCCTCCGCCTGGTAACGCCGCCGATACCGCTCGCGCATTGCCTCCCAGCCGTCATAACGCTGCCCACCCGACTGGAAGACCACCCTCGGCGATTTCCAGTAACCGGCGAGGAAGCCGTCGAGATCGCCCTTGTTCCAATCGGCGACCTGGCGATCCAGCACGGCCCGCACGGCCCGAATCGGATCATCCCGCTCGACCTGACCCCGTGATGCCGGGCCCTCGCACATCATCGAGTAGGCCAGCAGCAAGAGTCCGATTCCCCGGGCCCTCGGCACCATGACATTCCCCCCTTGCCGCGATCATATCTCTGAGAGACTTCCAGGACGATCGATGACCGCCGTCGATGGCTTGGACTTTCTCACGAAAGCACGAAAGGACGAAAGCGCGAAAAAGACCGGCAAGTCCGATCCCCGCGCATGGGGATGCCCCGGAGCTTGCGTTCCACCTCTTGTCCGTTTCGTGTTTTCGTACTTTCGTGCTTTCGTGATCCCTGATACGACTTCGCCAACGCGGTCATTTCATAATCATGCGAATCTCCCTCAGCGGACAACCCGTTTGGAAACGAGCGTGGGGGCATTGAAGTTGAGCAAGAGACCAACGCGCAGCCCCGTCGCCTTGAGATAGGATCGCACCTGGGCATAGTGGACCTCCTCCAGTTCCTTGACGGCCTTCAGCTCCACCACGATCTGCCGCTCGACCAGGAGATCGAGGTAATGGACCCCAACTTCAGCACCTTCGTAGAAGATGCGCACCTCCGCCTCGGTCTCGAAGTCGATTCCCTCCCGTGCCAAGGCGATGCGCATGGCGCCGTGATAGATGGACTCCAGGAATCCCGGGCCGAGGGCCCTATGAACAGCAATCGCGGCATGGATGATCTGCCCGGACAGCGGTTCGAAATCATGACTCATCATCGAGGCCTTTCAGGTTGAGAAACGGGTGCTCACTCGGCTGGAGGAGTGCGTCGTCGCCTCCACGACCAGACAAATAGCGTAGGCCGCGACGGCATGGACCGCAATAATGGTCTGATGGACGTCCACCGTGGACGCTCGATCGAGTCGTGCGAGAAGAAGGGCGGAATCATGCTGTGCCGAGGGAGCTGGCTCCGCGGGGCGAATCGCCGGACAATCGGGGTTGTCGGGCTGCTCGGCGCGCTCGCCTGCGCGGCCGTCGGCCAAGCACCGGCCCCTCCTCGCGTGCAGACGGCGCCGGGGGCCGACCCGCTCACGACGCTCAACGACGCCTTCCGCGCGGCCTATCACCGCACCAAGGAAGCGACCCTCGATGGAGGAGGGCCGGTGATCCTCATCGAGGGCGACAACATCGTGCTCAGGCGGGGCGGCAAGCGGCTCGAGGTTCCCTACACGCCGGCGGTCTATCACATCCTCAAGGCGGTCGCCCATGTCCCGCTGGCGCTCGACGTGATCCTCACCCCTCATGGCGGTGAAGCCACACTGAATGAGGCGGTCCTGGCCGAGCTGCGCGAGTATCGCGGCCTGATGACTTCGGCTGAACCGAGCCTCGTGGCCCAGGGCCTGGACCCCGAGCAGCTCGAACGGCAGAAGAAGATCCTCGCCGAGTGCCGCGGATTCCTCGATTCGGTCGTCCAGGCGCGGCGGTGCCCGCGGGACGAGCGGGTCGCGTTCGCTCGCCGGATGACCACACTGGTGATGAAGAACGTCGGCGAGGCCGCCCGGGCCGAGCTCGACGCACTGCACGCGCACATCACGGCCTGGCGGCGGGAGATGACCGCCGAGGAGTGGAAGCGCGCTCAGGGTCGTGATCCTGGGCTCGGCCCTGCCGCGGAAGCAGGGCCTGACGGTGCAGTACTTCGCCCGGCTGCTCGGCGAGCCGGGCGAAGGGCCGCGAATCATCTACGCCGAGTCGATCCGCGACGAGGCGAAGGCCCTGGACCTCATGGCCACCCGCGCGGTGGACACGAACATCGGCGTCGACTTCTTCAACGACCCGGCGCGGATGCATCGCGACCTGCTGTCCGACGCGGCGCGAGACTATCTGCCTTTGCTCATCGATCGGCCGTGACCGGCAGCAGCTCGTCCAGATCGTCCAGGGCCTTTTCCGACTTGCGGCGGCCGATGGGGGGAAGCGCGACCGTCTGGACCGCGGCGGCGGCCAGCAGGACCAGCAGGACCGTCACGACGACGCCCATGCCATGCCGGTCGCCCAGCCGGCCCAGGAGCGGCGCGCACATCCCGCCGACGCTCACCGCCAGGCCGAGCGTCATGCCCGAGGCCAGGCCCACCCGGTTGGGCAGGTACTCCTGGCCGAGCACGACCAGCACGCTGGTCGGCAAGAAGAGGAAGACCGCCAGCGGAGCCAGGAGCGCCATGGCCCAGGTGCGATCCGAGGTCGACCAGAACAGTGCCAGCAACACCGCCCCGCCGGTGAAGCCGATGCGGATCACCTCGCGGCGGCCGAAGCGATCGGCCATCCAGCCGCCCAGTAGCGTGCCGACGATGCTCGTGCCCAGGAATACGACCGACGCGCGGCTCGCCTCGGCGGCCGTCTGGCCCCACCGGCCCATGAAGTACAGCGCCAGGAACGTGTTGAGCCCGTAGAAGACGATCGATCGTATCACCGTGGCCCCGCTCAGGATGCCGAACGCCCGCCAGTCATCGCGGCCGTGCAGCGATCGCTTCGCCCCCTCCTTGTGGTGCAATTGTCCGGACGCCGAGCCCAACCGGCTGAGGAACAATCCGGCGATGAGGGCCGTGGGAAAGAGCAGCATCAGCAGTCCCGAAGTCCCCCGGTGCTGCACCAGCGCCAGGGTGACCGCCGGAGCCAGGGCGAAGCCGATCCCGCCCCCGATCGAGAAGAAGCTCATGCCGGTCGTCCGGCGCTCGCCGCTGGCGAGGTTCGCCTTGCGGGCCGCCTCGGGGTGGAAGGCCGCCACGCCCAGCCCGCTCAGCCCGAACGCCAGGAGCACCGCCGGATAGCTCGGCGCCTGCGCGCCCACGGCCAGCGCCGCGCCGCTCAGCGCGATGCTCGCCGGCAGCAGCCAGGCCATCGCCAGCCGGTCGGCGAGCTGGCCGAAGACCGGCTGCACCACCGACGACGTCGCGCTGATCGCGAAGACCAGGCCGGCCGCCGCGGCATTCGAGAAACCCCGGCCCTCGACCAGGAACGGCGCCAGCGCCGGGACGACCCCCTGGCACAGGTCGATCATGAAGTGGCCCACCGACAGCAGGGCGATGGCCCGCCGGTTCATCCGCGCCTCCCGGAGACCCATGTAGGTCAGGCTCTCAGCCTGACACTCCAGACCCGTCAGGCTGAGAGCCTGACCTACTTTGCTGCCACCGTATTATTCGCCATGATGAAGGATCGTCGGCTTTCGGTCAAAGTCAACCACGAGGCGGCGCGGACGACCCATGTGCCTGGTCTTCATCGGCTTCCGGATTTCGGGCTGTGCCCCGGTGCTGCTCGGCGCCAATCGCGAGGAGTGGCGGAGCCGCCCGACGACGTCGCCGGTCTGCTGTCGCGCCGGGCCCCGATCGCTCCGCTGCCTGCTGGCGGGCGCCGACCACGGGCCGGACGGTTCGTTCCCGAATATGGGCACCTGGCTGGGCGTCAACGACGCGGGGATGATCGTGGCCGTCACCAACCGCGGCGACGGCGAGCTCGCCTGGGCGGATCAGACCCGCTCCAAGGGCCTGCTGGCCGTCAACCTGCTGGGCTTCGATGGATCCAAGGCAGCCGCCGCCTTCGCCCGGCACGAGCTGGCCTCGGGCGGCTTCGGCGGATGCAATTACCTGGTCGCCGACCACGAGGCCGCCTTCATGGTCGAGGCTCCGGCGCGCGGAGGATCCGCGTCGGGGAGCTGACGCCCGGAATTCACGCCGTGACCAATCTCGACCTCGATGATCCCGACGACCCGAGGATCCGCCTCGCCAGGGAGCTGTTCGACCCGCACGAATTCCCGGCGTCGGCGGCGCGAGTCTGCCGCGATGGGCGGATCGTCCTCGCCGGCGCCGAGCGGGGCACGATCTCCTCCACGCTGATCAGCATCGGGCCGGAGATCGTGTTCGACCACGTCCGGGGCGATCCCCGCGCCCGCGAGTACGACCGATACCGATTCCCCGATGACGAGGATCCGACCAGGTGAAGACGAAATCCGAGATCGTGAAGGACTGGCTGCCGCGCTACACGGGCCGGCCGCTGGACGCGTTCGGCAAGTACATCCTCTTGAGCAACTTCCAGAATTACGTGGAGCTATTCGCCGAGCGGTTCGGCGTGGAGGTGCTGGGCCGGTCGCACCCGATGCTGTCGGCCACGGCGGAGGACCTGACGATCCTGAACTTCGGCATGGGCAGCGCGATGGCGGCGACGGTGATGGACCTGCTGGCCGCGATCGAGCCCAATGCCGTGCTGTTCCTGGGCAAGTGCGGCGGTTTGAAGAAGACGAAGGTCGGCGACTACATCCTGCCCATCGCGGCCATCCGGGGCGACGGGGCCAGCAACGATTACATGCCGCCCGAGATCCCGGCCCTGCCGTCGTTCCGTCTCCAGAAGGCCGTCTCGGCCATGATCGTCAAGCACGGGATGGATTACTGGACCGGCACCGTGTATACCACCAACCGCCGAGTCTGGGAGCATGACGAGTCGTTCCGGGAGTATCTCAAGAAGATCCGCGCCCTGGGCATCGACATGGAGACCGCCACGATCTTCATCGTGGGGTTCGTCAACCACATCCCCAAGGGGGCTCTGCTCCTGGTCTCGGACAGCCCGATGACGCCCGAGGGCGTCAAGACCAGCCGCAGCGACAGGTCCGTCACCGAGAAATACGTGCGCAAGCACCTGGAGATCGGCATCGATTCGCTGATCGAGCTCCGCGACTCCGGGAAGTCGGTCATGCATCTGCGGTTCGAGTAAGAGTCTGCTCCAGAAGCCGGGTTTGATCGCTGGATGGCGGGTGCACCCTACCGACGTAAAGCCATTGCTTTCGGCCGCTGGCGCCCATCCTCCGGAATCGCAGGCCTTCCACATGGGCACTTCGGCTCGTGGCCTCGCTGTTCTTTTCCGCGCCCACCGGGACGAGCCCCCTGGGCCGAGCGGACCGGATCGGCCGGGACCGGACGGCGTGCCCGCGGACCCGAACCGGCGGGACGGCGGAAATCCGGCGGGCCGGGAAAGGCCCGAAACCTGGCCTGACCCCGACCGGCTCCCGACCGGCTCTGACCCCGACCGGCTCTGACCCCGACCGGCTCGACCGGCTCTGTGGCCCGACCCCGACCGGCTCTGATCCCGACCGGCTCGACCGGCTTTGGTGGCTCGTCTTCTCCCCGACCGGGGCCGATCGAGGAGGCCGGGTCCGAACCCGGTTTTTGGGACCCGGCCCGGTTCCGACCCCCGTTGCCGGTGACCCACGGGACCGGTATCCTGAACGCCGTGAATCGCAAGATCCGATTGAGGGAGTTCCTCATGAGGTCGCCGTTCCCAGGCATGGACCCTTATATCGAAGCCCGCGGGTTGTGGGAGGACTTCCACAGCCACCTGATCGAGAAGATCGGTGAGCAACTCGCCGATGCGGCTCCGGATCGTTACCTGGTACGGACCGGGGAGCGCTCGTATATCGCCCTCCTCGAGTCTGAAGGCATGAAAAGTGACAGCTTTTTGCCTGATGTGAGCGTGAGCAGGTCTCGCAGCCGCAAGAGAAACACGAAGAAAGGCGGCACGGCGTTGGCGGTGCCGACCGGCGAGTCCGAGCCTCTGACTTTGCGCCCCTTCATCCAGGAAGAGCATCGCGAGACCTTCGTCGAAATCTACGAGGCGAATCCCGGTCAGCGCCTGGTGACAAGCATCGAGGTCCTGTCTCCTTCCAACAAGCGTCCCGGCATGGAGGGGTGGGAACTGTACCAGCGCAAGCGGCAAAGCCGATTACTAGGCGATGTGAGCCTCGTCGAATTCGACCTGCTCCGCGGCGGCCGGCGCCTGCCCATGCTCGATCTCTGGCCCGACAGTCCCTATACGCTGTTGGTGGCCCGCGCGAGGGCGCGAGTTCGCCGAGTCTGGCGGGCCCACTATCTTCGACCGTTGCCGCCGATTCCCGTGCCCCTCACCAAACCGGATCACGATATCCCTCTGGACATCCAGCCGATGATCGGTGAGATCTATCGGCAGTTTCGGTACGCACCAAGCATCGACTACAGTAAACCACCGAATCCGCCGCTCGATGCCGCCGACGCCCTTTGGCTGGAGAAGCAGCTACGGAAAAGTCGGGGCCAGCGATGAGCGCATTGCGACGCCCGCAAGAAACTCGTTACGTCCCTGTTTCAAGACCTTCCGCGGGAGGCGACGTCGGCCAGCCCGACCTGACCCGACCGGCTGGGTGGCGAATCCGGCCGGCGGACCGAACAGGCGACCGACGCCGGCAGGGGTCCGGACCGTCAAAACTAGCTGCGTCCCCGTTCCGGTCCCCTTATCCAGCAGTCGTTCCAGCCGGCGTTGCTTGTCGGGCGCCGGGCGGCTCCGCGCGATCCGCCCCAATTCGTCGTCGCCGAGATCTTCCAGCCTCTCGAGTTCCGCGCGGTATTCGGTCGGGACCTTCTCCAGCGACGGCGTCGCGGCCCGGACGATGTTCACCAGCACCGTCTCGACGGGCTGATTCATGCCCTTGGCGGCGCGGCGCACGCGTTCGTAGATATCCTCCGGCAGTTCGAGCGTCAGCACGGGGTGGCTCATGATGCGGCCCTCCTGCCGCCACCGGAGGCGATCATTCTCCGGCGAGTGACCCAATCTCCCCGATCTTCGCCGCCCTTGCTGATCCGGTCAAGTCGCCCCGCGATGGGATGCGTGCCCGGCCCATCCGACCCGACCGGCCGGGTGGCGAATCCGGCCGGCGGAGCGGACCGGCGACCGACGCCGGCCGGGTCCGGACCGTCAAAACTAGCTGCGTCCCCGTTCCGGTTCAGCTGCAGTTGCCCGTTCCGGTTCCTAGCTGCGTCCCCGTTCCGGTTCACTAGCTGCGTCCCCGTTCCGGTTCACCGTTCCGGTTCAGCTGCGTCCCCGTTCCGGTTCGGGTCCGGACCGTCAAAACTAGCTGCGTCCCCGTTCCGGTTCTCCTAGCTGCGTCCCCGTTCCGGTTCTCGTCCCCGTTCCGGTTCTGCGTCCCCGTTCCGGTTCTAGCTGCGTCCCCGTTCCGGTTCCCGCGTCCCCGTTCCGGTTCCAGCTGCGTCCCCGTTCCGGTTCCAGCTGCGTCCCCGTTCCGGTTCCTACGTCCCCGTTCCGGTTCCTACGTCCCCGTTCCGGTTCCTAGCTGCGTCCCCGTTCCGGTTCCCCTAGCCCCTAACCAAGCGTGATTTATAGTCCGCTTGGCGCGCTTCCGGAGAAAAAGCTCGAAAACCCCGCATGGTCTTGGAATAATGGAGGTAGGTACACATCCTCACCATTCCAAGACAAGGGGGCCTTCGAGTGAGCGCCACTCTCCGAAAAAAGCGAGCGGCACGCAAGAAGAGATCCTTCCAGGAGGGGCGACGGCGGATCAAGAAACGGCTCGACAACACGCCCGGCCCGGAGCGGCCCGTACCCATGATGACCGCCAGCAATATCCACTACGAACACGCCGGTCGCGGCCGCGGCCTCAGTGCCGGCGGCATCGGCGCCCTCTTCCTCCTGGCTCAGAAGATCGGGCTCATCCAGGAGATCGACCGCAACCTCCACCTCCTCAAGCGGCATCTGCCCTACCACGAATCCGACCACGTCCTCAACATCGCCTTCAATCTCCTCGCCGGCGGCCGGCGCATCGAGCACCTCGAGCTGCGGCGCAACGACGAGGTCTACCTCGACGCCCTGGGGGCCAAACGGATCCCGGACCCGACCACCGCCGGGGACTTCTGCCGCCGCTTCGCCGAGGCCGATGTCCTCACCTTGATGGACACGATCAATGAGGCGCGGCTGCGGGTCTGGGCCCAGCAGCCCCCCGAGTTCTTCGCCGAGGCGATCCTCGAGGCCGATGGCAGCATCGTGCCCAGCGATGCCGAGTGCAAGCAGGGGATGGACTTCACCTATGACGGCCAGTATGGTTACCATCCGCTGGTGGTCTCGCTGGCCAATACGGCGGAGCCGCTCTACCTGCTCAATCGCAGTGGCAACCGCCCCTCCGCGGAACGGGCGGACGTCTTCCTGGACAAGGCCGTCGCCTTGGCCCGTCGGGCGGGCTTCCGCAAGATCCTCTTGCGGGGGGACACCAAGTTCGCCCAGACCGGGCATCTGGATCGCTGGGACGAAGCGGGCGACATCCGGTTCCTCTTCGGATACGAGGCCTACGACTCGCTCAAGGCCCGGGCCGACGCCCTGCCGGCCGACTCGTACCGCCTCCTGGAGCGACCGCCACGGTACCCGGTCAAGACCGCCCCGCGCGAGAAGCCCGAGCACTTCCGGCCCGAGATCGTCCGCCAGCGCGGCTACGAGAACGTCGAGCTGCTCGAGGAGATGGTCGCGGAGTTCGACTACCGGCCGCTCGCTTGCCGGAAGAGTTATCGCATGATCGTCCTCCGCAAGCGGGTGGGGGTCGACCGGGGACAGATGCGGCTGTTCGAGGAGTATCGTTACTTCTTCTACATCACCAACGACCGCGAGATGACGGCCGAGGAGGTGGTGTTCTCGGCCAACGATCGCTGCGACCAGGAGAACTTGATCGCGCAGCTCAAGAGCGGGGTTCGCGCGCTGACGACCCCCGTGGACGACCTGGTCAGCAACTGGGCGTACATGGTGATGGGCTCGCTGGCGTGGAGCCTGAAGGCCTGGAGTGCGTTGCTGGTGCCGGTGGCGCCGCGGCACCGGGCCCGCCATGAGGCGGAGCGGCGGACGTTGTTGCGGATGGAGTTCCCGACGTACTGCGCGGCGTTCATCCAGATGCCGTGCCAGATCGTCCGGACGGGGCGGCGATTGATCTACCGGTTGTTGTCGTGGAACCCGTGGCAAGGTGTGTTCCTCCGGCTGGTCGAGCGGCTGCACGCACGCCGGCTGTGTTGAGGCGTGGCTCGCTGAAGTCGGGGTCCGGATGCCCCGATCCGTGTTGGCCTTCGAGAGAAGCAAACGGGGGTGGCGATGCCGAAGACAGAATTCGAGGCAGCAACGGGGCCCAAGTCCCCCCGAGCTGTAGAAGGTACGTCTCGATCTAATGAACGTGATCACATAGATTGAACACGACTGCCTTTTTTTATCACGCTTGTTTTGGGGCTAGACAGGTGCTCCGCGATCGTCCGAAGCCGCAAGTACGCCTTGGATTCGTCGCGAGATCCTGGGCCAGAGATGAGCCTGGCTTGGCGATCTGAAAATGAAGAGCAACGCTTGAGGCGGGTAGCTTTGGACCGTAGGTTTTGCTGCCAGCATTGGGGATGGCGAACGATCTTTTGGTCGCCAGTAACTCGCGATCCACTTCGCCAGCCGCTCGTGCTCGCGGGCCAGTTCCACCGGCGACACGATCCGTTGTTCCTGCTGGCCGAGAAGAGCGGGTAAGACGTCATCGATCGAAAGGAGTAGCGTTGAACGCGAAGCGTTCAACCGAAAATCGCCTCGATGTCCTTAAGTCTTGCTTGGTGCGGATTTTTTCTCTCAGGGCATCCCGCATCAAGCCGTTGTGCAAGGACAGTTGACGTCGAATCTCCTGTCTGGAGAAGCACCAGGTCTGGGTTGTCAGCCGCTTTCGTGTTTTGGCTGCAAGCAGCTACACAACCTAGCAAAGCAACAGCGATTCGAGTTCCACTCATAAAATTATCCTAATGGACCGCGGAAAGGTCAACCGCGGAAAGACAGCCATGTGGGAATTGACGGGATGCTGATTTTCGACCTATGTACGGACGTTCCCTGTCCCCGTCGACCTGGCGGGTTTTACAGATGTCGTTCGGTGGCCAATTCCGACCGGGAGCCACCTCTGTCTCATCGGGGATCACGTCTCGCCATACTGGTACATCAGGGGAGCGACCCCACACAGCCTTATCCGACGTTGGTGATCCGAGACAGAGCGCCACGCTTTCCACGGCTTTGCGCCTTGGGGTCAGATACGACGTTGTCCGGCCCCCTGGTCGGGATGGTCACTCTGTGGGATCAGCCTCCCCTGACTCGGTCGATCTTACCAGGTCCACCTCCAGTTTGGCCAAGACCGCGGGGAGGATCGTGCCCAGCGGATGCGGTCCAGCTCCCCGATGCTTCTGGACCCGGGCGAGTTCCTCGGTCAGTGGGACAGCTTCCTCTCGATACGCGGTCCGAGGGAGCTGAGACACTGCGGCGTCGAGGTCGCGCAAGAGCTGATCAGGCGCAGTTGAATGCTCAATAGCGAACTTGATCAGCTTGTTGAGGATGTCATCCCGCTGCCGTGCGCACGGATGCCGGAACGTCATCCGGCCGGCCACCATCTGGTAGGCGATCCGGCAGAATCGACCGGCGACCCGGACGCGGAGGGCGCGCGCATCCTTGCCCTGGAGCCGCCATCCCGCGGCCAGGACCGCGAAGTGTTCATTGCACTTGATCAGATTATCTGCAATCATCAGGATCGCGCACCGCAGGTCGCGGTTGGCGTGCCGGACCAGCGCGCCGTCGCGGCGATCGACCTGATCGCTCTGGTACCGCGAAGGGAACAACCCGGCCCGGCCCGTGATCGCTCGCGCCTTGGGATAGCGCTCGATCGGCCCCATCTCGCCGGCGAACTCGGCGGCCGAGACGACGTTGATCCCGACGATGCTCAGGAGGAGCACGTAGGGCGTCCGGGCCAACAGCCCGGCCAGTTCGCCCTCGATCGCCCGGATGCCGCGGGCCTTCGCGAGCTGGTCGGCATCGAGCTCGAGGAAGATCCGGTGATGGAGCGACGCCGGCTCCTCGGCCGAGGGGGCGGACCGCGCCCAGGCGACGATCTTCTCGAGGGTGGAGCGTTGGACCCTCAGGCCGGCCTGTCGAGCCCGTTGGCTCAGGCCGGCGACGCCGGCCTCGATGATCGCCGCGGCCGAGCCGAGCTCCCTGGCCACCCAGAGGGCGGCGGGGGAATCGAAGACGTCCGCGACGCACCGCGAATATCCTGGCATGAACGATTGAAGATGCTCGAGCATCTGCTGCTGGACGGTGACGCGCTTCTGCACCGACTTGCGGCGGTGCCGGGCCAGCAGTTGGAGCTGGACGTAGACCGGGTCGGGTTCGTGCTCCGCCAGGCCGAAGCCGTTGACGGCGGCGCGATGGATCGCGGAGAGGTCGGTGTCGTCGGTCTTGTTGCCCGGATCCGCCGGGAGACGATACTGCTTGGTGGTGTAGGGGTGGATGATGCGGACCTCGAACCCCGCCTCGCCGAAGGCACGCCGGATCGGTCCGTGATAACGTCCGGTGCGCTCGACGACCACGATCACGTCCTTGATCTGGTGCCGGGCCATGGCGGCGCGAACGGACGTCAAGGCGGTCTCGAAGCCCGATCGGTTGTGCTCGACGGTGGTCGGCTCGAGCAGGACTCGGCCGTAGAAGTCGGCGAGCATGATCTTGGAGCGGGCCTTGGCGCAATCGACGCACACGAAGGCGAAGTGCTCGGGCCCGACCGCGACGACGCGCGGGTGAACGACGCCGCGGGGCTTGTGAAGGGTGTGCGGCTGCGACTTGCGACGGTCCTTCGACCGGGATTTGACGGCCATGGAACAGGACCTCCGAATCGAGTTGAGAAGGGACTCAACTCCCATTCTGGAGTCTGTTCGGGCGATCAGTTCTCAAGATTCTTGACCACTTGTTGTTGCGTGTCAAGAATCTTTAGTACCTGAGTTCGCCACATACCAGGGGTCAGGAGCCGAAAGTCGAATCGGGCCGAAATCGGCGTCAGTTCACTTTTTCGCCTCCCCCGTCGGACCGTCCCGTCGGCAGCCCAGGATCGTGAACAGAGGCCCGACCAGGCTCTGCTCGGTGGCCTGCTCGTTGCCGCGGACGTGCTCGGCCAGCTTCTCGACGCGCTTGACGTACACCTGCAAGGCTTCGCGCATGGCCCGACCTCACCGTTCGGCGCCCGATCGAGGCATCGATAGGCACAAATCGCGTTATACCATACCAGGATGGCTCGATGCGAGAGGGCACTCCCAGTTTTTTTGCGTTTCTCGATGAGAACGGAGCGAACCCGCCCGGTCCGGCGGCGGCCGGACCCGGATCCGACCGCCGATCGCCCCGTTCGGCCGACATCCGGTACCGGGATCGCCGGGGATGACGTCACGCGGGCCGCAACGTCGCGGTCGGTCTGCCGAATGGCTCAGGAAGAAGATCGAGCCCACGGCCAGGGCGCGTCAGGCCGGGTCGAGTCCGATGACGCTCGACGTCGAGCCGGCCACCCCTTCGCGGCGCCCGCGTCCCGTTCTTGCCCCTTCTCCTCCCGAAGCCGTGGCCGCTACGGGCAGCCCGGCCGGCCCAGCCAGTCGTCGAAGAACTCCGTCGGCATCCAATCGTTGGGCGACTGGTCTTCGGGCGAGGGCATCTCGTACCAGTGGCCACCCCGGATGAGGCGATGGACCGTCCGGGTCTACTCCCTCGCGATATCCTGCTGCTCCGATCGCGCCGGGTGCCGCGGAATGGCATGGCCAGGGCGCCGAGACGCTCGTCGTCCGTGACTGAGAGCGTTGAAAATGGATGCATGGCCGTCATGCTCCGCTCGACGCGATGGCCGGACCGACGACTCGGGTAGAGCGAGATCCCACGGAGGCCAGTCAACTCGTTCCTATGCCCGGAGAGCACCGGCAGCCCCAGGCGTTCGAGCCAGGTCGTGCAATTGCAATCTGCGTCTCCGTCGGGATAGCCCTATTACCCCGGCAAGAGGGACCCTCACGTAGGACGGGTCTCTTGACCCGTCCCGACGGCTCTGGAAAGCCGCCCTACATGCGTAAGTTACCGGCCAGGGCGCACCCCGGGGACTCAACTCGATTTCACGGTCCGGCCCGACCGCGACGATCGCCCGATCGGACCGGGCCGACGGCCTGCGTCGTGGCCGTGCCGGGCCGGAGCGTGCAGGGACGGGCCGTCCGGGTCCGCTCCCGCCGGTGGGCCTCCGACTTTACCCGGTCCGGCCGCCGGCCCGGCGATGGCCGATCGCGGTGCCGAACGGGGACATTGCTCCTGCCCTTCGCGGATCGCGGGGACCCGGCCGGATCAAACGGCCGACCGGCTCCATTCGTGAGCCGGAATTGGCGTCGGCCGAAAGGGGTCGGGGCCTGCACCTGCTCCTGGGGCCAGGGCACGCACACGGACGGCCGCTTCCGGCCCAGGGAGAGCTGGCACATCACCCAGGTGTACCGCTCGGCCAGGTGGATCTTGAAGTAGGAGACCGTGTCCTCGTAGGCCACGGGCCGGGTCGGGCCGAGGAGCCGGCGGATTTCACCTCGATGGCGGTGAGCCCCTCCCGCGTCGTCTCGATCCGCCCGCCGCCCGCCGCCTCGCCGCCCGACCGCGGTCCCGACTGGGCCGGGGTTCCGGGTCCGCGGTCGGCGTCCACCCGCCGGTCGGCTCCGGCGGACCGCTCCGCCCGGCCCGCTTCCCCACGCGCCCCACACCACCCCTCGACGCTCCCCGCTTGGCCCGTCCCCATCGGTCGGCCCGCCCGATCGCGACATCGACAGGCAGAAGTCGCATTGTGCCAACTTTGATGGCCCCATGCGGAGTGGACCAACGATTGATTCGTGTTTTCCGAGATTCCCGGCCGAAGCCGACCGGACCGGGACCGGTGCAGGCCGGGACGGCCCGCCGGACCGGCATCATCCGCACGATCCGGCCGATCTCCAGAGAATTCATGAGGACGGGAGCAGGGGCACCTGTTGGCTCAGGGGCCGGAAACTGAGAGGCTGTGAAAGAATCGATTCAAGATGACAGATTCAAGATTCAGAATGGATATCGAACCTAATGTCCGAAAGACTTGTGGATCTCGAATCTTGAATCCGGCATCTTCAATCGGATTCTTTCACAAATTCTGAGACGCACTGGTCGCTCGAGGTCGGGCGGGGAATCAGGCAAGGAGCAGGGACGCAGCTAGCACGATCGCAAGAAGCCGGTAGAATGGGGGCGGGAGGGACTTGTCATGCCGTTACGCGATCACTTTCGACCGCCGCTGGACAACATCACCTCGTGGGAGGGTTTCCACGGGCAGTTGGCCGGTGGTCATCGTCCAGCAATTGCGCAAGCAACTGCCGGCCGGGTATGTTGCCGAGCCGCGCGTTCATTCCGGGTCGCAGGTCGAGATCGATGTCGCGGCGTTCGAGAAAGACGATGCTCCGCCGTTGTCCGGGATGACCGAAGGGAACGGCGGGGTGGCGACCGCCGTTTGGGCACCGGCTCAGCCCAGCGTGGCCGTGGAAACGACGTTACCCGATTACGACGAGTACGAGGTCCGGATCTTCGATGCGAGGCGCGGGCGGCATCTGGTCGCGGCCATCGAGATCGTCAGTCCGGCGAACAAGGATCGACCGGAACATCGCAATGTCTTTGTCGCCAAGTGTGCGGCGCTGCTCCAGAAAGGCGTGGCGGTCAGCATCGTCGATCTGGTGACGGTCAAGCACTTCAACCTTTACTTCGAGCTGTTGGCCGTGATCGGCCATACCGACCCGACGATGGGTGATCCGCCTCCGCACCTCTACGCCGCCTCGTGTCGTTGGACCAGGCAAGGGAAACGAACGCTCCTGGAAGCGTGGTCCCACGTTCTGACCGTGGGTCAACCGCTGCCGACGTTGCCGCTCTGGTTGAGCACAGGACCTCGTGGTCCCGCTCGATCTGGAACAGAGCTACGAGCAAGCCTGCAGCGACTTGTGGATTGCGTGAATCACGGCTTCGCGAGTGGCTCCACGGCTCTTCGCGCGAAAAGATGGAAACCGATGACCGAGCAAGGGGCTGGAGGGGAGCAAGCCCCGAACTCCAAGCCGCCCGCCGCCTCACCGCCCGCCCGCGGTCCGGACCGGGCCGGGGTTCCGGGCCGCGGTCGGTGTCCACCCGCCGGCCGGCTCCGGCGGACCGCTCCGCCCGGCCGGCTTCCCCCATGCGCCCGACCAACCCGCTCGACGCTCCGCACACGGCCCGGCCCCATCGTTCTGGACAGATCGGCCGATCGCGACATCGATAGCCAGAACCCGCATTGTGTCACCTCTGATGGCTCGATGCGATGGGGGAGCAACGAATTCTTGTGTTTTCCGAGATTCCCGGCCGAGCCGACCGGACCGGGACCGGTGAAACCCCGGCTTGCCGGCTCGAACCCCGGCCCGCCGCTTTCCCGGGGGACAGGCGATGAAGGACGCCCCCGACGGGTCGAGATCCGTACTGAGCGAGCCGTCCGTCAGTCGGACCGGAATCCGCGCCACAGACCTTCAAGTATCCGGCGGGAAGGCTCCCTTGCCAATTAGCATCCGCCGGAGCTTGACGTCTTCGGGATGATTGATGTCGAGCACCTGGATGGTGACCCGGCCGATGGTGTGAGGCCGACGAGCCGCGGCCCTCGCCAGCGGAAATGATCGGACCATCGGTCGCGCCGCGGGTGATAGAGCGGCGTAAGCTGCCGGGTCTGGGTGTCGATGCCCGAAAGATTCGGCCCTTTCCTTCGGTTGCACCTCGGGCAGGCCAGTGCCAGATTGTTCAGTCGCGTCTTGCCGAGGTGCTGCTCGGCGATGATGTGATCGACCTGGAACGTCAACGGATAGGCACTGCGGGAGGAGGTAGTATTCGCAAGCCCTTCGCTCGCGCCCGCACTCGGTGATCAGTTCACTTGATACCGCCATGATCACATTACGCCGAGAACCCGGCCCGCTTCAACGCCTGTCTGGCCTTCGACTGGCCGATCGCGAGCAGATTGGCGACGTGAATGAACTCATCGAGTTCCTGCTCCTCGGCCGTCGTGAGAGACCCCCGCCGGGCCTTCTCCGAGAGCTGATCGACACGCCGCTGCTCTGCGACTAAACCTAGCTGCAGGAAAATGCGGGCCGTATCGGGGAAGAGCTGCTGGGATCCAGCTCAGCGAGTCGTTCCAGCATCGCCGTGCCGATCCGCCCCGTTCCCGCCGTGTCAGTTTTGGTCGTCATGACTTCCGGATGCATAGAGGGGTGAATACCCGACATGCCTTTATCATAGCATGGAGCCGGAAAGGGGCCTGGCCGAAGCGGCGATCCCCAGCAGTTCCGCAACCCGGCGGGTTCTGAGATTGAGTCATCCGCGGGGCCGGGTCGCGGGCACGGCGAAGCGGTCGGGAACCGTTGTCGGGCCCGCCGCCTCAACTGCGGTGGCCGACCGATAACTGCACCTATTCCGGTCGAACCTCGCCCTGTTCGATGACCCGGGTCAGGATCGCGATCGGGCCGCTCCGTCCCGAGATGGTCAGCGATTCCGGCACCAGGTCCTTCGCCGGTAAGCGGTCCGCGGGCACCTTCTTCTTCACATAGACGGCCACCGCGAAGTCACGCCGGCTCGACCCGGGCTGGTTATCGTTCGCGGGCACGTCCCCAGGCCGACGACGTTCTTGTGCCGGCTCAAGTCCGACTCGAAAAGTTCGAGGCACGCTCGCACTGGACTTGCGTGGCCATGGGCATCCCTCAATTCTTGCGTCGTCTGCCGTCCTGCTTAGATCTTACTCGTGACCACTTCGATGTTCAACGCGTCGAGCACGTGGCCAATCCGGTTGAAGATGCTGGAGGAAGCCGACCCGCAAAGTGGAAGCCGACCACTTCCTTCTTCATGTTGAGCACGGCCGAGCCGCTGTCGCCGCCGGCCGAGGAGCGGGAGCACCGGACCTGGTCGCGAAACCCGACGCGGCCTCGACCACCGCCGGGCCTCTTGTACCTCAGGCTCGTGCGGTAGTTGATGTCGTTGATGATCCCGACCGTATAATCGGTCGTCCGACCCGTCTTCTGGACCTGCATCCCCCGTCGCACCGTCCGGCTGACGCCCGTCGGTACGCCGATGACCCGGATGGCAGACGTCACACTCGCGCCGGACTTCACCCTGGCGATGGCCGCGTCGACGACGTTGGGGTAACGTTGCGCGAGAACTGGAAGGGCACCCAATCCGTCAGGACGGCGATCACATCCCGGGCGCATTCCCGCCGTCCGTCCGCCCTTGTTGCACGACATGGTCCCCCCTGCGCCGACTCCCGAGTCTGCGAGATATGCGAGTTGCTCAGGATATAATAGGCCCTGTCGTCGCCCTTGCGGCGGACAAGGCAGCCGTAGGCGCCGGCGCCGATGTTGACGTGGCCCACGCTGAACCCGGGGATCGCCGGCCGTACCCGCGTCGTGTTCGGCTCTGTTCTCACGATGCCGATCGCCTCAACATCGGTGGGATTGGCTGGGCAGATCGGGCAGGGGCACGCACCGGGGCAGGGGTGCTCCACCCCGCGCCTGGGCTTCTTCTCCGCGACGTAGACCTTCAAGACCAATTCGTCGAGCACCTCGTCGTCGGTGATCTTCCGGCCGATACCCAGGCCCTGGAACCCGCGCTATGGTCCAATGCCGGGCCGAACGTGCACCTCGAGAGCCTCGGCCCGCAGTGCCTCCGGCACCTCGGCGGCTTCCCTCGCTGAGTATGTCCAACGCGTGCAGCAGATGTGTTTCACTGGCCACGAGAAATGCTTCCGGCTCGGTGAGATCAAAGTGAGAGAGGCGAACAGATGAGAATGGTCTGCATACTCGGTGTGCACTCGTTTCGCTGTAGCGATCCCCTATTCCGGGCTTTGAACTCCGCGTCTGAGCACGCGTACCCGGCGGGCCGGGCCGAGCAGCCGACGGATCACCTCGCCGGCCGCAAGCGGCTCCCGGTCTGCTCGACTGGCCCGCGGCCCGCCGCCTCGCCGCCCGCCTGCGATTCGGACCGGGCCAGGTTGTCCAGGACGGCGGTCCGGTCCGCTGCCGCGCCCATTCGTTGATCGCGTTAGCCAGGGCCGGCGTCCGGTTCGCCGGCTCGACCGACCGGTTCGGCCCGAAATTGACCCGGTACTCGGGGATGCACTCCCGCGGGTCGGTCAGGTCGTAGCCGAGGATCGTGAACAGCGGCCCGACCGGCTTGGCTTGGTGGCCTGCTCGTTCCCGCGGACGTGCTCGGCGGGCTCCCCGACGAGCTTGACGTACGCCTGCATCGCTTCGCGCGTGGCCCGACCCCAACGTTCTGAACGCCCGATCGCAACATCGATCGCCAGAGATTGCATTATGCCATCCAGGATCGCTCGATGCGAGGGGGCAGTGCCCGATTTTTCCGTTTTCGGATTGTGGCGGCCACGAAAGGCGATCGAGCGGAGGGCGAGGAAGATCCTTCCGTCGCGAGTTGCGGGTCGGCCGTGAATCCGGAAGACAGCCGGTCGGCAATCGGGGGCTGGGTCGGAGTGTGCGGCCCGTATCTGTGCACCTGCCACGGCTGGCACATCACCACGAAAGCACGCAAAAGGACGAAAGCACGAAAAAGAGCGGGACGGGCTGCCGCCCTGGAGGCGGCCGAGACCCCGCGTCGCCGGGGTACCCTCCCGTTTCGTGTTTTCGTCCTTTCGTGCTTTCGTGAGAAAGGAACCGCCCGAGGGATCGGGGAACGAGATCCGTGTCGGTGACCTGGGACGACACCCGCAGGTCCGGGACCGACCCAGCCCCGTTCTGGAGCGCTCGACGGCGGGATCGATCCCATGGCCGCGGTGCGCTGTGCCGGGTCGGCCTCGAGAGCATCGAGCCGGGCGACGGCGACCTTCGCGTCGGCCAGCGCGGAAACGGCGATGCGTGCGGACCGGAACGGGCCGGACGGCGACAGTTGGTAGTCCGCCGCGTTGCGAAGTCGGCCGAGGGCTTCGAGCGTCAGGCCGATCCGCTTGAGGTCGGAATCGGTCGCATCGACGAGCTTGAGCCGGGCGAAGGTAGGCACCTGATCGCGGGGAGGCAGCGAGAAGCCCCAGGGTCGCAGGCGGCCGATAGCCGCCGAGGTCGGCGTCCCGCCGAAGACGGGTCCGCTGCATCGCATCGTCAGGTGTCATTCTTTCGCCAGCAGGCGCTCGTATTCATCGTTCGGTCCGATCCAGAACCAGACCAGGCCATCCGGCGCCTCGGCCGCCAGGGCCCGATACCCGGCCCCGCCCGCACCGACCACAGCCGCCCGACCTTCTTGAAGTGCAGAGACGGATGCCGCGGGTCCGCTCGCAGCAGGGCATGATGGCGATCGGCCACCCGTTGAGCCGCCTCGGGGAGCCGTGCATCGCATCCCCAGAAGTCGGCCGTGGTGTGGTGATTCACAGCGGGCGAGTCCGACCGGCCCGGTGCTGCTCCAGCGCCGTCGATCAAGGCGTCGAGCCGGCCGGCCCGCTCGTCGTGCTCGATCTGCTCGTCCCAGAGCCGCTCGGCGTACTCCGCCAGCCAGGCCCGGACGCGGGCCACATCGGCGGCGGAGAGTCGTTCGATCGCGGCGGTGATCTCCTCGACTGTGCTCATCGGCAACTCGCAATCAGCGGGTGAATCGGACATCAGCCAAGGTAACACCCGTTTCCTACCCAGGCAATCGGTCACAGGGACCGGAACCAACACCGAGTCGGGGTCAAACATTGTCTATTGTTTTTGCGTCGGTCGGGTCCTGAAACCCCGTCCCGCCCGTCGGCCGCTCCCGCCCCGCACTGACGTCACCGACGGCCGTCCGGTCCCGTCGTGCCGACGACGGCCGCGGCCCGGCCGGCATTGCGGCACCTGCCCCGCTCGCCGGCGTCTCGCGGACCACCCGCCCGTCCGGGGCACGCCTCGGCCCGACCGACGGTCGGCCCGGGTCCGGCGTCATTTGGCCGCGCGGCCCGCCTCGGCGTTCATCCGTGGTTCGATCTGACTCTCCACCCCTCTGGGGCCGATGATCCGGCTCCCCGATGTTCCCGGCCGGCCCCGCCGCGAGGGATCGGCCGGGCTCGCGGCGTTCGCCCCCATCGTGGCAGGCTGCCTTGGCGGGTCGGGTCCAACGTGACCGATTCTCCGCGACGAGCAGGCAACGCGGCCGCGCCGCGACTCAATCCTCCAGGCCCAATTCCTCGAGCGATTCCGCCTCCAACAGCTCCAGGGCCAGCGCCTCGAGCCGCTCGGGGCTCAGGCCCTCGAGGCGCCGTTGGACACGGGATTCAACGGACCGAATCGGGCCTCGAGCTGCTTCTGGAGCATCGTCCTCTGCCCTTGTCGCAAACCGTCAGACCCTCCGGCTTGCACACCCTTCTCGAAGGTCGTCACCGCCATGGCTTGGGTCCCCTGATACCGCTCGGTCCGAAGCAGCGCCTCCAATTCCTGCGCCTGCACATCGTCCAGCGTCAGCGTATGCCTCCAGGCAGTCCAACAGGAGATACCGCCGATAGTCATTTTCCCGCGCTCGGCGAGCCGCCGCAATGCCTCCGCATACACCGCCGCACGCCGCGCCGGCGGCACCCGCATCAGGGCCATCAGCGCCACCCCCAGGAGATGCTCCCCGGCCACTTACTGCTCGCCCTCGAGGCCCGGCAGCCCCACGTAGGCATACTCGAAGGACAGCAACGGCTGCTCCCAGTAGGTCTCCTCATAGATGTCCCAGCCGATCCCATCGAGCCCCGCCCGCAAATAGAGGGCGACGGGCAAGACCGGCAAGCCGTACTGGCGGCGAAGCTGCTCGTAATAAGAGAACATCCGAGGCCGGACACCACCACCGTGTCCCGGGATTCGATCTCGATATGGATCAAGGTCAGCCAGCAGTCGGCGGGCTCTCCCGTTTCCGATGCCGGCGGCGGTACGCCGGGGCGAAGGGGTAAGCGGGCGACCAGGTCCAGGAGCGGCGCTGCCCCGGGGCGGATCGGTGAAGACCTCCTGTTCCAGCCAATCGACGAGCGTGAAGTCGAAGCGGTCGGCCCAGGCGGGGAAGAAACCTGGAAGAATTCGGCGAAGAACGCTTTCAACAACGATTTGAACCGTTGATCATGGTCCGTCATGGCACGCCCCTCTGCTGGCGCCTTGAGACCTGTCTTCACGCCGCGGTACGTTGGCGAGGAATTAATGCCAACATGCGCCACCAGCCGCCAGTTGAGGGCCGAGGAAGGGTCGGGGGCAGACCTGTTTCTCGAAGTCTTTTCCGACCGGCGGCCACAGGCGTCCGTCCCGCCCGGCGTCCCGCGGACCGTCCCGCCCGTCCGGGGCATCCTCGGCCCGACCGACGGTCGGCCCGGGTCCGGGGCCCGTTCACCGCCCGGCCCCGCCCGCCGCCGGCCCTTTCATCCCCGCCCGCAGGAATCCGCCCGGCCGCCATCGACTTCACCCTCGCCCTGCGCGCCCTGAAGCGGGACTCGCCGCTCCGCCGCTTCGCTTCCTCCCCGGAATCGAGGTCGAGCGGCCTATCACCTCGGCAAGGAAGCAGATCACGTCGGTCGGGCTTTCCCAGCCCGACAGACCAGTACGGCCGGGTTGGAAAGCCCTACTGACTTCCTTGTCGGCGTAACACCTCTCAAAAAACTGCGGTCATTTGCATTTCTAGAATGACGGGCCATACTTTACGGTGGAGGAGCCTGATTATTAGGAATCTTTGACAATTCGGTTGACGGAATTCCATCGGGCGATCCGACCCGAGACGACCCTTCTTTCAATGGATAGCCGTGGAATGCAAAGCCAGCCAGCGACCATGGGAACATTGATGGCTGCAAATCTCGCTCCGCCGCCACGGTCCACGCGTCAGGGCTTCGTTGCAAGGATGTATTTTCCTCCTCCAGTCGTTGCACGTGCAGTCCACCACAACACCAAACATGAATGAGTGCGCCATCTCGGCCAACTCGCGGGCTCCCGAGCGCTCGACCAGCGCATGTGAAAGTGACGAAACGAACCCACCTGCCAGAATGGCAGTCGATCGTGCGAGTGGGGAGGAAGAAAACCTCAACGAACCCAGGACGTCGGCGCCGAAGCGCGATCCGCGCGAACCAACCCACGGAGGCGGGCACGCCGCCGAAAAGGCGGCGAACCAACCCATCAGGGCCCCGTCGGAGCCGACCTCGTTCCGCGAGAATCGACAAAGACGGCGAGAATTCCCCTCTTCGTTCAACTCGCAGAAGGTCCGGCCATAATGGAATCTCGCACGCACTCGCTCCAGTCAACGGACGCAGTACCTGGGTGATGGCGTGCAATCGGCTGGATTCAAACTGTGCCGGCTGTTCCAGGGACAACGAATCCTTCGATTCACCACAAGAGGCCGAATCACAAGGAGGGAGAGAGGAATCGGAAGGGAGGATTCGAGCGACTCGCAGGGCTGCATCGAGTTTGCCGCCTAAGATGAGGGTGGGACGACCATTGGGTTGCTGGCGCGGAGCCACCGGTGGCCAGACGGATCATCCTCGACGTGGTCGTGCCCGTCGGGGATCATGTGATCCTGACGCGAGACCGCTGCCTCCGACCAGCAGGACCGGGGAATCCACGTGCCGGTCGAGGTCCACATGATCGGTGCATGAATCGCGGATGGAGGGTACAGACGATCAGCCCCCCCGACCTTGCCACGCTGGCCTCAAGGTGATCGGTGCGCTCAAGCTGATCAGCGGCGCGACCGCCCTCCTCGTGGGGATCGGGGTCTTTCGTTTCCTCGATCACGACCCGGGCCCACGCGCCGAACGGATCGTCACCCACCTGGGCCTGGATCCGCACAACCACATCATCCACGAGGTGATCTCCCGCATCACCGGCATCGATCGGACCCACCTCCGCGCCCTCGAGGTCGGCACGTTCTTCTACGCCGCCCTGCACACGGTCGAGGGGATCGGCCTGATCCTGGGCTACCACTGGGCCGAGTACCTCTCATCGTCGCCACCGGCTCGCTCATCCCCTTCGAGATCTACGAGATCGCCCGCAAGTTCACCCTCGTCCGGGTCGCCCTCTTCATCGTGAACATCGCGATCGTCATCTACCTGATCATCATCCTGAGGAAGGACCGGCGCGAGCGATCCGCGTGCCGCTTGACTTGTCGGTCCGGCTGTTGTATACACGCGGACAGTGGGCGTGGATCCCGCGAGTTCCCCGGTGATGAGAGGCCGTCATGAAGAAACTGACGCCGGTCTACGTGGTCGAGCGGATCGAGCCTTGCCTGGATTTCTGGGTCGGGCGGCTGGGCTTCGAGAAGTTCGTGGAGATCCCCGAGGGGGATGCGTTGGGGTTCGTGATCCTCACGCGGGCGCACGTCGAGATCATGTACCAGAGCCTCGCGAGCGTCGCCAAGGACATCCCGGCCCTCGCCGTGCCCCCGATGGGTTCGGCGTCCCCCAACGCCACGTACATCGAGGTCACGGACATCGACGACGTAGAGCGTCGGCTCGCGGGCTGGGAGATCGTTATCCCGAGGCGGACGACCTTCTACGGGGCGACCGAGATCGGCGTCCGCGAGCCGGCGGGCAACCTGATCGTCTTCGCCCAGATGGCGCAAGGCGGCGGGTCGCCCTCCTGATGGAGGTCCGGGCGCATGGCATCTCGTCGTGCGATCGCCCGGCGGCGAAGCCCCGGCATGGGCTCATCGCTCACGGTCCGGCCTTGACCGGCAACTCGCCCAGCGGGTCGCCATTGGGCTTGAAGCCGTCACCGTCGACGTCCACGAAGATCGGGTTCGAGACCGCCACCGGCCGATCGTCCGCGTGATCCGGACCCGTGACCGGCCCGAGCCTCGATTGCTCGCCGATCGCCGCCACGATCACGTGCGCATCCCGTTCGAGGTGGAGAGGGATCTCCTGGTCGAACTTCACGGTCGCGCCCGAGAACCGCCCGGGGTCGGAGCGCCGCGTGAAGTTGAGCTCCTCGTCGGGGCGGCCGTTGAGGAACACCTGGACGCGGTCCACATCGAACCAGTTCGGGCACTGGACCCGGACCTTCAGGGTCGCCTTGCCGCCGCGCGCGGAGAGGTTATCGCCGGGGATCGCCTCGGCCGGGGCCTCCTTCCCGGCAGAGCCTGACCTCCATGAACGGCCCGCTCGACATCACCAGATTCCCCCGCTCGGCCGCGTGGACGACGTCGAGCGTCCGGATCTGCGCCGGGTCGTCGGTCGGGCTCCTCACGTAGTTCCTCAACCATCCCGACCCGTGGAAGTTGTAGTGGGCGTCGGTGTTGACGACGCCCGGGATCCGCTGCCCCCGATTGAGGAGCTGGAGCCAGTTGACGATCGTGTTGTTGCGGGTACCCCCGTCGGACTTCACCGTCGGCGGATCGAAGATCGTGTGGAGGGGATGGACTTCGATGACGTCCATGTTCCCGTGCATGCCCGAGAAGCCGGCGTCGGGCTTCCGTCGCCGTTGCGGTCGCGGAACATCCAGCCGATGTCGGGGTGGTTGACCTGGACCAGCTTCTCGCTGGCGCCGTCCCAGAGGGCCAGCCGCTCGATCTGGACCTCCGGGTCGTCGTCGGACGTCGGCGCCCCGTCGTCCTGGGTGTGGGGCCTCATCACGAGGGGAAAGGCATTCTGATGATTCAGCGGCAAGGGCGTCCGGTGAGCTCCATCCCGACGCACGTCGCCATCCGCCGCTCGGCCCCCAGACGCTCCAGGTGGGGATCGTAGGTTGACAGGCGATTATGCTCGGTGCAGGGGGCGAACTCGACCTGCTCGCAGAGCAGGTTCAGCACCCGGCCGAGCTGGCTGGACGTATTGTCGCCGGAGGGGCTCGAGTGGCTGTGGAAGTCGGTGCTGATCCAGCCGTCGGTCTTCACCGATCGGACGAGCTTCGCCTCAAGAGCGTCTCTTTCCCCCGCTGCGCATCGACCCGCGTGAAGACGGCGTCGTACTCCGGCCCATAGCTGACGATCACGTCGTACGAACCGGGCTCCAAGTCGCGTCGGAAGCGGCCGTCGTGGCTGTAGTACACGTTCCTGACGCCGTGCTCGCCGCTATCGGGGCCGAAGTCGGGGCCCTTCGTCCCGTCGCGCCCGATGAACTGTACCTTGCAAGGGATGGCCTCTCCTCGATCGTCGGTGATCCGGGCCACGACCACGGCCGCCTCGGGCAACTCGACCGGCAGCGTCTCGGGGACCTCGGTGCCGAGCGCGACCTCCTTCGACCCGTGCCCGAGAGCCGAGACGGCGAGCGTGCCGGGCGCCTCGCCCCGGGCGAGCCACAAGATCCCCGCCTCATCGGTACGACCCCAGGCCCGCGGCCTGCCGTCACGCGAGAGGACCACGTCCGCCTCGGGCACGGGATGACCCGCCGTGTCCTTCACGACGAGTCGGACGGGACGATCGGAGTGCCCGGCCAGATGACCGGCGATGCGCCGCACCTCGAAGAGATGGGCCCCGGGTATGACCCGGCGCACCAGGCGGTGGGTCTCGCCGGGTGCCAGCCTGACCGCGACTTTCCCGTCGCGGTCGCGGTAACGAAGCATCAGGCGGCGAGCATTCGCGCCCAGGATGTCGTGCCCCTCGGCGACAACGCCATAAGCCTGGCCGAAATGCTTGTCATAGGCCCAGAACAGGTCGGTCGGCGCCTCGGGACTGAACTCGAACGAGTGATCGGCACGGATCGCGTCGACCAGATCCACGTCGACCGGCGCGGCCCCCCGGTTCGCGAAGGTGGTCGTCACCAGGACGTAGGGCCGGCCGTCCTCGAGGGTGTACGAGACCTCGACGTCGGGAGTCTTCTCCCTCGGCTCGGCGACCAGGCGCAGGGTCACGCGGCGCGCCTGGACGAAGACTCGGTCCAGTTCGGCCGCTTCGTACATCCTGGGGGATTCGACGTCGATCCCGGCGAACCTCAGGTCGCGGAGCTGCGCGCCGGATAGAAGGCCGAGAGCTGATCGCTCTGGCGATCGCGGCGCGTCAGGTCGATGAGACAGCCGCCGACCTCGCGGACGGTCATGTTGGCGTTGCGGCCCCGGCGGGGGTTGGCGACGACCGCAACGACCTGATCGTTGGCCATCGCGAAGTCGCCGTAGATCGCGTCAACTTCCTTGCCCCGCGGGATATACCGCTCCCAGGTCTGGGGCGACAGGGCGACCAGGTCCGCGGCTCGGGCCGGCGCGGCGAGAGCGGCCAGCAGGACAATAGCACCCAGGCCTCGACGAATCACACCTCTCATCTTCAGTCTCTCCCCGATCGCCATCACCGCACCCGGTCAACGTCGCCGGGCCAGATGCACCACGAAATCTTCGGACCTGGGCAAGCCGGAAATCATCCGGCTTATCACCTCGGCCGTTGCTTCGTACGCTCCCTTCATTACCCCAGCCGCGGGCCAATTGACAGTGAAATCTCGGTGAAACATCGACCCGATTCGCCGATCGTAGCCCCCTGGACCCCGGGGGGTCAAACCGGCTCAAATGGGGGACTCGAGCACCCATGACTCCGTCGATCACGACCGGCGCACGCCGTCGTCCGCTCCAACCGACCCGGAGACCCCGCCCGTGACTCCCGAGACCTCCCCGCCCGATCCCACCGTGGTCCTCGACCTCCTCGAAGCCTTCCGACGGTCCAAGGTGATGTTCGCTGCCGTGTCACTGGGGATTTTTGACGCATTGGAGGAATGCCCGGCGTCGGCGACCGAGCTGGCCGAGACGCTGTCGCTCCACCCGGACGCGCTCTCTCGTCTGCTCGACGCCGCCATCGGACTCAAGCTGCTCGAGCGCGTTGGGGACCGGTATCACAACACGCCGGCCGCTTCGGCGTATCTGTGCAAGCGCAGCCCCTCGCGTCTGACCGGCTACATCAACTATTCGAATCACGCGCTCTGGAAGCTCTGGGCCAATCTCGAAGACGGGGTGCGCGAAGGGGCCCATCGCTGGCAGCAGACGTTCGGCTGGGACGGCCCGATCTTCGCGAACTTCTTCCACACCGAGGACGACAAGCGCGAGTTCCTGATGGGGATGCACGGCTACGGGCTGATCAGCTCGCCGAGAGTCGTGGCGGCATTCGACCTGGGCCGGTACCGTCGGCTCGTGGACCTGGGCGGGGCGACGGGCCACCTGGCGATCGCCGCCTGCCGACACTATCCCGCGCTCCGCGCCGCGGTCTTCGACCTGCCTGCCGTGGTTCCGCTGACCCGCGAGATCGTCGGTGCCTCGCCGGTGGCGGATCGAATCGACGTCTTCGCCGGCGACTTCTTCGCCGACGAACTCCCCGAGGCCGACCTGTTCGTCCTGGGCCGCATCGTCCACGACTGGTCGGAAGACAAGGTCATCGCCCTGCTGAAGCGGATCTTCGACCGGCTGCCGGCCGGCGGCGCACTGCTGATCGCCGAGAAATTGCTCGACGACGACAAGCGCGGCCCGCTCTGGGCTCAGATGCAGAGCCTCAACATGCTCCTCTGCACCGAGGGCAAGGAGCGGACCCTCGCCGAATACGAGGCGCTGCTCGAACACGTTGGCTTCGCGGAGGTCCGGGGGGCCAGGACCCCGTCGCCGCTCGACGCCGTGCTGGCCGTCAAGGCGTGATCGGGCGGCAGGACGAGCCTAGGGATTCGGCCGCTTGAGCCGCGCCCAGGTCTGGTCCTCGCGGATGGCCCGATTGGGCCCGCCTCTTTGGATCCATCGATCGCCGTCGATCCGAAATTCGAACGGGAACGATCCGCCGCGAACCTGCGGGAGGTTCTCCGTGGAGAATTCGCAGTCCTCGACGTACTCGCCGTCCCGCAGCGACCAGGTCCCTCCCGCGGCCGCCAGGACCCTCTTGTTGTCACGGTCGTAGGTTACCCAGGTCCAGTGCGTCGGGGTGATGTACTTGAGCGTCCGGATCGACTTCGGAACACTTGGCCGGACGACCTCGTCCCACGTGCCCAGGATCTGCCGGCCCGGTTCGCCGGTGTTCTTCTTCTGATGGTCCCCCTGCTTCATCCGCGTCCACACCTCATCGACGTCGATCTCGCTGTCCGGCACCCCCTTGTGGTCCCACTTGTCGCCGACGAGGTTGATCGTGAACCGGAACGTTTTGCCTCGGAGCTGCTGAACATTATCCGATGCGAATTCGATCGATTCCTCGTACTTGCCGTCCTTGAGGGACCATGACCCCCCTGTCACGGCCATGACCGCTTTCTTGTCCCGGTCGTACATCACCCAGGTGAAGTGGGTCGGAGTGACGTGCTTGATGAACTGCATCTCCTTGGGGCGGTCCGCTTGCGAGACGTTTTCCCAGGTGCTCGGCAACTCGCGATTCAGCCGCTTGGCATCGAACGGCGCGGTGGGGTTATCATCCGCGCCGGCAACGAGTCGGGCAGTCAGCAAGATGAGGCAGGCAAGGATCGTCGGCTTCTTCATGACCAGTGCTCCGCGGGCCCCGGGACGACTCAGTGATCGAGACGAGACGGGCTGTACGACAGGCTCGATCTCCGATTATGGATCGCCACATGTCTGATCGCAATGCGGTGCGTACCCGTGGACCACGGCGACGGGCTGCGCCCTACCGCGATGGAGATCGCATGGTCTCGGCGAATGCGGCCCCGGAATTCTCCAGGGGAGCGATCGAAACGCCCCTGTCGCTTATGATGAGGGAGCGACCGCGCCGTTGACCGACGGCCTCATCCAAGATGGCGAGCGAGCATGGCCCGATCGGATGGCGTGAGAAAGCCGAGACGATGATCGAAGGGGGAGACGCATCATGAGGTTCTCGAGGGTCTTTCTGGTCTGGGTGATGCTTCCCGCGTGGTGCCTGGCGGCCGACGAGCCGCAGGTGATCCCGCTCTGGCCGTCCGGTGCACCGGGCTCGGAGGGGAAGACCGAGCCGGAGGCCGTGGCCGAGCAGGGGAAGAACGGGGTGCATGACCGTCGGATCTCGCGGGTCCACAACCCGACGCTCACGGTCTACCTGCCGCCGCGCGATCAGGCCAACGGCGCCGCGGTCGTGATCTGCCCCGGGGGCGGACACCGCGTCCTGGCGATCGACCACGAAGGGCACGATGTCGCGCGCTGGCTCAACGGCATCGGCGTGGCGGGCATCGTGCTCAAGTATCGGCTGGCGCGGACCGAGGGCGCGGATTACAAGGTCGACGTCCACGCGCTGGCCGACGCCCGCCGCGCGATCCGCCTGGTCCGCAGCCGCGCCGAGGAGTGGCGGATCGATCCCAAGCGGGTCGGCCTGATGGGCTTCTCGGCCGGCGGCGAGCTCACCGCGCTGGCGAGCTCACGGTTCGAGCCCGAGAGCGCGGCCGCCGGCGACCCGATCGATCGGCTCGCTTCCCGGCCCGACTTCCAGGTCCTGATCTACCCCGGCGGCCGGCCGGAGAGCTTCGCGGTGGTCAAGGAAGCGCCGCCCGCGTTCCTGCTGGTCGCGGCCGACGACCGGATCAGCGCCGAGCGCACCGTCAACGTCTTCTCGGCGCTCCGCAAGGCCAACGTCCCCGCCGAGCTGCACGTGTACGCTCGCGGCGGCCACGGCTTCGGCATGCACGAGATCCATGCCCCGGTCGCACATTGGCCGGCCCGGCTCCAGGAGTGGATGGAAGACCGGGGGCTGCTGAAGAAACCCTGAGTCACCCGCTGTCGGCCCGTAGGGTGGGCATCGCCCACCGGGCCAAGCCGAGCCATTCTTTTATAAACGATCGAAGATTCAAGATGCCCCATTCAATGATGAAGGACCTCAATCGGCTCCGATCCGGAATCTTGAATTCGGAATCTTGAATCTCGAATGAATAACGACCCATCCGAGGACGACCCCCATGCCCGAAATCAAGGAACTGCGGATCAACGGCAAGACGGTCCGCGTCGACGCCGATCGCGATCGGCCGCTGCTCGGCGTGCTGCGCGACGACCTCGGCCTGACCGGCTCGAAATACGGCTGCGGCGAGGGCCGTTGCGGCGCCTGCACGGTGCTGATCGACGGCCAGCCGGCGCGGTCGTGCACCACCAGGCTCGGCGCGGTCGCCGCCCGCGAGATCACCACCATCGAGGGCCTCGAACACGACGGCCGGCTGCACCCGCTCCAGCGGGCCTTCCTCGACGCCGGCGCCATGCAGTGCGCCTACTGCACCAGCGGCATGATCGTGACCGGCGCCGCGCTGTTGCAGCAGAACCCCGACCCGAGCCGGCAGGAGATCGTCGAGTACATGGATGGCAATATCTGCCGATGCGGAACCTATCCCCGGATCATCGCCGCGATCCGCATGGCCGCGCGGGCGGTGAAGGAGGCCAGCCGATGAACCAGCCAACCGGAACGATCACCGCGGACCGGCCGCCGGTCGAGGCGGCGCCCGAATTCGAGATCGAGTTCGAGCGTTACGAGCTGCGCGAGGGCCCGGCGTACCGATTCGAGCTCGATCGCCGCGACTTCCTCAAGGCCATGGGCGGCGGCCTGCTCGTCCTGTACCTGCTCGATCGGGATGCCCCCGAAGCCGAGGCCCAGCAGCCCGGCGGGCGTCGGGGAGGGGGCGGCTTCGGCGGCTCCGCGCCGCAGGACATCGGCGCCTGGCTGCACATCGGCGAGGACGGCCGGATCACGGTCTACACCGGCAAGGCCGAGGTGGGCCAGAACATCCGGACCTCGCTCACCCAGGCGGTCGCCGAGGAGCTCCGCGCGCCCGTCGAGTCGATCCGCCTGGTCATGGCCGACACGCAGTTGACCCCGTTCGACATGGGCACGTTCGGCAGCCGGACCACGCCGGACATGTCGCGACGCCTGCGCCGGGCCGCCGCCGCCGCGCGAGACGCTCCTCGACCTCGCGGCCGAGACCTTGAAGGCTGATCATAGCGAACTGGCCGCCACAAACGGGTCTGTCGTCCGCTCGGGGACCAACGAGGCGCTCCCCTACGGCAAGCTCACTCAGGGCCGCAAGCTCACGAAGACCGTGTCCGAACAATCGCCGACCACGCCGGCGGACAAGTGGACCATCGCCGGCCATTCGGCGGCGAAGGTCGACGGCCGGTCGTTCGTCACCGGCTCGCACCAGTACGCCTCGGACATCCGCCTCCCGGGCATGTGGTACGGGAAGGTGTTGCGCTCCCCGACGTACCACGGGACGCTGGCCTCGGTCGACCTGACCGCCGCGAAGGCGATGCCCGAGGTGGTCGTCGTCCGCGACGGCGACTTCGTGGGCGTGGTCGCGCCCAGCGAACATCAGGCCTCGCGGGCCCTGGCGGCGATCAAGGCCGAATGGGAGCCCGGGCCGTCGATCTCGGACAAGGACCTGTTCCGGAATCTGAAGCGGACGGACGGCCAGCAACCGTCCGGACGCGGCGGCCGGGGCGGCGGTGGCGGCGGCCGGGGAGGGTCGAGCGCGAATACCGGGTCGATCGCCGAGGGACTGAAGGCCGCGCACGCCCGCTCCGAGCAGACGTACACGATCGCCTACATCGCGCATGCCCCGCTCGAGCCCCGCGCGGCGGTGGCCGAGTGGAAGGACGGCAAGCTGACCGTGTGGACCGGCACGCAGCGGCCGTTCGGCGTGCGCGGCGAGCTGACCTCGGCGTTCCGGATGCCCGAGGACCGCGTGCGGGTCATCGTGCCCGACACCGGGGCCGGCTACGGCGGCAAGCACTCGGGCGAGGCCGCACTCGAGGCCGCCCGCCTGGCCCGCGGGGCCGGCCGGCCCGTCAAGCTGGTCTGGACCCGCGAGGAGGAGTTCAACTGGGCCTACTTCCGGCCCGCGGGCGTCATCGAGATCAAGGCCGGCGCAAGCAAGGACGGGTCGCTCACGGCCTGGGAGTTCCACAACTACAATTCCGGCGGATCGGGCATCCAGAACCCGTACAGCACGCCGAACCAGCTCATCGCTTTCCATCCCGCGCAATCTCCCTTGCGCCAGGGCTCTTATCGGGCGCTGGCGGCCACGGCGAACCACTTCGCGCGCGAGTCACACATCGACGAACTGGCCCGCACGGTTGGCATGGACCCGCTGGAATTCCGGCTCAAGAACCTCAAGGAGGAGCGGATGCGCGCCGTGCTGGAGGCCGCGGCCAGATCGTTCGGCTGGGGCCGTAAGCCGGGCTCAGATCGCGGAGTCGGCATCGCGGTCGGCGAAGAGAAGGGCGGATACATCGCCACCTGCGCCGAGGTTGCGGTTGACCGCTCATCCGGCCGCGTGCAGGTCGTCCGCGCCGACGAGCGCCTTCGACTGCGGCGCCGTGATCAACCCCGACCACCTCAAGAACCAGGTCGAAGGCGCGCTGATCATGGGGCTGGGCGGGGCGCTGTTCGAGGCCGTCGCGTTCGAGGACGGCAAGATCCAGAACCCCAAGTTCTCCAAGTACCGCGTGCCGCGGTTCCGCGACGCGCCCGAGCTCGAGGTCGTCCTGATCGACCGCAAGGACGTCCCCTCCGCCGGCGCCGGCGAGACCCCCATCGTCGCCATCGCGCCGGCGGTCGGCAACGCCATCTTCGACGCGACGGGAGTCCGTCTCCGCTCGATGCCCATGGTGCCCCACGGGCTGAAGCTCTGACGAATCGGGTCGTTCAGCCGAGAGCATCACCCGTCCGGCGTATTCTGTGGTTCTTCAATTGGCGCGTCCCGGCTTGGTGGCCGCCAGATAGGCGAACAGGTCGCGGACTTCCTGGGGCGTCAGCGGGTCGAGCTGCCCTTCGGGCATCATCGAGGCGTTCGAGGTCTTGATCGCGTTGACGTCCTCGCGGGGCAGCGTGATCCGCTCGGAGGCGGTCTGGATGACCAGCGCCGCGGCCGACCGTTCGCGGACGATACCGGCGACCAGCCGGCCGTCGCTGGTCGCCACGGTGGTCAGCGTGTAGTCCTTCCCTACGCTCGCGCTCGGGTCGAGCACGTTCTCGAGGATGTAGTCGGGATTGGCCCGGTCGGAGCCAGTCAAGTCGGGGCCGACATCTCCTCCCTGACCGAAGAGCTTGTGGCACTGGGCGCAGATCCGCCCGAAGAGGGCACGGCCGCGATCGGGGTCGGCGGCCGGCAGGCTGTCGGACGCGAGGATCGCCTTGTACTTGGCGATGAGCGGGGCCTTGTCTGCGCGGTCGGACGCAGTGCGCCCCAGGACGCCTCCAGCGCCGCCGCGAGCTTGGGATCGCCGAAGGCGAGGATCTGCCGCGCGATCGTCGTGTTCACGTCGCGGCGGGGGATCACTCCGGCGCGGATCGCATCCAGCAGGGCCGCCGCCCCGGCCGGCCGCGAGGCCAGCGTGGCGATCGCGTCGTCGCGCTCGGCGGGCGAGAGTGCGGTGTATCGCTTCAGGAGGATCTGCGGCGTCGATGGTTCGTTGTACGCCGCCAGGGCACGGATCGCCGGCCCGCGCAGCTCGGGATCGTCGAGCAGCCGGAACAGCACCGGCGACAACCCGGCGGTGCGGCGATCGACCAGGTTTTGCAAGGCGAAGTGGCGGGCGCCGGCGCCCCGGATCGATCCGCGACGACCGATCGCAGGCCCGCCTCGGCCGTCGCATCGCCGAAGAGGAGCCCCAGCGCGGCCGCCTTGGCGCGGACCTCGGAATCCCCCCGATCGGCCAGCCGTCGGGCGACATCCGGCCAATCCGCCGGCATCCGCGCGCTTGCGGCCCTGGACCGCCTCGAGGGCACCATCGAGCACCGCGCGGTGGAACGCTGGATAGGACCCCGGCCGCGACCGGAGCACCGGCAGCAGCGCCGCCAGGCCCGACTCGACGTCGGCGGCGACCGTCCGCCGCGCGATGAACCGGCAGAGCGTCGGATTCGGGCATCGGGCCAGCAGGGTGGCGGCATGGTCGCGGTCGCGCGCGACCAGCGCCTCCAGACCGTACCAGATCAGCAACGTATGATTGGGCGTCATGCCCGGCGCGTGGTCCATCGCCAGGGCCTCCGCGATCGGCCAGCGCCGCCCCTCGGGGATGCGTTGCATGGCCGAGGCCAGCCAGAGCCGCACCAGCATGCTCCGCTCGGCCGGCCGACCGCCGCGCGACGGGCTCGCGCCAGCCATCTCCCCGAGGCGATCGATCGCCGTGGCCGACGGCCGGCCGTCGTTGACCAGCAGCCGGACGCCCCAGGCGCGGACCTGCGGGCTGGGGTCGTCCAGCAGCGCCAGCCGCGCCTTCTCGTCCAGCCCGCCGGTGGCATGCAGCGCCCAGATCGCCCGGAGCTGGTGCCGCGGCTCTCGATCCGTGGCGAGCATCTCGCGCAGGACGCGATGCGCCCCGGCGAGGTCCTTGCCCGTCGCGGCCCGCTCCTGGAGCAGCCGGCGCGCCGTGCGGACGAACCATTCGTTGGCGTGGAGCTGGAGCCGCGCCAGTTCCTCGTCGGACTGGCGCGCCAGGTTGACCTTCGCCGGCTTGACGTCCCCATAGGTGATCTTGAAGATCCGGCCGTTCTCTCGGTGGGCATTGTCGGCGTCGTTCTCGTGGCACTCGCCGACGTCGGACCAGTCGGTCAGGTACACGCCGCCGTCCGGGCCGTACTTCAGCTCCAGCCCGCGGAACCAGGAGTCGGACGAGAGCAGGAAGTCCGGATTGTGCCGCCCGACGACATCATAGCCGTCGTCGATCCGATCGAGCCGGTCGTTGTTCACGCGATGGCCGTGGATATTCACGGTGAACATCGAGTTGCGGTATTTCTCGGGCCAGTTGTCGGCCAGGTAGATCATCCCGCCGACGTGGGCGTGTCCGCCGCCCAGGGTGTCGTGCAGGCGATTGCCCTCGTGCGTGTCCTGCCAGCGCCCGCCGGCCCAGTGCAGGTGGTCGGCGCACGCGGCCATCAGTTCGTAGAGAT
Source organism: uncultured Planctomycetota bacterium (assembly GCA_963815795.1). Classification (GTDB taxonomy): domain Bacteria; phylum Planctomycetota; class Planctomycetia; order Isosphaerales; family Isosphaeraceae; genus JAKAUH01. The sequence continues at coordinate 773,427 of CAWFIC010000019.1, read as the reverse complement.
GCGGGTTGAAGTCGCTGCCGTACATGCGCTCGAAGTGCGAGCCGGGGATCACGCGGAACAGGTGGGCGATCACGCAGTTGGTGATGAACGCCTTGCCGAAATCGTCGAAGTCGAGGCCCCAGGGGTTGGTCGTGCCGTGCGCGACGACCTCGAAGACCTCGCGGGTCGGATGGTAGCGCCAGACGCCGCAGTTCATCGGGACCCGCTGATCCTTGGGCGTGCCGGGCTTGCCGACATTCGCGGTGGAGAGGATGCCGTGGCAGCCCCAGAGCCAGCCGTCGGGGCCCCACTTGAGGGCGTTGAACAGGTTGTGCTGGGCGTTGACGTTCCAGCCGTCGAGCTTGACCACCGGCGGGCCGTCGGGGCGGTCGTCGCCGTCACGGTCGGGGAAGAAGAGCAGGTTCGGTGTGGCGCAGACCCAGACGCCGCCGTAGCCCAGCTCGATGCCGGTGAAGTTCGTCCCCTTGTCGTAGAAGACCGTGCGGCGGTCGAACCGGCCGTCGCCGTCGTCGTCCTCGAAGATCAGGATGCGGTCCCCGCCGTGCGGGCCCCCCAGCCAGATCGGATACGACGAGTTCTCCACGACCCAGAGCCGTCCCCTGGGGTCGAGCGTCATGGCGATCGGCTGGACGACGTCGGGCTCGGCGGCGCAGAGGACGGCCTTGAATCCCCGGGGAAGCGTGAGCCGCCGCGCCGCCTCCTCCGGCGTGGCCGGGGCGTTCGCCGCCTTGGCAGGCTGGACGGGCGGCGCCCCGGACGTCTCGCCGGGCCCGGCCCTGAGCCCGGCCGCGCCGAGCGCCGCCAGCCCCGAAGTCAGCACCACGATCAACCCGGAATGCATCGGTCCGAAATGAGATCCACGCCAAGAGGTCATCTCGCCTGGCTCCTCAATCGATTTCGAATTCTTGAATCCTTTATTTTCGATCTTGAATCCGGAATCTCGAATCCGCAAACCGGCGACTCCTCCAACCCGGGGTTCGGCGTCCCGATCCCACGCCGGAGAAGGCACGGACCCTGCCGGGCGGCCGGCCCTCGGGCGTTCGATCGTACCATACCGACCGGCCGAGAAGGGAACCGAGAGGGACGCCGGGGTGCAGTCGCGTCCCTGCGTTGGCCCCGCCGGCTCGCGCCCCCGGCACGAATGACGCCCAATTCGGTCGGGCCTTCCACCCCGGTCTCCTGACCACCGGCCGGCACGCCGCGGCGCCCCGCCGAGATGGCCGCGCCGGGGACCTTGTCGGGTGGTCGGCGAGCGGGGCCCGAAGGGCGGATGACGGGGCCGATCGGCGGCGCATGGCGGCTCCGGCCGATGAGTTCCGGCGCGGCCCGCGATCTGAGTACGCCAATGGGCCTGGCCTGTCGCTGTCAACGTTCGCCGCGGCCGGGCCAGATCGCCCGGCGCGGGGGCTGGCCGGCCGACCGCCCGGGCCGGCGACCGGGCCCGCCAACGCCGCGGACAGTCCGGCGACCAGCAGGATCACCAGGCCGCAGACCAGGGCCGGGACACTCCAATCGGCGATCCGCCTCGACCCGGTCGGTTCGTTTGGCGCGATCGGATCGCCGCCGACCGGGCGCAGGGTTCGTTTCGCACGATCGGATCGCCGTCGGTCGCGGGGTCGGGTTCGTTTCGCGGGGTTTCATCGCCATGAGCCGGTGGGCCGGGCTCGTCTTGCGAGTTCCCCTCGGCGCCTCCACCACGGACAACGGCCGGGCTGGGTTCCTCCGAGAATTGAGCCGGAGAGGAGAATCCATGTGCCCATCCATTCGCATGGGGTCGGGTGTCCCCGGGGGGGCATGACAGTTCGTTTTGCGGAACGGGGTGGCTCTCCGGTTCGGCGGCGGCTCGGGCCGGTGCGGCGATCCCGGCCGGAGCCGGCTCGCCCGCCGCGACGGCTGCGGCCGGGGCGACCAATTCAGGACCCAGGATGGATGAAGGATCCAGGGCGAAGGAGGAACGAAGACCGCCGGCCCCCAGGTCTTCATCCTCCACGCGGTCGCCTCCGGCCTTCGGCTGGACCTCGGTGTCGGCCTCGTCCTCCGGGCCGTCCGCCGGACCGCTCTCGGGTTCGACCGTCCCCAACGGCTCCGGCTCGGGCTCAGGGGCGCCATCGGCCGCCGGATCGCCGGCGACGCCGACGCCCGGCGCCGCAGCTTCACCAGGTTGTTGATCGCACGATCCAGCTTGCGATCGTTATCGAGCTGGTACCGCCGCATCAGCTCCCCTTCCGGCGAGGTGTCCACCGCCAGCCGGTCCGCCAGCTCGGCCAGGTCGGCCGCCTCGCGCCGCTGGTGCCCGGCCTGGCGCCGGAGCAGCCGCTCCGTCTCCTCGGCCACCAGCCGCCAGAGCGCCGCCCGCTGGCCGGCCGGGTCGTCGGGCAGGCCGGCGCCGAACTGCGACAGCATCCGACGCCGCGCCTCGGCGAGCGCCGCCGGGTTCCCGGTGGGCAGGATCGGCTCGACCAGGTCTTGCCACTCGATGGCATCCTTCCCCAATGGCCGCTGGCCGCGCAGTTGCAGGGCCGCGATCAGCTCGTTGGTCCGCCAGTCGGCGCCCTGGTTGAGCCACGCCCGGAGCTTGGCCCACTGGTCGATCAGCCACTGGCAGCCGGCGGTGGCGGCCTCCAGCCGCAGCGCGATGTGCCGCGGATCGCCCGGCCGCGCTCGAAGAGGTTGTGCCGGTCCTTCGACAAGAAGGGGAACAAGGCCTTGCCGGCTTCCTGCTTGGCCCTCAGGTCGGGGGCCAGCAGCCATTGGCCCAGGGCGGCGATCTCGTCGTGGTTCCCGAGGCCCGCGGCGGCCTGGCGCCGCGCAGAGCGGTGCGAGCGCGGGCGGCCGCCGCACGCTCGCCCCTGGCAATTTTCCAAGTGGCCAGCGCCGCCTGCTCCGTGACGGCCAGCTCGAGGGCGTTTCGGGGCTGGGCGGCGTCGAAGAAATCCGCGACCCGGCGCCGGAACGCGTCCAGGTCCTCTCCCGGCAACACAGGCGTGGATGCAGTCATGCCGTGCTTCAGGGCGTTCATCCGCGATCGGGCCTTCCCCTCCGGGGTCTTAGGCCCCCCGCCCCGGCTCTTACGCCCGTTTTGGCGACTGATCTCGGCGCGATTCTTCGCGGTCGTGGTGGCGGTCATCGGCGGGTGTCCTCTCTTCGGTGCCGGGCTTCGTCGCTTCGGAGCGGCCCGCCCCATTGCGGGCCGTTGCATATTATTGTACACGCGGTTTGCGAAGAATGGAATATGCGGGAGAAATTTTCCACGCTTGTCTGGCGGGATTGTCGGGATGATGACGGGTCGATCGCGCCGGCGACGGGGGGAATTCGGGGATCGGGGCGGGTGCGCCGTCGTCGGCCGGTTGCGACCGCGATGGAACCGGAGGTCCGGACCGGCCCCGCTCGAGCCCGCGGCGGAGCCGGTCGGCCCAACCGACGAACTGGGGCAGGCGATCGCCACGGTCCGGCGGGGTGGTGAAAAGAGGAAACGACGCCGATTTCCGCCCGGTCCGGCGGCGCGGGGAAAGGACGAAACGACACCGATTTCCGCCCTGGTCGCTCCATCGGCCCACTTTACCGCCGCCGGCCCCTTGCAGCGACGCATCCGGACCGCCAGACTGAAGCCAGCCCGGCCGCGCGACGAGGATGTGGTCCGGGCCGATCCCTTCCCCTCGGGGCACATCAGCCGGTCATCCGGTCGCATGATCCGGCATCCGGACGGGTGCGGTGAAGAAGCGGCGTGGCCCCCATAGTCGAAAGCTCGACTTGACTCTTGGGACGGAACCGGCATCATTCGGCGCCCTTCGGAGAACTTTCCGAGCTAACGAACAGGTGTGCTACCATGATATTTCCGGATGGCTGGCCCTCGGAATGTCCCCCGACGGATGCAGTTGACGTGGAGGGGGTGGTCTTTCGTATAGTAGACAACGATCCACCGGCGGCGGAGGACTTTGTCACCCATCACGAATCGAACAGGCTGCGCAACGCTCCCCCGTGTCTCCGTTGCGGGCTTTCCGTTTTTCAGGAGTTGGCGGATGCTGTTCATCAAAGAAGGCTGATGCCAAAGCTGGGAAATCTTATCGCCAAAGGAACCCTCAGCCCGGAGCACGGGAAGTCTAAGCTGACAAGCGGTCGGCTGCCGACGCACACAACTTGGTGGCCTTACAGGGACGTGAAACGAGCAAGCCTCTTCTCGGTGGTTTCGGAAGAGGGCTGAACCATGTGGCATATCGACGGGAAGCCTGACAAGACCGAGCGGTTCGGCGCCTTGAGCCCGTCGAAGTCCTATACGAGTTCGATGGACCACGCATCTTCACGGCCAGAGACGCGGATGGCGAGCTTGTTCTCGTGTATTGGTCCGACGAAGATGATAATGCAATCCGATACGTTGTGGTGCCGACGAGCACGCGGATTGTCGATTCGCTTCGGAGCGGCATGCTAAGCGTTCTGGACGCACTCAACCAGCCCCGGTGCTGGCTCTGCGATATGGATCACAGCGGCGAGATGTCCAATTGCCTTCTCGTTGATTTTGATGTTCTACCCAGGGACGCATTGCCGGCCGACGGAGCGATGCTGTGGCCAAGCTTGGAGCCCCTGCTAACTCTGCGAGCCGTGGGCTCCAGGATTGTCCCTGGCCGTATCCCGGGAAGTGTCATCCGGTCCTGTGTCGAGGGCGTCCAGAAATCCTTCAAGGTGCTCCGGAATACGTCTTAGGGGAGACGTCACAGGCCGGCCGGCCGGCCGAGCGGATGCGTCGCCTCTTTGACCTCCCAACCCAGGCTTCGCTTTCAAGAGCTTCGAGATTTCGTTCCGGATGCCGATCGATGAGGAGAACTTGTTCACGAAGGAAGGCCATAAATCCCTTGAGGTCGAGACACTTGAGGATGTCGGCAAGCTTCTTGAGAAAGGCTTGAAATGGGTCACGACGGAAGCGGCCGAAGCGGGCGTGTACTCGCCAGACAACCCCGAGGAGAGCGCCGCCGTGCTGCGAGCCCTCAAGGAACTCACGCCATCATCCCGCGGCAGCATAGATCGACTGGAGATACACGGCCAATTGATCGGTACACGTGTGTCGCCATTGGTTCTTGATAAGGAGGCACGTCTTAAAGTGAATGAGGCCATTCGAACACAGGATGTCGAAGCCCAGCGTGTAGACTTTGAGGGCCGCATCCGCGAACTCGACAAAGACCGCCTTAGCTTCGAGTTGCGAGAAATCGGAGGGACGCCGGGTATCGAGAAGTTTGTCTTCGACGAAGAACTCTTCGACGTTGTGTTTCAGGCATTCGACGAAGAGAAACGGGTCCGGGTGTCGGGCGTCACCTATCCAGTCAAGAACCTGGCTTACGCGATCCTCATCTCGAAAGCGGAGGATTGAACCGATGGGGCAAAGCGATTTCGCACGTGTTGCCTCACTCCACCCGAAACGCCTCTTGAGCACCCGCGCCAGCCGGGCGACGGCGTGGTAGAGCTGTAGCACCGCTCGGCCAACGCCTCCGCGTCCACGCCGACGGTTGGATCGAGGCCCTGACCGTGGAGGGCCAGACCTGATCGACCAGCTTGGGCTGGCCGACGAGTCCTTGGCCCTGGTGCGACGCTACGATCTTGATATCATCGCCTTGAAGCGGGAGTCCCCAGGAACCTCGCATCCACCGCCTCTTCATGCAGAGTTTCGCGTACCCGGACGACACGCCGGATCTGACGAGCTGCAGGCCTCCGGGGGAAACTCGCGAAGGGGAGCGCGTTGAACGCGCTTCCACCGGCGCGCGCCGAGGGCACGCTGCCGACGTACTACTGATGCGGCGCATCTCGAGGAAGAGTACGAGGACGTCCGTCACCTCGGGAAAAACAAAAAACCAAGACTGCCATATGGATTTGGCCATGATCGAGTCTATCGCTCGCCGCGCGTACCGTCCACGGTCCACCCGGCTGATAGTGGACGTTTGATGACCGGAGCATCGAGCGTGCCGCGGGTTGACGAAGAGCCTTCTCTGTCGTGGATATGATCACATCTCGCCACACTCGTTTATCAGGGGAGTGACCCCAAACTGCCGATCCGGCGTTGGTGACCCGACAGAGCGCCACGCTTAGTTACGGCTTGCGCCTTAGTTGAAACGGCGTTGTCTGGACCCTCGACGACTCGCCCGGCGCGCTTAGGGCCATCTCCCCTGACGTCGGTGATTGTACCGGTTCACCTCCCAGCTTGGCCAAGACGGCGGGGAGGATCTCGATGAGCCGCCGCGGACCCGTCCCCCGCCTCGACGACAGCGCGGCCCACTCGGCCGCCAGCGGGGCGGCCTCGCTCGCGTACTCCGAGCGAGGCAACCGCGCCACCGCGGCGTCGAGATCGCTCCTGGTCTCCTCGATGCTCGTTTTATGTTCATTATAAAATACGATCAATTTCGAGATTACATAGTGGCGTTTCTGCGAGCAAGGGTGTCGGTAGGCCAGGCCGCCCGCCACCATCTGGTAGGCGATCCGGCAGAACCGGTCGGCGACCTTGACCCGGATGTCGCGCTTGTCCTTCTTGAGGCCCAGCCAGTAAGCGGCCAGCGCCCGGAAATGGTGGTTGCAGCGGATCAGGTTGTCCGCGATCTGGATCAGGGCACGCCGCAGGGCACGGTTGCCGCTGACGGCCAGTAGAGAAACGAACAGGGACGCAGCTAGGGAGAAACGAACAGGGACGCAGCTGGAGAAACGAACAGGGACGCAGCTAGTTGCTGATACTAACTGCGTCCCCGTTTCGCGCCCCCGTTTTGGCGCTCGCCAGGGCGCAGTTCGCCGAGGAACTGGGCTACGAGTGCCCCTCTGTCACCGTGAGAGGTCTGTCGGAGCAGGAGAAGCGGTCCCAGGTCCGGGCGTTGAACCTAGTGGGCCATCAATCTTCATTTGACGGGTAGATTTTCCGTAGTTTTTGCCGTGCCGACGGCGAGGGTAAAAGTCCAGTGGATGCGTGCCTTTTGAGCGTTCCGCTTGCTCTTCCCAGGCAGCGACTTCGGCCGCGATCAGCGTCCTGGTTGTCAAGCCGCCGGTCCAGGCACTGCCCGTTCATGATCCCGATCTCCGTCTCGGCCATGTTCACCCAACTGCCGTGCTTGGGCGTGTAGTGGCACTCGATCTTGTCCAGCAGCCGCCGTGCTTCCTCCGGGCGGAATGCCTCATACAGGCTGGCCCCGTCGTGGGTGTTCAGATTGTCCTGCACCAGCCGGATCTTCTCGGCCCGCGGGTAGTGCATGTCCACCAACTCCCGCACGCATCGGGCGTAGTCCTGCCGCGTCCGCCGCGCGATACCTTGACGTGACGCCAGCCACGCAACGGCTCGCACATCAGCAACTGGTGGCAGACCCCCTTACGCTCGTACTCGTAGTCCACCTGGGCGGGAGCCCCGTCGCCGTCGCCGGGCGTGCGCACCTCGCCGAACAGTTGCTTGCTCGCCTCGTCGAAGCAGACCACCGGATACTTCGGGTCGTAGGGCAGTAGTAGGTCTGGATCACGTCCTCCATGCGCCAGACGTACTCGGCATCGGCGTCGGGCGGGATGCACCAGGACTCGACGATCCACGGCTTGATGTCGTTTTTTTCTAGGCTGGCAAACTTAGCTGAGACCGGGAACGTAGAAAGGGGGTAGCCACAAAAGGAGGCCCTCCATGCGCAAGCGACGACGACCGCGCCCCAAACCCGATCGCGCCCTCAGCTTGGTCCCGTCACGCGCGATTGCCCGGAATGTCAGCAACCGCTCCGGGCCCGCTACAACAACTTCCGCACCATCACCACGCTCGACGGCGTCCTGCATCTGACGCTGGCCATCCGACGCTGCCACAATCCCGATTGCCCCCGGTTCCGTCTGCCCTACCGGCCCGAGGCCGAACCCCACTTCGCCTTGCCCTATCACGAGTTCGGCCTCGATGTCATGGCCACTGTCGGACGGCTCCGATATGCCGAGCACCGCAGCATCCCCGAGATCCACCAGGGGCTGACCCGCCGCGGCCTGGTCGTTTCGCAACGCACGGTCACCAACCTCCTGGACCGCTACGACGAACTCAGGGCGTCGCCACCGCCGACCCCAAGCGGCTGGGACCCCTGTTCGCCAGCAGCGTCGCGTCATCCTGGCCATCGATGGACTGCAACCCGACGTCGGTCACGAGGTCCTCTGGGTCTTGCGTGACTGCCTCTCCGGGGAGATCCTTCTGGCCAGGAGCCTCTTGTCGTCCACCGCCAAGGACCTGGCCGGCCTGATTACCGAGGTGCCCAGGCTGCCCGTGCCGATCACTGGTGTGATCTCCGACGGCCAGGAGAGCATTCGCAACGCCGTCAGGCAGGCGCTGAAGGGCGTGCCGCACCAACTCTGTCACTTCCACTATCTTCGCGAGGCGGCCAAGCCGATCTCCGAGGCCGATCGTCATGCCAAGAAGGAATTGAAGAAGCGAGTCCGGGGAATCCGTTGGATCGAACGCCAGGCGGAGGCGGATCCGGAGGACGAGGAGGCGGACATTGTACGGAGCTACTGCGCCGCGGTGCGTGCCGCCTTGACCGACGACGGCTTGCCGCCGCTGGCCGCTGCGGGGCTGAAGCTGCAGGACCGACTGAGCCGGATCGCCGCCAGCTTGGACCAGGTGGCGGCTTTGGCGGGGAGTTTGCCCTCTCGTCTGAAGCGTCTGCAGCAGTTGCTGCGGCGTGGGCTGGAGGAGACAGCCGCCCTGTTCCCGCCGGTGCGGGAGGCCTACAAGTGGGTCAATCGCGTGGCCCGGATCCTCAAGAACCGGGAGCAGTTGCCGGCCTCGAAGGTCCGGCGTCGGCTGGTGCAATTGCTGGTGCGGATGCGGCAGGCAGCGGCCACGACCGATGAGCCCTCGGTCCAGAAGGGCCTGCGGCACTTCCTGAAAGTGACAAAGAGCTACCGGCCAGGCTTGTTCAAGTGCTACGAATCGTCGGACCTGCCGCGGACGAATAACGATCTGGAGCACGCCTTTGGGAGCCATCGTTATCATGACGCCCGCCAGTGGCCGGCGTCGGGCCTCGCCCGGATTGGTGGTGATGGGCTCGGCACGGGTGATCTCGAGTCTGGCGACCCGGCTGCGCCCCGACGAAGGCTTGGTCTTACGTCCGGGTTATGTGTTGCGCTGGCAAGAGCTGCGTGCGGACTTGGACGCGCAGCGCGAGTCGCGACGAAAGCAGCGCCGCTTCCGCCACGACCCGGGCAGCTATCTCAGGGCGTTGGAGCAGCGGTGCCTCCAGCTACTTTTGCCACCCTAGAAAAAAAGGCCCGCTGGTGTGCTTTCGCACGCCGCGGGCCACCCTGGCTCGGCCTCATCGACCCCTCGCAAGCCGACGAGACAACTCAGATTTTGGCGATTGTGTTCTGATGAAGATCGGTTTGTCAAGTGTCGATCTTGATTTTTCGCAAATTCCGGACCAAGGACGAGGAGAATCGGGCCCTGAACAGCCGGGTCGTGGAATGGCTGGGCCAGGCGAGGGATAAAGTCGACCCCAAACTGCCGACTGTGCTCGTCGGGCATCTGCATGTCGCCGGGGCCGGGCTGTCACACAGCTTGTATCGAATCACGGAGCAAGACGACGTGGTGTTCGACACCGGGTTCCGACCGAGTTGGGTCCAGTATGTCGCCCTCGGGCATGTTCACAAGCAGCAAGCGCTCCGCGGGCTTCGGGACGTCTGGTACGCGGGGAGCCTCGACCGGCTTGACTTCGGCGAGCGGGACGATGCGAAGGGAGTGATGCTGGTCGAGTTCGGCCCCGCCGGGCTCGCCGGGGACCCGGAGCCGCTCCCCCTCCCGGCCACTCCGATGCACAGGCTGGTGATCGCCGACCCTGCCGCCGAATTGCCCGGACTGGCCGCCTGCCTCCCGGATCGGGACGTGGCGATCGTCCACGTCACGGTCAGCCACCTGCCTGGCGGCCCGTCCCGCGATGAGATCATGCGGGCGATCCGAGGCACGTTTCCCCGCTATACCGAGGTCAAGTGGGCGAAGTTCGAGAGGCGGCCGACAACGGTCGGCCCGAGGAAATCAAACCGGCGGCCGACTACCGGGCCACGGTCCGGGAGTTCCTGGCCCGCGTCCGTTTGGAAAATAGAAACGAACGGGGACGCAGCTAGTTGCTGATACTAACTGCGTCCCCGTTTCGGCGACCCCTGCGTCCCCGTTTCGGCGTCCCTAACTGCGTCCCCGTTTCGGCGTCCCTAACTGCGTCCCCGTTTCGGCGTCCGCGTCCCCGTTTCGGCGTCCTAGAGAAACCACAGGGACGCAGCTGAGAAACGAACAGGGACGCAGCTCGTTGCTGATACTAACTGCGTCCCCGTTTCGGCGTCTCTAACTGCGTCCCCGTTTCGGCGTCTCTAACTGCGTCCCCGTTTCGGCGTCCGCGTCCCCGTTTCGGCGTCCCGCTGATACTAACTGCGTCCCCGTTTCGGCGTCCACTGCGTCCCCGTTTCGGCGTCCCTAACTGCGTCCCCGTTTCGGCGTCCGCGTCCCCGTTTCGGCGTCCCGCTGATACTAACTGCGTCCCCGTTTCGGCGTCCCTGCGTCCCCGTTTCGGCGTCCCGCTGATACTAACTGCGTCCCCGTTTCGGCGTCCTAACTGCGTCCCCGTTTCGGCGTCTGCGTCCCCGTTTCGGCGACCTGCGTCCCCTTTTTGGCGACCCGTCCCCGTTTCGGCGACCCGTCCCCGTTTCGGCGACCCGTTTCGGCGACGGGACCGGGCGCCCTTCACGACGAACATCGTCAAGCAGCTCAGATATATGTATTCAATCCCGAGTGGCTGTCCCGACCGGCCCGCGGCATGCGTCGATGGTCACCGAGCGGACGGACGATGCACGGCGCGGGTCGCCGCGGAGATGCTCAATGTGACGGTCTCCACCATCGCCGATTGGTGCCAGTCGGGTCTCCTGGACGGCATCCAATCGGCGTCTCACGGCCCTTGGTGGATCCGGTTGACGCCGGAGGTCATCGCCCCTTCGCAAGTCCACGCGTCGTTCCTGGACCCGCCGTTCGGCCTCATGACCGCGATGGAGCCCAGGGAAGGGCCGAACCCGTTCAAGCAATCCTCAACCCCGTTGCAAAGAGGTGCAGTATGAACGAAGGATCGGAATCCCCAGCGGCCGAAACTTACCCGGTTGACCATCTTTAGGGATGTTCACCCGTCGGACCGGTTGGGACCGATACGTCTCCTTCCTCAGTCCTTCCGTCAATTCGCCCGCCAGCGTCCAGCCCCTGCGCCTCGATGTCCTCGAAGCCCTGCCCGTCCACGCCCGGTGCGCCGCCGTTGGCTTTGCAGCGGTCGTAGGCGAAGCGGAGGATGTCTTCGCGGTACAGCTTGTCGTAAAGGGCGTAGAAGCGATAGCCCGGCGCATCCTTGGCTTTCGAGTGCAGGGCGTCCTGGAGCTTCCTGACCTTGGGTGGAGGTGTTAGGCTCATCGCCAATCTCCCGGCCGTGGGCCGCCTTCGCGTCCTGGGTTCTGAACTGAGGCCCCTTCCCTCCACCGGCATTGCCCGGCTTCGACGGTACTACGGACCTCTCCGCCACCCCCGCGCGACCCGGCCTGTCCCTCGCGGGCGTCCGGTTGGCGGTCACGCGCCGTCATCGCAGGGGGCTTCCCGTGTTGCGTAGGTTCTCCGTGTACGGGCGTGCCGTCTCCTGTACCCCGGTGGACTCGCTGGGTCCGATCGCTCGTGGGCCGGCGTATTCCAGCCGGTCTCCTGTCGCCAGCAACGACGGCCTTCCCCAGGACACAGATGGGTCGGCGTCCACGACAAACCTTTCGGGGCCTCGTCGGATGTTCACTTGCGTTACGGCCTGCCTGCTCGCGGGACCGCCAAGCGGCCCTTTACGTCGAAGGCTTCGACGGCTTCGTTGCCTCTACCGCCGCTCCGACTGCTACCGGCTGGAGCGAACCAGTTGCCGGGTGGGAATTTCACCCACTGAAGACCTATACCTTTTCACGGCGCACTGCGTCCCCGTTTCGGCGCCCCCCGCAGCATCTCGGCGGACTCCCGCCTCCGCGATGGCAAGGTGCTCCAAGTGCGAGGGCCAGATCGCCAGTGATCTAGATCGCGTCTGGCCGCCCATCGGCCGATGTAATCCGATGTTCGCGGCCATTGACTTGGTGCATGCCCGGAGCCGGCGATTGGCAAGATGACTTATTATCAGCATGTCCAGAAGCCTGAAAAAAAAACACAAATTTTGTGTAAAAATATACTTGCTTATTATACATCTGCACGTTCTAATGGGCGATTAGATGCCGTCGGGCGACTAGATGAAGGGCAACCCGGCCGTGCCGGGGGGCTCGTTGACGAGTAGGCCGACGTGGTCCATACCTCAGGGTGTTCGACCACGTCGGCTTTTTTTCGTGGCGTTCCGGTCGCAATCAGCAGAGGCCCGGAAAGGGGTCGCGACCCCTTTGATTGGCCCTCCGGCGAACAGACACCTCGACGGCCGCAAGGCCGCTCGGATTTGAAAGAAACGCAGCCATGTTGACCACTCTTCGACGCGATCGGCGGACCTGTCGGCAGGCCAACTTCAACCTGGAAGCCCTCGACGATCGGCTCCTGCTGTCGGCGGCAGCCGCCGGCGCGGCGGCCGACATCGCCGGCTCGAAGGCCGCGTTCATCGAGCACCGGCACGAAGTCCAGGCCGCCCGCCACGAGGCGAAGCTCGACCGTATGGAGGCGCGGCATGAGGCGAAGCTCGACCGTATGGAGGCGCGGCATGAGGCGAAGCTCGACCGTAGCGAGGCGAAGCTCGCCAGGGCCGCCCATCCGCGCCGCCGGCCTGGTTGACCTCGACGATCATCGGCGGCTCGACGTCGGCCTCGGCCAATGCAGCGTCGCCCTCATCCACAGGCGCCACCCCCCCGACATCGGCCACGCCCGCGCATCGTGACGACCGCCCCGGGCACCGGATCGAGCGGATCGGATTCCGGATCGGGCTCGGATTCCGGATCGGGCTCGAATTCGTCCGGCACGCTGCCGCTCAACGTGGCCGCGGCGCTCCAGTCGATGTACCAGGAGTTCGAGAGGCAGGGCGGCGGCTCCAGCTTCACGCCCAGCCAGCCCAGCGACAAGCTCCTGCAGATCAGCGGCACCAGCGTCGAGGTCAGCCTGAAGATCGCCTCGGGCAGCGACTTCGACACGGCCCTCTCGAGCTCCAGTCGGAGGGGATGCAGGTCAGCAGCTCCTCCTCGACATACGCCCTGATCGAGGGCATGCTGCCGATCGCCGAGCTGCCGGCGGTGGCTCGATCGCGGCGAGCGTGACGGCGGTCTCCCCGCCGGTGCTTTCGTAACGCCTAACGCGGCATGGCCGCAATCACAAAGGATGAGCAGGGACGGCGTCCTCACGGCAGAATTGGCTGCTGAGCCGCCAACCCGCCTGAGGACGCCATGAAGACGCTGTCGCGCTTCGTCGCCAGTGCACCAGCTTGGTCGTCGCCGGGAGGCACCGAGAGGGTCGGGGCACCGAGAGGGTCAGGGGGCACCGAGAGGATCAGACCCCTTTCCGGGGGCACCGAGAGGGTCAGACCCCTCTCCGGAGACAGACCCCTTTCCGGAGGCCCGCACCCCTTTGATCCCCCCGGACCCCTTTGATCCGCCGAAAAGTCGAAACGGTTACCGACCCCTTTAATCCGGACCGGTTCCCGACCCCTTTGATCCGGACGCCGGAGAATCACGAGTTCCCACACAAACCTTCAGGAGGTTCAATCATGTTGTGCGCATCGAACACTTCCCTGCGATCGGCAGGTCGGCATATTGCGAGTCGCCGTCGGCATCTGTTCGTTCCGTCGATCGGTGGCGCGGCGTCGCCCCTCGAGAATCGGGCGCTGCTTCTCCGGGATCAGCGCGATAGCCGCGCATGCCGCGGCCCATCCGCTGGCGAACCAGTCGCCCCCGCCCAACGGGTCGGTCGGGCCGATCATCGCCAGCGACAGCGTGACCGGCGCCGCGATCGCGTACCCGAACCTGCCCCATCACCACCACCACTCGCCGGGCGGGTCGCTCCCCGGCGGCAGCAAGCCCATCTTCGAGCCGTACGACGGGTCGATCGCGCCGCTGGTCGCGCGTCCCGCCACGAGCCAGACGCCACCGCCCAACGCGCTGGGCGGGCCGGCGGCGCCGGGCGTCGTCAACCCCTTCACGGGCACGTCCCCGCCCAACGGGTCGGTCGGGCCGATCATCGCGTGAGCGGCCTGATTCCCACCGTCGATCGGGACTCGCAAGCGGCTCCGGCGCGGCACCGGGATCCCCCGGCACGCTCGCCGGAGCCGCCGCATTGATCCATCGCATCGACCGCATCACGACACCCGCTCGATGGCCAGCCCGGCGAGTCGTCGCGAGCGTTGGGCGGTCCGGGGGCGGTCCGGGTCAGACCATGGGCGGTCCGAGGGCGGTCCGGGGCGGTCCGGGTCAGACCACGGGGCGGTCCGGGTCAGGCCAGGTTTCGGGTTTTTTCGGGCCGGTCCCGCCCGCGGGCGTCTCGGTTCGGCCCGGTCCGTCCGCCGGCCGGTTTCGCCCCGGGGCCGGTCGGGGCCGGAGTCTGCCGATCCGCGTCCGACGGCCCCTCCCCCACCGGACCGCCGGGGTGCGGCTGCGGCCGCGCCCGGGCCGGGCCCACCGAGCCGCCGGGCCCGGCACCGACCGGGGACCCGCCGGCCGCCCGGCCGCCCCAAGAAGGCATCGAGCGAGCCAACCTGTTTCGACTGAGGGGCGCCGATAGCCGCGTTCATGGTATGATCTCGGTTGGCCGTGTAGACGACCGGGGGTACCGGCCATGGCCGGGAGATCACCATCACCCGAGACCTGAACGGGAGGAACGATCCCATGTCCACGACCACGTCGACGATGCCCCCGGCGGCCGCGATGCCGGCCTGGATCCCGTCGCGGCTCTATCGGATGACAGTGGAGGAATACGAAGCGCTGGTGGCCTCGGGCGCCTTCCGGGGTCGCAACCGGTTCCATCTCATCAACGGATACCTGGTGGAGAAGATGACCCAGAATCCGCCGCACACGATCGCGGACCTACGCTGTGGCCGGGAACTCGATCGCGTGATCCCGCGCGGCTGGCACGTCCGCCCGGGCAAGCCCGTGCGGATCCCGATGCCCGGCCGCGACAGCGAGCCCGAGCCCGATCGCTGCATCGTGCGCGGGAAGATTGAGGACTACGAGCGCCATCCCGGCCCGGGCGACATCGCCCTGGTCGTCGAGATCGCCGACTCCAGCCTGGCGGACGATCACCGGCTCGCCGTCGAGGTCTACGGGCCGGCGGGAATTCCCGTGTGCTGGATCGTCAACGTCAACGCCCGCCGGATCGAGGTCTACACGCGCCGGGGCCCGGAAGGCTATGGGCCGCCGGAGTTCTTCGGGGAGGGGCAGTCCGTACCCGTCGTGATCCGCGGCCGGGTGGTCGGCCGGATCGCCGTCAAGGACATCCTGCCGCCGCGTCGGCGTCGGGCGAAGGCCGAGGGCAACGAAGCTTGACCGCCCCGGCGGGCCAAGCAGGAAATTGGTGTCGCTTCACAGGAAATTGGCAGGAAATTGGTGTCGCTTCACAGGAAATTGGTGTCGCTTCACAGGAAATTGGCGTCGCTTCATATTTTCCGCCGTCCGCCCGCCCGGCCCGTCGCATCGCCCGTTCGGATCCGGGTCCGTCCTGGCGGTCCTCCGCCGGCCCGTCGGATCGGGCCCGGGGCAACCCGGCCGGGCCGGGGACGCGGAACGGGGACGAGGAACGGGGACGCAGCTAGGACGCGGAACGGGGACGAGGACGCGGAACGGGGACGCAGCTAGGAGGACGCGGAACGGGGACGCACTGCGCGGAACGGGGACGCAGCGCGGAACGGGGACGCAGCGGCAGAGCGCGGAACGGGGACGCAGCTCGTTTGCGCGGCCCCCATGAGCGCGGAACGGGGACGCAGCTAGGCGCGGAACGGGGACGCAGCCTGCGCGGAACGGGGACGCAGCTAGTAGCGCGGAACGGGGACGCAGCTGAATGGCGTTAAGGACGCTAAACCCAAGTGGCCTTGACTCTTGAGATGACCAGGGCCTCCGTGCACCATGGTATTTTTCCCCGACACCATGGCACAGGAGGCCCCGCGATGCATCACCGGATTTCTAACACCCTCCACGCACTGAGACAAGACCTCGCTGCCCGGCTCGGCGACGACGTCATCCTCGCCGCCTGCCGTGCCGCCGGACACACCTGGTGCGACTCCTGCCTCTTGACCCCGGCGGCCATCATCCACTGGTTTCTCATCCAGGTCTTCCACGGCAACACCGCGTTGACCCACGTCTCGCTCCTGGCCGGCCGTGCCTTCTCCGCCAGCGCCTTCTGCCAGGCCCGCGCCCGGCTCCCCCTGGCCGTCTTCCGCGCCACGCTCCGCGAGATCGTCCGCGCCCTGATCCCCGACACCCAGGCCATCGGCCGCTGGCGCGGCCATCGCACCTTCCTGGTCAACGGCTCGTCGTTCTCCATGCCCGACACCCCGGCGTTGCAGGCGCACTTCGGCCAGCCTGGCAACCAGGCCAAAGGGTGCGGCTTCCCCGTGGCCCACCTGCTGGCGCTGTTCCATGCCGGCACCGGGTTGCTGTTGGAGGTCAACGCGGCGCCATTGCGGACGCAGGACTTCGCGGGCCTGGCGGGTGTGCTCGGCTGGCTCACCGCCGGGGATGTGCTGGTGGCCGACCGCGGCTTCTGCTCGTTCGCCAGCCTGGCGCTGGTGATCAGCCAAGGGATTCATGCCGTGTTTCGCCTGCACCAGAAGCAGATCGTCAACTTCACGCCGGGCCGCGCCCACGCCCATCCGCGTCAGAAGGGCGTCCCCAAGGGGATGCCGCGCAGCCGGTGGATTCGGGCCTACGGATTGACCGATCAGTTGGTCGAATACTTCAAGCCGGCACAGCGTCCCGAGCGGATGAGCGCGGCGGAGTATCAGACCTTGCCCGAGTCGATCGTGGTGCGGGAACTGCGGTATCGGATCGAGGTGCCGGGGTTTCGGACGCGGGAGGTGACGCTCGTCACGACGCTCACCGACGCCGTGGCGTATCCCGCCGATGCGCTGGCGGAACTTTATGGGACGAGGTGGCGGGTGGAGGAGCATTTGAAAGCGCTCAAGCAAACGATGAAGATGGATGTGTTGAAATGCATGACGGTGGAGGGTGTGCTCAAGGAATTGACGATGTACGCGGTGGCGTACAACCTGGTGCGGGTGACGATGTGCACGGCGGCGGGCCGTCAGGGCGTGGTGGCGGACCGAGTGAGTTTCATCGACGCGCTGCGGTGGCTGCGCGGGGCGGAGGCGGGTGAGGAGATGCCGGAGTTGGTCGTCAATCCGTGGCGTCCCGAGCGGTCTGAGCCGCGGTGTAGGAAGCGGCGGCCGAAGCAGTTCGACCTGATGAGGGTGCCGCGGGCCGAATTGCGCAAGCGGTTGAGGGAGAAGGACTTGGCGGCATGAGCCAGCGAGATCGACGGATGTGGAAAACCATTGTACTTTGATGCAATGGGGAGGGGGACGGGTCAGGGAGACTTGTGATGGAATGCTTATGATATAATGGATAATCGCCGGGTGGGTGGTCGGCAACGGCGGTGATAGTATGACTTGTTATCGTAAATGCAATACGATGTTTCTAACTCTTTGGCGGGCGGTAGCTTGCGGGATCTTCACGCCATTCGGGACGCAGCTAGTTTGCCCGGCCCCCCATGACGCGGAACGGGACGCAGCTAATAGTTTGCCCGGCCCCCCATGACGGGGAGAACGCGTTCGCCGGAGCCGGTCGGCCGGCTCCAGGAGGTCCGACGCGGCGACGGCCGGGACGCCGGTCGCTCCCGGAGAGAAGGATGGGGTCGTCGGGTCCTGACGCAGGTTGGGGTCCGGCGATCAATCGCCGTTATCGTCCTCGAGCTCGACGCCGGCCCAGAGCTCGGCGACCGTCCCCTGGAAGCCGGGCAGCAGCGCGCTGACGATCACCTCATCGCCGCCGAAGACCCGCTCCGACCACGACGGGCCCTCCGGCCCCTCCACGCGGATGCGCACGGTCACGGTCCGGTCGCGAGGGTCGATGATCCAGTACTCGTTGACGCCCAGGACCAGGTATTCCTCGGACTTGGCCTCGTCATCCCGCTCGCGGGCCTTCTTGCCCGGCGAGACGACCTCGCTGACCCATTGGGGGATCCGGCGGCCCCGCGCGTTGACCGGGGCACCCCGGAAGACGATGGCCAGGTCGGGATGGCGGCCGGATTCCAGCTCGGGGATGATCAGGCGCACCTCGCCGGAGTGGGCGATCCGGATGATCCGATCCCGATGGTCGCGCCGGTAGAGGCTGATCGCCTCGCGAAGATGATCGATCACCTGCCCATGATCGTCGTCCGGGACTTCGCTCACCTCCAGGACTCCTCCGGCCAGCTCGTAGCGATACCCCGGCTCTTCCTCGGCCTCGAGGAATTCGTCGAGGGTCATGGGTCGGCCGTGGTCGGCCGGGCCGATCCGCAGCTTCACGACGGACATGGCTGGAGCCCTCCTCCAAATCGCCGGGATGGATGCACACTCGGGGCCCGCCCACGTCGCGAGCCCCCCAGCGATTATACCGCGCGTCACCCTCATGCACTCGACGAAGTTGGCGGGCTCAGCGCGGCGAGGATCCAGACGCCGTCGGCGACGCCCAAGCCGGAGCAGGCGTTCCAGCCGAGACACGGGACGGGGACGCAGCTTGTTTTCCCGGACCCAGACCCGCCCGGGCCGCTCGGGCCCGCCAGCCTTCTTCGCTCCGTTCGGGGCCGCCGACCGCCCGGCCCGCCGCCGGCCGCGACCCGACCGACCTCACCCACCCGACCGCCGGCAGCCGGGCGGGCGGTTCGGGCAGGGGCGGGAGCAGGAACGCGATTGCACCCGGGACGCCGATCGGCCCGTCGGCCGGGAGATCGCGGCCGGTCACCGAGGTCTCCCGTCGCCGGAGCGTCCGGATTTGAGAGCGTCTTTCCACGGCGCGAATGCAGCGATGGTGACGCAGGTCGCACCGACCCGTCGACGGCTCGGAACGCCGATTCATTGCCTGGGTCAATCAATCCGTTGACTTTGGCAAGTATCTTGGCTATCCTCGCCGGCATGGTCACCAACGCCGTCAGCGAAGAGCGGGTCGAGGCCGTGAGGCGGTTCAATCGCTTCTACACGAAGCGGATCGGCGTCTTGCGCGAAGGATTCCTGCAGAGCGAGTTCTCGCTGACCGAGACCCGGGTGCTCTTCGAGCTGGCGCACGCCGACGCTCCGACCGCGACCGTGCTGGCCGGAGAGCTGGGACTGGACCCGGGCTACTTGAGTCGGATCCTGCAGCGATTCCGGAAGAGCGGCCTGGTGAGTCGCGCGGCTTCGACGGCGGATCGTCGCCGGAGCCTCCTCGCGCTGACGGACAAGGGCCGGGAGGCGTTCTCACTGCTCGATGTCCGCTCGTGCGATGAGATCCGCGCGATGGTGGGCGGGCTGCCCGTCGCCGACCAGGATCGGCTGGTCGAATCGATGCGCGCGATCGAATCGCTGCTGGGCGGCCGCCAGGAACGATCGGTGCCCTATCTCCTCCGACCACACCGTCCCGGCGACATGGGATGGGTGGTCCATCGGCATGGCGTCCTGTATGCCCGAGAGTATGGCTGGGACGAATCGTTCGAGGCCCTCGTCGCCGAGATCGTGGCCAGGTTCATCCGGCGATTCGACCCGAAGGTCGAGCGCTGCTGGATCGCCGAGCGCGAGGGGCAGAATGTCGGATGCGTGTTCCTCGTCCGGCACTCCAAACGGGTGGCGCAACTCCGCCTGCTTCTGGTCGAGCCGGGAGCTCGCGGGATGGGGATCGGCCGGCGCCTGGTCGAGGAGTGCACCGCGTTCGCTCGCCAGGTGGGTTACTCCAAGATCATCCTCTGGACCCAGAGCCTGCTGCGCCCCGCCCGCAAGATCTACGCCGCGGCCGGATATCGCCTCGGCCGCGAGGAGCCGCACCACAGCTTCGGCCATGACCTCGTCGGAGAGACCTGGGAGCTGGAACTCTGAGGGGCCTTGGATCGACCGTCCAGAGCGGTTAAGGAATGGATGGCCGCCGTGGTTCGGCCTCGAGGCCGGGCTGAAGCCTCGACCCCCCCTGACCCCCCCTTTGTAAGGGGGGGACTGCGAGAGGTCCGCTCCTCTTGATCCCCCCCTTACGAAGGGGGGGATAGGGGGGGTTCCTCGTGTCGCTGCCATGCAAACGTTAAGTGCTCTATGATCGACGTCCGACGGAATGAGATTGTCCGTGGTTCGAAGGAGTCAGCCGATCAGCCGGCGGAGCGACCGGATGATGTAGCTGTTCTCGGGGCGGTTGCGGGCGGCGATCCGGAGGAACTTGCCGGGCTCGAGGCCCTTCTTGTCGTCGCAGGTCCGGGTGTAGACCCCCCTGCGGACGAGCAGCCGCCAGACGAGGTCCTCGGCGCTCAGGTCGTTCTCGAGCTCCACCAGCGCGAAGTTGGCGTGAGTCGGGTAGACGCGCAGCCCCTGGATCCTGGCCAGCGCGGCGAAGAAGCGGTGGGAGTTGCGGATGAACCGGACGCGCTCTCGCTCGTAGCGCTCCTGGAAATCCGGCCGGGAGTACAGGTCGAAGAAGTACTCGGCCAGGCCCGACGAGTTCCACAGGTAGCCGTTGTCCAGGAGCGTCCGGACTCGCTCCGGCGCCATCACGGCGTAGCCGGCGCGGATGCCCGCGACCCCGAAGTCCTTGGACATGCTCTTGACGACCGTCAGGTTCGGGTATCGCTCGACCTCGTCCGCCACGCTCCAGTACGCGTAACCGATGCCCTCGCAGGCGAAGTGGATGAAGCTCTCATCGACGATCACGTTCGGGACGTCGCGCAGCGCCTCCAGCAGCTCGAGCATCAGCGCGTACGAGATGTAGCCTCCATCCGGGTTGTTCGGGTTGATCAAGACGACCGTGTCGGGCCGCTCGCGGCGGACGAGCTCGAGATACCGCTCGGGGTCGAAGCGGAATTCCTCCTCCTTGGACAGGACGTTGAAGACGACCCGCGTGTCCGGCCGGGCGAACTCGTAGTAGGGGGAGAACGTCGGGAGGTTGACCAGGATCTTCTCCCGCGTCAGTCGGTGGAGGATGGCCTGGATGATCTCGACGGCGCCGTTGCCGACGAAGATCGAGTCGGGCTGGAGGTCGAGCACGCGCCCAGCTTGGCCGCGATCACCCGGTTCTGCGAGGGGTACAGCTCCAGCAGCGCGCGGAGCTTCCTCGGCCGGATCACCTCGCGGTGCAAGTGCATGAGGAAGAGGTTGGTCGCGTACGGATTCGACAGGAAGCAGGCGTCAACCTTCAGGCGCAGCTCCGGGATCTGCTTGGCGAGCGTCCAGGCGCTGGGGGAATGCGAGCCCGCCTCCTTCTTCAGCCGCTTGATCCGCTCGACCAGGGCCTCCTCGCGGGCGTTGAAGTGGATCCGCCTGTGCAGCGGCCGCGGCGGCCGATGCAGCCAGGGCGCCGAGAGATGGAGGCGAAGATCGAACGGCTTGAACTTCGGGTGGGGTTCGCGGGTTCGCGGGACGATCACTTCAGCCTCGCCTGGGGACTCGACGGCGATCCAACTCTCTCGCCGTCGGAACTCCGTTCAAATTCGGTACTGGACGTCACCGTCCACTTGTCCATCGTTTCACAACCGATTCTTCACCTAACCTTTGCACATCGTAGAACGAAACTCGCTTCGCGACAAGGACCCAGTGTTGCCATCTCAAGCTGGTTATCGCTTCCCGGCATCTTCCGGGCCACGGCCGAGTGCGGCTGCGGGCCTATCCTGGGCCCTTCCAGAGAGCGGCCGTGGCGGTTGCCCGCCAACCCGGATGACGACCCACGGCGGGCGGGCTCGCGACCGATTGGACGGATTGCACGCGGCGATCGAACGTCTTAAGATCCGGCGAATCAGCGACTGGCCGCCTGGTGCAGCGCCCTCCCTCCAGACGCGGTCGCGCCACGTCCGAAGAGAGATTCCGGATTCCAGATTCCGGATTCCAGAAGAGAACTCGCATGACGACCGATGCGACAGCGTCCGGCACGACCCGGGCTCGACTTCCCGCCTCCCCGCACGCGCCGGCCACTTACGACGGACCGTCGCGCGACGAGGTGCTCGCGATGCGCCGGCAGTATCTCACGCCCGGTCTGATCACGTATTACCGCGAGCCGCTGCTGATCGCGGAAGGCCATATGCAGTACGTCTGGGATGAGACCGGCAAGCAGTACCTCGACGCCTTCGCCGGGATCGTCACCGTCTCGGTGGGCCATTGTCATCCCAGGATCGTCGAGAAGGTCCGCGAGCAGATCGGCCGGCTCCAGCATACGACGACGATCTATCTCCATCCCGCGGTCGCGCAGATGGGCCGGAAGCTCGCCGAGCACATGCCCGAGAAAAGCGGGCTGTCGGTCAGCTACTTCACGAATTCCGGGAGCGAGGCCAACGAGATCGCCATCCTCTCGGCGCGGGAGTTCACCGGCAACCACGAGGTCATCGCGCTGCGCAACGGCTACCACGGCGGTACCCAGGCCGCGATGGCGTTGACCGCGCATGGGACGTGGAAGTTCAAGTCGAGCCCGACGGTGGGCGTGAAGTACGCGGCGCCCGGCTATTGCTATCGCTGCCCATTCGGCCTGGAGTATCCGAGCTGCGACGTGAAGTGCGCGCGGGACGTCGCGGATGTGATCCGATACGAGACGTCCGGCGAGGTCGCCGGCTTCATCGCCGAGCCGATCCAGGGGGTCGGTGGCGTGGTCACGCCGCCGCGCGAGTACTTCGAGATCGTCTACCAGATCGTCCGCGAGCACGGCGGGCTCTGCATCGCGGATGAGGTGCAGACCGGATTCGGCCGGACCGGGACGGCCTTCTGGGGGTTCGAGAACTGGGGCGTCACGCCCGACCTGGTCACCATGGCCAAGGGGATCGGCAACGGGGCGCCCCTGGGCGCGTGCGTCGCGCGCCCGGAGATCGCCCGCGTCATGACCAATCGGGTCCACTTCAATACGTTCGGCGGTAACCCGATCTCGATGACGCAGGGACTGGCGACGCTCGAGGTCATCGACAGTGAAGGTATCCAGCAGAATGCCCGGGCCGTTGGGGCGCACCTGAAGGATCGGCTCCTGGAGCTCCAGCAGCGTCAGCCGCTCATCGGCGAGGTCCGCGGCATGGGGCTGATGCTGGGCGCCGAGCTGGTACGCGACCGGCGGTCGAAGGAGCCGGCGACGGCCGAGACGGCCGACGTGCTGGAGTTGTGCAAGGAGCGCGGGCTGCTCATCGGCAAGGGCGGCCTGGCCGGCAACACGCTCCGGATCAAGCCACCGATGTGCCTGAACCGCGACGATGCGGATTTCCTGGTCGATTGCCTGGACGAGGTGCTCGGCCTGATCTCGGCCCGGATGATGCCGGTTCCCTCGACGGGCTCGGGCCGTCATACTGGTTGAGGCCCTCGTTCCTTCGACTGGACAGGGGCCGCAGTACGGGGCCATCACCGGTGGGCGATGCCCTCCCGACCTGAGAGACTCGAGGCGATCTCAATGAGCGAACGGATCATCATGCGAACGGGCGAGGCCCTGGTGGAGGGCGCCGAGGATTACCTGTGCGCCGAGCCGGAGATCGTCATCGGCGAGCTGGACGGCCCGGTGGGGCACGCGCTGGCCAACCTGATCGGCGACCAGGTCAAGGGGCACTCGCGGGTCTTCGCGATCTTGAGCAGCGACGTGCAAGTGAAGCCGGCCACCGTGATGGTGAGCAAGGTGACGGTCAAAAGCGGGAAGTACACGAATATTCTGATGGGTACGGTCCAGGCGGCGATCGCCCACGGGGTGCTCGACGCCGTCCGCGCCGGCGACATCCCCCGCGACAAGGTCGACGACCTGGGGATCATCTACTCGGTCTGGCTCGACCCCTCGGTGGTCAACCAGGACGACCTCGACCACGAGGCGCTCTTCGACGTCCACCGCGAGGCGACCGCCAAGGTGATCCGCAAGGCGATGCGCCGCGAGCCGACCATCGACTGGCTGCTGGAGAACCAGGACAAGGTCACCCACTACTTCCACGATCTTGGGGTCAAGGGCGAGTTATAGGCCGACGGGAGCGGCCTTTCCCGTTGCGCCCGGGTGCGGCGAGTGGCGGGCGGTCTGCCTTATGCCGAAAAGTATGAAATCGTTTCGGCATGCGTAATCCGTTCAAACGCATCCGTGAGTTCTTCCGCAGGCCCGCGATGATCGGCACGCCGCCCTCGGCGCGGCCCATGTGGCATGACCTGGCGGCGCACGCCCGAGACTTCGCCGAGCGGTACTCGGTGCCGTTGAGCTATGCGGCGGAGCAACGGATGACGGAACTCGGCATTCATCCCAATCGGATCGGCATGCCCGACAAAGCCCATGGCATCCGATGGTCCGCCTTCCACCCGCACGGGACGGTGGGAGGTCGTTACTCCCCGGATGGCCGCCTCATCGTCGATTCGGGGCTACTCGACACAGACCTGTTGAAGGCCGATTACGACGAGAAGGCCGCGAGGCTGTTCGAGCGCTCACGCCTGCGTGACAGGATGGACGCTATCATCGCCCACGAATACGAAGAACACCGGAATGGCATGAGTCACGCGGAGGCTTTGAAAGCCGCGCCGAAGACGGCGCTCCCGATCAGCGAAGCGGCGCGGGCGATCTGCCGGGAGATGGAAAGGGGATGGAAGAGGTAGGTTGCGGATCGACCTCTCGGGCCCCTTCCCGCGCGGGGGCCGTCTGGGCGATTTCAGACCGCATGTGCCAACCCCAGTAGGTCAAGACATACCGAGCTTCCGGCCCGGTGGCGAACCCGGATAATGGGATCATGATCCGCGCGGCGGCCAACTCCCTGTAGGCGACCCGATCGGATTCGGTCACCTCGTCATCCCCCGCTAGATGGCGACGGAACAGTGCCCTGGCGGCCTCCGAAAGATCGCTGGTGTCGGGCGGCTCGAACCGCTCCCGCTCGATCCGATCCGCCTCCCTCTCCAGGATCGCGTCGCGATGCTCCATGCCTGCCGCGGTGAAGCGGTATTCCATCTCCGATCCCGGCACCGGCTCCAGGACCCCGGCCGCGGCCAGCTCGCGGTAGGCTGGTAGCCGGCTTTCCCGGTTCTTCGCCCGCCATCCCTTGATCTCGAACCGGAGCACGGCGACGGCGGATTCGGACAGGGCGATTGTTTGCATGGCGGTTCCCTCCTTGGCGGACATCGTAACGCCTCGGCCGCAGATCGCCAAGCCTGACTGAGATGCCGATGCGTCAACGGGGCGCCGGCTCCGACGAGCCCTTGTCGCCGGCCTTGCCGTCCGGCTGGAGCTTGGCCCGCCAATCGTCGGCCCGGTCCTTGCGGCCCCAGGCCTCGTACAGGGCGATGATCCGTCCGCCGGCCTCGGGGAGCAGGTATCGGGCGGCGATCGGGATCGACGCCTCGCGGGTCTTCATCCCTTCGTAGCCCCGGAGGATCAAGGGTTCGGCCTCGGCGTATTTCTTCTGGCCGAGCAAGCAGCCTCCCAGCAGGCTCATCGCGTTGAATCGCGGCCATTCGTCGGGGATCATCTTCTCGCGGATCGTCAGGCACTCGCGCAGGGACGGCTCGGCCTCGGCGGCCCTGTTCTGCCTGAGCAGGCACAGTCCCAGCAGGGCCGACGTTCTCGCGATGACATCCGGCCCGGCGCCGGATTGTTTCTGGCGCCCGAGGACCTGGCGGACCAGCGGTTCGGCCCGGACCACATCGCCGGCCCGCACCTCGGCCAGCGCGAGGTTGTCCGTGAGGGCAATCGTGTCGGGGTGGTCGGGCCCGGACCTCGCCTTCGTCCGCGCGAGCGCCTCCTGGAGCAGCGGCAGCGCGTCCTTGGGCCGGCCGGCCTGCAGGTAGGTCAGGGCCAGGTTGGCCGTGCTGGCGACGGTCGCGGGATGGTCGGCGCCTCGCTTCGCCCGGGTGAGCCGCAGCGTCTCCTCGTGCAAGGCCAACGCCCGGTCGAGCCGGCCGCCGGCCTGGTAGGCCTCCGCCAGGTTGTTCATGGCGGTCAGCGTCCGGGGGTGCTCGGCACCCAGGCTGGCCTTCATCAGGGGGAGCGTCTCTTCGTACAGCGCGATGGCCCGGTCCAGTCGCCGGGCGTCGCGATAGGCCAACGCCAGGTTGTTCGCGGTCGTGAGCGTCCGGAGATGGGTGGGGCCCAGCCTGGCCTTCTCGAGACGGATCACCTCCTCGAAGATCGGCAGGGCCCGGTCGAGCCGGCCTTCGGACTGATCGATCCCCGCCAGGTTCTCCATGGTGATGAGCGTCGTGGGATGCTCGGGCCCCAGCCTGTCCCGCGCGAGGCGGAGTACCTGCTCGAGCATGGATCGCGCGCGGCCCGGGTCTCCGGAAGCGCGATAGGCCAGCGCGAGGTTGTTGATGGTGGTGAGCGTGGAGGGGTGCTCGGGGCCCAGCGTCGCCCGCATCGGCGCGAGGGCCGCCTCGTGCAGGGCGACGGCCTCGGACAGACGGCCGGCGGCGCGGTAGGACTCCGCGAGGTTGCTCATGGTGGTGAGCGTCGTGGGATGCGCGACGCCCAGCTTGGCCTTCATCGTCGCGAGGGCCGCCTCGTACAGGGAGATGGCGTCGCCGGACCGGCCGGCGTCCCGGTACGTCGAGGCGAGGTTGCTCATGGTGGTGAGCGTCGTGGGGTGGTCGGGGCCGAACTTGCCCTTCGTGAGCCGAAGTGTCTCCTCGTAGAGAGCGACGGCATCGTCCAGGCGCCCGGCCTCGCGGTAGGCGCCGGCGAGCCGATGCATCGCCGTGATGGTGCCGGGGTGTTCGGGGCCCAGCTTCGCCTTGACGGTCGTCAGGATGCTCGCGAGCAGCGCGAGGGCATCGTCCGGGCGCCCGGCGTCGCGCTGGGCGACGGCGAGGTTCGCCATCAGGTCGAGCGACTCGGGATGCTCGGGGCCGAGGAGACGGCTCAGACCATCCATGGCCTGCTTCAGGAGCCGCGTGGCTTCGTCGTGGCGGCCAAGGTGCCGGAGCATGTGGCCGACCTCACCGAGGGCCCCCCAGACCTCGGCCGACTCCGGGCCCGACCGTCGCTTCTCGATCTCGGCGATGGCGCGCCACTGGACCTCGCCCTGTTCGTAGGCGCCGAGGCCGTGATAGGCCCGCGCCAGGGTCCGCCGGATGGCGACTTCGATCTCCGGGCGATCGCGGAACCGCTGCCCCAGGTCGGCCGCGGCACGGTCTAGAGCTCGCCGGAGCGTGACGCCGCCTCGCGCGGCGCCGGCCCCCGGATCCTCGACGGTCAGCAGCTCCTCGGTGAGGAATCGATCGATGGCCCGGATCCTGTCGGCCGCGAGGCGGGTGGCCTGCTCGTCGGCGTCGGCCCGGCGGCGAGCCCGGGCCTCGGCCGCGCGGGCGGCATTCGCCGCGTCGCGGGCGCGGCGGGCCGCGGCCTCGGCGGCGAGCGCCCGATCGAGATCGACGCGGGCACTGCGCTCGGCGCGGTCGGCCCGAACTGCCAAGGCCGCGGCGGCGGTCGCGGCCAGTAAGGACAACCCGGTGATCGCCGCCGCGGCCACCAGGGCCGGCGGCAACCGGCGCGGCGCGGCCGATGGCGCGGCGGCGGCCCCTCCGGTCGTCTCCCGGGGCGCCGCGATGTTTGGACCTTGGAGCTCCGTCGGGATCACGCTCATGTCAGCCTCCGCCCTGTCATAGTCGGGCCGGTGGATTCCGACCCGGTATCCCGGTCGGGCCTCATCCACCCCCCGAACGAGCTTTCGGACTTGCGCGATCGAAACTCCTCGATTGAGGCTTGATCCGAGTTGATGATGGATCATCGGCGCACCAGCGAGCTTCTGGCGGATCGGGCCCGGGTGACGCACGACTTCCTCGAACCGGGTCGAGGGTGGGAATTGCGGCTCGATCTGAGCGCGACCTGGCACGCCATCTGCTGCACGATCATATCGGCGTAGGTGAAGTCCTGGCAAGTTCCGTGCGTCGAATCGTCGAGGAGGCAAGCCATGCCCAGGGGCGACAAGTCCAAGTATACCGACAAGCAGAAGCGTCAGGCCGAGCACATCGCCGAGGGTTACGAGGATCGTGGGGTTCCCGAGAACGAGTCCGAGCGGCGGGCCTGGGCCACCGTGAACAAGCAGACGGGTGGCGGCAACAAGTCCGGCGGCGGCCGGGGCAAGCCCGATACCAACGTCTCCAGCAAGAAGGGGGGGAAGATCGGCGGGAAGCGGGGCGGGGCCGCTTCGGCCGCGCGCTCGCCCGAGGAGCGCTCCGCCTCCGCGAAGAAGGCCGCCGCGACCCGCAAGCGGAATCGCGCGGCCAAGGCCAAGGGCTGATCCGACATCGACCCGCGACCGGCCGGGCCAGGGCTCTTGGCCTGACCTCGCTGGGCCCGACTTTCGCGGTGGCCTTCAAATCGGCGAAGGCCACCGCCCAGGACTCGGTTCGGCGAGCCATGGCGGGAGATCCTGGCTGCGATTGTCCCGCGCTCGGAGGGATCTCGATGTTTCCGGACGACGCGTCAGGCGCGAGGAGCGGACGACCTGCGTTCGCCGATCGATCGGGCGGGACTGGCCGACGCGCCGGCGATTCCAGGCGGCCCGCACCGCGAAGACCAGCGACGAGATCACCAGCGCACCGGCGAGCGGCCGCGCCCAACCCGTGAGGCCTGTCTCGGCCTCGGCCGCCGACCCGGGCTGGATGCTTCGGTCGTCGAGACTGAGCATGGCCGCGAAGCCGACGCCCGCGCCGGGGTCATCGTCCGGGGCCGTGCGAGGGCGGGGGCGAGCGTCGAGAGATCGGGCCCAGGGCCTCGGGTCCCGCGGGCCGGCGACGGTGACCGCCCCCGACTTCCCCGGCTGCCAGACCCACTCGGGCGACGGTCCGATCGGCTCGCCGGTCGACTCCAGGACATCCCGCGGCGCATCGTTCACCGCCCCGTCAACGTCCGAGAGGAATCGCTCGAGCCTCGAGGCGCCGGCGCGGAGGCCGCGACCTCCATCGATCCGCCGGCCCGCGTCTCCTCGAGCGATCCGATGGGACTGTCGATCATCTCCTCACCCGAGGCGCCCGAGACGACCACCAGAACGGCGACCGCGTCGAGCGCGCTGTGATCCAGCGGCATCAGGTCGGAGACCTGGACTTGTCCCACCTGCACCAGGTTGTTGACCAGGAACGTCAGCGGGGCGATGGCAGGCGTGATGATCGGGGGCAGCGCCACGCCGATGACGCCCGTGGCGGCCGCCACCTGGCCCGTCGCGCCGGCCACGCTCGCCGATGCCGTCGCGGCCTGCGCCTGGGCCTGGACTTCTGCGCTGCTCTCCGTTGACGTCTCGTCGATGGTCAGCACACCGTCAGTGGACGAGAGGAGAGCACCTCGGCCCGCCGCACCCTGCGTCGCGGCTGCGGGCTGAAGAGGATAACCGCCCGAGGGCCCGACGCTCGGCGATCCGATGCCCAGCGTGATGTTGACCAGGATCGCCTGGTCCCTCCCCGTCGCGGCGACGTAGATCTGGAGGGCTCCCGACGCGTCGGTCGAGATGGCCAGGTCGGTCGGCTGTACCGACTGGCCGACATAGAAGCTACCGGCCAGTTGCAAGCCGTCGGGCCCTCCCTCCAGCAGGGTGATCCGGCTATCGCCCTGGTGGGCGATGAACAGGTCGGCGTAGCCGTTATTGAGGTAGGACCCCATCACGGCGGCGACCGGGTTCGGGCCGCCGGTCGGGATGAGCTGGGGAGCCGAACTCCCCGTGGCGAAGTTCGAGTAATAGGTCAGGTCGCTCGAGCCGGAGTCGAGCACCGCGAGGCCCGGGCCCGGGCCGGCGTCGAACTTCCCGACGAAGGCCCGGATCGGGCCCGGGCCGGCCGGGAGGATGAGCGGATCGCTGTCGTTGAAGAAGCCCCCGCCGACCCCGCGGAGCACTTCGACGTCGTCGCTGCCCCGGTCGACGCTGATGATGTCGGGGATGCCGTCACCGCTGAGGTCGGCCACGGTGGTCGACACCGGGTCGTTGCCGACCAGCAGCCGGGGGCGCGGCTCGAGCGTCCAGTCGGCCCCCTGCCCCTCCCCGATGAAGACGCTCAGGTCGTTCGAGCCGGCATTCGCCACGATGATGTCGGGGATGCCGTCGCGGGTGAGGTAGGCGACGGTGAGTCCCACCGGATCGGTCCCGGTGAAGAATCGGAGCGGGGCGGCGAAGCGATTGCCACCCAGCCCCAGGTACACGAGCAGGTCGTTCGCGCCGCTGTTGAGCACGATGATGTCCGGTTTGCCGTCCCCGTTGAGGTCGGCGACGGCGACCGCCCCGGGGGCCTCGATGCCCTGGCTCCTCCCCTGGACGAAGCTCTGAGTCTCGCCGTACTGGACCGAGAGCTGGTCGATCGAGGTGTTGCTCAGGACGTATCCGGTCTGGCCGTTGCCGCCGAAATCGCCCAGGGCCAGGCTGACGCCCTGGTCGGCCCGCTGGTACGGCTTGAAGGTGCCGTCGCCGTCGCCCACGATGATCAGCAGGTCGCCCTGGGCGTTGCTGACCAGCAGGTCGGGGACGCCGTCGCCGTTGACGTCGCGCACGGCCACGCCGGTGGGATCGTTGCCGGCGTCGACGCGGGGCATGGCGATGAAGCCCCCGTGGCCGTTGTTCAAGAAGATCGAGATGTCATCGCTGCCCTGGTTGAGGACGACCAGGTCGGTCAATCCGTCCCTGGTCAAAGATGCGGCCACGACCTGGGTCGGGTCGATGCCGGTGGAGTAACTCGAGGCGAGCGAGGGGTCGGCGAGCCCGCCGTCGGGCGCCCCCTTGAGCAGGGAGATGCGGTCGGCCCCGCTCTGGACCGAGACGACGTCGGTGAACCCCGAGGTGTCGAAGAACCCCGCGGCCACGCCGGTCGGCTCGTCGCTGGTTTGTCGGATCGACTCCCCGGCCTGTGCGACGAGTTCGGCGGCGCCCAGTCCGCCGGCCAGCCGGACCTCTTGGCCGAACCCGGCCGGTCCGCCGTAGAAGACGCTGAGGTCCCCCGAATAGGTGTTGGAGACGACGAGGTCCGGCCAGCCGCTCCCGTCCAGATCGGCGATCGCGACGCGGGACGGGGCGATGCCGACGCTGAGGGGCGGCTGGTCCTCGCGGAACGAGCCGTCGGGCTGCTGGTCGAGCACGATCACCTGGTCGCCGCCCCGATCCACGGCGACGAGATCGTCCAGGCCATCACGATGGAGGTCGCCCGCGGTGATCGACACGAGGGAAGAGGCCTGCGGGACCTGGATCGGCTGCGCCTCGATCGCGCCGCCGGGGCCCGGGGCATGGCTGATCAGCCAGATCACGGGCTGTGAAGCGTCCAGCGCGGCCAGGATCGGCCCGTAACGGGTCTGGACCAGGACGATGTCGCGGAAGCGGACCCCCGGGCCGATGTCGATGACCTGTGCCGAGCCGTATTCGTCCGGCGATCCGGGCTGGCCGAGCCGCAGCATCAACCGGCCCTGCTGGTCGAGGGTGAAGACGTCGGGCAACCCATCGCCGTTCCAGTCGACGGCCACCGGCGCGGGTTGCGGCAGGGGCGCCGAGACGAGCGGGGCCAGGCCCTGACTGCTCGAGTTGCCGAGCTGCACGACGATCTGGGAGCTCGAAGCGGTCACCATGGCGATGCCCGTGAAGCCGCTGTCGTTGAAGTCGCCGAGGACCTGGCCGATGGGCTGAACTCCCAGAGGGACGGGAACACTACTGGCCAGCGAGCCGTCGCCGGCGAGGACCAGGACGACGGCGTCCTGAGAATCGGCGCTGAAGGCGGCCAGGACGACCCCGCTCATGCCATCGGGGGAGTACAGGATCTGGAGGGAGTCCGCGGCTTCGCCGATGTTGACCGACCAGGTGGAGGCGAAGGCGCCGCCGCCGAGGCTCGCGACCATGGTGACCTGGTCGTCCTGCTCGTCGGCGACGGCCAGTTCGACCCGTCCGTCGCCGTTGAAGTCGCCTGCGGCGAGGGCGGACGGGGCATGTCCGCCGTACTGGAGGGTCTGCGGCGTGAAGCCGCCGCCGGGCAGGGCCCACAGGATCGTCAGGTCGCCGGAGGTGCGATTGGCCGTGACCAGATCGTCGTAGCCGTTGCCATTCAAGTCCGCGGCCACCATCGCGACGGGCTCGGCCCCGACCCGGTACATCCGTGCGGGAAGGAACGTCCCGTCGCCGCGGCCGATCAGCACGGCGACGTCGTTGGAGATCTCATCGGCCACGGCGATGTCGGTGACGCCGTCGTGGAAGAAATCGCCCGCGACGATCGCGTCCGGCGACTCGCCGACCGGCAGGACGATCGGATCGCTGAACGTCCCGTCGCCCATGCCGAGCAGGACGACGACGTCGTCCGACCCGGCGCAGGCCACGGCCAGATCGGTGTTGCCGTCGCCGTTGAAGTCGGCGGCGACCAACCCCGTGGGATCGGCGCCCACCGAGATCGTCTGTCCCGTCGTGAAGGTCCCGTCGCCGTTGCCCAGCATGATCGTCACGGTGCCTTGCAGGGGGTTCGCCACGGCGAGGTCCAGCCGGCCATCGTCGGTGAAGGAGGCGCTGACCATGGCGACCTGGGTCACCGCCGTGGGAATCGACACCGGGGGCCCGAACGCCCCGCCACCCTGATTGAACAGGAGGGAGATGTCGCCGGTCCCATAGTTCGCGACGACGATGTCCGGCCGACCGTCGCGGTTGAAGTCGGCGACGCCGACCGCGTACTGGTCCGGACCCGCGGGGAGATCGATCGGCGCGCCGAAGGTGCCATCGCCGTTGCCCATGAGGACCGTGACGTCATTGCTGGCGAGGCTGCTGGTGATGATGTCGAGCTTGCCATCGCCGGTGAGGTCGGCCAGGGTCACGGCGAATGGGAGCGGGCCGACGGAGACCGTCTGGCCGGGAGCGAAGGTGCCGTCGCCGTCGTTGAGCAGGACCGTGACGTACGACGAGGGTGACGAGCCGGTGTCGGTGACGACGAGGTCGGGCCGGCCGTCGCCGTTGAGATCGCCGACCGCCAGCGAGTTCGCCCCCGGGCCCGCCCAGATGTACTCGGGCGGGGCGTAGGTCAGCGGGCCGGTCGCCCGGAAGAGCGCCACCACGGACTCGTTGACGGCGACGGCGATGTCGAGCCGGCCGTCGCCGGTGAAGTCGGCGACCACGGGGTTGCCCGGCTGGCTACCGGCCGGGAGCATGACCGGCCCCTCGAACGTCCCGTCGCCGTTGCCGTAGAAGATCGAGATATTCTCGGTGATGAAATCCGTTTCCACCAGGTCCAGGTGCCCGTCGCCGGTGAGGTCGGCCGTGGTGATGTAGGACGGCTGGATCCCCGTGCTCAGGGTCTCCCCGGGCTGGAACGTCCCGTCGCCATTGCCCAGCAGGATCGAGATGCTGTCCCCGATCCGATCGGTGACGGCCAGGTCGAGCTTGCCGTCGCCCGTGAAGTCGCCGACGGCGACCCCCCAGGGCCCCAAGCCGGTCGGGACGAGGATCGGCGCGCGGAACGTGCCGTCGCCCCGGCCCAGCAGGATCGAGAGGTCGTCGGCGCTGTAGTCGGGGATGATCAGGTCCTGGATACCATTGCCGGTGAGGTCGGCCGCGACCAGGGTAGGGTTCATCGTCGGGATCGGCGACTGCGACGGCGCCCGGAAGGTCCCGTCGCCATTACCCAGGAGGACGTGGACTTCGGTCGTGATGACGTCGGAGGTGACGATGTCGGCGCGACCATCGCCGGTGAGGTCGGCCGCGGCGATGGCCGTAGTCGAGGCCCCCACCGGGACCTGCTCCGCGGCCTGGAAGGTCCCGTCGCCGTTGCCCATGAAGATCGAGACGTTGCCGGCGCCGTAGCCGGTGGCGGCCAGGTCGAGCTTGCCGTCGCCATTGAAGTCGGCCGCGGTCACGGAGTAGGGATACACCGCGGACTGGAGCGTCTGGGAGGGGACGAACCACCCGTCCTGGTCGAGGTAGGTCCTCAGCGTGCTGTCGCCGGCGCAGACGACGGCCAGGTCGGGGCGGCCGCTGCCGGTGAAGTCGGCCGCGAGCACCGCGACCGGCGACGCGCCGGTCGACATCGGCTGGTCCGGCGCGATCAAGATCTGCTGGCCCGGCGCGAACGTGCCGTCGCCATTGCCCTGGAAGATACTCACGGAGGAGGAATTGGTGCACGCGACCGCCAGGTCGAGCTTGCCGTCGCCGCTGAAGTCGGCCGCGGCCACCGACACGGGGTACGAGCCGGTCGGGATGGTGGCGCCCTGCGTGAACGCGCCTTTGCCGTCGCCCAGGAAGATCTGGACGTCGTTGCTGAACGAGTCGGTGACGGCCAGGTCGAGCTTGCCATTGCCGGTGAAATCCCCGACCGCCACGCTCGCCGGTGCCAGGCCCGCCGGGACCGTGATCGCCGGCTGGAAGGTGCCGTCGCCATGGCCCAGCAGGATCGAGAGGTTATTGGACCCCAGGTTGGTGGTGATGATGTCCTGGATGCCGTTGCCGGTGAGGTCGGCCGTCGTGACGAAGTCCGGATCGATGCCGACGGGTATTGCGACCGGAGGCTGGAACGTGCCATCGCCGAGGCCGATGTCCACGAGGACCTGGCCGGCGTAGAAGTCGGCCATGACGACGTCGGGGACGTTGTTGCCCGTGATGAGGTTCGCCACGGCGACGGAGTACGAGCCGCTTTCGGACATGAGCGTCTGCGACGGCGGATTCGCGTCCGTGAAGCTGGTGGCCAGCCGGAAGGAGCCGCCGCCGGCCATGGCCTGCACCATCAGGAAATAATCGCCGGAGACCACGTGTAGGGCGATGTGGTCGCTGGGGTCCTGGGCCGAGGACGCCTCGCTCTCGATCAACAAGTCGCCCTGGCTGTCGAGGAGCGTGAGCCGGCTGCCGAAGCCCAGGGGTTGGACTTGGGCCGTCAGGAGCCCGTTGACGTTGACGCTGACGCGGTACAGCTCGGTCGAGCCGACCCCCGGGAGCCGACCCGTCAGGCCGACGTTCGGGTCGATGGGCAGGTTGACGGCGGCAGAGAGGAGGCCCGCGGCCGTGCTGAGGCAGCGGCGGCATTCCAGCTCCTCGATCGCGAGGGAATTGACCGCGCGCGTCCGCTGCCGTTTCGGGCATCGGGAGAAGGGGTGCCGTAGGCCGCGCCGCCCCATGGTCTCTGCCGGCAAACTCATCATCGAGACGTGACTCCGACGGGCGCCCTGCGCCCGGTCGAGTGGGCGAGCTGGGCGTCGAGATCGACGAACTTGCGCGACCTGCGAATCGGCTCGAGGGCGGTATCGGATTGGACGACCTGCGTCCAGAATCCCGTGCGCTCCGGCGCGGGCATCAGGCTCAGGGACCGGCTGATCAGGTCCAGGGCTTCCGCCCGGTATCGCCCGGCGACTTCCCACGCGCCGTGGGACCGGGCGGGGTCGGCCTCGAGGCAGGCCGCCGCCTGGCAATACACCCGCGCGGCGTTGTAGATCAGCCGCGCATCCCGGTCGGAGGCCTGCACGGAGGCCTGGACATCGGCGATGGCCTCGCGGACCTTGCGCTGCTGCACGTTCGCCATGCCGCGCCCGCTGAGGGCGCGGGCGTCGGCGGGATCGAGTCGCAGCGCCTCGTCGAAGTCGTGCGATGCGGGCGCCGGCGCCCCGCCGAACAGGTAGGCCCAGCCCCGATTGGTGTAGAGCGAGGCGGTCACCCGCCCGGCGCCCAGGGCGAGGGTATAGTCCGCGATCGCGCGCTCGTAGGAGCCTCGTTGCGCCAGCGCCAGGCCGCGGGCCTCGTAGAGCGACGACGACGGCTTCCCCTTCGCCAGGCCGAGGTCGAACGCTCGGATCGCCTCGTCGAACCGCCGGAGCTTCACGAGCACGGCTCCCCGGATCCGGTGGACGTCCGGGCCGTCGGGCCGGATCGCCAGGGCCCGGTCGCACTCGGCCAGGGCCTCGTCGTGCCGGCCGGCCCGCTCGAAGATCAGGGCCCGCTCGAGGCGGTCGCCGGCCCGCGCCGGGTCTCCGGACGGCGCGAGCTCGATCGCGCGGCCCAGGTCCGCCAGCGCCTCCGGGTCGTGCGAGCGGAGCCGGTGGACCCGGGCGCGGGCCCGGTACAGGACGGCCTCGTTCGGGAAGCGGGCGATCGCACGGTCGAGCGCCTCGCCCGCCTGGTCGAAGCGCTCGAGGTTCTGATAGGCCTGGGCGAGGTTGACGTAGGCCTGGAACTGGTCGGACTTCAGGGCGATCGCGGCCCGGAAGTCTTCGGCCGCGTATTCCGACCAGCCGCGGCGGACGCGCATCACGCCGCGGTTGACCAGCATGACGTAGCGGCTGGCGTCGTCGAGCCCCAGCTCCGCCGCTCGCTTGAAGTCGACCTCGGCCATGTCGAACTCGCCCATCTCCCCTTCGGCGAAGCCCTTGAGGAGGTAGGTCCAGACAAAGCCGGGCCGGGCGGCCTGGCAGACCGTCAGCGCGGCCTGGGCGGCGCCCGGTTGTTGCTCCTTGAGGTGGCAGATCGCCAGCAGGTACTGGCCCCAGAAATGCTCGGGCTGGCGCGTCAGGACGCGACGGAGCGTCGCGATGGCCTGCGCGTAGTCGTGCCGGCGGTAGGCGGCCTCACCCTCCACGAAGTCGTTGACCGTGGAACGCTCGGCCTTCTCGGCCGCGCCGCGCGGGCCCGCATGGCCTCAGCTCCCGCCCGGTCTCCCGCCCGCAGGAGGGATTCGGCGCGGCGGACGAAGAAGACCTTCGTCAGGGGCCGGACCCGATCGACCCGATCGAGGATCCGCAGCGACTCGCGTGCCTGGACCGCCGGGTCCTCACCCGTGATGGGCTGCGAAGTCGCATCGGCCAGGATCAACGCCAGTTCGTAATAGCGCTCGGTGACGGCCTCGACCTCCGACGCGTCGAATGCGTCGGGAACGAGGGTCAGACCGTGACCCGAGCCGCCATTCGGCTCGAACTGTGCGAGGGCCCGCCTGGCCGCATCCCGGCTGGCCCGGAGGTTGGCCTCCGGCTCCAGGCCCGTGTACTGGGATTGGTAGAACACCGCCTCGTCGTAGGAACGCTCGAAGGCCGCGAGCCGCGCCCTCGCGGCGGCTCGGGCCGTTCGTTCGGCGATCCTGGCGTCGCACAGCGCCAGGGTCCGCGCGGCGCCGCCCCCGATCGC
Organism: uncultured Planctomycetota bacterium; assembly: GCA_963815795.1. GTDB lineage: Bacteria > Planctomycetota > Planctomycetia > Isosphaerales > Isosphaeraceae > JAKAUH01. The sequence goes on along the minus strand of CAWFIC010000019.1, from coordinate 736,295 downwards.
GACCAGTTCCGGCTCGTTGCGGATCAGGGCCAACGCGCTGGCCATCTGGGCCCTGGCACTGTCCCAGTCCTTGCGGCGCACCGCCTCCCCGCCGAGGAGGACGAACCGGTTGACCTGCTCCCGGACGGCGTTGACACGCCGCCTGATCGCCGCGCGCTGGCGATCCTTCTCGGCGCGATACCAAAGGCCGCCCCCGGCCGCCCCGAGGATCAACAAGGCGCTGACGACGATCAGCGCCGCGGTCGATGGCCTGCGGCGGACCCACTTCCAGGCGCGCTCCCATCGCGGGGTCGGCCGTGCCAGGATCGGTTCGCCGCCCAGATACGCCCGAGGTCCTCGGCCAGCGCATCGGCCGATTCGTACCGCCGCTGCGGCTCCTTTCGCAGGCACTTCAGGCAGATGGTCTCCAGGTCCGCCGACACGCCCGGCTGCAGGTAACTCGGGGGGACGGGCTCGGCGTTCTTGACCAGCTCGAGGGTCGCCAGGATGGTCGGCCCGACGAAGGGGGGCCGGCCCGTCAGCAGTTCGTACAGGTTCGCGCCCAGGGCGTAGATGTCGGCCGCGGGGCCGACGTTCTTGGCCCCTCCCTCCGCTTGCTCCGGCGCCATGTAGCTGGGCGAACCGAGGATCGAGTTGGTCTTGGTCAGGCCGAGGTCCTTGTCGTCCGCCTTGGCCAGCCCGAAATCGGTGATCTTCGGCGTCCCATCGTCGGTCATGAGGATGTTGGCCGGCTTCAGGTCGCGGTGGACGATCCCCATGCGGTGCGCCTCGGCCAGGGCCGAGGCCAGGCTCTCGACCAGGCGCGCCGCCGCCCTGGGCGGCCAGGGGGTGCCGTCCAGGCGCAGGCCCAGGCTCCCGCCCTCGACATACTCCAGCTCGACGTACGGCCTCCCGTCGGAGTCGCCGATCGCGTGGATCTGCACGATGTTCGGATGACGGAGCCGCGCGACGATCTCCGCCTCGGACAGGAATCGCTCGACCGCGTCGGTCTCGGCATACTCGCCGGCCAGGATCATCTTCAGGGCGACCAGGCGGTTCAGGCGGAGCTGGCGCGCCTTGTACACGACGCCCATCCCGCCCCGGCCGAGTTCCTCCAGGATCTCATAGCCCGGCACCTGCGGCAGCTTGAGGCGCGGGCCCAAGCCCGACGGAGGCCGGTTCACCTCGTCGCCGGCAGTCGCCAAGTCCAACCCGTCCCGATTGCCTCGATCCTCGGACGGCCATCGGCCCGGCTTCTCCCGGGAGGATCCGGCGTCGATCCCTCCCGGTTCGTCGAGGTCCCAATCCACGGTCAACCGCCCGGCCCGCGGCCCGGACTGCGACGGGTCCATCGGCCCGCCCATCGGCGGCTCGTCGTCCGGCCCCGTGGCGGGCCCTTCGAATCCGCAATAGTCTCTCGGCCCCGGATAACGGAGCATCGACGGGCTCAAGCTCCCGCGGAGACTCAGCCTGTCGGCGAATCCGGGGTCGCCGGCGCCGGCGGACCGTGTGGAACGCGCCAGCGAGCCGTCCCCATTCGCGTGGGGGCCCTCGAACCCCTTCGACCCATGCGCTTTGAGATGATCGTCCATCATCGAGGGTTTCCCACTGAACCCACGCGATCGGCAGTGAGACCGCGCAGCCGGCCGGCCGGAGTCATCGCCTCGGCGAGCACAAATCCTTGCCAGTCCTTAGGTTGGATGTACCACATACCCGCTGTTCCTCGACGTGCCGGGTTCTCGGGCGAATCCACAACGATTCCAGAAGAGACGGCCGGTCGCCTCAACTTGACCCTTATGTAATCGTAGGTTACGCGGAGCGGTACGCCGGGTTCGATTCATACATCGCGATTCATGCTCGTGCCCGGGAATGGTGATTTCCGGGAACATGCGCGGCCCGACGGGGTCGATCACTTCAACTCATGGATCGCCTCCCCGGCGGCGAGGCCATCCCGAGCTAGAGTTGAGTTGAGCGATCACTTGTTGGGACCGGGCCCGTGCTGGATGCGTCGGGACGCATCGAGGGGCGGCTGGCCCGGGGCCAGTGACGATGGCCACGCCGTCGTGGCCCCGCCGGCAGAGGGGACCGATTGAATGATGTCCAGTCCAGCAGGGAATGTCCGGTCGATGGGCCGGCCGGATGGACCTTCGTTGCTGCTCACCGAGCTCGAGAGCGTACGCGATCAACTCGCTGCCGCCGAGCGACGGATCGCCAGGTTGGAGCAGGCGAGGGACCGGAGCCGCAGGGCGATCCGCCGCCTCGCGACGATGGCGACGACCGACGTCCTGACCGAGCTGGGAAATCGCCGACGCTTCGAAGCCGCCCTCGGCGAGCTCTTCATCCTGTTGACCCGGCATGACTCGCCGCTCTCGGTGGTCATGGTTGACGTTGACGTGTTCAAGTCATACAACGACGCGTTCGGCCATCTGGCCGGCGATGAGGTGCTCTGCATCATCGCCCGGCAACTCGTGAGCGCGTCCCGTCCCAGCGATGTCGTGACGCGCTACGGGGGCGAGGAATTCGCGATCGTGCTCCCCGACGCCGACGCGATGGCCGCCCTCAGCCACGCCGAGCGGCAGCGCCACGCCATCGAGTCGTTCGCCTGGCCGCTCCGGCCGGTCACGGCGAGCTTCGGCGTGGCGACACGCACCCCGTCGATCGAAGACCTCGCCGGACTGGTGGATGGAGCCGACCGCGCCCTCTACGCCTCCAAGTACGGCGGCCGGAACCGGGTCACGCACCTGGAGATGATCGATCAGAACGGATTCTCGACCTCCAGCCGTCCGGAGCCATCGCCCTACCGAGCCTGCCTGGCCAGTGCGGACTCTTGCGGACTCCTGCACCGAGGCCAACGATCCGAGCCGTCCCAGCCCCAAAGGAGACCATGATCATGTTGACCGCGAACCCGGCAGGATGCCTGCAGGACGGGCCGGGCGCCGATAGCTCCCTCGATCTGGGTTCTCCGTGGCTTGCGCTGGAGCGATTCATCCGCGCCCTGGAGAATAGTCAGCGAGCCTCCCACCGGTTCTCCGCGGCGCTGGCGACGATCTGCGAATCGACCAACGCCCAGCTCGCCTTCGTGCATGCCGACCCGACCGGCCGGGTGAGCGAGATCGCCGGCGCGGATGCCCCCTCGCCGCAATGGTGTCGCAGCTTGACCCGCGAGCTCGTGGTCCACTATCCCCGGGGCGGTTGCTGGCGGGCCGACGGCAAAGACGGCACCCTGAACCTTCCCGCGGGCCCGGTCCCGCACTCCGCGGTGATCCTCCCGCTCGTCGACTCGCGGTCGTCCTGGCTGGTCGCCGTCAGCCTCGATCCCCGGTACGCGCTCGAGGAGCCCGACGTGCGGATCATCCGGGTCGTCTGGCGCCTCCAGGTCGGCCACGACCGTCATGTCAGCGTCTACGAGAACCTCAAGGAGACGCTGTTCGGGATCGTCCAATGCCTCTCGACCGCCATCGACGCCAAGGACACCTATACCTGCGGCCATAGCGAGCGGGTCGCGCGGATCGCCGTGCGGCTCGGCGAAGCGATGGGCCTCTCGCGGGGCGAGACCAGCGACCTATACCTCGCCGGGCTCTTGCACGACGTCGGCAAGATCGGCATCCGCGACGAGGTGCTCCTCAAGCCCGGCCCCCTGACCCCGGAAGAGGAGCAACACATCCGGGAGCATCCGATCATCGGCGAGCGGATCATCTCCAACGTCACCCGGCTGGCCTACCTCCGCCCCGGCGTGCGCGGGCACCACGAGCGGTTCGATGGCGACGGCTACCCCGACGGCCTGGCCGGCGAAGCGATCCCGCCGATCGCGCGGATCCTTGCCGTCGCCGACTCATGCGATGCGATGATGTCCGCCCGGCGGTATCGCCCCGCCCTCGCCCCGGACCGGATCGAGGCGATCTTCCACGCGGGCTCAGGGAAGCAGTGGGACCCGAAGTTCGTTCAATGCTTCTTCGCTTGCCGGCACGAGCTCTACGCGGTCTGCCAGCGCGGCCTGGGCCAGTCGGTCTACATGGCCGTGGAGCGCGCCGCCGGCGGCGCCCCGGGATTGATCGCTCCCCTTTCTTCCCGGGTGATGGAACGCCGGGACTGAACCGGGTCCGACGTACCGGCAGGGCGCCTCAAGCCATCGGCAGCCGGATGGGACACCCTTCGCGGTCCGATCGGTAGATGGCCTGGAAGAGCTCGACGACACGGCGGCCGTCGTCGCCGGTGACCAATTGAGGCCGGTCCTCGATGATGGCGCCGAGGAAGTCGCGGATCTGCAGCGCGTGATAATGGGTGACGGCGTCGATGCCCGCGAATCGCGCGCGGTCCTCGGCCTGAAACGCGGCGAGCCGCTCCTCCTCGCCCGGGATGGTCCACAGGTCGTTGAGCGGCGGCTCGGAGATCCTCGAGACGCCGGCGATGAACGTGGCGCCGCGGTCGGTCTCGACCCCGACGCTCGCGCCGTTGGACCCGTGAATATGGACCTTGGTGTGGATCCCCGGCTTCTGCGCCAGGCTGCTGACGATCGAGCCGAGGCCGCCGCCACGGAATCGCAAGATCGCCACGGCGGTGTCTTCGACCTCGACGGAGGGGTGGTTGAGGTTGGCCCAGTAACCGCTGACTTCGGAGACCTGGTCGTCCATGAGCCAGGTCAGGAGGTCGAGCATGTGCGGCGACTGGTTGACCAGCACGCCGCCGCCCTCGGTGTCCCAACGGCCGCGCCACGGGTCGGACCGGTAGTAGGACGGGTCGCGCCAGCTATACATCACGAACGTGCCGAGCACCGGCCGGCCGATCTGGCCGGCGCCGATCGCCGCCTTCATCCGCACGACCGGTTCGTACCATCGGCGCCGGCCGATGACCCCCAGCTTGACAGCGTGTCGCCGCGCCGCGGCGAGCATGGCGTCGCAATCGGCCAGGCCGGCGGCCATCGGCTTCTCGACCAGCACGTGGACGCCGACCTCCGCCGCCAGGATCGCCGGGGCCGCGTGCAGCGGGTGCGGCGTCCCGATCAAGATGGCCTGCGCGCCCGAGTCGCGCAGCATGGCCGCGACGTCGGTGAAGGGGCGGCCACCATGGGTTGACGCGAACGCCGAGGCACGACCGACATCGACATCGCAGACGCCGACCAGCTCCGATTCCGGCAGCGTGGCCAGCGCCCGGGCGTGGATCTGCCCGACCTTGCCGCAGCCCACCAGCGCGGTCTTCACGCGATCCATCGGCCGCCTCAAAGCTCGGGATCGACCGGACCGCCCGCGGCCTTGGCGTGCTTCAGCCGCCCAAAGAACGTGCCCATGATCACGACGCCGATCAATGGCGGGATCACGATGCCCCAGATCGCGGTCCTCATCCCGACCGGATTGGGGCTCAGGCACAAGAGCGCGAGCGGGCCGACGGCCGCCGTCAGGCCGAGCAACCTATTGCGGATCCGGTGGGCTGACATCTCTCGCCATCGATCGGGTTCAACCCGGCGGAACAACCAGCCGACATACAGCAGGCCAAGCCCGAAGATGGCGATGCTGGTAGCGACCGCGAGCACGATACAGAACAGCGGATGCACGACTTCGTCCCCCCGTCTCTCGACGTCTCACTCGCCCCGATCGGGGAAATACTTCGCCCCCATCCGCCGGAGGAACGCCAGCGACTCGGCCATCTCGTCCATGCCGTTCATCCCGTCCTCGATGCTGATCCAGCCCCGGTAATCGTGCTCGGCCAGGATGCGGAAGATCGCATCATAGTCGTTGAGCCCCTTGCCCGTCACCCCATGCCGCAGGTTGGGCGAATATCCGAGCGTGCCGTCGCTCCGCCGCAGGTCGTCGAGCGTCGTCCCCTCGGCGAGGTATCGGTCGCTGGCGTGCATGCTCACGACCCGGTCGGCCACCGCGCGGAGGAGCTCGATCGGATCGTCCCCCGCGACGATGGCATTCGAAGGGTCGTACTGCACGCCGAAGTGGTCGCGGTCCGGGATCGCCGCGACCAGCTCGAGGAAGACGTCCCGCTTCTGCGCGAACTCGGGGTACGTCCAGAAGCCGTCCTTGTAATGGTTCTCGAGGCCGAGCACGACGTCGTGCTCCCGCGCCACGGGTAGCACCCGGTTGATGCCATCGACGACCCATTCCAGCCCCTGGCGGCGGTTGACCTGCGGGTAGCGTTGGCCGGAGAGGACCCGGCAGACGGTGCGCGGCCCGCCCAGTCGCCGGGCCGCGGCGATCAGCTCGGCCTCGCGGTCCGCGGCCCGCTTGCGGCCGTCGGGGTCCGGGTTGGTGAAGTCGGGCGAGCAGCAGAGCATCGGCATGGCGAAGCCCGCCGCGCGGATCGCCTCGCCCACCCGGTCCAGGTCATCCGGCTCGAGGCTCGTGAAGAACCCGTCGTACATCTCCAGGCCATCGGCGTCGAGCGACCGTGCCATCTCGATCCATTCGAAGACCGACATGGTCCGGTCGCCCGCGATCCGGTCGATGTAGCATTTCGGGAAGGCCGCAATCTTCATGTCGCTCGCTGCGCTCGCTCCAGTGTTCAGTGTTCAGTGTTCAGTGTTCAGTGTTCAGGAGGAAAGGCCGTCCGATTGGTCTTCACTGAAAACTGAAAACTGAAAACTGAAAACTCATTTCTTCTTCGCCGTCCAGACCGTCAGCAGGTCGTCGGAGGCCTGCTCGCGGATGCCGTTGTCGGAGAGGACCTCCTCGGTGGCGTTGAGGGCCTCCTTGTGGTCGAAGACGATGGTCTCGCTGGCACGGTCGTCGAAGCCGATCGTGGTGTATTTCTCCTTCGAATCGCGGAGGAGCTCCACCATGTGGCGCATGTTCTTGACCCGGATGCCGTTGATCTCCTTGACGACCTTGAAGCTGGGGTTGTCGTAGCCCTTGGCGATCCGATGGGGGAACATCCGCGACGAGACGACGACCAGTTGCTCTCCTTCGAACCGCGGTTGATCGGCCTGGCGGGTCACCAGCGGGCTGCCGATGGACGCCAGGATCGAGGAGGCCCCGCCGAGCGCCCCGATCAGCTCGCTGGTGACCGGCGAGAAGACCAGCGGCCCATACACGAAGTACGACGGATACTTGCCCCGGAGCGGCTCGAACAGCCGGGGGTAGTGCGCCTTGACCGGCAGGTCGATCGTCATGGGCTTCCCCTGGCGGATGACCGTCAGCGGCACCTTGCCGTCCTTGACGAGCTTCTGGATCAGGTACTGGAACCGGAGGCGGAGCCGGTCGTTGATCTTGATCATCCCGGTGTTGTCGATCTCGTGATCGCCGATCTTGGTGATCAGGTCGAACGGCTTGAGCGGGTCGTTGGGATCGGCGGGGTTGGGGGCGTGGACGACCATGCCCTGGATCTTCCTGTCCAGGCGGAGGAAGCTGCGGAGGGCGTCGTTCTCGAGCGTCTGGAGCGCCTCGTGCATGGCGGGCTTGCCGTCGTAGTGCCCGTCGGCGACGTCCTTGAGGAACAGGTCGACCTCCTCGCTGGGGATGATGTAGCCGATGTTGTCGGCCCGCGCGACCTTGCTGAAGACCACGCCGATCATCTTGCCGTCGATCAGGGCGGGGCCGCCGCTGTTGCCCGGGTTGATCGCGGCGTCGACCTGCACGCGGACCCCCGAGGCGCCATCATTATATCCGGTGAACTCGATCCGCGAGACGATCCCCTTGGTGATCGAGAGCGTCGAGCCCCCCTGCGGATATCCGTAGGCCAGCACGGTCTCCTTGACCTCGGGCAGCGTCGTGGTGCGAGGCATCGGGGCCCGCTTGTCGAAGAACGACTCGTCGTCGAGCTTGAGCAGGGCCAGGTCCATGGCCGGGCTCACCGCCACGACCTGCGCGGGCAGCTTGTCGCTCGACTGGTTGCCCTCGACGAAGAGCTGGCTGGCATAAGTGACCACGTGCGCGTTGGTCAGGACCCGCTTGCCCTCGATGACCACGCCGCTGCCGCTGACCTCGGCGGGACTGCCCTTGGTCCAGGGCTTCGTCAGGTCGGGGCCGCGCATCGAGGCACTGATCTTCACGACCGAGTCGCGGATCTTCGCCTCCGTGGAATCGTCATCGACGGCGGCCGCCCCGGCGGGTCCCGAGACGCTCAGTGCCGAGATCAAGACCAGGGCCGGGGCCATGGCGGCCGCGGCCGACCGTCGAACCGAAATCATCCCTGTTTTCTTCATCGCGGGGACTCGCTCCTGGATGTCGGACGCCCTGACGGAAACATCGACTCATCTTATCCCCGCGCGTGCCCGCTGGAAAGTGCGTGGATCGCTCGTCGAGTGGCGACCGGCGGCAGCCAATGGAAAGCCGCTTCCCGGGGTGCGATATTGGGGAGCCGACACCGCGATCGCCCGGGCCGGGCGATCCGAGTTTCCGACCGACCGTGGCCTCATTCCTCGGGGGTCTCCCACCATGACTCGCCGCACGCCGATCGTCGTCTGGGGGTTGGTGTTGATTCCTGCCGCCATCTCGGCGCAGCGCGGGGCCAGGAGCCCGCCGCGCGCGGCGAGGCGGCCGGGCAGCGGGCCGCGCCCGCTTACAAGGACTGGCAGGAGCGCGGCCAGAATGGGGCGGTGGCGGCGGGCGGCCGCGACGCGACGTTGGCCGGCATCGAGATCCTGAAACGCGGCGGCAACGCCGCGGATGCCGCCGCGGCGACGATCCTGGCCCTGAGCGTGACCGACTCCCGGTCATTCTGCTTCGGCGGCGAGGTCCCGATCCTGGTCTACGACGCCCGGACCAAGGGCGTGACCGTGATCGCCGGCCAGGGGGCGGCGCCTCGGCTGGCGACCCGCGAGGAGTTCGTGAAGCGCGGCGGGATCCCGCTCAGGGGGATCACGGCCGCGGCGGTCCCCGCGGCGCTTGACGCCTGCCTGACGCTCCTCGACCGGTTCGGCACCATGAGCTTCGCCCGGGTCGTCGGGCCGACGCGGCTGATCCTCAATCGCCCGCCGCGCCGCGAGGCCTGGCACGCCGATCTCGCCCGGACGCTGGACACCCTGGTCGCCGCCGAGGCGCTGGCGAATCCGGGAGGAGCGGGCAAGCCGGCCGGCGACCGATCGCGGGGGCTCCGGCTGGTGGCCGACACCTTCTACCGCGGGCCGATCGCGCGTCGCATCGACGCCTGGTCCAGGGCCAACGGCGGCCTCATCCGCTACGCCGACCTCGCCGCGCACACGACCCGGATCGAGGAGCCGGTCTCGGCCACCTACCGCGGCCGCACCGTCTACAAGTGCGGGGCCTGGACGCAGGGCCCCTGCCTGCTCCAGGCCCTGCAGATCCTCGAGGGATTCGACCTCCAGTCGATGGGGCGAGACAAGCCCGAGACGATCCATCTCGTGGTCGAGGCCATGAAGCTCGCCATGGCCGACCGCGACACCTATTACGCCGATCCGCTGTTCGCCGACGTCCCGCTGGCCGAATTGCTGATGCCGGAGTTCGCCGCCGGCCGTCGAACCTTGATCGACCCGAAGCACGCTTCGCTCGAGCGGCGGCCGGGCGATCCGCGGTCGGGCAAGCCCCGGCTCGACCCCGCGGCCGACCCGGCGGCACGGCATCCGGAGCCTCCCGTGGCCGACGCCCGCGACACGACGACCTGCCTGGTCGCCGACAAGGACGGCAATGTCATCGCGGCCACGCCCAGCGGCTGGTCGGGCGTCGTCGCCGGCGACACCGGCGTCTGGCTGGGCAGCCGGCTCCAGAGCTTCAACATCTGGGAAGGCCATCCCGACGTCATCGAGCCCGGCAAACGCCCGCGGATCACCCTGTCGCCGACGATCGTCCTCAACCGCGACGGCTGGCCCGAGATGGCGATCAGCGTCGCCGGAGGCGACAACCAGGACCAGATGACCCTCCAGCTCCTGGTCGACCTGATTGATTTCGACCTCGAGGTCGAGGAGTCGGTCATGGCGCCCCGATTCATGACCGACCACTTCATCAGCTCGTTCGGACAGAAGCCGCCGGCCCTGGGCCAGCTCCGGATCAACCCGGAGCTCGGACAACCGACGCTCGACGCCCTGAAGAAACTCGGGCACAAGCTTGTCGTGCGCACGGGATCGCTGAGCGCGGCGCCATGCACGATCCGGATCGTCGTATTGCCCGATGGAAAGAGCCTCGACGCAAAGGAAATACTCTTCCAAGCCGCTGGCGATCCCCGCACCGGTCGGCACGCAATGACGATCGAATAACCTCCTGGGGTGTCGAAGTCCACGGCTTGCCCATCAGGCCGATTCGCGATCGACTCCCGCCATCAGCCCGGCGATCGAGAGGTCCTCATCGAGATCCGGCCAGTGCAGGCTGATCCCGCCCCCGCCGATCTCGTACCGCATCCGCTGGGCTGGCGTCGCCGCGTGGAGCGCCGGGAACCAGGCCAGGGGCACACCCAGGACACGCCCATCCGTGAACGTCACTTGCAGCATCGACTTGTTGAACTTCACCGATTTGGCCAGCGCCGTTGCGGGGACATAAGCGCGTCTGGGTTTGGTTCGGGGCCGGTGACTAGCCGAGGTGCTCATGCCATGCCTCCAGGAGCTCATCCCGATGTTGTTCGATCAGGTCCACGATCTCGTTCAGCTCGCGGCCATCGAACCCGTAGTTGGACGAGAGGGCGATCGGATCGAGCCAGAACTTGGCCTCATCACCCCCAGCTTTGACATGGATGTGAGGCGGCTCCCGGCCTTCGTTGCTGAAGAAGAAGAAACGATAGGGGCCCAGACGCAATACAGTCGGCATCCGACACAGCCTTCTCTCTCACCCGCTTCTCGGCCCCCGGCTCATGCCCTCCCAGCATACGACGGTGGATTGTTCCGGGAAAGACCGATCTGGCCGGCAGCGCGGCGGGTAAGCCGGAGTCGAGCGGGGGATTCCCTCCCCTCATGGTCCTACCGTGGACGCCCCCTTCCTCACCGTGACGCCGTCCAAATCAGTGATCCGGCAATCGCCTCCCCGGAGTAAGACCATGATCCTCGCGACTCGCGCCACCCCCTGGCACACGACCGCCTACCGTCGCGCCGTGATCGACATGCATATCCCCGACTGGGACGATGCATTCCTCTCTCGGTTCGACGTGAACCAATATGTTGCGATGCTGGTCAACGCCCGCGCCCAGTCGATCGTCGCCTATGCGATGTCGCACGTCGGCCTGTTCAATTATCCGACCAAGATCGGACGGCAGCACAAGAACCTCAAGGGCCGCAATGTCGTCCGGGAGATCATCGACGGCTGCCGCGCGCAAGGGATCGCGGTTGTCCTCTACAATAGCTTGATCTTCGACCGCACCTCGGCCGACCTGCACCCCGAGTGGCGGATGCGCGCCGTTCAACGGCAGTCCGCACGGCAGCGGAGGCCGGCACGGGCTCGTCTGCCCCAACACGCCCTATCGCGAGTATGTCCGCGCCTGGGTCGAGGAACAGTGCCGACTCTTCGACCCGGAAGGGTTCCGGTTCGACATGACGTTCTGGCCGGCCGTCTGTTATTGCGACGCCTGCAAGAAACGCTTCGCCGACGAGGTGGGCGGCGCGATCCCGACCAAGGTCAACTGGCTCGACGAGCGATGGGTGGCGTTCCAGCATCGGCGGGAGGCGTGGCTGGCGGAGTTCGCCGCGATCGCCACCGGCACGGTGCGATCCCTCCGGCCCGGGGCGAGCGTCGAGCATCAGTCCTCGACCTATCCCCTGCACTGGCAGTTCGGCGTCAATGCCCCCTTGATCCCGCAGAATGACTTTCTGCAGGGCGATTTCTACGGCGACTCCTGGCAAGGGTCGTTCGTGCGCAAGCTGCTGGAGGACCTGACGCCGCACCGCCCCTTCGGCTTCGAGACCAGCTTCTCGGCCGAGCTGGCCGACCACACCGCGATGAAGCCCGAGGCGCTGCTGGAGGCCAAGGCCAGCGCGGCGATCGCCGACAACGCCGCGTTCATCTTCATCGACGCCATCGACCCGATCGGCACGCTCAACCCCAAGGTCTACGAGCGCATGGGCCGGATCTTCGACCGGTTGATGCCCTACTACGCCGAGCTGGGCGGGAAGCGAGTCGCGGACGTCGCGGTGTACTACAGCCTCGATTCCAAATTCGATTACGCCGGCAACGGCCGGCCCGTCGCGGGCGCCGACACAACCGACGCGCACACCAAGAGCGTGACCTCGGTCACCCGCGCCCTGGGAAGCCGCCACATCCCCTTCGGATTTATCACCAAGGCCACCTTGGGCCATCTGGACGAGCACAAGGTGCTGATCCTGCCGAATGTCAACAGGATGGACGACGCCGAGATCGCGGCGATCCGAAAGTGGGTGCGCCGGGGCGGCAAGCTGCTGGCCACCGGCTGGACCTCGATCGTCGACACCCACGGCCGGGCCCGCAAGGACTTCGGGCTGGGCGACATCTTCGGGGTCACGCTCAAGACCCCAAGCTGGACAGCCTGGCCGCACTACGTGGCACCCGCCGGGGAGGGCACGGCCCTGTTCGGCGACTTCAGCCCGTCCTACCCGGCCTTCTCCCGTACGACCGGCCAGGAGGTGAGGCCCCGGCCGGGATCGGACGTCCGGCGCTCGCCACGACGACGATGATCTGGCCGCCGAGCGACCCGACACGGTTCTCATCGATCCACAGCAACCCTCCCTGGAAACCGACCGAAAGGCCCGAGGTCGTCCTGAACCGCTACGGACAGGGCCGGGCGATCTACTGTGCCAGCCCGATCGAGGCGGTCGAGAGCCTGTCAGATTCCTTCGTCCGGCTGGTGCGGCGGCTGGAAGACCACTTCGCCTTCGCGGCCGACGCGCCGGCGGCCGTCGAGCTGACGCTGTTCCACCAGCCCGAGCGGCACCGGTATCGCCTCAGCCTGGTGAACTTCCAGAAGGACCTGCCGAGTATCCCAGTCGCCGACATCCCGGTGCGGCTCCGGCTGCCCGAGAAGGTGCACCGCGTCGTGCAGCTCCCGGGCGATCGACCGGTCCCCCACGCCGAGGCCGATGGCGTCGTTCGGTTCACGGTCCCTCGGCTCGAGACGTTGGCGATGTACGCGGTCGTCGTGGGGTAGCCGAGATCAACCAGTTCGAGCGACATGGGCAGGCGTCGAACGATGCCCGGCCGCCATTCAGCCTGCAAACCAACCTTCGATGAGTTCCTTGAGAAAGCCCGCCGTGATATCGACCACGCTGGAATATTCCTTGATCGGCCGATCCACGTCTGATTCGTCGAGCCGGTAGAAACGGCCATCATGATAGACGAATTCCCTGGCCAGCGAAGGGAAATCTGTTCCGACTTCAGTCCAGGGCGGTGGGGGCGCGGGATTCTTGATCGAGATCTTGATCGAAGGGATGGGAAGGCTCAGTTTTAGCTTCGACATGAGTTGATCCGACGAGAAACCGATCCAGAGCAGGATCGACCGCTCGATCGTCCCGCGCTCGAATCGGAGCTTGAGGAACCAGGTGTTTCCACCTGGATCTCGGGCGTGCATCCTGGCGAAATCCTCGAGGGACGGCAAATCGTACGGCTGAAGAGAGACCGAGAAATCGGACTCCGACTCAATTTGCTTCGCCAAGTCTTCCAAGGTCGAACGGAAGAGCCGGAGGCGCATCGAGCCAGATCTTGTCGCGGCGTGCCTCCTGCTCCTTTACCTTCTGCAGGGCAAGACTGATCCCCGTCACTGATTTCCGGGCTCGATCGATCTGGCGCAAGCTATCCTCGATGCGTTCAACAATCAAATCGAGAAGTAGGGTGAGATCGCCTTCATCGGATGCGCGGAGAGACTCATAGTAGCGTTCGCGATCCTTGCGCCTGACAATCACGATCGGATAGCCCGCGCGGATCAACTGAAGATTGAGGATCGCCCGAGCCGTTCGACCATTCCCATCTCGAAAGGGATGGATATGCACGAGCCAGGCGTGACTGACGGCGGCAAGAAGTGGTACGGGAACGTCCGTCGCCTGTGCCAGCCACTCAGCATATTCATCCATCTGTTCCTGTACCAAGATGGGATGGGGGGGCTTATGGGGTGAGTTCGTGATCTGGACTTCAACCATACGATAAGCCCCCGAATCACCTGTCCTTCCCAAGACCAAGCTCTGAATCTCGCGTATCTCCCACTGCGTGACGGGTGACCGGGAACGCGCGAGCGACTCCAGGTACTTCAGTGCCTCATTGAGGTTCTGAACTTCGCTGGAGTGTTCCGGAGGTTTTCCGGAGATCGTGATCCCCCTTTGAATTGCGATCTCCGTCTCGCTGAGAGTTAGCTGGTTCCCTTCGATTGCTGCGCTCTCATGCACACTTTGAATTCCCCATTCTTGCCGGAGTTTGGCCAGCGTGTTCTCGTCCAGCGACCCGCTGGAGCGGAGTAAGCGGATCTCATTCTCTAGCTTCTTGACGACCTGGAGAATGCGTGGGGCGCGCGCGTCATCGAGCAAGTAAGGGGTCCCCGAAAGCAGACCCATGGTTTCCGTCTCCTCGAACTCTGGTGCATCGTCAATCCATCAGCGCCATCGAGAGCTGCCGCTGGTATTCGGTGACCAGCTCGGAATCCGGCGGGAAGAGCTGGAAGATGGCGATCATGGTCTGGCGGGCGCGCTCGGCGACATCGGTCTTGCGGTGGCGTTCGACCAGGTCGAGGCAGATCGCCAGGGCGTCGGCGTACTGTCCGGCGGCGGCCAGGGCCTCGGCGAGTTGGAACTTGAGCTCGGGGTCGTCGGGGTGCTCGGCCAGGGCCGCGCGGGTGGCCTCGACGCTCCCGCCGGCCTGCCGCCCCTGGAGCCGGAGGACGATCTCGGCCTTGAGCCGCTCGGCCTCGGGCTCGAGGTACCCGTTCCTGCGCCTCCATCTCGAGGATGCGAGCCTGGGCGTCCTCCAGGCGGCCGTCGGCCAGGGCGATCCGCGCCAGGCCGATCTCCGCCTGCGCCAGGTCGGGGTCGAGCGACAGCGCCGCGCTGTACTTGGCCTCGGCGGCCCGGGGATCTTCGGCCTCCAGCCGGCGCGCCTCGGCGGCGAGCCGCTGGGCCGGGGTCGGCAGCAACCGCTCGAGCCAGGCGCGGATGGCCGTCTCCGGCTGGACGCCGACGAAGCCATCGACCACCTGACCGTCCCGCACCGCGAAGACGGCCGGGATCGACCGCACGCCGAAATCCGCCGACAGGCCGGGCTCGCGCTCGGTGTCGACCTTGGCCAGCACGAACTGACCGCCGTATTCGTCGGCCAATCGCTCCAGCACCGGGCCGAGCGTCCGGCACGGGCCGCACCACTCGGCCCAGAAGTCGATCACGACCGGAACTTCCGCCGAGCGCTCGATCACCTCGCGCTGGAAGTTCTTCGCCGTCGCCTCGATGACGCACGAGGAGGATCCCGTCTGACCGCCCATGAGTTGGATATCCCGTTCGTTGCGATTCCCCGCGAGCGGCCCCTCGCCGATCATCGCGTCGTCGGCTGTCGCCAAATCCCGCCCGCTGACGTTCTTCATGATAGGAGAATGGTCACTCGGAGAGAACTCTCCCGCCGAGAGACCTCGTCGTCCGGGCACGCTCCAGGGTGCCAGACCGGCAGACCCGAGCCGCCGGTCAATGGCGGCAGCCCGCCTCGAAGAGTCGGGCCAACAGGTGGAGCGGACGACGCAACCCTCGGGTCAACCAGGGTTTTCGACAGCATCGCTCGCCGGAGAACGGATTTTCCGGCCGGCGGCCTCCGGCTCGGCAAGACTCGGCACGAATCTTGCGGAAATCGCGGCCGGAATCGGCTCATCAGGAGGATCACCTCGCTTGGTCCGAGGTGATCGGCAGTCAGCATGGAGGACTTCAGGATGTTGGTACTGACGCGGAAGCTCGGCGAGAGGATCCTGATCGGCGACGACATCACGATCACGGTGGTCGACATCGGCAAGTCGCGGGTGAAGCTGGGGATCGAGGCCCCGGCCGGGCATCACATCCTGCGGAGCGAGCTCGTCTCCGAGCCCGAGCCGACAACGACCCGTCGCGACGCCGGCGCTGGCGTCATCCGGACGGAGATGGCCTCGACGAGACATCCGCAGAATCGGTGGGTCACCCAGACGGCGGAGGCCGTCGGCGCCTGAATCCATCCGGCGAGCGAACGCGTCGATGCCAGTCGTCGCCCGGGCTTCCCCTTTCCTCCGGCGCATCGTCTTCGTATGCTCGAACGGTCACGCGGCCTGGCCTCGGCCGGCGCGGTCGCCGGCTGAGGTGAGCTCTGCCTGCGCCGGCGGTCGGCCGCGTGGATCCGATCGACCCCCAGCCGGAGATTCCCGCCATGAGACGACCTGCCCACCCGATGGCGACGATCGCGCCGGCGATCGTCCTGCTCGCCATCCCCGCCTGGTCCGCCGCCGCCCGCGCCGCCGCCTCGCCTTTCGCCGACAAGAACCTCGAGGCCGCCATCCGCGACGTCCTCAAGCACGAGCCCAAGGTCGAGCTGACCGACGAGAAGCTCCAGAATGTCTATTTCCTCGAGGCGACGGGCAAGGACATCAAGGACCTCACGGGCCTGGAGAAGTGCAAGAACCTGGCCCAGCTCAAGCTCGACAAGAACAAGATCAGCGACATCAAGCCGCTCAAGGATCTGATCAACCTGCAATCGCTCGACCTGTCCGACAACGCGATCAAGGACATCGGCCCGCTGGCGAACCTCAAGGGCCTCCAGTACATCGAGCTCTCGGGCAACCAGGTCGAGAAGCTCGAGCCGCTCGCCGGCCTCACCGCCCTGACGTCGTTGTACCTCGGGAACAACGCGATCAAGGACATCGCCCCCCTGGCGCCCTTGACCAAGCTGTGGACGCTGTCGATCCCCAAGAATCAGGTCAAGGACATCAAGGTCCTGGAGAAGCTCAACAAGCTCTCGACGCTGGACCTCGGCGACAACCAGGTCGAGGACGTCGCCCCGATGACCAAGCTGACCGAGCTGAAGCTGTTGATCATCTGGCGGAACAAGATCAAGGACTTGAAGCCGCTGGTCAACGCGGCCAAGGCCGACGCCGCCGGCTCGAAGCTGTTCGCGCCTACCTGCGCCTCTACATCGACGGCAACCCGCTCTCGGACGCCGCCAAGAAGACGCAGCTCGCCGCGCTCAAGGAGGCCGGGGTGCGGATCGAAGGGTGAGTCATCTCGCTCGATCGATCGCCATCGAGATCGATCTCATCCGCCTCGGAGGGCCTCAATCTCGCGGCGGAGGCGCTCGTTCTCGGCCTTCAGCTCCTCGAGCTCTCTCTCGGCGAGCTCGAGCTGGGCCTCGGTGACCTTGAGGGTGTCCTCGGCGAGCCGGCGGCGGGTCTCGGCCAGGTCCAGCTCGAGCGCGACCAGCCGGCGGGCTCTCTCGAGATCATCGCGGAACGATTCGGCCTCGAGATGCTGGGACTCGCCCGCTCGTCCCTCCCCGGCGGGAGATTCCACATGACTGCCCTCACTGCCTCCCGGGGTCGGAGCCATATCAGTGCTTTCGTACATCGTTTGAACGCCGTCCATTCAGTTAAGTATCGCGCCCCGCCGCGGGCCGCTACGCCGGATTGTAGCACGTCTTGAGATCCTCGGGATCGGTCAGCGGAGCCCGATGCCCCGCGCTACCGCAGGCGCGCGACGGTTGCGCGTCGATGAACCCGAATTTATCCGGGGTTCACGGAGTCCTCAGGCACGCCGCCTATAAAGCTGATGTCGATCCGCAGGGAGACGGATCGGCGATGGGCCGGTGTCTGGATCACGGCACGGGCTCGGCTGTGGGTATGGGGCTTGCAATGGCAACGTGATCCCCCTGGCTCATCGTGCCGCCCCGGATCCGCGGGATGATTGTTGGGGCGATCGCGATGCCGAATGGAGAGGAGGCGATTCTATGGACGACCATAAGGGTCCGATGACGCGGCTGGCCGGATTCCTGAGCCGGCACTTCCTGGCGATGCTGTTCGTCTCGTACGCCGCGGCCGCCCTCTGGCCCGCGCCGGGCCTGGCGATCCGGACTTTATCGATGGGGCGAGTGGGGCTGGGGCCGGTCCACACCGAAGCGTCGTTGCCGTTGCTCATGCTGGCGTGCCTGCTCTTCAACGCCGGGCTGGCGGTGGATACCACGAAGCTCGGGGGGTTCTTGCGGCGGCCGCGGACACTGACCGCCGGCCTTTCGGTCAATATCCTCTTCCCGATCATTTTCATCCTGTCGATCTCGTGGTGGATGCAGCTCTGGCACAATCACGACGAGGTCCAGAATATCCTGGTCGGGCTGGCCCTGGTGGCCTCGATGCCGATCGCCGGCTCGTCGACGGCCTGGTCGCAGAACGCCGACGGCGACATGACGCTGAGCCTCGGCCTGGTCCTGGGCTCGACCTTCCTCAGCCCCCTGGTGACACCGCTGGCCTTGCACGCCGTCGGATTCGTGGCGACGGGCGACTACTCCGAGGACCTGCACGCGCTGGCCTCCGGGCACACCGAGTCCTTCCTGGTCATCGGCGTGCTGGCTCCATCGCTCCTGGGCATCCTCGCGGGCCTGGCGCTCGGCCGGCCGCGCGTGGTCGCGGCCAAGCCGTCTATCAAGGTCATCAACTCGCTGGTCCTGCTGGCCCTGAACTACTCGAACGCCGCCATCTCGCTCCCGCAGGCGGTCGCCGATCCCGACCTCGACTTCCTCGCCGTGACCCTGGCGATCGTCAGCAGCCTGTGCATCCTGGCCTTCGCGGTCGGCTGGGGCACGGCCCGGCTGCTGGGCGCCGGCCGCGAACAGCGAATCGCGCTGATGTTCGCCCTGGGCATGAACAACAACGGGACCGGGCTGGTGCTCGCCTCGATGGCGCTGGCCGATCACCCGCGCGTGATGCTGCCGATCATCTTCTACAACATGGTCCAGCACCTGGTCGCCGGCGGGGCGAACTCCCTGATCCAGCGCCCGCCCGGGCCGGCCCGCGGCGGCGAATCGGCGCCGGGCGCACCTGCCTGGCGAACCGCGAACCCGGACACCGCGAGGTCTCGCTGGGGCACGCCTGAGAGCGTGAGAAAGAATTCGAGCGATTGCCCTCGGAGGACGGCGACCTCGTGAACCACATGGGGCCTTCGGAATTCCGCCAGCTCTCCCTGGAACCTCGGTGCCCGGGCCGACCGAGCGCCACGGACCGTCGTACGGGGCGAGTTGGCCGCCTCCGTAGGCGGTGTGGGGGCCGTGCGGCCCCCTCCTCAGACCCCGGCCGCCGCCGCCGCGCGCACCTTCGCCGCCGCTCGCAGGCTCACCGCTCGCATCAGATTATGAGCCAACGCATGCCACAACGCGATCGCCTTGGCCTTCAGTTGGCCCCGCACCCGCAACTGGATCAAGCCCCGGTTCCGCGCCTGCGCGTTGACACATTCCGCCGTCGCGGCCCGCTCCTTGTAGATCGCCTTGGCCTCCGCGCCGGCCATCCGCTGCCGCCACGCCGCCACCGCCGGAGAGTCGCTGGGCTTCGGCGCGTAGCGATCCACCGTCGAATCCTTGGGCGCCGGCACCGGCGCGTACACCGTACAGCCCACCCCCTCGGCGCTGACCGCATCGATCTGGTCGTGCTGCGCGAAGCCGCCGTTGACCAGTACGTCCTCGAGCCTCCGGTCGTACCGCGCGTCGATCTGCTCGACCATCGGCGCCATCTGGCCGGCATCGCTGCCGACGGTCACCACGTCCACCCCCACGATGATCTGACTGTCGGTGGCCGTGCTGAACTGCACGTTGTACGCCGGGCGGAAGCCGCCGTCGGCCATCTTCATCACCGTCGCGTCCGGGTCGGTGGTCGAGCCGCGGGCCTTCTGGCGATCTTCCGGCTTCTTCCTGGCTTCCAGCTCAGGCAGCCGATCCAACGCCCCCTTGATCCGCTCGGCCCGCTCGCGGGCGGCCCGCTCCCGGGCCTTCCGTCGCCGGCGATCGTCGGCCGCCGGATCGGCCTCCAACTCCGCCCGCAACGCCTGGACTTGGGCCTCGGCCTCGGCCAGGGCCGCCTCCAAGGTAGGACGGCGGCGGAACGAGGCGGCGCCGGCACTGGCCCGCACCCGCATCCCGTCTTGCGCCACCCGATTCAGATCGACCAAACTCTCGGCCATCAACACCGCCACACTTTGGCTGAGCCAGCGGTCCAGCAGTTCGCCATGGGCGGTGCGGAAGTCGGCCAAGGTGTGGTAATTGATGCGGACATCGCCGAGGATCCAGCGATAGTCATCGTGCTTGTGACAGAGTTTGTCGAGGTGTCGGGCACTGCCGACGCCGTCGATCGTCGCATAGAGCCACAGCGCCATCAGGATCTTGGGATCGATGGGGGGATGCCCCGGGTGGCCCTCGACGGCCTTGATGGCGCTGTACAAGGGGCTGAGGTCCAGTCGCTCGACATAATCCCAGACGACCCGCGCGAGATGATCGTCGGGGATCAGTTCGTCGAGCGCGACGGTCCGGAAGACGATCTGGTCGCGGTTGGCGATCCGCAGTCGCGGGCGACCGGAGGGGGCCGGTGGCTCGGTGGATCGGGGTGGCCCATCATCGTCAGCCGATGTCCCGAAGAGCGACGGCTGTTCGGGCCGGGGCGCTGGGGGGTCGAGGGGAGTGTTCATGGTGATAGGATAGCGGCAGAATCCTCATGTGTAAACGTCTTTTGAGCGATTCCTTCACAAGCTCTGAGCGAACGCCGAGCCTTCCCGCTCGCCGGAGGAGCCGATACACTGGACGGGTGACGCGAGGGATAACAGGGCCGCCCGATTGCGCAACGGCATCGATCCCGGATTCATTCGAACCATGCCCAGCTCATCCAACGGCCGGCACGGGGGTCAAGACGACCCGATCCGCCGGCTGAGATACGACGACCTGTCGGCGATCATGGAGCAGACCGTCGCTCGCGAGCTGCGGCGGGGAGGCCCCGGGACGCGAACGCCGGCCACACCGTGGCTGGGGCGGAGTTATTCGGGACGCTGGTTCGTCGTCATCGGCGTGATCGCGGTGCTGGTCGTCTGGGGCTCGCTGTATCTCGCCTTTCGCGAATGGCGGGTACGCTACCAGGCGAGGGTCGACTACGGACTCCAGCAAGTCGCGCCGGCGATCGCCGCGTTCCTCGACGTCGATCCGCCTGGCGTCGAGCGCACCCGCTGGCAGTACGCCGTGACCCGCACCCATGCGATGCTCGTGACCATCACCGCCTCGAACCTGCTGGGACTCGCCGAGATGCGAGCGCTCCGCGCCGAGCTCGACCGGGCCGTCGCCCGCGCGAAAGCACACCCTGAGACGGCGGTCGCCGAGCTGGCCGCCATCTGGGACGACATGTCCGAGCGCGGCGAGTTCCTGCTCAAGGACACGCGCTCCCTCACGGGCGATCGCCACCCCCGACCCGAGATCCTCCCGTCCTATGGCGCGGACCGGGTCGCCCCGGCCCTCGACCCGCTCGCCGATCTCGCCCCGCCCGGTGTCGATGCCGCCCGGTGGCGCGACGCCGTCGCCCGCACTCGCGCCCTGGTCCTGGAAGTGACCTCGAGCCGGCTGATCAGCACGATGCGGATGAAGGACCTCCGCATGGAGCTCGACCGGGCCGTCGCCAACGCCCGGGCGCATCCCGAGTCGGCCGTCAAGGAGCTGGCCGGCGTGTGGGACTCGCTCCATCGGTCCTGCCAGACCCTCTTCGTGGACCGGAAGTCCGCGAGCGACGTCCATGTCCGTCCCGACAGCTTTCCCCCTCGCAATCCGCCTGATTAGCCTTCGGCCGAAGGGCCGAGGGCCGGGAATCGCTGGCGAAGCGCGTGGGCCAGCCCGATGAATTCCTCGACGTCGAGCGACTCGGCGCGGAGCTGGCCGCTGAGCCCCTGGGCCTCGAGCCAGGCGTTGACCTCCGGCTTGGTCCACTCGTCGCGCGAGAGGCCGGCCAGCACGTGGCGGATGTACTTGCGGCGGTGGAGGAACACCTGGCGCACCAGCTGGTGGAACCAGGCGACGTCGCCGACCCGGGCGCGACGGTCGGCGTCGGGACGGACGGCGACGACGGCCGAATCGACCTTGGGCCGCGGCCAGAAGACCGAGGGCGGCAGCCCGCGGACGATCGACACCTCGGCCAGCGCCTGGACCAGCACCGAGACGGCCCCATAAGCGGCGCTCGCCGGCGGGGCGATCAGCCGATCGGCCAGCTCGCGCTGGATCGTCACCACCATCAGCCCCGGGCACAGCTCGGAGTGCACCAGCAGGTTCGTGATCAGCGGGGTCGCCACGTTGTAGGGCAGGTTCGCGACCAGTTTGAACCGCCGGTCCGGTCCCGCGGCCAGGCCCGAGCGCACGGCGTCGAGTACCTGCACATCGAGCACGTGCTTACCGGCCAGCGCATCCCGGTGCAGCACGCGGACGTTGGATAGCCCCGCCACGGCCTCGGCCGTCAGCCTGGCCATCGCCGGGTCGATGTCCACGGCCACCACGGTCGCGCCGTGCGCCGCCATCAGCGAGGTCAGCGCGCCGGTGCCCGAGCCGACCTCCAGGATCACGTCGTCGGGGCCGACCTCCGCCGCCTTGACGATCACGTCATGGATATTCAAGTCGATGAGGAAATTCTGGCCCAGCCGCCGCTGCGGCGCGATCCCCCGCTCGGCGAAAAGGCTCCTGAGGTAGGACTGGGTCTGTCGGATGGGCGGCATCGATTGAGATTGAATGGCAGAGTTTCACGCAGAGACGCAAAGGGCCGCAGAGACGCAGAGAAGAGCCAGCGTATCACCCGGGTGGCCGGAAGAGTTTCACGCAGAGACGCAAAGGGCCGCAGAGACGCAGAGAAGTCAGAGGTCGGAGATCCTGCGGCGGTGTCAATCGATTCCGTTGGCGACCCGGCTGATACCGGACTTGATGATCGGCACATTGAAATTGATGAGTAGGCCGAGGCGCAAACCACTCAGGCGGAGATAGGTTAGCAGTTGCATCTTATGGACCGCCGCGAGCTTCTCGACGGACTTGAGTTCGACGATCACCTTGTCCTGGACGATGAGGTCAGCTCGGAAGGCCTCGTCAATCCGAACCGATTCGTAAATCACCGGGACAGGATGCTGAGCCAGCACGAGGAGTCCGCGTTGCTGGAGTTCGTATCGCAGAATCCGCTCGTAGACGGACTCGAACAGACCCGGGCCGATCCTCCGATGAATCTTGTAGGCCGCATCGACGATCTCCCGGCTAATCTCGTTCTCGTGCACGTCTGGTGGCCCCTCGGGCAGAACAGTCGTCCCCGAGAATCCTACCTCTTTCTTGCGTCCATGCGCCAAACTTCTTTGTCTTCTCTGCGTCTCTGCGACCCTTTGCGTCTCTGCGTGAAACTCCGCGTTCTTATACCCCCATCCTGAGGAGTTTCTGGACATGCTTGGCCAGCATGTCGGCCTCGATGTTGACCGCGTCGCCCGGTTGGATGAGGCCCAGCGTCGTCACGGCCAGGGTATGGGGAATGAGCATGACCGAGAATGCATCACTTGAGACATCGACCAGGGTGAGGCTGACGCCGTCCGCCGCGATTGAGCCCTTGGGGACCAGGAGCGGGGTCCAGGCTGGGTCAATCGTGAAGCCGAGGAATTCCCACTCGCCCTCGGGGCGTCGCTCGCGGAGGGTCGCGGTGGTATCCACGTGCCCCTGGACGAAGTGTCCGCCGAGGCGGTCGCCGACCTTCAGGGCTCGTTCGAGGTTCACGCGGTCGCCCGCTCCCCGGATACCGAGGTTGGTGCGCGCCAGGGTCTCGGGTCCGGCCTGGACCTCGAAGCGCCCGCCGTCGACGGCGACGACCGTCAGGCAGCAGCCGTTGACGGCCACGCTCTCGCCCAGTGCGAGGGGATCGTCCTCGGGCAGATCATCCCAGGCGATGGCGAATCGGAGGCCGGCCTCTTCCCGCTCCACCCGCTCGATCCGCCCCAGAGCTTGCACCAGGCCTGTGAACACCTCGGCATTCTCCCTCGTGGCGACAGCTCAGGTACGATCGGCGCCCGACCAACCGGACTCCGGCGATGCACTATGGTAGCACGGCCGGGGTGCGGGTAGAATCGCGGCAAGCATCGTCCTCTTGCGCCGGACCTGGTGGCTCGCTGCCTACCGCGAGGCGACCGACCACGATCAAAGGGAGACCGATCCTCATGACACCTCCGCTGAATCGCCGCGACTTCATGGCGCAGGCGACCGCCGCCGCGACGGTCGCCGTGGCCGCCGGCACGACCGCGACCGCCCTGGCGGCTCCCGGCCGCGACCGCTCCGCCCTGCCCAAGGGGCCCACCGACAAGGTCACGCTGGGCAAGACCGGCATCCAGGTCTCGCTCGTCGGCATGGGCACGGGCAGCGTCGGCTCGGGCCAGGCCAGCAACCAGACCCGGCTGGGCATCCAGGGTTTCGCCCGCGTCGTCCGCCATGCCCTCGACCAGGGTGTCTGCTTCTTCGACGTCGCCGACCAGTACGGCTCGCACGTCTACCTCCGCGAGGCCCTCAAGGGTGTCCCCCGCGAGAAGTACGTGATCCAGACCAAGACCCACGCCACCCGGTTCGCCGACGCCAAGAGCCACCTGGAACGCTACCGCCTCGAACTGGGCGTCGAGTACATCGACATCGTGCTCCTGCACTGCATGCAGAAGTCCGGCTGGCCGGCCGACAACCGCGGGTCGATGGAGTATCTCGCCAAGGCCAAGGAAGAGAAGATCATCCGGGCCCACGGCACGAGCTGTCACGGCATGGCCCCGCTGCACACCTCGGCCAAGGATCCGTTCGTCGAGGTCGACCTCGCCCGGATCAACCCCGAGGGGTTGATCATGGACGACAAGAAACCCGACGAGGTCGCCTCGGTCCTGGAAGAGATGCACGCCGCCGGGAAGGGGATCGTCGGCATGAAGATCCTGGGCGAGGGGCAGATCAATACCCCCGAACGGAAGGATGCCTCCCTGCGCTACGTTCTCGGCCTGGGGACCGTCAACGCGTTCATCATCGGATTCCAGTTGACCGAGGAGGTTGACGATCTCCTCAAGCGGACGACCGACGCCCTGACGTTCCTCAAGGGCTGATGACGCTGTCCGCTTCGGATGAGTTCGGTTGAGATCTCCATCCCATCCGAGCCGAGCGGCGCCATCCGGTTCCAACCCGATCCGGATCGATCCGACCATCCTGGGCGGAGCGGTCCGGAACGGGGTAGTTCAGGCTGGCGATCGGGGCGACTGCCCGCGGCTGGCGCCGCGGCCCCCGATCTCACTCAGCGGAAGGACCCGGCGCATGCGTCCTCCGGCTCCTCCGCAACCGCCCATGCCACGCCCCCTCGGCCGGCATGCAGCGAGTCTCGCTCCCGCGAGGAGAAATAGTTCGCGAACCGTGGCGTGAGGTACAGGACCGCCGCCACCACCGCGATCAAACCCAGCCAGACCAGCGTGTCTCCAACCTGCCGCATGACCGTTCGCCTCCACACATCTCAGCCGTGGTGCAGGCGCCGGCGGCATCCCTCATGAACGCCGAGAACCGGACATCTGACTACCACCGCTCCTTACGAGACCGTCAGCCTCACCTCGAGCGCGCACGCGATCGGATGGGGTTGATGATCGACCCCTCTGGTCCCTCGAGGACGTGGGGACCATGCATCCAGTGCCCTGGAATGCACTGCGACGGGTCGATCGATCCTGTTGTTGCACGGTGATACGTTCTCGCTCCTAGCACTTTTGATTCCACGATCACGAAATTCGCCGCGGCTGATCGAGATGCATCGCCGCGCCAGGCCGATGTTGCCTGCAGCCAACGCGGATGCATCTAATGGAACCATAGTCCACTCCCGGTTTCTTGTCTGGCCCAAGATTCCCCTATCTTTCAAACACCGGATTGAATCGGCTTGCGACACGTGTAGCAAAAAGACAACATATCCGGGGCTCCGGGCGCTTCGGGCTGGCATTCGATTGGGGGGACCGCCCGACCAGGCGGCCGGAGATCGCAATTCCGGGAGATCGCAGCCGATCGATCCGGGCGGCGGAGGGAAGGGCGGCATCATGGCGAGCAACCCCGGGTCGGTTGGAGTCGGTCGGATGCGGAATTTAGTACGATTGCAGGCTCTGGCTTGTGCGATGGCGGCCGGGATGATCCTGGGCGGAGCGATAGTGATCGAGGCGGCCGAGGTCCGCGTCGACGGGCGGGTCTTTCGCCTAGCGGATGGCTTCACCATCGAGCGGGCCGCGGGCGCGCCGCTGGTGGACCGGCCGATCACGGCGGCCTTCGACGATCAGGGACGGCTCTATGTCGCCGACTCCTCCGGGTCCAATGACAATGTCCGGAAACAGCTTGCCGAGAAGCCGCATCGGATCCTACGGTTGGAGGACACCGATCGTGACGGCAAATTCGACAAACACGTCATCTTCGCCGACAAGATGATGTTCCCCGAAGGGACGATGTGGTTCGAAGATTCTCTCTATGTCGCCGCTCCGCCCTCGATCTGGAAGTTGACCGACACGGACGGCGACGGCGTGGCCGACCGTCGGGTCGAATGGTTCCAGGGCAAGACGCTCAATGGCTGCGCCAACGACCTGCACGGCCCTTATCCCGGCCCCGATGGCTGGATCTACTGGTGCAAGGGCGCGTTCGAACGCCAGACCTACGAGCGGCCCGGAAAGGCACCGTTCTCCACCCGCGCGTCTCATATCTTCCGCTGCCGCCCGGACGGGACGGGCATCGAGCCGGTCATGAGCGGGGGGATGGACAACCCGGTGGATGTCGCGTTCACCCCGGGCGGGGAGCGGGTCTTCACCACCACGTTCTTCGTCCATCCGGGCGGCGGTCAGCGTGACGGGTTGATCCATGCCATCTACGGCGGCATTTATGGCAAGGTCCACGGCCCGATCCTCGAGCCGGCCCATAAGTGGACGGGTCCCGACGTGATGCCGGTCCTGCTGCACATGGGCCCGGCCGCGCCGTGCGGCCTGACTCGATACGAGTCCGACGCCTTCGGCCGTGCGTACAAGGACAACCTCTTCGCCTGCTACTTCAACCTGCACAAGGTCGGCCGACACGTCTTGAGCCCCCAGGGGGCGACCTTCGCGACCAAGGACGAGGACTTCGTCACCTGCCCGGATCTCGACTTCCACCCGACCGACGTCCTGGAGGATGCCGACGGCAGCCTGCTCATCGTGGACACCGGCGGCTGGTACAAGCTCTGCTGCCCGACCTCGCAACTCCACAAGCCCGACGTGCTCGGCGCGATCTATCGCGTGCGACGCACGGACGCGACGAAGCCGGCCGACCCGCGCGGCCTGGACCTCGGCCGGGCCGCGATGACGCCGGACCAACTGGTGACGCTGCTCGACGATCCGCGCGCCGCGGTGCGCGGCCGGGCGATCCGCGAGCTGGCCGCCCGGGGCGAGCCGAGCTTGGCGCCGCTCGAGGAGCGGCTGCGCGTCCCCTTCCTCGGCTTTGCGCGATCGGGGCAGCAGGACTACCCGCGTGGGGCCGCCGGCCGGCTCGACTGCGTCTGGGCAGCCTGCCGGATCGACCATCCTCGCGCCTGCGCCCTGGTACGCCGGGCGATCGGGGACTCCGATCCGATGGTCCGCCAGGCGGCGGCGCATGCCGCCGGCCTCTGGCGCGACAAGCAGGCGGTGCGGAACCTCGTCGAACTGTTGGAGGTCGGCCCGGCCCCAGCCGCCCGCGCGTTGGCCGAGGCCCTCGGGCGGATCGGCGACCCGGCGGCCATCCCCTTCCTGCTCGAGGCCGCCGGCCGCGCCGAGGATCGCATCATGGAGCATTCGCTCACTTATGCACTGATCGAGATCGACGACCCCGGGGCGACCCGGCGCGGGCTGGAGGGCTCGGCGGCCCGCACCCGACGCGCGGCGATGATCGCGCTGGACGAGATGGACGGCGGCGGGCTCGACGCGAAGTACGTCGCGGGCTTGCTGGCTTCCGGCGATCGCGAGCTGGCGGAGGCCGCCTCGTGGATCGTCGGCCGACATCCCGAGTGGGCCGGCGAGCTGGCGGGCGTCCTGGGCGCGCGGCTGGCGCGGGCGGACCTGTCCGCGGCCGATCGGGCCGAGCTGGAGCGTCAGCTCGGCCGCTTCGGCGAGGCGGCGCCGATCCAGCGCCTCCTGGCCGCGCGGCTCCGCGACCCCTCGGTCTCGCGCGGAGCGCCTGAGCTGCCTGGCGGCGATCAGCCGCTCGGGCCTGAAGGCGGGGAAGGTGCCCCGCGATTGGGTCTCCGCCCTGGCGATCGTCCTCGGCGCCGGCGCCGGTGATCGCGGCGCCGTCGATGCCGGGCTGATCCCGGCGGCCGTGTCGACCGTCCGCACCCTGCCGATCGCCCGCGAGGGTGAGGGCGTCCGCGCCCTGGAGGCCCGGCTGCTCCAGATCGCCTCGGACACCGCCGAGCCGCCCGGGCTCCGGCTCGACGCCCTGGCCGCCCTCCCCGGCGGACTCGCGAAACCCGACCAGCCCTTGTTCGATTTCTTGATCGATCAAATCCGCCCTGACCGGCCGGTGGCGGCGCGCACGACGGCCGCGGACGTCCTGGCCCGCGCGGCTGGCACCGGGACAACTTGACCGCCTGGCCGTCGCGCTCGAGTCGGCGGGCCCGCTCGAGGCTGACCGCCTGCTGACCGCCTTCGAACAGTTCGACCGACGAGGCGCTCGGCCTCAAGCTGGTCGAGGTCCTGTCCCGCTCGCGGGCGCTGACGAGCCTGAGGATCGACGCGCTGAAGGCCCACCTCGCGAAGTACGGGTCCGTGGTCCGGTCGTGCGCCGAGGAGCAGCTCTACTCCCGGTTGAACGCCGACGCGGCCCGGCAGAAGGCGCGGCTCGAGCAGATGATGGGCGCGCTGACGGCCGGGGACATCCGCCGGGGCCAGCTCGTCTTCCACAGCGAGAAGGCCGCATGTTACTCCTGCCATGCCATCGGCTACCGCGGCGGGAACGTCGGCCCCGACCTCACCAAGATCGGCTCGGTCCGGTCCGATCGCGACCTGCTCGAGTCGATCCTCTTCCCCAGCGCCAGCCTGGTGCGCAGCTTCGAGCCGATCGCCGTGGCCACCCAGGACGGCAAGGTCTACAACGGCCTCATCCGGGGCGAGAACGCCGACGAGCTGATCCTGGCCACCGGCGTCAACCAGGAGGCGCGGATCGCCCGCCGCGAGATCGAAGAGATGCGGCCCAGCACCGTCTCGGTCATGCCCGCCGGCCTCGACCAGCAGTTGACGCCCCAGGAGCTCGCCGACCTCGTCGCGTTCCTGAAGGCGTGTCGCTGACAGGCTCCTTAACGGGGAGCGCTCGCCTTCGGCTCGCTGCGGGGCGCGGGAGCGCTCGCCTTCGGCTCGCTGCGGGGCGCGGGAGCGCTCGCCTTCGGCTCGCTGCGGGCGCGGGAGCGCTCGCCTTCGGCTCGCTGCGGGGCGCGGGAGCGCTCGCCTTCGGCTCGCTGCGGGTGCGCGGGACGGAAAGATCGGTCTTTCCCGCTCCCCGCAGCGAAGCGCAGCGGAGCGCTCCCCGCAGCGAAGCGCAGCGGAGCGCTCCCCGCAGCGGAGCGCTCCCCGCAGCGAAGCGCAGCGGAGCGAAGCGAAGCCGACCGATCGCGCATGGGCCTTCGCGTCCGCCGGAAGCCGGGCGCCCATGTCAGCCGCCGGGTACCGCGCCGCCGACGCGATCCCGATCGCGTGGCATGCGCGCGGGGACGGCCCGGCTCGATTCATCTCCACCGCTTCGATGCGAACTCTCCAGATCGCCACGGCGGCCGAGTGCACGCATCCGGATTCCTGGCTTTCTTCGGATTTTGATGATTTTACGCGGCATGACGGCACCCGGCTTGCAGATTAGGCAGTCTCAAAGCGGCCAGGGACGATTGGGGCCGGATGGTGTCGTCCGGCCGAGAAGGCCGCTTGCGCCTACGCCATGAAGGGCCACGAGAGACATGTACATCAATGGAGGTGTTTGTATGTTGAATCGACTGTTGATCCTGGGGGCATTGGCCCTCGGAATCGCCGTCCTGCCCGGCAAGGTCATGGCCCAGCGCCACCAGCAGGGCGACCTGCCCGGGCCCATCGACAGCGTCCAGGACCTGCAGGACACCGCGAAGATGCTCTTCAAGATGGCCGACACGAACAACGACGGCCAGATCTCCCAGAAAGAGGCGGTGGACGCGGGCAACCTGATCGTCGGCGGCTTCTTCTTCCGCGCCGACACCAATGGCGACGGCATGCTGGATGCGCAGGAGGCCCAGGCGGCCCGCGAGCAACTGTTCCGCCAGCAGCCCTTGCTGCGGTATGTCCTCGAGAAAGCCAAGCCGCAGAACGCCGGCGCCGGTGCACCCGGTGACGTCAGGACCCAGCCGCCGGACCAGGCCGCCCGCACCATCGCGGCCAATCCGGGGCAGGCGATCGGCAACCTGCTCGACACCAACCATGACCGGAAGATCGAGGCCTCCGAGCTGCGCCAGGCGGTGCAGCAGGGCGTGCAGACCATCTTCCAGGTCGCCGATGTGAATCAGGACGGCCAGCTCAGCCCGTCCGAGTTGAATCGGGCCGTCGGCGAGGCGGCCAGGACCGCCGTGCAGGTCGCCTTCCAGACCGCCGACACCGACCGCAACGGCGCGATCAGCATGGAGGAGTTCGACAAGGCGCTCACCGAGCCGGCCCATGCCGCCTTCCGCGTCCTCGACGCCAATAATGACGGCCAGCTCTCGCTGGACGAGCTCCAGCGGGCCCAGGCGGTCATCGCCGATCAGATCCGGCGCCTCCAGGTCCCCGAGCCGGCCAATTCGCCCCTGCGCCAGCTCCAGGGCGCCACGACGACCGGCACAGTCGCTCAGCCAGGCGCCGTCCCCGCTACGGTCCGGCCGTAAGTCGGGCAAGGGCGTTTCGCGGCGCAGTCGATCGCGTCCTTCCATCGGCTCTCGTCACCTCGCGGGATTCATCAAGGATCCGGGGTGGCGAGAGCCATTTGTCTTGGCAAGGCCGAAAGCAGCGGAGAGACGGCGGACGCGGAGCGTTGCCCTGGCGCGGTGAGAAGTTGGGCCGGACAGGGCTGGGCGCTCATCCCGGTCGCGTTGCGCCTCTTCGTCCCCCCCTGACGAAGGGGGGGTTCGGGGGGTTCGGATCCGATCGTCCTGCCGCGCTCCACGGGCCGGTGGCCCCGGAACCCCCCCTGACCCCCCCTTCGTCAGGGGGGGACGAAGAGGCACGATCCCCCCTTCGTAAGGGGGGGACGATTCGGCTCGAGCGGGCGCCACAAGACATCAGTCGGCCGGGCCCTCGAAAACGCCGGTCAACCCCAACTCTTCACCGCGCCAGCCTCGCCCTGCCCCGCGCACGAAAAAACCCGGCCTGGCCGAGGCCAGGCCGGGTCTCACGTTCTTTCGTCAATCTCCGGAACGGCGACGGCTCACCAGCGCTTCCAGGAGCTGGGCACATAAGACGCCAGCGATTCCCCGGCTTGCTGGATCGAGCTGGGCACGGACGAGGCGATCCGGTGCCTGGCGTGCTTGAGCCGATCGGGGAGGTCCTGGAGCGCGTCGGGCGCGTACCGCTCGAACCAGCTCTCCTCCTGCCGGGTTAACAGCAGGGTCACGAGGAGCCCCAGACCGAACCCGACGCCGAAGGCGGTCATGACCGACGTGTGGGGACGTTCCGAGACGATCCGATGGACATCGCCCATCTCGTTCGCCTCCCACCGGCCTTCGTCGTCCCATCGTCCCTCCTGATGGCCGGCCCCGGGTTCCTGCTGGCCTCCGAATTCCTCGGCGTACCCGGCCCCCGGCTGGCCTCCGTACGAGGCGTACGCGCGGTGCGAGCGATTCCTCCTGGGCATGTGATGACTCCTTTGCCAACTGGGCACAAGGGTTGCGATCGAAATCCTCCGACGACCTGCCTGTCGTGCAAAGGGGATGCCGGGCTCCGCTCCGGGCGGCGACCTCCCGGGTCTCCCGATCGCGCCAGGGCACGGCGTTTGCGGTCCTGGATCGGGCTCGATCCATCGAACGACAAGATGACGCGGGTCGGGTCGCGTCACTTCAGAGGACGCGGGATTTCGCCCGACCGGCAGCTCAACTTTCGGGGAAGGGACATGACGACATACGCATCGGCGGCTCCCTCACCAAGCGCGCATCCGACGGTCCGCGCGGCCATCGAGTCGGATCGGTCGGCGCCGGGGTACGAGCGGAACGTGGGCGACGTGGAGCGATGGATCTGCGGGCTCGCCGGCGCGGCTCTGGTGGCCCATGGCTTGAAGCATCGGTCGCTGGGCAGCCTGGCCCTGGCGGCCGTCGGCGGCAACCTGCTCTACCGAGGCGCGACGGGTCACTGCGGCTTCTACGAGCGCCTGGGCATCAGCACGGCCGGCGTGCGGCGCCCGGCGCTCAAGTGGGCCCATGGCGTCCATCGCGGCATCCTCGTGACGAAGAGCGTGACGGTCAATCGCCCCATCGAGGACGTCTTCTCGTTCTGGCGCAATTTCGAGAACCTACCCAGGTTCATGCGCCACCTGGAGAGCGTCAAGCAGACGGATGCCACGCACTCGCACTGGGTCGTGCGGGGCCCGGTGGGGTCCACGATCGAGTGGGACGCCGAGATCTTCAACGAGAAGCCCAACGAGCTGATCGCCTGGCGCTCGCTCGAGGGCTCGGACATCGACCATGCGGGCTCCGTCCGGTTCCGGAAGGCCCCCGCGGACCGCGGGACCGAGGTGCACGTCTCCCTCAACTACGAACCCCCCGGCGGCCGGCTTGGTGCCTCGATCGCCTGGCTCTTCGGAGAGGAGCCCCGGATCCAGATCGAGGACGACCTGTTGCGCTTCAAGCAGGTGATGGAGGCCGGCGAGATCGCCACCGTTGACGGACAGCCCAAAGGACATTGACAAGAGAGTTTCACGCGGAGGGGAGAAGAAACCCTGTGATCGCGACGCGAAAGAAGCCGCTACGGGAGATACCACCATGAAAGCCCTCTGCTGGTTGGGCAAGGACCGAGTCACCGTCGAGGACGTGCCCGACCCCCGCATCCTCAACCCGCGCGACGCCATCATCAAGATCACCAGGACGGCGATCTGCGGATCCGACCTGCACATCCTCGACGGGTTCATCCCGGCCATGGAGCGCGGCGACATCCTCGGCCACGAGTTCATGGGCGAGGTGGTCGAGGCCGGCCCCGGGGTGACGAACCTCAAGGCGGGCGACCGGGTCGTCGTCCCCTTCACGATCAGTTGCGGCCACTGCTTCTTCTGCAAGAAGCAGCTCTGGTCGCTCTGCGACAACAGCAACCCCGGCGCGCGCCTCGCCGAGACCATGTACGGCTACAGCGGCTCGGGGCTGTTCGGCTACTCGCACATCTACGGCGGCTACGCGGGCGGCCAGGCTCAGTTCGCGCGGGTGCCGTTCGCCGACGTGGGCCCGCTCAAGGTCCCCGAACACCTTCCGGACGAGAAGGTGCTGTTCCTCTCCGACATCCTGCCCACGGCCTACATGGCCGCCGAGAACTGCGACATCCAGCGGGGCGACGTCGTCGCGGTCTTCGGCTGCGGGCCGGTCGGCCTGCTGGCGATCGTCAGCGCCTACGCGCTGGGCGCCGAGCGCGTCATCGCGATCGACCGCATCCCCGAACGCCTGCGGATGGCCCAGACCGGCGCCAGGGCCGACGTGCTCAACTACGAGCAGGTCGACGTCGCCGAGGCCATCAAGGAGATGACCGGCGGGCGCGGGCCCGACTCGTGCATCGACGCGGTCGGTCTCGAGGCCCACGGCACGACGCTCGACGCCTGGTACGACCTCGCCAAGACCACCCTCATGATGGAGACCGATCGCTCGCACGCCCTGCGCCGCGCCATCCAGGTGTGCCGCAAGGGGGGCACCGTCTCGATCCCGGGCGTCTACGGGGGCCTGCTCGACAAGTTCCCCATGGGCGTCGCCTTCGCCAAGGCCCTCACCCTCAAGATGGGCCAGACCCACATGCACCGCTACATGAAGCCCCTGCTCGACCGGATCGAAAAAGGCGAGATCGACCCGAGCTTCATCATCACCCATCGCCTGCCGCTCGACGCCGCGCCCGACGCCTACAAGACCTTCCGCGACAAGCAGGACGAGTGCATCAAGGTCGTCCTCGATCCGTGGGCACGGGCGCAGTAGCCCGCGCGACCGAGCCGCGAGCGAGCGGTCGGGCTCCGGCCCCACCCCGCTCGCCGACGGTCGCAGCTCGGTCGCCTGGGGATGACGATCAAGAATCGGCAATACGAACCACTTGATTGGAAGGCGAGGATTGGGTATCAAATAAGTCATCTCACCATCGAGTTTGTTCACCGTACCCGAGAAGCGTGGGAGCGCATGTTCACATCCCACTGACTGACTGGCACGGGTCCTCGAGGGTGTGATCACCTGGACGACGATGCCGGTGGGGCTGTTGCTCGAAGAGTCCTGATCGCGCCGAGCCGCGGCCGGCGACGAAGCTTGTCCCGCGAGAGGGACGACCTTGCTCCGGTCGATCCGGGGGAGATCACCCGATGGGCATCGTGTTCTTCTGCCAGAGTTGCGGCGCGCGGTTCGAGGTCGATCCGCGGATGGCCGGCAAGCGCGGCCGCTGCAAGAAGTGCGGCCAGTACATGTCGATCCCTCGGGCCGAGGAGATCGCGTCGATGGCCGCGATGCCCGCGCTCGCGATGGCGGGCGTCGGGGCCGGTGTCGCCGCGGGCGGCGGCCCCGCCGGGGCGGATGGCGGCCACTCGATCGGGTCCTGGCTCAAAGCGGGGATCAGCCAGGCCGTGCTGGCGCCGATCACAGTTGACCGGATGCCGCTCGGGTACAGGAGGCCGACCAAACCGTCCCCTCTCGACGATGCCGAGGACTCGAAGCCTTACGTCCTGGCCCAGCCGGAGATCGCGGCGCGCGGCCGGGCGGGGAGGCAGGACAACGCGGTCCTGAACCTCTGGAGGCGGCAGCTCGGCGGATTCCAGAAGCTCTTTCGCAGCATCCACCAGGCCGCCTACCTGATCTCCGTCCCGTTCCTCATGATCCTGATTCTCGGCATCGTGCTCGGGAGCCGGCAGATGGCCCTCCTCGGCGCGACCGTTGTGGTCCTGCTCAACATCGGCCGACTCGTCGCCGGGGTCGCCAACCTGGCTGTCGTCCCGTTCCGCGACGGTGTCAACCTGAGCAAGATGAAGAAGCCGGCCTGGCGCGTGGCGGAACCGGCCCTGACGATCGGCCTGGTGTTCCTGGCATTTATCTTCATCCCCTGGCTCTCACGCGGTCAGTCCGCCAGGGGGAGCATCGCCGAGCGGATCCGCTCCGGCTCCCGGGACCTCAAGAAGGACATGAAGGGCGAGGTCGACCGCTACGTCAACGTCGATAAGCTCGGCGCAGGCCCAGGAGAAGCTCAAGGAACTCGGGGACAAGGCCAAGGAGTTCGACGTCGAGAAGATTGGCGCGCAGGTCCAGGAGAAGCTCGGAGGACCGGGATCGTCGCCGAAGAGTGAACCGCCCAAGGGGAAACTCTTCGGCCGCGTGCGCTCCGGCCTCGACGCCCTGGAAAAGCGCACTCAAGAGGAGCTCGACAAGGCCAAGGCGCTCGACGAGTCACAGAAGCGGCCCTGAACCGGACCGGGATGAATTCGATACCACGCGACCGACGAGACGACGCTGCGAGACCACGCCATGTCGACCTCCACAACCGAAGATCTGCCGCCCGCCGACGAGGTGATCGAGCTGGAGCCCACCTTGCACGTGGACCTGGCCGACCCGATGGCGGCTGGGTCCACCGCCGCGCTGCGGCCCGAGGCCTTCGCGATGGCGGAGGGGACCCTCGCGAGCCTCGCGGGCGAGACGGACACCCTGCGGAGGAGACGGCTGCTCGCGGCGGCGGTGTTCCTGGCCGCGACCTATGGCTTGCTGACCGTCTGGGTCTTCGCCAGCGATAACCCCGGTACGCTCACGGCGGAAGGCGGCCGCTTTTCGTTCCGGGTGGCGATGATCGGGCTGCGCTGCCTGCTCGCGGCGGCCGTCGCGGGGCTGCTGGCCAGCGAGGTCCCGCTGACGCGCCGGCCGCTCCGCGCGGTCGAGTACGTCCTGTTCCTCGGCCTGACGCTGTTGATGATGGCCTCCCAGTACTTCGTCGGCCTCGACCTGGCGCATCGCGGCCCAGAGTACGTGCCGATCATCCTGGCCTTCATCAAGGACGGCGTGATCCAGATGATGGCGCTGATGATGATCTACGGCACGCTCATCCCGAACGCGCCGGCGGTCGCCGCACGGGTGCTGGCGGTTATGTTCATCGGCCCGATCGCCTCGATGTTTCTGCTCAGTTGGCATCCCGACGTCGCTCCGATCGTCGCGCAGCTCCACCATGCCGAGGAGGCCGGCTCGAACATCCTGTTCCTGGCGATCGGCATGGTGCTGGCGATCTACGGCTCGTTCCTGGTGAACGGCCTTCGCACCCAGTTGCACCAGGCGCGCAAACTCGGGCAGTACCAGCTCCTGTGGAAGCTGGGAGAGGGCGGGATGGGCGAGGTCTACCTCGCCGAGCATCAACTCCTGAAGCGCCCCTGCGCGCTGAAGCTGATCAAGGCCGAGTCCGGGGCCGACCCGATCGCCCTGGCCCGGTTCGAGCGCGAGGTCCAGTCGGCCGCCCGGCTCTCGCACCCCAACACGATCGAGATCTACGACTACGGCCACACCGAGGATGGCACGTTCTATTACGTGATGGAATACCTCCAGGGCCTGAGCCTGTCGGACCTGGTGCGCCGGGCCGGTCCGCTGCCGCCCGGGCGGGTCATCTACCTGTTCCGCCAGGTCTGCGCGGGGCTGGCCGAGGCCCATACTCTGGGCCTGGTGCACCGGGACCTGAAGCCGGCCAACGTCTTCGTCGCGGTACGGGGCGGCGAGTCGGACGTCGCCAAGGTGCTCGACTTCGGGCTGGTCAAGCTGACCCGAGATCCGGGGTCCGCCGCGTTGACCGGCGACATGACGGTCAGCGGCACACCGCTCTACATGGCGCCCGAGCAGACGGTGGCCGACCGCTCCCTCGACGCCCGCGCCGACATCTACGCCCTGGGCGCGATGATGTATTTCGCCGTGACCGGCCGGCCGCCGTTCACCGGCGAGAGCGCCTTCGCCGTGATGATGGCCCACGCCCGCGACCCCGTCGTTCCCCCTTCACAGGTTCACCCCGGCGTGCCCGAGGACCTCGAGCGCGCGATCCTCCGCTGCCTCGCCAAGAAGCCCGACGAGCGATTTCCCACCGTCAAGGCCCTGGGCGACGCCCTGGCCGACTGCGCCTCGGCGTCCGAATGGGGGCCGAATCGGGCCGATGCCTGGTGGGCCGCCGAGGTGCCGTCCGCCCCGATCGAGGTGTCGCCCCAGCCCGCGGAAGTGTCGGCTTGATCCTGGTGGATCACATGGCCGAGCTTCGGACCGCGGAACAGCCCTCCAGCGCCACCGATGCCGCAGTTCGACACCAGGAACCGTCCGGATGACCCGACGCGGCACGAGAGGGACAACCCACCATGATCGATCCAGCCAGCCTTGACCATGCGATCGCCGCCCACGCCAAGTGGAAGTTCAGGTTGAGGGAGGCCATCAAGACCGGACAGAGCGAATGGACCGTCGATACGGTGCGCCCCGATCACCTGTGCGAATTCGGTCAATGGCTGAACGCGCTCCCGTTGTCCGATCGGATGTCGACGCACTGGAAGGAGGTCAAGGCCTTGCACGCGCAATTCCACGGCGCCGCTGCCGAGGTCCTGAAGTCGGCCCTCGCGGGTCACAAGGCCGAGGCGGATACGGCGATGGCTCCAGGAGGCGGATTCGCCGACGTTTCGATGAGATTGGTCCGAACCCTCACGGCCTGGAAGAAGCGCGTTTCCGGCGGCGCGGGCCGTTGATTTCAGATTCCTGGCGGCCGCGGAGCGCACGTGTCGGGGAGAACGCGACCACGACATCGCCGAGTACCCATCCGAGATCTGGAACGTTGAGCCGTGCCCGGTATCATAGGGGGTCGGTCAACGGTATTCAGGTGGAGGATGACATCATCATGCGCGACCCGATCCGCCGGAGTCTCCGGCTGCTGGCGACCCTCCTGGCTGCGACGATCCCGGCCGGTCCCGTCCGTGCATCAGAAGAGCCCACGCCCACGGTCCGGATCACGACGCCGTTGGCCCCGCCCAACTGGGCCCTGCTCGAGCGCGAGCTGCTGCGGGCCCAGGAGCGCGCCTGCGCCGAGTTCTTCGACCGATATTTCGACGACCGGGGCTACCTCGAGTGCGTCGAGCGATGGGGAGGCGACGACGGGCCGGACGACGCCATCGAGAACGTCAACGACTGGCCGGTCCTCTACGCTCTGGGCGGCGCCGATTCCATCCTGGCTCGATTCAAGAAAGCCTGGGAAGGCCACCTCAGGCAGTACACCAAGGCGCGGACAACCGAGGTGCCGTTCGCACGCGACGGGATGTTCTATAAAGAATTCCACGTCATGTTCGACTGGTTCCACCTCGGCGAGGGGCTCTCGGTCTTCAACCTCGAGGGCCTTTGCGACCCCGGAGACCTCCGGTATCGGCAACGGGTCACGCGCTACGCGGGATTCTACCTGAACGACGACCCGGGCGCGCCGAATTACGACCCCAAGGTGAAGATCATCCGCAGCCTGTTCAACGGCAGCCGCGGCCCCCTGCTCCGCAAGGCGACGGGCCTCGACTGGGCC
Source organism: uncultured Planctomycetota bacterium (assembly GCA_963815795.1). GTDB lineage: Bacteria > Planctomycetota > Planctomycetia > Isosphaerales > Isosphaeraceae > JAKAUH01. The sequence goes on along the minus strand of CAWFIC010000019.1, from coordinate 697,780 downwards.
GGCGACCCGATCGAGGTCGAGGGCCGGTTCCGGCTCGGCCACGGTGAGCACACCTACGCCCAGATGGTCGAGCACTTCAAGGACTACAATGACATCATCGGCGATCACCCCTTGAACCTCGGCGCGACCCACCTCGCCCTGAACGCCTACATGCTGACTCACGACGAACGCTACAAGCGCTGGATCCTGGATTACGTCGGCGCCTGGCGCCAGCGGATGCTCGACAACGGCGGGATCATCCCGACCAACATCGGCCTCGACGGCCGGATCGGCGGCGCCTGCGGCGGCAAGTGGTACGGCGGCGTGTACGGCTGGGGATTCACGGTCGTCGACCCCGTCTCGCGCCGGAATGTGAATCGAAATTATCATCACGTGGGGATCAACGGCTTCGGCAACGCGTTCTTTCTCACCGGCGACGACCGATTCCTGGACGTCTGGCGCAAACAGATCGACGCGGTCAATTCCCACGCGAAGGAAGAAGGCGGCCGGACGCTCTACCCTCACATGTACGGCGATCGCGGCTGGTACGACTACCGGCCCGAGCCTTACCGCGCCGGTGCCCTCGAGCTCTACTACTGGTCGATGAAGGAGCCCGACCGGCGGCGCGTGCCGGGCAGCGACTGGCTCGCCTTCCTGGAAGGCCGGAACCCCGCCTACCCCGAGACCGCCCTTCGCGGCGACTTCGCCGTCATCCGCCGCAAGGTCGAGGCCATGCGGCGCGACCCGACCACGCCCGATACCCGATTGGCCGATGACCCGATGGCGTACAACCCGGCGACCGTGGGGAACATGGTCCACCTCATGCTGGGCGGGCTGCCTCCCAAGCACCAGGGCGAGGTGCTCCAGGCCCGGGTCCGGTACTTCGACCCGATCCGGCAAAGGCCCGGCCTGCCCGAGGATGTGGCGGCGCTCGTTCGACTCGCTCGAGGACGATTCGACGTCGCTGGTCCTGGTCAACCTCGATCAGTCCGAGTCGCGCACGGTGATCGTGCAAGGCGGGGCCTACGGCGAGCACCTTTGCGAGCGCGTCAACTCGGGGCAGGGAACGATCGGCGTTTCCCGTCCCTGGTTCCGCGTCGAGCTGGCCCCCGGCTCGGGCGGGCGGCTCACCGTCTCGATGAAGCGTTACGCGGTGCAGCCGACTCTCGCACGCCCCTGGGACCGCGACTGAGGCGAGCGGATGCTCCCTCCCGACAGGGCGGCTACCTCTCGACGGCATATTCCAGCGATACGATCCCGGTCTTGTACACCTTGCTGCCGATCAACTTCAGTTTGGACTGTCGAGCCGGAGGCGGCAGCAGGGGCATCCCTCCGCCGAGCAGGACCGGGATCACGGCGACCTCGACGCTGTCCACCAGCCCGGCATCGAGCAGGCTGCGAAACAGCAAACCGCCGCCGAACAACCAGATGTCCTTGCCCGGCTCGTCCCGCATTCCGGTCAGTGCGGATTCAAAGTCTTCGCCCAGGACCGTGATGTCAGGATAGTCTTGTGGCCTCAGCGTCCGCGACACGACCACGGTCTTCATCCCAGGCATCGAGTTGCCCCCGCCGCGGGCCACGGCCATCTCGAACGTGCGGCGTCCTACCAGCACCGTGTCGAACCGGCTCATGATCTCCCCGAAGTCGATCTCGGGGTCCATGATGATCCAGTCGCTCTCCCCATTTGGGCCCCCGATGTGCCCATCCAGGCTCATGGCGACCGCGTACCGTATGCGTCTCATCGAGGCCTCCGTATGGCCGACCCGCGCCGAGCCGCGCCGCTGGATTGCCAGGTCAGATCACCAACGCTTCCGAATCGTCATGCAGTCTCCAGAATCTCGTCAGGACGTGTCAACCGCCCTGCCGGCGGCGGCATAGTCCTTGTAGAGTTCGATCGAAAGCCTGGTACAAGACCCGAAGGAGGTCTCGTCATGTTGTGCGACCTGGTGATGCTGGCCCAGTTCTCGAAGAGGTCCGAGGAGATTCTCAGCCTGGTGATGGGCATCGGGATCGGCTTACTCCTCCTGGCGGGTTGGATCGCCGTGTTCCTGGTGCCGATCCTGGTCTGGCGAAGCCGGGTCCGGCGACGCGGCTATCCGGGCCTCAGGGCTTACTTGCGGGAGTTGCCCCAGACCGAGGAGGAGAAGCTGGATGCCGTCGAACTGACCTTGAAGGGGGCCGTCCTCTGCATCGTCGGGCTCCTCTTCCCGCCGCTCGTCCTGATCGGAGCGGTCCCGCTCTATTACGGTGCCCGCAAGTGGGCGTCGGCGGCCCTGGGGATCACCGGGGCCAAGGACGCCGCGTCGGACGAGCTATCGCGGTGACGAGGGATCGTTCGTTCGGAGACCACCACCGTGGAGCCCATCGAGTCGGAATTCGGTCGCGAGATCGCGGAGGCCGTCCGGGCCGTCCGCGCCGGCGACGTCCAGGCGTACGCGACCATCGTCAAGCGATTCCAGGGGCCGCTCATGACCCTCTGCACGGCACTGCTCCGGGACCGTCAAGCGGCGGAGGAGCTGGCGCAGGATACGCTGGTGCGGGCCTACGAGCGGCTCGATCTCTTCGACGTGCGCCAGCCGATGAAGCCCTGGTTGTGCAAGATCGCTTACCGGTTGGCCCAGCAGCAATGGCGGGCGCGGAGTCGTGAGCTGGCCCGCCGGGAAGCCGCCGCGCCGATGATCGGGCCGGATCGCGGCGATCCGGGACCCGTGGAAACGCTGCTCGCCGACGAACGATCGGAGCTGCTGTGGCAGGCCGTCTCCCGGTTGCCGATGGCCCAACGGACGGCGATTGTGCTCTACTATCGCGAGAACCTGACCGTCAAGGAGGTGGCGGAGGCGATGGGGGTCTCGCCCGACACGGTCAAGACCCACCTCGTCCGCGCCCGCTCCCGGATCCATGCCGAGCTGACGAGCAGGCCATTTGACGAAGGCGACATCACATGAACTGCGATGAACTGGCTGCCGCGCTGGAAAGCACGTTGATTCACGAGCGGGACTCGCGCTGGCTGTACGAAGCGCGCCGCCACGCGGAGGGATGCCCGGCGTGCGCGCGGCTCCTGGAGTTGCACCGGATCGAGGAGGACCTGACCGCTTTGCCCGCCGTCGAGCCTTCCCACCTGTTCCTGGAGACCGTCATGAGCCGGATCGCGCGACGGGAGCCCGCCGCTGTCGCATCATCGCGGGGTTTTCCGTACGAGTTGTTCAAGTATGCGGCCCTTATTGTCGGTGCCCTGCTCCTGGCGGCGGCCTACGTGTTTCCGGCGGCCGGTCAGTCGTGGCGATCGAATCTCTGGCCTGCGCCCGGGCTGATCAGGACCTTCGGGATGTCCGCTTATCTCGGCCAGCATCCCCTCTGGGCGATCCACCTGGCCGGGTTCGCCGCCCTGTTGATCGTCCTCGGGCTGGCCGTCACGGAAGGTCCGGTCCGGGAGTCCGTCCGTCCGCATTCCAACCCGGGAGATTCATCATGCGTTCCCGCCTGATCGCGGTCGCCTGTCTGCTGAGCCTGCCCGCTCACGCTTTCGGACAGTCCCGGCGTACGGTCAACTGGCCGCGTGTGGGCAACGATCCCGGTTGCATGCGATACTCCGACCTGGATCAGATCAACCGCATGAACGTCACGCGGCTCAAGCCGGCGTGGACGTACCACACGCGAGAACTCGAGGGCCGCACGGGCCGGACGATCGAGTGCACGCCGATCGTGGTCGATGGGGTGATGTACATCACGACCGGGTATCTCCGCGTCGTTGCCCTGAACGCGGCGACCGGCAAGGAACTCTGGCAGTTCGACCCGCTCAAGGACCACCCGTGGGCGCACCGACTGGCGTCCGGCGGCGTCAACCGCGGCTGCGCCTACTGGTCCGACGGCCAGCCCGACGGCGATCGGCGCATCATCCATGGCACGGCGGACGGACGATTGTTCTCCCTCGATGCGAAGAGCGGAAAGCTCGACTCGAGGTTCGGCTCGGGTGGTATCCTCGACCTGCGTGAGAAGCTCGATCCGAAGGTCGCCAAGCTGAGCTACGGACCGACCTCGGCGCCGTCGATCTGGCGGAACACGATCGTCGTCGGAGTCTCATGCGATGAGGGGCCTGCCATCGCCGCGCCCGGGGATATCCGCGCGTTCGACGTCCGCACGGGCGAGGAACTCTGGCGGTTCCGGACCGTGCCCCGTCCGGGGGAGTTCGGGAATCGGACGTGGGGCGGCGAATCCTGGAAGGACCGCGGCGGGGCCAACGCCTGGGGCGGCCTCAGCGTCGACGTGGATCGCGGCCTGGTCTTCGCCGGGCTCGGATCGGCGACGGCCGACTTCTACGGCGGCGACCGGCCCGGCGCCAATCTCTTCGCGAATTGCACGATCGCGCTCGACGCGAAGACCGGCCGGCGTCGCTGGCATTTCCAGACCTTGCATCATGACGTGTGGGACCACGACCTGCCGGTCTACCCGAACCTCGTGACGGTCACCCACAACGGCCGGAAGATCGATGCCGTCGCGCAGGTAACGAAGACGGGCTATGTCTTCCTGTTCGACCGCGAGACCGGCCGGCCGCTCTTCGACGTCGAGGAGAAGCCGGTGCCGGCCTCCGACGTCCCCGGCGAACAGGCCTCGCCGACGCAGCCGATCCCGGTCAAGCCGCCGCCGTTCGCCGCCCAGTCCCTCGACGAGACGAACGTCACCGACATCGGCGAGGCCAATCGGGCGTCGGCCCTGGCCGAACTACGGAAGATCCGGGGCGGGCCGGCCTTCAACCCGCCCAGCCTGAAGGGGACCGTCGTCATCCCCGGCTTCCACGGCGGAGCGACCTGGTCCGGGGCGTCGTTCGATCCGACGACCGGCCTCCTCTACGTCAACTCGAACAACGTCCCGAACGTCACCACGCTCGTCGAGTCGAAGGCCAGTCAGCGGGCCAAGCACGGACCCTATGTCGCCACCGGTTACGGCCAGTTCCTGGACCACGAGGGCTACCCGGGGATCAAGCCGCCCTGGGGTGTCTTGAACGCGATCGACCTCAACACGGGCGAGTTCGCCTGGCGGGTCCCGCTCGGCGAACACCCGGAGCTCACCGCCCGCGGCGTCCCGCGGACCGGCACCGAGACCTTCGGCGGCTCGATCGTCACGGCCGGCGGCCTTGTGTTCATCGGCGGCTCGAAGGACGAGCGGTTTCACGCGTTCGACAAGCAGACCGGGAAGCTCCTCTGGGAGCATCCCCTCCCGGCCGGCGGCTACGCGACTCCTTCGACCTATCAGGTGAACGGCCGCCAATATGTCGTCATCGCCGCCGGCGGGGCCGGCAAGCCGCGAACGAAGCCGGGCGACGCGTTCGTGGCGTTCTGCCTTGACGAGGTAGACGCGGTCACGCGCCGAAATCACCCGACACCCGAGACGCCGGTCCCACCAGCGGCCCGGCACCCCACGCGATGAATGACCTTCATCCGTAAACGCCCCGCGGATGGCTGGCGCGCACGACGGGCCGGTGAATCCGTCGCGGGTCGAGGTCGGTCGCCCGGCGCACCGCCTCGATCGACCGATGCCTACGGCCCAGCCAGTTGACCACCACCTCCAACGCGCTCATCAAGGCGAGCATCGCCATCCCCATGACGATCCCGCGAAGCAGCCCCCAGAGCACCGGTACGAAGACGATTTCGAATGCAGACGCTCCCATCGGTAAGCCTCCCCGGGATCGAGTTCGGTCCGGGTCGTCGGCCACCGGAAGGAAAGCACCCGGTGTACCGATCGGCCGATGATGGGTGCCGATGCAGTCGGTGTACCATCGCGAGAAACCGGCCGATTCTCCCGCGATTTCGCGGGTTCTTGCCGCGTTCCCGCGAATCCCTGTGCGGATTCCCCCCGTGTGCCGCCGGGGACATTCCGCCCAGGCTCGAGCGGTTAACGAAGGAATTGCTGACGTACTTCGGCCTCGAGGCGGGGCTGAAGCCTCGACCCCCCTGACCCCCCCTTCTTAAGGGGGGGAAAGCCCGCCCCGCTTCAATCCCCCGGAGACCGGCCTCGCTTCAATCCCCCCCTTGAGAAGGGGGGGTCAGGGGGGGTCGAGGCCCAACCCACTCCAACGGGTCCGCGGGTTCTCTCGTGTCGCCGCAATCTCAGAAGGACCCGTGGAGTTCGGGATCGGCCGTGGAGGCCTGGTTGCCGCTGATGACGAACGCGGTCGTGTCGGACGAGCCGAGCGCCTCCGAGGTACACCCCGCCGCCGATCCCCTGGCCGCCGGCACCGGCCGTGCCGCCGGCGCCGCCCGCGCCGCCCTGGGCGTCGTTCTGACCCACGGAGCCGGAGGCCGCCACGAGGACGGCGACCGCCTCGACGTCGATACCGCCACCGTCGGCGTTGCCGCCGGCGCCGCCTTGGCCGACCATATTCACCTCGCTGGTGCCGCCGCCGCCGCCCTGACCGCCGGTCGCCGTGTTGCCGGAGACGGTGGCGCCGACCAGCGTCGTGGTGCCGTTGTCGACGGTCAGGCCGCCGCCGAGGGCATCGCCGCCGTTGCCGCCGTTGCCGCCGACCGTCTCACTCTCACCGCCGGCGCCGCCCTGACCGCCCAGGGCGCTGTTGGTGCCGATGAGGACGATGTCCAGGCTGAGGTTCGCCCGCGCGTTCGACCCCGCCGCCGGAGGCCATCCCGCCGAGACCGCCGGGGCCGGGGTTGTATTCCGCGTCGCCGCCCGTTCCGCCGGCGCCGCCCTGGACCTTGTTGCCGCTGATGTTCGCCTGCGAAACGGAGCCGCCGCCGCTGCCGACCTCAAGTCCGCCGCCGCTCGCATCACCGCCCGCGCCGCCCGCACCGCCGGTGCCGATGTCGAGGTCCACCATCCCTCCGTTGCCGCCCGCACCGCCGACGGCCATGTTGGAGACGATCGCGATGGAGACGAGCTTCAAGGAACAATCGCTCGTCAGGCCCCCGCCAGTGGCGGATCCGCCGGTCGCCCCGTCGACGCCCAAGGTGATGAGGCTGCTCAGGCCGGACGCGCCGGCCGCTCCGCCCCTGGCCGTGTTGGTGCTGAACCAGCCATTCTCGATATCGGCCGAGCCGTAGAGGGCCATCTCGCCGCCGCCGGAGCTCGCGCCGCCCGCGCCGCCGGGAGCACCGACGATGCCGCTGCCGAGGGTCCCGCTTCCCCCCGCGCCGCCCTGGCCTCCGTCGGCTTCATTGCCGTAGAACCACGAGCCGGTCTCCGACAGGGTCGCGAATCGGGTCATCAGGCCGCCACCCGCGGCCCCGCCGCCGGGACCGCCGCTGCCGCAGAAGTCGGCCACGCCGCCCACGCCGCCCGCGCCGGCCTTGGCGGCGTTATTCAGGAATCCGACGGACTGGATCGTGACGGGAGTGCCGGGGTTCGCATCGGACCTCGGGGCGTCGGCGTCCACGGCTCCGCCGCTGGCCGATCCGCCCGCACCGCCAGCGGCCCCGATTCTCCCGGGGACGATCGGCGAGGTGCCGTAGCCGCCGCCGGCGCCGCCGGCGCCTCCGACGGCCTTGTTGCTCTCGAACAGGACGTTGGCGATGGTCAGCCCACCGGTGGCATACACGGCTCCGCCGGCAGCCGCCCCGCCCGAACCGCCGGCGCCACCCTTGATCCCGATGCCGCCCGCGCCGCCCTGACCTCCGTAGGCGTCGCTCAGCAGGAATTCGGCGGAGCTGATGCCGGCGGTGCCATAGGCCGCGATGGCCCCGCCGACGGCGTTCCCGCCCGGGCCGCCATTGGTGGCCGTCCCAGCCGGGCCGCCGGAGCCGTTGCCGCCGGCGCCGCCGAAGACCGTGCTGTCGTAGAAGACGTCCCCGCTCGCCGTGAGCGCGGTGCTGGGCCCGGCGAAGATGGCGCCACCGGCGCCGGCGCCGCCGGGCTGCCCGCCGAACGCGGTCGTCGGCTGCCCGTTGGCGGCCCAGGCCAGGTTGCCGTAGAACAGGTCGTTCTGGGCCGTCAGGCTGGTACCGGCATTGCCGACGGCGACCGCGCCGCCCATGGCCGCTCCACCCGCGGTCGTCTGGATCACCTGGTCGAATGCCAGGGTATCTCCTTTCAGGGTGAGCGTGCCGCTCTCGGCATAGACGCCGCCCCCGATCGTCGTCGTCCGGCCGTCCTCGATCGCGAGGTTGTCGATCGTCACGGTCCCCTGGGCGGTGATGTGGAAGACCCGGCTGTTGAACTGAGCATTGATGGTCAAGGGACCGGACGTGGGGCCGAGGATGGTCAGGGGCTTGGTGATCGCCAGCTCGCCGCTGGTCAGCTTGATCGTCGAGCCGATCAGGCTCGAAGCGAACGTGATGGTGTCGCCCGGCATCGCCGCGGCGATCGCGGCGCGGAGCGTGCCGGTGCCGCTGTCGGCGGTGCTGGTCACGACGCTCAACAACGTCCGGTCTTCCATCGACTCCAGTCGAGGGCGGAGCCGGTACGCCGCGGGCCGGTGATCCCGGCGGGACGGCCGCGCGCGATGGCGAAACAGGTTGGGGATCAGTCTCATGGCGGCGTCAACTCCTGGTTGTGGTCGGGTCTCGGGATGCGCAGGCCCTCCGCGGACGGACGATCCCCATCGCGCCCGATCGCGATGGCGTGACCCACTCGCGAGTGTGCGCGGAAGGAAGATCGAGCGTCGTGCCCCCGGGCGATGAGGCCGGCGGCCCTCGACGAGATGCCTCATCTCGGGCGGCGAGCCCTCCTGGCCGGGAACGACGAGGATGGGTCGGTAAGACCCTGACGCGGATGCACTCCGGGCGTCCGCGACCTGCCGGTGCCGGCTCGAACTCGACCGGCCCTATCCCTCTATTTGCCCGGGCGACTGTTCTGGTAACCGCCGCGTCGCGTTTTTTCCGCGAGGCCGCCTCTTGAAGTTAAAGGGCTCGGCGAAAAAGTCATCCGTGATCGGTGAAGAAGAGGTCAGGACACGAACATGGGAGCAGCTCCCGACCCCCGGTTGTCGCCGAAGGAAGACCGGCGAGACGGCCTTGATCTTCGCAAAATGTGAAGTATAATGTGTCGGGATTGATGCCGGAGACTTCGATGCACCTGATATCCAGGAAGAAGCTACGCGAAGCCTGGGGCGTCGATCGCGAACTCGAAAAACCCCTCCGCGCCTGGATCAAGGTGGTCGAGGGTGCGCGATGGCACCGGTTCAGTGACGTGCGTGCGACAGTCGAGAACGCGAACCAAGTCGATCGATTCTCTGTGTTCAATATCCTGGGGAACCGATTCCGCCTGATCTGCGCCATCCACTACAACCGGGGCAAGGTTTATATTCGCCATGTCTTGACCCATGCCGAATACGACCGAGGGAGTTGGAAGCGCGAGTGAGCAGGAGGGCGACGCCGATGGCGAAGCGATCGAGGCGTGCGACCAGGGTTGACAAGGACGACAAGTATATCGAGTTGGTTCACGCATTTCCGCTCCGTCCGATCCGCTCCGATGCCGACCTGGACCGTGCGATCGCGATGATCGATTCCTTGATCGCGCGGGAGAATCTCGACTCGGGCGAGCAGGATTACCTGGATGTGCTGAGCGACCTGGTCCATAAGTACGAAGCCGAGCACGATCCGATCGCGCCGGTTTCGGACGCGGACATGGTTCGATTCCTCCTCGATTCGAACGACATGACCCAAGCGGATTTGGCCGCGCGGAGCGAGATTGCCGAATCGACGATCTCGGAAGTCCTTGCAGGGAAGCGGAAGCTCAGCCGGCGCCACATCGCCGCGATCTCGAAGGTCTTCCGCGTGAGCCCTTCTCTCTTCTTTCACGAGAAGCCCGAGATGACACCCGAACGGGTCGCCAGAATCCTTAGCCGGCGTAGCGGAGTCAAGGTCTCGCACAAGCTCTTGGTTGCGCTCGCCGGCGCATTCGCGATGGACTCCTCGCGGGTCGCATGGCGCGTCTTCCAAGGGCTGGTTGCTGGCGATCGCTCCGGCATACCGATCGATCTCGTGGCGAAGCTGTTGAATGAGTGGGGTGGCGGGGGCGATTGCTGGCGGCCCGTCCCCTTTCAACTGACCGGGGAAGACATCCAGGCGCTCGCCGATGCCTTCTCATCAGAGGAGGAGTGCTGGAAGGTATTTCGCGAGCTGGTCGAAGAAACCATCTCCGAGTGGAGGGCGATTCAGCGAGAGATCGTTGAAGAGAATTGACCGGATCGACGGAAGGGCCCTACGGCAATCGGGGCGCTGCCCGGGCCGCAAGAGTCGGCGATGCGTTCGTGGCGTTCGCGCTCGAAGATGACAGCCGACCTCAGTCTGGCCCGGTGTCCACATCGATCGGCGGGCCGTGATCGGGCGGGCAACGGGATTTCGGTCGTACGTCCCGGCGGGCGGCGATGCCCCGACGCGATGAGACCCCAGGCCGAGCCGATCGGACCGGCCGGGTCGCCCGCGGGCCCGATCGGGCGGGACGGCGGCCGGCCGGCCGGACCGACGGGAGCGGCCGGCGATGTCCCGGGTCGGACCAGCTTGACCAGGGAGGCCGCCATCCGCGAGGCGACTTGATACGGCACCGGGACGGTCGTCGGTCACCGACGCAAGTCCCATGGTTTCGCTCGGGGCAGCCTCGGGCTGGCGCGGTGAAAAGTCGGGGTTGACCGGCGTTTTCGAGGGCCCGGCCGACGGGTGTCTTGTGGCGCCCGCTCGAGCCGAATCGTCCCCCTCTTACGAAGGGGGGGTCAGGGGGGGTTCCGGGGCCCCCGGCCCGTGGAGGCGCGGCAGGACGATCGGATCCGACCCCCCCGAACCCCCCCTTCGTAAGGGGGGGACGAAGAGGCACAACGCGACCGGGATGCGCGCCCAGCCCTGTCCAGCCTGTCAGGCGAAAGCCCATCCGCTCGAGCGCGCGGATGAGCTCGCGCGGTTTCAAGATCGGCAGCTCGGAGTCGCTCACACCGAGACCTCCACGCTCCGCACGCCGATGATCTCCGGCTGTTTGGGGATGCTCTGCTTCTTGACCTTGAGATCCTCCAGGCACATCGCGATCACGTCCTTGATGTTCTCGATCACTTCCTCGTAGGTCTTGCCCTGGGTGTAGCAGGCCCGAAGGGCGGGGCACTCCGCCACGTAATAGCCGGCCTCATCCTGCTCGACGATGATCTGAAACAGGTATTTCTGCTTGGCCACGAGTTGTCTCCTCGCCGTCCGCAATCGTCATCCCCGGCCCCGCTCGCCCGGACCTGCCCCTTCGGGAACAGACTCTCGGTCCTCAGCTCACCGCTTTCTTCACGAGCGCGCCGATCCTTGCTTCTTCGGCGGCGGTCAACTCCTTCAGCGCGAAGGCGGTCGGCCACATGGCGCCTTCGTCGAGGTTCGCCTCGTGCATGAAGCCGAACGTCGCGTACCTCGTCTTGAACTTCTGCGCGCTCTGGAAGAAGCAGACGACCTTGCCGTCCTTGGCATACGCGGGCATCCCGTACCAGAGCCTCGGCGAGAGGGCCGGCGCGCTGGCCTTGATGATCGCATGGAGCCGCTCGCCCAGGGCGCGATCCGGTCCCGGCATCTCGGCGATCTTCGCGAGCACGGCGCTTTCCCCGTCCGCCTCGTCCTGCGCGGGCCGGGGCGCGCGGCCGCCTTCTTCGCGGACTTCTTGGTGGTGCTCTTGGCGCTTCGGATCTTTTCAGTCATCGGGAAATGTCCCTCAATCGTGTTGACGGAACGGTCGGCCGCGACGAGGAGATCGAGCATCCGGCGACGCGCGGGATGGCTAATGGCCCCAAAGACATCCGGCTCGCGATCGGCAGACACCACCATGCGGGCAATATACGTAAGGAAATACTTACGTGTCAAGTCCGAAGTGGGCCTCGTCGTCCTGGACGCCCGGGTCCATCAAGTATGCCCGCATGACTCACCGCGAAGAGGATGTGTCGATGCACCAATCGAGGGGCCGATGTCTGTTCGGGAAAGAGGTTATGTCTGCGTCTTCTTCCTTGGGCCGGCGTTACTCCGTGGCGGGCTCGCCTCCATCGGGCCGGCAGACGGCGAGGCGGCGACGCAAGAATTCCCGATCGGCGCGAGCCGTGGTAAGGCGTAGGGCTTCCCGCCAGGCGCGCTCGGCGGCGGAGTGTCGGCCGAGGCGGAAATGGAGCTCGCCGATCACCGTGTGCCAACCGGGATAACGGGCGGGAACGCTTTCCGGAAGAACGGCGGCCAGGCGCTCGAGACCGGCTTGCGGGCCGTGCAGGTAAGCTTCGGCGACCGCGCGGTTGAGGGAGTGCAGCGGCGACGGCGCGATGCGATCGAGCGTGTCGTACAATTCGGCGATCCGTCGCCAATCGGTGTCGGCGAAGGTCGGCGCGCGGCAGTGCTCCCAGGCGATGCCGGCTTCCACGTGATAGCGCGTCAGCTCGTCGCCGGCGGCTGACCTGGCGAGCCACGCCATGCCTTCACGCACGTCGCTCCAGTTCCAGGCGGAGCGATCCTGTTCCTCGAGCAGAACGATGGCGCCGTCGAGAGCGACGCGCGCGTCGAAGCGGGCCCCGTGGAAGCACATCAGCGCGAGCAAGGCATGGACCGCCGGGACGTCGCCGACGGGATGGGCGGCGAGCATCCGCGCCAGCCGGCGGGCCTCATCGCACAGGTCGCGGCGGATCGGCATGTCGCCATGGGTGACGTGGCAGCCCTGACTGAAAAGGAGATAGACGACCGCGAGGACCGCGTCCAGCCGAGCGCAAAGCTGGGCCGCATCCGGCGTGTCAAAATCCACGTCCAGCTCGCGCAGCCGATCCGCGCCCGTTCGATCCGCTTCTGGACGTTGGCGTCGGTGGTGAGCAACGCGCGGGCGATCTCCGCGGTGCTGAAACCGCAGAGCGTCCGCAGCGCGAGGGCGACGCGAGATTCGGCCGGCACCGCTTCGTGGCAGCAGACGAAAAGCAGGCGAAGCGGTTCGTCGCCGATCTCGTCGGCGAAATACGCTTCCAGCGGCGACGATTCCCGCTCGGCGTCTTCGGCCAGACGCGGCAATGCCTGGGCGTGGGTTCGCTCCCGCCGCAGCGCGTCGATCGCCAGGTTTCTTGCGGTGCGGTAGAGCCAGCCGGCCGGGTCTTCAGGCACGCCGCGTCGAGACCAGGTTTCCAGGGCCTGCATGAGCGCGGCTTGAACGACGTCCTCGACGAAGTCGAGCCGGCGCACGCCGAGCGACCGGGTCAACACGGCGCAAAGCCGGCCGAACTCGTGGCGAAAGAAGTGCTCCACCAGCGCGCGCGGTTCGCTCATGCGTAGCCGGCAAATTCGCGGATCTCGATCGTGTGCCCGGGCGGACACGCACGGGCGATCGCCAGCGCCGCGTCGTAGTCGTCGGCCTGGATGATCGCGAAGCTGACGATGATCTCCTTGGCTTCGACATAGGGACCGTCGGTCACGAGTCCAGACTTCAGGACTCGGCCGGTATGCTTCAAGCCGTCGCCTCCGGGCAAGATGGCCGAGCTGAACTTCTGCATCCACGTGTACCAGGCCGCCTGCAAAGCCTGCATTTCCTCAGGAGACGGCTGGGGGCAGCCCTGGCTCTCCGTGGATTCGCGATAGATGAACAGAAACTTCGCCATGACAGTACTCCAGACGGTTTCGCATGCCCGGGGCGGAGGCCTGTCCCCCGCCTTGTGCGAATACAACGAACAGGCTGCAACCGTTCGGACACCGGCGCGGGGAAAAAAAACATCGACGCGCCGATACGGTTTCCCAGGCCCAGGGACCGGCGCGGCGTCGCCGGCCGCCACGACCTGACCAAGGGCGAGATCAACGCCCTCTATTTCGCCACTCACATGATAGATTACTCCCATCACGCCCCGCTGGCCTTCCGGGCGATCATGACCCTCCCGCAGCCGACCACGTCCCTGGCTCTGGTGAAGGGGAGCGATGGCGAATGCCCGTGCTGCCGGAGGCGGTTCGCCGACGCCAGCTGATGCAGCCGATCGGACGGAAGCGCGCGACTCATCCCGCGGTGAGGTCGGGCACCACGAACGGCGCGCGGTCGTCACGCCGCGACAGCTCATTGGCGGCGTCGGCGAAGTCGGCGACGAAGCGGCCCTGCTTCGCGTCGAGGCTCACCCAGGGGCCGAGCGTGGCCGAGGTGGCGTCGAGGTCCACGCCGTTGCCGCGCAGATAGTCGCGGCAGCGCTCGAAGGCGTCGGCCATCTCGGCGTCGCCCGCGATCGCGGACCGGATGGCCTCGGGGGATGATTGTTTCCCGAGCCGGTGAGACACGTTCGCCATGTGGCAGCAGGCCGTCGAGCGATGCCCCTCGAGCGCCTCGGCCGCCAGGTCACCGGCCTTCCGACTGCGGACACCGGCGAAGAAGGCGGAGAGGTGGGCCAGCTCCAGCGCCTTGGGGCTGTCGCCCTTCCCGAGGTCCTGGACCTTCTTCCCCTGACGATCGAAGATCGCGCCGCCGGAGGCGTCGCCCGCGAAGTAGCCCCCTTCGCAGTCGATCACGACGCCGTTGTTCTGACCCCGGAACTTCCCCATCGAGGCCGCGCCCTTGCCGGCGCTCACGTTGCGGACCTCGCAGATGAGCGGGGCCGGCCGGAAATCCAGCAGCGCGATCTGGGTGTTGGCCGTCTCGCCGCAGTCGTGGAAACCGAATCGGCCGCCGATGCTCATGGCGCGCGGGGGCGTCCGGTCCTGTCCCAGGGCCCAACGGCAGACATCGATGACGTGGATGCCGTTGTTCCCCATCTCGCCGTTGCCCGTGTCCCAGAACCAGTGCCACTCGTAGTGCAACTGCTTGCGCATCAGCGGCTTCCTGGGGGCCGGGCCGCACCAGAGGTCGTAATCCACGGTGCGCGGCGGCGGCGTGGGCGCGTCAACCGACCCGATACCGCCGCGAGCCCGGTAAACCAGCGCGTGGGCGAAGCGGATGGCCCCGAGCTCGCCGCCGCGCAGGCGGTCGAACACCCGGCGGAGGAACGCGCTCGACCGGTTCTGGGTGCCGACCTGGACCATCCGGCCGTACTTGCGGGCCGCCGCCACCATCTGCCGCCCTTCCCACAGGTCGTAGGAGAACGGCTTCTCGACGTAGACGTCCTTGCTCGCCTGGCAGGCCCAGACCGTCGCCAGGGCGTGCCAGTGGTTCGGCAGGGCGATGACCACCGCGTCGACGCCCTTGTCGTCGAAGACCTCGCGGGGGTCGTGATAGGCGGCGACCTTCTCGCCGTGTTTGCCGGCCGCCTCGAGTTCGCGGTCGAGGTGCGCCCGGTCGGCGTCGCAGAGCGCGACGATCTTGACGCCGGGGGTCTCGCGGAGCCGGCCGATAAGCTGGTGGCCGCGCCCGCCGACACCTCCGACGGCCGTGGTCGACCCCAACCCGATGACCGCCACATTCACCGCCTCATTGGGACTGCCCGACCGGGGGCCGGCGCCGAGCATCGGCCGCGGCATCCCCAGCGCGAGGCCGGCCGTCATTGAACCTCTCAGAAAGCTCCGGCGTGGGATCGGTTTCATGTCGCTGCTCACCATGGACCTGGGGTGCTTCGGTGTGAACGGACGCTCCCGGGGCCGAGTGCCAACGGATCCTACGTGGCCGTAGCCCGTCGGCCCGTATCAGAGGGTGTACGAGAACGCCGTCGGATCGGCGTAGGGTGGGTCGAGCCTCGATTCATCGAGGCGAGGCCCACCGGATCCGCCGAAGAGACCGGTGGGCCTCGCGCCGCTCCGCGGCGTTCGACCCACCCTACGGCCCCTTCTCGTACACTCCCTCAGAGCCTAGCCAATGCGCCGCGGTTCGTCAACCCACCACCCGAAGTCATCCGTCCGGGCCCATGCCGGACGTCATCCCTCACGCTGCCGAGCCGCCGGAACGCGGCGTGCCCCGCCCGGTCCCGGACCCTCCGCGTCACCGAATGACCCGGGGGGAATCCACGCGGCTGGCGTCCTTTATCTTGCTTTTCGGCAATACACTTCATAACACGCTCTAGCGACCGCAGACGAACAAATCGACGGTCTCCGAGGCTCGTGCCCTGGGTCGTGCGCCGTCCACCCGGAAGGTCCCCTCGAGACCCCGGATTCTGCGAGGTCGCTCATACCCTTCGCGACGGGATCCAGGCTTGGGGATTGACTCGGTGACAATATGTCACCATAATGGTGACATTCCATAGCCGTTGGAGGGTCGCCATGATCCTGCCCGAGGAACCCTTGTCGCCCGCCCAGCTGAAAATCATGGAGATCGTCTGGGAGAAGGGCGAGGTCGCCACCGTCGAGGTCCGGCAACTCCTGGCGGACGGACGCGACCTGGCGCGGGAGACCGTGCGCACCATGCTCGAAAGGATGGAGGACAAGGGGTGGCTCAAGCACCGCGTGGTGGGGCGGACCTTCTTCTATTCGGCGGCCGTCCCGCGCGGGGCTACGGCGGGCCAAAAGGTGATCGAGCTGATCGATACCGTCTGCGGCGGCTCGCCGGAAAGGCTGATGACGGCCCTGCTGGATTATCGGGGGCTTTCCGCGGAGGAGGCCGCCCGCATCGAGGCGCTGATCAAGCAAGCCAGAAACAAGAAGCCAGGCAGGCGGGATTAGGTCATGCCGACGTTCACCGGACTCCACCTCGCGATCGCGATCGACGTCCTGATCCGGGTCAGCATCGTCCTGGGGGCCGGCCTGCTGCTGGCACGCGCGGCGAGGCGGGACGCAGCGTTGCGACATGCGATCCTGGTCGCCGATCTCGCCGCGGCGTTCCTCGTGCCGGCGACCATGCTGACCATGCAGGCCCTGCCGGCGCCCCTGTGGCGACTGGATTGGCTCGTCCGGGGCGGGCCCGACGACTCGGCCGCAGGCGCCACGGTCCGCTCGCGGCCGCCGAGCGAACCGCCTCATGGTCCCGCAAGCTCGGACCACCCGACCCCGGCGATCGACGCCGACAGAGGAGACCAGGCCCGGCCGGGGCACAGGGCCGATGAGGCACCTCGGCCCGACGAGCGATCTCGCGGTCCTCGCTCACGGAGCTGGTGGACGACTTCCGGTGGGCGATTCGCGGCCGGCGCCCTGCTCCCGGCGCTGGTGCTGGGGGCGATCGTCAAGGTCACCGGGCTCGGATGGTCGTGGCTTCGCCTGCGGCGGATCGTGGCGCGGCGCGCCCCGCCGCCGGCGATCAGCTCCAGTCCCTGCTCGGCCTCATCCAGCGGCGCGTCCGGATGCGACACCCGCCCCTGCTGTGGGAGAGCGCGGAGATCTCCGCCCCGATCGCGACCGGCGTGGTCGGCAACCATATCCTTCTGCCGGAGGGATGGGCCCGGACCCTGGGCGGCGGCGAGCTGTTCGCAGTCCTTTGCCACGAGTCGGCGCACCTGGCGCGACGCGATCACCGGGTCGTGATCCTCCAGGAACTCCTCGCGAGCGCGTTCTGGTTCCATCCCCTGGTGCACCTGTTCAATCGCGCGCTGAATCGCGTGCGGGAAGAGGTCTGCGACAATTACGCGATCACCATGGTGGAGCGCCTCACCTACTGCGAGGCCCTCCTGCGACTCGCCGTCGAGCGCCCGGGGCGCCGCCGCGCGGCGCCGTCCCGATGTGGTCGCGCCATTGGCCCCTCGAAGATCGGATCCGGGGAATCCTGGACGAGCGCCGCCCGACGCGGACCAAAATCTCGGGCGCCGCCCGATCGGTGACGGCGGCCTTCTCGGTGGCGATCTGCGGCCTCATCGCCATGCCGCAACTGACCGCGTCCCAGGCCAACGATCGGGGCGCGTCGACCGCCGGGCACGACCCTCCGCGACGCGCGGCGTCCCTCCCGGTCGCTGACGTCATGACGAGGCGCATCATCCGATCCTTCCCGGTGACGCGGGAGAAGAGGCTCCGATTCGAGAACCTCGCCGGCCGCGTCGAGCTCGTGCCCGGCGACGGGCAGGCGGTCGAGGTCGAGGCGATCGTACGGGTGGGCGACCTGGCGGAGGCGGAGAGGAAACGCCTGATCGACGCCATCGGATGGGCCGAGGCGCCGGCCGAGGACGGCTCGACGCGGTGGGGACTCTCCTTCCCGTCGGATGCCTACCCGACGGTCCGGTATCCCGTGGCCGGCGAGACGAAGCTCGACTCCGACACGGTCCGCCATCTCGGCCGCGAGGTCCGGATCTCCAACCGCAAAGGCGAGTCGATCCCATCCGTGGAGTTCGACCTTCGCATCTCGCTGCCACCCCAGGCTCGGGTCGCGATCGACAATGCGGTGGGGCCGATCGATGGCGACTCGGTGACGTCTCCGCTGAAGTTGTCGACGCGACACGGGGTCATCAAGCTCGGAGATGTGCGGGCCCCGATCGACGCGAAAACCGAGTTCGGCGACGTCCTCATCTCCCGATTGAGCGCCGATGCGGTCATTCGCACGGGCCGCGGCGGCATCGAGCTCTCGCGGGTCACTGAAGGCCACGCGACCCTTTCCACACGCTCCGGCCACTGCAGGATCACTCAACTGCCCGAGGCCGGCTTCAAGCTGGATTATTCGGGCGCTCGTCCGATCGACGTGATGGGCGGGGACGTGATGCGCGTCTCCTCCCGAATCGGCGGTCGAACCAAGGAATTGCTCTCACGCGGGACGGGCGGGCCGTCGATCACCGTCACCTCTGGCACCGGGAACACCGTCATCGAACTCGGCCCATAGGCCGGCGCACCTGCGACATCCAGGCTCGAAGGCTCTTGAATCCCCCGGTTCGGGGTTGCGCCCCCGTGCGCGCCCTCTTTCTGAAAGGATGGGAAGAACGTGCCGATACGATCGCTCCGCACGCCGGCTCGCCTCATTCCGGCGGTACTGACTGCGCTGGTCCTGACCAACGGAGCCGGCGCCGATGATGTCCACGATCACACGCGGGCCTTCGACGAGGAGCTCCGCGCGTTCGCCGGGCTGCTCGACCTGCCCGGCATGGTCGTCGTCGTCGCACAGGACGGGAAGATCATCCATCAGCTCGAATGGGGCCATGCCGACGTCGATGCCCATGAGCGAGCGACGATCGATCGCCTGTTCTGGATCGCATCGGTGACCAAGACGTTCACCGCGACCCTGATCATGCAGATGGTCGACGAGGGGCTCGTCCGCCTTGACGACCGGATGGTCGATTACTGGCTGCCGTCATTCTTCCCGGTGCGGATCACGCCGGATTACCGGCTACGTCACGTCCTGGGCCACACCGCCCAGGGCACCCCGGGGCGGACGTTCGTTTACAACGGCGGGCGTTACGGGTTCTCCTACGGGGTGTTCGAGAAGGTCGGCGGCCTGCCGCTCAAGGAGCGGCTGATCCGACGGATCCTCGCCCCGCTCGCGATGAGATCGACGATGCCCGGGATCGGCGACGTGCGCTACCAGCACTTGCGCGGCAGGCTGGTCACGCCCTATCGCTACGATCCGGCGAGCCGCCGGCACATCAAGGCGCCCGAGGTGCTGCGGGCGGGCGACCTGTTCGCGTCGTCCGGCATGGCGGGCTCCGCCGTCGACCTGCTCCGATACGCCCGCGCGCTCGACACCAACGAGGTCCTCTCGGCCGACGCACACGCGATGATGACCCGGCCCGCCGTATCGACCGACGGCCACGCCCTCCCGTACGGCGCCGGCTGGTTCGTCCAGGAACACGACGGCGAGAAGCTGGTCTGGCATTACGGATACGGCGCGGCGGACTCCGCCTTGCTGGTGCGCGTCCCTGGCCGCAGGCTCACCCTGGTCGCGCTCGCCAATTCCGACCAGTTGTCGGCCAGCAGTCTGCTCGGCGACGGCGATCTGTTGACCTCGCCCGTCGCCATCTCCTTCGTGAAGCACTTCGTCTCGCCGGCGAAAGCGTCGCTCGCGTCTCTCGACTTCAACGCGGCGACCGCGTCGCTGGAACAAGGCCTGGACGAACGGCGCCGGGGCGGAGCGTCGGCCATCGACGATGACGAGGTCTTCGCGCAGGCGCTGGCCCGCGACTACCTCAGCCGACGCGACTCGAGCAAGGATGCAAAGGCCGCGGACTTACTGCGATGGCTGCGCCGCGAGTCGCCGGAGCGACTGAGACGTGCCGACACGGCCACTCTCACCCTGCTGTCGCGCCAGTCCGATCCCGAGCTGCTCGCCGCGGCCGGGCCCTTGCTCGAAGCCCTCATCGCGCGCGAGCCGGAGAACCCCGGCGTCCTGGCGGCGGCCGTTCGGTATCACGAAGGGTCGGGGAACCAGCGCCGGGCCGTCGACGCGCGTCGACGGCTCGCGGATCTCAAAGGATACGAGGACGATCCTCGGAAGCAGGAGGCGGCGCTGTGGCTCGGCGAACACCTCGGCCGCGACGACCCGGACATGGCCCGTGCGTACCTCTGGAACGCGATGACCTGGTGGTACAACTCCGGCAATGGCGGCGACCTCGGCGGTCGAGTGACTCGAGCGATCGACGAACTGCGGCGCACCCGGAAGGAGGCGATCAGGCGGAACTCCAGCTCGATCCTCCCGGCCCGAATCACATGGGACTTGACCATGATGAATTCGCACATGATTCGCCACCGAGCGGCCCTCCGACGGTTTGCCCTCGTCGGCACGTGCCTGCTCACCGGCCTGGCCGCCCCGCCCTGGGCATCCGCCCAGGAGGCGAAGAAGTCCCCGAAGGCGACGCTGGTCCGGGCCGCGCGCCTGGTGGACGTGAAGGCGGGCAGGATCCTCGAGGATCGCGGGGTCTGGGTCGAGGGAGACCGCATCAAGGAGGTCGGGCCGATCGCAGAGGTTCGCACGCACGCGCCGCGAGATGTGGAGGAAGTTGATCTGGGTGATGTGACGATCCTGCCCGGCCTGATCGACTGCCATACGCACCTCCTCATGAATCTCTCGAAGCAAATGGGCGACGACACGAACATGCTGGTGACGGTGGCCCAGCTCGGGACGACCCGGCGCGCCCTGCTCGGCGTGGCGATGGCGCGCGAGGTCCTGGAGGCGGGCTTCACGACGGTGCGCGACCTGGGCAATTCGGGCGTCAATGGCGATGTTGCCCTGCGCGAGGCGATCGGAGCCGGCTGGGTCGTCGGGCCGAGGATCCTGGCCTCGACACGGGCGCTGTCGGCCGCCGGGGGTCAGTTCGGCGGCCTCGCGCCCGAGGCCCAGAAGCTCATCGAGCAGGAATACGTGGCCATCAGCGGTGTCGAGGAAGCCCGACGCGCCGTGCGGCAGGCTTTCTACGACGGTGCCGACTGCATCAAGGTCATCGTCGACACCGGCCCCCGCGTGGTGTCGCCGGAGGAGATGAAGGTCATCGTCGAGGAGGCCCACCGCGTCCAGAAGAAGGTTGCCGCCCACGCCGCCGGCCACCAGGCGATGCGGATCGCCGCCGAGGCGGGCGTTGACTCGATCGAGCACGCCTACGGCGCTCCTGACGACGTGCTGAAGATCATGGCGGAGAAACACATCTTCCTCGTCCCCACCGACTTCCCGGCCGTTGAAAGCTACGCGACCCCGCCCGTCCCGCCCGGGATGGCCGCGGGTATCCAGCAATTCATCGACGCCAACCACGACCGGCTGAGACGTGCGGTCAAGCTGGGAGTCCCGATCGCCACCGGGTCCGACACGTATTTCCAGACGCCGGGGAAGACGCGCGGTCAGGCGAGTCTCGCGATGCTCCGCTCCCACGTCATGGCCGGCATGACCCCAGCCCAGGTCCTCCGCGCGGCCACCGCCGACGCGGCCGAGCTGCTCGGCATGGCCGACCGGATCGGCTCGATCGAGCCCGGCAAGTTCGCCGACCTGATCGCCGTACCCGGCAACCCCTTCGACGATATCGGTGCGCTCGAGCACGCGAGCTTCGTGATGAAGGGTGGCGCCGTCGTGCATCGCCGGTGAACCGACATTCTCCTTATTGTCGCTAAATCCGACCCCCTGTCATGCCCAGAGTCCCGCAGATTTCGTTATTCCGGCAGCGATCCTCTTGATCAAATCGACGGGAGAGTTTAAAATGGCTGACAGCCGCGATGTCGCGCGGCTCGTCGCCCGCTTCTCCCCGTGATCGAACCCGCTCCTCCAGTCCAATGCCGCGATGGGAACCACCACCATGACCGCCGCCTCCCAGGCCGCGCCCAGCCGCGCTGAGATCAATCGACGTAATGCACAATTGTCAACTGGACCACGCAGTGCGTCCGGGAAGCAAAAGGTCAAGTTCAACGCCCTCAAGCATGGTCTTCGCGCCAAGACGATTGTCCTGCCGGGCGAGGAGGGGATCTTCAACGCCCGCCTCGACGCCTGGACCATCGATCTGAATCCCCGCGACGAGGTCGAACGCTTCCTCGTCACCCGGGCCGTCGGCATCTCACTCCAGATCGACCGTGCGGGCCGAGCCCGAGAGGCCCGCCACGCCGCGGCGCGTCATGCCGACGCCGACCGCCTCGCCCGGCAGGCCGAGGAGGTCGTCGCGCTGGGCCGCCGGCTGTACTGGGACCGCGTCGGGCCGCTCTGCCTCTATCCCCACACCGCGCCGGCCTCCGGCGAGGTTCAACGCGTCTCTTACTCGGGGGACCCGGACGATCCCGACGACCCGGCGAGGATCGTGGTGCGGCTGGAGGCCATGACGTTGGGCTGCGCCTGGCTGCTGGACCGCTGGGGCGAGCTGCGCGACATCCTGGAGGACGGCCTCTTGTGGCAGCCGCTCGACCGCCTCAAGGCGATCCGGATGCTGGGTCGCCAGCCGCTGGAGGCGGTCGACGACCGGCGGGTCATGGCCATCTACCTTTATTGCTGGACGATGGACCCCGAGGAAGCGCACGAGTTCACCGACCTGATGTCCGAGCTGGCGTCGCAGGAGCGGACGGTGTACCTGGACCGGCTCAACGCCCGCGAGTCGATGGTGGCAATGCCGGCGAGCCCCGAGGCGGCTCGGGCGGAGCTGCTGGCGTTGATCGCCGCCGAGGAGGAGCGGCTGGAGGCGGCGCTGGCGGGACACCTGGAGCGGGAGGAGGCGGAGGCGGCCGTGGAGGTGGCGTTCGACGACAGCGGCTGGGGCGAGCGGCTGCGGCGGCACGAGGTCTCCAACGACAAGACGCTGTTGCGGATCATCGAGACCCTGCGGAAGCGGCAGCGGGAGGCGGACGGCACCGGTCCCCCGGGAGGGCGAGCCTCCGTGCGAGCCGGTTCCCCATCGGGAGACGTCGGGTCGGACGTCGGGCCGGGATCGGGAGACCCGCGTTCCACAGACCCGGATGTGCCGGCCGAGTCTGTGCCTGTGGAAGAGGCATGGGATGATGAGCCGGCGGCGACCGGCCTGAGTGAGGAGGTCATCCGGGCCCGCGTAGCGTCGGAGGCACTCCCGCTCCCAGACGGTCATCGCTTGGATGGATGCAGCATACCCGAATGCCACAGCGAGGCGGCCAAGCCGCCCCAGGACCCTGAGCCGACGGTGGACGGTCCCCGGATCGTGACGGACGAGGCTAACGGTCCGGCCGAGAAGGGGACGCGGTCGCTCTCGGGGCTGCCGGCCGCCCTTCTGGCTTTGTTCGCGCTGATCTTCTGTGCCGGTTTGACCGCGGCTTTCGCGACTTCGCCGGAGGTCATCAGCCCGGAAAGTTCGGCAGCGAGATACGAGAGAGAGCGATTTGCCGGGAAGGAAATGCCAGGGGCGACTGTGGGGGAGGTCGGCACGCGGCCGGTTCCGATGGGGTGGGAGCGATTGTAACGGGCGCGCCCCGGCGTGCCGCGTGTCGGCAGCGGGTTTTCCGAGGGGTTTCCGGGCCCTGATCGCCCGGATTGCGCTCGGTGATCGAGTGGCTGGTATTCGCTCGCGGGATTGCTCGGGATGGGATGTCGGAGGGCCGTCGTCGGCCCGCGGGCGTGCGCCTCCGCCGGAGTAGGGGAACGACAGCAGCCGGTCCGGCGGGATATCATGGCGACGAGGGTGTCGCCGTGACGGCCGCCGGGGCCCGGCCGTCGATGTGGTGAGGCGTTTGATCCGGGAGGCGGCCTCGGACCGGTCGATGGGTTCGGGCAAGAGGAGCTCGCTCGATGGACGGGCTTCATTCGCAGGATACCTCGTCGTTCGAGGCCGCCGGGCTCTCCAGCGTCGTCGCGGCGTGCGAGCGGTTCGAGGCCCAGTGGCGGGCCGGCGGCGATCCGCGGATCGACGGCTTCCTCGAGGGCGTCGCGCCGTCGCTGCGCCAGCGGCTGCTCCGCGAGCTGCTGGCGATCGAGGTCGAGCTGCGCGCTGTGCGCGGCGAATCGCCCACGCCCGAGGACTACCTGGAGCAGTACCCCGCCTGGGCCACGGCGATCGCCGAGGTCTTCTCGCGGGACACGTTCGAATCGCGGCGCACCGAGCACCCGACGGCCCCGACCGCCGGGCCCCTCGGCCACGCCGACCCGGGCTCCAACGGCAGCGGGACGCCGGGCAACGGCATGGGCGACACGGTGGAGTATCTCGGGGACGTCCGGCGGGCGGCGTTGCCGGTCGGCCCGCTCCCCGAACGCTTCGGCCGCTATCCGGTCGTCGCCCTCCTGGGCCGCGGCGGGTTCGGCAGCGTGTACCTGGCGCGCGACGAGGAGCTCGGGCGGATGGTGGCGATCAAGGTCCTGCACCCGGGCGTCCTCCGCGGCGCGGGGCAGGTGGAGTCGTTCAAGGCCGAGGCGCGCATGGCCGCGGCGCTGTCCCACCCGGGGATCGTCCGGGTCTACGACGTCGGGGAGTATGGCGAGGGCGAGGCCTTCGTCGTCTTCGAGTACGTCGAGGGGCGCGATCTCGGAGCGGTCCTCAAGTCCGAGCGGCCGGTGCCCGCGATCGTCGCGGGGCTGATGGCGCGGATCGCCGAGGCCGCGCACCACGCCCATGCCGCCGGGCTGGTCCACCGCGACCTGAAGCCCTCGAACATCCTGGTGGACCGTCAGGATGTCCCGCACATCGCCGACTTCGGCCTGGCCGTGCGCGAGGACGCGCAGCACCTCCTGGCCGGCGAGGTCGCCGGCACGCCCGGCTTCATGGCGCCCGAGCAGATCCGCGGCGAGACCCACCGGCTCGATGCCCGGACCGACGTCTGGGCCCTGGGCGTGATCCTCTACCTGGCCCTGACGGGCCGGTCGCCGTTCCGCGGGAAGACCCGCGCGCGGGTCTTCCGCGCGATCCTCGAGGCGGAGCCGAAGCCGCTCCGGCAGGTCGAAGGAACGATCCCCCGCGAGCTGGAGCGCATCTGCCTGAAGTGCCTGGCGAAGCGGATGACCGACCGCTACGAGACGGCCGCCGAGCTGGCCGACGACCTGAATAGCTGGCTGGCCGTCGACGGCGCGGCCGCCGCGGCGCAGGCCGCCGACCCGGCGGGCGCCGGCCGCGCCCCCGCGTCATCGTGGCGGCCGGCACCGACGCCCTTGCCGGCGCGGATCATCCCGAAGGGGCTCCGCGCCTTCGACCCGGAGGACGCCGCCTTCTTCCCCAGCCTGGTCCCCGGCCCGCGCGACCGCGACGGGCTGCCCGAATCGATCCGGGCGTGGCGGCGCCGGATCGAGCAGCCGGATCCCGCGCGGTCGTTCCCGGTCGGGCTGATCTACGGGCCGTCGGGCGGCGGCAAGTCGTCGTTCGTCAAGGCCGGGTTGATCCCCCGGCTGGCCCGATGGATCCGGCCGGTGTACGTCGAGGCCGCCGCGGAGGGGACCGAGACCCGCCTGCTGGCCGCCCTCCGCCGCGAGTTCCCCGGCCTGCCGGCCGACTGCGGCCTGGCCGAGGCGGCCGCCGCGCTGCGCGAGGGCCGAGAGGCACGGGGGGGCTCGAAGGTCCTGGTCGTCCTCGACCAGTTCGAACAATGGCTGCACAGCCACCCCGAGGCCAACGACGGCGACCTGGTCCGCGCCTTGCGCCAGTGCGATGGGGCCGGCTTGCAGGCGATCCTCCTGGTCCGCGACGACTTCTGGATGGCCATCGCGCGGTTCCTTCGGGTGCTCGAGGTCCGCCCGATCGAGGGATTCAACTCGACGGCCGTCGAGCCGTTCGACGCCCGGCATGCCGGCCGCGTGCTGGCCGAGCTGGGCCGGGCCTTCGGCCGGCTCCACGACCCGGCCGGGCCCGAGGAGGCCCGGTTCCTCGAGCGGGCCGTCAAGGAGCTCGCCGGGCCCGACGGCCGCATCATCCCCGTCCGGCTGACCCTGCTGGCGGAGATGCTCCGCCACCGCGAATGGACGCCCGCGACCCTCCGCGACCTGGGCGGCTTCGAGGGGATCGGCATGATGTTCCTCGAGGAGACCTTCTGCGCGGCGTCGGCCCCGCCGGCGCACCGGATGCACCAGCAGGCGGCCCAGGCCGTGCTGAAGGCGCTGCTGCCCGAGCCCTCATCGGATCTGAAGGGCCGCATGCGCCCCGCCTCCGCGCTCCGCGCGGCCGCCGGCTACGTCGATCGCCCGGTCGAATTCGATGAGCTGATGGCCTTGCTCGACAACGAGCTGCGAATGGTCACGCCGGTGGATCCGTCGGCCGTGGAGGCCGGTGCCGGCGCCGCCGCCGCGAAGGATCGAGGATCGAGCGCCGCGGCGACGAGCGGCGAAACGGCGGCGCCGGCCGAGGCCGTGGAGGCGGATTCGGTGAGCACGTCGACCTCGGTGGAGCTGTCCGCATCCTCGCGGGAACTCCCGGCCCCTGCGCTCCGGGATGAGACCTATTACCAGCTCACGCACGACTACCTGGTGCCGCCGGTGCGCCAGTGGCTGACGCGGAAGCAGCGGGAGACGCGGCGCGGGCGGGCCGAGTTGCGGCTGGCGACGATCACGGCGCTGTGGCGCGAGCGTCCCGAGTCGCGCCGGCTGCCCTCGCTGTTGGAGTGGCTGATGATCGTCGGGCTGACACGGCCCGCCGGCTGGTCGGACGACGAGCGTCGGATGATGCGGTCGGCGACCCGCCATTTTCTGCTGCGGGCCGCGGCGGCCGTGCTGCTCGCGGGCGGATTGGCCTGGGCGATCGCGGGCCGCAACGCCCGGGAACGTGCCGGGTCCCTGCTGGCTCACGCGGTCGACGCCGACTATCGCGACCTGCCGGGGATGTTCCCCGAACTGGAAAACTACCGCGATGCGATGCGCCCGCGCTGCTGAAGCTGGAGTCGAACAAGACGGCCAGGGCTCGGCACCGCGATGTCGCCCGGATCCTCCTGTACCTCGACCGGCCGACGGCGGAGCTCGACGCGGCGCTGCGCGATCGGCTGACGGCCGCGCAGGCCCAGCCGGACGAGGTCGCCGCGATTTGCGTCGCGATGGCGGCGCATCCGGATGCGGCCGTCGCAGGCGAACTCCACCGAATCCTGCGCGAAGACGTGTCGGAGCCCGCCGCCCGGCTGCGCGCCGCCTGTGCGCTGCAGGCACTCTGGCCGGGATTCGCCGTCGCGCCGGATCTCAAGGGCGCGGCGCCCGCGATCGCCGAGGCGCTGCTGGCCGAGCATCGCCGGGCGTTCGCCCGCTGGCGGGAGCTGCTGGGCCCGGCCGCGGAGGTCCTGATCGCTCCCCTGGCGCGATCTGCCGCGACCAGAGCCGCGATGCGTCCGCCCGGACGGCCGCCGCCGAGGCCCTGGCCGAGGTCCTCTCGCGGGGTGGCGACCTCACCCTCGAACGCGCCGTGATCGAGGCCGTACCGGACGCCGCGAAGGTGCTCCTCGGCGAACTCGTCGAGCGCGGCGGCTCGCGCGAGACGATCGACTTCCTCCGCGCGGTGCTCGATGAGGTCCTCGAGGGTCGCCGACCCGGCGAGAGCCCGGAGGCGCTGGCCGACCGGCAGGACCGGCAGGTGTCCCGCCAGGCCGCGGCGGCGGTCGCCCTGTCCGCCCTGGGCGACCCCGACACGCTCTGGCCGCTCCTGCGCCATCGCGAGGACCCGCGGCTCCGCTCCGTCCTGATCCAGCGGCTCGCCGCCGGGATGCTGCCCACTCGCCTGCTCATCGAGCGGCTCTCCTGGCCGGATCTCGATCCCTTCGAATGCCAGGCGTTGCTGCTGGCCTGGGCCGAGACGCACCGCGATGCCGTCCCGCCCGTCGCACGGCTGGCGGTCCTGGTCGTCGCGCGCGGCCTCTACGTCCGCCACCCGCACCCGGGCGTCCACGCCGCCGGCGGGCTGCTCCTCCGGCGATGGGGCGACGCCGAGTTCCTCGCGCAGGCCGATCGGCGTCCGCCCGTCCGGCTCGTCGGCCCGGACGGCCTGGGATGGGAACGCGGCCCCAACGGCCACACCTTCGCGATCCTCCCCGCGCCCCGGGTCTTCCACATGGGTGCCCCCGAGAGCGAGGCCGAACGCTTCGCCGATCAGGTCGTCCACGCCCGCCGGTTCGAACGCTCGCTGGCGGTCTCGATGACGGAAGTGACCTTCGAGCAGATCCGCGCCTTCGAGAAGGACCACCCGCAATCGACCAAGTACGGCGGCGAACCGGACAGCCCGGCCAACAAGGTGGACTGGTTCCAGGCGGTGCGCTACTGCAACTGGCTGAGCCGCGAGGCCGGGATCGACCCGGCCCAGTGGTGCTACCCCGAGCGGACCGACGACGGCCTGGACGTCCCGGCCGAGGCGGTCGACAAGGAGGGCTTCCGCCTGCCCACCGAGGCCGAGTGGGAGCACATCTGCCGCGCCGGGACCGAGACGGCCCGCTACTACGGCGAGTCGCAGCAGCTCCTGCCCCGCTACGCCTGGACCTGGCTGAACTCGGAGGATCGGTCCCATCCGGTGGGCCGGCTCCTGCCCAACGAGTTCGGGATGTTCGACATCCTGGGGAATGTCTGGGAGTGGAGTCACGAGGGGCCGGCCGGATGGTGGCCCAGGGACCCCCTGCCCGCCTATCCGCGCGGGACCCGGGAACAGCCGGCCGGGGACCCGGGCCGTCGAGAACGCGTCCTGATCAACGACGCCGGCAAGGAGACCTGGCGTATCCTCCGCGGCGGGGCCTTCAATTTCGCGCCGTGGAAAGCCCGGTCGGCTCACCGCGACTGGATGGCCGCGACCGAGCGCGTGCCCTACTTCGGCTTCCGCGTCGTCCGGACGCTGCGCCGGCCGCCGGCACCCGCGGAAACCGCTCCGGCGGACGGCGCCGCGCGGCCGCTCGAAACCTCCCGCTCGGCCCCGGTCCGACGGGGTAACTGATTGACATCGCAGCCCGTGCCCCCCACAATCCGGCGGTTTCCTCGCGGCGGCCGCGAGGCGCGACCTGACACCAAGCCGGCCCGGCGCCCATATCGGGAGTCACATGATGGATTTCCAGACATCTCAATATACCGCGCTGACGCTCGCGGGGACCGTCCCGCTGCCGTCGCCCTATCCCGCCTGCGGTCCCGTCTCGGTGGTGATCGCCCGGGATGGCGAGGATTACGAGATCTTCGTCAAGATCCTGCAGGTCGTCGGCGACAAGCGGATCATCACCCGCTTCGTCCGACCCGAGGACATCCGGGCCATCCGGGGGAATCCTGGCGAGACGAACGGCGACGGGCCCGACTCATGGCCGGTCCTCGGCATCAAGAAGATCAAGGGCGAGCTGGACGAGCGAGCGAAGGAGCTGACCGAGAAAGCCAGGAAGACGGGCGTGCTCGACGAGGCGCCGTGGTATGCCGCGGCGATCGCCTATGTCGCCGAGTCGGCGCCGGTGCTGCACCGCGACGAGGTCGGCGTGACGGCGGCGGTGAGCTGCGAGGACGTGGCGTTCAGCGACGGCTGGTCGTCGAGCTGCTGTCACATCGCGTCCCTCCCTCACCCCGTAGCAGCCTCGAGCCACTGCTGCCACATCGCCGATCAGCCGCAGGGGTCGGGACGACGGCCCGGGAAGGATCGATGGTGATGGACGTCGACCTGCTCTTCCTCAGCCGCGATCTCTCGCCGCCGCGCCCGGACGTGCGGCGCGGCGTCGAGATCCAGCAGGGCGTACGGCTCCGCGTGCACCGCGTCGTCGGGACGCCGCGGCCGGGCGACGCCAACCGATGGGAGACGATCGCCCGCGCGCGGAACGAGGGGAAGCGGCTGGGGACGGCCCCCTGGGTGCTATGCCTGGACGATGACGTCGTGCTGGGGCCGGGCTGCATCGCCCGGCTGGTCGAGGCGTTGCGAGATCGGCCCGGCTTCGCCGCCCTGGCGGCCGACAGCGCCGGCGAGATGGCGGGCGGCTGGCAGGACTGGGATTACCCCCGGCATGTCGGGATGGCCGCGATCCTCTTCCGCCGCGATCGGCTCTCGGCCCTGACGTTCCGCTGGGAGCCCGACCGTTGCGAATGCCTGTGCTGCTGCGACGACCTGCGCCGCAGTGGCCGCGGCATCGGGTATCTGCCGTCGGCCCGCGCCTGGCATCGGCCGGACCCGGCCCGGCGGGACGATTCGCCGGACGGCCGGACCGAGCACCCGTGGACGTCGAGGCCGACGGCGGACGCCGTCCGGACGTCGATCGCGCAACGGCCCGCGAGGATCCTCAGCGCCTTCGACCGGAGCCATTACGACCGGTTCCGCCGCCAGTTCCTGGCGACCCTCCGCGCCCGGGGCAATCGCGAGGCGGTCACGGCGGTCGCCTACGGACTTCATCCCGGCGAGCGCGCCGGCTCGAGGCGGCGGGCGTCGAGGTCGTGTCCTTCCGGGACCCCGGGATGGGGCCGGCGATGCAGCGGGTCCGCGACTTCCCCCGCGTCATCGAGCGCTGGCCCGAGGACACGCCCGTCGCCTACTGGGACGCCGGAGACGTCCTGTTCCAGGGCCGGCTGGCTCCCCTCTGGGACCTGGTCCGCGCCGATCCCGATCGGATCCTCGCCGCCCGCGAGCCGGTGGCCATCGGCGCCAGCCCCGTGATCGGCCCGTGGACCGCCACCATCCGCGACCCGATCGCGCGCCGGCGGACCTTCGAGATCTTCTCGACCACCCCGTTCGTCAACGCCGGCTTCGCGGCCGGGACCGCCCGCGCCCTGCTGGACTACTTCCGCGTCGGCAACCGGCTGCTCGATACGTCCCTTCTCGGCGTCGGCCCCTGGGGCGACCAGGTCGCGATGAACTGCTACATCCACGAGCATCCGGGAGTCTGGCAAGAGATCCCCGATGGGTGGAACTACTGCCTGGCCTGCCGAGACCCGCGCACCTTCCGGTTCCGCGCCGACGGTCGCGTCGAGAGCCTCCTCGGTTCCCCCGTGCACGTCGTGCACGGCAACGGCCGGACGCTCGGCTCCCGGGCGATGGCCTACGTCGGCTGATCGGCCCGCCGATGGGACGTCGTCTTTTATGAATCAAGACATAAACATGTATAAATTATTTAGAATCGAGCCGCCTGGAGTCCGGCGAAAGACGAGAAATCGGGTCCCGACCCTCTTGATGCTCCCGTCGTCGATGGAAACTAAATGGATCCACCCAATGGGGAAAGTGGCGACGAGCGGGATGTAGGGTGGGCTCTGCCCACCGACGAGAGGCCCTCATCGGTGGGCAGAGCCCACCCTACTTTCCCTCTTGCGTGGATCTATTTAGTTCGACGGCTGGACTGTCCCTTTCCCAATGACGATCAGCAGTGTCCCGAGGGGGCCGCCGGGGGATCTTACCAACGTGAGGTCCGCGCCGTCCGGGATGCAGCCGATCGCGCTTGTCCCGTGGAATTCGCAGATCTCGGTCCCGTCGGGGTCGCTCGCCCCGACGCTGATCATCGGCGTGGGCGTCACCGTACCGACGATCTCGAGGAGTTCGGTGCCCTGGAGCGTGATCGGCGTTCGGAGTCGAACCGTGGCCGCGGCTGTCCCGTCGTCATGGCACGTCTCATGGAACGTCGCCACAACGTCGCCTTTCTCGGGGTCGGTCAGTTCTGCCTTGCCTTTGAACATCGCGATGTGTCCTTCGTTCATGGCCTGACTGCGTCAGATCGGGAGGCACGAGATGACCCGAGCGTCCGTCGTCGCAGACGCGCGGATCAGCCTCTCGCGCCGCCTCTTCCCGGTCAAGCCCCGAGGCCGGATTCCAGACCGACCAGATGGATGATCCTTCACCTTATACGACGGGTTCTTCCGGAGCTATGGGGCCGAGATCAGGCCGTCTCACCTCGACTTTCGCCCATGCCGGACGTATAAGCGGAATGATGCTCCGGGTCTTCAAACCATGACGGCGACTCGCTCGCGTGGCATTCTCTCGACGGTTTGAGGAGCCGATTCGTCGTTGCGAGCGGAAGCCCGTCAAGGGAGATCGCGATGCCGGAATTGGAGATCAAGCTCGTACGCTCCGAAGACCTGGAGTGGGTCGTCAACATGTTCATCAGGCAGGTCTATCCCGACGATCCGGAAGGGGCACGCCGTCATTTCGACGACCACGCGGAAGGTGGGGGCGTGACTTTCCTCGCGTTCGTACAGGGCGAATTGGCAGGCTATATCACCATCCGATGGCAGTCCAACAATCCGCTGTTTCGGCGAGAGAACATCCCTCTCATTCACGATCTGCTCGTCTTCTCGGCCTTCCGGCGCCGGGGCATCGCCTCACGGCTGATGGACGAGGCGGAGGCCCTGATCGCGACCCGCGCGAGCAAGGCCGGTCTCACTGTAGGTCTGTTCGACGCCTACGGCCCGTCGCAACGGCTGTATGCCCGGAAGGGTTACGTTCCGGACGGACGAGGCGTGTGCCGGGCCCAGCGCCCGCTCCAGAGGGGTGAGGTCGTGACGATGGATCACGATCTGATCCTCTGGCTGACGAAGGATCTGTCGACAGCAAATCAGCCCTGAGCCATTCTGTGACTCAGGATGGCTCCGATGAGCCTGGCCCTGCCGAGCCTCGGTACGGTTTTCGGATCCGTTGGTTCCCCTGCCTCGTCACGGCCAACCTCTCCGGCCTCGGCCTCAGCGCTTCTTGAGCGTGATGCCGACCCCGGCGCCGTCCATGAGCACGAACGAGGTGTCGAGGTCGGGGCTGGTCGTGATCGCCTCGATATAGCGCGGATTCGGCTCGGGCCGCCGCATGTTGTGGGCGATGATCAGGCCGCCCGGGCGGACGTACGGGAGCAGTTCCTTCAAGTAGGCGTCGTACCCCTCCTTCTCGGCGTCGATGAACAGGACGTCGATCGGGTCGGTGTTCTTCGTCGCCGTCTGGTGGGCGTCGCCCTCGGTGATGACGACGATGTCCTCGACGCCGGCCCGCTTGAAGTTCTCGCGGGCGACGGCGATCCGGCCGGGGTCGATGTCGTGGGTGTAGAGCTTGCCGCCGGTCTTGCGCAGGGCCATCGAGAACCAGAGCCCCGACTCGCCGGTGGACGTGCCCAGCTCGACGACCCGCTTGGCGCCCAGCGACTCGGTGAGCTGGCGGAGGAGCCGGCCGTCGGCGGTCGAGACGTTGGCGTACCGCTCGCCGTGGCGGGCCTGCTCGAGGGCGGCGAGGATCCGCTTCTCGCCGTCGTCCTTCGGCAGGGGCGGCTTGCCCGGGTCGCTGCCCCCCTCCATCGCCCCCGGCCCGCGGCCGAAACCGCCCCGGCCGCCCGGGCCACGCGGCAGCTCGTCGGCCGTCAGTTTGCCGTCCTTGTTGGCGTCGCGCTCGCGGAGCTTGGCGGCGGCCGCATCGATCTCGGCCGCCGAAAGCGTGCCGTCACGATCGGTGTCGAACGCCTGGAGCAGCGGGTTGGGCGGCCCTCCCCGCCCCGGCTGCCCGGGCTGTTGCGCCAGGACGCCTCGGGCCAGGATGGCCGCCCCGATCATCAAGCCAATCGCAAACAATGATCGCTTCATGGGTATCACTCCGACAGGAAGACTCGGGAATTCGTGATCTCCGCGGCGGACCCGGGGGTCAAGAGCCCGCCGCACGACGCGTATTGTCAACGGATGCCCGGGGATGGAGCAACCTGCCTCCATGGAATTCCCCGCATCCGGTCCTTCGGGGAGGGCCCGGTGCGGCCCGCGTTACGGCCCACCGACCCAGGCCATGCCGTCGGGCCCCTCGCCCGTCCTGAGCTCGGAGACGACCTCCAGCTTGCCGAGGTGGACGACCGCGACCTTGTCCGCGCCGGTCATCCCGATGTAGGCCCGGGATCCGTCGGGGACGACCAGGATGCTCGAGCCGCCGCCGCCGGTGTCGATCCGCTTGATCTGCTGGCGCGACGCCACGTCCAGGATGATGAGCGGCCCCATGTGGGTCGCGAGGGCCCGCTTGCCATCGGGCGTGAACTTGATGCGGTTGATGCCTCCGGAGCCCGTCTCGATCGTTCCGGCGACCTGGTCCCTGGCCGCGTCGATGATCGAGATCGCGCCCGGCAGCCGACCCAGACCTGGGTGCCGTCGGGCGTGATGGCGATCCCCTCGGGGCCCTGAGCCACCGGGATGATTGCCGGGCCGCGACTCCCCGGGCCGCCGCCGGGACCGCGGCCCGGCCCGACGCCGTGTTGACGATGGCGAGCTCGCTCGGCCGGGTCGAGCCCCGATGGCCCTTGTTCAGGACCAGCAACGCGGGCGAGGGTGTCTCCTCGGCCAGGGCGCCGCCGCCCAGGGTCAGCACGAGCAGCATCAGCCGGCTCATCGTTCTCATCGGTCCTCCTCCCGTGGAACTCAGGCTTCGGGGCTGTATCCCAGGACGATGTCCCATCGAGCAGCCAGCTCGCCGATCTTCGAGCCCTCGACCGGGGCGAAGTCCAGGCAGAGCATCGCGTGCCCCTTGGGGTCGCGCCGACGGATCTGATTGAATTGCCCGTCCCGCTCGTTGCTCGCGAAGCCCTTGATGAAGCACTCGGTCGTCAGGAGCTTCTTGTCCCCCTTCCAGACCCGCGCGTGGATGTGCGCCGCCGGGCGGCCGTGGTAGGGGACCGGCTTGATGGTCCGGAAGTAGTACTCGCCGGTCGAGCTGGTGAGGAAGCGGCCGTATCCCTGGAAGTTCGTGTCGAACTTCTCCTCGCCCTGCTGGTGCTGCTTGAGGTAGGTGCCGTCCCTGTCGCACTGCCAGATCTCGATGACGGCGTTGCGAATCGGGTCCCCCTTGGAGTCGAGGAGTCGGCCGCTCAAGTGCGTGATCTCGCCGACGGCGGGGGTGATCGCGTCGTTGATGATCAGCAGGTCGTTGTCGGTGTCGAGCGGTAGCTTCCTGGGGTAGAACGGCCCCTCGTTCGTGGTGGGGGTCCGGGTCAACTCCTCGGCGAAGGCGCCCCGCGCCGCGAAGGCGGTCGCGCCGAAGGCGAGCGTGCCGAGGAACCCGCGGCGGCCGGATCGGAAGTGCGGCATGTTCATGCGATTCTCACCCGTTTTTGGCATCTTGATTCCGGGAGATGCCGGCTCCGTCCACGACTGCGGGACGGCCCGTCCTCCGTGAGATCTTAGCGTTCGGGCTCCTCGCCCAGGCGGCGAGAAACCCTAAAATCCCCTTCATGGTCGCGCCTCGGGCCGCCCCGGCCGCGGACTCGTGCGGGTCCGGGCCAGAGCGTCGGCCCCGCACATGAAATCCGCTTCATCTGACGGTCTCGGCTCCCTCCGATCGGCTGGCTGTGTTGTAATAGGGGACGTCGGTGTCCTGTCCATGCCGGCGGCGACCGGAGACGGCAGTTCGCGGGGGGATCGTGGAAAAGCGGATTCTGCTGGTCGAGGACGATGCGAGCCTCGCCCGATCGCTCGTCGACGGGCTGTCGGACGAGGGCTTCACCGTGGCGCACGCCGCCGACGGCGACGCGGCCCGGGAGGCGCTGCGGGCCGGCGGGTGGGACCTCGTCATCCTCGACTGGTGGCTGCCCGGCCCGGACGGCCTGGAGGTCCTGAAGGGCCATCGCGGCGAGGGCGGGACCACGCCCGTGCTCTTCCTCACGGCGCGCGACGCGGTCAGCGACCGGGTGCGCGGCCTCGACGGCGGCGCCGACGACTACCTGTGCAAGCCGTTCGCCTTCGAGGAGCTGCTGGCCCGCGCCTGCGCCCTGATCCGTCGCGGGCGCCCGGTCGAGACCCTGACGCTCTCCTATCGCGACGTGCGCGTCGACCTGGCCGCGCAGAAGGCCGAGCGGGCCGGCCGTCCCCTGGACCTGACGGCCAAGGAGCTGGCCCTGCTCGTCTTCTTCCTCCGCCATCCCGAGGAGGTCCTGTCGCGGACGCGGATCTACGGGCACGTCTGGGGCGAGGACTACGACTTCGTCTCGAACACGCTGGACGTCCACGTCAAGGAGCTGCGCCGCGCCTGGAGGCGCGGGGCCCGCGGCTGATCCAGACGGTCCGGGGCCGGGGCTACCTGCTCGGCGATCCGCCCCCTCCGGCGGCCGAGGAGGGGCCATGACCCTGGTCACCCGCGTCTCGGTCGCCTTCCTCGTGGCGCTGGCGCTGGCCCTGGGCGGGTTCTCGGCGTGCCTTTACGTCCTGGCCGGGCTGCGCCTGCGGCTCGCCCTGGACCAGGAGCTGGAGGCGGCGCTGGACCGCTTCCCGGATCGCCCCGGGCAGAGCGGCCGCGTGACCTGGGCCATCTACGACGGGGAGGGTCGGAGGACCGAGGAGACGCCGGGCGACGGCCGGCCGATGGTCCTCGACGGCCGCGACCTCGGCCCCCTGGCGGTGGACGTCGCGACGACGATCGAGGGGCCCGACGGCCTGCGATGGCGGGTGCTCGCGCGGCCGATCGGCGGCGGGCGCCGCCGGCACGGGCCATCCGAGGGGCGGGGCGAGGAACATCGCCCGGCCCCGCTGGCGCGGGACGGGCGCGAAGGCGCCGGGCCGGGCCGCGAGCGCCCGTCTCGCGTGCTGGCCGCGTGGGCCTCGCTCGAGCCGGTGGAAGCCGAGATCCGGTCGCTGGCGGCCGTCCTGCCGCTGATCTCGGTGGGCCTCTGGGCGCTGGCCGCGGCGATCGGGCGTCATTTCGCGCAGCGCGCCCTCGCCCCGCTGACCCTCATGGCCGAGTCGGCCCGCACCATGCCCTTCGACGACGGCCGGCTGCCCAGCCCGGGGACGCGCGACGAGCTGGAGGACTTCGCCCGCAGCTTCAACGGGCTCCTCGACCGCCTGCACGTGGCGATGGAGCGGCAGAGGCAGTTCACCGGCCAGGCGTCGCACCAGCTCCGCACCCCGCTGGCCGGCCTGATCGCCGCGATCGAGGTCGCCCGCCGCCGCCCGCGCACCGTCGCGGAGCACGAGCGCGTCCTGGACCGGCTCCACGACGACGCCGTCCGGCTCTGGCGGGTCGTCGAGGCGCTGCTGTTCCTCGCCCGGGCCGACGCCGAGGCCGGGCTGCCCGACCTGGAATGCCTCGACCTGGCCGCCTGGGCCGCCGACCACCTCCGCGCCTGGTCAGGCCACGAGCGGGCGGCCGACCTGCGCTTCGAGGAGAGCGACGGGGACCCGCTCTGGACCCGGGTGCACCGGCCGCTGCTCGGCCAGTTGCTGGACAACCTGCTGGAGAACGCCTGCAAGTACAGCGGACCGGGAACGCCGATCGTCGTGCGCGCCTGGTGCGAGCCCGACGCCGTCGCGCTGGCGGTGGAGGACCGCGGATGCGGCATCCCGGCCGGGGACCTCCCGCGGGTCTTCGAGCCGTTCTATCGCGCCGAGTCGGCCCGCCGGCTCGGCCGCGCGGGGGTCGGGCTGGGCCTGGCCGTCGCCCGGCGCATCGCCGTGACGCACGGCGGCACGATCACCGCGGAGAGTGAGCCGGGCCGAGGCAGCCGCTTCGTTGTCCGCCTGCCGCGGGCGCCCGCGCCGGACGCCGGCCCGGCGGTCGTCGATGGCCCCGAGGCGGTCGCACCGACCCCAGCCTGAGGGGTCATGCGTTACGACGAGGACCGGATCGCCCGCCATCGGCGGGCAACGACCCGGAGCGCCAGGCGACGGTCCAGGACCCGGACGAGAGCGTCAGACCCGTCGGTTCGGGCCCGGTTCCTTCGGCGGCGGCTCCTTCACCTTCTCTTGGGGACGCCGCGCCTTCTTCGCGTCCTTCAACCTCGATGCCAGTTTCAGCTTGGATTCCAGGGAATTCAGCAAGTCACGGCACAGGTCTCGGCCCTCTTCTTGTTCGCTCCTCAAGGAAACATTGACTTGTTTCTCGGGGAATTCCCGATCGACATTGACCTTGCAGACCTCCACGCCCGCGCTGCTCGTCAGAGTAAACGCCAGTCTGACTCTCAGGATCCGCAGTCCCTCCAGGTCCACGCCATCCGGGCCTGTCAGCTCGCCGGTGTCGAGGTCGAGTTTGATCCGACGGAGGTCAGAAAGTTCGCGGTTCTCTACAGCACGGCCGATGTAGCAGAAACGCCGCCTCTGGTCATCCCCGAGGAACGGGAACTTCTGCTCGTCCGCGACGATCGCGAAGAGTTCCTTCGCTCGCTCCTGGAAGCGCATGCCGTCCCACGCGCTTCCGCCTGCTGACTCGATGATCGTGAAGCCATCGTCGCGCGCGACCCGCGCGAGGCAATCGGATATCGTGCAGTAATCCGCGAGAAATCGACGCTCGGCCATGGGCGGTCGGACGACCATGTCCACGCGTTTGCGTTGAGCGTCCGCGGTCCCGGCGGCTCCGACCAGTAAGAGCCAGCCGGATGCGGCCCATGCGAGGACGGTCCTGGACGGCATCGCAGTGAACTCCTCGGAAAGGTGCAGGTAGCCGAACAGGTGAAACGTACCCCATCGGGCCCGTGCTGTCACCGGCGGACCCTCCTGACACGTCCGGCTCCGAGATGAGTCGTTCGCCGATCGCGCGGGCATGGCCGGCCGATGTCTTGGCGGCCGCCCTTGTTGACCGATCTTTCCGGATCGGACTCTCGGATTGGCCTGGACATCGGCGGCCCGGAATCACGATCCTACGGTGTTGACCGCCTCATCCTCGACCGTACCCCACCCGGGAGTCCTGCCCATGCCGTCGATCCCTCGCCGCTTCGGCCTCCTCTCGATCGCGGTGGCGGCCGTCCTGTCGCCGGCCGTCCTCGCGGGCGAGCCCCATGTCGCCGGCAGCCTCCAGCCGTTCGTTGACGGCTCGAAGCTGGCCGGGGCGGTCGTGCTCGTCGCGGACCGGGACAAGGTCCTGACGCTGGAGGCGGTCGGCTTCGCCGATCTCGAGGCACGCAAGCCCATGCGGCCCGACACCCTCTTCTGGATCGCCTCCCAGTCCAAGCCGATCACCGCGACCGCGCTCATGATGCTCGTGGACGAGGGCAAGGTCCGGCTCGACGACCCGGTGGAGAAATACCTGCCGGAATTCCGCGACCAGTGGCTGGCCGTCGAGCGGGACCAGCGGCATGTCCTCCTCCAGCGGCCGAAGCAGCGGGTCACGGTCCGCCACATCCTCAGCCATACCAGCGGCCTGCCCTTCTCCTCGGCGCTGGAGCACCCGACGCTCGACGGGCTGCCGCTCCGCGTGGCGGCGGGCAGCTACGCCATGACTCCGATCCAGTGGGAGCCGGGGACGAGGTACCAGTACTCCAACGCCGGCATCAACACGGCGGGGCGGATCATCGAGGTCGTCGCCGGCATCCGCTACGAGGACTTCCTCGAGAAGCGCCTCTTCGGGCCGCTGGGCATGAAGGATACGACCTTCCGGCCGAATGCCGAACAGGTCGCCCGACTGGCGCAGTCGTACAAACCCAAGGCCGGCGGCAAGGGCCTCGAGGAGATCTCGATCACGCAGCTCCGCTACCCGCTCGACGATCCGACCCGGCAGCCGATGCCCGCCGGCGGGCTGTTCTCCACGGCCGGCGACATCGGCCGGTTCTGCCGGATGATCCTGGCCGGCGGGACGTACGATGGGAGACGCTACCTGTCGGAATCGTCCGTCCGCGAGATGACCAGCCGGCAGACCGCGGCGGGCATCAAGGAGAACTACGGGCTGGGTTGGTCGACGAGCGCGGAAGCTCGCGGGAGCGGCGGGCCGGTCATCCCCGGCCCCTGCGGACACGGCGGCGCCTACGCCACCAACATGTCGATCGACCCCCGCCGCGACCTGATCACCGTCTACATGGTCCAGTACGCCGGGCCGGGCGGCGACGCGCCACGGTCGGCGTTCGTGAAGGCGGTCGAGGAG
Organism: uncultured Planctomycetota bacterium; assembly: GCA_963815795.1. GTDB lineage: Bacteria > Planctomycetota > Planctomycetia > Isosphaerales > Isosphaeraceae > JAKAUH01. The sequence continues at coordinate 658,029 of CAWFIC010000019.1, read as the reverse complement.
GCGTTCACCACGAAAGAGGCTCGGACGGAGCCTCGCCCTGGACGGTGAAAACTGGGGTTGACCGGCGTTTTCGAGGGCCCGGCCGCCTGGTGTCTTGTGGCGCCCGCTCGTGCCGAATCGTCCCCCCCTTACGAAGGGGGGATCGAGCCGAATCGTCCCCCCCTTACGAAGGGGGGGTCAGGGGGGGTTCCGGGGCCACGGGCCCGTGGAACGCGGCAGGACGATCGGATTCGACCCCCCCGAACCCCCCCTTCGTTAAGGGGGGGACGAAGAGCGCAACGCGACCGGGATCAGCGCCCAGCCCTGTCCGGCCCAACTTCTCACCGCGCCACCCTCGCCCTCCCAGCGTCCATCATCCGTCCGCGTGCATCATGACGGTCGTGGTCCAGGTCATCGGCGGCCATCGGTGGCCAGCCTGGCGGGCGGGATGGCCTTGCGCGAGTGCTGCAGCGACATCAGCGCGAAGGCGGTGCCGTACTGCTGGTGGTAGTTGTACAGCGGGAAGTCGAACCAGGAGCCGTCCCGCTCCTGGTGCCCGATGAGGATGCGGGCGAGGTGGTCCTGGTAGAAGGGCCGCCTGGCCGGCGGGAGCTGGGCGACGCAGAGCGTCGCGTAGTAGTGGCCAAAGTAGTAGAAATAACCCGCGACCATGAAGTGCGATTCGTGAGGGATCGGACGTTTGCGTCCCATGTCGAGCCAGCCGTTGCGAGTGATCAGGCGGTCGAGCCACTCGATGAGGACGTCGTCGGTGACCTTGCGATCCCCCCAAAGCCGGGTCGCGACGTTGCAGGCCTGCGACCGGCCCAGGCTGCCGCCCGGGCGATTGATGCCCATCATCGGCTCGTAGCGGAGATAGATCCCGTAGAGATAGCTGAAGTCGGGTTTCCGCTGGGCGACGATGTTCTCGACGCCGCGCTTGACGAGCTTCTCGGGCGGTGAGACGCCGATCTGCTTGGCCTCATGGAAGGCGACGAGGACGGCGGCCGAGACGAAGGAGCCCGAATCGCTGTTGGGGCGCCGGGTGCCGGCACCGAAGTCGTAATAGCCCCAGCCCCCTTCGGCCGATTCGTACCGAGCCAGGCGTTCATACTGACCGCGGATCAGTTCCTCGATCCGGGCCTGGCGCGCCTTGTCCTCCGGCAGGCGGCCGTGCATGCGGACGAGGGCCTGGATGCCATAGGCATGCGCCCAGACATTATTGATGAGCATCGCATCGTCGCGCCGGACCAGCGGCAACTCGCGGAACAGGAAGTCCTCGCCTCGCTCGATGGCGCGTCGGACCGCCTCGGGGTCGGACCGCCTACCGTCCGGACCGCCCACCTCGATCAGGGCCGAGACGCACAGCGCGGTCGTCGCGACGCGGAACGCGTGGTGCGAGCCGATCCCGGCGATGATGTTCAACTGCTTGGTCCGCTCGGGCGAACCCCAGGAGCCGTCGCCCCGCTGGTCCTTGAGCAGGAAGTCCACCCCGCGCTGGATGGCCGCGACGATCTCGGCATCGGCGACCGGCTCGGGAGGCTTCGGATGCAGGTCGGGCTTCCGATCCGCGGTCGAGCCGGCATCCGGCTTCGGTGCGCCGGCCTGGGCCGGCGCGGAGCCCGCCCGGGAGGGTTGCCGCTGCGGGTCATCGGCCGAGGCTCGGGCCCAGGGCACGATGATCAGGGCCACCGCGGCGGCCCATCGTTCGATCCGGCGATGACTCATGATCCACGCTCCCCGATGACCGATGACGACTGACCGGTCGGTTTGCTCGCGAGCACCTCGTCGCCTTCCACAAGACCCTCGAGGATCTCGGTCTTGCCGGAGGCCGTCTTGCCGGTCTTGACCGTGCGCCTGGGGTACTTGCCGTCCTTGTCGGGCCGGGACAGGTAGACGTAATGCGACGGGGTGTCCGTCGCGTCGTCCTCGAACACGGCGCCCGAGGGGACGGTGAGGGCGTTGTCCTTCCGGTAGGTGGTGAATTTGACCGAGCAGGCCATGCCGGGCCTGATGGCCGTTTTCTCGTCGGCGAGCTCGACGTCGATGACGGCCTCGAACTTGCCGGCCTCGCGCGGGACGGTCAGGATGCTGGCGAGACGGCCGCTGAGATGGAGATCCGGATCGGAGGTCGGGATCACGCGTCCCTTCAGCTCGGTGGGACGATTCAGCGCGGCCAGGTCCTTCTCCTCGACGGTGGCACGTATCTCGATGGGCCGCGGGGCGACGACCGTGATGAACACCTCGTCGGGCGGGATGACGCCGCCCTTGTGGAGCTTCTGCGCCGCGGCATTGGCCGACGACCACTGGCCGCGCTCGGGTCGTCCGTAGTAGACCAGGCCGTCGGCCGGCGCGCGGACGGTCATGGCGTCGCGGTCGCTCTTCAGCTCGGCGAGCTTCTCGGCCCCCTTGTCGCGATCGTGCCTGAGCTTGGCGATGGCGAGCCGCTTCTGATTCAGGTCCAGCGGCAGCAGGGCGCGGGCCCGCTCCAGCTCGATCGCCCGCTTGACGATGTTCTCGCGGACGCGCTGATCCTCCCGCGGCAGCCGGATCCTCAATGTCAGGTCGCGTTCCAGCTCCGCCTCCTTGAGGTAATGCTCGTATAACTCGATCCGGAACCGCTGCCGGCGGAGGATGATCTCCTCGGTCTCCTCGGTCAGGTCCTTGGAGCGGTACATCTTCTCGAGCTGCCGCAGCTCCTCGCGCGCGTACGCCAACCACTCGGAGTCGCTCTTGACCATGAAGTGGGCCGTCCGCTCGGCCATGGGCCGCTCGATCTCGACGAAGTTCTTGAGGTCCTCATCGGCGTAGGTCCTGGCCCGCTCGGCGGCGGCCATCTCGACGGGCAGGCTCTTCTCCAGGATCGGCAGCTCCTCCTCGGCGTGTTTCAGGGCCAGCTCGGTCAGCGTGTTCTCGACCTCGGCGTCCTGGATGGCCTTGTCGATCTTCTCGCGAGCGAACTCGACGAGCTCATCCCCCTTCTTGACCGGTGTCCCCAGTTCGATGGCTCGCTCCACCACCAGCGGCATGGTCCAGCTCCTGGGCCGGATCGAGACCTCGGCGATCCGCTTCGCTTCGAAGATCCCGCTCAGGGTCACATCGAGCCGGAACGGGCCCTTCTCGACCTTGGCGGTCGCCGGCTTGTTGCCACCCGAGGCCGACGGAGACGGACCCGCCTGGGCCGCGGTCGTCCGCACGATCGCCGGAATCGACCAGGACCCGACCACAGCCAGGCCGAGGACAAGGACCCAGCTCAACGGAGACCGTAGCGTCTTCCGGATGATTTTCATCGGCTGCGCCTTCCATCAGAGATCAATCGGGAGAGACCCCAAGGTCGAGGTTCGCCATGGCGACGATCCGAGACCGCCCGGCACCGCAACGGTTCAAGGTACCACGGGCTCCCTCGGTCCGGAAGCGACATGTGACAAGAGTCAGACGAGGGCGTCGAGGCGTGCTTCGATCGCGCGGAGGGCGGCCAGCGCGCCCATCGGGATGGCGATGTATCCGGCGGGTCCGTCCAGCTCGCGGGGGTTGATCCGGATCAGGGTGCCGCCGGGCCGGTCGATGAAGTCCTCGCTCATGATCCGGATGGTGGGGACGGCCATCCCGGCCCCCAGCTCGATGACGACGGCACCCGCCTTGCCGAGCGTGCGCAGCCAGGCACCCAGCCGGCGATGCTGGGCGTCGGAGTCCGACGAGTCCCAGCCGCCATCGCCGAACATCAGGATATTGGGCCGCGCCAGCGCGCCGCAGTTCGGGCAGGACGGCAACGGCGGCACGCCCCGCATGGTCTCCTCGTCGATCGCGACGTCGTACGGGTCGGACGGGAAGACGCCGACGCCGCAGTCGGCCAGGCACTGCATCGCGGCGATGGTGCCGTGGACCTCGACGATCCGGTCCGGGTCGAAGCCGGCGCGCTGGAAGTGGCCGTTGACGTTGGACGTATAGACGAACCCGCCGCGCGGCATGCGTTCGGCCCAGCGGCGGAGGATCGCGAAGCCCTCGTGCGGCTCGGTCCGCCGGTAGAGGCCCATCCGGTGCCCGTAGAAGCCCCAGGCGAGCTCGGGATCCTGGACGAACCACCGCGGATTGGCCACCGCGGCGAAGTGGAGCCCGAGTCGCTCATAGGGCGGATAGGCCCGCCAGAATCCCTGCGGGCCGCGGAAGTCGGGCAGGCCGCTGTTGACGCCCATGCCGGCCCCGGCCCCGATCAGGATCGCGTCGGCCGCGGCGATCGCCGCCGCGGCGCGGTCGAGAGTGGATTCGATGCTCATCGGTGATGAAGCTCATCCGGAGATCGGCGAGAGTCAAGCGGTCCCCACCTTGCGACGGCGGGGCTTCTTGACCGGCGAGACCCCGACGGCCCGGATCACGTCCTCGGCCTCTTCCGGGGTCAGGCCGAAGGTCAGGAGATAGGCGGCGACCTCGTCTCTCTTCTCGGCGCGGATGTGGTCGCTGTCCCAGAAGGCCGCGAACGGCACGGTGGCCCCGCCGATGAGGCCGCGTTCGGCCGCGAACGTGAAGATGACATTCCCGAGTTGATCGCGACACAGCCAAACTCGTGGGTCCTTCGGTCCCTCAGGGGATGGGTTGGTCATCAGGATCATGATGAGTCCGCCGTTCTTGAGGAACCGGAGGATTTCCGGCTTCTCCAGCGGCGCCGGGGGAGTCATCTCGAGCTCGATTTGATCTTCCGCGACCATTCGGGGCTCAGGCTCGAACGGATCCGAGTAAATGCTGACCACGTACTGGCGGTGGCCGTCGATACCGAGCAGGCCGCGGTCTTCGGCGATTGTGCCCCGGAGGTACGGGTATATGAAATGTTGGCACCGCACGCGGTCCCCAACCTTGAAGCGGGCTCTGGGCTTCTTGTTTCTCATGCCGCCTCCGCACTTCACCAAGGGGAAGTTCCGGTCAGCTTGTGGAGATGGACGCGCATGACTCGATCGAACGAGATCGCAAGGCCCTCGCACGCCGAGCGCCATCCCTGGACCTTCTCGAGTCGAAGAAGCCCGCTCCCCAGGACACGGAGATCGAAATCCTGGTGCGCGATGGCATTCCGCCAGCGGTTCAAGTCCTCCAGCCGATCGAATCGCGATACAGTACGAGCATCGGCTGTTCGGACCCCATCCCAGAATCTCAAATCGAAACGATTGAAGTCCGAGCCGATGTTGCCGGGGTTCGGATTTCCCGTATTCAGCTTGCGATTCCAGACCAGGGCTCCCTCGAACGCGACCCGAAGGCTAGCCATCGTCCCTGATTGTACCAGGTGGGCGGCACAATCGTCGTGGAGATCCCGGCAGAATCCCTGGAACTGGGCGGAGAGCAGGACCGCATACGCATGGTTGATCTGCTGCGTCGCATAACGCCGGCCCGGGCCGGTACCGCCCAGGCTGCGGTGGGCCTGCTCGATCTCGTCGAGGGCACGCGACCGGTCCCGCAGCCAGAAATGCAGTGCTCGAGACGGCATCGTCTGTAAGAACCCAATCAAGGATTCGGCGAGCCGATCGCCGACAACGGCGATGCTCGATCGACGCTAACAGGGCGACGAAGCAGGATACCGGGTCCACCCCTTCTACGCCAGCAACTCCTTGCGGATCTTGGCCTCCCCTTCGGGGCCGATGAGCTTCTGGTGGAGTCCCTGGTAGGCATACGTCAGTTTCCAGGCATCGAGCCCCAGGAGATGGAGGATCGTGGCCTGGAGGTCGTGGATGCCGATCGGGTTGTTGACGATGTGGTAGCCCAGTTCGTCGGTGGCGCCGACGGTGATGCCCGGCTTGATCCCGCCGCCGGCCATCCAGATCGAGAAGCAGTGCGGGTGATGGTCGCGGCCCAGGAACTTCGAGCCGCCCCGCGCCTCGTTCATCGAGGTGCGGCCGAACTCGCCGCCCCAGATCACCAGCGTCTCGTCGAGCAATCCGCGGCGTTTCAGGTCGGCCAATAAGGCCGCGACCGGCCGGTCCACTTCGCGGCACTTGTCCGGCAGGTGCTTGACGATGTCGTCGCCGGGACTCGTGCCGTGGCAGTCCCAGCCCCAATCGTAGAGCTGGACGTAGCGCACGCCCCGCTCCACCAGCCGGCGGGCCAGCAGGCAGTTGTTCGCGAACGACGACGCGCCCGGGTTCGCCCCGTATTCCTCGCGGATCCGCTCGGGCTCCTGGCGGATGTCCATCACGTCGGGTACGGCCATCTGCATGCGGAAGGCCAGCTCGTACTGGCTGATCCGCGTGAGTGTCTCGGGATCGCCGAACTCGGAGAGTTCATACTCGTTGAGCCGCCGCAGCGCGTCGAGGGTGCGCCGGCGGTCCGAGCGGTCCATCCCCTTGGGGTCGCTGACGTACAGGACCGGGTCGCCCACCGTCCGGCACTGGACGCCCTGGTACACGCTGGGCAGGAAACCGGTGCTCCAGACGCGCCTTGCCGCCGGTCGGGTCCGTCCCGCCGCTGATCAGGACGACGAAGCCGGGCAGGTCCTGGTTCTCCGTGCCGAGGCCATAAGTGATCCACGAGCCCATCGCCGCCCCGCCGTTGCGCGATGAGCCGGTGTAGAGGAACAGCTCCGCCGGGGCATGGTTGAACTGGTCGGTCCACATCGACTTGATGATCGCGACCTCGTCGACGACCCCGCGGAAATGCGGCCAGAGCTCGCTGATCGACGCGCCGCTCTGCCCGCAACTGGCGAATTTGTACGGCGAGCCGAGCAACTTGGGATGGCCCTTGATGAACGCGAACTTCTGCCCCTTGAGCAGCTCATCGGGACAGGGCTGCATGTGGTGCTTGACCAGAGCGGGCTTCTCGTCGAAGAGGTCCTGCTGCGGCGGCCCGCCCGACATGTGCAGGTAGATGACTCGCTTGGCCTTGGGCGCGAACTGCGGCGGGCGGGGCGCCATCGGATTATCGGCCGACGGGGCGGGGCCGGCGCCTCGGGCCATCCCTCGGCCGTCGCGATCCAGGAGCATCGCCAGCGCAATCGCCCCCAGGCCGGTCTGCGAGCGCTTGAGGAACTGGCGGCGGGTCTGGGCCCGCGCCTGCTGCCACGAGAGGGGCAAGTCGCGATCCGGGCGGATATCCATGGTCGTTTACCCCTTGCTCAAGACGCTGTCGAGATTCATGAGGACGTTGGCGACGGCCGTCCAGGCGGCCAGCTCGGCCGCATCCATCCCGGTCGGGAGCGGACCGATCGGGTCGGTGGCGAGTGCCACGGCGGCCGCGCGGTCCTGGCGATATCGATCGAGCTCGGCCGCGTACAGCGCGACGAGCGGCTCGACCTGCTCGGGCCGGGGCGGCCGGCACTGGCAGAGAAACAGGGCATAACGGACGCGGGCCGCGACGTCGGCGCCACCCTCGCGCACGATCCGGCGCGCCAGGGCCTGGGCGGCCTCGACGTAGACCGGGTCGTTCAGCGTGACGAACGACTGGAGCGGCGTGTTGGTGCGGACCCGCCGGATCGCGCAGATCTCGCGGCTGGGCGCGTCGAACGCGGCCATCGACGGATAAGGCACGGTGCGCCGCCAGAAGACGTAGAGCCCGCGGCGATAACGGTCGTCGCCCCGGCTGGTCGCCCAGGTGCGCTCGCCGTTGAAGGCCGCCTGCCAGAGGCCCTCGGGCTGCGGCGGGTACACGCTCGGGCCGCCGACCTTGCGGCAGAGCAGCCCGCTCAGGGCCAGCGCCTGGTCGCGCACCATCTCGGCCTCGAGCCGGATCCGCGGCGCCCGCGCCAGCAGCCGGTTGCGCGGGTCCTTCTCCAGCAGGTCCGGCCGCGCCCTCGACGATTGCCGATACGTCGCCGAGGTGACGATCAGCCGCAGCAGGGCCTTGGTGTCCCAGCCCGAGTCGCGATAGCGGACCGCCAGCCAGTCGAGCAGCTCGGGATGGCTGGGCGGCTCGCCCTGCGTGCCGAAGTCTTCCTCGGTGTCGACCAGCCCCACGCCGAAGAGCTGCGCCCAGTATCGATTGACCGCGACCCGCGCCGTTAGCGGGTTCTTGAGATCGACCAGCCAATTGGCCAGCGTCAATCGGTTCACCGGCGCCCCCGCCGGCAAGGGATGCAGCGCCGCGGGCACGCCCGGTTTGACGGGATCGCCCGGGTCGAGGAAGTTCCCCTTGCGCAGCAGGTGGGTCGTGCGTCGTTTGTCCTGTGGCAGCTCGGCCATCACCGGCACGCTCGTCGGCTTGGGCCGCGACTTCTCCAGCGTGGCGATCTCCGCCTTGATCTTCTCGGCCTCCGACTTCGGCGTTTCCTTCCCCTGCTTCGCCTTGAGCGCGGCGATCTTGGCGTCGATCTCGCGGATCCTCGCCGCGGTCTTCGGGTCAGGAGGGAGCGGAATGGTCGGTCGCTCGTCGGGTTGATCGTTGTCGGCGGTCTGGTCGAAGATCGCGTAGAAGCGGTAATACTCCTCCTGGGTGATGGGGTCGAACTTGTGGCTGTGACACTTGGCGCATCCGATCGTCAGGCCCATCCAGACCTGCATCGTGGTGTCGACCCGGTCCTTGATGGCGGCGACGCGGAACTCCTCGTCGTCGGTGCCGCCCTCGGTGTTGGTCATCGTGTTGCGGTGGAACGCCGTGGCGATCCGGTCCTCGACGCTCGGACTGGGCAGCAGGTCGCCGGCGAGCTGCAACAGGGTGAACCGGTCATAGGGGAGATTGCGGTTGAAGGCGCTCACGACCCAGTCGCGATAGGGCCAGATGTTGGGCCGGAGCGGGTCGGAGCCGTAGCCGGCCGAGTCGGCGTAGCGGGCCAGGTCGAGCCAGATTCGGGCCCAGCGCTCGCCGTAGGCGGTGTCGTCGAGGAAGCGGTCCACGGCCCGCTCGTAGGCACCCGGGACCTTGTCACGGACGAATCGCTCGACCTCCTCGGGCGTCGGCGGCAGGCCGCGCAGGTCCAGGCTGGCGCGGCGCAGGAGGGTGTAGCCGTCGGCCTCGGGCGACGGCTTCAGCCCGTCCTGCTCGAGCCGGTGGAGGATCCAGAAGTCGATGCCGTTCCGCGGCCAGGCCGCATCGCGTACCTTCGGCAGCGGCAGGGATTCGGGAGGGATCAACGCCCAGTGCCGGGCGTATTCGGCCCCCTCTTCGATCCAGTGCCGGAGGGTCTCCACCTCGGCCGCCGCGAGCCGGTTGCCCGTCTTCCTGGGCGGCATGCGGAGCGTCTCGTCTTCCTCGGTGACGCGGGCGATCACCTCGCTGGAATCCGGGTCGCCGGCGACGATGGCCACATCGTCGTTCTTGAGCGGCTTGATGGCCGACTCCCGGACGTCGAGCCGCAGCCCCTTGGCCCGCTTCGCCTCGTCCTGGCCGTGGCAGGCGAAGCAGTTCTTCGCCAGGATCGGCCTGACCTCGCGGTTGTAGTTGACCTTCCGCTTCGCCGCGGAGGCCCCGGGCTCGGCCGCCGGAACAAGGCCCGGCGCCGGGAGCAGTCCGAACATCAGCAATGCCGAGCCCAGAGCAAGGGCGTTCATGGTCGCTCGCGGCGTGGCGGGGTGACGAGGCGTCGGTGTCATCGAAATCGGCTCCCGCGGGACCAGCGACGGTCTCTTGCGACCGACGCGAGCCGGCTGGGGTTGATTCGGGCGGGCGGTTTCCTGTTTGGGCGGGGGTGTGCGCGGCCGGACCGGCGGTTGTCCGACTTCTTGCTATTGTCGGCTATTCACGCCGGCGGCTCAAGAGGCCGAGTGCCTCAGCTCGCCCCGGTGAGGGGTGCCCGCGCGAGATCGCATTCAGCCCTCCTCGCGGGTCGCACCACGGCTGCCGACGTAGAACCCGTAACGGCCCTTGATCAGCTCGTGACCGGCCTTGACCTCGGGATAGACCCACGCCACGTCCTTGACGGTGACCCCGTCGGGCCCGACGTAGTCGACCCAGTTGCAGGTGCCCTTGTAGGGACAGGTATAGGTCCGCTCCGTCACCCGGAGGACGTCGGAACGGACGGCGGCCGGGTCGAAGTACCAGTTGCCTTCGTACTTCGCCAGGTTCGGTCCCACTTCGGCCTCGGCCAGCGTCGTGCCCGATTCCTTCTCGCGGATCGTGATGCTCATCGCCATGCCCCTTTCTCTCGTGAAGCATCGAAGTCGCCGTGTCGGAGATCCTTCCGGGTCACTGTAGGGCGCAACCGGGCGATCGGAAAGGGGACCTTGGCCGGCAGGGATGCGGGCCGCCCGCATCTTGACAACTCGACCGGATTGTTTAGAACTAAACGAGCTGTGGACGCTCCCCGAGATGTGTCCGACTCGTCCGCTTACGTACGCGAGGCAAAGGAGTCGATCGATGAGGAAGAATCTGATGGCCGTGGCCCTGGCGGCGTGCGCCATGATGGGGATCGGCATGGTCGCCGCCGGCGACGATTACGCCATCGACCCGGTGCATTCGGGGGTCACGTTCCAGATCCGGCATGCGGACGTGAGCTGGATCCCCGGGCGATTCAACGAGTTCTCCGGCGAATGCACCCTCGACACCGCCGACCCGAGCAAGTCGTCGTTCAAGATGACCATCAAGCCCGACAGCGTTGACACCAACAACGCCAAGCGCGACGGCCACCTCCGGAGCCCCGACTTCTTCAACACCAAGCAGTATCCGGCGATCGACTTCGTCAGCACCGCCGTGTCGGCGATCGAGGGCGGCTATCAGGTCACCGGCAACCTGACCCTCCACGGCGAGACCAAGCCGGTCACATTCGAGCTCAAGGGGGGCAAGATGGTTAAGGTGATGGGCCAGCGGACCGGCTTCACGACCCAGTTCAAGGTCAAGCGCTCCGATTTCGGCGTCGGAGCGAAGTTCGAACCGCCGATGCTCGGCGATGAGGTCTGGGTCACCATCAGCTTCGAGGCCACTAAGAAGAAGTAGCCGGCCCCGGGGCGGCCCCGGCGACGCCGAGTGACTCGGCGTGCGGCGCCAGCGCGTCGATGACGAGCTGGATGTGCTCGTCCAGCGGCACGCCGAGCCGCTCGACTCCGCCGTAGACATCCTCGCGCTTGACCTTGGCGGCAAAGCTCTTGTCCTTCAGCTTCTTCTTGACGCTCGAGGGGGAGAGCGAGCGGATGCCGTCGGGCCGCACCAGGCAGCAGGCCATGACGAAGCCGGTCAGCTCGTCGCAGGCCAGCAGGGCCTTGTCGAGCGCGCCGAGCTCGGGGACCTCGGACGGGTCGAAGTGCGCGACCACCGCCTGGGCGATCTCGGGCTCGCCCTGCTCGCGGAGCCACGCGACGATCCGACGAGGATGCTCCTCGGGCCATCGGTCGTAGTCGGCGTCGTGCAGCAGCCCGGCCATCGCCCACCGCGGCTCGTCGGCCGCGCCGGCGCCGTAGCGATGCGCCGCGCGCCGCATCGATGCCTCGACCCCCCGCGCGTGATTCACCAGCGCGGGGTTGTCGGTCCACTCCGTTAGCTTCGCCACCGCGTCCTCGTACGTGATCGCCATCAAGACCTCCTGCGCTCGAATCGCGGGATTCGGACCACTCGTCCATTGTATCGGATCCTGGGTCGCGCGGCCGGCCCGCTCCGGACAAGCGTCCGATGTGTAAAGGGTGAATATGCCCCACGGATCAATGGAATTTCGTATGTCGAAGAAGGACTTACGTCGAATTGTCAGTGGAACGCCTGGACTAAATAGATCCACCCAATGGGGAAAGTAGCGACGAGCGGGATGTAGGGTGGGCTCTGCCCACCGACGAGAGGCCCTCATCGGTGGGCAGAGCCCACCCTACTTTCCCTCTTGCGTGGATCTATTCAGTATCCAAGCTTTCCACTGGGCCGACGTCGAGGCGGGCTGTTCAACGCTCGGCAAGCGAACCGTCAGTTGGCTACTTTGGCACAAGGGCGTAAGGGCTTGTTTGACACAGGGAGCATGAAAGCCATGAGCCGCGTTCAACGCCGGGAGTATCCGTTGCCGTTCCGCCTCGAGGATCTTCATACGGTGGAACGCCTCGAACCTTGGCTGGTGCGATTCGCCGATCGTCCGGCGATCGAGGTCGCCGAGATCCTGCGACGAGAATGGGACGCAATCGCAGCCCCCACGGTGGCTGCCTTTCGAGACGCGATCCTTCCATTCCGGCCGACCTCCCTCTACTTCGAGCCGCCCTCACCCTACTATGAAGCCAGCCAGGATTGGTGCGCCGGTTGGTGGCTGAGGATGGTACGGCCGGAGACCGAGGATGCGTCCGAAGAAGAGTTGCTTCTTCATGCACCGCCCGATCGCACCGGGCTGGTCGAATGCCTGGCTGCCTACGGCCTGCCCGAGCAGGATGTCATGGTCGAGTTCTACGGGCATTTCTCCGACTTGTGGACTGCTAAGGGCTACGCATCTGCCTTTTATGGTCCGCCTTTTCTTCGATTCAAAGAAGGCGGTTATTATGAGCAGATCGACGAGGATCACCCGGACCCGCATGGAGAGTGGGCCGACGCTCATTATCTCTTCAGCGACTGTTCGGGAAATAAGGTGTTGATGAAAGAAAGCGGCGAAGTTGGTTGGTCTGTCTGCGACGAGCGAGGAGCGGTGCGTCCGGCGGCACCCTCCTTCTCGGACTTCCTGGAGAATTGCGCGATCTGTTTCCGAGAGGATGGGATGTTGGATTACTACAATTCCTGGCTTGTAAGGTTCTCTCAATAGCAGGGTCGCGCTAGCATGCCACTGGACTCGCCCAAAGGAACTGCCCCGGAGCGCGGCGTAAGGGATGAATGATAATCGACCCGTTACGGCGATAAGAGTCTGTTCCGGAAGGAGGATCTTCGGGAGGGCGAGGCTCCGTCCGAGCCGGCATCGCCAGGAGGCTCGGACGGAGCCCTCGCCCTCGCATGGCGATCGTCCCGCGAAGGGGTTACTTCCGGGGACCGTCGAAGGACGGCGGCAGGATCTCGTGGACCGCGCGGACGATCAGGTCCTCGACCTCGGGAGCGAATCGGGAGGCGTGGCCGTAGTAGATCAACGAGCTGTCGGCCTCGTAGCCGCCTTCGCTCAGGATGCGGCGCGACGGGATGTAGCAGGGCACGTCATTGCTGTAGGCGGCGACCCAGAGCCGCTGGGCGTCGGTCTCCCACTTGAGCCGAAGGGCGTAGTCGACCACCACCTCGCCGGCGAGGAAGACCATGGCCATGTCGTCGCCGAAGCTCCAGGTCTGGACGATGTAGGGCACGGATGTCGGGATCGGCTCGCCGCGGTCGAGCCGCTCGAGCAGGGTGCGGGCGAAGTATCCTTCGGCCCCGGCCCTGCCGGCGCGGGCGGCGATCGCGGCGCGGTCCGGCGCCGGCCCCAGGGGAAGCTCGAGGCGCCGGAGCTGACAGGCGATCCGGCCTGACAGTGGCGTGAGGCCGGACTTCGCCGCCAGCAGGCGATTGACCTCGGCCGCCGCGGCGGCGCCGTGCTGCTGGGCGTCGTCGAGGTTGCGCCGCGGCTCGGGATTGGCATCGGCCCCGCAGCCGATGATGGCCACGGCCACGGCGCCGGGCGATTGCCGCTCGACCTCGTCGCAGGCATAGCCGGCCCACTCGGCGCAAATCTTGTTGAACTCGCCCCCCAGGGTCGTGCAGTGGCAAGCGTAGCCGAACAGCACGGCGCGGACCTTGCCGGAAGGATCGACTGCCGTCAGCACGGGCAAGCTCGGATCGGTCGGGCCGCTGGGATTGACGCCGAACCCGACCCACTTCCCCTTCTTGAGCACGCGACGGTTGGCCGCGAAGTTGACCTTCCCCTGTCCCCAGGCCAGGGTCGCCGGCTTGCGGTCCGCGAGGGATGCCAGCGCGGCCTTTTCGATCGCGTCGGTCAGCTCGCGGGTGTAGCGCGCGATCCGCTCGGCCTGGTCGGCGGGGAGCGGTTTGCCGAAGATGAACGGGATCTCGCTCTGGAGCGCCGGCGCAGTGCGTGTGCGTCGCGCAGATCACGAACCGCTCCCGTTTCAGCCCAACCTTGGCCTTCAGTCGCGTCGCGACCTCCTCGGTGATCTTCGCCCCGATCGCGCAGTTGTCGATGGCGACCAGGACCGTCGGGCCGTCGCCGTCATCGCCGCCGATCGCCAGCGCCCGGGCCTTGAGCCGGCTGGCGATCCCCTCCGACTCCGTCTTGCGGCTCTCGTACCCCAGCATCCGGATCGGATAATCCGGAGTGATGTCCACCACGGCCGCCCCCACGGGCACGGCCGGGCCCGCCGCCTGCTCGGCCGGGGACGCCGTCCGGCAGGCACCCGTCAGCAACGCGAATGCGAATGTCAAGCCCATCGCGATGGAATACCGCATCGGATCGCTCCTCGACGAAATGTGTCCGGCTGATCCAACCGTTCGGTTCAATACCGCCAGCTCTTGACGTCCGCCCCCGGCGGGGCCGTCCTGAGCAGCCGCTCGACGATCTTGGGCGCGTACATCTGATGATAGCGGAGTCGGCTGATGGCATTGGGACGGGTGGGGTCGCCGTTCCAGCAATGCTCGGCTCGATCGCCGTAGGCCACCTCGCCGCCGTAGGCCGGGTCCTTCAGCTTCTTGAGGGAATCCTCCATGAGATAGACGGCATTGTTCAGATAAAAGTTGTCCATATCGCCGACATAGATATGGATTTTGCCCTCGAGCTTCTTGCCGATCCTGGGCCAGTCGCGCTCGACGATGTAGCGGAGGTCGTAGTGTTCGCGCCAGGACTTGGCGACCTCGTGGTCGATGATGCCGGTGCGCTTGTCCCAGATGCGTTTGGGGTAGCCGTCCGGGCCGACGGGCGAGTACACGGCCTCCCAGATGTCCCACTGCTCGCCCGATCGGCTCCTGGTGCCGAGCACCAGCTCGTAGCGGTTGACGTCCTCGACGGTGGAGCTGATATGCCCGAGGTAGTTGCGCATCCCGGGGCGGGCGACCTTGTGCCAGGGGCCTTCGTCGTAATAGGCGTTCTTGTCCTTGTAGATATCCACGACCGTGTAGGCGCGGAAGTCGATGGGGTCGGGGCAGGCGGCGAAGCAGCCGTTGTACTCGTCGGGGTAGAGGATCTGCACGGCGAGGGCCTCCCAGCCGCCGGTCGAGCCGCCGTAGAGGAACCGCGACCAGCCGGAGCTGAGGCATCGATATTTCTTCTCGAGATACGGGATCAGCTCGTAGGTGATCGCGTCGCCGTAGGGGCCGAGGTTCTCGGAATTGACGGCATACGAGTCGTCGTAATACGGGTTGGCATGCTGGATCTCGATGATGACCATGCGCGGATAATTCGGCCCGGTCCACTCCTTGAAGAACTGGTGAGCGAGCTCCTGCTCGATGCGGTTATACCCCTGGAGGTGGAACCGCTCGCTGTACTCGGGCTTGAGTTCCGGGTCGGGCGGCTCCTCGCGGAAGCCGCCGAAGGTGTGGGGGAAGTGGCCGTGGAAGATGACCAGGGGATAGCGCGCCTCGGGGTGCTCGTCGAAGCCCGCGGGCAGCAGGACGTGCGCGCCCAGGTGCATCGGCCGGCCCCAGAACTTCGTCAGCCGCTCGCTCTGGATCTTCTCGTGCTTGATGTACTTGGTGGTGGGCGCGTTGGGGATGGGCGGGATGGCCTTGTCGAGCTCGACGGCGATCGTGCTCGATCCGCCCGCGCCCGGCTCGATGGTGATCTCGCGGGGCGTGCTGTAGAGGTTCCCGGGTGCCCGGTTCCAGTGCTGGCCCTCGCCGCGGTCCATGGGGAGCTTGACGACGTGCCCATCGGCGCGGTGGAACGTCTCGTACTTGTGCAGCAGGGCCTGGATGCGGTACTTGCCGGGCGGGACGAGGCGGAGGCTCGCGAGCGGGTATCCTACCGCGTTCTCGTCGATCGCGGCCTCCTGGCCGGGCGCGAGGCCGTCGACGTCGATGCCGAAGATCTGCTGGGTCCGGGGATTCTCGCGGATCTGGAACCGCGGCTCGCCGTCTTTCTCGGTGGAGAGCATGACCAGGAGCCGTCCATCGACGGGCGCCTCTCCCAGCTCGCGCCGAAGCGGACCGTGATGCGAGGCGAGCCGCCCGGCGCCTCGGCCCTCGGTGGCGGTTCGGCCCGCGCCAGGCCGAGCCAGCCGGCTCCGCTGCCCCATGCCCACATCCCGCACGCCGCGAGCAGCCATCGCAATGGCCGGAGACGCCGCTTCGTGTTCATGGTCGGGTCACCCGCGGGGATCGACCGCTCGTGGCGATCCGATCCCGAACCTCCGGCCCGGGCCGCCTCGAAGAGACAGCCGAGCGATCGCGACGTCACGACCGCCGCGCGGCCGACCGGGCGCCGACGCGCGAGATCGGCCTATTCTGCCCGGCCAGCAAGCCCGGTACCAGGGGCTGGTGGCGCGGAAGTCGAACGGCCCGACGCGGCAAGTCGCCGCTCACCACCATGCCGCCTTCGGGTGGATCGAGTTGCCGAAGGCGACACTCCCGGTGACCGCCGAGCCCGGTGCCAGAGCCCCACCCATGACGATCGACGTGGAGCTGGCCGTGCGATTCGCTCCCCGATCGGGTACGCTGTGAGGCCGGCTGCGTCGAGTCTGGTCCCTCCACCAAGGATCGAGCCATGCGATCGAGGTATTGTGCCCGGATAGCCGTTCTCATCGTGGCCCTGCTCACGGCCCTGCTGGCGACCCCCGCCTGGGCGTGGGGGCCGCTGGGCCATCGCCTCGTGGGCCGACTGGCCGAGAGGCATTTGAATCCAAGAGCCAGAGCGGAGGTGATCAGATTGCTCGAGCCGGGAGAGTCGATGGCGGATGCCTCGAACTGGGCCGATGAGCATCGGCGGGACATCAAGGGGAGCGGGTCGTGGCATTACGTTGAACGTCCCGCTCGACCAGGACCGGTACGACGATCGCTTCGCCGGCGACACGCCCGAGAAGGGTTACATCGTCCCGAAGATCCGCGAGTTCAAGGCGGTCCTCAAGGATCGCCGCCGGCCGCCGGAGGAGCGCCGGATCGCCTTGAGGTTCCTCATCCACCTGATCGAGGACCTGCACATGCCACTGCACGTCGGGGACAACCACGACCGCGGCGGCAACGATACCCAGGTCCGGTTCTGCGACCAGGGGACCAACATGCACCGGCTCTGGGACGGCGACATGATCGGGCGCGTCTGTGAGGACGAGACCTGCTGGATGGCCGACCTGGTCGCGATGGATACGCCCGAGGCTCGCGCGGGGGCCATGGCCGGCTCGGTCGAGGACTGGGCGACCGAGAGCCTGCTGGCGGCCCGCGAAGCCTACAAGGACCCCGCGACAGGCCGGAAGATCAAGCCGGGGACCAAGCTCGGCGAATCGTACCAGGCGGCGAACCTGCCGGTCGCCCGGAAGCGGCTCTACCAGGGCGGGGTGCGGCTGGCCATGGTCCTCAACGAGGTCTTCTCGGACGATGCCGGCCATTGAAGGGACGATCGCGCATCATGAGCAGACGGTACGAATGGGAGCGGGAGGTGGCCGTCCGGGCGGTCCGGGAGGCGGCGCGGCTGTGCCGGGCCGTGGGCGCGGAGATCTCGCCCGAGGTGCTGGCCAAGAAGGACAAGAGCCCGGTCACGGTCGCCGACTTCGGCAGCCAGGCGCTGATCGCCCGCACGCTGGCCGACGCCTTCCCGGACGATCCCGTGATCGCCGAGGAGGACTCGGCCGAGCTGCGGCTGTCCGAGAATGCGGCGATCCTCGACCAGGTGCTCCGGCATGTGCGCGCCGTCCGGGCCGCGGCCGACACCGACGGCGCGGGGATCCGCCTCGAGGCCGACGAGGTCTGTCGCTGGATCGACCGCGGCGGCACGAGCGAGTACCGCGACCGGTTCTGGACGCTCGACCCGATCGACGGCACCAAGGGATTCCTCCGCGGCGAGCAGTACGCCGTCGCGCTGGCATTGATCGTCGGGGGCCAGGTCGTGGTGGCGGCGCTGGCGTGTCCCGGCCTGGACGCCGTCTTCCATGCCGTGCACGGCGTGGGCTCCTTCGTGGCGCCGCTCGATGCGAGGACCGAAGGAGGGGCCGGACCTCCCACGCACGTCCACGTCAGCGACCGCGACGATCCGGCGGCCGTTCGGTTCTGCGAGTCGGTGGAGTCGGGGCACAGCGCCCACGGCGACGCCGCGTCCGTCGCCGATCGACTGGGGATCACCGCGGCCCCGCTCCGCATGGACAGCCAGGCGAAGTACGCCGTGGTCGCGCGCGGCGACGCCGACATCTATCTGAGGTTGCCGACCCGCGCCGATTATCGCGAGAAGATCTGGGACCATGCCGCCGGCGCCCTGATCGTCGCGGAGGCCGGCGGGACCGTCACCGACATCCACGGCCAGCCGCTCGAGTTCCACCACGGCCGCGAGCTGGTCGCCAACCGCGGCGTCATCGTCACCAACGGCCGGCTCCATGATCGCGTCCTGGAAGCGATCCGCGACCTGCGGATCGGACAGGCGACATCGGGCTGACCGCTCGGGATTCCGGATGCCGAATGGCGAATTTGAATTCAATATTGAATCTTTAATTTATATAAATGAAAATATCGAATCCGGAATTCGGGACCTCGAATCGCCGGATGCGCTCGCTCTTGCTCCGCGGCCTGGGCGTCGTGTACCTGGCGGCGTTCGGCTCGCTGGCCGTGCAGCTCGACGGGCTGATCGGGTCGCGCGGCATCCTGCCGGCGGCGGACTTCCTCGATCGGGCCGGCCGGGCCTTCCCCAGGATGTCGGCGGCCTACCGGGAGTTGCCGACCCTGCTCTGGCTCGATGCGTCCGACCGATCTCTGCACGCGCTGTGCTGGGGCGGGATCGGCTTGAGCGTCCTGCTGATCGCCGGAATCCTGCCCGGCCCGTGCCTGGGGCTCCTGTGGTTGTTCTACCTGTCGCTGACCGTCGTCGGTCAGGATTTCCTCAGCTTCCAGTGGGACATCCTCCTGCTCGAATCCGGGCTCCTGGCGTTGTTGTTGACGCCCTGGGGATGGCGGCTCGGCCGCGCCGACGATGAGCCGTGGCGGTTCGCCGTCTGGCTGTTCCCCTGGCTGGTGTTCCGCCTGATGTTCCTCTCGGGCGTGGTGAAGCTCACGAGCGGAGACCCGGTCTGGTGGTCGTGGCGAGCCCTCGACTATCACTATCAGACCCAGCCGCTGCCGACCTGGACGAGCTGGTACATCCACCAGATGCCCGCGTGGTTCCACTGGCTGTCGGTCGGGTTCATGTTCTACGCCGAGCTGGTCGCGCCGTTCTTCGTCTTCGGGCCGAGGGCCCTCCGCCGCGTCGGGTTCATCAGCCTGGTGCTCCTCCAGATCCTGATCGCGGCGACCGGCAATTACGGCTTTTTCAACATGCTGGCCATCGTGCTCTGCCTGTCCGTGCTGGATGACCGAGATTTCCAGACTCTCGCGGCGATCGTGCGTCGAGAGGGCGGCGCGACCTGGGAGGGCGAGACTCCGTCCGAGCCACCTGCAATTCCGGCTCGCACGGAGCCTCGCCCTCCCGGTTGGTCGCTGCCGCGCCGAATCATCGTGGGGATCGCGGGAGGCATCCTGGTCGCGGTGACCGCCGCGCAGACCATCGAAACCGTCTGCCCGTCCGCGGTCATTCCGACGCCGATCCAGATGCTCGCCCAGATGATCGAACCTCTGCGGAGCGCCAACCCGTACGGCCTGTTCCGGGTGATGACCAGGGAACGCCCGGAGATCACGGTCGAGGGGAGCGACGACGGCGTGACCTGGAAGCCGTACCGGTTCCGCTGGAAGCCTTGTGAGCCGGATCGCCGGCCGCGTTTCACCACGCCGCACATGCCGCGGCTCGACTGGCAGATGTGGTTCGCCGCGCTCCGGGGCGACTGCCGGAGAGAACCCTGGTTCCTCCGATTCGAGCGGCTGCTGCTCGAGGGCTCGCCCGAGGTCCTCGCCCTCTTGCGCGAGAATCCGTTCCCCGATCGGCCACCGCACTACCTCCGCGCCCGGCTGGCGCTGTACACGTTCACGAGATCGGGAGCACGCGACTGGTGGGCCCGCGAGGAGATCGGCCTTTATTGCCCGCCGATCGAATGGCCCTAAATAGATCCACGCGAGAGGGAAAGTAGGGTGGGCTCTGCCCACCGATGAGGGCCTCTCGTCGGTGGGCAGAGCCCACCCTACATCCCGCTCGTCGCCACTTTCCCCATTGGGTGGATCTATTTAGTAGGAAACACTTGCGCCAGTCGGACCGAGCGGTGACCTGCTCTTGCAGGCGATCAAGAATTGTTTGACAATTATCCAAGAAGACCGGCTCTCGGAACGTGGAGGACTCGCCCCGATCGGGAGGCGGGCTTGATGCGAATGCGTGGCTTCCTGTCGGGGATGATGGTACTGACCCTGTCGATCTCGGTCGGGGCGCGCGCGAGCGAACCGCCCGGTGGATCGCTGGAGGATCGCTTTGCGGAAGTCGTGAAGCCCTTCCTGGGTGAATTCTGCCTGTCGTGCCACGGCGAGCGGAAGAAGGAAGCGAAGCTGGACCTGAGCGTCTATTCCTCCCTCACCGCCATCGCGAAGGATCTCCGGGCCTGGGAGCGGGTGTCGGAGCGGCTGGAGGCGGAGGAGATGCCGCCCGAGGAGGCGAAGCGGCAGCCCGGGGCCCACCAGCGACGCGCGGTCGTCGACTGGATCGCGGCGCTACGGGAACGCGAGGCCCGGAGATACGCAGGCGACCCCGGTCGGGTGCTGGCCCGCCGGCTGAGCAACGCCGAGTTCGACTACACGATCCGCGACCTGACGGGGGTCGACATCCGGCCGACGAAGGAATTCCCCGTGGACCCCGCGAACGAGGCGGGGTTCGACAACTCGGGCGAATCCCTCGCCATGTCGCCGGCCCTGGTCAAGAAGTACCTGGCGGCGGCCCGGCTGGTCGCCGACCACCTGGTCCTGATGCCGGCCGGATTCGCCTTCGCCCCCCATCCCGCGGTCGCGGACACCGATCGCGACAAGTTCTGCGTCCGCCGGATCATCGACTTCTATCATCGACACGAGGTCGACTACGCCGATTACTTCCTCGCCGCCTGGCGATTCCGCCACCGGACCGAGCTGGGCCGGTCGGATGCGACCCTGCGCGAATTCGCCCGGGAGGCCGGAGTGAGCCCCCGGTACCTGGACCGGATCTGGGCCGTCTTGACCGGGCCCGTCCCCGGATCGAAGGCGGGACCGCTCACCGAGCTCAGGGGGCTCTGGGAGAAGCTGCCGAAGGACGCGTCCAGGGCGGGCGAGGTCCGTCGTGATTGCGAACGGATGCGCGACACGGTCATCCGCCTGCGGAAGTCCTACGAGCCGCGCGTGCCCGACGTTCAGACGCGCGGCATCTCGAAGGGGAGTCAGCCGTTCGTGCTCTGGAGGAACGGCCGGCTCGCCGAGCAGCGGATGCGATCGACCGGAGACGCCAACGCCGCCGCCGCCCCCGAGCGGGAGCGGTTCTGCAGCACGTTCCCCGACACATTCTTCGTGACCGACCGCGCGCCCTACTTCGACCCGAAGAGCGGCCCTTCGGGGCGGCTCTTGACGGCCGGATTCCACCTGATGCAGGGCTACTTCCGCGATGACGCCCCGCTCTGCGACCTGGTGCTCGACGAGTCGGACCGTCGCGAGCTCGACGCACTCTGGTACGACCTCGACTTCGTGACGGCGGCCCCGATGCGCCAGTATCACGACTTCATCTTCTTCGAACGCGCCGAGCCGCCGCGGTTCATGCAGGAGGCCCGGTTCGACTTCGCCCGCGCCGAGGACAAGGACTGCACGTCCGAGGCCAAGATGACGAAGCTGCGTGCGGCCTACCTCGACAAGGCGCGCAAGAATGGGGCGGATGCCCGCGCCGTGGAGGCGATCGAGACCTATTTCACCGCGATGTCCGCGCGGATTCGCCAGGTCGAGAAGGACCGCGTCGCGGCGGAACCGCGCCACCTCGAGGCCCTCGCGAAGTTCGCCGCGCGGGCCTACCGCCGTCCGCTCTCTGCCGCCGAGCGTGACGACCTGGACGCGTTCTACCGCGAGTCGCGCGATCGCGGCGGGCTGGGCCATGAGGAGGCCATCCGCGACGCGGTCACGAGCGTCCTCCTCTCGCCGCATTTCTGCTACCGCGTCGATCAATCCGGGGCGGGCGACTCGATCCGACCGCTTTCCGAATACGCGCTGGCCAGCCGGCTGAGCTACTTCCTCTGGTCGTCCATGCCCGACGACGAGCTGATGGCCCATGCCGCCGCCGGCGACCTGCACAAGCCGGACGTGCTGCTCGCGCAGGCGCGGCGGATGCTCCGCGACGGGAAGGCCCGCGCCCTGGCCGTCGAGTTCGCCGGCCACTGGCTGGAGTTTCGCCGCTTCGAGGAGCACAACGGCGTCGATCGCGGGCGGTTCGCCGGCTTCACCAACGACCTCCGCCAGGCCATGTACGAGGAGCCGATCCGCTTCTTCCTCGACGTCGTGCAACGAGACGGCTCGGTGCTCGACTTCCTCGACGCCGATCACACCTTCGTCAACCCGATCCTGGCGAAGCACTATGACATCCCGGTTGGCCATCTTGGCGCGGACGAGTGGGTCCGTGTCGACGGCGTGCACCGCTATGGACGCGGCGGCCTCTTGCCGATGTCGGTCTTCCTGACCGCCAACTCGCCGGGCCTGCGGACCAGCCCCGTGAAGCGCGGCTACTGGGTCGTGCGCCGGGTGCTGGGCGAGACGATTCCCCCGCCGCCGCCGGGCGTCCCCGAGCTGCCCAGGGACGAGGCGAAACTCGGCGAGCTGACGCTGCCGCAGCTCCTGGCCCGGCACCGCCAGGCCAAGGAGTGCGCGGGGTGCCACCGCCGGTTCGACTCGATCGGGCTGGCGTTCGAGGGCTACGGGCCGATCGGCGAGCGCCGCGACCTCGACCTCGGCGGCCGACCGGTCGAGGCCCGCGCCGCCTTCCCCGACGGCAGCGAAGGCGAGGGCCTGGCCGGCCTCCGTCGCTATCTCGACGATCGACGCCGGCCCGAGTTCCTCGAGAACCTCTGCCGCAAGCTGCTCGCCTATGCCCTCGGCCGCGGCCTGCTACCGTCGGATGACGCGACGATCGAGGCGATGCGCGCGCAGCTCTCCGCCGGCGGACACCGCTTCGGCCTCCTCGTCGAGTCGATCGTCACCAGCCCCCAGTTCCTCAACAAGCGGGGCCGCGACGACCCGCGGCCTTGATCCGTCGAACGATCGAGAATCTGGAATTCGGAATCTTGAATCCGGGATGAATCAACAATCCAATCTGGGACGGTAAGATGAAGTCCGACCGCGAACGAATCGATCGACGCACGATGCTCCGCGGCGCGGGCGTCGCGATGGCCCTGCCCTGGCTGGAGTCGCTGCCCGTCTGGGGGGCCGAGCGGACATCCGGCGGCGCCGATCCGCAGGCCCTCCCCCGCCGGTTCGCCGCCCTCTTCATGGGCAACGGGATCAACCCGGACCACTGGTGGGCCAAGGGCTCCGGGTCGTCGATGGAGCTGAGCAAGAGCCTCCAGCCCCTGGCCCCCTTCCGGAGCCGGCTGAACGTCATCACGGGCCTATTCAACAAGCAGGCGACGGGGGTCGGCATCCATCCGGGCCAGACGGGGAACATCCTCTCGGGCGCCGCGCTCCAGAAGGGGGCGGTGCTCAAGGGCGGCGTGAGCATGGACCAGGTGCTCGCCGCCCGGCTCGGCGACGAGACGCCGCAGCCGAGCCTGGTGCTGGGCTGCGAGCAGCCGATCACGGGCTACCACGAGACGAACTTCTCGATGGCGTATAGCTCGCACATTTCCTGGCAAGACGCGCTTTCGCCGGTCCCGATGGAGGTCTATCCGTCCCTGGCATTCGACAGCCTGTTCGACAACCAGGGGACGAAGCGGACGCTGAGCATCCTGGACCGGGTCCAGGCGCACGCCGCGGAGCTGAGCCGCCGGGTCAGCCACGCCGACCGGGCGAAGCTCGACGAGTACCTCACCAGCGTGCGCGAGGTCGAGAAGCGGGTCGAGCGCACCCGGACGATGAAGGACCGGGCCGACGACCGCGCCCTGGCCCGTGGCCGTCCGGCGGCCACCATGCCGCGGCCCGACAACGGCCTGCCCGAGGACATCCGCGAGCACATGCGGCTGATGTGCGACATCATCGCCCTGGCGTTCCAGACCGACAAGACGCGGGTCGCCACCCTGTTGCTCTGCCGCGACCTCTCGGGCCTGTTCTACCCGTTCCTCGACGTCCGCACCGCCCACCATCCGGCCTCGCACAGCGACCGGTCCGACGCTTACGAGCGGGTGACGCGCTACTACGTGAGCCACCTCGCCTACCTCGCCGGCCGGCTCGCGGCCATGCCGGAGGGCGAGGGCACCGTGCTCGACAACTCCTGCGTCATGTTCATCTCGAACATGTGGTCGGGCAGCAAGCACGACTCGACCAAGGTGCCCGTGCTCCTGGCCGGCGGACTGGGCGGCACGCTCGAGACCGGCCGCGTCCTCGATTACACCAGGAGCGGCGACGAGGACCGCAAGCTGTGCAGCCTGTATCTCTCGATCATGGACCGCATGGGCGTGAAGGAGCCTCGCTTCGGCGACGCCGACGCCCGGCTCGCGCGGCTGTGAGGGTCGATCCGGAAGGCCGGGATTGCCACCGTTTCGGCCATGACCTCATCGGCGAGACCTGGGAGTCGGCGATCCGCCGGAAGTGACGCACGGCGCGATAGCCGACTCGCCTGGCCCAGACCTGCGCATCCGGCACGCGAGCCCGCAGGCGACGCGTTCGACTCCATATCGTTGGCGTCGATCTCATAGGCGCCCGTCTCGATGTCGATCGAGACGTATTTCCCGTGATCCTCCGGACGCAGATGCGGTTTGATGTCGCGCTCGAAGATGAGGTCGCCTCTCCGTGCGAACTCCTCCTTGTCATAACGTCGCCCGTCCGTCGGCATGGGAATCTCCCGGTCATAAGAAGCTCTTGTCGCATGGTCGGTCAAGGGACGACCGCCGAAGTGACGCACGGCGCGATAGCCGACTCGCCTGGCCCAGACCTGCGCATCCGGCACGCGAGCCCGCAGGCGATGCACCGACTCGATCTCGTCGGCGTCGATCTCATAGGCGCCCGTCTCGATGTCGATCGAGACGTGTTTCCCGTGATCCTCCGGAAGCAAGTGAGGTTCGATGTCGCGCTCGTAGACGAGGTCGCCTCTCCGCGCGAACTCTTCCATACTATAGCGGGGTTGGACTGTCGGCATTCGGACCTCCCGGTGGAAAGAGCCCATGGTCAACTCCCCCATCCTACCGCGATCGCACCGCGATGGCCCACTACTGTCGAGAGTGCCGCAGGCATCCTAGACACAATGAATGGCGCGAGTCTTCGCTGACGAGAGTTCGCCGAACAGCCCCGCGCGGGGATGGCGGCGTCCCGCCCGGCCGGCCCGCCGTTCCCGCGGTCTGCCCGGCGGCCGGGCCGACGGACCCTCCGGATCGAAGCTCGTCCGCTTCAGATCGGCCTTTCGTGATTCGTCGGTATGGCGAACCCAACTCGCGGAAGGGTGTGCGATCATCCTCCCGGAGACCCATGAGACCGTTGTGCCGATCCGGTTGCCGCGAGGATAATGAGCCGACGGCGTCCCTCCGCGCACTCCGCCCGGGGGACTGGAGGATTGATTCGGAGGCGCCATGCGCCGCTATTCCATCCGCAGCCTCATGGCCTTTGTGATCCTGGCCGCCCTCGGCCTGGCCGCCCTGCGCAACGCCAACGAACTCTGAGCCGGGACGATGCTCCTGACCGCGTTGGCCGCCGTCGGCGTCGGCGTGATGGGCGCCATCATCCTGCGGGGCCGGGAGAGGGCCTGGTGCGCCGGGTTCGCCTTCTTCGCGGGCGGTTACCTTTTCCTGGCGGAAGGACCGTGGTTGAGCCCCTGGTTCCAGCCCCTGGTCGTCACGACACACCTGCTCCTCGAACTCCATTCCCGGCTCGCGCCGCCGGTGTCGGGAGCGACGGTCGAGGCGCAGCAAATCGCCGCCCTCACGAGGGCCGCGAACCGTGACGCATTCCTGCTCGTGGGCCATTCCCTCTTCGCCCTGCTGGCGGGCCTGGCGGGCGGCATGATCGCCGGTCGGCTCCATGCGAGGCGAGAGAGGGCCGAGCGATGAATCCCCTCCGCTGCCGGATCCGGACCATCATGATCCTCATCGCGCTCATCGCGGTCCTGATCGGAGTCATCGGGGCGTCCGGGTTCGTCCGGCGGATTCGCGACGCGTCGGTCCGAATCGAGGGATCGAGCGTGTGGGTCCGATTCGACCTCGTACCGGGGAGTCCGGCTCACGATCACTCCGGGTCGTTCATTTTCTCGCACTCGTTCTTTGTTCAAATCCCATTGATGAGCATCTGGATTCCGGCTACGATCGCGATGGCACTCTTCGCCCTGGCGGTTTATCTACCGGCTCGACGGAGGAAAGGGGCCGAGCTCTCCCGGAGCCTCGGCGCCCTCCCGCTCGATGAGGCATCGGCCGAACGTGTGTTGCCCGGAGTTTCAGGTTCACGCATGCTTTATCGATTGAATATCCACCCCCTATGCTTCGCGGAGGCGCGTATGTCCGATCCCGTCCAGGCCCTGATCCTCGACCTCCTCGAGTGGATCGGTCCGCGGCCAAGGCCATACGCCGAGGTCATCGAGACATGGCGCACGTCGTGTCCGAGACTTCCCGTGTGGGAGGAGGCGAACGCACGAGGCTTCCTCACGCGAGAGTATCAGGATGGTGTCGGGGCTGCCGTTTCCATCTCGGCCGCTGGACGGGAGTTCCTCGCGGCGCAACGGCGACGCCAGCCCGTCTGACCTCGCGGCGCCGGAGACCTGCGACCGACGCCTCGCTCCAGCGGACGCGGCCCGCGGCGGGGCAGATGCCGTCGAGGTCAGCCGAGATGGATCGTCTCAACGCTGGGCTGAGCGGGGCAGGCCGCTGAGCCGTCGCACCCGGCCGTGGAGGAGATCGGAGGATGCTTTTCATGATCATCGAGCGGTTCAAGGGCCGCGACCCAGCCCCGATCTACCAGCGAATCCGGGAGCAGGGGCGGTCCCTGCCCGAGGGCCTCCGATATGTCGATAGCTGGGTCGAGGCCAACTTCGACCGCTGCTTCCAACTCATGGAGGCCGATGACGCGGGGGTGCTCCAACGGTGGGTCTTGCAGTGGCGCGACCTGGTTGAGTTCGAGATGGTGCCGGTCAGCCCGTCCGCGGCGACTCGGGACCTCTTCCCCCCGGCCGACGGGGCTCACGACTGACATGCGCCGCGTGCATCTCGCCGACGGAACGGTTCAGGTGTGGTAGACGTGACCTCCCGGTGCTTTTCGCGCGGTTCTTGGCATGGTCCGGGCGGACACCGTGCCGCGGGTCCCATGTCAATACTAGCTGCGTCCTTGCGCCAAGAAGTTCGGGAAAGGAGAAGCGTCACACGATGTCTCCGTACTGTCCCTCGGCTAGGTCGACGCTCCGCGGTCGGGTTCAGGCCCCGTTGCCCTGGGCGTTCGGCCCGGTGGGTCGCGACGGCAGGATGTCGGCGACGGCGATCTCACCCAGCCGCTGGCCGTCGATCACGACGGGGACCGACTGCCCCTCGGAGTAAACAGCGCGCGAACGGTAGCCTCCCGGCCCCGGGTCGGTGTAGACCTCGACCTGACGATGGACCAAGTTGATGATCCAGTAGATTGGGAGCCCGGCAGGCCCGTAGACCTCGGCGGCTAGCGTGCGGTCCTCCGCCAGGCTGGAATCGGCGACCTCGACGACCAGGGCGACGTCGTCCGGCCCGGGATGCCGGCCCTCGTAGTCGCGGATCGTCCCGCGCGCGACGCAACGATCGGGCTCGGGCTCGCTGTCCCGATCCGGCAGCCGGATCGGCTTGGCGACACGGATGTAGTACCGATCCGCCGGGATGATCCGGGCCAGCTCAGCGCCGAGCAGGTCATCGGCGATCACATGCGGGGGATTCTGGGTCATCTTGGCCACCAGGTATCCGTTGATGAGATGGAACCGGTCCTTCTTGGAGAAGGCGCCCGAGGCCACCATGACCTCGTATTGCTCCACCGTCATCCGGTAGAGCGGCGACGGAATCCACCCCGGATCCGCCGTCGGGATCGTCGGCGGTGGAGGGACGATGGTCGACATGGGCTGGCCTCGCATGCTCAAAGGAACCACGGTCCGGGCGTCGCTCATGGGACGGTTCGACGGTGCGACCTCATCGCCCGATCTTATCCGATCCGCCGGGCGGCCGGGGAGATCAAGCGTACCGGCGGCGGGCCGGGACGAGCCGGTCGGGCGGGTGATGGTGATGGGAGGAGGGAACCGATCGGGCCAGGTCGGGAAGGGCCCGGGCGGCCTCGCGGGTCGGGGACGGTCGGGTCGGAGCCGACCGCGCCTCTCGTTGGTCATTCTGTATCGGTGGAAGGTCCGAATCGGGTTGCGACCCCTTTCTGCGCCCCGACCCCTTTCTCTGCGCCCGACCCCTTTCTGCGCCCCCGATTCAGCATGGCCGAGGCGACGAACGAATCGAGTTCGTTGAAGCCCTCGAATGTAAGTACCGCGATCCGCATACGGCCTCCGAGGTCTGACGGCACCGCTACCTGAGGTCTGTGGCCCAGACACGAAGGATGCTCCAATGGTTCGCTGCGGACGATGGTTCGGCGTTCTGGACTTCATCATCGGGCTCCGGGAGGATCGGCCCGAACGGTTGAGGGTTCGAGCTGGTCGCCGGTCAGATGATCGGCCTCAGGACCATCCGGCTGCACGCGATGAACGCCATGACGAGGCCCAGAACGCTGCACAGAATAATGGGCGCAATCTCGCGGTACTTGGCGTGCACCCCGATGAACACGAGGCTTTCGATCGCCAGAATCGTGGCGGCAACCACCGTGAGAGCAGGCCGCCAGCGGAGGGCGGAAGGGACGATCAGCCCGACCGTGCAGATGAGCTCCATGATACCCAGGGTCTTCCGGGCTTCCCGCGGCAACGCGCCGAAGGAAGGGACGTCATGGCTGACCTTCTCGAACATGAAGGCCTTCATGATTCCCGACGCTCCGTACAGGAGCGCGGCGAGCACCTGCAGGACCCACAATAGAATGTTCATTGGATTCCGTCCTTGCCTCAGTCCCTCGGTTATTGGCGCCCGCTCAGCCGCTCACTTCGGCAGCAGCGACCCAACGTACCGATAAGTGTTCAACAGAACGCCAGTGGGCGTGGCCTTCGTGCTGACGAAAGCGAGTTCTTGCGGGGCGGCACTGTCCGAAAAGAAGCGTTTGCCCCGGCCCAGCAAGACCGGGTAGACGATCAGCACAACGTCGTCGACCAGTCCCTGCTCGAGCAGCACGGACGTCAGGGTCGTACTTCCCCAGACGATCAGGTCGGGGCCGTCCTTTGACTTGATGTCGCGAATCCCTTCCATGATGTCCGCGCCGAGGTCGCCAACCGGACCCCATTCGAGGCTCTCCGGCCTGTGGGTTGCGACATATTTCGTCGCGGCGTTCAGCCCGTCCGCGAACGGACCATCCTTGACCTTGGGCCAGAAACCGGCCCATTCATCGTAGGTGCGGCGGCCAAGCAGCAAATCGAAGCTCTTGCCCTGTCTGTCGGCGAGGGCCGCTGCCCCGGCCGGAGTTCGATACGGTGCCGACCATCCGCCATTCGCGAAGTCGCTGTCTCCGGGCGGAGTGATCACGCCGTCCAGCGAGGTATGTTCGAAGATCCTGATCTTTCTCATTGTGAGTCTCCGTCTGTTGGATGTTCTGCCTGCTAGGACGCTCGATTGCCGTAAAGCTGTTCAGCTTCCTCCTTGCTTTTGCGGCTTGGCATCGAGAAAGTCGTTCGCCATTGGGACGATAACGGTCATGCGGTCCATGAGGGTGACATGTGTCGTATTGGGCAAGATGGCCAATCGCGATGCTGAGCGCGGGCCCATGTCGCCGAAAACGTCGCCACCCTTGAGGCGGAACATTTCCGAGATGTGCTCGAGCCGCACGCCGTCGGCATCGCCATGGATGAAAAACATTGGTGCCTTGGTGGCCTTGAGCTTGTCGGCGCCAAGGTCGTACGGCTTCGAAGCCATCGCGATGACGTGCTTGACGAACTCCGGGAATGCGTCCGGTGTCGGGCTCAGTTTCTTGTACTCGGCTTCGATCGGCGAACCTTTGAAGGCTTCCGCCGTGAGTTTGGGGAGTGCGTCGACGGCTTCTTTGACCCAGCCGTCGTGGCGGAGCACGGCCGAAATGCTGACGACCTTGCGCACTTTTTCCGGATGGCGGATCGCACATTCCATAGCGACGCCGCCGCCCATGCTGAAACCGATCAGGTCCGCGCTTGGGATTTTGAGGTGATCGAGCAGCGCTGACACATCGTCAGCGAGGTTTTCAAAGCTGATCTCGCGTTTGATGTCGGCCGTGCGCCCGTGGCCCTGCATTTCGACGGCAATCACTTTCCGCGTCTTGGAAAGCTCGCCGATCCACCCGGTCCAGTTGCCTGGGATGGTCATGTACGCGCCATGGAGCAGCACCACCGGCTCGCCGCTTCCGTGGACTTCGTAATACATTTTCAGCCCATTGACCGGCGCGTAGCCCACAGTGGGCGTCTCCTGCGCGAATACGACGGCCGGGACAAGCGTTGTCAGGAAAAAAGCGATTGTCTTCATTTTTGGCTCCTGGACACTTGGATGGTGACTGTCCCCTAAAGAGGTCGAATGGCGTTCCTCGCATTCGACAGAAAAAATCGGTTTTTATCGCTCGCGTGTCGCGCACGCCCCATTCACGCCGTTCGGGAATTCACAGACACGCTCTCAGCCACGAGCGGCACGAGGGCGCGGAGCTTGCGGTCGCGCAGATACAGCCCGAGCCACGCGACGACGCCGACGATGACCGGCACGAAGAACATCCCGTCGTTGGCGTGTACGTGGGTCGCCACAGCGCCGCCCAGGTAGGCGAGCATGAGAAGGCCGCCGAGGTAGCGGGTCTTCGGGACGAGGTAGAGGACAAAAAGCGTCAGCTCGATGACCCCTAGCGGCAGGGCGGAGCTGGCGGGATAGGTCTTGGACCACTCCTCGATGAAGCCCTTGGGTTGCGCGATCTTGAAGAAGGCGCTGGGCAGGAACAAGAGGGCGAGGATGCCCGAGAGCACCCATCCGGTCACACGCTGCCATTTCGGGATCGTATCTGTCATCATCTTGTCTGCTCCGTACTTCGTCACGATTCAGCCCTGCGTCGCATTGTCAGCGACTTCCGAGCATCTTGAACCCTTCTGCCTCGCCGTGCGGCCTCGATCTTCGCGATGTCGATCTTCCTCATCGTCATCATGGCTTCCATCGCCCGCTTCGCGGCGGCGCGATCCGGGTCGGTTGTGGCCTCGAGCAGCACGCGCGGCGTGATCTGCCAAGAGATGTTTCGCCTCATTCGTCGCCCGACGGGCCGTACATCCCCGGGACCGGGATGTCGTTCAGCCGGAGGTAGACACAGAGAATTGCGCGGTGGTGGATCATGTGGTTGAGGACGATTTGCCGGAGCACGGCCGACCTGGTCATCGTGAAGATCAGCTTGCCCGAATGCAAAAGCGTCCACTGATGGGCCATTTGTTCCTCGCTGGCCCGAGAGATCGCTTCCCTCGCGGCCGTGACGTTTCGATCGAACGTCTCGAGAATCTCCCGACCGTTGGTTGCCTTGGGAGGGACGTAAGGCTCGCCGCCGACAGGGGCGATATCCAGCTCCGGCGTTGCCAGCGCGTGCACGAGCCAGTCGGGGATGTTCGCCAGGTGATTGGCATTCCAGCCGATCGTGTGGGACTTCGGATGGGGCTGCCAGTCCAACTTGTCGTCGGGGACGCGTTCGAGCACCTTCCGAGTGTTCGCCATCTCGTGGTCGAACTCGGGAAGCAAAGTATCGGCGTAGGACATGGATTCCTCCACGCAATGAGCAGAACGGGTTGCCGTAATCGGCCCGAGGCCGAACTGCGGATTCGGGGATTGGAACCATTTATCGGCAAGAAGTCAACGCCTGTCCACTAAAAGTCAAGATAACTGGGCGATCCCTTCGGGCCGGGCTCTCTGGCTCCGCCCCGAGCCCCTGCGGGTCTCGGCCATCCGGGAGGACCGAACGGGGACGCGACTAGGGACCGAACGGGGACGCGAGGGACCGAACGGGGACGGAGGGACCGAACGGGGACGCGACTAGGAGGGACCGAACGGGGACGCGACGAGGGACCGAACGGGGACGCGACTAGAATTCACGCGACCGCCCGAACCGGCGCGGCGGCGGTCGCCCGATCCGGCCGGGCCGAGCGGTTGCGGGAGCAGGGATACGAGCCAGCGGGCATCGGCTCGTCCATCGGTCGGACGGCAGGTCCCCGCGGGGTCCTCCCGAAACGATTCGAGAACGCCCGGCCCACCTCGTCGGGCAGGTGGCGCAAGGACGACGCCACCCGGAGACGCTCCCCCCGCCCCTCCGGCGTCCCCCGCCCACGATGCGGCAGAAAGCATGCGTTGCCTATCACTTCCGGGGTTCACGAAGAATCCGCCAAAAAATTCGGCTGCGGACTTGGCGTTTGACGAGTGCCCGCAATAATAAGAATGGAGGAGCGTCGAAACACGGATGACTCTTTGACAATTCGGCAGACGGATCACCGGGCGATCACGCCCGAGATGGCATTCTACTCCAACTATGCTTGTGCGGTAGCGAGCATGCGACCATCGAAACGCTCACTGGAGAATAGCAATCACAGTGGCACACCATCTTCCATGCGTCAATCCTTCGATGAGAAGAGGCGACCAAGCGCACCCTGGTCGCGGCTCGCAAGCTGGCCGTCTCGGGCTGATCGCCATTGGAAGCCTTTCCGAGGCTCTCGAAAACCGCGCGAACGAACCCAGCGGAAGCCTTTTCAGGCTCTCGAAAACCGCGCGAACGAACCCAGCGGCAGCTTTTCAGGCTCTTGAAAGACGCGCGAACGAACCCAGCGGAGGCCTTTTCAGAGTCTGTCCCCGAAGGGTCGCGAGTATTCTCGTAGGGTGGGTGCAACCCGCCGGATGCCAAGCGTTTGCGTCGGTGGGTTGCACCCACCCTACAACCCCGACCGGGCTCCTGGAACAGACTCTCAGGCTCTCGAAAACCGCGCGAACGAACCCAGCGGAAGCCTTTCAGGCTCTCGAAAACCGCGCGAACGAACCCAGCCCTGCCATAATGACAGCGAGTTTCGCGGTACCCGCCAACTGAAGGCCCACGAACGAACCCATCGCGGGCCCGAGGATCAACGCGCCGAACGAACCCAACGCCGACCGAGCGCTCGAGATCGCGACGAACGAACCTAACGCTGGGCAGACTGCAGTCCAGCAGTGAAGAAGTGACGAACGAGGCCATTGGGGATTCAGGCAAAATCTAGCGATTATGCCGACTGGGCTCTGATGGTCGCTGGAACGCCAAACATGGTAAACACAAAGCCCGTCATGGATCGATCAGAATGGCAAGCCGGGCCCGGCCGGCGTGGAGGGCGATCATCGCGCAAGACGGCGGCACGAATCCGCGCACGCGGCTCGGCGCGCGTCCAATCCACCTCGACTCGTACTCGACGCCACCTGTGCCGGATCGCTGGTGGACGGCTTCCTTCCGACCGGGGAAGTCGGCGCGATCCGACCGCGCGAGGCGCGACGCCATTCACGGACTCGCCCCGTTGAGCCATTCCGCCGGGTCGGCATCCGACGGCATCCGCCAGTCGCCGCGGGGGGAGAGGCTGACCGTGCCGACCTTGGGACCGTCCGGGATGCACGACCGCTTGAACTGGTTGCGGAAGAACCGGGTGTAGAACGTCCGCATGGTCCGCTCGATCAGGTCGCGCGGATATTCTCGTGTGAACCGGGCGAACTCGCTCAGGAACAGGATCTTCGCCGGCGAGTGGCCGCAGCGCACCGTGTTGTACAGGATGAAGTCGTGCAGCTCGTACGGGCCGAGGGTCGCCTCGGTCGATTGCTCGATCTCGCCGGCCAGCGAGGCCGGCAACAGCTCCGGCGAGATCGTGGTCTCGACGATCGACAGGAGCGTCCGCCGCACCGGGCCGTCCGGGAACTGGTTCATCGCCACGTAACGCACCAGGAACTGCACCAGCGTCTTGGGGATCGAGCAATTTGGGTTGTACATGCTCATGTGGTCGCCGTTGTAGGTGCACCACCCCAGCGCCAGCTCGGAGAGGTCGCCGGTGCCGACGACGAACCCCCTGGACATCAACAGGAAGGTCCGCAGCCGGGCCTGGACGTTCTCGAACGTCAGGTCGCAGAGCGATTCGGTGGGCACCCGGGCCAGGGCGGCGCGGAACGACTCGACGTCCATGCCGCGGATGTCGATGCCGAAGGGCGAGTGGCCCATCTCGCGGAAGGCCTCCAGCGCCAGCGCGCTGATGTCGATCGTCTCCGACGAGACGCCCAGGTGGGCCATCAGGTCCAGGGCGTTGGTCCGCGTCCGCTGGGTGGTGCCGAAGCCGGGCATCGTCAGCCCGTGCACCAGGCGGCGGTCGAGGCCCAGCATGTCGCAGGTCGTCACGGCGACCAGGAGCGACAGCGTCGAATCCAGCCCTCCGGAGATGCCGATATTCAGCGGCGTGCCGGTCGGGAGCTGCTCGATCCGCTTGGCCATCCCGGCGCACTGGATGCCGAAGATCTCGGCGCAACGGCGATGCAACTCGGGGCCCGACGGCACGAACGGCGTCCCGGGCACCTCGCGATGCAGTCCCTCCATCGCGGGCGCCAGGGCGAAGGCCACGCGGCGGAACGGCCGCAGCGACGAGAGGCTGTCGTCGAAGCTGGTCATGACCCGACGGTCGGTCTGGAGCCGGGCGACGTCCACATCGCGGGTGATGGCGTACGAGTCGCGGCGGATCGGCTGGCCGTCGCCCACTCGGGGCGACTCCGCCAGCAGCACGCCGTTCTCGGCGATCAGGCAATGCCCTCCGAAGACGACGTCCGTGGTCAACTCGGTCGGGCCGCAGCCGGCCAGGGCGTAAGCCGCCACGCATCGGCCCGACTGCCCGACGACCAGGTCGGTGCGATACCGGCTCTTGCCGATCGTCTCGTTGCTCGCCGAGAGGTTCACGAGCACCGTCGCGCCGGCCATCGCCTGCAGCGCGCTGGGCGGCACCGGGACCCACAGGTCCTCGCAGATCTCGACGCCGACGACCAGCCCCACCTGCCCTCCTTCACCCGCCCTGCCCTGGGCCTCGAACAACAGGTCGATGCCGAACGGCACCCGCCGGCCGTCCCAGTCGATCCCGTCCGGCTCCTTGCCAACCGCCGGGCTGAACCATCGGCTCTCGTAGAACTCCTTGTAGTTGGGCAGGAACTGCTTGGGCACGATCGCCGATGGACCGAGCCGTCGGCGATCGCCACGGCGCAGTTGAACAGGCTGTTGCGGACCGGGATCGGGGCGCCGACGAAGACGAGCTGGCCACGCCCCGCCGTCGCGGCGGCGATCCGGTCGATCGCCTGCCGGGCCGCATCCAGCAACCGCGCCTGGCCGAACAGGTCGCCGCAGGTGTACCCCGTGACGCAGAGCTCCGGGAAGACCACGACGTCGCTGTCGGGGCAAGTCCCCAGCATCCGGACGATCTCCTCGGCGTTGGCCGAGGGGTCGGCCACCGCGGTCCGGATCGAGACGCAGGTCACGCGGGCAAAGCCGTACTGATTCATGGCCGATCCATTCCGACCCGCTCGATGGTCGCGGGAATGTCGCGCCGGCCGATTGACCGGCCCTAGCCTTCGAGAGTAGAACAGGTTGCGATGCGCATCCAGGGCGCTCGCGGCCGGCCGGACGTCCGGACCCCACCCTTCTATTCTATCAGGACTCATCATGTCGAACCCGTTTCGCCGGATCTGCATCGGGGCCTGCACCCTCATCGCGTACGGCTCGTTCGCGGGGGATGTCCGGGCACAGGCCCGGGGCGGCGCGGCGACGGCCCCGGCGCGTCGGCCGTTCGCCAAGCCCGGCACGCCGCGCAAGGCCGAACGGCTCCGGTTCGTCAACGTCCAGCACATCAAGGCCGAGCTGACGCTCGACCCCAGGAAGCGCGAGGTGCGCGGCACGGTGACCCACACCGTCCGACCGTTGCACCCCTTCCTCAAGACGATCGAGCTGGACTGCGGCAAGGACCTCAAGGTCGCGCGCGTCACCATCGGCCCGGACAAGACACCCTGCACCTTCCGCCGCAGTGGCGACACCCTGACGATCGCGCTCGACCAGCCCCGCGGGCCGGGCGAGACGTTCGATCTCGCCATCGAGTACGCCGGCTCCCCCGACCGCGGTATCCGCTTCGTCCTCCCCGACCCCGCCTACCCCGAGAAGCCGATGGCCATCTGGACCCAGGGCGAGGCCGAGGACACGCACCACTGGCTCCCCTGCTACGACTACCCCAACGACCGAGCCACCACCGAGATGATCGTGACGGTCGAGAAGCCGCTGTCCGTCTTGTCGAACGGCGTGCTGGTCGGCACCCAGCCCGGCCCGGGCAACACCGTCACCTATCACTGGAAGATGGATATCCCCTTCGTCAGCTATCTCATCTCGCTGGCCGTGGCGGACTTCTCGGTCTATCACGACAAGGTCGGCGACCTGCCGGTGGATTATTACGTGGCCAGGCCGGTCAACGAGGCGACCGCGCGGCGGTTCATGGGCAAGACGCCGCACATGATCGCGTTCTTCAACCGCGTGATCGGGCGGCCGTATCCGTATAACAAGTACGCCCAGGTCTGCGTGCCCGAGTTCGGCGGCGGCATGGAGAACATCACGGCCACCACCATGACCGACCAGGTGCTCCACGACGAGATCGCCGAGCTCGAGGACAACGCCGACGGCCTGGTGTCGCACGAGCTGGCGCACCAGTGGTTCGGCGACCTGCTGACCTGCAAGGACTGGTCCCACCTGTGGCTCAACGAGGGCTTCGCGTCGTACTTCGGCCCGCTGTTCAGCGAGTACGACCGCGGCGAGGACTTCTTCCGGATCGAGATGAACCAGGTGCTTCAGGGCTACCTCGGCGGCGATCGCGAGTACCGCAGGCCGATCGTCGAGCCGCGCTACGAGGCGTCCGACGACATGTTCGACGGGATGACCTACAACAAGGGGGCGTGCGTCCTGCACATGCTGCGGGGGCTCGTCGGCGACGAGGCGTGGTGGAAAGGGATCCGCCGCTACGTCGCCGAGCATCAGCTCCAGGTGGTCGAGACGGACGACTTCCGCAAGGCGATGGAGGCGGCGTCGGGCAAGGACCTGAAATGGTTCTTCAGCCAGTGGGTCAACAAGGCCGGCCATCCCGAGTTGAAGGTCCGCTGGCGCTACGAGGACGACGACAAGACGGTGCGGATCAAAATCGAGCAGACGCAGAAGGTCGACGAGCAGACCCCGCTGTTCCGCCTGCCGACGACCGTGGAGATCGCCGAGGATGCCGGCCGGGTCCGGACGATCCCGATCGTGATCGACGGCGCCTCGCAGGAGCTCATCATCCCCACGGCGGCCCGACCCAGGATGGTGCAGATCGACCCGCAGGGCTGGCTCATCAAGCAGCTCGACTTCGAGAAGTCGGACGCGGAGAACATCTTCCAGCTCGAGCATGCGTCGTGCGTGCTGGGCCGGCTGGACGCGGCCCGCGCGCTGGCCGGCGAAGTCGAGAGGCCGGTTCGGCATCTATCGGGCCCTGATCGCCGCGTGGAAGCGGGAGAAGAACCCGTGGGCCCGCCAGAAGATCGTTGAGCTGCTGGGCAACGGTGATGACTTCTTCCGGGCCAACCTGATGCAGGCCGCCAAGGATCCCGAGGCGCGGGTCCGCGTCGCGGCGATCGCGGGGCTGGCCCGGCTCACGCGCGATGCGAAGGCCGAGCCGATCCTCCGCGCCGCCTGGAACGATCCCAAGGAGGCCTACGGCGCGCGCCGGGCGGCGCTGCGGGGCCTGGCCGGCTGGAAGGTCGAGGACGCCCCGAAGCTGCTGGACGCCGGCCTGAAGATCCCCGCGAATCGACACGCGATCGCCGCCACGGCGTTGGAGCTCCTCCTGGAGACGACGGACTCGCGGGCCCGCGAGCTCGCCGCCCTCTACAGCCGGTACGGGCAGCCCACGGCCCTGCGGACCACGGCCCTGGGAGCCTTCTCTCGCCTGGCCAAGGACGACCCGCCGCTCCAGGACATCCTCGTCAACCTGGTCGACGACCCGGACGCCGGGGTGCGGTACCAGGTCATCGGGGCCGTCCGCGAGCTCAAGATCGTCCGGGCCGTCCCGGCACTTCAGGCGCGGCTGGCGCGGGAGAGCAGCGGCTTCAGCGCATTCGCCCGCCGAAGGCTCCAGGAGACCATCGACGCCCTGCGAGGCGGCGAACCGGCCACCGGCGCCGGCGCTCCGGCCGACCCGGCCAAGGGTGTCGCCGAGCTCGAGGCCCAGGCCGCCGAGCTCGAGGTCAAGGCCAGGGACCTCCGCGGCCGGATCGCCGCGCTCAAGCCATCCGGCGCGTTCAACCCCGGCCGAGCCCGCGCCCAAAGGCTCCGGCGCCGGGACCGGCACGTCGCACTGAGATGGCTCCGGTTCGGCGAACTGGGGATTCGGCGGGATTCCGAATTCCAGATTCACGATTACGAATTCGATTGAAACTTGAATATTTTGAATCTGGAATTTGGAATCCGCGATTGTGAGTCTGCGGCGCACGATCTCCATTCCTATCGTGCCGAGATGCAGCCGTAGGGACCGACCGGGAGGCTTCGCCATGCCGGATCCGATCGTGATGGCGCAGGCGACGGGCGTGGCTCTCGTGGTCGCCGCACTGTTGCTCGCGGCCCGCTCGCCGGATGCGCGCTGGATCGTGGGCCTCGGCGCGGGGTACTACCTGGGCTGCTGGATGCTCGAGATCCGGCCGCGGTGGCCGATCCGCGAGGACCTGGACCGGCTGCTGGGGCTGGTGATCCCCGCGGTGCTTCTCGTCGAGCTCATGGGGGCGATCCCACGGCTGCCGCGATGGTTGATCTGGATCTTGCGGATCGCGATCGCCGGGCTCGGCGCCCGCGTCCTGCTCCACGGGTCGATGTACCTGGCCGGACCGGCCGGGCCCGGGTCGTCGGCCTGGACGGCACCGCAGGCATGGCTGATCTTCGGCTCGATCGCCGCGGCCGAGGCGGCGGTGTGGGTGCTCCTGGTCGTGCTGGCCCGGCGATCGCCCGGTGCCTCGCTGCCGATCGCCCTGGCGGTCGCGATCGGCGGCGCGTCGATGAGCATCATGCTCTCCGCCTACCTGGCGGGCGGGCAGGCCGGCTTGCCGCTGTCGGCCGCGATCCTGGGGGCTTCTCTCGCGGCGCTGGTGATACCCGATACCTCCCGCTCGGTCGCGCCGATCGGCGTGGCCGTCGTCGGGCTCTCCAGCCTGCTGGTCATCGGCCGCTTCTTCGGCGAGCTGCGCACCGACCATGCCGTCCTGCTCTTCACCGCCCCCCTGCTCGCCTGGATCCCGGAGCTCCCGCCCCTGCGCCGTCTGCCGCGATGGGGCCGCGGCGTGCTGCGGGTGCTCCTGGTCGGGCTGGTGGTCTCCGGCGTGCTGGCCGACGCCGCGCGGCGATTCATCGGAAATTCCGGGTCCGCCGCGGCGTCTGATGCGAAAGAACCCACGATCGACGACTACCTCAACTCGGGCCATTGACCCGGCGCGACGCGGACGACGAGCCCGACCTCCAGGGTCTTGATTCCGGCGACCAAGCCACTCGACAATTGTTGCATCAGAAGTGACGACTTCGATCGGCGGCCGAGGGCAGCCGAGCGTTCGGTCGGTGATCGACGGGTCCTTGCTGGGCGGAGGAGCCGATGAAGCGGATCGCGAGAGTCGTGTGGACGACATGGGCGCTGTGTGTGTGCGGATGGCTCGCTCCGGCCGAGGTGCCGGCCGCCGATCGCACGGTCGAGCAAATCCTCGAGGACATCGACGACGCCGTGGCGCCGAAACTCGATGCCAAGAGAGCCCGCGACCCGTCGTACGTGCGCCGCTATCGTGCCAGGGAGCGAGAGGCCTGGGCGAAGCGCGACGGGCTCGCGCTCGAGCTCTTCAAGGCCGCCCCCGACCACGAGCGGCTGCCCGAGTTGATGGCCGAGCGCTGGAGCCGCAAGGACGGGCGTTACGCGGTGCTGGTCAAGGAGGTTGACGACGTCCTGGCTCGCACCAAGAACCCGAAGCTCAAGGCCGAAGCGATCTTCGTCAAGGCCCGGGCCAGGTTGAAGGAGGCCCGCTCCAACGGCTCCCCCGACCTGGCACTCATGGACGAATTCCTCAAGCTGCGGCCCGGCGACCCGCGGGGCGCGGACTTGCTCCTCTTGGCCATCGATCATACCCGCAACGCGGCGGCGAGATCATCCCTGCAAGAACGGCTCGCCAAGGACTACCCCGACGCGGTCCGCGTGGCCAGGCCCGGCGACTCGCGCGAGCCCAAGGAGGGGGTCGGCAAGCCGTTCGACCTCGAGTTCAACGACGCCATCACGGGCACGCCGGTCTCGATCAAGAAGCTCAAGGGGAAGGTCGTCGTGATCGACTTCTGGGCCACCTGGTGCGGGCCGTGCATCGAAGAGATGCCCAAGATGAAACAACTCTATGCCAAGTACCGCGGCCGGGGGGTCGAGTTCATCGGCGTCAGCCTCGACCAGCCCGCCGAACAGGGCGGCCTGCAGAGCCTCAAGGATTTCGTGAAGGAGAACGGGATCACCTGGCCGCAATACTACCAGGGCAACGGCTGGGAGAGCACGTTC
Source organism: uncultured Planctomycetota bacterium (assembly GCA_963815795.1). Taxonomy (GTDB): domain Bacteria; phylum Planctomycetota; class Planctomycetia; order Isosphaerales; family Isosphaeraceae; genus JAKAUH01. Next base: position 617,432 of record CAWFIC010000019.1, on the reverse strand, counting down.
TCCGCCTCGTGGGGGATCAACGCGATCCCCAGGGTCTTCGTGGTCGACCAGGCGGGCAAGCTCTATTCGGTCGAGGCGCGCGGCCAGCTCGAGACCATCATCCCCGAACTCCTCAAGGAGAAGCTGGCGACGGGTTCGAGGAGTCCCGCCTCCGACGGCAGATGACCGCTTGCCGGGATCGGCGCATCAGGGACCTCCCGCGACGTAAACCCTTGACAACCACGGCTCGATGACCGATGTTAAATAACGGTCAAACCTTTTCCGGATGGAGAGCGGTGTCATGGGCTTATCGATGCGCTCGACCCTATGGCGCCGGATGTTATCCGGCCTGATTGTAGCGATTGCGGCGAGCGTGCCGGCTCTCCGGGCGGGCGATCCGCCACCGGACGCGGGCAAACCGGACCCGGCGGCGGAGGAGTTCTTCGAGGCGAAGGTCCGGCCGGTACTGGCCGAGCATTGCCTGGAGTGCCACGGCGCGGAGAAGTCCAAGGGCGGCCTGCGACTCGACGGGCGCGCGTCGATGCTCAAGGGGGGCGACGGCGGGCCGGCGGTCGTGCCGGGCAAGCCCGAGGAGAGTGTGCTGGTCGGGGCGATCCGCTACGACGGCGAAGTGCAAATGCCGCCCAAGGGCAAGCTCAAGGACGCGGAAATCGCGGCGCTGACCGATTGGGTCAAACGAGGCGCGCACTGGCCCTCGCCTCGGCCGGATCTCGCTTCCAACACCACCACCGCCGCCGACCGATCCGCGGCCGCGGCCGCCGGTAAGCCCGCTGCCTCCATCGCGTCCGCCGCCGCGGAACAGGCCCGGTCGTTCTGGTCGTTCCGGCCGGTCGGCGACCCCGAGCCGCCCTCGGTGCGCGACGCGGACTGGCCGGCCTCGCCGATCGACCGGTTCATCCTCGCCCGCCTCGAGGCCCACGGCCTGGCGCCGTCGCCGCCGGCCGACAAGGTGGCCCTGATCCGCCGCGTCGCGTTTGACCTGGTCGGGCTGCCGCCGACCCCCGAGGAGGTCGCCGCCTTCGTCCGCGACGATTCCCCCGACGCCTACGCCCGGCTGGTTGACCGCTTGCTGGCCTCGCCGCACTTCGGCGAGCGCTGGGGCCGATACTGGCTCGACGTCGCCCGATACGGCGAGGACCAGGCCCACTCCTTCCAGCCCCGGCTCTATCCCCATGGCTATCGCTACCGCGACTGGGTGATCGCGGCCTTCAATCGGGACATGCCCTACGACCGGTTCGTCCTCGAGCAGGTGGCCGGCGACCTGCTCGACGGCCCCGAATCCGGGCGCCTCGACCGCCTGGCCGCCCTGGGCTTCTTCGCCTGCGGCCCGGTCTACTACGGCGACGCCAAGCAGCTCGACCAGTACGACGACCGCATCGATACCATGGCCCGGGGCTTCCTCGGCCTGACCGTCGCGTGCGCCCGCTGCCACGATCACAAGTACGACCCGATCCCGACCACCGACTACTACGCGCTCGAGGGCGTGTTCGCCAGCACCCGCTACGTCGAGGTGCCCGCCGCGCCCCGCGACCAGATCGAGGCGTATGACAAGGCGCAGGCCGCGATCAAGGCCAAGGAGAAGGCGATCGCCGACTTCGTCCAGGCCGAGGCGAAGCGGCTCAAGCAGAAGGTGCCAACCAACGAGCTCAAGGCGTTCGAGCGGATGCTGACGGGCGACGCCAAGACGACGGTCAAGGCCATGCGGGCGGCACTGGACGAATTGAAGAAGAAGGCCCCGCCCAAGTATCCGGTGATCCACGCACTCGCCGACGCGTCGACACCGACCGACATGCCGGTGCTGGCGCGCGGCAATCCGGCCACGCCGGGGGCGAAGGTCCCGCGCCGGTTCCTGACCGCCTTGGGCGGCGACGGCGGCTCATTCCGCCGGGGGAGCGGGCGGCTCGAGCTGGCCCGCGCCATCGCCAGCCCCGACAACCCGCTGACGGCCCGCGTGATCGTCAACCGGGTCTGGCAGCATCATTTCGGCCGGGGACTCGTCGGCACCGCCAGCAACTTCGGCGCCCTGGGCGAGCGGCCGAGCCACCCCGAGCTGCTCGACTGGCTGGCCCGCCGGTTCGTCGAATCGGGCTGGTCGCTCAAGGCGCTGCACCGCGAGATCCTGCTCTCGTCGACCTACCGGCAGAGCAGCCGCGTGGACTCGCAAGGGTACGCCAGGGACCCCGGCAACACCCTGCTCTGGCGGATGAACCGCCGCCGGCTGGACGTCGAAGCCTGGCGCGACGCCATGCTGGCCGTCGCCGGCCGGCTGGATGAGTCGCTCGGCGGGCCGTCGATCGGCCTGGACAGCACCGGCAATCGCCGCCGCACCGCCTATGCGGCGGTCAGCCGCCACGACCTGGCCTGGATGCTCCGCCTCTTCGACTTCCCCGACCCGAACATCACCAGCGGCGGTCGCGTCGAGACCACCGTCCCGCTCCAGCAGCTCTTCACGCTCAACAGCGAGCTGATGGTCACGGCCGCCCGGGAGGTCGCCGCCCGGCTCCACCGCCCCGGCGAGGCCGCCCCCGACGACCCCGCGCATCCGCCGGGCGTATCGGCTGCTCTACGGTCGCGAGGCCACGCCGCGCGAGCTCGCGATCGGGCTGGCTTATCTCGGTGCCGCCGATCGGCCCGAGTCCGCCGGCCCGGCCGGGCCTTCCCGCCCCGACCTCAACCGCTGGGAGCGATACGCCCAGGCCCTGCTGACGGCGAACGAGTTCTTGTTCGTGGATTGAGTGCTTCGAGTCCTAGCGCCGGTGGGTGCTCGATCGGCGCATCAGGACATCGAATTCAAGATTCCGGATTCCGGATTGAAAATGCGAATGTCCTGATATGCCAAGCATTTTTTGAATCTGAGATTCTGAATCCGAAATCGGGAATTCGGAATCCGCATCCCTCCGAAACCCACCCCCGACAGGACCGAACCGGGAGGCCACCGGCCATGCCAGCGAATGATGAGCGGCCCGTAGCGAGCGAGTCCGTCGGCCGGAGCCTGCCGATCAGTCGCCGGGCCTTGTTCTGCCGGATCGGCGGCGGGTTCGGGGCGCTGGGCCTGGGGAGCGTGCTGGCCGACGCGGGTCTGCTCGGCGGATCGGCGCCGGCCCGGGCGGCGACCGCGGGCCCGGGCGATGCGGAAGCGTCGGCCCCGGTCCATCCGCTGGCGCCCCGGCCGCCGCATTTCCCCGCGCGGGCCAAGCGGGTGATCTTCCTGTTCATGAACGGCGGGCCGTCGCACGTCGACACCTTCGACCCCAAGCCGGCGCTGGAGAAGCACGCCGGCCAGGACCCGCCGGCTTCCGTGACGACCGGCCGCCGCAAGCGCGGCAAGATCATGCCCTCGCCGTTTTCGGCGCGGCCCCGCGGCGAGAGCGGCATCGCCGTCTCCGACCTCTTCCCGCACCTGGCCGGCTGCATCGACGACCTCTGCGTGCTCCGCTCGCTGTACACGGACAATCCGAACCACGAGCCGTCGCTGTTGATGATGAATTCGGGCAACATGCAGCCGATCCGGCCGAGTCTCGGCTCGTGGCTGACCTTCGGCCTGGGCACGGAGAACCAGAACCTGCCCGGCTTCGTGGTGCTCTGCCCGGGCAAGCCGGTCGTCGGCCCTCAGTTGTGGAGCAGCAGCTTCCTGCCCGGCGTCTACCAGGGCACGCACATCCGCAACAACGTCATCGACCCGGACCGGATCATCCGCGACGTCAAAAGCCGGCACCTGCCGCGCGGCGCGCAGCGCGAGCAAGTGGACCTGATCCAGTCGCTCAATCGCGAGCACATGGCCGCGCGGGGCCCCGACGAGGCGCTCGAGGCCCGGGTGGCGTCGCTGGAGATGGCCTTCCGCATGCAGTTCGAGGCGCGCGAGGCGTTCGACCTGACGCGCGAGTCGGCGGCGACGCGGCAGCTCTACGGCGGCGGCGAGTTCGCCGGCGCCTGCCTGATCGCCCGCCGCCTGGTCGAGCGGGGGGTGCGGGTCGTCCAGGTCTATTACGGCAACGACCAGCCCTGGGACGACCACGCGGACATCAACCGCCATCGCGACCACGCGCAGAAGAGCGACCGGCCGATCGCCGCGCTCCTGAACGACCTGAAGGCCCGCGGCCTGCTGGAGGACACGCTGGTCATCTGGGGCGGCGAGTTCGGTCGGACGCCGTACTCGGAGGGCGCCAAGGGCCGCGACCACCACAGCCTGGGCTTCTCGATGTGGCTGGCCGGCGGCGGCGTCAAGGGCGGGTACGTCCACGGCGCCACCGACGAGCTGGGCATGCAGGCGGTCGAGAACCGCATGCACGTCCACGACCTGCACGCGACGGTCCTGCACCTGATGGGCCTGGACCACGAGCGGCTGACGTACCGGTACAGCGGCCGCGACTTCCGGCTCACCGACGTCAGCGGCCACGTCGCCCGCGCGATCCTGGCGTAGGAAGGGGACGACGCTCCCCGCGACAACCCGCGGCCGGCTCCACGCTGCGAGCGTCAACGCCGTGAGCCGCCGGGGATCCCCGCCCCGGTCGAGGCCGGCTCCGCCCGACAACAGCGGCCCCGACGCCAGCCGCTCCGGTGCCCGAGGCCCGATCGGCGGTCGCCGCCCGCCCGATGACCCCCATACTTGCCACGAGCGCCATACTTGCCACGAGCCACACACCGGGGTCTCGTGGCAACCATGGGCGCCAACGTCGAGTTCGTGGCGGTCGGGGGACTCGACGGCAGCATCATGCAAGCATCAATGGCATCCTTGCCCCCAGCCTGATGGGCAACGCCAGCCCGATCGGCCGCCCATGCGTTGCATGTGGCGCATGTGGCGCACGAGCGACGCGCCTGTGTCTCGTGGGCCGCATGGGCGCCGGCGGCGAAATCGGCGCGGTCGCTCACCTCAATCGCAGCGGCTAGCAAGCAACAATGACGGCATGTATCTTGCTGGTGTCCGAGCGCAGGCATCGGACCCCCATGGCGACGCGATCCGACCCGTACGATCGATCCGGTCGGCGGGCGGCCGCGGGCCGGGACCGCAGCCGGGCCGGATGAGCCCGCGCTCGACGAGCCGGACGGGAATCGGGAGTACGACCGGGCGGGCGAAGCCGGTCGGATCGATCCGGGCGGACGGGACTCGCTCCGGACCGGTGCCTTCGTGGATGTCCCCGGACCCGCCGAATTCCCGGCCGTCTGTTCCACTCGTGCCCCTGCCGACGAGACACCCCGATCCGGTCCGCTGTAGGCGCCGGCTCTGTCCGGCGACCGGTCGGCCCGATGCCTGGCGACGGAGATGTTGCCCTTCACGCGGCCGGACCCGCGGTTTACGCTGGGAGAGGTGAGTTCATGGCCAGGAGGGCGTTTCGGGGATATGCATGTCATCTCGCGGAGGCCGCTGCGCGAATTCTGGCGGGAGCACGGCGATGCGGAGGAACCGCTGAGGAGGTGGTTACGCATCGCCAAGCGGGCGGAATGGAGCGACTTCGCCGCACTCAGGAGGGATTTTCCTGGTGCCGATCTGGTTGGCCATCTCACCATCATTAATATCGGCGGGAATAAGTATCGCCTGATTCTCGAGATCTTCTACCAGGATCAAGTCGTCCTGGTCAGGAATGTGCTGACGCACCGGGAATACGATGAGGGCACCTGGAGAACCCAGAGGCCGGCTCCGGCGAGGGGAGGCGCAAGACATGGCGACGCGGGCCACGAAACGACGGAACCCGACGCGGACGGCGGGACCGGGCGCCAGGGGAGCGGCAAGAAGCGGCGCCGGCGTGGGTGATCGGTATCTGGAATTGGTCCGATCCTGCCCCTTGCGCGTCATCCGCGCTGAGGAGGAGTATGAGGATGCCATCGACATGCTCAACCGGTTGAGCGATCGCGGCGAGGACCGTACGCCGGATGAGACGGAGTACTTGCTGGCCCTGGCCGTCTTCGTCGAGAAATACGAGGACGAGCACGACCCGATCGCCCCGGCATCCGGCGTCGAGATGCTGCGCGACCTCATCGAGAGTCGACAAATCACGCGGAGCGACGTCGCGGCCGGGGCGGGGCTTGCCGTCTCGGCAGTCTCCGACCTCCTTGCCGGGAAGAGGAAAATGACCCTCGAGCAAATCGAACGGCTGGCTCAATTCTTCGAGGTCAAGCCGTCATTCTTCCTCGACGAGTGAATTCGAAGGAGGACGTCTACCGCGATCGGCCGGGGAACCGGAACGGAGACGCAGCGGGGGCCGCGGCCCTGAAACGGGGTCGGTGGCCTCGGGAGCAGAAACCGGTTGGAGCCTCTCGGGATCCCCCGATCGCGGCGCTCGTCAGACAATCCTCGTCTCCTCCGAGCGGCGCGGCCTTCCGACGTGTCGAACGCGCGCCGCCCCCGGAGCGGGCCAGATAACCCCGCGAGCCGGCCACGATCAGGGTCGCCGCCAGCTTGGTCAGGCCACCGCCGGGCTCTGGCGACGGCGCCGGCCGGGCGATGGGACCACTCGAGACGGCCGTCCGACCGGGCCACCCGACCGCGTCGGCGGCCAGCTCGTCCAGCACGGTGTCGGATAGCGAATCCATCCCGATGGGACCGCGCCCGATTGGCCGGACGGGAATCGGAAGTCCGACCGGGCGGGCGAAGCCGGTCGGATCGATCCGGTCGGGCGGGATCCGCTCCGGACCGGTGCCGTCCTCGACATCCCCGGTCTTAGGGGAATTCGGGACGGCGAGGCCACCGACCGGGCCGGGGTGGAATCCGGTCGCCATCTGCGGGTCGGACCCGGCGGACGGGTACGGGCCGGGACCACAGCCGGGCCGGATGAGCGATCGGGACGGATCGGACTCCTGGGTCCGGCCATCCGGGCCGACGGCCCCGAAGCCGGTTCATTCCGCCCGGACCCGCCGAGCCCGCTACACGGCCTGAGGGCCCGCGGGCCGGGAGCCGCGCCGCCGAGCCGAACGCGACCGGGCCGAGCGAATCATCGTGCGAGCGTTCGATTTCGCCCGGTCCACGCGGTCCGCGTATGTCAGGAGCGATGACCCCATTCCGCCCCCGGCGGCCCGCGCCGCCGCGGCCTCACTGCACCTGGAACGTCCCACCACCGCCGGTGGCGCCGGTGGCCGCCCGCACACCGTCGAACGTCACCTGGATGTGGAACTTCTGCGGCTTGGGCAGCCGCAATGTCACGCTGTTATTCGTCGCGTTGTACTGCGCCGCCACGCCGCCGAGGACCTTGTTGATCTTCCCCCGGGTCGTCTTCGAGAACCGGACGGTGTAGTGGCCCGCATTGCCGGCGTCGCCGGGGTCCAGGGGCTCGTTGAAGAAGATCGTCAGGCCCGTGGCGCCCTTCTTGACCCGGGTCGTGACGCTCTCGCCCACGACCTGCGGGACGACGCCCTGCACGCTGACGGCGAACGTCTCGAACGCGTACAGGCTCGGGTTCAGCACGTCGGTGGCCTGGACGGTGACCGACGCGGAGCCGCCCACCGAGATCGGCGGGCTGACCGTGACGGCGCCGGTGTTGAGATCGATGGCGACCCACGCCGGGGCGCTGGCCAGACTGAAGCGGATCGGGTCGCCGATCGCGTCGCCGGCCGGGACGCCGACGGTCTGCGACTGGCCGCTGGTGAGGTTAAGCGACGGGGCCGCCGCCGTGAAGGTCGGCGGGATAGCCGGCTTGGTGACCGAGACGAGGAACTGCATCGGGTTGCTCGTCTCCTGCGTGACGGTGTCGGTGGCCGTCACGTAGACGCTGAACGGCCCGCTCGCGTTCACCGGCGGCGCGAGCGTGATGACGCCGGTGCCGGGATTGATCTGGGCCCACGACGGTCCGCCGGTCAGGCTCCAGGTGAGCGAGTCGCCGGAGGGGACGTAGCCGGGCGTGGCGAAGACCTGCGGGTTCGTGCCACCGGTGATGGACTGGCCGGGGACCTGGTTGACCGCCGGCGGGGGCGGTTTGGCGACCGTCAGGTTGAACGGCGGTGTGCTGCCCGTTTCCTGCGTGGCCGTGTCGGTGGCGGACACGATGAGGGAGAATGAGCCGAAGTCCTTGGTGTGCGGCTGGAGCGCGATGACAGCGGTGGTGGGGCCCGTGGGGGTGATCGAGGCCCACGGTGGGCCGCTGAGGGCCCAGGTGACCGAATCGCCGGCCGGTACGGAGGCCGAGACGTCGATCGTCGAGGTCTGGCCGGCGACCGGCGGCGGACTCGGGGCCACCATGTAGATTCCCGGCGGGCCTGCCTTCACCGTCAGATGGATCGTCTGCGGGTTGCTCGGCTCCTGCGTGTTGGTGTCGGTGGCGGTGACGGCGAAGGCGAACGAGCCGAACTCGCCCGTGCCCGGCTGGAGCGTGATGACGGCGGTAGTGGCGCCGGTGGAGGCGATCGTGACCCACGACGGCTGGTTGCTGAGGGCCCAGGAGACCGAATCGCCGGCCGGCGCCGTGGCCGAGACGTCGATCGTCGAGGTCTGGCCGGCGACCGGGGGCGGGCTCGGGGCCGCGATCGGCGCGTTGATCGCCGGCGCGTTCACCCTGCCGACCGTCACGCTGAACTGAGTCGCCGGGCTGCTCACCTCCCCCGTGGTGGTATCGGTGGCGGTGAGGGTCAAGGGGAACGTGCCGCTAGTGGTCTTGCCGGGACTGAGCGTGATGACGGCGGTGGTGGGGCCGGCGGAGGCGATCGTGGCCCACGACGCCCCGGTCAGGTCCCAGGTGAGCGAGTCGCCGGCTGGCGCGGAGGCCGAGACGTCGATCGTCGAGGTCTGGCCGGCGACCGGGGGCGGGCTCGGGGCCGCGATCGGCGTGTCGATCACCGGCGCGGGCCTCGCGGCGGTGCTGAAGCTGAGGATCTTCCCATCGGTCGTCCCGCCGGCGTTGGCGGCGACGACAGCGTAGTAATAGGTGGTGTCCGGCGCCAGGCCGGTCAGGTCGGCGCCGACCGCCACGGAGCCCGTCCCTTCACCGATGTCCTGGCCTGGTGTCCTCGTCGAGCCCGTGGCCAGAGTCGGGTCGGTGCTGCTGTAGATGAACCACGCGGACGTCTCGCAGCCATGGGGATCGACGCTGGCGTTGAGCGTGGCGGTGGTGGACGTGACCGAAGTGGCCGGCTCGGTCGTGGAGGATGGCTCGTTGGCCTGGAAGGCGCCGATGTCGGGCGGCGAGTCGAGGGGGTCGCCGCGCTGGTCCTTGCTAATCCCGGCCGTGATGCCCCGACCAATCGCCACGCTGCCGGGCTGGAGGGCCATGGTCTGGGTCTGCAGCGGGTAGGATCCGCCGTTATTCGCGAGCGCGCCGAGGCCCAGGTTGACCAGGCTGGTCAGGACGATATTCCCGTTGGTGCCGCCGGCGATCCCGCCGGACCCGCCGGTGCCGATCAGGTTATGCGTGCCGGTGAGATTCCCACCTCCGTTGTTGATGTCGCTGGCGGCGCCATTGCTGGCGATGTTGCCGCCAACGATCGTGTCGGTGAGCGTGGCTGTGCTTTGGGAGCGAGCGTTGTCCAGGCCGCCGCCGATATTCTTCCCCACGGTGTTGCCGCTGATCGTGCAGGCGGTGAGCGTGACCGTGGAATAGTCGTTGGTCAGGCCGCCGCCCCTGACCTGTGCGGAGTTGCCGCTGATCGTGCAATCCGTCAGCGTGGCGGTCCCGGTGTCGTTGAACAGCCCGCCCCCACCGTTCCGCGTGGAGTTGCCGCTGATCGTGCAATCCGTCAGCTTGGCTGTGTTGAAATTGTCGAGCCCGCCGCCGTCGAATGCGGAGTTGTCGCTGATCGTGCAATAGTAGAGCCTGGCCGGACCGAAGTTATCCAGCCCCCCGCCGCCGCCGGTCTGTGACGAGTTCCCGCCCAGTACGGTGTTGCCGCTGATCGTGCAGCCGGAGAGGGTGGCCGTACCGTAGTTGAACAGCCCCCCGCCGCTGCTCTGTGAGGTGTTGCCGCCGATCGTGCCGCCGTTGATCGTGGCCGTCCCGAAGTTCTCCAACCCGCCGCCGATGTAATCGGAGTTGCCGCTGATCGTGCAGCCGGAGAGCGTGGCCATGCCATGGTTGTTCATCCCGCCGCCGCCGAACGATCCGGTGTCGTTGACGTCCACCGCCGAGTTGCCGCTGATCGTGCAGCCGGAGAGCGTGACCGTACTGGTGGACCAGTTGTTCATCAGCCCGCCGCCCCCACCGCCGCCGGCCCCTACGGCGTTGCCGCTGAGCGTGCAGTCGGTGAGCGTGGCGGTCGCGTTGTGGTCATTGTTGAACCCACCACCGTTGTACTTCGCGAAGTTGCCGCTGATCGTGCAGCCGGAGAGCGTGGCCGTCCCGAAATCGTTGAAGAACCCGCCGCCGAACCCGGTGGAGTTGCCGCTGATCGTGCAGCCGGAGAGCGTGGCCGTCCCCTTGTAGTTCTGTATTCCGCCGCCGGCGCCTGGTGCGGAGTTGCCGCTGATCGTGCAGTCGGAGAGGGTGAGGTTTCCGGAGTTATTAACGCCACCGCCCCTGTAGGACGCCGATCCGCCGGTGATCGTCAGGCCCGAGATTCTTGCGGTCACGCCGCTTGCCACGTCGAAGACTCCGAAGGCGTGCCCGCCGCTGATCGACACCACTCCCGCCCCGGGACCGTCGATCGTCTCCTGGCCGGAGGCTTCGGAGAGCGTGAGGGTGTCGTCCAGGAGGATCGTCTGAGGCGAGGATGAAGAGAAGAGCACGGGATCGAACTCGATCACGCTGCCGTTGGGATCGGCGTTGGCCAGGGCGACGACGTAGGGAAGGCTCCCCTTGTCCGGGTTGTTGGGGTCGGCCACGCTGCCCCCGCTGGTCGAGTTGACCCAGAAGGTGTCGGCGGACAGCAGCAGACGGTCTTCGATCCGTTCCACGACCGGGCGCACGGACCATTTGTGCCTCGCGCCGCGGGAGCGGCCAATGAAACGACGTCGCCGGAATGAGTCTGCCATTGGAGCACCTCCAAGTGATGGGAGTCGCCTGTCCGTTCGGCATCGACCTTCGAGGCCGCATCGAGATGGACCGCCTTCGTGCGGATACCGCCCCGGATCAGCGGCCCGCCGACCGGCGCGTCCACCGGATTGCATATCTACATGATCATTTTATTGATTAAATCCGACGGCCTCCGCATCGGACCTCGGCCCGGCGGTCACGCCGGCCGCCACCCCCGCCCCGAAGATCGAGACGGCGAGGTGGGCGATCAGCGCGCGGCCCTCGATGGCCTCGCAAATCGGACAGAAAGCGCGAGCATCTCAGCGCGCGCCCGGGCGCGATCTCTGGAAGCGACGCATGAGGAATCCTCTCCCATTCGGGGAGTGCGGCGTACGGTCGATCCGTGGTGAAGGTACGTCACGGTCCCCGAAAGGGCCCGGACGGAGAATCGACGCCGTTTCGGAGCGAGCAAGCACCAAGTCCTCGGAATGGTCGTGCCCCCCCGGGCTCAGACCGTGGTGGTATACGATCCCCCCGGCAGGACGCCAATGATGCTCAACGTCAGCCTTTGGTTGACCGGGATCCTCCGCGCCAGGGTGATCGTCACGATGTGCGACAGCGGGTCGTAGCCGACCGAGCGGATCCCGACCCGTTGGGCCTTGCCCTTGCCGCCCTTCCCGTGCATGGCCACGACGTAATCGCCGGGGTTGGCCGCGCCGCCCAGGCCGTTGCCGTTGCTGTAAGTCACGGTCAGACCCCTGGTGGCCTTGTGGGAGCGGTTCCTGACCACCGAGACCACCTCCGCGGCGGTCGTCGCGGCCGTCGGGTCCGAGCCGGATGCCGGGAAAGTATCGGCCAGGAGCCACAGTAGGGCCAGTTCGTCGGCCGTCAGATAGGACGACGTACTCGTCGGGGACGTCGTCGCGATCGGCGGGCCGATGATCGGAGGAGCCGAAGGGGACGCCGGATCGACCGTGATCTGGACGATGCCGGACGCGGTCCGCCCCGCGCTGTCTGCGATCGTGTAGGCGAAGGAATCGCTCCCCGTGTAACCCGCGTAAGGGACGTAGGTGAACGCGCCGTCGGTGTAAACCGTCAGGCTGCCGTGCGACGCGCTCCCGTAGCCCACGACGTGGAGGGGCAGGCCGTTCGGGTCCGAATCGGAAGTCAGGACCCCCGGCGCGGCGATCCGGAGGGTCTGGTTGTCCGCGACCGTGGCGGTGTAGCTCGCCGCGGTCGGCGCGCCGGTACTCCCGCCGCCTCCACCGCCGCCGCCTCCACCGCCGCCTCCGCCTCCACCGCCGCCGCCCCCCCCGCCGCCGCCCCCGCCTCCACCGCCTCCGCCTCCACCGCCAGGTCCGGGCACGCCCAGAGTCGCCGTGACCTGGATCGAGAGCACGCCCCCGCTGGACTGGACGAGCGTCGTGGCGGACGAGTTGACCTCACCCAGGACGGTGAAGTCGAAGGTGTCGCCGATTCGCTCGTGCAGGGTCACGGTCCGGGTTGAGTTGACCGAGGTCGTCGGTCCGGATGAGTCGAGGGTGCCCCCGAAGTAGTTGTCGCGCTCGTCGCCGTACCCGATCATGTAACTCATCTGCGGCGGCGTGTCTTCCGTATCGTTGGATGTCGCCGCCGACGTGAGCGTCACGTCCACCGGCTGTCCGGCGACCTTGCCGGCGTCGGGCTCGATGGTGAGAGTAATCGGCGAGCCGACCGATCGGTTCTGCTGATTGGAGTTGGTCCCGAACTGGGACCTCGCGGCCGGGGCATCGTTGACCGATGTCGCCACCCCCACGATATCAAGTTGCTTCTGGCCGGCCGAATTCTGCCAGTTGGCGCCCGCCCAGGCGGTTGTCTGATCGAAGGGCTGGGCACCCGTGTAGCCGGTCTCGGCGAGGTAGGGGTTGGACTGGTAGTCCGAGTCCCCCAGCCCGACGGCCTCCGCATCGGACCTCGGCCCGGCGGTCACGCCGGCCGCCACCCCCGCCCCGAAGATCGAGACGGCGAGGTGGGCCATCAACGCGCGGCCTTCAAGGGCCTCGCAGATCGGACGGACGGCGCGAGCACCTCGGCCCGTGCCCGGGCGCGATCTCTGGAAGCGACGCATGAGAAATCGTCTCCCATTCGGGGAGTGCGGCGTACGGTCGATCCGTGGTGAAGGCACGTCAAGTCAGGTGTCTACTGACACCGTCAAGTCAGCGGACGCGATGGAAACGAGCCTGGCGGGCCGCGACCGCCACGGACGAACGGCCGTGCGCGAAGCGGATTCCATGACGCTGGCCTCTGTCGGTTCCAAGGGCCCCACCGCTGCTCATCGTCTCATGAAGCGAGAGCCGAGCCCGGGCGCCGCAAGAACCTTCGAAAAAAACCCGGCCGGCCGTTGGAAAACGCCTTGCAGTGCGTGTTAAGATCCATCCAATCCGCCAGCAGGATCGAGGGAGATTCGCGGAGGCTATTTCCAATTGTTGCTGACGCCATGGACCAGTCGTTCCATCACACCGCCGAGATTCAAGCCCGGCTCGATCGCCTCCGCGCGGGTGATCGTGCGGCGCGAGACGAGCTCCTGGCCCTCTCCATGGATCGCCTGGCGCGGCTGGCGCGCAGGATGCTGAAGGGCTACCCCGGCGTGGCCCGCTGGGAGCAGACCGACGATGTCTGCCAGAATGCCTTGATCCGGCTGGACCGCGCCCTGCGTGCGGTGGCCCCGGCCACGGTGCGCGACTTCTTCCAACTGGCCGCGGCCCAGATCCGCCGTGAGCTCATCGACCTGGCCCGGCATTACTACGGCCCGCTGGGTCCCGGGGCGCGCCACTCGACCCGGGCGGGTCGTGCTTGCCGGGCCGCGCCAGTCGGCCCGTCGCCGCCCGACTCGACGTACGACCCGGGCCAGCTGGCCGCATGGGCCGAGTTCCACGACGCCGTCGGATCGCTGGATGAAGCCGACCGGGTACTCTTCGACTTGCTGTGGTACCAGGGGCTGAGCCAGGCCGAGGCCGCCGCCGTCCTGCGAGTCGCGGAGCGGACCGTCCACAGCCGATGGCTGGCGGCGCGGGTCCGGCTCAGCGATGCCCTCGGCGGCCAGCTCCCGGTTTGATGACACCTCAGAGGAGGGCGACGCCGATGTCGAATCCACCGACGGAGGAACGTGTGGGCGAGCTGCTGCTGCGGTGGGACGAGCTGCGCCGGCAGGGACGCGACGTGCCCGCCGAGGACCTGTGCGGCGACTTGCCGGATCTCGCCGCGGAGCTGCGGCGCCGGATCGATGTGGTGCGGGCGATGGACCCGGTCCTCGCAACCGAGTTGACCGAGTTCGCGGCAACAGCCAGCGCCTGGGGCTCCGAACCCGCGAGCACCAGACCCGGGCTGCCGGATGTCCTGCGGGCCTCGGCGGTTTACAGGCCACAGCGTCGTCACGCGGAGGGCGGCCTGGGCGAGGTGCTGGCCGCGCGCCAGGAGGAGTTGGATCGGCTGGTGGCCATCAAGCGGATCCGGCCCGACAAGCTCGCGCGATGTGGCACGGCAGCGGTTCCTCCGCGAGGCCGCCATCACGGCCCGGCTGCAGCATCCGGGCATCGTGCCGATCTACGGCCTGGGACACGACGACGCCGGGCCGTTCTACGCCATGCCCTTCATCCAGGGCCAGACCTTGCAGGAAGCCATCGAAGGGCTTCACCGGGGCGAGTCGCTCGGCCGCGATCCCGGCGAGCGGAGCCTGAAGTTCCGCGCCTTGCTGCAGCCGTTCGTCACGGTCTGCAACACCGTGGCTTATGCCCACGATCAGGGGGTCGTGCACCGCGACCTGAAGCCGCTGAACATCATGCTCGGCCCCTACGGCGAGACCCTGGTGATGGACTGGGGCCTGGCCAAGCGGCTCGGCGCCGAAGACCCGGCCGCCGAGGCCGCCGGCGACGCACCATCTCCGAGCTTCGGCCCCGGCGACCTGACGGCCACCGGCGCCGTGCTGGGGACCCTCAAGTACATGAGCCCGGAGCAGGCCAAGGGCGAGCCCACCGGGCCGCCCGCCGATATCTTCTGCCTCGGCCTGGTGTTGTACGCCATCCTGACCGGGAAGACCGCGTTCGACGAGGCGAGCCTGCAGGGGTCCGATCCGCTCAAGGCCGTCCGGGAGGCCGCGGTCGTGCCCCCGCGTACACGGGACCCCGCCGTGTCCCGCGCGCTCGAAGCGGTCTGCCTGAAGGCGCTGGCGGCGCGACCCGAAGACCGATATCCCTCCGCCCGTGCCCTGGCCGAGGATGTCTCCAAGTGGCTGGCCGGCGAGCCGGTCTCCGCCTGGCGCGAGCCCTGGGGTATCCGAACGCGGCGTTGGATCGTGCGCCACCGCACGGCCGTAACCGCCGCGTGCACCTCGGCCCTGATCGCCGCGGCGGCGATCGGCTACATCCTCTCCGATTCTCGGCTCCGCGCGGCGCAGCGCCTCACCGAGTCGAACGGGCGGGTCGATGCCCTCATCACGGCCCAGGTGCGGTCCATCCCGGTCATCGTCGATCAACTGGGCGCCGACCGGAGATTGGTCCGCGACCGATTGGCTCGATTGGCCCGCGGAAACGGCTCCGACACCGACAGCACCCGCTTCGCCGCGGCGCTCGCCCTACTGCCCGACGACCATTCGCGGGCTGATTTCTTGATTCGGTACATGCTGCGAACCGACGCCACTCCTGATGAGGTCCTGGTCGCCCGCGACTCGCTGATCCGTCCCGAGCATATCGAGAAGGTCCGCGAGCGGCGCTCGGCCTGTTGGGCGGGATCACCGCCGGATCCTCCCTCTCCGATCGGCAACTTCGGGCCGCGGGGGCCCTCGCGAAGATCGCCCCTGCTGATCCGAGTTGGCCGACCCTGGCCGATCCGATCGCGCGAGCTGGTCACGCAGAACCCGCTCTACTTCGGGGCCTGGTACGAGGTCTTCCTG
Source organism: uncultured Planctomycetota bacterium (assembly GCA_963815795.1). Lineage (GTDB taxonomy): Bacteria > Planctomycetota > Planctomycetia > Isosphaerales > Isosphaeraceae > JAKAUH01. The sequence goes on along the minus strand of CAWFIC010000019.1, from coordinate 601,637 downwards.
CCGGTCTTCGATCGACTTGTCGAGCCGCTCCGAAAGCTCTATGTCGAACCCGAGACGCCTGCGTCCAGGGACCGCGCCTTCACCCTGTTATTCGACTACGCGACCAGGCCCGGCAATCGGCGCCAGACGGAGGACCTCGTCGCGCTCATCGGCGACGTCGAGCCCCACCGGTTTCATCAGCTCGTCAGTTGACTGGACACCTCTGCGTCTCGCGACGCCGCCGTCGCCGTCCTGTCGGCGAAGATCCAGGAGACGGTTCGTTTCGATGAGGCCTTCGCCCGGCGGAAGGGCCGGTGGCGCTCGCCCTTCTGCGCTGGGGCAAGCCGATAAAGTCTGGCCCCTGTTCGGGCACATCGATGACCCGGGCGTGCGCACCGAACTGATCCACAACCTGGCCGCATTCGGATTCGATCCGGCCAGGGTGGTCGAGCGACTCCGTCACGAATCCGAGACATCGGCACGTAGGGCCCTGATCCTGTGCCTGGGTTCGTTTCCTCGAGAACGGCTCGATCAGGCGACGCGTACCTCCCTCGTGGAGTTGCTGGCTTCGTCCTACCGCACGGATCCCGACCCCGGCGTCCATGGCGCCATCGACTGGGTGCTGCGGCAACGTTGGGGCCGCCGAGCGTCCGTGGAGAAGATCGATCGAGAGGTCTCCTCCCGGGCGCCGTGCGCGATCGTGACTGGTATGTTAACGGCGCAGGACAGACATTCACGGTGATCCGCGGCCCGGTCACCTATCAGATGGGATCGACGCCCGAGAGCGATCGAGAACGAGATCCCGATGAGGCCCCGCATAACCGGCGGATCGAGCGATCCTTCGCGATCGCGACCAAGGAGGTGACGGTCAGGGAATACTCGCGGTTCCTGGCGGATCGACCCGGCGAGGCCGCCGATTGGCGCGGCACCGCGGATTTCACGCGGCTCATCAAGGACGAGGATTGTCCCGTCGGCAAGGTGACCTGGTACGAAGCGGCGCGGTATTGCAACTGGCTGAGCGCCAGGGAGGGCTTGCCCGAGGACCAGTGGTACTACCCCAAGCGGATCGGGCCGGGCATGAAGCTGCTCCCGGACCTGCCGGTGCGCATGGGCTATCGGCTGCCGATGGAGGCCGAATGGGAGTACGCCTGTCGGGCCGGAGCCGCTTCGGCCAGGCCCTATGGCCGGGCGGTCGGGTGGCTCTCCGAGTACGGTTGGTCTGGGGCCAACTCGGGCCTGGTCTTGCACCCGGTAGGGCGGCTGAAGCCAAACGACCTGGGCCTCTTCGACATGCTTGGAAATGTCTGGGAGTTTTGTACACACAGCTACGGGCCGTATCAGAACCTTCACGGTTCGGCGCAGACGCCGATCATCTCGGATACGACCTTCTTGTCCCAACGTGGCGCGTGTCTCAACGACGATGTCCACTATCTCCGATCGGCGTATCGGGCAAGAACCCATCCGAGCGATCAGAACATGCCTTTCGGAATTCGCCTCGCCAGGACCTGTCCTTGAGTCAGATCCGGATGGAAGCCGGCCTCGCGGCGTGAAGCCAGGATAAACCAACTCGCCCTCGCGACCGTTCGCTCTCCGCCGGGTACCCGCCCGAGTGGACTCGAACGGCGGCCGCTTGTTCGGGGGACCGGAGCTGGACCGGACCGGAAAGCAGCCCGAACCTCCGGAGGATGGCCCTTTCCGTGAGTTGCAGGGCCACTGAGGTTGCTAATCCGTTGCCAAGTCCCCTACCAGGAAGAGGCCCCTCCTCCCTCATAACCTCGAGCCCGCGCGTCGGCGGCGAAATCTCCGGCTCGCTCACGTCCACTCTGTACAACCGCCTCCTTGCCGCCTTGGTGCCGCTCCGCCCAAACTCGCTGGATCTCCTGGTCCCGCCGCAGCGCCGCCTGCCGGTTCGACCAGGGGAACGGCGGCACCAGGTCAGCAGCGCGCCCCACCGCGAAGCCGGTCCGGGGGACGTCCTGCTCATAAGCCCAAGCAATGTACGAGATGTCGCCGTACTCGAGGCCATTCTCGTGAAGGACTCTCGTCGCCGGCCCGGTGAACGGCGCGGTCGTGGCCTCGTGGAGGAAGACGTCCAAGAATCGATTTTCTTCCGGGGTGAGCAGGCTCATCTTACGGTCCACCTTGTTTCGCCCGTCGCAGCGCGTCGGCTTGCAGGATCTCTTGCGGGGTCCAGTAGGTCGCGTACTGAGTCCCGGCCCCGGCCACAGACGTATAACCTTGCAGCGTTCCTCCCGCCGAGATCGCCTGGGACGCCGCCCACTGAGCGGCCTGGTCCGCATGCCGTGTGATCACGGGCGCACCGGGTGGTGCCGGCCCGATCTTTCCTCCTTGAAATCCGACAGGTTGCCGACACAAGGGGCAGTCCAGTGCCGCTAGCCCCGATAGAGCGATGGCCCCTCGGTCTTGTACCACTCGACGTGCCAGTCTGCCACGAGCCGATGACAGTTCGGGCATGATTCGTTGGGGGGCATCGCAGGTCGCCTTGGCCCGTCGCGCTGGTCTACCGTTGATTGTACCCGACGAGTCGAGGGACCGGAACGGGACGCAGCTCTTTCCTCGGGATGGGCCCGACGCCGCCAGCTCCGACCGGCGCCGTCGGGGGCCCGACCGGCCTCGACCGCCTCGAAATAATCGGCCAGGATCTCGTAGAGCTGTCGCTCGCGATCCCGGTCCGGTTCCGGCTCCCGCGCCGCCACCTCGTTGTGGTCGCTGGCCATGGCTGCCTCGCTTCAACGACCTTCACCCATCCGCTGCCGCAAGGCCCGTGTCCCCCGATACAAGAGCCCCGTCACCGAGACCGTGGTCCGGGCCATCCGATCGGCGACGACGGAGACCGACAACCCCTGCAAGTACCTCAGCTCGACCGCGGTCCGCTGGTCCTCCGGCAGCCCGGCCAGGGCCGTCGCCAGCTCGACCAACCGCTCGGCGTGCATGGCGTCCGCGCTGGGGCTCGACTCGTCCGAGGCCAGGAGCGACTCCAGCCGGGCCGACGACTGCTCGAGGGCCGACTCCAGCGAATGCAGCCGGACCGGCCGCCGGCCCCGCTTGCGGGCGATGAGCGCGAGCTGCTGCGCCAGGATCGCTCGCAGCCAGATTCGCTCCCATCATGACCGAGGCGGCGGCGAGTGCAAGAGGCCAGATCGACAGCCGACGAAGATGTGGTGCAGGATCAACGATGACGCGCGATCGAGGGATGCGGGAACGTCTGGGATAGACCGCGATGAAAACGATAGACCGGGCGGAATTGCCCACCGCAAGGGATCGATCACCTCGCGGTGGGTCCGCTCTGCGAGACTCAGGACGAGATGAGATGAGCGGCTATTTCTTGCCCCACAGGGTCGTGCGAATCCGCACGCCGCCGGCACCTTCGCCTTCGGCGTCCAGCATCCCTTCGTGGAACCAGCGCGTCCAACCGCGCGGCCGGCGCATCTCACGACGGATTCCATAGACCTTGCGACGCTGCTTGGCACTCATGACCGCCTCCTTTGGAAAAAGGGGCCGTGGAGGACGTGGATATCCGACAACCTTCTCCTGAAGCAATTGGAATACCGAAGGCCGAATTCTCGCCGGACCTCGAGCATTCCACCGGTTCTCATCGCCGCAACGTATTGCGTCCTCTCGTATTCTGCCACTCTCGCCCTCCGGCGGCAACCCCTCGGTCCCCGCCGATGCGTCCCGGAAACATCCCCGGGTTGCACGCCCGGTTTGTAAGCATTACCGCGAGACGAGTAAGCAATCAAATGGATCGGATCAACGCGTGGATCGATCCGGTGATTTGCCGGCAAGGAATCACCTGGAGCTTTCGATCCATCTGGCTCATCCTGCACCGGGAGGTCTCATCGCGGTGATTTGCGTCGGATCGCGAACGCGATCACGAGTGACCGCGCCGGCCGGCCCGCCACCGCCGGCAGAGGTCGCGCGCCGCCTCGGGCCATTCTGGGAATTCGAACCGGAAGCCCGCCTGGAGCAACCGGCCCGGTACGACGCGGCGGCTCTTCAAGACCAGCTCGCTCTCGGTCCGCAAGAGCCATGTGCCGATCTCCAGCATCCACCGCGTCGCGGGGAGCCCGATCGGCATGCCCCAGGCCTGGCGCAACGCGCGCATGAAGTCGGTGTATGGCAACGGTCCGGCGCGGCCAGGTTGACGGGCCCGGCGATCTCCTCATGCTCGATGAGCCAGATGACCGCGCGGATGAAATCGGCGTCGTGGATCCACGAGACGTACTGGCGGCCATCCCCGACGCGGCCGCCGAGGCCGAAGCGAACCAGGCGGAGCAGCGTGTCGAAGACTCCGCCGCGGTCGGGGCTCATGACCATCGCCGACCGGAGCACCAGCTTGCGAGTCCGCGGCAGGTTACACTCGTCCACCGCGCCTTCCCAGGCGGTTGCCACGTCGAGGCTGAATCGCCAGGTATCCGGGAGGTCCGGCTCCGACCCGCCGAGGACGCCCGTCGCCTCGTCGTTGGGAGCATCGTAGCGGTGGGCATAGATCGTCGCGGTACTCGCCTGGAGCCAGACCCGCGGCGGTCGGTCCGCCCGGGCGATCGCCTCGCCGACCGCGCGGGTCGAGTCCACCCGCGACTCCTTGATGAGCCGGCGGTTCTCCGGCGTGTACCGGCAGTTCACGCTCCGTCCGGCCAGGTTGATGACGACGTCCGACCCGTCTACTTCGGCCGCCCAGCCACCCATCGTCCTGGCGTCCCACGCCGCTTCGCGCCAGGGGGCACCCTGTGGCTTGCGGCTGAGGATCACGACCTCGTGCCCACCGGCCTGGAAGGCCCGCGCCAGGATCGCCCCGACCTGCCCGGTGCCGCCCGGGATCACCACCTTCAGCGGCTTCGATTCGCCCTTCACGGTCCTCCCCCTTTCGCGTCGGCCGCGGTTCGTCCACGGATCGAACCGCGGCGCAGACTCGGATCTTACCAGCCGTGGGGCGAGAATCCGAATTTGGGGGTGCCCGGCCTCGGGGCATCGAGTCACTCAGTCGGCGGTGAGCACCTTCAAACCGGCGTCGGGCAGCGTCCACCGACCCGGTAAGCTGCACTTCGTGTCGTCGCCAGGTCATCCCCGGCCCGAGTCGCGATCCTCATCGCCACGAGATTCGGCCCTCCCCACGCCAACCGTCCTACTCTTGATATGCGGCGAATCCGGGCCCGCCTCCGTTTTTCTTGCAAGTCGCTCCACCATAACAACATCCGCGGGATGTGCCGGGCGCGGGCCGGGTCCGGGCGGACAGGGACAGGACCGTTCAAGTCGGATCGGGCACGCGGTACACTCGGAGGCTCGCGACGTCCGCGGGCCGTACGATACGACGAAAAGGAGCTGCACGATGGCGTCCGGGTTCCATGACCTCTGGGCCGCGATCTCCTCGTGGTGGCAAGGGCTCGATGCCCGGGGGATCCTGCTCTTCATCGGCGAGAAGCTCTTCGAAGGGCTGCTCCAGGCGATCGCCGTGGTGGTCATCGGCTGGCTGGTGTTGTATCGACAGTGGCGACAGCTCACCCAGGGGCGGTCGGACCAGGTCGTGTTCTCGGCGAACCTGCTCACGCCGATCGGCGGGTCATCGGACGCGAATGGCCCGGCGGCCGACGGCCGGTACCTGCTCCAGCTCCGGACCGTGCTGCCGCCGCGCACGATCGACCAGCTCCTGGACAACGTCGCGCTGCGCCGGGTGATGCGCGGCCTGGCCGAGCAGGCCTCGCTCGTCGACCCCGTCCTCGCCACCGAGGGCACCGCCGGCTTCGAGATCGTCAACGACGTCGTCAACAGCGTCGCGGGGAGCCTGGCCTCCTCGCCGTTCCCGCGCGAGACCTGGCTGCTGGCGGTCACCTGCGAGGACCGCAAGGTGGTGCGCAAGTGCTGCATCCGCGTGCTGCTCGTGCGCCGCGACGACCTCGACCGCCTGGCATCCTGGGACTGGTGCCGCGAACACGTCCTCGTCGAGGAGTGGTATCACTTCTGGCGGATCGTCACGCTCCATCAGATCGCCGTGCGATATCAGCAGGAGCGGGCTCGACAGGAGCAGGCGCGGGGCCAGGACATCCAGCAGAACCTCCTGCCCCTGGTCGATTCCCAGGCGCATCATCCTCGCGTCCGCGCGCTATCGCTGGGCATCAACACCCAGGAACCCGTCATCAAGCCGCCGCAGGCCGTTGACTGGGAGCGGTACCTGCCGCAGGTGGCCGCGATGGGACTCAAGCTCACCGGCAAGGCCGCGGAGGTGCCGGTGGCTTGAGTGCGATATCGTGGCTATCAGATCGAGATCCGGCGGGTCTCACGCACGGTGCTTTCGCTGCGCGAGCAAGTCGGCGGCCCAGGCGGCTTGCGTCGGATTCAGGCGGGGCACGATCCTATCTTTCCCATACTCGACCCCGCGCTCATACGGGCCGCCATCGTACGCCCGGTCGAATGCCGCTTGAAGGTCGATCGGCACATCCGGGTCGCCGGATAAGAGCGGGATCGCGATCTGGGGCAGGCGCTCCATCATCGAGATCGGGTAGACGAAGAAATCATTGGGTCGATCGTACCGATGTATCGACACCAAGTAATCAAACCGGCCCGCTTTCGCCACGACGGAATCGCGAGTGACGGCCGCGGTATCCGGCCCCTCGCGTAGAAGGTCGATCTCGACGAGGTGGGCGTCACTGCCGAGAATCTTCCGCTGCCTCTCGATGTATTGCCCGCGTGACGGGTGATCGACCTCCTTGTCGTATGGGCTGGGGATCTCGATCGCGGTGACCAGACGAACGCCCTTGCCGCGCCGCCGCCGGATCTCCAGAAAGGCCTGCTTGAACGGCCCCTGCTCGATGATTCTGAAGGAGATGATCAATGGGCCCGGCGGTCGTGGTTCGGCTGCGCCTCTTTCGCGGCCGCCCGGCTCGCGTACCCTCCGCGCGGACCCGGGGACATCGGGATCAGGGCCTATGGAGTGCCGCGTGTATTCGAGCCAGTAGCGATAATCCGACTGGGCATAGTAGGGCCGGGGCAGCATCTGGTTGAGCTGTGCCTTCATGTGAACGATCAGACTGCTCCGAAGATCCGGGAACCAATCCGGGCTCTCCAGGTACGGGTCCATCCCGGGAAATGGCGAGGGCATCGATCGGCTCCTCTTTTGCAATCTTCGGCACCGTCACGATTGTCACCGGGCGCTGGAATCCGGTCAATCGCGGATAGGGTCGCACGCGCATCAGCCATCCAAGGCCCGCTCGATCGTTGCGACACCGACCGCGGCCGGGTAGCCTTGACGTCGTGACCGGGCACGGCCATCGACCCGACCCCATGTGGGAAGTCCCCGCGGCCCGGGTGCGACCTTTCGAGTCGAGGAGGTTCCTCCATGTCTCATCATGAGCACCATTCGGTCGACCTCGGCCGCCGCGGCTTCCTGGCCGCCGGCGCCGCGATCCCCGCCCTGGCGGGGATGTCCCTGAGTCATGTCTCGGCCCAGGAGCCCCGCGCGGCCGCGGGCAAGGCTGGGGCCGATGAGAAGTGGGGCATCCCGGGCCCCTACCCCGGCCGGGTCATCGAGGTCCGCAATCCCCGGATGATCCGCAACGACGTGAAGGACCGCCAGGCGATCCACGCGGCCGTCGCCCGGGGGATGAAAGAACTCACGGGCGCCACCGACGAGGTCGAGGCCTGGCGCAGCTTCTTCGAGCCGGGCGATGTCGTCGGCGTCAAGATGAACCCGGTCGGCCGGCCGCTGGCCAGCTCGTCCAACGAGCTGATGCTCGAGATCCTCGACGGCCTCCAGGCCGCCGGGGTCAAGGCCAAGGACATCATCGTCTTCGAGCGCTATCGCGACGAGTTCCTCGAGGCCAAGATGCACGAGGCCCTCCCCGACGGCATCGCCTGGACCGGCCTGGGCGTCGCCTACAACGGCAAGCAGATCGACATCAAGGGCGACGACCAGAAATCGGCCAAGCTCGACCATACCACCGGCTACGACCCCGACGAGTTCATGACGATGGAACTCGTCATGGAGGGGCTGGACCCCAAGGACGACCGCACCCGGCGCTCGCACCTCGGCTTGCTGGTCACCCGTCGCGTCAACAAGATCGTGTGCCTCCCCGTGCTCAAGGACCACGGCTCGGCCGGCATCACCGGCGCGCTCAAGAACATGAGCCACGGCATGGTCAACAACGTCTGCCGATCGCACGGCACGCCGGATACGAACGTCTGCAACCAGTTCATCCCCCAGGTCGTCTCGCACCCGGTCATCCGCCGCAAGTGCGTCCTCCAGATCATGGACGGGATCAAGGGGGTCTATCAGGGCGGTCCCGGCGCATCGAGGCCCGAGTGGACCTGGGAGAACAACGCGCTGCTCTTCGCCACCGACCCCGTGGCCATGGATCACGTCGCCTGGCGGTATGTCGACGCCAAGCGCCAGGAGAAGGGGCTGCCGCCGGTCGGCGCCAGCGGCAAGCTCGCGCTGGATCCGCTCAAGACCGAAGGCTTCGACGTCCGCCAGCCGCAGCACATCCCCCTGGCCGCCCACCTCGGGCTGGGGATCTTCGACTTCAAGTTGCGCCGGGGCCGGCGGAACGAGATCCAGCACCGGATCGTCAACATCACGTGATCGAAGCTCGCCCGCCTCGCTGGCGGGGACCTCGTCCCCATCAGCGAGGCGGCGGGACCTCACCCTCGACTGGCGCGGGCGGCGGCGTGGACCATCCGGATTCGTCCCCGCGGGCACACCAGATCCCCAGCGGCCGGAGGTGGTCCATGATCTCGTCGAGCGTCAGCAGCCCGACGCAGGGGAACGCGCCGATGCGCGGCGGACCGGAGTCGAGGACCTTGCGGGCCAGCACGATCGCCGCGGAGCTCGGCGTGGCCGGTCCGTCGTAGTCGGTGACGATCGCGATCCGGCGCTCGATCGGACGGCCCGCCCGGTCGCGACCGTGCACCCAGATCGCCAGCGACCCGTTGGTCGTCCCGAACGGGAAGAGCATCAGCGAGGCCTGGAGGAACCATCGGGCGCGCCGCGTCAAATCGAGCCGGAACCATCGGCACGGCCGCGCGCACAGCGAGAGCAGGTAGTTCAACGCGTCCAGCTCCAGCCCGGCGGAGAAGCGGACCGTCTCCGCGTTGAAGACGGTTGGGAACAGCTCGAGTTCCGGCACCTCGCAGTTGTGCACGCGACGGCGCCCCACCGGCGGCGGGAACGCGAGCCGGCGCGCGTCGCCCCAGCCCGGCCGGTTCAACCCAGCGCCCGTCCTGCCAGACCCGGATCGTCCGGCCCAGGTAGCTCAGGACGGCGGCGATGGTCGAGGCGCCCCTGGGGTTCTGATTGCCCGGGCTCAGCGCCGTCTGGATCCGCTCGATGCGGGCGAACTCGGGCTCGACCGCGCGGATCATCGCCGAGGTGATCGCGGGCGTCGAGCTGACCCCCGAGGCGACGATCAGCCCGCGCCGGCGCCTCTTCGTCGAGCCGGCCGATCCCCGCGACGAACTCGCGCGCGTCCGCCACGTCGATGTAATGCGCGCCCAGCTCCAGGCAGAGCTCGGCCACCCGGTAATCGGCCCCCTGGAAGGGACCTGCCGCGTGGACGACCAGGAACGATCCCTCGATCGCGCGGCGCAATGACTCGCGGTCGCCGCAATCCGCGGCGCGGAACTCGGCGCCGATCCGGTGCGCGAGGTTGCGTCCGATCGTCGCATTCCGGCCCACGATGCGGACCCGGCACCGCGGATCGCGCGCCATCGCCTCGGCGATCCGGCCGCCGAAGATCCCGTAGCCTCCCGGCACGCTGATAATCCGCGCGGCATCGCTCATTCGGGCTCGATCCACCCTTCATAACGGACGAGCTCGCCCAGGAACGGAGCGAGGACGTGCACCACGACGAACCAACCGCCGTCCCCGGCATCCACGTAGCTCTCGACCCGGGGAGATAGCCACTGCGGGATCGGGATGCCGGCGAACCAGGCCCGGCGGAACTCGTAAATGAGGTGCGACCCGTCGAGCACCAGCGCGGTGGAGAAGTGGACGACCCCGATGGCCTCCATCAACAATTCCCCCCGCGCCACTGAACCGTCTCGACGCGACGCCCGTCGAAGTCGCGAGTCCACCGCTCGCGATCGCCCTCCACCGCGACGCCGAGCCGGACCGGGACCTCCGCGCCGGCGCGGGGCATCCCAAGGATCGAGGCGATCGCGCCACGGAGCCGGCCGGGTGCTCGCTCGACCCGGAAGATCCCGCGCGCCCGGCCGCCTCCATCGGCGTCGTGGAACCGCCGGAGCACCGACGGCAGGACATCGAATCGCTCGCGCAGGATGCGACGGTACAGCGACGGAAGTGCCATGATCATCCCTGCACGACGGAGCAGACGACCGGGTAATCATCAAGGAGGACAACCCGCCTTTCAGGTCCCCGTTCAGGAGACCGGCGACTGCTTGTCGGTCTGCGCCACTCCAGAACGGGATCGACGCGGCTCCCTGAGCAATCGCCGCGCGAAGAACCGCTTCAAGCCGCGCCAGCAATCGGTGGTCACGAAGTAGGTCTGGGTCGCGCTGTAGCGCTTGCCATCGGGGGCATCAAATAGGACCATCCACCCCGTCGGATGATCCTTGTAGTGGTCGTCCCGATAGTAGCCGGCGAACCGTAACCGCTCGCCGATCCGAAAGGTCCGGCTGGTCCCCCACGAGAATCCTTCGCCATGAGGTGAAGCCGAGAATTCCCCGATGCAGACGATCTCATCACCAATTTGAGCTTCGAGAATGGGACTCATCGACTGGATCCTTCATGCGAAGTTGTTGTCCCCATGGTGGACTTCGCCATCGGGCCCCACGTTAGTATGCCGACGATCCGGATGCTGAACGTCCCAGTGGAAGTCGTCCAGATCACCGCCCGTGGGGGGAGGGTGCGGGACCCACTCGTTCCCTTCGACGTCCAAGTAACCATTCTGGGGACCTCGCGGGGGCTTCTTCAACCAATTCCGGTCCTTCGGCGGTACAAAAGGATGTGGGCCCGCGCGAGGCAAGAGCCCCCACGGATACTTCGTCGGCCAATCCTCGCCGATGCTCATCGCCTCGTTCCCCTCCAACAGAGCGAGGCGTCCCACCTCCGTGGTTGGAGCGTGACCACCAACAGACGGCCCCAACATGCCCGGCAAACGACCCCGTCAAGCCAAGATCCCCTCGACCAACTTCCCGGACACATCCGTGAGCCGATAATACCGCCCCTGGTGCTTGTAGGTGAGCCGCTCGTGGTCGACGCCCAGGAGGTGGAGGGCCGTGGCGTGGAAGTCGTGGACGTGGACGCCGTCGGTGGCAACGCTGTAGCCGAACGGGTCGGTGGTGCCGTAGGTGATGCCCGGCTTGATCCCGCCGCCGGCCGCCCAGGCGGTGAAGCATCGGGGGTGATGGTCGCGGCCGTAGTCGGTGGCCGTGAGCTTCCCCTGGCTGTAATTCGTGCGGCCGAACTCGCCTCCCCAGAGCACCAGGGTCTCGTCGAGCATGCCCCGCTGCTTCAGGTCGGTGAGCAGGGCCGCGCAGCCGCGGTCGGTCTCGCGGCAGAGATGGCGGATGCCAGCCGGCAGGCCGCCGTGATGGTCCCAGCCGGGGTGATAGAGCTGGATGAACCGGACGTCGCGCTCGGCCAGCCGGCGCGCCAGCAGGCAATTGGCAGCGAACGTGCCCGGCTGCCGCGCCTCGGGGCCGTACAGGTCGAAGACGTGGTCGGGCTCGTCGGCGACCCGCGTCACCTCGGGCACCGAGGTCTGCATCCGGTAGGCCATCTCGTACTGCGCGATCCGGGCCTGGATCGACGGATCGAGCGTCGCGTCGTACTCGAGCTGGTGCAGCTCGCGGAGCCGGTCGAGCATCTTGCGGCGGCCCGAGGCCGAGACCCCGGGCGGATTCTCGAGGTAGAGCACCGGGTCGGCCCCCGCACGGAATTCCACCCCCTGGTGGACCGACGGCAGGAACCCGTTGCCCCAGAGCCGCGAGTACAGCGGCTGGTCGGGCCGCTTCCGGCTGATCAGCACGCAGAACGTCGGCAGGTTCTGGTTGGCCGAGCCCAGGCCATAGCTGAGCCAGGCACCCATCGACGGCCGGCCGGCGATCGTCGACCCGGTCTGGAAGAACGTGATCGCCGGATCATGATTGATCGCCTCGGTGTACAGCGAGTTGATGATGCAAAGGTCGTCGACGACCCGCGACGTGTGCGGCAACAACTCGCTGACCCACGCGCCCGATTGGCCGTGCCGGGCGAACCGGAAGAGCGAGCCGGCCATCGGCAGCGTCGCCTGGTTGGCCGACATCGACGTGAGCCGCTGCCCCATCCGGACCGACTCGGGCAGGTCCTGGCCGTTCATCCGGTTCAAGAGCGGCTTGTAGTCGAACAGGTCGAGCTGCGACGGTCCGCCGCTCATGAACAGGTAGATCACCCGCTTGGCCTTCGGCGGCACGTGATACGCACGCAGGATGCCCCCGCCGACGGAGTCGATCGCCAGAGGATCCGGCCTGGCCCCCGCGGATGTGGCAAGGCGACCTCCGGCATCGCCATCCGGTCCCGTACCGGCCTTCACGGATTCGGCCAGCAATGACGCCAACGCGGCGCCGCCCAGCCCCAGGCTGGTCCGCGAGAAGAAGTGCCGCCGGTTGAGCCGCAGGCCCGGATCATCGATAAGGCGTGTGAATTCGCTCATGGTTTCGCCGATCGTCCCTACGGGTCTTGATTGAACAATCATTGTACCAGGAAGCCGCGAGGAGGCGAAACACGCGCTAGAGCGGTTAACGAATGGCTGGCCTACGCGGCTCAGCCTCAAGATCGGGCTGGGGCCTCGACCCTCCCTGACCCCCCCTTCGTAAGGGGGGGAAATTGAGCGAGGCCCGCCCCTCAGAATCCCCCCCTTACGAAGGGGGGGTCAGGGGGGGTTCTCTCGTGTCGGTGCAACGCAACCATTAAGCGCTCTAGATCTGACGCATCTCCCAGTAGCGGCGGACCCAGCACTCCGAGAGCTCGTCGGCCTGCTTCTTCAGTCGTGGCGGTGCGACCCGCGACTCGTCGGCGAGAGGGAGCTCGAGATAGCGGAGAATCGACAGCACCGTCAACTGATAAGACCCCACGAACTCCTCGTAGGGCACCTCGAACGGTGCCACTCCCGCGCGTTCGAAATGCCGGCGCCACCTCGATTCGAAATCCGAGAGCCGCGTCACCCAATGATCGATCTGCTCATAATTGAATTCCGGCTCCGGAGCGGGGGCATCCCGATGCGTCTCGGGATCGGCCCGGGAAGACCACCAGATGTTGGTCTCGATCGCCCTGTAATACGACACGGCCTGACGGACCTTGTCCCGTCGGGTGAGGAAGACGTATCGCAAGTCGGGGAATGTGTCCCTCAGGAGATCGAGGATCGGCCCGCCGCCGTGCACAGCCCGGAGCTTCCTGGCGAGATACTCGAACTGGTGCCAGTGGACCTTGGCCGCGAAGACGCCGTTGGGCGTCGTGCCCTCGGGGAGGATCTTCGCGAAGAATTCGGCGTCCGAGGAGATGCCGAGGCGTTCCAGCCAGAGCTTTTCGAAGTTCGGATCGAAATACTCTTGGGGCCGACCGGCAATCCCGGTCGAATCCAGCGCGTGGGCGAGCAGGAAGCTTCCCGTTCGGGGTGTGGTGCTGATGAAGTACGACCGGTTGAGCGGCATACAACCCTCGTGACGCCCTCCCTTTCAAACGACCTGGTAGGTCGTGTAGAACGACGAGAAGTCGTTATCGAAGACGAAATTGGTGAAGGAGACCGTCACCGAGATATCCAGCCCTTCGACGAAGTGCAGGCAGCCGACGGGCAAGAAGAGGATTTCGCCCGGGTTGAGGATGCACTCGAGAATCTGCGGCTGCCGGAAGTCGGCGCGAGGCGCCGGGGGCATGTCTCGGCCATCGAGCTCGCAATAGACGTGGTAGAGATTCCTCATCAACGGGAGGTCCGACGCGGGCACGATCTTCACGCGCTTGCGGCCGATGACCTGGGCCATCAGGTTGTTGGTCAGGTCATGATGGAAGGGGGTGATCGTCCCGGCCGGCCCGAGCCAGAAGAAGCCGCTCTGGGGTGCATTGCCGTCGAGGTATTCGGGGATCTGAACGATGTCGTTCCATAACTCGGGGAGGGCATTCTTGTTGCTGGAACTGTTATTGGCCGTCATGTAGAAGTCGTTGGTGACGCCCGAGGTGCGCAGCTTCTCGATGAACTCGGAGAAGCGCATCCTCCGGTTCGAACGGGCATAATTCGACCGCTCGAGCTCGGCATCATGGCCGCCGGCCTTGCGATCGACCTGCACCTCGACCTCTCGGTCTCCGAAGTGCTCGGAGAAGAAGTCGAGGCTCCATTTCGTGAGCGCCGGCCAGTCGTCCATCATGCCGGCGATGATGACGGGGCGATTGGGACAGTAGTAACCCTCGAGGAATTCGCTTCGCGACAGCTTGTGGCGACGCTCGATCTCGCCGGACCTGGGATGGAGACGGCCGAGTTTGCGATACGACGCGAGCAACCAGTTCCGCTTCCTGAGGCGGTTGCGAAGCCGATCGGCGGCCCGGAAATACGGGCTCTGCAAGGCAAGGGCGATCTCGGTCGCCCCGTCGGTCGCCGCGAATCCGTTGGCGACCAGAACCTGAAGGATGCTGTCTTGCGGCATCTCGAGCATCAGGTTCTCCGCGATCCATCGCCGCCACTCGTCGTCGAACCGGCGAGGAGGCGGGATCGCAACGGCCGGACCTTGTTCGATGGTCGTCATGTCCTTTTCCCGATCATCATCGAGCCGAACGACCTCGTCCATCGTACCTACTCCCATTCATTTCCACGAATTCCCTGCGATGGGACCACTCGGTCGGCCGGCGACGTCTCCGGATTCGGTTGTCCGGCCTGGGATGACTCGACGATCCCTCGATCCGTGGGAGTCGGGGTCAATGGCTCGAACAGGGAGGATTCCTCGGTCGAAGGATCGCTCGGGGTTGCACGAGCTTGCTCCGACAGCAACGAGCCCGGGGGCGTCGAACGGAGCGCGGTCAACGTCGGCATCACCGGCCCGTACGACGGCGGGGGTGCCGCAACTGCGGGAAGTCGCGCAGCGGGGACCGGAATCGCGCTCGGCGAGGGCGTGGGCGTCGGCGACGGGGTCGGCGAGGGCGTGGGCGTCGGCGACGGGGTCGGCGAGGGCGTGGGCGTCGGCGACGGGGTCGGCGAGGGCGAGGGCGTCGGCGACGGGGTCGGCGAGGGCGTGGGGGTCGGCGACGGGGTCGGCGAGGGCGTGGGGGTCGGCGTCGGCGTCGGCGAGGGCGTGGGGGTCGGCGTCGGCGTCGGCGAGGGCGTGGGGGTCGGAGTGGGTATCGGCGTCGGGGTCGGCGACCCCGTCCCGACGATCACAGTCTGGAATGCATAAATCACTTCATCCGGCGGAGCACCGGACTGGATCAGAGTCAAGGTCTCGGAGAGGGTCTGCGGCGTCGGCGCCTGGCCCCCGATGGTCGCGAAGAGCGCCCGAGCATACCGGTTGACGGTGACGCCATGTCGGAGGCCCTCCAGAACGATGTGGAAATCGCGGTTGAGCCGGGCCTTGCCCCCGGGGTGCCGCAACTCTCGGAGAGCCGAACTCAGCTCGGCCGGCGAGGGCTCGCGGTGGAAGTATTTGAGATACAACCCGGTCACGACCGCGGCCCGCTTGGAATCGACCCGGCGAACATCACCCGAGATCGGCGGTGCGATGATGCTCGTGGTGACCTCGAGAAGATGTGCAGGACTGGACCCCGGGCCGGCGTGTCCGCTGCCGGAACCCGAGAGCGGGCCCCCTTGCAGTGGCGGCTTCTCCCTTGGCTGGCCGGACAGCAGCGTCCTCTCCTCGAGCCAGGCGCCGGAAGCGGACGGCGCACTCCTTCGTTTCGGACGCTGAAGCCCCACGCGAAGGGCCTCACGCAACGCCCTCCTGAGCTCCTGGATGATATGAAACATCAACGACGACCGCCATCATGCTCAGAGTCTGTCCCGGAAGGGTCGAGAGCGATCCCGTAGGGTGGGTGAAACCCACCGTGTGCCAAGGCCTTGCGTCGGTGGGTTTCACCCACCCTACAATCGTCTGACCCACCTTCCGGGACCGACTCTCATCGAAATGCCGACTTCACACATTGCAATCATCTGGGTTGACTTTCGGCCAAGTCAAGGAGATTCTCCAGGGAATCCAAGGGGGCGCGTTGACGATGCGTCGAATCACCGCGATGCGTTGCCGGCTCGCGACGTCGCACCGGCTTTGAGTCGGACTAGCCGGAGCCGGTTGGAGCTAACGAGCTAACAAGCGAGCCGAACGGTTCCTTGCCGACCGGCATGGGCTGTGATAAGTTCGGGACGTGTCCGATGGGGTGGAGTCCGGAATCCGTCCGTGTTCGAGCTTCGGAGTCGTGCGATGGGCGTTCCTCGATCTGGAGGCGGGCTCTCGGCGAGCCTGATGATGTCCTTGACGTTGACGCTGATGCCGGTCGCTCCGGACGTTGTGCAGGCACAGACGCAGCCCACGGCCGGTTCAGCCGGAGTGTACTGGGTCTATGTCGGAACTTATACCAATGGCCAGGGGCGCGAGCGCAGCCGAGGGATCTACCTGATGGAGCTCGACATCCGCACGGGCGCGCTGGACGCGCCCCGGCTGGCGGCCGTCTCGTCCGATCCGTCGTTCCTGGCGATCCACCCCAGCCGCGAGTTCCTGTTTTCGGCCAACGAGTCGGGCGAGATCCAGGGCCGGCGGGACGGCGGCGTCAGCGCCTTCGCGATCGACCAGGGCAAGGGGACGTTGACCCTGCTGAACCAGCAGTTGTCGGCCGGCTCGGGCCCGTGCCACCTGGTCGTCGACCGACAAGGCCAGAACGTGCTGGTGGCCAACTACGGCAGCGGCAGCGTGGGCTGCCTGCCGATCGAGCGGGACGGCCGGCTCCGCCCGGCTTCGTCGAAGATCCAGCACCGCGGCCGGGGCGCCGACCGCGGGCGACAGGAAGCTCCGCACGCGCACTCGATCAATCTCGACGCGGCGAACCGCTACGCGTTCGTGGCCGACCTCGGGCTCGACGAGGTCCTGGTCTACGCATTTGACCCGGCGCGCGGGCGCCTCTCCCCGCACCGGCCGCCGTTCGCCAAGGTCGCGCCCGCCTCCGGACCGCGACATTTCGCCTTCCATCCCGAAGGCCGGTTCGCCTACGTCATCAACGAGATGGCCAACACCGTGACCGCCTTCGCCTACGACGCCGACCACGGGACACTCGCCGAGATCCAGACGATCACGACCTTGCCCGCCGGCTTCAGCGGGAGGAGCCACACCGCCGAGGTCCAGGTGCACCCCACCGGCAAGTTCCTCTACGGCTCGAACCGCGGGCACGACAGCATCGCGATCTTCACCATCGACCCGACGACCGGCAAGCTGAGCCCAGTTGGTTTCGAGCCCACCCAGGGCAGGAACCCGCGCAACTTCGCGATCGACCCGACCGGGTCCCTCCTCCTGGCCGAGAACATGGACTCGGACACGATCGTGGTCTTCCGCATCGATCCCCAGGACGGCACGCTCAAGCCCACCGGCCAGACGGTGAAGGTCGGCAAGCCCGTGTGCATCAAGATGATCCCCCGGCCCGTCGAGCGCGACGCGGTAGGAGGACATTCGTCATCATGGACGACGACCCCGCCGCCGACGCTCCCGGACCGAGCGTCGAGCGCCAGGCCAAGCTCTTCGCCCTGCTCTATATGCCCCAGGAGGTCGACGAGCGGTCCCGGCGGATCTACGACGGAATGCTCAGCCAGTCTCCGAACATCCGCACCGCCAACTTCACCCGGATCGGCACCGACGACCTGGAGCGGTTGTTCGCCGGCTACGATCGCGAGTTCTTCCGGGGCCGGCTGGCTGAGATGTTGCTCGAAGACGCGGCCCATCCGATGGCGTTTCGCTTGTCTCGACGGCTGGTCAGCGCGGCCGGCCAGACGATGCGGCAAGTCCGCCGGATTCATCGGGCCGGCCGGCCGGCGACGAAGGTCGAATACGAGATCACGGTCTCGACCACCCTGCTTTTCAACACGTTCCAGAACGTCGATCGCAAGGTCACGGTGGGAGGCCTGGAGTGTCGCGACCGGCTCGAGGCCCTCCAGCGCATCTTCGAGCACGAGCTCCTGCACCTGGCCGAGTACCTGGGCTGGGCGCGCTCCAATTGCCGTGCCGCAAATTTCCACGCGCTGTCGCGGCGGATCTTCGCGCATGAAGGGGTCTTCCACGACCTGGTCACTCCCCGCGAAGAGGCCGGCGTGGCCTACGGGATCGTCGCGGGGGACCTGGTGAGCTTCGAGCACGAAGGCGTGAGCCACGTCGGCCGCGTCAATCGGATCACCCGCCGCGCCACCGTCCTGGTCGAGGACCCACGCGGCCCGCTCTACTCCGACGGCCGGCACTATCTCACCTTCTACGTGCCGCTGCCGATGCTGCGCAAAGCTTAGTTTCCGGCCCCGCAGACGACCGATCGATCGTCAAGGGGGTATTCAAGGCTTTCCCGGTGGGCTGAGCATGGCATCGAGTGCGATGATCAGCGGCGGCAGGTTGTTCGAGAGGATGTCCCAGATGATGTCGAGATTGATCTGGTCATACGCATGCACCAGCCGATGCCTCAAGCCGACGATCGACTGCCACGGGATCTGGGGGTTCTGGATGCGGGTCGTGCTCGAGACTTGCGTCGCCGCTTCGCCCATCATCTCGAGCAACCGTGTCGCCGCTAACATGAACATCCGATCGGTATCAAGATCGGCGCGAGATCGACCCGTGGCGAACCGGTGTGCCTCAGCGGCATAGTCCCGCATGTGCCGAAGATAAGTTGCCTCGTCATGCTTGGGCATACAACGGGAGAGCTCCTGCTACAACTTCGTCGCGGAAGTATTTGCTCAAACACTGGGGTGTGTTCAGGTCCACCCGGCGACCGAAGTGCTCGCTCAGCTCGTCCTGCATCCCGAAGAATGCCAACCCCGGTGTCTTCCCCGGCTCGAATTCAATCAGGATGTCGATATCGCTCTCGGGGCCGAAGTCGTCGCGGAGGATCGAGCCGAACAGGGCGAACGAGCGCACGTGGTGGCGCCGGCAGAAGTCGGCGATCCAGGATCGCGACAGCGCGATCCCATGGAGCTCGACCAAGTCGTCATCCGGCACGATGATGGATCGGGACGATTCGGTATTCATGGTGGCTCCCCATGATTCTATCTCCGGCCGGCCCGGCCGGCCACGCCTCCCGTGCGGCAGACCTCGGTCGCGGGGACCCGTCAGCGGGCCGGACATGCCCCGTCCCCACCGCCGCTTACGGCCCCTTGCGATCCGGAACCATCCGGGCCATCATGGTCAGACTGGATGGTCTGACACCGGCATCGCGCGACGGGTTCGCGATGCCCACTCCCCACGGTACACGCCTCGAGGAATCCGCATTATGAAGCACAAGATCCCGATCCTGGGCGGCCTCCTGGCCGCAGCGGCCGTCGCGATGACGGCGACTTCAGCCAGCCGGGCCACCGGCTCCGCGGCCGCGGAGCCGCAACTGGCGCACATGGTCTACTTCAAGCTCAAGGACGCCTCGGGCGCGGCCCGGGCCAAGCTGGTCGCCGCCTGCAAGCTCCTCCTCACCGGCCACGAGGGCACGGTCCATTTCGCCACGGGTACACTCGCCGGCGATCTGAAGCGCGAGGTCAACGACCGGGACTTCGACATCTCGCTGCACATCATCTTCGCCAACAAGGCCGCCCACGACAGGTACCAGGATCACCCCAAGCACCTCAAGTTCGTCGAGGAGAACAAGGAGAACTGGGAGAAGGTCCGGGTCTTCGACTCGTATCTCTCGCCGGTCCCCGCGGCGCCGGCGGCCGAGTGACACAAGCCGCGTCCGCCGGACCTCGTTGGGGTCCCGCCTTCCGGCGGAATCGACGCGACCACGAAACCGGCTGAAGCCGGGACCCCAACCCGTCCCTTTCATCACTCCTCGCCCGTCTCACCGCGCCGCCGCGGCGCGGTCCCCGGTCCGGACGCGGACGGGGAACGGCGGCAGGGCCGGCGGCCGAGGCGGCGGGTTCTCGGCCAGCTCCTTGAGCACCTCGTCGATGGCCCGATCGAGCTGCGGGTCCTTGCCCGCGGCCACCGCGGCCGGGTCCTGCTCCACGTCGATATCCGGCGGCACGCCCACGTTCTCGACCACCCAGCCGTCCTCGGTGAAGATCGCCAGGTTCGGCGCCGTCACGATGCCGCCATCCATCAAGGTCGGGAATCCCAGGATGCCCACCAGCCCGCCCCAGGTCCGCTTGCCCACCAGCTTGCCCAGGCCGAACTTCCGGAACATCCAGGGCAACAGGTCGCCGCCCGACCCGGCCGTCTCGTCGATGATCATCACCTTGGGGCCGAGGATCGCCGCATTCGGCGTGCGCAAGGGCTCGCCGTATCGGGTCGCCCAGTAGCTCACCAGCGGACGGCGCAGCATGTTGATGTAGTAGTCGGCCACCTGCCCGCCGCCGTTGAACCGCTCGTTGACGATGATTGCCTGCTTGTCGGCCTGGGGGAAGAAATAACGTTTGAAGTATTCATAACCTGATCCCGCCGTGTTGGGCACATAAACATAAGCGACGCGGCCCTTGGTCCGCTGGTGGACCTTGTGGAGGTTGCCCTCGACCCAGGCGCGGTTCCGCAGCGAGGCCTCGTCCTCGACCGGCTCGACGACGACCGTGCGGGCGCCGTTGCCGTCGGCCCGAGGGCTGACCTTGAGCTCGACCCGCTTGCCGGCGGTGCCCTCGAACGCCCGACAGACCTCGCTGTCGGCCTTGATCTCGCGGCCGTCCACGGCCAGGAGGAACTCGCCCGGCTTGACGTCCACCCCGGGCGCCACGAGTGGGGCACGGAGGCTCGGGTCCCAGTACGCACCGCCGTAGATCGTCTTGAACCGGAAGCGGCCGTCGGCCACCTCGTAATCGGCGCCGAGCAATCCGACGGGGACCGGCTTGGGCTCATACAGCCGCTCGCCGCCACCCATGAAGCTGTGGCCCACGGCCAGCTCGCTGAGCATCATCCGGATCACGCGGCTCAGGTCGCCGCGATTGGCGAGGTCGGGTAGGAACGCCTCGTACTTCCTCCACATGGCGTTCCAGTCGGCCCCATGCATGTTGGGGGCATAGAAGTAGTCGCGGTTGATCCGCCAGGCCTCGCGGAGGATCTGCGGCCATTCCGCCCGGGGCTCGACCCGCACCGAGATCGCGTCGAACTTGAGCGCGCCATCGCCCTTGTTGAACTTGCCCGCGTCCACAATCCCCAGTGTCACGCCGCCCTGTCCCTGAGGTGCGCCGGGCGGGAACGAGGGCCCCAGCTCGCCGGCCCGGTAGAGGATCTTCTTGCCGTCGGCCGAGACGCGGAATTCGTCGATGCCCTCGGCCAGCGTCTCTTCCTCGCGGGTCTTGAGGTCGAACCGCCGCAGCGACGGCTTTCCCCGCCCCGCGGGGCCCTGCCCCGGTCGGACTTCCACGCGGCGGACGAACAAGAGCTGCCCCTCATTGCCCGCCGTCAGGCCCTGAATGGTTCCCGGCGGGATCGGCAGGGCGACGACCCGCCCGGCGATGCCGTCCAGGTCGACGTTGACGGACGTGTCGTGCGACCCCTCCTTGGGTTGATCGGCCTGCTTGCGAAGGAGCTCGGCCTGCTCCTGCATCTTCTTGTCGAGGTCCTTCCGAACCTTGAGGAGGGCCTCGGCGAGCCGCTCCTCTTCCTTCTTGTCCCGAGACGCGCTGGCCCCCAGCTTGAGCTGCTCCATGCCGATCCGGATGACCTCCTTCTGCAGCTCGATCACTTCCCTGCCGATCTTCAGCACCTTCTCCGTTTGACCCTTGTCGGAACCCTGCTCCGTCGCCTCCTCCTCGTCGGTCTCCTTGAGGAGCGGGTTGGCCGTCGCCTTCGCGAGCGTGACGAGGTAGACGGTGGACGACGGCACCAATTCGTTGAAGGACTGGTCGAACCAGTTGTTGGCGGGCCCGGCGTTGGTCGAGGCGAGGAAGTAGAGATACTTGCCGCCGCGGTCGAAGACCGGCTCGCCGGCCTCGACGAGGCCGTCGGTGACAGCGTGGGACTTGTCCGAAGCGAGGTCGTGGAGCCAGACCGCCTGGAAGCCGGTGCGATTGGTCAGCGAATACGCCAGCCACTTCGAGTTGGGAGACCAGGTGAATTTCGCCCGAGCGGCCCGGTTCGGCCCGTAGATCGGCTCGGCGGCGACCCGCTTGACTGCTCCCGCGGCCAGGTCGATCCAGGAGAGGGTCCGCGCGTTGTCGACGAAGGCGATCTTCTTGCCGTCGGGCGACCACGCTGGATCCTCGTAGAAGCCGGCCCCCTTGAGGGGATAGGAGCGGCCCTCGCCCTTGCCGTCCTGGGGGCGGACGATCAGCGCGTATTCGCCCGACGCGTCGGAGAAATACGCGATCGACTTGCCGTCGGGCGACCAGGCCGGCGAGCGCTCGTGCACGCCGGGCGTCCGGGTGAGGTCGTGCGGATCCCCCTTCTTGGCCGGCACGGTGACGATCTCGCCGCGATACTCGAGCACGGCGCGCTTGCCCGTGGGTGAGATCCCCAGGTCGCGGATGTGCTTGGCGCCGGTGGCATAGCGGGGGCGGGTCTCGGTCAGGTCGGCAGCAACGCCGATCCTGAGCCGGCGCGACTTGGGGGCGCCGGGCTCGTAGACATGGAGCCAGCCGGCCTGCTCGTAGATGATCCGTCCCGCGCCGGCCGATGCGCTGGCGACCGGGAAGGCCTCGTGATCGGTGAGGCGCGCGACCTTCTTCGAATATCGGTCGTACGAGTAGAGGTTGAATTCACCATCGCGGTCGGACAGGAAATAGAGCGTCTCGCCGATCCACATGGGCTGGGTATCGTTGCAGCCCCCAGCGGGCTTCGGGACCTCGTCGTGCGACAGGTCATCCAGCCGGAGCACCCAGATCCGCGAGGCCGTGCCGCCGCGGTAATTCTTCCACTGGCGGAAGCTCTCGCCGAGCGGCGTATAGGCCAGGAGCTTGCCGTCGGGCGAGATGGCCCCCATGTCGCCGTTCGGGATCGGGAGGCGCCGGGGCACGCCCCCGTCGATCCCGACCGTGAAGAACTGCGAGTGCCGGCGCGAGAAGACCTCGCGCTGCGAGCTGAAGAGCACCTGGCCGTCGGGCGTGAAGCCGCGGACGACGTCGTCGCCGGGGTGCCAGGTCAATCGCGTCGGCTCGCCCCCGACGGTGGGGATGACGTAGACGTCCACGTTGCCGTCGTAGCTGGCCGTGAAGGCGATGTGCTTGCCGTCGGGCGAGAAATACGGATTCTCCTCCTCGCCCGGGTGCGATGTCACCCGCCGGGGATTCTTACCGTCGGCATCGGCCACCCACAGATCATCGGCATAGGCGAACGCGATCTTCCCTTCGGTGATCGCGGGCGTGGCCAGGAGCCGCGTGTCGGACGTGTCCAGCGCCCGAGCCCCGACGGGGACCAGCACCATCGCGATCGCAAACCCCACCATCCTCATCCCAGACCAGGATCGTCTCACCATCGGTTGTACCTCCGTCGTCGCCGCGGTTCGTGGAATGACCGAACGCCCGTCATTCGCCGTCGTGCCCCGATTATTAGCCAACCGGCAGCCCGAGGCGAGACCTCACGCCGATCGCGACCACCGCAATTTGCCGAGGCGGTTGACCTGCCAGAGTTCGTCGGTGACGACGTCCATCGCCGTCAGCCAGCCGCCGCCGTAGCAATAAGTATCGATGCATACCAGGTGTCCGACGTCGAGGACCTCACCGCTCTTCTGCGAGCTATGCCCGACGATCGCACGCTTGCCCGACACATGCGGATCGGGGATGCCGTCACGGAGCGACTCCCAGCGCAACCACAGCGGGGATTGCTCGTCCATGGCCGCGTCCGGGTCGTACTGCGCGTGCACGAAGATGTGGGTCTCGGTCTCGTAATAGTCGCGGCAGCGGTCGAGGAAGGCGCGGTGAGCGGGCGGTATTCGCACCAGGTCGGCCTCCGTGATTCGCTGGGCACCGTACGACGCGAGCGTCGCAGTCCCCCCCATGTCCAGCAGTTCGGACAGCGCCCGTGGCTCGCCGGCCAGGGCGGCGAGGAGCATCTGGTCGTGATTACCGAGGATCGGGACCAGCTTGCATTGCCGTTCCAGCTCGATCAGCCGGTCGAGCACGCGCCGGCTGTCCGGCCCGCGATTGATGTAGTCGCCCAGGGTCACGATCACGTCGCCGGGCCGGGGCTCGAACGTCGCGAGCAATGCTTCCAGTGCGAGTGCACATCCGTGGACATCGCCGATGGCGATCGTACGAGGCCGCATGTTGGGTCTCACCTCCGTGGGCTGTTGTCCTTGGGGTCGACGGGCCGTCCCAGTATAATCGATGGCAGATCACCAGCAGAAAGCCCACCCCGAGCACCCGCCGCGGAGAGATCCGGATGAGCCTTGGACCATCGCGCTTCATCTCGGCAGCACGAGCATTCGTCCTGATCACCGGTCTCGAGCTTGCGGCCGACGGATGGCTCGGTCCTTCCCTCGCGGCCGGCGGCGAGCCTCGAGCCTCGCGGAAGGTGGATTTCAACTTCCAGGTCCGTCCGATCCTGTCGGACAAGTGTTTCAAGTGCCACGGGCCCGATACCGGCAACCGCAAGGCCGGCCTCAGATTCGACACGAAGGACGGCGCCTTCGGCGAGACCGAATCGGGGGCACGGGCCATCGTGCCGGGACACCTCGAGGAGAGCGAGCTCTATCGACGGATCACCGCCGAGGACCCGTCCGAGCGCATGCCACCCCGAGTCGCTGGGGCGGACGCTGTCCGCCGAAGAGATCGACGTCCTCAAGCGCTGGATCGAGCAAGGCGCCGACTGGCAGGCGCACTGGTCGTTCCGGCCGCCGGTCGCGCCTCCGGCGCCCGCGGTCAAACACGCCGCCTGGCCCCGCAACCCGATCGACCGCTTCGTCCTGGCCCGGATCGAGGCCGAGGGACGGGCCCCGGCCGCTGAGGCCGACAAGGAGCGGCTGATCCGCCGCGTCACGTTCGACCTCACCGGGTTGCCCCCGACCCTCGCCGAGATCGACGCCTTCCTGGCCGATCGCGACCCGGGCGCCTACGAGCGGCTGGTCGACCGCCTGCTGGCCTCGCCGCGGTTCGGCGAGCGCATGGCCGTGGATTGGCTCGACCTCGCCCGCTACGCCGACACGCACGGCTACCAGGCCGACGTCTATCGCGCCACCTGGCCCTGGCGCGACTGGGTCGTCCGCGCGTTCAACGCCGACCTGCCCTACGACCGGTTCGTCACCTGGCAACTGGCCGGGGACCTGCTGCCGAATTCGAGTCGCGACCAGGTCCTCGCCACGGCCTTCAACCGGCACCATCGCCAGACCAACGAGGGAGGCAGCATCGAGGAAGAGTTCCGCGCCGAGTACGTCGCCGACCGGACCAACACGTTCTCGACCGCGTTCCTCGGCCTGACGCTCGAATGTGCTCGCTGCCACAGCCATAAATATGACCCGATCACCCAGAAAGAGTATTATCAACTGTCGGCGTTCTTCGCCACCATCGACGAGTTCGGACTCTACTCGCACTTCACCGACGCCACGCCGACCCCGACCCTCCTCCTGACGCCTCCCGTCCGCGACCGTGCCATCGCCGCGGCCGAGGCGAGGATCCGCGACGCCGAGGCCGGATTCGCTCGCCTGGCGGGTGGGAGGACCGAAGCGTTCCATGCCTGGCTGAAGTCGCCTGCCGGCAGCCGCAAGCCCATCCTGACCGGGCTGATCGGCGACTACCCGCTCGAGGCGATCGAAGGCACCACGGTCGTCAACCGGGCCGATGCGAAAACGCCGGGCCAGACGTCGGAGAATCCCGAGGTGGTCGAGGGGAAAGTCGGCCGGGGGCTGCGGCTCAGCGGTGAGAACAACGTCACTCTCCCCCTGGGCAACTTCGAC
This sequence comes from uncultured Planctomycetota bacterium, assembly GCA_963815795.1. Classification (GTDB taxonomy): domain Bacteria; phylum Planctomycetota; class Planctomycetia; order Isosphaerales; family Isosphaeraceae; genus JAKAUH01. The sequence goes on along the minus strand of CAWFIC010000019.1, from coordinate 575,689 downwards.
CGCTGGCAGCCGTTCTCGCTGGCGCTGTGGATCAAGACGCCCGACTACAAGGACCGCGCGGTGATCGTGCACCGCTCGATGGCCTGGACGGACGCCGGCAGCCGGGGCTATCAGCTCCTGATCGAGGACGGCAAGCTCAGCGTCGGGCTGATCCACTTCTGGCCGGGCAACGCGATCGGCATCCGGGCCCGCGAGCCACTAGCGATCGGCAAGTGGACTCACGTCGCGATCGCCTATGACGGCTCCAGCCGCGCCGCCGGCCTGGCACTCTACGTCGACGGCCGCCGGGCCGATTGCGAGGTCATCCGCGACAAGCTCACCAAGAACATCACCGGCGGGGGCAACGACCATCTCACCGTCGGCCAACGGTTCCGCGACCGCGGGTTCAAGAACGGCCTGGTGGACGAGATCAAGGTCTTCGATCGCGCCCTGACGCCGCTCGAGGCCGCCCAGCTCCACGACGGCAAGTCGCTGGCCGAGGTGCTTACCCTCGACCCGAGCCGGCTGGACGAGGCCCGGCGGAAAGGACTCTTCGCCTATTACCTGGCGAACGTCGATGGCGAGTACCGAAGGCATCTCGCGGCACTGACGGCGCTGCGGAAGGAGCGGAGCGCGCTGGTGGACCCGGTGCCCGAGATCATGGTGATGAAGGAGATGCGGCGGCCCCGGCCGACGTTCGTGCTGAAGCGCGGGGCCTACGATGCGCCGGAGAGCGGGTCGCGCCGGGCACGCCGGCGTCCTTGCTCGCCTTCGACGGCTCGTGGCCGCGCAACCGCCTGGGCCTGGCGAAGTGGGTGACGGACCCGAAGCATCCGCTCGACGGCGCGGGTGGCGGTCAACCGGTGGTGGCAGTCCTTCTTCGGCCGGGGGATCGTCGCGACGCCCGAGGACTTCGGCAGCCAGGGCCAGCTCCCTACGCATCCCGAGCTGCTCGACTGGCTGGCGCGGACGTTCATCGACTCGGGATGGGACGTCAAGCAACTGGTCCGGCTGATCGTGACCTCGTCGACCTACCGGCAGAGCTCCGACGCGCCGGCCGAGCTGCTGGCCAGGGACCCGGAGAACGAGCTGCTGGCCCGCGGCCCGCGGTTTCGGCTGTCGGCCGAGATGCTCCGCGACGGGGCGCTGTCCATCAGCGGGCTCCTGGTGGACACGATCGGCGGGCCTCCGGTGAAGCCGTACCAGCCGGCCGGCCTGTGGGAGGAGAAGTCGGGCGCGACCTATCAGCGCGACGTCGGGCCGGGGAGCCACCGGCGGAGCCTCTACACCTTCTGGAAGCGGACCTCGCCGCCGCCGGCCATGCTGACCTTCGACGCCACGACCCGCGAGGTCTGCGCCGTCAAGCGGCAGACGACCGCCACGCCGCTCCAGGCGCTGGTATTGCTCAATGACCCGCAGTTCGTCGAGGCCGCCCGGGGACTGGCCGGGAGGGCCTTCCACGAGGGAGGTTCGACGCTCGCCGATCGCGTGGTGTTCCTCTTCCGGGCGACGACCGGCCGCCGCCCCGGTCCGCGCGAGATCAAGACGCTCGAGGCGCTGTACCGCGAGCAATACGACGAGTTCCGCGCCGGCCGGTCCGATCCGGCCAAGCTGCTCGAGGTCGGCGACGCCCCGCGCGACGTGTCGCTCGACCCATCCGAATATGCCGCGATGACGGTCCTGGCGCAGGCCTTGTTCAACTATGATGAGACGGTGACGAAGCATTGAGGCTATCCTCGAGAGAGGCACGACCTCATCAAGGCGACCGGATGCACCGCCTCGCGGCCGGTGAAGTGCCGCACCTGGAGCCGGCACGAGAACCCCGGCGCCACGATGACGTCTTCGGCCCCGGCCCGTCGCACCGCCGGCAGCAACCGCCGCTCGCCGACCAGCCGGGACACCTCGTAATGCTCGGCCTCGTAGCCGAATGACCCGGCCATGCCGCAGCAACCGGCGTCCAGGTCGATCACTTCCGCGCCCGGGATCGAGCGCAGCATCTTCAGCATCGGCCCGACGCCGATCAGCGACCGTTGGTGGCAGTGCGCCTGCACAGGATCCGACGGACGCCGGAGCTCATGCCCCGGGGATGTTGGGAGATCTCTTCGTAGGGTGCTCCGTGAGCACCGGGCCGCTCGCCCTCGCCGATCCAGTGCTCGGAGAGCACCCTACAGGCCTCGCCCGCCACGATCGGGGCGAGCAACTCCTCGAGGGTCAGGCAGGCGGCGGCGACCGACTCGGCCTTGGAACGCGGCTCACCCCGTAAGAGAGCGGGATAATCGTCGCGGATCGTCAGGATGCAGCTCGGCTCGCAGGCGACGATCGGCCGACCCTGGCGCGACCATTCGTAGAGAAGCTCGACGTTGTGCCGCGCGTTGGCCACGGCCTTGTCGAGCAGGCCGTTGGAGATCAACGGCCGGCCGCAGCATCGCAAGCCTGGCGGCCCGAGCGTGACCGCCCGACCGGCGCGCCGGAGCACCTCGATGGCCGCCTCGCCGACCTCGGGCTCGAAGTAGTTGGTGAAGGTGTCGGGGAAGAGCAGGACCGGGGGGCCGGAGCGCCGTCCGTCCTCTCGGGAGGGCGAGGCTCCGTCCGAGCCGATTGAAGAAACGGCTCGCCGGTCGGCTCGTCCTCCCGACCGCGAAATCTCCGCACCAGCGATCGCCGCGCGAAGGCCGGCGGCAAGCGGCGGCGGTCGATCCCCAGCAGCTTCTCATTCAGCCACCGCGCCGGGCCGCTTCGCGCCAGCCAGTTCGATAGCGGCGCCAGCGCGCCGCCGATCCGCCCCAGCTCGGCGACGTGGCCGAAGACGAGGTTGCGCAACGGGAATGCCGTGCTCCCGATGATACTGGTGCAGGAACTCGGCCTTGAGCCGGGCCATGTCGACGTTGGTCGGGCACTCGCCCTTGCAGGCCTTGCATTCGAGGCAGAGGTCGAGCACCTCGCGGACGTGCGGGTCGGTGAAGCCCATGAAACCGAGCTGGCCGGTGATGGCGAGCCGCAGCAGGTTGGCGCGGCCGCGGGTGCTGTCCTTCTCCTCGCGGGTCGCCTGGAACGACGGGCACATCGTCCCCTCGCCGCGCTTCCGGCAAGCACCGACGCCCGCACATAGCTCGGCGGCCGGCAGCAGGCCGCCGTCGGCCGAGAAGTCGAACGTGGTCGGCACCGAGGGCGTGACGTAGCCCGGCCCATACCGCAGGTTCGTCGCCAGCGGCGGGGCGTCGACGATCTTGCCGGGATTCAGCAGGTTGTGCGGGTCGAACGTGCGCTTCAGCTCGCGGAAGGCCTCGTAGAGCACGGGACCATACATCTTCTCCTGGAACGGGCCGCGGACCAGGCCGTCGCCGTGCTCGCCCGAGAGTGCGCCGCCGTACTTGAGCACCAGTTCGGCGACCTCCTCGGCGATCGCCTCGAACTGCCGCACGCCGTCCTCGGTCTTGAGGTTGATCACCGGCCGGACGTGCAGGCAGCCGACCGAGGCGTGCGCATAGACGCCGGCGGTGGTCCCGTGCCGGGCGATGATCGCCAGGAACTCGGCGATGTAGTCGCGCAGGTGCTCGGGCGCGACGGCCGTGTCCTCGACGAACGAGATCGCCTTGGCGTCCCCCTTCTCGGCCATCGACAGGCCCAGCGCCATCGTGCGGAGCTTCCAGGCCCGCGCCTGAGCCGCGGCGTCGGTGAGCGCCAGATGATGATAGCCGAACCCCTCGCGCTGCAGTTCGTCCTCGAGCGCGGCCAGCCGGGGCGGCAGTTCCTCGGCGCGGTCGCCGTACAGCTCGATCAGCAGGATGGCCGCGGGGTCGCCCTGGAGGAAGTCGCGGAGCCGGCTCGCCTCGGGATTGAGCCGGGTGCTGTCCAGCACGTACTTGTCCACGACCTCGACCGCCGCCGGGCGATGCCGCAGGATCAGCGGCGTCGCCGCCAGGGCCTCGAGCAGGTCGGCGAACTCGACGACCAGCGTGGCCCGGGCGCGGGGCAGCTCGACGAGCCTCAGCTTCGCCTCGACCGTCAGGCCCGAGCGTCCCCTCCGAGCCGATGAACATCCGGGCCAGGTTGAAGCGAGGCTCGGCATCCGGTCGATGGTGCGCCCGTCCCGGAACGAACTCGTCGAGGTTGTAGCCGCCCACGCGCCGGAGGATCTTCGGGAACCGCCGGTCGATCTCCTCGGCGTGCTCGGCCGCCAGCCGTCGAGTGACGCGGTAGCACGCGCCTTCGAGATCCTCGCGGGCACATCGGTCCTCGATCTCGGACTCGTCGAGCGGCCCCAGGTGCACGAGGCTGCCGTCGGAGAGCACGACGTCTAGTTCGAGCACATGATCGATCGTCTTGCCGTAGAAGACCGAGCGCGCGCCCGAGGAATTGTTGGCGATCATGCCGCCGATCGTGGCGCGGTTCGACGTGGAGATGTCCGGCGCGAACAGGAGGCCGTGCGGCTTGAGCGCGCGGTTCAGATCGTCGAGCACGCAACCCGGCTGGACGCGGGCCCAGCGCTCCTCGGCGTTGATCTCGACGACCCGGTCGAAGTGCTTCGAGCAGTCGAGGATCACCCCCGGCCCGATCGACTGCCCGGCCTGCGACGTCCCGCCGCCGCGCGCCGTGATCGGCACCCCGAACCGGGCGCACACCCGCACCGCGGCCGCGACGTCGGCCGCCGTGGCCGGGAACGCGACCATCAGCGGAACGATCTGGTAGACGCTGGCGTCGGTCGCATACAGGGCCCGGTGCAGGCGATCGGCGCGGACGTCGTGCGTGCTGATGGCCTCGGCGAGGGCCTGTTGCAGCGCCGGACAGGTCGATCGCCTCATGCCGCGGCCGGTCGATCACGGGGAGTTCGGTCAGGGTCATGCGGGTTTCCCCGATCCGGCGGCCAGTCGCAGCAGCCCCTCGCGGAGCCGGTCGAGCCCGCGCTCGAGAGTCTCGCCGCCCGCCGCGAACGAGACGCGCAAGCGTCCCTCGCCGCCCGGCCCGTACGCCGAGCCGTGGATGACGACGACGCCCGCGTCGCGCATCAGGTACCGGCTGACGTCCTCCGATGGCTTCCCCAGCCCGCGGATATCCACCATCACGAACAGCCCGCCCTCGGGCACGAGCGGCTCGACGCCCGGGATGCCCCGCAGCCGCTCGACGACCCGGTCGCGCCGGCCCTGGTACTCCGCCGCCATCCGGCGGACGCACTCCTGGTCCGAAGTCAATGCACAGGCCGCGGCGTCCTGCACGAACGTCGCCGGCCCGCGGCTCGACTGCTGCAAGACCAGGAACATCGCCCGGATGATCGCCTCGGGCCCGGCGCAGTAGCCGACCCGCCAGCCGGTCATCGCATAAGTCTTCGAGAGGCTGTTGATCACGACCGTGCGCTCGCGGGCGTCGGCGGAGACGGCAGCCGGCGAGACGTGCCGCCGGCCGTCGTAGACCAGCGACTCGTAGATCTCGTCGCTGAGCACCGGGTGATCCCGATATCCGTGCCCGGCGAACGCCATGATGTCCACCAGCTCTTCGCGGGTCAGCACCGTGCCGACCGGGTTCCAGGGCGTGTTGAGCAGGATGATGTCCGTCAGCATGGTCCAGCGCGTCCTCGAACTGGCCGCTCCCCACCGTGAACCGGCCATCGCGGACCACGGCGGGAACGGGCGTCGGCTCGCCGCCCCAGAGTGCGATCGGCCCTGCATAGGCGTCGTAGATCGGATCGGGCAGGAGCACGGCACGGTCTGGCTGCACCAGCGCGCCCAGGGCCGCATAGAGCCCCAGCGTGGCCCCGTCGGTGATCAGGATCTCGCGGTCGGGATCGTACGTCGAGACCCTGCTCGCGCCGGAGCTTCTCGGCGACGGCCCGGCGCAGCGCGGGCTCGCCGCGGTTGTCGGGATAGCCCGTCCGGCCGTCGCGCATCGCGCGGATCGCCGCCTCGACGATATGAGGCGGCGTCGGCGTATCGGGCTGGCCCCGCATCAGCGAGACCAGCGAGCGCCCCTCGGCCTCGAGCTTCCGGACGTCTTGCAGCACCCGGTTGACGGCCGTCGGCCGCAAGCGGGAAACGCGATCGGCGAGCGTCAGGTCGGCCATCGTCGAGACTCATCCCAGAGAAAAGTGAGGATCCTCCACCCTCCGCCATTCTACCGATCAGTGGAACACGGCATAGCACCCCAATGCACCGACCACCGACATCGACAGCCCCCAGACGAGCACCTGGTTGAACAGGAGCCGCCGGTCGGCGGTGAGCGGCGCCGAGGCGATGCACAGGGCGCCGATGGTGGAGAGCGGCGAGACATCCACCAGGTGGCCGCCGATCAGGATCGACGTGGCGATCGCCCCGGGGTCGCCGCCCCCGAGCTTGGTCGACCAGGTCCGGAACGCTCGGCAGGAACGCCGGCAGGACCACGCCCGACGTGCTGCTGTACACCGAGACCAGGCCCGTCACGAGGGCCATCAACCCCGCGGCCGTCTTCGGGGTCGCGACCTGGGCCATCACGGTCGTGAACGCCTTGATCCCGCCCGTCTTCTCCAGCAGCGCGGTCAGCACGGTCACGCCGCAGACCATCACGATCACGCTCCAGGGCAGGACCGGGATCGCCGGCCGCTCATCGGCGGCCTTCAGCAGGATCAGCACGCACGGCGGCGGCGAAGGCCCCCATCCCGACGTGCACGCCGAACCCGACGACCCCGACCACCAGGATGGCGATCGCCGCCAGCGTGAGCCATTGCGATGGCGACAACCCCCCGCCGGCATCTTGATCGGGCACGTCGCCCTCGGCGTCGTCCGGCACGGCCTCGGCGCCGCCCGAACAGTCGCCAGCCGCCGAAAACCAGGTAGCCCAGGGCGGCAGCCGCGGCGTTGGCCGCGAGGTTCGAGAGGTAGTTCTGCCGCTCGAAGCCCGACATCCCCATCCGATGCATCAACCCGCTGGCGATGATCCCCGTCGGCGCGATCGGCGATAAGGCCCCGGCGACGCAGCCGTGCGCCACCATGATCGTCATCAGGAACGGCGGGATCCTCGCCCGCTCGGCCACCGCCATCGCCAGCGGGGCGATCAACGCCGCGGTCGCGATGTTGCCCGCGCCGATCGACGCGATTCCGCACGACAAGCCGAAGAACAGGATCGGGATCAGCCCGACGTTGCCCCGGCAGCACCGCACCGCCGCCCGCACCACCCGGTCGAGCGTGCCGTTGCCCCGCGCCAGGGTGAAGAGCAGCGTCACCCCCACCAGCGTCACGAACAGGTCGGTGGGGAAACCCGCCAGGACCTCGCCGATCGTGAATCTCCGCCCGAACGCCGGCGCCAGGTAGATCCCGATCACCCAGGCCAGGGCCAGCGACACGAACCCCGGATTGACCGCCGTCGTGCAGCTCAGCACGATCACCACGACGAGGGCCGCCAGCGAGAGCCAGGCCAGGCTGAGCATCAAGATCCCCTCGCACCGGATGGCGGTCGCATTTCATCGCCTCGTCACGCGCCCGGTATCGATCGAGGCACCTCACGACCCGGCGAGCCGATCCCGCAGCTCGCGCCGCAGCACCTTGCCCATGGCGTTGCGCGGCAGGTCGGGGACGAAGACGATCGCGGCGGGCCGCTGGTAATCGACCAGCCGCTCGGCGAGGTGGCCGCGCAGGTCCTGCTCCGTCAAGTTCGCATCGGCCCGGACGACGGCCGCGACCACGCGCTCGCCGCGACGCTTGTCGGGGACGCCGAAGACCGCCGATTCGCGCACGCCCGGGCATTCGTTGATCACGCGCTCGACCACCTGCGGATAGACGTTGAAGCCGTTGGTGATGATCAGGTCGTTCTTGCGGCCCACCAGGGTGAGGAACCCGCGGTCGTCGCGCGAGCCCAGGTCGCCGGTGTCGAACCAGCCCGAGGCGAACGCCTCGCGGGTGGCGTCCGGCCTGCGCCAGTACTGCGCGGAACAGGTTCGGCCCGCGAAGCTGGACCGAGCCGACCTCGCCCGGAGGCACCGGCGTACCGTCGTCGGCGACGACGCCGCAACTCGACTCCATCCAGCGGCAATCCCACCGAGCCCTGGGGCCACGGCCCGTCGAGCGGCAGGCTGGTGATGACGTGACCCTCGGTCATCCCGTATCGGTTGATGACCGGCCGCCCCAGGATCGACTCGAGCTCGGGCAGCACCTCCGCGCGGATCGGCGCCGAGCCGCAGGTGAAGAGCCGCACGCGCGACCAGTCCTTGGCCGCCTCGCGGAATTCGGGCCGCTCGAGGAAGCTGTAATAGAACGTCGGGATCGCCATGAAGACCGTGCCGCGGCCGATGGCCGCCAGTGTCTTCGTGGGATGGAACTGGTCCTCGACGTGCATGACGCAGCCGGTCAAGAGGCTCAGGTGGGTCGCGAACGACAGCCCGTGGATGTGGAACAGCGGCAGGACGTTGACCAGCACGTCGTCGGGCGTGAATCGCCAGCAGCCACCGAGGGCCCGCAGGCTCGAGGCGAGATTGGCGTTCGTATGCACGACGCCCTTGGGCCGGCCGGTCGTGCCCGAGCTATAGAGCATCAGGCAGGGATCGTCGCGCCCGACCGCGGGCTCCGGCAGGTCGCCCTCGGGGGCATCCCAGGCCTCGCGGTCGGCCATCAGGGCGCGAAGCTCGGGCAGCACGGGCTTGAGCGAGTCGATGACGGGCCATTCGTCCCGACCGGCGACAACAAGGCGCGTGCCGCTATCCTGGAGGAAGTACGTGAGCTCGTCGGCGGTACTGCGCGGATTCAGCGGCAGCGAGACGGCCGACGCGTACAGTGTCCCCAGGTGCGCCGCCAGGAACGGCAGCTTGTCCGCCGTCACGATCGCGACGCGGTCGCCCGGTTCGAGCCCGAGCCGACGCATCCGGGCGGCGCATCGCCGCGCCCGCGCCTCGAGCTCGCCGTAGGTCAGCTCTCGCTCCTGGTGGACGATCGCCGCCCGGCTCGCCCGCGCCGCGAAGGTGGCGCGCAGCTCATTGAGGAAGTGCCCCGGCTGGTGGGATTGATCCCGCGCGGATGAATCGATCACGGCAACGCCTCCCTAGAGTCTCCCACCGTAGGATCCCTGCGCATGCGCGCATCTCGCAGGATGAAGAGTTTCACGCAGAGACGCAAAGTCCCGCAGAGACGCCAAGAAGAAACCGACGGAATCCCATGAATCCTGACCTCAATGTCTTCTCTGCGTCTCTGCGGCCCTTTGCGTCTCTGCGTGAAATCCGCCGGCAAAGCCGAGGGTTGCGGCTCCGCTGCGTTAGTGACCAGCTCGGATCCACACACAGGACGTGCCCTGATTCTCGCGCCCGCGATCGACGAAGGAAAGAGGTCGATCGCCCCGGGCGGCGAAGACCGAGCGATCGGCGATCGTTGCCGGTCGTGCTCGGGATCCTCGGTTCGTGGCTCGGCGTCGCCGGTCCCGGTCCGCTTCCGGGCATCGGCCCATCCGGCGGCGTTGGGTTCGTTCTGGATCGGGCCGGCCCCGTTCCCGGAGCCGCCCGACGCGCCGGCGGAGGTCCGAGGCTCGCCAGCCGGGTGCTCGAACGCGCCCGCGAAGGCCGCGGAGCGCCGCGCGAGCAACAGGATCACCAGGAGGAAGGCCAGGGTCAGGACCGCCGCAGCGGCGATTCGACCCGGAGCCCTGGGTTCGTTCTGTGGGATCCGATCGCCGTCGGCGGGCGGGCCGGGTTCGTTCGGTGGGGTCCGCTCGCCGTCGGCCGGGGTCGTGGGTTCGTTCCGCGGGATCCCTTCGCGATCGGCCGGCGGGCCGGGTTCGTTTTGCGGGATCCGCTCGCCGCCGGCCGGGGCCGTGGGTTCGTTTGGTGGAACGGGGCGGCCCTCCGGTTCCGCGGCGGCTCGGGCCGGCCGGGCGGTCTCAGCCGACGGCGGGTCGGCCGCGGCCCGGGGCTCCAGGAAGGCGGAAGGCGGAAGACGGAAGGCCGAAGGAAGACGGCCGGCCGCCTCGCCATCATCCATCATCGTTCCGCCATCATCCTCCAGCGTTCCGCCTTCACCGCCGTCCGGTTCGATCGGACTCCCCGGGTCCGGCTCGGGCGTGTCGTCGGGGGACGGGCTGCCGGCGACGCCAACGCCGTCGCCCCGGCGGAGTTTCAGCAGGGTGTTGAGCGCACGGTGCAGCGTCCGATCGAAATCGAGCTGGTACCGCCGCATCCGCTCCCCTTCCGCCGTCGTGTCCACCGCCAGCAGGGCGGCCAGCTCGGACCGGTCGGCCGCCTCCCGCCGCTGGTGCGCCGCCTTCAGCTCCCGCAGCCGCGCCGTCTCCCGCTCCACCCACCGCAGGGCCGCCGCCTGGCCCGCCGGATCGTTGGGCAGGCTCTCATCCAGCTGCAACAGCAGCCGACGCCTGAGCTGGGCGGTCGCCTCCGGCTCGAGGTCGGCCGGCAGCGGCTCGAGCAGGCGGACCCACTCGAGCAGGTCCAGGCCCAGCGGCCGCTGGCCGCGCAGTTGCAATGCCACGATCAGCTCGTTGGTCCGCCAGTCGTGGCCCCGCTCCAGCCGCCGGCCCAGCCGGGCCCACTGGTCGATCAGCCACCGGCAGCCCTCGGCGCTGGCCTCGAGGCGGAGCACGACGTGCTTCGGGTCGCCCCGGCCGCGGCGGAAGGGGTCGTGGCGGTCGTCCGATAGGAACGGGAACAAGCTCACGCCGGCTTCCTGCCTGGCCCGGAGCTCGTCGGTCAACAGCCAGTGGCCGATGGCGGCGACCTCGTCCCGGGTCTCGAGGCCCGCCGTGGCCTCGGCGGCACGGATGGCGATGGCCACGCGTGCCGCCTCGGACCGCTCGGCACGCTCGATTTTCCACACGGCTAACGCGACTTGCTCGGCAAGGACGACCTCGACGGCATTGCGCGGGGCCAGGGCGTCGAGGAACCCATCGACCTGGCGGCGGTAGGCGTCCGGATCCTCCCCGGGCAATATGTGCATGCGAGCACTCATGCCGTGCTTGAGGGCGTTCCAACGCGACTGTTGCTTCCCTTGGGGGCCGGGCCCGCGACTCTTACGCCCATTTCGCCTGCTGATCTCGGCGCGGTCTACTGCGGTCATGGTGGCGGTCATCGGCGGGTGTCCTGTCGTCGGTGCTGGGCGTCCTCGCCCCGGTAGAGGCCCGCCCCAGCGCGGGGCCAGCCAGAGCCTCTCGTCTTATTATACCTGTTGACTGCGTAAAAACTAGAGATCAGGGGATCGGATCGGCCCCTTTTTTGGCGGAAGATCGGGAACCTTATTACCCCGGCAGGAAAGATTCGCACACCGGTGCATACGAGCCCGAAGCGCCAGCGAGTGAATGAGAGGATTCGCGCCGGCATTCACTCGCTGGCGCTTCGGGCTCATAGAAAACCGGAGGTGCCATGGTGTGCAACCCCAGCGTGAGGTGCTCGATCCGCGGCCTCGGCGCGGCAACCCAAGGGCCAAAGTCACGATATGGGCGACCCAGTTGCCGGGGGGCCTGGTGACCCCCGGAAATCCGAGACCTTTCACGTCGCGCAACGACACCGAATGCCGTCTCGTCGCCGAGCTCGATCCTTGCCTCGCTCCCGGACGATAGACGATTGCGATGGTCATCACCGACCGTCCCCGTACTTGTCCCGGCGGCCGTCAGACGGCAACGAGGATCCTGGCGGTTCCCATGGCCAAACAAGGACGAAGTCGGAGGGCAATCGGCCGGCCACGGTCGCCGACGGCCCCCGCGCCTGACTACGACAGCCCCTGGAAGGAGGCGCTCGACCGCTATTTCGAGCGCTGCATCGCCTTGTTCTTCCCCCGCATCGACGCCGACATCGACTGGGCCCGCGGCTACGAGATGCTCGACAAGGAGCTCCAGCCGATCGTCCGCCGGGCCAAACACGGCCGCCAGTACGTCGACAAGCTGGTGAAGGTCCGGCTCAAGGGCGGCGAGGAGCGCTGGATCCTGATCCACGTCGAGGTCCAGGCGAGCAAGGATCGCGACTTCCCCCGGCGGATGTTCGTCTACAATCACCGGCTCTTCGACCGCTACGGCCGCGAGGTCATCAGCCTGGCCATCCTGGCCGACGACGACCCGGCTTGGCGGCCCGATCGCTACGAGTACGCCCGCTGGGACTTCCGCGCCGGCATCGAGTTCCCGGTTGTCAAGCTGCTCGAATACGCGCCAAAATACGAGGAGTTGGAGTCGGATCCTAACACGTTCGCGGTGGTGGTGCAGGCGCAGCTCAAGGCGCTGGAGACGCGGCGGTCGCCGGGAGAGCGGCACACGTGGAAGGTCCGGCTGGTCAAGGGATTGTACCAGCGGGGGATGGACCCGGAGGACGTCCGGCGATTGTTCGCCTTCATCGACTGGGTCTTGGAGCTGCCTGAGCGCATGCAAGAGCACTTCTGGGATGAGATCGACGCGTACCAACAGGAGAAGTCCATGCCGTTCATCAGCATCGCGGAACGAATGACCCTGGTGAAGGGGCTGCTCCGAGGTATCGAAGTCGCCCTGGACATGAAATTCGGCGCCAAGGGCCTGGAGCTGATGCCGGAGCTCCGCCAGATCCGAGACCCCGTGCTGCTCGACAAGGTCCTTGCCAGGATCAAGACGGCGGACAGCCCGGACGACTTACGTCGGCTCTGGACCCGCAAGCGCCGGCCCAAGGCAGCCAAGTCCGAGTGATCCGGAAAGGAGGAGTCCGTCGCGCGCCGCGCCCCCGTTTCCCATCCGCACTCCGCCCCGACCGGCCCGGTGGCGAAGCCGGTCGGTGGATCGGGTCGGGTCGGCGACGGGAGGGACCGGGCCAGTTCCGAAAGAAAGAATTGACACCAATTATTGCCGGGCCAGTTCCGAAAGAAAGAATTGACACCAATTATTGCCGAAAAAAAGAATTGACACCAATTATTTGGAGCCCTTCCGCCGGTATGAGATTGAGGGTTGGGACTGATTGAGGGAGAGAGGGAACCGAAGAGCTGGTCTCGCCGCACAGTTGGCTTGTGCCGATTTTGGCGGAAATTCGCGTGTTCCGCCAGGGCCATTGACGAGGATCGGGCTGATCTCTCCTCAAGATTGGGTCGGCGTTTCTCCGAATTCTTCCGTGTGGACAAAGCTCCACCGCCGGCTTAGAATCGGCGTTGAGAGAGGCTGTGGGAGACTGTCATGACGATCGGCCAGGATGAACGGCGATCTCCGAAAGGCATCCGGTGAGAGATCGGGCTCCGGTCCTGGAACACGAAGGGCAGGGACGATGCCCGGCGGAAGAGCTCAATCGCCCCTGGTGATCGGCCTGACGGGTCCACTCGGCAGTGGGGTCTCGACGACTTCCCAGGTCCTCGCCAGGAAAGGTTTCCACCGGGTCAGCATCTCGGACGCAATCAGGAAGGAGTATCGCCGTAGGAACAGCCTGCCGGACAGTCAGGCGATGCCCAGGGCTCCCGATATCCGGAATGCCCTGCAAGACCTCGGAAACGAGCTGCGACTATCGGAATCGCCGAGCTATTGGGCGGAAAAGACCCTCGAGGACGTTCCCGAAGATCAAGACCTCGGGCCTGGTTCAAAATCCGCCTTTCCAGGGTAACAGTTTGACTCTCCCGCAGTCACGGCGCGGACGATCCCCGTGCCTGGGCCAGCCAGGCGCTCGGGGCGACCGCAATGAGCCGGCGGATCACGCGGGGCGGGCAAAGCGACGGAATCCCAGCAGTTCCAGCCAGTGCCCGTGCACCGCACCGGTCAGCAGTTCCGCCGGCGTCCGGCCCTGCCGCTCCGGCCGTTCGCTCCGCTCCAGCACGCGGTGGTTCAGGTAGAACCGTAGCAGGTCCAAGTAATCGGCCCCGAGATGACGGCGCAAGCTGAAGTACGTCCGTAGCCGACTGTTGAGGTTCTCCACCAGCGAACTGGCGCGCACCGTCCCCGCGGCCAGCGCATCGACCGCCCGGCAGGCCGCGTGCGACCACCCGCGAAGCTGGGGCCGCACTGCCGACTCTTCGGCCCAGCGCACCGGGTCGCTCTCGTCGCGGCACCGGGCGTTCAGCAGGCCACGCAGGCCATCGGCCGCCACCCCCCACGCCACCGCCATCTGCCCCAGCTCCTCGTCCAGCGCCCGGGCGAAGGCCAGCAGGTCGTCGCGACGGTTCTTCAGCAGCCGGTAGATCGGCCCCAGGCGGTGCGCGCAGGCCGGGACCCGCGCTTGCAGTTCGGCCAAGATGAAGTCGTACAACACCAGGCGGTCGGCGTGGCACGGCCCGGCCAGTGCGAGCACGTCGTAGCGGAGCCAGTCTCCCAGCAGTCGGACATCGTCCGCCAAGGCGATGGCCGGGTCGCACGCGACGCGGGCCCGCCGCAGTCGCTGGGCCGCGCCCTGCGCCGGCCGGCCCTGCTGGCGCACTCGGGCCTGCTCCCGCTCCAGGCGCGCGCAGGCCTCCAGCGCGTCGTAGGCCCGGTTCTCCAGGTAGGAGACGGCCTGCTCGAGATCGCGCAATAGATGGAAGACATCGCCGCGACAGGGGACCTGGGGCAGCGCCAGGGCCTGGCCGGCGCGGAGGCCGGTGCCGAAGTCGGCGACGATGGCGTCGGGGGCGAAGCCGTGCTCGGCCAATTCCAGCAGCCGCACCGCCCAGGTGTCGGCATCGCGGTGCTCCTCCTGGCTCAAGAGGTAGCAGAACGTGGAGGCGGTGTCGACACCCACCAGGACCGGGTGGCCGGCCTGGAAGATCTCGTCATGGGCTCCGACGCGGACGGCGGCCAGGTCGTACGAGTCGTTGATCGCGCGGGCCCGGGCGACGGCGGCCTGGACGACGTTATGGACGGTGCCCAGGGAGGTCTCGGTGTCGAAGAGGTCACGCAACAGCGCGATGACGCCGCGGTAAGGGCTGTGACAGGCCAGGACCAGGGTGAGGATCAATTGACGGAGCCAGGACGTGGTGACCGGCAGGTGGAAGAGGACCTCCTGGGCCGCTGGAGGCGGGTCGAAGGCGTGGTCCAGGGCGAGTTGGGCGGTGTCGGCCTGTCGGTAGAGGAACTGGCGGCTGACCTGATGTTGGCGGGCCAGTTGGGCGACCGGCTGCGAGCCGTCGAGGACCTGGAGGGCCAACTCCTGCCGCTTTTGGGGCGGGAGTTGCTGAGCGGGGCAAGGGATCGAGACGGCGGCCGGGAGCGGATCGGCTTGCATGGCGGCAACCAGAGGCATAGTCTGAGCGAGCATGTCTGCTTCCTCCGTGTGATGGCGTTGGCTTGGAACCCCATCGCCAGCATGGAGGAAGCAGGCATTTCAGAGAAGCTCCCACTGGTCACGCTAGTGTTACCCGACTTTGAACCAGGTCAGACCTCGTCATCGACGGAATCCGTAACCTTGCTGAGGTGAAGTGGTTAAGGAGCACCTATCCGCGGTTCTTCCTCGTCGCGGTCGTGGCACCGAGAGATTCGCGATGGAAGCGGATTCGCCAGGCCTACGGCGGAAGGGAATCGGACTTCGACAGGCATGACAGGCGAGACTCCGAAGAAGACCTCCCCAACGGCCAGCAGGTGCAAAAATGTGTCCTAGAATCAGATTACGTGTTCACGAATGATGACACCGAACACAACGTGCCCCAGGTCTGGGAGGACAAGGTGTGGGGCAAGCTTGGTGCCGCCGTCGAACTCATGAAAGACGGGCAAGGGCGCGCGGCCACGGCCGACGAGGTGTTCATGGCGATGGCCTATGCCCAGTCCCATGCTTCAGCCTGCCTGAAACGACATGTCGGGGCCGTGATCGTCAACGTGAACAAGCAGTCGCTTTCCTCGGGGTACAACGAGAACCCCCTCGAGATGCTGCCTTGAAAACATAAATTCAATTATTGTTATAAAGATGCTGATATGGAACAGAAGCTGCTTGCCATGACCGATGTTCACTGTATCTTCTGCGGTCATAAGAACGAGCGGCTCGACAGGACTGGCAAGTGCTCCGGGTGCGGAGGGAGCCTCAAGGCGGAACTTTTTCGAAGCCGCAACATGGAGCTGTGCACGGCGATTCATGCGGAGGAGCGGTCGATTCGTGGGCTCCAGGGGCGGAGCGCCGAGGGTGCCACGATGTATGTGACGACCTTCCCTTGCTTCCAGTGCGCTCGTTACATCGTTGACGCGAAGATCGCGAGAGTCGTATACGTGGAACCTTATCCGGTCCTCGAGTCGGCGAGGTTCCTCGAGATGAACAATGTCGGCTTCGTCCCCTTCGAGGGGTTCAAGGCAAGGGCGTTCAACCTCATTTTCAAGCAGGTGGAGTGAATCCATGCCGCTCTACACGTGCCCTTCCTGCCAGTGCCTCAGCTTGGCCTGGGATTCCAGGGCGAAGGCGTTCCTTTGCACGAACCCATCGTGCAACGAGGCGATCGGGCTTTGTGACGAAGGGGGCACAACAGCCGATTCCCTGGCCCTCGCGCTTTCGACCGGACGAGCCGTCGTGACCCAACAGTGGTTGAACGCGCGATCGAGGAAAGCCGATTCCGCCGTCTGTGTCGGCTCCTGATCCACCATCGCCCTCTAGCGACGGCCGACGAATGATGAGCCATCGCCTGCGTCGGGCTCCGCTGACGATACCGCAAGCCGCTCTCCTGGGACTCATGAAGAGCTACCTTGCGGGGAGGCCGGAACGGGGGAGGCCGGAACGGGGACATTCGAGGCCGGAACGGGGAGAGGCCGGAACGGGGAGAGGCCGGAACGGGGAGGCCGGAACGTCGGGCCGGAACGGGGAGGCCGGAACGGGGACATTCGTCAATTCGCTTGACGGCTCGGCAAGCTGGAGAATGCTCTCCTCGCGGGCCGGCTCCCGAGGTCTCAGGTCCGCGAACGTTCCTGGAATCCACCATCCGCTCCGGGCCGGAGCCGGTCGGCTCGGGCCCCCGGGCCCGGCGAACTTGGCGGGGCGGACGGACGGCGGCGGTCACGGAGGGGGGCCACGGCTGTTGACGTGATCTCGACGATGTCGAATGCTCCCGTCGCCAATCAATGGGGGTTGATGAGCGCGTAGACCAACTTGGCCGGACCCGGTATGCTGGCAAGAGGCGGGGAGGCGGCCGGGACAGTCGCCGCGGAGGTGGGTCGGGAACTCGCTCCGAGTTCGGGACAGGCTGTGGCCCGGATCATCCGAGTCGTCAACTACGAAGCGGATTGGCTGGCTGCGGATGTCGCAGCCACCGACGCCGTTGCTCGAACGAGCCCACTCGAGGTCGTTCCCGAAAAACACCGAGGGGCGGTCGGACGAGCATTCGAAGGATCGCCGATTGCCGAAACCTTGCAAGAGGACCTGATCGTTTACCGGCGCTGGGGCGGCAAGGCTTCCGAGACCGGGTCGCCTTGGTATTGCACGACCAGGTACCGGCGGCCGGGCAACGCCCGGCGCGACCCCGCCCTGCCGGGAGGCAATACCGCGGGGAACTTGACGGTCTTCCGGATTCCGAAGGGGACCACGATCCTGCGGGGCAAGGCGGCGTCGATGGCCGGCGAACCCGGTTTTGGAGCCGAGGCGGTCGGCGGCGGTCAACAGGTCTATCTTCCCGATGCCAGGAAAGCCCTCAAGGTGGAGTCATCATCATGAATAAGGCCCTAAAAGATGGCATTGCGTCGGCGATTCGCGAGGCGGAGACCGCCGGCACGGTTCCTGGTGCCTATGCCTTCTTGCCGGAGATCATCGAATCTCTCAAGGCCATGCAAAGCAGCTCGACGATGACCTCAGCAGAGCGGGAACGACTGGCAGGCAGTCTGGGCCGCTTGGTCACGGAAGATTATGCTTTCTCAGAAAGCCCCCTGGGCACGAGGCTTCTTGAACTGGCGGACCAATTTGCGTCTCAAGTCCCGAAGACAGCGGTCCGGAAGACGGGGACGTAGGGTCCCGAGAAGGGGTGGGCCGGAACGGCGAGGGGCTCGGAATGGAGACATTCGTCAATCACCCTGCCGGCTGCGCAAGCTGGAGAATGCTCTCCTCGCGGGCTCGTTCCTAAGGTCTCAGATCCGCGAACGTTCCTGAAATCCACCATCCGCTCCGGGCCGGAGCCGGTCGGCTCGGGCCCCCGGACCCGACAGGCCCGACCCGGCCGCGTCGGCTCCCGATCCGGCGGCGTCGGCTCCCGACCCGGATCGGTCCCGTCCGGCGTGCTCCGGCTCCGGATCCCGGCCTGGAACCGGCTCAGAAACGGAAGCGGCGCCGAGTGCAGCCCGGGCGATTCGGGAAGCCGCGTCTTGCCGGTCTTGCCCAACCTGCGTCAAGCACTAGGGATCTCTGTCGCCCTTCGGATAAGATCGCCGCCTGCGATCACGACGCTGTCTTCAACTCAGCCTTGATCGCTGCTTCCGGCTGCTCTTTGACCCAGAGCCCGCACAGGTGCGCGGCGGCGGCGAGGTAGAGGTGCTCGTACTCGGGATCGAACGAGATCATGTCGAGACAGGCGCGGGTGTACTTAATCAGATGCTGGTCGGTGCGGATCGAAGCCCGGGTCGCCAGGGCTTGTTTCACGAGCGGCCGTTCGGCGGGCTCGGCGTGCCAGACGCGGGCGGCAGCCGCGGTGGGGGACGTCTCGAGGGCTTCGGTCAGGCTCGGGGAACCGGCGAGCGGGGCGGGGGCCCAGCCGAAGTCGAGATCGCGATCGCTGAGCACGCTGCGGTAGGCCGTTGTCCAGACGAGCGTCGCGGCCAGGGCGAGCTTGCGGTCGAGGTTGAGGCTCGACAGTCCGCAGGCCGCCTGGGGCAGGGTCAGGCAATGACTCCACCCGAACTTGGCGAACGTCGCGTCGTGCTGCAACATGTTGTGTGCGCAGACCCGCAGTGCCGCCCGGAATGCCGCATCGATCTGATCGCCCGTCAGGTCGTGCCGGATGAAGTCCGCAAAGAGTGTGTCGGCATTGCCGGTTGCCTCGCCTGCCGTGATCAGGTGGTGCATACTCCCGTACGCATTCTTGCGCGCGGGGGGCGGCCAACTTGGCGAGGATCTCCCGCTCGACCTCGGCCGGCGTCTGGGCGAGCGGCGCGTCGCCCTTGATCGCCATCCCCGCAAAGCTCTTGAGCTGACTGTTGGGACCGGAAGCGAGCGCGCGGGCCGCCGCCCGCAATAGGCCGGCGTCCCTCGTGTCGCTGCCGCGCCCGTGCCGCAGGAGTAGCCAGAGACCGATGTGCGAGTGCGACGCGCCCGTGAGCGTCGGCAGCGCCAGGGGAGTGAGGACGTGGACGAGTCGCGCGGTGCCGAACTGGGCCGCGAACTGGAGCACGATCGATTCCAGGCCGCCGGCGTCGCCCGCGTGAAAGCATCGCGTGAATTCCGCGATCGCGTCGCCGGGGTTGGCGAACCGCGAGATCTTGGCGGGGGCCGGCCCGGCCGTCGTTTCGGCCTCGAAGCTCGCTGCGCTGGCCACCATTCGCAGGCGGGCCAGTTTCCGCTCGCGCGGATCAACGAGCGGCATGAGCCCGTAGCGGGCCAGCAGTTCCAGTGGCGCGTGCAAGGTGAAGCTGCTGCCGCCCTTCGCGGGTGGAGGGGAGATCATGGCCGCCGCTTGCTGGCAGAGTTCCGCGTCGCTCAGCTCGTCGAGACTGCGCCGCCGGTATTCCGCGACCAGGTCATCGGGATCGATGCCGTGAAGCCGGTGCCGCTTCGCGGGATCGCCCGCCCGCGCTTCGGTCGGCGGATCCGCCGCCGCCGGCGAATGGCTTCCCGAAACGGCGCCGAGCGAGGCCGCCGCTGTCATTCCGAATCCCTTGAGGAGCACCCTGCGCGACGATCGAGCCGTGTGCGGATCGCGGGACTGGGACATGGTCAATTCTCCTGGAAAGTCCGGACTCACTTCGTTCCAGCCGCCAGCGAGGCGAGACGCCCTCGGCCGGTCACTTTAGAGCCCCTCGAGAGCGAGAAGTTCATCGTCCAAGGAAGAGAACGGGAGAGCGTTACACGATGGCCCCAGAATGGTCCTTGTACCGCCCCCCGTACGGGTGGCTGTTCCACCAGTGCATGCCGAACGCAGACGGAGCCGGACGGCAAGGGGGATAGACGTCAAGGGGCCGGGTCGCCCCGGGGGATTGCTCCTCTTGGGGCGTCTCCCGGGGAGGATCCGCGACGGCAAAGCGGCCCCTGGGTGCATGGCCCGGAGACGCGCGGGGTGATAAACTGAGGCAAGGACCGGGGGCGGGGACCGAGCGGCATGCCGACGAACGACGACATCGGGAACCGGGGGGAGGCGATCTTTGAGCTTCGGATCACCGATCCTCATGGGCCGGGCGGCGACCCCTTGTTCCGGCCCTACCACCTCGGCGAGAAGTTCCCGACCCTCGATTACCTGGTCGAGCTGGTCGGCCTGCCTGCCGGGAAAGTGGGCGACTTCTTCGCCCAGGTCAAGTTGACCAGGAAGGGTTTCACCAAACGCCCGCCGGTGCGGCTGCCCGTCCGGGTCTCACAGGGGGACATCGAACGGATGTTGACCTACCCGGGGCCGACCTACGTCATCGGCATCGACGAGCGGCCCGGCCACGAGCGGGCCTACATCGCGTCGGTCAATAGGCCGGGGATGAAGGGGATCCAGGGCTTGCCGCCGACGTTCCCCCTGGATGCCGCGAACATGAACGCCTTGTGGAAAGAAGTCGAGGTGTACTGGTCCAACATAAACATGCTTATGCATAAATCTCTCTTCGATATTTAGGAGGGGCCATGGCGCGGAAGAAGCCCGAATGGTTCAAGGATCTGCGGCTGCCGTCCCTGGCGATCATGCACCTGACTCGCCGGCCCGACTTGCGGGTGAAGCAGGAGGTCCGCGTGGGCGGGAAGATCCTCGACCTGATGGTCGAGATCGTTGACGGCGACCGCCCCGCCTGGAAGAGGTTCGGGGTCTACCTGCAAGGGACAACATCCCCGATCACGATCGAGCATGCCAACAAGGCCCTGAGCATCGGCCTACGGCGATTCCTCGACGATTACGGAGAACCGACCCTCCCCTTCTGCCTGTTCTATTTCGCGGTGACGGAGGGCCAGGGGTTCGTCACCTGGGTCGCGGAGCCGTTGGTCAAGGATGGGGAGCCGACGCTGAAGTATCACGACAGGGCCGACTTCGTGGCGCTCGACCAGGAGGCCCTCGATCGTATCGTCGATCGGGTCAACTCCTATTTCGAGGCGATCCGCCGGCGAGCGATCCGGGCCTAGACCGCCGCGGCGATCGCGCCGCCGGCGATCCCCGGCCGGGCCGTGATGCACTTCCACCGACGGCTCGGCAGTCCACGCCGTCTGTCGGGTCCCGGGTCGATCCGGTCTGGGCTCGCCCGGCGATCATTCCGCGGCCCGCCCGGTCCGGGTAGCTGGGGGGACCATCGGGGACCGTCGGGATCGGCCTAGGCTGGTGGCGGACCCTTCTGCGAAGTGCTGGCGTTTGCAGCGCCGGTCCCATGCGAGTCTTGAAATCGCAGGATCTCGCGGATGACCCGGCCGTGCACATCGGTCAGCCGGCGGTCGAGGCCGTTGTGGCGGAAGGTCAGCCGGGTGTGGTCGATGCCGAGCAGGTGCAAGGCGGTGGCGTGGAGGTCGTAGCCATACGACGGATTCTCGACGGCCTTGTACGACCAGTCGTCGCTGGCGCCGTAGGTGATGCCGCCCCTGATGCCTCCGCCGGCCAGCCATGACGTGAACGCCGACGGGTTGTGGTCGCGCCCCTTGCCGCCCTGGCTGCACGGCATCCGGCCGAACTCGGTGGTCCAGATGACCAGGGTGTCTTCGAGCATCCCGCGCGCCTTGAGGTCCTTGATCAGCGCCGCGGCGGGCTTGTCCATGCTCCGGCCCATCTCGCCGTGG
This sequence comes from uncultured Planctomycetota bacterium, assembly GCA_963815795.1. Lineage (GTDB taxonomy): Bacteria > Planctomycetota > Planctomycetia > Isosphaerales > Isosphaeraceae > JAKAUH01. Next base: position 554,007 of record CAWFIC010000019.1, on the reverse strand, counting down.
TCCCGGGCGATGTCCTCGTGCGAGTCCCAGTTGCGGCGGGGGAAGCCGTTGTCGGCGCCGCTCCAGACCTGGACGAACCGCACGCCGCGCTCGAGCAGCCGGCGGGCGATCAGGCAGTTGCGGCCGAAATCCGCGGTGATCGGCTCGTCCAGGCCGTACAACTCGCGGACGGCCCGCGACTCGCCGGCGATATCCAGCACCTCGGTGCGCTCAGTTGCAACCGGGCCGCCAGCTCGTATGAGGCGATCCGCGCATCGAGTCGCGAGTCGCCGGGCCGGTCGGCTCGGTGCGCGCGGTTCAGCTCGTCGAGCACGGCCAGGCCATCGCGCTGGCTCTCGGGCGTCAACTCGGGGTCATCCGGCGGGAACAGGTCGAAGATCGGGTTCTTCGACGATGCCTTGACCATCGTCCCCTGGTAGGCCGCGGGCAGGAAGCCGGCGGCCCAGTTGGCCGGTCCGTTGGGGGCGAAGCCTCGCGAGTCGGGCAACACCACGAACGTCGGCAGGTTGTCGTTCAGGCTCCCGAGGCCGTACGAGACCCATGCGCCGAAGCTCGGGAACCCCGGCAGCACGAAGCCGGTGTTCTGAAGGAACGTCGCCGGCCCGTGCACGTTCGACTTCGAGATCATCGCGGGCAGGAAGGCCAGGTCGTCGACGCAGAGGGCCAGGTGCGGCACCAGGTCGCTCATCCACTTGCCGCAACCGCCGTATTGCCTCCATCCCCAGGGGCTCTTCATCACGGCGCCGGGCACGCTCTGGAACAGCTCGATCTTCCCCCCGGGGTCGAACTTCTCGCCGTGTCGCTCGATCAACAGTGGCTTGTAGTCGAACATGTCGCACTGGCTGGCCGCGCCCGACATGAACAGCTCGACGACCCGCCGCGCCCGCGCCGGATGATGCAACCCACCGTCCCCATCCGGGCGGGGACGCGGCCGCGATTGGCCCCCGTCGCCTGCCAGCAGGCCCTCGGCGCCCAGCAGGTGCGCCAGTGCCACTCCCCCCAGTCCGCCCCCGGTACTCCAGAGGAATCGCCGGCGATCGATTCGGCTCGCGCTCATGGATGGCACCCAGATCGTAGGGTGGGTGAAACCCACCGGTCGAGGCCATCGCCGGTGGGTTTCACCCACCCTACTCAATCGATGAAGAGAAATTCATTAGTGTTGAACAGCAACCGGCAGGCGTTGGCCAGCCCGTGCTTGCGGGCGTAGGCGGCCAGGGCTTCGCGCTCGGCGGGCCGGGGCGGCCGGCCCAGGGCGAGGACGAACGCGGCCTCGATCCGCGCCGCGGGGTCGGAGGCCAGCGCGTCGAGCCGGCGGGCGAACGCGCGCGACTGCCGGACCATGAAGGCATCGTTGAGCAGGGCCAGCGCCTGAAGCGCCGTGATCGTGGCGGAGCGGACGGGCACGTTGATGTTCGGATCGGCGCCGTCGAGGCATTCGATGAACGGGTTCGGGACGCTCCGCACGACGAAGCGATAGACCGTGCGACGATGGGCGCCCCGGCGATCGAGCACCCCCGGCGCCGTGTGGTCGTAGATCGGCGAGTGGTCGTCCTTGAACCGGAACAGCTCGAAGCCCGGCCCGCCCATCGGCTGATCGAGCTCGCCGCTGACGGCCAGGACGCTGTCGCGCAGCTCCTCGGCGTCGAGCCGCTGGCGGTTCATCCGCCAGAGCCAACGGTTATCGGCGTCGAGCCGGGCCGAGGCCGCGTCGTCGCGCGACGATTGACGATAAGCGGCGCCGGTGACGATCAGACGATGGAGCGCCTTGAGCGACTGGCCGCCGTCGCGCAGCTCGACGGCCAGCCAGTCGAGCAGCTCGGGATGCGTCGGCTTCGAGCCGTTGCGGCCGAAGTCGTTGGGGGTGTCGACCAGCCCGCGGCCGAAGTGATAGTGCCAGATCCGGTTGGCGATCGAGCGCCAGGTCAGCATGTTCGCCGGGCTGGCGAGCCACTCGGCCAGGGCGGCGCGGCGGGCGCCCTCGACCTCGGACTCGGCGGACGAGAAGACCGGATCCAGCCCGGAAACGCACGACAGCGTCCCCGGACCGACCGGTTCGCCGGGCTGCTCGACGTCGCCGCGGCGAAGGACGGCGATCGGTCGCGGGGCGTGCGGGGTCACGGCGAAGACCGTAGCGGTGCCACACGGCCGGTCGCCGCGGTCCACCCCGGCAAAGACCGCCTGGAGCCGGTAATAGTCGCGCTGCGGGATCGGGTCGAACTTGTGGTCGTGACACCGGGCGCAGTGGACCGTCAGGCTCACGAAGGTGGACATCGTATTGGCGAGCATGTCGTCGCGGTCGATCAGCCGGGTCTTCTGCTTCTCGACGGTCTTCTCCCCCAGCTCGACGTGGCCGACGAAATCCCACGGCCCGGCGGCGATGAACCCGGTGGCGATCGTGCCACGCGGCTCGCCCGGCTCGAGCACGTCGCCGGCCACCTGCTCGCGGATGAACCGCGAATACGCGACGTCCTCATTCAGCGACCGGATCACATAATCCCGATACGGCCAGGCGTGATCGCGCCGCTTGTCCTTGTCGTAGCCGTGCGTATCGCCGTAGTGGACGACATCGAGCCAGTGGCGGCCCCACCGCTCGCCGTATCGCGGCGAGGCCAGCAGCCGATCGACGAGTCTCTCATAAGCGTCCGGGCCTGTATCCTTCAGGAACCGGTCGATCTCCGCGGGCATCGGCGGCAGGCCGTGGAGGTCGAAGGTGAGGCGGCGGATGAGCGTGCGGCGGTCGGCCTCCGGGCGGGGCCGCAGGCCCTCGGCCTCGAGCCGGGCGAGCACGAACGCGTCGACCGGGGTGTGGACCCAGCTCCGATCCCGCGTGGCGGGGACCGGCGGCCGCGCCAGCGGCCGGAAGGCCCACCAGGTCTGTCCATCGAACCGTCGGGATTTGAGCGCCACGCCGTCGGGCCAGTAGGCACCCGCTTCGACCCAGCGCCGTAGGCCCTCGACCTGCTCCTTCGACAGCGGCTTATCCTTCTGGGGCATCTCGGGGGCGTCACCCGAGACCATCTCGATCAGCAGGCTCAACTCGGGCTTCCCCGGCACGACCGCCGGGCCGTTCTCGCCGCCGCGGAGCAGGCCCTTCCGCGAGGCGAGCGACAGCCCGCCCTTGGGTGTCTCCGCCCCGTGGCAGTGCAAGCAGCGTCTCTCCAGGATCGGCACGACGTGCTCGCGGAACAACCGGTCGGGCTCGTCGGCGCCCGCACCCGCCGGCAGGATGGTCAAGATTCCCAGGCCGAGGACGGTGCGAGCGTTCAAGAGCATCACCTTCTTTGCGAGATCCAGAGCCGTCCACGCACGGGGGACTTTCTCGACCGAAAGGTCGTTCATATCGTAGTCTGCAGAGTTCCTCAGACCTCGCAAACGATCCAGGGCTGCTGACGCCGTCGTGAGGTCCGGGTCGCCCGTGGCGTGGAGGAACCTCACCGCCAGGCCATGCTTCTGCGGCCCCTTGCCACAAGACGCTCCCCACCGCGCCAGTGCCGCGTCCGCCCGATTCAGGGCCGCATAATAGGCGCGGCCGATTGCCGTGCGGCACGATGCCGCGTCGGGCGACGGGCTGCCCGAGATGATCTTGATCCCGAGCTGATAGAATTCCACCGGATCCATGGCGTCAACCCGACTTACTCGGCGACCGTTTCAAACAGGAGGCGAATGAGATGCACCGCGGGCCAGGGGGTTGAGTTGGCCCATGCTCGAAGATACTCCCGGTCGGCTGGCGCACACTTGCTCTCCTCCCCCTCGACGCGAATCTCCACGTCCAGGTACCATTCTCCAATCTCGGGGTCCTGTTGAAGCCGGACCGCGGGGTCGCCGACGACCGAGAAGTATTGGCGGGCAAGCTCGACGGCCCGGGTCAGGTGGTGCTGGAGGTCGTGGCGCCGACAGAAGTCGCGCACCTCGTCGGAGAGCGGGACGTCCGCGACGGCCGTGGTCGGACCGGGTGGCATGGAAGGGCACCTCGCAACAGGAGTTCGACAACCGGGGCGACACGACCGATCGACGGCCGCACCGCGACCTTCGAGCACAGTCTCATGTTACCAGATCGCACCCGTGCTGTCCCCGAGGATTCGGTGGGAAGCCGGGCCCCGTGGCCAGTCGCGAAGCCCCCGCCGCGCCGGCACGCGATTGGCTCGTGCTCGCTTTGCAAGGACCCGACCCCGATCACCCCGAGCTCTTCCTACGCCCGTGGCCATCCACATCGGCACCTCCGGCTGGAGCTACGACCACTGGGCGGGGATCGTCTACCCGCGCGGCGCGTCGAGCCTGAGCCGGCTGGACGCCTGCGTCGCCCGCTTCCAGACCGTCGAGGTGAACAACACGTTCTACCGCTGGCCGAAGGAGGACGTCTTCACGACCTGGCGCCGGCGCACGCCGGACGGGTTCCTGTTCTCGATCAAGGCCTCGCGCGGGCTGACGCAGTTCCGCAAGCTGAACGACCCGGTCCCCTGGCTCGAGCGGATGGACGCCGGCCTGCGACGGCTCGACGGCAAGATGGGCGTGCTGGTCTTCCAGCTCCCGCCGCATTTCCCCTACAACCCGGATCGTCTGGGGCAGTTCCTCGACGTGGCCCCGTCCTGGCCCCAGCTGGCGATCGAGTTCCGCCACCCGACCTGGCACCGCGAGGAGACCTACACGATGCTCGAGGCGCACGGCGTCGCCTATTGCGTCATGAGCGGCGCCAACCTCCCGTGCGTCCTGGGGTTCCGATAGCAACGGAGAAAAAACCAACGAACTTGGCCTGGGGCCCCAGTTCCACGGCGATTTCCCTTCTCGAAACCCATCGCCGATGGGCTGAATCGAGAAATCACATTCGAGAACGGTTATCGAGAACCAACATTCCCCGGAATCTCGGAGATGCGACGTAAGGTCTTGGCAGTTCTTAGAAACCATCGTTTGCGAGCACGTCTCTGAACAACTGTCATCCTGAAGATCGTTGTTTTTTCCACCTACTTTCGAGGGGCCCACACCGCACCCCCTTGCAGATTAGATATTTCTTGATTTCCAATATGAACTTTGGGAACCTATTCGGTTCGTAACGGTCGGTCCGACTGAGCTCAGTCGAGGCGGCGCCGGCATGCCAGGCCCGGTCGGGGATTTGTGCGTAGATTGAGCACCTAAGGAGCTGTGCCATGAACGCGCGTACAAGAGGGTCCATGTTCGGGACGTTCGACCTGGTTTCACCGTCGGCGCCTTCGGGTCAAGGTGCGCCGGTCCCACTCGGCGGCATCTCGGTTCGCCGGGGAACGGCTCGAAAACCGCACGTTGCTCTCTTCTGTCGATCACTTGATCGGCACCTCCCCGCCGCTGAAGGGCTCCGAGCTCGTCCTCGACCTGCCCATGGACCCGGCCAACAACCGGACTTTCGAGGCCCTCAGCAGCGACTCCCAGCTCGGGACGTTGGACAGCGGCCTGGTGACGGCCCAAGTGTGGGCTTACTTCGGCCCGAGCACCTCCAAGCGACTGATCTTCCAGGGGACCAGCCCGGACGGTACGGTGTACCGCGGCAACATCCACCTGGCACCCGTCGTCAGCGGGTCCCTCATCATCAGCAAGAACGGTCAGACCGTCCGCTATCGCGTATCGCCTGCGAGCGCGAATGTGACCATCTCGGGCGAGACGTTCAACGACCTCAATGGAAACGGCCAGCTCGAGGGCGGAGAGCCTGGCCTCCCCGGCTGGACGGTCGACCTGTTCGACACGGCGACCGGCGCACTCGTCGCCGAGACGACGAGCGGGGCCGGCGGCCAATACAGCTTCACGAACACCTACCCGGGATCGTACACGATCGCCGAGAAGGTGCAGGCCGGCTGGATCCAGACGGCCCCCGCCGCGCCGGGGACTTACTCGGTCTTCGCCTTCGACGGCGGCACTCTCACCGGAAAGAACTTCGGCAACTTCCAGCCGGTCTCCGTCAGCGGCAACGTCTACAACGACCTCAACGGCGACGGCCAGAACGAGGGCGAACCCGGGCTGCAAAATTGGGAAGTCGACGTGAAGGACTCCGGGGGCAACGTGGTGGGCTCGGCCTTCACCGACGCCAGCGGCAATTACACGATCAGCGGCGTGGGACCAGGCACTTTCACGGTGTCCGAAGTCGTGCAAAGCGGCTGGATCCAGACCCAGCCCGTCAACCCCAACTTCTATTCGTTCACGAGCACCAGCGGCGGCAACGTGGCCGGCGAGAACTTCGGCAACTTCCAGACGGTCTCCGTCAGCGGCAACGTCTACAACGACCTCAACGGCGACGGTTCACGGGATCCGGGCGAGCCGGGGCTGCAAAACTGGGAAGTTGACGTGAAGGACTCGGGCGGCAACGTGGTGGGTTCGGCCCTCACCGACGCCAACGGCAATTACACGATCACCGGCGTGGGCCCGGGCAGCTTCACCCTGGACGAAGTCGTGCAAAGCGGCTGGGTGCAGACCCAGCCCGTCAACCCCCCCTACTACTCGTTCACGACCTCCAGCGGGGTCAACGTGGTCGGCGGCATCTTCGGCAACGCCCGGAGCGAGGGTCTGAGCGGGCTGGTCTACAACGACCTCAATGGCGATGGCAGCAGCGACGGAGGCACCGATCCCGTCCTGGTGGGCTGGACGATCAATGTGCTGGATTCCAGCGGCAACCTCGTGGCCACCACGACCAGCGGCGCGGACGGCAGCTACTCGTTCACCGGGTTGCCGCTCCAGCCGTACACGATCCAGGAGGTCGTCCAATCCGGCTGGACCATCACTCAGCCGACCAACCCGCCGGGAACGTACACGGTCCCGGCAGGCGCCGGCGATCATACCGGCCTCGACTTCGGTAATTTCCAGCTCGTGAGCGTCTCGGGCAACGTCTACAACGACCTCAACGGCAACGGCAGCCAGGACGCGGGCGAGCCGGGCCTGGGTGGCTGGACCGTGGACGTCGTTGATAGCAGCGGCAACGTCGTCGCCTCGGCCGTCAGCGACCCCAGCGGCAATTACACGATCACCGGCGTGGGCCCGGGCGCCTTCACCCTCCAGGAAGTCGTCCAGCCCGGCTGGATCCTCACCCAGCCGACCAACCCCAGCTACTACTCGTTCACGACCTCCAGCGGGGTCAACGTGGCCGGCGGCATCTTCGGCAACTTCCAGACGATCAGCGTCAGCGGCAACGTCTACAACGACCAGGATGGCAACGGCCTCCGCGGCGTGGGCGAGCCCGGCCTGCAAAATTGGGCCGTCAACCTGGACGATTCCGCCGGCAACGTCCTGGCCTCGGTCCTCTCGGACTCAAACGGGAACTATGCGTTCAGCGGCGTGGGCCCGGGCATCTACCAGGTCGCCCAGGTGGTGCAGGCCAACTGGGTCCAGACCCAGCCGCAGTATCCGACCTCCTATACTTTCGAGGCCCAGGGCGGTCATGATCTGATCGACCTGAACTTCGGCGACCACTCCTCGCCGGCGATCAACCCCTCTCAGGTGATTGACAACGGCCAGGCCGGATACAGCGAGACCGGCACTTGGTCCACGGTGGTCGCCGGCTTCAATGGCACCAACCGGGTGGCACGGACCGTGCACAGCGGCTCTACGACGGCGACGGCCACGTGGGACTTCACCGGTGTGGGCAGCACGCTGGTGGATGTGTGGGCCACCTTCGCCGGCAAGAGCGGCTATTCCACGGCCGCGCCGTTCACGGTCTATGACGGCGGCATCAGCCTGGGCACGCAGTCCATCAACGAGTCGATCCTGGTGACCCAGAACCAGGGCGGCCGGGCGCAGGGATCTTATGGAGGGGTCGGCTGGCTGGAGCTGGGCTCCTTCGTGATCAGTAGCGGCGAGGTCAAGGTCGTGCTGAACAACCTGGCCAGCGGCAACTTCGTCGACGCCGACGGCGTGCTGCTGGTCATCCACGGCGGGGGTGCTCCGGTCCGAAGCTCCAGTGCCGGCTCCACCACCGGCACGCACGGGGACACCATCGCGATCGGCACGGTGGACCGCGACTCGTCAACCCCGTCGTCGCGAGGCAACTCCGGTCGCTCCGCCGCCCCGACGATTGCGCTCGACGACGTTCCCGCGCCGAGCCGGTTGACCGTGATCTACGACGAGAGCACTCAGCCGATCGGCAACCCGTACTCGCCCTCGGCGATCGACACCGTTCTTCAACGGGGCATCAGCAGCAAGAGGGGCGTCAGGACCTATAGGCCGATCGCTTACGGAGAGATTCCGTACCAGGGTCGTCGGTCCGGCGGTCTGGCGTGACTCTTGCCGAGATTGCTCGTCGGTCCGGACCACTGCTGAGACACGAACGGCGTATGACCCAAAGTCGCGGACGCGAGGTTGGAGGGCGGCGGAGTATCCCTCGTGAGGCGATCGCGATCGGCCCAGGAATCGCAGCCGAACAGGAAAACAACGGTCTCCGGTGCCCCCTGGTTCAGCGATGCGCCTTCCGAAGCATGTTGTCTCCGCAAGGCCGTCGCCGAGCGCGGCCTCCACTCAGACTCCATCGGCCTTGCGGATGCAACCGCGGAGGACGAAACCGCGACTGGCACGGCCTTTGCTAACCGCACATCAGCCCCGTCGCCATCGCGGCTGGCGCGACCAGGCCTCGCTCGGGCCGTTCTGCGCAACTTCGCGATTTTGCGGTGGAACGACGGGCTCGCGATGCGATAGAATATTTGTTTGACATGCGCGCTGCGTCGCGCTGAGGGACTGGACCGTCTGACGAGGGAACCAGGGGAGCCAGACGATGATCATCGTACCCGGGCAAGCCGGCAAGGACCTGTGCGATCCGAACTTGGGCGTCACGCGACGCGACATTTTGAGGGTGGGCGGCTCGGGGCTGCTGGGCCTGGGGCTGGGCACGATGCTGGAGCTCCAGGCGGCCTCGGCCCGGGCCGGCGAGGTCAGCCGCGGACCCGGCTGGGGCAAGGCCAAGCGGATCATCATGGTGTATCTCCAGGGCGGGCCGAGCCACCTCGACCTGTGGGACCCCAAGGAGAACGTCCCGGATAACGTCAAGAGCGTGTTCAAGCCGATCGCGACCAAGGTCCCGGGCATCCAGGTCACCGAGGTCCTGCCCCGGCTGGCGCAGATCACCGATAAGTTCACGTTCATCCGCTCGATGAGCTACACGCCGAACGGCCTCTTCAACCACACCGCGGCGATCTACCAGATGATGACGGGCTACACGACCGACAAGGTCAGCCCGTCGGGCCAGCTCGAGCCGCCCAGCCCCAAGGACTTCCCGAACTTCGGCTCGCAGATCATCCGCCTGCGGCCGCAGGACGTGCCGATGTTGCCGTTCGTGATGCTCCCCCGGCCGCTTCAGGAGAGCAACGTGGTCGGCAAGGGGGGCACGGCCGGCTTCCTGGGCAAGGCCTTCGACCCCTATACGCTCTTCCCCGACGGCGACGACATGGACATGGCCAAGATGGACCGGATCAAGGTCGACGACCTGAAGCTCCGGCCCGAGGTCTTCGCCCTGCGACTGCAGCGCCGGGCCAAGCTCCGCGACGCCCTGAACGCCGGGATGCGCGACATCGACCAGGCGGTCGCCGACCTGAAGCTCAACGAGTATTACGACCGGGCGCTCTCCCTGATCGTCTCGGGCCGCGCCCGCGACGCGTTCAACCTCCAGGCCGAATCGCCCCAGACCCGCGACCTCTACGGCCGCACCACCTTCGGCCAGAGCTGCCTGCTGGCCCGCCGGCTCGTCGAGGCCGGCACCAAGGTCGTCGAAGTGATCTGGCCCAAGGTGGCTAACTCCGACAACCACTCGTGGGACCACCACACCGACCTCACGAACCGGATGCGCGACCGCTCCGGCCCGATGCTCGACCAGGGCCTCTCGGGCCTGCTCATCGACATGGACGACCGCGGGCTGCTGAAGGACACGCTGGTCGTCGCCGTCGGCGAGTTCGGCCGCAGCCCCCAGAAGGGCGTCAGCACGTCGGGCAACGGCAATAGCCCCGACGGCCGCGACCACTGGCCGTATTGCTATACGGCCGTCCTCGCCGGAGCCGGCATCCGCCGCGGGCACGTCCACGGCAAGTCCGATAAGACCGGCTCGGCGCCACTCTCCGACCCCGTCCACCCCGGCGAGCTGCTGGCCTCGATCTACCACGCCTTCGGCATCGACCCGGCGACCATCGTCCTCAACCACCTCAACCAACCCCGCGAGCTGGTTAAGGCCGACGCCGTCACCCGGCTGTTCGCTTGAGATGGCCCTGTAGGGTGCTCTGCGAGCACCGGCCCGTCCGCCCCGGCCGACCCCGGTGCTCGCAGAGCACCCTACGAGGTTGAATCCGACATCCGAGGTCCCTCGACCGATGCCATCCCGTGCGCCGGCCCTGCTACTCCTGCTGTGTCCCCTCGTCCCCGCCCTCGCCGACGATCAGGCGGTAAAAGAGGAGCTGGATCGCCACCAGGGCACCTGGCGGGCGACCTCGTCGATCTACGACGGCCAGGAGGCTCCGGCGGAGATCGTCCGCTCGATCACCCGGATCGTCGAGAAGGATCACGTCGTCTGGAAGCGCGACGGGAAATCCTTCGCCGGGACGCGGATCGAGCTCGATCCCGCTCGTGAGCCGAAGACGATCGACGTGATCCCCGACGGCGGCAAGGATCGTGGCGAGCGCGTACTGGGCATCTACCAGCTCGAGAAAGACCGGCTGACGATCTGCATGGCCGCGCCGGGCAAGCCTCGCCCGAAGGAGTTCAAGGCCGAGAAGGGCAGCGGCCGCAGCCTCCGCACGTTCATTCGCGAGAAGCGCGAGCAGAAGGGGAAGTGACCCGCCGCGTCAGGCCTCCGCTCGTGGGGTCGCAGGCCGACCCGTCGAGATAGCCACGCCGCAGGTCGGCCGGGAATCGCTCGATCGCGTACCGCAACGCCGTCCGCGGCATGATCCGGCCGTGCCGCTTCAGGAACGACTCGAGCGTCGGCTGGTGCTTCTTGCCGACCTCCCGGAGCATCCAGCCGACCGCCTTGTGGATCAGGTCCTCGCGATCGTCCAGCAGCCGCTCGGCGATCCGGAGTGTGCCGGCGAAGTCTCCCATTCGGATGAAATAGTGGGTCGCGACGATGCTGATCCGCCGCTCCCACAGGCTGGGCGATGTCGCCAGCCGATCCAGGGGCCTGCGCGATCGATCGGCCAGGTAACCGCCGACGATCTCCCGCGCCGAGGCATCGACGAGATCCCAGTTGTTGACATGACGCGTATTCGTCAGGTAGAGCCCATAGAGCGTCTTCCGGATGGCCTCGTCTCCCCGCGCGAACTGCCGGACCATGATCAGGAGCGCGAGCAGGCGATCCTCGTGGATCGGGGATTGCAGCAGGACGATGATCTCGTCGAGCGGCAGCGCGCGATACTCCCTGGCCAGCCCGTGCATCACCGCGGCGCGGAGGCCGAGGAAGACGTCCCCCTCGCCGTACTGGCCGGCCCCGGTCTTGAAGAAGCGCGCCGCCGGCGCGGCGGCCTCGGGGCTGCTCAGTCCGCGCAGTCGATCCTGGACTTCACGAGCGGTCATCGATCGGTGGCTCCATGTCGAACATCGGGATGCTTCCGCGTCTCTCCCGGCTTTCGTGTATCCTGGGATTGGCGCCGCTCGCGTCACGATAACCCGGAACCGTTTCCCTCTCCAGCCCGAACGCCCGCGTCGAGGATCACAGCATGGACCCCGAAATCTTCGAGAAGGCCTATGAAGGTCAGGCGCCCTGGGACATCGGCGGGCCGCAGCCGGAGATCGTGCGGCTGGCGGAGGAAGGGGCGATCCAGGGCGCCGTACTCGACGTCGGCTGCGGCACGGGCGAGAACGCGCTGTACCTGGCCGAGCGAGGATTCGACGTCCGGGGGATCGACTTCATCCCCAAGGCGATCGAACTCGCCCGCGCCAAGGCGGTCGAGCGCGGGCTAGGCGTCCACTTCCAGGTCGGCGATGCGCTCCAGCTCGAGGTGCTCGGCCGGACGTTCGACACGGTCATCGACTGCGGGCTGTTCCACACATTCAGCGACGAGGAGCGCCCGGTATTCGTGACGGGGCTCGCCCGGGTCGTGCGGCCCGGCGGCATGGCTTACCTGCTCTGCTTCAGCGACCAGGAGCCGCCAGGCCAGGGCCCCCGCCGCGTGAGCCAGGAGGAGATCCGCTCGGCGTTTCGTCCGTGGTGGGACATCGTGTCGATCACGGAGACACGATTCCAGGCGATCGAAGATCCCCAGGCGCCCCGGTTCAGCCCGGGCGGGCCGAGGGCTTACCTCGTCACGCTCCGGCGCAACCAGGAAACGAACCCAACCATCCCATGAACCGGGACGGCGCGACGCCATGACGACCGATCCCGTAGGCGAGAATGGCCCCGATTCGCCGCGACCGACCTGCACCTGCCGTCGTTGCGGACGCGAGCTCATTCCCGGACGCGGGGAGCTGTACGTCGTCTCCGTGCTCGCGGTCGCCGATCCCTATCCGCCGGTCTTCACCGAGGAGGACCTCGCGCTGGATGTCGGCTCCGAGATCCGCCGCCTCATCAAACAGTTGAGCGGCGTTGACGCCCAGGACGCTCGCGACCAGGTCTATCGCCGCCTGGTCTTCCACCTCTGCACGGCGTGTTACGAAAGTTGGATCGAGAATCCTTGTCCTTGATCCTGCCGGAAAGCGAACGACCGGACCGGATCAGACGGCTCAACGACCGCCGCCATCTCGCCGCTTCAGAGGACACCCTCGGACAGGAGCAGGCCCAGCAGCGCCCAGAGCAGCCAGGCGATCCGGCCCCAAGCGACTTCAAGAATGAGTGCCAGGAAGACAAGAACCAGGCAAACCAACGCGGAGAACACACCGGCAAGTAGATTTCCCACAAAACCATCGACAATCCCGCCGATGATTCCGGCGAGCTGCACGATCGCGGAAGCGGAAACGACGACCACACCAAGCATCAGACTTAACAAGCCAAATGCGAGCAATGAGTTCAATAGCAAGAACCTAACCAACACGTTAGATTCACCAAATTCACCGACATGCTTGGGTTTCATCGGGATGCCTCGAAGACAGCGGAGCCGGGCCGGCCGGCTTGGCGACCAGGTACCTCACCGAAGATACCGCGCCGTGGTGTCCCGAACGAAGAGCCTCGCGATCTTTTCGTTCCACAAGTTCCGCGGCGCGGAGCCCACTCCGGCGGATACGAGACCCGGGACCACCCGCCGGGGCGAGGTTGCACGAAGGGCCGAGGATCGGAACCAGGACGGCTTAATGCCGGCCTCCGCCGCGGCGGATCGTCAGCCAGGGCTGGTCGGACCGTACATCGAAGCCAGTGATCGGCGCCGTGGCCGTATGGGTGATGCGAGGATCCCGCATCGTACGGCCAACGATGCGGAATCGACCGGGACTCGAGCGATCCGCGGCCGATAGCTCCAGATCCACCGAGCGGGCCGAGGCATCCCCGGCCTTCGACGTCACCGGCCGCGCCGTGATGCCTTCCGGCAGATCCTCGCCGACGATCTCGATGGGTTCCGCCAGGCCCTCCTTACGCTGGACGGCCACCTTGATCCTGGTCGTCTTCCCCGACGTGAGGTCGAACCGATCGGAGTCCAGTGACAGAGTGAAGTCCGGTCGCGGCTCCAGCACGCTCAGAAGATAAGCGAATCGAGGACCGCCCCGGCCATTCAGGTCGCGGACGACGAGCCGGTACTCCCCGTCGGCCGGGGCCGTGAACGACCGCTCGAGGTCGCGGTCGTTCCGGCCTCTGTCGTCCGACTCGCCGAGGACCTTGCCCCCGGAGTCCAGTACGCGGAGCACCGGGTCGAGCGGCCGGCCGAGGGCGCGGGACTCGACCCGGATCACACGGTTGTCGCCCTTGCGCAGCGAGAGGCGAAACACGTCCTGGTCGCCGGGCGGGTCGATCCGGCCGCTGAGCACGACGGGACTCGCGATCGCCTGGGGCCGCGGCAGATCGTTGGGCTCGGCCTCGACCGTCGCGGCGAAGGGAACCCGACGGATCCGGGCGGTATCGGCCAGCGAAGCGTGGGCCACCACGAGCTCGTCGCGGGCATCCCCTTCCGGGATCGCCAAGGCGCGTGCGGTCGCGGGGATGTTCCAGCCGATGGCTTCGACGACGTTCGGTCCGCCCCGCCCGATGGCGAGCGGGAAGGCGTAGTCGATGAAGCCGCCGGTCGTCAGCGTGAGCCGGTACACATAGTCACCACCCCCGGCGAATCGGATGCTGCTGTCGGGCTTGGCCGGGAAGGCGAAGAGGCGAACGATGTACGTTCCTTCGGAGGGAGCCTCGAAGACGATCCTCGGGTCGCGGCCGACATCGTCGTCATTCTGGGCCAGCACACTCCCTTCCTGGGAGACCACCTGGAGCACGGCATCCATCGGCGAGCCGAGGGGTCGCTCCGCCTCGAGGCTGGCGACGAGGGACTGGCTGCGCGTCAGGGCGACCGCGAAACCGTCCACGTCTCCCGCCCTGGCCAGGCGGCCGTTGACCGTGACCGAGGAGCCGGTGAGACGTTGCGCGGCCTTCGGCTCGTCGTTCGGCTCGACCTCGATCAAGGCGGGCAAGACGCCGATGACGAACGGCCGGAGCGCCGTCGCGCCCTCCTCATCGTAGAGGCGGACCCAGCGCAGGCCCGGGGCGGCATCGGCGGCCACGACGACCGTCAGTTTCCCCTTCTCCTTCTCGGCCCGGATCTCGACGCCTCGGCCCTCGATCCAGACCTTGACCGGCCAGTGATCGAAGCTCCCCGAGGCCTCGACCGCGACCGCCTGGCCGCGACCGGCCCCGGGCGGAAACAGTCCCGTCAACGTCGGCGGCTTGGCCATGGCGGAGGACTGGGTCGTACCGAGGAGTCCCGCCATGAGGACGGCCCCGCCGAGGCGGAGGACGAGCATCCGCATCGACGTCCGCGCGACGACCCCGCGGCGGATCATCCCATCAGCTCCCGGATCGGGGTCGGGTCGCTCACCAGTTGGACCGGCCGGCCGCCGGGAGTGTGGAGGATCCTGGCCGGATCGATGCCGAGCTTGGTGTAGACCGTGGCGGCGAAATTCTCCGGCCCGAGGACCCGCTCGTTGGCGGCGTAACCGTAGCGGTCGGTCGAGCCGACGACCTGGCCCCCGGGAGTCCGGCCGCCCGCGAAGAGGACCGACATGGCGTTGGACCAGTGGTCGCGGCCGGCGGTCTTGTTGATCTTGGGCGTGCGTCCGAACTCGCCCAGGGCGATGACCAGGGTCGTCTCGAGCAGGCCGCGCCGGTCCAGGTCCAGGATCAGCTCGGCGATCGTCGATTCGAAGGCAGCCATGCGTTCCCGGTAGGCCTTGAAGATGCCGATATGATGGTCCCAACCCCCCTGGTTGAGAGTCACGAACGGCACGCCGGCCTCGACCAGGCGGCGGGCCAGGAGCGCGCGCTGGCCGAAGGCGTTCCGGCCGTAGGCGTCGCGTACGATGTCGGGCTCGTTGCCGATGTTGAACGCCCGCTGGGCGTCCCGCGAGGACATCAGGTCGTAGCCCTGCTCGTAGTACGTGTCGAGCGTCACGGCCGGGTCACACGCGGCCTGGTCGGTGAAGCGGCGGAAGCGGTCGACGCGCGCACGCAGGTCGCGGCGGCGGTCGGACCGATGGTCGTCCAGCCCCCGGGGCGGCGCCACGTCCCGGACCTGGAAGCCGTTTCGGTTCGGGTCATCGGGGACCACGAACGGGGCATATTTCGCCCCCAGGAAGTTCGGCCCGCCCGACCGCGACATGCTGGGCATCGAGAAATACGGGGGTAAGCCGCCGCTCGACCCGCGCTCATATGCGGTGACCGAGCCCAGGCTGGGGTGGAAGCTGACGAACGCGCCGCAACCGACCGGGATCCGGGTCGGGGCGCCGGTCATCATGTAGTGGTTGCCCGCGCCATGGTTCCCCTGGTTGTGGCAGATCGATCGCACGATCGCGAGCTTGTCGGCGATCGACGCCAGCCGTTTCATCGGCTCGGAGAAGAAGATACCGGGCACCGCGGTCGCGATCGGCGAGAACTCGCCCCGGATCGGCTGCGGCGCGTCCGGCTTGGGGTCGAACGTCTCGTAGTGGCTGGGCCCGCCGTCCATCCAGATCAGGATGCAGCTCGACGGCCGGGGTCCCGCGAGGGCGGCCTCGCCGCGCAACCGCAGGGCGTCGATCAGGCCGCCGCCGATCATGGCGCCGAGGCCCAGCCGCAGGCAATCGCGGCGCGTCACCGATTCGCAATTCGTGTGCAAGCCCATGGGACAGCCCTTCTATGTAGGGTGGGCTATGCCCACCGGGCGAGGCCTGGATCGGTGGGCATAGCCCACCCTACAAGAATTCAGTCTTTGAACACGAACTCCGCGGAATTCACCAACGCCCACAAGAGATCCTCGATGGCCGCCCGGCGATCGGCATTGGGGCCCTCGAAGAGCGACACGCCGACGGCCTGCTCGTCGGCGGCGGGCCGCCGGGCATACGCGAGCAAGTAGAGTTCCTCGACGATCGCGCGCGGCGGTCGCTTGCCGCCGGCGAGCCGCGCGGCGCGTCCGGCGTCGCTGGTGACTTTCTTGTGCAGCTCCGGTGCATTCATGAGATGCAGCGCCTGGACGACCGACGTATCCCCGGTGCGTTCGCAGGGCGGGTCCTGGTTCGGGTCGGGCCGGCCGAACGTGTCGAGGAACAGCGACGGGACCCGGTGCGTCCAGATCGCCGAGGCACGCGAGCCGGGCGGAGCGGCTGCGAAGGTGTCGGGCACGCCGGTCACATCCGAGATCGCGTCGAGCAAGACCTCGGCGCGCAGCCGCTGCCGGTAATGCCGGGAGAAGTTGCGCGTGTCGGCGACGTTCCGATCGTTCGGCTCGGAGCTCAGCGCGTACACCGAAGAGGACAGGATCGTGCCGATCAGGTGCTTGAGGTCGTACCCGTGGCGGCGGAAGTCGTCGGCCAGGGCATCGAGCAAGGGCCCGTTGCTGGGCGGATTGGTCGCGCGGAGGTCGTCGACGGGATCGACGATCCCCCGGCCCATGATCTCGGCCCAGACCCGGTTGACGATGACCCTGGCGAAGTACGGGTTCTCCGGCGCGATCATCCAGCGGGCCAGCGCCTCGCGCGGGTCGGAGTCGGGGTCGTCGGACACGACGGCCGATCCGTAGAGGGCCCGGGGGCCGAGCATCTTCCCCGTCAGCGGATGTTTGACCGACCCCGATTTCGCCGTGTAGACGATTTCCTCGCTGCCGGAGATCGGCGGCGACAGCCCGGTGCCCTTGCGGCCGATCCGGGCGAAGAAGGCGGCGAACTCGTAGAACTGCGCCTGGTCCCACGATTCGAAGGGGTGGTGGTGGCACTTGGCGCATTCGAGCCGGATGCCCAGGAAGAGCTGGCTGACCAGGGGCGCGATCTCCTCGGGCTCGCGACGGTCGCGGAAGATCGTCGCCGGCCCCTGCTCGAAGGTGCTCCCGCGCCGTGACGATCTCGTAGACGAACCGGTCATACGGCAGGTTGCGACGGAAGGCGTCGCGGATCCAACCGTCGAGGTTCAGGACCGCCTTGATCCCCACGCGATAAGGGTTCGGGCGGAGCAGGTCGACCCACTTGTTGGCCCAGTGGTCGGCGTATTCGGGCCGTTCGAGCAGGCGAGCGACCAGCCGGGCCCGCTTGTCGGGCGTCGGATCGGCGAGGAACTGACGTGACTCGTCGGGCGACGGGAGGCGGCCGATCACATCCAGGTAGGCGCGGCGGAGGTAGGTGGCATCACTCGCGGGGGCCGACGGCAACAACCCGAGCTTGCGGAGCTTGGCCCAGACATGTTCGTCGATGAAGTTCGAGCGCGGCAGCTCGTCGTAACGCGCGGCGGGCACAACGCCAGGCAGGGGGATATTCACGTCGCAATTGGCGAACAGGCCGACGAATCGCGCCGAGATCGTCGCATCGCCCGGGATCGGCCCGGCGGTGACATGGCCGTCGGCGTCCACCTTGACCAGGGCTGGCTCGCTCGAGGCGAATGCGGCCAGCGCCGTCACGTCCTCGGCCGACCCGTCGGTGAAATGGGCCGTGGCGCGCAGCGAGAACGACTCCGCGTGTTTCAAGGTGCGCTCGGTCGGCTCGACGGTGATCCGCTCGACGCGAGGTGCGTCGGTTGGCGTGCGAGGCATCCCCGTAGCGATCCATCGGAGCACCGTCTCGTAGCCCGGAGTCCCCGGCGCCAGCCGCAGGCCGCCGCCGTGCGGCAGCCGCGCCGTGGCCTTGCCCAGCAACAAGCTCTCTGCGGGCACCAGGCGCGACACCCGCCGTCCGCCCGCGTCCTTCACGATCGCCTCGTAATCGCCGGTCGGGTCGAAGCCCAGCAGCGACAAGGCGAACCCGTTCTGGCCCCGCGCCTTGCCGTGACACGCCCCGGCATTGCAACCGGCCCGCGTCAGGATCGGCTCGACGTCGCGTTCGAACGTCACCGAAGCACGTTCGCCCGCCCCGAGCGCAGACAGACCGGGCCCGGCCATCGCCGCCATCCCGCCCAGCAGGCCGAGGATCACCCTTCTCATCCCACCGCCCCGACGATCACCGAGGACGACGCCATCCCATTCCCACCGGTGAAGCTTAATCGATCTTCGGCAGAAAATCCAACATTGCTCCAACAACTTTCCTATCCCCGCTTATTCCACCGAGCGCTCCACCACACCCTGGCGCTGTAAGCGGCGCGCCGCCAGCCAGCACAGGATCGCCCAGGAGAGCCCGACCGACCAGCCCGCCAGGACGTCGCTCGGGTAATGGACGCCCATGTAGACCCGGCTGACGCCGACCAGAAGAGTCAAGAGCATGGCCACGAGGAGGAAGTAGACCTTGTGCGCCGGTCCTTCGACGAGCCGGGCCAGCAATGCCCCCATCGTGAGGTAGACCACCGCCGAGAGCATCGAGTGGCCGCTGGGGAAGCTGGAGGTATAGACCGCCGAGAGGTGGGGGACCAGCTCCGGCCGCGGCCGGGCGAACGACCGTTTCAAGAGGAGGCTCAAAACGAGGCCGCCCACCGTGGCGATGAGGACGAACCCCACCGCGTGATACGTGCGGCGGATCAACAGGAAGCCGACCACGGCCACGGTCACCACACCGAGCACGGCCACGCCGCCCAGCGCCGTCAGGTCGCGGCCGACTTCTTCCAGCCAATCGGGGCCGATCAGGTGGGACGGGTCGGCGGGATCGCGAAGCGAACGGATGAGCTGCTCGTCGATGCGACGGGTCCTCCCCTCCACGACCTTGTCGGCGATCGCGATGAAGCTCCAGACCCCGGTGACCATGGCGAGCACCGCCAGGAGCAGGATCAGATCGAGGCCGCCGAGCCATGCGATCACGCTTCGAAGGGAGCCGCGGTGCCTCATGATCACTCCGGTTCTTCCTTTAATCGAGGCCCCGCCCGATCGTCGCCACTCCGCCTGTTTCATCAGCTCGTCCACCGCGCGATCCAACGCCTCATGCTGAACGTCCTTGTAACGGATCATTCCCTCGGAGTCGAGGACGAAGACCGTCGGGAAGCCACGGATGTTCCAAGCGGCCAGGATGCCGCCTTCGGCGGCGTCGTACCGGTGCGTCCGGCGCATCGCCTCCTTCTGGAGGAATGCCCTCACGACCTCGGCCGTCTTCCGCCGGCCGTATGCCCAGAGGTACACGATCATGCCGTTGAGGCCTTCGAAACCATGACGGCGGTTGATCCGTTCGACCGCGACCGGATGCGCGCTCGTTCGCAATCCGGCTGACTCCGCGAAGATGGCCCCTCGATGCCGTGGGTCTCACACGACGACGTTCCGGAAGGTGGGGATGTCGATTTCGCAACGACCAAGGCCCGTCGCCGGTGCCTCTATCGGGGCAAGCTCGGCTTCGACGTGCGCGATGACGCGACGATGGACAACGGCTTCCGATGGCCGACGGTCGGTCCCATGGCCCAGCCGGGCATGCGGCTGGCACTGATGAAGGTCGAGGAGGGGCCGATGTGCAGCGCCGAGCGCGCGGCGATCTTGCGCCAACCGGTCCAGGACGGCGCGTTCGGAATCGGGGGCTTCGAGACGGATGACTGCCGTGCGACCTACGCCGAGCTGAAGGCAAAAGGCGTGGAGTTCATGCGCGAGCCGGAGGAGGAATTCTACGGCATCGAGGTCGTCGGTAAGGACGACTCCGGCAACTAAATAGATCCACCCAATGGGGAAAGTGGCGACGAGCGGGATGTAGGGTGGGCTCTGCCCACCGACGAGAGGCCCTCATCGGTGGGCAGAGCCCACCCTACTTTCCCTCTTGCGTGGACCTATTTAGTTCACCATGAAACAGCCCACCCAGCCGGATTGAGACACTGCACAAGACGCCGGCGCCCGAAGCCTTGTCGGGTGCTCTCTTGAGCACCGGACCGGCCGGGGCGTGCGACTCGCCCAAGGCCCGCGCCATCACTGGCTCGGCGTTCATCCTCGACGCCGGATTCCTCACGCGGTGAGAACCATCCCGAGGGGGTCGCGCCCTCAGGTGCTGGGCTACCCACGGGATGCGGTCGCCTCCGGCGTCCGTCCGCAAGATCACGAATCGGCGGACCAGTCTTCCCACACGAGACCGGGAACGCGAACGAACTCCGAGGTGTTCGCGGTGACGAGAGTTGTGCCACTCCTCAGCGCCTGGGCGGCGATCGACACATCATAGGGCCCGATCGCCGTCCCGCTCGCCTCGAGGCCGGCGCGCAAGTCGCCCGCGATCGGCGCATCACTCTCCTCGAAAGGCAGGACGCCGATATTGCCCGAAAGGAAGACACGCAGCCGTTCGGTGTTCTCTTCCCGTCGCCCGCTGCGCGCGACACCATACCAAAGCTCGAACAACACGACCGATGACACGACGATTGTCGCATTCTCCGACACCGCACGCCGTAGCCGATCCCGCACGTGGGCGGGCTTGTTCCTCAGCAGGGCGATGACGACATTGGTATCGAGGAGGTAGGTCAATCGAACAAGTCCTCCGGCTCCGGCATCGGCGGTTGTCGCCGACCTTCCTCCATGAACGGCACATCGGCGAAGCGGTCCAACTCGCGGAACCATGCATCGAGATCCGTCATGATCGGCTCGAGCAGGATGCCGCCTTCCACGCGGCGCACGCGCACGCGGTCACCGGGCAGCCGAAACGCCAAAGGCAGGCGCACTGCCTGGCTTCGTCCATGCTTGAAGATCCTCGCAATGCCGCTCTCGCTCATGGCTGCTCCTCCTGCGATATCTATCATAGATATACACCACCACGGGAGGCGACGCAAGCCAAGCACCAGTCTCGGGGCGGGTGCGTGAAATCCACCGGAATCCTGTAAGATGGCCTTGAGTCGCGAGGCGGCGGGTTCCGGGGATTAGGCGGCGGGTGCGGATCGAGGTGAGCGATGGCGCTTGACCGATACCGGCTCCTGGCCCAGCTCGGGGCGGGCACGGACGGAGTCTCGTATCGCGCGGCGATCGCGGACGTCGGCAATGGCCTGACGCTCGACGAAGCGGCGGTCGAACTCCGCGACGTGAGCCGCGCGCGGGCGGACGCCGGGCGATGGGGACAACTGGTCCCCCGGATCCGGCTGGCGGGGCGGCTCGAACATCCGGCGATCGTCCGCGTGCTCGATCCGGGGATCGATCGAGATCCTCCTTGCGTCGCCCTGGAGTGGGTCGGCACCGCGACGCTGGCCGAGGCCGCGGGCTCGTCGGGGCCGATGTCGCGGGACGACGCGGTCGAACTCGCCGGGGTGCTGGCCGCCGCGCTGGAGGAGGCGCATCGCCTGGGCCTGTCCCACGGCCGGCTCGGACCCGGCCAGATCCTCGTCGCCGATGGCCGGCCGAAGCTCGACTTCACCGGCATCGACGCCGGGTTTCCGGTCGGCTCGGTGGCGTCGCGCGCGCTCGATGCCGATTGCCGCGATCCGCGGGCCATCGCCGGCGGAGGTCCGGCGGCCGAGCGCGCGGCCGACCTTTACGGCCTGGGCGTGCTGCTCGTCTGGCTGCTGACGGGCGCGACCGGACGCGAGGACCGCGAGTTGTGCACGGCCGGCCCGGACTCCGGCCCGGTCCTCGGTGCCTTGATCCGCGACTTGCTTGCGGACGAACCGGCCGATCGTCCGGCGGCGCGCGAGGTCCGCGAGCGGCTCGAAGCGGTCGCTTCGTCGGTCGGGAACGCGCCGACGACCGCCGGGTCGCAGTCGATGGCGGCGACCGGCGATTGGGACGAGACACGGCCGACCATCGCGCTGTCGGGCTCAATTCCCTCGTCCGCCGCGGCGCGCGACCATCGCCGAGGTCCACAAGCCCGACACTCTGGTCCTCAACGCGGGCGACGCCTGGCTGGGCCGCTATCGCCTGCTGGACAAGCTGGGCGAGGGAGGTCAGGGTATCGTCTATCGCGCCGAGGATCCGGCCCTGGGGGCCATCGTTGCGATCAAGGTCCTGAGGAGCGAACGCGCCGGCGACGCCGTGGGACTGCGCCGGTTCCGCAAGGAGGCCCGGCTCATGGCCGAGGCCAATAGCCCCCAGGTCGTGAACCTGCTCGAATACAACGAGGAAGACGGTATCCCGTACCTCGTCCTCGAATTCGTGTCCGGCGAGGGCCTCGACCACCTGCTGCGCCGGCGGACCCGGCTCGACGAGCGCGAGGCACTGACGATCATGGCGGAGGTCGCGCGCGGATTGATGGCCGCCCACGAGCGCGGGATCGTCCACCGCGACATCAAGCCGAGCAACGTCTTGCTGATTCCGCCCGGGTCGCCGGGCGACGGCGCGCCGCGGGTCAAGATCTCGGACTTCGGGCTGGCCCGCCACGTCGTTGACACCGAATCCATGGCCCTGACCGCCGCGGGCGCCCTGCTGGGCACGCCGCACTACATGTCCCCCGAGCAGTGGACAGGCCGGTCGATTGACGCGCGGACGGACGTCTATGCGCTGGGTGCGACGTTGTACCACCTGCTGGCGGGCCGGCCGGTGTTCGACGGCCCGACGCGCGACGTCCTGGCCGCCCAGCACTGCAACGCGGCGCCCCCGCCGCTGGCGGCGGCCAACCCGGCCGTCAGCGAGGGTGTCGTGCGAGTGGTGGAGCGGGCGATGGCCAAGCGCCCCGAGGATCGCTACGTCGACGCCGGCGCGATGCTCCGCGACCTGGAGGCCCTGCTCCACGGCGAGCCGACCGGCATCCCGATGCATCCGATCCTGCCGGCCTGCGACCCGGATCGGGTCCTGCGGTTCGAGTTCCGCTGGGACCTGGAATCCTCGCCGCGGCAGCTCTGGCGCTCGGTGACCGACACCGACCGTCTCGACCGGGCGATCGGTTTCCCCGCGCTCAGATACACGACCCGGTACGAGGAGGGCCGGGGCGTGCGGACCTTCGCCGAGGGCCGCAAGGCGGGGATGACGGAGGTCGGCGAGGAGCACCCCTATGAGTGGGTCGAGCCGCGGCGGATGGGGGTGATGCGCGAGTACAGCCAGGGCCCGTTCGTCTGGGTGGTCAGCACCGTCGAGCTGTTGCCGCGGCCCGGAGGGGGCACGACGCTGATCCACAGCCTGCATCTCGAGCCGCGGACCTGGACGATCCGCGTCGGGTCGCGCTGGGGCGTGGGCGTCGGCCTGCGCAAGAGCCTGGAGAAGGTCTATCGCCGCATCGACGCGACCGTACAGGGCCGCGCCCGCCGCGACCTCGGCGCGGCGGCGGTCGATCCCTATGCGGAGCCGGATCGCCTGCCGGGCCCGCGACGCCAGCGGCTGGAGCGGTTGCTGGACCGGCTGGCCGAGCGGGGCGTCGACGCGGCGGTCGTCGAGCGGCTGGGCGAGTACCTGGCGCGCGGTTCGGCCCAGGAGGTCGCGCGGATCCGGCCGCTGGCGCTGGCCGAGCGATTCGGGCTGGATCCCGACCAGGTCGTCGCCGCCTGCCTGCACGGAGCCCGCGAGGGCCTGCTCGAATTGCACTGGGACCTGCTCTGCCCGGTCTGCCGGATCTCCTGCCAGGTCACCGACACGCTCCGCGCGATCGCCGAGCACGGCCATTGCGAGGCCTGCCACCTCGACTTCCAGCTCGACTTCGCCAACTCGATCGAGCTGATGTTCCGGGTGCACCCGGAGATCCGCGAGGCCGACCTGGGCACGTACTGCATCGGCGGCCCGGCGCACTCGCCGCACGTGCCGGCCCAGGTCCGCGTGGCGCCCGGCGAGCGGATCGAGCTCGAGCTCGAATTGTCCGACGGTGCCTATCGGCTCCGCGGCCCGCAACTGCCCTGGACGGTCGACTTCCCGGTGCGCGGCTCGACGGGTCCGCGGCAGTGGGAGCTGGACCTGCAGCCCGGGCGAACGCCCGTGGGCCCCGCCGGCCTGCGCGCCGGGGGCCAGGTCCTGGTGCTGACCAATGGATACGACCGCGAGCTGGCGGTCCGCGTCGAGCGGACGGCGTCGCGCAACGACGCGCTGACCGCGGCGCGGGCCGCGGCGCTGGCCCTCTTCCGCGAGCTGTTCCCGAACGAGGTGCTGGCGCCCGGCCAGCTCGCGACGGTCTCGACGGTGACGTTCCTGGTCACGGCGCTCGATCCGGCTCTGGCTGATGCGCTCTACCGGGATCTGGGAGACGCGCGAGCCTTCGGCGTGATCCACGAGCATTTCCGCCTGCTGGGCGATGCGATCCGCCGGGGCGGAGGCGCGGTGGTCAAGACGCAGGGCGAGGGCCTGGTCGCGTCCTTCAGCGACGTGACCGCGGCCGTCCGCACGGCGCTGGAATTGCCGAGCTGCCTCGCCGCGAACGAGGCGACTCGCTCGCTGCGGTTGCGGATCGGCGTCCATCGCGGCCCGGCCCTGGCCACGACGGTGAACGACCAGCTCGACTACTTCGGCACGACAGCCCGCCAGGCGCTCAGGGCCCTCGACTTCGCCCGCGCCGGCGAGCTGGTGCTGACTCCGACCGTGGCGGCCGACCCCGAAGTTGCGGAATTATTGGGCGAGCGACGGATCGCAAGCGAGGTCGTCCCGGCCGACCTCGGCGGACAAGGTCACGTGATCCGTGCGCGGCTGGAGGACGTCGAGCGCGGCACCCGAATCGGCCTCACGGAACAGACCCTTATATGAAATACCACCCCCCGTTGACGCCGATCGTCTGGCCGGTGATGTAACCATTCCCGGCAACCGTCGCGACCACCTCGGCAACCTCCTCGGATCGGCCGAAGCGGCCGACGAGGATCAGCTCGGGCCGGGCGCGGGGGTTGTCGCGGACCATGTCGGTGTCGATCAGGGCCGGCGCGATGACGTTGGCCGTGATCCCCTCCTTGGCCAGCAGCGACGCGTAGCCGTGCATCAGCCCGACCAGCCCCGCCTTGGACGCGGCATAATGCGGGCCGACCACCCCGCCCACCTGCGCGGCCACCGAGCCCACGAAGATCAGCCGGCCCCATCTCTTCGCCCGCATCGACGGCAGCACCGCCTGCGTCACCAGGAACGCCGAGCGGAGATTCACCGCGATCGTCGCATCGAAGTCCTCGGTCGTGATCTTGTCGAGCGCGAGCGGCCGCGACACGCCGGCGTTGTTGACCAGGATGTCGACGGGGCCCAGGCCGTTCGCGACCGAATCGGCCAGCCGCCGGACCTCATCCGGACGGGAGACGTCGGCTGGCACGGTCAATGCCCTCCGGCCGGTCGCCTCGACCGTGCGGGCCGTCTCGGCGGCATCGTCGGCCCGCTCGCGGTAGTTGATCGCCACGTCGCAGCCGGCATTCGCCAGCGTCGCGGCGATCGCCCGCCCGATCCCCCGGCTTGCGCCGGTCACCAGCGCGATGCGTCCCGTCAGCTCGCTCATGTCACCTCCAGGTCGATGGGAGAAGATGGCCCATCATGCCCGACAATACCATTTTCCGACGTTCCGCGAGGAACGCGGGAACCATCGGGCCGGATCGCCGCATTATGGTTGTTCCGGGAGCCGGCCCGATCCGAGGTCCAATCCGATGGCCATCGAACAGAACCACTCCGCCGCTCGCTACCTCCGCACGATCTTCGTCGAGGGGATCGCCGCGGAGCTGACCGATCGCGAGCTGCTGGAGCGGTTCGCCGGCCGGGCGGGCGAGGCGTCCGAGCTGGCCTTCGCGGCGCTGGTCGCGCGGCACGGGCCGATGGTGCTGCACGCCTGCCGGGCGGCGCTCCGCGACGAGCACGACGGCCGGTACGTGGCCGCCGCGCGGCAAGACGGCATCACGCTGATCCTCCGGCTGCCCGACCCGTCCGCGACTCACGATGCTCCGGCCCGCCGCACGATGAAGTGAAAGGGCCGCGGCCTGAGCAGCCTCCGCTGGATCGCCTCGATCCGGCCGTTGATCTCCTTCGACTGCTCGCGAAGCGCACCTCGTTCGGGATGCCTGGGCAGGTAATGGTCGAGCAGCCGATCGGCCTGGTCGAGCCGATCGCGGGCGTCGGTCAGGTGGATCAGGAGGGCGGCCTCGGCGTCCCAGGGCCCGCCGGGCTCCCAGCCGTCGGCCGTCGCCGAGGCGATGTTCAAACCCCGGGCGAGCTGATGGTCGGTGAAGGTCCCGAGCGCCCGGTCGTCGGCAAGGACCTCATACCGGCCCGGTGCCAGGTTCGTTACCGTCAGCATGTAGCGGTCCAGCTCGTCGGGGATCGGGACGTAGCGGAACTGCAAGGCCCCGAAGACCCCGAAGTTGACGGGCAGGCCGTCGTCGAGCCGGTCGAACTCGAGCCGGCCACCCGCGGCATCGGCGCAGAGGTTCGTCACCCTGCAGCCGTCGGCGGAGAGGCTCCGCGGCCCGC
This sequence comes from uncultured Planctomycetota bacterium, assembly GCA_963815795.1. GTDB lineage: Bacteria > Planctomycetota > Planctomycetia > Isosphaerales > Isosphaeraceae > JAKAUH01. Next base: position 527,293 of record CAWFIC010000019.1, on the reverse strand, counting down.
CGGCGTCGATCGATGCCGATGAGACCTCCGCCGGCGCGCCCAGGCCCTTGAGGATCGCGAAGGCCATCGCCAGTTGCCCCAGGTCGCTCAGGTGGATGCCGTCGGCGACATGCAGCGTCGCCTGGTCCTTCGGCCCGGCCGAGGCGTTGGCCGCGAGCACCCGGCGCTGGATCCGCGCATCGTGCGCTGGATGTCGATGGAATGCTCGCCCGATGACCGGGCGACTGCCATCCCCTCGTCGCACATCGACTGGAGGAAGCCTCGCTCGGCCTTCTCGGGATCCTCGGCGGTGATCGCCGCCGACCCGATGAAGACGCGCACGCCGCGGGCCTTGCATTTCGCGACGATGCCGTTGATCGCGTCCAGGTAGATCCGCTTGTGCTCGGCGTCGGCCTTGAGGCCCCAGCCGATGTCGTTGATCCCGTAGGCGACGATCAGGACCGTCGCGCCGCGGTCGAGGACGTCGCGCTCGAGCCGCTTGAGCCCGCCGGCCGCCGTGTCGCCGCCCCACCCGGCGTTGATGAAGCGGACCCTGCGCCGGGGAACCGGAGCAGGGTGTAGTTCTCGACGATCTTGCCGTAGGTCCGCGCCGCCGTGATACTGTCGCCCAGGAAGACGACCGTGTCGCCGTCCCGCAGCGCGAACGCGGCCTGCGCCGCGCCGCAGAAGACCGATCCCAGCAAGCCGGCCGCCAGGGCGAGCCACCAGCCCGGCCGTCCGCGATTCGTCGCCATGATGATCTCCCTTCTGAGATGCGCCCGCGGCGGCGAGGCGCCTTTCGAATATTCGAGCGCGGGCCGGTGGGATGCGGGCCGGTGGCCGCGGCCTCGGCGGGCGATGCCCACCCTACGGGAAGCCGGCCCTCCCCTGGCGCACCTGGGGCCCGCCCTCGATCCGTCGGATGGCCCCGGCGACCGCCGAGAGGAACGCGTCGTCGTCGGTAACGATCTCATCGGCCGCGCCTCCGAAGGGGCGGAGATCCCCCGCGGCCGCCTCGCGGAGGATCGGAGCGGCCTCGCGAGCCTCGGCGCCGATCTCGCCCAGCGCCTCGGCTGCCCGCGTCGCGACGCGCGCCCCGGCGGCGCCGGGATCCCGGAGCAGCGCGGCCAGCACCGGGAGCGCCCGGTCGACGCGATGTTCGATCCGCCACAGCGCGACGGCCGCCTCGAGATGTACCCATCTGGCGTGCAGCGAGGTGTCCTCCAGGCAGGCGACGAGGACCGGGACCGCCTCCCGCGCCGCGCCGCCCATCGCGCCGAGCACCTCGGCCGCCATCGAGTTGCAGCTGTCGTCGGCACTGAGCCGTTCGATGAGCACTGGCAGGACCCGTCCGGCTCGCCCGTCGATCCGCCAGAGGGCCTCTGCCGCAAGGATACCATCGGCCTCATCTGCAGATCGGAGCAACCGCTCCAGGAGGGGGATCGCGGACCGGGCCTCGGGGCCGCCGATCTGGCCGATCGCCTTGGCGGCGGTCAACCGCGCCATGGGTTCCTCCTTCATCAGGGCGATCAGCGCCGAGGCCGCCGGCCAGGCGTCGGGACCGATCCGGCCCAGGGCGGGGATGATCGAGAGCGGCCGGTACTTCCCGTGGAACAGCTCGCCGCGCGGCCCCTTCAACAGGTCCAGGAGCGTCGGGACCGCGGCCCCGGCCGCGGCGCCGAGACGGCCGAGGGCCTCGGCGATCCGGGAGATGCTGTCGAGATCGCGGAGGGCCTCCCACGTCGAGATGCTCGTGGTCCGGTAGGAATCCAGCCGTTCGATCAGGACGGGCAGGGCGCGGGGATCGCAGAGGCCGGCCAGCGCGATCGCGGCGCCGGTCCGGACCTCCGGGTCATCGTCGCCGAGGGCGGCGGCCAGCGGCCCGGCCGCCGCGGCCGACGCCGCCCCGAGGCGGGAGAGGATCTCGGTGATTTGGCGGCGGTCCTCGAGGTCGGCGGCGCCGAGCCGGTCCCCCAGCGCGGCGGCGACGCGAGGGGTGATCGCTCGCCGTTCATGGCAGAGTTGCGCGGCCGCGTTCCGGGCGCCGTTCCGGACGTACGGGTCCCGGCTGTCGAGCGGTCCCAACAGGATGCGGAAGAGCGCCTCGGGGTCTCCCCCGAGCGCCTGGCTCATGCGGTAGCCGGCCTCGCCCGCGATGTCCTCGAAGTCGCGCCAGGCGGCCTCGGTCGTCGCACAGAGGGTCTCGACGACCTTCGCCGGCCTCGCACCGGGGGATGACCCGGCCAGGCAGACCGCGGCCACCATCCGGACGACCGGGTGCTCTTCCGGCCGCATCCGCTCGGCGAGGACAAGGTTGACCGCGCCGGCTCGCCCGCGGCCGCACCGAGCGAATGCACCGCCATGGTCAGCGCGGCCCGGGTATTGGGATCGGGATGGGCCCTGGTGCGGGCGACGAGGTCGGGGATCAGCCGCGCCGCCAGGCCCCCGCACTGGCCCAGCACGGAGGCGGCGGCGAGCCGGACCCGCGGATTCGCGTCGGCCAGCAGGTCCAGGAAGGTCGCGACGCCGGCCTCGACGGACCGCGCGCCGCCCGTTCCCAGGCCCGCCCCCGCGCGCGCCGCGCGGCGCGCTCGTCGTCCTCTCCCCGGCGGGCGTCGCCGTCAGCCGCATCGCGGTCCGGCGCTCCCGGGCGAGGCCGGCCAGGAACTCGAGGATCTCGTCCCTCTCCTCGACGTCCGGCTGCGCCGCCAGTTCGTTGAGGAACGGGATGGCGCGGGTCGTGACCTCGATCTCCCCATACTCGCAGAGGCGGTCGGACAGCATCTCGCGGGCGTCGGACCGCGCCTCCTCGTCGTCCGAGGCCAGGTCGCGGATCAGGCCGGGGACGTCCCCCGCGTCGCCGTAGGGATGATTCAGCCGCGACCAGTCGACCTCGTCGAGCCCCTCGAGCATCGCTCGCCTCCTTCCCGCCTGTGCCGGCGAGGGCCATCTTCCCGCGCCGATCGCGGGGGTGCAACGCCCGGGGCGCGCGGCGGGAGGCTCGCTCCGACCGGCAAGACGCCTTTCCAGCCGCCGGGGAGCGATCGTATCCTGGGAAGGACCGTTTTCCTCATCCCCGCGGAGAGCGGAGCGTGCCCTGCCGACGAATCCACCAGCGCCGATCCCGCCGCCAGATCCGGACTATTGCATGAGAATCCATCGCTCGATCACGGCCCTGGCCCGGGGCTGGGCCTTCGCGGTCCTCGCGGCCGTTCCCCCGATCTCCATCGCCGACGAGCCGGAGGCCGCGGCGGCCTCGGACCCGGGCGACCACCCCTATGCCCCGAAGATCGCCCCGGCCTCCGACGAGGCGGCGCGGGCGATCCGGACGTTCCGCGTGCCGGCGGGGTTGCAGGTCGAGGTCTTCGCGGCCGAACCGCTGCTGGCCAACCCCGTGGCCTTCGGCTTCGACGAGAAGGGGGTCGCGTACGTCGCCGAGACGTTCCGCCTGCACGCGGGGGTGACGGACACCCGCGGGCACATGAACTGGCTCGACGACGACCTGGCCAGCCGGACCGTCGCCGACCGCGTGGCCATGTACCGCAAGTACCTGGGGGCCGAGTTCGCCAAGTACTCGGTCGAGCACGAGCGGGTGCGACGGGTCGTCGACCGCGACGGCGACGGCCGCGCCGACGCCTCGACCGTCTTCGCCGACGGATTCAACGACCCGGCCGCCGGCATCGGCGCCGGCGTCTTGGCCCGCAAGGGGAACGTCTGGTACGCCTGCATCCCCTGGCTGTGGAAGCTCCGCGACAACGACGGCGACGGCCGCGCCGATCGCCGCGAGCTGTTGCACCAGGGATACGGCGTGCATGTCGGCTTCCTCGGGCACGACCTGCACGGGCTGAGGTTCGGGCCCGACGGTAAGCTGTATTTCAGCATCGGCGACCGCGGGTTCAACGTCACCACGCTCGACAACCTCAAGCTGTCCGTCCCCGACACCGGCTCGGTCCTCCGCTGCAACCCCGACGGCACCGAGCTGGAGGTCTTCGCCACCGGACTCCGCAACCCCCAGGAGCTGGCCTTCGACGAATTCGGCAACCTGTTCACCGGCGACAACAACTCCGACAGCGGCGACAAGGCGCGGTGGGTCTACCTGATCGAGGGGGGAGACTCCGGCTGGCGGATCGGCTACCAGTTCATCGCCGGGCCCGTCAGCCGCGGCCCGTGGAACGAAGAGAAGCTCTGGCACCCGGCGTTCGACGGGCAGGCGGCGTACCTGGTCCCGCCGATCGCCAATATCGCCGACGGCCCGTCCGGCCTGGCCTACGAACCCGGCGTCAGCCTGCTGCCCGACGCCTATCGCCGGCATTTCTTCCTGGTCAACTTCCGCGGCTCGAGCGGCCAGAGCGGCATCCGCTCCTTCGCGATGCGGCCCAGGGGGGCGTCGTTCGAGCTGGTCGATGCCAAGCAGTTCATCTGGTCCACGCTGGCCACCGACGTCGATTTCGGTCCTGACGGCGCCCTCTATTTCAGCGACTGGGTCGAGGGCTGGGAGAAGCCGAACAAGGGGCGGATCGACCGCGTCTTCGACCCGTCGCGTCGATCCGATCCGATGGTCCGCGAGGTCCGCGCGCTGCTCGCCGAGGGGATGGACAACCGCCCGAACGACGAGCTGACGCGGTTGCTGGCCCACCCGGATATGCGGGTCCGCCAGGAGGCCCAATTCGAGCTGGCGGCGCGCGGCGAGAGCTCGCTCCGTCGTCTGCCGGCGCAGGGCGGCTCGACACCCACCCCCGAATCCGCGATCCGGGACCTGGCAACCGTCGCCGCCTCGTCGGGCGACTTGCGGGCTCGATTACACGCGATCTGGGGGCTCGGCCAGGTCGGACGCGTCCGGTCGGACGGGAACCGGCTCGATACCTGGGCCCTTCTCGGCGGGCTGCTCGACGACCGCGAGGCCGAGGTCCGCGTCCAGGCCGCCAAGGTGCTGGGCGAAGTCCATGAGCCGAAGGCATTCGAGGGGCTGGTCGCCCGGCTCCGCGACGACAGCCCGCGGGTCCGCTCGCTGTCCGCGATCGCGCTGGGCAAGCTGAACCGCGCGGAGGCGGTCGCGCCGCTGCTGACGATGCTCCGCGACGACGGCGGCAAGGACCCGTATCTGCGCCACTCCGCCGTGATGGGCCTGGTCGGCTCGACTTCGAAGGACCTGATGGCGCTGAGGCGTGTGGCGGGCGATCCGTCGCCGTCGGTGCGGATGGGCGTCCTGCTGGCGATGCGGCGGCTCGGCGATCCGGAGGTCGCCCGGTTCCTCAAGGATGCCGATCCCCGGCTCGTGCTCGAGGCCGCGCGGGCGATCAACGACATGCCGATCGACGCCGCGATGCCGGCGCTGGCCGACCTGCCGTTGACGAAGGATGCTCCTTTGCCGCTGTTGCGCCGCGTGCTCAACGCGCATCTTCGGCGGGGCGACGCGGCGGATGCCGTCGCGATGGCCGAGGCCGCCGGCCGATCCGACCTGCCCGCGGCGGCGCGATTGCAGGCGATGGAGATGCTGGGCCACTGGGCAAGCCCGCCCGGCGCGACGCGGTGATGGGGCTCTGGCGGCCGATCCCGCCGCGATCGGCCCGGCCGGCCGCCGACGCGCTCAAGCCGCGGTTCACGGCGATCGTCTCGGGTTCGCCGGAGCCGGTCCGGGTCGCGGCCGTGGAAGCCGCCGCCGAGCTGGGCCTCAAGGAGGCCGGCGCCGACCTCGCCGGGCTCGTCGCCGACCGCGACCAGGCGGACCGGACCCGCGCCGCCGCGCTGAAGGCCCTCGACGCGCTGAAGGACCCCCGCCGGGCCGACGCCGCCCGACGGGCCGGCGCGATGCCCGGCGTTCGCAGCCGGGCCGAGGCGCTGCGGGTCCTCGCCGACGTCGACCCGGCCGCCGCGACCCCGCTGGTTCAGGAGCGGATCGAGCGCGGCAGCGTGGCCGACCGCCAGGGCGCCATCGCCGCGCTGGGCGGGTTGCGCGGCGACGCGGCCCGCCGGGCGATCCTCCGCCTGCTCGACCAGCTCGTCGCCGGCAAGCTCGCCCCCGAGATCCAGCTCGACCTGATCGAGGCCGCCGGCCGCCGGACCGAGCCCGACGTCCGCGACAAGCTCCGCGCCTACCAGGACGCCAAGCCCAAGGGCGACCCGCTGGCCGCCTATCGCGAGGCCCTCGCCGGCGGCAACGCCCGCCGCGGCCGCGCCGTCTTCACCGATAAGGCCGAGACCGAGTGTCTCCGCTGCCACAAGGCCCGCGCCCGGAACGGCGAGATACCCGGCGGCGAGGTCGGGCCGGACCTCACCGGCCTCGGCGCCAGCCACGATCGCGCCTACATCCTCGAGTCGATCGTCGAGCCCAACAAACAGATCGCCCAGGGCTTCGAGTCGATCGTCCTGGCCACCACCGACGGCCAGGTCATCACCGGCGTCTTCCGCGGCGAGGACGCCAAGGCCGTCCACCTCATGACGGCCGAGGGCAAGCCCGTCGACGTCCCCAAGGACGCGATCGAGGAGCGCAAGCGGGGCCCCTCGGCCATGCCCGCCGACCTCATCCAGAAGCTCTCCAAGCCCGAGCTGCGCGACCTCGTCGAGTTCCTCTCGACCTTGAGGACACCCCGGAAGCCTTGAAAGATCCGACCCGGCGATTCTTCCGATGTCGAGCCCCGAAACGGCGGTCGATCGGAGCGGAGCTGTTCGGACTGGAGCGTCGGACCTGGGGACGTCCATCCCGACACACCCTCAGCATCCCGACCTCGACGACGGGCCCGGGGTCGGGGGGGGCGAGAGCCCTTGTCTCCGTGGTACGGTCGGCCGGTTCGCCGGCCACCGTCCGATCCGGCTCCGATCGGCCACTTCGTCTCCGACGGCGACGGTATCGGGCCGGTCCCGGAGACCCGCCCGGCCGCCGGGGCCGATCGCGGCCGACGACCGGACCGGACCGCGGGCGGGCATCGGCGGGTATCAGGCCCGATCCGTACCGGTCCGGTCCGCGAGCGGGCGGGAAAGCGACGGACCGATCGGGATGAAGTCGCGGACGCTGGGGTCACGCCGGTTTCGATCCCGGAGGGCCCGACCGTCCCGAGAATCGAACGGACATCGCCTTCGGTCGGCCCGACAGCTTGCGGCGACCCGGTTTGTCGTCGTTCGTCAAGCCGAATAGAATACGGGTGTCCCGGACCCGATGACGGCCTGATGCCATGGAGATCGACGATGGAGATCCCCGTCTTGCTCGAGCCGTTGCCCGGGGGCGGCTTCCAGGCCCGAAGCGCCGACCCTCTGGGTTTGACGGCCCAGGGCGACACACCCGATGCGGCCTTGCGCCACTTGCGTGACCTGATCCAGACACGCGCCGCTTCCGGCACCATCCTGACGTCGATCGAGGTGCCGGCCCATCAGTTTGGATCCTATCTGGGTGCGGGGATTTACAAGGACGATCCGCTCTTCGATCGCTGGAGGGAGGCGGTCGAGGCCTACCGCCAGGAAGTCGAGGACGACCCGGACCGGCTATGAGCCTGTACGTGCTCGATTTCGACATCTTCTCCCTTTATCGCCGGGGTCATGCGCCCCATTCCGTCACATTGACCGTCCCGCATGATTCCCCTTGGGCCGAACGAGGCCGTTCGATAGGATGGTAGAGAACTTACCGTGGACCGGGTACCCGGCCCGGGCCTGCCCCAATCATGCAGGGAGCGCACGACGATGTCTCAGCTTCCGTCCTCGGCACTGGGGATTGTCCCGGAGCGCGGCATCGCCGAGCGATTCCATCGCCTCGCCGCGGAGTGGAAGGAGCAGTCGCGTTGCCTCTCGAACTCGGCGCAGATGGCCATGCTGCGGCCCTATCAGCGGATCATCGGTATGGGACCGACTGTCGTGCCCTTGATCCTCGAGGAGTTGCGCCGCGAGCCGGATCACTGGTTCTGGGCCCTGGAAGCGATCACCGAGGAGAACCCCGTACCACCGGAAGCCATGGGCAGGGTGCGACAGATGGCCCAGGCCTGGATCCGGTGGGGGGAGGAACGGGGCCTCATCGAGCATGGACGCTGATAGCGATTTCCCTCGCCTGACGCCGCAGAACCACCGCCTCACCAGTCCGGCGGCGATCGAATACAACTGCGTCGCGTGGGCCGCCGGCGATACCGAACACTGGTGGCAGCCGGGCGTCTACTGGCCCGTCGCCTCTCCCCCGCAAGAATACAGCATCGGCGCTCTCGAAGATGCCTTCAAGGCCCTGGGCTTCGAACCCTGCGACGATGACGGGCTGGAGCTGGATTTCGAGAAGGTGGCACTTTACGGCAACAATCTGGTTTACACCCACGCCGCCCGGCAGCGACCCGGAGGCCAATGGACGAGCAAGCTCGGCAAGGCGGAAGACATCGAGCATGACACCCCGGACGTCGTGGCGGGCGGCCTGTACGGCGAGGTCGTGGCGATCATGAGGCGACCCCTGGTATCCCAGGCATCGTCCGGGGCGGTCGTCTGAAGCTCGCGATCCTGCGTGTCCGGGAATCGGCCCGTCGGCAGACTGCACATCCCGGAGTCTCCCACCGTCGGACGGAATGCGCCGGCGACGCTCGGCGGACAGACGCCCGAGCAGGCGAGTCGGCTCTTGACGCCCACCCGGCCGAATCCGGCCCGCCGGGTCTCCGGGAGGGATTGACTCATGCCTCGACCCCTGGTCCATGCGGACTTCCACAACGCGGATGCCGAAGGCCACCTCCGGCTCAACCGGCCTTGAGCAACCCTCGACGATCTCAAGCAGGCGGCGGACCGCCTTCGTAGACGAGTCCGCCGCCATTCTGGCGCGGTATCAGTTCGGCGCGGACATAGTCGCGGATCTCGCGCGCCCACTGGCGTTTCGGGATCGTCCGGCCGCGCTCGATGAATCGCACGACCTCGGCCGGCCGGAGGCCGGGGAAGCTCAGGCTCGTGGCGCACGGTCGATACTCGCCATCGGGCTGGAGCTGGTACATCACCAGACTCTCGCCGTCGTAGCGCCAGAGTTCCGGCACGCGCAGATCGGCATAGATGGCCATCCGGTTCAAGGAGCTCGATGTGATGTCGATATCGATCGCCAGGTCGGGCGGCGGATCGACCTCCAGGTCGAGCTCGTCCTTCTGCCGGACGATCGCCGCGTTCCGGATGTAATAGCACTGGTCCGCCTCCAGGCCCTTCTCCATGTCGGGCCGCTTCCAGGTGGTCATGCCCAGCGGCTCATAGTCCACCTCCATCTCATCGGCGACCTGAAGGACGAAGAAGCCGAACAATTGACCCGCCTGCTCGTGCCGCTGAGAGGGCATGCGGACCTCCATTGTCCCCTGGTCGTAGGTCACGTGGATGCGTCGATCGCCGAAGATCTGAAGGATCGTCTCGTACCCGTGCCAGTCGATGCCGGGGACGACGATGGACCCTCCCCCTTGCAGGGGTTCGAGGGTCTGGCTGGCTTCCGTCGTCGTCGCCATTGCTGGCCCTCCGTCGAGGCCGCCGGATCTCTTCACATCTTCGAAAGATACCGCATGACGGCCGACACGTCGACAGGGGCCGCGGGGGAGGCGAAAAATCGGGATGTCGCCGATATCGGCCGATCCCCTCGCCGCCCGGTTCCCCGACTCGCGTCCCGCCCCCCGCCGGTCCGCCGACCGTCCGGCCCGATGACTCGCCCGGGCCCGGGCCAGACCGATCGCCGGCCGGAGCCGGCTCCTACAGCGGACCGACCGGGGCCTACCGAATCGCCGGGCCTGGTCCTTGGCCAGACGGGTGACGAGTTGCGCGCTGTGATCGGCACGTCGCTGCCCGACCTGGACCGCCTCGACAATCCGCCGCCCGACCCCCCAGTCGCTCGCCGTCATGACGGCGTTGACCGAGCGGGCGGCGGCGCGCCGGGCCGATTCGAGCACGTCGGAGACATCGGCCAGGACCGCCTCATAGGCGTCATCGGCGATCTCGGCCGGGACGAGGTCGGTTGATTTGCGTTTCTGACCCATGCCCCCTGTTGCGGCTCCTCAATAGGACCCGCCGCCGTAGGACCCGCCGCCGTAGGACCCGCCGCCGTAGGACCCGCCGCCGTAGGACCCGCCGCCGTGGGACACTCCACCCTGATGAGTCACGTGGTGAACCTCGTGAGGAGCGTGGTGGTGGACCTTATGGTGAACCGCGGAGTGGGGATGGACCCTGGCATGCTGGACATGGGCGTCGATCCGCACGACCTCAGCGGCCGGCGCGAGGCCGACGGCGCTCGGGGTTATCCGGACTTCCAGACTATGCCATACGTTGGGCCGAAAGTCGTCTTGCTTCCTCATAGATGCCGTTCCTTTTCTCGCAGGAGATGGTTCGAACAAAGCCCTCCGCTTCGCACCGCCTGACTCGACGATGATCGTCTCCGGGATGAGGAAGTTCCAACACCCGCATCGACGGAGTGGGCAAACTCTGGGACCGAGAGAGTGTAGGAGGAACGTGTTTTGACCGAGGAATGGGAGGCGACACCCACCGGTTGTTCCCGGGGATCAGCGGACGGGTGCCCACCTTGCGGGCGACCCAACGACATCTTCGCGTGGACCCTCCCGAGATGAGTATTCCCATCGGGCCCGGCGGTTACAAAAATCACCCCCAGGAGATGCAACGACCCGAAAGATGGCCAGGATTCCCTGGGTCGGCGGAGCTGTCGGGGGCCGACCTCGGGGCGTCGCGGCCCGACCTACCACCGAATCCGAATTCCTCGCATGATTCCTGTCCGGCTACGCTAGCCGCCCGATTCTCCGATCCGCGTCCTGCTCACCGCCGGTCCGAGTCCGCGAGTCGATCCGGCGCGTCACGCCGCTCGAATTGGCCGGGCCCCGTTGATAATCTCGGGGACGAGCAGCCCGGCCGGCGGGCGTGCATCCCCGTGTACCGGACCGCCTCCGAACCGGCCCGCGAGCGGGACCGGTTGCAGGAGCCGGTCAACGGGATCGCGCGGCCGGGGATCGCCGATATCACGACGCGACGGCGGAGTGAAGAGTGGATCGCGGCTGGGCAGCCACCGCTACGGGCCGGCGCGATCGGCATTTCCGTCCAGTCCGGGTCGGTCCGCGCCAACACGGCGCCGATCTCGTTCAGACGTCGCTCAATCCCCTCGCAACACGCTTCACACGTCGTCGAGCGGGCTCGCGATGACGGGGCGTGCCGTCGCCTCGCGGTGTTCGTCGAAGGCCGCCCGGATTCCCCAGAGGACGAGGGATTCGGCGGCGAGGAAGAAGGCGATGATACAGGCTAGCGTCGAGAGAGGACGGCGTTGCAAGTAACGATCCGCGCGTTCCGCGACATTGCGGACGATGCATTTCATGAGGATCTCCTCAACTTCCGATTCCGGACGTATCCAACGAAGTCGTCGCCGCCGAGGTACTCCGTCTGAGGACATCTCTGCGGGGAGCCGCTCGACCCCGACGGCCGGGGCGTCCGCAGTTCTCCGCCTCGATCGAAGAGCCGATCACCTACGGGTCGTCGGATCGCCCCGCCGCCCCGGATCACCGTCGAAAGGACTCGGGACCGACTAGCTCATCCGGCAACCCGATAACCACTGCGCCGGGAACAGGGCTCGCGGTATGTCGAAAGGGCTCGCGACCGACCAGCCCATCCGGCAACGGACCTCCTGCAACGCCTCGTCCCGTGCCGCGAGCGTGACGAATCTGTACGACGGCTCCGCGACCGACACACACCGGCTTCCCCCCAGGGACGACAGCAAATGGGCCGCGCGGTAGTGTGAGGGGTGAGCCACTCGCAATCGGATGTAGGAGCCGTCGCCAAGGCCTTCGCCGTGCGTTCGACTCGAATGACCTGCTCAGGTTGACCATGGCCGGATCCTCCTTGCGCATGAAAAGACCCGTCGCACCGCCGGTGAAGGCGGCACGATCGGGCCATCGGGACCCTGACTTCGCCCGTCGCGAGCGGAGTCCTATAAGGAAACCTAGGTCACGCCGCTCCGACTTGCAGACACCGGAGATCCATCGCGTCATTCATTCACCGGCCGTCGGAGTCATAAGTCCTTGCGCGGCAATAAGTAGAACCGAACGCGGATTCGTCGGACAGCCGCTGGGCGGTCTCAGGCCGCAAACGACCGAGTCCTCTTGAATACGTGCAGCAGTTCTTGGCTCGACGCGTCACGCGAGGGCGAATCCGGAAACCGGCTCAATTCGGAGAACCGGTGTCACTGACGCGGGACGCCGGCCTCCGTCGATTGTCGGGCGCTCAGGGCTCGGAGCGAACGCTCCAGGATTTCACCGGGCGTACCGATCGCGGGGATCGTCAGGAGCTTGCCTTGTCCGTCGTAGTAGTCGGTCAACGGCTTGGTGCTCTGTTCGTAGGCGTGCATGCGCACCCGGATCGACTCGGGGCGGTCGTCCTGGCGCTGGATCAGGCGACCCCCGCACTGGTCGCAGACGCCCTCGACTCGGGGCGGGTGGGCGCTCGTGTGATAGACCGCCCGGCAACCCTCGCAGGTCACGCGGCCGCCCAGCCGATCCACGATCTCCTCCAGCGGGAGCTCGTAGCTCAAGACCGCATCCACGATCACTCCCTGGTCGGTCAGAAGGGCGTCGAGGGCCTCGGCCTGGGCCACCGTGCGTGGGAAGCCATCCAGCAAGAACCCGCCCCGACAGCGGAGGCAACCCGACCGTTCCCGAACCATCGACACGACCACGGTATCGGGCACGAGTTCGCCCCGCCGCATGGCATCCAGGGCCGATTGCAGGGCCGGCGTCGGCTCGCACTGGCACTGGGCATTGCGGAAGAGATCGCCGGTGGAGAGATGGCAGGCGCCCAGGGCTTCTTGCAGCAGTTGCGCCTGTGTCCCCTTGCCGACCCCCGGCGGCCCGAGCAGGATCAGCCGCCAGGCGTCCGCTCGAAGCGGCGGGATGACCTCGCACTGGGCAACGCCACCGCCCTGGAACCAGGCCGTTCGATCGCTTTGCATGTTTCACCTCCTCGTGCAGGCCCGTCGGGACAGAGAGTGCCACGCGGTCGAGCTTTGCGAACTGCCCTGCCGAGCACATCGGTGATCATAACACTTCAACCGGCTGTGGCCGAAGAGATCGGCCCAACCTCCGGGCGGACGGGCCGTCTCCGAGTCATCGGGGTGGGAGAACTCGCTGAGGTCCGCGTGGCCAGGCCCCCCCATGATCTAAGCTTGAGTGGACCCGACGTTAGAGGGTGCCGCACGATCCCATGCAACCAACCGGCTTATGATCGACGAGCAGGCGATTCTGGATGAGAGCGACCCGCATGTGCGCCGGGGTCGCTCGGCTACCGGGCGGGTCGGTGAATATCTCCGCGTTCGAGATGTTCCCGAGGTCCGCGTCCCGGTCGGCCCGTGCGCCGTCCGGGGCACGGAGTCGCTCGAGAGCGATCGGTTCTCCATCCTGGCGGAAGTCGCGCGTCTGTTGCTGGCTGGGCGGTTGCCGACGAGCGAACTGCTCGGCTCGATCGGCGCCCTGCTTCGGTCGGCGTTCCGACGGCCGGAACGGATCGCGGTCCGCGTCGTGTTCGATGGCGAGGAGGCGGCCACGCCGGGCTTCGGCCCGGGCCGGGACGTGCTTGCGACCGAGTTCACCGGCCCCGGCGACGAAAGGGGAGCCATCGAGGTCGTCTCGCTCGAAGCGGACTCGCAGGATGGGTTCGTCCTCGAGGACCAGGAACGGCCCCTGGTCGAGGCCGTCGGCGGACTCCTGCGCGACTACTTCGATCGCGAGGTCACCGATCGGGCCATGCGGCTCAACGAGGCGCGACTCCAGCAGATCGCCGACCAGATGCTGGATATGGTCGTCCAGGTCGATCCCGCACGAAGTGTCCGGTACGCCAGCCCGGCAACCCTGGCCACGCTGGGCTATCCCGCCGAGGCGTTCCTCGGCCGGAGCGCGATCGAAGTCATCCACGGCGAGGACCGGGTCGCCGCCGAGGATCTCATTCAGAAGGTCCTGGACGGGGTCGATGGCGTGCTTGCGGAGCTTCGGCTCCGGAAGGCCGACGGCTCCTATATCTGGATCGAAGTGGTCGGCAATCCGCTCCGCGACGAGTCGGGCCGGATCGTCGCGGGGATCCTCGCCTCCCGGGACATCACCGAGCGCAGGGAAATCGAGGGGGCATTGAGGCGGAGCGAGGCCCACTTCCGATCCCTCATCGAGAACGCCACCGACCTGATCACCGTCATCGACCCTCAGGGGATCATCTACTACGAGAGCCCTTCGGTCGAGCGATTCACCGGCTTCACGGCGGCGGATCTGGTCGGGCAGTCATGTTTCGAGTTCATTCATCCCGACGACGCCGGCCGGGTCATCGAGTCCTTGCGGTTCGCCCTGGCCAACCCCGGAAGCCCCGCCCTGGTCTGCTACCGGTTTCGCTGCCGGGATGGCTCCTACACCACCTTGGAGTCCGTGGGCCATGTCCATCCATGGGATGACCCGAAGCTGGCCGTCGTGGTCAACTCGCGCGACGTCACCGAACGCGAGCGCAACGAGGAGCAGATCCGGAAGCTGTCCCGCGCCGTGGAGCAGAGCTCCAGCACCGTGATCATCACCGATGCTCGAGGCGAGATCGAGTTCATCAATCGCAAGTTCACCGAAGTCACGGGCTATCTGCCTGAGGAGGCGATCGGGCGCAACCCCCGCGTCCTCAAGTCGGGGATCCACCCGCCCGAGTTCTACCGTGCGCTCTGGGAGACCATCCTCGGCGGCGCCGATTGGGTGGGCGAGCTGTGTAACCGCAAGAAGAACGGCGAGCTCTACTGGGAGTCGGCCACGATCAGCCCGGTCCGCGACCCAGACGGCCGGATCACGCATTTCCTGGCCATCAAGAACGACATCACGATCCAGAAGCGCGAGCGGGCCCGCAACGAATTGCTCCACGAGGTGGACCTGCGGATCCTCGACGGGCAGGACGTCGATGACATCATGGGCTTCATCTGTCGTCGTCTGGTCGAGATCTATGGGTTCTGCCTGGCCTGGTTCGGTCTGAAGGAGGCCGACGGCTCGGTCTCGATCCGCGCACACGGCGGGGCTCAGGGCGATTACCTGGACACCCTCCGCGTGCGATGGGACGACACGCCCGAAGGTCAGGGCCCCGGAGGGCTGGCGATCCGCACGGGCCAACTTCAGGTCGCCGATTGGGATCAGCCGCGCTTCCTGGAATTTCGACAGCGGGCCCTCCAGGCGGGTTTCCGCTCGGCTCTGGTGATACCCCTTTCGTTCAAGGGCCAGGTCGCGGGCATCCTGGCGCTCTACGCGGGACGCCTGGGTACTTTCGACGACGAGTTGTGTCGCCACATGAAGGACGTGACGACCCGGATGAGCGTGGCGCTGGGCGCGCCGCCGATCTCAGCCGGTTGCGCCTCCAGGGCGTCGCCCTGGCCTCGGCGCCCAACGCGATCATCATCGCCGATCGCCAGGGCCGGATCGAATGGGCCAACGCGAGCTATTGCCGCCTCAGCGGCTTCGGCCTGGACGCGATGATCGGCCGGACGGCCCCGTTCCTGTCCGACGGCGAGCCGGGGGCCTGGATGCGCGCCGCCATCCGGCAGCCGGTCTCGGCCGGAGAAACCTGGCGCGGTGAGCTCGCCCAGCGCCACGCGGACGGGTATTCCTACCTGGTCGACCAGATCATCACGCCGCTGTGCGGCGCCGATGGGGCGATCACGCACTTCGTCACGATCCAGGAAGACATCACCGCGCCGAGAATCGGAGCGACGGATCGAGTATCTGGCGCACCACGACTCGCTGACGGGCCTGGCCAACCGCGTCATCTTCAAGGACTGCGCTGGACCGTGCCCTGGAGCAGGCGCGACGCGGCGGGCGCATGCTCGCCCTGTTGCTGCTCGACCTCGATCGCTTCAAGCTCATCAATGACAGCCTGGGGCATGCCGCGGGCGACGAGTTCCTGAGGCTCGTCGCCGACCGGCTACGACACAGCGTCCGCGGCGGCGACCTCGTGGCCCGCCTGGGGGGGACGAGTTCGCGATCATCCAAACGGACCCGAAGGGGGCCGAAGGGGCGGCCGCCCTGTCCCGCCGCATCCTGGCCGCGCTGGCCCGGCCGATCCCGCTGGGTGGGCGAGAGATCCACACGACCGCGAGCATCGGCATCGCGCTGTTCCCTTGCGACGAGGCGAGCTGCGACCAGTTCGTCAAGAATGCCGACCTCGCCAT
Source organism: uncultured Planctomycetota bacterium (assembly GCA_963815795.1). Classification (GTDB taxonomy): domain Bacteria; phylum Planctomycetota; class Planctomycetia; order Isosphaerales; family Isosphaeraceae; genus JAKAUH01. The sequence continues at coordinate 511,176 of CAWFIC010000019.1, read as the reverse complement.
GTATCGGGCCAAGGCCGAGGGCCGGAACACCTTCGAGTTCTACAGCGAGCGGATGAATGCCGGGGTCCAGCGGCGATTGGCCCTGGAGAACGCCCTGCGGGTTGCGTTGGTGCGACAGGAGTTCGTGCTGTACTATCAGCCGCAGGCGGACCTCCGCGACAGCGGGCGGATCGTGAGCGTCGAGGCCCTGTTGCGCTGGCAGCATCCCGAGCTGGGCCTGATCCTGCCGGGGGAGTTCATCCCGGTCGCCGAAGAGAGTGGCCTGATCGTCGACCTGGGCCGATGGGCGCTGCGCCAGGCGTGCGTCCAGTGCCAAGCCTGGCGCAACGCCGGGTTGCCGCCCTTGCGGGTCGAGGTGAATATCTCGGCCGTGCAGCTCAAGCGCGACGACCTCACCGCGACCGTGTCCGCGGCCCTTGCCGAGACCGAGCTCGCCCCCGCCGGCCTCGGGCTGGAGGTGACCGAGAGCTTGCTGGCGTCCGACATCCCGGCGACCGCGGCGGCCCTTCATGACCTGCGCCGGCTGGGGATCCGGCTCAGCATCGATGACTTCGGCACCGGCTATTCGTCGCTGAGTTACCTGGGCCACTTCCCGTTCGATCGACTCAAGATCGACAAGGCCTTCGTCCGGGGCCTGATCGCGGATCCCAACGATGTGGCCATCATCCGGGCGATCATCGCCGTGGGTCATGCGCTGGGGATGCGAGTCCTTGCCGAGGGGGTTGAGACCCCCGAGCAACGGAACGCGCTCGCCGAGGCCGGTTGCGATGAGATCCAGGGCTACCTCCTCAGCAGGCCCCTGCCGGCGGAGGGGCTGCCCGAGTTCCTCCGCGCCCGGGACGCTCGCAGGACCAGCGCGGCCGGCTGACTCCGCCGGACCGTCGCGCTGGCTTCCGGAAAGAGGGCAGGCCACCCCCGCCTTCGGTCAGATCCGAGACAACGGCATGTCCTTTGCGCAAATACCACGTTTTGACGCGTGACGTACTCTATCGTTCGCATCCCCTGGGCGGAGGTCGTGCATGTCGGGGTCGACCATGGTTCAGACGCCGCGTCCCAGTGGCCCATCCATCGGCGAGATCGACTGTCCGGATTGTGGTCGAGGACAGCGAGCCAGAGTCCTCGTCCGGGCGGAATCCGGTCAGCCGGTGGTCGTCTGCTGCCTGGGGTGCGATCAACTCTTCCGGGCCGAGGATGTGACCTGGCGGGAGGAATAGAGGCGCGGGACAGGGCCAGCACCTTGCGCCCTCCCGTCCGGACCGGACCGCCGGCCCACCTTCATTCCCGGCTCCAAACTCCATGGCCGCCATCACTTGAGAGAAATACCATGGAGCCCCCCGGCCTCGGTACAGTAGAGAAGCAGGAAACGCACAAGTACCGGGGGAGGCGACGACAATGGCGCGCGAACAACAGGGCGTGTTCCTGCGAGGCATCGAGCGGATCTTCAACCAGGGGTCGTTGACGGGGCTGTCCGAGGGACAGCTCTTGCGTCGGTTCGCGACCGGCGACGAGGGGGCCTTCGAGGCCCTGGTGACGCGGCACGGTCCGATGGTGCTGGGCGTCTGCCGGAGGTCGCTGGGCGATCCGCGCGACGTCGAGGACGCCTTCCAGGCCACGTTTCTCGTCCTGCTGAGGAAGGCAGGCGGGCTGCGCGATCCGGAGGCGCTGAGCCCCTGGCTGTATGGCGTGGCCTACCGCGTCGCCGCCCGGATCCGGGCGCGCGCCGCCCGACGCTCGGCCGAAGAGCGCAAGGCCACCCGGCCCCAGGTCGTGCAGCCCGATACGAACCTGGAACAGAACGAGCTCCGGAGGTTGATCGACGAGGAGATCCACCGGTTGCCGGAGAGATATCGCCGGCCGGTGGTGCTCTGCTACGTGGAAGGCCGGACGCACGAGGAGGCGGCGCGTAAGCTGCGATGCTCGGCGGGGAGCGTACGCGGGCGGCTCGACCGGGCGCGCCAGAAGCTCAAGGACCGGCTGGTCCGTCGCGGCGTGGCTCCGGCCGTCGGGCTAGCCGCCCTGGCCGCGGGCGGTGAGGCGACAGCCGCCGCGGTCCCGGCCCCGCTCGTCGCCGCGACGGTCGCCACGCTCAGCCGCGCCGCCACGGCGACGGCGGTCTCGGCCACAGCTTCGACCGCGGCCTTCGAGCTGGCCGACGGCGTGTTCCGCGCCATGGTCATCGCCAAGCTCAAGCTGGCGGCGTCCTTCCTGGCCGCCGCCGCGATCATGCTGGCCGTGGGCACGGCCTGGCTCATGGTCCTCGGCGGCTCGTTCGCCCGCGAGGGCCGGGACGGACCCGCGCCGGTCCCGTTGCCGAACACCGGCCAGGGTCGGCCGGCCCAGGACCTCAAGGGCGAGGGCGAGGGTCCCTCGATCGAGATCCGCGTCGTGGACCAGCGGACCGGTCAGCCCCTGCCGGGCGCCGCACTCACCGTGAACGTCGAGAGGAATCCGCGGGATCGCCTGACGACGGACGGCGCGGGGCGGGCGGCGGTCACGATCCCCTGGCCGTTATCGGGATTCCTGTCGGTGGTCGTCCGCAAGGAGGGGTTCTCCGCGGTCACCCTGTGGTTCCCGAGCCCGGTCCGCGAGGAGGAGATGCCCGCGTCGTATACCCTGTATTTGTACCCGGTCGAGGCGATCGGCGGCGTGGTGCGCGACGAGCAGGGCCGGCCGGTCGCTGACGTGAAGGTCGCCGCGACGATCGGGACGAATTCGGCGGACATCCGGTATTTGCGCGAGGACTTCGAGCCGCCGGCTCCCGCCACGACCGATGAGCAAGGGCGATGGCGGTTCGATGGCATGCCGGCCGGGATCGACCGCAGTCGGCTGTATTTCGAGTTCACGCACCCGGATTACCAGCACGTGACCGTGTCAACGGCCCGGGAGGTCGAGGACCTGCATCGCGGAAAGGCGACGGTCCTTCCCCGAGGGTTGGAGGTCACCGGCCGGGTGGTCGATCCGGCGGGCCGGCCGATCCCCGGCGCAGGATCCTACGGGGCATGGATCAATTCGGGCGCGACGTCCCCCGCGCCGAGTCGGACGAGGCCGGCCGGTTCCGGTTCGCACACGTCCCGCCCGGCGAGACGGTGCTGACAGTCCAGGCCCTGGGATACGCCCCCGCATTGGAGAAGGTCGTCGTGCGCCCGGCCTTGCGCCCGTGGATGTCCGCCTCGAGAAGGGCCGGACGATCCGGGGCCGGGTGGTCGATGCCAGGGGCGAGCCGTTGGCCGGGGCGACCGTCTTCGTCGACGGCTGGCGCGGCAATCGGACGCTCGACATGCGCATGACCACCGACGAGGAAGGCGAATTCCGATGGACCGACGCGCCGCCGGATTCCTTCTGGATCCACGTCGGCCTCAAGGGTTATCTCGGGTCCGACCGGCGCGAGGTGCCGCCGGCCGGCGGCGACCTGACGATCGCGCTGGCGAGGCAGTCGAAGGTGCGCGGGACGGTCGTCGACGCGGAGACTCGTCACGCGGTCCAGTCGTTCACCCTGGTGCCGGGGACGGATTCGGGCAACGGCTTCTCGCCTTACTGGGACCGCAGCCGGGCCCGTCCGGCGAGGAGAGGTCGGTTCGAGATCCCGTTCACGGAGCAGCACGGCCGACGGCTCCGCGTCGAGGCGGACGGCTACATGCCGGCGGTCTCGCGCGTGATCCGCGACGACGAGGATGACCCGGTGGTCAATTTCACCCTGCACAAGGCAGCCGGCATCTCGGGCGTCGTCCACCTCGCCGATGGCGCGCCGCTGGCCGGGGCCGAGGTCGTGCTGGTGTCCCCATCGCAACCCGCGTTCCTCACCAACGGCCTGGCGCCGAAGGGGAACGATCACCGGATCGCCAGGACGGCGGGCGACGGCCGTCTCTCCTTCCCGCCGCAGGAGCCGCCCTACACGATCGTCGTGCTCCACGACCGCGGCTTCGCCGAGCGGACGATCCGCGACGCGGACGCTCGCCCCCCGGTCGACCTGACGGTCCGGCCCTGGGGGCGGATCGAGGGGACACTGCGGATCGGTCGACGGCCGGGGGCCGGTCAGAGGCTCAAGCTCGGCTACGATCGTCAAGGCGACACCCCCGCCGCCATCCCCTGGTGGAGCGGCGAGGCCACGACCGACGACGCGGGCCGGTTCACCTTCGATCGGGTCATGCCGGGCGAGGTCGCGGTCTCGCGCGAGATCCTGATCAAGCAAATGCCCTCGAGCCAGACGTGGGGCTTCAGTCACACCACCCGGGTCGAGGTCGCGCCCGGCGCGACTGCCCGGGTCGACGTCGGCGGCACTGGCCGGCCGGTCGTCGGCAAGGTCAAGGCTCCCGCCGGGCTGGCCGGCCCGATCGACTGGACCTTCAGCAGCAACAACCTGATCCCCAAGGTCCCGCCGATCCCGGCCGCGCTCATCCTCTCGGGCCTGAGGAAGGCACCCCGCCTCGCGGGAGGAGGCTACACCGTCAAGCTCGAGGCCGACGGGTCGTTCCGCGTGGAGGATGTGGAGGCCGGCACGTACGACTTCCTCATCGTGGTTAACGAGCCGCCGAGCGATCCGTTCAAGGTCGGGTTGGGCCAGGAGGTGCTGGCGACGGCCCGGCTCGAGGTGGTCGTCCCCGCGATGCCCGGCGGCCGGAGCGACGATCCGCTCGACCTCGGCACAGTCCCGGTCACGGCCGTGAAGAAGCCGCAGTCGGCATCCGCGACACCGAAGCCGTGAGGTCGCGGCCGCGGCACCCGCGGGCATGTGATAGAATAGCCGATGGTGAACCCTGCCCTCACGTCACGGCCATGCCCGCGGGAAGGAGCCGATTTCATGTCCGATCGCAGGCGCCACCGACCGGCGGTCGAATCGCTCGAAGCGCGGAGGCTGCTCGCCGGATCGAATTCGCCGACCAACCCCGTCCCCATCCACCCCGAGCCCATCGGTACGCCCACGCCGCGGCAGCTCGGCGCCGCTTATCACCAGGTCGAGGCCATCCAGGCCAATACGCTTCAGGCCCTGAACGCCGCCCATCGACGACTCTATGCCGCCTACGATCAGCTCGCCGCGCGGGCGAATTCCGCCGTCGGACGCGATCGGCGCATCCTCCAGCAGGCCGCGGACATCACCGCCCGCGCCGAGCAGGGGCTCGTCGTCGCCCGCGGCGTCGAGAATCAGGCGACGACCAGGGCTGAGATCTACATCCCCAATCACCTCTTCACCAGGCTCGACAACTTCGTCCGGCAGGCCCAGACCACCGGCTCGAACCTCGCCCGCAGCGCCGACCGGAGCACCGACGCCGTCATCCACGAGCTGAATCGCCTGGGCACTCGACTATCGGGCTAAATAGATCCACCCAATGGGGAAAGTGGCGACGAGCGGGATGTAGGGTGGGCTCTGCCCACCGACGAGAGGCCCTCATCGGTGGGCAGAGCCCACCCTACTCTTGCGCGGATCTATTTAGTGTCTCATCAGGTTTCGATTGGGTAGTTGGAGTCCCGCCTTTAGGCGGAAAAGACTGGCTGAAGCCGGGACTCCAACCCGTCAATCCAAGATAGACGCATCACTCGGCGCCCGACGACGAGTTCCACCCGGCCTCATCGGCGTCGCGCGCCCTCCCATGGAACTCGGACCGTTTCCTGCTTGACGTCCTTGTACTCGACTTGTACTATTGAAGTAGAACAACAGGGCAAAGGGTGCGAGAAGTTGTTCATACCGGCTCACGGGGGGCGCAACCCGATGGACGATTCATCGAATCCATCGCCGCGATATCACGCCTTCGACAGTCTGCGTGCGGTGATGATGTTGCTGGGAGTCGTGCTCCACTCCTGTCACTTCTACCTGGCGGCCGCCAAGACGCCGGGCATCCAGTTCCAGGATCGGAACCCATCGCGGGTCTGCGACATGGTCCTCTTCGGGATCCATACGTTCCGCATGCAGGTCTTCTTCGTGATGGCCGGGTTCTTCGCCGCGCTGCTCTGTGCCCGGCGCGGCCGGGGAGGCATGATGCGGAACCGCTTCCATCGAGTGTTCCTGCCGCTGGTCGTGGGGTGGCTAATCCTGTTTCCGCCGACGATCTCGGCGTTCCTCTACGGATGCGCCGAACGGGCGGGCCAGGCACCCGGCGCGGCGGTGCTCCGGTGGTGGCGGACTGGCCAGATCGGCTGGATCGACGAGTGGAAGCCGTTGTACAGCCTCCTGTTCATAGGCCCGTTGCACCTCTGGTTCCTCTATGCGTTGATGTGGTTCTACCTCGGATCGCTCATTTTTCTCGCTGTCGGCAGGCTCGGCAAGGGTGCGGTCGGTCGCACCGTGAATGGCGTCTATCGGCGGCTGATGACGACGGGCCTGATCCTGCCGGTGTCGATCGCCGCCACGTTCCTGACGCTGCTCCTCTGCCCCGCGGGACTCTTCTCCAACGAGTTCCCGCTCTTCATCCCGAACCCCCTCGCGCTGCTGACCTACGGGCCGTTCTTCGGGTTCGGGTGGATGCTCTACCGGAATGTGGACCTCCTGCCTCGATTCCAGCGGCGACCGATCGCGTGGCTGCTCGTCGCGGCGCTGCTGCTGGTGATCTTCCTGGGCCGCCTCGACTCGCTCTTCGACCCGGAGAGTTCGGCGTCGGCGAAGCCGGTGATCGCGGCGACGGGGTCGGCGATCGCCTGGCTGTGCGTATTCGGGTTCATCGGGCTCTTCTCGAGGTTCTTCGAACGTCCGGACCCGGTGATGCGATACGTGTCGGACTCGGCCTACTGGGTTTACCTGGCCCACCTGCCGCTGGTGTACTGGCTGCAGGTGCTGATGTACGGCCTGCCGATCCCGGGTCTGCTCAAGGCGGTGATGGTGCTGGTCGTTGCATCCGTCATCCTCTTCGTCAGCTACGACCTCGCGGTGCGATCGACGATCATCGGCCAGTTCTTGAACGGCCGGCGCTATCCCCCCGCCCGGCTCGCGTTGCGTTCGGCGCTGGCGCGGCGGCGAGGGCAGGGCGCAGACGATACGGAGTGGTACACGGTATGGGGTGGTGCACGGTCGGGACGCTCGATTCTCACGGAGTCGGATCGTCATGGATGACGTGATCGATCCGACGATCGTCATCCCCATCGCACAAGGACCACAGGATCACGCTCAGGCCATGTTCGCGATCGACGAGAGGGACCCGACGCCGCTGTACGCCCAGCTCGAGCGGGCGATCCGGGTGGCGATCGCGACGGGTCGGCTGGGCGTGGGAGACAAGCTGCCGACGGTCCGGCAGCTCGCGGTGGACCTGAAGATCAACGCGAACACGGTGGCGAAGGTGTACTCCGAATTGGAGCGCGCCGGTGTGCTCGAGACGCGGCGGGGAGTCGGCACGTTCATCCGGCAGGCGGGGGGACACGGTTCCGCGCCGCCGGACCGTGAGCGGCTGCTCGTCGCGCTGGCGGATCGCTTCCTGGCCGGCGCCGCCACGCTCGGGTTCTCGCCCGACGAAGCGATCAATTTCCTCAAGGTTCGCTGGATTGACATGAAACGGGAGCAGTCCGATGGCTAGTTCGAAGAGCATCATCGAAGGGACCAAGGATCGTCGCAGTTCGACCGATCCGTTGCGGTTCAACATCGTCTCGTTCCTGATGCTGGTGGCGGGCATCGGCCCGGCGGTCCTGGCCGCCGCGGTGTGGAGCCAGCCGGCGCTGGGTCTCGTGGGGGTCGTCCTGGCCCTCATCATGGCGGCATCGCCGAAGATCGCCCAGCAGTGGGAGCGGGGCGTCGTCCTGCGCCTGGGCCGGTACGCGGGCCTGCGCGGGCCGGGGCTGTTCTGGATCATCCCCGGCATCGACCGCGTCAGCTCCTGGATCGACCAGCGGGTCATCACCACAAGTTTCGCCGCCGAGCAGACGCTGACCTCGGACACGGTGCCGGTGAATGTCGACGCGGTGCTGTTCTGGATGGTGTACGACCCCGAGAAGGCGGCGCTGGAGGTCCAGGACTACAAGCTGGCGGTGAGCTGGGCCGCGCAGACGGCGCTGCGAGATATCATCGGCCGCACGCCGCTGACGGTGCTCCTCCGCGGCCGCGAGCAGATCGAGGCGCAGCTCCAGAAGCTCATCGACGACCGGTCCAATCCCTGGGGCGTCTCGGTGCAGTCGGTCGAGATGCGCGACGTGATCATCCCCGAGTCGTTGCAGGACGCGATGTCGCGCGAGGCCCAGGCCGCCCGCGAGAAGGAGGCGCGGATCATCCTCGGCCAGGCCGAGGTCGAGATCGCCCACCTGTTCGCCCAGGCCGCGGAATCGTACCAGCACAACCCGACGGCGCTGCACCTCCGGGCCATGAACATCCTCTATGAGGGCCTCAAGGAGAAGGGCGCGCTGATGCTGGTGCCCAGCACGGCGGTGGAGTCGATGGGCCTCGGCGGATTGCTCGGCGCCGCCGCCCTGCGCCAGCAGGCGTTCTCCGAGGAGGCTGGATCGGCGCAGGTCAACGGGCCGGTCGTGTGACGCGGTGGCCCTTGGCGGCCCATGCTCACGGCCGGTCCTCACCCTCGGCATAGTCGATGTCGAGGGTGCAGTTGAGGATCCGCTGCCGGGGGTTGAGGTCCTCGAAGCTGAAGCCGTACTTGCCGAAATGGTAGAGCTTGATGGTGGTGTCGGCCATGGGGCTGACGCCGATCTGCTGGAGGCGGTGGGAGAAGCTGTAGTCCTCGGTGAGGTAGCGGGTGCCGCCGCGGCCGTCGGGCACGCAGATCGGCAGGAAGAACGGGTAGAAGTCCTTGATCGGCCCCCAGTGGCAGAGCGGCAGCTTCAGCTCATCGATCATCCGGTGCAGGACCTCGGCCCGGATGCGCAGGAAGCCGGTCGAACGCGTACAACATCGGATAAGGACCCGGTGCGGCGGGTCCGAAGACGACCCGGTCGACCCCGGCGGCGAACGCGCCGGAGTAATCGCGCCCGGTCTTCTTCATGTAGACCCCCGCGACGACCGGCTCGGGCCGGGCCAGGAGCCGCAGCGCGTCGGACGGGTCGAAGCCGATGTCGGCGTCGATGAACAGGAAGCGGTCGAAGCCGTCCCGCAGCGCCTGCGAGAGCATCACGCTCCGCAACAGATCGATGGCCGAGAACGACGCCCGCCGGACCTGGACCCCGGCCAGTCCGATCCCGCGCAGGCCCTCGTCGCACTCCTTTTCGACGGCCGCGTAATACGGCACGAGCACCACCGGCCTGCCCGGCACCTTCGGCGGACCGGACGCCGGCTGTCCCGCCGAGACGTCGATCGTATCCATTCGCCCTCGCCTCAGAGTGAAGAACCACGAAGCGATAGATCGGGATCGATGGGAAGAAAAGAGGAACCACGAATAACACGAATGGACACGAATAAATAAAACAGGGATTTCGACCGCCGGGTGCTCGATGAAAGCCCCCTCCTCGCATCCCATTCGTGTGAATTCGCGTTATTCATGGTTCCTCTTCTTTTCCCGTTCTTCGCCGCGCCCGCGCCGCTCCCGACCGAGGCGGTGACGAAACGTCTCCTCGCCACTGGCGACGAACGTCCGGTATCCCTCGGGGTCGATGAACGGGTTCGGGGTCTCGCCGGCCGAGAGCCGCCGCGACTTCTCCGCCAGGCCGAACTGCGACCCGTGCGGCGCGAGGAAGACGTCGCACGGGAGACTCTTGAGTACGCGGAACGTCCGCTCGTAGTCCTCGGCCATGCCCGGATACTCGGGGTTATCCACCAGCCGGACGCCGGGCAGGATCGTCGTGCCGCCGTGGAAAACCACGTCGCGGCGCTTCCCGTCGTCCTCGACCCGCATCATCCAGGTCGTGCAGCCCTTGGTGTGCCCGGGGGTCAGGTGGGCGGTGAGGGTCACGCCGCCGAGCGTGAGTGTGTCACCCTCGCGGATGATCCGGTCGGCCCGGGCGGGCTCGTAGCCGAGCACCTCATCGCTCGCCGGCAGGAAGTCGCCCCGGCCGCCGCGGGCCAGCAGGGCGGCGTCCGGCTCGCTCATCACGATCCGGGCGCCGGTCTGCTTCTTGACGGCCGCGTGGCCTCCCGCGTGGTCGATGTGCGCGTGGCTGGCGAGCAGGACCTTGATGTCCTCGAAGTGGAAGCCCAGCGTCCGCACGGAGTCGCGGATCAGCGGGACGGTCGCCTCGAACCCGCTGTTGATCAGGATGTGGCCCTCGGGCGTCGCGATCAGGTACGACGCCGTGTCCGAGGCCCCCACATAGTGGATGTTGCCGATGATGCGGAACGGCGGGAACGGGCGGTTCATGGACCGGAACCAGCCCTCGACCTGCCGGCGTGCGAAGCCGCGAGCGGCGTCCTTCAGGCCGGCGCCGGTGTCCTGGCCCGGCGCGGCCTGGAACGCCAACATCCCCGCGAGCAACGCAGCCGCCAGCGCGATCGCTGGCGGCCTGGGCGTCCCGGGATTGGCCTTCATGGCGATGCCTCTCCCTTGTTTCCGATGACTTCGGCCGATGAGCCGACCCGTCAATCCAGCGGCTTGACGGACACGTTGCGGAACTCGACCGGGTCGCTGTGGCCGGCGAAGCCGAAGTAGCCCGAGGTGCGTTCCTTGCCCGGGTGGGGTGAGTTGTGCATGAACTCCTTGACCTCGGCGAGGTCGGTGTCGAGGATCACGGTGCCGTTGACCTCGACCTTGATCTTCGAGCCCTTGACGGTGACCTCCTCGAAGTTCCACTGGCCGACCGGACGGAGATATCCCCGTTTGGCGGGCACCATGCCGTAGACCGAGCCGTGCGCCTGGCGCGCGTCGAGCGAACCGGCGTACCGCCGGTCGCCGTCGTCGAGGATCTGGAGCTCGGTCATGCCGTCGTAGGCGGCGTCGCCGTGGCCCGGATATCGGATCGCCAGGCCGTTGTTGCCGCCCGGCGGCAGCTTGAACTCCACCCGCGCCGCGAAGTCCTTGAACTCCTCGTTGTAGTAGATGACGCCCCCCTTGTGCGGCTTGCACCGGATCACGCCGGCGACGGCCTCGTAATTCTCGATGGGTCCGGCCCACTGGGCGAGGTTCTCGCCGTTGAAGATCGACCGGAAGCCCTGGGCGCCGTGCTCGGCGAGGATCTTGTTGGCCTCGTCGGGCGGGATCTCGCGGACGGCGATGTTCCGCCAGCGGATCTCGTGGTCGTGGGTCTGGAGCTGGATCGGACCGCGGGCGACCACGGGTTGCTTCCGATCCCAGAAGTTCTCCCATCGCGCGTGGTCGACCACGAGCTTGTCGTTCAAGTACACGGTGGTCCGCTCGCCGATCTGGATGATCCGGAAGGTGTTCCACTCGCCGATCGGCTTGTCGGCGCGGACGAGCGGGTCCTTGCCGGGCGCGCCGGAGCCGTTGTTCCAGAGCCCGCCCGAGCCCTTGTCGGCCCCCATGCGGGCGTACCTCGGCTCGGTGAAGTCCCAGATCTGGACCTGCGGATTGCCGCGCAGGTAGACCCCGCTATCCCCCCGCGGGCCGATCTTGAAATCCACCTTCAGCTCGATGTCGCCGTAGTCCTTGTCGGAGGTGAGGTAGGCGCCCTGGCCGTCGTTGACGATCACGCCGTCCTCGACCCGCCAGTGCTTCTTGAGGTCCTCGGCGCCCTTCTCGAGGGCCTTGGCCTTCTCGTCGGCGCTCATGGCGGCGAACTTGCGCGGGTCCATGGTCGCCACGCCGTGCCAGCCCGTGAAGTCCTTGCCGTTGAAGAGGGGCACGAAGTCCCCGCCGCTCGTTGAACCTTGCTGGGCCCGATCCGGCCCGGCGCCCGTCGCCGCGACCGCGGCCACGCCCGCGACCAGGATGAGACAAAGCCGCCTGTACATGATGTCGTTCTCTCGCTTGCTGAGGGCTTGATCGACGGAAAGCACTCCGGGGCGAGGCGATGCCCGCCCCGGACAACGCCACCATCATCGGCGGAGTGCGGGCTGAGATCAACTCTCCTATGGCGCCGACCGACGCCCGGCGAAGAGCCCGTCGTCCTTCAGGGCTTTGGCGACGGCCTCCTTGAGCGCGGCCCCGCGCAGGCTCTTCGCCAGGATGCGGCCGTCGGGGCCGATCAGGAAGGTCTCGGGCATCGCGCGGAGCTTGTAACTCTTCCCGACCTGCATGCCCCAGTTGCCGGCGAATCCCTGGGTCCAGTCCAGTCCGTTCTGCCGGAGAGACTCTTCGGCCGGCCCGGCGCTCTGGTCGCATGCCAGGCCGATCATGGCAAACCTCGGATTGCCGCCGAAGGCCGCCTGGACGTCCTTCAGCGCGATCATCTCGGCGACGCTGGCCCTGGACCAGGTCGCCCAGAAGATGACCAGGACCAGCTTGCCTCGATGGTCGCTCAGCGTGATCCGCTCATCTTCCTTGACGTTGATCCGCCGGACGTTGAAGTCGGCGCGAGGTCGCCGGCCTTCGTGGTCTCGAACAGCTTGGCCGTGACCGTGCCCAGGTCGAGCGGCTCGTTCGAACGGCCGCCGGGCATCTCGGGCACGGTGACGTTGATCTTCAACCGGCCGATCTCGCTCGCCCCGACGTAGGGGTCGGGGTCGCCGATCGCTTTGACGGGGACACGCAACTCGTAACGGCCCGCGGGTACGTCCTCGATGCGGAACCGCCCGTCCCTGTCGATCTTCGCGGCGACCCGATACCAGGGGCGGGGAGGCTCAACCGGCTTGTCGCGGCGGGCCGGGGCGGGCGCACGACCGAAAAGTCGCTGATACCAGGGGCGAGAGGGTTCCTGCGGATTGTCGCGGAAGACCTCCATCTCCACCGGATCGTTCTGCGTCCAGTTCGACCGGCATCTCGGGGGTGCCGTCCAGGGCGATCCGGCCGATCACCGGGCGGCCCCGGCCGCCGATCTTCACCTCGAGCGTCTCACGGGGCTTGACCTCGATGGATTCCGGCCAGCACGGCATGTGCATCCGGCCGCCGCCGGCCATGTCGGCGACGATCACCCGCGAGACGGTGCCGGGGCCGGGGATGACCCGATCGAACGCGAATCGACCCCGCTCCTCGGTCCGCGCGATATAGCCGTAGCTGAAGACGAAGAAGCCGCCGGGACGCGGGGGCCGGGTGGGCTGGAACGTGACCTCCTGGTCGGCACCCGCCCGGGCGCCGATCCGCACTCCGCCCTCGATCCGTCCCCACGGTTGCAGCGTCAGCTTGTTTGTCTTCGCCCATTCATCGGACGCGGCCTCGGCGAAACCGGCGTCGCCCGCGGCGATCAGCAGAAACGCGCCAGCCGGCCGCCCGAACGCGAACCGGCCGTCGGTGGCGGTCGTGGACCTCGGGACGTTCGCGTCGCGTTCGAAGCGGCCCGATTGCAAGGAGATCGTGTGCCCCTGGGTGACCAGCGCGACCTCGACCCCGGCGGCCGGCTTGCCGTCGGGGAGCTGGACGACCCCCGAGAGTGCGGCCGTCGGGCGGAGGGCGAAGTCGAACGTCTGCCGGCCCTCGTCCGGCCGGAAGGCGCGCGACTCGGCCGTCCGGTAGCCCGGCGCCTCGACCCGGACGTACAGCGCGGGACTGGGCTCGTCGAACTCCGAGCGGAACTTGCCTCCCGATTCGTCCACACCACGGTCCTCGGACCAGTGAATTCGATCCCCACCGACGATTGGGCGCCCTTGCACGACGCGGAACGTCTCGATCGGCCGGCCGGTGACGGCGTCGGTCACGCGGCCGGAGATCGTCAGTATCGGGTAGAGGATGACGGACTGCTCGCGGTCGGAGGCGATCAGCGCGACCTGGCGGCTGGCCATGTAGCCTTCCCGGCCGATGTCGTAGCGCACGACGTCCCTGGGCGCACTGCGCCACTCGAAGCGGCCATCCTTGTCGGTGTCGACCCGGAACGCGATCGAACGATTCCCGCGCCAGGTATCGGCGGCGACGAACGCCCCGGCGACCGGCTGGCCCGCGATGTTGACGACCCGGCCGCGGACGGTCGCGCCGGGCTCGGTCATCCGGACGACCACGGGCGGAGTCCGCTCACCGACGATCACGTCCTGGATTTGCGGGGCGAAGCCATTGGCCTGAACGGTGAGGATGGTCAAGCCGGCGTCGCAGTTCTCCACGGTGAACGCGCCGCGCTCGTCGGTCGCGCCTTTGGAGCTCTGGTTCCCCCAGGCGTCACGGCCCGCGACGGCCCGGGCCCCCCGGATCGGCCGGCCCGCGGCGTTGACGACCCGGCCGGTCACCGTCAGCCCTTTCTTGAGGACGATCGTACTGTCGCGGCCGATCGAGGCCACCGTGTCGTAGGCTGGCTCCCGGTATCGGGGGTGCTTCGCCGCGACCCAGACCTTCGAAAGGTCCCTGGGAGTCCCGTCGAGCCGCCATCGCCCCTGGGCGTCGGTCTGGACTGTCCCCAGCGGGACATTGCCGATTGCCCCATCGGGCTCGCTGGGCTGCCCGAAGGCGTCGACTGTGGCACCGGCGATCGGGTGCCCGGACTCGTCCTTGACCGTCCCGCTGATGGTGGTGCCGGGCTCGAAGCGGAGCTCCCTGGTCGCGGCCGACGGGATCGGGTGCCGTTTGCCGTCCCAGGCGATTCGGATCGGCACGAGCTTCGGCTTGCGGGCGATGATCCGGAGTTCGTCGACTCGCTCGCCAGCCGCCCATTCGATCGCCGCGGTGCCGTCCTCACCGGCCGTCACGGTCCCTCTTCGCCAGTTCCCGTTGAACCGGCCCTGATACTCGATCGAGACACCGTCGATCGGCTCGCCGGTCGCCGCCTCGACGGCCCGCAAGACCAGCCGGCCGGCCTCGATCGGCGCCGCGGCCCTGGGAGGATCGTCGGCCCCGGCCGCCGGACTCGCCTTCAACACCTGGGCTCGAGTGATCCCGAAGCCTCCGATCAGCACCAGCAACATGGCCCCGGCGGCAGACGCGGGTAACGCGTATTTCCGAGACAACGGGTTTCGGAAGACCCGTCGATTCAGGGCATCGAGCCGCCGCCAGACCTCCGACGTGCGGGCCATCGCCAGCACGTGGGCCGGAGCCGGGGATGAGGCCTCCACCGCCAGCCGGGCGAGCGTCCGGCCGTACGAGGCCACGTCGCCCAGGTAATCGGCGGCCACGGCGTCGCTGACAGCATCGCAAGCGGCCGCGTGGGCCGCGCGGATCCGCCAGGCCAGCGGGTGGAACCACAGGACGATGGAAGCGAGGTGCGCCCCGAGGTTCCACGCGAGGTCGTGATGGCGGGCGTGCGCCAGCTCGTGAGCCAGGATCGCGGGCAGGTCGTCCGGCCCCTGGCGATCGTGCCCGGGCAGTAGCAGCACGGGGCGCAGCACTCCGGCCAGGCAGGGGGTCGCGACGTCGGCCGAGCGGACGACGCGGACGATACGGGTACAGCCCAGGTGCTCGGCGATCGCCCGGCATTCTCGAGCGATGTCGTCTGGCGCGTCGGCAGATCGACGGACGAGGCGATCCAAAGCCAGGGCCGCCAGGATCAGCCGGGCCGTCAGGATGACGACGCCGGCCAGCCAGACCCACACGACCCAGGATCCGGTCGCGCGGGGCACCGGCGAGTGCCATGGCTCTGCGACCGCGGCCGGCGCGGCCGTCGGCATCGTCGTCGCTCCCACCGGGCGAGGCACCGCGGCGAGTTCGGGGACGGGGCGGGGAATCGACGGGCTTGCGTCGTGCGATGCCGGGCCCGGCTCGGCCGGTGCCGGAACGACGACCGCCGGCGGCACCGATTCGTGCCGGAGTTCGCGCGGCTCGTGCCGCACCTCGGGGACCGGATTCACCCGAGGCGCGAGGGGGTATCGGACGATCGGCGGGACGACCGCCAGCGCCGCGACCGCGACGATGCCCACGATGGCGCCGCGCCAGAGGGCGACCCGCCATCGCGGGTTGCGGCCGGCCAGCGCCGCATTCGCCAGCCAGGCCAGGGCCAGCAGCAGCGTCCACTTGGCGACGAGGACCGGGCCGGTCCCGGCGTCGGACAGGCGAGCGACGGCCTCGGAGATGATCGCGAATTCGCTCATTTCGGCCTCCCCTTGCTCTCGTCGTCGGCCTTGAGGGCCCTGGCGACGGCCTCCTTCAGCGCGGCACCGCGGAGGTCCCTGGCCAGGATGCGCCCGTCCGGGCCGATCAGGAATGTTGACGGGATCCCGCGGACATCGTAACGTGCCCTGGCGCCCGAGCCGAACTGGCCGGCCAGCCCGTGTGTCCAGGCCAGTCCCTTCTCCTTGATGACGCGCAGGACCGGCTCGGCGGTGTCGTCGCAGGACAGGCTGATGAGCCGGAACCGCGGGTCGCCGCCGAAGGTCTTCTGGATGTCCGCGAGGGCGGAGAGCTCGGCGACGCAGGGCACGCTCCAGGTGGCCCAGAAGTCGATCAGGACGACCTTGCCTCGTTGGTCGCCGAGCCGGAGACGATCTCCCTTCCCCTTCCCGTCGATCCGCTCGACGTCGAAGTCCGGGGCGGCGTCACCGACACCCAGGTTGAGGTGCGCCTCGATCGCCCCCAGGTCGAGCGGCTGGCCGCGCTGGCCGGCGGGGGCCTCGGGCACGTCGAGATCGCGCTCCGACCAGCGGATCCGCGTCTCGACGCCCCTGTCCCGGGGGGGCGATCCGACCTGGAATCGATACTTGCCCGGGGGGACGTCCTCAACGCGGAACCGGCCATCCTTGTCGAGATTCGAGATGAACTCGGACTGGCCGAGCGGACCGTGGATCACCACCGGCGGATTCTGCGTCCAGTCGATGGGGGTTCCGGGCTCGCCGTCGAGGATGAGCCGGCCGATCACGGCGCGGCCCCGGCCGCCGACCCGCACCCGCGTCGTCCGTCCGGACTCGACCTCGACGGGTTCGTGCCAACCCCACGCGGTGTTCTGATTGAGGGAGCGAACCACCGTCCCGCGGCCGGGGACCACGCGATCGAACGCGAAACGGCCCCGAGCGTCGGTCCTGGTCCGGTAGCCGTAGTCGAGGCCGTAGTGGCGCCCCCCACGCAACGAAATGTCGCCGACGTAGACGATCTCCTCGTCGGTCCCCGGCCGGGCGCCGATCCAGACCACGCCCTCGATCTTCCCCCAGGGTTTCAGCACCAGCTTGCCTGACTTCGCGAATTCGTCCTGGGAGGCGTCGGCGTAGCCGGCGTCGCTCGCGGCGACGAGCAGGTACTTGTCGACCTTCGGGTGGAGCGCGAACCGGCCATCGGGGCCGGTCCGGACCATCGGGAAGTTCGACTTGCGGTCGTATCGCCCCGCCGTCATGAGGTAGCCCAACTCCTCGGTCGCGAGCATGACCTCGGCACCCGCGGCCGGCTGGCCGTCGGGGAGCAGGACGACCCCGGACAATCCCCCGCCGCGCAGGAGGGCGAAGTCGAAGGTCTGGCTCCCCTCGGTTCGACCGGAAGGCGCGCGACTCGGCCGGCTGATAACCCGGGGCCTCGACCCGCAGGACGAAGGCCTCGCATCGGCTCGTCGAACCGGGTCGTGTATCGGCCGCCGGCGACCTCCACCGCCTCGTTCTCGGCCCAGTCGCATCTCGGGGCCACGCCGGATACTTCTGGCCGCGGACCAGGCGGAATCCCGGCACCGGCCGGCCCGTCTCGGCGTCGGTCACGCGGCCGGTGATGACCAGCTCGGGGTGGAGCGTGATGACCTGCTCGCGATCCGACGCGGTCAGCGGGACCTGTCGGCTCGACATGTAGCCGGGCTTGAAGGCGTCGTAGATGACGACGTCCCTGCGGCGCGCCCCGCCATTCGAATCGGCCATCCGCGCCGGTGGTGACCCGGAACTCGAGCGAACGCCGCCCGCGCCAGGTGTCGGCGCCGACGATGGCGCCGGCGACCGGTTTGCCCTCGACGTTCGACGACCCGGCCGCGGAGGGTCGCGGCCCGCTCCGAGAGCGTGACGACCACGGGCTCGGTCCGCGCCTCGACCTGGACGTCCTGGATCCGGGCGCGTAGCCCTCGGCCTGGACCGTGACGGTCGTCGGGCCGGCCTCGCAGTGCTCCAGGGTGAACGCGCCGCGATCGTCCGTCGTCCCGACCGGGACGGAGACCTGCCGAATTTGTTGCCGAGCTGGACCCTCGCCCCCTTGACCGGCCGGCCGCCGGCATCGACGACCCGCCCGGTCACCGTCAGCCCCCGCGTGAGGACGATCGCGCCGTCGAGGTTCCGCGATGCGCTCGCCGGGCCGCTGCATGTAGCGCGGATGCTTCGGGTGCACGGACAGGTCGCTCAGGTCCTTCGGCGCGACGTCCAGCCGCCAACGGCCCCGGGCATCCGTCTCCGCGGTGCCGATCGTGAACACGCGGTTCGTGCGCCTCGCACTCGGTCGGCGGCCCCACGACCTCGACCCGGGCGCCCGCGATCGGCTGCCCGGCCTCATCCTGGACGATCCCGCCGATGGTCGTGCCCGGCTCGAAGCGCAGGTCTTTCGATGGCGGCATGGCCACCGGGTGCCTCTCGTCGTCCCAGACGAAGCAGAGCGGCACGAACCCGGCCTTGCGGGCGGTGATCTCGAAGTATTCGATGTGGACGTCGGGCGGATACTCGATCGTCGCCAGTCCGTCCTTGCCGGTGGCGACCGTCCCCTTCCGGTCCTTCCCGTCGAAGCGGCCTCGATACTCGATGGAAACGCCCTCGATCGGCCGATCGGTCGCCGCGGCGACGGCGCGGAGCGTCAGCTTCCCGGGCGTTTGCCGGGCTGCGGGATTCGGCGGCCTGTTCGGCGCGGGTGAAGCCGAAGCCGCCGATGACCGCCGAGAGCAGGCCGACGACGACGAGCGCGGGCCCGACGCGCCTCCAGCAGAGCGACGTCCCGAAGACCCGCCGGTTGAGGGCATCGAGGCGGCGCCGGACGTCCGACGTCCGTGCCATCGCCAGCACGTGCGCCGGGGTCGTTGAGGAGGCTTCGACCGCCAGCCGCGCCAGGGTCCGACCGTAGGAGCCGACATCACCGACGTAGTCGGCAGCGACGGCGTCGCTCACGGCGTCGCACGCCGACGCGTGCGCCGCCCGGATCCGCCAGGCCAGCGGGTGGAACCAGAGCAGGATGGATGCGAGATGCGCCGCGAGGTTCCAGGCCAGGTCGTGATGGCGGGCGTGGGCCAGCTCGTGGGCCAGGATGGCGCGCAGGTCGTCCTGTCCCTGGCTCTGTCTGCACGGAAGGACCAGCACGGGTCGCACCAGCCCGGCCAGACAGGGAGTCGCGACGTCCACCGAATGGACGACGCGGACGGCGCGGGTGCAGCCCAATTGCTGGGCGACCGCCCGGCATTCTACGCGCCAGATCATCCGAGGCTTCGGACGACCGGCGGACGAGCCGGTCCAGGGCCAGTCCGGCGAGGATCAGGCGGACGGTCAGGATGATCACGCCGACCAGCCAGACCCACAGTGCGCAGGATTGAATCCGATGTAGCGGCGGCATCGTTGGCGACTCCACCGCATCCGGTACCGCGACGGGCACAGGGCTGGGCATCTCCTGAGCGAACGCGAAACCGGTCTCTCGTCGATCCATCCCCGCGGCGACGGCCGCCGGACGAGCCGAAACGAGCAGGGGTGACTCCCCGATCTCCTCATGTCGCTCGGCGAGGATTCGCGGCGGGTCGGTGGCAATCGGGAAGCAGACCATGGGAGGCACCGCCGCGAGCGCCGCGATGAGGCCGACGCCGAGCATGGCCCCGCGCCAGAGGGCGACCCGCCACCGCGGATTGCGACGAGCGAGCGCCGCGTGAGTCAGCCACGCCGCGGCGAGCAGCAGCGTCCACTTGGCGAGGAGCACCAGCCCGATCGAGGCATCCGCCAGGCTCGCGAGGGAGCCGGCCCAGTTCGAAAGCAGACTCATTTCCGGCTCCTCTTGCTGGCGGGCGGCTTCCGATCGTCCCCTTCGGCCAGCCGTTTGAGCGCGAGCAGCTCCTCCTCGCTGAGCCGCTCCGACTTGATGAGGTTCATCACCAGGTTCTGGACCGAGCCGCCGCAATAGGTGTTGACCAGCTCGCCGAGCATCGTCCGGAACGCCGACCGCGGCCGGGTCGCGGCCTTGTAGTAGTAGGCCTTGCCCACCAGCCGCCGGGTGACGTGCCCCTTGTCGAGCAGCGTGGTGAGATACGATCGCAGTGCCGGGTTCTTGATCGGCTCGGGGAACCGCTCCTGGAGCTCGACCGGCTTCAGCTCGCCGTGCTCCCACAACAGCCGCATCACCTTCAGCTCGCCCGGCGTGAACTTCGGCATGTCGGATTCCTCTCGACCGGTTGAACCTCGATGTGCAGATCTTACTGCACATCGAGACGGTTCGTCAAGGGTGATGTGCAGGACATTCTGCACACGGCTCCTATTCCGGCCTCCACGAGATCGACTCGAGCTTCACCTCGTCGTCGGGTCCGCTCGCGTCGGGCGGGTCGATCCGCAGGCCGGTGACGGTCCCCTTGTAGCCGGGGGCGGCGGCGAGATCGACCTCATAAGTCCGTAGCTGGCCATCCGGCCGGATCGTCAGCGTGGCCCGGCGTTCGGGGCTGAAGCCCTGGCCGGGCACGCTCCAGAAGACCTCGACCTGATCGCCCCGGGTGCGGAACGCGGCGCGGATGAAGAGCTTGGGCGCGTCCTCGGCCCGCCACCATCGTTCCGGACCGATCAACTGGGGATCATCCCCGGTCGTCTTGATCCGCAGGCCGCCCGCGATCGGGAAGCCGGCGTCCCGGGCGTTGTGGTAGATCCAGTGGCGGCGGTCGCGGTCGAATCGGTCGTCCGGGCGGGTGTCCCGGACGCGGTTCGCCGCCGCGGCGGCCCTGACATCCTCGAGCGTCCCGACGACCAGGATGTATCGGTATTCATAGACGATGTTGTGATCGAGGATCTCCTGACGCACCGGCGCGATGTAGCCGGTGGGGTTCTCTTTGGGGCCGCCCGTGTTCGGCTTGTCGTGGAAGCCGCCGATGAATGAGTAGACGCCCGGATGGATCACGCCGACGCCGATGCCCCGGTCGTCCACCAGCGCCGCCCAGTTCTCGGTCGCCTTCCAACCCGTCCAGGGCGGCCCGGCGTTCTGGACCTGCCGCAATGGCTGACCTTCGAATGGGCGGTCGCCGTCGTAGGTGAACAGTCGGTACAGCTTGCCGATCGTGTAGACGGCCGGCAACTCCTGGTCGTGCGCGGGGTACGGCGTCCGGTCCGATCGGTTGTTGTTGAGCCGGCACCGGACGTGCGCCGCGGGCCCCTCCAAAGTGATCCAGGTTTCGAAGGTGCACTCGCCGGGCACGTTGTCGAGCGCCCACTGCATCGGGATCGTCCTGGTGTACAGGGTCTTGCCATCGTTGGAATGCTCGATCACCCGGCTGGGGTGGCGGTACACGTCCCCCGAGCCGATCGGGTTCCAGGGCCAGTCCTTCCAGCCCGGATGGGCCTTGCCGTACGGATGCGGGCCCGAGTAATACGACTGCTGGACCTGCCGGCCGAGGTCGTGCGAGTTGATCAGGTTCGCGCCCTCCTTCGACCGCGACAGGAATGTGATCGTGCCGCCGATGTCGAGGTCCACGCCGATCCGCATGGTGCCGTTGTCGAGGTAGCTCATGCGCTCGGCATGCGCCGGCGAGAAATCGACGCTCAGTCCGAGGGCGCCCAGGGCGATGATGTAGATGTTCTTGTGCATGGGTCTTCGGGTTAGAGGATGGGAGCGGGCTGGACGCGATCCCCTCGCGTCCCGAGCGAGTTTACCGCGCCGCCGATCAGGCAGAGCGCACCGATCGGGAACGGCAGCCAGAACCAGCGCCGGAGAAGCGAGGATTCGTCAGATTCGGGGTCGGGCTGAACTTCCTTCACCTGGGGGCCATCGAGGAAGCGGTCGGGGTCGAACTCCTCCTCGGGGATCGGACCGAATCGGCGCTCGACGACCTTCAGCTCCCTCGTGCCGTGCACCCCGCCCGTGCGCTCGTCGTATTGCGTTCCGATTGCAGTACGGGTATCCCGTCGTGGCGGCCGTAGGCGAATTCGGACCGAGACATTTCCTCGTCCGAGCCGAGGCCTTCGTAGATCTCGGACCAGGGTACGTACAGCTCATCAGCGGCCAGAATGTAGGTGACCCGACGCCAGGACACGTTCCAGTCGGCCAGCGAATGGTCTTCGATGCGCACTGCGCACTCGAGGCCGGCCGCTCTCGGTGAAGCGCTCGAGGGCCGTCACGACGACCGCATCGATCCCGCGGAAGCCGGGGAGATGGTCGGCCAGGGCGATGAGGGCCGCCGAGCGCCGCCCGACCGCATCGAGGTCATCGATGCGTCTGAGGATACGGTGGCGGACCTGAGGGGGAGTCAGCCTCGCACCGTCCTCGAGCACCCATGGCTGGTCCGGCGCGGGGCGGGCCGCCCAGATCGATCGCCGCGGATGGACCAGGAAGGCCAGCTCGTGGCCGGATGATCGGCGCCGCAAGCTGGCGAACTCGCCCGAACGGAGGACGCGCAGTTCGTGACTGCTGACGTCGGGCTGGCCTGCGGGATCGTCGGTTGAGTCCGTCCAGACGGCCGTGAGCCGGGAGTGATGATAGGGCGCGAGCATCCGCTCGGCCGCTTCGAAGTAATCGGCGAGGAAGGCTTTCCAGGCGGCCTCATCAACCCCGGGGCCGAGCCGGAGCCGCTCGAGCCGCAGGCGCTCGACCGGGCCGGCCTGGCTGATCAGCCGATCGACGTCGGCCCGATAAGCAGCGTCGAGACCGTCGAGGTCCAGGCCGAGGATGCGCCGGCAATCCGACTCGAAGGTTGACGGGCTGCACGTGGTGTAGAGCTCCAGGAATGCCTCCGGCCCGAACCGACGGAGGAGGAAGTTCACCAGCGTCGCGCCCTGGAAGTAAGCGGGCTCCTCATGCCGGTCGTACCAGTCCGGCCCGGTGAGCTGGCGCAGGGTGAGCGCGATGCCATCCTCGAGGTCCTCCCGGACACGGTAAGCCAGGGCGACCGGGTCGACGCCCTGGTTGGCCCGCGCCCAGCCCTCGGTCAGCAGGGCGGGCGGGTCGAACCGCGCGGAGCAGTGGCTATTGAGCACGCAGTGCGCGACTTCATGGCGGTTGACGGTGTAGAGGCCCTCGGCATCCGCCGGCGCCTCGCCCGGCCGGGTCCCCATGCAGAGGCCGAAGACGGCATGGCCTGCGGCGCCCAGCAGCGGCCCGCGCGCCCAGTGGATGATCCCCCCGGTCCGCCGCCCCAGCCGCGCCTCGAGGGCGCGGACGTGCCGGTCCATCGCCGCGACCTGGGCGCGGGCCTCGGCTGCGGGCATCAGCTCGGAGATCATCACGACCTTCGCGCCGGCCGTCCACTGCGGGTAGCGGAACCGCGCCTCGAGGTCCATCACCGACTCGCCCAGGGGCATGAGTAGCTTGATCGCGGGCGTGAGGGGGATGTTTCGCGCGGAGCTGGTCGCCACGCCGTAGAGGAAGAAACCGGCCAGGAACCACAGCGGCGCGATGCCCATCAGCAGGCACGAGAGCGGCACGGCGCCGGCCCGGGCCGCGGGCGATCCGCCAGGACGCGACGATGATGAGGGCCAGTCCCGTGACGATCACGAGGGCCAGCATGGCCGTCACGGGCAGGAAGTGCGGATGCCAGGTGAGGGCGATGAGCATCGCGCCGAGCAGGCCCATCAAGCCCAGGCACGACGCCCATGCCGCGACCGCCAGGCCCGGGAGCGAGAGGATGCGACTCATGAGACAAGTACCTCCGGGGATCGGTCAAGCGCCGGGCCGCATCGAGTTGACACCGTCGCGGTTTCGCCGCGACCCGAGCGACACCCCCAGGCCTCCGATCAGGCCGAGCGCGCCGATCGGGAACGGCAGCCAGAACCATCGCCGCAGCAACGAGGGTTCCTCGGGGGTGGCGGCGACCTGGGCCTCTGTTACCCGGGGGCCGTCGAGGAAGCGATCGGGGTCGAACTCCTCCTCGGGGATCGGACCGAAGCGGCGCTCGACGACCTTCAGCTCGTTCGTCTTCGGCGGCCCCTTGGGCGAGACCTCCGACATTCGCTCGGAGCGCATGACGGGAATCCCCTCGTGCCGATCATAGGTGTACTCTACCTGGTACGTCTGCTTCGCAGGCCCGAGGCCTTCAATCCGCTCGGAAAGAGCGCCGAAGAGGTCGTCGGCGGCCAGGACATACGTGACCGCCCGGCAGTCCAGCAGCTTGTGGGCCTGCGAGTGATCCTCGATCCGGAGGCGCACCCGGGGCCGGCCAGCCTCGGTGAAGCGCTCCAGGGCCGTCACCACGAGGTGATCGACCGAGACGATACGGCCGCTGAAGCGGGCGATATCGTCGGCCAAGGCGACGAGCGGGACCGACCGTCGGGCGACATCGAACTCGTTGATGCGGCGAAGCGCGCGATGGCGGGACTGATCGGGCGTCCGGATCGAGGCGACCTCAGCTTCCCAGGGCAGGCCCGGCGCGGCGCGGTCGACCTGGATCGATCGCCGCGGATGGACCAGGAAGGCCAGTTCGTGGCCGGACGACCGTCGCCGCAGGCTGGCGAACTCGCCGGAACGGAGCACGCGGACCTCGTAGGTGTGATCGTGCGATTCTCCCTGGGGGTCGGTGTATGACCCCGCCCAGACGGCCGTCAGCCGGGAATGGTGATAGGGCGCGAGCAACCGCTCGGCCGCCGCGAAATACTCGTCGAGGAACGCCTTCCAGTCGTCGGCTTTCACGGCCGGGCCGAGCCGCAGCCGTTCGAGCCACCGGCGCTCGATGGGACCGGCCCGGGTCACTCGCCGCTCGATGTCGGCCCGGAACACGGCGTCGAGGCCGTCGAGGTCCAGGCCCAGGATCCGGCGGCAATCCGACTCGAATGTGGACGGGCTGCATTCGGTGTAGAGCTGGACGAACCGGTCGGGCCCGAACCGATCGAGGAGGAAGTTGACCAGCGGCGCACCCTGGAGGTAGGCCTCCCACTTGTGCCGGTCGTACCGGTCGGGTCCGGTGAGCTGGCGGAGGGTGAGCGCCCGGCCCTCCTCGAAGTAGTCTCTGACCTGGAACGCCTGGTGGAGCCGGTCCGAACCCTGATTGGCCTCGGCCCAGCCTTCGGTCAGCACGGCGGGCGGAGCGAACCCCGCGGCGCACTGGCCGGTGAGCACGCAGTGGGCGACCTCGTGGCGGTCGGTCGTGCACAGGCCCTCGGCGTCGGGCGATTCGTCTCCCGGCCGAGTCCCCATGCACATGCCGATGATGGAGCGACGCCCGATGCCGAACATCGGCCCGCGTACCCAGTGGATCCTCCCGGGGATCTTCCGGTTCAGCCGCGCCTCGAGGGCCCCGACATGGCGGTCCATCGCGGCGACCCGGCGCGGGCCTCGGCCTCAGGCATCGGCGCCGAGATCATCACGACCTTCTCGCCGATCGTCCGCTGCGGATACTCGAGTCGCGCATCGAGGTCCAGCAACGACTGGGCCAGGGGGGCGAGCAGCCGGATCGCCACGTTCATCGGGAGCTTCTGCCCGCTGACGACCTCCAGGCCATAGAGGAAGATGCCCGCCAGGAACCAGAGCGGCGCCGCGCCGACCAGCAGGCAAGCGAGCGCCCGGCGGCGATCCGGGCCGCGGATGATCCGCCACGACGCACCGACGACGAGCGCCAGTCCCGAGACGATCACGAGCGAGAGCGACGCGGTCGTCGGCAGGAAGTGCGGGTGCCAGGCAACGGTGGCGGCCATGACGGCCAGCAGGCCCATGAACGCCAGGCACGACACCCAGACGGCGACCGCCAGACCCGGGAGCGAGAGGATGCGACGCATGGAACAGCCACCTCCGAAGATCGGATCGTGAACGCAACGCGTATCAGTCAAATTCCGGGCTGCATCGAGTCGACCCCCTTGCGGTTTCGCCACGGAGCTAGCGACATCGCCGCGCCGCCGATCAGGCCGAGGGCACCGATCGGAAACGGTAGCCAGTACCAGCGCCGGAGCATGGACGGCTCGTCCTTATAGGGATCCGGCCGGACCTCCGTCTTCTGTGGGCCGTCGAGGAAGCGATCGGGATCGAACACTTCCTCGGGGATCGGTCCGAAGTGGCGCTCCACGACTTTCAACTCGCTCACGCTGTGCGCCCCGTTTGGCGCGCTGGTCGTGGTGCGCTCCCAGCGCAGCACGGGAATGCCCTCGTGACGCTCGTAGGCGAACTCGGACCCGGACGTTTCCTTGTCCGCACCGAGGCCGTCAATAATGATGTTGGATTGCGGCGCGTACAGGTCGTCCGCGGCCAGCACGTAGGTGGCCGGCGCCAGGAGACGTACCAGGAGGCTGGCGAGCGATCCTCGATACGGACACGCACCCGGAGCCGGCCTTCGTCCGCGAAGCGCTCGCAGGCCGCGACGACGAACTGGTTGTTCGTGGTCAGCAAGGAAAGGTAATCCGCGAGGCCGACCAGGGGCGCGACGGTCCAATGGCCGGCGATATCGGCTCCGTCGATTACCTTGAGGGCACGACGGCGAGCGTGCTCGGGCGTGCGTTTCGACTCATCCTCGACCATCCAGGGCCCATCAAGTGAATTGCGGCGTGCGACGATCGAACGGCGCGGATGGGCCAGATAAGCCAGCTCGCCGTCGGACCACTTCCTCCGCATGCTGGCGAACTCACCCGACCGGAGCAAGCGGGCCTCGTACCCGCCGTCCTGCGTGTGGCCGGCTGCGTCGGTGGTCGACCGTGTCCAGACGGAAGTCAGCCGCACGTGGCGATAGGGCGCCAGCAGGCGCTCCATGGCGGCGAAGTAATCGCGGACGAGCGCCTTCCATTCGTCCGCGGCGACTTCGGGCCCGAGCCGCAGCCGTTCGAGCCGCCGACGGGCGAGGGAGCCGGACCGGGTGGTCAGTCGCTCGACCTCGGCGCGGTAGACGGCATCGAGCCCATCGAGATCCAACCCGAGGATGCGCCGGCAATCGGATTCGAAGGTCGCCTGGCTGCACGTGGTGTAGAGGTCGATGAACTTCGCCGATCCAAACCGATCGAGGAGGACGTTCACCAGCGGCGCGCCGTACTCGTAGACGGGCCGATCATGCCGGTCGTACCAGTCGGGGCCGGTGAGCTTTCGGAGGGTGAACGCGGCTCCGTCCTGGAGGTCCTCCCAGACGCGGCCGGCCTGCTCGATCGGGTCGGTGCCCTGGTTGGCCTCGGCCCAGCCTTCAGTCAGCAAGGCGGGCGCGTCGAACCGCGCCGAGCAGTGATTCGTCAGGACGCAGTGGGCGACCTCGTGACGATCGACGGTACACAGGCCCTCGGCATCCGGCGGCGCCGTACCCGGCCGGCTCCCCAGGCAGAGGCCGAGGATGGCCATGCCGTCCATGCCCATGAGCGGCCCGCGCGACCAGTGGATCAGGCCGGCGGTCGGGCGCCCAGCCGCGCCTCGAGGCTGCGGACATGCCGGTCCATCGCGGCGACCTGCGCGCGGGCCTCGGCCTCGAGCATCGGCTCGGAGATCATCACGACCTTCTCACCGACCGTCCGCTGCGGGTATCGGAACCGCGCCTCGAGGTCCATCAACGACTCGGCCATCGGCATCAGCAGCTTGAGCCCCACCTTCATGGGAAACTGCCGCCCCCCGCCGATCCCGAGTCCATAGAGGAAATGGCCGGCCAGGAACCAAAGCGGCGCCGCGCCGATCAGCAGCCAGGACAGGGCACGCCGCCGCCCCGGGCCGCGGACGATCCGCCACGACGCGGCGACGATGAGCGCCAGGCCCGCGACGACCACGAGCGCCAGCATCGCCGTGACGGGCAGGAAGTGCGGGTGCCAGGCGGGGCCGATCAGCATGCCTCCCAGCAGGCCCAGCAAGCCCAGGCTCGACACCCAGACCGCGACCGTCAGACCCGGGAGCGAGAGGATGCGACGCATGGTACAATCACCTGCGACGAGGAGGGCGGGATCGGGGATCGTGCTACGACTATTGTAGGGGGCGCGATGCGCCGTCGCAATCGCGCCGTGCTCGACCCGAGGGGAAGGTCCTTATGAGCCAGGCGCCGGCCGCTCTCGATCCCTGGAGGCTGGTGTGGGGCCAGCCCCACATCGACAGCCGCACGCTCGCCGCGGCGATCGAGCAGGACCTGCAGCTCAACGCGCATCCAGACTTCCGCACCCGGCTCCTGGTCCGCGACGCGGCGGTGGCGCTGCGATCCTACTGGGGCTCGGAACGGTTCGCGCAATGGCTGGCGGCCAGCCCCGTGGGCCCGAGGATTCGGGACATCATGAACGAGGACCTGGGCGAAACAGGCTTCCCCGCCATCCGGAGACGCCTCGTGGACAGCATCGACTCGACGCGACTCCGCCGGATCTTCGACCTGCTGGGCCGGGGCATTCATGACCGGATCGAGATCCATGTCGCCGGATCGATCCCCACCCTGATCAAGGGGCTGACCGTCCGCCCGACCGGCGACATCGACCTGGTCGACGAGGTTCCCGAGGAGATCCGCCGCCAGCGGGACGTCTTGCGCAAGATCGAGACCGAGTTCGGCCTGAAGCTGGGGCATGTCCAGTCGCACTATTTGCCGCCTCACTGGCGAGACCGCCGGCAGTGGTTCGGCGATTTCGGCGGGCTCCGCGTTTATCTCCTCGACGAGTACGACATCTTCGTCGGCAAGCTCTCCAGCAAGAAGGAGAAGCATCAAAGCGATCTGGGCGTCCTGGCTCTCGAACTGGATGAGGAGAAGGTCCGGCAACGGCTGTTCAGTGACGGACAGGTCTTCCTCGACGACCCCAAGCTGCGGCCGCAAATCGAGGAGAACTGGCGGTTCAGCTTTCAGAAGCCGTTGCTTCTCGAGCCGGAGAGAGAACAGGCCAGTGCGGGCCGGGGCTATGATGCCCCCGATGAACTGCCTTTGTCCTCTGGACGACCGAAGCGTCCTGGGCCCAAGAGGCGTAAGCCAAATCGAACGGATGATGGGAGAACGTAACTCATGACAGCCTCGCTTGTCGCGGCATACAGGAAAGGTGCGATCACTGCCGACCATCTCGTCGTCCAATGTTTGCATATGGTCGACCCGGAAGCCCCCGGTTTGGTCCTTGATCCGCTGCCAGACGAATTGATCGTCCGCACCCTGGAGTTTGCGCGCCGTTATCGTCCGGGTCGCATGGTCACGAACTACGGGGCCTTGCCGACGGCGGACCAGGTTGAGGCGGCCAGGCGGTGGATCGAGGAGCATCATCAACGTAGCGACTCCGCTTCCCCAGTTGACGACGTCGATCGGAACGGCGACCGGCCCGGACCTGCTGCCATCGATCCGGGTAAGCCGGGCCCAGATCATTCCTTGCATCAACCGTCGGGTTCGGGGGTCGCACGGCTCGGTTAATCGGTTCGCTTGTACCGCCATCTCACCGCGTCCTCATGCTGAACCGATATGTCCCCGATCCGACGGACAACGGTATCCCGGGGTTCGGGTATCCGGGGAGATTCAGCGGCCCGCTGACGCCTTCCGCCTGGGCCACCGGCCGGCCGCCCTCGGTGATGTCCCTGGCGTTCGACGGGGAGCCATACGGCCGCATCGGAATTGGCCGGGATCGTCACGGTGAGGTCGAGGCGATCTCCGTCGCGCTTCCACTCGGTCGCGATCAAGCCGAAGAGGCTCTTGTACGACGTCCTGGCCCAGTTGAGCTTCGGATCGATCCGGGGGACGATCAGGACGCGGTTGCGGACCGCGGCGAGTTGGATGCCGCCGATCGTGTGCGCCATCCAGCCGTAGACGGCGCCGAACGAGTAATGCGCGAAGGAGTTCATCCCCGGGTCCTGGAAGCCCTTCTCGGGCGTCCAGCCATCCCAGCGCTCCCAGATGCTCGTCGCGCCGTGCTTGATCGAGAAACCCCACGAGGGGAACGAGTCGCTGTGCAGCAGGCGGAAGGCCACGTCGTCGCGGCCGATCATCGAGAGCGCCTGCATCAGGGACTTGGTGCCGATGAAGCCCGTCGAGAGGCGATTGCCGCGCTTCTCGATGTCCTCGACGAGGTAGTGCGCCGCCCGCGCGAACTCCGGGTCGGATCGGTCCGGCCCCACCAGGCCGGAGGTGATCGCCAGGACGTACACGGCCTGCGTGTTCCCCTTGATCCGGCCGTCGGGGCCGATGTAGGCGCGCCGGAAGGATTGCCGGACGCGTTCGAACAACTCGAGGTACTTGGCCAGATCGTCGGATTTGCCCAGCACGTCGGCGGCCTGGGCCGTCAGCCGCGCACTGCGGGCGAAATACGCCATGTAGATGACGTCCTTGGGCGTGTCGGCGTTGATGCTCAGCCAGTCGCCGAAGCAGTGGAACTGCTGGGGCGGCAGCAGCTCGGGCGTGCTCCGCTTGCGGCAGAACTCGACGAACTTGACCATCGAGGGATACTGCCGCTCCAGCACCCGGCGATCGTCGTAGACATCGAAGATGGTCCAGGGGCAGATCACGCCTGCGTCGGCCCAGGCCGGGCCGCCGTCGTCGCCGGCCACCTTCACCGGCGCGACCATCGGGAACTGCCCGTCGGCGCGCTGGCCGTCCGTCAGATCGACCAGCCACTTGTTGAAGAACGCTTGCACGTCGCAGATGAGCGACGCCGTCTCGATGTAGACCTGCGCGTCGCCGGTCCAGCCCAGGCGCTCGTCGCGCTGGGGGCAGTCGGTCGGGATGTCGATGAAGTTGGCCCGCTGCGTCCAGTAGATGTTCGAGAAGAGCTGGTTGAGCATCGGGTCTGAGCACGCGAACGAGCCCACGACCGGCGTGTCGCTCGAGATCGCGACGCCCGTGATGGTGTCCTCCGTCGGTCGCGACTTCAGGCCGGTGACCTCGACGTACTGGAAGCCGTGGAACGTGAATCGCGGCTCCCAGGTTTCATCGCGGCCGTTGCAGATGTAGGTATCCGTCACCCGCGCCTCGCGGAGATTCGTCGTGTAGATCGTGCCGTCGGGATTGAGCCGTTCGGCGAACCGCAGCGTGATCTTCCGGCCCGGTTCGCCGGATGCCCTGAGCCGGACGATGCCGGCGAAGTTCTGGCCGAGGTCGAGCACGTACGTCCCGGGCGTGCGCTCCGCGATCGACTTCGCCTTCAGCTCGGCGAAGGCGCGCACCGGCGGGCCGGGATGCCACTGGACGACCGGATTGAGCTCGGCGCCGCGATCGACCGGGTGCCAGCCGCTCGTGCCGAGGCCCGGTGCGTCCCAGTCGGGAATCGCCTTGCGGGCGTCGTAGGTCTCGCCCATGAGGAAGTCGGCCTCGACGATCGGGCCGGTCGCGGCGTTCCACTTCGAATCGGTGGTGATGTCCTCCGTGGTCCCGTCGGCCATCTCGAGGTGCAAGAGCGCGGAAGCGCGGCTTGGTGCCGTAGTGATCCCGCTTCTTGCCGAAGCCGACGTAGCCGCTGTACCAGCCGTCGGCGAGGATCGCGCCGATGGCGTTCTCGCCCGAGCGGATCCGGTCGGTCACGTCGTAGGCGCGGTAGTAGACCCGCTTGGTGTAGTCGGTCCAGCCGGGGTTGAACCAATCGTCACTCACGCGACGGCCGTTTAAGTGGACGTCGCAGATCCCGAGCGCCGTCGCATAGAGCGTCGCGCGGCGGACGAGCTTCTGCACCGGGAAGCTCGTGCGCAGATACGAAGGCGGCGGCAGGACGACGTGGGCGAACTTCAGCCGGCCCCACGGGGCCATGCCGTAGTCGCCGAGCACCTCGGCCGCCGGCCAGCCGGATGTGTCGAGCGGCCGGTCGTGCCAGTTCGCCCCGGGGTTCTCCAGCGTCTTCCAGGAGCCGTCGGTGACCAGGATCGTCGTCTTGCCGTCGGCTGTCGTCACGGTCAGCTTGGCGAGCAATCCCGCCGGCCCGGGCGAGGTATTGTCGACCTCCACGCGGATCGTGTTGTCGGCGCCCGGCTTGAGCTGCGCGGTCACGTCGGCCGAGTGCGGGTGGTCCCAGCCGCCCGTGCCGGGCTGGCCGTCGATGACGAGGTGGCCGTTGATCGTGAACCTGAAGAAGTCATCGGCCGTCGCGATCAGCTCGGCCTTCTCGACCTTGGAATCGGCGAGGGGAAGCGACGCGACGAACAAGCGATGGCCCCGGGGCTTGTTCGGTCCCTTGTCCCCGGCATGCCAGATCCACCCGGCGCCTTCGAACGGCGCCTCGGGGAGCTCCAGCTTCCGGGAGCTGTCGGAGCCGATCCACTCGGCGCTGCCCCAGTCGGACGGGTCGAGCAGCCCCATCGTCCAGAGCGCCGGCTGGCTCCAGGACGACGGCTTGCCCTCCTTGTCCCACACCCGGACCTTCCAGAAGCACGGCTGGTGCGAGCGGAGCGGCTTGCCGGCATAGACGACGGCCGAGGTCTCGTCACCCTCGACCCGACCGCTATCCCAGAGGTCGCCCTGGTCGCGGGCCAACATCTCGCGATCGCCTGCGACGAGCACGTGATAGGCCGTCTGCTTCTGGCCGTGCGCGGTCGATTCCACGATCCAGCTCAGCCGTGGCGCGCGGACGTCGATGCCCAGCGGATCGACGAGGTACTCGCAGCGCAGGTAGCTCGGGGTCAGGAGGCCGCCATCCGCGGCCCTTGTTTCCTGGGCCAACGTCGCCCACACCAGACCGAGCAGCATGATCGCCGCGACCGCCGATGGAAGTGAGAGCCGCATGATGTGGACCTCCGGGTCGATGGACCTTTGGCGGATCAGAAGTCGTACTGATCGATGTTCTCTTTCGTGAAAAGGAACGGCTGGCCGAGGAGGATGTTGTCGCCCTGGATCTCGATCGCTTTGAGCCGGCCGGCCTCGAGCCGGGCATCGCCGCGCTTGAGGGTCCCGTCCGCGAGCGCGCGGGCGGCCTGGACGGTCAGGTAGCCGAGGTCCATCGTGTTCCAGAGGACGACGCAATCAGTGATGCCTTCGCGGACGTATCGCTTGTTGTCGTTGGGCAGGCCCAGGCCGATGACCTTGACGTCGGTGCGGCCCGACTGCTTGACGGCCTCGGCCGCTCCCGGGACGGCGGGCGAGCAGATGGCCATGATCAACTTGACTCCGGGGTCGGCGTTCATGATGCTGTTGGCCTCGTCGAACGCCTTCTTCTGCAAGTCATCACAAGGGCGCAGCGCGGCCATCTTGATCTGGGGGTATTTCTCCTTGCGCCGTTCTTCGATGCACTTCTGCCACTCGATCATGTTGGCCGCGGTGAGCGACGCCGTGATGATGGCGAACTCTCCCTTGCCGCCCAGCACGCGCGCGGCGTTGTCCATCAAGGCGCGGCCGATCCCCTCGGGAGTGGCCTGGTTGACGAAGAAGTCGCGGGAGTCGGGCTCGGCGTCGGCGTCGAAGGTCAGCATCTTGATCCCGCGCTCGCGCGCCTTGCGCAAGACCGACGAGATCCCCTGACGGTTCTCGACGGCGACGGCGATCACGTTGACGCCGCGAGTGATCCAGGTGTCGATGATCTCGTTCTGCTTGGCCGGGTCGGGGTCGGTGGGCCCGTCCCAGATCAAGCGGACGTTCAACTCCCGGGCGGCCTCCTCGGCGCCTTTGCGGCAGGCGATGAAGTAGGCGTTCCCCTTGCTCTTGGGCATCATCGCCAGCGTGATCGGCCGGCGAGCGACCTTCGGCTCGACGGCATCGGCGGTCCCGGCCTTCCCGGCGCCGGTGGCCCCGAGCATCGGCGCTCGGCCCAAGGGCTCGCGCTCCTGCTGGATCGAGCGGACGAGGACGTAGTTGCCTACCGCGTTGATGATCGCCGCGGCCAGGATGGCGAGGCAGATCACGGCGACTTGCGAGTTCTTCACGTGGAAAACCTCCGAGGATGAATCAGCGAGGCTGCCGGCGCCGACGCGGGGGCTCGCGGTTGACCGTCGCCCGCGGCCCTGTCGATCGAGCCCGATCGCCACCAGGAGCAAGGTACCGGTCAGGACGCCGGCCAGCTCGGCGGGCATCGCGGCGAGGATCATGCCGTTGCGCAGGACGGCGATGGCGAACAGGCCCAGGAGCGTCCCGGGCACGCTCCCCCGGCCGCCGAAGATCGACGTACCGCCCAGCACCACGGCCGTGATCGCCGACAGCTCGTAGCCGGTGCCGGCATCGGCCTTGGCCTGGCCCAGGTGCGCGACGTAGATGATTGCCGCCAGGCTCGAAACCAGGCCCGAGAGCACGTACACCGACCCGACGAGCCGGTCGACCGGCAGCCCGGCATATCGGGCCCCCTCGGGCGAGTAGCCGATGGCCGACAGCGCGCGGCCCGCGATGGACCGGTGCAACAGCACCCAGAATCCCGCCGCCACCGCCACGAAGATCGGCACCTGGGTCGGGATGCCGCCGATCGTATAGCCCTGGCCCAGGAAGAGGAACGAGCCCGGGAAGTTGGTGTAATTGTCAACGCCGCCTGTGAGTCCTTCCGCCAGTCCACGGAATAGCGAGAACGAGCCGAGGGTCACGATCAAAGGCGGGATCCGGCCCACCGTGATCAAGAGACCGTTCACGCTCCCGGCCGCCGCGCCCAGGAGCAAGGTCAGCGCGGCGGCTCCGATGATGGGAAGCCCGGCATCGCGCCAGAGCATGCCGAAGACGACCGCCGAGAGGCCCATCAGCGACCCGACCGACAGGTCGATGCCGCCCGTGGTGATCACCGGCGTCAGCGCCACGGCCAGCAGGCCGATCTCCACGCTCAGCCGCAAGACCTCGAAGGCATTGCCCACAGTGAGGAAGTTGGTGCCGATGACCGAGAAGACCGCGACCTCCAGCAGCAGGATCCCCGCCAGGATCGCCTGCGCCGGCTCGAACCACGGAGGTCTCGGATCATCGGAGAGTGGCATCGGATTCCCGGAAAGAGACGAAGAGGAACCACGAATAACACGAATTTACACGAATAAATCCCGAAGGAATTTGGGCTCTTGCAAGAGACGCCCGTCCGGTGTCGTGTCAGTCTGGAGAACTGTGCTTGAATGATTCGTGAGTATTCGTGTTATTCGTGGTTGCATTTCTCTTCCCCCCATTTCGATGCCGCATCGAGTTCGTGGTGCTCATGCCGGTCCCTTCCTTTCGCGGTAGAGTGCATCGGAGGCGACGGCCAGCAGGATGATCAACCCCTGGATGGCTTTTTCCCACTGGGGTTTGGTGCCGAGGAAGAAGAGGGCCGGGCCGATCGAGCCCAGCAGCGCGACGCCGATCAGTGCGCCGGCCAGGGTGCCGCGGCCGCCCGAGATGGCCACGCCGCCGACGACCACCGCGGCGATCACCTGGAGCTCCAGGCCCGTGCCGGCATTCGGGTCGACATCGGGCAGGCGGACGGCGCTCAGGAGCGCCGCCAGGCCCGCCAGCGCCCCCATCACCACGAAGACGCCGAAGGTCACGCGGCGGGGGCGGATGCCGGCCAGCCGGGCGGCCTCCGGGTCCGAGCCGGTCGCATACACGGCCCGCCCGGCCGCGAGGTATCGCAGTCCCCAGGCGAACGCCGCGAAGACCACGATCGCGATCGCCACCACCAGCCACTGGCCCGTCAACTGGCCGGCGCCGAACCACTGGAAGCCCGGCGGCAGGTCGCGGACGAATTCCCCCTCGCGCACGTAGCGGAGCGACTCCCTGCCGATCACCAGCGTGGCGAGGGTCACCACGATCGACGGCAGCCCCAGCCCGGCCACGAGGCCGCCATTGACCGCGCCCATCCCGCCGCCCGCCACGAACGTGCCCAGCCCGACCATCGCCATCGGCAGGCCCGAGCGAGACAGCAGCCCCGCGATGACGCCGCAGATGCTGAAGATCGAGCCGATCGAGATGTCGATCTGGCGGCAGACGATCACCAGCGTCATCCCCACCGCCGCCACCAGCACCGGCGCATTCGCCACCACCAACGGCCGGAGCTGGTCGGCCCGGAAGAACCGCGGCGCCACCGCCGCCAGGAGTATGAGCAAGACCACGAACGCCGACGCCACGGACGCCTCGCGCCGATAGCGGGATATCGAGGGGAAGAAACCACGAATAACACGAATCCACACGAATAAATTCAATCGATCTCGTCGGGTCGGCTCGTGGATCTGACGGGCAGCGGCCTCGTCCGGCCAAGCCGATCTGTCGGTCTTGATTCGTGAAGATTCGTGTGATTCGTGGTTCCTCTTCTCCTCTCCATCCGATTTCTCGTCCCCTTCGTGGTTCTCGGCGACGCCGTGCCCCAGGGCGCGTTCGAGGATCGCCTCCTGGGTGGCCTCGGCGCGGTCCATCAGGGCGACAACCGTTCCGCCGTGCATGACGGCGATCCGGTCGCTCATGCCGAGGATCTCGGGCAGCTCGGAGGAGATCATCAGGATGGCCATGCCCTCGCCGGCCAACTCGCTCATCAGCCGGTGGATCTCGGCCTTGGCGCCGACGTCCACGCCCTGGGTGGGCTCGTCGAGGATCAGCAGCCTCGGCCCGGCGGCCAGCCAGCGCGCCAGGGCGACCTTCTGCTGGTTGCCGCCCGAGAGGTTCCCGACCGGGGCATCCAGCGACGGGGTCTTGATCCCCAGCCGGCGGACGAACTGCGACGCCGTGGTGCGCTCGCGGCGGGCGTCGAGCAGGCCGAGCCGCGCGTGGGCCCGCAGCGTGGCCAGGGTGGCGTTGGCCGCCGTCGACATCTCGAGGATCACCCCGTGCCGCCGCCGGTCCTCGGGTACATAGGCGAGCCCCAGCGCCACGGCCCGCGCCGGCGAGTCCACCACGACCGGCCGGCCGGCGAATCGGATCTCGCCGGAATCGGCGGGCGTCAGGCCGAAGAGGACCCGCGCCAGCTCGGTCCGGCCGGCGCCGACGAGCCCCGCCAACCCCACGACCTCGCCGGCGCGGACGATCAGATCGACGCCCCGGACCCCCGAGGCCTCGCAGCCCAGCCCGCTCGCCTCCAGCACCAGGTCGCCCGGTTCCGCGGCGACCTTGGGGAAGACGGCCGACAGCTCGCGCCCGACCATCATCCGGATCAGCTCGCCGCGCGAGACCTCCGACATCCGCCGCGTCCCGACCAGGACCCCGTCGCGCAGCGCGGTCACGCGGTCGGCGATCCGCGGCAATTCCTCCAGCCGGTGCGAGATGTAGATGATCCCCACGCCGCGGGCCTTCAGCTCGCCGATGACGCGGAACAGCCGCTCGACCTCCTGGTCGCTCAGCGAGGCGGTCGGCTCGTCCATGATCAGGATCCGCGCCTCGGCGCCCAGCGCCCGCGCGATCTCCACGAGCTGCTGTTCGGGCATCGACAGCCCGCGGACGTCGACCTCCGGGTCGATCGCCGCGCCGGCGCGATCCAGGAGCCGGCGGGCCCGCTCATGCCGCTCGCCCCACCGCACCCGGCGCCACGAGCCTCCCGGTTCGAGCCCGATCGCGATGTTCTCGGCGACCGTCAGGTCGGGGAAGAGCGCCGGCTGCTGGTAGATCGCCGCGATCCCCATCGCCCGGGCGCCGAGCGGATCGAGGTCTTCGACCACCCGGCCGTCGACCTCCATCATCCCTTCGTCCGGCCGATGCGCGCCGGTGATGACCTTGATCAGCGTGGACTTCCCCGCGCCGTTCTCGCCCACCAGCGCGTGGACCTCTCCGCGCGCAGGTCGAACGACACCCCCTTGAGGGCCTGAACCCCGGCGAACGCCTTGCTGATACCCGTCAGGCTGAGCATGTGGTCCATGGTCCCTGGGTTCTTGTAGGGTGGGCTCTGCCCACCGGCGAGAGGCTCGCGTCGGTGGGCAGAGCCCACCCTACGACACTTCGGGCGGTGCGCATCGTACGGATCAGCGATGCGACAGCACCTCGCGCTCGTAGGTCTTGACCTCGGCCAGCCAGTCGCGGCCGGGGGGAACATCGTGGGTGCGGCAGTGATGGTCCCAGACGGCGCCGAAGGGGAGGGCCTTGAGCTCCTCGAGGAGGGCCAGCCGGGCGGTGTAGTCGCCCTCGGCCTCGAGGCGGCGGAGGGATTCGGTCGGCTCGAGCAGGGCCAGCAGGAGGGCCTTGAGCATGGCGCGGGCGCCGATGACCCAGGCGGCGACGCGGTTGATGCTGGCGTCGAAGTAGTCGAGGCCGATGTGCACGCGGCCGAGGTAGTCGCCCCGGACCAGCTCCTGCGCGATCGACTCCAGCTCGTCGGAGAGGATCACGACGTGGTCGCTGTCCCAGCGCACGCCGCGGCTGACGTGCAGCAGGATCTCGCCCAGGTGCTGGAGCACGGCGGAGATCTTGTCGGAGACGACCTCGGTCGGGTGATAGTGGCCGGCGTCGAGGCACAGGAGCTTCTTGCGCGTGACGGCATAACCATAGTAGAACTCGTGCGAGCCGACCACGTAGCTCTCCGAGCCGATGCCGAAGAGCTTGCCCTCGACGGCGTCCTTGTTGAACTCGGGGTCGATCGGCTCGGCGAAGAGGGCGTCGAGCGCCTCGGCCAGACGGATCCGCGGGCCCTTGCGGTCGATGGGCGGTTCTTTCGAGCCGTCCGGGATCCAGACGTTGGTGATGCACGGCGAGCCCAGCGCCGCGCCGATGGCCGCGCCGATGCGGCGGCAGGCGATCCCATGATCGACCCAGAACCGCCGGATGCCCGGGTCGAGATGCGCCAGGGTATACCCGTCGGCGGCCAGCGGGTGGGCGAAGTACGTCGGGTTGAAGTCCATCCCGATCCGCCGAGATTTCGCCCACTCGATCCAGCCGCGGAAATGCTCGGGTTCCAGGGCGTCGCGGTCGATCCTCCGGGAACCGACCTCGGCGTAGCTGGCGTGGAGGTTCAGGCGATGATGGCCGGGCAGGAGGGACAGGGTTCGATCGAGATCCGAGCGGAGCTCCTCCGGCGTGCGGGCCCGGCCGGGGTAGTTGCCGGTGACCGCCAGGCCGCCGCCGATGGCCTGGCCCGTGCCCTCGAATCCGACGACGTCGTCCCCCTGCCAGCAGTGCAGCGAGATCGCGACGGTCGCCAGCCGGTTCAGGGCCGCCTCGACGTCGACGCCCCACTCGGCGTACTGCTCCTTCGCCTGTTCGAAGGGCGCTTCGTCATTCGTTGCGGGAGAGGCCATGATCGTGTCCTTCCAGGAGGGGAGCGCCAACTGCACTCGCCCGGGGGCGCGGGAAAGGTCGGGCCGAGGCCGTCAGAGCAGCTTCGAATCGATGAAGATGGTGTTGACGAACGAGCCTCCCCGGGCGACATACCCTCGCGTCGCCATGAACTCGGGGATCTCCGCCCGGTGCTCTTGCTGTTGGAGACCAAGGTCTCGGCGCAAATGATCCTGGGCCGGAATCGTCCGTAGTCGATGCTCTTGAGGATCTCCAGGTCCAGGCCCTCGGTATCGACCGAGAGGAACGTCGGCGCGCCGCGGAAGTACTCGGCCATCACGTCGTTGATGTTCAAGAGCGGCAGCTTGATCACCTGGCGGATCGAGATCTTGCCCTTGGTGGCCTCGACGTGTCGTTCGGCCTCCTCCCTGGAGAAGGTATTGAGGCTGTCCTCGCTCATGACGTAGTAGTCGGCCTCCCTCTCGGCGGCGGCCCCGATCCCCGCTTCCAGGACCGTATCCCCCCGTCGCCGGGCGCGGAGCAACCGGCACAGCGCCCCATTCGGCTCGACCAGCACCCCCTGGTGCGCCCTGCGGTAGAAGTAATAGGTGTTGTTGAACTTGACGGGATCGTTCGCCCCCACGTCGAGGTAGGTGACGTGCGGGCCGAGCCCCAGGTGACCGATCGTGAACGCGACGATCAGGTCCTCGCCGCTCTGGGAGAACGACTCGTGGCCGATGACCTCGCGGGGGGGCGGCGCCGAGCCGGGGGGAGCCGGCGGGATGACCCACTCTTTGACGGGCTCGGAGAAAAGCGACGCAGGCGGGTCCCGGCAGAGCAAGCCCCGGATGAAGACCCCGAGCGACCCGCCCGCCGCCGCCGCGCCGGTGTAGCGGAGTAGTTGCTTGCGATTGATCGCCATGGCTGGTGAACCAACGAAGAGTGTAGCCGACGCCTCAAATGGCGCGGGCGGCCATGCACGCACGACTGCGCGGCCGACGCGGATGATCGGGTAAGGCGGGTGTCCCCAGGTTAAACGAGCATCGTCCGGCGGGCAATCATCCGGTCCGGCTCTCGGCGCGGTCCCCCGGCTCCTCGACAGGCCAGATGGCCGACTTCGGCCGGACCTCTGCCTGCATCCATCCTTCGTTGGTGCCTTCGCTGGAGTATACTGAACATCGTGATAGATCGTTGGGTTCGTTTCGTCAATTTGCATCGTGCGGGCAGCCGCGATCTGAACATACGGATAGAGAATTGGGTTCGTTTCGTCGATTCGACCATCCCCGCAGTCGAGATTCTGAACGTATGACCAGAAAAATGGGTTCGTTTCGTCAACCTTGGCCCGGCAACGTCCAGCCTGGCCGGCGCCTGGCAGGCGGCTAAATGCGAAGAAACCATGAAGACTGGGTTCGTTTCGCAGATTTCGATGGTCCATCGCCCTGCAGTCCTCTCGATCGAACGACTCAACATGGCGTCCAGACTGATTGCTAGCAGGAAACGATGCGTGCTAGCAATCGCGTGACAATGCGTGAATTGTTGGAGTTCGATTTGATCGTGCTCTGAATGGCGGGCCAACGAATTTCGCGGATCCCAGCTGCCGATCTCGGGTTTCCTGATCGGGAAGATCACTTCGGGTCGCGGTCATCCGACGTTTTCCTGGGATTCGGTGGAGGGTGGGGTTCTGCGGGTTCTCTACCTAAATAATCATCCAGGAGACGGCTTCAGTTGCGCTAATCTTCCTTGATGGATCGGTTTTTCGGCCGGGCTCGCCGGTCGGGCGATCCAATCGCGGCCGGCGAGATCGAGGGCTGGAGCGGGCCGCATTTCTGAAGATAGGCCGTCGTGCCGATTCAGTGATCGGCCGTCCGCGGGTGCATCAGGGTGCGGAGGAAGAACTGGTCGACGACCGGGCGGACGGTGGGGACGCGGATGAGCGAGTAGGGACAGTGATCGACGTGGGCGAGGCGAAGGTAGCTGACGTCCCTGCGGCCGGCCCGGCCGAGCGCGAGCACGAACCGGTCGGCCGTCTCGACGGGTACCTGGTTGTCCTCGACTCCGTAGATCAGGAGCACGGGGGGTGTCCCGGGGGTGATCTGGCCGGAGGGCGATGCTCTCCGGTAGGCGGCGGCTCGTTCCCCGTCCGGGGGACCTCCCATGAACCGATCGCACACGTGGCGGAGCGTGCCCTGCCGGTATTGCTCGATGAGGTCGATTGGCCCGCTGTCGCTGACCACCGCCTGCACGAGGCTCGATTGATCCTGGTAGGGGCCATCGCCTTCGAGATGCGCGTCCTTGCCGACCATGCCCAACAGCAGGGCGAGATGGCCGCCGGCCGAGTTGCCGAAGGCGCCGATATGGTCCGGGTCGAGGTTATAGTCCCTGGCGTGGGCTCGCATCCATCGCACGGCGTTCTTGCAGTCCTCGAGCGCGGCCGGGAACGGGGCCTCGCCGGAGAGCCGGTAGTTGATCGTGACGGCGACGAAGCCGAGCGCGGCGAAGTCCACGATGTTGCCGGGGACGCCGTGCTCCCGCGAGGCGAAGCTCGACTTATCCCCTTCGAGCCAGCCGCCGCCATGGATGACCACGATGCCGGGCCTCGGCCGGCCGCGCAGGTCCCGCTTCATGGCGAGGTCCAGTGTCCATTGCCGGCTCGCGCCCTTCACGATATGAGATGTTGTTGTAGACGACGATGTCTTCCGCAGCGGGCTGCTCGGTGGCAGGGAGACTAAGACAGCTCCCTACGAACCAGACCGCCGCGGGGACAAATGCCGACCGAATGACCAAAGATGGAACCCTCCATCCGGAGTCCGACTCGCCGAAACGGGTGGTCTTGCAAGAGACAGACCGCCGGCCATCATAATGGAGTTGCAGCGGTACTGGCGGGAGATGGGCGATCTCCCTTCCCACTTGTTTTCCGAGCTCGCTTCGTCCGCCATCCCTTTCTTGGTCGTGTACCATTTGGCATGATGCGGGGTTCGCCGATCGTGAGGCGAAGTTGATCGATCGATATGATCGCCCCTTCGAGGTTCGTCCCGGTAAGGTCCGCCCCGTTGAGTTCTGCTCCCGTGAGGTTCGCTCCAGTGAGATTCGCCGCCGTCAGGTTCGCTCCTTCGAGGTTCGCTCCTTCGAGGTCCGCGTCAGTGAGGTTCGCCAATAGGAATGTTGAAGATACGTAAACTCTTTCCTTTGAATGCCTGAGCTCTATTTGGAATCTTGAGCCGATATGGGATCCTCTCAAATTGGCGGACTTGAGATTCGCTTGTAAGAACGATACTGCTGTAAGAGTTGAATCAGAGAGGTCGCAATTCTCGAGATTCGCATTTGCTAAGCTTATATTGAAGTTTATAATATCCGATAGATCGATACCCTTAAGATATTTAGTAATTCCATACGTATCGTTGTTAGCGTATTGTGTGAGTAATCGGTTTTTCTGATCGTGCGCCAGCGGGAACACGATATCTCGCGGCCGGTAGCAAGCGGAGTGTACGGCGACCAGACCGAGGATCGCGTTTTGGCTTTGCCTCTCCATCTCTCGATAAGTCGGTAGGCTGAGTTGGTGCATCGGCATCCCAAGTTTCAAGACGCGGTTTAGAAGTTCGACGATCTCCCTCCGCCATTTCAGACGCGAGGCGGCCGACTCAAGATCCGTGATATCTCTTACGAATGACCATAAGTCGGAATCGACTGGCCTGGGCCCGAATAATTCAGCCCAGCGCTTTAGCCCGATTTCGCTGTCCCATGAGCGATCTTCAAGACGTCTGCACAACTCGTTCACGAAGTGGACGATGTGTCGAGCGAGGAGATAC
Source organism: uncultured Planctomycetota bacterium (assembly GCA_963815795.1). GTDB lineage: Bacteria > Planctomycetota > Planctomycetia > Isosphaerales > Isosphaeraceae > JAKAUH01. Next base: position 468,565 of record CAWFIC010000019.1, on the reverse strand, counting down.
TCACCGAAACTCTTGTGGCTGAACTCGAAGGCCCGATCCTGCCCTTGTCTCTCGCCGGATTCCTGAAAGTAGAATGCAAGGAACAACGAGCTGATATTGGATTTATCCTTGTCCGGAAACACGCGGTCAAGCAGGCCCGTCTGGTCGGTCTTCTCGCAGCGCTCCCGCACTTTGGTCTTCGTGGTTGCCCGCAAGTCCCCGTTGTGCCACGCCGTCACCGCCACTTCCTCCAGTAGCCGTGCGATGTCGCCGACCTTGGCATCTTTGAGGTGTTGCTTTCCGCTCTTGTCGTGGACCCGCTCGAGCACGTCAAAGAGCAACCACTCATATATTTGAGATCTGTTTGTTGAATTAGTAATCTTGTGTTGCTTTCTGCACTGAGCGATCAAGCCGTTCGGAATCGGCTCGGCGGTCAGCGGGTCGAGCTTCTCGGATCGAATATCTTGGGGCATCTCGGTCGTCCCAGGATCACCGCTCGCGTCACCAAACTTCCTCCACCACTCGTGCCTCTGGTCAATCTCCAGTAGTTTCTCCTGCCCGGTCCATTTGATCGCAGGTTGGTGTTCCTGAACGATTCGGTAAGGAAGTATGTGTCGGACGCGGCCGGTCTTTCGCATCTCGGCGTTCGTGGCGGAGACGGCCACATCCCGCCCGCATACCATCACCTTGACCCTGACCGGGACCGAATCTCGATTGCAATCCTTGACGAAGTCATCCACTTGACGGTAGAAGTCGGCGGCGACTTCCTCCCCCACCTTACCCTGCTGCGCCAATTCATCCAAGCCATCGAAAATGATGAACAATTTCGTATCGTACTTCAGATCAAAGAGCTTCACGATTTGATCCAGTTCGTGGCTGGCAAAGTCGTCGAGTGCGGGCTTCAGGTCGGCCCCGAGCTTGAATCGATGTAAGGGTACGAACAGCACGCGCCACAGCTCTGGCCCGACCCATGCCCGCCATGCAGCGAAGCGTCGTGCGAATGCCGATTTGCCGGCTCCGGGGCCCCCACTAATCACGAAAATCGCGTCTTCTGGGTCCTCCATCCAGGCTTGTGCCATTTCGTTCAGCATACCGACCAGTCGAGCGACCGGTTTCATGCCGCTTGGGTAATAAGGCCTCCTCGCCCGAAGTCCGCGGCTCGAGTTTGAACAAGGCGACGAGTGAGTTATGCAGGGTCGATGGCCACTTCTGGGGCTTCGCCAGGTCGAAATCACCGAGCTTGGCGAACAGCCCGGACCAATCGGGTTTCACCTCGCGGAAGAGGTACGGCGTGGGAGTTCTGGCCGTTGGCAAGATTTGAGGCGACTTCTTGGCTGGCATCGGGGGCTGCTCCTCGCGACATCGGGGCGAGGCCTATCGGCGGAAGTCGAGCGAGCCGGTTGACACGCGAGCTTGCCGACAAATCCATTGATTCTGTTATCGTAGCACGCGCACAAGGAACCCTGCAATGAGGCGCATGACAAACGGATTGCTTCGGTTTCCCCGTTCCGCTCGCCGGCATCGGGCTTGCCTTCCAAGGCTCGCGAACGAAGGCGTCGAGTGAACCGCGGCGATTCGGCCCTTTCGCCGCGGCTTGTCAGAGGATGCGCGTGCGGGACGATCGTGGACCGTTCAAAGACGATCCGCGTGATTTCGTAAGCGGGCGACCGTGCGGGGAAGTCCGACCTCCTCCAGTGTCGTCAGAAACTCCCCAACGGTCTTGGGCGGATTCCTCAGGCCCTCCCGCTGGAGGCGGGCGGCCTCGCAAAACTCGTCGTCATTCGCGTCCAGGATTTCCGAGAAGAACTCGTCGGGATGCCGGACGTCCACGCCATGGGCGCGAGAGCTCCACGCGGGAAATCCACGAGGTTGAACGTAACGATCACGCCGGCCCCGCCATGGATTGCGGCGGCTAGCACGTGCCGGTCGTCCGGGTCGGGCAGGGTCAACGAATCGACCAGGGTCGAATGGCCTGTTACCAGGGAATCGCGGACGGCTCCGTCCATGAGGCGCCGCGTGCGCTCCAGCTGCTCCCTGCTGAGATGCGGGTTGTTTTTCAGGACGCTGCGCATCCATTCGTCGTGGATCTCGTCCGACCAGCGCGCCTCAGCAAGCCCGCCTGAGCGAGGCGGACGACGAGGTCTCGGATCGGGGCCGAGTACAGGACGCAGGCGTCGATGATCGCCGTCGGAGGCGTTTCCATTCAATAACCCAGGCCCAACGCCTGGGCCTCGGCCGTCAACTCGTCGGCAATCCGCCTCCGGGCCGCATCATCCGTGCGTTTGTAGGCCATCAGGTCATCGAGCCGCACGCGACGGTGCTGGCCGACCAGGCGGAATGGGATCTTTCCCCCCTCCAGCAAGCCGATCAGGTAAGGCCGCGAGACGTTGAGCAGGTCGGCGGCCTGCTGGGTCGTCAGCTCGGTCGGGACCGGCAGGAGCGTCACCGCGTGGCCTCGGGCCATCTCCGCCAGGATGCCCCTCAATAGCTCCACGGTGCACGACGGTAGCGCAATCTCCGCGCCCGGCCGTTCATCGGTCGTGACGTGCAGCCGGAAGTCGGACTTTCCCGACTCGAGGACGGAGGTCAGTCGTTCCAGGGATTCGCCGGCCAGGAGGGCATCGGACTCGGTCGGGGTCACGGTCGCGTGGGTCTGGGTGGACATGGCAGCTCTCCGGGTATCGTCAGAACCATGATACCATGAGACCGCAGCAGACGCAATAAACGAATTATTCGAAGCGATCGAGAGTCGAGCCGCACTTCATCGCGGCGCATCGGTTCCGCCCTGAGCCGCGCGGCTTGGTCCACCCCCGGCTCGAGCTACGGCCCCTGGCCTGGCGCGGGAGTGGACGGGCGGCGCGGCGAGTCCGGCTGCGTCGCCGCCGCTTTCGCACTGGCCGGGAGCAGTCCCGAGAGCCAGTGCATGATGTTCAGCGCGAGCTGGCGGTTGTCGGTGCCGGGGTCATTCATCCCGACCGGCTGTTCCGGGCCGAAGAGCTGCGCCGAGAGGACGGCGGCCTCGCCGAGCGCGACGACCCGGCCCTTGCCGTGGACGAGCGCCAGGCCCTGGCAACGACCGGCGGCCGAGACGACCGCGTTCTCGGTCAGGGACCGATCGCGCGCCGAATCGCCGAGCCGGAGGAACGGGACGCTCTCCCGTGGACCCTTCAGCGACTGGCCCGAGTAGGTCACGACGAAGTTGAGCTGTTCGGATGGGCCGCGTCCCCGGACGATCGGGTGATCGCCAAGGAGGTGGTTCTCGCGCGAGAAGATCAGCCGCGCGGGGACCCCCGGGAACGAGTTGAGGGGATCGGTCGCCTGGCCCTGACTCATCTCGATCCCGAACGGCTTGCCCAGCACCTGAGCGGCCGCGCCGAACTGGAAGTGATCGGTGACGAGCAGGAGCGCCCCGCCTCGCTCGACCCAGGCTTCCACCGCCTGGCACTCGGCCGCCGTGAACGCGGGATGCCCGGCACCGAGCCCCCTATGCTCGGCCCCGGTCGCGCAGGCGATGATCAGGATCCGATAGGGGGCCAGCAGTTCCTTCGTGAACGGCTTGTGGTTGTCGTTGACCCGGTAGCCATCGTGGGTGATCAGGTCGGCGAACGGCTTGTACAGGCCGCCCATCGTGTGGAGGTTGTTGTGGGCTTCGTCGAACAGCACGGCGGGGTGATCGGCCTCGTAGGCGGGAGCGGCGACCTTCGTGTCGTAATCCAGGTCGGCCTGCTGCTGGGCGAACGAGCTCGTGCCGCCCAGGCCCGCCAGCACGGCGAAGAACCAGATCGGAGCGACGCGCATCATGCCGGGACCTCCGCTAACGACGTCGAGGAGCCACATCGGGACATGGATTCCGGCCCGGGATCGGGCGATGATGATGACCATTCTAGAATAGGACCACGCGATGGCGAAAGTCCGGATCGGCGGACGGAGCCGCCTCCGACAAGGAGGCCCCGATCGGGTCCGCTGTAGGAGCCGGCTCCGTCCGGCGACTCCGGGCCGTGGAGGAGGATGACCGGGGAACCCGGAAGGAGGATTGATCCGTGGCTGGTCCCGGTCCCAAGGGCGCGAGCAAGGCAGCTCATCACGGACGGCCCCGTCGTGCGCCCGGCGAAGCCTACTGAGATCGCGGGAAATTGGAGGCACCTCGCCCATCGCATCGCGCCCCCATCGATGCCGCGAATCAACACGTCCGAGACCACTCTGAAATGCCGATCCGTCTCAATTCCATGCGGCGGCCATCGCGATCGAGATGATCCGCGGATGGCGAATGCATGCGTGCTTGCCATCGGTTGTCGTGGGAGACGTACTTTGACTTATGTCCGGAAGTTGCTTGCGGTTTCCGTCCGACACGTTATATAGGAAGGGGGATCTCGACGTTTCGGATCGGGTCGTTGTTGACCGTGAGGGGAGGTGATGACCGGTCTGGCGGTGCCGGGCGAGCAATTTCCGACGAGGCGAGGTAGGACCCGGCTGGAGCGGCCAGGGGGGTTTGGATGGATACGATCCGATCGCGGGGCCGGTCGGTTCGAGCAGTCGTTGTGGGATCTGGTCATCGTGGGAAGGGGGGATCGCATGCGAGCACGCCGAGGCTTCACGCTGATAGAGCTGCTGGTCGTCGTCGCCATCATCGCCGTTCTCATCGCGCTCTTGTTGCCGGCCGTGCAGGCGGCCCGTGAGTCGGCCCGGCGGGCCCAGTGCCAGAACAATCTCAAGCAACTGGGCCTGGCCATGCACAACTACATGACGCAGCAGGGGACATTCCCGCCCCTGGTGCAGAACGGGAGCTTCAATGTCTGGGGCAACACGTTCGGGAGCAACGGGATTTACTACGACCCCTGGCCGCTGGACTGGACGGCGTCGCTCCTGGGCCAGCTCGACCAGATGCCCCTGTATAACCAGTTGAACTGGAACGTCAGTTCGGGGTGGATGGGGTTCGGGTGGCCCGGCTGGGACCCGCAGAACACCTCGGTGCTCTCGGTGCAGATCAAGACGCTGTTGTGCCCGTCGGAGGTCAATCCCCGGCCGTCGCTCGGGCCGGGGACGCGGAAGAACTACGTGGCCAACATCGGCGGCCCGGCGAACTTCTACGCCTGGAGCGGCATGCTGGTGCCGCTGAAGGACAACCCGCCGTTCGACTACGCGGGGGTCTACTGGAACCAGAACAGCGGGACCACCTTCGGCGCCGAGGCGGTCCTCGACGGCATGACCAACACGGCGATGTTCAGCGAGACGATGCTCGGCACGCCGCCGGCCGGCCCGATCGCACTGTCGGCGGCGACCCCGCGCCAGTCGACCTATACATTCCAGCTCCCGATCCCCAATTACTGGGACCAGGGGCCGCAGGGGGGCGTGCAGGCGCTCCTGTTCTACCGGACGTGCATGGCGATACCGGGCACGTACCTGTCCAAGGCCTTCAACCAGGGCGCGATCGGCACCAACACCACCGGCTACGGCCTGTTCCCGGCCAACGGCAACATCTGGATGGCCGGTAACGCCGCCAACTCCCTGAAGTGGGACGCGTACAACCACTTCACGCCGCCCAACACCCAGGGCTGCTCCGCCAGCAACAACTTCTACTCGACCCCCTACGGCGAGTTCATGGACTCGATCCCGCCGAGCTGCTTCCATCCCGGAGGGATCAATACCTGTTTCGCCGACGGATCCGTCCGGTTCCTCAAGAACAGCATCCAGTACCAGGTGTGGTGGGCGCTGGGGACCCGCAACGGCAACGAGGCGATCAGTTCCGACGCCTACTGAACGCCCGGTCGTCCGGGCCGGCCGATCCGATCCGGTCCGGCCCGGACGCCGAGTCGCGAGGCATGGCGGCGAGCCGAGCCGAAGCCCGCCGACCGATCGACCCGCCGGGGAGGAGGCCGCGATGCGGCGCCGCCCGGCCTCCACGACGTCGTCATCCGCCGCCGCGGCGCCCCGCGGCAGCATCCCGGGCCCGAGCCCTGGCGCCGGCGCCGAGGCGCGGACATTCCCATTCGCCCCCGTTCGTCCGATGTCGATGATTCCCGCTGGGCGACTCCCCGACCGGTGCTGACAGAGATTCGACCGTCAAGCCCGACAGCAACCTATCCCATCTGCATTATCAGGAGACGAACAAATGAGTGGACGCAGCCTGCCGAAGATCGCCGGGATCGTCCTTGGCCTGCTCGCCATGACCGGCTGCGGCGAGGATCCAGGGGTCCAACAGGGTACCGTGCCGTTCAAGGGGACGCCCCCGGCGGGCCTGGACTCGATGAAGAACGAGATGCAGAACAATATGCGGAACAAGGCCTACATGAAGCAGGACAAGGAGGCGGGCAAGGCGGACGCCGGGTCCAAGGAGGCCGCCGAGACCAAGCCGGCCGCCGGCGCGAAGTCCGGGGCCGAGACCAAGCCGGCCGCCGAGACCAAGCCGGCCGCCGAGACCAAGCCGGCCGCCGAGACGAAAGCCGCTACCAAGGCCGAGTGATTCCTTTTCTTTGGAGAGTGCCGTCATGCATCGATTTCGCTCGGGGCTCGTGGGGATTGCCTTGGCGGGCGTGCTCGCCGGCTGCGGCGGGACGTCCGTCGATGAAGGACCCAAGCCCTTCCAGTCGACCGACATCAAGCCGATGGAGCCGATGCTCAAGGAGATGCAGGCAGCGATGAAGAAGAGGGACTACATGAACAAAGCGGTCCCGTCCGAGAAGGAGAAGGCCAAAGAGTCGGAGAAGAAGAAGTAGGAGGTCCTCGGTCGTCAGTCATGAGTTGGGCCTTTGACGGCGCGATGCCGGTGACTTCGATCGGGGGCGATCAGATCCGACGTCGTCAGCCCGCGCGGCCGAGGGCCGAGCGGACTGATGACGGATGAGCGGCTCGCCGCCGATCGATCACGAAGGGGCGTCGAAGATGGCTTGGAGTGGGACCCGCCGGTCCTGGATCTGGCGGGTGGGAGTGCTGAGCCTGGTGGGATCCTCGCTGGTCGCCGCCCTGACGGCGCGGCGGGGGCGGAATGCCGATCCCGAGCGCGTCTTCTCGAGTGCGGACAGGGCCTTCAAGGCCGGGCGCTACGCCGAGGCCGACGCCGCCCTGCGATCGTTGGAACGGCTCCGACCGCCGGCGTCCGTCGACCGTCTGCTCCGCGCCGAGGTCGCGCAGGCGATGGAGGATCCGGACCAGGCCCTGGCGGAGCTCGCGGCGATCCCCGACGATCGCGCCGTGGCGCCCTTGGCCCGGCTCCGGGCCGGCCAGATCGAGATCCGCCGCGGGCGGACGCGCCCGGCCGAGGCGGCCTTCAAGGCCTCGCTGGAACGCTTCCCGCGCGGGGTCCAACCGCGCAAAGAATTGGTTTATATCTACAATATCCAGCACCGGCAGGCCGAGCTCGACGCGACGCTGGCCGAGCTGATGGGCCTCGACGCGCTGGACTTCGCCGAGATCCTCCACTGGACCAAGACGCGGAACACGGTCTGGAACCCCAACGGCGACCTGCCGGCGCTCGAGCGGTTCGTGGCGGCCGATGCCGAGGACCGGTGGTCGCGGCTGGCCCTGGTCGAGGCGTTCCGGCGGCTCGATCGGCTGGCGGAGGCCGAGCGAGTGCTGGCGCCGCTGGCGGAAGCGGACCCGGAGGCGCGGGCCGAACGGGTGATGCTGGCGATGGATCGCGGCGAGTTCGCCGCCGCCGAGTCGCTCCTGGCCGGCGGGCCGGACCGCGACCCGGGGCTGGCCCGCCTCCGCGGCCAGCTCGCGCTGCGGCGCCGCGCGGGCGAGGACGCCGCGCGGCAATTCCGCATCGCCGTCGCCGCCGACCCGACCGACCGCCTGGCGCTGCATGGCCTGGGCACGGCGCTGGGGATGCTGGGTCAGGCCGACACCGCCCGACCCCACCTGGAAGCCGCCCGCCGCCACGATGCCCTCTGGGCCCTGGTCGCCCGCGCCGCCACGACCGAGGGAGAGAACGATCCCCGTCTGCCCCATCAGCTCGGGATGGCCTGCGCGGCCGTCGGCCGCAACCCCGAGGCCCGCGCCTGGCTCCGGCTGGCCGTCCGCCGCGACCCCCTCGACCCCGAGAGTCAGAAGGCCTTGTTCCAGCTCGAGCATGGTCCGCACGCCGCCCAGGCGGCGATCGGCCGGTGAAGGCCCGCGTCCGGCGAATCGAACGACCTGGGCCCCGAATCCGGCCGGGCCGAGGCCGCGGCGAGCGCCGGGCCTGACGATCGGGCCGCTCGCGCCCCGATCGTCGCTCCTTCCTCATGAGCCGTCACTTTGTTGGGATCTCTGGGAGGGCGAGGCTGGCGCGGTGAAAAGTCGGGCTTGACGAACGTTTTCGAGGGCCTGGCCGACTGGTCTCTTGTGGCGCCCGCCCCGGCCTTTTCGTCCCCCCCTTACGAAGGGGGGGTCAGGGGGGGTTCCGGTGCCACTGGCCCACGGATCGCGGGCGACCGGACCGATCCGACCCCCCCGAACCCCCCCTTCGTAAGGGGGGGACGAAGAGGCACGATCCCCCCTTCGTAAAGGGGGCACGAAGAGGCACGAGCGGGCGCCACAAGACACCCGTCGGCCGGGCCCTCGAAAACGCTGGTCAACCCCGACTCTTCACCGCGCCAGGACGAGGCTCCGTCCGAGCCGAATTACCAGGCTCGGCAGGAGCCTCGCCCTCCCGAAAACCTTATTCTGGTTAGGGCCTCTTAACCGTCCGCGTCAAGAAGGGAGGTAGCGGATGAGATCCTTCGTGCGGTGGATCCTCGCGGGCCTGGGCTGCATCGCGCTCGGGGCCATGATCGCGTACCGACTCATCCCGGGCGGCCTGGACGAGCGAATGCCTCCCCACGCTCGGGCTTCTCGCGCGACCTCCGAGGCGAATGAGGCGATGCCTTATCCGAGTCCGACGCTGAAGACATTCCCGGACCCGACCGCACCGCCGGGGTCGTCGGATCGGGTCTTCGTCGACCCGCAAGCCTTCGATTCGCTCATCCTGGCCGCGACCGCGCAGTTCACGGACAAGGTCCAGGATGAGGGCTCGCTTCGCGAGTATCGCGAGGTGATCGCGCATCGCGCCGACCGGGCCAGGGCCGCGCTCCGGCGCAACTGGATCGCGTTCGACTCGACCGATCGCCGTCGCTGGATGCGGCGTTGCAGGCCCTCTGGGTCTACCGGCAACTCGCGTTCGTCGCGCTCTACGACGGGAACCACGACGAGGCGGCGTCCTGGCTCGAGCGAGGTCTGGAACTGTCCCGGACGCCGGGCGCGCCGCCGTCGATCCGAGCGAACATGCTGGCCCTGCTCGGCATCAACGCCTTGCGCCGGGGCGAGCAAGACAACTGCATCGGCTGCGTCGGCCCGTCGAGCTGCATCTTCCCGATCGCCGCCGGGGCGGTCCACACGCGTCCATCGGGCTCGCGCGAGGCGATCCGGTGGTTCTCCGCCTATCTCGACGAGTGGCCCGGCGACCTGCGCATCCGATGGCTGCTGAACATCGCCGCCATGACGCTGGGCGAGTATCCGGAGAAGGTCCCGCCGCGGTTCCGGATCCCGATCGAGCCGTTCCGCTCGAGGCGCGACCTGGGGCGGTTCGAGAATGTCGCGACCCGGGTCGGCCTGATCGCGCGGGGCCCCGACCTGGCCGGCGGCTGCATCTTCGACGACTTCACCGGCGACGGCCGTCCCGACCTCTTCACGACCTCGTTCGACGTGGTCCGCGGCGCCTCGCTGTATGTCAACCGCGGCGATGGCACGTTCGAGGACCGCTCGGCGGCGGCCGGCCTGGACGACCAGGTCTACGCCCTGAACCTGACCCGGGCCGACTACGACAACGACGGCCGGCTCGACGTCCTCTTGCTCCGCGGCGCCTGGGAGAAACCGGCCCGGATGTCGCTCCTGCGGAACAAGGGGGACGGGGTGTTCGAGGACGTGACGGTGGCCGCCGGGTTGGGCGTGCCGATCTCCACCGAGTCGGCCGCCTGGGGCGATTACGACGACGACGGCCGGCTCGACCTCTTCGTCTGCGGCGAGTATCGGCCCGGGCCCCCGCCGGACTCGGGCGAACGGTCGTACCGGCCCGATCCCCGCAACCGCTGCCGCCTGTATCACAACCAGGGGGATGGGACGTTCGTCGACGTCGCCGACCAGGCCGGCGTCCAGAACGAGCGATGGGCCAAGGGTTCGGCCTGGGGCGACTACGACGACGACGGGCGGCTCGACCTGTTCGTCTCGAACATGGAAGGTCCCGCGAGGCTGTATCGCAACCGCGGCGATGGCACGTTCGTCAACGTCGCCCCCGACCTGGGCATCCACGGGCCGCCGCACGGCTTCACCTGCATGTTCTGGGACTATGACAACGACGGCCGGCTCGATCTGTTCATCGGCGACTACAGCAGCAACCTCTCCGAGGTCGTGGCCGACTACCTCGGCCTGCCCGTGCACTCGGACGATCACGCTCATCTCTACCACAACCTCGGCACCGGCGGATTCCGCGAAGTCAGCCGCGAGGCCGGGCTGGCGCGGCCGATGCCCGTCATGTCCGTCAATGCGGGCGACATCGACAACGACGGCGACCTCGACCTCCACCTCGGCACCGGCTGGATGAGCCTCTCGGGCCTGGTCCCGGACCTGATGTACGCCAACGTCGACGGGCGGTTCGAGGACGTGACCGACTCGACCGGGACCGGCCACCTGCAGAAAGGCCACGGCGTCTCCTTCGCCGACTACGACGACGATGGCGACCTCGACCTCTTCGTCGTCCTCGGCGGCGGTTACCCCGGCGATCGCGGCTATAATGCCCTGTTCCGGAACCCCGGCCACGGGCATCACTGGCTGAAGGTCATGCTCGTCGGCACACGGACCAACCGGTCGGCCATCGGTGCCCGGATCCGAGCCGACCTGGCGGGACCCGGCGGCATCCGCTCGATCCATCGTGTGATCGGCAACAACGGGAGCTTCGGCGGCAACTCCCTCGTCGAGTCGATCGGCCTCCTCGATGCGAGATCCGTCGACTCCCTGACCGTCACCTGGCCCACCAGCCGGACGACCCAGACCTTCCATCACCTGGCCGCCGACCAGGCGATCGAGATCACCGAAGGGAGCGACCGGCTCAAGGTCGTCACACGGAAACCCGAGACCGGCACGGCAAGCCGGAAGAATCCCTGATCCCGGCTCGCAAGCCGGACTGCGGGCGCGCGATCACGCCGTGATGGACGAGTGCAGCCGGCTCGGTTTTATATTTTTTATAGAATTCTCTTGCGAGTTGGCGGGACTCATCATAGGCTCAGTGCGCTTGGTCGTTGCGAGGGAATCTACAACTCCTGAGATGGACGATCCCCTTATCGGGCCGGTGCGTCAAACAGGACGTGCCCGGGACATACAGAGGATCGGCGGAGGTCCCGTGAACTCGGGCGACCTCCGGCCGACATCGTCGGAGGGATGGCAGGTGGAGCGGCCGCATTCGCATCCGCATCCGCCTCTTAATAAGGGTCGAAGTCGCTTCCAAAAGGGTCGAGTCCATCATCCGTGGGGCAGCGGTCGAATGCTCCCTGCCCCAGAGATTGGGCCCATCGAAGCCGACATGTCAGAGCGCATCAATGCCAGCGGTGCCTTGGTTTGGAACCGTGTCCTTCGTCATTTCATCTTTCCCGGAAGGGACGCGCCCATGCGAAATCGACGTGGATTCACTTTGATCGAGCTGCTGGTGGTCATCGCGATCATCGCCGTGTTGATCGCGCTGTTGCTGCCCGCCGTGCAGTCGGCGCGGGAAGCGGCCCGTCGGTCCCAGTGCATCAATAACCTGAAGCAACTGGGCCTGGCCCTGCACAACTATGCGTCGCAACAGGACGTCTTCCCGCCCCAGGTGCAGAACGGCGGTCTGGGGGTCTGGAGCAACATCACCGGCGGCCCCTATTTCGACCCCTGGCCGCTGGACTGGACGGCCTCGATCCTGGGCCAGTTCGAGCAGCAGCCGCTCTACAATTCCCTGAATTTCTCCGTCGCCTCGAGCGTCGGCAACGACCTGCAGAACCGGACCGTGCTGTCCACGCAGGTCGCCTCGCTGCTCTGCCCGTCGGAGAGCGTGAAGGTCTCGAACCAGATCGTCGGCGGGGTCACCAGCCGGAAGAGCTATCATGCCAGTGTCGGCGGACCGTCCTGCATCAGCGCCTGGAACGGGATGTTCACGGCGCTGCCCCAGGACCAGTTCGGCTACAACGGGGTCTACACCAACAGCAATTGCAGCGGCAAGCTGGACTTCTCGACGATCACCGACGGGTCGTCGAACACGGCCATGCTCAGCGAGACCCACGTCGGGGCGGGGCCGGGGGCCAATGCGGTCACGCTCAGCACCGTCAACGGCCGGGGCGATACCTACATGTGGCGGCCCGTCGGCGGGCAAACCACCACGGGGACCGACCTGGGCGCCGCCGGAGTGCCGATCGCCCAGGCGTTCGTGGCGGCCTGCCAGGGCATCCCCGGGTCGACCTTCGCATTCGGCACGCTCGCGCCCCCCAACGGTGACGTGTGGATCGGCGGCAACCCGGGCTCGTGCATGATGTGGGATGCCTACAACCACTTCATGCCCCCGAATACCTTCGCCTGTGACTCGACCTCCGATGGGAATACCGGGGGCTATGCCTCGGTGACCGACGCGTTCCCCCCGGCCAGCAACCACCCCGGCGGCATCAATGTCTGCTTCGCCGATGGCTCGGTCCGGTTCGTCAAGAACAGCGTCAACCTCCAGACCTGGTGGGCGATCGGCAGCCGCAACGGCGGCGAGGTGCTCTCCTCCGATTCCTATTGATCGGACGGCCGCTCCGAGAAACTCCTGGGACGTCGGAAACGGGAATCGCGCAGGCTCCGGGTGTGGTGTTCCACGCCACGGCGATCCCGTCCGCTCGAGGGGATTCAGTGTAGACTGATTTGACTGATGACGAAAAGGAGATTCATCGTGCGAACGAGGCGCCTCGCCATCGCCGCGGCCATCCTGTCGGCCGTTGTCGTCGCCGGCTGCGGCGGTGAAGAGCCCACGAAGGTGGACATGACCGGGAAAGCCGATACGGCCCAGTTCAAGGGGATGTTGGGCGACCAGATGAAGTCGTCGAATCTCAAGACGGGGAAACCGCGAGCCCAATGAGGGCCCCCGGGATCGGTCCTTGCCGGTACCGCCGGCTCAGCGGTGAGGTGAGGAGTATGACCCCGGCAAGGAAGGAGCTCACGTAGGTCAGGCTCTCAGCCTGACAGGATCAAGGCCGTCAGGCTGAGAGCCTGACCTACTTTCTTGCCGGGGTAATAGTTGAGGTCGCGATGGTTCGTTCCCGATGGGCCGCGAGCGTGGCCATCGGCCTGCTGGCGGTGGCCCTCGCGTGGGTCGGTTGGTTGCTGGTGGGCGGCTGGCGGGTCCGGGAAGGCTTGTCGTGGTCCAGGCGGCGGATCGCCGAGGGTCGGTACGCGGCGGCGCGCGAACGGCTGGCATGGCTGGCCGATTGGTGTCCCAGAGACGACGCGGTCGCCTATCTCCTCGGCGACTGCGAGGCCAAGCTGGGCCGGCCGGAGGCGGCCGTCGCGGCCTGGGGATCGGTGTCGTCGCGCTCGGCGCTGGCCGACTCGGCGCGGCTCGCCGAGGGCCGGGTGCTGATCCGGTCGCTGGGCCGACTGGGCGACTGCCGAGCGCCGCTTTCGATCCACGGCCCGGAGCCGCTCCGCCACGGCGATGCAGGCCCGGTGGCGCTGGCCGAGCTGCTCCTCTGGGAAGGCCGGATCGACGAGCTGCGCCGGCTCCTCCGCGAGATCGAAGGGATCGGCCCGCCGACCGATCGGATCGCCGCGCTCCGCGAACACTGGCGGCTCGACTCGGTCATCGTCGCGGCCGAGGAAGTCGGGTCCGTTCTCGACCAGGCCGAGCGGACCGCGCCCGACGATCCCTATGTCTGGCTGGCCCGGGCCCACCTGGCGACCCAATACGGGCGCCTCGACGAGGCCCGCGAGTGGCTGGACCATTGCGAGGTGCGGCAATCCTCGGATCCCGCGCTCGCCGGGATCGTGCCCCGCGCCCGGTTGCGATGGGCGATGGCGGCCGGCCGGGCCGACGAGGCCCGCCGCGCGCTGGCCATGATCCCGGTCGATCGCTTCAGCCCGCAAGAGGGCTGGTCGATCCGCGCCTGGTTCGCCGCGCGCCGCGGCGACCCCGAGGCCGAACGCGACGCGCTCGAGCACCTGGTCGAGATCGAGCCCGGCGACACCCGGGCGCTCGACCGCCTGGCGGAGCTGGCCATCCGGGGCGGCCAGGCCGATCGCGCCGCGGCGATCCGCCGTCGCCAGGAGGAGTCCCTGCGCGACAAGGAGCGTTATCGCCGGCTGCTGATCGCGGACCGCGGCGAGATCGGTAACGACGAGCTGCGCGAGCGCGCCCGGCTGGCCGAGCGGCTGGGCCGCCGGTTCGAGGCCGAAGGATGGCTGGCGCTGGCCGTTCAGCGCGTCCCCGACGACCGCGAGGCCCGCGCGACGCTCGACCGGCTGATGGCCCGCAAGGAGCCGGTGCCGGCCGGCTCACTTCTCGATTTCCCTCGCGAGACAGCGACCGAGGCTCGTGCCGGCACGACGGCGGACTCGCCCTCCGCGGCGATCGCCTTCCGCGACGACGCCGAGACCGTCGGACTCCGCTTCACCTATCACAACGGCGAGACGCCGCAGCACCAGATCCCCGAGACGATCGGCGGCGGCGTGGCCGTGCTCGACTACGACGGCGACGGCTGGCTCGACGTCTACCTCGTCCAGGGTGGCAGCTTCCCGCCCGCTGAAGAGACTCGTTCCGTCGAGAAGGGAGCCCACGAACCGGATCGCCGCGCCCCGACCGCGGACCGCCTGTTTCGCAATCGGGGCGACGGGACGTTCGAGGACGCAACGGATACTTCGGGGCTGGCGCAGATTCGCCCACGGATACGGCTTCGGCGCGACGGTGGGCGATTACGACAACGACGGCCGGCCCGACCTGTTCGTCACCCGATTCGGGTCATATGGGCTCTATCACAACCGGGGCGACGGGACGTTCGAGGACGCCACCGAACGCGCCGGGCTGGGCGGCGCCGGGACTGGCCGACGTCGTCGGCCTTCGCCGACCTGGACGGCGACGGCGATCTCGACCTCTACGTCTGCCACTACCTGGCCTGGGACGCGCGGAATCCGACCCTCTGCCGCGACGACCGGGCGGCCGATCGCCATGTCTCCTGCCTGCCGCTGGGCTTCCCCGCGGAGCCGGACCACCTGTTCCGCAATGACGGCGGCCGGTTCGTGGATGTCACCGCCGAGGCCGGCATCGTCGATCGCGACGGTCGCGGGCTGGGCGTCGTGGCGGTCGACTTCGACGACGACGGCCGCCTCGACCTGTTCGTCGCCAACGACATGACGGCCAACCTGCTCTTCCACAACCGGGGCGGCCTGAAGTTCGAGGAGATCGGACACGTGGCGGGCGTGGCAAGCAACTCCGAGGGCGGCTACCAGGCGGGGATGGGCGTGGCCTGCGGCGACCTCGACGGCGACGGCCGCCCCGACCTCGCGGTCACCAACTTCTTCGGCGAGTTCGACGACCTTCTACCGGAACCTCGGCGGCGCGATGTTCGTCGACGCGACCGCGGCCGTCGGCCTCAAGGCCCCGAGCCGGTTCCTGCTCGGTTTCGGCGCCGTGTTCCTCGACGTTAACAACGACGGCCGCCTCGACCTGGCGACGGCCAACGGGCACATCCACGACCTGAGGCCGAATATCCCCTATGCCATGCCGGCCCAGCTCCTGGTCGGCGGGCCCGACGGCCGCCTGACCGACGTCACCGGTCGCGTCGGCGAGCCGTGGACCATCCCGCGGATCGGCCGCGGACTGGCCGCCGCGGACCTCGACAACGACGGCCGCCTCGACCTCTTGCTCGTCGCCCAGAACTCACCGCTGGCCTTCTTCCACAACCAGACCCGCCGCGCCGGCCATTTCCTCAGCCTACGCCTGGAAGGGACGAAGTCGAACCGCGACGCCGTCGGCGCCCGGGTGACCGTCACGGCCGGCGGGCGCCGTCAGACCGCCTGGCGGATCGGAGGCGGCAGCTACGCCTCGTCGAGCGACCCGCGAATTCACTTCGGACTCGGTTCGGCTCAGGCGATCGACGACGTCGAAATCCGATGGCCATCGGGCCGCGAGCAGCATTTCGGCAAGCTGGCGGCCGACCGCGCGCATCACGTGCGCGAAGGCGACCCGAACCCGCTGAAAGAGCAGGCGGCCGCGCCACCTCCTTCGCCGGGAGGGCGAGGCTGGCGCGGTGAGAAGTTGGGCGGGACAGGGCTGGGCGCTGATCCCGGTCCCGTTGCGCTCTTCGTCCCCCCCTTACGAAGGGGGGGTTCGGGGGGGTCGGATCCGATCGTCCTGCCGCGTTCCACGGGCCGGTGGCCCCGGAACCCCCCCTGCCCTCCCCCTTCGTAAGGGGGGGACGATTCGGCATGAGCGGGCGCCACAAGACACCCGTCGGCCGGGCCCTCGAAAACGCTGGTCAACCCCAACTTCTCACCGCGCCACGGCGAGCCTCCGTCCGAGCCATCCTCGGATCCGGCTCATCCTGCCGCAAGAATCCCGGGGCTTTCGTCCACGGCGCGGCGCTCAGTACGAATCGGAACTGATCACCTTGCCGCCGTTGCGGCTCGAGAGCTGCTGGTAGACGCCGTATTTCGTCCCCGGGGCGAGGATCAGGAACCCGTTCTGATCGGACGCGCCATTGGGGTAGCCGGTCGAGGGGTTGAACGGCCAGGTCTGGATCGAGTCCTTGACGAAGCGGACTGATCCGTCGGCGAACCCGAAGTTGGCCCCGCCCGGGTGGAAGCTCGACGCGGCGCTGTCCCAGGAGAACGTATACTCACCGGAAACGAGGGGCACCTTGTTAAACGGGTTGAGCGGGTAGAGCGTGGTGAAGATGGTGTCGGTTGAG
This sequence comes from uncultured Planctomycetota bacterium, assembly GCA_963815795.1. GTDB lineage: Bacteria > Planctomycetota > Planctomycetia > Isosphaerales > Isosphaeraceae > JAKAUH01. Next base: position 451,676 of record CAWFIC010000019.1, on the reverse strand, counting down.
ACCGAGTCGCCCCACCAGCAGTAGCAGTTCTGGTTGGCCGCGGCCGTGAACTTGCCGTTGGCCCGCTCGCTGAACATGATCGTGTTGCTGGTGCCGTCGGTGATCGCCGAGATCGGCAGCGCCTGGTTGAAGACGAACACACCGACGAGTGCGTTGGCCCGGGCCGTGATCGCCGGGTCGTTGGCGGTCGCCCCGCTCCAGTAGGACTCGATCTCCGGCCAGAACGTGCCGGAACAGCCGCCATAGCTGCCGAACCGGGCATACCAATCGGTCAGCCCCGCCCAAGCGCCGGTGTCCACGATCCGATCGATCGTCGGGTCGCTCGGGCACCAGAGGGTCGAGACCCCGACCCGGTAGGCCGTCTGGTTGGCGGCGCCTTGCATGTTGATGCTGAAATTCACGAGGTTGTAGAGGGGCTGCTGGTCGAGCTGCCCCAGCATCGAGACGAAGACGCTCTGCGATTCGAAGTAGACCTGGTAGTACGGGTCCCACTGGATCGGGCAGCCGATCGGGAAGGTCGTGTACGCGCTCAGGTAGTTCTGCGCCGCCAGGCCGATCTGCTTGAGGTTGTTGGTGCACTGGGCGCGGCGGGCCGCCTCGCGCGCCGACTGCACGGCCGGCAAGAGCAGCGCGATCAACACGGCGATGATCGCGATGACGACCAGGAGCTCGATCAGGGTGAAACCCCGGTGTCCGAGGATCCGACTCGGCGAAGGGGTCATGAAGGTTTCTCCTTTCCGAGAAAAACCGGTGACGGGGTTGCTGGGAGACTCTGGGAAATTGCAGATCCCTGATGGGGATGATTCCGGAATCGGGAATCCGGTCAGCATCAGCGAGCCTTCTCCTTCCGGGAATTGCGCTGCTGGTTCGCCTTTTTCTGAAGGTCTTCCATCTTCCGACGCCGCTTCTCTCCGGCTTTCGTGTCGATCTCGACCGCCTTCCCTCTGCAGCCGAGACAGGCCATCGGCGCGATCAGCGAGGCGAGGAGAAAGGAACGTCGTGTAACCGGCCGCATCGGCGATAGCATCGTCGGGTCCTCCGGGCTCTGGGTTCGTTGTTCTCGCCGGTGACGGCTCGTTGGAGATCGTTCTCAAGATGCCCTCACGATGTCTCAGCGTGAGAGGGGAAAGTTCTTGTCCTGGACACGGCACCCGGCCTCACTGCCCGAACGGATTGTCGGGGAACTCCAGGTCCATCATCAGACGCTGGAACTCCGGATGCGCGCGTAGCGCGTCGAGCAACCGTTCGCTCCGAACCGCGTCGAGACGGAACCATCCCTTGAATTCGCCGGTCGCGTGCGCCTTGTCGAGGAGCTCTAGCGCGCGCCTGAGTTCCCTATCGGCGAGTCGCCGGCGCTCGGCCGGGAGGCTTTGTTGGTCCTGGAGTGCCAGTTGCGCCAGCGCCGCGTGGGCGCAGGCTGCGTCGTAGAAAAGCATCGTGTAGCCGTAGACTGAGAAACCCACTCCGGCTCCGGCGTTGACGGTGGCGCCGATCTCCTCACGTCGGAGAGCCAGCTCCGAGAGGTCGCCCAGTCGGGTCTTCGTCAGCGCATGAAAGGCCCGGTAGAGCTCCTCGTCCCTGCTGCCGATGCTATGAGCCAACTCGGCGGCTTCCTTGAAGTCGGGGAGTGCCTCGGTAAGGCGACCGAGTCGCATCCGCGTTTCGGCTCTCTCCGCCAGCAAAGCCGCGAGCTGGTTCCGACCAGCCCAGAGATTGCGGGGATCGCGGTGCGCCAACGAGCGAAGTACCTGGATCGAACGGCTCGACCATTCCTGTGCGGATTGGTTATCACCACGCTGATCAAGAATCTGTTTCAGCAGTAAGTAAGTGTTCCCGAGAGTCTCGGCGATCCGCATGTCGTCGGGATGCTCGGCGGCGAGCTTTTCCAGGATGTCAATGGACCGTTTGGTCAGTACCTCAGCCTCGCGGAATCTGCCCAGGTCCCCCCCCCTCCAAACCGAAGTTCGCCCTAAAGTCGAGAGGCCAGCCGCCAGCCTCAACTGATATTTTGTCAGCTCGGGGTGATCTTGAGCGAGTTTCTCCTCGATTGCCACCGCCCTCTGCTCCGATGCAGTTGAGCCAGCAGGGTCGTTCAGATTATACCTCTGTAACCTCGCGAAGGCATGAAGGATCGTCGCCAGCGACTCCCGGCAGTCGCTCGCCTCGGGATGTTCCCGCGCCAACGCCTCCGCAAGCTTCAGGGCCTCGCCGAAAGCGGCTTTCGCCTCCTCCACCCGCCCTTCAATCTGGTACTGGAGGCCCAGACTCCCGTTCGCATTGGCGAGTTTCAATTGATATTCGGCAATTTCGGGCTGCTCCTGCGCCAGGGCATCCCAGAGCGCCGCCGCCTCCTTGATCTCCCGTTCGCACTCGGGCCGGCGTTCTTCTGTGCGAAGAACGTCGCCCAGCACTCGATGCGCCTCGGCCAGCGCCTCGCGGTACGTCGGCTCCGCGGGTTGGTCTGCCACGAGCCGGCGCAGGATCTCCAGCGCCTGCCGATCAGCCTGCTCGGCTGCGACGGTCTGCCCCAACCTTGAACGAATCCCTCCCACTCGCATTCCGGCGCGGGCCGCCTCGAGCCTCACCTGCGGGTCAGGGCTCTGGGGCAAGGCAAACCACTCGTAGAACTTCAATGCCTTCTCAAGTATCTCCCGCTGATAGTCGTCCATCAGCGGTTGGTCACCGAGCTTCTCCGCCACTCTTGTGTACATCTCGTTGACGACCTGCGCGCGAACGCGAGGTTCCGCTCGGCGCGGTTGCGCTGGCGTGCCACCAACACATTGCCGGCGGCCAGGGCTGCCGCGGCCACGAGCAGCGTCGCCGCCAGGCCGGTCACCAGCAGGCGATGCCGCCGGCCCCAGCGTCGCATCCGGCGGCGAATCGGCTCGCGCCAGGCCGAGACCGGCTCTTCGGCCAGCCAGTGCTCGACGTCGTCGGCCAGCGCCCGCGGCGAGCGATACCGCCGGGCTGGGTCGGTGCACATCGCCTTGAGGCAGATCGCTTCCAGCGCCGGGTTGACCCAGCCCTTGAGCTTCCTGGGCGCCACGAAATCGCCTCGCTCGACCCGGCGGAGCAGCTCCAACATGTCCTGGTCGTTGAACGGCGCCCGGCCGGTGAGCAGGCAATAGAGGGTGGCGCCCAGGCTGTAGACGTCGCTGGCCGGGCCCAGCTCGTCGATCCGCCCGGCGGCCTGCTCGGGGCTCATGTAGGCCGGCGTCCCCAGCCGGGCCCCCAGCTCGGTGCCCCGCAGGTCGCTGCCCGATTGCGGGATCAGCGTCCGATCATCCAGCGTCGCCGTGGTCACGGCCTCGGGCCGGCCCATGGTCTTGGCCAGGCCCCAGTTGACCACCAGCGTCTCGCCGAACTTGCCCAGCATGATGTTGCCCGGCTTCAAATCGCGATGGAGCACGCCGCGGCTGTGGGCGTAGTCGATGGCGTCGCAGACGTCGAGATACCGCCGTAGCAGCTTCTGGAGGGCGAGGACCCGGGCGCCGGTGTGCGACCCTCCTCCTCGCGGTGGAACTGGTCGATGGCGGCCTTGAGATTGTCGCCGCGGATGAACCGCATGGCGTAGAACGGGCGGCCGTCGTCGTAGTGGCCCAGGCCGTAGACCGGGACGATGCCAGGGTGCTCGAGCCGGCCGGTGATCTCGGCCTCGACGACGAAGCGGGCGCACTTCTCCCGGTCGATGGCGTGTCCGCTCTGGATGCGCTTCAGGGCGACGATGCGGTGGAGTTGCTGGTCGCGGGCGATGTAGACCTCGCCGAGGGCCCCGCGGTCGTGGAAGCGGACGATGCGGAACCGGCCTTCGGCGTCGGCCGTCGCGCTCTCATCCTCCCAGCTCGCGGTCGCCTCGGCGCCGGCGCCGCCGCCCTCGGTGGAGGTCGCTCCGAGGTAGAGGAGGCTGGCCTGGAGGTCGAGGTCCGGCAGGCCCTCGAGGCCGTCGCGGACGTCGCGGACGACGGCGAGCACGGCGAGGCTGCGCTCCGGATCCTGGCCGTGGTGGGCGAGGTGCTCGCGGACGAGCTCGGTCAGCAGGGCATGCCGCGCCGGGCTCAGGGCGCCCCGGTCAAGGAGGATCCGGCCGATGGAGCGGGACTTATCAGCGATCCACGCGTTGAACGCGGCCAGGAGGGTCTCCCGGTCGATGAAGTTGTTCTGGAGCGCGAGCAGCCCGAACAGCAGGCTGTGGGCGGCGGTGGCCGGCGGCTCGGGCGGAGGCGATTCGCCGCGATCCTCGATGCCGAAGGCGGCCTCGACGGCGACGCGGTCGTCGGGGAAGCGCCGGAGGTATTCCTCGGCGTTGGGCGACTCGCCGGCGCCCTGTCTCAGCTCGCGCTCGACGCGGATCAGCTCCATCAGCAGCGACGCGCGGCGCGATCCGGGCTCATCGCCCAGGACGTCCTCGATGCGGGGCCGCTCGCCGCCTCGCTTCCAGTCGCGCTCGAAGCGATCGGCGCGTTCGTCGATCCAGGTGCGCTCGCCAGCCTCGGCAAGACTCATGGCGGTCCTCCTCGGTGGGAGGCGGGCCATCATCGCTCGTCCCGCGCCGTCTCCCAGTAGGCCCGGATGCGCTCCAGCTTCCGCTCGACCGTCCGGAGCGTGCAGTCGAGCTGCGTCGCGATCTCCGCGTTGGTGTAACCCTCGAGCTTCCAGAGGGCGATCTGACGCAAGTCGGGGTCCTTCAGCATCTGGAACCGGCGCTCCAGCGCCTCGTTCAGCAGGGCGGCCTCGGCGGGGGTCGGGCCGTCGGAATCGATCTGGTCGAGGATCGTGCCGGGCCGGTCCTCGTCGAAGCGATCCGCCGCCTCGGACTCCTCCCGGCGAACGTCGCGCTTGCCTTGCAGGTGTCGGGTGGCCGCGTTCCGGGCCTTGCGCAGGGTGATCCGCACCAGCAGGTTCCAGAGCTCATCTCGGTTGGCCAGGTCGAAGTCGCCCCGCCGCTGGCGGATGCAGAAGCTCTTGTACATGCTCTGCAGGACGTCTTCCTCGTCCTCCCGACTGCGGATCCGCGCCGAGAGATGACTCCGGGCCAGGGCCAGCAATTCCTGGAAATAGCGCCCCCAGACCAGCCGCGCCGCGACCTCGCGCACCGCCGGCTCGTCGGAGCGCAAGTCGATGATCAATCGCGTGACGGAACCCTGTGCGCCCATTTCACCTCGGTCCACCCCGGCTACTTGCTCTTCATGATCTGACGCGTCCTCCATCCTGTCAATCAAAATCTCATGAGAAAACCCGACAGGGATCTTGAGTCCATTTTCTCCACAATTCTGCAGTTCCGTCCTGGCTCTCATTCCGGCCGCTTCCGTCCCGGCGATATTCGCCTCGGCCGTTGACGTCGCGGCGGGTTCCGATCATCGTGATGGGGCAAGTCCGGGGAGACACGATCACCTGACCTCGTCTTCGAGACCTTGAAACGAGGGCGCCGAAGCCATGAAGCTCTTCAAGACGGTGAAACCTCTGCTCACCTGGAAGGAGCCGTCGTTCTTCGCGGCGCGGACCCGCGACCGGCGCGGCTGGTTGCGGCGAGGGGTGCTGGCGCTGATCATCTTCGCCGCGATGATGCTGGGCTTCTCCGCCGACAAGAACCGGGGCCGCCGGGCGAACTTCTCGTGGGCCGGCGGCGTGCTGGTCTCGGCGCTCATCGGCGTGTTCCTCACGTCCCTACTCGACGCCCCCGACCTGAACCGCGAGATCACGATCTCCGAGGACAGCATCAGCTCCTTCGGCAACGCGGGGACCGCCATCTCGATGAGCACATGGGCCCTGCACGACGTGCTCTGGGTCCGGCTCATCCCTCCGGAGGAGTTCGGGAGAACGTTCGGGGCGATGGAGTTCCTGACCCGGCGCGTCCGGGTGCGGCTCGGTGTGCCGGCCTCGATGTCGATGCCCCGGATCGCGGAGGTGCTCCACGCGCAGGGCATCAACGTCACCCTGTCGGTCTGGAAGCCGGGAGAAGCGGGAGCTGGCCCGAAGTCCGATCGCGAAGCCGACGCACCGACACCGGCCGCGATGCCGACCGCCTCGGCACGGGTCGAGCGGCTCGGCGAGGGGGATGACGGGCGGATCCTCAGGCCATTCCATTTCCGCCTGGCCCTGGCGATGTATCTCGGGCCGCTCGTGGCCACCGTGATCCCCGGGCTCGCGCTGATGGGATACATGATCTACCGGCTAAAGATCGCGCGGGAACCCGCCACGCTCGCCGATGCCGCGGCCGGGCTCGCGGGTTTGTTCCTGTTCTTCGGCGGGTTCTGGTTCACGCAGCGGTTCGGCAACTTCCTGCCGGCGCACTACCTCCGGGCCGTGGCCCGATCTATCATCGAGCTGAGGCCCGAGGCCCTCTTCGATCCCAGGGATCCGGAGGCCGTCTGCGTCGAGGTGATCCCGCGGGCGAACTGGAGCAAGCCGATGATCCGGACCGCCACCGACATGGGCCTGTTGAAGGTGGATTCGCTCGCGAGGTGCCTGCTCTTCGAGGGCGACCATGAGCGATGGCGGATTCCCGCCGCCAGCCTCATCTCGGCCGAGGTTGAATCGTTCCGGCCGGCGAGCCACGTCGAAGGCCGGGAGGGGGGCGAGATCTACTTCGTGGCGGCGATCCGGGCCAACGTCGGCGGACAGGTGTGGGAGAACGCGGTGTCGAAGTTCCACGTCGAGCTCCGGCCCAAGACGAATCGCCTTCGCGAAGCGAACGCCATCGCCATCCGCGACAGCATCAGGGAGCTCAGTCCCACAGGTCTCGGACCGACCCGGGATACCGAGGGACGGATTGGAGAGCTTCGATCGCGATGACCCGAGTCCGGGAGGAGAAACGTCGATGAGCGACACCCTGAGTCTGTCGATCCATGACACCTTGAGTCTGTCGATCCATAACGCGACCTCCGGATCGCGGATCGTCATGCTGGAGCCCTGGGGACGCGAGTTCGTGCTGGCCGTTGACGAGAAGCTCGAGGTCACCGCACGGCCCCGCCCCGGAGGTTCGGGCTTGCGTGTCGTGGAGGCGGATCAGCGCACGCTGGTCTTCGTCGGAGGTTGCTCCGGCGTCCGCGTGATCAAGGACGGCGTGATCCATGACCTCGATCCGGAGATGATCGTCCCAGCGACCACGCCCCGGGCCTTGCGGACTCGGGTGGCGGCGAACCCGATGTGGGACCGCGATCTCGACGGCTAGAGCGCCGAACGTTTGGGTTGCGCGCAACGGGACCGCCGATTCGATACGAGCCCGAAGCGCCAGCGAGTGAATCGATGGTGTCGGCCCCGGAATTCACTCGCTGGCGCGTCGGGCTCGTATGCGCTACACAACCGTAAGGCGCTCTAGCGATCTCCACCCGCCTTCGACCGCTCCGCCCGGCGGGCCTTGCCCTCGAGATAGGTCCTGAAGCCGTCGGGCTTGCCGGGCGGCGCCATCTCGAACTTGATCAGGACCTCGTCCTCCTGCCCCTTCGCGTAGGAGAGTCGGAACCGGGGGGCAGAGGGCGACGGATCGCTCACGAACACGAGCGTCCCCCGATCCCTGGCGGCCTCGACCGTGTAGTGGATCACGTGGCCCTCGCTGTCGAAATACACGGCTTTCATCGCGCCCTTCTCTCCGGGATGGATCACCATGAGGTCCTCGTGGACGACGGCGGGCCGGCCCTCGGCGGCCGGGTACTCGGAGAGGTTCCGTCGCACCAGCACCTTCTTCTGGAGGTCCCAGCGGAACGAGAACCGGCCCGTCCCCTGGCCCGGCCGGCCGCCGCCCACGCCCGCCCAGTCTCCCACCAGATACTGGTAAGGCTCCCAGACATCATCATGTGCGCACGCTGCGCCCCTCGCCGCGAGGACGAACACGGCGCCGGCCATCGCCGCGAACACCAGCGACGAAACCCTCAGCCGCCAGGGCCGCTCCTCTCGAACCCTCATGGCATGCTCGACGGTCTGATCGAGAAGGTCAGCATCGTCGCGCATGGCGCCGATCGACCCCGGGCCTGGCGCCGGCTGCGGCGATCGGCCGCGGAGCGGCTCCAGGGCAGCGCGTATGACCTCCGGCCCGGACGAGTCGCGTCCGGCTTGCACTTCATCGTGAGTGAATCGCCCGACGTCCGTGGACGAGTCGATCGTCATGGGGGAGAACCTCCTGTGATTTCCGGATGACTCACCGCGAGGAGGGCGGTCCGTTGCCCTTTCGCCTCGCCTTCTCCCCGGCATCCGCGGGCAGCCGGATCACCTTCTCGAGCACCTGGCCCGGGCGCAGGGTGATCCGCTCCTCGTGAAGCGACGAGCCGGAGCGTCGGATGGTGAAGGTATATTCGCCCTCGTGCAGCTCGGCGAGGCGGAATCGTCCCTGGTGGCCGGCGTTGACGGGCGCGTGCATGTCGTCTCCCGAAGAACTGAGCAGGTTGATGGCGGCATCCTTCAGCGGGGTGCCGGCGGCATCGCGGACCTCGCCCGTCAGGACGGCCTCGGGCCGGAGCGGGACGACGATCTCGCCGCGGCCGTCGCGCCATCCCAGTCGACGACGCCCGTAACCCGGGGCCTGGACCAGCACCGTCGCCTCGCCGCAGGCGAGACCGGGGAAATCGGCCCAGCCCTGATCGTCGGTCCGGCCGCGGGTCATGTCCTCCCACGACGCGTCGTGGTAGCCCCAGGAGAACTGCCGATCGAGCTCGGGATCGCCGTTGATGAGCGTGACGCGAGCGCCCCCGACCGGGCGGGCCTCGTCCCCGGCCCGGATCGCCCGGACCCGCAGATGGTGGGATGGCCCCAGCCGGATCGTCAGCGCGTCGGCCGGCGGCAGGTGTGCCAGGGTCGTCGAGGCGACCCGATCCACGGCCCCCTCGCCATGACCTTCGGCGATCGCGGAGATCCGGCAGAGCCCGCCGGCTTTCCCCAGGTCCGTGATCACGAAGACCCCATCGTCCGAAGTGAAGGTGATGCCGATCCCGCAGTAGCCGGCGAAGTATCCCGCGAAATCGTCGTTCGGGTGTCGCTCATGCGGGGAGTTGACCAGGATGCGGAAGTTCCGCACCGGCTTGCCATCCCGGTTGACGACCCGGCCGCGGATCATCCCGTCGGACTTCATCGTCAGCTCGTTCTCGGCGCCGCCCAGCTTGAGCGATTGGTCGGACAGGACGCCCAGGCCCTCGCCGCGGAAGTCGAACCGGACTCCGGATTTCGGCAGGCCCTCGAGCGAGAATCGGCCCCGGGCGTCGGTGATCGCGGTCCGTTCGGCGAGCCAGATCTGGAGGCCGAAACGCGGGTCGGGCCACGGCCAGTACGGCGCGACCGCGACTCCTTCGATCGGTTTGCCGGCGTCGTCGAGGACCCGTCCCTTCGCCGTCTCGCCCGGCACCAGGTTGACCGTGATCTCGCGATTCCCCTTCCCTTCGACCGAGGTCAACGCCGGCGCGGTGCCGGTCGCGCCGGGGGCGATGACCACGACGAACCCGTTCGCATCGGGTATGCCGGTGAGATGGAAGCGTCCCTGGGCATCGGTCTGCGTCTCCCGGTTCTCCGAGTCGTTCGTCCAGACCCAGCGGACGATGGCGTTCGCCGCGGGCCGGCCGCCGGGCAAGGTCACGGTCCCTGTCACGTCGCGACCGGATGCAGCCCCCGGTGGCGGCCCGCCCGCCGGCTGCGCCGGGCGGACCGGATGGCTCCTGAGCCGGAAGTTGAGCTCGAGCGGTCCCGACACGGCGCCCACGATCAGGTTGCCCTTCTCATCACCGAGATCACCGGGTGCCCACGCGCCGAGGCGGGTCGGACGGTCGAAGACCTTACCGTCCCAGACGTATCGCCCCTCGGCATCGCATCGCTCCCAGTTCGCGGCGCAGGAGAAGGTATTGCCCGACGTGCTGTAACCCACGAAGGCACCGGGGATCGGCCGGCCCTGCTCGTCGGTGACGCGACCGAAGATCCGCCCGCCCCGGGGGATCCTCAGCTCGAGCTCGGCCGCCGTGCGCAAGGTCATGTCGAAGAGGATGCGCCGACGCTCCCGGCCGGGGGCGACGACGTACGCCTCGTGGAATCGCGGCGCGATCCCGGCCAGCTCGAACCGGCCCAGCTTGTTCGCCTTCAGCTCGACGCCGTTGTCGATGACGAACCGGCCCCCGGCGATCGGCCGGCCGGTCTCGGCCTCGATCAGCCGGCCCCGCAGGAACCCGCGCTCGCGCAGGCGGATCGTGACCGGCGCGGGGTCGCGGCCCGGCACGACGGCCGGGATCGCCCGCTGGTCGATCTCGCCGGCCCAGCCGTCATGACGCGCCCAGACGCACCAATTCCCGGGCTTGAGCTCGAGGGCGAAGCGTCCCGCGTCGTCGGTCTGGGTCTCCCGCGCCGCGAGCGGACCGGGCGCGAACAGCTCGGCGGCCCAGACGATCGCTCCCCCGGCCGGCTTCCCGTCCCTGTCGAGGACCGTCCCTCGTAACGTCCCGGCTGCGGCCGTCGGCGCGATGACGAGTATCGCGAAGACCGAGACCATCCCCGGCCACCCCGATCCGACGCTCCTCCGGTTATCATCCATGGCGCTCCCTCCTCACTCATTGATCCGTTCAGCCGGCCTCATATCGGCAAGTGTAGCGAGACTCTCACCAGGGAACAACCGGCGCGGCCGGCGTGCCGGTGGACCGATCCGCCCGGGGTTCGTCCGTCGGACGGGTGTGGCGACGTGCGCGATCGAGACCTATCATGACACGTCTGGTACTCACCAAACGCACGGCCCATTCTCGAGGACGATATCGGGGAGCGACGGCGAATGAAGAACACCATGATCCCGATCATCTTGATGATGACCCTCGTATGCCCGGCGATCGGCGGGACAGGGGAAGAGCCGGCGCAGGCCGGCCGGCTGTTGCTCGTCGCCGGCGGAGGGACCGGCGGCGACGGATCCCCGGCCGATCGGGCCGAATTGATCAGCCCGTTCGGGGTCGGTTTCGACGCCGAGGGGACGTTGTACTTCGTGGAGATGACCAACAACCGCCTCCGGAAGATCGGCCCGGATGGGCTCGTCACCACGATCGCCGGGACGGGCCGTAAGGGGGACGGCGGCGACGACGGGCCGGCGGCCAAGGCCGAGCTCAACGGGCCGCATAGCCTGGCCGTCACCCGGAATGGCGACGTGTTCGTCGCCGACACCTGGAACAACCGGGTGCGGAAAATCGACGCCCGCTCGGGCCGGATCGCGACCATCGTGGGCACGGGCCGCAAGGGGTTCTCCGGAGACGGCGGCCCGGCCGCACAGGCGGAGTTCGGCGGGATCTACTGCATCGCCCTCGACGAGGCCGGCCAGACGCTCGACCTGGCCGATCTCGACAATCGCCGCATCCGCCGTGTTGACCTGGCGACCGGGATCGTCTCGACCATCGCCGGCAACGGCCAGAAAGGCGTCCCGGCCGACGGCGCCGACGCCCGCTCGTCGCCCCTGGTCGATCCCAGGGCCGTGGCGATCGACGGCCGTGGCAACGTCTACCTCCTCGAGCGGAGCGGCCATGCCCTCCGGGTCGTGGACCGCGCGGGCAAGATCCGGACGGTCGCCGGCACCGGGCAGCAGGGCGACTCCGGCGACGGCGGCGACGCCCGCCGGGCGCGGATGAACGGCCCGAAGCACCTGTGCGTCGACCCCCGCGGCAACGTCCTGATCGCCGACACCGAGAACCATCGCATCCGCCTGTACAACCCCGAAGACGGGACGATCCGTACGGTCGCCGGCAACGGCCGCAAGGGGACCAAGGGGCTGGCAGGCCCGCCCGAGGACGCCGAACTCGCCCAGCCGCATGGCGTGACGATCGGCCCGGGCGGAATCCTCTACATCTCCGACAGCAGCAACAACCGCATCGTCAAGATTGTGCCGTGACGGCTGATCCGCGGCGGCCCGTCGGATCGAAACGATGCGCGCCGTCTTCCGACCCCAACACCATTCCGCGCCCCCGAGTCGGCACCGGTCCGGGATGGCAGCCCACAACCCAGCGGACCGCTATCGGGCCGGCCCTGCCCGGCGCCCTCGCCCCCGACGGGGACCGCTCCGTTCCCGAGGGCCGGCCGCCGGGCGAGCCCGGCCCGATGGGGCTCTCGTTCTCCACGTAGGCCACGTAGGCCACGTAGGCCACACGAGAATTTGATGCGGGAAATCTGTGGAGTACGGACGCCAGCGGCTGATTCAGGGCGGCCCAGCCACTTTCCCACATCAAATTATTGATGGAATCCAGCAGGCATCATTGGTTGTACGCACCCTTCAATGGCAGGTGGCCGTCCGACCGGACCTCCCATTGTTTGCATGTCTTGCATGGTTTGCATGTCTTGCGCATTGCGCGCACGTGCAAAACATGGGCCCCCATGGTGGGATCGGCCTGCTCAGATGTCTTGATCGCTGCTCGTGGCAATCACCAATGACGGCATGCGGCCTTGCTGATACGCGAGCGACACCCATTTGCCGGGCTCGGTCTACCGATAAGGAAATCCGCTCGACCCTCCTTGAGTTGTCTCTCTTTGTGCTATCATGCAGTATCATGCAGTGAGCGTCCGATCACATAGGCCGGATTCACGCTCGTCCGAGCGCGGTCGATGGCTCGCTCTGGGAGAGCTGCGATCCGTTGCGGGATGGCATGGATGGGTCTGAAACTCGTTCGGGAAGTCGGGGTGCTCGCAGGTCGTGTTCGACGCGCACCTGCCCGGGATGGGATTCCACTGATGAGCAAGAAGAAGACGGCCGCGGTGAGGGCCCCGGGCCCGACTTTCGAGGATCTCGTCCGTTCCATTCGCGAGGTTGATCGAGACCTTGCCGCCCAGGCCAAACGGGCTGTCAATGTCAGCGTGACGCTCCGCAACTGGTTGTTCGGCTGGCACATCGAGGAATACGAACGCCGCGGCGTGGATCGTGCGCAGTACGGCCAGAAACTGATGACCCGACTCGCCGAGGTGCTCACCGGGCATGGCGTCAGCCGTTGCGATCGCCGCGAGCTCTATCGCTACCGGACGTTCTATCTCACTTATCCCCGGATTGTGGAGGCGCTGCCTCCACAATTCCGGTCGATTGTCACCGGCGCTCGAAAAGCCGCGAGCCCGGAACGAGAATCGGGCGACGTGGCGATTCGGGAGTCAGCGTCTCCACAATCCGGCATCGGGCCGAACGAGCTGATCACCAAGCTCTCGTTCAGCCATTTCGTCGAGTTGCTGGCCGTCGAGGATTCGCTCAAACGGTCCTTCTACGAGGCCGAGTGCATCCGAGGCAACTGGGACGTGCGGGGGCTAAGACGTCAGATCGCCTCGCTTTACTTCGAACGTTCCGCCCTGTCGCGCGACAAGGCGAAACTGGCCAAACTGACCCACGCCGGCGCCGAGCCGGCGGAGCCGCATCTGACCATCCGCGATCCCTACGTCTTCGAGTTCATCGGTTTGAAGTCCCGGGAAGTGATGAGCGAGTCTCACCTCGAGGATCAGCTCCTGGATAAGTTGCAGGAGTTCCTGCTCGAGCTTGGCCATGGATTCTGCTTCGAGGCCCGGCAGAGGCGCATCCTGATCGGCGACTCGCACTTCTTCATCGACCTGGTGTTCTACCACCGCATCCTGAAGTGCCATGTATTGATCGAGCTCAAACTTGGAGAATTCAATCACGAGAACATCGGCCAACTGAACACCTACGTGACCTGGTACGCGAAGAACATGATGGCCGAGGGCGACAACCCGCCGATCGGAATCCTGCTCTGCACGCGGAAGGACCACGCCCTGGTGGAATATGCCCTCGCCGGCATGGACAACCAGCTCTTCGTCTCGAAGTATCAGCTTCACCTGCCCCGGCGCGAGGACCTGCAACGGGAATTGGAGCGGACGCTCAGGGAGGGAGGATGACAGCGAGAGGGCCCCGGCCGGAACGGCCCGAGCCGGACCCTCGCCACCCGCTCCGCCCCGACCGGTTCGGCCGCCGACGGTCATGAACCGACCGACCTCGCGCCGCCGGTCCACGGGAGGCTGCGAGCCGGGACCGCGGCCGGGCCGGATGAGCGATCGGGCCGGGGGGGCGGGTTCGGCCACAGATGGACTCGACTCTGCCCCGACGTAATGGGAGCGACGTCGCCAGCGGGTGGGTAACGTCCGGCCGGGTCGGGAGGGCTACGAGAAACGTCGTGGCCGGGGGATCGTCGAGCAAGACGACCACCGCGGCCTCGTGGACGAGACTAATCCGGCGCCGACTCCGTCAACGGTTCAGATACCCCGGCAATCGGCGATCCGCGCGACGTAGGCCGGCGGAAGCGAGGCGCCGCGTGGCCGTCACGAGGAGCCCTGGTATAATGATCGCTGATCGGAGTGGCTCGACTTCCCAACCGAAGCGACCTCGTTGCAAGTCAGGTTCGTGGGCAACGAGGAGGTGATGGGTGCAGGCGTCGCCGTCCAAACGGCGCTCGCGGCGATCAGCGAGGCAGGAACCGAGGGGCTGCCGGAGCGGCGGAGGCCGCTGATCCGGAGCAAGTGATGGGAACACTGGAGGTGGTCCGGGCCATTTCCGCCGAGCAGGAGGCCGCGGCGTCGAGGTTGGCGGAGCGAGAGGCGTCGATCCGAGCATCTCTTCGGGTTTCAAAGATCGCCCCCGACTACGCCACGAAGGGAGTGCACATCCATGTTGACGGGATCGAACTGAAGGTCTTGCCCGGCGAGGGAGGTACCATCGTTTTCAAGCCGGTGTTCAGTTCGCAGGAAGGTATCGCCGGATCGGCGATCCGACAGGCCGAGCAAGCTCTGGCCGATCCGGCCTTTCGAGCGCACCTCCACGACACGGCGACCAGGGCGACGGAGTATCTGCGTCAAAGCGGCTTGCCGGGAGCCGCGGCCAAGTCGGGCGAGACCCGCTTCCTTCGGATCGCCCTGGACAAGATGGGGCTCGATTGAACAATGATTCAGAAACTGGAAACCATCGCTGAACTGGTTGACCGAGGCCGGGTCAGGCTCGGTATGACCCGATCCGAACTCCACCAACTCCTCGGTCGGCCGGACCAGGAGGGCGGGACGTCTCGAAAATACCCGGTGCCTTGCATCTACAAGTACGGCGACGTTGAGTTCGTCTTCCCGGTCGCAAAGTCCGCCAAGCAGACCGAATCCCGAGGGCTCCTCTATGTCTATGTGGACGATGGCATCGACGACCTCCAGGAACCGCTTTTCCTCCTGGGCGGGGAGAAGCGAGGGCCGGGGGACCTCGCTTCTCCCCGAGAGGCCAGCCGCAGAGAAGTTCCCATGATCGGCGGGATTGATGTTCGCATACCGAGCATAGCGGATGATCTTTCACTCGAGGTCGCGGTGCGTGCCATCCGGCAGGTCTGGCCCGGAGCCGTGTTCGAGAACGGATTCACGGGCGAGCGATACGATAGCTTCGGAGAGATTCCGTTCGGAGAAGTCGAGGAGATCTTCGTGTATCGGGGTCGCGCCGCCGCCGAGATCTGGGATGCCGAAGGAGCGATTCCCGCGGCGCCCGACACGATGATTCACCTGATCGCCGATCCGGGATGGGTCACCGCAGTCGTCGATCAGCGGACCGACACGACGAATGAGATCATCGACGCAATTGAGTCTGCCTTGGCCGATAGACCCTTGATCAAGCCTGAGAGGCTGGATGCCGCATGAGTGCCCAACAACCCACCACCCTCGAGGAAGCGATCCGCGGCTCGGGCGAGGGTTGGTTGATCGACTGGTTCGGTACTCCTGCCCAGGCGATGGATCACTTGCGCCAAGAGCTCGACGAAGTGAACCGTCTGGCGCAGGAGCGACTGGGAGGCGATGCCCCCCATCTTACCGAGTCATCGCTGCTTGCTGAATACAAAAGGAATCCATTGAAGGTAAAGGCCTTCTTCCAGGCGTTGGGGGGTTCTCGCAGCCCCGATATGCTGCTGATGGCCTGGCGCATCATTCAAGGCATGGGAATCAAGGAGATTCGCGTTGCTTATCGGCGGCGGGAATCCTTCGAAGCAACTGTGGTGCTCGAATCGCCCTATGGTGAGGAGGATCGGCCTTACGTCTCCTCGGACATCCAGGATTTTGCCCTCTTCCGCCACATCGGCATCCTCGAGATCAGCGGGCGTCCCGTGTTCGACGGGTTCTATCCATTGAGGCTGAAGGGATAAGGAAAAGCCACGCCGGGCGCGATCGCCGGAGGGGCCAGCATGAGATCGCAAGCCGAAAACCAAATCGGCTCTTGAACGCCCCCTCGCCGCCGGCCGCGACCCGACCGATCTCGTGCCATCGCCGTCCGACGGGCGTGCCCGGACCGCGGCCGGGCCGGATGAGCGATCGGGCCCGACCAGACCGGCGGGTGCGGCCGCGGATGAATCGGGTGCTCGGATCCCGACCCCGTTCTCGGGTCCCGACTCCCCTTCTAAGTTCAGGTTTCGCACTCTTGAGGGTCGGCACCTGATCAGAAAGATACGTCGGTCTCCTTACCATCTCTTGGCTACTTGTCTGGGTTACCACGCCTCGACAAGGCACCAAAGCAAGGAGACCGACCCATGGAACTTACCTCCTCGTTCGTCAACCTGCTACAGCACTTCGCACCGGTGTTCACCGCACCCACCCACAAGACCTTCCTCGTGATCGTCGCCGGCTGGGTCCTCTCCCAGCGCCACCGCTTCATCACCGAACTCATCTTCTCCGGCGGCCACGTCGGCAAGGGGCACTGGTCGCGGTTCCATCGCTTCTTCAGCCATGCCGCCTGGGACATCGATTCCTTCTCCATGGCTCTGGCCAAGCTGGTCGTGACGATCCTCGCCCCGGGCGCCCAACTCCTCTGGGCCGTTGACGACACCCTCTGTCGCAAGCGCGGGCTGACCCTCTACGGCGCCGGCATGCACTACGACCCGCTCATCTCCAGCCGATCCAAGGCCCTCGTCAGTTGGGGACACGACTGGGTCGTGCTCTGCCTGATCGTCGTCCATCCCTTCTGGGCGCCCGGCAAGGTCTTCGCCTTGCCCATCGCCGCTCGGCTCTACATCAACCGCCAGGGGCTCACCAAGGGGAAGAAGGGCAAGGGGAAGTCGTCGGGGACCGGCAGCGGGGTCGAGGCCAAGACCGAGCTCGATCATCGCACGCGGCCGGAATTGGCCCTGGAACTCATCGAACTGGTAGCCCGGTGGTTCCCCGACGACGAGATCCTCATGCTCGGCGACAGCACCTATGGTGGTCGAAGTGTCCTGTCTCATCTGCCCGCCAACGTTCATCTCATCAGCCGGGTCGCCGCCAACGCCGCGCTGTACCGCGCGGCCCCGCCGCGGCGACCGGGTCAGAGGGGGCCATCCCGCAAGAAGGGGGACCGCCTGCCGGGCATGACCGAGTGGGCCGCCGACCCGGAGGCGCCCTGGACGCGACTGGACTTCGACCAGTTCGGGCTGCATGCCACCCTGGAGGTCAAGACGATCCGGGCGCTGTACTACAAGGCGGGGCGGGACCGGCTCTTGACCATCGTCCTGGTGCACGATGTCGAGGGGAAGCGCCCCGATCAGATGTTCTACTGCACCAAGCTCGACTGGGCGGCGCGTCAGGTGCTCTCGGCGTACTCCTGTCGCTGGGCGATCGAATGCACATTCGAATATTGCAAGCAATTCCTGGGATTGGAGGACCCGGCCAATCGCCTCCCCAAGGCGGTCGAGCGGACGGCACCCATGGCGATGTTCATCTACACCATGGTGGTCGTGTGGTTCCACCGCGAGGGTCATCGCTCGGTGCAGTTCCCCTTCCGGCCGTGGTATCAGAAGAAGGCCGAGCCGTCGTTCGCGGATCTGCTGACGACCCTGAGGCGACTGAGCTACGATGAGAAGACCGAGGGGCTGCTCCCGAAGCACTCTCGACTGAGAACCTGGGTCGCCCAGCTCACCGAGCTTCTCAGCCGGACCGGGTGAGCGGCCTCTTGGCCGAGGATTCCTGGGCGGTACGCGACTTCACGACCGATCCGACGGGATGGATTTCACCCGACGGGCTACTCGCGGTACGCCCTCATCCGTGCGAAACTCGAACTAAGGACCCGGCCGCGATTCTGCGTCACTTCCGGACAGCGAATTGCCGGCTCATCCCGACGTCGCGCACGATCCGGGTGGACACGATCGTTGAACACGTTCCACCCGTCGGTCGGCCGTCGATCGGACCGTCGGCCGGCCCGGAGCGGCCAGGGCCGGAACCTCGCGGATCGTCGGCGGAGTCGCAGACAGGATCACGAAAGCGCGAAAGGACGAAAGCGCGAAAAGGGCCCGGGGCGCCCCGCCCCGGTGGCCGCGCCTCGTCGGTGCTCCGGTTTCGTGCTTTCGTCCTTTCGCGGTTTCGTGAGAACGTTGGTTTGCGGGGAGACCGGGTCGTCTCAGCCCGGATCGCGCTGAGCCGCCTCCATTTCGCCCCCCACTTGAAATCCTCACGGCCGGGCCGTTCAAGTGTATGAGGTTCGGACACCCGCAGGGCGTGTCCGGGATTGCCCAAGGGAGGAGACGACCATGACGTTGTGCCGGCGCATCGGCCTCGATGATGCTCGAAAGGGTGGTCGGAAGGCGGCAGTCCTCGCCCCCGGCTTGGTCCTGGCCTGTGCCGCCTTGATCCTGTGTCCCGCGAGGATCGTACTGGCACAAGACACGAAGCCATCGGGACCCGCGGTCCCTGCGGCACCTCCGGGACCGGTACAGGGTCCGCGCGGCCCGATCAAGGCTCTGGAAGTCGTGATCCTGTTGACGATGCTGGCCGATCGCGCCGGCGTGGGCGAGTGGGGCTTCTCGGCGCTGATCGAAGCGGAAGGCCATCGCATCCTCTTCGACACCGGGGCGCGCCCCGAGACCGTGCTCCGGAACGCCCTCGAGCTCAAGGCCGACCTCGCCGGCGTGACCGACGTGATCCTCAGCCACCATCACGGCGACCATACCGGAGGCCTGGTGACGTTGCGTCGCGAGCTGGCCAGGCGGAACCCGGCGGCCCTCAAGCGAGCCCATGTCGGAGCGGGGATCTTCCTCGGTCGTCCCGCCCCCGATGGTCGCGAGACCAACGAGGCGCTGGGCGCCAGGGCGGAATATGAGCATCTCGGCGGGTCGTTCGTCGTGGTCGAGCGTCCGACGGAGCTCTTCCCGGGGGCCTGGTTGACCGGACCGGTCCCGCGGACTCACCCCGAGCGCAACTGGACCCTCAAGCGCACGATCCGACAGCCGGACGGACGGCTGGCCGAGGATAACGTCCCCGAGGACATGTCGCTGGTGCTCGACACGGACAAGGGGCTGGTGCTGATCTCCGGCTGCGGCCATGCGGGCATCATCAACACCCTGGAATATGCACGCAAGCGGGTGCGGCCGATCCATGTGCACGCCGCGCTCGGGGGTTTCCACCTCTTCGAGGCCGACGCCGCCACGCTCGACTGGACCGCGGCGAAGCTCCGCGACATGGAGCTGGCGAACTTGCTCGGGGCCCACTGCACCGGGGTCGAGGCCGTGTACGAGCTCCGCCGGCGGCTGAACCTCGGGCGCGCCTCCTGCGCCGTCGGGGCCGTCGGCGCACGCTTCAGCCTCCGGGACGGGCTCGATCCGGGCGCGATTGCGCGATGAGAGTTCGAAGGCCGACTCGGTCGACCCCGCCGACATGATCCTCATCCCCTCGACGTCAGGGCATGCCGAGGACGCGGCGCCGCATCTCTTCGGCCGAGACTTCGCCCTCGGCTCGTGCACGGGCCCGCGACCGCTCGATCAAGGCGATGAACGCCGGGTTGGTCCCCAGCGAGATCGACTCGAGGTCGACATCATCCAGGGGCAACATCACGGCCGTCGGTGTGCCGTGGTCGGTGATGACGAGCGGTTCGGTCCGAACGCCCGGGACATAATCCGCCAGCGGGTTGGTCGCCTCGGCGATCTCGACGGTCTTCATAGCGTGACGATCTCCCCCTCGGGCGAATCCACAACCCGGTAGGCCATGAGCGCTCCCTGCTCCCTGCCTTGCGACCTCGTCGGAAGACCGATCCTTCGATGATACGGCCTTCGCATCCGGCCGTAAAGCGGCGATCGTATCCCGATCCTGGGTGGCCTGCTCCGGGACCCGGTGTCTCTGCGGTGAACCATCCGGCCGCCGGCTGGAGCGCGGCTGGTGGTTCCGGCAGCGACGCGACTCGACCCGTCCGATCGATCCCGGCAGGCGGGCGCGGGCCGGGTCCGCAGCAGGGCCGGATGAGCGATCGGGATGGAGCGGACGGTTGGATTCGAACACGCATCAACCACGAAGCACCACGATCGTATGATGGCGTTGAGCCAGCAGATCGCTCAGGGCTCAGGGCAGCACTTCGACGGCGACGTCGGTAAAGGCCGACAGGCGGGTGTCATTGGTCAAAAAGCGGTCACAGCCTTCCTGCACCGCAGCCGCCAGATGCAGGGAGTCGCCCAGCTTGAAGTTGTACGCGGCCCGGATGAGGGTTGCCCGGTCGAAGACGGCTCTGGTGATCGGAGCATGCTCCACATTGGCCTGGGCGAAGAAACTGTCGTAATCGGCGAGGCTCGCCGCGTTTCCCAATCGGATGGGAAGCATCCGGCATTCCAGGCGCACGACGTCGCTGGTCACGATCCCGTCGCCGGCCGCCCACATCGCCGTGAGACGGGTCGTCGCTCGGGCTTTGAACGATGGCGCGCCCTCGAAATAATAGATCAGGATCACGCTGTCACAATAGATGCGCATCAGGCATCCCCCGCGATGCGCTTTTCCATTTCGATTTCTCTATGGATGCGGTCGATTCGATCCTCATCTTCTCTCAGCCAGTTGAGATGGAGCAGCATCTCGCCCTCGTTCAGGAAGTGATAGCCCGCCGCTTCCCGTTCCGAACGGACTCGCTGCATGTATGGCCACCACCCCTCGCTCGGCGGTGACTCGGCCTCTGGCCGCAAGACGACCGTGACTCGACCCGGCGACAGGCTGGGAGTCTGGTCCAGTTCCAGCGTCCCATCGGGCTTGACAGTCCCTTGAACAATGATCTCGTCAGGACCCATGATCGGTCTCCTTTCCTCTCTCGACCGCTCCGATCCCAGGCGGGTTTCCACGAGGGACCCGCTGAACGACATCATACCGGGTTTCTCGAACCTCTGTCGCTCGATCCAGCCGCCAGATCAGGTTCACGAAGGACGCGAGGTGACCGGAACGGGGACGCAGCTAGGGACCGGAATGAAGAAGGTGGTATCCGGCAGGCCGGCATCGGCCTGGGGGAAGGCGACGGCGCGCACCGGCCGCCGGATACCACCTTCTTCATTTCCGACCGATTAGAAACGGGGGCATCACTCATTCACCTCGCGGGTTGCTCGAGGTGTGAGAGATCGGGCGGCCGGCTGTCGATCCGACGGCTCCCGACCCGACCGGCCGGGATGGGGGCTCGTCGGGCCCGCGGCCGGGCGGGCCGGGCGGTGGTCGCGACCGCGGCGGGACGGGCGATGCCGCGCCGCGATCAGGCCCCGTTGCCCTCGGCCGCCACCGGCCGCGGCGGCGGGGGCAGGATGTCGTCGACCGCGACCTGGCCGAGCGGCTGCCCGTCGATCACCACGGGGACCGACTGCCCCTCACGGAAGATCGCGGTCGATCGGTAGCCTCCCGGTGCCGGGTCGGTGTAGACCTCGACCTGGCGGTCCACCAGGTCTGAGCGCACGGAACGCCCAGGTCCATGCGTAGGGCCGGCGCAAGCGCCCGAAAACTCCAATCGCGAATGGATCTGTGATTTGTCGGGGAGCCGGTCCGGCGGAAGTGAGGGCCACGAACGTCGAACGCCAAGTCGTCCCTGCGGCCCAGGCGGCACCTTGTCGCCGCACCACTCGGATCGCCAAAATAGGGCCTGTACACCCGCGCCCAATGTTTCTTGTGCGAGCCAAGAGTTGAACAATGGTGCGACTGACTCGTGCGCAGTTCGCCTCGTTGAAGTTACTGATCACCGGACTGATCGCCGCGGATCTGTTCGCGATCTGGGTCTGGGCGACACGGCCGCCGCGCATCTATTCCGACTGGCTCGGGTTGACCGACTTGCACTCAGACGCCCCGTTCCGCCGTCTCGTCGCCTGGGCTGCTTGGGACGACGGGCCCCGGACACCCTCCGGCTTCCTGGCGTTGTTCGACCCGGGCGAATTGAGTGTCGCCGGCGTGCTCCTGGCGGCGCTCGTCCTGCTGACAGTGCTTCTGCTCTCACCGCGCGAGGCCGACGCCCCGATGTGGCGCCGAATGTCCGCGAAGGTCGGCGCGCTGCGATTCCGGATGCGCACGGTCGTCGTGTTGCTTGCGATCATCGGCGTCTACCTGGGCTGGGAAGTCCACGCATGGCGGAGCTGGCGATTGCGCAGTCATTACCGGCGTCAGGCCGGCCAGGCTTCGCAAGGCGTCAATGGCAACCTGTCAACTTTGCGGTCCATACGAGAGGAGCGCGCCCATATCCGCGGTTCAGAGCGAACGGATGAATCCGCACGCAGGGTCGGCTCTCGTTCGAGAGCCGCGGCTGCCAGCGGCATCGCGGTCGAAGACTTGAAGCGGCAAGAGGTGGACGTCCAGTTGGCCAAGCTCGTCGCCCATACGGAGCGGAGGCTCAAGTACGAACGGGCGGCGGCCGACCCGTTGAAATCCGTCGCACCTGACCGACCGTTGCCGCAAACCGAAGAGGAGGCGGCCGACTGGCTACACCTTCGCGACTATCGGCGCGCCCTCGCCGTCTATGACGAGCTCGCCCGCACGTACCCGCACCTGGTCGAGGCACATTCCCGGTCCGCGTGGCTCAGGGCCACCTGTCCCGACGCCCAGTACCGCGACGGCAAGCTCGCGGTCGAGTCAGCCCGGCGCGCCTGCGAGTTGACGAACTGGCACAATCCGGGTGAATTGGAAGTCCTGGCTGCGGCCTGCGCCGAGGCCGGCGACTTCGGATCGGCCGTGAAATGGCAGGAGAATGCCTTGACTCTGACCGTTGGGTGGTGTCCGGTGGCCGTTGAATGGGATTCTACCGATGGGTAAGCTAGACGTCCAGGACCTGACTCACCGATCCGGATCCGCCCAGGACGACTCATGCCCACGGACGACCTCGACCGCTTCTGCTGCCAGAATCCCGACTGCCCCGACTACGGCCGCCACGGCGCCGGCAACCTCTCGGTCTGCGGCCACTACGGCCAGGCCCACCACCGGCTGTTGTACTGCCGCACCTGCAAGGCCCGCTTCTCGGAGTTCAAGGGCACCCCGCTTTTCAACTCCAAGCTGCCGCACGAGAAGGTGCTGGCGATCCTCCAGCACCTCGCCGATGGCTGCGGCACCCGCCAGACCGCCCGGTTGGTGGGGGTCAACAAGGACACCGTCACCCGACTGGCCCTGCTCGCCGGCGCTCATGCTCAGGCCGCCCACGACGAGTTGGTGGCCTTTTCCCCCCTATACCCGTGAGGTCCAGTTCGACGAGAAATGGTCCTTCGTCCACAAGAAGCAGAGGAACTGCGACCCCGACGACCCGGCCGATGACCACTGCGGGGACTACTGGGACTACGTCGCCTACGACCCCGAGCATAAGCTGGTCCTGGCGGTGATCCCCGGGGCGCGGACGGAGGAGAACGGCTGTGCGATCGTCGGCGAGGTCGCGGAGCGGCTCGGCGGCACGCCGCCGGAGCTGATGACCAGCGACGAGTATCCGGTGTATGAGACGGCGATCCACAACACCTTCGGCGAGCCGGTCCCGGCGGAGCGGAAGCCGGGCCGGCCCCGGGTCGTGCCCCAGCGGCGGGTGCCGGAGGGCGTGGTCTACGCGACGGTGCACAAGCGCCGCAAGAAGGGGCGGGTCGTCGCGGTCGAGCCGCGGTTAGTCTTCGGGTCGGAGGACGAGCTGGAGGAGGCGCTGGGCGAGTCGTGTGCCAGTCGCGTGGTGAATACATCCTTCGTCGAACGGCAGAACGCGACCGATCGGCACCGCAACGCGCGGAAGGGGCGGAAGACGTATCGGTTCAGCAAGGACTGGCAGGTGCACGAGGCGATGACCTACTTGACGCTGTACGGCTACAACTTCTGCTGGTGTGTCCGGACGCTGCGGGTCAAGGACGAGGAGGGGCGGTGGCAGGAGCGGACGCCGGCCCTGGCCGCCGGGTTGACCGACCACGTATGGACCTGGCGCGAGTGGTTCACTCGCCCGGCCGTTCAGCCAGCGTAGGACACCACCGACCGTTGAACCTGCCGGCGTTCAATCCTGCCAGAAGCGGTTGGCTCTGTACCTTGCGGGGAAAACTTTCCGGCAACAGTGAGATGAACTTGCGAAGGGAGGGGACAGCTCGGAGGCCAACCTCTGGCTGCGCCGTCCCTTGTGTAACCGATCCAAGTCCGATCGGACCTCGGCCCGCGATCCCGATACGGGGATTGAGGTCCGCCTGTTCAATCCTCGGACCCAGCGCTGGTCCGAACATTTCCGCTGGTCGGACGACGGGATCCGGGGCGGTCGGTCGCGAACTGGGACAGGTCCAGGTCCGGCAGCATGGCGCCGTGTTCCTGGAAATTCAGGTGGAGGTCGAAGCAGTGGCGCAGGTCGTGGCGGATGTGGCCCATCGGGGCGTTCGCCACGTACGCGCGCAGGTAGTCGCGGTAGGCCGGGTGGGCGCAACGATCGATGATCAGCCGGGAACGTTCGCTCGGCGACTTGCCCCGGAGGTCGGCCAGGCCCTGTTCGGTGACGATCACCTGCACCGAGTGTTCGCTGTGATCGACGTGCGAGCACATGGGGACGACCGTGGAGATCCGGCCCCCCTTCGCGACCGAGGGGCACATGAAGATCGACAGGAACGCATTCCGCTCGAAGTCGCCGCTGCCCCCCAGGCCGTTCATGACCTGCGTGCCGAAGAAGTGGGTCGAGTTGGCGTGCCCGTAGATGTTGACCTCGATCGCGGTGTTGGTGGCGATGACGCCGAGCCGGCGCGCCAGCGCCGGGTTGTTCGACAATTCCTGCGGGCGCATCACGATCCGGTACGCGAAATCGTCGAAGTGGTCGTAGAGGAAGCTGAGCTTCTCGTCGGTCAGGGTCAGTGAGCAGGTGCTGGCGCCGATGACGGTGTCATCGGCCAGCAGGTCGAGCATCGTATCCTGCAAGACCTCGGTGAAGACCTTGAACCGGGGAAAGTCGTCGTGCGCGGCGAGGCCCGCCAGGACGGCATTGCACACGTTACCGACGCCGCTCTGGAGCGGGAGGAACTCGGGGGGGATGCGCCCGACGGCCATCTCGTCCAGGAAGAACCGCGCCACATGGTCGGCGATCCGCCGGCTCACCTCGTCGGGAGGCGCGAAGCCCCGGCCGCCGTCGGGCTCGTGGTTGTGGACCACACCCAGGACCTTCGAGGGATCGACCACGGCATAGTTCTGGCCGACCCGGTCCAGGACGTCGTGGATCGGCAGGGCGCGACGATGCGGGGGCGGCGGCAACACGAGGATATCCGCCATCTCGCGCAGCCGGGGCGAGTGATAGTCATTCAGCTCGATGATCACCTTCTCGGCCGCGAGCAGGAAGGTGGGCGCGTTGCCGATGCCGGTCGTCAGGTACACCCGGCCGTCCCGGGTGATCTCCGTGGCCTCGATGATCGCCACGTTGACAGGGCCCAGGAACCCTTTCAGGACCACCTGAGCGACGTGCGACAGGTGCATGTCCACGAAGTCGAGCTTGCCGGAATTGGCGAGTTTCCGGAGCGGGGCCGAGGTGAGATAGGGGCGCGCCAGCGGACGGCTTCGGCCTCGCCCAGCGCGTCGTCGCAGGCTGCACCGGTCGAGGCCCCGCTCAGCAGGCGGATGTGGAACGGCTGCGCCGGCGGCATGCAGCGCCCGGGCCCGCGCCGCCAGGGCTCGGGGCACGACCTTGGGCGAGCCGGCCGGGGTAAACCCGCTGACCGCGACCATCGCCTCATGCGGGATCAGTTCCGCGGCCTCCTCGGCCGTCAGCGTCGGGAACGGTTTTGCAAAGCTCAAGGACGTCGCCTCCCGGTCCCCGTCGATCGTCACACGAACCGGGACAGTCCGATCGCCCCGGCGCAAGCCTCCCGCTTCGTTCGCCCGGCGCCGGGCTACCTCGATCGCGCCGGTGATCCGTCCAAGTGTTCCTATTTTAGGAACTTCTGGGGACCTGTCCAGGCAAGTCGTCATCGCATGCAATCCTGGGGGGACGTGTCATGGAATTCGCCAAATCTTCGCGCGATTCCTCGGTCGCCCGACGTTATCTTAGGACGATCAGAAGCCGATTCGACGGGAGGCGGCCCAAGGTGATGGCCAGCGGGCTCGGAGGCCCGCCCCGCTGGGATCAGTCAGGTCCTGGCCCGGTGGTGCGCGCCACCCTGCCCGCCTCTTGACAATCCGGCATCCGGAACCCCCTCCCGTTGGAAAGCGTCTCCGGTCATGAGGTCCGACGCGTGGTCTTCCCGCGAAGACTGATGCTCGGTGAGGCCATGGACCGCTCGATCCTGATCATCGAGGATGAAGTCGAATTCGCCCAGTTCGTGATCACTGGGCTGGAGGAAGAAGGATTCCGGGTCGAGCACGCCGTTGACGGGAAACAGGGCGCGAGATGTTGCACGGCCACCCCTGGGACCTGGTCCTGCTCGACTGGTCGCTACCCCATCAGGATGGCCTCTCCCTGCTCCGCGGGTTCCGACAGGCCGGGCTCCAGTCCCCCGTCATCTTCCTGACCGCCAGGGATGAAGTTGACGACCGCGTCAGAGGGCTCGACAGCGGCGCCGATGATTACCTCTGCAAGCCCTTTGCGTTCGCCGAATTGCTGGCCCGCGTCCGCGCCCTGATGCGCCGTCGCGAGCAGCCATCGGGCTTGTTCCTGTCGCACGGCGACGTCAGCGTCGACCTGGTCCTGCACCGCGCCCAGCGCGCCGGGCGGCCCCTCGATCTCACGACGAAGGAAGTGGCCTTGTTATCGTTCTTCCTCCGGCATCCCGGCCGCGTCCTGACGCGAAAAGAGATCTACGAGAACGTATGGGACGGCGACTTCGACACGACGTCCAACACCCTGGAGGTCCACCTCAAGGAGCTCCGGCGTAAGCTCGAGGTCCTCGGTCCCCGCCTCATCGACAATCAACGCGGTCACGGCTATTACCTCGGCAAACTCCCACGCGGCCGCTGATCATGAGCCTGTCTAACCGCTTCTTGACCCTGTTGCTCGGTACACTCGGTCTCGTACCTCATGGGGCTGTCGACGGCCCTGTACGTCACGTCGCGGATCTATCTCGACCGTCGAGTCGACGATCGGCTGGCCGCCATGTTGAATATGCTGAACACCTGCGTGGACCCCAGACCAGGCTGGGTCCGGTGGGAGCCGAGGGAAAGGCGATTGCCCCCGAGTCGCTGGCATGAGCGGGATGCGGCGACCTGGCTGGTCACGGATGGTCGGGGACGCCTGCTGACATGTCCCCGGGATTTGCCCGATGAAGAGCTGCGGCTTTCGTGGGCCTCGGGAATCGGCGCGGGCACTCTCCCCGATCGGGTGACGGACCGCATGCGTCGATCCTGGCGAGTGGCACGGATCCGCGTCGGCCCGACCGGCGGCGAGGGACAGGGACTCGAGCGCCCACCCGACACTCCCGACGGAAAGAGCTATCACGATGAGGTCGTGCTGGCCGCGTTCGCCTCGCTCGAGGAGACCGAGCGGACGCTGGCATCGCTCGGCTCGTTCCTGGTCGGTATCGACGTCCTCGTCTGGATCGCGGCGGCCGTCTGCGCCCGCTGGCTCCTGCGAAAGGCGATGAGGCCCCTGACGAGGCTCGTCGAGTCGGCGCGAGTCCTCGACTCGGCCAACCCGGACTGGACCTTGCCCGAAGTCGGGACGCACGACGAGTTGGATGATCTGAGGCGCGCTTTCAACGAGCTCCTGGCCCGACTCCACGAAGCGTACGACCGGCAGCGGCGGTTCAGCAGCGAGGCGTCGCATCAGCTTCGAACGCCCGTCGCGGTGATGATCGGGCACCTCGAGGTGGCGCAACGACACGAGCGTTCGAGCGAACACTATCGTCGCGTCATTCAACTGGCCCACAAGCGATCGGTGGACCTCGGCCGGATCGTCGAGTCGCTCCTGTTCCTGAGCCGCCCCGATCGCTCGACGCTGACCCAATCCGCGCTGATCGATCTGGACTCCTGGCTCGCGAAACACCTGGCCGACCGACCAGCCGACGATCGCTCGAGCGATATCGCGCTCGGATCGACCAGACAGGGCGTCCTGGGGATCAAGGCGCAGCCGCACCTCCTGGGCCAGGCGGTTGATAACCTGCTGGATAATGCGTGCAAGTACAGTTCCCCCGGGCAGCCGATCATCGTCGAGACGGCGAGGGAAGGCGAATCGGCCGTGATCGCGGTCCAGGATGCCGGCTGCGGCATCGAGCGGGGCGACTTGACGAGGATCTTCGAGCCCTTCTTCCGGTCGTTGACTTCACACCATCAAGCCCCCGGCGCCGGGCTCGGGCTGTCCGTCGTCAAGCGGATCGTGACGGCTTTCGGTGGGACGGTCACCGCCCGGAGCGAAATCGGCCGCGGCAGCCGATTCGAGGTGCGCCTGCCGGTGGAACGCTCCTGCGATGACCGGTCGTCCCGGATCGCGGGTTCGCGCCCCGAATGGACCGGTGCCGACGGCGACGGCGAGTCGGTCCCCGAGTTCGACGACGCACCCGAACACAGCATTGCACTAGAATACCTGAAATGACCGATCCGATGCCATCCGTGCGCGGCGTTCCATCGCGCAGCGTGCGGTGCCCGGAGTCGATCCGGCCGCCCGGCAGGAGGCCGCCGGATCGGAAAATCCTCTTTATTTTCGGGGGCCGCCGCCGCCGGGAGGGCAGGGCGCCCTGAAAGCAAGTCATCACCATGCCGCGACCTCGGCCAAGATTAAGGATTCCCTTAGAGTAAGTAATCTCACTTCTTGGATTCTTCGACGAATATTCACTTGAGCCGGATGCTCGGCGCCCGCAGAATCGCCGTCGTCGCGAGGTCGGAGCCGGGATCGCCCGAGGAGGGCGGGATCGAGATGCTCTCGGGGCGCCTGCGCACGACTCGTCCTCACACAAATTCTCTAATCAAAATTCTTACGTATACCTGTCGCGGCCCGGTGTCGGAGCGACCGAGGAACGATCGAGAGTGCGTGAAGGAGTGCGCCGTCTGACCGCGACGGGGACCCCGGATCGACTTCGGATTCTGCCCCCAACACCACGGAGACGGACTCGATGTTACACCTCCCGCGGAGTGCCGGTCGATCGGCATTCACCCTGATCGAACTCCTGGTCGTCATCGCGATCATCGCGGTCCTGATCGCCCTGCTCCTCCCCGCCGTGCAGTCCGCCCGCGAGGCCGCCCGGCGGATCCAATGCACCAACAACCTCAAGCAAATCGGCCTGGCTTGCCACAACTACGTGGACGCCAACAACGCCCTGCCGCCGGCCCTGATCTGGACGTTCGCCAGCCCGACATCGACGGCGACGACCGTTTACAAGTCGGAGTGGAGCGTACTCGCGCGGGCCGCTCCGTTCATCGAGCAGAGTGCCATGTACAACGCGATCAACTTCGACTGGACGTACGACGACCCGCCAAACTTGACGGCCTCCGAGGTCACGCTCTCGTTCCTCAATTGCCCGAGCGATCCAGGCCCGGCGTCGCTCGCGGACGGGAAGGGGGGTTACGAGGGGACCACCAGCTACGGCAACCTCGAGGGGGACTGGTATGTCTGGGGGTATGGCGGTCCCCAGAATCGAGCGTCGCCTTCAGCCCGAATTACTCCAGGAGCTGGGCGCAGTTCACCGACGGCCTGAGCAACTCGATGCTCTTTGGCGAAACGCTCGTCATGCGCTGGCAGCTACGCAGTTGCAGCGCGAACGGCGGGATGACACCCACCAGCTTCCCTGACACCGCGCAATCCCCCGCTTTCATCCAGTCGCTGGCTTCCGGGTGCCAGGAAAAGCAGTCGGCCCACCAGAAATGGGCCAACGGCAAGATCTTCAACAACGGCCTTACGACCGCGCTGACCCCGAACACCCAGGTCATTATTCCCGGTTTCCCGAACCCGGTCGACCTCGTCACCAACGACGAGAACCAGGGAGGCTACACGTACGCGTCCCTGACGGCCGACAGCGACCACCCCGGCGGCGTCAACGTCCTGCTGGCCGACGGCTCGGTCCGGTTCATCAAGAGCAGCATCAACGGCCTCGCCTGGCGTGCGCTGGGCACGATCGCCGGCGGCGAGGTCATCTCGTCCGACTCGTACTGATCGTGGCCCTCCCGCGACCTCGAAGCCGCGGCGTTCCCGGGCCGCAAGCCGGGTTCACGCCGCTCGAGGACGCGACGAACCCTCGACTCGGTCGGCTCCTGTTTCCCTAGACATCCGGAGGATCTGGCATGACCGTCCACTCGAGACTTGCCTTGCTCGCGTGTTTCGTGTTGGTCGATTCAGCCGTCGCGTCGGCACAAGACGCGACGCCCAAGACGCCCGCGGCCGGAGCGACGGCGCGGCCGGACGGATCACCGAAGGCGCCCAAGGCGGACGCGCTCGCGCTCCGGGGCCCGTTCCTGGTGGAACCGTACCTGCAACCGGGCCACAGCGTGGCGGCGGGCAAGGTCGTCCTGATGTGGCATGCGGCCGATTCTGACTCCGCCTGGACGGTGGAAACGCGGGCCGCCGCCGATCGCCCCTGGCAGGCCGTCGCCAAGACCCCGTCGCACGTCCGCGTGGCCGTTCCGACCGTCGAGCCGCACCGCGTCTATCATCTCGCCCTGACCGGACTGGCGCCGGGCAAGAAGTTCGGCTATCGCCTCAGCCGTGATCACAAGGTCGTCTTCGAGGCCGAAGGCCGCGCCCCCAGGTCGCCCGACCAGAAGCAGCGCTTCGTCGCCTTCGGCGATTGTGGGGCCAACTCCCCCGAGCAGAAGGCGCTCGCGTACCGGGCATTCGTACTGAAGCCCCATTACGTGATGATCACGGGTGACATCGTCTACGACAAGGGGCGGATCTCGGAATACCGCAGTAACTTCTGGCCGATTTACAACGCCGAGACCGCATCGCCTGCGGAAGGTGCGCCGCTGCTCCGTTCCACGCTGTTCCTCGCTTGCCCCGGCAACCACGACATCGCCTCGCGCAACCTGGAGAAGACGCCCGATGGCCTGGCGTACTTCTACTACTGGTTCCAGCCGCTGAACGGCCCGGTCGCGGCCGAGGGAAGTCCGCTCGTCGCGCCGGTCGTCGGTCCCGCCGAGACCAAGAAGGCGTTCCTCGATGCCGCCGGAAAGGCCTTCCCGCGGATGGCGAACTTCTCGCTCGACTACGGCAATGTCCACTGGACCGTGCTCGACGCCAACGCGACCGTTGACTGGACCGACCGACAGCTCCAGGATTGGGTCGCCAGGGATCTCGAGGCCGCCAGGGGGGCCACGTGGCGGTTCGTCAGCTTCCACCAGCCTGGCTTCAGCTCTTCGAAGACTCATTTCGACGAGCAATACATGCGGATTCTCGCGCCGGTTTTCGAGGCGGGAAACGTCGATCTCGTTTTCAGCGGGCATGTCCACAATTACCAGCGGAGTTTTCCGATGGCGTTCGTGCCGGCCAGCGACAACGGCGCCAAGCCGAAGGTGGGGCCGGACGGCAAGCTCTCCAAGGCCCGGCACGTTGACGGCAAATGGACGCTCGACAAGTCGTTCGACGGCAAGGCCGACACGACCCCGAAGGGCGTGATCTACGTCGTCACCGGTGCAGGCGGACAGCACCTGTACAACCCCGAGCAACAGGACAATCCCGCCTCCTGGCAGGAATTCACGTGCAAGCACATCTCCAAGGTGCACTCGCTCACCGTCGCTGAGGTGGACGGGCGGACCGTGATCGTCCGGCAAGTCACCGCCGACGGCGAGGAGGTCGATCGGTTTGTCATCACGAAGTGACTGAGGCGCGGCATCGGGAGCCGGGTGACGAGTTGCGAGCTCGGACGCGCCAACCGTCCCCATGGCTCCCTACACCGACACCACCCCCCGGCGAACGATCACCCTCACCCTCGCCCCGGACGGCACCAGCGCCTCAGGGCCTTCGAGAGCTCGGCACAGCTCGGGTAGCGGTCCTCCGGCCGCCTCGCCATCGCCTTGAGGCAGATGGCGGCCAGCGGGACCGGTACGGTGGGCGCGATCGAGCGCGGTGACGGGGGTTCCTCGCTCATCGCCTGGTAGAGGACGTGCATGGGGGCCCCGGAGAACGGGGTGCGACCACAGAGCAGTTCGTAGAAGACGACGCCCAGGCCGTACTGGTCGCCGGCCGGTAGGGACCGGGGTTGGTGCGAAGCCGCCTGTTCCGGCGCGGTGTAGGCCGGCGTGCCGATCATTTCCTCGGGGCTCGGGGACGCTTCCCCCGAATCGGGCCGGCAGGCGAGGCCGAAGTCCGTCAGGTAGACGCTCCCCGACTCGTCGGTGAGGATGTTCGCCGGCTTGATGTCGCGATGCAGGACACCCTGGCCGTGGGCGTAGTCCAGCGCGTCGGCCAGGTCGGCGACGATCTCCGCGCTGCGCCGGTAGTCGGTGGCGGCCGGACCTCGGCGCGCGGGTCGGCCAGGCTCGGCCCGTCGACCAGCCCCATGGCGATGAAGCAGCGATCGGCGTCGCGGCCCATCTCGAAGACCGGGACGATCGCCGGATGCCGCAGTCGGGCCAGCACCGCGCCTCGCCGAGGAATCGCTCCTGCATCTTGCCGGCGGGGAGCACGCCGGGACGAGGGACCTTCAGGGCCACGGCCCGCTCGAGGACCGGGTCATAACCGCGGAAGACGCGAGCGTATTGTCCCTCCCCGATCGAGTCCAGGACCCGATAACGCCCCAGCCGGCCTTCGCCGCGCATCCCGGACGAGACGTCCCATTCGGGGACGGACGAAGGGAGATCCCGAAGACCCGGTATGGACGAGCCGTCGGAGGGACTGTCGAGCCAGTCGAGGAGGTCGTCGTCGAAGGTCGAAGCGGGGCCAGGGTCGCTGCCGGTCGGGGCGAGGACTGCCGCGGGCACCCGCGCGATCGCACCGGGCCGCAGCTTCGTCTGGCACCGTCGGCACCGGAACACGCGGCCCGGCGGGTCGAGGCTCAGGCGCGACGGGTGTCCGCAGGCGGGATTGGGGCAATGCACGACGCCGGTCATCACGCGACTCCAGAGTCGGGTAGACAGGTGGTCATGGCGATCGCATCGAGCTTACCACCTTCCGGATCGTCCCGCTCGGTGGTGGAAACCGGATCGGCTGGATTGGTCCCGAACTGGTCTCGGGCGCGGGCCAGCTCATCATGGAGCCGCTCGATGACCCTCGCGAAGGTCGCGCGATCCTCGGCGCGTTGCTCCTGCGTCGACCGCAGCCGCGCGATCAGCCGGTCGGTCATCGCCTCGCAACTCACGAGCCGCTCGGTCACCTCGCGGAGGGCGGCGTCGACCGGAGCCGGCCGGGGCTTCGCCGCGGCAGCACCCCGATGTGTGCGCCCGTTCGCGGGAGCCGCGGTCCAGGCGTGTCCATGGGCCTGCCCCAGGTGCTTGGCCATCGACGATCGCGGAGCGATGTGTGGCGTCGTTGGCTTGGCGAGCCGATCCGGCTGATCGGCCTCCCGCGCGAACGCGGACCGGACCGCCGCGAGCCGGTCGACCCGGGTCTGGATCTCCTGGATCTCCCGACGCTCGCGCCGGGACAGTTCGTCGATCTCCTCCCGGAACCGCCCGAGCTCTCCCCGGAACGCCTCTTGCTCTCCCAGGAATCGAAAGAGGTCGCCCTCGAGCGAAGCGGACCGTTCGGGCGACCGGAGGTCCTCCGGTCCCGGCCGACTACGCTCGGCCCGGACGGGGTCGGCGCGGAACGGCTCGTCGCAGAACTTGCAGGCGACGTCCCGCCCGATCATCTCGGCCGGCACGCGCAGCAGGGCCTGACAATGGGGACAACCCATCCGCACCGTGTTCGGTATCGCAAAACCATGGCCGCACTGCTTGCATCGCGACCACTTGCCCAGCAAGTAGAGGAAAGCCGGGCCCTCATGCTGACAGCGCGGGCAGGTGACGGGCACCGTCGACCGTCTCGATACGCCCATCATACGCCTCCTTTCTCGAGCGGGAATGGATCAATACGCCGATCGCTTCTGGATACCGACGGCGGCGGGGCCGCAAACCTGGCCACCTCCGACCGGATTTCACGCAGAGATACGCAGAGTCGCGCAGAGCCGCGCAGAGAAGAGAAAGACGCATCAATGCCGGCCCAGGTCTTGGATTTCTATGCGCAGCCTTGCGCGGCTCTGCGTATCTCTGCGTGAAACACTTCAACCCACAAGGTGCGCGCACGGCGCGGGGATTCCTAATGGAGCAAGATCCTATTGCCTGGCCGCGGTCAGGCGACCTTCGAGCTGGGCGATCCGCCCCCGGATTGCCGTCAATTCGTCCTGCGCCGTCTCGGGCTCGGGGAGTGTCGGGCGCTCGGACCACGTCGTCCACCAATCGATGCCGATCTCCCGCGCCTTCTCGACCGAGGCGACCACCAGGCGGACCTGGATGGTCAGGAGCTCGATATCGAGGAGCTTGACCTTGATGTCCCCGGCGATCACCAGGCCCTTGTCGAGCACGCGCTCGAGCACGTCGGCGAGGGTGGCCGAGTGGATCGAGTGGTTGGCGGTTCGGGCGGGTTCGATGGCCATCGGTCGGCTCGTGGCAGCCGGGCTGCGGCAGGCGAGCGGGTCCGACCCGGGTCACTTGCCCGGGTCGGCGTAACCGCTCGAGCTTGGGGATCATCGGGCGGGTTGGGGCGAGCGGCGAGCGGGCTGGACCGGCCGCGTGCAACGTCGGCCGGAATGGCCCAAGGTGGGGATCTGGCGCAACATCTGCGTCCGACCGTCGTAGATGATGCGACGGAATGCCGATCCACTCAGCGACGTTGCGATTTCTCGGAACGACTTAACCGCCATGGTGTATTCTCCTCGTTCCATTGTTAACCTCACACTCTACTTTAGCGTAGGACATCATGCGGCCGATGGGAACAAATCGGGCCGCCGCCCCTCCGATCTCGCCGGAGTGATCTCGGTGGGCCTCGCGCCGCGGTGCGGCGTTCGACCCACCCGACGCCGCCGCTTCGCCCACCCTCTCAGCGACGAGGATCGACCGCCCTGTTGCACCACGGATGGGGTCGTGATAGTCTGACGCGCGACGACGGGCACGATCCTGGATATCTCCTGCGCGAAGGAGGCGGCCGCTATGGAGTCTCGACGGGCATTCCTGGGCCGTTGCGGTGCGGGTGCGGCGGCCTGGACGGCGCTGGGCGCCGGCGGCTGGGAGTCGGCGAAAGCCGGCGCCCTGGCCGCCGCATTCGACCCCGACCGGCTGGCCGAACTGGCGGCGTTCGCGATGGAGCGGGCCAGGTCGGCCGGCGCGTCGTACGCCGACATCCGAATCAATCGCTACCGCACACAATCGGTCGGCCTTCGGGTCCAGACCGACCGCGCGACGGGCAAGCCGGTCGAGGTCCCGTCGGTCTCGGACGACGGCTCGTTCGGCTTCGGCCTCCGCGTGCTGGCCGACGGAGCCTGGGGGTTCTCGGCCTCGTACGAGGTCACCCGCGACGCGATCGCCCGCGCGGCCGCCGAGGCCGTCGAGATCGCCAGGGCCAACGCGCCGCTTCGCCGCCGTCCGATCGAGCTGGCGGCGACGCCGTCGTATCGCGACACCTATCGGACCAAGATCGTCACCGATCCCTTCTCCATCCCGGTCCAGCAGAAACTCGAGTTGCTCCGCGCCGCCGCGGGGAATGCCCACGCGGCCGCCGGGGTCTTCTCGGTCATCGGGTCCGATCGATGCCCGCCTGGAGGACCGGTTCTTCGCGTCGACCGAGGGGAGCGTCATCGAGCAGCACATCTACCAGATCGCCCCCGAGATCATCGCGACCGCCGTCGAGGCCGGCCGCAAGGTCAAGTCGCGGTACTATCGCCCGCACGCCGTCTGCGCCGGCTACGAGGTGGTCGAGCGGGCCGACATGGTCGGCCATGCCCGGCGGATCGGCGAGGAGGCCGTCGCGCACCTGAAGGCGCCGTCGGTCTCGCGCGGGCGTCAAGGATCTCGTCCTGATGCCGACGCACTCTCTCGCTGACGATCCACGAGTCGATCGGCCACTCCACCGAGCTCGACCGGGCGCTGGGCTACGAGGCGAATTACGCCGGCACGTCGTTCCTGACGGCGGACAAGCTCGGCAAGTTCCGCGTCGGCTCCGACATCGTCCACGTCAACGGCGACCGGACCCGGCCCGAGAGCCTCTCGACCTGCGGCTACGACGACGATGGGGTGAAGACCCGCCAGTTCCCGATCGTCAAGGCGGGGATCTTCGTCGGCTTCCAGACGATCCGCGACCAGGCGCACCTGATCGGCCAGGCCGAGTCGATGGGCTGCTGCTATGCCGACTCCTACGCCTCGGTCCCATTCCAGCGGATGCCGAACGTCTGGCTCGAGCCGTCGGAAAAGCCCGTGACGCTCGAGGACCTGGTCTCGGGCGTGGACGACGGCATCCTGATCGACGGCCGGGGATCGTGGTCGATCGACCAGCAGCGGTACAACTTCCAGTTCGGCGGCGATGCCTTCTGGGAGATCAAGGGGGGCAAGGTGCGGGGTATGATCGCCGACGTCGCGTATCAGAGCCGCACTCCGGACTTCTGGGCGGCCTGCGACGGCATCGGCGGCCAGGCGCTGTGGGAGAACGTTGGGCTCAATAACGACGGCAAGGGCCAGCCCCCCCAGATCAACGCGATGAGCCACGGGTGTGCACCGGCGCGGTTCCGACGGATCAATATATTAAGGACGGCCTGACATGACGTGGACCAGCGAGAAGGCGCGGGCGCTCTGCGATCGCATCCTGTCGTTCTCCAGGGCCGCCGAGTGCGAGCTGTCACTGCGGCTCCTGGACAGGGGCCATACGCGGTTCGCCGCCAACGACGTCACGACCGCCGGCACGGCGCGGACCGTCCGGATCCAGATCACCAGCCGTGAGGGCGGGAAGAGCGGCACGACGACGACCGACGAGCTGGACGAGTCGCTGCTCCGCGAGGCGGTGGCCAGGAGCGAGGCCCTGATGGCCGCGGCGCGGCCCGACCCGGAACAGGTCGAGGGCCTGGGCCCGCAGGACTATCCCGAGATCCCCGCCTATGACGACGCCACGGCCGCTTGCGGGCCGGCCCGCCGCCGCGACGGCGTGAAGCCGACGCTCGACCGCGCCCGCGCCGCCGGGCTCAATGCCTCGGGGTTCTTCGAGACCACGGCCGGCTGCTCCGCGATCGCCAACAAGAAGGGGAACTTCGGCTTCCACCGCTGGACGTGGGCCGCCTACTCGACGACGATGCGGACCGCCGACGGCACCGGCTCGAGCTCTGCGGGCTTCGCCTCGCCGCGGGTGGCGGACGTCGACGCGGCCGCGCTGGCCGGGCGGGCCGCGTCCAAGGCCGAGTCCTCGGCCCACCCGCGCGACTTGCCGCCGGGCCGATACCCGGTGATCCTCGAGCCCGCCGCCGTCGCCGACCTGCTGATGTGGCTGATCTTCTGCGATGGACGCGCCGCTCCGTCGACGAGGGACGGAGCTTCCTGTCGAAGCCCGGCGGTGGCAGTCGGGTCGGCGAGAAGGTCTTCGCCGACGGCGTGACCCTACGCTCCGACCCGTTCGACCGCCGCAACCCCGAAAGCCCCTGGACCGTCTTCTCCAGAAGTTGGTTCACCACCGTCCGCTCCGGCACCCGGAGGCGCTCCCGGCCCGCCGGACCACCTGGATCGAGAATGGCATCGTCCGCACCCTCCCCGTCGACCGCTACTGGGCCCGGAAGACCAAGGTCGAGCCCGTCCCGTACTCCGGCGGCCTGATCCTCGAAGGTTCCGACAAGTCGCTGGAGGCCCTCATCGCCGAGACCGAGCGTGCTTTGCTCGTCACCCGGTTCTGGTACATCCGGATCGTCAACCCCCTGAATGCCACCCTCACCGGGCTGACCCGCGACGGCGTCTGGCTGGTCGAGAAGGGGAAGGTCGTCCACCCGGTGAGCAACTTCCGCTTCAACGACAGCCCGGTCAACTTGCTCAAGAACCTCGAGGCGACGAGCACGCCCGTCCAGGCCGGCGGCAGCGGATCCTTCCCGATGATCGTCCCGGCGATCCGGGCCCGCGACTTCCTGTTCACCTCCAAGAGCGACGCGATTTGAACCTCGTAGGGTGGGCTCCGCCCACCGGGCGAAGGCTTGGGCCGGTGGGCAGAGCCCACCCTACGCCGCGAACCGCTTGAAGAACGACGAATCCTTCCACCGCGGACGGCTGTCGCGGTTGGCGATCCGCTCCAGCACCCGGGCCACGAGCACGTCGAACTGGCCGGCGGCCTGCCTGTCCACCGGCTGCGCGACGTCGTCCGACGGCGCGTGGTAGCGCTCGGTCAGCCACTTCTTCTGGACCTGTTCCGCGGGAGAGCCCTTGTCGAAGCCGACCTTGAACGCCAGCGCCGGCACGCCGCGACGGATGAAGCTGTATTGATCGCTGCGGATGAAGACATTCCGGAAAGGCTCCGGGTCGCGCTGCGGCTGCACGCCCAACGACTCGGCCGCCGCGGCGGCCTCGGCGCCCAGGTCGGATTCGTCCATGCCGTAGATCGTCAGCTTCTTGAGCGGAAACAGCGGCATGAACATGTCGGTGTTGATATTGGCGACGATCGACCCGGGATCGACGGTCGGCGCGTTGGCGAAGAACTTGGAACCGAGCAGGCCCTTCTCCTCGGCCGTCACCGCGACGAACAGCACCGAACGGCGCAGCGTCGTGCCGCGCTCCTTGAGCAGGGCTGCGACGTCGAGCATCGCGGCGATGCCCGAGGCGTTATCCATCGCCCCGTTGTAGATCGCATCGCCGTTGATCGGCTTGCCGATCCCCAGGTGATCGAGGTGCGCCGTGAACACGACATATTCATCCTTGAGCTTCTGGTCCGACCCCGGCAGCATGGCGACGACGTTCTGCGACACGACATCCGCCTTCTTCACGGCGGCGGTGACCTTGAGCCGGGCCGGGATGGCGAAATGCGGCAGCATCTCGTCGGAGTTCGCGGCGTCGATGACTTCGCGGAAGGTGTGGCCCGAGCCGGCCAGGAGCTTATCGGCATGGGCCGGGTTGATCGTGACGGCGAGCTTCAATCCCCGGGCCTCATCGAGCGCCGGGTCGGTCAGGCTCATCGATGGAAGGAACCGCGCCAGGGCCGCACGCTCCCAGGGGATATCCATGCTCTTGGGATTCTGGATGCTGACGAGGCCGAGTGCGCCCAGCCGCTTGAGCAGGGCGGCCCGTTCGGCCGGGGCCTGCATGTGGGCGGCGAGCGGGCCCGGGACCGACGGCGACGCGCCGGTCAGGA
This sequence comes from uncultured Planctomycetota bacterium, assembly GCA_963815795.1. Classification (GTDB taxonomy): domain Bacteria; phylum Planctomycetota; class Planctomycetia; order Isosphaerales; family Isosphaeraceae; genus JAKAUH01. The sequence goes on along the minus strand of CAWFIC010000019.1, from coordinate 412,378 downwards.
AGACCACCAGCTTGCCGCGGACGTCCAGCGCGGCGAAGTCGTCGATCCCCGCCTCGGGGATCGTCAGCCCATGCCCGGCGAAGACCATCTCGGCCTCGAGCGCCGGCGCCGGCTCGACCCGGGAGCTGAGGATCGCGTCCTGGCCCAGGACCAGCGGCTCCTCCTGACCCGAGCGGCGGACGAGCGTCAGGCTGGAATGTGCCTCGTCGATCTCGCGCGAGATCAGCCGGACCGGCTGGAAGTAGCCATCGGTCCCGGCGGGCTTCAGTCCGGCGCGCTCGAACTCGCGGGCCACATACTCGGCCGCCTTGCGGTGGCCTTCGGTGCCCGTGCCGCGGCCTTCGAGCCTGTCATCGGCCAGGACCAGGACGTGAGACCACCACCGCTGCCCGTCCGGCACCTCTTCAGCCCGTGCCCAGGGCACGACACCCGTCCCGATCGAGCCAAGAACGGCAATGACCGCCAGCCTCCGAAGCATCATCGGCCCACCTGATTAAGATGAGTGCATGCCAGCTCCTCGCGACGGACGACCGCTCCGCCCGGCGCAGGAGATGGCGTATTCTCGCCCCAACCGCCACGCCGATGCAACTCGATCGAAGATCCGTCGGAAGAAAACCTGATGTTGCCATCGATCCGTCGGTTGCACGGCCCCGAGCCAGCGGACTAGAATCTGGGCGGGGAAGGTCCCGGGCGTCGCGCCCCCCGGAAAAAACGGGCGGGGTGACAAGACGATCGGCCCGGACTTGCACTTAATAGGGTATGAAGAACGACAAGCCCGAGGCATCCGATGAGGATCTGCGCCTGCTCCGCCTGGCCGCCGATGGCGATCAGGAGGCGCTCGGCCGGTTGTTCTCCGCTTACCGGGATCGGCTGAAGCGGATGATCGAGCTCCGGCTGAGCCGCCGGCTGTCGGGCCGCGTTGACGATTCGGACGTGCTGCAGGAGGCGTACATGGAGATCGCGCCAAGGTCCCCGAATACGCGCGCGAGCCGAAGCTGCCGCCGTTCTTGTGGATGAGGCACCTGACGGCGCTGAAGCTGGTCGAGGTCCATCGCCGGCACCTCGGCAGCCAGCTCCGCGACGCCGACCGCGAGGTGACCCTGCACCGCGGCTGCCTGCCGATGGCCGATTCGGGCTCGCTGGCGGCCCACCTGTTGGGGACATTCTCGGCGCCCTCGCAGGCCGCGATCAAGGCCGAGACGCGGCTCCTGGTCCAGGAGGCGCTCGAACAGCATGGACCCGACCGACCGCGAGATCGTGGCGCTGAAGCACTTCGAACAGCTCAGCTTCGCCGAGATCGCCCAGGTGCTGGGCCTGTCCAAGGCCGGGGCCGGCAGCCGCTACTTGCGGGCGGTGAAGCGGCTGCGGACGATCCTGGAGAATATCCCCGGTTTCGAGTTCTGATACACGGACCCGGTGACGGTGTCCGGTCTTTGGGAGGGCGAGGCTCCGTCCGAGCCGCGGGGGAAGGCTCGGACGGAGCCTCGCCCTGGCGCGGTGAAAAGTCGGGCTGGACAGGGCTGGGAGCTCGTCCCGGTCTTGTTGCGCTCCTTCGTCCCCCCCTTACGAAGGGGGGGTTCGGGGGGGTCGGATCGGTCCGGTCGCCCGCGATCCGTGGGCCAGTGGCACCGGAACCTCCCCTGACCCCCCCTTCGTAAGGGGGGGACGAAAAGGCCGGGGCGGGCGCAAGAAGAGACCAGTCGGCCAGGCCCTCGAAAACGTTCGTCAAGCCCAACTTTTCACCGCGCCAGCCTCGCCCTCCCAAAGACCGGACAGCATCAGCGACGCCGTGTGTGAGGTCCGGCCCGAGCGACGCCGAAAGCGCCCGGAGGCCGGTGGATCGACGAGGAGCCGACACGATGGCCAAGACCGGATCCGCGACGGGTTCCGCCCTGGTGCTCGAGCTGGCCGAGGAGTTCCTCGACCGCTACCGCGGAGGCGAGCGGCCCCCGCTGAAGGAGTACACCGACCGCTACCCCGAGCACGCCGACGAGATCCGCGAGGTCTTCCCCGCCCTGGCGGTGCTCGAGAACATTGCGCTGGCCGACCCCGTCGAGGAGACCGGCCCGGCCGACCCGGCCGCGGCCGCGAAGGCCCGGCCGCCGGCGATCGAGCTGCTCGGCGACTTCCGCATCCTCCGCGAGATCGGCCGGGGCGGCATGGGCGTCGTCTACGAGGCCGAGCAGATCTCGCTCGGCCGACACGTGGCGCTCAAGATGCTGCCGGCGCAGATGCTCCGCCTGTCCAAGCAGCGGCGCCGGTTCGAGCGCGAGGCCCGCGCCGCGGCGCGGCTCCAGCACCCGCACATCGTCCCCGTCTTCGGCGTCGGCGACCACGAGGGGGCGCCGTACTATGCCATGCAGTTCATCGCCGGGCACGGCCTGGATCAGGTGCTCGATGAGCTGCGGCGGCTCAAGGCCGGCGACGCGGGCCTGGCCCCGAAGGGCGCCCGGGACGCCGTCGCCCCGAGCCCCGCGGCGGGCACCGCCGCCGCGGTCGCGCGCTCGCTCTGGACCGGGGCCCTCCCGCTCGGCACGGGCCCCGGCAGCGCGACGGAGGCCGGGCCGCCCTCGACCGCGACCCAGGGGGTGCCCGCGCCCGCCCCCGACCCGGCGGCGGCCGTGGCCGTGCCGGCCCCCTCGCCTCGCCCCGCCGTTGCCCGCGGCGATTCGCCGGCCCGGGCGACCTCGAGCACGCCGCTTTTCGGTTCGGGTTCGGACAGCGGCTCGCTCTCCCCATCGTCGCGGCGATCGGCCTACTGGCAGGCCGTCGCGCGCATCGGCGTCCAGGTCGCCGAGGCCCTGGCCTACGCCCACGCCCAGGGCGTCCTGCACCGCGACATCAAGCCCTCGAACCTCCTGCTCGACAACCACGGGACGATCTGGGTCACCGACTTCGGGTTGGCCAAGCTCGACGACCAGCAGGACCTCACCGGCTCCGGCGACGTCCTCGGCACCCTCCGCTACATGCCGCCGGAGGCGTTCGAGGGCCGTCACGACGCCCGCGGCGACGTCTACTCGCTGGGGCTGACCCTCTACGAGCTGCTGGCGCTCCGCCCGGCGTTCGAGGAGACGGACCGCGCCCGGCTGATCCGCCAGGTCACCGCCGACGAGCCCCCCCGGCTGCGGAAGCTCAACCGCGACGTGCCGCGCGACCTGGAGACGGTGGTCCACAAGGCGATCGACCGCGGCCCGGGCCACCGCTACCAGACGGCTGCCGAGCTGGCCGGTGACCTGAAGCTCTTCGTCGAGGACCGCCCGATCCATGCCCGGCCCGCCGGCGAGGCCGAGAAGTTCTTCCGCTGGTGCCGCCGCAACCCGATGCCGGCGGGCCTGCTGGCGGCGCTGGTGGTGGTCCTCTGTGCCGGCTTCGTCGTGTCGACATGGAACTGGCGCGTGGCCGAGAAGGAGCGGAGCAAAGCCTCCGCCGCCAGCGTCGAGGCGAGCCTGGCCCGCGACAAGGCCCTCGATGCGGAGAAGACGGCGCGGGAGGCCGCCGAGCGCGCCGGCCGCAGCCTGTACTTCAGCCTGATCGACCGCGCCCGCCTCGAGCATCAGGGCGCCAACATCGCCGAGGCCGAGACGATCCTCGACCGCTGCGAGCCGTCTCGTCGCGGCTGGGAGTGGCACTACCTCAAGGGCCTGGATCACGGCGAGCTGTTCCCCCTCGCCGGCCACGACGGCTGGGTCGAGGCGGTCGCCTACAGCCCCGACGGGAAGTGGATCGCCACCGGCGGCGGCGGCAATCCGTTCTACTCGAACCCGGGCCACAAGGTCGTGCCCGGCACGGTGATCATCCGGGATGCGGAGACCGGCCGGCCGGTGCACACCCTGCGGGGGCACGAGCACCTGATCCTTCAGCTCGCCTTCCTCGCGGACGGCCGCCTCCTGGCCTCCTCGAGCATCGACGGCACCGTCCAGCTCCACGAGGCCGCGACGGGCCGGCTCGTCCGGACGCTCGTGGTTGGCAAGACCCGCAATACCGGGGTGCTGGCGCCGGCGCCCGACGGCCGACGGCTGGCGATCCCGACCGCCGAGCACACGCTCGCCCTCTGGGACATCACCACGGGGGCGATCTCGCCGTTACTCCCCGCCCAGCCGTTCGGCTACTCGGACGCCGCCTTCAGCCCCGACGGTCGATGGCTGGCGACGACGAGCATGGTCGAGGGGGCCGCCTGGGCGAGATACGTGCGGGTCTGGGACGCCGTCACGGGGGCCGAGGTCGCCCGGCCCGATCCGCAGGGGCGCCACGCCTGCCTGGCCATCAGCCCCGATTCCAGCACCCTCGCAGCCGGGTCGATGGCCGGCTACATCTCTCTCTGGAACCTGGCCGACGGCCGGCCGCGCCAGGTACTGACCGGCCACGAGGGTCCGGTCTTCGGGCTCGCCTTCGACTTCGACGGCTCGCACCTGGCCTCGGCCAGCCAGGACCGCACCGTCCGGGTGTGGGACATCGCCTCCGCGAAGGCGGTCCGCGTGATCCGCGGGCATACCGCGAGCGTCACCAAGGTGGCCTTCAGCCCGGATGGCGACCAGCTGGTCACCGGCTCGAAGGATGAGACGGCCCGGGTGTGGGACCTGACCTTCGACGGGGACACCGGCGCCGCCCGCTCGGCCTGGCTGAATCCGATGGGCTCGGCGGAAGCGATCGCCTACGCCCGGGGGGGGCAAGAGCTGCGGGTCTTCGACCGCACCGGCGAGATCCGTCGGGCGGAAGCCGGATCGCTCGGCCACCTCGGGACCATCGAGAGTCATCTCGAGGCCGGTGGGCTGACGCCGGCCGAGCCGGTCGCGTTCGACGCCGAGGGCCGGCGGCTCATCGCCGTCGATCGGCGGGCCCGGCGGGAGGCGGTCTGCCTGGACCTGGACGACGGCCCGCGACGGAAGGTCCTGCGCGGCCACACCCTGGCGATCCCCTTCGTCACGCTCTCGGCCGACGGGACGCGCGCCGCCACGGCGGCGATGTCCGGGCCTCCGGACCATCGCGACGAGGTCTTCGTCTGGGACGCCGCCACCGGGACCGTGCTTCATCGCCGCGAGGCCACGGGTGAGCGGATCGATCGCGTCGCCCTGGATCCGACCGGCCGGCGGCTGGCCCTCTCCGCGTTCCGGATCGTCCCGAAGGCCGACGGGACCGGGGCGGACGCGGCCCCGTACGTGGCGGTCGTCGAGGTCGACACCGGCCGCGAGATCCTACGCCGGGAGGTCTCCCAGGATCGGTGCCTGGCCCTGGGCTTCAGCGGTGACGGGCGGCGGCTGGCCGCGGCCGGCATCGAGCGCACGATCTTGATCTGGGTCCTGGGTTCGGAGCCGGCCGCGGTGGAGACGCGGCAGGGCCCGGAGCGGCCCATGGACCTGGCGTTCAGCCCCGACGGGCGGCGGCTGGCGGTGGCCTCCCGCCAGCAGGTGAAGCTGCTGGATACCGAGACGGCCGAGGAGGTCCTCACGCTCCGCGGCCGGGGCCAGCGCGCGCCCAACACTAACGGCTTCAATCCCCGGGTCCGCTTCAGCCCCGACGGCCGCAACCTCCTGGCGCTCTGCTGCTACGGCGGCGAGGCCTTGGCCGAATGGTCGATCACCCCGGAGGGCCCCGGGGAGCCCGCGGCGCGGCTCCGGATGGCCCGCCGTCGCGCGGTCGCCCGCCACGTCGCCTCGGCCGAGGCCCTGGCGCGGACGGGCGGGGCGGGGCGGGGCTTCGCCCTGAAGCACCTCGATCATGCGATACGGGCGGGGCTGGAGTCGCCCCGGGGATTCCTGCTCCGCGCCGAGATCTGCGCCGGCCTCGGCCTCTGGGATCGGTTCGACGACGACATGGCCCGCGCCGCGGCACTGGTTCCGGGCGACGACGCGATCCTGACCCGAGCCGCCCTCATGCACGCCGATCGCGGCCGCTTCCGCGAGGCCGGGCGGTGGTATGCCCGGTTGTCGAGCCGGCCCGGGGCCTTCTCCGGCGACTGGTGGAGGCACGGCCAGGCCCTCGTGCTCGCCGGCGACCACGACCGCTATCGTCGATACTGCGAGGAGTGCGTGCGCAGCGCGGAGGTGCCTGACGGGTCGGCTCCGCACGACATGGTCATTTACACCACGCTCGAACCGGTCCCGGCGCTCGACGCCGAGATGCTGGTCCGATTCGCGCGACGCGTCTACGACTCGGTGGCGGCGGGCCCGGATCCTCACTGGCGACATTGGGCACCGTTCGCGCTCGGGACGGCCTACGTCCGGGCCGGCGACCCGGCACGGGCCGAGGCGTTCTTCCGCGAGGCGAGGGAGCACGCGGAGACCGAGCTGAATCGGGTCCACGGCGAGGCCTGGCTGGCCATCGCGCTGTGGCACCAGGGCCGCCGCCGGGAGGCGAAAGCCGAGTTCGACCGGGCCGACCGCTACGTCCGCGCCCAGCTCTCCGGCGGCCGGCCCGACGTCCAGCATCGCCCGCCGGCGCGGTGGGGCGCCTGGGATTGGTGGTACCTGATCATCGCCTGGCGCGAGGCCCAGGGCCTGCTCCTCGACGGCGCCTTCCCCGCCGACGCGTTCGCCCGCTGAGGCCCGCCCCCGGCCGGATCCGCCGCCCGCCGAGGCGCCCATCTTGGGAAAAACGCCACCCCGATAGAGACGATCGCGTCGCGTTCGCACTTATTAGGGGTACGCGGGCGATGTTCGCCCGCCGAACCGGAGGCAGCCGGTGCCGCACCACCCGGCCGAGGGGCCCGCCCTCTCGACCGCGGCGCCGGGCCCCGCTGCGCGCCGACGATCTTGCCCCAGGGAGGTACTCTCGATGATCCGCTTCGAGCCCGTGTTCGCGCCTCGGAGGTCCCGTCCCACGAACCGGCCGCTGAGCCGGCGGCGACGACTCGCCCCGCGCCTCGAGCCGCTGGAGGGCCGGGTCGTGCTCAGCACGCTCACCGTCACCAGTCCCGCCGACAGCGGGGCCGGGACGCTCCGTGCGATGATCGCCTCGGCCGCCAGCGGCGACACCGTCCGGTTCGCCCCGAGCCTCGCCGGCCAGACCATCCACCTGACCGGCGACGAGCTGGACATCACCCGGAGCTTGACCATCCAGGGGCCCGGCGCCGGTGCGCTCGACGTGGACGCCGGCGGCCTGAGCCGGGTCTTCGACGTCACCTCGGCCTCGGCGGTCGTGACGATCTCGGGCCTGACGATCGGCGGCGGCATCGCGACGCAAGGCGGCGGCCTCCTGGTCCAGGGAGGCACGCTGACGCTCAACAACGACGTGGTGGCGAACGACCATGCGGCCGGCGTCGCGCCCGGCGGCTCCGCCCAGGGCGGCGGCGTGGCCGTGATCGACGACGGGGCGATGACGGCGCGAGGCTGCACCTTCCAGGACGACGTGGCGCAGGGCGCCGCGGGCGGCGACGGGGGCCGTAGCCCGATCAGCAACGGGGTGGGCGGCGTCGCCGAGGGCGGGGCGATCTACCTGGCGGGGACGAGCCTGAAGCTCGCCGCCGACACGTTCCTGAGCAACCAGGCCATCGGGGGCCCCGGCGGATCGAGGGGCTCGGGCACCGGGACGGCGGCGACCCCCGGCGGGTTCGTCTTCCCGGCCTCCAACGGCGACGGCGGCGGGGCGTTCGGCGGCGGCGTCTATCTCCAGAGCGGCGCGCTTTCGATCGCCAGCAGCAGCTTCTCGGGCGACCTGGTCCAGGGCGGGGCCGGCGGCTTCGGCGTCGGCGGGGTCCATTCCAGTAACGGCAACGGCGGGGCCGCCATCGGCGGAGACGTCAACTTCTCCTCGAATGCGGCGAGTCAGTACCTCAACGACACGTTCACGAACAGCAAGATGATCGGCGGCGCCGCGGTCAACGGCGAAGGGCCGGGATCCAACGGCGACGGCGGGACGGCCGGGGCGGACATCGACGGCGGCAACCCCAAGGTCGTGAATGGCACGTTCAGCGGGATCGTGGCCCAGGGCGGCGCGGGCGGCGACGGCTCGGCGGGCACCGGAAGTTACTACGGCGGCGACAACGGCGGGTCGATCCAGTCGATCGCCCTGATGTCCTTCGGCAGTATCACGATCTCCGGGTCGGAGTTCACGGCCAACCGGGGCATCGGCGGGGCCGGCGGGGCCGGGCGCGGCGGCGCGGGCGCGGGTATGGGCGGCTATAACTACGCCGGGGTGATCTTCGACTATGGTCCCCTGACCGTGACCCACACCACGTTCGCCGGCAACCAGATGATCGGCGGCCCCGGCGGGAACGGCGACGCCGGCGTGGCCGGCGGGGGCGGCGGGAGCGTCGAGAACGCCGCCATCGGCATCAATGCGTTCGGCCCATCCACCCCGACGGAGACCGTCGCGTCCTGCACGTTCTCCGGCAACGCGGTCATCGGCGGAGCCGGCGGCAACGGCGGCACCGGGGCCGCCGGCGGCCCGGGCGGCTCCGTGGATGCGTCCGACATCGGCTCGATCATGCCCATGAACATCTCCAACTGCACGGTCTCGGGCAGCATGGCCATCGGCGGCGACGGGGGTGCCGGCGGCGCCGGTGCCCCGGGGGCGCCGGCGGGGGCGCCGACGGCGGCAGCATGGACTTCACGAATCTCGCGAGCTTCTTCAACCCGGGATACGTCGTCGCCGACACCATGACCAATTGCACGATCACGGGCGTGACGGCCACGGGCGGCAACGGGGGCCCGGGCGGCGCCGGGGCCGCTGGCGGGGCCGGCGGGAGCGTGATCGGTGGTGCCATCTTCGTCGAGCCCCCCGTGGCCCCGTACGTCGGCTCGACCGACCTGACCATCACGCGGACCACGATCTCCGGCAACCTGGCGAAGGGCGGCGCCGGCGGCGCCGGGGGGAGCGGCGGCGCCGGGGGAGCCGGCGGCAATGCCCAGGGCGGCGGCATCTACGTGGGCTCCGGCTCGCTGGTTAATCTCGACCAGAGCGCGATCACAGGCGACGCGGTCGGCGGCGGCGCCGGCGGCATGGGCACCACCGAGGGTGCCGACGGCACCGGCCAGGGCGGCGGCGTCTACCTGGACGGCACCGGCTCGACCATGAAGCGATCGAGGATCGTCGGCAACTCCGCCTCGACCGGCGACAACAACGTCTATGGCTCGTTCAGTTGACCGCCTCATGACGGCCGACTGTTCCATCGCGCGTCATGGCCCGTATACTCCGGGATCCCGGCGATTCGGCCGGGATCCCGAGGCAGCTCTTTGCGAGGGCCATGACGATGCGTCGACGCGATCTTCTCCGGAGCGGGTTCTTCCTGGGTGGTGCGCTGCCGATGGCCGAGGCCATGGCGGCCGGATCGGATCAGGAACCGAAGCCGGCCGGCCCGATCATCGACGTCCACTGCCATGCGGGCAAAGGCGAGACGATGACCGCGCCCTGGACCAGCTACGCCGATCCGCAGGTCACGCTCCGCCGCGCCGCCGAGGCCGGGATCGACAGGACCGTCATCTTCCCCATCTCGAACCCGACCTACGAGAGGGCGAACCGCGAGATCGCCGACCTGGTGACGAAGTACCCCGACCGGTTCATCGGCTTCGCCAAGCACGACCCCGAGACCGAGGCCGGCAAGATCCGCCGCCTGCTCACCCACGAGGTGAAGGAGATGGGCCTCAAGGGCCTGAAGCTGCACAAGCTGCCGACGCGCGAGGTGCTCGACACGGTGGCGGAGCTGAAGATCCCCATCCTGTTCCACCCGCCCAGGGTGTCCGACTTCCACCAGATCGCCTCGCTGTATCCCGAGGTCTCGTTCATCATGGCGCACCTGGGCAGCTTCGCGTCGGCGAACTATGCCGAGCACCTCGCCGCCATCGACGTGGCCAGGCGCTATCCGAACGTGTACCTGGAGACATCCTCCGTGGTGTTCTTCGAGTTCCTGGAGCTGGCCGTGCGCGACCTGCCACCGGAGAAGATCCTCTTCGGCAGCGACGGCCCGCTGGTCGACTCGCGGGTGGAGCTGTTCAAGATCCGCCTGCTCAAGTTACCCAGGGAGCACGAGGCGAAGATCCTCTCGGGGAACGCCCGGCGGCTGCTGAACCTGTCTTGAATGCCCGTCTCGCGCTCGAGACTAAGATGATCCGATTCCGTTTGGCGCCTCCAAGATGTCGTCCCGGCCCGGCGATCGTCTTGCTCGTACTCTGGGGCCTGTTCATCATCTACGGCACGATGCTGCCGTTCGACTTCTCCGCATCCGGCGAGCGGGTCCGAGAGAAGCTGCGGCGCGTCGCGGAGCACCCCTGGCGCATCGGGTCGCGGACCGACCTGTTCGGCAACGTGCTCTTGTTCATGCCGTGGGGTTTCCTGCTGGCCATCTGGCGGGCTGGCCGCGGGACGAGCTTCGTCGCGGCCCTGTTCCTGGCCCTCGTCAGCGGCGCATCGTTGAGCGCGGCCGTGGAGCTCGCCCAGTTATATGCACCCAGCCGCACCACGTCGGTCGTCGACCTATCGACCAACACATTCGGCTCGACGCTGGGGGCCTTCATCGGCTGGCCGTGGGCTCTCTGGATCTGGCCGAGACTGTCGATCCGGATCCGCCCGATGGTTGCCTCGCGTCCCCTGGCGGCGTGCGCACTGGCGACGGCGGCGGGGTTGGTGTTCGCAGGCCTGGCTCCCTTCGACGTGAGCCTGGATGTGGGCGACCTGAAAGCCGCGATCGCCAGGGCGCGGCCGATCCCGTTCGGACCGCCCTTGCGGGGGCCCGCGCGGCCGGCGGAACCGTGGTCGTGGGCCGGGGAACTGCTGACCTGGACCCTCGTCGGCGGATTGAACCTGCTGGCGGCGCGGGAATCGGGCTGGCGCGGCGCGCGGCGCTGGGCGGGGTCGTCGCGCTGAGCGGCGCCCTGAGTTTGGCGATCGAGGCGGTCCAGATCCTCATCCCCGGCCGCGTCATCGACATGACCTCGGTCGTCCTGGCACTCCTCGGCACGGCCGTCGGCGCGTCCGTCGTCGGGCGCTGATGCATCCGGACCCGCTCGCCGGTGGATCACACCGGCCCTGTTGATCTGGGGCTGCGTCGTCGCCCTGGCAGCCTGGACTCCACCGAACGTCGTCTGGCCCCGGCCGCCTTTCGTACGCCCGGAGCGGTTCGTGCCCTTCTGGTCGTATTACGACCGTACGACCGTCGCTGACCTCGCCGACCGGTTCGGACAGTTGTTGGCTTTCGTGCCGGTCGGTGCCATGCTGGCCGCGCGCTCGTCGCAGCGGTCGATTCCTGGTGCCGCCCTGATCGGCCTGGGTTGCGGGTTCGTGCTCGAGTTCGGCCAGATCTTCCTCCCGGATCGGACGGCCGAAATGACCGACGTGGTCGCGGCGGCCGTCGGGACCGGGCTGGGATTGGCTCTCTGGAGGTGGGGGGAGTCGCTCCGCTCATCCTCCCAGGGGGCGGCACGGTATCGCGTTCGACGCGAGAGCCGGCCCCACGGCCTGACCGGTCGGGACGCGTGTGTCCCCGCTCCCCGAACCCGAGGCGAAGCCGGCCCGCGGCTCGGCGGGTCCGGCCGGGCGACGCCGGCGGGCGGGATCGGTCGGCCGCGGCGGACAAGGTGAAGCCGATGACCGATTTGCCGGGCCAATCCCGACGCCCGACGCCAGCGCCTTGCTCGGCGCACGGCGGGCGAGTTGATATTCATCAAAGAGCATGCGATAACCAGGGGCATGCGAAATCCCTTTCGACGCTTCTTCCACCGCAAACCGATCGGCTTTCCCCTCGGACAGCACGTCCCGGCTGACCCGGCGGACCATGCCGAGGGTTTCGCGCACCGCTACGCCGAGCCGCTTGATTGGCAGGCGGGCATTCGGATGGAAGAACTCGGCATCCCGAAGGACCGCATCGGCTCGAACGACCACCTGCACGGTCTGCTCGGTCGTGCGTTCAACCCCTTCGAGCGGCAAGGAGGCGGCATCAACCATGCCGGGCAGGTCAATATCGATTCCGGCATGCTCAATCCGGAGCTGCTGACGGAGGAATACGGTACGAAGGCCGGGAGGTTGTGGGCGAAGTCACGTCTGCGCGACCGGCAGGATGCTCTGATCGCCCATGAGGACGCGGAATGGCGGATGGGCGGCGACCACGATGGGGCGGTCCAGGTTGCACCGGAGACGGAGCTGCCGATTAGCGACCGGGCGCGGGAGATTCTGCGGGAGATGAAAAGGGGCTGGCGGGGTCGTTGACCCATTGCCACCCTTCATCCGTGAACCGAAAACTCGCTTCCGGCCCGCTGATGAAGCCGGAGACCGGGTACATGATCCCAGCCCTCGCCAGCTCGCGGTAAAGCTCGCGGTTCCTGTCCGTCACGACGGGACGACGGGTCTCGAGGATCTGGCGGAGCAGGGCCAGGGCGGCAACAGACAATGTGACAGTCTGCATGGCGGTTCCCTCCTTCGGGGACATCCTACCGGACCACCATCGGATCGCCAAGCCTGACTCGACGGCGAGCCGCGTCACGTTCGCCACTCGGCGGGTATGAACGGGGACATCTTCGACACCTGGGGAACCCGCATGGCCGGAGGTCCGAACGCCACTCTCTGGTGTTGTCGCCCGCCCGGCGACCCTCGGCGCCGGGACCGTCGCGGCCGACGATCATCGGACGGACCGGCCCGCGGACCGGCGGTTCGGCCGGGCGACGCCGACGGGCGGGATCGGTCGGCCGGGTTGGCTCCGGGTCGTCGGGACTGGCTGGGTCGGACCCCCGCAGGCTCGGGAGGGCAAGGACCGGTGGGGCGTACGGTCCGGCGCGGCGGAGGCCCGTCGGCGGGATCGTCCCCGGCCGGGCCGGCGCCACTCGACCCGGATCGGAGCCGTGGCGAAGCCGGCCGGCGGGCCGGCGGGTCTGGCCTCGCGAGGTTGACGGGCAGAACCGGTCGGCCGGATCGGCTCCCGATCGATCCGGATCGGACGGGACCGACCCGGGGACCCCCGGTTTGGAACGGTCCGAGGCCAGGCGATCCGGCCTAGGAGGAGACCAGCCCCGAATGCGGCCCCGCGCCAGTGGCCTTTCTTTGCCCTGCGCGCCGCTGGGGTGCCTCCCGCGCACCGCGAGCGGCTTGATATTCATCAGAGAGCATGCGATAACCAGGAACATGCGAAACCCATTCCGCCGCTTCTTCCACAGCAAGCCCATCGGCTTGCCGCTCGGCCGGGACGTGCCGGTCAACCCGGCGGACCACGCCGAGGACTTCGCGCATCGCTACGCCGATCCGCTCGACTGGCAGGCGGGCATCCGCATGGAGGAGCTCGGCATCCCCAAGGACCGCATCGGCTCCAACGACCATGACCACGGCCTCGTCGGGGCCGCGTTCAACCCCTTTGAACGCGACGGTGGCGGCGTCAGCCACGTCGGGCAGATCAATCTCGATTCCGGGATGCTCAACCCCGGCCAGATCACCCGCGCATACGGCAAGAAGGCCGGCAGGCTCTGGGCGAAATCGCGCCTGCGCGACCGGCAGGACGCCCTGATTGCCCACGAGGACGCCGAGTGGCGGATGGGCGGTGACCATGATGCTGCGGTGCGGGTCGCGCCGGAGACGGAGCTGCCGATCTCGGACAAGGCGAGGGGAATCTTGCGGGAGATGCGGAAGGGGTGGAGGAGGAGATAGGCGGCGGGATGCCAGCGCGAAGCACGGGTTCCGCTCGCCGCGGCCGCGTCCCGCCTGGGGCGGATGACAGGCCCATCCTATGACGCACTTTCCTCCACGCAACCCGCAAGTTCAAACCGCCTGGCCCATCCTTCGTCCGTCCAGCGGAACAGGTATTCTGGGCCGCTGATGAAACCGGAGACCGGGTACATGATCCCGGCCCGCGCCAGCTCGCGGTACGCTTCGCGATTCGAATCATCGACCGCTCGACTTCCTCCAGCGACGCGGGCACGGAGAAGCGCCAGGGCGGCTTCGGATAGAGTGACGGTGTGCATGGCGGTTCCCTCCTTCGGGCTGATCCTACCGGTCCGCCATCGGATCGCCAAGCCGGACCGGACAGCGAACCGCGTCACGTTCGCCACCGGGCGGGCACGGGCGGGGACATCTTTGACACCCGCGGAGCCCGCATGGGCGAGGTCCGAAGCCCCTTCTTCGGTTCCTTCGCCCGCCGGGCGATCCACCGCAACAGGACCGTCCCGGCCGACGACCATCGGACGGACCGGCCGACGGCCCGGCGGGTCGGGCCGGGCGACGGCAGCGGCCGGACGGGGGCCGGCGAAGGCCCTCCCGGCGGGAGCGGCCCCGGCCGGGCCGCCGTCGCTCGACCCGGCCCGAATCCGTGGCGAATCCGGCCGGCGGGCCGGCGCGGCCGGACACGCGACGCCGACGGTCGGGTCGGGTCGGCTGAAACGAGGCATACCGGATCCTCACCGACCGGGGCGGAGCGCGGCGGAAACCTTTGGCCCGTCCTACGGTCTCGCCGGCACCCTTGACGAAGCCGAACCGCGGCGCGGTCGGACGGCACGGCAGCCATCTCGGGCGTGGCCATGAAATCGATCCGCGTCTCGGTTTGGGCTCCACTCTGAACAGCCAACTCCAATTGTCTGCCGGGCCGTTTCGCCTGTTGCGAATATGGCACGACCCGTGGTAGACTCGTCTGGGAGAGTCGAAGACGGCAGGAGACGGTGAGATGGCCCAATTAGCGAACGGCAACGAGGTCGTCACCCCGACCAAGGCGGATGCGGCCCTGGCCAAGGTGTCCGGGCAGAAGCTCGCGGCCCACCTGGGGCGGAAAGGTGGGCTCCGCTTCGAGTTCAAGGCTGATGGCTCGACGGAGGAGCTCGTGCTCCCGGCCTCGGCGTTGCGGCTGCTCGTCCGGGCCCTGACCGAGATGGGCGAGGGGAACGCCGTGACGATCACCCCGATGCGGGCTGAGCTGACGAGCCAGCAGGCGGCGGACCTCTTGAACGTCTCCCGGCCGCACCTCGTGAAGCTCCTCGACGAGGGGGCCATCCCAAGCCGGAAGGTGGGGAGCCACCGACGAGTGTTGCTCGAAGACGTGCTCGCCTACAAGCGCGATTTCCTGACCCAGCGTCAGGCCGCGTTGGCCGAACTCGCGGAATTGAGCCAAGACCTCGGCATGGGCTATTGACCCGTGGCTCGGATCGTCCTGTACGACGCCTGCGTGCTCTATCCAGCCCCGCTGCGCGACCTGCTCATGCAGCTCGCCGTCGCGGACCTGTTCCAGGCCCGCTGGACGGAGGAGATCCACGACGAGTGGACGCGGAATCTCCTGGCTGATCGTCCGGACATCAAGCCCGAGAGCCTCACTCGGTGTCGGGGACTCATGAATAGGCATGTATCGGACTGCCTCGTGACCGGTTACGAGGCCCTGATACCGACCTTGACGCTCCCCGATCCCGACGACAGGCATGTCCTGGCGGCGGCGATCCACGGTCAGGCCGAAGTGATCGTGACCTACAACCTGGGCGATTTTCCGGCGTCGATCCTCGCGGGCTACGGCATCGAGGCCGTCCACCCCGATGAGTTCATCGCTCGGCTCTGGGACGAACAGCCCGACGGCGTGCTCGCCGCTTCGAGGCTTCATCGAGCGAGCCTCAGGAAGCCGCCGAAGACCGCGGCGGAGTACCTGACGACGCTCGAGCAGTGCCGGCTCATCGAGACGGTGGCCCGGCTGCGGCCGCACGAGGATGAGCTTTGAGGGCCCGCCATGAATTGCGGCAGGGCAGCCAGCAAAGGTTCCCGGAACTTTTTCCCAGCCCCGACCCGAACCGACGCTGGCCCGTACGGGATCTGCCCAGGCGGCCTTGCGGGCGGGGGCCCGGCCAGTCGGGACCGGGACGGAGCAGATCGCGGACCCGGGAATACGCGTGGCTTACCGACTGCCGGAGCCGGACCGCGAGAGGATTCTCCAGATTGCCCAGCCGTCAAGGTGATTTAGGAATGTCCCGAATGCGCCGGGAAGCGCCCGCGGTTGCCGCGGCGCGATGCTTCCAAGGGCCCCGGGGACGGCGACCGGTCGGGAGCGGCCCCGGCCGGGCCGCCGACGCTCGAACCGGATCAGACCCGTGGCGAAGCCGCCCGTCGGCCCGGCGCGGCCGGACACGCGACGCCGACGGTCGGGTCGGCCGGATCGGCTCCCGAGTGGTCCGAAGCCACCGGGTCCGGCTCTGGCCGTCCGGCGGGCCCGGGGCTCACGAGCGGCTATCGGGCGGAAAGAAGAAGCGACACCAATTCCCGCCGACACCAATTCCCGCCCCCGACGCCGACGGTCCCATTGCGACTTGAACTTTCAGCAACAGGGTTGTATTATAAGCAACAGGGTTCTGCGGGCAAGAGCCGAGGAGGGATCTGTCGGCGATGTATATCGACCTGATCCTATGGGATGATGCGGACGACCCGCACGGGAACGTCCAGCACATCGTCGGGCCGGGCGAGGTGACCCAGGAGGAAGTCGAGGATGTCCTCTACGATCACGAGGGGCGGGTCGACTCGAGTGATTCATCGGGCAATCCGATCGTCTACGGTTGGACGTCGACGGGCAAGCACATCGCCGTCGTCTTCGTCTTCGAGGATGATCCCGACCTGATCATCGTCAGGCCGATCACAGCTTACCCGGTCCCGGAGTATGGAGAGGGAGACTGAGATCATGGCGACCCGGCAGACTCGCAGGCCCCGAGGGACGGAGTTGACGGCCGAGCAGCAGGCGCGGGTCGAGGCGATTCGCGCCCGACACCGCACCCCCGAGGCTCGCGCCGAGGAGGCCCGGGTGCGGGAGGCGCTCGAGCGCGAATACCGAGAGACGGGGACCCTCAAGGTCACCGGCGACGGGACGACGACGGGCGACTTGGTGGCGTTCCGCCGCTTCATCATGTCGCTGCGCCGCGAGCGGGAACGCCTGGGGCTCTCCCTGTCCGACGTGGCCGAGCGCGCCGGGATCGACAAGGGGGCCCTGAGCCGCCTTGAGAACGGCCAGCAGCTCAACCCGACCGTCAACACCCTGGCCCGGTACGCGCACGCCCTCGGCAAGTCCCTCGCCTGGGGGATGGTCGAGGCGGAAGACCATCGAAGCTCGTTTTGATCTCATGGATCGCTGCCCCAGCGGCCGGCCTGACCCGCGGCGGCTGGGGGTTCGATACGAGGAGGGGGAACGGGGACGGGGGAACGGGGACGGGACGGGGGAACGGGGACGCAGCTAGGACGGGGGAACGGGGACGTAGGACGGGGGAACGGGGACGCAGCTAGTTCTTGTTTCTTACTGCCTCCCCGCAGGCGTCGCGCTACGACATCTTGGTCTTCCCTTGAGTGGTCGCCGCCTTGGCCTTCCCCACGGCCTTCGGCGTCCTGCTCTTCCCACCCGTCTTCGCTAGCTTGGATTTCGCTTTGTATTGCTCAGCAAGGGCGCCAGTTTTGGTAATGATGCCCATCTCCAATAGACTTTTCCGGGCTTGTGCCGGCGTTTTCTTCGTCCTGGCCAATTCCAAGACGGCACCAAGTTTATGCATCGCCATCGCCTTGGTCTCAGCTTGCCGAGGCGGCTTGCTTGCCGTAGCGGCCATCTTCCCGGACGTGCCAGACCGCGAGGATGCTCCTTGGGTTGCGGACACAGACTTGGATGTGTGTTTCTTCACTGATCCAGCTCCCCGGGACAACTCGTTTCAGACGCGAAGTCGGGACGTAGACAGCCCTGGCCGTGTCGAGCGGTTGCCGTGCCCGCTCGCAATATTTGTACACATAATTGAACAGAGCGCAATCAAGGCGGCGGCGGGTGTACACATTCCGCGGAGGTTCGATCCCCGCTGCTCTCAGTTCCGCGAGCATCGCATCGTAGAAGTCATGCAGGATCTCTACGTTTCCTGGGTCGATCAGATCGAAACAGTTGCCCAATCGTATCACAGTACCGATCACTGCCGGATGAGGATGCCTCTTGTGGTCCCTCGCCCACCACCATGCTTGCTTGAAAGCATGCTCCCAGAAATAGATGCCTTTGCCGAACCATTCGTCGTCTTCGTCGCTTGGCTGGAAATCTTCTCCGGATACGAGCCGTTCAGCCGAAGCCATATCCGTCCCATGAAAGCCAACGACCGTCCTGTGATAATCGGAAAAATCGAGAATCTGGGCTGGCAAGGCCGAGTCCCCTTAACGACCTGTCCGGCGGATGTTTCTCGATCATACCATATCCGCGTTCGGCGATCTGCACGGCGAGTGGAATGGCCAGGGTCATTCAAAGGTCGAGGATTAGACAGGGGCGGAGTTCATGTCGAACCCCGACACCTCGAGGGGCGTAGGCGCGAAAAGGCCGCCGCGATCTCGGTCAACCCCGTGGCCCCCATCAGCTACAGAGCCATGTTGCGGATCCCCACCAGGATCTCCGGCGCCTCCCCGAGTGGGGAAAAGGGGGCTCTGTCCCCCGACCGGGCCGGGCCGTCCCCCGACCGAGCCGGATCGGGTCGGCGGACCGAGCCGCCTCCAACAGCGGACCGGGGCGGGTTCCCTGTCGGAGGAAGCTCTGTCCCCCGACCGGACCGGCTCGTCCTCCGGCCGGTCGAGGCCCGTCCCGGCCGGGCCGATCGTCATCACGCAGCCAGCACAGCCGCGCTCCGGCTTCTGCGCTACCAGGATGACCCGGTTCTCCCCGAACGCGGATCTTCCCTGCGCGCATCAGTCCCTCCTCACCTCAACGGCACCACCCAAAAAAGGCCAAAATAATCGCCTAACACGGCCGAGCCGCAACCCTCGGCTTCGCGACCGGATTTCACGCAGAGACGCAAAGTCACGCAGAGACGCAGAGAAGACAACCGGTCAAGATCCCTCGCCAATCCGTCTCTTTCGCCTTTGCGTCTCTGCGTGACTTGGCGTCTCTGCGTGAAACTCTTCATCCCATGAGATGCGCGCACGGCGCAGGGATCCTACGGTGGACGACTCGAAGTCTCTCGATTCCGTTGCAGAGGGCGGACTCGTCACGTAGATTCAGACCTGGAGGGGGAAGGGCGCGCGGTGGGGCGGGCCTTCCCGAAGCGACGACGCCCGGCACCGATGAGAGGACTCCCGCCGATGACCGCCCGCACGACCGCGGCCGATCGCGCCGAGATCAGTCGCCGCAACGGCCGCCTGAGCCGAGGGCCGACGTCCCCGCAAGGGAAAGGCGTTCATCCATGAACTCAATCAAGCACGGTGTGACCGCTCGGCGACCCGTCTTGCCGGGTGAGGATGAGGCCGCCTTCCGCCGATTGGTCGACGACGTCAGCGACGCCCTCGGCCCGTGCGACGCCGTCGAGGTCGTCCTCGCCGAGCAGGTCGCCCTCGCCACGTGGAAGATCGCGCGGGCGGAGCGCTGCGAGGCGGCTCGCGTCGCCTTCGCCCTCCGCGCCGCCGAGGCCGATGCCGACCTCCAGGCGCACGACGAGGTCGCCGCCATGGGCCACTGGCTGTTGACCGACACCCTCAGGGGCCGGCAGAACGCCGCCGCCAGCCTGTTCCCGTTCTTGACGGAAGACCGGCACGACCCGTTCCGGCGCGGCCGGGGCGACCCGCGGCACATCGTCCTGCGCCTCGAGGCCAGCGCCGACGGCTGCCGGTGGCTGCTGGAGCAGTGGACCCGGCTGGGCCGGCGGCTGGAGCGGGGCCACGACTGGCGGACCAACGAGCTGATCGTGGCGTTGCAACTGCGCGGGCAGCGGCCGCTGGGCGCGGACCTCCTGGAGTGGGGAGGTCTGCTCGAGTTCGACCCCGGCCGATGGCGAGCCGGAGGTGGTCGCGCAGGCCCGGCGTGCGCTGCAGCTGCAGTTGGACGAGGGCGTGCCCCGCGACCCCGCCGGCCAGCGGGCGGCGTTGGGGCGGCTGGTGCAGGAGGAGACCGCGCGGCTGCAGCGGCGGAAGGCCGATCACGAGCGGCGCGAGGCGGCCGACCGGGCCGAGCTGGCCGATCGGCTGGCCGTGGACACGACGGAGGACGGGGAGCGGATGCGGCGGTACCAGCTCGATTTCGATCGGAAGCTGCACCGTGCGCTCAACAGCCTGCTGAAGCTCCGCCGGGCCGAAGGCGTCGGGGGGAATCCGGACGCCGGCGGCGCGCCCGAGCCGGACCCGGCGGACCCGGTCGAACCGGGGAGCGGTGGAGGAAACGGCCCGCGCGGCGAGGGCCAGCCGAAGGACGAAGGCGGAATGCGGGACGATGCCGGCGTGGCGGCCGACCGTCTGCCGTCATCTTTATCGTTCATCCTTGCATCTTCCTCCTTCGCGACACCCGAACCTGCTGACCCTGCGGCGCCCGAGCCGCCGTCGGCCGAGATCGCCGCACCGGCTCGGGCCGACGCGGAACCGCAGGGCCACCCCGTTCCCCAGAACGAACTCACGCCCCCGGCCGGCGCCGATCCCACCGCGCAAAACGAACCCAGCCCAGCGGGCGGCGGCGAGGAGAACTCGCGAAACGAACCCACCGCCTCGGGGCGGGTCGCCGCTCTGATTGCCCCGGCCCTGGTCTTGGCCCTGGTGATCCTGTGGGCCATCCGCCTGTCCGCGGCGCGGGCGGCTCCGATCGCCGGCCCGACCAGCAAGGCGGATGCCTCCGGCGACGGGCGATTCGGCCTCGCCGGGGCGAGAGCTGGCAGCGACCGGCGAGGGCCGTTCGAATCCGTCATAGACGACCATCCGGCGGGTTTTGCACGCCAACGGACCGGGAATCGTACGCCCGGCGATCGCTCTCCCGGCGGTCCGACGGCCCGGGCGCCGGGTTGCCGACCCGGCCCGGGCCCGGCGGGCGAGGCTCCCCGGACCGCGCTCGAGTTGGCCGGGATCAGAGCCGCGACGTGGGGCACGAGATCGCCGCCGGATCCGAAGGATCGCGCGCGCAGCATCCGGCGATGGTGATCCGGCGATGCAATGCCGATGAGAGAGGGGAGGCGACCGGCGCGATGGCCGGCGGTGAGCGAGGCAAGGGGCCGGATGGGAGCGGGACGGCGATGACCAAACCCTACGACGCGACGACGCGGAACCTTTATGCGATGAATCCGGCCGAATGGTCGGCGTACCTGGGCCGTCCCGTGGCGGATCCGGGCCGGGTCCGGCTGATCGATTCCAACCTCTCGACCATCGCCGCCGAGGTCGACCGGGTCATCCGCCTGGAGGACCCCGTCCCGTGGCTCTGGCACGTCGAGTTCCAGGCCGGACGCGACCTGGGCCTCGTGATCCGGCTGCACTTCTACAGCACCCTGCTGCATCATCACCACAGGTTGCCGGTGCGGACGTCCCTGGTCCTGCTGCGTGAGACAGCCTTCGGCCCCGACCTCACCGGCATCCAGGAGCTGCGGTATCCCGGCGGAGAAGTCTACGACTGGTTCCGGTATGATGTGGTGAAAGTCTGGGAGCAGCCGGTCGAGCCGATCCTGGCCGCGGGGCTGACGGTCCTGCCGCTGGCACCGGTCGCAGGGGTCGAGACGGCGCAGGTCCCCAACGTCCTGGCCGCCATCTCCGAGCGGTTGGAGCGGGAGGCCACCCGCGACCAGGCGAACACCTTGTGGGTTGCCACGCGATTTCTGATGGGGCTGCGTTATTCGAAAGGCGAGATCGATTCGTTCATTCAAGGAGTCCCCCCCATGTCGTTCCGGGTTCACGGGATCGAGGAGTCGTCGCTCTATCAGGACGCCCTTCAGAAAGGCCTGGCCCGGGGCCGCGCCGAGGAGGCTAGGAAGTTCCTGGTCCTTCAAGGCCGCAAGAAGTTCGGGCCGCCTGACGAGCAGACCGAGGCGAAGATCGCCGCCCTGAGCGATCTCGACCGCCTGCATGACCTCGGCACCCGTATCCTCGACGTCGCGAGCTGGGACGAACTGCTGAGGTCGCTCAATCCATGAGGGAGTGCCCGCCATGATGTTCCGGATCGGCGGGATCGAGGAGACGCCGTTCTATCAGGCCATCTTACGAGAGGGCTTCGGTGGAGGATACGCCAGGGGGTGTGTTGAAGAGGCGAGGACAATTCTCCTCCACCAAGGCCGCAAGAAGTTCGGGCCGCCCGACCTCCAGGATGAGGCGCGGATCGTCGCCCTGGATGATCGCGATCGCCTTCGTGACCTGATTCTCCGCGTCCTCGACGTCGCGAGCTGGGAAGAATTGCTGGCTGATTCTCCCAACGGGCTGGATGAGGAATCCGCGAGCGTCCGCGGAGATCAATCGGAACGAGACAACCATCCCTGACCGGCCCGGAGCGTTAAACAATTGTCACGCTGGCGTCCCGGGACCGCTTTACTGTAAGATGCAGCAGCCAGGGTATACGATCCGGCCGCTCCCGCTGGTGCATGGGTGCGAGAACCGTTAGAATCCATGCATCGGCCAGCCGCGTCCCAATTGACCGAGCATCGCGACGCGTCGTAGCGTGAGGAGATGATCCAGCCTGCCGGGGGCGAAGGCCCCTCCTGAAGTATCCCACCGGATTTCGACCAATCGACCAACAGACGGGCCGAGGTCCTCGCCGGGCCGAGGCGAGGCGAGGGCCGAGGCGATCAGAGATCGCGAGCCGGATGCGACCGGCGACCTCGCGGATCGCGACACGTGGAGCAACCCAGATGGTGACGATCAAGGCGAGAGGGCGCTGCGGGTTCGGGGCTGTGGTGGTCCTGGTCACGCTGTCGACGGCGGCGGGCGCCGCGGATGAGAAGGACAAGGCGAAGGCCCCGCAGAAAGGTAAGGGCCAGGCCGGGGCAAAGGCGCCGGCGGCCGCGGCGGCCGGGCCGAAGGTCAGCTATGACAAGCAGGTCCGCCCGATCCTCCAGGCCCAGTGCCTGGGCTGTCATCAGCCGGCCAAGGCCGGCGGCGGCTACGAGATGACCGTGTTCGACCGGCTGCTCAAGGGCGGCGACAGCGATATGAAGGCCATCGCGCCGGGCCAGCCCGAGGAGAGCTTCCTGGTCGACAAGATCACCCCGCAGGACGGCAAGGCCGAGATGCCGCAGGACAAGCCCTCGCTCTCGGCCGCCGAGATCGAGCTGATCGCCCGCTGGATCGCCCAGGGCGCCGTCGATGACACGCCCCCGGCCGCCAAGGCGCACTACGACCTCGAACATCCCCCCGAATACACCCGGCTGCCGGTGATCCCGGCCCTGGCGTTCTCGCCGGATGGCTCGCTGCTGGCCGTCGCCGGCTTCCACGAGGTCTTGCTGTGGAAGGCCGACGGTTCCGAGCTGGTCGCCCGGCTGGTGGGGCTCTCGCAGCGGATCGAGTCGCTGGCCTTCTCGCCCGACGGCAAGCGGCTGGCCGTCACCGGCGGCCGGCCGGCCCGCATGGGCGAGGTCCAGGTCTGGGACGTCGCCAAGCGGAAGCTGGCGCTCTCGGTCGCCGTGACCTATGACACCGTCTACGGCGCGAGCTGGTCGCCCGACGGCACCAGGATCGCCTTCGGCTGCGCCGACAACACGGTGCGGGCCATCGACGCCAAGACCGGGCAGCAGGTGCTGTTCATGGGCTCGCACAACGACTGGGCGCTCGACACGGTCTTCTCGGTCGACGGCAACCATCTGATGTCGGTCGGCCGCGACATGACCGCGAAGCTGACCGAGGTCGCCACCCAGCGGTTCATGGACAACATCACCTCGATCACCCCCGGGGCGCTCAAGGGCGGCCTGGGGACCGTCGCCCGGCACCCCAAGCGGCGACGAGATCGTCGTGGGCGGCTCCGACGGCGAGCCGAAGCTCTACCGCGTCTTCCGCCAGACCGTGCGGGTCATCGGCGACGACTCGAACCTGATCCGCGAGTTCCCGCCGGTGGCCGGGCGAGTGACCAGCGTCGCGGTCAGCGCCGACGGCAAGCGGATCGCCGCCGCCGGCAGCCTCGACGGCGCCGGCGAGGTGGCCGTCTACGGCTATGAGTTCGACACCAGCTACCCCGACAACCTCAAGCGGATCAACCAGAAGGTCGTCACCGCCCGCTCGGCGGTGGAGAATGCGGCGCTCGAGAAGTACCACAAGGACGGCGTCCGGGAGATCGCCCGCGTGAAGGTGCCTCAGGGCGGCATCTACACGTTGGCGTTCCGGCCCGACGGCAAGGTGCTGGCCGCCGCCGGGGCCGACGGCATCGTCCGGCTGCTCAACCCCGAGACCGGCTCGGCGATCAAGGAGTTCGCCCCGGTGACGGTGAAGGCCGCCTCGACCGCGCAGAACGCCCCGGTCTCGGCCGTCGCGCCCAAGCAGGAGGAGGCCGTCGAGTCCGAGTCCCTGCCCTCGGGCGGCAGCCTGGCGAGCCTGGAGGTGCGGCCGAAGGAGATCCGCCTCAATCACCGGTTCGCCTACGCCCAGCTCCTGGTCACCGGCCGGCTCGCGTCGGGCGAGACGATCGACGTCACCCGGATGGTCGAGCCGTCGCTCTCGGAGGTCAGCGAGGTCGCGCTGGCTTCACCTGGCGGGGTGCGCACGGTGGCGCTGCCGTCGGCGCTGTCGCCGATCGTCGACGTCTCGCGGTCGGGACTGGTCCGGCCCCGGGGCGACGGCAAGGCCAAGCTGGTCCTCCGCCTGGCGGGGCAGTCGGTCGAGGTGCCCGTGACGGTGCTGGGTGTGAATTCCTCGCCCAAGGTCGACTTCGTCCACGACATCGCGCCGGTGCTCTCGCGGCTGGGCTGCAACGCGGGGACCTGCCACGGCGCCGCGCAGGGGAAAGTGGGGTTCAAGCTCTCGCTCCGCGGCTATGACCCGCTGCTCGACGTGCGGGCCCTGACCGACGACCACGCGTCGCGGCGGGTGAACCTCGCCTCGCCGGACGACAGCCTGATGCTGCTCAAGCCCACCGGCGCGGCCCCGCACGTCGGCGGCGCGCTGATGCAGCCGGGCGAGCCGTACTACGAGATGCTCCGCTCCTGGATCGCCGACGGCGCCAGGCTCGACCTGACCGGCCCGAAGGTCACGAAGATCGATGTCGCGCCGATCAACCCGGTCGTGCAGCGGATCGGCGCCAAGCAGCAGCTCCGCGTGCTGGCGACGTACTCCAGCGGCGAGGTCCGCGACGTGACCCGCGAGGCGTTCCTCGAGAGCGCCAATACCGAGGTCGCCACGGCCGGCCGCTCGGGGCTGATGACCGCCCTGCGCCGCGGCGAGGCGCCCGTCCTGGCCCGGTTCGAGGGGAATTATGCCTCGACCACCATGACCGTGATGGGCGACCGCACCGGCTTCGCCTGGTCCGAGCCGCCCGCCTACAGCAAGGCGGACAAGCTCGTCGCCGCCAAGTGGAAGCGGATGAAGATCCTCCCGTCGGGCGTCTGCACCGACGCCGAGTTCATCCGCCGCATCTCTCTCGACCTGACCGGGTTGCCCCCGACGGCCGAGGACGTCCGCAAGTTCCTGGCCGACGCGCGCGACAGCCGCGTCAAGCGCGACGAGCTGGTCGATCGCCTGATCGGCAACCCCGACTTCGTCGAGTTCTGGACCAACAAGTGGGCCGACCTGCTCCAGGTCAACCGCAAGTTCCTGGGGGTCGAGGGTTCGGTCGCCTTCCGCAACTGGATCCGCGCCCAGGTCGCCGGCAACACGCCTTATGACAAGTTCGTCCGCGCGATCGTCACGGCCACCGGCTCGAACCGCGAGAACCCGGCCGCGTCGTACTTCAAGGTCCTCCGCGAGCCCGCGGCCACGATGGAGAACACCACGCAGCTCTTCCTGGCGGTCCGGTTCAACTGCAACAAGTGCCATGACCACCCCTTCGAGCGCTGGACCCAGGACCAGTACTACCAGACGGCCGCCTACTTCGCGCAGGTGGACCTCAAGGCGGACCCCGAGAGCAAGGGCCGGATGATCGGCGGCACCGAGGTCGAGGCGGCCAAGCCGCTCTTCGAGCTGGTCTCCGACACCAGCAAGGCCGAGGTCGTGCACGACCGGACCAAGAAGGTGACCGCGCCCCAGTTCCCGTACCAGAGCGCGTACCACCACCCGGCCAAGGGGGCGACCCGGCGCGTCGAGCTGGCCGAGTGGCTGACCTCGAAGGACAACCCGTATTTCGCCCGGAGCTACGTCAACCGGCTCTGGGGCTACCTGCTGGGCGCCGGGATCATCGAGCCCCTGGACGACATCCGCGCCGGCAACCCGCCGAGCAACCCCGAGCTCCTGGACTACCTGACCGACGAGTTCATCAAGACCGGGTTCGATGTGCGGCACGTGATGCGGCTGATCTGCAAGTCGCGGACGTACCAGCTCTCGGTCGAGGCCAGCAAGTGGAACGCCGACGACAAGGTGAACTACTCGCACGCGATCGCCCGCCGGCTGCCGGCGGAGGTGCTGCTCGACGCCGTCTACCGCGTGACCGGCTCGGTCTCGAAGATCCCGGGCGTGCCGCCGGGCACCCGGGCCGCGGCGCTGCCGGATTCGGGCGTGGAGCTGCCCAGCGGCTTCCTGACGACCTTCGGCCGGCCGGCCCGCGAGAGCGCCTGCGAGTGCGAGCGGTCCAGCGGCATGCAGCTCGGGCCGGTCATGGCCCTGGTCAGCGGCCCGACGCTGGCCGACGCCCTGGCCGACCCGTCGAGCGAACTGGCCCGGCTGGTCGGCGTGCAGGGCGACGACTCGAAGCTGATCGACGAGCTGTTCGTGAGGATCCTGAATCGCCCGCCGACCAGGGCCGAGGTCGAGACCTGCCGCAAGGAGATCCAGACCGTCGAGGACGACCATCGCCGGCTGGCCGAGGAGCTCGGCCGCCGCGAGGCCGAGTTCGCCATCAAGCGGCCCGAGCTCGAGCGCAAGCGGAATGCCGCCATCGCCGCCGCGCAGGCCGCCCTGGCCTCCCACGAGAAGGAGCTCGCCCCCCGGCTCGCCGAGCAGCAGCGCCAGAAGGCCGAGACGACCGCCCGGCTCGAGGCCGACCTCAAGAACTACGACGCGACCGGGTTCGCCAAGAAGCTGGCCGAATGGGAGAAGTCGCACGCCGCGGCCGTCGTCAACCGCTGGGTCGTGCTCGATCCCAAGACCACCAGCGCGACTAATCGTTCGGTCCTGACCAAGGAGCCCGACGGCTCGATCCTCGTCTCGGGCCGGAACCGCAACGGGGTCGTGACGATCGTCGTCGAGACCGAGCTGGCGGGGATCACCGGCCTGCGGCTGGAGGTCCTGCCCGATAGCCGGCTGCCGAACAAGGGGCCCGGCCGGGCCTCGGACGGCAACTTCGTGCTCAACGAGCTGGAGCTGACCGCGGCGCCCAAGGCCGACCCCAAGAAGGCCAGTCCCGTCAAGTTGCAGAACGCGCTGGCCGACTTCAGCCAGGACGGTCTGCCGATCGCCAATGCGATCGACGGCAACGCCAATGAGACGGGCAACGGCTGGGCCGTCGCGCCGGCGACCGGGATCGTCCACTGGGCGACGTTCGAGACCGCGCAGCCGGTCGGCGGCCCCGGCGGCACGGTGCTGACGATCAAGCTGCACCACAAGTACGCCGAACTCTGGACGCTCGGCCGCTTCCGGCTCTCGGCCACCCGCGGCGCCAGGCCGGTCGGCCTGAGCCTGCCCGAGGACCTCCGCGCCGTCCTGGCCGTCGCGCCCGAGGTGCGGACCGAAGCCCAGAAGAACGCGCTGCACGCCTACTTCCGCGTCATGGACCCGGAACTCAAGGCCAAGACCGACGCGCTCAACGCGAGCCGGGCGCCGCTGCCGGTGGACGGGAAGCTCCAGGAGCTGCGCAACCAGCTCGAGTACGCCAAGAAGCCGATCCAGCCCGACCCGGCGCTGCTGGCCCTGCGCCGCGACGTGGAGATGAGCGTCGAGCAGGCCGCCGTCCGGCGGCTGACCGCCGCCCAGGACATCGCCTGGGCCCTCATCAACAGCCCGGCGTTCCTGTTCAACCACTGATCGAGAGGCCGTTTCCACCAAGGATGGCCCGGCGCGGCGGGCCGCGGATGGCTATCCGGCGCGGCTTTCGCCCAGACGCCGGCGCCGCGCCCCCGGCTTGCCGGTCCCGCCGGCCTCACCAGATCGGCGCCCCAAGGCGCCCGGCGGCCGGTTAGGATCAGGCGGCGAATCACTTCCCCGATTTCGGGGTGTCGCGCACGGCGCGGGTCTCGCGACCCCGCCGCCGGCCGGTCCGTTCGCCGGACTTCGCCAGGACGTCGCTCCGGGGCGCCGGGACGGGATTCGCAGCCGATTCCTCAGGCCCAACCGGCCCGGCACCGATCGGCGGCCGGGATTCGGCGCCTCACGGCGCCTCCTCATCAATTCCGGGAAGGTGCCCGGGGGCCGCCGCCAGCATCTCCCGCGCCATCCCTCCAGCCGGCCCGGGGATTCGGCCCCCGGGGGGCACGGACGGACGCGCCTCCGGATCGATGACCCGGGCTCCCTCGCCGCCACGGCGGTGGGATCCAGGGGAGAACGGCGAGGACGTCCCCAAGCTTCGGATGGCAGAGTACCCGGTCCCCACACGATGGCTCGCGCCCTGTGCTGACGGATTGCGATCGAAATCCCTCCGGATGACCGGCAGGGAGGCCCGCCGAGTGCGGGCGGGACGACCCGGCGCCACACCGGCGGCGAGGCGGCCGACGGCGTCCCTTCCGGACGGGACCGACCCGCCTCGGGATCTCCGTGAGGGCCGACCCCACGTCCGGGAGTTGGGGCCGGGCAGGTCCCTGCCGCGAACCGCCGGCTGGGACGAGACGAGACGCCGCCGGCCTCGACCCACTTCGGCCCACCGACACGGCGCACAACGTCCCCTATTAACAGGATGCTGCCGTTTTGCAAAATCTGAAACGCGATGCGCCGATTTTGTGGGTGCGCCTCGTCGCAACCTCTTCGACAGCAAGGAGGAAAAATTTCGCATAAAACTTTGCGCGCGTAAGATTTCTCCGCGGACCAAGCTCGACCGAAGGTCTCCCCGATCCGTCCGGTCCGGGCCCGAGCCGATCCGAGCCGACCGGGAGACCGTTGGTCCTCCCGCGGGCGGGGCCAGGAGACCCGCGCCCAACCGGCCGAACCGGGCCGTCCAGACAGTCGGGAAGTGATTCACCGCCCATTCCTTGAAATGGCACCTCATAGCACGTCGCGGCACCATTTGGGCGGTCGAACCCCAAAACCCGCACACAACCAAAATTGCATTGGCGCTAGACTTGTGACGTGCGAGCGGTCGTGGAGGTTGCTGGCGGCCGCGAGCCTGGACCCTACCGCAGAAGATCGCCGGCTTCTCGCCGCAGCCGCCGGATCACCCGCGACTTGGCCAGGAGGACCGCGTTCTCGGGCATCCCCAGCTCCTCGGCCACCTGCGCGGCCGGGAGGCCATCCAGGGCGAGTCGTCGGAACGCCTCCCAGGTCGTTGGGTTGAAGTCGGACTTCACGGCCGCCAGGAGCTTCTGGACGACGTGTTCGTCGTGCTCGCGGTTCCACTCGCGAGCCAGGTCGCTCTCGGGATCGGCCATCTGGTCGAGGAACCCCTCGGCCTGATCCATCCCGACGGTCGGTCGACGGGCGCGGTGCTTGCAATGGTTCCGGGCCTTGTTGGCGGTGATCGTCCGCAGCCAGGCGCGGAACGAGCCTTCCCGGCGCCGTTCGAACCGGGGGAGCTCGCGGACCACCACGACGAAGACCTCCTGGGCGAGGTCGTCCGCGTCGTTGCCCAGCCCGGGCACGCGCCGCAGCCACCGCTGGACCAGCGGCAGGTAGATGCCCTGCAGGCGCTGCCAGTCGATGGCCTCCGGCCGGGCCACCTTGAGCCGGTCGAGCAGGCTGATGGATGTCGGGTCCACAATCCATAATCCCAGATACTCATCGGTCATCTCGATAGGAGGGTGCATTGTACGAGGATCCGAACCGGAATGCATCGTCGCGGTGCGCGGGAATTCCCGCGCGCGCCGCCGGCCGGCCCGGAATCCCGGCCGGCCGGCGGAGCAGATGGTCGGCGAGTGGATCGACGCGGTGGGCCTCACCGGTCGCGAAGACGTGGGATGCGCCCGACCGATCGGCGGGCGTCGCCGTCGTCGAGGGAGCCGAAATCGAGCGAGCCCAGCAGGAGGTTCGCCGGGCGGGCCGTCACCGCGTCCGTCGCGGGGCTGCCGAGACTGTATCGGGCCGAGCGAATCATCCCCGATGGGCTGTCGCCGTCGTCGGGGGCGGCCGGCCTGGTGAGGACCGGCCCCTGAGCCCTCTGGAGCAGCGAGACGGATGCCCCGGCGGTCGTGCCGAGCCGCGTCCCGGCCGCGGCGCCCGGGCCCGACCGCACCACCACCGATGCGGCGGTGCCCGGCGTGCCGTAGCTCACCACGAAGCTGCTCCCCATATTGGCCAGGGCCGTGGTCGTATCCAGGGTCGCCCCGCTCGATGAGACGATGTTCTCGGCTTCCGAGGTCCACGAAGGGGAGTTGATCGTGCCGAAGACGCCGTTGATCACCACCTGGGCGTTGGAGAAGTAGACCGGCGCGAACCTCGCGAGCGTCGGGGTGCTGTTGTTGACCGACGTGTCCTCCACGATCCACTCGGCGGTGCTCCGCTGGGCGAGCGGACTCTGCGTCGCACCAGTGGACGCGAGCACACCGTAAGAATCGTTCGCCCGGCTCTCGTCGTTGATGCTCAGGATGAACGCGGACCCACCAGGGCCAGGCCCGGACTGAACCGAGGCCGTGATCAGGTCGCCCGGATTGACCGTCATGCTCGAGATGACCTGCTGCGGCTGCTTATCGCCGGTCGAATACATCTCCCACCACGCGTAATAGACGGGGGTCGATAAAAGAGGCATATTGACGTAATCCTCCTCGGTCCCGATCTGCTCGACGGTATCGTTGCCGTTGCCGTCGATCCCCACCCAGACCGAGCTGTAGCTCGAGCCGGAGGATGACGGGGACACCTTCGGGACGACCCAGGAGCCGGAGACGTACGAGACGGAATTCTGCTGCGGCGAAGTTAAGCTGGTCTGGGCCGCGTAGCCCGACCAGGCGCTGATGCCGGTCGTCGCGGCGGTGTTCGGTCCGACGTAGGTGCCCACCTCGGCGAAGCCCACCCCGATGGGGTCGGCGCTGGCGGGCGCCATGGCCAGGACGCTGGAGTCGATGAAAGTCCGGCCGCTTCCCCCGGACCAGCCGGGGGGCTCGAGCCAGAGATTGCCGTCGTCGCCCTGAACGTAGAACGTCCCGTTCCCCAGCGATGAGAAGGATTGGGCGGTGGTGTCCCAGAGGATCCGGCTGTTGTTGGACTGCCAGCCGAGGTGCTCGAGCCAGAGGTTCTGGTTGATCCCCTCGACCAGGAAGTTCCCGTTCCCGACCGACGCGAAGGCCAGGACGCTGTAGTCGATGAAGGTCCGGCTGTTGTGCGCCTGCCAGCCGGGGGTCTCGAACCAGAGCTTGTCGTCGGTCCCCTCGACGAGGGCCTGCTCGCCGCCGCCCGGTGCGAAGGCCAGGACGTTGGCATCCATGAGGGTCCGGCTGTTGCTGGCCTGCCAGCCGGGGGCCTCGAGCCAGAGGTTGCCGTTGTACCCCTGGACGAAGACCTGCCCGTTGCCGGCCGTCGAGAAGGCGTAGACGTGGGAGTCGATGAGGGTCCGGCTGTTGTTGGCCTGCCAGTCGGGGGCCTCGAGCCAGAGGTTGCTGTCGTCGCCCTCGACGAGCGCGTTCCCGTTCCCGAACGGCGCGAAGGCCAGGACGCCGTAGTCGATGAGGGTCCGGCTGTTGTTCGCCTGCCAGCCGGGGGCCTCGAGCCAAAGGTTGTGGTCTTCCCCCTCGACGAAGACGTTCCCGTTCCCGACCGGCGCGAAGGCCAGGACGCTGGAGTCGATGAAGGTCCGGCTGTTGTTGGCCTGCCAGCCGGGGGTTTCGAGCCAGAGGTTGTGGTCGGTCTCCTCGACGTACACGGAGGAGTTCGAGAGCAACTCTCGAGCCTCCAGGAGTTCACAACCCGGGCGCAACTTCCGCTTGGTCGTACGGTTCATCGTCGTCGATCCTCGCTGTAAGGGGGATCCGGCGGGATCCGTGTCGTTCGGCTCGAGTGCGGCGGGCGTCGGGCTGGGGGTCAGAGCCACCTTCGCCGCTCCCGCCCCCGACTCCTCGTCCGCCCTCCAAGAGATAAAGTCCGGGACGAGCCGCCACCTGTCGCGAAAACGAGGAATTCGTCCCAGAAAAGCCCGGCCGCGTCGCCGGACGCCATCGTCCGGCCCTCGCGGGGATACCCCGGGCCCATCGTCCTAGCGCGGCGCCGCGAAGACGTCGTCGGGAAGGTCGACGCCGGGGCCGGCCGACAGGGCCGCCTCGGCCTCGGCCTGGAATGCGGCCAGCTCCTCGGCCCATCCGGGCTGCCGCAGGTCGGGGTGGTCGCGCCGCCAGCGGACGGCGCGGTCGAAGTCGGCCCGCGCCTCGGCGAACCGGCCGAGCTTGGAGCGGGCCATGGCCAGGAAGAATAGATCGAAGGCGTCGGACTCGCCCTTGCTGGCCGCGAGACTCTTCTCGAGCGTGGCGATCGCCTCGGCATACCGGCCGGCGCGGTACTGGGCGACGCCCAGCGTGTTCAGGTGGATGGCCTGACCAGGCGCCATCGCGACCGCCTTGCGGGCCAGGGCCAGCGCCTGCTCCGGATCGCGCAGGCTGACCGGGCCGTTGGCCAGTCGCCACGCCAGGTTGTTGTAGTGCTGGGCATTCGCCAGGGGAGACTCGGCGGCCCGCTTCCGGTCGGCCTGGGCCGCCTCGCGGTCGCCCAGCCGTTCATGGACCTGGCTGCGCAGGTCGTAAAGGCCCGGATCGCTGGGATAGTGCTGAATCAGCGGGGCGAGGTCGGTCAGGGCTTCCTGGAACCGGCCCAGGCGGAACCGGACCGAAGCGCGCTGGTAGCGAATGCGATCCCGGCCGGGGTCGGCATCGAGGACCCTGGTCAAATCGTCGGCGGCCTCCTGGAGCCGGCCGAGCTGGAGGGCCACCAGGCCCTTGCTGGCGCGGGCGTCGCTGTCGTCGGCGGCCCGCGCCAGGTAGGTCTCGAGGGTCGCCCGCTCCGCCGCCAGGTTGTTCGACTGGCCGTAGGCCCGGGACAGCAGGAACAGGGCATCGGCGTCGTCGGGCCGGAGCCGCAAGCCCCGCACCAGGTCGGCGATCGATTCGGCCGCCGGCGACCGACCGAGCCGGAGCCAGCCGCGGTGGATCCGGGCCTCGGCGTCGTCGGGGTCGGCGGCGAGCCGGCGGTTCATCTCGGCCAGCTCGGCGGCGCCGCGCCCGGGGCTCGATGACTTCGCCGACGACCCGCACCGGCCTCGGCGGCGGCAGCGGGCCGGATGCCTCGCCCGCGGCCGAGGCGGCCGGGTAAGGCGGCGCGTCCCAGTCCAGTCCCATCGGGGCGAGCTGGTCGCGGATCCGCCGCAGGTCCCACAACAGCGCGGTCTTCTGATTCGTGCTGGCGACCAGCTTCGTGCCGTCGGGGCTGAAGGCGACCGGTGCCGGGTTCACTGACTGCAAGGTCGTCAGCCGCGCCAGCTCCAGGCCCGTGGCGGCGTCGGCCAGCATCACCTGATCGGGCGCGATCCCCAGGGCCATCAACCGTCCGTCGCCGGTGAACGCCGGGGGGTGCGAGGCGATCCCGCCACGCTCGTGCTCAATCCGCTGGCCCAGCTCCCACGTCCCCACCCGCCAGAAGTGGTAAGCCTGATGGCCCACATCGGGGTGCGTGGACGAAACGAGCCAACGGCCGTCGGGGCTGAAGCGGGCGAAGAACTTCGTGTTGCCCACAGCATCCATCGGCCTCAAGATGCGCTCGAGCCGGCGCCGGTGCAAGTCCCAGACTCGGACTCCGGCCTCATTCCAGCCGCCGACCGCGAGCCAGCGACCATCCGGGCTGACGGAGACCGTGCCCATGCGGTGATTCCCCCCTGCGTCGAGGGTCATTGCCCGACTCCAGGCCGGATGAGGATGGGTCGAGTCGACGAGCACGACCCGTGCATTGGCATTGTCGACCAGCGCCAGCGTGCGATGATCCGGTAGCCAGGCCGCTCGATTCCAGGTCTCGGCCTCCCGCAGCAGCTCGGGTGGACCGACGCGGATTGCGCCTAGTCCACGATCGGGATCGAGACGGATTGGCCAGCGATTGAGGCCCCGGTTGCCGGCGGTGATGAGGCTCTCGCCGTCCGGGTGGAAGAGTACGTCCTCGCCGCAACCCGCCTTGAGGTGAGCCAGCTCGCGGCCCGTTTCGGCCTCCCAGAGATGGACGTCATCTCCATCGGCGGTTGCGACCAGTTGGCCGTCGGGGCTGACGTCCGCACGCCTCACCCAGGTGGCATCCCGCCGCTCGGAGCGGTTGCCGAACATCCCGGGGTGGAGCGTCCGGCACTCGGGGGCCGTGGCCACGTCCCAGACGCCGATCGTCCAGCCCCTTGTGAAAGCCAGCCTCCGGTCGTCGGGCGAAAAGCCCTTGAGATTCCCGGGTGCCGTCGCCAGCGGTTCACCCGAGGCCGCGTCCCAGAGCCGGGTCGTGGCATCATATGCTGCCGTCGCCAGCAGGTAACCCGAGTGGGCGAACTGGACGCCCACGATCGTGTCGGTGTGACCCTGAAGAACCGACTCCAGCTCCCGGCGGCGAACATTCCATACGTAGACGCGGGGGTCATCGCTGTTGCCGCCGACAGCCAGCAGTTGCCCATCGGCACTCCATGCTAGAGGCCCAACGCCGACCTGCGAGGTCCAAGACGTCAGCGCGCGACCGGTTTCCAACTCGAGGATCACCACCCTCGACGCCGCCGGGTCGCCGTTGTTCACCGCGAGCCGCCGGCCCTCTGGATCGAACACATAAAAGTTCGGCGCGAAATCCAGCGGCAGCCGCTGGACCACCCGGCGCTCGTCCCGGTCCCAGATGGCGATACCCCCTTCGCGCAGCGAAGAGGAATCGGCGGCCGTCTGCATGGAATGCCGGACCTCCTCGGCACGGTAGGCTGCCAAGAAGTTCCCGGCGTCCCAGATGCCATATTCGCAGCAGATCGCCCTCTTGCGCCGTGTGGGAGTCGGCAACGAGCAGTTCGCCATCCGGGCTGAAAGTAGCCTTGCCCCACGAGAAATCGCGCCGTTCCGGTCCCGGCAGGTGAACCAGCTCGCGGTCGTCGTCCAGCCGGCGCACGACCACCTCGCCGGATCGCTCCACGACCGCGTACCTCTCCAGGGCGGCATCGACCACGCGATCGAAGACGTCGCCGCAGTCGCGCTGCCGGCGCTCGCGGAGGTCGACCAGTCCCATCGCGGCGATGGCCTGGTTGCGGATCCTGGGCAGTTGTTTGCGGCCCTCGGGATCGGCTCCCAGGACCTGCGCGGCCAGGCGAAGCCGGTCGAGGCTGTCGAACCGCTGGCCCGCGAGCCCGCTGCGCTGAAGGGCGGCTCCTTCGGCCTGGAGGGATTTTCCCAGCTCCAGGCGCCCTTGCCGCTCGGCCCTCCGCGTCTGGGTCTGCTCGATCCGCAGCGCCTGGAGCTGCTCGCGGTAGCTCCTGGCGGCCACGGTCGAGACGATGGCGAGGAGGGTCGTCACGACCGCCGCGGCGATGTTCGCCGCGGCCAGCTTGGGGTTCCGCTCGCACCAGCGCCAGAACCGCTGGTAGGCCGGGATCCGCCGCGAACGGATCGGGCGGTTCTCCACGTACCGCCGCAGTTCGGCGGCCATCTCCTCGGCGCTCTCGAACCGGTCGTCCGGGTTCTTGGCGAGGGCCTTCAGCACGATCGTCTCGAGGTCCGGCGGGATGCCGCGTTCGACCTGTCGCGGCGGCACCGGCGGCTCGTGCTCGATCCGGCGGATAAGCTGGAGCTGGTCCGCTTCCCGGAACGGCGGGCGGAGCGTCAGCATCTCGTAGAGCGTGGCCCCGAGCGCGTAGACGTCGCACCGGGGATCCGAGACGCCGCGGAACCGCTCGGGTGCCATGTAAGCCAGAGTGCCGGCGAGGTCCTGCGACTGCGAGAGGTCGTCCCCCTCCTCGAACTTCGCCAGGCCGAAGTCGGTGATCCAGACGTTCCCCATCGCGTCGAGGACCAGGTTCGGCGGCTTGATGTCGCGATGGAGCACGCCCCGCTTGTGGGCGTAGGCGAGGGCGTCGGCGACCTGGGCGCCCAGCCGGGCGACTTCGCGGTAGTAGCGCATCTCGCTCTTGCCGATGAGGGAGCTGGCCGAGCCGGGGAACGCCGATGGCCCGGAAGCGGGTCGGCCCGAATCCCAGATCGCCGGTCGCTCGCGGGCTGGCGCGTCGGCCGAGCGGGCACGCGGCTCGAGCGCCGGACCGATCTCGCCGTCGGTCTGGGCCAGCTCCAGCGCGAGCCGCCGCAGCGCGGTGTGCCTGACGCCCGCAACGGCCCCTGCCGGCTCGTCGCCGCTCTTCCCTGCGTTGCCGGTTCCCGGGCCCGGCGCCGCGGTCCTGCCCTCGAGCGGGTCCACGTCCTCGATCGCCCGGCACGCCGCCGGCGCGGTCGGTCGGGGCGGTATCTCCCCGTCATGGGAGCTCCGGGACATCGCGGTGAGGGACCACTGGCCGGTCAGCAGCCCCAGCGACACCGCGCGCCGCGAGGCGTCCATCGTCGCGTCGCCGAGCTGGGGTGAAACCGACCCGCGGTCGGGGCGGAGCGGTCCTTCCTGGTCGGACGGCATCGTGGCCGTCTCGACGACGGGCGATGCCTCCTTCTCCTGGCGGAGGCGGCGGACGTCGGCCAGGACCTTGTCCAGGCTATGGCCGGCGATGTACTGCATGGCGTAATAGCAGACGCCGTCGTGGACGCCGTAGTCGGAGACGCTGACGATGTTGGTATGGTGCAACCGGGCCGCCGAGCGGGCCTCGATGCGGAACCGGCGCAGGTACTTCTCGCGGGCGCGGAACTGGGGATGCATGACCTTCAGCGCGACGTTGGTCAGGAGCGACTCGCGCACCGCCTCGTACACCACGCCCATGCCCCCCTCGCCGAGATAGCGGAGGATCCGGTAGTCGCCGAACTGCTCGGGGAGGCCGCCGCGGTTCGCCGGCATCGGCGCGGGGAGCGAGATCCCGCGATCCGCTCGCGCCGGCTTGTGCTGCTCGACCAGCGCGATCTCCGGGAACAGCTCGCGGATGTCGTCGGCGAGCTCGGGGTAGCGTGCGACGTAATCGGCGATCGCGGGGTGCTCGCCGCGGCGGAGCCGCTCGGCGAACTCCTCGGCCAACCGCTCGAACGGGTTGCGATCCGCCGTGGATTCGCTCATGGTCCGCCTCCACTCCCGTCCTATCTCCTCGGAGGGCTCATCCCGGAGTCATCAAGCATCCCGAGCGCGGGCGAGCGGATCTCCTTGAGCCGCCGCAGGGCCCGGACGTAGCGGTTGCTGGCCGCGGACTTGTGGATGCCCAGCACCGCGGCGGTTTCGCTGTTGGTGAGCTCCTCGAAATGGCGGAGGGCCAGGATCTCGCGGTCGGTCGGGTCCATGGCGTTGAGCGCATCCTGGATCTTGATCTGGATCTCGGCCCGGATGGCGGCCCGGCTCGGCGTCGTCAATCGGCCGAGGAGCTGGGCGGCCAGCGATCGCGAGTCGGCCGCCGGCAGCGGCCCGTTGAAGATCGAGACCTCACGGCTCGCCTCGCGGCCCTTGGCCCCGAGGTGGAGGCGGTGCAGCGCCTGGAGCCGCTGCATGGTCAGGAAGCGCAGCCAGAGGAACGGCGGCATCCTCGGATCGGCAGCGTACTCCCCCAGCCGGCGCCGGCGTCCACGAACGCCTCCTGGAGCACGTCCTCGGGGTCGAACCGCCCCTGGAGGCGCCGGTCGAGCCGGAGCTGGACCATCCGGCGCAGCCGTTCGTGATGCCTCGCGAAGAATTCCCCGAGCGCATGCCGATCCCCGGCACGGATGCGGCCCAGGAGGGGTTCATCGGCGTCGGGATGGCTGGGCATGCCTGGTCTCCTATCTCCATAACTGTCGAAAGGAGCCGGGTGTCAACAGGGAGGGGGAAAAAACCCGGCGAAATCCCCGCTCGATCGGTCTGCCCCGGGTTTCGTCGCGGCATCCCGGGATTGACGGTGTCAAATCCGGAGCGGCGACGTCTTCCCCGAGGGCCACTTCGAAGGGATCGGCCGGCTCTCCGGCTCGAACCGGGAGGCGGCGTCGATGCATGCGGCGGCCAGCACGACGGGCGTCGGCCGGTGTTGTCCGTGGCGCGCTACCGAGTCAGACGCCACTGACACGGATTTCCCCCCTCCCGTCGCAAGCAGACTTACTCGGCGTCCGCCAGCTTGCGGAACTCGTCCTGCGCCTTCCGGAACAGCGACTCGACGTCTCGCCGATTCTCGATGCTGGCGAACCGATTGCGGGCATCGACGACCCGCAGCATCTGCTCGATCCAGGCGACGAAGTACTCGGCGTCCTGGCGGCTCGCGATTCGCCGGCCGGCCATCGTGACGTAGACCGGACTCGTGTGAGCCCAGGCGGGCCCGTCGAAGACGAGCGGAGACTCGGGACCCCGGACGCGCAAGGCGATCCAGCTACTCCGGTCGATCGGCAACTCCACGTCGAGGCGTCGGACCCGCAACCCCGCCGGGTCGTTCGCGGATTCGTCGCGCGCCGCGACCTTGCCATTCACGACGATCTCGATCTTGTTGAACGGCACATGGCTCTCCACCGTCACGGCCGCACGCACGTTGCCCGGTCCCGCGAGCTCGCACGTCTCGCCCGGGCCCTTGCCGTTGACCTCGAGCGTCGGGATCGGGCCGTTCGTGACGAAGCTCCGGCCGCTCTTCAAGCCGTCGAGCCAGCTTTGCATCGTCAGCGGGCCTGTGGTTTTCACGTAGACCCGGTCGCCGCCCAGGGGCTCCGTCGAACGATCCAGGAGCGCGTCGGTGCCGACGCATGCCGAGAGCTTCAGCCCGCAGTTCAGCAGCCGATACCAGAGCTCGGCCGAGAGGTCCTCGTCGCTGTTGTACGACATCAGGTCGACCGCGTGGACCGCGCCGAGCACGGCGTCGATCGGCAGCTCTCGCGCCGCGGCGCCGGCTTTCGCCGGGTCTTTCTCGAACGGATACGGCTGTCCGGCGAACATCGGGTGGCCGTACGTGACGACGCCACCCTGGCGGACGGCCTCCGCGGCCATCACATGGTTCGCGGGGAAGTCGAGCCGGTTCGGCGTCCCGTCGAAACCCGTGTATTGCGGTTCCACCAACCTGCTGATTCCAAAAAACTGCATATGTCCGTAAATGGTGCTCCTCATCTCTTCGCCGAAGACCATGAGATGCCGATCCGTCGAGGCGGCGTGCGGCCTGCCGGCGATCATCTCGGCGTCGCGGATGTCATCGCCGACGTTGTTCGACACGCAGAGATTGACGTAATTGACCCCCTCCGCCCGCGTGGCGACCAGCGCGCCGGCAACCGTCACGTCGATCGGGCCGCCCGTATGAAGATGGACGTGCGAATCGCCCGAATACCAGCCCCGCGCCGCCATGTCGATCCAATGCTGCATCTGCACGGTCAGCTCGGTGGCCGCCTCGGCGTCCACGGTGACCATCTGGGGGATCGTCTCGAGGCCTCCGCTGACGTTCATCCGCACGCGTCCCGGCGGTAGTTCCACGTCGAAGGCGTCGTCCGCGTAGAAGTACGACTCGTCCCGCTTCGTCTTGCGGATCGCGGCGCCGGCCGGCGCGTAGGGTTTGCCGTCGCTCCCGACGATGCTGACGCGGGCGGCCGCCGGCGCATTGTCGCGACGCAGCTTGACGTGGGCGGTCCGTCGCGTCTCGGCGCCGGATGCCCTGTCCGCCTGTCGGCCGAGGAGGAGTGGGAGTGCGAGGAGCA
Source organism: uncultured Planctomycetota bacterium (assembly GCA_963815795.1). GTDB lineage: Bacteria > Planctomycetota > Planctomycetia > Isosphaerales > Isosphaeraceae > JAKAUH01. The sequence continues at coordinate 372,809 of CAWFIC010000019.1, read as the reverse complement.
GACCGCAAAGGCCGAACGCGAAGGAGATTCGGTGCATCGATCGATTCCCGACCTGTGAGGACCCGCGGAGGAGTGTGACGCCCGCACGCGAAACAAGTTATCGCCCGTCGACCCGGAAGAGAATGCCCCGGTCCCCGATGGGGCCGGAAATCGGAGCCAACTTCTTATCGGCGGTTGAGACTGATAGGATTCGGTCGGGGGACGGAGCCGCCTCCTACAGGGGACCCATCGGTCTGCCTGTAGATCCCCGTCCTGATCGGATCCAGTCGGGGGACGGAGCCCCCTCCTACAGGCAGACCGATGGCCTGAGGATTTGAACATCAAGTTGTCAATACAGTCAACGCAAGTAGGAGCCCCATCCGTGAAGAACTGTTCGACCCCCCTCGCTTTCGCCCTCGTCTTCGCACTCGCCCTGCCGGCCCTCGCGGCGGACAAGATTCAGCCCGTGCGGATGGGGTGCGGTCTGATGACGTTCGACACGGTGCCGGGCTGGGGCCTCGGATCGGATGGGAAGTCCGTGATCGGGCCGTGCCACGGCAGCGTCGTCGTCGACAAGGACGGCAACATCTACACGAGCGCCCATGCCGGCGTCTTCGTCTTCTCGCCCTATGGCAAGGTGATTCGCAAGTTCCTCGGCGACATGTATTCCGACATCCACGACATGAAGATCCGCGAGGAAGCCGACGGCGAGTTCATCTACGCGGCCCGCAACAACAATGCCGAGGGGATCAAGTTCAACGCCCGGACCGGCGACATCGTCCTGAAGCTCCCGTACCCCGAGGAATCGGGCCTCAAGCTCAAGAAATTCAGCCCCACGGCGATCACCGTCGCCCCCGATGGCGACATCTTCCTGTCGGATGGCTACGCGAGCGACCACATCTTCAAATTCGACAAGACCGGCAAGTATCTGATGCATTTCGGGACCAAGGGAAATGGCCTCAAGGAGTTCAACACCGCCCACGGCATGACGCTCGACACGCGTTACAGCCCGCCTCGCCTGCTGATCTGCGACCGCAATCACCAGCCCAAAGGCCGCCTGCTGCACTACGACCTCAACGGAGAGTTCATCGGCGAGGTCGTGACCGGCCTGGGGATGCCGACCTCGGCCGATGTCGAGGGGGACTACGTCTCCGTGCCGGACTTGCACGGGCGTCTGGTCATCCTCGACAAGAGCAACACGATCATCGCGGTCCTCGGCCACAACGCGGACCCCGCGAAGCGGGCGAATTACAATGTGCCGCAAGAGCAGTGGATCGAGGGGATCTTCAGCGGCACGCACGGCTCGTCCTGGGACAAGGACGGCAACCTGTACGTCCAGGACTGGAACGTCGCGGGCCGCATCATGAAGCTGGTGCGCGTCAAGTCGCGTTAAGATCGCCGATCGTGGCTACGAACAACCCGCCAACCTCCCGGAGACCTCGAAAATGACCTGTCCCCTGCCGTCCCCTCGCCGTTACCGGGCCGCCGCTCTCATCGCCGGGCTTGCGTGCGCGGCCTTCCTGAGCGCATCGGCTCGATCGTGGGCGCAGGCCGTGAAGGAACTGCCGAAAGCCCAGCAGAAGAAGGAGCGGCCGAAAGCCCAGCAGAAGAAGGCTGCCCCGCGCTATAGCGTGCCGCCGACGTACTCCAACGTCGCCTACGGCAAGCACGAGCGTCAGGTGCTGGACTTCTTCAAGGCCGACACCCAGGAACCCGCCCCGCTCGTCATCCACATTCACGGCGGCGGCTGGGTCAACGGCGACAAGGTCGGCGTGGGAGATCTCAAGAGGCTGCTCGACAGCGGGATCTCCGTCGCCTCGATCAACTATCGCTTCACCACGCAGGCCCAGGAGGCCGGGATCAGGCCGCCCGTGAAGTGGCCGCTGGAGGACGCCGCGCGGGCCGTGCAGTTCCTCCGGTCGAAGGCCGGCGAGTGGAACATCGACAAGACCCGGCTCGCCGCCACCGGCGGCTCGGCCGGCGCCTGCTCGTCGCTCTGGCTCGCCTTCCACGACGACATGGCCCGGCCCGACAGCTCCGACCCCGTCGCTCGCGAGTTCGACCCGCCTGACCGCCGCGGCCGTCAACGGTGCACAGACCTCACTCGATCCCTTGCAGTTGCGCGAGTGGATTCCCAATATGCGATACGGCGGCCATGCCTTCGGATTCATCGGCAGCGGCGGTGGCCGCGACTCGCAGTTCCAGCAGTTCTACGACCACCGCGACGACGTGCTCGACTGGATCAAGGAATACTCGCCGTATGCCCACGTCGGCACCGGAGACCCGCCGGTCTTCCTCAACTACCCGGCCCAGGACAAGCCTCCCATCAAGGGCGAGGCGCAGACGGACCCGACGCACACCGCGGTCCTGGGCCTTCTCCTCGAAGAGAAGCTCAAGGCCGAAGGCGACGAGGTCCACCTGGTCTATCCCGGCCATAAAGACCCCGACTACGCCGGCCCCACCGAGTTCCTCATCGCCAAGCTCAAGGGTTCGAAGCCGTGATCGGTCGCGATCCGCCTCGTCATGATCGAGCCCTCAGACCATCACATTCATCTTCCCCCCCTGACGAAGGGGAGGTCGAGGCCCCAGCCCGATCTCGAGGCCGAGCCGTGTCGGCCAGCCATTCGTTAGAGCGGCTCGCGTTTGCGCGGACTCGCCGCGAGAGAACCCCCCCTGCCCCCCCTTCGTAAGGGGGGGAGAAGCAGAGGGCTGAGCCTCCCTTAAAATCCCCCCCTTACGAAGGGGGGGTCAGGGGGGGTCGAGGCCCCAGCCCGATCTCGAGGCCGAGCCGCGTCGGCCAGCCATTCGTTAGAGCGGCTCGCGTTTGCGCGGACTCGCCGCGAGAGAACCCCCCCTGACCCCCCCTTCGTAAGGGGGGGAGAAGCAGAGGGCTGAGCCTCCCTTAAAATCCCCCCCTTACGAAGGGGGGGTCAGGGGGGGTCGAGGCCCCAGCCCGATCTCGAGGCCGAGCCGCGTCGGCCAGCCATTCGTTAGAGCGGCTCGCGTTTGCGCGGACTCGCCGCGAGAGAACCCCCCCTGCCCCCCCCTTCGCTAAGGGGGGAGAAGCAGAGGGCTGAGCCTCCCTTAAAATCCCCCCCTTACAAAGGGGGGGTCAGGGGGGGTCGAGGCCCCAGCCGGCTCTCGAGGCCGAAATCATGTAGGCCAACCAACCGTTCGGCGCTCTAACCGCTCTGGGGCCTCTCAGCGCGTGAGCAGCCCGGCGTCGAGGACGAACTCCGAGCCGGTGATGGCGCGGGCCCTGGGCGAGGCCAGGAAGACGACGGCGGCGGCGACGTCCTCGGGCTCGATCCAGGGCATGGGCAGCAGGTTGCCGGCGGACCGCTCGGCGATCTCGCGGGGCGTCTTGCCTTCGAGCATCGCCAGGCCGTCGTTCATGGGCGTGTTGACGCCGGTCGGGCAGAGCGCAACGACGCGGATGTTGTGCGGAGCCAGCTCGATGGCCCACGACTTGGTCAGCCCGACGAGCCCCCACTTCGACGCCGCATAGTGGCTCAGCCGGGCCATGCCGCGCAGGCCGGCCACCGAGGAGTTGTTGATGATCACGCCGCTCTTCCGGCCGATCATCACCGGGATGATCCGGCGCGCGACCAGCCAGGCGCCCTTGAGGTTGATGTCGAGCATGGCGTCCCAGGCGGATTCGGTCAGCTCGTGCGCCAGGCCATAGCCGCAGATGCCCGCGTTGTTGAACAGGACATCGATGCGGCCGAACCGCGCGACGACGGCATCGACCGCAGCGGCGATGGCGGCGTCATCGCGGACGTCGGCGGCGAAGGTCAGGCAATCGACGCCCAGGGCGCGGCACTCACTCGGCCAGGGTCTCGAGATCGTCGGCCGAACCCATCGCATAGCCGGGATAGGCCAGCGGCCGGGCGACGTCCAGCGCGGCGATGTGCACGCCCTCGCGGGCCATCGCCAGCGCGGTCGCCCGCCCCTGGCCGTGCGCCGCACCCGTGATGAAGGCGACCTGGCCGGCCAGTTCGGATGACGACCGTCCGCCGTCCGTTGTGGACATGCTCACTTCCCTTGCTTGCGATAGCCGTGCAAATAGTCGTCCAGGTCGACGCGGAGCGCGTTGTTGAACAGGTTGGTCGCGACCATGAGCCCGCCGAAGGCCGTCAGCGCGACGATCTGATCGGGCTGGAGCCGGGCGGCGAGGCGGGCGAAGAGGTCGTCGGAGACGCCGTGCGGATCGACGGCCAGTTGCCGGCCGTAGGCGACGACCGTCTGCTCCCAGTCGTCGAGCCGCAGCGAATCCGGGTCCTCGCCCGAGTCGATCAGGATGCGGCGGAAGAAGGTCGAGCAGACCAGGCAATCCGTCCCCGACGAGATCGCGTGGGCGAACAGCGTGGTCGCCCGCTCGCCCAGGAACGGGACGACGGCGGCGCGGAGGTCGTACCAGGTCATCAGCGCATCGAGCGCGACCGGCGATCGGGCTAGCGTGCGCTTCATGTTGGTCGTCCGGCCGTGCGCCGCGACGATGCCGTCCAGCACGGCGCGGGCGGCGGGATCGGCCTCGGCGTCATCGAGCGGAGGGATGCGGGCCATCTGTCGGATGCCTCCCTGGGATGGATCAGGAAAATCCGGGCTCACGGGGTGATCGTGGACCACTCCTGGGCATCGATCCCCGGGAATCGCGGAGGTGTCGCAGGTTGCTCGTGGCCACCGTCACGGTATCTAAGGGACTGCCGATGAGGGCGGCATGGGCGGCGAGGATGGCATCGGCATCTAGACCCTCATCGCCAGCGGTGGGGAGGCCAAGGCGCCGCAGGTCCGCCCAGAACTCGGCCGCCTTGCGCATGATCGGCGTCGTGAGCGGATCATAGGCCAATTGGCTCGCCAGCGAATCTAACCGTGTCAGCCCGTTGCGAGCACCGCGCCGGATCAATTCGCGGCGAACCTCATAGTCGGCGATCTCGGGGACGATCACGCGGATCCCGGCGAACCGAATGGTGTCGAGCCAGCGTTGACAGGCGTCGCCACGTGCATGGCCGCGACGGCGGCATGCCAGCGCAAGGGGCGTGCTATCGAGCAGGATAATCCGCGCCATGACCGGGGTCAGTATTGTCCTTCAAAGGCCGGGGGTCGGCCCTGGCGCCGACGTTCTTCGTCGATACCGCGCAAGACCTCGTCGTAGACCTCGTCCGGGGTGTCGTCGTTGGCGTCGATCTCGGCGAGCTCCCTGGTCAGCGCCTCCATACGAGCTCGCCACTCCTCGGCCGAGATCGGTCGCAGTCGCCCGGTCCGAGGATCGATATCGCGATACGGGTCCCACGCGGGAAGCGAGGACTCCTTCGCCTCGCTCGGGGGCGAATGCGACGGTTGTGATCCGGGCGTAGGCGGTCGTGAGGTCATGGCGATCCCCTCCCAGGGCGTGAGGCTTCTTTCGGATCCTACCACGGACCGCGGCGATCCGCCATTCCGACTCGCGTGCCGGCCGGTCCGCCGGGGCGAAGACGGTATCCAGAGCTTTCGCCGGATGGTGAGCGCGGCGCCCCCGCTTTCCTGATAACATAGGACCTTCATCGCCTTCGCGACTCCGGGACTCGTCCCACGAACCAGCCTCCCGGGAGCCTCCTCCCATGCGCGTCCTCCGGGTCCGGCGCGGCTTCCAGGCCGACCACAGCTCGTCGTCCTACCTGTTCTACGCCGTGGACCATCCGGTCTCGGCCGCGGGGCAGGCCATCGCCCATCGCTACTCCAGCCGCGCCGAGGTTGACGAGCATTACGCCCGATACGTCAAGTGGGGCGAGAGTTCCCTCAGCTCCGAGGCCTTCCCGGCCCTCCTGGACGAGCACTACGACGTCATGGCCGAGGAGAGCTATAGCTGGTGGACGCTCATGATCGCCGTCCCCAAGACCCCGGAGATGAAAGAAGCCCTGGCCGAATTTCGCGACGCTCGCGGCGACGACGACCTGGGCATCGACATCGTGGAATACCGCAAGCGGATGGCGGTCACCATCTACTGCCAGTTCGTGGACGAGGGCGTGGAATTCCTCGACGGCGATTATGACAGCGATATCCACGACATCCTGGTAGACCTGCTGGCCAAGGTCCGGGCCGACTTGCTCGCGGGCGAGACGTCGTTCCTGTCGGCGGTCGCCGAGTTCTACCACGCGTTCGATGAGGACGAGGACGAGGACGATGAAGACGACGACGAATCGAGCGATGGACGCGACGATTCGTCCGCCACGGACCTCGACGAGATGAGCAAGGCCGATCTCCAGGAAGAATGCGATCGGCGTGGTGTCGAGTACAAGAAGTCGTGGACCAAGGCCCAGCTTCGCGAGGCTTTGGCCGAGAGGCGGCCGGCCCGGCCTCGCGGCAAGTCCGGGAAGGGCCGTCGCAAGCTCTCCCGCGCCGCCCGGACGATCGTCAGCCAGTTGGAGAACCAATGAGCCCTCATGACCGGGTCTCCGGCCGGATCCAGCGACATCCCGCGGTGCGGTTGCGCCGCGAGGCGTGGGGCGGCTTCGCCTTCCAGCGCGAGACCGGCGACCTGCTCGAGCTCGATCGCCCCGGCTTCGACGCGGTGCGGCTCCTGGACGAAGCCCGAACCGGGCCGGGGTTGTGCGCGCTGCTCCGCGCGCGAGGCCACGAGGCGAGCCGCGCCGAGACGATCGCCTTGCTCCGCGATCTCGAGGCCCATGCGATCCTCCGTCGCGTCGCCCCGAACGCCCCTCCCCTGCCCTGCGATCCCCTGGCCGAGAAACCGATCAACAACGACGACGGCCCGAGCCTGCGCGCCCGATCGTCGCCCACTGGGCCGTGACGTATCGCTGCAACCTGAGCTGCGCGTTCTGCTACGCCGAGAGCGGACCCGGGCGCGAGCCGGAGCCCGCCCCGGCGGTCCGCCGCCGGATCGTCGAGCGGCTGGCGTGCTGGGGCGTGCTCGAGGTCGCCATCGGCGGCGGCGAGCCCACCGTGCTCCCCGACCTGCCCGAGCTGCTGGCCGCGATCCGCGCCGCCGGGATGGTGCCCAACGTGACCACCAACGGCACGCTCCACCGCCTGGACATCATCGAGGCCCTGGCGGCGTATGCCGGCGTGGTCCACCTCTCGGCCGACCGACCGGACCGGCTCGACGCCGCCCGAGGACCCGGAGTCTCCGACCGACTCCGCCGGACCGCTCGCGAGCTGGCCGCGGCCGGCGCCCGGCTGGGCGTCAACCTGCTGCTCACGCCCGACAACGTGCGCGACCTCCTGCGCAGCCTGGACGAGGCCCTTGACCTGGGGGCTCGGGGCATCACCCTGCTGCGGCCCAAGGGCGACTGGGCCCGGGCGAGCTGGCCGGGCTTCCCGTCCGCGGAGGACCTCGATGCCGCCGCCGAACAGATTCGCGCCTTCGTGGCGAGCCGTCCCGCCGTGCGGCTGTACATCGACATCGCGCTCCGCGGCGAATGGGCCGAGCGGGGACTCCTCGAGGACCCCGAGCCCGACGTCGCCGGCTGCGGCGGCGGCCAGCGCCACGTCGCGGTCACCCCGGACGGCGGCGTTTTCCCCTGTTCGCATGCCCGAGTGCCCGACTATCAGATGGGCAACCTTTTGACCACTGATGTGAATCAAATCTGGTCGCGGGGCCATGGTGGTTCGTCGCGCCGTCGATTCCTCCGAGCCTGCCGCGGAGTCCGATGTGCCTGCCAGGCCCCGCAAGTGGCGAACCGACTCCGCTCGCCCGCCTTCTCCTCGTGATAGCCGTTGAGTCGTCGATTCCTCATTCCCCACCCCGCCCTGGAGAGACCCACCGATGTCATCACCAGCCTCGCGATTGAGTCGCCGATCCGCCCTCAAGCGCCTCGCGGCCGCCGGGTTCGCAGCCCCGTTGGGGTTCCGCGTCCATGCCGGCGCCGCCCCGAGCGAGACCGTCTACCACGCCAGCTTCGGCGCCTCGGGCATGGCCGGCTCCGACATCGGCTCGCTGACCGCGAGCCGCTACCTGAAGCTCGTCGCCGTCGCCGACGTCGACCTGAGGAACGCCGAGAGGATCAAGAAGCGCTTCCCCGACGTGAAGGTCTACCAGGACTGGCGCGAGCTGCTCGACAAGGAGAAGCGGCTCGACTCGGTCAACGTCTCGACGCCCGACCATATGCACGCCCCGATCACCATGAGCGCGCTCGAGCGCGGCCTGAACGTCTACACCCAGAAGCCGATGACGCAGACCATCTACGAGGCCCGGCAGGTGACCCGTGTGGCGCGCGAGAAGAAGCTCGTCACCCAGATGGGCATCCAGCTCCACTCGTCGGCGATCCACCGCACGATCGTCGCGACGATCCAGGCCGGGGCGATCGGCAAGGTCAAGGAGGTCCATAGCTGGAGCGGCAAGCACTGGGGCGACCGGAAGCCTCGGCCCGACCGCAAGGACCCGGTCCCGGCCGGGCTCAACTGGGACTGCTGGCTGGGCGTGGCCGCCGATCGGCCGTTCCTCGCCCACTACTACCACCCCGGCGAATGGCGCAAGCGGCTCGACTTCGGCACCGGCACCTTCGGCGACATGGGCTGTCACATCCTCGACCCGGTCTTCGGCTCGCTCGCGCTGACGTCGCCCCGGTCGGTGCGCTCCGAAGGCGGCGCGCCCAACGCCGACAACTGGGGCCTCGACTCGCACGTGATCTACACCTTCCCCGGCACCAAGCACACCGCCGCGGCCCTGACCCTGCACTGGTACGACGGCAACGGTCGGCCGCCGGCCGAGGTCAAGGCCCTGATTGGCAAGCGTCCCCTGGAAAACCAGGGCTCGATCTACATCGGCAGCGAGGGCATCCTCTACGCCCCCTACTTCGAAGACCCCGTGCTGCTGCCGGCCGAGAAGTTCTCGGCGGAAGCGTTCAAGAAGCAGGAGGGTGAAGATCACTACATCCAGTTCATCGAAGCCTGCCGGGGCAACGGCAAGACCTCGGCGCCCTTCGATTACTCGGGGCCGCTGACGGAATCCGTCCTGCTCGGCTGCCTCGCCACCCGGTTCCCCAAGGCCACGCTCGAATGGGACGCGGCGAAGGTCGCGGTGACGAACATCGAGGAGGCCAACCGCTTCGTCCGCCGCCGCTATCGCCGGGGGTGGGAAGTCCGGGGGCTCTGAGGAAGACCCTTGTAGGGTGCTCTCCGAGCACCGAGCGCACGCTCCGGCCGCTCCCCGGTGCTCGGAGAGCACCCGACGAGGACCGACCGGCCGATCGGGGAGCCCCCATGCCCACCAACCCGCCGCGCCGGCGCTTCACCCTCGCGGACACCATGACCCTGGTGGCGTCAACGGCCGGGCTGTTCGCCGTGATCCACGCCTGCACCGGCGCGGGGCGAATGGGACCGGTCCCGACCGGGATCCAGGCCGCCCTCACCTCGGCCGCCGTCTTCCTCAGCCTCGGCGGCTTCGGCGCGTGCGCGGCCCGATGGCGGGGGCGGCCGCGCTTCGAGGGCTTCTGCTGGGGCGTCATCTGCGGGCCGTTCGGCGTCCTGATGATCGGACTGATGCCGGATCCGCCGGAGGATTGAACGGCCCGCGGATGCGAGCGTGCGCCTCGGCGGCAGACGGCCGGGGTTTACGCCTCGGTGCTCGGAGAGCACCCTACGAACCTGGTATCGCCAGAGGTGGGAAGCCCGGGGCTCTGGACCGTGCCGGCTCGGATGGAGCCTGTTCCGACGAAGCGACCTCGGCCGGCCGATCGTCCCCCGGTCGGACCCGGCTCCGTCCGACGACCCCGTCCTCGACGCGAACCGCCCCGGTCTCCAAGACCCGACCGGCGCCGCCCGCCGGCCGGACTTCACCCTCATGGTCCCCCATGCTCCCGCATGGTCCCTCATGTTCCGCACGAAAACTTGATGCGAAAAAGTGCGGAGCATGGGCGCCAGCGGCCGATCCGGGGCGGTCAGGCCACCCGGTGATGCTCAAGGACGAGCATCAGTGGCACCACGCCCTCAGAGGCGGATGACAGCCGCCCGATTGACTCCCATACTTTGCATACTTTGCATACTTTGCGCGTTTTCTGTGTGCGAAGTATGGTGCGAAGTATGGGAGACTCGACCGAGGGTCGATGCTTGCACGATGGACTAACCATGCTCTTCATACTCCCCATAGTCCCCGTGAAGGTGCGCTGGGGAAAAGTGGTGAGTATGGGCGTCAGCGACCGACCGACTCAGGGCGGTCCGTCCACCCGGCGGCGATATCTAGCAAGCAAAGGTGGCAGCACGCCTCCACCGACGGCCGGCGTGCGTCCGATGGGGCCCTCCTATCTTTGCATCGTTGGCGAGACACCCCCTGCGAAAAGTATGAGGTGGCGGGGATGGGTCCAGGAGTCTGGATGATGTTCCCGGTCGTGGCGACTCGGCGGACTTCGGGGAGTCGTCTGGCGGCTCGGCTTCGTGTAGACTTGAGTGTGCGATCGCACCGGGTTATCCTGCCGTTGACCGACGGAGAGGGCCCGGCCATGCGGGAATTCAAGTGGATCGAATGGAACCTGCAGAAGATCGACGCCCATGGGCTCTCGGCGGAGGACGTGGAGGCGGCTTTCGACCGCGTCTTCAGCCTCGAAGAGCGCAGGGATGGTTCCTTCCGGATGTTCGCCAGCACCCCGGCCGGCCGCCGGATCTGGGTCATCTGGCGGTACGACCGGGAGGACGATGAAATCCCCGATGTGTTCGGCGACCTCGGCGAGGCACCGATCTTCGTGATCACGGCGTATTGATGGAGACCTTCGATGGCCACCCCCGAAGTCGATCGGCGCAGCCCGGCACGCCGGGCTCGACGAACAGATCGCCGCGGAGCCGCCACTGGCGCCCCCCGACATCCCGCCCGATGCCATCCCCGCGCCGGTCGAGACTCACCTCAGCCGATCGCGCCGTCGCCCCGTGGCGGTCGTCGGGATCGTCGAGAACGGTCTGGTGCGTCCCCTCGATACGGCCGTGAAGCTGCCGGAACACTCGCGGGTCATCATCGTGGCAGCCGAGGCGATTTGACCGATCGCATGGGCCGGTGAGCGCGCGGACGGCGTGCGACCGACCGCTCCTCCACCCCGGAGGGAACGCCGTCGGCACGGGGCCCGTGAGCGACGCATCGGAGCGGTACCGGGTATCGATCCGTGGTCCGGGCGTGCCCGGAAGTCGCGAAGGGAGCTGCGATTCGGAGTGGCGCCGTTCCGTCACCGCGCCGGCCAGTTTCCAGGCCGGCAACGGCCCTCAGGCGGACCCGAGTCCGGAGCTCCGACGCGTCCGCTCGGGCGGCCCGACCGATGCGGGGCCACTCGATGGGGGGCAACCGAACCTCGGCCGGCCGATCATCCCCCGGTCGGACCGGGTTCCGTCCGGCGACCCCGGCCCCGACGCAAACTGCTCCGGTCTGCACCCACGGGCGGCACCCGTCCGATCGGTCTCCCATGGTTTGCATGTCTTGCATGTCTTGCATGTCTTGCGCGCCGTGAATGTGCAAAGCATGGTCGCCGACGGCAGAATCGGACCGGTTGCGCTCCACGAACACGTCTCCAGAAAGCATCAATGCTGTCATGCGTCCTTGCCGAATCCCGATCGAAGGCATCGGCCGGCCGGGCCCACTCGTGCCTGCTTGGGGACCGACACGGGCGAGTCTCGCGGCCGGCTTCCTTGCCGCGCCGGAGTCTGCTCGCAACCACTCCATGCAATCGCGGCGACTGGCCACCCTGCCGGATGTGCCGGATTTGCCGGTGGCAAGAAGGAGCTCGGCCTTCGCGAGCCGGGGCCTCCGAAGGGGGTTCGACGAGCTCAACTCGGTCTGTCCAGGATCTCAAGCATCCGCTTGACCGATTCCCGGGGGTCTGGCCGTCGGGGAGGGGTAGTGAAATCCAGGTCGAGGTCCTGCTCCCATGCGGTAACTGTTAAGCGCTACGTCTTTTGCTCGGGCTTGTTCGGGGTCCCGGAGCCGGCCCAGGACCGAACCGTCTGTACGAACGCATCGTAGTAGGGGTGTGGCTCCTCCACCGCCGATCCCGGCAGATCGCTGGGATACGATCGCGCCTGAGGCCCAAGCCGCGATCTTGGCCCTCGTCGCCTCGCTCGAGCGACGGATCGCCGACTTGGAGGCGGAGAACGCCGACCTGCGCCGCCGGCTGGCGCTGGTCGAGCACCAACTGCAGAACATCCGTCGGCGCGGCAAACGCCGCGGCCCATCGCCGGGACGAGCCCCAGAGCCCGCGCACCGACCGCCGCCGCCAGGAGCATCGTCAGCACCCCGGATCCTTCCGACCTGAGCCCCCGCCCGACACCATCGTCATCGAACACGACGTCCGTCCAAAGCCGTGCTCTCGTTGCGGCGGCTCTGACCTCGAGTCCACCGGCCAGTTCGAGGACCACATCGTGGCCGATCTCCCCGAACCGAAACTCGAGTGGCATCGCTACCGGCGGTACATCTACCGCTGCCGGTGCTGTCAGCGGACCTGCCAGGGTCGCGGCGACCTGGAATTGCCGGGCGCGCACCTCGGCCCGCGCCCTCGTTTGCTCACCTGCTACAGCCGGGCCCACCTCGGCATCTCCTTGGGCAAGACCCGCGACCTGCTCCACGACTTCTTCGGACTGACCATCAGCCGACCCGGCCTGCTCGGTCACCTCCGCTGGGGTGGTCAACTCTTCGCCCCGGTGGTCGACGAACTCCGGGACTTGCTCCGTCGATCCCCCGTGGTCCAGGGGGACGAGACCGGCTGGCGGATCGACGGCCCGCCCGCTTGGGCCTGGTGCTTCCGCGACCCGCGGCTGGCGCTGTTCCTCATCGACCGCCACCGCAGTCGCGATGTCCTCATCCGGGTGTTGGGCGAATCGTTCGCCGGGACGTGGGTCAGCGATTTCTCTGCGGCGTACAACGGCCTGGACTGCGCCAAGCGACGCCGCCTGGTCCACCTGCTCCGTGAGTTGGCGAAGCTGCGCGAGGGGCTCCCCTGGCAATCGGTGCGGGCGTCCATTCAACCGTCGATCGAGCTGTTTCAGGACGCCATCCCGTTGGGCAAGGACCGCGAGAAACTGGGCCCTGCGACGTTCCATGACGCCTACCGCCGACTGATCGATCGGTTCGACGACCTGATGCTGAGGACACGGTCGCCGCATCCCGACTGCGTGCGGACCTGGAAGCGGCTGTACAAGCACTGCGACGAGCTGTTTACCTTCCTGGACGACCCGGCGGTACCTGCGGACAACAACGGCACCGAGCGGGACATTCGCCGCCTGGCGGCGGCGCGGAACGACGGGGGCACGCACCGAGCCGACTGGAGTGCGGCGGCCTTCGCCCGGCTCAAGAGTGTGATCGTCACCGGCATGAAGAACCAGGTTCGGTTCATCCGGTCTGGGATCGAAGTCGTCCGTGCCAAGCTCCGAGGCGAGCGCCTGCCCCTTCCCTTGGCTGCGACCCAGGACACCAGCTAATCGCTGGCCGGCCTCGACCGGTCCCGGGCAACTTGTCCACCCTCACGCCTTGGGCGACCGCGGCACGCCCGCGCCCATCAATCAGTCCCGGCCCTGGGCACCGTGTCCATCTCCCCCGACCTGCTCGACCACCCTTCCACCGTCAACCCGACGCGGCTACGATGATTGTGCGCGCACGGCGCTGCTTATCAGTTACCATTCAAGCGGTTCTGAACTGCTTTCTCTGCTTACTGGCTTGCATCCCGGGCATGATTCATGCCCTCTTCGTGGTAAACAATCATCTTGCGGATAAGCGGACGGATCGAATGATCCGAGCATTCCGCGAGTAGGGCGTACTGAGTCGTGCGAGGTTCGACGCCGTTCTTGAGTCAAGGTAGTCAGTCCCAGCGAGGCGCACGATCCTCGCCGGCGGAAAATGGACCGACCGACCGGCGGGCTGGGGTCCGCTCGCATCGGCCGGTTCGCCGCGGGCTCCGATCCAGCCGGATCGGATGCCATCCGCTGTAACAACCCCAGTTTATCAGCAAGGGCCGACATCGCCGGTTTCAGCGAGGCCGTCGGCCTCGGGCGGCGCGGCAAACAGGGGGTGGGCGGCCACCGGGCAGGGCATGATCGCGGCCGGTGATGACGACTCGGGATCGGCCGGGGCATCCGTTTCGTCGCCGGCATGAGGCGCCGGATCGGGCGGATACACTTCGGTCTCGTGCTGGGCAAGGATCGCAGCGACACCCGCATAGATCTCGGGCGACGCCTCAAACCGCCGCACGTCCTCTGATCGGCGACAATTAGAATGCGGGCGGGAATCCTAATTGACGGCCTGGTTCAAAATCCGCCTTTCCAGGGTAACAGTTTGACTCTCCCGCAGTCACGGCGCGGACGATCCCCGTGCCTGGGCCAGCCAGGCGCTCGGGGCGACCGCAATGAGCCGGCGGATCACGCGGGGCGGGCAAAGCGACGGAATCCCAGCAGTTCCAGCCAGTGCCCGTGCACCGCACCGGTCAGCAGTTCCGCCGGCGTCCGGCCCTGCCGCTCCGGCCGTTCGCTCCGCTCCAGCACGCGGTGGTTCAGGTAGAACCGTAGCAGGTCCAAGTAATCGGCCCCGAGATGACGGCGCAAGCTGAAGTACGTCCGTAGCCGACTGTTGAGGTTCTCCACCAGCGAACTGGCGCGCACCGTCCCCGCGGCCAGCGCATCGACCGCCCGGCAGGCCGCGTGCGACCACCCGCGAAGCTGGGGCCGCACCGCCGACTCTTCGGCCCAGCGCACCGGGTCGCTCTCGTCGCGGCACCGGGCGTTCAGCAGGCCACGCAGGCCATCGGCCGCCACCCCCCACGCCACCGCCATCTGCCCCAGCTCCTCGTCCAGCGCCCGGGCGAAGGCCAGCAGGTCGTCGCGACGGTTCTTCAGCAGCCGGTAGATCGGCCCCAGGCGGTGCGCGCAGGCCGGGACCCGCGCTTGCAGTTCGGCCAAGATGAAGTCGTACAACACCAGGCGGTCGGCGTGGCACGGCCCGGCCAGTGCGAGCACGTCGTAGCGGAGCCAGTCTCCCAGCAGTCGGACATCGTCCGCCAAGGCGATGGCCGGGTCGCACGCGACGCGGGCCCGCCGCAGTCGCTGGGCCGCGCCCTGCGCCGGCCGGCCCTGCTGGCGCACTTGGGCCTGCTCCCGCTCCAGGCGCGCAGGCCTCCAGCGCGTCGTAGGCCCGGTTCTCCAGGTAGGAGACGGCCTGCTCGAGATCGCGCAATAGATGGAAGACATCGCCGCGACAGGGGACCTGGGGCAGCGCCAGGGCCTGGCCGGCGCGGAGGCCGGTGCCGAAGTCGGCGACGATGGCGTCGGGGGCGAAGCCGTGCTCGGCCAATTCCAGCAGCCGCACCGCCCAGGTGTCGGCATCGCGGTGCTCCTCCTGGCTCAAGAGGTAGCAGAACGTGGAGGCGGTGTTAACACCCACCAGGACCGGGTGGCCGGCCTGGAAGATCTCGTCATGGGCTCCGACGCGGACGGCGGCCAGGTCGTACGAGTCGTTGATCGCGCGGGCCCGGGCGACGGCGGCCTGGACGACGTTATGGACGGTGCCCAGGGAGGTCTCGGTGTCGAAGAGGTCACGCAACAGCGCGATGACGCCGCGGTAAGGGCTGTGACAGGCCAGGACCAGGGTGAGGATCAATTGACGGAGCCAGGACGTGGTGACCGGCAGGTGGAAGAGGACCTCCTGGGCCGCTGGAGGCGGGTCGAAGGCGTGGTCCAGGGCGAGTTGGGCGGTGTCGGCCTGTCGGTAGAGGAACTGGCGGCTGACCTGATGTTGGCGGGCCAGTTGGGCGACCGGCTGCGAGCCGTCGAGGACCTGGAGGGCCAACTCCTGCCGCTTTTGGGGCGGGAGTTGCTGAGCGGGGCAAGGGATCGAGACGGCGGCCGGGAGCGGATCGGCTTGCATGGCGGCAACCAGAGGCATAGTCTGAGCGAGCATGTCTGCTTCCTCCGTGTGATGGCGTTGGCTTGGAACCCCATCGCCAGCATGGAGGAAGCAGGCATTTCAGAGAAGCTCCCACTGGTCACGCTAGTGTTACCCGACTTTGAACCAGGTCTAATTGACGCTGATCAGGATTCCATCGGACACGTTGCCAATCGACAACATGGCCGGACCGACGGCAGCGGACGGTGCCGCGGCGGGTCCGGAACTCAGGTCCTGCACTCCACCGACCGCCCGCGCCAATCCACCGGCGTCCTCGAAAGCGACCTCCCGGCCCGGATCCGAAGATCCCTCGGAATTCCCGCCAGATGGATCGAATTGACTGCCAGCCCGCAGCGTCTAACTTAGGAATGGCGTTCTTTGGCAATTCGGTCGGCGGAGGGAATGGGGGGCGATCGGGCTCGCGATGACATTTCGCGGCCTGCCCAATTCGTCGTCATCGCTTTGGCCTGAGCCAGTATCGCGCATGGTAGCAATGGTGTATGGCTGTGTGATTCATCGTTGACGACCGCTTGGATGCGACCGTGTGAGCCAAACACATCGTATCAGGGATGGATGATCTCGGGCCGATCGCCCCTCCGAGCTTATTGCCAGGCTCAGAAATCGCGCGAACAAAGCCAGGGCCACGGCGCGAACAAAGCCAAGATTGCCGAAATGGCGGTCGGCTTCGGTGAGGCTGGGTACCATAACAAAAGCGCCGAACGAAGTGGCCATGTGGGAATTTAGCGGGGGAGGTTTTCCAGATATGGACGGACGTTCTCTATGTCCGCGGTGTGACGCGGATGCGAGTCGGCATCAGCCCCGGCATGGGTCGGTGGGTCAAGAGCCTTCTCTGCCTTTTGGGATCACGTCTCGCCTGGCTGGTATCAGGGGAGGTCCCCAAGGGGCCGTATCCGACGTGGGTGATCCGACAGAGCGCCTGACTTCGTTAACGGCTTTGCGCCGACCCAATGTGACGACGTTGTACGGCTCCCGGCCCGATCCGATCCCACTCAGGGAGTCTCCCCTGACTCGGTCGATTCTAGCAGCCGCGCGGCTTCACCTCCTAGCCACCGCTCCAGGACGGCCGGAAGGATCGCGCTCAACGGCGTGGGGCCGCGTCCCCGCCGCGAGCGATCCACGGGCCCCCGCGCCGTACCCGGGGCGGGGGTGGTTCGCGTCGTTCGCTCATGATTATCATCATCATGAGATGACGTATGATTTGTGATCGCGATGCCCTCCCCATCCCCCTCGGGCGGGGACGATCCGCTGATATCATCATCATGAGATGACGTATGATTTGTGATCGCGATGCCCTCCCCATCCCCCCGAGGCGTAGCCTCCCCGGATGGCGACGATCCGCTTCCCCCGGATCCGTCGGCCTCGGGCGGTCGGAGCACCGCGGAGGCGATGGCGTCGAAGCGGCGGATCTTGCGGCCCCGGCGCGGGTGCGGCTCCCGGACCCGGGCGGCCAACTCCGCCCGCTCCCGCTGGCACTCGGCGGCGGGGAGCTGGGCGGCGGCCTGCCGGAGGTTATTCCGAGTCATTTCAATATCGATCTCATGGTCATCATGGAATTCGATCAGCTTCGACAGCACGGCGGGCGGGCCCTGGCAGGCGGGATGACGGAACCCCGCCTTCGCGGTCACCATCTGGAAGGCGATCCGGGCGTACCGCCCGGCGACCTGCACCCGGACGGCGCGGGGGTCCCGCCCCTGGTCGCTCCACTTGGCCGCCAGCATCCGGAAGTGGTCGTTGCACCGGATCAGGGTGTCGGCGCCCCAGAGCAGCGCCTGGCGGAGCCGGCGGTTGCCGCGGCGGGCCAGGCCCCCCGAACAATCCACCCGATCGCTCTGATAGCGCCGGGGATACAATCCGGCCCGGCCGGTGATGATCCGCGCCGTCGCGTAGTGCGCCATCGGCCCGGCCTCGCCGGCGAACTCGGCGGCATTGACCACATTGATCCCCGCCAGGGCCAGCAGCCGCACATACCGGGTCTGCACCAGCAGGCCGACCAGCTGGCGCTCGACGGCCCGGATCTGCTTGAGCTCGGCGGCCCGATCGCCGTCGAGGGCGACGAACCATTCCTGATGCAAGGCCGCGTCGGGGTCGGGGGCCGGGGCATTCTGGGCCCAGCCCAGGATGCGGTCCAGGGTGCGCCGCTGGACCCGGGCCCGCGCCAGACGGGCCAGTTGAGTCAAGCCCTCCAGCCCCGCCCGGGCCACGTCCGCCGGGGTCGCATAACGGATGGGGATCACCAATCCGATGTTCACGTTGAAGATATCATCGAAGCAACCCGCGTAGCCGGGCAAGCCGGCCTGGAGGTGCTCGAGGATCTGGTTGCGGAGCAGGGACTCCTTCCGGACCAGGTCGCGGCGCCGGCGGACGCGGAGCTGCAAGGCGGCGTAGAGCGGGTCGCGGGCGGGCTCCTGGAGGCCGAAGCCATTGACCGCGGCGCGGAAGATGCCCGCGTTGACATCGATCGGGTCGGTCTTGGTGTCGTAGGAGCCGGCCTGGCGGAAATGGCAGGAGATGTTGGGGTGGACGATCCGGGTCTCCAGCCCGGCGGCGGCGAAGGCGCGGAGGATCGGCAGGTGATAGCGCCCGGTGCGTTCCACGGCGACGATCAGATCGCGGATGTCCTGGTCCGCGGTCACCTGGCGGAGCTGCGCGATGGCTTGATCGAAGGCGTCGCGGCGGTGCGCGACGACAGTGGGGGGGATCAGGACGCGGCCGTAGAAGTCGGCGAGCATCCAGCAGGAGCGGTGCTTGGCGGGGTTGACCGCGACGATGCCGAAGTGCTCGGGACCGACGGCCTGGACGCGAGCCGAGAGCAGGCCGCGGGGCTGGCCGAGGTGGTGGAGTGGGACCGGCTGGGCCGGGCGGCGGCGCTGGCGAGCGTGCATGGGTGGGTCCTCCGGAATGGGGCCGAGGGTGAGCTCAACGCCCAGCATGGAAGTCCCACTGGATCAGGCAGAAGAGTTTTTTCTCTCTCTCTCCAAATTTGCCAGATACCACCCAAGACTGGCTTTGCACGTTTTTTCCGGGAAATTACTGAATAAATATGCAGATGTCCGTTCTGCACATTTTTGTCGCCATGGCTTGGCTTACCCATGATCCTTTCTCTCTTGACAGTGCGTGCATGCACCTGTATATAGAGTACGGCACGCTGGGCATTCCGTGAGACTTTCTCCTAACCGGCATGTGCCCTGCGGTTGACTCCCAAGAGTTTTCGGACGATCCTTGCGATCCCCCGGCCGCTCAGGCATGATCGGCAGAAGAGTCGAGCCAAGGATGGATCTAATCCGACCTAGACTCCATTGACAGTGGACGGCGGGGCGTTACTATACACAAGTCCACTAACACCGCAGGAGCCAGGTCATGACAACCGAGAGACTTTACTACCCGGAAGTTGAGTGCGATGCGACCCCGAGCGGTCTGTATGAGACGGAGGTCGTCGGCGTACTCGACGAGACAGAGAACCGGCACTTCCTACGCGTAGCACAAGGGCTGGTCCGCCGGGTGGGAGAGAAAACGTATCTCCCCATCGGGATCATCGAAGTGGACCGACGTAGGGGGCGGGTTCTGATTCAGTTACCATACGAGGCCGATTCAGGAGCGAGCCGACTTTGGGTCCCACTCGATCGGTTCCGCAGCGAGGTGAACGCCGGAGAATGCGTGGTATGATCCTCTCATTTCAGGAGATTGATGCGGCCATCAGGAGCGGGCAAATCATCATCGACCCACGCCCCGACGAGGCGGCGTGGACCTCCACCGCAATCGATTTGACGCTCAACGATGTCCTCCTGGAATGGATGCTCCCTAAGTCTCCGCCCACCGGCGGGGACATCCCGTGGCCGCGGCCGAACGCCAAGAACTTCAATGTCCAGAAGATGATGGAGGATTCCAACCTCGCCCGGCAAGTCCAGATCGATCCGACCAAGGGCTACGAATTGAAGGCTCGCTCTTTCGTGCTCGGGTTCACCAGAGAGAGCGTCCAACTCCCGGTCCAATCTCGGATCGCAGCTCGGGTCGAAGGCAAGAGTAGTTTGGCTCGAATTGGAGTCGGCGTTCACGTAAACGCCCCGACCATTCACGCGGGATTCGGGTTCGATCCAACCAAGCCAGACCAGCGAGGGACGGTAATCCAACTCGAAATTTTCAACCTCGCCGAATGGTCCGTCATCCTCGATGTGGGGATGCGGATTTGCCAACTCATCTTGGAAGAGGTCCGCGAAGTCCCCGTCCAGTCGTATACCGGCCAGTTCAACGCTCAGAGGCCGTTCCTTGCGGTCCCCCAAGGTCGGCCGGGTTGAATGCCCCGAGAGCGTCAAAGAAAGTCGTTCGCTTCGGTCTTTTCACACCCATGCCATCAACTCAGCGAAGTCACTCGGCTCCGGGCTGGCCTCGATCGCGGTCGGCATCACTTCGACCGGCTCATCCTTCCAGAACACCGGTTCGATCCCGAGTTCGTGGTGGCTCTGGATCAGGCAGCAGACGTTGTGGCAGAGCACCTTGGCCAGCGCCTCGTTGACCATCGCGGTGTCGGTCTTGCTCCGGATCGAGTCGCCGAACTTGCTCTTGATCATCATGTTCGTCGTCTCGACGTTCGACCGCTTGTGGTAGTGAGCCAGAAACTCATCACGGTTCAGGTTGTAGAAGTGGAACATCTTGGCGAACAGGCCGCCCCCGGCCGCGGTCGTATTGTCCTTGAACGAGATGAAAGGTGTCCCGCCCGCCCGGCCGACCATCTCCATATTCTCGTAACTAAGGTAAGCCGAGTCGGCCGAGACCTCGCGGATGTCGAACCTCTGGCGGGTCGCGGTAAACAAGGGGCCAAACTGCGGGCTGTCGTGGGCGTTCCGATCGGCGATCTCGACTGCCGTCACGACGTTGGTCTTCACGCCGCACATCAGATGGACCTTAACCCAATCGTACTTCTGACGCACCACGCCGTACTTATGGTCGAACCACCGAACAAAACGACTAGTCGCGAAGCCGCTGGAGTCGATCGCGAAATCAACCTCGACCGACTTCAGCGGCATGCCGCTCATGGCGATCAGCGTCTTGAGGATCGGCGTGACGGACGGCATCTCCAGCGCGTTGGAGATCGCGTTGAAGTGCGGGACCTTGCGGATGTAACCCTTCTCATGGGCGTCCGCGAGATCGCACATGAACCGCCGGGCCGATATGGTGGAGTAGACCTTGAAGACTGCCGAGAAGACGCTATCGGCAACGCGCAAGGGCTTGCGGCCGGGACCCGGCTTGCAGGGTGGCTCCGGGATCTCGCGGCAGAGATCGTGCAGGATTGCCTGGAAGCGGTTCTTCTCGGTCGTCTGAGCCTTGTTGTACGCTGGCCAGTTCTGCTTGTACGTCGGCTTCTTGGCCACCGTCTCCCGCGTCACCGTCATGGTTTCCTTGGTGACCTCCGTTCCGTCGGGGCGCGTCTCGCGCTGAATCACGAACTGCACGGCGAAGACATGCTTGCACGGTTGCGATCGATGCTCGAAGTCGGGGCAGGTACAAGTCGGTGTCTCAGCATCGAGCCGGACCCAATATTGACCACTTCCGGATTGTGAGGGTACCGACCACAAGCCGGATTTCTTCTGTTCGATGCGGCTCAGCGCCGCGATTTTGAGCCCACGTTGGCGACGCGCTTCGGTCGGATCGGTGATGAGTGTGGTGGTTTCGGTGGAGGCGATGGCGACCATGACCAGCCCTGCTTTCCCGCTTGAATATGCCCGGATGCGGATGTTGTCCGAATATCTGACCCGCATCGTTATTGTAGCTACAAAAGGTCTACGTGTCAAGCGGATCGCGCGCTTGACACGTGGGATTTCTGTGGCTACAATTCGACCATGGGTGGACGACCGAAGAAACCACCGGGACAGTCGCGAGGGAACACCCTGCGTATCCGGCTCACGGTTGCCGAGCGTGCCGAACTTGACAGATTCGCCGAGACGAACGGACTGGAGACGTCGTCTTGGGCTCGGTCGGAGTTGCTGATTCTGGCGCAAGGGCAGCCGATCGCGAGAACAGGGACTTGAGCCGGCGCCCCCTGCGCTAGAATGGGGAGTGTCAAGAATGTGTCGCCATCTCACGATCAATGCCGTCCGCGGCGGCGCCCCTTGCCGGCTTTCGCGCGGAATCGATGGCGAAGGATTGCAGCGATCCGCCGATTGAGGATGCGAAGTTGTCGGCGCGTCAGGGCGCGCAGTCGCAGGCGGAAACGGGGGCGCACAACGCCCTTCCTTTCATTCTGGTGGCTTTCCCAGTCGCGACGCCTCCTGTGCAAAAGTCGGACGCCGCAACCGGGACAAACCAGATTGAAACGACCTGAGCCCTTGGGGATACGTTCCCCAAGGGCCGGGTCGGTATTCGGGTATCGGGCTGAGCTAAGCCGAAGCCACGTCAGCCGTTCTTACTCGTCTTTGTGACGAATCCCCCCTTCAACTCGTTCGTATCTGGCCGGAAGGCGACCCACCATCATCCGGAGCGATCGAACTAGCTTGGTCGGGTCATTGTCTCTATTCCGTGGGTGAGACGATCGATAGCCACGTGATAATGCTTTCTCCACGATTTCTTCTTCGGGGATCGGCGCATTCTCGCCCTCATCAAGCAGCAAATCGGTTGCTTCGATAAGTGTCTTGCCTGCGAGATCGTGGCCCTCAGGGATCCTCGTCCTCTCAGATTGGATTGCGGGTTGATGCGGGCGCCCCACTTGGCTTGTTCGTCGTCCTCTCCCATTCGATGACGACAGAGGATCGAGGCGACTGCCAGAGATTTCGATTGCCTTCTCCAAAGCTGAGACAAAGTCTTCCAGCCGCCTGATTTCTTTCCTGGCATCCGCGATCATCGATTGAATCGCTGCGACATCGATCTGCATGGCTGCCCTCTCAGGTTGGAATTGCCCCTATCATCGTACGCACCCATTTTCTCAATGTCAATCGCAGACGATATCCGATTGCACCGTGAACCGTCATGAGAAGATCCTCAAGTGACCGGATACTGTGTGTCGCCAAGGAATACGCGCACTTCAGCCTGGATTCCGCGATATCGGATTCACGATATCCATCTATGTTATTATATATGCGAAAATCCGAACACCCTCTCCGGGATGGCCGACCGATCAGATTCGCGCAGCAGAAACGAGGATGCGACTATGCGTTGCCTCATCATGCTGGTATCACGGACAATCGCAACGGCTCCAAGAAACGCCAACGCCCCGCGCTCCTTGTGAGAGGAGGCGGGGCGCTAATGCTGAGACAGAGGAGGGTCCATCCATGCGACTCCCCCGGATGACGATGCGGCGGTGGATGGTCGTGGTGGCGGCGGTCGGGCTGATCGGGCTGATAATGGGCGGCGGAGTCTGGCTCAAACAGCGACGCGACTACTTCCTATCTCTGGCCCAGTCGCATCAGGCGGAAGTGGCCTCCTCCACGGCAAGAGGGAAGGCGTTGAAATCCCGATTCGGCGTCGCGTCGGGAATGACCGTCGAGGAGGTCATGCAGCTAAACCGCGATTACGACCGGATGATGGATCGTGCTGACCATCACGCATCGCTGGCCCGTAAGTACGAACGAGCCGCCCGCTCCCCCTGGCTCCCCGTCGAACCCGAGCCGCCCGAGCCGGAGTCAATAAAAGTGCAGGCCCCGGAATAAAAATTCAGGGGCCTAAAAAAGTGCAAAGCCCCCAAGACTGCCAAAATGGCAGCATCGTCGGACGGGTCGCGCATCGGAAAATGCGACGAACGAACCCAGCAATGCCGGTGGCGCGGGCGTCTGATCGTACCGGAAGACCAGTGACGGAACGAACCCAACGCGTCGTTTCCTTGCAGCAAGCCCCTTCTTGTTGAAGACTTAGAGAGTTTCTCTCGTACATGGGCGCGGGCTTTCCGTTCGGCTCGCCGCGGTCCGTTCGGTGGCGAGGGAGCAAGTGATGCCGCGATCCCATCTCGCGCAGGCGCGGCCCGGCTTGGACCGTTCGGCCGGAGCGTCAGCTTGCATGACGGTCCATCGCCCATGGTTCCTTGGGGGCAGGCATCGAATCATGGAGCGTTCGCAGATGGGGGATTTGCACGAGGCCGTCGCAGGCGTCGTGCCGGCGATCGGCGATGCACGCTTGATCGAGGCCGGAATCCATGGCCACAATCGACACTTTGTAAAAGAGTCGATGCCATCGGATGCCCGCGAGCGGGTCCCGGTTCGTTCCCAGTGGACCATGGCGGCCGCGTGTCGAGGAAGCGGATAGCGGCCCTCGGACCGTCGATATTCGGGTTGCGGGCCGGTGCGCGGATTGAGGGGTTAGAGGCGCCAGCGAGCGTTGTACCCGCTGAGGGCGAGGCAGGTCTCCGGGGAGGGTTCGTGATGGGCCCGAACAGATGGCGGAGGCGGCGACGGTTCGAGGGCGAGAGGCTCCGGATCGTCGGCCAGCGGTGCACTGAGTACGAGGCGGAATGGCGGGCGCTGCGCGCCCGCGGATCGAGGACTATCTGGGCGGCCTGGACCGCGAGACGCAGTGCACGCTCTGGATCGAGCTGGTGCGGCTCGACCGCGGGCTGCGCCAGAGCCGGGGCGAGACGACCACCCTGGCCGACTACCGGGAGAGCTGCCCCGATCCCGTCAACCTGCTGGATGTCTCCACGGACTGGTGGGACCACGACGTCGAAGAGACGAACGGCACGGTCGTGCTGGACGGCACGCGGGGCCTGATTGCGGAGTTCGGATCGACGACCGCTCGGCGGGTCGCGGCCGGGATCGGGGAGCAGGACACGCTGGCATCCCACCCCTCGCTCCCCACCTTCTCCACGAACGGTCGGAGCACCGTCCGGGCCGACGCGACGAGGATCATCGTGCCGCACTGCGAGTGTGTCACCAACGGCCTCGACGGCCTGACCCAGGCGCGGCCGGGCGCCTGCTTCGGCGATTACGAGCTGATCGAGCCGCTCGGCTCGGGCAGCATGGGGGTCGTCTTCACGGCCCGGCAGAAGCGGCTCGACCGCATCGTGGCGCTCAAGATGATCAAGGCCGGCACCCTGGCCGTCGAGGAACACATCCGGCTCTTCCGCATCGAGGCCCGGGCCGTCGCCGCGCTGGACCACCCCCACATCGTCCCCGTCCTGGACAGCGGCGAGCACGGGGGGATCCTCTACTACAGCATGAAGCTGATCGCCGGCAGCAATCTCCAGAAGTGCATCGGCCGATTCCGTCATGACCCGGCGGCGGCCGCGCGGCTGGTGGCGCGGGCGGCCGTCGCGATCGACCATGCGCATCAGCGGGGCATCCTGCACCGCGACCTCAAGCCCTCGAACATCCTGGTCGACGAGCAGGGCGAGCCGCACATCATCGACTTCGGCCTGGCCATGCGGCTGGACGCGGCGGCGATCGAGCATGCCAACGGCCACGCCGTGGGGACGCCCGGCTTCATGTCGCCCGAGCAGGCCTGCGGGGGTCCGGACGCGATCACCACGGCGGCCGACGTCTACGGACTGGGCGCGGTCCTGTATTCGCTGTTGACCGGCGCGCCGCCGTTCGCCGGCGACACGTGCCGGAGAGTGACGCACGATGTCGCCTGGAAGCCGCCGGCCCGCCCCCGCGACCGGAACCCCCGGGTGGATCCCGACCTGGAGATCATCTGCCTGAAGTGCCTGAGCAAGGAGCCTCCGGACCGATACCCCTCGGCCCGCGAGCTGGCCGAGGACCTGAACCGTTTGCTCGACGGCCGGCCGATCCTGGCCCGGCCCGCCTCGCGGGTCGAGCGCGCGGTCAAGTGGGTGCGGCGGCACAAGCTGATCGCCGCGCTCTGCGGCGCGGCGGTGATCGGCGCCATCCTGGGGATCTCCGGGCTGGCCTGGGGCTGGTCGGCGGCCGTCGCGGCGCGAGACAGGGCCGAGGAGGGCGAGGACGTCGCCCGCCGCCTGGCCTATGCGGCCACGATGAACCTGGCCGAGCGCGACTGGCGCGACGTCAATGTCGCGCACGTGCTGCGCCGCCTCGAAGAAGCCCGCCCGCCGCAGGGGAAGGCCGACTTGCGCGGCTTCGAGTGGTACTACCTCGACCGCCTGGCCAGGGCGCAGGGGCGGACCCTGGAGGGGCACACCGGGGTCGTCAGGGGCGTCGCTTATAGCCCCGACGGCGGCCGCATCGCCTCCGCGAGCTGGGACCGGACCATCAGGATCTGGGATACCGCCACCGGACGAGTGATCCGGTCCGCGGCCGCCGGCCAGCCCGTTCACGCGGTCGCCTTCCACCCGGACGGCGCCCGCCTGGCGTCGGCCGGTGCGAAGGGGGAGTTGATCCTCTGGGACGCCGGCACCGGCCAGCCCATCCGCAGCTTGCTCGGGCACGACCCGACTCGGTTGATCGAGCACGTCGCGTTCTCTCGCGATGGCAAGACCCTCGCCTCGACGAGCCGGGACGGCAAGATCAACCTCTGGGACGTCGACACCGGCAAGCCGATCCGTTCGCTCGAGGACCATCCCGTCGGCACCGTCGGCGAGATCGCCTTCGGCGCCGATGGCCGGACCCTGGTCTCGATCGCCGGTTCCACTCCTGTCATCCGGATCTGGGACGTCGCCGGCGGCGGGCTGATCCGCACGATCCGGGGCGAGGGGACCGCTCCTTTCGTCTGCCTGGCGATCCGCCCCGACGGCAAGATGTTCGCCACCGGGGCCCGCGCGGGGAAGATCCAGCTCCGCGACGCGGCGACCGGCTCGGTGGTTCGCGACCTCGCCGATCTCCCCAACCCGCACATCATCCTGAGCCTGGCGTTCTCGCGCGACGGCAAGACCCTCGCCTCCGCCAGCCTCATGGGACATATGGCCCTCTGGGACGTCTCGACCGGCTCCCTGGTGCGCACCATCCAGGGCCACAGCAAGGCGATCTATGACGTCGCCTTCAGCCCCGATGGGGTGCATCTGGCGTCGGCGTCCTGGGACGGCACGGTCAGGCTCTGGGAGATCTCGAGGGACCAGGAGGCCCGCACCCTGCTCATCAAGGATGCGCCGAGGGCCGTGGCCTTCGGGCCCGACGGTTCGTACCTGGTCACCGCCGGCAAGGACGGGGCCATCACGATCTGGGACCAGGCGACCGGCCGGCCCGTCCGCACGCTCCCGGGACACACCGGCTCGATTCTGTCGGTTGCGATCCGCCCCGACGGCCGCCGCATCGCGTCGGCGAGCATGGACCGAACGGTCCGGGTCTGGGACGTCGCCACCGGGGCGCTGATCCGTACCCTCGAGGGGCATACCGCCCAGGTCGGCGACGTGGCGTTCAGCCCGGACGGGAAGACGCTGGCCTCGGCGAGCAACGACCGGACCGTCAAACTCTGGGATGCGGACGCGGGCCGGGAACTCCGGACCCTGGACGGGCACATCAACGAAGTGAGGTCCGTGGCGTTCGGCAAGGACGGGAAGATCCTGGCGTCGTCCGGTGACGACGGCTTCGTCCTGATCTGGGATCCGGCCACCGGCCGCCGCCTCCGGGCGATCCAGGCCGGACCCGATGAGATCCTCGGCATCGCCATCAGCCCGGACGGCCGGTGGCTGGCTTCGGGCGACGCCGCCTCGACGATCAAGGTCTGGGAGATTGCCAGCGGAAACGAGGTGCAAGTCCTCCAGGGCCATGCCCTGGCGATCAACAATCTGACGTTCTCCCCGGACGGCCGCCGGCTGGTCTCCGCCAGCGTCGATCGCACGGTGCGGATCTGGGACCCGGCCTTCGGCCGGGAGCTCCTGGTCCTCCGGGCGCACGCCGATGGCGTCTGGGGCGTGGCGTTCTCCCCCGACGGCAAGCGAATCGCCTCCACGGGCAACGACGGGACCATCAAACTCTGGGACGCGGACGCCGGCCCGCGGCCTCCGCAGAACCCTTGATCGAAACGGCTCACGGATCGCCGGAGGAGACGGAATCCGACCCGGAGTTGCCGGATCGCGCGATGGATCCCGGAGCCCACGCCTCCCGGGGGATCGATCTGTGCACCTACGAGGCGACGCACAAACCCGTCGCGGAGTGGCACGAGGTGCATCGCGAGTTGCCGGAGCAATCGCCATCCGCCTGGCAGAGCCTGATGTTGCACTGCGGCCGTACGGCATCGCCGCGGGCCGAGTCGGCGGGGACCATGGTCGCGCTTCGGCGTTCGACGGAGGGAGACAATCGAGGGAGTCGCATCGGGGAAAGCTCCTGGATCGGGGGACAAGGAATCATCCGGGCCGCGCCGCGCAGCCGTCGGGCCGGTCGTCGCGGAGTCGTCGATGACAGCCGGAACCACGCCGGCGCCCATCGCGGCGACATCGAGCCCGCTCCGTGGAGGCAACAGATCCCTCGTTGCCATTCGATCGGCAGACCATCGCTCGGGTCAGCCGTCCCTTCGGCTCATCGGGGCACGAGGTCCAATCATCAAACCATAGCGACTTCGCGTCAAGCACATTCTCGTCAGCCCGAGAATGGAGTCCCACGCCGCGGAAGGGTCAGCGGGGCCCTGTCGGTCGTCGGAAACCTCGGAAACCCCATGGTGGGGAGGTTTCCGACAAAGCCCGGGGAGGTCGGGATGCCCGGCCGCTTCCGCGCCCTCGATCGAGCCGCTTGATCGCCGCGCGAACGCATGCTTACAATCGGTGTCGGCGCGGTGTACGGCGGTCGCGATGGCGAGGCGGCCCGACGCGTCCGATGCAGGCCCTTCGACCGGGCGGGTAGATGACCATGTCGGCTGAGGAACCCGGCTCGATCACGCGATGGCTGAAGGGTCTCAAGGCCGGCCGGCCCGAGGCCGTCGATGCCATCTGGCGGCGCTACGATGACCGGGTGCTCGCGGTGGCGCGGCAACGGCTGAGGCGAGGCCCACACCAGGCGGTCGAGGACGGCGAGGACGTCGCCTTGAGCGCCTTCAATGGGCTGGCCGACGCCGCGGCGCGGGGCCTGTTCGACCGCCTTGACGACCGTTCAGACCTCTGGCAGATCCTCGCCGCCATCACCGTGAAGAAAGCCATGTACCGGCGCCGGTGGTACAACCGCTGGAAGCGTTCCGGCCGGCCGACCCACGGCGATCAGGCCACGGCGCCGGCACGACCTCGCCACGCCACCGCCCTCGACGAGGCCGGCCTGCTCGCCCAGGCCATCAGCAAGGAACCGGCCCCCGAGTTCGCCGCCATCCTCCGCGAGCAGCTCCAGCACCTCCTGGACGCCCTCCCCGATCCGACCCTCCGCCAGATCGCCGAGTGGCGCATCCAGGGGGCTTCTAACGCCGAGGTCGCCCACAGGCTCGGTCGTGCCGTCCGCACCGTCGAGCGCAAGGTCGAGCTCATCCGGTTGGTCTGGGAGAAGATCGGTGACGACGACCGATGAGCGCCGCAGGGTGGGTGCAACCCACCGGGATGGCCTCGGCCGTCGTCGGTGGGTTGCACCCATCCGACTATTTTCGGCCGTGCCTGTCGCGTCGGAGGACAGACGGCAAGGAGACGAGTAGAGGCGAGAGGTCGACGCCCGGACCGGATTGTGGCCGGGCTCGGATCTCGCCGCCGTGCGAGCGTGTCACGCTCCCGATCGGGAGGCTTCGCTCATGGTGACGTTCGACAAACGGGATCGGCCCTGGCCCTTCGACGAGCGGCCGCTGTTCATCGACGAGCTTTGCGATCGGTACGAGCTCGAGTGGCGCGGCTCGCGCGAGCCGCGGATCGAGGATTACCTGGGCGACCTGGATGGGGAGACTCGGCTCGCGACGTGGCTCGAGCTGGTGATGCTCGACCAGGAGCTGCGTCGGGGCCGGGGACAGACGCCGACGCTGGCCGACTACCGGGAAAGTTGCCCCGACCGCATGGTCTGGTTGGAACTCTCCACCGACGAGGTCGGCCCGATCGGGAAGCCCGAGTCGGCGGTCCGTGCGGCGACCGATGCCGGTCGCGACGCCGGGCCGACCGCCGCCGGTCTCGAACCGGAGCCGACCGAGAACCGGGTCGAGCCGGCCGCCGATCCGGAGGCGATCACGGCCGCCTCGGCGGATGGGGCGACGGATCCGATCGGGCTGCCCAGCACCGCCGGGCCGTCCCCCGGGGACGATGCCGAGGGCCTCGACGGCCTGGCGCTCGCTCGTCCGGGCGCCGGCTTCGGCGAATATGAATTGCTCAGGCGGCTCGGCTCGGGCGGCATGGGCGTCGTCTTCGAGGCCCGGCAGAAGCGGCTCAACCGCATCGTCGCGCTCAAGATGATCAAGGCCGGCATCCTGGCCGACGAGCGGCAGATCCGGCTGTTCCGCAGCGAGGCCGAGGCCGTCGCCGCGCTGGACCACCCCCACATCGTCCCCGTCCTGGATAGCGGCGAGCACCAGGGCGTCCTCTACTACAGCATGAAGCGGGTCGAGGGCCAGGACCTGGGCCGTTGCCTGAACTCGTTCCGCGATCGGCCGGCGGCGATCGCCCGGCTGATGGCGCGCGTGGCCGAGGCGATCGCGCATGCGCATCAGCGCGGCGTCCTGCACCGCGACCTCAAGCCCTCGAACATCCTGGTCGACGAGCGGGGCGAGCCGCACGTCATCGACTTCGGCCTGGCCATGCGGCTGGACGCGGCGGCGGTCGAGAGCACGACCGGCCACGTGGTGGGCACGCCCGGCTACATGTCGCCCGAGCAGGCCCGGGGCCGTCGGGACGCGATCACCACGGCGACCGACGTCTACGGCCTGGGGACCTTGCTCTATGCGATGCTGACCGGCCGGCCGCCGTTCTCGGGCACCTCGGCGCTGGAGATCCTCCATCGGGTCATCGATGACGAGCCGCCTCGCCCCCGCGAGCGGAACCCCCAGGTGGATCGCGACCTCGAGATCATCTGCCTGAAGTGCCTGAGCAAGGAGCCTCCGGCCCGATACCCCTCGGTTCGCGAGCTGGCCGACGACCTGAACCGATGGCTCGACGGCCGGCCGATCCTGGCCCGGCCCGCCTCGCGGGTCGAGCGCGCGGTCAAGTGGGTGCGGCGGCACAGGCTGGTCGCCGCCCTGTCGGGCGCGGCGGCGATCTTCGCGATGCTCGGAGTCGCCGGGCTGGCCTGGGGCTGGTCCACGGCCGTCGCGGCGCGGGACGAGGCCCTCAACGGCGAGGACATCGCCCGACATCTGGCCTACGCCGCCAGCCTCAACCTGGCCGAGCGCGACTGGCGCGACGCCAATGTCTCGCAGATGCTGAGCCACCTCGAGGAGACCCGCCCGCCGGCGGGGAAGTCCGACCTCCGCGGCTTCGAGTGGTACTACCTCGACCGCCTGTACCATGCGCAGGGCCTGACCCTGGCGGGACACACCAAGCCCGTCCGAGGGGTTGCCTACAACCGCGACGGACGGCTCGTGGCCTCCGTGAGCGACGACCGGACGGTCAAGATCCGGGATGCGCGAACCGGCCGGCTCATCCACTCGATGGCCACCGGCGCCGTCGTCATGGCCGTTGCCTTCCACCCGGATGGCGCCCGCCTGGCCTCGGCCGGCTACGATCGCGCGGTGACCCTCTGGGACGCCGCTACCGGCCAGGTCATCCGCACCTCCCCGGGGCACACCGATGACATCTTCGAGCTGGCGTTCTCGCGCGATGGCAAGACCCTGGCGTCTTCCAGCCTGGACGGGACCGTCAGGCTCTGGGACGGCGGGGACGGCTCGGCGGTCCGGACCCTCGCGGACCACCGCGCGGGCACCGTCGGCGGGATGGCGTTCTCGCGCGATGGCAAGACCCTCGCCTCCGCCGGCGGGAGCGAGGCCACCATCCGGATCTGGGACGTCGCCACCGGCCGGCTCCTGCGCACCATCGAGGACGACGTGATCCTCCCCGCCTCCACCGCCGCCGGCCAGCGACCGGCCTACGGCGGACTTCGAAAGCCGGTCGCCTTCTCGCCCGACGGCAAGATCCTCGCCCTCGGCGCGGAGGACGGGACGATCCGGTTCCGCGACGCCGACAGCGGCCGCCTCCTCCTCACCCTGCGAGACCCTCACAACCTCGACCCGGTCGTCCGTCTGGCGTTCTCCCCCGATGGCCAGCGGCTGGCCTCCGCCAGCCATCTCGGCCAGGCGGTGAGCCTCTGGGATGTCGCCACGGGCTACCTGCTGCGCATCCTCAAGGTGAAGACGCTCTCGATCTGGGATCTCGCGTTCGGCCCGGATGGCGTGCACCTGGCCACCGCCGGCACGGACGGGATCGTCCGGATCCTGGACGTCGATCAGGACCAGGAGGCCCGCACGTTGTCGGAGGAGCACGCGGCTCTTTACGTCGCCTTCGGCCCGGACGGCTCCTTCATCGCCACCGCCCTGGCGGGCCGGACCGTCACGCTCCGCGACCCGTCCACCGGCCAGCTCGTCCGCACCCTGCGGGGTCATACCGACAAGGTCCGCTGCGTCGCGATCAGCCGGGACGGCCGCCGCGCGGCCTCCTCGGGGGACGATCGCACGGTCCGCGTCTGGGACGTCGCCACCGGGAGGGAGGTCCACGTCTTGCGGGGCCACACCGACCGCGTCTTCTCGGTGGCCTTCAGCCCGGACGGCAAGGTCCTGGCCTCGGGGAGCGACGACCACGGCGTCAAGCTCTGGGACGCGGACGCCGGCCGGGAGATCCGGCCGCTCAACGGGCATGCCTTCGAGGTCAATGCGGTCGTCTTCAGCCCGGACGGCAAGACCCTGATCTCGGGCGACAACGACGGCTTCGTGATGCTCTGGGACGTGGGCTCCGGCCGGCGGATCCGGGCCACGATGTCCCATCCCGGCGGGATCGTCGCGATCGCCCTGAGCCCCGACGGACACCGGCTGGCCACGGGGGGACACGATCCGGTGATCCGGATCCAGGACCTCGCCACCGGACGGGAGACTCGGGCACTCGCGGGCCACGCCGCCAAGATCCACGGGCTGGCCTTCTCCCCCGACGGCCGCCGGCTGGCCTCGGCCAGCGACGATCGGACGGTCCGGATCTGGGACCCGGCCTTCGGCCAGGGAGTCCTGGTCCTGCGCGGGCATTCCGGGATGGTCAATTCCGTGGCGTTCTCGCCCGATGGCGCGCGGATCGCTTCGGCCAGCTCCGACCGGACCGTCCGGATCCGGGAGGCCGACCGACCGGCTGGGCCGCCCGGCGCCCGGCCGGGGAATTGACGGCGGCCTCCGCTCCGCCCTCTCCCGCGGGCGAGCAGCGCGAATCCGACGGGGCGGGCGCAGCCCGAAGGGCTCCGGCGCCGGGTCGTTCCCGGGCGGGTCGGCCGCGTCATCTCGGACGGGACCGCCGCGGATCTCCGGGGGAGTCCTCCGGGCTGCTCGAGCGCTTAACACTTGCATTGCACCGACGCGACAGAACCCCCCCTTGCCCCCCCCTTCGTAAGGGGGGGATTGGAGAGGGGCGGGCCGCCGTTCTCCCCCCCTTACGAAGGGGGGGTCAGGGGGGGTCGAGGCCCAAGCAGCACGAAGGGGGGATCAGGGGGTCGAGGCCCCGGCGCAGTCTCGAGGCCGAAACTGGTGGGCCGACCATTCGTTAACGGCTCTCGCTTACTTCTCCACGCAATTCGAGCCGACGCACTTACAACCCTGTGGGCAGGCGTCATCCGTGTCACAGCCCCCCACGCAGACCTGTCGACGACCCTGAGGTCGGACCTCACCTCCTCCCGGACCGGCCGGGGACATCAGGGGTGAACGACGCTCGACCGAGGCGGACAGTTGGGGCAGTCGCATGGCGGAAGCCTCCGGGATGGGACCTATCACACGAACCACAACGGGATCGAGCCGACGGTCACGGGGACCACGTCGCTGACATCCACCGTGACCCGGGGTACTCTCTCATTTTTCCACGCAATTCGAGCCGACGCACCGACAACCCTGTGGGCAGCCTTCATTCGCGACACAGCCCCCGACGCAGATGTTTTTTCCAGGACGTTGAGCTTGGACCTCAACTCGCCCGAGACCGGCCGGGGACGTCAGGGGTGAACGACGCTCGATCGAGGGGGACAGTTGGGGCAGTCGCATGGCGGAGCCCTCGGGGATGGGACCTATCGCACGAACCAGGATCGCATCGGGCCGACGGTCACGGGGACCACGTCGCTGACATCGACCGTGAACCGGCACACCTTGCGCACGGTCTGCACCTGGCGCTCGGGGTAGAAGAAATGGATCTTCACGTCCCAGCAGTCGGAATCGGGACGGCAGATCGGGCTCCGCTCGACCTCGATGGTGTCGAGCTCCATCGCCTCCTTGTGGGCTGCCTCGAAGGCCTTCTCGACCTCGAAGGCGTTGGTGGCGGCGTAGTTCGTCGCCCGCTCCTCGGCCGTGACGCCGAGATTGCGCAGCTCGTGATAGATCCTCTGGAGGAAGCCGCGGACGCCGGCCTCCTTGCGGGCGAAGGCCTCGCGGCGGTCGGCCGGGGCCGAGTCCGGCGGCGGCTCGCCGGTGGCCGCCTTGACGAGCGCGCCGGTTGACCAGCTATAGAGCCCGCGCAGCTCGGGGATCACCACCGGCACGACCTGGCCGTTGAACAGCCGCGATTGGCCGCTCAGCCGCCCGGCGATCGAGACCAGCTCGATCTCGCCCCGGAGCTGCTCGTCCAGGAACTCCCGCAGGAATTCGTACGCCCGGCCGGCGAACGGCCCGACCGGCGCGATCGCGTACAGCGGGGTCTGGTCGACGGTCAAGGTCCAGGTGATCGACGCGGCCTCCCAGGGGTTGTCCTTCAGATACGCGAGCATCTCGGAGGGGTTCCAGGGATTCGCCCCCGGGCCGCCCATGTGCTGCAGGATCGAATCGCGGCGCGCCTCGGAGACCGGGTCGTAGCCGATCTGGCCCAGCGCGAAGACCAGGCCGCCCCCACCGGCCGCGGCGGCCTTGGCCTGGCAGGCGGCGCAGCCGCAGCCTTCCGACGGGACGATCGAGCCCGCACGGATCGGGCCGGATGCCGGGGCCGCGGCGGCCGGAGAGTGGGCCACGGGCGGCGGCTCGGCGCCCGACGGAGCGTGCCGGCCGATGCCGGTTGAGGGCGCCGTGGCGCCGTGAGGGACGGAGCCGCCGCCATCGGGGCTCTCGGGGAGAGAGAGGGGGAACTCGTCGCTCATGCCTACGTCCTCGTAGCGCAGCAGTCGGTCGGCCCTGACCAGGTCCAGCCGCCCCGCGAGTTGCCGGCGGCACGAAATCGAATCATCGAGGCATTTTTGGGCGGAGTCAAGCAAAATCTCGCGGAGGCGAGCCGCGGACACGTCGCGCCCTCGGACCATCGCCAGGCTCCGGAGCAGCGCCGCGGCGCCCGAGACGATCGCCGTGGCGAAGCTGGTCCCGGCGACGACGACGCGGTCGCCACCGGCCTGCGCGGCGATCAGCCCGGAGCCGGGGGCCAGCAGGCCCGCCGAGCGATAGGCCCCGCCCCAGTTGCTCGACTCCATCGGCCGGCCGAGCGCGTCCATCGCGCCGACGGCCAGCACGCCCGGCAGCGCGGCGGGGACGTGCGGACACTCGCAGCCGTCGTTGCCGGCCGCCGCCACGACCAGCACCCCGCGCCGGATCGCCCGCTTGACCGCGTCGGCCAGGATCGGCTCGGCCGACGTTGCCGGCCCGTACTGCCCGGCGCTGATGTTGATGATCGACGCCCCGCGCTCCACCGCCAGCAGGATCGCCCGCGCCAGCTCGAGCTGCGAGCACGCCGGCCGGAAAGGCTCGTCGGGCCCAGGGTGCTTCATGCTCGCATTGCATCGACGCGAGAGAACCCCCCCTGGCCCCCCCTTCTCAAGGGGGGGATCAACACGGGCGGACCTCCCTCCATTTCCCCCCCTTGAGAAGGGGGGGCCAGGGGGGGTCAAGGCTTCCGCTGGGCTTTGAGGCCCAACCGTGTAGGCCATCCATTCGTTAACCGCTCGGGCCCCGGCGTCGCCGAAGATCGGCACGATCAATCCGCGGCAGCCCGGCGCCAACCCGGAGACCGGGCCGTCCGGCCCGTGCTGGCCGAAGATCAGGCTCGCCACCGCCGTGCCGTGCCGCGTCGCCGGGCCGCCCGGATCCGCCGCGGCAGGCACCACGGCCTCGATCACCCCGAGATGCGCACCGCGCAGCGACCGATGGCCGCGGTCCACCGGCCCGTCGAGGATCGCCACCACGACGCGCGGGTCGCCGGTGGTCTCCGACCAGAGGTCCGGCAACCCGGGGATTGACGGGACCGAGCCGATCGCGGCCGCCCGCCTTCCTTCCCCCGTTGCCGGGACATGCTCGTCGTCCATGATCTCGATCGGACCTCGCATAAAGAGTGCCCCGCCGTCGCGTCACGATCGGCAGAGGAGACGGATGAGCGGCCTGCGCCAGGTGCGCGGCTGCACCGTGACGTGCCGCCGTTCAGGATCGAGCCAGAAATCGAGGTCGTTCTCGAGAAAAGCGGGCAGCCCCAGCAGCGGCAGCCGCGGGCCGGGCGAGACCGCGTCCGGCGAGTACACCGCGATCCCCTGGCTCAACTTCAGCCGGAACGGCGGCCGGCTGTCGTCCGCGTCCTGGCGACCGGGGATGTTCGGGTATAGCCAGGCGGTTGCCCTCCGTCGCGTGGCGGCCTGTCGATTGATCTCGATTTCCCCGAGGGCTCCCAGCAGGTCGGGGGCGATCCCGGCCCACTGGCGTAAGTGCCGGTCCTGCACCGACAAGCCCAGGTTGTTCCCGGTGTCCAGCAGGGCCGGGAGCCTTGGGATGTTCGTCTCGGGCTCGAGGGGCCCGGCCATGTGGACGCTCACCCACACCAGGATCTGGTTGGGATGGACCGTGACGTACCGGCCGCCGAACCGCAGCGAGGTGCGCTCCTTTGGGATGGGCAGCCGATCGAGGATCTTCATGCGTCGTCGACTGGGGGCTCGCCCGGCTCCGTCGCTTCGTACAGGGACCAGTCGCCCTCGAGCGTCCCCCACGGAGGGATGCCGTCGGGAGCGGGCTCCAGGATCCCGACGTAGAACTCCTCGTGTTCCAGCCCTCGGCGGAAGCACTCCTGATAGGCGTTGACATCCGACCGCGTGATGGCCACCCGCTCGTCGCCGTGGTACGCCGCCCACTTCCGATGATTCCGCCGGTTCATGAGCAGTCCGGGCAGGTCCCGCCAGAACGCCTGCATCGAGCGGAGCACCATGGGCCGGATCTCCGGATTAGGCCGGTCCGCGGGTAGCTGCGACAATTCCGCCAGGCGCTCGTAGTCCTCGGCCCGGACCAGGATGTAGGTCTCTTGCGTCAAGGGATCGACGATCCGCACGGGCCGGCCCTGTGCGATCACCTGCCGCTGCTCGGTGTCCAGTTCGATCATGGCTCGCCTCCGCTTCCATCCTACCGGGGGATGCCCCGAGTGTCAGGCCGCTTTACGCGAAATCGGCCTCGTGGTAGGCTCGTCCAGTCGGGACTCATAGACCATGACCCATGGAACGATAGGATGATGCCTTCGTTACGTCATGAGTCCCGGCTATTCGTCCCGGACCTCGCAACACTCGTCCATGATCCTGGCCGGATACCCCGTGCAAGCTGCCGGGAACGCCCCGTCCTCGAATCGCTTCATCGAACCCCGAGCCCTGCCTCGCCGGCCATGGCGAGCATCTCCTCCATCATGAGGCGGAAGTGTGAGCAGATTCTGGCCACCGCTGCAGGGTCGAGTTTCGAGAAGAACTCGCTGCCCTGCGTGACCTCACGATATTCTCGCTTGATCTTCTCGCGATAGAGGTGCTTCAACAAGACTTTGGGCGGACGATCGAAATCGACGCCTTCGGGATTCCGGGCTTTCGCTTTGAGCGAGGCTTGGAGCGGTTTGGGAAAGAGCGCCGGGTTGCTCAGGAACCACGCCTCGATCTCGTGGACTGCGAAGAACATCCGGAACTTCGGGTGGTCGACCGCCGACTCAAAATGCTTCTTGGCCCAGGCCACCCGCCGGTCCGCCGTCCTCGCGTGACCCGGGTAGATCGTCGGCCCGTACAGGTCCAGCAAGGCGATCAAGCCGATCGTCTCCTCGCGATGCTCGGGTCGTCGAGATGGAGCCTCGCAAGTTGGGGAAGGTCCTTGAGCAGGTCGGACCAGCCGTCGAAGCGGATCACCTTGATGCCGACCGGCTGACGCAAGCGGGGCGGATCGAGGTAGCGTTTGAGAAAGCCTGCGATCCCTTTCTTCTCGGTGTGGCCTTCGACGAAAAGGACGAACCTCACCGTTCGCCCTCCAGGATGCCGGAAGTGAAGAGCTTGCCCAGCGAATAAGCTTGGAGCCAGTAGTCGAGCCGCTCCTCGCTCAGGGTCTCCATCACCGTCTGACCTTCGCGGCATTCCAGCACGGTCGTGGTGGGGCGGGTATCGCCGAAGCTGTCAAGGAGGTAGGGCGAGTGCGTGGTGAACACGACCTGGGTCCGCAGCGAGGCGTCGACGGCGTGTTCCGCGACGATGGGAAGCATCGTCGGGTGCAGGCCCTGCTCGGGCTCTTCGATCACGATCAGCGGCGGGGGCTTCGGCATCGCCAGCAAGGTGATCAGGAAGAGGAACTGGAGAGTCCCTGCCGAGAGGTCGGCCGCCGAGACCTCGCTCTCCAGGCTCTTCCATCGCACCCGGAGTTGAATCCTCTGATCCGCGGCGGGGGGAAGACCAGTTCCTCGAATTCGTCCCCGAACGCGGCCGTCATGGCCGCATCGAGGTCCTTCTTGAACTGGCGGTTCCCGGTGTACTGCGTGTGCAGGACGTTGATCAAGTTGCCGCCGTCCTCATCGACTCGCGAGGCATAGCGAGCCACGATCGGCTCACGGATCCTCGAATCGGGAGTCGTGTCCAGAGGATCGTAAATCGACCATCCTGCGAGGTCATTCTGGAATGCGGCGACGTCTCGGCTTCGCGGGAACGGCCCGCCGCAGGCCCCGAGCAAGGTCTCTTCGGGAGAGAGCGTATCGGCATCAGATTTGATCCTGATCCACTCCCCTTTGTCCCCGAGCACTTGACCGGAGGATGCCCCGCGGGCCAGGAAAACGACGCTTTGGACGCGCTTCAGGTTCTCTTGCTGAACCCGATAAAAACCCTCCCTGCCCCGCGGGACGAGACGAAGGGAGTATGTCCAATCCTGCGGAGCCCGATTCCGATCCACCTCGTCAGATGTCGTCCGCAGTGTCAGCGACAACTCTTCGGCCCGGCGATCCCAGAGCAAAGGAGCGATCCCGCCCGCCCTGAGGACGAAATCACCCAGCTCGCCGCGAGCCGATCGGGCGATCAGTTTCAAGAGGAGGACCAGGTTGGTCTTCCCCGAGCCGTTGGGGCCGATGAGGACGTTCAGGTTCCCGGGCTCCCAGGACACATTCCGAAGCGAGCGGAAGCCACGGGCTGCAAGTTGGGCGACCTTCATCATCGCCTCAATACTTGGGCACGAACTTCGCGCGATTGTAGTAGTCGGGGTTGTGGTGCCACTCGTTGAGCTTGACCGAGAAGCCCCGGTTGAGGATGTCTTGCGCCAGGTCGGCCCAGGGGGTCCTGGGATGCTTGGCGATGACCTCCTTGAGCAGCCGCTCGGCCTCGGCGTACTTCTTGGCGGTCTCGCTGTGGGGGGCCAGGGGCTCGCGGGCGTGGTCGACGACCCAGGTGATCATCAGGTCGGCGCGGGGCTGGCCCTTGGGCGTGGGGGGATTCTTGACGATCGCCGCCATCAGCGCGCGATATTCATAGGCCTTGACCTGGAAGGCCACCGTCTGGGCCAGCATCAGGTCGTAATGCGCCTGCCAGCGCTTCTCGGGGTCGCGATCCCGCGCCAGGTGGAGTTTCTCCAGCCGCGCCTGGATCTCCAGCAGGGCGTTGAGCTTCATGCTCGCCTTCTCGCCCTCCCGGAGGGCCTCCTCGACCAGCTTGGGGTGCTCGATCGGGAAGTCGCGCTGGTAGATGAAGTCGCGGCCCTGCATCACGATGGCGTGCAGCGTCTTGCGCAGGACGGATTCATTGCGCTTCTCGATGTAGTTCAGGCGATTATCGTACTCGGGCAGGTACTCCTTGAGCTGGGTGATCGAGTAGGCCTGCTCGCGGTGGCGGACCCGCATGAACTCCTCGCTGGGGAGCACGAAATAGATGCCGCCGGATTCCTTGGTGAGCCGGGCCAGCTCATACGACGCGAAGCCCGAGGGCTGCTCGTCCCAGCGGTCGTAGAGGCCGTCCCACTGGTAGAGCTCCAGGTCGGCGGTCTCGGGCCCGCGGCGGATCAGCGGGTGGTAGACGTCGTGGGTGACCGGATCCTCGAAGCGGTGGTGGGCGAACGGGTAGCCGAAGAGCGACTGCCGGCCGATGACGTAGAGCGCGATGTTCTTCCGCTTGAGGGCCTGACGAGCCTCCTCGACGTCGGCGCCGTCGTCGCCCGACTCGTCGGTCACCAGCACGATCAGCACCTTGCGGTCCTTGCGGACGATCCCGGCGTAATGCTCGGCGACGTCGCGGACGGCCCGCATGGTGTTCTCGATGCCGGTCTGGTCGACGTGCAGCTTCTTGATGGCCCGACCGATCAGGTCGATGTCGTCGCGGGGCTTCTCGAGCATGTAGTCGATCCCCTGGCCGAAGCCGACGATCGCGTGGTTCAGCACGCCGGCCTTCTTCGCCGGGTCCTGCGCGATGAACTTCTTCAGCTCGCCGGAGACGCGGTCGAACTTCTCGAGGACGGTCTTCTTGTCGTCCTCCATCGAGATCGACTCGTCGAAGAGCCAGACGACGGTGACCTTCTGGTCCTTGAGGTGGCGGATGATCTCGCGGGCGAGCTGATCCATCGCGACGCCGATCTCCTTGACGTCGAAGATGGGGTCGCCGGCGATCTTGCCGCCGCCGCCCAGGTCGGCCGCCGGCGCGATGGGCAGCAGGTTCAAGGGCGAGCGGGCCAGGCCGTCGATCTTGACGCCGGGCAGGCTGGCGTTCTCGTTGATCCGCCCCCGGCCGGCGCCGCGGACCCGGGGCGTGGCCGACGGCCGGCCGATGCCCAACCCGCCGGCGACGATCACGCCGCCGCTCTCATCGCCCTCTCCATCGCCGCCCTCGTCGCCGACCACCATCATCGCCGGCTCGCGGGGGTCGCTGGCGTGCTCGTCGCCGATCGTCTTGTTGCGCTCGACGTTATCGGGATCGGCGTAGATCGGCAGCACCTCCTGCTCGCCGGCCCGATGCCCCGCCAGCGCCGAGTCGAAATTGACGGCCGGCTTGATCGCGTCCGAGGCGGTGAACGTGGCGAAGGCCAGCGCCGAGAGGATCGCCGCGTGCACGACCAGCGAGAAGCTCCAGGCCTGCAGCAGGTGCGCCAGCCGGATCCGGCCGCGGCGCCGGGGCCGCAGCTTCGCCACCTTCGGGGCCCGGGCCGCGGCCGCCGGCGCGCTCGTCCCCGCAACGGCCTCCGCCACCCCGCTCGATCCGCCTTCAACCCCATTCGCCGACGGCGACGCCGGTGCGCCCTGTGCCGCCGCCGCCTCCGCACCGGTGGCCCCCGATCCCGAGGCCGGCGGCCCGTTCCCGCCCCTTGAATCACCCAACCCGACCACGACCGGCGCGACCTCCATCGTCGCCGCGGAGTGGTCTCCCGTACCCGACTGCGGACCGGCTCCCTCCAGATCCGCGAGGTGGTAGATATCATCCATCAAGGGATCAGCAGGACGCAGTTCCATGACGCGTGGCCCTCTTATCGCTCGCTTCGCTCGCTTCAGTGGTCCATGAAGACAAACCAAGACGGGCGTGCGAGGTATCGAATCCTCGACCTCATTCTAAGCTTTCGAGGCTCTCCGCCGGGAGACTTTTTCCCGGCGCTCCGTCGGGCGCGGGTTTCCGGACATCCGACGGGCCGCCGCCGCCCGTCCGGGAGACCGCCGATTACTCGGCATGGCGACGCGCCTCCCGCTCCCCTCTTCACTGACCACTGACCACTGCGAGCCGAAGGCGAGCCCTACAGCTTGGGCGGCTCGGCCGGCTTGGCCGGCTTGGGATCGTTCTTCTTCTTCTTGGCTTCGGCGGCGTTGTTGTTCCGGCGGATGGGCGGGACGTAGGTCTCCTCCCACTTGAAGCCCAGGGGATCCCTCAGCTCGCGCTGGGCGAGCAGGGCCCAGGGGGTGGCCGGATGTTCGTTGACCACGCGGTGGAGGAGGGCCTCGGCCTCGCGGGCGGCGGCGACGGCCGTGTCACTATAGCGGATGGCCGTGTCGGGGGCGAGCCGCCAGGCATTGGCCCTGGGGTTGCTGAACTTGCGCGGGTCTTTCTTCATGAGGGCGCAGGCCCAGTTGTACTCGTAGCAGCGGACCTTCATGGCCAGGAGCCGGCCGCGGATCAGGTCGTAGTGGGCTTGCCATCGGCGGGAGGGCTCGCGGTCGCGGAGCTTGGCGACGGCCGTGATCGGGGCGAGGGCCTCGTTGACGGTGTAGGCGGTGCGCTCGGCGATCGCCTGGTTGGCGGCCATGGCGTCCTTGAATTCGGGGGCGTCGGCCGGCGGGAAGTACAGGCTGGGCATGCCGGGCAGGCGCTGCTGGGTGATCTGGGCGGCGTTGAGCACGGCCTGGCGCAGCGGGGAATGCTCGATCTGCTTCTCGTACTTCTCGCGGGGGATCCAGTCGGGGCGGTACTCGCGCATCCGCGCCGGGTCGAAGCCCATGCGCCGGGTGTCGTACCGGGTGATGAAGTAGATCCCGCCGGTCTCGGCGGCCAGCCGGCTGAGGGCATAGGGCCCGAAGCCCGATTCGAGGACCTCGTACTGCGGCCCGCCGTACCAGAAGGGCATGTGGATCTGCTCGAGCATGATGCTCTCGGGCCCCTGGTCCACGGCGAGGCCGTTGTAGACCTGCTTGGTCTTGGGGTCGACGTACCTGACGTAGTTCTTGAGGCGGCCGAAGATCGCCTGCGAGCCGAGGACGTAGGCCGGCACCTTGGCCCGGCGGCAGACCGCGATGGCGTCCTCGAGCCGGCTCTCGTCGTCGCCCTTCTCGTCGGTCACGACGATGATCATGGTGTGATAGGGGCGGCTCTGGACGCCCTTGTAGCGGCCCCACTTGGTGGCGATCTCGCCGACGGCGGTGAACGTGCTCTCCTTGCCGGTCTCGTCCAGGGGGACATCGTGGATGGCGGCGAGGACCTCGGAGAGCTCG
The DNA here is from genome assembly GCA_963815795.1 of uncultured Planctomycetota bacterium. Lineage (GTDB taxonomy): Bacteria > Planctomycetota > Planctomycetia > Isosphaerales > Isosphaeraceae > JAKAUH01. Next base: position 329,949 of record CAWFIC010000019.1, on the reverse strand, counting down.
TCGGTCGGCTTGGGGAGCATGGGCTGGCGGTCCTGGCCGAAGGCGACGACCATGGTCAAGAGGCCGCTGTGGGCGGCCAGGCTGCTCTCGTCGAGCTGCTTGATGTGGGTGTAGACGGTCTCGATGTGCTTGGCCAGCCGCTGCCGCTCGGCCAGCAGGCTGCCCGAGGCATCGAACGCCCAGACGACCAGGGTCGGCCCCTGCTCCAGGTGGCGGATGATCTCGATGGCGATCCGGTTGACGGCGCCCTCGACGCCGCCGACGGTCTCGGCGCCGTTGCCGCGGATCGAGACGGTCCGGCCCAGCAGGTTGGCCGTGGGCACGGCGACCTCGGTGGCGCGGCGGACGTCCAGCCGGGCCAGCTCGGGGGCCAGCGCGGGTCGCGTCCTCCGGCGCGGCCGACACCGGCACGCCGCCGGCCGTGCTCGGCGCCGAGGTGATCGTGGCCGCCAGGTTGGGGGCGAACGAGCCCGCCGCCGCCACCTCGGCCGGCCGCTCGGCCGATTGGTCCAGGTCCTGGAAGGTCGAGTCCGACGCCAGGCGGGTGTCCATCAGCTCCGACCGGAACTCCCGCTGCGACTCGCGGTGCACCTGGTACCCGGCGAACGCCAGGCTCGCCAGGATCAGCCCGTGCATCAGCAGGCTCAATCCCAGGGCGGGCAACTCGATATCGAGCCGGCCGCCGGCCCATCGCGCCAGCCAGGGAAACCGCGCCTCCAGCCCCCGCAGCATCTGACCGACCACGGTCCAGGCTCCTGTTCTATCCTTCCCAGATCCCCTATCTCCAGCCCTCGCTCGACGGCCTGCGCCTGCGGCGGCGCACCCTCTCCCAATCCATTCGTTACGGAACCGTCGAGGGTTCGTGACAGCGTGCCAGGAGGCTGCGCCCATCAATCCACGTGCCACCTGATCAATTTAACCACTTCCCAGCCGGAAACGCAGTACCCTCACTCTGATGGTGGATTCTTGCATCCGGAATCCGGAATGGGGGATCCGGAATCGATGGCTTCACAATCTCTCGGCCCCGCCGCCCAGCAACCGGGGCGAGCGGGATCGCCCCCGGCCGCATGGATCGATCGTGGAAGTCATGTTGACGGGGGCGTCTTCGCGCCCTGTTGGGTGAGCTTGGCGGTCTCGTCGCGAAGCGTCTGAATGTTCCTTTCGAGAAAGTCCCGGATGACGGCGAGTTCCCGGGCGCTGTAACGACCGGCGACGGCCGCCATCGTGCGCCCGAGCGATTCGAAGATCGGCGTGACCTGCTCTCGCAGGGCCGGGACCTCGAGCGGGCGAACGATCACGCTGCGCCGGTCCCGCGGATTGGGCTCTCTCCGCACGTACCCGGCTTTCTCGAGGCGGTCCACGATGCCGGTGATCGCCCCCGTCGTGAAGCCGGATAATTCGGCCAGGCGACCCGCCGTGGCCGCCCCCTCACGATCCAGCAGCCCCAGGCACCTCCATTCGGCGGCGCTCAGCCCCAGCCGCGCGGCGACCGCCTCGTGAAACAAGATCACCGCCGTACTGAGCTCCCGGCCCAGCGCCTCGCCGGGATCCCGAGGATCGGCCGAGCTCGACCGCGAAGCCTCCCGGCTTGACGGCAATATCTTGCGCGAGATACTTAGCCATGAGATTCTTCCCTCTGAGGTTCATCTTAGGGCATGTGATGGGCTCCGGTAAAGATTTCCCCCGGCCCGGGCCGGACGCGTCCGGAGATGGCTCGTCGGCCTGGCGGCGAGCGGCACCGGCTGTCGCGCTGCTCCTGCTGGCGCCGATCGTTTCCGAGGTGCTGTACGGGGCCACCCGGATCAGTTTCCTGTTCGTGCTGATCCCGGAGATCGCGACCTGGGGTTGCGGGGCGCTCTTGATCCGCGAGGCGGTCCGGCGCGGGCGGCGCGGGTGGGTCAGCCTGTTGCTGCTCGGCGTGGCCCTGGCGGTCGCCGAGGAGTGCCTCATCCAGCAGACGTCCCTGGCCCCGCTGGTGGGGCTCGCCGGCCATGAATATGGACGCGCGTGGGGGGTCAACACGGTCTACCTCCTCTGGGCGCTCGGGTATGAGAGCGTCTGGGTCGTCGTGCTTCCGGTCCGGCTCGCGGAGCTGCTCTTCCCGTCGCGGCGCGATGAGCCCTGGGTCGGGAAGCCGGGGCTCGTCGTCGCGAGCCTCGCTTTCCTCCTCGGTTCTTTCGTCGCCTGGTATTCCTGGACCCAGGTCGCGCGGATCAAGGTCTTCCACATGCCGGAATATCAGCCGCCGCTGCTGGCCATCCTCCTGGCGATCGCGGCCATCGCGATCCTGGTGGCGGCCGCCTTCAGCCGGTGGACGGCGCCACGACCGAGACCATGGGAGACCACCCGCTCGGCGCCTGGTCCCTGGCTCGTCGGATGGACCGCCTTCCTGTTCGGTCTGCCCTGGAGCGTCCTGGTCTTGCTCGCTTACGGCGCCTTGCCTGCGGTCCCGTTCGAAGTCACGCTGATCGCCGGGGTCGCCTGGGTTTTCGCGGTCCTCGTCCTCGTCGCTCGGTGGACGTCGAGCCGGGACTGGGATGACCGGCACCGATTCGCCCTCGTCTTCGGCGGCGTCGCGGCCTGCATGGCGGGAGGCTTCGTCATCTTCGCCGTCGGCGGTGCGCGGAGCATCGACTGGATCGGCAAGGCCGTCCTCGATGCGATCGCGATCCTCTGGCTGTGCCGGATGCCCGCTAGAGCGCTTGACGTTTGCGTTGCATCGCCCGGAGAACCCCCCCGTGCCCCCCCTTCGTAAGGGGGGGATGAAGCGGGGCGGGCCTCCCTGACTTTCCCCCCCTTGAGAAGGGGGGGCACGGAGGGGTCGAGGCCCCGGCCCGGTCTCGAGGCCGAAGCACGTGTGCCATCCATTCGTTAAGCGCTCTAACGTGAGATATTGACGTTGACGATCGCGTTCTTTATCGAGCCAGCCGGAAGACCGCGGCCGACTCGCCCGGCAACTCGAGGCGCGGACCTCCGGCGATGTCGACCCACCGGCCCTCGCCGGCGAGGCGCTCGGCCGCGCGGGAGACCTCGGGCGGCAGCGTCACCTCGGCCGGATTCTGCCCCAGGTTGAGTGCGACGACCAGGCGATCGGTCCCGTGCTGGCGCAGATAGGCGTAGGTCGTCTCGGTCGCGACCAGTTCGGTGAGGGTGCCGCGGCGCACGGCGGCGCAGGTCTTCCGGAGCCGCAGGAAGTCGCGGTACGTCGCGAAGAGCCGCTGTTCCTCGGCGGTCCGCCCGGCCGCGGCGAAGGCGTCGCGCGGGTCGTCGGGGAAGCCGCCGGGGAAGTCGCGTCGGTCGTCCATGTGCCCGGGCAGGCCGATCTCGTCGCCCCAGGTGATCTGCGGGATGCCCCGCGTCGTCAGCAGGAAGGCGACCGCCAGGCGGAGCCGCGCGGGCGTCACGCCCGGCACGGCGGCCAGCCGCGGCGTGTCGTGATTGTCCAGGAACGTCACCAGCAACTCGGGGTGCGGATACAGCCCGTCACGCCGCAGCGCCTGCGCCAGGACCGAGGCCGGCGCCTTGCCGGAGAATGCCGCGGTGGCCGCGGCATACAGCGGGAAGTCGAAGACGGCGTCCATGCCCGGGTCGATCCCGTCCCAGCCGGTGCGCCCGCCCTGGAAGAAGCTCAGGTCGGCCGCGTCGGTGATCCACGCCTCGCCGACAGCCCGCATCCCGGGATGCACCGCCTTGAGCCGCCGGCTCCAGTCTTGCCAGAAGGTGCGGTCGCTCATCGGATACGTGTCGAGCCGGATCCCGTCGGCCTCGAAGAGCGTGGCCCACCACAGCGACTGCTGGGCCGCGTAACGGGCCGCGCGGGGGTCGCGCAGGTTCAGGTCGGGCAGGATGCCGGCGAACCAGCCGTCGGTGACACCTCGTCGGTCGGCCTCGCGCGCGTGGGGATCGGTCAGCGCCTCGAATCGGAACGTGCACACCGGCGGGCGGTCGATCGGCCCGTGCAACCAGTCGTCGGTCGGCGGGCGGACGGCCCATCGGTGCTTGGGGCCGGTATGGCCGAGCACCTGGTCCTGGATCACCTTCAGGCCGAGCCGGTGGGCCTCATCCACCAGCGCGCGATAGTCTTGCGGCGAGCCGAACCGGGGGTTGGTGTCGTAGAAATCGACCGCGGAGTAGCCGTGGAAGTCGGCGAACCTCCGCGGCGTGCCCGCGATGGTCACGTCGAACCACGTCGGCGACTGCCGGTAGATCGGGGTGAGCCAGACCGCCGTGACGCCGAGATCGGCCAGGTCGGGGAGCCTTCGGCGGATGCCGGCGAAGTCGCCGCCGTGGTAGGCGTGGGCGCCGCGGCGGTCGAGCATCTTCTCGGACGAGGCCGGCTCGTCATTGGCGGGATCGCCGTTGGCGAAGCGGTCGATCATGACCAGGTAGAGGACGTCGTCGGGCCCGATCGGCGCCGGGCGGCGTGCCGGTTTGGGGACGAGCTCCCAGGGCCGGCGAATGGACTTTCCCCCCGCGGAGACCTCCAATTCGCAGCGGCTCGCATCGGCGTTGCCGGGGATCGTGACGTTGACGAACAAGGCATGGCCCCGTCGCCCCGGCTCGATCCGCGCCACCTTGATCGGCCCGCGCACGACGCGGACCTCGGCCCCGTCCAGACCGGACCCTTCGATCAACAACATCACCCTCTGCTCGTCTCGCTCGACCCACCAGGACGGCGGTTCGATCGTCTCGACCACCTGACCCGCGGCGGTCGAGGCTCGAACGAGCACGGCGAGGAGGAGCACGGTTTGGCGTGCCGAATGTCTTCGTCTCATGACGGCCGGATCCCCAAAGTCCCGTCTCCCGCCGGACGCCGCGGCCACCGCGCGCGGCGAGCGGCGAGAAGCATCGGGCCCAACCGGGCGTCATCATACCGCTCGTCGCGGCCCGGTTCCTACCCAATCTCGCCAAACAGGGCCTCCAGGCCCTTGACACCGGCGTGGGGGGCGATGTAGCCTCCCTGGTGCATGTTCTTTTTTCTGTCGTGCTTCAACAAGTCAATGCATCTGGGACTGGGTGTGCTCTGCTGCGCGCTCATCGGTCCGCTGCATCGATGCCACCTCCGTCTCGGCCCGAAGAGATTCCACAGGCCAAGGAGGCTTCTTGATGGCTGCGCACGATCCTCGCTATCGCATGGGGGTGCTTCTTCTCGTCTTGCTCGCACTCGTCATCCCCTGCTTGATGGTCGGCTGTGGGGATAGGTCCAAGCCGGCCCCCGTCGAACGCGGCGCAGGCGAAGAAGGTCCAACAGTACATGCAGAATTATCGCGAGCAGATCATCGCCGACAACAAGGCCAAGGCCAAAGCGAAGGCTGAAGGGAGGAAATCGCACTGAGCGACCGGCTGGCCGCGAGTCGATCGCGCGGCCCGTTTTCATCCACCCCCATCGTGCCGATCCCGTACTCGCTTCGGAGGCGCCGTTCCGCACACAGAACCGAGTTCCGAGGAGGACTACCGTGAGTTCGTCATCACGTCGCGGCTTCACGCTGATCGAGTTATTGGTGGTCATCGCCATCATCGCCGTACTCATCGCCCTCTTGCTGCCGGCGGTCCAGTCGGCGCGAGGCGGCCCGTCGCTCGCAGTGCACGAACAACCTCAAGCAGATCGGCCTCGCGCTGCACAACTACCACACGTCCAGCGATGTTTTCCCGCTGGGGACCTCGTTAAATCCGGTCGACACGGCGAATGATCCCGGGGTCTGGGCGTCATGGAGCGCTCAGGCCCTCATGCTCGGGTATCTGGATCAGATGCCGCTGTACAACGCGATCAATTTCAACTGGGGCCCGCTGGCCACGGGGACGACGACCAGCGACGGAACGGGGGGCATCAATACGACGGCCACCCACGCCGTGATCAACTCGTTCGTGTGCCCGTCCGATCCCTACTGCGGCGGGGGTCAGCAGAACATCAACGATTATGCCTCCTGCTTCGGCACGACCGGCCTGCCGCTCTACTACTGGAACGCCACCGGGGGACCGCCCTTATACAATCAGCAACCCTCCGGTTCGACCGGGATGTTCACGTTCGCACTGGCCTACGGGGTCAGGCACTGCACCGACGGTACCTCGAACACTGTCGCCTACGCCGAGTGGCTGGTCGGCGACGGTCGGGGTTCGGCGCTCGGCGGTGCCACTCCGCCGAGCAAGTACCGGGGTAACATGTCGGCGGGCGTCGCGTCCGTGGCCCCCACCGACCCCGGCACCATCTACGACGCGTACTCCAATCCGCCGGCCTTCCTCAACAATCTCCAGGCCTGCGTCCTCGCGTTCCAGGCGGCGACCAACAGTGGCGTCACCGACATGAAAGGCTGGCGGTGGGGCCTCGGCGCCAGCGGTTACTCGATGTTCAACTCCATCCAGACGCCGAACGATCGCCAGTACCCGATCGGCGGCTGTCGGGAGAATTTCCAGGTCGGGGGAGCACCCTGGCCGGACGCCAGCTTCACCATCGGCTCCGCCAGCAACCACCCCGGCGGTTGCAACGTCCTGTTCGCCGATGGCAGCGTCCGATTCGTCAAGGACAGCATCAACCGGATGACCTGGTGGGCCGTCGGGACCAAGGCGAATGGCGAGGTCATCAGCTCCGACTCCTACTAAATAGATCCACGCAAGAGGGAAAGTAGGGTGGGCTCTGCCCACCGATGAGGGCCTCTCGTCGGTGGGCAGAGCCCACCCTACATCCCGCTCGTCGCTACTTTCCCCATTGGGTGGATCTATTTAGAGCGGATCACGAGTCCGAAGATCGGCGGACAGAGCCGCCTCCTACAAGCAGACCACCGGGTCCCTCTGTAGGAGGGGGCTTGTCACGCGACGTTAGGTTTTGCCGGAAATCGCGACACGAAGTTTTGCCGCGACCTGTCGTTATGTCCTCTGGTCTCGGAGTGACACCCTCAGATTCATGATATCCTCACGGTTGATATGGGTCGCCGGCTGACGACTCAACTGGCAGCCCTCGTGATCCGCGACGACCCAGGCGTAGGTCTCCGGGTCGAACATTACATACACAGTCTTATGTCTATTAATCTTCCCAATATAATGACGCCTGTTGTACAACGAGATCGTCCCGGTCGCGTCGGCGCGCCGCCGCACGGCGTAACCGGCCAGGCCCGCCGCGACCCGCGCCAGCTCCCAGTGGCCCTCCTCCCACCCCGGCGTATAGGCCCGCCCGGAGTGGACCAACCCCGGGAAGGCCTCCCATCGGCTCCGGCCGCCGATGCTGGGATACTCCCGCCGCTGGATCTCGTCCAGGACCGCGAACCGCGCCTGCAACTCCTCCGGATCGTCGCAGGTCCAGGGCTCGCCCCACCGCTTGCCCGTCCCCTGCGACCGCTCCACCACCCCGTTGTCTTGGGGGCGCCGCGGCGGGTTGGGGACCACCCCCACTCCCACGCCCAGCAGCCACAATTCCAGGTCGGTCGGCAGGTCGCCGCGCGTCCCCCACGGCGCCCCGTTGTCCACCCGCAACCGCTGGGGCCGGCCCCAGCGGGAGAAGGCCAGCCGCAGTTGCCCCTGGGTCGCCGTGGGCGGGACCTGGGTCCAACGGCCCAGGGGGAAAACCGCGGTCCACAGGGCCGCGCCGCTGCATTCGTCCACGATCCGCAGCCAGGAGACGAGTTGACCGGATCGCAGCTTCACCAGCTCGGCCGCGTCCATCTGCCAGACCTCGTGAGGCCGCTGCGCCCGGCGCGAGTCGGCGGCGGGTCGGCGCCCCGCCGGCGCCGGGGACAGGCCGGCGCGGTGGAACCAGCGCTGGAGCGTCCGGGTGGTCGGCAACGGATCCTCGGGGAGTCGGTGGCCCAGCATCACGCGGATCAGTCCGGCCCCCCAGGTCGGATGTTGCCGCCGCAGGTCGAGGGCCGCTCGCACCAGCGCCTCGTCGGGCTTGGGCGTCGCCGCCCCGCACCGGTCGTACGACGGGGCCAGGGGGGCCGGATCGCCACGGCCGAAGCGGTCGAGCAGGTGGCGGACCGTGCGCGGGGGCAGGTCGAGGGCCCGAGCGATGGTGGGGCCGTCCTGGCCATCCTGGTAGCGCCGCCAGATGGCTTGGCGTACGGGCAGAGGGATCGGGCGCGGCATGGGTCGTCCTCCATCGGGGATGTGAGCCGAGGCACCGGCCCTCACTGTACGCCTATCGAGGCCGCGGCAAAACTTCGTGTCGCGATTTCCGGCAAAACCTAACGTCGCGTGACAGGCTCCGTCCCCCGACCGGATCCAGCCCGGGCGCGAGGCGCTCTAGGAACGCCGGTCAGCTCGATCGGGAACGAGCGCCGCAACCCCCGCTGCGGCGGGGATCACTGCCAGGATCTGTGCGAGCAAGCGGATGCCCCACGACGCGGCGATGGGGTCGATGGTCTTGGCGCCTGGCAAGGCCAGCGCGCCGATCACCTCGTAGACGAATGCCCCGGCGATGCCACCCAGCAGGCCCCCCAGCAGGCCGCGACCGGTCCGGTCGCGACCGCCAAGTCCGATCCCGAATGCCAGCCCACCCGCGGCGCCGACAGCCGCCCAGGGAAGGCCATGCACCAGCAGAGATGAGGCCATCTCGACGGACAAGCTGCCGGGATCCCGGTCGTGGATCCGGGTCGCGAGCGGGACTGCGGCCAGGGCCGCTCCGGCTCCCGCGGCCGCACCCAGCACCACGCCCAGGAACGCCGCCACGACGCCGGCCCGGGCGGATCGGCGCGCCAGCCCCCCCGCCAGGCCCAACGCCAGCCCCACGGCGGCGCCCGTCAGCCCCAGGGCCAGTGCCGCGTTCCGGGTTCCGGCGGTGGCCCGCTCTTGCCACCCGGCGAACAGGAACGTCGAACCCACGAACGGCATCGCCGTGCCCTTGGGTTTGAAGCTGTCGTGTGTGGCCTCGATCAGCAGCCAGGACACCAGGACGGCCCCGGCCCCGGCTCCCAGGGCCCAGAGACGGACCGCTCCGGATCGACCGCCGCCGGGGCGGCCGGCCACGCCGGCGGGTACGGCCGAGCCACTTGGATTAGCGTCGGCAGCAACTGACGGAGGAATCGGGGTCGAGTCGTGTGCTTCCATCGGATCAGCTCCCTCGAGTTCACGAGGCCAGACGGATGTGATTAGGGGAGACGAGGACGCCGCGAGGCCGGGTGTGGACGGTGCGGCCTCAGCATCACCGGGCGCGGGCGCGGTCGGTCGCCGCAGCGGACCGGCGTGTCACGGCTTTCGACATCGGTAATGACCCTGTAGATGAGCAGGCTTGGATCTTAAGGCGAACGAGGGGGAAGGTCAACCGAGCACCGGTCCACGGGCGATCGTCGAGTCTCGACCCCCCCTGCCCCTTCTTAAGGGGGGGCAGGGGGGGTCGGGCAGACGTAACGCGAGCGTTCGCTCGCATCGCGATCAGGGCCTGTCCGGCGTCCATCGGGAGGGTTGAATGCGTCGGCGATGGCTGCTCGGGGTTGCGGGAATCGCCCTGGCGATGGCCGCGTGGGGGACGATGCGGGTCGTCGATTCGTGGCGCGTGAAGTCCATCCTGGACCAGGCCAAGAGGCGGCTCGACGCCGGCTCGCCGGCCGCGGCGCGGCGGCTGCTGGCCGACGCGGCGGCGCGGTGGCCCGGCGAGGGTGAGGTCGAGTTCCTGCTCGGGGCCTGCGAACAAGCCCTCGGTCGCCCCGACGCCGCCGAAGCGGCCTGGTCGCGCGTGCCTACCGAATCGCCTTTCGCCGGGCACGCGGCCATGCTCCACGTCCGGCTGCTCCTGAAGCGCGACCGGTTCGCCGCGGCCGAGGAGCGGCTCCTCGTCGCCCTTCGGGCCTCGGGCCAGCACGCCATCGAAGCCCGCGAGACGCTGGTCCTCCTGCTCAAGCTCGAGGGGCGGTTCGAGGAGCTGCGGGCCCTGGTGCAGGACGGCTGGGACAGCTACCCCGATCGGTTCGGCTTGCTGCGACAACTGGCCAATCTCGACTCCATCAACCCGGTACCGATCGAGAAGATCTGGCCCGCTCTCGAGAAGGCGGCCGGGAGCTCTCCGGATGACGATCGGATCTGGCTCGGTCGCGCGAACCTCGCCATCCGTACCGGCGAGTTCGCCAGGGCCAGGCGCTGGCTCGACGATTGCCTGCGCCGACGCCCGCATGACGTCCCGGTCTGGAAGAGCCGGCTGGACCTGGCTCTCGCGACGGGCGACGTCACCGGGCGCGGGAGGCCCTCGGGCATCTCCCGCCCGTCGGCGTCCCGCCCGAGGAGGTCCTCGCCTTACGCGCCTGGTTCGCCGCGCGATCCGGCGACCAGGAGCGGGAGCGGCAGGCGCTCGAGAAGCTGCTCGAGCGCGGCACCTGGCCGCATCCAGGCCGTGGAGCGGCTGGCCGAGCTCGAAACGCTCGCCGGGCGGCCCGAGAGCGCCGCTCGGCTGCGCGCGGAAGGTCGAGCTGGATCGGGCCAAGATCCATTACGAGATGCTCGTGACGAAACCCAGTGCGGAGGCCGTCGATCACTGCGTCGAGATGGCTCGCCTGGCGGAGGTGCTGGGCCGATCGTTCGAGGCCCGCTCCCTCTGGTCCGTGGCGATGGAACGCTCGCCCGGCCATCGGGAGGCCCGCGAGGCCCTATCGCGACTGGAACGAGCCGGAGCGGCCCGCCCCGGGCCGACGCTCGCCGGCCTCCTCGCCGAGCTCGGCCCGGCCCCAGCCGAGGGGACTCGATCGCTCGGGCGCCTCTCGGCCCCGCCGGCCTTCACCGACGACGCCGAGGTTTCCGGGCTCCGTTTCCGCTTCGACAACGGCGCGACCCCCGCCCGGCAGATCCCGGAGACCATGAGCGGGGGCGTCGGTCTGCTCGACTATGATGGTGACGGCTGGCTTGACGTCTATCTCGTCCAGGGCGGCCCGTTCCCTCCCCCGGCGCCGGGTCACCGACCCCGGGCGATGAGCACGGGCTCCCGGCCCGACCCGCTTCCGGCGATCGACTGTTCCGCAACCGGAGAGACGGCACCTTCGAGGATGCCACCACCGCCTCCGGCATCGCCGAACTCGCGCGAGGTTACGGCCACGGGGTGGGCGTCGGGGATTATGACAACGATGGTCGTCCCGACCTCTTCGTCACGCGATGGCGCACCTACGCCCTCTATCGCAACCAGGGTGACGGGACGTTTCGGGATGTGACCGAGGCGGCGGGTCTGGGAGGAGACCGAGACTGGCCGACCTCGGCTGCCTTCGCCGACCTGGACGGGGACGGCGACCTGGACCTTTACGTCTGCCATTACTTGAAGTGGGATGCCGAGCATCCGCAGATCTGCTTCGACGAGGAGAAGAAGAAAAACAGCTACTGTGCGCCCCAGCGCTTCCGGCACTTGCCGGATCACCTGTTCCGCAATGATTGCGGCCGTTTCGTCGATGTGACCGATCAGGCCGGGATCAACGACTGGCACGGCCAGGGATTGGGGGTGGTCGCCACCGACCTCGACGACGACGGGCGGATCGACCTTTTCGTGGCCAACGACCAGTCGCCCAATTACCTCTTCCGCAACCGGGGCGGCCTGAAATTCGAGGAAGTGGCCGAGAGTTCAGGCCTCGCCGGCAACGCCAACGGCGGCTTCCAGGCGGGCATGGGCGTCGCCTGCGGCGATCTCGACGGCGACGGACGACCCGACCTGGGGGTCACCAACTTCTACAACGAGTCGATGACCTTCTACCACAACCTGGGGGACGGCATCTTCACCGACCATACCAGGGAGAACGGATTGGCGGTCCCGACGCGCTATCGACTCGGCTTCGGCACCGCGTTCCTCGATGTCGACAACGACGGGCACCTCGACATCGCCATCGCCAATGGTCACGTTGACGACTTCCGGCCGGAGATCCCCTACGCCATGCCCGCCCAGCTCCTCGTCGGTGACGAGCGGGGGCGATTGACGGATGTGAGCGACCGCGCGGGGCCGCCCTGGCAGGTCCCGCGAGTCGGTCGGGGCCTGGCCGCGGGCGATCTGGACAACGACGGCCGCGTCGACCTGCTGCTCGTGGCACAGGACACGCCGCTGGCCTACTTCCACAACCGGAGCCCCGGGGGCCATGCCCTGACCCTCCGCCTGGAGGGGACGACCTCCCATCGTGACGCGGTCGGCGCCCGGGTGACCGTCGTCGCGGGCGGCCGGCGCCGGGTCGCCTGGCGATTCGGCGGGGGGAGCTACCAGTCGGCCTCCGATCCCCGGCTCCACTTCGGCCTCGGGGACTCCGACTGCGTCGAGGCGATCGAGGTGGCCTGGCCCTCCGGGCGGGTCGATCGGTTCGGCCCCGTGGCGGCCGATGCCGGCTACCTGTTGCGCGAGGGTCAACGTGAACCGAAGCCCCTGGCCGGCTTCCCGCGGCGATCCGGCGACCGCTGATGAGGGAGCGCCCCACCGACGGTCGGACGGACCATTGACCACGGACGATTAACCACGAATAACACGAATTTCCACGAATACGCAATTCGGAGACCCGATCTCGTCCGTCTCATTCGTGTCAATTCGTGTTATTCGTGGTTCAGAATCCGTCCGTCCGGATCGCGTCCTTCGTGGTCGAGGCTACAGGGCTGCGCGGAGCCGCGCGATGCCCTCGGCGGGGCCTCCCGGGGTGCCGTAGATCGCCGAGCCGGCGACGAAGACCGTGGCGCCGGCCTCGACGACCCGCGCGATTGTATGCGGCTCGATCCCGCCGTTGACCTCCAGCTCGCAGTCGGGCCGGACGTGGTCGATCATCCGGCGGGCCCGCCGGAGCTTGGGCAGCGTGCCGGCGATGAACTCCTGGCCGCCGAAGCCCGGGTTGACGGTCATCACTAGCAGCAACTCGATGTCGGGCAGGACCTCCTCGACCATCGCGGCGGGCGTGGCCGGGTTGATCGCCACCCCGGCCCGCTTACCCAGCGCGTGGATCGCCTGGATCGTCCGGTTCAGGTGGATGGCGCCTTCCTGGTGCACGATGAGGGTATCGGCGCCGGCCTCGGCGAAGGCCCCGATGTAGCGATCGGGCTCCTCGATCATCAGGTGCACTTCCAGCGGGACCGGGCAGACCGGCCGCAGCCGCCGGACGATCACCGGCCCGAAGGTCAGGTTGGGCACGAAGTGGCCGTCCATGACGTTGACGTGGATCCGATCGGCGCCGGCCGCCACGGCCGCCGATACCTCGTCCGCCAGTCGGGATACGTCGGACGCCAGGATCGACGGGGCGAACTTGATCGCGTCGGGTCGGGTGCTCATGAGATCTTCACCGGATCGGAGGAACATTTGTCGGAATGTGGCCCATGATCGTTCCCGGGCCGCCGATGACCGATCGGCCGGGACCGTTCATTTCACCCGACCCAGGCCCGGTTTCCAAGGGGACTCTTTGGGCGCCTCCGAAATCATCGCGCGGGCGTCCAGCGCCAAATTGCTGACGAGCCAGCGCAGCGCTGCACGCGTCTCGCAGTCCTGGATGGGCCATCGGTCGAGCGGCCGGACCGGGCCGATGGCGAAGCCGGCCGGCGGACCGGACGGGCCCGGGCGACCGCCGCCGGGCGGGGCGAGGCGGACCGGCCGGCCGATCCGCGCCGTCGGTAAGACGGGTATCCGAGGAGCGATATCCGTTACGACCATGTTCTTGGTAGAAGGGGGTCGAGACGGAGCCGAATGACCTGAGATCGCTCAGGCGAGAGGTCGGCTCGAGCACCGTCGAGGTTGACATCGTCGTGGCGGGGCAGAGATCACGGGCTAGAGATACCGCTCGATGAAGAGTGACGGATGGAGTGGGCGGACCGTGAGCCGCGTATCCTCGAAGAGGACGTTGTAATGGGAATCTTCGGTCACGATCCGATCAGCCTCTCCGGCCACGGCCGCGTCGACGAACTTGTCATCGTCGGGATCGTGCATGATCGCCTTCCAGAAGTACGTCGGATCGACTCGCCTGACGAAGGCGGCGCGGGCGATCAGCAGCGACTCGAAGGATGACCATGCCGTCGGGCCGCCGATCGCCTTGAGGATCTCCTCGTATTCGAGGAGGATTTCGTCGGACACGACGAGCAGGAGGCGGCCGACATCGAACCCCTCGATAATCGGCCGGAAGCGGCCCCGCGTCGGGATCGATTGGACGAGCGCGTTGGTATCGAGGGCGATGATCGGCCGCGCGGCCGGATTATCGGCCATAGGGTCGCTCCGCGCGGAACTTGCGCACCGCCGCGTCGATCGCCTCATCCGTCACTCGCCCTTCATCCCAGGCGGCATCCATCGCCGCCGTGAGCCGATCCAGGGGGCTCGGGGTCTCCCCTTCGAGCCGACCGACCGCCGTGCCGTTCCGCCTCCCGGCGACACGGATCACATGGGCCTGGCCGACCGTAGGCAAGGTATCCTCCTCGAGGCCGAGGTCGGCCGCGGATCTCGGCTCCTCGTCGAGCCGAACGCGCTCGAGCCTCCGCCACCAATGATGATTGTCGATGGGACCATAGAGCGGGACCATCGAGGGCGGGGTCGCACCTCGGATCGGCGGGCCGCTCACTTCCGCCTCGCCGCGGATCGACCATCGGCCCTCCTCGCGGGTGCAGAGATAGACAAGCTCCCCTTCGACCGCATTCTTCAGAAGGGCATCATCTCGGGCCGAGAGCTTGAGGAAGACCTCCTCTCCCCTTTCGTCCAGTTTCGCGAGGAGATCGATCTCGCCGGTCGGGTCGGGGCATCGGTCGTTCCGCCCGAACAAGTAGAACCACATGCGAGCCACTTCCATCTCGATGGATCGCGGAGCATCCCGCAACGCAGGACCGTCGAGGATTCGACACTCCGGGCCACCCGGGCGATTATAGGGGTGTTTGATCGAGCGAACAACCGCGGCAGTCGGTCGGGTGGTCGGGTCGGCGCTCGGGCTGCCGGGAGTGGGCCGAGGGACGAGACGAGGAACGGTCCCCGGTCCCCCTCCCGGCGGCCCGACGCCCGCGGTCCGGTCGGACCCGGGTCGCCCGACCTCCGACCCGCCGTCCGGCCCCGCGGTCTGTCCGCCGGTCGGGGCGATGGCCATCGGTCGGGCTGGGCCGTTGAAGAGGCAGTCAGAACAGGACCGGTATTTGGATGAGCCCCCGAAGGGTCCTGACCCCCGCCCGGCCCGGAACCCGCGACGGCCGCCACCCCGTCCCCCGGTCCGGCCGGCTTGGGCCCGAGGCGAGTCCGGACGGCCGATCCGACCGGACCGGTCGGGTGGCCGCCGCGGACGGGCGGAGGGAGAAATGATGAAACGACACCGATTTTCCACTTTTTCCCCCATGGAGAAACGAACTGGCACCACTTTTTCCTTGGAGAAACGAACTGGCACCACTTTTTCCTGCGCGGGGTTCAAATCCAGTCGCCCCGACTAGGTCGTTTCTGACAATCCGCTGAGGATTGAACTCCGAGCACTTCTGGATACGTCCGGAGGAGGTACTGGATGTCGGCGATGGTCCACAACGCGGTGTAGTTCACCGCCAGCTTGTCGTAGCGCGTGGCCAGCGACCGGCACCACTTGAACCAGCCCACGGCGCGCTCGACGATATTCCGCCGCCGGTAGGTCTCCTTCTCGAATCCCTCGTCGCGCGGCTGGTCCTTCCGCGTCGGGATCACCGGCTTGATGTGGTGTCGCCGCAGCCACCGCCGCACCGGCTTGTAGCTGTAGCCCTTGTCGCCGGCCTCCCGCTCCGGCCAGCGGGGGCGCCCGGCCCGCCGCGGCCGGCGGGCGCGGGCCATCACCGGCTGGAAGCCCTTGCTGTCGTGGCGCTGACCGGCGGTCACGAAGACCGCCAGGACGATCCCGTGGCTGTCAGAGACCAGATGCGTCTTGGTGCTGAAGCCGCCCCGGGAACGACCCAACGCATGGTCAGGAGGCTCGACGACTTGCGCCGCCGGGGGGCCGCCCAGCCGCGGCCGCGGGTCGGGATTTTTTTTCGCCCCGGCGGCCGAGACGTGGGCGCGGCTGATGGTCGAATCGACGCACCACAAGTCGCGGTCGATGCCGCCGGCCCGGTCCAGTCGCAGCAGCAGGGCGTCGAGGATCCGCGCCCAGGTCCCGTCCCGGCGCCAGCGGTTGAAGCGGTCATAGACCGTCTGCCAGGGGCCGTAGCGACCGGGCGTGTCGGGCCACGGGGCGCCGGTGTGCAGGTGCCAGAGGATGCCGTTGACCAGCGGGCGATGGTCGTTCCAGGGGTGGCCGGCCTTGCCGTCGTGGTAGCGATCGGGGAAGGACGGCGCGATCCGCTCCCACTCGACGTCGGTGAGATCGAAGCGGTACATGGGTGGCCTCCTTTCGGAAACCTCCCATCTTGGGAGAAGGGCTCTACCTGTATTCTACCCGAAAGTACCATTGTCAGAAACGACCTAGAACCAAAACGGCTCGTGGTTGGGCTGTGCGATCCCAACCCGGCCGTTGAGGGCCGCCCCCGCCGCGACTCTGATGGACCAGCATCCACGGCGTTGCTGTCCGAAAAAGCCGCACGCGTGCGCGAATTGATGCGGCAGCAACCACCGTAGCAGCGTGGATCCCGAATCGATTCCCGTCCCCGTTAGTTCGGCCATGGGCCGTCAAAAGCGAACGCCGAACAGGTCCCAGTAGAACATGTACGGGACAAAAAGGACCAAGCAAAGTACATCGAGTGAGAAGCGGATTCTTCTCGCTGCCGTCCAGCCCTGATCGCGACGAGTGCTGACAAGCACGATCAGCAGGGCGACAGTCGCCAGGGTGGAAACGGTCCCCAGTAGCGGAACGAACAACAGGACGGTCGGGCAGCGCGGGTGCAGCTGGTCCACCACCAACAACACCGTGATCGTCAGCGCCACCAGAATCAGCAGGTTGAGGGCGCCGATCGCGCGTTTCAAGTTCACAACCCTGTTGGATGCTGGCAAAGCCACACTTTGCCGACGGCGGAATATGCGGGCCAAACAGCACCAGGCACCTGCGATCGTGTTGGCGCTAGAACTGATGAGGAAGAGAATCCATAGTGCTGCCTGGACTGTTCCGTTGCCATACCATCGCAGACTTTCGTAGCTTGCCAACCTGGGAAGAATCCCTGCTTCCGGGGCGACGCCCTCCTGTTTCATCTTGCCGATCTCCGAGGGGTGATCGATCGCGTTCCAGGCCCAGTCGGTCATCGTTTGCAATGCCCCCGGCGGATAGCCATGCGACTTGCCGTGAAGCGCGCCCGTTTCGGAGATTTTCAGATCGTGATTTGTCCGCGGCAGGATGATGATCGTCCAGTTCTCATTGTTCGCCTGAGCCAGCGAATTCTTCAAACCCGCAACGCTTTCGCCGACCGGAATATGTTGATCCAGTTGTCCCCACATTGCCAGGACCGGCTGATTCACATGGCTCCATGCGGGATGCACGTATTTGCCCGGTGGAGGATATGATCGGGACGCAAATGAAGAGAGACGGAAGCCATCTTGAAATGTTCGCTGCAAATCCTGTTCTACGAGATACAGTTTCTCGGCCACGTCACGCAATGTGTCCGATAACCCATACCTCCGGAACAGGTTGTCACGATAGTAGAGCATCATGCCGTCGGCGACGTCTGCCCCGACGACAATGATGAATTGAATGTCCTCGGATCGGGACGCCGCGGCGGCGCTGATGTAGGCGCCTTGACTGAGCCCCCAGATGCCGATCTGTGATGCTGCGATCTCGCGGCGCTCCTTCAGGAAGGCGATGGTCGATAGAGTGTCGTTGACCAGGTTCTCGTAGGGCGCATAACTCTCGTAGGTGCCGCCGGACTGGCCCGTTCCGCGTTTGTCGTAGATCAATGCGGCAATGCCCTGGCTCGCAAAATACGCACCAACCTCACGGTAAGACTCCCGAGTCTGTCGGCCCGCGCCATGGACAAAGACAACGGCCGGAACAGGTACTTCGCTTCTTGGCAAGAGCAGACTTCCGGCTAGCTTGACGCCCTGGTTGTGAAACTCGACGCGGTGCTCGTCGAACCTGGATTCCGCCCCGGTTTCATCGGCACTGGCCGCCGGTCCTGCAATCCCCAACACAAACGCGGCGACAGGTATCGCGGCAGCCAACGTCGGTAGGTGGCGCCGCCGCCCGGACGAACCGATCCGGGAAACTAAGTCCGCCATAGACGCCTCGGTCGCTCGAACGGATACGGTTGGCGGGGTGGAAAAAAGGGGGGGAGAGAAAGACTTTTCCCCTCTTTTCCCCTTTCCCCCCGTTTCGGGGTTACTCGGTCGCTCCCCGGTCCGTTCGATCGGCTTCGGCATCGTCGATGACGATCACGTCCCACACGCGGACGTGGTTGTCGCCGCCGGCGGCGGCGAGCGTCCGGCCATCGGCCGAGAAGGCGACCCGGGGCAGCCAGGGAGTCCGGCCATCCAGGGCGGCGAGCAACTCGCCGGTGGTCGCGCTCCAGATGCGGACCATCCCATCGCCGCCCGAGGTGGCCAGGCGGCCGCCGTACGGTGAGAAACAGACGGAGTTGGTGCCGCCGGCATGGCCCGCGACCCGGAGCCGCAGCCGACCCGACCGCGGGTCCCAGAGCCGGACGCTCCGCTCGCACGGGGAGGCGGCGGCCAGCAGGCCCCCGTCGGGCGAGAAGGCGACCGACGTGATCGGCCCGGCTGTTTCCCCCAGCATCGGCCGGCTCCGGCCCGTTTCGAGGTCCCAGAGGGCGACCCGCTTCTGTTCTCTCTCCCCCGCCGCGAGGCAGCGGCCGTCGGGCGAGAAGGCGAGGCTCAGGGCCGCGAAATCACCGCGCAGCCTCGTGCGCTCCCGGTCCGCGGCGAGATCCCACAGGAGGATCTCGCCATGCCTCTCGGTTGTGGCCGCGAGGGTCCTGCCATCGGGCGAGAAGGCCAGCGTCCTGGACCGGGATGCTGGTGCGCTCAGGGTCACCGGGGAATCGCCCGCGGCCAGATCGAAGACGAGGATGCCGGGCTCGTCCCGTCCCAGGGCCAGCGACCGGCCGTCGGGCGAGAAGGCCAGGCCCCACGCCGCACCGCGGTGGATGTCGAGGATCCGCTCGACGCTCCCCCGGCCGGCCTCGATCTCGCGGAGCGAGAGCCGGCCGTCGCTGCGCGTCGTCGCGATCGCCTTCCCGTCCGGCGAGAGCGCGAACCCGAACGTCCGCACGCCGGGCTCGCCCGGGACCAGCCGCATGGGCGAGAATCCCGGCGCGGGATCATCGCCCGAGGATTCGACCAGGCCGACGATGCCCAGGGCGATCAGGCCCGTCAGCATCCGACACGGCAGGGGAATCCCGGCGAATCTCCGCCCTCTCCCCGCCAGGCCGAGTTCAACGTCCGCCGGGTTCGGCAGGCAGGCCGAGCCCGACGCGACAACGATCGCGCCACCTCGCATGGTTCACTCCGGATCTTGAAGAATGGTCGGTCAAGGGACCGGGGCGCGCGCGGCCGGTGCGATCGCGGTGGTGCCCGCCTCGAGCCACCCGTCACTCGGCCGCGTCGCGGCGCCGAGCAGAGTCCGGGCCGTCTCGCGCCGTCCTCTCCGAAATCGGTCGCTCCTCCCTCATAGAGACGCTCAAACAGCGTTGGCGTCTCAAGAATCCCTAAAGAATTCGGAGTCTCACGACATCTCCCCCGCCATCGGAACGTTCACGGCTCGCCGAGCGTCCCTCGAGCATCGCCCCATGGCGCGGACCGGGATCGTCCCCTGGCCGTCCCGGCGCCGGACGCTCGTCGGGGCGGATAAAGGGCGGCAGGAGCCGATTCAGATCAAAGGTTCCCGATCCCTTTTCCGCGTGCTGACCCCTTCTCCGCGTGCTCGACGTTGAGCGCCATCGCGGTGGTCCACTCGGCGAAGCGGCGGGAGCCGCGGCGAGTGAACGAGCAGGCGAAGGCCCGGAGCAGTGCTTGCCAGATGGACCAGGTGAGCGTAGCTTCGGTCATGGTGTGTCTCCTGTGTCGGAACCCGTCTGGGCTTGTTGCCACCCGGCAGATTCCGACCAGGAGACGCCGCCTTCAATTCCAGACGTTTGATCAGGTATTGTGCCTTCCTACAGGGAAACTACTGATTAGAGGTCCTTGTCGGGCTCGGGTTTCCTGTGCCGCAGGGTGGGCCACATGGCGAATGCGAGGAAGAGGCACAATCCGAAAGCGAGCAGCGGGACGACTACCAGGAGGCCCAGGGACCGTCGGACCTCGGCCGCTGCCCTGTAGCGTTTGTAGAACGGCATTCTGGCGATCTGCGGATCGAGCCGGATCGCTTCATCGAAGTCGGCGATCGCTTTAGAAGCTGTTTCAAAAATAGCGCCCTCGCGGTTATATTGGATGTAGCCACGTGATCGGAGGTGCGCGATGCCTGGTCCTTTGGTACCTGATGAGCTGTGGGAGGTCGTCGAACCTCTTCTGCCCCGACACAAGGCCGGGCCCGGCAAGCGGGGGCGGCCCCCCGTGGACGATCGCGCCTGCCTGACCGGCATCATCTTCGTCCTCCAGAGCGGGATCCCCTGGTGGATGTTACCCCGGGAGATGGGCTGCGGCTCCGGCGTGACCTGCTGGCGACGGCTGCGTTACTGGCAGCGGCGGGGCGTCTGGAAGAAGCTCCTCCACGCCCTCCTCGACCGCCTGGGTCGCGAGGGGTTGATCGACTGGTCGAAGGCGGTGGTGGACAGCCAGAGTTATCGCGCCGTTTTTGGGGGGCCCTCACCGGCCCGAACCCCACGGATCGGGCCAAAAAGGGCTCGAAACGCCACCTGCTCGTCGACGGAAAAGGCGCCCCGTTGGCGGTGCGGATCACGGGTGCCAACCGGAACGAATCGCTCCTGGCGATGCCGTTGCTCGATGACGTCCCGTTGATCCGCCAGCCGCGCGGCGGCCGACGCCGTCGGCCGGATGCCCTGTACGGCGACCGGCAGTACGGGACGCCGCGCAACCGCGAGGGGCTGAAGCGGCGACGGATCGAGGACCACCTGGCGCGGCCGCGAACACCTCACGGCAGCGGGTTGGGCAAGATCCGCTGGGTCGTGGAGCGGACGCTGTCTTGGGTCGGGCAAGCGCGACGATTGAAGATCCGCTACGACAAACTGCCTGCGATCCATCGGGCGTTCCACTATTTGCAGTTGGCGAGGATCTGCTGCAAGATCCTCCAGCGGGATTTTTGAAAGAGTTTCTTAGCGAATTCCCCCTTCTCGGTCGAGGCGGCGCCACGACTACTGTAAGCCTTGCCATTCTTGGGATCGAGCCGGATCGCTTCGTCGTATTCGTACAGCGCCCTGTCGAACTCATGCTTATTCAACGAGGCATCGCCACGCCATCTGTGGGCCTCGGAGTGATTCGGAACCAGCCGGATCAGCTCATCAAAGGCGACGATGGCTCGATCGTAATCCGCTCTTTCGAACGCATCTGAGCCGCGCCTGACTTCTTCGGCGAACCGCGAATTCCGCGCGTCGGGAGAATTGCCTGTGAAACGGCCTCTGAACTTGTAGAGGATTCCCATACTGGCTGCCAGGAACAATACCGCCAGCGTGATCGCCATCGGTGTCTTGAAGTTCGTCGCTCGAGTGCCCGGGAAGTTTGGGAACTCGGATCGATTTGCTCTGGATACCGACGGGGACGTGTCCGGCCCAATCTCCTGTGCGGCGCTCGTCAACGTCTCCACCGCCGTTTTCATCTGCCCGGCCGTTTGGAAGCGGAGCTCCGGTTCGCGATTGAGGGCACGCAGGACGATCTCGTCCAGTCGAACGTCGATCCGGATTCGATGTGACGGGAGTTCGAATTGGCCTGTGGGCAATTCGCCGGTGAGCATTTCGTAAAGGACCACGCCGAGAGAATAGATGTCGGCGCGATGGTCGGCTGCTTGGGGAGTCGCGTGCTGTTCCGGGGCCATGTAGTGCGGCGTGCCGACTCCCTGCTCCTCATCTGGCGTGCTGTCGCCCCCCAGCATCTTGGCGATGCCGAAGTCGGCGATTTTCACCTGGCCGGCCTTGTCGAGAAGCAGGTTCTCCGGCTTGATGTCGCGGTGGACGACTGCATGATCGTGCGCGTACTGCAGCGCTTCGCAAATCGGCGGCACGATGGCCAAGGCCTCTTTCGAATCGAGCCGGCGCGTGCGGAGGAGTTGGCGCAGGTTCACGCCGTCAACATACTCCATCAGCAGGTAAAACAGCCCGTCGGCTTGTCCGAAGTCGTAGACCGTGACGATGTGCGGGTGGCTCAGTTTTGCAAGCGCCTGGGCCTCGCGAGCGAAGCGTTCGGCGAATTGCGGATTCCTTTCCCGCTCGGGGGCGAGGATCTTGAGAGCCACGAGCCGGTCGAGCGATTTTTGCCGCGCCTTGTAAACCACCCCCATGCCACCGCGCCCCAGGCAGGCCAGGACTTCGAGCTGCGGGAAATGCGGCGCAATCTCTTCCAGCGAGGGGGGCTCTGATCGCAGGGCTTCCGCACCGGTGAGGACGCTGTCAGCCGTGAGATTGAGATTCGCCAGGCAACGGACGCAGAGGCCCTCGGGCGCATCAGCAGCCACTTTGGCGCCGCAGCGCGGGCATTCCGGATGGATCGAGGAGGATGCGGTCATGGTTCACCGATCATCTATTAAGGGTCTTGTCCGCGTTGTTACGGGACAGCTCGACTCTTTAGCCGCTGCTCAGCGCCGCCACCACATCGCGCATCTCGTCCTCCAGGTCGTCCGGGTCGGAAACGGTCTGCGCGATCTGCTCGCGGAACAGCTCGCGAAACCGCTTGCGCAGCCGATGGACGGCAGCCCGTGCCGCGCCGGCGCTGACGCCGAGCGCAACGGCGACTTCGCCGTACGGAATCGTGCCTCGCTCTGCGGTCAAGAACTCTTTCAGACGCTCGAATTCGGGCAGGCGCTGCAACCGCCCATATTCGGCGCGGAGCCGCGCCAGCGTTTGCTCCAGTACCGTGACGGCCCAACGCCGCTCGAAGATCCATTCTGGGGTCATCGAGTCCGCGGGCTCCGTCTGATAGCGGCTCTCGGCCTCAGCGGCATCCAGCGGGACATGGATGCGCCCGCCGCCCCGTTTGAGCGCCGCGCTCGGTCCCACTCATTGGCGAGAAACCGCTGGAGCGCGACCAGCAGGAAGGTGCGGAAACGTCCCTTTTCCGCCGCCGCCGCATGGAGATATCCCTTTTCCAGCAGCCGCGAAAAAAGGTGGTGTCCTACGCTGGCTGAACGGCCGGGCGAGTGAACCACTCGCGCCAGGTCCATACGTGGTCGGTCAACCCGGCGGCCAGGGCCGGCGTCCGCTCCTGCCACCGCCCCTCCTCGTCCTTGACCCGCAGCGTCCGGACACACCAGCAGAAGTTGTAGCCGTACAGCGTCAAGTAGGTCATCGCCTCGTGCACCTGCCAGTCCTTGCTGAACCGATACGTCTTCCGCCCCTTCCGCGCGTTGCGGTGCCGATCGGTCGCGTTCTGCCGTTCGACGAAGGATGTATTCACCACGCGACTGGCACACGACTCGCCCAGCGCCTCCTCCAGCTCGTCCTCCGACCCGAAGACTAACCGCGGCTCGACCGCGACGACCCGCCCCTTCTTGCGGCGCTTGTGCACCGTCGCGTAGACCACGCCCTCCGGCACCCGCCGCTGGGGCACGACCCGGGGCCGGCCCGGCTTCCGCTCCGCCGGGACCGGCTCGCCGAAGGTGTTGTGGATCGCCGTCTCATACACCGGATACTCGTCGCTGGTCATCAGCTCCGGCGGCGTGCCGCCGAGCCGCTCCGCGACCTCGCCGACGATCGCACAGCCGTTCTCCTCCGTCCGCGCCCCGGGGATCACCGCCAGGACCAGCTTATGCTCGGGGTCGTAGGCGACGTAGTCCCAGTAGTCCCCGCAGTGGTCATCGGCCGGGTCGTCGGGGTCGCAGTTCCTCTGCTTCTGGTGGTGTCCTACGCTGGCTGAACGGCCGGGCGAGTGAACCACTCGCGCCAGGTCCATACGTGGTCGGTCAACCCGGCGGCCAGGGCCGGCGTCCGCTCCTGCCACCGCCCCTCCTCGTCCTTGACCCGCAGCGTCCGGACACACCAGCAGAAGTTGTAGCCGTACAGCGTCAAGTAGGTCATCGCCTCGTGCACCTGCCAGTCCTTGCTGAACCGATACGTCTTCCGCCCCTTCCGCGCGTTGCGGTGCCGATCGGTCGCGTTCTGCCGTTCGACGAAGGATGTATTCACCACGCGACTGGCACACGACTCGCCCAGCGCCTCCTCCAGCTCGTCCTCCGACCCGAAGACTAACCGCGGCTCGACCGCGACGACCCGCCCCTTCTTGCGGCGCTTGTGCACCGTCGCGTAGACCACGCCCTCCGGCACCCGCCGCTGGGGCACGACCCGGGGCCGGCCCGGCTTCCGCTCCGCCGGGACCGGCTCGCCGAAGGTGTTGTGGATCGCCGTCTCATACACCGGATACTCGTCGCTGGTCATCAGCTCCGGCGGCGTGCCGCCGAGCCGCTCCGCGACCTTGCCGACGATCGCACAGCCGTTCTCCTCCGTCCGCGCCCCGGGGATCACCGCCAGGACCAGCTTATGCTCGGGGTCGTAGGCGACGTAGTCCCAGTAGTCCCCGCAGTGGTCATCGGCCGGGTCGTCGGGGTCGCAGTTCCTCTGCTTCTTGTGGACGAAGGACCATTTCTCGTCGAACTGGACCTCACGGGTATAGGGGGGAAAAGGCCACCAACTCGTCGTGGGCGGCCTGAGCATGAGCGCCGGCGAGCAGGGCCAGTCGGGTGACGGTGTCCTTGTTGACCCCCACCAACCGGGCGGTCTGGCGGGTGCCGCAGCCATCGGCGAGGTGCTGGAGGATCGCCAGCACCTTCTCGTGCGGCAGCTTGGAGTTGAAAAGCGGGGTGCCCTTGAACTCCGAGAAGCGGGCCTTGCAGGTGCGGCAGTACAACAGCCGGTGGTGGGCCTGGCCGTAGTGGCCGCAGACCGAGAGGTTGCCGGCGCCGTGGCGGCCGTAGTCGGGGCAGTCGGGATTCTGGCAGCAGAAGCGGTCGAGGTCGTCCGTGGGCATGAGTCGTCCTGGGCGGATCCGGATCGGTGAGTCAGGTCCTGGACGTCTAGCTTACCCATCGGTAGAATCCCATTCAACGGCCACCGGACACCACCCGAAAAAAACTCCTGGGTGAGGTCCTGCGCGTCGTGCGAGTTGTGTCCCTGTCGCCGCACATACGCATACAGCGGGTACCAATAGGTGCGGCAGAGCAGCTCCATCGCTTCCGCCGAAGCCGGCGAAGACTTGTCCTGCGCCGTCAAGACAAGCGACCAGTGCGTCGTGAAAAACCGCGACGAGGACGAACGACATTCTTCGGATAGTTCGCGAGGCTGAGTCATGCTGACCAGAACCCGCATTTTGGTGATGGGCAACGGCCCAAGCCCGAGATGCCATGCATTGTAACCGGTACAAGGGAATTAAGGATTCGTCGGAGCTTGTTTTCGACTTTGCCGAGAACGCGAGCGTTCTGAACCCAAGTTTCCTCGGAATTCGGGCGAGATGGCGCGAATCGCTGGTGGCATCGCGACGTCTATTATGGGAATGGGGTCTTTGGCAATTCGGATGAAGGGAAGGACCGGGGCGATCGCGCCCGGGATGACATCGCACGAATGCGAGTGCGCGGCGAGACGCTCGAGCCGCGCCGCCACGGATCACGCACGCCCGTCCCCTCGAGGACTTGCGTCCATCAATGGATTCATCCATCCGCCTGCACATCGACACTCCATCGAACGTGTCAGCATGGATGGGTCATCTCGGGTCGATCGCCCAACACGAGGTGTGGCCGCGCTGGAATTGCGCGAAACGAAGCCAACCGGCTAGTTCGTCGCTACAAGTGCCAGAATTTCAGAGACTTGTGTCTCAATTCCGATGCCCGGTCTGGCGTCCAGCAGCCGGGTCTGCCTGGACTTTGCAGCCGGCGTGCCGATCATTGGCTTCTTCGAGCGTGCCACCTCGCCTCGTTCGTTGATGTCGTGGCGCCATACATCCATCTTGTTGCTACTTGGGTGGATCGACGAGGACACGTCGGGTGGCCGCCGGATAGGAAGGCTTGGCATGATCGCATGGGAGGACGACGGAGCGGCTTCCCGTTCGATCGGGCGGAGCGGTTGGAGGAACGATCAGCCGACGATCGCGACCAGCAGGGTGCGGTCGTCCTCGGGGGGATTCCCGCCGGTGAAGGCGTTGACGGCCTCGATGACGGCGCTGACGATGCCGGGCGCGTCGAGGTCGCAGCGGCCGAGGATCTCGTCGAGCCGCGCGGTGCCGAACTGGGCGCCGGCGGGGTCCATGGCCTCGGTGATGCCGTCGGTGTAGAAGGCCAGGGTGTCGTCGGCCCGCAGTGAGATGGTCGCCTGATCGTATTCGGTCGCGTCGAAGAGGCCCAGGGGGGACCGCCGATCTCGTCGAGCGAGCCGACCGTCTGCTGGCCGCAGCGCCTCAGCCGCGGAGGATTATGCCCGGCGCAGGCGTAGGACAGGGTCAAGGTCGCGGGGTCGAAGATGCCGTAGAACGCGGTGACGAACCCTTCGTTGCCGGCGGTATACCGCTGGCAGAGTTGCCGGTTGACATGGCCCAGGAGCAGGCACGGCGGCTCGGGATGTCCGGGCACGCCGTGGGCCAGGGTGTGCGTGATCGCCATGATCACCGCCGCGGGCGTCCCGTGCCCGCTGACGTCGGCGATCAGGATGCCCCACCGGCCGTCGGGCAGCGGGAAGAAGTCGTAGTAATCCCCGCCGGCCCACCGCGACGTCTGGTAGTGCGCCCCCAGCTCGAGCCGGGGGATCGCGGGCAGCTCACTCGGCAGGAGCGACCGCTGGATGTCGGCGACGACCCGCATCTCGCGCTCGAGCATCTCGTAGGCGCGCTTGAGCTCGTCACGCAGGACCAG
This sequence comes from uncultured Planctomycetota bacterium, assembly GCA_963815795.1. Classification (GTDB taxonomy): domain Bacteria; phylum Planctomycetota; class Planctomycetia; order Isosphaerales; family Isosphaeraceae; genus JAKAUH01. The sequence goes on along the minus strand of CAWFIC010000019.1, from coordinate 303,175 downwards.
ATTGTGGGTCGCCCGGCCGAACAGGCTGCTGACCCAGACCCGCTCCGGGAACGTCTCGGGGTCGAATGCCGCCGGCTCCCGCTCCAGCAGGATGACCATGTTGGTCGCGACGCCGTGGTCGTAGTGCGGCATGGTCATCAGCGAGCGGAAGCCGTCGAGGTAGTCGAAGGCCGGGTCGTCATCGGCCAGCATCGGCTCGATGTCGTCGATCAACCGGGGCTCACCACTGTAGAGGAGGGCCCCCAGCAGGCCGCCTTCCAGCATCGGCAGACGCTCGGACTGCTTCCAGGGGTCGATCTCCTCGGTCCAGGTGCTCGAACGGGTGATCCGGTACCGCGGCCATTCCAGTCCCCGGCGGCTGACCGACAGCCATCGGCCCGCCGGCATCAGTTTGCGAATCCGACTTCCGTACGCCCGCACCATCGCCTGCGGGTCCTCCTGCAGGCTCATCTCCCGCATCGTCGTGTCGATATACGCCAGCCGCTCTCGCCAATCCCCCTGGAGCAAGCCGGCGTGGTCCTGTACCCGTTTCGCCTCGTTGGTGGTCGCCATATCCATGCTCGTAGCCGCCCTTGCCTTGATCGCCTCAACGGGTCGGAAGTGCCCATCTCAGATCATTGTACCGGTGACATCGAGACCTCGCGCGGGGCGTCCTCGGGAGATGGTCCCATGAGCGGTGGCCCGGCCTGCCGGCATCCGGCGAGCGGCGGATCGGGCCTGTCAGAGACGATGCCCGGCATATGATTCGCCCTTGACAGGGCCTGATCGTCGCTCCAACCTGGCCGCCCGGGCCGAAACCCGACAACACAACCTCAAAGCCACCAAGACCTTCAAGCAGGACTTCGGAGTCGTCGAGCGCGAGGGATCGGGTCCCGACGATGCGGCTCAGCCGGGATCGTGCATGAAAAGAGGTCGAGACTGCTCATGAAACGTGCAACATCGATCCCGTTCGTCTTGCTGGTCGTTCTGGCGCTGGTGGCGATGGTTCCCAGGGTCAAGGGCTGGGCCACCTCGGTGCCGGTGGGCGATGCGATCAATTCGGGCGACGTCGCCTGGATGTTGACGGCCTCGGCGCTGGTCCTTCTGATGACCCCGGGGCTGTCGTTCTTCTACGGGGGGATGGTGAGCCTGAAGAACGTCGTGTCGACGATGCTGCAGAGCGTGGTGGCGCTGGGGGTGATCAGCCTGATCTGGGTGGCGGTCGGCTTCAGCCTGGCCTTCGGCGACAGCATCGGCGGTGTGATCGGCAATCCGATGACGTTCCTGATGTTCGACGGGGTCGGCGAGGCGACGAACAAGGCGTTATGTGCGACGGTGCCGCTGGTGGTCTTCGCGATGTTCCAGCTCAAGTTCGCGATCATCACGCCGGCGTTGATCACCGGTTCGTTCGCCGAGCGGGTGCGGTTCTCGGCTTACCTGCTGTTCATGGTGCTCTTCAGCGTGTTCATCTATGCTCCGCTGGCGCACTGGACCTGGCATCCCGACGGATTCCTGCGGAAGTGGGGCGTGCTCGACTTCGCCGGCGGGACGGTGGTGCACATGTCGGCGGGCTGGGCGGCGCTGGCCGGCGCCTTGATCCTGGGCCGGCGCAAGGCACACATCTCCAATGAGGCGGCGTCGCCGGCGAATGTGCCCTTCGTGATCCTGGGCACGGGGATGCTCTGGTTCGGCTGGTTCGGCTTCAACGCCGGCTCGGCGACCGCGGCCAATGGCACCGCGGCGATGGCCTTCGCCACGACGAACACGGCCTCGGCGGCGGCGATGCTCGGCTGGATGTTCTTCGACTGGATGCGGGGTCGCAAGCCGTCGGCGCTAGGCGCCTGCATCGGCGCGGTGGTCGGCCTGGTGGCGATCACGCCCGCGGCCGGGTTCGTCTCGATCCGCGAGAGCATCGTCATCGGCCTGGTGGCCAGCGTGATCAGCAACATGGCCGCCCACTGGAAGAGCAAGTCGACCCTGGACGACACGCTCGACGTCTTCCCCTGCCACGGCGTCGGCGGCATGGTCGGCATGCTCATGACGGGCATCTTCGCCAGGGACGTCGGCCTGACCAGCGGCCGGACTGCGACGTTCCTCGCCCACCTGGGCGCCCTGGTCATCGTCTCGGTCTTCAGCTTCGTCGGCTCGTTCGTCCTCTACAAGATCACCGACCTGATCATCCCGCTGCGGGTGACCGAGGAGCAGGAGATCGAGGGGCTCGACCAGAGCCAGCACGGCGAGTTCGCGATCGCGGCCGAGCTGCTGCTGGCCCCCGCGACCAACGGCAACGGCGTGCATACGCCCGCCGATAAGGAACTGGTGCTGAGCTGACGCCGATCGGGGCGATTCCCGTTCCGGGCGTCGCGTAGCGATCCGGATGCCGAACACGACGGCCGGGGACCTCGATGGGGAGGCCCCGGCCGTTGATTTTGCTCCACTCGCGCCATGGCCTCGGCCGGGGGGACGCCGCCAGGAATCCCGATCGAGCATCGGCATTCTGCAATCCGCGCCGTGCGATCTGCAACGGGGAACGAGTGTCCCTGGCGGCTCGTGACAGAAATGATGCATCGTGGAAAAATGTCATGGTTCGACGGCCGGGAAATGTCGTCTCTGTGTGTAGGAGGATTTCCCGTGACCCAGGACGCCGCGGCCTGGAGGGGCTGCAAAGCCGCTTGAAGTCGGGCGGGTGCAAGTCGCCGGGCTGCGTGGAGGGTCAACGCCATCGCGACCCGATCCCCCAGGCGGTCCAGGGATCACGAAAGCACGAAAGTACGAAAGCACGAAAAAGACAAGGACATGGACCTCGCTCCCCGGCGCGGCCGCGACGCCCGCGACCCCGCGCCATTTCCGATTTCGTGTTTTCGTACTTTCGTGCTTTCGTGATCGATGCCGAGGGCTCGGGAACTGGTCGGGTAAGGCCCAATCGATCGGAGGGACGACCCGTGACGACGCCGAACGACCCCACGATGTCGCACGACTCGCTCGACGCCGTCATCGCCGGCTACATCCTGGCCGTGGAAGGCGGAGAAGTCCCCAACCGCCAGGACTTGCTGGATCGCCACCCCGAGCACGCCGACGCGTTGCATGCCTTCTTCGCCGACCTCGACCGCATCGACCGCGTCGCCTCGCCGTTGCGCCTCGCCGGCGGCCTGGAGGCCACCGGCGCCGCCGACGCCAATGGCCATGCCGCGCCGCCGACCGTCCGCTACTTCGGCGACTACGAGCTGCTGGAGGAGGTGGCCCGTGGCGGGATGGGGATCGTCTACAAGGCCCGCCAGGTCTCGCTCAACCGCCTGGTGGCGCTCAAGATGATCCTCGCCGGCAGCTTCGCGTCGAACCGGGACATCCAGCGGTTCCGCACCGAAGCCGAGTCGGCGGCGAACCTGGACCACCCGCACATCGTGCCGATCCACGAGGTGGGAGACCACGAGGGGCAGCAATACTACTCGATGAAGTTCGTCGAGGGGACCTCGCTGGGGGCCATCCCCGCGGCGAGGTGCGTGCGGAAGTCGCCGGCCTGGTCAACGTCGCCCGCGCCGTGCACCACGCACACCAGCGCGGGCTGTTGCACCGCGACCTGAAGCCCTCGAACGTGCTGGTCGATTCCCAGGGGATGCGGCTGGTGACCGACTTCGGCTTAGCGAAGCGGCTGGTCACGGGCGACGGGTCGATCACCGAGACCGGTCAGGTGCTGGGCACGCCGAAGTACATGGCGCCCGAGCAGGCCGCCGAACGGAAGGATCTGACCGTCGCGGCCGACGTCTACAGCCTGGGAGTGATCCTCTACGAGCGGCTGACGGGGCAGACCCCATTCACCGGGGACAACGCTTTGACAGTGCTACGCCAGGCCCGCGAATCGGAGCCGCCGCGGCCGTCGTCGATCCGGCCCGAGCTGGATCGCGACCTGGAGACGGAGGACCCGAAACGGGGACGCAGCTAGGGACCCGAAACGGGGACGCAGCTAGGGACCCGAAACGGGGACGCAGTGGACCCGAAACGGGGACGCTGACCCGAAACGGGGACGCAGCTAGGACCCGAAACGGGGACGCAGCTAGGGACTCGAAACGGGGACGCAGCTAGGGGACCCGAAACGGGGACGCAGCTAGGACCCGAAACGGGGACGCAGCTAGGGACCCGAAACGGGGACGCAGCTAGGGGACCCGAAACGGGGACGCAGCTGGACCCGAAACGGGGACCCGAAACGGGGACGCAGCTAGGGACCCGAAACGGGGACGCAGCTAGTATTGACGCCGGCCACGGCACGGGGGACCCGAAACGGGGACGCAGCTAGGGGACCCGAAACGGGGACGCAGCTAGGACCCGAAACGGGGACGCAGCTAGTATTGACGCCGGCCACGGCACGGTGGTATCCTCTGCTCCATGCCACGATCAGCGCGGAAAGCACCGGGCGGGCAAGTCTACCACGTCCTGAACCGATCCGTGGGCAAGACGCACCTGTTCGCACACGATGCCGACTTCGAGGCGTTCCAGCGCGTCATGCTCGAGGCGCATCAGCGCCATCCGATCCGCATCCTGTCCTACTGCGTCCTGTCCAACCATTGGCACTTCGTGGTCTGGCCGGAGGCCGATGGCGAGGTGACGGACTTCTTCCGCTGGCTCGCGCACACCCATGCGATGCGCTGGAGGGTGGCGCACCGGACGGTGGGCTACGGGCATCTCTATCAGGGCCGATTCAAGAGCGTCCCGGTGCGGAGCGACGAGCACGTGCTGACGGTCTTGCGGTACGTCGAGCGGAATGCCCTGGGGGCCGGCCTGGTCGAGCGTGCTGAGCAGTGGCGCTGGAGCGGGCTGTGGGCGAGGATGCATAGGGACGATCCGATCAGGGCCATCCTCTCACCTTGGCCGGTGGAACGGCCGAGGGATTGGCTCCGGCGGGTCAATACGCCGCTGAGCGCCAGGGAACTGAGGCGGCTACGAGTGAGCATCGAGAGGGGGCAACCGTACGGGGAGGACGGGTGGGTCAAGCGGACGGTCGTCGAGTTGGGCTTGGAGCACACGATCCGACCGGAGGGTCGTCCACCGAAGCGGATCGAGCCCGGCGACCCGGCGAAGAACTAGCTGCGTTCCCGCTTCGGGACCCCCCGATACTCAAGTCGCCCAGCATGATCAGTAGTCATACAAGACGGCGAAAATTGGTTGATAACTGAACGACCCCGGGCCGGTCACGGGCACATTGACGGAGGCGAAGAAGTACCAGAGACCCGTGCCGAGGTTGAGCTGCGGGATCTTGCAGCGCATCCCGGGCAGCAGCGTGACAGCGGTTTCATGGCGAGGGGTGCCGGCGATCGTGGAGTTCTGGGTGGCGACCAGGTAAAACCACCATTGCTGGAACAAACTGTCTTTGGAACCCGGGAAGTAACGACCGATGGCGAGGAGGTCATGGTACTGCGTGTAGCCCGACGTCGAGGCGTGGTTGGTGGGCACCGTGACGCCGGTCTCGCCTCGCATGGCCCAGTTGCCGTAGAAGTTCCACCAGAACTGGTACCACGGCTGGATGCTGGCCACACCGCCGCCGTTTTCCCGGGCGCCCGTGGGCGCGAAGACACCAAGATGAAACGTCTGGCCGAAATCTTTGGATTCGGAAAGCTGGAACCGCGAGATGAAGCCGGTGTCGCCGACGTTACCGTGGTACGTGTGACTCGTCCCGCCCTTGTTCGAGACGATGAAATTGGAACGGATCTCTAACTCGTAACGCCGATTAAAAGGGATGAAGATCTCGTACTGGCCGAGGTACCCGTTACCGATCTTGCTGTTGATGCCCTGGTCGTAGGCGAAAGCAACAAACCACGCTCGATAGAAGTTACCTCCGAACGCGTTGACCCACCCCTGGCGGGGCACCCCGCGACTACTCGCCGTCGGATTCACGTAAGACTGGTCCCATCCCTCCGTGAAGAAACCGCCGAGGGAGAGAGGCGTCCAGAGAGCCTGGGCCTCCGGGGAGTAGATGTCGTCGGTCAGGGATGCGAAGGTCACGTTCAGGGGCGAGCGAGCCGGCGAAGGGCCGGAGGGTGCCGCTGGTGGCATCGCAGGCACCATCCCCGGCGCGCCCGTGTCCCCGTCGGCCGGGGAGTCCACGGGGTTTGCGCTCGGTGTCGGGGGCATTTGTACGGGTTGATCCGAGCCGGCGCTGGCCGGAGAATCGGCCGCGGGGGACGACACGGTCTGCGCCCGGACGCCTGGAGCGAGTAACAGGGCAAGCAGCCCTGTGAGCGCACCCAGCATGACCGATCGCCTGAGAATGCCGGCGAGCCACATCAGCGTTTCTCCTTCGACGGATCGTGGGCTTCGACCCCTGGGTTTCGGTCGTCACCGGCCCATGGATTGATCGCGGCGAGCCACAACCGCCAATACCCCGCTCGCTTCTTAATTTAGGTATCGGAGGAATCGGTACATTCGCTTGAACTCTTAAGGCCGGAACAACCTGCGGAGTCGGTTGGGGTCAAGTCTTTCCCGGCGGGCCCGGCGCGTAAGTGTCCGTCCGTCCGTCCGACGCTTGAGGTCGTTCATTCCTCAGCGGAAGGCGCGGTCGGCTCTTTCGTGGCTCGGGGATCAGCGACGTTCCGACCGGCCCTTGCTGGAGACCTCCGACGGCAGCCTGGCGTCGGGCGAGAGGGTAAACGGCGCCTCGCCGACGGGGAGGTCGCGGGGAGGTCGAGGTCACGGGGAGGTCGGGGTCGGGAGGTCGGGGTCAGACCCGAATGGCGCTGGAAAAGGTCCGAAGTCCAAAGAGGACATGGGGATAGACAAGGATGGCCCCACCTGCGACAAGCTTGGGTGAATCACCGACCCCACGCTCGATAGACGAGTAGGCCATCCATGTCCCAGAGTACCCACCAGCGGGTCCGCGACCAGATCAATCTCTTCCGTGACGCGCCCGAGAGGGTCCCGTTCGCTGACCGGCTCGATCCCGCCCTCGTCCAGCAGGCCGTCAGGAAAGAGGGCCTCCGGTTCCGCGAACGCATCTTCACGCCGCTGGTCGTCCCCTGGACCTTCCTCTCGCAGGACCTGAGCACCGACCACTCCTGCCGCAAGGCCGTCTCTCGGCTGGTGGCCTATCTCGCCGCCAGGGGCCGGCAGATCTGCGACCCGGACATCGGCGGTTATTGCAGGGCGCGGGGCCGGCTGCCGCCGGGACTCATCCGGCGGTTCGTGTAGAAGCTCACCGCGGCACTCCGTGACCGGGCCCCGGCGCCCTGGCGCTGGAAGGACCGGGAGGTCGTCATCGTCGACGGCACGACCGTCTCGATGCCCGACAGCGAGGAGGACCAGCGGGCCTTCTGACCCCGTCGCCCACCGCCTGGTCGCGGGAACGGCCGACGCATTCCGCCTGGAAGTCCGGCCGCGTCCTGCCATCTTCTGTAGCCTCTTGATGGTAACCGCGATCTTGCCCACTTTCGAGGCGAAGGCTCCGGTACCGGCCCGACGGCCGCCGCCGGGTAGACACGGTCCGGCCCGGCCGGGAAGATGGCGAGTGCCCGACCCGACGACGAATCCCCGACCCCACGATCAACACGGTCCGAGCCGGTCATGATATCCTCGCACCCATCCCCCGCCGTGAGCCGATGGTCCGCTCCGCTCGCCGCCGGTGGCCGCCGGTCGGCTCCTGGGCTTGCCCGATTCGTCCTCGGGGCCGTCTGGGTCCTGGCCGCATCCGGTCCGGCGGCTGGCGCGGAGGAACCGTCCCGCGATGCGCCGTTCCGCGCGATGTCCATCGGCATCGGCGAGGACTACGCGAGCAACCGGCGCACCCGCGAGGCCGCGCGGCAGGACCTCGAGGCCTGCCGACGCGCCGGCGCGACCGTGCTCCGGATCAGCTTTAGCTGGTCCGAGATGGAATCCGAGCCCGGGCGGTACGACTTCGCGTTCTGGGATGATGTCGTGCCGATGGCCGTCGACGAGTACAAGCTGCGGCTGATCCCGTATGTCTGCTACACGCCGGGCTGGGCGTCGGCCGAGCCGGACAGCAAGACGGTCTGGACCACGCCGCCGAAGGACCTCGCCGCCTTCGGCCGGTTCGTCGGGGCGCTGGTGGCGCGGTACAAGGGCCGGATCCATTCGTGGGAGATCTGGAACGAGCCGGACATCCCCGAGTTCTGGACCGGCAGCCCGCCGCGGTTCGCCGCCCTGCTCGCCGAGGGCTCGCGCGCCGTGCGCCGGGCCGACCCGACCGCCCGAGTCGTGCTCGGCGGGATCGCCAGGCGGCCGGAGTTCCTCCGCGAGCTGTTGCGGGATGAGAAGGTCTCGCCTATGATCGACGTGGTGAACTGCCACAGCTACTTCGAGACCTGGCACGAGGGCACGATCGAGGGGCTGCCGACGTACATCGGCACGATGTCCGACATCATCGCCGACTACGGCGACGGCCAGGAGCTCTGGATGGCCGAGGTCGGCTACAGCAGCTACCGTCCCGAGGGCTCGGGGCGGATCTCCGACACCTACCTGGCCCGCCACGGCTTCGAGCATACGCCGGAGTACCAGGCCGAGGCGCTGCTGCGCACGATGGCCCTGATCCGGTCGACCGGCCGGGTCGCGCTGGTGACCTGGTATCGGATCAACGACCTGCCCGCCGGGCAGGAGGTCATCGGCGACGTCAACAACCACTTCCTCGGCGTCGCGGACGTGCGGGGCCGGGCCAAGCCAGCGCTGGAGGGTTTCCGCCGCGCCGCCGGGCTGTTCGCCGGCCCGCTGCGGCCGGCGGATGACCGGGTCCTCGTGACGCGGCCGATCGCGGCGCGGGCCGAGGTGCACGCCTTCGACAGCCCCGACGGGGGGCAGACGGTGGTGGCGTGGCAGCGGACGTCGGTCGCCGGCGACGGCCGGCGCGATGCGGCGGCCCGGGAGCCGCCCCGCGCCGCCGAGACGTTCACGCTGACCGTGCCCGGCCGCCGGCTTCACCCGGCTCCCGAGGCGCCGACGAGCGGTGTCCTCGAAGTTGTGAATCGCGACGGCGGGACGTCGATCCGCCTGAGCGTCATACAGGAACGCACCCTGGTCCTCCGATTGATCCCGTAGTCATCGCTGTGAGCGAGGCGAGAGCCCGGAGTTTTCGAGACTGTCGCAACGATACCGGCATCCTTGTCTGTCGCCCCGAAGGGGCAGGCACACACCAGCCCAGGGCAACGCCCTGGGATACGGTCGGATGTCGGATGTCGATCCTCCAGCCCTGAAAGGGCGAGACATCGCCATCCCCTTGTCCCGCCCTTTCAGGGCTCGAGGCCAATCGGAATTCGCGGTCCCAGGGCGTTGCCCGAGCTGATCTGTTCGGCCCCTTCGGGGCAAGATCCCCATACCCGGTATCCCTGCGATAAACTCGAGTTTTCGTGGTCTTCCCGGTCCGACGATCACCGACTCTCCGACCGGCCCTTGCCGGACAGCTCCGACGGCAGCCTGGCGTCGGGCGAGAGGATAAACGGCGCCTCGCCGGTGACCGACCAGTACAGCCGCGCCGGGCCGCGGGGATAGTCCCGGCCCGAGGCCCAGGTGTGGTACACCTTGCCCCAGAGGGTCCGGACCACGGCCAGCGTCTTCTTCTCGTCCTCGCCGGTCTGGGTCAGGCTCTTGAGCAGGCCGGCGTCCACCTCGTACTTGTGGTCGTGCCAGTAGACCCTCTCTTCGGCCGGCATCTTCTGATACACCGCGTCGCTGACGAGGTACTCGATCCCGATCAGCCGGGCGTCGGGGCCGGTGCCGTCGTAGAGGACGCACTGGTTGAGGTCTTCGTTGACCGGCTTGCAGAAGTGATACGCGACCTGCGACCACTCGGGCATGTCCTTGAGCAGGTGGACGCCCGCGAACGACAACGGACAGTGCAAGATCTCCTGGATCGGGGCCTTGCCGCCGGCCGGAGTCGCGGCGTGACCGCCGGCCTGTGCCCGCGCGGCGGCCGGCCGCAGGCCCGAGCCCAGGCCTGCGCCGAGCACCGCGCTGGCGGCACACGCCAGCAGCGCCGGGATGGAAAAGCGGGGCCGCGGCAAGATCGACAGACGTCGACTCATCGAAAGATGCTCCTGGTTTGCCCGTTCGTCGGCGGATCATCCCCGCCCTGTTCACTTCGACTTCGATTTCGACCCCGTCGTCGCGCTCGGTTCCGGGGCGCGCGGGAAGCCGGCCTTGATCAGGTCGTCGTAGCCCGGCTTGAGCGCCCGCGCGTCGTAGCCCAGTTTGCGGAGGACCTCGGCGCCCGACAGCGCGCGGTGCCCCGCTCTGCAGTGGCAATAGACCACCGACCCCTTGGGCAACGAACTGGCCAGCGCGGCCTTCGCCTCCGCGGTCATCCCGGCTTGCTCCCAGTCGCTCAACCGGCTCAGCGGCACGAGCACGGCGCCCTTGACGTGGCCCGAATCCCACTCCTTTCGCTCCCGGACGTTGACCAGGATCGCCTTCTTCGCCACGACCTTCGACTTGACCTGCTCGAGCGGCTCGTCGGTATGACCCTCGTCGTCGGCCCGAGCCCCGCCGACCAGGATCATCGGCAGCGCGGCCAGCACGGCGCCGATCCGTCGCAGTGAACCGATCATTCCCCTGTCCTCCCTCGCTCGACCGCCGGGGCCCGTCGATCCTCGCGGCCGCCCGCGATGGCGGAATCGCCGGCTCCCCGGCCGGGCCGGATTTCACCGTACTCCCGGGCCCGTGCCACGGACACCCCCTCGTCCCGGCGGGGCGACGCCCCGCAAGACCCGCTCATTCAGGTCGGCACGCCCAGGGCGGGCAACACCCAGCGGGATAGCACCACCCACGCGGCCAGCACGGCCGCCGGCACCAGCCAGTCCCAGTTCACTCGACCCCTCCCCTGTCTCATGCGCCCCATGCCCCAAGAATCCGGATATCGTTGACTCTGTTTTCAACTGTATTCCTACTCAGGCATAAAGTCAAGGGGATGAGGTGCGGCCGGTGAGGATGCGAGGCGGGGCGCTCAGGGCTTGAAGTACGCGTATCCGACCTGCTGCCTCCGGACGACCTCGTAGGCGCCCGAGGGCACGGTGCCGACGCCGGGGAGCAGGTCGTCCGCCCCGATCGAGCGCTCGCGCATGGTGTTCTGGCAGGCGACGAAGCGGACGCCCTGCTCGGCCAGCGCGGCGACCTCGGCGGCCAGCTCGCTCCGGGCCTTCTCGACCAGGCGGATTCCGTCGCCGTGGCAGACGACCTCGAGATCAGCCTTGAGCCCCTCGGCGCCCGCGGCCTTCAGGATGTTGTTGACATTCTTGAGACCGATCCGCTCGTGGGTGGTCTGTGCGAAGTTGACGTGCACCACGACCTTCACGATCTGCTCGGCTTGCGCCGAACCGACGCCCCGAATCGGCAGGGCGGCCAGGATCGCCGTCAGTCCGGCCAGCACCACACCGACGGGCATCCATCGCCCGACAACACCTCGTTGATCCCCTCGCGTGCCCATGACGACTCACCTCCTCCACCCCGGCCGGTCGTCGCGCCCGCGTCGAGCGGCCCGGCGGCGCCGGAAAGAGACACGATCGTTCCAAGAATGCGTTGAGCCTACGACCCACTCGACGGACCGTCAAGGTTCGCGGCGCCTCGCTCGACGTCTTCGATGTCCCGACATGCCGCCCTGGACGCGTCCGGGATTCGAGTTATAATTCACCAGTGGCCCAGTTAACTATACTACCGATTGGACATACCGTTAAGCCGATGGCTGTCGCGATACCCGACGAGTTCCTGGACCGGATGGCGGAGAAGTTCCGGATGCTGGCCGACCCGACGCGGCTGGCGATCCTCCGCGCGTTGCTCGATGGGGAGAAGAGCGTGGGGCGGGTGGTGGAGGAGACGGGCCAGGGCCAGGCGAACGTGTCGAAGCACCTGAAGCTGCTGGCGGAGGCGGGGATCGTCGGCCGGCGCAAGGAGGGCTTGCAGGTCTTCTACGCGGTGGCCGACCCGCTGATCGAGCGGCTCTGCGAGCTGGTGTGCGGCTCGATCGTCCGCGAGGTCGAGGAGGACGTGGAGCGCGGCCGGAGGATCCTCAAGACCTGGGCGAGGCGATGACGCGGCTGGCGCCCGCCTCGTCGGCGGATCGTCGAGCGACCCGCGCCGCCATGAAGCCCACCCTCGGCCCATCCCCCGTGGCTGATCGCCAATCGACCGAACGCCATCGATCCTCGCGACCCCGCCGTTCCGGCGACACACCGATCGGCCCGTCGTATCCCGACGGTCTCTTCGGCTCCTGTCCCATCCCGCGCTCCGACCGGCCTGTCGACCCCTCTGTCAGTCGCCCGACTGCACGGCCGGACGGAGAACCGGGCGGGAGCGGCCGTCAGCATTTAGGTAACGACCCGACATGAAGGATCGGGGCCCTCCCACAGATGGTTCCAAAGAACCCGGACCCGCGATGTTGGCGTGCGAGGTATGACGAGAATAAGATTCGTTATTGATGCCGCGTTCCTCGTCCCGAGAGGCCCCGGCAGAATGACTCGGAATCCGTCGTTTTTTCGCGGGATTGGCTTTCCGAAGAGAAAGCCCGCAATTTATGTCTTGTGATGGGCGGCCGACAGCTATGCCTTACGATCGGCGGCCGCCGGGGGCGGAGCGGTGTCCGGCGAATGTTGATTCTCGGCAACATCACGACGATGAGCCCATTGTCTAATAAAACCTTTTTGCGCTCGGCCCTTGAATCTTATGTAGATCCGCGGCATCATCGGCATCGCGGACGTGGACGATCCTGAGTGTCGCCCGCCCGGAGGTCGGCCGTCCCCTCCGGTTCGACGATGATCGCGGTCGGTGCTCGAAAACAACTCGCGATATTCTCGGCGTCCCTGCATTCGAATACCTCGACCGAGGCCGATGCGGCGTCAAGACCACGCGGCCCTCACGAGGGTCCGTCAATTCGATCGAGGTACGACGTCAACCGGAGGCGGAGGTGCTGCAGGCCACCGAGCGGACTGCAGGCGATCCGGATGAGGCCAGCGAGCCCCGCGAACGCGGGAGCGGCACCGAAGCGGCTGACCTGGACGGGGCGCTGACGATCGTCGCAGTTCGCAGGCGACGGAGGACGTGAGTCGCTGGGATCATCGGGCGGACACTCTCGACGATCGCGGCCCGTCGACGGCCGCCGCGGCCGTCTCGTCGCATCGATCGATTCGGTGCCCCCCTCGGGAGATGGGCTCGACGGGAGATTCCAATCGATGTGCCTTGTTGTGACGATCGTCGAGACGCCATCGAGCCCGGTCGCCGCGACCGTCGGTTCCGGACGAGCCGCCGGCCACGACGGTCACGGAAGGCGAGTCGACCGTGCGCCTGGTCTCGTGTCGGAGCGTGTCGAATTCCGGGCTGGCGGAGACTTCCGGTGACGGAACCGGCCCAGCACCCAATCTGGGAACGACAAACATGGCGACTGAGCCGATGATCGCGACGTCCGCGAAACCCCGTCGAGCGATCCGCGAGTGGGCACCTCGGATCCGCAAATGGGCACCATGGGTCATCTACTCGCTCGCCGCACCGATCCTCATGTTCGAGGCGATCGCGCGCATCGCCTTCCCGTCCTACGCCGAGGACCGGCTCTACTTCCCGACCTTGGCGTCCAAGGTCATGATGGCTCGAGTCATGTTGGACGACAAGCAGCCTGACAAGCGCTACTATTTCCGGATCCCACCCCACAAGAGCTTCAAAGTCAGCAACCGCTATTATACCTATACCGCCACGATAAACTCTCTGGGATTCCGCGGCCCCGAGCCGTCACCCAAGCAACCCGGAGAGTACCGGGTCATGCTACTCGGCGACTCGGCGACATGGGGCCAGGGCCTCGATGACGAAGACACGATCGCGGCACAGATCCAGCGGCTCGCGAGCCAGCGAGGTGATGCCCACTCGAGCGTCTCGGCCTACAACTTCGGCCACTTCGGCTACAACCTCGTCCAGGAGCTGATCATCCTCCGCGACTACGTTGACGTCGTCAAGCCCGATCATATCATCCTGATTCTCTCCGTCTATACGGACAACCTGTCCGACGCCATCAGCGATCTCGACGCCGAAGGGAACTTCGTCATCTCGAAAGAGCGGTCGGATCGCCTCGCTCGCGAGATCCGCTCGTATTACGGACCGTTGAACTGGAGCATGCTCTTCCGGATGTTTCAGCTCAGGTTCCTGAGTACCAGGATCTACTACATCCTGTCGCAACGCCCGGAGATCGCCCGGAAGTCATTCGCGATCATTGATTCGTTCGCGGAGGAGTGCCGGACGCGGGGCGTCCCCTTCACCGCCGTGAACGTCTATTCGCCGGACGCCGTCAAGGGAGGTCTGCACCAGCTCTGGAACGGAAGCCGTAGGGTCCACGTTATGTACACCCGCTACTGCCGCGATCGCCGCATCGAAGTCATTGATATGCTTCGTTTTATGGATGGCTATTCCGACTGGAAGAAATACTATTTCGGGGAGGGCCATCCGAATGCGTCGGGCGCCCGGAGGATCGCCGAGTCGATCTTCGCCGAGGCCCTGGCCGCCCGGGTCGGGGCGTCGGCCGCGCCGTCGGGGCCGTGGGGCGAGGACCAAGCCGCCGGCTCGCCACGGCCGGTCGGGCCGCGCCTGACCGGGGTGGGAACACCCTCTCCGAGTCCCACCGCTTCCCGGGCGGACTGATCGAGGTGGGATCATGGGCTACGTCTTGGGCATCAGCGCGTTCTATCACGACTCCGCGGCCGCCCTGCTGCGCGACGGGGAGATCGTGGCGGCGGTCCAGGAGGAGCGGTTCAGCCGCGAGAAATACGACGCGCGCTTCCCCGCGCGGGCGATCGAACATTGTCTGGAAGCGGGCGGGATCGGCCCGGGCGACCTCGATTTCGTGGCGTTCTACGAGCGGCCGTTCACGAAGTTCGAGCGCCTGATGGAGACGTATCTCGCTTACGCCCCCGCGGGTTTCGCGAGCTTCTGCAGCGCGCTACCGGCCTGGGTCAGGCAGAAGTTGCACATCCCCCGGGAGATCCGCCGCGGCCTCGGGCGGCTCTATCGCGGCAAGATCCTCTTCCCGTCCCATCACCAGTCGCATGCGGCGTCCGCTTTCTTCCCTTCCCCGTTCGAGGAGGCCGCGATCCTGACGATGGACGCGGTCGGGGAATGGGCCACCACCGGGATCGGCCGGGGCCGGGGCGACCGGATCGAGATGATCGAGCAGATCCGCTTCCCCCACTCGTTGGGACTCCTCTACAGCGCGTTTACCTATTACTGCGGCTTCAAGGTCAACAGCGGCGAATACAAGCTGATGGGCCTGGCCCCCTACGGCCGCCCGGCCTATCGCGAGCTGATCCTCGAACGCCTGATCGATCTCAAGCCCGACGGCAGCTTCTGGCTGGACATGGACTTCTTCCGCTACTGCCAGGGGCTGACCATGACCAACGAACGGTTCCACCGCCTCTTCGGCGGGCCGCCACGGACGCACGAATCGCGCCTGGAGCAGCGGCACATGGACCTGGCCGCCAGCATCCAGGCCGTGACCGAGGACGTGGTGCTGCGATCCGCGCGACATGCGTGGGAACGGACGGGGCGCCCCAAGGCGATCGTTCTGGCCGGCGGCGCGGCGCTCAATTGCGTCGCCAACGGGCGATTGCTCCGCGAGGGTCCGTACGAGCAAGTCTGGATCCAGCCCGCCGCCGGGGACGCCGGCGGAGCCCTCGGAGCGGCGCTGTTCGTCTGGCATCAACTCCTGGAGAAGCCGCGGCGGAACCACGGTCGGGATCGTCAGAAGGCGTCGCTCCTGGGCCCGGCATACACGACCGCCGAGGCCCGCGCCTTCTTCGACGGCATCGGCGCGCGCTATCGCGAATTCCCGGACGAGCGATCGCTACTCGATCGAGTCGCGACCGCGATCGCTGAGGGTCGGATCGTGGGATGGTTCCACGGCCGGGCCGAATTCGGACCCAGGGCCCTGGGCGCCCGCAGCATCCTCGCCGATCCCCGAAGCTCCTCCGCGCAACGAGACCTGAACCTGAAGATCAAGTATCGCGAGAGTTTCCGGCCATTCGCCCCCTGCGTGCTCGGCGAGCATGTCCACGAGTGGTTCGCGATGCGACCCGGCGAGGACTCGCCCTACATGCTGCTGGTCGCGCCGGTCCGGGAAGAGCATCGCGTGCCCCTCTCGGCGGAGGATCAGGACACGCTGACCCGCGATCCCGACCTCGCTCGGCGCGTCAACATCGTGCGGAGCACCGTCCCGGCCATCACGCACGTCGATTACAGCGCCCGCGTCCAGACGGTTGACGAGCGGCACGGCCGGTTCTACCGCCTGCTGCGAGCGTTCCACGAGAAGACCCGATGCCCCGTCCTGATCAACACCAGTTTCAATCTCTCCTGGGAGCCCATCGTCCTGACTCCTCAGGAGGCCTATCATACGTTCATGCAATCGCAGATGGATCTGCTGGTCGTCGAGGATTGCCTCCTCGACAAGCGGGAGCAGCCCCTGGGCCTCCGGCCGTGGGCCTCATCCGACGGGGCGGATCGCCCCGAGGCGAATCCGTTCGCCGACCCGAAGACCGGCGAGCCCCTACAGATCCACCCGAATTGCCTGAACAATCCGGTCACCGGAGTCTGCTACCCGATCGTGGGAGGGATCCCACGACTCTTCGTGGCCTCATCGGCGCCGGCCGGCAGCGGCCCGGACGTCACCGAGCGCGTCAAGGGATTCTACGAGGAGGTCCCCTTCCCGAACTACGACGACCTGGACAGCCCGCGTGCCCTGATCGAGAAGGCCCGGGCCGGGCTCTTCGCCAGGCTGCTCAACGAGCAGATCCCTTACGGTGCGCGGGTGGTCGAGATCGGCTGCGGCACGGGGCAGCTCACCAATTTCCTGGCGATTGCCCACCGGACCGTCCTGGGGGTCAACGCGTGCCTCAACTCGCTCCGCCTGGCCCAGGAGTTCAAGATCGAGCACGGCCTGGAGCGCGCCGCGTTCGCCCAGATGAATCTCTTCCACCCGGGCCTCCGCGATGACTTCTTCGATCTCGTGATCTCCAACGGCGTGCTGCACCATACCGGCGATTGTCGCGCGGCATTCCGGCGCATCGCCCGGCTGGCCAGGCCGGGAGGTCATGTCATCGTCGGGCTCTACAGCGCCTTCAGCAGGAAGATCCATGACGCACGGCGCCTGCTCTATCGATGGACGGGCCTGACCCCGACCTGGCTCGATCCCCATCTGGCGCGGGTGTCGGCGGAGGGGAAGCGCGAGGCCTGGCTGAACGACCAGTATCGTCATCCTCACGAGACCTGCCACCATCTCGGAGAGGTGCTGGGCTGGCTGGACGCAGCCGGGTTGGAGTTCGTCAACTCGATCCCCAAGCCCGAGGTGGGTCCGACGCTCCTGCCCGACGAGCGCCTGTTCGAGCCGCGGCCCGCCGGTAACCCGCTCAGCCGGTTCTGTAGCCAGCTCGCCGACCTCGGCAGCGGCTACCGCGAGGGGGGCTTCTTCATCGTCATCTGTCGTCGAATCGCGGAGGCCACCGCATGATCGGTCCCCACCTCCCCGATGAATCCCCTCCCGCGATCGACGACCGCACGCTCCGCCAGTTCGCCGGGCTCTGCATCGCCGTCTTCGGCGCGCTGTTCGCGCTGAGCTGGTACCGGAACCACGGCTCACCGCGGGCGGCGGCATGGGTCGGCCTGGTCCTGGCGCTGCTCGTGGGCCTCCCCGGCTTGATCAACGCGGAGTGGATCCGTCCGGTGTTCTGGGCAGCCACCGCCGCAACTCGCCCCATCGGGCACGTCACGGGCAAGGTCGTCCTGGCCGTCATCTTCTTCGGCTTCGTGACCCCCCTCGGATGGATCTTCCGACTGATGGGCCGCGATCCCCTGGAACGACGCCATGTCGAGACCCGGTCCTACTGGGTCCCGACGTCCGAGCCTCAGGATGTCCGACGCTACGTGCACCAGTATCAGAAGGAAAGGCCTTTCACTCGTGATCACTCAACCGGAGTCGAGGTTGACCATGGAACCGTCTGATCGGCCGTCGCCGAACGAGCTGCTCCTCAAGGAGACACCCAGCCCCAGTTTCCTGGGATCGCTCGTGGACTTCCTCTGGAGCAGCCGGAAATGGTGGTTACTCCCACTGATCCTCTTGCTACTGCTATTGGGTGTCGCGCTCGGGCTGGTGAACACCGCGGCCGCCCCGTTCATCTATACGCTCTTCTGAGACGGCGTCGAGCCGCCGCGAGGACCAGCGACTTCCACCGACCAGAGATGGCCCTGGCGAGGGGGACCGTCGAGCTCCCGACGCCGCTCGGAGACCGGACGAGCCGGGCGGCGGCGGTCGGATCGATCGTCGAACCCCGGTGCCATCATCCATCCGCGAGGAGCTTACGATGAGTCTGACGATCGAGGCCGCGCCGGCCGCCGCGCCCCAGCCGGCTTACCTCCAGAGGCCGTTCCCCGTCGTCGTGATCTTCGGCTCGTTCCTGATCCTGACCCTGCCGCTCTGCGTCCTCAGCCTGGCGAGCCCGGGCCTGCTCGAGCGGTACTACATCAAGCCGCTCTTCATCTGGCTCCTCGGGACCACCCACTTCGTCATCACGCTGACGATCTACCTCCAGAGTCGCAACCTCAGGTATTTCAACAGCACCCCGAAGAATCGCGCGCTCTACTTCCTGATCCCCGCCGGGATCTTCGTCTTCTTCGACCTCTACTCCGCGTTCCAGTTGGCGATCGTCGCTCCCGCGTTCGATCGCCTCTTCCGGGCGGGCATCCGCCTGATGGACAACCATCACGTCACCCGACAGAGTTTCGGCGTGACCCAGCTCTTCAAGAAGCGATCCGGAAGGGCCTTCCCTCCCTGGATGCGGCCGGCCGAAAATGGCTTTTTCCACGTGCTGACGGCCCTGCTGCTCCTGACGTTCTTCGCCGGTGGTCGGTTCAACGCGGCCAACCCCCTCATGCTCCTCGGCGCCGCGATCGCGGCCTCGCTCTTCCTGGCTGTCCTCGCCGGCTTCGCCCGGACGTGGAAGGACTCCGAGGACCGCGGGACCTTGTTGTCGCCGCTGACTTACTTCCTCATGCAGAGCGGCTCGACCGCGCTGGGGATCTACCAGACCCAACTCTACGTGTATTGCCTGGCGATGCACTACGTGGAATACCACGTCCTGATGGTCCCGCGCTGCTTCTCAACTCCGCTCGACTCGAGCAGCCGGACGGATCGGGCCTTCGACCGGCTCCGCCGCAACCGGTGGCTCTTCTACGGGCTGCTCGTGACCATCGCGGGGATCGCCACCTACTTCACGTGGATCGCCATGGGTTGGTTGATCAACAAGTCGTGGGACAACTGGCCGGCCCCCTATCGTGTCCTGCTGGCGCTCTTCGATGGGCTGTTCGTCTTCCACTACTTCATCGAGGCCCTGATCTGGAAGTTCGGCAATCCCTTCTACCGGTCGAGCCTGGGACCGTTATACTTCGCCCCCCAAGCCGGGTCGCGACCGGCCGCGTCGCGACCGGCCGAGGGGTGACCCCCCGCGCCGAGGCGGGGCCGCTCGTGCGCCAGTGATCCGGAAATAATCTGCCGGCACGGGCGAAAACCTGATAAACTCACCCCCACTTTCGGCCGCGCCGGCCGCGCACGGCCCGGAAGACCTCGTCCATCGAACCGGGAGGGCTTGCGATGTCGCTCGATGTGCGCGCCGAGGGAACGGAACTGGAGCCGACGCTGCTGGATACCGAGCCGATCTCGGCGGATTCGATGGTGGCCCCGCTCGCAGTTGAGGAGGCAGCCGCAGCCTCTGCGGAGCGTCCTCGCGCTCTGCCGGTCGCGGCCTCCGAGCGCCTCTTCGCGGTCGAACGCGCTGCGCGGCTTCGCGCTCCTGGGCATCCTGGCGATGAACATCGTCCACTTCTCCTGGCCGGGCGTGGTCTATGGCAACCCGCTCCGCGGCGCCGGATTCGACGGGACCGACCGCGCCGTCTGGTGGCTCAATCATCTCGTCTTCGAAGGCAAGATGATGACGATCTTCTCGATGCTCTTCGGCGCCGGTCTGGTGCTGATGGACCAGCGGGCCGCCTCCCGGGGCGCCTCGGTGCGCGGGGTCTATTATCGCCGCGTGCTCTGGCTGCTGGCGATCGGCCTGATCCACGCTTACTTCATCTGGAGCGGCGACATCCTGGTCCTGTATGCCGAGTGCGGGCTCTTCCTCTACCTGTTCCGCAACAAGTCGCCGAAGACGCTGATCATCGCCGGCGTCGTGGCCCTTCTACTGTTCGTCCCGATCCTGGTCGGCTTCACCGCGGGGATCGACTACATGAAGGCCACCGCGGCCCGGGTCGAGGCCCAGCAGAAGGCCGGCGAGACGCCCAAGCCCTTCGACAAGAAGATCCACGGCTGGTGGACGGAGGGCCTGCAGAAGCACTTCGAGCCGACGCCCGAGCAGGAGAAAAAGGACTGGGATGAGGAGATGTCCGTCCATCGGGGCAGCTACATCGGGATCGTCAAGCACCGCGCCCTGCCGATGTTGATCGGCCAGATCATGGAGCTGATCTTCGGCGTCGCCTTCTTCGCCGGCGGCCGGATGCTGCTGGGGATGGGACTGATGAAGCTCGGGGTGTTCTCGGCGTCGCGGTCGCGGCGGTTCTACATCGCGATGGTCGCCCTGGGGTACGGCATCGGCCTGCCGCTGATGATCTTCGATGCGTCTCAGTTGATCGATCACCGGTTCTCGCTGCAGTACGAGCTACACGGCGGGATGCTGTACAACGCGTTCGGCAGCATCATCGTGGCGCTGGGGCACGTCGGCGCGATCATGCTGATCATCCAGTCCGGGGCGATCCAGTGGCTCACCCGCCGGCTGGCCGCCGTGGGACGCATGGCCCTGAGCAACTACCTGACGCACTCGATCGTCTGCACGACGCTCTTCTACGGATACGGCTTCGGCCTGTACGGCACGATCAACCGCACCGGGCTGTTCGCGATCGTGCTGGCGATCTGGACGTTCCAGCTCGTCGTCAGCCCGATCTGGCTGAGGTCCTTCCGCTTCGGCCCCGCCGAGTGGCTCTGGCGGTCGCTGACCTACTGGCGGCTCCAGCCGATGCGGGTGAAAGCCGTCGAAACGCCGGTGGCGGCCGTGGTATCGTAGCCCACCGGTCGAGGCCCCTCATCGGTGGGCAGAGCCCACCCTACGCGACCCGGTCTCAATGCCCATGCCCCACGCGATCGAGGCCGCCGGGATCGGCCGGCGCGACAGGAAGTCCCAGTCGGGCGGCTGGCTGATCCGCGGCGTGAACGTCTCGGTGGGCTTCGGCGAGCGGCTGGGCGTCCTCGGGCCGTCGGGTGCGGGGAAGACGGTGCTGCTGCGGGCCATCGCGCTGCTCGACCCGCTCGATGAGGGCGCGATCCGCTGGAATGACCAGGACGTGCGCGGCGAGGCCGTGCCGGACTACCGCAAGCGGGTGATCTACCTCCATCAGCGGCCCGCGCTGCTGGAGGGGACCGTCGAGGATAACCTCCGGCACCCCTTCATGCTGAAGGCTCACCGCGACCGGGCGTTCGACCCGCGGTGGGCCGAGGACTTGCTGGCGCGGCTGGGCCGCGAGCCCGGCTTCCTCGCCAAGAGCAGCCGCGACCTCTCGGGCGGCGAGTCCCAGCTCGTCGGGCTCATCCGCGCCTTGCAGCTCGACCCGGCCGTGCTCCTCCTGGACGAGCCGACCGCCTCGCTCGATCCGGCCGCCACCCGGGCCGTCGAGGGACTGCTGGACGACTGGCTGGCCGCCGATCCCGCCCGGCGGGCGCTCGTCTGGGTCAGCCACCACGCCGACCAGGCCCGGCGCATGACGGGCCGCCGGGTCCATCTCCGCGCCGGGCGGCTCGAATCGGAGGAGTCCGGCTGAGATGCCCAGGCCTTACATCGAGCTCTCGTATTTCCAGGTCGCCCTGGCGACGCTCTTGATCTTGATCAACGGGGTGATTTCCGTCTTGCTCAAGCTCGAGCTGGAGCGCCGGCTGCTGCTGGCCGCGTTCTGCACGATCGTGCAGCTCCTCTTGATCGGGCTGGTGCTCGAGTGGGTCTTCCGGGTGGACCGCTGGTACGTCGTCCTGGCGATGATGACGATCATGACGGTGATCGCGGGCGTGGCGGCGATCCAGCGGACCCGCATCCGATACCCGGGCATCTGGGCGCGGAGCATCACGGCGACTTGGGCTAGTTCGTGGCTGGTGGCCGCGGTGGCGCTGGGCGCGATCGTGCAAGTGCGGCCGTGGTACACGCCGCAATACGCCATCCCGCTGCTGGGGATGATCCTGGGCAACACGCTCAACGGCGTCTCGCTGGGGCTCGATCGGCTCGGCGGCGAGCTGTCCGGCAAGCGCGACCAGGTCGAGGCCCTGCTGGCCCTGGGCGCCACCCGGTGGGAGGCCGGCGCGGGCCGATCCGCCAGGCCGTGCGCACCGGCCTGATCCCGACGATCAACGCGATGATGGTCGTCGGCATCGTCAGCCTTCCCGGCATGATGACCGGCCAGCTCCTGGCCGGCACCAGCCCGGTCGAGGCCGTGAAATACCAGGTGGTGATCATGTTCCTGATCGCCTCCGGGGCCGCGCTGGGGACCGTCTCCGTCGTCCTGCTCAGCTACCGACGGCTGTTCAACGAGGATCACCAGTTCCTCGACGAGCTGCTCGATCATTAGATCGCTTCACACTTGCATCGCACCGACGCGACAGAACCCCCCCTGACCTCCCCTTCGTAAGGGGGGGACAACGGCGGCCCGCCCCTCTCCAATCCCACCCTTACGAAGGGGGGGTCAGGGGGGGTCGAGGCCCAAGCGGCACGAAGGGGGGATCAGCGGGTCGAGGCCCCGGCGCAGTCTCGAGGCCGAAACTCGTGGGCCAACCATTCGTTAACGGCTCGGGCATCGCTCGCTCTCCCATGCCGCTCGTCGGTCGAGGCCGAGAAATCGGCGGCGATCAAGACGAGTCGGTCGAGGCCATCCTGCCGACCCGTCCTGAACGCCTGGCGACGGCGGTAGCGATGAACGACCTCGGTGGCTCGCCGGCCCTCGCGCCGCCGCGTCATTTCGGGATCGGGACGAACTTCACGCAACAGGGACTGGGCAACGCGACGACCTGCCCCGTCGGGTCGAGCGCGCCGGTCTCGGGGTTGACGCGGAAGACGACGATCGTGTCGGAGCCCATGTTCTCGGCCAGCACATACGAGCCCGTGGGATCGACGGCGAAGTTGCGCGGGGTCTTACCTCGGGTCGGCTCGTACTCGACGAGCTTCAGGCGGCCGGTCCCGGGCTCGATCGAGTAGACGGCCAGGCTGTCGTGGCCGCGATTCGAGCCGTAAAGGAACTTGCCCGACGGGTGAACCACGATCTCGGCGGTCGAGTGCCGGGGCGCGACGGCGATGGGCATCGTCGGTATCGTCTGGACCTCGGTCAGCGTGCCGCGATCGGGATCGTAGTCGAACGCGGTGACCGTGCAGTTAATTTCATTGATCACATAGGCATGCTTGCCGTCGGGATGGAACGCGAAGTGGCGGGGGCCGGAGCGGTCCTTGACCTTGGTCGCGGGCGGGTCGTTGGGCGCGAGCTTGCCGTGGATCGGGTCGAACTTGTAGACGAAGACGCGGTCGAGGCCGAGGTCGGCGACCACGGCGAAGCGATTCGCCTTGTCGAGGTTGATCGAGTGGGCGTGCGGGCGACCCTGCCGCCTGGGGTCGAAGACCTTGCCCGTGTGCCGGATGAATTCCGAGGCGGGCCCGAGTCGGCCGTCGGGCCCGATCGGCAGCACGGCCACACTGCCGTCGTTGTAGTTGGCGACGAGGACGTGCTTGCCGGTGGCGTTGACCACCAGGTGGCACGGGCCCTCGCCGACCACCGACTGCCGGTTGATCCTCGTCAGCTCCCCGGACCTGGGATCGAGGGCGAACGAGGTGACCGTTCCGGATGACCTCTCGCTCTTCGAGGCCTCATTCACCGCGAAGAGGTATCGGTGAGTCGGGTGGACGGCGAGGAAACTCGGGTTCTCCAGCTCGGCGGCGAGCGACGGCTCCGACAGCTTGCCGGACGCGGGATCGAACGCCATCCGGTAGATGCCCCGACTCTTGCCGTCGGTGTAGGTGCCCACGTACACCCAGAATTTCGAGGAATCGGCCGCGGAGACGCCGGCGGTGCCGAGGCACGTCGCGGCCGCGAAGACCAGCATCGTCAGTAACCATCGGAGCGAGGCGACAGAGCCGCTGAAAATCATGGGTGCAGACTCCTGAAAGTTCAGGGATCGAAGACGGGCCCAGCAAGGGACGTCTCATCATACCGAGGGGACGACGCCAGTTGTTGCCGGGATCGACCGAAGCTCCCTGCCAGCACATGCGCCACAGCTCGCGCATCGGTCAAACTGGCCCGGAGGCCACCCACTCTTCGTCTTTGACAATGTCCCGCGCAGGGCGCATATCTTCCTGGCTGGCGAGACCGTGCCGAGGCCATGGGCCTCGGTCTTTCCGGGACGTCCGGACAGATCGGCGTAACCCGAGTGACGCATCCGGTCGGAAGGTCTTGCTCAGCCGTCAAAGACGGCCATGGCGCGGGTGAATTCTCCCCCGACGGACCGGCCGCGGAGGGAAGGGAAAGCCATGGCGGGACACCCCGGGCATGCGCGAGGCCGACGGCAGAGTCGGGGTCGGGGCGGCGAGTCGGCGGCGGCGACGATGCCGGCTGTGGCGGGCCTTGCTCCGGTGGACGAATCCGCGCTGCGGGCGGCGGTGTCGGAGCGGCTGGGCGCGGCGAAGTTCGGCCTGTGGTTCGGCGATGGCGTTGACCTGGGATTCAGCGGCGACGGCGACGCGCTGGAGGTCCGGGTGCCCGACGAGTACTTCCGTGATTGGATCCGCCGCCATCACACCGGCAGCCTGCTGGAGGCAGCCGAGGCGGTCGCCGGGCGGCCGTTGCGGCTGTCGGTCGAGGTGCGCGAGGAGGGGGAGCGCTCGCTGACGCTCCCTGCGGGGAGCGGGGAGCGCTCGCCTGCGGCTCGCTGCGGGACGCGGGAAGACGGACCGTCCGGTTTCCCCGCGCACCGCAGCGAGGCGACCGCCGAGCGCTCCCCGCAGCGAACGGAGCGAAGCGGAGTAAGCGCTCCCCCCAGCGGAGCGCAGCGGAGCGCTCCCCCAGCGGAGCGCAGCGGAGCGCAGCGACGCCCCGCGCGGCGGCTGGAGGAGTTCATCGCCGGGCCCGGCAGCCGGCTGGCGCTGGCGGCGGCGCGCGAGATGGCCCAGACGGCCGGCGCCGCCTTCAACCCGCTGGTCGTCCACGGCGGCGTGGGCCTGGGCAAATCGCATCTGCTCGAGGGGATCGGCCATGCCCTGCGACGGGCCCACCCGAACCTCAACGTGGTCCAGCTCACCGCCGAGGCGTTCACCAACAGCTTCCTCGAGGCGATGCGCACCGGTACGCTCAGCAGCTTCCGGAACCGGTTCCGGGCGCCGGCGCCCTGATCGTTGACGACGTCCACTTCCTGGCGGCGAAGCGGGCCACGCAGGACGAGTTCCTCCACACGTTCAACGCGCTCTTCGACAAGGGCGCGCCGATCGTCTTGACGGCCGACCAGCACCCTCGATTGATCACCCGGCTGACCGACGAGCTGGTCACCCGTTTCCTCGGGGGGATGGTCGTCAAGCTCGAGGCTCCCGATCAGGCGACCCGCCGCGCCATCCTCCAATCGCGGGCGGCGGCGCGGGGCGTGGACGTCCCCGAGGCGGTCATCGGCTACATCGCCGAGCACCTCCGCGCCAGCGTCCGCGAGCTCGAGGGGGCGCTGCACACCGTGATCGCCCAGGCGGTTCTGACCGGCAAGCGACTCGACCTGAACCTGGCCAAAGCCGCGCTGCGCGACACGATCCGCCACACGGCCCAGGCGGTGGCGCTGCGCGACGTCGAGCGCGCCGTCTGCGGGCTGTTCCAGGTCACGGCGGATGCCCTCAAGTCCGACAGCCGCGCCCGCGCCCTGGCCTATCCCCGGATGATGGCCATGTACCTGGCCCGCAAGCACACCGGGGCCGCCTACAGCGAGATCGGCCGGTACTTCGGCGGCCGCAACCACTCGACGGTCATCTCCGCCGAGAAGAAGGTCCTCGGCTGGCTCCGCGACGAGGAGCGCAGCTCGCTCTTGCCCGGCTTCGAGACGGTCGCCGATCTCCTCGCCGACCTCGAGCGGAGCCTGGGGACATGAGCGGCCGTCGTCCCTAACTTCCGGCTCCGATCCGTCCGGTCAGATCCCCGAGCTCGAATTCGAGCCGGAGTGGCGCGCTTCGCGGGCGCCGGATCGGCCGGCGGCAAGCGGGGCCAATCCCAGTCGAGATCCATCTCGGCGAGCTGGTCGCGGATGGCGCGGAGGTCCCAGACGTGGGTGGCCAGGCTGTCCGGGCTCGTGAAGATCAGGCGCGAGCCGTCCGGGGTCGTGGCAGCCCAAATTGCGCGGTTGGAATTCGGGTCTTCCAGCGTCGCGATCAGCCGATCGGCGCCCGGCTCGACGAGGCGGATCGATCCGGAGGCATCGGCCACCGCCAGGAGCCGGCTATCGGGGGTGAAGACCAGCCCGCTGCCGGCGCGTTCCGGGCCGCCGGTCCAGTCGCTGGTCGGGCGCACGCGGTACCGGCCGGACGTGTTGATGACGAGCCATCGCCCGTCGGGGCTGAACAGCGCCCAGGAGGTATCCGACGCGTTGGGGACCTGGTGGACGAGCTGGCCGTCCGGCAGCGACCAGACCTTCACCCCGTCGTCGGTCTGATGGCTGCCGGTGGCCGCCCATCGGCCATCGGGGCTGATGGCGAGGAAACGCGCGTCGTGTTGACGCAGTCGGATCGGCCGGTCCGGATGGTCCGCGTCCACCAGGGTTGTGCCGGTGTCCCAGTGGGCGACACCGAGGAACCGGCCGTCCCGGCTCTGGCGGATCTGCTCCCCGGCCGGGAGTGGCAATCGAGAGGGCGGCCCGACGCGGATCACGCCCCCGTCATCGTCTTCACGGACTTTCCATCGATGCGAACCGGTGGAGCCGGTCGTGAGCAGGTCACCGGAAGCGGTGAACTCCGCTCTCGCGGCGAGGGGCAGCGAGGCCACCTGGACGTCGTGCTCGATGTCCCAGAAGCCCAGACCGAAGTTGATCTCGACGGCGAGGAGCCGCCCGCGCGGGTGCAACGAGAGGCCGGCGATGGACGCGTGTGGCCAGCCCGATCGCGCGACCAGGGTCCGGTACTCGCGCCCGTCCGCGACGTCGTAGAGGGCGAACGCGTTGTCGGGTGTGGCCGCAGCGAACTGTCGCCCGTCGCGGCGGAACCCCAAGGCATCCCGCGCCGGGAAGCTCAGCGCCACCTCGCCCGTGAATGGGCGCCAGACCCGCAGACGGCGTTCCCAGCCGTTGGTCGCGAGCAGGCCGCCCCTCGGGCTGAACTCGGCTTTCAGCCCGACATTGCGGTGCTCGAGGATGGAGAGGGGCTTCGGACCGCGCGGGTCGTAGAGATAGACCTTCCGGTCTTCGCCGGTAACGGCCAGGATCTGGCCGTCGGGATGCCAGCAGACCCGATAGCCCTCCGCCGTGCGCCGCTCGGCGACCGGCTCCCCGCCCGCGAGGTCCCGGACCCGGAGCAGGATCGGCTCACCGACGAGCAAGGTGGCCATCCGCCGCCCATCGGGGGAGAACCGGAGATGGCGCGGGAGGAGCCCCTCGCTCCAGGTCCGCTCGACCCGGCCCGTGGCCAGGTCGTAGTGCCGGACGGTCCCGTCCTCGTGGCCGATGGCGATCCGGCGCCCGTCCGGGCTGAAGTCGTGCGCTCGCGTCGATGACCGGGCCCGGGTCGATCACGACGGGCTCCCGGCGGCCGATGCGGTAGACCCGGACCGACTGGTCACCGCGGTTGCTCAGGAAATGGCCCGCGGCCAGGTACAGGCCGTCGGGGCTGAAGGCCAGGATGTACCCCATGGCCGTCCTCCCCGGTGGGTCGATGCGCTGGACCTCGCCACCGTCTCCGACCCGACGAATGCCGATCGTCCCGTCGCGCGTCGTGGTCGCGAACAGCTCGAACGAGGGGTCCAGGCAGCACGCCCAGTCGGCGCCGGACCATCGTCGGCTCAGCTCCATATCTGGCAGGGCGAGGCAGGCGATGGCCTCATCGCGCAATTCGGGAGTGCGATGAATCTTCGCCGCCTCGGCGAGTGCGCGAAGGGCCGCAAACCGCTGGCCGGGGCGGCGGCTGGACCGGCTGGCCCGGGCCTGGGCGACGGAGGACCTGAACAGCTTCTCGCGGGCGTCGGCCTCGGCAAGGTTCGCCCGCGACAACTGCCGCTTGTACCGCGACGCCGTCCACGAGTAATACACGGCGATCACGATCAGCAGGCCCGCTACGGCCGAGAGCAGCATGGCGACCGAGGGATTGCGCCGGCACCAGCGCCAGAGGCGCTCTTGGGGGAGCTGCGGCGGGCCAGGATCGTCCGGTCGGCCAGGAACCGCCGCAGGTCGTCGGCCAGGGCGGCGGCCGAGGCGTAGCGCTCGGCCGGCTCGCGGGCCATCGCCTTCAAGCAGATCGTCTCCAGGTCGCGCGGGATGCGGCGGTCGAGCGCGTGCGGCCGCGCCGCGGCGCCGCCCAGGATCTGCCGCATCAGCCGGGGCTGGTTGACCCCGTCGAAGGCCGGGCGCAGGGTCAACAGCTCGTAGAGCGTGACGCCGAGGCCGTAGATATCGCTGCGGCGGTCGGACCGGCCGTCGAACCGCTCGGGGGCCATGTAGCGGAGCGTCCCGACCAGGTCGCGCGACTTCGACAGGTCGTCGCCATCGGCCGGCTTCGCCAGTCCGAAATCGGCGACCCAGACGGTCCCAGCCAGGTCCATCAGGAGGTTCGCCGGCTTGATGTCGCGATGGAGGATCCCCTGGCCGTGAGCGTATTCCAGCGCCTCGGCCACCTGAAGGGCGACGCGGGCGACGCTCCGGTGATAGTGCGCGTTGTCCTGGCCGGCGAGCGAGTCGGCTCTCGGCTCGCCGTCGGCCTCCGGCGAAGGACTGCCCGATGTCGGCGACGGCTCGCCCGACTCGATGGCCTCGCCCGCAAGATCGGTCGGGATGTCGACCTCGCACGCCGGCGGCGCCGCGAACCGTCCCGTCACTAGGCTCCGCGCCAGGTCGGTCGCCGAGTGGCCGTGCGCGGAGGGAGCCCGCTCATCCCGGCGGCTCTCCTTCTCGTGGAACCTCCGCACCTCGTCGAGGATCGCCTCGAGGGTCTGGCCCCGGATGAATTGCATCGCGAAGTAATGACAGCCCTCGTCCTCGCCGACGCCGAAGACCGGGACGATATTGGTGTGATGCAGCGAGGCCGCGGCGCGCGCCTCGCGGCGGAAGCGTTCGAGGAAGCCGCGATCCTGGGCATAACAAGGCGGCAGGACCTTCAGCGCCACGCGACGGCCGAGCGACTGCTGGATCGCCTCGAACACGACGCCCATGCCCCCGCGGCCGATCTCGCGGATGATCCGGTAGTCGCCGAGCTGGCAGGGGATCGACCGGGCCCCGGACGTGGCACGGCCGTCGCCCTCCTCCGCGGGCGCCTTGAGCCCCTCCAGCTCGACCAGCGCCGGGAACAGCTCGCGAATGTCCTCGGCAAGTTCGGGATGGGCCCGGGTGTACTCCGTCAGGCTCGGCCGCTCGCCGCGGCGGTATCGCTGCAGGAACGACTCGGCGAGCCGCTCGACGGGGTCGCGCGTGGCCGCGGATCCGCTGGTCGTCATGGCTCGAACTCCGCCGGGCCGCCGGGCATCGACCGGAGGATCTCCTTGAGCTTCTTCAGGGCCCGGATGTAGTGCTTGCTGGCCGCCGACTCTTGCAAGCCGAGGGTCTGCGCCGTCTCGGCGTTGTTCAGCTCCTCGAAGTGGCGCAGGACGAGGACCTCGCGGTCGAGCTCGTCCATCGACTCGATCGCCTCCTGCAGCCGCGCCTTGCGCTCCTGCCGCATGGCGACCTCGCTGGCCCTGGTCAGCCGTCCGAGCAGGTGGGCCGCCAGCGCGACGGACGTGGCCGGCGGCATCGCGGCCCGCTCGAAGGAGACCTCGCGGGCGGCGTCGCGCACGCGGCAGCCCAGGTGCTTGCGGTGCAGGGCGTTGAGCTTCATCCCCGCGAGCCAGCGCAGCCAGAGGAAGAACGGCATCTCGGCCCGCGCCGCGTATTCCGCCAGGCCGGAGCTGGCGTTGACGTACGCCTCCTGGATCACGTCGGAGGGATCGATCCGCCCTTTCAGCCGGCGGTCCAGCCGCAGGGCCACCATCCTCCGCAGCCGCGCGCGGTGCGCCGTCAGCAGGTCCGCCCAGGCCTGCGGGTCGCCGCCCGAGGCGCGCCGGATCAGTTCGGATTCGGTCGGAAGTGCGGTCATCGCGTCCCCCCAAGACATAGATTGCGCGGGGCCCGCGCCGGGACAAGCGAAAAGTGACCGGCCGCACGGGGACGCGTGGATTTCTCCGAAGTCTTGTCCCGAGGACCGTCGGGCGCGCAATCAACTTGGCGTGAGGGCCGGGCGACCGGATGCCGCCCTCGTCGGACCACTCTCACCGGCGGCGCTCGCCCGCCGGGATCGCCCCGTCAGCGGGGTTGCTCGCGTCCCTTCACCAGAGGAAGTGCACCATGTGGCGAAGCGCGTGGCGGTTCTCTCGACTCCGATCCCGGGGCTCGGCCGATGGCAGGAATCGACGGCGATCGACCCTGGCACGTCCCGTGGAATGGCTGGAGGACCGGACCCTCCTGACGATCAGCATGACCGGCGTCCCCCAGTGGCTCGACCAGGGACCGAGTCCGATCGAGAATGGTCCGAACACCAACGCGTTGCCCCAGCACACCGGCTCGGAGGTTGACGACAGTGCCGTGGGAGCCATCGAGAGCGTCGTCGTGGCCCATGTCACGCCCTCGAGTACCAATCCGGGTGGCTATATCGTCTACGCCGGCACGGTTAACGGCGGCGTCTGGCGGACCGACAATCTGGTCGATGGGATGATCCAGGTTCAGGTCGAAGGGCCGGGCCGGCTCCAGGGGCAGCTCGAGCCCGTGACCACCCCCGACGATCTCGTCTGGAGGCCCCTGACCGACCAGCAGCCGAGCCTGGCGGTCAGCTCCCTGGCCCTCGATCCCCTGGATTTCTCCGGCAACACCCTCTGGGTCGGCACCGGCTCCTTGAGCAGCGACAACAATGGCGGCGGGCCATCCGTCGGCCTGCTCAAGACGACCGACGGCGGACAGACCTGGACCAATCCGGGGCGGTCAGCGCTTGCGGGATCGCCGGTCATGGCCATCGCGATGAGCCTGGGCGTCTACAAGGGCCGATTCATCGAGAACCCGGTGGTCGCCTCCCTGGGCTCCGGGGTGCTTTACACCCAGGACGGCGGCCAGACCTTTCAGACGGGCACGATCGTTGACGGGCGCGGGAAGAAGGTCGGGACGATGAGCGGCAGCGCCACCGACGTCGTCGCCGATCCGGGCAATCCCTCGGCCTTCTTCGCCACCCTGACCGGCAAGGGGATCTACCGGAGCCTCGACGGCGGGGCGACCTGGACCCGGATCGACGGGTACTTCGCCCCGTTCGCCGGAGGGGGCGGCTTCCGGCTGGCGGCGGCGGACAGCGGCGGTGCGATCACCCTGTACGCCGTCGCCCTCAGCACCGTCGCCGGCACGGAAGGCTCCTACGTGACCGGCATCTACCGCTCCACCAATCCCCTCTCGACCTCCTCGCCGACGTGGTCGGAGGTCGGTGTCACTCCCACGGATTTCACGGCAGATATCGGACAGGGCCAGCTCGCGCTGACGGCCGACCCGACGAATCCCGACGTGGTCTACGTCAGCGGCCTGGTCAAGTCCATCTACAGGGTGGATGCCTCGGATGGCTCCTGGACGCCACTCGACCAGCCGTCGGCCTTCAGCGGTTCGAGCGCGGTACCTTTCCCCACGACGACTCCCGCCACCTGACCTTCTTGAACAATACGATGCTGCTGGAGACCGACGACGGGGGGATCTACGGCCTGGACCACCCCCAGGATCCGGGGTCCACCGACCGCTGGGTGTCGCTGAATGCCTTCATCGAGGACACGGAATTCTATCAGGTCGCCTACGACGAGCGCCTCGGCGTGATCGTCGGAGGCTCGCAAGACAACGGCACGGAGGCCGAGACCTACTTCTCGCCGTATTCGACCAGCCTCTGGACCACGATCGAAGGCGGGGACGGCGGCCTGACGAGGGTCGATCCCAACGGCGTGCGTTACTTCTTCAGCGACTCAGAGCTCCTCCGCGACGGCCAGCAGGTCCTGATGGAGGATCCGGTCTACGGGAAGGTGGCGTACGATGGCCTCAGGACCGCCGACGTTGTCTATGTCGATCAGAAAGTGGAGACCGCTTCTGACGTGAGTTACCCCTTTGCCCTCAACCCCAGCAATCCGTCCCAGATGCTGATCGGCCTCACGAACGTCTACGAGAGCACCGATCAGGGCGACCATGTCACCGATATCACGCCCACGGGCATGAGCGGCATGGTCAGCTACCCCTACGGTCTGGCCTACGGCGGCGCCGACAATCCCGACGCCGCCTACGTCGCGACGAACACGGGTTTCGAAGAGCCTGGGCCAGCTCTTCGTGCGCAGCACGTCCGGCGGCGGCAGTGCCTTCCGCCAGATGGTCAACCCGCCGGGCTGGAAGGCCGGCGACTACGCCGCCCAGATCGTCGTTGACCCGAATGACTACCAGCACGCCTTCTTCCTGGACGAGAACGGCCGCGTCTTCGAGACCATCGATGCCGGGTCCAGCACCGCCGGCTGGTCGGAGATCACGGACAACCTCACCACCGACCTGACCAACGGCAATCGGATCAATTACATCTCATTCGATGATTTCCCGCCGTCGGCCGGGCCGAACAACGGCGTCCTGCTCGCCGGCACCCTTTTCGGCCAGGTGTTCCGGCGGTTCGGCCCCGACCCGCAGGGCGTGAGCTGGCACCTCTACGGCCTGGGTCTCCCCGACGTCCAAGTGTCGAGCGTGGACTACGCGCCCCAGAGCCCCTGGAATCCCGCCTACGGCGACGTCGTGCTCGTCGGGACGCTCGGCCGGGGCGCCTGGACGGTCCCCTACGCCAGCAACACCCTGTACACGCCGGGCTCCCTGGAAATCGACGGCGACGAGGGCGGCGTCGAGGCGAATGACACCATCGTCCTCCGCCTCGACCCGAACAACAGCCGATTCATCCAGGCGATCGTCAACGGTAACGTCGAGTATGACGGCCCCTATTCCCCGTTCCAGACGATCACCATCGACGGCGGGCTCGGCAAGGACTCCATCGACGTCGAGGACGTCCCGGCTGGCATCGCGGTGACCACCGTCGAGTCGGGCGCCTCCGACGGCAGCCACGGCGCCGCCGCCGTTGTGGGCAAGAACGGCAGCGTGAGCGGCATCCAGGGGAGCGTCAACGTCACCGACCCCCCGGATTACCTGACGCTCACCGTTGACGATTCGGCCGACCCGGCCACCCCGGCTGTCACCGTGACCAACGGCGAGATCACCGGGCTGGCGCCCGGGACGATCTACTATGATCAAGCCGAGATGTCCGCGCTCAACATCGAGACGGGGACCGGCCGGCAGACGATCGCGGTGCAGAGCACGCCCGACAACATCTTCGGCATCACGACCACGTTCACCGACCACGGCCCGAAGACCGTGGTCGTCGGCGACAACGGCAACGTCCAGGGGATCCGGGGGACGCTGGTCTTCACCAACCCGCCGCGCAGTGACAGCCTCGACATCGACGACTCGGCCGACCGGGCGACGGGCCACACCGTGACGATCGACACCTCCACCATCGGGGGCCGGGTCTACGGCCGGATCCAGGGCCTGGCGGCGGGGGGCACGATCGAGTTCCGCATCGGCGACGTGAACTCGCCCGTGCAGGTCCAGACCGGATCCGGCGGCAACATGGTGAATGTCCTGGCCACGTTCGCGGCCATCAGCGTCATCGGCCACGGCCTGGATACCGTCACCGTCGGGAATGGCGGGAGCCTCCAGGGCATTCAAGGGAATGTGAGCGTCTCCGATCCGCCGAGCTACACGGCGCTGATCGTTGACGACTCCGCCGACAAGTCCAAACCCACCCTCACCATGACCAATGCCGAGATCGACGGCCTGGCGCCGGCGGGTGCGAAGATCTCCTACACCCAGGGCGACCTGCGATCGTTGACCGTCGAGGGGGGTATCGGCGGCGACATCGAGAACATCCAGAGCATCCCCGACCACGGGAGCACCGGCTCGGTCGTGACGAGCCTCGTCGCCAACGGGCCGGTCACCGTGAACGTCGGCAACGCCGGCAGCGTCCAGGGGATCGCCGGCACGTTGAGCCTCACCGGCCCGCCCGGCTCCGCGACGCTCCGCATCGACGATTCCGCCGACACCCAGAGCCGCACCGTGACCGTGACCCGCGGCGCCGTGGCGGTCCTGGGGGCCGGGCCGATCGAGTTCACCCAGAGCAACCTGGCATCGCTCTCCCTCCAGACGGGCCGCGGGGGCGGGACGGTCACCGTCGCGAGCACGCCCAACAACAGCCTCGGCGTCACGACCACGATCACCGGCCAC
Source organism: uncultured Planctomycetota bacterium (assembly GCA_963815795.1). Taxonomy (GTDB): domain Bacteria; phylum Planctomycetota; class Planctomycetia; order Isosphaerales; family Isosphaeraceae; genus JAKAUH01. The sequence goes on along the minus strand of CAWFIC010000019.1, from coordinate 268,656 downwards.
GGGCCGATCGGCGTCCTCGTCGGGAGCAACGGCAGCGTCCAGGGGATCGCCGGCACGCTGGTCCTCGCCAACCAGCCCAACGCCGACAGCCTGACCGTGGACGACTCGACCGACCAGGGCGGTGCGCACGGTCACGATCGACACCGCCACCATCCTCGGCAAGGTCTACGGCCGGATCCAGGGCCTGGCGGCGGCGGGCACGATCGAATTCGTGGCCGCCGATATGAAGGCGCCCGTGCAGGTCCAGACCGGGAAAGGCCCCGAAGTGGTGAATGTCCTCTCCAACCAGGCCGCCTTGAGCCTAGTCGGGAACGGCCCCGAGGCGGTGACCATCGGCAACGCCGGGACGACCCGGGCCATACTGGCCGGCGTCAGCATCTCCAACCTGCCGGATGACACGGCCCTCACGATCGACGACTCGAACGACCTCACGCGGACCGCGGCCGTCATCACATCGACGGCCGTCACGGGGCTCTCGGCCGGCCCGATCGACTTCGACGGGTCGGCCCTCGATGCACTGACGATCCAGGGCGGTCGCAACCCGCGAGACGTGTTCGACGTGCTGAGCACGCCCAACAATTCGGCCGTCCCGGGAACGCTCCGGACGACCATCGTGACCCACGGCAACGGCAACCGGGTCAATGTAGGCGACGCCGGCACCGCCTCCGGGATCTTCGGCGACCTTTACGTGCAGGCCGCCGCCGGTCCCAACACCGTGAACGTGGACGACTCCGCCGACTCGTTAGCGGAGCCGGTCACGATCGATCGGCACACCGACGGCGGCTTGCTGTACACCGATGTCTCCATCGCCTCGGGGACGATCGACGTGGCCGACGGCGGGACGGCCTCGCTCAACGTGTCGGGGGGCGCCTACTTCGAGAGCGACAGCAACGAGTACACCGTCAACGCCACGACCCCGAACACCGCCGTGACGCTGACGACGACCGACGGCTCTCGGGGCAACGAGGTCGACATCCTGGGCAACTCGGGGAACCTCACGGTCAACACCCGCGGGACCTCCGATGTCGTCAACGTCGGCGGCGCGACGGATACCCTGGACTCGATCCAGGGCCCGGTCACCGTGAATCGCGCGGCGGGCAGCGTCACGCTCAACGTCAACGACCAGGGCGAGAACGCGGCCGAGGTCTACGAGATCGAGCCCGGAGTGATCCAGCGCGGGCCGCTGGTGTTCGGGCAGCCATACAGCCCGACCCAGACCATCGACTACGCGGGGGTCGCGAACGTCGTCGTCAACGGCGGCACCGCGTACGGCCTGTACGGCGTCGGCGGATCGCCGGCCGGCACGTCGCTGACAGTCAACGGGGGCACGGCGTTCAACGAGTGGATCATCGCGGACACCGCGGACAATCTCGACGACATCCAGGGGCCACTGACCTTGCACAGCGCCAGCGGCGAAGACCTGCTCGAGGATTACGATTATCTCAACGCGGCCCCGCACACGTACACCGTGACCGGGCAGACGGTGTCGCGCGACGGGATCCAGCCGATCGCCGCCAGTGGGTTCGGCGACATCGTCGTCTTCACTCCGGCGGTCGGCGGGAGCACCATCAACGTGACGAGCACGTCCGCCCAGACGGCGAGTACCGTGGTCGTGTGCGAGAGCGGCGACACTTTGATCGTCGGTGCGCCGGTGGTCGGTGGCCTGCACACGCTCCAGACCATCGCCGGCCTGCTCTCGATCGAGTCCGTGGCGAATTCCACGCCGACGGTGATCCTCGATGACTCCGGTGACACCGGCGGCGCGGGGCCATCGCGCACGGTCACCTTCAGCCAGGACCCGGTCTACGGCGATATGGTCATCAATGGACTGGCCCCCGCGCAGATCAACTTGCCGCTGGGCGCGGGCGCCAACGTCTCGGTGAAGGGCGACGCCGGGAACGACATCTTCGCCGTCGATGCGCTGCCGCAGGGATGGGACCTCGCCCTCGGCGGCGAGGGCGGCACCAATACGCTCGACTACTCGGGATACACCGGCGACGTGACCGTCAACCTGGCGCGCGGCACGGCCACTGGTCTCAGTAGCATCCAGGACTTCCAGAATGTCGTCGGCAGCAACGGCGATGACCTGCTGGTTGGTGACGCCAACGCCAACGTCCTGACCGGCGGGACCGGCCGCAACATCCTCATCGGGGGAGCGGGCGCCGACCAGCTCATCGGCGGCGGCGGCGACAACATCCTGATCGGCGGCACCACGAACTACGACCTGAACGCCGACGCCCTCGAGTCGCTCAGGACCGAGTGGGACCGAACCGACATCGGCTTCGAAGCGCGGATCGCCGACCTCATGGCCGGTGTCGGCTCCGGAATGGCGTCGGCTGCCCTCACCGGCGGCCCTGATGGGACCGTCCATGCCGACGGGGCGGCCGACACGCTCGACGGCGGGGGCCAGAACTGGTTCTTCGTCGCCCAGGCCGACCCGGATACGGTGAACGACCAGAAGGATGGCGACGTGATCACGACCATCTGATCGCGATCACGACGGTCGTGCCGCGATGTCCGGCCGCAGGGGATTTCCCTTGAGGATGCGTATCTCGTCAGGACGATAATCATTCCGATCCCGACGAGTGCTTCAACCGTCCGGGACAGCGTTGGAGCATGCGGAGTCGCGCCGGCCGGATGCGTGCGGTCGTGGATGTCCGCGCACCCATGAGCGCGACCTCCTGGCCCGGGGCTCGGTCCCTGGATCCCGGGACGTCCGAGGAGGCGACGATGCGTCGGAGACGCCGGCGGATCTGGCTGTTGCCGTTAGCGCTGAGTGCCGGGGTTCTGGCCGGCCGCGATGGGATCGGCCAGACCCGGCCGACGCCGGACGAGCGGGCGCCGTCGCCGCCCGCCCTGCCGTTGCCGCCGCCCGCCGGCACGCCAGCGGCGACGCTCTCCGCCTTGCTGAACCCGCCGGCGCCCGAGCCGATCCCCGGCCCGGCGAGCACCGGGTTGCCCCGCGGCGGGATGAGCGCCGAGACGCCCAAGGGCCTGACGATCAACCTGGCGACCGCGCTGCAACTGGCCGGGGTGCGGCCGCTCGACATCGCCGCGGCGGAGGCGCAGGTCCGGCAGGCCGTGGCGCTCAACCTCCAGGCCAGGGTGCTGTGGGTCCCCAATATCAACGGCGGCATCGACTACTTCCGCCATGACGGCGTCCAGCAGAACATCTTCACCGGCGAGAATTTCCGCAAGGGACGGCAGTCGTTCTTCGTGGGTGGCGGGCCCTATCTCTCGGTGGGACTGACCGACGCGATCTTCACCCCGCTGGCGGCGCGGCGAGTGGTCGCGTCGCGGACGGCCGACCTCCAGGCCGCGCGCAACGATGTGCTGCTCCAGGTCACGCAGACCTTCTTCGACCTCCAGGCCGCGCGGGGGCGGCTGATGGGGATCGACGCGTCGATCGTCCGGGCCGACCGCCTGGTGGCGTTCACCCGCGGGCTGGCGCCCAGCCTGATCGCGCCTCTGGAGATCAACCGGGCCCAGACCGAATTGCAGACCTTGCTCCAGACCCAGCAGGTGGCCATCCGCGACTGGCGCGTCGCCAGCGCCCGGCTCGCGGAGGTCCTGCTCCTCGACCCGTCCACGCTGCTCGAGCCGGTCGAGCCGCCCTTCCTGCAAGTCACGCTGGTCCCCTGCGACGAGACGCCGGAGACCCTGGTGCCGATCGCGGTGCGCAACCGCCCCGAGATCGCCTCGCGGCGCGAGCTCGTCGCCGCGGCCGAGCAGCTCCTCCGCCGCGAGAAGGGCCGGCCGTTCCTGCCCTATCTGTACGCCCTCAGCCCGACCACGTTGACCGGACAGCTCGCCGCCGGCAACTTCTCGTCCGGACCCAACGGCGTCCTGAACAGCAACGGCTCGCGGATGGACATCGAGCTCGCCGCGGTCTGGGAGCTTCAGAACGGGGGGGTCGGCAACGTCGGGTTGATCCGCCAGCGCCGCGCCGAGCGCGACCTGGCCGCGATCGAGTTCACCCGGACGGTCTTCCGGGTCCGCTCAGAGGTCTCGCAGTCCCTCGCTCGGCTCCAGACCGCCCGGATGCGCGTGGTCGAGACCGAGGAGGGCGTGCGGCAGTCGGTCGAGTCGGCCGACAAGAACTTCATCGGCCTGCGCGAGACCGCCCGTCCCGCCGGCGAGCTGCTCCGCCTGATCGTCCGGCCGCAGGAGGTCGTCCAGGCCATCGCCGCGATGGAGACGGCCTACGAGCAATACGCCTTCGCCATCGGCGAGTACAACACGGCGCAGTTCGACCTCTACCGCGCCCTCGGCCAGCCGGCGCAGTGGGTCACGTCGCTCCAGTGGCATCCCACGCCGCCGTCGGCCCCGCCTAGCCCGCCGCCCGCGACCTCCGCCGATCGCGCGGTCCCGGACAGCCCGCCCCCGCGCTGATGTCCGCGCCGGATCGGATGGAAGAGCCGGTGATTTCCGGTATGATCGAGGAGTGGGAGCGGAAGCCGAACGGCCCGATCCGGCCTCGGTCCGATCGTGGGGACTTGATGGGGGGCTCTCGAATGCTCGACGAACCGATGACGACCGACGAGTTCACTCCGCTCGCCGAAGACGAGGATACGATCGGCTCCACGGTTCCCTGGTTCTTCCAAGATGAAGACGAGCCCGGCTTGCGCGCGCAGGCGGGGTGGACTCGAGCGCCACCTGGGGCTCTCGGATGAGTTCTACGCCCGGTTCCTACGGGCCCCCGATGCGACGGTGCGGGACTGGAAGCTCGGCCGAGGTGAACTGCCCCCGCATCAGCAGGACGCGCTGCGGAAATTCCGGTGGACGGTGCTCTTCCTGCTGGATTTCACGCACATGGACGCGCCCGGGGCCAAGGCTTTCCTGGAGCGACTGATTCGCGTGCAGAACACGGAATTCTGGACGGATCCGTACACCCCTCCATGGGACGGCACCTGCCTGAAGACCTACCTCGAGATCGGCGGTCCGGACGTCCTCCCGGATATCGACCGGTATCTCGCGAGATTCGGGGCTGGTAACCCCATGTTCTTCTGACGGCAAGAGGCCGTATGCCGATTATTCCCGGACTGATCGCGACCGTTCGCGCCGGCCAGCCCTCCTACCGGATCACGTTGACGAGTTTGCGGACACCCTCGACAAGGCAACACAAGAAGGTGGTCGACGGCGGGGGCGCCGTCCTGAGTTCGTCGGGAGGACGGTACAACTATCCAGGGGTCCGGACCATCTACCGGACCGAGGACGCTGCAACCTGCTTCGCCGAATGGATGTATTACTGCCATCGCGACGTCTTGACCACGCTCGACCAATCCCACCTCACCGGCCGCTTTCCGGCGTTCCAGCGGACCTACATCCTCTGGGAAATCCTTTTCCGAAAGGACATCCCGGATGTCTTCGAATTGAGCCTGGCAAACGCCTCAGCGATGGGTATCTTTCCGACGCTGATGCTCAATCCCTCTCAGGATTACGACCACCTCAAGGACCGCAGGGCGGCCATCCAGTCGAACGGTTATCAAGGTCTTCGCGCCCCGTCGAGCCGCGTCCGGGGAACGGGACACATGGTCGTCCTGTTCCAGGACCAGAGCCGGAATGTCTCACGTATCACCCCGCATCAGGTCGAGTTCCGCCTGATCACCTCGGGCGATCCCCCGGCGCCCTTCACGAACCACGCCACTGACCTGCTCGATTTCGCCGCGGGCGAGGTCCGGGTCATCCCCGGCTCCGATCCCTCGCCCGTCCAGCCGGCGCTGGACACATACCGGGACTGGACGCGGGTCGAGTTCAACCATTAGCGGCGAGACCACCGCCCACCATTCAGCTCGCGTTCATGCCGATTCTTCTCTGCGGCATGTTTCTGTTAGACTCGACGCGAATGGTCAGCAGCCGAGATCGTGCGTCTGACACACAATCAGACATGCGAGCTGCCCCGCGTCCGGCGTCGTCGTCTTACCTCATTCATTGAATGATTCAATATTGAATAATTCAATAGAGTAGAACAGAACCCGCCATGAACCCGATCGTCTTCGCCCTGCGCCGGCCGGTGACGGTGATGATGCTGGTGCTGGCCCTGGGGTTGGGGGGGAGCTACAGCATCTTCCGGATGCCGAAGGACATCTTCCCGCCGCTCAACCAGCCGCAGCTCTACGTGATCCACAATTACGGCGGGATGGACCCGAAGCAGATCGAGGGCCTGATCACCAACCAGTACGAGCTGTTCTTCCAGTACATCAACAACGTCGAGCACGTCGAGTCGCGGTCGATCCAGAGCATGGTGATGCTCAAGCTGTTCTTCCAGCCGGGGACCGACATGGCCGAGGCGACGGCGCAGACGGTCGCCTATTGCAATCGCGCGCTGTCGATCATGCCGGTCGGGTCGCTGCCGCCGTACGTGCTGCGGCTCGACGCCGGCAGCCTGCCGGTCGGGTATCTGGTCTTCGAGAGCGCGACCCGCTCGGTCGGCCAGCTCCAGGACCTGGCGCTGTACCGGGTCCGGACGATGTTCTCCGGCCTGGCGGGGATCTCCTCGCCGCCGCCGTTCGGCGGCAATATCCGCACCATCGTGATCAATGTCGACCCCGACCGCCTCCGCTCCTACAACCTCTCGCCCCAGGACGTCGTCAATGCCATCGACAGCGGCAATTACATCAGCCCCTCGGGCAACGTCCAGATCCAGGACCAGTTAACCGTCGTGCCGTCCAACACCATGGTCGTCAACCCGATGGACCTGGCCAGGGTCCCGCTCAAGCTGGGGCAGAACGTCTACGTCCGCGATGTGGGCACCGTGCAGGATACCACCGACATCCCCGTCGGCTACGCCCTGGTCAACGGCAAGAAGTCGGTGTACCTGCCCGTGGTCAAGCAGGCCAGCGCCTCGACGCTCACCGTCGTGAACGCCGTCAAGGAGAACATGGGCCGGTTCCAGGCGGCGATGCCCGACGACGTGAAGGTCTCCTACCAGTTCGACGAGTCGCCGATCGTCTACCGCGCCATCGAGAGCGTGGGCGTCGAGGGCGCCCTGGGCGCCGGGCTCACCGGGCTGATGGTGCTCCTGTTCCTCCGCGACCTCCGGGCCGTGATCATCGTCGTGCTCAACATCCCGCTGGCGCTCCTGGGCTCGATCGTGCTGCTCAACCTGACCGGCAACACGATCAACATCATGACGCTGGGTGGCCTGGCGCTGGCGATCGGCATCCTGGTTGACGAGGCGACCGTCGAGATCGAGAATATCCACACCCAGATGGAGCACACGCCGTCGATGTCCCGCGCCGTCCGGCAGGGGAACATGGAGACGGCGGTGCCGCGGCTGCTGGCGCTGTTGTGCATCCTCTCGGTGTTCATCCCGTCGTTCATCATGACGGGGGCGGTGCGCGCTCTGTTCGTGCCGCTCTCGCTGGCCGTCGGCGGGGCGATGATCACCTCGTACCTGCTCTCGAGCACGTTCGTGCCGGTCATGAGCGTCTGGCTGCTGGAGAACCGCCACGGGACGCACGGGCACGGCGGCAAGGACGGCAACGGCCAGGAGGACGCCGGGGCGCGTCCCGGCCTCTTCCTGAGGATGCAGAAGCGGTACGCCGGGCTGGTCACCTGGACGGTGGCGCACCGGAAGGTCGTCGTGCTCAGCTACCTGGTCGTCACCGGTGCCATCGTGGTGGTGGTGGGCACTCAACTGGGCCGCGAGCTGTTCCCCCGGGTTGACACGGGGCAGTTCCAGCTCCGGGTCCGGCCGCCGCAGGGGACGCACTACGAGCTGACGACCGGGGTCGCGCTGAAGACGCTGGATGTGATCGCCGAGGAGGTCGGTCCGGAGAACGTTGACATCACGATGGGCTACGCCGGGGCGAACCCGCCGCAGTTCACGATCAACATGGCGTACCTGTGGAGCCGGGGTCCCGACGACAGCCTGCTGCGGATCGGGCTCCGCCACGGGAGCGGCGTCGAGGTCTTCGCGCTCGCAGGAGCGGCTGCGCCGAGCGCTGCCCGAGAAGGTCGGCCGGTGGTTCCGCGAGGAGCTGCTCCGCCTGGGCCTCACCCGCGAGCAGGCCGACGGGCGGGTGGCCGACCTGGTCTTCGCCTTCGAGCCGGGCGACCTGATCTCCGAGACGATGAGCCTGGGGGCCCCCGCGCCGATCGAGGTCGTCGTGAGCGGGCGGAACATGGCCGATTCCAGCAACTACATGGACAAGCTCCGCGCCGAGTTCGATCAGATCGGCTCGTTGCGAGATATCCAGATCCAGCAGCCGCTCCATTATCCGACCGTCCAGGTCACGATCGACCGCGAGCGGGCCGGCCTCAGCGGCGTGACGGCGCGGGACATCGGCGAGGCGCTGATCGCCGCCACGTACTCGAGCCGGTACACCACCCGGATCTACTGGCGCGACGACCTCAGCGGCAATTCCTACCAGGTCCAGGTGCAGGTCCCGCAGCCGAAGATGACCTCGGCGACCGACGTCGAGCTCGTGCCGCTCAAACCGCGTGCCGCCGGACAGGTCGCGAAGACCGACGACTCGCCGTCCAACCCCACGCCGCCGCTGCTGGTCCGGGACGTCGCCCGCGTGATGCGCGGCGAGATGCCCGGCGAGGTTGACCGATACAACATGAGGCGCTTCCTCAGCCTGACGGCGAATGTCGAAGGCGAGGACCTCGGCCGCGTCATCGACCGGCTCGATGCAGCGATCGCCCGCGCCGGCCGGCCGACCACCGGCGTCGAGGTCGAGCTCCGCGGCCAGGTCCGCCCGATGCGCGAGATGTTCCAGTCGCTGGAGATCGGCCTGGGCGTGGCCGTGCTCGTGATCCTGATCATGCTGACGGCCTACTTCCAGTCGCCGCAGTTGGCGGTCTCGGCGGTGGCGTCGGTCCCGGCGGTCCTCTCCGGCGTGGTGCTGGCGCTGTGGATCACGCGGACGACGCTGAATATCGAGTCGTTCATGGGCGCGATCATGGCCGTCGGCGTCGCGGTCTCCAACGCGATCATGCTGGTCAGCTTCGGCGACCGGCACCGCCTGGAGGAGGGGATGCCGGCCGACCGCGCGGCGATCACCGCGGCCGAGGGCCGGCTCCGCCCGATCATCATGACCGGCTGCGCCATGGTCGCCGGCATGATCCCGATGTCGCTGGGCCTCGAGGAAGGCAGCGAGCAGAACGCCCCGCTCGGCCGCGCCGTCATCGGCGGGATGGTCCTGGCCACCTTCGCCACGCTCCTGGTCCTGCCCGCGGTCTTCACGCTCCTGCTGGGCCGGGCGTCGAACCAGTCCCCGTCGCTCGACCCCGACGACCCCGCGAGCGCGCATTACGACCCGATCCACCCGCCGCACGCCGACGGCCAGCACGAGGCCGACGGGGAGCGACCCCTCGACACCCGAGACCGACCGGAGCCCGCTCGCCATGATTAACCCGGTAGGGTGGGCTGTGCCCACCAGCTTGCACCGGTGGGCAAAGCCCACCCTACGAGGATCGCGGCGCGGGGTCGTCGCCCTGGCCCTGCTGGCCGCGGCCGGCTGCCACCGGACCGACCAGGGCGAGACGACCGCCGTCAAGGCCAAGAACGAGGAGGGCTCGACCGCCGGCATCCGGGTCATCCACCCCGATCGGCGCGACATCCGGATGACGGTCGTCCAGCCGGGGACGCTCCAGGCCTTCGAGGTGACCCCGATCTATTCGCGGATCTCCGGTTATGTGCAGAATTACCGATATAATATCGGCGATCGGGTCAAGGCGGGCGACGTGCTGATCGACATGTGGATTCCCGACATCGTCGAGCAGCACAAGCAGTCGTCGGCCGAGGTGACGCGGGCCGAGGTGCAGATCAGTGTCACCCAGAGCGCCCTGCGCCGCCGATGCCAAGCTGGAGACGGCCAAGGCGCGGGTCGAGTCGGCCCTGGCGGGCGTCAAGCGGGCCCAGGCGAGCTACACGCGGTGGGAGTCGGAATACAAGCGGCTCGAGCAGCTCGTCGCCCAGCGCGTGCTGGACGTCCAGGTCCGCGACGAGACCTACCGCCAGTTCGAGGAGGCCGCCGCGGTGCGCGACCAGGCCAACGCGGCCGTCTCCGAGGCCAACTCGGCGCGCGACCAGGCGGAGGCCGATCGCGACCGCGCCCGCGTTGACGTCGAAGCCGCCCGCGCCTCGCTGGAGGTCGCGAAGGCGAACGAGCGCGGGGCCCGCGTGCTGAAGGAATACGGCCAGATCAAGGCGCCCTACACCGGCGTGATCACCGAGCGCAACGTCAGCCCCGGCGACTACCTGCAGCCCGGCGGCGGCACCAACGGCCGGCCGCTGTTCGTCCTCGAGCAGATCGACCCGGTCCGCGCCTTCGTCGGCGTCCCCGAGCTGGCCTCGTTCTTCGTCCACGTGGGCGACACGGCGCTGATCCGCTTCCAGGCGATCCCCGGCGCCACCCGCGAGGGCAAGGTCGTGCGCTCGGGGTTCTCGCTCAACCCGATGACCCGCACCCTCCAGGCCGAGATCGACATCTCCAACACCGACGGGTACCTCCACCCCGGCTGGTACGTCACCGTCACCATCGTCGTCACCCGCAAGAACGTCTGGGCGGTCCCGTCCAACGCCATCCGCTTCATGGGCCAGCAGGATTACGCCATCTTCCTCGAGATCGACGGCAAGCCGGTCCGCGCCTCGGTGATCATCGGGTCGTCCGACGACACCTATACCGAGATCCTCCGCAAGTACGTCCCCGGCGATCCCAGGAATCCCCTGTTCGCCAACACCGTCGATTGGCCGACCCTGGACGGTACCGAGAAGATCCTCGTCGGCAACCTCGACATCCTGAACCAGCGGGTGGAAGCCGCCAAGAAGCGGCGCACGCCATGAAGCACCGACGATCCGACGCGGATGAGGACGTCGCGGCTTTGGTCCGGAATCGGCCTTCCCTCTTGCATCGGTGAAGGTTCCCGACGATCCTTGATCGGTATGTCTCGGGCGCCGTCCTCTCGCGTTCCAGAGAGGGAGGATACGAGGCGGAATGGCCGCGCGCCTGCGGGATGGCGCCACGGCGCCGTCGCGGTGCGCCCGGCCTCTGTTCAGGGTCCTCGACACCGGGAGGAATGATCTCATGGGATTTCGGGCCGAAGGGATGACGCAGCTCGCCACTCGGTTCGGCATGACGGCCGCGATGACGGTGGCCTCGCTCCTGCTCGCCGTGGTCGCGTCCGGGGCGCTCGCTCAGCCGCCGTCGGCCCCGCCGCCGTCGCCCCCGCCGCAGGCCAAGGTGAAGCTCGGCCTGTGCGATCAACGACCCCAGGGCGTACCGCGGCTACACGCTCCTGAACCCCATGGGCAAGAAGACGACGTACCTGATCGACATGGAAGGTCGCGTCGTCAAGACCTGGGAGTCCCAGCACAACTCGATGCACGCCGCGCATCTCCTGGAGAACGGCCATCTCTTCCGCGTCGCGGTATTCGAAGGTGCGGAGCGGGCGTTCGGCGGCGGGCCGGGCTCGGCCGGGCGGATCCAGGAGTTCGGCTGGGACGGAGACCTCATCTGGGACTACCAGTTCCACAACGACAAGCAACTCCACCACCACGACGCCGCGAAGATGCCCAACGGCAACGTGCTGATGGTCGTGTGGGACAAGAAGACCCGCGACGAGGCGATCGCCGCCGGGCGGAAGCCGGATCTGGTCAGCGACTACGTGCTGCCGGACTCGATCGTGGAGGTCAAGCCGACGGGCAAGACGACCGGCGAGGTCGTCTGGGAATGGCACCTGTGGGACCACCTCGTGCAGGACCACGATTCGAGCAAGGCGAATTTCGGCGATGTGGCCGCGCATCCCGAGCTGGTCGACATCAACTTCGCCGAGAGCTCGATGGGTCCCGGCCCCGGTGCCGGCGGGGCCGGACCGGGACCCGGGCCCGGGCCGCGGCCGGATAGCAAGGGCAAGGCGGCCGCCCCGCCCAAGGACGCGACGAAGGACGCGATCAAGAAGGCCGAGGCCGAGAAGCTCAAGACGATCGGCTACGTCGGCTCGCCCCGGCAGCGGTCGCAGCGCATCAACCCGGACTGGACCCACGTCAATTCGATCGACTACAACGCCGAGCTCGACCAGATCGTGATCAGCATCCACGAGTTCAGCGAGATCTGGATCATCGACCACAGTACCACCACGGCCGAGGCCGCCGGCCACACGGGCGGGCGTTCGGGGAAGGGCGGCGACCTGCTCTATCGCTGGGGAAACCCTCGCGTCTATCGCGCCGGAACCAAGGCCGACCAGACGCTCTTCGCCCAGCACAACGCCCAGTGGATCCCCCGCGGCCTCCCCGGCGAGGGGCACCTGCTCGTCTTCAACAACGGCGGGAACCGGCCGGGCGGCAGCTACACGTCGGTTGACGAGGTGGTCCCTCCGGTCGACGCGTCGGGACGGTACACCCGCGAGCCGGGCAAGGCCTTCGGGCCGAAGGAGGCCGTCTGGACCTACTCGGCGCCGAAGAAGCCCGACTTCTACGCGTTCTTCATCTCGGGGGCCCATCGGCTGCCCAACGGCGACACGATGATCTGCTCGGGGCCCAACGGCACGCTCTTCGAGGTGACGCCGGACAAGCAGGTCGTCTGGAAATACGTGAATCCCGTGAAGGGCGGCTTCGGCCCCGGCGGCTTCGGCCCCGGCGGTCCGCCGCGCCCGAATCAGGTGTTGCCCGGGTTCCTCCAGGACACGCTGGGCCTGTCGGCCGAGCAGAAGAAGGAGATCGACGCCCTTCAGAAGACGGTGGACGAGACGCTCGACGAGGCCCTGACCGACGCGCAGAAGAAGACGCTCAGCGAGCGGAGTGCCCCCGGCCCCGGCGGCTTCGCCGCGATGCCGGCGCCCGGACAGATCATCTCGATCTCGACCCAGGTGACCCTGAAACCGACGCCCGAGCAGAAGACGCGGTTGTCGGACCTCCAGAAGACGGTCGATGCCAGGCTGGATAAGGTCCTGACCGACGATCAGAAGAAGCAGCTCAAGCAGATGCGGGCCGATTTCGCCCGCGGTGGACCTCCCGGCGGCCCGGGAGGAGGGCCACCTGGAGGCCCTCCGGGTGGTCCCGGCGGCCCGGGCGGTGGCCCCGGCGGCCCGGGCGGTGGGCCGCCGCCCTTCCTGTTCGCCGGCCCGCCGGGAGGCAGCGCGGTGTTCCGGGCCTACCGATACGGCCCGGACTATCCCGGCCTGGCCGGCAAGGACTTGAAGCCGGGCAAGACCGTCGAGGAGCTGCAACCCAAGGAGCCGGAGAAGGCCAAGGGCACTGAAAAAGCGAAGGAGACCGCGAGTCGATGAGCCCCGTCCGCAAGGCGCCTGGATTGGTCCTGCTGGCCGTCGCCCTGGTCCTGCTGATGCCGGGCCAGGCGCACGCCTACATCGGGCCGGGGGCCGGCTTCGCGCTGGCCGGCTCGTTCTTCGCGGTCTTCGCCGCGGTCGGGTCCGCGCTCTTGACGTTCATCACCTGGCCGGCGCGGCTGCTGCAGCGGACCATCTTCGGCTGGCGGGCGCTCCGCAAGGCCCGGTTCAAGCGGGTGGTCATCCTCGGGCTCGACGGGATGGACCACGGCCTGACCGAGTCGATGCTCGAGGAGGGCAAGCTCCCGAACCTGGCTGGCCTGCGCGACCGCGGCTGCTTCAAGCCGCTGGGCACCACGGTGCCGCCGCTCTCGCCGGTCGCCTGGTCCACGTTCCAGACCGGGGTCAACCCCGGCAAGCACAACATCTTCGACTTCCTCACCCCGGACCCGCGCACCTACCGGGCGAAGCTCAGCTCGGTCGAGATCCGCCCGCCGCGACGGTCGATCCGCCTGGGCAAGTACCGGATCCCCCTGGGCAAGGCCGACCTGCGGCTGCTCCGCAAGAGCCAGCCTTTCTGGGGCATCCTGGGCGAGTACGGGATCTTCAGTTGCGTCCAGCGCGTGCCGATCACCTTCCCCCCCGAGAAGCTGCGGGGCGTCTTGCTCTCGGCGATGTGCGTCCCCGACCTCCGCGGCACCCAGGGGATGTTCTCGTACTACACGACCCGGCGGCGCGACGAGGGCGAAAAGATCGGCGGCGAGGTCCACCACGTCGCGCGCGAGGGCGACACGATCCGCGCCGATCTGGTCGGCCCGCAGAATCCGCTCCGCGACGACCAGGGTGAAGTCAGGCTGCCGTTCACGGTGACGATCAAGGGCGCGGACCGTGCGATCCTCGAGGTCTGCGGCGCGCGGTACGAGCTGCGGAAGGACGTCTACACGGACTGGCTGCCGGTGCGTTTCCGCGCCGGGATGGGTATCGCGGTCGGCGGAGTGTGCAAGTTCCTGCTGCTGGGCACCGAGCCCGAATTCGGGCTGTACGTCACGCCGATTAACATCGATCCCGAGCGGCCCGTGATGCCGGTCGGCTACCCGTCGGTCTATTCGATCTACCTCGCCAAGAAACAGGGCACTTACGCCACGCTCGGCCTGGCCGAGGACACCTGGGCCCTCAACGAAGGCGTCATCAACGACGACCATTTCATCCAGCAGTGCCTCGACATGGACAACGAGCGCGAGGCCATGTTCCTCGACGCCCTGGACAAGGTGCCGCAGGGGCTGGTGGCCTGCGTGTTCGACGGCACCGACCGCCTCCAGCACACGTTCTGGCGCGACATCGACGAGCGGCACCCGGCCCGGCCCGACCCGGCGATCGTCGCCGGCCGCCACGTCATCGAGGACCTCTACCGGCGGATGGACGACCTGGTCGGCAAGACGATCGAGAAATGCCGGGGCGAGGACACGCTGCTCATGGTCATCTCCGACCACGGCTTCGGCCCGTTCCGCACCGGGGTCGACCTGAACCGTTGGCTGGAGGAGAACGGCTATCTCGTGGTCGACGACGAACGGCGGGGCGAGGAGCACCTCGCGGGCGTCGACTGGTCGAAGACCCGCGCCTTCGCCATCGGACTGGCCGGTATCTTCCTCAACCTGAAGGACAGGTACGAGCAGGGGATCGTCGAACCGGGCGGCGAGGCCGACCGCCTGCGCCGGGAGATCGCCGACCGGCTCGAGGCCCTGGCCGATCCGGCGACCGGCGAGAGCGCCGTCAAGCGGGTGTATATCGCCGGCCAGTTCTACCGCGGCCCTTACAAGGACAACGCTCCCGACCTGATCGTCGGCTACCGCCGGGGCTACCGCGTCTCGTGGGAGGCGGCGATCGGCAAGACGACCGACGCCGTCTTCCGCCCCAACACCAAGGCCTGGAGCGGCGACCACTGCGTCGACCCGTCGCTGGTGCCCGGCATCTTGTTCTGCAACCGACCGATCGCCGACATCAACCCGCGCCTCATCGACGTCGCCCCGACCGTGTTGAGCCTCTTTGGCGTGGACGTCCCCGACTACATGGACGGCAAGGCCCTGGCCGTCGGGGACGCCGAGGCGAAGACCCAGAGCAAACCCGAGCCGACCCTGGCCGAGATCGCCTCATGACGGACGCAACGAACCCCCGCGTGAATCGACGGACGATCCTGAAAGGTACGGCCGCCGTGGCCGCCGGCGCCGCGGCGCTGGGCGCCGGCGGCTACTGGCTCGGCGCCCGGAGGAACCCCGCGCAGCGCCGGCAAGAAGGTGATCATCATCGGGATCGACGGGATGGACCCCCGGCTCTGCGATCGCATGATGAGCGAGGGGCTGCTCCCGAATCTCGACAAGCTCAAGGCCGGCGGCGGGTTCAGCCCCCTGGGCACCAGCACTCCGCCGCAGAGCCCCGTCGCCTGGGCCAACTTCATCAACGGGGCCGGGCCGGGCGACCACGGCATCTTCGACTTCATCCACCGGCATCCCGAAGACCAGTGCAGCATGTTCTACTCCGCCGCGGAGTCGATCCCCGGCCAGGGCGCCTGGGAGGTCGGCGACCACCGGCTGCCGCTCGATTTCTGGCCGTTCAACCACAAGCCGCCCCGGACCGTGCTCAGGCGCCAGGGCACCCCGTTCTGGGACTATCTCGACGCGGCCGGGGTCCCCTCGACCTTCTACGACATCCCGTCCAACTACCCGGCCAGCCCGTCGCACCACGGCCATCATCGCTGCATCTGCGGCATGGGCACCCCGGACATGCTGGGGACCTACGGCACCTATCAGCACTTCATCGAGGACGCTCCGCCCGATCCGGTCGACGAGCAGGGCGGGAAGCGGTCCCGGCTGACCTTCGAGGGCGAGACGGCCCGGGCCCACATCGTCGGGCCCGAGGACAGCCTCCTCAAGTCGCCCCGGCCGATCAAGGTCGAGTTCTTCGTCCACCGCGACCGCGAGGCCAACGCGGCCGTCATCGAGATCCAGGGCCGGAAGATCGTGCTGAACGCCGGGCAGTGGAGCCGGTGGACGCCGATCGACTTCGCCCTTTCCACGCCGAAGTTCGTGCCGACCCAGCACGTCGGCGGCATCTGCCGCTTCTACCTCCAGGAGGTCGCGCCCAACTTCCGGCTCTACGTCTCGCCGATCAACATGGACCCGGCCGCCCCCGCGCAGCCGATCTCCGAGCCGAACTCGTTCGTCAGCGACGTCTCGGGCCGCCTGGGTCGGTTCTCCACCCTCGGCTTCCAGGAGGACTACTCGGCCCGGAAGAACGGCGTGTTCAACGACGACGAGTACGCCCGGCAGGCCGACATGGTGCTCGAGGAACGCCTCGCGCTCCTGGATTACGCGATCGACAACTACGAGGACGGCCTGCTCTTCTTCTACTTCTCCAGTAGCGACCTCCAGTCGCACATGTTCTGGTGGGACTCGGACGACCGGCACCCGATCCGGTCCGACACCGAGGCGAAGAAGTACTTCGAGCACGTCCGGCGGCTCTACCGGAAGCTCGACGGCGTCGTCGGCGAGCTGATGGACCGTTACGGTCATCAGGCGACCCTGATCGTGATGAGCGACCACGGCTTCGCCAACTTCGGCCGGCAGTTCAACCTGAATACCTGGCTGCGCGGCTGGGGCTACCTGGGCCCGCGGGAATGCACGTCGATCATGAAGGACGTCGACTGGTCGCAGACCGTCGCCTACGGCCTGGGGATCAACGGGCTGTATCTGAACATGAAGGGCCGCGAGCGCGATGGCATCGTCGAGCCCGGCGACCAGCGCGAGGCCCTGCTGGCCGAGCTGGTCGAGCGGCTCGAGGCCGCCACCGACACCGAAGGCCAGTCCGTGATCCGCGGCGTGTATCGCTCGGACCGGATCTACAAGGGCAACGCGACCGCGATGGCGCCCGACCTGATCATCGGCTACCGCCGGGGCTATCGCGCCTCCTGGGCCACGATCTCGGGCGATCTGAGCGACGACGTCATGCTCGACAACGACCTGGCCTGGAGCGCCGACCACTGCGCCGACGCGCTCGAGGTGCCCGGCGTGCTCTTCAGCAGCCGGCCCATCCGCGGCCGGTCGCCGTCGCTGGTCGACCTCGCGCCGTCGATCCTGGCCGAGTTCGGCTTGCCGGCACCGCCCCAGATGGTCGGCAAGGACATCTTCTCCGCGTGATGTCGCGGTTTCCAACGGGAGGAACGCTCGTGGTCAAGGTGAAGATCGATGACGGCCTGTTCGACCGGGCCAAGCGCGCGGCCCAGGCCGCCGGCTACAGCAGCGTCGAGGAGTTCATCGCCGACTGCATCGAGAAGCAGATCCAGCGGCTCAAGGTCGAAAAGGACGAGGGCCAGGTCGCGGACCAGCTTCGCGGCCTGGGGTACGTGGAATGATGGGCATCCTGGCGCGGATCGCCGCCTGGCTGAACGCCCCGGCGAACTTCCTGGGAAGGCTGCTGCTCGCCCCGCTCGGCGTGCTGCCGGGATGGCTCTCCGCCACGGCCGTCGCGACGGTGACGGGCGTGCTGCTGCTCGCCGTCTTCAAGTACACCTCGGACCAGCGCGCGATCCATCGCGTCCGGAACGACATCGACGCCAACCTCCTGGCCCTCAAGCTCTTCAAGGACAGCGCCCGGGTGGCGCTGCGGGCCCAGGGACGCATCCTCCTGGGCGCCGGCCGGCTGTTCGTCCTGGCGGTGGTGCCGATGCTCGTCATGGCCCTGCCCGTGACCTTGATGCTGGGACAGCTCAGCCTCTGGTACCAGGCCCGGCCGCTGCGGGTCGGCGAGGACTCGGTGATCACCCTCAAGCTCGGCGGCGACGAGCGCTCGCCCTGGCCCGCCGTGAGCCTGAATCCGACGGACGCGCTGGAGGTGGCGGCCGGACCGGTCCGGGTGCGGAGCCAACGCGAGGTCTGCTGGAGCGTCAAGGCCCGCGAGCGCGGCAGCCATCGCCTCGCGTTCCGGGTCGGCGACCAGACCATCGCCAAGGACCTGGCGATCGGCGACGGCTTCATGCGGGTCAGCGCCGAGCGGCCGGGGTGGGACGTCTCGTCGATCCTGATGAACCCCTGGGAGCAGCCGTTCCGGCCCGGCGACCCGGTCCGGTCGATCGACATCGCGTATCCGGAGCGCTCCTCGTGGACCAGCGGCACCGACTGGTGGGTCTTCTACTGGTTCGGCGTGTCGTTCGTGGCCGCCTTGTGCTTCCGCCGTGCGCTGAACGTCAAGGTGTAGGGTGGGTTCAACCCACCGATGATTGCCTCACGCCGGTGGGTTTCACCCACCCAGCCCTCTTGGAGGCATTACTTTGTACATGTATAACGCGCTTCCAGAATCTTCGCGGTGGCCACATGTTTGATCTTGGCCCCGCTCTGTTTCTTGGGCTTCGGCTTCTTCGGGCCGCGCGGGTGCTTGCGCAGCTTGGGAAGGGAGACCGACCGCGCCAAGCGGACCAACACGTCGGCCAACTCCATGGGGGTCAGATCGTGGAAGACGACCCATTCATCTTCAGGGATGGCGATCATCATCCCGCGGTGGGTCATCCGGATCTCGTCGGCCACGTAATAGCCCGAGACCTCTTCCGCGACTACGGCCTCGCCATGCACCGCCCGCAACGCCGCCTTGAGCGTGCTCAGCACGTTGTACGACACCAGCGCCACGCAGAAGGCGAACAGTGCGGCCTTGGGATAACCCAAGGTGTTGATCTCGCTGTGGAGCGTCGCCTCCAACTCCTGGAACGCGGTCTCGATCGTCCAGCGGCGACGGTACAGATCGGCGATGACCTTGGCGCGGGCGTCCTGGGCCGGCACGTTGGTCACCAGGTGGAGCTCCGTGTCCCCGTCCCGCGTCGGCTGGTCCAGGACCACCGTGACCCGCCGCAAGAAGAGGATCTCACCCGCGTCGTCGGTGGCCCGGATCGTCTGCTCATAGACCTTGCCGGTCTCGATCCGGCCGCACGCCCGCCGCTTGCCGACGCACTCCCAGTGGAGTGTCGAGGCGTGTTGTCGGATCACGAAGAAACCGCCGCGCCGCGCGATCCCGAAGAGGAAATCGGTCGTGCAGAAGTTGCGGTCGGCGATGAAGAGGTCCTGGGCCGCGACGATCGCCAGGATCCGGTCCAGCAGCGATCGCTCCTGGGCATGACCGTCTTCGCACAGGACGACGTCGGTGGCCAACATCAGCCGGGGGTCGAGGACGACCAGCGCCTGGCCGGGCAAGGCCCCGGCGCGGATCGTCCGCAACTCCTTGAGCCGGTGCTCGGAGCCGGGGAGATGGTTGCCGTCGAGGATCCGGACGCGATAGCCGGGCAGCCACTCCGCCCGGCCGCCGCCCATCGCGTCGATGACCGGAGCCAACCGCGGGCCACCGCAGGGACCAGCGCCGCCGACACGGCGGTCTCGGTGCCGTCGAGCTTGTCGTAGACGGCGTCGATCGAGGCCCCGACGGTCTCGGCCCGCGCCTGGAAGGCCGCGTGGATCGAGGGCCGGATGCGGCAGACGACCACGCTCATCAGGTCGACGATCGTGGAGAAAAGGAGCTTGTGGGTGAATTGCTTCTCCGCGACGTCCTCGAAGAGTTGATCGAGGACCTGGGGGTTCAGGGCGTTCTCGATGATCCCTCGCGCCATGACGGACAAGGGGGCATCCTGGGAGAATCGCTCAAAGACGTCGCTGAGGATCATCGCTGCCGCCTCCGCGGGGAATTGGTAACTCCGTATCTGGCGGCAGCTTAGCAGATTCATGCAGCCGACTCCAAAGGGCTGGTTTCACCCACCCTACGGGATTCCCGGAAAGGAAAGGCCGCGCGTGGACAACGAGATCATCGTCGTTTCGGGGCTGCCGCGTTCGGGCACCTCGCTCATGATGCAGATGCTGGACAAGGGCGGCATCCCGGTCGTCACCGATCACGTCCGGACCGCCGACGCCGACAATCCTCGGGGCTACTACGAGCTCGAGCGAGTCAAGGCGATCAAGCGGGACGCGTCCTGGCTGCCGGAGCTGGAGGGGAAGGCCGTCAAGATCATCTCCCAGCTCCTGTACGAACTCCCTTCGAATCACAAGTATCGCGTCATCTTCATGGAACGCGACCTGGACGAGGTGGTCCCCTCGCAGGAGAGGATGCTGGTGCGCGCTGGGCAAGGCCGCGGCGCCCGGCCCGGAGATCAAGCGGCAGTTCATCCAGCACCTCGACCGGCTCCGCGAGTGGCTCGCCCAACAGCGATATATCGACGTCCTTTACGTCCGATACGACGACGTCGTCGAACGGCCGGAGGAGCAAGCGGGTCGCGTCGCCGGTTTCCTCGGGGGCAGAGTCGATCCGGCGCGCATGGTGGAGGCGGTCGACGTATCGCTGTACCGGAATCGGAATGCCACGGCTTGACGCGATGAGCGAAGCCGAGAATGCCCGGCCCGGAAGCCCGCCGATGAAGCGATTCCAGCGGATGCTCAAATGGATCGGGATCATCGCGGGGGCCGCGATCGTCATCCTGCTTCTCGGCAACGCCTTCTTTGTCCGCATCGCCGGGACCGGGCTCGAGGACCGACTCGCCGCCCTGCGCCGGGCGGGCGAGCCGGTGCGGATCGCGGACCTCGCCCACCAGCCGATCCCGTCCGAGAAGAACGCCGACGCGTTCCTCCACCGCGCGGCCGGCGACCTGGAGGCGATCCGGAAGGAACTCGAGGCGATGTATCCCAGGGTGGGCTATCCGACCGGGGCGTTGACTCCGGCCGAACAGGAGCGGCTGGAGAAGCTGTTCGCGGCCCATCCCCAGTTCCTGCCGCTGCTGGAGCAGGCCGCGGACTGCCCCGACTCCGACCCGCAGCTCGACACGACCCTGCCCCGGACGCGCTTCCTCCAGGAGTGCCTGGACCTCGCGGGCCGGCATCGCCCGTTGTCTCGCGTCTTGAAGGCGCGTTCCGCCCTGCTGATGTCGCAGGGGCGCCCCGATGACGCCGTGGCCGCCCAGCTCCTGGCACTTCGCCTGGCGCGGCACTGGCGCCGCGAGCCGATGCTCATCGGTTTCCTCGTGACCGCGTCCGGCGAGTACGTGGCCATCGAGGAGATCAACCGGGTGTTGCAGGCCGGCCCGGTCTCTCCCGCGACGCGACGGGCGATCGACGCCGAACTCGCCCTCCACGACACGATGGACGGATTCACCTGGGCCCTCCGGAGCGAGCGGGCGTTCTCCCTGGCGACGCTGCGGGAGATGCTCGGACCGGGCTCCTGGCTGACGCGGGGCTTCATCAACCGGGCGCTGATCCGCCTGCTGGATCTCTACGATCGCCACCTGCAATACGCCGCCCAGCCGTATGCCCGGACGGTCGCCCGACGGAGATCGCCCCCGCCTCTCTTCGAAGGACTCAATCCGTACGGGCGGCTGGTGACGCTGCTCGAACCGGGTCTGATCTCGGCCCGCGAGCCCGCCGAACGCATCCGTGCGATGTCCCGCGCGCTCCGCGTCCTGAACGCCCTCCAGGCCCGCGTCCCCGCCGGCGGCGACCGGGTCCCTGCCCTCGACGACCTCGGCCTGCCCGCGGAGGCAACGCTCGACCCGTTCACGGGCGAGCCCTTGCGCGTGACCAGGACCCCGCGGGGCTGGATGGTCTATTCCGTCGGCAGCAACGGCGCCGACGACGGCGGTACGTTCGAAAAGGGAGCCGACGTCGGCGTGGGGCCGGTCACCTCCAAGGACATGTCGAAGGCACCTTGACCTGGGCACCGCCGCGGGGCGATCCAGCATCATTTCCGACGAAACGTTGGTGCAAAGCAGCGCCCGTCCACCAGGTTCACCACTTCTCCGGGCGTCATGTGCATTCATGGCAACATGGCTTCTCACGCGAGCGTCCCCGGCTTAGCGTGGTTCCTGCCAGAGGCCGTCATCGACTTCTGGCGGACTTCAATCGGTGGCGTCGGCGATCCCGGCACGGCATCGCGATCGAATCGCGATTTGTTGGATGTGAAACTGTCGGCCGCCTTCGTCATCGGCAATCACGTTCTCGCTTCAGAATGGACACGCCGCATCATGAAACATAACTTTCGACGTCTGGTCCCGCTCGTCGGGGCCATGGTTGGGATCCTGGCCATGGGGATGGCCACCCCCGCCCGCGCCGGGCTGGTGATCCAGTTGAGCACCGACGGGGTGACCTGGACACCCGTGGCATCGGCACCGTCCGGCCCCCCCAACTCGGCGATTTTCAGCTCCAGTTTCGCCGGCTTCGACGTCAACGTATTGAGCGTCAACTCCAGCAGCCCGGGCACGTCGTCCATGGCGTTCCTCGAGGGCTCTGCCCTCCACATCACCAACAGCAACACGGGGATCGCCACCCTGTACATCAGGATGGGCGACGTCGGCTTCACCGCACCGACGAATCCGCCGGCGATCCTCATGGACAGCGAGATCGGCGGCTCGGTGACCGTCTCGGGGACGCACAACAGTCTGACCTTCCAGAGCTATGTCGACCCGGCCAACGGCCAGAACAGCCAGGCCGGCTTCACCACCGGCCCCCAGACCCCGAATATCACGGGCAGTCCGAAGTCGTACAACACCGATACGTCGACGACGATCACCGGCGGCCTGACTTCGATGTACTCGATCACCGAGTATTTCAAGCTCACCCTCAGCAAGGGGAGCCAGGTCGGCTTCCAGTCGAGCACCACCCTCTCGGCCGTCCCCGAGCCCTCGAGCTTGGTGCTGTCCTGCATCGGTGTCCTGGGCCTGGTCGGTCTGACCTGGCGGCAGAAGGCCTCGAAGAGCCGGCGCAACCGTGATGCCGGGCCGGCCGGCGTGCGGAAGTAACATCGAGCGGGGCGGATCGCCGATCGACCGCTCCCGCGCCCTCCCTGGGATCAGGCCGCGAATCACCTCCCGAATTCGGTTCCCGGCGCACGGCGCGGATCGGCTGACCCCGCCGCCGGCCGGTCCGGTTCGGCGCGGGTCTCCCGACCCCGCCGCCGGCCCGCCGGAGCGCCGGCAGGATCTGCTCATGGACGCGGTCGGTCCAGCGAACGTCGGGCCATAGCGAGACGAGCGGCCGCCGGTCCGTTCAGCCCACCGTCGCGCCTCGCGGGGACCGGTCGGCGTCCCGCCACCATCGGGCGGCCCGATCCCGGTCCCAATCCCCCGCACAGTCGCAATCGTCCAGGGCCCGCTCCAGACTGTCGGCATCGGGGAACCGCCCGGCCGGGGCCTTGGCCAGGCAGCGCAAGACGACGCGTTCCAGGTCCTCGGGGATGTCCGCGCGCACTCGCGACGGCGGCACCACCGGGTCGCGGACGTGGGCGATCAGCACCGCGATGCCGTTCTCGCCCTCGAACGGCGGCCGGCCGGTCAGCAGGTAGTAGGCCACCACCCCCAGCGAGTAGATGTCGCTCCGCTCGTCCAGCTCTCGCCCGCCCATCGCCTGCTCCGGCGACATGAACAGCGGCGTGCCCAGGATCTGGCCCTCCGCGCTGAGGTGGGCCGCCCGGTCCGCCGCCGCGGGCCGGACCAGTCCGAAGTCGAGCAGCTTGGCGACGTCCTCCACCCCCCGCGCCGCGCGGCGAAGATGTTCGACGGCTTGATGTCGCGGTGGATCAGGCCCGCCGCGTGCGCCTCGCCCAGCGCCCCGCAGACCTGACGCAGCAGGTACACCGCCCGCGCCGGCGGCAGGGGACCGTGGCGCTCGACCAGATCGGCCAGGCCCAGGCCCCGCAGATACTCCATCACGTAGTAATAGGTCCCATCCTCGGCCCGGCCGTAGTCGTAGATCTCGACGGTGTTCGGGTGCGAGAGCCCGGCGGTGAGGCGGACCTCGCGCTCGAACCGCTCCTGCGTCCGCGGGTCGTCCTCGCAGCCCGGCCGGATCAGCTTGACGGCGCAGGGGCGCTTCAGGAGCTGGTGCTCGGCCAGGTAGACCTCGCCCATCCCCCCGGCGCCGATCCGCCGCCGGAGGCGATACTGGCCGAGCTGCCGGGCCTCGGCGACCTGCCGCCGCAGCCGGGACATCGTGCGGGCCCCGAAGGCCGAGCCGACCGCCAGCATGAGCAGGATCAGCGCGTCGAAGACGAGGAGACGGACCCGTGGCATCTCGGGATTCCTCCTCCACCCTTGCCCCAGCCAGGTCATCGCGTCGGGGTGTCGCAAGTAGAGGACCAGCAAGGTCGCGAACGGCAGCAGGGCCAGCGGCCCCGCGACCAGCGCGGCTCGCCGCCAGCTCTTCGGGACGTACAGCCCGTAGGTGAGGATCAGGATGGAAGTCAGCAGCACGATGTTCTTCATCGTCAACTGGGCCATCATCGGGTCGTCGCGCAGCGAATAGTCGAGCATCAGCCGGTACTGGACGGTGGCGACCCGGCACGCGAGCAGGCCGAGCATCCCCAGCTCCAGGGACTTGAGCCACGCCAGCGGGATGTGCCATCGGCTCCACAGCAGGGCGATGAGGCCCAGGAGGGCCGTGATGAGCGCCACGTCGAATTGATAGAGCGTCAGGTCCTCACTGGCGAACACGGTCCGCCTCGAGAAGATGGCGATGCCCAGCATCAGGATATAGATCATCGGCAGCTCGCGCAGCCGTGCCCGCACGACCGCCGGGGGCTCGGAAACGGTCTCCCGACCGGTGTGCGGTGCGATCGCCTCCCTGGGGGTGAAGCCCCCCGGCTCGTCGCCCGCTGCGCCCCCGGCGGGGGCGGTCGGCGCGGGCTCCTGCGAGCGGCGGCCGCCGGCGCGGGGGAGCCAACTCTCCGTCGGGCCCTTGATCTCGGGGGGCGACAGGAGCCCGTCTCGGTCCGCCGCCTCGTCCCGGGCCAGGAGGCGGCCGACCTCGGCCTTCAGGTCGTCGTCCCGGCCGCAGGCGGCGCTGAGCCAGGTCTCCCGCCCGGCGGGATCGACCGCGACCGCGGCATCGAACAGCTCGCCGATCCGTCGCCAGCGTTCCGGCATCATCGGTCCCTCCCCCCGAGCTGGCCGGCGAGCCAGGCCCGCGCCAGCCGCCAGTCCCGCTCCACCGTCACCGCCGCGACCCCCAGGGCCGCGGCCACTTCAGGCACCGTCATCCCGCCGAAGTACCGCAGGGTCATCACGTGCGCCTGGCGCTCGTCCAGCTCGGCCAGCCGGTCGAGGGCCTCGTGGACCGCGAGGATATCCAGCCCCTGCCCCTCGAAGTAGTCCACCGCCGAGTCGAGCGGGACCCGCTTCCGGCCCCCGCCGCGGCGGCCGGCGGACCGCCGCCGCGCGTGGTCGATGAGCACCTCCCGCATGGCCCGCACCGCCGACGCCAGCAGGTAGCTCCGGTCGGCCGCCTTGTCGAAGACCGCCTCGCCCAGCAGACGGATCACCGCCTCGTGGACCACCGCGGTGGGCGAGAGCGTGTGGTCGGCCCGCTCCCGCCGCATCAGCCGCGAGGCGACCTGGCGCAGCTCGTCATACACCAGCTCCACGACCTCACCCCGGGCTCCGTCGTCCCCGGCCCGGGCCCTTCCCAGGATCAGCGTCAGTCCCTGCGGCAACTCGCTACCCATCACCCCTCCGGAAAAATGATGAAGGGATCGATCCAGATTTTCCGCGAGACCTATTGGCGGGCAAGCACCGGCGGCCCCGGTGAGCCCCGCCCCAAGCGGGCAAGTCGCCCTCCGGCACAAGGCGGAAGGAGGCAATCGGTGGTCGAGCTCGTGCACTGGTCCTTCGTGATCGCGATCGCATTGGTGGCCCTGGATCTGGCGTGGAGACTGATTTACCAGATCGGGTCCTGGATCGGCCGCGGGCTCCGGCGACCCCCGGACGATGACGAACCATGGGGGCCTCCACACACCATAAATCGCCACCGTGCATCGTGTTACGTCTCGATGCACGGCAGGACCCCATCCATGGAAACCGCACGACCCCTGTCACCGAGCCGCCGGAGATCACTCGGGGAATCGGGAGGATTCTCAATTCATTAAGCGTGCGCGCTGGTCACCGCCTGGTACGTGCATGATTGCAGGGCGACTCGTTTCTTCGGCGACAGGACAAGGGACATGGCTGCAATACAGACGATGCTTGGATTGAAGGAAGCGGGTGCGCGGTCCACACCGGGGCGGACGCGGCGCGACGACGGCGAACCCCGGGATCGGGCGCGGCCGACGGCCGGGGCGACTCCGGACCAGGCGACCAAGGTGCTGATTCACCGCCGGTCGCGGTGTGGATTCTCGGTCGAGGCACTGGCCACCCAGTTCGGCCTGAGCCGGCGACGCATCGAGCGCATCATCAACGAGGTGAGGGCCGGGCGCCTGCTGGAGGCCAAGCTCGAGTACGTGAGCGACCCGAGCTTCGACGATCCGGCCGCCGTCGCCGAGCTCCTCGGCCCGTCCCCGGAGCCGGTCGCGGGCCGGGACGCTCGCCGGTCCCGGGTACCGGAAGGGCTGCCCGCGTACCTGGCCAGCCTGTATGATATCCCGTTGCTGTCGCGGGAGCAGGAACGGTCGCTCTTCCGCAAGATGAACTACCTGAAGTACCGGGCGCATCAGCTCCGCGCGGCGCTCGATCCCGACCGTTGCAACGCGGGCCGGCTCGACGAGATCGAGCGGTTGCAGGGGGAGGCCCTGGCGGTCAAGAACGAGATCATCCGGGCCAATCTCCGCCTGGTCGTCTCGATCGCCAAGAAGCACACCGGGCCGACGAACAACCTCTTCGAGCTGATCTCCGACGGCAACATGTCGCTGATCCGCGCCGTCGAGAAGTTCGATGTCAGTCGGGGCTTCAAGTTCAGCACCTATGCGAGCTGGGCGATCATGAGGAACTTCTCCCGGACGCTCCCCGAGGAGAAATCTCGCCGCGACCGGTTCGTCACCGGTCATGAGGAGATGTTCGAGACCGCCGCCGACCATCGCGCCGACGAGCACGATTCCGAGAAAGCCCTGAAACGGACGCAGGACGTGGTCAAAGGGATGCTCCGCCAGCTCAGCGACCGCGAGCGCCGCATCCTGATCGGCCGTTATGGGATCGGCGGCGTCGAGCAGCAGACCCTCGAACAGCTCGGCCGCACGCTGGGCGTCACCAAGGAGCGCGTCCGCCAGATCGAATCCCGCGCCCGGGAGAAGCTCCGCAAGATGGCGCTCGTGCAGAGGCTCGACCTGCCGTTCGAGTGAGGTGAGGGCGGCGAATCGCACGTTCATCGAATCCATCAGGAGACCCATCATGTTCCAGACCAAGAACGATCTTTCCGAGGGCGTCCGCATCAAGGTGATCCAGCTCCTCAACGAGCGCCTCGCGGACTGCATCGATCTCCAGACGCAGACCAAGCAGGCCCACTGGAACGTCAAAGGGCCGAATTTCATCGCGCTGCACGAGCTGTTCGACAAGGTCAACGCGGCCGTGGAGGACTACGTGGACGAGATCGCCGAACGGGCCGTCCAACTCGGCGGCGTGGCTGAAGGGACGGCCCGGATGGTGTCGCGTCGCAGCTCGCTGGCGGAATACCCGGCGGCGGTGGATGGGCGCAGCCACGTCGAGGCGCTCTCGTCGGCCCTGGCGGCGTTCGGCAAGTCCGCCCGGAAGGCCATCGACGATGCCAACGAGCTCGGCGACCTCGACACGGCCGACATCTTCACGGAGGTCTCGCGCGGCATCGACAAGTGGCTCTGGTTCGTCGAGGCGCACTTGCAGGCCGAGCGATGAGCCAGCCGGCCCAGCCGGGTGTGGCGAGGTCGGGTCGGGGGGTCGGTTCTGCACCCTCGGACCGTCGATCCAGAGAAACGCGACCACAGTTGATCGGGGAGATCATCATGCCAGAAAACCCCCTCCAGGAAATCAACGTCTCGGGGCAAGATGCCTCGCTCGGCCTGGTGGTCCGGCAACAAGAGCCGAAGAACCTGGAAGGCCCGTTCGGCCGGCCGGATTCCTTCCTCACTCCGACCGAGTTGTTCTACATCCGCAGCCATTTCCCGACCCCCTGGTTGGATGCTGCATCGTATCGCCTGGAGATCGATGGCGCCGTCCGGAACCCGCTCGCTCTGGGCTACGATGAGCTGCGACGCATGCCTGCGGAGACGAGGGTCGCCACGCTGGAATGCGCGGGGAACAACCGCGTTTTCCTCGTCCCTTCGGTCGAAGGGGCTCAGTGGGGACTCGGCGCCGTCGGCAACGCCGAGTGGACCGGCGTCCCGCTGGCCGACCTGCTCGAGCGAGCCGGCCTGGCCGGGGACGCTTGCGAGGTCATCCTCGAAGGCGCCGACCGCGGGACACCCAAGGAGCCGCCCATCCCACCGCGTCCCATCTCGTACGCGCGCAGCCTGGAGCGAGACAAGGCGATGCGCCGCGAGGTCCTGATCGCCTACCAGATGAACGGCCGCGATCTGACCGGAGATCATGGGTATCCCGTCCGCGCGATCGTCCCCGGTCACTTCGGCATGGCTTCCGTCAAGTGGCTGACACGGATCCGGGCCGTGAGCCAGCCGTTTCAAGGCTACTGGCAGACATCCGACTACGCGTACTGGGACGACGTCGAGGGGCAGCCCATCCGTCGTCCCCTGGCGGAAATCCAGGTGAAAGCGGAGATCGCGCGCCGGGGGTCTACGAGACGCTGGCGCCCGACTCGCTCGTCACGATCGCCGGCGCCGCGTGGTCGGGCGAGGCCGAGGTGACCGAAGTCACCGTGAGTACCGACGGCGGCGCGACCTGGGCTCGGGCGGAGTTCATCGACCCCCCTCGCCAGCACGCCTGGCGACGCTGGAAACTCGATTGGCGGACGCCCGAGAAACCGGGACGCTACACGCTCCTGGCCCGCGCCAAGGACGCCCGAGGGCACACTCAACCCGACCAGCACGATCCGAACTACGGCACCTACGTGATCAATCACCCGCTCCCCATCGAGGTGTTCGTCGAGGACCGGCGATCGTGACGGGTCCGACGGAGAGGAGATACCGATGCTCCGGCGACCGTGCCTGCTGTCCGCGATCGTGGCCGGCATATGCACGACCGCGGCGGTCGCTGACGCGGATGAGGGACGGCCAGACGACCTTCCTGGTTGGGGTCGAGTGGTCGACCCGTGGCGAGACTGCCAGGTCTCGCTCGACCGCGAGAACGACCGGCTGAGATTCCGGGTGCCCGGGACACCCCACGTCCTGAGCGCCGAGGTCCCCCAGCTCCCGATGAACGCCCCGCTCGTCGTCCGCGGCGTTCAGGGCGATTTCACGGCGAATGTCCGCGTACTCGGTCGGCTCGAGCCGGGGCGGTTCAAGACGACTCACTACGACCCCTATCACGGCGCCGGCCTGATCGTCTGGCAGGACCCGGCGAATTACCTCCGGCTCGAACGGGCCGTCGGTTTCATCAACGGGCGACATCAACCCTACGTCAATTACGAGTTGCGCGAGGGCGGTCAGCTGGCTGTCACTCGCGGGTTCGCGATCGAAGGGGGTTCCCTCTTCCTCAAACTCCGACGACAAGGCGACTCGTTCACGGCCTGGTACGGCCACGATGGACGCCGGTGGATCGAGCTGGGACGGATCGACGCGACCTTCGCCGAACGGGTCCAGGTCGGCGTCGTCGCCGTCAACTCCTCCAAGCAGACTCTCTCGGCCGAACTGGAGATGTTGAACATCGAGGATCCTCAGGGTTCGATGGCTCGGAGAGAAGCGGACCCCGGCCAGGAAGGGCCGCCGCCCCCTCCTCCGGCATCCACGGACGTCCCTCCGAACCGTCCGAGGCGCATTTCGGTCCTCTTCGATCCGAATCCCCGGCCGAAGTCGCCCGTCCGGCGCTCGGAGCCGTTGACGACCGAACGAACGGGATTTCATTGGTGAGCCCAGGGTCGAGCGCCGGTGCAGGGCCAGGGGAAAATGAGCGTCGATCTCGTATCACCGCTCCTGAAAAATGATGAAGGGCCTCATCGACGTTTTCCGCGAGACTTCTTGGGGGACGAGGGCCGGAACTGATGCCCAAGAGCGTTACGGCCCGCCTGTCCTTCGAATTGCGAGTGAGGCGACAGCGTTTTCACCAAGAGGAGCATGACGATGAGATCCGTTCAGTGTGGCACCGCGAAGCTCGTGTTGACCTTAACCCTGGCCGTGGCGGCCTTGCTGCTTCCCTCGTCCCTGGCCCACGCCGGGCAAGGCCATGGCGGCGGCCACGTGGCCCCGGGAAGCTCGGGGGCCTTCACCCATCACGGTCACCGCCCCTTTGCCGCCGGCTACGGCGGGTACTGGGGCGGCTACTACCCCTACGGGGCCTACGGGAGCTGGGGCTATGACTGGTCCTACGGAAGTTACGGTGGCTACGGCGTCTTCAGCGGGAACAATGGTCCCTACTTCGGCGGCTTCACGCCGACGTGGGGCGTCTCGCCCTTCGGCGCGTCATCGTCATATGGGTTCATGAATTCGGTTGATTTATTATGGTGACCCTACGGGAGAAGATCAGGTGTCAGACTTCCAGCGCCGAGATTTCCTGAAGGGTGCGGCATTCGCGGCCGCCTCCGCCGCGGCCCTGGTCGCGGCCAGGCGAGCTGAAGCCGGCGACCCGAGCTTCATGAACAACGTCCCGGACCCCCTGCTCGCCGGTAGCGAGCTGCCGACCTTCAAGTTCGAGCTGGAGAAATCCAAGGGCAAGGTCATCGGCAACAGCTTCGGCAAGGAGGCGACCGTCGAGCAGCTACCCATCTCCAAGGGGATCGCCGGCGTCTCGATGAAGCTCGAGCCGGGCGCCATGCGCGAGCTGCACTGGCACTCCACCGCGGCCGAGTGGGCGTTCGTCATCGAAGGCAACGTCCGCACCACGGTCATCGACCCGCGGGGGAACTCGGAGACGAACGAGTTCGAGCCGGGCGACATCTGGTACTTCCCCCGTGGCCATGGGCATATGCTCGAGTGCCTCGGCCACAAGCCCTGTCACTTCATCCTGATCTTCGACAACGGGTATTTCTCCGAGTTCGGCACGTTCAGCATCACCGACTGGATCGGCCACACGCCCAAGGCGCTCCTGGCCAAGAACTTCGGCCTCCCCGAGTCGGCCTTCGACGGCTTCCCGAAGGACGAGGTCTACTTCGCCCGGGGGCCGGTGCCGCCCGAGAAGACCCCGCCGAACCTGGAGCAGGAACGGACGCCGCCCGATACGCACAAGTTCCGGTTGCTCGCCCAGGAGCCGCATTCGGTCCACAAAGGGGGGCGCGAGTGGCGGGTCGGCGCCGAACGGTTCCCGATCTCGAAGACCATCACCGGGGTGATCCTCGACCTCGAGCCGGGCGGCCTCCGCGAGCTGCACTGGCACCCCACCGCCGACGAGTGGCAGTACGTCATCGACGGCCGGGTGAGCGTGACGCTCTTCGGCTCGCACGGGCGCCACCGGACCGAGACGCTCGACAAGGGGGACGTCGGCTACATCCCCCAGGGCTACGGCCACTCGATCGAGAATGTCGGCGACAAGCCATGCCGGGTCCTGATCGGGTTCAATGCGGGCCACTACGAGGCGATCGACCTATCGATGTGGATCGCCGGCAATCCGGTCGACGTCCTCGCCACCAATTTCGGCAAGCCGGCGTCGCTCTTCGAGAAGTTCCCGCGCGACCGGGTCTTCATCGCGCCGACCGAGGCCCCACGCCACGGGTCCCGGGAGATCGAGTAGGTCGCGAGTCGCGAGGGCGAGGCTCCTGTCGAGCGAGCCGGTCTTTCCGGCCTGCGCGGCGCGGCAGGAGCCTCGCCCT
The DNA here is from genome assembly GCA_963815795.1 of uncultured Planctomycetota bacterium. GTDB lineage: Bacteria > Planctomycetota > Planctomycetia > Isosphaerales > Isosphaeraceae > JAKAUH01. The sequence goes on along the minus strand of CAWFIC010000019.1, from coordinate 236,761 downwards.
GGCGCGGTGAGAAGTTGGGCTTGACGAACGTTTTCGAGGGCCTGGCCGACTGGCTTCTTGTTGCGCCCGCTCGAACCGAATCGTCCCCCCCTTACGAAGGGGGGGTCAAGGGGGGTTCCGGGGCCACTGGCCCACGGATCGCGGGCGACCGGACCGATCCGACCCCCCCGAACCCCCCCTTCGTAAGGGGGGGACGAAGAGGCGCAACGGGACCGGGATGAGTGCCGAGCCCTGCCAAGCCCAACTTCTCACCGCGCCAGCCTCGCCCTCCCATTCGAGGAGCAGACTCTGAATCGGTTCGCCGCTGCCTGCACTCCTTGTCCCCTTGATGAGTCCTGCGAAGAATGCCAAGAGAAGCCTTCATGGTTTTTCGACGGAGCGTGATTTTTTCGACGGAGGAGTCATGGGAGCCGGGCAGCCGCACGAATTTACGCTCATCCTCGGTCGGGCCCGGACCGGTGATGAGCGGGCCCGAGGTGAGGTCATCGCACTGGTCTACGAGGAGCTGCGCCGGGTCGCTTCGGGCCTGATGCGGCGGGAGCGGGTTGACCACACGCTCTCGCCCACCGGGGTGGTCCACGAGGCCGTGATCCGGCTCCTGGGCGGCGCGGTCTTCGACAAGGTCGCGGACCGGAATTACCTGTTCGCTTCGGCCGCGCGGGCCATGCGGGAGATCCTCGTCGAGCACGCCAGGCGGCGGGCCGCCGACCGGCGCGGCGGGGGCCGTCGGCGCCTCCCGCTGGACCGCGTCGTGGAATCGTTCGAGGCGAAGGACCTGGACGTCATCACCCTGCACGAGGCCCTCGACCGGCTGGCGGAGTGGAACGAGCGCCAGTCGCAGGTCATCACCTTGAGATACTTCGGGGGGCTGACGATGCCGGAGATCGCCGAGTCGCTGGGGGTCTCGCTGGTCACGGTGGAGCGGGACTGGCGACTGGCGCGGGCCTGGCTCGGCAGCCAGCTCCGGGGAGGTGGCGGATGACGCCGGAACGCTGGCGTCGGATCGACGACCTGTTCGATGCTTCGCTCAAGGTCGCCCCCCCCGAGCGCGAGGCCTGGCTCCGCGAGGTCTGCCGAGACGACGAAGGGCTTCGGGCCGAGGTCGCCCAGCTCCTGGACCAGCACGAGCGGGCGGCCCGGGACGGGTTCCTGCCGGCGTCCGAGCCGCCGCGCGCGGCTCCGGGACGGACGGCGACCTTGACCTCGCCCGATGGACGCCGCCCTCCGCCCGGGCCCGCCCCGATCGACCGCGACGGCGACGGCGACGGCGACGGCGACGCGACGCACGACACCACCGTCTTCTCGCCGCGGGCGGCGATCGCCGCGGGCTCCCGGCCGCAACCGACCTCCGCGGCCGAATCGACGGTGCGGGCGCGGCTGCGCGAACTGCCGATGATCTACATCCTCATCGTGGCGATGGCCACGTTCTACCGGAACGTCGTCCTGAGCGATCATGATCTCTTACTCTATTATCTCGATGTGACCGTCATCGCGGCCCTCGGGGGCGTCATCGCACTCCTCTGGAGCCGTCGGACCGTCCCGCTCGCCCGGCTCAGGGCCCTGGAGCTCGGAATGATCGTCCTGCTCGCGGGCCGGGTCGCCACCGTCCAGTATCGGCTGATCCTCGAGAGTTCGGTGCGCGGCGACCCGCTCCTGGCGCAACTGACGACGAAGAACATCGTGCTGCTCACCTCCATCCTGATCCTCACCTACGCGCTCTACGTCCCGAAGAGCTGGCGCCGCGCCGCGATCGTGGTCGGGCCGCTCGCATTGCTGCCCTTCGCGACGCTCTGGGTCCTCTACCTGCGGCATCCCGAGGCGATGGATTGGCTCGGGTTGGCGTCGCGGCATTGCGAGGCGCCCCAGGTCTGGCTGTTCAGCTTCGATCTCATGATCCTGATAATCCTGGCCGTCGGCTCCACCCTGGGGGCCCACATGATCTCCCGGCTGCGCCGGCAGGTCGCCGAGGCCCGGCAGCTCGGCCAGTATCGCCTCCGGCGGCTCATCGGCGGCGGCGGCATGGGCGAGGTCTACCTGGCCGAGCACCAGCTCCTGAAGCGCCCCTGCGCCGTCAAGCTGATCCGGCAAGACCGCGTCACGGATCCGAAGGCGTTGGCCCGGTTCGAGCGCGAGGTCCGCCTGACGGCCACGCTCTCGCACCCGAACACGGTCCAGATCTATGACTACGGCCGCACCGAGGACGGGACCTACTACTACGTCATGGAACTCCTGGAGGGGCTGAGCCTGGCCGAGCTGGTCGATGGCCACGGCCCCCTGCCACCCGGGCGGGCGGTGTACCTGCTGCGTCAGGTCTGCCAGGCCCTGCGCGAGGCCCACGCCGCGGGCCTGATCCACCGCGATATCAAGCCGTCGAACATCCTGGCGGCCCGCTACGGGGGGTTGGACGACGTGGCCAAGCTGCTCGACTTCGGCCTGGTCCTTCCCGCGGCGTCGGCCATCGCGCCCCCACTGAGTGAGGACGGCCAGATCCTGGGCACGCCGCTGTTCATGTCGCCGGAGCAGGCCATGGGCGGCCGGCAGCTCGACGAGCGGAGCGACATCTACTCGCTCGGGGCCGTGGCCTACTACCTCCTGACCGGTCGGCCTCCGTTCGACGCCGGTGGCGGGCTGAGCGTGATGATCGCGCACGTCCACGACCCGGTGGTGCCCCCGTCGCTGGTCCAGGCCGGAATCCCCGAGGACCTGGAGCGGGTCGTGCTGCGCTGCCTGGCCAAGGATCCGGCCGATCGGTTCCCGGATGCCGGGAGCCTCGAGCGAGCCCTGGGCGAGTGTGCCTGTGCGGGGGATTGGGACCAAGAGCGTGCCTCCCGGTGGTCGGCCGAGGACGACCAGCCGGCGTGTGATGCGATTCCCACGGGGTGCATCGAGCGATAGCTCGAGCATTCGTAAACTCCGCGGCTCCGGCGTCGGCGACGGGATGGATCTCCCGGTGCCGCGCCGGAGCCGCGTGAGGCGATCGACCGCGCGTCCGGACGAGCACGCCGCCAGCCGGGATCGGCGCGGCTTTGGCTCACATGTTCGCGATCGTCAGACACTCCTCGCGGACTCCCGATCGCGATCGCGAATCTCTCCGGTCCACTACCTCGAAAAAATGAAGGGTTCCACCGGCATTCCTCGCAGGACCCCCTGGAATCGCGGGCGGCGGCCGCTCGAGCCCAGCTCGACGGGTAGATCCCGGGAGAGCCCGCGTCCCGGAGACTCCTTCAACATTCGCATGGATGAGCAAAACGAGAGGATCATGTCATGTCACGAGCTTTCTTCGTCGGTCGGCTCCGCCGCGTCCTCGGCGCCGTGTCGCCCGCAGGCGGCCCCAAGACGCGTCGGTCTTGGGCGCGTCGATTCACCGGGTTGGAATACCTGGAAGGACGTGCCCTCATGGCCACGATCAATGCCAGCGGAGTCATCAGCTCGACGGCCGCCGGCCCCAACACCAACTTCACGATCACCCTGACGAACGCCAGTTCGAGCAACTCCGGCATCGGCACGTTCTGGTACGCCTGGGTCCCCGGCGAGGATTTCCTCGCCACCAGCCCGGTCTCCGTCAGCCTTCCTCCCGGCTGGTCGGACAACATCACCAACATGGGCGCCGGCGATGGCTTCGCCATCCAGTTCCTGGCGAATAGCCCGGCGAACGACGTGCAGCCGGGGAGTTCGTTGAGTTTCTCGTTCACGAGCGCCGACTCGCCCACGTCGGTCAATGGCAACTCCGTGTTCTTCCCGGGTACACCGGTGGGCACATCGTTCGTCTACCCGCAGGGCCCATTCAGCGACGCCGGCCATCAACTCGTCGTGACGGCCTCGCCGACCCCGACGCCCACGCCCACACCGACTCCGTCGCCCACACCCAGTCCGACCCCGACGCCCAGCCCGGCCCCGTCGCCCACGCCCAGCCCGACGCCCGCCCCGAGCCCGACACCCGCGCCGCCGGTCACGGTGGTCGGCGTCCAGGAGGTGAAGAACAAGAAGCACGAGGTGACCGAACTCGTTGTCGACCTCAGCGGTCCGGTGACCGCCGCCCAGGCGGATGATCTGGCGACCTATCGGTTGACGACGGCGAACGGAAAGGGGTCGTTCACCGCCAAGAACTCGCCGGTGATCCGGCTTCGGTCGGCCGTATTCAACCCGGCGAGCGACACCATCACGCTCACTCCCAGGAAGGCGTTTACCCTCAACAAAGCGGTCGAGCTCACGCTCAACGGGACGTCGCCGTCGGGCTTGCAGGATACCTCCGGGCAGCTCATCGACGGCAACGCCGATGGCGTCGCGGGCGGGAATGCGGTTGCCTTGATCCGTCACGCCGGTGTGACCTTGAACCCCGCAGACCCCGCCCCATCCATGAAGAGTCACCACACACACGCCGCGCCGCCCGTGCGGAGTACCCCGATCATCCCCGCCCCGCCCGTGGTGTCCAGCCCCACACCCTCCGCCCCACCCATCGTGCCGAGCCCGCCGCACCCCGCCCCGCCCGTGGTGCCGAGCCCCGCACCCCCCGCCCCGCCCGTCGGGATTGGGCCGTTCCCGTACGCCGTTCTTGACGTCGCGCTGGCTGGCGCGGAACGGATGAAGTGAGCCCCGCGGCCTGGCGCCGAGCGTTCCGAAGCGGGATCGATCCCCGCGGTCGGGGAAGTGCGGGCCGGCCCCACTCGGCTGCCCCGCTTCCCCGACGGCGTATGAGGAGGAGTCGGCGGTCACGCTCGAGGGGCGTGCGAGTGCAATGCCATGAGGCCGATCAGCCCCGACGAGGTGCGACCGTGAACGACCTCGGCGAGTTCCCGACCTTCCCGGCGAGCAGCACCCGGCAATCACCCGTCCCACATCCCGCCATGGTCCCGCACCCGCCCGTCCGCGCCAACCATCGTTCACCCGATGCGCGTCATGAGGGGTTAGCCGATCCCGTCAGGTCACGCCTGAGCGAGCGAACCGGGCCGCTCCGCCGGTGCTCCCCTACCTCCGCAATGGCCAGACGAACTCGCCGCGCCGGTTGATATACCCGACCTCCTCGCCGCCTGGCCCCTGAATCATCGCCAAGCCGTCCGTGAACGGCAGTGCAAGGCCACAAGCGATCGGTGAAATCACGGTTTGACCCGTCGTGTCGATATAACTCCACTCTTTCGCCTCGGCCGCCCGCACTGCAACCAGGCCTTCCGAGAACCGGTCGGCGAAGCGAAACGTCGCGGGAATCGCCAGCGAACCGTCACGGTTGATGAAGCCGAACTGCTGCGGCTTGCTGAAATCCTGCTTCCCTCGTCCCGCGTTGAACACCTCGACGGCCGCCAGCCCCTCGTGGAAATCGCCTCCTTGTACGAACTGCGGGCCGACCACCACCGCGCCCGTCGTGTCGATGTAACCCATGCTCCGGCTTCGATCTTTCGCGAGGAACGCCGCCCGTCCCTCGGAAAACTCGCCCGCAGCGCGACATGGCAACTCGAAAGCCGTCGCCCCTGTCCGGTCCAGGTACGACCACGCATTCTTCGCGAGGCAAGGGATCAGTCCGGATCGACACGACCCGATCGCGGTCGCGGCCTTCTCGAACAGGACCTCGCCGGCGGGATCGATCAGGACGTAGCGACGCCCCTTCATCACCGGGGCGATGCTCTCGGTGAAGGCCCATGCGGCGGCGTACTTCGGCTCGATCACGAACGCACCATCGCGGTCGATGAATCCCCATTTCTTGCCGACCATCACGGCCGCCCGGCCTTCCGAGAAATCGCGTGCATGATCGAAACGCAGCGGCGTCACCATGTCGCCGGACGTGCTGATGAACCCGACCCTCCGCTTGACGAGACCCGGGACGGCCGGCGTCCCGTCGCGGTCCAGGTCACCCACCTGCGCGAGGCCCTCATGAAAAGGGCCGGCCATGTCGAACCTGGGGGAGACGACCACGCTCCCCCGGGCGTCGATGAAGCCGGATTTCCCATCGATATGGACCGGGTACAGCCGCCGAGTGGCGTGATCCGACATCAGCTCTCCCTGATGAGCCAAAGTGTCATGTCTGATCTCTCGTCCGCCCGCTCCAGGTTCCCCCATCGTCGCGCGCCCGGCCGTCCGCCCCAACTCTGATGCCGGCAAGGAAGATTCGCACGCCGGTCCATACGAGCCCGACGTGCGAGCGAGTGGATCCCGGCCGGAACCATCCACTCACTCGCTGGTGCTTCGGGCTTCGGGCTCGTACGTGACCTTCTTTCATGCAGGGGTAATATAATCCATCGTTTATGGTACAGGCGTACTTGGTTACCGCCGCTTCCAAGCTCTCCCTAGACTGGAAGCAGCCCATCCTTCAAGATGGGCAAGACCTCTTCGATATTGGGGCGTGCACTCAGGAAGTGCCTGCGTCGTTCGCTGTACCATCGACAGAACGGAAACCCTCCCCACTCGAAGATCATTCGTAAGTGGTCGATGAAGTAAGTGTCTCCTGCGCCGTCGTTGTAAAAGACCCCGTCCACCCCGAGGTTCGGCAAACGGAATCCCATCGGATCGCAATTCGAGGCGCTGGGCCCGAGGGGCAGGAATGCGGGGAGATGCTCCGGCCCGAATGAGCTGCGGCCCAATTCTCGGGCGGTGCGGACATCCTCCGCGTGCTGCCGGTTCAGCTCTTCCCACTGCTCCCAGCACGCGTCGAGGCTTTGCATGATCAGGGTGCAATTGAAGCCGAGACCGCCCACTCCCGAGGCGGTGGACCCGACCTCTTGAGGCCCGGATTGGGAGAAATCGACCGAGGCGAGACGCAGATACCACTCCCGGACCAGAAGTGGGAACGTCCCGAGGCTCGCCTCGAACGCTCGGATCCGGTCCTCCGCCCCCGGCCCGGCTTCGACGAGTGCGGCCTCCGGATTCGCGAACGCGTAGCCGAGGCCGACTAATCGGTCGTGGATCGCTTTGAGGTTCCTGTGAGAGCGATCGACCACCTCACGCACGACCGCCAGGGCATCGGTCAGGACCGGCTCTTCCCAAATCGAGTTGCCCAGACGGGTCATCTCGTCCCAGACCGGAATCCGCTCGCCGAAGATGTATCTCTGGTGAAAGGAAGGGCCGAACATCGGCGCGCCTCATCGGTGCAAGTTCGGATCGGCAGCCGACCGTCCGAGTCAACTCTAATCCAGGCTTTACGTCGGGCATTCGACGTCAGTCCTTGTTCCACTCACCGGGATTCATCGAAGCGAAGGGCATAGTGACCCTTTACAGCTTCTACGGTTGTCAGAACGCCCTTTCTCCGACGGCCGCCGTTTGGTCGCCGACCCGGCGATGGTCACGCTCGAACATACCGCGCCAGGCTGTCCGCCGCACGACCCTCGGATCGCGACTCGCTCCTCCGCGTCGGCCCGGATCACCAGATCCACTCGACCACCGAACTTCCGCGAATGCACGTATCCCTCCTCGTCCCAGCCCTGAGACGCCCTCGGCGCGACGGCGTTCGTCCGGCACGCGCCTTGCGATCATCTGGGGATGAGGATGATACAATCCGAACCGAGAGGAGTCCCAGCGATGTCCTTGCGTCCTTGGCTGCGCGCGACGATGGCCCTGACAGTACTCGTCCTCCCGATGCTGGCGACCGGCTGCACGGACAACCCGCGCGAGCCCGGTGGCGGCGGCAAGGCCAACGCGGCGACCGAGCGCGGCGGCGGAGTCACCACCGCCAGCCCCGGAGGGGCGAACGTCAGCCCCGACGAGGGCACCGACGCGGGCGTCCGCTGATCTCTCGCGGGAAAGATGACCGGATATTCCCCCCTCGGGATGCCCTCCCGGCGAGCCGACATCCACTCACCCGGGCTCGTCCCCGCGACGGTGGCAATCCGTCGCGGGGACGAGCCGCGACGACCCGCTACGTGCGTGCATGTCCGAGACGACTCACTTCACCCTAAACCCCTTTCCCTTTTTCTTAAAGCCTCTATATACAGGATGCTGCGAGTTTGCAATTTCTTAAATGCACCTATCGCGAGATTCGGGCGATCTCTCGTCATAAGTGTCGGCTGGACTTGCACTTAAGATTTTTTCAAAAAAGTTTTGTGGTCGAGATTTAACATTTGTGATAGCGGGGGTTATAACGATTGTAAGGACCGGGGATGAGCGGCGACCGGATGACCGGCGTGGTCCGCTACCAACGCGACACCCCGGCCGGCTACCGCCGATACACGCTGAGGGTCAACACGGTCCTCGGCCTGCGGCCGATGCCTCGAGTACCGCGGCGCGGGGATCGGCCCAGGAAGCGCCCGCGAGGGTGAACCGGCATCGGGAGACGGTTCGGGACGGAGCTTGCCCTGCCGAATCAGGCCGGATCTTCCGCCGCGCCGACCTGGAGCCTCCGGGCGGCGACCGCGCGGGCGATCTCGGTGCTGATCGCACCGAAATCGTCGGGTCCGTCCGGGACGTCGGCGAAGACCGGGATCGGCCCGGGCCCCTCGCTCGCAGTGGGGGCCGGCCAGGCGCGGACCCGCTGCTGCACCAGGTCGAAGACGCCGTAGACCACCCGGACGGCGTCGCCGGCCAGCCGGTCGACCTCGCGGCGGACGTCGAAGGCCGTGATCGCCGCGTTCAGGTAGATCGCCGCCTCGACCAGGGCCTCGCGGTACGACGGATGCTGGGCGACCGCCGCGCCGGCGACCCGCTCCAGGGCCGTCGCCGCGCCCCGCACCGCCACCTGGATGCGGTCGACCAGCGAGCGTAGCGCGTGCGTCAGCGCGATGCTGGCGTAGTCCCGGGGCGCCAGGTACGAGTTGACCGCCGCGGTGACGGCGCCGCAGGAGCTATGCCCGAGCACGACCAGCAGCTTCAGGCTCGCCCCCAACTGGTTGACGGCGTAGTCGATGCTCCCCAGGCATTCGACGCCCAGCACGTTGCCCGCCACCCGGATGACGAACAGGTCGTTGGGCGACTGGTCGAAGATCTGTTCGATCGGCACCCGGGCGTCGGAGCAGCCCAGCACCAGCGCGAACGGGACCTGCACCGGCGGCGCCCCGGCCCACAGCGGCAGTCCCAGCGCCAGCGGATCCGACGGGATCACGACGTGTCCGGCGGAATGGTCGCCCGTCAGCTCCTTGTGCACCTGGGTCACGATCGTTGTGTAACGGTGGTGGCCCCGGTCGAGGATCTCGATCGCGGCGGCCGCATCCTCGAGCTGCCGCGGTGCGATCGGCTTGTACGGATCATATCGGTAGATGATATCCATCAGGAACCCGGAAGAAATCCACGAGACGCTCGACGATCGGTGCGGCGCCGCCGTCCCGGGTGGCCTCGATGGGGCGTGGACCGGCCGACGGCGCGGGCCGTCCCGACCGGCCCGGTCTTGCCTCACACCATAGGATATTCCGGGGCGGCACGCGAGAGCGGAGGCCGCCGCCCCCGAGGTTGAAGGCACGGACTGCCAGGGCTCCAGGGGCCCCAGCCCCCACCCCCGGCGGCAGCGGATGCGACCGCCCCAAGGGCCCGCCGTCTCCGCCGTCTCCGTCGGACGATTTTTCACCAAAAGAGCGATCTCGCAAACGGTCTCCCCGACTTGATATAATAAGAATGGAACGCGCCGAGAGTGCGGACCGCCATGATGGACGTGGCCCCCTTGGTGTCATGGGCGATTGATCCCTGCCGGAGGACGGCCTGGTCAGATCGATGTGGTCGCTGTCATCCCCCATCGCACGAGTGATGACGCTCGGCCAGGTGTGACGAGAGTCCGCGAGCGAGCCGGTTACCACGTCGTGGGTCGGTCCGCGCTGGTCCCGACGGCCGGTTCCCCGGGGCCTGGGTGAAGTTGGCCGCGCAGCGTCAGGCGAGGGCCGGAAGAGAAGCACGTTGGATTGGAGAGGATGAGAGGCCGAGCGAGGTGAGCCCAGCGCGTTGAGGCGAGGCGAGGCGAGCCAAGGTGGGCCGACCTGGAGCCAGCATGTTCCAGCCGAATGCTGAATCGATCCCGTTTGGGATCACCGTACTGATCTCCGCCGGGCTGGCCCTGCTGGGCTGGCGGCGGCGCCGGCAGGGGATCGCCATCGCCACGGCCTTCTCGGCCATGATGGTCGGGGAGGCGGCCTGGGCGCTGTTCGAGGCCATGGAGCTGGTCATCGTCGAGCTGCCGATCAAGCGGATGTGCTTCGCGCTGCGGGTCGCCGGGGCGACGATGATGCTGCTCGGGATGCTCGCGTTCGTCCTGCGCTACACCGGGTGCGAGCGATGGCTGGCCCCGCGTCGCTTCGCCGCGGTCGCCGCGCCGATGCTGGCGCTGGCCCTGCTGGCCTGGACCAACCCCTTGCACCACCTCTACTGGAGATCGATCCGCAATGCGCGGATCGGCGCGTTCTGGATCGCCATGCCGGCGTACGGTCCGGCGTTCTGGGCGCACCTGGTCTACACTTATGGACTGGCCGCGGTCGTGACGGTCCTGCTGGCCCGGGCGGTGTATGGCTCGAGCGGGGTCTTCCGGGCGCAGGCCTCGATCATGCTCTTCGGCGCGCTGCTGCCGTGGGTGGTGAACATCATCGACATGTCTCGGGTCTTCGGCTTCATCCACGTGGATAGCGTGGCGATCGCGTTCGGGGTGACCGGCCTGGCGTTCCTGCCCGCGATGTTGCGCTATCGACTCCTGGACCTGACGCCGGTGGCCTGGGCGACCGTGGTGCGGGGGATGGAGGACGCGGTGGTCGTGATCGAGGGGCACGGCCGGATCGTCGAGCTGAACCCGGCCGCCGAGCGGCTGATCGGGCGGAAGGAGGGCGAGTTGCTGGGCTCGGAGGCGGCCCGGGTCTTCGACCGATGGCCGGCGCTGGCCGGCCGGCTGGACCGGATCGGCGAACAGGGCGAGGCGTCCTTCGAGCTGATCGGCGCCGACCCCGACGGCCCCTCGGTCTTCGACGCCCGGATCTCGCGGCTGGGGGGCGAACCGGGGGGTGGCGGCCGCACCGACTCCGGCGCCCGCGCCGATGCCGCCAGGCGACCGCGCGCCGCGGGCTGGGTCCTGGTGCTCCGCGACATCAGCGCGTCGAAGCGGGCCGAGGGAGAGCGGTTGAGGGCGCTTCAGGAACAGGCGGCACGAGCCGAGGCCGAAGCGGCCAACCGGGCCAAGGACCGGTTGCTGGCGAGCCTCAGCCACGAACTCCGCACGCCGCTGACCCCGATCCTGGCCACGGCCACGGCGATCCTCGAGCGGCCCGGCACGCCCGGGCCGATGCGCCAGGTGATGGAGATGATCCGTCGCAACGTCAACCTGGAGGTCCGGTTGATCGACGACCTGCTGGACCTGACCCGCGTCCGGGGCGGCAAGCTGCATTTGAAGCGCGAGGCGGTCAACGCGCACGAGCTGATCCATCGGGTCGCCGAGATCTGCCGGGACGACCTCGAGGCCGCGAGGTTGCGGCTGGTCCTGGACCTCGCCGCCCGCCGCCACGACGTCAACGCCGACCCGATCCGGCTCCAGCAGGTCCTGTGGAACCTGCAGAAGAACGCGATCAAGTTCACCCCGGAGGGCGGGACGATCACCGTCCGTTCGCGCGACGGCGAGGGCGATGCCGACACGGTCGGCGGCGACGGCGATGGCGACGGCCGTCGACCCGCGGGGATGCTGATCATCGCGATCAGCGACACGGGCATCGGGATCGACGCCGAGGTGATGCCCCGGATCTTCGACATGTTCGAGCAGGGCGGCGCCGAGGTGGCGCAGCGGTCGGGCGGCCTGGGCCTGGGCCTGACGATCAGCCGCACGCTGGTCGAGCGGCACGGCGGGCGGCTGACCGCGTCCAGCGAGGGCACGAATCGCGGGGCGACCTTCACGCTCGAGCTGCCCACGGTCGCGGCCCCGGCCATCGTGCCCACCATCGAGCCGGTCGACGACGAGCCCGTCGCCCGCCGGCCGCTCCGCATCCTCCTGGTCGACGACAACGACGACACCCGCAACTCGCTCGCCGAGCTGCTGGCCCGCCGCGGGCACGACGTCCGCTCCGCCTCCGGAGTGGAGTCGGCCCTCCGCACCGCGGCCGAATTCGAGATCGACCTGCTCATCAGCGACATCGAGCTGGCCGACGGCACCGGCCTGCAACTGGTCCAGGCCCTCCAGTCCGAACGCGCCGTGCTGGCGATCGCGATGTCGGGCTTCGGCTCCTCCGACGACATCGAGCTCAGCCGGGCCGCCGGGTTCGCCATCCACCTGATGAAGCCGATCGACCTCCCGGCGCTCGAGGCCGCCATCGACCGCGTGGCCTTCTGCACGACGACGGCGAGCCTCGTCGGCGAGTGAGCGCGTCCGCGGGGATCCGATCCGGGAGCGCGGGGGCCTCCCGGCGGATCGGAGCGCCATGCCGACATCATCGTCGGGCTCGAGGTTCACGAATCGGGGTCCGAGCTGGGATCGACATGGATCGGCTTCGCCGCGCTCGTCGGGAACCAGCGCCCGTCCCCTTTCACCACGCAGGCATCGCCACGATCGAAATCGCCGTTGTGGCGGATCGCGGGCCCGGCCCCGGTCGCGCGGGCCGGGTACCGGAGCAGGGGCGGGGATGCGGGCCAGGCTTGATTCCGGCCGCATCCCCGCCCCTGCTCTTGGATTGGATCGGGCTCCGGCGGCCGCGGAACGGTGGCGAGCCGGCATCTCGTCAGGCTCGGGGTCGTTGGGTGCAGGGACGCGGAAGTCGCTCGTCCCCGCACCCACCGGACTCCCGCCTCGCACCCCTCCCGGGTCCTGGGTCGGCCGGGGTTCCGACGCCCCCGTTCGGCGACACGCCGGGTTACGGAGCACACTCGAGGTAATTCATGGGCTCGCCCAGTTGGTTGAACGCTATACCCGAAGGGGTTGAAATTGATGAAGTACTTGTCGGGATTGTAGACCCCGAAACCCGTCCTGCTCGAGTAGGTCTTCCTGTAAATCAAGGTCGTCCCGGACATCCACCAAACACCGGTATTGGTCTCGAAACTGTGCGTCGCCTTGTAGGTGTGGTCGCTGAAGAATTGAATCCGGAACTTCTCACCCTGCACATTCCTTCGCCAGTAGATCTTCCCGGCGGGGGAAATGTCCTGGGCGCTGGCATGCGGGGCGTAGGAGAGGTACAGCGCCGTGACGACCAGCAAGACATTGCGGAAGGCGGACATCGGACAAGCTCCTTTCGCGGTTCGGGGGACGAAGTGGAACGGGCCGCTCAGTACTGATAAATCATCACGACGCCGGTGGCGAGCGGAGTGACTCCGAACGCATTGAATTGCGGCACCGGAATCCATACGGACGAAATGAGTTTCTTGTGGTAAAGGACGTTGTTCTGAGCGTCGTAGTACCACATCCAATCGTATGAGCAGCAGCCGGGTATCTTGATACGCTCGATCCCGTCGAAGCTGAAGTAATGGTATTCCACGACCGCGGGGTACGTGGGGTTATTGACCCTGTAGGTCTTTCCGACCGGGGAGATCCCCTGCGCCGAGGCATTCGAGGAGAGCGACAGGAGCAGGGAAGCGGCGGCCAGGAGCGATGCGCGAAGCGCGGACATGGCGAGGCCCTCGTGTGTGGGAGGAGGATGCGCGGAGGCGGGCTCATCGGCACCGCGCCGGAGCCCTTCGGGGTGTGGAGACGGATCGGTATCCCCTCTCGAGCCGCGGCCCCGGCCGCCGGGCCGATGGCCTGCGGCGGTCCGTCCGGGGATCCCGCCCCGATCGGGACGGCGGTTGGGGGCTCCGTCGGGGGCCCGACGTCGCTCCGGTAGGTCGGTGCCGCATCCGCGCCCGCCCCACGGAGAGTCACTCGACAACGAGCCGCCGGCCGTGCAAGCCGGGCGGCGGTTTTCCGGCGCCGGGTCTCCGCGCGGCGGGTCCTCGCACCGCGAGCCGGCGGGATGTCGCCGTCCTGCCGGGCCGGCCGACGGATGCGATCTCGCGGACCTCGGTCGGGCGGATGGGGGCCGGGTCCGCGGGGAAGAACGGTGGCGCCTCGTCGTCTCGTCTTGATGCGGCCGGCGACCCTCGGCCGACGGACGGTCGCTCAGCGGCGAGTCTCGTCGGTGGGCCGCAAGGTGGAGATCGGCCCGACCTTGTGGAAGGCCCGCGACTTCCGGAAGAGGTCGAGCCTCTCCCTCAACTCGGGGATGTCGGACCGCTCGACGGCCCTGGCCTGCCATCGGATGGCCTCGGCGAAGTCGCCGGCCTCGGCGTAGGCGGAGGCGAGCGTGTCGAGGATGCCGGCCTCCTTCCAGCCGCTCAGCTCGCAGGCACGCCGGGCGTCCTGCACGGCGCGGCGGCCGTCGCGGAAGGCCGGCTCGGCGCAGGTGGCCAGGAACCAGGCCCGGTTATTCCACGACTCGGAGCGGGCGGGATCGAGGCGGACGGCCGCGTCGAGCGCGGCGAGCGCACCGGCGTGGTTCCCCAGCAGCTCCTCGGCCTGGGCGAGGCCGAGGTGGGCCATCGCCTCCTCGGGTGCGAGCCGGATCGCCTCGTGGAATTCCGAGCGCGCTTCATCGAGCCGACCCGACTGGAACAACCCCCAGCCGGAGCGAACATGGGCCGCCGAGAGCGCCGCCTGCACCACGGCCCCGCCGCGGCCGTCCCGCTCGCGGATGGCCGCGGCGAGCCCGAGGTGGCCCAGTGCCTGGTCGGGCTCGCGCCGGAGGATCTCGCGGTAGGCGGCGATCGCACCGTCGGCGTCGCCGTGCGCCGGCGGATGGCCGCGAGCATCAGGCGGACCCCGTTCGACTCCGTGACGGCTCGGGCCGCGTCCTCGAGCGGCGGCAGGGCGAGGGATGGCGGGGGGGTGAGGACCCACGCGCCCGCCTCCGAGTCCGCCGGGCGCGCCCCGGCCTCCGCGTGTCGGGACGGCGTGAGCCCGCGGAGCAGGACGAGGCCGAGCTGCTCGTGCGCCTGGGCGTAGTCCCGGCGCAGGGCGATGGCCTCGCGGAACGCCGCGATGGCGCCGGCCGCGTCGCCGAGCCGCCGACGGGCGAGGCCGAGCCCGAACCGGGCGACGGCGTCGTCCGGACGGAGCCGGACGGCGTCGCCGAACGCCCGGGCAGCACCCGAGGCGTCGCCCCTGGTCAAGAGTCTGTTGCCGACAGCCAGCCACAGGCCCGCTACGGGCTCCTTGGAGCCGGCCCCGACCTCGCCCTCGGCGCGGGCGAGGTGCCAGCGAGCGGCGTGGGTGTCGCCGGCCATCACGGCCAGCGTGGCGCGACCGACGTGCCACTCACTCGGTGCCGACGAGCCAGCCGTGAAGGGCAAGCCCCCCAGGGCCTCCAGTCGGCGCCGCTTGGTCGAACAGATCGTCGGCCCGCAGCGGGGAGATGACCCCGGCGTCGTCCATCTCCAGGCCGGTGATCGTCTCGGCCCAGAGGGTCACCCGCTCGGGCTCGTCGCTGGGCAGTTCCGGCAATGGCCAGACCATGACCTTCCCACCGGCGGCGACGGTCAGAAGGGCGGCCCCGTCGGGACGGAACTCGAGGGTC
Source organism: uncultured Planctomycetota bacterium (assembly GCA_963815795.1). GTDB lineage: Bacteria > Planctomycetota > Planctomycetia > Isosphaerales > Isosphaeraceae > JAKAUH01. Next base: position 221,351 of record CAWFIC010000019.1, on the reverse strand, counting down.
CCGACCGGCCCGTTCGGATGGCGGATCGGCGGCCCGAGGGGCGTGCTCGTGGCGACGTCCCAGAGGCGGGCCGTCCCGTCCTGGCTGGCCGTCGCGATGATCCGCCCGCTCGGGTCGAAAGCGACGCGGGTGAGCTTCTTCCGGTGGGCCAGCGCGTGGCCGGATCGGCGCCCGGTCCGTGCATTCCAGAGCTGGGCCGTCCCATCCTCGCTGCCGGTGAGGAAGGACTTCCCGTCCGGGCTGATGGCGACCGCGACCACCTGGCTCCCGTGCTGGAGGGTCGGCCCCAGCGGTTCGCCGGTCGCGGCATCCCAGCGGCGGACATGCCCCGTCCAGTCGCCGGTCAAGACGGTCCGGCCATCGGGGCTGACCGCCAGCGAGGTGAGGATGTCGTCGGCCTGGAGCAACTCGCCCAGCGGCCGTCCCGTCGCGGCATCCCAGCGGCGGACCTTCCGGTCCGGGCCGCCGGCCAGGAGGATCCGCCCGTCGGGGGTGAACGCCTCGCAGGTGATCCCGGGATGAGGCCCCGGGTAGATGTTGACGATCGGGACCGACCCGGCCAGCGGCTCATTCGTCGTCGCGTCCCAGAGCCTGGCCGTATCCCGGCCGATGGTGACGATCACGCGATCGTCGCCGGGTTTCTTGAGGAGCCGGTGCACGGGGTCGCCATGCGAGAAGATCGGGACCGCGGCCGTGCCATCGGGCGCGAATCGCCGCGCGGACGATTCGCGGGCCACGATGATGTCGGCCCCGTCGCCGCTGAAGGTCGCCGACGTCCCGACCAACCGGCCGAACGGCGGGCAGGCGGGCGCATAACCGACGGGGAGGGCCCACAGGCGTACCGTCCTGTCCCAGCTCGCGGTCGCGAGGGTCCGGCCGTCGGGGCTGAAATCCGCGCCGGTGACGGAGTTGCCATGCGCCAGCGGCTGGGCGGCGAGCTCGCCCGTGGCGAGATCCACCAGCAGGGCCTGTCCGTCGCCGCTTCCCGTGCAGAGCAGCAGGCCGGCGGGGTGGTACACCGCGACATCGACCGTGGAGCGGTGCTGGGTCGTGGGCGTGGCGATCTGGCGTCCCGTGGCGACGTCGTAGAGATGCGCCGCCTGGTCGCTCCCGCTGGCGATGAGGCGCGTCCCGTCGGGGCTGAACCGGACGGCGTAGAGGTATCCCCCCTCGACGGGCAGCTCGCGGATCCGCCGGCCGTCGGCACCATCCCAGAGGCTCACCGTCCCGGCCTTGGTCGCGGTGGCCAGCAGGCGACCATCGGGGCTCCAGTCGACACTCATGACATCACCGCGGTCCTCGATCGGTCGCGGGAGCATCGGGAGCCCTGTCGTGGTGTTGACGACCTGGACGAGTTGGAGGTCGCTGACGGCGAGGGCCCGGCCGTCGGGCCGGATCCGGATGGCCGACCCGTTCCGCGTCGACGCGAGCCGCCGGATCGGATGGCCGTCGGCCGCATCCCACGACGCGACGCTGCCATCCCAGGAGGACGTGAAAACGGTCCGCGAATCGGGGCTGTACTCGACCTGACCGATCGCCCCTCGGTGGCGCAGGGGAGGGCCGATCGCCTGTCCGGTCGCGGGGTCCCAGAGCTGGGCCGAGTGGGGACGGCCGTCGTAATAGATCCCCGTTGAACGTGACGAGTCTCGACCCCGTCGGGCTGAACCGGATCCCGTTGACCACGTCGGCGTGCTCGATGATCCGCTCGAGCGGGGCGAGGCCCAGGTTCCAGTGGGCGAGCTTCGCCCGGATGGCGTAGCGGAGGTCGCCCGCGTCGGCGGGGGCGAGCTTGAGGCTGCGGGCCATCCAGAGGAGGCCGCGGCCGATCTCCCCCTTCTCGCAATTCGCGACGCCGAGCTCCAGGGCCCGTCGCGACGACTCGATCGAGGACCGGCGGTGCTCGTCCCGCGCCTGCCGCGCGCTCTGCTCGGCCTCGGAGCGCTGGCCCTCGGCATGCCGCCAGAGGGTGGCGAATGTGGTGAGCGCGACGGCGACGGTCAGCCCGAGGGCGGCCCCGAGCGCCGCGATCGCCGGGCGGCGGCGGCACCATCGCCAGCCGCGCCCCCACATCCCGACGCGCCGGGCCAGGATCGGCCTCCGGTCGAGGAACCGCCTGAGGTCCTCGGCGAGGTCCCGCGCGGAGGCGTAGCGGCCCGCCGGGGCCTTGACGAGGCACTTCAGGCAGATCGTCTCGGCGTCGAGCGGCAGGCCGGGCTGGAGCCGCGAGGGGGGCACCGGATCGGCGTTCTTGACCTGCTCGAGCGTCTCGAGCACCGTCGCCGCCCGGAACGGCGGGCGGCCGGTGATCAGCTCGTAGAAGATCGCACCCAGCGAGTAGACGTCGGCCGCCGCCCCGGCCTCGCGGGCGCGGCCGTCGGCCTGCTCGGGGGCCATGTAGCTGGGCGTCCCGAGGACCGAGTCGGTCCGCGTCAGCCCGCTGCCATTCTCGGCGCACTTGGCCAGGCCGAAGTCCGCGATCATCGGCCGTCCGTCGCGCGTCAACAGCACGTTGCCGGGCTTCAGGTCGCGGTGGATCACCCCCTGGCGATGGGCCTCGGAGACCGCCAGCGCCAGCAGCTCGATCAGGCCGGCCGCCGAGCGGACCGGCCGCGGCGCCCCGGCGAGCGACTGGGCGAGCGTCCCGCCGTCGACGTACTCCATCTCCAGGAAGGGCTGGCCCTGGTGATCGCCCATGCCGTAGAGCTGGACGATCCCCGGGTGGCGGAGCCGGGCGACGGCCGCCGCCTCGGTCAGGAACCGCTCCGCGGCTTCCGATCGCGCGTGGCGGATCATCTTGATCGCGCAGATGCGGTCCAGGCGGATCCGCCGGGCCTTGTACACGACACCCATCGTGCCGTGGCCCACCTCCTCGATCAGCTCGTATCCCGGGATGTCCGGTAGGATACGCGGCGCGTCGCCGGGCGGAACGGATGCGGCGACCCGGGCCGCGTCGGCCTCGAGGATCGCGGCCGAGAACTCGGGGAATCGCCGACATAACTCGTCCGTGGTCGGCCCGGCGGAACCGGCCTGACGGAGGAGGTCCTGCTCGGCGATCACCAGCTCGAGGAAGAGCCGGGTGCGCACCCCGCCCCCGGCGGCGCCGAGGTAGTCCTCGATCCGCGGGGCGAGCCCTCCCCGGAAGGCCTCCTCGAACCGTTCGCAGGCCGCGATGATTTGCTCGAACACGGTGACGTCCAGGCCGTCGCGGCCCGGAGCGGCATCACTCTGCGCCGCGTCGATCATCGCGCGCGTCTCCTCGCGCCCGCACCATCCCGGGCGGTTTCCGTTGATCGCCGTCCTCGAGCGATCGCCCCGCGGCCCCGGCCGGATGGGACGACACGACGCCGGGAGCGGACGGCCTTCGACCCGATCGTCGGGCGAATTGCGGGCGGCGTGGGACGGGAGCATCTCCGCGGAACACGACAGGGTACTCCATGATGATCGACAGGGCCGGGGTCTTTCTTGAGTCATCGTATCGATGGCATGAAGAAGAGCGCCATACGTGCACGAAGTCCCTCCAGCGATCCGTCGTTCCCGCCGGCACGAAAGCCGGTCCGCCCGCGAACGATGCCCGGTCTCGGGGCGACCGGACGGGCGTCACGCGCGGTCCGCGGGTCATCCCCGATCGGAAATCGGCGAATGGCGAGAGAGGAGGACGGGTCCCCCGGACTTGCACGTCCGGCCGGCCGACGTCGAGTACCCGGCGTGGCTCGCCGTGAGCCGCTCGACCGAAAGGAACCCCCCCGCTCGCTGACGGAGATTCGCTCATGCTGTTCGATGGTAAGAAAGGCCGAAGGTATCCGCCTCGCCGCGCCCGCGCGCCGAGGCTGGAAGACCTTGAAGGCCGAGAGTTGCTCTCTCACCTGGCGGCGCACCATCCGCATGCCCGTCACCGCAAGTTGATCCGGACTCCCGCGGCGGTGATTCAGGCCGCTCCGACCCCTCCGGTCGCCCCGGCCTTACCGCAGACGATCACGGCCCCGACGTCGCCGGTCGTGCCCCCGACGGGCGCCTCGTCGCCTTCGACTCCCAGGATCTCGCCCCCGGCGGCCCCTCTCGACCAGATCGCGACGTCACCGACGAATCTCCAGGTCAGCCAGACGCCGGCCGGGCCCGGATCGGACGTCTCGGTCGTTGTAACGGGAACGGCCGCCCCGGGCGAGGCCGTGATGGTCACTTCCAACTCCGACGCCCTGGGCGCCCAGATGTCGGCCGCCGACGCCGATGGGCATTTCTCATTCACCTGGACCAACGTCCCGGCGGGATCCTATCGCGTGCATGCCGTGGGCCTGAGTTCCAGCCCGTCGTCAACTGATAGCCCGCCGACGCCCGACCTGGCCTTCACCGTGACCGCCCCGGCCCCCGCGACACCGAAGAACGCGCCGGTCGGCGGATCGTCCACGACGCCGGTCGGCGGGTCGTCCACCCTGTCGGTGAGCGGGTCGGCGCCGCTCAGGCTCCGACGACCAAGCAGACAGGCGGCGCCGGGACCGGGACTGCGCTCAGCCTGAGCGGCAGCACCCCCTATGTCATCCTGCACAAGGGCACGAGCGGCTTCCTCAACGAGACGAATCAAGGGTCCACACCCGAGCCCCTGCAGGTCGACGCCTCCGTCAACGTCTACAGCGACGGGACGGTCCGCGTGCATCTCGACGCGACAGACACCAGCTCGTTCTCGATCGCTGACTCCGATTACACGATATCGGCGCACGTCATCGTGAGCGATGGCTATCTCGATCACCTGCTCGACACGACTCCGACCGTGACGGTGGGGCGGCCTGATACGGCAGCAGCGCCCTTCGAGTACATCGGAGTGGCCTTCGGTGGCGCGAAGCCTACACCACGCTCTCAATCCCAGGACTTCACGTATAAGGTCCCGGTCGGCTCGCCCCCCGACGGTCCCGCCAGCATTTATCTCTACGTGACCGCGACAGGCGGGTTGAATTCGGGGTCGTCGACCCTGCCTGTCCCGTCAGCCGGGAGCACGAAGCCCGTGTTCAATTTCTGAGACACGACGTCGCTGAAGCTCTCGGGTCTCTGGGAGGGCGAGGCTCGACGATGGGTTCAGGCGAGGCGGAAATCGGATCGCTGGAGCGCTTAGCGGTTGCATTGCATCGAACCCGAGAGAACCCCCCCTGACCCCCCCTTCGCAAGGGGGGGAAAGCGGAGGCCCGCCCCTCTAATCCCCCCCTTGCGAAGGGGGGGTCAGGGGGGGTCGAGGCTCAACCCGCTTCGGGGGGTCAGGGGGAGTCGAGGCTCCAGCCCGATATCGAGGCCGATTCATGCACGCCGTCCATTCGTTAGCCGCCCTCCGCTCCGAATTCCTCCTCGTCGCGCGGACCTCCTCGGCCATCGCTCCGTCCTGACTCCACGGCGCCCGTGGAGGCCACGTCCTTTCGCGCGGATCGAGCGCCCCGGGGCCCTCCGTGCGACTTCCCCGACGATCTCCAGAAATCGACCTTGAGTGGTACCACCGACCCGGTCGATAGACAGAACGACTGGTCGGTGGACAGCTCGGGCGGTTCCTCCCGAGCCGGGGCCATTCCGACGGCGAGAGTTCCCCGGGAGGCAATGATGCCCGACGGAGCCGGCGGTTCCGTGACGCTGTGGATCGGCCACCTCAAGGCCGGCGATGCCCTGGCGGCCCACCACCTCTGCGAGCGGTATTTCGGCCGCATGGTCGGCCTGGCGCGGCAGCGGATCCGGGCCGCGCGGCCGGTCGGGGCCTCGGAGGACGAGGAGGACGCCGCCCTCAGCGCCTTCGAGAGCCTGTGCATGGGGGCCGCGCGGGCGAGTTCGCCCGGCTCAATGACCGCAACGACCTGTGGCAGCTCCTGGTCGTCATCACCGGCCGCAAGGTGATCGATCAGGTGAAGCGGCGATGCCGCCAGAAGCGGGGCGGCGGCCGCGTGCTCGACGAATCGGCCCTGGCCGGGGATCGAGATGATGGACGCGGCCCCGGCCTCGATCAGCTCCTGGGCGATGATTCGGATCCCGCGTTCGTCGCCATGGCGGCCGAGGAATGCCGGCGCCTGCTCGACATCCTGGGCGATGAGTCGCTCCGGCAGATCGCGGTGTGGAGGATGGATGGCGAGACGAACGAGGCGATCGCCGAGCGGCTCGGGTGCTCGCTGCGGACGATCGCCAACAAGTTGAAGCTCATCCGCATGAAATGGAAGCGCGAGGCCCCATGAGCCGGTCCGCGGCCTCTTCCGCGACCGGCTCGACGCGGCGGCCGGATCGATCAGTAGAACAGGAAAGGCCACCAATTCTTCATCGGCCGCCCGCCGTCATCGCGGGCGGGGCTGTCGAGGCCCGGCATGTTCTGCCGCCAGTAGACGAGCCAGGGTCCCATGCAGTCGGGGGCGCGGCGGCGATAGCGGGCGAACCGGTCCTTGGTCCAACGCTCGGCCCGGTCGCGGCCGTCCGGGCCGTCGCCGAGGCGGAAGTGCTCGATGGTGCTGAGCACCGAAGCCGGATTCTCCAGGTCGTAGTCGCGCCGTCCCGAGGGCATGAAATGGACGTTCCCACCCGCCGGCCGGTAGCCCTCGAGCCGGTGCCGCGACCCGCCCCATGAGTAGCGCAGCGTCGTGGGTGACGAATACGAGACCTCCGTCCCCGGCTCGCGGCCGTAGAGGGAATCGAAGGGGAGGCCGTAGCGGCGCCTCAGGTCGAAGCCGGCGTACTCGTCGAAGTATCGGCTGAAGTACGGGATCGCCCCCGAGGACGCCATGCCCTCCATCGAGTGGCTGAGGCTCTCCAGGGCGCAGCCGGGACCGCGCTCGGCGTTGAGGAACACGATGCGGAGGCTCCTGCCGATGAACGGTTGGTCGGGGCTGCCGCCGTTGCCCGCCTGGACCCAGCGGCCGGGGACCTTCGCGAACCGCTCGTCGTACACCTGCTTGACCTCCGTCGATTCGAACGGCCCGCCGGTCGGCTCGTGGATGCAGATGATCCAGACCTCGTGGACCAGGCCCCGATCGACCATCCCCTTCAGGTCGAGCCGCCCGCCGGGACGATCGGGGTCGGGCACGTCGTAGAGCCGCGTGAACCGCTCGCCGAATAATTCGCCGTAGCGGAAATTGCCGAAGCTGCCCCCCTTCCAGCCCGCGACCCGGGGATAAGCCGAGCTGTTGGCGCGGGGCCGGTCGCCTCCGTGGCCCGGGTCTGTCAGATCGACCACCTTGAAGATCCCATAGGCCAGGAAGGCCGGCGCGTCCGGCTTGCTGTAGCCGTGGTAGCGCGACCCCTCGCCCAGCACGCCGATGAGCCCCTCGGCCCGGTCGCGGGCCGCGCCCTCGGAGAGGCCGTTGACGAAGTTGAGCACCAGGACATGCGGCCGCATCTGCCGGATCTCTTCGTGGTGGCGAGCCAGCCATGGGTCGGAATTGGCCCGGCTCTCCGAGTTCGGCCAGACCGGGCCCGCGTCTCCGGCCTCGGACGCCGTCGGGGGCGTCACGAAGGCGGCCGCCGCCAGGACGAGCCCCCACCTCCGAATCAGGGTCATCTCCGAATCCTCCTGGGTCCCGGGCCCCGTTGATCACACCCGCCTCGCCTCGCGGCCCGACGGTCGAGCCTTCTCTACTCGCCAGAGCGACCCGGACCGTGCAACCCTTCGGCGGTCGGCGCGGTGATCGTCGCGCCCTGGCCGGCACGTCCATGACGGATCTCGGATGCCCGAGGACCCGGCCATCTCCTGCTCCCCCAAGAGACTGGGAGCGGCGTCACCTGTCAAATGAAGATCGACGACCCAAGGCCGCCTGGATATGCGGATCGAGATCATGACGGTCGTTGCAGCCCCCGACGGCCGTTGTCGAGTGATCGTCGTGGCTCGACAACGAGCCGGGCCCGGCGGAGGCCGCCCCGCGGCGGGGCGCCGGGCCGCGACGGACGCCGATGAGAACCCATCATCGCCCCCTGGGAGGGATCGATCATGTTCCGGAGCGCGAATCACATGACCGACCGGCATCGCGGGGCGGCGACCGCCAGGAGACCGGTCGCCAGCAGGCCCACGATCGAAGGACTGGAGGATCGGCAGCTCCTCTCGGCCACGATTGCGATCGGTACCGGCGCCGGCGGGGTGCCGGAGATCGACGCCCTCGGGGCCGACCAGGGCGTCTACGCCCAGCCGCGGGGCGGCGCCTGGCAGCGACTAAGCGGGACGGGCTTCTACTCGCAGGTCGTGAGCGACGGCGGGACGGTCTACGCCCTGGGGACGGACGAGGCAGTGTCATCCTACACGCCGGCCGGCGGATGGCGGAGCCTGAGCACCACCGACCGTTTCATCTCGGTGGCGGCGAGCGACGGGACCGTCTACGCCATCGGCACCGATCAGAGAGTGTATCGCAAACCCCCGAGCGGCGCCTGGCGACGCATCAGCGGGATCCACGGCCGGTTCACCCAGGTCGCCGCGAGCGACGGGACCGTCTACGCCATCGGCATCAACCAGGAGCTCTACGAGCTGCCCCCCAACGGCCGATGGGCGAACCTCGGCGGCACCCGCGACGGTTTCACCCAGGTCGCCGTCAGCGACGGGACCGTCTACGCCATCGGCGCCGGTCAGAAGCTCTACGCCAGGCCTCGCGACGGCGGATGGCGACGCATCGGCGCCGGCCCGTTCGCGCAGATCGCAGCGGCGGGCGGGATGGTGTTCGGCCTGGGGACGGACCAGACGCTACGGGCCGATTCCCCGGCCGGCGGTTGGGTACCCCTGGGCGCCGGCCGATTCACCCAGATCGCCGCCGCGGTGGGCAGCGACGGGACCGTGGAGGTCTGCGCCCCGGGGACTGACCAGCTATCGTACACGATCAGCCGGTCATCGGCCGGCGGCCGGGGGAGCTGGGCCATAGTCGCCACCCCCACGCCCTCGCCCGGATTGGCGGGGCCGTCCGCGACCTCCCCGAACGGCGTCTGGACCGTCACGCTCGACTCGCAGCCCGGCGTCGGGAGTGGGACCACCTTCATCGCGGAAGTCGTGAACAATCGGACCGGATTCAGCAGGGCGATCTCCGCCGTCAGCGATTCGCCGGGAGTTGACCCGGCCGTGGCCGTCTCGGACTCCGGCGATTTCGTCGTGGCCTATGAGCACATCAACTCGCCCTGGGGCGGCGTCCCGTCGCCTTCGCCCGCGGGTTCGGGCCCCTCCGAAGGCCCGACCTCGATCGACATCGACGCGACGGAGTTCTTCCGCGACGACGCGCTCGACGCCTGGTACGAGCCGTCGCGCGAGGTCTCCGACGTCGTCGTCTCGGACCACACGTTCCATTTCCTCGGTAGCGTCTCGATCGACGGCGCGGGCAACTACGTCGTCGATTACCTGACGGACTCGTTCGACAGCAGGGCCCAAGGCCAGACTGTCTCTCAGGCGGTGAATCGCCGCGGCCAGAACGGGACGCCCGTCGTCACGGGCTGATCGTTCCGGCACGGCGGGCCGCGACCCGGTCGTTGGTACGGGTCCCCCCGGTGATCGCGCCGATCCGTCCCGAATCCCGGAGCCTAGATCATGCTCGAACTCGTCTTCTGGACCTTGGGCCTCGTTGCAATCCCGATGTGCCTCGCCGCACTCGAGTCCTGGGTTTTCGGCGACGATCCCGGCTTCGGGCCCCCCGTCGTCGACGGCCACGAATCGCGCCTATCCCGGTCCGAGGTCGCGCCGGCGACTCGGACCCAGTCTCCTGTCGAGACGCATATTTACTATGCACAGGCTGGCCTGAGCGAAGATGGGCGAGCCCCTGCGCCCCAGGAGACGGCCCATCCCGAGTCCTCTCGGGTCGCCTAGCTATGACCTTTACGGTATTCGCGGGAGCCGTCACGAGCTGAGTAAACCGTGTCGAAGCATTCCCTCTCCGGGATCCGGGTTGATTTCCGGCCACATCGCACGGACTTCAGGGGTAGACGCGGGGCTGGCGATAGACCTGGCCGCCGGGGTACATGCCCGGCAGGGCCTCGGATCGTAACAGCGACCGGACGTGACCATCGAGGTAGAGCACGTTCGACTCGCCGTGGCGCCGCCAGGGGATCCAGGTGTCGAGGATGTCGGTCCCCAGCCAGATGTCGTAGTCGTCCTGCCGGGGGTCGCCGGCCTGGGGGCTCGTCAGGATGCCGGCCGCGTCGCGCTCGTTGAAGGCGACGAAGTTCGACGTGCCGATCTCGCACTGGAACCTGGGCAGCGTCCAGCGCCCGTACTGCCGGGTCTTGTGACTCAGTTGCGAGTTCTCAACTTTGCGCGCGTCGGTCCGACGCACCCGAAGCGCGCAAAACCGTCTCATTAGCCGAATTGTGAGGGAGTCGAGCCGGAACTCGTAAGTGTACGAGCTTTTCGAGGCCCGGAGTCGGCCTCAGCAGAGGGTCGAGGCGAGCCCGCGTCTGTTCGGCCTCCTCGACGGGCGTCACGCCGAAGAGCCGCTTGAACTCCCGGCGCAACTGCGACACAAAGCGTTTCGGCCTGGATCGTCGAAAGAGCTGATGGCCGCTGTAGGCACCAACGGCCAGTAGTGACCTTTCAGTTCAGACGTGCTACTTTCCTGCGTGAGAAGGCGCACCGAATCCGCAGTGTGAGCGACGGGGCGGATGGACGCGCGGGGGGCCCGGTGGCCCGATCGGGCGGGACGTTGCTGCTCAAGGCGAGCCGCGATGCGATAATCGTACCGACGCATTTCATGGCCCGGGGGGCGGACACCGACGTCGGAGTCCAGGCACCCGCGGGAGCCGCAGGACGTCCGGGAGACCGTGTCATGGCACCCGCCGATGCCGATCGCAATCTCCTCTTCGGTTTGCTCGCCTTGCAGAACGGCCTGATCGACCAGGCCAGGCTCGTCGGGGCCTTCCAGGCCTGGACGCTCGACAAGGGCCGGTCCCTGGCCGGGCACCTCGTCGCCATGGGCCATCTCGACGCCGACGACCGGGCCGTCGTCGAGGCGCTGGTGGCCCGGCACCTGAAGAAGCACGGCGACAGCACCGAGCGGAGCCTCGCCGCCGTCGCCGCGGCACCGTCCACCCGCGCATCACTCGCCGCCATCGGCGACCCCGAGATCGAGCACACCATGCTCCATGTCGGGTCGGGTTCCGATGGCGACGCCGACCACACCACCAGCTACGCGGTCGGCACCGCGACCTCCGACGGGCTGCGGTTCCGCGTCCTCCGCCCCCACGCCAAGGGCGGCCTGGGCGCCGTCTTCGTGGCACTGGACGAGGAGCTGCATCGCGAGGTCGCCCTCAAGCAGATCCTCGAGAGGCACGCCGACGATCCGGTCAGCCGCGCCCGCTTCCTGCTCGAGGCCGAGATCACCGGCGGCCTGGAGCACCCGGGGATCGTGCCGGTCTACGGACTCGGGACCTACGCCGACGGACGGCCCTACTACGCCATGCGGTTCATCCGCGGGGACTCGCTCAAGGAGGCCGCCGACCGCTTCCACGCCGACGGGGCCATGAAGACCGACCCCGGCCGCCGCTCGCTCGAGCTGCGGAAGCTCCTGCGGTGGTTCACCGACGTCTGCAACGCGGTCGACTACGCGCACAGCCGCGGGGTGCTCCACCGCGACATCAAGCCGGCCAATATCATCGTGGGGAAGCACGGCGAGACCCTGGTCGTCGACTGGGGCCTGGCCAAGGTCCTCGGCCGATCCGACCCCGGCGCCGTCGAGCAAACACTGGTTCCCAGATCGTCCGCTAGCGGCTCGTCCGAGACTCTGGAGGGCTCGGCGCTGGGCACGCCGGCGTATATGAGCCCGGAGCAGGCACGAGGGGATCTCGCACACCTCGGCCCGCGCTCCGACGTCTACAGTCTGGGCGCGACGCTCTACTTCCTGCTCACCGGCAGGGCGCCGCTGGAAGGAAACGACGTCGGTGCCATGCTCCGAGCCGCCGAGGAAGGGAGGTTTCCACCTCCGAGGGAGCACGCCCCGTCGATCGACAAGGCGCTGGAGGCGGTCTGCTTGAAGGCGATGGCGCCGACGCCCGAGGGTCGCTATCCGTCGCCGAAGGCGCTGGCGGACGACGTGGAGCGGTGGATGGCCGACGAGCCGGTGTCGGCGTGGCGCGAGCCGCTCTCGCCGCGCCCGCCGCTGGGCGAAGCGGAACCGGACGCCGGTGGCGACGGCGGCGGTGGCGGTGCTGGCCGGCGTGGTGGGGCTGTCGGCGGTCGTGGTGGTGCAAACGCAGGCCAAGGCCGAGATCGCCCGGGCGCTGGGCCGAGAGACCCGGGCCAACGTCGCACTGGCCGCGGCCAATGACGAACTGAGCCGCTCCCAGGCCGCCGTGCAGGCACGGTACGAGCTGGCCGTCGAGGCGATCAAGACGTTCCACACCGGCGTCAGCGAGGACTTCCTGCTCAAGGAAGAGACGTTCAAGGAGCTGCGCGACCGGCTCTTGAAGTCGGCCTCCGACTTCTACGGCAAGCTCTCGGCACTGCTCGGCAAGGAGACCGACCTGACCTCGCGTCGGGCGCTGGCGGCGGCGAACTTCGAGCTGGCCGGCGTCACCACGAAGGTGGGACGCAACGCGGAGGCACTGGCCACGCACCGCTCGGTCCTGGCGGTGCGCCGCGAACTCGCCGCCGAGCCGGGGGCCGAGGCCGGTGCACAGGCCGAGGTCGGCCGCAGCCTGACGGAAGTCGCCGGGCTCCTCGAGTCGGCCGGCAAGACCGACGAGGCGCTGGCCGCCTACCGGGAGGCCGAAGGCTTGCTCGCGGCGGCGGCGTCGAGCTCGACGGAGGCCCGCGCCGCGCTGGCCGCCTGCCGATCGCGGATGGGGGGCTTTCTGACCTCGATCGGCAAGAATGACGAGGCGCTGGCCGCTTACCGCATGGCCCGCTCCGACCAGCAGGAGCTGGTCGCGGTCCCCGGCGCTTCGCCGCTGGCCCGCCGGGAGCTCGGCGACACGGTCAACCGCATCGGCCGCCTGCTGGCGAATACCGGCCGGCCCCGCGAGGCGACGGACGAGTACCGCGCCGCCCTGACGATCCGCCAGCAGCTCGCCGACGCCGACCCGGCCGTCTCCGAATTCCGCAACGATCTCGCGGCCAGCCATAACAACCTCGGCGAGGTGCTGTGGCGGACGGGCCGGCTGAAGGAGGCGGAGGCCGAGCACCGCACGGCCCTGGCCATCCGGGAGACGCTGGCGAACGACAACCCCGCCGTCTCCAAGTTCCGTCAGCACGTCCAGGACAGCCACTTCAACCTCGCCCACCTGCTCCGGCAGACGGGCCGGCTGAAGGAGGCGGAGGCCGAGTACCGCACGGCCCTGGCCATCTGCGAGAAGCTGGCGAACGACAACCCGGCCGTCCCCGAATTCCGCAGGCTCGTGGCGCTCAACCACCAATCTCTCGCGACCGTGCTCAAGGGCACGGGCCGGACCCGGGAGGCCGAGACCGAGTTCCGCGCGGCCCTGCCAATGCTCCAGGCGCTGGTCCAGGCCCACCCCGCCGTCACGCAGTATCGCAGCGACCTGGGGTCCACCCACAGCGGGCTCGGCGTCTTGCTGGCGGAATCGAGCCGGACCCGGGAGGCCGAGACCGAGTTCCGCGCGGCAATCAAGAACGAACAGGAGCTGGTCCAGGCCGACCCCGCCGTCACCTTGTTCCGCGACCGGCTCGCTACCAGCCACGTCAACCTCGGCGAGTTGCTCTCCGAGGCGGGACGGTCGTCGGAGTCGGAGCCCGAGTACCGCGCCGCGGAAGCGATCTTCCGCGACCTGGCCGGGGCCAACCCCGCCGTCACCTACTTCCGCTACGGCCTGGCGTACACCGAGGTCCGTCGCGGCATCCTGCTGTCGCAGGCGGGCCGGCTGGAGGAGGCGAATGCCGCGTTCCGCTCGGCGGCGGAGATCTATCAGGCCCTGGCCGACCAGAGCCCCAAGGTCCCCGACTACGTTGACGGCCTCGCCTCGGCGCTCACCCGCCTTGGCGACGTCGTCCGCTCCTCCGGCCGGGCCGTCGAGGCCCGCGACGTCTACGACCGCGCGATCGCGCTCCGCGAACGCCTGGTCAAGGAGGACCCGACCACCCCGGCCTATCTCGGCAGCCTGGCCTTCTCGTTGCGTCGGCGGGGACTGGCTCGCCGCGACCTGGGCGATCCCGCCGGGGCCGCGTCCGACGTCCGCCGGGCGCTGGGGCTCTACGACGGACTGGCGACGCGGTCGCCGGAGGAGTGGTACGAGACGGCCTGCTGCCATGCCGCGACGGCCGGCCTGGCCGGGACGGCCGGGTCGGGGGTTTCGGCCTCGGAATCGGCGGGCGAGGCCGACTCGGCGATGGCCCTGCTGAAGAAGACCGTCGCCCTGGGCTACCGCCTCGCCGACGCCGTCCCCACCGAGTCGGCCCTCGACCCGCTCCGCGACCGTCCCGACTTCCGCCTGCTCATGATGGACCTGGCCATCCCGGCCGAGCCGTTCGCCTCGCCGACGCCTTCACCGTGAACCAGGTGGAACCCATGGTCCCATGTGGGGCCATGCCGAAGCGCCGGAGGAGCCGCTTCCTGACGCGGGGTGTATGGCGATGTCAGGCGACTGCGTTTCCGCGTACAAGACGCACTGGCTTCAAGGTGACGTCCATCAGGCCGACGATCGCCCACCAACCGTTGCTTGGCTTCGGTCGATCCGACCGAAGGCGCAAGGGTGCCGGTCATGGTCACGTTGTGGCAGGCACTGAGGTAGGAGGCGGTAGGCCGCCGAGTGCGAGCGACGGTCTAACGACTGGTTCAGTCGAGCTGAGCCATTACTTGCTACGGGAATGACCAGGCTCCCGGTTTTCCGGCTAATCGGCCACTCTGCAAATCTGGCAATAACTTCAGAACGCCGTCACCCGGGATGACCATGCCGCCGTGCGGACCGGGCCTGGCGCGGGGGAGAACCGACCGTTTCTCACGTCTGCTTCACCCATCCATGGCCTTTAGCGCCTGGAGGAGTGCCTCGAACTCCTCGCGGCATTCCGCACAGATCGACAGGTGATGCGCGACGGCCTCCAGCCCGGCCGGAATCGTCCGGCCCGCCAGCTCCCGCTCGGCAAACTCGGCGACCAGCGCCAGGCACCGCTCACAATCGATCTCGTCGTCCGTCGTGAGGCCGATGAGCCGCAATAGGCCGTCGATTTCTTTCTTCGAGAGCGACATGGTTTGGTCCTCACCCGGCGAACGCGGCGCCGATGTCCTCGGCCGCGAACCCGGCCGCCTCCAAGCCCCGCTTCAGCCGCTTGCGGGCGTCGTGCGTCAGCTTGTAGAGGGCATTACGGTTACTGCCAAGGTGCCGGGCGATCTCATCCTGGGGCATCCCCCGCAATTCCGCCAGCAGCGCCGCGCGCTGCTTCTCCGTCAGGTCGTTCCGGATCACTTCGTGCATCGCGCCCAGGATCGCCTCGCGCTCCCACTGTGTGTCCGGAGCGGGCTCGTCATCGACGGCCCGCCCGGGCGTGATGTCGGCGTCGGCGATGACATCATCGAGGGACACGTCCTTCCACCGCCGACGTCGGAGCTCGCTCATGGCGACGCGGATGGCGACGGATATCGCCCAGGTCAGGAACCGGCTCCGCCCCTCGAACTGCGGGAGCCGCTCGAGGATGCGCATCGAGCGCGTCCTGGACGACGTCCTCCAGGAACTCGGCACCGGCGCTTGCCCGATGGGACAACGCCCGCCGCAGGCCGCCCAAGAGCGCATTGCGCAGGTCCGACAGGGCGGCCTGCTGGTTTGGGCCCGTACTGCCCAGATGTGCCAGCCAGGTCTCGTTGTCTCGGTCCATGGATGTCTAGCGCGATATTCGCCACGATCTCGCTGACCTGCCCGTCAGTGTAGCCGGGCCCGGGAAGCATGTCCACGTCGCCATCGGCCACGACGCCACGGTCCTGGACGACCTCGGTGGGCGAATACCCGCGCGGCGTTTCCTGTGAGACGCCGCGGGACGGAGAGTCCTTACCTCTGTGCCCTGAAAAACACCCGGCCGGTGCTCGAACCGAGCCCCGACCTTTTCGCGGGAGGCGAGTAAGAACGTCGCGAGTCGCGGCGTCGAATGGGTGTCGGACGAGAATCAGACTTCCTCACACTGACGGGAAGAGAACCATGACAACCATGACCTTGACTCGTCGCTTGTCTTTTGATCGCGTCCTCGATCGGATCAAGTTTCAGGCACTCGGCGGAGCGGTGCTTCGGTACGGCCTGGTGGGGGTCATCGGCTGGATCGGCCTGATGAAGTTCACTCGGGTCGAGGCCGAGGCCATCTGGCCGCTGGTGGCGCATAGCCCGCTCTTGAGCTGGGCCTCCACCTCCTTTGGCGTACGGCCGTTTTCCAATGCGGTGGGGGTCGTCGAGGTGACAATCGCCGCCTTGATCGCCCTGCGGCCGGTCGCGCCCCGGGCCTCGGCCCTGGGCAGTGCCCCGGCCGTGGGCATGTTTGCCACGACGCTGAGCTTCCTGCTGACGACTACTGGCGTCTGGGAAGCGTCGCTGGGCGGCTTCCCGGCAATCTCAGTGCTGCCAGGCCAGTTCCTGCTTAAAGACGTCGTGCTGCTGGGGGCCGCCCTCTGGTCCCTCGGCGAATCGCTGGCCCAGCGCCGCGGGTAAACGACCTCCCCGGCGAGGCTTGTGTTCTCGAACACGCGGCCGGGCACCCGGTCGCTTTCGTCACGAAACCGGCGACGGGCGGTAGCCCCGAACCGTCGCCCCAATCAGGAATCCAGAGAATGCTGACCAAGCATGTTCGCGAGCTCGACGATTCAACATTCCAAGACAGCATCAACAGGAGTGACCGCCCGGTCCTGGTCGATTTCTGGGCCCCGTGGTGCCCCCCGTGTCGTACCCTCGCGCCGACGATCGAGGCGATCGCCGAGCAGTTCGACGGCAGGGCCGATGTGGCCAAGCTCGATGTCGACCAGAACCCGGAGACGGCCGCCGCGCAAGGGATCAGCTCGATCCCCACGGTCCTGATCTTCCGCGGCGGCCAGGCGGTCGACCGCATCACCGGCCTTCAGCCGCGGGCCCGCTACGAGCGAGCCCTGGAGGCGGTCGGGGCCACGCCGTAGGTCGTTCCGAGCCGAGGACATCCGGTAGACGCGTCGCGGTTGGGCGACGAGGGCGGCGTTTACTCCCTCCAGATCGGGCGTGACCGCTCACGCCAGGTCTTCCGTTTTCTATGTGAAGCGAACGCGCTCGCCGTCGAGCGAGCGCGGTCGCGATGAAAGGAGCAGATCATGACCTCTCTCATCAGAGTCTTGGCGAAGTCCGGCCTTCTCAGGAACGGCCTGGATTATCGCCTCGTCCGCGCCTCCATGGTGCTCATCTTCGTGCTCTTCGGGTACCAGAAGTGGTTCGAGTACGAGGCGCAGACGCTGATCCCCTTCATCCAGAATGGCCCGTTAACTTTCTGGATGTACCCGCTGTTCGGCCTCCATGGAGCGAGCTGGTTCCTGGGGGTGTCGGAATGGCTGACCGCGGCCCTCCTGGTCTGGGGGTTTTGGAATCCCAAGGCGGGTATCCTTGGGGCCATCCTCTCCATTGCCACGTTCGTCACGACGGTCACGATCATCCCGTTCATGCCGGACGGCTGGGACTCGGCTGCCGGCTTCCCGGCGATGAAAGGCAACGTGGCATTCCTGATGAAGGATGTCGTTCTCCTCGCCGTCTCCGTCTACCTGCTGAAACAGGACGTCGCGCGTGTGGTCAATTCGCGCGACGCGGGCGCGGAGCACACCGGGGTCCGCGCAACCCCGCTCATTTCAGACAGCCAGGGACAGCCGACGCGAACCTGGCCTGAAGTTCCTCGATCCGACCGGGCCGGGAACGAGACTCCACACTGCGTCCCTCGCCAGAGGATCGAAGCCCGATAATCGTGAGGCCTCGCACGCGCACGAGAAAGCTGGGCCCGGCGCTGTGCCGCTGCGGTCGAAACAATCGCACGAGCGGGACGCTGTAAGCTACAAGAAGGCCCCCGAACTGGGCCTGGCCCGCCAGGGCGAAGGAGATCGGGCCGGCCGTTCGGTCGGGTGCTCCTCGAGATCTAACGCGAAATCTCGCCCGTCCTGCCGACGCCGTCGCGGGCCGGGCGTGTCATCAGATGGAACCGAAACATGAAGCAGACTCAGACGATTCCGGAGACGTTTCTCGGCGTCGGTTACACAAGAGACCGAGCTGGGCTGCCGCTCGAGGCGGTGCGTGTTCCCGTCCCGCGGCCAGCGGCCGACCAGGTCCTGATCCGCGTCGCCGCCTCGTCGCTCAACCCGCTGGAGCACAAGCTGGCCGACCTCAATTTCATGGGACGCACGCCTCCCGTTGTTCTCGGTCTTGACCTCGCTGGCGTGGTGGTCGCCGTGGGCCATGGCGCGAGTGGCGTAGCCGTCGGCGACGCGGTGGCCGCCATGGCCGATTTGAACGGTGATGGCGGCTGGGTCGAAACGGGCGGGAGCGGAGGCGAAGGCGGCTATGCCCTCGCACACCAATTCCTCGCCGTTCGCAAGCCAACGTCCCTGAGCTTCCGCGATGCGGCGGCGCTTCCGATGTGCTTCCTGTCCGCTTTCGCGGGTCTTTACCGGGCCGTCCGGGCCGGTGACGCGGTCTACATCCCGGGCGGCGGGGGCGGCGTTGGGCACCTCGCCGTGCAGATGGCGGCGCGTGCCCTGGGGGCCGGACTGGTCATCAGCAGCGGCAGCACGCCGCAATCCATCGCACTGGCCCGGCAGTCCGGCGCCCACCACGTTTTCGATTACAAGCGCGACGACATCACCGCCGAAATCGCCAAGCTGACCGGTGGCCGGGGCGTTGACCTCGTCTTCGACGCCACCTACAGCGAGCAGGGCTTTGTCGAGACCGCGAAGACCGTCCGGCGGGGCGGTAGCTGGATCGTGCTCGGCGTCGGCCCCGGCAAGACGACACGCTTGGTCGAAGCGCACAGCCCGGTGGATGCCATCCTGGCCGAGCGCGGCGCCAAGCATGTCAACGTCAATCTGCTGCGCTACTTCTACGAACCCGCCGCACTCGACAGCGAGGCGCGTGCCTTTCTCCAGCGCGGGATGGCTCTGGCGATGGAGTGGGAGACGCAGGGACTTGTGGTCCCGCATGTCAGCCAGACCATCGACAGCACCGTTGAGGCGATCAATGCGGGACTGCAGTCGCTGAAGGCGGGCCGTGGCATACTGGGCAAGGTGGTGGTGATCGTGGATCGCGACCTGGCCGCGGGGAAGTGAGGGGCGGTCACTTCGTTGCCACCGTGCTGATGGGCCGCGTGGGCACGCCGGAGGAGAAGGCGAAAGCCGCTGTGTTCCTCGCCTCCGATGACAGCAGCTACATCACGGGAACGGAATTGTTTGTAGATGGCGGCGCGGCACAAGTTAAAGGCCGAGCGATGATCTCCATACCGATCGCCATTCTCTCAGGACTCGGTCGCACGGGAAACATCGGAGAGTGATGTCGAGAATCGAGGATGGGCTCCGACTACCTCACGAAAACCACCACCCCGGTGCTGAAATCGAAGGGAGGAAAACCCATGAAGTACATGCTCATGATGGCGGGCACGAAGGCCGATTTTGACTGGTATGCCACATGGTCGAAGCCGGACCTCGAGGCGCATTTCGCATTCATGCACGCCTTCAACAAGGAACTCAAGGATTCCGGCGTGTTCGTCGCAGCCGAAGGCTTGGCATTCCCCGACCAGGCCAGGATCGTCCGGGCCGGAAGCGACGGGGCGCCGGTCACCGATGGGGTCTTCCCCGAGGCCAAGGAGTTTCTCGCGGGATTCTGGATCGTTGACGTGGAAAGCCCGGAGCAGGCGTATCGGATCGCCGCGCGAGTTTCGGCGGCGCCCGGCCCCAAGGAGCGGGGGAACCAACCCATCGAGGTGCGCCAGGTGATGAGCGGCCCACCGGAGGAGTTGCTTTGACGGGACAATCCCCGGACGTTCCGATCGAGCACCTGTTGCGGGAATTGACGCCGCAGGTGCTCGCCGCCGTGGTCCGACGATTTCGCGACTTCGCCGCGGCCGAGGACGCCGTCCAGGAGGCGTTGCTCGCCGCGGCGATCCAGTGGCCGCGCGAGGGCCTGCCGAACAATCCCCGCGCCTGGCTGACGCAGGTCGCCTTCCGGTGGATGACCGACCATGTTCGCAGCGAATCCGCCCGCCGGCGGCGGCAAACTCAGGTGGCGGCGGAGGCCGCCCACGCGTCGGAATCGGCGGCATTCGAGGCCGGGCCGCAGGAAGACGACACGCTGGCCCTTCTGTTCATGTGCTGCCATCCTGCGTTGAGTCCGGCTTCAGCGATCGCGCTGACGTTGCGGGCAGTGGGCGGGCTGACCACGGCGGAGATCGCCCACGCGTTCCTCGTCCCCGAAGCGACGATGGCCCAGCGTATCAGCCGCGCCAAGCAAAGCATCAAGAACTCCGGCATCCGATTCCAGATGCCGGAGTGCGCGGAGCGACCGCGGCGCCTGCGCGCGGTCCTGCACGTCCTGTACCTCATCTTCAATGAGGGTTACACGAGCAGCGCGGGGCCCGACCTGCGCCGGGGCGATCTGTCGAACGAAGCGATACGACTGGCGCGGGTCGTTCACGGGCGGGAGCCGGACGACGCGGAAACCGCGGGATTGCTCGCGCTGATGTTGTTGACCGATGCCCGCCGTCTGGCGCGGACCGGCGCCGCAGGAGAGCTGATCCCGCTGGCCCGACAGGACCGGATGCTCTGGGATCGCCAACAGATCGCGGAGGGAGTCGCGATCCTCTCGGCCACGCTCCCCAAGGGCGCGGTCGGCCCATATCAGTTGCAAGCCGCCATCGCCGCCGTGCACGACGAAGCGGCCCGGGCCGACGACACGGACTGGCCGCAGATCCTCGCGCTCTACGATCTGCTCGGCCGCATGTCCGAGAACCCGATGGTCCGGTTGAATCACGCGATCGCGGCGGCGATGGTCCACGGCGCGGCGGTGGGCCTCGAACTGCTGGATGCCCTCGATGCCGACATCCGCCTCGCGGATCATCACCGCCTGGACGCGGTCCGAGCACACCTCTTGGAGCTCGCCGGCCAACGCGAGGCCGCCGTCAGGCACTACCGGGCGGCGGCGGGCAAGACCGGAAACCTCCCCGAGCGCCGGTACCTTCTCACGCAGGCCGCGCGACTCGCTGGCGAACCGCGGCCATGATCCCAGGAGCGAGACCAATGAGCACCAGGCCAAGGGCCCCCAACGACATCGACGAGCCCCTTCGTAAAGGGGGGACAACGGCGGCCCGCCCCTCTCCAATCCCCCCTTACGAAGGGGGGGTCGAGGCCCCAGCAGCACGAAGGGGGGATCAGCGGGTCGAGGCCCCGGCGCAGTCTCGAGGCCGAAACTCGTGGGCCAACCATTCGTTAGCGGCTCTAGGATCGATCCAAGTGACCCCCGCGTCGAGGAGGTTGAGCTTGCCTCCCTCGGCGACCAGTTTCCCCTGCGACACGTCCCCGCCCGGATGCTGGGCCAGCTTCCTGGCCGCCTTGAATTCGACCTTGCCCCGGATCTCCAGGCTGCCCAGAACGAGCACGAATGCGGTGTCGGCCGGGTCGATCGCCGGCAACTTCCCCTCGGGGAATACGACAGACAGCTTCGCACTCGCGATGTCCACGCGTTTCATCTCCCGACGCCTCCCGGGGTATCGGCCCGATTCGTGTTGTCCGGAATGTGAGGCCGAGTCCGGTCGAGGGCCTTGGTATCTGTGGCCATTCATCGTATCCTCCGTTCCCTCCGCCTCCGGCGTCTTCGGCGCCCTGGGCAGGGAGCTGGTCCGTCCCGGCGCCCGCCCGGCCTCGGGGTCATCGCCGCCGCGGGCCGCGGCCCGCCGGGCCCTCGTCATCGAGGCGGATCGAGATCCGCTCGACGAGGTAGCGGGTCACCTTCCGCCGCCGGTCGTCGATCCGCGTGATCCGCGGGTCGGCCGGCTCTCCGACGCTTCGGTCGATCCGACCGAAGCGCGCACTTACCGTGACCTGTCTCCCGATAACGGGTCCAGCGGCCGTGCATGAGTATCATGGCCACCGGCGTCCGGCGGGATGGGCTGGGGATAGGACATGGACAAGAATCACCGCGGATTCGTGCTCTCTCGTATAGATGATCGCCGTGACCCTCGCGTCAATGGTCGCGGAAGACGCATTTCCTGCGCTTTCCGACGCATGCTCATGCGGCTCATGGTCCCGTCGAGGGGCCGAAACGACGCGGGATCGCGACTGGTTCGCCGCGTGGTGTCCGCGATGCGTCCTGAACGACTGCGCCTTTCTACGCGGAAGGCGCAACCGGCTGCAGCTCGCCGGGTGAGGGAATCCCGACGTTTCGTGAAGGTTCAGGGGCGGTGCGATGGACCGCACGGCGCGGTATCATCGATGGGAGGTCCATAGCTTCCCCGGAAAGCGTAACAGATGTTTTATGAGCGGCTCCTGCCAATGCCGACCCGACAATGATCTCGCACATCGACCTCTGTATCGGGTTGGTAGCCATCTTAACGCTCGTCCGCGCCGCGCGACGGCCTCATCCCGCCCATCCAACCACAGCCATCCTCCTGACTCTGCTGACCGGCGTCTTGCTCTGGGCCAATCTGCGGCCGACCGCATGGCAAGGGGAGCTCGGAGGCGTGGACTGCCCACCCGGTTTGGACCCAGTCACGAGGGCTATGTTCTGGCGCGGGTGGCCCCTCGCCCCATGCATGGTCTGCCTCGTTCACGGCCTGCGATTCCATCCCAACGGCGTTGAACAATGTGTCCTGGCCCTCGACGGGATCCTCTTTCTGGTCGCCCTCTACGCCACGAAGGCCGCTTGCGAGCGACTTCTACGGTGGCGTCGTCACTTTAACCTCTGAAGTATGGACGAGTGGTTACAGTCGCCTGCGTCTTTCTGGGCAGAAAGCGCACTACTGAACTTGCGAACAGAATTCCTTCTCTGTTGGAGTCTTCGCCCTGGCCTACGAATCGCGAGCCGCGTTGCGCACGTCGGTCCGACGACACCGACGCGCCCTCGAGGGTCGCCTCTGGCCCGATGTCGTCTGGATCGGCTTTCATGCTGCCGCGCCTTGTTCGCTGCTGAACGACTGTCACCATCGGCCCGTGAACGCGTACCCGGGATGAGCTGAGATCCTGCCACGGAGCCGCCCGACATTCCCGAGCGAATCGACCTGACGCGCCCACCGCCGCCGAGTGACCTGCTGGCGCCGCAAGCCGCCACCTTGCCACTCGTTCAGGGGAAGACGCGGGGCTGGCGATAGACCTGGCCGCCGGGGTACATGCCCGGCAGGGCCTCGGATCGTAACAGCGACCGGACGTGACCATCGAGGTAGAGCACGTTCGACTCGCCGTGGCGCCGCCAGGGGATCCAGGTGTCGAGGATGTCGGTCCCCAGCCAGATGTCGTAGTCGTCCTGCCGGGGGTCGCCGGCCTGGGGGCTCGTCAGGATGCCGGCCGCGTCGCGCTCGTTGAAGGCGACGAAGTTCGACGTGCCGATCTCGCACTGGAACCTGGGCAGCGTCCAGCGCCCGTACTGCCGGGTCTTGTGACTCAGTTGCGAGTTCATGAGATAGCTGGTGCGATCGGCGATCCCGTCGATCGTGCCGTCCGGGAGCCCGTAGGGCCTGGGGCTCGAGAGATCCGTCAGGCACCGGAAGATCTTCTCGTCGGCCACGGAAATGCCCCCCTTGGCAATCGCCTCGTTGGCGTAGGAGGGATTGACGTAAGGCATGATCTTGTCCTCCCAGTAGATCTCGGCGAAGGACTCGGCGTCGTCCACCTCGGAGAGGACGTCGGCGTCGAAGGGATGGTGGAGGAAGAACTGGCCGTTCCAGTCGTCGTAGTACTGCATCACTCCGAGCCCGATCTGGTGGAGATGACTCTGGCAATCCAACCGGCGAGCCGCCTCGCGGGCGTTCTGCACGGCCGGCACGAGCAGGCCCGCCACGGCCCCGACGATGGCAACGACGACCAAGACTTCGATCGGGGTAAAGCCGGTCCGATGCCTACCAGACATGGTTGGCGACTCCAGAATGAGGAGAATGAAGGAAACAACGGGAGCGAGTCGGTACGGGTCGGACCGGCTTGTTATCGATCGGCCGGCGAGTCGCGGCCGGGGGTTCGCGAGATGTCCCACCTCATCCGGCTGCGCCGGGCTTGCTGAAAGGGGCCGCCTTGACGACGTACGGGTTCAGCTCGCGAGCCCGGCGCGGAACGCGTCGGCCTGGGCGGATCGACCGGCGGCCCGCGCGATCGCCTCGGCGTGGCGGAAGAATGAGGCGGTCTGCGGCGGGCGCTCCAGCGCCTGGCTCAGGGCCGCGTCGGCCTCGGCGGCAAGTCCCTTCTTGAACGCCGTCCATGCGAGGGTCTCATAGGCCCCCGCATCCTGGCGCAATTCGATGTCCTTCCTGGCCAGGCTGAGGGCCTCGTCGAGGTTGCGATCGTTGTCGGCGCAGAAGACGGCCCAGTGCCGGTCGTAGATGCGGGGGAACGAGTGGGCCAGCTCGTCGAGCTGCCGGATGCGACGTTCGGCCTCCTCCGTCCGGCCGAGCCTGGCAAAGGCCTCGGCCAGCAGCGCCAGGGCTTCGGGGTCCCGCGGGCAGGCTTCGACCGCCCGACGGCCCCAGGCCACGACCTCATCCCACTCACATCGCCAGGCCGCGGCCTCCGCCAGGCCGGTCATCGCGCGGTAGTCGCGGGGGAAGATCGCCAGCGCGGTGCGGCAAGCGACCGCCCCCTCGTCGAGCCGGCCCCGGTCGATGAGGGTGTGGCCGACCATCATGTGGAACCAGGCGGCGGACTCGGCGGGCAGGTCGGTCAGCTCGTCGGCCTGACGGGCCGCCTGGCGGAGCCGCCGCAGCGCGCCGTCGAGATCCCCGTCGTCCTGGGCGAAGCGGGCGCGCAGGACGAGCGCGTTGAGGTGATCCGGGTCGATCCCGGCCCTGGCGAAGGCGCCGCGGGCCTCCTTGTCGTGCCCCAGCTCCAGCTCGACGTCGGCGACCAGGAGTCCGGCCGCGGGGTCGAGCTCGGCGGCGCGCCGGGAGACCTCCAGGGCCTCGGGGAATCGATGCTGGCCCAGCAGGCTCCGGGCGAGCCGGGTCATGGCCGCCACGTTGCCGCGCGGGAGCAGTTCGAGGGAACGGCGGGCGGCCCGCTCGGCACGCACCGCGTCCTGGACGTCGCCCGTCTCGCGCTGGCGGGCCAGGTACGCGCCGGCCAGCTCTCGCTGCTCGAGGAAACGGTCGGGCAACTTCCGGACCCTCCCCTCCCAGAATTCGACCGTCTTCCGGACGGTTGCGGGATTATAGGCGGCTCGCCGCACGGCTCCGTCCGCGATGTCGTCGATCTCCCCGCCCCGCCCGGCCGGGAGCGGGCCCGTCAGTCCCGGGCCGACACCCAGGATCAGCGCGATCACAAAGCTCTTCCAGGTCATGGTGGCTCATCTCCGTGAAAGTGACCCGGGACGGTCGCCTCGACCGCCTCGGGTCGCCCCGATCATGTCTAGAGCGCTTAACGAATGAATGGCATACATAGTCTGGCTTCAAGGCCCGGCTGATGCCTCGACCCCCCCCTGCCCCCCCTTCTTAAGGCAGTGCTGTCAGGGTCTTGTAGGGATGGACGGGGATTGCTCTTTTCATGTTCTTGCTCGCTGAAGCTCGCGGTAGACCGACGTATGATTACCGAGTACGCGCGTCTTGACTTTCTTGTGTCCACCGCCACGCGAGCTCGGCGCTTTCCACCAGCGCTCGCTCCAGACCCCGTGCAGATTCTCCCGCAGATGATCGCGCAACTCGGCCGCCGTCGGCACGGCACCCAGCAGGTCGAGCAAGCGGCGCTCCTCCACCAGCTCGTTGACCGACACCATCTGTCGCTTCAGGTCGTAGAACACCTTCTCGTTGGAGATCTTCTCGGCCTCGCATCCCTGGTGGAATGCCAGGTAGGCGCGGAGGACCTGCAAGGCGTTATACAGCAGCAGGCAGAACGCCAACTGAAAGAGCACCGCCTGTGGCGACGAGCCGATCAGGTGCTTGAGCGAGAAGACATCGGTGATCTGGTGAAAGACCGTCTCCGTTTGCCAACCATAATGCCTCCAAAGAGAAGTGCCTATATCGACCCTCCCCGGGCGGCTACGCCACCTCCCGCGGAGGGCCGAAGAGACTCGGGTCTCACTCGCTGTCTCGGGCTTTGGGCTTGGTCAACTGGGCGAACATACGCTCATCTGACCAACCACGTGGGTACGTCCGGATCCGGCCCATCCGGTCCAATTCGTCGGCGTCGGCCCAGATCGCCCAGTGACCGCCCGGCGTCGGGAGCTTCCGCGCATGGACCCACCCCACGCGGACCCAGCGGTGTCACGTGGCCTGGGGCATCGCCAGCTCCCGCGCCAGGTCGGTCAGCAGCCACTCGTGCTCACCCAGCACGCCCGGTTCCCCCACGGCCCGCGGACGCGGACCCGTCCGACCGCGCCGGGCGAGTAAACCGGCCAGGATGGCGCCCGTGAAGGTCGCCGAGCGCTTCGGCGGATGGAAGCCCTCGCGGTTCAACTGCTCGGCCGCCTCGGTCAGCGTCCGGCCCGCCGCGCGGAGCTCGTCGATCCGGTTCAGCAGCCCCTCGAAGTCGGCCATCTGCCGGTAGCGCTGCACCGGCCGCACCAGCTCGTGGTCGCTGCGGAAGCCCCCCGCCCAGTGGATGGTCACGTTGACCCGTTCGCTCTCCCCGCGGACCGTGACGACCACCTCCTGGACCAACAACCGGACGATCCGCTGGCGGTCGGCGGCCGTCGTCGTCGCGGCGCGCCACAGGGCCGGCAGGTCCCGCGCCCAGGCACGGATCTGCTCGCGCTCGTCGGCCGACAAGCCCCGGGGCTGATCCCGCGAGAACCGGGCGTATTCCTCCTCGAGCCGACGCTGCTCCTTCAGCGCCTCCTCCCAGCGCCGCTCCAGCTCCCGCGCCACCAGGCGATTCTCCGGCTCAACCGCGTCGTACTGCCGGAAGGCCCGCTCCGCCTCGTAGCGGGCCCGCTCGAGCCCCTGCCGGCGATCCTGATGTAGCCGCGCCCGCTCGCGCTCCAGGTCGTCCGCTGCCATCAGGCTCAGCTCCAGTGCCGCCGGCTCCAGCGTCGTCAGGACCTGGGCGGCCACCAGGTCATCCAGGACGCCGCCGGCCAGGCCCTGGCACACCGGCTCGGCGTAGTCCGCCATCGCCCGGCTGCAGAGGTAGCGCAGGCGGCTGGCCGGGCCGCTGTAGGCCACCGTCATCCGCCGCCCGCATCGCCCGCACCGGAGGATCCCCCCAGGAGGGAGGGCCCCTGGCGCACCGCCCCCGCCGCATCGGAGCGGGCGCGGTTGGCCGCCAACCGCTCCTGGTTGGCCCAGAACCGCTCCGGCGTGATGTAGGCCGGGCAGCGGCCCTCCAGCAGCACCGCACAATCCTCCGGCTGGTTGATCGTCCGCCCCGTCCCGGGCCGCCCCGGCACCTTCCGGCGCGGGTCGAGCGCGCGGTGGCCGTGACGATAGTAACCGGCATAGACCGGATGATGTAACATATTCTGGAGCGTCTCCCGATCGGGGCGGCGCCACTCCAGCTTCCCCCGATTCGGCCCGGCATGGGGCCGGATCGGCAGGCGGATCCCGTGATGGACCAGGTAGCGCAGCAGCCCGTGCAAGGTCCCCCGGCGATCGAATGGGTCGAAGACCAGGCGCACCACCTGCTGAACTTGCTCGTCGGGGTCGAGGGCCGGGCCGCCTCCCGGCTCGCGGACATAGCCGATCGACGCGTGGTTGAACAGCTCGCCGCGGCGGGCCTTGTTCAGCCGCCCCTCGTGCATCCGGGCGCGGAGGAAGTGCAACTCGGCCTCGCTCATGATGCCCTTGAGCCCCAGGAGCAGACGGTCGTTGAAGTCGGTCGGGTCGTAGAGCCCATCGTAGTCGCCCAGGAGGGCGCGGAACAGGCCGCATGACCGCACGAGGGGAACCCAGTCCGGGTCGGAGCGGGCCAGGCGACTCGCGTCCTGACCCAGAAGAATGCCGACATGATCAAGGCTGAGTTCAGCAAGGATGTACTGGTAGCCGTGGCGACCCTCGACCGTCTGCCCGGTGCGCCCCTGGTCAGCGTCGATGATCTCGACGCGATCGCGGGGCCAGCCCAGCGCGACGGCCACATCGGCCAGGGCATATTGGCGGGCGGTCGACTCCTTGTGCTCGGCCACCTGCTGGGGGCTCGATTGGCGGATATAGACGATGGCCTTGCGATCGAGGTGATGGTCGCGGACCTTGGCGGAGCGCGCCGCGAGCAAGTGGGCCGGCAGGATGGCCGGGCCCGCCGAGGGGTCGGGCGTCGGTGGAGCGGGGGTGGATTCAGCGACGCTCATAGCGGGCCTCCTTCCGCACCGTGGAGGAGAGGCCCTTGGCGATGATCTGGCTGAGCACCAGCAGGACTCCCTGACGCCTCGACGGGGGGAGGCCCGTCCAGGCTCGGGTCAGCGGCTCGCGGGGCCGCGTCAGCCGCGGGCGCGGGGGGGACGGTGGAGTGTCGGGTGTGGGACATGATGGCCCTCCGGGCGATTGGCCGAGCGATTCGCCGAACCGTGACTGGCACCACCGCGCGAGCTGAAGCAGCGCGGTCACACCGATTCTAGGCGGCCCGCTCCCTGCGATATAGCCCGTCGCTTGAGGGGTAGTCTGGGTGGGACATCTCCCCCTCCCACCTCCGCTCGTACAGGTCACCGATCTGCCCGCCGTCGATCGCCGCGTCCAGGATCGTGGTGATGACTTTGAACCGCTCGGCGCGGTTCTCCTTGTCGCGGGCATCGACGCTCACCTGGCGCATCAGCAGGACCTCCGGGTAGTGGCGGTACTGCTCGCCGGTCATCCCGCGCGGCTTGTTGGGCCGCCGCCAGAGGAGGATCTCGCCGTCGGGCCGGTTTCGCAGCACCTGGCTCCCCACCCGCTCGTATTGGGCGCGGACGACGACATCGATCCCGCGGCGGCGCAATTCACACACCAGGAAGTAGTTGTCGAACAGCGCGTCCGCGAGGAGCACATCGCCGGGCCTGAGGGCGCCGTACATCGTCCGCAACAAGGTGGTCTCGCCGGTGCCCTTGCCCTCGTACGGCGCGATGGCCAGGTCGTGGCAGGCGCCGGTCGCCAGCGACAGCAGCACGGCGACCCGCGCCAGCGGGAAGCCCAGCCCCGGCTGTTGCGTCGGCGGCTGGGGGTAGGCCGCCTGGTTCTCCGGCGTGTCGGGCATCGAGACGTGCGACCCGTCGGCGATGAACACGTCCCGCCCGTTCCACTTCCACTCCCGCGCGGTCCCGGCCTGCAGCTCCCGGGCGGTCCGCTTCGCCAGGGTGCACAGGACGCCGGTGGGGAGGCGGCCCCGGGCGTTGCAGTAGCTGGCCGGGTTGGGCGAGCAGATCTCCAGGCCGTTGGCGGCGCGGTGGGCGATGATGCGCGTCACGGCGTCGCGGCAGCTCTGGTCGTCGCTGAGGACCTGGGAGAGGAAGCCCCAGATGGTCGTGACCGGGCTGAACAGCCGGTCCCGGTACCGGACGCCATGCTCGTTGAGGGCGTCGTGGATCCGGGCCTCGGTCAGGACGTCGGCGAACGGGAGGCCGTCGTTGCGCGCGAAGCGGGCGCGGAGCCGATCCAGGCTCGTCCTGGGGTCGGTCCGGGCGTCTCGGGGCGGGACGATCGAGATCGCCTCGGTGGGAAAGGGTTGGTAAGTGATCATACCCTATCCTACGTCGGCGCATGGACTAAGGTTCACTGCGGATTCGAGGCGCCGGGCCTGCGAGCGAAGGATCGCGGGTCCATCGGCGGCCGATGACGGTACCCGCGAGACGATCACGCACCGCCAGGCGAATCATCGAAGTTCGCGTCGAGTGACGGACAGACCCGGCGGAGCGCGCGGAGGCGTCCCACCCGTGGTCCCTCACAAGCCCAAAGGCTTATGCTAGCGCCATGCGTGTGTCGGACCGAAGCGCGTGATCAATCCGTCTTGGCAAGCCCACGCGATACTCCCAACACAGGATATAGTGATTCGTGCTTACGGATGACGATGTTCAACGCAGTGGTCCCCCGACTCCGCCGAACTCCCGGACCGAAGGTCTCCTCCGTTCGGCGCGGGTCCCCGGGCACCCGAAGGGTCGCCGCCGTCTGGCGGACCGGAGGTCTCGAGTTCGGCGACGATCGCCTGACCTTGGTCCTGAAACGCCTCAGTGACCATCACACGATCCCAGGGGCCTTGACTGCGGTCTCCGTCGGCGTTCCAATAACAAACCGACTACCCTGTTTTTTGGAGCAGCCGATGAGGACCGTCAGGCAGCCCAGGGCGGTGGAGACACGGGAGAGGATCCTGGGGGAGGCGGCGCGTTTGTTCGCCCTGAAGGGCTACCACGATACCAAGCTGGAGGAGGTCCTGAAGACGGCGCAGGTGACGAAAGGGGCATTCTTCCACCACTTCGGCAGCAAGGAAGATCTGGGCTTCGCCGTGATCGACCGCCACATGGAGAAGCGTCGGAAGCTGCTGGAGGAGATCGAGAAACGCCTGCCGCCGCCCGACGAGGATGACCCGTTGCAGCCGGTGTTCCGGCGACTGGACGCGATTCAGCGGATGATTCGCCGCCGCGAGCAGCGAAAGGGGGGCTGCGTCATCGGCAACCTCAGCACGACGCTCAGCGATACACACGACGCCTTCCGGCGGCGGCTGGCCGAGTGCTTCGACGAGATGGAGCTGGAGTTCCGGCCGCACCTAGCCGCCGCCGCGGCCAAGTATTGCCCGGAGCGGTCTGGGGACGCCGCTGCGCTGGCGCGCTATATCGTCGCCATCGTCGAGGGCTCGATCATGCTCACCCGCACCCAGAAAGATCGACACATGATGGCGC
The DNA here is from genome assembly GCA_963815795.1 of uncultured Planctomycetota bacterium. GTDB lineage: Bacteria > Planctomycetota > Planctomycetia > Isosphaerales > Isosphaeraceae > JAKAUH01. The sequence goes on along the minus strand of CAWFIC010000019.1, from coordinate 190,541 downwards.
GACACTTCGACTTCCTGAAGGAGCAACTGAAGCAGTCGCTCTGCGTTCGCGGCTCATCGGCAAGGGAATGATTGGCCCGACTCGCCGCTGATGAAACGGCGACAGCCATGGCGCGATTGCCGGATCCGGGCCGCCAGTGCCCACGACTGGAGAACGCTGTTCGTTCATGCGGATGGGTTGCATACGAGACGAGCTCAAACGAAGAGGGGAACCCAATGAAGAGCCGCATTCGCTTCCGCGTCGGATTGATGGCGCTCGCCGTGGCAGCGCTCTGGGGCCAGTCTTTCCAGAGAGCCGCCGCCCAGGTGCCGGAGGAGAACCGCAAGCAGGTCGTGGAGGCCCTGGGCACTCCCTTCATCGTTTTCCGCGAGAAGGTCCTGGACGAGCTCAAGGTCTCCGACGACCAGAGGGAGAAGCTGATGCAGCTCTTGATGGAGCGGGTCATGGAAACGGGCCCCTTCCTCGAGTCGTTGGCCGAGACGGGGCCGGAACGTGAAAAAAAGCTTCAAGAGCACAGGAAGAATGCTCGGGAGAAGCTCGCCAAGAACCTGAAGGAAGTGCTCCAGCCCGATCAACTGAATCGGCTGCGTCAAGTGACGCTTCAGCAAGAGGGCAGCTTTGCACTCGGCCAGGACGACGTCCGGAGAGAGCTGAAGATCACGCAGGAGCAAATGAAGCAATTCGTGGCCATCACGCAGGAGCTGCATAGGAAGGTCGAGCCCCTGATCAAGCAGGCGCAATCGGGCGGCAATCCGGACGAGATTCGACCGAAAGTCGAGCAGCTCCGCAAGGACCACGCCAAGAAGCTCGAAGCCGTCCTCAGCGACGCCCAGAAGAAGCAGTGGAAAGAGCTGCTGGGCCCACCGTTTGAGCTGGGAGATTGATCGGGGCATTTTCCATTCGAGATTGCGGACCCTGGTGAGGGACGACCAGCATGAAAGCCAACGATGAAACCACGCGACGCCGCTTTCTCGAGGGTTCCGCTGGCGCCGGAGCGGGGCATGTCGCTTCGTCCCTGTTGAGCGCCCGTTCCTCTGCCGCCGTTGTCGGAGCCAATGATCGGGTGCAGATCGGCGTGATCGGGACAGGCGGCCGGGCGTTGCAGTTGATGGATCACCTGATACCGAAACCGAGGGATTTGGTTCAGGGCGGGATCCCCCAATGGAAGACCAAGCCCGTGGACGGCGCGGACCTGGTGGCCGTGGCCGACGTCTACGAGCCCCATCGCAACCAGGCCGCCGCCAAGGCCGGTCCGAAAACGGTCAAGTTCCTGGACTACCGCAAGCTCCTGGATCGGAAGGAAGTGCAAGCCGTGATCGTCGCGGCCCCCGACCACTGACACAAGCAAATGCTCATCGATGCGGTCGCCGCGGGAAAGGACGTCTACCTCGAGAAACCGGCGACCCACACCCTCGAGGAAGGTCCCGAGGCGATCCGGGCCGTGGAGAAGAGCGGCCGGATCGTGCAGACCGGTACCCAGCAACGCAGTTGGCCTCACTACGTCCGGGGCAAGGAAATCATCGCCTCGGGCGCCCTGGGCGTCGTGCGGCTCGTGGACGCCTTCTGGTTCATGAATTATGGCGTGAGAGGAGTCCATAATCTTCCCAGGAATCAGGAGCCTCCGGCCGGTCTCGACTGGAAGGCCTGGCTGGGATCGGCGCCTACCCAGCCGTTCCATCCGATGAAGTTCCGGATCTGGCGGCAGTTCTGGGATTTCGGCGGCGGCAATCTCGCCGACCTGATGACCCATGCGATCGAGACCATTCACTGGTACATGGAGTACGACACGCCGGCGAGCGCCGTCGGCATCGGCCACGCCTAAGACTGGCCCTTCGAGTGTCCGGATAGCCTGAGCTGTACGCTGGAGTATCCCAAGGGGTTGCTGGTGACTTATACGGGCGGTCACTCCCTGGGGATGGATTTCGGCAGCATCATCTTCCGCGGCTCCAAGGCGACCCTGGAAATCAGTCGGGCCGCGCTGTCTCTGTACGAAGAGGATCGCGGCCGCGGCTGGCCGAAGTTCAACCGGGCCGAGCGGCGCTGGCGGCCCGAGCCCAGGTTGTACGTCGAATCCGAGCACGAGGGGACCTCCGACCATCTGCGCAACTGGCTGGATTGCATCCGCAGCCGGAAGGAGCCCAATGCCCCGATCCGCGTCGGCGTGGCCGCCGCGCGGGCCGCCCAGATCGGCAACGCGGCGCTGCGCAGCGGGAAGAAAGTGACGTGGGACGACCAGCAGCAGAAGCTGGCCTTCGCCGAATAGCACGACCGCGCACCAAAGGGGCCATTCCATGAATCGGGCCGGCACCGTCGCACTCTCACTGGCCATCGGGATCGCCGCGGGCGGTATCGGGCCGACCGCGCCGGTCGCGCCGACGATCCGGAAGGTTTCCAGCCGCTCTTCAACGGCAAGGATCTCCAAGGCTGGGATGCGACCAGGCCGGAGTTGTGGAGCGTCAAGGACGGCATGATCGTCGGCAAACACGGCGGGGATCGACTCGAGAAGAATACCTTCCTGGCGGCCAGGGGGAAGTACACTGACTTCACCCTGAAGGTCTCCGTCCGGCTCGTCGGCGACCGAGGCAACAGCGGGATCCAGTTCCGGACCCGGATCCTTCCCGACGGCACGGCCCGGGGCTACCAGGCCGACGTCGCGAAGGGATTCTGGGGCCTGCTCCTGGAGGAAGGCAGCCCGAAGAGGCTCATCATCAAGCGGCCCGCCCCCGAGGCCGTCGGGAGGGTGAAGCCCGGCGAGTGGAACCATTATGAGACCACCGCCAGGGGGCACCACGTCCGGCTGGTCCTGAACGGCGTCGAATCCGTCGATGTGGAGGACCCGACGGGAGACCTCGGCGGCGTCATCGCGCTCCAGCCCCACACGGGAGCGGCGATGGAAGTGCAATTCAAGGACATCAAGATCAAGGAATGGAAAGAGTGAGCCCCGATGAACTGCGGTGCCTGGCGACCTCCCTGCTGGCCGGCTACGACGCCAGGACGCCGGGGACGCTCTCATGCCCCTCCTCGGGGCTGACCATCGCACAGGCCTACGCCGTCCAGGCGGAAGTGGGCCGGCTCCGCGAGCGCCGGGGCGAGCGGATCATCGGTTACAAGGTCGGCTGTACCAGCGGGCCCATCCAGGAGCAGTTGGGGGTGCACGAGCCGATCTTCGGCAGGGTCTTCGACACGGGATGTTTTCGCTCCGGCGCCTGCCTCTCCCACGCGGCCTTCGCCAATCTCGCCGTGGAGGGCGAGCTGGCGGTGCGTCTCGGCCGCGATCTGTCCGGGACGGCCGTCTCGGAGCGGGCGTGTCGGGAGGCGATCGAGGCCGCCTTTCCCGTGATCGAGTTGCACCACTATGTCGTACCCGAGGCCTGGCCCCCCGCGCGGTGGCTGATCGCGAGCGGGGGCATGCACGCGGGATTCGTGGTCGAGGAGGGGGGACCGGCCCGCCCCGGGCCGGCGAGCTTCGCGGACCGCCTGAGCCTCCGCATCAACGAGGTCACGGTCGGCGCCGTGGAAGGTCCCGAGGCGCTCATCGACCCGATCGAATCGTTGCGGTGGTTAGCCGGCCGGCTGGCGCGGTCCGGGCTCCAGCTCCGGAAGGGCCAGACGATCCTGACCGGTTCCCCCCTGAACTTGTATCCGGTCGCCCCCGGCAGCCGCATTGCGGTCGAGGCACCGCCCCTGGGAGCGAGTGGCGTCGAGATCGTCCCCTGACCTCACGAAGACGGGAGTTCCATGATGGGATACGATGGCGCATTGGTGCAGGACTATCTCAGTCAGGTTCATGAAAGCGCGTTGCTGACCGACCGGGAGAAGCACCTGGTCGGGCTGGTGGTCACCCTGACGCGGGGCTGCCAGGTCTGTACGCGGAATCGGATCGCCAGGGCCCGCGCGGCCGGCATCGGGGATGACGTCGTGAACGCCCTGGTCGATGTCGTCGCCGCGGTCAACGCCGGAGTCGCCGCGGCCACGGCGCGGGAAGGGTTCCGCCTCGCCGACGAGTCCGTGGCGGACGCGTGCGGTGCGCTGTGCTCCCCGGATGGCTCCGGCGGGCGCTGAAGAGCAGCCCGGGGGTGGTGAGATGAACGGCGGCCCCAAGGTCGGCACGATCGGCGAGCGGCGGTTCGTGGTCGAGCACGGCCACGCGATTGATTTCGCGGACGGCGCGATGCCGGCGGTGCTCTCGACCCCATGGCTGATCTGGTTCCTGGAGCACGCGGCGCGGGAGGCGGTCCTGCCCTTCCTGTCGCCGGGCGAGAGCACGGTGGGGACGTATGTCGAGGTTCGGCATACCGCTCCCACGCCGGTGGGGCAAGCGGTGATTTGCCGGGCCCGGGTCTTGCAGGCCGAGGGGACGACGATCTCCTTTCAGCTCGAGGCACACGACGGCCACGAGCTGATCGCCCGAGGCCTTCACAGGCTTCAAGTCATCCGCGTGGACCGATTCGCGCAGCGCGTCCGGCGCAAATCAGGGCTGGCCGGTTGATACCGGCGCAAATCGTCACGAAGCGACCGGCCGCGGCAGGGAGATCGCCGGCGCGCGTCGCCGCAGCGAAGGCCCCGGCCCCGCTGCCCCCTCGGCGGAGCGGTGGTCGTTCGATCGGTTGCGTTGACGTGAGGAGCGGGAGGATGAGCCGCCACGGCTCGGTGCGATCCGCGGCCGGTGCGCCCAGCGCTCCGCGGCGCCGGACCTCACCGACGAGATCGCGGCCTTGATCCGCCGGCACTCCGAGGGGACGCTGACCGACGGGCCGGCGAAGGCGGAGGCATGGTTGTGTCGGTCGATCCGCCGGTTCGCGGAGGGCATCTCCGAAGCCCCGACGTCCACCCGGTCGGGACGGGACCGACGGGGGGCCATCGTCGTGAGTGCCGGAGAGCCCAGAATCCATGCCGCCTGCTACCGGCCGGCAACCGGGCGCCGCTCGACAATCGGGCGGCCGAACGTAGACGATTCCCTCGCCTTCGGGACGGCGCGTGTCGGTCGGATCGACCGAAGCGTCGGAGGGCCGCCGAACCACGGACCACGCGGATCGACGACCTCCCGAACCCAGGCAGCAGCCGCCGGCGCTTCTGGGGTGAAGGACGACGACCCGGCGCTGGCCGCCCTGCGTCCGGTATTGGCGCTTATGTTTGATCGCGTCCGAATTTAGTCGATGTTCCGCTCGTGACGTCGCCTGTTCGGCTCTTGTTGGCATCGCGTCCGGGAAACGGACTTATGTTTCGTGACGTACGCCCTTCCCTGATCGCTCCCCAAGTAACCGCTCGACGGCGGCGTCATTCTCGGTCAAGTGGCATCAGCAGCTCGAATCTTCTCCGGCCCGCAATGTCCATGCATCCCGCGCGGGCGGACCGCTAACGACCGCGCGAGCCGGATCAACCCCTGTTGCACGGCCGGGTCGTCGATCGTTAGCAACGCCCTCGACAGGCGCCGGGCCATCCGCTGCCGCCGGGCGTCTGCCGCGGCGGCCGCCTCGTCCGCCGCCGGGGTGCCGCCCAGGCCCTCCAGCAGCTCCGCGAGCTCGCAGCCGAGGATGGCCCGGAGGCGGCAAAGGGTCGGCACGCTGGCGTTGTTCGAGCCCTTCTCGTACTTCTGCACCTGCTGGAAGCTGACGCCCAGCCGCCTCCCGACCTCCGCCTGCGAGAGGCCGGCGAGCGACCGGAGCCGCCGGAGGTTGCGGCCGAACTGCACGCTTGCCGGATCGGTTTCTGCGACCATGACCGCCGCCGTGATGGGTGAGCTGACGGCGGCAGCATAGCCGGTCGGCCGGTCGATTCAAGCGCCAATCGACCGGCCGGGACCTTCCCGCCGGCGCACCGGGGATTGCGCGTCGTCCGGTCCCGTGCTATTGCTGCCGGATGGGCCGGGAAGGTGGGATCGCAACGTACCAGAAGCATGGCCGCGGCCACATGGCCGCCATCGGCCGCAAGGGCTACATGGTCACCTGTGCCCGCTGGTTCCACGGCGACGAGGGCGAGATGAACGCCTGGCTGCACAAGCGGGCCGCCGAGAGCCACATCCACCGCCTGGCCGCGGAGAAGCTGGCCGGCGGCGAGGAGACCTGCATCGAGCTGCCCGTCATCCTCGGCCCGGACGACGACCCCATCTTCGACGAGACGCCCCGCGGATGGGCCGAGCGCGTCACCGCCCCCCGCCCCGCCGCCCGGCGCCGTTGACCCGGCTGATCGCCCGCTGGAGTCCCTACACCCACCTCGCCCCCTCCCGATCCCTGCGCATCCGGAAGGGGATTCCCCCCTCGCTCCGTCGAGGACTGACACATGTTCCTTCCGCATCTTCCGCGCCTGCGGCTTGTGCAGACGCTGCGGGAATCCTCGACTCCGCTCACCCCCCTTTTTGTGGCCTGCGTCCCGGGTGAGCGCGCGACGCACTCACCCGGACATCCCGACCACTTGATCCCAAGGAGACCGACCATGGCCCGCACCAACACCCCCGTCAGCCGCCCGGCCCGCGATCCGGGCCGTCCCGCCCCGAAGCCGGCCGCGGCGCCTGCCGCGCCGGCGCCCGCTCCCGCGCCACCGGCCGGGGCCGAGGAGGAGGGCAACCGCCCCGTCCACCGCATCCGCCTGGGCTTCTGCCAGGCCGCCATCTGGGAGAACGAGGGGGAGTTCGGGGTCCGCTACTCCGTGTCCTTAGAGCGGCTCTACACCGACGAGGAGGGGAACTGGCAGTACACCCGCACCTTCAACGCCAGCGACCTGCCCAACCTAGCCGCCCTGCTGCACCTGGTCATCGCCGACGTCCACCATCGCCGCTGTGAGCCCTGGGACGGCCAGTGATCCGCCGCACGCCGGCCCGGCACGGACGCCGGGCCATCGACCGGCACGGAGGCCTTCCCCGCACCATCACCACCGTGAAGGGCATCCGCCATGACGATCCTGACGCTCGACCAGATCCGCGCCGCCGCCCCCTCCGTCTTCGCCGCGAGGCCCTGGGATGGCACCCGCCCCGACACGTATCGCTTCGTCCCGACGCACGAGGTCCTGGAGCTGATGCAGGACCAGGGGTTCCGCGTCACCCGGGCGACGCAGAGCCACAGCCGCATCGAGGGCAAACGGCCCTTCGCCCGCCACCTGCTCCGACTCCGCCACGCCGACTTCCTGGGCGCCACGGCCAGCCAGGAGGTCCCCGAGATCGTGCTGGTCAACAGCCACGACAGGAGCAGCGCCTATCGCCTGTTCACCGGCGTCTTCCGCGTGGTGTGCGGCAACGGCCTGGTCGTGCAGGCGGCCGACTTCGGCTCCTTCGCGATCCGCCACTCGGGCCGCCGCGACCTGTTCGCCCAGATCAAGGACGCCACCGCCCGGATCACCGACGGCATCCCCGAACTCATGCGGCAGATCGACGGCTGGAAGGGGATCGACCTCGACCGCCCGCACCAGCTCGCCTTCGCCGCCGAGGCGTGGAGGCTCCGGCCGTCGCCGTCGATCGAGCCGGCTGCCCTGCTCGGCGCCCGCCGCGCCGAGGACGCCCCGCGGGAGGGCGGGGCCCGCGACCTGTGGACGACCAGCCAGGTCATCCAGGAGCACCTGATCCGGGGCGGCCTCTCCGGCACCACGGCCCGCGGCCGACCGGTGACGACCCGGGCGATCCGGGGCGTGACCGCCGACCTGGCGATCAACCGCTCGCTGTGGGAGCTGACGCAGCAGATCAGCGAGAACTGACCGGCGCGGGGCAGGGACGCCCCGCCTCCCCTCGGAGAAACGCCCGCATCTCCGCTGGCCCTCCCGGCGGCCCGACCCGATGCGCACCGACCGACCGAATCCACCCCGATACGAGGACCGAGCCATGAAGATGCCACGCGAGTTGACCTGCGAACAACTGGAACAGATCGTCGCCGAGATCCAGGCCATCCTCTGGCGGGACGCGCGCAGCGGCGCGTTCGACCCGGAGAAGGAGTGGAGCTGCGAGACCATCGAATGGGTGTCCGGCGTGATGGAAGGCGCCGGCCTCAAGCCCGGGGCCGACCCCACCGCCGCTCGCACCGATGCCGATCCGGCCGCCCCGACTCCATCGCCTCGGGAGGCGCTCGACGCCCTGATCGCGACCATCGAGGCCACCGGCGGCTGCGTCCGGGATGAAGGAGGTTTCCTCGCGCCGGCCGGCGATCGGGACTGGATCGACCTGGCCGACGCCTACCTGGCCGCCTGCGCCTCCCTGGGCCGCACGCCGATGGTGGAGCCAGCGGAGGACGAAGCGGACGGAACCGGCCCGATGACCGGCTGACCCGCGACCATGACACTTGCGAAAGGAGATGAGGCGATGGGCCTGCGCATCTATCACGAGTTCGCCACCCGGGAGGAGGCCGAGGCGTTCCGCCAGGGCGTCGAGTACGCCAACGACGGCGACCTCGATTGCTACGAGCCGTTCGCGGGCGACGGGAAGTGGCTTGTCAAGACGATCGACCACACCGGCGACGAGGGAGACGGCGACGAACGGCGCGACGACGATCCCCGCGGCGAGTCCCCCGCCGCCCCGGAGGACTGACCGATGGACGACCGCGAGCCCTGGCAGATGCTATTGCACGAATTCGCCGGGACGCCCGGCGCCCTCTCCGTCCCGCGCGGCTCGATCCTGGCGCTAGGTCCCGGGGCGATCAGCAGGGAGGCGCTCGGCCGTTACCCGGCCGCCGAGCTGTCGGCGCTCGCCCAGGTCCTCGGCGTGCCCCACTCCGGCAGCCGGGCGGCGCTCCTCGACCGCATCCTCGTCGCCTGCCAGCTCCGCGGCTACCTCGCAAACGCCACCATCGGCCGGCTCAAGAGGCTGCCGGCCCGCGAGCTGCGCCGCTGGCTCAAGTCGATCGGCCAGTACGCGCCCGCGAGCCGCTACGGCCTGGCCGCCGCGCTCGTCGGCTGGCGGGATCGCTGCCGGGCCGAGGGCCGCGCGGCGCTCGCCCGCGCCAACCACTACCGGCACATCCGGCGGGCCGTCCGGCTCGGTCTGCCAGTGCCGGCCGAGGTGCTCGCCTGCTACCGGGACCTCACCGCCGCCGGCGACCCCCGGCCGCTGTTCGACCCCGATGCCCCCGAGCCGGAGCCACGCCCATGATCGCCCACATCATCCTTCGCGACGGCCGGTTCGCCTGGTCGGGCTACGGCGCCTCCGGCGACCCCGCCCATCTCCATGCCCTGGTCGTGGACGTCGGCCGCGACTTCCACATCACCGACGAGGGCCGGCTCTATCTGACCGGAGCCGGGCCGCTGCAATTCACCGAATGGACGCCGGAGGCCGTCGTCCTCGCCGCCCGGGGCGGGATGTTCGGCTTCCGGATCGTGATCGAGGACGAGGCCGGCGCGTGGCGGCGCGACGCGGAGGAGCGGCGACGGGAGAAGCTCGGGCGGAGGGGAAGGATCGCCGAGGACCTGGAGCGACGGCGATGAACCAGCGACGGCGGAGCGTGAACGACGGCCCGCGGCGTGACGGCCTGCCCGACGCCGCGGCGGCGATGCTGGTGCGGGCCAGTGTTGCCCGGCCCGAGCTGGCCTCCGCGGCGCTGGCCAACGAGGCGGTCCGGGGGCTGCTCGCGGATTTCCCCGGCATCTACACCGAGGCCGGCCTGCGCGCCAGCCCGCTCGTGCGGGCGGAGTTCGAGCACGCCACGGTCATCGGCCATGCCGGCGAGGCGCTGGCGATCGGCCTGCGGAAGCACTGGGGCGCGTTCCTGGGTTTCCGGCCGCTCCGCCCCGACGACCCGGTCGATCCGTTCTATGTGCTCTACGTCTTCGAAGACGACTGCCCGTACAACCGCCGCGTTCGGCAGCGGAAATCGATGAAGAGACGCCTCGCGAAAGCGTACCGCCGCTGGGTCAACGAGGCGTATCGCAGCACCCGCCGCGACTTCCTGGCCAAGCTGCCTGAGGGCGCCGCCGCGGCCATCCGCAAGGCGCTGGGCTTAGACCCGATCGGCTTCTGGCGCGCGGCCAAGGGGACGCTCGACCTGCACCTGCCGGCGCCGCCGGTGCAGCTCACGATGTTCGACGGCCCCGAGGACGCGATCGCACCCCGCTGGCGGAAGTGACCGGCTGCGCCGGCCTCGGCGCACGCCGGCCTCGCCACCGCTTCGGAGGGCGGCTTGCGCCCGACCGGAGAGTCCGCTACCATGATCACATGAGCGACAACCCACCCAATAAACCACCGGGGATGATCGGCATCCCGCCCTCGGCGCGCGGCGGTCGGCCGGCCCATCCCGGCCGGCATGCCAGCCAGATCGCCCAGGAATGGGAGGACGTGGGCGAACGCTACGTCCGCGGGCGAATGAGAGAGCTCGGCATCCCCGAAGACCGGATCGGGCAGACGGATTACGGCGGGGATGGCCGGTGGCGAGCCTTCAACCCGCGCGGGCAACAGGGCGGCGAGAACACGACCGGCGCCGTGGTGGATTCGGGTGTGCTGAATCCGGAGTTGTTGAAAGGCCAAAAGGGAGGGCGGATCTGGCCGAAGATGCGGCTCAAGGACCGCATCGACGCGACCATCGCGCACGAGTACGAGGAACTCCGTGCGGGCGGCCGGCACGCCGAGGCCCTGAAGGCGGCGGCCAGGACGGAGCTGCCGATCAGCGACCAGGCGCGGCGATTGAATCGGGCCAGGGCGAGGTAGGCTGCGACACCGGGGCGAGGACCCGGCGGACCATGACCGGGATTCAACCGGCGACCTCGGTCGGCGCGGCGGATCGTCTCGCCGATCTGGAGCAACATGGGCTGGCCCCGCGGCCTTCATCCGTCCGATCAGACCGCTTCCTTCGCGCCACCCAGGAGCTCGAACCGCCGGTGCCACCCATGGTAGGTCCAGCGGTAGGACGATTCGGGGCCCCCGGCGAAGGAATGACCCAGCAGGATGATCCGGGCCGCCGCCAGCTCGCGGAAGGCGGGCCGATCCTCGGGCGTGACCTCGACGCGAGCGGCGATCAATCGCCGCAGCAGCTCCCGGGCGGCTCCCGAGAGATGGCTCGCGTCCGGAGGGTCGAATCGCTCGCGTTCAATCCGCTCCGTCTCTCTTTCGACGATGGAATCCCGATGCTTCCTGCCGTTGGCGGTCAAGCGGTAGACTCCATCCAACCCCGGCACCGGTTCCATGATCCCGGCTTTGACCAACTCTTGATAAGCGGGCCGATTCCGTCCATTGGCTGGCATCCGCTCGCCCTCGACGTGGAGGCGGAGCACGGCGACGGCCATTTCGGACAGCGTCACGGTTTGCATGGCGGTGCCCTCCCGGCCCTATCGTACCGCAAGGGGCGAGGGCGGGGAATGTCGAGTCGATGGGATGCCCCTACCTCGAAAAGGCTGAGACAGGACCGCCGCGTCTTTGCGCTTGCCCTCCTCCGCCGGCTGCGCTAGAGCTCCTGCCATGCCCGAATCCTCGCACCCGCCGCGCCACTTCGACCGCACCGGATCGCTCTCGCCCCTGGAAGCCCTGATCCGCGGCGACTGGAGGCGCGATCCCGAGGGCCTGCGCGACCCGATCGGCTGGCTGGCCGACCGGATCGGCACCGAGGCGGAATCTGTCCGCACCCGGCTCGAGTACGAGGCCCGGCAGCTCGACCGGCCGCAGGATCGGGCGGACGCCGACCGCGCCGCCGCGATCCTGGCGGCACACCGCGCCATGGCTCCCGACGGGCTCGACGGCGATCGGGCGCGGGCCGTGCTGGACTCGACCATTGCCGCCATGTACGCGGGCTACGCGGAGCACCCGGCGCGGGCCTTCGTCCGCCGGCGGCTGATGCGGGCGGGCGAGGATCCGGGGATCTACCACGGCGCCGCCCTGGAGGCGCTGATGGACGCCGTGCGCGAATATCACCCGGCGGACGACGGCCTGGCCGGCTGCATCCGCTTGCGGGTCGAGCGGGCCCTCCGCGACGAATACGCGCATCAGCACTCGGCGGCGCGGGTCGGCGACATCACCGCGGCGCGCGGGGTCGATCTCTCGGGCTTCGCCGCCCGGCTGGGGGACCGCGGCGACCGCTCCCGCCGCCGCGCGGCGGCCGAAGCGAAGGAGGCGATCGCCCTTGCGGTCGCGGACCTGGATTCGGGGCTATCCGACGCCGAACGGCGGCTGCTCCGGGCCTTCCTCGATGGCCGCGCGGCGAACCTCACCGCGGCGGCTGGGGAGGCCGGGATGCACGTGTCGCGGGCCTCGCAGCTCATGCCCCGGATCGCCCGCCGCCTGCTCCGCGCCGCGCCGGGCTGGAGCAGGACCTGGCCGACGCGGGGATCGTCCGACCCGGCCGCGGATGGGGTGCGCCCGGGTAGCCGCGTGCCCCGGGCATCCCGTCGTCGGGGAGAGGCTCTCCTCCTCGCCGAGCTGGCCGCCCTGATCGGACCGGCCCGCTGACGGCGGCCCGTCGTTCTCCCCGCACCGGTGGCCTTTCCGGCGAATCACGCGGCTTCCCTTCCGCTTTCTGTTCCACCCCTCGACCGTGGCGAACTCCGGCGACCCTGGCGTTCTTCGCCCATCGCCCCGAAAAGGACCAATCCAGGACTATAAGTTGAGTGGCGGTAGTATCATGTAACCTCTGATTCTTACCGTCAGTTCGCCTTCTCCCATAGGAAGGCGAACTCGGTTCCTCGATGCCGGAGCTGACAGACGCTCGCAAAGCGGCCCTGGAAGCGAGGTACGGCCGAGTTGCCGGCGAGAGACGTTGTCTCCTGACGGCTTTCCCCAGGAAGCGAATGCCGTTCGTTTTTCATAATCGAACGCGAACTTCTCGTCGCCGACTTAGCTCAAAGGCTGACGGCCAATGGCCCAGTTTGTAGCGAATCGTTGCCATACCCCAAGCTGCGGGAACGGACCGGCTGCTTGCGGGCCGACGTGAACCGCTGGGTCGTCGTCGATCGTCAGCTCCTGCTCTCCCAGTCGTACCCGAAGCGGGCGCCGCGAGGCGAGTCGGGCGGTCCGTCCGCCAGCGGATCGCGCGGGCGGTGACGGATCGGCCGTGCGGCCGATCACCTGGCTGCGGCTGTCCTTCCCGCCGGACCGGCCGCGAAGGTCCGGGAATGCCATTTATGTTTCGCTCGCGTCAGAATATGGCGGATGTATCGCCTATGACGGACCTTCCTGACTCCGGCGGTCCAGTGTCCGAATGGGCATTATGTTCGATGAAGAACAATCCTAACGGAAAATGCAGTCTGTGCGGGCGAACGTTCGACCTCTGGTGGCAGGCGACCGGGTACGGCGCTTACCCCCGAAAATGCGTCGGTGTGCTCGGACCGACGCGCGCAGCGCGCCTCGCGGTTTGTGGGCTGGGGCGAAGACCCTAACAGCGTAGAGATTCTGGTCGCTGGTTCAGCGGTGCGCTTCCTGCACACAAAGGCGACCGGCCCGCAGGCGGAGCCGCGGGGCCGGCAGTCCGATCGGCTGCGACGGGGCTGCATCGGTTGACGCGTCATGAGATAATTCAACCGATCCAGCGCACCACGGCCGCAGGCCCCCGGCGCCGGGGGCCGACCGCACACCGCCCGTGCCGGGCTCCCGGGAGACTTGCCCCATGGCCGCCTTCGCCGCCGAACGCGATCTGCTCTTCGGCCTGCTGGCCCTGCAGAACGGCCTGATCGACCAGATCCAGCTCGTCGCCGCCTTCCAGGCCTGGACCCGCGACAAGGCCCGGCCCCTGGCCGAGCACCTCGCCGCACGCGGCGATCTCGACCACGACCAGCGCGCCGGCGTCGAGGCCATGGTCGGCTTGCACCTGAAGAAGCACGGCGGCGACGCCGCCCGGAGCCTCGCCGCCATCCCCGCCGGGCGGTCCACCCGCGAGTCGCTCGCCGCGCTGTGCGACCCCGCGATCGAGCAGTCCCTCACCCAGCTCGCCTCCGGCTCCGACGGCGACCCCGACCGCACCGCCAGCTACGCCGTCGGCATCGCCACCTCCGACGGGCAGCGGTTCCGCGTTCTGCGGCCCCATGCTCGCGGCGGCCTGGGCGCCGTCTTCGTGGCGCTGGACGTGGAGCTGCATCGCGAGGTGGCGCTCAAGCAGATCCTCGACGAGCACGCCGACGATCCCGCCAGCCGGCAGCGGTTCCTCATCGAAGCCGAGATCACCGGCGGCCTGGAGCACCCCGGCATCGTCCCGGTGTACGGCCTCGGCTCCTACGGCGACGGCCGCCCGTATTACGCCATGCGGTTCATCCGGGGCGACAGCCTCAAGGAGGCGATCGAGCGGTACCACGCCGATGAGTCCTTTAAGCATGACCCTGGCCGCCGGTCGCTGGAGCTGCGCAAGCTCCTGCGCCGGTTCCTCGACGTCTGCAACGCCATCGAATATGCCCACAGCCGCGGCGTGCTGCACCGCGACATCAAGCCGGGCAACGTGATCGTGGGCAAGCACGGCGAGACGCTTGTGGTCGACTGGGGGCTGGCCAAGCCGTTGGGCAAGGTCGAATCGGCCCACGACTCGGGCGAGCGGACGCTCAGGCCCTCATCGGCCAGCGGCTCGGCCGAGACGCTGCCGGGCTCGGCGCTGGGCACGCCGGCGTACATGAGCCCCGAGCAGGCCGCCGGGGACCTCGACCGGCTCGGCCTCCGCTCCGACGTCTATTCGCTCGGTGCGACGCTCTATTGCCTCCTGACCGGCAAGCCGCCGTTCGAGGGGGACGTCTTCGAGGTGCTGCCCAAGGTCCAACGCGGCGAGTTCGCGCGGCCGCGGCAGCTCGACCCGTCGATCGACGAGGCGCTGGAGGCGGTCTGCCTTAAGGCGATGGCCACGGAGCCCGGGGACCGATACGCGTCGTGCCGGGGGCTGGGCGAGGACGTCGAGCGGTGGACGGCCGACGAGTCGGTCTCGGCGTGGCGCGAGCCGCTGGCGCGGCGCGGCCGACGGTGGGCGCGGCGGCACTGGCCGCTGGTGACGGCGGCGGTGGCGGCGGTGTTGGTGGCGCTGGCCGGTCTGGGGGCGGTGCTGGCGGTGCAGCGCGGGGCCAACCGGGCGCTGGCGGCAAAGAACGCCGATCTGGACCGGGCCAACGTCGCCCTTCGCGAGGCGGTCCGGCAGAAGGACGCGGCCAACGCGGCGTTGGCCGAGGCCAACGAGCGGGTGCAGGCGCGGTTCGAGCTGGCCCGCGAGGCGATCCGGTCGTTCAAGGCGGGAGTCGAGGAGGAAGAAGCACTGAAGGAGGACCGGTTGCGGCCGCTACGGGACAAGCTGCTGGGCTCGGCCCGGCGGTTTTACGACCGGATGGGCGACCTGCTGGAGGGCCAGTCCGACGCCGGCTCGAAGGCGGTGCTGGCCGAGTCGTACACGGAGCTGGGCGAGCTGATCGACAAGATCGGCCAGAAACCGGAGGCGCTGGCGGCCTTCAGGAAGGCGGTGGCGATCCGTCGCGACCTGGCGGCGCGGCCGGGGTCCGGCGCGTCGGCCCGGGTCGAGCTGGCCCGCGCGCTGAACGGCCTGGGTGGGGAAGCCGTGGAGGTCGGCGACCACGCCGGGGCGCTGGCCGTGTACGAGGAGGCCCGCGCGCTGGCCGAGCCGCTGGCAGCCGGGCCGGGGGCGACGATCGAAGCGCGCCGGGCCCTCGGGTCCGCCCTCGAGGGATCCGGCGCGGCCCTCGAGGCGACCGGGAAGGTCGTCGAGGCGCTGGCGGCCTTCCGTCGGGCCCGCGAGGTGCTCGAGACCCTGGCCCGCGATGGGGCGGCCGTCCCCGACGACCGGAGCAACCTGGCTGGGTCCCTCGCATCGATCGGCGACCTGCTGGAGCGGACCGGCGACCTGGCCGGGGCGCTGGCCGAGCAGCGGAAGAACCAGGAGCTGATGCGGGCCGTGGCCGCCGAGCACCCCGCCGTCACCCAATACCGCCACGACCTGGCCGTCAGCCACAACAAGGTCGGCGTCCTGCTCGAGAAGACCGGCGACACGGCCGCGGCCCTGGCCGAGCAGCGGAGGTGCCAGGAGCTGATACGGGCCCTGGCCGTCGAGCACCCCGCCGTCACCGAATACCGCGCCGACCTGGCCGTCAGCCACAACTGGGTCGGCGGCCTGCTCGAGAAGACCGGCGACCTGGCGGGGGCGCTGGCCGAGCAGCGGAGGGGCCAGGAGCTGTGCCGGGCCCTGGCCGCCGAGCACCCCGAGGTCCCCGAATACCGCCGCAACCTGGCCGTGAGCCACAGCCGGGTCGGCCTCCTGCTCGAGGCGACCGGGGACCTGGCCGGGGCGCTGGCCGAGCGGCGGAGGGGCCACGAGCTGTTCCAGGCCCTGGTCGCCGAGCACCCCGACGTACCCGGCTACCGCAGCGACCTGGCCGTCAGCCACAACGTGGTCGGTGGCCTGCTGGAGCGGACCGGGGACCTGGCCGGGGCGCTGGCCGAGCAGCGGAGGTACCAGGAGCTGTTCCAGGCCCTGGCCGCCGAGCACCCCGAGGTCACCCAATACCGCTACGACCTGGCCGTCAGTCACACCCGGCTCGGCGCCCTGCTCGAGGCGACCGGGGACCTGGCCGGAGCGCTTGGCGAGCAGCGGAAGTACCAGGAGCTGGTGCGGGCCCTGGTCGCCGAGCACCCCGACGTACCCCGATACCGCCGCGACCTGGCCGTGAGTCACAGCCGGGTCGGCAACCTCCTCACCACGGACGGGAGACCCGCCGAGGCGCTGCCCGAGCTGGAGTCGGCTCGCTCGCTCCTCGAGGCCCTGGCCCGGGATGGCCCGAACGTCCCCGATTATCGCGACGCCCTCGCTTTCGCGCTGAACTCCGCCGGGGGCGCACTCCGCGACCTGGGCCGGGCCGGCGAGGCCCGCGACCGCCACGCCCGGGCCGTCGCCCTCGCCGAAGGGCTGGCCTCGGCGTACCTGAAGGTGCCGGACTACCGCGCCAGCCTGGCCGACGGGCTGAGGCGGCTCGCCCGGCTCAAGCGGGATGCCGGCGACGCCGCCGGGGCCGCCGCCGATGCCCGCCGAGCCGTCGCGCTGCTCGAGGGGCTGTCCGCGCGCGATGGGAGGCAGTCGTTCGGGCTGGCCTGCGCCCGGGCGACGCTGGCGGCCGCCGGCGGGCGCGACGGCTCGGGGCCGTCGGCCGCCGAGGCGCCCTCGCTGGCCGACCGGGCGATGGACGACCTCAGACGGGCCGCCGCGATGGGCTATCGCAACGCGGCTCTGTACCGCTACGAGCCGGCGCTGGCCCCCCTCCGCGGCCGCGAGGACTTCCGGCTGCTGCTCCTCGACCTGGCCTTCCCGGACGAACCGTTCGCCGCGGCACGCTGAGGAACACCGTCGGGGGCCTCGTTCGCTGCGTGATCCGCGTACAAAGGCGCAGCCGCATCAACAGAAGCCTCGCGCGGCCCGGGGACAATCATCGAATTCCCCGGCAAATAGTTTATCGCTCCGCGGCTCTCGACGCATCAGCATCGGCCGGAAGGCGCAAGGCTTGCGCCTTCCGGGACCAAAGGCGCAGGAGGCAGTTAACGGTCTCTGGACAGGCGATCATCGTAGACCGTTGGTTTTTGTCCGGCTGCTATCGCAAGGCCGCGATGGGCACCCAGGACAGGTCCGCCCCCCGGGTGGCCGACCAGGTCCAGGCCAGCGGCTCGGGGAACAACTCCCGGGGGAGGAAGGTCGATCCTTCGACGGGATGGGTCGGGTCGGCGGTGCTGGATTCGCGGACGAGGTGGTCGACGCCGTCGACCTCGAAGTGCCATGGGCTGCCATGCCAGTGGTTGTAGCGGGCGAAGCAGAGGACGCCCGGCCCCTGGACGTCGAGCGCGACGTTGAAGTCGTCGGCCCGCTGGTACAGGAAGTGGCTGGCGTCGGCCCCCTCGTTGCCGCCGGAGCGGTCGTAGGTGCTCCGGAGGTAGGCCCGCGCGCCGATCCGCAAGGCCGGCCAGCGTCCCCACTGGCGATAGGCGTCGAGGCCGACGGGGATCAACGGCGGCTCCTCGGCCCTGGCGACCCACGTGCCCAGGCCGAGCCAGAGCACCAGGGAGATCGGTCGAGCCGAGATGGTCGCGGTCATGGCTCCCCCACGGCCGATCACCTACCGATCGGCGATCATCGGCCCTCGGTCCGGTCTCGATCCCCGCCGGTGCCCGGCCGACCGGGATGCGTGTCACACTCCGCCAGGGCCGACCGCGCCCCCGGGTGGGCGGGGAACAGCTCCAGCGCCTCCCTCAACTCCCGCCGCGCCGCCTCCGCCTCCCCGAGCCCGAGGTGGGCGAGCCCGGCGACATGATGCGCCTGCGCCAACGCCAGTCGCCGGGCCCGTCGCGCATCCACCGGGGACGAGGGATCGAGCACCACCGCACCGCGCCGGGACGCTGGCCCGGCCGACTTCGCGAGGTCGTGGAGGATGTCCCTGGCCTGGTCGTCCCGACCGAGCTTCCGGAGGGCGAGCGCCCGGTAGTAGGCCGAGGGACCGTCGCCCGAGGGCCCGTTCGCTCGATGACGTCTCCCCTGGGCGACGGCCGCGGCGGCCTCTTCCCAGGACTTCCGGGCCCGGTCCGCGTCGCCGAGCGCCGCGAAGGCCGTCCCGATTCGGTACGCGATCTCCGCCTCCCGTTCGCCGCGGCCGAGGCGCTCCGACGGGAGGTTGTCCGGGACCCGAGCGGCGGCCTGGAAGTCGGCGAGGGCCTCGGAATAATGCCGGTCGGCCATGTGCTTCAGCCCGCGCAGGAGGTGGGCCTCCGCCCAGTCGTCGGCCACGCGCAGCTCTCCCCCTTCCCAGACGGCGAACTGCCGGCCGGTCAGGAGCCGGATCGCCTCGTCATATCTCCCCGCGGCGATCTTCAGGCCGATCTCGCGGGCCAGGGCGTCGTCCCGCTGCACGACGAGGGGATGATGCGCCTCCATCACCGCGAGGCGCCGCTCGAGCGGAGTGCCGGCCGCCTCGTAGAGCTCGTCCAGCTCCGCGAGGTGCAGCGCGTCCCCGTTCGGGAGCGCGACCGCCCGTTCGAGGCGCGCGATGGCCTTGCCCGGGTCGTTGCCCCTCGGCCGGTGGGAGTAGGCGATGGCGAGATTGCGGTGCACCATCGGGAACGTCGGGTCGAGCGCGGCCGAGGTCTCCCACAGCGTCACGGCCTCGTCGGGCTGCCAGTCGAACAGGAGGTTGCCGAGGTAGTAGTGGGCCCGCGCATCGTTCGGGTTCGACGCGATCGCGGCCCGGAGCACGGCGACGGACTCGGACTGGAACGGGAAGACCCGGTCCGGCGACCGTCCTCCAGCCCGTCGGCGGAACCCGGCCGCGTCCTCGCCCCGTCCCAGCTTGTCGGCGAAATAGGCCAGGTCGTAATCGATCAGGGGCGAGACCCGGGACCCGTCCGGCGCCGATTCCGCCAATCGCGAGAGGACCGCCAGTCCGTCCGACCAGAGGCCGGCGTCCTGGTATTCGGCGGCCGTCTCGAGGGCCGTCGCCGGGTGGGACGACATCGTGGCGACCATCGCCCGGGCGTCCTCGTCGCTCCCGGTCGCCAGCCAGCGCCTCGGCCAGCGCCCGGGCGTCGAGCGGGTCGGCCTCCCGGGCGGCCGCCGCGAGCACCCGGAGGGCGTCCCGCGGGCGGCCGAGGTGGCGCAGGGCCGCGGCCTTGAGGTTCCCGGCGCGGAGGTTCCCGGCGCCGGCGTCGAGCGCTCGGTCGGCCAGGTCGAGCACGGCGGCGAAATCCCCCCGTGCCGCGGCGATCTCCGCGCGGCCGGTATTCCCGGGACCGCGCCAGGCGGCGGCCCAGGTCGCCTGCCCGAACGCGGCGTCGGCCTCGTCGTCTCGCCCCTGGGCTTTCAGCGCGACGCCCAGGTAGTAGAGCGGCTCCGCGTCCTTCGGCGAAGTGTGGTCGGCCGTCAGCCGGGCGACCGCCGTGCGCAGGTGCGCCTCGGCCTCGCCGAACCGCGCGCGCTTCAGCGCGTTGAGGCCGACGGCCGCATTCGTCCGCACGTCGCCCGGGTCGCGCCTCAGGGCCTCGTCCCAGTACGGGTCGGGGTCCAGCGTCGGGCTGTGGAACTGCTCGATCCTCATCCCGGTCAGGTACAGCTCCTCGACCGTCTTGACCTTGCCCGGCGGGGGCGGGTCCTTGACGGGCTCGGGCTTCGGCTCGTGGCTCTCCGGGACGGGCGAATCGGCGATCAGCTCCCGGCCGTCGGCCGAGACCGTGACCTTGACCGCGCGCGCGTTCGACCCCCGCCGGGAGGTCCACCCGCCTCACGAACGGCGTGCCCGGGTCGATGGGGATCGTTTCCTCGAGCAGGACCTTCCCCGGGGACGTGAGCCGTACGCGCGCCTTCGGGTGCGCCGCGGTCGTGCAGACGCCGAGCTTGACGGCCCCGGACTTCGACATGTCCAGGTTCACGGCGGCATCGAGGTTGGCCTTCGTCACGCCGCCGATCGCGCGGAACGGGTACCAGTACATCGAGAACCAGCGGGTCTCATAGGGCTGCATCCACGTGTAGTCGGGCTGGTTGTCGGAGTAGGCGCCGACCATCAGCTCGATGTAAGGGCCGTCCTCGTCGGTGAGGATCCTGTCCCACATCCGCCCGCGCGGGCCGCGGCCCCAGGTCCAGAGCTTCTTGCCGGGCACGAGGTGGTGGTCGGCGACGCTCATCGTCCCCGCCCCCCTGCCGTGGTCATAGCCGGCGAAGAAGTCATCCGTGGCATTCCAGGCGAACATCGAGGTGGCATTGATGTGGTTGCGATACCAGCTCACGTCGGTCCCCCGGCCGTAGTCGGAGCCGGCGTAGCGTCCGGTGGCGATCGGCCAGGTGGTGAACTCGTGCTTGCCATGGAACGTCACCCAGCGGGTGCGCGGGGGGAAGATCACCTGGTAGTCGTCATTGACGTGGACCGCCGCGTTGGCGAAGCAGAGCATCGAGCTGGCCACGGGCGTCCGGTTCACGACCCGGACCGCCGCCTCCAGATACGACCTGCCGGGCCGGAGCGTGTACCCGACGGCCCAGCGCATCCGGTGGCGCAGCTCCAGCTCGCCCACCCAGACGGTCTTGCTCCCGTCGGAGTTCGCGGCGACGCGGTACTGCACCGGGAGGAACGTCGAGGCGCGGTGGTGGTGCGGGATGTTCCACTCGATCCCGCCCGAGATCCAGGCGCCGATCAGGCCGATCAGGGCCGGCTTGATCACGTGCTGGCGGTAGAAGAAGTGGTAGCCGTTGGTCTTGTTGACGGCCTCGAACAGCCGCCCGCCGATCGCCGGGAGGATGCCGACCCGGACGTACTCGTTCTCGAGCACGACGAGCCTGTACGCCTTGTCGACCTTGCGGTGGGTCAAGGTGTCGTAGAGCGGGTACGGGTAGACCCGCCCCTCGGCGCCCTGCGACTGCCTGCCGAAGTAGAACATCGGGCTCGGCTCGGGCGGTCCGGCCTCGAAGGTGGGGATGACGGCGTCCTGCTCCGAGACCGTGACCGTGTCCGCCCGGGCTGCGGTCGCGAGGAGCCCGGCCAGGACCGGCAGCGCCAGGGTCCCGGCCATCCCTGCCAACAATCCGCCCCGGGCGCGGCCCACGTCGGGTCGGACAAGTGCCGTCGGTCGTCGCGCGGTCATGGTTCGACCCCTCCGAGGGAACCGGGTGCGGCGGCGCTTGAGGACGTCTCGCCGCGACGCGACACCCGGGCTCCATCGTAACGGGGCCGAACGCTCACCGCACGATGCGACCGCCCCGAGCGTCCGGGAAGGAGGGGCGGTCGGAGGGGCGGTCGGGCTCGCCTCACGCCCGCGACCAGCCCAGGGCCTTCGCCGGCATCCAGACCCCCAGCCGCGCCGAGGCGGTGATGTTGTTGGCCACGACCGTGTTGCCGACCGCGAACCTCCCGGCGGAGCAGGACGAAGTCCGAGGGTGTGTCGCCGTCGTTACCCCAGCCCCCCGCGGCGGCCCTGCGGATGTCGGACTGCCTGACCAGCTTGCTGTGGATCAGGTCCTGCTCGAATCCGAGCCTGCCCGAGACCTCGCCGTCCACAGGCCGGGCACGAGGTCCGACTCGTACTTGTCGAGCCATCGACCCAGCGTGAGGCGCCCCTGGTTGGGGCGCAACTCCAGACCCGTGGCAAGCCGATCGGGTAGGCCAGGGAGCCGCCGAGCGGAACGCCCATCGGCTGAACTTGTAACGTCGGTCATCCGGGTCCAGCAGGCCCGGCTTGCGGATGGCGAACTCGAGGACGGCGGGATCCCGGGACTGCCCATAGAGACACCGCTCGAGCGTCCTGGCTTCCTCCCAAGGAGCCTCGCGACCTGGCCGGGCGTGAAGTAGTTGGCCTGCATCGCATGACCTCCTTGTCTTATGTAGTGTGGGTGGCTCGTTCTTATCGTGAAAAAGTTCTCGTGGGAGGAGAATTTCTGGCAATCGGAATCCGAAAGGTCTCGACTCCTCAAGGGCTCGAAGATTGGGAACTCCCGCTCGTCGGGAGTCTCATCGAGACTCGAGACCTCGCCCTGCCGGAACAGCGGGACTCGCCGATCTCCGGCGGTGGTGCGGGCGAGCGCGGATGATCCCGCCGAGATGGCGGCGGCCATAGATATCCTGGGGCTGGCGATGGCCGACCTGAAGTTGCAAGGATCGGGGCCCGATCGAGCTGACCGGGTCACCATTCGTGGCCGGCTCGTGGGCGAGGGCGTGTCGCATTCCCTGGATGTGACGATCGCCGGCCGCACAAACGCCGTCGCAGCGCCCTCGAGATTCGGAGGTTGCGCTGTCCGCTCAGCCCCGTTTTCGGATTCCGAAAATGGCGGGCCGGCCGGGATGGGACCGAGCCGGGCTCGACAGGCTCCTCCGGTCTCTGGACGTCCTACCGTCGAGCCCTCACACGCCGGCAGTGCTCGGCCGCGAGATCCGAGACTCTCCAGCCCTGAAAAGCCATCGCCCGGCGCCTTCATTCAAGGAGCATCCGCCTACCACCGGTAATAGCGGTAGGGATTATCTCCCATGGGGAAATCCGTACGATAGTCGGGACAGTAAGGGTCAGGCGAGTCGGCCCACTCCGGTCTGGGCCTCAGGTACATCCGCGAGCCTCCCGTGCTCACGCCCGTGGCCTGGGTCCCCGGACGGTCGGCCAGCGGATCCGGCGGGCCTCCGTTGCCCACGAAGCCTCCCTCGCTCCAGCGATCGAAGAGCCGCACGGCGATGACGTTCCGGCCGGCCTTCACCAGCCTACCGGGCACCACGTAATGGCGCGGCGCGAGCCACCAGGACGCCGTCTTCATGTCCGTGTGCCCGACCTCCACGCCGTTGACGTAGGTGTTGTCGAAATCATCGAGCCCGCCGAGGGCGAGGATCAGGTCCTGGCCCGCCGCGCCTTCGGGCACGACCATCTCCTTGCGGAAGACCGCCTCGCCGTCGTTGTCCTTGAAGAACGGAAGCATCCGGGGCAGCGTGACGGGTGTCCATCCGTCGGCGGGCACGTTCACTCCGACGAGCTGTCGTGCGGCCGCGGTGACGCCCGGATCATGGTGCGCCGTGGCCTCGTTCCGGGCGGGGGCGAGCCGGACAGTCACCTTCATCTGCCACACGCCGTCCAGGTCGAGAGCCGAGCGGTCGACGGGATGGAAGATGCGGCGATCCGCCGGGAAACTCGCGCCCAGGTTGGCCAGGAGCTGGGCGACGGCACGGGTGGACCTCCACCGCGTGTAGCGGAAATAGGTCTTCTCGTCCGCCCGGAAGCGTTCCGGGTCCACCTGGCAGAAGACGGCGACACCCTTTCCGATCACCTGGCGGCCAATCAGACCGTCCGCCCCGATCTCCGCGCCGCCGCTCACGACCCAGGGGGCGGTCTCCAGGTCGGTCCGCCAGCGCAGATCCGACGCGCTCAAGCCATCGGCTTCGGTCCACCCGGGCACGGACAGCGACCCGGCGAAGCCGGCGGCGGCCGGCTTCAACATGACGCCGAGCCCCCCGTCCGCCTGCGAACGCGGCAGGAAGAACGCCTTGCCGCCTTCCTCCACATAGGCCCTCAGCGCCGCCGCGTCGAGTACCGCATCCGGACCGATGAGAACCAGCCCGGCGCCGGCGGTACCAGCGGCACTGCCCGCAGTGGCCGACCGCTGATAGCTCACTCCGATCCTGTCGAGCCAGGCCGCACCGGCCGGGCCGCCGACATAGACGACCCTGCTCGCCCGCGGAGACAGCGGGCGGTGGAGCGCGTCATCGACGATGCGCCCGGCGATGCGCCGCGCCGCGGGGTCCACGACGTGGTCTTCCAGGTCCAGCGTGCAGACGGTGAGCCGCCCCTGGCCGTAGTCCAGTTCCATCAGCGATGTGTAGGCCAGGTCGAATTCACACTCCAGCAAGGGACGCCAGCCGCTGCGATGAGGTTTCTCGATGGCGGCACTGCTGACCCCGCTTCGGTTGCCCCAGTGCCACCCGGCGTAGGGCTGTTCTCGCTCGTTCCCCCTGAGGTAGTTTCCCACGTACTCCGGGTAGGCCTCAATCAAGGTGCTGCTTCCCGTCCAGTCGCGGAGGTCGTCGGCGTCCAGGCCGCGGGCGACCGAGGGATTCACAGGGAAGACGCGCCGGGCCACCTTCGGACACACGCGCCAGCCGAGCGCCCGTTTCATCCATTCCGGGTCCTGGGCACAGACCAGGGCCCGTCCTCCGGACCGCACATAGGGCTCCAGCCTGGCCGCCAACTCCGCATCGTCCCTCAGGGCGTTGCGCCCGATCACCACCAGCGGGGCACCCTCACCTCTCCAGGGACGGGTCCGGTATCCCAGGTCCTCCAGCATCCTGCTGGTAAGGCCGCCCGGATCGACCACGGCGATCTGACCGCGGCCCGGCCTGTCCTCGCCGAACACGCGAAACGCGAAGGTGTCCTGGTGGCTGGCGCCGCCGATCGTGGCGGTCAGCGTGAGCCGGCCGTCGGCCTTGCCGCCGGCGTCCTCGGCGGGCGCGACGACATGGAAGGGAAGGAACCCGATTTCGGAAACCGCCAGCCTGCCTCGCGTCTGACCCTGGCCCACTGGCTTCCCGCCGACCGTCGCAGTCCAGGCTGCCGTGAAGTCCTGGGGCTCGCGGGTGTCGTTGATCAGGACGATCTGCTTGTCGATCGTCTGGCCGGGGCGGAAGTGGTGGTCCTTGGCCGTGTACGCCCCCGCGGGGCCGGCGATCCACGCGAGGGTCGGGCCGTTGATCTCCCTGAGCGCGTCTTGCGTCCAGGACCAGGTGCGCAGGCCGCCCGGCAAACCCGCGGTCCGCCAGCTCCGCCACGTGTTGACGCGGAAGAGTTGCTGGATCTTGTGGTTGTTGGTGTAATCATCAAGCCGGTTCTCGGAGCTCTGGTAGAGCATCCCGCCGCGGAACAGGCCACGGAGGTACTGCCGGTACTTCGGCTCCTCCGCGGCATAGGCGTCCGTGCCGAAATAGATGGCGGCGTATTCCGTCAGCAGGGGCTCGCTCGTGATATTACTCGAGAAGCCGTGGCGACCTCGGCGGAACGTGCAGTCCATGGGGGTGCCGAATTCCACCATGGAGATCGGCATCTCGCCGCGTTCCGCCCACGCACTCAGCCAGTCTTCGCGCTCCTGGAGCGGGATCAGGTCCAGGTAGCAGTTCATCGTGTAGACGTCGCCCGCGTCGGCCCCCGCGTGACTGTAATAGACCCGGGTCGGGTCGAGCGCCTTGAGCCCGTCGAACATCTCCTTGCCGAACGCCATGAGGCGCTGCCAGCGCTCATCGCCCTGACCCCAGCCGCGACGGCCCACGTGGCGCGGGTCCGCGTCCACCGCGTTGTTGAAGAAATTGAAGCCGGCGACCCACATGACCACGGACGGATGGTTGCGGTAGCGACGCATCCACACCGCGGCGCGGTCGAAGGCCCGCCGCCGGTCCTGCTCCCAGACGATCCGCCCCCCCGAGCGCATCATGTACCGGTTGGCGTTGAGGACGTACTGGGCCACCAGGTATCCCTTGCGGTCGGCGTCGTCGAGGTCGCGCCCGGAGTCGGCGGCATCGCCGCGGGTATCCACTCTCTCCGACCCCATCTCGGAGAAATTGTCGCCGACCTGCATGCGCGGCCCGTAGTAAAAGCAGGGCTGACGCAGGCGGATCTCGGTGCCGTTGAGGAAGAGCTTGCGCCCCTCCGCCCAGAACTCCCGGAAACCGAACCCCTGGTCGTACTCGTCATCCAGGCCCGCGCCGGTCACTTTGAGCCGGAGCGTATAGAGGTTGGGCCGGCCCACGTCCCACAGGCGCGGGTCGGCCCAGGGCCACGAGAGGGTGAGGGTCTGAGTCTCCTTCGCGTCCACCGCGGTGTCCGCGATGAAGCTCTTTTCCACCTCCCCCTTCTTATCGAGCATGTCGGCGACGATCCGAACGGGACCCGCCCGCTTGACGCCGCGTAGCTCCACGTCGAGAGAGACGCTTTTCCTCCGGGTGGACGTGCGGACGAAGACGTCGGTCACCCTCGCCTCGGAGGAGCGGCTTTCCAGGAGGACGCGGCCGGTCAGGCCCCGCGTCCTTAGCCCGGCGGACGAGAACGTGACCGTATCGCTCAGGGCACTCTGCCAGAAGGTCCCCACCTTCTCCGCGTCGGCGATGGCCGCCACCAGCACCCGGATGTCCGACGTCTGCCCGGGCTTGACCGCCGAGGTGATGTCGACCGAGCCCCACGGCCAGGCGATCTCCCCGCACCGCTTGCCGTTGACGTAGACGATGGCATCCGTGCACACGCGATCGAAGCGCAGGCTGATCGCTCGGCCCTGCCAGTTCGCCGGGATCGACACCTGGCGCTGGTACCAGGCGCGTGACACGGACGCCCCATCGTAGAGGTTCCACTGCGGGCCGCTGGCGAGGGCCAGGAGGCTCGAAGCCCTGCCCGGGCGGATCTGCCAGTCGCCGGGTACCTTGATATAGGCCCACCCCCGCTTCGGTGGTCCCGCCGCCCCTTCGGTTGCGGGTGTGAACCGCCAGATCCCGTCGAGTGAGACCTGCGACCGCTTTGCGTTCACCGTCTTGACGTCCGTCTTGTCCCAGTTCAGCGCGATGCCGGCCGGCAGCGCCGCGTCTCCCGGCTCCGTGCCTGCGGTCAGGTGGGGCGTGACCGTCAGGTCGGCGATTTCGACCACGCCGGTGCAGTAGAACATGGCCGGCTGGAGATTCAGGCGGGTCGCCCCCTTGGGCACCCTCAGCTCCACCGATTGAGTCACCCAGTCGGAGTCGGCCCTCAGTTCGGGGACTGCTGCCGGATAGCCGAACGAGCCTCCTTCGAAGCTCATGGCGATGCGGGCCGTGTGCCAGCCCTCCTTGCCGATCTTCAGGTTCGTGGCTCTCATGCGGGCCGAGACGGTCAGCGACGCGATCCGCGGGGTGACCTTCACATAGGCATGCACGTAGTCGAGCTGGCGGCCGGCATCCCGGTTCTCGATGCGGAGCCAGTGCTTGCCCTGTCCTGAGACGACCCGAAACTCCTGGTTGTTCGGGATCTTGAAGCCCTCGGCCCACCCCGTATCGGCGCCCGGGTTCTCGAAATTCCCCTGGGGAAGCAGGTTCACCTGGGCCCAGGTACGTCCTCCCACGACGCAAAGGAGCGCGAGAATCAGCGGGAGCTTTGCATTCATGTTCGTTCTCCGTCCCGATTCGCGGGAGTCGGTGGCATCTGTCATCTCCGCCGGGCCCTCCAACACGGTCGCGTGACAGCACCGAGTTTTGTTGCCGGGCGGGACCATGTCAACCGCCCGCCCCCAAGGAACTGCCAGAGTCTCCGCGTCCGGCAAGCATCTGATGGATCTTGCGCGGGCGACCCAAATAACTGCCGTCAGATCGCCTTTTCGCGCCTCGGTCACGTCGATCCTCGCTGCTTCGGTGTGATCGACCGAAGCGTTGAAGGGCCGCCGACCCGCGGACCACGCGGATCGACGAGCGGCGGCGGAAGGTGACCCTCGAGCGGATCGAGATCCGCCTCGATGACGAGGGCCCGGCGGCCCGCGGCGGCGATGACCCCGAGGCCGGGCGGGCGCGGGGCGGACCGGCTCCTTGCCCCGGGCGCTGGCCGCCCTGACAGGGTGGGCGGTCGGCGCGGTTGCGTTACGGCCCCGTTTCCGCCGCCCCCCTCCGAACCGGACTGGAGACTTTCGAACTCATCCGGCTCTCCAGTGGTGCAATCAGGACTCCGTCTTCCTGAGTGGTGGTCGTGCCGTTTCGGCTCTCCGCATGTCGCGTACCTCCCGGCCGTGCCACCCACCAGCCTGCCCCCCTTCGCCACGTGGACGGCTTTCCCGTCCTCCGACTACTACGAGGGCTCTGTCGCCATGGGGCCACCCCTCATCGGGGCTCGAACCCTTTAGGCGATCTTGCTCTTCATATCATGTAACGCATCGAGACCGGTTTAGGTCGCCCACTCATCCCTTGAACCGGGTTCACATCCCCGATCGCTGCACCGGGCGGTCTTGCCGACCACCAGACGTTTGTGGCCGACACCCGATGCACGCCGCCTCCTAGCCACCGTAGCGGCGGGACCCTTTATCATCCGCTCAGGATTGGGCTTCAAGCAGTCTAGCCTTGGCCTTGCCGGTCGGGGCTTGCGGCGCGATGACTTTGGATGGCTCAGGCCATCCGCCGCTTTTGAACTTGGGCCGGCTGCTTCCTCCCTTGCGGCCTTTCGGCCTCCGGTAAGCCGGTCGCCCCGGGCACATCGACCGAGTGGCTCCTCTCGTTGAACGAGTGATTACATGATACTAAAACAACGCAGCGTCCGGTAAGGCCGTTTATGTCATGTGCGATCGGGTTCAATCGTAATGGGTGTGCCGACCGCGACGGCCCCACTTCGGCTGCCGTCGTCGCCCCTACAATGCGGCCGTTTGACCGAACCCGATCGATTGGTCATGGCTTGGCAAGGAGACAAGCCTGGGTGAGGTCACGGAGCACGATGCTGCCAGCGGCCTGGTAGAACGGGAGGGAGTCCGTCGCAGCGAGCGGCGCGCTGACCGAATGGACACTCGTAGCTGAGACAGTTGACGCGACGTCCCTCACCGGTACGGTGGCCTACACGACACCGCCGGAACTGTCCGCCGCAACGAGACGGGCGGGCCGGTTGCCGAGAGCGGGCCGACGGCATCCACCAGCAAACCGCCGTGCCGCGCGACGACGATGTCGAGAATGGCGGGATGCTTCGAGTCCCGATCTGCTGGGCTGGGCCGCGACCGACAAGCGGGCTGAAGCTCGCTCGGGCCGGACCGCCCGGCCAGTCCGGTTAGCAGGCGGGAAACCTCATGCAATTGACGAAGGCGTCTTCAAAACCCGGGTCCGCTGCCAGCTCGACGTGCTCGGTGCAGGACAGGACGGTCTTCAGCATCGGCTCGCGGCGCGAGACGGACAGGAGGAGCATACGCGCGCCCCTGAGGGCGGTGTTACCCGCGGAGGTGGGGCGGTCGATCCAGGGGGGCAGGAGGCCGATGCGGCGGGCGCTCTCGCCGCGGACGTAGTTGCCGAAGGCGCCGGCCAGGAAGATGCGCGACGGCGTGAGGCGGCGCCCGTCCAGGAGCAACTCGAGGCCAGCCGCCACGGCGCCCTTGGCCAGTTGCAGCTCGCGGATATCGGCCTGGGTCAGGATCACGGGGCCGGCCAAGTCGATCGACTTCCGTCCGCCGGCCAGGCGTCCCCTGGCGTCCATCCAGCCCAGCTCGAGCGCGGCGGCGGCGGCATCCACCAGGCCGCTGCCGCAGAGCCCGCGCGGGGGACCGCCACCGATCACGGAGCAGTCGAGGGCCCCGGAAACGGCTGACACCCGGTCGATGGCCCCCCTGCCGGCGCGCATGCCCATGCCGATGCGCCCGCCCTCGAAGGCGGGCCCGGCCGCCGTCGAGGCGCAGCGGATCCGATCGCGGCATCCGACCGCGATCTCACCATTGGTCCCCAGATCCAGCAAGGCGCCGGCTTCGGCGCTGTTGACCAGCCCGGTCGCTACCAGT
Source organism: uncultured Planctomycetota bacterium (assembly GCA_963815795.1). Classification (GTDB taxonomy): domain Bacteria; phylum Planctomycetota; class Planctomycetia; order Isosphaerales; family Isosphaeraceae; genus JAKAUH01. Next base: position 160,719 of record CAWFIC010000019.1, on the reverse strand, counting down.
CCCGCGAGGAGGTCACTGCCCACGAAGCCGCCCACGCAGGGAAGGAAGCAGGCCGGGTGGCGCAGCTCTACCGGCCAGCCGAGCTCCGACGCGTCCAGGTGCCGTTCCCCGAGCGACGGCGATCGAAAGGGGACCGAGGCCAGTGGCTCGACGCTGAGGCCGCAGAAGAAGTGGTGCATCGCCGTGTTGCCGACCAGCAGGGTTTCTTCCAGGGCCTGGCCTTCGGCCAGGCAGGCGAGCATGGCTCCGACAGCCTTGCGGATCAAGGCCGTCATCGTCCCCGGCTCGGCCAGGTCGTGGCGGATCCGGCTCATCAGGTCGGCGCCGAAGCGGGCCTGGGGGTTGAGGCCCGTCTCGACCTTCACGACCGACCCCGTCTTGCGATCGATCAACTGAGCAACCAGTGTGGTGGTGCCGAGGTTGACGACGGCTGCCAATCCGTCGGCCGGCTCGAAGGGGACTTCCGCGCGATCGTCGAGCACGGCGACCGACCACTGGGAGATTTCCAGCTCGACCGGCCCCGTCGCCTCGGCCATGCATCCCAGCCGACAGCCGGTCTCGATCTCCTCGGGTGTGAGGACGACGCGCATCTCCTCCGTGACGGGGATGTCGCCGGACAGGAGGCGGACCTTGCAGCCGCCGCACTGAGCCACGCCCGCGCAAGGGAACTCGACCCCGCGCTCGAAGAGCAGGTCACGCAGGGTCTGCTCCGGAGTGGGCTCGAGCCGAAGCGGTCCGGCGCCCGTCACGGGTGGTGGCTCCTGGCAAAGGCGCCGAGGCGCCCAGGTTCTCGGGCGGCGTACCCCGCGGCACCTCGCAACCCGCACCCACGATATAACGAGGGCCGGCGGCCCGGTAGCACTCCTCGAGCTTGCTGGTGATGCTCTCCGGCGTCCCGTCGTGGAGGACCCGGACGGGGTCGAGATTGCCGACGAGCACCGGCTCCGGCCCCATGGCCCTGCGGCCCTCGGCCATCGGCGTGAGGGAATCGAGGTCCACCAGGTCGCAGCCCAGCGAGCCCATGCCGTCCAGGATCTTCCGGGTATTGCCGCAAATATGGAGGCGAACCCGGGCTCCCGCGGCCTTGATCTCGGCCACCAGCTCCTCCTGGTGACGGAGCACGAAGGATGCGTAGCGTTTCGGCCCGATCAGCGAGGCCGCCGCGTCGCCGACGCCGATCAGGTCGGCTCCCGCTTCGATCTGCGCCCGGGCAAAGGCGGCCTCCATCGCCACGGCGAACCGGAGGAGCTCGCCGACGAAATCGGGATCGTCGTGGAAATCGAGCATCAGGGTGTTCAGGCCTCGGAGGTCGGCCGCCATGGCGCAGGGGCCTTCCACCCAGCCCTCGACGATTCGCGTCCGGCCGGTCATCTGCTTGAGCCGCGTCACGGCGTCGATCCGGTCGCGCATCCGTCCCGGTGCCGCCATGTCGGGCAGCTTCAGGGTCTCGAGCCGCGCCTTGTCTCCCAGGAGCGCCCGGCTCTCGACGATGGCGGGCGGCTGGTCGTCGAACCACTCGACGGCGCCGCCCAGGTCGGAGACCTCCCGGGCCGGATCGGAGATGGCCGAGACGTGATCGAACCCGAACGCATCGGCCACGGCCATCTGGGCCTCGGCGAGCACTTCGTGGTCGGACGCGTAGTCTCGATAGGAGACCCCGGCCAGGTCGGCGGCGAACATCATGGTGATCGGCATCAAAGGGAGGTGGTCGACGGGCTTGCCGTCGAGCATGGCCAGCACCCGTTCCTTGCCGTTCATGGAGTGATCCTCTCGATGGCCACGATATCCTCGTCGGGGCGAGCCGCGATCCGATGGCCCGGGGGGACGACGAGATATCGGGCCTCATCCCAGCTCCCCGAGAGCAGTCCTCGAAAGAGCTCGAGATCTCCGGGGACCTTCTCGAATTTCCATCCCCTCTCGGCCGCCTCGGCGCGGGCTAAGGCCTCGAAGCGGCCGTCGGGCTCCAGTCCCGTCTCGATGAACGTGAGCTGCTGGTAGGTCTGGCGATAGCGCGTCAGTTCGTCGTAGAGGAACCGGCCGTTGTCCTTGCCGTAGCGTTCGATCAGGGCATCCAGGGTATAGCCCACGCCCGTCTCGGTCCGAGCCAGGGGCTCGAGCTCGCCCCCCCGCTCGACCCAGCCGGTCGATCGGTAATACACGCCCGGGTGGTCCCGGAAATAGCTCTCGAACCGGGTGCGGCTCCCCATCAGGAGCGTGATGCAGTCGTGGGCGCGGGGGAGGACCAGCGGGATGGACCGCGCCTGGATCCCGGCCAGGCCGTTGCCGCACAGTCCGTATCCCAGCGCGATCGCGTCGTAAGTCTCGGCTCGCGTCTCGGCATCGTCGATCGCGGCTTGCACGCCCTCGCGCATCGCCCGGGCGCCCCGGTCGTGGAGGCCCTTGGCGAGGAACCGGGCGTCCACGACGTGAGGCGACCGCAGGATCGCGTCGCACAGCTCGCGGATGATGACCTCGCAACCGATCAGCAGGATTCGCATCGGGCTGCAACCTCGACAAGGGCTCGAATGAAGTCGGGACTCGTCCCGCAGCACCCGCCGACGAATGACGCACCGGCCTCGATCAGCGCCGGGAGGTCGTTGGCGAAGGACTCCGGCCCCACGGCGTACACGGCCCGGCCTTCAGCGAGCGAGGGCAGGCCCGCGTTCGGCTTGACCCAGACCGGGAGGCCGGAAGCCTCCTCGAGCCGGCGGCAGATCGCGGGGAAGAACTCGGGGCCGGCGCCGCAGTTGGCCCCGATCGCGTCGACCCCCTCCTCGACCATGGCGCGGGCGGCGGCCTCCGGTGTGGCTCCCATCATCGTCCGGTCTTTCTTCCGGCCGCTGTCGAACGCGAAGGAGACGACGATCGGCAGGCCCAGCGGCCGGGCGGCCCGAACTGCCAGGCGGGCCTCGTCGACGTCGCTGAAGGTCTCGAAGAGCAAGGCGTCGGCCCCTCCCTCGGCCAGCGACGCCGCCTGGACCTTGAACGCGTCGAGCACCGTCGGCTCGTCGATCTCTCCGGTCGCCAGGATCTTGCCGGTCGGGCCCATCGACGCGAACACGCGAACCCCCACGCCCGCCGCCCTCTTCGAGAGCTCCACGCCCCGGCGGTTGATCTCGGCGGCGCGCCCCGCTTTCCCTCCGGCGCTCAGCGCCACCGGATTGGCGCGGAACGTGTTGGTCAAGATGACGCGGCTCCCCGCCTCGACATACGCCCGGGCCACGGCTTCAACGTCATCCGGATGCGTCAGGTTCCAGAGGTCGGACGGGATACCCAGCTCCAGGCCGCGCTTCTGGAGCTCGGTGCCCCAGGCGCCGTCGGTGATGACCAGTCCGGTACCGAACAACGATTGCAGGCGGCTCACGATTCGTCCTTTCGTGGTGTTGTTCCATTCCGTACGGAGTCGACCCAGTTCGGCCGGAGAGATCCACGCCCGCGTCATCGAGCGGATCATCCCTCGTCGTTCATCGCCTCCAGCTTGCGCCAGATGGCCTCGTCAGCGCCCGGGACGTGGAGCACATCGCATTCGGAACCCAGTATATGAGGATGGCCGCAATCGCGCATGGCGCGGACGAGTCCCGACGCGAGGCGTCGCACCTCCTCGACCGGCGTGGCGGCATCGGAATAGAACGACTTCGAGGGCAGGTTGCCGTAGAGCACGACCGAGCTGGGGACCAGTGCGGCGTCTTCCCAGAGGCGACGCGAGCTGCCAAGGCTCATGACGGCGGGGCCGAGCCGGACGGCGAGGTCGCGGACCATCCCGGCCGTCAGCTCGCCGCAGGCGTGGAAGATCAGGTCTGCGCCGGCCTGCTCGAGGGCGGCGCCCAGCCGTCTGTTTGGGGTCAAGACCAACTGCTCGAAGATCGGCGAGCCGGCCTTCATCTGCCGCGGGGAGATGAAGGCCGTGCTGGCCGCCGGCTCGCACACCAGCATGGCCCGCGCCCCGTGCTCGACCTGGCGTCGCACCGAGGCGAGCACGATGGATTCGGCGCCTTCCAGGCAGTCGAGCAGGAGTCGGACCTGAGGGTCCTCCTCGGGGCGGACGCCCGACCCCAGAAGCGCGACGGCCGTGATCGGATCGGCCATCAGCTTGGTGGCCAGCGAGAACGGACCGATCGCCATCCCGACCGGAAGCAGATCGGTCCGCGTGGCGATGTAGTCGAGCGCGCCGTCGCGGGCCGAGCTTCCCCCGCAACCGGCGGCCTCCGCGCGGCGGAGCGTCTGCCCCGTGTCGTCCTCGAACGGGGCGGAGAAGTGGAACCGCTCGGCGTCCTCCTCGCCGATCCCCATCCGCGCCAGCAGATCGGCCTTCTCGAGCCGCAGGTCCATGAGCGGGAGGGCCAGCGGAGAGCGCCAATGTCGGGCGCATTTCTCGAGGACCTGGCCCAGGCGCGGGCCGTCACGACGGGCGCCTTCGGAGTCGGGCTCGGCGTTCAGGACGAGATCCGCGGCCATCGGCACGCGGAGGCCTCGCCGCGCCAGGTCGAGGTAGTAGGAGGTCGCCATCGCGAACCCGCTAATGGACTCCGCACATCTTCCGCGCCAGGGCCACGGCATGGCTGGCATTTTCGCCGTAGCCGTCGGCCCCAATCTCCTCGGCGAACTGCTGCGTGACCGGGGCGCCACCGACGAGCACCTTGACCTGGTTGCGAAGTCCGGCCTGTTCGATGGCCTCGATCGTCGTCTTCATGGAGGGCATCGTGACCGTCAGCAGCGCGGACAGGCAAACGACCTGTACGCCTCGCTCCCGGATGGCTTCGATGAACTTCTCGGGGACCACGTCGGCCCCGAGGTCGATGACCTCGAAACCGCCCCCTTCAAGCAGGGAAGCGACCAGGTTCTTGCCGATGTCGTGCAGGTCTCCCTTCACGGTGCCGATGGCGACGGTCCCCGCCGGCTTGGCCCCGCGCTCGATGAGCAGGGGCCGGAGGAGCTCCATGGAACCTTTCATGGCCCGGGCCGAGAGGAGCAGCTCGGGCACGAAGTACTCTTCTTCCTCGTACAGCTTCCCCACCGCGTCCATGGCCGGGATCATCGCGCCGGAGATCAGCTCGACGGGGTCGATCTTCTCGTCGATCGCCTCTTTGGTGACCGCGACGGCCGTCTTGGCGTCGCCGTTGAGCACCGCGTCATAGAGCTTCTTCAAGTCGGCCATGGCCGCCCTGGTCCTTTCAGCGCGGGGCGTCAGTCCCGCCCGTTGAACTCGCGCACGGCGTCGAACATCGCCACGATGTTCTCCACCGGCGTACCGGCCTGGACGTTGTGAATCGAGTTGAAGACGAAACCGCCACCGGGAGCGAAGATCTCGCACCGCCGCAGGACCTGCTCGCGAACCTCGTCCGGGGTCCCGAACGGGAGGGTCTTCTGGGTGTCCACGCCGCCGCCCCAGAAGACCAGGCGATCGCCGAAGTCCTGCTTGAGCCCCTGGGGATCCATCCCCGTCGCCGAGCACTGCACCGGGTTGATGATCTCGATCCCCGCCTCGATGAACGAGTCGTAGAACCGCCGCACCGAGCCGCAGGAATGCTTGAAGCACTTCCACGTCGTGTGAGCGTGGACCCAGTCGCAGATCCGCTTGTAGTAGGGCAGCCAGAGTTCGCGGAGAGTCGATACCGAGCAGAACGCCGAGGTCTGGGTGCCGAAGTCCGTGCCGCAGAGGAAGACCGCGTCCACCGCATCGCCGATGGTCCGGTGCACCCGCGCCAGGTTCTCGACCGCGATCTCGGTCTGTCGCTCGAAGATCCCGTGGATATAATCCCGCCGGCTCTTCAGCGACATGTACCACTCGCTCACATCGCGGATTCCGCGCGGATCCTTGAGGAACGGCGCGGGGACCAGGGCGATGTCACCGAGCGCCGTGCCCCCGAAGCTCGCGATCACGGCGCGTCCCGAGTCCCGGGCCGAGTTGACGTCCGCCTTGATCGCAGCCAGGTCGGCATCGGAGAGAGGCTTGAACTCCTCCAGGTTGTCGGCCACGTTCAGCGTGTCGGGATCGAAGTGCCGCTGGCGGATGATCGCGTCGAAGAAGTGGAAGCCCTTGGGCATCCGGCCGCTCGGCTCGGCGGTGAGATCGCCCTCGGGGTAGATCAGCGTGTCTCCCTTCTCGTCCACCGTGGTCTGGAACTGGCCAGGCACGAGCACCTCGAGCCCGTTGAACTCCCAGGGCTTCCAGTCCGTGTTCTCGAAACCGAACATGGTTCGTCGCCGGAACACGCCCTCGACGTCGACGCCGAGCGCCTGCTTCAGGTCTTCATCGAGGAGTCCCAGCATCTGAAAGGGCTCATGCACCTTCACCGGTCTCTTCTCGAGACCGAAATGGTCGCGCAAGGCGGCCACGCAACTGACGTGGATGCCCGTCACCGAAGTGCTGCCGAAATCGATCGGGACCCGGTCCGGCTGCTTGTGCGCCAGGGCGTCCAGGACTCTCTGCCGGCTCGTCGTGGCCGCGGAAGTGGCTTGAAGGGTCGTCATCGAAGGAATCCTCCCCCGCTGGAGTTCCTCTCTTCAGGCTAGCTCTGACGGAGTGCCGGGTCAACGAGATACCGGCGAGTCGGTCGCCATCACGCGCACCAGGACGACGCCATGGGGCGCGACCTCCGCCTGGAACCGATCCTCGTACGGGCCGAGGTCTTTCTGCCGCCAGAGGTCGCGCACGTTCCGGGTTCCTGACAGCCCGAAGTCGGACCAGCGGGCCGTGACGGCTGCCTGCCGCTCGCCGCGGTTGAACAGGCCCACGGCCAGGGAACCGCCCTCCAGGGGCCTGGCCCAGACCTCGAGGGACCCGTCCCTGGCCACCCTCCGGCCGGGGCGGCCCAACGGGTCCTGATCGACGTCGATGACCTCGTCGTTGCAGAGCAGGCTGAGGGTGAAGTCGTCCAGCCGGGTGATGTCGCCGCTAAAGATCAGCGGAGCGGCCAGCAGGCACCAGAGCGAGACGTGCGCGTACTGCTCGTCGGGCGAGAGGGGCGTCGGCGCCGTCTTTCCTCTGCCGTTATTCAGGAATCCCAGCAGCAGGTAATCCGGATCGTTCCATCCCCCCGGGCCGCCGAACCTGTGGAGCTCACGGGCGGCATAGAGGTCGAAGGCGTCGCGGAAGAGGGCCACCGGAATGCCCTCGTAGGTCAAACCGAAGTCGCCGGCCGTCCGCCAGCTCTGTCCGCCGACCGCCTTGCCCCATTCCCAGACGTCCCCCATGCCGTACTGGCAGAGGTTCAAGACCATGTCGCGCGGCTGGCGCTTCACGATCTCGCCGATCTGGCCGTATGGTCTCCGCAGCGCGTCCCGGTCCGGGTTCCGTACGATCGAGCCGTAGGAGCACCAGTCGTATTTCAGGAAGTCGAAGCCCCACTCGACGAACCGGCGGACGTCCTGCTCCTCGTGCCGGTAGGCGCCGACGTGCCCACCGCAGGTCAATGGCCCCGGCGAGGTGTAGATGCCCGCCTTCAGCCCCCGGGAATGGATGTGGTCGACCAGCGCCTTCATATCGGGGAAGCGGCGGTTGGGGTTGACCCTCCCCTGCGCGTCGCGCGGCTCGCCCCCGAGCTCGGGGTCCGGATCGCCGGGCTTGACCGCCCAGCCATCGTCCAGGTTGACATACATATATCCGTGATCGATCATTCCGGATCGGACCATCGCGTCGGCCGCCTCGCGGATGACCTTGTCGGTGATGCGCCCCCCCCAGATGTACCAGCTATTCCATCCCATGTGGGGCGTGAGGGCGAGGGTCTCTCCGCAGACGATGCGCAGGGGGCGGCTGGAGCGACCGCGCGCATTGGAGACTTCCAGGACGACGTCGTGGGTCCCCGGGCGATCGAGCCGGCCGCCGATCTGGCCGGTCGCCTCGTCGAGCCGGAGTCCCTCGGGCAGCCCCCTGGCGCCGTAACGGAGCGGACGCTCGCCGGTTGCCGGGATCTTGAACAGGAAGGGGGAGCCGGGCCGGACGCCGAAGATCCTCGCCCCGTGGATCCGCGGCTCCGGGCCCGGCCTGGGGGTCAGGACCACCGGATCGGCGGCCCAGGCCCATCCCGGGACGAGGGTACCCGCCGCCAGGATGATCGGCCAGGGCCGCCGCCCTCCGCGGGCCCGGCCGCCGACGGTGTTGGAGCTCGTGGTCGTTGCCGGATTCATGATCGTCGTCCATCAGGTAGCCGCGGCGTGCGCGTCGAGCCGGGACTCGATCTCCTCCAGGCTGATCCCCTTGGTTTCGGGGAGGCGGAGCAGGATGAAGACGAACCCCAGCAGGCAGATCGCCGCGTAGGTCCAGAACGTCCCCGCCGGACCCAGCGCCCGGTTCAGCAGGGGGAATGTATACGTCAGGGTGAAACAGCCCGCCCAGAGAGCGAAGACGGACAGGGACATCGCCCGGCCCCGGGCCCGATTCGGGAAGATCTCGGAGAGCACCACCCAGGTCACCGGGCCCAGCGTGCAGGCGAAGGTGGCGATCGCCGCGACGACCAGGATCAGCACGTGCGCCCCCGGGTGTCCGTCGCGTAGCAGGCGCCGATCAGCAGGTAGACCACCGCCAGCGCGGCCGAGCCCGCCAGGAGGAGCGATCGCCGCCCGAGGCGGTCGACGGTGCCGATCGCCACGAACGTGAACATCAGGTTCACCAGCCCGGTGATCACGATGTTGAACAAGACATCCGAGACGCCGTAGCCGGCCGAGGAGAAGATCTCCTCCGCATAACTGAAGATGACGTTGATCCCGCACCACTGCTGGAACACCGCCAGCACCACGCCGATCGTCACGGCCGGCCGGACCCGGGGATCGAGCAACTCGCCCAGCGCGAACCGGGAGCCGGCCGAGCCGGCCGGGAGTGTCCTCCGGATCTCGTCCAGGGCCGCCTGCGCATAAGCCGGTCCGCCCACCTTTGCGAGGACTCGCCGGCAGCGCTCCTCGTGCCCCGCACTCGCCAGCCAGCGCGGACTCTCGGGGACGAAGAACATGGCCAGGAAGAAGAGCAACGAGGGCACGGCCGTCGCGCCGAACATCCACCGCCAGCCCATCTGGCCGTTCCACGAGGCGAGGATCCGCTCGGCCGTCGCGCCCGCCGGGACCGGCTCGGCAATCAACCAGTTGATCACCTGGGCCGCCAGGATGCCGATCACGATCGTGAGCTGGTTGATCGACACGAGCCTTCCACGGATCGCGGGCGGGGCCATCTCCGCGATGTAGAGCGGCGAGAGGTTCGACGCCAGGCCGATCGCAACGCCGCCCAGCATCCGGTTGACGACGAAGCTGGCGAACGACCCGCAGAGCGCCGTGCCCAGCGATGAGAGCGTGAAGATCACTCCCGCGAGGATCAACGGCCGCTTCCTGCCGAACCGGTCGGAAAGCACTCCCGAGAGGACCGCGCCACCCAGGCACCCGACGATCGCGCTGCTCATCGCCCAGCCGACCTGAAAGGGTGTGCTCAGATGGAAGTATTTCTCGTAAAACGGCTTGGCCCCGCCGATCACGACCCAGTCATAGCCGAACAGCAGCCCCCCCAGCGCGGCGACCAGGCTGATCGTCCAGATCCATCCCAGGTTCAGGCGCATCTCCGACGGGAGGACAGATGCTCGATCGCCGGGCCCGGCCAGCATGGCAGGAGCTCCTGAGGAGGATCAGAGGGGCGTGATGCTACTCGTTCATCAGCGATCGCACCTGGGCGACGGTGAGTTCCCGGGGCGGCCGGAACCGCTCGCCGGCCATGTACCGCAGCAGGCTGGCGCGCATCTGGCGGGCGACCGGATTCGCCTCCAGGTTGTGGTCCAGGTCGATGCTGCACACGACGAGCTTGCCGGGCCCGACACGGGCCTCGACGATCAGCCCGAGCTTCCGGTTGGTGACCCAGTCGTCGATGACCTGGACGATCGGGTGCAGGTCGCGCGGGAGTTCGTCGAGGATGAGCGCGTCGGCGCGACTGAGCAGGTACCACCATTGCCAGTTGGTGTGCGATTCCGTCGGGAAATCCGCCAGCGCGGGGTGCCTGGGGTCGCAAAGGATGCCCAGGGTGTGCGGCGGCTGTCGGCCGCTCCAGGCGGTGTTCCAGAAGATCGGCGAGAAGCCGAGCTGGACCTTGCCCAGCCGGTCGCCGCGTGCCTTGCCGGGGGGCACCAGCAAGAGCACGCGGCCGCCGCCCTGAAGCACGGCTTCGGCGCTCGCGTCGAGTCGCGAGACGATCCTGATGTTGGGCGGACAGCGAGTCTCCACCGCCGCCGGATAGACCCAGAGGTCCCAATCGTTCTCGAAGGCGGTCCCCTCGATGCTCATCACCAGCTTGCATCGGGCCGGCCGCGGTATCGTTCCCGGCTTTCACCTCCAGTCGCCGAAGACCAGCCGATTGCCGACCGGGTCCGAAATAGGCGACACGACGTTGGAGATCACCGTTTGACCGTCCTCGCGGACTAGGCTGACCCTGGCCTTGAATTCACCCGGCGTCTCCGGCCCGAAGTGGGCGGCTTCGAGCCCGGCTTCGATCTCATCATCCCCGGTGAAGACCCGCCTGGTGAGCCGGGCCAGCGGCACGGTGCGGTTGCAGAAGCGGCGGAACTCTCGGGCCGAGATGTAGCCCTTGGATGTCCAGAGCGCATCGAGCACCCCGACAGGCGCGGTCCCCTGACCGGGAAAGTCGTACAGGGCCAGGAGTTCGAAGCCGCCCATCCCCGGGGTCCGCAGCGCCGACTCGATCTCTTCCTTGTAGCAGAGGGCCTGAAGCTCGCCGGATGCGATCAGGAAGTCGCGGGCCTGCGATCCCATCCCGTGCGCCTCGAGCGACTCGCGGAAGATCTCGAAGTTCCTCGGCTTGAGCGGCCCGGTATAATCCGGGACCGTGGCGAGGTCGGGATAGGCGCACCACTGGCCGATCTCGTGGCTGATGACCGGGACCCCGCGCGCCTGGACGTACTCGCGGTAATCCGTGGTGGTTTCGGGCGGCCGCGCGTTGATCCGCGAGGCGAGCCCTGCCCCAGGCCTGGATCCGCGGGGCGGGGGTGACGTGGAACTGGTTCGCCGCGATCTCGGGCCAGCCCGCGGCGCTCGTATAGAGCCGCCGCCCGTCCCTTTCCCGGTAATGGTTGACCCACGCGTTCAGATACGTCTTGTCCTCGCCGGCCGGCTCGTTGCCGTAAGCCATGAGCACGAACGAGGGGTGGTTGCCGTAAGCCGCCAGGATGCGGTCGGCTTCCTCGTAGAGCCAGCGATCGATCGGCTTGCCCTGACCGAGGGCCGTGCTGGTGTTGGCCCACGAGGCGCACTCGACGTGGAAGTAGAATCCCAGCTCGTCGGCAGCCTGGAAGGCCGCCTCGGGCGGGCACCACGAGTGGAACCGGAACAGGTTCAGGCCGTGATCCTTGGCGATCCCGATGATGCGCCTCCAGGATGCCACGTCCGTCGGGGGGTGGCCGGTCATCGGGAAGACCGCGCATTCGAGCGTGCCGCGGAAGAACGCCTTCCGGCCGTTGATGACGAACTGGGTGCCCGACGCGCCGATCTCGCGCAAGCCGAAGCTCGCGGTGCGCGAACTTGGCGGTTCGCCGTTGACGCTGGCGGTCACGCGATAGAGTGCGGGATGGAATTCATCCCAGGACGGAGCCTCGGGCCCGAGGTGATACTGAGCGGTGAAGGTCGTGCGCGGCCCCTTCAAGGACACGAGACGCACACCCGGCGGGGGACCGAGCGCGTTCTCCGGCGCGGCGAACTCGAGCCGGGCGAAGACCTGCTGGTCCCGGCCGGTGGCGTTCCCGATCGTGCAGCGGACCGCGATCGACCGGCGATCGCGCGGGATGACCTGCAGGTTCTCGACCCAGACGGGCGGCGTCGCGGAAAGCTCGATCCGGCCGACGATCCCATTCCAGTTTCCCTGGGTGTGATCCGTGACGCTGTGCGAGTTGATCCCGACGTCCACCACCAGGCGGTTATCGACGCGGATCGTCAGGCGGTGCTTGCCCGGGGCGACGGCCGTGCCGAGGTCGCGCACGTGGGGTGTCGACAGGCTGTTGTTGACCCCCAGTTCGCGGTCATCGAGCCAGGCGCGGGTCTCGATGTGGGGTCGTTCCAGCGTCAAGACGACGCGGCGGCCCCGCCAGGCGGCCGGGACCTCGATCTCGCGCTGGTACCAGGCCGCCCCCTTGTAGTACCGCTCGGGCTGGAGCCAGAACGGGACCTTGAAGTGGCCCGGCCGGCGGTACTTCTCGTACTCCGGCGCGGTGAACCACGACCGATCGACGATCGTGCCGGTCCAGGGCGTCTCCACGCTGATCGGGTCGCCGAAGCCCTGGGACTGCATCGTGCCGGGGAGCCGGATGGTGGCGTCGCCGGCGAGAGGAGCCTTGTGCCACTCCTCCGCGAGTCCCCGATCGTCGCGATCGATCCGGAACCGCCAGATGCCGGCCAGATCGCGGGACTCGGCGGCGCCGGCTCCGCACGCCGCGGCCAGGCAGCACAGGCCGGAGAGCACCCAGAGACTCTTGAGCAGGAGCATCCTCATCGTTGGTCCCCCTCGTGGTGCACGACGTGGTCTTCACTTTCACCGATGTTTCCAGGCGAGTCAATGCGACGAGCAGGACGGCCACGAGGGGGTCGATGAAGGGCTGCGGCCTCTGAGTTCAGGTTTCGCACTCTTGAGGGTCGGCACCTGATCAGAAAGATACGTCGGTCTCCTTACCATCTCTTGGCTACTTGTCTGGGTTACCACGCCTCGACAAGGCACCAAAGCAAGGAGACCGACCCATGGAACTTACCTCCTCGTTCGTCAACCTGCTACAGCACTTCGCACCGGTGTTCACCGCACCCACCCACAAGACCTTCCTCGTGATCGTCGCCGGCTGGGTCCTCTCCCAGCGCCACCGCTTCATCACCGAACTCATCTTCTCCGGCGGCCACGTCGGCAAGGGGCACTGGTCGCGGTTCCATCGCTTCTTCAGCCATGCCGCCTGGGACATCGATTCCTTCTCCATGGCTCTGGCCAAGCTGGTCGTGACGATCCTCGCCCCGGGCGCCCAACTCCTCTGGGCCGTCAACGACACCCTCTGTCGCAAGCGCGGGCTGACCCTCTACGGCGCCGGCATGCACTACGACCCGCTCATCTCCAGCCGATCCAAGGCCCTCGTCAGTTGGGGACACGACTGGGTCGTGCTCTGCCTGATCGTCGTCCATCCCTTCTGGGCGCCCGGCAAGGTCTTCGCCTTGCCCATCGCCGCTCGGCTCTACATCAACCGCCAGGGGCTCACCAAGGGGAAGAAGGGCAAGGGGAAGTCGTCGGGGACCGGCAGCGGGGTCGAGGCCAAGACCGAGCTCGATCATCGCACGCGGCCGGAATTGGCCCTGGAACTCATCGAACTGGTAGCCCGGTGGTTCCCCGACGACGAGATCCTCATGCTCGGCGACAGCACCTATGGTGGTCGAAGTGTCCTGTCTCATCTGCCCGCCAACGTTCATCTCATCAGCCGGGTCGCCGCCAACGCCGCGCTGTACCGCGCGGCCCCGCCGCGGCGACCGGGTCAGAGGGGGCCATCCCGCAAGAAGGGGGACCGCCTGCCGGGCATGACCGAGTGGGCCGCCGACCCGGAGGCGCCCTGGACGCGACTGGACTTCGACCAGTTCGGGCTGCATGCCACCCTGGAGGTCAAGACGATCCGGGCGCTGTACTACAAGGCGGGGCGGGACCGGCTCTTGACCATCGTCCTGGTGCACGATGTCGAGGGGAAGCGCCCCGATCAGATGTTCTACTGCACCAAGCTCGACTGGGCGGCGCGTCAGGTGCTCTCGGCGTACTCCTGTCGCTGGGCGATCGAATGCACATTCGAATATTGCAAGCAATTCCTGGGATTGGAGGACCCGGCCAATCGCCTCCCCAAGGCGGTCGAGCGGACGGCACCCATGGCGATGTTCATCTACACCATGGTGGTCGTGTGGTTCCACCGCGAGGGTCATCGCTCGGTGCAGTTCCCCTTCCGGCCGTGGTATCAGAAGAAGGCCGAGCCGTCGTTCGCGGATCTGCTGACGACCCTGAGGCGACTGAGCTACGATGAGAAGACCGAGGGGCTGCTCCCGAAGCACTCTCGACTGAGAACCTGGGTCGCCCAGCTCACCGAGCTTCTCAGCCGGACCGGGTGAGCGGCCTCTTGGCCGAGGATTCCTGGGCGGTACGCGACTTCACGACCGATCCGACGGGATGGATTTCACCCGACGGGCTACTCGCGGTACGCCCTCATCCGTGCGAAACTCGAACTGAGGCTCGGTCCCCGAAACCCTCCACGTCGTTGACCGGCTGTCGGGGGACTGCTACTGTAAGAGGTAGAACATCGAGGCCGCGAGGGCCCGACCCCAGGCCACCATACCGGCACCGCCCGCCGTCCCGCCCTGCTGTCGCGGCATCCTTGATGTCCGCTCGCGCAACCTGGTTTCCTCCCCCAAACTCGACCGCACGTGACCGGCTGCGGCGGGTCACGTCGGCCTGGTGGACCGGTCCCATGACGCGCATCCCTTCCATCGCGGTCCGGGTCATTGGCTCCTTCGTTCTGATCCTCGCGAGCACCGGGGTCGGCGCCTCGACCAGGCCCTCCCCGCCCCGGAGGGTGATCCCGCTCGACGGTCACTGGCAGGTCGCCGAGGGCGGCCTGGACCGCCCCCCGGAGGCGTTCGACCACTCGATCGTTGTGCCCGGGCTCATCGACATGGCCCGGCCGGCGTTCGCCGAGGTCGGGAGGAAGAGCCCGAGGCGGCGGGCCTTCTGGTATCGCCGCACCTTCCGGGTCGACGGGCCGCCGACGGACGTCGCCTGGCTCAAGATCCACAAGGCCTGTTACGGCACCCGAATCTGGCTGAACGGCCAAGATGTCGGCGAGCACCTGCCGTGCTTCACACCGGCGTATTTCGATGTGAAGGCGTGCGTGAAAACCGGCGGCGATGAGAACGAGTTGATCATCCGGGTGGGTGCCGACCGGGAAACGATCCCCGCCGACGTGCCGTCCGGCTGGGATTTCGAGAAATACCTGTACATCCCCGGCATCTACGACTCAGTCGAGCTGATCCTGACCGGAACGCCGTTCATCCGGAACGTCCAGGTGGTGCCCGACGTCGCGTCGCAGACCGTCCGCGCCGTGGTCGAGCTCGACCCCGGACCGCAAACCGTCGAGGCCCGGCTGACGGCGGCCGTCCACGAGGCCGCTTCGGGCAAGGCCGTGGGCCATCATGACGCCGCCTCCTTCCCGCTGTCGGCCGGGAGGATCGGCACGACTGAGGTCGCCCTCTCCCTGCCCGGGGCCCATCCGTGGTCGCCCGACGACCCCTTCCTCTATGAGATGACGCTGAGCACCGGCGACGAGGGCGACGCCGTTCGCGTCCGCTTCGGCCTGCGGTCGTTCCGCTTCGATCCCAGCAGCCGGCGCGCCGTGCTCAACGGCCGGCCCTATTATCTGCGCGGGACGAATGTTTGCATCTTCCGGTTCTTCGAGGACGAGCAGCGCGGCGATCTGCCCTGGCGGGCTGATTGGGTCCGGCGGCTTCACCGGCGTTTCAAGTCGATGAACTGGAACGCGATCCGCTACTGCATCGGCTTCCCGCCGGAGTCCTGGTACGACATCGCCGACGAGGAAGGGTTCCTGATCCAGGACGAGTTCCCGATCTGGCTCTTGAATCCCGGGCGGCGGGCGGACGCTCCGCCCGAGTTCCCGAAGGCCGATCGGATCATCCCCCAGTACATCGAGTGGATGCGCGAGCGCTGGAACCACCCCTGCGTGGTCATCTGGGACGGCCAGAACGAGAGCCTCACCGAGGAGACCGGGAAGGCGATCCGGGCAGTGCGGCATCTCGACCTCTCGCAACGCCCCTGGGAGAACGGCTGGGCCGAGCCCCAAAGCCCGACCGATTGCGTCGAGTCGCACCCCTACTTCTTCTCCCGGGACTGGAACGGCCAAGGCCGGTTCCACCTGTCCGAACTGGCCGGGATGTCCGGCGTGCCGATCCTGAATGAGCGCCAGAAGCGGATCCCGGTGCCGATCATCGTCAACGAGTATGCCTGGCTCTGGCTGACGCGGGACGGGAATCCGACGTGCCTGACGGGAAAGGTCTACGAGCACCTGCTCGGCACGCACTCGACGGCCGAGCAGCGTCAGCGGCTCTATGCCAGGTACCTGGCGGCGGAGACGGAGTTCTGGCGATGTCATCGCCAGTGCGCCGGGGTGCTCGAATTCTGCGGCCTGGGCTACTCGCGGCCGGGCGATCAGCCCCGCCCGGAAGGGGGCGCGACGAGCGATCGCTGGATCGATCTCGAGTCGCTCACCTGGGAGCCGAGCTTCGAGAAATACGTGCGCGACGCCTTCAACCCGGTGGGCCTGATGCTCGACTTCTGGGCGGAAGAGCTGCCACCCGGTGCCGAGCGGACATTCCCGGTGGTCGTGATCAACGACCTGGAGCCCGAGTGGCGAGGCGACGTGCGCCTCCGGGTCCTGCAGGGCGAGACGTGCCTCTCGACCCGGACCGTCAGCGGTCGCGTGCCGGGTTACGGCCGCGCGATCGTTGACATCCCCCAGAGCATGCCGTCGGCCCCGGGCGAATACACGCTCGTGGCGGAACTGACGGGCGATTCTCAACAGCCCGTCCGCAGTGTGCGCGATTTCAAGGTCCGTCGTGACAATCCCCGGCCCTGAAAGGGTCGCTCACCGGAATCTCCGGCGCCAGGGGCGGACGCCGGTTGATCGTCCCGGCCGCGGTTGTGAACTTGGTGATCGAGGGCGCGCCGACCCGAACTCATCGGCGCTGAGTGATGGGAGGCCATTCGCCGATGCTCCCGCTCAAGATCGGCCTCTTCGGCATCGGTCTCGACGCCTACTGGCCGCAGTTTCCGGGCCTGGAAGAAAGGCTGCGCACCTACCTGGATCGGGTTGCCGTGAAGCTGCGGCGGCCGGGCGTCGAAGTCGTCAACCTCGGCCTGATTTGCGACTCCGACGCCGCCATGGAGGCCGGGCACCGGTTCCGCCAGGCCGACGTCGACCTCGTCTTCCTCCACGTGACCACCTATGCGCTGTCGTTGACCGTCCTGCCGGTCGTGCGGCGCGCGGGTGCCGGTCGTCATCCTGAACCTGCAGCCCGGGCCGGCGATCGATTACGACTGGTTCAATCGCCTGGGTGACCGGATCCGAATGACGGGCGAATGGCTGGCCTACTGCGCGGCCTGCCCGGTGCCCGAGCTGGCCAACGTCTTCCGCCGCGCCCGCATCCCGTTCCACCAGGTCACCGGGATGCTCGACGACGATCCGGAGTGCTGGACCCAGGTCGACGACTGGATTGAGGCGGCACGCGTCGCGCACGCGATGGAGCACAACCGGCTGGGCGCGATGGGGCACTACTACGGAGGGATGCTCGACATCTACTCCGACCTGACGCAGCAGTGCGTGACCTTCGGCGGGCACGTCGAGATCATCGAGGTGGACGAGCTGTCCGACCTCCGCGGACGGGTGAGCGAGGCGGACGTCCGCGACCGCGTGGCGCTCGTCCACGATGTGTTCGATGTCGAGCCCGACTGCCCCGCCGACGAGCTCGAGCGGGCGGCCCGCACGTCGGTGGCCCTCGACCGCCTGGCCGAGGGCCATCGGCTGGGCTCGCTCGCCTACTACTACCAGGGGACCGGCAACCCGGCGAACGAGGAGACGATCAGCTCGATCATCCTGGGGACCTCGCTGCTGACAGGCCGGGGGATCCCGACGGCCGGCGAGATGGAGATCAAGAACGTCCAGGCGATGAAGATCCTCGACATCTTCGGAGCCGGCGGGTCGTTCACGGAGTTCTACGCCCTGGATTACCGCGACAACGTCGTGCTGATGGGACACGACGGCCCGGGCCACATCGCCATCGCCCAGGGGAAGACCCGGGTGCGCCCGCTCCGGGTCTACCACGGCAAGGTCGGGCGCGGCCTGTCCGTCGAGATGTCGGTCAAGCACGGGCCGGTGACACTCCTCTCGGTCGTCCCGACGCCCGACGGCCGGCTCGAGCTGCTGATCGCCGAGGGCGAATCGGTCCCCGGGCCCATCCTGGAGATCGGCAACACCAACAGTCGCTATCGTTTCCCCATGGGGGCGCGTGCGTTCGTCGCCGAATGGAGCCGTCACGGGCCGGCGCACCACTGCGCCGTCGGCGTCGGCCGGCTGGCCGACAGGCTCGACAAGCTCGGTCGACTGCTCGGCTTGACGACCGTCCGTGTGTGCTGAACCGACCTCGTTGACGAGAGGTGGTGGTCCTGTGAGGCCATCCGAGGTCACGCGTCTCGGCGCCCGGCCGCGAAGACGTGAAGCGCCTCGCGCCGAGCGATCGTTCGAGCGGTACCAGCCAGGGGAATTAAGATGAAAAGATTTATGCATGCTGTAATATGGTCGGCCGTTGCCGGCCTGTTCCCGTGCCTGCCGGGCATCGTCACGCCGCCGCGCGCGCCGAGAGTGGGTCCGAGTTGGAGCGCGGCTTCGTCGCGCCGCCGGCCGCGGCCCGACCCTGGGTCTACTGGTTCTGGCTCAACGGCAACATCAACCGACCGGGGATCACCGCTGACCTCGAGGCGATGAAGCGGGCCGGCGTTGGGGGCGTCCTCATCATGGAGGTCGACCAGGGCGCGCCCATCGGGCCGGTGGCCTTCGCCTCGCCCCGCTGGCGGGAGCTGTTCCGGCACGTGTGTGCCGAAGCCAACCGGCTGGGCATCGAGGTGAACATGAACAACGATGCCGGCTGGAACGGCAGCGGTGGGCCCTGGGTCAGGCCCGAGCAGGCCATGCAGAAGGTGGTCTGGGCCGAGACCGTCGCGGCCGGCCCGCGCCGGTTCGGGGCCGAGCTCCCTCGGCCGGAAGTCGTGGCCGGCTATTACCGCGACATCGCCGTCCTCGCGTTCCCGACCCCGACCAGTCCCGATCGCATCGACGAGATCGAGGCCAAGTCGTTCCGGGTCGCCCGTCGGATCCCGCCGCGCGCGAGCTGGCCGGCCGCACCCCCGGGCGCGGCGATCCCCCGGGATCGTCTGATCGACCTGACCGGCAAACTGGACGCGCGGGGGCGGCTGGCCTGGGACGTGCCCGAGGGGAGCTGGACCATCGGGCGCTTCGGCCACACGCCGACGGGCAAGGAGAACCATCCGTCGCCCGAGTCGGGACGCGGCCTGGAGTGCAATAAGCTCGACCGGGCGGCGGTTGAGGCCCATTACAGGGCGTTCATCGGTAAGCTGGTCGCCGACGTCGGCCCGCTAGCGGGTCGGACGCTGGTCGCCACGCACATCGATAGCTGGGAGGTCGGCTCGCAGAATTGGACGCCCCGATTCCCCGAGGAGTTCCGGAGACGCCGGGGCTATGACCTGCTGCCGTTCTTGCCGGTGCTGACCGGCCGCGTGGTGGACAGCCGGGAGGTCTCCGAGCGGTTCCTCTGGGACCTGCGGCAGACGGTCGCGGACCTGCTGCTGGAGAACTACGCCGAGGCGATGCGCGACCTGGCGCACCGAGATGGGCTGCGGCTCTCGATCGAGGCGTATGGCGACGGGCCGCTGATCGACATGGCCTTCGCCGGCCGAGCGGATGAGCCGATGGGCGAGTTCTGGTCGTGGACGAAGTTCGGGGCCGCAGAGAGCTGTCGCGAGATGGCCTCGGCCGCCCACGTCTACGGCAGGCCGATCCTCGGTGCCGAGGCGTTCACGGCCGACAACAAGGAGAAGTGGCTCGGCCACCCGGCCGCGATCAAGGACCTCGGCGACTGGGCCTTCTGCGAGGGGATCAACCGGTTCGTCGTCCACCGCTACGCCCTGCAACCCTGGAGCGATGCCGCCCCCGGCATGTCGATGGGCCCCTGGGGCCTGCACTACGAGCGAACCCAGACCTGGTGGGATCGGTCGCGGCCGTGGCACGACTATCTGGCGCGCTGCCAGTCCTTGCTCCAACGAGGCCGCTTCGTCGCCGATATCCTCGAGCTCCAGCCCGAAGGGGCGCCCTGTGCGTTCCAGCCCCGACGGACCGAGCGTTCGCCCTACAACTTCGACGGGTGCACGCCGGAAGCCCTGTTCACGCGAGTCAGCGTCCAGGGAGGCCGGCTGGTCCTGCCCGACGGCCTCAGCTACCGCGTGCTGGTGCTGCCGGCGTCGGAGACGATGACCCCGGCGCTGCTCCGCCGGGTCGAGGAACTGGTCGATGCCGGGGCCATCGTGGTGGGCCAGAGGCCGCTCAGGTCGCCCAGCCTGGCGGGCTTTCCGGGATGTGACGAGGAAGTCCGCACACGCGCCGAGCGCCTCTGGGGCCGGGGCAGGATCGTCGCGGATCGGACGCCGGAACAGGTACTCGCGGCCATGGGGGTGCCCTCGGACTTCGCCTCCGAGGCGCCGCTGCGGGCCATCCATCGGCGCGTCGCCGATGTCGACGTGTACTTCGTGGCCAACGGCCAGCCCCGCGCCGTGGAGACGGTCGCGTCGTTCCGCGTGGCCGGGCGGCAACCCGAGTTCTGGCTGCCCGACGTCGGGCGGATCGAGCGGGCCGCGTTGTATCAGGAGTCGGGCGGCGTCACGAGGCTGCCGCTGCGGCTCGATCCGAACGGGTCCGTGTTCGTGGTGTTCCGACCCGCCGTCGGTGCCGTCGACCCGATCGTCGCGCTCAGCCACGACGGCCGGGCGATCATCCCGGCGCCGGGGCACCGACCGACGATCGTCATTCGCAGGGCTGTTTACGGCGTGCCAGGCGATCCCAGACGCACCCGAGACGTCCGAGCGAAGGTCCAGCAGCTCATCGATCGAGGCCAGACGCGCTTCCCGGTCGCGCGGCTGGCCGAGGGGGACGACCCGGCGCACCTCGTGGTCAAGACGCTCGTCGTGGACTATATCGCCGACGGCCGATCCCTCACGGTCACCGCCGAGGACCCGCAGGATATGGAGATCGCGCTCCCGGCGGCGCCGGAGCGTCCCGCCGACGTGGAGGTCAACACCCGCGGCCGGCTGTCGCTCGTCGCCAGACAACCGGGAACCTATGTGTTGACAGCCGCCTCCGGGACAACCCGTCGGGTCGAGGTTGCTGCCGTCCCCTCACCGCTCGTCTTGTGCGGACCCTGGGCGATCCGATTCCCACCCGCCCGGGGCGCGCCGGGCTCGGTCACGCTGGACCGGCTCGTGTCCTGGAGTGACCACCCCGACGCCGGGGTCCGGGGGTACTCGGGCACGGCTTCGTATCAGACGACCTTCGACGTCCCCGCCGATCTGCCCGGGGCGGCTCGGCGGCTCGAGCTCGACCTCGGCCGGGTCGAGGTGATGGCCCGAGTGACCCTCAACGGTCAGGACTTGGGCATCCTGTGGAAGCCCCCCTACCGGGTGGACGTGACCGCGGCCGTGCGGCGCGGTACGAACACGCTGGAGGTCTCCGTAGTGAACCTCTGGGTCAACCGGCTGATCGCCGATGAAGCGCTCCCGGAGGACAGCGATCGCAACCCGGACGGGACGCTCAAGTCATGGCCCCGCTGGTTGCAGGAGGGCCGCCCGAGCCCGACGGGCCGGCTCAGCTTCACGAGCTGGAGGCTCTGGAAGAAGGGAGACGCGCCCGTGGCGTCGGGCCTCCTGGGCCCGGTCCGCCTGTTAGTGGCCCAGCGGGTTGCAGTCCCCTGAAGTGTTGATCCCGTTTCAATCCCTCTGTCGAACCAGGGGCGTCCAGGAATCCGGTTCATCGGGGAGCGAGATCATGGAGCGCCGAGCGATGGGGTGGGGTATGATTCCGGTCGCGGTGACCCTGGGACTCCTGGCCGCCGGGACCTTGATGGTTCCCCGGCCGGTCAGGACCGCGGAGCCTTCCGGTGATCGCACCGCGGCCGCGTGGCCCCTGGCGTGCAGGCTGGCCAGCTACGGCAAGTATCAGGATGCCGCCTGGACCCACTTGCCGGCGATCGGGGTCCACCACATCTTCATTAATGTACCGCGACCCGAGGACGTGGCCGGAGTCAAGCAGCTTCTCGAAAGGCACCATCTCAAACCCCTGGTGATGCGGGGAGAGACCGACCTGGGGCGGCCGGACAGCGTGGATGAGCTGGCCGAGCAACTCGCCACGTGCGCGGCGATGGGGGTCCGCTACATGTTCCTCTCGCCCAGGCACACGGGGGTTGACAAGGAGGTCGCGTGCGAACGACTTCGCCGGGCCGGCGAGATCGCGAGGCGGCACGGCGTGGTCGTCGTCCTGGAAACCCATCCCGACCTAGGCACCAACGGCGATGTCCACCGGGAGACCATGAGGAGGATCAACCACCCGAATGTCCGGGTCAACTTCGACACCGGCAACATCACCTATTACAACCAGGGGGCCGACGTGGTCGCCGAGCTGAAAAAGATCATCGACTACGTGGCCACTGTCGAGCTCAAGGACCACTCCGGGCGACGCCTGAGCTGGGACTTCCCCCCGCTGGGCCGGGGCAAGATCGACTTCGCCGGCGTCCTCGGCGTCCTCAGAGAGCACGGCTACTCGGGCCCGATCACCATCGAAGTGGAGGGCGTCGAGGGCCAGCCCTGGGACGAAGTCCAGACCAAGCAGGCCATCGCCGACTCGGTGGCCTATCTCCGCAAGCTCGCCCCGTTCCAGTAACCGGCCCCATCGCTCACCGGCACGAGGGAGGAACCGTGACGACGACCAACACGAACCGCAAGTGGAAGGTGGTGATGATCGCCTGGCTGACCACGGGATCGATGCCGGCCCCGGTCTTCGGTGGTCAGCCCTCCTCGTCTCCCGGCCTCTCGGGAACCGTGAGGGCGGAGACCCACAACTCCGGCTTCCCCCTGGCCCACGACACCTACAACGGCCTCTCCGGCGCCAGCGACGGGAAGGTCTACTACGTCCTGAGCACCGAGTCGTTCGCCGTGGGAGCGAGGATGTTCGTCTTCGATCCGACCACCCGGACGATTCGCGACCTGGGCGACTTGACCGAGGCCTGCGGCGAGAAGGGACGCAAGGCCATCGTCCAGGGCAAGAGCCACGTCGGCTTCGTCGAGCGGCAGGGAAAGCTCTACTTCGCCACCCATGTCGGCTACTACACCATCATCGACGGCATGGAGAAGATGGGGGTGCCGCCCCGCGGCTATCAGCCTTATCCTGGCGGCCACCTGCTCGCCTACGAGATGGCGACCGGGAAATTCGAGGACCTCGGCATCGCACCCCGGCGCGAGGGGATCATCACGATGAACATGGATCCGGCGCGCGGCCGGATCTTCGGGATCACCTGGCCGACCGGCCGCTTCTTCCGTTTCGATCTGGATCGCCGCGACCTGAAGGACTTCGGACGTGTGTGCGCCCTCGGCGAGGACGGCAAGGGGCCGACCTACCGAACGATTTGCCGTTCAATCGCCGTCGATCCCGACGACGGGTCGGCCTACTTCACCGATTCGGAAGGGACGATCCACCGCTACCGCTGCCCGAGCGATGCCGTTGAGGTCGTGCACGGTGACGATCTGAGGAAGGATTACTTCGGCCTCTACGACCCGACCTCGCCCGGCCACATGGGCTACAACTGGCGCCAGGTCGTCTGGGTCCCGTCCCGACGGATGGTCTACGGGGTGCACGGCAACTCCGGCTACCTGTTCCGGTTCGATCCCCGGGCCGAGCGCGTCGAAGTGCTCGACCGCATCACGTCCCTGCCGTCACAGCGCGCCGGCATGTTTGATCAGTTCAGCTACGGCTACCTTGGGTTCACCCTGGGACCCGACGGCCGGACCCTTTATTACCTGACCGGCGGGCCCGTGTACGTCGCCGGCAAGCGGGTCGCCGGCAAGGCCAAGACCGCCATGGGCGAGTCCAGGGGGATCGAGGACCTCCACCTCGTCACCTATGATGTCCCCTCCGGCCATTTCGTCGATCATGGGGCGATCTTCTTCGCCGACGGGCAGAGACCGTCCTACGTCAACTCGATCGCCGTGGGACGGGATGGGACCGTCTATGCACTGTCCCGGATCACGGAAGGAGGCAAGACACGGACCGACTTGATGAGCATCCCCGCGTCCTTGACGCGGGATCGGATCCGGCGGACCCAGCAGGCTGGGGACTGACCTTCACCGAACCAAGCACCCACAAACCGATGGGAGAATCCCATGAGAAACGCACTCGATCGACGCCATTTCCTGGCGACGGCCGCCGCGACGGGCGCCGCGCTCTCGGTGACCACGGCCACTCCGGCCGACGAGGACAAGCCGGCCCTCCTGGGGGGCAAGCCGGTCCGCCGCGAGCCGTTCCCGAGCTGGCCTCGGTACGACCAGCGGGATGAGAAGAACCTGCTCGACGTCCTCCACAGCGGCAAATGGTATCGAGGCAACGCCGAGTGTGTCAGCCGGTTCGAAGCGGCCTACGCCGAGTTGCTCGGCGCCAGGCACTGCGTGGCCACCGCAAACGGCACCGGCGCCCTGTACGCCTCGCTCGCGGCGATCGGGATCGAGCCGGGGGACGAGGTGATCGTGCCCCCCTACACGTTCATCGCCACCATCAACACCGTCCTCTTGCAGTACGCCCTGCCGATCTTCGTCGACACCGATCCGGAGACCTTCCAGATCGACCCCGGCAAGATCGAGGCGGCCATCACCGAGCGGACCGCGGCGATCATGCCGGCGCATATCGGCGGTAACGTGGCCGACCTGGACGCGATCCTGGCGATCGCCCGGAAGCACAAGCTGCCGGTGATCGAGGACGCCTGCCAGGCCCACCTCGCCGAGTGGAAGGGCCGCAAGGTGGGCACCTGGGGCACGACCGGCTGCTTCAGCTTCCAGGTCACCAAGAACCTCTGCTCCGGCGAAGGGGGCGCGATCCTGACCGACGACGGCGACCTGGCGGAGCGCTGCTACGCGTTCCACAACAACAACCGGGCGCGGACGGCCACCGGCTACCGGTTCGCCTATCTCGGCGGCCGGAGCGCCAACCTGCGGATGACCGAATTCCAGGGCAACCTGCTGCTGGCCCAGATGACCCGGCTGGAGGAGCAGGCGCGGACCCGCGAACGGAACGCCCGGTATCTCACCGGCCTGCTCAAGGAGATCCCGGGCATCCTGCCGGCGAAGATGCACGAGGGCACCACGCGTAACGCCTACCATCTCTACATGTTCAGATACAAGGCAGAAGCGTTCGGCGGCCTGCCGCGGGCGAAGTTCCTCCGGGCCCTGGAGGCCGAGGGCATCCCCTGCTCGGGCGGCTACTCGCCGCTGAACAAGGAGTCGTTCCTCCAGACCGCGCTGAATTCCAAGGGATACCGGCGGATCTATCCCGGGGAGATCTTCGATCGCTGGGAGGAGCGGAACCATTGTCCCGCCAACGACCAGTTGTGCCAGGAGGGGGTCTGGTTCACGCAGGCCATGTTGCTGGGGACCCGGAGCGACATGGAGCAGATCGCCGCGGCCGTGCGCAAGATTCACGCCCACGCGGGGGCCCTGGCTCGCGTCTGAGTGCGACGGAGGCCATCGGTCGCCTCACCCCGATCCGAGGCGGGCCCGTGAGTCGTCCTCACGGGCCAGGAACACACCATGACACCCGGCGGTCCGTCCGTCACGGGTGTGACCGACGTTTGATGTTGAATTATATTGGATGCAACCCACGTATTACGCGGCCACCGGGAAGCCCCACCGGTCGATCTTCGCCCAGAACTGATCCCACCGCCCCGCCGTGTAGTTCAAGCACCGCAGGCTCAGCACCGCCGCCGCCCCCGACTCCTTCCACTTCATCCCCGAACCGCAGAGCCGTTGCTTGACGATGACCTTGCAAGCCGCCTCGGTGACCCCGCTGCCGATCGGTTCGTTCCTCGCCACCCGGGCCGGATAGTCCATCCCACCCGCCTTCGACTGATCCTCGAAATACGTGATCGCCCGCTGCACATCCTCGTGATCCTTGGCCCACGGTCGCACCTTCGCCAGCGACTTCAACTGCTTCAAGATCGCCGCCGCGCCCCCGGGTTCGTGCTTCAGCTCGTGGCAACGCGCGTTCGACCCACGACTTGCGCGTCGCAGGATCAGCCCGGTAGAGCACCGCCGCCGCCTTGCCCAGATACTCCGCCGCATGCCAGAAGTCCACCACCTGCGATTCGGTATGGCGCTCCAGGAATTCCCAATCCCCCTTCGCCCCATCGGCGATCCCCACCCAAGGCACGCCGGGATACGTCGCCTTCACGTGGGCCACCTCGGCCTCCAATCGACCCAGGAACGTCGCCTTGCCATACTCGGGCGTCGCGGCCAGGTAGATGGTGTGCTGGCGCTCGCCGTCGCCGTCATAGAAGCTGATCGTCCCGACCATCGTCTCACGCCAACCGTCCTCGCACATCAGCGCACAGGTCCCGTCCAAGCTGAACGCCACGGTCGCCGGCACCGTCTCCATCCGGGGGAGGTGGTAGCCCCAGGCTTCCTCCTTGGCCAATGCCACGGCGGCCACCGCATCGGCGATGTCCTGGACCAGGCAGCGGGAGACGACCCGGCCGTGGTTATCCCGGAGGTCGTGCCGGACCCGCGCCGAGCCGAATTCGGCGTACTTGCTCGAGACCATCTTGGCGAACTTGGGGGTGGAACTCACAATGATCCGGGCGTCACGGTCCAAGGGGCAGTAAGTGGCCCCGCCCTGAGGGCCCTGATAGACATGGCGTTCGACCGTGGCCGGGCCGTAAGGTGTCTGGTAATCCTTAGGGATCTGTCCCTTGCTGGTGAGGGTGATCGAGCCGACAGTAATCGGAGAGCCGTCGGTGTCGAACTGCCGCAGTCCTTCCTGGGTGGCCAGGATCCCGGCGGCGTTGAGTTGTTCCTGAAGGGTCTCCTCGAAGTCGAGCATCGAGTGGTTGTAGGGGATGGTGACCTGGACGGTGGAACCGGATTCGGTGCGGTCGATGATCTGAGCGGACATCGTTGGCTCCTCCGTGGGTGTGGCAGAAGAGCCGAATCTTACCACCGGGTGCCCCAATACGCTACATCAATCGTCGGTCACACCCGTCCGTCACGATCGGGTCGGCTCGTCGCCGACCTGACGGGCGGGACGCCAGGCCCGGGGATCCCCGGGGTGACGTCGAGAGGCAGCCGCCTCGCCATCCCCGGCCCTTCGGTGACGAGACCCTCGACCGGAGACACATCATGAGCGACTCGAGACTCCCAGTCGTGACGATCGCGGCGGCCGCCATTGTCCTGGCGGCCGGCGACGAACTGACCGCGGCCGACATCTGGGACCTGGCCCGCGCCAAGCAGTCCGTCCACCGCTTCGCCACCCTGATGACCGCCCAGGACGTGCGCGACCGGCTCGCGACCGATGCGGGCATCGACGAGGCCCGGAGGTGGTGCTGCGAGACCGGCGTCACCCACGTCTTCATCGAGTCGTTCCGCGACGGCTATCGTGCACCGCGCGAGGGGCTGACCCGGGCCCGCGATCGCCTCCGGGCGGCCGGGCTCGAGGTCTCCGGGTGTGTCACGACCACCCGCCTGGGCAAGCCGTTCAACCGGCTGGAAGGGGATCGCCTGTCTCACCGACCCGGCCAACCAGGAGCGACTGCGTGCCGAGTTCGAGTTCGCCGCTGCGCTCTTCGACGAGATCATGATCGACGACTTCTGGTTCACCGACTGCGCCTGCCCGGCCTGCGACGCGGCCCGGCGGGCCAAGATGGTAACGATCGGCGGGGCAGCATTCCCCGTCGCGGGCGACACGTGGGAAGATTACCGCGGCGAGCTGATGCTGCAACTCTCCCGGCGCTACGTGCTCGAGGCGGCCAGCCGGGTCAACCCGCGGGTACGGGTGATCGTCAAGTACCCGCTCTGGTACGAAGACTTCCACGAGCGGGGCTACGACGTGGGCCGGGAGACGGCGGCCTTCGACCGCACGTGGGTCGGCACCGAGACGCGCGACTACGGCGACCGGCAGTGGGGCGGCACTCCCGGTTACCACGCCTACTTCCTCATGCGCTGGCTGGGCGGCATCGGCGGCGAGAAGTGCGGCGGCGGCTGGTTCGACCCGTATGGCACGTCGCCGAAGACCTACCTCGAGCAAGCGCGGCAGACGGTGCTGGGCGGGGCGCGGGAGTCGTTGCTGTTCTGCTATGGGTCGCTGGTGCGTGGGAACGGGCCGGCGAACGTCGCGGCCCTCCGCGAGGCTCTGCCCGAATTGCTGGAGACGGCCGCACAGGTCCGCCGGCGCACGCCGGTAGGCGTGGCCGCGTACCGGCCGATCAACAGCCGCCCCGGCCGGGAGGCGGGCGTGTTCGACTTCGTGGGCATGATGGGTGTGCCGCTGGTGCCTTGCCATGAGTTCCCCGCCGACGCCCCGGCGCTGTTCCTGTCGGTCCACGCCTTGAAGGACCCCGGGCTGGCCACGAAGCTCGCCGCGTACGTCGCCACCGGCCGCCCCGTCCTGGTCACCGACGGCCTGGCCCGGCGACTCGAGGGGGACGTCGCGCTCGGCGCGCCGAACGTCCACGTCCTGCCGGTGAAGGGCGCCCCGAAGGCGATCCTGGGGCTGCCGCAGGCCACCCTCGACGCCCTGCGCGCGCCGCTGCTGCGGCCGCTCGCGCGGCGGTTCGAGGCCCCCAACCGGGTGGCGCTGTACCTGTTCGCCGACGGGAGCTGGGTGGTGGAGAACTTCAACGACGAGCCGGTGACCGTCAAGCTCGACGGCCGGCCGCTGCGCGTCGAGGAACGGGGGTGGCGACATCACTGGGAGTCTGCGTCACCCCGCTGATATCACCGGCGAATGTTGGGACCGTCGCTGCGGGCGGGTCTGGAGGCTGTCCGGCCGCCGGATCACGGCCCATCACAGGCCCGCCATCGTCGGGTCGGGGTCGTGGAGTCAGTAGCCGGCGGAGCCGGGGCACTCCCGGATCACGCGGATTTCCGAAAACCACCGGTCAAGGAGTTCCTGACGTGTCGAACCTGCTCAGCATCTCGCGCCGGCGTTTCCTGTCGAGCACCGCGGCAGCCGCGACCCCACTGGGCTTCCCCACGCTCATCCCGGCCTCGGCACTCGGCCGGGGAGGCGCCTCGGCCCCCAGTGAGCGCATCCGGGTCGGGCTGATCGGGTGCGGCAATCATGGAGTCTACTGGAACCTGCCACAGATCTTCCGCTGCCCCGACGTCCAGGTCGTCGCCGTCTGCGACGTGGACAAGCGCCACCAGGCCGAGGGGCAGAAGGCCGTCGATGAGCACTACGGGCCGATCTTCGGCTCGAGCTACACCCCCTGCGCGACCTACGGCGATTTCCGCAAGCTCGTCCTTCGCAAGGACGTCGATGCCGTCTCCAACCACACCCCCGATCACTGGCACATCATCCCCGCGATCATGGCGGCGAAGTGCGGCAAGGACGTGATCTGCGAGAAGCCGCTGACCCTCTTCCACGCCGAAGGCATCGCCCTTTGCAGGGCGATCGCCGAGAACAAGCGGGTCTTCCAGACCGCCTCCGAGAATCGGTCGATCGACGTCTACATCCGCCTGGCCGAGCTGGTCCGCAGCGGCGTGCTTGGCAAGCTCGAGAAGATCGAGGTCGGGCTGCCGAGAGGAAACAACGACCAGCGACTCGGCCCGCAGTCCAGGGCGACATTCCAGGAGCGCCAGCCGCAACCGGTGCCGCCGGACCTCGATTACGAGACCTGGCTGGGGCAGGCGCCGGCACTGCCCTTTGTGCCGGCCCGGCTACATGGCTCGTTCCGCTGGAACCTGGCCTTCTCGGGAGGTGTGCTCACCGACTGGGGTGCCCACATGATCGACCTGGCCCAGTGGGGACATGACACCGAGCACACGGGCCCGGTCGCGGTCGCCGGCAAGGGGGACTTCCCTCCCCGCGACGCCGTCTTCAATACCGCCGCCACCTTCGACCTCGAGTACGAGTACGCGGACGGTGTGAAGATGACCGTCGAGAGCGACGGCCCGTACATCCGCTTCCGCGGCTCCAACGGCTGGATCAGCTCTCCCGGCTGGCGAGGCGCGCTGCAGGCGAGCGACCGGGCAATCCTGGACACCAAGGTCGCCCCGGACACACTAAGGATCTATCGCCCCGGCGAGATCGTGGCGGCCCATGACGGGAGCAAGGGGGGCGAACACCGCAACTTCTACGACTGCGTCAAGACCCGCAAGCCGACCTATGCACCCGCCGAGATCGGCCACCGGACGATCACCATCTCCCACATCGGCAACATCGCCATGCAGCTCGGCCGCAAGCTGCGCTGGGACCCGGACGCTGAGGACTTCGTCGGCGATCCGGAGGCCAGTGCCATGCTCACGCGACGACAGCGATCGCCGTGGACGATCGAGAACATCGACAAGTGGATCTGAACATGCCCCGACCGGAGCTCATCGATGCACTTCATCACCTCCCTGCCCGGGATCATGGTCCTGGGCGCCTCCCTCGCATCCGCCGCACCGCCGGGCCTGCCCAATGCCTTCTACGCCATGGACACCTGCACGAAGCGTCCCTACCCCCGGAATGACATCACCCCGGCACAGCAGTTCGATCTGCTCAAGGGGCTGGGCTATGCCGGGATCGCCTGGACCGAGGAAGCCCCCGACCAGGTCAGCTCGGCGGCCGAGGCGGCCGAGGCGCGGGGCCTCAAGATGTTTGCGATCTACTGCGGCGCCACCGTGACCGCGCAGGGAGAGCTCAAGCCGTCCGCACAGATCGGGCGGATCATGGAGGCGCTCCGGGGCCACGGCACCTTGATCTGGCTGCATCTGGGCGGCAAGGGTCCGAACATCGAGACCCTCTCCGCCGAGTCTCCGGTCGTCGGGCAGTTGCGCTCGCTCGCCGGGACGGCCCAGCGGAATGGCCTGAGGATCGCGATCTATCCTCACATCGGCGACTGGACCGAGCGTTTCCAGGATGCAGTCCGGGTGGCCCGACTGGTCGATCGAAAGAACTTCGGCGTGACCTTCAACCTCTGCCACGCCTTGGCTGCGGGCGATGAGGACCGGATTCCCGCCTCGCTCGCGGAGGCAGGACCCTCGCTCTTCGCGGTGACCATCAACGGTGCGGATGCTGGCGTCAAGGGGCCGCAATGGGACCGCCTGATCCAGACGCTCGAACGCGGCTCCTACGACGTGGGCATCGTAATGCGAACCTTGAAACGCATGGGGTTCGAGGGCCCGATCGGTCTCCAGGGATACGGCCTGGGTGGGGACCGTCGCGACAACCTCGCCCGTTCCATCGAAGCGTGGAAGAGACTTTCGGCCATCCATTAGCGCGTTCGAGCGGCCGGATCGAAGTCCTTGTGGAATCGCCGCGGGTAGGTCTCCCGGTGGATCTTGCGGGCGGCCGCGACCAGCTCGGGATAAGGGGTGTCGGTCACGGACAGGAAACCGATGTTGTAGTTCTCGCCGTCGTAGGAGCGGCCCGTCAGGGGCTCGTCGACGTACTGGAACCAGTGGCAGCCCACCAGGTTGGGGTCCTGGAGGACGCTGGCGACGTAATCGGTGTAGACGGCGGCACGCTCCGCCTGGCTGGCGGACGAGACCAGGCCGGTGTGGAACATCCCCCGGTCGAGGGCGCCGACGTGGAACTCGCCGATGATCGACGGGCGGTCGAGGGTGGTGAGTACGGCCCATTTTCTGGGATCGACGCGACGGTCATAGATGTTCAAGCTGACCACATCGCAGAACTCCCCGGCCGCGGCCACCGCCTCCTGGGTGCGCCAGGCGAACCGGCAGCCCAGGTAGAGATGATCGGGATCGGCGGCCTTGAGCCGGCCGCGCACGGTCCTGAAGTAGGACCGGGCCAGCTCCTTCACGAACGCGGCCAGGTCCGCCTTGAACCCGGCGGTCCACTCCGATGCACCGGCGGTGGGCTTCCACGGGGCCTCGATGCCGGCCAGCCGGTCAGGGCGGTGCCCCAGGCCGCGTTCAGCTTGGAGATATCGGCATGCTGCTGCTTGAGCCGATCGAGGAGTGCCCGCTTGGCGGGCGAGGACGCCGCCGACAGGCTCAAGGCGCCGAGGGCCAGGCCATAGCGCCCGTTCTCGTCTCCGAAGCCGCCCCAGCTCAGCTCATTATCCACGAAATAGCCCAGGCACCAGGGATCCCCTTTGACCAGGGCGGCCACATCACGGAGGCTGTTCTCCGCACTGGCGGCGAACTCGGGATCGAACGGGTCGTGCATCCGGCCCCAGTAGTCCGAGCCGCTGCCGACGCGAGCGTGGTCGCCGTGGATGGTCACCGTCGCCACGTAGGGAATCCGGCCGTTGCGGTACAGCCGGTGGTCAGACCAGTTGCCGATCGTATTGAGGCCCCAGGATCTCAGCCGGTTCAGCGTGGTCTCCCCCCAGGGCTTGATGAAGTCGGGTCCATAGGTCCTCGCGAGGTTGGCCGCGTAAAAGTTGAAGGTCCTCCCCGATCGGACCGGTCCGGAGTGGACCTGGTGAATCGTGCCGAAATGCCTGGCCAGCGGATCGCCGGGCTCGGGCAATGCCGTGAACATCGACTCTCGACCGGTGATGATGGTCGCCTCGTTCGGGGTCACGACGTCGATCCCCAGCGAGATGAAGAGGGCTCCATCGGGATCGACCAGCCACCACCGGCCGTTGACTTGCGCGGTACGGAAGAAACCGGTCGCGGCCTGTTTGGGCCCGTCGCCCCAGCCGCCGAAACGATCGCGGTCGGGAGGGGCGGGATGGGCCCTGAGGTCGGCGGCTTCGAGCTCGTGGCGGTGGATCAGGTCGGATTCCGACCGGACCTTCCCCGGCCAGTCGGCCTTGGCATACTGGCCGAACGGGTTGACGATGCCTGCGAGCGAGATCGCGGCGGCCAGGCGAGCCGAGCGGATTTCCAGGGTCCGGGGCTCCCCGGGCTGGTGCAGGTAGATCTGAAAGGCCACGATATGCGCGAGGTTGAATGGCCCCTGGCCGGAGGCCGCCAGGCTCCGCGTGCCGGCGTGGACGGGCAGCCCGCGCATGCCGTGGGCCATGGGGTTGACCTTGTCGAGCGCGACGGAGAAGGTGGCGGACTCGCCGGGCTGGAGCCGTCCTTGCGCGGTCCGGCAGTGCACCTTGCCGTCGGCCGAGGGATCGTCATCGATCCGGATGCCGAACTCGATCGCATGACGCTCGGGATTCCTCAGCTCCATCAGGAGGACGTCCTGCGAGCTCCAGTCCCAGGGCCGGCCATCGGGGGCCGGAAACCTCACGTTGGGCCATGGCGCTGGCTGGAACGCGGCGCGGATCGCTCCGCCTGGCTCGGAATCGGGCTCGACCCGTGCCAAGTTCCCCTCGTGCCTGCCCAGGTCGAGCGGCGTGATGCCGGTCGCGGGGGACTGTGCCGCCACGGCCCCGTCCGGACCGGCTCCGAGCCCACCTGCTGGCCGGGGGTCCCCGGCTCCGGTTCGACGGGAACGACTGCGAACGACCCGGATACCGAAGACGCCTCCGGCGGTCTGGCCGGGGCCGGCGCGGAAGCGTACCAGGATCCGATCGCGGTCGCGGCTCAGCTCCTCGGGCAAATCGTACGCCTGGTCGAAAAACCGGCCCGGCCGGTCGGCCCGGAGCGTCTCGGTGGCGATGACCTTGCCATCGACCTCGACGTCGAAGGTGCGGTTGCCGCCGTCGCCGCCCCAGTAGGTGACGAGTAGCTGCTGGGGCTTACCCGGCTCGACCTTGAGAGAATAGCCGAACCAGCCGCGCCCGGCGTGACGCCAGGTGCGGCCCAGGAACAGACCGGCTTCGGTGCGGTCGCCGACGAAGGCATGGTCGCGCTCGCTCTGCTTGCCGCCGGGCACGACCACGTTGACCGTGCGGGAATCCAGCTCCCGGCGCGGGCCTGCTCGGCCTCGTGCTCGGCCTCGCGGGTCCTCCAGGCGTCGGGGGAATAGACGTCCCAGTAGACGCCGTAATGCCGCGCGCCGTGCACGCGGAAGAACGGCTCGAACGTCATCGTGACCGGGCCCGACTCGCCGGGGCGGCGGAACAGCCCGTTCGACGCGGAAGGTCGAGCCGCGGCCGGCGACAGGCACCAGCGCCTCGACGAGCGGCCGGCTCGCGGCCACGATCACCGGCGTCGGCCGGCCCGGGTCGATCTCCGCCGCCAGCACCAGCGGGCCATGGAGGAAGGCCAGGCGGTCGGGGTTGTCGCGGAAGCCCTCGGTGTGGAGGGCGAAGGGCATCGTCAGCTCGACGGCGTCGCCGTCCTTCCACTCGCGGGCGACGGAGAGGAACCGGCCGGGCCCCACGGACTCGCCCACCGGCTCGCCATTGACCCGCGCGACCCAGCCCGGGCCGGCCCAGGCGGGGCGACGCACGACGACCGCCAGCGATATCGGCTTCTCGGCCCGGAAGATCAGGCGCGACGTCGGCTCGTCGGGGAACCGTGTCTCCTGCCGGGGGGCCAGGCCCTTGCCCTTCCAGTCGAGCGTTGACGCGACGAACTGGTTCCAGTAGAGGGTCGAGCCGTCGGGGCTATGCGCGTAGAGACTCTCATCCACCCGCGCGAAGTTCTCGATACCGGTGCCGGTGCAGCACCAGAATGAGCCCTCGGGCCGGCCGTAGACCTTGCGCGAGCCCGAACGCAGGGGGACGTAGTAGCACATCATCCCGCTCGTGGGGTCCTGCGAGGCGAGGATGTGGTTCCACAGCGCCCGTTCGACGTAGTCGGCGTATTCGGCCTTCGGCGCCCACGCGAACAAGTGGTGCGTGAGCTTGATCATGTTGTAGGTGTTGCACGTCTCGGTGGTGCTCCGGCCCAAGGCCCGGGACAGGGTCTCCTTCGGGGTGAACACCTCGCCGTCGCTGTGCCCGCCGATGACGTAGGACCGCTCGTGGACCACCGTGTTCCAGAAGAAGTCGGCGGCGGCGCGGAGGGACGGATCGCCCGTCAGCTCGTACTGCAGGGCGTTGCCGATGAACTTGGGGATCTGCGTGTTGGCGTGCAGGCCGGTCAGGGTGTCGCGCCCGCCGGCGGCCGGATCGAGGACCGCGTGGTGGTTGAACCGAAGCGACAGGTCGAGATACTTGCGGTCGCCGGTCGCCACGGCCAGCGCGGCCAGGGCCTCATTGATGCCGCCGTGCTCGGTGCCGAGCATGCCCTCGATCTGTTCGGGGCTCAGGCGGCCGGCACGGGACCGGGCCCAGTCGCCGAAGCGGCGGGCGACGTCGAGTGCCCCCGCGTTGGCGGCGTAGGCGTGGGCGTCGAGCAGGCCGGCGAGGACCTTGTGCAGGGTGTACCAGGGGGCCCACACGCGCTGGCGCCTCTCCACGCGGTCGATGAACGACTCGGGGAAGGCGCTCAGGTAGCCACTCCCGAGCTTCGCCTGGCATTCGGCCAGGCCGGCGACGACGGCGTTGACCCTGGCCTTCAGGCGCGCGTCGCCCGTGGCGGCATACATGCGGGCACAGGCCGTCAGGTAATGGCCGACGAAGTGGCCCCGCAGCTCGCCCTTCGGCTCCTCCCAACCGCCATAGGGCCTGGCGTCCGTCGGTAGCCCGGCGTTGACGCG
This sequence comes from uncultured Planctomycetota bacterium, assembly GCA_963815795.1. Lineage (GTDB taxonomy): Bacteria > Planctomycetota > Planctomycetia > Isosphaerales > Isosphaeraceae > JAKAUH01. The sequence goes on along the minus strand of CAWFIC010000019.1, from coordinate 125,353 downwards.
GAAGTTGCGCAGCAGTCGGTCGGGGTCGAGCGAGAGGAGGTAGGCCCGATCCAGCTCCTGGGCATGGCGGAAGGGGCCGTCGAGGAGCCGGACGGCGGCGGGCGGGAACGGCTCGGCGCGAATCGGGACGACGGGCTTGATGATCGGCTCGAACGCCAAGGCGAGCAGCGCGGTGAGGGCTAGTCCTTCGATCATGGCTTCGTCACCTCGCGGTTGTCAGGAGGAATCGTGCGACACGGGCCTCTCGGGACCCTCGAAGATCTGGTCGTCGGCCGCGGCCGGTGGAAGCGGCTCAGCCCCGGAAGTACATGTAGGCTCCCAGGATGCACGCGCCGACCACGGCGGAGGCGAGCACATCCCGCCAGGCCCAGCTTGCGCGCGTGCGCGCGCGGTCCTCGGCCGTGGCCGTGCCGAAGGTCAGACCCTTGATCCGGTGGTAATCCGGCGCCGGCGTCAGGTAGCTCACCGCGACCATGACCACGGCGGATACGATTGCGATCAGCACGCTGAAATACTGGAAGTAGATGTTGTTGACCACCCAGAGGAACGATCCCGGCGCGTAGCCGCGCTCGTAGCCCTTCAGGCCCAGGGTGACCGGGGTATCCACCAGCATCCGGAAGGTGCCCAGCAGGAAGCCCACCATCATGGCCCAGAAGCAGCCGTGGGCGTTGAGCCGCTTGAATCCGACCCCGAGGAAGAAGACCACGAAGATCGGCGGCGCCAGGTAGCCCTGGACCGCTTGCAGGTAGTTGTACAGGCCCCGCGCGCCCTGGATCACGGGTATCCAGGCCAGGGCGATGGCGACCATCACGACGGTCGCGATGCGCCCGATGCGCACGATCCGGTGCTGGGTGGCCTCGGGCCGCCATTTCTGGTAGAGGTCCACCGTGAACAGAGTCGAGCAGGCGTTGAATACGCCCGCGAGCGAGCCCATCAGGGCGGAGAGCAGCCCGGCCACCACGAGGCCCCGCAGCCCCGGCGGCAGGAGGTACTTCACCAGGAGCGGGAAAGCCCCCTGGGCCTCATGCGGGACCGGCCGTCCATCCGGCGCCACCATCGCTGCCAGCTCCGGCACCCTGCCGCTCTTGGCCAGGGCGAAGGCGACCATGCCCGGGATGATGAACAGGTACACGGGGAAGAGCTTCAGGAAGCCCGCGAAGATGCTGCCCCGGCGGGCGGTCTGCTCGTCGGGGGCGCCCAGGGCCCTCTGCACGATGTATTGGTCGGTGCACCAATACCACAGGCCGATGATCGGCGCGCAGAAGAGCATGCCCAGCCAGGGATAATTCCCATTGAAGTACCAGGCCTCTCGAACCACTTCGCCGGCGGCGTTCTTCTCCAGCACCGGTGCCCAGGTCCCCTCGACGCCGTGCGGGATCAACGGCCGCCACAGGTTGAACATCTCCGAGCCGCAGAGCTGCCGCAATTCATGCCAGCCGCCCAGCTTGTACAGCCCGTAGATCGTCAGCGAACCGGAGCCGAGGATGAGGATGATCGTCTGGACTGCGTCGTTGTAGGCCACCGCCCGCATGCCGCCGAGGGCCGTATAAAGGCCGGTCAGCACGATCACGAGCACGGAGCCGATCCAGAAGCTGTTGATCTCGGTCCCGCCCAGGTTCAGCCGCACCTCGGGCAGCAGGGTGGCGAAGACCACGCCGCCCGCGAAGATGCCCACCGCGATCTTCGACACGACGAACGTGATCAGCGACACCACCGACAAGACGTAGCGGGAGCCCGCCGAGAACCGCCGCTCGAGGAACTCGGGCATCGTGAAGACCTTCGAGCGGCTGTAGAACGGCACGAAGACCCAGGCCAGCACCAGCAGGCACCACGCGTGCAGCTCGTAGTGGGCCATCGCCACGCCATCCGCCGCGCCGGATCCGGCCAGCCCCACCACGTGCTCGGAGCCGACGTTGGACGCGAAGATCGAGGCGCCGACGATCCACCAGCCGAGGTTGCGGCCCGCCAGGAAGTAATCGTCGGCGGTGTCCTTGCCCTTACGGATGACCCACCAGGCCACGCCCAGGAGGAGGCCGAAGTAGATCGCGATCATCAGCCAGTCGAGGCCGGTGAGGCTCGTGGTGGGGTTCGATTGGGCGAGCAGGGTCCTCATGGCGTCCCTCGGGTCTCTCGTCTGCCCGGTAGATCCCGCTCCAGCCCCTGGGTCCCGGGGCCGGGAGCCGCTGGTGTTGCTCGATGAGATAGGTTCGGCTCACACCCCGAGCCATCGGGGGCGTATGGATCGACTAGAGGATCAATGGAGACGGTCCGGTTCCGCCGAATGTCAGGGCCTCTGCCAGCCGTGTCAGTTCGGGAAGGGCGCCGGATTTCAGGAGGACCACGACGGTGCCGCCACTCCCGCCGCCGCTGACGCGAGCCCCATAGAACCCGCGCCCCGGCCCTCGTGCTCGGACCGCATCGACCATCGCATCCGTCTCGGGGCAACCCAGCCCGATGGAGCTGTAGCCCGCGTGCGACTGGTACATCAGCTCGCCCACGGCCGCCGACACCCCGTGCGGATCCCTCCCATGGACGCCGCGCAGCAGGTGCACCGCCAGCGTGGCGCGGAAGCTCTCCTCGACGGGGAACGCGGCAGCGGCCCGCACCGGGTAGGATCGCTCGGGGTCGATGCGGGAGAGCGGGTCGGCCACCGACCCGTAGCGAGACAGGAACCCCGCGCCGAGAGCAGGGGCGGCAAGACCTCCTCCCCCACGCCGCGGACGAGCGAGGGGGGAAGCTCCGCCAGGTGCGCCAGCGGGCGACCCAGCTCGGCCTCCAGGATCGCCCTACCCATGAATGACGCCGCCCGTGCCGTCGCGTAGGGCGAGTCGGTCACGGCATGCTTCACGCCGCTCGGCCAGCCGACGGCAAGCACGTCCTCGGGCAGTGACACCGGCTCGTCCAGGAGGTCGGGCCGGCAGAGGATCGGCAGCAGGGCGCCGGGCCTGCCGTGCGTGGATGCGAGCTGGTCCATGAGCCCGCAAGGCGCACCGACGACCTCGTTCTCCGCCCGCTGCGCCAGCCGCGACAAGCCCGTGCCGGTGAAGCTCCGGCCCGAGGCCACTTCGAGCGCACGCAGCGTGGCCACCTCCAGCGCCGCGCTGCTGCTGACCCCCATCGAGGTCGGGACCTCCGAGGTGATCTCGAGGGTCAGTCCGCCCCGCGGCCACCAATCCTGGCCATGGCAGAACAGCAGCAAGCAGCCGAGCGGGTAACGCACCCAGCGCGGCACCCGATGCTCGTCGAGCCAGGCGCGCAGCGGAGCGACATCCCCGCCGGGGGTCACGAGGTCGCCTGACCCCGGCGCCGGGAGCGTGATCTTCCCTTCGAGGTCGCTGGTGAATTCCAGGTCCGGCGCCGTGCGGGGGGAGATCGTGACTCGGGTCGTGGCCCGGATCGGAGTCTGCAGGACGAGCGAGCCGCTGTAGTCGGCCACGCCACCCAGTACATCGAGGCGGCCGGGCGCCTCGCCCTGCCAGCGGGGGGAATTCATCGGAAATACACCTCCATCAAGCGCTTCAACACGGGCCGGACCTGATCGGCCAGTCCGGTGTTGGAGTACCCCATCCACGCCACCGGAGACGTGGTATCGAGCGGCGCCCGGAGCGGCTCGCCTCCCGGGGCCTCCACGACCCCGCCCGCCTCCTGCAAGAGCATCGCGGTGCTGATATCGTAGGGGTGGCAGACCAGCGCCGAGGCGAAGCCGAGCTGCCGCAGCGCCATCGGGCGCAGATCGCCCAGCATGCGATCGTGGCCGACCAGCAGCTCGTAGATTTGGCCCCCGGTCGAGATGTACTGGTCGTCGAAGACCAGCGGGGAAGGGCTGCTGCCCAGGCCGTACAAGGCGTCCCAGATCTCCTCCTCGACCCGGGCCAGCAGCGCCTTGCCCTCGGGGAAGAAGCGGGCCAGCGAGGCGAACCCATGCCGGAAGTCGGCCGCCCGCGACGGCCGGATCGGCAGCGGACGGCGACCCCCTCCGCGCACATCCACCCGCTCGGCGACCAGCCCGTGGAGGCCGCAACCCCGGACGCCGCTGACCTGGTCGGCGGCCCACTGCTTACTCGTCGGCAGCTCGGTCATGGCCGCCACCAGGATATCGCCCAGGTGGGTCCGCTCCCCCCGCTGCGGTGCCAGGGCCGAGAGCATCCACGCGGACCGCTTATCGTACATCAGGTTCCTCGTCCCGTCGATCGGGTCGAGGATGCACTTGAACGCCGTCCGCGCGACCGGCGTGCCGCGCGGGAAGGTGACCGCTTCACCCCCCTCGATGCCTTCCATCACCAGCTCCACCGGCCAGTCGGCCGGCCAGTGGGCCTCGAACCAGGCGAGGATCGCCGCCTCGCTGATCTTGTCGATCCGGTAGATCGTATCCGCGGCGGTGACCTCGGCGACCTCGGCGAGCTCGCCGCCGGCCTGGGCATCGCGGACCGCGATCAGGGTGTCGCGGATGGAGTCCTGGAGCCGGCACAGCAGGGCGCGCACCCGGTCCAGGGGAGTGATCATCGCGAGACCTCCTTGTAGTGCGGGCCGGCCGCCGACCGCAGCTCGGCCGCCTTCTCGTCCGGGTCCGACTCGTTGGTCATGGACCCGCCGCCGATCTCCGGCCCGGCCAGGTATTTCATCGTGTCCGGCGTGCGCAGCGGCGGGTGGAACTCCAGGTGGAAGGGGAACGACGAGTAATCCCCGCCGTCGGTGGGCGCCTGGTGGATCGCCATGACATACGGCATCGACATCCTCCAGAGGTTGTCGTAGCGGGTGGCGACCTCGCGGATCATCAGGCCCAGGCGGCCGCGCTCGACGGCGGTCAGGTCGGCCAGGGAGGCCGCCTGGCGCCGGGGCAGGATGAGGACCTCGTAGGCATAGCGCGCGAACCAGGGCACGCAGGCCAGGAAGCTGTCATTAGCGGCGACCAGGCGCGGCCCGCCCTCCTCGCGCTCGAGGATGACCTGGCCGAGGAACTTCCCCGTGCGCTCGAAGAACCTGCGGCTGCTCTCGACTTGCGCGCGGTGTGGCCATAGATCAGGTTGCCGGCATAGATCTGGCAGTGGGGGTGCGGATTGGAGGTCCCCACCAGCGACCCCTTGTTCTCGAAGATCAGGACGTGATCCACCTCGGGCCTCGACCCCAGTGCCTTGTAGCGCTGGGCCCACAGGTCGACCACGGCCCGGGCGTCCTCGTCGGTCAGGTCCACAAAGGTCTTGCCGTGGTCGGGGTGATAGCAGATCACCTCCGCCGTACCCAGCGCCGGACGCGCTCGATAGAGATCAACCCGGCCCGGCGGGGTCGGTGCGTCCGGCCCGAAGCACGGCAAGTCGTTGGTGAACCAGTAGGTGCCGGTGTACGGCGGATTCACGCCGCGAATGCGCCGATTGCCGGGGCAGAGGGCGCAGGTCGGGTCGTAAGACGGCGGGTCGGCATCCCGGGGCGAGTGCGTCTCGCCGATCCAGGGCCGACCGCCTCGGTGGGACGTGAACAGCACCCACTCCTCGCGGAGGGGATGCCACCGCTGCTCCCAGACGACCTTGGGGTCGGCACTCATGATCCTGACGATCTCCGTAGCCGTCGGGGTGGGCCTGGTGCCACCGCCAGGCGGTGGCGACGATCGATTCGATGTGGGGGTATTATTTGAGCGGATCGACCACCGATTCGCCGACGTAGGCGAAGGCGGCGAAGTGCATGACCACATCGGGCCTCTCCTCGGCGAGGACCCGGCCGACCGTCTCCTCATCAACCAGATCGGACCGGTAGAACGGCTCGTCGGGCGCGACGGCGGCACGGTGTCCGAAGACGAGGTTATCCAGCGCGCCGGGACGGTGTCCGGCGAGGGCTAGCCGGCGGACGCAGTGGCTGCCGATATAGCCGGCGCCGCCCACAACCAGGACGTTCATTGGGGCGACCTCCTCGATCCATCACGGGCCATCTCCACCGATGGTAAGCGCGAGGGGGCCGTCCCGCCAGACCGCGTTTGCGCAGAAGAACACAGTTTGTGCGCGATGGCCTCTGGCTCCGCCACCCGGGACCGGCCATGACGGCCCAGGCGGCCGTTGCGGCACGAGAGACCCGGTCGTGGCTTGCTCGCCGCCGTCGTGAGATCGATACTGAATAGGAACGATTCACCGGGGCCGCTCCGATGAGCTCCCGACCGGGACACTCGGTCGTTGGGGCGGTCTCGATGATCGAGCGATCCGGGGAGGCACGGCGATGCGGGCTCCACGACGGCACTTCCTCTTCGGTTCGCTGGCGGCGATGGCCGGCCATGTCTCTCCATCGGCGAAGGCGGCCGCGAGCGAGACCGTCATCCTGGGCTTCATGGGAGTGGGAGGCCGAGGCAACGACCTGATCAAGTATTTCGGCAAGCGCCCCGATGTCCAGATCGCTTATCTGGCCGATGTTAACACCCGTCGGCTCCCGCGGCGGGCCGACGAGGTCGAATCGATGCGCGGCCAGCGCCCCAGGACCGTGCAGGATTTCCGGCGCGTCCTGGACGACAAGAGCGTCGACGCCCTGGTGATCGCGACCCCCGACCACTGGCACGCCCTGGGCACCATCCGGGCCTGCCAGGCGGGCAAGGATGTCTACGTGGAGAAGCCCACCAGTCACAGCATCTGGGAGGGCCGCAAGATGGTCGAGGCGGCCCGCAAGCACGGCCGGGTCGTCCAGGTCGGCGCCCAGTGCCGCAGCGCCCCTATGCGGCGGCCGCCCTGGAATACCTCCGATCCGGCAAGCTCGGCGAGGTCCACTTCGTCAAGGTCTTCAACAGCAAGCCCCGCTCGAGCATCGGCCGTCGGCCCGACACATCGGTCCCCGCGGGCGTCGACTACGACATGTGGCTCGGACCGGCTCCGTTGCGCCCGTTCAACGAGAACCATTTCCACTACGCCTGGCACTGGTTCTGGGATTACTCCGGGGGCGACATCATCAACGACGGGGTCCACCAGCTCGACCTGGCCCGTTGGTGTATCGGCCGCAATCATCCCAGGGGCGTCTCCTCCACGGGCGGTATCCACTTCTTCAAGGACGCCCAGGAGACGCCCGATACCCAGGTCGTGACCTGGGACTACGACGGCCTGACGATGGCCTTTGAACAGACCCTCTGGACCCCCTACCAGCAGAAGACGCCGTTCAATCTCCGCGATCGCGACGTCCTGCCGAATTGGCCGTTCAGCGGCACGCGCGTGGAGATCTACGGCAGCAAGCAATGGATGATGCTGGGCCGGCACGGCGACGGCTGGGAAGTCTTCGACGGCGACTTCAAGTCGGTGGCCCGCCACTTCGGGAGGCAGTCCAACGACGACCACGTCGCCGATTTCCTGGACTGCATCCGCAGCCGGAAGAAGCCCAACGCCGACATCGAGGAGTTGCACTACTCGACGTTGCTCTGCCACTACGGCAACATCGCCTACCGGCTGGGCCGCAACCTGAAGATCGATCCCGGGACCGACGGGTTCTTGAACGACGACGAGGCGAACCGACTGGTCAAGCGAACCTACCGCGAGCCGTGGGTGGTGCCCGAGACCGTGTGAACCGGCGATGAACGAGAGATCCGGCGGGTCCCGGGTCGCCTGGGAGGATGATCATGTCCCCAGCCCTCTGGACGCTCGTCGCGGCGTCCTTGTTCCTGCTGCCCGCGGCCTGCGCCGACGACCGGCCCGCCGCGACCGGAACCCGGACCATCGCCTATGAGACCTTCCAGGACCGGTTGCGAGGCGGCTGGGCCGGCCAGATGATCGGCGTCAGCTATGGCTCGGTCTACGAATTCCAGGCGCTGGCCCGCACGATCGACGGACCACTGAGGCCGTGGAAGCCCGAGTACGTCGAGAACAGCCTCCAGCAGGATGACATCTATGTCGAGATGACCTTCCTCAAGGTCCTGGAAGACCGGGGGGTCGACCCGACCGCCGAACAGGCCGGGGCGGCGTTCCGCGACAGCCGGTATCGCCTCTGGCACGCCAACGACGCCGGGCGGACCAACCTCAAGGCCGGGATCATGCCGCCGGACAGCGGCCACCCGCGGTACAACCCGCACAGCGACGACATCGACTTCCAGATCGAGGCCGACCTGTTCGGCCTGGTCGCGCCCGGCCTCCCGGCGGCCGCGGGCCGACTCTGCGACCGGTTCGGACACGTCATGAACTACGGCGACGGCCTGTACGGCGGCCGGTTCGTGGCGGCGATGTACACGCGGGCTTACCTCGAAGCCGGCTCTTCGCCCGATGCGGTCGCCCGCGTCCTCGATGCCGGCCTGGCCGCCATCCCGGCCGGGAGCGGCTATGCCCGCTTGGTCCGCGACGTCCTGGCCTGGCACCGCGAGAACCCGGATGACTGGAAGGCGACGTGGCAGAAGCTGGAGACCAAGTGGGCCGGCGACGACCGGTGCCCCGAGGGCCGGGACCGTCCGTTCAACATCGACGCGAAGCTCAACGGGGGCTACGTCGTCCTGGGCCTGCTCTACGGCGGCGGCGACCTGCCCCGGACCCTGGAGATCACCACCCGCTGCGGCCAGGACGCCGACTGCAATCCCTCGACCGCCGCGGGCGTGCTGGGCGCGCTGTATGGCTACTCCCGGCTGCCCCGGCAATACACCGCGGCGATCACGGGCCTGGCCTGCCGGCGGTTCGAGTTCACCGAGTATGACTTCCCGGGCCTGATCGCCGCCTGCGAGCGCGTCGCCGCCGCCCTGATCGAGCGGGAAGGCGGCCGGATCGCCGTGCGCGACGGGTCGAAGACGATCGTGATCCCCGAGCAGGCCCCGATCCCGCCGGAGGGCCTGGAGCAGCTCTCCACGTTCTCGGCCGAAGACCTGGCCCGCTGGCGCGAGGAGTTCGCCTCGCGAACGGCCCGGGGACGACGCTCGCGGCCCTGAGGGCCGGTGGTTCGTGAGGCATCGACGTGCCCGCCGCACCCGGCGGACACCGCTGGGGCGCCGACCACATGACACTGAATCCCGTCTTGCCGGAAGACATGCAACGGGCCGGCATCCAGGACGACCGGGGGATCGCAGTTTAGCCGAGGACTCCGGAGGCGACGCGCCTGATCCGGCGGCAGCAGGAGCGCAAGACCCTCTGGCGCCTGGTTAAGAAATACTACCGGGTGGCCGGGATCGATCCGTCACGTCTGGGTCGCCGCGGCGTCGGCTTCCGCTCGCGACGTAAGGCGCCGATGAACGACGGGATCCGTAACGGGGCGACTATGCACGAGGTTCGCGAGTTCGCCGGGAACAGCGACATCCGCGCGACCGAGTTCTACTCCGTCCGCAAGGAAGAAGACACCGAAGTCGCCGTCCGCCGCGTCCAGATCCGTCTCACGCGATCTACGCCGCGCCCAGCCGCTGAGCCCACCGCGGGGGTGGAAGACCTACTCATTTGGCCCATGCCCGAGGCCTCGACCGATAAGGCCGTTTATGTGCGGTTCACGTCACAGGCCGGCCAGGTTGTACGGTGTGATGTCCGGCCAGCAGCCGGTGGTGTTCTTCTGTCCGAAGAAGACGTAGGTGCAGCTGGCCCGGCTTCAGCTCGACCGGGATCAGTACCCCGACCATGGCCCTCGCGGCCGCGTCCGATAATGCCGATCCTGCTCCGCCGCTAGGACTCATGGAGATCGTTAACAGTTCCCTGCCGCGAGCCTCGCATGGGCGACGTGCCGTGACCGTATCCTTCGCCGACCTAGCCGACCTCACTCTGGGAGTCCCCGCGGCGGCCGGCAAGTCGTTCGGTACATCGGCCGTGATGACCTCGCCGCTTTCGTCAAGCGCACGGTGACCAACGCCTACTCTACCGCCGATATCGCCCGTAGCCGATCACCGCCGCGTCGCGGCGGCCGTGGGATCGACGAGCGGATTGGGCGGCTCGGTCCCGGGATCATGCAGGAACGCGATGCCGAATAGCAAGTAGACACCCACGAGGATCAGGCCTTCCAGCCAGCTCGACTCGCCGTCATAGCTCAAGTTCCGCGTCAGGTAGACGGCCAGGACGATCGCGATCAACTCGACCGGGGTGAAGATCAGATCCATGTCCCGGCCGAGGAGCATCCCCAGGAACACCAGCACCGGCGCGACCAGCAATCCGACCTGGGCGCTAGCACCCACCGTGATGCCGATCGCCAGGTCCATCTGGTCCTTGCAGGCGAATCGCACCGCATTGAAGAGCTCGGCGGCGTTGCCGACCAGGGCGAGCAGGAAGATCCCGGAAAAGATCGGCGAGAGGTGCAGGCGCTCGGAGGCCGGCTCGATGGCACGGGTCAGGATCTCGCTCATGATCGCCAGGGCGACCGTGACCGAGGCCAGGATGACCAGGGCCTTGTTCCGGCTCCAACCGGCTTCCCGCTCCTCCCCCACCTCATCGGGCCGCTCCGCCTTCTCCTCGAGGTTCGCCTTGACCGCCTCCTTGCCGATCAACGGTTTGCGATGTGCGAAGATCGCGACCAGGCTCGCCAGGTAGACCACGAACAGGACGACCGCGGTCTCCCGGCTGATCGACCGCGAGGCCGAGGCATTGAACTGCGTCATGGCCGGGACGATCAGGCCGAACGAGGCCAGGGTGAGCAACGCGGTGGACATCCTGGCGGCGCGGGGGTCGAACGTCTGGAGCCGGCGGTACTTGACCCCGCCGGCGAAGAATGAGATCCCGAGGCCGAAGAGCAGGTTGCCCAGGATCGAGCCGGTCAGCGACGACTTCACCATGTGGACCAGACCCGCATGGAGGGCGAAGGACGAGATGATGATCTCCGGGGCGTTGCCCAGCGTCGCGTTGAGCAGGCCGCCGACGGTCGGACCCAGGAAGCGGGCGAGTGCCTCGGTGGCATCGCCCATCAAGGCCGCCAGCGGGACGATCGCCAGCGCCGACACCGGGAACACCAGGATCGGGCTGGCCCCGAACCGATCCAGGCCGACTGCGATCGGGATGAAAACCAGCAGCCAGTTCAGGCTCACGGGGTCCCTCCGGCACCGGCGCGGCTCGCCCGACGCACGGAGGATAGTATCCGTAGGTGCGTAGGTCGGATCAAGGAGATGTGTCGGCAGTGCGCGCCGGGTCGCTCCTGGGAGGCGAGCGGCACCGCTTGCTTGCCAGCGCGCGGGATTCGATCATAGGTAAGAGCGTCTGACAGAACCCGGCGAACAATGCACTTGCACAGATCTTAATGCAGGCCAAGGTCAGGAGCGCCTGATGGATCTCCGGCCGCCGCTCATAACGGATCCGAAGCCGTCGGTTCTGATGGATCCACGCCAGGGTCCGCTCGACCGGCCAGCGCGTCTCCCCCAGGCCACTCTGGTCGTCGATCCCCTTCTCGGGCAAGATCGGCTCGATGCCCATCTGCTCCAACCCTTGGCGGTGCGGTTCGGAATCGTAGGCCAGGTCACCTTGCAACGCTCCGGGCTTCTTCTTCGGATGGCCGACCTTGCCTGCCACCGCCGGGACCTTGTTGAACAGCGGGGCCATCTCGGTGAGTGATGTCGTTGGTGTTGGCCGACGTCACACTCGAGGCCAGAGGGATGCCGTTGGCGTCTGTGATCACGTGGAGCTTGCTCCCCGGCTTGGACCGGTCCACTGGGCTTGGACCGGTCCCCTCGCCTCCGTAGGCCGCCCGCACGAAGCTGCTGTCGATCAGCGCCCGCTCCCAGGCGATCTTGTCGGCGCCCCGCAGCTGGTCCCGCAAGACCTCGTGGATCTTCTCCCAGGTGCCGTCAGCCTGCCAGTCCCGCAACCGTCGCCAGCAGGTCATCCCGCAGCCGCAGTTCATCTCGCACGGCAGGTCCTCCCAGGGGAGGCCGGTCTTGAGGATGAAGAGGATGCCGGTGAGGGCGGCGCGGTCGGAGACGGGGGGCTGGCCGCCCTTGGGACTGGGTGTCCACTGGGGCAGCAAGGGTTCGATGAGCTCCCACAGTTCGTCGGGCAGAAGGGGCTTGGCCATCATGGTGATCTCCCGGAGAAAGTTCCCGAGAGAAGGATGAGCGATCCTCGTGCCAATCTCCCGATCAGAATGACCTATTGTTAGACGCTCTAAGAGATCCGCCCGCGGCTGGAGACGCCGATGTAGCCGCCGGGCCGGGCAGCGATCGAAGTGCAGTCGTTCATGGCCAGGAACCGCAATTGCTCGGTCTCGCCGAGGGCGTCGAGGACCAGGCGGCTGTTCAGGATGACCTGCCGCTTCTGCGGCATGATGTGTAAGTCAAGGAGGACATGAGATCCGACCCGCGTCCGACTGACATCGCCAATGGCGCGGCCGCCACTGCGCCGGGTAGATTTCCAGCCAGGCGGGTCAAGCAGGTACCACATCAACGACGGTCCGATACTCCGGGAAAGACTCCGGGACACCCTGCCGGCCTGTGCTCATCCGACTCCAGAGCCCTTCCTGGCTCTCCAAGACCGGAGGACATGGCCTTCAGTGCGCCTCCCGATGTCCCCTGCTGCAGCGGAAAGCGAGGCCCCAACTCCTTTGGTACGAGGGTTGCCTTACCCTCCCATGCCAAGAGCGAGATCGTGTAGCCAGACCCGAAGAGGGGGTCGTTCCTCTCGGCGGTTCGTCCGGAGAGATGGCATGATCAAGGCGCTGACGATGGGAGTCTACGAAGCCGACAGGCTAGCAGAGCTCGTGCGGTGTCAGTTGGCAGGGCTTACGCACCAGATTTCTCGGGGATTTGGGCCAGTACACTCAATAGATAGTCGTTCTTCCAACCCGCCAGCAGGCGGCGAGTCGCGATACTCTTGCCCTTACTGTTCTTCTCCGCCTTGAGCAGACACAGCGCCAGCTTGCGGAGCCACGCCAGGTTCTCGGCGCTGTTGCCGGCCCAGTGCCTCTGGTCATCCTCGTGGAAACAGACGTCCAAGACCCAGTGCAGCGAGTTCTCGATCCTCCAATGGCCGCACACCCACCGCAGATAGTCCTCCGCCGTCCCGGCCGCGCTGCCGATGAAGTAGCGGGTCTCGCTCCCGACGACCCCGTTGACCACCCGCTGGCTGATCACCATCACGATCGCCGTCAGCCCGGCCCACAGGCCCGCGTCCCGCAGGCCCTTCGGCTCGGTGATCACGCAGCAACTGCGGGTCTCCTGGCGACCGCTACGGACACCTTCGGTCTGACACTCGGTGAAGTCCACACCGGGCTCGCCACATTCCAGGACCTCCTCGAATGCCCGCTCGATGTCCTCGTAGAGATGCGGCTGGTTCTCCTTGACCGCCAGCACATACTGGCCCTCCCCTTCGATGATGTCGGCGGCGATGTCCTTCTGGCAGCCCATGGCGTCGATGGTCACCACGGCCCCCTTCAGGTCCAGGAGCGCCAACAACTCGGGGATGGCCGTAATCTCGTTGGATTTGGCGTCGGTGGCCACTTGCCCCAGGGTCAGACGATTCTCGACGGCCCAGGCGCTGACGACGTGCAAGGCCGATCGACCGACGGTGCGCCGCGCCGCGTTGGGCCTTGCCGTCGATGGCGATCGGTCTCAATGCGGGCGGATCCGCGGCGAGCGGGATCACTCCTCGCCGCTTCATCAGCGCCGTCATCCAGGCGTAGAAGCATTTCTGGAAGGCGAGCGGGTCGAGCAGGCAGAAGACGCGGCGGAAGGTATCGTGCGAGGGGATGCCGCCGGGCAAGGTGAGGATGGTCTGGAGCGAGTCGATCTTGGAATGGGCGTAGCCGGCGATCTGCTCCCAGGTCTCGGCGCCGCAGAACAGGGCGCAGGTGGCCATGAAGACGATCTCGTCGAGCCGATGGATCAGCCCCTGCTCGCGGCGAGGGTCGGGGAGGTCGGCGAAATGCTCGAGGATCGAGGCCGGGTCATGGGCCGGGGGAGTGGAGAGCGGCTCGGAGATGGTGGTCATGGTGTGGACGTCCCTGAAGGTGTTGACGGGTCCTGGCGATCGATGGTACAGGAGGCGCCCGATCCCCAGCCAGCCGGACTACACAACAGCGTCGAGCCGCTCATCCCCAGAGCACCCAGTCATCCCAGGCTGGTGCGTAAGCCCTGGGTCAGTTGGCCGGGCGAGTGCAGGATCTTCAACTGGTTCCCCGGGACCATGGCCTGGTGCTGCAAGGACATTGCCACAGCTACCACGCCAAACAACTGGCCCAGCGTTTTGTGGTGGCGGCTACGCAGGTCCCGCTGCTGGCCAACGAGATCAAGGTTTTTGTTAGATGTCAAACGGATTCCAACAGTGAATCGCCGAGCTGAGCAGCGGCGTCGACCTGGCCACGCGAAAGTCCAGCGACCAGGAACGACCGTGGCGACGCGATCCTCGGCATCGGCGCCCGACGGTGGTCCGGCGAACCCGACGACGAGCGGCTGGCACCACTGGGCACCGAGCGCTCGGTGATTCAACGGGAAGGCTGTGCATGGCTGACATCGTCCTGATCAATCCGAAGTTCGAGGTCTCGTACTGGGGCATGGAGTATGCTCTGCCGTACATCGGGAAAATGGCCAACCTGCCCGTCGCAGCCCTGCCCCTGCTCGCGGCGCTGACGCCCGACGGGCACACGATCACCCTGATCGACGAGAACGTCGAGCCCATCGACTTCGATCGTTGCGCCCGAGCCGATATCGTCGGGATTACGGGCATGAGCGTGCAGCGGTACCGGATGACCGAGATCCTCACCACGCTCAAGGCGCGGGGCTGCTTCACGGTCGTCGGCGGCCCGTGGGTCACGGTCCAGGAGGACTACTTTGACGACCTGGCCGATATCCGCTTCATCGGCGAGGCCGAGCAGACCTGGCCCCGGTTCCTGGCCGATTGGCAAGACGGGCAGCACGCCGCTCGCTACGAGCAAGACGAGAAGACCGATATGAGCCGGGTGCCGATCCCGCGGTTCGACCTGCTCAAGATGGAACGGTACGCCTTCGGCAGCCTCCAGTTCTCGCGCGGCTGCCCGTTCCAGTGCGAGTTCTGCGACATCATCGTCACCTTTGGCCGACGCCCGCGACTGAAGACCGGCGCCCAGGTGATCGCCGAGCTCGAGGCGATCCGCAGGACCGGCCAACGGATCGTGTTCATCGTCGATGACAATCTGATCGGCAACAAGAAGGCCATCAAGTCCGTCCTGAGGGAAGTGATCGCCTGGCAGCAATGGAATGGCTACCCGCTGTCATTCTTCACGGAGGCGTCGATCGACCTGGCCGATGACCCCGAGTTGATGGCGATGATGGCCGAGGCCGACTTCATCGCCGTGTTCGTCGGCATCGAGAGCCCCGACGAGGAATCGCTCCGCGAGGCCAAGAAGTACCAGAACGTCCGCGCCGGGGGCACGATGCTGGAAAAGGTCCACCGCATCCAGGAGGCCGGCCTGGAGGTCTGGTGCGGCATGATCATGGGCTTCGACAGCGATGATGCCGGGATCTTCGAACGCCAGGTCGCATTCATCCAGCGGGCCCGTATCCCGTTCGCGATGACCGGCCTGCTTCACGCGATCCCCAAGACCCCACTGTACCAGCGCGTGCTCGCCGAGGGGCGCCTCGACCCGTCCGACCGCCCCGAGTTCGTCACCAACATCCGGCCCCTGAAGATGAGCCCCGAGGAGCTCCGCGACGGTTATCTCCGGGTCATGACTGAGCTGTACGAACCCGACAACTACTTCGAGCGCACCGAGGCCCTGTTCCTCCGCGCGGACTTCGAGATCGGCTATGCGAAAGCCCATCCCGTCTACTGGCGGCGGCGCCGGCTCCGCTACGCCTGGTCGCAGGCGAAGATGGTGCTGCCCGCCATCGGGTTGTTCTTCAGGCTGATGGGCCGGATCGAGCCAGCCTCCCTGCGCCGGGAGTATCTCAAGCGGCTCTGGCGGTTCCTGAAGATCCACCGCCGCCCCGGCCTGACGCTCTTCTACCTGTTCCACCTGGTGATGCACTACCATGTCCACACCATGGCGCGGACGATGGCCGTCGGCGAGGCGCGGCTGGTCAACTCGTTTTGAAGGACGCGGTGATATGCACATATAATAAAATTTAGTGATTAGTGGATTCCACGGAAGGGAGTCGTTCCCTTCGGTCGCCAGCGAGACACGGAAGAAACACGGCTCATTGGGGTCCGAGCCCTGAAGGAGGCTGAAGGCTTCGGGTCCAGACAAGGTGTGAGGCGTGATGGTCCCGAATCACGAGCACCCCGGCTTTGAGAGTCCAGCCATGCGGCGCGAGATCATGAAGTCTGCGCCATGTGGGGAATTTCACAAACCTGTTCTACCTGGCGATGGAATACTGCTGCCTCATCGCGGTGATCGGCAGCACGGTTGGGTTCGCGCAATTCCGGGTTCGGTGGGGGCTGGCGTGGTCGTGGAATATACCGGTATTCGCGACGGCGATCGTCCTGATCGGGGGCATCCAGCACCGGCTCGCGGGAGTGGGTCACGAAGCTTCTCACTATTCCTTCCTGAAGGATCGCGTCCTGAACGACTTGATACCCGATCTCTTCTGCATGTTCCCCCTGCTGACGACCGTTCACTTCTATCGACTATTTCACATGGCGCATCATCAGTTCACCAATGATCCGGGCCGCGATCCGGACTTGCTGAACATGGGCCATGGCAAACGTTTCGACGAATTCCCCATGACGCGTTGGCGTTTCATCAGGGTTATCTATTTCTGCCTTCTGGTCGCGCCATTGCGGTTCGTTCGTTATCAGTGGGCCTACATCCGGGTCAATACGCTCGGCCTGGGAAAGAACGTCTACCTGGAGCGAGTCGACACAGCGAGCCCTGCCGATGGTGATCGGCTACGGCTGGGGACGGTGCTCGGACTCCTGTATCTCTTCGGCATCAACGCAGTCTATTGGTTCCTGACCTGGGCGAAGCAGCCGAACTGGATCGTCCCCGTGGGCTGGGTGGGCGTGGCCCTGGCGGCGGTAACAATCTATCGTCTGCCCGAGCGGGCCCTCTTTCGCTCGCCGATCCGTCCGGTGTATTCCACCCGATTCGCCAGCGTTCTACGTGTCGGTTACTACACCCTGCTGCTCGCGATCCTCGCCCAATTCCGCTGGGCGACCGGCGGGCTCTCGACGCTCTATGTCATCACACTCTGGGTCGTTCCGATGGGATCGTCGTTCATGTTCTTCATGTTGCTGAGGGATGTTTACCAGCATTCCAACGCTGATGCCGGGCGCCTGTCGAATTCGCGAGTCTTCTTCACCGACCCGTTCACTCGATGGGCGGTGTTCGTGTATGGCCAGGACATGCACATCCCCCATCACCTGTTCCCGTCGATCCCCCACTATCGTCTCCGCCGGTTGCATGAGTTATTGAAACGTCATCATGAAGTCTATCGCGACCGGGTCGTCGAGACCTACGGCACGTTTCACAACAGTCAGGGACGCCGCACCATTCTCGACGAGATGACCCGACCTCGTGTGGCGATTGCCCTGGACGGCTGTGAGTCCTCGCCGCTCGCAGTTCCGCCGCCGACTTCCCGCGTCGAAACCGTCGAGCTCGGGCGAGCCATTGTCTCGCCGAGCCACCTGCTGCCGCGGGGGAGCTGAGGAGCTGCCCGGGAGGTCGTGGTCGCGGCCGGGGCCGCATCCGAGGGTCGCCCCATCACGAGACTCGCGCTGCACCTTCGCGGGCGGTGGACAGCAGCAACCGGGCCAGGTGCCTCATGAGCTGGCGGTCGGATCGAGGGCGCCGGTAATCTCTGCCTGGTGTCGCAGGGTCTCGAGCGAGAGGCCGCCGGCCAGTCGCATAAGCTCGTCGGCCATCGTTTCGAGCTGTTCTACCAGAGGCCCGGCCTCCTCGAGCTGGCCACGAGACGCATGTTCTTCAACGCTTGACGCCACACCGCCGGCGATGGCGGAAAACGCGGCCACCATCCCACGCAGCTCGTGAGCCGCCTCGCGCAGCCGTGGCGCGTCCTGCTCGCGTAGGGCATCTCGAACGGCCGCCAGTTGATCCGGCAGGCGAGCCCGAAACACGTGACCCATCTTCTCGAGGATGCCGGCATCGCCCCCGCAGACATCCCACACCAACTGCGGGTCGAGCAGGGTTGGTCCCGGTCGCTCGGCCCACGGGCGGGCACCCACGACCCGGTCGATCGCCGCCCACAGGTCGGCCGCGCGGATCGGCTTGGGCAGGAACTCGTCCATGCCCGCCGCCAGGCACCGCCCGCGGTCCTCCGCTCGTGATCGCGCCGTGAGGGCGATGACCGGCAGATGACCCCCCTCGGCCCGCTCCCGCTCGCGGACCGCCCTCACGACCTGGAAGCCGTCCAGCTCCGGCATGTGGACGTCGAGCACCATCAGGTCGAAGACCCCGGCCTCGGTCAGGGCCAAAGCCACCCGGCCGTTATTCGCCAGCCGCACCCGGTGGCCCCGGCGGCCGAGCAATTGTTCCAGCAGTTGGGCGTTGAACTCGTTGTCCTCGGCCACCAGGACGCGCAGAGGAGCCGCGGTCGGCGCCGTCGTGGCGGTCTCGAGGGCCGCCGGTGCCTCGTCCTGGGCCCGGCCGATCACGCGGCCGATCGCCTCGAGCAGCTCGTCGGGCTGCACCGGCTTGAGCAGGTGGGCGTCGAGTCGGAGCTCGCGGGCACGTGCCGGGTCGCCGGGGCGGTCGCCGGAGGTCAGCAGGATGATCCGCGTGGAGGACAGCTCGGGCCGCTTGCGGATCTTGGCGGCCAGCGACAGGCCGTCGGTGTCGGGCAGGCGGGCGTCGAGGAGGACCAGCTCGAAGGGGCGGCCCGCGGCGACGGCGCCCCAGAGGGCGTCGAGCGCCGCCAGGCCGTCGCCCACGGCGGCCGGATCCATCCGCCAGCCCCGCAGCCACTCCTCGAGAATGCGGCGGTTGGTGGCATTGTCATCAACGATGAGCACCGGCAGGTTGTGGAGCAGGACGGGTGGCCGGGCGGCGACCGACTCCCGGGGCTGCGCCTGACGTCCGAACCGCGCCGTGGACGTGAAGGTGCTGCCGCGGCCCGGCTGGCTCTCCACGGCGATCGTCCCGCCCATCAGGTCCGTGAGCCGCGCGGCGATCGACAGCCCCAGCCCCGTCCCGCCGTATTTCCGCGTCGTTGACGTATCCTCCTGCTCGAACGCCCGGAAGATCGCCTCCTGCTTCTCCGGCGGGATGCCGATGCCCGTGTCGCTCACTGCGAACCGTACGATTACCTCCCCGCCGGGCGCGGGGTTGTCGTCGGCCTCCACCCGCACGACCACCTCGCCTTCCTGGGTGAACTTGATGGCGTTGCCCACCAGGTTGAGCAGCACCTGGCGCAGCCGGGAGGCGTCGCCGACCAGAGCGTCGGGCACCTCCGGGTGCACGTGGCTGACCAGCTCCAGCCCCTTCCTGTGGGCACGCATCGCCAGGGTTCGCAAGGTATCGGCCAGGGCGAGCCGCAGCGAGAAGTCGGCGGGCTCCAGCTCGAGCTTGCCGGCCTCGATCTTGGCGAAGTCGAGCAGGTCGTTGAGCATACCCAGCAGGTTGTCGGCCGCGGACTTGACGGTCTTCAGGTATTGCCGCTGGTCCTCGGCCAGGGGCGTGTCGAGGGCCAGCTCGGTCATGCCGAGGATGGCGTTCATCGGGGTGCGGATCTCGTGGCTGACGTTGGCCAGGAACTCGTCCTTGGCCCGGTTGGCCGCCTCCGCCGCCTCCTTGGCCTGCCGGAGCTCGCCCTCCAGCCGCTTGCGCTCCGAGATGTCCAGAACCATCGCGATGGCATAGGCGGGTAATCCCGCCGCGTCGCGCTGGAGCGAGACCGACACGTCCACCCAGACCAGCCTGTGATCCTTGCGCAGGTAGCGCTTCTCCAGCGAGAAGCTGGGCGACTCGCCCCGCATCAGGGGGCCGTATTGCGCGAGGCTGGCCGCCAGATCACCGGGGTCGGTGATGTCCTGCCAGGTCTTTGTGAGCAGCTCATCGCGGGTGTAACCGACGATGTCACACAACTTCTGGTTGACGAGCAGGAATCGGCCCGTGAGATCCTTGTGGGCGATTCCGATGGCGGCGTTCTCGACGGTGCCGCGGAACCGCTCCTCGCTCTTGCGGAGTGCCTCCTCGGCCTGCCTGCCGTCGGTGATGTCTTCCGCCAGTCGCGCAATGCGCGAGAGCTGCCCGGACTGGTCCCTGATCGGGAAGACGCGACCGCGGATCCAGCGTACCGAGCCATCCGGCCGCTCCACCCGGTACTCCCTGACCCAGAACTCGCCGGGCCCCTGTTGCTCCCGGTGGTCGATCGCCGCGCCCCGATCCTCCGGATGGATGCTCTCGACGAACGAATCCGGATGTTCGTAGAAGCTCTGGAGCGTTCGCCCCCAGACCTCTTCGTAGCCGGGGCTGGCGTAGAGCACCCGATCGCCCTGGCTGTCGGTGATCCAGAAGATCTCGCGGATGTTCTCCGCCAGATGCCGGAAGCGTTCCTGGACCTCTTGCAGGGCCTCTTCGGCTCGCCGTCGTTCGACGGCCACGATGCGGGCCCAGGCCCGGTGCAGGGACTCGCTCAGGACGCTGATGAACGTGCCGACCAGCACGAAGAGGGCCAGGGCGAACGCGTCGGGGACGCTATGGATCCGGAGGGTGTAACGCGGTTCGATGAAGAAGTAATTCGCAGCCAGGGCGCCGAGGGAGGTGGCCAGGAGCCCGGGCCCAAAGCCGCCGATGGACGCGGCGATGATGATGGCCGGGAACAGGATCATGTACAGGACCCCGTCCCCCAGCACCGGCCAGAGGGGCCAAAGGACCAGGAGCGAGACCGCCGTGGCCAGCATGGCTATGCCGTAATTGATCAACCGGGAGCTGGGTCTTTCGTACATTCCAACCTCATGGGGCGAGCGCGAGGGACCCTCGCGCCTGACGGCGCCGTCGCCTGCGGATGATCGGGTGAACAGTTTAACGCGGGATCGACCGCGAGTTGCTTCCCTACGCCAATTGAGTGCCAAATGGATAGGTGGGTGGTCCGAGCAGTTGTTCAACATTAAAGACCACGGGATGGACAGGACGAGCCAACATGCTGACAATGTGCGGAATGTCAACCCATGCCTCCTGACTTACCGTGAGCGAGCCGGCCATGGCCCACCTGTTGCTGATCGACGACGATCCGGTGCTGATCCCGGAGCAGGTGCGCCAGGCGTTCCCCGCCCCGTCGCACCGGGTCAAGGTCGCCGACACCGGGACCGCGGGGCTCGAGCACATCCGCTCCGAGCCCCCCGAGGTGATCCTGCTGGACCTGCACCTGCCCGACCAGAGCGGCCTGGACGTCTATCAGCAGATCCGCCGCATCGACGCGCGCATCCCCGTCATCTTCGTGACGATCGCCAAGACGGCCGACACGGCGATCGAGGCGATGAAGCAGGGCGCCTACGACTACCTCTTCAAGCCGCTCGACCTGAACCACCTGAGGCGGGTCGTCGCCGAGGCCCTGGAGGTCGGCCGGCGGATGCGCGCCCCGGCGGTGGTCGCCGAGACCCTGGCGGACTCCGACGTGGATGGCGCCATCCTGGGCGGCTGTTCGGCCATGCGCGAGGTGTACAAGTCCATCGGCCGCGTGGCCGCCCAGGACGTCCCCGTGCTGATCACCGGCGAGAGCGGCACCGGCAAGGAGCTTGTCGCCCGCGCCATCTATCAGCACGGTTGCCGGGCCAAGTCCCCCTTCCTGGCGCTGAACTGCGCCGCCATCCCCGAGACCCTGCTCGAGAGCGAGCTCTTCGGACATGAGAAGGGTGCCTTCACCGGTGCCGAGCGGCGCCGCATCGGCAAGTTCGAGCAGTGCAACGGCGGCACTCTGTTGCTCGACGAGATCGGCGACACGCCGCTGGCCGTGCAGGCCAAGATCTTGCGGTTGTTGCAGGAGCAGTCGTTCGAGCGGGTCGGGGGCAATGAGACGGTGCGGACCGACGTGCGGCTGATCGCGGCCACCCACCGCGACCTGAAGTCCTTGTCGGCCGAGGGGAAGTTCCGGCCGGATCTGTATTACCGGCTTAGCGTCTTCACCATCCACCTACCGGCTTTGCGCGAGCGGGGAGAGGACCTGACGATGCTGGTGCGGCATTACCTGCGTCGGTACGGCCGCGAGCTGGGACGCGAGGTGACCGAGGTGGCGCCCGAGACGATGGAGCGGCTGCGGGGCTACGCCTGGCCGGGCAATATCCGCGAGCTGCAGAACGTCCTGAAGCAGGCGTTGCTGCGGGCCAGTGGGACGGTGCTGCTGCCGGCCTTCCTGCCCGATCCCCTGGGAGACCCGGGCGGATC
Source organism: uncultured Planctomycetota bacterium (assembly GCA_963815795.1). Lineage (GTDB taxonomy): Bacteria > Planctomycetota > Planctomycetia > Isosphaerales > Isosphaeraceae > JAKAUH01. Next base: position 103,210 of record CAWFIC010000019.1, on the reverse strand, counting down.
TTTACCATCATCGCAGCCCACGGAAGAAGAGGTCGACCTGGAGGAGTTCATCCGCGGGCGGCTGGGCCCCAAGGCCAGCGACCTGTACTCGGAGACCCACCGCGAGGTGGACCGGCTCTTGTTGACTCAGGTGCTGGAGTATGCGGAGGGAAATCAGCGCCGGGCGGCCCGCCTGCTGGGGATCGCCCGGCAGACGCTCCGCCTGAAGCTCCGCGACTTGGGTCTGCACGTCACGCGCACCGTCGAAGACGATGAAGACGACGAATCCTAGGATCGGGGATCCGACCCGTGTCGGGCCGTCATTGCCAGCGGCGCGGGACTTCCCCCGCGATGGTCAGTTTTCGGCCAACCGGGTCACTCAGCTACCACACCGACGCCCGGCCGGCGTGCTGGGGAGAGACCCGAGACGGCTCGACTCGTTCCGGGTTCCGGAACGATAGCCGTGGCGCTGACGGTCATTGGACCGCACCCCTGCCGTCGGTCATCAAGGCCCTGCTACCGGTCGCCGACGGCCTCCGCCTGGCCACGCAGCGTCTCGAGCGACAAGCCCGACACCAGCCGCACGAGCTCGTGGGTCATCATTGCGAGTTGCTCCACCAGCGGCCTCGCCTGCTCGAGCCGGCCACCGGCCGCATGATCCTCGACCTCAGACGCAACAGTGCCGGCGACGGTGGAAAACGCGGCCACCATCCCGCATAGTCGGTGCGCGGCCTCACGCAGCCGCGGCGCATCGCTCGCACCAAGGGCCTCCTCGACCGCCGTCATTTGATCCGGCAGCCCGGCCCGCAGCGCCCCGCAGATCCTCTCCAGGATGCGCGCGTCCTCCCCGCACGCGGCCAGCAGCACCCGCGGGTCGAGCAGGCCCGGCTCGGTCCGTTCAGGCCGCGGCCCCGCCGACGCGACCCGGTCGATCGCCGCCCACAGGTCGGCCGCGCGGACCGGCTTGGGCAGGAACTCGTCCATGCCCACCGCCAGGCACCGCTCGCGGTCCTCCGCTCGTGATCGCGCCGTCAGGGCGATGACCGGCAAATGCCCCCCCTCCGCCCGCTCCCGCTCGCGGACCGCCCTCACGACCTGGAAGCCGTCGAGCTCCGGCATGTGGACGTCGAGCACCATCAGGTCGAAATCGCCGTCTCCCGCCAGGGCGAGCGCCTCCCGGCCGTTGTTCGCCAGCCGCACCCGGTGGCCCCGCCGGACCAGGATCTGCTCCAGGAGCTGGGCATTGAATTCGTTGTCCTCGGCCACTAGGATGTGCAGCGAGGCCGCGGCCGGGTCCGGTGCCGGGGCGGTCTCGCGGGCCGCCGGTGCCTCGTCCTGGGCCCGGCCGATCACGCGGCCGATCGCCTCGAGCAGCTCGTCCGGCTGCACCGGCTTGAGCAGGTGGGCGTCGAGCCGCAGCTCGCGGGCCCGGGCCGGGTCGCCGGGTCGATCGCCGGAGGTCAGCAGGATGATCCGCGCCGCCGACAGCTCGGGCCGCCTGCGGATCTTGGCGGCGAGCGACAGGCCGTCGGTGTCGGGGAGGCGGGCGTCGAGGAGCACCAGCTCGAAGGGGCGGCCGGCGGCGACGGTGCCCCAGAGGGCGTCGAGGGCCGCCAGGCCGTCGCCCACGGCCGCAGGGTCCATCCGCCAGGCGCGCAGCCATTCCTCCAGGATGTGGCGGTTGGTCGCATTGTCGTCCACGACCAGCACGTGCAGGCCCTCGAGCGGGACCGGCGGTCGGGCGGGGGCCGGCTCCGGTGGGTGCTCCTGGCGGCCGAACCGCGCCGTAAACGTGAAGGTGCTGCCTTGCCCCGGGCGGCTCTCGACGGCGATCGACCCCTTCATCAGGGCCGCCAACCGGGCGGCGATCGTCAGCCCCAGCCCCGTGCCGCCGTACTTGCGCGTGGTCGAGGTGTCCTCCTGCTCGAATGCCCGGAAGATCGCCTCCTGCTTCTCCGGCGGGATACCGATTCCCGTGTCCGACACGGCGAATCGCACACCCACCTCGCCGTCGGCCGCGAGCTGCCCATCGAGCTCCACCCGGACGACCACCTCGCCCTCCTCGGTGAACTTGATGGCGTTGCCCACCAGGTTGAGCAGCACCTGGCGGAGCCGAGAGGCGTCGCCGACCAGAGCGTCGGGCACCTCCGGCTGCACATGGCTGAGCAATTCCAGGCCCTTCTTGTGGGCCCGCATGGCCAGGGTGCGCAGGGTGTCGGCCAGGGCCGCCCGCAGCGAGAAGTCGGCCGAATCGAGCTCGAGCTTGCCGGCCTCGATCTTTGAGAAGTCCAGCAGGTCGTTGAGCATGCCCAGCAGGTTGTCGGCCGCGGACTTGACGGTCTTCAGGTATTGCCGCTGGTCCTCGGCCAGGGGCGTGTCGAGGGCCAGCTCGGTCATGCCGAGGATGGCGTTCATCGGGGTGCGGATCTCGTGGCTGACGTTGGCCAGGAACTCGTCCTTGGCCCGGTTGGCCGCCTCCGCCGCCTCCTTCGCCTGGCGCAACTCTTCGTCCAGCCGCTTGGCGCTCCGAGATGTCCTGGACCGCCGCGATGGCGTACGCGGGCCGGCCCAATGCGTCGCGCTGGAACGAGGCGAACGCCTCGACCCAGACCGTCGAGCCGTCCTTGCGCAGGTAACGCCTCTCCAGCCCGACGGCGGGCGACTCGCCCCGCGTAAAGCTGGACGCGTATAGCTCGACGAAGGCTGCCAGGTCCTCGGGGTGGATGATGTCCTGGAGGGTCTTCTGGAGCAGTTCCTCACGGGAGTAGCCGACGATGGCGCAGATACGTCCCGTTGACGCGGAGGAAGCGGCCGGCGGGGTCGTTGTGGACGATGCCGACGGCGGCGTTCTCGAACGTCCCGCGGAACCGCTCCTCGCTCTCGCGCAGATTCTCCTCGGCCGTCTTGAGGTCGTTGATGTCGATGACGCTGCCCGACGAGCGAATGGGCTTCCCCTGGGCGTCCCGGATAAGCATGCCCTGCACTAGCGCCCAGTGATAGGTCCCGTCCCTATGCCGGACTCGATGGACGGACTTGTATTCTTTGACTTCGCCGCTCATATACGCCTCGTTGAACCGCATCACCTCGTCCCGGTCTTCCGGGTGCAACAAGCTCAACATTGAGTCGTGTGTCGGGTAGTCTTCGGGGTTTCCGGTGCCCCACTGCTCCCAGTAGTTGAGCCATTCAATACGGCCGTCGGGGCCGGCTGTCAGGTCCCATTCCCCGAGGGCGACGTTCGAGCTGCGTAGCGCGAGTTCCAGGCGTTCGCTGGCCCGCCGCAATTCCTCCTCGACCTTCTTGAGCTCGGTGATGTCCTGGAGGATCGCTATGCCATAGGCGGGTTCTCCCGCACTGCGGTTCTGGATCGATAGCGACACGCTTCCCCAGACAACCGAGCCATCCCTGCGAAGATATCGCTTTTCCAAAGAGAAGCTGGGCCGCTCGCCTCGCATGAGCGAATGGAAGTGCCCGAGGCTGGCGGCCAGGTCTTCGGGGTGCGTGACGTCCTGGAAGCCTCTTACGAGTAGTTCCCCTCGTGAGTAGCCGACGAAGTCGCACAGTTTTTCATTCACGAGCAGGAAACGTCCTTCGGCGTCGACATGGGCGATACCGACGGCGGCGTTCTCGAACGTGCCGCGGAACCGCTCCTCGCTCTCACGCAACGCCTCCTGAGCCTGCTTGCGCTCGGTGATGTCCTCCACGAGCCCGGCGGTCTGGGCCACCTCCGCTGGCGGGTTCTCGATGGGGAACGCGCGGCAGCGCATCCATCGGATCGAGCCGTCCGGCCGCACCACCCGGAATTCCGTCTCGGTGGCGACGCCTCGCGCCTGCTGGTCCAGATGCGCGAACACCAGGTCCCGATCCTCCGGAGGGACGCTCTCGATCCAGGAGCGCGGCTGTTCGTAGAGGCTCTGGCAGGTCCGGCCCCAGGCGCCCTCGTAGGCCGGGCTCATGTAGAGCACTCGCTCCCATCCGCCCTCCTGCATCCAGAAGATCTCGCGGATGTTCTCCACCAGTTGACGAAAGTGCGCCTCAGTCTCGTGGACCTTCTCTTCGGCCCGCCTGCGCCCCGCGGCCTCCCGTTCCACCTCCCCGGGGCTGCGCATGGCCAGGGCCTGGGGAACGACGGGCACCAGGGCGACGACGGTGGCCCACGAGACGACGGCCGTGATCAGCTTGATCAGCCCCGCCAGGCGGTAGGCGGGCCACCAGAAGATCACGGCTTCCATCAGGTGCGTCGCGCCGCAGGCGAGGATGAAGGCCCCGAACAGCCAGAATACGCCGCGGAAGGGCACCTCCTTCTTGCGTAGCAGGAAGAAGCCGATCACACCGGGAATGGCCAAGTAAGCCGACCATACCCCCAGGTCCGAGAGGATGTGCAGCCAGCCCTGGGCCGGGGTCCACAGGCCGCAGTCCCAGCGCCGGGGGAAGTCTGATGTGTCGAACAAATCTGTGAAGAAATCCACCGGGCACCTCCCTGGTGACCGTCGTTCCCCGGCGGTGCCACGCCCCCGCCCCGGGCCCGATCGTCGGGCGTCCGCTCGATTCCCCTCGACGTGCGACGCCCCATGCGATTGTATTCCCGCGATCGGGGAGCCGATAGGATGGGCCACACGCGACGGGACCGCTCGCGGATGGGAAGATTTCCGGCCAGCCGGGTAGAGTCGCTGCCAGGCCGACGCCCGGCGGGTCCTCTCGGACGGCTCCACCCCATCTCCCACCGCGACTCGATATGCCGATCGGCGCGGTTCCGGACGCCGTGACTGCGGCGAGGTTCGCTCCCGGTCGGTGTTTCCGCCCGTCGCGGTCGAATGCGGCGCTCATTCCCATATCCCGGCACGGTTGTTGCCTTGGGCTCTCACGCGAAGATGAGCGTCGGGGATCGCTCGGACGTCTCATCGGGCCGATCGCGGGCTCTTTGCCGCATTCTCGGCCTTGATTCATCCGGGATGGATGCGACATGGATCACAGATGTGGCATGCGGCCGCGCATCGGCGTGGTATTGCGCCCTCATGCCTCGAACAAGCAGTACAATCCATTGCCAAAGTGGAACATGAACCTGTCTACCAATCAGATCCAGGCCGCGGCGATACCCGACGCGATCGACGGGGCGGGCGGAGCTCATATCCTGACGATCAACGTCGGTTCGTCGAGCCTCAAGTTCGCCCTGTTCGCGCCGGATGACAGGCCGAGGCGCCTCCTCTCCGGTCAGGTCGAGCGGATCGGGACGGCGGATTCTCGCCGGGTCGTGTCCGCGGTCGGCTTCGCCCAGGAGGTCGATAGCCGGGTCGAGGTCGCCGATCAGGCGGCCGCCGTGGCCCTGGTGATGGATCGGCTCCGAGGCGTCGTCGGCCTGGAGGGCATCGCTGTCGTCGGTCATCGCGTCGTCCACGGAGGCGACCGCTTCCACCGCGCGGAGCGGATCACGCCCGAGGTCCTCGAGGCTCTGCGCAGGATCGTCCCCTACGATCCCGACCACCTGCCCGGCGAGATCGGGGCGATCGAGGCATTCCGGCGCCTCGAGCCCGAGTTGCTCCAGGTGGCGTGCTTCGACACCGCCTTCCATCACGACCTGCCTCGCGTCGCGCGGATCATCCCGATCCCGCGGCGGTACGAGGCGGCCGGGGTCCGCCGCTACGGCTTCCATGGCCTTTCCTACGCCTACCTGATGGAGGAGCTCGCGCGAGTCGCCGGGTCGAGAGCGGCCCGCGGCCGGGTCATCCTCGCCCACCTCGGTGCGGGGGCGAGCCTCGCGGCGGTCCGCGACGGCCGTTGCATCGAGACCACGATGAGCCTCACCCCGACCTCCGGGCTCGTCATGGGCACCCGCTGCGGCGACCTCGACCCCGAGGTCGCCCGCTTCCTGATGCGATCGCAGGGCCTGTCGATCGACCAGTTCCACGACCTGGTCAACCACGAATCGGGCCTGCTCGGCGTCTCGGAGACCAGCTCCGACTTCCGCGACTTGCTCGCCCGGCAAGCCGACGACAATCGGGCGGCCGAGGCCGTCGCGCTGTTCTGCTACCGGGCCAGGACGGCCATCGGGGCGATGGCCGCCGCGCTCGGCGGCCTGGATTCCCTGGTCTTTGCCGGGGGCATCGGCGAGCACTCGCCCGAGGCCCGCCGCCTCATCTGCGCCGGGATGGAGTTCCTCGGCATCGTCCTCGACGATCGCCGCAACGCCGCCGGTGCCCCGCTGATCTCGGTCCCGGACGCCCGCGTGGCCGTCCGCGTCATCCCCACCGACGAGGAGTCGGTGATCGCCCGCTCAGCAGCTGAGCTGATGGCTCGGCCGCGAGCGGCGACGGGTCCTTCTTCGTGAATTCTTTCACAAGCCCACGACCGGCGCTCACCCGATGCGATCGACACCGATGGAGGAATAGCCCGATGGAGACGACCCTCAAGACGCCGGCCCCGCGCAGCCGACCGGCACCGGCGACGGACGGCCCTGCCGCCCCGCTCTCGCCGGACTTGCTCCGCAAGATGGACGCCTACTGGCGCGCCGCCAACTACGTGGCGGTCGGCCAGATCTACCTCTTCGACAACCCGCTTCTGCGCGAGCCGCTGAAGCTCGACCACGTCAAGCCCCGGCTGCTGGGGCACTGGGGGACCACTCCGGGGCAGAACTTCGTCTACGTCCACCTGAACCGGGTCATCAAGGAAGGCGACCTGAACATGATCTACATCTCCGGGCCCGGCCACGGCGGGCCGGCCCTGGTGGGCAACACCTACCTGGAGGGCACCTACAGCGAGCTGTATCCGAACATCTCGCGGGACGTGGCCGGCATGAAGCAGCTCTTCAAGCAGTTCTCCTTCCCCGGGGGTATCCCCAGCCACGTGGCCCCCGAGACTCCCGGCTCGATCCACGAGGGCGGCGAGCTCGGCTATAGCCTCAGCCACGCGTTCGGCGCGGCCTTCGACAACCCCGATCTGATCGTCGCCTGCGTCGTCGGCGACGGCGAGGCCGAGACCGGCCCGCTGGCCACCGGCTGGCACTCGAACAAGTTCCTCAACCCGGCGCACGACGGGGCCGTGCTGCCGATCCTCCACCTCAACGGCTACAAGATCGCCAACCCGACCGTCCTGGCCCGCATCGGCCGCGAGGAGCTCGAGCACCTGCTGCGCGGGTATGGCTACACCCCACACTTCGTCGAGGGGCACGAGCCCGAGGCGATGCACCAGCTCATGGCCGCGACGCTCGACCGCGTCCTCGCCGACATCCGCCGCATCCAGGCCGATGCGCGGGAACGGGGCGTCACGGAGCGTCCGCGATGGCCGATGATCGTCCTGAAGACGCCCAAGGGCTGGACCGGGCCGAAGGTCGTCGACGGCCTTCCGGTCGAGGGGACCTACCGGGCGCACCAGGTGCCGCTCTCCGAGCCGACCGAGCACCCCGAGCACCTGAAGATCCTCGAGGCCTGGATGCGCAGCTACAAGCCCGAGGAGCTCTTCGATGAGACGGGCCGGCTGATCCCCGAGCTGCAGGAGCTGGCCCCCGAGGGCGAGCGCCGGATGGGGGCCAACCCGCACGCCAACGGCGGCATCCTGCTGCGCGACCTGAGGCTGCCCGACTTCCGCGATTACGCCATCGACGTGCCACGCCCCGATGGCGTCATGGGCGAGGACGCCCGCACCCTGGGCAAGTTCCTCCGCGACGTGATCAAGCTGAACCAGGACCGCCGCAACTTCCGGATCTTCGGCCCGGACGAGACGGCCTCCAACCGCCTGACCGCCGTCTTCGAGGCCACCGACAAGCAATGGCTCGGCGAGATCATCGCCAGCGACGACCACCTCGCCGCCGAAGGCCGCGTCATGGAGATGCTCAGCGAGCACCAGTGCGAGGGCTGGCTCGAGGGCTACCTCCTGACCGGCCGCCACGGAATCTTCAACACCTACGAGGCGTTCGTCCACATCATCGACTCGATGTTCAACCAGCACGCCAAGTGGCTGAAGGTGACCCGCCACATCCCCTGGCGACGGCCCATCGCCAGCCTGAACATCCTGCTGGCCTCGCACGTGTGGCGGCAGGACCATAACGGCTTCACGCATCAGGACCCCGGGTTCATCGACCACGTGGTCAACAAGAAGGCCGAGATCATCCGCGTGTACCTGCCGCCGGATACCAACACGCTGCTGTCGGTGATGGACCACTGCCTGCGAAGCCGGCACTACGTCAACGTCATCGTGGCGAGCAAGCACCCGTCGCCGCAGTGGCTCGACATGGATGCCGCGGTGAAGCACTGCACGGCGGGGATCGGTATGTGGGAGTGGGCCGGCAACGACCGGGGCAGCGAGCCCGACGTGGTGATGGCCTGCGCCGGCGACGTGCCGACGCTGGAGACCCTGGCCGCCGTCCAGCTCCTCCGCGAGCACATACCCGAGTTGAAGATCCGGGTCGTCAATGTCGTCGACCTGATGAAGCTCCAGCCCGAGTCCGAGCACCCGCACGGACTCTCGGAGCTCGACTTCGACACGCTGTTCACGCGGGACAAGCCGATCGTCTTCGCCTACCACGGCTATCCGTGGCTGATCCACCGCCTGACCTACCGCCGCACGAACAAGAACCTGCACGTGCGGGGCTACAAGGAGGAGGGGACGATCTCGACGGCGTTCGACATGGCGGTGATGAACGACCTCGACCGGTTCCACCTGGTCGCCGACGTGGTGGACCGCCTGCCGCAACTGGGCGGCCGGGCCGCCTACGCCAAGCAGGCGGTCCGCGACAAGCTGATCGAGCACAAGCAGTACATCAGCAAGTACGGCCAGGACATGCCCGAGATCCGTGACTGGAAGTGGAGATCGACGGCGAGAGACTGACGACTGACAGAAAGGAGACACGCGATGAGCACCATCCGGAAGATCCTCGTCCCGACCGATTTCTCCCCGCACGCCGAGGAGGCGTTTCGCGTGGCCCACGACCTGGCCAAGGCGACCGGGGCGGGTGTCATCGTCTTCCACGTGTCCCGGCCCCCGGCGGTGGTGTCGGACGGCACCGCGACGCTCTCGGCCCCGGCCCGTGGCGAGGGGAAGGACGTCTGGGATCGACTTCGGAAGATCCAGCCGCCGGACCCCGCGGTCCACGTCGAACATGAGGTGATCGTGGCCGACCGGCCGGATGCCTCGCACATCCTCCGCATCCTCCGGGAGCGGGGGTGCGACCTAATCGTGATGGGGACGCACGGGCGGTCGCACCTGCGGCACCTGCTCTTCGGCAGCGTGACCGAGGACGTGGTGCGCAAGGCGGATTGTCCGGTGATGGTCGTCAAGGCTCCCGTCCGCGAGGCCGATGCCCCCGACCGGCCGAAGGCCGTACAACCGACGACGAGGACAGCCAAATGAGCGAGACGCTGCCGGAAGTCTACCTGGCGCGGCACGGCGAGACGGCATGGACGATCAGCCGCCAGCACACCGGTCGGACGGACCTGCCGCTGACCCCGCGCGGCGAGGACAACGCCTGGGGGCTGCACGATCGGCTCCGCGGGCTGGTCTTCGATCGGGTCTTCGTCAGCCCGTTGCGTCGGGCGCGACAGACGTGCCTGCTGGCGGGCTTCAGCGAGCAGGCGATATGCGTCGCGGAGCTGACCGAGTGGGATTACGGCGACTACGAGGGCCTCACGACGGCCGAGATCCGGAGCAAGCGGCCGCGGTGGTCCCTCTTCCGTGACGGCTGCCCGGGCGGCGAGTCGGTCGCGGCGGTCGGCGCCCGCGCCGATCGGGTCATCGCCCGGCTGCGCTCGATGCCGGGGCATGTCCTGATCTTCGGCCACGGCCACTTCTTCCGCGTGCTGGCCGCGCGGTGGGTGGGGCTGCCGCCGGGCGATGCGAGCCGCTTCGTGCTCGGCACCGCCGCACTGTCCATCCTGGGCTACGAGCACGGGCCGGAGGATCCGGCCATCCGCCTCTGGAACGACGACCGTCATGTCGCACCGGCCGGGACGGGACGACTCGGCGTGGCCGCCGTCAACGGTCGCGGACGACGATCTCCCGAACTCCAGAAGGACCACATCGCATGAAGACGAATCGTACCAAGGTCGCGGAACCCAAAGGCAAGGCGGCCGCACAGCCGGCCCGCACCCCCGCTCCGACGCTCCTGGAACAATACGAATGCGGGCCGGTCTCCTTCTGCGGGACGCCCGATGCGTCCTACGAGCGCCACCTGACCTTCGACCACGTCGTCCGTCCGGAGAAGTCCGACCCGCGCCAACGCTTCGAGGCCGTGTCCTGGGCGCTCCGCGACCTGCTGTCACAACGATGGCTGAGGACCGACGAGGCGTACGATCAGGCCAACCCCAAGCAGGTGTACTACCTCTCGCTGGAGTTCCTGATCGGCCGGTCGCTGTCCAATAACACCCTCAACCTCCGGGCCGAGCCGGTCGTGAGGGAGGTGGTCGAGCGGGAAGGTCTCGACTGGGCGGAGCTCGCGGAGACGGAGCCCGACGCCGGCCTCGGTAACGGCGGGCTGGGCCGTCTCGCCGCCTGCTTCCTCGACTCGATGGCCACGCTGCAGCTCCCCGCGATCGGCTACGGCCTGCGGTACGAGTACGGGATCTTCCGCCAGGAGATCGCCGACGGCCGCCAGGTCGAGCACCCGGACCACTGGCTCCGCCGTCCCGACCCCTGGGAGGTCGGCCGCCCCAAGGAGGCCGTGGAGGTCGGGTTGAATTGTGACTTCCAGTTGAAGGACGGGCGGCTCGAGGTCGTCCGGGACATGCCGACGACACTCGTGGGCCTGCCGTATGACCGGCCGGTCGTCGGCTACGGCGGCCGGACGATCAACACGCTGCGGCTCTGGGGCGCGCGCGGCGCACCGGAACTTCAACTTCCGCGAGTTCAGCCGCGGCGACTTCTTCGACGCCGTCCAGGAGAAGGTCGCCGCCGAGTCGCTCACGCGGGTCCTCTATCCCGACGACTCCACGCCTCGCGGCAAGGGCCTGCGGTTCGTCCAGGAGTATTTCCTGGTCGCCTGCTCGCTGGCCGATATCGTGGCGCGGTTCCGCCGCCGGGGCAACGATTGGCATGCACTGCCCGACAAGGTCGCGATCCAGCTCAACGACACCCACCCCTCGCTGGCCGTGGCCGAGCTGATGCGCATCCTGCTGGATCAAGCCAAGCTGGGGTGGGACGAGGCGTGGGACCTGACCGTCCGGACGCTCGCCTACACCAATCACACCCTGTTGCCCGAGGCCCTGGAGACCTGGCCGATCGCCCTGTTCGAGATCGGACTGTGCCGGCACCTCGAGATCATCTACGAGGTGAACCGCCGCTTCCTGGACGACGTGCGCGAGAGCCACCCCGGCGACGAGGACCGCGTCCGTCGCGTCAGCCTGATCCAGGAGGAGCCCGAGAGGCGGGTCCGCATGGCGCACCTGGCCGTCGTCGGTTCGCACAGCACCAACGGCGTCGCCGCGCTCCACTCGCAACTGCTCCGGGACGACCGTGTTGCGCGACTTGGCCGAGCAGTTCCCCGGCCGCTTCAACAACAAGACCAACGGCGTGACACCGAGGCGCTGGCTCCTGCTGGCCAACCCCGACCTCGCGAGGCTCATCACCGACGTGATCGGTGAGGACTGGATCGCCGACCTGTCGCTCCTCGAGAAGCTCTTGCCCCTGGCCGAGGATGCCTCGTTCCGCGACGCCTTCCGGCTCGCCAAGCGTGCGGCCAAGGTGCGGTTCGCCGACTGGCTACGCTCCGCCACCGGTCAGTTGGTCGACCCGGACACGATCTTCGACTCCCAGATCAAGAGGATTCACGAGTACAAGCGGCAACTGCTCAACGTGCTGCATCTGCTGGTGCTCTACAACCGCCTGCGCGACGACCCGGAGCAGGCCATCCCCTCGCGCACGGTCTTCTTCGCCGGCAAGGCGGCGCCGGCCTATACCCTGGCGAAGCTCATCATCCACCTGATCAACAACGTGGCGGCGGTCATCGATGCCGACCCCGCGGTCCGCGGGCGGCTCAAGGTGCTGTTCCTGCCCGAGTACAACGTCACCCTGGCCCAGCGCCTGATACCGGCCAGCGACGTCTCGGAGCAGATCTCCACCGCCGGCTTCGAGGCCAGCGGCACCAGCAACATGAAGTTCATGATGAACGGCGCGCTGACCGTCGGCACTCGCGACGGCGCGACGATCGAGATGGCCGAGGCGGCCGGCGAGGAGAACTTCTTCCTCTTCGGGCTGACCGCCGAGCAGGTCCGGGACAGCCGCGGCTGGTACGACCCCCGCTGGCACTACGGGAACGAGCCCGAGACGCGCCGCGCGCTCGACCTGATCCGGTCGGGCGCCTTCGACCGGGGCGAGCCGGGCGTCTTCGGGCCGATCTGCGACGCCTTGCTGACCCACGGCGATTACTACATGCATCTGGCCGACCTGTCGGCTTACGTGGCAACCCACGAGCGTGTGGGCCGACTCTATCGTGAGCCCGATGCCTGGGCGCGCCGGGCGATCCTCAACGTGGGCCACTCCGGCCAGTTCTCCAGCGACCGCACGATCGCGGAGTACGCGGCCAACATCTGGGGAGCGGAGCCCTGCCCGGTGGACAGGCCGTGAACCTTGGGGCAACAACGAGGTGGGACTCCTGACACGCCACGCCGCCGTTGATGCCATCTCCATTGCTCGACCTCGACATTCTCGACAAGGGACCAGACCATGCCAGACTCGGACGAAATCTCTGCGAGGGTAACGAAAGTGCTCGTGCAAGCACTGGGCGTGGAGGAAGACGACATCAAGCCCTCCGCGACTCTGAAAGGTGATCTGGGGGCGGAGTCCATCGACTTCCTGGACATCGTGTTCCGTCTGGAGCGCGAGTTCGTCATCAAGATCCGGAGGGACGAGTTGTTCGCCGTGCCGGTCTTCCAGGGCGCCATGGATATCGTGCAGGACGGCCGGGTGACCGACGAGGGCCTCGCCGCGCTGCGCGCGCAACTGCCCTACGCCGACTGGAGGGAGCTGGAGCGCGACCGGCGGCTGAACCAGATCGATGACCTGTTCACCGTCGGTCTGTTATCGAGTTTCATGACCTGGAAGCTCGGTGGGCGCGGCGATGCCGACCGCGATGCCCACGAGCCGGTTCTCGTCTCTCGGGCCTGATCCACCATCGGCCGGGGTCTAATCATGATTGCACAGGCAATAAGCCACCGAAGTTCGCCATCCGCGTGCCGGGCAGCCCGCTTGGGCCCCATCGCGCGTGCCCGCCGCATCCTCGACTCGAGGTTGACGTATATCGATCACCCCAGCTTCCATGATCCGACTGCGCGGGAGGCGATCCTCGACCCGCTAACCCACTCGGTTGACGACCAGGTGTCGCGCCGGTGGGAGTTTGCCGATTGGCTTGCCCACCGGTCGGCCGGCCGCCCCGCGGCGCCGTTGTTGTCTCGCGAGCAGGAGGCCCATCTTTTCCGCAAGATGAACTACCTGAAGTGCCGCGCCAACCAGCTCAAGGAGCAACTCGATCCGGATCGGCCCAGCCCCGGCGACCTCGACGAGATCGAGCGGCTCCTGGCCGAGGCGCTGGCCGTGAAGAACCGGATCGTCGAGATGAACCTGCGGCTGGTCGTCTCCATCGCCAGGACGCGCGTCAAGGCCGGTTACGACCTGTCCGAATGCGTCAGCGAAGGCAACCTCGCGCTCATCCAGGCCGTGGATGGGTTCGACTTCGCCAGGGGCAATAAGTTCAGCACGTACGCCGCCTGGGCGATCCGGCACGCGGTCTCGCGGAACAAACGGAGATCCATCCGTCACCGCGGCTTGTCCCTGGTCCCCTACGACGAGTCCCTCACGGCGCCCGATTCCGACGTTGACGAGCACGAGGCCGAGGAGGTCCGGGACCGGCTGCAGTCGGCAGTTAGGGCCTGGCTCGGTCGTCTCGACGAGCGCGAGCGGCGGATCCTCGCGAGCCGTTACGGGATCGGCGGCGCCCCCAAGCATTCGCTCAGGAAGATCGGCCTGGACCTGGGGATCAGCAAGGAACGCGTCCGCCAGATCGAGACGCGAGCGCATGTCAAGCTCCGGGAGATCGCGCGCTTCGAGGCACCTGAGCCGTCGGAGACCTGAGGACGCCACATGCAGTTGCGGGCCTGCTGCCCCGGGCGCGATCGAGTGGGAATCGACGAGGAGGGATAGGCGAGGCTCCACGATGTCAACGACCTTCGCGGCCAGGTCGACCGGAACGTTGCGGACCGTCGCCGGCGGCTCGAGTGGGACCGGCCCCCGCGCGCGGCTCCGGCCTTGGAGGAGAGGAAGCAAGATGACCACCACAGCAAACACAGCAAACGAACCCGCCCGCCAGGCCTCTCCAACCCGAGGGCCGGGTCGTGGGACGACGGCCGACACACCACACCCTCAGGTCGCGTTGCTCTCCAACGGCGCGTATAGCGTCGTGATTAGCGACGCCGGGGCCGGAGCCAGCACCTGGCGAGACCTGGATGTGACCCGCTGGCGGGAGGACGCGACCCGGGACTGCTGGGGGCAATTCGTCTACGTCCACTGTCCGGAGGACGGCAGGATCTGGTCGATCGGGCGTCAGCCGCTGCCCCGAGCGGTGGATGAATACCAAGTCGCCTTCCACGCCGATCGGGCCGAGTTCCGCCGCCGGGACGGCGACGTTGAGACCTGTTGGGCCATCTGCGTGGCGCGGGACCACGACGCGGAAGTGCGCCTGGTCACGCTGGTCAATCACGGTGGCCGGGCCCGCGACCTGGACCTGACCAGCTACGCCGAAGTCTGCCTGAATCGCCGCCGCACGGATCAGGGCCACCCGGCCTTCGCGAAGCTGTTCCTCGAGACAGAGTTCATCCCCGGTCCGGGCGCCCTGCTGGCCCGCCGCAGGCCGCGGGCCGCGGACGAAAAGCCTGTCTGGGCCCTCCACCTCACCGCGGTGGACGGCTCGGCGGGTGGCGCGGTCGAACACGAGACCGACCGAGCCCGGTTCATGGGCGCGGCCGCACGCCCGCCAACCCCGCCGCCCTGGATCCCGGGGCACGCCTGTCAGGGACCACTGGACCTGTGCTGGACCCGGTCTTCAGCCTGCGGCGGCGGGTCCGTCTCGAGCCGGGAAGCAGGGCCCGAATTGCCTTCGTCACCGGAGCCGCGGACACCCGGGAAGCGGCCACCGCCCTGGCCGAGCACTTCCGGGCGTTTGAAGCCGTCGAGCGCGCCTTCGTCGGCGCCCGGGACCGCTGCCGGCACGAGTTGTCGGAGTTGGGCCTGACCCCGGATGACGTCGCCCTGTCCAACCGCCTGGCGGGGGCCGTCCTCTTCACCAGCCCGGCGCTGCGCCGGCCGGACGCCGTCGCCGCCAACCGCCGGGGGCAGCCGGGCCTCTGGCCGCATGCGATCTCCGGAGATCGTCCGATCGTGCTGGTCCAAGTCGCCGCGGCCGACGACGGGTCACTGGTCCGCCACGTCGTGCAATGGCACGCCTACGCCCGCCGCCGCGGCCTGGATCCGGACCTGGTGGTCCTGGATGAGCGCCCCGGCGGCGCCGACCGACTCAAGGCCGACCTCCAGGCCGGCCCGGCCGGACCGCTGCTCGGCAAGCCGGGCGGGGTCTTCGTCCTGGATGCGGGCAAGCTCCCGGCCGACGATGTGGTGCTGCTCACGGCCGCCGCCCGGGCCGTCCTTTGTGGTGGCCCTGGCTCCCTGGCCGATCAGCTCGACGGCCGACCGGACGCAGCCGCCCTCCCACCACCGTTGACGATCATCGAGCCGATCGCGCCGGAGCCCGTCGGGACCCCCGCCATGCCTCCCGAGGGCCTACAGTTCTGGAACGGCTACGGCGGGTTCGCCAGCGACGGTCGCGAGTACGTGATCCTGATCGACGGCGCGGCGCCCGGCGGCCCGGCCTTGCCGCCGGCTCCCTGGACCAACGTGCTCGCCAACCCCGGCTTCGGGTGTCTGGTGACCGAGGCAGGCCTGGGCTACTCCTGGGCGGGCAACAGCCAGATCAACCGGCTGACCCCGTGGTCGAACGACCCGGTCTCCGACCCGCCGGGCGAGGCGGTCTATCTTCGCGACGAGGACACGGGGGCGGCATGGACGCCAACCCCCTTGCCGCTCGGGGCGGGCGCAGCCGTGATCGTCCGCCACGGCCAGGGCTACACCCGCTACAGCCGCCGGAGCCACGGGCTGGAGCAGGATCTGCTGGTGCTGGTGCCGCCCGACGACCCGGTCAAGCTGGTCTGCCTGAGGGTGCGCAACGCGGGCGACCGGCCCCGTCGCCTGTCGGCGACGTTCTACGCCGAGTGGGTCCTCGGGAGTGTTCGAGAAGACGCCCCCTTGCAAGTCGTGTGCGAGCGCGACGTGGAATCCGGCGCCGTGCTCGCCCGCAACGCCTGGGCGGGCGACTTCGCCGGCTTGCTCGCGTTCGCGGCCGTCGGCTCCAGGCCGCACTTCGCCACCGCTGACCGCGCCGAGTTCCTGGGCCGCCACGGCTCGCCGGCGGCGCCGGCCGCCCTCGGGCGTGCCGGCCTGTCGGGCCGCGCCGGGCCGGCGCTCGACCCATGCGCCGCGCTCTCGACGCCGATCCAGCTCGCTCCGGGACAGTCCGAGGAAGTCGTCTTCGTCCTGGGACAGGCGGACACCCTGGCACGAGTCCGGCAGCTCACGGCTTCTTACACCGTCCCCGGTCGGGCCGAGGAGGCGCTCCAGGAGGTCCAGCTTTTGTGGGACCGGATCCTGGGTGCTGTCCAGGTGAGCACGCCCGATGCCGGCCTGGACCTGATCGTCAACCGCTGGCTCCCGTACCAGATCCTGGCCTGCCGCGTCTGGGGGCGGTCGGGGTTCTACCAATCGGCCGGAGCGTACGGCTTTCGCGATCAGCTCCAGGACGTCATGGCGCTTGTTTACGGCGCCCCGCACGAGGCGCGGGCCCAGATCCTGCGATCGGCGGGGAGGCAGTTCGAGGAAGGTGATGTCCAGCATTGGTGGCACCCGCCGGCTGGCCGCGGCGTCCGCACGCGCATCACCGACGACCTGTACTTCCTGCCGCTGGTCGTCCACCACTATGTCACCGTGACCGGCGACACCGCCCTCCTCGACGAGCGCCTGCCCTTCCTGAAGTCGCCGGTACTGCGGCCGGACCAGGAGGACGACTACAACCTGCCGGGGGTGAGCAAGCAGGTAGGGACCATTTATGAACACTGCATCCGCGCCCTGGAGCACGGCTACAAGCTGGGTGCGCATGGCCTGCCGCTGATGGGCACCGGCGACTGGAACGACGGCATGAACCGGGTCGGCGCCCGGGGCCGGGGCGAGAGCGTCTGGAACGGCTGGTTCTTCATCACCGTGCTGAAGGCGTCCGCGGAGCTGGCCGGGCGGCGCGGCGACGCGGCGCGGGTGGCCTGGTGCCGCGAGCGGGCCGAGGGTCTGCGGGCGGCGCTGGAAGCCAACGCCTGGGACGGCGCCTGGTATCGCCGCGCCTACTTCGACGACGGCACGCCCCTGGGATCGGCCCACAACGACGAGTGCCAGATCGACGCCCTCCCCCAGGCCTGGGCGGTGATCTCCGGTGCCGCGGACCCGGCGCGAGCGGAACAGGCCTTGGCCTCCGCGGAAGAGCGGCTGGTGCACCCCGACGCCAAACTGATCCAGCTCTTCGATCCGCCCTTTGATCGCGGACCCCTGCAGCCGGGCTACATCAAGGGCTACGTGCCGGGGATTCGCGAGAACGGCGGCCAGTATACCCACGGGGCCACCTGGGTCGTCCTGGCGACGGCGCTGCAAGGCCGCGGCGATCGCGCGCTGGAACTGTGGAACCTGCTCAACCCGGTCTACCACGCCACCACGCCCGCGGAGGTGCAGCACTACAAGGTCGAGCCCTACGTCGTCTGCGCCGACATCTATGGCGCTCCGCCGCACACCGGCCGCGGCGGCTGGACCTGGTACACGGGCTCGGCGGGCTGGCTGTACCGCGTCGCCCTGGAAGCGATCTTCGGTATCCGCCCGGCCGGCGACACGCTCCGGGTCGAGCCCTGCATCCCGAGCCGCTGGCCGGGATACGAGGTCGCTTACCGTCACGGGTCCGCGACCTACCGAATCCGGGTGGAGAACCCGGCCGGCGCCGGCCGCGGAGTGCGGTCGGTCGTGGTGGACGGGCAGCCCGTGCCGGGCGGCGTGGTGTCATTGCGCGACGACGGCCGCAAGCATGACGTCCGGGTCACCTTGGGTAGGAGGACCTGAGCCATGGCCGACCCACCACCGGCCGGGGAAGACCGGGACCGGCTGCCGACCGACGAGGACCTGGCACGGCTCCAGTGGACCACGTTGCTTTACTACCTGCACGAGACGAACCCCGATAACGGGCTGGTCCGGGACAAGACCGATCCGGCCGCTCCGTGCAGCATCGCCGCCGTCGGGATGGCCCTGGCGACCCTCCCCGTCGCCGTCGAGCGCGGCGTGCTCCTCCGGCCGTTCGCGGCGAAGATCGCCCGCCAGAGACTCCGCTACCTGCACGACCTCCCGCAGGGCCCGGAGCCGGACGCCTCCGGGTACAAGGGCTTCTTCTACCATTTCCTCGACATCGAGACGGGCCGCCGTGTGTGGCAGTGCGAGCTGTCCACGATCGACTCGGCGTTCCTGTTCGCGGGTATGCTCACCGCCGCCGCGTATTTCGACCACGACACGGCCGACGAGGCCGAGGTCCGCCGCCTGGCCGATGCGCTCTACCGCCGGGCCGACTGGGACTGGGCCCGGGACGGCGGCGCGACGGTCACGCACGGCTGGCGGCCGGAGAGCGGCTTCCTGCCGCACCGCTGGCAGGGCTACGACGAGGGGCTGCTCCTGTACGTGCTGGGCCTGGGCTCGCCGACGCACCCGCTGCCCCCGGAGAGCTACGCCGCCTACTGCGCGACCTACCAGTGGAAGGAACTCTACGGCCGCGAGCTGCTCTACTCCGGGCCGCTGTTCACCCACCAGCTCTCGCACCTGTGGATCGACTTCCGCGGCCTCCGCGACGCCTTCATGCACGACCACGGCAGCGACTACTTCGAGAACAGTCGGCAGGCGACCTTCGTGCAGCAGGCGTACGCGGTCCGAAACCCGCTGCAATTCGCCGGCTACGGGGAGCACTGCTGGGGGTTCACCGCTTGCGACGGCCCCGGCTGGGTGAAGCGGGTCGTGGACGGGGTGGAGCGGCAGTTCTTCGACTACACCGCCCGCGGCGTCCCGTTCGGCCCGGACGACGGCACCATCGCCCCGTGGGTCGTGGTCGCCTCGCTGCCGTTCGCCCCGGAGATCGTCATCCCGACCGTCCGCCACCTGGCCGGCCTGAAGCTGGGCGGCCGGGACCGGCCGTACGGATTCAAGGCGTCGTTCAACCAGACGTTCCGCGTGGACGACAGCCCGACCGGCTGGTGGGTGACGCCGTACCAATTCGGCATCGACCAGGGGCCGGTGGTGCTGATGATCGAGAACTACCGCACCGGCCTGGTCTGGGACATCACGCGCCGCTGCCCGTATTTCGTCGCAGGCCTCAGGCGGGCCGGCTTCAGCGGCGGCTGGCTGTAGAGCGGCGGGAGGCAGGAGACCCTCATGAGCGAACAGGCCGTCCCGATCAACCGCCAGACCGGCGAGCGCTTCGTCCGCGTCGTCAAGAGCTTCCTGAGCTCCGAAGTGGGCTGGCGCGCGCTGGGCCTCTTCGCCGCGCTGATCGGCCTCCTGTTCGCCATCAGTGGCCTCAATGTCGTCAACAGCTACGTCGGCCGCGACTTCATGACGGCGATCTCCGGCCGCGACCGGGCCGGGTTCGTCCGGATGGCGATCCTCTACCTGGGCGTGTTCGCGGCCTCGACCGTGGTGGCGGTCTTCCAGAGCTTCGCCGAGCAGCGGCTCGGGCTGCTCTGGCGGGCGTGGGCTGACCGGCCGGTTGATCACCCTCTACCTCGCCGGCCGGACCTACTACTGGCTCAAGGAGACGGGGGCTGTGGATAACCCCGATCAGCGGATCGCCGAGGACGTGAAGGCGTTCACGGCCACGACCCTGTCGTTCATCCTGATCTTCCTCAACGGGACCTTCACGGCGGTGGCGTTCGCCGGGGTGCTTTGGACGATCAGTCGGCTGCTGTTCGGCGTCGCCGTCGGGTATGCGGCCTTGGGCTCGCTGCTGACCATCCTGCTGGGCCGGCACGCTGGTCGGCCTGAATTACCGACAGCTAGATCGCGAGGCCAACTTTCGGTCGGCGCTGAACCATGTCCACGAGCACGCCGAGTCGGTCGCGTTGCTGCACTGGGAGGGACGACTGAGTGTCCGGCTGCGCCGCCGCCTCGACGATCTCGTGGACAACTACCGGCGAATCACGTCGGTCAACCGCAACCTGGGGTTCTTCACGACCGGCTACAACTACCTGATCCAGATCATCCCGGCCCTGATCGTGGCCCCGCTGTACATCCGCGGGGAGGTCGAGTTCGGCGTGGTGACCCAGTCGGCGATGGCCTTCGCCCAGCTCATGGGGGCGTTCTCGCTGATCATCAACCAGTTCCAATCGCTCTCC
Organism: uncultured Planctomycetota bacterium; assembly: GCA_963815795.1. Classification (GTDB taxonomy): domain Bacteria; phylum Planctomycetota; class Planctomycetia; order Isosphaerales; family Isosphaeraceae; genus JAKAUH01. Next base: position 82,748 of record CAWFIC010000019.1, on the reverse strand, counting down.
TCGTTCGCCGCCGTCATCGCCCGGATGGACGCGCTCGGGGAGGCCGTCGAGCACACGAAGGCACCCGAGTCACCGGCCATCGAGATCGCCGAAGACCGCGACCGCATGGCGTACGAGCGGCTGACGCTCCGGGCGCCGGGCGAAGCCGATGCGCTCGTCAAGAACCTGTCGGTGTGCATACCCTCGGGGGCACGGCTGCTGGTCACGGGGCCGAACGAGGCCGCGCGGGTCTCGCTGTTCCGGGCGACCGCCGGGCTCTGGCACGAGGGGGAGGGGAAGGTGACCCGTCCCCCCCTCGATGAGGTCCTCTTCCTGCCCCAGCGGCCGGAATTGCCGCCCGTGACGCTCCGCGAGCTCCTGATAGAGCCGGGCCGGGAAGTTCCGGACGATCGCATCCTGGCGGCCCTGCGCGCGGCCGGTCTGGGGCCTGTCGCGGAGCGGGCCGGCGGACTCGACGTGGAGCGTGACTGGCGATCTTTCGTGTCGCTCGGCGACCAGCAGTTGCTGGTCCTCACACGGGTGGTCCTCGCGGGTCCGCGGTTCGCTTTCCTGGACCGCGTCGATACCACGCTCGGGCCGGACCAGGTTCGGCAGGCGCTCCAGAGGCTGACTCAGAATTCCATCACGCCCATCCACCTGGCCGATGCTGCCCCATCCGCGGAGCAGTACGACGCGGTGCTGGAGATCGATGGCGACGGCTCGTGGGCATGGGAGTGGACGGATGCCGTGCCCGTGCCGGATCGCGTGGAAGAGGCCCGCTGACACAGCGAGCGTATCCCGGCAAGTTCAAACATCCACCAGGAATTCGATGGAAGGAACAATCCTATGGCGATGTCTCCCCTCGCGGGCAAGCCGGCCCCGAAAGAGATGCTGGTCGACCCGGCCCGGCTCGAACGCGAGTATTTCGAGCGCCGGCCAGACGTGAGTGACCCCAACCAACGGGTCAGCTTCGGCACCAGTGGACACCGGGGCTCGCCGCTGCGCGGCACCTTCACGGAGGCCCATATCCTGGCCGTCACGCAGGCGATCTGCGACTACCGCCGGGGCCAGGCCACGGATGGCCCCCTCTACATGGGCAAGGACACGCACGCGCTTTCAGGCCCGGCCCAACGCACCGCACTCGAGGTCCTGGCGGCCAATGGGGTGGAGACGATCATCCAGCGCGACGATGGCGTCACCCCGACCCCCGTCATCTCGCGGGCCATCCTCGTGTACAACCGGGGGCGCAAGGAGCACCGCGCCGACGGCATTGTCATCACACCCTCGCACAATCCTCCCGAGGACGGTGGCCTCAAATACAACCCGACCCACGGAGGCCCGGCCGAGACCGGCGTCACGAAATGGGTCCAGGACCGGGCCAATGAACTGCTTCGGGGAGGCAACGCCGGCGGGAACCGCGTGCCGTTCGCGAGGGCTATCAAGGCAGCGACAGTCTACGAGGACGACTTCGTCCTGCCCTACGTCAATGATCTGCGGAACGTCATCGACATGAGCGCCATTCGTGCCGCCGACCTCAAGCTGGGTGTGGACCCGCTCGGCGGCGCCGCGGTGCACTACTGGGGACCGATCAACGAGATCTACGGACTCAACATCGAGGTGGTGAACCCGACGGTCGATCCGACCTTCTCGTTCATGACCGTCGATCACGACGGCCGGATCCGCATGGATTGCTCCAGCCCCTACGCGATGGCCAGCCTGGTGCAGCTCAAGGACCGCTTCGACGTCGCCTTCGCCAACGACCCCGACTCGGACCGGCACGGCATCGTCATGCCTTCCGCGGGACTGATGAACCCCAACCACTATCTGGCTGTCGCGATCCGCTATCTACTCATGTACCGCCTGCGATGGCCGGCCCACTCTGCAGTCGGCAAGACGCTGGTCAGCAGCGGCATGATCGACCGAGTGGTGGGGAAGCTCGACCGCCGGCTGTGCGAGGTGCCGGTGGGCTTCAAGTGGTTCACGCCAGGCTTGTTCGATGCTTCATACTGCTTCGGCGGCGAGGAGAGTGCCGGAGCGAGCTTCCTGCGGCACGACGGCACGGTGTGGACGACCGACAAGGACGGGCCGATCATGGATCTGCTGGCGGCCGAGATCACCGCCCGCACCGGCAGGGACCCGGGTGAGCACTACCGCGAGCTGACGGCGCAGTTCGGAACGCCGTGCTACACCCGGATCGACACGCCCGCGACCCCGGCGCAGAAGGCCCGCCTCGAGAAGCTCGACCCATCCGCCGTCGAGGCGTCCGAGTTGGCCGGCGAGCCGATCACGGCGAAGCTGACCCGCGCCCCGGGCAACGATGCCCCCATCGGCGGCCTCAAGGTCGTGGCCGCCAGCGGCTGGTTCGCGGCCCGACCCTCCGGCACGGAGAACATTTATAAGATCTACGCGGAGAGCTTCAAGGACCAGGGCCACCTGGACGCCGTCGTGAACGAAGCGCAGAAGATCGTGGACCACGCATTGCTGACGCCCGACCCCGGCCCCCGCCACGCCGGAGGGCAACAATGAGCGGCCGTCGCCCTCAAACAAGTGTTCCCCCGTTCCCGCCGGGATATCGCGGCGCCGGCCTGCTGCTGCACGTCACGTCACTGCCCTCACGTTACGGCATCGGCGATATCGGGCCGGCCGCGCTGGCATGGATCGACCGGCTCCGCGAGGCCGGGCAGGCCTGGTGGCAGGCGCTGCCGCTGGGCCCCACGGGGTATGGGGACTCGCCGTATCAATCCCTGTCGTCCTTCGCCGGCAATGGCCTCCTGATCAGCCCGGAACTCTTGATCGAGGACGGGCTGCTGCGGTCGAGCGACTGTGAGGGGCCATCCTTCCCGGCGACGGCCGCCGATTACGACGCCGTCATCCCGTTCAAGCAGCGATTGATCGCGACGGCCTGGAAGAAGTTCCGCAGCGGGACCCGCGCCGACCTGCGGCCGGCTTACGAGCGGTTTTGCGCCGAGCAGGCGCACTGGCTGAAGGACTACGCCCTGTTCCGGGCACTCAAGGCCAGGTACCAGGGCGCCCACTACCTCAAGTGGCCGGCGGAGCTGGTCCGGCGCGACCGGACGGCCCTGGCCTCCGCCTGTCGAGACCTGGCGGACGCCGTCGATCGGGTCCGCTGGGCCCAGTTCCTGCTATTCCGCCAGGGGGCACGCCTCAAGGAGCATGCGCAGGCGCGAGGCCTGTGCCTGATCGGCGACCTGCCTTTCTTCGTCTCCCCCGACTCGAGCGACGTCTGGGCCAACCCGGAGTTGTTCCTGCTCGATGAGCAGCTCAGGCCCCGTTTCGTGGCCGGCGTGCCCCCGGACGACTTCAGCACCGAGGGACAACTCTGGGGCAACCCCGTCTACGACTGGGAGGCCTTGCGCCGGTCCGGCTATCGCTGGTGCATCGACCGGTTGCGCGCCCTGCTGGCCCACGTGGACGCGATCCGGCTGGATCACTTCCGCGGCTTCGCGGCCGCCTGGCATGTCCCGGCCGGCGCGGCGACGGCCCGGTCGGGCGAGTGGCTGCCTGGACCGGGGGCCGACTTCTTCACGGCCGTCCAGAGGGAACTCGGCGTCCTACCGTTCATCGCCGAGGACCTGGGGGTGATCACCCCCGACGTTGTTGACCTCCGCGACCGGTTCCGCTTGCCCGGGACGAGGGTCCTCCAGTTCGCCTTCGACGGCCATTCCGATAACCCCTACCTCCCGCACAACTTCGTGCCCAACGCGGTGGTCTACACGGGCACTCACGACAATAACACGACCCGCGGCTGGTTCGGGGAACTGGCGGACTCGCGGCGTCAAATCCTCTGGCGTTATCTGGGGCGACCGGCGGGCGACGCCGCGGAGGTTGCCCCGGCGCTGATGCAACTGGGGTGGTCCTCCTCGGCTGCGCTGGCGATGGCCCCATTGCAGGATCTGCTCAACCTGGGCACGGAGGACCGGATGAACATCCCCGGTCACGCGGCGGGCAACTGGCGGTGGCGATGCACGGAGGAAATGCTGTCCCCGCCCGTGTTCCAGTGGCTGAGCGACCTGACGGAAACCTCGGGCCGGACGGGCGTCCGTCTGGGCCCGCAGGCGGTCGGTTAACACGCGAATGGCGTTTATCCCTTCCTTGCCCGGTACTCCGGAGTCCACAACATGAGAGCGACCGAGATCCTTCACGACCTGGGCCAGAGCATCTGGCTCGACAACATCACCCGCGACCTGCTGACCACGGGGACGCTCCGGCGTTACATCGATGAGCTGTCGGTCACGGGCCTCACGTCGAACCCGACGATCTTCGACCACGCCATCAAGAACAGCACCGCCTACGACGCCGCAATCCGCAAGAAGCTCCGTCACCTCGAGTCGAGCGAGCCGCTCTTCTTCGAGCTGGCCCTCGAGGACATCACGCAGGCCGCCGACCTGTTCCGACCGGTCTGGGAGAAGACCGGCGGCGTGGACGGTTGGGTATCGCTGGAGGTCTCGCCGCTGCTGGCCCGCGACGCGGCCGGCACGGTGGCCGCGGCCAGGGAGCTTCACGCCCGGGCGTGGCGGCCCAACCTCTTCATCAAGATCCCGGGGACGAGGGAAGGGCTGCCCGCCATCGAGGAGTCGATCTTCGCCGGGGTGCCGGTCAATGTGACGCTGCTGTTCTCTCGCGAGCACTACCTCGCGGCGGCCGCGGCCTACCTGCGCGGGATCGAGCGGCGGATCGCGGTCGGTCTCGATCCCCACGTGGCGTCCGTGGCCTCGGTGTTCATCAGCCGGTGGGACGCCGCGGTCATGGACCGGGCCCCCGAGGCGCTGCGCGACCGCCTCGGGATCGCCATCGCCGGCCGCATCTACAAGGTTTATCGCGAACTCCTCCGCTCCCCGCGCTGGTGCCGCCTCGACGACGCCGGCGCCCGGCCGCAGCGGCTCCTTTGGGCGAGCACGGGGACCAAGGACCCCAAGGCCTCCGACGTCCTCTACGTCCACGCCCTCGCCGCGCCCCTCACGGTGAACACCATGCCCGAAGCCACACTGAAGGCATTCGCCGATCACGGCGAGGTCGGCGCGGTGCTGCCGGCCGACGGCGGCGACTGCGAGGACGTGCTGGCCCGGTTCGCCGAGGCCGGGATCGACGTCGACGCCCTGGCCGCCCGGCTCCAGGACGAAGGTGCGATGGCTTTCGTGAAATCCTGGGAGGAGCTCATGGGCGTGATCGCCACCAGGTGCGGCGCCCTCGATAACCGGAAGGAAGCGCTAGCGTCGGGCGTTTGACTGAGAGTCTTCGATAACGCCTGCGCCCGGCCCGTACGTTGCCGCCGCAGGCTCGAGGAGTCCTCGCCATGACCAGATGCGCGAATCTCTGGGCCGTCGGGTTCGACGATGCGGAACGAGCCGCCAAGCTTCGCGACGAGATCGCCTGGCTCGGCTGGGAGAAGCACTACCTCAACCTCCTGGACGTCGCAGTGGCCGTGCGCTACCCCGACGGATCCCTCACGTTGAATGGCGAGCCGTTCCCGATCGTCACCAACGTCGTCGGCCGCCCGCTCGCGAGCTTCCTCGCGGGTCTGGCACTCGGAGCACCGCCGATGACCGGCGAAGCCGTCGGGGCCATGCTGAGCGAGTTCGGCGCCTGTGCGGTCGCGGCCGGGCTCAGCGACGACTTCGTCCGGGAACTGGCGGGCCTGGTCAGGCCAGGGACGTCCGTCCTGTTCGTCCTGGACGACGGAGGGGACATCGATGCCATCCTGCCCGCGATCCGAGGGATGGGTGGCACTCTGGTGAAAACCAATGTTGACCTGGAGCGGGCCAAGCGGGTCCAGGCTAGCCTGGCCGATTCGGCCGACGCGACCCGACCGATCGGCCACTCGGTCCCATCTGGAGGAGGCGAATCATGATCGTCCCGAATGTTTCGACGGAAGACCTGAAGAAGCTGCCGCTCCGGGCGATCGTCGCCCTGGCTGCCCGCTGCGCCCGGCGGGTGGAATACCTCAGCCTCCTGCCCGATGGCCACCGCGGACCTGGATCGGTGCCGGACGGCCATCGACGGCGCCATCCGCCTGGCGGAGGACTTCGCGAGGGGCTCGCCCTGTCGCGACCTGCGATCCGTGATCCGGGATGTCGAGGCCTGTCGGGCCATCGCGCAGGGCGATTACGTCCGCGAGACGGCGGTGGCCGCGGTCGTCTGGACGGCCCACGCCGCCGCGGCGGCGATGGAAGGCCTCGGCCTGCGCGACGAGCCGGCGGAAGTCAGCGTCATGGGCACGAGACAGCCGAACCCGTTCCCGCACATCGCGGATGTCGCGGCCGACCTCGCGGCGCGGGATGCCTTCACCGCGGCCGTGGATGCGGCCGGCGCGGCCGGCCACGGCGACACGTTCATCAAGGGAGGCCTCCAGGATTATCAAGCACTCGTGAAGCTCGGGCTCGGCAATTATCCCGAGGCCGGCGAGCCGATCGACCCCTCGCCCGCGGGGCCACTCGGGCCGCTGTAGGCTGCGATCCCTCGATCCGAGACTTCCACAATCCTCGTAGGGGCCGGCACCGTCCGGCGAACTCCAATGCCAGGCGAAACCGCTCTCATCGCGCCGAATCGGCAGGCACGCCGCGGTCAGGTCCATCCCCCGGCGGCGATCGTCGCCCGGACCGAAGGGACGATCCTTCCCCTGGGGGCCGCATGGATCGAGGCGGAGCAAGCCTACAACTTCTCGCTCTATGCCGAGCACGCCGAGAGCGTGGTGTTGCTGCTGTTCGCCGAGGACGACCTCGCCCGGCCGCTCCTCGAATTCCGCCTGGACCCGCGGGTGAACAAGACCTGGATGGTCTGGCATTGCCGGCTGGGCGGGGATGTCGGCGAGGCGCGGTACTACGCCTACCGGATCGACGGGCCTCGCGCCGCCGGGCCGGGCCTGTGGCATGCCTACGATCCGGAGAAGGTCCTGCTCGACCCCCTGGCGAGGGAGGTCTTCTTCCCGCCGGGGTTCGATCGCGAGGCCGCCCGACGCCCGGGCTCGAACCTGGGGAGGGCGCCGCTCGGTGTCCTGCCGCGACCGACGCCGGACCCCGACCCGGTTCGCGACCGGTCGCCGCGACATCGAGCCGGACACCGCGATCATCTACGAGATGCACGTCCGCGGCTTCACGCGGAATCCCAACAGCGGCGTCCCGCCCGAGCGCAGGGGCACCTTCGCCGGCGTGATCGACAAGATCCCCTACCTGAAGGAGCTGGGGATCACCATGGTCGAGCTGCTCCCCGTGCAGCAGTTCGACCCGCAGGAGGGCAATTACTGGGGCTACATGACCCTGAACTTCTTCGCCCCGCACGCCGGCTATGCGTCGGACGCCCAGGCCGCCCGCGACGAGTTCCGGGCGATGGTCCGCGCCCTGCACGCGGCGGGCATCGAGGTCATCCTCGACGTCGTCTACAACCACACGGCCGAGGCCGGCCCGGACGGGCCGACCTACAGCTTTCGGGGGATCGACAACGCCGCCTTCTACGTGATGTCCGACGACCCGCGGGCGATGTACCGCGACTACACCGGCTGCGGCAACACCCTGGCCTGCGCCAGCATCCGCACCTGGTCGCTGATCCTCGAGAGCCTGCGCTACTGGGTGGCGGAGATGCACGTCGACGGCTTCCGCTTCGACCTCGCCTCGGTACTGGCCCGCGGGCCCGGCGGCACGCTCGAGACGGCCGACACCTCGCTCCTGTCCGCCATCCGCGCCGACCCGGTCCTGCGCCACGTCCACCTGATCGCCGAGCCCTGGGATGCCGGCTGGGCCTACCAGCTCGGGACCCAGTTCCCCGGGCCGGGGTGGTGCCAGTGGAACGGCCGGTTCCGGGACGACGTCCGCCGGTTCGTCCGCGGCGATCCCGGCATGGTCGGGGCGCTCATGCTCCGGCTCTACGGCAGCGACGACCTGTTCCCCGATAACCCCCGCGATGCGCATCGGCCCTTCGAGACCGTCAATTACGTCACCTGCCACGACGGCTTCACCCTCTACGACGCCGTCGCCTACAACGAGAAGCGGAACTGGCCCAACGGCCACGGGAACACCGACGGGGCCGCGGACAACCTGAGCTGGAACTGCGGCTGGGAGGGGGACGACGATGTGCCCGCCGCGGTGATGGCCCTGCGCCAGCGGCAGGCGAAGAACTTCTTCTGCCTCCTGATGCTGGCCAATGGGGTGCCGATGTTCGCCGCCGGCGATGAGTTCCTGCGGACCCAGCGCGGCAACAACAATCCCTACAACCAGGACAACGAGACGTCCTGGCTCGACTGGTCGTGCATCGAGCGGCATGCCGACCATCATCGCTTCGCCAGGCGGATGATCGCCTTCCGCAAGTCGCATCCGGGCCTCGGCCGCCCGCGCTTCTGGCGCGACGACGTCCGCTGGTACGGCGTCGGGCCGGACGTGGACCTGTCGTACGACTCGCACAGCCTCGCTTATTGCCTGCACGGCGCGTCCCGGGGCGATCGCGACCTCTACGTCATGATCAACGCGTACCACGAGCCGCTCGACTTCGAGATCCAGGAGAGCCCCCCGGGCGGCTGGCATCGCGCGATCGACACCGGGCTCGACAGCCCCCTCGACATCGCGGATCCCGGCGAGGAGGCCGCGGTGGCCTCCCTGCGATACCGGGTCCTGCCGCGCTCGGTCGTCGTCCTCGTGGGAGGAGACGGCTGAGTGCGACGACCCGTTGGACCTGATGGACGGCCAAGCTCATTCGCTCCGGTGCCCTATTCGAATTCCACCCAAGGAGAACCGATCGTCATGACCATCGGATACGACCGACCGCTCTATGTGCTGCCCTTCGATCACCGGGGGACATTCCAGAAAAACATGTTCGGCTGGCCCGGGGCGCTGACCGCCGAACAGGCGAGGCAGATCGTCGCCATGAAGCTCGTCATCTATGACGGCTTCAAGGAGGCGCTCGCCCTCGGGGTCCCGGGGGATTGCGCCGGCATCCTGGTGGACGAGCAGTTCGGCGCCGACATCCTGCGCGACGCGGCGAGGCGCGGCTACATCACCGCCTGCCCGGCTGAGAAGAGCGGCCAGGACGAGTTCGACTTCGAATATGGCGAGGACTTCGCGGGCCACATCGAGGAGTTCCGCCCGACCTTCTACAAGGTCCTGGTTCGGTATAACCCCGAGGGCGACCTGGAATTGAACCGGCGCCAGGCCGAGCGGCTGAAGCGATTGTCGGATTACCTTCACTTGCGCAACCGCAGCCGGTTCATGTTCGAGCTGCTGGTGCCCCCGACGCCATGGCAGCTCAGCCGATCCGGCGGCGACAAGAGGGAATACGACCGCGGGCTCAGGCCCGAGCTGATGGTGGAGGCGATCACCGAACTGCAGGCGGCGGGCATCGAGCCGGACGTCTGGAAGATCGAGGGGATCGATCGGCCCGAGGACTGTCGCAAAGTGGTCGCCTCCGTGAGGCGCGGCGGACGCGAGGGCGTCGGCTGCATCGTCCTCGGCCGCGGCGAGGAGGACTCGAAGGTCCGCCAGTGGCTGCAGACCGCGGCATCCGTGAAGGGCTTCATCGGCTTCGCCGTGGGCCGGACGAGCTTCTGGGGTCCGCTGACCGACTGGAAGGACGGCCGGATCGCGCGGGAGGCCGCCGTCAGCGAGATCGCCCGCCGCTATCGGGCGTGGGTGGACATCTTCGAATCGGCCGGCTCCGCGGCCGAGAGCGCCTTCAGCAAAGGGGGTCGAACATGACCGTCCCGATCGACAAGAGCCCGGCGATCAAGTCGAGCAGGCACCCGCTCGATGGAGTTTGCATCAACACCATCCGGACCCTGGCCATCGACGCGATCCAGGCGGCGAACTCGGGGCACCCCGGGACGCCCATGGCGATGGCGCCGGTCGCCTACTACCTCTGGCAATACGTGCTGCGCTTCGACCCCGAGGACCCGATCTGGCCGAACCGCGACCGCTTCGTGCTGTCGGCCGGCCACGCCTCGATGCTGCTCTACGCGCTGCTGCACCTGAGCGGCGTCCGGGCCGTCAGCAAGGACTACGAGACGCTGGGCGAGCCGTCGGTCCCCCTCGAGGCGATCAAGGCGTTCCGACAGTGGCACAGCCGATGCCCGGGCCATCCGGAGTACCGCTGGACCTCGGGGGTCGAGACCACGACCGGGCCGCTCGGGCAGGGACTCGCCAACAGCGTCGGCATGGCGGCGGCCGGCCGCTGGATGGCCGCACGCTACAACCGAGCCGGCTTCGAGGACCTGATCAACTTCAACGTCTACGCCTTGTGCGGCGACGGGTGCATGATGGAGGGGATCTCCTCCGAGGCCGCCTCGCTCGCCGGCCACTGGAAGCTCTCCAACCTCTGCTGGATCTACGACAACAATCACATCACGATCGAGGGGAACACCGCGCTGGCCTTCACCGAGGATGTCGCCACGCGGTTCCTCGGCTACGGCTGGAACGTCACCCGAGTGGGCGATGCGAACGACCTGGACCTGCTCGATCGCGCCTTCGGCGCTTTCCTCCAGGAGCGCGAGCGGCCGACCTTGATCATCGTCGACAGCCACATCGGCTGGGGCGCGCCTCACAAGCAGGACACCAGCGCCGCCCACGGCGAACCCCTGGGCGAGGATGAGGTCCGGCTCGCCAAGCGCAATTACAACTGGCCCGAGGACGCCAGGTTCCTCGTGCCCGACGGGGTCTACGACCGCTTCCGCGAAGGCGTTGGCCGGCGGGGGAAGGAGCTGCGCCATGCCTGGTTCGCCCGCCTGGAGTGGTACTGTGCTGAGTACCCCGATCTGGCCCACCAGCTCGACTGGATGCAACACCGCGAGCTCCCCGACGGCTGGGATGCGAACCTGCCATCCTTCCCCGCCGACCGCAAGGGAGTTGCGACACGCAACTCGTCCGGCCTGGTCTTGAATGCCATCGCGCGGAATGTCCCCTGGCTGATGGGCGGCTCGGCCGACCTGGCCCCGTCGACCAAGGCCCGTCTGACCTTCGACGGCGCCGGCGATTTCCAGGCCGAGAGTCACGGCGGCCGCAACTTCCACTTCGGCATCCGCGAGCATGCGATGGGGGCGATCCTCAACGGCATGGCGACCGTCAAGGTGCGGGCCTATGGCTCGGGCTTCCTGATCTTCAGCGACTATGGCCGCGCCCCGATCCGGCTCGCCGCGCTGATGGAGCTGCCGGTGATCTACGTCTTCACCCACGACTCGATCGGCGTCGGCGAGGATGGCCCGACCCACCAGCCGATCGAGCAACTGCCCTCGCTGCGGGCGATCCCCGGCCTGGTCGTCCTCCGCCCCGCGGACGCCAACGAGGTGGTCGAGGCGTGGAAAGTCGTGATGCAATTCCACCACCAGCCGGCGGTCCTCGTCCTCACGCGCCAGGACGTCCCGACGCTCGACCGCGACAAGTATGCCCCAGCCTCGGGCGTGGCCAGGGGTGCCTATGTCCTGGCCGACGCACCGGGCGGCCCGCCCGATGTCCTCTTGATGGCCTCCGGCAGCGAGGTCGCGCTCTGCGTCGAGTCGCACGAGCGGCTCGTCGCGGAAGGCATTCGCTCCCGCGTGGTCAGCATGCCGTCGTGGGAGCTCTTCGACGACCAGGACCCGGCCTACCGCGACTCGGTCCTGCCGCCCGGCGTCACGGCCCGTGTCTCGGTCGAGCAGGCATCCGTCTTCGGCTGGGCGAAGTACGTCGGCGCCGAGGGCCGGAGCATTGGCATGCGGTCCTTCGGGGCGTCGGCCCCGCTCAAGGACCTCCAGCGCGAGTTCGGTTTCACCGTGGAGCGGGTAGTCGAAGCGGCGAAGACCCAGTTGGGATCGGCGAGGACATGACCAAAGAGGTTGACGAGGAGGCATCTCGATGAAGATTGGACTGGCCGCCGACCATGGCGGATTCGACATGAAGCAGGTGCTGATCGCGAGGCTCCGCGTGCTGGGACACGAGGTGAGCGACTTCGGAGCCGCATCGCGCGATCCGGACGACGACTACCCCGACTACATCATCCCGCTCGCCCGCGCCGTGGCGGCCGGCGATGTCGACCGCGGGATCGTCGTTTGCGGCAGCGGCGTCGGGGCCTCCGTGGCCGCCAACAAGGTCAAGGGGATCCGGGCCGGTCTGTGCCACGATCATTATTCCGTCCACCAGGGCGTCGAAGACGACGACATGAACATCCTCTGCCTGGGCGGGCGGGTCATGGGTGTCGAGGTCGCCTGGGACCACGCGCAGACCTTCATCGCGTCGACCTTCAGCGGCGCCGAGCGACACCGCCGACGCCTTTCCAAGGTGGCTCGGCTCGAGGCTTCGTGGACCTCATAGAGAGTAGAGCTGAGCGAAGCCGGGTCCAAACGGCAGAACAACCCAAACGGGTCGGGCTTCCCACATCAGTTCCCTGAGGATGGGAACCGATTGAGTCATGAGACCAGCACAGTCGGATCGATCACCTCCGGTGAGATGGCCCGTCGCCGCGGTCGCGTGCGCTTGCTGGATTCCGGCCGGCTGTTCGTCGCGAGTCGAACGGCCGCCAGCGCCGACGCCGCCGACCGTGTCGGTCGTCGCGGCGCGAAGGATGGACGTGCCGATCGAGTTGAGGGCGATCGCGACGACCGTGGCGCTCCAGCAGGTCTCGATCCGCGCCCGTGTGCGCGGATCCTCAGGGAACGGCACTTCGAGGCGGGGGACGATGTCAGGAAGGGCCAGCTCCTCTTCGTCATCGACGAGACGCCTTTCCGGGCCGAGCTCGAGGCCGATCGGGCGAGGCTGGTCGAGGCGCGGGACGTACTGGAGAAGGCGAGGCATTCCCGGGCACGAGAGATCGCCAGGGCGTTCCTGGAGGTTGCGAAAGACCGATGGGAATGCACCCGAATCGAGGAGGCGCGGGAGCGCGACCGCCCGGGCTGCGACGCGACCCACGCCGAGGAAGTCGAACGCCGGATCGCCCTCCGCATGCGGGCCGCGGCCGGGGTCGAGGCCGCGAAGACCGAGCTCGAGAGAGCCCGGGCCGATCACGACCTCACGATTCAGGCCGCCGAGGCCGGGGTCGCCGTCGCCGAGAGCGCCGTCCGGCAGTCCGAGATCAACCTGGACTACTGCCGGATCCATTCCCCGATCGACGGCCGCGTCGGCGCGGTGAAAGTCCATCCGGGCGATCTGGTCGAGCCCTCGGCGAGGAGCCAGGATCGCGACGAGCTGACCACCATCCAGCAACTCGACCCGATCGGGGTCGACATCCCGGTCGACTCTCGCTTCCTCCCCCGAGCCGCCTCAGCGATCCGGCAGGGATTGCCCGTGAAGATCGTCCGCCCCGTGACCCAAGGGGATCACAACTGTCCCGGCGCCGGCATGGCGGACTTCATCGACATCGCCCCCGACCCGGGTAGGTCGACCTTCCGGCGCAGGGCGCGCGTGTCCAATCCGAAGCGGACCCTCCTGCCCGGCCAGTCCGTCAGGGCCGTGGTCACGGGGTTCCGATAGCAACGGAGAAAAAAACAACGAACTCGGCCCGTAGCCCCGGTTCCACCGCGCTTGTCCTTCTCGAAACCCGTCTCTGCGGGGCTGATTCGAGAAATCGCATTCGAGAACGGTTATCGAGAATCCGGAACCCGCGAGATCACGGGGGCTCGCCCGAAAGTCTTGGAGCTTCTCGATTACCATCGTTTGCGAGGACGGCTCGATCGGAAGCTCGTTGGTTTTTTCTCCGTTGCTATCGGAACCCCGAGCATCACTAGCCCGACGACGCCGAAGTATGCGGAGCACCCCATGAATCCCATCGAATCGGCCCAGGCTCCTCCGAGCAGCCAGGCCCAGACCGCGGCCGCGCCCCCGTCGTCTCCGCCCCCCGGTGGCCGAAATCGGTTCCGCCCAGGCCGTCTCCTCGCCCTGGCGTCGCTGATCGCGGTCACCGCCCTCGGCCTGCCGGCCGTGATGGGCTGGGTCCACTACCGTCGCACCCATTCGATCACCGACGACGCCTTCGTCGAGGCCCACCTCGTCAATGTCGGCCCGCAAATCGTCTCCGGCCGGATCATCCGGTTCCTGGCCGATGAGAACGATCGCGTCGGGCAGGGGCAGATCGTGGCGGAGATCGACCCGATCCCCTACCGCGACAAGGTCAACGTCGCGCGGGCCCAGCTCGACTCGGCGCTCGCCGAGCTGAACCGCCAGCGTGCCGACCTCGACCTCGTCCGCAAGGAAGTCCCGATCCAGGTCGAGATCGCCCGGCGGACCTTCGCCGCCGCCGCCGCGGACCGGGTGAAGGCCGAGAGGTCGCTCAAGCTGACCGAGGACGAGGTCGAGAAGGGGATCGACGAGGCCCGCGCCGGAGTGAAGGCGGCCCGGGCCTCCCTCACGCTGGCCGAGCTGGAGTACACGCGCTTCACCCGGCTCGAGCGGCAGGGGGCGAGCCCGACGCGGCAGCGAGATCAGGTCACGCAGTCCCGCGACTCGGCCTCGGCGCAGGTGGACCTCGCCGGAGCCCGGCTGGCCAAGGCCCTGGCCTCCCGGACCCAGATCGACGTCGCCCGCAGCACGCTGGAGGCCGCGCAGAAGGCGGAACAGAAGGCGGCCAAGGGCGTGGACCTCGCGGGGGTCGGCTACGACCAGATCCGCGAGATCGAGCTCCTGGTCAAGGTCAAGGAGCAGACCGTCGAGCAGGCCCGGCGGGCGCTGGAGGCCGCCGAGAACGACCTGGCGTACACCAAGGTCCGGGCCCCGTTCCCCGCCATCGTGGTCAAGCGGTACCGCCACCTGGGCGACTTCGTCGCGGCAGGTTCCCCTCTGCTGAGCCTGTACAATCCGGACCTGCTCTACGTCGAGGCCAACCTCGAGGAGGACCGCCTGCCCGGCGTCGAGCCGGGCAACCCCGTCCGCATCGAGCTCTACGCCTTCGCCGAACCGTTTCGGGGGCGGGTCGTCTGGGTCAACAAGGCCACGGGGGCCCAGTTCGCGTTGATGCCGCGGAATGTCGTCTCGGGCGAGTTTACGCGCGTGGTCCAGCGGGTCCCGGTGCGGATCCAGATCGAGCGCGATGACCGATGGCCGCGGCTTCGCGCCGGGCTGATGGCGACGGTGGCCATCGAGCATGGCCCCGGCGATGCCGCCTGGGCCGCGGAGGCGGCGCGGGCGATGGGCGAGCTCGAGACGCGATATAACGCCCCCGCCACCCCCGAGGGACCTCCCCGCGACGGGAGCGAGGCCGGCACGGCCAGGGCGGTGACGCCATGACGACGCTCGCCGCCCCGCCCCCGCGCACGACCGCGGCGCCGGCACCCGAGTCGCCGATGAGACTCGAACGCCGCCACGGGCTGGCCGCCCTGGCGATCCTCTTCGTCTTCTTCGCGCCCTACCAGACCATCGTGCAGACCGTCATCACCGACGACGCCGTCCGCCTCGGCATCGAGGCGGACGAGTACGACATGACCTGGGTCACCGTCGCCTATGGCGTCGGCGTGATCTACGGCGTCTTCGCCGGGCTTTCGCTCTCGGTCCGGATCGGCAAGCGATACACGCTGGCCCTGGCGATGCTGGTGTTCTCCGCGGGGAACGTCCTCAGCGGCGCGGCGACCGGGCTCGTCGCCCTGGCCATCGCCCGGTGCGTCGAGGGGTTCGGCAAGATGACGGCGATGGCGATCTGCCGCGTCACTCTCTACAAGCAGTTCGACCGCGCGCTCCTGGTGGCCATCGGATTCTACGGCATCTTCGCCTACTCGACGCGGCACATCACGCCGCTCGTCAACGCCTACCTCGATGTGTATCTCTCGTGGCGGTGGATGTACTGGGCCTACGTGCCGGTCGGCATCGCCGCGGCGCTGCTCGTTTGGCGGTTCATCAGCCCCGACCGCCCGCCGCGGCCGATGCATATACCGATCGACTGGCTGGCGGTCACGACGTTCGTAGCCTGGATCGTGGCGGTCACCTTCGCCTTCGCCTGGTACCGCAAGTGGGGCGGCTGGTCCTCCGACGCCTTCACCGCGACGGTCGCCCTCTGTGTCGCCCTGCCGGTGGTGCTGGTCGCCTGGCTGGGCTCGGGCTTTAGCCTCGACGAGCACCTGAACCGGATCCTCCGCAGCCGCGTCTACGTCCTCTCGTTGACGACGCGCGGCCTGATGCTCCTGCACATGGTGGCCGTGCTGACGATCGTCGGTATGTATTGCACCGAGCTGCGCGGCTACCCGCGGATCACGGCGGGCTGGCTGATGGTGCCGACCTCGGTGATGATGGCGGCGACGACCTTCCTCACGACCTGGTTCCATCGCCGGTCGCTGCGGCACGTCTGGCTGTTCGTCGGCTTCGTGGGGACGGCGGCCTGCGTCTGGTGGCTGTCGTCGATCGACAACTTCACGCCCAAGGAGCACATCCCGGTCATGCTGGGCTGCTGGGGGGCGTTCCTCGGCCTGATCCCGCCGGTGTTCCTGACCGACGAGATCGAGGGGCTAGACCCGAAGGACATGCTGTACGCCGGCGCCCTCGGCATCATCGGCCTGGTCGTGCCGATCATCACGGTGCCGATCGCGACCGGGACCGTCGTGAAGGAGTGGTCCGATCGCGCGCTCGACGTCTATCGCCACAACCTCCGCGAGAACCGGCCGGCGGTCGAGCAGGCCTCGGCCCGTGTCGCCGACTACTTCCATCAGCGCGGGCTGAGCGGGTCCGCCCTCCAGCAAGAGACGAGCAGGGTCCTCGGCGGCTTCGTGACGCTGGAGAGCGTCGCCCATGGGTTCCGGAGCGGCCTGCAGTTCCTCAGCCTGATGATGCTCGGCATCGGCCTGGTGGTCGCCGTCTCGCTCGCCTGGTCCGCGCGGGGATTGCGGGCGCCGCCCGGGTCGGGCTACACGTGACCTTCGGATCGAGAGGACAACATCGTGTCACATGCATCAGCGGCAGCGGTCGTAGCGACGTTGATCGTGGCGACGTCGGCCTGGGCCCAGGCTCCGTCGAGGGTGGAATCCCCGAGCCAGGCGCCGGGCCCCGCGCCACCGAAGTCGGATGCGGACGTCGTCGGCCTCTTCCGGTTCGAGCCGACGGGGCTCTCGCTCCTCCGGCCTTACCGGCGGGGCGCGATTCCCGTGGTCTTGATCCACGGCTTGTGGTCAAGCCCGTGGTCCTGGGCCCGGATGATCGAGGATCTGGAGGCCGATGCGACCCTCCGCGACCGATATCAGTTCTGGACCTTCGGCTATTCGACGGGCGACCCGCTGCCCTACTCGGCCGCGCTGCTGCGTCACGACCTGGATGAGGTGCGGAGGAAGTTCGACCCCGATCGTTCGGATGCGGCCTTCGACCGGATGGTCCTGGTCGGCCACAGCATGGGCGGCCTGCTGACCAAGATGATGGTCCAGGAGAGCGGGACTCGGTTGTGGCGGCTGATCAGCGATCGCCCCGCCGAAGACCTGGCGGGCGACCCGGCCGATTGCGACCTGTTCCGCCACGCCTTGATCTACAAGCCCCGTCCGGAGGTCCGCCGCGTGGTCTTCATCGCCACGCCGCACCGCGGGAGTCGGGTCGATCGGGGCGGGCTGGAGCGGCTGGGCTCGCGGCTCGTCCGCCTGCCCGACCCGCTCCGGGCGTCGTACGGCCGGCTCCTGGACCGCAATGGCCCGGACTTCTTCGCCGAGCGCTTCCGCAGGGGCTTGCCCACCAGCATCGACGAGCTGGAGTGGCAATCGCCGATCCTCATGGGCCTGGATGAGCTCGGAGTCGCGCCTACGATCAAGGCCCACTCCATTATCGCGGACCGGCGCAACCCACCCGGTGCGGGCGGGAGCGACGGCCTGGTCCCGTACGAGAGTGCCCAGCTGGACGGGACGTTCTCCGAGTCGATTGTGTCGTCCGGCCACCTCTGTCAGGACCATCCCGCCGTCATCCGCGAGGTCCGGCGGATCCTGGCGGAGCATGGGACTCCCTGAGGCGCACGCGGCAGTCGAGCCGTTGCCGCGCTTGACGGCGAAGGACCGACCGGCGCAGTTGGTCAGCCGTGCGAGCCCTTGACTCCCGTCAACTCCGGCAGGCGATCAGGGATAGTTGCTTGGAGTCGATGGAGCCGAGCTTCCGGCGTGCGGCCAGGCCGTCGAACCGTCCTATCTCATCCCATTCTCCCTTCCCGTGACTCGCGCTTTTTGTGGCAAATCGGCACATCTGTTCTCCGCGGCACAACCGGCGCAAACCGAACAATGGCAATTGCACGCCATCACACAGGAATCCCGTCCTCTGAGGACCGCCAGTACATGCGAGATTCGCACCGGAGCCGCGAAACGGACGATGGGCATGACCGCGAGAATCGCCACCGATCTCTGAACACCCGGACAGGCAATCGGGTTTGTTCCGTCGATTCGGGGTAAGCGACCACCCTGTATCTGAACGCCCGAATACAAAATTGGGTTCGTTTCGTCGCCTCGGGTACGCGACCGGCCGTTATCTGAACACCCGGACAGAGAATTGGGTTTGTTTCGTCGATTCGGGGGTCCGCGATCGGCCATTATCTGAACCTATCGACAGGAGATTGGGTTCGTTCACTCACTTTCTTACCCGCCCGTCGAGCCCTGAGGCCCTGGCGATCGGCCCGAGACCGCATTCCGAACAATGGTTGGCGTCGTGGTTAACTGCATGCACAGTTCCAGGTGTCGAAGCAGCCAATCATGCAACCAAGCCTTGCCGACTGCATTCTGGTCATCACGGCGAATTGGGACCAACGCGATCAACATGTATGATTGTATGCTTTACCGTACACAACCATCCGTTAGGAGAGGTGCCGTCTCGGGCCGGATCGCCCGATGAACTCCGTCAGCCGCATTGTCAAAGATTCCCAGGAGTAGACTACTCCATGATAGATTCTGATACATCGCTGCACACAAATGCAAGTGCCCGTGGAATTTTTAGGAAGGTCGGCCACTCGATCACCATTCCGGGGAGGAGCGAACGCGAGAAGCTGGTCCGTCGGCCGCGGGCCAAGGCAGGGGAGAGTGACGTCGAGGACGACCCGGCGGATTCTGCGGGCGGGGATCGCAGGGCGGGCGGCCCGGCGGAGCCGGAAGGCGAACGGACGCCGGACCCGGGCCGACCGTCGGTCGGGCCGACGATGCCCCGGCCGGTCAGGGCCGTCGGGACGGAGGGGGGGTGTCCGATAGCCGCCGACAAGCGATCTGTCCCCGGTTACCGCGCTCCTGCCTGGTGTCGCAGGGCCCCGATCGATAGGCCGTCTGCTTGGCGCATGAGTTCCCGCGCCATCGTTTCGAGCTGTTCCAGGATTGGGGGGGCTTTGTCAAGCTGTTCGCCGGCCGCAAGATCCTCCAGGTTGCCCGCGAGATCGCCGGCGACCGTCGAAAACTCCGAAAGCAAGCCGCAGAATTTGTGAGCCGCTTGGCCAAGCCGCGGGGCGTCCTGGGCGCGCAAGGCGTCTCGGACCGCTGCCAGGTGCTCCGGGACTCCCTCCTGGAGCGACTGACCCATTTCCCTGAGCAGCGTGGCGTCGCCCCCGCAGCCGGCCAACAGCACCGGCGCGTCGAGCAAGCTGAGGTCGGGGAGTTGGCGGGGTGAACGAGTTTTCAGAACACGGTCAATGGCTGCCCACAGGTCGGCGGGCCGGACCGGCTTGGTCAGGAAGTCATCCATGCCCGCCGCCAGACAGCGCGCGCGATCCTCTTTCCGCGAGCGCGCCGTCAGGGCGATGACCGGCAAATGTCCCGCCGCGGCCCGCTCCCGCTCCCGGACCGCCTGAACGACCTGGAAGCCGTCCAGCTCCGGCATGTGGACGTCCAGGAACAGCAAGTCGAAGCCCCCTTCTTCCGCCAGGGCCAGCGCCGCCCGCCCGGCCCTCGCCAGTCGCACGCGGTGACCCTGGCGGATGAGGTGCCCCTCCAGGACTTGCGCGCTCAACTCGTTGTCTTCGGCCACGAGGATGTGCAGTGAGGTCGCGGCCGGGACCGGCGCCATGGCGGATTCCTGGGCCGGCGCGGGCCGGGCCGCCGTCGGTACATCGCCCTTGGTCCGGCTCATCACCTCGTAGATCGTGTCGAGGATCTCGTCCTGCTGGACCGGCTTGAGCAGTTGGGCGTCGATCCGCAACTCGCGAAGGCGCGCCCCGTCGCCGGGGATGCCCCCCGAGGTCAACAGGATGATACGGGTCGCGGACAGCTCGGGCCGCTTGCGGATCTTGGTCGCCAGTACCAGGCCGTCTGTGTTGGGCATGCGGGCGTCGAGCAGCACCAACGGGTAGGGGCGGCCCAGGGCGGCGGCGGCCCAGAGGGTGTCTATCGCCGTCGCGCCGTCGCCCACCGCCATCGGTTCCATCCGCCAGCCACGCAGCCAATCCTCCAGGATGCGGCGGTTGGTGGCGTTGTCATCGACGATGAGCACCGGCAGGTTGTGGAGCAGGACCGGCGGCCGGGCGGCAACGGGCCCCGCGGGGTGCGGCTGCCGCCCGAATCGGGCCGTGAAGGCGAAGTTGCTGCCCCGGCCCGGCTCGCTGTCCACAGTGATCGTGCCGCCCATCAGGGCCACCAGCCGGGCGGCGATGGTCAAGCCCAGGCCGGTGCCGCCGTACTTGCGCGTGGTCGAGGTGTCCTCCTGCTCGAAGGCACGGAAGACTTTCTCCTGTTTGTCGGGCGGGATGCCGATGCCCGTGTCGCTCACCGCGAAGCGCACGTCGACCTCCTGCGTCGCGGGGTCTCCGGCGACTTCGACGCGCACGACCACCTCGCCCTCTTCGGTGAACTTGATGGCGTTGCCGACCAGGTTGAGCAGCACCTGACGCAGCCTGCCGGCGTCGCCCACCAGGGCGTCGGGCACGTCGGGCTGCACGTGGCTGATCAGCTCCAGACCCTTCTTGTGGGCCCGCCTGGCCAGGGTCCGCAGGGTGTCACCCAGAGCCGCTCGCAAGGAGAAGTCGGCCGGTTCCAGTTCCAGTTTGCCGGCCTCGATCTTGGAGAAGTCGAGCAGGTCGTTGATGATAACCAGCAGGTTATCGGCCGCGGCCTTGACGGATTTCAGGCATTGGCGTTGGTCGTCGCTCAGCGGCGTATCGAGGATCAGCTCGGTCATGCCCAGGATGGCGTTCATGGGCGTGCGGATCTCGTGGCTGACGTTGGCGAGGAACTCGTCCTTGGCGCGGTTGGCCGCCTCCGCCGCCTCCTTGGCCTGCCGCAGTTCGCCTTCCAGCCGCTTGCGCTCCGAGATGTCCTGAATGATCAAGATCGTGTTAACAGCCCTGCCCGCCGCGTCGCGTTGGAGGACCGAGGCGGAAAGTGTTGTCCAGACGAGGGAGCCATCCTTGCGGATGTAACGTTTCTCTCTCGAGTAGCCGGGCAAATCGCCCCGCAGGAGAAGGTTGATCCGCTCCGGCTCCCTCAACAGATCATCGGGATGCGTTGAATCGTTGTCGTTTTTTCCAACCAGCTCCTCGGGCGTATAGCCGACGATGCCGCAAAACCTCTGGTTGACGCGGAGGATGTGGCCTTCGATGTCACAGAGTGCGATGCCGACGGCCGCGTTCTCGAAGGTGCCGCGGAACCGCTCCTCGCTCGCGCAGGCGCTTCCTCCGCCCGGTGCCGCTCGGTGATGTCGTGTGCGGTCCCGATCAACTCGATCGCTTCGCCGGCCTCGTTGCGAATGACCTTGCCCCGCGCGTGGACCATGCGGACTGCCCGGTCGGGGTGAATGACCCGGTATTCGCAGTCGAACGTCCGGGTGCCGCGGCAGGCGTCATCGATCACGTCGCTGATCCTAGCTCGATCCTCCGGGTGCAGGCTGGCCAGGAATCCGTCGTGGGACGGGCTCTGCCGTTCCCGGTCGCGGCCGAAGACCCGATAGAGTTCGTCGGACCAGTCGAGCCGGCCGGAGCGGAGGTCCCAGCTCCAGCAGCCGATGTGGTCGATCTGCTGAGCCTCAGCCAGCAGCGACTCGCTCCGCCTCAGCCGGTCCTCGGTCTGCTTCAACTCGGTGATGTCAACGTAACTCCCCACCAAGCGAATCGGCTTGCCCGCGGCGTCGCGCACCGCCACGCCGCGCGTGAGGATCCAGCGCTGGGAACCGTCGTTGTGGCGGACGCGGATTTCGACTTCAAACGCGATGGTCTCCCCGGCCAGATATCGGCCGATGGCTGCTTCGAGCGGGGCGCGATCATCCGGGTGTACCAGGACCACGCTGGTCTCATAATCAGTCGGGGAATCGGGGCGTTCGTAGCCGAGTTGCTCCCAGATGTTCACGTAATGCCAGCGGCCGTGCCGGTAGTCTCCATCGGGCATGTCAATTTCCCAGATCCCGATGTTGGAGCCCCGCACCGCCAGATCGACACGGGCGTTGGCCAGGCGCAGTGCCGCCGCCTCCTCCGCCTGCCGCCTCAGGGTCGCGTCGCGGAAGACCAGGACCACTCCGGTGATCCTCCCCCGGTCGTCGATGATGGGCGCGCCGCAGTCGTCGATGGGCACCGCACGGCCGTCTCGGGCCAGCAGCACCGTGTGATTGGCCAGTCCGACCACGTTGCCCAGGCGGAGCACCTTGGCCGCGGGATCGTCGATTGGCCGGCGGGTCTCCTCGTTGATGATGTGGAACACGTCTGCGAGTAGCCGTCCGGTGGCTTCCGCCTGCGGCCATCCCGTCAGCACCTCGGCCACCGGGTTCAGGAAAGTCACCCGGGCCTGGTCGTCGGTCGCGATGACGGCGTCGCCGATGCTCGCCAGTGTGACCGCGTAGCGGCGCTCGCTCTCGCGGAGCTGGCGCTCCGCCGAGTGCTTGTAGAGGGCCATCTCGATGATGGTGCGTAGGTGGGCATCCTCGAACGGCTTGAGGAGGTAGCCGAACGGCTCCGCAACGCGTGCCCGCTGCAGGGTCTCGTCGTCCGCATAGGCCGTCAGGAAGACCACGGGGACCTGACAGCGGTCGCGGATCTGCTGGGCCGCATCGACCCCGTCGAGGGCGCCTTCCAGTCGGATGTCCATCAGCACCAGGTCCGGGCGCGACTCCAGCGCCAGCCGCACGACGTCTTCGCCCAACGGCGTGACACCGACAACGGTGTGGCCGATCCGGGTCAGTTGGTGCTGGATGTCCATGGCGACCACCCGATCGTCCTCGACGACGAGGATCCTGGCAGGTGTCATCGCTCCCGCTCCTCGCGGTGGTCCGCCTCAAAGGTGATCGTGAAGGTCGTGCCGCCGGCGCGGTCCACCGCGATGGTGCCGTGGAGTTGCTCCGTCAACTTGTCCACGAGTTGCAGGCCCAGCGAGTCGGCATGGTGGTAATCGAGATCGGGCGGCAGCCCGATGCCGTTATCGCGTACCACCAGGACCTGTTGCTTGTCCCCGGAGGGCTGCAGTTCAACGCACACCTGTCCTGGCCGGCCGTCTGGAAAAGCGTGCTTCAAGGCGTTCGAGACCAGCTCATTGACAATCAGGCCGCAGGTGACGGCCCGGTCCAGGTCCAACTGCACATCGCCGATCCGGATTGCCAGTTCAACGTGCCGGCTTTGCATGCCGTACGCACGGGATAAATGAGCGCACAGGTTCTGGACGTGCGTTGCCATCGAGATCCTGGCGAAGTTGCCCGCCCGGTACAGGTCCTCATGCACCAGGGCCATCGAACGGACCCGATTGCGGCTGTCGGCGAACAGCTCCGCGACGGCCGGGTCCGCGATGCGGGCCGCCTGGAGGCTGAGCAAGCTGCTGATCAGTTGCAGGTTGTTCTTGACCCGGTGGTGCACCTCCTTGAGCAAGGCTTCCTTCTCCGCGAGCGACGCCTGCAGCTTCTCTTCTGCGCTTTCGTTCCGTGATATCGTTGTTGAATTCCAGGATCGCAAGCGCGCGCTGTCGCTCATCGCGCTGCAAGGACCACCGGCTAACCACGACGACCCGGGTCCCATCTGCCTTGGTGCGCCGAAGTTCGCCTTCCCAGTGGCCGGTGCGCAGCAACTCCGCCTCGATCTCATCAAGTGGTACCGGGAAGACCGTGTTGAGCAGTTGGTGAGTCGTCACCTTGCCGACCACCTTCTCTGCCGTCCACCCATATAACACCTCGGCGCCACGGTTCCAGTAGGTGATCACGTGATGCATGTCGCGCGCGAAAATGGGGTCGAGCGTGAGATTGATGAGGAGGTAGGCCTGCTCGCGCAGCCCTTCCGCCTCCCTTCGTTCTGCATAGAAGCGGGCGTTTTCCAGCAAGATCGCTGCCTGTGAGGCCAGCAGTTTCAGCACCGAGAGCCGGGCCGGAGTGAACACGTGCGATGCCAGGTTGTTCTCGAGGTACAGCACGCCGATCAGCTTGGTCTGCTTGACCAGGGGCAGGCCGAGGACGGACCGGGCGCGCTTCTGGCGGATATACTCATCCGCCGAGAACGGGTTCCGGGCCGAGGCGTCATCCAGGATCACGCTCTCTTGCGTCCGGATCACGGTGTGGAGAAGGGATTCGGGCAGCTCCACCGGTGTCACCGGTTCCTGTCGGAGCGTGACCTCGACCGTCTTCAGGTCGGTTCTGGCCTCTGCTTCGATTTGCGGGGTGTCGCCCCGGAGGAGAATGAGCAGGCCGCGCTCGGCACCGGCCTGTTCGAGCGCGAGCGTCATCAGGGTTTCGATGAACCGGTCGTCGAGAACGATCCCAACGGAAAGGGCTTGCGAGGCCTTGACCACCGCGCCGACATCCAGTTGCTCGACGGGGGCGCCGAACATGGCGGTGGCAGGCGGCGAGGTGGAGTCCTCGCGGAGTTGCGGGTGAGACTGCTCGAGCTGCCGGACCTTGCCCAGGGCGCCCCAGCGGAGATAACAGTACCTGGCGTTCCGCAGATAGGCTTGCGCGATGGTCTCGATGCCGCGCACCGCGTAGAACCGCGCGGCCACCTCATAGGCCAGGCCCTCGTTCTGCACGAAACCGTGCTCGCGGGCCGATTGTATGGCCTGCTCGTACAGATGCATAGCTTCGGCATCTCGCCCTTCGAGGCGGGCGATCTCGGCCGACACCAGTGCGTGCTTGTCACCGAAAGTCGGCGGGTAGGTTTCGGCCCACTCGCGCAGTTGTTCGCGGTGCGCTGCCAGGAGGTCGCGCCACCCGGCCTGCTCGTCGGCAGATGCGTTCTCATAGCGCACCGCCACAGTCAGCGCGGTGTAGTAAAAGTAGTCCAGTAACGGGATCTGGCCGGCTGAGGCCCAAGGCAGCGCCTTCGCCTTGTCGGCCGCTGCGAGAGCTTCGGCGTAGTCGCCCGACAGGAACCGCGCCTTCAGTTTGAGAATCCAGTAAAAGCAGATCGTCACGCTCACCCGATGCGCTGCCAGACGCGCCTCGAACGTCGCCTCGTCGGACTGCGCGTCGCTGAAGGTGGAGAAGGTCGCGGTCCGGCCCTGCATGGTCGCGATGAAGCGTTGCTGGCTCCGGATGACGTCCGCGAGGGTGTCGCCGTACTTGGCTTCCCGAACGAAGTCGAACGCCATCTCCGACTCGCGCCACACCGCGTCGAGTGGATCGTTGCGCAGCAGAAGGCCTTTGACAGATTGGACGATACCGTAGCAAGCGAGGGTCAGATCACCCGTCTCAATCGCGGTGCGAAAGGTCGCCCGCAGGAAATCGATCGCGGTCCCGATCGGCTGCGTCCAGAAGGCAACTAGTCCCATGAAGTAATAGGTCTTCGCCTGGTAGGCGATGAAGCCGTGCTTCTCGACCAGGTCGCATGCAAGCTTGGCGAAACGATAACCCTCACCGTAACGGTGAAAGACCGGGCCGAGGATAAACCCGAGCAGGGCATAGCCGAGGGTGGAGGCGCCGCTCATCCCGTACTGCATGCCGACCTTCACCATGCGGCACGCGAGCAAGCAAAATGAAGGAAAGTCGGTCGCGTAGGCGGGGGGAGCAAGGACCGAGAGCACCAGCATGGCGGCCTGCAGTTCCGGATCGGTCATCAGCGGCAGATCGATGAGGCTCTCGGTCGGGCGCCCCTCGAGGGTCTGCCAGACCGTCTCGTATTCGGCCTGGACCTGCTCCCACGTCGGGTGTGCCGGGATGTCAATGCCGAACAGGAGCAGGCATGTCAGCGCGCTGTCGACGCCTTGCGGGTCCTCCGACCTCACGGTATGGAGCTGGACCTTCAGGCGGTAGACGGCCGCCTGATCGACCCTCGACGCCGCGCACTGCAATAACACCACAATCAGTTGCTCGGCTTTGTCGAAGTTGCCGCTGAGAAGCTCACACTCCGCGCGTTCGAGCCACAGGCTGAACGTCAACCCGTACCGGCTACTCCAGTCTATTTCGTCCAACAGCGCCATGCCGGCCGAAAAATACGAGCGCACCGACGCATAGGCCGACGACGCCTTGGCCTTTCGCCCGGCACGCAGGTCGATCGTCGCCACCCGCGCTTTCTCGTCCCGCTCGATCAGCAGCGCGGCGCCCCGATTGAGCTGGTTTGCGACATCGAACAGATGCTCGGCGAGCTGGTCCGCCGTCATGCTCGCCAGCAGCGCGCGCCCGATGCGCAGGTGGACTTCGGCACGGTGCTCGTCTGGGATCAGTGAATAAGCCGCTTGCTGGATCCGGTCGTGCAGGAATTTGTAGGCGCTATCCTGGTGGAAGACGAGCCCAGCGTGGACGGCTTCCCCGAGTGCCGCGTGCATCGCCTCCTCGGTTTCCCCGTGAACCAGGGTCAGAGTGGCGATCTCGGCGACGTTGCCCAGGCAGGCGAGCTGTTTCAGAGCTTCCTGAGTGGTGGCGGAGAAGCCCTTGAGCTTCCCGGCAATGAGATCCACCACGTTGCCGGTGTAGTTCTCGGCGCGGATGCGATCGATGTTCCATTGCCACGCTAGCGCGACCGGGTCGAACGTAAGCAGCCCCTGTTCGGCCAACGCCGTGATGAACTGGATCGCGAAGAATGGATTGCCGCCGGTCTTCTGCTGCACCAGTTGTGCCAGGGGCCGCGCGCGCTCCGGCTCGCAATGCAGGGCATCGGCGACGAGCCGGCCGACATCGTCGAACCCGAGCGGCGCCAGCACGATCTCCTGGACGTGCGTTCCGGCGGTGCGGATCGCCTCGAGCGTTCGCAGAAGTGGGTGCGCGGGGCCGACCTCGTTGTCCCGGTAGGCCCCGACCAGCAGCAGGTGCCGCACCTCGGAGTGCGTGACCAGGTGCTCGAAGAGGTCGAGCGTCGCTGTATCCAGCCATTGCAAATCGTCAAGAAATAGCGCGAGCGGGTGCTCCGGGCGCGCGAAGACGCCGAGGAAGCGCCGGAACACCATCTGGAAGCGGTTCTTCGCGTCCTGCGGCGGCAGGTCCGCGACCGGCGGCTGTTTGCCGATCACGAATTCCAGCTCGGGAACGAGGTTGACGATGAGCTGACCGTTCTGGCCTAGCGCCTCGCGCAGGGCATCCCGCCACGGGCCAAGCGCCGCCTCGCGCCGGCCCAGAAGCGGGCGGACAAGGCTCCGGAAAGCGTGGGCCAGGGTGGCGTAGGGGATGTCGCGCTGGTACTGGTCGAACTTGCCGGACGCAAACAGGCCGCGCGGCGGAACGAGTACCTTGTGTAGCTCGTTGACCACCGAGGACTTGCCGATCCCGGAATAGCCGGACACGAGCACGAGCTCCGGCGTGCCGTTGGCCACGACCCGGTCGAAGGCCGCAAGCAGTACGTCGATCTCGCGCTCCCGGCCGTAAAGCGTCTCCGGGATCCGCAGCCGGTCCGGCACGTCCTGCGTGCCGAGCGGGAACGGAGCGATGCGGCCGTGCGCCTCCCATTCCGCCTGGCAGCGCCGGAGGTCGGCCGCGACGCCCGCGGCGGTCTGATAGCGCTCCTCGGCGGTCTTGGCCAGCAGCTTCATCACGATCGCCGAGAGCGGCCCGGGGATTCCGTTCGCCTGCTCGCCCGGCGGCGCCGGCTGCCGGGCGATGTGGCAATGGACCCACTCCATGGGATCGGCGGCCGAGAACGGCAGCGTCCCCGTCAGCATCTCGTAGAGGGTGACGCCGCAGGCGTAGAGATCGCTCCGGCAATCGATCGACCGGTTCATGCGGCCGGTCTGCTCGGGCGCCATGTAAGCCAATGTCCCCGCGATCACCTCGGGCGGCTCGGGGGTCTGGCGCTCGCGTGGCAGGCGCGAGGCGATGCCGAAGCCGGTCAGCCAGACCGCGCCGGTCGCGGCGTCGACGAGGACGTGGGCCGGCTTGACGTCTTTGTGGACGAGGCCCCGCTCGTGGAGCCGACCCAGCGCGGTTGCCAGGCCGATGGCCACGCGCAGAAACGACGTGATCTCCCAGGGCTGCCCCATGAGCCGCGCCAGGGGCTCGCCGCCGGGGTCCTCGAGCAAGAGCATCGGCCGCCCCCGGTCACGCACCAGCCTCAAGGGCCGAGCCGCGTAGGCGGGGTCCAGCTCGTCCCGCAGCGCATGGGCGTGCTCCAGCCGCGTGAGGGTCTCCGGCGAGGGCTGTGCCGACGCGGGGGCCACCACCAGGAGCGGGGACGGCTCGCCGTCCCGCACCCCGCGGGACAGGACGAACTCCACGTCCTCCCACAGCGTTTCGAGCACGTATCCTGACGGCTCCGTCATGGCGCGGCCTCCCCGGTCAAGCCCCGGCATTCGGGGAATTGACCGAATGCGAATTGACCGCGCAGCGCCAACCAGGTACGCAAGCCGCGTGCCGAACGAGCGAGCAGATCGTCAGGCTTTCGTCCCATGCCAGTGCCCTGTCACTGGACAGGCCGGGCCCCCGGCTCGACAATGAGCGTCACGTGTTGCTTCCCCAAGGTACCGGGAGCGAGCCGACTGTGGCCCACCTTTTGCTCATCGACGACGACCCAGGGTTGCTCCCGAAGAAAGTGCGCCACGTCTTCCCGGCCCCCGCATACCGAGTCGAGGTCGCCTATACGGGTGCGGAGGGCCTGCAGCGCAGTCCGGGCCGCACCCCCCGACGTCATTCTCCTGGACCTGCGCCTGCCCGACCAGTCCGGCCTGGAGGTCTTGAAAGAAATCCGCGCCATCGACGCCCGCATCCCGGTCGTCTTCATCACCCTGTCCCGGTCGGGCGATTCGGCCATCGAAGCGATGCAGCAAGGTGCCTATGACTACCTGTTCAAGCCTCTTGACCTGCAAGAGATGGGCCGAGTGATCGGCGAGGCACTGAAGGTAGCCTCGTTGATGCGCGAGCCGGCCGTCGTCGCGCCGACGCCGCCGGACGACGATCTCCCGGGCGAAGCCATCGTGGGCTGCTCCCCGGGCATGCACGAAGCGTACAAGGCCATCGGTCGCGTCGCCAACCAATCGATCCCGGTGCTGATCACCGGCGAGACCGGCACGGGCAAGGAACTGGTCGCCCGCGCCGTCTACCAGCACGGCCCAAGGGGCAAGGAGCCGTTCCTGGTCCTCAACTGCGCGGCCATCCCGGAAAACCTGCTGGAGAGCGAGCTGTTCGGGCACGAGAAGGGCGCCTTCACGGGGGCCGACCGACGCCGCATCGGCAAGTTCGAGCAGTGCAACGGTGGTACCATCTTCCTCGACGAGATCGGCGACATGCCGCTGGCCCTCCAGGCCAAGGTTCTGCGCCTCCTCCAGGAGCAGGCGTTCGAGCGCGTCGGCGGCAACGAGACCATCCGCACGGACGTGCGGCTGATCACGGCCACCCACCGCGATCTCAAGGCGTGGTCGGCGGCGGGGAAGTTCCGGCCGGACCTCTATTACCGGCTGAGCGTCTTCTCGATCCACCTGCCCCCCCTGCGCAAGCGGGGCGAGGACCTGCCGCTGCTGGTGCAACACTACCTGCGGCGCTTCAGCCGCGAACTGGGGCAGGGGGTCCGCGAGATCGCCCCGGAGGCGCTGGAGCGGCTCCGCAACTACTCCTGGCCGGGGAACATCCGGGAGTTGCAGAGCGTCCTCAAGCAGGCCCTGCTCCGCGCGAGTGGTACGGTTCTGCTCCCGGCCTTCCTGCCGAAACCTCTAGGAGGGTTTGGCGAAGCCCCTCCGATGTCGGGGATGCTTGCTCCCGATGCTGAGGCGTTCATCCGCGAACGGCTCGGGACGAACTCCGGCGACTTGTACGCGGAGTCGCACCGCTGGCTCGACCGGATCTTACTCCCGCTGGTCCTCGAGCACACCGGCGGCGTCCTGCGCCAGGCCGCCCCGCTCCTGGGCATCTCCCGGCAAACGCTCCGCGTGAAGCTGCGCGACTTGGGTCTGCACGTCACGCGCACCGTCGAAGCCGAGGACGACGCTGATTAGCGGACAGCGGTTCTAGGGTTCCAGGCCAGGCCCCGGACTTGGCCGATCCGGGTGGCCAACTTTCTGGCCAACCTGGTCTCGTCTTGGGCCGACCCTTCCCCTCTCACTCCTTTCAGGGCCGCGAAACCCCGCGGGCCGGCCAGGAAGACGCCGTTTGAATCATTGGCACGAGACGTGCGAAATCACCCCAGTCGGTTATGTCCTCACATCTAAGCGGCGAAGAAGTCGCTGTAGCCGATGGAGCATTTGCATGGGTGTGAATCGGACCATCCTGATCGCCCATGGCGACGCCGAATTACGCGACGTCTACCGGGGGTTCCTCGCGGAGCGTGGTTACGAGGTGGAAACCGCCTCGGATGGCCTGGACTGCGTGACGAAGGTGCGACAGGTGTCGCCGGCCGTGCTCGTGCTGGATCCGGGGCTTCTGTGCGGTGGAGGTGACGGTGTGCTCGCCTGGCTGCGCGAGCAGAGTCCGGCGCCCAGGACTTCCGTGCTGCTCACGGCCACCGCTGCCGATCCGCCGGACATGGCCGAAGTCAAGACGCCGCCCGTCGTGGACTACCTGCCCAGGCCCTTCGCGCTCACCGGGCTGCTGGAGCGCATACGCTCTGCCGTCGCCAAGATGTGACGAAGGGACCGACCATAGACCTGTTCCCGCTGGAGGGAATTGCGATGGCGTGGACGACATCGAGCGACACCTCCGCTTGGTACTACTTGCTCTGCTCCGTGTTGGGGTTAGTGGGGGTGCTGTGGACGCTCGCCCTGGGCCGTTCTACTACCGGTGTCGCTGAGGGGGGCGTCGGCCGCCTGAGAGCGTGGCCCGATCGAATCGCGAGTCGAGTTCCGGGCCGCCTTGCCGAGCCTGGACCTAGTTGCGGCGGTACACGCGTCCGGGAATCTGATATCCCCGGTTTGGAAGCATGCGGCCGGCAGTTCGAGGAGGCGATCGAGAAGATTCGGCTGAGGCAGCAGGGCGCGCCGGCTGATTTGGCCCGCCGGCCGAACGAAACGGAGCACTCCTCATGATGCCCGACCCGAGTCGGGTGATCGTCACGACCGGGGATTACCCGTTCCAGTCCGTCCATGCCCTGTCCGTTCACCATCGGGACTTTCCCGAGGTCCGGGGCGAAGGCGGCTCGCCTGCAGATGCCGCCGCACACCTGGCCGAACTGCTGTCACGGACCCTCGACAGTGTACCGAGCGACTGGCACAGGGTGATCCTTGAGCGTGCCATCGAAGATGTCCGGGCGTTCGTGAGGCGAGTTCGCTCGGAATCCGGATGCGGTCCCTCATCCGTCCCGCGTCGGGACGAGGACAGCCCAGACTGACCGACGACTGGAAATCGGACCCGCTCGAGCGTGTGGGCGCCGATCCGCAGTTCGCGCACGCTGATCAGGTCGGTGGGCGTTCCGCGGAGGTCAGCACGAATGATGTGAGCGCCGGACAGCTCGGCGTTTTTTCCCTCGCATGGCGGCCAACGTCGGACCGTCTGTCTCCGGCATGCGGCCGTCGAGGTCCCCATCGGTTGCACAACTTCTGGAGAAGGTCGCTCATGCAAGACCGCCGTCACACCCGCCGCGCCTTGCCGCTCCTGGATCAGCTCGACGATCGCTGCCTGCTCTCGGCCTACACGCCGGCCCAGATAACGAGCGCCTATGGCCTGAATGCGATCACGTTCACATCTCCCGCCGGATCGACCATCCAGGGAGACGGATCAGGCCAGACGATCGCCTTGGTCGAGGAGTATCACGGCCCGAACCTTCGATCGGACCTGAAGACATTCGACAGGACGTATCATTTGCCCGACCCCTCGCTCATGATCGTGAACCAGGCCGGCCACAAGACCGACAACGGTTGGGCCCTCGAGGAGTCGATGGACGTCGAGTATGCGCACGCGATCGCCCCCGGCGCGCGCATCCTGGTGGTGGAGGCGGCCCCGGCGAGATCCCAGACGAAGGAGTTGCAGAACCAACTCCACGCCGTGAACACGGCGCGCCACGCGAAGGGCGTGGCGGCGATCTCGATGAGCTGGGGGTACAACGAGGTGTCCAACGAGGCGTCTTACGACAAGTACTTCACGACCCCAGGTGGGCATACGGGCATCACGTTCATCGCCTCGAGTGGAGACCTGGGCTACGCCGAGTATCCCTCGACCTCGCCGAATGTCCTCTCCGTCGGCGGTACCTCACTCTCCCTGACCAGCTCGGGGAGCTACCAGTCCGAGACCGCCTGGTTCTTCAGCGCGGGCGCCTACAGCCCTTACGAGCCGGAGCCGGGCTATCAGGGGTCGGTGCAAACGACCGGGCAGCGGTCCACGCCCGACGTGGCGTTCGACGGCGCGTCGAGTACGGGCGTCGAGGTCTACGAGACCCCGCCCCATTCGCATAAAGGATCGTGGCAAGTCTCCGCGGGAACGAGCCTCGGGGCTCCGGCCTGGGCGGGGATCATCGCCATCGTCGACCAGGGTCGCGCCCTCGCCGGCGAGGGGAGCCTGGACGGTCCCACCCAGACCTTACCGGCCCTCTACGCGCTCCCCTCGAGCGACTTCCATAGCGTGAGCCCCTCACCCCTGTTGGGCGGACTCTCGTCGGTGCTGAGGTTCCTCTTCGGATCCGGCTCCACCGGCGCGACCGCGAACACCGAGACGGGCCTCGGATCGCCCAACGGCCCATCGCTCATCGCGGGCCTGGTGGCGAGCACGACCACGTCTCCGAAGACGAGCGCGAGCGGCCAGGGCGAGGGCTGAGGCTCGCAGAGGAGTGCGATCCAGCCGACGAACCCGACCGGGGCCGTCGCGAAGCATCGTCACAGGATCCGGCATGGCCACACGACCGGACCAACGAAGGTACCTGCCTCGGGCATGACGGGGCGCCGGGTCGTCGTCCGGGGCTCGCGCGCCGAAGAGCTGGCACCGCCCGACCCGGGCCGGTTCTGATCCTCGCCGGGAGGGGCACCTCAACCGGCGAACTCCTCGGGGATCTCCCTACGAGTACCAAGAATCCCGCCCGTTCGCCTGTTTCATCCGGCGGCGCCGCCTTCATGCCAGGTCCGGCGTGCGCCACGGTGGGCCCGGGAAGGTCGTCGGCCATCGCGATTGCGGTGGCCGTCCGCTCGTCGGCGCGGCACCCGATCAACGCCCTGGTCTCGCACGTGGTTATCCACTCGCGGCGAGGTCCTTTGATCGACGGGCAAGATGATGGCGGCGAGTCCGTCAGCCCCGGGTCGGTTTCCATCCAGATGGGTAAGTTCGCTACCACATTGAGCGAGCTTCCGGTCCTCGAGGATGGACCCGGGTCATATCCCCGCCGCGTTGTTCCCACGTTTTGCAGGGGATGCGCGTCCCTCGATCGATCGGGGCGACAAAGCCTCTCCGACAGACTCGTGGTTGGCACGGCGGTTGCCTTAGCCCCTTCACGAAAAGATTGACACTGCGTCAGCGACCTCGATGTGTGTCATTCTTTCGGGACCCGTCGGACGCGGACAACATCCCGCTCGACAAGCCCGGCGAATCACGTTGTCCTTGCGACCCGCGACGTGCTGCCAACCTGAAGCGTATCACGTCACGATGACACTGCCTTTCCTGCGGGCCCGCGGTCCATAAGGCCGCTCGAAGCGGGACGCACCGCGATCCGTCCCATGAGACACCGCGAATCGGAAGAGCCGGGAAACCCGACCACGGACTGCGCCGTCGATCGTCGTCCCGAGTGGCGGCACTCGACGAAAGACGGCGCGAGAAGAAGCGATCGAGGAGCACACGATGACGGATGAAGAACAAGGCACATACAAGGTCGTTATGAACGACGAGGAGCAGTATTCGATCTGGTTCGCCGACCGGGAGATCCCGCACGGCTGGCGAGAGTCCGGCAAAGAGGGGACCAAGGTGGAGTGCCTGGCGTACATCGAGGAGGTCTGGACGGACATGCGTCCGCTCAGCCTCAGGAAGGCGATGGCTGATGGGCTCTGATGAGATGTTCCGTCCCGACGACAACGGCACCGACTTGACCAGCCTGGTCGATCTCTTGCGACGTCGCGCCGCCCGGGGAGCCAACTCGGCCCTGTTCCGCTTCCTCCCCGACGGCGAGGATGGTTCGGAGGTCACCCTCACGCCCGGCGAGCTGGACCTCCGGGCACGCTCCCTGGCGACCCGATTGCAGGACCTCGGGTTGGCCGGCGGGCGAGCCCTCCTCCTGTACCCGCCCGGGCTCGAGTTCATCGCGGCGTTCTTCGGCTGCCTCTATGCCGGCGTGGTGGCGGTGCCCGCCCACGTGCCCAGGCCCAACCGCCCGATGTCCCGCCTGCGCTCGATCGTCGAGGATGCCCGGCCTTCCGCCGTCCTGACCTGCGTCTCCCTCCGCAAGGACTCGGCGCGGTGGTCAGCCGGCGTGCCGGGACTCGAGGGCGTCGCGGTGCTCCGCACCGACGAGGAGGCCGCCGAGGGCTCGGAGGACGACAAGCTGGCCGGCCGGTGGATCGACCCCGGCGCGACGACCGAAACGCTCGCCTTCCTCCAGTACACCTCGGGTTCCACGGCGACGCCGAAGGGCGTGATGATCACGCACGGCAACCTGCTGAACAACTCCGCCCGCATCCAGGCCGCCTTCGGCTCGTCTCCCGAGGGTCGCGGCGTCTTCTGGCTGCCGCTGTTCCATGACATGGGTCTGATCGGCGGCATGATCCAGACGCTCTACTGCGGCGGGGCCAGCACGCTCCTCTCCCCCGTCTCGTTCCTCCAGCGGCCGTTGCGGTGGCTCGAGGCGATCAGCCGCTCCGGCGCGACGATCAGCGGAGGGCCCAACTTCGCCTACGACCTCTGTGTCGAGAAGACGACTCCGGAGCAGCGCGCGGGGCTGGACCTGAGCCGTTGGCGGGTCGCATTCAGCGGCGCCGAGCCCGTCCGCGCCGAGACGCTCGACCGCTTCGCCGAGGCCTTCGCCCCGGCCGGCTTCTGTCCCGAGGCGTTCCTGCCCTGCTACGGCCTGGCCGAGGCCACGCTGCTCGTCTCCGCCAATCCCCCGGGCCGCCCGGCCGTCGTGCTCTCGGCGGACGCCGAGTCGCTCGGACGAGATGAAGTCGCCGAGGCGGTCGCTTCCCGGCCCTCGACGCGGCTGGTCAGCAGCGGCCGCGCCGCCGAAGGCCACGTGGTCGCGATCGTCGACCCCGCCACCGCTCGCCCGTGCCCCCAGGATCGTGTAGGCGAGATCTGGGTCTCGGGACCGAGCATCGCGCAGGGCTACTGGAACCGCCCCGAGGAGAGCCGGGAAGTGATGGGCGCCCGTCTGATCGGCGAGGGCGACCGCTCCTTCCTCCGCACCGGAGACCTCGGCTTCCTGCGCGATGGCGAGCTGTTCGTCACCGGCCGGCTCAAGGATCTGATCATCCTCCGGGGGAGGAACGTCTATCCGCAGGACGTCGAGTGGGCGGCCGAATCCTGCCATCCCGCGCTCCGGGCGGGCGGAGCCGCCGCCTTCTCGATCGAGGCCGCGGGTGAGGAGCGACTGGCGATTGTTCTCGAGGTCGAGCGGAGGCTCCGGGACGGTACGGCCGAGGCGATTTTCGCGGCGGTCCGCCGCGAGGTCGCCGAGGTGCTCGACATCGAAGTCTTCGCGATCCGGCTGATCAAGATGACGGGTCTCCCCCGGACCTCGAGCGGGAAGGTCCAGCGCCATGCGTGCCGCGAGGCGTTCCTGGCAGGGTCGCTCGAGACCGTCGCGGAGTGGACGCGTCCGGACATCGCCAATGCCCCGGCGCGAGAGGCGCGAGCGCCCGCGCCTGCCCTGCGTCCCGGCTCGTCCCGATCGCGCAGCGCGATCACGGCCTGGCTGGCCGCGAAGGTCGCCGAGCCGCTGGGCGTGCGGCCCGATGACGTCGACATCCGCGCCCCCTGTCCGGCTTCGGCATCGGCTCGCTCCAGGCGGTTCGGCTCGCGGCCGAGCTCGAGGAATGGCTCGGCCGGAAGCTCTCGCCCACGCTGGTCTACGACTACCCCACGATCGACGCGCTGGCGGGTTTCCTCGCGGGCGAATCCACCGACGGCGCCCCCGTGCGTCATGCCACCGCCTCCTCGATGGTCGGCCGCGAGCCGATCGCGATCATCGGCATCGGCTGCCGGTTCCCGGGGGCAGATGGGCCCGCGGCCTTCTGGGAGCTGCTGCGGACCGGCGCGGAGGCGATCGGCGAGGTTCCGGACTCACGCTGGACCGAGGAGGACCTGCACGGCCTCGACTTCCCGCGCCGCAGCGGATTCCTCAAGTCCATCGACCGCTTCGACGCCGCCTTCTTCCGCGTCGCACCCCGCGAGGCCAGCTTCCTCGACCCCCAGCAGCGGATGCTGCTCGAGGTTGCCTGGGAGGCGCTCGAGGACGCCGGGCAGGTCCCCGACCGGCTGGCCGGCACGCCCGTCGGCGTCTATATTGGAATCTCAACAAGCGACTATGCACTAATCCAGGTGAAGCGCGGCGGCGCGGCCATTGCCCATCGTGTCACGGGGAACTCCGGCAGCATCGCGGCCAACCGGATCTCGCACTTCTTCGACTTCCGCGGACCGAGCCTGGCGATCGACACCGCCTGCTCGTCCTCGCTGGTGGCGACCCACCTCGCCTGCCGGAGCCTCTGGGACGGCGAATCCGAGCTCGCGCTGGTCGGGGGCTCGAACCTGCTCCTCCAGGCCCAGGTCTTCGCCGGCTTCGCCAAGAGCGGGTTCCTCTCGCCCGACGGGCATTGCCGGGCCTTCGACGCCGGGGCCAACGGATACGTCCGCGGCGAGGGCGCGGGGATGGTGGTCCTCAAGCCGCTCTCCCGGGCCCTGTCCGACGGCGACCCGATCTATGCGGTGATCCGCGGCGGTGCGGTCAACCAGGACGGTCGGACCAACGGCCTGACGGCCCCCAGCCGACCGGCGCAGGAAGCGGTCCTGCGCTCGGCCTACCGGCACGCCGGCATCGCGCCGGGGCTGGTCGATTATGTGGAAGCCCACGGCACCGGGACCCCGCTCGGCGATCCCATCGAGCTCGCCGCGCTCGGGGCCGTGCTCGCCGAAGGTCGCGGCCCCGACCGACCGTGCGCCCTGGGCTCGGTCAAGACGAACGTCGGCCACCTCGAGGCGGCGGCGGGGGTCGCCGGCCTGATCAAGACGGCGCTGGCGCTCCACCATCGGGCGATCCCGCCGAGCCTGCACTTCTCCCGGCCGAACCCCCATGTTGCATACGAGGACCTGCCGCTCCGGGTCCAGCGCGATCTCGACGCCTGGCCCGACACCGGACGGCCGCGGCTGGCGGGAGTCAGCGGATTCGGGTTCGGCGGCACCAATGCGCACCTGGTCCTGGAGGAGGCCCCGGCCAGCGTTGATGTCCGGCCCGTTCCCGACGGAGCTGAGCCCGAGGAGACGCTGATCCCCCTCTCGGCGCAATCTCCAGCCGCCCTCTGGGACCTTGCCGACGCGATGCGTTCCGCACTGTCCGACGGTTCCCGCGAGCTTTGCCTCCGCGACGTGGCCTACACGGCCGGCGCCCGGCGCGGGCATCATGACCACCGGCTGGCGCTCGTCGTCTCGAGTCGGGACGAGGCCGTCGAGGCCCTTGACGCCTTCCGGCGCAACGAGCCGCACTGGGGCCTCGTGCAAGGGCGAAGGCTCCCGGGTCGTCGCCCCGAGATCGTGTTCGTCTTCCCCGGTGTCGGCGGCCTCTGGCGTGGCGCCGGCCGCGCATTGTTCGAGCGCGAGCCCGCATTCCGGGCCGCGATCGAGCGTTGCGACGCCAGCCTGCGGCCGCATCTCGGGTGGTCGCCGGCCGCCGAGTTCATGCCGGACGAGCCCTCGTTGCGAATCGGGGATACCGCGGCGGATCGGGCAATTCAGTTCAGCCTCGAGGTCGGGCTGGCGGCGCTCTGGGACTCTTGGGGGATCGTCCCGGACCAGGTCGTCGGCGACGGTATCGGCGAGGTCGCGGCGGCCTGTGTGGCCGGGACGATGAGCCTGGAAGACGCCGCGAAGATCGTCGCCGGCCCCGGGCCGGAGACCGCCCGATTCCCCGAGACCATCAACGAGCTGGCCGACGAGGGATTCGACGTTTTCCTCGAGGTGGGACCGCATCCGGTCCTCGCCGCGACGATCAAGGCGTGCTTCGGCTCCCGCGAACGAGCGCCGCTCGTCCTCGCTACCCTGCGGCGGGGAGACGCGGGTTTGGGGACGACGCGATCGTCGGCCGCGTTCCTCTATGGGCGCGGATTCGACATCGAATGGTCGCGAGTCTCTCCTGACGGCCGCTTCGTCAGGCTTCCGGGCTATCCCTGGCAGCGCGAGCGGTTCTGGGTCGACGACGAGGGCCACCGGGACGAACCTTCGCGCCCGGAGCCTCACCGGAACGGTCTGTCGAACAGCCATTGCTCGGACCCCCTGGCGCGCGCGCGGTGCCGGTGGTGACGGAATCCGACAACCGAGATCGCCTCGTCGAGTTCGTCCGCGATCGCGTGGCGGCCGTGCTGGGGTTGACCCCAGATAAGGTCGATCTCGATCGACCGCTGATGACCTTGGGTCTCGACTCGCTGACCGCGATGGAGCTGAAGGTCGAGATCGAGACCGGACTCGGTACGACGCTCCCGCTGTCGATGCTTATGGAAGGATCGGGGATCCGCGAGCTGGCCGCCAGGGTGAGCGAGCATCTCACAGGGTCTCCGGTTCCATCGGCCGAGGCGTCGACGCCGGCACCGTCCGGCCAGACGGATCGACGGCTCTCGCACGGCCAGCAAATGCTCTGGTACGCGCATCAGTTCGCGCCGACGGGTGCCGCCTATCACGTCACCGGCGCCGCGACGATCCGCGCGACGCTCGATTTGGGCGCCTTCCGGCGGGCCTTCCGGCGCGTCATCGCCCGGCAGGATGCCTTGCGGACGACCTTCGCCGTCGTCGATGAGCGGCCCGCGATCCGCATCCTCGACGCGAGCGCGCTCGTTGACCGTGAGGACGAATGGTTCCCCGTCGAGGATGTGACGGGCCTGGACGAGGCGCGGCTCCAGGACCGGCTCGTCGAGCTGGCTCGCCGTCCGTTCGACCTGGAGACCGGGCCGCTGTTCCGGCTCCATATCCTCAGGCGAAGCGAGTCGGAGCATGTCGTGCTCCTGGCCGTCCACCACATCATCGCCGACTTCTGGTCCACCGCGGTGCTGGTGGACGACCTCGGAAGGGCATACGCCGACGAGCTTGCGGGGCGTGTCGACGATCTCCCGGCCCCGGTCGCGAGCTGCACCGACTTCGCGCGCTGGCAGCACGCCATGGTCGCGGGGGAGGAAGGCGAGCTGCACTGGGGCTACTGGCGGCAGCAGCTCCGCGGGACCCTGCCCGTGCTCGACTTGCCGACCGATTTCGTCAGGCCGTCCGTTCGGAGCTATCGAGGTGCCGTCAAGTACTTCCATCTGGACGCGGATCTGACCCGGGCGATCGTCGAGCTGGGCGACTCGCGCGGGGCCAGCCTCTTCATGACCTTGCTGGCCGCCTTCCAGGTCCTCCTGGGTCGCTGCTGCGGCCAGGACGATATCCTGGTCGGCTCCCCAGTGGCGGGTAGGACCCGTCCGGGACTCGAGGGCCTGATCGGCTATTACATCAACATGCTTCCCATGAGAGGCGACCTCTCGGGAAACCCGTCGTTCGACGAAGTCATGGGCCGCATCCGCCGGACCGTCACCGGTGGTCTGGAACATCAGGATTTCCCGTTCAGCCTCCTGCTCAATCGCCTCCAGGCGAACCCCGATCCCAGCCGCCCGCCCCTCTTCCAGGTGATGTTCGCCCACCAGAAAGCCCAGCGCCTGGACGACCAGGGCCTGGCCCCGTTCGCGCTGGGCATCGCCGGCGCGAGGCTGAGCCTGCACGGGCTCACCGCCGAGTCGGTCGCGCTCGACAAGGGGACCGCGCTGTTCGACCTGGCGATGATGACCGCCCGGGAAGGCGATCGGCTCTGCGTCGCGCTCGAGTACAGCACGGACCTGTTCGTGCCGGATTCGATCGATCGCCTGGCAAGCGGATTCCGGACCCTGCTGGAAGAGATCGTCGCCGACCCGGCCCGGCGGATCGCCGATCTCCCACTGGTGTCGGAAACAGAGCGCCGTCAATTGCTCGGATCTTGGGCCGAGGCACCGGCGATCCCGCACGACGACAACGCGATCCATCATCGATTCGAGAGGCACGTCGAACGCTCGCCCGGCGCGGTCGCGATGGCCTGGGACGATGAATCGTTGACGTACGACGAGCTGAATCGTTTGTCCAACGCACTGGCCCATCGCCTGATCGACCTGGGCGTGGGGCCGGAGACCATCGTCGGCCTCCACCTCGAGCGATGGCCGTCGAGGGTGATCGGACTGCTGGGCGTGCTGAAGGCCGGCGGGGCGTACCTGCCGATGGACCCCGACCATCCGGCGGAGCGGCTCGCGTCGATGCTCCAGGATTCCGGCGCAAGGCTGGTGTTGACCGAGGAACGCTCGCGCGACCGGCTCTCGGGACGCCCGGCGATGGCCGTCGACTTCGATGCCCTCCTCGACGGGACAACCGGGACCGACCCGGGGAACCCATCCGCCCGCGTGCACGGCGAGAACGCCGCCTATGTCGTCTTCACCTCCGGCAGCACCGGCCGGCCCAAGGGGGTCGTGGTCCCGCATCGCGGGCTGATCGCCGTCGCCGCCGCCTGGGAGGCGGCATACGAGCTCGGCGAGCGCTCGCTCCGCCACCTCCAGGCCGCCGGTTTCTCCTTCGACGTCTTCACCGGCGACTGGGTCCGCGCCTTGACCACAGGGGGCACCCTGGTCGCTTGCCCGCGCCGGATCCTGCTCGATCCGGCGGCGCTGGCCGATCTCATCCGTCGCGAGCGCATCGAGTGCCTCGAACTCGTCCCGGCCGTTGCCGAGGCGCTGGCGGCCCAGATCGAGGGCCAGGGTCAAGATCTCACCGGCATCCGGCTGATGGCCGTCGGCTCCGACACGCTGTGCACCCGCCTGTACCGTCGGCTCTGCCGGCTGGTGGGACCGGACGGCCGGGTGGTCAACTCGTACGGCCTGACCGAGACGACGATCGACAGCGCCTGCTTCGACGGATCGCCGGAAGGCGTCCTTCGGGACGGACAGGTCCCGATCGGCCGCCCACTACCCGGGACGCGGACGTACGTCCTTGACGGGCGGGGGGAGCCGGTCCCGGCGGGCGTTATCGGCGAGCTCTACATCGGCGGTCCCGGCGTGGCTCGGGGCTACGTCAACCGTCCCGGACCGACGGCCGAGCGGTTCCTCCCCGACCCCCACGGCCGACCCGGATCGCGGATGTACGCGACGGGCGACCGCGCCCGATGGCGCGAAGGCGGCATCCTCGAGCTGCTCGGCCGCCGCGACGGCCAGGTCAAGGTG
Organism: uncultured Planctomycetota bacterium; assembly: GCA_963815795.1. Taxonomy (GTDB): domain Bacteria; phylum Planctomycetota; class Planctomycetia; order Isosphaerales; family Isosphaeraceae; genus JAKAUH01. Next base: position 41,266 of record CAWFIC010000019.1, on the reverse strand, counting down.
CGCGGCGTCCGCATCGAGCCCGCCGAGATCGAGGCCGTGCTGACGTGGCACCCGGGCGTGAACGAAGCGGTCGTCATGGTCCACGAAGATCCCCGCGGCGAGAAACGGCTCACCGCCTACGTCGTGCCGGCGGTCTCCTCCTGTCCCACGACCTCGGAACTCAGGCGCTGGCTGAAGGACCGCATGCCGGAGCCGATGGTCCCGGCCTCGTATGTCTTCCTCGAGGCACTACCCCTCTCTCCCAACGGCAAGCTCGACCGATTGGCGCTCCGGCCACCCGCCACGCACGACGGCGACGACTCGTCGACCGAATACGTCGCGCCCCGGACCATCGCGGAGGAAATACTCGCCGGGATCACGGCGGACCTCGTGGGCCGCGAGCGTGTCGGCGTCCACGAGAATTTCTTCGACATCGGCATCGACTCGATCCTCGGCATCCAGATGGTGTCGCGGGCGCGGCAAGCGGGTTTGAAGCTGGACCCGACTCAGCTCTTCCGCTGCCCCAACGTCGCCGACCTGGCGGCGGCGGCCGGATCGAGCCCGGATCAACAGGGCTCGAGCGATGTTCGGCGCCCGCGTCCGCTCCGTTCGAGCTGGCTCCCCAGGGCATCGACCTCGAGGCGATCCGATCCGGATTCGCGGACAGCGGTGGCATCGAGGATCTCTATACGCTCACGCCGGTGCAGGACGGGATGCTCTACCACACCCTCGCCGACCCGGAGGCGGGCCGCTACGTCGAACAATTCGTCTGTCGCCTGCGAGGCGAACTCGACCTTCCCGCCTTCCGCGAGGCGTGGCATCGCCTGGTCGCGCGGCACCCCGCGCTGCGTTCGACGATACACTGGACGGACCTCGGCGAATCGTACCACGTCGTCCACCGTCACGCCGATCAACCCTGCGATTACCAGGATTGGCGCGGGCTGACGGCTCTCGAACAGGACGAGCGGATCACGGCCTATCTCGGTTCCGACCGACGGCGCGGATTCATCCTCTCCCGGCCCCCCTTGTCGCGGCTGGCCGTCTTCCGGCTCGGAGACGACGTGCACCGGCTCATCTGGAGCATTCACCACGTCGTGGTCGACGGCTGGTGCCTGGCGATCCTGCTCCACGAGATCCTCGACATCTACGAGGCGATCCGGCGCGGGCGAGAGCCCGAATTCAGGCCGGGACGACCGTTCCGGGACTATGTGGCCTGGTTGCGCAATCAGGACGACCGGCATTCCGAAAGTCACTGGCGCCGGTACTTGCACGGTTTCACCGCGGCGACGCCGCTCGGCGTGGACGATTCCTCACCGGGTCGCCCGGGGGCGGCGGCCGAGGCGGTCGCCGAGCGCCAGACGACGCTCTCCGCGGATGCGACGACCGCCATCCTGGCGCTGGGACGATCGCGCCGGCTCACCTTGAGCACTCTGTTCCAGGGCGCCTGGGCCCTGCTGCTGGGCCGGTACAGCGGCCAGGACGACGTGGCCTTCGGGGTCACCGTCTCCGGACGTCCCGCGGAGCTGGCGGGGGTGGAGTCGATGGTCGGGATGTTCATCAACGTCCTGCCGCTTCGCGCCCGGGTGGCCGAGAACGCCGAGCTCGTCGCGTGGCTCCGCGAGCTCCAGGCGACCATGGTCGAGCTGCGGCAATTCGAAGCCATCCCGCCCTCGAAGATCCAAACCTGGAGCGAGGTACCGCCGGGCATGCCGCTCTTCGAGAGCATCGTGATCGTCCAGAACCTGCCGTTCGTCGGCTCGCTGCAAGAACGCGCCGACCGGCTGGGCATCGAGTCGGCGCAGTACCTGGAGCGGACCCATTACCCGATCACCGTCACGGTGCTCCCGCGCACCGCGCTGGAGATCCGGATCAGCTTCGACGCGGATCGGTTCGATCCCCGCACCATCGAACGCATGCTCGTGCACTTCCGGACCCTGCTCGAGGCCATGGCCGCAGAGCCCGAAGGGCGAATCGCCGACTTGACGGCGGTGATCGGCGGCGAGCAGGAACGACGGATCGGGCCAGCGACCGCGTACCGAGATGACGTGCACCCGGATGGCCTGGACCTCGACGGGCTCACCGGAGAGGAACTCGACGTGCTGATCGCTCAACTCCGCTAATGGATGAGGCAAACACCATGTATTCCGTCGAACAGAGTGGCGAGTTGAGTCTGGAGCAGAAGCGCGAGCTGGTCGCGCGGCTGCTGCGAGAGCGGGGCGACCCTCGCCGGGAACGGCCCGGCCTGGTCCATCGCCGTGTCGAGATGCAGGCGGAGCGGACACCCGAAGCCCTCGCAGTGAGCGATGCCTACGGGGTCGCTCACCTACGCCCAGCTCAACGCCCGCGCCAACCGCCTCGCCCGCCGACTCCGCGGCCTCGGCGTCGGGCCCGAGGTCCTCGTCGGCCTCTGCGCCGGACGCTCCGCCGCGATGGTGGTCGGTCTGCTGGCGGTCCTCAAGGCCGGCGGCGCCTACCTGCCCCTCGACCCGTCCTATCCGCCGGACCGCCTGGCCTTCATGCTCGACGACGCGCGGCTCTCCATCGTCCTGAGCGAACGGCATCTGCGCCCCGATCTGCCGGATTGCGGCGCACGCGTCGTCTGCATCGATGAGGAATGGTCGGCGGCGGACGATGACGATGGCGCGAACCTCGACGGCGGGGCGATCGCGGCGAATCTCGCGTATGCCATCTACACTTCCGGCTCGACCGGCCGGCCCAAAGGCGTCCAGGTCAGCCACAGTGCGCTCGATAACCTGCTCCGATCGATGCGGGACCTGCTCTCGATGAGCGAGCGGGACACGCTCTTGGCCGTGACGACCCTTTCCTTCGATATCGCGGCGCTCGAGCTCTTCCTCCCGCTGATCGTCGGAGGCCGGGTTGACCTGATCGACCGGGACTTGGCCGCCGACGCGAGCCGCCTGGCCGCTCGTCTCGACGACCCGCGGATCACTTTCCTCCAGGCGACGCCGGCCACGTGGCGATCGCTGCTCGAAGCCGGCTGGCGAGGCAAGCCGACGCTCACGATGCTCTGCGGCGGCGAGGCGCTCCCCCGGGCACTGGCCGATCGGCTGGCCGACAAGGGCGCCGCGCTCTGGAACCTCTACGGTCCGACCGAGACGACCGTGTGGTCGTCTGCGTGCCAGGTCGAGCCAGGCCACGGCGCGGTCTCGATCGGGCGGCCGATCGCCAGACACGCGCCTCCATGTGCTCGATCGGCGGCTCCGGCCCGTCCCGGCCGGCGTGGCGGGCGAGCTCTATATCGGCGGCATCGGGCTCGGCGCGGCTACCGAAATCGGCCGGGCCTGACGGCCGAGCGGTTCCTCCCCGACCCGTTCGGCAATCCGCCCGGCGGTCGACTCTACCGGACGGGCGACCTCGCCCGCTGGCGGCCCGACGGGACACTTGAATGCCTGGGACGTATCGATCAGCAGGTCAAGATCCGCGGGTTCCGCGTCGAGCTGGGCGAGGTTGAGGCGGCGCTAGGGAGCCACCCCCACGTCCGGGCTGTGGTGGTCGACGCCCGCCGCGATACGACCGCGGAAATGAGCCTGGCGGCTTACGTCATCCCGCGCGATGGCACGCGTCCGGCCATCGCTGCGGAATGGCGACAATGGCTCCGGAGCCGTCTGCCCGAGTACATGATCCCGTCGACGTTCACGATTCTGGATGCCCTCCCGCTGACACCCAACGGCAAGGTCGACCGCCAGGCTCTCCCCGACCCCCGTCAGTTGGCGCTTGCTCGCGGCGCGGGATTCGTGCCGCCCCGAGGGCCGATCGAACAGGCGATCGCCGAGGTCTGGAACGAGCTGCTTGGCGGAGAGCCGTCCGGCGCCCGCGACAATTTCTTCGAGCGGGGAGGCCACTCGCTCCTGGCCGTCCAGCTCCTGGCGCGGCTCCGACACATCTTCGGCGTCGAGCCGTCCCTCAAGGACTTCCTCGAAGGACCGACCATCGCGCGACTGGCGAGCGCCGTCGAGACGGCCATGGCGGACGGCGGCGCTCCCCAGGCCCCGCCACTCACGCGGGTCGGGCGCGACATTCCTCTTCCCGCTTCATTCGCACAGCAGCGGCTCTGGTTCCTCGATCAGATGGAGCCGGGCCAATCGGCCTATCACGTTCCCGCGGCCGTGAGGCTCGTCGGCGGTCTCGACACCCTCGCCCTCGAGAGGGCCCTCAACGAAGTCGTACGCCGACATGAAGCGCTGCGGACCACCCTGGTCTCCGACGACGGGGTCCCGCGCCAGGTCATCGCGGACACGCTCGAACTGCCGATGGCGGTGGAGGATCTCAGCGAACTCCCGGCGGATGAGCGTGAGGCGGCGTGCCCTGGACCGCATCCGCGAGGAAGTGGAACGGCCGTTCGACCTGGCCCGTGGGCCGCTCGTCCGCGCCCGATTGCTGCGACTGGCCGAGCAAGAGTACATCGCGATGGTGACGATGCACCACGCCATCTCCGACGGCTGGTCGATCGGCATTCTGATCCGGGAAATCTCGGCGCTCTACGAGGCGTTCCGGCTGGGCGAGCCGTCTCCGCTCCCCGAGCTGCCGATTCCAGTACGCCGATTACGCGATCTGGCAGCGGGATTGGCTCGGGGGTCCTGCCCTGGAGGCACAGCTCGATTACTGGAGGGAGGCGCTTGCGGGCCTGCCCGATCTCGAGCTGCCCACGGACCGACCCCGCCGGTCCGTCGCCAGCGAGCGGGGCGGCGAACGGTCGGCGATCTTGCCGAAGAGCACGCTCGACGCGGTGCGGGCCCTCGGCCGACGCGAGGGTGCGACCCTGTACGTGACGCTCCTGGCCGCGTTCCAGGTGCTCTTGCAACGCCAATCGGGGCAAGCGGACATCGCCGTCGGATCACCGATCGCCGGGCGAACGCGGGCCGAGCTGGAAGGCCTGATCGGGTTCTTCGTCAACACGCTCGTCATGCGCGGCGACCTTTCGGGCAATCCCGGGTTCCGCGAGTTGCTCCGTCGCGTCCGCCGGACGGCGATGGACGCTTACGCCCATCAGGACCTCCCCTTCGATGAGCTGGTCACCGCTCGTCCGCCCCAATCGCAACTCGAGCCGCGGCCCACTCTTCCAGGTGATGTTCGCCCTCCAGAACGCCCCGCTGCCGGAATTGCGGACGCCCGGCCTCCTCCTCACCCCGATCGAACTCCCGAGCCGGTCATCGAAGTTCGACCTGACCCTCTTCGCCACGGAAGTCGCGGAGGGCCTGCGGCTCACGATGGAGTTCAGCAGCGACCTCTTCGACGCCGCGACCGCGGACCGCATGCTGGCCCACTACCGTATCCTGCTCGACGAGATCCTCGCCCATCCCGATCGCCCGATCGGTGCGCTGTGCATGCTCACCCCGGAAGAACGGGACCAGTTGCTCGCTGGGATGGAACGCCGGGGCGATCGACGATCTGGCCCTGACCTTCGACGAGTCGGAAGACGACGCGAACTCCTCGCTTTATGAACTCCCTTTCATGGAGGTCGCGACCCATGAATAGTGCGACCCGGTCACGCATCGCCCGGTCCCCGGAAATCGTGCTGCCGAGGCAACCCGACGAGATGAGTGGCCAGTCCTGGGCGAAGCTGCGGTGCGTCCACCGCTGGATCGAGGTGCAGGCGGAGCGGACGCCCGACGCCGTCGCCCTCACCGGCGCCGGCGGTCCGCTCACCTACGCCGACCTCAACGCCCGCGCCAACCGCCTGGCCCGCCGCCTCCGCGGCCTGGGCGTCGGGCCCGAGGTCCTGGTCGGCCTCTGCGCCGGCCGGTCAGCCGCGATGGTGGTGGGGCTGCTGGCGGTGCTCAAGGCGGGTGGCGCCTACGTGCCGCTGGACCCGTCCTATCCGGCCGAGCGGCTGGCCTACATGCTCGGCGACGCGCGCCCCGCGGTCCTCCTGACACAGGAAGGTCTGCTCGGACGACTCCCTGCCTCGTCCGCCGCGGTCGTCTGCCTCGATCACGACTGGGAGACGATGGCCGCGGAGCCGGACGGGAACCTCGCCGGCGGCGCGGGGCTCCGCAACCTCGCCTACGTGATCTATACCTCGGGATCGACGGGCCGGCCGAAGGGGGCCATGATCCACCACCTCGGCCTGGCGAACTACCTGGGCTGGTGCGCGCGGGCTTACGCCGTCCCTGAGGGACAAGGGTCACCGGTCCATTCGTCGATCTCGTTCGACCTAACGATCACCGCGTTGCTCGCCCCGCTGATCGCGGGCCGTCGCGTTGACCTGCTCGATGAGGACCTGGGCGTCGAGCAACTGAGCCAGGCACTCCGGCGCTCGCGCGACTACAGCCTGGTCAAGATCACTCCGGCGCATCTCCGGTGGCTCGGCGATCAACTGGATGCCGGGGACGCCGGAGGCAGGACGCGCGCCTTCGTGATCGGCGGCGAGCAACTGACGTCGGAGCACGTCGACTTCTGGCGGCGGCACGCGCCCGAGACGGCATTGATCAACGAGTACGGCCCGACCGAGACGGTGGTCGGATGCTGCATCTATCGCGTGCCGGGCGACCGGCCGATCTCGGGCCCCATCCCGATCGGCCGCCCGATCGCCAACACGCGCCTCTACGTCCTGAATGGGGATCTCGTGCCCGTGCCCGTCGGCGTCGCGGGCGAGCTGTACATCGGCGGTGCCGGGGTGGCGCGGGGATACCATCGCAGGCCCGCCTTGACGGCCGAGCGGTTCATCCCCGATCCATTTGCCCCGGCACCGGGCGGACGCCTCTACCGTACGGGGGACCTCGCCCGCTGGCGCCCGGACGGCAACCTCGAATACCTCGGCCGGGTGGATCGCCAGGTCAAGGTCCGTGGATTCCGGATCGAACCGGGGGAGATCGAGGAGGCGCTCGTACGCCATCCCGCGGTGCGCGAGGCCGCGGTGGTCACACGCGAGCACGGGCCCGACGATCGCCGCCTGGTCGCCTATGTGACACTGGCGGCGGGACGAACGGCACCGGACGACGACGAATGGCGCCGCTTCCTCCGGAGTTCGCTCACCGAACCCATGATCCCATCGGCACTCCTGGTGCTGGAGACCCTCCCGCTGACGCCCAATGGGAAGCTCGATCGAGACGCCCTGCCGGATCCCGGAGCTGGCCCGACGCGGCCCGACGCCTCATTCGTGGCCCCTCGCGGGCCGGTCGAGGAAGCGGTGGCGTCCGCCTGGAAAGTGGTCTTGCGGCTGGAGCGGATCGGCGCCCACGACAACTTCTTCGACGTCGGCGGCCACTCGCTGCTGGCGACGCAGGTCGTCTCGCGGCTCCGCGAAGCGACCGGCGTCGAGATTCCGCTCCGTGCCCTGTTCGAATCTCCGACGATCGCCGGGCTGGCCGAGCGGATCGAGGCGATGCGACGCGGTGACGCACCGCGCGAGGCTGCACCGATCCAACCCGCCGCCCGGGTCGGCCACCTACCGCTCTCCTTCTCGCAGGAAGCCCTCTGGTTCCTCGATCAGCTCGCGCCGGGCAGCCGACGTTCAACGTGACCGCGACCGTGAGGATCGCGGGACCGCTCGATCTCGGCGCGCTCCGGCGGAGCTTCGACGAGCTCGTCCGCCGGCACGAGTCGCTCCGCACGACCTTCGTCGCCAGCGGCGGCACGCCGCACCAGGTGATCGCACCCACGCTCCGGACGACGATCGAAGCCGTCGATCTGACCGCCTTGCCGCCCGGGGATCGGGAGACCGAGGCCAGGCGGCTGGCGATCGACGAGTCCCGGCGCCCGTTCGACCTGGACCGCGGCCCATTGATCCGCGTCAGGGTCCTCCGATTGGGGGAGGTCGATCAAGCCGCGCTGGTGACGATGCACCATCTGATCACCGATGGCTGGTCCCTGGGCGTCGCCGCCGGCGAGCTGGCGGCGCTCTACGAGGCCGATCGCCAGGGCCTCCCCTCCCCGTTGCCCGAGCCGCCGGTCCAGTATGCCGACTTCGTCCTCTGGCAGCGCGAGCAGCTCCGAGCTGGCGCGTGGACCGATGCGATCGAGCACTGGAGACGTCGTCTCGCCGGCGTGCCGTCCCTGGAGCTGCCGGCGGATCGGCCACGTCCGCCGATCCGGAGCCCCCGCGGCGATATGATTCCCCTGGTGATTTCGCCGGAACTCTCCGAGGCGGTCCGCGCGCTCTGCCGGCGCGAGGGCGTCACGCCGTACATGGCGCTGCTCGCCGCCTTCGAGCTGCTGCTGGGTCGATGGAGCGGCCAGGACGATTTCGCCGTCGGATCGCCGGTGGCCAACCGGGCGAGGCCGGAAACCGAACGATTGATCGGCTACCTCGTCAACATGCTCGCGCTTCGCGCCGACCTCTCGGGGGATCCGACCGGGCGCGAATTCCTCGCGCGGGTCCGCGACGTCGCCCTGGAGGCGTTCGAACACCAGGAGATCCCGCTCGAAGTCCTCATCCCCGCCCTCGGCCCGCGCCCGGACGCCAGTCGTTCGCCGCTGTTCCAGGTGATGTTCGTCCTCCAGAACAATGCCATGCCCGATGCGGTCCCGACCGAGCTGGCAATCTCGCCGTTCGATGCCGATCGGGGCACGGGCACGGCGAAGTTCGACCTCGCGCTCGGATTCGCCGATGCGCCCGACGGGTTCCACGGCTCGATCGAGTTCAACACGGACCTGTTCGAAGCCCGGACCATCGAACGGTTCGCGCGGCACTACGCCAGGCTACTCGAAGACCTGGTCGTCCATCCGGAGCGCCGGCTGTCCGAGCTGTCCCTACTCTCGGTCGGCGAGCGTCGAGATGTCATCCGGTGGGGTCTCGTGCCGTCCAGCTCGGTCGGTCAGCCGGCTCCGCTCGATCCGCCCGAGCTGCCGGGCATCCACGACCGCTTCGAGGCCCAGGCCCGGGTGACGCCCTACGCCTCGGCGCTCGTCGCGGACGGGAAGACGCTGTGGTATGCGGAATTGAACGCGCGTGCGAACCGATTGGCGCATCACCTCCGCTCGCGGGGCGTCGGCCCCGAAGTCCGGGTTGGCCTGCTCCTCGACGACCCGATTCATCGGATCGTCGCCGTGCTGGGGGTCCTGAAGGCCGGCGGCGCCTATCTGCCGCTCGAGCCGTCGACGCCGCCGGCGCGGCTCGAGGACATGCTCGACATCGCCCGCGTGCCCCTCGTGATTGTCGAGCGGGGCACCCGCGAGCGGAGCCCGCGTTCCGTGGCGATGATGATCGACCTCGATGCCGAGGCTGACGCCATCGCGGCGGAGAGCCCCGAGAATCCCGCGGTACCCCTGAACGACGAGAACCTCGCCTATATCGTCTTCACCTCGGGCAGCACCGGGCGTCCCAAGGGTGTGCTCGTTCCCCATTGCGGCCTGATGGCGATCGCCGCCGCTTGGGAGGCGGCGTATGAGCTCCGCCCGCGCCCGCTCCGCCACCTCCAGGCCGCCGGCTTCGCCTTCGACGTCTTCACCGGTGAGTGGGTCCGCGCCCTGACCACCGGCGGCACGCTCGTTGCCGGCGCACGCGAGGTCATCCTGGACCCGACGGCGCTCGCCGGGCTGATCCGGCGCGAGCGCATCGAGTGCCTCGAGCTCGTCCCGGCGCTGGCGGAACCGCTGGCCGCGCACTTGGAGCGGACCGGCGGCGACCTGGCCGGGGTCCGGCTGCTGGCCGTCGGCTCCGACACCGTTCGCGGCGAGCTGTACCGCCGGCTGCAATCGCTCGTCGGCCGGACGGGCCGGGTGCTCAATAGCTACGGCCTGACTGAGGCCAGCATCGACAGCGCATGCTTCGAGGGACCGCTGGCGGACTCGCGCGAGGATAGGCCCGCGCCGATCGGCCGGCCCCTGCCCGGGGTACGGGCGTATGTCCTCGACGGACGGGGGGAGCCCGTCCCTCCGGGCGTGGTCGGCGAGCTCCACATCGGCGGCCCGGGCGTCGCCCGCGGCTACGTCAACAGCCCCCGCCAGACCGCCGAACGCTTCCGGCCCGACCCCCACGGTCAACCAGGATCGCGCCTGTACGCGACCGGCGACCGCGCCCGGTGGCGCGAAGGTGGCGTCCTCGAGCTGCTCGGCCGCCGCGACGGCCAGGTCAAGGTGCGCGGCGTCCGCGTCGAGCTCGCCGAGGTGGAGGCCGCCATCGCCTCGTGCCCGGGGGTCCGCGAGGCCGCTGTCATCGCCCGGGAGGACGGTGCCGACGGCCGCCGCCTCATCGCCTGTATCGTCGGCGAGGATGGCCGCACACACCTGGTCGACGCAGTCCGGCGCCACCTCCGCGACAAGCTTCCGCGCCCGATGATCCCGACACAATTCCGGGTCGTGGAGGACATCCCCCAGACCCCCTCCGGCAAGGTCGATCGTCCGACGTTGCTGACATCGCTGCCCGATGAACCCACAGCGGCCGGTGAACGCGTCTTGCCTCGCGACGAGATCGAGCGGCAGCTCGCCGCGATCTGGGAGGACTTGCTGCAGCTCCGGCCGATCGGCGTGACGGATGACTTCTTCGACCTGGGCGGACACTCGCTGCTGGCGGTCCGGCTGGCGGCGCGGATCGAGGAGCGCTTCGGACGATCCCTGGCCTTGTCGGACCTGCTACGCGGCGCGACGATCGAGGACCTCGCCGCGCGGCTTCGCGCGCCGGTCGGATCGAAGCGGCGTTCATCGCTGGTCAACCTCGGCGCCACGGGACCGGGCCCGCCGCTGGTCCTCGTGCATCCGATTGGCGGCGGCGTCCTCTGCTATAATACGCTGGCCCGCTGCCTCGATGGCGTACGCCCCGTCCTCGGGCTGCAGGCGGTCGGCCTTGACGATGACGAAACGCCCGAGACGGACCTCGTGCGTATGGCCGCTCGCTATGTCGACACCCTTCGCGCGGAGCTTCCCCGAGGACCTTATTTGCTGGGCGGATGGTCGATGGGAGGCATCGTCGCCCTCGAGATGGCCAGCCAGCTCGTGGCGGCGGGGAGCGAGGTGTCGCTGGTCTCCCTGATCGATTGTTCGGTGCCCGTCCCGCGCCGTGATCCGCGTCCCGCCGACGAACGCGCGAGCCTGATGGCCTTCGCGGCCGACCTGGTCCGAGGCTCGGGTCGTGAGACCCGTGCGACGCTCCATGACCTCCTCGCCCGCGACCCCGAATCGATTCGTAATGGGGCCATCGACCCGTCGTTCCTCGAACGCGAGCTGACCCACGAGATCGGGCCCGAGCGCCTGCGGCGACTCCATGACGTATTCCGGGCCGACCGATTGGCCCTGGACGCCTACCGGCCGCGGACTTACTCCGGCCGCGTCGTCCTGGTCCGGGCGGGATCCGGGCAGGATGGCGTCAAGGGTAAGTCGCCACGGGGCTGGAATTCCCTGGTTACCGGGGGAATCACGGCCTATCAGCTCGCCGGCGATCACTACACGATCATGCAACGACCGGCCGTCGAGCGGCTGGCCGGAATCCTCTCCGTTGAGATCGAACGCTTGGAAACCACCGCGGAAGGGGTCGATCCTCGATGAATCTCGTGCGGCTCTTACTCCGGTCTTCTCGGGGCATCGTGATCCTCTCGGCGACTGCCGGGGTGACCGGTGGCGTGGCCGGAATCGCGCTCATCGCGCTGATCCAGGGCGAGCTGGCGCGCGAGCGGTCCACTCCGTCCACCACGGTATGGGCCTTCGCTGGGCTCTGCCTCGTGTCGGCTGCGGCGCGGGTCATCGGCCAGGTCGGCATGGTGAAGCTGGGGCAGCGGACGGTCGCGGAGCTCGGCCTGCACATCGTCCGGCGCACGCTCGAGCTGCCCCTGCGCGAGTTCGAGTCGATCGACACCTCGGCCCTGCTGGCCGCACTCACCGAAGACATCGTCCTGATCGCCAATGCGATGGTCGGTGTTCCGCACCTCTGCATCAACATCCCGATCGTGATCGCCTGCCTGGCATACATCGGCTGGCTCTCGCCGGCGATCTTCGCGTGCGGGGTCAGCTTCGCCGCTCTGGCGATCGCCGCATACGTGTTCCTGTCTTCGCGCGGCGTCGCGGAACTCCGACGGGCGCGGGATCGTCAAGATGCCCTCGTCGGCCATTTCCGCACCCTGATCGGCGGGTTCCGCGAGCTGAAGCTCCATCGCGGACGTCGCGCGTCGTTCCTCGCCGAGTCGGTCGAGCCCACCATGGCTTGCGTGCGCCGCGACATGGTCCGCGGCCTCAGCGGCTTCGCGGTCGCCGAAGGCTGGAGCCAGCTCGCGTTCTTCGGCTTCATCGGAGTGCTGCTCTTCGCCGTCCCACGCCTCGAGCCGATCGGGCTGCCGACGCTCGTCTCGGCCGTCCTGGTCGTCCTGTACCTGATGACGCCGCTCGACACGATCCTCACCTGGCTGCCGATCGTTGGCCGGGCGCGGGCATCGCTCCTCAAGGTCCAGTCCCTGATCCCTGCCCTCGAACGGCACGGTGACGCGGCCGAGGGCCGGCCGGCCCCGGCGAGGCCCCTGGCGCTTCCACGACTCGGTCAGCCTCGAAGCCGCGACGTTCGCCTATCGCGACGGGCATCAAGAGGCGGGCTTCGTGCTGGGCCCCGTCGACCTGACCCTTCGGAGGGGAGAGATCGTCATCCTGGCCGGGGGAAACGGCTGCGGCAAGACGACCCTGGTCAAGCTGATCTCGGGGCTGTACTCGCCGGAGGCGGGCACCATCCGGCTCGACGGGCGGGTGCTCGGGCACGAGGACCACGAGGCCTATCGACAGCTCGTCTCGGTCGTCTTCGCCGACGGCCATCTCTTCCCCGACCTCAATGGGCTCGGCCGGGATGGCATCGAGGCGAGGGCCCGCGAGGGGCTGGAAGACCTGGGGCTGGCCAGCGAGGTCACGGTCCGAGCGGAGCTCGTTTTCGACCACCGACCTCTCCCAGGGGCAGCGGCGCCGGCTCGCCTTGCTCGGCGCCTGTCTCGAGGATCGGCCGATCTTCATACTCGACGAGTGGGCCGCCAATCAGGACTCCTCGTTCAAGCAGTTCTTCTATTCCAAGCTGCTCCCAGAGCTGAGGGCCGAGGGCAAGGCGCTCCTGGTGATCAGCCACGATGAGGCGTATTTCGACGTCGCCGACCGCGTCGTCCGGCTCCAGGACGGACGTCTCCTCGAGGAGTCGGCCCTGGGTTTCAGCGATGCTTGGGCCTGAGCGGCCCGGAAAGGGCTCGAATCGATGAAGAAGCTCCTCTTGTTGCTGGGTCTGCTCTGGGGCGGCGGTGCCGTCGGGATCTGGTGCTGGAACGACGCGCAGACCCGGCGCGTGTCGTATCGCACGGCCCGGATCAAGCGGGGCGACTTGCGGTCCACGATCAATGCGACCGGCACCATCGAGCCCGAGGAAGTCGTTCAACGTGGGCGCCCAGGTGGCCGGCCGGATCGAGAGCTTCGCCGCCGACCCGCACACCCCGAGCAAGACGATCAGCTACGGCTCGCGGGTCGAGCGGGGGACCGTGCTCGCCCACCTCGACGCCGCGTTGTACCAGGCGCGCCTCGACCAGGCGCGCGGCCGGGTCGCCAAGGCCGAGGCCGACATCGAGCAGGCCGATGCCAAGCTCCGCCAGGCCGACCGCGAGCTGGACCGGGCTCGCAAGCTCAAGGCCCGCGGCACGGCCATCATCGCCGAACAGGAATACGACGAGCGCCTCGCCAATGACGATTCGGCCAGGGCCGCCCTGGCCGTGAGCCAGAGCACCCTGCTCGTCGCGAAGGCCGACCTCGAAGAGGCCGTCGTCAACCTCGGGTACACCACGATCCGCTCCCCCGTGAAGGGGATTGTACTGGACCGCCGCATCAATGTCGGCCAGACCGTCGTCGCCAGCCTGAATGCCCCGAGCCTCTTCCTGATCGCGAGGGACCTGGACCGCCTGGAGATCTGGTCGTCGGTCAACGAGACGGACATCGGCTCGATCCGCGAGGGGCAAGGGGTCCGGTTCACCGTCAGCTCCCTGCCGGGCGAGACGTTCGACGGAAAAGTCTCGCAGATCCGCTTGAACGCGAGCATGAGCCAGAACATCGTGACGTACACGGTCGTCGTCGCGGTGGACAACTCCGCCGGCCGCCTCCTGCCGTACCTGACGGCGCGACTCGAGTTCGAGGTCCGGGTCCGGCGGGGCGTCCTGCTCGTCCCCAATGCCGCACTGCGCTGGCAGCCGCGAGTGCAAGACGTGATCCCCGAGGTGCGCACGACCTACGCGCTGACCCTCCGCCGGCGCGCGTCGACCGAGAGGCAACCCGGCGGTTCGTATCGCTCCTCCGATGACGCGGGTGGGTACCTCTGGATCAGGCAGGGCGAGTTCGTCAGGCCGGTAGAGGTCCGCGTCGGCCTCTCCGATGGCGTCGTCACCGAGGTCGCAGCCGAGGGACTGGGAGAGGACACCGAGGTCGTCGTCGCCGCCAACCGGATCGAAGCCGATGCCGACGCCCTGTCGATCCTGCCGCATACCTGGAGCGAGTCGCCGAAGAAATAGGCCACGGGCCGTGGAGAGTCGATCGTGGAGTTCATCGGGTTGGAAGGGGTCCACAAGGTCTACACGCGGGGGGCGATCGACGTGCCCGTGCTCCGCGGTGTCTCGCTCTCGATCGCGCGGCGCGAGATGGTCGCCCTCATGGGGGCCTCGGGTTCGGGCAAGACGACGCTCGTCAACCTCCTCGGCTTCCTCGACCGTCCGACCAGCGGCCACTACTGGTTCGATCATCGGGATGTCACGGGGCTCGGCGAAGCGGAGCGGGCGCTGCTGCGAAGCGCGCAGGTCGGGTTCGTCTTCCAGAACTTCGACCTGTTGCCGCGAATGACGGCCCTGGAAAACGTCATGATGCCCCTGGCCTATGGGTCACATAACCTCTCCCAGGGCGAGTGCCGTGCCCGGGCGCGGGCGCTGCTCGAGCGGGTCGGCCTGGGCGATCGGATCGATCACGAGCCTTCGCGGCTCTCGGGGGGCGAGCAGCAGCGCGTCGCGATCGCCCGGGCGCTCGTCAACCGATGCTCGCTGCTGATCGCCGATGAGCCGACCGGCAACCTCGACTCGAAGACGGGCGAAGAGATCCTCGACCTCTTCCGCGAGCTCAATCGCGAGGACGGGCTGACCATCGTCCTCGTGACGCACGACCCCACCGTCGCCGCCCATGCCGGCAGGATCATCCGGATGCGCGACGGGCTGGTCTTCGACGACGATCCCCTGGTCGATCGGCCGACGGCCCGACAGGTGCCGGCCGAGAGAGGCGGGCTCGGGGCGGCGGAAGTGGCCATCGGATCGACCAGCTCGCCCCGGACGATCCTCGACCCTCCGACGCCTCGGCGCAAGACGGCCGGCGAAGACATGCGATTCTTCGCCCGGTCGACCGCAACGGCCTTGCGATCGATCCGCCGCAACGCCATGCGGTCGGCGCTGACGACCCTGGGCATCATCATCGGCGTCGGCTCGCTGCTCGCCATCTCGGAGATCGGCAAGGGAGCGTGGACGGCGATTCGCTCGCTCTTGACCAAGACCGGGGTCGACAACATCGTCGTCCAGGCCGGCGCGGCGTCGCGCAACGGGGTCAGCCTCGGCAGCGGCAGCGTCAAGACCCTGACCCCCGAAGACGCTGAGACCATCCTCCACGAATGCCCGAGCGTCGACAGCCTGGCCCCCTTGGTCTTCGCCCGCCGGCAGGTCGTCCACGGCAACAAGAACTGGGTCCCGAGCGCCTTCATCGGCACGACACCGGGGTATCTCCGGGTCAGGGAGTGGGAGGACCTGGAAGAGGGGCAATCGTTCACCGATCGCGACGTCCGCGACGTCGCGATGGTCTGCCTGCTGGGCCAGACGGTCGCGCGCGAGCTGTTCGACGAGCAGTCGCCGGTCGGGGAGGAGGTGTATGTCAACGACGTCCCCTTGAGGGTCATCGGCGTCCTGAGCCGCAAGGGCGCCGACATCATCGGCGAGGACCAGGACGACCTGCTCCTGGCGCCCTGGACGACGGTCAAGTTCCGGGTGAGCTCCGCGACGGCCTCCTCCGGCGGCCACACGGACAGTCCCCGGTCGGATCCAGCGGCCCTGGTCGATGCGATGAATCGGCGCTACCCTCGAGGACACGCCGCTCTCTTTCCGACCCTCTCCGCGACTCAGATGATCGACACCCCACGGCTGGAGCGGTTATCCAACGTCGATTCGATCCTGCTCCGCGCCTCCTCGACCGAGGAGATCCCAGCCGCGATGGGCGAGGTCACTCGCGTGCTGCGCCTGCGGCACCGGATCGCGCCGGGCGAACCCGGAGATTTCGCGGTCCGCGACTTCACCGAGGTCGTCCGCGCGGTCCGGGGGACCGTGGGCCTCGTGGCCGGACTGCTCTTGTGCGTCGCCCTGATCGCCCTGGTCGTCGGCGGGATCGGGATCATGAACATCATGCTCGTGACAGTCACCGAACGATACCGCGAGATCGGCCTGCGCATGGCCGTCGGCGCCCGCTCCCGCGACATCCTCCGCCAGTTCCTCGTCGAGGCCGTCGTCCTCTGCCTCCTCGGGGGGGCGGCCGGCATCGCCGTCGGACGGACCGCCTCGGTCCTCGTCCGTCTCGTGGCCCGCTGGCCGACCGAACCTTCGCTGATCGCGGTGCTCGCTTCGGTCTCGGTCTCCGTCACCGTCGGCGTGATCTTCGGCTATTACCCCGCGTGGAAGGCCTCGAGACTCGATCCGATCGAAGCCCTGAGGTTCGAGTGAGAGCCGATGGCCGTTTTCCTGCCACGGGGGCCAGTCAGCGACCTCGAGTCCGGAATTCCCGCCCCCGGGTCGTGCGTGACGATCGCCTCCAGTGGTCCTTTCCTAGCCGCCGACCAGGAAAATCGTAGATTTCAGCATTTGGCATAGTTGCTGCTTTCATACAAATCTTGTTGGCGAGTTTTCTTAGACAATCTCTTATATGACCTCGAAGGATCATGGCCGGAGATCTTGTCCGGAGGAGGAGGCCTTGCGTCGCGCATTCCAGAACCTCGCGATCCTCGTCTCGATCCTGCCGATCGACGCCGGTTCGAAGACGGCCGGCCCCGCGGGACCCGAAGGTCCTGGGTCCGCGGCCACGCACCCCTCGACGTCGCCGTCCGTCGGCTTAGGCACCAGTTCGAGAACATCCTCCGCCACTGGCGAGTTCCGCTTCAAGCCGCTCGGCCTCTCGTTGTTGCGCCCCTACGCAAAGGGGAAAATTCCCGTCGTGCTCGTGCACGGGCTGTGGGGCGGCCCGCGACTTTGGGAACCCATGGTCAAGGCCCTGGAAGCCGACCCGCGCGTGAGCGGGCGAATCCAGTTCTTGACCTTCGCTTATTCCGGGGGCGGCTCGATCCCGCACTCCGCCTTCTTGCTGCGTCGGGAGCTGCGGGCACTCAGGGGCCGACTCGATCCCGACCGGGCGGATCGGTCCTGGGACCGCATGGTCCTCATCGGGCATAGCTCGGGGGGGCTCCTTTGCAAGATGATCGCCCAGGACAGCGGCTCGAAGCTCTGGGATCTCATCACCGATCGCCCCATCGACGAGTTGGCCGGCCCTGCCCAGGCCCTCGAACTGCTGCGGGGGGAGATGGTCTACCAGCCCTTGCCGGAAGTCCGTCGGCTCATCTTCATCGCCACGCCCCACAGGGGGAGCCCGCTCGACGTCGAGCCGATCCGCACCGTCGCATCGCGTTTCGTGGGCCCATCCGCCAGCTTGCAACAGGCTCATGCGGCGCTCCTGGCCGCCAACGGCCCGGAGGCCTTCAGTCCGGCGTTCCGAGCGGGATTGCAGACCAGTGTCGATCAGCTTGTCTGGAGACATCCCTTGCTACTGGCCATCGACGGCCTGCCCATCGATCCGAGGATCGAGCGGCATTCGATCATCGCCGACCGGAGGAATCCTCCCCGGCCCGAGGGGGGTGATGGCGAGGTGCCGTATGCCAGCTCCCATCTGCCGGATGCGACCTCCGAGTTGCTGGTGAGCGGATGGCATCTCTGCCTGGCGTACCCCGAGGTCATCGGCGAGGTCGCCCGGATCCTCAAGGAACATGCAGCAGATCCGGACCGCCCAGCCGCGTCTCCAGGCCGGATGAGCGGTCTCGAGAGATGTAACGAACCACATCCTCGGTCGAAAGCCGGCCGGGGTTGTCCGCACGGCCGGGATCGATCTGGCGCGATCGTCCCGGCGGGAAACCTCGTCGCGCCCGGTGGGAACAGAACCTCTTCGATTGGGAGCAAACGATCATGAACCGAATCTGTCCGAGACAGAAGCGGTCCCTGGGTTTCGAGGCGCTCGAGGGACGATTGACCCTGAGCACGGGCCTGGCCGTGGCCTCTCCCCATACCCACGCACTGGTCGTGACCCGGGCCGCCGGCACGATCCCGGCCACTTTCAAAGGCCACACGACGATCAACGGGTCGACGGAAACGACCCCGGACCTCACAGGGAGGATCGGGAGAGACCGTTTCAGCGGCTACGGGTCAGCAACGCTGTCGGGTACGATCGTCCAGGTCGGGGATGCTTACCTGAGCAATAGCCAGGGCACGATTCATTTCACTCTCGAGACCGCCTCTGTCACCCAAGTCAGGAGGCGGACAAGGCAATCAGTCCCCATCGTCATCACGGAGGCCACCGGAAAATATGCTTCGTACATCGGGGCGACGGGGCTGTTGAAAACATGGAACGTTCCGGCCCGTCCCAACGCGACCTCTACCTTCTCAGGATACTTCAGCCCCTAGCCAAGACCGCGGCGTCTGACGGGCTCTCAGCCGCCGCGCCCGACCGCAGCGGGATGGCGCGTGGACCTCCACCATGGTGACGACGATGTGATCCTCGTTGGAAACTGCCGCCGGTCTCCTGATCTGGTGTGGGGTGCTGTGGGACGGGTTCGCCACCATCATCTTGCCGCGGACCGTGGCCCCGATGAGCCGCCTCTCCGGCCGGTTCTACCGGTGGAGCGGGCGGCTCTGGTCCGCGGTGGGCCGCAGGATCCGCCGTCCGGACTTGAGGTTCAGCTTCCTCGCCGTCTATGGCCCGGTCTCGAGGATGAGCAGTACGACTCGGCCGATGGACAGGCCGGCGATTCTCTACAGAGGTACACCCATGATCCTCGACCAGATTAACTATGAGAGCCTGCTGATCCCGCTCAACAATTTCTACGACCTGCACATCGGCGGCCCGCGACGTCCGGTCTTCTTCGACATCGCCGCGACCCGCCCCGAGCTGCGGGAGCTCGACCGCAACTACCCGGTCATCCGCGAGGAGCTGCTGGGCATCCTCCCGGACAAGCGGGCGATCCCCCGCTATCACGAGCTGGACGAGATGCAGTACAACATCTCGGCGCGCGTTGACCCGGAGAAGGACTGGAAGGTCTATCCCCTGGACGTCATGGGGGTGCGGCCGCGGGCCTTCTGCCGCGCTGCCCGAGGACGACGGCCTTGCTCGACGGCATCCCCGGGCTGTTCGAGGCGTTCTTCTCGATCCTGGAGGGGGGCAAGTCGATCCCGGCCCATGAGGGGCCGTACCGGGGCTACCTGCGCTATCACCTCGGCCTGGTCGTGCCCGAGAAGGACCCGCCGTCGATCCGGCTGAAGGACCAGGTCTACACCTGGACGGAGGGCGAGAGCGTCCTCTTCGACGATAGCTGGGAGCACGAGGTCTACAACCACAGCGACGGCGACCGAGTGGTGTTGATCGTCAACATCCGCCGGCCGATGCCGCAGCCGTTCGACGGCGTCAACCGCGTGGTGCAGGCGGTGATGAAGCGGGTCTACGGGCGGCACATCCTCCGAAAGCTCGCAGCCATGACGTCGCCAGAGTCGCGGGAGGCGGCATCACGACCGGCCGCATCGCGACCGCCCTGGTCTCCAAGGGAGCTGTCGCCCTCCGGGACGCCCGACGATCAATCGATGGTTTGAGCGTGCCGGATCAGGACATCGATCTCGCCCCACAGGCGCGGGATTCCTGGCGCTCGGCAGGCGGCAACCGATCCAGTGCTTCCTCGTCCAGCAGCCCGTCCAGGTCAGGATCGGCCCACAGATGCGCCAACTTCTGGGCAACCAGGAAGCGATCGGCATGCGGTCCGCCGTCCAGCACCCTGGTCCAGAGGGTGACCTCGGCCCGAAGCCACTCGCGGGCCCGCTGGCGCCACCGTGCCCGCTCCGCATCGCTGAGCCCGGCCCTGTCGCCGCCGCGACCGCAGCCGGCCAGCGCGGCGGCGCAGGCGGCCCGGTAGCGGTGGTCGGCGTGGAGGTCCCCGGCCAGTCGCGGCGACGCGTCGAGGGCCTCGGCGTACAGGCGTGCGGCGGCGACCGGTTGCCCCAGGATGCCGCAGAGCTCGGCGAACTCGAGGGTCTCGGACGCGCCGGCGGGCTTGTCCTTCCCCTGGAGGACCGCGGGGAGACGATCCTGCAAGGCGATCAGTCGCTCACAGCGCCGGAGCTGTGCCAGGACGTTGGATCGCAGCTCATGACCCTGGGGGAGCCGGTCGAGGCAACGGCGGGTCGCGGCCTCGGCCTCGCGGAAGCGCCCCATAGCCAGGAACGCCTGGCCCAGCGCCGCGTGCGCCGTGGATAGCCCCGGTTCCATCCGGATGGCCTTCTCGTAGTGGCCGATCGCCTCGTTCAGCCGGTCCGCGTCTCGGGGGGTGAGGCCGAGGTTGTTGCGGGAGAGCGTGAGCTTCGGCTCGATCCCGAGGGTCTGCTTGTAGCGGATGATCCCCTCGGCCACAGCGAAACCGCGGGTCTTCTGGTAGGCCTGGGCACCCTCGGGGTCGTCCCGGAGGGCCCGCCGATCGCGGTCGTTGGCTTCGTCCAGCCGGCCCTTGCCGGCCAGGGCGACGCCGAGCATGTACTCGGCCAGGGCGTACTCGGGATCGATGCGGAGGGCCTGCCGATAGTGGGTAATCGCCTCGTCCAGACCGCCCTGATAGGCCCGGATTTCGCCGAGGTTGTAGTGGGCAGGGGCCAGATCGGGGTCGAGCCGGACGGCCTCCCGGAAGTGGTGAACCGCTTCGTCCCACCTGCCCTCGCCTTTGCAGGCCAGGCCGAAGTTGTTGTGGGTCGGGGCGAAGTCGCGGTCGATCTCGAGGGCCCTCTCGTAGTCGTCGTAGGCCTCGTGCCAATCGCGCCGGGCGTACGGGATGAGGCCGAGGTTGTTGTAGACGGCGGCCGCGTCCCCGCGGAGTTCCAGCGCCCGCCGGTAGGGGGCGACCGCGGCTTCGGGGGCCGGGCCCTCCTGCAGCGCCCGGGCCAGGGTCACGGCGGCCCAGAAGTCGTCCGGATGCTCTTGGTGCACCCGCGCCAGGAAGGCGGTCCCGTCCCCGCCGATGTCCCGCAACCGCTCCCCCAGCGCGACCAGGAAGGGCGCGGGCTGTCCCGCCACCGGCGCGGTCCGGGCCAATTCGGCCAGGGCGGTGCGGTCCTCCCATGCGGCGGGATCACGGGCGCGGTCGCGCCAGGAGTTGGGGTCGGCCCGCCGCGCCACCCCCAGGAGCCACGCCCGGCGGTTCTCGTCGGCGGCGCAGACTGCCCAGTCGTCCAGCGCGGCCACCAAGGGCTCGCGGGTGGCCGAGGCCGCGACCCGCGCCGCCACACCCGCCGGGTCGTCGCCGATCGCCCCGAACCCCGCCTCGCGGAACGCCGACTCGTAGTCCCGGTCCGCCCGCGCGTTGTTGAAGCGACGCTCGGCCGCGGGGTCGAACCGCCCCTCGACAAGGGTGGCGCGATCCAGGTGGATGGCGTCCGCCCGGGCCACCAGGGCCTGCTCACGTCGGGCCCGGTCCCGCTCGCGGCGGATGCCCGCCTCGTGTTCCGACCTCAGCCCGAGGCCGGCGGCGACCAGCCCGACCCCCAGCAGCGTCCCGACCGAGAAGACCGCCACCTGGACCCTCCGGCGCCACAGCCACCGGGCCGACCGCTCCAGTCGGCCCGTCGGGCGGGCCGTGATCGCCTCGCCCCGCTCGAAGCGGCGGAGGTCCTCCGCCAGCGCGGCAGCGCTCGGGTAGCGCCGATGCGGCTCCTTGCGCAGGCACTTCAGGCAGATGACCTCCAGGTCGCGCGGCACCTTCGCGTTCCAGCGCGAGGGCGGCGGCGGCTCCTGTTCGACGACTTGCCGCAGCGTCTCCGCCGATGTGTTCGCCTGGAATGGAGGCCGTCCCGTCAGCGTCTCGTACAGGATCGCCCCCAGCGCGTACACGTCCGCGGCCGGGCCGATCGAGTGCGTCTCGCCCCGAGCCTGCTCGGGGGCCATGTAGCTCGGCGTGCCCAGTGGGGTGCCGCTCTGAGTGAGCCTCGCCCCATCGTCCAGCCGCCGGGCCAGGCCGAAGTCGGTGATCTTGGGGGTGCCGTCGGCGGTCAGCAAGACGTTGCCCGGCTTCAGGTCGCGGTGGACGATA
Organism: uncultured Planctomycetota bacterium; assembly: GCA_963815795.1. Lineage (GTDB taxonomy): Bacteria > Planctomycetota > Planctomycetia > Isosphaerales > Isosphaeraceae > JAKAUH01. Next base: position 18,993 of record CAWFIC010000019.1, on the reverse strand, counting down.
CCGCGGTCGTGGGCCGCCTGCACGGCCCCCGCCAGCGTGGCCAGCAGCGCGGCGGCCCGTCCGGCCGGCAGGGGGGCTCCCGCGAGCGTCTCGGCGAGGCTCCCCCCCTCGACGAACTCCATGGTGAAGTACGGCCGCCCGTCGTGGTCGCCGACGTCGTAGACCTGCACGATGTGGACGTGCCGCAGGCCCGCCGCGGCCTCGGCCTCCCGCCGGAAGCGCTCCCGTTCCTCCGGGCGAGCCAAGGCGCCGGCCAGGAGCATCTTGAGGGCGACGGGGCGGTGGAGGCGACGATCCCACGCCCGGTACACCACGCCCATGCCGCCGCGGCCCAGCTCGTCCTGCACCTCGTAGCCGCTGAGCTGAGGCGGTGGGGCGGTCCACGGCCTGGGCGCCGCCGTGCCGCCGACCTCGGGCGAGGACGACGGGAGCAGGACGTCGAGCTGGGCCTCGACCCGGCGCAGATGCTGCAGCCGCGCCCGGACCCGAGTCAGCACCTCCGGGTCGCCCTGGCACACCTCCTCCGGGGTAAGACCCGAATCGAGGATCGCCTCGAGCAGCTTTCGCACGTCCCGTTCGCCGGCCATCGTTGGGGCCTCCACCGACCATCCCCTATCCCATGTCGACAAGAATCGCCGGCGGGACCCGGCCGCACCGACCTGCATCTCGCCCCGCGGCCCCCGCTCGGCCGGATGTTCATCTAGGCGTCGGGCCAGGCCATCGAGTTCCCGGCGCATGTTCGGGCTGGCCAATGCGAAGAACTCGCGCACGGTCCGGGGGCGGACCGCGCGAACACGCTTGTTCAGAGTCCAAGCCCCTGAACATAGGGGAAGCTCATCCCGGAGCGCCGGAGCGGCGCCTCCGACGGCCCCGACGCGCGGCACCCGCCCAATGGGCCACCCGTACCGCTCATACTCCGCCATATTCCCCACGAAAAAGTGATGTGGAAAATGGTGGAGTATGGGCGCGGCGACGGGCTCGGGCGTCCAGACGCCGCGACGGTGACATCCCGAAAGCATCGATGGCGTCTCTCCGTCCGCCGGCCCGAGCCCGCCCATGCTCCACATGCTCCACACGAAAAAGGGATGCGAAAAACCGTGGAGCATGGGCGCCGATACCCCAGACTGGGGCGATCGAGCGCCATGCCGGCGGCACATAACACACATTGATGTTTGCATTCTCGTAGTCCAGATTGCGATGGAATGGTCCGAAGCTCGGCCCGAAAACCCCCGGGTCACCGGCGAGCGATCGCTTCGGTCGTGAGGGGCTCAGTCGGACCGTGTCGGCTCGGCGCGGGCGAACGGGTCGGCCGGGAAGGCCAGGTCGTCGTGGAGGAGCCGCAAGTCGGGGCGAGAGCGGATCGGGTCGAGATCGGGGTCGGCCCGCATGTGGGCGACGTCGCGATAGCCGGCGGCGACGGCCCGGCGCAGCGAGTCCATCGCCGCGTCGGCCGCCGCCCGGCCGTCGGGTGCCGTCGGGCCGGAGCCGGCCTCGCTGGTGATGCCGGACAGCAAGGATTGGGCACACGCCATGTTATAGAGATCCCCCCCAGTCGGGTCCGTCCGCTCCCGCCAGACGGCGATCGCCTGGCGGAACGCCGACGCCGCCTCGGCGGGCCTGCCGCACTTCTGCCTCGCGACCCCTCCGCGGACAAGCGTAATGGCCAGGTCCGTCCGATACGCGGCCGTTGCGGGGCTGGCCTCGACCAACCGGCGCCGGATCGCGATCGCGTTGTTGAAGGACGACGACGCCTCCGCAGGCCGGGCCATCGCGCCTTGGAGTTCGCCGACCTCGGCGTAGGCCGCGGCGAGATCGACCTGGTAGTTGCGGTGCTCCGGGTGGGCTTCGGCCAGTCCCGCCGCGACCTGCCGCGCCCGCTCCAGCGCCGCCAGCGCCTCCGACGTCCGGCCGGCTCCGCGGTGGAGGTTCGCGGACTCGTGGTGACCGTAGAGCAATTGCTCGCAGTACCGCACGACGGCGGGGTTCACCCGGATCAGGGTCTCCAGGACCGCCCGGCGCGCTCGAACGCCTGGAGGGCCTCGGCATCCCGCCCGAGTGCGACCAGCGCGATGGCGTCACCGGTATCGATTTCGGCCGAGTCGTTGAGGAAGAGCCACAGGGTCGGGTGGGCGGCCCGCGCCGCCCGGATCACCGCCCGCGCGCGCTCGTAGGCCGCCACGGCCTCGGCGGGACGACCGGAGGAGCGGAGCATAGCCCCCAGCTCGCCGAGGGTGCGGTTCAGTTCGTGGCTCGTGGTCGGGTTCTCGGGGTCCGCCCGGAACAGGACCTCTCCCAGGTCGCAGGCCCGCGTGTAGGCCGCCAGCGCCTCGTCCCGACGGCCGGCCGTCTCCAGGATCATGGCCATGGTCCCGTTCGCGTCGGCCATCCCGGCCAGGACATCCTCGGCTGGCGAGGCCCCGGCCGGGGCCTCGAGGACGCCCGCGCCCGCTCGAGGGACTCCAGGGCCTCGTCGTCGCCCTGGTTCGAGCGGAGATGGCGATCCCTCCAGTGGACAGCCTTCCCGAAGAGCACCTCGCTTCGGGCCCACTCGACCCTGAGCCGGCGGCCGGCCGGATCGGCCTCCGCCAGTGCCCGGAACAACGCCCTCGATCGTCCCATCACCGCGACGGCCTCATCGTGCCGCCCCACTCTGGTCAGGATCAATCCCAGGGATCTCAGGCACTCGGCCAGCGCGCCGGGGCTCCGCGTCGGCCGGATCCTCCCGGGAGACGGCCTCGAACAGGCCCAGGGCACGTCTCAGGACCTGCTGGGCCTCCTCGATCGAATCGAGCTGGTGCGTCAGCTCGCCGACCTCGAGGTAGGCCCGCCCCAGTGCCAGCCGCGAGTCGCGATCCTCATGCTCCTGCAGGAGGCCTTCCAGCTTGCCGTAGAACTCCCGCGCCCGCGCAGCAGCTTCGTCCTTAGCGCCCGGAACTCCGCCTGCTTGAGCAGGACGTCCTCGCTGACGCCGGTGTGGTAGGTCCGGATCGCCTCCTGGGCCAGCGCGAAGCGGGCCCGATCCCGCTCGTTGGCGGCCGCCAGCTCGGCGTTGGCCGCCATCAAGGAAGCATTGGCCCGGGTCTGGACGGCCAGCACCGCCGCCGTCCCGGCCAGCGCCACCAGGAGGGCGGCGCCGGCGGCCGTCACGCCGACACGGTGCCGCGTCAGCCAGCGCAGCAGCGTCCGGGTCCACGGCTCGCACCAGGCGGAGACCGGCTCGTCGGCCATCCACCGCTCGACTTCCTCGGCCAGCGCCTTGGGCGAGTCGTAGCGGTCCTCAGGCCGCAGCGCCATGGCCTTGAGGCAGACCGACTCCAGCGCCCGATCGATCGTCGGCTCGAGCCGTCGGGGGGGCGGGAATCGCCCCTGCCGCACGCGGCGGATCACGTCGGCCGAGTCCCCCTCGAACGGCGGCCTCCCGGTGAGGATGCAGTACAGCGTCGCCCCCAAGCTGTAGACATCCGAGCGCGGCCCCAGCCGCTCCGGGTCCCCCTCGGCCTGCTCCGGGCTCATGAAAGCCGGCGTGCCCAGGGCCGAGCCGGGGAGGGTCGACGCCGATCCGCCGCCGGCGGACGGGACCAGGGCCCATTCGCCCGGCTCGCGGCCCGGCTCGAGCTGACCCAGCGGCTTGGCCAGCCCCCAGTCGACCACCAGGGTCTCGCCGTGCGGGCCGACGACGATGTTGCTCGGCTTGATGTCGCGGTGGAGCACGCCGCGGCTATGCGCGTACTCGATCGCGTTGCAGACGTCGGTGAACCGGCGCAAGAGCTGGCGCAGTCCCAGCGACCGCCGGCCGCGGTCGCGCCCCGGGCCCGCGTCGGCGTGGAACTGCTTGATCGCCTCCTTCAGAGAATCGCCGCGGATGAGGCGCATCGCGTAGTACGGGCGGCCATCGCCGAGGGTGTCCAGCCAGTAGACCGGGACGATGCCCGGGTGTTCCAGCCCGCCGGTGACCTCGGCCTCCCGCAGGAAGCGCTCGCGTTCCACCGGGCCCGCGTAGGTGCCGGCCAGGAGCATCTTGAGGGCGACGGGGCGGTGGAGGCGACGATCCCAGGCCCGGTAGACCACGCCCATGCCGCCAAGGCCCCGCACCGACCGCACCTCGTAATCCGGGAGCTGGGGGGGGCCGGCGTCCGGCGACTCGGGGGGCGTCGGGTCGGATCCCCGGGGAGGGAACATCGCATCGACGTGGGCGCCCAGCGCCCGTAGCCGCCTCAAGCCGTCGCGGACCCGGGGCAGCAGCTCCGGGCAGGCCTGGCACACCTCCTCCGGGGTGCGCTCCGTATCGAGGATCTCCTCGAGCAGCCGTTGCACGTGCGGATCGCTGCCCATCGCGCGAGCCCCCGACTGCGATGGTGTCTTCAACTCCGACCGGGTTCGTCGCACGCGGCGGCCGGCCCCGGCCTACGTCCGGCCCGGTGGCTCCCCGGTCGGGCGGAGGTCGTCTCGCTGCTCCGCCAGCAGCAGCTGGGCCCGGTTCAACCGCCGCTGCACCGTCTCGGCCGACACGCCCAGCCCCTCGGCGGCCGGATGCCCCGGAGCCCGGCCAACTCTCGAGCCATCTCCGTCAAGATCGGCTTCCCATTAGCTGAATTACCAAGCGTGGCCGGTGGACATCGGAGTTGGTATACTCAGCGCGGTCGCTACCACTAATCTAAAGCGTGGCGGGTGGACATCGACCCCAGTCGGTGCGACGACCGGGACGCCGCCACGTCCTCGAGAGTCCGTCCCAGAAGCCTCGTCCGGCGTTTGGAGGGTGGGTGCGATCCAGCGACGCAACGGCTGAGCAGCCTTGGCGATCGGTGGATCTCACCCACCCTGCCGAGATCAACTTTCGACACTTCCGGAAGAGACTCCGAGTAACCTCTCATGAGTGGTGAACCGACGACCGCAATCGTCCAGCGCTATCTCGACGCACTGGCCGGTAATATGCCCGCCGAGCCCATCATCCGGGCACTGCTGGACGGGTCGGCGCGTCGCCTCCAGATGCTCTGCGCCAACCTCCTGTACCGGGGCTACCCACGTTTGATGCAACCCCCGTTGAACCTGGAGCCCGACGACCTGCTCGGCGCCGTGGTGGAGCGGTTGCTCAAGGCCATGCGTACCGCCCGCCCCCGGACCGTGCGCGAGTTCTTCGCGCTGGCCAACCAGCACATGCGCTGGGAGCTCAATGACCTGGCCCGCCGCTTGGATGAACAGCCCGCCATGGTGGAGCTGCGGGAAGGCCTGGCACCGGCGCCGGCCAGCAGCGCCTCCGATCTGACCTTGGGGGGTCGCCGCATCCTGGAGGCCATCGACAACCTGCCGGAAGAGGAGCGCGAGGTCTTCAGCCTGGTCCGGATCCAGGGATTGTCCCATTCCGAGACCGCCGATGTGCTGGACGTCTCGACCAAGACGGTGCAGCGGCGGTTGAACCGGGCCCTGCTGCTGCTGGCGGAGCAACTGGACGATCTGCGCCCGACGTAGGGAAGGAGCGACCGGGCCGGGCGGACGCGACGACCTGAGGAGGTCCAGCGATGGCCGGTGATCCGCGCGTGCGGCAGCTCGTCGAGGAGATCCTCGAATCGCGGCGCACTCCCGAGGAGGTCTGCCGCGATTGCCCCGAGCTCCTCTCCGAGGTCCGCCGCCGCTGGCAGCGGCTCCGATCCACCCAGGCCCGGATCGACGCCTTGCTCCCCGAGCCGGCCTCCACCTCCGGGGTCGACGCCGCGCCGTCCGCGCGTCGGGGCGACGATCCGCCGCATATCCCCCGCTACGAGGTGGCCGCGGTGCTCGGCCACGGCGGGATGGGGATCGTCTACCGGGCCCTCGACACCCGACTCAACCGGACCGTCGCCCTCAAGATGCTCCTCGGCGGCGCCTACGTGCGCCCCGGGGAGCGCGAGCGATTCCTGCGGGAGGCCGAGGCGGCCGCCGGCCTGCGCCACCCCAACATCGTGCAGGTCTACGACGTCGGCGAGCACGACGGCCGGCCGTACTTCACCATGGAGTTCCTCGATCGCGGCAGCCTGGCCCAGCAGCTCTCGGGCGCGCCCTGCCGGTCCGCCAGGCCGCCGAGCTCCTGGCCACCCTGGCCTCGGCCATGCAGGCGGCCCACCAGGCTGGGATCATCCACCGCGACCTCAAGCCATCTAACATCCTCCTGACCGCCGACGGCACGCCCAAGGTCGCCGACTTCGGCCTGGCTCGGTGGCAGGAGGGCGGGGCGGGACTGACTGTCAGCGGAGTCCCGCTGGGGACACCCAGCTACATGGCCCCCGAGCAGGCCCGGGGCCAGGTGCGCTCGATCGGGCCGGCCTCGGACGTGTACGCGCTGGGGGCGATCCTGTACGAGACGCTGACGGGCCGGCCGCCGTTCCGCGGGGAGTCCGCGTCTGAGACGGAGCGGCAGGTGATCGCGCAAGAGCCCGTGCCGCCCGCGCGGCTCAACGCCAAGGTCCCGAGGGACCTCGAGACCGTCTGTTTGAAGTGCCTGGACAAGGAACCCGGGAGGCGGTACGCCACGGCGGCCGAGCTGGCGGCGGATCTGGCCCGGTTCCTCGACGCCGAGCCGATCCGGGCGCGCCGGGTGGGTCCGCTCGGCCGACTGGTCCGGTGGGGTCGGCGGAACCCGGTGCCGGCGGCGTCGCTCGGCGCCCTGATGGTGACGGGTTTGGTCGCCCTCGCGGCGATCATCGGGCAATGGCGGGAGGCGGTCGACGCACGGCGGCGGGCCGAGCGAGCCGTTGCCGCCGAGCGCCGGGAGCGCTACCGATCGAACATCGCGGCCGCCGGTGCGGCCCTCCAGCTCGAGCATAGCGACACGGCCCGGCGAGCCCTCGAGGCGGCGCCGCCGGAGCACCGCGGCTGGGAATGGCGGCACCTGTCCATCAAGCTCGATGATTCCCGCGCCGTGATGCCCGGCGGGAAACCGCCCTCGGAATTCTTGTGGCCACGGCCGATCATCAGGCCGTCGGGCGATCAACTCGCGAGCGTGGACAGCGACCCGCGCGCCATCAACATCTGGGACGTGGCGGCCGGTACGGCCATCGCGGCCCTGCGCGGGCATGAGGGCCCCGTCACGGCGCTGGCCTTCAGCCCCGACGGCCAGCGCATCGCCTCCGGCTCAGCCGACAGGACCATCCGGCTCTGGGAGCCGTCGACGGGGAAGGCCGTGGACATCTGGCGCGGGCATGAGAAACCGGTCGAGCGGCTGTCGTACAGCCCGGACGGGCGGCGGGTCTGCTCGCTGGATGGGCAGTCCGGCCGCCTGTGGGATGCCGCGACGGGCCGGGCCATCGCCGTCCTCGGCGGCCACGCGCGGAATTTCGCCGCGCTCTTCCTGCCGGATAGTCGGCGGCTGATCATCGGCCTGGACCGCCAGATCTGCCCGTACGACGCGGCCACGGGACGGCCGCTCGCGGTGCTGGGGCGGCACGACCATCGGATCATCCGCCTGGCGGTCAGCCCGGACAGCAGGCGGATCGCGTCCCACGGCGAGGGCGAGAAACAGATTCGCTTATGGGATGCCGTGACCGGCCGGGAGGTCGCCATCCTCCGCGGCCACACGGTGAGCCCGGGGGTCCTGGCCTTCAGCCCCGACGGATCGCGCCTGGCCTCGGGATCCCCCTATCCGGACAACAGCGTGCGCCTGTGGGACGCCACGACGGGCCGGCCGATCGCCGCCCTGTCCGGCCACACCAATACCACCCCATCGGTCGCGTTCAGCCCGGACGGCCGGCGCCTCGTCTCGGGCTCGCTCGATCAGACCGCCCGGGTATGGGACGGCGTCAACGGCCGGCCGGTCGCCACCCTCCGCGGTCACACCGATCGAGTCTGGGACGCGATCTTCAGCCCCGACGGGAGGCGCGTGGTCACCGCCTCGGCCGATCGGGCGCTGCGGCTCTGGGACGCGACCTCCGGCGACCTGATCGCCGTCCTGCTCGGCCACCGGGCGGAGGTCCTGGGCGTTGCGTTCGCCGCGCACGGTCCCCTGCTGGTGTCGCACTCGGACGACGGCGAGGCGCGCGTCTGGGATATGGATCTGGCCGAGCGGAACGGGATCCTCCGCGGACACGGGAGCTTCGTCTACGATGTGGCCTTCAGCCCCGACGGCACGCGGCTGGCCTCCGCGGCCTGGGACGGCACGGTGCGGCTCTGGGACGCGACCACCGGCCGTCAGACCGCCGTGCTGGGGCACGAACACAGGAGGACGGAGGAGGAGATCGTCAGTTCCGTGGCCTGGCACCCCGGCGGGGCCCAGCTCGCCACCGTGACGCGCGGCGACACGATCACCTTCTGGGATCTGGCCGCCGGCAAACCCCGCCGGGTCTTCACGGCACCCACCGGCGCATGGACCGGGGATGCCCGAGCGGTCTTCAACCCGACGGGCACGCTGCTGGCCTCGGGGAGTCGCGACGGGACGGTGCGGCTCTGGGACGTGGCGAAGGGGGAGCCGGCCGGGACCTTGGCGGGGCACGCAGGCGCCGCCCTCGACGTGGCCTTCAGCCCCGACGGGAGGCGGCTCGCCAGCGTCGGATCTGACCGGACGGTACGGCTCTGGGACGTGGCGACCCGGTCGGCGATCAAGGTCCTGTCGGGAGACGCGGAAGGGTATCGGATCGCCTACAGCCCGGACGGCCGTCTGATCGCCGCTGCTTCGGTGGGCGGGGGCAACGTGCGGCTCTGGGACGCCGGCACCTACCAGGAGCTCGCGGTCTTGCCGCACGGGATCCGGGTGTACGGCCTGGCGTTCAGCCCGGACGGCACCCGCCTGGCGGTCGGCTGCGGTGACAACACGATCCGGCTGTGGGACGTCGCCACCCGGCAGGAGGTCTGCCAGTTGCGGGGGCACGCGTCCTACGTCCATGCCGTCGCCTTCAGCCCGGACGGCACCCGGCTGGCCTCGGCTTCCGGCGACGCGACGGTGCGCCTGTGGAATACGATCCCGCCGTCGGTGCGGGCGCGGCGGCCGGATAGCTCCCTGTCCTCACGCGGACGTGTTTCGGGCCGCGGCCGGGGTCCGATCCCGAGCGACGGCGGACCGACTCGGCCCGTCGGTCCGCCGCGGTGAAGCCCGGCGCCGAGCCTGTCGCGCCGATCCGCGATGATGGAATGGATCGTGATCGTGGGCGCGAGTCCGAGCTTTTCCCGCCTGACGGTGTCCAGTGGCCACGCTCTTCTAGTTAGCGGGGGAGGAGAGCGATCGAAGGGATCGCCAGGGCCTCCGGGCGTCGGGCCGATTCGAACCGCCGGCCGTGGTCACCACCTCGGCCGGTCGATTCCCCGCCAGTCCGGGACCACAGTCACCACACCTTCGCGTGACCGCCCCCCGGGAATGCACCGGGACACCTGCGGTTCCCCCGATGGGACGCCCGGTCTCGGGTTGTCCCCCCATTCCCGTCACGTTTGGCGCATCGCGACGTGAGGGCCGCGCCCGGGCCCGCTCGCCGCATCGCCCCGGTCCGCTTCGCGCACCGGGCCGGCCACCTTCATCGTCGGACTTCGGCTCTCGCCGGGAAAGATCAGGGGCTCTCAACAGAGGGAGGTCGGCCGTGGATGGGACGCGAGCGCGGCGGACGCGCGACAAGGCCCGCCAGGCGTGGTACGCACGCCACCGGCAGCGGCGGTTCGCCCGTTTCCTGGGATTCGACGACAAGGCCCGGGACGCGGCCTCGCCCCCGACGACCGGCGCCGGGCGCGCCTCGGCCGCATGAGCACGGCGGCAAAGATCACGGCCGCCCCGGCACCATGCCGGTCCGGGCCACCCGCGACATCGTCGCCGAGCTGTACCCGTTTCTTATTCCCGGAGGGAGAGAAATCATGGCCCACTTGCTACTCATCGACGACGATCGGACCTCGAGCCTGGAGCAGGTGCGTCAGGCGTTCCCCGCGCCGTCGCACCGGGTCGATATCGCCGGCACCGGGACCGCGGGGCTCGAGCACGTCCGCATGCGCCGCCCCGACGTCATCCTGCTGGCCCTCCACCTGCCCGACCAGTCCGGCCTGGAGGTCTACGCGAAGATCCGCCGGATGGGCGTGCGGAACCCCGTCATCTTCGTCACCATGGCCCGGACGGCCGACGCGGCCATCGAGGCGATGAAGCAGGGCGCCCACGACTACCTGTTCAAGCCGCTCGACCCGGACCAATTGAGGAAGGTGGGGGACGGGGCCCTGGAGGTCGCCCGGCGGATGCAGGCGCCGACCATCGTCGCCGAACCCCAGCCCGACCCCGATGCGATCGGCGCGATCCTGGGCAGCTCCCCGTCCATGCGCGAGGTGTACAAGGCAATCGGCCGCGTCGCGGCGCAGGACGTCCCCGTGCTGATCACCGGCGAGAGCGGCACCGGCAAGGAACTCGTCGCCCGCGCCATCTACCAGCACAGCTCCCGCGCCGACTCGTCCTTCCTGGCGCTCGAACTGCGCGGCCGTCCCCGAGAACCTGCTGGAGAGCGAGCTCTTCGGCCACGAGAAGGGTGCATTCACGGGTGCCGAGCGGCGTCGCATCGGCAAGTTCGAGCAGTCCCACGGCGGTACCCTGTTGCTCGACGAGGTCGGCGACATGCCGCCGGCCCTGCAAGCCAAGGTCTTGCGGTTGTTGCAGGAGCAGGCGTTCGAGCGGGTCGGGGGCAATGAGACGGTGCGGACCGATGTCCGGCTGATCGCGGCCACCCACCGCGACCTGAAGGCCTGGTCGGCCGAGGGGAGGTTCCGGCCGGACCTCTACTACCGGCTGGGGGTCTTCACGATCCATCTGCCACCCTTACGCGAGCGGGGCGAGGACCTCCCGATGCTGGTCCGACATTACCTGCGACGGTATGGCCAGGAACTGGGCCGCGACGTGCGCGAGGTCGCCCCCGAGGCGATGGAGCGGCTGCGGCGCCATCCCTGGCCGGGGAACATCCGCGAGTTGCAGAACGTCCTGAAGCAGGCGCTGCTGCGGGCCAGTGGGACGGTGCTGCTACCGGCCTTCTTGCCCGAGACCCTGGGGGAACCGGGTGAACAGAACCAATCGTCCTCGGCGCCGGGGGATGATTCCGGCCTGATGGCGTTAATTCGTAGCCGCCTGGGGCCCGATGCCTGCGACCTCTATGCGGAGACGCACCGCCAGGCGGACCGGCTCCTGCTGACGCATGTGCTCGAATACGCGGATGGGAATCAGCACCGCGCCGCCCGGCTGCTGGGGATCGCCCGGCAGACCTTGCGCCTGAGGCTCCGGGAGCTGGGGCTGCACGTCGCGCGCTTCGTCGAGGCCGCGGCGCCCGAGACCGGATGGGACGAGGCCCCGTCGAACTGGTCGGTGGTCGGCAGCGACTCGCACCGGTCCATCGCCTGAACTGACGACGCGTCGGCCATGGTCCGATGTCCTTGTCGATCCCATCGTCGCGGCTCCAAGACCACGCCAGGCCCAAGGGTCACACCCTCATCTCCATTCTCCACTCACCGGCCCTGGCGATGGTCGACTTCGCGACCGGCTCTCGAGGCGCGGAGGGTCGTGGCAGCGAGCCTCGGTTTCGTCCGTGAGGTGATGGACAATTTTCAGCCAGGGAGGTCAATCGGCTACCTCGAGTCGGGTCCGATCCTGCCCCCCGGAGGGCGTGAGGATCGCCTCCAAAGGCCTTTCCCGCCCAATACCCGGCGAAAAGCCTCTGTCCGCCGGTTTGGTACAGATGCTGCTCTTACACAGTTGGCTTTCCGACTGAACTATGACGGGCTCCCATTTCGCCTCGGATGATCAGGGGCGGACATCCGTCAGGAGGCGGCCTTGCGTCGCGGATTCCAGAACCTCGCAATCCTCGCCTGGGCCCTGTCAGTAGGCTCGGGCTCCACGCCTGCTGGACCCGAGGGACGGGATGCGTCCCGGCCGGTGTCCGGGGCCCTCGGGATGGCACCGTCCGCCGGCGCGGTCGCCACTCGGGGGAATGTCCCCGTGGCCGGCGAGTTCCGCCTCAAGCCGCTCGGACTATCCCCGCTCCGCCCTCCCACCGCGGGGGGAATCCCCGTCGTGCTCGTGCACGGGCTGTGGGGCAGCCCGCGACTCTGGGATTCCATGGTCAAGGCCCTGGAAGCCGACCCGCGAGTGAGCGGGCGAATCCAGTTCTTGACCTTCGCTTATTCCGGGGGCGGCTCGATCCCGCACTCGGCCTTCCTGCTGCGTCGGGAGCTGCGGACACTCAGGGACCGTCTCGATCCCGACCGGCCGGACCCGTCCTGGGACCGCATGGTCCTCATCGGGCATAGCACGGGCGGGCTCCTTTGCAAGATGATCGCCCAGGACAGCGGCTCGAAGCTCTGGGATCTCATCACCGATCGCCCCATCGACGAGTTGGCCGGCCCTGCCCAGGCCCTCGAACTGCTGCGGGGGGAGATGGTCTACCAGCCCTTACCGGAAGTCCGTCGGCTCATCTTCATCGCCACGCCCCACAGGGGGAGCCCGCTCGACGTCGAGCCGATCCGCACCGTCGCATCGCGTCTCGTCCGCCCCTCCGCCAGCTTGCAACAATCCTATGCGTCGCTCCTGGCCGCCAATGGCCCGGAGGCCTTCAGTCCGGCGTTCCGGGCGGGATTATCCACGAGCATCCATGAGCTGGTCTGGGAGCACCCCTTGTTATTGGCCATCGCCAATCTGCCCATCGAACCGAGAGTCAAGCGGCATTCGATCATCGCCGACCGGAGCGAGCCGCCCCGGGCAGATGGCGGCGATGGCCTGGTGCCGTATGCCAGCGCCCATCACCCCGGCGCGACCTCCGAGTTCCTGGTGAGCGCTGGCCATCTTTGCCTGGAGAATCCCGACGTCATCGGCGAGGTGGCCCGGATCCTCGAGGAGCATGTGGCCCATCAATGCCCGTCGGGCCGCGGCCCCGAAACGGTCGGGAAATGTCGCGGGGTCCGAAGGCATGGCGATCAGCCCCGCGGGTAGGGTCGAAGGTGACGAGCGGCCTTCCTCAGGGATTCGCCTCAAGTGCATCGGAAAGGAGACTTCGATGAGACGCGCGTTGGTGCTCGCCGGCTTCGCGGCGGCCCTGCTGGCTCAGGGGCTTGTGGTTCGGGGACAAGATCGGGCTCAGGATGTCTCCGCGGTGGTCGTCGCGCTGGCGGAACGGGAGTCGGCGGCCTTCGCCAAGGCATTCAACGACCGCAAATTCAAGGACCTCGCCGCCCTGTTCACCTCGGACGCCGACCTCGAGTTCCTCCAGGGGCCGAGCGTCGAGAAGCTCGAGTACCGCATGGCCTCCGGCCGGGACGAGATCGCGAGCTGCGTCGACACCTTCTGCTCGACGTTCCCGAACGCCAAGCTCACATTGACCGTCCGCTCCGCCCGGCTGATCCGGCCGGACCTGCTCATCGCCGAGGCGGAGTTCGAGATCAAGGGGTTGCCCAAAGACGCCGGCCCGATACAGGGCCGGGCGGTGACCGTCCGCGTGCTGGAGTCCGGAGTCTGGAAGATCGCCGCCGACCGGGGCCTCGCCAGGACCCCCGTGAAGAAATAGCCGACGCACCACCCTCTCCACACCCAGGGCCGAGGACCCTTCATGAGCCGCGCAATGAGGATGCTGGGCCTGGCGGCGGCCGCGGTCGGGACCGCTTACTTCGCCTCGACGCTCCGGAGCACCCCGCCCGGCCCCCTTCCGGGTCCCCACCCGGACCGGGGTGAAACGGCCCGGCCGCCCCAGTCCCGGGGGAACTCCGGACGAATCCGGGGACGCGCGTCTACGCCCTGGCACGCCTGGAGCCCGCCGGGGGGTTGATCGTCGTCGGCGCGCGGCCGGGGGTCCGGATCGAGCGCGTGCTCGTCTCGGTCGGCGACCTGGTCCAGGCCGGCCAGCCGCTGGCGATCCTGGAAGGCCGGGAGGAGGCCGCGCGCCGGCTCGCGCTGGCCGAGGCCCAGAAGGTCGCGGCCCTCCAGCAGAGGGCCCGGAAGCGCGACCAGATCGCCATCGAGCGCGCGCGCGAAGACCGCCTCCAGCCGATCCGCCTCGCCATGCTGTCCAATACCACCAAGGCCCTCGAGGTGGAAGACCGGCACCTTTCCAAAGATCTCGACGTCCTGGGGGACGATCCCAAGTTCGCCCGCGAGCGCGAGGAACTCCTGCTGAAGATCGATCAGGTGCGCATCGAGTCGTACAGGGCTTTGTTCGAGCTGGAGCAGGCCCGGGCCGACGAGGCCCTGCTCGCCCGCAAGCGGGGCGTCGAGGACCAGGCCCTGGCCGACGGCGGGCCGGACGACCGGGTGCTCGACCGCCAGATCGACCTGGCCCGCGTCGGGCTCGACGCCACGACGGTCGCGGCCCCCGTCGCCGGCCGGGTGATTGACGTGCATGCGCACGGCGGCGAGGTCAGCTCGGGGCCGCTCGTGACGCTGGGCGACCTGAGCTCGATGGACGCCGCGGCCGAGGTCGATCAAGCGGACGCGGACAAGCTCAAGGAGGGGGACGCGGCCGAGGTCACGATCATCGGGACGACCGTGCCGGGCCGGGTGACGCGGGTCGGCCGCCTCGTCGGGCGCAACCAGTTGCAGAACGTCGACCCGCGGACGTTGCAGGACCTTCGGGTCCTGAAGGTCACGATCCGACTCGACGCGGCGCAGCCGGCCGACCGGTTCGTCAACATGCAGGTGGAAGTGGCCATCACGCCGGGCGAGGCGCCGGCCCGGTGAGCCCGCACAGGCCGAGGCGCCAGACGGGGGTGGGTCGGATGAGTGGCGGTCTGCATCGGATCGCGCTGAGGCTCCCCCGGCCACCGTTGGCGCTGCTCAATGTGCTCCATGGCGGGAGGAGGACCGTGGCGACGGTCGTGGGCATGGCGCTGGCGGTGGTCATGGTGCTCCTCGAACTGGGCTTCCTGGAGGCGGTCCGGATCACGGCCAGGATCAACTACGACCAGCTCGACTTCGACGTGGCCCTGGTGTCGGCCCAATTCGAGCAATTCTATTACCCGGGGCGGTTCCCCGGCGCGCGGCTGACGCAGGCGCGGTCCCTGCCGGAGGTGACCGCGGCCCGGCCGCTGTTCACGCGGATGCACTTCTGGCGGTGCCCTCCTTACCCCCCGGCGACCGGTCGCGACCAGGCTCACGAGGGCCGCGAGGCCGAGTCGTCCCGCAATGCGCTGGCGCGGTGGTGGCTGGGCGCTCGGCGGCCCCGGCCGCTCCAGCGGCGGGCCCTCCTGGTGCTGGGCATCGACCCCGACCGGAACCCGTTCCGCGACCCGATCCGCCGCCAGATCGAGGCGGCCGGATCTCGCCTGCGCGAGGCCGATCGGGTCCTCCTGAACGACCGCTCGAATCCCGATTTCGGCTGGGACCAGTGGCCCCGGTTCACCGACTGGGAACTGGGGGACCGACGGGTCGACGTGATCGGGCCGTTCAGCTTGACGCGCAGCTTCGGCGCCGACGCGTCCGTCCTGTGCACCGAGACCAACTTCGCGCGGGCGTTCGGCCTCCGCTCGGGCGACGAGGCCGTGAACTTCGGGCTGGTCACCCTCCGGCCCGGCGCCGACCCGGAGGAGGTCGCAGCGCGACTGGAGCGGGCCCTCCCGCCCGACGTCCAGGTCCTCTCGCGCCGCGCCCTTTATCGGATCGAGAGCGACTACTGGGTGAAGCAGACGGCGACGGGCAAGATCTTCTCGTTCGGGGTGCTCCTGACCATGGTCGTGGCCGCGGTGATGGTCTACCAGGCGCTGTCCGGAGACGTCCGCGACCACCTGCCGGAGTATGCCACGCTCAAGGCGATGGGCTACGGCGACGGCGCCCTGGCGCGAGTCATCCAGGCCCAGGCCGGGCTCTACGCGGTGGCGTGCTACCTGCTGGCCGTGCCGCTCTCGGCGGCCGTCTACCGGGCCACGGACCGCCTGGCCAATATCCCGATGGTGCTGACCGGGGCGAACCTCCTGACGGCGCTGATGGTGACGGTGATCACGAGCCAGGCCGCGGGGGCGCTGAGCCTGCGGAAGCTCCGCCTGGCCGATCCGGCCGACCTGTTCCGCTGACCGCGGTCCGGCGGCGGGACGCGGGCTGAGGTCCACGACGAGGGGAGGATGGTAGGTCCCATGAGAACAACCCGCACCGAGCGCGACCGGCGGCGAGGGTCGCGGCTGCCGGGCCGGGTCATCCCGCTGGCCTGGCGGAACCTCACGGAGTACAAGTGGCGGCTCCTCGGCTCCGTCGCGGGCGCGGCCTTCGCGGTCGTGCTGATGCTCGTGGAGGACGGGTTCCGCAATGCCCTGCTGGACAACATGGTCGCCATCATCCGGTGGATCGACGGCGACCTGTTCCTGATCCACCGCGAGCGCTACATGATCTCGGAGCCCGTCCCCTTCCCCCGGGGGCGGCTCGAGCTGGCCAGAGGGGCCCCGGGGGTGGCCGAGGCCCATCCGTTCTACCTGGTCACCGAGGATGAATCACTCTGGCGCAACCCGATGACCGGCCTGTCGCGGCCGATCCGCCTCCTCGGCTTCGACCCGGGCAGCGACCTGCTCCCCATCGAGGACGTCCGCCGTCAGCGCCCCGCCTGGGAGCGCCCGGACACGGCCCTGGCCGACGAGCGATCCAAGCTCCGCTTCTATGGCCGGCTCGACCCCGGCGTCGAGTCCGAAGTCAACGGCCGGCGCGTGCGGGTCGTCGGCCGCTTCGCGCTGGGCACCGACTTCCGGAGCAACGGCACGCTCGTCATGAGCGAGCGGAACCTGCTGCGGTACTGCCCGCGCCGCGCGGCGGCCCCCTGGGGCCTGACGCCCATCGACCTGGGTATCCTGCGGGTCGAGCCCGGCTCGGACCCGGTCCGGGTCCAGGAGGCTGTCGCCAGGCGGCTCCCGGCGGACGTCATCGTGCTGACCAAGGCCGAGCTGGTGCGGAAGGAGCAGGACTTCTGGGAGAAGGCCGCGCCGATCGGCGTGGCCTTCGACATCGGCGTGGCGATGGGGTTCGTCGTCGGGCTGGCGATCTGCTACCAGGTGCTCTTCGCCGAGATCGCCGACCGCCTGCCGCAGTTCGCCACGCTCAAGGCGATGGGCTACACCGACGGGGCCCTGCTGCGGGTCGTGCTCCGCGAGTCGCTCTACCTGGCCCTGCTGGGCTTCGCCGTCGGGCTCGTCATCAGCCGCTGGCTGTTCGGCTGGCTCCAGGGCGAGACGGGCCTGAACATGGTCCTCAAGCCGATCGACGTCGCGGTCGTCCTGGTCTTGACGGTGGCGCTCTGCGCGCTGGCCGGTGTCCTGGCGGCGCGTCGGCTGTTGACGGTCGATCCCGCGGCCCTGTTCGACTGAGAGAGCGAGGCGACCCGATGGCGATGCCCGCCCTACCCCCGTCCCCGCCCTCGACCTCGGCTCCGGTCGCATCCGCCGGCTCGGCCCTCGGGGAATCGGTCGTGTCGATCCGCGGCCTGCATTACTGGTACGGCGAGGGCACGAGCCGGACGCAGGCGCTCTGGGACATCGACCTGGAGATCGGCCGGGGCGAGATCGTCATCCTGACCGGCCCGTCGGGCTCGGGCAAGACGACGCTCCTGACGCTCATCGGCGCCCTGCGGAGCGTCGAGCAGGGCGAGGTCCGCGTGCTCGGTCACGACGTCGTCCGGCTCGGCCCGGCCGCGCGGGTGGCGCTGCGCCGGGAGGTCGGGTTCATCTTCCAGTCCCACAACCTGTTCAGCTCGCTGACCGCGTTCGAGAACGTGCGCATGGCCACCGCGCTGAAGCCGGGGCCGGTCGCCGAGATGAACCGGCGGTCCGAGGCGATCCTGACGCGGCTGGGCATGCAAGAGCGGTTCGACCACCTCCCGGCGCAGCTCTCCGGCGGCCAGGACCAGCGGGTCGCGATCGCGCGGGCGCTGGTCAACGAGCCGGCGCTGGTCCTGGCCGACGAGCCCACCGCCTCGCTCGACGCCGCCTCGGGCCAGGAGGTGCTGACCCTGCTCCACGAGCTAACGACCGGCCCCGCGCACCACGGTCCTGATCGTCACGCACGACCAGCGGGTGCTCGACCGGGCCGACCGGATCGTCAACCTCGTCAGCGGCCGGATCATCTCCAATGTGCAGCCGGCCCCGGTCGTCCGCATCTGCGAGATGCTCAAGCACGTCCCCCAGTGCGCCGGCCTGAGCCCCTCGACCCTCGCGCGGATCGCCGAGCGGATGACCGTCGAGCGACACCAGCCGGGCGAGGTCCTCGCCCGAGAGGGCGAAGCAGGGGGATCGAGTCTACCTGATCAACATCGGGGAAGCCGAAGCCGAATCCGGCGGCGGAAGGAGGCACACGCTGACAACCAACCAGACCATCGGCAGCCTCACGGCCGTTTCCCAACTGCGGGTCGAGGAGACCGTCACGGTCAAGACCCCGATGGAAGCGTACGTCTTGACCACCGCGGCCTTCCAGGAGGTCATGCGGACGGACAAGGCGCTGGCCGAGCGGGTCAAGCTCCACCTGATGAGCCGCCAGTGAATCGGCGTCACCGCGAAGACTCGCTGCGTCTCCGTTCCAGGGTCCCCGATCGGGGAGGTCGGCCGACCGACGTCCCCGACTTCACACCGTTCCTGAAGGAGTTCGAGACATGTTTCGACATCGCTGGATGAGCTTCGCCATCGTCATCCTGGGGCTCGCCACGAGGCCCGCGACGTCGTGGGCGTCCGACGAGGGGGTGATCGCAGTGGCGAAGGCGGTATCGGAGGCCTACGCCAGGGCCTTCAATGAGCACGACGCGAAGGCGATCGGGGGCTCTGCACGGAGAGCGCCGACTTCGCCTTCCTCCAGGGCGACACCCTGGAGAACCTCCAGTTCGGCCTGGTCAGGGGCCGCGATCAGATCATCGCTGTCGTCGCGACCTTCTTCCAGATGAACCCGTCGGCGAAGCTGACGCACACGGTGCGGCGGGCGCGGCTCATCGCACCGGATGTCATGCTGGTGGATGAGGACTTCGAGATCACCGGGCTGCCCGGAGAGCCCCGACCGATCCGGGGCAAATTCCTGAGCGTTCGCGTCCGGGTCGACGGGAGCTGGAAGATCGCCGCGGAACGCAATGTCTCCTACGA
>CAWFIC010000018.1:0-328870 GCA_963815795.1 uncultured Planctomycetota bacterium | reverse complement strand
GGGCTGCAACGGGAACGGGACGGTACCCGGGGGACGACGATCGCAGCCAGGCGAGCGGCGACGACGAGGGCAACGAGGGTTCCGCCGACGGACCCCCGGCAGCTCCTGGGCTGGGCGGCCAAGAAGGTGCCCGATCCCAAGGGCCCGTGATCTCGCTGCGAAGCGCTGGGGCTCCCGTCGAAGATCGTCAGTTGGACGCCGCAGCAGGGCGCTGCGGCCTACCGCGACGCACGCGGTTCGCAGTGATCCACACCGGCGGCAGTAACTTCCTCGCCGGACGCCACCACGAACGGCCCGAGGCAGGCGCCGTCGGGTGGCGAGGGTGGGAAGTCTCGGACCATCCGGCCGGCGTCAGCCGGCTCATCGTCTCCGACTTCGAGGCGAAGGCCACCACCCCGAAAACGGATTCCAGGAAGAATCTCGCGGGAAAGGCCGTCTAGGCAGGCGGCGACGGCGGTCCCCGACAGCCTTGTCCTATTTTCTGGTGTGTCCAACCACGAAAACGCCGATTCGCGATATCTTTTCTAGTGATTTCAGTCCGATCGACAAATAACTTGTGAAGTGAAATTCCTAGTTTGGCACGCTGAGGTCTTCACAAACGGGAGGACAGCGACAGAATCGAAGGGTGGAGATCGGCGTCGCTCGACATTTCCCGCTCATCCGGCCCGTCGCCTCGCCGCGGCCCGGAGCGGCGGGCGATGCGGGCCGGAGAGGAAAGGACGGCAAACCGTCATGCCCGTCCGGGCCACCCGCACCCCGGGAAGAATAGGCCGGCGCATGGATTCCGACGCGGCGCCTCGCGGTCCTCGGCCAGGCGGACGGACCGGGAGGTCCGGACCCGGCCCACGCCGGCCCGGCCGCGGTCGCGCCGGGTCGGGGCCGAGCCCGATTCGGCCTTCAGCCCGCCCAGGGACGGATCCGGCCCGGCCGCCTGCAGGATTCTGCCGGAGATGCGGGGCTGAGGTCCCGAACATACGGTGAGGCGCCGTGAGGCGCCGAAAACCGCCGCGAGCCGCCATTCGCGGTGCCTCGGGTCGGTCGGGCCCCCAACGAGTCGCGGAGCAGCAGGTCAGCCCGCCCGCGGGCACGGCCCGCCCGCCGTCAGGGCTCGGCGGCGATCTGCTTGAGGTAGGCGCCGTAGTCGTTGGGGAGGCGGTCGGCCAGCCGTATCACCTGCTCGGCGGTGATGAACCCCATGCGGAAGGCGACCTCCTCGACGCAGGCGATCTTGAGGCCCTGGCGGGACTCGATGGCCTCGACGTAGTTGGCCGCCTGAATCAGGGACTCGGTCGTGCCGGTATCCAGCCAGGCGAACCCCCGGCTGAAGACCTCGACGTGGAGCTGGCCGCGGTTCAGATAGGCGCGGTTCACGTCGGTGATCTCCAGCTCGCCCCGCGGCGAGGGCTTCAACCCGCGGGCGATCTCGACCACCTGGTTGTCGTAGAAGTACAGCCCGGTCACCGCGTAGTGCGACCTGGGCCGCGGCGGCTTCTCCTCGATCGAGAGCACGCGCCCTTGCGGGTCGAACTCGACGACGCCGTAGCGATGGGGGTCCTTGACCGGATAGGCGAACACCGTGGCCCCGGCCGCCTGGCCGCGGGCGCCCTGGAGCATCGCCTGGAACCCCTGGCCGTAGAAGATGTTGTCGCCGAGGATCAGGGCCACGGGGTCGTCGCCGACGAACGCCGCACCGATGAGGAAGGCCTGGGCCAGCCCGCCCGGGTGCGGCTGGACGGCATAGGTGATCGCGATCCCGAACTGGCTGCCGTCCCCCAGCAGCCGCTCGAACCCGGCGATGTCGTCGGGCGTCGAGATCAGGAGCACCTCGCGGATGCCGGCGAGCATCAGCGTCAACAGCGGGTAGTAGATCATCGGCTTGTCGTAGACCGGCAGGAGCTGCTTGCTCACCGCGCGGGTGATGGGATAGAGCCGCGTCCCCGAGCCGCCGGCCAGGATGATGCCCTTGCGAAACATGGGTCTCCCCCTCTGCTTGCGATGCAGACCCGGGCCGGCGGCCGGGCGAGCGGCCCCGATCGGGCGGCGACGCCCGAGCATTCCGGACCGTGCCAATCCCTTGCGGATTCGATGCGGCGGGTCGGGCGGATTGTACCGCCCGGCCGGGTCGGTCGACAATGCCACTGACCTCGGGGGGCCGCTCCCGATCCTCGCCCGGGCCGGCCCCGGCCGTCGCATCGCGGCAACATCGCGGCCCGTTCCGCCGCATTCCACGACGGACGCCGTGGACGCCGGGGAGGCAGCGCCGGATAATAGATGCCCAGAGGTGTCACGATGCGTGGGACCGCTTGGCGTCGTCGTCCGCCCGCCGCCGGCAAGGGACCGCGGCCGGTCTCCCCGCGATCACATCCGCTCGACCGCCATGAAATCGTTCCTCAACGCCTGTGGGTTCAGGGAGCCATTGCGGCTCGGCATCGAAGGCCCGCGGGCTGCCGAGGCGGGGCCGCGATCGTTGCCCCAGCCGTTCGCCGTGATCGGCCGGGACCAGCGCGCCGACGTGATCCTCGATGATCTGACGGTGAGCCGGCGGCACGTCTATCTCCAGGCGGTCGCCGGGCAGGTGTTCTGGGTCGACCTGGAGAGCCGCACCGGCACGTGCGACGAGACCGGCACGCGGAAGTGGGGCTGGATGGCCGGCGGGGGCCTGCTGCAGATCGGGCCGTTCGTGATCCGCCGGGCTGACGGCGACGCCCGGGCCGGCGATCCCGGCCCCCGCGATCCGGGCCGAGAATCGCCCCTGGCCGTGCGGGCCTACGGCCGCGAGCCGCTGCCCGAGGTCACGCTGGAATTCCTCAACGGCCCGTCGCAGGCGACGACCTGGCCGATGAACCGGATGATGTCCCTGATCGGGTCGGCCAAGGGGTGCAAGTTCCGGCTGACCGATCCGAGCGTCTCGGCATTCCACGCCAGCCTGCTCCGCACGCCGACGGGGTTGTGGGTCGTCGACCTACGGGGGGGGCGCAGCATCAGCATCAACTCCGAGCCGGTGCGCTTCGGCACCCTGGCCGATGGCGACGCGCTGGGCATCGGGCGGTACCGCATGCGGGTCCACTGCCGGGAATCCCGGTCCGGGGCCTACGACTCGGACCGCGAGGCATCCGTCGGATTGCCTGTGCTTCGGCCGCGCGGCGACGTCGTGCGTCGGCCGGTCCCCGAGCGGGCCGGCGGCGCGGCACCCGCCCTGCCGGCCATCGGCGGATCGATGCTGCCGATGCCCCCACCGCCGTTTCCTGTCGTCGCGTCGGCCTCCGGCGTCGAGGTCGTTTCCTCCGACGCCGCCGTCTTATCCAGCCGGCCCCAATCCGAGCTCACCGAATCGGCGCTCGTGCCGCTGGTCAACCAGTTCGGCATGATGCAGCAGCAGATGTTCGACCAGTTCCAGCAGGCGATGGGCATGCTCGTCCAGATGTTCAGCTCGATGCATCGCGAGCAGATGGACGTGATCCGCGAGGAACTCGACCGGTTGCACGACCTCACCCGGGAACTGCAGGAGTTGAAGGACGAGCTGGCCAAGGCGCCGGGTCGCGCATCCGCATCCGCGGCCCCGAATCCGACCGCGTCCGCGACGATCGCCGATCGACACCCGGCGGGGGCGCGGCCCGCCGTGCCGGTGCTGCCCGCGGCGGATCCGGCCAAGGTCCCGGTCCTCGGTGCATCCGCGGGTTCCCCGGCCCCCGCGCCGGCCGTCGCGACCCCGCCGCCTCCGCCCACGGGCCCGCGCCCGGACCAGCCCCGCCCCGGCCTCGGCACGCCGGGCACGACCGGCGCTGCGGGGACGGCCGGCATCCCGCAGGACCCCATCCTCTGGATCCACCAGCGGATCGCGGCCATCCAGCAGGAACGCGAGACCCGCTGGCAGAAGATCGTCAAGCTCCTGCCGGGGATGTCCTGAGGGGCTGTGAGAGGATCGATTCAAGATCACAGATTCAATATGGATGTGTACGTGTTCACTGGCCGATGATGACGGCCGTTCGGCGGCGAACGGGGTCCGGCGGCATGAAAGCCCAGCCAGCCGCCATCGGGCCAGAGGCGATCCCACAGGGCGCGTCGGTGTCGTCGGACCGACGCGCGCAACCTCATGGCTGCCGTCCCAATCGCTTGGCCGCCGACGGACGCCACCTTCTCGGGGTCGTCGCGACGGTCACGCGCGACGTCGACGCCTCTCGAACATCAGGCCGGCCCAGGACAGCGCGAGCACGGCGCCGCCCGTGACGGCGACCTGGAGATAAGTAGAGAGGAGCGCATTCTGCGTCTGCTCGGTGTTGTTCTCGAGGGGGCAGACGACCTCCAGGACGCCCCGGACGTCGCCGACCTTCCAGTCCGTCTTGCGGAACTCGTCGAGCTCGTACAGCTTGGGGTCGCCGTGGCATTTCAGGCACCGCGCCTCCATGATCAGCGGCGTGGCGTAGCGGAGCACCCTGGCGCCGGCGCGGGTCTTCTCGATCCGGTCGAACGCCCGGCCGGCGTTCTCCGGATCCCGATAGAACGCCACGGCGTCCTTGCCGAACTGGGATCTCGGCGGGCTGTCGGGCCGCCGCCGGAACGGGTGGTCGCTGTAGAGCCTCAGTTGCAGGAAGCTCTGGTCCAGCCCCTGGTCGTGGCCCTCGTCCTCGGCCCGCGTCTGCATCCGCTGGCCCAGCTCGATGGTGAACTTGGCCGGGATCGGGATGGCGCCTTCGAGCTCGGGATACTTGTGGCTCACCACGACGCCCGCGTTCTTGGCCCGCGCGGCCACCTCGGTATACAGCGAGTTGACTCCCTTGATCAGCTCGGTCTGCTGCGCCGCGTTCTCGCGGGTGGTCGACTCCACCATCCGGTCGGCGAGGCGACGCAGGCTCCACTGCCCGAAGAGCAGGATCGCGGTGACGGTCAGCAGCAGGGTCGAGGGGACCGGGTTCTTGAGCGACCAGTTCCACATCCGCTCCACGGGCCCCGGCTGGCGGGTGAGGACCGGCTCGCCGTCGAGGAACGAGCCGAGGTCGTCGGCCAGCGCCAGCGCGGTGGGATAGCGGCGGCGGGGGTCCTTCTCCAGGCAGCGCTGGCAGACCGCCTCCAGGTCCCGGGGCAGCTCCCGCCGGAGCTGACGCGGCGGGACCGGGGGATCGGAGAGCACCTGGCTCAGGACGGCGGCGACCGACGAAGAGACGAACGGCGGGCGACCCGTCAGCATCTCGTAGAGGATGACGCCCAGGGAGTAGATGTCGGCGGCCGGCCCGATCTCCTCGCCCGGCTCCTTGGCCTGCTCCGGCGCCATGTACCGGGGCGTGCCGACGAGGTCGCCGTGAATCCCCGGGGCGTCCAGGTCATCGATCCACTTGGCCACCCCGAAATCGGCGACCTTGGGGACACCGTACTCCTGGTCGGCCTCGATCGCGCCGGCCGACGCCCAGTGCCGGTTATCCGCCGCCGGCGTCGGCTGCAGGAGGATGTTGGCCGGCTTGAGGTCGCGATGGACGATGCCGCGCTGGTGGGCCGCATGCACGGCGCGGGCGATCTGCTGGAGCAGTTGCACGGCCGCCCGGATCGGCTGGGGGCGGCCGTCCAGCCGGGACCTCAGCGTCCCCCCCGTCACGAATTCGAGGGCGAGGTAAGGCGATCCCTCCTGCTCGCCCACCTCGTAGATCTGGACGATGTTGGGGTGATGCAGCCGGGCGACCGCCTCGGCCTCGGCCTGGAACCGCGCCAGCTCCTGGGGGTCGTCCCGCGGGGACATGGAGACCATCTTCAAGGCGACGAGCCGCTTGAGCCTCTCGTGCTTGGCCTTATAGACCACCCCCATACCGCCCCGGCCCAGCTCGCTCAGGAGGGCGTATCCCGCAACGATCGGCAGGCCCGCGGCCTGGGAGCCCGACGGGGTCGTGCGGGGCGTCGCCGGCAGCAGCGGGCGGGGCGGGCTGACCTTCGGGCCCGTGGTCGGGGCGAACGGGCGCTCCCGACCGCGGTCGGGACTTTCCCACGCGCGGTAGGTGGCGGGGACGTCGGTTGACGGCGGGGCCGGCGCGGGCCGTTCGGGCGGCGAGGACGCGGGCGTCTTCCCCCCGAAGGGTTCCACCACCGATTGCTCCCCGCAATGGGGGCAGTGCACGACCGTCGTCCCGACCCGGAGCGGCTTCTTCGACTTGATCCCCTTGGAGCATCGGCTGCACGGGAACTGGGTGACGAACGACTCGAGGAACTGGCGCAGGGCGCCGGCCACGAGCCCGGCGTCGGCGAGCCGGCGGGCCGGATCGGGCTCGAGGCAGGCCAGGCAGATCGCCTCGAGGTCCCCGGGCACCTTGTGATTCCAGGCGGACGGCGAGGCGACCCCCCGAGCGATCTGATCGTCCCCCGCCGGCACTCCGGTGAGCAACTCGAAGAGGATCGACCCGAGGCCCAGGACGTCCGCCCGGACCGACGAGCCCGGGTCGCGCTCCGCCCCCGCCGCGCCGACCCGGACGAACCCCGTGATCCTGGGGATCAGCTCGCGACCGTTCTCCGCGCAGAGACGACCGAGCTCGGGATCCACGAACCGGGGGGGGTTGGTGGGTTCGAGCACGACCCGGGCGGCGGTCACGCCTCCGTGGCGGAGGCCTTGCCGGTGGGCCTCGTGGACGGCGCGGGCGAGCGTCTCGACGACCTCGGCCGCGGTCACGACGGGGAGGGGCGCCCCTCTCAGGTAATCGGATAGAGTCGCCCCCTCGCCGAATAGCGTCGCCCCCTCGCCGAATCCGGAGGCCAGGGACGGCCCCTGCGGACCGTCTCCCCCACCTCCGCTGAGCGGTGGATCCGCTGCCACGGGATGGCCGCCGCAGACGGGACATCGCGGCCCCTCGCCGACGGGCCGGCCCGCAGGCTCGGCATCGATCTGCCAGCGATGGCTTCGCGCACAGACGAATTCCGGGAGAATCGTATTCGTCATCGCTCAAGTCCTTCCTCGAAGGGGTTACCCTCGCGACGCGCGCCCCACCCCTCTTCTGTTCATCGTCGGATCGACGGCCAAACGGACACGATGATCTAAATAAGTCTACGCAAGCGGGAAAGCGGGGATCGGCGGCAGGAGCCCCCTCCTACAGGAAGGCCCTTGGAAGCGGCCCCTTGCAGGAGCCGGCTCCTGCTGGCGATTCGGACCGCTTTCCCCTGCACGTGGAACCATTTAGACCCAATACGTCATGGTCGCACGCCGCCACCGGGTCGCGGGGGCATGCCGACGATTTCATCTCCTGAAGCCCCTGACAAGAGCCTCAGAGTCTGTCCCGAAAGGCGAGCGGGGGGCGTCAGCCCCCTGTCCGGGTCCGGGAAGACAGGGGGCTGACGCCCCCCGCTCGCCCGAGACCAACCCCTTCCGGGACAGACTCTCAGACCCTGACAAGAGCATCAGACCGCTTTCGTCGGCCCAGACCCCTCTCCTCGGCCCTGACAAGAGGGTCAGACCGCTTTCCTCGGCGCCCTTGACCCCTTTCCTCGGCCCCCGAGTGGCAAGCATGGCACCGTGGTGGCGGCGGGACCGCTACGGTCCTGCACCGATTGGGATCAGCGATCCGACGAGTCCCCCTCCGCGAAGATGGCGTCGCGGGCCGTTGGGTCGATCAAGAACCCTCGGGCAAATCGCTCGTGCTGACCGATTGGGCTGCGGAATCGCGGGAGGCCCGCGGGTCCAGTCGCTGCAGTCCGGCGGATGACCAGCCTGCCGGTTTTCTTACCGGAATGTCGGGTTGCTCCGACGGTCGGTTCGATCTGCGTCATGCCACTCGCGGTAGAGGCCGACGGCTCCGCGATTCGAGTCCCTGCATGCCGGCCGATGACCAAGCCGCCGGTTTTCTTACGTGACTGTAGGGTTGCCGATTGCCCCGCGGTTCCCGACGAGTCGTAGAGCACGGAAAAGCTCGTCCCCGAAGTCAATGCCGAGGTCGTATCGAGGGTGACCCCATTTCGATTCATGTTCAGTGCTTGCACTTGCGCGGACGCTCCGCTGATCAACGCGTTGCAGTTGGTGAAGGTGACGGGGCTGAATTCCGGCAAGGTCGCGTAGGTGCCGCCGAAAGAAGGGGTTTCCATGATCCACTCGGCAGTGCGCCGTTCGGGCAAGGGATCCTGGTACTGCTGGGGGTTCGCGTAGGTGCTGAACGAATCGTTCGAATGGCTGGTGTCGTTGATCGACAGGAGGTAGTCACCCGCGTAGGTCCCCGAGGTCTGGTAGGTGACCGAGGCCGTGATCGAATCGCCCGGCGAGACCGTCATGGTGGAGATGGTCTGCTCGGGCTGATGGTTGACGCTCGACCACATCTCCCACCAGGCGTAATAGTAGGGCACGCCGTTGTCGGTCCCTTGCGCGGTGCCGGTCTGCTCCACCGTGCCATCGCCCCAGCCGTCGATGCCCACCCAGGCGAAGGAAGCGGTGTTGCGGCTGGTCGCGGTCACCGTCGGGACGGTCCACGTGCCGGTGACGTAGGTCACCGAATTGTTCGGCGTTGTGGCGACATAGCCCGACCAGTTCGGGGAGGTGCCAGCGGTCGTGTTCGGCACGAACAAGTCCCACTGCTGGTTCATGCCGCCGTTCCATTGGTACTGGATGACCGAAGTGCCGTTGCTGGTCGAGAAGTTGGGGTCGTCCAGCGCCAGGTGGCTATACGCGTTGACTAACGCATAATTGCCATTCGACAGCGGGTCGATCTGCCATTGCTCGTTCATGCCGTCGTTCAACTGCCACTGGATGATCGCGGTCCCGTTGTTGGTCGAGTACCCCGGGTCACCGAGCACCAGGCCGCTGGCCTCGTTGACGATCTCGTAGTTGCCGCCGGCCAGCGGCACAAAAGTCCACTGCTGGTTGGTGCCGTAGTTGATCGGCCACTGATCCATGGTCGTTCCGTTGCTGGTCGAAGAGTTGGGGTTGTCCAGGACGTCGCCGCTGCTTGCGTTGACGACGTAGTCGTTCAAGACGGGGGTGGTATTCGCCTCCAACAGCTCCCACTTCTGGTTGGCTCCCCCGTTGAACGACCACTGATCCATGGTGGTCCCGTTGCTGGTCGAGGAGTTGGGGTCGTCCAGCACCAGGTTCGGGTTAGACGCGCTGTATATGTCAGCGTTGCTGCCGTCCAGCCGGAAGAAACCCCACTGCTGGTTGGCCCCGCCATTGGGCTGCCACAGATCGAGTTTGGTCCCTTCGCTGGTCGAAGAGTTGGGGTCGTCGAGCACCAAGCCGCTGGACGCGTTTTGCACCTCGTAGTAGCCGTCCGTCTGCGGGACGAGGTACCACTGCTGGTTGGCCCCGCCGTTGAGCTGCCACTGATCGACGGGGACCCCTTCGCTGGTCGAGCCCCCCGGGTCGTCGAGCACCTTGCCGCTGGCCACGTTGACGATGTAATACGCCTGCGCTGAGAGCAACTGCCGGCCTTCCAGGGCCTCGCAATTCAGTTGATGGTTGCGTCGCCGCACACGGGTCA
Source organism: uncultured Planctomycetota bacterium (assembly GCA_963815795.1). Lineage (GTDB taxonomy): Bacteria > Planctomycetota > Planctomycetia > Isosphaerales > Isosphaeraceae > JAKAUH01. The sequence continues at coordinate 319,436 of CAWFIC010000018.1, read as the reverse complement.
TCGACCCGGTGCCGCGCCATCTTGCCTGTGAATGACGGCCGAATCTCTGCAGGAACCGAAACATGGTGATGTCCTCTTCTGTTGGAGTGTCACTGTCTTGCCATACCGTGTGGTGTATCCGGGATTGGAACGGGGCGGCGAGATCGCTCGCCGGACCGTACTCAGGATCGCCGATGGCGCGGGACCGCGGTGGCGCCGCGGTCGTTCTCGAGGCACTCCCTCCGTTCACACGCCGAAAAACGGTGGGCCGCCTCACCCGGTTCCATCACGCCCCCGGGAGCCGACCGGACACGATCTTCCGGCTCGGTTCCGAATTCGACCCGCCCGTGTCGGTCCCGCGTGGGAGATGGAGCGCGCGCATCAGGGCGAGCATCGCCGTCCCCATGACGACCCCGTAGACCATCCCCCGGAGCACCGGTATGAGGACGATCTCAAATGCAGACAAGCCCATCGGTGAGCCTTTCCTGGGTTCAAAGGCGGCACCCGGGCCCCCGGTGCCGCGCCGACCACGTGGCACGGCCCGCACCCGGGCGCCCGGGGCATGCCCGCTTTGGCCTTCCCGTAGCGAATGGACAAAAAACAACGCCAAGGGCCGCCCGTCCCGGAACGCACGTGGCCAGTATCGCGAACGGATTCACTCGGCCAGGTGCGGCGGCGTTTGGGCCGCCCGGGAACATCGGGAATGCGGCCCAGGCAGCCGTCGAAGGTGAGCAGGGTCAGGCCGAAGGGCGGCCTCAGCGCGCTGCGCCCAGGCACGGGAGGGAGCGCCGTGCCCGTTTGGGAGCCCTCCTCCGCCTTGATCTGGTTCAGTCCGCCACCTGGATCGACCAGAGCTGATCGTCCGCATCGCCCCTGGTGTGCTTCGGCGACTGGATGACCGGTGCTCCGGCGTCCCGCCGCCCTTCGAAGACGCTGATGTACTAGCCGCTCGGCTTCGACCGGAGCCAGAAGTGTTCTCCCGAGCGCACCACCTGCCACCGCTGGTTCTCCGCGTCGCGGCGGGCCTCGGCGATGAGCCGCGCGCCCTTTTCGCGGTACCCTTCCGGCACTTCGAGGGCCATTTCCGTTGCGACGTTCACGATCACGAAGTCGTCCTTGACCTTTTCGAGCCGCCAGACCTGCTCCTTGTTGCGTGACAGGGCCATCAGAGTGACTTCCGCCTTGCCCTCAGGACCGTGAGCCGCGAGGGCAAGGCTGCTCCGCACGTTCGCCAGCCGGAAGGTCCTCCCTCCGTCGGGGGCCTTCTTCGCCTTAGCGTATTCCGCCCAGAGCTGATCGAGGGTTTTCCTTGTCCGCTTGCGGAACAGATTGTTGGTGTACTTGGCGGCGCAAGCCCGGGCGTGGATCACCTGCACCAGTTTTCGGTCGTAATGCCGCTCCACCCACGCGAGGAAGTCGGCCGCCCTCCCGTATCCATCCTTGTAGCTCTCTCTGCCGAGGGACCCCGACCCCCAGTTGTGCGGCTCGTATCGGACCCAGCGGGTGTAGTCCGCGATCCCGTCCGAGAGCCAGCCCGGCACCGAGTCCGGGTAGGGCTGGATGATATGGGTCAGCTCGTGGATCAGGATCCCCTCATCGATGTGAGACCCCTGCAGAGTCTTGGCGAGGTTCATCGTGATGGTGTTTCCACAGGCCCAGGCGATGCCGCCCTTTGGATCGTCAACGAACTCGACGCGCACCTCGAGCGGCCTGTCGAGCTTCCTACCCAGCCAGCCGTCGAGGACCGGAATCCAATGCTTAATGATCCGTTCGGCTTCGGCAGCTGCCCGCCTGGCCTTCGGCGGGTGCTTGCCAATGACGACCTTGACGGCCTGCTCTCCCTTGGTTGGGGCTGCCATGAGCTGGATACCGGTCAGCAGCCCGAGGACCGTTACCGCGACCAGGCCCGTGAGCCATGCCCGGAGCGGATACCGGGCCGTCTGGTGAAGATGCCTGACGTTCGCGTGTAACGATGGGGACATTGTGCCTTCCCTCCTAGCAAGTCCTCTGTCAGATTTCGATTGACGGGCCTCGCGCCAGACAAGAGGGTCAGGCGCCTGACAAACGGGTCCGACCCCCTTCCTCGGGTCCGACCCCCTTCCTCGGCGCCTAACAAGAGGGTTCGACCCCTTTCCTCGGCACTGCCCCTCAGGTCCCCTTCCGGAACTGCTTACCCGCCAGGTGGAAGACGGGCACGGTACATGGGTCGGTTCTTTCGAGTGTCCGCTTGCCCTTCTGGATGGTGAAGGTCTCGTGCCCGGAGAGGATTTCCAGCAGCTCGCGCCCCCAGGCTAACGTCTCCTCCTTGTTTCCAATCGCCGTAGCCACAAGCTTGATGCGAGCGGCGAGCAGCGATGTACTCTCCAAGCTGCGGGAGCCGGTGACGCTGGCCGTGAGGTCCTGCTCGATTCTCTTTTTTGTACCGGCCGTGCCCATGGTGGCAAGTTGATATTTGAGCCACGCGGCATCGGCGTGCTCCTTGAGGAAGTCAGCGACGGCATCCCTCGCGGTCTTATCTTTGGGCACCGGCAAGGTCGCGATGCAGGTCGAAACTCCCTTCAGCGCCAAGTCGCGGTAGAAGCCTTTTGACGGACAGCCCGGCTTCTTCACTGCGTCGAGCCTTCTCTCGAAGTCCTTCCAGAATTCAACTTCTCGTCGCGGCGAAGTGATGGCCTTCTCCACGGCCTCGACCACGCTGATGTTGAAGGGATTGATCGCCAAGGCGCTCATGAGCAGATCGAGGCCATGCGGCTCTTTGCGACGTGTGCGGCAGTCTATTGAAAAAGGCGAGGGACAATTGCCCGTCGAGGAATTCCTGAAACCCGTAATTGACGGCGTGCGCGATGCTGAGCGGGTACGGCCCAAAATTCCCACTCAAGGGATCGGCGGGAGAGAAGAACCACCATTGGAGCTTGAGGTCGCCGCCCAAGATGGTGGTGCCATCGAGCCTGGCGGTCGCGGATTGCGCCAGTCGGAGGGTGTAGCCGTCTTTTTCTGTGTGGTTGTAGGCAACGTAGCAGGAGTGCCCCGGCTGCCCGGCCTGGCGCGCCGGAACGCCGAAGGTGATGTTGGTCCGTCGTCCCAGGCTCGAGCAGGTAGAGCAGACGCCGCCGTCTTTGAGCATCTCGGGGTACGTGCCATAAACGAAGTCGATGGGCGCAGCCGCCTGGCCTCCAGGAAGACGGGAAAAAACGCGATGGGACCGACGTATTCACCGTAGAACTCGACAATGTTCTCGTCGCGAAACCGCTTCCAAATGAACTCTCGCTCGCGCAATGGCAGCCGGTCGGCGGCCAGGTAGACCAGAACGGGCCAGGGTGCGGCGAGCGGGAAGCGCGGCCACTCCCGTTTGTCTCCCGGGGGGAAACGAAAAGCATCGTTGCGCAGCAGGTACGCGGCCGTTTGCGACGACGTGGACGGTCGGTCAGGCGCTTTGGGATAAAGGCCCTTGGCCTTGTAGGCGTCGAGAAAAAGGTTGTAGGCCGCAGTGATCTCCTTCTGATGCGTGGCTGGCCTGTGCCTGGAGTCGCGCGTGAGCACGTGATTGCCGCAATTCACCGCGACACGTTGCCCGTGCTCTTTCATGTAGGCATTGAATTCTCGCTGCAAGGCCGCGCTCGCGATCACGTCGCAGGCTTCCAAGGGGTGCGTCCACTTCTCGGTTGTCTGGACTTTCTTCCCGTTCACCATCCGCGTGACTCGATCCTCCGTGATCTTGCGGCCCTCGAAAAAGTTGATGATGTGATCGTTCATGTCCAGCGGCCGATCAGTCGGGTGGGTGTTCACCTTTTTTAGAGGGCTCGGTGGAATCTTGAGCTGGAACTTCGTGGTTCGTGGCGAAAGGCTGATGCCGCGCTCGGGGCAGGCCATCGTCGCCATGTCCACGAAGGGAGCATCCACGACAGCGATGGCCAGGGCGAGCTGCGTGTGTTTCTGGCGGACTTCCTCGGCACCCAAGTCCAATTCGAGCGAGCGCAAGGCAGCCAGCACCTGCGCCGGACGACCGCGCTGGATGCCGTAGACCGTCGCGGCGACGGCAGGATCGGAATCCACCCAGGCGGTAAAATCCACGGGGAGGGAGTGCCGGGCCTTGGCAAGGTCGCGCAGCGCCTCGGCCTTGGCGAAGGCGAGGTAGGCGGCCTTGACCTCGGGCGTAAAGTGGTGCTTGGCCTTCCCCCACGCGGCGACAACCGCTTCGCCGGCGGGGGTTGCCGTCAGCGCCGGTAACGGCGGCGGATTCTTCGGCACGCGCGGGGGTGAGTCAGACGCGGCGAGCGCGGGCGATTGCACCACGAGGACGGCAGCGAAGGCGATGATCTTCACGCTCATTGAAGGTGTTCCTGGGATGAGGCGTTCTCGCGCCATTCGCCACCATTCGCGCCATTCGCGCGCGAATATTCGCGCGCGATTCCGCGCCATTTGCGCCATTCGGGTCGGGCGCCATTCGTTCGGGCGCCATTCGGGCGACATTCAGGTCAGGTCTGACCCCGGGGACCCCCAGGTCTGACCCCACCCCGGGGACCCCGTTTTCTCGGCCTCTGGGTTCGAAGGCGACGCCCGGGCCCCCGATGCCGCGCCGACCACGTGGCACGGCCCGCACCCGGGCGCCCGGGGCATGCCCACTTTCACCTCGGGAACGGTGGGCCGCCTCACCCAGTTCCATCACGCTCCGGAAGCGGACCGGACACGATTCTCCGGCCCTGTTCCGAATTCGACCCGCCCGTGTCCATCCCGCGGGGGAGATGGCAATGAACAGTCAGGGCCTGGGCCAGGTCGTGGAGTTCCCCACACCTCGGCGCCGGGCCTCCCGGCCGCGGGGACTCGCCGGACCATGGCGGCGGGCGGTCGGCACAATCATGGGTGGAAGTTGTCGTGGATGTGACGGGAGCTGAACATGTCCGAGAGCACCGCGTTCCCCGACTTCATCCGCCGGATTCGCGCCGGCGACGATCAGGCGGCGCGCGAGCTGGTCGAGCGCTATGAGCCGGTGATCCGGTGCGAGGTGCGTCTGCGCCTGCGCGATCCGCGACTGTACAGCCGGTTCGACTGGACCGACATCTGCCAGTCGGTGATGGCCAGCTTCTTCGTGCGGGCGGCCGCCGGCCAGTACGACCTGGAGCAGCCCGACCAGTTGCTGCGGCTGCTGGTGGTCATGACCCGGAAGAAGCTGGCCAACCAGCGGCGCCGGCACTGCGCGGGGATGCGCGACTGTCGGCGGATGGCGGCGTGCGATCCGGCGGATCTCGACGGCCGAGCGACGGCCCCCAGCCCCAGCCGGTTGATCGTCGGCCGCGAGCTGCTCGCTGACGTCAATCGCCGACTCTCCGAGGAGGAGCGGCTGCTGGCCGAGCTGCGGGCCGATGGCTGCGAGTGGATCGAGATCGCCGCCAGGCTCGGCGGCACCGCCGAGGCACGCCGCAAGCAACTGGCCCGGGCGGTCGATCGCGTCGAGCAGCAGCTCGAGGGGAGTGAGATCGGCTATGACTGAACTGACCCGGATCCGATCGCCGCGGACGCAGCCGGGGGACTGGGCGGGCCCGAACGACCCGGCCCGGTGCTTGTGGGGCTTGTGGCGCCAGGGTCAGCAACCCAGCGTCGCGGACTTCCTGGCCCGAGCGGACATTCGCGACGCCGACCGGATCGTCGCGGTGCTGCGGGTCGATCAGTGGGAGCGGTGCCGGCTGGGCCGGCGGGTCCCGGCCGAGGCCTATCTCGACGCGTTCCCGGCGGTGCGGGACCAAGCGGAACATGCCGTCGAGCTGGTCCTCGCCGAGTACCTGCTCCGCGAGGAGCTCGGCGAGCGGCCCGCGCTGGAGGAATACCTGGGCCGCTTCCCGCAGTATGCCGCCGCGCTGAAGCTCCAGCTCGAGCTGCACCAGGCGATGGGTGCCGACGGTGAGCCTCTCACCGACTGCGCCGAGCGGACCATGACACTGGGTGACAGCCGCGAGATCGAATCGGGTGCCGGGTCCGCAGGACTTCCCGTCATCCCCGGCTACGAGGTCTTGGGTGTGCTGGGCCGCGGCGGCATGGGGGTCGTCTACCGGGCCTGGCAGGAGGGGTTGAACCGCTCGGTGGCGGTGAAGATGGTGCACGCGGGGGCCCAGGCCGACCCGAAGGTGCTGTCGCGGTTCCGCGTCGAGGCCGAGGCGGTGGCCCGGTTGCAGCACCCCAACATCGTCCAGGTCCACGAGGTGGGGCAGCACGCCGGCTCGCCCTACCTGGTGCTCGAGCTGGTCGAGGGGGGCGACCTGTCGCGCCGGATCGCCGGCACGCCGCAGCCGGCCCGATGGGCCGCGGAGCTGGTCGAGACGCTGGCGCGGGCCATCGACGCGGCGCACCGGCAGGGGGTCGTCCACCGCGACCTGACCCCGGCCAACGTCCTCCTGACCGCCGATGGCCGGCCCAAGATCACCGACTTCGGCCTGGCCAAGTTGATCATCGGCGGTGGCGACTTGCGCACCCAGACCGGCGATCTGCTGGGCACGCCCAGCTACATGGCGCCGGAACAGGCGGCCAGCCGACACCAGGCGATCGGGGCGGCGACCGACGTCTACGCCCTGGGTGCGATCCTCTACGAGCTGCTCACCGGCCGGCCGCCGTTCAAGGCGGAATCGGCCCTGGAGACCCTGCGCCAGGTCGCGGCCGATGAGCCGGTCGCGCCATCGCGCCTGCGTCCCAAGCTGCCCGGCGATCTGGAGACGATCTGCCTGAAATGCCTGCACAAGGAACCGTCCCACCGCTATGTCAGTGCCGCCGCACTGGCCGAGGACCTGCAGCGCTTCCTGCAAGACCGGCCGATCAAGGCCCGGCGCAGCTCCGCGGTCGAACGGTTCGGCCGCTGGTGCCGGCGCTACCCGGCCGTGGCCGCGCTGTGCGGCCTCACCTCGACCCTGCTGCTGACCCTGACCGTCGTCTCCGTGACCGCCGCTGTACGCATCGACAAGGCGCGGCAGCGAGCCGACGACAAGGCCACGGCCGAGAAAGCGGCCCGCGAAAAGGCTGACGACGCCGCTGCGGCCGAGACGCTGGCGCGGCGGCGCGCCCAGGAGCGGCTGGTCCGCCTCAACATCGTCAGCGGCAATTTCCTGGCCGGCGCCCGAGACTACGGATCCGCCCTCCTTCGCTATTCCCAGGCGTGGATGCTCGACCGGGACGATCCCTCCACCGAGCCCATGCACCGCCTGCGCCTGGCGTGCCTCCTGGAACGCTATCCGCGGCTGGAGGGAATCGGCTTCCACACGTCTCCGGTCCTGGAAGCGCACTTCGATGCCAAGGGCGGCCGGGTGTTGACGCGCACCGAGGACGGTCGAGCCTTCCTTTGGAACCCGTATCGCAGCCGGCCCATCGCCGCGCCGCTGCCGCACGACGGCAAAGTGCTGTGCGCCGCCCTCAGCCCCGATGGCACGCGCGCCGTCACCACCGGGACCGACGGAACCGCCCGCCTGTGGGCTGCGGCGACCGGTCGATCGCTGGGGGCGCCGTTGCGGCATCCCGGCGTTGTCCGCCATGCCGCCTTCGGCCCGGACGGACAGCGCCTGGCGACCGCTTGCGCCGACGGCACGGTCCGTTTCTGGACTGTACCGGGAGGCGAATTGCTCGAGCCGGCCGTGCGCCTCGACGGCGAGGCCCGCTTCGTTGGGTTCAGTCCCGAGGGCCGGCTTGTGGTCACGGTCGACGGCCGCGAGACGGCCCGCGTATGGGACGCGGCGGACGGACGGCCCCTCACCCCCTCGCTGCCACATCGACTGACGCCCGGCGATCCGGCGGACCGCCTGGTTCATCCGCCCCTCTTCAGCCCCGATGGCGCACACCTGCTGACGGCGGACGGCCGGACAACAGTCCGGATGTGCGATGCCAGGACCGGGGCCCAGGCCATGCCGCCCATCAAGCTCGGTTTCGTACTCAATCGTGCGGCGTTCAGCCCGGATGGCGGCCGGATCCTCCTGGTCGGCAAGAACTCAAGGAGCCGTCTCATCGACGCTGCGAGCGGTCGAGTGCTCTTGTCCTTGGACCATCCTCGCGAAGTTCAGTCCGGGTGTTTCAGCGCGGATGGACGGCGTGTGGCGACGTCCAGCAGCTCGGGGTTGATCCACGTCCGTGATGCGCAGACGGGCAAGGATGTCATCACCCCGTTGCAACACGCGGCGAATCTGACCGGGCTGGCGTTCAGCCCGGAGGGCGGCCGGCTCTGGTCGGTCAGCCTGGACGGCACGGTGCGCATCTGGTCCGTCGGTTTCGAGCCGTTCAAGGCGCTCCCCTACGATTATTCTTGCGGCCGCGCCGACCACCTGTTCGTGGCCGGGCGCTGCCTGAGCCCCGACGGCTCGTGGGAAGTGCGCCCGGATGGTGCGGCAGGGGCACGCCTGCAGCGTCGTAGAGGCGAAGAGCCCGGGCCGTTGCTGGCCCACCCCGGTCCGGTGCGCAAAGCCCGGTTCGCTCCGGATGGGCGAAGCGTCTTGACCGCGGATGAACGGCGGGTCCAGGTCTGGGACGCCGGCACGGGCCGGCCGCGCGGCCCGCTCCTGTCGGTCAACGGGACCTTGATCTGGGCCCAATTCAGCGACGACGGCAGTCGGTTGATGCTGATCGATGCCGGGGGAACGGTCAGCGTCCACGCGACCAGCAGCGGCCGCGTGGTGCTCGGCCCGATCGCCCTGGACGCCGAGCTCCTGAGCGATTGCAACCATCTCATTCGCAGGGTCGTGACGCTCAGTCCGGACGGACGTCGCCTGGCCGTCCACTTCCCCGGCCGCGTCCCCAGGGAAACGCGGGTCTACGAGGTCGATACGGGCCGGCGTCTTGAGATGGCGACCCTTTCCAGCGGTCTCGTGTCGAGCCTGGCCTTCAGTCCAGACAGTGCACGCCTGGTCAGCGCCGCTACCGACACCCTGGCGCGGGTCTGGGACGCCGGGACGGGCAAGCCCATCTCCCCCGCCATGCGGCACCCGACCTTCGTTTGGCGTGCCACGTTCGCCCCGGACGGACGGCTCGTCGTCACCCTCGATGGCACCCACGTCCGGCTGTGGGACGGCGCGACGGGCGACTTGCTCACCCCGCCGCTGCGGCACCGACTGGGCTTCCGGGCGGAGGTCTGGGTCAGTCGCGATGGACGCCGCATCGTTGGCCTCGCGCCCGGCGGGGCCGCGCAGCAGTGGGAGCTGCCCACCTTCCGCACGGCGACTGACAGGGTCATCTCGCTCGTGCAGCTCCTTACGGGCCAGCAGGTTGATGCCAGTGACGGCATCGCCCCGCTGGAGAAGTCCGCCTTTCTCGACGCCCCCGAGGATTACCGCCGTGCCTGGCTGTCCTGGCGCGGCCTGGGCGACGATCCCACGATGCCGTCCTCCGCCGAGGGCGAGTAGAACGAGGGCAGGAGGAGTGCCATGTCCTCGAGGGATCGAGCACTGGCGGGCCGATCCCAACCCGGCCGGCGTCCGGGATGCCGACGCCCTGTCGAAACTCCCCGAGTCGGAGCGCGGCGCCTGGCGGTCGCTCTGGGCGGAGGTCTAGGCCCTGCTGGCGAAGGCGTAGGGCACAGGACCCGGGGCCGACCGCGGCGCCGGTCTCCGGAGCCATTCGACGGGGCGCTGAATGTCATCCGTGGAAGGCGAGACGACCGACCACCGATCGTGGCACCTGGGGCCCCCGTCCGACCTTCCGAGGTTGAATTCGACGATCGACGGGCGATACCATGATGCGGTCGGAAGTCGTTTCGAGATCGCGATCCGCTCGCCCGGACGCCCGGGTCGACGGGCCCGATCCCGGGGACGAGGGCAGGAGCATCGCCGGCCGGTCGCCGACTTCGCCTCGATGCCGCCCCGGGACCCGTGAGCACCAACCTGGTAAAGCGGAATGTTCTCGATCTATCTCCAGCCGACAGCCCGCCCGGTCCCCGATCGCACCCCGGGGGCCGACCGCCGCCTCTCCGCGTACCTGCTCCGCAACCGTCACGCGCTGGCCCGCCGGCTGATGGGGGCCGTCTCGGGCTGGGACAAGTACGACCGCGAGATCCGGGAACACGCCGGACAGATAGATGAATACATGAAATTGCAATTCTATGTGTTTATCGACTATCTCGAGCGGTACTTCCGGACGGGAGATGATGTCTACAAGTATCTCTACATCGGCGAGAAGCTCAAACAGTTGTACGACCGGTCGCTAGGCCCGGAGCAAGACCGCGAGAACCGGCGGCGGGTGACCGACGCGGACGTCCGGGCGCTGTGCGAGCCGATCCGGGAGGAGCTGGGCGCCGTCGCGGCCGAGTCGCTGGAGTCGTTGCTGCGGGACGTGCAGGGGCTGGTGCTGGCCGAGGGCCGCAAGCATCTGAAGGTGCTCTGGATCGGCGACTGCCTCTTCCTCGACGTGCGAGGGTTCCTCGCGGCGCTGGCCCTGCAGGACGGCCTCACCTTCGAGCCGACCTTCGTGGGCACCAAGAATCCGGCCGAGCAGCGGGAGGAGCTGCGAAGGCTCGCGGGACAGCGTTTCGACCTGGTCTTCTACAGCCCGTTCACCTACGAGTTCTCGGCGGAGATCGCGGCGTTCGGCCGGCTGCGGCGGTCGATGATGGGCCGGCGGGAGATCGAGCGGATCGTCTCGGGCGAGATGCGACATTTCGAGGGGATGCTGGAGGCCCTGGCGACGCTCTTCGAGGCGCCGTGTTACGTGCACAATACCGCGAACGTGCGCCGCCACGATGCGACGCCCCGAGAGCTGGCCAAGGTGTGGCTGACCCGCCGGGCCAGGCGCATCGTCCGGGAGGCGATCAACGGCCGGCTGGCGGAGCGGGTCGCCGCCTGGCGGGACCTCGACGGCAATGTGATCCTGCTGGATGAGGCGGCCCTGTTGCACCGGCACGGGGAGGCCGCCCTCGGGCGGCTCGTCTATCCCACGCCGATCCAGCATCCGGCGGAGCTGGGCCGGCTCGTGGCCGATCGCTACCGCGAGATCCTGGCCGCACACACCGACCTGGTCGGCAAGAAGGTCATCGTCTGCGACCTGGACAACACGCTCTGGAAGGGCGAGATCGGCGAGGGGGCGGTCGAGCACTTCGTCGGCGTCCAGCGGACCCTCAAGGAGCTGAGGCGCAAGGGCGTCCTGCTCGCGGTCAACTCGAAGAACGACCCGCGCAACGTCCGATGGGACGGCGCCGTGCTGGGCGAGGACGATTTCGTCGCCATGGAGATCAACTGGGATTCCAAGGTGGCGAACATGCGTCGCATCCAGCAGAGCTTGAACCTCAAGCTGAAGGATTTCGTGTTCATCGACGATCGGGCGGATCAGCGCGAGCTGGTCGGCGAGGCGCTGCCGGAGGTCCGGGTGCTGGATGCCACGTCGCCGCGGGTCCCGGAGCAGTTGGCCCTCTGGGCGGCCGCGTTGTCCGATCACCCCGAGATGGACCGGACGCAGCAGTATCGCCAGCGCGAGCGGCGGGAGTGCTTCCTGTCGGAGGACGCCGCGGCCGCGGAGGACCCGGGCCTCGCGTTCTCCAGGCTGGAGATCCGGGTCGAGATCCGCGAGGCGAAGGCGGCGGAATTGAAGCGGGTCGCCGAGCTGATCAACCGCACAAACCAGTTCAACCTGGCCGGGAGCCGGACCAGCTTGAAGGAGCTGCGGGACTGGCAGGCGACCTCGGGGCGCCGCATCGTCGTGGTCGAGGCCCGCGACAAGTTCGGCCCCATGGGGCTGATCTGCGCGCTCTCGCTCGATTCCAGCGGCCCGACGCTGGCGATCCCGGTGTTCGTCCTGAGCTGTCGCGTCTTCGGCTACGGGATCGAGGACGCGGTTCTCAACGCGGTCAAGCGGCTGGCGCGGGCCGGCGCCGGCAACGGGGCGATGCCCATCCGCGGCGCCTTCAAGGAGACGCCGCACAACGAGCCGTGCCGGGCCATGTATCCCAGGAACGGATTCACCCGCGACGGCGACGCGTGGGTCCTCGCCGACATCGATTCGCCGCCGGATCCGGCGTGGCTGACGGTCAACGATCGCCTGTAATCGGCCGATGCCCCGGCGCCCTCAACGCGAGCGGCCCGACGGCCCCGAGCGAGTCGGGGCGGCCGGGCCGCTGGGGGAACCAGGTTGTACGGATCGGCTCGCCGCGGAGGGCGGCCGGCCGTCACTCGACGATGTGGCCGTGGGGCAGGATGTAGCCCAGCTCCAGCAGCTTGGCGACGATGGCGTTGACGCACTGCGGGACCGAGAGCTTGCCGGTGTCGAGGGTGACCTCGGGGTTCGCCGGCGGCTCGTAGGGGTCGTCCACGCCGGTGAAGCCCATCGGCTTGCCCTCGGCGACCGCCGCGCGGGCCTTGGCGTACATCCCCTTGACGTCGCGCTGCTCGCAGATCTCCACCGGGGTGCTGCAATAGACCTCGACGAAGTTGCCCTTCGACAGCTTGCGCGCCTCGTCGCGGACGGCGCGATAGGGGCTGATCACCGAGCAGAGCGTGGTCCCGCCGTGCTGGGCGACCAGGCCGGCGACGTAGCCGACGCGGCGGATGTTGGTGTCGCGGTCCTCCTTGCTGAAGCCCAGGCCCTTGGAGAGGTGGGTGCGGATCTCGTCGCCGTCCAGCAGCGAGCAGTTCCGTCCGAACTCGGCGAGTCGCTCGATCAGTGCGTGGGCCACGGTGCTCTTGCCCGAGCCGGAGAGCCCGGTGAACCAGATCGTCAGGCCCTGGCGGAATCTCGGCGGGTTGGTCTCGCCCAGGATCTCGGCCACGGCCGGCCGGCTGAACCACTCGGGGAGCTGCAGCCCCTTGGCCAGGTACTTCTCGCGAACCTCGGTGCCGGAGATGTCGGCGGTCCGGCGCCGGGCGGGACCTCATCCACCGGGCTATAGCGGTCCTCGTCGGGCAGGTAGACCATCTGCTTGAAGTTGACCATCTTCATGCCGATCTCGGCCTGGTGCCGGCCCATCGACTCCTGGGCGGCATAGGGCGAATAGAACGGCTTGCCGGTCGAGTCGTTGCCCGGGCCGGCGTGATCGCGGCCGACGATGAAGTGGGTACAGCCGTAGTTGCGGCGGATGATGGCGTGCAGCAGCACCTCGCGCGGACCGGCCATGCGCATGGCCAGCGGCAGCAGGCTGAGCACCACGGTCCCCGGCTCGTAGTAGTTGTCCACCAGGGCGCGATAGCACCGCACCCGCGTGAAATGGTCCACATCGCCCGGCTTGGTCACGCCGACGACCGGATGGATCAAGAGGCCGCCGCCGATCTGCTGGGCGGCTCGTTTGGTCAACTCCTCGTGCGCCCGGTGCAAGGGGTTGCGGGTCTGGAACGCGACGATCCGGCTCCAGCCCAGCGAAGCGAAGTAGTTGCGGAGCTCGGCCGGCGTACGGCGCAGCTCGACGAAGTCGTAATGCGGCGGCACACGGATCACCTCGAGTCGCCCCGAGGCATAGTGGCCGGGCTGCCGGTTGAGGTAGGCCACCGAGGGATGCTTGGCGTCGGTCGAGCCGTAGGCATTGGCGGCTTCGTCCGCCTTGTTGTGGGCGTAGATCTCCTCGACGTGGAGGAACGCCAGCAGATTGCCGTAGACGTCGCGCAGGGCCAGCGGCTTCCCCTCGGCGACGCCGTCGCCCGGCGTGACCGGCAGGGTGATCGGTAGGGGCCAGAGGGTGCCGTCGGCCAGCTTCATCTCGGCCACGACCCGCCGGTAATCGGCCTCGCCGAGGAAGGTCTTCAGGGGGGAGAAGCCGCCGACGGCCAGCAGCTCGAGGTCGCAGAGGCCCCGCTCGTCGAGGGTGAGGCTGGCGAAGTCCTTGGCGGTCGCCTTCATCTCGGCCGCTCGCTCGTCGCCCACGATCAGGCCGACGAGCGTCCCGCCGTAGGGAGTACTCAGGCCTGTACTCGGCGTCGCCGGGTGCGCTTTCGGAGTCGCGTTCGTGGTAATGATTGATGTCCTTTCGGGCTTGTGGCGCGGCCGCCCAGGGCCGGCCGGACAGGTTATCGATGCTTGATGGAAACGCCCGCCCGGCCATCGTCGCGCGGCCGGAGCGAAGGGGCCTGCGTCGGCCGGCGGAGGGCAAATCGGGAGCCGGGCTTCCGGGCGGGAGGTGTGGGAGAAATCTCTTCGACCTACGGCAGGGGCGGAATGTCCGGCGGAATCAGAGTATTACACCCCATCTGCCCGCCGATTTCCAGAGCACGCTGAAGCCTTCCCTCATCCGAGGAAGGTCGCTCGCCGGCCTCGGCGCGAGTCGGCAGCCGCGAGACGCGGACGGCGCAACGAGAAACCCGCCTGACCGGTGGGAACGAGCCCCAACGGCCTGCGGCGGGCCTACTGGAGTCTAGGGGTCGAGACGCGACAGGCGCCCTCTCAATACGCTCCCTTGCCGCGCACGACGACCAGGAACGTCTTGCAGATGATCCCCAGGTCGCAGAGCAGCGACCAGTTCTGCACATAACCGAGGTCCAGCTCGAGCATGCGCGAGTAGTCCACGTCGCTCCGGCCTCCGATCTGCCAGGGGCCCGTGACGCCGGGCACGGCCTGGAGTCGGCGATAGTAGGCCTCGGGGTTGGTGACCAGGAGCTTGTCGCTGTCTCGGAGCTGGAGGGGCCGGGGGCCGACCAGGCTCATCTCGCCGAACAACACGTTGATGAGCTGAGGCAGCTCGTCCAGGCTGTAGCGGCGGAGGAATGCCCCCACCGGCGTGACCCGCGGGTCGTTGCGCAGCTTGAACAGCACGCCACCGGCGGATTCATTGCTGCTCTCCAGGTTGACGAGCCGCTGCTCGGCGTCCACCGTCATCGTCCGGAACTTGAGCACCCGGAAGAGCCGGCCCCGATAGCCGCGCCGCGCCTGCTGGAACAGGATCGGTCCCGGGGATGTGAACTTGATCGCCAGGGCGATGGCCACCATGACCGGCCACAGCAGGATCAGGCCGAACAAGGCCCCCGTCACATCGACCGCACGTTTGACCAGGTATCGAAAGTTCCCTTCCGCCACCAGCCAATCGGTGCGCCAGGGGAGAGATGTCGGCAGAGCGACCTCTTCCGGTGTGATCGCCGAGTCATCCAGGGCCGCCGTTCTTAAGGGTGGCATGGACGATGAAGACAGCGTACTCATCGGGACAGGTTCTCCGTGGCTCGCTCTCGCTGCTGACTCTCGATCCTGGGGCGTAGTCGCATCGCGAATATCGGGCCGCCAAGCATCAAACCAGATCAGAAATCCGCCGCTTGCCTTCGGACGACAACAAGTTCCAGAATGGGTCTTCGAGCACCGCTTCCAGGTCGCCAGATTCAGCAGGGTTCTGAATCGCTCAAAACGAACACGGCCGATGTCGCGGCGACTGGGCCGGGACGAACCAGCGGAGTTAGATTATCACCGAGGATCCAGCCCGTCAATCAATAGACTGCCTGAGCCTCCACGTGTTGATTTTTGGCATCAAGAGGACGGGGTGGCGTCGATAAATGGCTTCAAAACTGCGTAGGAAATCGCGGGAAATGTCAAGGGGACGGGTTGACCACCCCCGGCGGCTCGCCCGCGGCACAGGCCGGCGAATCCGGGCCGGCGGCGGAGGCTCACGACGACCAGACTTTCCACGGGGCCTTCCCGCCGGCCCAGAGCCCCTCCAGGAGCCGGAGGTCGCGGAGGGTGTCCATGCACTGCCAGAATTCCCCGTGGCGATAGGCCATGAGCTGGCCCTCGCCGGCGAGTCGCTCGAGCGGCTCGCGTTCCCAGCTCGTCTGGTCATCCTCGATGTAATCGAGGACACCCGGCTCGAGGACGAAGAAGCCGCCATTGATCCATCCCTCGCCGACCTGGGGCTTCTCGGTGAACTCCGCTATGCGGTCGCCCTCGAAGACCAGTCCGCCGAACCGCGCCGGCGGCCGCACCGCGGTGGTGGTCGCCAGCTTGCCGTGCCCGCGGTGGAACGCGACGAGGGCGCCGATGTTGACATCGGCGACGCCGTCGCCGTAGGTCGCCATGAAGGTCTCCCGGCCCAGGACCGGCGCCAGCCGCTTGAGCCGGCCGCCGGTGTTGGTGGCGGTCCCGGTGTCCACCAGGTGGACGGTCCAATCCTCGACCCGGCTGCCGTGTCGCATCACGTCGCCTGAGCCGAGGTTCACCGTGAGGTTATTGCATTGGAGCTTGGCGTAATCGAGGAAGTAGCGCTTGATCACGTCTCCCTTGTAGCCCAGGGCCACGACGAACTCGCGGAAGCCGTAGTGGGCATAGATCTTCATGATGTGCCAGAGGATCGGACGGCCGCCGATCTCGACCATCGGCTTGGGTCGAGTCTCGGTCTCCTCGGTCAGGCGCGTTCCCAGGCCACCGGCCAGGATGACGACTTTCATCGGGCGTTGATCGCGGTGGGAGCCCCAGCTTCCGACGTGGGGAAGAGCCGCGCCTCCTTGTTGAGAGAGATCCGGGATATCTCGGCCCGAGCCGTCGAAGACCGCGGGACCATGGCCTCGCCGGGTGCACGACATAATCCGCGCGGCGCCAGTAACATAGTGATTCCCGCCGGATTTGCAAGCCGGCTTCCGGCGGGGTGCGGCCCGGCGGCCATCCGGGCCCGGCTAGCCGCCGGCCGTCGCGGCGTGCTGCTCGCGATAATAACGGGCCATCTCGTCCCAGGCCGCCGATTCGTCCCAGCCTAACGCGTCGGCATCGGCGGGATCCGTGTTGATCCGGACCCGCGGCTCGGGGAAGTTGACCTGCTTCTTGAGCTCGACGGGGCAGGGGAGCCCCAGCCGGGGGCGCATCTCCTGCGCCATGCGGAGCGTGAAGGCGCCCTGGTTCTCGGCGTATCCGCTTGGGTTGGTCCGGGCGAACCCCTCGGCCGGGACCTCCCCGGCGAAGCGGGCGTAGGCCTTGGCCAGGAGCGTCACGTGGATGTTGTCCCGGACGTAGGCGGGGCTGGAGCAATTGGGCGTCCCCCCGGCCAGCCAGGCCTTCATCAGGTAAGCGGTGAACCGCGGCTCCTCGTAGGGCCCGAACGGATTGGGGATGACGAACTTGCCCAGCCCCGTGCCGGCGCGGGCGCATTTCGAACTGGAAGACCCGCGCCGTGAGGGCCTTGGACAGGCCGTAGGGGGAGAAGTCCGGCAGGCCCTGCGAGCCGGCCCCCTCGCCCCCCTCGAAGACGCTGCCCGAGAGGAGCACCCGGCGGCAGCCGGCCGCCTTCAGCGCCGCGAGCACCGCCGTCAGGTTGCGGGTGTTGTTCGCCAGGGCCGCGATGGCTTCGAAGTCGGGGCTCTTGTAGTTGGTCACGTCGGCGGCGTGGTGGCAGAGCAGGTCCCAGCCCCCTCGGCCGATCAGGGCGAGGAACCCTTCGTCGCCGAACGAGCAGCCGTGGACCGGCCGGCAGGCCTCGATGGCCAGGGCCACCCGCCGCCGGCGGACCGGGTCGGCGTACTCGCCGGCCGGCCGGCGGAAGACGGCCGTGACCTCGTGCCCCGCGGCGGCCAGCTCGCGGATGAACCACATCCCGGTGAACGAGCTGCCGCCGGTGAACAGGATCTTCATCGATGGGCTCCCATCCCCTCGGTGATGTCGGGAAAAATTCAATATTGAATTCAATATTAAATATATTAACAATATCATGTGGACAGGTGCAGGGCCTGCCGGTTCAGGACGCACTCCGAGATCGACACGAGGTCGTGGCAGATGAACATTCTGTCGATCCAGGGCCGCTCGGGAAAGGGGCGATCGTTCCGCAGGCCCGCCCATCGGTCGATCTTGAGGTTGGCGTGCTTCTGGTTGAACTCCTCGATGGCGAGCAGCTCGCCGGCCCACCGGTGGCATTGCAAGAGGTCGATGTCGTCGCAGTAGATCGCGACGTAGCGGAGGATCGGGCAGAGGTCCAGCGCCCGCAGCGCCGCGGCGGTCGACGAGTAGAGGTTGACGTCGATCGACAGGAAGCCGATCGGGCTGGGGTCGTACTCCTCGCGGAATCGCTCGATATTCTCCCGGATGTCGCCGAGGATGAGGGTCGTGCGGGGGGCGAGCTTCGGCCGCAGCGCGTCCACGTCCATCGGATAATCGCCCGGCATCCACATGTCGGGATGATCGCGGTAATCGCCGCAGAAAGTCGGCAGTCCCCCCGGGCCCGCGTCGAACCCGTAGACGCGGATCGCGACGCCGGTCGCCCGTTCGACCGCCTCGGCCTCGGCCTGGAGCGCCAGCAGCCCGTTGCCTGCCGCGACCCCGAACTCGATCACGGAGATCTCGCGGATGCCCTGGACGCGGGCCCGCTGGGCCGCGAAGAGCGTGCCCACGAGGTAGTGCGGCCGCGCGGAGAGGTCCCACCGGGCCCGGGTCTCGACCGAGCAGGGGAGCAGGGCCAGCGCATGCTTGACGAACAGCCGGAACGGCGGCTCGGCCGCGAGCCGCCGGAGCATCGAGATCGGTGATTTCACCATAATCCTCCGCCCGAGTCGATGGATCGAAGCGCCCCAGCCGTGCCTCACGGGCCCCGGGATGACCCTGGGTTGACCCGACTGCGGCGAGATCGCCGTCGGGCCCACCCTCCGCGGCTGGAGTATCATTCAGGAATCGAGTCCGGACGCGCCCGGTGCGCCCTCGGTCGGACGGCCCCCGGCGCGGGTCATGGCGAGACCGTCCCCGGTCCGCCTCGGGATCAGGTCCTTCACGGCCTCGGCGAGCCTCCGCGCCGCGGTGCCCTCCGATCCTGGGACAGCCCCTCTTCCGGGCCGTACCGGCCGCGGAGCAGCTTCCGCGCAGCGCGGCCGGTCTTGCCGCACAGGCCGCCGGGTGGGGAAGTCTCAGCAACATCGGCCCGGCTTGCGGATTCGCCTCCGGCCGCGATAAGGTGAATCGCCCCTGATCGGGCGTCCGTCGATCGAAGCAACGCCCATCGCCGGCTGGCGCCACTCCACTGCTTGGGTCCCGATCCTGCGACATCATTCTCCACCGGGAGAGGAGCGAGCACGATGAATCGTCTGGCCAGCGCCGCAGTGTATCCGGCCCGGGTGGCGGTGCGCACCGGCCGCCGCGTCCTGCGGACCCTCTTCTTTGGTCGGGTCGTCGAGCGGATGAAGCGGACCGGACCGGTCGAGGACCTCGATGTCCTGGTCAATCTCGCGATGCGGGGTTACTGGAACGCGATCACGCCGATCCAGAACAGGCATGAGATCCTGACGCTCCTGCGCATGCTCAAGCCGCTCCGCCCCCGACGGATTCTCGAGATCGGGACCGCCAGCGGGGGGACACTCTTCATGTTCACCCGAGTCGCCGCGCCCGATGCCCTCCTGGTGAGCGTCGACTTGCCGGACGGACCGGGCGGAGGGGGCTATCCTCCCTGGAAAATACCCCTCTACCAGGGATTTGCCTTGCCCGATCAGCGGCTCGAATTGATCCGCGATAACTCGCACGACCCGGCCGTGCTGTCCCGCGTCGCCGCGGTCGTCGGCCCGTCGGCTCTCGATTTCCTCTTTATCGATGGGGACCATTCCTACGACGGAGTGCGCAGCGATTTCGCCATGTACGGCCCGCTGGTCAAGCCCGATGGCCTGATCGCCTTCCACGACATCGATTACAGTTCGGACGTCCGGCGATTCTGGGACGAGGTCAAGGTCGGACGGCGTTTCCAAGAGATTCGCGATGACGGCGACCGGAACTACGGTATCGGATTGATCTACAATGAGGGCGGCCGAGGAGACGTCGCTTAGCCCCGTGGGGGAGCGGGCACCGGGCTCCTGAGAGCCGGAGCTCAGACGTTCCTCACGAGCCCCGGGTGGTCGGCTCGAATCGGGTCCTTCTCGACCTCGGCGGGCCTCCGCGCCGCACCGTTCAGGGATTCGCCTCGAGGTGCCAGGCCGGGTCGAAGTCGCGCCAGGCGCGGTCCTTGTCCGACATCACGGCCGGCTCGCCCGGCCAGGCGATCGCGAACTTCGGGTCGTCCCAGCGGACCCCGCGCTCGTATTCCGGCGCGTAGACCTCGTCCACGAAATAGAGCGCCTCGGCGTCGTCGGTGAGCGTGAAGAACCCGTGCGCGAAGCCCTTGGGCACGTACATCATGCGGCGGTTGTCGGCGGACAGCTCGGCGCCGAAACTCCGGCCGAAGGTCGGGGAGCCCTCGCGCAGGTCGAGGATCACGTCGAAGAGCGACCCGCGGATGCACCGTACCATCTTGGTCTCGGCCCGGGGGGCGAGCTGGTAGTGCATGCCCCGCAACGTCCCCTTGCGGGCCGAGAGCGAGTTATTGGCCTGGATGAACCGGTTGACCAGGCCATGCTCGGCGAACTCGCGCTGGCAGAACGCCCGCGCGAAGAAGCCGCGGTCGTCGCCCCGCTTCTCCAGGTCGATCAGGTAGGCCCCCTTCAGGGGCGTCTCGGTGAAGATCATGATCGGTCCCTCAACACAGGACGGCGGGCAGTCCCCCGGCGTCGGCCGTGGGGATGACGGGCCTCCCTCATCTTGTTACGCGACGACAGTTCGACACCTGACGAGATCCCCTCGAAATGGACGCGGGGGCGGGACCTCGTCAGGGGACCCGGGCATCGGCCCGTGACTCGGCCGGCCTCGGACGGCTCAGGTCGTACAGCAAGGTCCCCGAGGTCGGGGCCAGGAACTTCTCCAGCCGAGTGCCCCGCGCGTCCAGGATGGGCTCGGTCTCGGCGAGGTACTTGGGGGTCGCCATCCCGAACAGGAACCACGCCCGCTTCCGACCCTGGACGCGGTCGAGGTCCTTCTCGTAGGCGATCCGATGCTCCGACGATCCGTCCTCGCCGCGGGGCATGACCCCGATCACGGACGGCTTCCCGCGCAGGTCCTTGTAATTCATGATATTGACATAATAATCGTAGAGCGTCTGGGCATCGAAGTGCACGTAGACCACGTCGCCGTCCTGCCAGCGATCCGCGAGGTGGTCCAAGGCGGGCTTGATGTCGTGGTTGCCGAAGACCCCGGAGGCGGCCACCTGGGGGGACATGGTGAGTACCCTGGCGGTCATGTACGCCGGATAGAGGAACAGCATGACCGCCACGAGCCTCCGCAGGAAGCGAGTGCCCGGCTCCGTCGAACCGACGGCGGTCATTCCCGCCGCAATCGCGGTCAAGAGCATCGGGCAACTGAAGAGCAGCAACCGTTCCATGAACGGATATTTCTTCATGGCCGAAGCCGCGAGGGCCAGGAGCAGGGGGATGAGGAGCATCGCCAGCAGCGGCCGCTCGCCCCTGGCCGCGATGGCGTACACGCCGAAGAGGAAGAGGACGCCGGCGAGTTCTCCGGTGCCGAGGCCCGCCGGCAGGCGGAATATCTCGTAGAAGGTGTCGTAATACCATTTGATCTGGGCTATCGATCGCGGGGGAAACGGGGCGAAGGCACCCGCTTCGTCGTACCAGGGGGCCTGGACGGGGTTGGAGGCGCTCCGGTAGACCGTCAGATAGAGCGCCAGGAAGGCGGCGAGCCAGAGGGACGACACGACAATCCAGCCGATCGACTCGCGGGTCCGGCCGGCGGCCGCGGAGCGAACGATCAGCGTCAGGCCGATTCCCCCGAGCATGAAGACCGCGGGGAAGGAGAATACCCACGCGATGATCCCCACGATCGCCATGGTCGCGAAACTTCCCAGTGTCGGGGGTCGCCGCATCGCCCAGATCGCCGCGATCAGGAGGATGATCGCGACCAGCGCGTCGCCGGAGTAGGGCTTGACCCGGGCCGCGTAGTACGCGACCGGCCAGGACAGCGCCATCAGCGCGAGCCCGATCACCTGGCCCCGCACCGGGAGGACCTGCTGCAGCAGGATCAAGTAGAAGACCAGCACCAGGATCGAGGCGACCAGGGCCGGCATCCGCAAGGCCGTCTCGCCGTCTCCGAGCCAGCGGGTGGACTCCTTGGCGAGCAGGCGGTAGCCGATCGGGGCTTCTTGTTCGTCGAGCATGGGCTTCGTGATCAAGTCCCATTCATTGCGCTGCACGACGCTCATCGCGACCGCGGCATCGTCCCGGACCAGGCCGTCCAGTAACCGGACGATCCGGACTCGAACGGCGATGCCGACGCAGAGGATCACGCCGATGATCAGACCGATCGCAAGCTGCTCGCGGCGGAGGCCGGCGGTCGCCGGTTCCCCCTCGATAATCATCGACATGTGAACTCTCCTCTGGACTTCAACTCGATGAAGACGGGCGGGATGCTCTTGGGCGCGTGGCCCCCGGCGCGGCGCATCCGGCCCGGGCTCGCCGACGGGTCAGAGCGTCTGCTTGGCGACCGTGAACACGTCCTCGACGATGTCGTCGAGGCTGCGGGTCAGGTCCCACGCGGGGTAGTGCGCGCGGAACTTGGCCAGGTTGGTGATGTAGCAGATGTGATCGCCGACGCGCGGCGTGGCGTCGTAGGTCGTGGCGATGGGGCGTCCCGCGAGCCGGCCGATCCAGTCGAGGAGTTCCAGCAGCGAGGCCGCGTTGCCGCGGCCGCCGCCGAGGTTGTAGACCTCGCCGGGGCGGGGATCGTGGTAGAACGCCTCGAAGGCCCGGACCACGTCTTCGCTGTGGATCTGGTCGCGGACCTGCTTCCCTTGGTAGCCGATGATGTTGTAGGTCTCGCCGCGGAGGGCGACCCGGACCATGTAGGCGAGGAACCCGTGCAGCGCGACGGCGCTGTGGAACGGGCCGGTCAAGCAACCGCCCCGGAAGACGCCGGTCTTCATGCCGAAGTACCGGCCGTATTCCTGGGTCATCACGTCGCCCGCCAGCTTGCTGACGCCAAAGAGGCTGTGGGTGCAGCGGTCGACCCGGCAAGTCTCGTCGATGCCCTCGTAGTCCGCGGGGTCGGCGTAGTCGTACCGGGTCTCCTTCTCGACCAGCGGCCGCTCGTTGGGCACGTCGCCGTAGACCTTGTTGGTGCTCATCAGGATGAACACGGAGTCCGGGACGTGCCGGCGGGTGGCCTCGAGCAGGTTGAGCGTGCCACCGGCGTTGACGTCGAAGTCGTCGAACGGGCGGGTCTTGGCCAGGTCGTGCGACGGCTGGGCGGCGCAGTGGATGATGAGGTCCGGGCGAGTGTCCTCGAACATCCGGGACATGGCCTCGCGGTCGCGGATATCCAGGGCGCGGTGCTGGAAGTTGCGGCAGACCTGCTGGAGGTGACGCAGGGTCCAGGTGGTGTCGCCGCCGGGGCCGAAGAAGTCGGCCCGCATGTTGTTGTCGATCCCGTAGACGCGCGTTGCGCGGCGATCGAAGTAGCGGACCGCCTCGGAGCCGATCAGCCCGCTGCTCCCCGTGACGAGGACGTTCATCCGTCAATTGCTCCAGCTAGACCATGATGTGTCGGGATTCTCACGCAATGTCATGTCGGGCGGGACGTCCGGGCTCGCTCGCATCGTCCGGTCGTCACAGCCGAGTGAGGACGATATGGGCGAACATCCCCAGGTGGTGAGCCCAGGGATCGACGCACTTCTCCAGCGCCCTCCACATCTCGAACGTCCAGCCGGGCGTGAGGGAGCGGAGGGAGACGCCGCCCGAGACCAGGTAGCGGAACGGCATGATAGGCCGGATCGTCCGCACTTTCCACATCGGGAAATCCTGCTCGAACCGCTCGCGGTCGCGCACGAACAGGATCCACGGGAGGGCGCCGTTGGCGCCGGAGAGGGGGCCGGTCTGGGGGAACTCCCACGTGGGGGCCTCGGGGGCGAACGGCTCGTGGTGGAGGTGGGTGTAGACCCATCGCCCCCAGGCCGTGACCCAGGGCTCGACCATGACCATCGACCCGCCCGGCTTGATGCATCGCGCCGCCTCGGCGAAGAAGCGACGGGGCCGGGCCAGATGATGGAGCACGTTCGTCATCACGACCGCCCTGAGGCCGCCGTCGCGGACGGGCATGGCGTGGGCGTCCATGACCAGGGCCGCGCCGGGGGTGGCGAAGATCTCGGACGTGATCAGGCCCGGGATGAATTCGCCGAGGAACCCGGCCCCGGAGCCCAGTTCCAGGACCGGGCCGTCGCACGGCGGCAGGGCGTTGACGATATCCCGGTACCACTCCTCGTAGATCTTGCGGAGGAAACGCTTGGATCGGACGATCTTCAGCCGCAACTCCGTCGTGCGCGGATCGTCGATGTCCATGCCGCGGGTGAGGGGGTGGGCCAGGAGCGACTTGATCATCGAGGGCGTTTCTCGGTCGGGGTTGCGAATCGGCGCGGCTCGCCGGCGATGGAGCGCAAGAATCCCGGGGCGTTTCGGCGGGGTGGGGAGCGGATTCCGGCGCCGAGGAGAGCCCCGCACTTCGTGCATCAGCGAGGCAGGGCGATGAGGTCGGTGGTCGCCTTGGCGGGGACTTCGCGGCCGTAGTTCTCCAGGGTGACCTCCCTCCCGCCCTTGGCATTGATCAGCCGATAGCCGAGGGGCTTGAAGAGTTCGAGGATCTGGCCGAAGTGCTGTCCCCGCTCTCTCAGGAGGTAGTCCCCGATCTCGAACACCACGACCGGCCGGTGGACGCGGAGTGTTTCTCGTGCACCCTCGAGGACATCCAGGTCGTGCCCGTCGGTGTCGGTCTTGATCAGGTCTACCCGCCCGATCCCACGGTCCCGGCAGAACTCGTCGATCGTCAGGACCCGGGTCACTTCCGGGGGACAGACCGCGCCACCGTGGACCGGGTGGACCGCGGTCGACGACCCGTCGACCTTCCAGCTCGAGTACGCCGTGACCGGCGCGGCCTCCTCGGACCTGTCCGAGACGTAGGCCCTGGTGGCGTGGATCCGTGCTGAAAGGTCGGGGTTGAGCGCGAGGTTGCGGAGCAGCTTGCGATAAGCGTATTCCGTGGGCTCGAATGCCAAGACGACCCCCTCCGGCACGCGCTTGGCGAAGCCGAGGCACATCGTGCCGATGTTGGCGCCGACGTCGAGGATCACCGCGTCACGCGGGATCGAGAAATACTTGCAGTCGAGGACGTGGGACTGGAAGTTCCCGAACAAGAAAAGCGCGAGGTCGATGCCTTCGGACAGGTCGATCTCATAATGGATTCCACCCCGACTGATCTGGCGGCGGTCGCTCCGGACGAACACCCTTACGGATCGGTAAAGCAGCCGCGCCGCCAGGAGCTTCAGGCGGGTCAGGGGGAGCCTGTGCAAGAGCGGGGTCTTCTTGGTCTCGAGCATCGAAGTCCTCGATTCCGAGGCGGTGCCGAACCGTCGAATTCAGGAAGGACCCTGGGCTTTCGATGACGAGGATGCGGAATCCGCGAGTCGTGTGGTCGTCGAGATCTCGCTCGCGGAGCGGCCGATCGGATCCGGGGCCGAGCTGCGAGGGCGAGGGTACTTCACGCGCCAGAACCCCGCCCAGCAGGCCTTGAGCAGGGCCCAGGTATGGCGGAGGGCCTTCATCTTGGACTGGCCTGCGCGCCGCTCCTGGTAGTGGACGGGCACCTCCAGGATCTTGGAGCTGAGCTGCGCGCCGCCGAAGAGATAATCGAAGTCGCCCCACGGGTCGTAGCCCATCGAGAAGTGGCGGTAGTCCTCGCGGAAGAAGGCCTTGGTCCCGCAGAGGGTGTCGGAGAGGTGGATGCCGGTCAGCCAACTGACCAGCACGCCGAAGAGCTTGTTGCCGACGAAGTTCTGCAGCTTCATGGCCCCGGTGGCCATGGGATAGATCAGCCGCGTGCCGTTGACGAAATCGGCGAGCCCCTCGCGGAGCGGGCGATAGAACGACGGCAGGTCCTCCGGCGGCACGGTCATGTCGGCGTCGAGGATCATCAGGATGTCGCCCCGGGCGGCCTCGAAGGCGGTGCGCACGGCGTTGAGCTTGCCGCGATTCGGCTGATAGGAGATGCAGCGGACTTCCACGGCCGGGTTCAGTTCCGGCTTGACCAGGTCGGCGGTGCCGTCCCGCGAGCCGTCGTCGACCACGATCACCTCGGTGTGGCTGCCCATGCGAGGGACGCGGCGCACGCACTCCTCGACATTGCCCGCCTCGTTGTAGCACGGCACCACCACCGACACCGAGCGGTCGCCGGCGGACGCACTGGCCGGCCGGGCCACCACGAACTCGGCGAGGCACAGTCGCCGGACGACGGGCGTCTGCGCCGCGACCAGGTTGATCAGCGACGTCAGCAGGGGGATCTTCTTCGGGAGCAGCATCCGCCGCGTCAGGGTCACGATCTCGAAGCCGTTGAGGCCCAGGAGATTGGCCGCATCCTGGCCGGTGACGAAGTTGCGCCGGGTGTCGGGCGTGCACAGGCGACGCCGCTCGCCCAGCCGCAACAGGGGGGTCCACAACGGGTTCAGCGAGCTAATCAGCACGCGGCCCCGCGGCTTGAGCAGCCGTTGACAGTTGCGGAGCAGGCTCTGGATGTCTTCGACGTACTCCAGGAGGTTATGGACCAGGATGCGATCGAAGCGTTCCGTGGTGTCGAAGAAGGTGGCGTCCGCCTCGATGAAGTCCAGGTCCGGGTACTTGTGGCGCGCCTTCTCGACCATCCGCCGCGAGAGATCGACGCCCAGGCCGCGGCCGGGCTGGACGGCGGCCAGGAGATCGCCCGTCGCGCAGCCGAGCTCGAGGACCGACAATCCCGGCGGCACATAAGTGCAGAACAGCGCGCGGAGGGTCTGATGGTAGTAAGCGTTGCGCTCGCGGTACATCTCCCAGTTGTCGGCCATCGGGTCGTAATAGGCGGCCAGCACCTCGGCTTTGGCCCGCTGTCGCATGCCGAGGAAAGTCAGCTCCGAAGGTTCGGGCGACGAGATGGCATCCGCGCCGACGTCGGAGGAGGCGTTGCCGTCGGAGGTTCGAGGAACACCGATCGCTTGAATCTCGGTCATGGTGACTTCTCCGCGGAGTCCATTGCGCCGTACAGGGGGGCGCGACGGCCGTCCCCCCGGTCCCGAATCCGGCTCTCCCGGCGATCTCTTCTGATAAACGATAACGAACGGATCGCGGCGACAACAGGGTGCAACCCGTCGGGCTGCCATCATGCCAGGTCTGGCGGAAATCCGGCGTTTTCTCGGCTGACCGCGGCATCGAGCTCCTCGGCGCGCGCCTTCGAGGAGCGGTCCTGCGCCGGCGCCCTCGATCCCCGGTCGCCGCGGCGGCGCGAGCGATTGAAAGTGCTCGTGCTTCCCGATCCGTCTTCGTCCGGCGAAGGACCTCTTGACCCCGGGCCGGGGACGCTCAACGGCCGAGGAGGTGGAATCGCCCCTTGAGCGTGCGGAGGCGGACGAACTGGTCGCCTTCGAAGTCCTTCCTGCCGAAGCCGTGCTCGACCATCTTGCGGTGGAGCTCCTCCATGCCGCTGGCCAGGTCATACTGGAGGCGGAAGTCGGGCAAGTGGCGGGCGAGCTTGTCGAAGTTGACCCGGTAATTCCGCGGGTCGGCGCCGACCTCGCCGGTGTAGACGACCCTGGCCGAGGGGATCAGCCGCTGGACCTGGTCGCCGACGTCGCGCACCCGGTAGTTCTCCGCGTTGCCGCCGACGTTGATCGCCTGGTCGTGGATGGCGTCCCTGGGGGCGCGGGCGAAGGCCACGAACGCCCGGGCGATGTCGCGGCAGTGGATCAGCGGCCGCCACGGCGAGCCGTCGGACTGGATGCGGATCTCGCCGTAGGCCAGGGCCGAGGCCAGCAGGTTGTTGACCACCAGGTCGATCCGCAGCATCGGCGAGTGGCCGTAGGCCGTGGCGTTGCGGAGATACGCCGGGGTGAACGTGGCGTCGGCCAGCTCGGAGACGGCCCGCTCGGTCTCGATCTTGGACTTCGCGTAGGCGGTCAGCGGGTTGAGCGGGTCGCCTTCGTCAAGGTCGAGCTTCTCCCCCTTGCCGTAGATCGAGCAGCTCCCCGCGAAGAGGAAACGCGGCACGCCGGCCCGCTTGGCCGTCTCGGCCAGGCGGATCGAGGCATCGCGGTTGATGTCGAAGGTGATCCGGGGGTCGAGGTCGCCCATCGGATCGTTGGAGATGGCGGCCAGGTGCATGACGCAGTCGCACCCGTCCAGGTCCCCGGCCTCGACGGCCCGCACGTCCTTGACCAGCTCGATGTCGGGGGCGACCGGCGGCTCCCAGTTGCAGCCGTCGAAGAGCCCGAGGTCGCAGCCGACGACGGCGTGCCCCTCCTGCTTCAGGACGTTGACCAGGTGCGCACCGATATAACCGCGATGGCCTGTTACAAAGGCTTTCATGTTTTTTGCTTCCTGGTTCGAGATGCCGTGCCGGATCGGGTCGAGGAGCGGGTCATCGGGCGATCGCCGCGGCGGTGTCGCCGGCGATCAGGGAGTGGGCTTCGTCGCAGAAGGTGGCCAACTCGGGATGGCCCGGGTAGTCCCGCTCCGACCGGACCATGGCGCGGGCGAGGGCCTGGCGGGCCGCTTCCGTGTCGCCCAGCCGCCCGTGGGCCATGGCCAGGAACGCGTCGTCGAAGGCCGTCCCGCCGCCCAGGGCCGTGGAGCGATCGAGGGCGGCGACCGCCGAGGAGGCGTCGCCGGCGCGGTAATGGGCGGCCCCCAGCGTGTTCCAGTAGGCCGCGGCGTCGGGGGACTCCTCGACGATCTGGCGGGCTAGGGCCACGGCCGAGGCCGGGTCGCGACGGGCCGGGTCGGGGTGATTGGCCCGCAGCCAGGCCAGGTCGTTGGCGCAATCGCACCACCGCCGCCGCACCTCGGGGGCGTTGCGATCGGCCTGCAACAATCCGGTCAACACGTCGAGGGCCTGCCGCCAGGCGGCCTCCGCCTCATCCGGCCGCCCGTCCTGCTTGAACGACCGACCCAGGGTGCGGCAGCGATCCGCCAGCGCGAGTCGACCGGAGGAGGGGCCGGCGCCGGCCGGCTCGACCCCGGACGCGGCGGCCGGCGGGACGGCCCCGGCGGCCCCGCGCCGCGCGGCCTCGGTCCCGCGCCGCGCCGTCGCGATCACCCCGAGTCGCCCCGGTTCCAGGCCGATGAGCCCGCCGGCCAGGGTCACGTAGATGATGTTCACGAAGCCGTTCATCAGGCAGTTGACCATGTACACGCCCAGCAGCACCGCGGCGAGCGAGCCGGCCGCCAGGCGGGGGTCCCCCCACGACGGCGGTGGGAAGCGCAGCACGAACACGACCGCCGGCAAGATCAGGGCCGCGTAGAACAGCGTCAGGCCGATGAATCCCTTGCTGCCCAGGGTGCCGATCCACAACCCGTCGGGGGGGACTGTCTTCGTCCTTTCCTCGTCGAAGTAGACCAGACCGCGGCCCCACCCGCCCCAGCCCCAGATCGGCTGCTGCAGGGCCCGGCCTATGAGCAGGGTCTCGCACTGGAAGCGGTACTCCAGCGACTGGGCGCGTTCGGGCCCGGCCACGGCCGTGGCGAGGTCCACGGCCTGTTGGCCGGACCAGGTGTTCGTGACGCGGACAACGACGTACACGGGCGCCACCAGGATGAGGGTGGCCATCAGCAACCGCGTCTTCAAGCGGCTCGACAGCCAGAGCACCGTCACGCCGCCGGCCAGGAGGACCAACGCCCCGGTCGAGCGGCACAAGAAGGTCGTCACGAGCAGGATCGGCAGCAGGACCGGTCCGAACGGGACCTGCCCGATCTGCTTGAGCGCACCGCACCGCCACATCCACCAAGCTGCGAGCGATGCGGCCGTCATCCACATCCCGCACTCGAGCCCGGTCATGAAGAAGACGTTCGGGCGATAGCCGCCGAATCGCGTTCCCTGCCACCTCGCGTAGCCGTAGACCTGCCCCAGGAGCTGCGGGCTCATTCGCACCTCCCAGAGGCAGGGGGCCACGTAGCAGAGCCCGCCGACGGCCATCGCGACGACGAAATAGCGCAGGTCCTCCGCATTGCCGAAGTACAGCCGCCCGAGCAGGTAGGGCAATCCCCAGGCGACGGTCTGCGTCAGCGCGTCAGACAGGCCGTCGTAGAGGCCCAGGCCGTTGTAAAGCGCCGAGGGGATGCCGCAGAGGCAGAACAGCAGCATGGGCACGTCGTACCAGCGGGGGCGGAAACTCAGCAGGCGATGGGGGGCGAGGAAGAGGGTGCCCAGCATCATGCCGATGGTCGCCGCCATGTTCTTGGAGTAATCGGGCAGTCCGGCGATCGGTAAGACGTAGGGGGGCAGTACCAGCCAGGCCCCGATCACGGCGATCGCCGCCGCCCGCCGCCCGGGCAGCAGCGCGAACAGCGCGATCACCAGGGGGATCCAGCCCAACAGGGCGATGTAGGTGAGCGGTGTCACGGTCGTTTCATCGGGCTCGGGTGGCGATGGCGATCGGCGTTCGGAGCCGGCGGTAGTGGGCGGCCATCCGGGCCGCCACGGCGACGGGGTGGAACTCCTGCTCGCAGCGGGATGCGGCCCGACGCCCCAACTCGGCGGCCCGGGCCGGGTCCCTCAGCAGGTTGACGATCTTGGCGGCCAGGTCGTCCGGGTCGCCGGCGCGGTGCAGCAGCCCGTCGACCCCGTCCCGGATGATCTCGGGGATGCCCCCGACCCGCGCCGCCACGATCGGGCAGCCCGTCGCCGCGGCCTCAAGCACCGTGCCGGGGAAGTTCTCGTAGCGGGAGCAGGCGACCGAGATCATCGCCTCGCGCCGCAGCGCGGCCAGGCTCGAGTGCGGGACCCGGCCCAGCAGGCGGACGCGGCCCGATGCCCGGGCCCCCGGGAGCCGGTCGTTGACGAATCCCTCCAGGTCCCATCGCCGTCCGGCGTCGTCCACCAGCTCCTGCCCGGGGCCCGCGAAGAGGAGGCGTGCGCCAGGGACGGCGCGGAGGATCCGCCCGAAGGCTTCGATGATCAGGTCGCCCCCCTTGTGGCGGTCGAACCGCCCGACGAACAGCACCGTGCCGGGCGTACATCCGTCGGTGCTCCACCGCCCCGCGGGCTCGACCGGATGGGTCGGGTTGGGGATGACCTCGGCGTGCTCGAGGGCCAACCCGTAATGCTCGCGGGTCCGCTCCAGCACGTCGCGCGACGGCGCCGTCACCGACACGGCCCGGCGGATCGCCTGCCCTTCCTCGGCGACCCGCCGTCGGAACCTGGCATCCTTGGCGATGCCCAGTGCCGGGCCGTTGACGAACCAGGGGCCGTGGAGCCGCACCGACAGCGGGATCCGGATGGCCGGCCGCACCCGGCCGGCGAAGCCGAAGGTCTCCTCCATCTCCAGCACCTCGATCCCGCGTTCGGCGACGGCCCGGGCGATCGCCGTCGCGAGGCCGCGGCTGAAATGACGATCGAGCATCGCCCGCGGCGCGACCCGGAACCAGAGCCAATCCGCGACCCGTCGCCGCAGGCCTCGTTCGGCTCCAGACCGGCTGAGGTCGTAGACCAGGTCGCCGTGGTTGCCGGAAGCCACCTGCGAGGTGAGGATGGTGACCCGGTGGCCCAGCGCCCGCAGCCCCTCGGCGATGGCGGCCACGTAGGTGACGATCCCGTTGGAGAACGCACCCGGGGGCCACCCCGGGCTGACCAGCCCGACGGAGAGAGGACGGCCGTCGCCGGCGGGATGCGCCGGCGGATTGGGGCCTCGATCGTGGGCCTCGCCCGGGCGATCGTCCACCACCATATTGAGGTCCATCATCGGGGCTCATCCACTTCGAGGTCGGCGGACATCGGCGATTCCCGGCCCGATGGCCCCAGCTCGGGTCCGGTCGGTCCGCAGGGCGTCGTCAGCGTCCGCGGAGCGCACAATATAACAGCTTCCAGGATCGGGTCGAGAGCGGCTCCCTGGCCAGCACGCGACGGGCATGCTTGCGGGCCGTCTTCACGTGACCTGCCCCCAGCGCCCACCACGCCCAGATCTCCCGATCGCTCACGGGCGAGGCCCAGGGCCGCGCCGGCATCGGGGGCGACGCCCCTCCGGGAGGATTCGCCGCCTCGGGCAGGTTCCGCCTCCGCCGCGCATCCCGGATCATGTCCTCGAAGGCCCGGTTGACCTTGGCGAGATACGTCATGGTGTTCGTGACGTTGCCGGCGTGGACGCGGTAGTCGAGCAGCACCTCGGGCATATTAGCGATCCGTCCATACTCGGACAGGCGCAGCCACAGGTCGGTGTCCTCGTTCGCGAACGCGCGGTACTTGCCGATGGCCAGCACCGCGTCGCGCCGCATCATGACGGACGGATGGCAGATCCCCATGCCCCGTTCGCCTCGGAGGAAGTGCGCGTCGAGTGCCTCATGCTCTTGTTCCGTGCACCATTCGCACAGCGGGTCCCCGTCCGGGTCGATGATCCGCACCCGGCTGCCCACCAGGACGCACTCGGGGCGGGCGCGGAGGTACTCCACCTGCCTGGCGAACCGCTCGGGCACCGCGATGTCATCGGCGTCCATGCGGGCGAGGAACTCGCCCCGCGACTGGTCGACCAGCTCGTTGAGGGACGCCGCCACCCCCCGGTTGGGCCGGCTGGTCACCCGGATGCGGGGGTCGAGGCCGGCATAGCGGCGGAGGATCTCGAGCGAGCTGTCGGTCGAGCCATCATCGAGGATGAGGAACTCAAAGTCGCCGAGGGTCTGGCCCAGGATGCTCTCGATGGCCGCGACGGCGTAGCGCTCGGCGTTGTAGACCGGCATGCATACCGAGATCAGGGGGGAATCGCTCGTCATCGCGGGACCTCACGGGATGCGCCCGCCGGTTCGTCGGTGTGGGCGAACTCCGGGACGCGGTGCTTCGTCGTCGGTCGAGGCAAGACCCACGCGAGCGCCCGGGCGCAACGGCCGGGGACCTCGGCGTGGCCCGGCGCCCGGAACCACGCCACCGGCACGCCGCCGAGCCGGTGGCGGGCGATGGTCCAGGCGAGCCGGGCGGTGCCGACCAGCCGCTCCCGAGGCGTCTGGCCGAGCCACACGTTCGGATCCCCCAGGAAGAGGCCCAGTTCGGGCCTCTCCCCGGGGAGCCCCCAGAATCGGGCCCCCCTCGCGACCAGCTCGGCGCAGACATCCGGGTACTGATCCATCGCGGCGAGGGAATGGACCT
The DNA here is from genome assembly GCA_963815795.1 of uncultured Planctomycetota bacterium. Classification (GTDB taxonomy): domain Bacteria; phylum Planctomycetota; class Planctomycetia; order Isosphaerales; family Isosphaeraceae; genus JAKAUH01. Next base: position 286,628 of record CAWFIC010000018.1, on the reverse strand, counting down.
CGACGTGATGGGGGAATCCGGTGTCGAGCACCGGGTAGCCGTAGGCGCGGAGCCGATCGCCGAGGCACGCCTCGACCAACCGGAGCTCGTCCTCCGAGAAGCTCTTCCTCCAGGCCTCGGCCCGGCTCGCATCGACCTTCTCGGAGACCTTAGCCTTGTAGGGTTCGTTCACCGCGTTCACCAGGCGTGCCGACCCGCTGGTATCGAGCATGGCCGGATCGAAAGGCTCGCCGATGGCCCGGCAGAGCTCCCTCAGCGTGGGCTCGGGGTCGCGTACCAGATCCTCGTACCGCAGCGTGTGGCACCGCGAGTCGACCTCGAAGAAGCGGGCGCTCCGATCGTCGTAGGCCTTCCACAAGTTGACGGCCCCGAGCAAGGTCCTCGGCCCCCAGTTCGACCGCCAGCAACGACGAGGCGACGTCGCGCGGGTCGCGGATGATCCGGATGATCGGCGAGTCGGGGTAGTACTTCCTGATCCGCGCGACGTGCATGAGGTGATCGGGCGTCTTCTCGACCCAGCGCTGCTTGCCGTGGCGCCGCATGTAGAGCTCGATCATGCCCGAGAGGATCGACGGGATCGACGGCTGCTCGCGGGCCAGCGCCTCGGCGAGTTCCCGCCGGCTCAGCCCGTAATTCACCGCCGTTGACTGGCCCACTTGATCGATGGAGAAGAGGTAATCGACCGCGGCCTCCGGCCAGCCGGCGCGGCGACAAAGGGCGCGGGGGTCGACCCTCCGCAGATGGTCGAAGAAGTGGGTCTCGGGCCCGCACACCAGCCGGGGATGGGCCGCCAGCATGGCCGACAGCAGCGTGGTGCCCGAACGTGGGACGCCGACGACGAAGATCGGCGGCGAGGATCGTGGGCCGTCCAAGTTCGGAACTCCTCCAAATTCCCCTGATTCACCAATTATATGTTAAAATTAATATATTTATTATATAAATTATATTCACTCTTTGCAATCCATCCCCCGGCCCCGCCCGCCGGGCGGGGACCCGCGCGGGCCGAGCGGCGGCCTCGGGGGAGCGGCCCCGCGGAGCGAGGGGGTCGATCCGGAGGACATCCACGCGATGAGCCCTGACCCTCAGATCCCCTGTTGACCGCGACGCCGCAGGACCGCGGCGACCCACGTCCGCTTCCCGACGAGGCGGAGAGCTTCCTCGTTCGTCTCGGGTCGATGCTCGACCCGCATCACCTCGGCAGAATCGGCCAGCCTCCTCCCGACGTTAATATGACCTCGCATGTTCCATATTAAGAATTTTCCATTGTGAGCACAAAAATTCCATTGGTGGAGCCCGTGGTAGCCCTGATTCTCCGCCTCGTTCAGCACGTGCATCAACAATACCTTGCCGCCGGGCTTGACGGATTTCACCATCTGCCGGATCGCCTCGAGCGGGTCGTAGCTGTGATCCAGGGCGTTCCGCGAGGTGGCGAGGTCGAAATGCCCGGGCGGTACCACTTCGGTCAATCGTTCCGCGTTGACCTTGATCGGCCGGACGAGTGGAATCAGACCGACCTCGGTGAACAGGGAATTATAGTCGTCGCTCAGGGCGTCGGTGGCAGTGATCTCGACGGAACGGCCCTCCCACACCTTTCCGAGCCAGGTTAGGGGCCCCGACCCTACGTCGAGAATACGGGCAGTCGAGCCCGGCGGCGTGTCCAGTATCTCCGTGATCAGGGGCTGCAGCGGGCTGCCCGGGTCCGTGCGGAACCTGAAGCCGTCGGGGAAGTGGGGCTCCCCTTTCTGCACGAGCCAATCCCGCCAGAATCCCACTTCGTCTTCGAGCCGACCGGACCAGTGGTGGCGGATTGGGCCCGGGGACCAGGGGACGGATAGCGCGTATTTCTCGCGGGCCCACCTCTTCAGCCGCTGTGCCTTGTTCCTCAAGCCCAGACCCAGTCTAATCATCGGCGTGATTCTCCATCTGGATGAAGTCCGGTCGACGAGTCGTCCGCGATACCGCTACTGAGGATCGAGGTTGGCGGTGGTCGTCGTTGCGCTCCATATAGAGCTCGATCATGCCCGAGAGGATCGACGGCTCCCTCCGGGCCGGTGCCTCGGTGAGCTCCCGGCGGGTCAGCCCGTAATTCGCCGGGATCGACTCGCCCACGTGATCGATGGAATAGCGGTAATCGATCGCGGCTCCCGGCCAGTCGTCGCGGCGACAGAGGGCGCGGGCGGCGTCGGCGCCCGGACGGCCGAAGAAGCGGGTCTCGGGCCCGCACACCAGCCGGGGATGGGTCGCCAGCATGGCCGGCAGCAGCGTGGTGCCCGAACGCGGGACGCCGGCGACGAAGATGGGCGGGGAGGATCGTGGGCCGTCTCCTCTGACTCCCGACCGGAGCGCAGCAGAGGCCCGCTCCCGGTCGGCATCGAGACTCGTCCACGACATACACGGCCGCTCGGGGGACGTCGCGATCGTGGTCAAGCCCATCAACTCGGGACCGAGCCGGCGCGGCCGGCCCCTTCCAATGAGCGATTCACGAATGCGCAAGAGGAATCGGCGAGGGATCCGACCGATTGTTTCTCGAGCGCGAAGCCCAGGCTCTCGAGGCGTTCGACGACCCGGAGGATCGCCGATTCCCCGACCATCCGGCCGTGTAATTCGATCATCAAGCGGGCGACCCGGGTCTTGAGCAGGTCGGCCTCGTGCTCCAGCAGCTCCACCTCGGCGCCCTCGGCGTCGAAGATCAGGTTGACGACGTCGAATCCATGACTTTCCAGGATCGTTTGGAGGCTCGTGGTGGGGATTTCCACCTGCTCGGGGGTCTTCCGCTGGACGCTACCCCCCACGAAGTTCTCGTGGATCGAGAACGTTACGCTGGGCTGCCCATACGCCAGCGCGCGATTTACGATCGTGAACCGGCAACCGTTGCGATCGCGATTGGCCTCGAGCGTCGGGATCAGGTAAGGGTTGGCCTCGATGACGACATGGCGTTCCGGATTCTCCAGGCGTCGATTCGTCGTGCAGGAGACGATGCCGATGCAGGCGCCGATCTCAATCGTCGGCAGTCCGGGATCGAGGAATCTGGCGAGCATCCGCCTCTCGCCGTCCTCGTAATCGCCGCGGAAGAAGTGGCTCTTCATGCGGGTGGAGATCCGGGGGTTGTCAAGGGTAAAGGTCAACCCATCGGACACGAAGTGATTGCCCTTGAGCTCGACGAGCTTGCCGAGCAACCACTTGACGCTCCGATCCCAGCGGTGGATGAGCGAGCGAGCGGACGATGCGACCCGGTAGGTCGAATGCCGGAGGACTGCACCGGCCCCCCCGCGCCCGTAGATCGCCCGCAGGGTGGCGACTTTCCGGCGGATCAATCCGAATGACTCGAGGTTCGCCATGGGAGTTTCTTGCTTCTCCGGGGGAATCGGCTCTTACCGCGGCGGCGCGGGGGAGGGATGCGGGCGACGACCGCCGCGTGGAGCAGGGGGATCAAGAGCTCGCGGTGGCCGGTCAGGGCGATGCCGGCCCTGCCGGGCGTGTGTATCAAGAGCCGGCACGCGCCTCCACCACGCCGGCCTCGCGATGGACCCAGGGCAACCGGACGGACAGGACGCCCCAGCGATCGGGCCGGTGGTCGGCCAGGTCGCGGAGCGTGAACTCGCAGCAGGAGGGGCGGTCGTCGAAGAAGACGCCGGGCTTCCGGTCGACCAGGTTGATCGTCAGCAGGTAGGTCGTCGGCGCCAGCAGCCGGGGAGGGATCGCGATCTCGAAGGCGTGCCGGCCGACCCCCAGCCGCTCGACGACCGAACGGTTGACGTCCCGGACGTCGGAGAAGAGGACGCAGACGCCCTCCATATTCCGCACGGCGATGGTCAGAAACGTGCCCGGGACCGCCCGGCGGATCTCCAGCTGCAGGCGGATGACCACCGGCTCGTCGCAACTGAAATCCGCCCCCAGGGTCCCGTCGTCGTGGAGGATCTCGCACGAGAGGAACTGGCACACCTTGGAGGGATCGATGGGGAAATGGTCGCCGGCCTTGTCCCGATCCAGGCTCGATCGGAGGTAGTGCCGGGCCACCTCGTCGATCGGCCCGATCCTCGCGACCGACCCCTTCTCGAGGAGGATCCCGCGCTGGCAGAGCTGGGTCAGCGCGCCCATGTGGTGGCTGACGAACAGGATGGTCCGTCCGTCGCCGGCGGCCACGTCGTGCATCTTCCCCAGGCACTTCTTCTGGAACGCGTAGTCGCCCACGGCCAGCACCTCGTCGACGATGAGGATCTCCGGCTCCAGGTGCGCCGCCACGGCGAAGGCCAGCCGGACGTACATGCCGGAGGAATAGCGTTTCACCGGGGTGTCCAGGAAGTCCTCGATCTCGGCGAAGGCGACGATCTCGTCGAACTTGCGGTCGATCTCGGCCTTCTTCATCCCCAGGATGGCGCCATTGAGGTAGGTGTTCTCGCGGCCGGTGAGCTCGGGATGGAACCCGGTGCCGACCTCCAGGAGCGAGGCGAGCCGGCCGCGGAGCCGGGCGGTGCCCGCGGTCGGCTCGACGATCCGGCTGAGGATCTTCAGCAGCGTCGACTTCCCGGCCCCGTTGCGGCCGACGATGCCGACGACCTCGCCATGGCCGACCTCGAAAGAGACGTCCTTCAGCGCCCAGAACGGCTGGGTCTTCCTCGACTCGCCGCTGCGGATCCCCCTGAGGGCCGCGGCGGCGGCTCGTAGCCACTGGGAAGTGGCCTCTCGCAGCGAGGGGGGCCTCTGATGGAGGGCCTTGTGCGAGCTCGCGCCCAGGTCGTACCGCTTACTCAGTCGGTCGCAGCTGATGATCGGTCGGCTCATGGTCGTCGGTGGGGTCCTTCATCCCTGGCGGGGTGCCCGCGATGCGGCCGGGTCCCGACGGGCTGGCGCCGGGCGAAGTCGATGACGCGGGGCTGCGCCAGGCGGGAATAGGAGACGGCGAAGGGGAACGATCCCGAGGCCTACGCCGTGGAGATCGCCAGCGACGGGATGTCCCGGATGATCCCGAGGATGGCCGGGCGATAGGCGCACATTATTGCAGAACATCGGTTTGAGCGCCGGCACGGATCGCCGGCGGGGGTCCATGGTCCCGGCGCGATAGAACGAGGGGGCCCGCGTCGTCACGCCCGGGCCGGCGTGCAGGTCGAGGCCGGCTCGCCGGGCGGAGTTGAACGGGGGGCCCCGGCCTCCGATCTACATCGCCGCTTCGCGTAGGGCCGGGTTCTCGACCACGGGAATCCCGGGCCCGGCGCAGAAGACGCTGTTGCGGATCGAATCGATCAGCAGGCTGGGGGGGTCCGTGTCGGGCTTGCGCTGGAGCCGCCGCCTGAGGCGCCAGATGGCGAAGCTCAGGATGAACGCCGCGTCGGCCATCGCCGTGTACCAGGCCCCGTGGTGCTTGAGGAAGTAGCGGCGCCGCGCCTGGTGCCAGTAAGGCGGCCGGCGGACCGGCGGCCGGTCGCCTGTCAGCCCCGTCGATGCGCCGGCCAGGTGGACGATCCGGCTCTCGGGCACGTACCAGGTCTCCCAGCCCGCGCGGGCGGCCCGCAAGCAGAGGTCCGGGTCGTCGAAGTAGGTGTAGAGCCCCTCGTCCAGCAGGCCGACCTCCTCGAGCACGGCCCTGCGCACGATCAGGCTGGCCCCGGAGACCCAGCCGGCACGGAAGGGACCGCCCGGCTTGGGTGGCACCAGGCCCCAGGGCGACAGCAGCTTCGAGACGATGCCCAGCCGCAGGCCGCGGTCCAGCTCGGTGACGATCCCCGGGAAGCGGAACGGCGTGGCTTCAACGGTGCCGTCCGGCGAGATCAGCATGCTGCCGGCGATGCCGGCCCGGGGATGCGCGTCCATGAACGAGACCAGGGCGTCCAGCGCGTGCTCCTGCACGACGGTGTCGGCGTTCAGGAGCAGCGCGTACTCGGGCGGGTCGTCCGACTCGAGCGCCGGCCGGATCACGGCGTTGTTGCCCCCGGTGAATCCGCGGTTGGGGTGGATCACCGTGAGGTCGACCCAGGAGCCCCAGCCGTTCTCGTCGATGGCCCGCCGGAGCCGGTCGGCCGCGTCGCCGCCCGTGCCGTTCTCGCAGACGGCGACGCGGGCACCGGGAACCCGGCCGATCTCGCCGGCGAGCGAGCGCAGACAGTCGATGGTCAGGTCGGTCACGCGGTACGAGACGACGACGACGAGGAGCTTCATGGGAGTAAAGATCGCAGTCAGGGGGTCGGGACCCCCTCGTCAGGAGCGTACGGCCTCCGCCGGCCCTTTCTCGGCCGTCCCGGCGGGGGCCCGCCGCGACAGCTTCCGGTCCTTCAGCGGCTGGATGATCCGCTTCAGCACGGCCGCCAGCCCCTGCTCGCGGTCGTAGAACCGCTCGGCCAGCGCGGGGCAAGCCCTCCGGAGGCCCTCGTAGTACTCCGGGTCGCCGACCAGCTTCAGCACGCCCTCGACGTGGCTGTCCATGTCGTTGGTCCTGGCCACGACGCACGCGTCCCTGAGCACTTCCGACGCCGGGACCACCGGGTCGGTGATCACCGGTCGGCCCGCCATGATCGCCTCCGCCGCCGTCATCGCCAGCCCCTCGGAGAAGGTGCTCCGCGTCGGCACGATCGCCGCATGACTCTTGGCGTAGACCTCGATGACATCCGGCAGCGGCGTCCAGCCCCGGATGTTGACGATCGACTCCAGGCCCATCTCCCGGTGGCTCTGCTTGAGCTCCTCCAGGGCCGGCCCGGAGCCGCAGACCTCCCAGCGGACCTATCCCGGCGCCCTGTCCTCCACCTTCCGCGCCATCTCCAGGATGTCGAAGACCCCCTTGCTCGGGTCGACCCGCCCGATGAACATGATCTGGAACGGGCGTCGATCGTGCGGCGGGGGAGGGGGGATCTGGGTGAAGAACATGCGCAGGAACTGGGCACGGTTCTGGTGCAGCGGTGCGTGGCGGCCGCGGGTCAACTGCTCCACCTGCCGTGCGCATTCGGGCGAGACGCCGACGATCGCCGTCGCGACGTGCCGGTAGAAGAGGCCGTCGAGCCAGAGGATCAGCCGGTGGATCGGGCGGGTCGGCGGGAAGCCGTGCGGCCAAAGGGTATTGTGCAGCACGGGGACCACCCGGATCCCCATCAACCGGAACAGGGTCGCGAGGAAATAATACAGACTCCCCGAGTCGATCACCGCCACGTCGGCCCGGTACCGGACGGCCGTCGTTAGCAGGCCCAGCCCGTAGAGGGCCTCCGAGAGATGGAATTTCAGGCCGCTCGCCCCGGGCATCGGCTTGGGGCGATGCTCGAGCGTGAAGGGGCCATCCTTCAGGATCCTCCGCTCGCGGTTGTAGGAGACGAGGTGCGCCTCGGCCCCGATCTCCCGGCAGAAGTCCTCGAACTGGAGAAGGTGAGCGCCACCTCGCGGGGGTAGTGCTCATGGCGCGCCCAGGACTCGTGTGCCGGGATGATGCCGCCGGAACCCGCGGGGTGGAAGACTCGAAAACTCATGAGGACGCAACTCCGTCCGAGTTTAAAGAATAAATTGTTTAAATTATTGATTGTCTGTTGGATTCCGCCGCGTGCGGCGGCTCAGCCCGGCGCGATGCGGGCGACAACCGCGGCGTGGAGCAGGGGGATCAAGAGCTCGTGGTGGCCGGTCAGGGCGATGCCGGCGCCGCCCGGGCGGTCCAGCACGTTGAGCCGCCCGCGGTACTGCTGCTGGAAGTCGAGGTTGGCGGTGGTCATCCCGTCCAGCGAGAAGCCCAGGTTGCGGGCGACGGCGACGGTCTTGAGGAAGACCTCGGGCATGACCACGGCGCTGCCCAGGTTGAGCCAGACCCCGCCCTCCAGCCGGGCGACCAGGTCGCAGAGGAGGCGAAAGTCCACCAGGGTGGCATGTCCCAGGGCGGCGCCGTCGAGCCGCGGGCTCATGTGGACGATGTCGGTGCCGACGGCCACGTGGACCGTCGCCGGCACGCCTTTCCGCAGGGCGGCGACCAGCAGGCTGGCGTCCAGGCCGGGGCCGCCGTGTTCCAGGATCACCTCGCCCAGGGCGGTCCCCAGCCCCACAAAGGTCCTGGCCGACCGATCGCAGGCCGCGGCGAACAGATCGGAGGTCTCCCGCGCGAAGCCGAAGGTGCCGGCCAGGAGCCGCGGGCCGACGTCCTCGCTGGTGTGGCCGGCGATCGCCAGCTCCAGGTCGTGGATCGCCGCCGAGCCGTTCATCGCCACGCCGGTCAGGATGCCCCGGGCGATCCAGTCGTTGAGGTAAGGCCCGCACCCGGTCTTGATCACGTGCCCGCCGATCGCGGCCAGCACGTGCCGGCCGCCGGCGTACGCGGCGACGATCGCGTCGCGCAGCTCCCGGAGCGACCGAGCCGCCAGGATGTCGGGCAGGCGCTCGATCAGCTCTTCCAGCGAGCCGGAGCCGTCGCCCGGCCTCCCCAGATCGGCCAGGCGGACCTTGCTCGGGCGGCCCGTCAGGGGCTCGAAGCGCAGTGCGTCGAAATCGAGGGGGGGGTCCGGGGTCGACACGGATTCCGTTTCCATCCTTGCTGCGGCGGATCGGGAGCGTCCTAGTGGAACGGCCAGATCAGCGGGACGAGGACGATGGCGGCGCCCCACATCAGCAGGTTCAGCGGGATGCCGACGCGCATGAAGTCGGTGAAGCGATAGCCGCCGGGCCCGAAGACCATCATGTGGGTCTGGTAGCCGATCGGCGATGCGAAGGCGTAGGAGGCGGCCAGCGTCACGCCCATGATGAACGGGCGCTCGTTGACGCCCAGCAGCCGGGCCGACTCGAGGCAGAAGGGGAACGACAACGCGGCGGCGGCGTTGTTGCTGATCAACTCGTTGAGGACCATCGTGCCCAGGTAGAGCGCCGCCAGGGTCGCGGTCGGGCCCCAGGATCGCGTCAGGTCGACCAGGAGTCCGGCGAACAGCTTGGCCACGCCCGATTGCTCGAGCGCCCTGCCGACGCCGAATGACGCGGCGATGGCGACCAGCACCGGCAGGTCGATCGACTTCCGCGCCTGGGTGGCCGAGAGGCAGCGGAGCAGGATCATCGCGCCGGCGGCCAGCATGGCGGCCAGCATGATGTCCACCCGGCCGCTGACGAACGAGGCGATCATGACCAGGAAGACGATCGCGGCTGGCCGGGCCCGGTCGTAGCGGACGGGGCTGGAGTCCTCGACGTCGCTGACCAGGTAGAAGTCGGGGTTGTTGCGGAAGGCCCGGCTGAAGTTCGGCCCGACCTGCAGGAGGAGCGTGTCGCCGCCGTACAGGCGGATGTCGCCGATCTTGTTGGTCACCCGGGCGCCGTTGCGGTGCACGGCCACGATGGCCGCGTCGTAAAGCTCGCGGAAGTCGGCGTCGCGCACCGCCCGGCCGATCAGGGGCGAGCTGGGGCTGATCACCGCCTCGCAGAGCTGGCGGCCCCGTTGCATGGCGGGCGAGACCTCGTAACGGGCGTCGGCCGCCGGCACCAGGCCGGGGATCTTCTCCAGGTCGACGATCGTCTCGACCACCCCGGTGAAGACCAGGCGGTCGCTGGCCTGGATCGGCTCGTCCGGACCGACCGGGCCGATCACCTCGCCGTCGCGGTCGATCTCGATGAGGAACAGGCCCGGCAGGTGTCGCAACCCCGCCTCGGCGACCGTCTTGCCCGCCAGCCGGCAGCCCGGCTGGACCTGCATCTCCACCAGGTACTCCCGCCGGGTCGCCTCGAGCTGCTCGATCAAGTCCTTGCGGTCCGGCAGGAGACGCCGGCCGATCGTCAGGAGATAGGCGGCTCCCAGGATCGCGCACGGCAGGCCGACCAGGCCGATCTCGAAGAACCCCATCGGCCTGAGGTGGCTCTTGATCAGCAGGCCCTGCACGACCAGGTTGGTGCTGGTGCCGATCAGCGAGCAGGTCCCTCCCAGGATCGACAGGAACGACAGCGGCATCAGCAGCCGCGAGGGGGAGATCCGCCGCTTGCGGCACCAGGCGATCAGCACGGGCACCAGCAGGGCGACCTTGGGCGTGTTGTTCAGCACCATGGCCGAGGGGATCAGCACGACCGCCATGTACGACAGGGCCCGCGCCTCGGTCTCGACACGGCCGAGGAAGCGCTCGCCGATGAATTCCATCACGCCGGTCTCGCGCAGCCCCGCCGCCACCACGAACAGGGCCGCCACGATCAACATCCCCGAGTTGGCGAACCCGGAGAACGCCTCCTCGGGCGAGATCACGCCGAAGGCGGCCAGGAGCACGACGGCGCCGACGAAGAGCAGGTCGGCCGGCTTGTCCTGGACCAGGCCGTAGAGCAGGGCGGCCAGGACGCCCAGCGTCGCGGCCATCGGCCAGGTGATCATCCGCCGGCTCTCCGCTCGAGGATGGCCGTCGTGCTCAGCCCGGGGACCAGGGGGAGGGTGACCACCTGGCCGCCGCGGGCGCGGACGATGTCGGCCCCTGCGACCTGGTCCAGCGCGTAATCGCCCCCCTTGACCAGCACGTCCGGCTCGAGCAGCTCGATGAGCGCCTCGGGCGTCGGCTCGTCGAAGATCACCACGACGTCGACGCAGGCCAGCCCGGCCAGCAGGCTGGCCCGATTCTCCTGGTCGATCACCGGGCGGGAGTCCCCCTTGAGGCGGCGGACCGAGGCGTCGGAGTTGAGGCCTACGACCAGGAGGTCGCCCAGCCGCTTGGCCCCCTCGAGGCAGGCCAGGTGTCCGGCGTGGAGGATGTCGAAGCAGCCGTTGGTGAAGACGACCTTGCGGCCGCGGCGGCGGGCCTCGGCCAGCCGTCGGCGGGCCGACTCCCGGTTGAGGATCTTGTGCGACAGCCCCTTCCAGGCCATGGCCAGCTCGTCGGCGTGGACCACGTAGGTCCCCGGGTGGCTGACGGCGATCCCGGCGGCCACATTGGCCAGCCGGCAGGCCTCGACGATGTCCCAGACCGACCCGAGGCAGGCGGCCAGCACCGCCACGACGGTGTCGCCGGCCCCGGTGACGTCGGCCACGTCGCGGATCTGCGCCGGGATATGGGTGATCCCCCGCGGCGTGGAGAGGGTCATCCCTTCGGGTCCGCGAGTGATCAGCATGGCGTCGAGCTCCAGCTCGGCCCGCATGGCGACGGCGGCGCGGGCCACCGCCTCGTCCTCCGCCAGCGGATGGCCGGCGGCCCGCTCGGCCTCCAGCAGGTTCGGGGTGACGACCGTCGCGCGGGCATACGCGGCGAAGTCGACCTTCTTGGGGTCGACCACGCAGGGGATGCCCCGCCGCCGGCAGCCGTCGATGACCGCCCGGGCCAGTGCCGGGGTGATCGCCCCCTTCTCGTAGTCGGCCAGCACGACCGCGGCTTGGCCGTCGAGCCGGGGCAGGAGGCGAGCGAGCAGGCCCTCGGCGGCGGCGGCGAAGGCGGCCCGGTCGCCGTCGCGGTCCAGGCGGAGGAGCTGCTGCTGGCCCTCGGAAAGGATGCGGGTCTTGGTGATCGTCTGCAGGGCGGGCGCCCGGTGCAGCGCCGTGCGGGTCACGCCCTTGGCATGCAGGGCCTCGACGAGCTGCGCCCCTTCGACGTCGTCGCCGACCAGCCCGGCCAGGGTCACGGGGACGCCCAGCGCGGCCAGCGTCGCGGCGACGTTGCTGGCCCCGCCGGGCGTGTGGACCTCGCCCACCAGGCTCACCACGGGGACCGGCGCCTCGGGCGAGATCCGCCGCACGTGGCCGTGCACGTGCCGGTCGAGCATCACGTCGCCCACGACCATCACGGGAACGTCGAACATGAGATCGCTGGACTTTAGGGATCCATCCTCCGGGGCGGCCTGCGATATGGACACCGGAGTCCGATCGGGTCTCGCGGCGGCTTCAATGTATCAGGTGCCGGCCTCCGCCTCCACCGGGTCGGCCTCGTGAGGGCCGCCGTCAGGCGAAGTCGGCGAACCGCCGCTCGGTCTTGCGGAAGTAGAAGATCGCGAAGGTGAACATCGCCAGTGCCGACGCCGTGGAGATCGCCAGCGAGAGCTTGTTCCATTCCATACCGAGGATCGCCGAGCGATACGCATTGAGGATCCCGAAGATCGGGTTGAGCGACAGGATCAACCGCCAGCGTGCGCCGACGTACTCGACCGGGTAGATCACCGGGGTGAGGAACATCACGATCTGGACCAGGAACGGGACGATGTGCTTGAAGTCGCGGTAGAAGACCGTCAAGGCCGCCAGCGTCACGCCAAAGCCCAGCGTGGCGACGAGCGTCAGCAAGATCAGGACAGGCAGCCAGACGACCCCCCAGCTCGGCGTCACGCCGTAGCAGAGCAGGATCACGGCGTAGATGACCAGCGAGACCAGCAGGTTGACCAGGAAGACGCAGGCGGCGGCGACCGGCACGAAGAGCCGCGGGAAGTAGACCTTGGTCAGCAGTTGCTGCTGGTTGACCAGGCTGACGGCCGAGCTGGCCAGGCCCTGAGAGAACAGCGTCCAGGGGATCAACCCGGCGAAGACGAAAACCGGGTAGGGGATCCCGTTCGGCGGTTCGATCCTGGCGAACCGGCCGAAGATCAGCGTGAAGATCATCATCATGATGAGCGGCTGGAGGATGGCCCAGGCCCAGCCGAGGACCGTCTGCTTGTAACGGATCGAGATGTCGCGCCAGACCAGGAAGAAGAGCAGCTCGCGGTGCGCCCACATCTCCTGCCAATCGATGCCGATCCAGCCGGACTGCGGGCGGATGACCGTCTCCTGGGAGTACTCCGGCGCGGCACGGCCGTCATCGACGAGCGATAGCCGCCCGGTCCCGACGTCGGTGGCGGTCGGGTCGGTGTACTGCCCCGAGAGCGGCTCCAGCGGCGTGGCGTATGTCTCGGACATGGGATAGGGGGGCCTCAACTAGGTGGGTTATGGGTGTGCCGGCCGCTCTACCACCCGGGCCGGGCGGCGGAGCAGGCGTTTCGAACGGGCCTCGTGGTCGCTTGGCATGTCTTCAAGGGGCGACGTGGGATCGCGCGGCCAATGTCAGGCCTCTGGTCCAGTCGCTGGTGCCCAGGGGGTTCGCGATGAACCGGGTCACCAGCTCGCTCCATTCGATCCCGACGTACAGGCCAGCCAATGCTCCGGCACTCTCCCGCGACAGCCGAGCATAGAGCCCCGGTTCGCGGATGAGTCGCTCGATCTGCTCGGCTAGTTCCCCGGGTTGACCGGCGCGGAAGCGCAAGGAATCCACGGACGGCCGCAGGCGCTCGACGAACGCTGGATGATCGGACGCGATCAATGGGCTGCGCGACGCCAGCGCCTCGTAGAGCGTGTTCGGCAAGCCTTCCGCATAGTCGTGCCGGGATGGCACGATCACTGCGTCGTGGTCGCGCATTTCCGCGAGGACTCGTTCGGCGGGGATGACGCCGAGCAGGCGGACGGATGTCTCGACGCCGTGCTGATGCGCGACCGCGGCCCATCGCTCGGCGTCGCCGGACCCGGCTATCGTGAGTTCGACCGGATGGTGCGCCGCTCGTGCGATCGCGACCGCCTCGATGCAGTCGCCGACGCCCTTCGATTTGATCAGACTGCCGGCGAAGAACAAACGGAGCGGTCGATCGGGCGGGGGTGAATCCTTGGCTTCGCCGATCGGCTGGATCCGCAGGAATTCCCACGGAACGATCTGGTCGGGCGTGAGCCCAATGTGGCGGAGCGAATGCGATGCGGAAAGGCTGTGGTTCGCGACGCAAGGCTTTCGACAGCGGCCGATGATCCGCTTCAGCCTCCAGTTGTTCAGCCGATTCCGCCACCCCGCGCTGGTGAACGTGTCGGCGAAGACGGGCAGGGTGGGAACCCGATTCGACGCCGCCCATGCCAGGGCCACCCGATTCGGACAGCGACAGACGAAGGCCGCCGGGTCGAATCGATCGAGCAGTGCCCAGCAATGGCGCCGATCCCAGGCCAGGTCGAGCGACACGCCGATGGACCGCAGGCCCGACGCAAGCTCCTCGTCGTGGATGCGATCGCAAATGGCGATGGTCGTGACCTCGTGGTCGGGCACGAGCGAGGCGACGTAATTCACGCTGTGGCGCTGGTCGCGGAAAGTCTCCCCGCCGCCGGATCGGAACCGGCGGTACGCATCCCCGTAGTCTCCGTACTGGAAGATCACGATTCGCATGTCATCATCACTTGCGAGTTTGCCATCGCTCTTCGTATTGATGGTACAAGAGCGCAATGCGCCGTCCCAGCGGGCACTCGGTCCCCCCCGAGAAACCCGACGACCGGGGGCCCTTCCCGGGAGCCCTGCGATCAGGGTCGGGGCCGAGCGTCGAGGGGCGCTCGCAGACCAGTTCAACGGCTCAGATCCCAGAAGCCGGGCGGCTTGCCGCAATGGTCGGGGAGGCGGCGAGTGTCCTCGGCCAGGATGTCGAGCACCCGTCGGCGTCCCGCTCCGGTCCAGGTCGGTCGGGAAGGGCCATGTAGCTAGCCGACCCCGTCGGCGGCGAGCTCGGCGAGGATCGCCTGGCCGATCGAGTCCCGATCCAGGCGACTCGCGAGCCGATCGACGTACTTCTGGCTCAAGAGCCGACCCGAGATCCTCCTCGGGATACCCCACCGGTACCGCCACTCCAGGAGGATCGATGACCGCATGCCAGGTGCTTCCGAGAGGGTCCGGAGGCACCGGACCCGCAACCCCGCTCTCTCGGCCGCGAGGCGCATGCTCCGCGGTGAGAAGTGGTGGAGGTGAAACGGTAAGTCCGTGCTGTGCCAGCGCCACCCGAGCCGGCGAGCGGAATCGCATGCGCCGTTGGGGACCGCCAGCCAGATCGTCCCGCCCTCGTCGAGGAGGGACGCCGCGGTGGACAGCGTCCCGATCGGATCAGGAAGATGCTCGACGACATGCGAGAAGGTGATGAGATCGTAGCAATCATCCGGTCTGGCGGCGGCGTACTGCTCGAGAGTCCCCACGGCCACATCGAGCCCCAATTCCCGGGCCCTCTCGGAAGCGATGGGCGAGGGTTCTACCCCTCGGCCCTGGGCCCCGAGGGCCTTAACCACGCGGAGGAACGAGCCTCCGCCGCATCCGACATCGAGGACTCGCAGGCCCGGGCGTATCGCGACGTGCCGGTAACCGCCCGCGGCCCGGGCGCTCTCGACCGTCGCGTCGAAATCGTCCGTGAGTCCGGAGGACGGGTCGTAAGGGTCATAATCGGCATTATAGTAATCGGCCTGTTCATCCCATTGCGGCTGAGGGTTCAGGAACCCGTGGTCGCACTCGGTGCAGCGGGAGAGTTGCCAGCACTTCGGGTCATCCGGCCGCCGGGTCGCCCGCCCGGAATAAGCCCGCCGGAACGATCGTGATCCACAGGCCGGACAGGATTCGAGTTGTCGCATTCAGAGACTCCTATGCATTCGAGGATCGCGGTTCGGGTCGAGTCTCCTCCTCTCTCGCCTCTTTCGGAATCGGAGGGGCCGGGGGGCATGCCGGACCACCAGACGGTCAGGCCGACGGCTCAGCCAGGGCGGGCTCCCGCCGTCGTGATGCCTCGCCGGCCAGCGCCCCGTCGATGCAGGACTGCATCCGTTCGGCGAGCGTCTCGACATAGGGCTCCTGGAGCATCCCGGCGTGGCCGCCGGGGACGTCGATCGCGCGGACTCCTCGGGTGGAGCGCCGGCCCCATCCCAACAGAGGATCGTCGTAGCGCTCGATGTACGGCTCGTCGGGGCCGATGCCGGCGGTGGCCCGGAACAGTATGAGCTCCCCATCGAATCGGCCGTCGGGGCGATAATCCCGCTCGGCGAACAGGTAGGCGGTCCGCACCGGGACCTTGCCCAGGACCCGCGGCGGCCGCCGGCCGCGATCGAGCCGGGCGCGGAACAGTCGCATGCGGACCTCGTCCCTGGCGCGCTCGTAGCGTTCCCGGGTCGTGTAGATCGCCAGGTTGCGGGCCTTCTTGAAGACCTTGCCCAGGATCGCCAGGGCCCGGCGGCCCGGCGAGGCCGGGCCCCCTTCGCGGAACACCCCGCCGAAGCGCTGGAGCCGCTGGCCGGCCAACCGCCAGGCCTTGGGCGGCGCCGTCGGATCGGCCGCGTCGAGCAAGGCGACCAGGGCCACGTGTTCCCCTTGCGCCTGGAGTTGCCGGGCCACCTCGAAGGCGATGACGCCGCCGGCGCACATCCCCCCCAGCAGGTAAGGGCCCCGCGGCTGGATCGCCCGGATCTTGCCGATGTGGTACGCGGCCATCTCGGGGATCCGGGTGTGGGCCATCGGCACGCCATCCAGGGAGTACGGTTGGAGCCCGTAGACGGCGTGGCCGGCGTCCAGCCGCAGGGCCAGGTTGCGGTAGAGCATCGTCTCGCCGTCGCCGTCGTGGACCAGGAACAGGGGCGGCCGGCCCTCGCCGTCGCGGATCAGCACCAGCGAGTCCCGCTCCACCCCGCCGGCCAAGAGCCGGGCGAGAGCCTCGACGGTCGGCGCCTCGATCAGGGCGGTTAGCGGCAGCTCCTTGCCGAATCGCCGCTCGACCTGGGCGAACAGGTCGACGGCCAGGAGCGACGTCCCGCCCAGGTCGAAGAAGTTGTCGCGGATGCCCACCGGCTCGATGCGCAGCAAGTCGGCCCAGAGGCCGGCCAGCGCCGATTCGATCTCGGTGCGCGGGGGCACGGGCGGCGGGCCGCCGCCGGGTCGGGCCCGCCGGCGCCCCGATCGGGCGTGGATCGCCTCGAGGACCTGCTCGGGCATCGCCAGCTCGGCGGCGATCCGCTCGAACCGGCGCGACTTGCGGCCGGCCTCGCCGTCGTCCGGCACACCGTCGGCCTCCGCGGCGTCGGCCTCTCCCGCGGATCCGGCCGCCTCCCCCGGGCGATACGCGATGCCCGCGGCCGCCTCCGCCGGGATCTCGTATCGCAGGCCCCCTTCGATTTCCTGCCGGTAGTCCCGGGAGACTCCCTCGAGGAAGTCGCGCGCCGGCTGGTTCTTTTTGGTGAAGAGAATGGTCGCGTCGACCCGCGACAGGCCGCGATCCCGGGCGATCCGCCCCAGCTCCCTCAGCATCCGGTGCTCGACGCCCCGGCCCAGCACCCGGCAGCTCAGGAGGAAGGTGTCCACCTCCAGCGCCTCGCCGCGCGGGCCGAAGATCAGCACGCCCACCAGGCCGTAATCGCCGAACCGGTCGCTCACCTCCACGGCGCGGCATTCCAGGCCCGCCTCGCCCAGTCGCCTGACTTCACCATCGTTGCGGCGGGTCGTGGTGAAGTTGAACTGGTTGGTCCGCTGCGTGAGTTGCGCCACGCGGTCGACCTGCTCCGGGGCGGGCTCGGCGATCGCGATCTTCAGTTCGAGGCCCGCCAGGAATTCGCCGATGGTCGGCGCCTCCTTCTGGAAGCGGGCGCGCTCGGCCTCCTGCCGATACATCGCCGTCCGCTGCCGGTCCTCGGCCGTCACGCGGGGCCGGTCGAACGCCCAGACGTGGCGGAGGAACCCCCCGATGTCGCCGTCCACCGGCAGCCGGAGCGTCAGGACCTCCGGGCAGGCGGCGGAAACTTCGGCGCACTCGACCGGGTTGTCGTCGAGGAAGACGAAGCTATCGAGACCCAGGTTGAGCTCCCGGGCCAGCGAGCGGATGTTCCGCGACTTGGGCTGCCAGTTGACCCGCCAGGCGACCAGGTGCTCCCGCTTGAGCACCATGTCCGCACGGCGGTCGAGGACCTCGAGCACGTCGGCCTCGGCGTTCTTGCTGCACAGGCCGAGCAGGAACCCACGGCCGGACAGATCGACCATGAACCGCTGGAGGTCCCGCCAGGCCGGCGGGATCGCGATGCCGCCCAACCCCTCCTCGCCGACGACCCCCTTCCAGAGCGTATTGTCGCAGTCGAGGACGACGACCTTGTGGGGCGGGGCCAAGAGCGCGTGGATCCCGCGGGCCAGCAGCGTCCCCATCGCGGCGAAGAACGCCGGCGTGTAGGGGATGTGGCCCAGCCGGTCGCGGCGCGGGTCGTGGTAATCGGCGACCGGGTAGAGGTCGAAGTCGCGCGGGCCGATCACCGAGATGCCGGGCCCGCCAGCCAGCTCCTGGGCAATCCGCGCGGCGGCCCGGTCGAGGTGATCGCGACGGTCGCGCGCGGCTCGGGCCGCGGGCGAGTCGGGGCAGAGGGCCACGATCAGGGGCGTGTCCGATCGGGCCGCCATCCCCCGGGCCGCGTCGATCAGCTCGGCCGCGATCCGCTCGAGGTGTTCCCCGATATCCGTCCGGCCCGACGCATCCGAGCCGGGGAGCGCCCGGAGCCAGTCCTCCGGCCGGACCAGCACCACGTTCACCCCCCGCCGGTTCCGCGACAGCAGGCCGGTTGGGTCGAGTAGCTGCTGGAACACCTGGCCGTAGGGCGCGAACTCGACCGCCGCGGGGAGGTCCAGCTCGCCCATCCAGAAGTCCAGGGCGTCGGCGACCGGCTCGGCCGTGAAGGTGGCGGCCAGCGCGATGCGGCGCGGGGGCCGGGCCGGGTCCATTGCTGGTTCGGTGCCGATCGCGCTCATCCTCGGCGAACCCTCATCATGAGATCGATTCTCCCAATCCGCGGCGTGTTCGGGGGATAAGAAGGAATCGGACGAAAGATTCGAGATTCAAAATGGAAGGAATGCCATGTCGCGACCTGCGGGGGTATACATCCATCTCGAATCTTGAATCTTCGATCGGCCCTTCCGCGGCCCCTCAGCCGAGCTTGAACCCCGCCTTGACGGCGTCGTTGCGGAACATCTTCACCGTGTCGAGCGAGTATTCGTCGAGGTCCTTGCCGACCAGCGACAGCTTCTTGAGCAGGTCGTGGGTGACGGTGATGATGGGGCAGCCGATCGCGTCGGCGTGGAAGATGTTGAGCAGCTCGCGGGGGCTGGCCCAGATCAGCTCGAGCTGGGGGTAGACGGCGAGCATCTCGACGGCCGCGGCCATCATGGGCACGGGGTCGCGGCCGGTGTCGGCGACCCGGCCGGCGAAGACCGAGACGCACGCCGACGGCCCGCGGCCCAGCGCCTCGGCGACGTCGCGGACCTGGCCCAGCGTCATCAGCGCCGTGACGTTCTGCTTGACTCCGGCGGCGGCCAGCGACCGGATCAGGGGCACGGACGACTCGCCGTGGGTATTGGTCACGGGGATCTTCACGTAGATGTTCTCGCCCCAGGACTTGATCCGTCGGGCCTGGGCCTCCATCTCGTCGAAGTCGTCGGAGAAGACCTCGAGCGAGATGGGGCGGTCGGGGATCGCCTTGACGATGTCGCGTGCGAAGGCCTCGTAGTCGGCGATGCCGGCGTTGCGCATCAGAGTGGGGTTGGTAGTGAAACCCTTGATGAGGGGGTTGCTGTAGAGTTCGAGCATCCCGCCGCGGTCGGCGCCGTCGGCGAAGATCTTGACCTTGAGGTCCGTCAGCTTGGTCATGGAGAATTCCCTCGGTCCAGGTCGGAAAGGATCCAATCCGCGGCGTCGGTCAGGTCCGCGGCAACGTGGTCGGCGGGCGGGTCGGGGCGCCGCTCGTCGTATCCGCGGTCGATGAAGACGGTGCGGCAGCCGGCGCGGCGGCCGGCCTCGACGTCGCGCCAGCGGTCGCCGACCATGTAGCTGGCCGGCAGGTCGATCGCATGAGATTCAGCCGCCTCGAGCAGGAGGCCGGGATTCGGCTTGCGCCGCGGGCAGTCGTCGCCGTCCTCGTAGCAGACGAGGATCTCGGCGATCGGCATCGCGGCCAGGAGCCGGGCGTTCATGGCCTCGACCACCTCGCGGCGCTGGGTGCCGCGGGCGACATCGGGCTGGTTGGTCGCGCCGATCAGCAGGAACCCGGCGTCGCGGAGCTTCCGCGCGGCCTCGACCGCGCCCGGCAGGATCTCGAGCTCCTCCAGGGCCGCCGGGGGATAGGGGCGGCCCTGGCGGACCACGGCGCGATTGAGCACGCCGTCGCGGTCGAGGAAGACCGCTCGGTTGAGGCCCCGGCTCATTTGACCGATTCCCACTTCGTCTGCTTGGCCTTCAGCCGCGGGTGCGAGACCAGGAGGTGCCAGACCACCGCCTGGAACGCCTCGGAGTGTGGCGTGATGTGGTCGGGGTTCACCGTCGGGACGATGGCGCAGGCGGCGGCCACCTTCGCCGTGTAGCCCCCGTCCTTGCCGACGATGCCGATGACCGGCGTGCCGACCTGCTGGGCGTATTGCAACGCCGTGACCAGGTTGGGGCTGACGTTCTTCTCCAGGCTGCCGCCGCCCACCGAGAGCACGAGGATCAGGTCCTCGGGCTTCAGCCGGCTGACCCGCAGCCACTCGACGAAGATGGTCGGCCATCCCTCGTCGTTGGTCCGCGCCGTCAGCTCCGAGACGTTGTCGGTCGGGGCATACGCCTCGATCCCGGCGATCTTGCGGAAGTCGTTGACGGCGTGCGAGGCATTGGCGGCGCTGCCGCCGACCCCGAGGATGAACAGCCGCCCGCCGCGCTCGCGGACCTGCTCCAGGTGCGTCGCCATCCGTTCGATGGCCTCGACGTCCAGGCCGTCGATCACCCGCTTGGCCTCGCCGAGGAACTGCGCCGCGTGCGACATGGTCCCCTCCAGGGTCCGATACCCTCAATCCCGCCCGGCCAGGTGCGCGCGGGTCTCCTCGAGCCCCGCCACCGAGCCGATCTCGTAGAAGCGTTCCGTCACCTCGAACCCGGCCAGCTCGCCGCACCGGAGCATCTCCTGGTAGACCATCGCGAGGTCGTGGGCCCCGGACTCGGGGACGACCTCCATCGCCCGGCGGTCCATGACGCCCAGGCCATAATCGATCTGCTGCATCGCCGGGGTGCGTGCCGTCTTGTCGTAGGCCAGGATGCGGCCGTCGCGGAACTCGACGTTGCTGGTATCCCACCGCCCCTCGTTGCGGAAGACGGTCATCAGCGCCAGCCGACCCGATGCCTCGAAGGCCGCCTGGACATCCGCGTAGCGGCATTCCAGGTACGAGTCGCCGTAGAGGACGAAGAACGCCGGACCCAAGAGCGGCAGCGCCCGTCGGATCGCGCCGGCGGTCCCGCGCAGCTCTGGGCCGTCGAACGAATAGGCTACCTCCAGGTCGAACGCCGAGCCGTCCCCGACGGCCTCCGCCACCTGCTCGCCGAGGTAGCCCAGGCAGAGCACGACCTTCTCGACGCCCTGCTTGCGGAGCCTCGCGAGCTGGTGATGGACGAACGGCCGGCCGGCGACGTCCAGCAGGCACTTGGGCGTCTGCTTCGTCAGCGGTCCCAGCCGGGTCGCCAGGCCGCCGGCGAGGACGGCCACCGGTAATCGGCTCATTGAATCAAGGCCTTGGTGCCTTCGAAGTCGAACCGGAACCGGACCTCTTCCAGCCCCTCGTCGGCCATCACCTGCCGCAACTTCGAGCCCTCCTGGCAGAGGAACATCAGGAACCCGCCGCCGCCGGCCCCGATCAGCTTGCCGCCGACGGCCCCGTTGTGGATCGCCAGGTCGTACCAGTGGTTGATCCGGTCGTTGCTCATCGACTTGGATCGGCCCTTCTTGTGCTCCCAGTGGGTGTTCATCAGCTCGCCGAACTTCTGCAAATCGCCGGATTCGAGCGCGTCCTTGCTGTCGCGGCCGATCTGCTTGACGAAATGCAGGTTGGCGATCATCTCCGGGTCGTGCTTCTTGCTCCGGGCGTCCTGCTCCTTGAGGATCTCGCCCGCCGAGCGGGTGTAGCCGGTGAAGAATAGCAGCAGGTGGTCCTCCAGGTCGTAGAGCGTCCGCTGCGCGAGCTTGAGCGGCCAGGCCTCGACCTGCCCGTTGGGCAGGAAGCGGAAGCAGGTGATCCCCCCGTACGCGGCGATGTACTGGTCCTGCTTGCCGATCGGCTCCTTGAGGATGTCGATTTCGATCTTGCACGCCTGCTCGGCCAGCTCGCCCGGATGCACCAGGTTCTTCATCCGCACGTGCAGCGCCTTGAGCAGCGCCGTGGTGAAGCTGCCGGAGGAGCCCAGCCCGGTCCCCGCCGGGATGTCGGCCATGCTGGCGATCTCCAGCCGGAGGTCCTCCCACCCGACCAGCCGCAGCGCCTCGCGGACCAGCGGATGCTTGATGTCCTCGATCCGCTCGGCCTCCTCCATCTGCGAGTACTTCAGGAGCACCCGCGGCACGAACCGATTGTGCAGGAGGATGTAGACGTACTTGTCGATGGCCGCGGCGATGAGGAAGCCGCTGTGCTCCTGATAGTACGACGGCAGGTCGGTCCCCCCGCCGCCGAGCGAGATCCGCAAGGGACTGCGGGTCATGATCACGGTGATACTCTCCTACGAGCGGACTCGCGAGGCGAGCCGCCGGTCAACCCTCGCCGCGGTCCGGCTTGCCCAGCATGCGGCGGACGGCGATGCGCACCGCCTGGTCCGACGTGAGCCTGGCCGTCCAGCCGAGCTGCCGCATCCGGTCGACGGTGATGTGCACCTTCGGCTGATCGCCCGGCCAGGCGCGCTTGGTGCCCTCGATCCGGATCCGGGTGTCGGTCAGGCCCATCTCCTCCTGGACGATCCGCGCGATGTCCACCACCCTCGTCACCGAGTCGGTCCCCAGGTTGAAGAGGTCGCACGGCCGGTCGTCCGACATGCGGACGTTCCGGACGAGGTAGGCCATGCCGTCGATGCACTCCTCGACCAGGAAGTAGTTCTTCTCCTGCGTGCCGTCGCCCCGGATGAGCAGCTCGCGGGGATCCTGGCGCAGCTTGCGGATGAAGTCGAAGATGACCCCGTGCGTCATCCGCGCGCCGATGACGTTGCCGAACCGGAACATGTAGCCGCGGAGGCCGAACAGGTTGCAGTAGGCCGAGATAAAGGCCTCGCTGCCGATCTTGCCCGCCGCGTAGGTCGAGACCGGCAGGAGCGGCCCGGCGGCCTCCGAACTCGCCGTCTCGCTGCAGAGCTCGCCGTACACCGCCCCGGTCGATGAGAAGATGATCGGCACGATGCCGGCCCGTCGCATCGCCTCGACGACGTTGACGGTCCCGATCACGCAGTCGCGGAGGTCCCGGCGCGGCTGCTCCGCGCCGCCGATGATGTCGGTGTTGGCCGCCAGGTGCCAGACGAGGTCGTGACCTTCGATCTCGGCGGTCAGCCGGTCCTCGTCGAGCAGGTCGGCCTCCACGAACCGGAAGTTCGGCCGGCCGAGGTGATGCTGGATGAACTCGCGACGGCCGTTGGAGAGGTTGTCGTAGACCGTCACCGCGTAGCCCTGGGGGACCAGCATGTCCACGACGTGGCTGCCGATGAACCCCGCACCGCCCGTGAGGAAGACCTTCCGACACAGGTCGCCGAGCAATCGTTCCACCGAGTTCTCCTCGCTCGTTTCCCGGACTCAGAAATCGCGGACCGTCGTCCTGGTCCGCCCCTGGAGGCTCTCCCTGGCGAAGCGGAACAACCCCAGGGCCTGGGGGAACTTGGCCAGGGTGCAGGTCCAGCCGTAGGCCCACGCGAGCTCCGGCTCCATGCCCGCCCCGCGGTGCCTCTGGTAGATCCGGAAGATCTGGTACGGGTAGACCAGGGCCAGGAGCAGGCTCCAGCCGTGCGTGGGCCAGGCCAGGCCCAAGATCACGATCGGCAGCACGACGCCCCAGAAGAGGGTGCTGAGGACCAGGCGGATGCTGTACCAGCCGCGCGAACGGCCATGGAGCAGGGCCACCAGGGGGAAGCCGTAGCCGCCCCGCACGCACCGCGTGAACCATTGCTTGAACCGCGTGATGGCCATGTCGTGCAGGGTCATCTCCGCATCGAGCCGCATCAGCGAGAATCCCTCCTCGCGCAATCGGATGCAGAAATCATGGTCCTCGGCGACGAACGCCTTGGGGTCGAACCCGCCGATCTTGCGGAAGGCGTCGGCACGGACCATCATGTCGCCGTGCGACAGCTCGATCTCGCCGATCGGCAGGTCCCACTCGACGTCCGCCAGGCGGTTGTAGATCGATCGCTCGGGGTACCGCTCGCGGCGTCGGCCGGCTGCCAGGGCGACTCCCGGGTTTTCCTCGAGGAACCGGCGGCCCCGATCCAGCCAGCCGTCGACGACCTCGCAGTCGGCGTCGACGAACTGGACGAAGCGGACGCCCGGGGCGATCTGAAGGAGGCGTTCGAAGCCCTCGTTACGCGCCGTGGCCGCGCAGTTCGACCGCGCGGGATCCTCCTTGACCACCTCGACGCCCAGGGATCGCGCCAGCTCGACGCTGCCGTCGGTCGAATTCCCGTCGACGTAGATGATCGGCAGGCCGCGCCCGACCAGCGATTCGAGGCAGCGGCGCAGGCGATCCCCTTCATTGCGGCCGATGGCGACGATACCCAGGTCACTCATGGTTGTTCCGTCTCGTCGGGCGTCATCCGCGGCTCACTGCGCGGCCAGGGCGGGTGCGGGGACGATCGGGGAGTCCTCGCGGGCGGCGGTCGCGGCGTTGCCCGCGATCAGGGCCGAGAGCTTCTCGGCCTCGGCGGCGGCGTCGTGCCGCTCGGCGACCCGCGCCGCCCCGGATCGGCCCATCGCCTCGAGCTCGGCCGGGTCGGCCGCGAGGGCCTCGGCCATCGCCTCGACCAGCGGCAGGGCGGCCCCGGCCGGGACCAGCCAGCCGCTCCGCCCCGGCTCGACCAGCTCCGGGATGCCCGCCACATACGTGCTGATGACCGGGCGGCCCAGGGCCATCGCCTCCATGATGACCACCGGCAGCCCTTCGGCGAAGCTCGGCAGCACCAGCGCCCGCGCGGCCTCCAGCTCGCGGCGCACCTCGGCGGTGCCCAGGAACCCGGTGATCCGGACGTGGCCGCGCAGGTCGAGCCGATCGATCAGGGTTTCGATCTCGCCGCGCAACGGCCCGTCGCCCACGAGCACCAGTTCGAAGTCCAGCTCTCGTTCGCGCAGCCGCGCGGCTGCGTCGATCAAGAGGAGGTGCCCCTTCTGCTCGGCCAGCCGCCCCACGC
Source organism: uncultured Planctomycetota bacterium (assembly GCA_963815795.1). GTDB lineage: Bacteria > Planctomycetota > Planctomycetia > Isosphaerales > Isosphaeraceae > JAKAUH01. The sequence continues at coordinate 261,797 of CAWFIC010000018.1, read as the reverse complement.
TGACCAGCCGCGGCCGGGCCGGGATGGGCGCGACGCCCGCCGACAGGAAGGACTCGTCCAGCCCGCAGCGGATCACCCGGATCTTCGGCCAGTCCTCCCGCGCGCACCACCGGAAGAGCTGGCTCCGGGTGAATTCGCTGATGGCGACCACGAAGGCCGCGCGCCGATCTTCTGGTCCAGCCCGAGCAGGGCTGGCCGATCGAATTCGTTCGGGCCGTGGATGGTCAGGCTATAGGGGATGTCCGCGTAGATCGCCGCGAGCATGGCCACCACGGCCGAGTTCTCGCCGATGTGATTGTGCAGGTGCCCGACGCCCTTGGCCTCGAGCCAATCGGCGAGGTGGGCCGCCTCGAGGCAGTAGGAGATCCGACGCACCCAACGGCCGGGGATTCCCGCCGGGACGGCCCGGATCGCCGTCCGGACGACTTCGAGGGAACGCCGCGGCGCCGTGATCGCCCGGCGGAGCCCGGCCAGGCCGAGCCGGACCGCCCCGGCCTCGAGCAGGTAGACGGTCTGCTCGCGCTCGCGGCGGATCTCGTCGCTGACGACTTCCTCCGGCCCGGGCTTGCGGACCGAGAACGTGTGCACCACGTGGCCGAGCCGGCGCAGTTGCTCGACTTCCCCCCGGATGAAGGTGTCGCCCGCACGGGCATACTGGCTGGTCAGATACGCGATCGCGGTCCGTTGGGGCATGATGGGGCCGGGGTGGGGTGATCCGGTCGGAGGGACGGAGGGATCGGAAAACGTCGAGATTCCCAATCGAACAATTATTGTAAATATAAAAATAAATTATTTAATATAGAATTTATTATTGCGAATCGATTCTTTCGCGGCCCCTCAGCGGACGATCAAGGGATCGTCGGCGGCCCCGACGGGCGCGGCGACGGCACGGGGCAGGGGGACGGGATCCGCGTCGCTGGCCTCGTAGGTCCGCCGGAGGCAGCGGTCGAGGTCCAGCGGGGGGGACCAGCCCAGGACGTCGCGGAGCTTGCGCGTGTCGAAGCGGAGCGGCCGGAAGCGGGCCCGGAACCGGCAGGGGACGAAGAGCCCGGGGAGCTTGGCCTTCTCGCCGAACACTCGCCGGCTGACCGCGCTGACCAGCAGCGCCCCCGTCAGCCAGGCGGCGTACGGGACGGGGATGCGATTGAGCGGCGTCCCGGTGCGGCGCCGGTATTCGCCGAGGTGGCGCCAGGAGCTGATGCCGTGGTTGTCGACCACATTGAACGTCTCGCCGGCGGCTCGCGGGTTCTCGACGGCCTCGGCGAAGGCGTCGGCGCAGTTCTCGACGTGGGTCAGCGCCGGCCGGGCCGCGGGCGCGACGACCACGTACCACCGCCCGACCCTCTGCCCGAGTCCCGCGAAATCGCCGTGGTCCCTCCCCCAGATGAAGCCCGGTCGCAGGACGGTCAGGTCCCAGCCGTGCTCCCGGCTCATGCGACGGGCGACGCGTTCCTGCCACGTCTTGGCGATGGTGTAGCCGTCGCGCCGATAGAGGTCGGCCGCGGCCAGGGGCGACTCTTCGGTCAGGGTGCCCCCCCGGACGGCGCCCCAGTCGTAGACGGAGAAGCTGCTGGCCAGCACCAGGCGGCGGGTCGTCGAGCCGGCCATGGCTTCCAGGAGCCGCTCGGTACCGACCACCGTGTCGGCCATCTGGGCCGCGTCGCTCCCACCGACGCGGGCGGCCAGGTGCACCAGGACGTCCATGTCCTCGAAGGCCGGGTCCATCGGCCGCGGCGAGCGGAGGTCGGCCCGATAGGTCTCGACGCGGTCGGCCCAGGGAAGGTCGTCGACCCGGGTCGCCGGCCGGACCAGGACGCGGACGCGATGGCCGCGCGCCAGCAGGGCGGCGACGACGTGGCGACCGAGGAAGCCGGCGGCCCCGGTGACCAGGACGTTCAAACCCGGTTCTCCTCCGCCACCAGGGCGGCGATCAGGTCGTTGACTTCGCCGATCTGACGCGGCGAGACGGGCGGATCGCTCCCGGCCCGCGCCGCATCGTAGGTCCGGGAGACCAGGGTCCAGAGCCCGTCGAAGACGCCCGGTCGCGCCGAGAACTTCTGGAGGAACGCGCGGTGGGTAGCCCTCCGGATGTCGCGCGCCTCGGCGAGCCGGTCGCGGACCCGCGCGAGGGGCCGCGGGCCGCCGCGCGTTCGATTCAGCACCAACGTCATGTCGTAGAGGTCCGCCGTCGCCCGCATCCCGGTGCCGTTGACCCGGACCCAGAACATCTCGGGCCGCGAGCCGGCGCTGAAGCTCAGGGTGGCCGTGCCGCGCTCCGCGACCACCAGCGCGCGGAACTCGTCGTAGGGCAGGGGGGAGTCCGCGGACCGCTTCCACCAGTGCGAGCGGACGGAGCGGTGCGGCCCGACGAAGGAATGGGCCATCGACGCCAGGTGGGGCAGGTAGTCGGCGATCGGCCCGCCCGGGAGGGCCAGGGTGGGGTGCGGCAAGTTCGGATCCGAGAAGGGGTGGCTCGGGTCCAGGATATCCGAGTTGATCCTCACCTCGACGTCCACGATCTCGCCGAGGTCCCCGGAGCGCGCCAGCTCGGCGATCCGCCGCACGGGCTGGTTGAACAGGTAATTGTAGTCCTCGACCACGATCCGGCCCCGCTCGGCCGCCGAGCCCAAGAGGGCGGTCAACTCGTCGCGGCCCGGGGTGATCGGCTTCTCGACGATCACGTGGGCCCCGGCCGCCAGGGCGTCCATCGCGAGCCGGAAGTGGGAGCCGGGCGGGGTGGTGATGTGCACGACGTCCGGCCCGACTTCCCGGAACATCGCCCGGTGATCGGTAAACCAGGCCCCGGCGCCGTACTGCTCGGCGGCCGATTCCGCCAGGGCACGCGACAGGTCGCAGACGCCGGCCAGGGTGATCCCGGGGGATGAGCTGAGGCAAGCCAGGTGCTGGTGAGCGATCTGCCCGGCGCCGATCAAAGCGGCTTTCATCGGGCGGGCTCTCCCCGCCGGTCGGTCGGCTCGGTCTCATATCCCCCGGGGTTGCGGCGATGCCACTCCCAGGCGGTCCGGACGATGTCGCCGATGTCGGGATAACGCGGCGACCAGCCCAGCTCGCGGCGGAGCCGATCGGCCGAGCCGATCAGCACGGCCGGATCGCCGGGCCGACGGCCGGCGAACTCGTGGGGGATCGGCCGGCCGACGGCCTCCTCGCAGGCCCGCAGCACCTCGAGCACCGTGGCGCCGCCCCCCGTGCCGACGTTGTACGCCCGCCCCGCCCCCGGCTCGAGCGCCTCGATGGCCAGTTGGTGCGCCTGCGCCAGGTCGGCGGTGTGGATGTAGTCGCGCTCGCAGGTCCCGTCCCGGGTCGGATAGTCGGTGCCGTAGATCATGACCTTGGGCCGGCGCCCCACGGCCGCTTGCAGGACCAGCGGGATCAGGTGCCCCTCATGCCGGCGGTCCTCGCCGTGGTCGCCGCCGGGGTCGGCCCCCGCGGCGTTGAAGTAGCGGAGCACGGCGTAGCCCAGCCCGTAGGCCCGCGCGTAGTCTTGGATCATCCACTCGCAGGCCAGCTTGGTCTTGCCGTACGGCGTCTCGGGGAGCTGGGGCGAGTCCTCGCGCAGCGGCATCTCGGTGTGGAACCCGTAGGTCGCACACGTGCTGCTGAAGACGATCCGCCGGACCCCGGCTTCCCGCATCGCGTCCAGCACGCTCTCGGTCCCGCCGACGTTGACGCGATAATACGACTCGGGATCGGCGACCGACTCGGGGACCGAGGCCAGGGCCGCGAAGTGCATCACCGCCTCGACGCCGCGCCCGCGCATCGCCTCAGCCAGCGCCGCGGTGTCGGCCATCTCGCCGACGATCAGCCGCCGGGACGCCTCGGGGACCGCCGCGCGGTTCCCCTCCGAGAGGTTGTCGTAGGCGATCGCGTCGTGGCCGTGCTCGAGCAGCCACCGGAGGCAGGCGCTGCCCACGTAGCCCGCGCCGCCGGTCAAGAGGATCTTCATCGTCCTGGGTTGGCTCCTCCGACGATGCCGCCGGGATGGGGGCGGCACCCCCGATTCAGCGATCAGCGGGGCCTTGCCGCCCGGCCCCCTGTCGGCCAAGCAGGGGGAGGAGCGACTTGCGATCGTCCCCCTCGGCCTCGGTCCGCTCCGGCGCCAGCCATGACAGGATCCCCAGCTCGGTCCCCACCAGGATCAAGGCCAGCGGCATCATCATCCAGCCGGAGATGTCGTGCGCCCAACGCCGGCCGTCCTGCCCCGCGATGTAATAGTAGCACCACCCGGTCGCCAGGATCCGCATGAGGTTGCTGACCAGGGCGATCGGCACGGCGCTGGCCAGCAGGACGAGGCGTTTCCAGTTGGGCAGGGGGAGCAGCAGGATCGTGGCCGTGACGGTGGCGGCCAGGGTCATCAGCATCTTCAGGCCGCTGCAGGCCATCGCCACGTCCAGCAACCTCGTGCCGAACGGGGTGTCCAGGTGCAGGACGTTCCCCACCTGGACCACCCAGAACCCCGAGAGCTGCAGGCAGAAGTAGCTGCCCGTCGCCGCCATCCGCTGGAGCGGCAGCGCGATCAGGTTATTGATGTAATTGGGCAGGGGGAGCATGAAGACGAGGAAGAGGATGGCCGGCCATGCCCGGTACAGGAGCGTCCGGCCGCCGAAGGCCCACGTCACGCCGGCGATAGCCGGCAGGACGGTGGCGGTCTCCACCCAATGGAAGCCTAGCTCGTAGGCGGCGGTCCGCACGACGAGCGCCGTCGTGAGGAGCCCCCACCCCCACAAGGGTGCCGCGCCGATGTTCGCGGATTCCTCCCAGGGGATCTCGGTGAGCCGGCGCCAGAGGATGAACGCGGCGATCGGGATGACCAGGAAGCCGTGGGTGTAGTTCTCGTCGCTGCTCCAGGTGCGGAACAGGTAGAGGAAGTTGGGCCCGTAGGCCCAGGCCAGCATCAGGGCCGCGAACCCCAGCGCCGACCACCAGGCGCGCGATCCACCCAGGGCCGAGGCCGCGGGCGGATGGCCCGCCACGGAGGCCGCGAGCGCCCCGTTGCCGCCGGTGGAGATCATTTCGGCCTCCGTCGGGATTCCGTCAACACCTGGCATCGGGCTCGTTTCTCGGCTCGGCGGGTCGCCGCCGGGGCCGGCCGCCCCGGCGCGGACTCCGTCCCCGTGGGTTGCACCGGCGGGTGCAACCGGCCGAGGATGACGGTCGTCCGAAGGTCGATGATCGAGGGTCCGGCCCGGCCGCGGATCGCGCCGCGACCGGTCGGCGACGTCGTTGCTGCCGGTGCCGCCGCCGCGACGCCGGGCGGCCTGGCGACCCCCTCGAGCGTCCGGCGCGTGCGCGCCGGCCCCAATGGCAATCCTAGATCGCGGCGGGCGAGTCGGCCTGGGACGACCGGCGCCGGCTGTAGCTATACCGTCCATAATAGGATTCGGAGTTTTTCATGCCGTTGATCACGGTCCCCAGCACGGAGATCCCGGCGCCATCCAGCTGGCGGCGGGCCCGCTCGACCTGGGGGAACCGGCTGATGTCGTACCGCACGGCGAGCACCGCGCCGTCGACCCAGCGGCCCAGGATCGAGCGCATCGGGGACGGGGAGGACCGGCGGGGAGTCGATGATCACCAGGTCGTAGAGCTGGCGGAACTGGGCGATCAGGAGGCCGAGCTTCCGATTCTGGAGGGCGCGGCTGGTGTCCGACACCGGCGTGCCGGCCGGCAGCAGGTAAAACGTATTCCCCTGCACGGGGATGACCAACTCGGTGGGGACCAGCTCGTCGTTCTCCAGGGCGTCGCTGAGGCCGGGCCCCTCGGGGATGTCCAGGAGCGAGCACAGGCTGGTCCGGCGCAGGTCCGCGTCGATCAGCAGGGTTGACATGCCCGCGTTGCCGCACCGCGCCGCCAACTGGGCGGCCAGCGTCGTCTTGCCCTCCCCGCCGATGGCGCTGGTGATCAGCACGGACCGCCCCTTCTCCAGCTCGGCCGCGGTGCCGCAGACCGCGAACCGCAGGTGGTCCAGCCGCTGGATGAACTGCTCGATCTGGTCGTCCGAGTCGGGCAGGCCCCGCTTGCGGATCGACCGGGCCGACGGCAGGGGCGGCAGGGCGTAGACCTCCGACTGCACCCGGGTGGAGAGCGCCTCGGGGTCGGCGACCCGCTCAGCCTTGACCTCGATCAGCAGGAACAGCCCGAGCATCAGGCACAAAATGCCCACCGGCGCCACCGCCATGTACTTCAGCCGCTTGTTGTTCGACGGGACCGTGGGCACGTCCGCCTTGTCGCGCACGATGATCTTGTACTGGTCCTGGCCGATCTCGAAGTTGACCTGCGCCAGCTTCTGGTTGATCGTATCCTGGAGCTTCTTCAGGTACATCAGGTCCTGGTTCAGCAAGGACGCCTGGAGTGTGTCGGTGTTCTGGGTCGTCCCCTCGACTTTCAGGTTCTGCATCATCGACTTCAGGCTTTCGCGCTTCGCCGTGGTCCGACCGATCTCCGCCTTGAGCTCCGCGACCTTCGCCTCCCACGCCTCGGGCGCCAGGGACTCGACGCCGCCCTGGAGCTGGTCGGCGAGCTCGTCCTTCTTCTGCGCCCAGAGCGCGTCCCATTCCTGCAGGCGCGCCCGGTACTCCCGGTCGACCGCCACGACTGACGCGTCGTCGGCCTGGCGCGCAGTGCGCCGGGCCCGCTCCAGGGCGTTCTTCGCCTCATGGATCGCGTCGGTCAGGGCCCGGACGTCGGGGTCCTTCAGGAATTCCTCCTTGATCCGGGCCGCGAGCTGCGCCTCGTCGACTTGCGATTGTTCCTCGCTTTCCTCGGCGGCCCGCTCCTTTGCCTTGTCGAGCTGGATCTGCGCCGTATCGAGGGCCGCCCGCTGGTCGATGAGCTTCATGTCGGCGTTGAGCAATTCCTGGGCGACCGACCCGTACTGCGACGTATTGAACGAGGTGAATGACGACCCCTCCGCCTTGCTGGACGGCTCGGCCAGTTTCGGCAGCACGGAGACATTCCCCTTGTTGACCGTGCTCCTCAGCTCGTCCTGCTTCTCCCGGATCCGCCCGTCCAGCCGTTCTCGCTCGCTCTCGAGCTGCTTCTTCAGCGACCGGTTGGTGGTCTGGTGGTAGGTCTTGTGCAGCTCGAAGTAGGCCTCCACCACCGCGTTGACGAGCGCGGCCGCCTCGTCGGGGTTCTTCGAGCCCACCGCGACCTGGAGCAGGTAGGTGTTCTGGCCGACGATCTCGACGCGCATCTCGTCCTGCAGGGCGGCCTTGCGATCCTTGGCCGAGCGGATCATCGGCAGGTTGCTGATCCCCGGCTTGGCCAGGGCCGCGTCCAGCACGGATTTGCTCTTGAGCAACTCGACCTGGGTCAGCAGGAACGGTTTCTCCGCCGACATGTTGGGGGTGCCGCGCAACGTGGAGCCGTAGATATCCGCCGGCGACGGCTCGGCCTCGAGCAAGCTCACCGCCTCGTAGGTCGGCTCCACCAGCGCATAGATCAAATAGGCCAAGGGGGCGGACAGCACCAGCCAGAAGAGCATGATCCGCCACCAATGCCGGCTGAGCCCCCGCATGAGGATCCTGGGCGTGACCTGCGGCGAGTTCGGCGACGCGACGGCCAGGTCGCGCGACGTCGCCGCGGGCATCCGGGCGGAATCCGCGGGATAGCGGGCCGGGACGTTCGAGTCGGGCCTGTCGATGGTGTCCATGTCGGATATTACTCAGTAAATGGATCGGAGCGAGCCCAAGAAGATCGGTAAAAAGGGGAGCATCTCAAGGGTCGATGCCGCCGGCGGGGAGGACCGATTGGTGAGCGTCGCCATCCGCAGCCCGGTGCCATCGCCGTCCGGTCGCCCGTGGCCAGGGGAAAAACGTGGGCGATTCGCCACGCCCCGGGGGCCATGGCGCAGACCGCCGCCGGAGACCACCCGCGACCTCGCTTCCCGAAAGGGAAGGGCTCAGTGCACATCGCTGCGTCTCTTCCTCAGTTCGCTCGACAAACTCTAATCGACCCCGTTCTCCCGAGTCAAATTAAAATTGCGCGTGGGCCACCGCAACTTCCCAGATGAGGTCGGGCGTGTTGATCTGGTGCAACGTCGCCCTATCGAGAATCCCCCACGGTGGTTGCATAAATCGTGATGGTGCCAGCCACCTCGCTGGCTTCCGCGCGGATCGGCGCCGAGCGAAATCTTCTTCACATGTTTGATAATGACATCGAAAGCTGCTCCGTCCGGGGTCGCCGCTCCGACCGCCCGGGCCCGCCACCACGTCAACCGGCCCTCGATCGCGGGGCCAACCTCCCGGGAAAAAAGTCCCTTCTTGCTAAACAAGGAGTCTCGGCTAAATTGAGCTTGATAGACCAGAGCGAAAATCGTCTCGGCTTCGACTTGTCCGGGAGATTCCTGACCTAAAATAAAAGAGTCGTGAGACCCCACTTCGCGTCGGTGCCATCGAGGTGGCGGCCGCCTCGAGCCGACATCATTGATTACCACCCGTGCGCCGGCGCGTGACCGGGTGCCGGCCGGATCGCCGGTTGGAAGACGCGTCAATCTCTGCAAGCATGCACGATGCCGAGCCCGGAGGCCGGGCGGCCGGATTGTGTTCATCCCGGCCGGGTCGTTCAAGCGGTCCCATGCAAACATCCGGATCGCGCAGGGGGTTCGGTCATGTCGATCCGAGGCCGATCGGTTCGGGCGGAGGCCGGGATGCGACCGCAAGGGGCGGCGGGGGGCGGATGGGCGGACCGGCTCATCCCGATCATCCTGGCCCTCTACCTGATACCCGCGCTGCTGGCGGTCCTCCTGGTGGGCGGGATCGGCCTGCTCGTCCTGGCGGTCGCGCGGGGGATCATCTCGATCGTCCATGGGCGAGACGCTCGGCCCCCTGAAGAAAGGCTGAAGGCCTCTGAAGGCTGAAGGCTGAATGGACCGAATCCGATGCCTTACCTGGGCGCAAGGGACCGAGTCCGATACCTCGCTGATTCAGCCTTCAGCCTTTCTGATGAGGCCTTCAGCCTGAAGAAGAAGCAGCCTTCCCCGAAGGGGGTAGGCGGTCGTTGATCTGTCGGACGATCTCGGCGAGCAGGGCCTCGCAGGGGCCTTGGCCGTTCTCGCTCAGGGTGGAGATGTGGTGCCAGACCTGGACCTTGAAGAGGCCCGGGTCGTAGCGGAACCGCTTCCAGCGTTCCGCTACGTCGGGCTTCCAGATTCCCCCGTGTTCGAAGGTGTAATAGGCCTCTTCGTATCGATTGATGCCGCCCTCCCGCTTCATGTAGATCGCCCAGCGGTAGCGCACGGGGTCCTTCACGCCGGGCACTGTGATCGAATAGTCGATCGGCCCCTTGACGAGCTGATAGCCGGCGGCCGGATAGCAGACATCGGGGATGTGGAGGGAGACGGTCACGGCCAGGCCGTAGAGGATGAGGGCCGAGGCCGGCTCGCCGGTCTGGGCCTCGATATAGTTCCGCACGATGTTCTCGCTCGCGCCGGCGAAGATGGCCACCTCGGGGTCGAGCTTGACTTCGGAGCGCTCGTCGCCCCGCCACCTCCCCATCGCCTGGGGCAACTGGGCCAGCGGGAAGGGGCAGGCTTCACTCCGCGCGGTCAGGGCCGCGAACTCCCGGTCTCGCCAGGCGCGGATCCCGCCCGAGATCCCCAGGAGCAAGCAGGTCACGGCCAGCCATTTCCAGGGCGAGCGGACGGCCTGCATGGGGGCCATCGGTCGCGAGGTATCGGTGGGCACGCTCATCGTGGGATGGACGGACATCGACGTCATGATGGTGACCGGAATTCGTGGTAAGAGTATCCGGAGGGCCCGGATGGTAGCCGATCCTGGTCGGCCTGCACAACCCCTCATCCACTATGACCATTCTGCGACCATAATTCCAGGGCGGCAACCCGGATGCGGCGGACACGTCTCCATTTGTCAACATTTCCGACCCGCCGGGCGGCATGGAAACGCCCGGCCGCCCTCGGTTATGATGAGTGCCTCCCAAGCCCGGGCCGGATACGGGCGCCGGGCCAGATTGAGGACGGAGGTGGCGACGCATGGCCGCAATCCTGGGGATTTCCGCATTCTATCATGATAGCGCCGCGGCCCTGGTGGTCGACGGGCGGATCGTCGCCGCGGCCCAGGAGGAGCGGTTCACCCGCATCAAGCATGACCCGGCGTTTCCCGCCCGGGCGGTCGATTATTGCCTGCGCGAGGCCGGGCTGTCGGCGGATGACCTGGATTACGTCGCGTTCTACGACAAGCCGCTGACCAAGTTCGAGCGGCTGCTCGAGACCTACCTGGCCTATGCCCCGGCGGGGTTCCGCAGCTTCCGCCTGGCCATGCCGCTCTGGCTCAAGGACAAGCTGCACATGCGGCGGACCCTCCGCCGCGGCCTGGGCGGCCCGACCCGCGCCAAGCTGGTCTTCACCGATCACCACGAGAGCCACGCCGCCAGCGCGTTCTTCCCCTCCCCGTTCGATAGCGCCGCGATCGTGACCCTCGACGGCGTCGGCGAGTGGACCACGGCGGCCTTCGGCGTCGGCGAGGGGAATCGCCTCCGCCTGATCGACCACGTGGCGTTCCCGCACTCGCTGGGCCTCCTGTACTCGGCGTTCACGTATTACTGCGGCTTCAAGGTCAACAGCGGTGAATACAAGCTGATGGGCCTGGCCCCCTACGGCCGCCCGATCTACCGCGAGCTGATCCTCGAGCGGTTGGTTGACCTCAAGCCCGACGGCAGCTTCTGGCTGGACATGGATTATTTCCAGTACTGCCAGGGGCTGACCATGACCAATCACCGGTTCCACCGCCTCTTCGGCGGGCCGCCGCGGCCGCCCGAGTCGCCCCTGGAGCAGCGGCACATGGACCTGGCCGCCAGCATCCAGGCGGTGACCGAGGAGGCCGTGCTCTCGATCGGCCGCCACGTCCATCGCCGGACCGGGATGAAGCACCTGGTCCTGGCTGGCGGGGTCGCGCTGAACTGCGTGGCCAACGGCCGGCTGCTCCGCGAGGGGGATTTCGAGGACATCTGGATCCAGCCGGCCGCCGGCGACGCCGGCGGCGCGCTGGGGGCGGCGCTGTTCGTCTGGCACCAGCTCCTGGATCATCCCCGGCGCCCCGAGGGCCGTGATGCCCAGCACGGGAGCCTGCTGGGTCCCCGGTTCACGACCGACGAGATCGAGCGGGCCCTGGGCCGCCAGGGCGCCTCCGGCCGCCGGTTCGACGACGAGGTCGAGCTGCTCGACCACGTCGCCGGGCTGCTCGCCGAAGGCAAGATCGTCGGCTGGTTCCAGGGCCGCATGGAGTTCGGCCCCCGGGCCCTGGGCACGCGGAGCATCCTGGGCGACCCGCGCTCGCCGGCCATGCAGGCCACCATGAACGTCAAGATCAAGTTCCGCGAGAGCTTCCGGCCGTTCGCCCCGGCCGTGCTCCGCGAGCGCGCCGCCGAGTGGTTCGACCTGGACCCGAGGCACGAGAGCCCGTACATGCTCCTGGTGGCGCCGGTCCTCGAGCATCGTCGCGTCCCGGTCGACGCCGAGGCCCTGCGGGTCATGGAGCACGACCCCGACCTCCGCAAGCGGGTCAACGTGGTCCGCTCGGAGATCCCCGCGGTGACCCACGTGGACTACAGCGCCCGGCTCCAGACCGTCGACGAGGAGCGCAACCCGCGGTTCTACCGCCTGCTCGAGGCCTTCGACCGGCTCACCGGCTGTCCGGTGCTGGTCAACACCAGCTTCAACGTCCGCGGCGAGCCGATCGTCTGCACGCCCGAGGACGCCTATCGATGCTTCCTCGCCACCGACATGGACGCCCTGGTGCTGGAGGACATCGTGGTCGCCAAAGACGCCGCCGCCCGCGAGGCCGGATTGGGGGCCCGTGAGGCGTACCTGGCGCAGTTCCAGCTCGATTGATTCGATGCCGGCCCGATCCAAGGACGCGACTGATGCAATGGTCCGACATCCCCTTCGACCCGACTCGCAAGACCCTGCGGCAATTCGCCGGGTTGTGGCTGGTCTTCTTCGCCGGCATGGCCCTCTGGCAGGCCCTGGTGCGGAAGAATCCGAACCTGGGGCTGTCCCTGGGCGCGCTGGCCCTGGTGGTCGGCCTGGCGGGCCTGACGCGGCCCGAGTGGGTGCGCCTGATCTACATCGGCTGGATGGTCCTGGCCTTCCCGATCGGCTGGACGGTCTCGCAGGTGATGCTGCTGGCGATGTACTTCGGCCTGTTCGCGCCGATCGGGCTGGTCTTCCGCCTGATCGGCCGCGACCCGCTCCAGCGCGCCCGCGCGCCGGGGTCGAATCCTACTGGACCCCCAAGCCGGCCCCGGCCGGCGTGACGAGTTACTTCAAACAGTTCTGATCCCCCCGTGGACCGAGATCATGAGCGAGACGACCCCCCGCACGTCCAGCGAGCTGGAAGAGACCATCGCCGACGGGACGCCCGCACCGGCGGAGAAGCCCCGCATGCCCAGCGAGTTCGAGAAGGCCGCCGCCGACTCGCAGGGCGAGAGCCTGGCGAGCGAGTTCTGGGCCTTCCTGGCCCAGAACAAGAAATGGTGGCTGGCGCCGATCGTGATCGTCATGCTGCTCTTGGGCGTCCTGATCTTCCTCTCGAGCACCGCCGCGGCGCCGTTCATCTATACGCTTTTCTGATGGAGTGTCGTTGATGGGAGGGCGAGGCTCCGACCGAGCCGCCAACGGTTGCGGCCTCGGCGTACGAATGGGAGGGCGAGGCTCCGACCGAGCCGCTTCCTGATGCCGGCTCGCCCTCCCGGGGAAATCCCAGGCCGTTCCGCCGCGGCGCGGTATTGAGTGTTGGAGGACCGATTCATGGCCACTCTGGATGTCTCGCTGCCGGATGACATGATGAATCCTCGTCCAGGCCCACCGCCGCGATCGGACCATCAGCGAGTATGTCGCCGGCATCCTCGAGCGCCAGGTCCCCGACCATCGGACCGCCCGTGCCGAGCCGGTCGGCGACCCGGTCGAGTCCGGGGCGGCGTAGGGCAGTAGCGGGCTTGCGGGCCGAGGCCGGATCGAACACGATGGCTGAAGGCGGCGAGGGAAAAGGGTGAGTCAGAAAGGGAGCGGAGCAACCCCATGGCGACGATCGCACCGACTCGACCAACGACCTCACCCCCGCCGCCGCCACTCCACCGGATCACCGTTGACGAGTACGAGCGGATCGTCAGGTCGGGGCGCTGGAGAATCCCAGCCGGGTCGAGCTCATCGACGGCTACATGGTGGACAAGATGGCAAAGAGCCCGGAGCACAGCTTCTCCGCGACGGCGACCCATCAGGCATTCGTGGGCCGGCTCCCCGCCGGATGGCTGGCCCGGCAAGAACAGCCGGTGAGGATCCCCGCATACAACGAGCCGGAGCCGGACGTCTCCATCGTCCGGGGCATCATCGCCGATTACCGGCATCGGAGCCCCGGGCCCGGCGACGTGGCGCTGCTGGTCGAGGTCTCCGACTCGTCGCTGGGCCAGGATCGGGGCGTGAAGCTCGCGGCCTTCGCGACGGACGGCATCCCCGTCTACTGGATCGTCAACTTGGTCGACCGCCAGGTCGAGGTCTACACCCGGCCGGTGAAGGCGGGCCGGTACCGGTCGCACAAGGACTATAAGCCGGGCCAGCAGGTTCCGGTCGTGATCGCCGGCCAGCAACTCCGGCCGATTGCCGTTGACGACATCCTGCCCTGACCGCCATGACGAGAACGACGCGAAGAGCCCTGGTGGACGTCTACGGCGCCCTGCTGAAAGCCGGCTGGGGCGGACCGACTGATCGGGGCACGGAGCCGGCCGCCGCGGCCGAGCTCGAGCCCTCGCGGCAAGCCGAGCTCGACCTCAAGAAGGTGGCACTCGCGATCAAGCAGTTGCAACGATTGGGCGAGCTTTGAGCATCGTCGGCCCCGAGGACTGGCTGGTGGCCTCCGAGGCAATGCCGCCGCGGCCGGCCCGGGGCGGGCCGCTGCGCTCGCCGTCCGCTCCGCGTTCGGACGCTCGCCCCGGGTCGGCTGCTCCGCCTGCCCCGCCCGATCCGTCGGGGCCGCTGGCGATCGCCCTGCTTCACGTCGCTGTGGCGTCGCCCTAGGACGACGGCCGGGCGGGTAGCCCGGCCTTATTGACGTCTCAGTCGCCTCGCCCTGTTGATTCGCAGTTGAACGAGATGATCGACCGTACGTGGCCAACATGGAAATCCGGGACGATAATGACGCCGTTGTTGGAGTTCACCAAAGCGTCCTCGGGCCTCCTCGCGCGCGCTTTCGGCACCGTTCCGTTGTCAAGAGGGACTTGCTCATTCGGTGGCTCCTGCTCTCCATTGAGCCAGGCTGCGGCGAAAGAGATGGTGATCGTACCGGCCTCGGGAGATGTGGAGGATTTGTGCATCACCGTGCTGGAAGAGGCTGACATCTTGAACTGGGCGACCTTGTCGTGGTTTAGGTACCACCCGGTGAACAGCCGCGATTCTCTCGGGCGCACAATGTCAACCATGCCGCGGCGGGACTTATCCTCGGCTAGGGCGAAACGTCCGACCCCGTCGATCGTAAGCATGACCGCCACGTGAAAATCGGAGTCGTTATGAACCCGGACAGCGAGGATGTCGTTCGGCTTCACGCGGACCTTGGCCGTCCGCCCGTCAACGGAGACAACCTCCAGTTCCTGGTACTGGTTGGCGTCCGGGTTCCAGACCAACAGTTGAGCGCCATACGGAAGCCCTCGCTCGCGGGAAACCGTGCCCGAGACTTTAACGATGTTCGGCTTGGGCTCGGTGAGAACTTTACTGGCCGCCTTTTGGGCGTCTTCCCCTCCGTATCGCGCCAGGACCCGTGCGGCCGGCTCGCGGAGAACGGGGTCGTCCAGGGCCTTGATCAACGCGGGAAAGGCGGCGGAGCCAGCCGGGCCGAGCGACGCGATGATCTCGATCGCAGCCTTCCGCGTAGCCGGGTCGCCCTCGCGGATTGCCCGGGTAAGCGCATCGGTCATGGTGCGGTCCCTGGCCTCGACCACCTGCTCTCTGGCGCCGAGGTCGGCCTCGCGGGCGATGATCTCCTTGTTTTGCCGGTCGAGTCTCTGGACCGCGGCCTTCAACTGCTGGGAAACCTCTTCGGCAATCCGGTCGGTCCTCACTCGCAACTCGTAGACGAGGGCTGGCAGGCCGAGGGCAAGGGACACAGCGGTCACCAAGAGCGCGGCCCGTACCGCGAGTTGGCTGCTACGGCGGTCCCGAGAGGGGAGGCTATTGAATCCATCATTGGAGGACCCCGACCTCGGCAAGAGGGCGCGAGATCGCGGCCCCGTGGCCCCGGCGGCTGGGAGGGAGACATCACTGATCGTCAGACGCGTCCGAGCCTTCGCTAAGATCCTCGCCGCCTGCTCATCGGTGACCGTGTCGGCCGCATTCGTCTCCAATATCGATCGCGCGTCCTCCAAGAGCTCTTCCCTGACCTGGAGCACGGGGATGACGGTGTTGATCAACTCGCATAGATCTTTGTCCGGCGTTTCGCGTCCCATGTGAAAAACCTCTGTTTCACCAGCCGAGTCGGTGCATCTCGGCGGTGATCTGACCGAGAGTACGGTGGCAGACGACCCGCAGGGCTCCCGTGGACTTACCTAGTTTTTCAAGTCCATCTGTCCACTCGGATGTGTTTCTCTCGCCGCCGAGGTCGGCGTCCTGGGCATACTTCAGGACGATCTCACGCTTGTCGCTGGGGAGGACGTCGAGGATTTTGACGAGGCTGGCAAGCTTCGCCGTACGGGCAGGCAAGTTACCCTGACCGTCGTCGGATTCGGGGTCGGTAAGCCTCGGGAACTCGATCGGATCGGATCGGAGCCTCTCCTCCACGCGTCGTTTGTTTCGGTGGTCCTAGGCTGCTCTAGCAATGATCGTCGAAAACCACTGCTCAAGTGTCCCCTTGGCTGGGTCGTAGGTGCCGTATTTTTCCCACGCCCGCTCCACGGACTCCGCAAGGATGTCATCCAAGTCGTGGTCGTTCAGCGTCACGTACCTTCTTCTCAGGTAGGTCATGGCCTTGGGCCCGACGCTGAAGAGGAGCGCCTCCACGACTGCATCGGGGGCAAACTGCGGCTCGTCGTTAACTGTTGCTTTTCCGGGCATGGACAGGCCGCCCTAATGGAGCTCCCCGCACCCCATTCGTCCCGTGGCTAACCTTGGTGATCGACCCGGGTCTGACGGGAGTAGCGCTGGGTTCAGATAATCGCCTACCCAATTAATACCGACTGAGCGTTACACCTGGGGCCACCGGAATGCAGCCCGCTCTTAAAGTACTAACTAGCCGTCGTTACTGCAAATTCCGATGTAACGATCTAATGTAGGAATTAATGGATCGCGGGGCCGGCCAACGGCCCTGCCCGAGCATCAACAAATCCAGTTAGGAGTACCGGTATGACACTCCGCGTTTCACGCCTATTCACACTACGTACAGCCAAGAATCCGCCGCGCCGAAGACGAATCCCATGGGCCGTCCTCACCAAGCTCTTCGGATTCCTGGCGGCCCTCTTCGGGCTACTCCGGGTCGTCCTTGAGCTGTGGGCCCAGGCAGGCTAATCATCGCCGCATCCGGTCTGTCCCCGGGCCGATCCAGCTCGGGCCCCGCCGACGGCAACCTCCTCGACCCAGCCCGCCACGATGGCAGCCTCCTCCTGGGCACACCGACTAATCCCCACCCCGCCGCCCGCCGCCCGGCCCTCGTTCCGGGCGTGACTCCGCCCGCCGCCGCCCCGCCCCGGGCCGGCCGTCGGGCGCCCCGCCCCCACTCCCGCGGAGGCATCCTTGCCCCCGTCCCGTCGGCCTCGTGCCGACGGCGACGCCTCGCGTGAGCTCGAGCCGATCGGCGACGACCAGGGCGTCGAACAGCTCGGCGACGATCGCCGCGGCGATGGTGATCTCGACCGAGATCTCGGCCGCTAAACATCACGCCTTGGGTGACGACGCAACCGCGGGGGCTTCAGGACCTGCGGAAGATCCTGACCACGCTCGCGGGGCTGGAGTGTCCGCCCTCTCAGAAGGCTGAAGGCATAAGGCTGAAGGCGGAATCGGGCCGGGCGGGTCGGCTCCTATTCCGCCTTCCGCCTTCAGCCCTCAGCCTTCAAGGTACCCGGGGGACGACGACCGCAGCCAGGCGAGCGGCGACGAGGAAGAACAGGACCCGCCGACGGACGGGCGGCCGTTCCTGGGCTGGGCGGCCAAGCAGGTGCCCGACGCCAAGGGCCGTGTGATCGCGCTGGGGAAGCGGCGGGGATTCCCCTCGCGGATCCTCGACTCGACGCCGCAGCAGGTGGCGGCGGCTTATCGGGGGTCACTCCTCGGAACGGGAAAAATTGCCCGCCAAGGGATTCATCCCGGTGGGCTAGCCGCACCGCGGTCGTCAATCCATACTCATTCTGTCAATGTCATTACATCCTGGCGTAACCGTTCACAGAGTGGGATAACCGGTATCAGGCAACCTCGACCTTTGGTGGATTCGCTGGCACGAGGGAGGGGATCGCTTGGCCACCGCGAGCCGCCTCGAAACAGGATGTCAGGTAGTCCAGCACATTCCGCCCCTGCTGGCGGCAGGTGGCTACCACCGTCAGCATCCGCTCCACGAACCGGCTCCCCGCCGCGCTATCGGTTCCCCCGCTGATCCGACGCCAGATCACCGCGTGCCGCTCGGCGCGCTCGGCGGCGTTGTTGGTCGGCGGCACACCCGCGACCCGCGCGAAGGTCCACAGGCTCTCCTCGACCCGCAGGAGCTCGGCGCAGGTCCCTCGGGTCCGCGCCAGTCGCAGCGCGCCCCGTCCTCCAGGGCCGTCTTGAACTCGCGCCTCAACCGGGCCATCGCCGTGCGGAATCGCCCCCAGTCCACTCGCTTGGCCTCGAGGCGATGCCACCAGCGGAACAGCCGGTCCGAGAGGCGCAACAGCTTCTTCCCGATCGGCGCGGCGGCGCCGCCGCGGTCGATCATCGCCTGGAAATCGCGGCGGAGATGACTCCAGCAGACCGGCCGGCTGGCCCCTGCGATCCAGTCGTAGGCGCTCCAGCGGTCGGTCACCGCGATCGGGCCGTCTTGAGTCCCCAGGACGGCCCGGGCGACCCGGGCGTTGCGGTTGCGGGCGATCGTGAAGACCGTAAACAGGGCCGTCACCGCCGCCCACAGCCAGGCCTTGTGCCGGTCCTCTCGCCAGCCGGTCTCGTCGGCACCGATCACCCCCGCCGTGTGGACCGCCGTGGCCAGTTCGTTGTATGGGGCCTGGAGCGCCTCGGCCGACAGCCGCTCCAGCTTGCTGATCATCCCGGTGGAGATCGACAGCCCGAAGAGGTCGCCGGCCAGTTGCTGGATCGGCCGCTTGCTCAACCGGTAGGCGCCGGCCAAAGTGGCCAGTGTGGCCTGCAAGTAAGGGCCGAAGCGGACCGTGGGGACGCCCTCGGGCAACGGACCGCAGGTGGTCTGACCGCAGTCGGGGCAGGCCAGGCGATGCAGGCGGTATTCGTCGACGATCGGCTCGATCCGGGGCAACTCGGCGACCTGATGGATCAGGGGGTCGGGGTCCTCCCCCGACAGCGCATGGCCACACCGCCGGCACGCATCGGGCTTGCAGTCGGTGGACGAGCGGAGCTTCTCGGGAGGGACCAGGGCGCGGAACGCCTTGCGATGGCCGGGTTGACCGCCGCGCCTCCGCCGCGACGGCGGTGTGGGCGGCTTGCGCTTCAGGCCGATCGGGTCGGAGGAGGGCGGCTTGGAGGAGTTGGTGGAGTTGAGTTGGAGCCGGGCCTGGAGGTCGCGGACGGTGGCTTCCAATTCGGCGATCCGATCGTGCAGGGACTTCCAGCCGTCCAAGAGGGTGACCTGAAGGTCCGCGGGCACGCGGCTCCAGAGTGGCTCAAGGAGTGGAAGCTGTTGACTCATATGTAGTAGTACGAACCGACTGTACAAATTGTTCGGGGTGTGAACAGCTACCATCCTGGCTTCATGAATGAATCAATACAAACATTAATACATGATTTTCCGTCGCCCCCGGTCCTTTTTCCACCCCACTTGGCGCCCCGGGCTTGATTCTCTCGACTCCTTGATAAAATGGGGTCAGCGATCGCCGTGATCCGTCGATCCGGCTCCGCTGCCGCGAGCATCCGTCTTCATCTTGATTCTCTCATCTCAACGGCCGGCCCCACGGCCTCGCCGGTCCGTTACCAGGGCGGTGACTCTCACTTTGGCCTCGAGCGAGGGACCCTGCGAACCGGGAGGATGATCGAACCCACCCCGCGGTCACGGTGGCGCGGTGCGCGCCGGGAGCCCCACCAGCGATCCACCCATCCTCCTCGCCCGTGATCCAACGGGCGATCGCGCCACCCTCCCCACGGCGCGGAGGTCCCCGAGTTCACACCGGCGGGCCGGGCCGTCTCGCCCGCGGCGCGGCGACACCCACGGCAGTAACGGAGCCCGATCCCATGACACGCTACCGAATCAGCCAGGGCGACGAGCCCGTGGCGATCGTCACCAGTCTCGACCTGGCGCGGGGAATCGCGCGCGGCCAGCCCCCGGGCTACTACTCGGTGGATGAGCTTCAGGTGGGTCCACCTGTCGCGGCCGGCCAGGCGGCGGTTCGAAGGTGGGCGATCCGCCGTTGCGACGGTCGCAAACCCGGCATCCAATCGGGTCGGAAGATCGAGCAGTAGCATCGCTTCTGGGCCTCTGATGGGAGAGGCGGGCGGCGAATCGGTATGGCAACTCGGGGACAACATCATCTCAATTGCCCCCGGCTGATCCGCCCATCTCACGTCGAACGTATGGAGAGGCCGGGAGAGCCCCCGGCGGTCTCGGGACCTCCCGGTCAACCGATCAGATCACTCGCTAGGAGACCACACATGGCGTTCCTCAGCTTCAAGAATAAGTACGATGGCCGCCTCGTCGTCCTCACTTACGAGGGACCCGGGCGGCTTCTGCTCAACGGCAACCGCACTCATGGCGAGCACGCCAGGCGGAATGCGGCCGCCCACCCGGGGACTGTTTGTTGGATCGAGTTGGCATCAGGAGGCGGGCGGATGGCCCAAGGGGTTGGCCCGGCGGCGGGTCACCTGGATACCGCCGAAGTGGAGCGGCTCCTGCTCGAGCTGCCCCAGACATCGTGCTGCCGGACGGTACTGGAGCACCTGGAGCAGGGCCGTGACCATTCGTGCCGATGGCTTGAGCTGACGCGTGGACAACCTGCTGCCAGTGGTCCCTCGCTCCGGCTTTGAGAACCCTCACGGCGCCGGCGAATCGGCGGGCTTCAAGGCCCAGACCCGACATTCCTGTCACCAGGGGCGACCCCGCGTCGCGGTGATCCACGGCGGCGGCGGGCATTTCCCGACCCTCCCGTCGCCGATGCCCCGGGCCCTCGAGGCCCGGGGCGGGTTGCGCCACTCCGACTTGGCCGGCGCCGACGGCGGCCGGTCGGATTGCCCCGGCGAGCTTTACCGCGGCCGGCAGCACCCGTCCGAGCGGCCGGTCGGCATCTGCGCGAGCTGGCGGTGCTGCGGCTGCGGCGCGCGAGCATCTGGCTGGGTCGGGCGACCGGGGCCGTGCGGCCCGACACGTCGCGGCCGGAGACGATCCGGGCGCTGACGAGGTGAGACGATGGAAAAGCCCGTCCGGTTCTGTGCCGGGCGGGCCGTCTTTCCCCGACGGCAGCGAAGCCGGGTGGGGACGCCGACACGCATCTTTTGCTCAGGAAGCCCCTTCCCGACGCGCATGTACCATGAAGATTGAGTAATGCAGTATGAAAATCCAGGTGCAAATCTTGTTGAGCATGCCGGGAGTCAAGACGGCCTCGAAATCACGGTCCTTGATATGTAGGCCCGCGCAAGTCGGCGTAATGTGACCGTGCGCAAGCGCGTTTCGTAGATGCCGGATGACCTCGATCGAAAGCAATCGGGCATAGCGCAACAACGAGGGTGACGAGTCCAAAGGAGCCCGGCCGATGCCCTGGCGGACCCAATCTCCAGACAATTGGAGATAAGGAGTTCAGGCCGTAGGATGGGGTGCACAAGGAGGGTGCACCATGGAAGTCCAGTGGTTCAAGCGAGATCAGGAGGCGGTCCTCAACGATCTCCGTCGCGGCGTGCGGCCGTTGATGGCCACGACGATGTCATCGGGACCGCTGGACGAGCTGATCGCCCTGCACGACGAGTTGGGCGTCTTCGACGCCCTCGATCAACTCCCCGTCGCACGACAGCGCGAGGGGATCGATGACGATCTGCTGTTCCGGACCCTCGCCGCTCGACCGTTCTTGCCCGAGCCGGGCCTCGACCCATCGGCACGGCTGCTCTTTGGGGAGCCGGCCATCTTGCTCCGCCTGGGATGGGCACCCGCCCAGATCCGGGCCGGCGACAATGGGCGGCATCGCCACCCCGAGGGGAGGCGAGCCGAGTCGCTGCCCTGCCACCCCGATACCTTGCGGGACGCGTTCCGCCGCGTCGAGGCCGCGGCATGGCTTCGCGTCCAAGACGCCACCGTGTCCCCCCTCTACCAGCGCCGGCTCGTCCGGGGCAAGGTCTATGCCATCGACGGCAGCGGCCTGGGCAACGACTATCGCCTGGTCTGCCTGGTCTGCGTCTCGGCCCGGCGTCCGGTGATCGTGGCCTGGCGGCTGTTGGAAGGGACGGCTTCGGAGAAGGGCCGCGAGGCCGGGGTGACGCGGGAGTTGATCGAGCAGGCGTTGCGGCTCGGCGGTCCGGACTGCATCGAGCTGCTCTTGGCCGACGCGCTGTACGCCGACGGCCCGCTGATCGCCTGGCTGGCCTACGAGAAGGGGATCGACGTGCTCGTCCCCTTGCCATCGGATCGGCTGATGTTCGCCGACGCGCTGGGCCTGGCCCGGGGCGGCGCGCTGAAGTGGACGCGGCACCGCTACGCGCGGACGGTCCAGGGCCACAAGGAGGCGCGGACGATCGAGGTGGCGGCCGTCGGCGAGATGACGAGCTGGGACAGCTTCGTCGAGGCGGCACGGGGCTACGGGGTGGCGGACGCGAACCTGTGGGTCACCTTGGTCCGCGAGGTCGAGCCCGAGGAGGTGCCGCTGGAGGACTGCTGGGCGCTGGTGAGCACACGGCGGTTCACCGACGGCTACGCGGCCTTCCAGGCGTTCCGTCCGCGATGGCATATCGAGAATGACGCCTACCGGGAGCTGAAGGAGGGCTTCGGGCTGGAGGAGCAGCGGTGGGGGCGCGACGCCTCGGCGGCGCGCTGCCGCACGACGCTGACGATCCTGGCGTTCAACACGGCGCAGATCTACCGGAGTCAGGGAGGCCAACGATTGGCGAAGCTGGGGATCCGCCGCCTGCGTCGCGAGGCGCAGCCCGAGTTGGGACGAAGCCCCGTGGTGGTGTTCATGGACGACTGCTACGCCGTCCTGTCGGTCGAGGAACTGCTACGCGTGGTGGGCTTTCCGGCGCGGCAAGGGTTGTTACCCGCCATCGAGAGGTCGAATCAACCACGCGCACCCACCTGACGGCGTTATCTCCAATGGTCTGGCATGAGGCCGCATGACTTCGGCCCGGTCGCGGATGTTGCGGGCGGCGTTGATGTCCGCACCACACCGGAACCCGCAATCACGGCACTCGAATTCATCCCGGTTCTTCCGGTTCCGCCTCTCGCAGTGGCCGCATTCCGAACAGGTGCGGCTCGTGTTGCGAGGGTCAACCGGAATCACCGGGACACCGGCGAGTGCCGCCTTGTAGGCGATGAAGGTGCGGAGTTGGTAGAACGCCCAACCCTTGAGACGGCCGCGGTCGGCCTTGCGAGCGGTTGTCCGGCCATTGATGCCTCCGAGATCCTCGATCCCGATGGCCTGCCCGGTGCCTTCGGCCTTGTCCACCAGCCGCTTGCTGATCTTGTGGTTGGCATCCCTCCTGAAGTTCGATTCCTTGGTCCGGCTCTGGCGGAGCCTCCGCCTGGCCGACTTGGTGCCTCGTTCCTGGCAGGTCTTGCGGATCCGCTGATACTTGCGCCGGACCCGCTCGACCCCGTCCCCGCAGAATGTCTCGCCATCGTCGGTGGTCGCGAGATCCTTGACCCCCATGTCCACCCCGATGGTGCCTTGGGTCGCGATGGGCTCGGGGGCTTCGTCTACCAGTTGGACGTGCAGGAAATACCGGCCGTCGCGGCGCCGGACGAGTTGGGCGGCGGTCGGCTCGCGGCCCTTGAGCAGCCGCTCCTGATAGTCGCCGAGCGCGGCGGCGATCTTGACCCGGCCCGACAGCAAGGTCAGCCCGAACGTCCGGTTCCCCTCCTGGAAGGCGAAGATCCGGGCGTCGTAATCGATCGATGTCGGGGCGAAGGTGCTGTGCATCTTCGCGGGGACCTTCAGCGCGGCACAGGCCCGCGCGATGGCTCGGATCGCGAGATTGGCCGAGAGGCCGAACCGCCGACGGATCTCGGCATAGGCGGCCTGCTGGACCTTGACCTTGTTGGTCGAGCCGATCCGCCGCGCGGCCTCGGCGGCGAAGTCGCAAGCGGCCGCGAACGCCTTGAGAGCGGCGTCGATGTCCGCGGCCTGCTCGGGTGTCGGGGCCAGCTTGCAGACCACCGTGCGGGTCGTCTTCATGGCCACGGTCTATCACGCTGTTCGTTCACACACAAGAGGAGGGCGGCGATTCCTCCGCCGGGGCTGAAGCCCCGCGGCTTCCTCGCCGCAACTTTGTGAACTGACCGCCGACCAGGCTCGCGCGATAGCCTCGGCCCTGAAAGGATTCGAGGCTGAGCTGCGTCGTCAGATGGAGCGGCAGTCGGAGAGGAGAAAGAGGAGATGAAGACACGAGATCCGAAGACAGGCCCCGAAGCGCGATCCGGTCGAGGGAAGGCCGGCAAGGAGGCTCGCGATCGAACCTCGGCCGGGTCGAGGATCCTGGCGGCCATCGAGGAGGCGACCGAACTGCTGCGGTCGGAGGGGCTGGAGAGCCGGCGGCTGACGGTCCGCACCTACCGCCTCCCGCCTGCCCCGCGCGAGTACCGGCCCGAGGACGTCAAGCGGGTGAGGGAACTGCTCGGGCTGAGCCAGGTGGTCCCGGCGAGGTTCCTGGGCGTCAACGTCAACACCGTGCGGTCCTGGGAGCAGGGGAAGCGCCCACCGCAGCCGATCGCGCGCCGCTTCCTCGCGGAGATCGAGGTCGACCCGGCGTACTGGCGCCGGCGGGTCGGGGCGGTGATCGCGGGGTGAAATCCGAGCAGCCGGGAACGGTTCCGCGTTTTCGGTTCCCGAGCCCCTTTCCCGTCAGAGCATGGGCGCCGCAGCCGTCCTGCACACGCGGCGAGCCAAGCCTGCAGGGTCAACAACCAGCGACGTTCCCGTTCCCCGTTTTGCGCCGCTCAATCGGACGGGCCGGCAACCGGGACGCCGCTCTCGACGAATGAGAGTTCCAACCTGAGCCCGAGCGCATCGGCATAGCGACTGAGTGTCTCGAACGTCGGGTTCGGGTTCTTGCCCGCCTCCAGCCGGCTCAGCGACGCCAGGTCAATGCCCGATCGGCGCGAGACCTCCGAGAGGCTGAGCCCACGGTCCTGGCGAGCCCGCTTCAACTCGATGAGCCCCTTGAGCAGCGATTCCTCGGCGGCGAGGGTCATGATCCGCTCGGGGTCGATCTCACCGCGGTCGATCAAAGACTGGAGGCTGGGCCGATCCCGGAACGTCGCCCGGACCTGCTCCTCCTCGGCGACCTCCTCGGCCGTCCGCGGGGGTGCCTTGATGCGCTCGAGTGCCATGATATCAGTCCTCAACCTCGTAAGCCGTGACGGGTCGGATGACCAGGCGGCGGTCGATCAACTCGACCTCGTACACGATGGTGATCTCACGCCCATCCGGCAACAGACCCCAGGCCGTATGACGGCCACTCGATCGGCTCCGACCGCGCCGCGAGTTGTCATCGATCAGGATCGTCTCGAATTCCTCCATCGATATCCCATTATCGTCGATGTGCCGGACGTTCCCGCGGGGATCATCTTCCTCATCCCAGGCGATCAGAGCATCCTCGAACATCCTCGTCCCTGGCCTCGTCTCCCGAGATTTCGATCGCAATCCCCGATACTCGGCAGCCTATGGGAACTTGACTTAAAAGTCAAGAGCCAGCCACGTGAGTGACCGATCAAACCGCGGGCCGGGGCGGCGGACGGACAACCCCGACCGGACCCGTAGCGAAACCGGGCTGCTCCAGCGTCTCCGCCGTCTGGGTTACCTCCCTCATGGCGCATCACCTCGCCCCGATCGGGGCCAGGGCGACCTCCGTCAGGAGGTGGCAACGGGTGTGATGATGTTCCCGGCCTGGACGGATGCCAGGCCGGGAATCCCGATCACTCAGACCGGCCGGACCCTGATTATGATCTCAATCGTCACGGATGCCGAGATCACTGCTGGGGACGGTGCTGCCGCCGCTGGCTGCTTCGCCGCCCTGCCAGGCCCCCGGTAGGCCGGCCGGCCGGTTCGTTTTGTGTACACGCGCTCATGTGGCCACGACGGGTTTCGCGCCGCGAAAGCGCTCACACAACGACCGGTAGCTCGAGCCGGGGCGCCGACCAGGGTGCCCAAATCCGCGTATGTGCCGCGGAAGCCGCCGCTTAGGTGCCCAGCGATGGCATCGTATGTTATGCTAAACTTTCGCATATATTAATTCTATAATATGTTGATGTGTAAATCCGGCCCGATCGCATTGCCGGAGGATACGGCGACTAGCTGACGATCACTGCCGCCATTTCTTCGCCCCCTCGACTCATGCGTAAGCCTGGGGATCAGCCGCCGCGCTCGGCGACGAGCAAGGCGACGGGGAAATTGGCGAAGAGGTCGGCCGCGACCAGGGAGGGCGGTCCGTCGCGGCGCTCGGGCGTCAGGACCTCGCCGGTGAAGGCGTTGCGCCAGCGGAGGTCCGGGTCGAGGCCGGTCAGGGGGAGACGGGTGTCTTGCCAGGTCTCGGCGCCGAGCGGCGGGCGGGTGTGGTCGGGGATCAACCGGACGATGAGGCGCGGCACCGCGACCACGGCGGCGGCCTCGCCGGATCGCCGGGCGAAGGCGAACAGGTGCGCGGCCTTCGAGCCCTCGGCGGCCAGGGGGATGTACTCGCCGGCGGTGAAGAGCCCGGGATGGTCGCGGCGGAGGGCCAGCGACCGGTGCGTGACGTACAGCTTGATCCGGCCGTCCTCCTTGGAAGCGACCAGGTCGCGGGCCAGGTCCCGCAGGTCGCCGCCGGCCGAGTCGGCGGCCGATCGGAGGTCCTGGAGCATCCGCCGCCGGCGCTCGTAGTCCACCGGGCGGCGGTTGTCGGGGTCCACCAGGCTGAAGTCCCACAGCTCGGTCCCCTGGTACGTGTCCGGCACGCCCGGCGCCGCGAGCCTCAGCAGCGTCTGCGACAGCGAGTTATACAGGCCGTAAGCGGTGACCCGGCGCCGGAAGGCGCGGAGGTCGTCGAGGAACGGGCGGTTGGCGCCTTCGTCGAGGATGCGGCCGACGAACTCGCGGAGGGCCTCGTCGTATTCGGCGTTGGGGTTGATCCAGCTCGTGTGCACCTTGGCCTCGTGCAGGGCCTTGAGCATGTAGTCCTCGATCCGCTTGACGAACTCCGCGTATTCGTCGGCACCGAACGGCTCCAGCGGCCAGGCGCCGACGAGCGTCTGGTAGAGGAGGTACTCCTCGTTGGGGTCGGGGATCGTCTGCTCGTCGTCGAGCTTGGCCTTGCGGTGCGGCTCGTTGAGGCGACTCCAGCGGTCCACGGCGGCCCACCAGCCCTCGGTCATCTCGGACAGGACGTTGATCCGTGCGCGGACGTCCTCGCTGCGCTTGGTGTCGTGGGTCGAGAGGGCGGACAGCGCATGAGGCCATCGGGCCTGGCGGGTGCGGTTGTAGGCGTGGACCGCGTCGGGCCTGATGCCGAACCGGCCCGGCTCGCCGCCGACCTCGTTGAGCGACGCCAGGCGGTTGTAGACGTAGAAGGCGGTGTCCTCGACCCCTTTGGCCGTCACCGGCGCCGTCACCTGCTGGAACTTGCCGGCGAACCGCCTCTGCTCGGCCCGGTCCTCCGCGGTGAAGGAGTCGGGCGACTCCAGGAGCAGCATCTCGCGGATGAAGCGGAACACCCGCCGGCTCAACAGCGGGTTGCGGGCCGTCGCCCGTCGCACGGCGGTCTCGATGTAGCGGCGGTCGGCGTCGTGGACGCCCTCGTCGGAGATGTACGAGCGATAGACCGGAAATGCGGCGATGACGGCCCGCAGCGCCTGCCGCAGCGCGTTGAAGGTGAAGTCGCGCGACCGCCGGCTCTTCTGCGCCAGCCGGTCGAGCTGGTGCGTCAGCATGTGCAGCTCGCTGGAGAGCGACACCGACATGATCAGCGACTTGTTGCGGTAAGCCACCTCGGGGAACCGCGAGTCGTCCTGGACGTGGTCGTTGTATCGCCCGGTGAACTCGCGCGCAGAGTCCGGGTCGACGAACAGGCCATTGACCTGGTTGAGGAAGTCGTAGCCGCTGGTGCCGTGGACCGGCCAGGACGCGACCAGCGCCTCGTCGGCCCCGAGGATCTTCTCGGCGACGACGTAGAGCGGCCGGCCCAGCGGGCCGCCCGGCTGGTCCAGCCGCGCGGCGATGAGCTCCTTCAGCGGGCCCTCGACCTCGTCCCAGTCCGCCTCCTGCGCGGCGGGACCGGCCTCGAACGCCCGGCGGGCCATCGCCAGAGCGTGGTGCTCCTGGAGCCGGCGGAAGTACTGCGCGGGGTCGTAGAGCCCGTCGGGGTGGTCGATCCGCAACCCGTCGATCTCCCCTTCGGCCACCAGCCGCAAGACCAGGCGGTGGGCGGCCTCGAAGACCTCCTCGCGCTCCATGCTCAGCGCCGCCAGGTCGTTGACGTCGAAGAACCGCCGGTAGTTGATCTCGTCGGGGGCCACCCGCCAGTAGGCCAGGCGGTAGCACTGCTGCTCCAGGAGGCCGTCGAGCAGGTCGAAGCTCCGCGGGTCGCCCGGCCGGCCGTTGAACGCGGCCACGTTCTCCTCGATGAACCCCCGCACCGGCGCGCTCTCGGCGGCCAGCGCCGCGAGCCGCCGCTTGACCACCTCCTTCTCCCGCTGGCGCTCGGCGATCCGCTCGGGCTCGGTCTCGTGGGGCTCGGGCAGGTTGCGGACGGCGGTCAGGATGCTCTGGTACTCGATGAGCGCGGGGTCCTCGGGTCCCAGGGTGTCCTCCAGCTCGTCGAGCCGGTGCGCGAGGATACTGGCGTAACTGCGCGGCGACGCCGGGAACCGCCGGTCGTAATAGCGGATCGCGAACGCCCCGTCGGCGAAGGCCAGCTCGAGCTGGCCGGCCTCGAGGACGTCGCCGTAGGGGTCGCCCAGGACCGCGAGCAGGACCTTGTCCTGCAGCTCCCGGCGGGGCGAGGAGTGCCAGGCGATGTCGAAGTACGCGCCGTAGCGCGAGGCCGGGCCGTTCTCCAGCACATCGTTCCACCAGGCGTTCTCGTTGGTGCCGACCCCCATGTGGTTGGGCACGGTGTCGAGGATCTGCCCCAGGCCGCCGTCGCGCAGGGCGGCGACCCAGGCCTCGTAATCCTCGTCGGTGCCGATCTCCGGGTTCAGGCGGCCATGGTCAACGATGTCGTAACCGTGCGTGCTCCCCGGCCGGGCCTTCAGGTACGGCGAGGCGTAGGCGTGGGTGATCCCCAGGTCGCGCAGGTAGGGCGCGATGGCCGTGGCGTCGCGGAAGGTGAAGCCGGCGTGGAGCTGGAGG
Source organism: uncultured Planctomycetota bacterium (assembly GCA_963815795.1). Taxonomy (GTDB): domain Bacteria; phylum Planctomycetota; class Planctomycetia; order Isosphaerales; family Isosphaeraceae; genus JAKAUH01. The sequence goes on along the minus strand of CAWFIC010000018.1, from coordinate 233,114 downwards.
CGGTAGGTCGATTCGGGCAGCCGCGCCGGGCGGCCGACTCCGCGGCCCGCGCCAGCAGGGTCTCGGCGAGCGGGTTCGGATCCATGAGGCCCTCTCTTCAGTGGCAAGTGGCGAGTGGCGAGCGGCAAGTAGCAAGTCGGAGTTGGCACGTCGGAGGTGACAAGTCAACAAATTGCGGCGAGGAATCCCCCCGGCTTCAGCCGTGGGGAGGAATCGCCGCCCCGTCGGGCCAGTCGGGTTGACTGGGTGATGAGATTCGTCTAAAATGCATATATGAAACTCACCGTCCGGATCAGGCTCATGCCCGACGCCGAACAGGCGATCTGCCTGAAGGCGATGACGACAAGATTCAACGCCGCCGCCGACTGGATCGCCGGGGAACTGTTCGCCCGCGAGGTCTCGAATAAGATCGAGGCCCAGCGGCTCCTTTATCGCGAGATCCGCGAGCGCTTCGAGTTGTCGGCGCAAACGGCCATACTCTGCATCCACCGGGCCTGCGAGGCGTACCGGCGGGACAAATCGGTGCGGCCGCGGTTCCGCAAGGATGCCGCGATCACCTACGATGTCCGCACGATGAGCTTCAAGGGTATCGACAAGGTCAGTCTCCTGACGCTCGACGGCCGGATCATCGTCCCGATGGTCGTCACCGGCTATCAGGCGGAACGAATCGCACACCCCAAGGGGCAATGCGATCTGCTCCGGGCCAAGGACGGCAAGTGGTTCGTGTTCGTCACGGTGGACCTGCCCGACGGCTCGCCGATCGAGCCGGACGATTTCATTGGGGTCGATCTCGGCATCGCCAACATCGCCACCGATTCCGACGGCAACCGGCACTCCGGCCAGGACGTCGAGCGGGTCCGGCGGAAGCACAATCTCCAGCGGAAGCGGCTGCAGCGCCGAAACACCCAGGGGGCCAAGAAGAAGATCCGGCGGATGAAGGACAAGGAGGCCCGGTTCCGCCGTCACCAGAACCATGTGATCTCCAAGGCGATCGTCGAGTCCGCCAAGTGCACCGATCGTGGGATCGCCCTCGAAGACCTCGACGGCATCCGCGAGCGGGTCACGGCTCGGGGCGGTGACGCTCGCAATCGACTCAGCGGCTGGGCCTTCGCGCAACTCGGCTCGTTCATCGGCTACAAGGCGAAACTGGCGGGCGTCCCGGTGGTCTCCGTGGACCCACGGAACACCAGCCGGACCTGTGCCGAGTGCGGACATTGCGAGCAGGCCAACCGCAAGAGCCAAGGCGAATTCTCCTGCCAGGCGTGCGGCCACCAAGCCCATGCCGACGCGAACGCCGCCCGGAACATCCGGGCTCTGGCCGTTGCTAAGCCGGCCACAGGACTGGAAAACCAGCCGGGCAACCGGGTGGCTTAACCGGAAATCCCCCGCCTTCAGGCGTGGGGAAGCTTAACAGGGTGTACGAAAAGCCAGTTTGGGCCTATAATTCCGCATGAAACCCAAACGCTACCCGTCCGATCGGACTCGGACCCAGTGGAAACGCCTCAAGCGGTTGCTGCCGCCGGCCAAGCCCGGCGGACGACCTCGCTCCGTGAATCTGCGGGAGGTCCTCAACGGCATCTTCTACATCCTCCGCGGCGGCTGTGCCTGGCGGATGATGCCCACGGATCTGCCCCCGTGGAGTACCTGCTACGACTACTTCCGTAAGTGGCGCGACGCCGGCACCTGGGCAAAGATCAACGACGCGCTGCGGACCCAGGTCCGCCGACGCGCCGGGCGGAAGAAGAGCCCCAGCATGGGTATCATCGATAGTCAGAGCGTCAAGACCACCGAGCGCGGCGGCCCGCACGGCAAGGACCCGTTCAAGAAGGTCAACGGGCGGAAGCGTCACCTGGTCGTCGATACGCTGGGGATGGTCGTGGCCGCGGCGGTCCACTCGGCGGGCATCCAGGATCGGGACGGCGCCAAGCGGGTCCTGGGGAAGATGGTCGGCCGCTTCCCGCGGCTGGAGAAGATCCTGACCGACGGGATCTACAACGGCGGGATCGCTGAGTGGGCCCGCGCGGTCGGTGGTTGGCTCCTGGAGATGGTAGTCCGTCCCGAGGGGGAGACGGAGTTCAAGGTCCTGAAGTGGCGGTGGATCGTGGAGCGGACATTCGCCTGGCTGGGCCGCTACCGGCGCTTGAGCAAGGATTACGAGGGGAGCGAGGAGTCGAGCGAATCTTGGATCTATGTGGCTATGACTCATTTCATGCTCCGGCGCCTCGATCCAGCTTGATCGAGGCTTTTCGTACACCCTTTAAGACCCGTCTTCTCTTCACTGGCCGCTCGCCGCTAGAAGCGCCGCTTCTCTTCCAGGACGGCCCGGATCTGCTCGGGCGTGGCTGTATGCCCCTTGTGCTGCGGCGGGCGGGCGGCCAGGACGGCGAACGAGCGGTCCTCGAGCGGATACTGCTGGCCCCCCTCGAAGTCCCGCGGCTCTTCGCGCGGGTCCGCCGTGTCCAGGATGCGGTCCCAGATGTGGCCCTCCTTGGTGGGGGGCAGCACAAAGGGGATCGGCTCCCAGTGGCCGTTGAGCAGGATCAGCAGGGTCTCGCCGGTGATCGGCTCGCCGCGCTCATTCTCGTCGTTGATCAGGTCGCCGGCCAGCCGCACCCCCAGGCACTTGACGAATCCGGCGTTCCAATCCTCGTCCGACATCTCCTGGCCCGACGGGTTGAAGAAGGAGATGTCCTTGATCTCCGAGCCGCGGATCGCCCGCCCCAGGAAGAACTTGCGCCGGTGCAAGACCGGCTGGCTCCTCCGGATGAAGATGAGCTTGCGGATGAAGTCCAGGAACTGCTTCTGCCGGTCGTCGAGCTCCCAGTCGAGCCAGGTGAGCTCGTTGTCCTGGCAATACGCGTTGTTGTTGCCCTGCTGGCTGTGTCCCAGCTCGTCGCCGCCGAGCATCATCGGCACGCCGACGGACAGCATCAGCGTGGAGATGAGGTTCCGCTTCTGCCGCTCGCGCAACTCGATGATGTCGGGATCGTCGGTCTCCCCCTCCTCGCCGCAGTTCCAGCTATTGTTGTCGTTGGTGCCGTCGCGGTTCTCCTCGCCGTTGGCCTCGTTGTGCTTCTGGTTGTAACCGACCAGGTCGTGCAGGGGGAAGCCGTCGTGGCAGGTGATGAAGTTGATGCTGGCGTACGGCTTGCGGCCGTCGTCCTGGTAGAGGTCGCTGCTGCCGGCCAGCCGGGTGGCCAGCTCCGAGGCCGTGCCGCCGTCCCCCTTCCAGAACCGGCGGACGCAGTCGCGGTACTTGCCGTTCCACTCGGTCCAGAGGACCGGGAAGTTGCCCACCTGGTAGCCGCCGGGGCCGACGTCCCACGGCTCGGCGATCAGCTTGACCTGCGAGAGCAGCGGATCCTGGTGGATGATGTCGAAGAAGGCGCCCAGCCGGTTGACCTCGAACAGCTCGCGGGCCAGGGTGCTCGCGAGGTCGAAGCGGAAGCCGTCGACGTGCATCTCGGAGACCCAGTAGCGCAGGCTGTCCATCACGAGCTGGAGGACGAACGGCTGGGTCATGTTGAGCGTGTTGCCGGTGCCGGTGAAGTCCATGTAGTAGCGCGGGTCCTCGGCCAGGCGGTAGTAGGCGGCGTTGTCCACGCCGCGCATCGACAGCGTGGGCCCCATCTGGTTCCCCTCGGCGGTGTGGTTGTAGACCACGTCGAGGATCACCTCCAGCCCGGCGGCGTGCATGGCCCGCACCATCATCTTGAACTGCTGGACGGCGTCCTGCTGGATGCCGTCGTAGGAGTAAGGCGAGGCCGGGGCGAAGTAGGCCAGGGTGTTGTAGCCCCAGTAGTTGTGCAGGCCCTTCTCGACCAGGTGGCGGTCGTCGAGGAAGTGGTGCACCGGCAGCAATTCGACGGCCGTGACACCCAGGTCGCTCAGGTGCTTGATGGCCGACTCCGAGGCCAGCCCGGCGTAGCTGCCGCGCAGGTGCTCGGGGACGTTGGGGTTGAGCTGGGTGAAGCCCTTGACGTGCAGCTCGTAGATGACCGTCTTGTGCCAGGGGGTGCGCGGCGGCCGGTCGTCGCCCCAGGTGAAGGCCGGGTCGAGCACCGCCGCCAGCGGGGCGTGCGGGGCGCTGTCGCGGTCGTCGAAGGACAGGTCGACCTGCTCGTCGCCGACCTTGTAGCCGAAGAGCGAATCGTCCCACCGCAGGTCGCGGCCGATCAGCTTGGCGTACGGGTCGAGCACGACCTTGTTGGGGTTGAACCGGTGCCCCCGGGCGGGCTCGTACGGCCCGTGGAAGCGGTAGCCGTAGAGCTGGCCGGGCAACACGTCGGGCAGGTAGGCGTGCCAGACCTTGTCCGTGTATTCCTTGACCGGGATGCGGTGCGCCTCCTGGGTGGCATCCGGCGAGTCGAACAGGCAGAGCTCGACCTGCGTGGCGTTCTCCGAGAAGATGGCGAAATTCACCCCCGCGCCGTCCCAGGTGGCGCCTTGGGGATAAGGATTGCCCGGCCAGACTCTCATCGCGTCAACTCTCTGCAGCCCGAGGCTGCGCCAGGGTTCGTATCATGAGCTCCGTCCTCGTCTCGCTCCTCAACGGTCGGGGAAGGTCCGCCAGGAAGGTGGGCCAAGGACAATGAACTCGAACGGTGCCAGCTCGTCAATCGGCCCGGCCTCGCGGCCGCCGTATTCCGGGACCTCCGAGCGGAGCAGGGCCGGCACCTCGCCGCTGACGATGTCCGGCGGGAGCCCGACCGGCCGGTCGCCGAGGTTGAACAGCACCCACACCCGGCCGCCGGAGGCCGCGCCGCCGCGGACGAGTTCCAGCACCGGGCCGCCGGCGCCTGGCCCCCCCTCCAGCAGCCGCACCGAGCGGTTCTCGAAGTCGCGCAGCGCCGGCCACTCGCGCCGCGCCGTCAGGAGGTCGCGGTAGAGCCGGCGCAGGGCCGCCCGGGGCGTCCCCTCGGGCCACGACCAGCTCAGCCGGGCCGAGGCGAAGGTCTCTTCACCCTGGGGGTCGGGCACCTCGCCGTGCCAGGAGAAGGCGTCGAACTCCTTCTTCCGCCCCTCGCGCACCGCCTCGACCAGCGCCGGGTCATCGAACGAGCAGAAGAAGGGGAACGGGTTCTCCTCGCCGTACTCCTCGCCCATGAACAGGAGCGGCAGGTACGGCGAGAGCAGGAGCAGCCCGGCCGCCAGTCGCTGCTTCGCCGGGGGGCCGAGCATCGCATTGAGCCGGTCGCCCCGCGCGCGGTTGCCCACCTGGTCGTGGTTCTGGAGGCAGACGACGAACCGGTCGCCGGAGAGGCCGACGGGCGGCGCCCCGTGCTTGCGGCCGCGGAACGGGCTGTAATCCCACGCGTACACGAACGGGCATTCGAAGGCCCGGGCCAGTTGCCCGGGCTCGCCGAAATCGACGTAGTACCCGGCACGCTCGCCGGTGAGGAAGGCGTGCGCCGCGTGATGGAAGTCGTCGGCCCACTGGGCGGCCAGGGCGAAGCCGCCGCGCTCGCGAGGGTAGAGCAGCCGGGGGTCGTTGAGGTCGCTCTCGGCGACGATGGTCGCCGGCCAGCCCCGGCGGTCGCCGACCCCCTCGGCGACCTCCTCGATCGCCCGGAGGATGTGCCGCCCGCCCAGGTCGAACACGGCATGCACGGCGTCCAGGCGGAGGCCGTCGAAGTGGAATTCTTCCAGCCACATCCGGGCGTTGTCCAGGGCGTAGTCGCGCACCGCGTCGCAGCCGTGGCCGTCGTAGTTGACCGCGGAGCCCCAGGGGGTCTTGTACCGGTCGTTGAAGTATCGGCCGAACTCGCCCAGGTAGTTCCCCTCGGGGCCGAGGTGGTTGTAGACGACGTCGAGGTAGATCGCCAGGCCCTCGGCATGGCAGGCGTCCACCAGCCGCGCCAGGCCGTGCGGGCCGCCGTAGCTGTCCTGCGCCGCGTAGGGGTGCACGCCGTCGTATCCCCAGTTCCGCGCGCCGGGAACTGGCCGACCGGCATGATCTCGACGGCCGTGACGCCCAGCTCACGCAGGTCGCGCAGCCGGGGGATGACGCCCTCGAACGTCCCCTCGGGAGAGAACGTGCCGACGTGCAGCTCGTAGAAGACGAGGTCCTCGCGGCGGACCCCTGTCCAACCGCCGTCGGTCCACGAGAACCGATCCGGCCGCACGATGGCCGACGGCCCGTGGACCCCCTCGGGCTGCCAGAGCGAGCAGGGGTCGGGCCGCTCGGGACCGTCGTCGAGCCGGAAGGCGTATCGCTGACCCTCGGGTACGTTCGCTCCCCGGTGTCGGTGATAGCCGCCCGCCTCCGGCCGCATCGCGACCGCGCGCCGTGCCGCGCCGTCGATCAGGACCAGGTCCACCCGCCGCGCAGCGAGCGCCCAGACCCGAAAGAGGACCGACCCGTCCGGAGGTCCCACCGCGCCGCACCGCGCGCCGGCCCGACCCGCTTGGTTTCGCTCATAACGACCGCGCTGCGCCTCGTCCGGTTCCGGGGCCTCCGGCCCATCTCACTCCCCGCGAGATTCCGGCTCGCCGCCGATTCGTGGGACAGCCGCCCTCGGCCGTCCGGTTCCCAATCATCAGGCGAACGCCTGCCTGCCCGCCGCGTCTTGATTCTCGTCACACCGCGAATCGCCCTGGTAGGATGCGAGGCGCCCGGATCGCATCGAGTGCTGCGCGAGGTGCCGCATGTGGCACGCCCACGAGCAGGAGGAATGGCCGCAAGCCGAGCAGAAGACGGCGTTCCGCAAGCGACCCCCGCACAGCACGCATTGGCTTGTTCCGGTCGTATCTGGATTTTTCATGGCAAGTCCGCCCTTCTCAGGCGGCCGGCGAAGCACCCGCGGGCCTGGAATCGCGCCCCCCTCTCGGGGCTGCGATCCGTCCCGCCGATAGGACTTCCCGACTGCTGCTTCCTTTCGTTCGACCTTCGTTCCTTGTCCCGATCCGCGGCGGACTGGTTGCGTACCCCCGTGTTGGCCCCGGGACGCCGGGGATGAGTCCGAGAAATCCTCGAGTTCGATGGTTCGGTGACCCGAAGCCGATGGCCTCCAGGCCGATGATAACCCAACGTATGCAAGGCGCGTGCCAAGACGATTCGGACGGAGAGATCGCGCGAGGCGGGACGCGGGGTCGGACGGACCACGGAGGGGGCGGGGTCAACCTCCGTGTCCCATGACAGGAGGCATGTTCCCAGGGCTCGCGTCGTCGTGGTCGTGCCGGCGGAGTGGCTACCCGAGCAGCGGTGACGGCGGTCGTCCGGCCCGGCCCGGCCCGGTGGCGAAGCCGGTCGGCGGATCGGACCGGGACGACCGCCATCGGGCGGGACCGCCGGGACGTGAGAACGAGCTGCGTCCCGTTTCCTCACCCCGCGCCGACGCGGCGATCCGGGCTCGGGGGCCGGGGCCTCACTCTCCGACGAGGGCGAGCACCCGGCGGACCAGGTCATCCGTCGCGAAGAGGCCCGCTCGCCGGACCTGTTCGAGCACGGGACGGGCCGCCGGGATCGATCCGATCTGCCGGGCCAGGACGATCAGACCGATCGTCCCTCGGGTCCCGATGCTCAGCGCTCGGGCGCACCGACGCGCATCACGGTCATCGAGGATGGCTTCGCATTCCGGATCGTTGAGGGCCGTCGAGAGCACGGAGCTCTCGCCGTCCCCGAGGTCCCAGACCAGGACTTCGGGCGGTATCGGAGGTGCGGGGACGATCGTCAACCAGGACGTCCGCTGGACCTCCAGGAGCACGGGATCGGCCGGACCTCGGGCGCTCAACTCGCGGAGCACGGTGTCGGGTACGATAATCTCGGGCACGCCAGCACGGAGCAAGTCGAGCTGCCCGGCCTTGGCGAGCAGGATCAAGGGCGAGGCGTTGACGATCCTTCGGAGAGGCGTTGCCACGATTCGAGTTCCTCCTCGAGCTCCTCGGCGGTGACCTGGCACGCCGGGACCCCGGCCCGGAACAGGGCGTCCAGGAAATCCGCCCGGCTCAGGCCGGCGATCTCGGCCGCCTTCCCCTGCGAGACGAGGCCCTGGTGATACCAGAGGATCGCGGCGGCGATCCGCATCTCCCGGGCGAACTCCTTCGGGGAGCGCCGCAGCGCCGAGAATGCGCCATCCGGCACTTCCACTTCGACGGTGACTGTGGCCATGGCATCCTCCCGGATCGGGTCCGCGGTCCGCGAACGGGGCCGCCGTCGCGGGACGGTTCGAGTCGAGATGAGCCGCCCCACTCGACGACCGACACCTCATGTGTCCAACGGGTTCGGCGCGGTCCGGCTGGATGGTCTCCGCCGTCCGCTGCCTGCCTATCGATTATACCCCTGGGACCCTGGCGCGGGCGAGCACACCGGCGAACCGGTCGCTCGCGAGCTTCCGGCGGTGGTCGGAATTCCGGTGATCCTGGGATTCGCCCGCCCGTCCCGGGCCTCCCGATGCCCGCGGCGTGCCTCACGTGCTCATGACGGCGGTCGTCCGACCCGGGCCGGTGGCGAAGCCAGCCGGTGGACCGGACGAGGGACGATCGCCATCGGGTGGGACCACCGGGATGCGAGAATTCGCTGCGTCCCGGTTCGGTGCCCTGGCGCATCCCCGGCTCGGTGCCGGCGTCGGGTCGGCGGACTGATCTTCGGTTCGACCCGGCACCGCTCCGGCCGTCCGGGAATGCGGCTTATGTTCGGGGACAGGCCACCCGCCGCAGGCATAGGCGGAGTCAAGGAAACCAGGGTCTTATTTACTCTCCGCTGCGGTGGGCTTCGACGCACGCGGCCAGGGGGCTCAGTCCTCGTTGTTCTACACATCTCGGAGTGGATTTTGGCAGGATAGGTGGTCTGGGCAAGAACGTGAGTCCCCCGGCGCCCTGTCGCCGGGTCGGAGGTTTCTCATCAACGGAGTGACATCATGATCGCACCCGACGTCATCAAGGAAGCCAAAGCCACCGAGCGGCTCGCGGATCGGGTCACTGAGGAGATGGCGGATGCCGACCTCAACGATCGGCGGCTCAACTGGCGACTGAACCTCATCCTCTCCGATCTGGCTCAGCACCCCACCGCCAGCATCCCGGCCGCTTGCAATGGCTACGCCGAGACGGCCGCGGCTTATCGCTTCTTCGACAATGACAAGGTCAACTTCGACGGTGTGTTTCAGCCGCACGTCAACTCCACCCGCACTCGGATCGCCGCCCAACCGATCGTCCTGATGGTCCCGGACACGACCGAAATCGACGTCACCCGCCCCGAGCAGCAGGTCCGAGGCACCGGGCCGCTCGACGGGGGCGCCCGTCGCGGCGCGTTCCTGCACCTGATCCACACCTTCACCCCCGACGGCACGCCGCTGGGGTCCATCGACGCTCTCCCCTGGGCCCGCGACGACGGCGCGCCCACCAACGCGACCAAGACCCGCGCTCAGCGCGCCGCCGAGCCGATCGAGGAGAAGGAGAGCTACCGGTGGCTCTCGTCGATGCAGTGCGTCCGCGCCGAGGCGACGCGTTGTCCCGGGACCCACTTGGTGTTGGTCGCCGACAGCGGGTCCGACATCTGCGACGTCATCGCCGAAGGGATGGAGGATCCCCGCACCACCGACTGGATCATCCGCTCCTGCCAGGATCGCGCCCTGGTCGACGATCTGGAGGATCGGGACATGCGGGACTACCTCCGCGAGGAGGTCTTGGCTGCACCGGTGCTCGAACAGCGGACCATCACGGTCCGGGGTCGGACGGCGAAAGTGCCCTGCGAGGACCGGGACCGGCGCCAGCCGCGGAAGTCGCGCGAGGCGATCGTCGCGGTCCGGGCCGTCACGGTGACCCTCCGCGCCCCCGAGCAACTGGCTGACGCCACGGTCAACGCTGTACTCGTCACCGAGGTAAATCCGCCCGAGGACGACGTCCCGGTGGAGTGGCTCTTGCTGACCGGCCTGCCGATCGATCGAGTCGATCAAGTGCGCCGGGTTATTCAATAAGTGCGCCGGGTTATTCAGTATTACAGCACGCGTTGGATGGTAGAGATGTCCCACCCGGACTACCCCTCAAGCGACGGCCTGTATCGCAGGGACTGGGCCGCCTAGAATCAGTGTGACCGCGCTGCTGCAGCTCGCGCGGTGGTGCCAGTCACGGTTCGGCGAATCGCTCGGCCAAACGCTCGGAGGGCCACCATGTCCCACACCCGACGCTCCACCGTCCCCCCCGCGCCCGCGGCCGACGAGGCCTCGCGAGCCGCTGACACGAGCCTGGTCGGGCCTCCCCTCGTCGAGGCGTCGGGAGGTCCTGCTGGTGCTCAGCCAGATCATCGCCAAGGGCCTCCCATCCGCGGCACGGAAGGAGGCCCGCCATGAGCACCGCTGAACCCAACCCCGCTCGACCGGCGCCCGCCTCACCGGCCGGCCCGGCCATCCGGCCGACCCACTTGCTGGCGGCGCGCTCCGCCCAGGTCCGCGACCATCACCTCGATCGCAAGGCCATCGTCTATATCCGCCAATCGAGCCCCCAGCAGGTGGCCGAGCACAAGGAATCGACGGCGCGCCAATATGCCCTGGCCGACGTGGCGATGGCGCTGGGCTGGCCCCGCGACCGCGCGGAGATCATCGACGCCGACCAGGGACGGACCGCACAGACGGTCGAGGGCCGTCGAGGCATCCAGTACATCCTCGCGGAACTCAGCCTTGATCATGTCGGCATTCTTCTCGGGCAGGACGCCAGTCGCCTGGCCCGCTCCGATCCGGACTGGGTCCCCATGGTGCGCTCCTGCGGCCTGTTCCGCGCCCTGCTGGGGGACTACGATGGGCTCTACGACCCGACCGACTTCAACGACCGTCTGCTCCTGGGGCTCAAGGGCATCATGAGCGAGGCCGAGTTGCACTTCCTCCGCGCCCGGATGCACGAGGGGCGGCTGAACAAGGCTCGCCGCGGCGAGCTGTTCAACCATGCGTCGATCGGCTATGTCCGCGAGCCGGGAGGCGGCCCGGCCCTCGACCCCGACGAGCAAGTTCAGCAGGTGGTGCGCCTGGTCTTCGACCCATTCGATCGCCGGGGGACCTTGCACGGGCTGCTGCGCTACCTGGTCCATCACGGGATCCGCCTGCCGATCCGGCCCCACGCCGGGCCGAATCGGGGGAAGCTGGAGTGGCGCCGCCCCGATCGGGAGACACTCCAGAATATGTTACATCATCCGGTCTATGCCGGTTACTATCGTCACGGCCACCGCGCGCTCGATCCGCGGCGGAAGGTGCCGGGGCGGCCCGGGACGGGGCGGACGATCAACAAGCCGGAGGATTGTGCGGCGCTGCTGGAGGGCCGCTGCCCGGCCTACATCACGCCGGAGCGGTTCTGGGCCAACCAGGAGCGGCTGGCGGCCAACCGCGCCCGCTCCGATGCGGCGGGGGCGGTGCGCCAGGGGCCGTCCCTCCTGGGAGGGATCCTCCGGTGCGGGCGATGCGGGCGGCGGATGACGGTGGCCTAGAGCGGCCCGGCGAGCCGCCTGCGCTATCAGTGCAGCCGGGCGATGGTGGACTACGCCGAGCCGGTGTGCCAGGGCCTGGCCGGCGGCGTCCTGGATGACCTGGTCGCCGCCCGGGTCCTGACGGCGCTGGAGCCGGCGGCGTTGGAGCTGAGCCTGATGGCGGCGGACGACCTGGAGCGCGAGCGGGCGCGGCTGCATCAGGATCGCCGGCAGGGGCTCGAGCGGGCTCGCTACGAGGCGGAGCGGGCCTCCCGGCAGTACGATGCGGTCGAGCCGGAGAATCGCCTGGTGGCGCGGGAGCTGGAGCGGCGGTGGGAGGAGGCGTTGAAGGAGCAGCGTCGGCTCGAGGAGGACGACGCCCGGTTCTCGCGGGATCAGCCCCGGGGCTTGTCGGCCGACGAGCGCGAGCAGATCCGTGCCTGGGCGCGGGACCTGCCGGCCCTGTGGCGCACGGCGACGACGACGGCCGCCGACCGCCAGCGGATCGTCCGCCTATCCCATGTTTGGGGTGGGTCGTCGTAAGTCCTTGCGGCGCAAGGGGCGGATTTTTCATTAGTCACTACGGGACCGTCTCCTCCCCCGCCGGCGGCCCCGGCGGGCGTTGATCGGCCAACTTCAGCGCTTTCAGGACCAGCCGGGCGTCCGGGCAGCCCCCGGTCAGCCCCCGCCGCTCCGGTTGGCCCTCCAGGTGGAACGTGACCAGCCGCACCGTCGCCAACGCTTGCAGGGCCCGCGCCGGCGATAGATCCACCCCGGCCTCCTGGAGCCGGCGGCCCAGCAACCGTTGCACCAGCAACGCCAAGGCCGCCACGAAAATATGAGCCTTCACTCGCGGCTCGATCCGATGATAAATCGGCCGCATCCCCAGCACGTCCTCGAGCTGGCGGAACCCGCTCTCGACCTCGGTCAGTTCCTTGTATAACGCCACGGCTTCGGGGATGCTCAGATCCTTCTCGCCTGTCATCACTACATATTGGCCCTCGATCTTCTCCTCGCGACCCAGCCGCTCCGCGCTCGCGGAGAACTCCAGCCCCCCGGCCGTCAGCTTCCAGTCGAAATAGCGATAACCGTGATACTTCTGCATGATCCGCTCCACGGCCGCCCCGATCGTCTCGGGCCGCCTCACCTCGCCGGCGGCCACTCGCCCCCGGAGCTCCTCCAGCCGCTGACGGGCCCGCTCCATCGCCTGCTCCCGCTTGGCCCGCTCGTAGGTGCGCCGCTCGTCGGAGTCGATGACAATGACCCGCAGTCCCGGGTCTCCCGACAGGACCTCCTCGGCGCGGGTCCGCGGCGGGTCGGTCTTCCGTTCCCGGGTATTGATGCCTCCCGGGCAGGTCACCCACTTGGTGTCATCCACCGCCTCGAGCCAACCGGCGATCTGAGGATTGCGCCGCCGCTTGACCCCCACGAGGAAGCCGTGCTCCTCCCGGGTGATCGCCTCGAGGTTCGCCTCGGTGACCATGCCCCGGTCGCCGACGAAGACCAGCCGGCCGAAGGCGAACCGCTGGCGCAGATCCCGGATGACCTCTTGAACTGTCGAATGGTCGATGCGGTTGCCGGCCCAGACGTGGTGGGCGATCGGCCAGCCGGCGACCATCACCACGCCGACGATCACCTGGACGTTGTGCGGCTTGCCGTCGCGGCTGTAGCCGTGCTCGGCGAAGTCCGCCGGCCCGGCCCCCTCGAAAGAGGTGCTGGTGATATCGTAGAGGACCAGGTCCGGCTTGAAGCGGAAGAGGTCGCGGAGGCGGTGATACAGCGCCACCTCGATTTGGTCCTTGGCCCGGAGGAGCTGGTCGAGGGTGCGGTACCAGGCGTCGAGCTGGCGGGGATGGACGCGGACGCGGCCCCGGCGGTGCCAATGGGGGAGGAAGCGTCGGCCCTTCCGGTCGCAGACGAAGTCGGTCTCGAGCCAGCCGGCCAGCCCATGCTCACTGGCCGGGGCGATGAGCCGGTTGGCGACCAGGGCGAAGGCGCGGTCGGCGAACGGGACGCCCTGGGCTTTGCCGAGGTGCTGGTCGAGGATCGCCCGGAGGCCGAGTTGGTCGAACAGGGCGCGGACGACGAGGACCGGCCCCCAGGTGGCGGCCTCACCGACGTGGAGTGCGGCCGGATCGCCGGGCTCTTCGTCGGTGTCACCGGCGAGGAGGCGTCGGAGCTTGGGGAGGATCTCGGTGAGGAGGTCCTTGCGGCCGAGGTCGGCGACCACGCGTTGTTTGACCTTACCGTCCTCGCGGTAGGCTTCGACGATGCGGATGTATTCGTGGATGGAGCCGCTGGAGGATCGGACCTTGACGGTTCTTGGGTACATGGTTGGTTGCCGGCGACGTGGGGAGGGGGCGACCGGAGACCCACGGCAACCATTATCATGACAAATTGAAGCGGAATCAAGGAGGAATTCCGGGGAATATCGGTAGATGTGCTCTATTGGTTGTCACTACGGTTTTCGAGCCGTGAGGGCGCCGCCCACGCGCAAAAGCCCGGAAAACAAGGAGTTTTCGCGCACGAGGAAGTCGGCCTCCGACGGTTTCACCCCAAACATGGGCTATTGGTCCAGGAGGTGGTCGCCACGGTCCGCGGGGAGAGCGAACGGGTCAACGTGACCATCCACTGGGCCGGGGGCTTCCGCAGCGACCACGAGCTGGTGCGGCCGGTGCAGCGCTACCGGCAGATGGCCGACTTCGAGGGGCTGCTGAACCGGATCGACCAGCTCCGCGCGGCGGGCCGGACGCTGACCGAGGTGGCCGAGCAGTTGAACCGCGAGGGCTTCGATCCGCCGAAGCGCTCGGCGACCTTCACGAGCGCCATCCTGGCCGGTTTACTCGCCCGGCGCGGTCGGACGGGTCCGCGTCCGCGGGCCGTGGGGGAACCGGGCGTGCTGAGTGAGCACGAGTGGCTGCTGACCGACCTGGCGCGGGAGCTGGCGATGCCCCAGGCCACGTGACACCGCTGGGTCCGCGTGGGGTGGATCCATGCGCGGAAGCTCCCGACGCCGGGCGGTCACTGGGCGATCTGGGCCGACGCCGACGAATTGGACCGGATGGGCCGGATCCGGACGTGCCCACGTGGTTGGTCAGATGAGCGTATGTTCGCCCAGTTGATCAAGCCCAAAGCCCGTGACAGCGAGTGAGACCCGAGTCTCTTCGGCCCTCCGCGGGAGGTTGCGTAGCCGCCCGGGGAGGGTCGATATAGGCACCTCTCTTTGGAGGCATTATGGTTGGCAAACGGAAGTTTTCTTCCGGGTGTTGAAGTCGGGATGCCGAGTGGAGGATCGACGGTTCGAGGGGATGGAGCGGCTGCTGCCTTGCCTGGCGGTCTACCTGATCGTCGCCTGGCGGGTGCTGTTCCTCTGCCGGTTGGGACGGAGTTGTCCGGAGATCAGTTGTGAGGCGGTGTTCGAGCCGGCGGAGTGGAAGTCGGTGTACGTGGTGGTGCGTCGGGAGCCGCCGCCGAAGGTAGCGCCGAAGCTTCAGGAGATGATCCGGCTGGTGGCGCAACTGGGCGGGTACGTGAACCGGAAGCGCGAGGACGAGCCGGGACCGCAAACGCTGTGGCTGGGACTGCAACGGCTTCATGACATCGCCACCTGCTGGAAGGTCTTCGGTCCCGGTGCCGTGGAAAAGGAGGACGTCGTCAAAACGACGGCCGAACTTGTGTAGAACAACGAGGGGGGCCGGCCGAGGTCCTCAAGAATTACCGCGGTTATTTGCAGACGGATGCCTATTCGTCGTATGAATCCGTGGTCGGGAAATCCGCGGGGCGGGTCATCCCGGTGGGCTGCTGGGCTCATGCGCGGCGGAACTTCTTCGACGCCCGGCTGAATCAGCCACGGGAGGTGCATTACGTGCTGGGTCTGATCGCCCAGTTGTATGACATCGAGGACACGATTCGCGAGCAGGGCGCGGCGGAGCGCCTGGCGGCCCGCCAGGAGCGGAGCGTCCCGGTGCTGGAGCGGTTGCGAGTCGGATCGACGTGATTGAATTCAAACGTCCCCTTGGAGGTGAGGAATCGGCGTTCGACGGGCGCAATGCTGCGGCGACAGACCGCACAACGGCCGCCCATGTATTCAAGCCGCACGTGGCGGTCATCGACTTTACGCAACGGCTTGCTCGACTTCGCCACCGGCCATGGCCCTTCTGGTTCGGAATGCCAAGCCCTCACCGGACTTGCTGCTATCCATCGGCTATTATATCGCGCTCTCCATCTGGGTAGGGGAGGAAAACCGGGACGGAGATCGGGAACGCCGGACCGAGCCGGTCCTTTCCCTTCAGCCTCGGGCCGCGTTCGGTTGCCTCGAAGAGTCCGGGAAATTGCTCCGACCCTGGCTATCATAGTTTATGTAATAATCCATATCACTCGATCCGGATGATCGTGAATAGCGGTCGGTCCGGTCCTCTCGGCGGGTTGTCGCCGAAGCGGGCGATCCCCTGCCTCGTGACGATCGTCCCGACATAGGCGGCGAGGGGATACCAGAATGCCGAAACCGACAGGATCCTCCGGAGTAAGGCCCTTGCGATCTTGTAACGGAGGACCGACGCCTGGCGGTCTCCCTCCCCCTCCCAGTCGAAAGCCCAATCGTCGGGCGACGCGCAGATGGAACGGAGGGGTTCGGACAAGCAGGACAGGAAATCCTTCCCGACCCTCACGGTCAACTCGGTCCGGACGTGATCGGCCATCAAGGGAGCCAGGTCCGCCTTGCCTCGTGCGGCGCTCGCGGTGATGCCCGAGGGCAAAGTCGGGTCCGTCGCCATCCGCTTGTAATCGCCGGGCTCCGGCGATCCAGAGTCGATCGCATCCATACGTTCGACAATGCCCAGGAAACGTTCCCGTGCGGCCTCAACCTCGCACTTCGTCGGGGAATCTGTGCCGCCCGGGGGCCCGGCCAAGGTGACCGTTCACAGTGGACTTGATGGTGTAATGCACAATGGGGTCGGCGCGCACCAGGACATTCACCGATGGCTGATCGTCGGCCTCCCTCATCACGGTCCTCTCTCTGCGATCCCCACGGCGCGGGGCTCCCCCAGTCGCTCGTGATGGATCGCCCCGGCGGCGTTCGCCCCTCGGACTTCCCGGCCCTCGTGGGCCTTGCATCCCTCGGCTCCGCCGACCCGCTCCCTCGACTCGAATCAGGTCGCTCGCGGCAGCAACGACGGCGCCTCCTCTCCGGCGAACCACGCCGTCACCGCCGCCTCCAGATACGCGAACACCGACCGTCCCTGCTGACTGCACGTCGCCATCACCGTCCCGATCCGCTCGCACCACCGCTTTCCGCGCTCGCCCCGCGTCCCCTGCGCGATCAGGCGGTCGATCACCACGAACCGGATCGCCTGCTCCGCCAGGTTGTTCGTCGGCTCGACCCCCGGCTCGGTGAGGAACCGGAAGTCGCTCGCCCCGTGCACCTCCAACCGCGCCGCCAGGTTGCTGCTCGCTCGCGTCGCCGGCACGTCCCACGTCCCGCGCCAGAGCACCTGGTCCCGCGCCGCCTCCAGCCGCCTCCGGAATTCCGCCTCGGTCCACTCCTCCCGGCGATGGATCACCGCGAGGAGATCCCGCAACGACTCGCGCAGGCCCTCCCCATACGCCCGGTCCCGCGGGTCGGGCAGCGTCGTGAGGTACTTCACATCGCGGATCAGATGCGCCGGACAGAACTGGAGGACGACACCGAATTCGCGATGGTAGCGACGATAGGCCGAGAAGTAGTCACACCCCAGTACCCCGTCGAACTCCGAACCCAGGACCTCGATCAACACGTCGGCGCTGCGGGTCGGGTCGATCTTGAACAGCGTGTACAGCCCGGCCCGGAAGCACCAGGTCCAGTGCCGCGGCCCGTTCTGTTTGTGCCCGGCCTCGTCGACGTTGAGCACCGCCTGGTCGGGGAGGTCGCCGAGCAATTCCTCATAGGGCCGCTCCAGCGCCCGGCTCACCTCGGCGACGATCTTGGCCAACTGCCCGCGGGAGAGGGTCGGGCCGATCACGTCGCGGACGAACTTGCGGATGGTCGAATACGAGGCGTGGCAGGCCCCCTTGAGGTAGGCGATGACGGTGGTCAGCCGCGGCCCGGCCGACCCGCCGCGCTCGATCGACAGGGGGAACGGGGCGTAGCAATCCTTGCGGCGATGGGGGCACCAGCCCGGGTGGCTGGTGTGCTCGTGGATCTCCAGGGGCACGGCGGCGATGTCGACCCGCTGGGCGACGATCGGCTCGGCGTCGTCGGTCACCAGCAGGTGGCCGCCGCAGGAGGGGCCGGCGTCCAGGAGGTAATCCGTGGGCACCGAGGCGAGCATCTCGGGGGGGAAGGGGACCCGTTGGTGCGAGGTATGTCCGGGCTGGCCGCCGGGCTTCCGCCGCTGTTGTCCGGGTGGCGGCGGGGGCTCGGGGGGCTTGACGATGTCCGAGGAGGGCGGCTTGGAGGAGGTGGAGGAATCCTTGCGGGCCGCGGCGAGTTGCCGCTGCAACTGGGCGACGACGGCGCGGAGCGCCTCCAACTCGGCGCGCAGGGAATCGACTTCGGCCTGCAACCGCTGGCAGTTGGCACACGGGGGTGCTGTCTCGGTAGCCATGGAGGCCGAGTCGATCCTTCCCTCGCCAGGCATTCAACACTGTGAACGGTCACCGGCCAAGTAATGCTCGGCATCCTTGACCAGTACGGCGAGCCCGGCGAACAGGCGGTCCCCATCCAGGGCGACGACGGCCTCGATGTAGGATCGCAAGCGTTTTTCATCCAGCCGTGAGGAATCCCTTACTTTGCGTATGCAAGCGACTCTATCAGCCTCCGAAGATTTCTCGTGTAAGTCCTCAAGAACTTCGATGAGGCGCACGCGGCATCGCTCGCTGTCCTCGGGATCGAGACGAGCGATGGCGGTCTCGATTGCATTTATAAGAACCTTATATGCAGAATCCAAGCTATTGGTAAAGAGTTCGACTCCGAAGGGATTCCCCTCATCGATGGTCCGTTCCAGCCGGCCGGTGTCTATAAAGTCCTCCCCCCTGCAGAGGTCAAGCAGCCCAGCATATGCCTCGACGATATCGTCTACAGAGGGAAGCTTGCGGACTTCCCATCGCTGCGGTTCTGATCCTAGGCTCTGTCTGGGTAATGGTTTTCTGGTATCATAGAGGTGGGAGGGTTCCGAAAGGAGGCCCACCATGCGACGCCGCTATGAACTGGATCCCCGTCTCTGGGAGGAGATCCGACGGCTCTTGCTCGATCCGACCCACCACGGCGGTCGGGGGCATCCCTGGAACGATCACTACACCCTGATTAATGGCATCCTCTGGGTCCTGCACACCGGGGCCCCCTGGCGGGATGTCCCACGACGGTACGGGCCGTGGCAAACCGTCTACGATCGCTTCAATCGGTGGCGGAAGGATGGCACCTGGGCCCGCCTGGTGATCCACCTGCTCGACCACTTGCAGCGCCACGGCCGCATCGGCCGTGACCTCTGGTTCGTCGATGCGTCGGTCATCCGGGAGACGCGGGCCGCCGCCGGGGCGAAAAAAAAATCCGGCCCACCGCCCCATGCTGGGCGGGCCCCGGGCGGCGCAATTCCAAGAGCCGCTTAGCCATGCGCTGGGCTACTCCCAAGGTGGCTTCGGTACCAAGGTCCACCTGGTGGTCGAGAGTCACGGCATCCTCCTGGGGATTTACGTCACGCCCGGTCAACGGCACGAATCGAAGTTCTTCGAGACCGTCGTCGAGCGGGTGCTCCTGCCACACCGCCGCGGTCAGCGGTACTGGCCGGAGCGGATGGCCGGCGACAAAGGCTACAGTGCTCGTCACATTCGCCGGTGGATGAAGCGGCACGAGATTCGAGACGTCATCCCCACCAAGAAGAACGAGCCCTGCGACTTGGGCTTCGAGAAGGCCCAGTATCGTCGGCGGAACATCGTGGAGCGTGCGGTGGGGTGGTACAAGGAATGTCGCCGGCTGGCGACGCGGTACGAGAAGCTGGCGGTGAACTATTACCCCGGCAATGAAGATACTCATGTACTGGAATGACAGCCGGCTCTTGGGGTAGAATAGGGCCGAGGGAGGAAGGAGGACATTGCTATGGCTATCTCCTTACCCGATGCTCGCCAGTTGTCTGATGAAGTCCTTGAGGCGCTCCGCCTCCGTGCCCTGCACGGCTGTGAACTGGGGTTCACCGAGGCCGATGTCGCCGACCTGCTCGGGGTCTCCCCCGAGACGGTCAGCCGTTGGTGGACAGCTTACGTCGCCGGTGGCCGGGACGCGGTCCCCAGCGATCGGACCGGTCGCCCCGTGGGCTCCGGGCGGAAGCTCACGGACGAGCAGGCGCGCCACATCCAGCAACAGATCGACGACCACAGTCCCGAGCAACTGGGCATCACCGCCGCGGTGTGGTCTCGCAAGGCCGTGCGCGACCTGATCGGCAACGAGTGCGGGATCGAGCTGCCGGTGCGGACCGTCGGCGAGTATCTCAAGCGGTGGGGCTACACGGCCAAGGTCCCGCGCCGCCATACCAGGGGCCAGGACCCCGAGGAGGTCTACCGGTGGCTGGATGAGACGTATCCGGCGATCGAGGAGCGGGCCGCCCGCGAGGGGGCGGAGATCCACTGGTGCGACGAGACCGGCGCCGCGGCCGACGAGCAGCCGCACAAGGGCTACGCGCGCATCGGGCACCCGGCGTGGGTCGAGGTGCCGGGTCCCCATATCCGGATGAACCAGATCGCGACGATCACCAACGAGGGGGAGGTCCATTTCCTGACCTACAGGGAGACGATGACGGCGGCGCTGTTCCTCACGTTCCTCGAGAAGCTGCTGCGAGAGACAACCAGGAAGGTGTTCCTGATCGCGGATCGCCTACCGGCGCATGAGGCCCAGGCGGTGGCGGATTGGATCGCGGGGCATGGGGACCGGATCGAGTTGTTCTGGCTGCCGAAGTACGCCCCCGAGCTGAATGCCGAGGAATACCTGAACAATGACCTGAAGGGGTCGATCGGCGCGGAGGGGTTGCCGGAGAGCACGGCGGATCTTCGGTCGCGGATCGAGTGGTTCATGAGTCAGTTGCTCCACCTCCCGCAGCGCGTCCGGAATTACTTCCGACATCCCTATGTTCGCTACGCGGCCGGTGTATGATTCTTGATCATCTTACTTGCCGTGGTAATACGTGGCGTTCTGGCTGGTCGCTATGATGGAGCGAGATCTCCGGTTGTTGGGTTTCTCAGACAGAGCCTAGAATCGGGGGCAACGAGTAGATGGTCCCCGAGCTGGCCCTTCTGAAGGGTTCCCTGACGACCTAGGGGAATGAGCTCCACAGCAACGGTCGAACGGCGGTACTCGCCGCATTGAGATCGGTGGAATCCCCCCAGCAATTCGCGGAGTAGAGCAGCGTTCTCGGGCGCGCACGCAAGGGATAGGTGGACTTCGGTCTCGTCACGCATGGTCTTAGCCCTCAATGATCTACCGTTCCGGTGCTCTGCCTCTCTTCAAAAAGATCTCTAAATGTAACCGTTCACAGAGTGGGATAACCGGTATCAGGCAACCTCGACCTTTGGTGGATTCGCTGGCACGAGGGAGGGGATCGCTTGGCCACCGCGAGCCGCCTCGAAACAGGATGTCAGGTAGTCCAGCACATTCCGCCCCTGCTGGCGGCAGGTGGCTACCACCGTCAGCATCCGCTCCACGAACCGGCTCCCCGCCGCGCTATCGGTTCCCCCGCTGATCCGACGCCAGATCACCGCGTGCCGCTCGGCGCGCTCGGCGGCGTTGTTGGTCGGCGGCACACCCGCGACCCGCGCGAAGGTCCACAGGCTCTCCTCGACCCGCAGGAGCTCGGCGCAGGTCCCTCGGGTCCGCGCAGTCGCAGCGCGCCCCGTCCTCCAGGGCCGTCTTGAACTCGCGCCTCAACCGGGCCATCGCCGTGCGGAATCGCCCCCAGTCCACTCGCTTGGCCTCGAGGCGATGCCACCAGCGGAACAGCCGGTCCGAGAGGCGCAACAGCTTCTTCCCGATCGGCGCGGCGGCGCCGCCGCGGTCGATCATCGCCTGGAAATCGCGGCGGAGATGACTCCAGCAGACCGGCCGGCTGGCCCCTGCGATCCAGTCGTAGGCGCTCCAGCGGTCGGTCACCGCGATCGGGCCGTCTTGAGTCCCCAGGACGGCCCGGGCGACCCGGGCGTTGCGGTTGCGGGCGATCGTGAAGACCGTAAACAGGGCCGTCACCGCCGCCCACAGCCAGGCCTTGTGCCGGTCCTCTCGCCAGCCGGTCTCGTCGGCACCGATCACCCCCGCCGTGTGGACCGCCGTGGCCAGTTCGTTGTATGGGGCCTGGAGCGCCTCGGCCGACAGCCGCTCCAGCTTGCTGATCATCCCGGTGGAGATCGACAGCCCGAAGAGGTCGCCGGCCAGTTGCTGGATCGGCCGCTTGCTCAACCGGTAGGCGCCGGCCAAAGTGGCCAGTGTGGCCTGCAAGTAAGGGCCGAAGCGGACCGTGGGGACGCCCTCGGGCAACGGACCGCAGGTGGTCTGACCGCAGTCGGGGCAGGCCAGGCGATGCAGGCGGTATTCGTCGACGATCGGCTCGATCCGGGGCAACTCGGCGACCTGATGGATCAGGGGGTCGGGGTCCTCCCCCGACAGCGCATGGCCACACCGCCGGCACGCATCGGGCTTGCAGTCGGTGGACGAGCGGAGCTTCTCGGGAGGGACCAGGGCGCGGAACGCCTTGCGATGGCCGGGTTGACCGCCGCGCCTCCGCCGCGACGGCGGTGTGGGCGGCTTGCGCTTCAGGCCGATCGGGTCGGAGGAGGGCGGCTTGGAGGAGTTGGTGGAGTTGAGTTGGAGCCGGGCCTGGAGGTCGCGGACGGTGGCTTCCAATTCGGCGATCCGATCGTGCAGGGACTTCCAGCCGTCCAAGAGGGTGACCTGAAGGTCCGCGGGCACGCGGCTCCAGAGTGGCTCAAGGAGTGGAAGCTGTTGACTCATATGTAGTAGTACGAACCGACTGTACAAATTGTTCGGGGTGTGAACAGCTACCTCTAAATTAATCACCCCAGAACTCGGATCGTGTCTTACGGCTATTAAATGAACGCCATAACCGGTTGCGAGGCCGAGGCTGGTTTGCCCGAACATCTTGGAATCCCAGTGGTTGCGCCGAATATTCAATAGCCCTGAGACACGGCCGGAGCTTGATCAAGGCCAGTTTACATTAGTCGATCGGCGACTTGAATAGCGCTGGGATGACGCGGCATGCCGTTTCGCAAGTCAAGGAGCGAGAAGCGATGGAGGCGGCGGTCCGAAGGTTCGGGGATGCCGGCGACTTCCTGGAGTTGACCGATGGAAGTGAGCGCGTAAGCGGCCGCTTACGCGCTCACTTCCAACCGAGGAGGAGCGTCAGATCGTCGGATTCCGGCTGATGGTCGGCCGCAGTGTCCGGCGGCTTCGGGAGGATCACCGCCTCACGCAGCAGCAACTGGCCGATCGAATCGGATCGACTCAGTCCCGAATCACCAAGATCGAGGCGGCGTCGCGCGAGGTCTCATTGGACTTGATGCTCCGCGGGTTCTTCTCGGCCGGCGGGCGGCTGACCGACTTGAACCGCACTGCTCGACGCGAGGCGGAGGACTCCGGGGCGAGGCAGGGCCGGCGGTGGCCACTCATGATCACCAGGTCGGTGGCAGGAACGCGAAGAATCTGCACAGGTGACTTCGGACCTCGGCGATCGGTACAGGGATGATTTCCTCGACCCGCTGGTGCACCAGCGAGTTGCGGTATTCTCGGACTGTGTGGGCGCTCGCGAGGCGATCGGGTGGGATCCCCCGCCTGGCGGCGATACCGTCCAGCAAGTGCTGCGTCGGCGGCTCGGTGTCCCGGATCGTCGCCCAGAACAGGCGGAGGCCCATCTCGAATTCGGCAAACAGTCGGATGATATAGGTCCCCTCCAGGCGTCTCGAGGCATTGACGATGTCCTGAAGCTTCAGGTCGCCTCCGAGGATCGTGGGATCGCGGCGGCCCTCGACCAGCAGCCGGTCGAGGGCGAGTCGCGTCGACGAATGGTCGAGCTCGATCGACCTGATCCTTCGAATCCAACCGTGGAGGTCATGCGGCATTTCGGGTCATCGCTTCGAGGACGGCCTGGAATGTCTCCCTGGAGAGCGGCTGATCTCGGCGATGGGGCCCCACGTCCGGAGATGCGGGAGACGCGTGATGCAAGTACCACCGATCGTCGTAGAAGAAGAGCCGCGCGATATCATCATAGGCCGGCATCAGGTAGAAATCGACGACGCCCGCCACGCCGGGCGCCGATCGGCCGATCGGCTCCAGGATCGCTCGTACCGTCTCCCTCTGGATAATCAGGGCAGGGGCCTTATAGGTCCCGATCTCGGAGTCCTCCATCTTCGCCTCGATCCGGCGCGTGGACCAATCGAGCTCCTCGGCCCAGCCGCGGACGGTCTCCACCAGATCGGACAGTCGCCCGAGCCATTCGTCGCGCAGTTTTTCCTGGTTCTCGGCCAGGTTCGTCGAGGTATCGGCGGTCGCCATGGGTTCGTCCTGTATCGAGTAGGTCACGGGGATGATGATGGGCGCCCGTGATTCATACGCCTCCGGGAAACCTGCTACATTCTACCAGGACAGGCGGCGCGGTGTCCTGGTTCGAGGAGGAGTCCATGATCCATCCATTCGCAGACCTCCTGGAACGCGGCCGCAAGCCCGCGCGCATCGTCGTCGGCCCTTCGCCGGGACGTGCGATGTCGCCGTTCGCGGGGAATGCCGAATCCGGCATATTGCGGTTGATGCCATGCCGGATTCGGCATAGAATCGCACGATGAGCACGGCCGAACAGCCCTCGAAACCGCTGGTCTGGTTGCACGGCGAGATCAGGACACCTCCGTTTTCGCGGGCGGCGAGGCTGGAGGCCGGGACCTTGCTTCGCCGGCTCCAGGATGGCGAATCGCTCGGTATGCCCCACTCGCGGCCCATGCCGAGCATCGGACCGCTATGCCACGAACTGCGGGTGCGAGACGAGAATCAAAACTGGCGGATCATCTATCGTATCGATGCCGACGTTATCGCGATCGTCGCCGTCTTCGCCAAGGACACGCGGCAGACACCGAAGCCGGTCATCGATCGCTGCAAGCGTCGTCTGAGGGCCTACGACGAGACGGTCGAGGAGGCCCGCGGGGGAGGAGGATAGCCGTGGATGCCAAGAAGCGAGAAGCCCTGGAGGCGGCGGGTTGGAGGTTCGGGGATGCCGCCGACTTCCTGGAGTTGACCGAGGAGGAGCGTCAGATCGTCGAGTTCCGGCTGACGGTCGGCCGCGGCGTCCGGCGGCTCCGCGAGGATCACCGCCTCACGCAGCAGCAACTCGCCGATCGGATCGGGTCGACACAGTCCCGAATCGCCAAGATCGAGGCGGCGTCGCGCGAGGTCTCATTGGACTTGATGCTCCGCGGGTTCTTCTCGGCCGGCGGGCGGCTGACCGATTTGATCCCGATTGCTCAAAGCTCGTCCTTGCCAAATCGTGCTCGGGCGAGGCGAGTCAAGGCTGGGGATCGTTCCCCATGACCCATCCGCTCCCTGAGCTGCTGGAACGCAGCCGCAAACCCGCGCCTCGTCGTGGGCCTGATGTCCGGGACGAGCGCCGATTCGATCGATGTCGCCGTCTGCCGGATGACGGGGCAGGGGGCCGAGGTCGGGGTCGAGCTGCTGCACTACCGCGAGCACGCGCACGACCCTGAGGTCCGGCGCCGGGTGATCGGCGTCGCGGGCCTCGACGTCCGCGGCGTCGCCGAGCTGAACGTCATGGTCGGCGAGGCGTTCGCCGCGGCCTGCCTGGCGACGCTCGACGAGGCGGGACTGGCCCCGCAGGACGTCGACCTCATCGGCTCGCACGGCCAGACGGTCTATCACCACAGCGGCGTCGCCGGCGCGATCCGGGCGACGCTGCAGGTCGGCGACGGCGACATCATCGCGGTCCGGACGGGCCGTTCCGTCATCTCGGACTTCCGCGCCCGCGACATCGCGGCCGGCGGCGAGGGCGCGCCGCTCTCGCCGATCGCCGACCGGGTGCTGTTCGGCCGGGGAGCCGGCGGGGAGCCGGGGCGGCGTCGGGCGATCCTCAACCTCGGCGGGATCGCGAATCTCACCGTGCTCGACGACGACCCGGCGCGGGTCTTCGGATTCGACACGGGCCCGGCGAATGCGCCTTTAGATCGGCTGCGCGCCGGCTCTCCGGCGGCGCGCTGGCCTGCGACCGCGACGGCCAGTTCGCCCGGTCCGGCGCGTTCGACGAATCGCTGCTCGCCGAGCTGATCGAGCACGACCCCTACCTGGCGCGCCGACCGCCGAAATCGACGGGGTTCGAGATGTACGGCGACGCGTTCGTCGACCGCGCCGCCGGGCGTCACGGCGGCTTCGACGCCGACCTGATGGCCACCCTCGTCGAGTTCGTCGCCCGGTCCGTGGCCGCCGGCATCCGCCAGTGCGACGCGCTCGGCCCGCCCATCGAGGAGATCATCGCGGCCGGGGGCGGCGTGCGGAACCCGGTGCTGATGGAGCGGATCGCCGCGCTCGTCGCGCCGGTGCCGGTCCGCCGGTCCGACGAAGTCGGCGTGCCGTCCGACGCCCGCGAGGCCATGGCCTTCGCCGTCCTGGCCGACATGACCCTGCGCGGCTCGGCCGCCATGCTCCCGCCCGTCACCGGGGCCGCGGCGCCCAAGCTGCTGGGAAAGCTGTCGTTTTCCTAGCTGCCCCCCGAATGATATGCTGAGAGACGCGGCCCCAAGCACTCTTTCGAGGCCCGAGATGACGATCACGATCGACCTCAGACCCGAGCAGGAGCGGCGGCTTGCTGAGCGAGCGACTCAGGCCGGTCAAGATATCGCCACCTATGTCCATCACCTGATCGACCGCGACATCGGCACGGAGAGCTTCGACACCGTCCTGGCCCCGGTGCGCCGAGACTTCGAAGAGAGCGGCATGACCGACGACGACCTAGCCGCCCTGGTTGACGAGGCCCGAGAGGACATCTGGCGGGAGACGCAGGCCAAGGAAGAGGGCCTAATCCCGTCCGCGCGTCCGGTGGTCGAACGACTGCGGCGATCGGGCATGTACCTCTCGGATGAAGTCATCCGCGAGGTGCTGGCCCAGGTGGGGGAATGACCGAGATCATGGCCCGCCCGAGCCCGCCGCCAGTCATCCGCCCGGGCTGGCCGCGACCCGGCCGGTACCACGCCGCCGGCGGGCGGTCGCGGGTCGTGCCCGCGG
The DNA here is from genome assembly GCA_963815795.1 of uncultured Planctomycetota bacterium. Taxonomy (GTDB): domain Bacteria; phylum Planctomycetota; class Planctomycetia; order Isosphaerales; family Isosphaeraceae; genus JAKAUH01. The sequence goes on along the minus strand of CAWFIC010000018.1, from coordinate 206,481 downwards.
CCGGGACGGTTGAGCGATCGGGTCGGGCCGGGAGCGGCCGGGGCGGCCTCGCGGGCCGGGGCCGGCACGGGTCGGATGGCCGATCCGGGGGGCTGTTCATGGATCCGCGACCTACCGAGGGAGTCCGTGGCGAAAGCGTTCTCCACATTGCTCAACCATCAGAGGAACTCCCAGATCCTCGCTGCCCAGCCACAGCGAGATTCGCTCTCAGCCATGCGTCATTCTCGACGCACCATTGTGAAAGCTTCCGCCACGGGAAGCCCCAGATGTCCGAGATCTCATGAACCAGCGCCTCCGCGAGACGCCGACGCACGCCCTCGGGCAAGGGACTGCCGCAATGGAAGGGTTCGCCCGTTGCGAAGAAGGGCCCTAGCGCGCTTAACGATTGGATGGCGTAGGTTTGGCCTCGAGGCCGGGCTGTCGCCTCGACCCCCTGACCTACAGGAGTGGCTTGGGCCTCGACCCCCCCCGTGCCCCCCCTTCTTAAGGGGGGGAAGGCCCGCCCCTCTCGATCCCCCCCCTTACGAAGGGGGGGTCAGGGGCTCTCTGGGGTAGGGTTTTCGGGAAGGTGTGGCGTAACTCTCATTCGCAAAACGACTTTCGTCGATAGAGTCCTAACCGAAGGCCATGATGCAACACCTGTTGCTCCTTGGACTTCGGGCGGCCAACTGGAAAAACCCTACCCCAGAGAGGGGGTCAGGGGGGGGTCGGGCGGACGCAACGCAAGCGTTAAGCGCTCTAGACCCAAAACAAGCGTTATATATTATGCGCCCGAGCGGCGCAGAATCACATGATTCATATTATCAGTAGACGTACCTTCTCCGACCCGGAGCCCTTGGACCCCGTCCTTCGATCTCGATCTTCCTGCCCTCATGCATCACTCCCCTCTCGTCGCTCGGTGGCCTCGCGGGATCGGGGCATCCGGACCCCGACTTCAGTGGCTCGTCCTTCAGCACTGCCAGGACTCGTGCAGCCGCTCGACCAACCGCAGGAAGGCGCCCTGCCACGGGTTCCAGGACAGCATCCGGTAGATCAACCGTTAACCGCCTCGCACGACCTGACACGGCATCTGGATGAACGCCGCGCAGAACGTCGCGAACTCCATCCGCAACAGCGTCCGTCTCTCGGCCTGGTGCCTCGCTTCGTGCCGGGGGGATACGGGCACCAGCGAGGCGCCCCAGGCCTTCAGGCTCCAGGCCAAACTGGCCATCACCATGTACGCCCAGTTGCTCACCAGGTTGTCCACCGGCGTCGTCAGTGCATGCACGCCCCCCTTGAGCTGCGCCACCAGATTCTCCTGATCACAGCGGTCATTGGCCGAGAACACGACCTCCTCGGCCGACATCTCGCGGTCGTTGGTGATGTAGAAGAAGTAGCGATACTCTTCGAACAGCCGCATCTGCCCCCGGTCGGTCGCCAGCCGCTTGCGCACCACGATCATCCGATAACTCTTCCGGCCGGCCACCGGCCGATAGTCGAACTCCCCGACCATCTCCTCGAGCAGATGGATCGTCTTGAAGCCGCGCTCCCGGACGATCTCGGCCTTGACCCGTTCGGGTCGCTGGCGCGGTGCCGTCTCGATCGTGGACCGCGGCGGTCGTTCCAGGAAGCTGTACGCCTCTTCCGGCAGCTCGTCGGCCCGGGCCTTGAGGCCGTCATAGGCCGCATAGCCGAAGATGAAGCGGATCTTCCCCGCATCGTCCCAGGCATCCAGGTCCCCGGTCTCGGCGATCGTCGTGCCGCCCCGCGGCGGCAGCCGATCGTCCCAAGCATCCAGGTCCTCGTTCTCGGCGATCCGCGTGTCGCCCCGCAGCAGGATCTTGCGGAAGCCGGCGCGGAGGCACAGCGCGATCGCCTTGTCCAGATACTCGCCCGCCCGCTCCTGCGACGGGCGATGGCCGCTGCGATTGAGCAGGAACAGCGGTTCGGCCGTATCGGCCAGCGAGACCAGCAGCGGATGGTAACCCCACCGGCCGTCGTAGGTGATGTCCACCCCTTCCTTGCACTCGGCGGCGGTCTCGACGACGGTGCTGTCGGCGTCCAGGATCGCCTGGTCGAGGAACTCGTCCGGCTGCTTGGCCCAGGCCCGCAGCCGCGATCCATTGATGGCGTCCATCAAGGTGAGGACATCGGCCTCGGAAGCGAAGCGGCGGCAGAAGTCGCCGGCGGTGGTCGGGTCGGGGATCCGTTGGGCTCCCAGGGCATCGAGGTAGACCTCATCGTTGCGCCGCAGCTCGAGGTGTTCGATTCGCTCGCCGCCGGCGAGGATATTGAAGGCGATGTTCAGCACATGGTCGGATTCGTGGTAGGGCAGATGCCGCTTGAGCCGATGGAGGTTCCGGTCGATCTCCTTGTCGAGCTCGAGCTTCTGAGCCAGCAGGAAGAGGGCACCGATGCCGCCGGCAGCGAGCCCCCGCACGCGATCGGCCGGTTCATAGTGGATATTGGTCGCGGTCATCATGGGTACGGGCCGCTCGGGCCCGGGCGTATTGGCGAGTCGCTTCTTGATCCGCCGCCGACCTTCCTGGAAGGACCTCTTCTTGCGTGCCGCGCGCTTTTTTCGGATAGTGGCGCTCACTCGAAAGCCCCCTTGTTCTGGAATAGTGAGGATGTGTTCTCACCTCCATTATTCCAGGGACTCGCGGGGTTTTCGAGCTTTTTCTCAAGAAACCTGCCAGGCGGACTATATATCACGCTTGGTTAAGGTCTAGATTGCCTGACTCGCCGCTGGCTGCCATCCGCTCAGTCGGATCGGCCAACCGGCTTCGCCTCGGGCCTGGGCTAGCCGGGCCGGGGACCGTGGTGGCGGCCGTCGCGGGGACCGGGCCGGGCGGCGGTCAGGACCCCTCGGGGGCTCATCCCAAGACCGGCCCTGTGACGACGGCCTCTTCGACTTCACCGGCCCTGCCCGGCCGGTCATCCTCGACCCGACCTGCCGGCGCATGGCCAGGACCGTCGTCGATGATGGCGGAAGGCCGACCGCCGGTCGGTCGTGGGACCGGGCCAGGAGACCTGGCCGACGGGCCCGCGGATGTCGGCCCGCCGGGGTGCGACCGCGGCCGGGCCGGGCGGTCGCCGTCACGTCCCGCAAGGCCCGAAACGTAATGCAGCCACGCACACAAAGTATCAGACGAACCAGGGAGACTCTGGAAGAAAGCTGTCACACTCCCAGGTCCGAGGTGTCCCTACAGGGATGAGACCTCATGCGAGGCTGCGGATGGGAGCGGCCGCAATACCGACCCGACCTCAGCGTGGAGAAGGACGATGCCTCTCATCGCGCTCGAAGTTTACCGCCACCTCTTCACCAACGAGGCGGCGATGGCGGAGTTCGCGGACGTCCTGGAGCGTGCGACCCGGGAGGATGACACGCCCCTGGTGACGTTCCAGGACCGGCATATCGCCACGGCCCTGTCGCCCCGCGCGACCGAGCGGTTCCTGAGCGATCGCATCCTCCGGCGCTTCGTCGAGAAGCCCGAGCTCCTGGACACCTTCGTTCGACGACTCCGCGATCTCAAGGAGGAGGATGTCGTCGATTAGCGCGTGGCCCGCCACGAGGTAGTGGCGGTTGTCCGACCGTACCGGTGCCGGGAGGGAGCTGAGCATGGCATACCGAATCCGTTATCACCGCGAGGTCAAGGCCGAGCTCGACAAGTTCAAGGCGACGTACAAGCCGACCTCATTGCCCAAGCGATTCGATCGCTGGTTGCACGAGCTGGCCGCGGAGGCCGAGTCGAGAGAGTGGACCCTGTCGCTCGATCTCGCCGCGCTGCTGGAGCGGCTCGAGGACGCTGAACAGATGGTACGAAGTTGGCCCACCGTCTGGCAGCGGTTCTGGAATGCGTCCCTCGTCGATAAACTCAAGGCCGCGGCCGTCGTCGTCGCCAGGTGGCGACCACCCTACGAACCGAGGGCCGCGGTCCGTGTATTCGGCGTCTATGCGGAAGACTGCGAGGTGACCGTCCTCTACCTCGTGGATCACGCCGGCAAGGAAGTTGTGTTCCTGGCGGTCGAAGGGCTGCCCATGCAAGGATACGACTGATGGCGGGACAGGACGACGCGATCGGCTACGCCCACCAACTGGCCGACGCGTTGAACCAGATCGGGGCCGACCTACCGGCGGGGTTCGAAGGACTCTTCGTCATTCAAGCCAGCCGGGTCGGTGAGGGCGCCCACGGCGACCTGGGGGCACTGCTGATGATCGAGTGCCTGGAGGCCAAGCGGGCCGGGCAGGTGCTCGATGCGGCCGAGGTCCGTAGGGCCCTCGATCGCGTACGCCACCGCCTCATCCGCGAAGCCTCCGGTCGGCGACGGCGATTCCGACGACTCGCGGATTCGGATGTCGTGGAGCAACGCCAGCCGGCGGTCGGCCAAGGAGTGGATGACCTCGATGCGATCCGCCCGCTGCTATCGGGACTGGCAGCCCGGGAATCGCTCGCCTTGGAGTTGTTCGCGGAGGGCCGGACCTCGGAGGAGATCGGGGCGAGCCTCGGCGTCTCGGCCGGCACAATCAGACAATTGTTATCGCGGACCCGCAAGAAGCTACGCGAACGATTTTCGACCCCCCCCGATTGACGACTTGGCCGGGAAAGAGACCGCGGATCCAACAACCCGGATAAAACGGATAGGGTGCGGCGGGTCATCCTTCACCGCGGAGTTCGGGGCTACGAGCCAGGATTCGGTCTCGCAGAGCCTTCCAGTCATCAGCCGTTATTTCGCTCGCCGGGCTCTGGAGCCCTGCCAGGAGCTTGGCTTCCAGCTCCTGACGTTCCTTACGTCGCTGCGCCTCGCGGTTCATATTCATGACACGATGACCTCCTACGACAATCTTCCGTGGGATCACATCCACTGTCAATTCCAGCCATTCGGCCGAAGCGGTGTCCTCGTAAGGTCGCGAGACGCACCATGCATCGGCCGGGTGGCGGCGGTACAATCCGCAATTCCGTTTCGTCGGACTCGAGGACCGTATGACGCTATGAATCCGATCGACCTCGTCGTGATCGCCGTCTATGTCACCGGATGTACCGCGCTGGGGGCCTGGCTGGGCTCGCGGTCGCAGGGCCTGAAGGGCTATTTCCTGGGCGAGAGCAACATCCCGGCCTGGGCCGTGATGATCTCGATCGTGGCGACCGAGACTAGCATCGTCACCTTCTTGAGCGTCCCCGGCGTGGCCTACGACGGGGATTTCCGATTCCTGCAACTGGCCTTCGGGTATCTGCTCGGGCGGGTCGTCGTCGCCACGGTCCTCTTGCCGGCCTACTTCCGCGGGGAGATCTTCACCGCCTATCAATTACTGCAAGATCGTTTCGGCGGCCCGACCCGGAAGACAGCGTCGATCCTCTTCCTGTTGGCCCGCTCGCTCGGCGACGGACTGCGGCTCTTCCTCGCGTCAACGGTGCTCGAGCATCTCACCGGCTGGCCGCCCGAGTCGGCCATCGTGGCCGTGGCGGCGATCACCGTGGTCTATACCTTCCTCGGCGGGATGAAGGCCGTGATCTGGACCGACGTCATCCAGTTCAGCGTCTATCTCCTCGGCGCCTCGGTGGCCCTGATGATCCTGGCCGGCAAGCTCCCCGGCGGCTGGGCGGAATTGTTCCATACCGCCCGCGGCGCCGGCAAGTTCCGGCTGCTGGACTTCTCGTTCGACCTGACCAAGCCTTATACGTTCTGGGCCGGATTGATCGGCGGGATGGTCCTGAACACATCGACCCACGGCGCCGATCAACTGATGGTCCAGCGCTACCTCTCGGCCCGATCGCGGCGGCAGGCCGCCGATGCGCTGGTGGCCAGCGGCTTCGTCATCCTGGCCCAGTTCGCCTTCTTCCTCTTGATCGGCGTCAGCCTCTGGGTCTTCTACCGGGAATTCCCCCCTTCGATGGGCGTGGGATCGGCCGGCGTCGGCGTAAACAGCTCCGATCAGGTCTTCACCTATTTCATCGTGCACTACCTGCCGACCGGCATCCTCGGCCTGGTGATCGCGGCGATCTTCTCGGCGGCGATGGGGACTCTGGCCGGCTCCCTGAACTCATCGGCCTCGACGATCGTCAACGACTTGTACCGGCCCGTCACCGGCCGGGACGACGAGCGGCACCTGATGCGGGTCTCGCGGGCGATGACGGTGGTCTGGGGCTTCGTCCTGACCGCCGTGGCCTTCGGTGCCCGGTTGCTCGAGGACAACGTCGTCAACAACGCGCTGGCGATCGCCGGGCTGGTCTCGGGCATCCTGCTCGGGCTGTTCTTGCTGGGGATCCTGACCCGCCGCGTCGGGCAGGCGGCCGCCCTGGTCGGGGTGCTCGCGGGGATCGTTGCGGTCGTCTCCGCCAAGTTCGGTACCAGGCTGGCCTTCCCGTGGTTCGCCCTGGTCGGCTCGTCCACGGTCTTCGCCGTCGGCCTGGCGGCGAGCTATGTCGTCCCGGGCCGGTCGAAGGCGGATGTCCCCGATGTCGCTTGACCCGGCGATGGTGACTCATCAACATGAAAACTCCGGTTCCGGTCTCACTTCGACGATCATGGGAGGGGATTGGCATGTCCTTCCGCGGCGTGTTCATCGCGATCTTCCTCGGCACGGCGATGGTGGTCTCGGCGTTCGTGCTGCAATCGCGGCGGCCGAGGATCGAGGTCGAACCGGTCGACCGCGGCCCTGATCAAGGCCACGGGCAAGTGCGCCGAGTGCCACCGGCAGGAGACCTCGGCGATCGTGCACGAGTACGAGATGAGTCGCCACGGCGCCGAAGGCGTGACCTGCCTGGACTGTCACCAGCCGGCCGAGGGGCAGAGCAAGGTGGAACATCGCGGCTTCGTCATCAGCCCGAAGGTCACGGCGGCGAATTGCCGAGGATGCCACCGGGAACAGTACGAGCAGTACCTGCGGAGCCGGCACGCCGGGCCGTCGTGGGCGGCCGTGACGGGCAAGCAGGACTTCACGGCCGAGCAGGTCGCCTTCTTCGAGCGGATTCATCGCGGGTCGGTGGACCGGCCGCCCCACGGCCTGGTCGCCAAGGAGGGCATGAAGGCCGTCCGTGGCGGCTGCACGCAGTGCCACTCGGTCGGGAAGCCGAACGACGATGGCTCGTTCGGCACCTGCACCGCCTGTCATGCGCGACATGCCGCGTCGGTCGAGCTGGCGCGGCTGCCGGAGACCTGCGGCCAGTGCCACATGGGCCCGGACCACTCGCAGATGGAGATCTACCACGAGTCGAAGCACGGCGTGGTGTTCAACGCGCAGCGGGCCGTGATGAACCTGAAGGCCGATCCCAAGCGCCTGACGACCGCCGACATGCCCGTGCCGACCTGCTCGACTTGCCACATGAGCGGCCTGGAGGGGCAGAAGTTCACCCACGACGTGACCGAGCGGCTGTCGTATTACCTGTTCGCCGACGTCTCCGAGAAGCGGCCGGGCTTCCGGTCCGCCCAGGCCAACATGAAGGGGACCTGCGAGAAGTGCCACTCGAGCTCGCAGGTCCAGGCCTTCTACAAGAACGCCGAGTCGGTCCTCGTCTCGATGAACGAGTCGGTGAGCAAGGCCAGCGCGGTCATCAAGAAGCTCCGTGACGAGGGGCTGCTGACGCCCGACCCACTCGACGAGCCGATCGAGCTGCTCTACTTCGACCTGTGGCACTACGGCGGCCGGACGGCCAAGCACGGGGCGTTCATGGGCGGGGCGGACTTCGTCCAGTGGCACGGCTTCTACGACGTCTACAACAAGTCGCGCGAGCTGGCGCGGATGGCCGACGAGCTGCGCAAGGAGAAGGGGCATGCCGTCAACAAGGCCGCCGCGCGCTGACGGGTGGGCCGATCCGCTGGTGCTTGTCGAGCTGTTCGCCGTCGCGAACATCGCCTTCCTGGCGGTGGACATCGGCATCGCGCATGCGATCAATGCGTTCGAGAACCGGGCGGAATGGGTCCCCGTGGTGTTCTCCCTGACGGCGACTCCCGCGCTGCTGGTCGCGACGGCGATGGGGGGCGTGAGGCCGGCCCTGGCGGGCTCGGAGGGAGCGGGCGCTCGTGGTGCGTGGCGCCGTGCGGCGCGCTGGCTGGGCCTGGCGATCGGAGCGGGCTCGGTGGCCGTCGGGATCGCCGGCTTGCTGCTTCACCTGGAGAGCCAGTTCTTCCGCGAGGCGACGCTCAAGAACCTGGTCTACACGGCGCCGTTCGTGGCGCCCTGGCCTACACCGGCGTCGGGCTCCTGCTGCTGCTCGACCGGATGGTCGACGCCCGGACGATCGAGTGGGCGCGGTGGGTGACCTTGCTGGCCCTGGGCGGATTCGTGGGGAACTTCGTCCTGTGCGTCTGCGACCACGCCCAGAACGGCTTCTTCCGCCCCGAGGAATGGGTCGGGGTCGTTGCTGCGGCGGCGGCGACCGGCGTCCTGGCGGCGATCCTGGTGGTCTACGACAACCGGCCGCTGCTCCGACTCGGTTTCGCGGTCATGCTGGTGCAGTTCGCCGTCGGGCTGCTCGGCGTCTTCTGGCACGTCCGGGCCGACCTGGACCGGCCGCTGGGCACCCTCTGGCAGAAGTTCCTCTACGGGGCCCCCGCCTTCGCACCGCTCCTGTTCGCCGACCTGGCCGCGCTGGCCATCCTGGCCCTCTGGGCGCTCGCCCGGGCCGTGCCCGACGCCAACCCGGATGCCGCCCGACCGCTCGACGCCTCGCCCTCAGCGGCTCCGGCATGAGGACCCCGGTCGGCCGATCACGCCGGCTGGCTTGCCGCGGTCTGTTCCAGGGCGTCGAACGCCGAGGCCTCGCTCTCGTGGATCTTGACGACGAGGGGGAGGTTGACGGCCTCGGCCCCGATGCGGACGTCCTCGTGCATGTTGTAGAACGCGATCGGCCGCTGCCGTTCCTTGGCGCCTTTCACCATCTTGAAGAGGGCCGAGTATCCCATGCTGCTGAGGTATCGGACCCGGCGCAGGTTCACCAGGAGCGGCCTGTCGTCTTCGCGGCCGACGACCTCGAGCAGCTCACCGATGAATTCCTTGGCCCGGTCGGGTCCCTGGATGTCCTCGCTCATGATCTCGACGAGCACGACGTCTCGGACCATCCGCACGCGGAGATGCTTGTAGGCGTCAGCGACCATCACCGGCCCTTTCTCTTGCGATGTTGACACCGGGTCCCTCGTCATGATGCCGGCCTGGAAGTCGATCAGGCTTTCCGGCCCGACGGTATGGTTTGTCAGGCGGGAGGCTCGACCGACACGACCTCCTCCCTTGCCGAGCTAATACACTACTCCGAAGGATGTGCCACGTGACAGGGGGATGATGCCGGCGGTGCAAGGCCGCCGCCCCCGAGGCCTATTTCATCGCCTTGAGCTGTTCCTTGATGTTGCGGTACCGCGGCGAGGCGTAATACTTGTCGACGATCTCCTGGTATTTGGCCTGGCCTTCGGCCCGCTTGCCCTGCCGGAACAGCATCAGGCCCTCCTGGAAGGTGCGCTGGGCGTCCGGCTCTTGCTGCTTGCGCAAGGCCTCGAAAGCGACCATCGCCGCGCGGGCGGCGTCGGCGAATTCGAACTCGTCGCGGAAGGCCAGGAAGGCGTTGACCCACGAGGCGTCCGCGTTCGCCTTGATCCTGGGCAGGAACTCGTCGGCCCTGGACTTGGCCTTGGCGTCGATGGAGGCGCGCAGACGGTCGGCGCGCTCTTTCACGGCGTCGGTCTGCTTGAGCCCCTTGAGGTTGCGGAGCGCGGCGATGGCGTCGCGATACCGGCCGGCCTGGGCCTGCTTCTCGGCGAAGGCGATCAGGACCTCGGGGTCGTCGGAGGACATCGCCTCGAGCCATCGGATCACCTTGCCGACCGGGAGGAGCATGAACATGTGGCCCGCGGTGTCGCTCGTGAACAGGCGGAGCCCCGGCCAGCCGTGTTCGCCGAAGAGGCCGGCAGCGTAGTGGCCGCCCGAGTCGAAATCGACGTTCGGGTCGTTCTTGCCGTGGACGATCGCCAGCGGCACTGATCGCTGCGCGGTGCGCAGGGCCTCGTCCTTGTAGACGTCCGGCTCGCACTGCATGATCACACCGCATGAGATGGGGAATGCCCCGGCGATCCGCTCGGGCGAGTTCATGAGGATGCTGTAGGTGAGATAACCGCCCTGGGAATGCCCGCCGACGAAGTAGCGGCCGACCGGATAGACCTTCCTCAATTCATCGATGGCCTCGGCCACCAAGCCCGGGCTCTCGCGGTCCGTCGCCGGGTAGCCGCGGTAGGTGCTCCGGCCCATGTAATTGATATAGCTATAATTGAACCGAGGTTCCTCGTCCAGGACCGAGGGGACCTTGCCGTTGATGCCCAGGATCAGGTAATCCCGCGCGATGTCGGGCCAGGCCGACGCGATCGACGCCACGTAGTCCTTGCCCTTCATGTTCATCCCGTGGAGGATGACGATGGTCGGCCATCGCTTCGCATCGCCTTCCTTGTAGCCCTCGGGGGCGCGGGCGCTGTAGGTGAGCAGGTTCTGGGTCGAGCCGTTGACGATCTGGCCGGCCTTGAGCGGGGCGTGCCGGCGGTACTCGTCGGCGCGACGGCCCCGCCACCCGTTCCAGAACTCCGTCCCGTCCGGGGCGGCCGCGCCGTCGATCTGCTTGCCGTCCTTGCTCAGGTCGAGCCACCCCCTGCCGTTGCGCAGCCACGTGTAGCGGAAGTCGAGCCGGCGGCCGGCGACGGTCCCCTCCATCGGGACGGGCCCATACCGGGCGTATCGGCCCTTGACCTTGTCGCCGGCCTGCTCGAGCTCCATGAGCCCCTGCGTCGTGAGCCAGAGCCCGCCGAATCGGCCCGTCTCCCCCTTGGTCGCCTCGGGGTCGGGGCGCCAGCCATTCCAGGACTGGCGCGGGAAGGTGCGCTGGCCCTCGCCGTACTGGTACGTGCCCTCGAACGAGCGGCCGGAATCACCGAGCTTGAAGGTCGCGTCGGCGCGGCGGTTGCCCTCGCGGAACGTCAGCGTCGCCTCTTGCCCCTTCAATGCCCCCTTGACGGCCGGGGTGCGCGGGTCGGCGAACGTCGCGACGAGGGTGTCGCCTTCCGTCTTCAACGTCACGAGGCCCAGGCTGGTCCGCCACTCGCCCTGGAGTGTCGGCTCGTCGGCCCGCGCCGTCGAGATGGCGGCGGCCAGCAACAAGAGGCCCTGGATGGGGATCGCACGTCGCATGGTGATCTCCTCGGGGTGATGGAGAGCCGGAAAATCCGGCTCGGATCGTGAATCCCTCGTGGTCTTCGTCGCCTGAGCGGCCGTGATCGATGCTGGACTCAAGATATAATCTCGACATCGCGATTGCCAGTACCGACAGCCCGATCCTTTCATCTCGCCGTCGCACTGCCGGGGAGGTGGATCTTCTTGCGAGACAGCCGGAGTAGCGCCTCCGTGGCGTCCTGGGTGGCGGGGGCGCCGGCATCGCCCCGGCCCAGTCTCTCCGGGATTTCCTGCGCCTGCGGGCTGCCGATGCGCTCGAGAGCGGCGATCGCGCGGAGCGTCCGCAGCACCTCGGGGCCGGCGGTCGGCTCGTTGGCCGCGGCGGGGCGGAGCTGATCGCGGAGGAACCGTACGGCGGCTTGGGCGCTCAGGGTCCACGACGCGCGATAAGCCCGCGGGGCATCATCCGACGCGAGGTCGGACCAGACGTGATTGCCGGCGGTGGCTGTCCGGCCGTCGGGGGAGAAGACCACGTGAACGTACCTCTCGCCGCCCTCCGTCCGATCGCGGGTCAGGCGTCGCAACTCCCTCCGCCCGGCCACATCCCAGAGCACCGGGCCGCCGTCGGGGTCGGATACGAACAGCGTCCCGCCATCCGTCGAGATGGCCAGCGAGTTGACCATGCTGGGCTTCACGCCGACGGCCCCCGGCGACCGGCCATCGGCCGGGTCCCAGTGGAGGATCAGCCCGTCGCCGTTGCCCGAGGTGAAGACGGTCCCGTTGACCGGCGAGACGACCAGCGAATGGATGCTGCCGGGATGTCCCGGCCGGTGATCCACCTCGCGGCCGGTCGCGACGTCCCAGATCCGGGCCATGTCCACGCCACCCGAGGGGGCCAGCGTCCGGCCGTCGGGCGAGAACGCCAGCGAGCCGACGCCGAACCCTTCGACCGGGATCCGCCGCACCTCCGCCCCGCCCGCGACGTCGAGGAGCCGGATCGTCGACGCCTTCGGCCCCATCATGTTGAAGGTCCGCGCCCCTTCGGCGGGGCCGGCGATCGCGAGGACGCGCCCGTCGACGAAGAACGCCAGCTCCCCGGCATAGGGGTGATCCTTCTCGATTCGCCACCGCACGACCAGCGTGTCGGCATCGACGAGGACCAGGATCGAAAGGTCCTTCTGGCGACGCAACTGACGCCGGAACGTCATCAGGACGGCCAGGGCCTTGCCGTCGGGCGAGATGGCCACGCGGTCGGGCGAGCTCGACGGGTCGAGGGCGACCCGCCGCAGTTCTCGACCGGTGGAACCGTCGATCGCCCGAAGGAACCCGCGCCCGGCCGCGAACAGCGTCCGGCCATCCGGCGAGGGCACCACTTTCCAGCCGGCGTCGAACGACCGGAGGAGCCGCCCCGTCGCCGCGTCCCAGACGCGGACCTCTCCCCGGGCGGTGACCAGCGTCTTGCCGTCGGGCGCGAAGGAGACGCGATGGAAGATGTTGTCATGGCGGAATCGGGTCGTCCCCAGCCGGGCGATGGCCCCCTTGGGTAGCGGATCGCCGTAGCGATCGACGGTCGGAGTCCGAGCGCGGGCCGAAGACTCGCCGTTGGGAGGCTCTTGCTGCCGTTGCGGATCATCATGGCGGCCGGCCGTCACGACGAGGCCCGCGCCCGCGGAGATCAGCGAGATGACAACGAGCACGGCCGCGGCCAATTTCCATGCCGCCGCCAGCATCAGTCCCCGCGCGACGACCGCCGCCAGCGCGGCGCCGCCGGCCTTGACCGCGCCGCCGCGCGCCGCGGCGGCGAGCGTCGCCTCGCGGAGCGCCTGCGGGATCTCGGTCCGGGCGTCGCCCCCCGCGGCCAGCGCGGCGGCCACGGCCATCGGAGTGACGCCGATCCCCCGCCGCCCTAATCGGGTGCGGAGCATCTCCCACGCCCGCGACAGCCGCTCGCGGACCGTACCGACCGGCCAGCCGAGGGCCGCCGCCGCGTCGTCGTGGGTCCGACCCTCGAAGTAGCAGAGACGCACCGGGTCACGGTACTTCCCCGGCAAGCGATCGAATTCGGCGCGCACGACGATGTGCAGGTCGGGCGCGTCCTCGTCGGGAGCCAGGACCTCCGGCCGCGCGGCGCGGCGTTCCCGGGCGCGACGGCGGAGCTCGCCCTCGCGCGCCTTCGGGGCGTGAGTAGCAATGGAACAGAAAACCGGCGCAAGGGCCGTCACGCTGCCAGGTCATCCAGCTCGTCGGGGTTCCGGAGCGGCCGGAGTCGCCCCTGCCGGACCGACTCCTTGAGGGCGAACTCATACCGGCCGAGCGCGTTGATGTGGTCGAGCAGCAGCGGCGAGAGCCGTTCGACATCCTCCGGCTGGACCAGCCCGCTGGAGCCGCGGATTTGGGCCAGGGCCGCGTCCAGGTAGCGGGTGTTCCACAGCACCACCGCGTTGACCATCAAACCCAGCGCCCCCGACTGGTCCTCCTGGCCCTCACGGTAGCGCTGCCGCAGTTCTCCGCGCTGGCCGTGGAAGATCGCCCGCGCCACTCCGTGCCGGCTCTCGCCCCGATTGAGCTGGGTGAGGATGCGGCGGCGATACGCCTCGTCGTCGAGGTAGTTCAGCAGGTAGAGCGTCTTGGCCACGCGGCCCAGCTCGCCGATGGCCCGGCCCAGCGTCGAAGACCGGCCGCCACCTTGGAGGCCGCAGACCAGCTCCGTGGCGCCCACCGCCCCCATCTTCAGCGAGCCGGCCACCCGTAGCAGGCCGTCCCCGTTCCGCGCGATCCGCGGGATGTTGATTCGCTGGCGGGCCAGGCCGTTGAGCGCGCCGTAGTCGGCTTTGGGGTCGATGCGCCAGAACCGAGACTCTCCGAAGTCGGCCAAGCGGGGGCTGAACTGATAACCCAGGAGCCAGAACAGGCCGAAGACCAGGTCGCTGTAGCCGGCGGTATCGCTCATGACCTCGTGAGGGCGCAGGCTGGTCTGCTGCTCCAGCAGGCCCTCCAGGATGAACAGCGAGTCCCGGATCGTGCCCGGCGCGACGAGGGCATGGAAGCCGGTGAACTGGTCGCTGGTGAAGTTGTAGTAGGTGACGCCGCGGTCGGCGTGGAAATACTTGCTGTTGGGGCCGGCGTTGAGGGTGCGGACCGGGACGACGAACCGCAGGCCGTCGGCCGAGGCCACCTCACCGCCGCCCCACGCCCGGGCCAGGGGGATCTGGGCCTGGTTATCGACCAGCCGGGCGTTGGCCTTGGTGATGGTCTCGGCGCGGATGTAGTTCTGCTGGACCCAGGAGAGCCGGCCGCGGGTCAGGGCGGGGACATCGGGTCGGACCAATGGTTCCAACCCGATGTTGCAGGCCTCGGCCAGGAGCACGGCGCAGAGGCTCAGCTCGAGGTCGGCGACCCGGGCGTCGCCCTCGCTGATGTGGCGGAACTCGCTGGCGAAGTTGGTCCAGGCCTGGATCTCCAGGAGGACCTCGGTCAGGTCCACACGGGGCAGCCGCGCCGTCACGTCTCGACGCAGATCGATCAAGCTGGCGGGTTCGTCCAGTTTGTCCAAGAGCGTGAGTGTCACGACGTCGCGGCGACCGCTGTGGTCGATCGTCACGGCGGCGTTGCTCGGTAGGTTGCGTGCCGTCCGCCGGTAGGCTTCGTGGAGCTGTTCGCCGAGACGTTTCAGTTCCTCGGTCGGCGTGGGCGAGCGGCCCGGTGTGCGGCAGACGCGCATCCGCACTTTCTCCCAGGCCGGTCCTTGCAGGAGCTTGGCGTGGGGATCGCCCCAGCGGCGACTGGCGGGCACGAACAGGTCGCGGCGTCGAAGGCCGTCCTGGAGCCGTTCCAGCGCGCAGAACGTATAGAGTCGGCGATCGATCTCGCCCCCCGCCCCGAGCACCAGCCGTTCCCAGGCCGGAGTCAGCAGCGCCCGGGGGGCCTGGCTCATGTCGGGTCGCTTCCGGCCCTCGATGGACTTGAGGAAGTGGATCGCCTCGATCACGGGGAGGCTGGCGCCGGTCGCCGTGAATTCGATCGCTCCCAGGAGGGTGGGCAGGAACTGGCGGACCTGGCTGTACCGGCTCCGCAGATCCTCGTAGTAGTGCTCATCGGGTGGGCCGACCAGGTCAGCAACCTGGGCCGCGGCCCGGGTCAGTTGGTCTCGAGGGACGCGGGCAAAGACCGCGTCGCGCACGAGGCGGTCGGCGCAGCCGGGGTCGAGCACGACGAGGCACGCCTGGCGGAGCAGCAGTGCGGCGCGGTCCAGATCCTTGAGCGTGCGGAGACGACGTTGCTGGCCGGCGTGTTCGACGCGGGTGAGCATCGCCGTGACCGACTGATCGAGCAGGTCGAGGACATCGTCGAGCGCCGTGATCTCCTCCACCTGAGCGAAGGCCAGCAAGGTCGCGAGGCGGCGAGGCGGCGGCATGCGGGCGATGGCTTGCGCGGGCCGTGGCGGCGTACCGGGCCAGGGACTGGACCCGCACCGGCGGCACGCTGGATAGGTCGATGTGGCTCACCCCAAGGGCTCGGATCTCCTGGAGCCGCTCGAGGGCCCCGACCAGGCCCGCGACGCTGACGCGGGTCGGGGCGCGGCGAAGTCGCTCCAGGGGCGATTGCCGGCAACGCTCATCGGCGACCAGCAAGGTCTCCAGGCGAGCGATTTGTCGCGGTTTGAGGGTTCGTGCCAGGGTGTGCCACAACCGCGTGGCCGCCTTATCGCGGACCTGGGCGACCAGCCGGGCCAGCACGGTGACGCCCGGCAAGAGGACCTTGCGTTCGACCAGTCGGGCCGTGGCCAGGTCGAACAGGACGCTGGGGCGTTCGGTGCTGATCCAGGCCCGGTTGGCGAGCCAGCGGGTCAGGGCCGCGGCCTCGGAGCCCAGGTGGAAGTCGCGGTAGCCGTAGTGGCGGCGGATCTCGGCGGCGTGGTCCCAGCGCTTCTCCCCCGTGGCGTAGCGCCGCAAGCCCTCGGTCTCGGAGATGCCCAGTTGCCGGGCGACGTAGGCCACGACGCCCGGTGGGACCTCGGCGGGGTTGGGCAGGAAGGTGCCCAGGAATCGCACCGTGCCGAGCTGCACGGCGAACCCCAGACGGTTGTGGTCTCCTCGGTGCCGATCGATCAGGCCCCGGTCGGCGTCGTCGAGATGGAAGTAGCGACCGAGTTGGGCGGCCGACGGCTCGCCCGCATAGCGGCCGTAGCGGCGTTGCTGCTCCTCAGTCAGGAAGTTGACGGGCATGCCAGGTCCCCTTCCCGGAACCTGTTCCTTCACCTCGGCATCGAGTGCCAAATAGGGTCCCCCGCCCGAGGCACTCGTGAACCCGGCAAAAATATCGGCTTCCCGGAGCCGATACCTGGTGACAAAATGGCTAGACCCTACCCGACATCCCTCGGCCTCCACCTCCGGGATGGCAGCCCGCAGCCGCGCCAGGACTAGGTGTTGAGGGGTCGAGTAGGATTGTCCGGACCTCGTTGTGATTTTTCCGCCGCAGAATATGTCCCCGGGAGATGGGCGATGGGCCTAAGCTACGCCTCCGTCAAATTCTTGCTGGAAGCTGGTCGGGCTTCCGAATGTTTCACGAATGTGCTCACGCTTGGCCGCCAAGAACTCCAGCACTTCGACCCCCGGTCATTGGCGTCCCTGCTGAGTGAGTACGGCTACCCGGCCAGGGCGGATCAGGCCGAGGCGATCCTCCGAGACGGGGGCGGCTTCTGTGAGCCCCTGTTCCGGTTCCTGGGCACCCGGCGGATTGATTCCATCGACAACTCGTCGTACGAGGGCGCGTCAATTGCTCATGACATGAACCAGCCCATTCCCGACCGCCTGAAATCCTCGTACACCGCCGTCATCGATAGCGGATGTCTCGAGCATATCTTTAACTTTCCGGTTGCAATGAGCAACTGCATGCAGATGCTGGCGGTGGGGGGGAAGTTCCTGGGCATCACCATCGGCAATAATTATATGGGTCACGGCTTTTACCAGTTCAGCCCGGAACTCTTCTTCCGCGTCTTCGACCGAGAGAACGGGTTCGAGATGGAGCGGATGATCCTGTTCGACCCCACGGGGGGGCCCACTGGTACGAGGTGAGCGATCCGAAGCGCGTCGGGCGCCGGGTCGAGGTCCGCACCGGCGGCCCTATCGACCTCTTCGTCCAGGCCAGGAAGATCGCCGACGTTCCCGTGTTCACTTCCGCCCCACAGCAGAGCGACTACGTCGTCGCCTGGGACCAAACCGCTGGCGGAACGGGCGCCTGCGGCCCCGCTCCGGTCCATCGCAACACGAGGAGACCGGCGCTCGGGACTCTCGACAGGCTCAAGCGGATCACCAAGCGGATCGCCCCGGCCTTTGTGACCGACCTCTACCGACGAGCAAGGGACAGGAGGGCCGCGAAGCAATTCGATAGTGATCTCTTCAGGATTATCAGATAGGCCAGACCCTGACCGGCACCGAGCAGGGCAATGAGCCGTGTGCGACGGCCCTGCCGGAGCGGTCGGCCCCGGGAGGTATCGGCATGATCGCCTGCTACTGCCGCGTCTCGTCGGCGCGTCAGAAGACCGATAGCCAGAGGCCCGAGATCAGGCGCTGGCTCCAAGGCAACGGGATCGACCCGTCCACGGTTGAATGGTTCGAGGACAAGGAGACCGGACGGACCCTGAGGCGTCCCGCGTTTGATCGGCTGCAGAAATCCATCTTCGCAGGGGCTGTCCAGACGGTGGTCGTCTGGAAGCTGGATCGGCTCTCCCGCCGCCAATGCGACGGCGTGAACCTGCTGGCCGACTGGTGCGAGCGCGGGGTCCGGGTGGTGGCCGTGACGTAGCAAATCGACCTGAACGGGGCGGTGGGCCGGATGGTAGCGAGCGTCCTGTTCGGGTTGGCGGAGATCGAGTCGGAGTACCGTCGGGAGCGGCAGGCGGCGGGGATCGCGGTGGCGAAGGAGCGGGGGATTTACCGAGGCCGGCAGCCAGGGACGACCAAGGCGCTCCCGCGTCGTGCCCGGGAACTCCGTGGCCGCGGCCTTACGGTGCCGGAGATCGCCTCCGCCCTGGGTGTCAGCCGGCGGACGGCCTTCCGCTACCTGACCACGGCACCAGCGCCGTGATCCTATGGGCCCTCGAACCCATCCAGGAGTCTGGTCCAAGCAAGGCGGCCATCGAGCGGGCAGACGGCCGGGAGACCCTTGCGCCGGTTTTCTGTTCCATTGCTACTCACGGGCCTACCTGACGGAATTGCCGCCGCGTCCGCTGCTGGAGCGGAAGCTGCGCGAGATGATGGCGGCGGCGCGGGCGCGGCTGGAAGCCCGGCCGCCGGGGTGGCCGGAGTGACGGCGGGCCAGGGGCCGAGCTGGGGAGGAGGACGAAGCCGATGGCACCTCAGTTCGAGTTTCGCACGGATGAGGGCGTACCGCGAGTAGCCCGTCGGGTGAAATCCATCCCGTCGGATCGGTCGTGAAGTCGCGTACCGCCCAGGAATCCTCGGCCAAGAGGCCGCTCACCCGGTCCGGCTGAGAAGCTCGGTGAGCTGGGCGACCCAGGTTCTCAGTCGAGAGTGCTTCGGGAGCAGCCCCTCGGTCTTCTCATCGTAGCTCAGTCGCCTCAGGGTCGTCAGCAGATCCGCGAACGACGGCTCGGCCTTCTTCTGATACCACGGCCGGAAGGGGAACTGCACCGAGCGATGACCCTCGCGGTGGAACCACACGACCACCATGGTGTAGATGAACATCGCCATGGGTGCCGTCCGCTCGACCGCCTTGGGGAGGCGATTGGCCGGGTCCTCCAATCCCAGGAATTGCTTGCAATATTCGAATGTGCATTCGATCGCCCAGCGACAGGAGTACGCCGAGAGCACCTGACGCGCCGCCCAGTCGAGCTTGGTGCAGTAGAACATCTGATCGGGGCGCTTCCCCTCGACATCGTGCACCAGGACGATGGTCAAGAGCCGGTCCCGCCCCGCCTTGTAGTACAGCGCCCGGATCGTCTTGACCTCCAGGGTGGCATGCAGCCCGAACTGGTCGAAGTCCAGTCGCGTCCAGGGCGCCTCCGGGTCGGCGGCCCACTCGGTCATGCCCGGCAGGCGGTCCCCCTTCTTGCGGGATGGCCCCCTCTGACCCGGTCGCCGCGGCGGGGCCGCGCGGTACAGCGCGGCGTTGGCGGCGACCCGGCTGATGAGATGAACGTTGGCGGGCAGATGAGACAGGACACTTCGACCACCATAGGTGCTGTCGCCGAGCATGAGGATCTCGTCGTCGGGGAACCACCGGGCTACCAGTTCGATGAGTTCCAGGGCCAATTCCGGCCGCGTGCGATGATCGAGCTCGGTCTTGGCCTCGACCCCGCTGCCGGTCCCCGACGACTTCCCCTTGCCCTTCTTCCCCTTGGTGAGCCCCTGGCGGTTGATGTAGAGCCGAGCGGCGATGGGCAAGGCGAAGACCTTGCCGGGCGCCCAGAAGGGATGGACGACGATCAGGCAGAGCACGACCCAGTCGTGTCCCCAACTGACGAGGGCCTTGGATCGGCTGGAGATGAGCGGGTCGTAGTGCATGCCGGCGCCGTAGAGGGTCAGCCCGCGCTTGCGACAGAGGGTGTCGTCGACGGCCCAGAGGAGTTGGGCGCCCGGGGCGAGGATCGTCACGACCAGCTTGGCCAGAGCCATGGAGAAGGAATCGATGTCCCAGGCGGCATGGCTGAAGAAGCGATGGAACCGCGACCAGTGCCCCTTGCCGACGTGGCCGCCGGAGAAGATGAGTTCGGTGATGAAGCGGTGGCGCTGGGAGAGGACCCAGCCGGCGACGATCACGAGGAAGGTCTTGTGGGTGGGTGCGGTGAACACCGGTGCGAAGTGCTGTAGCAGGTCGACGAACGAGGAGGTAAGTTCCATGGGTCGGTCTCCTTGCTTTGGTGCCTTGTCGAGGCGTGGTAACCCAGACAAGTAGCCAAGAGATGGTAAGGAGACCGACGTATCTTTCTGATCAGGTGCCGACCCTCAAGAGTGCGAAACCTGAACTAATAGTACAGCGCAAGGAACTATCCAGTATCCCGCAACCTTAGATTCCGGGCCTTGGCGTGGCACGCACTGGCGATGCGGTTCCGCCGCTGGCGCCATTCCGAGAGCTTGATCGCCCGCCGCTCGGGCTGCTTGGGCGTGGGTGGGGCGAAAATGACTTGCAACAGTCTTCGGGCATCGGGCAACGTCATGCCGGTCGCGTTTTTTTTTCCAGCCGCCGCGTTTGCAGCACCAAGAACCAAAGCGCCAACATGACCAAGGTCATGTGGTGGTGGAAGCCGCGCCAACCACGAACCTCGTAGTCGTCCAGCCCCACTTCCTGCTTGCCCCGCAGAAAACAGTCCTCAACGGGCCAGCGGTTGTGCCCCGCTTGCGCCAGCTCCAACAGCGGGCAATCCGGCCTCGCGTTGCTCAGGTAGTACTTGACGTAGGATGCTTGATCACAGCTACGCTCGATCACCAGCCACAGCTCCGGCCCCGGCAGATCGTCCCGCTCGGCCACCAAACGGATCGCGGCGAAGTGCGCCACTTGTGTCCCTTTGGTCCCCTCGCGAAAACGCAGCCGCTTCCAGGCGCCGGCCGGCAACGCGGCCGCGATCCCCTCGACCGTTCGCGGGTCCGGTTGGCCCGGTGCAACCCGCGGTTTGCTCCGGGGTCGGCCCCGGCCCCGCCCTTGCGGCTCGTCCACCTTGGGGCGGCGCAACCAGCCGCGGCACGTCTTGGGGACCTCGCCGATAGAGCGTTCGCCCAGTTCCTCCAAACCACTGAGGAACTCGGGGTCCTTGCCATAGCCCTCGTCGAACGTCACCCAGCCGTGGCGGATCCTCGGTCCGACGGTACGGATCAGCTCCAGGGCCAACTCCGGCTTGGTGCGAAAGACGACGTCCTCGGGCACGCCGGCTTCTTGTCGGCGCGCGGCATCGCTGGCCCATTCCTCTTGCGGCAGATCCAACCGTTCGTCCAACAGCGTGTGACCCCCGGCACTGGCGTAGGCCAGGTAGACGGCCACCTGGCAGTTGTCGATCTTGCCGGTCGCCCCACAGTACTGCCGGGCCACGCCCACGCTCTTGTCGCCACACTTGGGGATGCCCGACTCATCCACGATCAGCGTCCCCGCTTCGCTGCCCAGTTCCTGGTCCACCCAGCCGACCAGTTCCTCACGGAGCGGTTCGTCAGGCCAGGCCGACTGTCCCAGGAAAACTTGAGTCATCCGGACTTGCGAAGGATCGCCGTGGACCTTCAGGGCGATCGATTCCGCCGTCTTGGTGCTTTCCGCATCCAGGAGCAAACCGCGGAGATACGCCTTGGCCCGTTCTTTGCGGCTCTCGGTTCGCTGGTCATCCACCAGCAGCGGGGTGAACCGGTCCGCGAATTCCTCGAAAAGGGGCAACGCCTGCCGCAGGTCTTTGGGGGTCATCGAGGGCCTCCATGCTGGCCAGTCACCGATCGCATCGGGCTTCGAGGTCCGACCAGCCTACCCAAACCGCTCCTGCGGGAAAAGATCAAGTTTCTTGCGTGTACTACTAAGCAGGGCTTCCGATAGCAACGGAGAAAAAAACTAGGCTGGCAAACTTAGCTGAGACCGGGAACGTAGAAAGGGGGTAGCCACAAAAGGAGGCCCTCCATGCGCAAGCGACGACGACCGCGCCCCAAACCCGATCGCGCCCTCAGCTTGGTCCCCGTCACGCGCGATTGCCCGGAATGTCAGCAACCGCTCCGGGCCCGCTACAACAACTTCCGCACCATCACCACGCTCGACGGCGTCCTGCATCTGACGCTGGCCATCCGACGCTGCCACAATCCCGATTGCCCCCGGTTCCGTCTGCCCTACCGGCCCGAGGCCGAACCCCACTTCGCCTTGCCCTATCACGAGTTCGGCCTCGATGTCATGGCCACTGTCGGACGGCTCCGATATGCCGAGCACCGCAGCATCCCCGAGATCCACCAGGGGCTGACCCGCCGCGGCCTGGTCGTTTCGCAACGCACGGTCACCAACCTCCTGGACCGCTACGACGAACTCAGGGCGCTGGCCACAGCCGACCCCAAGCGGCTGGGACCCCTGTTGCGCCAGCAGCGTCGCGTCATCCTGGCCATCGATGGACTGCAACCCGACGTCGGTCACGAGGTCCTCTGGGTCTTGCGTGACTGCCTCTCCGGGGAGATCCTTCTGGCCAGGAGCCTCTTGTCGTCCACCGCCAAGGACCTGGCCGGCCTGATTACCGAGGTGCGCCAGGCGCTGCCCGTGCCGATCACTGGTGTGATCTCCGACGGCCAGGAGAGCATTCGCAACGCCGTCAGGCAGGCGCTGAAGGGCGTGCCGCACCAACTCTGTCACTTCCACTATCTTCGCGAGGCGGCCAAGCCGATCTCCGAGGCCGATCGTCATGCCAAGAAGGAATTGAAGAAGCGAGTCCGGGGAATCCGTCGGATCGAACGCCAGGCGGAGGCGGATCCGGAGGACGAGGAGGCGGACATTGTACGGAGCTACTGCGCCGCGGTGCGTGCCGCCTTGACCGACGACGGCTTGCCGCCGCTGGCCGCTGCGGGGCTGAAGCTGCAGGACCGACTGAGCCGGATCGCCGCCAGCTTGGACCAGGTGGCGGCTTTGGCGGGGAGTTTGCCCTCTGGTCTGAAGCGTCTGCAGCAGTTGCTGCGGCGTGGGCTGGAGGAGACAGCCGCCCTGTTCCCGCCGGTGCGGGAGGCCTACAAGTGGGTCAAGCGCGTGGCCCGGATCCTCAAGAACCGGGAGCAGTTGCCGGCCTCGAAGGTCCGGCGTCGGCTGGTGCAATTGCTGGTGCGGATGCGGCAGGCAGCGGCCACGACCGATGAGCCCTCGGTCCAGAAGGGCCTGCGGCACTTCCTGAAAGTGACAAAGAGCTACCGGCCAGGCTTGTTCAAGTGCTACGAATCGTCGGACCTGCCGCGGACGAATAACGATCTGGAGCACGCCTTTGGGAGCCATCGTTATCATGAGCGCCGCGCCAGTGGCCGGCGTCGGGCCTCGCCCGGATTGGTGGTGATGGGCTCGGCACGGGTGATCTCGAGTCTGGCGACTCGGCTGCGCCCGGACGAAGGCTTGGTCTTACGTCCGGGTTATGTGTCGCGCTGGCAAGAGCTGCGTGCGGACTTGGACGCGCGGCGCGAGTCGCGACGAAAGCAGCGCCGCTTCCGCCACGACCCGGGCAGCTATCTCAGGGCGTTGGAGCAGCGATGCCTCCAGCTAAGTTTGCCAGCCTAGTTTTTTTCTCCGTTGCTATCGGAACCCCGTAATGGGGTTCACGGCCTCGGGCTCGCTACTTTGCCCCTGGTGACACGAATGTTGGGTTTGGGCCTTCAAGGCCGCCAGTCGGGCCGCGTGCAGCAGCCAGGGCGCCAGTGTTTCTTCAACCCGGATCGACCCGGCGTGGCGGAAGAGGACGAGGAACGTCGCCTGGAAGGCGTCCTCGGCAGCGGCGGAGTCGCCCAGCACGCGGCGGCAGCAGGCCAGCACGGTCGGGCCGTGCCGGGTCAGGATCGCCTCGAACGCCGCCTCGGCTGCCTCACCGCGGCGCGCGACGCGATCCAGGAGCTGGGCGTCCGTCAGGCCGGCCACCGCCCCGCCGTCGAACAACCGCCGCAGGTCCCGCCCGATCGCCGCCTCGGTGCTCGCCATCGATATTCCTCCGCCGGCACGGGATCGTCGCTTCCCCTCAAAGTTATTCCCACGACGGGCCCGGTCGATACACAATTTTCGCGGGTACGCACCGCCGCGGACTTCGAACTGCGGGACCTCGATCGCTGTCTGACGTCGCCTTGTCGGCGCCGGGCTCGTCGGCGAGAATGAACGATCGGCGTGGACGAGTCGGGAGGAAGTGAGGACGGACCGATGCAAACCGATACGAAATCCGAGCCCTTACCTCTGCACCCCGCGGGAAACGGGGAAAACGGGGAAGCGCAGCGCGATGAGTGAGTCGCCGCGGTCGAGCAGATCATCTCCGACGCCGAAGCCTGGGCGGAGGAACAGCACTGGTTCGTCCATCGCGACCGGAAGACGGTCACCGAGAGTCGTATCGGGTCCTACGAGGTCCCCGTGCTCATGATGCGCACTCCGGCCGGCCGCCTCGTCCTCGAACCGGGCGAGCGTTACGTCGGCGGGGCCACAGGTCGGATCGATCTGAGCGCCTTCCCTTCGTACGAGTATGTCCTCATCGTGCGGACCGACGCGGGATGGCATTTCGTCATCAATCCACCGACCCTCGATCGTCCTTGGTCCAAGGAGGCTTTCCTCGAGATCGCGACGGAATTGGCCAAGAAAGCATGACCCGCAAGCAGAAGCGCATGGAACGGATCCGCGCGGTCGAACGCGAGTATCTCGTCGCATTGGTCGCGGCGTGGGGGTTGGACGAGCGCTTCCGCGCCGATCCTTCCGCACTCGTCGTCGAACGGCTTGAATTCGCCGACTATCGGAATCTCCGGGATCACATCGAGGCCACCTATCTCGTCCGTCTGTTCGCGGAGTTCGAGGCCGGGTTGCGAGAGGCCTGGGAGCTCGCATTCCGCCGGACCACCGCACCCGGCGTCCGAGACCTCATCGATTCCCTCTATGCCCAATGCTCCGTATCGCAGGATTGGCGCGACTGCGTGCACAACATCCGCATATATCGCAACGTCCTGGTCCACGAAGGGAGCGGCGACGTCCCGCCCATCGGGCCGCGCGAGGCATGTAGCTGGCTATGCCGGTTCTTCAGCCGCTTACCTCATGGTTGGTAAGTGCTCATGCCGATGCGGTCGTCGTCCGGCCGCAACCGCCGAGGAGTCTCTCCGTGCCCCTGGAAGACGACCTGTTGACCGAGTCCCGCAACCCGCGATCCGAGGCCATCGACACGCTGAGCCCGGCGGAGATCGTCCGGCTGATGAATGCCGAGGATGCCCGGGTGGTCGCGGCGGTCGCGGCCGAGTCCGGATCGATCGCGCGGGCGATCGAGTGGGCGGCGGATCGGTTCCGCCGCGGCGGCCGGCTGGTCTACGTCGGGGCCGGGACCTCCGGCCGGCTGGGCGTCCTCGACGCCTCCGAGTGCCCGCCCACCTTCAGCACGCCCCCGGAGATGGTCGTCGGGCTGATCGCGGGCGGCTCGACCGCGCTGACGCGGGCCGTCGAGGGGGCCGAGGACGACCCCGATCGCGGCGCCGCCGACATCGATGCGCTGAACGTCGGGCCGGACGATCTCGTCGTCGGGATCGCCACGTCCGGAAGGACGCCCTATGTCTTGGGTGCCGTCCGCGCGGCGAGGCGGCGCGGGGCGGCGACCGTCGGCATCGCCTGCAACCGCCCCAGCCTGCTGGGCGGCGAGGTTGACCTCGACATCGCCCCGCTCGTCGGGCCCGAGATCATCGCCGGCTCGACGCGATTGAAGGCCGGGACCGCGACCAAGATGATCCTCAACATGATCTCCACCGGCGCGATGGTGCAGATCGGCAAGACGCTGGGCAACCGCATGGTCGACCTCGCATCATCGAACGAGAAGCTGCGGATCCGCAGCCGCCGGATGCTCCGCGAGCTGGCGGGCGTCGACGACGCGCAAGCCCGCGACATCCTGGGCCGCTGCGGCGGACGCTTGAAGCCGGCCCTGGTCGTGGCGATGGCGGGCGTCGAGCCCGACGTCGCCCGATCGCTCCTCGAGGCCCACGGCGGCCAGGTCCGCGCGGCGGTCGAACGCGGCCTCGAGGTGTGCGGGGCCTTAATCTCTCCGCTCCGCGTGGCGGTCGACGCCCTCGGTGGATGTCTCGACCACGGCGCCGGGTTCATTGGCATCGGCGATCGGCCTCCGCCCGACGACCCCCGTCGCGCAGCCCCCGAAGAAGGAGATCGTTGCGACCTCGAGGCCTGATTCGGCGAAGGCAAGGCAGACATCCGTGCAGTCGCCGAAGGCATCCGTGTAGACGCCGAGCAGGCGGTAATTGTCCGGGTTTCCCAGGAGCAGGCCGCCGATCCGCGGAATGACTCGACGCAAGTAGAACATATAAATCGGCCGCAGCCATCGCGCGGGCGGGACGGAGATCTCCACAACGGATAAACGGCCGCCCGGCGCGAGGACACGGTAGACCTGACGGGCGAGGATGCGGAGTTGGGTTCCGGACAGTGTTTTCAGGCCGAATGTCGAGAGCACCACGTCGGCCGATCCCGGAGGGAGGTTCATTGACAGGAGATCCGCCTCGATGATGCGAACGGGGCAGGAGGTCCTCTCGTCGGCGTAACGTCGAGCCTTCTCGCACATCCGAGTGGAGATATCGATCGCCGTGATCGATCCTCGATACTCGATCAATCGCGCCACGTCGGGGATGAGCTCTCCCATGCCGGTCATCAGATCGAGGACGCGATCCCCCGGGCGAATCGGGATGGCGCGGACACACTGCCTTCGCCATCGCCGGGCGAATCCGAACGACGAGAGGAGATTCACGATCCCGTAGGTTGCGGCCATTTCGTCGAAGAGTCGCTTGACGAAGGCGGGATCGTATAGAGAGCGGTCTGACATCGGAGTAGACCAAATCTTGACCGGCGCGACGACACGGTGTAACGGGCTGCCGGGGACGAGCATCGATCATACGCGAAGGCGATCGGCCCGGTCGGCTCCGGGGGAGTCAACGTGAAATGACCCAGCGCATGTTACTTGGGGTGGACGGCGGCGGCACCTCGACGGAGGCCTGGCTCGCCGAAGTGGGGGGCGAGGTCCTCGGCCGCGGCGTGTCGGGCCCGTCGAATGCCAAGGCGGTCGGGATGGAGGCGGCACGACAGGCGCTCGACGCGGCGCTCGACGCCGCGTTCGACGACGCCGGGCTCGAGCCGGCCCCGGTCGATGCGGCCTGCCTGGGGCTGGCCGGCTTCGACCGGCCCGACGACCGCACGATCCTCACCGGCTGGGCGGACGAGGCCCGCCTGGCCCGCCGGCTGGTGCTGGTCAACGACGGCGACCTCGTGGTCGCGGCCGGGACGCCGGAGGGCTGGGGCGTCGGCGTGATCGCGGGTACCGGCTCGATCGCCGTGGGCCGCGCGCCCGACGGCCGCACCACCCGCGCCGGCGGCTGGGGACACCTGATCGGCGACGAGGGCAGCGCCTACGTGTTCGTCCTGGACGCGCTCCGCCTGGTGGCCCGCCGCGACGACGGGCGCGATCCCCGCCCGGGCGTGGCCGACAGCGGCCTCGATCTCGATCTCGACCCGCTCACCGCCCGGCTCTGCAAGACCCTGGACGTGGCCCGTCCATCGCAGATTGTGACGGCGCTGTACGCGCCCGACTTCACCCGCGCCCGGATCGCCGCGCTGGCCCCCGAGGTCCTCGCCGCCTGCGACGAGTCGCCCGAAGACGCCGCGCGGCTGCTCGCTCCCGCGGGCGCCGCCCTGGCCGAGATCATCGCCGCCGTCGCCCGGTCGCTGGGCTGGCCGTCCGGGCCGCTCCCCCTGGCCGCGGCCGGTAGTTTCCTGCTCTCCGCGACGGCCTTGCGCCGGGCGATGATCGACGACCTGATCGGACGCGGCTATCAGCCCGCTTTGACCACCGTCCCCGAGCCCGCCCGCGGCGCCGTCATCCTCGCCGGGCGGGCCCTGGCGGCCGATGATCGGTGAACGCCCCGGTTCATCCTGGGCCGCCCCCTGCCGTCCAGCGTCGCACCGGGGCCTTCTATGGCGTGGAAGTTGCTTGTAATGTGGCATAGGGCCACCTGGGGTGCCCGGACACGATGAATCAACGACGGAGATCGCTCCCCTCGGGACCCGCTCGGTTGTCGGACTCGGCGTGCTCCGATCGTCCGATTCGCGATCGTTGTGCAGCCCGTCGTCGGGCAGATCGAGAGGGCTGGTGCTCGCATGACCGTGGAGTCGCTCTTGCAGGTCCTCGAGTTGTTCCCGGGATCGGCCCTGGTCGTCCGGCCGAGTGGCGAGGTCGTCGGGCTCAACGACCGGATGGAACAGTGGATCGGGATGACTCGGGGCGAGCTCTGCGGTCGGCCGCTGGCCCAGATCACCACCGACCCGCCCGAGCGCATCGCCGGCTTCCTGGAGGACTGCGCCCGGGGCGGCTCCCGAGTGGCGGGGACCCTGACGCCGTCGCGGGGTGACGGGGCAGGGGAGGAATGTCGGGTCGAGGCGATCTCGGTGCTAACCGATCCGCCCGGGGGCGAGCCATCGCTGGTGGTCGTCCACGTCAAAGCCGGCGAGCCCAACGGTGGTGCGGCCGCTGACAGCCCGGAGGGCACTGTGGAGGCCTTGCGGGAGGAGGTGCGCCGCAGGGACGAGCTCCTCGACCGGTTCGCGCACGACCTGCGCAACTCCGCGGCCGCCATCAGCGGTGCCCTGGACCTGGCGCGGACGGCGACGTCGCGAGAGGATGTCGCCTGGGCCGAGAACACCATGGAGCGGCAGATCAGGCACCTGGTACGGCAGATCGATGACCTGCTGGACGTCTCGCGCATCGCTCGCGGGAAGATCCAGCTCGAGAGGCGGCGGCTGGATGCCACCGCGGTCACCCGTGCCGCCGCCGCCGCGGCGCGACCGCTGATCGACGAGCGTCATCAACAGCTCACCCTCTCCATTTCCCCGGGCGAGCTCGCGGTTGACGCCGATCCGGCGCGACTGGAGCAGATCCTGGTCGGACTGCTGGGCCACGCCGCCGGGTCCACCGATCCGGGGGGCTGCATCCGGATCTCCATCGCGCGGGAGCAGGATGACATCGTCTTCCGCGTCCGGGGCGACGGCAAGGACATCCTCCAACCGACACTCCCCCAGGCCTTCGCCCGGCCCGCGGCGGTCGACCGATCGGGGGCAGGGCAGGGCATCGGGCTGATCCTCGTCCGGGCGCTCGCCGAGCTGCACGGCGGCTCCGTCCGCATCGAGAGCGAAAGGCCGGGCCAGGGGAGTGATGTCGCCGTCCGGCTGCCGGTCGCCGCCGATCCGACCGGGTCGCGGCCCGATCCGACCGCCGGGTCGCGCCCCGCCCCGTCCGCCGGCTCGCGCGTCCTCGTCGTCAACGACAACGTTGACACCGCCAGGGGCACGGCCCGGCTGCTCCAGCTCGCCGGCCATGACGTCCGGGTGGCCCACGACGGCCGCGAGGCCCTCGAGATCGCCCGCGACATTTGCCCGCAGTTCGTGCTCCTCGACATCGGGCTGCCCGTCATGGACGGCTACGAGGTCGCCCGCCAGCTCCGCGGCGATCCCCGACTCCGCGATGCGGTCATCATCGCCGTCTCCGGCTACAGCCAGGACGACTACCGCCCCTCCGAAGAGACGGGATTCGACCATCACATGGTCAAGCCGATCGATTACGACGCCCTGCGAGCCATCCTCCAGCGGCCGAAGTAGCATCGGACCGGATCGACCCGCGCGACCGCCGAAGAGCGAGGCTCGGCCCGAGCCAACCCGCGCCTCGAGCGGGGCCGGACACCGCCCTCTACTCGCCCGGCGACGGACCTTGTACAATTGTCATTTTGTGGGCGTGTTAACGCTTCAGGTCCGGCCGGGGGAGAGGTGTTCGAGGGGGACTGGTCATGTCTCGACCGCGGAGGCGACTGTTCGGGCCGTTGTTCTATTCGACGCTGGTGATCGCCCTCCTCGTGGGCATTTATGCGGCGATCCTGAACGCCCCGGAGATCTTCGAGCACGTCGGGCGGGCGTTGAACGAGCGGAGGGAGGTGCAGTCGCTGGCCGAGGGCTTGCGGGCGGAGGATGCCGCGGCGCGCGATCGGGCGGCGCAGCGCCTCATGGCCAAGGGGCTCGAGGTCTCCATGCCCATCTTGCGAGAAGCGGCCCGCGACCCGCGCGGCGAGGTCCGGGCGGTGGCCTGCCGCTCCATGGCGGAGGGATGGGGCGACCCGTCGCAATCGTTCCCCTCGCTGATCGCCGCGGCGGGCGACGGCGATGAGCTCGTCCGCCTCGAGGCGGCGCGCGGGCTGGGGCGACTGGCCGTGTCCCTGTCCAGACTCAGGGGTCTCCGATCACCCTCGGGCGTACCGGGAGGGTTGACATCGGCCCAACGGGACGACTCCGTCCGAGTCCTCCGCCGGCTGCTCAAGGATCCTTCGAGCCTGGTGCGGGCCGCGGCCGCCGGCGCTGGGCGAGTTCGGGCCGGACCCGTCGGCATCCGCCGACCTCACCGCGGCCGCCGGCGACGACGACCGCGCGGTGCGGCTGGCCGCGGCGCGGTCGCTCGTGAAGGTCAACGGGCCCGGCGATGCCACCGCGGCCCGGCGCTGATCGCGATGCTGGCAGACCCCGGGCCCGTCCCCGATCGACCGGAGATCCTCCAGGTCGTGAGCGGCCTGAGCGACGCGGTGCAGGACCAGGCGGTGGCCGCGCTCGCGGGCTTGCTGTCGCGCGGCGACCCGGCCGTCGTCCCCGACGTGCTCGCCTGCCTGCCGATGGCCGGCCCCCGGGCGAAGGCCGCCCTGCCGGCCCTCGAGGCCATGCTGGATCATGCCGAACCCGCCCTCCGCGCCGCGGCCGGCATGGCCATCGTCGCGATCGAGGGTGACGAGGGCCTCCAGGCTCTGCTGAACGCACCATCCGCCGGGATGAGCATGGCCATGATGGGTGCCGGCGGCATGCCTATGGGCGGCGCCGGCATGAGCCCGATGAGCGGCGGTGCGGGCATGGCCCCGCCGGCGACCGGGGGCAAGGCGAGCCCGCGTGTGGTGGCGGTCCTGGTCCGGATCCTCGGCGACGCCGAGGTACCGCTCGAGATGCGGATGAACGCCCTCGGCATGACACAGGCGGTCGCCCCGGCCACCCTGGCGAAGGCCACGCCGGACCTCATCCGCCAGCTCGCGGACCCTCGCCCGAACGTCCGGCGTGCCGCCCTCGATCTGCTCAATGGGATCATCGACGCGACGCCCGTCGAGCTGCCGGCGGCTCCCGAGGCGAGATAGCCGCATCGGACCGTCTCAAGGACGATTCAAGACCTTCTCGACCTCGCGGCTGAAGAACGCCTCCCACAGCCGGTGGAAATCGGTTTCGGTCATGGTGGATTCATCCAGGCCCATCTCCTCGCCAAGGGCCTTCATCGCGGCGACGCCCTCGTTGGTGCCGATGCCGCTGTGAAAGGCCACGTTTCCCCGCCGGTCGATCATGACCAAGGTCGGGTAACCCCTCACGCCGTAGCGATCGGCCGTCACGCCGTTGCGCGAGCTGTCGCCGTTCCCGAGGCTCGCATCCAGGGCGGAGACGAGCTTCGCCTTCTTGAAGTCGAGGAAACGGCGGATTCTCGCGATCTCCTCGCCGGGTGTGTGGATCGACAGGAAAACCACGCCGTGCGGCTCGTATTTCTGCTTGAGGCGCTCCAGGCTCGGCAGGCCGTTGACGCATGGACCGCACCAGATGCCCCAGAAGTCGAGGAAGACGACCTTGCCCTTGTAGTCGGCCAGGGTGCGCGACTTGCCGTCGGTCCAGGCGACCACCTGCAACGGGGGCGCCGGGCGCCCGATCGCGGGCGGCTCGGGGATCGCGGATCGGCCGGCGAGCGCCTCGGCGGTGGGACGGAGCCGGATCTCGAGTTTGTCGTCGGTGCCGTCCGCGAGGTACTTGCCCATCGCGAAGAAGGGACCGTATTCGAAGTAGAGGCTGACCGGGCCCTTCGGCAGGTTGGGGACGCGGAAATGACCCTTCTCGTCCGTCCGGACGCCCTGGTCGCGCAAGGCGTACGGCCCGCGGACGTCGACCCACACCCCGATGACCGGCCGGCCTTGCGGATCGACGACCGTGCCGCTCAGCGAGACGCCCGGCGCCAGGTGAATCGGGTCGAGGACCTGGGGCGAGTCATCATTGCCCGGTGGGAGCGCGATCGGAGGTGTGTCGACGCCCGCGTAACCGTCTTTGGTCGCCACGACGAAGACCTTCCTGGGGTTCCCGTCCGGATCTCGATGGGGGATCGACCGGATCAGGTAGTCGCCCCGGGCGTCGGTGGTGACCGTGTGCGCGGGCTCGCCCGACATCGCACTCCCTCGCGAACGCTCCCCGAATCCCAGGGCCACCTTCGCCCCCGCGACGGGTCGGCCTCGATCGTCGAGGACCCGGCCGGTCAGGCTGGCCTGGTACCGGAAATCGGGCTCCGGTAGATCGACGCGCACCACCAGTTTCCCGCCGGCGATGGTCGGCTCGAACCGGTTCAATCCCGTGATGGTCGCCTCCTTTCCCGCGACGTCGGTCAAGAGGACGCGCGCCGGGCGAAGGTCCATCTTCCCGACCGCATCCGGGCGGAACTGAGGATCCCGTTCGATTGTGATGGGGACGGCGTCCAGCGAGGCCGGGTGGGGAGCCGCGTAGACGGTGAGCTGGCCCCCGTCGGGAGGGAGGGTCAGGCGCGCGAGGCCGGCCTCATCCGCCTCCGCCATGAAGAACTCATTGAGCCTGGACCCTCCGATGGAACCGCCGCGGACGGGTTTCCTGGCCGCGCCCCTGGTCAGTCGAAAAGTCCAGATGACGCCGCGCCGGACCACATAGTCCTTGTGATGGACGGGATGATCGGGCGCGAGCACGAAGGTCTCCATCGAATCGTTGTTGTTCGGAGCCCAGTAGCCGGCGGGCGGCAGGAGCGTCCACGACCGGGCCTGGCCGGGCGGGAGGTTGACGGCGAACCGGCCGTCGCTGCCGCTCGAGACGCTCCGCGACGGGCCGGAATCGCCGAGCAGGACCAAGAACTTCGCCCCCGGGACCGGCTCGCCTGTCCCCTCGACCCGCACCGAGCCGGTCAGTCCATACGCGACGGCCGGTTGGGTCGGTCGGGACTTCGGGGCGGTCGCCGATACCGGTGCGTTGCCGGGGACCTGCGCGGTATGGCCTTGCCCCTTCCCATCGGCCGCGCCGGCGAAGGCATGCCAGGCCCAGAATCCGCCCCCGATGCCGACGAACAAGAGCGCCGCCACGACTCTCACCTGACTGAGCAACATGGAATACAGCACCCCCCGCGCAGGACGGCAGCCGCGTGGCCCGCCACGAATCCCATCGCGATGCGAACGGTGGAATGGATGAGCGACAAAGGGACAGCCGCCCGGGCCTGCCCGGCCGCACCGGCGACGAGGAGACCGGCCGGGACCATCACACTGCGCCGGGTCAACCGGTGGCGCAGCGCTCGCGCGCCGGGCCAGCCGGCCCCGGATCGCGACCTCCGAGAGCCCGAGCTGATGCGCCGCTGCGGCGTAGGTCAGCCCTTGCAGGTAGCAGAGCACGATCGGCGCTCGTAGCCGCTCGGGCAGGTCGTCGATCTCTTCGTGGAGGAGGGCGGAATCGAGATCGGTCTCCGTCGGGAGATCGCTCTCCATGGTCCGCTCGGCGACGAGCTGGTCGAGCCTGCGCCGCGCGCGACGCCCCGGCGGGCGCGGGAGGCCACGCGCTGCGCGACCCCAAAGAGCCAGCTCGCAACCGATCCGCTCCGGCGGATGGTCCCCGCCCGGCTCGCCAGGACGAGGAACACGGCCTGGAACGCGTCTTCCGCGTCGTGCGCGTCGTGGAGGACGCCCAGGCAGACCCGGAACATCATCGGGCCGTGCCGGATCACCAGTTCCTCGAAGGCCGCCTCCGCGGCCTCATCGCGCCGCGAGGCGAACCGGTCCAGGAGCTGCGCGTCGGACAGCGTCCCGACCGCGCCGAAGTGGAACAGCCGGTGTAGTGGGCTCCCCGCCATCTCGCTCGATCTCCCCGGTGATTGGTCTCTTCCCAGTAGTACCCGGCCGGCGGGAGACCCTCACGAGGATTTTTTCCTGCGTCATCTCCAGTATCTCCAGTGGGTGGGCGTCTCGAAAGTGGGTGGAAAATCTCGTAGAACAGAGGTCTTGGATGCGTCATCCCCGATTCACTAGTCCTTTGTTCACGGAGGGTCCCCACCATGTCGTTCGCCCATCTCCCCGAGGAGCAGGCCCGCCGCGCCGAGCAGTTGTTCGAGTCGCTCAAGGCCGCCTCCGAACACGACCTTCGCGCGATCGCCGAGTTGCTCGCCATCAAGCCCGACCATCAACTCTTCGGCGCCACCGAGTTCCAGGTCCGCGACCTGGTCCATCGCCTGGGAGCCAAGGCCCTCCAGACCGCTGCCGAGCAGCGGAAAAAAGGGGGTACCGAGGCTCCAGCCTGACCTGCCCCCACTGCCACCAGGACACCCGCTTCAAGGGTTATCGGAAAAAGGGCCTCCTCT
The DNA here is from genome assembly GCA_963815795.1 of uncultured Planctomycetota bacterium. Taxonomy (GTDB): domain Bacteria; phylum Planctomycetota; class Planctomycetia; order Isosphaerales; family Isosphaeraceae; genus JAKAUH01. The sequence continues at coordinate 172,222 of CAWFIC010000018.1, read as the reverse complement.
CGGCGTTGGGCCCCCTGACCATCGAGCGGGGCTATTACCACTGCCCCCACTGCCATCACGGCCACTGTCCCGGCGACGCCGCCTTCGGCCTGGATCAGAGCGACCTGACCGCCGGCGCCGCCGAGTTGACCACCCTGGCCGGGACCCTGGACAGCTTCGCGCTGGCCGCCGAGGTGATCCTGCCCAAGATGAGCGGGTTGTCGCTGGCCGAATCGACCGTGGAGCGGGCCACCGAGGCGATCGGCGGCGAGCTGGGCCGGGCCGTGGAGGCGAAGGTCGCCTTCGGTGAGACCCGGGCCTGGGACTGGCACAAGGACGCCGAGGGGATGACCTGCGCCTACGTTTCGATCGACCTGACGGGCCTCGCCAAGCAGGGCCCGGGCGGGGCGGCCGCCGAAGGGGAGATGGTCGCGGTGGGGATGGTCTACAACCCGGTCCCCGCGGAGCGCCGCCAGTGGGCCGATCCCGAGGGGCGGCGGCCCGCCTGGCAGGCGCGGTATGTGGCCAGCCTCGAGGGCCAAGAGGCCGTGGCCGAGCCGTTGCGCCACACGGCCGGCCGGGTGGGGATGGGCGGCGCCCAGCGATGGATCGCCGTGTGTGACGGCGGCGCGGGGCTGGAGGACCTGCTGCAGCTCCACTTCGGCCGGCTCGATGTGGTGATCCTGGACTTCTACCACGCCAGTGAGCACCTGGGGGACTTCGCCAAGGCCTGGCACCCGGGTGACGCGGCGGCGGCCGAGGCGGCCCACGCGGCGTGGTCGCACCGGCTGAAGCACGAGGGCGGACCGGCGATCCTGGCCTGGCTGGAGGGCCTGGACCTCGCCGGGAATCCCCGGGCGCGGCCGGCATGGGAGGGGGTGGTGACCTACTTCCGCAACCAGTGCCATCGGATGGACTATCCGAGCTATCGGGCCAAGGGGTGGCAGATCGGCTCGGGCCCGGTGGAGGCGGCGTGTAAGACGGTCATCGGCCGGCGAATGAAGGGCTCGGGGATGCGGTGGGGCCACGAGGGGGCCGATGCGGTCGGCCATCTGCGAGCCCTGCTCTTGAGTGAGCAGGGACAATGGGATGCGTTCTGGGCCAACCGCCGGGTCGCCGCGTAGCCGTTTACCCACTCGTAAGACGCTCACCCGAGAATCTCCAGTAGGTTGTATAGTGATGGGCGCGGACCGTCGGGGACCCCACCGGAAGAAGCCCAGATGAAGATGCTCACTTCGTTGACGTATCGCCGATGAGAGGACCCTGATGGCCTAGAACGCAAACGGCCCCTCATGGGCGATCTCGGCCACGGGCTTGCGGCCGGAGGGTACCTCGCGCGCCTGGAGCTGGGGCGGCAGCTCGGCCGGGTCGCCGGGATGGCCGACCGCGACCATCGCCTCGACCTCGTAGTCGTCGGGCACCTGGAGCGTCGCCCGCGCCTTGCCCCGGTCGAAGCCCGCCATGCCGTGGACGACCAGGCCCATCGCGGTCCCCTGGAGCGCCAGGTTCTCGAAGGCCGCCCCGGCGTCGAAGGTGTGCACCGGGTTGGGCCGGCCGTCTCGCGTGAAGACCTTGTGCGAGAGCACCACCATCAGCGCCGCCGCCTTGCCGCACCAGGCCTGATTGGCCTCCATCAGCAGGCCGAAGAACGCCGGCCAGTGCGGCGAGTCGCGCCGCGCGTAGAGGAACCGCCACTCCTGCTCGTTGTACGTCGAAGGCGCCCACCGGGCCGCCTCGAAGAGCCTCATCAGCTCCTTCTCGTCGATCGGCTCGCCGTTCATCGCCCGCGGCGACCATCGATCGAGGAATAAGGGCTCGATCGGGTGATCCGCCGTCCGATGCTCGCGTCCCCCGGGAAGCACCGCCATGTTGAGTCTCCCTTACGTGGTTATCCGAGCCGTTGGACTCCCCTAGATCGAACCAGCGCGGTCCGGCGAAGTCAAAGGGAAACGAGACGGCCGCCCGGCTCCGGGGCGTGCGCCGGCATCGGGTTTGCAGCTGATCTGAACCGTGGACCCGTCTCGCAGCACCGACCGCCGGAGGGCGGTTTCGGGCTGCCTCTCAGACTCAATAAGGACAACAACATGATGGCCCAAAAATCGACCATCGTCGGTGTCTTCGACGACCGACTGCAGGCCGATCGAGCGGTCGACGAACTCCGCAGGGCTGGGTTCCGGGACGATCAGATCGGCATCGCGATGCGATACGACGCGGGGAACGTCGTGGCCGGCGACGCGACCGCCGACACGACGGCCGCGGACGAGACCAAGGCCGGGACGGGCGCGGTCACGGGAGTCCTGGCCGGCCTGGGCTTCGGCGCGCTGGCGGGCCTCGGTGTGCTCTCGGGGGTCATCCCCGTCATCGGACCGGCGATCGCCGGCGGCACCCTGGGCATCGTCCTCTCCAATGCCGCGATCGGCGCCGGGGTCGGCGGGCTGGTCGGCGCCCTGGTCGGGGCCGGCATCCCCGAGGATGAGGCCCGGTACTACCAGGACGAATTCGAAGCGGGCCGGACGATCGTGACCGTCCAGGCCAACGGCCGTGCCGACGACGCCATCGCGATCTTCCGCCGCTATGGCGCGTACGACATGAGCACCCGCCCGGACTATTCCGGCACCGCGGCGACGGCCGCGAACAAGCCCGTGGACATCCCCGTCCGCGGCGAGGACGTCATCGGCAGCGGGCGCACCATCGACGAAGACATGGAAGACACGGCCGACCTCGGCACCGGCCGCACCGTGCTGTGAGCGAGAGCCGGCGGCGTCGGGCGATCGCGTCGTCCGGCGCCGCCCTCGAATCGGCGCGAACCATTCCATGGGCGGGGGTGCCGCCGCATGCGTGCTCCCGCCCGCGTTCGCCTTCGCCGAGGGACGGCTACCAGCCTCGCTCGGGCCCGCCGATGTGCTGGCTGACGACGTCGAGCAGGCGGCTCGCCTCCTCGGGAGCGAGGTTCTGATTGATGCGGACCCGGAAGATCCGCTCGCCGGACCAGTGCCGGCTCTTCGCCCCGTCGCGCGCGTGAACGATGACGCCCTGGAAGGTCGTCCGCTTCATCAATTCGTCGATGAGCTCCTCGGTGCTGAAGAGCTCCAGCTCACCCGCTTGGTTGCGCATCTCTGACCTCGTGATCCTGACGGGGAACGGGCATCGTCCCCGCATGCGTCGCTTCCTCTGCTCCCCGGATCGGGTCCGATCGGGCGACTCCCTATCTTAGCATCTCTCGCGACGCCTTGCGAGTGTTTACTGGCGTATCATCCTCTGGCCTCCTCTTGCTCCTCTTGCCGACTCGCCGGCCGGGCTGTTCAGCACTTTCTCGGGAGAAACACCCCTCTTCCACCGACGCCTTGGATCGCCCCGACGATCCAAGTTCTCCGGAATGCGCCGGCGAATCCTCCGATCGTCCGCGCTCGCGGGTGTAAGACGCGGTTTGTGATTCAGAAGTGCTACGCCACTTTCCTAGTTTCCCTGGTTTTGTAGTTGCGGAAGGGGCTGCAGGGCGTCTCCTTCAAGTGCCGGTCCAGGCGGCCGTCCTCGGAGAGGAACGCCGCCCGGAGCTGGAGGATCGCCTCGGCCCCGGCCTCGCCCCAGAACTTCTCCGAGCCCTTGACCCGGCGGTTGAAGATCTTCACCGTTGACTCCACGTGACTGGTCGTCCACGGCAATCCCTCGCGACGATAGCGCGGGTAGTCCATCCGCTGCCGATTGTGTTCCAGATAGCCGAGCTCGCGGGCGATGATCCCCCGAGGGTCATCGTTGGCCAGGCGTCCGACATCGGCCACCGACAGGCACGCCTGCACGTCCCGCAAGGTGCGAAGTTCCTCGATCACCTGGCTGGCGCGCCCCTTCCAGCAGGCCTCCGCCCAGCCCTGGAACAACTCCCAGCGCCCCTCGGCATCGGTCGCCGCGGCCTTGGCCGCCGCGAACACGTGGCCCAGAGCATGGAGGAAGTTAACGACGGGCACGAAGGTCGGGAAGAGCGACGCCTGCAAGCCCCAGATCCAGGCCGAGCCGTCCCCCAGGAACGCCCGGGCGGCCGCCTCCGTGAAGTTGCGCCGTCGGGCCTCGGCGGCGACCATCGGCCCGAACTGATCGCTGGGGCAGGTACTGGCCACGTAGGTGCGCACCGAGAGTTCCGGCCCCCTGGGTGGAGCGGGAGGCTCGAGGGACAGCGGGAGAGGCGGATCGAGGAAGCACTCCGGCGCCGCGGCCGGCAGGCCCATCGAGCCGTCCCCGCCGATGGCGCCGATGACCTTCTCGACGAATCCCCGGTCGCGGAAGCAGTCGGGTAGCTCCGGCTCCGGGTCGGAGGCGGAGACGACCCGGGTCATCGTGGCCAGGACCGCGATCTTGTCCTCGCGCCAGGACGCCTCATGGGCCCCGGGGCCCTCGCCCTTGCCCCGGATCTGGAGCCGGCCGCCGTCGACCTCGATCACCGCCAACGCCGGTCGCGTCGCGACCCGAGGCTCCAACGCGTCAGCCTGGAATCGGCTCACGTGATGATCCCGGGAGGCTTGCAATTGCTGGCCGACCTCCCGGGCGATGCGGCCGAGTTGCCGGCCGCTGAGGGTCACCTCGGCCAGGTCGGCCATCGCCTCGGCCGCCTCGCGGAAGGAGGGCTCTCGGGCGGCACTGCGGACGACCTTGCCCAGGACCGAGGGGCTGTAGTCATGTGCCGTCAGCCGCAAGCTCGGCCGCTGAGGGAAAAAAATCCCGGCGGCAAGCCGGGCAGTGGCACTTGGGCTCGGCGTAGGCGACCTCGCCGCCCCAGAAGTCGATCGCTCGTGGCTCGCGTCGCACGACACAGGGCCGCTGGCACGTCGGGCAGGGCTGCTCGGCACCGAGGAGGGAAGCCTTCCGCTCCAGGAGTTCCTCGATGGTCCCCCTGGCCACGGCGCGGGCCGCGGTCGCGGCCATCTGCTCGATGTCGTCGGCATCGAGGTCCAGGTCCGCCCCGACGTCCTCATGGACCCGTCGGGCCACGATTCTCCCCCACCCCTCGGCCATCCGCTCGACCCCGGTGCGATCCATCGATGGCGACTTACGAAAAGGCATGGGTTGTCCCTCCTTGGACTTCGGGAGATTGACAATCTGGGAAACTCGGCTTGACATGCTACCAGGTAACCGGGGCGGCGCGAACCGCGTCTTACACCCCGCGCTCGCTTCGCCCCTCGCGCCGCGTTTACAACTCGGGGCGAGATCGGGTAAGATCCCCGACGATCCCGGGCCGCGCATATGGCCAAGGAAGTGCCCCGGGCTCCGCCGCGCCGAGGGGCTGCAACCTCGATCGCGCGGCGCGACGGTTGGCCGCGTGTCTTGCGGTTCGCATCATGGAGGGAGGCAGCCGAATTGGCCGACCGGATCGCGTCATGGATGCTCAGGGGGCCGCTCACCGCCATCGTCGTCGGCCTGTGCGCGTTCCAGCTCGCCGCCTGGATCCCCCACCTCCTCACCTGGCCGTTCTTCGTCGACCACGATGTCTTCTCCACCCTGGCCTTCGGCTGGGACACCGGGTTGCGCCCTGACCGCGACCTGCGCGAGAACAACTTCCCCGGCACGATCTACCTGTTCTGGGCCGTCGGCAAGGTCTTCGGCTGGGGCCGGACGGCGCCGGCCTTCGCGATGGATGCAGCCTTCGTGGTCGCGTTCGGCGCGGCGATGCTGCTCTGGAGCCGGCGGCGGTTCGGCCGGTTGCTGCCCGGGGCGATCGGTTACGCGTCGTTCCTGAGCTATTACCTGAGCCTGGATTATCGGAACGTGATCCAGAAGGACTGGCACGGCCCGCTGTTCCTGATGCTGGGCCTGATGATCGCCGATGGCTGGCCGACGCGTAGCGGCCGGGTCGCCTCGGCGTTCTGCGCGGCGGCCGCGCTGATCATTCGGCCTCAGGTCGTCCTGCTCGCCCCGGCCCTGGCCTTCCGGATCGCCCGGGGCGACGATCGCTCGGAGGAGAGTTGGTCGCCCCGCGAGGCGGTGCGGACCACGGCCGCCTGGGCCGCCCTGGCCGCCGCGTTCACCGCGCTGGGCTTCCTGCCGCTCTGGCTCGACGGCACCTGGTCCGACTTCCTCGATTGCATCCGGGTCGTCGCCTACGGCGGGCCGTACAACCAGTTCACGCCCTGGCGCATGATCCGGGTGATGATCAATCAGTGCGTGGACTGGCACTACCTGGTGATTCCCTGCTCCATCCTGATGGTCGCCTCGGGCTCCGGGGTCGGTTCGGGCGTGTCGATCACGACCTGGCTGATGGCCCTGGCCGGGGCCTGGTTCTACAAGCCGCTCAGCCCCGTCCCCTGGCCGTATCTGACGCACCCTTACGTCATCGTGCTCTCGGCGAATGTGGCGATCTTGATCCATGTCCTGCTCGAGGCCGGACTGGCGCGGCCATCGCTGCGCCTCTGCGTGATCCTGCTGGCGATGCTGGCCTCGGGGGTCGTGGCGCGGCCGAGGTATTGCGGCGTGGGGGAGAGCCGCCGGGCCGTCGCCGCGCTGGAGCAGGGCCGCATGCCGGACGAGGCGCCGCTGGGTTACATCGAGCCGGGGTCCGATTCGGGGGTGGCGTCCTATCCGTGGCGCGACTACCGCGCGCTCTTGCTCTACCTGAGGGGCGAGACATCGCCCCGGACGCGCATCGCCAACATCCTCCGCGATTGCCCCGCCTTGACCGGACCGGCGGCCCGCCTGCCGGTCTTCCCCGCCGAGTCGATCGCCTGGCTGGCCGTCAATCCCGGCGACGAGCCCGACTTCCTCGCCGCCCTCGAGAGCGCGGGCGACGACACGCTCGTCGTCTGGGCACCGTCGGAAGAGAATCTGGACCCCGATCTCCGGCTCGCCGCCGCCGTCCAGCACCTCGCGCCGGCGGTGCGCCGGCATTACGAACCGATGACGCGGTTCGGCGAGATTGAGGTCTGGCGCAGGAAAGGAGCGGAACATCAGGCCCGCGCCGAGACCGGGCCGACCCGACGCAGCGATCATCCCTTCAGGGGAGATTGATCGTAATGACGCAGGAGGTCGGCCGGGCCGCGGTAGATCGCGATGCAGCCCGCCTGACGGAGCTCTCGCTCGGGCCAGCCGCCGCAGAGCAGGCCGATCGTGCGCAGCCCGACCTTCCCGGCGGCCTGGGCATCGTAGGGAGTATCGCCCACGGCGATCGCGTCGGCCGCCTCGATCCCTTCCAGCCGGGCCAGCGCCGCCTCGAAGATGTCCGGGTGAGGCTTGGATCTCTCCGCGTCGTCCGAAGAGGTCTCGGCCTCGAGGAGGTCAGCGATGCCGGCGATCTCCTTGTAGCGCTCCAGCTCCTCCTCCTTGGCGGAGGAGGCCAGCGCGATCCGCGGGCCGTCCGCTTTGATCCGCTCGAACAGCTCCCGGACCATCGGGAACGGCCGGACCCGCGGGAGGTACTCCCGCTTGAAGAGGTCGAGCCGGTACTCCTCGATCTCCTTCCCCCGGCGCCGGACGTCGTCTTCCGGCAAGAGCGCGGCCATGAGCAGGTCCCCACCCTTACCGATCTGCTGGCGGACCTTCTCATATGGCACGTCGTGGCCGAAGTGTCGCAGCGCCTCCTGCCAGGCTGCGGCATGAAGGTCGACCGAGTCAATCAACGTCCCGTCGATATCGAAAATGACAGCCTTGATCATGAGATCTCCCGACCGAGATAGGTTGCAAGACTCGACGTGCGAGGTTTCGGCCGATCATCCACGCAACTCCCGGGCCAAGCCTCGCAGCCGGTCACACTGGCGGCGTGCGAGTCATCATGATTCATCAGAATCCGTTGCGATTCATTGACTTAACAATTGTGTTTAATTCTTGTTAACTATTGTCATTCGGCGTATCCTCAGTTATAATAAGCGCCCACTTGCGGAATCCAAGCAGTTCATCAAATCGCGACGTCAGGGAGTCATGTCATGACGCAACAGCGCGACGGCCTGTGCCGACGAGTGCGTCAGATTCGAGTCGAACTCTACGGCGAGAATGGCGGCCCGATGCTGGCCGAGGCGTTGCAGTTGCCCTTTCGCACGTGGACGAACTATGAATCCGGGATCGTCATGCCCGCCCTGGTCATGCTCCGCTTCATCATGCTGACCGGGGCATGCCCGCACTGGCTGCTGACCGGTGAAGCCCCTCAATATAGCCAGGTGGGGAGCGGATCACGTCGGGATCCGGTCGCTTCCTCCCCGTGACCAGGCCCGTCGCCGCGGTGCTGCTGTGTCCCCAGGACGCCACCTGGGTGTGCTGCCGGAACTGCGGTGTGCCCTTCGAGATCCATCAGCCGGACGCGGACGAGCCCCGGCGGTTCGTCGGCAGGTGCGACGGGTGCGGGCGCCGGTACTTGCTTGCCTGGGTCCCTCGTTCTGCCGACGGCCTCAGGCTCATGCTGCCGACCAACGAGGAGTTGCAGGCGGCGTTCAATTCTCGAGGTGCGTGAATGCGGCGGTCGAGTCGGCACCGGCCGCTTCGGGGCTCGTCAGTGATTGGAGCGGGGGGACGGGGCACCCCAGCGAATCCGCGATGGCCCGGAGCAACTCACCCTCCTCGAGGGTGACGTTGCCGTCCGCGCCGATGCAGGCCGCGCAGGCGGAGAGGATTCGCCGCTTCAGTGGCGGCGCGGCGGCGTCGAGCTGGTCCAGGGCATGGTCGAGCTTCCGCAGGTCCAGGTCGCGCGGCGGCAGGGACGGATCGACCCCGGGCCAGCCCAGTGCCCGAATCCCCGAGGCGAACGCGCCGGCCGCGTCCAATGGCCGGGAGCTGCCCACATGGGCCAGGACCCCCAGCACGTGCCGCACCGGCCCGACCAGGAGATCGGCCGATCTCGATGGATTGGCGGATGATGGGGCCGTGCCGCGATGGGCGGCCAGGTGGCGGAAGAGGAGCCGTTGCAGCGCGTACTCGAACAGGCTGACCTGGTTATCGGCCCGGACCAGCTCGCGGACGCCGGCGGCGAACGCTTCGAGCTGGTCGCGCGAGAGCCGCCTGAGCGTCGGCACGACCATCGAGACCAGGGGCAACCGCACCTCGGGCGAGAGGCGTTGCACGAGCGGCAGGATCGTCTCGACCTCGCGCCGCAGCGCCGGCTCGGTGTAGGCACCGAGCCGCTCGAGCTGGAGGGCGCGCACGGCTTCGGATTCGCGGTCCACGAGCAGGGCGAAGACGATCGCCCGGGCGCCGAAGGGCTCATAGGCGAGGGCTTTGAGCGGCTCGGGCAGCGAACTCAGTACGGCCGAGGCGTAGACGAGCTGCCGGGGCTCGATCGTGCCGATGCGATTCACGACATCCTCCGGATCGAGGCGGATGATCCCGCGGCCGGGACGACCCTGGGGCCGGAGCGTGGCCGCGGCGGTCAACTCGGGCCGGGGCGGCCCGGCTGTCCCGACGCGGACCCCGGAGAAATCCCCGTCGAACGAGGGATCGATGCGGCGGATGCGCTCATCGAGCGGGGGATGCGTGGCGAAGAAACCCAGCAGGTGGCCGACGGCGTCGCCGAAGAACAGGTGGCTGGCCTCCTGGGCCTCGGGGGCGGCGACGCGGGAGCCTTCGGCCAGTGCGCCGATCTTCTTGAGCGCCCCGGCGATCCCATCCGGATTCCGCGTGAACTGCACGGCCGAGGCGTCGGCCAGGAACTCGCGCTGCCGGCTCACGGCGGCCTTGATCAGGTTGCCGAAGAACACTCCGATATACCCCAGCACGTACAGCGCCAGGCCGACCAGCGGCCAGGGATTGCCGCCCCGCTTCTCGCCGTCGCTCCTGTCAGAGGACCGGTCGAACCCGGCGGTGGAACGGAAGATGATCCAGCCGGTCATGCTGATCAGCAGGATGCCGTAGAGCACGCCGATGAGGCGGATGTTCAGCCGCATGTCGCCGTTCAAGATGTGGCTGAACTCATGCGCGATGACCCCCTGGAGCTCGTCGCGAGTGAGGTTGCGGATGCAGCCGCGGGTGACGCCGATGACGGCATCGCCCGGCGTGTATCCCGCGGCGAAGGCGTTGATGCCGTCCTCTTGCTCGAGCAGGTACACCGGCGGCACCGGCGTGCCGGAGGCGATGGCCATCTCCTCGACGACGTTGAGGATCTTCCGTTCATCGGGGTCGGTGGTCTGGGGCAGGAGGGGTGCCCGCCCATCATCTCGGCCACGGTGTGCCCGCCGCCGGCCAGGGAGGCGACCCGGTACAGGCTGCCGCCACCGACCAAAGCCAGCGTTCCCAGCGCCACGATCGCGAAGAGCACCGGGTCCCAGAGCGCGACTGCGGGATGCGGCCGCGGGCCCCGGTCCGGCCCCGCCAGCAACAGCGCCCCCGCGACGATGGCGTAGGTCAAGAGGACGATCAGCACCACCGCCGAGACAAAATAGAAGATCAGGAGGCCGGTCCGGCGTCGGGCGGTCTCCTGGTGCTGGAAGAAGTCCATGGAGGATGCTCGGGAACCAGGCCGGGATGAGAAGGGCGTCGCGCCGCGGGTCGCAGGCTCATCGCTCGGTTCAGAAGGCCACTCGCGGCGCCTCGCGCTCCTTGGGCGATTCGGTCTCGAAGAGCTGGGCCGGGGCGAATCCCGTCATGCCGGCGAGGACGTTGTTCGGGAACTTCTGGATCTCGGTGTTGTACGTGGTGACGGCGTCGTTGAACGCCTGGCGGGCGAACGCGACCTTGTTCTCGGTCGAGGTCAGCTCTTCCTGGAGGGCCAGCATGTTCTGGTTGGCCTTGAGGTCGGGATAGGCCTCGGCCAGCGCGAAGAGGCGGCCGAGCGCCCCCGAGAGCTGCGTCTCTGCCAGGTTGAGGCCGTTCATCGCCGCCGTTTCGCCCGGTGCGACGGCTGCGCGCTGGCTGGCGGTCACGGCCGAATTGCGGGCGTTGATCACCGCCTCGAGCGTCTCGCGCTCGTGCCTCATGTAGCCCTTGGCCGTCTCGACCAGGTTGGGGATCAGGTCGTAGCGCCGCTTGAGCTGGACGTCGATCTGGCTGAAGGCATTCTTGTATCGGTTGCGCAGCGTCACCAGGCTGTTGTACAGCCCGACCGCGAAGAACAGGAACAGCAGGATCACGATGCCCGCGACGATGAGGATCGTGGCCGTCGAGCTGAGGGCGAAGAGCACGGTCATGAGGTTTTCCGCTCCCGGGGGAGATCGAGCCTGGGCCGTCACTCGCGGGCATCGCGGGTGGGGGCACAGCAGAGAGTTCGCACGCAGGCCCCCGATATTCGCCGAATCCGGTCGTCCGCGACCGCACCGGCGCCGCCGCCGGGCGGCCCTGGGCCACCCATTGTGCGCGGCTCGAGGCGCGAATGCGAGGCATCTGTGCCGTGCCGGCGCGTCGCCGAGGGCATTCTGAGATCGACCCGGATCTAAGAGCGCCTAAAACAACCCGGTGGTTGGCCGCCGATTTGCAGCCATGTCCCAAGGAGTCACCGAGCCCCGTTGTTTCCGCTTCAGAAGGATGCATCATGGCCAAGCCCCTCCTCCCGGACGAACTTTGGGAACTGATCCGGCCCCTGATCCCACCGCATCCGCCTCAGCCCAAGGGCGGGCGCCCCTTCCTCGAGGATCGCAAGGTCCTCACCGGGATCATCTTCCTCCTCAAGACCGGCCTCCCCTGGGAAGAGCTGCCGCCGGAGATGGGCTGCGGCTGCGGCATGACCTGCTGGAACCGACTGCGCGACTGGCAGGCCGCCGGCGTCTGGGGCCGGATCCAGGAGATCCTCTTGGCCAGGCTCCGGGGCGCCGACAAGATCGACTTCCGTCGGTTCATCGTGGACACCGGTCACGTCCGCGCCGTCGGCGGGGGCGAACAGACCGGCCCCAGCCCCGTGGATCGCTCGCGGCCGGGGAGCAAGCACGCGATCGTCACCGACGGTCAGGGCGTCCCCCTGGTCATCGAGACGATCCCGGCGAACACGCCCGACGCCAACTTGACCGTGCCGTTGATCGATGCCGTCCCTCCCATCGCCGGCAAGCCGGGCCGCCCCCGCAACCGCCCGGATCGCGCCATGGGCGACCGGGGCTTCGATGATGAAGGCCAACGGCAGGAGTTGCGCGACCGGGGGATCGATCCGGAGCTGGCCAAGCGACGGACGCCCCACGGCAGTGGCCTGGGCGTGTATCGCTGGGTGGTCGAGCGAACGATTCGCTGGTTCCATCAGTTCCGCCGATTGCGCGTGCGGTTCGATCCGCGCCACGACATCCATCAAGGCCTATGTAACCTCGCCGAAGTCCTCATCACCTATCGATTCCTCGTCCTGTTCGGTCTCTCGTAGAGACCCCCGATTGGTAGGGTTGTTTTAGGCGCTCTAAATGATTTCCGCCTCATCACTTGGGAGAAAAAGGGATTGGCGCAGCCGACCTGGTTCAAAGTCGGGTAACACTAGCGTGACCAGTGGGAGCTTCTCTGAAATGCCTGCTTCCTCCATGCTGGCGATGGGGTTCCAAGCCAACGCCATCACACGGAGGAAGCAGACATGCTCGCTCAGACTATGCCTCTGGTTGCCGCCATGCAAGCCGATCCGCTCCCGGCCGCCGTCTCGATCCCTTGCCCCGCTCAGCAACTCCCGCCCCAAAAGCGGCAGGAGTTGGCCCTCCAGGTCCTCGACGGCTCGCAGCCGGTCGCCCAACTGGCCCGCCAACATCAGGTCAGCCGCCAGTTCCTCTACCGACAGGCCGACACCGCCCAACTCGCCCTGGACCACGCCTTCGACCCGCCTCCAGCGGCCCAGGAGGTCCTCTTCCACCTGCCGGTCACCACGTCCTGGCTCCGTCAATTGATCCTCACCCTGGTCCTGGCCTGTCACAGCCCTTACCGCGGCGTCATCGCGCTGTTGCGTGACCTCTTCGACACCGAGACCTCCCTGGGCACCGTCCATAACGTCGTCCAGGCCGCCGTCGCCCGGGCCCGCGCGATCAACGACTCGTACGACCTGGCCGCCGTCCGCGTCGGAGCCCATGACGAGATCTTCCAGGCCGGCCACCCGGTCCTGGTGGGTGTCAACACCGCCTCCACGTTCTGCTACCTCTTGAGCCAGGAGGAGCACCGCGATGCCGACACCTGGGCGGTGCGGCTGCTGGAATTGGCCGAGCACGGCTTCGCCCCCGACGCCATCGTCGCCGACTTCGGCACCGGCCTCCGCGCCGGCCAGGCCCTGGCGCTGCCCCAGGTCCCCTGTCGCGGCGATGTCTTCCATCTATTGCGCGATCTCGAGCAGGCCGTCTCCTACCTGGAGAACCGGGCCTACGACGCGCTGGAGGCCTGCGCGCGCCTGGAGCGGGAGCAGGCCCGAGTGCGCCAGCAGGGCCGGCCGGCGCAGGGCGCGGCCCAGCGACTGCGGCGGGCCCGCGTCGCGTGCGACCCGGCCATCGCCTTGGCGGACGATGTCCGACTGCTGGGAGACTGGCTCCGCTACGACGTGCTCGCACTGGCCGGGCCGTGCCACGCCGACCGCCTGGTGTTGTACGACTTCATCTTGGCCGAACTGCAAGCGCGGGTCCCGGCCTGCGCACCGCCTGGGGCCGATCTACCGGCTGCTGAAGAACCGTCGCGACGACCTGCTGGCCTTCGCCCGGGCGCTGGACGAGGAGCTGGGGCAGATGGCGGTGGCGTGGGGGGTGGCGGCCGATGGCCTGCGTGGCCTGCTGAACGCCCGGTGCCGCGACGAGAGCGACCCGGTGCGCTGGGCCGAAGAGTCGGCAGTGCGGCCCCAGCTTCGCGGGTGGTCGCACGCGGCCTGCCGGGCGGTCGATGCGCTGGCCGCGGGGACGGTGTGCGCCAGTTCGCTGGTGGAGAACCTCAACAGTCGGCTACGGACGTACTTCAGCTTGCGCCGTCATCTCGGGGCCGATTACTTGGACCTGCTACGGTTCTACCTGAACCACCGCGTGCTGGAGCGGAGCGAACGGCCGGAGCGGCAGGGCCGGACGCCGGCGGAACTGCTGACCGGTGCGGTGCACGGGCACTGGCTGGAACTGCTGGGATTCCGTCGCTTTGCCCGCCCCGCGTGATCCGCCGGCTCATTGCGGTCGCCCCGAGCGCCTGGCTGGCCCAGGCACGGGGATCGTCCGCGCCGTGACTGCGGGAGAGTCAAACTGTTACCCTGGAAAGGCGGATTTTGAACCAGGCCGCGCAGCCCAGGCGGGCCAGTATCCCTTGAAGGGGCTCGGGCCGGATCGAGGTTCGCCGCCGGGGAGTAGTCAGTCATGGCCTGTCGTGCCCGCGGGGCCGTCCTGCGACAGATCGAGGCGCTCTTCGAGGTCGGCGCCGTCGCCGACCTGACCGACGGGCAACTCCTCGAGCGATTCGCGGCCCGCCGCGACCTCGCGGGCGAGGCGGCGTTCGCCGTCCTGGTCGAACGTCACGGCCCGATGGTGCTGGGTGTCTGCCGTCAGCTCCTGGGGGATCACCATCATGCCGAGGATGCGTCCCAGGCGGGCTTCCTGGTGCTGGCCCGCAAGGCCGGGATGATCCGCGACCCCGAACGGCTGGGCAACTGGCTGTACGGCGTCGCGATGCGGACAGCCCGGAAGGCGAGGCATCGCCTCGAGCGCCGGCGTCGCGGCGAGGTCGGGGAGGATCGATCGTGAGGCGAGGCTGTGATCGAGCCGGCGGTCGATCCCGGCTCGTCCCACGAGCGGTTCGATGCGGTCCATCAGGAGCTGGGCCGCTTGCCGGCCCGCTATCGCCTGCCGATCGTCCTGTGCTACCTGGAGGGCCTGACCCACGACCAGGCGGCGCGGCGGCTCCGCTGCCCGGTCGGCACGGTCCGGGGCGTGAGTAGCATTGGACCAGAAACCTGGAGTAGGCCTTATACGCCGAGTTTTTCCGGGGCTACGGGGCCGAAATCGAGCCGATTTGCACCGGTTTCCACGGGAACTCGGCGTATAACACGGCTTATACACTCAGTTATGGCATGCTCGCATTAGCAATAGAGAGCGTCGGGAATCGCTGGTTTTCCAGGGGATTTCGTCCCTATTCCAGTTTTCTGGTCCAATGCTACTCGGAGGCCGGTCCGCAGTCGCCTGGCCCGTGCGCGAGAGCGGCTCCGAGCCGGCCTGACCCGCCGCGGCGTGACGCTCCCATCGGCCCTGGGGGGCGCGGGCCTACCACCCGGGCTCGGCCCGGCTCGCCTCCCATCCGGACTCGAATACCTCACGGCCCGGGCCGCCGTCCAGTTTGCCGCCGCGGAAGGTCCCTCGCCCGCCGCGACGATCCTCGCGCGGGCGGTGCTCCGATCGATGGCTGCGAGGCGACTCGGGCTGATCGCCATCTCGTGGCTAGCCCTGGGCTGCCTGGCGCTCGGCGCGATCGTCCTGCGCCATCCCTCGCTGAAGGATGTCCCCGATCGCACCGCCGCGATCGGCGGCCCGATGCGAGCGGCGGCTGCGGCAAAGGGCGGGAACCCGGCCGACGTTCGACGGCTTCACGACCGTCGCCGGCCGCGTGCTCGACCCCGCGGGCCACCCGCTGGCCGGCGCCAAGGTGGTGGTCGTTGCGCGGCCCAAGGGGGCGAGGACGGGCGCGTTCAAGCGGAAGGATCCGGCCCCGAGCGTGACGATCGAGGGGCTGTCGATCGTCAACGGCCTGGCGACGATCGGCGGCGGCCTCCTCGACGAGGGCGGATCATTGACCCTGGTCCGTGATACGCTGACGGCCGACCAGGCCATGGGCATGACCCCGGGTCAAGCCGGCCAGGGCGGCGGGGTCGCCGTGACGGGCGCCGGTTCGCTGACCGTCCAGGACTGCACCTTCCTCGCCGATGTCGCCGAGGGCGCCGAGGGCGCGACGGGTGGCTCCGGCACGGCGAACGGGCTGGGCGGCAACGGTGAGGGCGGGGCGATCTTCGCCGATGCCGGAACGACCCTCTCTGTCTCCGGCAGCGGCTTCTTCGGCGACCAGGCCATCGGCGGCATGGGCGGGGTCGGCGGCATGGGCGGGTTGAGGGCCCGGAACGGCTATGGCGGCCGCGGAGACGGCGGGGCGATCGAGACGGACGCCGCGAGCTTCACGGTCCGGTCGAGCACGTTCATCCAGGATATCGCCCAGGGCGGAACCGGGGCCGCGGTCGAGGCGCCGGCCGGCTCGAGCAACGGATTCGGTGGCGCCGGCATCGGCGGGGCCATCGACATCGAATCGAGCGTCGGGACGTTCCAGGTCGATGGTAGTGTGTTCCTGGGCGATACCGCCCTGGGCGGCGCCGGTGCCGATGGCCCGACCGCGGGCTCCAACGGGCAGGGGGGATTCAGCCTCGGAGGCGCCATCTCGAACAGTGCCACGGCGACGCTGATCGTCAAGAGCGGGACATTCGACGCCGATCTCGCCCAGGGGGGCGCGGGCGGTTCCGTCGTCCAGGGCGGTGATGGGGAGCCCGGCGGGAGCGCGTCCGGGGGCGGCATCGCTGCCTACGGCATGCTGACCGTCGTCGCCGGTTCCTTCCTCGGCGACCAGTCGGTGGGCGGGACCGGCGGGACCGGCGGGGTGGGTGGGTCCGGCGGGACCGGCGGCGCCGGCGGCGGAGCGGCCATCGAGGCGTATGGGTACGGGCTCCTCGTTTACTCCAGTACGTTCGCGATGGACACGACCGGCGGCGGCGCCGGTGGGACGGGGGGAACCTCCGGCAACGGCGGTCCGGGCGGCGGCGCCGATGGCGGGGCCATCGACATCGTCAGTTTCGTCATCTTCACGGCGGACGTCGATTCGAGCACGTTCCTCTCCGACGACGCGATCGCCGGCGCCGGCGGCAACGGCGGGGCGGGAGGAGCGGGCGGCGGCGGGACCGCGATGGGCGGATCGATCGGTAGCTTCGAGAATCTGGACGTGAGTGCCACGGCCATCGTCACCGGCGCGGCACGTGGGGGCGACGGCGGGGATGGGACAAGTGGCGGGGCAGGGGGCAGTGCCCTGGGCGGCGGGATGGCGATCCAGGCGGACTACTACATCAACCCATATTCGGTCGCGACCATCGCCGGGACGACGATCACGGGGACGACCGCTGCGGGCGGGGCAGGAGGCAACGCGACGGGGGGCGGCACCGGCGGCGCGGGCGGCGGTGCGCAGGGCGGCGGCCTCGGCCTCCAGATCACCGTCCCGCCGGCCGGCGTGAGCGTCCAGATGACCGACGTCGCGATCTCCGGCGATGCGGCCCTCGGCGGCTCGGGCGGCTCGGGAGCCGTCGGGGGCGACGGCGGCCAAGCCGATGGCGGCGGGATCTCTGTCGATGCCAGCTCGACCGTCGCGCTGGATGCCGTCGTCATCGCCGGCAACCAGGCCGAGGGCGGCACCGGTGGCTGCGCCAGCCCCCGCGGGGCGGATGGCAACGATGGAGCGGGCCTCGGCGGAGGCATCTACCTCGCCGGCCCCGGCTCGACCGAGCAGGCGACCCGGATCTTCGGGAATACCGCCTCGACCAGCAACGATGACGTCTACGGCCAGTTCGGGTCGGGGTGAGGCACCGATAGACGGAGCGCCGGGGTCATCTCTCTTCCACGGAAGATTTGCCGCCCTCCGAAGAGGTCCTTCCATGGCCGATCTGGGGGGTGGATCGCCTTGATAAGTCGGGATGAATCCTCTACTTGGCCTTGACACGTCTCCTGGACGCGGGCGCCGGAGACTTACGTCGGGTTCGCGGCGGCGACTCCGGGGCGCCCCGTTCGCCGGGCTTTTCTTCCGACGATCGATCGTCGCCCGAGGGCGTGACCGGCGTCGGATGAGGCCGGTTCTTACTTGTCCTGATCGCCCTTGTCACGAGATGCGCCACCAACGAGTTGATGCTCCGTCCCTCCTCCAGAGCGATGAGGCTCAGGTCGCGGTGGTGTTCCGGCTTGATCCGGATGAGCAGCTTGCCGTTGAACGGCTTATCGGGTTCGACACCGGCTTCCTTGCAGAAGTCGAGATAATCGTTGACCGAGTCGCGAAACGCCTGCAGGGCCTCCTCCACGGTCTTGCCGTAGAACGTGATCGTGTCACGCGTATTAAGGACCTTGCCTCGGATGATCGCTTCCTCTTCATCCACGTAGAGGCCGGCGAGGTAACCCTTATAGGGCTTCATGATATCACTCCGACGCTTCTGAGAAACTCTCTCATATCTTTGACGACCCCCTTGTCGGTCGTCGGCTCGGGGTGCGGCATGTGGAATACGGCCGGCCTGACGAGCAGGATTCGGCGGCGCGAACCCCGGCCGCTGGTCACGGTACCGCCCAGTGCCACGATCAGGCCCTCGATGTCCTTCCACCGGATATCCGACCGAGTTGGCGTCTCGAAGATCGCCTCCAGCGTGCGGCGATGTTTGCCCCCGAGTGTTGTCACGACCGGATGACGTGGATGTTCGGGCGGGGGCTCCCGACGCTCGTCCGCTCGGCGTGCGGCGCCTCCGTCAGGTTCTCGCTCCGGACCCGGCAAACGGTCGCGATCCCTCCTGCGAGCCATCTGGCAGGTCCTTCCGCACCGGGCCGGAACGGTCGATCACGATATCGCGGCTTGCTATCAGCCGTCATTGTCATCGTAGGTCCATGTCTTGTCAATTGGAGCGTGGCGTCCGCCCTTCCGGCGCGGTCTTGGCCGCACGCGTCACGGCCAATGGCCCAACCGGGTGGGCCTTCGAGATCATCCGCGATGCGTGACGCGCGGCGACGATCCGGCCGTGCGCCCGGCTCCGTCCCCCGCCCCGGGCCGCGTTGGTTTGCCTGATGGTCGCGCCGATGATGGTCGCCACGTAGTTGGTACCCGCATGGACGCCGTCGCCGGCGAACGGCAGGCCGGTCATCTTGGTGATGCCGTCCGGACCACTCCCGATCACCGTCAGGCGCAGGGGCTGGTCCCGCCTCACCTTCGCCTGGGACACGAGCGTCACCGTGTTCGACGACGGGTTGTAGCTCGCGGTCAGGGGGATATCAGCCGCCGGAGCCCCCTTCTTCGACTTCTTCGCGGGAAGGAGGATGTAATCGTCGAGATTCGCCGCCGTGGAGGCGTCCAGGGGCTGGGAGAACCGCAGCGCGATCGTCAGGCCATGCTTGACGTTCACCTTCGCCTTCGCGACGGTCGCCGCCGGGCCAGAGTCGAACACATCGACCACGAAGTTCGTCATCGCGCTCATCGGCGGCGAGCCGCTGTCGGTCGCGATCACGCCGAAGGAATAAGCCCCGATGTGCTGGCCCGGGGACGTGTTCCAGGTGAACAGGCCCGAAGCCGGGTCGATGCTCGCCCCCGCCGGATCGCCGGGGGCCAGGCTGTAGGTGAGCGTCTGCGCCGGGCGGTCGGGATCGGAGGCGTAGCCCGCCACGACGAACTGGAGCGTCCGGCCCGACGCGACGATCTGCAAGGGGATCGCCGCTGTGAAGACCGGCGGGTGATTGACGGCCAGGACGTCGATCCCGAAGGTCACCGAGTCGCTCTTCACAATCGGGCCGTTGTCGGTGGCGATGACCGTGACCGGGTCGTTCCCCGCGCTCGAGTAAGGGTCGGGCGTCCAGGTGAAGACGCCGGTATTCGGGTTGATCGTCGCACCGGCCGGCGCGCCTGCGCCGAGGCTGTAGGTGATCGTCAGGGCGGCGTCGGCATCGGTCGCCTTGGCTTGAACGGTGAGCGGCACCCCTTCGTCCACCGTCTGGTCGGCGATCGGCGACAGCACCGGCGGAGGGGTGTACGGCACGACGGTGATCGTGAAGGTCTCCGAGGTGCTCATGGGCGGAGAGCCGTTGTCGGTCACGGTCACGCCGATCGGATCGGCCCCGAGCGTCTGGTCGGGAGGCACCGTCCAGGCGAAGAGGCCCGAGGCCGGGTCGAGGCTCGCGCCCGACGGGGCACCGGGGTCCAGGGTGTAGGTGAGCGTCTGCGGCGGCCGGTCGGGGTCGGAGGCATAGCTCGCGACCCGGATCTCGGTCGGCTGGCCCTGCTCGGCGAGTTGCGAGGGGATCGGCTCGAGGTTGGGCGGATGATTGACGGCCAGGACATCGATCGCGAACGACTGCGAGTCGCTCAAGGGGGGCGAGCCGTCGTCGGTGGCGACGACCGTGACCGAATAGGTCCCCGTGCTCGAGTAGGGGTCCGGCGTCCAGGTGAACTGGCCGGTATGCGGGTTGATCGCCGAGCCCGGCGGCGAGCCCGAGCCGAGGCTAAAGGTGATCGAATCGCCGTCGGGGTCGCTGGCCACGGCCTGGACGGCGACCGGCACTCCTTCGTCCACCGTCTGGTCGGCGATCGGCTGGAGCACGGGCGGCTGATTCGGCGGCGGGGTCGGGGTCGGCGTGGGCGTGGGCGTCGGGGTGGGCGAGATCGCCTCGATCTGGTAGATCGCCCCCGTGCCGGCGCCCGATTCCGTGCTGCCCCCAGGCGAGAGGTCGGCCAGGAAGAGCGAATTCGACGTGGACACGGCCCCATCGAAGTGGCCGACGCCCGCCTCGTCGTTGGAGATGAAGTCGAAGTACTGGCCCGTGCTCGGATTGGAGAAAATTAATGGATTCTTCCCGTTCGCGATCCCCCCCGAATCCCATTCGCCGTGGAATCCGACGAAGACGCCGTCGTTGAGCCCGGCCGGGAAATCGGGCGGCGACAACGCGAACCCCGACGCCCCCTGGCTCCTGGAACCGAGCGAGCCCAGGTTCGGGTCGGCCAGCGGCTCGAAGGCGATGAGCGGCTGGACCCCGACGCCGGGGTTGACGACCGACTCCGGCTGGCCCGGCTGCAAGTTCGTCTTGACGTAGCTGACCTCGAGCTGGCCGTTGATCATCTCGGGGAAGCCGAAGAATTCGTCGGTGCCGGCCGCGATCTGCGACGCCGGGATCTCGTCCAGCTCGTCGGTGCTCCATCCGTATTCGCCGTTGTCGTTGCCGTCGATCCCGTTGTCGGCGAAGTACAGGTCGCCCGCGGAGTTGACCGCCATGCTCGCCGCGTTCCGCACGCCGGAGGCGACGCGCGTCAGGTTCGAGAGCACGGGGGTGCCGTTGTTGTCCTGCAACTTCACCATGTAGATCGAGTCGCCCAGGAGCGTGGCGTTGAGCAGGCCGCCGGCGGAGACGGTGTCGGTCGTGAGCTGGTAGGTGGGATTGCCGTTGCCGTCCAGCACGACGTTGCCGTTGCCGTCCCTCGCGACGCCGTTGTTCTCCGAGCCGATGTTGAAGAACACGTCGTAGGCGCCGGACTGCCCCGGGATCGGCCAGACGGCGTTGGCGAAGGTGGTGTGCCACCAGCCCGACGCGAAGCCGAAGTCAAGGCTGCCGACGAGGGTCAGCGGATCGCCGGGGCTGGCCCCGATGCGGAGCACGGAGATCCGCTCGCTCCCCGCCTCGCCGCTGGTCGCCAGGATGAAATCGCCGGCCTGGTTCAGCGACGTCAGCTCGCCCGGCAGGCCGTTGTACAGGACCTCCCCGGCCGGGTTGTCGGCGACGCCGGTGCCCGTGGTGTCGGTGAAGCGGAGCAACTCGCCGCCCGAGTCGGCGTAAGTCGAGCTGCCCTGGAGATTGCTCACACCGACCAGGAGCGAGCCGTCGGAGAGCGCCAGCATGCCGTCGGGATAGTTCAGGCCGCTGGCGAAGGTCGTGATCCGGAAATCCGCCGGGTTGACGCTCGGGTCCCCGCCGACGGAGAACGGCGGGCCGCCGGTCATGAGCCTCCGATCCTCGAGCCGCTCGAGGACCAATCGGTCTGGCCACCGTCGCGGCCGCGCCGTGCAGGACGTGCGAGCCCGTGATCGTTCTGACGTCACCATGATGTCCGATGCCTCGTCTCGATGCCTGCGCCGCCGAAAGGACGAGCCGGGACCGGCCTCGGGTCATCCTGAGAGACCGGCGAAGGGGATTCATACCCGGAGTTGCCAATGGGAGTCCCCCGATTGTACGGGGGACTCCGATCGAATTCATAGAGCCCGGGGAGCGAGCGTCTTCACGCCGTTCCGCGCCCGATGAGGCCGAACCGGTCCCCGAGCGTGCCGGTGCGGGGCCTCCCCAATGCGCACGATGCCCGTCCCAATCATCACCCGGCACGCCGAGCGGGCCTGCTCGGGGCCCGGAAATCCAACGTCCGATAATGGAGATTATGTTAGATTATGTGGAATTGTATCGAATATGCCGGCCGCGGCTGACGACCCCGGCGGGCGACGCGCCGATCACTCACGCGGGTCGTCGGGGGGCTCGATCGCTAGCGTGAATCGCCCCTCCAGGCCGTCATAGACGAGCAAGCCGCGCGCGAGAATGTCCCGACCCAGCAGGGCCTCCACGCCCGAGCCACTCAGGTCCTCGGCGGCGACGACATCCAAGTTCGTCGCCAGGAGCCCGGTCTTCTCTCCTCCCAGCGAGATCTCGACGGCGTAGACGTCGGCCGGCAATGGGGTGGGCCCCGTGGACGCCGTATGGGCGAGTACCTGGCCCACCGGCGAGAGCCCGAGTCGATCGAACACCCACCGCACGACGTTCGTCTTGCTGGCCCCCGTGTCAACCAGGGCGCGTACGGGGACCGGAAGGCAGGACGGTCGGAATTCCGCCTCGGCAGCGGACACCCCCACATACAATTCGACCATCGGTCGGCCGGCGTGGTCGAGACAGAAGCTCAGGATCGGCATGGCACGACGTCGCGAGTTACCTCGACGACGGGCTCGACGTTCAGGATCTGCTTGACGAACAGCGGTCCGAGGCCAAACCGACGGTAGCCGGCGCGGAGGGCCTCACGGAAGGTCTCGACCGGTCCCTCCACTTCATCCCCAACGATCACGACGAACTTTCCCGGGAAGCGGGAGAGCAACTCGGGCTTGAGCCGCGAGTAGGTCGCGGTCTCGAGGTCGAATCCGATGAACGGGCGGCGCACCTGCGTCGGTACGCTGGGATGGGTCGGCATGGCACCTCCTGTGCTCTGGCGAGGACGGTCATGCTCGATCCCTTCACGGGTCGGCTCCCCCGTCCCCGACGGCGCCCACTCCCGCCGGTGGGTGATCCTTCGCTCCACCTCGGCCTTGATCGCCCCCCACGCCGCAACCGGATTACCGGCCAAGTGTTCGGCCGTGTCGATGAGCTCGGTCAGATTGTCCTCGAAGTCCGGCGGCAGTGACGCTTCGCCTCCGAGGGCTCCATCGGGGTGATGGCCAGACCCAAGATCCCGATCGGACGGGACGGGGTCACCCGATACGTCGTGTTCGGTATCTGGCATCGCGGACCCCTTGTAACAGAGAAGGCGGATCCCGGGAAGATCCCTTTCTCTCATTATGAAGCATGAACGCCTCAAGTAACATGGCCAATCTGATCGCGGTGCGTGGTTCGCTGGCGTCTCACCGGGGCGGCGCCGGCCGAGATCATTGACGTCGGCCGACCACCCGATGGACGCATTGAGTCTGATCTCAAGATTTCGTCGAGAGGTAGGTTATGATCGGTTTCGCGAGGCCGCTGCGCTTGGCGGGGTGCAAGCGTGGCGACGGCGCGAACTCGCCGCGCGGACCGGCATCGGAGTCGGAGCGATCTCAACATGAACAACGGGAACTTACAGCCGGTGTTCAGCTTGCTGCTGGCCGGATGGCTCGCGCCCGCCCTCACGGCGACCTCGGCCAAGGCTCAGGGGTTTCCCCCGGAAGCGGCGGCGCGGCGGATGTCGGTCGCCGATGGCCTCGAAGTCCGCCTCGTCGCGGCCGAGCCGATGGTCCGCCAGCCGGTGGCGATCGAATTCGACGACCGCGGGCGGCTCTGGGTCATCCAGTACCTGCAATACCCCAACCCCGCCGGGCTCAGGCGCATCGCGGTCGACCGATACTCGCGGACCGTCTACGACCGCCTCCCCGAGCCGCCGCCGCGCGGCCCGAAAGGTGCGGATCGGATCACGATCCTGGAGGACGCCGACGGCGACGGCCGAGCCGACGCCGCTCACGATTTCGTCGCCGGGCTGAACCTGGCCAGCGGGCTGGCCCTCGGCTCCGGCGGCGTCTACGTCCTCCAGGCCCCTTACCTGCTGTTCTACCCGGACCGCGACCGCGACGACCGGCCCGACGGCGATCCCGAGGTCCTGCTGACCGGCTTCGGCATGGAGGACGCCCACTCGGTGGCCAACTCCTTGACCTGGGGACCCGACGGCTGGCTCTACGGACTGCAGGGGAGCACGGTGACGGCCAGCGTCCGCGGGATCGAATTCCAGCAGGGCGTCTGGCGCTACCACCCGCGCACGAAACGATTCGAATTGTTCTGCGAGGGCGGCGGCAACATGTGGGGCCTCGACTTCGACCGCCACGGACAGCTCTTCGCCAGCACGAACGTCGGCGGATCCGTCATGCTCCATGGCGTTCAGGGGGGCTACTACTGGAAGTCGTTCGGCAAGCACGGCCCGCTGCACAACCCTTATACGTTCGGTTACTTCGACCACGTTCGGCACGACGGAGTGAAGGGCGGTCACGTGTCGGTAGGCGGCCTGTTTTATGAGGCCGACGCGCTGCCTCCGGCCTGGTGGGGCCGTTACATCGCCGCCGACCTGCTCGATCACTCGATCCACGCTCACGAGGTCTCGCGGCTCGGCTCGACCTTCCGGGCCCGCCAGGTGAGCGACGTCCTGCGCGCCAACGATACGTGGTTCGCCCCCAGCGACATGACCTTGGGCCCCGACGGCGCGCTCTACGTCGCCGACTGGCACGATCGGCGGACGGCGCACCCCGATCCCGACGCCGATTGGGACCGGACCAACGGGCGGATCTTCGCCGTCACCGCGCGGGAGGCGATGCCCCTCGCACCGCGCGACAGTGACCTGACGACCCGGACCGACCAGCAGCTCGTCGCCCTGCTCGATCACCCGAATACCTGGTATCGGCGCAAGGCGCGTCTCCTGCTGGCGGACCGGCGCGCCGAGGGCGTATCCGACGGGCTGCGCCGGATCGCGCTGGAGGGCCGCGAGAGGGCGGCGCTCGAGGCATTGTGGGCCTGGTACGGCTGCGCCAGTCTCGGCGAAAGCACGTTCGAGCGGCTGCTCCGCCACCCCGACGCGGACGTCCGCGCCTGGTCCGTCCGGCTGATCGGAGACGAGCCGCACGTGCCCGCGCGACTGGAGGCGCGCCTCGTCGAGATGGCTGCATCCGAGCCGGATGTCGCGGTCCGCGCCCAGCTCGCCTGCACGGGCCGCCGGCTCGAGCCCGGGTCCGGGCTCGACGTGGCCTACCGCCTGCTGGCGCGCGACCAGGACGGCAATGACCCCCACCTGCCGCTCCTTTTGTGGTGGGCCGTGGAGCGGCACGCCATCACCGACAGGGAGCACGCCGTCGCCCTGTTCACGGCGCCCGATGCCTGGCGATCGGCGATGATCCGGTCGACGATCCAGGGCCGGCTGATTCGCCGGTACGCACTGGAGGCCAGCCCGGCGGGCGACGAGGCCTGTGCGCGGCTGCTCGCCTCGACCCCGTCGGCGGATGCGCGGCGGCCGCTCCTGGCCGCGCTGGACGAGGCGATGCGCGGCCGCAGGTCGGTCGGGGTTGCGCCGGGCTGGTGCGGGACGTGATCGACCGGGCGGATCGCGAGCCTCGCGACGTAACCCTGACCCGGCTGGCGGCCCGGCTCGGGAGCCGGCCGGCCAGCGAGCGGGCCCGGGCAGCCGCCGCCGACCCCCGAGCGCCTGAGCCGGACCGCCTCGCGATGCTCGAACTGCTGGGCGACCTCAGGGATCGGACGTCTCTCGGCCCGCTCCTCGACCTGGCGCGTGATGACTCCGCCCCTTCCCCGGTCCGGTCCGCCGCATTGAGCGCGCTCGGGCGGTTCGAGGACGGATCGATCGCAACGGCGTTGCTGGCCGCTTATTCGCGACAGGACGAGGCCTGGCGGTCACGGGCCCGGGAGCTTTTCCTGAGCCGGGCCTCGTGGGCGCGGGCCTACCTCGCCGCGGTCGACCGCGGCACACTGCCTGCCAGGGACATGACACTCGACCAGCTCGGGCGCTTCGCCGCGCTCCAGGCGCCGGACCTCGCCGCGATGGTCCGCAAGCACTGGGGCGCGACCCCGGGCGCGACGCGGGAGGAGCGGCTCGCCGAGGTCCGCCGGCTGAACAACGACCTGCGCCGCCCCCGGCGACCCCGCGCGGCCGCCGGCTGTTCCACGATCGTTGTGGCACTTGCCACCGCCTCCACGGCGAAGGAGAGACCATCGGCCCCGACCTGACCTACGCCAACCGGCAGGACCGCGACTTCCTGCTCGTCAGCCTCGTCGACCCCAGCGGGGTCGTCCGCAAGGAGTACCAGGCCTATAACGTCGCGACTGCCGACGGTCGCGTCCTGAGCGGCCTGATCGTCGAGCAGACGCCCGCGATGATCGTCCTGCGCGACGCCAAGGGCCAGCAGACCCGGGTCTCCGCCGCGGAGGTCCAGGAACTCAAGGAGTCGAATGTCTCCTTGATGCCCGAATCGCTCTACAAGGAGTTGAGCCCCGAGCAACTGCGCGACCTGTTCAGCTTCTTGCAGCGTTGAGGCCCCCGGAAACGAGCTGGCGGGATCGCGGTCACCGGTCGTCGGCCGCGTCGGTCTTGTGCAGGATGAACCGCAACAGGATCGTCTTGCCCGCGATCAGCTCGACCGGCGCGCTCTGGGTGGGGAACGCCTCATAGCCGTGCTTGTTCGCCGACTCCGGGTTGATGCCCGGGGGCATGTTCGGCTCGTGGATACCCGCGAACCGGAAGCGGTAGCGCCGGCCCGGCTCGGGGGGGAGCACGGCCCGAAATTCGCCCCTGGCGTCGGTCCAGGGCTCGCCCGAGAGGAACGTTGACACCGGGATTTGTCGTGTCTGCTCGGGCTGGTCCTCGGGGGCCATCCAGAAGAAGGCGTCGGCCACCGGCTGGCCCGGTCGCGTCCCGACCGCCTGAAGAATCAATTCGACCCCGGCTTTCTGGCGGATTTCGTAGGGCTGGGCACCTTCTCCATGCTCCACAATCAGTGGACGCTGATTGGTGCGAATGTAGCGGGTCGTGATCGGAGGGTCGCAGACGATGCCCCGGTATCGTCCCGGCGGCAGGCCGAGCAGGACCTGGCCCGCGGCGTCGGTCGTCCCGCCGGAGACGATTCCCGTGGCCCGGGAATCATTGAGCGTATAGACGCCCGCACCTGCGATGGGCTGGCCGGTGTCGTCGCCCACCACGGTGACGGCGATCGGCCGGATCTTCGGGAAGACGACGGTGATCGGGTTGGTCTTGACCTCATGCCGGCCCCGCCCGTTGAAGGCCTGGGGAGGCAACTGCTCGTGGATCGTATCCGGGCCGTCGATCGTCGCGGCGTAGAAGGCCGTGGTCGCGTTGTCCGTCTCGGGGCGGTTCACGTTGATCCAGAAGCAGGCCCGGTCGGCCAGCCCCTCGATGCGGAAGCCGCCGTCGGGATCGGTGACGGCGCGGCCGACCGTGCCGGGCAGGGCCTTCCAGTCGTACCCCTGGCGGTTGTTCGTCTCGTGCCCGGCGTCATCGAGCAGGTCGGCGTCCCGCACCTGGAGCCTCGCGCCCTCGACCGGTTGACCGTCCTCATCGACGACCTTGCCCTTCAGGACGGCCGCCCTGGGGAAGATCAGGTCGAGCGTAACGGGCTGGTCCAGAGGCAAGCGCCCCTGGATGTCGTCGGGGTGCGGTTCCTCCAGGGCGTACATCGACTCTTGCGGGCTCCAGGCGATCCCCAGGCCGGGGGCCAGTCCGCTGAGGATGAACCCGGCGTAGGGTGTGATCTCCTTGGGGAACCGGTAGCCGCCGAACGAAGTCGTTACCGGGAGCACGGCGTCGCCGATGAGGTAACGACCCTCCGCGTCGGTGGTGGCCGTGCCCACCGACTGCGACCCCTTGTCGGTGATCGAGTAGAGGGTGATCGTCGCCCCGGCGACCGGCCGGCCCGCCTCGTCCCTGGCCACGCCGGTGACGCGGATCGGGATCGTCGCCGGGACGGGCGCCGGCTGCCATGGCGGAGCGTTCGGATCACGTGGTCGTTTCGCCGGGCCGGACATACCCGAATTCCGGAGCTGTCTGTTCGGGATGGGAGCGGCTTTTGTGTCCTGACCGCCCACACCGGCGCGGGGACCCGCATTCCCGGCGTGAGAGCCGACCAGCACGATGGGCCAGAACAACAGGGCGGCCGCCAGGCTGACGGTCATGCGCGGCAACCTCATGGCAGGTTCCTCCGGGTTCCAGATGCGTCGGATGCGGTCAACCGGTTGCGTCCGTCGAGCTTCACCCAGAAACTAACGGCTCTCCGCCTCGCCCACCAGATACTCTTGCGGCGATCCAGGCGGTACTCTGAGTTCGAGAAGGTTGGGCCCGCTCGGAGTGTCTTCTCACTGCCGTGGCCTCGAAACCGCCGAAGCCCACGAGGGACGACCCATGACCCATCGCATCGCAGGATTCCTCCATCTCATCGCCCTGGCGGGCCTGACGATGACGGCCCGCGGCGGGGAGGAGCCGTTGACATCGACGCGGATTTACGAGAACCGGCTGAAGCCGATCGCGGATGCCGGGTCCCGGCCGATCCTGGCGGATTACCCGCAATTCGTCGAGCCGGTCCGCGAGGTGGCGCGGTTCGAGGCGCCGACCCTGGTCAACGACCCGGGTGCCGACCTGGAGGTCCGGGCCTGGCGCTTCTCCTACAACGCCCGGGGCATCATCGAGGTGCCGAACCGGCTGCGGGCGGACCGCGCGGTCGTCATCGTGGTCCACCCGTGGGGCATCGACGACGGCCAGGGCTGGCGCACTCCCGAGCCCGCGGGCGTCGCGTTCCAGTGCACGCCCGCTAAGAACAAGATCGTGCTCGACCACGCCGCGACGGTCATCGATCCGTTCCTCAAGGCAATGCGGGGCAAGGTCCCCCTGGTGGCGTACAGCCTCCCCGGCCGCGAGGACCCCATCCGCAAGAAGCTCTATCGCTCGTTCCGCGGCCGGCCCGGCGACCGGGATCGCGAGGAGGGCCGGCGCGAATTGAAGGCCAAGCTCGACTCGTTCCGCTACCGGGCGCAGGCCCTGCCCTCCGCGATCACCGTCTCCGCGGGGACGCCGACGGTCGATTACTTTCGGCAGTTCCCGGGCCTCGACGCCGGGGCCGCCTACGACGGCCCGGGGTTCTGGGACCTGCCGATCCCCGTGATGAAATCGATCGAGGTCGCGCCCGACGACGTCGTGATCTACGACGGCGAGGGCTATCCGGCGCTGCGCGATTTCCTCAAGAAGCAGGGCGTGCGGCACGTGCTGCTGGCGGGCTACAACACCGACATGTGCGTCTGCTCGACGACCGCGGGCTACAAGAACCTCTCGCAAGACTTCGACGTGTTCCTCGTGGGCGACGCGACCATCGCCACCTTCCCGGCCCATCCCACGCCGCGGTTCGCCACCACGTCGGCCGTGTGCTTCGCCTCGCTCAACCTGTTCATCACCCAGGTCTCATGGGTCCGACCCGTGCCGGCCGCGGTCGGGCGTTGAAAGGAGACGAGGATGATGCAACCGCCCACAGTGGCCAGGCCGACCCGACGCAGCTTCCTGGCCTCCGCCCTCGGCACCGGCCTGGCGCGGGTCGGGCCGGCTCAGGCTCTCACGGACCCGCCTCCCGCGAAGACGGCCCTGATCGCCATCACGCTCGACCTGGAGATGAGCCGCAACTTCCCGACCTGGGACCAGACCCACTGGGACTACGAGAAGGGGAACCTCGACGCCGCGACGAAGCGTTACGCGGTGGAGGCCGCACGGCGAGTCAAGGCTCGCGGCGGCGTCATCCACTTCTTCGCCCTGGGGCAGACGATGGAGCAGGAGGATGTCGGCTGGCTGCGGGAGATCGTCGCCCGGGGGCATCCGGTCGGCAATCACACGTATGACCACGTCAACGTCAAGGCGACCCGCCGCGAGGACATCCAGTTCCGCTTCCGCCGGGCACCGTGGTTGATCGAAGGGAAGGCCCCCGCGGACGTCATCGCCGACAACATCCGCCTGGCCGAGCGGGCGCTGAAGCAACGGATCGGGATCGCCCCGGCCGGATTCCGCACCCCGGGCGGGTTCGCCGACGGCCTGGAGGATCGTCCCGACCTCCAGGCCTCGCTCCTGAGGATGGGCTATTCGTGGATCAGCAGCAAGTACCCGGCGCACCCGATCGGCGAGGCTCCGGGGAAGGCCCCCGACGACAAGACCATGGCGGGGATCCTCGCGGCCCAGGATCCGGCCCAGCCGTTCGTCTACCCGTCGGGCCTGGTCGAGCTGCCGATGAGCCCGATCAGCGACGTCACGGCGTTCCGCACCGGCCGATGGCCGCTCGAAGCGTTTCTCGAGGCGATCCGGGCCGCCGTCGCCCGAACGATCGAGCGTCGGGCCGTCTTCTGCTTCCTGGGCCATCCCTCGTGCCTCGGGGTGCTCGACCCGTCGTTCCGGACGATCGAGCTGATCGGCGACCTGGTGCGCGCCGCGGGCGATCGAGCCGCGATCGTCAACCTGGAGACGATCGCGCGGCGGACGAAGTGAAACGAGGATCGGCGGACGAAATGAAACGAGGATCGGCGGACGGAGCCGCCTCCTACAAGGATCCACTCCCGGGCCTATCCTCGCCGTTCGTGCTGCCCGCCAGCGCAGACAGGAGCTCCTCCAGATCGCGGATGTCCACCGGCTTGACCAGGTGGGCGTCGCAGCCGGCTTCCTTTGACAAGGTACGGTCTCCCTCCTGGCCCCAGCCGGTGAGCGCGATGATGGTGGGGGACCGCCCCCATAGCTGCTCGCGGATGCGGCGGGTGGCCTCATAGCCGTTGAGTCGCGGCATGCCCACGTCCATCAGGATAACCTCGGGCCGGAACTCCTCCGCGACCGCCACCGCCGTGACGCCGTCGTGTGCCATGCGGACTTCGTTGCCGAGGAGCTTGAGCACCCGGGCCATCGAGCGGGCCGAGTCCCGATTGTCGTCCACGACCAGGATGCGCCGACCGGGGCCGGGCCCGTTGGCGGACGGCTCGCCTCGGGGCAACTCCTCGGTCATCTCTTCGGGATGGAGCTCCAGGGCGGGCAATCGGACCGTGAACGTGCTGCCCCGGCCCACCCCGGCGCTCTCGGCCGTGACGGTGCCGCCGTGCATCTCGACCAGCCCCTTCACGAGCGCCAGCCCGATGCCGAGCCCGCCGGTGGTCCGCTCGATGCTGCGGTCCACCTGGGAGAACATGTCGAAGATGCTCCGCAGCGACTCGGCCGGGATGCCGATCCCGTCGTCGCGGACGGAGACGAAGATCTCCCTCCCCCGCCGCTCGGCGGCGAGCCGGATGTGGCCGCCGTGCCCGGTGTACTTGGCGCTATTGGTGAGCAGGTTGCCGAACACCTGGGCCAACCGGGTCAAGTCCGCGTCGAGGCAGACCGGCTCTGGTGGCAGCGCCAGGGTGAGTTCATGCCCGGCGGCCTCGATCATCGGGCGGGCGATCTCCACCGCGCTGCTGATGACGTCGGCGAGCAGCACCCTGGACCGGCGGAGCTCCATCTTGTTGCGGTTGATGCGGGAGACGTCGAGCAGGTCGTCGATGAGCCGCACCATGTGGCCAAGCTGCCGTTCCATCATCTCCCTGGCCTGGGCGATGGCGCCGGGGTCGCCTTCCGCGAGCCGCATCACCTGGAGGCCGTTGCGCAGCGGGGCCAGCGGGTTCCTCAGCTCGTGGGCCAACAGCGCGAGGAATTCGTCCTTCCGCCGGTCCTGATCCCGCAGGGCGTCCTCCATCCGCCGCCGCTCCGTGATATCGGTCCCGCTGGCGGCCACGAACAGGACGCGGCCCGCCTCGTCCGTCACGGGGGCAACGATGAGGTCCACCACCCGCTCGGAGCCGTCGGCCACGAAGTAGTGGCTCTCCCTGCGGAACGGCCGCCCCTCGGCCGCCTGGAGGCAGGCCGCCCGGACCATCTCCATCAGCGCCGGCGAGCGGTTCCACCACCCGCACTCCCAGAACGGCTTGCCAATGACCTCGTCGCGAGTGAACCCGCAGGCGTCGAGGCAGAGCCGGTTCGCCTCGACCACCGTGCCGTCGAGGGCCAGGACGCCGGCGAAGTTCGTCCCCTGTTCGAAGAAGGCGCGGAACTTGGCGTTCGCCTCGGCGGCCCGTACCGCCTCGGCCGCCGCCCGCCGGTAGCGCTCCTCGCTCTCTCGCAGTGCCTGCTCGGCCCGCTTCCGCTCGGTGACGTCGCGGGCGATCTTCGACGCCCCGATGATGTGGCCCGCGTCATCGCGGATCGGCGAGACCGTCAGAGAGATATCGAGGCGCCGGCCGTCCTTGGCCACGCGGACCGTCTCGAAGTGCTCGATCCGCTCGCCGCGGCAGAGCCGCTCGAGGATCGAGCGCTCCTCGTCCCACCGCTCCGGCGGGATGATCAGGGTGATGGGCCGACCGACGGCCTCCGACTGCGAGTAGCCGAAGACGCGCTCGGCCCCGGCGTTCCACGAGCGGATGACGCCTTCGAGCGTCTTGCTGACGATCGCGTCGTCGGACGACTCGACGATGGCCGCCAGCCGCGCGCGGGCCTCGCCCGCCCGCTTGCGCTCGGTGACGTCACGGAAGACCAGGACCGCCCCGATGGGAGTCCCATCCTCGCTCCGCATGGGGGCGGCACTATCGTCGATGGGCCGTTCCGTCCCGTCCCGGGCGATGAGGACGGTGTGGTTCGCCAGCCCCACGATCGTCCCCTCTCGCAGGGCGCGCAGGGCGGGGTTCTCGACGGGCTGGCGCGTGTGTTCGTTGATGATCCGGAAGACGTCCGCGAGCGGGCGCCCCGTCGCCTCGGCCAGAGGCCATCCAGTCAGGGCCTCGGCGACGCCGTTCATGAACGTCACCCGACCCTCGGCGTCGGTGCTGATCACGGCGTCACCGATACTGGAAAGCGCGATCCGCAGCCATTCCGCTTGCTTCTGCATAGCCTCCTCGGCGCGCTGGCGTGCAAGGAGGATGCTCCTGGCGTTCTGAAGGGCGACGGAGCGCAGCCTCTCCTCCTCGTCCTCGTGTGGCGCCATCAACTGCCTCCGAATTTCTTCGATGCAAGTACGATGCCAAGCACGCGGGATCGGGCCCTCGCGACCGCCGCGTCACCGCTCGCGGAATGGTCGAAGCGCGCTCCTGCCGCACGGATCAGGCGCGTTCGAGCGACCGGTCCGGCCCTCCCGTCTCGCGAGACGGAGTCGATTCTAACAGTTTGCAGGGCCAAGAAGACACGCCGACTCGAAGCACCTGGATCGTTGTCTCGGCGGTCCCGCACGGCTATGCTTGGAGCAACCTCTGGAGGGCCACGTCTCATGAACCGCCGATCGTTCCTGGCCGCCGCCGCGGCCGCTGCCGGCTCGACCGCGCCCACGCCCGCTCCCGCGGCCGAGGGGAAGACCCCGGTCCGCGACACTCCGCTCCGATCGACCTACTCCGGCCCGGAGTTCTACGACGAGAAGGAGCTCGCCGAACTCCGCGACGTCCTGGAGAAGCGCCAGCCGTTCCGCTGGTACGGCCCGGGCACGAAACCGCCGATGAAGGTGCTGACCCTGGAGAAGGAGCTGGCCGCGCGAATGGGGACGAAGTTCGCGCTGGCGCTGACATCGGGGAGCGCGGCCTTGACCACGGCGCTGGCGGCCCTCGGCGTCGGGCCCGGCGACGAGGTGATCCTGCCCGCCTGGAGCTGGTACTCGTGCTTCAATGCGGTCGTGATGCAGGCCGCCCTGCCGGTGTTCGCCGAGTCGGACGAGTCGTTCAACCTCGACCCGGCCGACGTCGAGGCGAAGATCACGCCGCAGACCAAGGTGATCATGGTCGTCCACACGATGGGCAGCCCGGCCGACATGGACGCGCTGATGTCGATCGCCCGCCGCCGCGGCGTGAAGGTGCTCGAGGACTGCGCCAGAGCGTCGGCGCCAGCTACAAGGGCCGGCCCGTGGGGTCCATCGGCGACGTGGGGATCTACAGCTTCCAGATCGCCAAGACGATCACCGCGGGCGAGGGCGGCGGGCTGGTCACCAGCGACCCGCTCCTGTTCGAGCGGGCGACGCGCTACCACGACCTCGGGCTGCTCCGCCCGCCGCACCAGGCGATGCTCGGCGGCGCCGCCCTGCCGGGGATGATCGGCAACCAGTACCGCATGAGCGAGTTCACCGGCGGCGTGCTCCTGGCCCAGCTCCGCAAGCTCGATACGATCGTCGGCGGCTTCCGCCGCCACGCGCGTCGCGTCTACGAAGGGATCGCCGACCTCGCGGGCCTCTGCCTGCGGCATCGCCCCGACCCGGAGGGCGACACCGGATCGACCGTCTGGCTCGGCTTCCCCTCGCGGGACCACCGCGATCGCTTCCTCAAGGGGATGCGCGCCGAGAACGTCCCGGCGTCCCCACCGCTCGAGGTCGCGCTCCAGCCGCTGCAGCCCGGCGTCGAGCAGAAGCTGACGGCCCACCCGGACTGGCCCTCGTTCACCAGCCCGCGCGGCCGGGCGATCCGCTACGGGGCGGAGTGCTGCCCCCGGACGCTCGCCGTCCACCGTCGCTTCGCGGGCGTCGCGCTCGACCCGAAGTTCACCCGCCGCGACGTGGAGGACATCATCGCGGCCATCCGCAAGGTCTATCCCGCGACGGCCCAGGCGTGATGTCGAGGGCCACGATGAGCACGCCCGAGCACGCCTCGTCCGTCTCACGACGCTCCCTGCTGATGGGCTCGGCCGCGGTCGCGGCTCGGGCCGGCCTGGGGATCGCGCCCACCCGATCCGCCCTCGGCGACGAGCCGGACCCCGCGCGGCCCCGGAAGGTGATCGACGCCCACGCCCACCTGTATCACCACAGCCGGCCGACCTGGGCGGACGACGACCGGAAGTTGATCGAGGCGGGCGACCGGCTCGGGATCGATCAGTTCTGTTGCTCGATCCTCACCCCGCGCCGGCCGGCGACGGCCGAGGGCTTCCGCGACTGCAACCGATGGGTGGCCGACGCCATGAAGCGGTTCCCGGGGCGCGTGCTCGGCTACTGCTACGTCAACCCCGGCCATACGCGCGAGGCGCTCGATGAGGTCCGCCGCTGCGTCGAGGGGCGCGGGTTCATCGGCGTCAAGCTCTACAACGAGTACCGATGCACCGACCCGGTCGTCTTCCCCGTGGTCGAGCTGGCGATCGAGCTGCGCGTCCCGATCCTCCACCACGCGGGCCACAGCCACTACTTCGTCGAAGAGCAGCCCCACATCTCCGACGGCGGCCGCCTGGCCGAGCTCTCCCGGCGCTATCCCGAGGCCATGCTGATCTGCGCCCACATCTGCGGCGGCGGCGACTGGGAGTGGACGATCAAGGCCCTCCGCGATGCACCCGGGGTCTCGCTGGACCTGAGCGGCAGCGTGACGGACGACGGGGTCGTCGAGATGGCCGCCCGGGTCCTCGGCACCGACCGGCTCCTATTCGCCTGCGACATGTCGATGACGGCCTCCGTCGGCCGGATGCGCGGGGCCGACCTGACCCCGGCCGATCGCCGGAAGATCCTGGGCGAGAACATGGAGCGGCTCCTCGCGCCGGCGAGCATGATCATCGACGTCAACGCCTACCTCGGCCATTTCGCCTTCCGCCGGCTGCGGCACAACACGGCCGAGTCGCTCCTGAAGCTGATGGACGCCCGCAAGATCGACAAGGCCGTCGTCTCGAGCGCCAGCGCCATCACGTACCGCAACGCCCAGTCGGGCAACGAGGAGGTTGACGGCGAGGTGAAAGCCCACCGTGACCGGCTCATCCCGTTCGCGGTCATCAACCCGACATACGCCGGCTGGGAGGACGACCTGAAGACCTGCCACGAGCGCCTTGGCATGCGGGGGCTCCGCCTGTATCCCGGCTGGCACAACTACCGGCTCTCCGACCCGCGCTGCCTCGAGCTGGTGCGAGCGGCCGCCGCTCGCGGCCTGGTCGTCTCGATCCCGATGCGGGTCGAGGACCGTCGCGAGCGAAGCTGGCTGGTCGACGTGCCCGACGTCCCCCTCGACGACGTGACAGCCCTCGTCCACGCCTGCCCCGAGGCGCGGTTCCTCCTGCTCAACGGCTCGTGGCAAGATGGCTTCGGGCGGTCACCCCTGATACGCGAGGGCAGCGGCCTGCCCGCCAACTACCGCATCGAGATCTCCCGGCTGACGGCCTTCCTGGACGATGAGATCGGCGCGCTGCTCAAGTCGTTGGGTCCGGGCCGGATCGTCTTCGGGACGGGCATGCCGTTCAACTATCCCGATCCGGCCTTGCTCAAGCTCGAAGTGCTGGCGGTCAGCCCCGAGCAGAAGGAACGGATCGCCTGGCGGAACGCGGCGGAGTGGTTAACCGGGGGCCGGTGACGTTCCCATGACGCTCCTATATGGGGTGTGAGTCGCAAGGGAACAGAAAACCGGCGTAACCCTCGGAGCCGTCCGGTGTCAGATAGGGTAGACCCTAATCTGCACCGACCTAAACCCTACGAAAGGCCGCGATAATAGGGGGTCCGTGCGGTCCCGAGGACACCCTATTTGGCACGGGGCCGGGGCGATGAGATCCAGGCACAGCCTCCACGATACGAGGGAAGCGGCCAGGGAGGGCAGCACCAAGGTCAGAGACTCGCGAGAATCGGCCTTCGTCTACCGAATGACCGGCCTCGAATCGGGCCGAGACCACGGATACAAGGTCGGCTACAGCATCGAGCCGGAGACGACAGCGAGCATCCCCGGCAATGGGACGAAGGTCCGCCTCTCGATCGTCGCCAGGTTCTTCCACGGGCGAGAGATGCCCTGGCCGAGCGAGCGGTGAGAATAACGGCATCTCGGCTTACGCCGGTTTTCTGTTCCATTGCTACTCACGCCCCGATATAGACTGTAGGGCGTCCCGATATCACCATGGCCCGGGTCACCGATCCCGTGCCGAGCCGAACCACCCGACGGCCCCGAGGTACTCTCCCATGCCACGGACCATCCCTGCGTTTGCTCTCGCGATGCTGTTCGGCGCCTCGACCTGCGTCCGGGCCCAGGAGCCCGCGCGCGAACCGACCGGTTCGAGCCCGCCTCCGCCGGTGAAAATGACCGCGCAGCAGGATCACAGGAGGATGATGGATCTGCTGAAGATCACGTCCCTCCGGCCGGGTCCGAGTGGCCGCCCGAACGCCCCCAATGCCGCGAACTACGACGAGTCGAAGGCCAACCCCTACCCGAACCTGCCCGATCCCCTGGTCCTGAAGAATGGGGAGACGGTCGCGACGCCCGAGACCTGGTGGACCCGGCGGCGCCCGGAGATCGTCGAGGACTTCGACCGGGAGATCTACGGTCGCGTCCCCAAGGAAACGCCCAAGGTCAACTGGGAAGTCACCGGTACGACCAACGAGAAAGTCGGCGACATCCCGGTCGTCACCAAGCGACTCGTGGGGCACGTGGACAATTCCGCGTATCCGGCGATCAAGGTCGACATCCAGCTCACCCTGACGACCCCGGCCCGTGCGACCGGCCCGGTGCCGGTGATGATGGAGTTCGGCTTCGGCGGCTTCGGCCCCCGTCCGGGCGGGCCCGGGGCGGCGGCCAAGAAGGCGATGCCCAAGGCCGCGACCAAGGGCGCCGGGTTCGGGCCCTTCGGCCCGCCGTGGCAGCCGCGGGTGCTCGCCAAGGGCTGGGGCTATGCCATCATCGTCCCCAACAGCATCCAGGCCGACAACGGCGGCGGCCTGACGAGCGGGATCATCGGCCTGTGCAACAAGGGCCAGCCCCGCCAGCCGGACGACTGGGGCTCGCTGCGTGCCTGGGCCTGGGGTGCCAGCCGCGCGCTCGACTATCTCGAGACCGACAAGGCGGTGGACGCCAGGCAGGTCGGGATCGAGGGCCTCTCGCGCTACGGCAAGGCGGCGCTCGTGACGATGGCCTACGACCCGCGGTTCGCGATCGGCTTCATCGGCTCCTCCGGCGAGGGCGGCGCGAAGCTTCACCGCCGCAACTTCGGCGAGCTGGTCGAGAACGTCGCCGGCTCGGGGGAATACCACTGGATGGCGGGGAACTTCCTCAAGTACGCCGGCCCGCTGACCTGGGCCGACCTTCCCGTCGACGCCCACGAGCTGATCGCGCTGTGCGCCCCGAGGCCCGTCTTCGTCAGCTACGGCGCCTCCGAGGGGCCGGGCGCCGAAGGGCAGTGGGTGGACCAGCGCGGCAGCTTCATGGCCGAGGTCGCCGCCGGGCCGGTGTACCGGCTGCTCGGCAAGAAGGACCTGGGGACCGCGGAGTTCCCCCCGTCGAGACGGGCTTGATCGACGGCGAGCTCGCCTTCCGGCAGCATCGCGGCGGGCACACCACGGGCCCGAACTGGCCGACGTTCCTGGCGTTCGCCGACCGATACATCAAGGGCCCGCACCCGGCGGCGTCGGGGTCAAAGACCGATCAGCGGTGAGGATCATCCTCACGCTATCGTGACTCGGAGATCACTCGCCACGCCCGACTTTGCGAGTTCCGCGACGCGACCCCTTGAGGGTCTTAGTCCGTGGCACCATCCGCTTGGGTTTCGTCTGCATAGACACTCGGTGCCATCCTCGCTCCGGTACGAGCCGCGGACATCGCGCCCCATCGGCACCACCCGGACGGCTGCGTCTCCGAGGCTGATCTTCAAGGCCGGGGCCGTGTAGGTGCCCAGCCTTGGCTCGGTCCGCTCGATCTCCATTCGCTCGATGATCAGGAGCCCTTTCGGGTCGGACTCGCGGATCCAGCTCGTGACCTGCTCGCGGAACTGATCGAGCGCGGCGATCCACTCGCTCCGGCGGCGCAGCCGCTCCGGCTGGTTGACTTCCTGGGCCCTTCTCTCCAGCCACTCCTGGAAGCTCATCTCGGTCGCCATGATGAATCTCCGGGGCATGGAGTCGGATCGAACTGGGACTGCCTCGGGATCATGAACCCGGTCGCTTTCTCAGCCTGCGACGAGGAGCGTCGGACCGCGAGGGTGGCAGACCCTCGACGACTGCTCCTACCCCCATGAGACTGAGCTTGTCCCTCAAGTCGTTGTAGAGCTCATCGAACGTCATGCAGTAGATGTGTTTCGAGTTGACCACAACCCGATTTCGCCGCCAGGAGAACCGGGCCCGCTCGAGCGGCTCGAGGTGACCCGACCGGCCGATCACGAGGAGTCCATAGTAGTGGATTGACTCGCGCCCTCGAACCGATGCCTCATGGTGTCCGTCTTAGCCAGGTCATCGAGCTTCCAGAACCAGTCGATGATCTGGCTGTATCCCCGCTCGTATCGGGATGCCCAGGCCAGGGTGCTCTTCTTCGCCTCCCTGCGGAAGATGCTATCCGGGACCGCGTCCTCGAATTCGACGAGGCCGTAAGCCCGCCGGGTCGAATCCCCGACGACCAGGTCGGCGGCGTGATCGCCGAAGATGTCGAACTCGTAGGCGATCCGGTCGATGAGGAAGCAATCCGATCGAAGATAGCCGATCAATGCGGCGAGGTTCCGGTTCTCCCGGAAGAAAGGCAGGACATGCTCCTCCTCCCTGAGAGTCCCCGATTCGTGCCGGTCGAGGAGAATCTTGAAAGCGGCCAGCTCACCCCGACAGCGAGCGAGATCGACTGTGATGGGCTCCAATTGCTTCATCGGCGATTACTTGGGATGCCCGACCTTGCGAGTCCCGCCGCGCGAGCCCTTGGGGGCGTCGTCCCGTGGCGCCGTCCGCTTGGACTTCGCTGGCGTAGAGGACGTCCGGGGAGATTCCGCACCCGGCTCGCCGCCGTGGGCTCTGGCGGCCGCGCTCGCCGCGAACGCCTCGAGAGTCTCCTGGCGAAGGATATCGATCACGGTGATCGTGTCGCCCTCCCGGGAGCGCTCTCGGGAAAAGACGATCCGCAGACCATGCGGCACCCGGAAGATGTAGAGCGGTTCGTCGGTCGGCAGGCGACGGACTCGCGCGCCCAATCGATCCAGGACGTCCCAGCCGAGCAAGTGGCCGATCGCCGAGCGGATCCGCCTCTGATCCTCGGGCGGGTAGGCGTTGATGGTCGCGGCGGCGCGGTCATCGATCTGCAGTCGACTGCTTGCATTCGTCACCATGCTCGATCCCCCCGTTCACGCGGCACTGGGAGCATAAGCCGGCCTGGCCCGCGACGATGGTCCTCATTGTACGGCAATCCGCGCGGTTCGTCACGCTCGGGACAGCCTTCATCGGCAACGCGGTAGAGCTGGCATTCCGGCAGCATCGCGGCGGGCACACGACAGGCCCGAACTGGCCGACGTTCCTGGCGTTCGCCGACCGCTACATCAAGGGGCCGGCCCCGGCGGCGTCGGGGGCGAAGGGCGATCCTCGCTGATCGACCAGACCTCGACAGGACGTTGCTGACGTCGAAACTCGAGAGACGTCTGCCTCGATAGGTTCGCGAGCAGCTCGGCGAGTCGCCCGCGCTCGAGCGACGAGTCGTGCTGGGTCCAGCGGATCTTCGTGCCCGCGGAGACGATCGTTTCGTTGATATAGCGGGGGCCGGTGATCAGGGACAGGGCGGAGAGGAGCTCGTCCCATGTCCCTTCTCCGCCCCCACTCTCGGAGTCGAGGTCCCGGTTATCCGCCGAGAGGTGGATCCCGGGGAGTTCCTTCGAGATCGGCCGAAGAGCATATCGCCCGGAGACGACCACCACGTCGCGCGTGACCCGCCGCCGCTCGGAGCGGATCGACCGCCCGAATCCTTGCTTCACGGCGCGGCGGAACGCCTCGAGGCGGGCTTCCAGGGTCGTCCCCTCCCGCACGATCCAGTCGCCCGGAAGCGCGAGCCTTCGCAGCCCCTCGGAGAACGCGAAGGTATCGGGAGGCAGCAGGAAACCCTTCGAATCGCGCGCGATCTCGTGGAGGACCGAGGGCAACAACGGATCAGCGGGATAGCGCGGCCGGATCGCGCCGGCCCAGGGCAGCACCAGGCTCACGTCCGCAGGTCCCTCGTTCCCGGGCGCGTTGATCTCGTGCGTGATGAACTCGGCCCGTTCCGCGATGAACGGCGGGCTGACGTGACGCAGGACTTCGCCCTGGGCCAGCCCGTAGACCTCGGCGAACCGATCGCGCCAGGAAGGTCGCTTCCCCTCGACGCCGAGGAGCCTGGAGATCGCCGCCACGTTGTTGTCGGGTATGCTGGGACCGTTATCGAGCTGCCGGACCACGTTCCCGTCGCGGTCGATCAGGAGGGACGTCGGGAAGGTCGTGATGCTGAACGCGGCGGTCGTGGCGCCGTCGCCGTCGAGGGCGACGAGGAACGGCAGGTCGCGGCCGAACCAGCGTCGCTGGCGGGACGGCGCGATCCGCTCGTCCAGCTCCGCGATCGATTTCACGGACTTGTCGTGGACCGCGATCACGACCAGGCCCCTGTCGGCGAAATCATCGTGGAGCGCCATCAGCGCGGGCATGGCCCGCAGGCACGGCCCGCACCAGTGGCCCCAGAAGTCGAGCACGACGACCTTGCCCCGCAGGTCCGCCAGCCGGACCGGGCCGCCGTTCTTCCAGTCGGTGATCCCTTGCAGCTCGGGCGCGGGACGCCCCATGAGCGCGGCCAGCTTCGTCGGAGGCAGGTCGAGCGGAGGCACCTCGAGGTCGCGCATCCCCTTCTTGACCACGATGTGGGTCCCGACCTCGTCGAGGTCCGTGCCGTAGGCGCCGAGCTTGTAGATGCCGGGCGGGAGATCGAAGTGATACTCCTGGGATTCCGAGAAGCAGGAGAGCGGCCGGTCATCACCCCGGTAGACATACACGTTGG
The DNA here is from genome assembly GCA_963815795.1 of uncultured Planctomycetota bacterium. Classification (GTDB taxonomy): domain Bacteria; phylum Planctomycetota; class Planctomycetia; order Isosphaerales; family Isosphaeraceae; genus JAKAUH01. Next base: position 130,673 of record CAWFIC010000018.1, on the reverse strand, counting down.
TCCACCCGATCGGCCGGTTGAGCTTCGCCATTCCTGTGCTCGTCAGCCGTCCCCGGACGCGGCAGACCGGTTCGACGGTCACCGTGACCATCGTCCCCAGGTCGTCCTTCGAGACCTCCTTGAAGCCGGCGAGCCCGAGGCGGTCTTGCAGGACGTAGAGCAGCGTCCTCTCGCGCCCGAGTCGCTTGGCGTTCATCAGCTCGGCCATGCCGGCGGCGTCCGATTCCGCGCGTGGCACGTAGAACTGCCAGCCCGGTCGGGGCTCCCGGGGACCGGCGTACGCACCTCCGCCGACCCGGGCGCCGGCGACGGGGGCGCCCGAGGCGTCGACGATCCGCACCATCACGCTATCCGGGTGGATTCGGGGCGGCGCGGCCTTCGGGGCAGGCGCGGGCTGCTGTGCCGACATCCCGCGGAGCGCCGCCGCACCGAGGCCGATGAATCCGAGGGACAGCAAGACGGCCGCCACTCCCAGGGTCCTGGTCATCATCATGCTCCTCACGGTTCGTGCCGCCAGGCGGGCCGCCGCCGAAGCCGAGGGTCGCAGCACCGCCTGGACCGTGCCCCGCACCAGTGCCGGCGGTACGACCGCGGCTGCCTCCGCGGGGGTCCCGAGGACCGCCGCGCCGGCCGGCAGTCCCAGCCCGCGGCGGGTCAGTCGACCGAGCAAGAGCCCGCGCGCCCGCGACAACCGCACCTTCACCGTCCCGACCGGCCGGCCCAGCCGCCGCGCGGCCTCCTCGTAGGTATGACCCTCCAGGTAGCACAGCACGACGACCTCGCGGTATTTCTCCGGCAGCCTGGCCACTTCCTCGCAAAGCACCGGCCCGAGGTCGGGCCGTTCCTCGTCGACTTCGGATCGTGCCGCCATCTCGGCCGCCCTCCGCTCGTGCTTCCGCCGTCGGGCCGCGTCGACCCGCGCCCGGGCCGCGATCCGCCGCGCCACGCCGAACAGCCAGCTCGCCACCGAGTCGCGCCGGCGGATCGACCCGGCCCGACGCGCGAGGACCAGGAATGTCGCCTGGAAGGCGTCCTCGGCGTCGCAGGCATTGCCGAGCGTGGCGCGGCAGATCTGGAGGACCATCGGGCCGTGCCGCTGGACCAGCGCCTCGAAGACGGCCTCGTCGCGGCAGGCGACGAAGCGCTCCAGCAGTTGACCGTCCGTGAGGCCACCGATCGACCCCTCGGCGTACAGGGTCCGGAGCTCCTTCAACACGCCCGATCGTGCAGCGGCCATGGGCTCGTTCTCCCCTGTTGCGCCCGACGCCGTACCATAGTGCCGCCTGGAGGCCGATTGTTTCATTTTTCTCGGGCGATCTCCCGGAGCCTCGACGCTAAAATGAATCGGGCGGCCCATCCGGCCGACATGCTGACCATCAAGACGCCTTGGCCCGATCGTCTCGTTTTTCGCCTTTTTCTGGTTCTGCCGGGACAAGATCAATGAACACCGACGCCTTCCGTGCCAGCCGCCGCGGTTTCCTGGGTTCCCTGGCCTTTGGCGCGGCCGCCTTCACGACCCGCGGCACGTTCGCCGACGAGCTCGAGCGGACTCCCCGCATCCAGGAGGGGCCGTACTATCCGACCAAGCTGCCCCTGGACACCGACAACGACCTCTTGATTATCAACGACGGCATCACCCCGGCCGTGGGCGACGTCACCCACCTCTCCGGCCGGATCCTCGACGCCAAGGGCGACCCGATCCGCAACGCCCTGGTCGAGATCTGGCAGTGCGATCGCGACGGGACCTACCTCAGGCCCCACCTGGAGAACGGCGACAAGTACGACACCAACTTCCAGGGGTTCGGCCGTTTCCTGACCGGCTCGACCGGGGAATACTACTTCCGGACCATCAAGCCGGTCCCCTACACGGGGCGGCCGGCCGCGCACATCCACTTCAAGGTCTGGAAGGACAACAAGGTCCAGCTCACGACCGAGTGCTTCGTCAAGGGATACGCCGGCAACGAGCGCGACAGCATCTACCGCCGCGCCACGGCCTCGAAGGGCGGCCAGAAGCTCCCGGTCGAATTCGCCCCGGTCAAGGGTTCGAGGATCGGCGAGCTGGCCGCGAAGTTCGACATCGTCCTCGGGTACACGCCGAACGCCTGAGCGGCCCGTCGGGGGGCGTGCGGTCGATCGGGGGGCGGCCCGTCCGCCTTCCTCGGATACGCCGGTCCCCGACCTGGCCCGATCGGCCCCTGGACGCCCACGAATGTTTGGCTCCCCACCCGATCGCTCCGGCGCGTCCCGGCCGATCAAGTGGCCGATCGCCGAACGGACTCGCCGCTGATCTTCGGGTGTCGCCGCTGATCCTTGGATGGTCAGGCGCGACCTCTCGCAGAGGATGGTTGTCCCGGTGGCACCGTTCGGGTAATGAGTATCACTCGACCGAACTCGATCTCATCATCACTCATCCGGTTCCGACTCCGAGAGGCGACATGTGCCAGTCGAGGTCCCACGGCCATCATCACAACCATCGCCATCACCATCATCATCGTAGCGGATCGGATCGCACGCACGCCTCCGCCCCTCACGATGCCGTCGAATCGTCTCGACTCACCCGCCGCCAGGCGCTGGGGCGATTGAAGGCCGCCGGGCTCGTGGCGGCCGCGAGCGGCTCGCCCTGGGGGTCGATCGTCCGGGCGGTCGTCGACGACAAACAGGCTCCTGCGGCGAGCGCCGCCGCGGCCAGGTTATTCGATTTCAAGCGGGTCGCGCCCGGCATCTACGGCGCGATCGCGAAGTCCACCGCCATGCTGAATTGCAACGCGGCGGTCATCGTCAACCGCGACCATGTCCTGGTCGTGGACACGCACTCGAAGCCCTCGGCGGCGAAGGCCCTGATCAAACAGATCAGAGACGAGGTCACCGACCTGCCCGTCAAATACGTGGTCGACAGCCACCTCCACGGCGACCACGCCATGGGGAACGAGGCCTACCCCGAGGTCTTCGGCGCCAACGTCGAGGTGATCTCGTCGGTGAAGACGCGCGAGTGGCTCGAGAAGCTCGGCGTGCCCCGGACGCAGGAGACACTCGACGAGCTGCCCAAGCAAATCGCCGATTTCCGCGCCAGGCTGGAGGCGAGCCGCGACGAGTCCCAGCGCGCCGCCCTCCGTACCCACATCGAAGGGCTCGAATCGTATCTGCGGGAGATGAGCCCCGCTCGCGTGACGCTGCCGACGATGACCTTCGATCGTCGCCTGGTCATCCACCGCGGCGGCCGGGAGGTCCACCTGCTCTTCCTCGGCCGGGCCCACACGGCCGGCGACGTCGTCGCCTACATCCCCTCGGAGCGCGTGGTCGCAACCGGCGACCTGATGCACGGCCTGCTCCCTTACATGGGCGACGGCTTCCCCGACGAGTGGCCCGCCACCCTGCGGGCGCTCGAGGCCCTGGAGTTCGACCGCGTCATCCCGGGACACGGGTCGATCCAGGAAGGGAAGTCCGTGCTGGCCCAGTTCCGCGGGTACGTCGAGGAAGTCGCCGAGAAGGTCTCCCGCGGGATCGAGCGGGGCCAGACGCCGGACGAGCTCGGGAAGACGATCACCGCCGATACCCTCGCCTCGCTCAAGGCCAACGACATGAGTCGCCGCGTTGACCGCGAGCTGACGGCGCTCTTCCCTTTCCAGGACCGGCCCCTCGGGATGCTCCACGACAGCGTCGCGAGCAATATCCGTGAGGTCTTCACGTATTTCACGGAGCGCAAAGGCCGTCGCGACATGCCGCTCAAGTGATACCCGCTGTTACAGGCAACGTCTTTGATCCAGGTAGGGTTTCACGAGCATCGACATGGCGGCGGCCACGATCGCCATGGCGACCAGCAGTCTTCGCACGGTGAATTGAACGCGAGACCGCCTCATCGTTCAGCCCCTGGGGCACCCGGCAAGCTTGGCGTTGTTTCTTCTCCGTGAGCTATGGGACGGCCCAGATCGGCGGACGGAGCCGCCTCCTACACGCGGACCGCCGGATCCCCGTGTCAGTGGCCCTTGCCCAGCTCCAACACGCTGTTGTGATAGAAGCCGGCCTGGCGGCGGTTGCCCGGGTCGTGGCGCCACCGGGTGCCTTCGAGGACATACTTGTATTCGTGGGTCCCGGCGGCGAGGGTCAGTTTTGTCTGGCACCGGCCGGACTGATCGGGGCCGTCCATTTTGAGCGCAGTCGGCTTCCACTCGTTGAAGGTGCCGGCCAGATAGACCGACGCGGTCCCGGCCGGGGGCCGATAGCGGAATGTGACATCGTAGCGGCCGTCGTCGCGCCGGCGGGATTCGGGTTCACCCAGGGCGAAATCCTGGTCGGCCGGCGCGACCTCCACGTAGCCGACGAGCATCTCGTCCTGGGTCTGCTCGCCCCAGGTGACCGTCCGCTTGGAGTCCGGGTTCGAGGGGTTGTCGGCCGAGTTGTCATAGCGCGCCAGGCAGCGCAGCACGGTCCCCTCGGGCATCAGCTTCGGTTGAGAAAGGACGTAAACATTCTGCCAGTCGAACTCGTATCGCGGGACGTCCAGGAGCACCTCGCGCCGGCGGTCGGGGTACACCGCCTCGAACCGGAAGGACTGGCCGCGCAGGTGCATGTGCGGCAGGAGCGAGTAGACGATCGTGTCCTGGTCGAACCGATGGTCGGCCTCGGCCGCGAAGTCGTCGGCGCCGGCCGGGATGCGCAGGTCCATGTTGATCGCGGCGACGGCGGTCATCTCCTTGCGGATCGTCCCGGGATCGGCGAAGACCAGGCCGATCTCGCTGCGGTCGGTCTGCGGGATGCCGCGCGGGGTGTAGTGGACCTGGAACAGCAGCCGCGAGCCCGCCGGGACGAGCCGGGCCACGCCGTCGGGCAGGATGCGGGGCGGCATCCCGGCGCGTAGCCGGCCAGGAAGTCGATCTTCGGGTCGTCGCGGCTGCCGGGCGGGATCACGAAGACGACCAGGTGATGGACGACCGAGCGGTTCCCCGGCCGCACCTGCGACGCCCGCACCCAGACGTCCTGCTTGAGCTTGGGGTCGACCGTGAAGTTCTCGTAGGGCATCGTCCCTTCGGCGGGGACCTTGACCTCCCTGGGCAGCGCGATGACCAGGTCGGGCGCGGGAATACGCCAGCCTGCGACATACTTCGCCGGCTCGGGCAGGTCGCGCGGATCGCCTTCGGGTGCCCCGGCGGCGACCCAGTCGGCGATCGCGCGCTTCTCGTCGGCGCTGAGGCGGGCCTCGTTGGCGAACGAGCCGTACTCGGGGCTGGCGTGCCAGGGGGGCATGCGACCCCCCTGCACCACCTCGTCGATCATCCCGGCCCAGCCGGCGGCCTGGTGGTACGTCGCCAGCGAGAACGGCGCGATCTCCCCCTCGCGATGGCAGGCGACGCAGCGGTCGCGCAGGATGCGAGAGACCTGCTTCGAGTAGGTGACGGCCGCATCCCCCCTGCCCTTCGCGACCCGGCCGATCCGGCAGCCGACGGGCTCGGTCCGCGTCGTGGCGACCGGCCGACCGGCGAGCAGGTCCTCGAGTGCCGCGGCGAGGTCACGCCGCGTCGGCGCCGGGCGGTGGACGCCGAAGCCGAACTGGTCGTCCACCCGGCCGCGATAGCGCACGACCCGGCCCGCGTCCAGGACGAAGACCTCCGGCGTCCGCTCAACCCCCAGCCGGTCGGCCAGCTCGTTACCCACGTCCTTCAGCAGCGGGAACGGCAGGTCATACTCCCGGGCGAACCGCGACAATGCCGAAGGCGCGTCCTGCCGGTTGGAGTTGACGCCGAAGAACGCGACGCCCTTCTTCTCGTAGGCGCGCGCCAGCTCGCCCAGTCGCGGGGCATACAGGCTCGCCAGCGGGCACTCGGTCCCCAGGAACGCGACGACGACGGCCTTGTTCTGACCCGTCTCGTCGATCCCGTGCCAGGCGCCCCGGAAGTCCTGGAGCTTGAAGGATACCGGATTTCCCCCGGGGAATTCGCCGGGCGGCGACCACGCCAGCATCGTCGTCAGCAGGATCGAGAACCAACCGGAAGTCATCATCGCCGGGCCTCATCAGGTGGGGGGAACGGCAGAGATCATGCACCGACAGGAATCATCCTAGCACAAAAGTCGGAGAACCCCAAGGAGGCCCAAACCCGACAACCGTGCGACGACGACCCGACTAGCTCTTCAACCTCAGCCGCACCAGATCGATCAGGGCCGTGAACTGATCGACCAGTGGTATCCCATGGCGACACCCCCTCGTGAACGAGGGGGCTTCTTAGTTCGAGTTTCGCACGGATGAGGGCGTACCGCGAGTAGCCCGTCGGGTGAAATCCATCCCGTCGGATCGGTCGTGAAGTCGCGTACCGCCCAGGAATCCTCGGCCAAGAGGCCGCTCACCCGGTCCGGCTGAGAAGCTCGGTGAGCTGGGCGACCCAGGTTCTCAGTCGAGAGTGCTTCGGGAGCAGCCCCTCGGTCTTCTCATCGTAGCTCAGTCGCCTCAGGGTCGTCAGCAGATCCGCGAACGACGGCTCGGCCTTCTTCTGATACCACGGCCGGAAGGGGAACTGCACCGAGCGATGACCCTCGCGGTGGAACCACACGACCACCATGGTGTAGATGAACATCGCCATGGGTGCCGTCCGCTCGACCGCCTTGGGGAGGCGATTGGCCGGGTCCTCCAATCCCAGGAATTGCTTGCAATATTCGAATGTGCATTCGATCGCCCAGCGACAGGAGTACGCCGAGAGCACCTGACGCGCCGCCCAGTCGAGCTTGGTGCAGTAGAACATCTGATCGGGGCGTTCCCCTCGACATCGTGCACCAGGACGATGGTCAAGAGCCGGTCCCGCCCCGCCTTGTAGTACAGCGCCCGGATCGTCTTGACCTCCAGGGTGGCATGCAGCCCGAACTGGTCGAAGTCCAGTCGCGTCCAGGGCGCCTCCGGGTCGGCGGCCCACTCGGTCATGCCCGGCAGGCGGTCCCCCTTCTTGCGGGATGGCCCCCTCTGACCCGGTCGCCGCGGCGGGGCCGCGCGGTACAGCGCGGCGTTGGCGGCGACCCGGCTGATGAGATGAACGTTGGCGGGCAGATGAGACAGGACACTTCGACCACCATAGGTGCTGTCGCCGAGCATGAGGATCTCGTCGTCGGGGAACCACCGGGCTACCAGTTCGATGAGTTCCAGGGCCAATTCCGGCCGCGTGCGATGATCGAGCTCGGTCTTGGCCTCGACCCCGCTGCCGGTCCCCGACGACTTCCCCTTGCCCTTCTTCCCCTTGGTGAGCCCCTGGCGGTTGATGTAGAGCCGAGCGGCGATGGGCAAGGCGAAGACCTTGCCGGGCGCCCAGAAGGGATGGACGACGATCAGGCAGAGCACGACCCAGTCGTGTCCCCAACTGACGAGGGCCTTGGATCGGCTGGAGATGAGCGGGTCGTAGTGCATGCCGGCGCCGTAGAGGGTCAGCCCGCGCTTGCGACAGAGGGTGTCGTCAACGGCCCAGAGGAGTTGGGCGCCCGGGGCGAGGATCGTCACGACCAGCTTGGCCAGAGCCATGGAGAAGGAATCGATGTCCCAGGCGGCATGGCTGAAGAAGCGATGGAACCGCGACCAGTGCCCCTTGCCGACGTGGCCGCCGGAGAAGATGAGTTCGGTGATGAAGCGGTGGCGCTGGGAGAGGACCCAGCCGGCGACGATCACGAGGAAGGTCTTGTGGGTGGGTGCGGTGAACACCGGTGCGAAGTGCTGTAGCAGGTTAACGAACGAGGAGGTAAGTTCCATGGGTCGGTCTCCTTGCTTTGGTGCCTTGTCGAGGCGTGGTAACCCAGACAAGTAGCCAAGAGATGGTAAGGAGACCGACGTATCTTTCTGATCAGGTGCCGACCCTCAAGAGTGCGAAACCTGAACTTAGACGACGTCAGGCAACCCTGACGTTATCGCCTACTGGCCCCGTCCGGGCCAGGAGTCCGCGAGCCAGGATGTTCCTCGCCGCATTCTCGTCTCGGTGCAGGGAGAGCCCGCAATGCGGACAGTCGTGCCGACGGACCAAGAGATCCTTGCGGACTTCGGACCCGCACGCGCTGCATTCCTGGCTCGTCCCCCGCGCGTCGACTTCCACGAAGACGACCCCGGCGCTTTCGGCCTTGGATCGCAACGTCAGCAGGAAGCCGGACCACCCGGCACTCGCTGATCGCGTCGGGCCAGCCGATCGTTCTTGAGCATGTTCGTGATGCTCAAGCTCTCGACCGCGATGAACCCGTAACGACGGACCAACTTCAAGGCGATCTGGTGGTGATGCTCCCTCCGGAGTCGTTGCCACCCTGGCGTGGACCTTGGCGACCTTCCGCTTCGAGCCTTGCGGCGGTTCTTGCCGCCCTTCTTCTTCCGGCCCAGCGACCGCTGGGCTACGGCGGAGTTCGGGCAGCGCGGTCTTCTGATAACGGGGGTTCGGCTCGTGCTCGCCGTCGGAAGTCGTCAGGAAGGATTCCAGCCCGACGTCGATCCCGACCGGCGGATTCGTGCTGGGCTCGATCAGCGACAGTCCCGAGATCGCAGGAGAAGACCGACGTACCACTTGCCGGCTTCGCGCTTGAGGGTGACGGTCTTGATCTTCCCTTCGATCGGCCGGTGCATCTTGACCCGGATCGTGCCGACGTGCTGGACGCGGAGCCGACCCCCGATCAGCCGGATGCCGTCGCCGTAGGCAGGGAACTCGATCGAATCGAAGCGATCCCGGCCCTTGAAGCGGGGATAGCCGGCTTCTCTCCCGCCTTGACCCGGCGGAAGAAGTTGGCGAACGCCTTGTCGAGCCGCCGCATCGTCGCCTGAGCACTGCTGAAGTTGAGCCGGGCGAAGTAAGGATTCGTCGTCCGCTCGATGTTTGAACCACGGGAGCAATCCGCGTATCTGAGCGTTACCCCGTGCTGCGAATAGGCCAGTTCCCGCTAGTCCAGGCAGGCGTTGTAGAGCCGGCGGTGCGTCTCCAGGGCGATATCGAGTTCCCGATCCTGGTTGGCGTTCGTAAACAGCCGGTACTTGAAGGCCCGTCGCACGGCTCACTTCCCCTTCTGTTCGGCGATGTAGCGCTCGATCGTCGCGGCCGACACCTGGCCGATGCTCCCGGCGAAGTAACTCCGGGTCCACATCGTCGGGAGCCGAGATCGGAGCGAGGGGAACTCGTCCCTCAGCACGCGGGACGTATAGCCTTTGAGGCGATTGACGATCTCGGCCACGCACCGCGTCGGATCACTCTCGACGAACAGATGGACGTGATCCGGCATCACTTCGAGGGCGTGGATCGTCATCCCCAGTTCGTCCGCCTTCTCGGCGAGCAAGGCCCCGAGACGATCGGCAACAGCGTCGGTCAGGACCGGACGACGATATTTCGGACACCACACGAGGTGATACTTCAAGGAGAAGACAGCACCGGTGTTTTTTGTGTAACGTCTGTCCATACGTCCGATTATACCGATGTCGGACAGTTAGTCAATCCTTTTTGTCCACCAACAGCGGAGGGCGGCAATTCCCCCCTCCCCTGAAGGGGAGGGTCCCCTTGCCGCATTTTTATGGCAGAGAACATCGAGAGGATCGCCGCCGGTCTCGGCGCGAAGGTAGTCGCCCGGCTGCCTCACACCGGCGGGGGCGCGTTCGGCGCCGCGCGGCTGGCCCGGATCGTCGCCGACCTCCAGGCCCGCCTCGAGCCGGGGCAGGGCCGCCGCCCGGGCCGGCCGACCGACGCGAGCTGGGTGCGGCATCCCAAGGTGCCGATGAGCGAGGCGACCCGGCGGCGCCTGACCCGCCTGGCCGAGCAGAGCAGCATCGGCGGGCGCAAGGTCAGCCCGATGCAGGTCGCCGCGCGGATCCTCGAGGAAGCCCTGGCCGGTGTGCCGGATTGTTAGCGGGAGACGGACGAACCGGGGGCGTCGCGCGAGGGTAACGGGGAGCGGTCCCGCCCGACGGCGGCGGTCCCCGTCCCGGTCCGACGGCCGGCCTCGCCACCGGCCCGGGCCAGGCCGGGCCGCGGTCGGTCGGCCCGGTCGGGAGATCGGGTGTCCGACCGCCGCGACGGCCCGCCCTCACCGCCCGCAGTCCACCTCCTCGCCCACTCCCTTGTCGCCCGGCTCCTCGCCGAACGCGGGGAATCCACCGCGGCGACTTCGCCCCGAAAAAACCGTCGAACCCCCGACCCTCACTCGACCGAACCGCCGAGAAATCTTACCGGGAAGAATTTTTGCGGAGTTTTTTATTTCATTATGCCAAAACAAGTTATGTCTACGATTGACCTGATTTTTGCGATAGGTGCGTTCAAGAAATTGAAAACTCGCAGCATCCTGTTAGTAGGGGGTTTGATTGGGACTTGAAGGGCCGAGTCGAGCGGCCCACACGCATTCACGCACATCCGAAGAGCCAGCCCGGCCCCGATCTCCTGCCTGACGGCCGGGCGGCATCACCGAGGTCGAGACCGAGAGAGAGAAGATGCGGTGTCCAGTCGCTGCTGGGGATCATCGCCAGCGTCGGCATCAAGGCGGCCAACATCGTGCCGATGACCGACGTGGCGCGGGAGTTGCGCACGAACGAGGGCTTTCCTCATTCGCCCCGCGAACTGGCCCCGGGCCCCGGATAGGAGCGGGCATAGGAGGGCAACTCGATCCCGGGCGACAGCCGCGGGCACGGGACCGGCTCGCCGGCCTTGAGCGACAGCGGGACCACGCCCGCCCAGGCCGGCAGCGCGTAGTCCTCCTCGTCGTCCACGGGAGGGCCCGTGCGGACCTTGGCCGACGCCTCGTCGATCGGCAGCGACAGCACGGACGTCGCCTTCAGCTCGCCGGGCGCCGGGCCGCGGACGTCGCGCCATCGCCCCGGGACCAGGTGCTCCGACAGCGCGTGCAGGACCCGCGTCTTCTCGTCCGGGTCGTCCACCGCCTGCGCCGTGCCGAGGACGACGACCGAGCGGTAGTTCATCGAGTGGTGGAACGCGGATCGAGCCAGGACCAGGCCGTCGACCACCGTCACGTTGACGCAGACCTCGACCCCGCCGGCCATCGCCTTGAGCATCCGGCTGCCGGGCGAGCCGTGCATGTAGAGCCGATCGCCCACCCGCACGTGCAGGGTCGGGATCACGAACGGCCGCCCGTCGACGACGAAGCCGACGTGGCACACCGGCGCCTTGTCGAGGATCGAGTGGATCAGGGCGCGGTCATAGGACCCCCGCGCCGGCAGGCGGCGCACGGTCGTCCGGTCGGTGGGGAGGATCTCGTCCATCGGCGGCTGGCATCTCCACTCGTGGTGAGAACGGCGATCGCGAGGTCACCCCTCATGATAACGCGGCCGGACCCCGATCCGGGCGGTCTTTCTGGACAACAGACGCCGGACCCGCGGATCGGTTCGCCCGGCCCGGGCCTCGCGGCGCCGAATCCGGCCGGAGCGCGCGGTTGACCGTCGCCGGGGCAGAACGGACAATGCCACCAGACCACCGACCAACCGGACACGCGGATCCCACGGGACGATCATGACCAAAATTGTCTTGCTGCGACACGGCGAGAGCATCTGGAACAAGGAGAACCTCTTCACCGGCTGGACCGACGTTGACCTCTCCGAGCAGGGGAAGGCGGAAGCGAAGCGGGCCGGCGAGGTGCTCAAGGCCGAAGGGTTCACGTTCGACGTGGCCTTCACCTCGGTCCTGAAGCGCGCGATCCGCACCCTGTGGATCACCCTGGACGAGCTGGACCTGATGTGGATCCCGGTCGAGCACTCGTGGCGGCTCAACGAGCGGCACTACGGGGCGCTCCAGGGCCTGAACAAGGCGCAGACCGCGGCGAAGTACGGCGACGAGCAGGTCTTGATCTGGCGGCGGAGCTACGACGTGCCCCCGCCGCCGCTGGAGGAGTCCGACCCGCGCCATCCCGGCACCGACCCGCGGTACCGCGGCCTGGGCCGCTCCGAGCTGCCGCGGACGGAATGCCTCAAGGACACGGTGGCGCGGTTCCTCCCCTACTGGCACGAGTCCATCGTGCCGGCCGTGCAGGCCGGCAAGAAGGTGATCATCGCCGCCCATGGCAACAGCCTGCGGGCGCTGGTCAAGTACCTCGACGAGGTCTCCGACCAGGAGATCGTCGGGCTGAACATCCCCACCGGCGTCCCCCTGGTCTACGACCTCGACGACCGGCTCAGGCCGGTCCGGCACGACTACCTCGGCGACCCCGAAGAGGTCGCCCGCGCCGCGGCGGCCGTCGCCAACCAGGGGAAGGCGAAGGCTTGAGAAAGGTCCGGCTCCCCCGGGAGGCCGAGCCTCAGCCGGAATGAGGGGGAACCCGGGTAGGAGCCTCGGCCTCGCGGGTGGAGGAAAACGCCCGGGATCCCCCCGGTGCGGCGCAGTCGCAACCGGTCCCGTTGGCCTTCCTTGTGCCCCGAATCGGCGCCTCACGGCCAGTTTTCGGAGCTCTCCAGAGCCGATTGTGTCGATGGTATCGATCATGCCGTCAGGCATGCGATCGGGTCCGGTGGCCCGGACGTGGACCCGGCAGCGCTCGGCGAGTCGCGGTGCGGTCGGGCGGGCTGGGAGTGGAGGCGGGGCGCCCGCCGGCCGGCCCGGGGCGGGCCCCAGCCCGCGAGTTACGGCGGGCCGAGCCTGGGCGATCCGCCATTCGACCTCGGCGATCCGCTCCTCGAGGGCGGCGTCGTTGGAGACGGTCATGAGGTCGGCCAGGACGGCGCGGGCGGCCTGGAGCTGGACGGATTCGGACTCGGCGCCCCTGGCCAGGCGGATGATCTGATCGGTCGCGGCGGAGGCGTTGCGGCTGAGGCGTCCGACGGCGCGGTTGATGGCGCGTCGGCGGATGTGGAGGACCTGCTTGCGGACTTCGGGGGAGCGTGCCCAGGTGTCAGCGGTGCGCTCGGGACCCTCATGGGCCCTGGCCCAGGCGATGACGGTGCCGCCGCCGGCGATGGCCAGGGCGAGGACGGCCGGCTGGTCGCGGTTGTTCCTCAGGTTCATCGGAGGTGCGATCGATGCACCGCTCGCGGTTCTCGAGCCGGTGCAAGGTCGGCCGGCTAGCCCTCGAAGGGCGGGCGAATTGAGAAGCCGATAATATACGGCACGAATTGCATAAAGTCAAGGAAAATCTCAGATTTTCTGCCAGATTGTCTAAATTATTGCCAGAAATGGAGTTAGGGTGGGTGCTTGGCACACCATTTGTTAGGAGGGATGGCGGGACGATACCGAGTGGGGGCCACCATCATGAACCGCCAATGCTCGCGCTGCCGGCGGACCTTTACCCGAGACGACTTCCTGCGGGAGGAGTCGCGGAGCCTGGAGGCGGACCGCAAGGCGGCGCGGCTCCAGGGGGTGCACTTCTTCGACTACCGCTGCCCGGCGTGCGGGAACGAGGACGTCTTCCTGGACGTGGTGCGGCTGGAGGGCGAAACGGCCGAGGGGTACGCGGCCCGCAAGGCGGAGCTGGAGGCGACGGCGCGTCGGGTCGGGGCCGACCGGCTGGGGGTGGTCGTGGTCGAGCGGGAGGTGCCGCCGGCGTAGCCGCCCCCGGGAACCCTGGCGACTCGGGCCCCGAGGAGGGCCCTTCGGTGGGGTCGGCGTCGGCGGGGTGGGGCCTTGGATTCCATGCCCCCTGGCCGGGGTCGCGGCGGACGACCCGAGGACGGGTGCCCGCGGCTCGATCCCCCCTCCGGCGACCGGCCAGGCCGACACCTGGGCGAGCTCGTCCGGCCCCCGGTGGGTGCGGAGCGGGCGGCCGGCGAGTGATCGCCCGGGCGTCCCGGCGGACCCCCGTTCGGAGCCGGCCGGCCGGTGGCGGGGTGGGCGGGTCGAGGATCGGGGCGCGGGATTCGGGGCGCGGGCGCGGGGAAGACCGGTCCGGCTCCCGGACCCCGGATCCCGCGCCCCGATCTTCAAGGGGTGGGCTGGTCCCCGGGCGGGTCCGCGGGGATCCTGCACGCCGACGACGTCACCGGTGGCCGGGGCCCGACCGCGTCAGCAGGCCTTTCCCCCGTCCGCCGCGGCCGTGATAGACTGGCGGGTGCGGTCCGGGAGCCGTCGGCGGGGATGAGGGCAGAGCCATGGCCAGCAAGGACAACGTGCACCGCGAGACCCTGCGGGCGGCCCTGCGGTTGATCCAGACGGCGGAGACGCTCGAGCAGGCGCGGATCTAGCTGGCGCGGATGCTCAACGTCTTCGACAAGCTCGAGGCGAGAGGCATGAAGGGCGACGCGGCGGTCGCCGAGGCCGAGGAGCGGCTGGCGATCATTCAGGTGCCGAAGGCCTCGGCCGCCGACGAGCGGCCGGTCCGGCGACGGAGTTCGGGTTGAGGTGGCCAGGGGTGAGGTGGACGATTCCCTGCGGAAGACGAACTCTGCGGGCTCATCGCGTGTCGGAAATCAACGAGATCGAACCAACGTCGAGGGGGGGCATCGCTGTGTCTCATGACCCCTGATGTCGCCCTGTCCGGATCCCCGAACCGGTCAGGATCACCTCATCAGAATAGACGGCTTCGCCCCGCGTGCCGCGGACCTCGATCCGGTTCCCGCCCGGCTGCAGCGGGATGTCGGTCCAGCGGAAGAGGTGGTCCGGGCGGCTCAGGGTCTCGCGCGCGCGCCGTTGACCGCCAGTTGCACGGCATCCAGGTTCGAGTAGACCTTGACCGTCACGGTGGCCGTCGACCGGTTGACGTGGCGTCGGCCGGTGATGTACAGCACCGGGGCGCTCGACCAGTGGGCCTGGTACCAGTAATAGGCATCTTTCCTCGTCCCACGGTCGTAAGTGACCAGCCCCTTGTCGTTGCGCCCGGGGGTGTCCCCTTCGTGGCGGCTGTCACAGGCGAAGTCGAACATGTTCCAGACGACCTTGGTCCAGAGGAAGGGACGCGCCTTCAACTGCGACCAGCAGCCCTCGTGGACGAGGGCCTGATACTCCTCGGGGTGCCATGGCCCGAGCGTGCTCGGGGGTGGGGGGTCCTCGCTGTGCTGGTGGATGCTGGCCCCCGCGCCGTACTCGCTGATGCCGACGGCCCGGGTCGGGTAGGCCCCATGGAAGGCATCCGCCCAGGGGCCGAGGTCGCCGGTCCGGCCGTCGTACCAGCCGAAGTACTTGTTGAAGGCGATCACGTCGGGCAGGAAGTGAATGTCCGCCCCCTCCGAGAGGCATGAGGCGGCCGCGGTCAGTCGCGTGGCGTCCTCCGCGTGGGCCAGTTCGACCAGTTCCCTCACCAGCGCCCGGGTGGCGGGATCGTCCGCGACCTCGTTGTACAGGCCCCAGAACAGCACCGACGGGTGGTTGTAGTTCTGCCGGATCAGCTCCACGAGCTGCTGCCGGACATTTTCGAAGAAGGCCGGGCTGTCGGCCACGCGGGAGACCAGCGGGATCTCGCTCCAGGCGATCAGGCCAAGTCGGTCGAGGAGGTCGTAGGTCCCGGGCGGGTGCTGGTAGTGGGCCAGGCGCACGAAGGTCGCGCCCAGGTCGGAGATCAGGCCCACGTCCTCCGCCCGATCGGCGTCGGAGGTGGCCCAACCCTTGTCCAGGCGATCCTGGTGACAGGCCACGCCATGCAGGTCCAGCGGATGGCCATTCAGGAAGAAGCCCGCGACGGGATCGACGCGGAACTGGCGCAGGCCCAGGGGCTGCTCGACCCGGTCCACCGTCGCGCCCGAAGCCTCGTCGATCACCCGGACGCGCACGCGGTACAGGTACGGGTCGCTCCGCCCGTCCCAGAGGCGCGGGCGGATCAGGGTGGTGCTCTGCACGATGTCCCGGCCGGCGCCGCGCCGAGCACGTCCGCGGTCTCGAGCGCGGCGACCACCGCGCCCGCGTGGTCGAGGATTTCTGTCAGGACGGCCGCCGCGCGGGGGTTCGATCCGTCGTTCCGGAGCCGGGTCGTGACCCGCAGGTCGGCCGCCTCGGCCGAGACGTTCGTCGGCGTCAGGTAGATGCCGGGCGAGGCGAAGTCGGTGAGGCTCACGTGCAACGGGTCGGTGGAGATGAGCCAGACGTGTCGGTACAGGCCGCCGCCGATGGTGAAATCGCACTCCAGGGGGGGCACGTCGGCATGGAAGGCGTTGTCCACTTTCACGGCCAGGACGTTGTCCCGGCCGACCGCGAGGTAGGGCGTGACGTCCCAGACGAAGGCAGCGAACCCGCCGCGGTGCTCGCCGACGAAGGCGCCATTGACATAAAGGCCGGTGATCAGGCTGGCGCCATCGAACTTGAGGAACTGCACCCGGCCGGATTGGTCGCCGGGGACCGGGCAATGGGTGCGATACCAGCCGACGCCACGATGGTAGTCGTTGCCGCCGTCCTGCCCGTCCCGGTCGTTCCAGGTGTGGGGCAGGTCGACGGTCGCCCAGCCGGAGTCGTCGAAGGCGGGGGACTCAGCCCCGGGCACGTCGCTTCGCGCGAACCACCAGGCGCGGTCGAGGCAAGTGACGCGCCGGGGATCGGGTTCAACCTGACCGGAACGCACGACCGGCAGGCCCTGAGGTCGGTGGTCCAGGAGGAGGCGGGACAGCACGGGTCGTCCTCCCTCAGTTGGGAATGGCACTCGGCTTATCCGTTACGCCTGGCTCATCAATCGCTCACCAGGCATCGCGGGGCAGGTAGCCGCCTGCGTCCTCGCTTGCCCGCAGGGGGGATCTTGGGGGATCTCGGGGTCGGACTTCGGAGATCTCGAGGTCGGACCGGGTTTCGGTTTTTTTCTAGGGTGGCAAAAGTCGCTGGGACCGCCCTCCAGACCCCCGATTTGCCGTGGATCTGGGCAGTATGGGAGAACAGGGCAGGCCCAACTGGGGCCGATTGAGGGCCTTTCCAGCGACTTTTGCCACCCTAGTTTTTTTCGTTTGCTACGGGAAGGCCGACGTCTTCCGTTGACCACGCACGGCCGCAACCCGGGCTGTGGCGCCCTAGGACTGTCCGAGAATTCGCCCGTGTCTTGGCCTGGCCACTGGGTTTCCTCTGGGCTTCGGCCTCTACGGCCTCGGCCCGAGCCCTCGGCGCGCACTGTCCCCCTCAACTCACGCCGGCGACGCAGCTGCAGCGCCGCCAGATCTTCAGCAGATTGTGGGTCAGGCAGATCAGTTGCCACTCCGCCGAGCACCTTCTCCAGGCCTCGTAACAGGAACCCGCGGATGCCCCGCGCCGACTTCGTCTGGCCGAACACCGGCTCGACGATCTGCTTCCGCGCCGCGTAGAGGGCCTTGCCGGTCGCCGATCCGCAGCTTCTGCTCGCATCTGTCTCCTTCGCGACTCGCCTCCGGTGCGGCGGCCGTCGCCTCCGAGGCGACCGCCACCTCGTGATGCTTCTGCCGCTCGACGGCCACGTACGGATCCATGCCGAGCTGCTCCAGGCCCTCGACCGCTCCCTCGCTGAAGTAGCCGGTGTCCGCCGTGTTCGGGATCGGTGTCGGTGTCCCGTCGGCCCCCTTCGGCCGCTCGATCCCGGCCGCCTCCAGGTTCTCCAGCGCCGCTCGTCGCCATCGGCACCGCCTGCTGCTTGTCGTTGGCCGCCGCGGTCACTTCCGCCGCCACGATGATCTGGTCCGCGCCATCCACCACCGCTTGAGCGTTGTACGAATAATCGAACCCCTTGTTGCTCTGCTTCATGATCTTCGCTTCGGGGTCCGTGAAGTTCGTCTGCGCCTTGTCCTCGGGCGTCCGCTTGATCGGGAGCCGGCTCCTTGCCCGGCGCTGCGGCCCTCCGCTTCCCGCCGGGCTTGGGCCTCGTCCCGGCGGCGTTGTTCCTCGTCCGCACGGGCGCCGGCCTCGGCTTCCAGCCGCGCCTTCGCCTCGCGGATCTTGGCCAATCGGTCTTCGCGCCGCTTCAATTCCTCGGGCAGTTCGTCGCCACGACGGCTTCCCAACGCCGCGTCTTGCTCGGCGTCGAGTCGCTCAGCGTCGCGGAGCAATCGCTCGATCTCGGCCTTCAGCCGCTCGATCTCCTTGTCCATGTAGCCGTAGCTCATCGCCTTGTGCCGCGAGGCGTTGGCTCCCATCTTGGTCCCGTCGGTGGAGAGGTTCCCCAGCTTGACCATCCCCATCTCGCCGGCCAGGCGCAGCACCTCGAGGAACAAGGGCTTCAGCGCCGCCGTGTGGATCTTGCGGAAATCGCTGATCGTGCGGAAGTCGGGCCGATCGTCACCGACGATGGCACGGAAGGCCAGATTGCGCTCGCAGGCGGCGGCGATCTTGCGGCTGGAGCAGACGCCGACGGCATAGGCGTAGACCAGCAGCGTCACCATCATGGTGACGTCGAAGGGGGGTTGGCCGCGGAGTTCGCGGGCGTAATACGCGTGGAAGGGGCGAGGTCGAGCTGCGGGATGAGATCGATGAGGAAGAAGACCAGTCGTCTTCGGGGAGTGCCTCGTGCGGCGAGATCGCGTCGTGAGCCGTTCTGCTGAGGGTCCCAGGCCCGGTAGTTCTTGCGTCGACCGTCCATGATTCGGCTCCCCGATGAGATCTCAAAGTGGTGAAAATCAGCACCCGCATTGTGCCCGAGCCGCTTCCTTCTGCCTATCTCCCTCGTCCGCTGTGACGCGGTTCGGGATACTCGACACGCTCCTAGCTTTTAGATAGACACAATTTGCGACGGGCGGAAGTCACGGTCCAGGTGTCCCCGGGCGTCCTCACCGCTTGCAGGCATCGAAGAGAGCCCCGGGGCCCTCTCTGTGCGCGAGGAGGGCGCCATGGTCGAGGATTCGGGCTGGATGGCGGACCGGCGGCGCATCGGGGCTTGCATCCGGCCGAACGGCCGGGACGGGGACTCGTGTCGCGCGGCCGCGTCGCTGGAGGAGCTCGGCGGTCGCCGGTTCCTCCCGGATGTCGCCGGTTCCTCCCGGATATCGCCGGCAGTGCGGTTCCTCGACCTGACCCCTCGATTCCGCGTCGAGGCGGCCGCCAGCGGCCTGCTCGACCGGGCCGACGACGCTCACAAGTCGGCCCGCGGGCGCGAGGTCGCCGCCGAGGAACTGGCCCCCGGCCGCGTCACGTCGAACCCCACCCGCAAGGTGGCGCCCACCCCTGCCCACTCCCGGAGGTACGAGAGCCGATGAGTGAACCCAATGCCGCGACCGGACGCGTGGCCCCCAGACAACAGGACCCTCCGCTCGCCGAGCGGCGGAGTTCGATCCGCACCCTGCTCCGCGACGTCGAGGGAACGATGATCCTGCGGGGGGAAGGGGGCGATGCCGAATATCGGGTGAAAGTGTTGAACATCAGCGGCGAGGGCGCGGCGATCCTTGCCGAGGATTCACCGCGAGTCGGCGACCCACTCCGACTGACCCTGCTGACCAAACCGGTCCAGGAGAAGCCCATCGAAGGCCGCATCGTCGAGACGAGGTACGACCCTTCGGGGGGATGGGTGGTCCATGTGCGGTTCGCCCGCTGGGTCCCGATGGGCCCGTTACTCGAGGCGCACCGCGATCGGCGCCTGTGGGAGCGCTTCCCGGTCCGCGAATCATCCGCGAGCGTGACCTGGCGGGAGGGGGCGACCGAGAAGTCGATCCGTGGCGATCTCTTGAACATCTGCGTCGGGGGCGCGGCCTTCCTCGCGGACGTGACGCCCCCATCGGGGACTCCGATCTGGCTCCAGCTCGAGGCCGGCGCCCGCGAGGGCGTCGGGATCAATGCGATCGAAGGACGAGTCCGCATGTCCTCGTTTGACCCGTCGGGCAAGAAGGTCACTCACATCCAGTTCGTGGATCCCTGCCCGTCGGACTTCTTCAACCTGGCGACCGGTGACTCCGGATGAGACCACCGGCGAATCATCGGGCGGCATGGATCGCGATGCAGCCTGCCGGAAAGCGCCTGGAATCCGGGGGCCGAGATCAACGCCCCGTCGCAAGCCGGGGGACCACGATGGCCATCCCGTAGAGAATCAGGACCTTCAAACGAAGGTGACCATTGCGTTGTTCGGCTCGTTCGCGGAGATCGAGCGCGGCCTGATCTCCGAGCGGACCAAAGAGGGGCTGGCTGCCGCGCGAGCTCGAGGCCGCTCGCTCGGTGGCCACGCTCTCACGAGCGGTGGTCACGCGTGAAACCACTGCCTGTGCAGGAACGCGACGGCCGATAGCAGGTCCAACGTGTCCCGACCGGGCTCGATGAACATGACCCAGATCCATATCGCCGGGCCGACGCCGCCGAGCAGCCTCGGGGCGCCGAAAGCGGTGCCGGTCAAGTGCTGCCACCAGAAGAACGGCGTGTCGAACGTCCAGGAATCGCCATGAGCCAGCTCCAAAGCGTGGCGCTTGCGGACGATCGACCGGACCGACAAGATCCACACAGGTTCACCGTTCCGGCGCATCGCGTATCTCATGCCGGGCACGAGCCCCTCGGGGCGAATGAGGCCCTCCTCGCGCCCGCCGGCGTCGAGCACCCGCAGCCTCGGTGAGTAGCGAAACCGGGACTCCAGACGCAGGCAGAGCGTCCCCGGCGACTCGCTGCTCACCTCGTCGCCGTCGGGCGGAAACATGAAGACGCTGACGGGTTGGGCTGACTCCTCTCCGATCCGGGAATAGTACCAGCGAGCGTCATCGAACCAGGCCGGCATGCGCGACTCTTCCACGCCGTGGTTCCCCTCGTCCGCCGAACGACCCGATGCGGCGGACCCGACCCGCCGAGATGAGCGTCGATTCTATCAGAAACCGATGCGACAGGCCGGGTTCGCCGGACCGTTCCCTTGGGGTTGCGATAGCAACGGAGAAAAAAACAATGATCTTCACCGTGACTGGTGTTCACTAGGCGGGCGCGGCGGCCGCAAGCGGAAGCGGCTCAATCCCTCCTGGGCGGTACCCTGATCGCTCACCCTTGGCGAGGTGGGGTGTTTGCTGGAATCGGCTGGCTGATTTTCCACTCGTAACCAAAGGGATCGAGGAAAAAGAAAGCGCGGTCCCCGTAGTATTCATCGAGCGGTTCGGCCAAGACTTCGAGTTTCTCGCGACAGACGAACTCGTACACACTTGCCAGGTTGTCGACTTGCAGAATCAGCGTGATGCCTATTCCACGGTCGATGGATCGACTGCCCCCGATGGTTTCGGCTCGTCGGTGACCTCCATAGTGAGACACGTCGAGGCGACCGAGAAACAGGACGCTATCGCCCTTGCGGAGATGTGCGTGAGCCAGTTTGCCACTCTGATCTGGAATGGAAAACACTTCCCTGAAGCCGAGGTGACTGTAGAGAATTACGGCCGTTTGGATATCCTCGACCGCCAGGACGGGTATGATCGTCGGAACGCCTGCGATATCGTTCATGGTGTCGCACTCCTCTTCCTCGCAATGAACAGGGGTCCCGATCGCTTCCTCCGGGGGCGAATGTCGAGCACCTCGGCCACGTCGGGATCGTATCGATAATCCGTATCCCGTGCGAGCCGAAGTTCGTCGGCCATCGTCTTGGCGGTTACGAGAAAACATCAGCCTTCTCGAAACCCGTCTCCGGGGGTCTGATTCGAGAACTCGCATTCGAGAACGATTATCGAGAACCCAAACACCGCGAAATCGCTTTATCTCTCCCGAAGGTCTTAGGGCTCATCGGTTACGATCGTTTGCGAGAACGGCTCTGAACAACTGTCATACTGACGATCGTTGTTTTTTCTCCGTTGCTATCGGAACCCCCCCTTGCGCGATGGCTCCGAGGGGACGACCCGATCATCGGCCCCGTGGAACGCCCGGGCAGGGCCGGGACGGTCCGCAGCCGGTCGGCCCGGCCGGGGTCGCCCCCGCCGCAGATCGGCGCGATGGCCGCGAACCGCTCCGGACGGACTACCGCCTCGGTCGCGGTGCCGCGGCTCATCGTCCGGTTGATCCCCGACCCCGCCCGCTGCTCGGCCCCGAGACGTGGCCGGACACCCGGCTCCCCCTGCCCGGCCTCGACCCGGCCCTCCGTTGGCACATCGCCTTCACCGGCGAGGTCCTGGCGCCGCGGCGCCGCGACGGCCCGCCCTCCGTGGCCGCGGCCGACCGCTTCGCCCGCTTCCCCGCCGCTTTGCTCGTCGCCGACCGCGGCGGCTGATCCCCGGGCTTACGCATGAGTCTCGGGGGCGAAGAAATGGCACCGGTGATGGGCCCCCTCGCCCCCGCCGCCCAACGGCCCGGAACCGCCCGGCCCGGGCCTCGGCGGGCCCGGCGGCCGGACCGGACCCCACCGGACGGGTGCCGAGGCCGGCTGGCGGACCGCCTGCACGGAACCGCCTGCGGGTGGGCGGCTCCGAAAGAACCGAAATCCGGTCCGATCCCGGCATCCCCGGACCCCCACATCCCGCGGTCTTAGAATCTTGCCATAGCACCGAACGTGCAATGCCAATGCACTGCTTGACCTCGCGTAATGCTCTGCATATACTGGCGGCATGGACACGACACCTGCACCGCCCATACTCGGCTTGCCTGCTGCGCAGACCCAGTCGATACTGAGCTTAGACGCGAGCCCAGTTTTCGAGGGGAATGACGTGGCGAAGAAACGAGCGGCGAAGCCGGGACCGAAGGTCGTGCCCACCCAACCGAACGCGATCACCATCCGGGGATCCGCGGACTGGAAATCATGGCTCGAGGATTTCGCCGGCCGGATGCGGACCAGGCCGACGGCCATCATCGACCTCGCACTGGCCAAGCTCGCTCAGCAGGAAGGTTTCCGCGAACCCCCCCCGCGGATCTAACGGAGCGGTCGCCATGCCGACGGAAACGGATGTGATGCTCGCCGGGGAGATCAAGGGCGTGTTCGAGCGACTCTCCGCCGACATCCGGGATTCGAACCTTCGCTTGGCGGATGCCATCAACGGCGTGGCCAGGGACCTCGGTACCTTCCGGGTCGAAGTCGCCAAGGACCTCGGCGAACTCCGGACAGGGGTCGCCAAGGACCTCGGCGCGATCAACACGAACCTCGAGGGGTTCCGGGGCCGCACGGAGACGTCCTTCAAGGTCGCCGTGTGGGGCACCACGCTGGCGGTCGGCTCGCTCCTTGGCGGCTTCGGGTTCGCTCTCTCGCTGACATGGCGGGCCGCTCATGTCGACGCGGCGGTGGCGGAATTGAGGGAGCACGCCAAGGAACAGGATGCCCGGATTACCAAGCTGATCGAGTTGCGCGATGAGGGGCAGAAACCGCCATCGCGGCCGGCGCCCCTCCCCCCTCCCCGCTAATCCGTCGAATCCCGACCCGGATCCACCGAAACGGAATGCTTCCGGAGATCACAGGCCGGCCGCGCCGGCACCGGGACCGCAAGGTCCATCGCTCGCTTCATCGCTCATCGGGCCTCGCGCCGGGGCTCCGTGATTCTCGCCCGGCCGCTCGATCGCCGATCAATTGTACGGAGAATTATTCGAGGATTCGGATTATGGGAATGCGGTCAGGCGCTGCAGGTGCCCCCGGTGGTTAGCGCCTGTCGTCCCGGCGCTCGAAAAGGTCCCCGAGATCGCTGCCCTTCCCGACTCGCTCCGCACGAAGCGTGACCGGGCGATGATCGCCACGCTGGCCTATACCGCCTGCCGGGCCGGGGCGGTGGCCAAGCTCCGCCTGGGCGACTTCCAGCACGACGGGACGCAATACGTGCTGCGGTTCCAGGAAAAAGGCGGCAAGAGTCGGGAAATCCCGGTGCGGCACGACCTGGAGGGCTTTATACGGTTCATCCGGAAGAAGCGCGCGCGGGGCTTGAAAAACGTGGACATGCTGACTCCACTTGGAGTTGTGTCAACGGACTCCAAAACGGGAGGTCAGCATGTCCACCAGCCTGTTGTATCACGCATTCGGTATCCGCGGCGACGAGTATGTCCGCACCGACTATCAGGGCGGCGCGACGATCTTCACCATCCAGCAGGATCCCGACGACTGTCGCTGCTCGGCCTGCGGCTCCCGCCAGGTCATCTCCCGCGGTCACGCCGAGCGGCAATTCACCGCCCTGCCCATCGGCCGCCGCAAGACGACCGTGGTCCTGCCGATCCCGCGCGTCGAATGTCGAGCCTGTGGGGCGGTGCGTCAGGTCAAGGTCCCCTTCGCCGACCCCAGGCGGAGCTACACCAAGTCCTTCGAGCGGTACGTGCTGGAGCTGTCGCGCCGCATGACCATCCGCGACGTCGCCCATCACCTCGATGTCGGCTGGGATCCGGTCAAGGACATCCAGAAGCGCGACCTGTCGCGGCGCTATGCCAAGCCCAAACTCAAGCACCTCAACGCCCTCGCCATCGACGAGATCGCCGTGGCCAGCGGGCACCGCTACCTGACGGTGGTCCTGGACCTGGACAGCGGCGCCGTGGTCTTCGTCGGCGACGGCAAGGGCGCCGACGCGCTGAAGC
The DNA here is from genome assembly GCA_963815795.1 of uncultured Planctomycetota bacterium. Classification (GTDB taxonomy): domain Bacteria; phylum Planctomycetota; class Planctomycetia; order Isosphaerales; family Isosphaeraceae; genus JAKAUH01. Next base: position 106,464 of record CAWFIC010000018.1, on the reverse strand, counting down.
CCTTCTGGAAGCGGTTGCGGCCCAGCAAGGCCCAGATCGAGGCGGTGGCCATGGACAGGTCGGGGGCCTACCAGGCGGCGGTCCGGGCCCATCTGCCCAAGGCCGTGATCGTCTTCGACCGCTTCCACGTCGTCAAGCTGTTCAACGACAAGCTCTCGGACCTGCGGCGGGCGCTGTACCGCGAGGCGACCGACGTGCAGCACAAGGACGTGCTCAAGGGGACGCGGTGGCTGCTGCTGAAGAACGCCGCCAACCTCGACCCGAAGACGGATGAGAAGAGCCGGCTGAAGGAGGCCTTGAAGCTCAACGAGCCGCTGGCGACGGCCTCCTACCTGAAGGAGGATCTGCGGCGGTTCTGGGAGCAGCCGGGGAAGCGATTCGCCACGACCTTCCTGGACGGTTGGATTCGCCGAGCGGAGGCGTCGGGGATCCGGATCCTCCAGCAGATGGCCAAGACGCTGGCGGCGCACCGCTCGGGCCTGCTGGCGTACTACGACGTGATGATCTCGAGCGGCCCGCTGGAGGGGACGAACAACAAGATCAAGACGATGAAGCGGCAGGCGTACGGGTTCCGGGATCGGGAATCCTTCAAATTGAAGATCCTGGCGATCCATGAGACGAAGTAGGCCCTGGTCGGGTGAAATCATCGGCGCGTGAGTACACAACGACTTGCGTCGGCGTCAAATTCGCGCATGCTACTTCCGGATGAACCAGAATTAAATCGATAGAAGTGACAGCCCGCATTGGCGGAAGCATCGCCTGGTGACAATGTGATCCAGATTTGGAAATGTGCAAAACAGAAGACACCGTCAAGTGTCTATAAGCACTCTCTGATTCTGCACCGGCAGGAAGAACCAAGATGCACACGCTTTTACGTTGAGTATACCTCGGATTTCGAGGAGACAGCTTTGGGTTGGGATGAATTTCAAGAGCTGGTTCAAAGGATCGGCGTCGTCGGACGTATTGGGCCATCCTCAGCTAGGCTGTTGAAGGATGCCCATTCTGAAGCCCTTTTCTCGCTCTGGGGAGAATAATGGCGGCTCTCCCCGGCCGCTGCGGGGTAGGTGCTCAACCCGGCTCCGTGGGTACGGGCTCCAGCGTGACGCTTCCATCGGCGTTCTTGATCGCGTATCCCCAGCAATGATCGATGGAGCCCGGCGGCGATGTGGGGGTAGGCGGCCCAATGATCTTGTAGCGGTTCGAGGGCCAGCTACGGTCTCCCCGCAGGGTTTTGGCGAGTCCTTCGGGGGTGGGGTCCATGATGGAAATCGCGTCGGTTGGATGCGTGATGGTATAAGGCATCGTTAATTATCTCCGCCGAGTAAGGGGATTCGCGGTCGCTTCGTCGAAGCGTCAGATTCGCCAGTGAGCGAGGACAAGGGGATAGCCGAGCTGCTGGATACGCTGGAAGTGGGCGGTGTTGCCCGTCACCAGCTCCAGGCCGTGCTGAAGGGCGACGGCGGCAATCATCGGGTCGGCCAGGCCGATGATCTGCCCCGTGCGATCCAGGTCGCCGGAAATCCGCCCGGCGAGCTCGGCGGCCGGTTGGTCAAACACGATGACCTGCTCTTGGGCGACGGCATTCAGGAAGCTGAGAAGGCGGCGGGCGTTCTGCACCCGATGGAAGCCTTGCACCACTTCCATCACCGTGATGACGGACACCGTATAGACGCCGTGCTGCTGGCGGTACAGGGCGGCGTTTTGGGCGACGGTCGGATTCTTGGCTTTGAGGACTTCGGAATAGATGTCCGTGTCGAGCAGTGCCTTATTCACCGGGCAAGGCTCTCCAGGGCTGCCTGCGTAGCTGCATGGCGTGCTCAACCACTTCGTCTAGCTCGTCGGCGGCATCCTGCATGGCCCCTAGCGATCCCTGGGAACTGGCGACGGGCTGGGTATGCTGGCGGAGCTGCTCCAGGGCGTCGGTGATGACCGCGTCCTCGCTCGAATAGCGACCGGCCAGCACCTGGTCGTGCACGAACCGCTCTAGATGTTCGGGTATACGTATCGTCATTTCGTGATCCTCCTCGCATGGAGCATATCACGGCAACCAGGTTTTGCCAAGCAGTAGCGGCTTGCACTGGGGCTGGTTGCTCGACCTGGCCGGGCAAATCCGAGCGGCGATGGCGGCGGTCACGGTGCCGATCCCGGTCAATCCGGTGCCGGGCCAGTGCCGCCCGTGCGGCATGCGGGGGGATTGCGGGCAGGCGAGGGGGTGAGCGGTAAAGAAACCCGTGGCCGGGGTGCCGGTGCTTGCCGTTGATTCCTTTACCGGATTTCTTGACGCCGGAATGCGGGGAAACCGATCTCCGACCTCGGCGGGCGACGGGAGTTAAATACTCGGCCGTTTGCTTTACCAAAGAATGACAGCTCGCTAGCCGCCACGAGAGTGACATCACTGGTCGCCTTGGGTAGCATGGATTGAGTCGAAGACAACGACCGCATTGACGCCACCGACGCCCGGCTGCGAGAAGGCCATTATGCGTCGCATTTCCATACGTGCCCTGTTGATCTTCATCATTGTTGTCGCGGTCGGCCTGGCGGCTTTGAGAAACGCCAACGACCTGTTGGCGGGGCTGATGCTGCTGGCCAACTTGGCCGCTGTCGGCGTCGCGGTCCTGGGTGCGATATTCTCGCAAGCCCGTGAACGAGCTTGGTGGGCCGGTTTCGCGTTCTTCTGCGCCGGCTATCTGTCCCTGACAGTGGGCGGCTGTCTCGGCGAGACATTCCGGCCGCAGGTCGTGACGACACCGATGCTTCGATACGCGTACGAACACATCAATACATCAGCAATTCTACGAGAAGAAGAAATCAAAGTAGCTAGATTGAGCGGCATGCCGCCGCCAGCAGCTCCGTCACCGAATTTCTATGAATTCGAGCGAATGGCTCACTCATTCTTCGCTCTGCTGACCGGCCTGGTGGGTGGGACGGTCGCCGTAGGGTTTTACGCGAGGCGAGAAAGAGGCCAGGTTGACGGCGCGCGGCCTCTCTAAAGCCAAAGCTTTTTAGATGAAAGCGCATTCATGCTATTTCGAATACGCGGGGGGTACGCGCCACTGCATTCCAAGGTAGGCCGTCTGCTTGACGGCAAGGAGACCGTTGTTTGCTTTACAGTCGCCGCTAGGGCGCTGAACACTTGCGTTGCGTGCGCCCGACCCCCCCTGACCCCCCCTTCTTAAGGGGGGGAGAACGGAAGAAGGCCCGCCCATCTTGATCCCCCCTTAAGAAGGGGGGGTCAGGGGGGGTCGAGGCTCCAGCCGCGCCTTGAGGCCAAACCATGTACGCCATCCATTCGTTAACCGCTCTAGCATGGTCGTCACCGGCTCGGCTTCGGGTTGACCGAGGTTTCAAATCCGCGTCCCTGAGGCAGTGCGAGCCGCTTCAGAGATTCAGACTTTCACCGATACGAACAATGGGTATCAACATGATCCAATAGGCACCCATGGCGCGTCCGCATCGGTCGATCCAGCTCGGCTCAGGCCGCCACCGCCGACCGACGACCTGGACCAGCCAGGATGCCGCCACCGCGAAACCCACCTCGGCCCGCTCGAAGGGCTGGAGCAGATAAATGAAGTAGTCGCTGAAGAACAGCCCCCTCCAGGGGAGGGCGGCGTTGCGACTCACGCCGGAGAATGTCATGCTCCCCCCGACGAACAGCACCAGTGAGGCGGCGAGACAGGCGACGAAACCCGGCTGGCGGGCCAGTCGGCTCGCGGAGGGGCGGGGCCGCAGGAGTCTCAGGAAGAGCAGGGCCATCGTGACGACCGAGGCGAACGGCGCAGTGCGTACGAAGAATCTCCGGGCCCGGATCGTCCAGAATAGCCATGGCTCCGGATCATCGGGGTTCAGCAACCACACCAGATTCTGTAGCTCCGCCCAGCAGCCGATGGCGATCGCCCCCGTCAGGATCATCGCATCCAAGACCGTGAAGCGACGGCGAGGGATCGAGCGAGCGACCGGGCCTTGTCGGGCTCCGGGAGATGAGATCGGGCCGGGATGCATAACGGCTCCCTTTATCGGCTGCCGAGTTTTCTCCAAAGCCTACCCGCCAAGCCGGTTCATCATACCGCCGGCGGAATTTGCAGTCTGCGTCATCAAATCTCGGCCAGGAGACTGTCGCCTTCAGGCGACAGAGGAATGGCCGCCCCCGACTGTTGATAAAATGATAGATTGGTCGTGGCCGGTCGATCGTGCGATCCCGGGGGTGATCAAGATCATGGCCAGCGGCAAACTGTTGCTCACGGCGGTTGCGGCGTTGATGGTAGGGCCGGCGACCGCCGTCGCGGGCGCGACGGCGGATTCCGCAGCCCGCCCGGCGAACACTTCCGGGCCGAGCGATCCCGATCGGAAACCGGCCGCAAGTCCGGATCCCCTCATCCTCCAAGTGGAAATCGTCGATCCGGAGGGGCACCGGCTGGCCGCGGTCGACGTCGCCGTGACGGTCCGGTACTCGCGCGGCTCCGCCGAGCAGGAGTCGATCCTGGAGCGGACGCGGACCGATGGCGAAGGCAACGCCCGTCTCGAGCTCGCGCGCCGGCGGCCGGGGCGCTGGTCGATTCGGCGGAAGTCTGGGTGCACCGGCACGGGATGGCCCTGGCGATGTCCCGGGTCCTGCTCAACGGGAATGCCCCCCCTCCCGTCACGCGACTGACGTTGGAGCGCCCGGCGATCCGGACCGTCACGGTCCTCGACCCGGAGGATCGACCCGTCGCGGGACTTCGCGTCGCTCCGGTGACGCTTCGCTATGCGACCGGACGCCTGGGCTGGCTGACCCTGCCCGACGAGTGGGTCGACCGCTTCACGGTGACCACCGACGACCGGGGCGCGGCCTCGCTGACCTCGCTCCCCCCCTCCCTGGTGCCCTTGTCGGTCCGGGTCGCCGGTCCCGGGGTGGCCCCGCACACGCTTCCGCTCGACGCCCCGAACGGGAAGGACCTGGTGCTCAAGCTGGGCCGCCCGGGCCGCGTGGTCGGGGTCGTCCGTTCGACGTCCGGCGCGCCCCTGGCCGATGTCCCGGTGGAGATCTGGGTCCAGGGGTCGGGGACCGTACCGGACGATATCCTCCATCGGCGGATCGCACCCGACGAGATCCTCCGGCTCGATCCCGGGCCGCTCAGGACCGGGCCCCAGGGGGCGTTCCAGACGCCTCCCACCCTGCTGGGCGGCTCGAGCTATCGCATCTCCATCCGCCGGGAGGGGTTCGCGCCGTTCGTCTCCGACTGGGTGGCCCTGACCGGCGAACGCGCCACGATCCCCGAGATCCGACTCCGGCCGGTCCGGAAGGTGACGGGTCGGATCCAGGATCGCCAGGGCCGCGGGGTCGCCGGCGCCCGGGTCTTCGTGCCGGGCGGCGGCCCCGCGACGACGACCGATGTCGAGGGACGATTCGCGCTGGAGGTTGCCGACCCCGGGAAGGCCGTGGTCCTGGTCGAATCGTCGGGATTCCGGCTCCGCGGCCGGGTGGTGGATCCGTCGGTCCGCGACGATCTGGGGCGCTCACCCTGGTCGGCAACGGCGACGACCCGGGGCCGGCCATGAAGCCCCCGGCCGACCCGATCCCGCCCGAGGAGGCGCGCGCCCTGGCGGATCGCCTGCTCGACCCGTACTTGCGCGACGCCCCGCAGAAGCGGGATGACCGCGACCGGCTGGCGGCCATCGAGAGCCTGGGCCAATTCGACCTCGATCGCGCCGTCGACTTGCTGCAAGACGGCAAGTTCCCCGATGAGAATCCGAGCTATCAATTCACCCGATCCGTGCTGGCGGTCATCCTCGCCGAGACGGACCCGGCCGCGGCCGAGGCGATGGCCGAGGCGATCCCCATGCCGGACCGGAAAGCCGAGGCCCTCGCGTACGTCGCCAGGTCCCTCCCGGCCTCGGAGCGCGCGCGGAAGCGCGACCTGCTGGAGCGGGTCACCTTCCTGCTCAGGAACGATCTCAAACGAGGGAACGTCGGGACACGGCTCTTCCGCCTGACGTCGCTCGCCGAGCAATGGCTGGACCTGGGCGACCGCGATCGTGCGCGGCCCTTGCTGGAAGAGGGGAGGTCGATCTTCGATTCTTCCCCTGCCGCGATCGCCGTCAACCAGCCGGAATTCCTGGCCCAACTGGCACGGCTCGAGCCCGACCAGGCGCTGGAGCGGCTGCGGAAGCTGCCGGACCCGACGAAGAGGGCCAGGCCCCTCCTCCCTTCCGATCCCCCGGCCGAGGTCGCCGTCGCGATCGCGACCGATCACCCGGCGGAGGCCGAGCGGATCTTCAACCTCTGGGGACGCTCCGGGATCCAGTGGATGACGAACTACGAGGCCATGCGACTGTCTCGTCGCCTGGCCCGGGTCGATCCGCCGCGGGCCAGTCGCTTCGCCGCGGCGCAGCGAGGCCCGGCGGAGCGGACGCTGGCGTGGGCCTTCGTGGCCCTCGGCCTGGCCGAGACGAAGCAGGCCGGCGCCCCCGAGGCGGTCGACCAGGCGATCCGGGAGATCGACCGGCTGCGGGAATCGGGTCCGGGCCCCGAACAGATCCCGATCCTCAGCAGGGTCCTCCTGATGTACCCGACCAATCCCGCCGCCGTGATCCTGCCGGTCGTCGAGCGGGCCGCGCCCGATCGGCTCGCCGAGGTCTTCTGGCGCGCCGTGGCGCTCCATCCCAGGATCGAGCAGGGGAGTCAGCGACAGCTCCGCTCTTCCTACCTCGGCTTCGAGTGCATGCTGCTGGCGCGCCAAGACCGCGAGGTGGCCGCCGCGCTCTTCCGGCCGATGGAGGCTTACCTCCGCTCCCTCGCCGGGCAGAAGGGCCCGCACGATCAATTCAATGCCTCGGCCATCGTGGCCGACGGGTGCATCGACCCCCACGCCGCCGTGGCGATCGCGGAGTCCCTCCCGCTGCCGCGGGAGTTCTCCCGGGGTCACCCGGTGCATGGCGCACGGCTCCAGCTCGCCGAGACGCTGGGCCTGCCGACCGAGAAGCGATGGCGGCGACTCTGGGCCTCGATGAGGATCCAGCTCCCGCTCGACGACTGAGGGCACGGGGCGGCCTGAGCCCGACGGATCCGAGCCGCAAGCGTCAGCGGGCGGTCATCGCTCCGGCTCATGACCCGCGACGACGTCGCCCCGAAGAACCGTCAAATCCCCTACAGTCGGCCACCCGAGCCGCCGAGAAATCTTACGAGGAAGATTTTTTTGTGAATTTTTTATCTCTCTACAGCAAATCAAGTTGCGTCTACTATTTCCTTAGTTTTTGCGATAGGTGCGTTTAAGGAATTGCAAAACCGCAGCATCCTGTTAGTAGAGGCTTTGATGGGAATATCAGGGCCGAGTTGACCGATCCACACGCATTCACGCACATCCGATGAGCCGCTCCGGCCCGCACTTCCTGCCTGGCGGCCGGGCGGCGGCACCGAGATCGAGACCACGAGAGGGAGGAAGCGATGTACGAGCCGAGTCGTTCCGACTCGCCGCTACTGATCCGCGCGCTGCAGCACGGCTGGAAGATCCCGGCGGAGATGCGCGAGAAGGTGGTGGCGGTGTTGTGCGAGATCACGAGCGATACGAAGGCCAGGCCGCGGGAGCGGACCGCGGCGGCGCGGGCGTTGTTGCAGGCGAGCCGGGTGGAGCTGGATGCGATCCGGGCGGCCCAGGAGTCGCAATATGGGGACCTGACCCAGCGGCTGCGGGCGCTGGAGGAGCGAGCCGATGTCGGACTGGCCGAAGCTGCGGGCGGGAATTGAGCGGCTGGAGCGGCGGCGGGCTCGCCGCCCGCCCGACGCCAGCCGGTGGGACTGGTACGCCGAGGGCTGTCGGTGCGGGCTCCCGGCGGGCGAGTGTCCGGAGCATCCCCGGGCGCGGGCCGATCAGCGGCCGCCGGCCGGCGAGTGGTCGACGTGGCTGGTGCTGGCCGGCAGAGGTTTTGGCAAAATGCTGGGTATGAACACACCAATACCCACACCAACCGGCTGGACGACGATGGGCGCGCTGCGGGCCGGGGACGAGGTCTTCGACGAGTCCGGCCGGATCTGCCGGGTGACCTTCACCTCCGTGCCGGAGATCCCCACGAGCGCCTACCGGCTGCATTTCGCCGACGGGACCCACGTCGATGCCTGCGCCGATCATCAGTGGGTCACCTGGACCCACGACGACCGGAAGGCGTTCCTCCGGTCACCCTACGACGACCCGAGGCGGTTCCCGGCGGACTGGCCCGTCTGGCGTCGCAAGCGGCGTTGCGGCCATTTCTACCTGAGCCAAAAGACCGTCGAGGAGGGGCTGCGTCGGCATGCCGACGGGCACAGCCTCCGCTCGATCGCGAGGCGCCTCGGGATCTCCCGGCAGGCGCTGGCCCGCCACGTCGCTGCCGGCGGATTCACCGGGCCGGTCCCCCGCGTCTATGAGGATTCCGCCGGGCCGCGGATCCGGACGACGCGGGAGATCGTCGCGACGCTAACCCACGGCCGGCGCGGCGACCGCTACCATTGCATCCCCAACTGCGGGCCGCTGGCGCTGCCCGATGCTGACTTGCCGATCAACGCCTACGTGCTCGGCGTGTGGCTCGGGGATGGGGATAGCGCCGGTGCCGTCCTGACGTGCAGCGACGCCGAGATCGAGCTGCTCGACATCCTCCGCGCCGAAGGATGTCCGATCGGCGAGCAGGCGGGCTCCAGGCGGGGCTCCGTCGGCAAGTATGGCCTGGGTTGCACCGGCCGCGCCCGGGACCCGAAGACGGGACGGATGGCCTCCAACGGCAGCCTCCATTCCAGGCTGAGGGCCGCCGGGCTCATCGGCAACAAGCACGTGCCGGCCGCCTATCTGCGGGCCTCGGCATCCCAGCGGCTCGCCCTGCTCCAAGGACTGATGGACACGGACGGTGGATGCGAGAGGAGAGGATCGTACGTCTCGTTCACGAATTGCAACCGGCGGCTCGCCGATGCCGTCGCGGAGCTGGCGGTCTCGCTGGGCATGAAGGTTCGGCGCGACGACCGGCCGGCGATGCTCGACAACGTGGCGCGGGGCACGGCCTACCGCGTCTCGTTCACGCCGACCGTGCCGGTCTTCCGGCTGACGCGCAAGGCCGCGGGGCTCCGCTTCGACGGCGCCCAGCAACTCCGGCGGCATCACCGGATGATCGTCGCCGCGGAGCCGATCGAACGCCCCGGCTTCATGCGGTGCATCTCGGTCGACTCGCCGCATCGGATGTACCTGTGCGGCGAGGGCATGATCCCGACGCACAACACCCGGACCGGCGCCGAGTGGGTGAGACACCAGGTCGAGTCCGGCGCCTGCCGGCGGATCGCGCTGGTAGCCCCGACGTCCGCCGACGTCCGCGACATGATGGTCGAGGGCGAGAGCGGCATCCTGGCGATCAGCCCGCCGTGGTTCATGCCCCGGTACGAGCCGGCCAGGCGGCGGCTGACCTGGCCCAACGGGGCACGCGCGACGACCTTCTCGGCCGACGAGCCCGACCGGCTCCGGGTCGCGCCATTCGAAGCCGCCTGGTGCGATGAGGTGGCGGCCTGGCGCTATCCGGCCGCGTTCGACAACCTCCTGCTCGGCCTCCGGCTGGGCGACGACCCGCGGCTGTGCGTGACCACGACCCCCAGGCCGGTCCGGCTGGTCGTCGACCTGATCGACGACCCGAGGACGGCGATCACCGGGGGGACGACCTACGACAACCGTTCCCACCTGGCGGCGTCGTTCTTCGAGCGGATCGTGACCCGGTACGAGGGGACGCGGCTGGGCCGGCAGGAGCTCCTGGCGGAGGTCCTCGAGGTCTCCGACGGCCTCTGGTTCCGCCGGTTCGACGCGGCGAGGCACGTCGCCCTGGCGGCCGAGTACGACGATCGAATCCCGGTGCACCTGGCGATCGACTGCGGGGTCTCGCGGCACACCGCCGCGGTCTGGTTCCAGGTGCGTCCGAGTTGCCACTTGTCAGTTGCCAGTTGCCAGCAAGACCTGTCTTCGACTGGGAACTGGCAACTGACAACTGGCAACTCCGCGGTGACGGTCTTCGGCGACTTCTACGCCGAGGGGTTGTACGCGGAGGCGGCGGCCGGGGCGATCCGGGCGCGCGGCGAGGAATTGCCCTGCCGGGGCCGGGCCGACACGTTGCGACTGGACCCGGCGTTGACGGCCCGGACCGGGATCGGCCCGACGGCCTACGCCGAGTTCGAGCGGGTCTTCGGACCGCGATCGCTGGCCCGCTGGCCCAAGCACCGCGTCCACGACGGCCTGGAACAGATCGAGGTCCTGCTGGACAAGGGCCTGCTGCTGATCCACCCGCGGTGCACCGGGCTGACGGCGGCGTTCCAGAACTACACCCGGCGACTGACCGGCAGCGGCGACCGGCTGGACGAGCCGGCCGACCCGCTGCACCCGCACGAGGACCTGATGGACGCCCTGCGGGGCGGCGTCCGCGACCGCTTCCCCGAGGGCCGGATCGAACAGCCGCGGTTGCGGCACATCCACGCGAGTCGGGTCGTATAGTCACTGAGTCCTTCGTCGTCGAGTCCTTGGTGGAGCCGATCCGGCTGGGCGCCTGGGCCGGCGGTCCCGGGCGGCCGCATCCGTCGTCTTGGAGCCGCATCGCGCGGGGCCGTACCCCCCAAGGGTTCAACGGCGAGGTAACATTGAGGGAGGGAAGCAATGGATCGTCACCGCGCGGCCCGCGACGGCTGCGACAACCTGCAACGTTCGGTGAAGGACCTGCTGGCCAGTGTCGAGGAGCTCTCGCCCGACGCACTGGTGACGGCGGGTGGCGACCCGGACGGGTCGCGCCGGCTTTGCGTCCTGTCGGAGCGGTTCGACGATTGCCTGGCGCGATACGACGCCCTGCAGCGCACGCTGGGACTGCCGACGACCCGCGATCCCGGGTACGGGCGATTCCGCTCCGGGGGCTCGCCGGTCGGACGACTGACCTCCCGTGTGACGGGTCACTGATCTCGCTGGATCCTTCCTGGACGCCTCGCGAGGGGGATCCGGGACGGCTTCTCCGAGGGGCGGGTGGGAACAAACGAGGCTGCTTCAGATCGAGGTCGGGAGGATCACTTGGTGACCGAGACGATGGCGATGCGGCGACGGCGGGAGATCGAGTTCCTGCGCGCGAGCTGTTCGGGCAGGCGCAGGGGTTGATGAACGCGGTCGGGGATCTGGTCCCGGCGGAGCTGGCGGCCGGCGGCGGCGAGCTGGCCGACGGGTCTCCGCTACGGGTGGTGGCGGAGCAACTCGACGACGCGCTCTTGTGCTTCAACCTGCTGCAACAGGAGCTCGGCCTGCCGGCGGGCGAGGAGCCGCGGTACACGCGGCTGCTCGGCGAGGGCCGGGAGGCGATGCAGACCGTGGGTTGAACGGTGAAGCGGGAGACCCGGCGCCCGGCACGGCGATGGCCGTCCGATCTCCAGGGGATGGAACGGACGGACCGGACCGACGGGCAGCTCGGGCGTTCCATCCGCGACATGAACCAGCCCCTCCCCGACCGCCTGAAATCCTCGTACACCGCCGTCATCGATGGCGGGTGCCTCGAGCCTATCAAGCGGATCGCCCCGGCCTTCGTGACCGACCTCCACCGACGAGCCAGGGACAGGAGGGCCGCGAAGCCATTCAACAGCGATCACTTCAGGATCATCAAGTAAGCCGGGCCCTCCGGGATTTACCTCTTGGTCGAATCCGCCCCCGCGTCCTTGGTCATGACGAGTTCCATCACCAGGCGTGCCTCCCCGGCCGGTCCGAGGGCGTACTGGCGGTGGACGAGTTTGCGTCCGTCATCCTCCAGCCGGGAGACGGTCTTCGAGCGGCGTGCTTCGTTCCCGTCGGCGTCGAGTGACCGGCTGTAGAGGACGACCTGTTTGCCGTCGAACCGATCCCGGCTCTGCCGCACCGACATCCGCGTCTGGCGGGAGTCGGTCCAGAAGCTGGTGAACCGGCCGGACTCGGGCTCGAACCCGATGATCCCGAGGCCCGTGGTCGCCTTCCCGCCCTGGTGGAAGACGAAATCCGATTGCAGGAACCGGCCCTCGTGGATCATGGCCTGATGGCAGCGTCCCTCCGTCCGGACGGGCCCTCCGGCCCGGGGATAGAAGGTCTTGGTGACGCTCCAGTCGCCCGCGAACGTCTCGAGGAACTTCTGGCCGGCCCCCGGGCCGGACCGCGGTTCGAAGCGGTTTTGAGGGTCCTGCTGCCCACCGGCCGGGCCGGCGGCGGCGATCAGCAGGCCGGCCGCCGTGGCCATCGTCGCTGCGAATCTCATGGGGCGGTCCCGATGCTGACAGTAGGGAGTCACGACATGGGTGGGATTATCGCCGGTCGATCCTCGCCACGCCAGGTGGTTGCGACTCAGGCGGGCGGTCGACGGCGCCGCGGGCCTCATCAGACGATGACGCCGTCGATCGGCCTCGCCGGCTCGCGGGTCGACCCCCGCGCATCGAGGCCCGTTCGGAAATCGGGGACGATCGGGCGGATGGCGCGGTCCATCCCGGCGGATTTGTCGTCTTTATGAGCGGGAGGACCCGCGATGACCCGACCGACCGAATCGCGAGATCCGGCGCTGGAGTCGTATCGCAGCTACCTGCGGCTGCTCGCCGGGCTGCGGCTCGACCCGCGGCTGCGGCGGAAGATCGACCCGTCGGACCTGGTGCAGCTCACGCTGCTCAAGGCCCACGAGGCGTGCGAGCGCGGCGAGGCCGTCGCGGAGGCCGGGCGGGCGGCCTGGCTCCGCCGGATCCTCGCCCGGACGATGGCCGACGAGGTCCGGCGGTACGGCCGCGACAAGCGCGACGCCGCCCTGGAGCGGTCGCTGCTGGCCGGGCTCGACGAGTCTTCGGTCCGTCTCGAGGCCTGGCTGGCCGACGACCGCAGCTCGCCCAGCCAGCAGGCGATCCGCCACGAGCAACTCCGGGCGCTGGCCGAGGCCCTCGACGCCCTGCCCGAGGACCAGCGCCAGGCCGTCGAGCTGCACCACCTCCACGGATGCTCGGTCAACTACCGTCGCCTGAAGGCGACGGCTTGTAACCTGTACTGATCAACCACTGCTGGCTGACGTTCCGGCTACCACAGGCATATTGACTGATGCCCTCGCCCTGATAATCAGGGCTGCGTTGAGGTCAGCGTGAATCGAATGCCCGCACAACACGCACTGGAACTCCGATTGGCTCTTGCGGCTTGCCTTGTCGCAGTCGCCGCACGCAGAGCAGGTGCGGGACGTGTTGCGGGGATCGACGAGCACGACCGGGACCCCTTCCAGTCGTGCCTTGTACTCCACGAACAAGCGGAGTTGGAAGAACGCCCATCCGCCCATCCTGGCCCGTTGCGGCTTGCGAAACTGGGTCCGGTCGCGGATGCCGGAGAGATCCTCCATGGCGATCCCGCAATCGGTGTCTTTGGCCTTCGCAACGAGCTCCTTGGAGATCCGGTGATTGACGTCGCGACGGAACCGGGCCTCTTTCTTCCCGGCCCGCTTGATCGCTCGGCCCGCGTGAGCGACGGGATGTTCGGCCAGTCGACGCGGATCGGGCCGGCGAACGTCCGCGACGGCCTGTCGAACACGGCCGCGATGAGCGAGCGGGTCCGCGGCCACGACGACTACCAGAACGTGGACTTGCGCTCCGACCAGTTCCGCCTGGCGGCGCCCTGGACCGAGGCGGCGTTCACCGATTGGTGCGCGGCGCTGACCGACGCCGAGGCGATCGCCCTGCCCAAGCACTACTCGAACGCGACCCCCGGCCTGACCTGGCTCGAGGGGAACATGTCGTGGACGCAGTAAAATCACGTGCTGACGCCCGGGCGCAAGACCTGCGTCAACGGCGTGACCTGGAACGGCGTCGTCATGACGGCCGGCAGCCGGCACGACGGCGGGCTCGGCCTGCTGCTGGGCGACGGCTCGGTCCGGTTCGTCAAGGAGACGGTCAACCCCGCGGTCTGGCGGGCACTCGGGACGATCGCCGGGGGCGAGACGATCCCGGCCGACGCCTTCTGACCGGGCCTCGTGCCGTCCCGGGCTCGAGTCGATCAGGTCGAAGAGGTCCATTCGATTCCGGTTCGGCTTCGAGGGCTCTTGAGCTGAGATGCGGAGGGCAGCAGGGTTGAACAAAGGGGCGGGAAGGACACAATGTACAGGTAGCGGGTTGCCCTCACGCGGCGACGGGTGCGCCATGGCGCACCCGACCGGCCGAGCGTGTATGGAACAGGTCTCGACTCGGCCCGCGTCGAGACGGGGATTCCCTCGTACACCTCCGAGAAAGCACCCTCATGCAGATGCTCAAGCGGATTCGAGTGGCGGGCTGGAAATCGATCAGGGATCAGACGATTGAGCTGACGCCCCTGACGGTCGTGATCGGGGCGAACGGGGCGGGCAAGTCGAACCTTCTGTCCCTCTTCAAGCTCCTGAACGTCTTGTTCGCCGGCACGCCCGGCCTGCGCAACTACGTCGGCATGAACGGCTATGCCGATAGCCTGCTCCATTACGGGTCGCGCGAGACGCCGGTCGCCGAGCTGGAGCTGGTCTTCGAGACGGACGCAGGAGAGTATCGCTACCTTGGTCGCTGGGCTGCAGCCGCGGGGGGGGCGTTGATCTTCACCGAGGAGCGGGCGGAGTTCTTGATATCGGGAGCCGTTGCGCCATTTGTGGTCGACCTGGGTGCCGGGCACCCCGAGACGAACCTGGTTCGGTCGGCCGAGGATGGAAATGCGACGTCCGCTGTCGTCCTTCAGCTACTGCGTTCCTGTCGGCTTTTCCATTTCCACGACACATCGGAGAACAGCGCCATCCGCCGGCCCAGCTACATCGAGGCGAACAGGTTCCTGTATCCCGACGCCGGCAATCTGGCGGCCATGCTCTATCTCTACAAGCAGAGATACCCGGCCGCCTACCGTCGCATAACCGCGACCGTGCGGCAGATCGTTCCCGATTTTGCGGATTTCGTACTGGAGCCAAGTTGACTGAACGAACGGGAGATCTTCCTAAACTGGATCCATAAGGGCGCGACTACGAGTTCGGCCCGCACCAGCTCTCTGACGGCTCGCTCCGCTTCATCGCGCTCGCGACCCTACTGTTCGCTCCCGAGGAAAAGGTCCTCTTTTCAAAAGCCCGATCGACGGCCTGGTCAGGGGATATCACCCAATCCTCGTCCTGGTCAAGCAACGTCTCCCAGCCCCTGCTCTGGCCGGAGCTAAGTCTCCCGTCGCTCATCGCGCTGGACGAGCCGGAACTTGGCCTCCACCCGGCGGCGCTGGAGATCCTGGCGGGCATGGCACGGGCCGCGTCTTTGCATTGCCAGGTCGTCTTCGCCACTCAATCGTCGGTCTTCCTGGATCACTTCGACCCCGAAGACGTCGTGGTGGTCAACTGCCGCTCCGGCGCTTCCGAGTTCAAGCGGCTCTCTTCCGAAGAGCTGGCCACATGGCGCGATGAGTACACCCTGGGCGAGATCTGGGAGAAGAACGTGATCGGCGGAGGGCCGTACGGATGAAGCGGCTCTACCTGACGGTCGAAGGGCAGACCGAAGCGGCCTTCGCCGTGGATATCTTGCAGGCTCACCTGGCGAATTTCGACGTGTTCCTGTCTCGTCCTCGGTTCACGGGACTACACAGCCGCCGGCGCGGCCGCATCCCCGGCGGAGGATTGCTGAACACCTTCGGGCATGCACTGAGAGACATCCTCACATGGCTCAAGGAGGACCAGGGTCCGGATGCCCGATTCTCCACGATGATCGACCTGTACCATCTCCCGCACGACTTCCCGGGCTATGCGGCCGGCATGGTCAGGCCGACCGGTCGGGAGCAGGCCGAGGCGCTGGAGCAGTCCTTGCAACACGCCATCGGCGATCCCCGTTTCATCCCTTACCTTCAGGTCCACGAGTTCGAGGCTCTGGTCCTGACCGACGCCGCG
Source organism: uncultured Planctomycetota bacterium (assembly GCA_963815795.1). GTDB lineage: Bacteria > Planctomycetota > Planctomycetia > Isosphaerales > Isosphaeraceae > JAKAUH01. Next base: position 90,603 of record CAWFIC010000018.1, on the reverse strand, counting down.
CGGATCGGGGGCCTCTACCCGGCGCGGACCGCCGGGATCACCCAACTCTGCGATGAGTGCCGGATGTACCAGTCCCCCGAGCATATCAATCACGGACACCACTCCCACCCGAAGGCCCGTATCCTCCGGCGCGTCCCCGAGTACGACGAGAATGTCGCCGGCCCGCTGTTGGCCGAGGATATCGAGCTGCCCCGCCTCCGAGCGGCCTGTCCCCACTTCGGGCAATGGCTGACGCGCCTGGAGCAACTGGACGCGGCCGGGGGAGCGGACTGATGATGAACGAGGCCTTCGATGACAATCCTTTTGATCCTCGCCCTCCTGGAGGGCTTACCGCGGTCCGGACCGGCGGACGGGCCGGCAACACGTCCGGCCGTCTGGCCCGGGGCACGATGGGAGACGGCGACCCCGGAGAGCCAGGGGCTATCCGGCGCGGCACTCGACGCCGCGGCGGCTTACGCGGAGCAGCACGGCGGCAGCGGCTGCATCATCCGGCACGGCTACCTCGTCAAGGAGTGGGGCGACCCGAAGAAGCCGGCCGACATCAAGTCCGCCACCAAGGGGACCGTGGGGGCGACCCTCCTCGGGCTGGCCGTCGATGCGGGACTGGTCGGCCTCGACGACCCGGCCGTGAAGCACGACCCGGCGATCGGCACCGAGCGGCCCGACAACCCCCGCGACCGCCTCGCCGAGATCGACGTCCGCCAGCTTGCCACGATGACCGCCGGCTTCGACGACGGCCGTCCCCCCAGGCTGATCTACCGCCCCGGCACCGACGGTCTCTATTCCAACGACGGCGCCAACATGCTGGCGGAACTGTTGACCCTGAGGTTCAACGAGGACCTGGCCGTGGTCTTCAAGCGGCGCATGATGGACCCCATCGGCATGCCGCCCGGAGAGTGGACGTGGCGCGAGAATGCCTACCGCGCCAGGACGATCAATGGCCTGAAGAGCCGCGAGTTCGCATCGGGCCTGACCATCACCCACCGCGCGCTGGCGCGGATCGGCTACCTCTATCTGCGCGAGGGGGAATGGGACGGCCGGCGCATCCTCTCCCGGGAGTCCATCCGGACCGCGACCCGGCCGACCGACCTGCCCGCCTTCGTGCCCTATTACGCCTTCTTCTGGGGCAGCAACGGCCGGGGGACGTTCCCCGACATGCCGGACGACGCCTACTGGGCCTTCGGCCTGGGCGATAGCTTCGTGCTGGTCTGTCCGAGCCTCGATCTCGTCGCCGTCCGGCTGGGCGTCGGGTCCGCGAAGTCGCAGTTACCCGGCGGCGACGGACCCACCGATTGGGGCGGGCGCGTGGCGGGCTTCTTCCGGCTGGTCGAGAAGGCCGCGCGGACCGTTCGGCCCGGCGGAGTCTTGCACCCCCCCTACCCTCCCAGCCCGATGATCAAGGGGGTGAAATGGGACCCGGCCGAGACCATCATCCGCAAGGCGAAGGGCGGCGATAACTGGCCGCTCACCTGGGCCGACGACGGCCAGCTCTACACCGCCTACGGCGACGGCAACGGCTTCGAACCGGGGATCCCGGACAAGCTGAGCCTGGGCTTTGCCCGGGTCGAGGGGGGACCATCTGACTTCGCCGGCGTGAACCTCCGCTCGCCGAGCGGCGAGCAGAAGGGCGACGGCAAGGCCGGCAAGAAGGCCAGCGGGCTGCTGATGGTCGATGGCGTCCTCTACCTGTGGGCGCGCAACGCCGGCAACGCCCAACTGGCCTGGTCGTCGGATCATGGCCGGTCATGGCGGTGGAGCGACTGGACGTTCGCGACGAGCTTCGGCTGCCCGACGTTCCTCAACTTCGGCAGGGACTACGCCGGCGCGCGATACGATTATATATTTATTTATTCTAATGATAACATCGATGCATATCATCCTGCCGACCGGATGGTCCTTGGCCGGGTGCCGAAAGGGCGGATCAAGGACCGGGACGCCTACGAGTTCTTCGAGGGCCGCGACGGGCGGAACCGGCCGGTCTGGACCCGCGACATCGCCCGGCGCGGCGGCGTCTTCACGCACCGGGGCGAGTGCTACCGCTCAGGGATCAGCTACGACGCGGGCTTGAAGCGGTATCTCTGGTGCCAGATCCTGCCCGGCGGCGACGCGCGATTCCGCGGCGGGTTCGGCATCTATGACGCCCCGGAGCCGTGGGGGCCCTGGACCACGGCGTACTTCACCGAAGCCTGGGACGTGGGCCCGGGAGAGACGAGTTCTTTCCCCACCAAGTGGATGAGCACCGACGGCAAGACGCTGTACCTGGTCTTCTCCGGGGACGACTGCTTCTCGGTCCGCCGGGCCGTGCTGGAGACATCGGACCGCCCCGAGAGCCGTTGAGGTCTAGGGTCCTTAACGCTTGCGTTGCGTCCGCCCGCCCCCCCTGACCCCCCCTTCTCAAGAGGTGTTCCCCCCCTTGAGAAGGGGGGGTCAGGGGGGGTCGAGGCCCAACCTGGTCTCGGAGGTCAGGTGAGTCGGGGCTTCCGCCTAACCTCGAGGCCCAACCGCATCGGCCATCCATTCGTTAGAGCGCCTTACGGTTGTGTAGCGCATACGAGCCCGACGCGCCAGCGAGTGAATTCAGCCAACACCATCGATTCACTCGCTGGCGCTTCGGGCTCGTATCGAATCGGCGGTCCCGTTGCGCGCAACCCAAACGTTCGGCGCTCTAACCGCTAAGGCCGACAAGCCATGGGTCATGTCCTCGATCTCGAAGAAGCGCCACAGGTGAAGGCTGACACCGGCGGGCTAGACCTACCCGGTGTCTTATTCCAGCCGAGCCACGCCGTTGCCCGGCTTCGGAAACCGGGCGAAGACCGACGGGTCGTGGCCGGGGATGATCAGCCGCGGGCTGGCCGCGAGCTGCTTCATCCGGTCCTGGGCCGCCAGGTTCGAGCGGGCGTCGAACGTCTGGGCGATCGGGGCGTGCTTGTCGAGGTTCTCGTAAAGGTAGAGGTTGTCCGACGCGATCACCGCGCGGCCCGCTCTCGTGTTCACACCCACATACTGCGACGCGAAGGTGTGCCGCCCGCCGGTGTAGACGGTCACACCCGGGAAGATCTCCTTGGCGTCGCCATCGATCAGTGAAACGCGTCCCTCGGTGTTGAGCTTCACCAGCGCCAGGACATCATCCGGGTAGACGCCCCCTGCTCTGCCGCCGGGCTGCCAGGCGGCGCCCGTGTAGTACGCGAACTCGTCCTTCTGGATCCAGACCCGCGCCTTCGGGAACAGGTTGACGCCGTCGACGTGGTCCCAGTGCATGTGCGTCACGACGATGTCGGTGACCTGGTCCGGCCGGATCCCCAGCCGCTGGAGGGCCTTGTCCGGCCGGGTGTAGTCGGCCACATTCTTCTCGAGGAACTGCGGCCGATAGAACCCGGCGTCGACTAACACCGTCCGCCCGTCGGGGCCCTTCAGCACCCAGATCGTCATCGCGATGTCGAGCTTCCGACCCCGCTCGGCGCCTTGCACCAGGGCGGCCACGGGGAAGCCCGGCATCGTGGCGTAACGGACCGCATAGACCTCGTACGCCGGCGGCTCGACCGCCCGGGCTCCTGCCCCGCGCAGGCCGCTGATCCCGGCCGAGATGAGGACGAGCAAGGCGTGTCGCCGCAACATGGGAAACTCGCTGTGGAAGGAGTGGCGGGGCCCGCCGTGGGACCCTGGAAGGCCCCCGGCCCAGCGAGCATTATAATGAAGCGGCCGGTTCCGTCACCGACTTCGTCGGGGGTTCTCCGCATGCAGGCCACGGCGCGACATGAGTTCCGGCTGAAGATGGGGCACTTGCTGGTCTGGGTCGTCGGTTGCGCCGTCGGCTTCGCGGCGTACCGGTCGATCATGCCGGCTCGCATCTCGCAGATCCGTGGCCGGGCGATCGTGACGGGCTACAGCCTCGCGATGGGGACGGCCTTCGGCACGATCTTGACCGGCTGCGGCCTGATGGCCTATCGCCGGTGGCGGGGCGATCGCTCCGACCCGTCCCGGGCAGGGCACTGGCTGCTGTTGTTCGGGCTGGCGGCCGCGGCCGCCGACGTCGCGGCGGTCGCGGCCTACCGCTATCGAGACGTGCAGGATCCCTCCTACCCCATCACGCCCTACCTGGCGCAATTCCAACCCGGCGGCGCATCGACCTGGCCCTCGGGCTATCACCAGGCGGTCGGCTGGAGCGTGGGGGCGATGGCCGGCCTGGGATTCCTCCTGGCCCTCCGCCGCCGCCTCCCGCCGCGCTGGCACGCGGTGTTCGTCACGTTCTTCGTCGTCAGCGTGATCCTGGCGGTCGGGCATATCCCCTTCCTGATCCATCCTCTTCATCGGGTGGCGGGCCCGGACTTGAACCGTCTCCTGGTCCATGCCTACGCCGGGTCCGTCCTGCTGGGTGCCATCGCGATCCTGTCGGCCATCGACAAGGACCGCCGATCCGGCGCCCCGGCGACGGCCTGCACCGCCTCGGCGTCGGGGCGTGGCTGGCCGTCGCGGCGATCCAGATGGTCATGTACTGTCTCTATCTCATCCTCATCGGGTAACGAGGCCGCTACTCCGCCAGGACGGCCTCGATCATCCAGTCGCCGCCGCGGCGGAAACGGGCTGTCGGCAGGCCGGGCAGCCCCACGAGCGAATGCCGGCCGCCGGTGCTGGTGTCGTAGCTGACGAAAATGCCCTTGGTCTGGTGCGGGCGGAAATCCAGCGCGATCCAGAACGTCTTGGGCAGTTCCACGGGCCGCTCGAAGGTGACGTCAACCCACTCCTCGGGCCCGCGTTCGAACAGCGAGTACGGGGCCATCTCGGTGTGGAGGATGCGCTTGCGGTCCTCGCTGAGGAAGTAGATCAGGAAGCTCTCGTCGGGGGGTTGGGGCGTGCCGTATCGGGCGCCATGGATCCTCAGGGCGGCAACCCGGGCGGGCGACTTCGACGCCGAGAAAGTGATCATCTCGCCCGAGCCGGCGATGCTCTGCTTGCCGTCGGGCTGCCCGTCCCCGTACTTCAGGACGGCGGGCGCCTCCTCGACGGGCGCCTCCTCGACGGGTGCCGGGCTCGCCGGGTCGCCGGTGGTCGTGCCCCGGTCCTCGGTCGGCGGAGCCGGCGGAGTTTCGTTCGCCGCGGGCGGAGGGGCGTTCACTCCCTGGCGGCCCCAGGCAGCGCCCGTCGCGACGACGCCCGCGAGGATCGTGCCCGCTATCATCGTTCCCGCGATCACCTTCAACTTGTGGACGAACATGATCTTCAGGACCTCCTCGGTGAGCGCGGCCGGGACCGACACCGAACCGACGATCGTCGATCGCCCCGCCGCGGCAGCCAGACCGGCCCGGGTCGTCGCGTCTGCCAGCGCGGCCGGCACGACCGCCCGCGCCGTCTCCGCCCGGAGCACCGCAACGGACACGACCGCCGATGGCGCCACGCCCCGGCGGATCAGCCGCTGGCGCAACTGTTCCCGACCCGCGCCAGCCGGCTCTGCAACGTCCCCAGCGGCCATCGCAGTAGTCCCGCCGCCTGCTCCCGCGTCAGGCCCTCCAGGAAGCAGAGCACGATGGGGGCGCGGTACCGCCCCGGCAGGCGATCGATCTCCTCGTGGATGAGCGGGCCGATGTTGACGGGTCCCGGATCTCGGGCCGATGGATCGGCCAGTTCGGCCGCCCTCCGCTCGTGGCGGCCCCGCCGGGCCGCGGAGGCCCGGGCGCACCGGGCGACCCGGCAGGCGACCTCATGCAGCCAGGGGGCCAGCGAGTCCCGCACCCGCAGCGAGCCGGCCTTGCGCCAGGACGAGGAACGCGGCCTGGAAGGCGTCCTCCGCCGCATGCTCGTCGCGCAGGATCGCCCGGCAGGCGCGCAGGACCGCCGGGCCGTGCCGCTCGACCAGGGCCGCGAAGGCGCGATCCCGCGCCTCCCCGCCCCGGATGCGGACTTCCTCCAGCAATTGCCCGTCCGTCAGCCCGCCGGCCGTCCCCGCCTTGAAGAGCGTCTGGACGTCCCGGAGGGCGGTGCCGAGTCGGCCCCTCGCCATCAGTCGGATCCCTCGCCGGCCGTCGAGTTCTCACCGATATCATGTCGCGCCGCGGCCGGATTGGTCCGACTTTTTCGGGAAACTTTGGGGAAAACGCCGCGCGGCCGCTATCCTTGAACCACAGGCCGGGATCGGTCGGCCGTACTCGTTGGGCGATGCCCACCCTACGCCCATATCGCGGACGATGGGAGCGGGACGTGGATGATTGGTACGGACACTGGGGGCCGGCGACAGAACGCGGGAGCCCCGCCGTTCACGAGAAGGCCTACCGGCGCCAGAAGCTGGCCGCCTGGGATGCCCGGTGGCACGGCCTGACGCCGCCGGCCCGGTCCTTCTTCATCGACGCGATCAAGGGTCCCGCCCGGACCCAGGCCGATCATGCCCCGACTTATAGCCTGTCGAAGGACAAGGTCCCGTCGGGTATCCTGGACGAGCTTCTCGCCGCCGGGTTCGTCAAGGTCCAGCCCGCCCGGTCCGGGGCCCGCACCTCCACCGACCGCGTCTTCGCCCCCGCCGAACTCTTCGACTTCGCCACGCGCGTCCGGATGCTGAGCCGGCGGCACCTGCTGGACGCCGAGCGGCCGAGCGAGCTCGACACGTACGTCGACCATGCCTTCTACGGCCACCTATTCATGGGGACCGTCGCCGGTATCCTCCGCACGGCCGGGATCGATGACTACCCCGAGATCAAGGATGCCCTGCGGCACTACGTGACGAACCACCGATGGCCGGGGTGGGTCGCCCGGAAGCTGAAGGACCCTCTGGCGGAGCGAGTCCTCGAGGTGCTCCGGGAGGCCGAAGGCGCGATCCCCCTGGTCGAGTTGCCCGGCCGGATCGCGGGGAGCGACCCGGACAAGGTCCGCTCGGCCGTGGACAAGCTGATCGCCAACCTGGCCGTGGTCGAGGGACTCCAGCCCGAGACGTCCGAGATCCTGGTGGGCTTCCTCCCCTCCGTCCGCGAGGGGCTGATCCGCGCCGGCCGGCCTCGCGAACGTCCGCCGCTGGTGGTCTGCGATCAGCCCAAGGAGCTCGGGCCCGACGACAGCCCGATCGTCAACGACCTTCGCGCCTTCCTCTTCGAGCTAGCGAGCGAGCCGCCCCGGATCCGTCAAGATGGGGGCCTGTTCCAGAAGGAGGTCGAGCGGTTCCAGGCGAGCCTGGAACCGCTGCCGCCGTGGCTGCTCCGGGTGCTGGAATGGTCGGACGAGGGTCGAGTGAACCAGGCGCTCGGCTGGGCCCGGACGCTCGATCTGGCGGAGGAGGCCGCCGAGGGGGGACAGGTCCGGCTCCGGCTCGCATCCAAGGGGCACCGCTGGCTCTCCAGCGGCCTCGATGCCCAGTACGCGGGGATCTACGGCGTCCTGAACGCGGACCCGGAGCGCGGCAGCATCTATTCGAGGCCCTGGAGGCTGTTCGCCTCCGGTCCGGATTCGTACGACAGCGGGGTCCTCGACGACACGCGCTTCCTCGGCGAGACCACTGTGGCGTTGAAGTTGAAGAAAGGGAAATCTCGACCGGAATACTGGTACGCGAAGCCCGAGGACTTCCAGGCCCTGCGGACGGCGCTCGACCGGGCGTTCGCCGCGCTGGAGCCGGGGACCTGCTATCGGCTGGACAGCGTCGGGGCGCACCTCGCCTTCGGCGAGCACAACCCGGTGCGCCTGGGGCTTGCCCCGGAGCAGGTGGCGGTCATCCGCGCGGGCCGGCTGGTGCCGGCGCTGGAGGAGATGGTCGAGGAGGCGGGCCGGGCGTTGATCGAAGCCTTTGTGTGCCGGCGATTGATCCCGATGGGCTGCGTCCGGGCGGCGATCGATGCGGAGGGCGAGGTCTGCATCGCGCGCCAGCGGCGGCTCGACGCCTATTTCGGCCGCGAGGTGGCCCCGGCCGACCTGGCCCCGGCGGCGGCCGACGGGGCGCGGGTGGTCGTCCAGCCGGATTTCAGCGTGATCGTCATCGGCCTGAACCCGACCGCCGCCGCCGAGCTGGCGCCGTTCTGCGAGCGGGCCACCGGGAGCGGCGGCCGGGGCGCGACGATCCTGAAGATCACCCGCGAGTCGGTGGTCAAGGCCGTCGCCAACGGCCTGAAGCCCGCCGAGATCACCGGCCGCCTCCGGCGCCACGCCAGCAACGAGGTGCCCGCCAACGTGCTCCGCGAGGTCCAGGACTGGTCGAGCTGGGTGCGTCACGTCACCCCCGCGACCCTGACCGTGCTGCGATGCCCCGACCGGGACACCGCCGACCGCGTGCTGTCGGCCTTGAGGCGCCAGGCCGAGCGGCTCAACGAGACCCTGGTGGCCGTCGATCGGAAGCTGACCGCGACCGAGCGCGGCAAGCTCCGGACCCAGGGGATCATCGTCCAGGGGGATTCCGAGGCCCCGGCGAGCCGGCCGAAGACGCGGAAGAAGGGGAGGCGGTGGTAGCGCGCCGGGGGTTTCCGCATCTGCCCGCCCCGACGCGCCGCCGCCCATTGACATCGAGAGGCTACCCCCGTCGCCGCGACCGGCTGCCGGGCTTCTCCAGCTTCGGGCCGTCCTCCATGTTGATGTTGCGCTTGTAGTCCTCGTCGCGGAAGACCATCACCGGGCCCTGGCCGATCACGTGATACGTCACCTCCTCGGTGCGCTCGGGCTTGGCGAGGACGAGGCGGACGGTGAACTGCTTCTCGACGGCGGCGCCGCCCGCCTCCTCCCCGAGGATCTCGTACGACGCCAGTCGGTCGCCCTGGGCCCAGGGGGTGTCGAGGACCTGGACCGGAGGATCCGTCCCCGCCACCGTCCCCGGTTTGCCGCCGTCGCGCCAGGCCTTGAGCGCCGCGTCGAGGGCGGTCCGCGCCACCTCGTCGGAGGGGGCCGAGCCGCCGCGATTCCCGCATCCTCCCGCGGTCAAGAGGAGGGCCGAGCCGAAGACGAATGCCAGTCGAATCGTAAACTCGGGACGGAGCATGGTGGAGCACCTCATCAATAGGCATCCGAAGAAATGGTCTCGCTGCCGTTGCGAGTGCCCAGGGCCCGATAGGTCACGAGAGCGACGCTGTCCTTGATGAACTTGACGCTGCCGTCGCCGAAGAGCGTGTTCACCCCGCCCGGATGGCGGCTCGAGGGGGACGACCATCGGCATGTTGGCCATGCTGTTGTTGGCGAAGCCCAGCCCGGCGCAGGTGGCCGTGTTCGGCGTCGCGACGTGGTTGTACTGCGTGCAGCACATCTCGCCCATGACCCAGCTCGCGCCTGGGCGTGGGTCAGGCGAGGGGTGGTCATCGGATTGGTCGTCTTGCAGGTCAGGTAGGTGGCATCGAGGCTCGTCGGGGACGCCGTGATCAACGAGTCGGAGCGGGCGTCCGCGTCGGGCATGCCGGTGCCGCGGATCTTCTCGCTGAAGAAGGCGGTGTTGCTCGTCCCGTCGCTGATCGACGCGAGCTTGACCGAGCTCAGGTAGTAGAAGATGCCGCGAGGTACGTCAGTCGGGGAGACGGTCGAAGGGTTGTTATCACCCAGGTCGCACGCCCAGGTCTGCATGTTGCCCAGGTAGTTATTGCACCCGGGCCAGCCCGCGACGGGGGGAGAGCCGTCCGAGGGGCAGAGGAAGGTCGCCACCTGGATCCGCGAGCAGGTCGCGTTCTCCCGATTGGTGTTCTGGAACGGCGGCATGAAGGCGACGTCGCCGGCCATGCCGGGCGTCTCCGGGGCCAGGTAGAAGTTGATGCTGTTGAAGAGGGTCCCTTGCTCGATGTACATCAGGAGCTGGCTGTGCGTGGACCAGCGGGCGTAGAAGACCGTCCCGGGGACGATGAGGTTGTAGCTGGGGCCCTTGCCGAACGGCAGGAGCTGGAAGCTGGTGATGTAGTTGTGGCAGGCGATGCCGATCTGCTTGAGGTTGTTGGTGCACTGGGCGCGGCGAGCGGCCTCGCGCGCCGACTGCACGGCCGGGAGGAGCAGGGCGATGAGTACGGCGATGATCGCGATGACGACCAACAATTCAATCAGAGTAAAACCGGTTCGTCGAATCCGCATGATCCGTCCTTCCGCGTCGAGGAACTTGTGAATGGGATGAAGACTGATGATGACCGAACGGCGTTGAGGTCCGAGACCTCGATCGAGTGTCGCGCACGGGGTTGCGCACGCCTTCACGATGTGGGTATGCGGCCGGGCCGCTCGTGCGCTCGGGATGGCGTCGAGGCGCGTGGCGCCGCGCCCCTTCTCCGCCCTGATCGAGTGGCCGGGAGCGGTCGTCGCGCAAGGTCGAGAGGCGCCCGGTCTGGCGCCGTCGGCTCAAGGGCGGGGTGGACGTGCCAGCCGATCGGCTCGATCCCGCGAATGAGGGGAGTCGTCGTCAAGCGGGAACGGGGAGGAATGGGTCTGCAAAGCCGGAGTGCACGCCCCGAAGCAACCCCAGGCGTCGATCCGGGGCACGGCCATCGGTGCGGCCATCGGCGGGCTGGAGTCGCGGGAACATCCGAACCCGGAGCAGGGCCGGGCGGGGAGCCCTCCAGGCGGGGAGCTCCGCCCCTGGTCCTTCGACAACTCCCCGGAAGCGACCAAGGGATCGAGGCCGGCGGTCCTGGACCGCACGGCATCCGCCCTCGTCGCGACGTAGTGCGAGCATCCGGCGGCCGCGGCGGGCGGGGAGAGCCATCCGCCGCAAGCGAGCACGAGCCCCGCGACGAGCCAGGCCTGGCGCGGCTACGTCGGGAGCGCGACGTCATGCGGAGGATTTCCGTGGATCCCGCCGGAAACATGGGTCTCGGTCGATTGGGTTTGGTTGTCGGTCGGCGTTCGATGACGGGCCCGAGCACTCCATAATCTACCCTGGCGGGAGCACGCTCGCAAGTGTTACATAAGAAGAAAGTCGGTCAGGCTTTCCAGCCTGACGGGTCTCGAGCGTCGGGCTGGCCAGCCCGACCGACGTGAGGGGACGATCCATGCTCCGACGCCCGTCGACGATCCCAAACCCCGGCTGGATCGTCGGCGTCTTCGCCGTGGTCTTCTGCCCGTCGTGCCAGCGGGATTCGGGCCCGGACCCGCGGAGCCGTTTGCCGGATGCGCGGGCCGCCCGCCGCGCGGTCGAGAGTGCCCTGGAGGAATGGCGCAAATCGTCCCCCCTCGACCTGACGACGACGACGATCCGACCGGTGATGTTCGTGGACCAGCAGCGGCGACCGGGCCGGCGGTTGCGCACGTTCGCCGTCCTGGGCGAGTCCGAGGCGGAGGGTTGCCTTCACTTCCGGGTGAGGCTGTCGCTGGCCGACCCCGACGAATCGATCCTCGCCGACTATTACGTGTTCGGCCAGGAACCCATCTGGGTGTATCGCGCCGAAGATTTCGACATGATCATGCACATGGACAAGTCGATGATGTCCACTCCGGACGGGGCCGCCGGCGCACCCGGGCCGGGGGACGAGTCGAAGGCCGAGCCCAACCACCGCGATCACGATCGCGTGCCGACGGGCGAGCCGAGCGGGAGGGGATGACCATGGTCGAGGTGCTGGATCGAACGTCGGGAAAGCTGATCGGGCTGAAGGTCAGCGGCAAGCTCTTGCACGAGGATTATCAGGAATTCGTCCCCATGCTGGAGAAGCTCATCGAGGAACACGGCAGCATCCGCTGCCTGATCGAGATGACCGATCTTCACGGGATCGAGCTCCGGGCCCTGTGGGACGAGATCAAGTTCGACGTCCATCACGCGCGTCAGATCGAGCGCCTGCGCCGTCGTCGGCGATCGGACCTGGGAAGCCTGGATGACCAAACTGTCCCGGCCGATCTTCTTCAACGCGGAGATCCGGTACTTCGATGTCTCCGAGAAGGACAGGGCCTGGGAGTGGGTCAAGGAGGCGTTGTGAGGACCATTGGATCTTGGGAACTGACCCTCTCGACCCCATTCCGGGTTGCACCCGGACCCGTGTGTCTATGAAGGGAATGATCCTTCCAGGATCAGGTATTCGCGGAGTTCCATCGCCTCGGCGCGGTTGATCTCAAGAAGGTCGATGGTTACGCGCCCAGTATGGGTGCGTCCGACCAGGATCGGGCCATCCCACATGATGATGTTGAAGTTTTGGTGAGTCTCATCCGTTCTAAAGCATTGTCGATGCACCCCGGGCGGGCGGGAGCGCCGTGCACGGAAACGAGACGCAGATCGTTCCCACGTCCCGGCGGACCCGCCCGATAGCGTCAGTCCCCGGTCCGATCCGCCGGCCGGCCTGGCGACGGATCCGGTCGGGTCGGCCCGGCCGCCGGTCCGCCGGGGCACGGCCCGGTCGGGTCGGGGGCTCTCCGCGGCGGTCATGCTCCGTTGGCGTCGGCCGTCGGCCCGGCGGGTACCGGGGGCAGGATGTCGTTGACCATGATCTGGCCGAGCAATTGGCCGTCGATCACGACGGGGATGGCTTCGCCGGCGTGATAGTCCTGACGAGACCGATAGCCTTCCGGAGTCGGATCGGTGTAGACCTCGACCCGACGCTTGACCAGGTTGACGATCCAGTAGACCGGGATCCCGCTTCTGGCGTTGGCCTCCCACTTCTTGCCGCGGTCGCGATGGTAGGTCGTATCAGAGACCTCGACGATCAGCACGATGTCGGCCGGCCCCGGATGGCGCTCGAGGTAGGTGGCGCGGGCCCCCCGTGCGACGACGATGTCGGGCTCCGGCTCGTCAAAGGGCGGGATCTTCGTCGGGCTTTCTCCCCGCAGGCACCACTTCGCTCCGAGCAGATTCCTGAACAGCTCCTCGACGGAATCGACGGACCAGACGTGAGACGGTTTCTTGCTCATCTTGGTCACCACGTAGCCGTCGATGAGTTCGACCCGATCGTCCTCGGTCAGGATGCCTGCTTCGCCCATCCGCTCGTACTGGTCAACGGTGAACCGATAGAGCTCAGACGGGGCGAGTTCTTGGGCTGGGGTGCCTGCGGGGGGCACGGGCGACACGGGCCGGATCGGTGCGATCGCTGACATGGGGACTCTCCCTCCCTTCGAGCCAGCCGGCCGGGGCGACGAATCCGCCGGGCCGCGCATGGATTATGGTAACACGGCGACGACACATCGGCCGAGGGGAAAGATCCCGGATCGTGCACCTTGGGGGCGCGGCTCAGCGGCCCGGCGCGCCGGGATCGGGCTGGGTCAGGAGCACCTGGAGGTCTTCGAGGTTGACGGGCTTGACGAGGTGGGCGTTGAAGCCGGCCTCCTGGGAGCGGCGGCGGTCCTCCTCCTTGCCGTAGCCGGTCATGGCCACCAGGATGGTCCGCCGCAGGGCCTGGCCCTCGCGGCAGCGGCGGGCGACCTCGTAGCCGTCCATGCCGGGCAGGCCGATGTCGAGCAGGACGAGGTCGGGGCGGCGGCGGCGCACCAGCTCGAGGGCCGCCGGCCCGTCGTAGGCCATCTCGACGTCCTGCCCCAGGCGCGGAGCAGGACGCCCAGGCTGGTGGCGTTCGAGCGGTTGTCGTCGACCACCAGGATGCGGCGGCGCGGCAGGTGGGCCGGCGCGTCGGCGGCCGATGGCCCGTCGTCGGCCGGTCCGGACGGGGCGTCGTGCGCGACGGGCAGCCGGACGGTGAACTCGCTCCCCTGGCCGGGGCCGGCGCTGAAGGCGGTCACCCGTCCGTGGTGCATCTCCACCAGCGAGCGGACCAGTGTCAGCCCGATCCCCAGCCCGCCCCGCGACCGCGAGAGGGTCTGGTCGGCCTGGGTGAACATCTCGAAGATGTGCGGCAAGAGCTCCGGCGCGATGCCCGTCCCGTTGTCCCGGACGCGGATCGCCACCTCCCGCCCCCGCCGTTCGGCGGCCAGCGTGATCTCGCCCCCCTCGTCGGTGTACTTGGCGGCGTTGTTCAAGAGGTTGGAGAGGACCTGCGCCATCCGCGCCGGGTCCACTTCCAGCAGCACGGGATGCTCGGGCAGCTTGACACTCAGGTGGTGATGGTAGTCCTCGATCAGGGGCCGGCTGGCCTCGACGGCCAGGTTGACCACCGCCGACAGCTCGACCGGCTCCTTCTGGAGGACCACCTTGCCGCGGGTGATCCGCGAGACGTCCAGCAAGTCGTTGACCATGCGCGTCATGTGCTTGACCTGGTCCTCGATGACCTTGACGGACCACTCGAAGTTGGGCCCGTTCAAGCCCTGGACCTTCATGATCTGCACGGCGTTGGAGATCGGCGCCAGGGGGTTGCGAAGCTCGTGGGCGAGCATGGCGAGGAACTGGTCCTTGCGCCGGTCGGCCTCCTTGAGGGCTTCCTCCATGCGCTTGCGATCGTCGATGTCGGTGACGACGGCGCCGGCGCCCAGGACGGCGCCGTCGGGGGTCTTGACCGGGTAGAAGCTGCAGAGCCAGTAGCGGGGCCGGCCGGGCGTGCGGGGGGTCTCGCCGCGGAGCTCCTTGTTGACGATGCTCGCGCCGGTCCCGAGCACCCGGCGGAAGGCGTCGAAGAGCTCGGGCGACATGCGGGGCAAGACCTCCGGCAGGGCGCGGCCGAGGTGCGCCTCGACCGCCAGGCCGTTGAGCTCGGCCAGCGCGGGGTTGAGCCGCACGAAGCGCAGCTCCTGGTCGAAGAAGCCGAAGCCCACCGGCGCGTTGTCGAGCAGGGTGTTGAGCAGGGCCCGCTCGGCCTCCAGCTCGCCGAGGAGCCGGACCCGCTCCGCGGCGGTGCGCTTGTACTCGGTGATGTCGCGGACGATGCCGGTGAAGATCCGCCGCGTGCCCAGGCGGGACTCGCTGACGGCCAGCTCCATGGGGAAGACGGTGCCGTCCTCGCGGCGGCCGTGGACCTGGCGGATCGTGCCCATGATCTTGGGCTCTCCCGAGCGGAGATAGCTCTCGAGGTAGCCGTCGTACTCGTCGCGGTCGGGCTCGGGCATCAGCAGATCGAAGCGGCGGCCGACGACCCGCTCGTGGGCATAGCCGAAGATCCGCTCGGCGGCCGGGTTCATCGACTCGACGATCCCGCGCTCGTCCATGGTGATGATGCCGTTGACGGCCGTGTTGACGATGGCCTTGAGCCGGACAGCGGCCTCGCGGACGGCCTCCTCGGCGCGGTTGCGCTCGGTCATGTCGCGCGCGACCTTGGTGAAGCCGCAGAGGCGGCCCTCCTCGTCGTAGATCGGGCTGACCACGCCGCTGGCGAAGAACGTGCTGCCGTCCTTGCGGAGGTGCCAGCGCTCGTCGGCCGAGTGCCCCCGCGCGGCGGCCGCGGCGAGCTCGCGCTCGGGGGCGCCGGCATCGCGGTCCTCGGGGAGGAAGAGGACGCCGAGGCCGCGGCCGACGATCTCGCGCTCGGCGTGGCCGAAGAGGCGCTCGGCCCCGGGGTTCCAGGTGATGATCCGGCCCTGGGGGTCGACGGTGAAGATGGCGACGTCCTTGAGGCTCTCGACCATCCGCCGCAGGTTCTCCTCGGCCTCGCGCAGGGCCTGCTCGACCTGCTTGCGCTGGGCGATCTCGTGCTCGAGCGCCCGCCGTCGCTCCTCGTTGGCCCGCGCCACGACCCGCGACTCGGCCAGCTCGCGCTCGGTGCGGACCTGATCGAGCACGCGGGTGACGATCGGCTCGAGGTGGTTGAGGAAGTTGGGCGTCTTGGGGACGAAGTCGCGCACGCCGGCCCGCAGGGCCTCGACCAGCAGGCCCTCCTCCTGCATGCCGGTCACCAGGATCGCCGGCACGCCGTGGCCGGCGGCCTTGACCTGCCGGAAGAACTCCAGGCCGCTGTGACCGTGGCTGAGCTGCTGGTCCAGCACGATCAGGTCGATCCCGCCGCCGGCGATCCGGTTCAATCCCTCCTCGGCCGTGGCCGCCGTCGCCACCCCATACCCGGCCCGCTCGAGGCGCAGCCGCTCCAGCCGGGCGACTCCCGGATCGTCCTCCACCAGCAGGATCACCGCCCGCGCCGCTTCCGCTTCCGGTCCCATGCGTCGTCCTCGGTAGCCCGTGGGGCCCGCCCCCTCAGGATCGCCTCCCGTTCTCGGGCACCCGCACCACCTGGAGGAACAGCCCCAGCCGGCGGATAGCCTCGACGAAGCCCTGGTAATCCACCGGCTTGGTGATGTAGACGCTGCAACCCAGCTCGTAGCAGCGCTGGATCTCGCGCGGGTCGTCGGTGGTGGTGAGCATGATGACGGGGATCAGCGCGGTCTTGGGGTCGGCCTTGATCTGGCGGAGGACCTCGACGCCGTTGACGCGCGGCATCTTGATGTCCAGGAGCAGGAGGACCGGCTGCTGGCTCGTGTTGCGGCCGGCATAGGGACCCTCGCCGCGCACGAAGTCCAGGGCGTCCTGGCCGTCCTTGAGGCGTTGCAGGCCGTTGGCCAGGCCGGCGCGCTCGAGGTTGCGCTGGACCAGGCTGGCGTGGCCGTCGTCGTCCTCGGCGAGGACGATCAGGAGGGGTTCGGTGCCCATGAGCTGCGGTCTCCTCGTGATTCGGTAGGCACGGTGGACGATCCCGCGGCGGCCGCCTGGAGGGGCGGGCCGTTGCCGCCGGCGCCCGCGGCGGCGCCGGAGCCGGCGGCCGCCGGCAGGGCGACGAAGAAGGTGGTGCCGACGCCGGGTGCCGACTCCAGCCAGATGCGCCCGCCATGCCGCTCGACCATCCGCCGCACCAGGGCCAGCCCGATGCCCTCGCCCTGGGCGGCGCCGGCGTGGAAGCGGCTGAAGGCCGTGAACATCCGCTGGTGATAGGACTCGGGGATCCCCAGCCCATTGTCGCGGACGCGGTAGACCCACAGGCCCGGCGGCAGGCCGACGCCGTCGGGCGCGGCGCCGTCGACCTCGATTCTACCCGGCCGATCCGGATCGAGGTACTGCACGGCGTTGGCGATCAGGTTGGCGAAGACCTGCTCGATCGCCGTGGGGTCGCCCCAGGCCGGCGGGAGCTCGCCCACGGCGACCTGGGCCTTCTTGGCGGCGATGGAGTCGTGCAGCGCGTTCGACGATCTTGCCGACGGTCGCCGCCAGGTTGACCTCCCGCCACTGGTACTCGACCCGGCCGGCGCGGGAGAGCCGCAGCAGGGCGTCGATGATCCGCGCCAGCCGCCCCACGGCCGCCTGGATGAAGCGGATCGACTCCTCGATGTCGCGGTCCATGAGCTGCAGCCCGCGGCGCCGTACCGGCTCGGGCACATCCTCGCGCCGGAACAGCTCGCGGAGGTCCCGGCACGACAGGCTGAGCTCCTCGCTGAAGCCCTGGAGGTTCACCAGCGGCGAGCGCAGGTCGTGCGAGACGCTGTAGACGAACATCTCGTTCTCCTGCTTCTGCTGGCCGAGGTTGTCGGCCATGTCGTGGAAGGCGCGGTCGACCTCGTGGATCTCGTCCCGGCCGGAGACGGGCGCATTGAGCGGCTTCCCCTCGGCGAAGCGGCGCGCGTTGTCGCGCAGCACGTCCAGCCGCTGGATGATCCCCTGGAGGAACAGGAGGGCGAGGATCAGGGTCGAGGCCACGATCGCCGCGCCCCCGCCGATGAGCGTCCAGACCAGCCGCGCCGAGGACGCTCGGAGGCGCTCCATCCGCTGGCGGTCCAGCGACTCCTCCTCGCCGCGGAATTCGTCGAGGGTCGCCCGCAGGTCGTCGAGGAGCCGTACACCCCGGCCGATCTCGGCCTCCGCCCGATCCCGCGCGCCGAGCGGATCAGCCGGTCCTCGTCGGCGATCCAGCGAAGGAAGGTGTCGGACAGGCTGGCGATCCGGGCGATCCGCGGCGCCTGGCGATCGTTGTCCGAGACCAGCTCCCGCAGGGCCTCGACCTGCGCGGGGACGCGCTTCAGGACGGCCTCGTCCGGCGGGGCGACGGCGGGGGCGCCGGCGACGATCAGGCCGCGGACCCCGGCATAGCCCTCGATCAGGGTGCGGTGCAGCTCCTCGACCTTGGCGAAGACCTCCTTGGTGTGGACGGCCCACTCCTGCGCCCGGTCGCGATCGGCCTGGGCCTTCACCAGGACGGCGATGAAGACCGCCTGGACCAGCAGCGGGACCGCGATCAACGCCAGACCCTTCTTGAAGATCGTGAACTGCGTGTGCATGTGCGAAATCAACGGAATGATGGTGTCCCTCGGGATCGGCCCGGCCCCCGACCGCGCGACCGGTCGGTGTGGCGGCCGAGTGAGCTCGAACAGGTTAAGAAGTCCGACCGGCGGCCGCCACCTCCCGTTCGGCGGCGCGGCCCTGCCGCGGGCCGGGGCCCGCCGGCGCGTCGGCGGCGACGCCGTCGCGATCCTCCGCGTCGCGACCCTGGATCAGGACCGGGATCAGGCTCGCGATCTGCTGGCGGGTCTCCAGCAGCGTGGCGGCTATCAGGTCGGCACCGGCCTCCTTGAGGGCCGCGACCATCGGGTCGGACACGATCTCCTTCGGCGCCGCGGACGCCGAGTCGGCGGCGGCCTCCTTGAGCGTCGCGGCCGCGCGATCGGACTCGGCCTGTCGGGCCGGATCGGTCGCCGTGATGTCCTGCGCCCCCCATCGGCCCACGAGGATCTTCAGGTCGGGGAACCGCGATCGCAGCCGCTTGCACAGGTAGCGCGTATGCGCCAGGCCGCCGGGCGGGATGGCCGCGATGCAGACCGCCCCCGGCCGCCGCTCGTCCGCCAGGTCGAGCAGCTCGGCGGTCAAGGTCCCCGGGGCGATCACCTCGACGTCCCACCGGGCCGGGTCGAGGAGGTGCTGGAGCATCTCCAGGGCCACCCGGTCCTCGGCGTCGTGCGCCGGGCACGCGAAGATCGGGATCGGCGGCCCGGCCGGGGCGGAGGCCGGCGGCTGCGCGCCGCCCTCGGCCCCATCGTCGGCCGTCGCCCCGATCCGGCCTTCGCCGATGTCCTCGACGATCTCGCGGATCGCCTGCAAGGCGTACCGCTCATCCTCCTCGGTGATGTCGCCGCTGACGCGATTGCGCTTGATGGCCCCCAGGGCCGGCAGGAGCATCGCGTCGTAGATCTGTTCGGGCGACTCCACCGCCTTCATCTGCTCGATGACCAGGCTCTCGGCCTCGTCCTGGTCGCGGGCCAGCAGCCGCTGGTAGAAGCTGATGGCCGCGTCCAGCGCCGGCTCGTCGCCCAGCAGCACCGAGAGGAACTCGAGCTGCGGAGTGTAGCGGCCCAGCACCACCAGGCAGACCGTCAACGGGCTGGAGAGCACCAGCCCGATCGGGCCCCAGAGGAACGCCCAGAACGCCGCCGAGACCAGCATCGCGATCTCGGAGACCCCCATGCTGTGGCCGTAGAGCCGCGGCTCGATGAAGTTGGAGATGATCAGCTCCAGCGTCAGGAACAGCCCGATGACCTCGAGCGTCGGGCCCCACCCCTCGGACATGGCGATGCTCAGCGAGATCGGGAACGTGACGGCCAGATAGGGTCCGATGTAGGGCAGGTAGCGGAGCATGGCCCCCAGGAAGCCCCAGAGCAGCGCGTACTTGACGCCGATGACCAGCAGCCCCAGGCCGAAGACGAGGCCGAAGCTGGCGTTGACGATCGCCTGCATCAGCAGGAAGCGGCTGACCCGGTGCGCCGCCTCGTCGACGAACTTGGTGGCGGCGACGATCTTCCCCTGGCCCGCCAGCCGGATGATCCGGTTGCGCAGCTCCTCGCGCTTCAGCAGCATGAAGATGACCAGGATGATCGCCAGGGCCAGCTCGCCGAGGTATTCCAGCATCGGGCTGAGGAACGAGCTCAGCCGCGACAGCCAGGCGGCCCGCTGCGGCTCGACGATCACGGCGGTCGGCCCGGCCGGTCCTTGCGCCTCGGCCCCGTCGGCGTCCTGGCCCGCACCGCCGTCCCTGGTCGCCGCGCCGTCGAGCTCCTTGTTGATGTCCTTGATCATCTCCTGGAGGCGGCCCGAGCCCCCCGCCACCTGCTTGAGCGTCCGGACCTTATCCTTGACGGTTTGCCGGTACTTGGGCAGCTCCTGGAGCAGGCTGCTGATCTGGTCGGTGACCAGCCAGCCGACGCCGCCCAGCACGGCCGCCGCGAGCAGGACGACCACGATCACCGACGGCGTCCGCGGCAGCCCGATCTGGCGGAACCGGTTGACCAGCGGGCTGAGCAGGAACGTCAGGAACCCCGCCAGCGCCACCGGGATGAAGACCGCCTGGGCCCAGTACAGGGTCCCGATCACGATCACGCCGACCACCGTCCCGGTCAGCGTCAGGATCGCCCGCTGCCAGCCCGCGCCGGCCGATGACTTGCTTACCACGGAATCTCCTCGCTCGAACGCCCTCGTGTCCGCCCCGCCACCGAGGCCTCCGCACCTCGGGGGACTCGATCTCGATGTCAGCAATCGCGGGGCCAAAACCTTCGGCGCGCGACTTGCGTGACATTTTCTCGAGCCGAGCGGATCGCCGGTGAATCCGTGCGCGCCGTCGTGCGGGCCGAACCGGACGCCATGGCAGGCGCTTCACGCCCACTTCGGGCTGAGCAAGGGGACAACCGATGACGGACGCGGGGCCGCGGGCGGTCGGGATGGGGGCGATACCCGACGGGGAGCAGACCGCGTTCCGGGTCTGGGCGCCGCATGCGCGGAAGGTCGCGGTCATCGGCACCTTCAACGGCTGGGATGGCGGCCGCGATCCGATGGAGCCCGAGGGGGACGGCTACTGGTACGCCGAGGTCGCCGGCGCCCGGCCCGGGCACGAATACCGCTACCTGCTGGAGACCGAAGGCGGCGAACTCTCGCGGATCGACCCCTATGCCCGCGAGGTCACCGACTCGGCGGGCAACGGCGTGATCCATGACCCCGGCGCGTTCGACTGGGGGCCTGACGAGTTCCGCATGGCCCCCCGCGACGCCCTGGTCATCTACGAGCTGCACATCGGCACGTTCCACGACGAGGGGCGCGAGGACGGGCGGCCCGGCACGTTCCACACGGCCATCGAGCCGCTCGAGCACCTGGGGAAGCTGGGGATCAACGCCATCGAGATCATGCCGGTCGTCGAATTCCCCGGCGCCTGGTCCTGGGGGTATGCGCCGGCCCACATCTTCGCCGTCGAGTCGTCGTATGGCGGGCCGTCGGCGCTCAAGGCGTTCATCAAGGAATGCCACCGCCGCGGGATCGCCGTGATCCTCGACGTGGTGTACAACCACCTCGGCCCCAAGGACGTGGCATTGTGGCGGTTCGACGGCTGGTCGGAGAACGACCTGGGAGGCATCTACTTCTTCAACGACTGGCGGGCCGAGACCCCCTGGGGCCACAGCCGCCCCGACTACACCCGCGAGCCGGTCCGCCGGTTCCTCGTCGACAACGCGCTGATGTGGCTGGACGAATACCGGATCGACGGCCTGCGGGTCGACGGCACGGTGTTCATCCGCACGGTTGACTGGTCGGGCGACAAGCCGATCCCCGAAGGCTACAGCCTGTTGCAAGAAATCAACGCCGAGGCCCGACGGCGGTTCCCCGGCCGGCTCCTGATCGCCGAGGACCTGCGGGACAACGCCGAGATAACCCGCCCGGTGGAGGCCGGCGGCGCCGGCTTCGACGCCCAGTGGGACGGCAAATTCGCCTACGAGATCCGCCGGGCGGTGATCACCCCGTCCGACGAGGAGCGCTCGATGCGATGCGTCGCCGAGGCGATCGCCACCAGGTACAACGACGACGCCTTTCAGCGGATCATCTACAGCGAGTCGCACGACGAGGTGGCCAACGGCAAGGCGCGGGTGCCCTACGAGATCAACAAGGAGGACGCGACCGGCTGGGACTCGCAGACGCGGTTGACGCTGGCCGCGGCCCTGGTGTTCACGGCGCCGGGCATCCCGATGCTCTTCCAGGGGCAGGAGTTCCTGGAAGGGGAGTGGTTCCGCGAGGACGTGCCGCTGGACTGGGACATGAGCCGGGAGTTCCGCGGGATCGTCCGGCTCTACCGCGACCTGATCGCGCTGCGGCTCGATCGCCGGGGCGTCACCCGCGGGCTCCGCGGCCAGGGCGTGGAGGTCCACCGGGTTGACGAGGGGCGGAAGGTGCTGGCGTTCCGCCGCTGGGACCGGGGCGGGCCGGGGGACGACGTGGTGATCGTCGCGAACTTTCGGCACGAGCCCCAGCAGGACTGCGCGATCGGGTTCCCGGCCGAAGGGCCGTGGAAGGTCCGGTTCCACAGCGACTGGAGCGGCTATAGCGATCGATTCCAGGGCCGCGCCATCGGCGATGTGATCACCGAGCCGGGCGAGTGCGACGGCCTGCCCTGTCGCGGCCGGATCTCGATCCCGCCCTACACGGCGCTGATCCTGTCCCAGGACCGCAACTAGCGGGCGAGGCCGGCCTTGCGGCGCGGGCGCGCCGACGGGGCTGCGCCGACGGGCCCCGCCGCGGCCGGACCGCATCAGCCGGCCCCGCGGCGCCCGGCGCACTTCGGTTGTCGGTGAGACGCCGCGCATGTATAGTAGGCTAGATTCGCATGATCCGCCGAACTCCCAGCGGGATCCCATCTCACGACAGGAGATCACCCGTGACCGGCAACCAGACAACGACGGCGGGCCCCGAGGCCGCGCCCCCGGAGATGCCACCGGTCGAGGCCGAGCCGGCGCCCCCGCTCAGGCGACGCGTCCTGATCGTCGAGGATAACGAGACACTTCGCAAGCAGATGCAGGTGTTCCTCGAGGCTGACCCCGGCCTCGCGGTGGATACGGCCGCCAACGGTAGCGATGCGCTCAAGGCGCTGGCCGAGCGCCCTTATAGCGTCGTCGTCACCGACCTGAAGATGCCCCGGGTCGACGGCCTGCAATTGCTCGAGGAGGTGCAGAAGCGCCGGCTGCCGGCCGATGTGATCATCACCACGGGCTTCGGCACGGTCGAGCAGGCGGTGCAGGCGATGCGGCTGGGGGCCGTCGACTTCTTGACCAAGCCGATCAACCTGGAGCACCTCAAGCTGGTGATCGAGCGCGCCTGCGCGAGCAGGCGCTTCAGGACGAGGTGACGGCGCTGCGCGAGAAGCTGCACGAGCAGTACAAGTTCCACACCATCCTGAGCAAGAGCCCGAGGATGCACGACGTCTTCGAGCTGATCAGCCACGTGGCGCAGACGATCAGTACGGTATTGATCTTCGGCGAGACCGGCACGGGCAAGGAGCTGGTGGCCCGCGCGGTCCACGAGGCGTCGCCGCGCCGCGGCAATCCGTTCGTCGCGGTCAACTGCGCAGCCCTGCCCGAGTCGCTCCTGGAGAGCGAGCTCTTCGGCCACGAGAAGGGGGCGTTCACCAGCGCCGTCGGCCAGCGCAAGGGGCGGTTCGAGCTGGCCGACAAGGGCACGATCTTCCTCGACGAGATCGGCGAGATCCCCCTGCCGATGCAGGCGAAGCTGCTCCGCGTGCTGCAGGAGCGGCGGTTCGAGCGCGTCGGCGGAACCCAGACCATCGAGATCGACGTCCGCGTCATCGCCGCGACCAACCGCGATCTGCTCAAGCTGGCCAAGGAGGGGAAGTTCCGCGAGGACCTGTACTACCGGCTCAACGTCGTGAAGATCGACCTGCCGCCCTTGCACGAGCGGCCCGAGGACATCCCGCTGCTCGCCGCCAATTTCACGCAGCGGTTCAGCCGCCCCGGCGCGCCGCCCAAGTCCATCGCGCCAGAGGCCATGGAGCTCTTGCTCCAGCACCGGTGGCCGGGCAACATCCGCGAGCTGGAGAACGCCATCGAGCGCGCCACCGTCACCTCGCGCGACGACGTCATCCGGCCCGAGAACCTCCCCGCCGAGATCCTCAAGCCCACCCGGCCGAAGTACCAGCTCCCCGTGGACCTCTCGCGGCCGCTGACCGACCAGCTCAACGAGCTGACATCGGCCTTCGAGGAGCGTTACCTCCGCCGCGCGCTGAAGCGCACCCGCGGCCACATCGGCCGGACCGCTCGGCTCACCGGGCTGTCGCGCCGGACCATCACCGACAAGATCGCCCTCTATCAGATCGATAAGACCGAGTTCAAGAAGGAGGACTGAAGCTCACCGGCGAGTTCAGGACTCGAGGAGGGATCAGGCCATGGCCAAATCCAAGAAGCCGGCCGGGACCAGGAAGTCGGCCCGACGAGCCGACGATTACCGGGTGAAGAAGCCGCGGCTGCCGAAGCCAGAATATATGGACTGGCGCATGTTCGACCCGTCCACGGTGCGTGGTACGCATGCCGCGGAGCTGGCGGAGCAACTGGTCACGTACCGGGACCACCTGGATGAGCTGCTCCGCCACAAGGGGAAGTACGTCATCATCAGGGGACGCGAGATCATCGGGATCTATGATGATGAGCAGGAGGCCCTGCTCGAGGCAGCCACCCGCTTCGGCGTCGAGCCGGTCCTCGTCAAGCAGATCGTCGCCAAGGAGCCGACGATCACGCTAGGCGGCGTCGTGTACTGATGGCGCTGCACGTGGTCGACATCGGGCCTCTGGGCCCCCTGATCGAGGTCGGCATCCGGGTCGGCGCCGCGTTCGAGGCGATGGGCCGAGGCGGGGCGCCTGCCATACCGCCCTCCCCGCGCTCCACGATCAACCCCCACCTGATGATCTCCTCCGCCACAGGGGAAATACGTCAACATCAGGGGACGGGAGATCATCGCCATCTAGAAGATGCGCCGAGACCCTCTCGACAGCACCCGCTCTCGGCGTCGAGCCGGTCCTCGTCAAGCAGATCGTCGCCCAGGAGCCGACGATTACGCTAGGCGGCGTCGTGTACTGATGGCGCTGCACGTGGTCGACATCGGGCCTCTGGGCCTCTGATCGAGGTCGGCATCCGGGTCGGCGCCTCGTTCGAGGCGATGGGCCGACGCGGGGCGTCGCGGTTGCCTCGAGCCCTGCAACCCGGAGTGGTCGCCGACGTGCAACCCCAGCCCGCCGGGATCAGATCCCTGACCCGTGTGGGTGCTACCTCTCTCACCCTCAGTATGTATGAGATTCGCCTGAAGTTCGAGGGCCACCTCTCGCCCGGCCGGTGGTTCGACTTGAGGGTCGTCGAGACGGCCCCCGCGACGCCCGGCGTCGACGTGCTCATCGGCCAGGATCTCCTCCTGCAGCTCACCCTCCTGTATAACGGGCCGCTCGGCAAACTCGTCCTGATGTATTGAGCGAGCGGGGGACATCCTACGGGCCGCCGACCGCGTTGAATCCCTCGCAGCCGACCAGGACGCGCTCCGGCCCGAGGGCGGATGCCAGCAGGTCGCGGACCTCATCCAGCTTGGCCAGGTCGTTCCACTCGCCGAAGCCGGCCGCCGCCAGCCGCTCGGGGAAGCCGGTCCGGCGGGTCCGCCAGCCGCCCGGCGAACCATCGCCGATCAGGTAGTGGTCGAGGATCACGCGGTCGCAGGCGGCATCGAGCCGGCGGGCGAACGCCGGCGGATCGGCCAGCGGCAGGAGGGGGCTGATCGTGGCCTGCGTGGGGATGCCCCGGGCGCGGAAGGCCTCGAGCACCGCCAGCCGGCGGGCCGGCGGGCTCGCGTGCGGCGGGAAGCCGGGCACGCGGTCCATGTCGGTCTCCACCGTCAGCGAGACCCAGAGCACACAGCGCGCGGCGAGGTCCGCGATCAGGTCGATGTCGCGCTCGACCATCGTGTGATGGCTCTGGATCACCAGCACGTCGGGCGGCCGCTCGACCATCTCCTCCAATAGCGCGCGGGTGAGTCGCAGCGACTTCTCCTGGGGGATGTAGGGGTCGGTGCTGCTGCTCATGTAGATCCGGAGCGGGCCGGGCTCGCCCCGCCTCGGCCGCTTGATCCGATCGTAATCGCGACGGTAGGCGTCGGCGACGCGCCGCTTGGCGCCGTAGAGCCCCCAGGCTCGGCCCCTGGTGATCCACCGGTTGTGCTGCGCGTAGCAGTACAGGCCGCACAGAGAGCCGGCGAACGCGCACCCCTGGTACGCGTTGATCGTGTGGGTGTAGCCGGCCGCCAGGAAGCCGCCGGTCGGCGTCAGGATCGATACGTTCTCGATCATCGAGGCTCAGACGAGGGAGTTCCACGCAGAGACGCAAAGGGCCGCAGAGGCGCAGAGGGCTGTGTCCGAGATGGCGGGGCTGGGGCGCAGGATCGAGTCATCCCGAGTCTCAGGTCCGTGATCTTGAATCGATCTTTTCTTCTCTGCGTCTCTGCGGCCCTTTGCGTCTCTGCGTGGAACTCTCCCATTACTCCCCCAGTCGGTGGATCGTGTTGTCGATGGCACCCTCGACGGACTCGCCGGACTCGCCGCGGATCGCGTAGGTGATCTCCATGCACCAGGTCGGCCGGATCTCGGGGATCTCGAGGAACACGGTACGGCCGTCGTCGGAGACCCGCGCGGCGGCGATCCGCGCCGGCCGCTCGTCGATGTGGTCGGAGCCGTAGTTGGCCGTCCGCTTCAGCGACCACGTCCGGGCGCTGTAGTTCTTCGGGTCGCTCGCGGCCTTGCGGTCGAGCCGGTTGGTGAAGGTGATCGCAATGCCGTCCTTGCGGGCGTGCAATCCGACCGGCACGTACATCGGCTTGCCGGTGGCGCGGATGCGGTAGAACCCGCCGAGCTGGGTCCGGTCGCCGGCCCAGGCGAACAGTCCGCAGGCGTAGAGCTCGCCGTCGTTCGGGCCGAACCGGCCCCGCATGATCCCGGTCGGCGACGGCGGGACCGGCAGCGCGCACATCCCGCCCTGCATCCGGCCACCGACGACCTCGTGCGGCACCACGAAGACCTTGCCGTTGCCATACGAGAGGTTCAGGAGCGAGCCCCGAAGCAGCGCCCAGGCCTTTTGGCCGCTCTCGACCCGCACCAGCTCGGCCGGCGAGCGGTCGAAGGCATTGGTGATCCAGCAGACCGGCGGCTCCATCGCGTCGTCGGATGTGTCGGTAATATCGTGATAACCCCACATGTTGCCGTAAAAGCCGCCCTTCTTGACCCAGTTGATCCGGTTCTTGGGGAGCCAGAATCCTTCCTGGTCGGTCAGGAAGAAGGTGCCGTCGGGGTTGAGGCAGACGCCGTTCGGGGCACGGAAGCCGGTCGCCAGGATCTCGGTGGGCCCGCCGCCCTTGCCGATCTTCAGCAGCGTGCCGTGCTGCGGGACGACGGCCTTCAGGCCGTGCCGCGCGGCCTTGGCGTAATAGAGGTTCCCCTCGGCGTCGACCTGGAGTCCCATCGCGAACTCGTGGAAGTGCTCGGTGACCTGGTGGTCGCTGTTGTAGCATTCGTAGAAGTCGGCCTCGCCGTCGCCGTTCAGGTCGCGGAGGCGGACGACCTGATCGCGGCAGCCGACGTAGATCAGCCCGTCGATGAGCTTCAGTCCCAGCGGCTGGAACAGGCCCGCGGCGATCCGCCGCCAGGTCAGCCCGCGCGCCAGGTCGTTGAGCCCTTCGACCAGCCAGACGTCGCCATCCCAGGTGCAGACCGCGGCGCTCTTGCCGCCAGGGAAGAAGTCGAAGCCCGAGGGCCGCATCTGGCAGAGCCAGGGGTTGCTGTCCGGGAGCGTCAGCACATCCACGGCGAACGGCCCGTCATCGCGACCGAGGGCCGCTTGCGTCTTGAGCACTTCGGGCCATCGCCGAGGGCCGCCGTGGGTGAACGAGCCGGGCGGCTCCGGCGCGGGCGAAGCGGCCGCATACGTCTCCAAGGCCTTGGGTCCGCCGCCGGACATCAACACCCGGAGGACTCGCGACGTTCCCGACGGCGGCAGGCTCAGCACGATCGACCCGTCGCGCCGCGACAGGCGCGCCCCAGCCCGATCGCCGGCGAGGCTCACCGAGACCTTCGGCGAGGCCACCCGCATCGAGAGCTCGACGGTCGACGGGCCGATCTCCAGGGTCCGGACGAAGATCGGAACGCCGGGCTGGGCGGGGTCGATCTCGAGACCGGGTGTCTCGAGGACGTCGACCGCACCGACGGAGTAGGCCAGGACCACGCGATCGCCATGGCGGTAGAGGCCCCGGTAGCGGGCCCAGGTCGACGGCAACGGGCCATATCGCCGGCCGTCGCGCCCGAGGATGCGCCGGTCCTCGGCGTCCGGATCATCGGGGTCGGCCCAGCCGGGGCCGTCGGGGTTGGCGACGTGGACCTTGCCGACGAGCCGCGGATGGACCTGGTGCTGGCCGTTGAAGTTGATGCCCTTCCAGTCGATGAAGCCCTGGCCGGTCCAGGCGGCGGCGAGGCGCAGGGTGTCGTGCTCGTAGAGGACCCAGGCCCGACCGCGGGACACTCCCCCCTGCCCCGCGTCGAGCCGGACGGCGATCCCCTTGTAGGCGACGTTCGAGAGGTCGTCGCCGGCTTCAACGGTCGCCAGCAGGCACGAGCCGTAATCCATCGCCACCCAGGGCTCGATCTCCGAGGGCGCGGGGCCGCGCGTGGTCCCCCTGGGGAGCCCGTCGAGGTATGCTCGGTTAATCGCTAGGTACTGGCGGGGGTTGTGGGGCTTGAAGAAGGTCTCGCGGATGTAATGGATGACGTCGTACTTCTGCCGCGGGACCATCCAGGACTGGGGCGCCATCTGGCCGAAGCCGACGGTGATCGTGCGGTAGAGGCTATAAGGATCGCTGCCGTTCTTGAGCGTGGCCGAGGCGAACCGCGGGGCGTTGGGCAGCGAGCCGGGCCGGTCCTGGGTGCCGTGGCAGTTGGCGCAGACACGCGCATAGATCGCCTCGCCGCGGCGGAGGCTGGCCGACCCCAGGCCGGCGATCAGCCCGGCGTGGTCGAGCTGATGCTCGTACTCGGGCAGCGGGGGCGCGACGAGGGCCGGGTCGGGCCGCAGGGCGCGGGCGCGCCGGGCCGTACTCGGCGATCTCCATCAGGTATCGCAACAGGTCGAGGAACTGCTGCCGCGAGGCCAGGGCGTTGATCAGCCCGGCCGGCATCAACGACGGTCCGTCCTGGCGCCGACCCTCGATCCGGTCCCTGGCGATCGTGACGGGCTTGCCGTCCTGGGCGGGGTCGCGGAGGACGACGGCCTCGGGCCGCTCCTCGACCAGCAATCCGATGATCGTCCGGCCGTCGTCGGTGGCGATCGTGACCGGCTCGTATCCCTTCTTGATGACCTTCGACGGCTCGAGGATCGACTCGATCAGGTCCCTGGCGGCGGTGTCCTTCCCGATCGCGGCCAGGTCGGGCCCCAGAGTCGGCGCGGGTGCGTCGGCCTTCTCATTGACGTGGCACCTGGTGCATGTCAGGGCCGGCTGGTAGAACACCAGGGCGCCGCGGCGGGCGTCGCCGAGTCGGCGGGCATCGGCGCGAGCGCGGCCGGGTCTTCGTGGCGGAGCTGCTGATCCAGCGGCGCTGGCGAGACAGGATCATCAGCACCAGAGACCGATATCACGGCCAGGAGGAGCGAGGACACGTGGTGGCTGATCACGTCGAGAGACTCCGCTGGTCGCGAGGCTCAATACATCAGCACGAGTTTGCCGAGTGGTCCGTTGTAGAGGAAGGTGAAGTTCAGCAGGAGATCCTGGCCGATGAGCACATCGACGCCCGGCGTGGCGGGAGCGGTCTCGACGACCCTCGAGTCGAACCATCGGCCGGGAGACAGGTGTCCCTCGAACTTCAAGCGGATGCTATAGATATGACCGGTGCCGGTGACCGCACCGGGACGCTGGATCGCCGCATCCGCGAGACGTTGTGGTTACACGTCGGCGACGACCCGGGGGCTGATTGCCGACCGCGATGCCCCCGTGTCGATCAGAGCGACGTACGAGTGCGGCGCCCCGCCGCGGCCCATCGCGTCGTACCCGGCGCCGACTCGGATGCCGACCTCGATCAAGGGACCCGGGGGCCCGATGTTGACGACGTACAGCGCCATCAGTACACGACGCCACCCATGTAGATGTACGGCTCCTTGGCGACGATCTGCTTGACGAACACGGGCTCGCCGCCAAATCGGGTGGCCGCCTCGATCTCGGCGTCCCGCGCATCGGCATAGATCCCGATGATCTCGCGGCCCTTGATCACGACGTACTTCCCCTTGTGGCGGAGCAATTCCTTCAGGTTGTCCCGGTATGTGACCATCTCCTCGATCATCACGTCGTCCTTGTTGGCGAACATCGACGGGTCGAAGGTGCGCCAGTCGAGGTACTCGGGTTTGGGGAGGCGCAGCTTCTTCGGCCGGACTTCGCTAGTGCGCCGGGCCGTTTTCTTGGACTGGGTTGGTTTATGGGATTTGGCCATGATCCTGCCCTCCGCGGATACTTGATTCCGTCTCCAATGTACCCGCTCGGCCCCCGACGGTCAGCGCGTAGTGGCGGCGCCGGGTATCCCGAATCTATCGCCGCGAAGGCTTATTCGCGCCCGCCTTCAGGCGGGGACTGGAGGTCCTTGAGGGCCTCGCGGACCTGGTGGACGAGGTCGTTGCGGCGCAGGCCGGGAAGGATCTCATTGAGCACTTTCACGGCCCCGGTCCGATCGTCCCGGTCTTCGTTCAGCAATTCCGCAAGGAGCGTGGCCACGCGGACGAGCGCGTACTCCGATGTTTCCCTGGCCAGGGCCTCCCGGAGCAGCGACTCGGCCTGATCGGGGTGCTCTCCGTCGCGCAGGATTCCCACCCGCCGATCCCGGACCGCCATCCGGGCCATCAACGGGAGGGACAGCTCCTTGGCAAGCCCCTCCAGGATGTCGCGGAAGCCGCCGTCGCCCTCGGCGGCCTCCTCCAACTGATCCAGCAAGCCGGCGATGTCTTCTTCGGAATCGCCCGCCGACAGTTTCAGCGCGGCGACCAGGAGGTCGCGGGCCCGTCCGGCTTGTTTCTCGCGGGTGAGCATCGCGGCTGCGCAGGGTGAGGTCGTTGCGACTCCCCCGATCGAGGTCGGGGAAGTCGGCGTCGAGGGAGTCGAGCGACCGGAAGGCATGGTCGGTCCGCCCCAGGCGCAGGTCGCGATGGGCACCGAGCACGCGGCGCCAGCCCGCCTCGCCGGCGTCGTCCGGGGTGAACCATCGGTCCATCCAGCGATCGGCCTCGTCGTATCGGCCCAGGGCGTTCAGGCAGTAGGCGCCCGCGTAGCGCGCCTCGGTGATGCCGGCGAAATCGGCCGCGTCGCGGACGACGCGCTCGCAGTACGGCAGGCACGCGGCATAGTCCTTCGCGTCGTGGAACAGCAGGTCGATGATCTGCACCGCTGCCTCGGTCCTCCAGACCGAATCGGGATGCTTCTCGAGGAGGAGTTTCCAGGAGGCCAGGGCCAGATCGTTCTCGTCGCGGCCCCGGTAGGCGTGCCCGAGCTGGAGCAAGGCATCGTCGGCCCATTTGTCCTGAGCCAGGCCCGACTGGAACGGCTCGAGCTCGCGGACCGCCTCGTCGAACTCCCCGGACTTGACCAGGGAGAAGCCGATCCAGAACCGCGCCTCGGAGGCCCGAGGATCGTCGGGATGCTCGCGGAGGAACCGGCGGAACCGGGCGATCGCCTCCCGCCACTCCTCGTGCGCCGAGAGGGCTTTGGCCTCGGCGAAGAGTTGATCTGCGGGGAGCGGCTTGCCGTCCTGGACGTCGCCGGCCCGCGACACGGCCGCCAGGATCAACACCACGAGGGACGGGATTCGCGACGCCTTCATGATGGGTATCTCCTTGACGGATGCGACTGCCGGCGCGACCCGGCCCCGGCTCTCAGGTCTGCGGCGCGGCCGGACGCGGCCGGCGCGCGTGTCGTTCCACGCGGCCGCGGCCCCCGCGCGGGGACTTGTGGAGCACGGCGAGCGGCTCCAGCTCTTCGGCCAGCCCGGGGGCGGCGTTCGCCAGGTCCAGCGCGAGGACCTCGACGGCCGCCGGACGCTTTCTCGAACGCGAGCCGGAAAAGAAGATCGCGCTCGCCGCAGTCTCCGGACGCCGCTGGTTTCGATTCGCCCAGGTGTAAAGCTCGACCTCCAGGATCGGGGCGAGCCTCTCGGAGGGGGCCACGACCGCGGCGGGCGCGACGCTCGCCGCGGAGGCCGGGGCGCCCGGCATCTCGGGCGCCATCCGACCTCGCCAGACGATCACGGCCGCGACGCTCGCCGCCAGGGCAACCGTCGCCACGGCCAAGCCGCGCGGGGCCCCCCATTCGGGCGGAGGAGATGGGAGGACCCGGCTCGCCGGGCGCCCCGCGGCGGGTTGGTGGGAACGGGCGAGGTTGCGCAACCGGGCCAGTCGGTGCAGGTAGAGACGAGCTTCGCCATCCTCGGAGACCAGACGAGCGATCTCGGTATGCCGGTCGAGGGGGAGCTCGCCGTCGAAATACTGTTCCAGCTCGAGGCGACGCTCGTCGTTCATGGGACGATTTCCTCGATCCGTTCACCGAGATCTTCGAGCAGGCGGGCGCGGGCGCGATGCAGCCGGCTCATCACCGTCCCCACGGGGCAACCGAGGGCCTCGGCGATTTCCTGGTAGCTCAAGCCCTCGGCTTCATGGAGGACG
This sequence comes from uncultured Planctomycetota bacterium, assembly GCA_963815795.1. Lineage (GTDB taxonomy): Bacteria > Planctomycetota > Planctomycetia > Isosphaerales > Isosphaeraceae > JAKAUH01. The sequence continues at coordinate 58,371 of CAWFIC010000018.1, read as the reverse complement.
AAGGCCGACCGCTGCTCGGGCGAGAGGCGGGCCAGGGCCCGCTCGTAGGCGTCTCTGACGGCCGCCTCACCGATGTCGGGCTTCGACCCCGGCGCCGAGTCCGCGACTTCGGAGAGCGGCACGGTCGGGCGCCTCGACCGCTCCCAGTTCCGCGACACATTGAGCGCGATCCGCGTGAGCCAGGTCGTCGGGCTGCTCTCGCCCCGGAATCGCCCGAACCCACGCCAGGCGCGGAGATAGGTTTCCTGGACGAGGTCATCGACGTCCGCGGGCCTGCCGCAGGTCCGCTTCAGGAGTTGAACGCAGCCCCGGCTCGGATCGCTCGACGATCTCCACGAAGCCATCGGAGTCGCCACCGCGACCGGCTTCGGGCCAGCCCACCTGCTCGGCCATGCCAGCGCCTCCCGACCTCCCGGCAACGTCCCCGACAGCCCGACGTCGTATCGCTCCGGGACCGAGCGGCGGCGAGGACGCCGCCCATCCCATCGTCGTCGATCCTCGAGGCCGCGGAAAGGGATCGCCCTGGACAGGCCGTCGCCATGGCCGGCGACGGTCAATCGTCGTCCTCGTCGTCTCCGATCGCGATCGTCTTGCCGTCGGCCGACACCGACACCTCGATCTCCTTGTCCTCTTTCTCTTCTCCATTGAACACATAAACGAGATTTCCCTGATCGGCGACCGATGCGACCGACTTCGGCCGGAACATCGGCAGCTTCGCCTTGAGGGCATCGGACACGACCGACGGCACTTCGTTCAGCTCGAGCTCGGTACGGACCTTCGATCGGCCGTCGCTCGTGACCGAGACCGTCACCTCATGGCCTTTCGAGTCGGTGCCGATGGCCTCCAGGGTCGTTTCCCCATCGTCGGTCTTCTCGGCGGCCTTGGTCCACGTCGCCCCGGCCAGCGACTGGATGACATTGGCCAGGGGCTGCGGCAGGTCCTTGAGGTCCAGCGCGGTCTCGACGAGTTGCACATGGACCTCGACGGCGAACGTGGCTTCCACCTGGCGGCCCTTCGCGTCGGTCCCCTTCAATCGATAGGTGATCTCGTCGTCCTCGGTCCGGACGACGACCTCGGCCCATTTCGCGCCGGGGGCCGACTGTTCGGCCGCCTTCCGGACCTCGACGGACAGGTCGTTCAAGTCCTTGAGGCTCGCCACGGTTTCGACGGCTTTTACCTTCCCTTCGGCGGAGAGCGTCACCTCGACCTTGCAGCCCTTCGCGTCGTGACCCTTGACCCGATAGGTGGTCCCGTCGTCCTCCGTCTCGCTGACGGCTTCGGTCCACCTCGCACCGGCAACGGCCTTCTCGGCGGCCTGCCGGACCGCGACGGGAAGGTCCTTCAACTCGACGGGCTTCTCATCACCGCGGGCGGTGAGAGCCATGAGGCCAACCACGTTCAGGACGGCCCATGATCCGTACCGACTGACTCGCATGGCATGTCTCCGCTGGAACGCCTGATCACCGCTTGAATCCTTCGGGGCTCATCGGATTAGACCCGCGGACGGGCCGGTTATTCCGCGGGGGAGAAAAAAACTCGACGTGCCGGACGGCCGGACTGCGATTGACCGATCGATTCGATTTCTGTAGAAACCGCAGCCGATTCGCTCACCTTCGATCTTCCGGGGCCTCGCGAAGAAGGAGCTTCCGTCCCATGGCCCGACCGCCCAGCACTCAGCCGACCGACGCCGAGCTGGAGATCCTGAAAGTCCTCTGGGAGCAAGGTCCCACCGGACTGGGACCGATCCACGCGGCGATCCAGGGACGCCGCCCGGTGGCGCTGACGACGATCGCCACGACCCTCAAGACGATGCTCGCCAAGGGCCTGGTGGCGCGCGACGACGGCCCGCGCGGCTACGTCTGGTCGGCCGCGGCCAGCCGCGGTTCCACCGCCACGGGCCTGCTGGGCAAGCTCGTGCAGCACGTCTTCGACGGCTCGGCCCGGCGCCTGGTCGCCCACCTGATCCAGGAAGGCGCCCTCGACGACCGCGACCGCGACGAGATCCGCGCCTTGCTCGAGGTGCGCCCCGACGCCCCGAAGGCGAAAGGAGGCCGCCGATGAGCCTGCACTCGATCTCGGCCTCCGTCGCGTGGACCGCGGCCGGTTGGACGATGCTCCACCTGATCTGGATCGGAGCCGCGGGCGGCATCGGGGCGGCCGTGTTGCGCCGGGTCCTCCGCCGGGCACGGCCGGAGGTCCGGCACGGGGCGGCGGTCGTCTGCCTGCTGGCCCTCACGATCGCGCCCGCCGTCCTCTTCACGTGGCTCTATCGGCCCGATCCCCCGACCGGGCCCGAGCCCGCGCGGGCCGGCCGCATGGCCACTCCGATCGAGCGGATGGCGGATTGGGCAGAGTCGCCGCCGTCCCTCGATCCGCGCCGGTCGGAGTTCGAGCCACCGGCCGCGGCCCCGTCGTCATCGATCGTCTCCCGGCTCGAACCCCTGGTCGGTTACCTGCCCGGCGTCTGGCTGACTGGCTCGATGGCCACGCTCGCCCTGATCGCGACCGGCCTGACCGGCGTCGAACGGCTGCGGCGGTCGAGCCGGTCGCTGGAGTCGGACGCGATCGCCCGGCGATGCCAGGTGCTGGCCGATTCCCTAGGGGTCGCCCGCCGCGTGGGCGTGGCGATCTGCGATCGGATCGCCGCGCCCGTGCTGGTCGGCATCGTGCGGCCGATGATCCTCCTGCCGCCCGCGGCGCTAGGATGCTGGAGCATCGAGCAGGTCGAGATGGCCCTGCTGCACGAGCTGGCCCACATCCGGCGGCACGACAACCTCATCACCCTGTTGCAGCGGCTCGCGGAGTCGCTGCTCTTCTTCCACCCGGTGACCTGGTGGCTGTCGGCCTGGGTGAGCCTCGAGCGCGAGCTCTGCTGCGACCGGCTCGTCGTCGAGCGCACCGGGAGACCGCAGGCCTACGCCCGGATGCTCGCCGCCCTGGCCGGCGCGGGCCCCGCGGCGCGATCGACGGCGCTGGCGATGGCCCAGCGCCCGCTCACGACACGGATCCGTCGAATCCTGGACATGGAGGACCGTTCGATGAAAGTGACCCTGACCGAAGGACTCGGACTCTTCGCCGCTGCGATCGCAGGCACGGCGCTGGCGCTGGCGGCGCACGCCAGGCCGCCGGAGGCGATCCCGGATGGCGCGGCACGCCAGGCCCTCGAGCGCCTGACGGAGCGCATCCTCGCGCTGCCGGATGGCCCGGACCCGTACGAAGGCAAGGGCTTCGCCCTGCTCGAGATCGCGCGGGCGCAGGTCAAGCTCGGCGACCGCGCCGCCGCCTTCGCGACGCTCCGCCGGCTCGACAAGCTGGCCGAGCCCCCACCCCTCAAGCCGGGTGCGAAGGCCGATCCTCACGCCTGGATGCGATTCGCCGCCCTGGCCGAGTCGGCGGGGCTGCGGCGCGAGGCGGGCGACACCGAAGGCGCCCGCCAGGCCCTCGAACGAGCGGCCCGATCGCTCGACATCCTCGACCGGGGCGCGGTCCGCGGGGCGATCGAGCGGGTGGGCAAGGAGATGGACGAGGCCCTCGCCAGGCCAGCCGAAGGGCTCCGGCGCCTGAGCGACGAGGAGGCGGCGCTGATCAGTGAGGCCTCGGTCATGCTGATCGATCAGTACGTCGACCTGGGCGAGATGGCCGCGGCGCGGGCGCAGATCCGCCGCCTGCTCGAGGCGGTCGGGCCGCCGCAGGGTCCGATGAAGGTCGCGGTGATCGGTGCCCTCGGCGGCTATCTCATCAAGGCCGGCGACGCCGCCGGGGGCCGCGAGCTGATCGAGCAGGCGCGACGGGCCGCGCTGGAGGTGGCCAATCCCGAAGCCAGGGCGTTCGCCCTGCGGGGTGTCGCCAAGCCGCTCTCCGAAGCCGGTGACTTCGACCAGGCGCTCGCGCTGGCCCGGGAGATGACTCCGCGGGCCCAGCGAGCGGTCCTCGGCGAGATCCTTGAAGGGCTCTCGAACGACGACCACACCGGCGGCGCGTTAGACTTCGGCGGCATCAGCATCAAGATCGGCGACCCGTGGTTCACCCCCAAGGATCCGGCCAGAGCCCGCGTCGTCCTGCCGAAGGTCGCCGCGGCGGCGCGGGCCTCGGGCGACGTGAAGGTACAGGCGCGGACGCTGGCGACCATCGCTCATCTCCAGGCCCGCGCCGGCGATTACCCCGGTGCCCTGGCGACCGCCCGGTCGATCCCCGATTTGAAGCGGTCGGACTTCCCCGGGCCGAGCGATGGCTTCTACGATGCCGTCAAGCCGGTGACGTTCGCCCTGATCGCGGGCGTGCAGGCCAAGGCCGGCGACCATCCGGCCGCCGTCGCCACGTTGGGCGAGGCGGAGGGCCTGGCCCGCACCATCGCGGCCGCCGACCAGAAGCTCGTCGCCCAGATCGCGATCGCCCGGAAGCAGGCCGAGTGCGGCCGCCGCGACGCCGCGAAGGCGATCGTCGCCGAGGCGATCCCGCTGGCCCTGGCCCAAGCCGAGCCGCGGCGGTCGCGGGTGCTGTCCTCGCTCGCCGAGGCCCAGGCCCAGGCCGGTGACGAGGCCGGCGCGCTGCACACGATCGACGCCATCCGTGACTACCCGGGGCTCGAGAAGGCGCGGGCCCTGCAAGTCCTGGCGCGCCGGCACGAGGAGGCCGGCGATCCGAAGGCCGCCGCGGCGATGAAACGGCGGGCGGTGGCCTGCCTCCAGTCGAAGGCGCCCGACAAGCCCCTGCCGGGCCCCGCGATGAACCTGGCGGGGATCGCCCGCGAGACCTTCATCGATTTCGACCTCGAGCCGGGCCCGAACTGGCTCCAGTTCCAGCGCGAGTCGATGCTGGAGAACTTCCTTACCGAGCTGGGCGACATCGCCGGTGCCATCCGCGCGGCCAGGGCGCTGCCGCCTCCGCGGCGCGATCACGCCCTGGCTCGAATCGTCGGCAACCTGGCCCGCCGCGGCGACGTCGCCGGCGCCATGGACCTGGCCGCGTCGATCGAGTCGCCCGACGCCCGCATGCTGGCCTTCACCGCGCTCGCGGGGGCGATCCCTGAGCGACAGGCGAAGAAATGAGGGATGTCGGAACTGGACAAACCGGTCCGGGGCGGGGCCTGGCCATGCGACGCAGGCCCCGACATCGATCGGAGTTGCTCATCGAGCGGGGCCGGCGCGGCCGATGGGATGGGATCATCCGCGCCGGAGGGAGATGTCGCGGCCAGCAAGACCGAGGACACCAGAAGACCGATCGCGCCGAGGAACTCCGCCGGTCACGAGGGGAAGATCGCCATCAGAGTAGGATGGTGAAGCCCTCCTGCGTGAAATGGTTGTCATGCGTCAGGATTTCATTGATGCCCTCCTCGCGCATCGCCTCCATCGAGATGCAGTCGGTCAGGCTGTATCCCTTGTCGGGGCGGCGCTTGTAGAGGGCGAAGCCGTCGAGGAACGTGCGGCGGGACTGGTGGCGGACGATGATGTCCGGATTGTTGAATATCCGGTCGACGTAGCGACCGGCTCCCTCCCGGATCAGCCGCCCCTGGCCGCTGAAATGGGCGAGGAATTCGATGAGGACTTCATCGGAGGTGACGATCTTGGCTCCGCGTATGGCCCGACCGGCTCGCACGGCCCGAGAATGCCACTGATCGAGCGGATGGGCCAGGGCGATCCAGTAGACGGTGTCAGCAAAGACACGCCGCATCACGTCCTTGGCCGCTTCGGTGTGCCGTAGATGTAGTGATCGTGCTGCTCGGCGCCGTCGACCGGCAATTTAGCCCATTCCTCCGCCGGGATGCTGGCCGCGATCTCCTCGAATTCCTCCCAGATCGGCTTATGGGTCGCGGCGGCCCCCTCTGGTTCGGCCGCGGGCCCGGACGATGCCGGACCGTGTACCCGCGCGCTCAGGTAGGCTCGCACGGCCTCGGCGATGACGTCGTCCACGGACGCGAAATGCCCGCCCTGCACCTCGGCGCGGATCGAGCGTTCCAGATCTTCGGGTAAATGGATCGTCATGATTTTGTAGTCCCCTTCGACTCTCCAGCATAGCAGGTACGGCTGCGACCGCCAAGCCGGGCATTTCCATCGGAATGTCGCCTGGACGGATAGGGAACATCTGGATAGAATGCCGGCCCGACAGTCGCCGAGATCCTCTGGAGACCCGAAGGGAGCCGCGTCCATGATCGAGGGCGTCCGTGCGCGCAAGGAGTGGCAGTTTTTCGGCGTCCTGCCGCGGGCCGACCGCACGCTGGCCGCGGCCTGGTGGGCCGCGATCGTGCTGCGGGGCATCCTGCCCGCGCTGTTCGCCATCGCCATCGGCATGCTCGTCGGCGCGGTGCAGCGGGGCGAGGACCTCGTCGCGCCCCTGGCGCTGGTAGGGGCCGTGTTCGTGCCCTTGCAGGTGCTGCCGCCGATCCACCAGGCCCTGGGCGCCCTGCTCGGCAGCCGGCTCTCGGCCTGGCTCTACGACCGGCTCACGTTCGCCTGCGTCAAACCCCCGGGGATGGGCCACCTCGAGGACCCGAAGCTCACCAGCGACCTCACGATGGCGCGGGATTTCGACCTGGGCATCACCGGGCCGCCCCTGTTCATCTCGATGGACTTCATCGCCTCCGGTGTGGTCGAGATGATCGCGGGACTGGCCTCCGCCGTCGTGCTCTTCGGCTACGCGTGGTGGGCCCCGCCCTTGCTGGCCGGCGCGTGGCTGGCCACGCACTGGCTGCTGCGCGAGAGCGGCGTCTGGCGCGACCGGAACACCGAGGAGGTCCGCAAGGCCCAGCGCCATGCCGAATACGCATATCGCCTGGCGGTCGAACCGCACTCGGCCAAGGAGCTCCGGCTCTTCGGGCTGGCGAGCTGGGTCGTGGATCGCTTTCGCGCGCGGCGCCAGCAACTTTTCGAGCTCCAGTGGCGGGCGACCCGCCTGCGCGAGCGGCCTGTGGCCGGGAGCCTGCTGCTGGTGACCGCCGCCAATCTCGTGGTGTTCTGGTCGCTGGCCAGCGACGCGACCACCGGCGCGCTGGCCCTCGATCGCGCGGTGACCTTCGCCACGGCCGCCATCACGATCAGCATGATCGCCTTCGGCGGATGGTCGTGGGCGCTCGACGGCGCCGCCGCGCCCGTGGCGGCGGTGCTGCGGCTGGAGGAGGCGATGACTCCCGCCGGTGCCCTGGCCCGCGGCAACCGGCCGGCCGCCGGCATGCCCGCGCGCGAGGTCCGCTTCCGCAACATCACCTTCGCCTACCCGGCCGGCGGCGGGGCGGTGCTCGAGGGCCTCGACCTGACGATCCCCGCCGGGTCGTCGCTGGCCATCGTCGGCCAGAACGGCGCCGGCAAGACGACGCTGGCCAAGCTGCTCTGCCGGCTCTACGACCCCCAGGCCGGCGCCATCGAGGTCGACGGCGTCGACCTCCGCGAGCTCGACCTCGATGCCTGGCGGTCGCGGGTGGCGGCGGTGTTCCAGGACTTCATCCGCTTCGACCTGCCGATGCGCGACAACGTGGCGCCCGCCGCGCGCCGGACGATGTCATCCGCGCGGCGATCGCCGAGGCGGGCGCCGCGGGCCTCGCCGATCTCGACACCATCCTGGCGCGCGGCTACGAGGGGGGCACCGACCTCTCGGGCGGGCAGTGGCAGCGCGTGGCGCTGGCCCGCGCGCTCTGCGCCGTGCGGCAGGGCGCGGGCATCGTGCTGCTCGACGAGCCCACCGCGCAGCTCGACGTGCGCGGCGAGGCCGAGATCTTCGACCGCATCCTCGCCGCCACCCGACACGCCACGACGATCCTGATCTCGCACCGGTTCTCGACCGTCCGGCACGCCGACCGCATCTGCGTACTCGAGGGCGGCCGGGTGGTCGAGCTGGGCACTCACGAGGAGCTGATGGCCGCCGGCGGACGCTACCGCACCATGTTCGACCTGCAAGCCTCGCGCTTCGGCGCCGACGGCGACGAAGAGGAGGGGGTGACCTACGATGTCCTCGAAGAAGCGTGACGACCTGCCGCCCGCGCTGCCGTCGATGTGGCGAGCCGTCAAGCGCGGCTACGAGGCCGAGCCGCGGCTCCTGACGGTGTCGTTCGGCCTGTCGCTGCTGGCGGCGCTGCCCGATGCGCTCCTGGCGCTGTGGCTGAAGCTGCTCGCCGACGGCGTGCTGGGCAACAACCGCGGGCTGGTGATGATCTCGGCGGTCGGCCTGGGCCTCTCGACCCCCGCGACCTGGTTCCTGCGGGTGATCAGCGGCCGCGTCCAGCGCTACTTTCGCGATCGTCTGACCATCGCGCTGGAGTCGCACGTCGCCCGGCTGCAGGCGTCGGTGGCCAGCATCGAGCATCACGAGCGCCCCGAGTACCTCAACCGGCTCGCGATGCTGCGCGACCAGGTCTTCGTGCTCGACCACATCTTCATGTCGATGTTCTCGACGTGTGGGTGGTTCCTGCGGCTCGGGGTGACGGTGGCTTTGCTGATCTCGATCCATCCGGCGCTGGCCCTGCTGGCGGTGTTCGCGCTGCCGACGGTGCTGACCGCATCGTGGCGGCCTGGAGTGGAGCGCACCGCCCAGGAACGGGCCGCGCCGGCGTACCGGCTGGCGCGGCACCTATTCGTGACGGCCACCACGGCCCCGCCCGGCAAGGAGGTGCGCGTGACCGGGATCGGCGATCGCCTGGCGGCCCGCCGCCGCGCCGAATGGGAGCGCGGGTACGCCCCCATTGCCGCGGCCCGATGGGAGAGTGCCCTGTGGCACACGCTGGCCTGGGCGATCTTCGGCGCGGGGTTCGTCGGGGCCGTTGCCTTCGCCGCGTTCGTGGTCCATGCGACGCCGGGCAACGTGCTGCTGGTGCTGGCGGCCGGCTCGCGGCTGTCGGCATACATCGCCGCCACGGTGGGCGAGATCGGCTTTTTGCGCGGGATCTGGCTCGAAGGGTCGAGGCGGCTGGCCTGGCTGGAGGACTACGTCGCCGCGATGGAGGAGCATTGCGATGCGACGGTCCCCGATCGGCTCTCCGACGGCATCCGCTTCGAGCACGTGTCCTTCGCCTATCCCGGCACCGAGCGCCGCGTGCTCGAGGACGTCTGCCTGCACCTGGAGCCCGGCACGGTGGTGGCCGTCGTGGGCGAGAACGGCGCCGGCAAGACCACGCTCGTGAAACTGCTCTGCCGGCTCTACCGGCCGACGAGCGGGCGCATCCTGGTGGACGGAGTCGACCTGGCGCGGATGCCGGCCGATGCGTGGCGGTCGCGACTCGCCGGGGCGTTCCAGGACTTCTACCGGTTCGAGTTCCGGGCGCGTCATACCGTCGGCGTCGGGGACGTCCCCCGCCTCGACGACGAGCCCGCGGTCGTCGCGGCCGTCGACCGCGCGGGAGCCGACGACGTGGTGCGCCGGCTGACGGCCGGGCTCGAGACGCAGCTCGGCCCGACCTGGCCGGAGGGCGTGGAGGTCAGCTTCGGCCAGTGGCAGAAACTCGCCCTGGCCCGCGGCTTCATGCGCGATCGCCCGCTGCTCCTGGTGCTGGATGAGCCGACCGCGGCCATCGACGCCGAGACCGAGCACGCGCTCTTCGAACGCTATGCGGCGGCCGTCCGCGGCAAATCGAACGGTAACGGTGCGGCCGACGGGGCCGATGGCCGCATCACGATCCTCGTTTCACACCGCTTCAGCACGGTGCGGATGGCCGACCTGATCGTCGTTCTCGACGGCTCTCGCGTGGTCGAGGTGGGCTCCCACGACGAACTCGTGGCGAAAGGGGGCCAGTACGCGGAGCTCTACGGCATCCAGGCGGCGGCCTACCGGTGAAGAGGGATCGGTTACGGCGCCGTCGGGAAGTGACTCTTCGCATCGCGAGCCCTGCTCGATGCCCTGTTTCGTCGGCTGTCCCCTCTACAGCGAGTGGAGATCTATTGGAGGAGGTACCCGCCGACTGCGTGGCCTCGAACACCGAGGAGGAGAATCACCACGCGCTGGAGCAGATGCGCAAGGTGCTCAAGGGGGCCGGCGCCGGTAGCCCGCGGCCCGGGACACTCACAGCCCTCCGGTCTCGGGCTCCCCGGCCTGGCGGAGGTTTGTCGCGATCGAGTTGAGCCAGGTGCGCAGGTCGTCCGCCTCCTGGCCCGCCAGCGTCAAGGGCTCGTCGCCGGAGCTGAAGTAAACGACCAGCCGGTCCTCCCTGGTCCTGCCAAACAGGTCGTCGACCCGGAGGACCTGGTCGAGGTTGAGGAACAAGGTGCCGATCTTCACCATGCTGGCCATGGGCCGGGTCTCCGGGTTCGGTGGCGAGGGCATCCGGTCGACTGGAGATCTCCGAACCGATTCTAATCGTCGCGGGGGAGGTGGTCCACGAGGCACATGCGGCCGTCGGCGCGGGCCCTTCCGATCCGATCGCCCAGAGGCTTGACGGGCCGGCCGGCTTCACCGAAGCTGAGGGCGATCCGGACCCGCGAGAGGAGGTCCGGAGCCGGACAAGCGGCCGATGCGAGGGACTTCCATGCGCCGACGATTCACCGGGTTGCTCGCCGTCACCATCACCGCCGCCGTGCCGGCCCCCGGCACCGCGTTCGCCCAGGAGAAGGGCGATATCCGGGAGTTGAAGTTGCGCGACTGGGAGCCCCGGTCGATGCTCGTGACCAAGGTAACCGAAGTCGCCAGGCCGGCCTTCCCGGCCGTCGACGTGCACAACCACCTCGGCGGGGGCAAGGCGTTCCTCACCCCCGAGCGCGTGAAGCATTACCTCGAGGAGATGGACGCGGCCGGCGTGCGCGCGGCGGTCAACCTCGACGGCGGTTGGGGGGATCGGCTCAAGGAGACCCTCGCCGCGCTCGACGAGGCCCATCCGGGCCGCTTCCTCACCTACGCGCTCCTCGACTTCTCCGGCATCGACGACCCGGGCTGGTCGACCCGCGAGGCCTCGCGGCTGGGCGAGAGCTTCGAGGCCGGGGCCAAGGGGCTGAAATTCCACAAGACGCTGGGCCTGGGCGTCCGCTACAAGGACGGGCGCTACCTGCCGGTCGACGACCCCAAGCTCGATCCGATCTGGGAAGTCTGCGCCCGTTACAAGCGGCCGGTCGAGATCCACACGGCGGACCCCGGCGCCTTCTTCACGCCGCTCGACCGGCACAACGAGCGCTGGCACGAGCTCAACGATCATCCCCAGTGGCTCTTCCACGGCAAGGACTACCCCGCCCGCTCCGAGCTGCATGCCCAGCGGATGCGGGTCATCGCCCGGCATCCCAACACCACGTTCATCTGCGCCCACATGGCCAACGACGGCGAGGACCTCGCCGAGCTGGCGCGCTGGCTCGACGCCTACCCGAACATGTACGTCGACATCGACGCCCGCATCTCGGAGCTGGGCCGCCAGCCGTACGCGGCCCGCCGGTTCTTCCTGAAATATCAGGATCGGATCATGTTCGGGACCGACACGGCGCCCAACCGCGCGGCCTACCGGATGTACTACCGGTTCCTCGAGACCGACGACGAGTACTTCGACCCGGCCGGCGGCCACCACCGCCAGGGCTTCTGGATGATCTACGGCGTGTTCCTCCCCCGGGACGTGCTGGAGAAGCTCTATTACAAGAACGCCGAGCGGCTGTTGGTGGGATTGAAGTAGGGTGGGCTCTGCCCACCGATGCGAGGCTTCGACCGGTGGGCGTAGCCCACCCTACCCGGGCCGCTTCCACCATTCGAGGGATCCATGGCGACCGAAGACGAGATGAAGAAGGCCCTGAAGGCGTTCAAGAAGAAGCTGAAGCTGGCGCGGCTGGATGACGAGTCGGGCCTGAGCCGCGGCGGCGGGAAGAAGTCGGGGATCACGGGGATCACGCCCCCGCCCGGGCACCCGCCCGGAATCTGGGAGGAGCTGGTCAAGGCGGGGAAGCTGAAGCGCGAGATGGGCAACACCTATTCCGTGGTCGAGGGAGCCTGAACGATGGAACGACGGCAGCTTGGCAAGGACGGCCCGGTCGTCTCGGCGGTCGGCCTGGGCTGCATGGGGATGTCCGACTTCTACGGGCCGGCCGACGAGGCCGAGAGCATCGCGACGATCCACGAGGCGATCGACCGCGGGATCAACCTGCTCAACACCGGCGACTTCTACGGCATGGGCCACAATGAGATGCTCATCCGCCGCGCCATCGAGGGCCGGCGCGATCGCATGTTCATCTCGGTCAAGTTCGGCGGACTGCGGTCCCCGGAGGGGCAGTTCCTGGGCTTCGACGCCCGGCCGGCGGCGGTGAAGAACTTCGTGAGCTACAGCCTGCGACGGCTGGGCACCGACTACATCGACCTGTATCAGCCGGCCCGGCTCGACCCGGCGGTACCGATCGAGGACACCGTCGGCGCGATCGCCGAGCTGGTGAAGGCCGGGTACGTCCGGCACGTCGGCGTGTCGGAGATGTCGGCGGCGACGGTGCGGAAGGCCCACGCCGTCCACCCGATCGCGGCGCTGGAGACCGAGTACGGCGTGCTCACCCGCGACATCGAGGCCGAGACCCTGCCGTCCTTGCGCGAGCTGGGCGTCTCGGTCGTCGCCTACGGCGTCCTGTCGCGCGGCCTGATCGGTACGCCGCCGAGCGAGTTCGCCACGCCGGGCGACTCGCGCGGGTTCTACTTCCCCCGGTTCCTGGGCGAGAACCTCGCCAGGAACCTCGCGCTGGTCGACGCTCTGGCCGCCGTCGCGGCCGAGAAGGGCGCGACGGCCGCGCAGCTCGCCATCGCCTGGGCGCTGGCGCGGGGCAGCGATATCGTCCCCCTGATCGGCGCCCGTCGGCGCGACCGCCTGCGCGGGGCCCTCGCGGCGCTCGATATTCGCCTGACCGCCGAGGACCTGGCGCGGATCGATCAGGCCGTGCCCGCCGGCGCCGTGGCCGGAGATCGTTACGATCCCCATGGGATGAAGATGGTGAATCGCTGATCTGCGTGCAATATCACATGCGATGGGGGGATCTCATCGCATTATTCCGACAAGCTATCCGGCCTGTGAGGGCATAGGCGATGGGAGAACGCCTCTGGCCTTTCCCGATTGTTAAGCCTGAGACCGAGTGGACCGAGTTCGATCGGGAGTACGTCGACCTGATGCGAACCGCCTATGGCGAAGGCTATCAGCCTCGTGTAGGACCGTGTGACTGCATCGATCTCGGGCGTTGGGGACGGGGCAGATCAGCGAGCCTCGTGTTCCGCGGCCCACGCAACGGATGGGAGCCGTTCCTCGGCGACGGGGGTTGCTCGGTCAGGCTTGGCCCGAGCTATGGCCTACCACTCGGGGAAAATGCTTGTGTCTGCGTCCGCCCGCCCTTCCGGGGCGCGGCATATCTGGCGCTGGAGTGGATGCGGGGGCGCTCGCTGGACTCGCTACTGGGCGATTTCGAGTTCGTCGGAGGACGCCCGGCCGGGATTGTCTTACGCCCGGAGGCAGTCGATCGCCGATCGCGGTGCAACGTCGTTACGCCTGGCGAATGGGTCTTGCGGGCCTGATGCGGACCAGAACCTTCGCCCTATTCGCCGGGGAAACGATCCGGCCACCGCTTTTCGCCATGGAGGAACCGACAACCGACCTTGCGACCACCGGACCGAGGGATGTCCCCGGGCCCGAAGGTCCATTCATCCAGTATGAAGGGACTCGGCAGGCGCCCCGGCCGAGGCTCGGCCGCGCGATCTCTCTCCGAAGCTTCCCGGGCGGGCTTCTCGATGAGAAACCACCTCAGCGCTGCCTCGACGAGGGCTTCCAAGGATGGGAACTCCCCGCTCTCGACTTTGCTGATCAAGGCCCGTTGAAGGTCGTCCGACAGGACGACATGGGAAAGATCCACTTCCGGCATCGGTCTACCCCCTATCTCGCAGGGTTCATTCGATCGTCCCATTATATCTCGCGACCCGGCCACGCGAGGAAGGGCGAAACCGACATCCGACCTCGGCTCCCTCCGGGGTCCCGCTCGATTCGTCCCCACGGAACCCGCCTACTGTTGACAAACGTAATCGATCCGTCTACAGTTAACATCGATCCGGTTGACGATCCCCATCATCACGAGGCGAATCGATGAGTCCGGAGGAGCAGAAGGACCTGTCCAGGGCCGAATGGAAGGTCATGAAGATCGTCTGGGAGCTGCGCAAGGCGATGGCCCGCGAGGTCTACACGATCGCCGGCGAGCGGTACTCCTGGACGCCCGCGACCGTGAAGACCCTGCTCAAGCGGCTGGCCGACAAGGGTTACGTGTCGACCACGCCGGTGGGCAACGGCTTCATCTACCGGCCGGCCAGGACGGCCCTCTCGACGTTGCAGTCCGCCGCCGACGCGCTCATGACGAACGCGGTCGAGGACGCGACCGGTCCGCTCCTGGCGCACATGGTCGAGCGCGGGTCGCTGAGCGAAGGCGACCTCGACGCCTTGCAGAAGCTCATCGAGGCCAAGAAACAGTCGTTGAAGAAGCGGGGTGGCAAGTAGGTTGGCGAGGCACGTCTTGCGGGAGGACCGGTGATGTTGAGTCTCGTGATCGCGTACGTCAATTCCGCGGCGGACCGATGGGCGGCCTGGGTCGTCGCCGCGTCGCTCGACGCCGCCGTGCTGCTCGCGCTGGTCGGCCTCGTCTGGCTCGCCTTCCGCCGTCGGGTCGCCCCCCAGGTCGGCTGCTGGCTGTTCCTGCTGGTCCCGCTCAAGCTGCTCTTGCCCGTGGCCGTGACCGTCCCGACCGCGGTGGCGCGATGGACGCCCTCGGCCTTGGTCTCTGCGTGGTTCCAGGGGACGCACATCTCCGAGATGGCCGAGAGCCGACCCCCGGCCGAGCCGCGGATCGCCGCCATCGGGACGAGTCAGCTTGCTCCGTCCGAGTCCCCGTCGCCATCTCGGCCGGTCGCGGCGGGCTCCCATCAGCCGACGTTCCCGGCCGAACCGCCATCAGCAAAGCCGATGGTGTCCCTGGCCGGCGCTCCGGATCTTCCCGCCGCGGAGGCCCCTGCCCTGTCGGCAACGGCCGGTGCGATGATCGCCTGGCTCGTCGTTGTCGTGCTCCTCTTTGGACGTCTCGCCATCACGCAGTTTCGATTTCGAGCGCGACTCCGGCGCATCGTGCCGCTCGATGAGTCGCGGCTGGCCGTCGACGTGCGCGAGCTGTGCCGCCTCGCCGGGGTTTCCGAGACGATCCCGATCGTCGAGGACGATTGCGTCGCCGTGCCCGCGGTCTGGGGGATCGCCCGGCCGACGATCATCTTGCCGCGCGGGATCGCCCCGAGCCTCACGACGGAGCAACTGCGATGGGTCCTGCTCCACGAGCTGGCCCATGTCCGGCGCCGCGATCTGATCATCTTGCTGTTGCAGCGCATCGCCGCCATCCTGCATTTCTTCAACCCGGTGATCTGGATCGCGAATCGCGTCATCGATCAACTTCGCGAGTTCGCGTGCGACGATCTGGCTTCCGCGACGGGCCGCGCCTCGGCGGTCGAGTCCGGGGAGGCGTTCGTGCGGATCTTACGGCATGCCGATCGCGACCGCCGCGGCCTGGTGGGAGCCCTCGGCGTCTTCGGGCTGGACGCGCGGGCCTCCTGTTTCCTCCGGATTCGCCGGCTGCTGGACACGGAGAGGCCGATCCGCTGCGCCGAGCGGATGGTCGCTCTGTGGCCTGATCTTGCTGGCCGCCGTCTCGGTGCCTCATCTGCGTGCCGCCGGCCAGGCGGCCCCCGCTCAGTCGCAGGCCCCCGCCGGCGAGGTTCCGGCCAGGGCCGGTCAGGAGTTCGAGCTGCGCGTCGTGGGGCCGGGCGGGAAGCCGATCCCCGAGGCGGTCGTCGAGCTTCGCACGGATCCCGCCCTGACGGCCGGACAGGTCCGCGAGGGCAAGTTCGTCCGGCGCGGGCCGTACGGGTCCTTCGTTGCGGCGGATGGCCAGGGGCGGCTCGCGGTCGAGCGGCCGCAGTCTCAATTCGACGTGTTCATCCAGACCCCGGGCTACGGGCCGTACTGGGCGGGCTGGTCGTCCGGCAGCCATGCCGAGCCGGTTCCTCCCCGCTTCACCGCCGAGCTGGAGGCGGCCTGGTCGGTAGGAGGCGTCATCGTCGACGCCGACGGCAAGCCGGTCCAGGGCGTGACGATCCAGCCCAGCATCGAATTCAAGAAGCGCCCCGGAGCGACCAGCCAACTGGCCAGTGGCGCGAGCGTCCAGACCGACGCCGCGGGCCGTTGGCGGTTCGAGAGCGTGCCGGTCTCGATGGCCGACGTCTTCGTGGAGGTCAATCACCCGGGTTCCATGCCGATCCGCCGGCCGCTCACGCGGGGTGAGTTCGGCATCGAGCGCGGCCGGGAGCCGACGAGCAAGATCGTCCTGGAACGCGGTTTGACGGTGACCGGCAAGGTCATCGATGAAGCCGGGAAGCCGATCGCCGGGGCCCTGGTGCGCACCAAGTTCCTCAACGACATCCGCGAGGCGAGGACGGGGCCGGACGGCGTCTACAAGCTGCTCGGTTGCGAGCCCCGGGCGGCCAGGGTCGTGGTCTCGGCCAAGGGGCGGGCGACGGACATGAAGGAGCTCAACATCGAGCCGGGGATGGGGCCGGTCGACTTCGCGATGAAGCCGGGCGGCACGGTGCGCGTCCGCGTGCTGGACGAGCGGGGCAACCCGGTCCCCGGGACCCGCATCTTCTTCCAGGCGCTGGCGGGGCATGTTCAAGTACTTCGAGTTCGACCACGTCAATCAGTATGCCGACGACAAGGGCGTCTGGGTCTGGCACGAGGCGCCCCTGGACGAGTTCAAGGCGGATATCTGCCCCCCCGGCCGCATGCAACTGCTGGAACGACCGCTGGTCGCCCGCGACGAGGAGTACATCTTCCGTTTGACTCCCGACCTCGTCGTGACGGGGAAGGTCATCGACGCCGAGACCAGGCGGCCGGTCCGGGCGTTCCGCGTCGTCCCCGGCATCCGGGGCAGCGTCGATCACATGAACTGGGCCAGGGGCGAGAGCTTCTCCGCGACCGACGGCCATTATGAATTCCACCCGACCCGCGGCGAGCTGGCGCACCTCGTCCGCATCGAGGCCGACGGCTACCGGTCGGCCGTCTCGCGCGAGATCAAGAGCACCGAGGGGAACGTCGTCGTCGATTTCGAGCTGAAGAAGGGGGCAGTCGTCGCCGCCAAGGTAGTGACGCCCCGCAACCTGCCCGCGGCGGGGGCCAGGATCGCCCTGGGCGTCGCCGGGTCGCAGATCAACGTCAAGAACGGCGACATCGACGACAGTTCGACCTATCGCGCTCGCGCCGAGGCCGACGCTTCCGGCCGCTTCCACTTCCCGGCGCAGGACAAGGATTTTCAGCTCGTGATCACGCATCCCTCGGGCTTCGCCCACATCAAGTCGACGCCCGATTGGGATCTGACCCGGATCATCCACCTGGAGCCCTGGTCCCGGGCGGAGGGGACCTTCCGGGTCGGGAAGACGCCGGTCGCGAACGTGCCGATCTCGCTCGATATCGCCGACGTGCACTCCTACGGGCCGGATGCGCCGAGCATCTTCACCCAGCATGAGGTGACCACCGGGCCGGATGGGCGGTTCGTCTTCGAGCGCGTGATCCCCGGACACGGGCGGATCGGCCGCCGGATCATGCTCACGGTCGACGATGGCGCCAAGGACGTGACCTCGTCGCGCATGATCGCGGCGGACTTGCCGGCCGGGAAGATGGTCCATCTCGAACTCGGCGGGACCGGCCGGCCGGTCGTCGGCAAACTGCAGCCGCCCGAGGGATTCGCCGGGAAGGTCCGCTGGAATTTCGCCATGATCTCGGTGATCTCCGCCGAGGCCGAGACTCGCCCGGATCTCCCCAACTTCTGGGCCACGGTCGACCGCGACGGCTCCTTCCGCATCGACGACGTGCCCGCGGGCGGCTATTTGTTGACCGTGCGGTTCGATCGGGATGCCGCCGGTCATCTGTTCGATCATCGCTTCGAAGTGCCGCCTGTCGGGGGAGATCGCGAGGGGCGGCCGGTTGACCTCGGGACGCTGAGATTGGTGAAGCCCTAACGCGAGTCGTGGCCCGCGGGCCCTCATCGGAGCCTGTCTTCGCGGCGAGCCGTGCGGTAATCTTGTCACCGCGTTCGGCTCGATCGCGTCCAGGCACCGAGAGGACTCCGATGAAAACGATTCCCCCGCTCGTCGCGGCCGCACGGGCCGCGGCCGCTCTCATCGTGATCGCCACCCCCCCTGCCCCGGCCCAGCAAACGAAGGCTCCGCCGGTCATCGCCGTGAAGGCCGCGCGGCTATTCGACGGCAAGGCCGACGCGCTGCAGGCCAGCGGCGTCGTCCTGGTGCAAGGGCCGAGGATCCTGGCCGTCGGGACGGACCTCTCCATCCCGGATGGGGCCGAGGTCATCGACCTGGGAGACGCGACGCTCTCGCCCGGCTTCATCGACGCGCACACCCACCTGACCGGCGAGTCGCGCGACGACTGGAAGCAGGGGTTCGTCGACAACTTCCGCCATGAGCTGGCCGAAAAAGCGATCGAGTCGACGGTCTACGCACGGAAGGTGCTGGAGGCCGGGTTCACCACGGTGCGCAACGTGGGGAGCGAGGACCTGCTCGACGTGGGCCTGCGCAACGCGATCGCCCGGGGCCTGGTCCCCGGCCCTCGGATGCTGGTCTCGGTCCACGGGCTGGGGGCCCGCGGCGGGCATGCCGACGAGACCGGGCTGCGCCATGACCTCCTCACCAAGGAGCTCGGGCCGGCCGAGGGGATCGCCCACGGGCCCGATGGCTTCCGCGAGGCGGTCCGCTTCCAGGTCAAGTACGGCGCCGACGTCATCAAGTTCTGCGCCTCGGGGGGCGTGCTCTCGCTGGCCGACGAGGTGGACACGCCGCAACTGACCCTCGAGGAGATGAAGGCGCTGATCGACGAAGCCCACCGGCTGCGCAAGAAGGTGGCGGCGCACTGCCACGGCGACCACGCCGCCCGGGAGGCCATCGCCGCCGGGGTCAACTCGATCGAGCACGGCTCGTTCCTGACCGAGGAGACCCTGGCCTTGATGAAGAAGCAGGGGACCTACCTCGTGCCCACGCTGCTGGCCGCCGAATGGATCGGCGGCAAGCTCGACAAGTATCCCCCGGAGATCGCCGCCAAGGCCCGGGCCGCGCTGGCGGCGCGCTCCGCGATGTTCCGCGCCGCCGTGCGGCTGGGCGTGAAGATCGGCTTCGGCACCGACTCGGCCGTCTCGCCCCACGGGATCAACGCCCGGGAGTTCGCCCTGATGACCGGCCTCGGGATGCCGCCGATCGCGGCGCTCCAATCGGCGACCTCCGTCGACGCCGAACTGCTCGGCATCTCCGCCAAGGCCGGGACCCTTGAGCCCGGGAAACTGGCCGACATCATCGCCATGCCCGGCGACCCGACCAGGGACATTACGGCCACCGAGCGCGTCTTCTTCGTCATGAAGGAGGGGAAGACGATCAAGCGCCCGAGTCGTCAGTGATTGGTCATCGGTTAACCGAGGTCCAGGCCGGCCCGACCCCCGGGGCTCTTCCCGCAGCGGTCGGGCCGATCGGATCCGCATCTCACCGGCGATTGCGCCGAGCCCGCTCGATCGTGGTCAGCTCGACCAACGCATCCGACGCCAGCAATGCATCGACGGTCACGGGGCTGACGCCGTTCGCGGCGTTGGTGGACGCGACGGGCAGCGTGGCCAGGCTGACGCCGCTGCGGGAGATGACAGCGACCCCATTGCTACCGGCCTGTCCGTTGTCGGCACCATCGATGAACCGGCCGTGGCTGTCTTCCAGGCCCGATGGCGGTACGCCGTTGACCATGAGCTCCACTGGCTTGGTCAAGGCGAACGCCTTCCTGGGGACGAGAACCACCGTATCGTTCGCGGCGTTGTACGTGGCCGTCCCGAGCCTGATGGTCGTCGCGTTCTTGGCGGTGAATGACCCCTTCCGTCCGGCCATGACCAGGTGGTAGATCCCCAGTTCCTGTGCCTCGGCGGCGTTCAGGGCGCCGCTGAAGCCGACGATAATCTCCGTCACCTTGTGCTTCTTGGTGATAATCTGAACGCCCGTCAGATTCACCAGCGGCGTAGACGTCGGGCTCGGCGTGGGGGACGGCGTCGGGCTCGGCGTGGGGGATGGCGTCGGGCTCGGCGTGGGGGACGGCGTCGGGCTCGGCGTGGGGGACGGCGTCGGGCTCGGCGTCGTGATCGGGAGCGGCGAAATCAAGGGCGAGTCGCTCGGCAGGCGGTAGGCCAGCGGGGCGGTCAGGGGGATGTCGCCCGACCCGCCGAGAGTGGCGAGGGTCGTCATCTGCCCGCTGGCGCTGCCCTCGATGAACTGGCCGGTGCCGGGCCGATAGACGACCACCTGGTCCGAGCCATTCCCGAGGTAATCGGCCGGGGCCGGGATGTCACCGGTCTGGAACCCGGAGACGGTGTACGCCGTACCGCCGGGCCCGAGGATGGTGAAGACCCCGGTCTTGGGATCGAAGACGGCCGGCTCGGTGTGCCCGAAGATCGGCGGCGCCTGGTGCTTGGCGACGGCCTGGTTGTAGTAGGTCAGGTTGTCGTATTGCCCGGGGACCGGGACGAGGCTGCTCAGGTCCGG
The DNA here is from genome assembly GCA_963815795.1 of uncultured Planctomycetota bacterium. GTDB lineage: Bacteria > Planctomycetota > Planctomycetia > Isosphaerales > Isosphaeraceae > JAKAUH01. The sequence goes on along the minus strand of CAWFIC010000018.1, from coordinate 37,860 downwards.
CGACGCCGAGTAGCCCGCGACGCCGGCGCTGATGCCGGGGATGCTGAAGATCTCGGTGCCGGTGACGGGGTTGACCACCAGGAACTGGCCGGTGCTGGGGCGATAGACGGCCGGCTCGTCGTAGCCGATCCCGTCGAAGTCCCCCGCCAGTGGGATGTCGCCGGTCTGGCCGAAGGTGAAGGTGCGGGTGCCCGTGATGGTGCTGGAGATGCTCCAGACGCCCTGCCCCTGGGCATTGACGGTGAAGACGGCCACCTCGGTCGGTCCGTTCTTGTCGAAGTTGCCCACCAGCGGGACGCTGGAATTGGGGGTCCCCATGGCGAACGTCGTGGGGCCCTGGACCGCGTAGTTGGACGAGTCGTACAGCGTCCAGGTCGCGGTGCTCATGTTGTAGTACGCCAGGTCGGTGACGCCGTCGCCGTCGAAGTCACCGGTGAAGGGGATGACGTCGGGCGGCGCCGTGGCGACGAGGCTCTCGGTGCCGCCGGCCGTCGCCTTCGCCGAGAGCGTGATCGAACTGGAGCTGTTGACGGCCGCGATCGTCGTCCCGGCCGGGATGCCGGTGCCGGTGATCGCCTGGCCGGCGACCAGGTTGCTCGTGCTGAGGATGCCCGAGATCACCGCCGACCCGCTGGTGAGCGCGCCGTTGAAGGCCGTGGCCGGCGCGTAGGGCGTCCCGCTGGGGCCGAACCAGGGCGCGGCCGAACCCGACGGGGTCTGCACGACCCACTGGATCTGATCGCTCGCCGTGCTGCGAGCGAACAGCGCCGGGTCGGAGTCGGGGCCGCCGTTGTAGTCGGCCGGGTTCGAGACGATCGCCACCCCCACGGAGTTGCTGGCAACGGAGGTGTTCCCCGCCGCGTTGACCACCTGGACGTACAGCGAGGTCTGGCCCTCGGTCAGGGCGAAGGGGAGCTGGATCGAGAAGTTGTACGTCGAGCCGTCGGAGGCGACGTACTTCGCGGTGAGGCTCTCGGCGGTGGCGCCGGCCGTCGCGGGATTCGAGAGCGTCAGGGTGCCGGCCGTGGCATTGATGCCCGTGATCTTCGTCCCGTTCGGGATGCCGGTGCCGAAGACGAGCTGGCCGACGGCCAGTCCGGTCGTCCCGCTGAGGTTCGCGACGGTCTTCGAGCCCGACGTCAGGTTGCCGGTGAAGCCGGGGATCGCCGTCGTCGTGTTCCAGATGGTGCTCTGGCCGCTGATGAACAGCTCGACGGTGTTCCCGGGCGCCGTGGTACCGATGAACTGGGGCGTGCGGTCGGTGGTGACGTCGTCCCCCACGATTCCCGTGTCGTTGGCGGGATTGAGGCGGAAGTCGCCCACGTTCGGCGGGGTCGTGTTGTTGATCTGGAAGACGACGGGGGGATTGCTGTCGGCGGATGGGCCGTATTGGTTATACGGCGACTGGGTGTAGGTCGCCGTGACGACGACCGAGAACTCCCCGTTGTTGACGGGATTGCCGGAGTTGTCCGGGAAGTCGTTCTGGAACGGGAAGCTGAACGTCTCGGTCGAGCCGACGGTGGTGATGTCCGCGGCCGGGACGGCGAACGAGATCGTCTCCGGGCCTTTCGAGTCGTCCAGCCAGGTCTCGTAGACCATGATCGAGGTCCCGGGCGCCGCCGTCCCGTCGAGCGCGGGGGTGGTGTTGTTGGTCACCGGGATGTTGTTGATGGTGGCATACGGGGGCGTGACGGGCGTGAGCTCCAGGGTCGGCGCCGGGGGTGCCGACGTCGGTGCCGGGTGCGAGAGGTTGTTGGCGTTGAGCATGAACGTGAGGGTCACGGGCACGCTCTTGGCCCCCGCGTTGTCGGTGGCGAAGATCTCGATCGTCTTCAGGCCGTTCTGGGAGAACGCGGTACTGACCGGGACGGCGAAGTTGCCGAAGATGTCGGTCGAGTTGCTCGCGTTGGCCGCGATCGGCTGTCCGAGCGTGACCTTGCTGGGGTCGAACCCGCCGATGACCTTGCCGAAGGTCGAGTCGCCCGGCGTCTCGTCGTAGATGCTGATCCAGGTGGCGTTGCCGAAGCCGGTGATCTCGCTGAGGCCGTCGATGTTGGGCGTGGCCGTGGTGACGACCGGGGTGCCGTTGGCCGTGGCCCCGCCGGTATCGGTCGGGTCGATCTGGGTGGTGCCGGTGAGGATCATCGGCGCCAGGTTGATGGCGAAGGCGCCCTCGCCGTAGGTGCCGGCCAGCAGGAGGTCGGGGTCCGGGGTGGCCGTGGGCTTGTCGGGATTATACGGGCCGGCCAGGTCGGGCATCCCGGTGGCGACGCTGACGTTGCCCTGCGAGAGGCTCAGGTCGGTGACGTTGGCGTGCGGCAGGTCGCCGCCCGGGGCCACGGCGCCGTAGGTCGTCTCGGGGAAGAGCTGCCAGGTCTGCCCCTGGTCGGTTAACATGTAGACGCCGGAGTTGGCGGCGACGTAGAGGACCGGGTGGTATCCCTGGCTGAGGTCCAGCGGATTATTGGGGATGGCGTAGTTCCAGTTGGCCGCGATCGAGTTGAGGACCGTGGCCAGGTTATACGGCGTCCCGCTGGCGTCGTTGGTCGGGGAGTAGGTCTGGCCGAAGATCGTGTAGGCCAGGGTCTTGATGTCGCCGGTGATGTTGACCCACTCGTCCTGGACGTTGGTGGGGTTCTGGGCCAGGACGATCGAGTCCTTCAGGTAGAAGATGCCGGTGGTGGTGACGGCATAGGCGTCGTGGCTGCCCCGCGCGGGGTCGGTGATGATCTGCTGGACCGGCGAGCCGTCGAGGCCCAGGGAGATGTTGAACCAGTTGCCACCGGCGTTCTGGCTGACGAAGATCTGGCCCTTGGTGCCCGCCGTCAGCGGATCGGTGCCGACGTAGAGGAAGTTGCCCAGGTTGCCGATGCCCTCGGGGGCGGAGGGGTCGGGTGCCCCGAAGGCCAGGGCGAAGCTGGTGTTGTCGTGCGGGCCCGTCGTCGCCGTCGGCAGCCCGAAGGTCGCCGGCGTGCCGATGTCGAACCAGGTCCCGCCCTGGTTCGTGGTCTCGAAGAGGTTGCCGGTGGACGACGAGACCATCGCGTCCTGGCTGTTCACCGGGTCGACGACGATGCTCGCGTAGCTCGTGGGGTTGCCCTCGCTGCCCGAGATCGTCCACTGCGGGTCGGGGACCGGATCGCCGTTGCTGGCCTGGAGCAGCCCGAAGGTCCGGCTGATGCCGTCCACGTAGACGAAATCCGTGTCGCCGCCGCCCTGGCCGGGGGAGAAGTACTGGTAGACCGTGCCGCTGCCCTGCTGGTCGACGGCGGTTCCGGAGGCGGTATAGAAGGTGCCGCCCAGGCCGTTCTGATTGCCGGGCAAGTAGGTGGAGAGGTACGACCCGACGGCGGTGCTCGCGAGGTTGCCGTCGGTCACCAGGTTGGGATCCGCGGCCTGGCCGCCGATGGTCTCCGTGCCGGCGTAGAAGAGGGCCTGGGCGGCCTGGGCCGCCGCGCTGCCCGGCTGGGCCGCGACGTAGTAGTCCTGGGCGAGCTGGAGGTTGCCGTCGCGATCGACCGAGGGCGCGGCATCCGAGCTGCCGATGGTGGACTCGAAGACCCCGTTGTTATCCAGGCCGCTGTAGACGCCGGTGAGGTTGCCGGCGATCAGCCGCGGCAGCCCGGTCGCCGGGTCGACCTCCGAGAGGAGGATCTGGTAGCCCGTCCCGGACATCTCGTTGCTCCCCCCCGGGGGGTTGAACACGCCGGTCTGGGGCACGTCCATCGGGGTCCACGTGGCGCCGAGGCCCGAATTGGTGAAGCTGGCATAATCGAAGGTGTACAGGGTCGAATCTTGCACGAACGGCGCGTCGGGGTTGCGGATGAAATTCAGGTAGGGGCTCGGATCGCCGGGGACGTAGTTGGGCGGGGGCTCCCACACCGGCGTGGCCGGCGGGGCGCTGAGGTCCTGACTGGTGTACTGGATGTTGCCGGTGAGGGTCAGTCGGCTGCCGGGGGCCTGGTCATCGTAGCCCACAAGGGAGTGGGCATCCGCGATCTTGGTGATGTTGACGCGGATCAGCCCGGTGTCGCTGTTGTAGCCGTTGCCGCCGAAACCGCCCAGGTAGGTGATGTTGGGATTGGTCGGGTTGACGGTCAGGGCGAGATCCAGGTTGCCCTGGCTATTATCGGTGATCGGGTACTCGACCGCGGCTTGCCCCGTCGTCGCGGTGGCGCCGTTGGTGGGGACCGCCTGGTTGTAATTGTTGAAGGGGGGCACGGTGGGAAGCTGGATGTCGGTCCAGTTCTCGCCGAAGTCCTTGGTCTCGAACAGGCCGTCGAAGCCGCCGGACGAGGTGGCGACGGCCGCGTAGAGCCAGCCCTCGTAGATCGCGTCCTGCACGGCGTTGCCGGTCGGCGAGGGGACGGCCAGGACGATCCGACCCTCGGCGCCGTTGGGGGTCCCGGCGGTGTCCGGCCCGGTCGGATTGCCGGGGTTGACGTTCTTATTGTTGTAGGTGTCGATGATCAGCGGGTTGCCGACGCCGCCCGCCATCAGGGTCCAGCTCTGGCCCTGGTTGGTGCTCATGTAGACGCCCTGGCCCTCGATGCCGGCGTAGACGATCTGGAGGTTGCCCTGGACGTCGGTGCCGGTGGTCGGGTCGAGGACGATGCCGCTGTCCTTGTCGAGGATGACGGCGGTGGCGTTGCCGGCGAGGACCTGCGTCCATGTCTGGCCCGTGTTCTCGCTGCGCCAGATGCCGCCGTTGGTGCCGCTCAGGGCGGCGTAGATGATCACGCCGCCGGTGGGGGAGAGCTGGGGGTCGACGGCGACCTGGTAGGCGGTGGTGCCGACGAACTTGCGATCGCGGGCGGCGGAGTTGATCGGCAGGAGCTGGCCGCTGCCGGTCGTCTGGGTGGGGGTGCCGGAGACGTTGTCGGTGCTGTCGTAGAGGTTCCAGGTGGCGCCGCCGTCATCGGAGATCAGGAAGCCGACGCCGGGGGCGTCGGTGACCTCCTGGCCGCTGCTGACGCCGCCGGTCGCCGCGATGATGATCGACTGGTTGGGGTCGTGGTTCCTGGGGAAGATCGAGATGCTGCTGATGTTGATCGCGGCGTTCGGGCCGAAGTTGGTCAGGGGGATCCAGGTGGGCCCGTCGGGGCTGGTCGTGAGGAAGTCGGTGGTCTTCCAGACGCCGCCCGAGGCGCCGCCGACGTAGACCGTGTTGCCCGTCGGGTCGGACGGATCCACCGCGATGGCGTTGACCTGGCCGGTCTCGTCGACGCCCGCGGCCCCGCCCACCGGCGACCAGGCCTCGCTCGACAGGGCATCGGTCTGGCCCAGGGTCGAGATCCGGAAGCTGACGGTGGGGTTGCTGCCCACCGTGCCCAGGCCGCTGGTGGGCAGCGACTTCTGGAAGGCCAGCGACCAGCTATTGATGGTCCCGGTCGTCCCGGTCGTGGAGACGTTGGAGATGACCAGCGTCCAGGTCCCCTGGACGTTCATGCCCTGCTGGCCGCCGGTCGTCGGCGCGAAGACGTCGGCCAGGGACTGCTGGGGATTATAGACGGCGAAGAACGGCGCGTTGCCCTCCTGGATGGGCGTGGCGGCGTTGTCGTCGAGGACGGTGTTGGTGAAGTTGGCCGTGGACTGGCCCTGGCCCACGTTGCCGAAGAGGATGGCCTGGCCCATCAGCGTGCCGGTGGGGCTGTAGTGATACAAGGTCGCGGTCAGGTCGGGATCGTTGGGATAGGTCAGATTGAGCTGGACCTGCATGACGCTCGCCCCGGCCGCCGTCTTGTCCCCCTCGATGATGAAGCTGTCGGGCACCACGATGCTCGAGGAGACCGTGCCGGGGATGGCCTGGCCGGTCGTGTTGGTCTGGGTGGACGGCGCGATCGTCTTGGGCAGGTCGGCGGCCGTGTAGCGGACGGTGGTCGTCGGCCCGCTCTGGTCGATGCCGCGGAGCACGTTGAGGCCCGCGCTCTGGCTGACGTCCGTCCCGTCGCCGAACTGGTCCTGGATGCCGGGTGCGAGCTGGATCGTGTAGGTGCCGCTGAGCTGCTGCTGGGGGAGGCCGATCGTGTACGTGCTGGCCACCGTCTCCGAGACGCCGTTGACCGTGATGGCCTGGGGGTTCACCGGGGTGACCGTGATCACCGGGTTGACGTTCAGCGACCAGGTGTCGAGCGTGCTGGTGACGCCGGTCTGGGTGTTGGTGACCTGGAGCGTCCAGGTGCCGTCGGCCGACTTGCCCGCCAGGCTGGAGAGCGAGTTGGGGCTGAGGTTGTACGCGGGCACGAACGTCCCGGTGTACGGGGCCCCGCCCTGGGTGATGACGGTATCCGCCGAGTCGTCGAAGACCGTGTCGATCATGTTCGAGCCGCTCAGGCCCGAGAACAGCGGGATCTGCGTCCCGTTGGGCGCGATCAGCACCGCGCTGAGCGCGGCATCCGACTGGGCGCCGATGCTCAGCGAGACGGTGAGCTTCTGGATCTTGAGCGTGCCGCCGGTATTGACGGTCACCGACGAGGAGAGCGTGCCGTTGCCGACCGTGGTCGCGGCGGGGATCGCCTGGTCGACCGAGGAGGGGGCGAAGCTCTGCGGGCCCGAGATCGTGCCCAGCGGGCCCATGATCGACAGCACCTGGGCGGCGGTGAAGGTGCTGGTCTGCACCGGCCGGTCGAAGGTCACCTGGAACTGGCTGGTGCCGGTGTCGGTCAGGAGGTCGTCGGTGCCGGTGGAGACCTGCCCCGAGGTGCCGACGGCCTGCGTCGAGACGATCTGCGGGCCGGGCACGATCAAGGGGAGGGTGTTCTGGTTGAACGGCGGGCTGAGGATGTAGCCGCCGGTGTTCTTCCCGCCGGTGTAGGCGGCGGCCGTCCACGTGACCGGCGCCGTCACCTGGGGCATGGGCACCGCGTAGACATCGCCCGGGGTCAAGCCGGTGTAGCCGAAGGGCATCGTCAACGGGTTCTCGTCGGCCGTGCCGTTGGCGTTCTGGTCGTCCGGGGCGCCGGTCTGGAGCCCCAGGGTCGGCAGCGACGAGTCGATCGTGAGCGACCAGCCGGTCAGCTCGCCGACGTTGTTGGACTGGGTGTCGTCGATGGTCAGCCTGTAGGTGCCGTCGACCGGGCCGCCGTCGAGGCCGTTGACCACGAACGGCGCGTTGTTGAGGGTGAGCGGGCCGGTGACGGTGCCCTGGAAGACCAACCCGGTCTGGCCGTCGGGGGCCGTCAGGGTGATCCGCAGGTCGGCGCCGTTCTGGTGGGTCAGCGACAGGTTGACGACGATCCCCGTGATGAGCTGGTTGACGTGATTGCCGATGGGGATATTGGAGTTCGTGAAGTCGTCCGCGGTGTTGGTGCCGCCCGTGCCCGAGGTGGGGATCCGCAGGGGCACCTGCGTCGAGGCGATCGGCCCGATGACCGGCTGGGGGATCGGCGTGATGACGTAGGAGTTGACCGGCGCCACGATCGGATCGCCCGAGCCGTCGTCGGGCGTGATCAGGTAGCTGTAGGTGCCGGTGTAGTTGCCGATCCCACTGGGGCCGCCGCCGGGCTGCAGGGCGGGGTCGAAGGTGACCGTGAACTCGGTGTAGCCGAACTTGTTGCCGTTGCCAACGCCGCTGGAGGTGACCGGCGCGACGCTGAGGACTTCGAGCGGGATCGAAGGGTCGCCGTTGGTGGTATCGTGGTAGAAGACCTGGATGTCGGCGGGGGTGAAGGAGGGGTTCTGGTCGGGCGGGTTGAGCGGCCGGTCGAAGGTGACGTTGAAGGTGACCTTGCCGCTGGCGGCCTCGGCCAGCGGGATCGGCCCCATGGTGCTGTTGATGATCCGCGGGCCCGCCGCGATGGCCATCGGCCGGAACAAGGCGGCCAGGCCGTCGAGGGCCGGTGCGTTGTTGACGACCGAGGCCTGGTCGAGGTTGCCGGTCCACACCGAGTAGACCTGGCCGTCGTACACGGCCAGCCCCATCGACGTGCCGAAGCCGGCGGCGGAGTTGGCGGTGTTGGTCGCCGTCCCGTTGTCGCCCTCCGGGCTGAGCGCGACGGTCGTCTGGGTGTCGATGGAGTCGGTGGCGGTGAGCGCGGGATTGGCGTAGCTCTGGGGGCTGAAGCTGGCGCCGCCGTCGATGCTGCTGGCCATGTAGGTTGACACCAGGGTGTTGTTCGGGTCGCTGCTGGCGTCGCGCCAGGACACGACCAGCGTGCCCGTCACCGGGTCCACCGCGATCGCCGGCTGGAAGTGGGTCCGGCCGGTGTACACATCGGGGTTATTGAAGCTGTTGTTCCCACCGGACGAGCCGTTGATATCGGCCGAATCCTCGTCGACGATCTCCGGCGGGCTCCAGGTCCGGCCGCCGTCGTCGGAGTACGTCAGGTAGATGTCGGTATGGTAGGTGGGGTTCTTGACGCCGTCGGTGGTGATGTTCTCGTAGCCGACGAACGCGGCGTAGAGCCGCCCCTCGAACGGGCTGTCCGGGCCCATCGTATTGTCCTCGGCCATGACCACGCCGGGGCCGATCGCCACCGGCGAGGCCGGCACGATGGTCGACGGCAGGCCGGTGGTGGCCGAGATCGGCAGCACCAGCCCATTCGAGCCGGGGATCACCACGTCGTTGTCCGGCGTCAGGCCGCGGCCGAAGCTCAGCGACCAGTCGAGCAGGAAGCCCGGGCTGGCCGAGGTGCTGGTGTCGATGCCGAGGGTCTCCAGCGTCCAGGTGCCGTTGACGGCCCCCTTCGACGCCACGCTCTGGAGGAAATTGCGCAGCGACCCCCCGTCGGCCGCGAAGTCGCCGAAGTACGGCGCCGCCTGGCTCTTGTCGGCGCCGATGACGCGGGTCGCGTTGTCGTCGAAGATCGTCCCGAGCTCGTAGTCGCCGATGTTGTTCATCGTGTAGGTCTGGACCCCCACGTTGGCGCCCGTGAGGATGCCGGCGTCCACCAGCGTGAACTGCTGGCCGTCGGGGGCGATCAGGACCAGGCCCAGGTACTGGTCGGTGGGATCGATGAGGTCAACCCGGACGTCGAGGCTGTCCAGGTCGGTGAGGTTGGACATGTTGACCGGGATCTTGGTCGTCGCGGTGCCGATCTGCGGGACCGTGAGGGTCTGCTGATTGCCGAACGAGTTGTCGTGGCCCGGGGTGAGGGTATTGGCCATCAGGGTATTGCTGCCGGCGTTGTCCCAGGAGACCGTGACCGTGCCGCCGGGGATCCCCGGGTCGCCCGACAGCCCGCTCTCGGTCGGAGTCCGCCCCTGGCTGACCGTGATCGCCGGGTTGAAGTCGCGATCGGACGTCGGGCCGTTGCCCGGGCCGGCCTCCCCGGTGAGCACCTGCTGGCCGTTGGTGTCGTTCTCGTTCTGGCTGTTGACGTCGGTGATCGTCGGCGGGCTGAAGTCGTTGCCCCCGTCCGAGGAGACCACCGTCAGGATGCGGTTGTAGTTGAACAGGTTGGGCGGCACCAGCCCGTCCATATTGGCCGGGACGTCGATGCTCGTCCACGAGACGTAGACGTTGCCCGAGTTGGGATCGATCTGCGAGTTGACGCTCGGCGGCAGGGTCGCCTGGTTGTCGTCCACCGTCAGGGTGGGGTCGGTGATCTGGTCGTTGCCGGTCGAGTACCACTGGTAGATGACCTTCACGTCCGGCGGCGTGGAGGGGAAGCCCGAATACAGGGCCGGGTCCTGCTCGTTGTTGCTGAAGTCGTAGGCGACGGGCGTCGACCCCGAGAAGTCCCACCGCTGGAGCGCCAGCGCACCACTGCCCGGGGTGGTCAGGGCGTCGGCGTACGTGGTGAGCAGGTAGAACTGGTCGCTGTCGTCGAACCCCAGCTTGGGATCGAGCTGGTAGTTATAGGGGACCGTCGGACCGCTGGTCGTCGGGTTGAGCAGCTCCGTCTGGCTCCGCAGGCCCACGACGTTGGTCGGCTCGGAGAACAGCGGCAGCCAGGTCTGGCCGCTGTTGACCGAATACGCCGCCTCGAGGGCCACCACCTTGCCGTTGTCCGTGGCCGCCGCCATCACCGGGTTGTTGTCCTGCCAGACCGCGACGAGCTTCGACGAATTGTGGGGGTCGACCGCCACCACGGCGCTGTTCTGGCTCGAGCCGGTGGCGCCGCCGAGATTCCCCATCATCTGCGAGATGTTCTGCAGACTGCCCGTCGGCGACGCCGCCGGGATCGTGGCCATCAGGGCCCGTGTCTCCAGCGACTCCAGGTCCAGGTCGGCCCGATGCACCCGCGCCCGGCGGGACCGCCTGGATCGTAACTTGGGACGATTCCGATCCCGAGGCCCACCAAGCGAGTTGTCCGACGCTCCCGTACCCATGGCCATGTCTCCCACTCCCCCCATTGGTCGCTCTATGTGCACCGCGAAGACATGCGGCGGAGATTCCGATTGTGCGGCCTGCGTTGAACGCCGAGGCCAGGTAAGGTTCAAGGAATCGAGAAAACATGCAGGCTCAACTCGGCGGTGTCAAATTTTCTTGATCCGACTCGTGACGGCTTCCCCCGTCCCGAAATCCCGCCATCGCCCGCCCAGATCTCCTGGCTTTCGCGATCCCTATAATCTACGGCCCCACAACGCGCCTGCACACCTCCTTGACATCATGCAAACGTGGGATCACTCGTGTCAATGGGTCTCACCCAAATTTTCGCCAAATATTTTCGGGGGTGCGGTCAGGCCGGGGTCGTGGCCGGATTCGCTCCGATCATCAAGGCGCCTTCTTCGCTCTTGCCCGGGCGCAGGTCTACTGTCTTCGCCGGCCAGCGACCGCGAATGCGTAGCCCCCCTGCCCTCCTTCCGGCCATCTCCCGGCCGGCCGCGGGATGCCCTTCGGTTCGTTGCGACCCGATCGCGCGGATTTCCAAGCTTCCAAGCGATCTATCTTACCAATAAATCAAGTTGTCATGGGATAAGTTGCAACCTGGAACCAAGCCACATCGACGGGCAACTCGTGACATGCGCCTTGGGTCATGATCAACCCGGCGATCTCGCGACCAAGGCGGATGGCCGGCCTTGATCCGTCAGGCGCCTGGGGCTCTTGGATTCCAGCGGCCATGATCATGTCGCCGCCATGCGCCGGTGGGTCGCAGGGGACCATGGCCGATCGTCCTCATTGGCGGCTTGCTCCCTCGGCGGAATTGACCTCAAGGTCGCAAGATCATCCGGCCGCCTCGAGACCGATATGGCTCGACGCCCCCAGCGTCTTGGTGAAGGAGGCAACTTGGTATCAAGCTCATACCAGAGACTGGTTGCAGGAGGGAGCATGGGACCTGGGAGTTGCTGGCTCATCGACGACCATGATACCCAGGCTCCTCAGTGTCCTTGATGCCTTGGTCCTCGAGGGATCAAGCCGGTCGATCGACCATCGTCGCCTGGAGATCCAGTTGCCATCGCCGCCCTGGTGCCACCAGGACCAAGTTAGCCATGGGACCAAGTGTCGTTGCGAATCATGAGACCTTGGCATCTGTTGTCGATGTTACAGCTTGGTGCCGAGATCCCATGGCGGGCGAGGCGGATCGAGCACCTTGGAATAGGGATGAACTGGGGATCATGCCGCATGCGGCAAATGGGCATGATGGGGCCTTGGGACCGAGAGCGACGAGGGACCCATCAAGCCAGGGGACCAAGATGGTCGATGAGACGAAGGTGCCGAGTTGCTGGCGGTGGCTTGTCGTCCAGGGTGCCTCGGTCTCTCGAAGACTGCGATCGCTGGGTGCCCGGGTCCCATGGCACCAAGGTCCATCGCGATGCTTGATCCTCGATGTCGCGATGAGCCTCGGCAACTTGGGGCCACGGGACACGCGATATCGAGGGACCGTGGCACCCAGGCGAGTCGTTGAACATGGGATCTGGCGACCCATCTGGCGATATGGCATGGGTCCTGGGCTCCGGGGTCCCAAGGCACCTTCCGATGGCATGTGACTTGGTCTCGAGGTGCCGAGGGGCCATTGTACCGAGTTGGTGCAAGTCCCCTGGTGGCGAGGCTCCCAGTCATATTGGTCCGTCGGTGCCGATGAAACAGGGGGCCAAGAGACCCAGAGACCGAGGAACCATGGAGCGCGGGTCAGTGGGTGTCAAGCTTTCCAGCTCTCTTCGGATCTTGGCATCGAGTTGACGGGGCGTCAAGGTTACTGGGGACCGAGCGACCTTGGTGGCCAGGGATCGACTCAACGAGGGACCATGGCCGATCCGATAAGATGTGGTGGCCCCGTGGTTTGGGGCCGGCAGCGGCGGCGGCCCGCGGGGCGGGGAAGGGGGGTGCTCGTGCGAAGCGTCGCGATAACCAATGCGAAGGGGGGGGTTGGCAAGAGCACGACGGCGATCAACCTCGGGGCGGCATTGGAGGAGCTCGGCCGTCGCGTGCTGCTGATCGACGCCGACCCCTCGGGGAACGCCGCGCTGGGGTTGTTCCCCCGGGGCGCCCCGACGGTCGGGCTGGCCGACGCGCTGCTGGAGGGGCTGCGGCCGGAGGAGGTGGCGGTGGCGACGGCCTACCCGGGCCTGGACGTGGTCCCCCCCGGCGATCGGCTGAGCCTCTGCTCGGAGCAGATGGGCAGCGTGCAAGGACTGGGCCAGGGGCGCGAGTTCCGCATCCGCCGGCTGCTCAAGGGGCTCGCCGGCTATGACGTGGTGGTCGTGGATACCAGCCCGGTGCTGACGCCGCTGAACGTGGCGATCCTGTATGCGGTCGCCGAGATCCTGATCCCGATCGATCCCTGCGTCGCGGCGCTGGCCGGCGTCCGCGCGCTGGAGGACCTGGTCCGGACCGTGAGCGAATTCCGCCTGGAGTTCACCGACGCCGGGCCGCTGACGATCTCCGGAGTCCTGATCACCCGGGCCGATCGGACGCTGGTCTCCAAGCAGATCGAGTCGGAGGTCCGGGCGTACTTCGGGGACCTGGTGTACGACCGGGTGATCCCGGCCTCGGTGAAGTTCCGGGAGGCGTACGCCCGGGGGACCCCGCTGATCCACTACGACCCGTCGTGCGGGGGGGCCGAGGGATATCGCGCGGCGGCGCGGGCCTATCTGACCGGCGCGGGGCGAGGCGGCGGTCGACGAGGGCACGGAGACCGCGGGGGATGTGGCCGCGTAAGCACCGATTCTGGGAGGGCGAGGCTCCGTCCGAGCCTCGAGAAGCCCCGGGAGGGCGAGGCGATGAGCAGTTCGACGCGACGCGGGGGATCCCGGGCCCCGAGAGCCGGACCGGGCTGACCCGTCCGAGCATGACCGAGGCCGAGTTCGAGCGGCGGCTCAGCTCGCCGCGCCGGCGCCGGTCGTCGAGCCCCCGGGCCCGCCCGAGGCGGGCGATATCGCCCTGGCACCGGAGCCCGAGGTCGCCCCGCGCGCCGCGACCGGCCGGGCGCGGGCGGTGCGGGTCAAGCCGACGAAACCGCGGCGGGTCCAGCGGATGTTCGCCATCGAGGAGGACCTGGACAAGAAGCTCTGGCTCTACGCCATCCACATCGGCAAGGACCGCTCGGAGGTCGTCAACGACCTGCTGCGGCCGATCGTCGCCTCGATGGTGCTCTACGACTCGCGCGACCGCCGCGGCCGCAACGCCGAGCCGGCCGCCGACCGGGGCGAGGCCGACGAATCGGCCGCCTGACCGGCGGACCGGCGGCATGGGATGGCGACGGGGCCCATCTCGAGCGCCTCACGCTCGGGCCGATGCGGTCGGGTGACAGTTCTCTCGTATGGCGGGCGCCCGTTCCGGTCCGCTGTAGGAGCCGGCTCCGACTGGCGACCGGTCGGACCGGATGGACCGGCATCCATCGGTGGCAGGAACTGCAAGACAGGGCAGGGGGGCCGGGGTCGAAGCCGACTCCGCCGGCGCCCCCCGGACGGCCGCTACGACCGAGCCCGCCCGCCGGCGGGGCCCGGCGCGCGGCTAGCGAAGCCCTCATGCCCCCCGAGCCGATGCGGTGCCCGGCTCGGTGAAGTGACCCCGCTGACGATCACGGCAACTCCTCGACCGTGATATCCGGGAAGTTGGCCAATTGGTCGTCGTTGGTCAAAAACACGTCACAGCCGGACTCGATCGCGGCGGCGAGATGGAGGGCATCGGCCAGCCCGTACCGCCTCGGCTGAGCGGGCGGGATTGCCGGGTAGGTGTGGCCGCCCCGGATCGCGGCTGGCCCGGTCATGCATCGCGGCCGTCAGGCCCAGCGTCCGCAGGTTCGGCCCGTGGAAGAACCGGAAAAAGTCCGATAGCCGCTGGCCGTCGCCCGGGCCGAAGACCGGGACCAAACATTCCGTGCGGGTCAGTTCGCTGATCGCGAATCGATGGCCGGCCTGTTCGAGCGCGGCCAGGTGGTTCAACGCCCGTTGCTGGTCGGCGGGGTTGCCCTCGACGGCGTAGATGACGATCACGGTGTCCAGGTAGTACAGCACTCACGGCCCCCCCAGCGAGGCCCCGCGGCGCGCGGCGTCCAGTTCCCGGTCCCGCTCGGCGTCCTCGGCCAGGCGCGCGTCGTCTTCGGCGCGCAGGTCGGCCGCCGACCGCCCGGGGAAGCCGCGGGAGCGCTGATCGGCCGCGATCTCCCGGATCACGTCGGCCAGGCCGCGCTGCTGCGGTCGAACGGCCGCGGCGACACGGATCGTCACTCGCACGGGGCCGGGCGGTAGCTGCGGCCGGTGTGCCAGCCTGAGCTGACCGCTCGAGTCCAGCGTGGCCTCGATCGTCTCTTCGATCACATCCATGGCAATTCCTCCTTCGATACATCGGAGCCGGGATGGGATCGGACCGATCGCCGCATGGTTCCTGCCCCCCGAGCCGCCTGACGCCCCGGATCGGCGGCCCGTGGATCGGGTCCGCTCATCGACCGTGAGACGGGCCGCTGTCCTCAGCATGGCGCACGGCCGGCGCCTCGGCAAGGGGGAGGCGAGCCCACGGCCGGCCGACGGCGCCGCGCGCGGCGGCCGCGGGACCGGAGCCGTCTCATTCCCCCCCGGACGTCGCCGGGAAGGCCGACTCCGGCACATCCGGACCATCCGCCCGCCCCGTCACAATCGTCACGGACTATCGCGGCTGGAACGGTGACGGTCGCCCGGGCGGCCCGGCGGGCCCCGGCCCGGAGCCGGCCGGCCGGTGACGGGCCTACGGGTGGAGGGTGACGGGTGGAGGGTGGTGGGTGACGGGTGCGGACCAGACCGGTCTGGTCCCTCCACCCGAGTGGGGCGTGGCGGGTGACGGGTGGCGGGCGAAGACCGTCCCGATCCGATCCCTCCACCCGTCACCCTCCACCCGCCACCTCCCGAGGCCCTCCACGCTCCACCCGCCACCCGATAGACTGGCGGTGTGGTCCGGAAGCCGTCGGCGGGGATGAGGACAGTGTCATGGCCAGCAAGGACAACCTGCACCGCGAGACGCTGCGGGCGGCCCTGCGGGTGATCCAGACGGCGGAGACGCTCGAGGAGGCGCGGATCCACCTTGCGCGGATGCTCAACGTCTTCGACAAGCTCGAGGCGCAGGGGATCAAGGGCGACGCGGCTGTGGCCGAGGCCAAGGAGCGGCTGATGATCACCCAGGCGCCGAAGACGTCGGCCGCCGACGAGCGGCCGGTCCGGCGGCGGGAGTCGGGGTGATCCTGATTTACCGCCCGGCGCCGATGCTGGCAACGACCCCCAACGTCTCGATGCTGACGGTCTCACGGTGCCTCAACGCGTTGCGCCGCCGCGGTTACATCTATGGGATTTCTTGTGACGCGACTGAACGACCGCACCGACTCCCATGATCGCCAGGACGTCCAGGACCAGCGACGAAGGTTCCGGGACCGACTGGATCGTGACATCGAGTCCCGTCGATAGATCATGATATGTAGTAAACCCGGTACTCACGATGAAATCGAGGGTATCGCCTTTTGCGAGGGTCACGGTGTCGGAGAAATTCACGACCTGTCCGTAAGAGCTGATCGTGGTCGGCGACAGCAGCACCGTACTCCCGTTCTCCAGGATTTCCACCGGGTGGCTCTCCTCATCAACGTCGATGCCCTGAAAAAGGCCGGCGATCGACCAGGCCCCTGCCTCGGGGCCGTCCAGCGAGTGATATCGGTGTAGCTCTGTGGGTCCATGTCTAATAGATTTGTAGATAGTACGATAGTTAGATAAGAGAGTGTGTTGTTGGTCGTATTTTTTGCGACGCTCGTGAAATTCGGTTCTGACTGCCCATCCGACCAAAAAACCCAACCCGGCACACTGCTAATCGACCCGGTCTGGGTCATCAGGCTGGGCCCCGAGCCGGGTGTCTCGTAGAGGTAACTCCACGTCCCATTGGGGTTCGAGGCCAAGGAGAAGTCAGCGACCGCGTCATAAACACTACCCGCCACGGCGGTAGGGACGACCGCCAGCGAGAACGCAAGGGCGGCCACGGCAGTGCGAGCGAAACCATGAAATCGAGACATGGATCCACCTCATTGGTTGAGGGGCAGGGGTAGCTGTTCACACCCCGAACAATTTGTACAGTCGGTTCGTACTACTACATATGAGTCAACAGCTTCCACTCCTTGAGCCACTCTGGAGCCGCGTGCCCGCGGACCTTCAGGTCACCCTCTTGGACGGCTGGAAGTCCCTGCACGATCGGATCGCCGAATTGGAAGCCACCGTCCGCGACCTCCAGGCCCGGCTCCAACTCAACTCCACCAACTCCTCCAAGCCGCCCTCCTCCGACCCGATCGGCCTGAAGCGCAAGCCGCCCACACCGCCGTCGCGGCGGAGGCGCGGCGGTCAACCCGGCCATCGCAAGGCGTTCCGCGCCCTGGTCCCTCCCGAGAAGCTCCGCTCGTCCACCGACTGCAAGCCCGATGCGTGCCGGCGGTGTGGCCATGCGCTGTCGGGGGAGGACCCCGACCCCCTGATCCATCAGGTCGCCGAGTTGCCCCGGATCGAGCCGATCGTCGACGAATACCGCCTGCATCGCCTGGCCTGCCCCGACTGCGGTCAGACCACCTGCGGTCCGTTGCCCGAGGGCGTCCCCACGGTCCGCTTCGGCCCTTACTTGCAGGCCACACTGGCCACTTTGGCCGGCGCCTACCGGTTGAGCAAGCGGCCGATCCAGCAACTGGCCGGCGACCTCTTCGGGCTGTCGATCTCCACCGGGATGATCAGCAAGCTGGAGCGGCTGTCGGCCGAGGCGCTCCAGGCCCCATACAACGAACTGGCCACGGCGGTCCACACGGCGGGGGTGATCGGTGCCGACGAGACCGGCTGGCGAGAGGACCGGCACAAGGCCTGGCTGTGGGCGGCGGTGACGGCCCTGTTTACGGTCTTCACGATCGCCCGCAACCGCAACGCCCGGGTCGCCCGGGCCGTCCTGGGGACTCAAGACGGCCCGATCGCGGTGACCGACCGCTGGAGCGCCTACGACTGGATCGCAGGGGCCAGCCGGCAGGTCTGCTGGAGTCATCTCCGCCGCGATTTCCAGGCGATGATCGACCGCGGCGGCGCCGCCGCGCCGATCGGGAAGAAGCTGTTGCGCCTCTCGGACCGGCTGTTCCGCTGGTGGCATCGCCTCGAGGCCAAGCGAGTGGACTGGGGGCGATTCCGCACGGCGATGGCCCGGTTGAGGCGCGAGTTCAAGACGGCCCTGGAGGACGGGGTGCGCTGCGACTGTGCGCGGACCCGAGGGACCTGCGCCGAGCTCCTGCGGGTCGAGGAGAGCCTGTGGACCTTCGCGCGGGTCGCGGGTGTGCCGCCGACCAACAACGCCGCCGAGCGCGCCGAGCGGCACGCGGTGATCTGGCGTCGGATCAGCGGGGGAACCGATAGCGCGGCGGGGAGCCGGTTCGTGGAGCGGATGCTGACGGTGGTAGCCACCTGCCGCCAGCAGGGGCGGAATGTGCTGGACTACCTGACATCCTGTTTCGAGGCGGCTCGCGGTGGCCAAGCGATCCCCTCCCTCGTGCCAGCGAATCCACCAAAGGTCGAGGTTGCCTGATACCGGTTATCCCACTCTGTGAACGGTTACGGGCAGGGGGGAACCGTCATAATTCAATCAAGTCTGTACCGATAACGCAATGCCATAGCGGGGCCGCCTCCGGGAGCTGACGAGGACCGGGCACGCCGGGCCGGGAAGGCTGCGTCTCCTGGAGCATGAGACGCATGTCAGCGGCCCGTCTCGCGGCCCGCCCCGGCTGGGTGATCCTCTCACCTCCGCATCGCCCGAATCGTCTCCGGCCGCGACGTATCAAGCCGCACGTCCCCGGTCGTCCGATCCAGCCAGACGCTCGTGTCGAACGCGCAGCATCGCCAGCTCGCACAGAGGCCAACCGCCCGCTCGGACGGGTGCTGCCGGCCGTGGCGGAGTTCACCCGGGCAACCCGACCGGCCTCCATCGGCGCCGGCCAGGTCGGAGCCAAGCAGGCTGCCCGGCGCATCGGGCTCGAGATGGTCTATCTTCCGGCGCCTGCCCACCCCTGCTCGCGGAGCCCAACGGAGACAGCGAGGCTCGGGGACGATACAATCGAGATGGTCGCCAAAGGAGTGGCCGGCACGGGGACCGACCTGGTGTCAAGCTCACACCGGCGGAAGGATCGACGAAATGGTTGCCCTCCACTCTCCGAAGCTCGTATTCAAGCGCCCGTTCGACGAGGCCGCCGCGTATGAAGCGGAGGCACGCGGATACCTGGCCTATGCAGCCGTTGAGTTGAACGACGGGACTCGATATCCGGTCGTTTTCTACGACCCGGTCCGCCTCCAGCAAGACCTCGAGGTCGAGGCCGGCGAAGGGAGGGCCTTCATCGCCGAGCCGGGGATGATCGTCATTCCCGAGGTCACCCTGGATCGCATGCAGGATGCAATCGGGCGCCTGTTCCAGTGTGGATTCTTCGACGTGCTGAGGAGTGAACCGGAGCAGGGACGGGAAAGGCGGCCTGGAACGGGGAGGGAAGAGGTCTCGGACGAGGGGACCGGAAACGGGACCGCAACCCCTCTCTCGCATCCCACATCGCTCTCGAATCCCGTGCCGCCGCTCTGACAGCGACAGATGGTCGGCGCCCGGGAGGGTCTGGGTCCTACTTCACCTTGGCCGGCCCGGCATCGGGGAAGAGCAGGCGCTGGCCGGCGCCGCCCTTGGCACCGTCGCCGTTGACGTGACCGGCCGGGTCCATCCGGGCCTCGAGCGCGGCCAGGTAGAGGGGCTCGAGCATGTTCTTCCAGCGGACGATGCCGGGGTTCTCGGCCTTGACGGCGGCGCGGATGGCCTCGCGTTCGGCCTCGGTCAGATCGTTCCAGGCGGCGCGGAGCCGCTCCGCGCGGGCCTTGTCGCGCTGCGCCTCGTCACGGGCGCGGAGCCGCTCGTGCTGCGCCTTGGCCTCGGCCTCCGCCTTGGCCTTGCCCGCCGCCTTGGCCTCGATCGCCCGGGTCCGATAATCGACCGGAGCCTGGTAATCGGACCGGATCGAGGCCACCAGGTAACCGGCCGGGTTCTTGCCGACCCGCCGATCCTCGTTCTTCAGCAGCCAGTCGAAGACCTCGATCTTGGTGCGGACCCGGCCGGCCGGGTGGGTCTCGACCAGTTCCTGGGCCGTCCTGGCGGTGACGCCGCGCGCCTTGAGGGCCTCGATCAGCTCGCCGGGCCGGTGCTCCTCGTGCGCGGCGGGATCCTGCGCCTCGGCCGTCGCCCGCCCGCCGCGGATGAAGATGATCCTCCAGCAACCCCGCTTGACGTAGGAGTACCGCTCCTCCGGGCCCAGCGGCTCGAGGAACCCGAGCTGCTCCAGCTCCTCCAGCGCCGGCTTGAGCCGCCGCTTCAACTCCGTCGGGGCGTACGATCGGCTCAATCCGATGTGCTCGCAGGCCAGCGATCGCAGGTCGAAGTCCAGCCGGCTTCGCCGGTAGAACCGCTTATCCAGGAACCGGTACATCCGCTTGGTCGTCGGCAACCTCAGCTTCAGGTAGAACTCCAGGTCGAGCTGCTTGAGATTGCCGCTCTGGAAACTCTGGAAGATCACCTCGTTCCAGCGAAAGCTGGACAAGGGCAGGGGGGGCTTGTCGGCCTTCGACCCGCCCCGGTCCCCCTTGCCGGACCGCCCCGACTTGGCCGAGGTCCGCCATCGCTCCCGGTCGTAGAGCGTCACGTTGTCCAGCACGTGGAACTGCTCGTCAACCCAGCTCTTGGCGGCGTTATCCCACCAGGCGTTCTCATACATCAGGACCACGCCCACCCAGCGGTGCAAGGCCTCCTCGATCCGCCGGTAGCTCTGGCCGCTCTGCGGCCAGCCCAGCAGCTCGATCAGCTCGTAGCGCGAGAACTGCACCCGCGGATCGGTGAAGTTGCTCCGCCGCTTGGTCAACTGGATCAACCCGACCAGGACCTCGTCGTCCAGCGAAGTCGGCAGTCCATGCTTGTGCGTGCCCATGATCGTGAGCCGCCGCACGATCGGCGCGCTGTCACGCCGCTCCATCCGATCCTCGAACACCATCGTGGTCTGGCCGTCCGGGATGCGATCCGTCAACGCGGCGATCGGGAACTCCGCCAGGTTGAGCTCGTCCTTCCAGCCTGCATCGGTCGAGGATGTCCCTTCCTCGGGCTGCCGGTCGAATTCGCCGGTCTCCTCCAGCGGCAAGTCCCAATCGTCCATCCCGCCGTCCCTTCTCGCCTGGTCGCTACGACGGTCGCACGGTCTTCGGCCTCCCTTGCCTCCGGTCTCCCTGTCCCTGATTGTGAGAGAAAAAAAAGCAACAACAACAAGAACCCGCTCGCACACCCCACGCGCCGTGTTGTTGTCTTTTTTTCTCTTAACAAGAGTCTATAACAAATTCTCCGCGACGCAAGGGGTTAGAAAATAATAACTTACAGACCCTAACTATGTCCGGTTAATCGGTAGCGCTATGCTCGGATTATCGTGAGTGCACGCCCGAAGTATGTCCAGACTATCGTGAGAAGTATGTCCGGACTATCGTGAGAAGTATGCGCGGATAATCGCTAGAGCGGCCCTTTCCATGCTCGGACAATCGGTCGAAACGGATGTTGACTACGGCCGGAATATCGTTAGTGGACAAACGATTCAAAGCGGTCGAGAGTCACTATGCTCGGTTGATCGGTATGGACGGAAGATCAGGCATCGTTCCCCGGTATGCTCGGTTAGTCGGTATGGACGGAAGATCAGGCATCGTTCCCCGGTATGCTCGATTAATCTTCATGGACGGAAAGTCAGTCATACCCGGGTCGGAGCGATGGCGGGGCCTGTGACGGGCCAGGAAGGGTGAGGCCCCGAGGAAGTATGTCTCATTAATCGGTAGGGAGCGGGCCGGGAACCGACGGCAAGTATGCCCGGTTAATCGGTAGGGGCGGGCTCTGATCGGGGCCGGCGTGTGGTGAGCGCGCTCGGGGAAGTATGTCCAGTTAATCGGTACGACGACGGCCATGAAGGTCGTTGAGCAAGCGATCGTGGCAAGTCGTCGTCGGGGGGACGCGAGGGATCTATGCTCGGGATATCGTTAGTGTACGAGTGCCAGGGGCCGGGCGAGGGCCGGAAAGCCAGCCGGGCACGTTGACGAAAATCGACAGCGCCCCGACGACGGAGGGGGACGGACCGGAGGCGTGGAGGTGCGTCGGTTCATCCGGTTGATGTCCGAAGGGATGGACCGTAAGCTGGAATGGCGAATGGGAAAGAGGTTCTGATGAGGGAGCCGACAGGTCCGGGGCCGTCTCCCGTGTATCGGCCGCGACGAGGGGCACCAGGTGATGGGGACTAGGACCGTCAAGCGTCTGCTGATCTTGGGAGCGGTGTTCGCGCTGCTCAGCGGGGGTGTTTATTTCCTCTGGGGGCACCAGGTGGAGAGGATGGCCCGGGGGGTCGTCGCGCGGGCCGATCAGGCCGCGAAGGACGGGGACTTCGCCAAGGCCGCGCAGCTCTACGGGGAGCACCTGGCCGTCGTGCCGGGCGACGTGGAGGTGCAGCTCAAGTATGCTGAGGTGATCATCAAGGCCGATCGGTCGGCGAAGCGGCTGGGCCAGGCGCTGGCGGGCTTCGAGGGCGTCTTGGACCGGGACGCGTCACGGGCGGACGTGCGACAGCGGGCGGCGGAGGTGGCCCTGGAGATCGGCGGGCCGGCGATGGTCGCGCGGGCTCGCAGGCACCTGGAGATCCTGAAGGGCACGGCCAAGTTCGACGGTCATCTCGAGTACCTGCTGGCGCGGTGCCTCGAGCAGGAAGGCGAGTTCGCGGGCGAAAATGGGGCGGAGGGACTCTACGGGTTTGCGATCGAGCACGAGGCCCCGGAGCGGCTCGAGGCCGCGCAGCACCTGGCGATGCTGCTCCGCGACAAGCTGAGCAAGCCGGCCGAGGCCGATCGGGTCATCGACGCGATGGTCAAGTCGGCGCCGGATGACTATCGGGTGTACCTGGGGCGGGGGCGGTACCGCGAGGGCCTCCGCGGCGGCACGGGGGGCGGGGACGACTTCCGCAAGGCGCTGCAACTGGCCCCGGCCGACGACCGGCCCAAGGTCTACCAGGATCTCGCCCGCGCGGTCGAGCGCGAGTCGGGATTGGACGCGGGCCGCCGGGTCCTCAAGGAAGGCCTGACGGCGGCGCCGAAGGCCATCGAGCTGTACCGGGCCCTCGCCAACCTCGAGGGGAGGGCCGGCCGCGCCGACCAGGCGGCCGAGGCGCTGGAGCTGGGCCTCAAGGCCGTGCCCGATCAGCTCGACCTCCGCTGGCAACTGGCCCTGCTCCTGGCCGAACGAGGCAACAATCCCGGCCGGCTGCTCCTGCTGATCGACGAGCTGGAGAGGCTGGGCGCGGCCCGCCCCTTCACCCAGTATCTGAAGGCTTATCATTCTTTCGATCAACACGAGTTCATCAAGGCGAGGCAGATCCTCGCGCCGTTGCAGTCGGACGTGGCGTCGATCCCGTTCCTGAAGGCGAAGGTCAACGTTCTCCTGTCGAGGTGCTACAACGAGTCGAACGAACCCGACCTGGCGCGGGAGGCGATGGTGCGCGCCTACGACGCCGAGCCGCGCGACATGACGGCGCGGTTGGGGTGGATCCAGGACCTGATCAACCGGGGCGCGATCGACGAGGCGATCAAGGAATACCAGGGGTTGCGGGCGGAGCAGCCCGGGCTGGTGCGGCTGCCGCTGGCGGGGCTGCTGATCCGGCGGAATCTCCGGCGGCCCGAGGCGCAACGCCAGTGGGGAGAGGTCGAGAAGCTGATCGGTGACGCGGCCGCGGCGGCGCCCGGTTCGGTC
This sequence comes from uncultured Planctomycetota bacterium, assembly GCA_963815795.1. GTDB lineage: Bacteria > Planctomycetota > Planctomycetia > Isosphaerales > Isosphaeraceae > JAKAUH01. The sequence continues at coordinate 14,723 of CAWFIC010000018.1, read as the reverse complement.
GAGCCGGAGCTGTTACGCGCCGAAACGCTGCTGGCGCAAGGCCGGGAGGAAGCCGCCTTGGGCGCGCTGCAAGCGGCCCGCGGCGTTTCCCCGAGGACGCCAGGCCCTGGATCAGCCAGGCCAGGCTGCTGGGCCGGCAGAAGCGGGTCGGCGAGGCGCAGGGGCTGCTGAAGCAGGCCCAGGATCGGCTCGGCGACCGGGCCGATCTGCGGCTGGCGCGCCTGGAGCTGGCCGTGGCCCGGGGCGGCCCGCAGGTCGTCACGGCCTTGAACGAGCTGGCCGGGGGCACGGAGTCCTTCCCTCCGGAGGACCGCCGGATGCTGCTGACCGCACTGGCCATCGAGCTGGGCCGTCACGGGGACCTGGCGGGCGCCGCCCGAGCCTGGACCCGGCTGGCCGAAGATGAGCCCCAGAAGCTGGAGCCGCGCCTCCACCTCTTCGACCTGGCGCTTCAGGACCGCGACGAGAAGCAGGCCGAGGGGCAGATCCAGGCGATCGGCAACCTCGATGACCAGTTCGGCCGGTTCTGCCGGGCCCAGTACCTGGCCTGGCAGGCGCGGGTCGCCACCGAGCCCGCCGACAAGGAGAAGGCGCGGGCCGGGGCCCGCGGCCTCTTGAACGAGTTGAAGACGAGCCGGCCGGACTGGACCCGGATCCCTGTGGCCCTGGCCAGGCTGGATCAGGACGAGCTCGCGGAGGCGAAGGGGGACGAGGACGAGGTCAAGAACCGGCGGCAGGAGAAGCTCGAGTCCGCGATCACCTCGTATCGCCGGGCCATCGAGCTGGGGCTGCGCGACCCGGCCGAGGTGCGCCGCCTCATCGAGCTCCTCTTCCTGGCCGGGCGGGGGAGTGAGGCCCTGGAGATCTACAGCCACATCCCGGCGATCGGCCAGCAACCCGGCGGCCTGGAGCAGATGATGTCCGAGGTCGCCCTGAGACATCGCGATATCCGCCAGGCCGAGGAGCTCGCCCGCAAGGCGGTCGCGGCCAGCCCCGGCGACTTCCGGGCGCGGGTGTGGCTCGTCAATTTGCTGATTGGGGAGGGGCGCCGGGACGAGGCCGAGGTCATCCTCCGCGACGCGGTCGCCGCCGACAAGGCCGACCCCGACCGCTGGGCCAACCTGGTGACGTTCCTGGCCCAGGTCATCCGCCAGCCGGAGAAGGCCGAGCAGGTCGTGCGCGACGCCGAGGCCAGCATCGCCAAGGCGCCCTTGGTCCTGGCCCAGTGTTGCGGGATCGTGGGGAAGGCCTATGAGGCCGGCGAGCCCGAGCGGGCCAAGTCGTGGTACGCCCAGGCCCGCCACTGGTTCGACGAGGCCCAGAAGGCGCTGAAGGACCCCGGCGACCTCACGGTCAAGCGCCGCCTCGCCGAGTTCCTCCTCAAGACCAACGAGGCCGACGGGGCCGAGGGGCCGCTCAAGGAGATCCTGGCGCGGACCGCCGACGGCAAGTCGCCCGACCTCGCCGTCTGGGCCCGACGCAACCTGGCGATGCTCTACGCACAGGGGAATCCGCCGCGGATCGCCGAGGCCCTGGCCCTCCTGCCCGACCGGTCGGGCCAGGCCGGGGGCGACGCCGACGACCTGCGGCTCCTGGCCTTGGTCCATGCGGACCAGGGGACCCCGGAGGGCCGCCGGCAGGCCATCGGCGACCTCCAGGCGCTGATCGGCCGCGAATCCGCCACGCCCGACGACCGGCGCCGGCTGGCGCAGCTCCTGGAAGCCGCCGGGGAATGGGAGCGGGCCCGCGAGCAATTCCGCGAGCTGATCCTCCGGACCGAGGGCGCGCGCGACCCCGACACGCTCGTCCGGCGGCCCGTCTACATCACCTTGTTCTTCGATGCCCTGATCCGCCACCACAAGCCCGGCGACGACTCCGACCTGGCCGAGGCCCGGCAACTGGTCGAGAAGCTCCGGTCGCCGCGCACCGCGATGACGACGCTGGTCATGGAGGCCCAGCTCGAGAAGACGGCCGGCCAGCCCGCCGAGGCCGCCAAGAAGGTCCGTCAATTCGCCGACCAGCCCGACCTCACCACGAACGATCGGTTGCGCCTGGCGGCCGCCGCCGAGCAGCTCGGCCTCTTCGACGTCGCCCTGGCGATCTTCCGCCGCGTCGCGGACGAGCCGCCCACTGACCCCAGGGCGATGCCGAACTGGGCCCGGCTGGCCGACTACCTCTCCCGCCGCGGCCAGGTCAAGGACGCGATCGACCTCTGCGAGGCCCGCTGGGCCGACCCCAAGCAGCGCAGGCAGGTGGCCAGCATCGGCGTCGGCATCCTCGCCAACCCCGAAACGCCCCTCGATCAGTCGCAGACCCGGCGCGTCATCGGCTGGCTCGATCGGGCGCGGCAGCAGGAGCCGAAAGAGTTCATCTTCCCGTTCGGGCTGGGCAACCTCTACGAGCGGCTGGGCGATTATCCCAGGGCCAAGGAGATGTACCGCGCCGCCATCAAGGTCGACGACCGCGACGGGGCCGCCTCCAACAACCTCGCCTGGCTGATCGCGCTGACGGGCGACAAGGGGAACGAAGCCTTCGACCTGATCGATGGCGTCATCCGGGCCAAGGGGGCCAATCCGGAGTATCTCGACACCCGGGGCATGGTGCGCCTGGCCGTCGGCCAGGGGCGGCTCGCCGTCGCCGATCTCGAGGCGGCCCTCAAGGCCGCCCCCAGCCCCCCCAAGTACTTCCACCTGGCCAAGGCCTATCTCATGCTCAACGACAAGGAGAGGGCCCGGAGGGTCCTCGAGGTCGGCAAGAACCGGGGATTGCCCAGCGGCCTCCACCGCCTGGAGCTGGCCGCCTACAAACAGATGGCCAGCGAATTGGGGATGCCGTGAAGACCGCAACCCGGGGCACGTCCCCGCCTCCCCGGGTCTTCGGCTTTTCGGCGCCTCACGGCGCCTCACGGCCGGTTTTGGCGGGCCCATCCCGGCGAGGCGGTCGATCCCGGCCGGTCGCGAAGCCGGACGGAGACGACCCGGAGACGCGGTGAGCCCCGCGATGGGCGGGCCGACCCGGGCGGGCCGTGGGGATCGATGACGGGCGCGATCAGCAGGGAGCGGGGCCCATCGCCGCTCCAGCCGGTGGATCGCCGCCCGTTGCTTCCCCCTGTCCGCCATCGCACCGCTCCTCCAGCGCCCGCAGCCGCTCGATCACGTCCCGTACTGCGCCCCCCGGGCCGCGCGGATGGCATCCAGCTCGACCCGGCTGGCCTGCAACAGCGCCCGCGCCGCCGCCGTCCGCTCCCGCGGCCGGGCCTTCGCGTCGCTGGTGATCTGATACAGCACCACCACCACCTTCTCGCGCATCTCCGCCGGGACCTTCCAGCCGTGCAGCAGGCGCGGATCAGCAGCGGCGAGTCGGAACGACTCGGCTCGAACATCGCGTCTTCCCTCTTTGGTTCTGGACCTCGTTGCCGCCGCCCGGCCGCCGGGCAGAAGATGTGGGCCGGGACGGCTCGTCGGATGTGCGTGAATGCGTGTGGTGTGGTCGGCTCGGCCCTTGAATTCCCAATCAAACCCTCTATATACAGGATGCTGCGAGTTTGCATTTTCTTAAATGCACCTATCGCAAAATCTAAGGAAATAGTAGACTTAAACTGATATGTCATAGAGAGATAAAAAATTTCGGAAAATTCTTGCGGGTAAGATTTCTCGGCGGATCGGGCGACCGACTGTAGGGGATTTGACGGTTTTGCGGGGCGAGGTCTGACGACCCGGTCATCGCCGCCGCCCGGGTCGGCCCGGACGGGTTGGTTGGGCGCGGGTCTCCTGACCCCGCCCTCGGGAGGACCGGAGGTCTCCCGGTCGAATCGGATCGGGCCCGGGACGGACGGATGGGGGAGACCATCGGTCGCGCGGTCGGCGGGGTCGGGAGACCCGCGCCGAACGGACCGACCTTCGGCCGCGCGGTCGGTGGCGACTGTTCGGATGCCCGCAGACCTGCGCCGAACGGGCCGGCCGGCGGCGGCCCGCCCCGGGCGTCCCACGGGGCCGAGGATCGGGTCGGCCCGCCGGAGGAACCGCGGAAAATGGCCGCCGCCGTGGAGCGGGCACGCCGGGAGGCGGAGCCGACCATCGGCAGGGGCAACGGGGGCGATTCGGGTGGCTCGGACCTGGCGAGTCTCCGCCGGCTCCGAGGGGGCCGCTCATCCGCCCGCCTTCGACGCGGTCCGACTGAGGAGTGTGTCGAGCTTCGCGTCGATGCCGTCCAGCCGCGCCTCCATCTTGTCGAGGCGGCGGTCGTGCTGCTCGACCTTGGAGTTGATCGCCGAGCCGTACCAACCGGCCAGGGCCGCCCACACGAACATCGTCCCGACGCCCGCGATCATGGCGCCGAGCAGGCGGTCCCCCAGCTTGCGGATGAGCCCCAGTTCGGCCTGGACGGCGGCGATGCTGGTCTCCAGCTTGCCGAACCGCTCCGTCACCTCCACCCGGAAATCCGCCAAGCCCTCCGACACCTCCTGCGATGTGGGCATGATTACTTCCCTCCTGTCGGCTCGTCTTGCCTGAGCCGATCCAGGACCGCCATCCGCGCATAAGACGCCTTGCTCAAGCCCTTCGCCTGGGCTGCCCTGTCCAGCCGATCGTGGTCCTTCGCGGAAAGGTCCAGCCGCACGGCCTTCCCGGCCCGTTTCCTGCCCGGCATGGCCACCGCGTTCACCTTCTTTACTCCCGTCGTCTTCTCGGCCATCGGGCGGGCTCCCGGGGTTGTAGTGACCAACCTAAGGTTACCGCGTCTCGCACCCACCATTATAGACGACACGCGAGACGCGTGTCAACCAGACGTAGAGATGATGTAGTCACTATGTTGACATAATGCCGGCACGCGGCTCAGATTCCGACTAGGCCCGACCGGTGGCGGCCCGCCCCGGCCCGGGCGTCCCACGGGGCCGATGATCGGGTCGGCCCGCCGGAGGAATCGCGGCGGATGATCGTGGCGGTGGAGCAGGCGGGGGAGAGGGAAGCTGACCAAGTTCCCCCAGGAGTGCGGAGGCCGATCCCCTCATGAGTCTCCTACCAGGCCCTGGTTACGGGTGTGGGCAGTCCGACCCTCATAAAAACCTGGCGAACGACTGGGAGAGATGTTCGCGGTCGGGAGGAAGGAGGCCGGGACGGTCCTGGTCCCTCGCTTTGAGCAGCGATTCGAGGACTTGGCGGGGGAGCGTGAAGACCTCATGGAAATCGACCACGGCATGTTCGATGGCGATGCCCCCGATGTCTTCGGCGTTGAGCAGGCTCAGGTTCCAGATGACCCATCACAGATATCGTCGCAGTAGCTTCCACGCCTTCTCCGTCGGATTCTGCCCCTTGCTTCGCTGGACGGCCTCCCAGGCCGCCCTGTAAGCGCCGAGCGGGTACAATGGGCAAAGGACAACGTTCCGGACCTTGGCGTGTTCCAGGTCGCAAGCCTGGGTCATGACGATGACGTGGACGCGCTGAGCCTCCAACAACTGGCCGACCGGGAGGATCTCCTGGCCCGAGGAAAAATCCAGCCGATCTCCTGGATGCCAGCCGACGACCGGACAGGAGAGGATGATATCCCCCTGGGTCAGGGCTCCGCGGCTGAGGCTTTCCGGTACCACCGGTCACTCATCGTCGCCGTCCCGGAACCGCGGTCCGTGGTCGAAGACGATCTCGGGTTGCCGCTCGGGCAGCTCGTTCAGGTTCAGCGCGGCCGGAGAACCGGGCGATGACCTCGCGCGGGACATCGATGGCGACGACTCCGCGGAGAGCCAACTCGTCGTCGAGATGTTCATCCGGCGCGGGCTCGCCGACAGGTTGACAGCCCCCATCGCGGCCGAGCAACCCCATCAGCGGCGGCTGGACGTCCGGCAGTGCGGGGCCGGGTTCCGATCGGATCATGGCAGCCTCTCCGGCAACGTCTCGAGGAAGGTCCACGTATTGTCAGTCTATCACCTCGAGGCAGAACGATCCATGGCGGCGAACAACGCGCCGCGGTGCCCCGGCCCGGCGCGAGGCGGCGGCGAAGCCGTCTGGCGGGCCGGGCGGAGGGCTGGCCGCGATCCGGTCAGACCGTCGGAACGTCAGGACTCGCGACTTCGCCCTTTCCCCGTCCGCGGCACGAGGGAGGGTCCCGACGGTCCTGGGCCTGATCCTGATCTCGGCCTCGGCGGCCGATGGTGATCGATTGTTTCGGTAGGCGCGGGACGATCGTTGGTGGCTCCTGGCCCGGACGGACCCGGGACTCCTCGGCAGCTTCCGGCTCCCCTGCGGCAGGCCTTGACACCGCTTTTCCCCTCCCGCCGCGAACGGGCGGCGTCAGGTTAATTTTGACCCCGGTTTCCCCCTCTACATACCCGGCCCGAAGGCCCGCGCCGAGTACCGGGCGTTCGCCCGTCGCGGCGGGCCGGTCGTGCTCGAGGTCGAGCCGATCCCGGCGGACCCCCGCCCCGGCCCGCCGCCCCCGGTCTGTCGCCGCTGGAGGCGGAGCTGATCGGCCGCGGCATCACCCCGGCGATCGCCGCCGACCTGGCGCGAGCGTGGCGAGGAGGCCGTCCGGCTTCAGATCGACATCCTGGATGGCCTGCCCGAGAAGAGGCGGGGCAAAATCGACGATCCCGCCGCCTACCTGGTGACCGCCATCCGGAATGGCCATGCCGCCCCCAAGGGCTTCGTCAGCCGCGCCGATGCGCCAGGCCCGCGAGGAGGCCCGGCAGGCCAACGAGCGAGCGGAGGCTGAGGACCGCCGCCGGCGGCGGGAAGAAGAGTCGGTGCACACGACCCAGATCCCCCGCTCGGCCAGCCGCTCGGCGTTGGCGTAGCACCAGAGGACCTTCTCGGCCCGCTCCTTGAACAGGTCATCGAGCCGGGAGGTCCGCCAGTAGCGGGTCCGATCCGCGGTTGGAGATCGACCCGGTCGAGTATCCGCCGGATGGTGCGGGGCGAGATGCTCGGGACGATGCCATCGAGGACGGCTTGGCGGGCCAGATCCTCACTCGACCAGTGGGTGATGTGCAGGCCCTTGGCGACCGGCTCCAGGCAAGCGAGCCGGACGATGCTCGCCCGCTGGAGGGGGGGAAATCCGACCCGGGCTCCCGGGTCGGGCCGGTGGGGCCAGTAATCCGATCAGCCCGCCCCGCTCATAGCGGCGGCAAGTCCGCCAGACGGTGGCCTTGTCGCACTGCATCTGGAAGGCGACGGTGCTGGTGGGCACGCCATGGGCGTTGGCCAGGACGATGCGGGCTCGCCGGACCTGATACCAGGGCGAGGAGTCACTCCGGGCGACCCGCTGGAGGATCGCCAGGTCAGCCGGTTCGATCGAGAGCCGTCGGGGTCGTCGTCCACGCATCGGGCCACCTTGTCTCGCCAGGTCGTGAAGGATCCCAGCGTACTCGGTGGCCCCGAATTCCTTGCATTACTTCTGTCCGGCGACATAGGGCACGGCGGGCGGGCGAATCCGGGGCGCCAGACGCCCCGGGTCGAATTCGCCAACAGTATCAGCAATGGAACAGGGAACCGGCGTAAGCCTCCAGGAGGCCAGGTGCCAGAAAGGCGTGCTCGTATCCCTTGTGAAAGGGTTGCCTTCGGTGCTTCGCCGGCGGGGCGGGCTTTTCGCCGCCTAACTCCTTTATCTTGACGGCCACCGATGTCAGCTCATTCCTGCATGCACCCACGATCATCGAGGGTTGGCGGCCGTAGGGGGCTTCTCACGGTACGGTGCTTTATTCTGGTAGAGCTTGAGCCGGTCTTCCATTTCCGAGCGTTCCTTGGAATCCTTGGGGAGCAGTTCAAGGGCTTTACGCTGCCACCGGATCGCTTTGTCGAATTCCCCCATCTCGGCATGAGCAGCAGCGAGAGTATCGACGTACAGATAATCTTTAAAATGCGATAACTCGCAGGCGCGGGTCGCGCCTGTGATGGCCTGCTTGCCGTCGCGATGCGCGGCTTCAGGGCAAGTGGCGAGGAACCACGCACGGCTGTTATGCGCCCCGGGTTCGTCGGGGTCGCTGCGAATGGCGGCATCGTAGTCGGCGAGGGCGCCGCGATAGTCAGCCAGCGAGCTGCGGAGGTTCGCGCGATTCAAGTAGGCCCATGAGTCCTTCGAGTCGATCTCAATGGCCCGGTTGTAGTCAGCCATGGCGCGCCGGCGATCACCCTTGGTGGCGGCTGTCCGGCCACGCTCGCAGTAGGCCGATGCGTCTTGAGGGTTGCGCCGAATCAACTCATCGTAATCCGAGATAGCCCGCTCGCTCTCGCCTTTGCGGCGGAAGAGAAGGGCGCGGTGTCTCAGGATCGCCGTAGCCAGCTTCCCGGATGCAAGCTTCAGCCCTGCTGTGTCATCAGCAATGGCCCTCTGAAGATCACCCTTCGCCGCGTACGCGAGGGCGCGATATCGATACGGCTCCGGGTTCTCCGGTTCGAGGGCGAGGGCCCGACTCTGATCCGTCAGGGCCTGGTCGAACTCCTTGCGCAGCCGGTGGATCTCGCCGCGGTGGATGTGATAGGTCGCGTTATCGGGTGCCAGCTCGACGGCCTTGGACACGTCGGCCAAGGCCCCGTCGAAGTCGTCCCTGGCCAGGCGTGCCAGGGCGCGGGAGCCGTAGGTCCGGGCATCGTCGGGTGCGAGCTCTGCGGCCTTCTCGAAGTCCGCCATCGCCCGGTCATGGTCCCCGGCCCGAGCCCGGATGCTGGCGCGGTAGAGGAACGCTTCGGCGAGGCCGGGCTCGTGGTGGATGGCCTCATCGAAGTCGTCGACGGCGCCCTGGTAATTTGCCCAACATTGTGGTCTATCTGCTCAGGGCTCATGTAGCCGGGGGTGCCTATCCCAGTCCCCGCCAGGACCGTTTCCAGCGCGCTGCCGGACGTGGGCTTCAGCGGCGGTTCCGGCCCCCCGGGCTCGGGCAGGTTGATAGTCTTGGCCAGACCCCAGTCCACGACCAGCGTCTCGCCATAATTGCCCAGCATGATGTTGCCCGGCTTGAGATCGCGGTGCAGCACGCCGCGGCTGTGCGCATACTCCACGGCGTCGCAAACGTCGATGAACCGGTTCATCAGGTCGCGCAATTCCAGATGCTCTGGCCGGGATCGCGCTGGGGCTGCTTCTCCGCCTCATGGAATCGCTGGATCGCATCCTTGAGGGTGTCCCCCTTGAAGTTGTTCTCCTCGGGGTTGTTCCTCTTGATGAACCGCATGGCGTAGAACGGCCGGCCGTCGGGCGTGCGGCCCAACCCATAGACCGGGATGATACCGGGATGCTCCAGCCCACCGGTCACCTCGGCCTCGAACTCGAAGCGAGCGCGCGGAAGTGGGGGTCGTCGGCATACTTGTCCTGGATCCGCTTGAGTGCGACCCTGCGGTTGAGCTCGGTATCGAGCGCCTCGAAGACCTCGCCGAGCCCGCCCTTGGCGTGTTCGCGGACGACGCGGAACCGGATGCCGTCGGAGGTTAAGCGACCGAAGGGCTCCTCGCCATCGCTCATCGCCTCCAACGCTCCAAGACACAGCTCGCAGTCTTGAAGATGGGCCTCGATCTCGCTCCGTTCTGCCTCGTCCAGCTCCTCATGAAGGTAGCGCCGAAGCTTCTCGAGATAGCGCCGAAGCTTTTCCTTGGAATGACACATCTCACGAGCTCCCCGGGGGCGTGCGCCGCCCCCCCGCATCCAGACCGGCCCTGGCCTTCCGATTCGATCATCTTGGCCACCCGGCACTTGTACACGAGGACGGTGCCTTTCTTGATCCCGAGCTGCTGGGCGACCTCCACCGTGGGCTGGCCTTCGACCGTCGTGAGCCAGTACGCCAGCCAGGTCTTCGGCTCGACTCGTTGACGAACTCGCTCACGAGCGGCGTCAAGGGCTCGTTGGAGTCGCTCCTCCTGCCCGGTCGGCTCCCCCACCGGTTCCTCGATGGACGTATCGCCCGCAGCCGGCGCCCCTTGCAACTGCTCGTGGACCCGCGTATCGCCGCTGCCGCATCCGCCCGGATGCCTCTGCCGCTCGCGGACGTGATCCACGATTGCGTGACGGGATATCGTGCGCAGCCAGCCGCGGAACCGCCCATTGCTCGGGTTGTACCGAAACTCCGGCAACGTCTTGAACAGCCGGCACAGGATCGCCTGGGTCACGTCATCCCGGTCCGCATCCTGGAGCCCCCGGCACCAGTGGCGTATCAGGCCCTCGTAGTACCCCACGAAGTCCGCCCAGGCCTCCTGGTCAGCCGGGTCGCGGGCGCGATCTAGCAGACTGGGCCGCGTCGGAACTTCGACCGTCGTCAGCATCGTAGTCACCCCCATGCGCCGTGATCCCACTCGATCCTACGCGGGGGCATTACACGCGGCCGTCCCCGGGCCCCGTGTCGCTCGCGCCCGCGTCGCTCGCGCCCGCGTCCCGCCTTCTGAACACCCGTCTAGGAAAAGTCACCTCCATGTGCCGTGATCCCATTTGATCTACGCGGGGGCATTACACGCGGCCATCCCCGGGCCCGGTGTCGCTTGCGCCCGCTCCGCCCGCCCCCTGAACGCCCGTGGAGGAGAAGTCACCTCCATGCGCCGTGATCCCACTCGATCCTACGCGGGAGCATTACACGCGGCCATCCCCGAGCCCCGTGTAAGGCCCAGAGTAGATCCTTCACCGAGGGTGCGGTAGGTCGGGGCGATGGGCTCCGCCGCCCCCTGTCGGTGGGATGAGAACAACCTACGAAGGGAGACAGCCAATGAGACGCATTCTGGCGCTGGTGGCACTCGCGGCACTGCCGGGGCTCGGGACGATCGCGAGGGCGGACGATGCGGCGACCGCCGTCGTCCGGCCGGGGACGACTGATGTGATCAAGGCGACCATCCGCGTCGGCCACCTGGCCGAGGTGGTCGTCATCGGCGACGGCGACACCGACCTCGACCTGTACGTCTATGATCCAGCCGGTCGATTGGTGGCCAAGGATGACGACGAGACCGACCGCTGCTACGTCCGCTTCTTCCCCCGGACGAGCGGGACCTACACGATCAAGGTCGTCAACCGGAGCGACACCCTCTCCAACGCGTATGTGATCGCGGTCCGCTGAGCCTACGCGGCGGCGGCCGGTGGCGTGATCCCGCCCGGGAGCGAGCTCGGCCCGCTCCCTTCCCGGCCCCGCGTCGCGAGTCGTGATGAACCGACGCACCCGGGCCCGAACGGCCTCGGATCGGGCCCGGGTCGCCCGGACAGTCCTCCTCGATGAGTGCATCGGGATCGTTGAGATTACCCACAATTGGAGGATTATGCATGTTTTTTGCGCCCTTGCATCCCGTGTTCAACTGCCATTGCGGCCGCGTGATCCACTGGCCTCGCAACGTCCGGCTCGGGGAGCAGCGGCTCTGCTTCCAATGCAGGCGGGTGTGGACCTGGACCGCCGGCATGGCCCCGAGCGCCGTCACCAGGCCGGCTCATTACGAGCCCTCGCGCGGGCCTCGATGGAGATGAGCCGCGTCCCCCGGATGCCCGGAGCCCAGCAGCCCCCGGGCATCCGGCCGGGACCGCGGTCGGGCGGGACGGAAGCCCCCGACGCGCGGCCAGGGATGGCCCATGCGGATTTGGGGTTTTTCGACTTCGCACCCGGGGAGGCGACCGGAGGCTTTCCGGGGACCTCCCCCCAATCGGAGGTTTTTCTCGATGAGTCTTCTGATTCCGCGAACGATCGGCCTGTTCGGCCGGACGCTCACCTACGCCGGCCGGGGGCGAGCCCCCGGCAGCGAGTCCTTCATGGACGCCGCGGGGGGGATCGTCCACGAGATGTACCCTGCCGACGCGATTAGCACCGGGTCGTTCTACAGCCTGGTGGTCGCCAGGAAGAACCAGGCGCTCGGCGCGATCCAGGTCGCCAACAACGTGCTCGTGGCCTCGGGGGTGGGGACCGTCCAGATCGGGGACGCGCCTCCTCGTCGGGCCGCTGGAATTCGGGGGCAAGTGGCCGGCCGCGCGGGGGGCCTGGCGGTTGGCACCGCCGACGAACCCCGCGGGAGGGATGGCGCCCCGGACGCCACCGGACGGCGGCGGACGCCGCACGGGGTTCCTGAAGTCCGTCCATACGACCGGGGCCTACGCCTTCCTCACCGACGAGTCGTCGGGGCTGGAGGTTTTCGGCCACAAGACCCATCTCCGACCGGGCGCCTACTTCGCCATCGGCCGGCGTTACAGCTTCATCCTCGGGAACAACCACAAGGGCACCGCGGCCTTCGACCTGGCCTTTGCCTGAGCCTCTTCCCCGGGCCGGGCGCGACGCGTCGCGCCCGGCCCACCTCACCCCCCCAACTACATCGGGAGACGCTGAAATGGACAACCCAGCTCGGATCGCCGTCGAGAAGGCGATGGAGCAGTTCGAATTCATCGCCCGGAGCTTCAACCTGGATCTCTACCGGACCAATCCGCGCGAGGACCTGATCGCCGATCTCGTCGTCATGCTGCAGCATGCGGACCTCGACCACGCGATCCTCCAGCTCCTCGACGCTCAATCGACGATCCGCTTCGAGTCCCGGATCGAGCTCACCGCCGATGGCCGCCGGAGCGACCTCCGCGACTCCGCCGCGGGCGTGGAAGTTCCCCTCCTGCCCTCGGGCCTGATCGCGAGCCTCCGGTTCCTCGTGAGTCGTCACAGGAGGCTGGACCAGTATCGTCACCTGCTCAAGAACCCGAACTGGGGCCCCGCCCTGTCGCTCCGCAAGGATGCGGGCGAACTGATCGAGTCGGAGCATATCCGCTGCGTGACCGGCGGCCGTCAACATGGCCAGATGTTCGTGGATGCCGGAGCCCGCCACCGGATCGTAGTTACACATGTAAAATTGAATTACTCATTCGGCCGCGACCTGACCCTCGGCCGCGACGGGGTCTTCCTGCTGCCGAAGTTCGCCGCCCCGGGCCTGAAGTTCGAGCCCGGCCTGAATCTCCAGGCCGTGGTGATCTCCACGCCTCGCGGCCTCCAAGCTCGCGCCATCCAGCCAGCGACCTAAACGTCCCCCCTGCGGCGGGCCGTCCCGCTCGCCGCAGGGCCGTCTAACCTCGGCCGGGGAACCGGCTGTGTGACTTGGGCCCAGGGGTCGATCGCCCGTGAGCTCACCACCGTTGACTCAACACCTGTGTTGCCTTTCGTCTCAAGATCCCCAGGAGGTTCACCATGTTCCTTTTCCCGCATCGCCTCGCATCGCGTTCGATCAACGGACAGCGGCGGATCGGCAAGACTCGCACTTCTCGTCGCTTGCGGCCCTCTCTTGAAGTGTTGGAGGACACGTGCCTCCTGTCGCCTGTGTTCTTCCACTTAAGCGCCGTCCAGAACGATGGCGCCGCCGAGATCACGTCGGGTTCGGAGCCTAAGTTCATCACCCACCGCCGGGACGCGATGCTCGTGGCGACACCCGACGGCCACGCCCTTCAAGCCCATCCGATGCTCCGGCTGAAAGGCTACATCAGCTACCACTCCTTCGAGGTGCAAGACGGAGTGACCGTGCCACCCGCGATCTTGCAGCAGATCGAGCAAATTGCGGGAGAGTACTATCGACAGACGGGGACGCAACTGATCGTAACCGACGGCGCCCGCGATGCAGCCGCCCAAGCTCAGGCAATGCTGAACTCCCTGAACAAGGGCGGGGAGAAGTACGTGCTCGGCTTGTACAGGAACAAGGCGCTCGTCCGGCAAGTGATCCAGGCCTATCGATCAAACTCGACGGCCCAGTCCAGACTGTCGGCGATGACGGGGGTGATCCAGATCCAGATCGATCATGGACAGTTCGTTTCGAAGCATCTCATCAACAACGCAGTTGACGTCAGCAGTATCGGTGTCAACAGAAAGTTGTTGGACACCATCGTTCGTTCGGTGAGTGGGGAGCCTCTTGGACGAGCGGACCGCACCGGGGGGGCCGCACTATCACATCCAATTCTCATTGCCTCAACCGTCAGAGAATCCACCATCGCAATCGAACCCGGCTTCTTCACCAGGATCGTCGACGCCGGCACCGAACCCCAACACGCCGCAACCTACACCGGCACCGCAGCCGACATCGACACCACAACCGACGCCACCACCCACGACACCGCAACCGACGCCGACCTCACCAACCACGACCGTGGCGCAAGCCCAGTCCTTGGTGCAGCAGATCACGATGGCGGCGGCCAACCCGAGCAAGCCTCCGCCACCCCAGCCCGACAACTCGGCCGAGGTCCTGTTCCTCCTCAACCTGGCGGATAACGGCTTCTATGGTCCTCCCAAACCGCCGCCCGCGTTCGCGATCGCCAACTTGATCAACGGAGCCAACAATGGGAGCGTGCCCGTCAACGTGATCGGCCAGGTCCTGTACGACATCGCGGTGATGTTTGGCCCGCTCGGCGGACTGGGCACGGACAGCGTCGGAGGTTTCTACGCCGACATCGCCGGCCAGGCCATCGATCAGATGGAGGGCCCGCTCATCAGCGACCTGTCGGAGTGGGCCATCGCCAACGTCACCGGCAGTCTGTCACTCGGAGAGGAAGCCCAGCAGTTCTTGCTCGGTATCGACGGGCCCACTCTGGGCGCCATCGCAACGGGCGGGTACACCGGGGATTCCGAGCTCGACGACTTGGCCTCGGATATCACTGACGTCCTTTTCGTATGACTCAGGCTCGGCCGGCCCGAGGACCTGCGGAAGATCCTGGCCACGATCGCGGGGCTGGAGTGCCCGCCGACCGCCGGCGCCGCAGGCCCGCGGCCGGCCCACGATCCCCGCGAGGACCTGGAGGAGCCGTTCGACCCGGAAGGCCGGCCCCGG
>CAWFIC010000017.1:0-1077886 GCA_963815795.1 uncultured Planctomycetota bacterium | reverse complement strand
CGCAAACACTAAGTTCAGGTTTCGCACTCTTGAGGGTCGGCACCTGATCAGAAAGATACGTCGGTCTCCTTACCATCTCTTGGCTACTTGTCTGGGTTACCACGCCTCGACAAGGCACCAAAGCAAGGAGACCGACCCATGGAACTTACCTCCTCGTTCGTCAACCTGCTACAGCACTTCGCACCGGTGTTCACCGCACCCACCCACAAGACCTTCCTCGTGATCGTCGCCGGCTGGGTCCTCTCCCAGCGCCACCGCTTCATCACCGAACTCATCTTCTCCGGCGGCCACGTCGGCAAGGGGCACTGGTCGCGGTTCCATCGCTTCTTCAGCCATGCCGCCTGGGACATCGATTCCTTCTCCATGGCTCTGGCCAAGCTGGTCGTGACGATCCTCGCCCCGGGCGCCCAACTCCTCTGGGCCGTCAACGACACCCTCTGTCGCAAGCGCGGGCTGACCCTCTACGGCGCCGGCATGCACTACGACCCGCTCATCTCCAGCCGATCCAAGGCCCTCGTCAGTTGGGGACACGACTGGGTCGTGCTCTGCCTGATCGTCGTCCATCCCTTCTGGGCGCCCGGCAAGGTCTTCGCCTTGCCCATCGCCGCTCGGCTCTACATCAACCGCCAGGGGCTCACCAAGGGGAAGAAGGGCAAGGGGAAGTCGTCGGGGACCGGCAGCGGGGTCGAGGCCAAGACCGAGCTCGATCATCGCACGCGGCCGGAATTGGCCCTGGAACTCATCGAACTGGTAGCCCGGTGGTTCCCCGACGACGAGATCCTCATGCTCGGCGACAGCACCTATGGTGGTCGAAGTGTCCTGTCTCATCTGCCCGCCAACGTTCATCTCATCAGCCGGGTCGCCGCCAACGCCGCGCTGTACCGCGCGGCCCCGCCGCGGCGACCGGGTCAGAGGGGGCCATCCCGCAAGAAGGGGGACCGCCTGCCGGGCATGACCGAGTGGGCCGCCGACCCGGAGGCGCCCTGGACGCGACTGGACTTCGACCAGTTCGGGCTGCATGCCACCCTGGAGGTCAAGACGATCCGGGCGCTGTACTACAAGGCGGGGCGGGACCGGCTCTTGACCATCGTCCTGGTGCACGATGTCGAGGGGAAGCGCCCCGATCAGATGTTCTACTGCACCAAGCTCGACTGGGCGGCGCGTCAGGTGCTCTCGGCGTACTCCTGTCGCTGGGCGATCGAATGCACATTCGAATATTGCAAGCAATTCCTGGGATTGGAGGACCCGGCCAATCGCCTCCCCAAGGCGGTCGAGCGGACGGCACCCATGGCGATGTTCATCTACACCATGGTGGTCGTGTGGTTCCACCGCGAGGGTCATCGCTCGGTGCAGTTCCCCTTCCGGCCGTGGTATCAGAAGAAGGCCGAGCCGTCGTTCGCGGATCTGCTGACGACCCTGAGGCGACTGAGCTACGATGAGAAGACCGAGGGGCTGCTCCCGAAGCACTCTCGACTGAGAACCTGGGTCGCCCAGCTCACCGAGCTTCTCAGCCGGACCGGGTGAGCGGCCTCTTGGCCGAGGATTCCTGGGCGGTACGCGACTTCACGACCGATCCGACGGGATGGATTTCACCCGACGGGCTACTCGCGGTACGCCCTCATCCGTGCGAAACTCGAACTAAGAGGTTGTCTGAGCAGGTCG
This sequence comes from uncultured Planctomycetota bacterium, assembly GCA_963815795.1. Lineage (GTDB taxonomy): Bacteria > Planctomycetota > Planctomycetia > Isosphaerales > Isosphaeraceae > JAKAUH01. Next base: position 1,076,224 of record CAWFIC010000017.1, on the reverse strand, counting down.
GTCGATCGCCCGTAGGGTGGGCGGAGCCCACCCTACGATTCGGCGTGCGGCCCCGGCTCCTCGTACACCCTTTCGAGGTCCAGCAGAGTGAGGTGGCATCATGTCCGGGCTCGGATCGGCGTGGTCGAGGGTCGGCATCGCGGCGTTGGGGCTGATTTGCGGCGCCGCGCAGGATGAGAGTCGCGGCCAGGAGATCACGCCGGACCGAATCGGCTTCGACTACGAGACGATACGGGGGCTGCTCCCGGAGGATGGGAAGCTCGTCGAGAAGGGGGTCATCCCCAGGAACTACGTCGGCTTTGCCCTCGGGTACGAAGTCAAGGCGGATGGGAGGAGAGTCGTCGTCCGGTCGAAGCTGGGCTCGCCGGGCGTCGTCCTGGGGGAGGGCTACATCAAGCTCCACCTCGGGGTCCACGTCGTGCAGGAGCCCCTGGGCGGCGGTCCCCCCCTGGCCTTCAACATCGTGGCCGGGGTCATCCTGACCGTGGATGACCAGCTCGAGGTGACGCTGAAAGTCCCCGACGACGAACTCCGGATCGAGGGCGATAACTGGGGCGGGAAGACCGTCGCCGCCCTCAAGCGGGAAGAGCTGAGGCGAATCGTCCGGCGGGAGATCGAGAAACACGCCGAGCCCCTCACGGAGCTCCTCCGTGGTCGTAAACTCCATCCGAAGCTGAAAGCGGTCTCCATCAGCCCGGCGGGGATCGAGATCGCCAGGTCCCGGCCTGAGCCGCCGAAGGCTGCGGAAGCGATCGTCGAAGCCGAGTTGCACTTCCACACGACGAGCGACGACCGCGAGGGCGGGGTGGTCAAAGTCGAGTTCTACAGCAACGAGGCCACGAAGTTTGCTGAGGTCGGGCCCCTGCCCGAGAAGCCGGGATGGGGCAAGGGTGACCGCCGGACCATCTCCCACAGATTTCCGACACCGATCCCGCTGCCGGATCGGGTCGCATTCGCGCGGATCAGCCTGACCGAGGGGGAGGAGGCCGATATCGACTGGAACTTCGAGGCGACCTTGACACTGAAGACGGATCGCGGGCGGTCCATCGTGTTCGAGGGCAAGGACCTGCGCCTGGATGCAGCCGGCAAGCGAAGACCCAGGCCCGCAGCCCTGGACATCCCGCGAGTTCGGTGATCACCGAGTGCGTTCGACGAGGCGACCGGCTGGGTTCGCGAACTCCGCCGCGATGGTCCTCGTCGACTGGACCCCCTTCGACGGCGGCACCTGGCGTCGCCGGTCGCGGGCCAAGGCGGGCGACCCGGACGCGGCTCCCGAGCCCCCCGGGTGAGGCCCGTCCACACGCCTACCACGCGCGGTACGCCCGCCGGACCGCCCGCCGCACCTCCACCGTCGGGTTGTCGTCCAGCACCAACTCGGCTCCCTCCCCCCACCAGGTCGAGGCGACAACCACACTGGGCGCCGGTCGGGACGTGGCGGACCCGCAGCCCCACCAGCAGGTCACGCGGCCGGTGTACGTCCAGTACATCCTGGACCGCTCCCTGATCCCCTGATCACCAGCCTAGGCCTGAACCTCGCCGCCGGACTGGTGGCCCTCATGGGCGGGGAGATCACCGTGGGCAGCGAGTCGGGCCGGGGCAGCACCTTCTCCTTGACATTGCGATCCGGACGACAGCCGCCCCCCCAAGTTTGTCCCTGCCCGGCCGCCGGCCGCGCTCCGTGCGCGAACTGTGCTCGCGGAGGAGTGGTTGCGCAACGGACAGATGGAGTCAGCGGTCGTCGGTGACGGGCAGGGAGTCGTTAGCGAGTCCTGGTCCTCCGTCAGCGTGGGCCGGGGGCCTACCGACGACCCAAAGCCGGCAGCCAGGCCCTGATTCCTTGTCCGCCGGAGACGGTGGTTCCACACCCTTCGCGTCAGTCTGCCGACGTAAGTCGTGCGCGCGTCCTCCGACGACACCGACACGCGCTCGGGACTCGCGAGGCTCGGAGGGACTCCAGGCCCTCTCTTCCGGCTGCGGCGGCAAGTAGGGTGGGCGGTCGGCGCGGTTGCCTCGCGGCCCCGTCTCCGCCGCCCCCGTCCGAACCGTGCGTACGAGTTTTCAGGTACACGGCTCTCCAGTCGCCACTCGATGATGCTTCGGGACCCGGTCGGCTCTCCGCATGTCGCGTACCTCCGGACCCCGGCATCGGGCGACCTGACCCCCTTCGCCATGTGGGCGGCTTTCCCGCCCTCGGACTACTACGAGGTCTCCGTCGCCATGGGGCCGCCTCTCATCGAGACTCTTACCCCGCAGGCGATCTCGCGCTTCGTTACCATGCTACGTATCGAGCCCGGTTTAGGTCGCCCACTCATCCCGTGAAACGGGTTCACTTCCCCGAATGCTGCACCGAGCGGTCTTGTCGGCCACCAGACGCTTATGGCCGGCACCCGGTGCACGCCGCCTCCGAGCCAACGTAGCGGCGGGCCGATTTATCAGCCGCTGAGGGTTGGGCTTCAAGCAATCCAGCCTTGACCTTGCCGGGCGGGTCTCGCGACGCAGTCGCCTGGTTGGCTCCAGCTTCCCATCGCTTTTTGACTTGGGCCGGCATGCTGTGGTCCCTGGTGGCCTTTCGGCCTCCGGTGAGCCGGTTGACCCTGCCACGCTGACCGAGTGGCAACTTGTTGAACAAGTGATAGCATGATACTAACGCGACGCTCCGTCTGATAATCGCACTTATGTATGTTGGAGCCAGAAGCGGCGGGCGCTGACCGCCCGCCACGTCTGGGAAGCACGCTTATGTTCGGACGTGTGAATTGATGCCGGTCGTGCCGATTATATGCCCGGCCCATCGGGCCATTTTCCCCCGGAGAATCCGTGCCTCGAGCGTCGGCCGAGAACAGCCACTTCTGATACTTCCTGCGACGACCCTCTGCCGGTCGCTGCCGATTCGGCCGAATGACGGCGGGTCAGGGTGAAGCCGGTGGGGCCGGGCTCGGAGACGACCTGAGCGACCTGGACGCGGAACGGCTTCAGCTTGGAGACGAGCAGCTCGGGGTCGGCCGGCTGGACCTAGGTGGTCAGGAAGCCGCGGCGGTCGCTGAGGAGGGCGACGTGGTAGGTGGCCTTGTGGGCATCGATGCCGACGTGGAGGACCTCGCAGTCGTCGAGTCGGGTGCGGATCATGTAACATTATAAGCGACCCTGTGCAGGTGCTTAGACCCGAAAACGGAGCATCCGATGAACCGATTGCTGGCCGCGATCCCGTTTGTATTCCCCGTCTTCGTCGCCGCCCAGGACCCCGTCGGCTCCGTCAAAGACGACCCCCCCCGGATCACGCCCGAAATGAAGGCCAAGACGGAAACCATCGCCCGGGCACTCGAGGGTCTCACGCCCAAAGGCTTCACGAAAAAGGGCCCTGTGGAACGCTACACCGAAGCCAACCTGTACGAGAAGATCGACGGCCGGTCCGAGCTGTTTCACTCCTACGACGTGACCGGCATGACCTTCGTCACCTTCTCCAAAGCGGACGACCCGGCCAAATTCATCGATGTCTTCCTCTACGACATGACCACCCCCCTCGGCGCCTTCGGCGTCTATTCGGTCGAGCGCCCCCCGGCAGCAAGGCCATCGCGACCGGCGACGGCGGCCACCGCACCGGGGCCGATCTATTCTTCCGGAAGGGCCGGTACTATGCGTCGGTCCTGACATCGGGACCCGACGAGGAGGCCCAGAAAGCGGCATCGGCCCTGGCCGGTACGCTGGCGAATCGCCTGAAAGGCGAAGCGGCGGAGCTATGGGGTCTCGCCATGCTCCCGGCGAAGGACCGGATCGACGATACGGTCCAATACCTCATGGTCGATGCCCTGGGTCTCGACTTCCTGACCAACTCGTTCACGGCCCGATACCGCGACGGCGGGACTGAGTTCACCGCCTTCGTCGCGCGCTTCAAATCGGCTGATAACGCCGCAGAAGTACTGGCGAAGTATAAGGCCCACCTCGAAGAATTCGGCGACATGGCCGAACCGGCCAAAATCGAAGGGGCGTCGGTCATGTTCGCCGACGTGGGCGACGGCGACTTCGACGGCGTCTGCCAGGTCGGCGACGTCATCGTCGGCGTCACGGCGGTCAAGGGCCGCGACGCGGCCGTCAAGGCCATGAACTTCCTGCTCAAAGGACTGAGGATCCAGAAATGACCTGGCGTGGCGTCTGCTGACAGGCCAAGTGGTTGGTCATTCCCTGCGGATCGGGGCCAACCACCAGCTCCTCCGGCATCATCGACAGACCATTCGCCCGCATCGAGGGCATATCGGCCCGGCGAATGGAGCGCCCGGCGCCGCCGCCGGAGGATACCCTCGGGCGGCGCGGCGGACAAGAAACGTTCGGCGTCGATCAAGCCCTGACGAAGAGCTCCGCCGAGCGCTGAACGGCTGCGAGGTTCTCCTTGAAATGGGCGAAGTTCTGCATGTCGGAATTGACCACGTTGACGCCGTGGGCGAGGACAAACGCGTAGGACCGTTGCCAGGGCGAAAGCCCCGATTGCATGAGCTTGTCGCCGTAGTGCCCATCGAAGGCGTTCTCCAACCCCTTACCGCCGCGGGACGATAAGTAGCGGGCCGCCTTCATACCGACGAGACCGATGCCGGCGTCCCGGGCGCGCTGCAGCGTGGGCTGAAGCTCGACCATCGCCGGCGTGCCGGGGAGGAGACTTCTTCGAATCCCAGTCGTACCACCCGGCTGGGGTGATGGCGATCATGGCGAGGTCGTACCAGCCCGTTCCGATCATGGCCTCGAGCACTTGCTGCGCCCGCTTGTGGGTACTCACGCCCCAGTGGCCCACCTTCCCGGCCTGTTTCGCCCTGAGGAAGGCCTCATGCAGTTGCTCGCAACGGACGACCTCCGGCTCGCCGACGCCCATGAGGTAATAGGCGTCCACGTAGTCGGTACCCAGATCGGCGAGGCTCGCATCGAGCAGCCCCGTCCAGTAATCGGCCAGAAACCTGCCTTGCTGGACGGTCAACGGCTTGCCCGGTTCGTAGCCGTCGATGGGCGCAACGGCGCCTTGGACGTGACCCAGATCTTGCCGCGGTGCGCCGCGAGGAAGGGGGCGAAGGCTCGCTCGCTCCCCTTGTAATAGGCGTTGGAGCCGAGATCATAGAAGTTCACGCCCGCGTCGAATGCCGCGTTGAGCAACCGGACGGCCTTCCCGCCCATCAACGCCGCGCCGCCGCCGAAGACGAGGCAGCTGCACATGAAATTCGTCCGGCCGAGCTTGCGGTAGGGCATGCCGCCCCGCTCGTTGCGGTGGATCAGGCCGTCGGCCGGCGCGTCCTGGGCCCGCGCCGACGGCGCGACGGCCGACGTGGCAGTGGCGGCGGCGGTGGTCTTGATGAATGCCCGGCGGTTCATCTCATACGGCGCGGTCATAACGCTCTCCCTGGAGTTGGACGATTCCCGCCTAGTTGCCGCCTCTTACCAAGCTAGCTGGACGGGCGCATCGCGTCAATCGTCGCCGCCTTTCGCCAGAGGATTGGTGCTCAGGGCGAGCGTCCGTGGGATAAACCGCTCCCAGAAGGTGCGGCATGGAGGTCCGGTGGTTCCGCCAGGATATGGTCCGTGAGTAGTTCTAGCACTACTCACGGGTCTACATCGGGCGGCCCGATGAGGTCGGCGACCTGGGTTGCGGCCTGAGCGAGCTGATCTCGGGGAACACGGTTGAAGACCGAGGCCCGCACGCACCGGTCGGCACAGCCGGGGTCGAGCACGACGAGGCACGCCTGGCGGAGCAGCAGCGCGGCTCGGTCCAGGTCCTTGAGCGTGCGCAGGCGGCGCCGCTGGCCGGAGCGTTCGACGCGGCCGAGCATCGCGGTGATTAACTTCGAGGAGGCGGCCCGCTGGGCGGAGATCGCCAGCGTCATCGACGAGCTGGTCCAGGGCGTCGAACGGCCGGAGCACGTCCCGATGGTCCTGCACTGACATGCGGTGGGCGATGCGGGAACGCTTCTTCGCCGGCAAGTCCGTGGGTCCCACCGTGGACCGCCTGCGGCTGGCCCTCCTCGACATGATGTCGGCGGCCCAGGCCACGCCCTCCTTCTCCGCCGACGAAGCCGATCTGTACACCGCCGAGATCGACCTGATGCTCGACTCTCTGGCCAGCGTCCGGGGCTTGATCGCTAAGCGCGGGTCACTCCTAACGATCCGGCTTGCGTGCCGTCCGATAATGAAGAGAGTTGTATCTGGAGGGCCGGTGCATGCCATCGCTTCATCCCGGGCCGTCGCCGGCCCTCCAGATACAATCCCGTTGAACTGAGCCGTTTCGCGGGGGGCGTCCTCCCTTTGGTATTTCAATCGCCTGCCTGGCTCGCTCACCCCGGGTCCTCGTCGACCCTCAGTCCCTCGCAGTCACTTTTGACCGGTTTCCACCCTCTCGACCCTCGGCCGGGAACCGCTCGCGGCGCCCCGAGCCGGCCCGCCTTCACCGCCCTTTGACGCACCGGCACGGGGAATCCCCGCCCCGCCACCCGCGGCGGTCATCGGCAAGGCCCTCTGGCGATAGCTCTCTCCACCTCCCGTCACGAGCTGTCGAAGACCACGCCCGCCCCGCTCACTTCCTGAGCCTCGCGCCCGCCCGGCAGCGGCGCCAGTTCCTTGATCACGACCATTCGCCCCGCGCCACAGGCCGGGCACACGCGAGTCGGAGTGATCGACGACGGGCCCTCGCGGGTCGTCCTCACCTCTTCCGACAGCTCCGGTTCGGCAGCGGGATCGCCCTCCAACAATCGGCGGCACAAGGCCAGCTTGTCGTGCCGATGGCGGTTGGCCAGGAGGCCGTAATGGCGGATTCGCACGAATCCACCCGGCAGCACGTGCAGCAACAGCCGCCGGACGAACTCCACGGCCGTCAGCGCCATGACGCGCTTCCGATTGCCGTGGGCATAATCCTTGTAGCGGAAGCGAACCGCGCCGTCCTCGAAGTCGAGCAAACGGGCATTGCTGATGGCCACGCGATGGGTGTAACGAGCCAGATACTTCAACACCTGTTCGGGTCCGCCGAACGGCGGCATTCCATACTCCCCATCATCACATCCAAGAGGTTGTCGTTGAATATCCGTATCACCCGTTGCACGGCCAGCGGGTGATGGTGTCCGCGCGGCAACAGCACCAAGGCGCTGCTCACTACCGGGTCGTGACCGAATCCGGTCGCCAGTGGCTTGTGCCTCGGTGGATGTGCGAACCGCATTCCTTCGACGCCTCGCCAGCCCATCACGTCCTCATCGACGCTCCCGCCCTGCTCGCTTTACAGCGACTGGTGGCCGAGGCACTTTCCTCCCAGGAGCATCCCCCATCAAGCTCACCTCGGGAGGGACGCAATGAGACGCCCCACGCTGTTTCCGCCACCGGGAACCGTCGAGACGCTGCCGGAGAACGTGCTGACTGAAGCCCGGCGGTTGCTGGCCAAGCTGGTCGTCGCTGTGCTCGTGAAATCGGCGGAGAATCCCTCGGACAACAAGGATCATGATCATGATAAAGATTAAGCAATCTCATCTGGATCGCGCGGCATACATCTACATTCGCCAATCCAAGCCCGAGCAGGTCCAGAACAACGTGGAGAGTCAGCGTCGCCAGTATGGCCTGACCGAACGAGCCGGGCAGTTGGGGTTCCGCGACGTGCAGGTGATCGACGACGATCTCGGGCGCTCGGGGGCCGGATACGTGGACCGTCAAGGGTTCGAAGAGTTGCTGGCCGCCGTCTGCCAGGGGCGGGTCGGCGCGGTGTTCGCTGTCGAGGCCTCGCGGCTGGCGCAACGGCCACGAATGGCACCGACTGGTGGAGTTCTGCGGCATTGTCAACACGCTGATCGTTAACCATGATGGCGTCTATGATCCGAAACATCCCAACGACAGGCTCCTGTTGGGTCTGAAAGGCACGATGAGCGAGATGGAGACGGCGGCGTTCCGGCAGCGATCGCAGGAAGCGATCCGGCAGATGGCCGGCCGCGGCGAGTACTACACCCGGATCCCCGAGGGTTATGTGCTGCGCGATGCGCGACGCCTGGAGAAGGACCCGGATGAGCAGGTGCGGCGCCATCGAGCTGGTGTTCTCCAAGTTCCGCGAGCTGGGCACTGCCCGCCAGGTCTCGTTGTGGTTTCGCCAGGAGCGGATCCCGGTGCCCAGGCGAAGGTCCCCCCTGGCGGATCCCGTTCAACTTCGTCCCCGCGACCACCTGGAGGGTCACGGGGCTGCTCCAGAACCCGGCCTACGCGGGCGCCTATGCGTTCGGCCGCACGCGGCGACGCGTCGTCCTGATCGAGGGACGGAAACGACAGGTCAAGCAGAGGGAGCGGCGGCCGGATCAGTGGCAGGTGCTCCTTCAGGACCACCACGAGGGCTACATCACGTGGCCGGAATACCTGGCGAATCAGGAACGACTCGAGCAGAACCGCAGTGCCCTCGGCGAGGCCGTATCGGGGGCCGCCCGCCCGGGCAAGGGTCTGCTGGCCGGGCTGGTGCGCTGCGGCCATTGCGGACGAAAGATGCGCGTCCGGTACAGCGGTCGTCGCGGTCGTGACTCTCAGGTCGTGTATTACTATTGCCTCGCGGCAGAGTCCGAGGTTGTCGGCAAGCAGATCTGCCGCATCTTCGGCGGTGTGACGGTCGAGCAGGCGGTGGTGGAAGCGGTCCTCGACGCCCTGGCGCCGGCCCGCATGGAGGCCATGCTGGAGGCCGCCGCGGAACTCGCGGCGCGCCGGACGGAGAAGCAGCGGCAGGCCGAGATGGAGCTGGAGCGTGCCCGATACGAAGCCGACCGATGCGCGCGGCAATACGGTCAAGTGGAGCCCGAGAATCGGCTGGTGGCCCGCACGCTGGAGACCCGCTGGAACGAGGCGATGGACCGGGTCCGCGTCCTGGAGCAGCGGTGCGCCCAGCTCTCCGATGAGCTGGGGCTCAACTCGGCCAAAGAACAGGAGCCGCTGCGACGGCTGGCACTGGACCTGCCGCGCTTGTGGCACCATCCGTCGGCGCCATTTGATCTCAAGAAGCGGATCCTGCGGACCGTGATCAAAGAGGTCGTGGTCTACGTCGAGGAGTCCCAGCTGCGGGTGCTGATCCACTGGCAAGGCGGCCAACATACGGAGCTCTCGCTTCGGAAGCGACGCACGGGGCAACACCGCTGGACGACGTCAGTCGAGACCGTTGATTTGATCCGGCAACTGGCGCGGCGGATGTCGGACAAGCAGATCGCGGCTCAACTGAATCGGCTGGGCATCAAGACGGCGAAAGGGCACACCTGGACCCGCGTCCGGGTGGGGAACTTCCGGACCATTCATGAGATTCCCAACCATTCACCCGGTGAACGGGAGGCCCGGGGCGAACTCACCCTGGAAGAAGCCGCCGCGCGGCTCGGCGTGAGCTACTCGACGATGCAACGCCTGATCCGGCGCCAGCAAGTGCCTGCGCAGCAGGTCTGTCCGGGTGGACCGTGGACCCTCCGCACCGAGGACGTGGAAGCGTTCCGCACCCAGGACGGCTCGGGACGGCCTCCGAAGAAGCGGCCGTCATCACCCGATCGGGACCAGCGAACTCTCGAGTTTCCCGAGGATATTTGAGGTGCGCATTATGAAAGACCCCCGAATGGCGGCTTGGCATAGACGACCCAGTCGGTGCGGGCGGCTACGGACAAAGCCCGATCGAACTGGTCGGCCTCGAAGCGGAGCTCACCGTGGTTGAACGCCGCACGGAGCCCGGCCAGGAACTTGCCGCGGAACACCCGGCTGAGGACGCGAACCGGTAGGAAGAAGTCGCTGGGCGAGGCCACCCAGCGGGTGCCGTCCGGAGACAATCCGCCACCGGGCACGACGCAGTGGACGTGCGGGTGGAACTGAAGGTTCTGGCCCCAGGTATGCAGCACGGCCAGGACGCCGGTCCTGGCACCCAGGAGCTTGGGATCGGCGGCCAGCTCGAGCACGGTCTCGGCGGCGGACCGCAAGAGCAGGTCATAGACCGCGCGCGGATTGGCCAGTGCGATCGGGTCGAGGGCGTCCGGGAGCGTGAAGACGTGAAGAGGGTGAGCGTCTTACGAGTGGGTAAACGGCTACGCGGCGACCCGGCGGTTGGCCCAGAACGCATCCCATTGTCCCTGCTCACTCAAGAGCAGGGCTCGCAGATGGCCGACCGCATCGGCCCCCTCGTGGCCCCACCGCATCCCCGAGCCCTTCATTCGCCGGCCGATGACCGTCTTACACGCCGCCTCCACCGGGCCCGAGCCGATCTGCCACCCCTTGGCCCGATAGCTCGGATAGTCCATCCGATGGCACTGGTTGCGGAAGTAGGTCACCACCCCCTCCCATGCCGGCCGCGCCGGGGATTCCCGGCGAGGTCCAGGCCCTCCAGCCAGGCCAGGATCGCCGGTCCGCCCTCGTGCTTCAGCCGGTGCGACCACGCCGCGTGGGCCGCCTCGGCCGCCGCCGCGTCACCCGGGTGCCAGGCCTTGGCGAAGTCCCCCAGGTGCTCACTGGCGTGGTAGAAGTCCAGGATCACCACATCGAGCCGGCCGAAGTGGAGCTGCAGCAGGTCCTCCAGCCCCGCGCCGCCGTCACACACGGCGATCCATCGCTGGGCGCCGCCCATCCCCACCCGGCCGGCCGTGTGGCGCAACGGCTCGGCCACGGCCTCTTGGCCCTCGAGGCTGGCCACATACCGCGCCTGCCAGGCGGGCCGCCGCCCCTCGGGATCGGCCCACTGGCGGCGCTCCGCGGGGACCGGGTTGTAGACCATCCCCACCGCGACCATCTCCCCTTCGGCGGCCGCCCCGCCCGGGCCCTGCTTGGCGAGGCCCGTCAGGTCGATCGAAACGTAGGCGCAGGTCATCCCCTCGGCGTCCTTGTGCCAGTCCCAGGCCCGGGTCTCACCGAAGGCGACCTTCGCCTCCACGGCCCGGCCCAGCTCGCCGCCGATCGCCTCGGTGGCCCGCTCCACGGTCGATTCGGCCAGCGACAACCCGCTCATCTTGGGCAGGATCACCTCGGCGGCCAGCGCGAAGCTGTCCAGGGTCCCGGCCAGGGTGGTCAACTCGGCGGCGCCGGCGGTCAGGTCGCTCTGATCCAGGCCGAAGGCGGCGTCGCCGGGACAGTGGCCGTGATGGCAGTGGGGGCAGTGGTAATAGCCCCGCTCGATGGTCAGGGGGCCCAACGCCGAGAGGAGGCCCTTTTTCCGATAACCCTTGAAGCGGGTGTCCTGGTGGCAGTGGGGGCAGGTCAGGCTGGAGCCTCGGTACCCCCTTTTTTCCGCTGCTCGGCAGCGGTCTGGAGGGCCTTGGCTCCCAGGCGATGGACCAGGTCGCGGACCTGGAACTCGGTGGCGCCGAAGAGTTGATGGTCGGGCTTGATGGCGAGCAACTCGGCGATCGCGCGAAGGTCGTGTTCGGAGGCGGCCTTGAGCGACTCGAACAACTGCTCGGCGCGGCGGGCCTGCTCCTCGGGGAGATGGGCGAACGACATGGTGGGGACCCTCCGTGAACAAAGGACTAGACCGACAATTCTCAGTTGGGTGTGCATGAACCGAACGGCGTTCCCATCCTTGTCCTCTTGCCTCGTTTCACGCCGCCAGCTTGACCCGCAGCGGACGACCGGTGTACGTCCAGTGGAACGGCTTGGCGAACACCCGATTGAAATACGCGATGAAGTTCGAGAGCTTGCTCCGCAGGTCGGCCAGCGACGGGAACGATCCCCGACGGATCACCTTCCGCATGATCATCCCGAAGATCGCCTCGATCTGGTTGAGCCAGGAGCTGTGCTTCGGCGTGTACACGAACCGGATCCGGTGGCCCTCCTCCGACAAGAACGCCTGCCGGCTGGCCACCGATCTCAGCACCCCGCCACCCCCTTCTTCCCCAATGGCTGCTCGATCCCGCACGCCTCGGCCACCATCTCGACCAGGGCCTCCGAGCAGTGGATGTTCAAGTTATCCACCACGAAGATCCACGACGCACTCGGGTCGGTGGCCACCGTCCGCTCGATGTGCCCGGCGAAGTCGGCCTCCGTCCGCGTCGGGCCGATCGTCGGGGCGATCAACTCGCCGGTCGTCACACAGAAGTTGGCGATCAGGGTCAGCGTCCCGTGCCGCGTGTCCTCGAACTCGATCCGTTGGCAGCGCCCGTAGGTCATCGGCCGATCCGGGGCGTTCCGCTCCAGCGCCTGGAGGCCCGTCATCTCGTCGGTGCTGATCGTGTGCGTCCTGTGGTCCTGCGCCAATCCGGCGCCTCGAGGTAGGTGTCACAGACCGCCCGGACCTGCTCCTCGAACCGCTGGGGGTCCTTCTCGGTGGTGTTGAGCCAATATCGCTTCTTGTGGGGCTGCAAGGCGGCCTCGCGGAGATAACGCCCCACCTGGGCCACGGAGATCGACGGCACGATGCCGCGCTTGATGACTTCATCGACCAGCTCGTGAGCCGTCCAGTGGGTGATGGGCCGCCCGGACTTCGCCGGGGGCTCGCAAGCGACGGCCAGGATGCCGACGACCTGCTCGGGAGTGAACTTGCCGGGGGGGCCGGGGCGGGGCTCATCGCGGAGGACCTGCTCGACGGCCCGGCGCAGCGCGGCTTGACTCTCGGTGCACTCGATGCGGATGAGCCGGTCCCAGGCGTCGGCCCAGCGGCGTCGCCAGGTGCTGACCTGCCGCCGCGACAGCCCGACTTCCGCGGTGATCTCGGGGTTGCCCCGCTTCTCGAAGGCCAAGAGGACGATGGCCGCTCGTTGCCGGAGCTGCGACGAGGCCGTGGGGGCATCGCGGAGGGTGCGGAGGATGTTCTGTTGACGTTCGGTGATGGTGACCTTGGCCGTCCTACCCGGCATGGCGAGAGCCTCCTTCGGTTGCGAAGCTGGCGAATCCGGGTAATCCTAGCGGGACGATCAAGCTGTTGGTGCCTCAATCAGGATTTGTCGGTCTAGTGAATCGGGGATGACGCATCCAAGACCTCTGTTCTACGAGATTTTCCACCCACTTTCGAGACGCCCACCCCGTGAAGACGAGATGGAAGTACGGCCTATGTTCAGCAGCACATAGGCCGTATTATGGGCACGCAGAAGCTATGGCGAGTTCATCGAGCCGGAGCCCTCGAGAAAGGGGGCTTCCAGCGGATGAACTGCGCATAGCTTCCGGCCCCGTGGGGCTACAGAGACGTCAGCCACTCCAGGAGCCCCTTATCCTTCTGCCAGGAGGGGAGCGATGGCGTCGGCGACTGGGTGCCGGCCTTCTCCAAGGCCCGTCGTTTCATGTCGAGGTCGGCTCGGGCGTAGATCTCGGTGCTCTTGATGTCGGCATGGCCCAGGAAGTCTCGGATCACCACCAGCGGATTGTCGGCCTGCAACAGATGCATCGCCTTGGTGTGCCGGAAGGTATGGGGACTGACCTTCGGGAGCGGTACGGCCGGTCGCGTGGCGCCGGCCTTCTGCACGTATTTCTCCACCAGGTAACGGATGCCGGAGCGCGAGAGGCGCCCACCGAACCGGTTCCGGAAGAGGGGCTCGTCGAGCCGCTCGGGGCCGATCAGACCCCGCTCATGCAGGTAATCGCGTAGCAGATCCACCGTGCTGCTCATCAGCGGCACCGCGCGGGCCTTCCGCCCTTTCCCCGTGAGGCGGACCTGGGCCGGGACCTCCAGGCGCACGTCGCGTACCGACAGGTCGATGAGCTCTTGCACCCGCGCCCCCGTATCGTAGAGGAGGCTCAGGAGGACGGCGTCGCGCCGCCCCGTGCGCCGAGCCAGGTCCGGCTGGCGGAGGATGGCGGCCAAGCTCTCCGGCGAGAGGTACTCCACAGCCGGAGCCGCGCAGCGCTGGAGGGGGATCGCCAGGATCCGTTGGCAGCCCAGTAGGAGTCCCGGCTCCTCCGTCTGGAGGTACCGGAAGAAGGCATGGACGGCCGTGAGCCTCAAGTTACGGGTGCGCGCCGCACACCGACGCTCCTTCTCCAGGTGATCCAGGAAGCCCAGCACCAACGGCGGGTCGATCTGCTCCAAGTTCAAGCGATCCGGGGCCAACCGCCGTACGTCCCGGCAGTAGCGGAGCAGGAGCACGAAAGCGTCCCGGTAGGCCCGGATGGTGTTCGGGCTCACATTCCGCTGAGCGGGGAGATAGCTGGCCAGGAAGGCGGTGAGATGCGCGGCGAAGTTCGTGGGCTTCATGGGGATGTCCTCCGCGGGATGATGTGGCCGAAGGCGGCTTCCGATCGGGCGCTCACCTCGGGAAACAGGTCGGCGGTGAGCCGGAGGTAGAGCTGGGTCTCGGTGACGCTCCGATGCCCCAGATAGGTGGCCAAGACCGGCAGCAGGGCATTGAGATCGGCCCCCTCGCGATACCATCGCGCCAGGCGGTGCACCGCGTAGGTATGACGGATGTCGTGGAGCCGGGGGCCGTGTCCCCGCCCCCCGTGAGGGATGCGACATCGCCAGAGCAGTTGGCGGAAGGCATGGTAGATCGTCTGACGGAGGTATGGTCCTCCACGAGGGGTCGGGAAGAAGGGGACATCGGATGGACGGGCACCCAAGGCGTCCGCATAGCGCCGCAGGTACTGGCCGAGGGACGGCGCCATGGGGACGAGGCGATCCTTGCGGTTCTTCGCCTCGCGGATCACCAGGATCCCCGAGGCCAGGTCGACCTCGCCGACCCGCAGCGCCAGGACCTCGCCGACGCGCGGGCCGCATCCATAGAGGACGCGGACGATCGCCGGCAGGACTCGATGCCGCAGGGGAGAACGGGGGTTGACCGGGAGGGCATCCGCCGCCTCCAAGAGCCTCCGGATCTCTTCGTGCCGGAAGATGTACGGGACGAAAGGGGCCGGCTCCTTGGCCGTCAGTCGGGCCTCGGGGACGTAGGCCGGACAACCCTGCCGGAGGAGGAAGAGGGCCAGGCGGCGGACCAGACCGATCCGCGCCCGCTGGGTCCGTGGACTCTCATTCGGATCCTTCGCGATCCAGCGCTCGACCAGCGCCCTGGGTAAGGCGGCGGTCTCCAGTCCCCGTTCGCGGAGGAAACGATCGAGGCGCCCAGCGCCTCGCCCTCCACGGCATACTTGTACCCGCAGGCCTGTTTCTCGGCGATGAACTTCTCGATCCACGGGGCCAGGGCGCTGCGGAAGGCGGGCGCGCTCGCATGATTATTCATGGAACACCTCCGGGTCCAGCGCGGCGCGGCGCAGGGCCTCGATATCGACCTTGGCGTAGATCTGGGTCGATTCGGGCGAGAGGTGCCCGAGGATCCCCGCGATGGTCTCCAGCGGAGTCCCGACCTCCAGCAAGCGCGTGGCCAGCGTATGGCGGAGCGAATGCAGGCCCTTGCGGGCCTGAGCGGGCAGCGCGATCCCAGCCCGCTGGCGATAGAAGGTCAGGATGTGATGGAGGTTGTCGTTGCTGCTGAACGGCTCGACCGGGGCCTTCAACCGCAAGAAGACCTCCCGGTGATGCGTGACGGGGCGCCCGTGCCGCAGGTAGTCGATCAAGGCCCCTCCCAACTCCTCACCCAGTGGCAGCGACAACGGGACCTCGGTCTTCGTCTGGGTCATCTCGATGCGATCTTCTCGCCGATGCAGGTGCTCCAGGCACAGGCCCCGGATATCGCTGACGCGCAGGCCGAGGCGGCAGGCCAGCAGCAGGATAGCGTAGTCCCGCTTCCCCTTGGGGGAGGCGCGGTTGACGGCCGCGAGCAGGGCCTCCAGGTCGGTGCCGCTCCAGATGGAAGGGAGACGTCCATCCCGTGCCACACGGACCTGGGGGACGCGGCCACTGAGATCCTCCGAGAGGGCCCCCTGCATGCAGAGGAAGCGCAGGAAGGAGCGGAGGTCGGAGACGATCAGGGCCAGCGTCTTGGGCCGGAGATGGATCTGGGAGCGGAGGAAGTCCGGGATGTGTGTCGCCCGGATCGCGGACGGCTCACGCGTCTGGTGGGATTCCAAGAAGTGGAGGAATCGGGTGAGGTGGCGTGTCCGACAGCGCATGGTGCCCGGAGTGCAGCGGAGGTGAGACCTGCAGAACGCCCCATACGTATCCAGCGAGGCCTGGAACGGAGCCGAGAGGCTCACCGACCGCGCGGTGCGGCTGCGGCGCTGATAGCAGCCGTGCAACTTGAACTCGACGAGGATCCGCATGACGGCCCGGATCAAGCGCTGCCGCGAAGTTAAGGCGGGGGCATCGTCGGCGGGGATGCCGCGGCTGGCGAGGAACCGCGCGACCGAGGGATCCGAGAGGGCCTCGGGAATCGGGCCGGAGCGAGCGAAGCTGAGGAAGTCGCGCCAGACTCCGCGACAGAGCCGCAGGTACTTGGGGCTGTAACCCAGCCGCTGCATGTCCTGTACGGCATCGAGAACGAGCTGTTCGAGCTGAGGCGCACGGGTGGGAAGGGTCTCGTGTTCCATGGGAGGCCTCCTTGAAGGGAAAGGGGGCGACCCCGACGGTCGCCTTGGAGGCTCATGGTGGGAAACTATGCAGAGCTTTTCGAGCGAGAATCCTGAGCCACGGAGGGCTTCCGGTGCAGACTCAACATAAGATTCTGCTGCGCATAGTCAGTAGTTTCCCAGTAGGAAGGCACAATAACTGATCGGATGTACCGCCTTGAAGGCGGCGTCTCCTGGTCGGAACCTGCCGGGTGGTAACCAACCCCGACCGGCCCCGACACAGGAGACGCACCATGACCGAAGCTACGCTCACCTGGACCACCTGGCAAGCTCTGCTGCAGGCCTTCGCCCATTCGTTTACCCGCCGCGGCTTCCGCCGCTTCGCCGAGTGGATCACCGCGATGGCCCTCAACGTCGAGGAGCACACCATCACCCAGTCCGTCCTGGCGCTGGAGCAGCCCGCCGCCTGGAAGGCCCTGGAGACCTTCGCCGAGTACGGCGGCTGGCACGAGGGCCGCGTCACCTACGACCTGACCCGCCTGGTCGAGGCCGCCCCGGGTCGAACCTGGCACGGCTACATCGCCTCGGCCGTCGACGACACCAAGGTCCATCGCTCCAGCCCCCACGTCTGGGGGACCTGCACCTTCCACGAGTACACCGCCCGCTGCCCCAATCGGGCCGGTACCGTCCGAGCCCACAACTGGGTCGTCCTCGGCGCGCTGCTCCACGAGCCGGGAAAGCCGGGGTGGTTCCTGCCGATCTCCGGCCGGCTCTACTTCCGCGCGTCGCAGTTGCCCGCCGGCCCCGGCGGCCCGCTGACGTTCCGGACCAAGTGCGAGCTGGCCGTGGAGTTGCTCCGCGAGCAGGCGCGGATCACCGGTGGCAAGCACCTGGGCGTCTTCGACGGCGGCTACGCCCTGCGGAGCGTCGTGCGGCCGCTGGTCCTCCCCGAGGGGGGTGGCCGGCGCATCGACTTCCTGACCCGGTTGCGGCACGACGCCCGACTCTATGCCCTGCCGCCGGCCGATCGCCCCGCCGGGACCCGGGGGCCTTTGCCGAAGTGGGGCCGGCGGCTGGACCCGCCCCGCCGTGGCGGCCGGTGGGAGCGGGGTTGGCGGACCGGCGTCGCCTTCATCTACGGCCGACAGCGGAAGGTCCGCTGGAAGGAGGTGGTCTGCCTCTGGCGGGTGCTGGGCCACGAGGTGCCGGTCAAGGCGATCATCGCCCATGTCGAGGGGTACAGGAAGCGATTCGCGCTGGTGACCTCGGCCGTGGAACTGACCGGGCTGCAGATGGTCGAGCTGTTCGCGGCGCGGTTCCGGCAGGAGGACGGGTTCCGCGACCTCAAGCAGCGGCTGGGCTGGGAGGAGTGCCGGGCGTGGACCAAGAACCCGATCGAGCGGACCAGCCAGGCGCAGTGGGTGACGATGAGCCTGCTGCGATTGCTGCAATTCCGCCTGGAGGCGGCCGGGGAGGCGGATTGGTGGTTCCGGCCGCCGTGGCACAAGGACAAGGACCGGCCGAGCGTCCTGGACGCCGAGCGGCTGATGCGGCGGCACCGGGCGGAAATTCAGCAGCTCCTGTCGGAGTGGCTGGGAGATGGTGGAGAAACCGAGGAGGCCGTGGCATGAGCCGGCTGTAGGACGGTCAAGAGCGGGCATCGCGGGGCGCTCCCGCGTCCGGTGCAGCAGCCAGAAACGCTCGGCGGCGCCGGGGAGCCGCCGCGGCGACAGCGGCGGTACGCATCAGGCCGCGATTGTGCATTTCATCAGGGAAACTACTGCATAGTACGGCACGGGGAGTAATTCCGCGGCTCGGGCCTCCAGCCACCGTGCCGCGGCCGTGGCCTGGCAGGTCGGGCAGTGGCGATTGCCGCAGGAATTGTAGGCGATCTGCTGATGCCCGCACTCGGGGCACCCCAGGACGTGCCCCCCCAGGGCCGCCGTGCGGCAAGAGATCAGGTCGTCCAGGGCGCGGCGTTGCTCGGGCGCCAGTTCCGAGCCGTAACGTTCCAGGAACTCGTCGAGGCAGCTCCGAATGACCTCGGCCACGGTGAGCCGAGGTCGGGTCATGACTGTGGGACCTCCCCTGCCGGCGAGTCCAGGCGATCCAGCGGACTGCGTGTTCAACTTCAAGGCCGCGGTGGCCACATGGAGGTATCGAGCGGTGGTGTTGAGGCTGCGGTGGCCCAGCAGGATCTGGATGGTCCGCAGGTCGGTACCACTCTCCAGCAGATGGGTCGCAAAGCTGTGCCGAAGCGTGTGCACGGTGACGTGTTTGTCCAGCCCCGCGGCGAGGCAGGCCGCCTGACAGGCCCGATACACCGGCTTGTTGGAGAGCGGCCGATCGGGAGTAGCTCCCGGGAACAGCCAGGGGCTAGGCGGGGCGACCTCGTGGCGCCGGTGGGCTCTCCAATACTCCCGGAGCAGGGTCAGCAACCGGGGCGAGAGCATGACGTAACGATCCTTGGAACCCTTGGCCTGACGGACACGGATGACCATGCGGGCGCTATCGATGTCGTCGACGCGCAAGGCCAGGACCTCGGAGATCCGCAGGCCCGCGGCGTAGGCGGTCATGAGGATGGCCCGGTGGCGGAGGCTGGTGATGGCCTCGAAGAAGCGAGTGACCTCCTCGAGGCTCAAGACGACCGGGAGCTTGGTCTGGCGGCGGGTGCGGGCCAGGCCGTCGAGGTCCCAGCCCTTGCGGAGCGTGATGCGGTAGAGGAACTTCAGGGCGCAGAGGGCCTGGTTGTAGGTGCTGGAGGCGACGTGCCGGTCGCGGTTCAGGTAGAGGAGGTAGGACCGGATCTCGGCGGTGCCGAGGAGCTCGGGTGACTTGCCGAAGTGGCGGGCGAATCGGGCGATGCCGTTGACGTAGGCCCGGATCGTCTTGGGCTTGAGGCCATGGAGGGTCATGTCGTCGATCATGCGCCGGCGTAAGGGAGTCATGATGAAGCTCCTGAGCTGAGGGTGAGGGATGGGACACGCCCCTCATGATGGCTCAGAGCTTGTGAAGGAATCGCTCAAAAGACGTTTACACATGAGGATTCTGCCGCTATCCTATCACCATGAACACTCCCCTCGACCCCCCAGCGCCCCGGCCCGAACAGCCGTCGCTCTTCGGGACATCGGCTGACGATGATGGGCCACCCCGATCCACCGAGCCACCGGCCCCCTCCGGTCGCCCGCGACTGCGGATCGCCAACCGCGACCAGATCGTCTTCCGGACCGTCGCGCTCGACGAACTGATCCCCGACGATCATCTCGCGCGGGTCGTCTGGGATTATGTCGAGCGACTGGACCTCAGCCCCTTGTACAGCGCCATCAAGGCCGTCGAGGGCCACCCGGGGCATCCCCCCATCGATCCCAAGATCCTGATGGCGCTGTGGCTCTATGCGACGATCGACGGCGTCGGCAGTGCCCGACACCTCGACAAACTCTGTCACAAGCACGATGACTATCGCTGGATCCTCGGCGATGTCCGCATCAATTACCACACCTTGGCCGACTTCCGCACCGCCCATGGCGAACTGCTGGACCGCTGGCTCAGCCAAAGTGTGGCGGTGTTGATGGCCGAGGGTTTGGTCGATCTGAATCGGGTGGCGCAAGACGGGATGCGGGTGCGGGCCAGTGCCGGCGCCGCCTCGTTCCGCCGCCGTCCTACCTTGGAGGCGGCCCTGGCCGAGGCCGAGGCCCAAGTCCAGGCGTTGCGGGCGGAGTTGGAGGCCGATCCGGCGGCCGACGATCGCCGGCGACGGAAGGCCCGGGAGCGGGCCGCCCGCGAGCGGGCCGAGCGGATCAAGGGGGCGTTGGATCGGCTGCCTGAGCTGGAAGCCAGGAAGAAGCCGGAAGATCGCCAGAAGGCCCGCGGCTCGACCACCGACCCGGACGCGACGGTGATGAAGATGGCCGACGGCGGCTTCCGCCCGGCGTACAACGTGCAGTTCAGCACGGCCACCGACAGTCAGATCATCGTGGGGGTGGACGTGGTGACCGTCGGCAGCGATGCCGGCCAGATGGCGCCGATGGTCGAGCAGATCGACGCGCGGTACGACCGGAGGCTCGAGGACGTACTGGTCGACGGCGGCTTCGCGCAGCACGACCAGATCGATGCGGTCAGCGCCGAGGGGGTGGGCTGTACGGTGTACGCGCCGGTGCCGGCGCCCAAGGATTCGACGGTGGATCGCTACGCGCCGAAGCCCAGCGACTCTCCGGCGGTGGCGGCGTGGCGGCAGCGGATGGCCGGCGCGGAGGCCAAGGCGATCTACAAGGAGCGGGCCGCGACGGCGGAATGTGTCAACGCGCAGCGCGGAACCGGGGCTTGATCCAGTTGCGGGTGCGGGGCCAACTGAAGGCCAAGGCGATCGCGTTGTGGCATGCGTTGGCTCATAATCTGATGCGAGCGGTGAGCCTGCGAGCGGCGGCGAAGGTGCGCGCGGCGGCGGCGGCCGGGGTCTGAGGAGGGGGCCGCACGGCCCCCACACCGCCTACGGAGGCGGCCAACTCGCCCCGTACGACGGTCCGTGGCGCTCGGGTCGGCCCGGGCACCGAGGTTCCAGGGAGAGCTGGCGGAATTCCGAAGGCCCCATGTGGTTCACGAGGTCGCCGTCCTCCGAGGGCAATCGCTCGAATTCTTTCTCACGCTCTCAGGCGGCCGGCGATCTCGGCGGGGTGGTCAGGCGACGACCGGGGACGGGAGGCGGTGAGGAAGTGGTTCGACCTCGGCAGCGAGCCCGAGTGGGGCGCGGCGAAGGACAGCATCCGCGGAGGCCAACGTGCGCGTCATCTCCCGCGAAGCGGGTTAGTTCAACGCCCTTTATGTTCAGCGACGGCCCGGGCCGGCCGCCCGCCTCGCCCCGCACGTTTCGCTTTACAACCCACGCTGCCGGCGCTATACGGAAAACGACGCCACAACAGGGAGGTATCCGCCATGACCAAACGCAAGTCCGCCGCCGCCGAGGCGGCCCAGCTCCAGCCCGCCACCGCCGAGGAGGCCGCTCCGCCGGTCGCCGCCGCCACCGCAGTCGAACCACCGCCGGCGGAACGCGAGCGCCGCCCCTTCCCCGACGTGAGCGAGAAGAAGACGGTCGCGGTCTCCCCCGACGGCGACAAATTGCGCCTGCGGTGGAGCGACCGGTACAACCAGATTCAGATCAGCCCCGACGGCGAGCTGCCCGACTGGGCCCGCGAGCGGCTCAAGGCCGACGGCTGGCGCGACCGCGTCGAGGACGAGGGCATCTATACCAAGCAGCTCCCGCCGCGGCCCAAGGCGGACGCCGAGGGGCCGGAGCCGTCGCCGTCGCGCCGGCGGGTCGTCTTCGAGGCCGAGAGCTTCTTCGAGCAGCTCGCCAACGACATCCGGGCCGAACGCGGCATGAAGCCGGTCCGCCTGGGCACCGCCGCCGAACGCTGACGACGCGCACGGTTTTCAACACAGCCATGGAGGATGATATGACAACCGACCCCGCCGCTGCCGACGGTAAGCCCAAAGGCAACCCGCCCGTCCACGAGATCCCCGACGGCCTGCTCAGGGCTGCCATCTGGCGGCAGGAGGGCGAGCATGGCCCGCAGTATTCGGCCACCTTCCGCCGCCGCTACAAGGACAAGAACGGCGAGTGGCAGGACAGCTACAGCTACGGCCCCGACGACCTCCTGGCGCTGGGCGAGCTCGCCCGCGAGGCCCGCGTCTGGATCAGGCAGCAGCGGCGGGCGGAACGCGAGGCCCTCCGGGAGAAGCAAGCCGAGACGGCTGACGCCTGAGCATGCCCGGCCCGGTCGTGCACAACCCGCTGCACAGCGCCGCCCGCGACACGATGGCGATCGCCCGCGAGGCGAAGTCGCCCCTGCTGGAACGAGTGGCGATCTGGGCCATGATCGGCTCGGCCCTCACCGGCATGGGCGTCGCCGCCCTGCATGCCCTGCACCTCATCCGCACGGACTTGAGGGACGACCGGCGCGATCAGGAGCGGCACCGCGACCGTCGATCCGAACCTCCGCCGCCGGAGCCGCCGCACGACGGCGGAACCGCCGCTGCCGCGACGACACACCCGGGCCGCGATGACGACGCGCGGAAATGGACCCGCCGCGAGGAGCACACCGGCCATGCCCATGCCCGCAGCCGGTAGCCCCATGACCGCCATCGGCCGCGAGTCGCTCCAGAAGGTGATCGACTTCTGTTCGGCCGGATGGCGGGAAGCCGACCAGGCGACCGGCCAGACCGACGCCCTGAAGGACGGCCAGAAGAAAGCCTATAACGCCGTGTTCTACTTCGCCCGCGACCTGATGGACGGCAAGCCATGACCGGCGATGCGCAGCCCCAGGACGAAGCCAGCGGCCTGGTCGAACGGGAGTGGGTCCGCCTCACCAGGCGGCGCGGCAAGCTGACCGAGCGGACGCGGGAAGGCCAGACGGTCGAAGCGACCTTCCTCGACCCGCACGGCGGCCTGCACCACGCCGCCGGCACCGTCCGCCGCAACGACGCGGGCGAGCTGATCGTCGAGAGCTGGGCCGACGGCATCCGCCGCCAATCCCCCGTTCCCCGCGACGCCAGCGTGGACGTCAAAGGCCCGTCGCTGCGATAGCCGGCCGAGAATCCACTTGCCACCTGACCGTCTTCCTCCAGAACAGCCCTTACGCCGCGGCCGAAGCGTACTATGCCCCGTCTATCGGTATCTCCCTGCCCTTCCCCACCAGCGACACGGCCGAGCTGATCGTCCACGCCACCGCCGCCTTACGCCGCATCTACCGCCCCGGCTTCGCGTACGCCAAGTGCGGCGTCATGCTGACCGAGCTGACGCCCCAGGCCACCGCCCAGGCCGACCTGTTCGTCGGTCGGGACACCGACCGCCGCCGCCGGCTGATGGACGCCCTCGACACGATCAACCGCCGCCCGGGTCGCGACACCGTCACTTTCGCCGGCTCCGGCCTCCGCCGCGACTGGCAAGCCTGCGCCAACATGAAATCCCGGCATTTCACGACGGACTGGCGGCAGATCATCCGGGTAGAGGTTGCCGGACAATCTCGCGGTAATGGGCTTCCATCTCCGCCGTCACCGGCGTCGCCTCGAACCGCTCCCAGGCACGCGCGGCGTTCCGTCGCCCTACCTCCGCACAGTATGCCGGGTCACCCAGGAGCCGACGTAACCCTGTCTCGACCGCATCCGCCGTCACCGCGTCGAGGACCACGCCATTTTCCGGGTCGGATGCGACGTGAGGGATGCCGCCAACATTCGTTGTCAACAGCGCCTTCCCCGCCCCCATCGCTTCGAGGAGAGCGACTGGCATGCCCTCCGCCAGCGTAGGCAGGGCGTACACGCTGCATCCCCACAGCAGCCTGGTCTTTTCCGCTCCGCCGACATAGCCGGGGAACGAAACCCGGTCTGCCAGCCCCAGCGCAACCACCCGTTCCTGCAACCGCGTCCGCTCCGGGCCGTCACCCGCAAGGACGAGACCGACGCCGGGGAAATCGCCAGCGATCCGCGCGAAAGCCTCCACCAGCTCGAATATCCCCTTCTCGCGCACGAAGCGCGACATGAAGAGCACGCTGCGCCGCGCCGACGGCGATGTCTTCTCGCCTGCGGACCGCAACTCTTCGCCGTCGAACATGGTACGCGTCAGCGTGATCCGCTCCGCCTCGACGCCCAAGCCGATGAGCGCGTCACGGAACGGGGCTGCCAGCACCATGACGCGAGCCGTGCCGTTGAGCAGCCAGGCGAACGCCCGGCGCAGGACCGGCGTGCGCCCGAACCGCTCGGCGACGCGATCCTGCCAGCCGTGAATGTAGACCAAGACGCGGCGATAGCCGATCAGGCGGAGCGACAGCAGCAAGAGGCCGTCGCGCAATGCCGACTTATAGGTCAGGCTCGGATTGATATGGACCACATCGAATCCATTCCGATGTACCAGACACGCCAGGCGGAACGGCGTCACCAGCACCCGACCGAGCATCGCCAGCCGTCCCTCGCGGCCATCTTCGAGGCTGCCGACCCAGAACGACGTCACCTTGCAGCCATCAAGCCTGGCCTTCATCGCCTCGATGAAAACCGTCACGCCACCGGTCACCCTGGGATCGGGCGAGAGCATGAGCACGGAGAGCATGCCCGCCGTAACGCCGACCCCGGAACTTTCGACCCGGGCTAGTCCAGATACGCCGGGTCCAGGTGAGGCGACTGGCAATTCCTGCGGATGAGGAAGCTGCATATTCGTTCGTGTGGATGGTATACAGGTTTTTCAGAGAGGTAGCCAGCGAAGAATTCCACATGCCGGACGCCGAACGACGGCAGGCGCAGGTCCAAGGCGGAGTTGCGGTCCAGCCGCGTCGCCGGTCCGGGCGGCTTTTCCAGGTTTGGGATGAACGTGCCGACGGGCGGCTGATGATCGTTGAATATCCAGTATGAATACTTCTTCAGCCTCATCAACATCAGGCGTATCTCGGCGTTCGACAGGTGCCGGAAAAGGTCGCCAACCAGGCAGAGATCGCCGTCCGGCAGCGGGTCGCGGACGGCATCTCCGACGAGGAACCGCACCTTGCGGCCCCCGAACAGCTCCCGGTTGCGGGCGACGACCGATACCGACCGATCGACGCCGGTGTAGCAGACGCTCGCCCTGGCAATCATCCGGCCGACGCCGAAATCGCCGCAGCCCAGTTCCACGACCGATTTGATCTTCAGATTCGAGGCGAACGTCCTGACCGCACGGGCATAATGTTCCGCTCTGACGTCGATAGGCTCGGCGCTGACATTCCGGCGCACGATCCCCCCACCCAGCCGACATAGCGATCTGGTTGTCTTTTTTACAAGGCTAATGGGTGATCCATTTTGCATACCAACGCTCTAAGCACGCAGCGTCAATCCCGTCAACCGTTTCTTGCCGTCGCCACCCGCGCCACGCACAGTCGGCTTGATATTACCGCTTCACAGCCGGGCCTGCCCGCAATGCCCCCGCATGCCGCACGGTCGGCACTGGCCCGGTTTCGGGTTGACCGGGATCGGCTGATCGACCGCCGCCCTCGCCACCCGAATCTGTCCGGCCAGGTCGAGCACCCACGCCCGCAGCGCCTCGGTATTCTCGATCCGGTGCCGCGTCCCGCCGCCGCAGATGATTAAGCCATGCGACGGCCGAATCCGCAGCTCCTCCTCGACCAGAAGGAAGTAGCAGCCCATCTGTGCCCGGTGCCAGGGCCTCAAACTCCGGGCGGACTTCCATTCCTCGACGACGATCGAGCCATCGGCTTTGATCAGACGGTCTGGCCTGCCGGTCAGGCCCAGCCGCGCCGAGGTGAGCGTGACCCGGTCGAGCGACACCGTCCGGCCGCCGCCGAGGCCGTGGCGGAGCCGCATCCCCCGGCCCGCCAGCACCAGCCATAGGCCCAGCAGCAGCCCCAGCACCGCGACCACGGCCATCCACGGCGTGCCCGTCATCGCAGGAGCATCCACAGCAGCACCAGGCCCGCCAGGACCATCATCCCGATGCCGACCATGCCCAGGACCGTCGCGATCCGCTCCGCCAGGGCCTTCCCCGCGTGATGCCGCGTGCCGGCATCCAGGGCCGCCCTGTTCGCCGGAGGCAACTCCAGCCCGTACTCCAGCCGCCACTGCTCGGGGCAGTACGCATAGCACGCGACTTCCGCGGCGGAAATCAGCTCATCACGGTCGTTCGCTCGTGCTTTCCGCACCGCCGCGTCACCATCTCGCCGGTTTATGGATCGTCCCATGAGCATCGGTGAGCGTCGCCGGAAACTGGCAGGTGGGCAGCAGCAACGCATCCACGATCAGCGATTTCGTCGCCACCCGGCGGAGTTCGATGCTGGGTGACCGCCCCGGCCCGCACGGATGCAGGACCAGCACCTTCTTCTTGAACTTCTGCCGCACCAGGCGGATCGGCTCCGCCAGGTCGGAGTCGTTCGACACGACCACGGCCGCCTCGTAATCATCGTCGAAGGCGTCCACCAGCAGGTAGGCGGCGAGGTTGACATCCGAGCCTTTTTCCTCGCTCTTCATCACCTGAACCGTCTTCGGCCCCGTCGCCGGCGGCGGATGCAGCGGCATGCGGACCGGCTTTTCCAGGTAACTGCCGAGGTGAATCGTTAGGTGGGGGATGGTCCGCAGGGCACGAAGGTAGGTCTGTTGCCGAAGGCGTTGCTGCGGGTTGTTGGGCCGGGCGTTGACGTGGGCCGTGAAATAGCGGATGCGGTTGAGCTGGTTTCGTGGAGGCGGGAACGACGCCCGGCAGAAGGCATCCAGGTCAAGCCACTTATGCGGGGTCCGCTTCAGGCAGCCAAAGTAGAGGTTGAAGCCGTCGATATAGACGTTAGTTTTCATCCATGACTGCCCAGAAAAAAGCTAGGGCCACCCTTTCGGGTGGCCCTGCTGCCCAACCGCCGAAGTGGTTGGGGGGGTGATTCATCGGTCATTATGCGGGAGATTTTTCCGCTTGTCAAGACAAACCCACGCATGCATCCGCATCCGGGCGCCAGCGGAGGGCGGCTCGGGCTTGCCGTAGCAAACGGATGACCCGAAGGCTTCCCTGCTCCTCGCCGCCGTCGGCATCCTCAAACTCGTGGCTCGCGGGTATCCGAAGTCGCAGGAGGCGGCCTATGCTCGCACCGCCCTCGACGCCCTCGCCCGAGGCCGCAGCCTTTGACCGGAGCCGGGCCCCGGCGTCCGGGAACGATCTTTATGTTCGAGTGTGCTCAATTGTAGCGACCATACCACCCGTGACGGCCGTATCCGGCTCCCGACACCACCCCTTCACTCGGGCCGTCTGACCGAACCCGAACGATCGGCTGTGGCTTGACGAGAAGTCATGCATGGGCGAGGCCAAGGAGCAGGATGCCGGCAGCAGGCTGGTGGAACGGGAGGGGGAATGCCTGACATCGTGCTTCGAAGCCGATCTCGATGGCCAGGTGATCCCCACGCTGTTGTCGGCGACTGGACAGGCAATCAAAATCGCTTGATTTCAGCAAGGCCACCCGGGGACGGCCAGTCTCGAGGGTGCCCAGAGCTGCCGGAAGGCCCGCGGGCGGACGGTCGGCGTCAAGGGCCCGAACTTTGGTCGGCGTCTCTTGAACCGATCTGGTATCGATAATTCCGTGGCCTGAAGACGAATAAACTTGCTTTTCTCTCTCCGCAGGGCGTACCATGGCGAGTGTTCTGCGGGAGTCGAAATGGGACAACCACCCGTCGGCCCCCCGGAGATGATTTGCAGTTGTCGGATGACTGAACGAAGGGCAGCCCGGCCTTTCCGGGTGGCCCGTCGAAGAGTAAGCCGGCGCGGTCGAAGACCCTCAGGTCCTCGACCGCGCCGGCTTTTTTTTGCTTGCGGCTACATGGCACGGCCGCAAGCACTCGGGACGAAACCGATGGGCCAGCCCGATATAACAATGACCTAATTATTCACCGTTTTGCACGTCAATCATTACGACATTCACAACCGCTTACCCACGAGGAACTGCATGATGTCAGACAAGAACTCCGTCGTCGCGATCTTCGAGTCCCACGAGCGGGCCGAAGACGCCATCCGCGAACTTCAGAAGAGCGGCTTCGACATGAAGAAGCTGTCGATCATCGGCAAGGATTACCACACGGAGGAGAACGTCGTCGGCTACTACACCACCGGCGACCGCATGAAGTACTGGGGCAAGCAGGGGGCCTTCTGGGGCGGCTTCTGGGGGCTGCTGTTCGGCTCCGCGTTCTTCTGGTTGCCCGGCGTCGGGACGGTGCTCGTGGCGGGACCGCTCGTGGCCTGGATCGTCGGCGCGCTCGAGAGCGCCGCCGTGGTGGGCGGGCTCAGCGCCCTGGGGGCCGCACTGTACAGCATCGGCATCCCGAAGGACAGCGTCTTGCAATACGAAACCCATGTGAAGAACGGCAAACTCCTCCTGGTCGCCCACGGGACGCCCGAGGAAGTCGAACGGGCCAAGGACCTCGTGGATCAGTCCGAGGCGAATTCGGCGACGGTCCATGGCGAACAACTGGCCACCGTTGGCGCGTGACTCAACGAGACCCGTCTGACGGAAGGTTCCGGTCGGCCTTCGACCGGAACCTTCACAGAATCTGACTGGGCATCTTCCCGACCCATCCCGGCGATCGGGTCAGGATGAATCCAGAGGATCCCTGCTATGAGAGAAGTTCAGGTTACCGTGCCGGAACTCGCCCTGCTCGTCGGCACCCGGGCGGCCCTCGGCGCCGGGCTCGGCCTCTTGCTGGCGGATTGCCTGCCCGAGAGCCAACGCAAGGCCGTTGGGTGGACGCTCCTCCTGGTCGGTGCCGTCACCACCGTCCCGCTCGCGTTCGAGGTGCTAGGCAAGATCCGCGCCTCGACCCCGGCCGGGTTGCCAACGAGATCCGCGTGACAGAAGCTTCCGGTCGGCCTCCGACCGGAAGCTTGAACCGAAGGTCATTTACAAGGGATGGCCCCCAAGACGCTTGGTCGGAGTCGGCACGGTCGAGGCGCGGCGGCCGAGGACCAGCGATCGCGGACGACTCGCGGCACCTGACGGCCATCGTGCAGCATACCCGGAAGATCGTCGTCGGCCGTTGGCAGGAGGAACGATATGAACGATGTGGAACGCTTCAAAGTGGCGCCCGGCACCACCGTCAAGCTCCAAGACATCGACCCGAGGTTCAAGAACCATCACGAAGGTCACAAGGAGGCGGCCAAGGAGATCCAGCACGATCAGCAGAGGCTGAGGGACCTGCAAGAGTTACTCTATGCGGATGGACGGCGATCGCTCCTGATCTGCCTGCAGGCGCTGGACGCTGGGGGCAAGGACGGGACGATCAATCACATCCTGGGTTCGATGAACCCACAAGGCTGCAAGGTGGTGGC
Source organism: uncultured Planctomycetota bacterium (assembly GCA_963815795.1). Classification (GTDB taxonomy): domain Bacteria; phylum Planctomycetota; class Planctomycetia; order Isosphaerales; family Isosphaeraceae; genus JAKAUH01. The sequence goes on along the minus strand of CAWFIC010000017.1, from coordinate 1,047,075 downwards.
ATTCAAGCAGCCTTCCGCCGAGGAGCGGGCGCACGATTTCCTCTGGCGGATCCATCGCGCCACGCCGGCCCGCGGCGAAGTGACCATCTTCAACCGTTCACACTACGAGGATGTCCTGGTCGCTCGCGTTCATGACCTGGTCCCACCAGAGATATGGTCCCGCCGTTACGATCGAATCAACGCCTTCGAGAGCGGCCTCGTCGAGGACGGCACCGATATCCTCAAGTTCTACCTTCACATCTCCAAAGCCGAGCAACTGAAACGCTTCAAGGATCGGCTCGACGACCCTGCCAAGCAATGGAAGATCAGCGAGGCCGATTACAAGGAGCGAGCCGACTGGGACGACTACATGGCGGCTTACGAGGATGCACTCTCCCGTTGCAGCACCGAGCATGCCCCCTGGTTTATTATCCCGGCCGACCACAAGTGGTTCAGGAACCTCGCCGTGGCCCGGATCGTCGTGGAACACCTGGAAGGGCTGAAGATGACGTTCCCGCCGCCCTCAGCAGATATCGAACATATTCGCAAGGAGTATCACTCAGCGAAGAAGCATAGTCACTGAACTGAACGGCATCGAGTCGAGAGAATGCGCCCGCGGCGGCCTCGTCCGCCGGGCTCCAAGCGGAGACATGACATGAGCAAGTTGCCGATGTATCCGTTGCGATTCGAGCCGATCTACCAGTATCGGATCTGGGGCGGCCGGCGCCTGGCTGAGCTGCTCACGGCACCGCTGCCCGGCGACGGACCCATCGGCGAAGCGTGGCTATTGAGCGACCGCGATGACCATCTCAGCAAGGTGGCCGACGGGCCGCTCAGAGGATCGACGATCCGGCAACTGCTGGAGCAGTCGCCGGACCAGTTGCTGGGAAGACTCGCGGGCCGTTTCCGACGGTTCCCCGTGCTCCTCAAGTTCCTCGACGCCCACGAAAAGCTCTCGGTTCAGGTGCATCCCGAGGATGACCAGACGGACTATATCCCAGCGGGCGAGAGCGGCAAGTCCGAAGCATGGGTCGTGCTGGAGGCGGGGCCGGCCAGCCGTATCTACGCGGGCCTGAAGCCAGGCACGACGCGAGACGATCTCGAGCGGGCCCTCGCGAGTCGGGCGGTGGCGGACCTGCTGGCAAGCTTTGCGCCGAGGGTCGGCGACGCCGTCTTCCTCCGAGCCAGGACCGTTCACTCCCTCAGCGGCGTCGTGGTGTTCGAAGTGCAGGAGAACAGCGATGTCACGTTTCGCCTGTACGACTGGGATCGCCTCGACCCCAAGTCCGGCAAGACTCGGCCTCTGCAAGTCGAGCAGGCGATGGCCTGCGTCGATTTCGACCAAGTCGCGATCGGTCCGGTGGCTCCGGTGGTGCTGGAGGATGCGCCGGCACGGCGAGAGCGGCTCTTTCATTGTGGACATTTCTCGGTGTGGCGGCACACGGGAATGACGCCCTTCCCAGTCGGCGAGGCGGGTACGCCGCGGGTCTTGATTTCCATCGGCGGCGACGCGGAGCTCGAGCACAAGGGCACCCATCATCCCGTCGGCCGCGGCGATGTCGTGCTCTTGCCGGCGGAGGTCGGCGCATGTTCCTACCGGCCGCACAATGCGGTCAGCTTGCTGGAGGTCGCACTGCCGGAATAAGTTCGGCGGAGGACACCATGAAAAAGCTCATCGTCTTCGACCTGGACGGAACACTCGCCCAGAGCAAGTCGGCGCTCGATTCCGAGATGGCGGCACTCTTCGATAAGCTGCTCGATACGATCAAGGTCGCCGTAATATCCGGCGGCAACTGGCCGCAATTTCAGAAACAAGTGCTCTCTCACCTTGCCGACGACGAACGCCTGAAGAGTCTTTCTCTCTTGCCTACATGTGGAACACAGTTCTACAAATACGATAAAGGCTGGGAGAAACTCTACGCAGAGGATTTCACCGGTGAACAGAAAGAGAAGATCATCAGCTCACTGAAGAAGGCGATCGAGAAGTCTGGCCTGAAGGCGGCGAAGGTCTGGGGCGAGGTGATCGAAGACCGGGGAAGCCAGATCACTTATTCCGCATTGGGTCAAGAAGCCCCCCTGGAAGAAAAGGTGAAATGGGACCCGGATTTCACCAAGCGGAAGGGGATGAAAGCCATCCTTGACCCGTTGATTCCCGGGTTTTCCGTCCGACTGGGCGGCGCGACGTCCATTGATGTCACGAAGCCCAGTATCGACAAGGCCTACGGGATTCGGAAGCTACGAGACATTCTCGGCATTGGCATCGAAGAGATGATCTTCGTGGGGGATGCCTTGTTCCCCGGCGGCAACGACTATCCGGCCGAGGAAGCCGGCGTCGTCTCGATCCGGGTCAGGGATCCGCATGAGACCAAGCGGGTCATCGAAACAATCATCGCTTGTCGAAGTTGAGCCTGGCAGGCGTGACCTTCCGAGGAGAAGCAATGGCTGGTTTTCAACTGAAACGTCTCGGGATGCTGATGGAGCCCGATCCCGGCAATCCGCTGGAGGTCGAAGGGGTCCTCAACCCGGCCGGGATTCGCGGACCTGATGGCGAGTTTTACCTCTTTCCGCGAATGGTCGCGAAGGGAAATTACTCGCGTATCGGCATCGCGCGGGTGAAATTCAATGAGGCCGGCGACCCGGTGGGCGTCGAGCGGCTCGGTATCGCACTGGAGCCAGAAGCGGATTACGAACTGCGGCCTGACGGCGGCGGCTGCGAGGATCCGAGGATTACTTATGGCGAAGATCTCAAGCGTTACGTGATGACCTACACGGCGCTCTCGCCCGAAGGTCCTCGGATTGCCCTGGCCTTATCGGAGGACCTCTTCCACTGGCGGCGCCTGGGCCTAGCGACCTTCCGGCCGTATCAAGGCATCGAGTTCGACGGCGTGGACAACAAGGATGCCAGCGTCTTCCCCGTCGCCATTCCCGATCCTGATGGGAAACCGGCCATGGCGATCCTCCATAGGCCTCTCTTTCCCGGGACTCGTCCGGAGGAGACGGTCTGCCAACCGGCGCCCCGCGTCGTGGATCTCCATCGAGAGAGCATCTGGATTTCCTACTGTCCACTGGGCGAGGCTGGCGACGAGCCCTATCACCTCTGCCACTTTGAGTTGCATAACCGGCTAGCCGGTCCGGTGGCACCATGGGAGCAGCTCAAGATCGGCGGCGGCACTCCTCCGGTCCAGACGCGGCACGGATGGATGGTCATTTACCACGGCGTCCACGAACTGGCGGAGCCGAGCACGGCGGCGCACAAGTTATGCTACTCCGCCGGGGTGCTGATCCTCTCCGAGGAGCATCCGCGGGTGATCCGCTATCGTTCGCCGGAGCCGGTTCTGACGCCGGATTTACCGCAGGAACGCATCGGGACCGTCGCCAACGTCGTGTTTCCCACCGCCATCGACCGGCGCGACGATCTCGGCTTGCCCGATCGATTTGACGTGTATTACGGGATGGCCGACAACCGGATCGGAGTCGCGCGTCTGGACGTGCCGGAAATCTTGCCGCCGGGACGGCTCGCCGACCCGTCTCGGGCCAAGGCTGCCCTTCTTACCGACGGTCCATCTCAAGCAGAGAGTCGCCGCCGGGTCCCGATCACGATCAGTGGAGGTTCATCGTCACCATGACATCCCTGGCCACCATCGCTTCACCCCCGGCCACGATCGCTCCGCCCGAACTGGACGAACTCTGCGTCAACACCCTGCGCTTCCTGGCCGTGGACGCCGTGCAGAAAGCCGGGTCCGGTCATCCCGGCCTGCCTCTGGGTTCGGCGGCCATGGCCTACGCGCTCTGGGATCGCTCGCTCAAGTTCAACCCGCGTGATCCCCTCTGGCCCGATCGGGACCGATTCGTTCTCTCGGCCGGGCATGGATGCGCGCTCCTGTACGCCCTGCTTCATGTCACGGGCTTTGACTTGCCGCTTGAGGAACTCAAGAAGTTCCGCCAGTGGGGAAGCCATACCCCGGGCCATCCGGAATACGGCAAGACCCCCGGCGTCGAGGCCACCACCGGTCCCCTGGGGCAAGGCCTGGCCAATGCCGTCGGCATGGCCATCGCCGAGGTCGCCCTGGCGGCGCGATTCAATCGACCGGGTCACCCGATCGTGGACCATTACACCTACGTCCTGGCCAGCGACGGCGACCTCGAGGAAGGGATCTCTTCCGAGGCCGGATCGGAGGCCGGTCACCTGCGGCTGGGCAAGCTCATCGTCCTCTATGCCGACAACCACATCACGATCGAAGGCAGCACGGAGCTGGCCTTCACCGAAGACCGCATGGCCCGTTTCGCCGCCTTCGGCTGGCACGTCCAGCGCATCGAGCACAGCAACGACATCGACGCGGTGGCCATCGCACTGGAGGCTGCACGGGAAGAGAGAGGCCGGCCGTCCTTGATTGCCGTTCGCACCCACATCGGCTTGGGCAGTCCCCACAAGCAGGACACCGCGGCGGCGCACGGGGAGCCGCTCGGTCTGGAGGAGGTCCGCCTGACCAAGGAGCGACTCGGCTGGCCGGTAGAACCCCCCTTCCATATCCCCGAGGAAGCCCTGGAGCACTTCCGGGAAGCGGTTGCGCGAGGAGGCACCGCGCAGGCGGAATGGGAATTACGTCTCGAGGCGTATGCGGAAGAACACCCGGACCTGGCCGCGGAGTTCGAGCGTGTCGTGCACCGGCGGCTCCCGGAAGGCTGGGACGCCAACCTCCCGACATTCACCTCGTCGGACGGCCCTATGGCGACCCGCATCGCTTCGGGAAAGACGATCGCCGTCCTGGGCTCTCGCCTGCCGGAAATGATGGGGGGCTCGGCCGATCTGGCTCCCAGCACCCACACGAACATGGACGGGGCCGGGAACTTCGAGCCGGAGGACCGGGCGGGCCGCAACATGCACTTCGGCATCCGGGAGCATGCCATGGGCGCCATCCTGAACGGCATGGCGTTGCACCGCGGCCTCATCCCCTTCGGAGCGACCTTCCTGATCTTCAGCGACTATATGCGTCCACCGATGCGACTGGCGGCCATGAACGGCCTGCCGGTGATCTATGTCTTCACGCACGACAGCATCGCCATGGGAGAGGACGGCCCGACCCATCAGCCTGTCGAACAACTGGTGGGATTGCGATCGATCCCCGGCATGGTTGTCATCCGGCCGGCGGACGCCAACGAGACGGTCGCCGCCTGGCGGTTCGCCATCGAGCGGAGGGAAGGTCCCGTCGCCCTGGTGTTGACGCGCAGGGACTCCCCGTGCTCGATCTGGCCCGCTATCCGGGCATACCCGCGGGAGTGCCGCTGGGTGGGTATGTCCTTGCCGACTCTCCGTCAGGTGCCCGGCCCGACATCATCCTGATCGCGACCGGATCAGAGGTGCATCTGGCGCTGGAGGCTCGTGATCGATTGGCGAGCGAGGGCGTCCAGGCGAGGGCAGTCAGTGTGCCGAGTACCGGCGTCTTCTCGATGCAGTCGGACCGGTATCGGGACGAGGTCTTGCCCCCGGGCGTGCCCCTCCTGGTCATCGAGGCCGGTGCGTCCCTCGGCTGGAGATCCTACGTCGGTCCCCAGATCGCCGTGATCGGGGTGGACACCTTCGGGGCATCGGCCCCCGGGCCGGTCGTGATGCAGCACTATGGCTTCACCGTGGAGAATGTCCGCAAGCAAACCCATAACTTGCTCCGGCAGGTCAAGGAGAAACCATGATGCGCGTGGGAATCGCCGCGGACCATGGAGGGTTTACCTTGAAAGGACAGGTGGCGGAGTCGCTGCGTGGCTCGGGGTATGAGGTCGTGGACTTCGGCGCACATGAAATGAACCCCGGAGATGACTACCCCGACTTCATCATCCCCCTGGCCAGGGCCATCTCCGCGGGCGAGGTTGAACGCGGCGTGGCGCTCTGCGGCAGCGGCGTCGGGGCGTCCATCGCCGCGAACAAGGTCCCGGCGCGCGTGCCGGGCTCATCCATGATGTCTTCTCGGCCCATCAGGGCGTCGAAGATGACGACATGAATGTCTTTTGCCTGGGTGGAAAAGTGATCAGGGACGCGCTCGCCTGGGAACTCATCGAGACCTTCCTGGCCGCTCGCTTCAGCGGCGCCGAGCGACACAAGCGCCGCCTGGCCAAAGTGCAGGCGCTGATGAAGCAGAAGGTTGGGCCATGAAGGGTCCATTCCAGACGTCTCGAACGATTCGACAAGACTCGCGAAGTTCAATCATCTCCGAGGGTGGAATGATGAAGAGAGCGACCCGAGCGACGCAAAGACTCCATGATATGGGCCAGAGCCTCTGGCTCGACAACATCACTCGCGGCCTGCTGACCAGCGGCACGCTCCGCCGCTACATCCAGGAGTTCACGGTCACGGGGCTCACCTCGAACCCCACGATCTTCGACCACGCCATCAGGAACAGCCACGACTACGACGACGCCATCCGCCGGAAACTGAAGGAAAGCAAGTCGGGCGAGGTGCTGTTCTTCGAGCTGGCGCTGGAGGACCTCAATCAGGCCGCCGATCTGTTTCGGCGGATCCACGACCGGACCGACGGCGTGGACGGCTGGGTGTCGCTCGAGGTCTCGCCCCTGCTGGCCCACGACACACCCGGCACCCTTGCCGCGGCGAAGGCTCTCCATGCCCAGGCGGGACGGGACAATCTCTTCATCAAGATACCGGGAACCCGGGAGGGACTCCCCGCCATCGAGGAGGCCATCTTCGCGGGCGTGCCAGTGAACGTCACCCTGCTCTTCTCTCGCGAGCAATACGTGGCCGCCGCCGAAGCGTATCTGCGAGGCATCGAGCGGCGGATCGCCGCCGGCCTGAATCCCAACGTCAGCTCTGTGGCCTCGATGTTCATCAGTCGCTGGGACGTGGCCGTCACGGGGAAGGCGCCCGAGACTCTGAGAAACCAGCTCGGCATCGCCATCGCAAAACGCACCTATGCGGCGTATTGCAGCCTGGTCGACTCCCCACGTTACCTGAAGGTTCGCAACGCCGGCGTCCGCCCGCAGCGCCTCCTGTGGGCCAGCACCGGAACCAAGGACCCCTCGGCCTCCGATCTCCTTTACATCGAGGCCCTCGTCGCCCCCTTCACGGTGAACACCATGCCCGAGAGTACGTTGAGCGCCCTGGCTGAGCATGGTGTGATCAACCACATTCTCCCCCCGCACGGCGGAGACTGCGAGGCGGTGCTCTCCAGGTTCGCCAAGGCCGGCGTCGACGTCCAAGCCCTGGCCGCCCAGCTCCAGGACGAAGGGGCCAGATCGTTCGTCGAGTCCTGGAAAGAGCTGATGGCCTGCATCGCATCCAAGAGCGAGGCGCTGACAAGGCCTCATCCGAAGCCGTCCGCTCAAGGCAGCGAGCACCTGAAATACGGCGCGATCACGTCGCTCTACCGTGGCGAGTACGACATGGCGATGGAGCTGGATGAGTAGGGAGAGGGCGTCGCATGGCGGATCATCCGCCGAAGGCTCCCTGAGCACCCAAAGGACACCGGACATGCGAAAGAAATTCGTCGTCGGTAACTGGAAGATGTATACCACCACCGCCGCCGCCAGGCGGCTGGCCACGGCCGTGCTGGACGGCATGGGTACCGAGGACCGCGTATCCGTCGCTGTGTGTCCGCCCTTCCCCTATCTGGCCCTCGTCGGTGAGATCCTCGAGGGCAGCCGCGTCGCGCTCGGGCGCAGAACCTCTATCCCGAGAAGGAAGGCGCGTTCACCGGTGAGGTCAGCCCGACGATGCTCCTCGATCTCGGCTGCAGGTACGTCATCCTCGGTCACAGCGAGCGCCGGCACACGCTGGGCGAATCCGATGCGTTCATCAACCGAAAAGTACGGGTTGCTCTGGCCTCCGGCCTCGACGTGATCCTTTGCGTCGGCGAGAACCTGAAGCAACGTGAGGCCGACGAGACCGAAGCGGTCCTCGACCGGCAACTCATCCAGGGATTGGCCGGCCTGTCGGCGGATACCTTGAACCGCCTGACCATCGCGTACGAACCGGTCTGGGCGATCGGCAGTCTGGGACACCATGCGACGCCTGAGCAGGCTGAGGAGGCGCACGCCGTCATCCGGCGCCGCTTCGGTCGGATGTTCGACGAGACGTCGGCCCAGACGCTCGACATCCAGTACGGAGGCAGCGTCAAGCCGGAGAACGCCGTTGCGTTGCTTGGCCGGCACGGCGTGGATGGCGCCCTCATCGGCGGCGCCAGCCTGAATGCCGAGCAGTTCCTGGCCATCGTCCGGGCCGGGATCCGCGAGCCTCAAACCGACCGGGAATGCGCATGACAACAACAGGTCCCCGGTCAAGAGGAAGGTAAAGGCAATCCTATGAGCAACCCCACGTTGAACAGCAACTCGATGTCCCGTCCCCTACCCAACGACGTCGAGGGATTCGCTCTCCTGGCCGAGCTCGCACTGGACATGCGCTGGTCCTGGAGTCATTTTGCCGACGACGTGTGGCGACAGCTCGATCCTACCCTTTGGGATCGCACCCGAAACCCCTGGGTTATTCTCCAGACCATCTCGCGGGACAAGCTCGGGCACATGTTAGCCGACCCCGCATTTCGCGAGAAGCTCGATGCTCTCGTGCAAACGAGACGTCGGTCGACGGAGATGCCCGCGTGGTTCCAGCAGACCTACTCGCAATCCCCCCTGACCGTTGTCGCGTATTTCAGCATGGAATTCATGTTAAGCGAAGCTCTCCCCATCTATTCAGGCGGGCTCGGCAACGTGGCTGGCGATCAGCTCAAAGCCGCCAGCGACCTGGGGGTGCCGGTGGTTGCCGTGGGGCTGCTCTACCAGCAAGGTTACTTTCGCCAGGTAATTGACAAGGACGGGGCGCAACAGGCCCTCTTCCCCTACAACGATCCGGGGCAGTTGCCGATCACGCCGCTGCGCCAACCGAATGGCGAATGGTTGCGGATCGAACTCGACCTACCGGGTTACCCGGTCTCGCTTCGCACCTGGCAAGTCCAGGTCGGCAGAGTCACGCTCTACCTCCTGGACAGCAATGACCTCGCAAACTCCCCGGCGCACAGGGGCATTACCAGCGAGCTTTACGGGGGCGGGCCGGAGTTGCGGCTCCAGCAGGAGATCGTGCTGGGAATCGGCGGCTGGCGGTTGCTCCACGCGCTCGGCCTCCAGCCGGAAGTCTGCCACCTGAATGAAGGGCATGCGGCGTTCGCCATCCTGGAGCGAGCCAGGACCTACATGAACGAGACCAGGCAACCTTTCGAAGTCGCACTGGCCATCACGCGAGCGGGGAACCTCTTCACTACCCACACGGCGGTGCCCGCGGGCTTCGACCGTTTCGCCCCGGATCTCGTCGAGCAATACCTCGGCCGGTACGCCCAGCACAAACTTGGCATCACCGTCTACGACCTGCTGGCGATGGGCCGCCAGAACCCGAAAGACTCCTCGGAATCTTTCAACATGGCCTACCTGGCGATCCGCGGGAGCGGGGCGGTCAACGGCGTCAGCCGCCTACACGGGAGGGTGAGCCGGAATATCTTCGAGCCGCTTTTTCCGCACTGGCCCGAGGACGAAGTGCCCGTCGGCCACGTCACCAACGGCGTCCACATGCCGAGCTGGGACTCGGCCCAGGCCGATGATCTCTGGACGGAAGCTTGCGGTAAGGACCGCTGGCTGGGCACGACGAAAACCCTGGAGCAGGACATTCGCCTCGTCTCCGATGCCCGGCTCTGGCGATTCCGTACCGCCGCCAGCAAGTCCCTTGTCGAGTACGCCCGCGAAAGATTGTCCGGGCAACTGACCACCTCCGGCGCGTCGACTGCAGAAGTCGAAGAGGCGCAACATGTGTTTGATCCCAACGCATTGACAATCGGCTTTGCGCGCCGCTTCGCGACCTACAAGCGACCGAACCTGCTACTCCACGACCCGGCGCGTCTGCTCCGCCTCCTGGCCAATCCCGCGCGCCCGGTGCAACTCATCATCGCCGGCAAGGCCCATCCGGCGGACCAAGCGGGGCAGGCCTTGATCCATGAATGGATCAACTTCATCCGCCAGCCAGGGATTCGTCCCCACATCGTCTTCCTGAGCGACTACGACATGCTGTTGACCGAACACCTGGTGCAGGGCGTGGACGTCTGGCTCAACACGCCACGGCGACCCTGGGAGGCGAGTGGAACGAGCGGCATGAAGGTGCTCGTCAATGGAGGCATCAATCTCTCGGAACTGGATGGCTGGTGGGCCGAAGCCTACGCGCCGGAAGTGGGGTGGGCGCTGGGAGACGGCCAGGAGCATGGCGACGATCCCGCCTGGGACGCCGTCGAAGCCGGGACGCTCTACGACCTGCTCGAGCGCGAAGTGATCCCGGCGTTTTATACCCGAGATGAGAGCGACATTCCCATCGCATGGGTCAAGCGCATGCGGGAGAGCATGGCGCTACTGACACCGCGTTTCTCGGCCAACCGAGCGGTGCGAGAATACACCGAGCAGCACTACATCCCGGCTGCAGCCGCCTACCGTTTGCGTAATGCCGATGGAGGCGCGATCGGCAGGCAGATTGTGGATTGGCGGAACAGTCTGGAACAGAAATGGGCCAACCTTCACATCCGCGACGTGGAGGTCATGGCCGACGGCGAACAGAACGTATTCGAGGCCCACGTGTATTTCGCTGACCTCGACCCGGAAGCCGTCCGTGTCGAGCTCTTTGCCGATTACGTCGGGGACGGCGCTCTCGTGCGGCAGGAGATGAAGCGCCTGCGACCTCTGGTGGGTACGAACGGCTACACCTATGGCGCTCGTGTTCCTGCAGCCCGCCCGGCGACGGACTATACGGTGCGACTCATACCGCACTTCGACGGCGTGGCCGTTCCTCTGGAAGACGCCCACATCCTGTGGCAGCCGTGACCCGATCTCGAACGCAGAGAGAATGAAAGGACCCGACCCAATGCAAAAGGCGACAGCACCCAGAGGAATGCGACCCCAAAAAAGTCCGGTGTCGTCCGGGCCGACAGGCGAACTGGCAGTAAGACCCGATGCGCGCGCCGAAGGAATGAAGACGCCTGAACGACCACTGAGTGATTACGTGGCCGAAGTCTCCGAACGCACGGAAGTGCGGAGGGGCGTTCCCTTGCCGTTGGGGCCCCATGAGACGGAGGGAGGAGTTAACTTTGCCTTATTCAGCCGTCACGCCAGCCGCGTTCGGCTCGAGTTGTTCGATCAACCCAGAGACGCAACCCCGGCCAGGGTTATTGATCTCGATCCCGAACGCAACCGCACAGGTGATGTTTGGCACGTATGGGTCGAAGGGATCCGTACCGGTCAACTCTATGCCTACAGGATGGATGGCCCGTACCGACCCAGGGAAGGACATCGTTTCAACTTTAAGAAGCTGCTACTGGACCCATTTGCGACGGCAATCTCGCCATTCCCGGATTCGGATCTTGGCCTGGCGCGCGGATATGACCCGTCTGCGCCGGAGCCAGACATGGTTTGTTCGAACGTCGATGATGCCGGAGCCATGCCGAAATGCGTGTTTACTGACGATCACTTCGACTGGCATGACGACCAGCCGCTCAGACATCCCTCGTCAAGGATAGTGATTTATGAAATGCATGTTCGTGGTTTCACTATTCACCCAAGCTCCGGCGTGGAGCATCCCGGCACGTACCGCGGCCTGGTGGAAAAGATCCCCCATTTGAAAGAGCTGGGAATTACGGCCGTGGAATTGATGCCCGTACACGAGTTCAACGAATGCCAGGTGGCTGGCATCAATCCCCAAACAGGCAAGCCACTCAGGAATTACTGGGGCTACGATCCCGTGGCCTTCTTCGCTCCGAAAGCATCCTACAGTAGTGCGGGAGGGTTGGGTCAGCAGACGCTGGAGTTCAAGGAAATGGTCCTGGCGCTCCATCAGGCCGGCATCGAGGTGATTCTGGATGTCGTGTTCAATCACACGGCGGAGGGAAGTGAGCTGGGCCCAACGTTGTGTTTCCGCGGGATTGATAATGCGATTTTCTACATGCTGGCGTCAGACAAACGCCGCTACATTAATTGCACGGGTACCGGCAACACCATCAACGCCAACCATCCCGTGGTGCGGGACCACGTCCTGGCCGCGCTCCGTTATTGGAAGATCGAGATGCATGTCGATGGATTCCGTTTTGACCTGGCGTCGATCCTCGGTCGGGACGGCGACGGCAAGTTGCTGGCCAACGCCCCGCTTCTCGAACGGATCGCCGAGGACTCGATCTTGAGAGACGTGAAGATCATCGCCGAGGCATGGGACGCCGCCGGTGCGTACGAGGTGGGTCGTTTTTCGGAGCGGCGATGGGCGTCGTGGAATGGCCGGTACCGAGATGATGTCCGGCGTTTCTGGCGAGGCGATGATGGGATGCTCGGATCGTTCGCCAGCCGCATCTGCGGCAGTGCCGACATCTATGCCAATTCCGGCAAAGGACCCGAGTGCAGCATCAATTACGTCACCTGCCACGACGGTTTCACCCTCAATGACCTGGTGAGCTATCGCGACAAACACAATGAAGGCAACGGACAAAACAACCATGACGGGACCGACGCCAACTTCAGCGAGAACAACGGCGCCGAGGGCGAGACGACGGATGCCGGGATCGAGACGTTGCGGAAAGGCCAGATCAAGAACCTCTTTCTGACGCTGCTGATCTCGCGCGGCGTGCCGATGCTGCTCGGAGGCGACGAATTCCGTCGTACGCAAGGCGGCAACAACAATGCCTACTGCCAGGACAACGAAACGAGCTGGTTTGACTGGCGCCGTCTGGAGCAGCACGGGGAATTATTCCGCTTCACCCGTGGCATGATCGCCTTTCGTCTGGCGCATCCGATTCTCAGTAAGGAGCAATTCTACACGGACGCCGAGATCCATTGGTTTGCCCCGCACGGAGGATTGCCCAACTGGGCCGACGCCAAAGAAAAACAGTTTGCCTGTCTGATCTATGAAGATGAGAAGCGCGTACTTTGCCTGATGTTCAATGCCGGCGCCGATGCGGTCGATTTCCGTTTGCCCGCCATACTGCCGGGGGCTCGGTGGTATCGGGCCGTTGACACCTCTCGGGAAGCGCCACAAGATCTGTACGCTGCGGGCGAGGAGCCGCTGTGCGAAGATCCACAAACTTACCACCTGAGCCCTCGATCGAGCGCCATCCTTCTGGCGAGATGAACGAACTGTCGAAGGTAGCAGACGGCGTTGACGGAGGCCAAATGAAGCAAGTCGTGGAAAGAGCTGATGGCCTGCATCGCATCCCAGAGCGAGGCGCTCAAATGACCCAGGCGGCGATGACCGCTCGAAAAACCGAGCACTCGAATCACGGCGTGGTTACGTCGGTGCGTGGAAGCGTGGTCGATGTGCGGTTCGACAATGGCTTGCCGCCCATCTACTCACTGCTGCGCGCGGGAAAGGATGCACGCGTAGAGATCGAGGTGCTGATGCAGCTCGACGTGCATCATGTCCGCGGGATCGCCTTGAATCCCACGCAGGGTCTCGCCCGCGGCATGGCTGTGGAGGACACCGGAGGGCCATTGAAGGTGCCGGTCGGCAAAGGAATCCTTTCGCGAATGTTCGACGTCTTCGGGAACGCCATCGACCGTCAACCGGCGCCGTCGGATGTGGAATGGCGCACCATCCATCGAGATCCACCACCACTGGCCAGTCGTTCCACCAAGTCCGAAGTCTTTGAAACGGGCATCAAGGCCATTGACGTGCTGGTGCCGCTCGAGCGCGGCGGCAAAGCGGGACTGTTCGGAGGCGCGGGCGTGGGCAAGACGGTGTTGCTCACCGAAATGATCCACAACATGGTCGGGCATCAAAAGGGTGTGAGCATGTTTTGCGGGATCGGCGAGCGCTGCCGCGAAGGCGAAGAGCTCTATCACGACATGAAAGAAGCCGGTGTGCTCCCGCACATGGTCATGATGTTCGGCCAGATGAACGAGCCCCCGGGCGCCCGGTTCCGCGTGGGCCTGGCGGCGCTCACGATGGCCGAGTATTTCCGGGACGATGAGCATCGCGACGTGCTGTTGCTGATCGACAATGTTTTTCGTTTCATCCAGGCCGGCATGGAGGTATCCGGCTTGATGGGGCAGATGCCGTCGCGGCTGGGCTATCAACCGACGATGGGCACCGAGTTATCGGGACTGGAGGAGCGCATTGCCAACACCGACACGGGCGCCATCACGTCCATCCAGGCCGTCTATGTGCCCGCGGACGACCTGACCGACCCGGCGGCGGTGCACACGTTCTCGCACCTGTCCGCGTCGATCGTCCTCTCCCGCAAGCGGGCGAGCGAGGGGCTGTACCCGGCCATCGATCTCCTGCAATCCAACTCCAAGATGGCAACACCGACGATCATCGGTGAACGGCATTACCTCCTGGCGCAGGAGATCCGGAGGACGCTGGCGCAGTACGAGGAACTCAAGGACATCATCGCCATGCTGGGGATGGAGCAACTCTCTCCGGATGACCGCAACGTCGTCGGACGTGCCCGCAGGCTGGAGCGATTCCTGACCCAGCCGTTCTTCGCGACCGAGCAGTTCAGTGGCATCAAGGGAAAGGACGTCAGCCTCAAGGATGCGATCGAAGGCTGTGAGCGCATCCTGAACGATGAGTTCAAGGACGATCCGGAGAGCGCCTTTTACATGATCGGGGCGATCGACGAGGCCAAGGAGAAAGCGAAGGCCGCCAGGCCTGCAAGCCCTGCCGATCCCGGTCCCAAACCCAAGGGTCCCGGGAAACCCCAGGCGGCCGGAAAGCCCAAATCCAAGGTCGAGGAGGGGGCCAATGCCCATTAATCTCAAGGTCCTCCTCCCCTTCCAGGTCTTCGTCGAGAAGAAAGGCGTGAAACGGGTGGTGGCCCAGACACTCCAGGGTTCCTTGGGACTCTTGCCGCACCGGCTCGACTGCGCGGCGGCCCTGGCGCCGGGGATCCTGACCTATGAAACCGAAGCGGAAGGCGAGGTCTATCTGGCCGTCGATCAAGGGGTGCTGGTGAAGGCGGGCATGGATGTTCTGGTCTCGGTGCGTAATGCGATCGGCGGGACGGACCTCGACAAACTCCACGAGGCGGTGAAACGGGAGTTTCTCAAGCTGGACGAGCAGGAGAAGAGCGTTCGCCTGGTGCTGGCGAAGATGGAGAGCGGATTCATCCGCCGCTTCATGGAATTTCAACATGAATGAAGAACAGAGGGCGAATGTCTCGAGAGACGAGACGACCTTCAGCCGACGGGTCGGCGCAGGCTGCGCGCAAGCTGAAGGCCCAGCGGAGGGCCACTCGGAGCATCTGGTTCGGCTTCGGGATGTCGGGGCTGATTGGATGGTCGGTGACGATACCGACCCTGCTAGGCGTTGCACTCGGTGTCTGGTTGGACGAACACCATCCGTCGGCGTATTCCTGGACGCTGATGCTGATGTTGATCGGTCTGATTATCGGCTGTTTGAACGCCTGGCATTGGGTGTTCCGAGAAGAGAAGGCCTTGCGGGACGAACAGGAGGATCCGGATGAGTGACATCCTGCCCCTTGCCCTGGCGCTCTTTGCCGGCATCTTGCTGGGCGCGTTTTTCTTCGGCGGCCTTTGGTGGACCGTCCAGAAGGGTGTTGTGTCCGAAAGGCCGGCGCTCTGGTTCGTCGGCAGCCTGCTGCTGCGAACCAGCCTGATCCTGGCTGGATTCTATTTTGTTTCGCAAGGGCATTGGTCGAGGCTCGTGGCGTGCCTACTTGGATTTGTGATCGCACGCGTCGCCGTCGTGAAGCGGCTCACACGCGCGCCGGCGGAACAGCAGAGTTCGTTGGAAAAGGAGGCCGACATTGCGCCTTACTCCCGATGATCTGGTTTTCTGGCGGTGGGGCTTCGTCGAGCTCAATAGCACGATCGTCACGACCTGGGTGTTGATGCTCGTGATGACGGTGGGCGCGAGGCTGATCACACGCAAGCTCGCGACCGAGGTGCACATCTCGCGCTGGCAAGGCTTCCTCGAAATCGTCGTGACCGCCATTCAAGAACAAATCGAAGAAGTCGGCCTGCACCGTCCGGCGAAATACCTGGGCTTTCTGGGCACGTTGTTCCTGTTCATCGCGGTGTCCAACCTCTGCGCGATCATCCCCGGGTATCAAGCACCGACGGGTTCGCTCTCGACCACGTCGGCGCTGGCGCTCTCCGTGTTCGTCGCCGTGCCGCTCTTCGGCATCGAGGAGCAAGGGTTGGGCGGTTACCTCAAGTCCTACTTGAAGCCGACGTGGATCATGTTGCCGTTCAACATCATCAGCGAGCTCTCGCGCACGTTTGCCCTGGCCATCCGTCTGTTCGGCAACATCATGAGTGGGACGATGATCGTCGGCATCTTGCTCACGATCACGCCCCTCATCTTCCCGATCTTCATGGACCTGCTCGGTTTGCTCACCGGTATGGTGCAGGCCTACATTTTCAGCATCCTCGCCACCGTGTACGTCGCGGCCGCCACGCGAACACGCGAAGCATGAACCAGGACCACCAGCAACGAAAGGACGAGCATGGATAGCATGACTCTCATCGCGATCGTTTCGATCGTTACCGCCGGCGTCACGATCGGACTGGGAAGTATCGCGCCCGCGCTCGGCGAAGGGCGGGCCGTCTCGACGGCCTTGAGCTCGCTGGCACAGCAGCCCGATGCCGCAACCACCATCACACGAACCCTATTCGTGGGGCTGGCGATGATCGAATCCATCGCCATCTACTGTCTCGTGATCGCGATGATCCTGATCTTCGCCAACCCGTTCTGGAACCACGTCATTGCCCATGCCACAGGAAAGTGAGCCATGCTCATCAACTGGTTCACCGTCATCGCCCAGGCAATCAACTTTTTCATCCTGGTGTGGTTGTTGAAGCGATTCCTTTACAAACCCATCCTCCACGCCATCGACGAACGCGAGAAGGGGATCGCCACCCAGCTCGCGGAGGCCGAGGCGAAGAAGGCGGAAGCCCAGAAGGAACGCGACGACTTCCAGCTCAAGAACCAGGCGTTCGACCAGGAGCGTTCGGCGCTCCTGAAAAAAGCCACGGACGAGGCCGACGCGGAACGTCAGCGGCTGCTCGACCAGGCAAGAAAGGATGCCGATGCGTTGCGCGCCAAACGCCAGGACGCATTGAGGACCGAACAACGTAACCTGAGCCAAGACATCATCCGCTTGACCCAGAAGCAGGTCTTCGCCATCACGCGGAAGACACTGACAGACCTCGCCGGCACGGGCCTCGAGGAACGCATGGGCGACGTATTCGTCCAGCGCGTCCGTGCGTTGACCGGAGAGGTCAAAGAGCAGTTGGCGGCCGCCTTCAAGACGTCGAACCACATGGTGAGCGTGCATAGCGCGTTCGATTTGGCGCCGGCACAGCGGACCGCGATCGAGAGTGCGGTCAAGGAAACCTTCGCCCCGGAAGCTCGAGTCCAGTTCGAGACCGCTCCGGAGCTGGTCAGCGGCATCGAACTCTCCACCAACGGACAGAAGGTGGCCTGGAGCATCGCGGATTATCTCGCGACCCTGGAGAAGCGAGCCGGCGAACTTCTGCATCAGGATGCGAAGCCCGAACTCAAGCCGGATGCGAAGTCCAAGCCCGAGCCGAAGGCCGAAGCCAGGCCCGAGCCGAAGGCCGAACCTAAGCCCGGGCCGAAGCCTCATCCCAAGCCCGAGCTTGAACCGGTGTCCTCGGCACCGAAGGGGACCCAATGAACAACTCGCCCGATAGCCTGCATAATGTCTTCGACCAGGCGTTCGCGGGTATCAGCCGCACGTTGGAAGCCTTCGCGCCGCAATTGACGCCGCATGAGGTGGGCACGATCACGAGCGTCTCCATCGGCATCGCCAAGGTCTCGGGCCTTCCGGGCGTGGGCTTTGATGAGCTGGTGAAGTTCCCCGGCGACCTGTACGGCATCGCGTTCAACGTCGATTCGGACGAGATCGGCGTCGTGCTCCTTGGCGAATGCGAGCATCTGCACGCGGGTGATGAGGTCGAGCGCACGGGTCGCGTGATGGACGTGCCGGTGGGCGATGGACTGATCGGGCGCGTCATCGACCCGTTGGGCGGGCCACTCGATGGCAAAGGGCCGGTCGCCTCCAGCCAGCGTTTGCCCATCGAACGCCCCGCACCGCCCATCATGGACCGCGCCCTCGTTTCCGTGCCCCTGCAGACCGGACTCATCGTCATCGATGCGCTGATCCCGATCGGCCGCGGCCAGCGCGAGCTGATCCTCGGCGACCGGCAGACCGGCAAGTCGGCCATCGCGATCGACACCATCCTGAACCAGCGCGACCAGGATGTGCTGTGCGTCTATTGCGCCATCGGCCAGCGTGCGTCCGCCGTCGCCAAGGTCGTCGCCAACCTGCGCGAGAACGGCGCGATGGATTACACCGTCGTCGTCGTGACCGAAGGCAACGACCCGCCCGGCCTCGCCTACATCGCCCCCTACGCCGCGACCAGCATCGCGGAGCATTTCATGGAAGCGGGCCGCGACGTGCTCATCGTCTACGACGACCTCACCCACCATGCCCGTGCTTATCGCGAGCTCTCCTTGCTGCTACGTCGCCCGCCCGGTCGCGAAGCGTTCCCCGGCGATATCTTCTACATCCACTCGCGGCTCCTGGAGCGTGCCACGCATCTTCGCGACGACCTTCACGGCGGCTCGCTCACCGCCCTGCCCATCATCGAGACCGAGGCGCAGAACATCTCCGCCTACATCCCGACGAACCTCATCTCCATAACGGACGGCCAGATCTACCTCTCGCCGACGCTGTTCGAGCTGGGCGTCCTTCCCGCCGTCGATGTCGGCAGGTCCGTTTCACGCGTCGGCGGCAAGGCACAGCGGGCGGCCTACCGCGCGGTGGCGGGCGATCTCAAGCTCGCGTACGCGCAGTTCACCGAGCTGGAATCCTTCGCCAAGTTCGGCACGCGGCTTGATGAGCACACCCGCAAGATCATCGACCATGGCCAGCGAATCCGGGCCATCCTCAAACAACCGGAGCTCGAACCGGCGTCCGTCCCCGAACAGATCGTCATCCTGGTGGCGTTGACCGGCGGTCTGCTGGACAGTGTGCCGATCGACAAGGTGCGGGATGCGGAGCAGGCCCTGAGAAAGGCGGCTGCGGACATCCCGGCCGAGGTTCGCCGGCGCTTTTCCTCGAACGACACGTTGAGCGACGAGGACCGCAAAGCGATCCTGCAAATCGTCGGCAAAGCGATCGCGCCCTTCCAGCCACAACCGGTTGGCGAACCCGGGAAGAAGCCATGAGCGATACATTGGCGAGCTTGCGCCGCAAGATCAGCGGGGCGGGAGATCTGAAATCGGTGGTCCGCTCGATGAAGGCCCTGGCCGCCTCGAGCATCGGACAATATGAGAAGTCGGTGCTGGCGCTGGCGGACTATGATCGCACCGTGGAGCTGGGGCTGGCTGTGTGCTTGAGGAATCGGGGGGTCGCCGCCGAGCAAGCCGGAAGGCCAGGCGCGGCCGCGAAGACGGTGAGCGCCATCGTCTTCGGCTCGGATCAGGGACTTGTCGGTCAGTTCAATGACGTGCTGGCGGATTTTGTCGCCAGGACGCTCGATCCCCTGACCGGCGAAAAGAAAGTCTGGGCCGTCGGCGAGCGCGTTCAATCGCGGCTGGCGGATGCCGGTCTCCCGCCGGTGGGACTCTTCGCCGTTCCGACTTCCGTCAACGCCATCACGCCGCTCGTCGGCCAGATCCTCGTGGAAAGTGAAGCGCATCGCGGCAAGGGCGAGGTCGTTCAACTTTACCTCTTCCACAACCGCCCCGAGGCCGGGGCGGCTTATGAACCCGTCAGTCAACACCTCCTGCCCCTGGATGAAAAATGGGAACTCAGGCTGGCCCATCTGCCGTGGCCGACCGGAAACCTGCCCGAGATCATCGGTGACCGGGAGCAGACGCTGCGGGCACTCGTCCGGGAGTATCTTTTTGTTTCGCTCTACAAGGCTTGCGCCGAGTCGTTGGCCAGCGAAAACGCGAGCCGTCTGGCCGCCATGCAACGAGCCGAGAAAAACATCGACGAACTGGTGGGAGACCTGAATCAGAGGTTCCGCCGCCTGCGTCAGACTTCCATCGATGAGGAATTATTCGACGTCCTCTCCGGCTACGAATCATTGTCCAAGGCAAAGACGCGCTGAGGGGCGAAATGACGGCAAGAGCGATTCTGCCATGGAAATCCAAATGATGAACAACTCGGACCCTCATGCGTTCGCCTCCCCGGCTAATTCCGGGACCAAGCCCGATGGGGTCGGGAGCCCGGGACGTTCCCGCATCCTGACGATCAACGGTGGTTCGTCGAGCCTCAGGTTCGCGCTCTTCGATCAGACCGATCCGACTTCTCGGTTCGCCTCCGGTCAGGTCGATCGGATCGGGCTGGAGGATGCCCGGTGGGTCCTTGCCGAGGTCGGCGGCGGTCGCGAAGAGGACCGCCGGGTCGAGGCACCGGACCAGAGGGCGGCTGTCCGCCTGGTGATCGATTGGCTCGAGCACGCGGGGGAGTTCGCGAAGATCGCCGCCGTCGGGCATCGTGTCGTCCGTGGGGGGAGTCGCTGCCATCAACCCGAACGGGTCACTGCGGAGCTGATCGAGCAATTGCGCAGGATCAGCTCGTACGACCCGGATCACTTACCGGGCGAGATCGAGCTGATCGAGGCATTCCGAAACCGTGATCCCGACTTACCCCAGGTGGTGTGCTTCGACACGGCATTTCATCACGACATGCCCCGCGTGGCCCAGATCGTGCCGATCCCCCGGCGATTCGAAGCCGCCGGGGTCCGGCGCTATGGCTTCCATGGCTTGTCGTATGCGTATCTGATGGAGGAACTGGCCCGGGTCGCCGGCCCCGAGGAAGCCCGGGGCCGTGTCATCCTGGCGCACCTCGGCGCCGGGGCGAGCCTGGCGGCGGTCCAGGGGGGCCATTCCATCGACACGACGATGGGCTTCACGCCGGAATCCGGGCTGGTCATGGGGACACGCACGGGCGACATCGATCCGGGCCTGGTCCGGTTCCTGTCGCGGACCGAGGAGATGACGGCCGACCAGTTCGACAGCCTCGTGAGCCACGAGTCCGGTCTGCTGGGTGTCTCGGAGACCAGCTCCGACGTGCGCGATCTCCTGGCGCGGCAGGATGCCGATGTCCGGGCGGCCGAGGCGATCGAGCTGTTTTGCTACCGGGCGAAGAAGGGAATCGGCGCCTTCGCGGCCGCACTCGGCGGGATCGACACCCTGGTGTTCGCCGGAGGTATCGGTGAGAACGCGCCCGAGATCCGCCGCCGGATCTGCGCCGGACTGGGATTCCTCGGGATTGCACTGGACGAAGGCCGGAACGCATCCGGCGCCTTCCTGATCTCGACCGATCAAGGCCCGGTCAAGGTCCGTGTCATCCGCACCGACGAGGAGTTGATGATCGCCAGGGCCGTGGCTCGTCTCACGGCCCGGCCATCATGACATTTCGTCATCCACGAATTCAGACCGATCGAACCTGATCAAGGAGACAGCCGATGTCGACACTCGAAGTCACGAAGAGTCCTCTGGCGCCGGAACAACCCCTCACGGCCCGACCACCCAACGGACTGGGCTCGCAATCTCCGGACAAGAAGGGTCCCCTCGACCCGGAGCAACTCCGCAAGATCCATGCCTACTGGCGGGCCGCGAATTACCTGTCCGTCGGCCAGATCTATCTCCGCGACAACCCGTTGCTTCGGGAGCCGCTGAAGCTGGCGCATGTGAAACAACTGTTGCTGGGGCACTGGGGCACGACTCCGGGCCAGAACTTCATCTACACGCATCTGAACCGGGTCATCAAGCAGCATGACCTCAACATGATCTACGTGTCCGGTCCCGGCCACGGCGCCCCGGCCGTGGTGGGCAGCGTCTACCTCGAGGGGACGTACAGCGAGGTCTATCCCAACATCGGCCAGGATGAGGGCGGCCTGAGGAAGCTGTTCAGACAGTTCTCCTTCCCCGGCGGGATCTCCAGCCATGTTTCGCCGCAGACGCCGGGGTCGATTCATGAGGGTGGCGAGCTGGGGTACTCGATCAGCCATGCCTTCGGGGCCGCGTTCGATAACCCGGACCTGGTCGTCGCCTGCGTCGTCGGCGACGGCGAAGCCGAGACCGGGCCACTGGCCACCGCCTGGCATTCCAACAAGTTCCTCGACCCGGTCACCGACGGCGTGGTGCTGCCGATCCTGCACCTCAACGGCTACAAGATCTCCAACCCGACCGTCCTGGCACGCATCTCCCACGAGGAACTGGAGCACCTGCTCCTGGGCTACGGCTGGACGCCTCACTTCGTCGAGGGAGACGAGCCGGAGGAGATGCATCAGGCCATGGCCGCCACCCTCGATCGGGTGGTAGAGCAAATCCAGCAGATCCAGCACGACGCCCGCATCCAGGGCGACACCACGCGCCCGCGCTGGCCGATGATCGTCCTCAGATCGCCCAAGGGCTGGACCGGGCCGAAATTCATCGATGGCCTGCCCGTCGAGGGCACATTCCGGGCCCATCAGGTGCCGCTCTCCGTGTCGGCCTCGGCTCC
Source organism: uncultured Planctomycetota bacterium (assembly GCA_963815795.1). Classification (GTDB taxonomy): domain Bacteria; phylum Planctomycetota; class Planctomycetia; order Isosphaerales; family Isosphaeraceae; genus JAKAUH01. The sequence goes on along the minus strand of CAWFIC010000017.1, from coordinate 1,024,579 downwards.
TCCCGAGCATCTCGAACAGCTCGAGACCTGGATGAGAAGCTACAAGCCGGAAGAGCTTTTCGACGAGCGCGGTCGGCTCCTGCCCGAACTGGCCGAGCTGGCGCCGGAAGGCGACCGGCGGATGGGTGCCAATCCCCACGCCAACGGCGGGAAACTGCTGCGCACGCTGCGCATGCCGGACTTCCGCAACTATGCGGTGAGCGTGCCCTCGCCCACCGCCGTCGAGGCCGGCAATGTGCATGTGCTCGGCAGTTTCCTTCGCGACGTGGTCAGGCTGAACGCGGATCCGCGGAACTTCCGGATCTTCGGGCCCGACGAGACGGTCTCCAATCGCCTGGAAGCCGTCTTCGAAGTCACCGATCGCCAGTGGGACGCCCAGACGGTGAAGAACGATCAGTTCCTCGCACCCAGCGGAGACGTCATGGAGATGCTCAGCGAGCACCAGTGCGAGGGCTGGCTGGAGGGATACCTGCTGACGGGGCGACACGGGCTGTTCAACAGCTACGAGGCGTTCATCCGCATCGTCGATTCGATGTTCACCCAGCACGCCAAGTGGCTGAAGATGAGTCTGGAACTGCCGTGGCGGCGGCAGATCGCCTCGCTGAACTACCTGCTGACCTCCCACGTCTGGCGGCAGGATCACAACGGCTTCACGCACCAGGACCCCGGGTTCATCGACCATGTCATCAACAAGAAGTCCGGGATGGTGCGCGTCTACCTCCCGCCCGATGCCAACTGCCTCTTGTCGACCATGGATCATTGCCTCCGCAGCCTGAACTACATCAACCTCGTGGTTTGCGGCAAGCACGATGCCCCCCAATGGCTGACCATGGACGCCGCCGTCGCGCATTGCCGCAGGGGATCGGCATCTGGCAATGGGCCAGCAACGATCAGGGCGGCGAGCCGGACGTGGTGATGGCCTGTTGCGGCGACGTCCCCACGCTGGAGACGCTGGCTGCCGTGTCCATCCTCCGCGAGCACCTGCCCGACCTGAAGATCCGGGTCGTCAATGTCGTCGATCTCATGAAGCTGGAGCCCGACACCGAGGGCCCGCACGGGATGAGCGACACCGACTACAATTCGCTCTTCACGAGAGACAAGCACATCATCTTCGCCTTCCACGGATACCCCTGGCTGGTCCACCGGTTGACGTACCGCCGCGCCAACCGCAACCTGCACGTCCGGGGCTACAAGGAAGAGGGCACGATCACGACGGCCTTCGACATGACGGTCATGAACGACATGGATCGCTTCCACCTGGTGATGGATACGATCGATCGCCTGCCGCAGACAGGATCCAAGGGGGCCTATCTCAAGCAGCAGCTCCAAGACAAGCTCGTCGAGCACCGGCGGTACATCGACGAACACGGCGTGGACATGCCGGAGATCCGGGACTGGAAGTGGAGCAACCCCCAATGAATGCGCAAGAGCTTCAGGACACCGCCAGGAAGCTGGTCGCTGATGACAAGGGCCTATTGGCGATGGATGAAAGCACTTCGACCTGCGACAAACGATTTGCCGGGTTGGGGATTCCCCAGACCGAGGAGGCCCGGCGCACCTATCGGGAGCTGATCGTGACCACGCCCGGCCTCGGCGAGTCCATCAGTGGAGCGATCCTCTACGACGAGACGATCCGCCAGCAGAAGCAAGATGGCACCCCGTTCGTCAGAATCATCACCGATGCGGGGATCATCCCCGGCATCAAGGTAGACATCGGTGCCAAGGACATGGCCGGTCATCCCGGAGAGAAAATCACCGAGGGTCTGGACGGATTGCGCGCCCGGCTCAAGGAGTACTTTCAAATGGGTGCCCGTTTCGCCAAGTGGCGCGCGGTGATTGCCCTGGGCGATGGCATCCCCAGCCGAGGCTGCATCGAGGCCAACGCGCAGGCGCTGGCGCGCTATGCCGCGTTGTGTCAGGAGGCCGGACTGGTCCCCGTCGTCGAGCCGGAGGTGCTCATGGACGGCGCGCACACCCTGGAGCGTTGCCGCGAGGTGACGGAAGACGTCCTGCGGACGGTTTTCATCCAGCTCTACACTCAAGGGGTGACGATGGAGGCCCTGATCCTGAAGCCCAACATGGTGCTTCCGGGATCGACCTGCCCCGACCAGGAAACGGTGGATGGGGTGGCCGACGCCACGGTGAGGTGTCTCTTGCGAGCCGTCCCCGCCGCCGTGCCCGGGATTGCGTTCTTGTCGGGCGGCCAATCCCCCGAGCTGGCCTCGGCCCGTTTGAATGCCATGAATGTCCGATTCGGGTCGCGACTGCCCTGGGCGTTGGCGTTCTCGTTCGGCCGCGCCATCCAGCAACCGGCCCTGGAGATCTGGCATGGCGACAAGTCCCGCGTGCCGGCGGCACAGCAGGCCCTGCATCATCGCGCCAGATGCAACCGGGCCGCGCGGCGTGGCGAATACGATACGGCCATGGAAAATAGATGAACATTATTACGCGACACAAGGAGACGATCATGAGCACGACGGAAACCGCGATCGCTTCCAGCGTCGTAGCGGTTTATCCCGACCACGCCGCGGCCGAGGGCGCGGTACGACAACTCCACGAGTCGGGGTTCAATCTCGGCGATCTCTCGATCGTGGGCCGCGACTTTCAGGAGACCGACGAGCCGTACGGCGTCGTCAGCCGCGGCGACTATGTCAAGGCCGGGGCGGAGACCGGGTCGTTGTTCGGGGGGCTGTCCGGCCTGTGCCTTGGAGCGGCCTTCCTGGCTTTGCGGGGATTGGCCCCGTCGTGGTCGCCGGCCCGATCGCCGCGGTGCTGATGGCGGGCATCGAAGGGGCACTGGCGGGGACCGCGCTGGGCAGCCTGGCGGGCGCGCTCGTCGGCTGGGAAGTCCCGAAGGACGGGGCCATCAAGTACGAGAAGCAGGTCACGGGGGGTAAGTTTCTCGTCATCGTCCGGTCCGTCCCCGAGGTCGTCGCCCGCGCACCCAGCCTGCTCGTCGCCCAAGGTCCGGAGCACATCGCTCTCTACGAGCCGCCAGCATCGTAAATCCTGACCCTGCCCCGATCGCCCGCGTCCCGTATTCGCGATCCGCGACCGATGCGATCCGAACCTCCGACTCGAGGAACAGACCATGAACCCGGCGCTCCCCGATGTTTACCTGGCCCGTCACGGCGAGACGGCATGGTCGCTGTCGGGCCGGCACACGGGACGGACCGATATCCCCCTGACCGAGCGGGGCGAGGACAACGCGCGACGGTTGCGAGGACGGCTCGAGGGGATCACGTTCACCGAGGTCCTGGTCAGCCCGCTCCGGAGGGCCCGGCGGACTTGCGAGCTGGCCGGCTTTGCGGCCGTCGCCACGATCACCCCGGACCTCGTCGAGTGGGACTATGGCGATTATGAAGGCCGGCTCACCTCCGACATCCGCCGCGAGCGGCCGGGCTGGTATCTCTTCCGCGACGGCTGCCCGGGGGGTGAGTCGCTCGCGGCGGTGGGGGCCCGCGCCGACCGCGTGATCGCCCGTCTGCGGGCGGATGGCGGTCGCGTCCTCGTCTTCGGCCACGGCCATTTCTCCCGCGTCCTCGCCGCGCGCTGGATCGGCCTGACCTCGGAGGACGCGGGTCACCTCGTGCTCAGTACGGCATCGCTGAGCATCGTGGGCTACGAACATACCCTGGACGACCCGGCCATCCTCCTCTGGAACGATGACCACCATGCGAATACTGGCGGGCAAGAACGATTGACGACACCTTGAGGTCCGGTCAGGCGAACCGCCTTGCCGGACGACCATTCTGGGAGGTTCAGCCATGTGGATGATCGACACCGCAATGGGTTTGGGCGGCGCCCTGGCACTGGTCGCCGTGTACCTGTTGTCCTGCATCCGAATCCTGAACGAATACGAGCGCGGGGTCGTCTTCCGCCTGGGCCGGGTCATGCCCGAGCCCAAGGGACCGGGGTTGATCATGGTCTTCTCGCCGGTCGATCGCATGATGCGCGTCGAACTTGCGGACCATAACGAAAGTCATCGAGCCTCAGGACATCATCACCAAGGATAACGTCTCGGTCCGCGTCAATGCCGTGCTCTATTTCCGGGTCGTGGATCCCATGCGATCGGTCCTGGAAGTGGCGGATTTCTTGTTCGCCACCTCGCAGGTGGCCTTGACGACCTTGCGAAGCACGCTGGGTCAGGCGGAACTCGACGATCTCTTGACGGAGCGGGATAAAGTGAACCGGCGCCTGCAGGAGATCATCGACGGGCACACCGAGCCGTGGGGCGTGAAGGTCTCCGTCGTGGAAGTCAAGGACGTCGACCTCCCCGATGCGATGAAGCGGTCGATGGCCCGCCAGGCGGAGGCCGAACGCGAACGGCGCGCGAAGGTCATCAACGCGGAGGGGGAGTTCCAGGCCGCCGACAAGCTCCGGCAAGCCGCCCAGATCATGACTCCCTATCCCATGGCGATGCAGATGCGCTACCTCCAGGCCCTCGCGGACGTGGCCTCGGATGAGAATTCCACCATTATCTTCCCCTTGCCGCTCGAACTCCTGGGGGCGTTCATGAGGAACGGCCGGGACGGCGCGGGTGCCGCGGTCGATGGGCGGTCCGAGGACGCATCCTCGGAGGTGAAGGATCCGGCCCGATCCGAGGTGATCTCCGGAGTCGGTGCCACTCCGGCAACGGCGATGGGGAACGGCCGGTAGCATTCTTATACACGGCGCTTCATGCGAAGTTTTGAGCACAAATCACGAGGAGGTCCGAACCGTGCCCGTACGAACACCGACGCAAGGCGAGGCGAACGCCCGCATCGCTGGCAGTGACAAGCCGACGCCACCGGCCGTGGACCGGCAGGCCCTGATCGAGGGACTCAACCACGACCTGGCCGGTGAATACCAGGCCATCGTCATGTACATCCAGTACTCGGCCAAGCTGACGGGGCCGTACCGCCGGGAGTTGCGTGCCCTCTTCCAGTCGGAGATTACGGACGAGCAGGGACACGCTCAGTTCCTGGCGGACAAGATCGCGACCCTGGGAGGCGAACCGACGACCGAGCCGCGCGCAGTCCCCCCCGCGGACCAGCCGAGGGAAATGCTCGAGCAGGCGCTCGCGGCCGAGAAACGAGCGATCGCGGACTACGACCTGCGGCTGCGCCAGGCGGATGCCTTCGGGGACGTCGGCCTCAGGGTGAGCCTGGAAAACCAGGTCGCCGATGAGACGCGGCACAAGGAGGAGATCGAACGCGTCCTCGCCGGCTGGGATCAGCGCTGAGACTGATGTCGCTGTTGGACGGCGGACGCACGGTGCTTCGGTTTGAGGATTCACGTAACGGGTCTGACCGACGTTTTCCCGTGTCCCGCGCCGTCCGCCATCGGGTTGACCCGCCGCGAAAACGCTCGCGTCACTGCCGTCACTATCGACCACGGTTGCCACTGGATGAGCAAGATGCGAATAAAGCCTCATGAAAACATCGGGTGGGGCCCATGAACCCGACCGTCTTCGCCATGCGGCACCCGATCACGACCCTGACGCTGGTCGTGGCCCTGATCAGCGGCGGCGCGCTGGCCTACACCAAGATGCGGGTGGACATCTTCCCATCGCTGAACGTGCCGAAAATCTATGTCTTCCTCGATTACGTCGGCATGAGTCCCGGCCAGATGGAGGGGTTCATCGTCAACGGGCTCGAGCTCTATTTTCAGTATGTCGACGGGATCAAGGACATCAATTCGCGGAACATCCAGCAGGTCTCCCTGTGCGAGCTTTCGTTCTACCCGGGCACCGACATGGGCCAGGCGATGGCCCAGGTCGTGGCGATGTCCGACCGGGCGATGTCGTGGATGCCCAAGGGGACCTTGCCGCCGATGATCATGCGGCTGGACGCCGGCAGCGTCCCGGTCGGCTACCTCGTGCTGAAGAGCAAGGACGCCTCGCTGGGGCAACTGGGAGACTGGGCGCAGAACCTCGTCCGGCCGCAGGTGCAGAAGAACGTCCCTGGGACGGTCGCGGTCTCCCCCTTCGGTCCGAACATGCGGTCGATCATCCTTCGCGTCGATCCTCAGAAGCTCCGCGAGAACAACCTGACGCCGGAAGACGTCGTCGGCGCCCTGTCGAAAGGGAACACCATCGTGCCGGCGGGGAACGTCTACATCCAGGACTCGATGCCGATCGTCGCCAACAACGCGACGGTCGTCGACATCCAGCGGCTGGGCACGATCCCACTCAAGCTGGGGCTGAACGTCTACCTCCGCGACGTGGCGACCATCCAGGATGATACCGACATCACTTACGGCTACGCGCTGGTCAACGGCAAGAAGTCGGTCTATCTGCCGGTCATCAAGACGGCCACGGGGTCGACACTGTCCGTCGTGGCCGACACCCGCAAGTCGATGGGCCTGTTCCGCAGCGTCATCCCCAGACAATACCGGGACAAGGTCGAGATCAGCTTCGAGTTCGATGAGTCGCCCACCGTGCTGGCGGCGGTCGAGAGCGTGGCCACCGAGGGGATGATCGGCGCCTGCCTGACCGGACTGATGATCTTCCTGTTCCTCCGCGACCTGAGGAGCGTGATCGTCGTCGTGGTCATCATCCCGCTCGCCCTGCTCGGGTCGCTGGTCGGGCTCTGGCTTTCGGGCAACACCATCAACATCATGTCGCTGGGCGGCATGGCGCTCTCGATGGGGATCCTCGTCGACATGTCGACGGTGACCATCGAGAACGTCCACGTGCAGATGGGCCTCTCGCCGAAGATCGCCACGGCCGTGCTGCGTGCGAGCAACACCACGGCCGTGCCGATCCTGCTGGCACTGCTGTGCATCCTGTGCGTCTTCGTGCCGGCGTTCATCATGACCGACCCGCTCCGGTCGCTCTTCATGCCGCTGACCCTGGCCGTCGGCTTCGCCATGATCGCGTCGTACGTGCTCTCGATCATGTGCCTGCCGATCTTGTGCGTGTACGGGCTCAAGCCCAGGGCGCATGGCAGGGAGGGGCGCGGGCTGTTCGACCGGATGCTCGATGGGTATGGCCATGCCGTGGAATGGCTGGTCCGCCTGCGCTGGTGGGTGGTCCCGGGCTACCTGGTGGCGTGTGGCCTGGTCCTCTGGGTGATCGGATTGCGGCTCGGGACCGAGTTGTTCCCGCAGGTGGATTCGGGCGAGTTTGTGCTGCGGTTCCGCCCGCCGCCCGGCTCGAACTTCGATCTGACGCGGCAGATGGCGGTGAAGTGTCTCCAGGAGATGGAGAGCGAGGCGAAGACCAAGAACATCAAGATCACGATGGGCTTCGTCGGCCAGGTCGCCCCGAACTTCGGCATCGACAACATGATCCTCTTCATGCGCGGGCCGGACGACGGCCAGTTACGTGTCGCCCTCAGCGAGGACAGCGGCATCAAGCTCGACGCGTTTCGCGAGCGGCTCCGCAAGGTCCTCCCCGAAAAAGTCATCCCCTGGATGGTGGACCGGCTGGAACAGGGAGGGTTGTCCCGCGACGAGGCGACGCAGCAAGCCGGGCTGTCGAGATTCGGCTTCGAGCCGGGCGACATGGTGACCCGGGTCATGAGCTTCGGCTCGCCGACTCCGATCGCGGTCCGACTCATTGGCACCGACCTGGACGATGTCCGGACGCATGCCGAGAAGATTGCCGGCAAGATGAAACGCATCCCGTTTCTGCGCGACGTCCAGTTCGAGCAGACGCTCGACTACCCCTCGATCGAGGTCGATATCGACCGCGAGAAGGCGGGGCTCAGCGATGCCACGGTCGATGATGTGCGCAAGGCGCTCGATCATGGCGACGTCGTTCAACGCGCTTCACGGACCTGAACTACTGGATCGACGGGAGCACCGGCTTCGACTACCTGGTCCAGGTTCAGATACCGCCGATCAGGATGGTCAAGGCGGAAGACATCGGGACCTTGCCAATCGCGACGGTCAACCCCCTGGTCAACCTGATGGTCCGCGACGTGGCGGCGGTCCGGCGGGGTGTGCGGCCGGGCGAGTATGACCGCGACATGTCGCAGCGCTACCTGACCCTGACCGCGAACGTCGAGGGCGAGGACATGGGCCGGGCCTCGCGCCAGGTCGCCGAGGCCGTCGCCGCCGCCGGGAAACCGCCCGAGGGTGTCCGGGTGGAGCCCATGGGCCAGCTCCCGCCGATGATCGAGATGTTCAGGACGCTCGGGATCGGACTGGCGGTCGCCGTGTTCGTGATCCTCCTGCTCTTGACGGCCTTCTTCCAGTCAACGCGCCTGGGTCTGATCTCGATCAGCGCCGTGCCGGGAGTCCTCGCGGGCATCGCGATCATCCTCTACTTCACCAACACCTCGCTGAACATCGAGTCCTTCATGGGCTCGATCATGAGCCTGGGCGTCTCCGTGTCGAACTCGGTGCTGCTCGTGGCGTTCATGAACGACCACTGGAAGGCGGGGAAGCCCTCGACCGAGGCCGCGATCGCCGGGGCGCACGACCGCCTGCGGGCGATCCTGATGACCGCCTGCGCGATGACCATCGGCATGGTGCCGATGGCGCTGGCGCTCGAGCGGGGGAGCGGGATGCAGGCCCCGCTCGGCCGGGCGGTGATCGGCGGGCTGGTGATGTTGACGGTGGCCACCCTGCTGGTGGTCCCCTCGATCTTCGCAGTCGTGATCGGTCGGAAGGCGGCGCACTCGCCGTCGATCTCCCCGGACGACCCCGGGAGTCCGCACTACGACCCCGAGGCCTTCACCGGCGAGGGCCAGTCCGGCGACGAGGCCCTTCCCCGGGCGGGCCAGCCCGTCCCGTCTCAGCCGCGACCCAACGGCACCAGCCACGCCCCGGACGGCGGCCTCGCGGGGCCCGGACCCGCCGCCCCCCCGAAAGCCCCCACCTTGCTTGGAGGTCCCTGATGCGCCGCGCTCTCAGGCCCGCGGTTCCGGATCGTTCCCCCGGCGGCCGTCGGCTCATGTTCTGGCTCGTGGTCGCCCTCGTCGCGCCGGGCTGCCACAAAAAGCCCGGGACCGACTACTCGAGTGCCTCGGAGCCCCCTACCGTACGGCTGATCCGTCCGTCGGTCCGGGACATCGTCCGGGTCGTCGGCCAGCCGAGCTTCATCGAAAGTTACGAGCGCACGTCGATCTACCCGAAGATGACCGCCTATATCGAGAAGTGGATCGTGGACATCGGCGACAAGGTGAAGAAGGGGGAGGTGCTCGCCACGCTCTTCGTCCCCGAGATGGTCGAGGATTTCGGCACGAAGAAGGCGACCGTGAAGCTCGATAAGGAACGAATCGAGCTGGCCCTGAAGCTGGTGAAGGTGGCCGATGCCAACGTCCAGTCGGCCGAGGCGAGCCTCACCGAGGCCAGGGCGATCCTGGAAAAGTACCAGGCCGAGCTCGACCGCTGGGACTCGGAGGTCAAGCGGCTCCAGCGCGAGGTCAATCAGGGCGTGGTCGCCCCCCAGATCGTCCTCGAGTCGATCAATCAGCTCAAGTCGAGCACCGCCGCGCGGAACGCGGCGAAAGCGACGATCCTGAAGGCGGAGGCGGACCTGCTTTCCGAACAGGCGACGCTCGCCAAGGCGGAAGTTGACGTCTCGGTCGCCCGGGCCGACCTGGCCGTCGCCGAGAGCGAGGCGCGGCGGCTCGAGGCCTGGGTGGGCTACCTGAAGCTCACCGCGCCCTTCGATGGCGTGATCGTGGCCCGCAATGCCAACACCTCCGACTTCGTCCTGCCCGCCACGGGCGACCCCTCGGCGATGGCGCGTTCCCCTTACCAGGCGCCCGGCGGGACCGCCGCGCCGATCTACGTGGTCGACCGCATCGACGTGGTCCGGATCTTCGTCGACATTCCCGCGCAAGACGCCAACGACGTCCACATCGGGACCAAGGCGACCGTGCTGATCAAGGATTACCGCGACGAGCCGATCCCGGGCACCGTCACGCGCACGTCCTGGGCGCTGAACGTCAAGAGCCGCACGCTCCGTGCCGAGATCGACCTGCCCAACACCGGCGGCCGGATCCTGCCCGGGATGTACGCCTACGCCGACGTGATCGTCGAGCGCCGGGGCGTCCGCGCGCTGCCGCTGGCCGCCCTCACCTATCGCGGAGACCAGGCGTCCTACTGGAGCTACGAGGACGGCAAGGCTTTGCGGACTGAAATCGAGACGGGCGTCAGCGACGGCAAATGGATCGAGGTCACCAACCGCCGCGTGGCGGATTCCCGGACGGGACAAGCCGCCAAGCGATCCTGGACGGCGATCGACGGCTCGGAACAGGTGATCCTCGGCGACCTGTCGATCCTCACCGAGGGTGCCCCCGTGCAGGAAGCGCCGGCGATCGCGACTGACAGCCAGAAGAGTGATGTCAGTCAGAGCTGGGCTCTCGCAAACTCGTCTCGATGACGAATCCATAAACCGGGCGATGAAAAGCTCGGTCAGGCCCGGGCCCGTGCGCCAGGATGGCGTCGATGAGGGCCTGGATCTCATCGCGGAGTCGTTCCGCAACCTCGTGCCGGACCGCCTGGGCATCCCGGAGATAGGACGCCATGAAGCTCCCGAGATCAATCGGATCGCCGATCCGGAGGAAGACATCCCGATTGGCCAGTTGGCGGGGCCGCTCGATCCCGCAGACCTCGCGCTCCAGCTTGAGGACCGTCTCCGCCAGCCGCTCCTGCGACGGGTCCGGATCCACGTACTGCGGCTGCCAGCTCCCCATCTGGGCGACACGCTTCAGCCCAGCCAGGTCGTTGCGGAACTCCTCGCGACGCTCGGCGTTAAGGATCAGGCGGCGAATCACTTCCCGATTTCGGGGTGTCGCGCACGCGCGGGTCTCCCGACCCCGCCGCCGGCCGGTCCGTTCGCCGGACTTCGCCAGAGCGTCGCTCCGGGGCGCCGGGACGGGATTCGCAGCCGATTCCTCAGGCCCAACCGGCCCGGCCCGGCCCGGATCGGCGGCCGGCGGCCGGGATTCGGCGCCTCACGGCGCCTCCTCATCAATTCCGGGAAGGTGCCCGGGGGCCGCCGCCCGCATCTCCCGCGCCATCCCTCCAGCCGGCCCGGGGATTCGGTCCCGAGGGGGACGGACGGACGGGCCCGCCTCCGGATCGATGACCCGGGCTCCATCGCCGCCACGGCGGTCGGATCCAGGGGATCGCGGCGAGGACGTCCCCAACCTCGGGATGGCAGAGTACCCGGTTCCCACACGATGGCTCGCGCCCTGTGCTGACGGAATGCGCTCGAAATCCCTCCGGATGTCCGGCAGGGAGGCCCGCCGAGTGCGGGCGGGACGACCCGACGCCACGCCGGCGGCGAGGCGGCCGACGGCGTCGATTCCGGACGGGACCGACCCGCCTCGGAATCTCGTGAGGGCCGACCCCATGTCCGGGAGTTGGGGCCGGGCCGGTCGTCCCGGCCGCGAACCGCCGGCTGGGACGAGACGCCGCCGGCCTCGACCCACTTCGGCCCACCGACACGGCGCACAACGTCCCCTATTAACAGGATGCTGCGGTTTTGCAAAATCGTAAACGCGATGCGTCGATTTTGTGGGTGCGCCTCGTCTTAACCTCTTCGACAGTAAGGAGAAAAAATTTCGCATAAAACTTTGCGCGCGTAAGATTTCTCGGCGGACCATGGCCTAGGTCGCCCTGGTGAAAGAGGGTGAGTCGGGACGAACGAATGGGGATCTGGGGTCAGGCGGGGTGGTTGCCTGAGTGCGCCCTTGGCCCTGGGGATGGGGTGGGCGAATGGGGCCGCCTGACGGCGGCCGCGGTAGAGGGGCGAGGTCGGGAGACATCGCCGGAACAGGCCTCTCCAGAGCGCCGGGAAGTGATTCCCGGCCTGTTGCTAAGTTTCCGGCCCTGCCTCAACAAGTCCCGCAGATAGGAACCGAGCCGCCACGTACGATCCATCGTCTGGGACCGGGAGTTGACGGTGTACCCTGCGTAGCGATCCTCCATCTCGGAAGGGAGCTGCTGCCGCACCTCCTGCACCCGGTCACTCATCCGGGCGAGATGATCCGGATCGGGCTTCAGATGATGAATCGTCTCCTGCCGATGCAAGAGTTCCACGATGATCAGACCCAATCGACTCGGGAGCGAGTCACGTGAATGCGCCGGAAGAGAGTCTGTTCCAGCAAGCGAATACGCCGCTCTAACTGGGGACGGATGGGCCGGCGATATCGGTATTTGATGGCCATCGGGACCAGGTATGCGGTCCAGTCCGGCCGGGTCCGGCGCGCCTCGTTGACGGCCTGCATCCCGATGTCAATGGCGCCGCTCTTGAACGGCTGCACCAGGTCGTTCAGGTAATAGATCTCGCCTTCCGGGAAGATGACGAGCACCTCCTGGCCCCGTTTCACCGCCTCGATGGCGTAACGTTTCGCCTTCTCGTTCAGACCTCCTCGTTCCAGGGAGAAAGCGCCCAGTCGCTGGAGCCACCAGCCGGCGCTCCCGAGGCCTTCGTCGAACGCCTCGCGGTTCATCATGTAGAGGAACCGGCGTCCGCAACGGCGCGAGGCCTCCAAGCAGGCCCTCATGTCCGTCTCGTCGGCGTGATTGGACGTCAGGACGACACCCATCCCCGGCGTAAGCGCTCTGCGAGACCATACCCATTGTGCAGGCGGACTCGCCAAGGTCGCGGCTACGAGTGGCTGATGACTTGGCCTGGGCGGAGGCAGAACCGGGGCCTAACAGGTCGAGTCGTCCCGAAGCCGAGCGTATAATGACGATTCTCAGGCCAGCCGGCCTAGGTGTGCGTTCACGGTCGTATGTGGCCTGATGCTCGGGGACTCCAACGGACTGAGTCGAATCCGCCGCGCGGGGATCGGCATGATTCTTGGCGTCTCGCCGCGGACCGATCGCCGTCGATGAGCGCGGTGCGGCTCGGTGAAGTGATGAACAGCTCGGGGCAAGCGAAATGGCGCATCTCGAGCGCGATGTCGCAATCGCACGCGAAACGGACATCTTCCTGGAAGTGAGTCTTCATCGTTTGGCCCCGTCAGGTCGGCTCAGTCGCGGAGCAGCCGATGGGCCTTGGACCAGGGGCCGAATCAAGATGAGTGACCGACCCAGCCACAATCTCAGCGGCTTGGACGTCAACTTGGCCAGGCGCATCGATGAGGTCTGTCGGCAATTCGAGGCCGACTGGCGGACGGGCGCCGACCGCGGATCGAGGACTATCTGATGGACGCCTCCGACGAAGGCCAACCCGCACTACGCTCTGAATTGGAGGCCCTCGAGCGCGAGCTGCGGCAGTCGGAGGAAACCATGCCGCGCCCCGAGGCCGGCGCGGCCACGACTCACGAGCCCCTGCCCGCTCCGCCCCCCTACGCGGTCGCCAAGGCGCCGACCATCACCCCGGGGATGCCGCCGACTCCCCCCCTCCCGGGCGCGGCAACGACCGACACCCACGACGTCACCCCGCCGCGCGACGAGTCCACCGTCGATCATGTCTCGGCCGATTCGGCCCAGCCCGATGCGGCGGCAGTCCGGGCGCGCTACTTCGGCGACTACGAGCTGATCCGTGAAATCGCGCGCGGCGGCATGGGCGTCGTCTTCTTCGCCCGCCAGTTGAGCCTAAACCGCCCCGTCGCCTTGAAGATGATCCTCGCCGGCCAGCTCGCCACCGAGACCGACGTCAAGCGCTTCCACGCCGAGGCTGAGGCGGCCGCTAATCTCGATCACCCCGGGATCGTGCCGATCTACGAGGTTGGCCAGCACGACGGCCAACACTATTTCTCGATGGCCTTCATCCAGGGCCGGAGCCTCTCGCAACGCCTGACCGAGGGACCGCTTCCGCCCCGCGAAGCCGCCGAGTTGATCCGCCGCGTCTGCGAGGCCATCGATTACGCCCACCAGCACGGTGTGATCCACCGCGATCTGAAGCCAGCCAACATCCTCCTGGACAACAACGGCAACCCACGGGTCACCGACTTCGGTCTGGCGAAAAGACTGGAGGATGATAGCGGGCTGACGGGCTCGGGGCGGATCATGGGGACGCCGAGCTATATGCCCCCGGAGCAAGCCGGGGGCAAGCGCGGAGAGATTGGGCCGGCGGCGGATGTCTACGCCCTGGGGGCGACCCTTTATGCACTGCTAATTGGACGGCCTCCATTCCAGGCGGCGACGCCCATGGACACGGTGATCCAGGTGAAGAGCGCCGAGGCGGTCTCGCCTCGGCGGCTCAATGCCTCGATCCCGGTGGACCTTGAGACGATCTGCCTGAAGTGCCTGGAGAAGGAGGCGAGTAAACGCTATGCCAGCGTCGCCGCACTTGCCGACGACCTGCACCGCTTCTTGGAAAACCGGCCGATCAAGGTCCGGCGCAGCTCCTCGGTCGAGCGTTTCCGCCGCTGGTGCCGGCGAAATCCGGCTGTGGCCGCGCTGAGCGGCCTCACTTTGACCCTTCTATTGACCTTGACCGTCGTCTCATTGACCGCAGCGTTTCTCATCGACAGGGACCGGCGGCGGGCCGACCGGACGGCCGCGGCCGAGAAAGCCGCCCGCGAGAAGGCGGACGCCGCCGCCGTGGCCGAGAAGCGAGCGCGCCGGCACGCCCAGGAGCGGCTGGTACGCCTCAACATCGTCTCCGGCAATTTCCTGACCGACGCCGAAAAGTACGAGTCCGCTCTCCTTCGCTATTCCCAGGCGTGGATGAGCGACTCGGACGATCCCTCCAACGAGCCGATGCACCGCCTGCGCCTGGCATGCGTCCTGGAACGCTATCCCCGGCTGGAGGGAATTTGCTTCCACACGTCCCCGGTCCTGGAAGCGCGCTTCGATGCAAGCGGCGGCCGGATATTGACGCGCACAGAGGACGGTCGAGCCTTCCTCTGGGACCCGTATCGAAGCAGGTCCATCGCCTCCCCGCTACCGCACGAAGGCAAAGTGCTGTGCGTTGCCCTCAGCCGAGACGGCACACGCGCCGTCACAACCGGGACCGACAAAACCGCCCGCCTGTGGGCTGCCGAGACCGGTGAGCCGGTGGGGTTGCCGCTACGGCATCCCGACGTCGTCCGTCATGCCGCCTTCAGCCCCGACGGACAGCGCCTGGCGACCGCTTGCACCGACGGCACGGTCCGTTTCTGGGCCGTCCCGGGAGGGAAATCGCTCGAGCTGGTCGTGCGGCTCGGCTCCGAGGTCCGCTTCGTTGGGTTCAGTCCTGATGGCCGGCGTCTGGTCACTGTTGACGGCCGCCAAACAGCACGCGTATGGGACGCGGCCAACGGACAGCCACTCACGCCGTCGCTGCTGCATCAACATCGCGATCATGGCATTCATTTGACACCCGCCACTCCGTGGGACCGCCTGTTTCAGCCGCCGCTCTTTAGTCCGGATAGCGCACGCCTCCTGACGGCGGACGACGAGGCCACAGTCCGGATTTACGATGCCAGAACGGAGGCGCGGGCCAGACCGCCTATCGCGGTCGGTTTCGTCCTCAATCGTGCGGCGTTCAGCTCGGACGGCAGCCGAATCCTTCTGGTCGGCAAGAGCGTAACGAGCCGTCTCATCGACGCTGCGAGTGGTGGGGAGATCCTGTCCTTGGATCATCCCCGCGAAGTTCAGGCCGGGTGTTTGAGTGCGGACGGAACGCGGGTGGCCACGTCCAGCAGCATGGGGCTGATCCACCTCCGCGATGTGCAGACGGGTAAGGATGTTGTCAGACCGTTCCGGCACGCGGCGAACCTGACCGACCTCACGTTCACCCCGGAGGGCGACCGGCTCGTGTCGGTCAGCCTGGACGGCACGGTACGCATCTGGGCCGTAGGCTTCGAGCCGTTTCAGGCGTTCCACTACGATTATTCCTGCGGCCGCGCCGATCGCCTGTTCGTGGCCGGGCGCTGTCTGAGTCCCGACGGATTGTGGGAAGTAAGCACGGGCGGAACAACGGGGGCGAGCCTGAGGCGCCGCACGGGCGGGGAGCCTGGCCCGCACTTGCCGCACCCCGGGCGGGTGCGGAAGGCCTTGTTCGCACCGGACGCGCGAAGTGTCTTGACCGCCGATGACGGGCGCTGCCAGGTCTGGGATGCCGGCACGGGCCGGCCGCGCAGCCCGCTCCTGCCGGTGAGCGGCGGCTTGAAATGGGCTCAATTCAGCGATGATGGCAGCTCGCTCTTGCTGGTCGATGACGCGGGAACACTCAGCGTCCATGAGACCACGACCGGCAGCATGGTCCTCGGGCCGATGACCCTGGACGCAGAACTCCCGGTTCACCGCTTTGTCGTTCTCGGTCCCGACGGGCGGCGGCTGGCTGTCCATTTTCCAAACCCCTATCCCGGCGAGACCCGGGTTTATCAGGTCGATTCGGGCCGCATGGTCGCGATCCCCGTCCCGAACGGCAATCTCGCGAGCGTGGCGTTCAGTCCCGATGGCCGGCGCCTCTTGACCGCTTCTTCCGATACGCTGGCGCGCGTCTGGGACGCCGAGACGGGCGAACCGGTCAGCCCGCCGATGCGCCACCCGAGCTTCGTTCGTCTGGCCCGGTTCGGCCCGGACGGCCGGCTCGTCGTCACGCATGACGGTGTCCATATACGGCTGTGGGACAGCGCCACGGGCGACGTGCTGACCCCGCCGCTGCACCACCATCCCTACGGCGAGTTGGACGTCTGGTTCAGTCGCGATGGACGCCGCATCATCGGCCTTGCGCACAGCGGGTCTGTGCGGCAATGGGAGGTCCCCGCGTTCCGCACGGCGACGGACAGCGTGATCTCGCTCGTGCAGCTCCTGACGGCCCAGGAAGTGGACGCCGTCGACGGCATCGCTCCCTTGGAGGCGTCCGTCTTTCGCGATGCTCCCGAAAAATACCGCCGCGCCTGGTTGTCCTGGCGCGGCCTGGGCGACGATACCGCGCCGCCGCCCTCCGCTCCGGGCGGGCCGGCACTCGCGGCCGATGTACGGGAAGCGTCAGCCGCCGCGGATCGCGAAATTGCGGGCGGACACGCGCAGCTCGCCATCAGGCATCTCGCCACCCTCTCTGCCGCCGATCCCGACGACACGGTCCTTGCACTCAGAGTTGGGGCCCTCCAGGCGTGGTTCGGCCAGGACAAGGAACTCGCCGACACCTGCAGACGAGCCCTCGATTTCGCCGAGAGCACATTCGATGCTCCGGCGGTGGAGCGCATCGCCAAGATCTGCTGCCTGCGCCCCACACAGGACACGACCCGCCTGGAATCGTCGCTCGCCCTCGCTCGCAAAGCCGTGGATCTCGGCAAGAACCATGGCGGTCTTGCCTGGTTCCGGATGACCCTCGGCATGGCCGAATACCGCGCCGGTCATTTCTTGGAGGCCGATGCCTCGCTCTTGGCCGCGGCGAATGGTGACAAGGACGACTCGCACGTGGTTGGAACATCGGCGTTCTACCGCGCCATGAGTCTGTTCCGACGGGGCGAAGAGAAAGAGGCCCGGCAGCTTGCCATCGAGGCCGCCTCGGCGATGAAGCCGCTCCCCAAGGACGAGAAGAACCCCCTGGCTGACGGTGCAGGGCACGACGACTTGATTGTCTGGTTGGCGTACAAGGAAGCCCGGGCGTTGATCGGGTTTGAGCCGGCACCCACCACCCCGGCGCAACCCAGCGGGAAATGACCGCGTAGCCGGGAGCCGATTGGCTCCCAGCCTCGCGTCTTCATGAGGTCGACCCAACAATTCGACGTAAGACCCCGGCGGAGCCACCCCAGGCAGCACCGCGGCCCTCTCAGGGGCTTCGACTGTGTTCCGGGGCTTTCGCCCGGCGTCGCTCCCGACGGCGACGACGCGCGATCGCGGCCGCCTCCGCCTCATCGCGGCGATACGTCAGGAAGTGCTCGGGGTGAGCGGCGATCCAGACGTCGGGCAGCAGCGACGCCAAGTCCACCTCGTTCGAGGACAGGGCTATCAGCAACGCACTCAGATACGCGAACGGTTCGATCCGATGTCGCTTGGCTCCCGCCAGGATGGTGAAACAGATCGCCGCGGTCTCGCCCCCCTTGTCGGTGGTGTCCGGTGGCCGTTGAATGGGATTCTACCGATGGGTAAGCTAGACGTCCAGGACCTGACTCACCGATCCGGATCCGCCCAGGACGACTCATGCCCACGGACGACCTCGACCGCTTCTGCTGCCAGAATCCCGACTGCCCCGACTACGGCCGCCACGGCGCCGGCAACCTCTCGGTCTGCGGCCACTACGGCCAGGCCCACCACCGGCTGTTGTACTGCCGCACCTGCAAGGCCCGCTTCTCGGAGTTCAAGGGCACCCCGCTTTTCAACTCCAAGCTGCCGCACGAGAAGGTGCTGGCGATCCTCCAGCACCTCGCCGATGGCTGCGGCACCCGCCAGACCGCCCGGTTGGTGGGGGTCAACAAGGACACCGTCACCCGACTGGCCCTGCTCGCCGGCGCTGATGCTCAGGCCGCCCACGACGAGTTGGTGGCCTTTTCCCCCCTATACCCGTGAGGTCCAGTTCGACGAGAAATGGTCCTTCGTCCACAAGAAGCAGAGGAACTGCGACCCCGACGACCCGGCCGATGACCACTGCGGGGACTACTGGGACTACGTCGCCTACGACCCCGAGCATAAGCTGGTCCTGGCGGTGATCCCCGGGGCGCGGACGGAGGAGAACGGCTGTGCGATCGTCGGCGAGGTCGCGGAGCGGCTCGGCGGCACGCCGCCGGAGCTGATGACCAGCGACGAGTATCCGGTGTATGAGACGGCGATCCACAACACCTTCGGCGAGCCGGTCCCGGCGGAGCGGAAGCCGGGCCGGCCCCGGGTCGTGCCCCAGCGGCGGGTGCCGGAGGGCGTGGTCTACGCGACGGTGCACAAGCGCCGCAAGAAGGGGCGGGTCGTCGCGGTCGAGCCGCGGTTAGTCTTCGGGTCGGAGGACGAGCTGGAGGAGGCGCTGGGCGAGTCGTGTGCCAGTCGCGTGGTGAATACATCCTTCGTCGAACGGCAGAACGCGACCGATCGGCACCGCAACGCGCGGAAGGGGCGGAAGACGTATCGGTTCAGCAAGGACTGGCAGGTGCACGAGGCGATGACCTACTTGACGCTGTACGGCTACAACTTCTGCTGGTGTGTCCGGACGCTGCGGGTCAAGGACGAGGAGGGGCGGTGGCAGGAGCGGACGCCGGCCCTGGCCGCCGGGTTGACCGACCACGTATGGACCTGGCGCGAGTGGTTCACTCGCCCGGCCGTTCAGCCAGCGTAGGACACCACCCCCTTGTCACTCCCGACAAATAACCAATTCTTGCGGCTGATTGCGCAAAGCCGCAACGTCCGCTCGGCCGTGTTGTTGTCGATCTCCAGATGGCCGTCCTCAGTGAACCGTCGGAGCTCGTCCCAGTGGTTCAGGACGTAGCCGATCGCCTGTCCGTACTGGCTCTTGGGCAACGCGCCGTCTTTCTGCTCGCGCAAGTAGACTCCCAACCGCTCCAGCACCGGGACGCTCCGCTCCTGGCGGGCCGCCAGGCGCTCCGCCGCGCTCCGCACCCGGATCGTGTCCTCGATGTCATACAACTGGGCGATCAGGCCCAGCACGTAATGCACCTCCCGCGGCTGATTCAACCGGGCGTCGAAGAAGTTCCGCCGCGCATGGGCCCAGCAGCCCACCGGGATGATCCGCCCCGCGGATTTCGCGACCACGGATTCATACGACGAATAGGCATCCGTCTGCAAATAACCGCGGAAGTCCTTGAGGACCTCGGCCGGCCCCTCCTGGCCCCGCGAATCGCGATAGTCGTAGACCGTGTAGGGATGATCGCCGTCGCCGATGTAGGCCCAGAAGTATCCCGTCCGGGTTGAATCGCGGGTGGAATCCAGTACCTGGACCGGGGTCTCGTCGGCCTGGATCACGTGCGACCGGAGGATTCGCTTCTGCATCAACTCGACCAGGGGGCGAAGGAGCCCTGCACATTGGGCCAGCCAGCCGCAGAGGGTACTCCGGGCCAGGAAGATGCCGTGCCGGGAGAGCACGTCCTGCTGGCGATACAGGGGCAGGTGCTCGGAGAACTTGCTCACCAGGACAAACGCCAGCAGTCCTGGAGCGGCCAACCCGCGCTCGATGGGATTGGTCACCGGCTCGGCCGAGGTCACGCCGTCCTTGCAGCAGGCGCACGCATATTTCGGATAGACGTGACGCAAGACCACGAGCTTGCCGGGTACATAGTCGAGCTGCTCGGTCACGTCCTCGCCGATCTGGGCCTTCTCGCGGCCGCAGGAGCAGACCCGCTCCTGAGGGGCGACGTCGTGCCGCACTTCCTGCCGGGGCAGATGGTCCGGGATCTCCCGGCGGCCGTGCCCCTTGCGACGAGGTGCGGGCGACCCCGCAGCCGGCTCGGGATCGGCGGGTCCCTCGGGGACCGACGGCGGCGGATCGGCATCGAAGAGGTGTTGCTGCCCGGGTGCCTCGGGCAGCCGCTCGCGCCTCGGCCCGAAGAGCAGCCGCTTGAGCGCCAGGTATTCTTCCTTCAGGCAGGCATAGGAACGCTGGAGCTCCTCGGTGGTCGCAACGAACTCGTCGAGCTGGTGCTCGAGGTCGCGGAGTCGCTCCAGCGCGGCACGGAGCCGGTCCTGGCAGGCCGGCAGATCATCAGGGATGGGATCAATGGGCTCGGTCATACCCTCATAGACGTCTCGCACGGAGCATTATTCGATCGAGCGAGAATATTTTGGGTAGGCCGTTCAACCGGAGCGGGTGTATCGCTTGCGCCGCCGCGCCGTGGCCAGGTCGATTCCCGTGAGCAGCAGGGCCAAGTCCGTCACCGTCAGCTCGATCCCGGCCGAACCGGAAGCGCCAGTGGCATGGGCCTTGGGATCGAGCTGCTGGAAGGTCCCGACCTCCAGCCGCTTGATGTTGGCATCGCAATACCCTCGTTCTTGGTGCGTTACACGATCTTCGCGCGGTCAAGCTGCTGTGGCTCTGAGTCGTCAACCCCTATGGCTATCGGCCGGGACGGCTCTTGGGAATGATCAGCTCGGGGTGTCGGGCGGCGATCCAGGAGTTCTTCCGTCCCGCCAGTTCTCCCAGCCGATGGACCTCGTCCTCGTCGGCCCAGACGATCAGGTGCTTCCCCGAGGGAGTGCGGCGCGAGTGGACCCAGCCCCGCTTGACCCAGTAGTGGACCTTCTGGGCGATGACGCCCAGCCTCCGGGCCAGGTCGGGGATCCACCATTCGTCCTCTCTGACGAGGTCGTCGCGGAACAGCTCCCCGACGAGTCCGAGGTCACGGACCAGCGACCCGATCGTCCCCGCCGTGAACGCGCCGCGCCGGCGCGGGGAACGAACCCCTCGGCGTTGAGCCTCGCGGCGATCTGTCCCAGGTGCAGCCCCTCCCGGTGGAGCCGCTCGATCCGTTCCGTGAGGCGTCGATAATCTTTCAACTGCTCATACCTGCCGACGGGCCGAGCGACCTGGTGCCGTGTCGCGATGCCGCCGTGCCAGACGATCGTCACGTCGTTGACCTCGGTCGCCCTGTCGGCCACGACGATCACTTGCTCCACGACGCACCGCACGATCTGCTTGCGATCCGACGCCGTCGTCCCCGGGGCGTACCACAGCGCGGCGACGCTGGCGGAGAGCGATCGGATCCGTTGTCGGTCGGCCCCGCTCAGGGTCGCCGGTAGTCTCGCCAGGAACCGGTGGTAATCCTCCTCCACCCGGCGCTGCTTCTTCAGCGCCTCTTCCCAGCGCGCCTCCAGCGTGCGCGCCACGAGCCGGTTCTCGGGCTCCACGGCGTGATACTGCCGCTCGGCTTTCTCGACCTCCTGGCGGGCGCGTTCCAGCGCCTGGCGCCACTGGTCGTGCAGGCGCTTCCGCTCCCGCTCGGCGCCCTCGATGGCGCGCAGGCTGAGGTCCAACGCGGCCGGCTCCAGCGCGCGGAGCACCTCGCGCGCGACCAGGTCGTCCAGCGCCATCGCCGAGATGCACCCGCACGGCTCGTCGAGGGCCAGGCGCCCGAACTCGCCGCAGTAGTAGCTGGGCCTCTTGTCGGCCTTGTATCGGGTCGTCATGTGATGGCCGCACTTGCCGCAGACGACCAGGCCGGGCAGCAGCGCCTCGCCGCGCCTCGGCACGCCCCGCGCGCCGTGGAGCGATCGATTCTGCTCGAGGTGCCGCAGATTCGACAGATATCGGTCCCAGGTGATGTAGGCCGGGAGCCGATCGCGGAGGAGCACGGGCAACTCCTCGGGCGGCACGAACCACTTGCCGCCCTCGGTGCGCCCCGTCGCGGGATCCTTCGTCCCCGCGCGATGCATGCCATAGGCGTATGCGCCTGCGTAGATCGGGTGTCGCAAGATCGCCAGGATCCGGTTGTGAGACGGCGGCCTCCATTCCAGCTCCCCGATGCGCCCGCCGCGTTGTCGGCGGAATCCCAGTCGCAGGTCATTGACGACCAGATAACGGAAGACCGCGTAGGCGGAACCGAGCTCATCGAACTTGTCGAAGACCAACTGGATCATCCCCCGCGCCTGTTCGTCCGGCTCCTGGATGACATCGCCCGCGGGCGTCTTGAAGTATCCCAGGGGGACGGACAGGAACAGCTCGCCGCGCTCCGCCTTGTTCCGGCTGCCGCGGAGCAAGCGGTTGCGCATCGTAATCAATTCATACTCACTCATGGCGCTTTTCATGCCAAGGAGGAGGCGATCGTTGCCGTCCAGGGCGTCGTAGACGCCGTCCTGGTCGCACAGCAGGGTGTGGAAGATGCCGCAGACGTCGATGAGGCGATGCCATTCGGCATTCGACCGCGACACCCTGCTGAGCTCCAGCCCCAGCACGATCCCCACATGGCTCAGGGTCACTTCCGTCATCAACCGCTGGTAGCCCGAGCGATTGTCGGCGGACTTGCCGCTGCGGGCCTGATCCTCGTCGATGATGACCACGCGCTCGGCCGGCCAGCCGAGCCGCTGCGCGAGCTGCGCCAGGGCATATTGCCGTTCGCGCGACTCGCGGTTCTCGAGCACTTGCTGCGGCGAGGACTGCCGCACATACACGATCGCGAGCCGATCGAGGTGCCGATCTCGGATCTTCGACGTCGACCCGAGGCCGAGGGTCATGGCCGACGGAGTCGCCCCGGCCGGGGCGCCCTCGTGGTCGACGGTGCGTGTATCACGAGAGCTCATCGCGCACCTCCGGATCGTCGCGAGGCGCGTCGAGTTGTCGAATCACGATGCTGCTGAGGGTGAGCAGCGTGCGTTGACGCTGCTCGTCCGTCAGCCGGCTCCAGAGTTGGCCGAGCGCCGATGGCCGAACGATGGACGTGGGCGGGGGGGAGCAAGGAATCCGGCGTCTCGTGACATGGGGCACCTCCGTGGATCACTGGGTGGTGAGCTTCGATCCATTCCGTCAGCCGCATCAGGCCGGCCAGCGCGATTATGGGGGTGTCCGCCGATTCCTGTAAAGGCGTGGGGATGGGGGCAGTCTCACTCGTGCTTCTTGTACCAGATGACCAGCCCGTCACGGTCAAAATGGAGGATCTTGATCCGATCTCTGCGACGGTTCAGGAAGAGGAAGAGATGGCCGGCCAAGGGGTCCTGGGCAAAGCACTCCTGGACCAACCCGGAAAGAGCGTCGAAGCTTTTTCGCATGTCGGTCGGCCGGGTGCAGAGGAAGACGCGCACGGCGGCGGAGACTTGGGGGAGCATCAATGGCCTCCTTGGCGGGAACCATCGAGACGCCCGGCCGCCGTGATCGCGGCGCGGAGCAACTGGGGACTGAGCGAGCCCCGGAGCCGGACCACGCAGGCGTTAGCGAGCTCGATCTCCAGGTGGGTGCCTGCGTCGGGATCAACAATCGACACCGGCAGGAAGGGGGCGGCTGCGGTGGTCGGCAGCCGCGATCGTGACGCCTCGACAACCGGCTCGGAGGGGGTCCGAGGCCCCGTCTGGACCCTCCGCTTCCAGTAATAGAACGTCGGGACGCTGACGCCGAGCTGTCGGCAGAAGTCAGCAATGGTCAAGTGGGTCTTGGGCTGTCGTTGGATTTGCCTGCGCCACCAGTCGAGTCGTGATTGGTGGTCCGTGTGCGATCTCATCCCAGTCATTGAGGATTCTCCCGGTACCGCGTCACATGCGGTCCGGGGGCCAAGCTACCACGTGCGCCAAGGATGGTTTGGCCGAACGGTTACTCCCCGGCGGGAGATCGCGCGGGACCTGGAGGTCGCGTGGCTCCAGACGCAGCCGATTGCGCCAGGCCAGATCGAGTCTGTTGAGGATCTGGGCGGCCCAGATCACCCATCCCGGCGACTTGGCTGGCCGGAAAGCAGGTGTCTCAGACATGACTTCGATTTTCCTCGACTGTCCGGCTGCCCGATCGTCGGCGATGGGGGCTGTCCCCCGGCTCACGCCCCACGGGACACGGGACCCTCCCGACCATGGGGAGATCACCAAGCGAGCGGCCTACTTCCTCCTCGTCTCGCGGAGGGCCACCGGCTCGCGGAGGGTGAACACGATGACTTCTTCGCCGGTGACGGTGCTGATGTCGTGGTGCAGGCTCACGACCTTCATGCGGGTGACGTCCTGGACCATCGCCTCTAGCAGCGGACGCGCCGTCTCCAGCAGGTGGGTTCGTACCTGCTTGAGCAGGTCCCTCCCCGTCTCGGCCGGGAGCGACTTGACCAGGTGCTGTTCGGCGGCGGTCAAGACGCCCTGGAGGCGGACCACGAGGAGATCGCCGAGCAGGTGGGCGCGGATGTCCTTGGGTCCCCGGCCCATGTATTCCTGCTCGAAGCGCGTGATCCCTTCGCAGATGGCGGCCTCGATCTCCCCCTGCGTCTTCATGGTGACCTCCTGGGAGACCCTCTGACTGCCGGCCGGTCGCCTTACGTCCACTGGGTTATCATACCAAGAAGTAGAACATTTTCCTTGCTATTCCCGCCAACTTCCGCACAATGGAGGGTGAGCGGGGGTCCGTGGGAACCGGCCCTCAGCTCCGAAAACAATCTGGGTGAATGTCGTCGGACGACTAGAGAAAGGGCAACCCGACCGGGTCGGGGGGCTCGTTGACGAGTAAGCCGACGTGGTCGAATACCCCTCGGGTGTTCCACCACGTCGGCTTTTTTGTTGGTGGCGGTGCGGGACGGCCGCAAGCCACGGGGGTGATCGCGATGCTCGAGACCAATCCGACCATGGCGCAACAGATCGCTCAGATAGCCATCGACTTCGAGCAGCAGCGAACTGGCCACTTGCCCGATTCGGCGACGGTGGTCCTGAGTGGGGACACGCTCGTCGTCACGCTCCACGGCTCTTTATCGCCGGCCGAGAAGGCCCTGGCCCGGACCCCCGAAGGGGCCGCCCAGGTGCAGGAGTTTCACCGGCAGTTGTTCACCTCCTCCTCCGAGTCGCTGCGCCAAGAAATCAAGCGAATCACCGGAGTGGAGGTGCGCGAGGCAACCGCGGAAGTCGAGACGACAACCGGAACTGTTGTGCACGTATTCACAAGTGGTACCACGGTGCAGGTCTTCCTGCTCGCTCGAAGCCTGTCCGCGGAAGCCTGGAACGCGAGAGGACCCGTCGATCAGTCATGAGCACGGAGGTGCAATATGTTGGTCCTGTCGAGGAAGAGCCGGGAGTCGGTCGTAGTGGGAGGACCCGGGGCCATCGAGCCATCGCTCAAGGTCACGGTCCTCGAGATCAAGAACGATCGCGTGAGGCTGGGGTTCGAGGCCGATGCCGGGATCCCCGTCCATCGTTGGGAGGTCTGGGAGCGAATCTGCGTCGAGGGCCAGTCCGACGGCGTCGGGGAGGAATGCGGCGCCCACGGCGGGGTGATGCCTCCAGTTCGCCCCCGAGATTGGGAAAGATGTGAATGTATTGATATATTTATTAAATCTTCTTGCCGCCAATGGAACCGATCGGGCAAGGCAATCCCCGGCCGTTGAGCGATCCCGGAAGGCCTGAAGTGCTCTCGGATATAGCATTCACTTGATACATCATACGTGTATGTTTTGGAACGCGATTTGCGGGGTATGGTCGGGTGACTGTTGCTTTCCAGACCTTGGACTGCGAAACCACGGGAGGCCCGATGTCCTACGACAAGGTCCAAGCCGTCCGGGAGTTCGGCCGCTGGAGCCATGGCTATGACCGCTGCATTCTCCAGCGGCTCCTGTTCGGGCCGTCGCACCGGGCGATCATCGCTCGGGTCAGGGCTCGATCCGGCGAGCGGCCGTTGACGATCCTGGACGTCGGCTGCGGCACCGGGGTCTTCGTCTCCCGGATCATGGCGGCCTCGCCGCGGTCCACGGTCTGGGGGATCGACCTCGTCTCCGCAATGCTGGCCCAGGGCCAGGCGCGTGGCGAGCGCACCCGGAACACGTCGCCGCGGTCCAGGGGGACAGCGAGCGCCTCCCCTTCCCGGCCGGCGCCTTCGACGTGGTGACGTGTGCCAACAGCTTCCACCACTATCCGCACCAGGACCGTGCCGTCGCTGAGATGTACCGTGTCCTCAAGCCCGGGGGGCGGTTGTTCCTGGTCAACGGCTGTCGCGATGGCCCCTGGGGATGGTTCATCTACGACGTCTGCGTCGCCGGCGTGGAGGGGGACGTCCTGCACGCCTCGGCACGCAGTGTCCGCGACCTGTTCGGCCGGGCGGGGTTCGTCGAGACGAGCCAGGAAGTCCATCACGGCCTGGCCCCTTTCCTCCTGACCGAGGGATTGACCCGCTCACATGCCACGCCGAGGATTCGCTCGAGCGCCGAGAGCTTCGCGGCCTCTCGGAGCGGAGTCGGACTGAGATGAAGATCCTGGTCGCCGCGGTGCAGATGCCGGCTGAGTTGTTGCAGATCGCCGCCAACCTCGAGCGAGCCGACACGGGCCTGGGCGAAGCGAGTCGAGCGGGCGCCGAGCTGGCGGTCCTGCCCGAGATGTTCAACACGGGCTATGGCCTGCTCCCCGACTTCGGCCCCAGCGCCGAGGGGACCGACGGGCCGACACTGCGGCATTTGTCCGGCCGTAGCCGCCAGTGGGGGATGGGGATCGTCGCCGGGTTCGTCGAGCGCGATCAACGGCACCTCTACGATGCGCTGGCCCTTTGCCTGCCCGATGGCTCGATCCAGGTCTATCGTAAGCGGCACCTGGTCTTCTGGGAGCGGTTCCGCTTTCGTCCCGGGCGATCCCCGCTGATTGTCCCCACACCGTGGGGTCGGATCGGCCTGGCCATCTGTGCCGACATGATTTACTGCAATGTCTGGGACGACTATCGCGGCCAGATCGATCTGGGGGTGATCGCGTCCGCCTGGCCCGAGTTCGCCTGTCGCCACAGCGGACGCAAGCACTGGCTGTTCGGCCGCCTCGGCCCCTTGTCGGCCGAGATCCCGGTCAAGGTCGCACGGGACCTGGGCATCCCGGTCATCTGCGTCAATCAGTGCGGCGCGACCCGCACCACGATCCCGATGCTCGGCCTGCGGCTGACCCAGCAGATCGACGATCGGTTCGCCGGTCGCAGCAGCATCTGCGACGGGCGACAGACTCCACCGGTCATCGCCGGGGTCGAGCCGCAGCTCGTCCTCTCCGAAGTCACCGTCCACAATCCCCGAGGGCTACGCTCATGCCGTTCTATGTCCCCGTCGGTCCCCGCGGCATCCTCTTCCGGGCCGGAATGATCTGGACCGGCGGGATGGGGTCCCTGACCTACTGGTGGACGAACCACCGTGGGCCCGTGATCCCCGTCCCGCGGTCTTCGCCTCACGCGATTCCGGTTGGTCAAGCCTTCAATGATCGCCCTGGCCAACGGCCGTCAGTACCTCTCGAACGGGCACGGGTCAGCCATCTTTCGGGAATCCAAGCCATGAATACCAACGATGCGACGGAAGACGAGCTCGAGCAGGTCCGCAGGGCGTGCGTGGTCCTGGGCGCCGATGAGGAGATGACCGAGCTCGTACTGGCATCGCACCGCCATGATCGGACCCTCCTCGACGTGATGGTGGCCGCCGGTGACGACCTGCGCGACTACGCGCGGTACAAGCTGGCAATATGGGAGGCAATCTTCAACGAAGACGAGGAGCTGTTGCCGAATCGATCTCCGAGCCGCGGTGTGTTGTGAGCCGAGCATGTTCCATCGCTTGGATCGTCGAACAGGAATTGGCCCACGAGCGGGAAGCGAATCCCTCATGTCAATCCCAATGACTAGAAGAGTTCCCCCGGCGAACCGTTCGACGAACCGAGGCAGGAGTTGGCTATTCCTGGCCCTCCTGAGCGCCGTCGTGGTGACCTGTACCACGTGGGAGCACGTCAGGAAGAGTGCGTCGTCGCTGGCCGGCCTGACGGACGTCAGTGGGCCGAGCCCTCGTGCGGCCGGGGGCCTCGCCTCCGGGGGGCGATCCGCACGAGACGAACGGGGCTCAGACTCCGGCGTGGCCGTCGCGGCGTTGAATCCGGATCGAGCCGATGCGGGATCGATCGAGTCGCACGTCGCCCTCAAGCCCGTCGCGGGCGCGCGAGCCGGCACCGACTCTCACGAGGCGGAGCGAGAGACTCCCATCGCTCGCGCGCTCGCGTCCATCGAGGAGTGCCAGCTTCGGCACCGGACGATTCGCGACTACACCTGCACGTTCTCCAAACGGGAGCGGATCAAAGGCCAACTGATGCCGCTCCAGGTGATCATGATGAAGGTACGGACCCAACCCAGGAGCATTTACCTCAAGTTCCGCCAGCCCTCCCCCGGCGCGAAGCCATCTACATCGTCGGGCGCAACGACGGCAAGGTCCTGGCCCATGATGTGGGGCTGAACAAGCTACTGGCCGGGACTCTCCGGCTCGAGCCCACCGGCGGCCGCGCCATGGCGGATTGTCGCCACCCGATCTCCGAGGCCGGCATCGGCCCGTTGCTCGACACCCTGCAGACTCGCTGGTCGTCCGAACTGGACCCGTCCGAATCCGTAGTGGTCTCTCACGACGACCAGACGGTCGGCACCCGACGCTGCACGATGATCGAAGCGACTCATCCCCACCAACGGCCCGAGTTCATGTTCTATCGGGTCCGCCTCTTCATCGACGACGAGCTCGGACTGCCGATCCACTTCGAAGCCTATGACTGGCCGAACTCTCCCCGGGCCCCGGCGGAGATGGTCGAGGAATACACCTACAGCGACCTGCGTCTGAACGTCGGTCTGAGCGACCTCGATTTCGACGCGTCGAACGGCAATTACGCCTTCGGCCGATTTTGATCTCGATCACTTCCTTTGAAATCACCGGCTAGCTTGGCGAACACGGTCGTTCTTCCCATTCACGCTGAACCAGCACACATTCGAGGCATCTTTGATGATCGTCGGCGAGTTGATAGGATGGGGAAGCGCCCTTCTCCTGCTCCCGACTTTCGGGATCCAGACACTCCGACAATGGCAAGCTCGCCACGAACCCGCGTCGGGGTCTTTGCTCTGGTTCTTCATACTCGCCTTTGCCGGCATCGGTGGCCAGGTCATCTATAGCTGGATAGTCGGAAATCGGGTCTATTTCGCACTCAATGCTTGTCTCGTCATCACCAATGGCCTAGGCTTGGCGGTCGCGATCCATCGTTTGCATGTCGCCCGAGCTTGTCAACGCAACGTTCTTTCATCGATTCTGCCCAATTCGCAGAGCGAGGAGACGCACATCCGATCGGCAAGGAAATCTGCAAGTCGAGGAGATTCTCATGAGCCTCTCGCACGCACCAAGCAGCCCTGAAGCGGAACGGGCAGGGAACGCGGTTATCGACCGGCATGAGTGGTTCCAGATTACCCTCTCTTGCATCGGCGACGGCGTGATTGCTGCTGACAGAGACGGTCGCGTAAACTATCTCAATCCCGTCGCCGAGAAGCTGACCGGATGGACGCTCGCCGACGCGGCCGGACAGGCGATCGAGAGGGTCTTTCGCATCGTCCATGAGACGACGGGGAAGCCGGTCCAACAACCGGTCCGGAAGGTCATCGAGCGAGGAGTGACCGTTGGGCTCGCGAAGGATGCTCTCCTCATCGCGAGAGACGGCAGCGAGCGACCTATCGACGACTGTGCGGCGGCCATCAAAGATGACGGGGGGGATGTTGTCGGTGTGGTCCTCATCTTTCGGGACATCACCCAACGGAGACGAGCCGAGCAACTCATCCAGTCGGCCAGGGAATACGCCGAGAGCATCGTGGCGACGGTGCGAGAGCCGCTCCTCATCCTCGACCCCGAGCTGCTCGTCCGGACGGCGAGTGCCTCTTTCTACCGGACCTTTCAAGTCTCGCCCGCCGAGACAGAAGGCCGATCCATCTACGACCTGGGGAATGGGCAGTGGGACATCCCGGCATTAAGAACGCTGCTCGAGGAAATACTGCCAAAGCACATAGAGTTCGACGATTTCGAGGTGGAACACGAGTTCAACCATATCGGCCCGAAGACGATGCTCCTCAACGCTCGCTGCTTTCCTCCCGAAGGCAAATATGACCTGATCCTCCTGGCCATCGAGGACATCACCGACCGTAGGCGGACCGAGAGGGTACTCAATGAGGTTCAACACCAGAAAGACGAGATCAATGCACACCTGGCAATCGCCCACGACCGGATGTCGCGCGACTTGACGGCAGCGGCCAGGATCCAGCAGACCTTCCTACCTCGCGAGCTACCCCACGTCCCGGGCGCGGCCTTCGCGTGGATTTGTCGGCCCTGCGACGAACTGGGCGGCGACGGCCTGAACGTCATACCGCTCGGCGATGGGAGGATCGCGCTCTACATCCTCGACGTCAGCGGCCACGGCGTCGCGTCGGCCCTGCTGGCGGTGGCGCTGAGCCGTGTCGTGTGCTCCCCGTCGGAGCCCTCGTCAATCTTGACCCGGGATGGAGACGTCCCGGATCGGCCTGCAATCACTCCGCCCGCCGAGGTTGCCGACCGCCTGAACCACCTCTTCCCCTACGACACGACGACCGAGCAGTTCGCGACGATGATCTACGGGGTGCTGGACACCATCACCGGGGTGTTTCGCTACGTCTCCGCGGGCCACCCCGGCCCGGTGCATCTCCCGGCCGGGGCGGGGCCGGTGATCCTGGAAAGCCGAGGGTCCCCGATCGGCCTGGCGGAGGACGCCTACGGGGAGCGGGCCGTCCGACTTGCGGCCGGGGACCGGCTGTATCTCTACTCCGATGGCGTGACCGAGACCATGGACCCCGCCGGTGAGATGTTCGGCGATGCCCGGCTCCTGGAGGCGATCGGCCGGCGCCGGTCCGTGCCATTCCAGGAGAGTGTCGCTGCCCTGGTGGGGGAAATCGAGCGGTGGCGCGGCGCCGAGAGTGCTCGAGACGACATCTCCATTCTGGGTGTCGAGGTCCCGGTCGCATCGGGCCCGGGCGAGCCCGGCACCGATCCCTTCCCGACGTCGCATGACACCACGAGGTCGCAATGAGCCGATCCCCGATGATAGCGCGGTGGGCGTCACTTAAGTTGGTGGTACAGGCGATCAGTTGAGGGAGGAATCGCGGTTCCAGAAGGCCCCCCACTGGCCTTTCTCGCTACGGTAGAGGGCACGGAGGTGACAGACGGTATCGGCTCCATCCTCGCCCCAGCACATCCCTGCCAGCTTCAGGCGCTGACCCACCACCGTCTTGCACCCGCTCTCCACCGCGCCGCTGCCGATGCACCTCACGGTGCGGGCGAGCTGCAACTTATCCGAGCAGCGAGCATGAGCGAGCGGACAGCACCCCGGCCCAGACATTCCCGCTCCTCAACCCGACGGAGCCGCGAGCGTGAGCGAGTGGACAGCACCCGGCGGAGGCACTCCCGCTCCCTGCCAGTCGCGGCTCGCGGGATCCAAACGCCCGCTCTTCAAGGCCTTGCAAAATCCCGTCGCTCTCGACGTACACTTTTCGCCCTCGCCGCGATGTGGCACGTTGCTCGCGGCTACGACCCGGGGGGCGTTGACGCTCCGCGGAGAGGTCCCTACCCTACAGATTGAGTCAAGCTCGCAACATTACTGGAAAGGCAACCGGGATGATCAGCCCGCTCGTGGGACAGATTGTGTTGGGCATCTATGGTCTGTTACTGGCCAGCGGCGGCCTGATCGGATACTTCAAGGCAGGGAGTCGTCCCTCCCTGATCGCCGGGCTGCTCAGCGCGGTCGCGGCCTTTGCGGCCCTGGGACTCTCCGCCGCGAGGCACCAGTTGGGCATCCCGCTCGGACTGCTGCTCTCCACCGTCCTGTTCGTCCTGTTTGGTTACCGCTACGCGATCAAGACCGGCAAGTTCATGCCCAGCGGCATGCTTGCCGCCGTGAGTCTTATCGTACTCGGTGTATTGATCTTCGCCCTTGACTGGGGATCTCAGTCGGTGGTCAACGGGTGAGAGGCGCTCCGAGAAACCCCCGGACCGCCTCTCAGCATGCGCCACCAGAGGGATAGCAACGATCCGGATCACGCAAGCTGGGCTGTGATCGAGTGATCCTTGCCGTCCTTGGCGGTCCGCACGACCATGACGAGCTGATTGTTGGGCGCCGCATTGGCGATGATCCAGGCCAGGTTGCCCCGCTGCTCGGTCAGGTAGCCGTTGATCGAAAGGATCTCGTCGCCCACCTGGAGACCGGCGCGTTCGGCCGACGTGCCGGTGTAGACCCTGGTCACCTTCATACTCCGCCTTCCGTCGGACAAGGCAACCGGCTCCTCGTCGATCCCGAGGTAGCGGCCCTGAGCGGGCATCACGGTGTTCGCGGCGCTCGCCGCGGGGGCCACGTAGGCCGAAGTGTAGGTGACGTTCGTCCCTGGGTTAGCATACACCGTGTTGTAGGTCGGGTAGCCGTAGCCGTAACCGTTCCCATAGCCATAGTTGGGATAGCCGTAGCCAGAGCCATAGCCGCCGTAATATGGGTCGCCGTAGCCATAGCCGCCGTAGCCCATACCGTAGCCGCCCATGCCATAGCCGCCATAGCCCATGCCATAGCCGCCATAGCCCATGCCATAGCCGCCGAAGAAGGGAAAGAAGCCATAGCCTCCATAGCCTCCGTAGCCATAGCCGCGTCCGTAGCCATAGCCGCCCATGCCGCCCATGCGGCCGCCCCAGCCACCCATGCCGCCGAAGCCGCCGCCCATGTGGCCGCCGCCCATGCCGCCGCCACCGCCATGCCCACCACCTCCGCCGCCACCGCCGCCATGGGCCATGGCCGAAGATCCGGAGGCGACCCAGATCCCGAGTGCCAAGGCCAGGGATGCCAGGGAGAGTCTACCACCATGCCGAAACAGCGAAATCATCGGTGTGCTCCTGCAAAGAGGCCGCGTCCGCCTTCGCCCCTCGGGGTTGGTCCCGCTCGAGGCCCCGTCCGGACGTCGCGCCGGGACGCAATGCGACCCGGCTATCCTCTATACGACTAATCTCGGTGCCCGGATGGGGCAATATCTCCAGCACAGATAGTAGGCGCGCTCGTAGCGGACCGGTCTGACGAGGCTCAGGGGGGTGTAGGGGCGGTGCGAATGGAACTCGGCCGCTTGGCCGCAGTGCGGGCAGTCACGCTGGCGCCTTCGTATCCGTTTTTTTTGCGCCAGCCGCTGCTCGATGGGCTTGGCGGCGATCTTGTGGGGAGGGCGCGGATGCGGAATTCGTTGTCGCCAAAGACGTGGGCATCGTCGGCGGTGGCGAGGCTGGCGGCCAGCTCTTTGATCTCGGCATCGACGGCCTCGCGGATGGCTCGTGCGAGGTCATCGATCTCGGCTTGCTTCTCGGGTGATCGGGGAGCGGATGGCATACTGGACGCCAGTTCCTGGGTGGGACTTTCCATAACAAGGTCCGCGACCCCTCTCGTGTACAAAAATCCACAAACCTTCAAGATGCCCACCACTATCATTGATAGCGGCCAAAACACGAATAGACTTGCTTTCCTCTCGCCACCATGCGTAAGATGATAAACGCTTGGCGGGAGTCGCCATGGGATGACCGTTCGTCGGCTCCCCGAGATGATTTGTATTTGTCGGATGACTATGACGAAGGACAGCCCGGCGATTCCGGGTGGTCCGTCGAAGAGTAAGCCGGCGTGGTCGAGGACCCGAGTGTCGTCGACCACGCCGGCTTTTTTCTAACGATCCGACACCGGCCGCGTAAGTGAGGCTGACGACTCATGACCGGAATCCTCTTCTGGTTCCTCTCCTTGGTGTTGTTCCCCCCCGAAGAACGTGAGATGAGCGAGAGGCTGACGCCGCCCGGCTTCGAGGGCAACTACTGGGGTCCGGAGGCCTCCAAGGCCCGCGACGAGGGGACGTTGCCGCCGATCGTCATGACCCCCCACATGGCCCGCTGGGACCGATGGGGCCGCCAGGTGCTCCGCGACGGCGACATCGTCTTCCGCATGGGCGATGCCCGATTGCTCCACGGCTACTTTCCCTTCAGCCGGTTCCTCGCGAATTGCAGCGGCAGCCGGTTCTCGCACACCGGCATCATCGCGATCGAGAAGGAAGGCCCGGTCGTCTACGATATGACCCGCCCGGCCGCCGCCCGCCAGCCGTTCTGCGTCTGGGTCCTGGACAACGTGGGCTGCATCGGCGTCAAGCGCCTGGGGCCCGGGTTCCGCGGCGCAATCCCCCAGGTCCTGGCCTATTGCCGCAAGGTCTACCAGGACCAGGTCCCCTTCGACTACGACCTGGGCCTCGATGACTCGGCCCTCTACTGCGTCGAGATGACCCAGAAGGCCTTCATATCGGCCGGGATCGAGCTCTCCAAGCCGATCCGCCTCGGCGACATGGAGCGTGCCGCCGAGTTCCCGGCGTGCATGTTCGGCCTGAAGCTCGCCTCGCGGTACATGCTGGAGAATCCCCTCACCTTCGACACGCTCGTCTACTTCCCCGGTAACGATCGACACGGGATCTGGTCGGCGAAGCAGCTCATGACCGTCGTCCCGCCGACCTACACGCCCGGATACCCCGAGCTCAGCACCGGCGTCATGCCAATGGTCCATGTCCCCGCGGAATCCCGCGAGCCGCGGCCTGAGAAGATGGACGTTGTGGAACGCTTCAGGGTGCCGCCCGGCACCACGTTCAAGCTCGGAGACATCGAACCAAGGTTCAAGGACCATCGCGAAAGCGACATCCCCCAATGAATGCGCAAAAGCTGATGGATATTGCGAGGACGCTGGTCGCGGGCGACAAGGGAAGGGGATGACGGAACTCCGGCGGAGGTACTGCGACTCCGCCAGCGCCAGGCCAAGAACTTCTGCTGTCTGCTGTTCCTGGCAAACGGCACTCCCATGTTCCGAGCCGGCGACGAGTTTCTGCAAACGCAGGGCGGCAACAACCCGTACAACCAGGACAACGCGACCAACTGGTTGGACTGGGACCGGCTCCGGGCTCACCAGGACGTGTTTCGGTTCTTCCGCAACATGATCCGCTTCCGCAAGGCCCACCCTTCCCTGGGTCGGAGCCGCTTCTGGCGCGACGACGTTCGCTGGCATGGCACCGGCCCAACGGTGGAAATGGGTCCCAGCTCGCGCACCCTGGCCGTCTACCTGCGTGGTGCCTCGCAGCAGGACGCCGACCTTTACGTGATGATCAACGCGTCCGACCGTGATGCGACCTTCCAGATCCAGGAAGGCCGCCCTGGAGAATGGCGGCTGGTCTTCGACACCGGGCTGGTCTGCCCGGACGACTTTGATGAGCCGGCGGACGGCCCCTTCGTCAGGGCTTCATCCTACGTCGTGCGCTCTCGCTCCATCGTCGGACTGGTTCGCGGCGGCGCATAAGAATCCGTGGAGAACGACGGCTGCCCTCCTGGTTTGTGACTGGAGTGCGCCCCCTAAAATCGGACCATTGCACTATGAACCCGGAGGTCCGAACGGAGACCGACGCCCGACACGTCAGGCAAATCGAGCGCTGCGCCATTGCCAGTGACATAGCACGGGAAGTCTGGATGACCCAATTGTCCCGGCCGATCTCCTCCCGCGCCGAAATCCGGTTCTTCGACGTCACCGCGGGATCAGGCCTGGGAGTGGATTGAGGAGGAGCTGACGCTTGAGTAGCAGTGGATACGGTTGGCGAATTCACGAGGGCGGTTGACCGGCCCGAATCCGGGCAAGGCAGGCGGCACTGCGGTGCACGATCGCGGGCTGGCAATGGACGAGGCGAATTCGCCAACCGCATCCCTTGAGATCGGAACCTCGCGTCCCGTAAAATGCAGTAGTCGGGCTGCTCGCGACGGGCAGCCTCCTGAATCGGTCACGGGGGCCGTGGCATGCACTCAGGTGCGTGCCACGGCCTTTCCCTTTTTCTACCGCGCGGGCCGGCGAGTTAAAGGAGATCGACCGGCGAGGGCTACCGACATGACTGCAACAAGCGAGTCGAAGATTTCCACGCCCCAGCTCGAACTCATGGAGGCCTGGTCGGAATACCTGGTGGACTCGGTCCAGCGCACCGTCCTGTTCTGGGACGTGCTGCGCCAGCGGGGCAACAACTTCCTGGAGAACACCGCCCGGGGCGAGCCGTCGGTGCTGATCTTCGGGTACGACGTCCTCATCGACGGCCGCACACTGGACCGCCCGTGCAACTACGCCCTGATGAAGATCCGGGCTCCGCAGGGTATGGCCGTCGACCCGACGAAGCGCCCCGTCGTGGTCGTCGACCCCAGGGCCGGCCAGGCGCCCGGGGTCGGGGGGTTCAAGCTCGATTCCGAGATCGGCTTCGCCCTCCGCGCCGGTCACCCGGTCTACTTCATCGGCTTCTACCCGGAGCCGGTCCCGGGCCAGACGCTGGTGGACATCGGGGAGGCCGAGGCCCGGTTCCTCGAGGAGGTCATCCGCAGGCACCCGGGGGCCGGGAACAAGCCCTTCGTCATCGGCAACTGCCAGGCCGGCTGGGCGGTGGCCGCGCTGGCGGCGGTCCGGCCCGAGCTGACCGGCCCGATCGTGCTCGTCGGCGCACCGCTATCCTACTGGGCGGGCGCCGATAGCCAGAACCCGATGCGCTACAACGGCGGGCTGTTCGGCGGCGCCTGGCCAGCGAACCTCCTGGCTGACCTCGGCGGCGGGATTCTCGACGGCGCCTGGCTCGTCCAGAACTTCGAGCACCTCAACCCCGCCTCCACGATCTGGAAGAAGCCCTACGACCTCTACGCCCGGGTCGACACCGACGCGCAGAAGTTCCTCGACTTCGAGCGGTGGTGGGGCGGCTACTACCTGATGTCCAAGGAGGAGTTCCGGGAGATCGTCGACAACCTCTTTGTCGGCAACCGGCTGGTCCGGGGGATCGAACTGCCGGACGGGCGGACGATCGACCTCAAGCGGATCACCTCGCCGGTGGTCGTCTTCGCCTCGCGGGGCGACAACATCTCCCCGCCGCAGCAGGCGCTTGACTGGATCGTCGACGTCTACGGCCACGCGGACCTGATCGTCGGTCTCGGCCACACGATCGTCTACCTCCTCGACCAGGACGCCGGGCACCTCGCCATCTTCGTCGGCGGCCGGGTGGCCCGGAAGGAGCACCGCGAGCTGGTCAGCGTGATGGAGGTGCTCGACGACCTGCCGCCCGGCCTTTACGAGATGATCATCGAGCAGCGGCCGAGGAACGCGGCGACCGACCTGGCGGACGCTGACACGTACAGGGTCCGGTTCGAGACCCGGACGGTCGACGACATCCGCGCCCTGAACCCCGGCCGACGCGCCGGGGAGCCGCTGTTCAGCACCATCAAGCAGGTCTCCGAGATCAACGAACGGCTGTACGAGTCGCTGGCCAGTCCGGCGGTCCGCGCCCTGGGGGCCTCGATTCCCGCGGAGCTGCAGCGCGCCCTGCACCCGCTCCGCGTTCGCCAGTTCGCGTTGTCGGACCTGAACCCGTTCCTCCTGACCCTGCCGTTCCTCGCCGCCCTCGCCCGAGAGAATCGCCGGCCCGCCCGCGACGACAACATCTTCGTGCAGTACGAGCGGCGGGTCTCGACGATGATCGTCAGTGCCCTCAACTATTACCGCGACGTGCGCGATTGTTGCGTGGAGCAGGCGGTCAGGTCCGCCTACGGCCCGATCGGCCTGGGCGCCTTCTGGCCGCCCGAGCGGCTCCCCGGGCCCGGGGCCGAGGTGCTCGCCGTCGAGAGTTCTGCGGAGGCGGTCGAGGCGCTGGACGACCGCTACGAGCGCGGGGGGCTCCCCGAAGCGGTCGCGCGGATGCTGGTCATCGCGATCCGCGAGCGCGGCGCCATCGACCAGCGATCGCTGAGGATCGTCGGCGAGCTGAACCAACATCGGACTGGGCTGCCCCCGATCTCCGAGGCCCGGTTTCACTCCTTGCTCGCCGAGCAGGCGCTGCTCGTGCAGCTCGACCCCGAGAGGGCGGTGCGGTCCCTCACCAAATTGTTGCCGACCAGGGCTGACCACGAGCGGGCCCTCGCCGTCGTGTCGCGGATCTTGAGTCTGGGTCCCGAGACGTCCGAACCGGAGTCGCCCCTGGCACCGCTGGTCGCGAACGCCCTCGACATCGACCCGACCTGGCACCACCCCGCAGCCCTGGCCACGGGAGGGTCGACGCCATGAGCGATGACTTCATCGTCAACCGCACCTTCGATGAGATCCGCGTCGGAGA
This sequence comes from uncultured Planctomycetota bacterium, assembly GCA_963815795.1. GTDB lineage: Bacteria > Planctomycetota > Planctomycetia > Isosphaerales > Isosphaeraceae > JAKAUH01. The sequence continues at coordinate 986,214 of CAWFIC010000017.1, read as the reverse complement.
CTCGGCGAGCCTGGCGCGGACCCTGACCGGCCAGGACCTCCGCCTGTTCGCGGCCCTCTCGGGCGACGTCAACCCGTCGCATGTCGATGAGAACTATGCGCGCCACTTCCACTCGGGCCGGCTGGTGGGCCATAACCTGTGGAGCGGCGCGCTGATCTCAGGGGTCCTCGGGACGAAGCTCCCCGGGCCGGGAACCGTGTACGTGTCGCAGGAACTGCGGTTCCTCAGGCCGGTGCGCGTCGGCGACTCGGTGACGGCAACCGTCACAGCCCGCGCCAAGCGAGCCGACGGCCGCACCGTGGAGTTCGACTGCCGGTGCGTCAACCAGCACGACGAGGCCGTGGCCAGCGGCGTCGCGGTGGTCTGCGCGCAGCCGAGCACCTCCGGCTGCCCTGGCCGGAGCCCCTGGAGGTGGCGATTCAGGAGCACAGCAAGTACGAGGCATTGCTCGATCGCTGCCGCAAGCTGTCGCCGGCCCGCGCGGCCGTGGCCAATCCGTGCGATGAGACGTCGCTGGCGGCCACAGTCGAGGCGGCCGAGGCCGGGCTCATCGAGCCGTTGCTGGTCGGGCCCCTGGCCCGGATCGCCGAGGTCGCCGCCCAACACCGCTTCGACATCGCCAGGTACCGCGTCGTCGAGGCCCCCGACGACCGTCAGGCCGCCGCCAGGGCGGTCGAGCTGGTCCGCAAGGGCGAGGCCGAGATGCTGATCAAGGGGGCGCTGCACACCGACTTGCTGATGCACGAAGTTGTCCAGTCCCAGACCGGCCTGTGCACCGGGCGGCGGCTCAGCCACGCCTACGTGCTGGACGTCCCGACCTACCACAAGCCCCTGATGCTGACCGATTGCGCGGTCAACATCTATCCGACCCTCGAGGACAAAGTCTCGATCTGCCAGAATGCGATCGACCTCGCCCACACCCTCGGGGTCGCACTGCCCAAGGTCGCGGTCCTCTCGGCGGTCGAGACGGTCAACCCGAAGATCACGGCGACGCTGGAAGCCGCCGCCCTGTGCAAGATGGCCGACCGCGGCCAGATCACCGGCGGGCTGCTCGACGGGCCGCTGGCGATGGACGACGCCATCAGCAAGACGGCCGCGGAGGTCAAACACATCCGGTCCGAGGTGGCCGGCGACGCCGACGTCCTCGTCGTGCCCGACCTGGAGGCCGGCAACATGCTGGCCAAGCAGCTCACCTTCATGGCCAACGCGGACGCCGCCGGTATCGTCCTCGGGGCCCGCGTGCCGATTGTACTGACCAGTCGATCCGACAACGTCCGGACTCGCCTGGCGTCCTGCGCCGTCGGCCTCCTCCTGGCCCACGCACGGCGCACGGCCCATCCGGGCGGCGGTGACCAGGCGTCCCCGAACGCCAGGGGGGAGCGATGACCCAGGTGATCGTCGTCCTCAACGCCGGATCGTCGAGCGTGAAGTTCGCCGTCTTCGCGGTCGCCGGCGCGGACCTGCGGCCGCTCTACCGGGGCGATTTCGAGGGGATCGGCACCGACCCCCATTTCTTCGTCAGCGACGCGGACGGCGCGACCGTCGCCGACGAACGAGATTCGTTGGCCGAGGTCGCGTCGCAGGAAGACGCCGTTCACCGGATCTTCGCCTGGCTGGACTCCCACAGCGCGGGGCTGGAAGTTGTGGCGGTCGGCCACCGCGTCGTCCACGGAGGACCGGTCTACTCCGAGCCGGTCGTCATCGACGGGCCGACGCTCGAGGCGCTGGCCGCCTACGAGCCACTCGCCCCGTCGCACCAGCCCCACAACCTCGCTCCCATCCGCGCTGGCCAGATCGCGTCCCGGGCTGACCCAGGTCGCTTGCTTCGACACGGCGTTCCACCGGACCGCCCCCCTGGTGGCCGAGGTGTATGCGCTACCGCGCGAATACTTCGACGCGGGCGTGCGCCGGTACGGATTTCACGGGTTGTCGTTCGAGTACGTCGCCCACGCCCTGGAGGCGCTCGACCCCGTCGCCGCGGCGGGGCGGGTGGTCATCGCCCACCTGGGCAACGGTTGCAGCATGGCGGCCGTTCGCGGTGGCAAGAGCCTCGGCGACACGATGGGTTTCACCGCGCTGGACGGCCTGCCCATGGGCACGCGGTGCGGCCAGATCGATCCCGGCGTGCTGATCTACTTGATGCAGCAGCGGGGCCTCGCACTCGACCGGGTCGAGGACCTGCTGTATCACCATTCCGGTTTGAAGGGCCTCTCCGGCATCTCCAACGACCTGAGGGACCTCCTGGCCAGCGACCAGCCCGGGGCGAAGCTCGCCATCGATTACTTCGTTGACCGCATCGGTCGCGCGCTGGGCTCACTGGCCGCGGCGCTGAGCGGCCTGGACGCGCTGGTGTTCACCGCCGGCATCGGCGAGCACGCCGCCGCGATCCGCGCGGGTCTGCCGCGACGCCGCCTGGCTGGGCGTCGCGCTCGATGAGGAGGCCAACCGCGGAGATGGCCCGCTGATTTCGCAGGCAGGGCGTGTCCCCTCGGTCTGGGTCATCCCCACCAATGAGGAATTGATGATCGCTCGACATACTCTTCGGCTCATGCGCGCCTCGGCGGCCACCAAGGTCGGTGGCTGAGTCCCGGCTGGTTGTGCGCCCAACCCGGCCCAGAAGGAGGAGCTTACAGTGAATACCCTGCCGAACGGTGCTCTCGAAGGCCGCAAGGGGCTGGTGGTGGGGATCGCCAACGCCCAGTCGATCGCCTACGGCTGCGCCCGGTCCTTCCGACAACTGGGCGCCGAGCTGGCGGTCACCTATCTCAACGAGAAGGCCAGGCCCCACGTCGAGCCGCTCGCGCAGGAACTCCAGGCCCCCATCTTCCTGCCCTGCGACGTGCAGGACGACGCGCAGGTCGACGCCCTGTTCGCGGCGATTCGCGAACGCTGGGGCCAGCTCGACTTCGCGCTGCACGCCGCCGCCTTCGCGCCGAAGCCGGACCTACAGGGCCGGCTGACCGACTCGTCGCGCGAGGGATTCCTGATGGCGATCGACATCTCCTGCCACTCCTTCATCCGGCTGGCGAGGCGCGCGGAGCCGCTGATGACCGGCGGCGGGACGCTCCTGACGCTCAGCTTCGCCGGCGCCGAGCGGGTGGTCCGCAGCTACGACCTGATGGGCCCGGTCAAGGCAGCTCTGGAGTGTGCGGTTCAGTACCTGGCCTACGAACTCGGCCCCAAGGGCATCCGCGTGCATGCCCTCTCCCCCGGCCCGATCCACACGCGCGCGGCCTCCGGACTCAAGGACTTCGACACGATCTACCTTGAGGAGCAGCGCAAGGCACCCCTCGGCCGCCTGGCCGAAATCGGAGACGTGGGCGCGATGGCCGCCTTCCTGACAACCCCGGCGGCACGCGCGATCACCGGGATGATCATCTACGTGGATGGCGGATATCACATCATGGGATGACGCCACCCGGACGAGGTGAGGGGTGTCGTTCCAGGCCGTGAAGCTCGTCGGTGCTCCCGGCCGCCTGCCGAATCCGTTCCGCATGGCTCGCTCGCGAGGTAGTCAACCGAACTCTTGAGTGGGGACACCGAGGATTGCCATGAAAACCGCACGGCATCTGGATGATTTGGTCGCCATGATTCCCGATGGGGCGACGCTCATGATCGGGGGATTCTTCGGAGTCGGCTCACCTCATCGCCTGATTCAGGGGCTCGCCTCCGCCGGGCGCAAGGGGCTGATGATCATTGCCAATGATACCGCATATCCCGGAGTTGGCATCGGCAAGCTGATCGAGGCCCGGATGGTAAAGCGCCTGGTTGCCTCGCACATCGGTGCCAACCCAGAAACCCAGCGGCAGATGATCGCCCGGGAACTCGAGGTCGAACTGGTGCCCCAGGGGACGCTAGCCGAGAAGATCCGAGCGGGCGGCTACGGCCTGGGAGGCGTGTTGACCAGGACCGGCCTGGGGACGGTCGTCGAGCGAGACAAACTCACCGTCAAGGTCGATGGCGAAACCTGGTTGCTGGAGAAGCCGCTCCGCGCCGATTTCGCGCTCGTCGGCGCCTGGCAAGCCGACTACCTCGGCAACCTCACTTACCAGCTGACGGCGCAGAACTTCAACCCGGTGATGGCGATGGCCGCAGAGACCGTCATCGTCGAGGCCGAGGAGATCGTCCCCGTGGGTGCCATCCCACCGGACTCGGTCCGGACGCCCGGGACCCTCGTGGATTACCTACTGGAGCGCCCCACATGACCACGTCAGCCAGGGAGACCATCGCCCGCAGGGTCGCGAAGGAGGTGCGGCCCGGCTCGCTCGTGAACCTCGGCATCGGCCTGCCGACTTTGGTGGCCGCCTACATGCCGCCGGGGGTGACCGCCTTCTTCCTCACGGAGAACGGCCTGATCGGCATCGGTGCCGCCGCCCCCCGGGGATGGAGGATCCGAACCTCGTCGACGCCGGGGGCGGATTCGTCTCGGCCTTGCCCGGGGCGGCGAGCCTCGACAGCACCATGGCGTTCGGCCTGATACGGGGCGGGCACCTCGACCTGACCGTCCTCGGCGGCCTCCAGGTCGACACGCGCGGCCGCCTCGCCAACTGGATGATCCCGGGGCAGCTCGTGCCGGGGATGGGCGGGGCGATGGACCTCGTCGCCGGCGCCCGGCGCGTGATCGTCGCCATGACCCACACCGCGAAGGGCGCGGCGAAGGTCGTCGAGGAATGCACGATGCCGCTCACCTCGATTCGCCCAGTGAGCCTGGTGGTCACCGAGATGGCGGTGATCGAGCCGACCGCCGAAGGACTCGTGCTCCGCGAGCGCCGCCGGGAGTCTCGGTCGCCGACGTCGTCGGCGCGACCGCGGCCAAACTGATCATCCCGCCAACTGTCCCGGAGTTCGTCCTGTCATGAACGAGGTTGTGAAGGCGGGTCACAACGGGGCTGACCGGCGGTCGTCCTACGACCGACCGGTCGCCTTCGTCCTCCAAGGCGGAGGCGCCCTCGGAAGCTATCAGGCGGGGGTGTACGAGGGGATTGCGGAGGCCGGATACCTCCCCGCCTGGGTCGCCGGGGTCTCGATCGGCGCCGTCAACGCGGCGATCATCGCCGGGAACGCGCCGCGGGACCGAGTGGCCCGCCTGCGCGCGTTCTGGGAGGAGGTCTCGTCGCCGACGGCCACCTGGCCAGCCGTCCCGTGTGGGCTCGGACACGACGCGGTCCGGGACGGCGAGGCGGTCCTCTCCGTCCTCTTCGGGCAACCGGGACTGTTCCGGCCCCGACAACCGCTCGCCTGGCTCGCCGATCGCGGGCCGACCGGCTTCTACGACACGAGCCCGCTCAGGGCGACGCTCGAGCGACTCGCCGATTTCGACCGGATCAACGCCCGGGAGGAGGTCCGTCTCAGCGTCGGCGCCGTGAACGTCCGGACCGGGAACTTCGTCTACTTCGACAACCACCACCAGGTGATCCGGCCCGAGCACGTCATGGCCAGCGGCGCGCTGCCCCCCGGCTTCCCGGCGATCGAGATCGACGGCGAGTTCTACTGGGACGGCGGCCTCGTCTCGAACACACCCCTGCAGTACGTGCTCGAGTCCACCCCGCGGGTCAGCATGCTGGCCTTCCAGGTGGACCTGTTCCCGTGTCGGGGGCCGCTGCCGGAGGACCTCTGTCAGGTCGCCGAGCGGGAGAAGGACATCCGCTACTCGAGCCGCACGCGCATGGGCACCACCAGTTTCTGCGCCGAGCACGACATCCGGCACAACCTCCGAAGCCTGCTCGCCAAGCTGCCCGATGCGCTCCTGGACGAGCCCGAGGTCCGCTTCCTCCGCGGCCTGTCCTGCCCGGCCACCATGGACATCGTTCAGTTGATCTACCGCCCGGATCGGCCGCAAGGCGCGTGGAAAGATCTCGAATTCGGGCGGGCGACGGTGGAGGAGCGCTGGGCCCAGGGGCTCTCGGACGCGCGGCTCACCATCGCGGCGGCCCCCTGGCTCGCGCCTCGGCCGCCGGGGCTGGGTGCCCGGACGTTCGACGTGTTGAGAGACCGGGAGGCCCGGTGGCTCCCATCGTCCCCATCGAACCCCCTCAAGCGGCCGGGAGGGTGAATCCGGCCGCCCGACCCGTTGCCGCCAAGTTAAGGAGTGAGGCCATGTCGCGCCTGGAAGGAAAAGTGGCCATCGTGACCGGGTCCGCCAGCGGGATCGGCAGACAGATCGCCCTCCGCTTCGCCCGCGAGGGCGCGCGAATCGCCATTGCAGACCTTAACCTCGGCGCGGCCCAGGAGGTGCAGGGCGCGATCGAACACGGCGGAGGCACCGCGACGGCGGTCGCGATGGACGTCGCCGACGAGGCGCAGGTCGATGTCGGGGTTGACGAGGTCGCCGCCCGATTGGGCGGCGTTGACATCCTGGTCAGCAATGCTGGGATCCAGCACATCGCGCCGCTGGTCGACCTCCCGCTCGCCGACTGGCGGAAGGTCCTGGCGGTGCACCTCGACGGGGCCTTCCTGACGACCCGGGCCTGCTTGCGGCACATGGTCCGGCAGGGCCGTGGCGGCACCGTCATTTACATCGGTTCGGTCCATTCCGTCGAGGCGTCGCCCCTGAAGGCACCCTACGTCGCGGCCAAACACGGCCTGATCGGACTTGCCCGGCTCGTCGCCAAGGAGGGGGCCGTTCACGGCGTCCGGGCCAACGTGATCTGCCCCGGCTTCGTCCGCACGCCGCTGGTCGATCGGCAGATCCCGGAGCAGGCCAGGGAACTGGGCCTGACCGAGGACCAGGTCGTCAAGACGGTCATGCTCCGGCAGACGGTTGACGGCGAGTTCACGACGGAGGAGGACATCGCGGAGGTGGCCGTCTTCTTCGCGGCATTCCCCTCACTGGCATTGACCGGGCAATCGCTCGTCGTGAGCCACGGCTGGCACATGCAGTGACGCGGCACCGGTGGACCGCTCGGCGCTATTCCTGGTCCGCCAACTACGGGAAGCCCACCAAGCGCTCGACGCCATCACTCTCTTAGACTCTTTTATATCGTGAAGCTCCGATTCGTGCTCTACTAGGGGAATGAGACCGGCAGGGCGGTGCCGACCGAAATCGAGACGGGCGCCAGCGACGACAACAGAGGGGGACCCGGCTTTCCCACAATGGGTCGCTGTCCGGCTCTCTTGAGATGGCGACCGGTCTCCTCCGTCAGGCGTCTCGGAACTGCCGCACACACGCTCGTCGTGATCGTCGGCGGAATCGGCGTGGTCGCGGCTCGCGTGATCCTCCGCTCCCATCCTATTGACCGCAAACGTCTCCGCGATCATGATGAGGGTTGTTCTTGAGAACTGAGCCGAAGAGCTCCCATCCACAACGTTCGGGAACGCCGATGCGATCCAGACTCTGGTCGGCACCCTGGCTTCGACTGTTCCTCTCGCACATCGTCCTGGGCGCCGTCTATTCATCGCCCATCCGTGTCGTAACTCCTTTCTTCAGAGCCGCCGGGCGATCGACCCGTTCTGGCTTCTTGCCGCGGGGCTTCGCCACCGTTAACGAGCGGCAGGCCGGGTCTCCCATCGAAGTCCGAAGGGTCCGGTTCCTTCACTCGCCGCAAGATCCGAATGACGAGACCGCCCTGGACGAGTCACGGCTAACCCGGGCTTCCTCGATTCTCTCGCTGTTGACCCGGTGCCAGTGGCGCCCGGCGGCCTCTTCCCTCCCTTCCCTCCAGTCCAGTCTCCCCTTACTCTGTTGATCGCCTCACGGGTGTCTGCTCGTCGAGTGGCAATCAGACTAGCAGTAGATTCCCGGAATAGCTACACAAGCATCTGAGCGGACGTGCCCAATTGAACGCAGCGTCTCCCGGTCGGAACCGGCCAGGTGGTTCCCCACCTCAGTGGCCCTGACGCAGGAGACACCCCATGACGCACGCGACGCTCCTCTGGTCCATCCGGCGAGCCCGGCTGGCTCCCTTTGTCTGGGCCTTCACCGGCCGCGGCCGCCGCCGCTTCATCGAGTGGATCACGGCCATGGCCCTCAACGTCGTGGAACGCACTCCGCAGTAGCCCCGGGGTTTGATGGCAAGAGAGGAGGATGCCAAATCATGCCGGATTTGATCCAACTACGAGTGAAGATCACCAACGGATTCGGCCTCCACCTCAGGGCGGCTAGCCGATTGGTCCAACTTGCGCAGCCGTTCCGATCCGAGGTTCGGATTTCCTGCGACGGCCGCGCGGCCGATGGAAAGAGCATCCTGGACCTGTTGACGTTGGGTGCCGGGTGCGGCGCTCGGTTCGAAATCGAAATCAGCGGCCCGGACGCCGAGGAGGCCACCGCCGAACTCCGTGCGCTCATCAAGGAGGGGTTTCACGAGGACGACGGCGGCCGGGGCGAGTGTTCCGGTCCATGACTCGCCTGACGGGGCGTCTGAACAGGAGTCGCTTCAAGTCTGTCACAGACTAGACCGACGATTCCTGATTGGGGCGTCAACAGCTTGATAATCCCGCTAGAATTACCCGGACTCTCCAGCTTCGCAACCCAGGAAGGCCCTCTCGATGCCGGGTAAGACAGCCAAGGTCACCATCACCGAACGCCAACAGGACATCCTCCGCTCGATCCGCCGATGCCCCCACGGCCTCCTCGCAGCTACGCCAACGCGCCACCATCATCCTCCTGGCCTTCGAGAAGCACGGCAACCGCGAGATCGCCGCGGAAGTCGGCCTGTCGCGGCCCCAGGTCAGTCTCTGGCGCCGCCGCTGGGCCGACGCCTGGGGGCGACTCATCCGCATCGAGTGCACCGAGACCCAGGCCGCGGCCCGCCGGGCCATCGAGCAGGCCCTCCACGATGAGCCCCGGCCCGGCCCCCCCGGCAAGTTCACCCCCGAGCAGGTCGTTCAGATCCTCGCCGTCGCCTGCGAGCCCCCGGAGAAGTCCGACCGGCCCATCACCCACTGGACGGCCCGCGAGCTGGCCGATGAGGTCATCAAGCGCGGCATCGTGCCGTCGATCTCGACGGCCCAGGTGGGGCGCTATCTCCGCGAGGCCGCCTTGCAGCCGCACAAGAAGCGGTATTGGCTCAACACCACCGAGAAGGACCCCGAGCGGTTCGAGGAGCAGGTCCGGGCGGTCTGTGACACCTATCTCGAGGCCCCCGTATCGGCGAAGGATCACGGGACGTACACGATCAGCACCGACGAGATGACGGGCCTCCAGGCGCTGGAGCGGAACGCCCCGGATCGGCCGATGACTTATGGGCACTGCCAACGGATCGAGTTCGAGTACACGCGGCACGGGACGCTGACCCTGATCGGCAACTTCTCCGTGACGACCGGCCAGTTGATCGCGCCGTCGATCGGCCCGACGCGGACGGAGGCGGACTTCGCCGCCCACATCGAGCGACGGTGGCCACCAACCCGGAGGCGGGCTGGGTCTTCGTGGTCGATAATCTGAACATCCATGGCTCGGAGACGCTGGTGCGACTCGTGGCCGAGGCGTGCGGGATCGAGGAGCCGTTGGGGAGGAAGGGGGTGCGCGGGGTGCTCAAGATCGGTGGCCAGCCGGCAGGCGTTCCTGTCGGAGCAGGGCCACCGCATCCGGTTCGTGTATACGCCGAAGCACAGCTCGTGGCTCAATCAGATCGAGGCGATCTTCGGGATGATCATGCGGAAGGTGATCCGCCGCGGGTCGTTCACCTCGGTGGCCGACCTGCGGAGCAAGCTGTTGAACTTCATCGAGTATTTCAATCGAGTGTTCGCCAAGCCATTCCGGTGGACGTACACCGGTCGTCCGCTACGGGTCAAGCTGGCGGCGTGAGACGGGGTAAGAGACCAAGGATGGGGATGTCATCTCGTTCATGGATACCCAACTGAGAATCGTCGGTCTAGCTCGTCAATCCCATGGGCAAGTTGCTGGCCGGCGCCCACATGATCAATACCTTTGATGGCTCAGGGCCGGCTTCCCGCCCTTACGTATCCTGAGCCCCCCAGCGGCGCCGGTGCCAGCAGTCTGCCATCGGCGATCCATCAGGGAGCAAGACCGACTGCTGGCGAGCTGGATCCGACACCATGCACGACATCGGATGTCAGTCTCAGACTTATCTAGGCGAACACGATCATCCATACATATACGCTCGACGATTTCAAGAAGTCGCCGCTCCGGGCAAACATCGCATTCGCCGCGCGCTGCGCGCGCCGAGTCGAACACCTGGCTGTCCTCCCCGACGACCATCCGGAGCGCGGGTGGTTACGGTCGGCGGTAAGGGACGCCATCCAGATGGCTGAGGAATTCGCGCGCGGCTCGCCCTGCGCCTCGTGCGATTCCGTGCTCCCCGCCATCGAGGCCAGCCGCGGTGCTGCGCGGGGCGAGCTGGTGCGGGACGATGCTATCGCCGCGGTCGTCCGGGCCGCCCATGCGGCGGCGACCGCGCCGCATGCGATCGCCCTTCGGGGAGAACCCGAGGAACGGCACTGGTTCGACCCCCCCGACCAGGCCGTTCGCCCACTTGGCCGATGTCACGGCGGAACTGGCTGCTCTGGACGCCTTCACGGCGGCCGAGGACGCCTCCGGCGCGGTCGGTTACTCCGACAATTTCATCAACGGGGCGGTCGGAGATTACGAAAGGCTCCTCAGCCTCAAGCTGGGAAGATATCCTCGGGCTGGACAGCCGATCGACCCTTCGCCAACAGGCCCGCTCGGTGACTCTGGCCGGAACAGCCCCCGCGCTACGATCGAGAATTCACGAACTATGGTGTGTGGTCCCACCCAACCCAACGAAACGGAGGATGAGCGATGATCGAGGTGCTAAGTCGTGGTTCCGGCAAGGTGTTTGGCATGAAGGTCAGCGGCAAGCTCCTACATCAGGACTACCAGCAGTTCGTCCCTTTGCTCGAGAAGTTGATCGAAGAGCACGGCAGCATCCGTTGCCTGGTCGAGATGACCGACCTGCACGGGATCGAGATCCGCGCCCTGTGGGATGAGATCAAGTTCGACGTCCGTCATGCCCGGCAGATCGAGCGCTGCTCCGTCGTCGGCGACCGAGCCTGGGAGTCCTGGATGACCAAGCTATCCCGGCCAATCTTCTTCAACGCCGAGATCCGGTTCTTCGATCCAGCCGAGCGGGAGAAGGCGTGGGAGTGGATCGAGGCGGGGCTCTGAGATTCCCCGCATTCACACCGAGGGCATGGACCATGGCCAACGGACATCCCGATATCGGCTCGCCGGGCCAGGATTCGAGGATCGATTTTCGTTGACGGCTCCGCCGGATGCTCCCTACAATTCCGGAGAGAGGCTCTCAGCCCATCATTCGAGGTTCCGATGCTCAGGACCGAAAACGCCCATTCCACCACTGAGCATGCCCTCTTCATCCGCCTCTTCTTGACCAACGCCGGCGGCTGGTAACGCCCGTCAGGCTCTGCTCTCGTCCCCTCACACCCCATGCTTCCAAAGCGGCGTCAGCACCCCTTGGGCGTGGATCGGGCTCCATTCTCCGACCGCCCAGCCCGGGAGAATGGCGGGGCCACAGGGCGGCCCGGGCTTTCGACGACTCGGGAGGGATCGAGATGAACTGGCTGGTCCCGGCGAACGCGATCCGCCGCTTCTACGCCGAGCGAGAGGTCTCGCAGCTCGTCGGGTGGGGACGGGCCAGGGCCGGGCAGGAGGTCGAGGGTAAGCTCGAGGACTCGCTCCGGGACCTCATCGAGCGGGGCGTTACTTCGATCACCACCTACCACGAGGCGGGCGAGTCCGACGAGGCGTTCGCGAGCCTCCGCCTCGAGGCCGCCGCACTGGCCGACGCGGCGGCATCGCTGGAGCAGGGATGTGTGGCGACCGGCGACTCGTTCCTCGCGAGGGTCCGGATGAAGGTCCAGCTCATGTACGGCGCGACTACCGCCGAACGACTGATGGTGGCCTTCGAATGCGGCTGCGGGCCCGCCGGACGGCCGAGGTCCCGGAGGGCCTGATGCGATCGAGCGACCGGTCCGCGAGGCAAGGCGGCGTCTCGACCCCTCCGCTGACGAAGGTCGAGTTGGATGACCCGGTGTCCCTGCACCTCCATCAGGATTTCGCGCGGATCCGCGCGAACCAGACGGTGGCGCGAGGCGCACGATGGCCTGCGCCGGCATCCGCCGCGGGGGCGCATCCTCTACCTGTACGTCGTGGACGACCAGGACCGCCTGGCCGGCGTGGTGCCGACGCGCCGGCTCCTGCTCGCTTCGCCGGAGCATCCGGTGGCCGAGATCATGGTGCGCCAGGTGGGGGGTCGAGTAGCATTGGACCAGAAACCGGCCCTAAGCCGTCCAGTTTGCTGGACAGCCCAGAGTGAGGCTCACCACTTCCGCTCGAACTCATCCTGGATGTGCACGTCGGTGAAGTTGAGGTAGATCGCTGTCGTCTGGAGGCTGTCGTGGCCCAGGATCTTCTGCACCGTCGGCAGGCTGATCCCCTTCTGCAGGGCGGTCGTGGCGAACGTGTGGCGCAAGCACGTGCGGACTCACGGCTCTGGTGATCCCCGCGCGGTCGGCCACCGCCTTGACGATGTCCTGGGCCCGCCGCGTCCGGACCGGGAACGTCTTCTCCAACGCGAAGTGATGCTCCAGGAGCGCCCGCACGCGGTTCGACATCGGGACGACGCGGACCTTGGTCTTCTGGCCATGACGTCCGCTCTTGCCCTTGACCCGCAGTTGCCGCTGCTGCCAGAGGAGGTTCCGCACGGTGAGGCTGCACAGCTCGCCGACGCGGAGGCCGGTGTCGAGCAGGGTCCAGACGACGAGCCGCTCGGTGGGGGTCTCGCAGGCGCCGGACAGACGGTCCGCTTCGTCGGCGGTGAGAGGCTCTTTCACGTATTGATACGGCATCGCCACCCCCGAATTCGTGCGTCCTTGCCGTTGGAAGACGCAGCCGCTGCGCTTTCCAACCGTCAGGCTATCCGCGCCGCAGGGGAAGCGGAAGTGGCGTTCGCCCGAGGAAACCGGGGGAAGCGCCACTCCGGGCCGTTTCCGGGACCGGACGCCCGGGTGCGTGATCTTAAGCGGATGACGCACTCTCGACTCGCGGGACAGCATGGCGATCTGACGCGAGTTCAGGTCGTAGTCCGGAAGGTGGCTCCGAGGCTCTTTCACCGTGGGGTTGGGCCGGGTTTCGCTGGATCGTCGTCCAGCGGCCGGGCGTCCCACACCTTCACCGTCCGATCCGAGCTGGCGGAGGCGAGCCGCCGTGCCGTCGGGGCTGAACGCCACGCTCCTGACACCGCTCGGTGTGCCCCTTGAGGGTGAGGGTCTCCTGGCCCGTCCCGGCGTCCCACACCTTCACCGTCCTGTCAGAGCTGGCGGAGGCGATCCGCTTGCCGTCGGGGCTGAACGCCACGCTCCTCACACTGCTCGGTGTGTCCCTTGAGGGTGAGGGTCTCCTGCCCGGTCCCGGCGTCCCACACCTTCACCGTCTTGTCCGCGCCGGCGGAGGCGATCCGCTTGCCGTCGGGGCTGAACGCCACGCCCCAGACACCGCCCCCGGTGTGCCCCTTGAGGGTGAGGGTCTCCTGGCCCGTCGCGGCGTCCCACACCTTCACCGTCCATCCACGGTCAGAGGCGGATGCGCTTGCCGTCGGGGCTGAACGCCACGCTCGCGTCCCGGTGTGCCCCTTGAGGGCGAGGGCCTCCTGACCCGTCGCCGGCGTCCCACACCTTCACCGTCTTGTCCGTGCCGGCGGAGGCGATCCGCCTGCCGTCGGGGCTGAACGCCACGCTCGGTGACACCGCCGGTGTGCCCCTTGAGGGTGAGGGTCTCCTGGCCGGTCCCCGCGTCCCACACCTTCACCGTCTTGTCCCCACTGGCGGAGGCGATCCGTCGTGCCGTCGGGGCTGAACGCCACGCTCGGTGACACCGCCGGTGTGCCCCTTGAGGGTGAGGGTCTCCTGCCCGGTCCCGGCGTCCCACACCTTCACCGTCCTGTCACAGCTGCCGGAGGCGATCCGCTTGCCGTCGGGGCTGAACGCCACGCTGGTGACACTGCCCGGTGTGCCCCTTGAGGGTGAGGGTCTCCTGGCCCGTCCCGGCGTCCCACACCTTCACCGTCTCGATCAGCAGCTGCCGCAGGCGATGCGCTTGCCGTCGGGGCTGAACGCCACGCTCGCACACACCGCTCGGTGTGCCCCTTGAGGGTGAGGGTCTCCTGGCCCGTCGCGGCGTCCCACACCTTCACCGTCCTGTCCGCGCCGGCGGAGGCGATGCAGTTTGCCGTCGGGGCTGAACGCCACGCTGGTGACACGCGCCGGTGTGCCCCTTGAGGGTGAGGGCCTCCTGGCCCGTCGCGGCGTCCCACACCTTCACCGTCCCGTCCCGACCGGCGGAGGCGATGCCGCTTGCCGTCGGGGCTGAACGCCACGCTCGCTGACATGCTCGGTGTGCCCCTTGAGGGTGAGGGTCTCCTGCCCGGTCGCCGGCGTCCCACACCTTCACCGTCTTGTCCCCACCGGCGGAGGCGATGCGCTTGCCGTCGGGGCTGAACGCCACGCTGCAGACACCGCCGGTGTGCCCCTTGAGGGTGAGGGCCTCCTGCCCGGTCCCGGCGTCCCACACCTTCACCGTCTTGTCCTGCGCTGCCGGAGGCGATGCGTTTGCCGTCGGGGCTGAACGCCACGCTGGTGACCTCGCTCGGTGTGCCCCTTGAGGGTGAGGGTCTCCTGGCCCGTTCCCGGCGTCCCACACCTTCACCGTCCTGATCCGCGCTGGCGGAGGCGATCCGTTTGCCGTCGGGGCTGAACGCCACGCTCCTGACACCAGCCGGTATGCCCCTTGAGGGAGAGGATCTCCTGGCCCGGTCGCCGGCGTCCCACACCTTCACCGTCCCGATCAGCGCTGGCGGAGGCGATGCGCTTGCCGTCGGGGCTGAACGCCACGCTCCGACACCCGCCGGTGTGCCCCTTGAGGGTGAGGATCTCCTGCCCCGTCGCGGCGTCCCACACCTTCACCGTCCCATCCGCACCGGCGGAGGCGATGCGCTTGCCGTCGGGGCTGAACGCCACGCTCCACACCTCCGCGATGTGCCCCTTGAGAGTGATGTGCCCCGAGGAGATCTTTCGTTTCCAGTAGAACCATTCGAAACCTCGGCGATCGATGCCGCCCTGGTTGGCCGGTAGCTGCTCCTCGAGCCCCTGCTGAAACGGTTCGGGGTCATAGTCCTCCCAGTACCGCTGAAGGAGATTCATTCGGACGTCGTACAGACGTTGCTCAGCCAGCTCGGTCTGCTCCCTTTCCTTGACTTGGGCGGCAAGGGCGGCGAGCAAGGCGAGGCTTGTACAGACCAGGCCGCCAAGAACCGCCACCACCAACGCCGCCGTCAGCCCCGTGATCACCGGCTGCCGCGACACCACCGCCAGGCCTTATCGAATACGCTCACTGGCCGAGCCAGGACGGGCTCTCCACGAAGGAACCGCCGAAGGTCGGCCGCCAGGTCGCCCGCCGTGGCGTACCGACGCGCCGGCTCCTTGGCCATGGACTTCAGGCAGATCGTCTCCAGATCACGAGGGATGTGGTCGTTGAGCTTCCGGGGGGGCCTGGGCTCGTCCTGCAGCACCTGGTGCAGCAACATCCGCGTGTTGCCCCGGAACGGGAATCACCAGTCAGTAGCCGATAGAAGACCACGCCGAGGGAGTAAACATCGCTCCGACCCTCGACCTTGTGACCCTTGCCGCGGGCCTGTTCGGGGCTCATGTAGGCGGGCGTGCCCAGGACCTGTCCATCCTCGGTCATGGTGATCTCGCCAGTTTCGCGCTTGGCCAGACCGAAGTCCAAGATATGAGGCTTGCCCGCCGCGTCGAAGAGGATGTTGCTGGGCTTGACGTCGCGGTGGATCACGCCATGCTCGTGGGCGTACTGAAGGGCATCGGCCACGGTGGCGATCAACTCGGCCGACTCGCGTGGCGGGAACTGGCGGGCGGTCAGGGCGTCCGACAAACTGGCCTTCGATGAATTCGCTGACGAGTACGGCACCCCATCCACAGCCGACCTCGTGACCGGACGATCGTCGGATGCGTCAACTGGCGACCGATCGGCCCTCGCGGAGGAAGCGGTCCAGGTCTTCCTTCTCGGCCAAGTTTCCGGCACGGGGACCTTGATGGCCACGATCCGATCGAGCTGGGGATCGCGAGCCTTGTACACCGAGCCGAAACGCCGACGCCGACCGATTCGATCAGCTCGAATCGTCCGAGCTGACGCCCCCGCAGGCTGCGCCAACTTGCCGTGGATTCAGTCGCCAGCCGGAAGGTCGAGCCGCACGAGGGACACAGGATCTCCTCGCCTCGCGAGGCGGTGACGATCTCGATGGGGTTCTGGCAATGAGGGCAGACTAGATGCATGGCTCACCCCCTTCACGGCCGGCGTGAAGATCATCACCTTCAATTCTCCCGGCCGCGTGTTTTTCCAGCCTGTGGTGTGGCGATATGTTTCAATAGATTATATATATAAATTATAATTCAATTGTACAATCTGCGCCTTTCTACGCAGACCACGCAGCCGGTGGCGTGGGCCGAATCGCCCTGATGTGAGGGCCCGGACTGGGCTCGTTTAGACCTTCTCGGACGGCGGAAGCTTCAGCAAGCGGAGGGCCGCCCGCTCTTCCCGCACCGTCAGTCGTTTCGGCGGCGGGTCGGGCTCCGCCAACCGTCGCCGGTGGCGGGAGCGTCGGGCCTCGGCGCCTCCTTCTTGGCCTCCTCCTCGGCGATCGGCGGGAAGCCGGCCAGACCGTCCAGGTCGGCGATGATGCGGGCCAGCACCCGGAGCACGCGGGGACGGTCGAACGACACGTATTCCGTCTCGGGATCGGTCTCGGGCCGCAGGTTCACCACGACCTGCTCCCCGCCTCCAGGCGTTCCAGCCAGTCGCGACAGCGGCGAAGCGCGTCCATCTCGCCGGCAAGGCGGGCTCGGAGGTCGGGGCGGCCCTGGGAGGGGGCCGCCTCCTGATCCCGCTGCTGGCTGAGCCACCGAGGGATCTCGCGGGATTCGTCCGAGCCCAGGAGTTGGTGGACCCGACTCGAGCTGAGCCCCGTGGCTGCCGCGATCTGGCGGATCGACAACCCAGACTCATGGGCTTCGACGACGGCCCAGATCCGCTCCCGCTGGGCTTCTTCGAGCCGTTCCGTGGCGAGGCGCAGCCGGGCGGTCAGCCGCTGTTCACGGTGAATCCGCTCCTGGAACTCGTCGTTGGTTTCCATCCCTCCAGGTTAAGCATCGGTCCGGTGGCTGTCCAGCAAACTGGACGGCTTATGCCCGGTTTCTGGTCCGATGCTCCTCACGCCCCAGGTGGTGGCCCTTCCGGCGCGGACGACCGTGCTGGAGGCGTGCGAGTTCTTCATCCAGCATCGCTTCCTGGCGTTTCCCGTGGTGGATGAGGGACGGCGCCTGCTCGGTGTCGTGGACGTCGAGCTCTACACCGACGAGGTCACGAAGCTCGAGGATGGGAGGGTGCGGGATGATCTGTTCCAGCTCCTGGGCGTCCATGTGGATGCGACCCGGGACGATTCGCCCCTGGGCGCCTTCCTCCGTCGCTTCCCCTGGCTCGGGTGCAACCTCGCGGCCGGTATCCTGGCGGCGTTCCTATCCAGCCTCTATCGCGAGGAACTGGATCGCGTCGTGGCGCTGGCGTTCTTCATCCCCGTGGTGCTCAACCTTGCGGAGAGCGTCAGCAGCCAGTCGGTGAGCCTGGCCTTGCAGATGCTGCATGGGCAGCCGGCGTTGTGGAAGATGCTCCCGTATCGGTTGGCGGGCGAGCTGGCCACCGGCCTGATGCTCGGGCTGACGGCCGGGGGCGCGGTCGGGATGGTGGGGCTCGCCTGGCTAGGACAGGCACGGGTCGCCCTCTGCCTCCTGGGCGGTATCGGCGGGGGCGTCGCGAGCGCCGCGATCCTGGGCATGGCAGTGCCCTTCGTGTTGCGGTTGCTCCGGCTCGAACCCCGGGTCGCCGCCGGGCCGATCGCACTGGCCGGAGCCGACGTCATCACCATCTTGCTTTATCTCAATCTGTGCGCTGGCTCCTCCGCGGGATCTGATGTGGACCCGATTGTCCCGACGCCGCGCCATTACTTCAAGCTCGTGACGGCCAGAACGCCACTCCGGTACCTCAAGCGGATTCGACTCGACCAGGCGAGGCGGTTGGCCTGCCGAAGGCGGCCGCGGTGCACGCGCGCCACGACGGAGGGTCGTGAGATGACGCTGCGACCGCGGGAGTTGCACGAGGCGCTGCCGGCGGCCCGGCGGCAGCAGGAGGCGGCGGAGTGGAAGGCCGAGCACGCGGTGCGGGCGGGGGTGGAGGGGACGCTGTCGCAGGAGTCCGCGGGTTCGGCCTGCGCCGGTACATCGGCCTGTCCGGCCGGGCGTTGTTACCCTCCGCGACCCGCCCAAGCCTTCGACTCCGGACGATTATCTCTTTTTCCTGGTCACTCCAAAATACCCCTGTCCCACGTCCTGAACGATTTCGCGGAGGCCGCGAGCCTAGGCTCTGTCTGAGATTCGACGGACGTACAGTAGGTTGAGAACCGGAGACCTTGGAGAGACTAGAGACGCTCACCTTCCTCGCCACAATCCCCCTACCCACCCCCATTACCGCTCCCGCTGGCTAGTTTCCGGCGGTAATTGAAGAAGGTCGCCCGGCAACCGCCCCCCTTCTCGACGAACGCCTTGACGCGCTCGGCGGTGGTGCCGTGGGCGGCGCTGGCCAGCAGCTCGGCGGCGAGCCGCTCCCGCTTGTTCTCCGCCTCGGCCGCCAGGACCTCGGTCCAGTCCATGCCGGCCGCCTTGAGCTCTTTCGCGCGCACGTAATGCCGCTGCGACGGTTCGCGGACCCGGTGTAGATTCTTGGCAAACCACTCATAAATCTCCGGATCGTCGAACCAGGTGCCGGCCTTCCTGTGCACCTCGGCCGCATCCGGACGGAAAAGGAGCACATGCCCGCGGTCCTGGAGGGCCGCCACGTTCCGGTTGAGCGTCTTCCAGTCGTTGGAAATAATGACGACCCGGCTCTTGGTGACGAACTCCCGGGGGATGCCCTGCCGCTCCAGGCTCCTGGCGTCGGTGTGCCAGGCCACGGATTTCTCCTCCTCGGTCTGGCACAAGCATTTGAGCAGGCGGACGCCGCTGCGATCGGCGTAGAGGGCATCGACATCATCGATGACGACGAAGCGGTCGCGGTGGCGGTAGAGCTTGAGATACATCCCGAACGGGGTGGCGTTGCCCTCGATCCAGCACGCCTGGCCGTCGAGTACGGCCCGCACCGAGCGGCTCTTGGCCAGGCCGCCGGAACCGACGAGGATCAGCAGGCCGAAATGCCCCTGGGCGAAGGCGCGGAGGTATTGCTCCAGCCGGTCATAGGTGCCGAGGTGGAGCACCTTGTGCGGATGTCCGGACTTTCCCGAAGCGTGGCTGCGCAGGCAGGCGGTGTGTTTTCTCGTCAGGCATGGCAGGTCTCCGTCCGGCGCTCCGGGGCAGGCCATTCCCGCCCCATCCAGGCAACCCGGTTTTCGATAGACTTTTAGACTAACCAGTAACTTCTCAATAACCCCGGGCGGTCGGACCGAGTCGATGGTAGAATCGGGCCATGTGGATTCCGCTGCCCGAGATCCCCGAGGCCGAACGCACGCCGCTGGTGCGGCAGTTGCTCGACATCATCCGCCTCCAGCAGGAGCGCATCCAGCAACTCGAGGAGCGCGTTCACCAACTCGAAGACGAGATCGCCCGCCTCAAGGGCCTCAAGACCCGACCCCGGATCGCCCCCAGCGCCCTCGAGATGCCGCCCCGGCCGCCCCGCGACCCCGATGCCCAACGGCCCGGCTCCGCCAAGCGATCCAAGACCGCCCAGCTAACCATCACCGAGGAGACCGTCGTCCGCTTGCCCCACGTCCCGGAGGGGGCCGTCTTCAAGGGATACGAGGACTTCGTCGTCCAGGACCTGACCATCGAGCCCCGCGTCATCCTCTACCGCCGGGAACACTGGCAGACCCCCGACGGCCGCAGCCTGGTGGCCCCCCTCCCCGCCGAGGTGGTATCCGGCAGCCACTATGGGCCCGACCTGATCTGCTTCATGCTCCACCAATACCACCATCGACACGTGACCCAGCCGTTGCTCCTGGAGGGTTTGCACCAACTGGGCATCGACATCTCCGCCGGCGAACTGTCGCGCATCCTCACCGAGAGGAAGGAAGCCTTCCATCAGGAGAAGGCCGAATTGCTGCCGGCGGCCTTGGCGGTCTCGGCCTACATCGAAGTGGACGACACCGGGGCGCGGCACCGGGGGCACAGCGGGGCCTGCACCCAACTCGGCAACGAGCTGTTCGCCTCCTTCGCTAGCACCGACAGTAAGAGCCGGCTCAACTTCCTGGAGATCCTGCGGGGTCCGCGCACCGACTATGTGATCCATGAGACCGCACTGGTGTACTGGCGGCGGCAGAAGCTGCCTCGGGCGATGGTGGACCGGCTCCGTCGCGGTCCGCGAACCTTCGCGGACCCGGCCGCCTGGCGGGCCCGATTGCGGCGGTCGGGGATCACCGGGCCGCGGCAGGTGCGGATCGCCAGCGAGGGGGCGCTGCTGGGCAGCCTGATCGCTCAGGGGGTGTCGCCGGAGTTGGTGGTCCTCAGCGACGGGGCGGGGCTGGTGTGACCGACGATTGATGTAGCGTATTGGTGCACCCGGTGGTAAGATTCGGCTCTTCTGCCACACCCACGGAGGAGCCAACGATGTCCGCTCAGATCATCGACCGCACCGAATCCGGTTCCACCGTCCAGGTCACCATCCCCTACAACCACTCGATGCTCGACTTCGAGGAGACCCTTCAGGAACAACTCAACGCCGCCGGGATCCTGGCCACCCAGGAAGGACTGCGGCAGTTCGACACCGACGGCTCTCCGATTACTGTCGGCTCGATCACCCTCACCAGCAAGGGACAGATCCCTAAGGATTACCAGACACCTTACGGCCCGGCCACGGTCGAACGCCATGTCTATCAGGGCCCTCAGGGCGGGGCCACTTACTGCCCCTTGGACCGTGACGCCCGGATCATTGTGAGTTCCACCCCCAAGTTCGCCAAGATGGTCTCGAGCAAGTACGCCGAATTCGGCTCGGCGCGGGTCCGGCACGACCTCCGGGATAACCACGGCCGGGTCGTCTCCCGCTGCCTGGTCCAGGACATCGCCGATGCGGTGGCCGCCGTGGCATTGGCCAAGGAGGAAGCCTGGGGCTACCACCTCCCCCGGATGGAGACGGTGCCGGCGACCGTGGCGTTCAGCTTGGACGGGACCTGTGCGCTGATGTGCGAGGACGGTTGGCGTGAGACGATGGTCGGGACGATCAGCTTCTATGACGGCGACGGCGAGCGCCAGCACACCATCTACCTGGCCGCGACGCCCGAGTATGGCAAGGCGACGTTCCTGGGTCGATTGGAGGCCGAGGTGGCCCACGTGAAGGCGACGTATCCCGGCGTGCCTTGGGTGGGGATCGCCGATGGGGCGAAGGGGGATTGGGAATTCCTGGAGCGCCATACCGAATCGCAGGTGGTGGACTTCTGGCATGCGGCGGAGTATCTGGGCAAGGCGGCGGCGGTGCTCTACCGGGCTGATCCTGCGACGCGCAAGTCGTGGGTTCGACGCGCGTTGCCACGAGCTGAAGCACGAACCCGGGGGCGCGGCGGCGATCTTGAAGCAGTTGAAGTCGCTGGCGAAGGTGCGACCGTGGGCCAAGGATCACGAGGATGTGCAGCGGGCGATCACGTATTTCGAGGATCAGTCGAAGGCGGGTGGGATGGACTATCCGGCCCGGGTGGCGAGGAACGAACCGATCGGCAGCGGGGTCACCGAGGCGGCTTGCAAGGTCATCGTCAAGCAACGGCTCTGCGGTTCGGGGATGAAGTGGAAGGAGTCGGGGGCGGCGGCGGTGCTGAGCCTGCGGTGCTTGAACTACACGGCGGGGCGGTGGGATCAGTTCTGGGCGAAGATCGACCGGTGGGGCTTCCCGGTGGCCGCGTAATACGTGGGTTGCATCCAATATAATTCAACATCAAACGTCGGTCACACCCACTGCATCCGAACGATCCACCTGCCCCGATCAGCCGCGGATCGGGCCAGATCATGAGCACCGTGGCGGGCTGGAAGCGTCTGATTGACATCGTGAAGAGCCCCTCGAACGGCCTCACCTTCGATTGTGGCGTCACGCGCGAGCTGGGGGAGGATCCGGTCGAGGTATGCCGCTATCTCGGAGCGCGCGACTGCATCAACCACGTGCATTACCGCAACGTGAAGGTGCGAAAGCCTTACGAGAAGTACACCGAGGTGTTCCTCGACGAGGGCGACAACAATATGTTCCTGGTGATGAAGGAGCTGGTCGGGCAAAAGTACCCGCGCCTGATTCACCCCGAGCATCCCCGCGCCATCGACTACGACCGCGAACGGCCGAACTTCCGCGCAGGATACCCCGGCGGTGGCGGGTACGCGGCGTTCGCGTTCAATGTGGGTTACACCCGAGCCATGTTGCAGGCCGCCCTGTCGTCGTGAGCCCGGTCGCGCGCGGGAGCGACGGCCTCGGAGGCCGTCTCCCGTCCGCGCCGAGCGATACGCGCGAATCGTCCTGACCGGCGACGACGGGAGCAGGGACGATCGGGATTCCCCTGCAACTGAGCCGCTCCCTGCGATTCGGTCCCGGGTCGGCGACTCGACGGCGACCCTCGGGGTTCAGCTCCAGAGACGGTCGTTGGAGCGGTCCCGATTCCAATCGTCCGTGGGCGCGAAGTACGGCTCGCCGGGGATCAGGTGGGCTCGGGTCACCCCTTCGTTCAGGTCGATGCCGAGACCGGGTCGATCGGGAACGCGGACGAAACCGGCCTTGACCAGCGGCTTCTCGGGGCCGATCACGAGGTCTTCCCACCAGGGCACATCGATGCCATGGTGCTCGAGCGCGATCACGTTCTGGGTCGCGGCCGCGCAGTGGACGTTGGCCATGAAGGAAATCGGCGATCCCGCGAAGTGCATGGCCATGCCGACGCCACGTTCCTCGGCATAGTCACCGATCTTCTTGGTCTCCAGGATCCCTCCCGCGCTGGCCAGATCGGGGTGGATGAGGTCGACTGCATGTGCGTCAATGATCTTGATGAACTCTTCTTTGAGATAGATATCTTCTCCTGTAAGTGTGGGCACGTCAACGGCGTTCGTGATCTGCTTCCAGAGCTCGGTGTACTGCCAGGGCACCAAGTCCTCGAGCCAGGCGAGCTGGTAGGGCGCGATCGCCCTGCCGAGGCGAATCGCGTCATTGACGGAGAAGTGGCCGAAGTGGTCGGCGGCGAGCGGCACGTCGTAGCCGATGGCCTCGCGAACGGCCGCCACGTACTCGACGAGGCCTTCGATCGCCCGGTCCGTGAGTTGGATCGCGGTGAAGGGATGAGGGGTCATCCGGTCGCTCGACCAGTTGAAACCCAGCGGCGCGGTGACCAGGCCCCGCCGCCCCCCCAGGAGGTTGATGCCCACGTCCATCTTGAGGAAGGTGTAGCCCAGGTCGAGGCGGGCTTTCATGCGGCGCGCGTACTCGGCACGGTCGCGCGAGATGGTGGTATCAGCATAGAGGCGAATCCGGTCGCGATAGCGACCGCCCAGCATCTGATACACGGGGACCTCGTAGGCCTTCCCGGCGAGATCCCAGAGGGCCATCTCCACGCCGCTGACACCGCCGCCCTGCCGGCCGTGGAAACCGAACTGTTTGGTCTTCCGGAACAGGCGTTCGACGTTGCAGGGGTTCTCGCCCAGGAGGCGACTCTTGAGCATCAGGGCGTAGCGGGGACTGCCTCCGTCCCGGACTTCGCCGTATCCCGTCAGCCCCTGGTTGGTGTCGATCCGGATGATCGGCACCTGCATCGGAGCACCTCGAATCTGGGCGATCCGGAGATCGGTGATTCGGAGGTCCGAGGGTCTGGAGCTCCGATTGACGTGTTGAGAAGCGTGGGCAATCTGGTCCTCGAGGGAGGCCCCCGTCATCGCAGCCAACGAAAGGCCCCCGAGGCCCGCCGATTTGAGCAGGCCGCGGCGGGTGAGCGAGACGCCGTCGACTGAGCAATGCGGGGTGCTGCGCGTTCGTCGTGGTCATCGCCGATGTCCTCCCGGACGCTAGAGGTAGCTCGGCCGTGAGCGGGGCAAGGTCCGTCCAGGATGGTGGATGAGAATCGGGTCGTTCAGTCGTTGCGGGTCGAACGTTCGCGAATCAGTGCCTCGATGGTGGTGCGCGGCACGTCCAAGCTATCCTTGTTCTGCATGAGCCACCTGGTGAAATCCTCTTCGATCTGCTTCGTCCAACGGGTGTCGATCTGGCCCGGGGTGTAGATCCCTTCGCGGAGGCGCTGATGGCCGAACCGGTCGCGAAGCATGATCCGCTCAGCCTGTTCGACGACCGCCTCGGCAAGGTGAGCCGGAATGAAGATCACCCCTTCGCGCTTGGCCAGGACGACGTCGCCGGGCAGCACGGTCGCGTGTCCGATGCGGATGGGGGTGTTGAGACCCATGAGCATCATGTCTCGAATCGAGGTCGGATCCCATCCCCTGACAAACGCGTTGAAACCGCTGATCTCGGCCAGACCTTGTAGGTCTCGGATGGAGCCGTCGAACACGACACCGTTGCCGGACTTGGCGAAGATCGAGTTGCCGAGATTGTCCCCGATGAGGGTCCCGTCCTGGATCTTCCCGAAGCCGTCGGCGACGTAGACATCACCGGGCTGAAGAGCATCGATGGGCCAGGAGTTCATGGCACCCACACGGCCTTCCTTATGGCCGCGGTCGAGCATGCGCCTGGCCAATTCGGGTCGCGCGGGCATGTATTGAGCCGTGAGCGCGCGGCCGACCACGGGTACGTCATCGTGAATCATTTTCCAGTCGCCCTCGAATTGCGATGGGTAGCCGTGAGCGCGCAGAAAACCCCACGCTTCTTCGATCGACACCTTCCGCATCCGAGCCAGGATCGGATCAGGGACCTTGGGGCGGCCGTCGGGGAATCGTTCGCCTTTCCATTCGGCCGTGAGGAAGACCAGTTGCTCGCGTGAGATGGTCTGAGCCGGAACGAGGTGGGGGAAACACAGGACGACGCAGGCCACGCATACCGCGGTCCCTGCCTTGACGCGCCGGCTTCGCGGGGACTCGAACAGTGGGGTCTCGGTTGTCTCGATCATGTCTAGCGGCTCCTGAGGACGGTGAGCGCGGGACGACCATCTCGGGTCGTTAACTCCAGAGATGCGCCCCGTGGCTGACAGACCGCTGGCCAGACCGGAGTCGGAGACCATTGCGGCCTGGATCCGAGTGCAGACTAGCGGGCCGGAGAGACGACTGCAACGACGAAGTCGTCTGTTCGGCTACGAACGACGCAGTACGACATCACCACGCGGAACGATCGGCTCCTCTCCCACCGTATCGCGCCGGAGAGAGTCGAGGTGCGTCACGCGGCAGGTTCGGCCTGCCAGGAGGAGCATCGGCGGCCCGACCTGCCGGCGTGACCGGAAGTTCAAGTCGTTGACCGAGCCCGGCTCTTGCCGGCCGTGCAATCCCGCGAACGACCCGGCGTCTGGACG
Organism: uncultured Planctomycetota bacterium; assembly: GCA_963815795.1. Lineage (GTDB taxonomy): Bacteria > Planctomycetota > Planctomycetia > Isosphaerales > Isosphaeraceae > JAKAUH01. The sequence continues at coordinate 960,706 of CAWFIC010000017.1, read as the reverse complement.
TAGCTCGATACCGGACGATGGTTGGACGAGCCGGGCAGCCTTCAGAGGTCGCCCCACGGTTCAGGGTGCAGCGACCTCCGTTCGCGTTGACGAAGAAGCTCCGGTACACGGAGGGGACAGTGTCCTCAGGATCCGTCCGCTGCGACAGGCGGGGGAAGAACCGGCACCGGGCGGGCGCGGTCAGTCGCCGGAAGTAGCGGTCGAAGCTCTCCGCCGCGGCCAGGTCATCCCCGCCAATCGCTCAAGCGGCACGAGCGAGGTCCACGCGGCGTGATCCTCGTCCGTCCCCATCGAAGCCGGCACCGGCGGAGCGACGGTTGACCCGGTGTGCCGAGGGGCGGAGATCGAGCCCGACGCCCCGGGGCCGCTCGCCGGCGCTCACTTCTGCCTGCGCGCTTCGGTCGGATCGACCGAAGCGTCGGACGGTCGGCTTGCGCGCTTCGGTCGGATCGACCGAAGCATCGGCGAGCCTCCCTGCGCGCGTCGGTGTCGTCGGACCGACGCGCGCGAGAGTGGGTTCTAGTCCGCCGGGCCCCGCCAGACGCTGCCCCCGAACGTCGAGACGTAGATGATCGAGGCGTCCCGGGGATCGAAGCTGACGCGCTGGGCGTTGCGGAACGGCATCGCCTCGATGGCTCTCCAGGTCCGGCCCGCGTCTCGGCTCAGCCACAGGCCGGGCCCCTCGCCGCCCTCGTTGATGCAGAGGTAGACCCGATCCGGCCGGCGCGGGTTGACGGTCGCGCCGAAGCAGTCGCCTCCCTGGCGGGCGATGCGGTCCCACGTCCGGCCGCCATCGGTCGTCTTGTATAGGCCACCCTGCTCGTCACCGCGCCCGGCGTCCGACGCGCCCAGGTAGATGACCCGGCTGTCCCGCGGGTCCACGTCGTAGTCCTTGGGCCAGGACAGTGGCCTGGACCGGTTGATCCAGTCCCAGCCCTTGCCGCCGTCTTTGGACCGGTACAGGCCGGGGCCCTCGGCGACGAACCGGCCGTCCTTCCGAAGCGCTGTCACCAGGCAGAAGAGCGTCCCGTCGCGGTGGAGGACGAGCCGGCAGGACCGGACGTTGACGCCCGGGACACCCAGACCGCTTGTCGCCTCCGTCCAGCTCTTGCCGCCGTCGGTTGACCGGAACACCCCGGCCTCGAAGGCGGAGGCGTAGAGCGTGCGGCTCCCGCGTGGGCTCCTCGGGTCGACGACCACCGAGGTGATCGGCTTCGCGGGCAGCCCCTTCGAGGTGTCCCTCCAGGTCGCCCCGAAGTCGGCGCTGATGCCGACGCCCCCCGATGTGCGCGGGGAGTAGTGGCGCCCGCTGACGACGTTGTCGTTCGGGATGTCGTGGAGATCGGCGAACGCCGCCCAGATCGTGCCCGGTGTCTCAGGGTCGAAGGCCAGCTCGTAGGTCGTGTTGCGCAGCGGCTTGCCCACCTGCCAGTACCAGGTCTTGCCGGCGTCGGTGGACCGGGCGTAGCCGATGTCGGTGTAGGCGATGTAATGCCGGGTCGGCTCGAACGGGTCGATGTAGTAGTTCCACGCCGTCGTCACAACCAGCCCGGTGTGGACCCATCGCATCCCCTTGCCGCGTCGCCCCGGCTCCTCGGCACTGCGGGTGTGCGCCGCCTCCCAGGTCCTCCCCCCGTCCCGGGTGATGTAGCAGTCCATCCAGTCGGCGACGACCACGAGGTCCGGGTCGGCGGGATTGACGCCGAGCCCCGAGATCACGTCGCCCCCGCCGCCCCTCTCGTCGATGAGGTAGTTCGAGCCGACATTGAAGCGGGGCGAATCCATCGACTGGAAGAGGATCTCTCGCCAGCTCGCGCCCCGATCGTCGCTGCGGTAGACCCGGCCGTCGGACCCGCGCGAGGCGTACACCCGCGCCGGCTCGACGTCGGTGGTCAGGACGAACTCGTACTGCGCGGGCCTCGGGACATCTCCCCTGCGAGCGCGGACCAGGCGGTCGATGCCCGGGCCCATCGCCCGGGTCCAGGTGGCCCCGCGATCATCCGAACGAAAGATCCCGCCCTCGATCCGGCCATCGGCCTCGCGGGCCTCGACCGAGCAATAAAGGGCGCAGGCCCTGCCCTCCCTACTGGAACCTCCGGCGAAGGAGACGATCTTGCCCGGGGCGAAGTCGCTGGGTTCGCGCCACGACGAACCGCCGTCATCGGAGCGGAGGATACCGCGATCGGTGGCCGCGAGGCAGGTCCGATCCCGGGCCGGGCTGGTCTGATCGAAGTGAATGCCGAGGAGATGGCCGCGATACGTACCTACCCTCCTCCAGCTCCGGCCGCCATCGATCGAGCGCGAGAACTCGCCGCGGCCGCCCACCAGCATCATCTCGGGCCGGCCGGGGTCGATCCCGATCGCGTCCACCTCCGTGGGTCCCGCCGGCACGAGGCTCCAGGTCTTCCCCCGGTCACGGGTGACCTTCAATGGCCCGCGCCATCCGCTGGCCGCGAAGGCGACGTCAGGATCGGTGGGATGCCAGATCGGCCGCACGCTCGTCGTCCCGGAGAGCTGCCGGTGGTGGATCATCTCCCAGGTCTTGCCGCCGTCGATCGAGCGATAGCTGCCGCTCATGTCGCAGCCCAGCAGCATCAGCCGCGGGTCGGCCGGCGAGACTGCCGGCATGTACATCGCCCCGCCGCCGCCCAGGCCGATCGCGGTCCACTCCGACTGACGTGCGGTCGGCACCTCGCGGGCCCGGACCCCCGATGCCGGATGCCGTCCTGTCTGCCCCCGAACGGAGCCCACCGGCATGAGCAGGGCGCCCACGAGCAGCCAGCGCGCGGCCCGGGCCGGCTCGCGGTGCCCGCCGGAGCGGGCAGTACAACTCACCACGCGGGAGACCATCGCTCTCTCCTGTTCGGACAGGACGGGTATGCGAATCGAGAGCCCGTCGCCGGGACCGAGGCCCTTCGATCATATGATCCAGACGTGGCGAACAACAGCATCGGCCCGGCGACGGGCGGGGTGCCGCCGCTGGTCCGATCCACCAGCGCCGGGTCGATCAAGGCGATACGCAGGGGGTCACGCCAGGGACCTTCGAGGGTACAGGGGGCGGCCTGGGCGATTGACAGACGAGGCGTGCCTTGCTGACAGGGCTGGATCGGGGCCGGTCAGGGAAACAGCGAGGACTTCGGACGCGAAGCCCAGACCGCTACTTTGAGAACGTTCGACACCGCGTATGGCCGTATGTGTCAACAGGGTCAAGAGAGGCGATGCGGCCGGTGACCGGGGTCCGCGACGGCTGTCCCGGCTCGATGCGGAGGAGCGGTGGCCGCGCCAGCTTCCCGGATCACCGTTCACGAGTCGAGAGTGACAAGTGCATAGAAGGGCATCCGGCCGTGAAAATACTTCTCACGTGAGTCGAGTCGATCCAGCCGACATAGGGCCAGAGGCGACCCGGCAGGCACGTCGGTGTCGTCGGACCGACGCGCGTACGAAGCGGCCGACCAGTACCTGCGCGGTCTTCCTCATTCCCGATCTGTCGTGACCCACCGCATGCTCAAATCGCGCGGTGCTGCCGCCTCGAGTGCATCTCCCCTCTTGTGAGCAGCGAGCAACACGAAGGCAAACACGAATAGGATCGCGCCTCCGACCCATCCGCCAAGCACGACGCGCCCGGCGCCAGCATGCCAATCGCGAATCCAGCGGAGGTGAGCGCCGCCGCGAGCCCGGCGAACGTCCTCATCCCATAGAGGAAGACGAATGGCAGGTAGTGCGCCCGACAATGATCAGGCATGCCGGATAGAACCAACCACGCTGGTTCAGCGCGGCTGCGCCGGCCACGGGGAGGGTGATCGGCACGGTAAACGCAACCTGTATCGCCAGGCCGCGCAGTGGGTTTCCTGGTGCCAGAGAAGTCGGCCGACCACTCATGCGAAGCAAGGCTTGTGTCAGCGGGAAGATGGCCGCCCCGCCGACAGCCAACGTCCAGAAGCCGGTCACAGGGTTAACAAACTCGGCGACGACCGCCGAAGCAAACCAGACGATCGACGACACGAGCTGGCCGACGAATCCCCCAACATAGACGGTCCGTGAATCTCGCTGCGCGTCGGCGATGAGCATCCCTCGGTCCTCGTACCCTGACGCCCAAGAGCTATACCGCGGGATTCGCCGTTCACCGCCCGATATTAGCCGCTGTTCGCTCCGGTCGGATCGACCGACGCATCGGCGAGCCTCCCTGCGCGCGTCGGTGTCGTCGGACGCATGGCGCTAGCTTAAGACCATTTCGAGCGATTCTCCGGTAGTCTGGCCTCGGCTCGGGGTTGTGTCAGGCGGGCCCCCGGCTTCGGCCGCCGCTTCCGCGCCCGCGGCTCCCACCGCCCCGGCCGGTCGCCGACGCGGTGGTAAGCGATCACCTCCAGCATCGCGTCGATCAACGCCGGGCGGTCCTTCGGCCGCGCCGCCTCGAGCTTCGGCGCGAACGCCGTCACCGCCTGCTTCGCCCCCTTGAAGCTCACCTGCCGCGGCTCCAGCCCCTTCTCGCCAGCGGCCACCGCCATCACCGTGCGAAGCAGGTTGTACGCCAGGAGGTGGGCCCAGATCTCCTTGCGCACCATCTCCGGCGTCTTGCACCGCAGGACGTCCATCTGCATCACCGACTTGATCGAGCGAATATCGACTTCGATCCCCCACCGCCGGTGGAAGGTCTCCAGCAAGTCCTCCGCGGGATACGCCGCCTCGTCCAGCAAGTCGGTCACCACGCTGATCTCCTTGCCGCTGTCCAACGACAGCGTGACCCGGCGCACGTCCAGCGCCCGAGACCCCGGGGTCTTGCCCAATCGCCCCCACTCCTGCACGATCCGCCTCCCGCGGGCGTCGCGGTGCTCCTTTGGCGGCCTGGCCGGATCGGGGACGAACGCGGTATTGGAGCAATAGCGGATGAGGAAGTGGCCACCGGCGTCGAGGATCCGGCGGGGGAACGTCAGGTTGCAATAGAGCCGGTCCAGCACCGCGACCCACGGCTTCCCGCCGGCGGCCGCGGCCATCCCCGCCAACAACTCCGCGGTCAACTCGGCCTCGCCGGCCTCGCCATCGAGGTGACCGATCAGGCCCACCGCCAGGCCCGTCCGCAGGTCCAAGGCCACCGAGGCCCGCGCCCCCAAGATGCCGGCCTGCAGGCCGCGCAACGGCTTCAAGAGCCGTTTGACGTGCTTGATCACCTTGCCGTCGGCGCCGAAGAGTTCGTGACCCGCCCAGCAGGCGGGGAGCGGGAACGCCTCGACGGCCGGATGCTCGGGCAAGGTCTCTTGCAAGCGCCGGGTCCCCTCAAGGAGCAGGGTCTCACTGACGGACAGCGGCAGATTCCCGAGCTTGTCGAAAGTCGAGCCGATCGCGACGGGCAACCGGTCATCCTCCTGCGCCCGCTCGAAGGCCTGCCGACCACTGCCGCCGTGTTGGACCAAGGCGTCGGCGACCAGATGGGCCAAGGTACTGAACTTCAGGACGCGCTCGTAGCAGCGGCCGCGCGTGCGCTGCCAGAGATCGTCGAGCCAGGTGTCAGCCATGGTGAACTGAAGCAAGCGCCACACCGCGTCGGCCAGGGGCAGCCGCGACACGACTTCCGTCGAGAAGGCGAGGTCGTCCATGACAGAGATCTCCTGCGCGAGACGCAACCCGATTCCTGGCGGGCCCTTAGAGTATCGTCATTCCGGCTCGTGAGAAACAGCGAGACCCTGACAGCACTGCCTTCTTAAGGGGGGATCACGATGGGCGGGCCTTCTTCACTTACCCCCCCTTAAGAAGGGGGGACAGGGGGGTCGGGCGGACGCAACGCAAGCGTTACGCGCTCTGGACCGCCCCCGATCAATGCGGCGTCCCGACGTAAGGGAAGCTCTTGAGCGTCTTCTTGGTCGCCGGGTCGTAGCCGACGTTGTCCGTGGTGAACGACGGCAACTCCGCCCCGTCGTCCGGCGCCAGGCCCAGGGCCGGGATCGTGTTGCCGAAGATGATCCCGAGCGAGATGTCCACCACGTCATCGGTGAGGGCGCGCCCGCCGAACGAGCTCTTCGTCCCGCCCGAGAGCGCCTGGGTGACTTCGTATCCGAGATAAGAGGCCTGATCGAACTGCGACAGATCGGCGATCATCACGTCGGGGACGAGCACCGACTCGATCACGGCGCGGATGGCTTGCGACCGGCCGGCGGGGAACGTGAGGAAGCTGTCGATGTCGGTGATCAGCCCCACGTTCGGATCGGCGTCGTCGGTCGGGTTGTCCTTGTCGTTATGCTCGTGGCGGCGGAAGGTGACGGTGGCCAGCGCCTCGTTGACGACCGGGCGCGCCAGGCGATCGAGCTGGTTGTAGACGAAGTCGGGGGCCCCCGAGAAGACGTTGGTCGTCTCCCACAACCGGATCACGCCCGGAGGCTTGCCGTGCCGCGCGAGTTTGGTCCGGGGGAGCTCGACGACGATGGAGAGGCAGTTCAGGCCCTCCAGGAAGTCGGCGGCCTGCCCGGCGGGCAGGAACCCCGGCTGCTGCGGCGTATCGGCCGCCTGGATCGAAGGGAAATCCACCTGCTTACCCGTCAGCGGCGTCTTGCGGTCCGGGAAGATCCGGTAGAACTGACCGACATCGAAGAAGAACGGGTCGGCCCGCAAACCGGCGAAGACTTTCATCCCCACCTCCGGATGGAACGTCTGATTGATCGTGCCTGCGCCGCGATCGCGACGGGTGAAGATGGCCTTCGTGCCCGTCGTGTACGGCTTGTAGGGACCCGCGACATACACCGGCTGGTTGGGCCCGGGATCGCCGAACTTGACCTGGATCACCAGGTCTTCGACGCCATCTCCCGTGTTGTCGATCTTGAACTGGTAGAGCACCATGGGGTCGAAATAGACGTCGGTCACACCCCCCGGGATCAGGCCGTGCGCGTCGAGGACGAGGACCACGTTGTCCGGGTTGGTGGAGCTGGGGAAGATGAACACATCGGTCAAATCGGCACCGATCCGGTTGACGATCTCCGCCGTGTCGGCGTGGTCAGAGGCCAGCAACCACGCCGCGGATGGCCCGACGATCGTCGCCACCACAGCGGCGGCGAACAGCAATCGCCGCGTAAACAGCGATGTTCCCATGGAAAATCTCCTCTTGGTTTCGGAATCAACGACGATGACGGATAACGAAGTCGGCTCAGTCTGAGCGGCGCCGACGGTCCGAGCCGCGGACGACCGGGTCGGTGACGCCGAGCAGGGCCGGCGCCCCGAGCACGAGGCCCGACGTCCCCGATCCCTGTGCGCGGACCGTCTCCGGACGTCGGGGCGTTCGCGCCTCGACGTGGCTTCGGCCCGTGATCTCATCAAGAAGGCGTCACTCGGGATCGCCACCGGGCCGGCCGCCGGCCAGAGTCCGGTGGCCCGAGCATGCGGCCGATCGCGAGGGCCTCACTTCAGCGGCATTCGACGTTCAGGATGTCGATGAGGTTGCCCGGCAAGGCGGATGCGTCGACCTCGGGCTTCGGCGGTCCGCACCAGGCCAGGGCGACGGGCGCGGAGACGCCCAGCGCGAGAGCGGCCACGGCCAGGGCGATCCAGAGCCAGCGGATCTCCGCGGCGATGCCGAGTCCCGCCGCCGCCCGCCTCAGGTCCAGCCCCCGGCTGAGCGGGGCCTTCGGCGTGGCCCGATAGGCGGCGGCGGCCGCGGTCATGGCCCGGACCGTCGATTCCAGCAGCCGAGCCGGGACCGTCGCCTCCCCCGAGGGCTCCCGCAACATCAGGAGCAGGCTGGCGCCAGGCCGACTCCCCGACGATCGAGCCGCTCCCGCAGCAGACGTCGGGCGCGAACCAGACGGACCTTGACCGTGCCGACCGGCCAGTCCAGCCGCCGCGCGGCCTCCTGGTGCGTCAACCCATCCAGGTAGCACAATGCGATCGGCTGGCGATAGGGGTCGGGGAGCCGCTCCAGCTCCTCCCGCACGACCTTCCGAAGCTCGGAGGTCGCCTCGGCCGGGATGAGGCCGGGCTCGTGCCGGGACATCTCGGCCCGAGTCTTCTCGATCGCCCGCCGCCGCGCCGCGCGGCGACGAGCCCGGACCGCGACCCGGTAGGCCACGCCGCGGAGCCAGGCCCCGAGCGTCTCCGGGTCCCGGATCGCCGGCGCCTTGCGGACCAGGACCAGGAACGTGGCCTGGAAGGCATCCTCGGCCTCGTCGGCGTCCCTCAGCACGCCGCGACAGACCCGATGCACGGCGGTTCCGTGCCGCCCGACCAGGATCCGGAATGCGCCGGCATCCTGATCCCGCACGAATTCGTCGAGCAACTGCCTGTCCGTGACACCGACTCCCGGCATGATCCGGCTCCTCGTCCCGCTCGCGGGCGGTCGACTCGGGCGTCGTCCGCCGGACAATCTAGTAACACTCTGCACCCGCGCGGGGATTCGGGTTCACCTTTTTCTCGAAAATCCGGCCGGCTCGGCGGATGGCCGCTCCCCGTCGAGACTTGCTTGCGGGCGTCGGCGAAGCGACATTGATATCGGGATCGGTCTCGGCATCCGCATCCGCTTCCTCATCGTGAGGCCGTATCCGGGAGATTCTACCGCGAACGAGGAGGCGAGACACGTCCATGACCCGGATTCGGTCGAGAGGCCCGTTCATCGGCGTGCGTCGGATCGGCGTCGGGCCCCTCCTGCTGGCCCTGGCCGCCGGCTGCGGATCGGGCGACGGCCCGAACCGGCAAGCGATCTCGGGGATCGTCACCCTGGACGGCCGGCCGCTCGAAGGCGGCGCGATCCTCCTGGAGCCGACGTCGTTCGAATCGGGGACGGGCACGACCGTCGGCGCGACGATCCGGCGCGGGGAATTCCAGGTTCCACGAGATCAGGGTCCGATCCCGGGCCGATACCTGGTGCGGATCTATGCCAGCTCGGGCGTGCAAGCCCCGCCGCGCGAGGGCCAGACCGACAAGACCCGGCGGCCGATGGTCGAGCGCCTCCCCGATGTCTACAATACCCGGAGCGAGCTGCACGCGGAGGTGAGCGCGCGCGGCCCCAATCGCTTCCGGTTCGAGCTGCAGGCCGGCCCTCCTCGCGGGGCCGGATGACCCGATCTCCGGGGGCTCGAGTGCGTCCCGAATCGTTCCTCTTGCCAGAGGGCCGTCTCGATGAGACCTCGACCGCGCGGCTTCAGCCTGATCGAGCTCCTCGTGGTCATCGCGATCATCGGCGTGCTCCTCGCCCTGCTGTTGCCGGCGGTGCAGTCGGCCCGCGAGGCGTCGCGGCGCGCGCTCTGCATCAACCACCTCAAGCAGATCGGCCTGGCGATGCACCAGTATCACGACACCCATGCCGTGCTCCCGCCCGGCAAGAAGGGCTGCTGCTGGGGCACCTGGCTGGTCTACACCCTGCCCCACCTCGAGCAATCCGCCCTGTTCAACGCCTGGAACTCCTGCGGCATCAACTCACCCGGCGTGCCGGAGGGCTACGACCTCGACCTGAGATACTTCGGGGTCGCCAACCGGACCGTGACCTCGACGAGGCTGGAGGTCTACCTCTGCCCCAGCGACCAGACCAACGCCCCGATCACCGCGGCCATGAACGGCGTCACGTACGCCTGCAGGTCGCAGAACTACGCCGCGAACTTCGGCAACACGATCGTGATCCAGACGGATTTCCAGGGTGTTCGCTTCGGCGGCGCCCCGTTCGTCAACATCGGCTCCCCGCTCGGCGACTACGACCAGCCGGGGCGCCCGACCGTCGGTTTCAGCTCGTTCCTGGACGGGCTCAGCCATACGACGCTCCTCTCCGAGGTCATCGTCGGGCAAGGGCAGGATCTCCGCGGGTTCTCCTGGTGGGGCGATGCCGCGACCTTCGAAGGGTACTTGACCCCAAACAGCTCGTTCCCCGACGTGGTCTTCAGCGCCTACTACTGCATCAACCAGTCGCCGAATCCGCCCTGCATCGCCGCGACGACGGCCCTGCCCGAGATCTACGCGGCGCGGAGCCGCCACTCCGGGAGCGTCAACGTCGCCCTGGCCGACGGCTCGGTCCGCTTCATGAAGGACTCGATCGACGTCCGCATGTGGCGGGCGTTCAGCACGACCGCCGGCGCGGAGATCGGCTGGGAAGACCCCTATTGATTGACGTCGGATTCACCATACCCGCGAAGAGCCACCCCATGGATCTCACACAAACGCCGCTGCCGTCTTCGTTCCTCGCCCCGCAGGGGGCCACGACCATCGCCGCACGGACCTGCCTGCTCGAAGGGCCGGCCTTCGACGCGGACGACAACCTGTTCTTCAGCGACATCTTCGGCAACCGCATCTATCGCCTCGCCCCGGATGGGAACCTCTCGGTCTTCCGGGCCGACAGCGGGCGGACCAACGGCAATACCTTCGACGCCTCGGGGCGGCTGATTAGCTGCGAAGGCGCGGAGCAAGGGCCGGGCGGGCGCCGCCGCGTCGTGCGCACCGACATGAAGACCGGCCAGGTCGAGGTCCTGACCGAGCGCCTCGAGGGGAAGCGGTATAACAGCCCCAACGACGTCGTTGTTGATGTTCACGGTTGCATCTGGTTCACCGATCCCTACTACGAGAAGGACCGGTCGGTGCTGGAGATGGACCAGGAGGCGGTCTACCGGATCGATCCCGGCGGCGACGTCCGGCGGGTGCTGACGCAGCCGGCAATCGAGCGGCCCAACGGGCTGGCGATCACGCCGGACGGCCGGACGCTCTACGTGATCGACAGCCACACCCGGCCGGGCGGCAATCGCAAGGTCTGGGCGTTCGACGTGGGCGAGGATGGGCGGCCAAGCGGCCAGCGGCTGGTCTTCGATTTCGGCCGGGGCCGGGGCGGAGACGGCATGCGGCTCGACGAGCGCGGCAACCTCTGGGTCGCGGCCGGCGTCCTGTTCCCCCGCCATCCGGGCGAGACCGCCGATGTGCCGCCGGGCGTCTACGTGATCACCCCCAAGGGTGAATTGCTCGGGCGCATCCCGATCCCCGAGGACGTGTGCACCAATCTGGCCTTCGGCGGACCGGGCCGCAAGACGCTCTACGTCACTTCCGGGAAGACCGTCTACAAGGTGCCGCTGACCGTCTCCGGATATGCCCTTTACCCGCCGATGAAGGGATGATCGGCGAAGCCAGGTTCTCCCGACGATCACCGATGCGCCGGTCTCACCGTCGCCCGTGCGGTGATCTCACACCTCCGCGTCCACGGGGCTCTTGCAGAGACGCTCCGGGTTTTTCCATCCCGCTTCCATGACGATCCGGATCTCCTCCGCCGTCATTCCGCGTTCGAGCATGTCTTTCTTGAGCGCGGCCGCGAGTTCCACGCGGCGAATCTCGAGCCCGACGCCCATGACGATGGCGACAATGCCGCAGACGAGTCCGCCGGCCACGGCCACGAGTCCGATCAGGTGCCCCGGTTCGATTTTGAGCAGCAACTCGTGCATAACAGGTTCTCCACGTCGTCGAGGTCCACCGCGTGGACCGCAGAGATCGGAAGTCCACCTCCAGGCTTATTCGGTGCAAGAGCTCAATTATTGCGTCGCGGCCAATCCAGGACGCTCGCCACCCCGGTCAGTCGAGCCCGAACGTCCCGAAGCCACGGAAGGGGCGGAGGGCGATCGATCCGATCGGCCCCACCCCTTCGGTCGCGTGGTCGGCGAGATCCTCGGGCAACGATCAGTCGGTGACCTGGGAGGCGCCGGAGGTTCTGACCGAGCGGGACGCCGGCTTCCCTCGGATCGAGAGCGTGCTGGCGCCGGTGACGTCGCCGTCGATCGATCCCGTAACCTGGACCTCACCCCGGGACGCGCCCGAAAGCTCGACCTTGGCCGTATCGAACGGGACGTCGGGCGCCAGAAACTTCGACGCGCCCGAGACTTCAAGTGTCAGCCGCTTCCCCTTGCCGGCCAGGCTGACCTGACCCGCTCCAGTCGCGTCCACATCGACGGAGTCGGAAGAGAGCCCTTGCACATCGACGTTTGAGGCTCCTCCGGCCTCGATCTTGATCGCCTTCGTCTCGCCGACAGCGGCGGAGACCTTCGCCGCGCCACCGGCAACGATCGAGTCCAGCGTTGGCACGACGATTGCGACCTTCTGCGGCGTCTTGGTGGTGATGCTCGAGCCCGCGCGGTAGCGAACGGAGAGCCGGCCGTCCTTGACCTCGGTCTCGACCAGCGGCAGGAGGTTATCGTCCACGCTGAGAGTGACGGATTGGTTCGTGCCGATCGCGATGGTCGCCTCGAACGCCGAGGAGACATCGACCCCGTGGAACGCGGCGACCTCCCTCGTCTCCACCTTCGTCACGCCGCTGCCGGCGATGGTGGGGCCAAAGGCAACGCACCCCGATAGCACCAGCAGCGAAGAGAAGGCAATTCCGATCGTCGATCGCATCCGATGGCCTCCGAGTGTTCAGGGGAAAATACGACCAATCACGCCCGTCGCCTGCGCTACCCCCTCCCCCGGCGCCATTCCCGGAGCGGCACCGGGCTCGGCTGGCATCGCATGGAGAAAGCATACCGAGTCCGGACATGAGACATCCACAGCGATTGCGCCTGACCGCCGATTCGTCGCGGCCGGCTCTCCCAACGCCGGCTCTCCGAAACGGCCGCCCTTGTCATTCTCCGTAGATGCGGGATAATGCACGCAGGCCCGTCGGCGCCTACATATCCATCTCAAGAGACGAGAGGACAACGCGATGATCCACTCGATTCGCCCGCGTCGCGGTTTCACCCTCATCGAGCTGCTGGTCGTCATCGCGATCATCGGCGTCCTGATCGCGCTGCTCTTGCCGGCCGTGCAGTCGGCCCGCGAGTCGGCGCGGCGGACCCAATGCCTGAACAACCTGAAGCAGTTGGGTCTGGCGGTGCAGAGCTACAACACGCAGTACAACGTGCTGCCGGCGCAGACGACGGAGAACACCTCGATCATCGCCGGAGCCAGCAAGGTCCAATGGTGGACCTCATGGACGGCCAGTCTGCTGCCTCATATCGAGCAGCAACCGCTATACAACGCGTTGAACTTCAACGTGCCCATGCTGGAGATGGCCCCGCCGCTTTCCGCCGCCAATACCACCGTCGCGCTGACGAAGATCAGTATCTTGCTCTGCCCGTCCGAGAGTCTGGAGCGGACGCCGAGTTTCACCCCGGGTGGTGGCAACGCGGCCGGCTACTCGGGTCAGTTCGCGGCGAGCAACTACGCGGGCAACTACGGCGGTCCCGCCATGATCAAGTCTTGCTCGGGCACGATCATTCCTAACCAGGCGAGGAATAACCTGGTCTTTAATCAGATCACCGCATCCGGCGGGAAGCCCCCGGTGACGGCCGGTCCGATCCGCGTGCAGGCGGTCGTTGATGGGATGTCGATGACGGCCTTCCTGAGCGAGCACCTGCTGGCCAACAACGATCTCCAGGCCTCTTCTCCGATCGGCGTCTCGCCGGGGAATGTCACGGGCAAGCGCGGGCTCTTCCCGGTCTCGATCACCGTGGCTATGGACCTGGGGAGCACGTCCAACGCTCAAACCTTCCTGACCGCCTGCAAGAACCTCCCCGCGACGACGCAGGCAACATCCACCGGCAGCTTCGGGACCCAGTGGCTCCTGAGTGCCGACTTCGCCACCGCGAACAACGCGTACATGCATTTCATGACGCCCAACGGCATGTCCTGCGCCGGCACCCCGGATGCGTCCACGTACATCTCGAATGCGACCTGGGGCGGCATCGGCGCGGCGATCACGGCGACGAGCAACCATCCCGGAGGCGTCCACGTCGCCTTCGGCGACGGCTCGGTCAAGTTCATCAAGGATACGATCGATCCCGTGACCTGGTGGGCGCTGGGGACGCGTGCCGGTAAGGAGGTTATCAGCGCCGATGCGTTTTAGAGCGATTGACGCTTGTGTTGCATCGACATGAGAGAACCCCCCTGCCCCCCCCTTCTTAAGGGGGGGATTAAGATGAGGCGAGCCCCCCCTTCTTAAGGGTGGATTATTACCCCGGCAAGGAAGAGCCTGACAGGCTACCTCCGTCAGGCTACTTTCTTGCCGGCGTAATAAGATGAGGCGAGCCCCCCCGTTAGAAGGGGGGGTTAGGGGGGGTCGAGGCCTCGGCCCGGGCTACCTGGCAGTCGTCGCCACGGGGATGATCCACGGGATCGCGAAGGCGTAGAGCATCACCAGGCGCCGACCAGGCAAGCCAGCGCGATGCTGTGCTTGAAGACGAACCGGAAGATGTCGGCCTCGCGGCCCACCTGATGGGTTGCCGTGCTCGAGACGACGATCGACTGCGCGTCGATCATCTTGCCCATCACGCCGCCGCTCGAGTTGGCCGAGGCCATCAGGACCGGGCTGATGCCCAGCCGCTCGGCTGTGACCTTCTGCAGGTTGCCGAACAGCGCGTTCGAGCCGGCGTCGGTGCCCGTCAGCGCGACGCCCAGCCAGCCGAGCAGCGTGCCGAAGAACGGGAAGGCGGGGCCGGTCCGTGTCAGGCTCAGGCCGAGGACCGTGTCCATGCCCGAGTACCTCGTCACGTACGCCAGGCCGACCATGAAGCTGATCGCCAGGAGCGACGGCCACAGGTGGACCACCGTCCGGACGAACGTCCGCGCGATCCGCACCGGGCTCATGCCCAGGATCAGCGCCGAGAGGATCCCTCCCAGCAAGACGGCCGTCCCCGGCAGCGAGACGAAATTCAGGTCGGCGATCGCGTCCTCCGGCGTCGATTCAGGCACGACCGGCGGCATGCGCAGGACCGCGCGGTGCAACGCCGGCATCGGCTGCTTGAGCGCGGCGGAGGTCAGGTAGCCGGCGACCTTCGGCTGCGCCCAGACGAAGATCAGCACCGAGGCCAGCAGGAACGGCGACCATCCCTTGAGCACCGCCCCGGCCGAATGACTCCGGGTCGCGTCGATCCGGGCGGAGTTCCCGCCCTCCGCATCGTCGGCAGCCGGGTTTTCGAGGACGGTCTTCGGCCGCCAGACCTTGAGGAAGGCGACCATCACCAGCAGCGAGAACAGGGCGGCGATGATGTCGACCAGCCCGGATTCCTGGTAGTTCGACCAGTAGAACTGCATCCCGGCGAACGAGAGTCCGCTGACGGCCAGCGCCGGCCAGACCTCGCGGGTCTCGCGCCAGCCGACCATGCTGCGCACCAGCCAGAGCGGCAGGATCGCCGACATCGGCGGGAGGATCCGCCCGGTCATGGCGCTGAGGGCGTGCTCGGGCAGGCCGGTGACGGTCGCCAGGGTGCGGATCGGGTTGCCGACGGCCCCCCAGGCCACCGGCGCGGTGTTGGCCAGCAGGCAGAGCGTCGCCGCCTGGAAGGGGTCGAAGCCCAGGCCGATCAGGAACGAACCGGCGATCGCCACCGGAGCCCCGCCGCCGCCGGTGCCCTCCAGGAAGGCCCCGAAGCAGAAGGCGATCAGGATCAGTTGCAGCCGCTTGTCGGTCGACAAGGCCGCGATCGATTCCTTCATCACCTGGAACTGGCCCGTCTCCACGGCGATGTTGTACAGGAAGATCGACGCGACGATGATCCAGGCGATCCGCAGCAGGCCGAAGATGACGCCCAGCCCGCCCGACGCGGCGACCAGCGTCGCCGGCATGCCGAAGACGGCGATCGCCAGCGCGACGGCCATCAGCAGGCCCGACAGGGCCGCCGCCCAGACCCTCAGTTTCAGGACCACCAGCGCGAAGAAGAGCGTGACCACCGGCAGCGCCGAGATCAGCGTCGAGAGCGGCCACGAGTGCAGCGGGTCGTAGTTCTGGGACCAGGTCATGAGGGATCGCCAAACGTAGGGTGGGCTATGCCCACCGATATCCGCCTCGACCGGTGGGCATAGCCCACCCTACGGCCTGATCACCGTGCCATCCCGTCGGCGCGTGGTGCCCCAGTGGAAATCGAAGGGCGGGTCATCGGACACGGGATACTTGGCGGCGAGCTTCTCGTCGATGTCGATGCCGAGTCCGGGGGCTTCGTGCGCGTACATGTAGCCGTCCCTGGTCTCGGGACTGCCGGGGAAGACGGCGCGGGTCTCGGGCGGGAAGACGGCGCCCTCGTGGATGCCGAAATTGTAGCAGGCCAGCTCGAGCGCGAGCTGGGCGGCGTGCGCCACCGGCGAGGCATCGCCGGGCCCGTGCCAGGCGGTCTTCACGCCGAAGAACTCGCAGAGCGCCGCGACCTTGCGTGCCGCGCTCAGCCCGCCGATCTGCGAGACGTGGATGCGGATGAAGTCGATGAGCCGGCCGGCGATCAGCGGCACATATTCCTGCTGGGTGTTGAACAGCTCGCCCATCGCGATCGGCACGCTCGACTGCTGCCGGATCAGGTGGAAGTGGTCTTTTTCCTCGGGCGGCAGCGGGTCCTCGATGAAGAACGGGTGATATTTCTCCAGCTCCTTGCACAGGCTCACCGCCTGGCTGGGCGTGATCCGCTCGTGGACGTCGTGCAAGAGCTCGATGTCGTCGCCGAGGGTCGTGCGCAGGTGCTCGAACAGCTTCGGCAGGGTGCGCAGCATAAGGGCCCGGCTCCCAGATATCCTTGGGGTTGGTCGGCCCGACGACCTCGCGGTTGGTCGGCACGTTGGTCGACCGGGTGCCGTACGTCGCCATGCCCGGGACCCCGACCTGGACGCGGATGTGCCGGTATCCCCGGGCCATCGCGGCCCGGGCGTTCTCCTCGACGTCCTTGATCGTGCGCCCGCTGACGTGGGCATAAAGGGCCGCGGCGAACCGGCACTTGCCGCCCAGCAATTGATACACGGGCATATTCGCCCGCTTCCCCTTGATGTCCCACAGCGCCATGTCCACGCCGCTCATGGCGTTGAACAGCACCGGGCCGTTCCGCCAGTACGAGCTGACGTAGGAGGACTGCCAGATATCCTCGATCTGGTCAACGTCGCGGCCGACGAGGAACGGCTTCAGGTACTTCTCGACGGCCGTCTGCACGACGCGGGCGCGCTGGGTGAACGTGGCGCAGCCCAGCCCGTAGAGCCCCGGCTCGCTGGTCGTGACCTTGACGATCACCAGCCGGACGCGATTGGGAGCGGTGAGGATCGTCGAGATGTCGGCGATCTTCAGCGGGGGCAGGCCGCGAGAAGCCGAGGAGGACGCCGGCTCCGGCCTGGGCTGAGCCGCGCGGGCCGGACTGGAGAGCAAGCTCGAGGCCGCCGGCCGCGGCCCCGGCCGACAGCCAGCCCAGGAGGTCGCGCCGATGCATGATCGAGCTCCTTTCGGGCGGGTTCGCGATGCGGGAGGGCGCCCCGATCGCACTCGGGGCGGGATGGTCGCGGCGGAGCCACTCTACCGCGTGCGCCCGCCCGCCGCAATCGCCCGGTCACCGAGCCGGCGTCGTCCCCACATGCCGCACCGATCCGCCCCGTTCCGACTCGAAACGGCCCTTCGGCGCCCCCAGCTCGCAGACACGCTCCGGCCTCAACTCCCGCGTCGGATCGCCCGGATCGGATCGTCGTCTCCTAAGCCTTTCGTCGAGGGATTGACAGCAGTCCGACGAACGTCATAGATTGGGATGCCGGCACTGTTCGTTCGACGTACGTGGAGATGAGATCGTGCGGAAGTGGACTGCAAGACAGCTCGGGCTGGGGTGTTTGCTGGGCCTGCTGGCGGGCTGCGGGGGCTCGCGTGATGGAGCCGGCGCGGCGCCACGTCCCCAGGTGGTCGTCTACTCGGCGCAGGACCGGGAGTTCGCCGAGCCGGTGCTCAAGGCGTACGAGAAGCAGGCGGGCGTGGAGATCTTGACCAAGTTCGACGTCGAGAGCACCAAGACCGTCGGGCTGGCCAACGATATCATCGTCGAGAAGGCGCGGCCGCGTTGCGACCTGTTCTGGAACAACGAGATCTTGAACACGCTCCGGCTCAAGGAACAAGGTCTGCTGGCGCCGTTCCAGCCGTCGCACGCCGGCGACGTGCCCGAGACCTTCAAGGCCAAGGACGGCACCTGGTACGGTTTCGCCGGCCGCGCCCGCATCCTGATCGTGAACACCAAGCTCGTCACCGAGGCGGATCGGCCCGGGGGGATCAGGGACCTGCTCGATCCCAAGTGGAAGGGGAAGATCGGGATCGCCAAGCCGCTCTTCGGCACGACGGCCACGCAGGCGGCCTGCCTCTTCGCCGCCTGGGGCGATGAGAAGGCGAAGGACTATTACCGAGGCCTGAAGGCCAACGAGGTGCAGGTCCTCTCGGGGAACAAGCAGGTCGCCACCGCCGCCGGGTCGGGCCAGATCGCCTTCGGCCTGACCGACACCGACGACGCCATGGGCGAGATCGAAGCCGGCAGCCCGGTCGTCATCATCTACCCCGACCGGAAGCCGGACGAGCTCGGCACCCTGTTCATCCCCAACACGCTGGCGATCATCAAGGGGGGTCCTCACCCCGATGCCGCGCAGGCGCTGGCCGATCATCTCCTCAGCCCCGAGGTCGAGGCCGCGCTGGCCAATGGACCGAGCGCGCAGATCCCGCTCTTGAAGAGCACGGAGGCTTCGGCGCGCGTCGAGACGCCCAGGACCGTGCACGCGATGGAGGTCGACTTCGAGGCCGCGGCCAAGGTCTGGAACAAGGCCGCCGCCTTCCTCACCGACGAGTTCGCAGGATAAACCCATGAAACCGATCATTCATCGAGCATCGCCCGGCGCGATTCGCGCGGCCAGCTTGCTGATGGCCTGCGCCCTGATCCCGCCCGCATTCTGCGCGGGCGAGGGTGAGAAGAAGACATGGACCTTCGAGGCCGACAACCCCGGCAAGATCGCCAGGGGTTTTTCGAACGAGGTCGGCCAGTGGGAAGTGGCCAAGGACGGGGATAACCATGTCCTCTATCAAAAGGCCAGGAACGAGGACGCCACGTTCAACGTCGCCCTGGTCGAGGGGACGAGCTACAAGGACCTCGACCTGAGCGTCAAGCTGCGGGCCATCGCCGGGGACGTCGACCGCGGGGGCGGACTGGTCTGGAGGGCGAAGGACGAGAAGAATTACTACATCGCCCGCTACAACCCGCTCGAAGACAACTTCCGCGTCTACAAGGTCCAGGACGGCAAGCGGACCGAGTTCGCCAGCGCCAGGATCCCCGGCGACGAGAAGTGGCATACGTTGCGGGTGACGATGGCCGGGAACAAGATCACCTGCTATCTCGATGGCAAGAAGCACCTTGAAGCGGAGGACTCGACCTTTCCCGAGGCGGGGATGATCGGCCTGTGGTCCAAGGCCGATGCCCAGTCGTACTTCGATGACCTGAGCGTAGACGAATGAGAGGGAATTCCATGTCGAGATCCGGGCGGCGAGGTCGGCGCGGATTCACACTCATCGAGTTGCTGGTGGTCATCGCGATCATCGCCCTGCTGATCGCCCTGTTATTGCCCGCCGTCCAGGCGGCGCGCGAGGCGGCGCGGCGCATCCAGTGCACCAACAACCTCAAGCAGATCGGCCTGGCCCTGCACAATTACGAGTCGGCCGTGAATGCCTTGCCCATGACGATGTCCCTGCTCGGTACGGGCAATACGGTGTACTATGACACCGGCTGGAGCGCCCAGGCCCGCCTCCTGCCCTACATGGAGGGGAGCCCGCTGTTCAACGCGGCGAACATCATCGTGTTCAAGGAAGACCCCACGAACTCCACGGTCATCTCGCTGACGGTCGGCCCGTTCCTCTGCCCGAGCGAGGTCCGGCCCGAGGTCTCCACCCACGACTACGGCCGCTCCGGGGTCGTCAACTACGGGATGAGCGGCGGCGACTGGTTCGTCTGGGGCGGGTTCAATGGGCCTTATAACCGCTCGGCGTTCGGGCCCAACCGGAGCCTCCGGCTCTCGGCGATCACCGACGGACTCAGCCAGACGTTGTACGCCGCCGAGGTGAAGGCCTATCAGTCCTCGTCGAATTGCCGATTCACGACGCTTCCCTCGGTGAACGACCCCAACAACATGCCGAGCCCGTACGCCAACCCCTTCCAGGTCGCGCCCGAGTACGACAACGGCGTCTGCGTCACCGAGAACCAGTACGAGTTCCACACCGAGTGGTCCGACGGCCACGTCCATGCCGCGGGGTTCACGACGGCCTGGCCGCCCAACAAGGCGATCATCGGCCGGTCGTTCTACCCGGGCATGGACCTCGATTTGAACGGCAAGAACGAGGAGAACGGCGGGCCGACCTTCTCCGCGATCAACGCCCGCAGCTACCACCCCGGCGGCGTCAACACGCTCCTGGGCGACGGCTCGGTCCGGTTCGTCAAGAGCACCGTCGACGGGATGGTCTGGCGCGCCCTGGGCACGGTCGCCGGGGCGGAGGTGATCGACTCCGACTCGTATTGATGGAATGGAGGGCCCGAGCCGTTCGGGCGACCCGCCTTTCCGCCCCGATCGCGACGCCCCCTCTGATAAGGAGTACGAGAAGGCCGCCGGATCGGCGTCGGGTGGGTCGAGCCTCGATTCCTCGAGGCGAGGCCCACCGGATCCGCCGAAGAGACCGGTGGGCCTCGCGCCGCTCCGCGGCGTTCGACCCACCCTACGGCCCCTTCTCGTACACACTCTCAGCGCCGAATATGGTCTGAGCGATCTTGACCGTGCGTCCGCGCGACGGTTTCGCGTATGATAGGGACCCGGCCGATCGCATGGGGTTCTCAGAATCCGAGGCCCGGCGACTCTCCTTGGCGAGTGGCCGGGCCTGCGTCTTTTTATCGGCACGAGCTGAAAACCGGGGGACTGAAGGACAGCGATGATCTCGACGGACGTGGCCATCATCGGCGGGGGGATCGTGGGGCTGGCGACGGCCTACCAGCTCACCAGGGAATTACCGGGGCGGCGAGTCGCGGTGCTGGAGAAGGAGCCCGAGCTGGCCGTGCACCAGACCGGGCACAATTCGGGCGTGCTGCACTCGGGCATCTATTACAAGCCGGGCTCGCTCAAGGCGATCAATTGCCGCCAGGGTAAGCGGCTGATGGAGGAGTTCTGTGCGGCCGAGGGGATCGCTTATGAGATCTGCGGCAAGGTCATCGTGGCGCTCGACGAGTCGGAGCTGCCGGCCATGGAGCGGATCTTCGAGAGGGGCCAGGCCAACGGCGTCGCCTGCGAGGTCATCGGCCGCGAGCGGCTCGCCGAGCTCGAGCCGCATTCGGCCGGGATCAAGGCGATCCACGTGCCCGAGACCGGCATCGTCAACTACAAGCAGGTCTGCCGGACGCCTGGCCGAGCGCGTCCGCGAGCGCGACGGCCAGGTCTTGACCTCGGCGCGGGTGACGAAGATCGAGCGGGGCCAGGACCGGGTCATCCTCACGACCGACGCCGGCCAGGTCGAGGCCGCCCAGGTGGTCAACTGCGCCGGGCTGCACTGCGACCGCGTGACCGCGATGAGCGGCCAGACGCCCGAGGTCAAGATCGTCCCATTCCGGGGCGAGTATTTCGAGCTCACGCCCGAGGCCACCCACCTCTGCAAGAACCTGATCTACCCGGTCCCCGACCCGAACTTCCCGTTCCTGGGCGTGCACTTCACCCGGATGATCCACGGCGGGGTCGAGTGCGGCCCGAACGCCGTGCTGGCCTTCGCCCGCGAGGGATACAAGAAGACCGATTTCAACCTCGCCGACCTGGCCGAGACGCTGGGCTACTCCGGCTTCCGCAAGCTGGCGGCCAGGTACTGGAAGACCGGCCTGGGCGAGATCTGGCGGTCGGTGAGCAAGACCGCGTTCGTCAAGGCGCTCCGGCGGCTCGTCCCCGAGATCCGCGCCGAGCACCTGCACGCCGCGCCGGCCGGGATCCGGGCCCAGGCCGTGGCGTCCGACGGCTCGATGGTCGACGACTTCCTGATCCAGGAGGCCGACCGGGTCATCAACGTCAACAACGCGCCGTCGCCGGCCGCCACCGCCTCGCTCAATATCGGCAAGACGATCGTCGAGCGGCTGATCCCCAGGCTGACCTGAGGTTATGGCCGATGATTCCGGATTCAAGATTCCGGATTCAAGATTCAAAATGGAGATGACGATCCAGGCTTCATCGATTTCGGAATCCGGAATTCGGAATCTTGAATCTTCAATCTTCGATCCGTTCCTTCCCCGAGCTCCGACCCCGACCGGATGGAGGCGAAGATGATGGACCCGGAAGCCACCCGCTGCTACCCCGTCGAGCAGCTCGCCGAGTTCTCCGAGCGGGTCTTCCGGCACTTCGGCGTCCCCGAGGTCGACGCGCGGCTGGCGGCCGACGTGCTGGCCACGAGCGACCTCCGCGGCATCGACTCGCACGGCGTGGCGCGGCTGCATACCTACTTCGACATGCTCACCCTGGGCCGGATCAACCCCCGGCCCGAGATCCGCATCGTCCGCCAGTTGCCCGGCACGGCGACCGTGGACGGCGACAACGGGCTGGGCCTCGTCGTCGGCCCGCGGGCGAATCGGATCGCGATCGAGAAGGCCGAGGCCGTGGGCTCGGGCTGGGTCAGCGTCTGCAACACCAACCACTTCGGGATCGCCGGCTATTATCCGCTCCAGGCCCTGAAGCGCGACATGATCGGCTGGGCCATGACCAACGCGACCAAGCTGGTCGCCCCGCTCTGGTCGGCCGAGCGGATGCTCGGCACCAACCCGATCGCGATCGCGTTCCCCGGCAAGGACGAACCGCCGATCGTCATCGACATGGCCACGAGCGCCGCGGCCTACGGGAAGATCGAGATCGCCATGCGCAAGCGGCGGCCGATCCCGACGGGCTGGGCGATCGACGCCTCCGGCGCCGTCACCGAGGATCCGCGGGCCATGATCGAGGGCGGGGCCCTGCAGCCGCTCGGCGGCGACCGCGAACATGGCGGGCACAAGGGCTACTGCCTCTCCGCGATGGTGGATATCCTCACCAGCGTGCTGAGCGGGGCCAACTGGGGACCGTTCGCGCCCCCCTTCGCGCTGCGGCAGGAGATCCCCGAGCGGAGCGTCGGCCGCGGGATCGGCCACTTCTTCGGCGCGCTCCGGATCGACGGCTTCATCGATCCCGACGAGTTCAAGCGGCAGATCGACGAGTGGATCCGGGTCTTCCGCGCCGCGCGCCCGGCCGCGGGCACGCCCGGCCCCTTGATCCCCGGCGACCCCGAGCGCGAGGCCGAGGCCATCCGGCGCCAGTCCGGCATCCCCCTGATCCCGGCCGTCGTCGACGACCTGCGCGATATCTCGAGACAGACCGGCATCCCGTTCGATTGAGTTTCGGCCTCGCCATCCTGGCCGGACAGGACCATCCCATCGCCGTCCCGGAATCGGCGACCCCGACGCAAAAATCGCCGCGCGAGGACAGATTCTCGCCACCGCTCCCGAGGCGAGCCGCGAGGCCGCGCGCCTTTCGCTATGCAGGCCAGAGATTTGCGCAAATCGTCCCGACAGGACCGCGACTTGCTTCTCTCCTCCGCGCGTGACCGCAACCATTGCTCGAGGAGTTTCCCGATGAGCACCTATCCGAGACGGAGTTTCCTGGCCCGGGGCATCCGGGGCGTGGGCCTGATGGGCCTGGCGGCGTGGCCGGGCGGTGCGCGCGCCGACGCGGGGACCGACGCAGCCGAGCTGGTCGGGAAGGCGGTCGGGTTCCTCCGTCCCCGTCAGGGGGACGATGGCAGTTGGTCCGGGACCAGGGAGCCGGGCATCACGGCGCTGGTCGTGACGGCGCTCCTGCGATCGGGCCGGGTCGCGCCCGGTGAGCCGGCGGTGACGAAGGGCCTCGCCTTCCTCGAGCGGTACATCGGCCCGAAGGGGGGACTCTCCGAGGCCCCGCACTCCGTCTACACGACCTCGGTCGCCCTCATGGCCTTCCACGAGGCGAACCGGGGCGGCCGTTATGACCGCATCATCAAGGGAGGGCAGGAATTCCTCAAGACGACCCAATGGGATGAGGGCGAGGGCAAGGGGCGCGATGACCCGGCCTATGGCGGGTTGGGTTACGGCGGCGGGAACAGCCGGCCGGACCTCTCGAACACCTCGTTCTTCATCGAGGCCCTCCGCGACACCGGCCTGCCCCCCGATGACCCTGCGCTCCGCAGGGCACTGATCTTCGTGTCGCGCTGCCAGAACCTCAAGAGTGAATTCAACGATCAACCGTGGGCCGGCACGGTCAACGACGGCGGATTCGTCTACAACCCCGACGTGCCGACCGGCGACGGCCGGGGCGGGTTGACCACGGGCGGAGCAGGCACCAAATCGCAGGCCGGCGACGCCGGACTTCGCTCCTACGCGGGGATGACCTATTCGGGCCTCAAGAGCATGATCTACGCGGGCCTCACCCAGGATGATCCGCGCGTCAAAGCGGCCATCACCTACATCAAGAACCACTACACGCTGGACGAAAACCCCGGCCAAGGTCAGCGCGGGCTCTATTACTACTATCAGACCTTCGCCAAGGCGATGAGCCTGCTCGGGACGCCGACGATCGTCGACAGCGCGGGCCGGTCGCACGACTGGAGGAACGACCTGATCGCCGCCCTGGCGAAGCGACAAGCGGCCAACGGCGGCTGGGTCAATCCGGATGACCGCTTCCTGGAAGGCGATCCCCACATCGTGACGTCCTACGGATTGCTCGCCCTCCACGCGGCAAGGCCGAAGACGGCGTGACCGGCAGGAGCGATCCTCGACCGCCGATCGCGGAGAATCCGGCCCTCCGACCTTTCCCATCCTCTTCCACCGCGCCGGAATTCTCCGCGATCGATTGACAGACCGTCCCGCATTCTGCTAACTTGCCACCTAATTGAGATTGAATCTCAATTTCAATTGGCTCTCCTGGGGTCAAATTGACCCCGGTTTGAGACGAATCTCACCACTGGAGAATCAGTCATGCGTGGACCATTGAGAGTTTGCGTGCATTATGGCTGGCGGGCTGGCGGCCCATGTCGGGGGCTTCGCCGCCGGGCATTCACGCTGATCGAGCTGCTGGTGGCGATCGCGATCATCGCGGTGTTGATCGCGTTGCTGCTGCCGGCCGTCCAGTCGGCTCGCGAAGCCGCCCGACGGATTCAGTGCGTCAACAATCTCAAGCAGCTCGGGCTCGGCATGCACAACTACGAGAGTGCTAACGGCGTGCTGCCGCCCCAGATGGTCCTGACCTTCAATGTGTCCGGCGGGGTGTCCTGGAAGTCGAGCTGGAGTGCGTCCTCGCGGGTTATCCCGTACCTGGAGCTGGGGACGGTCTACAATGCCATCAACTACATGAACAAGACGACCGACCCGTCGAACATGACGGCCGTCTCCACGCAGTTGAAGGTCTTCCTCTGCCCGAGCGAGCCCAACCAGCAAGCGGCCGTCGTCACGAACATCGCGGGGGTGACCTCGACGTACGGCGTCTCGAATTACGGCTGGTGCTTGGGGACCTGGTACACGTTCGGCGGGTTTGCGGGCGGCGGGCCGAACCCCGGTGTGATCGGCTCCAACCTGGGCCGCCGATTCGCCTCGATCACCGACGGCTTGAGCAACACCCTGATGGGTTCCGAGGTCAAGACGTACATGCCGTCCTATCATGACTGCGGCACCGTGCCAGCGCCCGGGCCGACGGGACCGTACGCCGACCCCGACGTCGCCACCGTGCTGGCGAGCGTCGCGGCGGCCCCGACGTCGGGATGTAAGGTCGTCACGGCCCCCTCGGGCATGCCGGGCGGCGGGCACACCCACTGGTGCAACGGCAACTCGTTCTACGACGGCTTCACCACCGCCCTGCCCCCCAACACCAGGTCCCCGGCCGGGACGCCGGCCCTCGACAGCGACATGAGCTCCGAGGACGAGGACGACGGCGGCCCGACCTACGCGGCCGTCACCTCGCGGAGCCACCATCCCGGCGGCGTCAACGCCCTCTTCGCCGACGGCAGCGTGCACACGATCAAGGACTCGATCAACTGGCGGACCTGGCGCGCCCTGGGCACGGTCGGTTGCGGCGAGGTCATCTCCGCCGACTCCTATTGATTGGTCCCCGGTCGCGGCATCCTCGCGGCCGTTCCCGCCGATCACGAATCCTTCCGAAAAACTCCGCCGAGGATTCGCCTCCCGATGCGCCCCTGGGCCTATAATCCTGCCCTGAGTCCAGCGACCCGGGACAGTGGCAACGGCCGAGAGAATCGTCACGCATGATCCATCATGCTCGCGGGCGCACGATGGTACGGCGATCGGGGTTTTACGTTGATCGAGCTGCTGGTGGTCATCGCGATCGTCGCGGTGCTCATCGCCCTGCTCCTTCCGGCCGTCCAGGAGGCCCGCGAGGCGGCCCGCCGTATCCAGTGCGTCAACAACCTCAAGCAGGTCGGCCTGGCACTCCACACCTATCATTCGGCGAACGGCGTCTTCGCCATCGGTTACGTCGCATGGTCCAACGCCGATACGAACGTCACCTCGCCCGGCTGGGGTTGGGCTTCCAGGCCCGAGCGGCCTGGTTCAGCCCGCTCGAGGTGAGGTCGTAGATCGGGTAGCCCACCCCGGCGTCCATCATCGACAGCTCGGCGAGATGCCGGTCGCCGCTCAGGAGGATCACGCCGTCGGCGCCGGAGTCGCGGATGAGGCGGAAGAGACGCTCGAGCCCGTGCGGGAAGTTCATCCACTTCTCCCAGCCGTGATCCTCGGCCACGACCTGGATACTCGACGCGATGAGGCGGACCTCGGCCGGGACCCTGAGCTGCTCGGCCAGCCAGCGCCACTGGTCCTCGCCGAGGACGGTCGAGTTCGGGTCCGGGTGGGGGACGTAAGGCCCCCGAGTCATCAAGGCCCGCGCGTTCCGCGCCAGCGGGCTGGTGCGGAAGTAGCGGGTATCGAGCAGGATCACCTGGACGCGCCTCCCCTCCGGGGCCGATGACGTGCGCATCGTAGACGCCGGGCCGCTTCCGGCGCGGCGAGTCGGCGGGGTCGCCGAAGAAGTCGAGGAAGACCTTCTGCGACTCGTCCTTCTTGGGATAGTCGCTGCCGGCATCGTTGGCGCCGGGTCGTGGTCGTCCCAGGTCGCCAGGATCGGGCAGGTCTTGCGGATCGCCTGGAAGCCGGGCATCGCGGCCAGCCTGGCGTACTTCTTCCGCATGACGTCCATGTCCGTGGTGTCGGCGTAGATGTCGTCGCCCAGGAGCAGCAGCAACTGCGGGCGAGCGGCCCGCACGGCGTCCCAGATCGGCTGCGGCCGCTCCTGGGTGGCGCACGAGCCGAAGGCGATGCGAGAGAGCGGCCCCGTGGGGAGCGCCACCTGATCGGCCGCGGGTCGGGCCCCCGACGGCGACGATTGGCCCGTCGTGGCCGTCGTGATGACCGGGCCGATCACCAGCATGAAGATCAAGTGATGGATCATCATCGACCTTTGCTCCACGAGGACACCGCCGACTCCGGAGCCGATCTCAGGACCGTTCGGGTCGGAGTAGATTACCCGGCGACCCGGGCCCGACGACAGGTGGGATCGCCTCCGTAGGGCGGATTCCCCGGATCCTGAGCCCCCTTGACATCGGCCTGATCGATCTCGACTATAGGGCGGATTGGACCATTCCCGGACGGACCCGCCTCCTCGAGACCCGACGGCGACGACCCCACGGCATGCAGCCCCGGCCACGACACGCTCGACCGCCCCGGAGCAGCCTCCTGCTCGCGGTCGTCGTTCGCGCTCTTCTGCCGGGGCGAGGTCGCCCGCGCCGACGCGGTCTCGACGCCGCACGTCGACGCCGGATCTCACGCCCATAAGTGCAAGTGCGCCTCGCGCTGCCGGGGCGATTCGTGCTGCTGCGGCCGCTCCTCGGCATCCCACCAACGGGAACCGGAGTCCGCCCCCGCACCATCCCGGCGCGAGACGAACGAGCCCTCCAGCCCTTGCCTCGGCGAGGCCCCCTGCGGCGATCCCGGGCTGCCGACCTCGACTCCGCCCGGCCCCACGGCCCGGGTCGCGGCCCTCGGCATCTCCCCGTCCTGCCGGCCCCTGACGGCCGGCGCCCTCCTCCCCCCGCCGGACTCCTGCCACCTCCATTCGGGACGGCCGGCGCGGATCGATCGGCCCCCGAGATCCTGACGCTCGGCCCGACTTCGGGCTTCACCCTGCGCAGCGCTTCATGATCACGCACAGGCGTGACCGAGCGACGTCCATAAAGTCAGAGCCTACGGGAATCCGATGAACCGCGCCCCCTGGGTCGCCGGCCACAGGCGCCCCAGCGCGCCGAGCGTCCAACATCCGGAGTGGAATCCATGCGTCCGCGCCGTGCCTTCACCCTGATCGAGCTACTCGTCGTGATCGCGATCATCGCCGTGTTGATCGCGCTGCTCCTCCCCGCCGTACAGTCCGCCCGCGAGGCGGCCCGGCGGATGCAGTGCACCAACAACCTCAGGCAGATCGGCATCGCCCTGCACAACTACCACGACGCCATCAGCACTTTCCCCCCCGGCTACCTGTCGCTGATGGACCCCGTGACCTTCGACAACGACGGCCCGGGCTGGGGCTGGGCCTCGTTCGCGCTATGTCAGATGGAGGGGACCCCCATCTACAACAGCATCAATTTCGTCCAGGGGATCGAGTTCCCGGCGAACCAGACCGCCCGGCTCACGCTGATCAACAGCTTCCTCTGCCCGTCGGATGCCTGGCGGCAGGATATCTTCACTGTCGTCAACGCGACCACTTCCAACACGGCGCCCGGCGCCCCGATCTGTCAGGTCGCCTCGTCGAACTACGTCGGCTCGGTCGGCAGCGGCGACCCGTCGAGCCTGTATCCCTGGATCATCGACGACGACGACGGCCCCCCCGGTCGCGACAACGGCAACGGGCTCTTCTTCCGCAATCACTCGATCACGATCGCGCAGATCACCGACGGCACCAGCCAGACGTTCGCCGCCGGCGAGCGGAGCCAGAACCTCTCGCGCACGACCTGGACCGGCGCCGTGACCAACGCGGCGGTCCCGCTGGTGGCGCTCCAGGCCGAGGCGGGCCTCGACCCCGAAGGTGGCGGCGCGCTCGTCTTGTCGCACACCGGCGAAGGCCACGGGCCGAACTCCCCCTCGGGCCTGGCCCACGGCGACCAGTACTGGGCGATGCATCCCGGCGGTGCCAATTTCCTGTTCGCCGACGGCAGCGTCCGGTTCATCAAGGAGTTAGTCGGCTTCCGGATCTTCCAGGCCCTGGCGACCCGGGCCGGCGGCGAGGTGCTCTCCGCCGATCAGTTCTGAGCCGAGGATCCCCGGCGCGAGCCGGTTGCTCGCGCCTCGTGATCGAATCGAGAGGAGACGACACGATAGGTGTGTTCTTTGGCCAGCAGCAGGACCTCGTTGCGCCGGTAACTCAGGATGACGTGGAAGATATTCAGCACGTCGCGGCCCAGGATGTTCAGGTCGGTCGCCGAGTCGTCGGTGAAGGCCGCGAACTCGCCGCGCATCGCCGCGGTACCGCCGTCATCGCACGGCAACTCGATGACGGACCTCGCCACCACGAATCCGCATTCGCCCGTGATTCCTTTGAGGCTCGAGTCCTCCGGTGCCACAGTCATGCCGAAGCCGAGTTCCCTCATGAAGGCGGCCCCGACGACCGTGCGGTCGGCGCAGAGTCGATCAGGAACTCACCTCGTCGAAAGCTTCCGGCGGCGGCCCGCACCTTGGCCCGAACGGCGGGCCTCGTTACCCCGTCGTTACACGCCAGCCATTCACCTATGATACGCATAGATGCGGGGACCTCGATGGGGGAGAACATACTGGCCGAAAGAGCCGTCATCCTCCGGGTGCGCAGGCCTCCGCCATGGACCATGCCTCCTCCGATGTGTCGGCGATGAACGCCTCCTGTCCGGCGACGACCAGGTGTTTCCCGAGAGCCCGTGGCAGTAAGTCGGGCCAGTGGGATTGCAGCCAGTCGCTATTGCGCTTGAACTGCTCGTCCTGGGCTCGACTTCGAGCGATCTCCTCGGGATCAGTCACGATCTCCAGCGTGGCGAGGGGCTCCTTGAGAGACATGACATGTTCCGGGGGGATATACCGGATCACGAGGCCGTCATCCTCCGGGTGCGCGGTGCGGGCCCAGGCCTTGGCCTCCGCTTCCGTCTCGGCGATGAGCGCCTCCTGCCCGGCGACCGCCACCAACTTATCATACGCCCGGGGCAGGAGCTCACCCAGATGGGCATCCAGCCAGTCGCGATTCCGCTGCGCCTTCTCGTCCCGGGCCTTGATCCGAGCGATCAGGGCCGGATCATTCCGGCGTCCGATTGTGACGGGATTCTCGTTCATGATCGGGCTCCGATGATCTTCATGCTACATCGTCAATCGTAACCCGACCATCTCGGCGGCTCAATCCGAACGCCGGTGCCTCCGCCGTCGAGATCAGGCCAGGATCGCCTTGACCGGATGGTGCTCCTCGACGCCGGTGAGGCGGACGTCGAGCCCCTGGAACTTGAACGTCAATCGCCGGTGGTCGATGCCCAGGCAGTGGAGGATGGTGGCGTTCAGGTCGTGGATGTGGACGGGGTCCTTGACGACGTTGTAGCTGAACTCATCCGTCTCGCCGTGGACGACCCCCGACTTGATGCCGCCGCCGGCCATCCAGACCGGGAAGCACTTGGGATGGTGGTCGCGGCCGTAGTCGGCGCGGGTCAGCCGGCCCTGGCAGTAGATCGTCCGGCCGAACTCGCCGCCCCAGATCACCAGCGTGTCATCGAGCAGCCCCCGCTGCTTCAAATCGGTGATCAGCGCGTGGCTCGCCTGGTCGACGTCGTGGCACTGCTTGGGCAGGTCGCCGGGGAGGTTGCCGTGCTGGTCCCAGCCGCGGTGGAAGATCTGGACGAACCGGACGTCGCGCTCGATCATCCGCCGCGCCAAGAGCGCGCAGCGCGCGAAGGTCCCCGGCGTGTGCACGTCGGGCCCGTACAGGTCGAGCACGTGCCGCGGCTCGCTGGAGACGTCCGCCAATTCGGGGACCGAGGTCTGCATCCGGAAGGCCATCTCGTACTGCGCGATCCGGGCCTGGGTCTCGGGGTCGGCGAACCGGCGGTACTCCTCCTGGTTGAGCCGGCCGAGCGCGTCGAGGGCCCGGCGGCGAGTCGCGGCGTCGACCCCCGTGGGATTCGAAAGATACAGCACCGGGTCGCCGGTCGAGCGCAGCGCCACGCCCTGGTGCCGGCTGGGCAGGTAACCCGAGCCCCAGAGCCGGTTGTAGATCGCCTGCGCCTCCTTGCGGCCGGTCCAGGTCGCCGTCATCACCACGAAGGTGGGCAGGTCGCGGTTCATCGAGCCCAGGCCGTAGCTCAGCCACGAGCCCAGGCTGGGCCGGCCCGGGAGCTGATGACCCGTGCAGATATAAGTCACCGCCGGGTCGTGATTGATCGCCTCGGTCCAGACCGTCTTGATCACGGCGATGTCGTTGACGATCCGGGACGTCCAGGGCAGGAGCTCGCTGACCCAGGTGCCGGTCTGGCCGTGGCGGTCGAACTTGAACTTCGACGGCGCCACCGGGAACCGCGACTGGCCGCTGGTCATGGTGGTCAGACGCTGGCCCATGCGGATCGAGTCCGGCAGGTCCTTGTCGAACATCGCGTCCATCTTGGGCTTGTAATCCCAGAGGTCCATCTGGGACGGGCCGCCGTTCATGAACAGGTAGATGGCCCGCTTGGCCTTGGGCGCGAAGTGAGGAAGGCCCGGCAGCCCACCCGCGGCCGAGGCCGGCCCACCCACGCCCGACTTCGACCGGTCGGCCTCGGCGGCCAGGGTCCGGCCCGAGCCGTCGGCCAGCAGGCCGGCCAGCGCGGCGGTCCCCAGGCCCACGCCCGTCCGCCCGAAGAAATGCCGGCGCGTCATCACGTCGATCTGATCGCGAATCGGGTCCATGTGCGGGGCTCCGCTCGGAAAATCATCAAGACCAACCACGAATAACACGAATTTTCACGAATAAAGGCCGCGGATGCCGGGCCTCTTGGCGATATCCGATGTCCTACTCGAGCGAGGAACTCCCGCGACGAAAGCCATCCCAGTAATTCTGAATTTTATTCGTGAAAATTCGTGTTATTCGTGGTTAAGGTCTTTTTCTCTTGCATCAATCGAGGCCCGTGGCGGGCGAGATCACCCCTTGGTGATCACCTCGTCGAGGTTAAGGATGACATTGGCGATCATGGTCCAGGCGGCCAGCTCCGTCGGCTGGAAGCGCGGGTCGGGCCGGGTCTCGCCGGTCTCGATGAGTTTCCTGGCGTCGTCGGGCCGGGCGCGATAGTGCGAGCGGAAGTCGCCCAGGGCGGCCTCGAGCTCGGCGAGCTCCCTGGCGTCGGGGCATCGGCTCGCGGCCAGCCGGAACATCCGCGTGATCCGGTCCCGGTCGACGGCGCAGGCACCCCCGGCACCGCTCGTGCCGCTGCAGGAGCAGGCGTTCTCCTCGCGGAGCACCCGCTCGGCCAGGGCGCGGGAGGCCTCGAACATCTGCGGCTCGTTCATCAGGAGCAGGGCCTGGAGCGGGGTGTTCGTCCGCTCGCGGCGCACCGTGCAGGCCTCGCGCGACGGCGCGTCGAACGTCGTCATCTGCGGCGGCGCCGAGGTCCGCTTCCAGAAGATATAGAGGCTGCGGCGATGGACCTTCTCGTTGCCCCGGTCGGCGACGAACCGCGCCGTGTTGCTCGACGTGTAGCCGACGGCCTCCCAGAGCCCCGACGGCTGCGGCGGCTTGACGCTCGGCCCGCCGATGTGCTCGACCAAGAGGCCGGCGGTGAACAGCGCCTGGTCGCGGAGCATCTCGGCATCCAGCCGGTACCGCGGCCCGCGCGACAGCAGGCGGTTCTCCGGGTCCTTGGCCAGCTTCTCGGGCGCCACCCGCGACGACTGCCGGTAGGCCGCCGACATCGCCAGCCGCTTCATCATCCGCTTGACGTCCCAGCCATCCTCGCGGAACTGCGCCGCCAGCCAGTCGAGGAGCTCGGGATGGCTGGGCGGCTCTCCCTGCGAGCCGAAGTCCTCGGCCGTCTTGACGAGCCCGGTGCCGAAGACCTGGAGCCACAAGCGGTTGACGGCCACCCGGGCGGTCAGCGGGTGGTTGGGCGCGACCAGCCACCGGGCCAATCCCAGGCGGTTGACCGGCTCGCCCGGCGGCAGCGGCGGCAGGAACGCGGGCACCGCCCGGCCCACTTTCTCGCCGCGCTGATCGTACTCGCCTCGCTTGAGCATGAACGCCGGCTTGGGCTCGCCGGACCGTTCGCGGAAGACCAGGGTCGTCGGCTCCCTGGCCTCGATCGCCGCCCGCTTCGTCTCGGCCTCCGCCAGCCGGGCGGTCATGGGCTGGATCGCCCGCGCGGTCGCGGCGTCGGCGTGCTCGGTGAAATAGGCGGACAGGGCCCTGGCCTGCGCCCGGTCCATTTCGAACGCTCGAGCTGCACGGCCGCCTTGAGGCCCACGGGCAAGGCCCCCGCCGCGCCGGCGTCGCGCTGGAGCTTGAGCCACGCCGCGAACGAGTCGAAGCGCTGGCCGTCCTGCGGGGTGCGAGTGGTGATGCCGGCCGCGTCCCAGTGCAGGCTGCCGCCGTGCTGGGTGAACGCCCAGCCGTCGATCACGGTCCCCGGCGCCAGCCTGAGCCGGTCGACCGGCACCTCCAGCCGGATCCATCGGCCGGTCGCCGGCAGCCCGCCCATCGCCAGCCGCTCGGGCGTGCCGTCCTTGCCCCAGTCGATCGCGTTCTTGCCCCAATACGCGCGGTGCGACCAGCCGCCCGCCGTATGCCACTGGAGCATCACCTCGCGGGGGGGCTGCTTGGGGTCGAGGTACACGTGGGCGAACAGCGCATCCCCCTCGCCGACGACCAGCTTCTGCCCGGCGTCCTCGAAGACGAACTGCTTGAGCCCCTGGGCCTTGTTGGCCAGCGCCAGCCGCCCGCTGTAGACCGGGTGGTCCGGCTTGCCGGCGAATTTCCAGGGCAGCTCCCCATGAGGCGACGCGCCCGTCGGCAAGGAGTCGTCGATCCAGACGAAATCGCTCCGGCCGGCATAGGCGGCCTCGTCGTCCCGATCTTCCGTAGTAACCTTGGACGCGCGAGCCGCGGCGGCCCCGGCGATCTCGGCCGCGATGGATTTCTTGATCGCCGCGACTTCACCACCGATCGCCCGGATGGCCTCGCGCTGCGCGGGCGTGGGCACGGACGCGACCGGCTCCCATCTCGCCGAGTTGCCGTCCATCGGCGGGCCGTCGATGTTGTTGAAGAACGCGAAGAGCTGGTAGTAGTCCTTCGACCGGATCGGGTCGTACTTGTGGTCGTGGCAGCGGGCACAGCCGGTCGAGAGGCCCAGGAACACGGTGCCGTCGGTATCCACCTGGTCCACGATGTTGCGGACGTAGACTTCCTCCTCGATCGATCCCCCCTCGTTGGTCGAACACGTGGCAGCGGTTGAAGCCGGTGGCGACGATCTGGTCGAGGGTCGGATTGGGCAGCAGGTCGCCGGCGAGCTGCTCGACGATGAACCGGTCGAACGGCTTGTTGTCGTTGAAGGCCCGGATGACCCAGTCGCGATAGGGCCAGATCTCGCGGTAGTTGTCCAGGTGCAGGCCGTGGGTGTCGCCGTAGCGGGCGGCGTCGAGCCAGAACCGCGCCATGTGCTCGCCGTATCGGGGCGAGTCGAGCAGGCGGTCGACGACCGTCTCATACGCGCGAGCGG
Organism: uncultured Planctomycetota bacterium; assembly: GCA_963815795.1. Lineage (GTDB taxonomy): Bacteria > Planctomycetota > Planctomycetia > Isosphaerales > Isosphaeraceae > JAKAUH01. The sequence continues at coordinate 926,220 of CAWFIC010000017.1, read as the reverse complement.
ACCGATCGGCGAGGAAGGCGTCGACGTCCTCGGGGGTCGGCGGCAACCCGGTGAGGTCCAGGGTGACGCGGCGGATCAGCGCGGTCTTGCTCGCCTCGAGCTCGGGTTCGAGCCCCTCGTCCTCGAGCCGGTCCAGGATGAACCGATCGACCTCGTTGACGGGCCAGGCGGCGTGCTTGACGGCGGGCGGCGCGGGCTTCACCGGCGGCTTGAAGGCCCAGTGCTTGGTCCAGGTCGCCCCCTGCTCGACCCAGCGCTTCAAGACGGCGATCTGCTCGGGCGTCAACGACTTGCCGCTCTTCTTCGGCGGCATCTGCTGGTCGGGGTCGTGGCTCTCGATGCGGGCGATCAGCTCGCTCTCGTCGGGCTTGCCCGGCACGATCGCGCGGGTGCCGCTCTCGGTCTCGGCGAAGGCGCCTTCCTGGGTGTCGAGCCGCAACCCGGCCTTGCGGGCCTTGTCGTCGGGCCCGTGGCAGGCGAAGCAATGGTCCGAGAGGATCGGCCGGACGTCCCGCGCGAAGCCGACGGGCTTCGGCTTGGGTTCGCCGGACGAGCCCTTCGAATCCCCCGCATCTCCGCGCGCAGCCCATGCCCACGCACCGCCCAGGATCAAGCACAAGAGCGCGATTCGTCGACGCGATGCCATCGCTGCCTTCCCCCTTCACGACGCCTGACATCCGCAGGTGCCGACCCATCCGCGCCGGGCCGGTGGACCCGGCCGGCCGTCGGCCTCCGAAATCAAGTAAGGTCTATCATCCAGGATCCGGAGCGGCTTGAGAATCGTGTACGCGGTCGCCGAGGCGAGTCGCCGGGCCGGAGCAGTGCCACCGGACTCGCCTGGATATTGGGAATGCCGTGCCGTCGTGGCCTGACGGGGGATCGGGCGATCGTAACCCGATCCCCGGAGGGTGGCGGCCGGCTTGGACGGCCCATGCTCGATGCATGCAGGCCCCGGCCTCCTCTTCCAATATACGGATGGTGTGCGGCGTTTGGAAAGAGTGTTTAACATTTTTGGGAAGGGATGGCGGGGCCGCTCGACCCTGTTGGGCGCGGGTCGCCCTCGGGAAGTCGTCCCTGGTGAGCGAAACCCGAGCGGAGCCCACTCCCAGAAACGGCGCGACCCTTGTATTCCGCAAGACCGACGAAACCTGGTGCAACCGTGGCTTCGTTCGCGCACTTTTCCGGGGTCGATCCGGGTGCGATGGCTTCGTTCGCGCGCCTCCTCCCCTCGTGAACCCAGCGATAGGCTGCCATTCCGGCAGGGTTGGGTTCGTTTGCCATTATTGACGAGCCCTCTCAGCCTGTCCGGCCGCCATTCCGGCAGGGTTGGGTTCGTTTGCGTCGTTTTCCCTGATGCATGGAAGCCCCTCACAAGCCAACTCGGCCCGCAGATTTTATCCAGATTAACAATGGGTTCGTTTCGCAGATTTTGCGAGAGCCGGCACCAACCCTCCAGGACCGGGCGACCGGCAAATCCTTCCCAGATTAACATTGGGTTCGTTTCGTGATTTTGCTGTGCCGGCCGTGGACCTTCCACGCTCGATGTCGGCCGTTCTGGATAGACAGTCGGCGGGACGACCGCATCGAATACGGCGAGAGTATCGAAGATCCGGATCGTGCTGTGTGGCCCGTTCCCCTCGGTCGGTTGTCGCATGATCGGCCCCTCCGCCCGGCCGGTCCGATAAGTCATTCGATCTGCGTCCGTCTCCCGAAGCCCCGACTTCCCGCAAGCCCCTCGTCTAAATAATCATCAGAAAACCGGCCGCAGTTGCGCAAATTTCCGCTTATCCTTCGGATTTCGCCGGGGCGGGCACAACGAGGGTTCGAGGATGGCACCCGGAGCCCGATCGCCGGGATGGCTCCGGGATCACGAATGGAGGGCCGGAAGGGGACGGCTGGAAAGAGGTCAGGACCCCGCAGCCGGTCGCGCCGAGGGGACCGGGGCGGCGAAGGACCACGGGCTGCGCCCTGCCGCCCGGGCCGGGTCCGGCCGGGCGGGCGGGGTCTGGAACCACGGATGGACACGGATGCACACGGATCAAGAACGAAGCCGGCCCGGCCGAGGTCGGGCCGAACGGCCGGGACGGAGGGGATCGCGGGACCCGGTCCGATCGGACTCGGTCGCCTCAAGGCACCGACGGGCGTTGAAAACGAATCGCGTCCCCGTTTCGGCCCCCTCATAGAGCCTGGTGCAAGTGCCCGCGACCCTGATATGGTTTCACCCAGTGCTTGGTCCTATTCGGCGTAGATGCTCTTCACGAAGTTCGTCACGGTCTTGATGGGCCAGTCTGGGTACTTGGTCTTGAACTCGGTCGTAAGCAACCGGCCAGCCTGTTCGGCGTCACGCCCTGTCGCTTGAGACCAAGAGCGCGGGTCCGCAGGTCGACAATGAAGGCCTTCTCCTTGGCCACCAGCGAACCGTCGCCCACGGGGCTGTGAGTCGGCAGCACGTGGGCGGCGCCGAGTTTTTCCACCTCATCGAGAACCGCGATCCAGCTCGAAGGCGTGCCGCCGTCTCCGTAGATGTTCGGCACGACTTTGTTCTGCACGACATCGCCCGAGATCAGCGTCTTATCGGGCTCGACGAAGGTCAGTTCATCGCCTTTGGTATGGGCACCGCCGAACCAAAGCAGCCGCGCCGTCACGCCTCCGCCGAGATCCAGCTTCAGATCCTTGTCGAAGGTCTTGTCCGGGGCGCGGAGCTTGACGTTGGTGAGCAACTCTCTCCACTGGTCGTTTCGGCTCTCAAACAGATGGATCATCTCCTCGCCGTGCTTGTCCATCTCGTCCTGCTGCACCTTGGGTCGAATCAGGATGGTTCCGGCCGGAAAGCCTGACTCGCCCCCCGCATGCTCGGGATGAAAGTGCGTCGTCGTCAGATAAAGCTTGTTGTTCGGCGCAAGCCTTTTCGCCACTCTCGCTGCCGTGGCACCATTGCGCGGCCCCAGACCGGTATCGACCACCAGCGTTGCGTTCTCGCCCACGACGATGCCGATGTTGGGCCAGCCCATGATGGCCCAAACGTGATCCGACACCTTCACGGTGTTCTCGCCGAGGAGAGGGTCTTGCACGGGCACGTTTTGCGCCGACGCAACGGCCGGCACAAGGCTCAGCGCCACCATGGACAGGATGATCTTCATATTGCCAATCTCCGTGGTGTTGAGCCGCCACGATCGTGGAAGCGGCATAGGAAACCGGCTCAATTCTAGGTCGGATCGCCGGAAGTCATAGCTGGGCAGGTGTTTAGGATCGTCGCCGGCCGATCGTCCCCCGCTCTGACCTGACGATACCGCGAACGGCCGCCACTCTCCGGCGGGCAATCCCTCTGTTATCATCCGAAGCATGCCGCCCGGACATCTTCCAGGCGGCCGTGATCTAGCCCCTGGAGGAGCCGACGATGCACACGACGATCCGCTGGCCGGTGGCCGCTATCGCAATCGCATGGGCCTCGACGGCGAACGCACAGGCGCCCGGCGCGGCCCCCGCCCGAGATCCCTCTCTACAAAGGGGTCGCCCAGGCTCTGAGAAATGGGACTGGGAGGAGAAGTCCGTCACCAGGCCGAACGGCCTGCCGATCGTGACCGATGTCGTGAAGCCCGTGCTCCTCCATTATCCGGCCGAGAAAGGCAAAGCGGTCGGGACGGCCATGATCGTTGCACCGGGCGGCGGGTTCCGCGCCCTCATGATGAGCTACGAGGGGGCGGACATCGCCAAGACGCTCAACGCGATGGGCGTCGACGCCTTCGTCCTGAAATACCGTCTGGGACACAACGGCCCGGGTGCCCCTGCCAGGGAAGAGGTCGTCAAGTTGGCCGGCGAGGACGGCCGGCGAGCCGTGCGACTCGTCCGCGAGCGGGCCGGCGAATTCGGTACCGGCCCGACCGGGTCGGCATGATCGGGTTCTCGGCCGGCGGCATGGTGACGTCGGACGCGCTCTTCGGGCCGGCGGAGACGCGGCCGGATTTCGCGGCGATCATCTATGGAGCCCGCGAGCCCAAGGAGATCCCCAGTCCCGCGCCGCCACTCTTCCTGGCTGTCGCCGCTGATGATGCCGGTTCGGTCGGGCGGACGGTCGACCTGTTCACCGCCTACCGCAAGGCGAAAGGGCCGGCCGAATTGCATGTCTTCCAGATGGGCGCGCACGGCTTCGTGAACAAAGGGGGCGGTGCCGACCACTTCATGGACCGCCTGGAGGAGTGGCTTCGGGTCAACAAGCTGCTGACGAAGTCCGAGACGCCGTGAAGTAACGGACGGCCTCGGCAACGATGGCGTCTGAGCGCAGGGTCGCACTCGCGGGGCCGCGCGTTCGGCGAGCCGGGGCGGTGGCGACCGCGCCGGCCCGATCGCCCCGACCGCTGGTGGGCTGATGGCGTCATCGACCGGTTGCGATCCCGACGGTGGCGGTCGTCCGGACCGGCCCCGCTCGGGCCCGCGGCGAAGCCGGTCGGCCGATCCGACGGGGCGGGGCGAAGGCCCCCGGGCCGGGCCGGCCCGCGCCGGCCCGTCGGCTCCCGACCCGGATCGGTCCCGGCCCGCGTGCCCGGCTCCCAATCCCGACTCGAGACGGACTGAAAAACAGAAGCGAGACCAATTCCGGCCCAGACCCCGCCGCGCCCGCGAGCCGCCCCACGCCATCCCTCACGAGGATCGACGTCTCCGTGCCTGTCCCCATCTTCCGCCTCGGATCGAAGCAGGCCAACCGGACCGGGCGACGGCCGGACTGACGGACGGGACCGAGTCACGACGGCGAGCGGCGTCTCCGTTTTCCATCACGCATCGCTCCGTTCCTCCCACGGTTGTAATCCATTCTACACAGTGGTACCATGTCCGTCGAGATGATGAACGATCCCGGCGCGGTGAGGTCGATCGATGGCGGCCGGAAATGGGCGATCCTCCGGCGGCTCTCCCGGCTTCACCTGGGAAGCGTCCGAATGGCCGACATTCCTGCATCTCGATCTCTTCGATGACGAATGGTCGGACCTCGGGCTGGAGGACGACGATCTTCGGGAGTTGCAGAGCCAGATCCTGGAATCGCCCGAGCGCTATCCGGTCGTTCCCGGCACGGGAGGGCTCCGGAAGATCCGATTCGCGCCGTCACGGGAGGCGCGCGGCAAGAGCGGGGCCTATCGCGTCGGCTATGTCCGATTCCGCGAGTTCGGGTTCATCCTCCTGGTCACCGCGTGGGGGAAGAACGACAAGTCGGACCTCTCGGCGAGCGACCGCAGCGCCATCGCCGCGATCGTCCGCGAGATCCGCAGGGCCCTGGAAACGAGGAGCGACCGATGAAGGCGGGATCGAAACTCACCCCGAAGGGCGCGACGATCGTCGCGGCGCTCGAGCGGTTCCGCGACGCGATCGAGTCCGGCGCCCCGATCGAGGAGCGCTATACCGTCCGTCGGGTGAAGCTCGACCTGACGCCTCGGGCGTTCGGTCCGGATGAGGTCAAGGGCATCCGCGCGATGATGGGGGTCAGCCAGCCGATCTTCGGCCAGTTCCTGGGGGTGGACGTCAAGACAGTCCGCTCGTGGGAGCAGGGTCGGCGGGTGCCGTCGGGGATGGCCTGCCGGTTCCTGGAGGAGATCCAGGCCGCCCCGGAGCACTGGCGCGGCCGCCTGAAGGCCGTCCTGGGCAGGTCTGCTGGCTGAGCGAGGATCTCACGTCCGGGGAACTCGCGCCGCTCGGCTCCCGGTTCATCCGGGTGAGGTGCTGGAGTCATCGACCGATTGCGATCCCGGTGGTCGCGGCCGGACCGGCCCCGCTCGGGCCCGCGGCGGAGCCGGTCGGCCGAACCGACGGGGCGAGGCGAAGGCCCCCGGGCCGGACAGGCCCGAGCCAGCCCGTCGGCTCCCGAGCCGGATCGGTCCCGAGCGGCGTCCCCCGGCTGCCCGTCTCGGCCCGAAACGGGCTGAAAGACAGCCGCGACACCGATTTCGGCCTGGAGCCTGATGAGGCGGTCGGGCGATGCCGGTCGGGGCCCGGCCGGACTCAGCGAGACCGGGGGTGGGAGACTTCAGGGCGAGTCGGAGATGAGAATTGCGTTGCATCGCCGCTCCCGTCCCGACCGATACAATCGACGGGCGGTTCGATGGCGACGGGGGCTCCGGGGCCCGGGGGGTATCGATGCACGTTTGACGGGACCTGTCACGATGACGTCCCGGCGCTCGCACGCCTCGCCGGCGCGATCGAAGATGGGGTTCACGGGGCGTCGATCGTCTCGGTATCCTGTCCTGAAGAGAGGGAGGGTGCCGACCATGGCGGATGCTTCGCTTTCCCCGCCGGCTTGCGAGCCGATCATTTGCCCCGACCACCCGACACCACCGGCCGAGCCGGTCGACAGGATGCCGGCGGCCGATGAGTGGGATATCCTGAATGATGACGTGATGATCGAGGTCGCCCCGGAGCGGCCGTGCGGGACGATCCGCGTGAAGTTGGTCTACGGCGGGCGAAGTACGCCCATCCCGGCCGACGACCCTTGGGCGGAGTAACGAGGCCGGTATGGATGCCGAGGGATACCCATGGTACCGCATCGTCCAGGGGACGGACCTGGCGCAAGGGGACTTGCTGGAACGCTGTCCGGTCTTCCTGCCCCCGGCGGACCTGGCCGAGCCCCGGGATGAGGCGGCCTTTGCGTGGCAGGAGCGCGACGTCGTGGTCATGACGCAGACCTGCGACCTCGTCGTCGGCCGGGAGAAAGTCACGGAGGTGCTGCTCTGCGCCGCGTGGGGCCGCGGTGACCTGACGACCGGGCACTTGTCGACCCCGCGCGGCCTGGAAGACGCGCGGCGGGGCAACCTGCCGGGCTATCATCTGCTTGCCGAATGCCGCCTGCCGGACATGGCACGGGAACTCCGCGTCGTCAACTTCCGGCGCGTCTATTCGCTCCCCTTGACGTTCGTCCGCCAGGTCGCGGCCCGGGCCGGCCAGCGGCTGCGGCTGTTACCGCCGTATCGCGAGCATCTGTCGCAAGCCTTCGCCCGCTATTTCATGCGCGTCGGCCTGCCCCAGGACATCCCTCCCTTCCGTTGAGGCCCGGGCGGGCGAGGGTTCGAGCGGCGGCCAGCGATCCGGGCGCCGAGCGACCGGCATCGGGTTGCCGAGCGAACGGGCCGTAGGCTGGCGATATCGGCCGTATTGCGGCCCGCGGCCGTCCGGGCCGGTCGGACGGGTCGGGCCGGCCGGGGCGGGCAAGACGAGCGGCGTACCCGTTCCGGGTCCCGTGCCTGACGGAGTCAGGAAAACGTGCTGACCCGTTTTCTCGGCCTGACCCGTTTTCTCCGCCGCTAAGTCGCATGGATTCAGGGGTGCGGGCGCGGTATGATGGGGAAGATGGATAGGCAGGCGTGGACGATCATTCGGAGGGCGGTGCGGTGCCCAGCAGCACAGATAAACCGGTGCCCGACTACCTCAAGCTCCTTGAAGCTGAAGGCGACGGGCTGGAGCGAGCGATCTACAGGGAACCCAGGGGCGAGTTGCTGCCGATCTTGGACCCCTATTCCGAAATCTGGGCCAAGTATGTGGTGCCGAACCGGACTCCTACGGGAGAGAACGTTACGGAACCCTGGCGTCCGTTTGCCGGCAACCACTACTCGGCACTCATCCGGCTTCAGAATGCCTCCGTCTTCAAGGATCGGATTGACGAAACGTCCTGTGGGACGTGCGGGGGCAAGGAACTTCTAGCGATCCAGGCGGACACGGCGGCATTCTGGTGGTCGCTCGGCGCCGTCATCGACAACTTGGGGCAGGCGATTCAGAACTTTCCGGGGATGGACCTGGCCGTCAATCCGGACGACACCGAGGAGCAGGCTCAGTCGAGGGGAAAGAAATACCTATGCAATGTCGTATCGGAACTGGGTTTTATCTATGATCGCCGTACTCAGCAAATACATTCCCGTATAATCCCTATCGGGACCATCGGCGGATATCCTTGCGTCAACAAGCGGTATCTTGACCTTCCCCGCCGTGAGAATCTGCCGAAATACACGGACTGGCAGGAGGCATATGACAATCCCAAGGATTTGGCCAGGGAATATGATGAGCAATGGCAGAATGCATTGAAAGCCATGCTGAAGGCCTGGAACCATATTCGCTGCCTGTTCGCCGATACCATAAAGAGGGCGAAAGACAAGAAGCCAGGGTTCGGATTTCTGAAATTCAAGGATACTCCACCTGTCAATTTCCCGCCCACGATTCATGGAACCATGGTGAGCGTAGCGGCATCTGGATTTAGTCCGCCCTTCCGGGTCGATACGAGGCTTGTGGAAGAGATTCTCAGGATGCAGCGATATAAGAAAGGATGATCCTTTCATGAATCATTCCGAGAGATGTCTAACGAGGCATCAAGGAGCTGTCGATGCGGGGGCATAAAAGAGAGGCATAAAAAGGGGATATACACCCCTTTTATGCAACTGACGAGTGGACGTCGGTGGTTTTTGCATGTAAAGGATGTATGTCCCCTTTACTCCAAGGATGTATGTCCCCTTTACTCCTTTGTCCCCTTTACTCCTTGCGGGGCCGCGGGGGCCCGTTCTCGTCGGCCGGAGACTTGAGGATGTGCTCGATGACAAACTGTTGCGGTTGGCAAGAAGTGCTTGAGGAGGATGCTTGCAGAACTGAACGATTTGCACGTCTCCAGCCATTGCAAGAAGGTCTGGTCTTGACAGGGATCCGCGTATTGTGGATTCCCTTTGTCTGCATTCACAGACCTATCGTCGTACGCTTGATTCTGCGTACACTCGGCGGTATGGGCCTATTGCTGGTGAATCACGAGTCGTGGGACAAAAAAACATTTAAACGATATCTATCATTTATTGTGGATGTATACGTTGTCCTTTGGACGATCTTACTGGTAGTCCTATATTTGGCGCTTTACTCGTTTGTCTTGATCCAACAGGAGGCAGACTACTCCATGAAGCATAGAATTTATATATTCATACTTTGCGGTATCGCTGTTTTTAGGCTCTATGAGATGTGGGCTTTTATTGGGGGTCTTCATGCACAAAAGAAGTATTATACCGCCCATGCAATCCGAGCGGTGGTAAACACTTTCTGGCATTATGGCGAGGCGGTCATTTGCTTTGCGATGATTTACTTAGCGATCTCCTGTGAGTTCTCGGATAAGTTCAGTTCGCATGAAAAAATAGGAAATTCGGGCGGTGCACTTGTGCAGGATCGTATAACGCCATTGTATTTTAGCATGATCAGCATGTCTACGGTTGGGTTTGGGGATTTCTCTCCTCAAACTTGGGCTGGCAAGTCCGTTGTCATGGTTCAAATAATGTACGGTATTTTCTTGTTCGTCGTTGTCCTTCAACGAGCGATGACAAGTGCGACGGCGACGACAAAACAAGATGTGCATTTGCGAGCTCACGAAATATGGGTGTCAGAGGGACGGCCGGTGGGTAAGGAACTGGACGACTGGGTGAGAGCAAAGGAGGAGTTGGGCGTGTCCTGCGATCCGGACTTTTGACAGGGAGAGAAAAACGGGTTGTGAGTTGTTACCTACACAAGTTGAACAGTCGTGGGGATCGAGCGGGACAAGAACGGGGACGCGGCTAGTGGGCCGTCAACCTCCGATTGATAGGTCGTTGTCTGCGGTTCTCCCGGTCCCCGACCGTCGGGCCACCTATCAATCGAGTGCGAAAATCGGTGTCGTTTCATCATTTCCCCCTCCGCCCGCCCGCGGTGGCCACTCGACCCGTCCGGTCGGGTCGGCCGAACGGCTCCGCTGCGGACCCGGGCCCTCTGGAGCCGGCGGGGTCCGGCGCAGAGGAAAGAAGTCGGACCATCTCGACCGCCCCCCATCTTCAATCCGCCGTCGTGCCTGGTACGCCCGGCGCGTCCGACGACCGGCTGTGAGGCGGAGGTTCCTCGCCGGCCGGGCCGAGCGTCTGCTCTCCTTCGAACTTCTCGACCGGCTCGCCCTTGGCGATCTGCCTCCTGATCTTCTCCTTCTGAAGACGCTCCCTCTCCTGGGCTTGACGGCCGTGGATGAATACCGAGACCAGGCTGACCAGGCTGGTCGCTGCGATACCGAACCCGGCCCATCCGTATCCGAGGCCGGCGACGATGAGACTCCCGACGACGCCGGCACCCCCGATCAGGCCCCCGATGATCTGGCCCCGATGCGTGGCCTGGAGGTTGCCCTCGATGACCAGGCGCTCCATCTCGCGGCGGTGCGCCGATTGAGCCCGGAACTCTTCAAAGATCAGCTTCGGGGCTTGCGGATAGATCTCTCCCAGCTCCCGAAGCGTCTCGGGATCCGGCAGAGGTCCGCTGTGGTGTCGGATCCGCGTCTCGTGTTCCTGGATCCGATAGAGACCCTGGTCGCTCAACGCTTCCTGCGTCGTGACGCGGCGAGCGGCCGTGACGGTCTGGCTCTCAGCCCCCGGGTTCTTCGTGTCGGCGACGAAGGATTGACCCGGGGGCACCGCGAGGACCGTCTCCGATGCCTGGTGATCCTGTCCAGGGGAGGCCCCTTCATCGGGAGCCGGCTTGTCTGCCATGAGATGGCCGCCTCGCCGCCTTAGCCGCTATACGAGAGATCGACCGGCAAAGGTCCGCGCCACCGCGTACCAGTCGGAAACTAACGCCATCCGGTCCGCCTCAGCATCGGAGTCCGAGTCGTTGTAGGCGTCGAAGGTGCCACCGACGTCGAGCGTACGCCCAAGGCCTTCCGTGAATGAAGGGTGCGCATACAGCAGCCCGGTGAAGTCGTTGCGGCCCATCACCACCTCCTTACCGCTTCTCTCGATCTGCAAAACTGGCACCGTCCACGCCCACACCCTACAACGTAGGGCGCGGCCCCGCAAGCGGGGATCGTGTGGTGACCGGCAATCATTGCCGCCGAGGCCCATTGTTGCCGAAAACCGAGCACCGGTCAAGAATGCATGGGTGCGAGTCGGTGCAGTTCATTCGGAACGCCGGGAGGGATAATCACCCGTCCGCACCGGTCCGGGTCCGATCAGTTTTCGGGTTTTTTCGGTCCGGTCCCGCCCGCGGGCGTCTGGGGTCGGTCCGGCCCGGTCCGTCCGCCGGCCGGCTTTGGCCCGGGGCCGGTCCGGCGCCCCGGCGGCGTGCCGCCCTCCGGATCATGCCGACCGCGGTTCGCTGGGTGAGCGAGATCCGGCGAATCGCGTGCGGACTTCGCGACTCGAAGCGTGATCGCAGCGCCGTGGCCCTTCGCCCGAGGGGGCGTCGGTCTGTCGGGCCGACGCGCGAAGCGTCGTCGCTGCGCACGACAACTTCTGCAGCAGCCTCCTCGGTACGTGGCTGGCGGTGGATCGGGCAAGGTGCTAGCATAAGGCTTGGTTGCTTGGATCTGCATGTGGCTCGGACGACAACCTCCATCGTCGGAAGTCGGCCCGGCACTTGGGGAAAGGAGGTATGGCCATGTCGCGAACGGCCGATCACTCGTTTGATACCGCCGTCGTGGACAGGGAGGACCATACCGTCGCCCTCGTCGAGGTGAAGGCGCATCCCGTCGAGAGATGGACGACAATCCTTCCCCGGCAACTGGCGAAGTTCGCTGAAGACGTCGCTTTTGTCTTAACGATCGATCCGAATTCCATCCAGTTGTACAGGTCAGGGGGAGAGAGCCTCGGGGAGCCGATTGTGCGCCTCGACACCCGGCAAGTCCTTCAGCATTACGACCCGGGATTTGCCGGAAAGCGAGTGTTTGAGTCCTACCTGCTGACGCTCGTCGAGGCATGGCTCCGAGACCTGGCGTACCACTGGAAGTCGGAGGATCCGCCGGGCTCCGAGGAGCTAGGGAGGGCTGGCCTGCTCGAAAAGCTCGAGGGAGGCACGACGCAGCGTCTCGAGGCCTGACATGGATGTCATCGTATACGTCGAGACCAACTTCCTGATGAGTGTCGCGATGGGACGCGAGGCGAGGGGGGATGACCTCCTCGCTGCCGTCTCCGCATCCGTGCGCGTCGCGATCCCGTCCGGCTGCTATATGGAGTCGTTCTCGGCTTTCGAAGACGAGCAGAAACGCCGAAACCGGTTCCGAGCCGAACTCGAACAGCAGATCGCGCAATTACAGCGAGACACGACCTCTGCGAACGCACGCACCTTGTTCACGCGACTCGAAGAGAGCCGGATTGCCAACGGCGAATTATTGAACGATGTGCAAGCTCGGCTGTTTCCGTTCGTAGACTGGGCAGCGGGCATCCTGGAACCCATCCCCCAAACACCCGCCGTCATCCAGCGTGCGGTGACCGCGATGCTCATCCCCGATCCTACCGACAACCTGATCCTCCACTCGATCCTGGACCACGCCGGCCGATTCCCCGGGGCCACGAAGGCGTTACTCACTGAAAACACGAGGGACTTTGGCGCCGAAGACGTCCAGGCGGCTCTTGCCGCTGCCGGCATCAACAGACCCTTTCGATTCGTCGCGAATGTTCTGGGTTGGTTGGGATCACTTCCTCGTTGAAGACTCCTGCGGTCATCCACCGCGACCAGGGCATCGGTTACTCCGCCGGAGGGCCGATCCGGGTCGGACCCGGTTTCGGGTTTATTCGGGCCGGTCCCGCGCGCGGGCGTCTCGGGTCGGTCCGGCCCGGTCCGTCCCCCGGCCGGCTTCGCCCCCGGGGCTGACGGGCCCGAGGTCATCGCCATCTCGCTCGACCCGAGCCGGAATCCGATCGCGTGGATCATGATTCTCCCAAGCCCGGCCAAGCGACCGACGGGGCCGGGCGAAGGCCCCCGGGCCGGGCCGGGCCGAGCCGGACCGTCGGTTCTCGACCCGGATCGATCCCGTCCGGCGCCTTCCGGCTCCCAATCCCGACCCGAAACGGGCTGTGAAACGGAAGCGGCGCCGACACCCGCCTGGGCCATTCGGCAAGATACTTCTTATCTATCTTGCGCATTCTGCGTCAACAATTAGGAATGTCTCCTGGGCGGCTGTCTTCTGGGCGGCTGTCAACAATCAGGAATGTCCCCTGGGCGCCTCCCCTGGGCACTCTGTCCCCTGGGCACTCAATTAGGAATGTCCCCTGGGCGATCCCAGGGCGCGCGGAGACTGGACGGACTTCCTGAACGCGCCCGACTGCCCAATTAAGGGGTGGCAGAACGAGAATGTGATCGTCCTCGGGGGGGGCTTTTACGAGGGCTGGGGCCTCGGTCAAGGCTCCTATACTGACATACTGCAGGGCTTGCTCAATTCTTACAATGATGCCGTCGATCAGACCAAGATCGGCGATAAGGTGGACAACCTTAACAGCCTCCCCAGCTATCATAACCAGGCCTGGTCGATCAACTTCGCGAAGCTTGGCCAGATGGTCTTCAACCTGAGGACCGGGCAGCAGTAACGCACCCCCTGAAGAGCAGGACTCAGCCATGAGTTCATACATCTCGCGGCACCGCTTTCTCGGTCCCGTCCTCATCGGCCTCGCTCTGGCGCCGCCGCCCGGGTGCGCCGCCGACCAAACCGGCCCGGCAGTCAACTGGGGCTCGCCCCGGATGCTGGAGATCGAGAAGGAGTGGCGGTCTCTCGAGGATGCTTTCAACGCGGCCAGCGGTGGGAAGGCTCGGTACTACGAGTACGTCCAGTCGGTGGATCGGCTTTTCGAGAAGCGTCTCTCCGACCGGGACCTGTGCGATCTGGCGGCCTCACCGAAGCTCCCGCCGGTTCCGGAGGACCAGAGCAACTTCGTTTACGCCATCCTGACGCACATGGTCAAGGCGTTCGTGCAGTCGGGAAATCGACAATGCCTCGTGGATTTCCTCGCGCAGCGTTGCCCGGGCCGGATCCATGGGCCCGAGTACATTGAGTTCTACGTCGCCTTCCACGGCAAGAAACTCACGGACCTGATCTTGGTCCTCGGGGAAGCCTACGCGAAGTGCCGCGTCCCGGAGACGCGCCATGCTCTCGCCGCGTCCGTCCGCCGCGGTTTCGCCGGCCGAGGCGTCCGCGGGAAGGATGAGGCGGAATTCGTCCAGAACGCGATGCAGTGGTACGAGAAGGAGAAGGGCCACCTGGTCGTCAACTCGACATACACTCTGAACGTGACGTCCAACGGAGTCGCCTTCACGATCGAATCCTATGAGAAGCATCCGGATTACTACGACAATCCGCCGCAGGCAAGGGACCCATTGTTCAAGGAGCGGACCACCCCGCGCTGAAGCCGCCGGGAGGCGTCAGGGAAGACTCCGCGCGTCTACACGATAGCCACCCCTTGAACGGGGACCGTTCCGGCCGGTACGATCAGGCCCTACGACGGATGTGAGAGCCCGACGGGTCCAATCCGGATCCGGACGCCCGTCTGGCTAGGGCTTGCGTGGCCGAGACGTTGTCGGACGAGATCGGCGAGAGGCCATCTCGAGACCCGGGGCGATCGAGGCCCCATCATGAAGCCGTCCGGGGGAAATGCGCGCACCGCCGGATGAGCCGGAAACCTTGACGCGTCGGCATACATTCTCTTCCGAGAGGCGGGCCCATCCGCCCAGCGGAAACCCTGAACATGGACCGATACCGATGTCCAGACGGTTTGCACGAGGGTTATCCTGGGTCCTCGTCGCCCTCTCCATCCATCCGCGGGGCGGGGCCGATGATCCGAGGGGCAGAGGCATGAGGCCCGGCAACGAGCCGGTCTATGCGGGGCGGGGCCTGCGAGGTTGGACGGCTCTGCTCGACGACCCCCGGCCGATCCGGCGCTGTGCTGCGGCCCAGGCGCTGGGGGCGATCGGGCCGGACGCCGCCGGGTCGGTCCGCGCGTTGACCCGGGCCCTCGGCGATCAGGAGAGCTCGGTCCGCAGGGAGGCCGCCGCGGCCCTCGGCCGGATCGGGCCGGCGGCGGCGGCCTCGGCGCCGGCGATGGTCGCCGCGCTGCGCCGGGCGAACTACTTCGATGGCGGCCTGATCGGCCCGGCCCTCGCGAAGCTCGGGCCGGGGGTCGTTCCGCTCCTCGTCGAGGCGACCCGCGAGCGGGTCGGTAACGTCCGCTGGGAGGCGATCCGAGCCCTGCGCCTCATCGGCCCCGGTGCTCGCGAGGCCCTCGGCCGACTCGAAGAACTGGCCCGCGATCCCGAGGGACCGGATCGCGTCGAGGCCGCGTTCGCCCTCTGGTCGATCGCGCGTTCGCCGGAGGCGATCCCGGTCCTGGCCGGGGCGCTGACCGACCCGAACGAGTTCGCGCGGGCCACGGCCGCGCGGCACCTCGGCGCCATCGGCCCCGCGGCGGGCCCCGCCGTCCCCGCCCTGATCGGTGCTCTCGATGACAAGAGCGCCGGCCCGCTATGCGGCGGCCACCGCGCTCGGCAAGGTCGGCGCCGCGGCCAAGGCCGCCATCCCCGCGCTCCTGCACGCCCAGGGGCCTGACCGACCGGAGATGTCGCCCTTCGCCAGCGCGGCCGCCGCCATCGGCCCCGACGCCGTCCCCTCTCTGGTCGAGGGCCTCAACGACCCCGACGCTGCCCGACGCCGGATCGCGGCCGAGGCGCTGGGCCGGATCGGGCCCGGCACGCGGGCGGCCGTCCCCGACCTGACCCGGATGTCAACCTCAGCCCGGATGACCGACCGCGTCATCGCCGCCGCCGCCCTCTGGCGGATCACCCGGGACGGCCGCGTCATCCCCGCCCTGGTCGAGGCCGCCCGCCCCGCCGATGGCCACGACCTCGGCGACCGCTACGCCGCCCTCGATGCCCTCGGCGAGATCGGGCCGGCCGCCGCGGAGGCCGTCCCGGCCCTGACCGATCTGCTCGGCGCCGAGGACGTGTCCTGCACCTACCAGATCGCTGAGGCCCTGGGGCGGATCGGCCCCGCCGCGGCGGGCGCCATCGCGCCGCTCGAGCGGATCTCGGCCCGGCACGAGGACGAAAGTCTCCGAACAAGGGCCGACCTGGCACTCTGGCGGATCACGCGGGGTGAGAAGGGGGTCGGGGCGCTGATCAAGGAATTGCAAGCTGGGACCGACATCGCAAGAAGTTTGGCCCTCGCGACTCTCAGTCAGATCGGCCGCGAGGCGGGGCCTGCCGTGCCCGCGATCGCCGAACTCCTGCGGACTGACCCCTCGAAGCGCCCGTTGGTGGTGGGGACGTTGAGAGAGATCGGGCCGCCGGCCGCTCCCTGCCTGCCGCTCCTGATCGAGATCTTCAAGGACGATGACCTCCTCTATAAAGAGAACCTTGCCGAGACCATCCGTGCCATCGACCCGAAGGCCGCGATGACCCTCGGCATCCAATCGGATCGGCCAATGGCAGCGCCGCGGAAATGAGACGATATCCTCTCCTCCGAGCCAGAGGCGCATGAAGGCGCAGCGCATACAGGGGGACAGAGCGCTTTATTGACGGGATGGGGCGCAAGACCAGATACCGGGACGCAGCTAGTGAAGACCCCCTTGAGAACCGGGTACGCAGACCATTCCCCTGCCTACCCGATCGACTGCGCCCACACTTCGTGCAGCAACGACATCAAATGGCTCGCGAATCGCTTCCCATCGCACAGCGGCGAGGCCGCCATCCGTTCCCGCAAGCCCGACCGCAGCGACGCCAGTCGCACCGGGTCGCCTGCCAGCGAAACAGCCAGGTCAACATACTCGTTCGCGTCCCGAGCGATCGTCTCCGTGAGGCCCAGGTTCGAGAGATGGCCGAGCGAATGCCGGCTGGCGAAGGTTTCGCCCGGGCAGGTGATCACCGGCACCCCCATCCACAAGGACTCGCAGGTGATCGTACTGCCGGAGAAGGGGAACGGATCCAGCGCCACGTCCACCTGCTGATAGGTCGCCAGGTAGTCGGAATAGGAACTCCATGGCAGCAAGTCCAGCCGTTGCGGCCCCACTTCGTGATCGGCGAAGAGATCGAGGAACCGCGTTCTGGCGGTCGAGTCCCCCAGGCCGCGATATTTCATGACCAGGCGGGTGGACGGTGCCGCGCGCAGGATCCTGGCCCAGACCGCCACGACGTCCGGGGTGATCTTGGCCGGGTTGTTGAAACTGCCGAAGGTCGCAAAGCCGTTCTTCAGCGACGGCGGCGGATCGACCGGCGGGGCCGACTGTGGCGGGTCGTAACAGAGATAGCCGTCCGGCATTCGCAGCACGGCTTCCCGATAGTGTTGCTCGCTACCCGTCGGGACCATGAGGTGATCCGCGATCAGGTAGTCCATCGCCGCCAAGCCGGTCGTCCCCTCGTAGCCGATCCAACTGATCTGGATTGGCGCCGGCTTGCGGGCGAAGACCAGCAAGCGATTGTCAGCCGTGTGCCCCGCGAGATCGAAGAGGACGTCGATCCGGTCCGCCCGGATCTGCTCCGCCAGCCGCTCGTGGTTCATGCCATGCACGTCGCGCCATCGCGTCGCGGCGGCCTGGAGGCGATGAGTCAGGCTGTCCTTGATGGTCCGGTCGGAGTAACAGATCGTTTCATGCTGTTCTTGGCTGAGATTCTCCAGGACGCGGACCAGGAAATAGCCGACCGGGTGCCGTCCCAGGTCGGGCGAAACGAAGC
This sequence comes from uncultured Planctomycetota bacterium, assembly GCA_963815795.1. Lineage (GTDB taxonomy): Bacteria > Planctomycetota > Planctomycetia > Isosphaerales > Isosphaeraceae > JAKAUH01. The sequence goes on along the minus strand of CAWFIC010000017.1, from coordinate 908,778 downwards.
CCAGATGGACCCGATCTTGAGTATCGCGGATCCTCTCGTGTCGCGCGGCGGCTTCGAACAGCGGTGCCGCGTGCCGGCGGTCGTACTCGGCATGGGCCTCGGCTAATGCTGCCGGCGTGACTCCCGTACAATAGTGGAGTGTATAGAGTAGGTTGCTATGTGCCTCGGCGAAGTCCGGCTTCAATTCCAGGGCCCGGCGATAGCAGGCGATCGCTTCGTCCAGATTCCCCTGGTCCCGGAACGCGTTGCCCAGGTTGCTGTGCGCCTCGGCAAAGTCCGGCCTCAGCTCCAGGGCCCGGCGGAATGAGGTGATCGCTTCATCACGTCTCTCCTGGCCCTTGAGCGCACTGCCCAGGTTGCCGTACGCCTCGGCGAAGTCCGGCTTCAATTCCAACGCCCGGCGGTAGCAAGCGATCGCTTCGTCCGGGTTCCCCCGGTCCCCGAGCACATTGCCGAGGTTGTAGTATGCCTCGGCGAAGTCCGGCCTCAACTCCAGGGCCCGGCGGTAGCAGGCGATCGCTTCATCCGAGTTCCCGAGATCGCCCCACGCGATGCCCATGTTGTTGTGTGCCTCGGCGAAGTCCGGCCTCAGCTCCAACGCGCGGCGACAGCAGGCGATCGCTTCGTCCAGCTCCCCCGGCCCTTGAGCGCGACTGCCCAGGTTGCTGTACGCCGCGGCGGAGTCCGGCCTGAGCTCCAACGCGCGGCGATAGCAGGCGATCGCTTCGTCCAGCTCCCCCCGGCCCTTGAGCGCATTGCCCAGGTTGATGTGCGCCTCGGCATACTGCGGCCTGAACTCGAGGGCCCGGCGGTAGCAGGCGATCGCTTCATCCAGCTTGCCGAGATCGCTCAATGCGATGGCCAGGTTGTAGTGCGCCTCGGCATAGTGCGGCCTGAGCTCGAGGGCCCGGCGGTAGCAGGCGATCGCTTCGTCCAGCCCCCCCGACCCTTGAGCACATTGCCCAGGTTGCAGTGCGCCTCGGCCAGGTCCGGCTTCAACTCCAGGGCCCGGCGGTAGCTTGCGATGGCTTCGTCCAGCTTTCCCAGGCTCTCGTACGCATTACCCAGGTTGTTGTGCGCCGCGACATTGTCGGGCTTGAGTTGCAACGCACGCTGGAGAGAGGCCACCGCCTCATCGAGCTTCCCCTGTTCCCTCAAGATATTACCCAGGTTCGCGTACGCCGCGGCCCAGTGGGGTCTCGCTATCAGGGCGCGGTGGAGATACTCGACGGCCATCCGGTGATTGCCGGCCTGTGCGTTGACGATACCTAACATATGCAAGGCATCTGCATTATCCGGTTCGGCCTGTAGGATCTGGCGATAGATCTGTTCGGCAGCGAGTAGCCGACCGGCCTGGTGGTGCTGGATCGCGACGGCGAAGGCTTCGGCGATGGTGGCCATGGTGGTGATCGTCTGACACCGCGACCGCGACTTCTCGATCACCGCGGGCAACGCGGCGCAGCGCGGCGATGGCGCTGAAGTCACGGGGCGGACGAGAGGGGATCTACTCCAGCCCCGCGCACACGCCGCCGCCGCATTGCGGGCGGCCGCAGCCGAAGGACGGCGCGCCGAGTCGCCGCAGATCGGCAGTTCGCCGGCGCGGCCGCGACCGGTCTGCGCCGCCGCCGGCACGCTGAGCTGCTTGGCCACCTCCAGGCTGCCGCATTGCGGGCATCGCGCCGCGTCGCCGGCGCCGCGGATCAGGGTCTCGAACGTGTGGTCGCAGGGATCGCAGCGATATTCGTAGATCGGCATCGGCTATGGCTCGCTTCCCGAAGAGAATACCCGCTCGGACGGAGCCTCGCCCTCCCGGGGGTCGGCGCGTTGTCCTGCTGGTATTCTGGAAGCCGCTCCGGGGATTGTCAATGTCGGGCGGATCGGCTTAACTCATGGGGACCGCCGATGGGAATCACCGGGGATCCGGAGGGCCTTTTTATGATCGTCCGACTACGGCCGCTGTCGCGCCAGGAGGTCCGCAGTCTGGACGAGAAGGCGGCGGCCGAGCTGGCGATGCCGACCTTGCTGCTCATGGAGAACGCCGGACGTGGCGCCGCCGGCTGGCTGGCGGAGCTGGCCGGCGCGATCCCGCCGGACGCGGGCGGCCGGCCGTTCACGCCCCCGCCCACGCTGCCCGACCCGGACGCCCCCCACGGGCCGCGTCCGCCCGAGACGTTGATCCTCTGCGGGCCGGGGAACAACGGCGGCGACGGCGGCGTCGTCGCCCGCCACCTCGACGCCTGGGGCTTCCCCGTCCGCGTCGTCTGGTTCGCACGCGCCGACCAGCTCCGCGGCGATGCCGCCGCGCAGCGCGACATCCTCGCCCGGTCGGGCATCGCGCAGTCCGCCTGGTTCGACGACCATCCCGGCGACGAGATCGACCCGGAGGCGATCCGCGTCTTGCTGGCCGGCGCCGAATGGCTGGTCAACGGCCTCCTGGGCACGGGACTCTCCCGCCCGGTCGAGGGCCCGCTGCGCACCGTTATCGAGGCGATCAACGACTCGGGGAAACCTGTCTTCGCGCTGGACCTCCCCTCGGGCCTGGATGCCGATACCGGCCGGCCCCTGGGCGTCGCCGTCCGCGCCGGGGCGACCGCCACCTTCGTCGCCCCCAAGCTCGGCTTCTCCGCCCCCGGCGCCGCCGATTACACCGGCAAGGTCGCCGTCATCGACATCGGACTGCCTCGATGCCTGCTCGAGCCGTACTTCGCCCATCGCTGAAGGCCGCCACTCCGCCAGCGACCATCGCGACCGCTCGCCTCTTGACCGATCTTTGACAATTATCGAGGATTGGCGCAGTTCGTCCTCATTCGCAAGATCCGACGGGCCTCTCATGACTTGACGGGGTGCCTCATGTCCGCCGCCGCTTCGAGGGATCGGGCCTTCCCGTGGGCATTGCCGGTGTTGTCATTGCTGGTCGTGGGGCTCGGCCACGACTCGACGGTGCTGGCCCAGGCGACGGGCTCCTCGCCATCGGGCGGGCGTCAAGTGGTCGCGCCCGCACCGGTCGGCGCGAGGGAGGAGATCGCCGACGTCGTCATCTGGTCGGTGGACGACGATCGGAGCATCAAGCGGTGGAACGACGCCGATTGGACCGGCCACGCGCGATTGCTCCGGCTGCTTCGCGACGCGGGATTGCATCCGCGGGTCGAGCACATGGCCCGGAACGACTTCCCCGATCGCTGGGAAGACGCCGCCGACCGGAAGCATCTCCCGGAGTTGATCGCGGCGGATCGACTGGTCGGCCTCGTGGTCAACCTGGAGGCGAAGGGCCGGCTGATCGGCGTGCACTCCCAGCGGTTGACATTCCGATCCGAGGCCGCCTCGTGTGAGGATTTCAAGGGCCGCTGGCTCTTCCTGGTCGCCGGCTCGCCGCACGCGGCCGAGGGCCGGAGGGCCGTGGAGGGGCTGCTCGAGGCGGGACGGGAGACTCGCCTTCCGGGCGCGGACCTCCCCGCGGCGGCGGGTCGGGCCGAGGCCGTCCTGGTCGCGAAGCGCGCCGTGATCGCCTATATCTCGGGCGATCCCGAGCGGCTCCAGGCGGTCGCCTCGGCCTCGTCTCCGCAACTGTCTCGCTGCACTCGGCCGGAGGAGCCGCGGCGCGGCTGGGATGTGGGCGCCGGGTCGGTCGAGCTGCGGGGCAACGAGGCGATCGCCTTCGGCCGGGTCGAGATGCACTTCCGCGGCAAGACGATGATCGGCGCCGATCCCGTCGCGGTCATCCTGCGTCGGGAGGGACCGCACTGGAAGGCCTTCTCGGTCAGCAACGATGTGTTCTGCCTCAGCGCCTTGCCGGAGCTGTGCCGCCTGGCGCTGCGTCCCCCGTCGGGTCCACAATCCCCGCCGGCGCCCCGGCTCTCGTACCCCGACGACGACAAACCGATCGGGAAAGACGGCCGGTCGTTCGCCTGGGAGATCCCCGATGGCGGCGAACCGCTCGCCGCCCAGGTCTGCGAGGTCCTGCTGGACATGAAAGGGGTGAGCTGGCCGATGAGCCGGATCAAGGTCCATCCCGGCGAGCCAAGGGGCCGGTCGCTCACCACCTCCGAGACGATGCGGGACGTGACCGGCGTATCGTCGGACGAGATGCGATGGTGCGTCTGGGCCATCGGGGCGGATGGGCGGCTCTCGGCGTCGGAGAGCCGCCGCTATCGCCAGCGTTGACGCGGGCCCACGCCGATAAGAGCGCCTGAAGTTCGGGATCGAGAGCGCTTAACGCTTGCCTTGCAGCGACACGAGGAAACCCCCCCTATCCCCCCCTTCGTAAGGGGGGGATCAAGAGGGGCTATCCCCCCCTTCGTAAGGGGGGGATCAAGGGGGGCGGACCTCTCGCAGTCCCCCCCTTACGAAGGGGGGGTCAGGGGGGGTCGAGGCTTCAGCCCGGTCGCGAGGCCGAATCACGTCGGCCATCCATTCGTCAACCGCTCGATCGGGAGGGCGAGGCTCCGTCGGAGCCCGAGAAAAACCGGCTCGGACGAAGCCTCGCCCTCCCGGATCCCGCGTCGTCTTATCCGCTCTGAGAGGGGAGGGGTCCCCACTCCTCATTGGTGGGAGAGCCGGGAAGCCTCCGTCGGCGACGAGCGACCCGCGATGTTCGACTACGACCGTCGCCGGGCTGGAGTATAATGACCCCAGGCTGTTCCCGATCTAGGCCCCGAGGGTCAGCATCATGAGCGACCTCGTGCCCGGCCCCGGCGGCGTCGATGACGCGAGCGACCCGGTCCCGGAGTGCGCGGCGGGCGAGCCGACGACCGTCCTCGTTGTCAACGACTCGGCGTTCGATCGTCAGATCGTCAGCCAGTTGCTCGACCCGATGCCGGGCGTCCGGGTCGAGTACGCCGCCGACGGCCGCGAGGCCCTGGCGGCCATCGCGCGCGCGGCTCCCTCCGTCATCCTCACCGACCTGATCATGCCCGACATCGGGGGCCTGGAGCTGGTCCGGCGCGTCCGGGCCGAGCACCCCGAGATCTCGGTGATCCTGATGACGGCGTTCGGCAGCGAGGAGGCCGCCATGCAGACCCTCCGCGCCGGCGCGGCCAACTACATCCCCAAGCGCGACCTGGCGCGTGATCTCCCCTCGACGCTCCGACGGGTCCGGAACGTCGCCTGCCAGACCCGCGAGCGGGGTCGGATCCTCCGCTGCCTCGTCCGCCGCGAGTCGGTGTTCCACCTCGCGGGCGACTTCGGCCTCGTCGCGGCGCTCCTCAAGCTGATCCAGGAGGAACTCGACGCCCTGGACTTCGGCGACGCCGCCGGCCGCTTGCAGATCGGCATCGCGATGCAGGAGGCGCTGACCAACGCCCTCTACCACGGGAACCTGGAGGTCGGGTCCGAGATACGACAGCAGGACGAGCGGCTGTTCGACGAGCTGGTCCAGCGGCGCATCGCCATGGAGCCCTATCGCTCGCGGCGGATCCGGGTCCGGGTCCAGCTCGACCGCGACGCGGCTCGCTTCGTCGTCTCCGACGATGGATCCGGCTTCGACACGTCGCTGTTCGATCGGCCCGTCCAGCCCGAGGACCTCACCCGCATCGGCGGCCGCGGCCTCCTCCTGATCCGCACCTTCATGGACCAGGTCTCCTTCAACGCGCCGGGCAACCAGATCACCATGGTCAAGTTCCGCTCGTAGCCGCCCGCCCGGCGTCCCGCGGCCGGCCGGGCCCGGCCCGGGTGGGGTCTGTCACTCGCAGAGCGGGACGATCTCTACACGACTCCTCGTAAAGAGAAAAGTGGATACGCGATGTGAACACCGTTTCGACTGATCTGTGCCCTGAAGGGGCCGCAACCATTCAGCCCGGGCATCGCCCCGGGACCGCTGCCGGCCGATACGGGGCAGCCGACGGGCCCGACCGGCCGCGACCGCGACCCGGCGGGTCCGGATGAGCGATCGGGACGGGCCGGGCCGGACGTCGGTGCCGCGTGGTCATTCCACGAGGCGATCGATCCCGGCGGCGAGGGATCGCCCCGATCGGCTGTGGGAGGCCCGGTCGCCCTCGCGGGACGGTCGCCCGATGCGACCGACGGATACGGTCCGGTCCCGGCGTCGGCCGATCGCGCCGCACCGGCCGGCCGATCGCGCCCGGCCGGGAGCGGCCCGGGCGGCCTCGCGGGGCGGGGACGGAGCGGTCGGAGCCGGGACGGCGGGGATCGCGGGACCCGATCCGATCGGACTCGGCCGCATCAAGCCCAGGTGTGGGAGACATCGCTGCGTCCCGTTCGCCCTTCCGGCGTCCGATGGGCCGACCGCGGCACCGCATCCGACCGCAGAGCCACCGACTCAGACACCGCTCGGCCCGTCCCTTCCCGCCGTGCCCGTGCTATCATGGAGGGCCGATCCGTCGAAATCGACCGGCGCAAACGGGATGAGCCATGTCGCAAGTCGAGATCACATTTGAGGTCAGCGGGATCATTCAGGACCGGATCGCGGCCCTCCCGCGCCAGGCATTCGTGGTCCCCGAATCCGGGGCCCTGCCACTGTATGTCAACACCTGGGGCGCCATCGGCATCCGGCCCGACGGGACGCTCGTCGAGTGGAGTCGTGACGGCGGGGGTCGCGACGTCCGGCCGGTCGAGGATCGCCTCTGGGTGATGATCGCCCTGGCCGCCGCCGCGAGGCAGTATCCCGAGCTTCAGGAACTCCTGCCCAGCCGCGGGCCCGGCGCGGTCGACTGCGAGTGCCGGACAATCCCGCGATCCGTCTCAGGCCTGATCTACTGCGACCGCTGCGGCCGGACAGGATGGCTCTCGGCCGGGGACGCACGACCGTTCGTCCGGCTGCACCGGCGGCGCCGCGCCGACCTTTATCGGGTTGGTGTCAGTGGCCCTGGCCTTCATGAGCTTTTACGGTGCCTTCGTGATCCTCAGCGGCCCGTCTTGGGGGTTCTTCTGGAACGGCGTGACCCTGATCGTTCTGGGGATCCTGTCGCTGGTGTTCGCGTTCCGGCGTCCCGAGCGGCGCCGGGCGGGACGCCGGCGGGCCGCCCGGGGCCCGATCTTCACCACCAACGACCCCGAGGTCGCCGCCCTGCCGCCGACGAGCATGACGCGGATCAGCGAACGGATCCGACAGGCGCGCGAGCGGCAGGAACGGGTGGAGGACTGAAGTCACCGTCGGCCTTCCGCTCCGCCGGCATAGCGAGGGGAACGTTCGATTTCAGATGAGAATCGCAAGCGTGTGGGTAATCGGCTGGATCCAATCCGGATCCGTTAGGAGGATGAAAGAGGGACGCGGCTAGCGTCAATATGAGCTGCGTCCCAGCTGCGTCCCCGTTGGAGTCCTAGCTGCGTCCCCGTTGGAGTCTTCCGGCCGGCCAGCTCGTCGAAGTCGTCCGTGACCAGGTCTGTGACGCCGAAAGGCGTTGAGCACCCCTTCAGGCCGCAAATCCGGTCGATTTCCTCCCGTGACCAAGTCTGTGACGCCGACAGGCGGTGTGAGCCATGCGACTACCCCGTATGAAGACCCGCTCGTCATGGGCGCCATCGCCCTCGACGCGGCCGCGGAGACGGTCTTCTGAGACACCATCACCCACCCCTGCCCGGCGCCCCATGGGGAGCCGGGCATCACCCGAACGAGCGGGAAGGAGCGATGCCATGCCGAGGAGGAAGACTCACGCTTGGAATGAAATCTGGTACATATTGGAGGTGTCGGGCATCCCCGTTGATTCGACCGAGGCAAAACGCTGGGGGGCGGCTTATGATTCGCCGCTGGCGACGAAGCTCCTGGATCTGATCGGTCTGATCGGAGAGACCCAAGGATCGCGGATCTCGGCCGCCAATGTCCAGAGGATTGGCCAGGCGATTGGGATAGCTTTCGAGATGGGGCGATTGCACGACGGCCGATACTGCCCCCCCGTATGAAGACCCAAGGGACCGGAACGGGGACCCAGCTAGGACCGGAACGGGGACGTAGGACCGGGGGGGGTTCAACGGGGACGCAGCTAGGGGGGGTTCAACGGGGACGCAGCTGGGGGGTTCAACGGGGACGCAGCTAGGGGGGGTTCAACGGGGACGCAGCTAGGGGGGGTTCAACGGGGACGCAGCTAGTTTGCCAGGCCCGCCGCCGCCTGCCATCCGTCCCGCCCGGTCGGATCGGCCGACCGGCTTCGCCTCGAAGCCGTTCCGGCCGGACCGGGAGTCGGGGTGGCGGCCGTCGCGGGTCCCGGGCCGGGCGGGTCGGTGCGAGGGATCGGCAGGATGACGGGACCGGCCATGAAGTCCACCGTCACAGGTGCAGACCGGCAGCGGTGTCCGACGAACGGCCCCCTCGCTCCCGTGGTCACGCGAAGACTCGGCACCACCCGGGTCTTTCAGTCGGCCCAGTTCTCGGTCACGAGGCCGGGCACACGGCCGAAGTCCTTCCGGTTTCGTGTAACGAGGGTCGCGCGAGCGGCCAGCGCGAGGGCCGCGATGAGGAGGTCGGCTCGACCGATCGTCTTCAGCTTCTTGTTCGTCCGAAGTCGGTCGAACTCACTGGCGGCCGCCGGTCCGATGGAGACGACGGTGAACCGAGTCAGGTCGTTCTCGCTCTCCCGCAGCCGCTGCTGGGCCTGAAGCAGTTTCTCGCTGTTCTCCGCCTTGAGCACGAAGGCGAATCGCCCCTGGAGGATCTCGATCCGGGTGATCAGCGTGATGGCCACTTCCTCCGTGGCCTGTGCCACCCGCTCGGTCACCCGAGGATGGCCGCGCAACAAGAGCGACAACGTGTCCGTATCGAGTAGGAACATTCCGGCTCACCCGATCCGTGAACCGGTCGCGGTGCTTCGGGAGCCTCGCTTGGTGATGGGCCGTCCGCGTCGCCGATAGGCGTCCTCGACGATCGACTCGAGGTCGGGATCGTCCCGGTACTTGCCTGCCAGATCCAGGATTTCGGCTTTCCTCATCTCCCAGGTGGGCGACGCCGAGGCGAGCCAGTGCTGGATGGCGGACTTGAGGAAGCGCCATTCGCCGGCGATGCAACGGCCGGGCAGACCCTGCGACTGAACCGACTTCACGACCTCGGCCTCGGGCAGACGGAGGTACGCGGCGGCTTCCGGCAGCGTCAGCACCTCGCTCGAGGGACCGTTCACCGATGTCGTTTGATTCTGCGAAAACGCCCTCCCTTGGTCTGGTTTCGGTCGAGGCATGGCCATTTCTCGTTCGTTCTATGCGGCCTGGGCGGGCCGATCGAGAGGGCGGTTGCACCACTCGTTCATTATCGGCCGACCATTCGTCCTAGATCAAGTGCTCGGCTGTCGGCGCGGTCAGCGGACCAAGAACGGGGACGCGGCGAGATTGCCCGGCCTGCCGCCGGCTGCCATCGGTCCCGCCCCGTCGGATCGGCCGGCCGGCTTTGCCTCAGGCCCGTTCCGGCCGGACCGGGAGTCGGGCGGCGGCCGTCGTGGGTCCCGGGCCGGGCGAGGGTCAGGATCCCGCGGGGGGCTCATCCAAAGACCGGCCCTGTGATGACGGCCTCTTCGAGTTCGACGGCCCGGCCCGGCCGGTCACCCTCGCCCCGCCGGCCGACGGATCGCCGGGACCGTCGTCAATGAAGGCGGCAGGCCGTCCGCCGGTCGGTCGCGGGACCGGGCCCGTAGACCCGGTCCGACGGGCCCGCGGCCGTCGGGCCGCCGGGGTGCGACCGCGGCCGGCCCGGCCCGCCCGCCTCGCCCGGCCCGACCCGGCCGCCTTCAGCCGGGAGGGGGAGCGGAATCCGTCCCTCGTTTCGCCCCGCGGCCCGCTCCCGGCCGGACCGCCGGCAACCGGCCCGAGCCGGATCGGCCGGGACGGGAGGACCGAAGGCATGAAGGGGAGCCGAGCAGGAAGGGGTCGGACCCGGAGGATCGGCATCGGACCGGCCGGTCTGATCGATCCAGGCCGGGGACAGAGGGGTCCGGGCCCGGCCGGAGCCCGCCCCACGCCCGGGCGACCGCTCGCCTGCCTTGCGGGATCAGACGCGGGGACGAGATGACGTTCTCCGGGAGGGCGCGGCTCCCGCCGAGCCCGGAGATGCGGCTCGGACGGCGCCTCGCCCTGGCGCGGTGAAAAGTCGGGCTGGACAGGGCTGGGAGCTCGTCCCGGTCTTGTTGCGCTCCTTCGTCCCCCCCTTACGAAGGGGGGGTTCGGGGGGGTCGGATCGGTCCGGTCGCCCGCGATCCGTGGGCCAGTGGCACCGGGACCCCCCCTGACCCCCCCTTCGTAAGGGGGGGACGAAAAGGCCGGGGCGGGCGCAACAAGAGAGCAGTCGGCCAGGCCCTCGAAAACGTTCGTCGAGCCCAACTTTTCACCGCGCCAGCCTCGCCCTCCCGAGAATCTCCCATCCCGGGAGCACGTCGCACGAAGGGCCTGGCGGGAGGGCCGACAGCCGGGAACCGGGACGTTCGATCGGGTCTTCACCGGCCCATCGTCCCATGCCACTTCTCCGCGCGAGCCCGACCTGTGGATCCACCCCCGCTGCACCTTCCCCGGCCGCCCGGTCATCGACGCGATCGGCATGACCGGCACAACCAGATCCGGCGGGCCGCGAAAACCTGCCATGAGGCGCCGTGAGTCGCCGAAAACCGGACGCCGGACGCCGATTCAGGCTGCCGGGGACCGCCGGGGAGCCGGGAGACCCGGATGCCGGCGGCCGTCAGGGCGTCGACGGGGCCGAAGGTCGGACGGCTTGCATTCGCTCGCGGTCCGGCGCGGCGGGCTGAGCCCGGGGACCACGCTCGTCACGGCCCCCGGCCCTGGCCCCCGCCTCGGTCCGGACCTGCTCGAGCTCGTTGATCCGGCGCTCGAGGTGCTCGATCCGCTCGACGACTGCACGGGGCAGCGAGAACTTCAGCTCGTTGAGCGAGGTCGGCGAGACGGAGGCGGGCGGTGCGGGGTCGGTGCGATCCGGGACCGAGGGCGACGGCGACGGCGACGGTGGCGCCTGTGCGGGTGTCGGTGCCGCGTCTTGCCGGGGCGACGTGGATGGGACGACCGCCGGAGAAGAGGCGTTCGACCCGCCCGATGTCGAGGCCGGCGCCGCCGGCTCGACCCGCGCGGCGGTCGGCGTCACGGGCACGCTGGCCCGGCCCGAGCGGGGCTCGGAGGGCGCCCCTGCGCCGGGCCGGCCCCCGCTCCGGGCCGGACCGGATGGCTGGCGGTCTGTAAGGTGACCTCGAACCGCGAGCGGCCCGACTCACCGTCGCGGACGACGCCCAGGACGATGGTCGCCCGCGCCGCGACGCAATTGAGCTTGTCGATCAGGTCGTTGCGGGATCGGATGAGCTGGCCGTCCAGGGCGACGATACGGTCTCCCGGGCGGAGCCCCGCCATCGCGGCCGGCGTGCCGGGCTTCACCTCGCAGATCCGGGCGCCTTCGCCGGGGATCGGCGCCACGTCGGAGTCTGCGATCGCCGCCGGCGACGACTCGGGCGTCGCACCGGATGATGACCCCGTGGCCCCGCCGGCCCCGCGCCACGACCCGGTCCCTTGCGGCGCCGAGGCCGATGAGGAACCCGCACCCGGAGCCGAGCGTGCCGGCTCGGGGTCGGCGATCGGGCCGTCCGGGACGGGCGTCTTCTCGAGGACGACCCCCAGGTAGGCCCGATCGACGCGGCCATGGGTCCGGAGCTGCTCGGCGATCCAGAGCGCGTCACGGGTCGGGATGGCGAAGCCGAAGTCCGAGTCGGGCTCGGCATCGCCCGCGTCATCGGCGAGATCCCCACCGTCCTCCGCTCGCCGTGCGGGCGCCGGCGGCGGCGGCGCGGTGGCCTCGCCGGGATCGGGCGACGACGAGATCCGGTTTCCCGCACCGGGGATCGCCAGGCCGCCGCGGATCAGGCCCAACCAGCCGCCGCGGAGGTCGACCACCGCCGCGCCGCTGTCGCCGGGGTAGAGCGGGACCTGGATCTGGATCAGTCCGCCGAGCTGCCGCCGGCCCTGCTCCAGCACCCGTTCGAGTCCCGCGACGTGGCCCCGGTTGACCGAGTGCCCCATGCCGAACGCGTTGCCCACGACGAACACCTGGCTGCCCAGCTTCGGCCCGTCGGTCGCCGGCCGGATCGGCCGTACCGCCCGCGGCGCCACCCGCAGCAGCGTCAGCCCGGTCAGCGGGTCCGCGGCCATCCACTTCGCCACATGAGGACGGCCCAGGTAGTCGTGCGCCAGGATCGGCAGCGGATCCCGGCCCTTCTTGTTCGCGGCGGCCGTGCCGGCGGCCGGATCCCCCAGCGGCTGGTCGATCCGGACCGACAGGATATCGCCGCGATGATTGATGACCACCCCCGAGGCCACCCGCCGCTTGCCGGCCGATGTCGCGACCGCGGTGTACTCCAGCGCCACGACCGACTCCCGCACCCGCGCCATCGCCGCGTCGATCTGCCGCTCCAGGTGATCCCATGCCGTCAGCAGGTCCTCGGCGTCAGGAACATCGTGACGCCCGCCGCCCCCGGCATCGCCGCCGCCGGCTTCCTCGCGCCTGGCCTTGGCGGCCGCCGGTCCGCCCGGGACGATCGGGTCGCCCGCCCCCGCCACGGCACGACCGTCGGCGACCCCGCGCACCGGCCCCGGACGGCCCGCGTCCGGCCCCCGGTGGCCCGGCCGGTCCCGGAACAGCGCCCACGCGGCGACGCCGATGGCCAGCGTCAGCGCGAGCGCCACCCCGCCGGCCAGGCGAGCCGCCCGACCGTCCGGGTTCCGGGGATGAGGGGATAAGAGGGACATATTTCGTAGGGTGGGCGTTGCCCACCGGTCGAGGCCTCTGCATCGGTGGGCGATGCCCACCCTACGTACTGCCTAATACACCGGCTTTTCGTCGCGCCCATCCGGCGGCATGGGCGTCCAGAGCTCGAGGTCATAATCGAACCGCGCCGGCGTCCCGGACCTGGCACCCGCCGTGGCGTCGGCCGCCGACGGCGGATCCGCCGGGGGCTTGACCGGGTCGGCCTGGGCCAACTGGCCGGCGGGGATGTCCCGAACGCGCACCGGGGCGGGCTCGGCGAGATCCGGCGGCTCGATCTCGGGCGGGTTGGTCGGCCGGGCGATCATGGCCACCGGCGCGGCGTTGTCGTTGATCTTCGCCTCGGCGGCGGCCCTCAGCCGCCAGGCCACCGGCAGGACGACCAGCAGTGTCAGGAGCGACGCCGCCAGGCTCGACCCGACGATCCGCCAGCGCAACGACGCGCGGGGCCAGGGCCCGGACCGGCCGCGGCCCGCACGCCCCGACCGATCGGGGAGCGCGGCCAACCCCGCCGCCTCGACCACTTCCCTCAAGGTATCCTGCATCCAGGCCGATCGCAACGGTCGGTCATCATCGAGGGTCGCCCAGATCCGGGCCCGCTCGGCGACGGACTCGCGCCGCCCGAGACCTCGGCGATTGATCGCGCGAATGATGGTCCGCGATCCGTCGCTCCAGCGCGGGCCAGAGCGACGGCGCATCCGCACCGACCGGCGGCGAGACCGCGGCGAGATCCAGCGCCTCCAGGGCGCGGGCCAGCCTCGACCGGTGCTCGCGGCACGCCGGGCACGCCCCGAGATGGGCCTCGATCGACCGCCGATCCGGGGCGCTGAGGTCGTCCCCATCGCTGCCCGGATCGGACGCGCCGTCACCGAGCCCCATCCACAAGGGCAGGCGACCACGGACCCATTCGCAGGAAGGCTTATGCATCATCATGCCCATCATCCGGATCGACCTCCGTGCCCACTCGGGACGCCCCATCTTGACGGCGTCCCCACATCTCGCGGAATTTCTCCCGGGCCTTGGCCAGCCGCCACCGGACGGTCGCCTCACGTTGACCGACGATCGCCGCAACTTCCGCCGAGGAAAAGCCTTCCAGGTCGCGGAGCACGAGGATCGTCCGGTAGCTGACCGGCATCAACCCCAGGACGTGCTGGACCTCCTGGGCCAGGTCGGCCCGGGCCCGCGGGTCCGGGTCGGCCAACTCGAACACCGCCTGGCCGTCGGCGTCGGTCCGGTCGATCGAAGCCATCGACGGCGGGGTGGTGCGGGTGCTGCGGAGCCAATCGAGCGCGAGGTTGATCCCCACCCGGAATAGCCAGGGACCGAACCGCCTCGCCGTGTCGAAGCGATCCAGCCGGTTGTACACGCGCCAGAAGGTCTCTTGAGCCAGGTCACGGGCCTGTTCGGGTTCGTGGACCAGTCGCATCAGCACGCGGATCAGCTTGCGCTCATAGCGGCGCACCAGCACCGCGAAGGCGTGGTGGTCGCCATGCCGCGCCCGTTCGACCAGCCAGGCGTCGTGGAGATGGACCTCCTCGCCCGAGGTGTCCGGGACCGATGCTCCGAACGTGCCATCGGTCTGCGCCGGGCGTGCGGGAGCCCGTGCGGTTGGGGTACACCCATCCGCCTCGACATCGATCCTGGCATCCGATCCGTACCCGGGCATGGCCGGCTTCTGCATCGCGTGACCTCCTCACGCTCTTTATGATACGATGAAGGCACCCCGGCGCGCTGGATTTTTTTCCAGGTTGTTCCCGCGAGACCGTGCATCTACGATCACCATGCGGCGCGGATGACGACGCTTCGGCCGCTCTCGGTTCGGGGTTGTGCGGCTCGACTCTGAAATCTTTCGGTCGGCTCGTTTGGCCCTGGAGAGCGAGGAAAAGAGGAGGTGATGGCGTGTTGACCCTGTTGACGATCACGGGCGTGTATCGCGATGGCAAGGTCGAGCTCTCGCAACGGCCGGAGGGCCTCAGGGACGATGCGTCCGTGCTGGTGACGTTCTTGCCGGCGAACGGGACGATCGAGCCGGGACCGGCGGCCTCGGCCGCCGATGCGGAGGCCGCGGCACGGCGAGCGGCGGGTGCGCGATTGCTGGAGATGCTGAAGAAGGGCATCGATCTCGGTGGTCCCCCCTATCCCAAGCGTGAGGAGCTCTATGACAGAGTCAATCGCTGGATCGAACGTCTCGATCAGGGAGATGGTTGACACAAATGTGCTCATCTACGCCGTTGACCCTTCGTCGGGCGCGAAGCATCGCATCGCCCTGGACTTGATCCAGCAATTGACCGATCGGGACGCCCTCGCGGTCAGCGCTCAAGTCCTCAACGAATTCTATGCCGTTACGACGAGTTCCAAGAAATCGCACCTGCTGAATCACGACGAGGCGGTGCGCTACATCCGGACGATGGCCGCGTCCTCCATCGTCCTGCCCCTGACTTTGGGCGATACGCTCCTCGCCGTCGAGGCCGTGGTGCGGCACGGCTTATCATTTTGGGACGCGCTCGATCTGGGCGGCGGCGAAGGAGAACGGCATCCCCGTCGTGTACACCGAAGATTTCCAGCACGGGCGCGATATCGAGGGCGTCCGGATCATCAACCCGTTCCTGGGAAGTCCATCGGGGGCATCGGCGTAGGACGTGGACGCCGGCTCCGGGCGGTCAGAGCCAGCTCGTCGCCGAACCGATTTGCGCCGCTTCGATTCTGCCCGATCCGATCCTCTTCTCCCGGCTTGGGGTCGTCGTTGATGGGGATTCTCGGCGCCCGGGTGATGCCTTGTCCGATCGAGGAGCGTCCGGCGGCGCTGGAGGTGCTGTACCGCCGGATGCCCGGTGCGCTTCGGGGCTACCTGATCGCCGAGGTGCTCGCCGATGAGCGGCGGGGCGAGCTGGACCTCTCGGGCCTGTGGGTCGCCCGGATCCGATCGGGGCGGATCGTCGGCGCCCTGATGACGCAGGCGCTGGCCGGCAAGGCGGCGGCGCTGTGGCCGCCGGAGGTGCGGCCGTCGTGGCGGCGCGCCGCCCTGGCCGCCGGGCTGGTGCGGGCGGCGCTCGAGGACCTGTCGGCCCGGGGATATCGGGTGGCGCAGGCGGCGCTGGACGAGTCGGCCGGCCCGCAGGCGGCCCGCGACCTTGCCCGAGGGGGCATGCCCCGCGTGACCGAGCTGCTCTACCTCGAGCGGGAGACGGCGCCCCCCCTGCCCGTCGGCGGCATCGCGCCCGGGCCATGCCGGCGGGCGAAGGCCTCCCGTCAGCCCCGGCCCCGGACTTCGAATGGCGGCCGTTCGACCCGGCGATCGCGGCCGAGTTCCGCGAGGTCTTGCAAGCGACCTACATCGGCAGCCTGGACATGCCCGAGCTGGAGGGCGCGCGCGGGCTCGACGACATCCTGGCCGGCCACCAGGCCGCCGGGCTGTTCCTGCCCGAGCACTGGCGGCTCGGGCGCATCCCCGGCGAGCCCGAGGCCGCGGCCGTGCTGCTCCTGGCCGAGGCCCCGGGCCGCGACGCCTGGGAGGTCGTCTACCTCGGGATCACCCCCGCCGCCCGCGGTCGCGGGTTGGGACTGCGCCGTGATCCGCTACGCCCTGGAACTCGCGCGCGGCCATGTCCCGATCCTCGAGCTGGCCGTTGACCTCCGCAACACGCCGGCCGTGCAGCTCTACCGCGCGACCGGCTTCACCCCGCGCGATCGCCGCGCCGTGCACCTCGCCGTCCTCGGCTGATCCGATGCGATCGCACCTCCCGACCAAATCCAGGCGCTCCGCTCGCGCAGGCCCTGGCCGGGACAGGCGGGAGGCTCCGCACCCGCGTCACGAGCCGATCGCCGCCCGACGGCTGCATCGACCGTCCTGCGGTACCGGCTCGTGACGCGGGCCAGAATCGATCGGGCGGGCTGCGCGATCAGACGGGTCGGGCAGCCCGCGGCCCAGCGTGCACGTGGGGGAGAACACCGACCGTGCTCGCCTTCGCGTGACTCGACTTCAGCAGTGCCATCGGACCAGCCGGCGCGATCATGGGCTGCCGGGCCGCCGTCCGCAACGCCGGGGCGTGGCTCTTCGACGACCGCACGAGCGCCCGCATGATGCTCTTCTTTGAGGCGCCGTGCAGCCGTCGATTCGTCCAGTAATGAAGTCCCGTGGGGTCGGGTCCCTGGCCCAGGATCTGGTTGTAGAGCGTCGTGACGAGCGACTGCGCACCCCGAACTGCGCGGGTTCGTTGGCGTGACGGGAGGGGCCACGGTCAACGTCCCGTCCACATAACCGATGGCGTAATCGGACGAACTGGCGCCGAACGCGGTGATCGCATAAGCACCCGCCGGGCTATTGCTCGTCGCCGCCGTGCTCAGATGGGCCGGAGTCGTGAGACTCGCGGGCGTCTCGCCGTTGACGAAGCCGGCATACGACGCCGTCAAGGCCGGCACGGCACCGCCGAACGGCATCGACAGGCTGTCGGCGGTGATGATCAGAGGAGCCGGGTTGATCGTACCGGAAGCCGCGTGGAACGTCACGTTGTAGTCGGCGCCGCCGTCGCCGTCGTGGACGGTGCCGCCGGGGCTCAGCGTCAGCCCCGTGCCCGCGTCCTTACCGCTGTACGACTGCGTGAAGCCCGCCGTGTCCCCCGGGGCCAGGCTGCCGACGGTGATCACCGGCAACGCCGCGGAGGCGGTCGTCCCGTCATACGTCTTGCTGGCCGCCGCCGCCGTCACCGTGATCGCCCTCGGCGTGATCGTCACCGTGCCCGAGGCGCCGACCAGGGTATAGTCGTTCGCCGCATTGTTGCCCAGGACCAGGGAGCCCGGTCCCCCGATCGACTCCGAGCCCGCGTTCTTGCCCGCCAGCGTCGCCGTGCCCGAGGCCACGTCCACCGTATCGCCGCGGATGGCGTTGGTCACCGTCAGGACGCTCGCCGCGGCGTTCGTCGTCCCGTCGTAGATCCGACTGCCGCCCAGCGTCACCGTCAGCGGCGTGATCGCCCCGGTTGACACCGTGTCGAAGGTGTAGGTGTAGTCCTGCCCCGAGTCGCCGTCGTTGACCTTGCCGCTGGGGGTCAGCGTCAGGTTCGTCCCCACATCCTTGCCGCCGTAGGCCTCCGCGAAGCCCGCCGTGTCCCCCGGCGCCAGGCTGCCGCTGCTGATCGTGGGCGCCGCCGCGGAGGCGGTCGTCCCGTCGTACGTCTTGCTGGACGCCACCGCCGTCACCGTGATCGGCCGCGGCGTGATCGTCACCGTGCCCGTGGCTCCGACCACGGTGTAGTCGTTCGCCCCGTTGTTGTCCAGGACCAGGCCGCTCGGGTCGGTGATCGACTCCAGGCCCACGTCCTTGCCCGCCAGCAACGCCATGCCATAGGCGACGTCCACCGTGTTGACGCCGATCGCATTGGTCACCGTCAGGACGTTCCCCAGGGCCTTCGCGGTCCCGTCGTAGGTCCGAGTGCCGCCCACGACCACCGCCCGCGGCGTGATCGCACCGGTTCAACTCGGGCATGAAGGTACAGGTGTAGTCATGCCCCGAGTCGCCGCCGTTGATGACGCCGCTGGGAGTCAGCGTCAGGTTCGTCCCCACGTCCTTGCTGCTGTAGGTCTCCGCGAAGGTCGCCGTATCCCCCGGCGCCAGGCCGGCACCGCCGATGATGGGCACCGCCGAGGAGGTGGTCGTCCCGTCGTACGTCTTGCTGCTGGGCGCGGCCGTCACCGTGATCGGCCGCACGCTGATCGTCGCCGTGCCGGTGGCGCCGACCACGGTGTAGTCCCCGGCGGCGTTGTTGCCGAGGACCAGGCCGCCAACGCCCGTGATCGTCCACGATCCCACGTCCTTGCCCGCCAGCGTCGCCGTGCCCGAGGCGACGTCCACCTTATCGCTGCCGATCGCATCGGTCACCGTCAGGACGCTCGCCACGGCGTTCGTCGTCCCGTCGTAGATCCGACTGCCGCCCAGCGTCACCGTCAGCGCCGTGATTGTCCCGGTTGACACCGGGTCGAAGGTGTAGGTGTAGTCGTGCCCATTGTCGCCGTCGTTGACCACGCCGCTGGGGGTCAGCGTCAGGCTCGTCCCCACGTCCTTGCCGCCGTAGGTCTCGACGAAGCCCGCCGTGTCCCCCGGCGCCAGGCCGGCACCGCCGATAGTGGGCACCGCCGAGGGGGCGTTCATCGTCCCGTCGTACGTCTTGCTGGCCGCCACCGCCGTCACCGTGATCGCCCGCTTCGTGATCGTCACCGTGCCCGTGGCGCCGACCACGGTGTAGTCGTTCACCCCGTTGTTGCCCAGGACCAGGGAGCCCGGGCCCGCGATCGACTCCGATCCCACGTCCTTGCTCGCCAGCGTCGCCGTGCCCGAGGCCACGTCCACCGTATCGCTGCCGATCGCATTGGTCACGGTCAGGATGACCGCCGCAGCGTTCGTCGTCCCGTCGTAGATCCGACTGCCGCTCAGGATGACCGCCAGCGGCGTGATCGCCCCGGTTGACACCATGTCGAAGGTGTAGGTGTAGTCCTGCCCATTGTCGCCGTCGTTGACCACGCCGCTGGGGGTCAGCGTCAGGCTCGTCCCCACGTCCTTGCCGCCGTAGGTCTCGACGAAGCCCGCCGTGTCCCCCGGCGCCAGGCCGGCACCGCCGATAGTGGGCACCGCCGAGGGGGCGTTCGTCGTCCCGTCGTACGTCTTGCTCGACGCCACCGCCGTCACCGTGATCGCCCGCGCCGTGATCGTCCCGGTTGACACCGGGTCGAAGGTGTAGGTGTAGTCGTGCCCATTGTCGCCGTCGTTGACCACGCCGCTGGGTGTCAGCGTCAGGCTCGTCCCCACGTCCTTGCCGCCGTAGGTCTCGACGAAGCCCGCCGTGTCCCCCGGCGCCAGGCCGGCACCGCCGATAGTGGGCACCGCCGAGGGGGCGTTCGTCGTCCCGTCGTACGTCTTGCTCGACGCCACCGCCGTCACCGTGATCGCCCGCGCCGTGATCGTCCCGGTTGACACCGGGTCGAAGGTGTAGGTGTAGTCGTGCCCATTGTCGCCGTTGACGACCACGCCGCTGGGTGTCAGCGTCAGGCCCGTCCCCACGTCCTTGCCGGCGTAGGTCTCGACGAAGCCCGCGGTATCCCCCGACGCCAGGCTGCCGGCGGTGATCGCCGGCACCACCGAGGAGACGATCGTCCCGTCGTACGTCTTGCTCGACGCCACCGCCGTCACCGTGATCGGCCGCGGCGTGATCGTGACCGCGCCCGTGGTGCCGACCACGGTGTAGTCCCCGGCGGTGTTGTTGCCCAGGACCAGGCCGCTCGGGTCGATGATCGACTCCGAGCCCACGTCCTTGCCCACTAGCGTCGCCGTGCCCAAGGTCACGTCCACCGCGTTGACGCCGATCGCATTGGTCACCGTCAGGATGCTCGCCGCGGCTTTCATCGTCCCGTCATAGATCCGACTGCCGCCCAGCGCCACCGCCAGCGGTGTGATTATCCCGGTTGACACCGGGTCGAAGGTGTAGGTGTAGTCGTTCCCACCGTCGCCGTCGTTGACGACGCCGCTGGGTGTCAGCGTCAGGCCCGTCCCCACGTCCTTGCCGCCGTACGTCTCCACGAAACCCGCGGTGTCGCCCGGCGCCAGGCTGCCGACGGTGATCACCGGCGTCGCCGAGGAGGCGGTCGTCCCGTCGTAGGTCTTGCTCGACGACGACGCCGTCACCGTGATCGGCCGCGGTGCGATCGTGACCGTGCCGCTGACGCCCGCCACCGTGTAATCCGGGGCGCCGCTCAGCGTCAGGTGCGCGAAGCTCGTGATCACCTCCGACCCCACGTCCTTCCCGGCCAGCCCGACGCTGCCCGAGAGTATCAGGCCGCTGGCGCCGACCTCGCTCTCGACCGTGAGGATCGTGGCGGACGCCGTTGACGTCCCGTCATAGATCCGGTTGCCGGTCAGGGTCAGGTACACCGGGATCTGGTTGGTCAGGTTGAACGAGGCCGACGAGGTGACCCCGGCCGCCGAGGCGGTCACGATGTAGGCGCCGGCGGTCGTGTTGGCCGTGGCCGTGGCGCTCACCTGGCCGCTCGCGTCGGTGACTGCCGAGTTGCCGCTCAACGCGGCACTGGCCCCCGAGGATGGTACGCTGAAATTGATCGTCACCCCCGGAAGCGGCGAGCTGGCAAAACCCTCAGTCAATACGGCGACCAGGGGACCGGCGAAGGCCTGGCCCACCACGGTGTCTTGCGGGCTCCCCGAGGCGACGGCCAGGGTGTAGCCCCTGTTCTGGAACGCCCCGATGTCAGGGCTGCCGGACGTCGGCAAATCGGCCCCGCGCTGGTCGGTGGTGATCCCGCCGACGCCCGTGCCGGCGCCGATGGCCACGCTGCCGGGCAAGAGCGCCATGGTCTGGGTCGGCCCGCCGTAATTCCCCAGCGGCGCCAGGCCGAGGCTCGCGAGGCTGGTGAGGACGATGTTGTGGCTGGACACACCGGTGCTGATCCCGCCCGACCCGCCGGTACCGATCAGGTTGTACGTGCCGCTGACTTGCCCGCCAGCCGTCGTGGTGATATCGCTGGGACCATTCTGGCCGGTGTTGCCGGCGACGATCGTATCGGTCAACGCCGCCGGCTGGCTGCCGCGGGTATACAGGCCGCCGCCGAATCCGGCCGAGTTGCCGGAGACGGTGCAGTCGGTGATCGTCGCCGTGCCGAAGTTGTAGAGGCCACCGCCGAATCCGGCCGAGTTGCCCGAGATGGTGCAGTCGGTGATCGTCGCCGTACCGAAGGTTAGCAGCCCACCGCCGAGGACTCCGGCCGAGTTGCCGGAGAGGGTGCAGTCGGTGAGCGTGATCGAACCGCTGCTGTACAGGCCGCCGCCGTTGCCCACCGGTGCGGCCGAGTTGCCGGAGAGGGTGCAGTCGGTGAGAGTCGTCGCACCCTGGTTGAGCAGGCCGCCCCCGCTCCCGGTGGCCGAGCCGCCGGTGATGGTCAGGCCCGAGAGAGAGGCCGTGACCCCGGCGGAGACCTGGAATACCCCGACCTTGTGGCCGCCGCTGACGGTGACACCGGCGTCCGGGCCCTCGATCGTCATCGGACCGTGCGTCGTGGGGGACCCGTTCGTCGTGGTGGCCGTATCCGCGAGGTCCAGCGTGCCCAGTTTCGATGAAAGAAAGATCGTCTGCGCCGTCCCGAAGACGCTCGGGGCGAACTCGATGTCGGTGCCGTCGGGATTCGGATCGGCATCGGCCTGATTGATGCAATACCGCAGGTCGCCCATGGTGCCGGAGCCGAAGCCCGCCGACGTCGCGCCGTTGTCGGTCGTCAGGTAGACCGTGTAGACCGTGGGAGTGGGACTGAGGACGATGCGCTCCTCCAGTGAATCCAGCGTCAAGATCCGGCGATGGCGCCGTGACTGAGGACCGAGGACGCTGGCAGCGACGCGACGGCGATGCTTCTCGAACATGGATCTGCCCTTCAGGTGAGGCTGACACCACTCCGCGGCTCGCGCGGCGCGAGTCGGCCGGGCGCGGCGGCGCTCGGTCATTCATTCGTGAGTCCGGAGCGCACCCGCGCGCTCCGGACGGTTCATCAGCACGATTCAGGCGACCGCATTGCCGCTCGGGTGGATGCCCCACAGCCCACGATGAGGACTCGCGCGCCATGGCGAGGGCGATGAGCCGACTCCGAGACACTCCCGGTAAATTAACCGTAGGATAATCCGAACCGGACCGTGAACTCTTTCTGGCGCGGCGAGCCGGCGAAATCCCCTCAACCGATCCCTCTCGACGCCGGCCGGGACGAGATCGCTCGACCCGCCGCGGCACGACTCCGCCACACGCCGGCGGTGCGGCTCGACCGCGGCACCGGCTTCACGCCGCGCGAGCGCCGTGCCGTGCACCTTGCCGTCCTCCGAGGTGGCCGTGAGAGGATCGACCCGAACGAATTCAGGATAAAAAATGGGCTCACGATCTGCGCAACAAGATCTTGCGCTATCCGGGCCCGCAAACTCCGGGATTCGTTCCGATTCCTTCACATCCCTCAGATTGAGGGGCGTGGCGAGCGGCGAATTGCAATCCGGACCTCGCTGTCCTAGGGTTCGCAGCGGACGACCTGCCGGGCGACGCCAGGAACACGGCTCGCTCGCCGCGGCCCCGCGCAGTCCGCCCCGGGGACGTCGGCCCAACGGACGCGGGTCTCGCCCCTCAATCGGCGCAACGTCATGCGCCTGGCTTCACCGCTCAGCACCCTCCCACAACGGAGTTCTTCGTGTTTGCCACCCTCGATCCCGCGTCTCGTTCCATCAAGATCCGATCCATCCGGCGCCGCCGCGGCGCGAACCGCCTCCGAGGGAACATGCCGATCCTCGAGGTGCTGGAGGATCGGGTCGTCCTCTCGAACACCGACGTCTGGACCGGGCTGGGCGGCACGAACCTGTGGCAGAACGCCGGCAACTGGTAGAACGGCGTCCCCCAGGCGAACGACGACCTGGTCTTCCCACAATTGACCGGGACGACCCCCTTCGTCTCGGTGAACGACTTCCAGTCCGGCACGCCCTTCCACTCGATCACGATCTCGGGATGGGGCTACGAGCTGCTCGGCAACCAGGTCGACGTGACCAACGGGATCGCGGCGAGCTATGGCTCGGGCACGTCGTCGGACAACCTCAACACGGTCCTCGGCATCGCGACCATCTCGGTCGCCACCGGCGGCGAGCTCGACCTGGGCGGCGGCCTCTCCGGCGCGACCGGGCTCACCCTCACCGGGGGCGGCACGCTGGTGATGGCGGGCGCCGCCAGCAACTCGTACACCGGGACCACGCTGGTCACCGATGGGACGCTGGAGCTGGACAAGTTCGATATCAACTCGGGGACCAGCTCGACGGCCATCCCGGGCGACCTGACCATCGGCGACGGCGCGAGCCAGGGCACGGTCATCCTGGATGCGCCCAACCAGACGGCGACCACCTCGTCGCTGACGATCTCCAGCACCGGCGCGCTGCAGATGGACGGCTCCGACGACACCATCGACAACCTGACCCTGGACAACGCGTCGCTGGATACCGGCGTCACCGCCACGCTCACCCTGACCGGCGACCTCTCCAACGGTTCCTCGACCAGCCAGGTCAGCCTCGCCGGCCAGCTCGCCCTGGCGGCCGGCAGCCACAATTTCCATATCGCCGACCCCTACAACCCGAGCACGCCCGACATGGTCATCTCGGCCACGATCGGCGGCGCGGGCGGGTTCATCAAGACCGGCAACGGCAACCTGGAACTCTCGGGCGCCGAGTCCTTCACCGGGCCGCTGGAGATCGCGTCAGGCATCGTGACCCCGACCGCCGCGGCCTCCTTCTCGAGCGGCATCGCGATCGACTCCGGCGGCGAGCTCGACCTGGGCGGCGGCGTGACCGTCTCCGTCCCGATCACGGCGGCCGGCACGGGCTCTTCCCTCGGCGGCGGCGGTGGCGCGATCGTCAATTCCGCCGGGAGCGATACCATCTCCGGGCCGGTCACCCTCTCGGCCGATACCACCATCGCGGTCGATTCCGGCGCGCTCACCATCTCCGGCGCCATCGGCGACGGCAGCCCGACCACCGGCCGCGCCCTGACCGTGACCGGCGGCGGGACGCTCGCGCTCTCGGGCACCAACACCTACACCGGCCCCACCACGATCGCCGCGGGCATCGTCTCGATCACCAATGGCAGTGCGCTGGCCAGCTCCAGCGGGATCGCGATCGACGCCGGCGGCGAGCTCGACCTGACCGGCGTCACCCTCGTCACGCCGTTCACCTCGGTGGCCGGCACGGGGGCCACCGGCGGCAATGGCGGCGCGATCGTCGACATGGGCGGGACGAGCACCCTCTCCGGGACGATGGGGCTCTCCAGTAGCGGCGCGACGATCGACGTCGCCTTGGGCGGGCTCACGATTTCCGGCGCCATCGGCGACACCAGCGGCCCCGGCGCTGACCAAGGCCGGCCCGCAGGCTCTGACCCTGACGTCGTCGACTAGCGGTTACAGCGGCGGGACCATCGTCTCGGCCGGCACCCTGGCCGTCAGCGCCAGCGGCGCCCTGGGCTTCGGCCCCGTCACCGTCGACAGCGAACTGGACCTCTCGGGCGCCAACATCACCCTCACCAATGACTTCACGCTCAACTCGACCGGCAACGCCATCGTCAACGTCAGCGGCTCCAACACGATCCACGGCGATGTCACCCTGGCGGCCAACGCGGCCATCAATGTCGTCGACTCCACCGACACGCTGACCCTCAACGGCGTCATCTCCGAGTCTGGGTCCAGCTTCGGCATGACGCTCCCTGGCGCCGGCACACTCGAATACACCGGCACCGCGCCCAATACCTACACCGGCAGAACGACCGTCTCCGCCGGCACTCTGGCGCTCGACGTGACCGGCGGAACGGCGCTGGCCGGCTCGCTGTCCATCACCGGTACCGGCGAGGTCGAGGACCTCGCCGCGGGCCAGGTCAACGGCCAGTCGGTCTCGATCAACGGCGCGGGGGCATCCCTCGTCCTCAACGGCAACGCCGACACCCTCGGCGGGCTGACGATGGACGGCGGCACCATCAACCTGGCGCCGGGACGCTGACACTCAACTCCTCGGTCACGCCCGTGACGATCAACGGTAGCCACGGCGCCACCGCGTCGATCACCGGGACCTCGGGCAGCCTGAATCTCGCCGCCCAAAGCGCGATCACCTTCAGCGTCGCCAGCACGGGCCAGACCGACGACCTCGTGGTCGGCGTCGCGATCACCGGCTCGCAGGGCTTCAACAAATCCGGGCCGGGCACGATGCAGTTGAATGCCGCGGGGTCCTATTCGGGAACGACGATAGTCGTCGCCGGCGAGCTCGACGTCACCAAGACCGGCGCCCTGGGCACCGGCACGGTCATCATCGACGATCCCAGCTCACTGGCCCTCGACGGCACGGGTGGCGGAGTTGCCCTCTCCAACAGCATCGTGGTGTACGTGTACTCGAACGCGGAGATTCTGAGCCTGGCCGGCTCGAACACCCTGAGCGGGCCGATCACGCTCGAGGCCTACGCGAGCATCGACGTGCAGTCCGGCAGCACCTTGACCATTTCGGGAGCCATCGGCGAAGCCGGCGGCCACTACGGCGTCACCAAGATCGCCGGAGGTACTTTGGTGTACGGCTCCGCGCAGGCCAACACCTACACCAACACGACGACCGTGGTCCAGGGAGAGCTCGACCTCAACTCCGGGGCCGCGAATAGGGCGATCGGGGGCGACCTGTACATCGGCAACGGCTCTTCCGGGTTGGCGACGGTCAAGTACATGGGGTCCAGACAGCTCCCGACGACCACGAACGTGACGGTCGCCAACTCCGCAGCCACGCTCAACCTCAACGGCTTCTCCGATTCCATCAACCACCTGACCGTCACCGGCGGTCTGGTCTCGCTGCCCGCCGGCTCGAACCTCACCGCGGCCGGCCTGACCATGACCGGCGGCGACATCAACACCGGCACCGGGTCCACGTTCACCCTGAGCGGCGACGCCACGATCAATGATTCGGCCCTCGGGTCGACCATCGACGGGACCGGGACCTTGGAGCTGGGCACCGGCACGCCGACCTTCACGATCAACGCCACGACACCGAGGGTCGGCCTGGACATCGCCATCCCGATCGATGGCTCGGCCGGCCTCAACCAGGCCGGCGGGGTGATGGAATTCGGCGCCGCGGCCGCCGACACCGACAGCGGCACGGTGACGGTCAACGCCGGCACGCTGTTGCTGTCGGCCCCCGGCGGGGCGGCGGTCGCCGGCCCGCTGGTCGTGGGACTTGGCTCGGACACGGCGGTGGTGCAGGAGACCGCCGCCGACCAGATCGACGACGGCTCGGACGTGACCGTCAACGCCAACGGCACGTTCGACCTCAACGGCCAAAGCGACACCATCGGCTCCCTGACCGTCTCCGGCGGCGCCGTGACGACCGAGACCGGCGCGCTCACGGTCGGCGGCCTCCTGACCATGACCGGCGGGTCGATCACCACCGATCCCGCCACCGGCCTGGTCACGCTCGGCGGCGACGTCCAGATCAACTCCTCCTCGACCACGGCGATGATCGTCGGCAACCTCGACCTGGACGCCTCCCCTTGCATCTTTATCATCACTGGCGGCGCGGCCAGCGGGGTCGACCTCGACGTCCAGGCGGCGATCTCCGGCACCGGCGGGGGGATGACCGTGACCGGCGGCGTCCTCCAACTCGACGGCACCAACACCTTCACCGGCATCGTCAACATCGAGCCGGGGGCCACCGTCATCGCCACCAACGCTGCGGCCCTGGGCGCGGGAACCGACAACTCCATCGTCGTGAGCGGCGGCGAGTTAGAGCTCTCGAGCGCGACCGGGATCGCCATCGCCAACCCGCTCTCGGTCGCCGGCTCCGGCATCTCGGGCGCCGGCGCGATCGTCAACGCGGCCGGGTCCAATGCCCTCTCGGGCGACATCACCCTGACCGGCGACGCCACGGTCGGTGTGAATGCCGGCCAGCTCACGCTCTCGGGGGCGATCGATGACGGCGGCTTCGGCTTCAGCTTGACCGAGACCGGCGGGGGCACGCTGGTCCTCGGCGGTGCCAACCCCAACACCTACAGCGGCACCACCACCGTCCAGGAAGGGACGCTCAGCCTCAGCAAGCCGGCGGGCGTCGTCGCCGTGCCCGGCGACCTCATCATCAACGGCTCGGCGAGCACGCCGGGGACCGTCGAGGAGGTCTACGCCGGTCAACTGGCACCGACGAGCGGCGTGACCGTCAATGAATATGGAACCTACCAGCTCGACGATTCCGCCGACCAGACGATCGCGACGCTGGACGTCACGGCGAGCACCGTCACGATCGGCACCGGCATGACGGGCGCCACGCTGACGGTCGCCGGGCCCATCACGAGCCATGCCTCGACGACGCTGCACCAGACCGCGACCATCGGCGGCTCGAACGCCGTCCTCGACCTGAAGAGCGACCTCCGGAGCTTCAACGTGGCGCAGGACTCCAGTATCTCCCCGGAGGTGGACCTGCGAGTCAGCGCGGCGATCCAGGACGGCGGCCTGTGGAAGGACGGTGCAGGCGTCCTCGCCCTGTCCGGCACCAACAGCTTCAGCGGAATGTCGGTGCGGGCTGGGGCGCTGCAAGCCGAGAGCAACGACGCCTTCGATATCGCAGGCAATCAGGTCTATGTCTACCCTGGGACCTCCGTCTACTTCTCCGGCGCGAACCTCACCATCGCCCAGCAAATCTACATCCCGTCGCAGCCCTTGAGTACCTCGCCGGTCGTCGTGCAGGTCGTCTCCGGCGACGCGACCCTGTCCGGAGGAGTGACCTGGAACAAGGACGTCGAGGTCGACCTGGGCGCCGTCTCCGGCAGCACGCTGACGGTCAGCGGGGCGCTGGACAACACCACGGCGAGCGGCGGCACGCTCAACATCACAAATGGTGCCACAGGCCGGGTCGACCTGACCGCGGACAATTCGACCTACAGCAACGACATCACGGTGACCGAAGGCTATCTGCAACTGTCTAACAGCAATGCGGCGGGTACCTCGTCGCAGACGATCCACGTCAATGACGGGGCCTCGCTCGCACTTTCGGACGGCATCACGGTCCCGGTCGGGCTCGAACTTTCCGGCTCGGGCGTCAGCGGGTCGATCGCCAAGCTCCTGAACTCCTCGGGTGACAACACGGTCTCGGGCCCCATCGCTCTCGATGCCAGTCAGAGCATCGATGTTCCCACCGCGCAAACGCTGACGCTTGCCGGCCCGATTACCGACTCCGGTGGCGGTTACGGCTTGACGAAGACGAGCGCGGGCACGCTCGTCCTGGGCGCCGGGAACACGTTCTCCGGTCCCTCCATCGTGGACGGCACCCTGGCGGGCGGGGCCGGTGCGAGCCCGGTCACGGGAGCCGTCACGGTCGACAGTGGGGCCACGCTCGCGCCGGGGACCAGCAGCTCGACCGCGATCTTCACCGCCACGGGCGACGTCGATTTCGACCAGGGCTCGACGTTCCGCGTGGTGCTCAACGACGGCGTTGCGGGCACGAATTATGACCAGCTCTCGGCCACCGGCACGGTCGACCTCACGGCCGAGCCGACGCTGACGCTCGCGCTGGGCACGGGCCCGTCGCTGGTCAGGGGGCACACCTACACGATCGTCTCGGCCGGCTCGATCAGCGGCACCTTCCAGGATAGCTCCGGGCACGACCTGACGGATGGCAGCACCATCCTGCTGGAGAACCACTATCCTCTCCAGATCCACTACACCACATCGAGCGTGACTCTGACGGCCCTCGTCCCCGTCGACCTCTGGAGTGGTGGCGCCGGCGCGACTGACACGAACTGGATGACAGACGCGAACTGGGCTGCCGGGATCAGGCCGACCGCGGGCGACGAGCTGGACTTCCCCACCGGGATCACGCAGCAAACGACCACCAATGATTTCCCTGACTGGACGCAGTTCGACTCGATCGAGATCGACGCCACGGGCTACACGTTCGGTGGTAATGCGGTCACGCTGAATCACGGGATCACGACGACCTACACGTCGGGCACGCAGACCTTCCCGCTCGCCATCGCGCTCGGCCAGGACCAGACGTTCACGGTCGCGACCGGCGACACGCTCACCATGTCAGGCGCGATCTCGGCGCGGCCAACCTGACCACCTCCGGCGGCGGGACCCTGGTCTTCTCCGGCGCGAACACCTATACGGGCACGACGACGATCGCCCAGGGTGCCCTGGAACTGACCGGTTCCGGGACGATCGACTCGAGCGCGGGCACGACGATCGACACCGGCGCCCATTTGCTCCTCGATGCCTCCACCGGCGTCATCTCGGCCGAGCCGATCACCGTCCAGGGCACGACCTCGGGAACCGGCGCCATCGACGCGATCAATAACGGTACCGCGACCCTCAGCGGCCCGCTCTCGGTCGCCGGCGACACCGACATCGGCGCCGAATCGGGAGCCACGCTGGTCTTCCAGGGCGCCGTCGCCGCGGCGACCTTGCGGACGATCACGTTCGTCAACGGCGGGCGGGTCAATCTCACCAACGGGGACGACGTCTTCGCCGCCACCAACAACCTGGTCGCCAGCGCGACGCAGCTCGAGGTGACCAGTGCCACGGCGCTGGGCTCGGCGTCCTTGCAGACGGCGAACGGTGGCACAGTCATGTTGGAAGGCCCGATCACGGTCACCAACCCGATCACGATCTCCGGCTACGGCGACTCCGGCGCCGGTGCGATCCAGAGCAACGGCGACAACGTCTACTCGGGCACGATCACCTTGAGTGCCGACGCCGGGATCGGCGTCTGGGGCAACACGCTGTCCATCTCGTCGATCGCCAACAGCAGCTACACACTCCGCGATTCCGGCAGCAGCCCGCTGATCATCACCGGCACGCCCGCGTTCGCGGGACCCATCGACGTGTATGGCACACTGCAGGTCAACGGCACGCTCCCGGCGACCAGTTCCATCACGGTCGAATCCGGCAGCACGGTTGACGGCACGGGGACGGCGGGCCTGGTGACCGTGCTGGGTGGCGGCCATTTCTTCTCGCCCGTGCACAGCCCGGGCACCATCACCACCGCCGGCGTGACGCTCAACGCGAGCGCCCACTTCTACGAGGAGATCAACGGTGCCACGGCGGGCACTTATGATGTGACCCAGGGGATCGGTTCGCCGGGCACGGTCGCACTCGGCGGCGCCACGCTCAACGTGACGCTGGGTGGAGGGTACGTTCCTAGCCCGGGTGCTCAATTCACCATCATGACGGCGGCGGGCGGCATCAGCGGCAATTTCAAGGATATCGTCGGGAATACTCTGACCGAAGGCAGCAGGTTCTTCGTCGGCAATCAGCCGTTCCTGATCAACTACACCGGCGGCACGTCGGTCGTTCTCACCGCGCAGCTCCCGACAGACACCTGGACCGGCGGCGCTATCCCGACACGAGCTGGATGACGCCCGGCAACTGGCAAGCCGATGTCGCGCCGCAAGCGGGCGACGAGCTCATCTTCCCGGCGACGGGGGTCAGCCATTTCGGGACCAACAACAACTTCACAGCGGGCACGACATTCGACTCGATCGAGATCGACGCCACGGGCTACACGTTCGGTGGTCTTGCGGTCACGCTGAATCACGGGATCACGACGACCTACACGTCGGGCACGCAGACCTTCCCGCTCGACGTCGCGCTCGGCCAGGACCAGACGTTCACGGTCGCGACCGGCGGCACGCTCGACGTCACCGGCGCGATCGGCGACGGCTCGAGCAGTGACTCGCTGACGAAGAGCGGCCTGGGCACGCTCCAGCTCGACTCGGCGGCGAACAACTACGATGGCGGCACCATCATCTCCGCCGGCACCCTGGCCGTCACTCAGGCCGGCGCCCTGGGCTCCGGCACCGTCGAAGTTGACAGCGAGCTC
The DNA here is from genome assembly GCA_963815795.1 of uncultured Planctomycetota bacterium. Classification (GTDB taxonomy): domain Bacteria; phylum Planctomycetota; class Planctomycetia; order Isosphaerales; family Isosphaeraceae; genus JAKAUH01. The sequence continues at coordinate 877,699 of CAWFIC010000017.1, read as the reverse complement.
GACATCTCGGGCAGCGGCTTCACGCTCACCAATCCCTTCACCCTCGTCTCGACCGGCAACGCCATCGTCAACCAGAGTGGCAACAACACCCTGTCCGGAGCCATCACCCTCTCGGCCAACGCGACGATCGACGTCGCCGCCACCGACACGCTGGATCTCAGCGGAATCATCTCCGGGGGGGCGGGCTACGGCGTGACCAAGACCGACGCCGGGACGCTGGAGTACAGCGGCGGCTCGATCAATACGTACTCCGGGGCCACGACCGTCGACGAGGGGGAGCTCAGCCTGAGCGAGCCGGCGAACATCGTCGCCGTCCCGGGCGACCTGATCATCGGCGACGGCACGGACACGGCCCTGGCCATCGACAATGCCGGCGGCGGGATCGCCTCGACCTCGAACGTGACCATCGATGGGGCGAGTGCGGTGCTCACTCTCTACTACACCAACGACACGATCGCGACGCTGACCATGACCGGTGGCACGATCGGGACCTGGAGCGGTACACTCACCGTCAACGGCGGCATCACGGCCAACGCCTCCCCGAACGTTGCGTCGATCGGCGGCAACCTGGCCCTCGTCAACGGCCAGGTCGACGTCGCCTCGGGGGGCGTCCTCCACATCTACTCCACCGTCCTGGCGCGCACTCCCTCACCAAGCTCGATTCGGGCACCCTGGTGCTCTCGGGCACCAACACGTATACACTCGGCACCACGGTCTCCGCCGGCATCCTCCAGGTCAGCAACAATTCCGCCCTCGCCTCCGGCGACGTGTTCGTCATCGGAACCGGCTCGCTCCAGCTCATCGGCGGAACCGTCGGGATCAACCTCTTCAACGCCATCACGCTTGACTCATCCACCATCCCCGCGCTGGAGAGCGTCAGCGGGTCCAACGGAATCATCAACACCGTCTTGCTGGACCAGGGGACCACGATCGCCATCGACACCGGCGCCAGGCTCACCGTCGCCGACCCGATCGGCGACGGCGGCGGCAACTACTCCTTGATCAAGGCCGGCGCCGGCGTACTGTTCTTCTCCGCCCCTAACACCTACAGTGGAGGCACGATCGTCTCCGCCGGCACCCTCGAGGTCGGTTGGGCCTCCTCGACCGGGACCACCGGGACCGTCGAGATCGCCAGCGGGGCGACCCTCGAAGACATTGTCTCGACGACGTACAACCTCCCCTCGGGCGGCCTCCAGCTCGACGGTGGGTTGACCTTGCAGACCAACTTCTCCTCGCCCTACACGATCAATGGGGCCGTCACCCTGGCGGGCGACGCGACGATCGACGTTGACACAACCAGCTCGCTGACCGTTGCCGGCGCCATCGGCGATAACAGCGGCGGCCATGGGCTGACGAAGACCGACACCGGCACGCTGATCCTCACCGGCACCAGCAGCTACTCCGGGACCACGACCGTCTCCGGCGGCATCCTCGAGGTGGACGGCAGCATCGCGACCAGCAGCGAGGTTGACGTCAACGCCGGCGGGACCCTCGGCGGCGGCGCGGTCGGCAACGTGGTCTCGACCGGCGGGACCGTCGCTCCGGCCGACGCGCCCAACGTCCTCCACACCGGCGCGTTCTCGCTCGACGGCAACTCGATCTACTCCGTCCAGCTCGACGGCACGACGCCGGGCGGCGCCAGCGGCTACGACCAGGTCGTCGCCTCCGGCACGGTCAGTCTGGGCGGGGCCACCCTGAGTGCCACGCTCGGCGGGGCCTACACCCCGACGCCCGGCGATCAGCTCACGATCATCAAGAACAACAGCGGCTCCGCCGTCAGCGGGACCTTCAACGGGCTGCTCGAGGGCGCCATCGTCCCGGTCGGCGCCTACGATTTCCAGATCTCCTACCGGGGCGGCCAGAGTGGCCAAGACGTTGTCCTGACCGCCAAGGCGACGCCGACCATCACGGTAAATGCCGCCCCCAACCCGTCGCAATTCGGCCAGAGCGTGACCTTCAGTGTGACGGTCTCCGGGGGAGGGGTCACGCCGACGGGCACCGTGACGTTCTACGACGGCAACCCGAATAGCGGCGGCCAGCAGATCGGCACCACCCAGAGGCTCGACGCGTCCGGCAACGCCAGCGTCTCGACCGGCTCGCTCACGATCGGCACTCATCAGATCTATGCGTCCTACTCGGGCGATAGCTTCTACTTCTCCGGCACGGGTACGCTCACCGGCGGTCAGGGGGTGACGACGGCTGGCACGACGACGAGCGTCTCCTCCTCGGCGCTGCCGTCGGCGATGTACGGCACCTCGATCGTCTTCTGGGCGCTGGTCACCCCGGCCTTCGGCGGCCTGCCGACGGGCACGGTGGAGTTCTACGACGGCGACCCGAATAACCACGGCCAGCAGATCGGTCAAGGCAACCTCAACGGCGTCGGCGTGGCCTCCTTCACAACCACGTCTCTCCCGGTCACCGGGTCGCCGCACTTGATCTACGCAGAATACCTGGGCGATTCCTCGTTCAATACCAGCACCAGTACGAACGTCTGCTCGCAGGGCATCACCAAGGCCAACGCCACGGTGGTGGTGACGCCCTACAACGTCACCTACGACGGACAGTCGCACACGGCGACCGTCGCCTCGATCACCGGCGTCAACGGCGAGACCGGGTCCACCGTCGGCACCGTCGCCCTGAACACCACCCACACCGCCGCAGGGACCTACAGCGACTCCTGGTCCTTCACCGGCGGGGCCAACTACAACGACATCGCCCCCACCGCGATCACCGATCAAATCGCCAAGGCCGACCTCACCATCACGGCCAATGACGCGTCCCGGGTCTTCGGGGTACCCAACCCGACGTTCTCGGCCAGCTACAGCGGGTTCGTAAACGGCGAGGGCCCGGCGAGCCTGACGACGCCGGTGATCCTGACCACCCCGGCCAATTCGGCCAGCCCGGTGGGGGCTTATGCGATCGACGCCGCGGGCGCCACCTCGCCCAACTACGCCATCACGTTCCACCAGGGCACCCTGACCGTCGCGAAGGCGAGCAGCCTGACGACGATCACCTCGCCCGGCGGCGCATCGGTGTTCGGGCAGACCGTGACCTTCACGGCCGTGGTCAGCCCCGTCACGGCGGGTGCCGTCAGCTTCTTCGTCGACGGGGCCCTGGCCGCCTCTGTTCCGGTCGATCCTACCAACGGGCTGGCGACCTTCACCATGTCGGCTCTCGGCCTGGGCAGCCACACGATCTCGGCGGCCTATGCGGGGAACACCAACGTGCTGGCCAGCCAGTCGGCCGCGATCCAGGAGGTGGTGAGCCAGGCCAATAGCCAGTCGATCATCACCGCCTATGCCATCCGCAACCGGCGCGGTCAGATCACGAAGGTGGAGCTGGACGCGGACGTCCTGGCGGCTTCGCCCGGCGGCGGGACCCCGACCGGCCCGGTCGTCTTCTTCTCGGGCAGCCGCAAGATCGGGTCCGTCAATCTCACGGGCGGCGGGGCCGTGCTGACCCTCAACGCCTCCCGGGTGCTGAACACCAAGGTGAAGGCCCAGTACAACGGCGATACGAACTTCCTGGCCAGCGTCTCGCCCCAGGTGAACGTGACCAAGAAGGGCCTGAAGACGATGGCCCGGCCGTTCTTCCAGTTTGCTCGCCCGGCCCGCCGGGCTCGCTGACTGAACCCGACCCGGATCGCCCCTCAGCCCACGGCCGGTGCGGCCGCCTCGCCGCCGGCCGGGCGATGCCTGAGGATGTCGCCCTGTTCCAGGTAGATCACCGACTCGGCGATCTTGACCGCATGGTCGGCGATTCGCTCGAGGTTCCGCGCGGTGTTGACCAGTCGCAACAGGGTGTTGATCCGCTCGGGATTCAGCGCGATCTCCTGCTTGAGCTGCTTCTGGACGGCGCGATAGTCGCGGTCGATCTGCTGATCGGCGGCGATGACCGACCGGGCCAACGCGACGTTGGACCGGGTCAGCGCGTCGAGGCTGTCGTGGACCCGATCGAGCGCCTCGAGGCCGAGGTTCTCGAGTGCCTGGGGAATGGGGACGGCCGAGGCGTCGGTCGCCAGCTTCTTGACCCGCTTGGCGATGTGCCGGGCCAGGTCGCAGAGCCGGTGGAGATCCCCGTTGATCTTGAGCACGGCGGCCACCCGCCGCAGGTCGGAGGCGACCGGCTGGTGCAAGGCCAGCACCCGGACGCACTCCCGCTCGATCTGGACCTCCCACCGGTCGAACAGCCTCTTCTGTTGCTTCACCGCCAGCGCCTGCTCCACCCGGCCGTCGCGCACGGCCTGGATGCTGCGATCCAGCGCGTCCTCCGCGACCGCGGCGAACTTCAGCACCTCCGACCAGAGGCCCTCCATGTCCCGGACGAAGCAGCGGCTCACCGTGACCCGCCCATTCTCCCAGTCCAAGTCCTCGGCGTGCAGTTCCTGCCCCATCGTGTCGATCCCCGTGCCGTCGCGCCGTCCCGAACCGCCGAGCGACTTCGCCCGGTCGTACCCGCCCCGCGTGCCTCCCTCCGCTCCGTTGTGCCGTTCCGATCGACCAGAAGCGCCGCGGCACCGCCCGCCGGCGATCGCCGCGCCTCTCCACGTCTGAAAGGTCGCGGATCCAGCTTATGAGACCGGATACCCGCGGGACAATGTCAAACCGGCAAATACACTGGAATTTCACAATGTGAGGTGAGATCGCAAGCATCCCCCGATCGTGAGCCGATCGTCGGGCCGTTCCTCGCCCTCCGCTGATCCCGAGGAGGACGGCCCGATCGGTCGGCGGCCCGCCGGACGGATCAGGGCCGACCACCGGCGCGGGTCTGTCCGAAGGCTTCCGCGGGCGGCTCGGCGGGGACACCGAGCTCGGCACGCAGCCGGCCGAGCTCCCGCTTCAGCTCGGTGACGATCCCCGCGTAGGCCGGATCGTCGTACACGCTCTTCAGCTCGTGCGGGTCCTTCTCCCGATCGAAGAGCTCCCAGGTATCGATGTCGGGTCGATCGAATCGCACCAGCTTGTACCGCGACGTCACCACGCCGTGGTGAGGCCGCACGTGGTGCGGCTGCGGATACTCGTAGTACTCGTAATAGAAGCTCTTCCGCCAGTCGCCCGGCGTGCGACCCTCCAGCACGGGGACGAGGCTGCGGCCCTGCATGGCGGCGGGGACCGGCCGGCCGGCCGCCTCCAGGAACGTCTCGGCGAAGTCCAGGTTCGACACCAGGTCGCCATTGACGCTCCCCGGCTTCACCACGCCCGGCCAGCGGACGAGCAGCGGCGTCCGCAGCGACTCCTCGAAGATCCAACGCTTGTCGAACCAGCCGTGCTCGCCCAGGTAGAACCCCTGGTCGGAGGTGTAGACCACGATCGTGTTCTGCGCCAGCCCCTCGTCGTCGAGGTGCTTCAGCAGCCGGCCGACGCTCTCGTCCACGGCCTTGATGCAGCCGAGGTAGTCGTGCAGGTAGCGGTTGTACTTCCAGCGCACCACGTCCTTGCCCTCGGGAACGGACTTGACGTAGGCGAGGTTACGGGGCTTGTAGTAGGCGTCCCACTCCCGGCCCTGCTCGGGCGTGAGGATCCTCGGCGTCGCGAACTTGAGGTCCTCGTTGTTCATCGTCCGGGCGATCGTCATGTCCTGGTCGTGCTCGGCCAGGCCGCGGCCGGAGTAGTCGTCGAACAGGGTCGCCGGCTCGGGGTACTTGCGGTCGTGGTCGTGGTCCAGGTGCCGGAGGGCGGGCAGCCACTCGCGGTGCGGCGCCTTGTGCTGGCACATCAGGAGGAACGGCTTCGACTTGTCGCGGCCTCGCAGCCACTCGAGGCTCAGGTCGGTGATGATGTCGGTGACGTGGCCAGGGTGCCTGGCCCGGATGCCGTTGCGGATCAGGAGCGGGTTGTAGTACTCCCCCTGGCCGGGCAGGATCTGCCACTCGTCGAAGCCGGTCGGGTCGGTGACCAGGTGCCACTTGCCGATGATGGCCGTCTGGTACCCGGCGGCGCGGAGCATCCTGGGGAACGTCGGCTGCGAGCCGTCGAACCGGCTGTTGGTGTTGTTGTAGAAGCCGTTCTTGTGCGAGTACTTGCCGGTCAGGACCGAGGCCCGGCTGGGCCCGCAGATCGAGTTCGGCACGAGGCAGCGGTCGAACCGCATCCCCTCGCGGGCCAGGCGGTCGATGTGCGGCGTCTCGATCAGCCGGCGCGGGTCGCCGTAGGCACTGATCGCCTGATAGGCGTGGTCGTCGCTGAAGATGAACACGATGTTCGGCGGCTTCCGGGCGGGCGCCGGGGCCTGGGCCCGCGCGTCGGCCGGGATCAGCAGCAGGACGAGGACGATGAGGATCGCCGGCCGTTCCAGGGGCATTGTCCGCGATCTGTTCGCCGGTCGCACGGTGCGTTCTCCGAGGGGGTTGAGTCTCATCGGACGATTGTAGGGAAGAAGATTGGCCGTCGAAACCAGGTACGTTGAACACCGCCCGCCGGCCGACCGGAAGGCCGGCCGGGCCCGGCGGGTGATGCCCACCCCGCGCCGATCACGGGTCGTCCGTGAACGCCTTGACTCGCAGTTTCCGGCGCAGTCCCTCCGGGCCGGGGAACTTTACGCGAGGGTGTCACATCCCCTATCGTTTGGGGAGGTCTCACAGATAGAGGACCGCGCACGGAGTGGTCGGGGAAGAGCGACGGCCGTTGACATCGCGGGACGCGGCGTGGCGGACGTGCGGCCAGGTCGATCTCTCGAAACGCCCCGATCCCGGGAGCGCGTGCAACGATGAACGACGAGTCGGATGCCACCGGGTCGGACGAATCCAGCGGCCTGCTGCGGCGGGCGCTCGACGGCGAGTCCTCGGCGCGCGATGAGCTGTTCGGCGCCATCGCCCGGCGCTGCGGCGGGCGGTCGCGCGGCGGCTCGGGCCGTCGCTGCGCCACCGGCTCGACCCGTCGGACGTGGTCCAGGAGGCGCACGTCGAGGCGCTCCAGCGGCTCGACGAATTCGCGGGGCGACGGCCGATGCCGTTCCGGTCGTGGCTGTTGCGGACGGCCCTCCAGCGGGTGGGCAAGCTGCGGCGGCACGCGGCGGCGGCGCGGCGGGACCGCGGGCGCGAGCGACCGCTGGAGATGCCGGATGACTCCACGGCGGCCCCGCGCGAGCCGACGCGCCTGGCGGCGGCCGGGCCGACGCCCAGCCAGCAGGCCGCGGCGCGCGACGCGGCCGGCCGGCTCCACGCCGTGCTCGGCCGGCTGCCCGAGCCCGACCGCGCCATCCTCGCCATGCGGATGTTCGAGGGGCTGTCGTACGAGGAGGCCGCCGCCCGGCTGGCGATCGAGCCGGCCGCCGGCGCCAAGCGATACGGCCGGGCCCTGCTCCGCCTCCGCACCTCGATGCTCGCCGAAGGACTGACGGAGTCAACCCTGTGGACCGACACCTGACCGCCGCGGCCCCGCCCGCGACCGCGACCGCACCCGCACCGGACGCCGAGCCGCCGTCGGCCGTGTCCTCCACCTCGGCGGCCACGCTGGTCGCCCGGGCGGCCGACGAGTACCTGGACCTCATCGCCGCCGGCGAGACGCCCGACGTCGCCGAGTTCGTCCGGCGCTATCCGCAGGTCGCCGGCGTCCTGCCCCAGGTGCTGCCCGTGCTCGAGCTCCTCAAGGCTTCGCGTCCGCTCGAGCCGGCGCCTGCCGTGCTGGGCGAGTTCCGCGTCGTCCGCGAGATCGGCCGGGGCGGCATGGGCGTCGTCTACGAGGCCGAGCAGGCCTCGCTCGATCGCCGCGTCGCGCTCAAGGTCCTGCCGGCCGGCGGCGCGGCCGACGCGCGGCCGCTCGCCCGGTTCCAGGTCGAGGCCCGGGTCATGGCGGCGCTCCATCATCCGCACATCGTGCCGATCTTCGCCGTCGGCTGCGACCGCGGGGTGCACTACTACGCCATGCAGCTCATCGAGGGCTGCTCGCTGGCCGAACGCGTCCGCGGTGCGGATCGCGACGGCCCGTCGCCGCGCGAGGCGGCGCGGCTGGCCATGCAGGCGGCCGAGGCACTCGAGCACGCGCACGGCCTCGGCGTCCTGCACCGCGACATCAAGCCCGGCAACCTCCTGGTCGAGCCGGGCGGCCACCTCTGGGTCACCGACTTCGGCCTGGCGCGGTGGGAGGGCCGCGGCGACCTCTCGGGCAGTGGCGACGTGCCGGGGACCTTGCGCTACATGAGCCCCGAGCAGGCCGCGGGCGGCCGGGTGCTCGACCCCCGCGCCGACGTGTATTCGCTGGGCGCCACCCTCTATGAGCTGCTGACGGCGTGCCACGCCTTCGGCGGCGACGACCGCGCGGACCTGCTCCGCCGGATCGCCCACGCCGAGCCCGTCCCGCCGCGCCGGCTCGACCCGGCCATCCCGCGCGACCTGGAGACGATCGTCGGCAAGGCGATGGCCAAGGAGCCCGAGCGGCGATATGCCACGGCTCGCGAGCTGGCCGAGGACCTCGGCCGGTTCCTCGACGACCGGCCGATCCTGGCCCGCCGGCCGGGACCGGTCGAACGGCTGGCGCGCTGGCCGCGGCGGCACGCGCGGGCGACGGCCTCGGCCGCCGCGCTCCTGGTCCTGGCGGTCATGGCCTCGGCGTTCGGCATGGCCCGGCTCTGGGAGGAGCGGCAGCGGACGCACGCCGCGCTGCTCAAGGCCGAGGACGCACGGCGGCACGAGCGCCAGGCCCTGCTCTTCACCTTCAACGCCTCGGACCATATCGCCGCCCGGGCCCTGGCGCGGATTGCTTCGACCGCCGCCGCGCAGGACCCCGCCGAGCTGGAGCGCGATCGGGCGTTCTGCCGCTCCGCCCTGGGCTACTACGAGGAGATCGTCCGGCGCGTATCGCCCCGACCCCGAGATGCAGGCGATCGTCGCCGCCGCCGATCATCGGGTCGGGTTCATCGGGATGATCCTCGGCGAGCCGGGCGCCGAGGACGCCTACGGGCGGTCGATCGCCCGGTATCGGGACCTGCTCGCGGCCTCGCCGGGCGACCGCCTGCTCCGTTCGGCGATGGCCTTCACTTACAGTGACCTGATCCTGTTGCTGCGAAAGGCCGGCCGGCCGTCGGCGGTCCTCGACGCCTTCCCGCCGCTCCTGGAGCTGCGTCGCGGGCTGGCCAGGGACGTCCCCGGCGACGTTGACAACCTGATCAGCCTGACGCTGCTCCAGGCCGAATACGCCATGTTGCTCGAATCCGCCGGACGCGCCGGCGACGCGGAACAGGTACGGCGTCAGCTCGAGCCTCGCTACCTGCTCGTCACCGGCCGCGAGTCCCGGGATCCCGCCGCGTGCAACAACGTGGCCTGGCTGCTGGTCGGCCGCCCCGATGCGAGGCCCAACGATCCGGCCGGGGCGGTCGAGCTGGCCGAGCGGGCCGTCGCACTCGCCCCGGCCAAAGGTGCCTACTGGAACACCCTGGGCGTCGCGCACTACCGCGCCGGCGAGTGGTCCGAGGCGATCGACGCGCTGGCGGAGTCGATGCGGCTCCGATCCGGCGGCGACCCCTATGACTGGCTGTTCCTGGCGATGGCCGCCAGGCGGCTCGGCGACGTCGCGGCCGCCCGCCGCTGGCTCGACCGCTCGCTCTCCGGGATCGAGGCCCATGCACCCGGCAATCCGGAGCTGATCCGATTCCGCGCCGAGGCCGTACGGCTCCTCGGGCCCGACAGATCCCCGGCCCCGGGCCGCGATCCGCGTGGACGGCGCGCCGGGTGAGGTCACGACAACACCTCTACTCCAACGATCGAGCATCGACCGTCTCTTGACGTGGCCAGGCTGCGCCTCGGCGAGGGCCCCGGTCCCGCGGCTCGTCCGCGGTCCGCCGGCCCGGCGATGCGGCCGCGCCCACGGTGCGCGCCGGGTTCGGCCCCGCGGCGCGCGCCGGCCCTCATGCCGGGGCCGATCGCAACGGAGGTCCCCTTCATGAACCACCTGAATCCCCGCCGATCCGCGACCCGCGCCGTCGGGCTCGCGCTGGGCCTGGCGTTCGTCCTGTCGCTCGGCAGCGGCGTCGCCGCGGGCGACACCGTCATCTACACGGACAACGCCAAGGGCTCGGGTGACTTCGTCCCGTTCGAGAACGACGGGACGCCGAACCGCCCCAACGGCGACCACCTGGGCAACCAGGTCACGTTCGCCGGCACGGAACGCTACCTGGATCACGTGCAGGTCGTGTTCGCCTCGATCGGTCCCAAGGAGGTCGACACCTACACGCTGGACCTCTACAAGAACGACGGGCCGGTCGACCCCAATAGCGGGCTGAACCAGCCGGGCACCTTGATCGCCGAGTACAAGGTCCAGGCGTCGAACGTGCCGCTGCCGGGCAACGGAGGCTACGGCGTCGACTGGTACTTCTCGCCGCTCTTGGTCCCGGATTCGCTCACCGCCATCGTCAGCTCCAGCTACAGCACGACCACGCCGGGCCAGTACATGGGGCCCTTCGACTGCCTGACGTCCCCGCTGACCGGATCCGCGCTCAACACGATCTGGTACGGCGACGGCACGCCGGGCAACTGGACGGCCAACAACACCTGGGCCATCGCCGACGGCGGCGCCACCAATGACTTCGATATGACGTTCACCGCGTTGCAGTCGGTCCCCGAGCCGTCGTCGATGGTCCTGATGGCACTGGGCGCCGGCGGCGGCCTGATCGCGATGTTCCGGCGCTCTCGGGGTTGCGCATGTCTCGGCTCGGGGGTGAGGGCCATGGAGACGGTGTCGGAAGACCTCCGTAGGGTGCTCTCCGAGCACCGATCCCGAATCGGCCGCCGGCGCGGTGCTCATAGAGCACCCTACGCGGCCTCCCGACCGTGCGTCTCGCGTCGCGTTTCAGTGGAAGAGGAATATGGGGATGGGGCAGTGGGCCAGCAGGTTGCGGGTGACGGATCCGAGGAAGAACTCGCGGAGGACGGGCCGGCCGTAGGCCCCCATGACGAGCAGGCCGGCGCCGAGGCGTTTGGCCTCCTCGAGGATGACGACGGCCGGCGGCGCGGCGGACTGGACCGCATGCGCCGTCGCCTGGACGTGGTGCAGCTCGAGGAAATGGCGGGCGCGCTCGGCCCGCCGGGTGGCCTCGGCCGGGTCGGCGTCGACGCCGACGACGTGGACCGGACCCGCCCCGCCCAGGCCGGTCGCCTCGAACGCCGACAGGGCGCGCTCGGCCTGGAGGCTGCTGTCATACGCAACGACGACCGGGCCGGCCGGAGTCGCCGACTCGGGCACGACGACGACCGGACGCGGCGTGTCCTTCAAGACCCGTTTGAGCAGCCCGTCGTCCGGCTCGTCCTCGCGGGCGGTGAAGTGGAAGTGCGACCGCGACGGCAGCAGGATCAGGTCGCGGGCACCCGCCTCGCGCGTGATCACCTCATTCGGCGCGCCGAGCCCCGCGATCTCCTCATGGGCCACCCCCGCCCGACCGCAGCGCGCGGCGAAGTCCGCCAGCAGACCCGCGGCTCGCTGCCGGTGCTCGTCCATGCGGTTCTCGTACCCCATGTAGTACACCGGGTTGACGCCGGGCTTGCCGCCGACCGCCCCGAGCGGCTCGATCGCACGGATCCCCGGCTCGTCGATGATCGCCAGACCCTCGAGCGCGGCGCCAGATTGCCGCGCCCAGCGGATGCCCAGCTCGGTGAGGGCCCCGACGTGCTCGGGCGTGTCGAGGCCGATCAGGATGCTGCGGACCACGATGGTCACCCCTTTCACAACCGGCCCTCTACCCAAAGAAAACGCCCCGGACGTGTGCGTCTACACGGCGGGGCGCCCATGACCGGAGCCGAGCGACCCGTCGCGAGCCGGCCGGCATTTGGATCACCTCCAGGATAGTATCCCGGCCGTTGTCGGTCAAAGGCGTCGACGTGCCAGACGTCGCGGCGGCGCCCGGTGCGCCCCGGCGCCCGACCCGTGAAACCTCGGCAGTACCCCTTCGCACATTCGCGGTCACTGCGGCGCCCTTCCACTCACGGGCGGAGCCAGGTGCGCCGCCAGGATATGGCCCAGGATCTGCTCGCCCCGGATGTTGGCGTGGATCGGGTCGCGCTTGAACCAGTCGAGACCCTTGCCGGATTCCCGGATGTAACGCCCCCACCAGGCCGTCATGTCCAGGAATCCGGCACGCTCCTCGTCGGCCAGCCGCTTCAGCCGGGTGCGGTAGTCCGTCCCCTTGGGATCGACCTCGAACCGCCACTGCTCGTCGTCGCGCGGGTCGACCGGCCCGACCGCCCCGGTCATCAGGAGCACGTCGCATTTCCGGGCCTTCCGCACCTGGCGGGCCACGTCGCGGATCGAGTCGACATCGTCCCGGTGGCTGATGCCGCCGATGATCAGCAGGTCGGGGTTGAAGTCCAGCACGTACCGCTTGACCCGCCCCGGCTCCTTGTACCACCAGCAGCCGGTCCCGCCCCGCACGCAGGTCGTCCGGACGATCCGGCACCCGGGGTACGCCGCGCGGAGCAGGTCATCCCACCGCGAACGGCTGGTATCATTGACGATGCTGTCGCCGAGCATCACGATCCGCAGCGTCCCCTCGCCCCGGCCCAGCACGGACGCCGTGACCAGCAGGTGGTCCCAGCGATCGGCGGGCGGCTGGTACCGGACCGGCGGCATCTCGGCGTACGCCCTGGCGACCTCCGCCGCGGTGTGCTCGGGCTCGGTGAGGACGTAGACGTCGTTCTCATCCGGCCCGCCGAGGAGCGGGCTGGCCAGGGTCAGGAAGGCGATCAGTGCTCGTCGCATGCGGATTCCCTCTCAAGAGAGTCGCTGGCACGCCGGCCGTCGTCGCGATACGATCGATGCCGCGCCCCCGAACGGTCGGCCGTCCCACGCCCGATGCCCCGGGGACCGCGCACGAGGAGGCCCGGCCATGGCCCGCTGGAAGGATTGGGATGACGACGATCCGGGGATGGTCTACGACCCGGAAGACGAGGATTGGCCGGACGACTGGGACGAGGAGCCGACCATCCCCTGCCCGCATTGCCGCCGTGATGTCCTCGAGGATGCGGAGCGGTGCCCGTACTGCGAGCATTACCTCTCGAAGGAGGACGCCCCGCGGGAGCGCAAGCCCTGGTGGATCATCGTTGGCGTCGTCGCGTGCCTCTTCGTCGTCTACTGGTGGAACGCCCGGTGGTGAGCCCGATTCCCCCCTGAACGGCCGCACGGAATCCCGGCCCTCGAGGTGATCATGACACCCACGCTGATCGATCAGTACCAACGCTGGTTCGAGTACGAGAAGGACAGCCATCGCCAGGTGCTCGAGTCGCTCGACACCGTCCCGGAGGAGGGGCGAACCTCCGAGCCCTACCAGAAGGCGCTGACCATCATGGGCCACATCATCGCCGCGCGGCAGATGTGGCTGCACCGGATGGATCCGACCTTCGAGCGGCCCGCGGAGCTCTTCCCCACGAGCATGACGAGCGACGACCTGACGGCCCGGCTCGCGATCATCGAGCGCGGCTGGACCGATCGCTTCGCCCGGCTGACCGACGCGGACCTGCAAAGCGCCTTCACCTATCGGACAACGGAAGGGGACTGGTACCGCACCGCCATCGCCGACGTGCTGATCCATCTCCACGGCCATTCGCTGTACCACCGCGGCCAGATCGCCTCGCTGGTTCGCGCCGCCGGCGGCCAGCCGGCGCAGACCGACTTCATCTTCTGGGTCCGCGAGCCGGTCGATCCGCCGAGTGCATAGGCCGGCCCGCCGCGCCGCCGCCCGACCGGACGCGACCCTCCCGGCCGCGGGCCCGCTACCCCCGCGCACCGCAAGTTGCCCGTCCGGGCCGACGAGGCCGCCCGCCGCGACCTCCCGGCCCGTCTCGGATGTCACAAGAGGACATTCCGGGATCTTACAAGATCGACAGTTCTGGAAATGATGGCTATTGATGCGAAAATGACGAAAAAAATCTACCATCTTGCGTCGATGGTGACGCGCCATGATAATTCCGACCCGGGTTAGATGAACGCGGGCGCAGGTGAGGCGGTCCGCTGCGATGGTCCGCGAGCCGAAGGGCCTGCGCCGTCCGGTTTCGTTCTGTCGCGCGCGGGCGGTTCGCGCGGCCGCGATCGGCGTGCGCCGCCGAACGGGTCCCGCTTCGAGGGGTGGATCATCTTCGAGGAGTCTGCGATGTTGAAGCGTACTCTGGGGAGCCTGATGGTGCCGACCTTGCTGGTCGTCCTGACATCCGCGGCCGGGGCTCAGGACATCACCTCCATCAGCACTCCCAGCGGTCCTGGGGGCACGGGCACGGCGGTGATCGATGGGGTGACTCCCTCCGCCGCCGATGTCAGCCTGGATTTCACGAGCGTGGCACCGATCTCGTTCACGCTCGATGTCAACGGCCCGGGGGATACCTCATCCACACGAGCGCGGGCACGGGGGGAATCCTCAACGACACCGGCGTCCCCTGGACGAGCTTGCTCTTCGAGGTCTCCGGCCCCGCCGGCACGGGGGCCAACACCGTCGGCTTCGATAATCCTCAGTACTTCGCCAATGCGGATATCAAGCCCGGCTATATCCTGCTGGATCAGGGGACGGTGCCCGTCGGCGCCCAGTACAATATCGACCTCGGATTCGCCACCACCCAGGGCGGTCAGATCACGCTCACGTACATCCCCAACGGGTCGGTGGTCCCGGAGCCCTCCGCCCTGGTGCTGCTGGGCCTGGGGAGCATCGGCGGGGCGATCATCTACCGGCGCCACCGCCGCTCGCGCGTCGCGGCCCCGGCCGCCGGGTGCTGAAGACCGGGCCGACTCCGGCTCGAGTTTCGCCTCGGCCACGGCGTGGACCTCGAGCCGGGGGACGACCACGCCCGGCCCGCGCGGCGGCGGCCCGGCCTTGCCGAAGATCTCGGTGCCGGACCGCCCCTCGTCCGACCTCGTCCGCATCGTGCCGACGGCCCCACCGACGAGGCTCGCCGGCACGACCCGAACAGCCGGTCCCTGGACCGGGACGCCGCCGGCTTCCACGTCGGTCGGCATCCGGCCAAGACGCCCACTCTTGCCCCACTCCCCCTCGTCCGGCCCGATCGATCCGGCGAAGTCCGCCTCGAGCGACTGCGGGTAGCCCGGCGCCATCGCCGGGATGGTGCCGCGATGCTCGACCCCGAAGACGGCCGCCAGGGCGAGCCACATCGCTCTCGTGGTTTGGGGCTGTTTCATGGAGGTCAGCTCAATGCTCAAAACCCACGCAATCGATACAATTACTGCAATTTCATCGGACAAACCACATTGCCCATAATGCCATTGGGTTCGTTTCGCATTTCCTTCCAACGAGGTCTCCACACCGACGAGTGGCCGAATATTCCACAGAATCATCAAGATCACTGTAGTTAACGTATCCTCAGCATTATCTCCAGACCTCCATTGGGTTCGTTTCGTCATTTTGCCTTCGCTGCCACGCGCGACGGCGCGGCCGGATAATCCACCTATCCCACATAGTTTGCGTATCTTTGGGTTCGTTTTTTCATTTTTCAGAGTCGGACCCACGTGACATGGCCATTGTGGAAGTACCGGGCGCCATCCTTGCGCACACCCACGACCAACCAGAACCGCGGATGCACGAATGGCACCATGAGTTGAGGGCTCGCGAAGACCTTTGCCGCCGCATCCTGTAGACTGGCTCCTCGCCTGGTTGAGTGTCCACCGCTCCCGACCGCCGAAAACCTCGCCTCCGGAATCCGCTTCGACCCGCCTGCCCCTTCACCTAGATAATCGCCGGGAAATCGGCCGCAGTTGCGCAAAAATTCTTGGATCTATGGTTTTTTCGGGGGTGGGTGGTTTCGAGGTTTCGACGATATGAGTGGATGGTGTCGCTCCCGGCTGCCGAAGGAAACCAGGGAGGTCTCCGATGAGCAAGCATGTCCACGAGATCCGCGATCCGATCCATGTCTTCGTCCGGCTGGACTCGGACGAGCGCGCGGTCCTCGATTCGCGACCGTTCCAGCGGCTTCGGCACATTCACCAACTTGCGCTGACCTACATGGTCTACCCGGCGGCGACGCACCGGCGGTTCGAGCATTCAACAACATCAAGAAACTCCGCATCGAATCGTTGCTGAAGCGCTCCCGAACGGCCCGCGGAGGTAGGTGTGACCGGGGATGGACATCGGTATGATTGAAGAGGACGTGCAATTGGAGGCCGAGGGCCACCATCACCTCGAGGCCGAGCTCATCCGGTACGGCGTCGGGATGGAGTACGGGGATGCTCAAGCGCATCGAGATCAAAGGGTACAAGTCCCTGGCCGACGTCCGGGTCGATCTCCAGCCGCTCGTCGTCCTGTTCGGCCCGAACGGGGCCGGCAAGAGCAACTTCCTGGATGCGCTCCAACTCCTGTCGCGCATGGCGGTCAGCCCCACCTTGAAATCGGCCTTCGAACCGCCCTATCGGGGCAAGCCCCTGGAGTCCTTCTCCTTCGACGAGAGAGGGATCCCTGGCCTGCTCGGTCGAGACTCGGCACGGTTCTCGATCCAGGCCGATGTCGAGCTCTTCCCCGGCGATTGTCAAGGTGGTCGACCAGCAGATCCGGGAGATGAAGCGTCCGCCCGAAGAACGGTCCGGAGCGGGCCCGCCGTCCAACGGATCCTCGTCGATCCGCGAAACATTCTTACGCTATCGGGTCGAGGTCGAGGTCCTGCCCGGGTCGGGCATCCTGCGGGTCGCCGATGAGTATGTGGCCGCCCTCAACGCCAAAGGGCAGCCGACCGGCAAGCGACGTCCCTTCCTGGAACGGGTGGACTCGCGGATTCATCTCCGGATGGAAGGCCAGGCGCACCCCACTTATCATGACACATACCTCGACCATACGCTCCTGTCGCGGCCCCTCTATCCCCCGCACTATCCCCACCTGGTCGCTCTGCGACAGGAGCTGGAGAGCTGGCTGTTCTATTATTTCGAGCCGCGTGAGCGGATGAGGGCGCTGAACCCCGTCAAGGAAGTGCGGCACATCGGCGTGATGGGCGAGGAGCTGGCCGCGTTCCTCAATACGCTCTCGGCGCGCGACCAGCGGCAATTCCGGGCTGTGGAGAAGGCGCTGCACGAAATGATCCCTTCGATTTCCGGAATCGAAGTGGAGGTCAATAGCCTGGGAGAGGTTGACCTCCGGCTCCGTGAGGGGAAGATGCTGATCCCGGCGCGGGTGGTCTCCGAAGGGACGCTGCGCATCCTGGGTCTGCTGGCATTGACGGGGGCGAAGGAGGTCCCGGGACTTGTCGGCTTCGAAGAGCCCGAGAACGGCATCCATCCGCGGCGGCTCCAGCTCGTCGCGGAGTTGCTCCGGACACGAGCCGAGTTGGGGGAGACGCAGATGATCGTGACGACCCACTCGCCGTTCCTGGTCAACCTGATCCCCGAACAGTATCTGTATGCTTGCCAGAAACAAGACGGGGACACGCAGATCGAGCCATTCGCGACCTTGCCGCTGTGGCGGCCCCATCAGATCTCGGAGGCCATGGAGGACGGGGAGGAGCCGCTGAGTGTCTCCGCACGGATTCTGCGCGGAGACCTCGATGCCTGACGTCGCGCTGTTCGTCGAGGACTTCGCCCACGAGACGTTCTTGAAGGCCCTGGTCCGTCGGCTGAGCGAGGAATATCGAATCGAAGTCGCGATCCATCCCTACAGCGTGCGAGGCGGGTGCGGGAGAGTGGTCAAGGAGTTGGGGGAGTTCCTCCGCGATCTCCGGAAGGGGCGCATCAGGCTACCGGATCTCCTGATCATCGGCCGCGACGCGAACTGTCAGGGGTTCTTGAAACGCCGGCAGGAGCTGGAGCCCGTCGCCGTTCAATGCGGCTGCCCGGTGGTTTACGGGGTCCCCGACCCGCACATCGAGCGCTGGCTGTTGCTCGACTCGTCCGCGTTCAAGTCGGTGCTCGGCCGCGGCTGCGATGCTCCGCAGCAGAAGTGCGAGCGCGGGCGTTACAAGCGATTACTGCTGGAGGCGGTGCGTGCCGCCGGTATAACGCCACCGCTCGGTGGAGTTGAATACGCGGAGGAACTGGTGAGGGCCATGGATTTGCGGTCCATGGAGTCGGCCGACGAATCGCTTGGCCGACTGCTCAAAGACCTGCGAGCCGCCATCAAGGCGTGGGGACGAGCCGGAAAGACCTCTTGAATCGACATTTCCGGCAGACTCGCCGGGTCGTGCAAGGCCATGACGACGGCCCGGCTATTCCTCGACTGTGACGTGTCGTCCTTCGGCGGCCTCGTGGACCGGGGCCAGGATACCGGCGACGTCCGCCGGCGCCATGGCATCCAGGAGTTGCTTCAGGCGGCCGACGATCCCGGGGGCGCTGGTGATCGCCCGGGCGGCCCGGAACGCCGCGATGGCCTCGGCCGCGCGATGACCTCCCTCGAGCACCGCCAGGCCGGCCAGGGCCAGCCCCTTCGGCATCCAGGGCGCTTGTAATTCTGGTCGCAGCGCTCGAGCATCACGTCGGCATGCGCGATCGCCGCCTGGAAGGCTTCGGCGGCCGCGGTGCGATCGCCCTGGCGCAGGGCGATCAGGCCCAGGAGCGCCAGGACGTTGTGGTTGTTCAGCGGGACGTCGGCGACGCGGGCGGCTTCCGCCGCGGCGCGAGCGGCGGGCAAGTCCGCGAGGCAGAGACGCGCCAGGGCCAGAGTCTCGTTGCCGGAGCTGATGATCCTTGGGTCTCCGGTCTCCTCGCCGATCCGCACGGCCTCGCTCGCCTGCCGGATCGCGTCTTCATGCCGCCCCTCTTCGATGCGAAGCCGCGCCAGGCGAAAGAGAGCGGTAGCCTCTCGCTGCGGCGGTCGCCGACCTCGCGCGCGATGGCCAGGGACTGCTCGTGGTAGTCGATGGCGCGGGCCGTCTGGCCCAGGTCGCTGTAGCAGAGGCCCAGGTTGCCGAGGGTGATCCCCTCGCCGCGCCGGTCGCCCACCTCGCGCTCGATGGCCAGGGCCTGCTCGTGGTAGTCGATGGCGCGGGCCGTCTGGCCCAGGTCGCGGTAGCAGAGCCCAGGTTGCCGAGGTGATCCCCTCGCCGCGCGGATGCCGACCTCGCGCTTGATGGCCAGGGCCTGCTCGTGGTACTCGATGGCGCAGGCCGTCTGGCCCAGGTAGTGTAGCAGAAGCCCAGGTTGCCGAGGGTGATCCCCTGCGCCGGTCCCGACCTCGCGTATGGCCAGGATCGCTCGAGGTAGTCGATGGCGCGGGCCGTCGGCCCAGGTAGTAGCAGGAGCCCAGGGCCAGGTCGATCTGCCACGTCGGTGCCCACCTCCACGGCGAGGGCTTGCTCGTATACTCGATGGCGGGACCGTCTGGCCCAAGGTCCAGTAGCAGAGACCCAGGTTCGCCGAGGTCGATCCCCTCGTTGCGTCGGTCGCCCGCCTCGCGATCGATGGCCAGGGCCTGCTCGTGGTACTCGATGGCCCGCTTCGCCTGACCCAGGTCAAGATACGCCAGGCCCTGGTTGCTCAGGATGATCGATTTGAGACGGGAATCGTCGAGCTTGCCGAGCAAGCGCTCGTTCAGCTCGACCACACGGCGGTTCCAGCCCCAGAGCATCAGGTAGTCGAAACTGATCTCGTGCCAGCACCATCACCGCCGTCTCATAATCCTGGCCCTCGCAGCGGAGGTCGAACTCCGCCAGTTGCGGCGCGAGGTCCTCGATCGTCTTCCAGTTCTCTCGGGGCAGGCGGGCCTGCTCGAAATACTCGGCGGCGCGGTGGCGAAGCCCATAGAGCGTGAAGGTCGGCTCGTCGGACGCATCGGTCCGAGACCTCGCCCGGGGAGATACGCGAGAGGGCGTATTCCCGATCGACCGGATGCAAGTAGTAGCGGCCCGCCTCCTTGCGAGCGAAGTGCATGTTGACCAGCCGGCCGAGGACCGGGGCGCTGTCCACGCCGGGCTGGTGGGGCTGGAGCAGGTAATCGACCGCCGCGGGCGGCACCGGGCGGCCATAGACGGCCAGGGCTTGCATGACCCGCTGCTGGGTGGGATCGAGCCGGCTGAACGCTTCGCCCACCAGGGCCTCGGTCACGTTCTCGGGCAACGGGGTCGAAGTGCCGGCCAGGATTTCCTCCAGGGTCGTGTCGCGGTCGGCCGAGAGGATCGCGAACAGGGCCTCCAGTGCCCGGGGGAAGCCGCGGGTCCGCTCGCGGGCCAGGGCCAGCCGCTCGTCGGTCGCGGACCTGAGCCCGAGCTTGCCGTCGGCGTCCATCTCCCGCAGGATGTTCTCGGCGTGGGGCGATTCCAACCCGACGTCCAGTTCGAGTCGGACCTGGCGGCCCGGTTGCACCAGGTTCAGGGCCCGAGGGGCGACGCGGGTCGTCAGGATCACCTTGACCCCGTGGTGGGGCAGCTTCACCAGCGCGAAGGGCCTCGTCGAGCTCGGCGTCGGCGATGTTGTGCGTGGCAGGGTCGATCACGTCCTCGAAGTTGTCCAGGAGCACCACCGTGCGCCCGCCCGGGAAGGCCTCGAGCAGGGCTCGCATCTTGGCCTCGGTGGCGGTCTTCGGGTCCCTCACGACCGCCTCGATCCGCCGGGACGCGTCCTCGGGCAACAGTTTGAGCAGGTCTTCGTACAGGTTCGGCGCGTTGACCCGGCGCGAGCCGATGGCGCTCAGGTAGATGATGCCATCGACCTCCAGGGGGCCGAGGTCGTCGGGCAGGCTGCGCCGCTCCAGCGCCTTCAAGACGCGGCAGACCGTCGCCGTCTTGCCGATCCCGGCGCGGCCGACGATCGTCATCAGCCGCTTCGACTCGTCCTTCAGGAAGTCGCCGATCAGTTGCGTTTCCACGTAACGGTTCTGGAAGTAAGACGGGGCGACGGCCGGCGGCGGGTTGAGGAACCGGGTGCGGGAGACGCCCCCGACCGGCTGCGACGGCTGCCGCTCCCGCTCGATTCCACTCGTGATGTTCTCCTCGGTCCGCTTCTTCGCCGCTTCCGGGTCGGCGACGATCCGTCGCTGAGCCTCGATGTCCTTCTCCAACTGGATGATGTCAGCCCGGACGCGGGCCTCCTGCTCGGAACCCTCGGCGCGACGAAAGTCACGTTTCGCGTCCGCCAGGCGATCCTCGAGCGCCTGGAGCACACCCGCGGGCGATTCGAGCCAGGTCAGATGGCTGCGCAATCGCGCCAGGCCCTTGTCGAACCTCCCGGTGAAGTCGATGTACTGGCGGCTACCCAGGCGGAAAGGCAGGACGGCGCCGCGATGGTAGAGGAGCGGGACGATCGGCTTTTTGTACCGCAGGGCCCGGGTCCACTCGTGCTTGCAGACCGATTGATCTTCCACGCTGTCTTCCGACAAGACGAACAGCAGGCTCGCGCACTCGCGGATCGCCTTCTCGATCTCCGCGTCCCAGTCCCGGCCGGGCGTAATGTCCCGCTTGTCGAGCCAGGCCGATACACGAGATGGACCCGACTCCAGCTTTTCACGAAGCTTGAATGCGAAGTCTCGAGCGTCGGCCCCGGAATAGCTGATGAAGTGATGACCGGCCATCGTCCGCCCTTCCTCGGAACCGAGCGACTCTCGAGCGCCGCCGCCATCGTCCGGAGGATCTCGCAAGCCCGCCGATCCGAGTCCGTCGCCGATCCTCCAGGCTTCGAATCTATCGCGTTCACGGGCGGGCTCCAATGGTGCACCACGTCGGGATGTGCACCGCCTCTACATCAACTCGAAGAAACTCTCGCGATCGAGGTGCTTGGCGTATTGCTCGACAACCTTGGCGAGCGACCCCAACCCGGGCAGCGAGAACCAGTCATCGATCGAGCCGCGGAAGCACCAGCGCTCGGCGCGATACCGCCGCTTATCGGGATCCATCAGCTCGAACCGGAGCATCTTCATGTATTGCGAACGCCGGATCTGTTCCTCGCGGAACGCGTCGGCCCTGGCCGACCCCTTCCCGAAGCCCGGACCCATCATGAGGTCGAAGAGACGGTCGGCGTCGGCCCGGCTGACTGACGGCGTATAGACGACCAGCGCATCGCCCTCGATGGCCACGATGAAGTGCGTCAGGCCGCTGGCCCGGCGGACGATATCTTCGGCCTGCTGGCGCTCGAACTCCGTGATCGGCGACGGCGCGATCTTGCGGACGACCACCTGGGCGGTCTCGGGCCGTTCGTAGAACTCGTGGCCCTCGGGCATGGCGGAAAGCGGCGTCCCCGTCAGCTTCCGGCCCGCGTAATACTTCGGCTTGCCGGTGCGCGTCTTGCCCTCCTGGAGGTAGTAGACGTCGCCCATCCGGTTCTCGTACGGGAGCGCGATGGAGTTCGTCATCTTCGCTTCCTGGCTTTCGCCTCGATCTTCGGGGCCGGTCGCTCGGTCTGTTGCCGCGCCAGCTCGTAGAACTCGTGCAGCTTGGCCTCGAGCAGCGCCTTCTCGGGCATCACGGTCTGATATTCGGCGACGAGGGCCGGCGACATGGACCGGCTCAGCGCGTACTCGACGACCTCGCTGTTCTTCGTGGCGCAGAGCAGGACGCCGATCGACGGCCCCTCGTGCGGCTTCCGCACGTCGCGGTCGAGCGCCTCCAGGTAGAACTCGAGCTTGCCGAGGTGCTCGGGCTGGAACTCCTCGATCTTGATTTCGAAGGCGACCAGGGCGTTGAGCGCCCGGTTGAAGAAGAGCAGGTCGATGGCGAAATCTCGGTTACCGACCTGCACCACGTACTCGCTGCCGACGAAGCAGAAATCGCGGCCCAACTCGATCAGGAACTGCTTGAGCTGCTCGATCAAGGCCCGTTGCAAGTCCGATTCGGAGTGCTGAGGCGGAAGTCCAAGGAAGTCCAGGAGATAGATGTCCTTGAAGATCGCGACGGCCTCGGGGTGCAATTCTGTCACCACTGGTGACAGTTTTGCCGGCGACAGGACCGTGCGCTCGAAGAGGGCCCCGTCAACCTGGCGCTGGAGCTCGCGTTTATTCCACCTCTCGCGGATACAGAGCCGGAGGTAGAATTCGCGTTCCTCATCGCGCTTTCGAACGGCTCATGATAATCAGGTTGTGGGTCCACGGCAATTCTCGCACCAGTGTTGCGAGTCTTGGCCGGTCGCGATACGTCTCGTGGAACTGCATCATGCGCCAGAGGTTACGGGCCGAGAAACCTCGGGCGTTCGGCTGACGCTTGTGGATGTACCCGGCCAGCGACTCGACCGTGCCCTTCCCCCAACCGTTGGCCGCGACCCGTCGGGCGATGTACTCGCCGATGTTCCAGTAGAGGTCGATCGACTCCGTGTTGACCGCCGCGAACGCGCGGGCTTGCGCGGCCTCGATCATCCGGACCACTTCGTCGAACTCGGTCAGAGGCGGCGCATCGGCCATCGCCGGCACGGCCGGGCGAGGCGGTCGGGTCTTCTTCGGCGTCTTGCTCATATCGGCTCCATCCATAGGCCATCGGACATCATGATCCATGTATCGGATACCTTCGACATCGGACTCGATGGTCGCTCGTCCGATTGTACCTGACTTCCCGGCGCGGCGAGTACCCTACGAGCCGTCCCGAGCGGCCTTCTCATTCATTTCTCGAGGCTGGACGCGACAGCCCGGATCGAGAAGAATGACGCTCTATCCCATGGGGAGGCTGATTCCACCCCGATCAGCCCGGCGACCGATGTCTGGTCCTCGTCTATCACTCAACGGAGGTTCGGCATGAGAGGGCGATTGTGGCTCGGGTGCATGGTCGGCGCGGGGCTGGCGGCGACGTCGCTGGTCCTGGCCGCGGAGAAAGAGGACGCAAAGGCCAAGAACCCGGACGTGCAGCGGATCATCTCCACGGTGCGCGAGGGATCGCAAGTCATGGAGCACCTCGACGTGCTCTGCAACCGGATCGGCCCGCGGCTGACCGCGTCGGACAATCTCACCAACGCCTGCGAGTGGGCGCGCGATCGGTTCGCCGAGTACGGCATCGACAACGCCCGCCTCGAGGCCTGGGGCGAGTTCCCCGTCGGGTTCAACCGCGGCCCGTGGTTCGGCCGCATCATCGAGCCCTGGGCGGAAGCGCTCGAGTTCAACACCAATGCGTGGTCCGCCGGCACCAAGGGCCCCGTCCGCGGCAAGGCCGTCCTCGCCCCCAAGGACGAGAAGGAGCTCAGCGAGGCCAAGGCCAAGGGCATCCTCACCGGCGCCTGGATCATCATGCCTCCGCCGCCGCCCCAGGGGATGGGCGGCATGGGCGGCCGTCGCGCCGGCACCCCGAAGAAGGCCGAGACGCCCAAGGCCGAGACGCCCAAGGCGGAGACCGCCAAGGCCGCCCCGCGGCCCGATCCGGGCTTCCTGCGCACGCTCCGCAAGGAGCTGGAGGCCGCCAAGGTGGCCGGCCTCGTCAACGCCTCGCAGCGCGACCTGCTCTTGACCGGGGGCGCCCACCGGATCACCTGGGACAAGCTGCCGACCCTCCCCGTCGTGACGGTGCTTCGCAAGCAGTACGACGAGATCGTCGGCTGGCTCGAGGCCGGTAAGCCCGTCACGCTCGAGTTCGACATCCGCAATTACTTCAAGAAGGGCCCGATCAAGCTGTACAACGTGATCGCCGACATCCCCGGTACCGAGAAGCCCGACGAGTACGTGATCGTCGGCGGCCACATCGACTCGTGGGACGGCGCCACCGGCGCGACCGATAACGGCACGGGGTGTGCCACCACGCTCGAGGCCGCCCGCATCCTCATGAAGTCGGGCGTCAGGCCGAAGCGGACGATCCGGTTCATGCTCTGGAGCGGCGAGGAGCAAGGGCTGCTCGGCTCGGCCGCCTACGTCAAGGCGCACAAGGACCTGTTGCCCAGGATCTCGGCCGTGCTGGTGCACGACGGCGGGACCAACTACCTCTCGGGCATCGGCGCGACCGAGGCCATGCTGGCCGACTTCGAGCAGGTCTTCGCCCCGGTCAAGGAGCTCGACCCGACCTATCCGTTCGAGGTGCGGAAGGTCGCCGGGCTCATGGGCGGCGGCAGCGACCACGCCTCGTTCCTCGGCGCGAACGTCCCCGGCTTCTTCTGGGGCCAGCGCGGCGGCCGGGCCGTGTATCAGCACACCCACCACACCCAGTTCGACACGTTCGACGCGGCGATCCCCGAGTACCAGGTGCATTCGTCGCTGGTCGTGGCGCTGGGGGCCTACGGGATCGCCAACCTCGACCACCTGCTCTCGCGCGAGAAGCTCCGCGCGCCGGCGGGCATGATGATGGGCAACCGGCGGACGCTGGGCGTGCAGCTCGACGAGATGACCGTCTCCGAGGTGATGGACGAGAGCGCCGGCCAGAAGGCGGGGATCAAGGTCGGGGACGTCATCGTCAAGGTCGGCGGGGCCAAGATCGGCGAGCGCTTCGAGCTGATGCAGGCCCTCCGCGAAGGCGGGCCCAAGCAGGTCGTCACCGTCCTGCGCAACGGCAAGGAGCTCGAGTTGAAGGTCGACTTCGAGCCGGCCGCGCCGGGGAGGTGAGGAGGAGACGCGATCCGGATCGGCTCATTGGACCGTCGTAGGGTGGGTGAAACCCACCGGGTGCAGGCCATCGCCGACGTCGCCTGACCCCCGGTGGGTTTCACCCACCCTACGCGGGCTTTCCGGGCCGCCTTCGGCACTCGTCGCCGGTTCGCGGGGGCAGTTGATGCAGGTATCCGCCGGGATGGAGACACCGAACGGCTCGCCCCAGCACGGACCGGACGCGGTCGTATCCGGGGCCGACGGACGGGCGGACGGGGCGGAACGCAGCCGCCGCGCCCTGCGCGATGGGTCCTCGGAGGATTCGCGGCGGGGATCGTCGTCGCCTTCCTGATCATCGCGGCGAGGGTGGCGATGGTGGGCTGGCGGATCCTCCCCTACGAGCTCGTCTTCGACCTGATCTGGTCCCCGATCCTCGGGGCCGAGATGGGGGTCGGGCTCGGTAAGTGGCGGCATCCGGCCCCGCGCGAGCAACGACGCTTCTGGAGACGCCCGCGGTTCCGGATGCTCACCCTGATGATCCTCGTCGCCTACGTGGCGCTGCTCTTCGGCATGGGCGTCTCGACGGCCCCGCTCGGCGAGGCGGCGAGACGCTACGATCAGAAATACCAGACCTCCGTGGCCCTGCTGGAGCAACTCCGGATCCAGGCCAGGACGATGGAGACCGAGTCCCGGCAGAGGCAGGCGGCCGCCGCGGAATTGCGCTCGGAGCGGATCCCCGAGGTCTTGCTTCCACCATCGCGGAAGGAGTCCTTGGAGTTCTTGGTCCAGATCGCGAAGCCCCAGGACCGGAAGGATGGCTTTGATCGGATCGCCGACGACGAGTCCCTGCATGTGAGGAGGCTCGAGCAGGCCGCGTGGGTGCTTCGGAGGCTCATCGCGGATTGCGAGGAGCTCGCCGCCAAGTACGACCGCGGCGGCGGCGCCCGTGGCTCCCCGTCGAGCCCGACCCGCCCCGGCCGTCGACGCAGTGAGCCGGGCCAATCGCCCATGGAACCGCGATCGATCGCTTCACTTCGCCCCGAGGAGCCGATCGACGGCCGCCGTCACCTCCTCATACAGTCGCGGCGAATAGCCGACGTGGACGTCGGCGACCTTCCCCTGCTGGTCGATGATGATCAGGGTCGGGAAGCCCTGCACCCCGTACTTTCCGGGCAATTCCTGCGAGCGGAGCACCGAATAGTCGAGCTGCATCTCGCGGACCACGAACTTGGCGTCGTCCTCGTTCTGGTCGTTGTTCATGCCGAAGACGGCCACCGGCCGGCCGCGATAGTGCGCCGCGATCCGCTTGACCTGCGGCATCGCCCGCATGCACCAGCCGCAGCCGCGATACCAGAAGTCGAGGACCAGCACCTTGCCGCGGTACTGCTCCAGGGTGTGCGTCCGGCCGTCCAGGTCCTTGATCTCCCAGGCGGGCGCCGGGTGGCCGATGACCTTGGCGAAGCGCTTCGCGCCATCGACCTGGTGCTTCGCGAACCGATCGTGGTTCTTGAGCTGGTCCTCGAGGGCGGCGACGGGTTCGGGGAGCCGCACCTTGTCGCGGGCGTCGGCGAGCAGGGTGTGCGCCCGCTTGAGCAAGGCCTCGGCCTCGGCGGCGGCCGTGCTGGCCTTGCGGTAGAGCGGCAGGTACGCCTGGTGGGCGTCGAAGAAGCAATCCATCTGCTCGCGGAAGGCCGCCAGCGACGCCGGGGGCATCTCGGCGGCCGCGGTCAGCTCGAGCGTCCCCTTGACCTCGCTCTGCATGTGCGAGCCGTAGCCCCCCGCGATCTCGGCGCGGGCGACCAGGCCCCGCTTGCGGTCGAAGTGGAAGGTGCGCTGGTCCTTCCCCTCGTAGATCCGCTCACTGTAGCTGCGACGATCGGCCACGAAGTCGAAGGTGGCACCGCTGCCCGAGTCCTTGCCGATCAGCGCCTGGTAGCGGATCGTCGCGTCGTCGCGATCGTCGCGGGCCTCCCAGCCGGCGGCGATCTGCTTCTCGTCGCCAGGCAGGCGAGGGAAGACCTCCGAGGGATTGAGGTGCGTGCCGAGCGTCGCGCACGGCGGGACCTCGCCGTCGGGGCGCAGGTCGAACCGGGCGAATGTCACGTCCTCCCGCCCAGGCTGGCTCTTCATCGCGGTGCGGGCGACGATCCGCCAGCTCCCGTCGTCATTCCGGCCGACGACCCAGAGGCGCCAGGTCGTCTTGTACGTGGAATTCTCGCTCTTCCCCTTGTAAGTCTGCTCATCCTCGTAAGTGAGCACCTGCCCCGGCTTCAACTCATATCGCGGCACGTCGCCGGCGTGCAGCGGACCCGCGCCGACCGACAAGATCAACCACGTCCCGGCCCAGAAGCGGACGATCGATGCGGTCATCTCCCGGCTCCTCTCATGAAGAAGGCTCGCGGTTTGTCCGACAACTGTCGCATCATAGCGAGCAGGCCGGAAACGAGTCAACGCGGCGGGCGGCGACGGCTCGAGTGCCGGGGGGCCCGCCGTTCGCCGAGCGGGCGACCATCGACCGCGGGGTTGACGCGAGGGCCGGACCGCTCGCCGACGCTCGCGGCTCCGTTTGAAGACGCGGGAAACCGTTTGCGGGGCCGCGCGGCACCCCGTATGATGCCGGTCGGGCGCGACTGTCGTGCGACCCGCGATCGATTCCCTCCTGCCCTCCGAGAGTGCGGTTAGCGAATGGACGGCGTACATGACTCGGCCTCGATACCGGGCTGAAGCCTCGACCCCCTCCGACCCGCCGGAGCGGTTTGGGCCTCGACCCCCCCTGCCCCCCCTTCGTAAGGGGGGGATTGAAGAGAGCCTCCGCTTTCCCCCCCTTACGAAGGGGGGGCCAGGGGGGGTTCTCTCGGGTTCGATGCAATGCAACCGTTAAGCGCTCCGAGCGCACCAGGGGTGACCGATGATGCCGCAACCTCGCCGCATGTGGAAGGTCCTCATCGCGCTGGCCGTGCTGGCCCTGCCTTCGCGCGGCGACGACGGACGGATCCAGGCGGATCCGAAGCCGGATGCCGCCGCATCCCGCGTCTACGGCGAGTGGCGGATCCGGGTCCGGCCCGACCAGGGGCCGGCCTATAACCGGCTCATCGAGCAGTCCGGGCTCCCGCTGTTCCGCGGGGCCGGCGGCCGGATGGTCGGCTGGTGGAACACCCTCGTCGGCGACCTGTACGAGCACATGACGATCTGGGAATACGACGACATGGCGGCGTTCGAGCGCGCGATCGGGATCCTGAACAAGGACCCCGCCTTCGCCCGGTTCGTCGCGGCCCGCGACCCGCTCCTGTCCGGCGAGGAGAGCCGGTTCCTGCGGCCCGTGCCCGGCGCGCTCTCCCCAGCCCTGCCCGATCCGGCTCCGTTCGTCGTCCACGAGGTCCACCGCGTCCCCCTGGCGCGCCGGGACGCCTATCTCGCGTTCATGACCGGGCAGGGCCTGGGCTTGCTCAAGGCGCACGGATTCCGGCCGGTCGGCCCCTGGGTCGTCGAGCTGGGCCGATGGACCGAGGTCACGTACCTCTTCCGGTTCGAAAGCCTCGCCGAACGCGAGCGGCTCATCGCCGCGTTCTCCGCCACCGGCGATGCTCGAACCTATGGCACGCAGGTCGGCGAATTCGCCGAGGAGGTCGCGACTCGCCTCCTGATCCCGGCCCCCTTCGCGAAAGCGGCGACGGCCAGGCCGGGATCGTCGGCCGGATCGCTGCCGCATCGGGAGGAGCTGGCGCCGGGAGTTCACGCGGCCGGGTTCGACGACAAGCACCACTCGGCGAACTGCGGCTGGGTCGCGCCGGGCGCGGAGTCCCTGCTCATCGACCTGCCCCGCGGCATCCCGATACCGGAATTCCTGGACCTGGTCGCCGGGTCGGCCGGCAAGCCCGCGCGTACGCTGGTACTGACCCACGCCCGGGACGGCGATGCGGCGATCGTGCGCGACCTGTGCGAACGGGGGATCACCCGCGTGGTGGCCTTGCCCGCGACGCGGGACCGGCTGCTGGCTCACTCCCGGTACCCCGACGAACTGGGACGACGGCTCCTGGTCCGGTCCGATCCCACTTCCCTCGGCGATGCCTCGCTCGCGGTCGAATTCCGGCCGATGGACGGGATCGCGGGCCGGGCGGGTGCCGTCGTGTACCTGCCAGGCCGGGCGGTCCTGTTCGGCGGCCCGCTGGTCGTCCACGGCCCGCGGGCGGCTTTGCCCGGCAGCGATACCGAGCGGTGGGTCGAGGCTTTGCGGCAGATCGAGACGCTCGCACCGGCGCACGTCGTGCCCGGGTCCGGCTCGTGGGGCGGCCCCGAGGTCCTCGCCCGGCAGCGCCGGTTCCTGGCCGAGCTGCGCCGGCAGGTCGGCTACCTGGTCGCCCAGGGGCGGCCTCGCGACGTCCTCCGCGAGCAGGTCAAACTCCCCGCCGATGTCGTCGCCTGGATGCCCTATGACACGCCGACTGCCGAGGACCTCGACCACGTCTACCGCGAGCTGACCGTGCCCGTCGCCCCGTTCCACGGCCGAGCGCCGGACAAGTTGGATCCGCGCCCGCACGCGCTGGTGCTGATCGGCGACCAGCCCCACGAGCCCGGCCACATCGAGGACGGCCTGCGGCCGGTCTTCGAAGCCACGGGGGTGATCCCTCACTTCGCCGTGGATGTGCAGGCTCTTTCCGCGCAGAACCTGGCGATGGTCGGGCTGCTGGTGATCCTCCGCGACGGGCTCCAGCGCCCGGAACACGACCATCGCGCCGACTACGTGTGGATGACGCCCGAGCAGCAGCGCGCGGTCGCCGAATTCGTCGAGGCGGGCGGCGGGTTCCTCAACCTGCATAATTCGATGGGGCTCTATCCGCCTCGCGGGCCCTACCTCGAGCTGGTGGGGGGCCGATACACCGGCCACGGCCCGCTGGAACGGTTCCGCGTCGAAGTTGTCGACGCCGACCACCCGATCACCCGCGGGGTCGGCGGCTTCTTCGTCCCGGACGAGCAGCATACACCCGTCTATGATGAAAAGCGCGTGCATCTGCTGTTGCGGAGCCAGTCCGACGACGGCAAGACGGTCGCGGCGGCCGGGTGGGTCCGCGAGCCGGGCCGCGGGCGGCTGTGTCACCTGGCCCCCGGCCACACCCGCGAGGCGCTCTTGCACCCGATGTATCAACGCTTACTTCGCAATGCGGTGAGATGGTGCCTGCGCCTTGAGGACGGCGGGTCGATCTCACGCCCTGGGATGTAGGGGGCCGGCGACCCGGCGGCCTGTCATAGCACCCGGATTGCGCCCTGGCGGGGGCGTTCCTGATTATCATGTCGCGGGCGATGATTCCGCGCACGTCATCGAGGCGTTGCGGGTGGGGTAAGTCTGGAGCGGTAAACCAATGGACGGAGTCCATCGTTCAGCCTCGAGGCCGGGCTGAAGCCTCGACCCCCCCTGCCCCCCCTTCTTAAGGGGGGGATCAAGAGGGGCGGCCCTTCTTCCGTTTCCCCCCCTTAAGAAGGGGGGGTCTGGGGGGGGTCGGGTGGAAGCAACGCAAGTGTTCGGCGCTCCAGCCGGATCATCGAACGGGAGCGATGAATCGGATGATGAGACAGGCGGAGCTCGAGCAACCCCGCCGGCCGTCGTCTCGGGCAAGGGGCGGCGCGAAGGGAGGGGATCATGGTCACCGACTCGCCCGCGTCGGGGCTCAACCCGGCCGACAGGTCCGTGCCGGCCGGCCGATCGGACGGCCGGAACTCCACCGAGGCCTCCGGCGATCCGCTCCGTACGGGCGCCGATCTCGAGCGGCTGGGCGACTACCGCATCCTCCGCGAATTGGGCCGCGGCGGCATGGGCGTCGTCTACGAGGCCGAACGCGAGTCGCTCAAGGTCCGGGTGGCGCTGAAGGTCATGCACCCGACGTTCCGGACCGACGCGAGTCGCCTGCGGCGATTCCACGTCGAGGCGCGGTCGGCGGCGCGGCTGCACCACACCAACATCGTGCCGGTCTTCGACTTCGGCGATCAGGACGGCATCTGCTACTACGCCATGCAGATGATCTCGGGAGTCGGCCTGAACCAGGTGATCGACGAGGTCCGCCGCCTCCGGAGCTCGGTCGTAGCCGCCCCGGTCTCGCGCGAGGCCGAGACCCGATCGCACGACCCGGCCGCGCCGGCGGAACCGGTCTCGGTCTCGCTGTCGCTCGCCTCGGAGGGTCTCGTGACCGGCCGGTTCGCGATCGGGCCGGGACGGGGTTCCGGCACGGACCCGACGGCCACGATGCCGATCGACCAGACCGAGGCCGGCGAGACGGCCCACGGCGGCGCGAGGCCCGGGAGCGGATCCCGGACCGGCAGGGACCCCGACCCCGGCGGCTCGAGCCAGAGCGGCGGCTCGCTCCCCGGCCGATCGGACTCCGCCTACCACCGCGAGGTCGCCCGGATCTGCGCCAGGTGGCCGATGCGCTCGACTACGCGCATCGACAGGGCGTGATCCACCGCGACATCAAGCCGTCGAACCTGCTGCTCGACGAGCAGGGAACTGTCTGGGTGACCGACTTCGGCCTGGCCAAGACGGCCGAGGGCGAGGACCTCTCGCAATCGCACGAGCTGGTGGGAACCATGCGGTTCATGGCGCCCGAGCGGCTCGAGGGGATCACCGATCGTCGAAGCGACCTCTACGCCCTGGGCGCCACGCTCTACGAGCTGCTGGCGCTGAAGCCGGCGTTCTCCGAGCGCGATCCGGCGCGGCTCATCCGCCAGATCCTCGACCTGCCCCTCGTGCCCCCGAGGCACCACGACCGCCGCATCCCCCGGGACCTGGAGACGATCGCGCTGAAGGCCCTGGCCAGGGACCCGAAGGATCGGTTCGCCACGGCGGGCGAGCTGCGGGACGAGCTGCGGCGGTTCCTCGAGGGGCGGCCGCTCCGGTCGCGGCCGGTGGGACCGGCGGAGCGCGCCTGGCGATGGTGCAAGCGGAATCCGATCGTGGCCGCGCTGCTGGCGACGGTGGCCGGGCTGACCCTGGCCCTGGCGATCGGCTCGACGGCGGCCTGGCTGCGGCTCCGCGAGTCGTACGACGAGGTCCGCCGCGAGCGCGGCCGCGCCGAGGAGAACTTCCGGGGGGCGCGCCGGGCCGTCGACGAGTCGTTCACGCGGATCAGCGAGAGCGCCTTGCTCCACGCGCCGGAATGCAGCCCCTCCGCCGCCAGCTCCTGGAGGACGCCCTGAAATATTACCGGAACTTCGCCCGACGGCCCGACGACTCGCCCGAGGCCCGGGCCGACCTGGCGGCGGCCCTCCGGCGCGTGGCGACGATCGTCTCGGAGATCGGCTCGAAGGAGGAGGCATCGGCCCATCTCCTCAAGGCGCGCGACCTCTACCGGTCGCTGGCCGACGCCCGTCCCGACGACCGGGCCCTGCGCCGTGAGCTGGCCGGGTGCATCTCCGCCATCGCGGCGCTGCACGCCGAGGCGGGCCGGCACGAGGGGGCCGAGGCCGATTATCGCCGGGCCGTGTCCATCCAGCGGGCCCTCGTCGACGCCGAGCCCGGCGACGCGCAGGTCTCGGACGACCTGGCCGCCAGCGAGTCCGGGCTGGGCCTGGCGCTGGAACACCTCGGACAGGACGAGGAGGCCTCGGCCTGGCGCGAGCGGGCCCTGGCGATCCGCGAGCGACTGGCCGCCGCCTTCCCGGACTCGCCGAAATACCGGAGCGATCTGGCCCTCGACTACGCCCGCGCCGGCCGGCTGCAAGCCGGCGCCGGGCGTTACGCTGAGGCGATCCGCTTCTACGATCGCTCCATCGCGATGCAGGAGGCCCTGGTCGCCTCCCACCCCGAGGTCGCGTCCTACCGATTCAGTCTGACGCATACATACACATCGATGGGAGTCGCCCTGCGCCGCTCGAACCGGCTGGACGAGGCGCTGGCGTCGTACCGGAAGGCCCGCGAGGCGCAGGAGGCCCTGGTCGCGGCCAATCCGACGGTCACCGACTACCGGTACGAGCTGGCGGGGACCTTCAACAACATCGCCAATATCCAGCGAGCCGGGGGCCATCGGGACGAGGCGCTGCAAACGCACCGCCGCGCCCTGGAGATCCGCGAGGCGCTGGCCGCGGCCGATCCTCGGGTCGTCCGCTACCAGAATGCGATGGCCGGCAGCTACAACGCGATCGGGATGATCCAGGCCGAGCTCGGCCGGTTCGAGGAGTCGCTGCGGACGTTCCGGCAGTTCCGCGATCGGATGCTGGCGGTGCTCGCCGATGATCCGAACAGCATCGAAGCGCGGACCTGGCTCTCGAATGCCTTGCAGAACACGGCCAACACCCTGGTGGAGATCGGCCGGCCGGCCGAGGCGTTGCCGACCTATCGACAGGCCATCGAGCACACGCGCCGGGTGGTGGCCGCCGTGCCGAAGTTGAAGAACCCGCGCCGCTTGCTCAGCCATCACTATCTCGGGCTGGCCGGCGCCCAGCGGGCGCTGGGCCGGCCGGCCGAGGCGGCGGCGACCCTCGTCGAGCACCGGGAGCTCTGGGACGGCGACGCCGACGACCTCTACAACCTCGCCTGCGGCCTGGCGCTGTGCATCCCGACGAAGGCCAACGGTCAGGCCGATCCGACTCCGGAGCAGCGGGCCGATCGCCGGAAGTACGCCGACCGGGCGATGGACGCGCTGCGGCGGGCCGTGGCCGCCGGGTTTCGCGACGCGTCGCACATGAGCCAGGACGCCGACCTCCGACCGCTCCGCGCCCGCGACGACTTCCTGGCCCTGATGGACGACCTCGGCTTCCCGAGCGATCCGTTCGCCCGGCCGGAATGAAGACGGTATTTCGGGCCGCCGGACTCCATTCACCCCATCTCGGGGCACGAGCGCGGGGCGTTGCCGATCGCGTAAGACTCCGGCTTGCGGGCGAGCTGATGCCTGGATCGCTCATGTCTTTTAGATCTTAGTAAGTATCCCATCCACATTCTTATGGGAACTCGCGGAGTTGCCGGCGATCACCGTATCGGGTGATGCTTGCGCCGTGGCGGTCGGGTCGATGTCGATGCCGCCCCCGGAGTCGGTGCCATCCTGTCCATCCTGGGGGTTGCTGGGGCCCGAGCCCGATGCACCGCCGGCCCCGTGGCCGGTCGCGTTCTGCGTGATGGTGCACTGGAGGATGTCCAGCGTGCCCGCGAAGTCGTCGTAGACGCCACCTCCGAACATGCTGCCCCCGTCGCCCCCGTTCCCGGCGGCGTGGCTGCCGTCGCCCCCGTTGCCGCCGGAGGCGGCCGTTGACGCACTGGTATTCTTGTCGATGACGTCGCTCGCGAGCGTCCAGGTGTCGGCCCCGCCGAGGCCCTTGAGGTACAGGCCGACGCCGTAGGCGTCGCCGCCGTCGCCGCCGGCGCCGCCCTGCTTGCTCTGGCTCGTCCCGCCGCCCGCGCCAGCGGCGCCTGCCTGCGCCGTGTTCGAGCTGATCTCCGTCCGCTCGATCGTCAGGCCGGTGGCGGCGGCATCGTTGTCGAGGGTGACGGCGACGCCCCCGCCGTACGCCGGGCCGCCGGCACCGCCGTTGCCCCCGATCTGACCGGAGCCGGCCGGCCCGGCGTCGGCCCCGCCGCCGCCCTGGACCGCGTTGGAGGTGACGGCATCCCCGCTGAGCGTGATGGTGCCGGCGGCCGAGTCGGAGAAGCTCGCGAGGATGGCGCCGCCGGTGCCGGGCCCGCCGGCGCCACCCGACCCGCTGGCATTGGAGTTCTTCGTCGAGCCCCCGCCGGCGCCCGCCGCGGCCGAGTTGGCGGTGAAACTGCTCGTCGTGACGCTCAGGCTCGGCGCGGCGGCGGAGCCGGCCGTGTAGTCGAGCGCCCCGCCGGCGCCGGCGCCGCCGGCGGCGCCATCCTGGCCGTCGACCGCCGTGCCGCCGGCGCCGCCCTGGCCGCCGATCGCCGAGCATCGCGAGAAGGTCGCCGAGACGAAGGAGAACGAGGGTTGGCTCGCCCCGCCGGCCGAGAGGAACACGGCGCCGCCCTGGCCGTTCCCGCCGCCGACGGGATCGTTGTCGCCGATCACCAGGCCGTCGAGCCCGGCGCCGCCGGCGGCCGAGTCGCCCGTGAAGCTCGTCCCGGTCACCGAGAGCGACAATCCGGCGGATGTCCCGGCGTTGACGTACAGGGCGCCGCCCTGGCCGAGCCCGCCGCCGTCCTCGTTGAAGAGGCCCAACCGCAAGTCGGCGGCCCCGGTCGCCGAGTCGCCGGTGAACTGGCAGCCGGTGATGGTCACGGCGAGGCCGGCGGTTGACCCGCCCAGCACGGCCAACGCGCCACCGGATGCGGCCTGGCCCGGCGCCACGCCCGCGGCCTTGTCGTCGCTGAACACGTCCGATGTCAGCGTCAGCGAGGCGCCATCGTCGAGGATGGCTCCCCCCTGGTCGGCCTGGCCTTTCGCCAGCGTCAACCCGGCGATCGTGACGGCGCCGGCGCCCTTATGAACGGCGAAGAGGCCCGTCGAGCCGCCGCCGCTGACCGTCAGACTGTCGGCGCCGAGCCCCTGGATCGTGATCGCCTGGTTGACGTTGATCGGCGAGTGCAGGACGATCGTGCTGCCGGCGAGCTCGGGCGAGAACACGACCGTGTCGCCGTTGACCGCGGCGTTCACCGCGGCGCGGAGCGAGCCGACGCCGGTGTCGTGGTCGTTGCTGACGATCAGGGTCGTCGGCTGGGCGGGGCCCGACGGGGGCCCGTCGAAGACCGGGATCACGTACATCTCATTGGGATCGGTGTTGCCCGAACGGTAGCCGTTATCGAAGGAGAAGCTCTGATGGGAATGGGTCTTCCCCCGAACGTCGGTGCCGCTCCTGTAGAAATAGGACTGGATGTTGTTGAAGAGGTCCAGGGAGGAATCGTGGGTGAGCTGGATCGTGCTGCCCGCCTGGCCGCCCAGCTCGTTGTAGAAGAGTTCCCCGAGCTCGCTGTCGGTCTCGTCGTACCCCGACTTGTCCGCGGAATTGCCGGTCGGCAGCCGCCAGTCGTCGTGGCCCAGGTAGTCGGCGCCATTCATCGCGTCGATCCAGGCGACCGCCGTCCTGTAGCTCATCGAGCCGTTGACGTTGATGTCTTTCTTGACGCCGAAGTGCTGGGCGGCGGCGAGGTCGGCGTCGGCCAGCCAGGTGATGTTGAGGTTGGCGTCATAGACGGTCAGGCCGTCAGAGCTGGGGGCCAGCGACGACGGCACGACCGGCGTCCGGGGGATCGTCAGGACGTTGTTCTTGGGTGGCGCGACCGGGAGGATCGGCGCATCCGGATACTCCGGGATGGCGTACTCGAAGTCGATGTCGACGTCGGTCCCCAGGAAGCCGTTGTTGAAGGAGAAGTCCGCCGGGAGCTTTCGCGGAGAGGCGCCGCCCCAGTAGTACTCGGACCGGAAGTTGTGGAACAGCGCCGTGCTGGCGTTGTTCAGGGAGGAGAGGGTCGTGCCGGCGGTGCCGCCGAACTCCTTGTAGAACAGCTCGCCCATGTCGCTCGTCTTGAAGTCGAAGCCATAGGAGAAATGCTGCTTCTTGTTGTACTGGGTGGCCGTCTTGTCCGTGTTGGGTGTCCTGGGCAGGAACCAGTCATTGTGGCCGAGGTAGTGGTTCTGGTTCAGCGCGGCGACCCAGTCCATCGCCGTCTCCCAGGTTATCGAGCCGTCGGGGTTGATCCCTTGCACGCCGAACTGGTTGGCGGGGTCGGCGGCGGCGTTGGCGTCGGCCAGCCAGTGCGTGTGCGTGCGCGTGTCATAGACCGTCTGGCCGCCGGGGTCGGGGATCAAGCTCAGCAGCCGCCGGTCTTCGAGCGCGTCGGGCCTGGGGACGAGCTGGTGCCGGCGGGCTCGGGCCTTTGAGGTCCGACGCCAGTCTCGGCGAGGCCTGCGCGAGGACATCCCACGCCATCGGAACCCGACGGTGAACGCCATGATCGATATCTCCTTCCACGGAGCGGTCTGTGACACGAGAAGATCCAGCGACATCGGCGCGAGACGGGGCGCCAAGGCGAGGTCGGGCTGTCGCCTCGACCCCCCTGACCCGCGGGAGTGGGTTGATCCTCGACCCCCCCTGCCCCCCCTTCTTAAGGGGGGGAAAGCCCCTTGATCCCCCCCTTGCGAAGGGGGGGCACGGGGGGGTCGGGCGGACGCTACGCAAGCGTGAGCGCTCTAGCAGGGATCGGGCGGCTGGTACTGGGCCGCGTGGAACATGTTGCCGACCGTCGATGGGGATACCTGCGGCAAGCCCTGCACGATCATGCTCGGGAGATGCGGCGGTGGTAGGGGCAAGGTCGGCGAAGGCGCCAACCGCTCCTCGATCGACTCGATGGCGAGTTCGGGGCGTCGAGATCGGCGTCGGTCGCGCCGCGGCCGGCGGGCCAGGAGGATGGTCGTCATGGGTCGAACCTCCGGATTCGGGGATCGCCTCGCGGCTCCGAGTCGCGCGAGATCGATTGACCCTCGCCAGGTACCATGCCCTTTCCGGCGCGGATCCGACACGATTTTTCCGGAATCCTCAGTCGACCGAGATCGGCCCGCTCCGGCATGGAGCGGGTTTTGATGATAGT
This sequence comes from uncultured Planctomycetota bacterium, assembly GCA_963815795.1. Taxonomy (GTDB): domain Bacteria; phylum Planctomycetota; class Planctomycetia; order Isosphaerales; family Isosphaeraceae; genus JAKAUH01. The sequence continues at coordinate 839,862 of CAWFIC010000017.1, read as the reverse complement.
GAGGATGAGTCCGGCGCGACTGGCGGGGGCCGATGGCCGGCGTGTTGCGGCATCGCCCGGGCGCTGGACCCGGGCGTGACCACCCGCTATAAAGATGTGTAAAGTCTACCTTTGCTCGCGGTGAGGCGGCCATGGGCGACGGCAACGCATTCGTCGAGTTCATCCGCCGGATTCGCGCCGGCGACGATCAAGCCGCGCGCGAACTGGTCGAACGCTACGAGCCGGTGATCCGCCGCGAGGTGCGCGTCCGGCATGCGCGACCCGCGGCTCAGGACCCGGCTCGACTGGACCGACGTCTGCCAGTCGGTGATGGCCAGCTTCTTCGTGCGGGCGGCGGCCGGCCAGTTCGACCTGGAGCAACCGGACGAGCTGCTCCGGCTGCTCGTGGTCATGACCCGGCGCAAGCTGGCCAGGCAGGAGCGCCGACACCGCGCGGAGCGACGCGACTACCGACGGTCGGAGGGTCGGGACCCCGAGTACCTGGAAGAGCGATCGGGGCCCGCCCAGACGCCCAGCCGGCTGGTCGCCGGCCGCGAGCTGCTCGACGAGTTCTTTCGCAGGCTCAGCGGAGAGGAGCGGCTCCTGGCCGATCTTCGCACCCAGGGCTACGAATGGGCCGAGATCGCCAGCCGGCTCGGCGGCACGCCGGGCGCCCGGAGCAAGCAACTGGCCCGGGCCCTCGATCGCGTCGAGCGACAGCTCGAAGAGCAGGAGGCCAGGCATGGCTGATCGAACCCGGTGGACCCCGCCGCCCCGGACCCGGGACCTGGCGGAGCCCGACGATGCGGCCGTACGCCTCTTGAGCCTGCTGGCGCCGCGGGGAGAATCCCCGCGTCGAGGACTTCCTGGCCCGGTCGGGCCCCGCGGATCTCGACGAGATCGTCGCCGTCTTGCGGATCGACCTGTCGGAGCGGCTCCGGCTCGGGCAACGGGCTCGGGTCGAGACCTATCTCGAGGCCTTCCCCCTGGTGGGTGACGACCCGGAGCAGGCCGTTGACCTCATCTTCGCCGAGTACCTCCTCCGCGAGGAGATGGGCGAGCGGCCCGCGCCCGAGGAATACCTCGAGCGCTTCCCGCACCATGCCGACGCGCTGAAGCTCCAGCTCGATCTGCACACCGCGATCGAGACGCATCAGGAACCGCTCATCGATGGTCCCGAGCCGACGCTGGTCCCCGGCGGCGACGGGGAAGGCGATTCGGTCGCCGGCCTCGACGGTCTCCCCGCCATCCCCGGCTACGAGATCCTCGGCGTGCTGGGACGGGGGGGGATGGGGGTGGTCTATCGCGCCTGGCAGACGGGGCTGAACCGCCTGGTGGCAGTGAAGATGGTGCACGCGGGGGCCCAGGCCGGCCCCGCGATCCGGGCGCGGTTCCAGGTCGAGGCCGAGGCGGTGGCCCGGATCAAGCACCCGCACATCGTGCAGGTCCACGACGTGGGGCAGCACGCCGGCTCGCCGTTCCTGGTGTTCGAGCTGGTCGAGGGACAGACCCTGGCGAAGAGGATGGCCGGCACCCCGCAGCCGGACCCCTGGGCCGCGGAGCTCGCGGAGGTGCTCGCACGGGCCATCCACGCGGCGCACCAGCAAGGGGTCATCCATCGCGACCTGACGCCGTCCAACATCCTCATGTCCGCCGAGGGTCTCCCCAAGATCGCCGACTTCGGCCTGGCCAAGCTGCTCGCCGGCGCGGGGGACCTGCGCACCGTGACCGGCGAGCTGCTGGGCACGCCCAGCTACATGGCGCCGGAGCAGGCGGCCGGCCGGCATGCGGCGATCGGTCCGGCGACCGACGTGTACGCCCTGGGTGCGATCCTCTACGAACTGTTGACCGGCCGTCCGCCCTTCAAGGCCGAGTCGCCGCTGGAGACGCTGCGCCAGGTGGCCTTCGACGAGCCGGTGGTGCCGTCGCGGCTCCGGCCCAGGTTGTCCGGCGACCTGGAGACGATCGTCCTGAAGTGCCTGCGGAAGGATCCGTCGCGGCGGTATGCCGGCGCCCTGGACCTGGCCGAGGACCTGGGGCGATACCGCGAGGGCCGGCCGATCCTGGCGCGGCGGAGCGGCTCGTTCGAGCGGGCCTGGCGGTGGTGCCGGCGCAACCCCGGGCTGGCGGCGGCCAGCCTGATCGCGTCGGCCGCCCTGTTGATCCTGGTCGTCGTCGTCGCCGGCGCGGCCTGGACGTACCGCGAGCAGCGCAATCAGACGCGATCATCTGACCCTGATGCGCCTCTCCGAGGCGCGCGAGCGTCGAGCATGGATCGAAGTCCAGGTGCAGCTCTTCGAGGCGCTGCATGAGCGGCGCGGGCCCAGCGGAGCGGCCGTCAGCCCGGCCAGCGGTTCGGCAGCCTGGCGGCCTTGCAGCGGGCCGCGGCGATCGCCCGCGAGCTGAATCTGCCCCCCGAGCGGCTCGACGCGCTCCGCGATGAGGCGATCGCTTGCCTGGCGCTGCCCGACCTGAGGCCCGATCCCGGCAGCCGGATCATCCCACAGCCGGCCGAGGCCGAGATGTTCGCCTTCGACCCCGCCATGGCGCGCTATGCGTTCGCGTTCCGGGACGGGACGGTGTCCGTGCGCCGCTTCGCCGACGACGAGGAGGTCGCCCGGTTCCGGACCGGGGGCCAAGGCGGCTCCGGGGTCTTCGCCTTCAGTCCCGACGGCCGATACCTGGCGGTGGCGCCCACCCCGGCCAGGCCCTGTCGGTCTGGGACATCGACCGGCGCGCGGCCGTCGTGGAGGACCCGGGCCCGATCCATGATCGGGCCCGATTCAGCCCGGACAGCCGGCGGATCGCCCTGGCCCGTGCCAATGGCGACCTGCTCGTCTACGACCTGGCGACCGGCCGGCCCGGCCGGCACTGGCGCGTGCCCCGGCCGGGGATCCTGGCCTTCCGGCCCGATGGGGCACGGATCGCGGTCATGTCGGATGAGAAGGGCCCGACCGGCCGGATCCTCGAGACGGAGACCGGCCGGATCGTCCGGGAGATCCCGCTGAAGGCGAGGGCATCCGGCGTCCAGTGGAGTCCCGACGGCGCCACCCTGACGACCCCGTGCGTCGATCGCATCATCTATCTCTGGGATGCCGCCACCGGCGCCCTGAACGCGACCCTCCGCGGGCATGCCCACGGCGGCCTGGGCTCCACGTTCCACCCCGCCGGCACGCTGGTGGCCAGCAACGGCTGGGAGGGCCGGCTCTACCTCTGGGATCCGGTCCTGGGGCGCCCCTGGTTGGACCTGCCCGGCACCAACAATCACCTCTTCAGCCGGGACGGGCGGATCATCGTCTCCTTCGAGCACCGACTGACGACCTACGCGGTTGACCCGGCGCTCGAATACCGGACGTTCGCCCCGGCCGGCCGCGAGGCGCACGAGTACGGGGAAGTCGCCATCCGGTCCGACGGCCGCGTGCTGGCCCTGGGCACGAACCGGGGCGTGGCGCTCTGGGACATCGCCCGCGGCCGGGAGCTCGCGTCCCTGCCGATCGGCCTTGCCGGGACGGTCCTGTTCGAGGCCTCGGGCGACCTGCTGACGAGCGGGGCGATCGGCGTCTGGCGGTGGCCGGTCCGGCTCGATCCCGAGCGGAGCGAGTTCCGCATCGGTCCACCGCGCCGGCTGCCGTTGCCGGCGGGGATCGAGCAGAGCGCCGAGGATCGATCGGGCCGGGTCGTGGCCCTGGCGGGGCTCGACTACGCCCACGTGTCCACCCCGGGGCGCACCTTCCGGGTCGGGCCGCTGGACGGCGTCAAGTCCGTCGCCGTCAGCCCGGACGGAGAATACCTCGCGACCGGCTGCCATGGCACCGACGGTGTCCGGCTCTGGCGGCTACGCGACTCCGCGCCCTGGCGCATCGGGAACTCCGGGGGTTCGTCGGGGTCGAGTTCAGCCCCGATGGCAAATGGCTGTTGACCAAGAATCCTCCGTGCCGGCTCTGGGAGGTGAGCTCGTGGCGCGAGGCGTGGCAGTTCAACGGCCGGGGGCGCTGCTTCTCGCCCGACGGCCGCCTGGTGGTGGCCACGGATTCGAGCAAGGTCCTGAACCTGGTCGAGGCCGAGACGGGCCGCACTCTCGCGCGCCTGACGAGCCCTGACCTGGGCGACGCCTGGGCGGTCCGGTTCAGCCCCGACGGGTCGCGGCTGGTGGTGAGCACCCGGGACGGCCCGGCCGTGCACGTCTGGGACCTGCGGGCCATCCGCCGCCACCTCGCCGACCTGGGCCTCGACTGGGACGCCCCGGCCTATTCCGAAGAGGACCCGGCGGGCTTCGCCGCTTCCCCTTTGCCCCCGCTCCAGGTCGATTACGGACCACTCGCGGGGCACATCCGGCAACCCAGCGAATAAACCCAGGTCTCGGCCGAGCGCTTCACCGCGCGTCTCTCGAGCTTCAGCGGCCCGCGGCAAGCTCCGGTGGACCAGGTCTTCGTTTCGGGCCGAACGGCCTGACCCACATCTCGGCCGCCGCCGGTGCCGCGGCGCGAACCTCTTCGGTGTTGGTTCGCTCCAATTTCCTTCATTTGGCTTTGGTCGCGGTCGGCAACGCCTTTTCGATTCGTTCCAGGGTCCCGCTCAGCCGATCGTCCCGCGCCTTGACCTCGGCCCGCAGCTCCGCGGTGTCCTTGCGGACCTGGTCCATGTCCCCCCGTAGCCCGGCGATCTCTCCCTCGACATGCCCGAAGCGATAGACCCCGGTGCCCACCAGGACCGCGATCGCGAGGGCGGAGCCGGCGACGACACCGCCGACACCCTTCATCCAGCCCAGGCTGGTGTTGATCTTGGCGACTTCGACCCGAAGATCCTCGGTCTCGCCGCGGAGGGCATCGATGGCTGCGGTGAGACGACGGTTCGACTCGCGGACTTCCTCAGCGAGTTCGGTAACCGTCAGCGACATGACGTTCCTCAGCTCATCGGGCAGATCCTATCGGCACTCCATCCATACCTTGACGATACCCGCGAATGGCCGGGACGACAACCTGACGCAGGTTTTCGGAACGCCCGTTCATCACGACGACGCCCAGTTGCCCTTGTCATCCGGCCCCCCGGCGAGTTTCATGAATCAGGAAAGGCCCCTGTACCTGCCCCGATCGAACCGGCCCCGCGGACCTTTCGACCTATCGGCCGCGCGTCACACTTGAGCAAGGACACCGACCTCAGGTCGCTCTGCGATCGCCAGGACCATCGGACGCGGATTTCCGCAGGCCGGAAAATAATTAATCCTCGGACGCTTGTCGGCCACCTAAGCGAAGGCGAATCGGATGCGCCGATCCCCCAGCCAGGGGATCGGCGCCGCTTCGTGATCTAGGGCGGCCTCGCGCAGGATCGGGTTGTGGCTGCGCCGGTCCAACCGGACGATGATCTCCTCGTCCTCGACCTTCACCGTCCCTGCGATCTCGACGAACCGGCGATCGAGTTGCTTCGGGGCCGCTTTGTCGTAGCCCCGCAACCGACGGCCCAGCCAGCGGTAGCAGCCGTTAGCCAGCACCGTCAGGACCGCGTCCAGATCCACATTCAGCCGTACCTCGCTCGCCAGGCAGTCGAGATGGAAGAAGTTCACGCTGATCCCCAGACCGTCCTCCACTCGGTTGCGGCCGGCGTAGCGGATGATCACGTTCCGCGCCGTCTCCTGCGGGTGATTCGTCAGGAACAGCGCGAGCTGCCGACGGCCCAAGCCGTCCACGGCGATCTGGCGGATCGGCCCCTCATAGCCGCGCAGCTTCACCGGCTCGTCGATGTAGCGGATCGGCTGATGGCATCGCCGGGCCGTATCCGGCACCGCACCGGTCCAGGCCGAGCGCGGCAGCGCCTCCAATCGGCGGAGGATCGCGGCGCCGCGCCGGCGGATGGTGATGAAGTGGATGCCGCGGGCATTGATCCGGGATAGTTCGGGGTAGTCCACGACCTTGGAGTCGATGTAGAGCCACCGGGGGTCGCGGCCGGTGATGGCCTGCCAGAAGTTGACGAACCGCATCACCTCGGCGGGCTGATCGGCTCGGGTCAGGTTGGCGTTGGCATAGCACAGGCAACGACTCTCCTGCTCCAACGCGAAGAAGGTCTGGACGCTCGGGCCGGCCGAGCCGCGGAGCGGCAGATAGTGGCGATCGAGCCCGGTCGGGTCGCCCCGATAGGGGATGGGATGGAAGTCCAACGAGAAGGTATCGGCCTCGGGGAACAGCGCGGCTCCCAGGGCCGGCACCCAGCCGCGGAGCGACCCGAGTTGGTGCTCGCGGGTGGTCCGATAGGAGTAGTCGGTGGCGAAGGACTTCTTGGGGAGGATGTTCAACCCGGCGAAGAGGCCCAAGGCCTCGTCGAGGTGGAAGTCGTCGATGTGGCTGCGCCGCTCCTTGTCGAGGAGCTTCAGCGTCAGCAGGGCCAGGATCGCGGCGGGCGCGGGGACCATCTCCGAGCCGGGATAGTCCGCGGCGGTGACGAGCCGGTCGAGGCGGACTCGGGTCAGCAGGGGGAGGAACAGGAAGACGCCGGCGGTGCGCGTCCGCCGCCGCCGCCCGGCGGTCAGGTCCAGGGTCCGCTGATCGGCGACGGGTGCCTCGTCCGGCCCATCGCGGTCCTCGCGGCGCGCCCGGCCCGGGGGTCGTCCGCGGCCGTCGGGGACGAAAAGGGGGGGATCTCCTGGCCGCGGACGTGGTGGCGGAATCGACTGATCAGTACCTTGAAGGCGGCCGGCTTGTAATCGAACTGGACGGCGACCTCCGCCAACGGCCGTCCCTCGATGAAGAAGGCGCGGAGGGCCTCATAGCGGCGATGAGAGGTGGATCGGGGCTCGAGGAAGAAGCTGCGGCAGGGTTGGTCGTCCATGGTGTCGGCTCGCATCAATTAACGGTTTTCCATCGTCCCGGAACCCCGGGTGGTGTCCTGGCTTGATTGCAAGACCGTGGAGCCCGCGGCGCAAGTCCGAAATCGACTAACGGTTGCGACACGAAGACCGGCGTCCAGATCATCTGCCTCAACCCATTGGTCGCCTGATACTTACGACTCGTTTGCAATCAAGCCAGGACACCACCGAACCCCGAGCGTATCGGTTATGCCGGACGGAGCAAGAGGGCGGCCTGGCCGCCCGCCCTGGGATTTCCGCGGGCGCGAGCCACCCCGCGGGCCGAGGCGGTCCTCGCCCGGCCGATTCCGGGGATGCAGATGCCCGACCGCACGGGCCGGAAAATAATTAACGATTCGGGGCCGGGGAGGCGGCTTTCCCCTGGAATCCCGGGGCCGAGCCGTCGAAAAGGTTAATTATTTCCCGGCCTGCGGAAATCCGCGTTTGATCGTGAAGCCGGAGCCACAAGGGGCGCTCGAGGGAGGTTCAGGACGATCGGCGCACACCGCCACGCCGCTCGGCACGCCGTCGAGTGCGGGAGTCTGGTCGGCCGGATGTGATGGCATGATGTGGCAGGGCGCGGACGAGCCAGCCAGGCGTTCCTGCTCTGTGAGCCGGGCGTTGGGGACAGGGCCACCGCCAATTCACTGGCCACGGACCGCCACGGGCCACCACAGGATGACCAGGCCGCCAAGACGAAGCTCTTCATGGCGAGCCGCTCGCGGATTCTGGATCAGGGCCTGGGGCCAACGTGAGCCCGCACCTCAAGGAACTGGCCGCTTGGACCGCTCCGCACTCTGGCTCGGCTGGCTCAAGGGTGGGCTGGACATCCCTGCTTCAGGCGCCCAATGCAGCTCACTTCAATGGGAACACCCGCTCAGGTCGTTGACGCGCCGCGCTGGGTCACGCGCTGGACGATTCGGAAATGCTTCAATCGCCTCACATCGCTCGCTCCTTTACGAAGACGCGCCGCCCGTGGTTCCTCAGCCCATCGAACCAGGCCCTGGCCACAGCGCCGTTCCCCTCGGGGTTGGTCGGCCGTTCACCTGAAGCCCCAGTTCCGCGATCGACGCGAACGGCCGGGCTTACCGACGGCTCACGACCCCATCGAACGACCTCCGGGCCGCGCCGGTTGATGAGCCGATGGCCCAGCTCCACGAGTGCGCGATGCCGATCGGGAAGTTCTGCGCTCCAGCATAACGCCTGGCGCCCGGGCACAAGGCGTTGTGAGAGTCGATGAACGGAGACAAACGGTCACTTCGGTCGATCCGACCGAAGCGCGCAAGGCAGGCGTTCGACGCTTCGGTCGATCCGACCGAAGCGCGCATGGCAGCCCTCCGACGCTTCGGTCGATCCGACCGAAGCGCGCACGCACGACGCGAATCGGGGCACTCGTCGAGTACACTCACATCGACCGCCTGAACCTATTATGAAGAAAGGATAAGGTCCTTACGAATGTTCCCGCTTCGTGTGCTTGCGAGCCTTCGGAGCTGCCGCGGCCTTGCTCCGCTTCGCCCTCCCTGCCCCCGCCACCGCACGGGCTGACTCCACGTACCCGATGTACTCCCGCGCCGGCACGCGGCGGATCGCCTCTCCGATCACATCGAGGGCCAGGTCGTCGAGTTTCTTGAACCGTACGCACGACTTGCCCATGTCCAGCTTCTTTCCGGCCTTTACCCATGCCTCTTCAAACCAGGACCGGAGCGACTCATGGCCGTAGATGCACATGAGGTACACCGACATGTACCCTTTCTGCGACGCAAGGGCCGCGAACGGCAACGGTTGTCTCGGGTCGCAGTGATACCCCGCCGGGTACACCCGGTGGGGCACGTAGTACCCGATCATCCCGTACTGGATCCCCTCTTCATACCCCTCGTCCAGGTTCTCCAGGATCACTTTCCGCACCGCCTCGATCACCGTCCGCCGATCCTCCGGCAACTCCGCCAGGTACGCTTCCACAGTCGTCGCCGCACTTTTCATCCTGCTACTCCCCCTCTCGACGTGGAGCTCCCGGGACAACCTCTCGTCCACTGACGAAGCCGTGAGAGGCCATCCGTCGGCTCTGAATCGCGGGATTGGCTCGTCGCTCTGCGGGCAACCCGCAGCCTTGACTATCGTACCGCGCTCAGACGGACGACGTGTGATTGGCGTTACTTATGACGCTTTAGGACTGGATGCCTACACGCATGCGTCGTCCTCGGGTGACTGCCTTGCACGCATCGGTCCGACGACACCGAAGTCGATTGAGCCGAAGTTGCTTCGGTCGATCCGACCGAAGCGCGCAGCAATTCCGACCTCACGACGGACGGCAGTTGCGCAAGTGGGTACGCGACGAGCACAGTCCAGTAAGCTGAATGGACCCACAATGAGGCAACGGTGCGGTGCGTCGTTGCAGGGCACTCCAAGGCGACGAGTTGGATCAGCCGGAGAATATGCTGAGCGAACATGCTCTCGCTGACGAAGCCATCTGAATCGTCACGCCCGCCTCGATACCATCTCCTGAGGCAGCGCTTCCCAGCCTCGTCCGGCTCGAGATGGGGAACGTGTCGGCGCCCCCGTCACGGCCGTCGTGTACGCGGCCTCCAGGTCAATTCCCCTCGCTGTGCACGAGACAACTTCCTGGTCCTAACGCCGGCGCTCAAACCATCTGTCCTCAATCAGGTCGGGGATCGCTCATATCCGCCAGGCCACCCGGATCCTCCGCAGGGAGACATGTGCCGGGTCGCCTGCCGTCTTACCGAGCCAACCCATTGCATCAGATCGTGGGCGAGTTATCCTGACGATGGTTGGGGATCAGAACAACCTTCCGAGTCGTCCTCGATGGAACTGATCGAACGCTACCGTGGGAGCCTCCTGGGCCTAGCCGTGGGCGATGCGCTCGGGACGACCCTCGAGTTCCGGCGCCCGGCTCGTTCACTCCCATCGACGACATCATCGGGGGCGGACCGTTCGGGCTCCGCCCGGGCGAATGGACCGACGACACCTCCATGGCCCTGTGCCTGGCCGAGAGCCTGGTCGAGTGCCGGGGATTCGACCCGGTGGACCAGTTGCGGCGATACGTCCGCTGGTATCGCGAGGGGTACCTCAGCAGCCGGGGGTGTTGCTTCGACATCGGGGGCACCGTGGCCTCGGCGCTCCGGCGCTTCGAGGAGACGGGCGAGCCTTACTGCGGCTCGACCGACCCCCACTCGGCCGGCAACGGCTCGATCATGCGGCTGGCCCCGCTACCGTTGTTCTTCGCCAGGGACCCGCACGAGGCCGTCGCCCGGGCGGCCGACAGCTCGCGCACGACCCATGGCGCGGAGGAGGCCGTCGACGCCTGCCGGTACCTCGCTGCCCTCATCATCGGCGCTCTGCAGGGCGCCTCGAAGGACGATCTGCTCTCCGAACACTTCGGACCGGCACCGGGCTCTTGGGACGAACAGCCGCTCACCCCGTGCATCGCCGAGACCGCCGCCGGCTCGTTCCGCCGCCGCGAACCGCCCGAGATCCGCGGGACCGGTTACGTCGTCCAGTCGCTCGAGGCGGCGCTGTGGGCCTTCGATCGCAGCTCCTCGTTCCGCGAAGGGGCCCTGCTGGCCGTCAACCTCGGCGACGACGCCGATACCACCGGCGCCGTCTTCGGCCAGATCGCCGGGGCCTATTACGGCGAGAGCGGTATCCCTCTCGAGTGGCGCGAGCGCATCGCCATGGTCGACCTCATCAACTCGATGGCCGCGCGACTGCTCGACACGGTAGAGCACGACCCTGAGTTCAGGGGCTGATTTCGAGAAACCTGATTTTTTGCTTGAAGTGTATCTCTGTTCACGGTAAGTTGAGGCGCGTCCTGGATCCGGCCGGAACTGATCGGATTGGTTCCCCGCGGAGGGCGACGACATGTCGGCGACGGTCAAGGCCTGGACCAATGGCGAGGTGGGGGAGCCCCCGTACCCCGACGAGTTCGAGGTCGTGAAGAAGGCCGTGCTTCAGGTCACGGACATCAAGACCAACCGGAACAAGTATTACGCGATCGAGCTGCACGTGGCCGCGGGGGGCGGGTCGGCTCGATATCGGGTCTTCACCCACTACGGTCGGACCGACGACCTGGAGACCAATCCGGACGCCGGCCAGAAGGAGTGTCGGTATTTCGACGTGCAGTGGGAGGCGGAGGCCTGCTACGACTCGATCTACCGCCAGAAGACCTCGGCGTCGAAGGGCTACAAGGAGGTGGCGCTGGCCTCGAGCAAGATCGGCTCGCAACGGGCCAGAGGGAGCGGTGTCGGTGAGGTCGACGCCCGCACCCTCGAGCGGATGGCCCGAGGCCAGGCGGTCGACGGCGGTGCGGCACCGGCCCCCGCCCCCGCGGCGAGCCAGCTCCAGACGAGCGTGCAAGAGCTGGTCCGGTACATCTACGACGAGGCCAAGGGTGCCCTGACCAGCACCGTGGCCGCGAAGATCACGGCCCACGGCATCGAGACGCCGTTAGGTATCCTGACGCTCGGCCAGATCGAGAAGGGCGAGGCGATCCTGACCGAGCTGTACGATCTGTTCAAGGACAAGGCTGCGCAGCAGGGCAACCAGGCGAGCCCGGCCTCGTTGCTCCCCAAGAAGTTCCCCGGCAGGGGCGCACAGCGGCGCGACGAGGAGATGACCCGGCTCTCCGGCGAGTTCTATACGGCGATCCCGCACCGGATCGGCCGCTCGCGGGCCGCCGTCGCGGGCGCGGTCATCAACACGCTGGAAACCTTCGAGCAGAAGCAGCAGACGCTCCAGCTCATGAAGGACATGCTCCAGGTCAACGGCGAGGGCGGCAGCGTGCTGTTCGACGCCCGGATCGACCAGGAGTATGGCGCCCTGCGGTGCCGGTTCGAGTGGCTCGAGCCGAAATGCTCGGAATACAAGGAGCTGGCCGACTACGTCGTCAACAGCCAGATCAAGTCGAAGACCATCAAGGTCAAGAATCTCTTCCGGGTCCGCCGCGAGGGCGAGTGGGATGGGTTCACCGAGCACATCGGCAACCATAAGTTGCTCTTCCACGGCTCGCGGATCCAGAACTGGGTCGGCATCCTGTCGCGCGGCATCCTGCTGCCGAAGATCGTCGTCAGCATGGGGGTGCACCGCACCGACCCCGGCTGGCTGGGGCACGGGATCTACTTCGGCGACGCGGCCTGCACCAGCCTATTCTACACAACGCCGGGCCGGAAGCAGACCCGGTTGATGGCGATCACGCGGGTCGCGCTGGGGAAGATGAAGGACTTTACCCAGATCACCTACGGCCTGACCGCGCCGCCGCCCGGCTACAATAGCTGCCACGGCGTGCGCGCCAAGGCCTTCCGGCCGTCGCAGTTCGCCGACGACGAGTATGTCGTCTATGACGTCCGCCAGCAGCGGCTGGAGTACCTCGTCGAATTCTCAGCATAGGGTGGGCCTCGGCTCGGCAATCGGGAGGGTGAGCCATGACGGTCAAGGTCGTGCTGGTGGACATCAACCCCAAGATGGTCAAGGCGTGGCGCGCCACCTTCGAGGAGAATCCGGAGGTGGAGATCGTGCAGGGTTCGATGCTCGACCAGGCGGTGGATGCCTGGGTCACCCCGACCAACGCGCGGGCGAGCATGGACGGCGGGCTCGACGGGGTGATCAAGGGGCACTTCGGGCCGGCCATCGAGCGTCGGGTCCAGACCGAGATCCGCCGGCTGCACGGCGGCCTGCTGCCGGTGGGCCACGCCACCTGCGTCCCGACGGGGACAGCCCGGCCCGCCTTCCTGATCTCGACCCCGACGATGAACGCGCCCTCCGAGGACATCAGCGACACGCTCAACGTGGCCCTGGCCTGCGCCGCGGCGTTCCAGGCGGTGCACATGCAGAATTCCCGAGAGCCGGGGAGCATCAAGTCTGTCGCCCTGCCTGGCCTGGGGGCCCAGACGGGCCGGGTGCCGGTCGAGATCTGCGCCGACCTCATGTGGACCGGCTACAGTCTGTTCCGCCGCCGCGCCTTCGAGGACTTCGCGGCGATGCGCGCCGCGCTGCAAGAGGAGCTCGGTGACCTCGGCCCATCCTCCTCGTCCGGCAAGCCGAAGGGCAAGGCCGGCGGCGTGCCTGGGCCAGCCGCGCCCGCGGCTGGGGCGACCGGCCAGGGGCAGAGTCAGGCGCCGACGCCCGCGGTCCCGTCGACCAAGAAAGCGGATATTGATTTCGACGACTTTTGAGAGCCGATCCGTCGAGGCCTGGACGCGATGATCCCGGACCCGGTGCGACTCTACAACCCGAAAGGGCCCGACCGCATGGCGGTCGTCTCGGCCGAGCCCGCGTCTGGCAAGGCCGGGTCGTACCTGGTCCGGCTCGCGCGCGGGCCGAAGGCCGGGGCGCTCGGCAAGGGGGCCGTCTACGGTCCTTATCCCGAGAAAGAGCTGGGATCGCGGTTCGCCGAGGTTGTAGCGGGACTCCGCGCCGAAGGATTCGGGCCGCCCGGGCTGGGCTCGATGCTCGAGGCTCTGGCCAGCCCAAACGCGCGCGTCCGATCCCGGGCCGCGATCCGTCTCGGCTGGCGGCGGAGCTCGGAGGCGGTCGGCCCGCTGCTCGACGCCCTGTCCGGCGCCGTGGACGATGCCTGCTGCATCCTCGATGCCCTCGGGGCGATCGGCGACGCCCGCGCCATCCCCGCCGTCCGGGCGTATGCGACTCGCAAGCTCCTCTCGCGCCGACGATCGGCCGCGGAGGCCCTCCGGAACCTGGGCGATGAGGAGGGGCTCCGCGAGGCGATCGCGCGGCGCGCGAGCAACTGCCCGAGACGGTGCGAACCGCCTTCGACGCGATCGCACCCCAAGACGATTCCGCCGGATCCATCGAGGCGCTGGCCCAGGCCGTCCGGAACCTCGATGGCCAGCATCAGGGGCTAGCGCTCGACACGCTGTACGAGATCGGCACGCCGGCCGCCGTCGCCGCCGTCCGCGCGGTGATGGCGAATCTGGACTTCTCGCGGCCGTACGTCTGGCGATACATCAAGAGCATTGATAAGAGGTCGCAGCTCCGCCACGATCGCGCGATGTTCGGCGGGCTGGGCCACGCCATCGAGGCTCAGGTGCGCAAGACGGTGGGGACGAAAGCCTCCGTGAAGTCCGGATACGACGGCGTCCAGCGCACTTCGCCGATCTTCCAGCGCAGGACGCAGGATTTCGTCCGTCGGCTCGGCTGGCGATACCTGCGCAACCTGGCGGCCTATCGGCCCGAGCTCTACGCCCATGCCGCCGCCGAGGCGCTGGTTGCCTACACGCCCGAGGACGCCGAGGAGCCCGATGGCCTGCGCGGCGCGTTCGCCCGCTGCTACCTGCTGCACCGCATCCTCTGGGGCGGTGGCGGGCGATTCGTGCTCGACGATCGCCGCTTGATCTTCCGGTTCCGCGATGCCAAGTCGACCCGCCCGCGCCTCGGCGTCCGCGACGAGGCGTTCCCGCACCTCTGGGATGCGCAGCCGTGGGCGTACCTGCGTGTGCTGTCTGCCGCACGGTTGCCGGAGGCCCACATCTTCGCCGCGCGGGCCGTCGCGGGTCCGCACCGCAGGGTGCTCGAGGAGGCCGATCCGGGTACCGTGCTCCGGCTCCTCCGGGCGCCGTACGAGCCGACCGTCAACCTCGGCTTGGCGGAGCTGGAGCGACGCTTCGATCCCCAGCGGCCGGACATAGCCCTGCTCGACTGTCTCCTGTCGGATGAGCTGACCCGGGCGCGGGAGATCGGCCGGAACTGGTTGCGGCTCTCGGCGCCGTTGTGGACCCGGGACCAGGAGTGGGTCCTCGTCTTCCTGGCCTTCCCCGACGCGGCGACCGCCTCGCTGGCGGCCGAGCTGGCCGCGGATCGGTTGCGTTCCGACCCGGCGATGCGTCGGGCGCTGGCGGCCCGATTGCTGGCGCGGCTCCGCGCCCCCGAGCCGGGCCCGGGTGCCCACGATGTTTATTCGCAGCTCGCCCGCGCGGCGCTGGCCGAGGAGATGGGGGCGCTGCTGAGCCTCCCCGACCTGCTCGCGATGGTCACGGGCGGATCGCCGCCGGTGCAGGCGATGGCGGGCGACCTGCTCGGGAGGCGCCCGGAGGCGGTGGACCACCTCGGCCTCGAGGGCCTCGCCGCCCTGGCCGGGCACGAGGTGGCGGCCGTTCGGGCCGCGGCCCACGCCCTGATGCGCGGCGCGTCGGACCGGTTCCGCACCGATCCCGGCCCGCTGTACCTGCTGATCGAGAGCGACTGGGCCGACACCCGCGCCTTGGCCTTCGACCTGCTCCGCCACCACGTCGGCCTGGAGACGTTCGGGCCCGATGCGCTGATGGGCCTGCTCGACTCGAACCGCCCCGACGTGCAGGACGTGGCCCGGGAGCTGGTCAAGCGGCACTTCGCCGAGCTGAAGCCGCGCGTGCTCGTCGCCCGGATGGTCGAGCATCCGCACCCCAACATGCGGCGGTTCGCGCTCGACCTGGTCGTCGAGCACCTGCCCGACCACGTCGACGCGCTCATCGGGGTCGAATGGTTCCTCCGCGCGGCGATGCTCGACCTGAAGCCCGATCGGCTGGTGAAGCGCCGCGTGATCGACTTCTTGCTGCGGCGGGGCCTCCGGGACGAGTACCAGGCCGAGGTCGCCGCCCGCCTTCTGGGCGAGTTCGCCCGGATGGACGTCCGCGCCGACTTGGAGCACGCGATGGAGGCCCTCGTCCGGCTGAACCTGGAGTACCCCGGGCTGAAGTCGCCCATCACGGTCGCGATGGGAGGTGTCGCATGATCGCCTCCTACCGATACAATGGCCGCAGCGGGATCGTGAACGGCCTGGACCGGTCGCATGTCGCGCTGGCCACGAACACGCTCCGAGAGGCGACCTTCTTCCGCGGGACGCTCGGCCGGCCGGTGGCGTTCCGCGAGGCGCTGGCGACGCTATATGACGTGGTCGTCAGCGATTTCAAGTATCGCCCGCGCAATCGCGTGGAGTTCCAGGCCTGGCTCGAGGCACAGGACCGCGCCTTCCTCGCCGGCCTGGGCGCGAAGAGCCAGGCGATCCGCGATCGGATGCAGGCGCTCGAGGCCCGGCTGGGGGAGCTCGACTGCGCGCGTGGCGAGCGGCTGAAGCCGTTCCACAAGGCGAGGATGGCTTACATTGATTACGTCTATACGAACGAGTATGAGCAATATCTGGTCCTCGACCCGGTCATCACCGTCCACCCGGATGAGGTCGCCTTCGAGGCCTTCTCGAAGGACGAGAGCACGTATGCACGGCTGGCCGCGCATTACGAGCTGTTCGACCGCATCGACGAGTTCCATTGCGGCACGACCAACATCGACTTCAGCATCCGGCTCCACGGCGAGCTGGAGCGGATGCGATCGTACCGGCGGACCCGGTTCGACATCGACCCGTCGGGCTTCACCGTCGCCATCGAGGGCGGCACGGGCCACGTCGAGAAGAAGATCGACCTGCCCGAGAGCTGGGTGATGGGCTTCCTCCAGGTCCACAGCGCCATGTCGCTCGGCCTGACGCGGTTCCGGATGGCCCCGGTGGACCTCTATAACATCGTCCGGTTCCTCCGCCGGCACCGGGCGAAGACCTCGCCCCGGGCGCTCCGGTACGAGCTGGAGCCGGGCCGCCGCGTCCGCGCGGTGCTCGAGCCCTGGGAATACGTCATCGAGCTGTCGCCAGTCGCGACCTACGAGGGGCCGAAGCCGGTGACCGTCCGCACCTGGGGCCGCGACCGGCTCCGGACCCTGGCGCGGATGATCCCGGCCTGCCGGACGATCGACGTCTACCTCGCCGGCTTCGGCCTGCCGAGCATCTACGTGCTCGACCTGGGGCCGCTCCGGTTCACCCTGGGCCTGTCGGGCTGGACCGACAACGACTGGGCCGCCGGTACCGCCAAGTTCGACCTGCTGGCCCGCCGGCTGGCCGTCGCGCCGATCGAGTTGACCCGCACTTACGAGGCGATCCGCTCGCTCCGCCGCGGCAGCGATACCGAGGTCGCCCAGGCGGCCGGCCTGGGGGTCGAGAAGGCCCGCAGCGCCCTGTCCTCGCTGTGCCAGATGGGGCGCGCGATGTTCGACCTGGCCGGCGGCGTCTATCGCCACCGCGACCTGTTCCTCGAGCCCTTCTCGGCCCAGGAGGCGGCCAAGCTGGTCAAGTCCCCCGCCCCGTCGAACGCCCAGGAGGCGGCCGCGCGGAAGATCTTCGACCTCGGCGGCATCCGGATCATCGCGCGGCGGCCGGTCTCGACCGGCTACAAGCTCAGCGGCAGCTCCCGGGACGACGACGGCCCGCGCGTCCGCCCCCTGCTGCACGTGGACCAGGAAGGACGCATCATCGAAGGCTCTTGCACGTGCACGTTCTACAAGAAGCATCAATTGACTCACGGCCCATGCGAGCACATCCTGGCGCTTCGCCTCGCCCACATGAGCCGCCTGGAGCAGGAGGATGTCCCCGTTGGTTGACCCATCGTCCAGGGGGCGGCAGCGGCGCGATTTAGCCATCCGTGCGGCGATACGCCGCGCAGGCTTCCGTGTCCGTCGTTCGTCACGCGCCCGTCCGCCATTCACGGACGGTCGCCTACCCAGCCCGCGGCTGGGTCGATTGCTCCGCAATCCGCGGGCCCCGGGTAGGCGACCGTCCGCTACAGTTGGCCGGTCGCGTCCGCAGGTGGTTCGTAAGCCGCCGCTGCCCCCCCCTGGCCGATGGCGAGGCCTCCCATGAAAGACGACGAGAAAGCCCGGATCTACAACAGGGTGGCCCGGCAGTCGAGCGAGTCCTTCGTGCTGCATCGCATGCGGACCATCGGCTTCTGGCCCGCGGACGAGCCGATCCCGCCCGACCCGCCCGAGGAAGCCGCCGAGCGGGCCCGCATCGAGGCCGAGCTCGCCGAGCTGCGGAGCACGAAGGCCAAGGTCCAGGACCCCGAGAAGGCCCTGGCCGAGGAGCGCAAACGGCGATGGGAGGCGAGCAAGGCCCGTCGCGCCGAGGCCAAGGCGAAGCGGCTGGAGCGGCAGAAAGTCCGCCGCGCCGCCTGGGAGCGGGAGCGGGCGGGGACGGTCGTTTACGCCGGGCCCGGCGTCAGCGCCGGGCTCCAGGACACGCAGAGCGATGTCGAGGCGCTGGCGCAGGGGCCTGCCGATCCTCCACACGTCGCGGGACCTGGCCGAGCAGATGGGCATCGAGCTGAAGGCCCTCAGGTGGCTGACGTACCACCGCCGCGGGGCCGCCGTGGTGCACTACCACCGCTATGAGATCTCCAAGAAGACCGGCGGCGTGCGGTGCATCTCGGCCCCGAAGCCGGCCCTGGCCGGAGCCCAGCGCTGGGTTCTCGATCGGATCCTCCGCCGGCTCGAGCCGGAGCCGCAGGCGCACGGATTCGTCCCGGGGCGGTCGATCGTCACCAACGCCACGCCGCACGCGGGCAAGGCCGTGGTCGTGAATCTCGACGTGAAGGACTTCTTCCCGTCGATCACGTTCCGTCGCGTCAAGGGACTCTTCCACAGGCTGGGCTACGGGGAGCACGTCGCCACGATGCTGGCCCTGCTCTGCACCGAGCCCCCCCGCGTGCCGGTGGAGCTGGACGGCAAGACCTACCACGTCGCCCTCGGGAGCCGGGTGCTGCCGCAGGGTGCCTGCACCAGCCCGGCGATCACCAACGCCCTGTGTCGGCGGCTCGACCGCCGCCTCGCCGGCCTGGCCCGGCGCCACGGCTTCGTCTACTCCCGATATGCTGACGACCTGACCTTCTCCGGCGATCACCCCCGAGCCGTGGGCCGGCTGCTCCGCAGCATCCGCTCGATCGTCACCGCCGAGGGCCTGGTGGAACACCCCCGCAAAACGCGCGTCATGCGACGGAGCGGACGCCAGGAGGTCACCGGCCTGACGGTCAACGAACGGCCCGCGCTCGCGCGCAAGGAGCTGCGCACCCTGCGGGCGATCCTGCACAATGCGGCGCGTTCCGGGCTCGAGAGCCAGAATCGCGACGGCCGTCCGGATTTCGCCGCGCATCTGCGAGGGCGGGTGGAATACGCCTGCATGGTCGACCCCGGCCGGGCCCCCGAGCTGCGCGCGGCCCTTGCCCGCGCGATCGGGGGCGAGACGGCCTGACGATCGGATGCCCTCCGCGACGGCGCTATTGGACCAGCCGGCGGATCTTGCCGCAGGCGATGTACGAGCCGCCGCCCGACGCCTCGATCACCTGGTCCACAACGTAGAGCGTCCCCTCCTCGCGGATGTCGCGGGGGAAGCGCATGTTGTAGTCCGGGTCGTAGCCGTCGGAGACGACGCGGGCGCGGAGCTTGCTGCCCTCCTTGATGCATTGGACAATCACCCCGGTGCCGACGCTGTCCGTCGTCTCCAGGTCGGCGGCCGTCCGCGCGGAGATCTTGGATGCCTTCGGGGCGCCGCCGCCGGATTTCGGCGCGGCGGTCTTGTACCGATCCTCCTGGCCGGGCAGGACCAGCCGGCGGATCTTGCCCGCTGCGCGGTAGAACGTGCCGTCGGCCGATGGTTGCAGCGCGTTCGACGACGTAGTGGACGCCCTCCTCGCGGATGCTCCGCGGGAACTGGACGTTGAACGTCGGGTTGTAGCCGTCGGAGACGACGCGCATCCGCAGCTTGCCGCCCTCGCGGTAGCAGGCCACCTCGACGCCCTCGTCGACGGTGCGCACCGGATCGAGGTCGCGGGCCGAGCCGCCCGCGACGCCGCGCTGGGCCAGGTCGGAGCGTCCGCGGGCCCGCGCCTGGTACGACTGGTCGCGCATCTCCTTTCGGCTGGCGGCGTCGAACCGCCCCTTCTCGATCCCCGCGGCGAAGTGCTCGAGCTGGGCGATCTCCTCGGCGATCTCGAACCACTCGTCCAGCCCCTTGGTCCGCAGATCCTCGATGGCGCGGCGGAGCGTCTCGGCCGCCCCGGCGCGGTCGCCGCGGTCGGACTGCCCGATCGCGGCGTCCTTGGCCCGGGCGATCCGGATGCGGCTGATCCGCAGCAGCACGTCGGGGTCGAGCGCGGCGACCGCCGCCTGCACCATCGAGACCACGGGGACGGTCACGGCGAGGGCGGGCTGGGCCCCGGACGGCCGGATGCCGCCGTCGGTCACCTCCTCGAACGTGTACGACGCACTGAAGAGCGGGAGGGCCGCGCGGGTCTCCTTCTGGCCCGGGACGGCGACCTCGATGGCCAGCGTCTTGTCCTCGCCCCGGAATGCGTCCCCCATCGCGACGACCACCGCGCCGCCGGCCTTCGCGTCGGTGCGGTAGTCGTTGAGCAGCTCGCCGACCTCCTTCGGGCCGCCCTTCGCGGGGGTGAGCGTCACCGACAGGTTCTGAGCGGCGACTTCCGCCAGGCTCTCCGCCTCGATCTCGAAGACGTTCGCCGCGTCGTCGGGCGTCTGGATGAAGTAGAAGTGGCCGCCGGCGGCCCGCGCCATGCCGATGAGAAGGTCCTCGTCGAAGTTCGATCCGAAACCCAGGGTGGTGGTCACGACCCCGGCCTCGGCCTTCTCCCGCGCCGTCTTGATCAGCACGTCGGACTTGGTCACGCCCTTGTTGGCCTGCCCGTCGGTGAGCAGCAGGACGCGGTCGATCGTCCCTCCGCCGCGCCGGGCCAGGACGTACTCGCACCCCTTGAGCCAGCCGTGCGTCAGGTTCGTGGCGCCGGCCGCCTGGATCTTGCGGATCTTCTGGCAGATCGAGCGCTTGTCGCCGACGTGGTCGGGCTCGACGACGGTCCATACGGAGTCGTCGTACGCCAGCACCGACAGCACGTCGTCGGGGCCGAGCCGCTCGACCAGCGCCTCGGCGGCCTTGATCGCCTGCTTGAGCGGCTGGCCCGCCATCGACCCGGATCGGTCGATCACCACGCTGAGATTCAGCGGCCGTCGAGGCGGCCGCGGCCCTCCGGGCGCCTCCGCGTAGAAGGTGATCAGGACGTCGAGAGTGGCCGGGCCGTTGACCGGCAGCACGGGAGGACTGCACGCATACGACACTCGCATGGCGGTACTCCTCTGCTCGCCCGGGGCGGGAGGCGACTCGTCGGGACTTCCCGCCGGCGCCGCCGGCAGTCGGGTCGCGGGGCCGTTTTCCGTCGACGAAGACGGGGCCCCGGTCCGACCGATCCGGGCCTGTGCGAAGATGGGACCTTTGGATTATCACGTTCCCCCCGCCGACTTGCAAAGAAAAACTCCGGTCAATGGTCATGCCCTGATGCTCGATCAGGTCCCGGTTGTGGCGTTGTGTGATCTCGATCGAGCCCACCCATCGCCTCTCAAGCCATTTCAAACCGGCTCTCGCAATCCCCTGGAACAGCCCTACATCTCCTCCGACCCCTAGCCCTGCCCTACCCCGGCGGCCGTCGCCCCCGCATCGGCTTCCTCGAGGGTGCTGTCAACCCGCGGCGCGAGACGAAGGTCAGCGTCTTCGCGCCACGGGACGAGTCCAGCTATGTCGTGCTCGATGTCCCCGAGGCGATCTTCTCGAATCTCGGCCTGATGTACCCGGCCCACGCCCACGAGGGCGTCCCGACGATCTGGCAGAAGCGGGGCATCGATCTGCAGCCCCGCGAGTGGCGTCGTCAGGACGACGGCGTGCCGATCATGGAGCGGACGCCGCCCAATAGCATCGCTCTGGCACGCGGGTCGTGCCCCGGCGTAACCACGTCGCGGTGGTGCCGTGGTTGACGAACGGGACTGACAAGGTGCTGGCCGGCCTCAGGGTCCAGGACTGCGTCCTGTTGGAGGCCCGCGGCTTCGCGACGCAGACGAACGACAACAAGGTGATCCGCATGCCCTACGTCGCCTGCCGGAGTGACGACGGGCGGCCGTCGATCATCGCGGCCTCGGAGCCGTGCGACCGGCCCTGGTCCAACCCACTGTGACCGTGCCTGCACTCCGACCCGACGTCCCCCGACTGCTCGCCGGGCGTGACGGTAAAGGTCCGCGGCGGGATGTGGTTCTACGAGGGGCCGAGCTCGAGGCCGCCCGCTCGACCAGACCCGCCCCGGGCGTGATGCCAGGGGCGGCTCATTTCGCTTGCCCCAGGGCGGTGAAACACAAAGGGCATTCTGGGACCGAGCGGCGAGAGTTCGTGAATTGATGCAGAAGGCGCAGCGATCGCGTTTACACTCTGAGGTGGTTCTCCTTCAGACACCCTTTAGACACGAGTTACCCGCTATCCCAAAGCTGGGCAGGAGTTCCCGTCCAGTTCGGCTCACTGGCCGGACACGGACCGACAGCCGCGTTGCGCGCGTCGGTCCGACGACACCGACGCGCGCAAGCCAGGGCGAGCCAGCGACCGAGAGGGAGCAACCCCAGCCTGGTCCATGTCAGCCAGCAAGGATGGGTGTGATCAATCCGGCATGAGAGTTGCTCAACTCGATCGAAACGCGAACGAGACCCATGCCCGCATGGCTTTTCGGTGGAACTAAACAAAGGACGAAACAGCTTGAGAAAAGCGCTTCGGAAGGAGACACGAAGATCGACGACAGGTCGGGTGGCTCTCCACTGACGATCGAAATTGGCGCTGAATTCCCGATCGGTATCAGGCGGCCTCGGCATCCATCATCAGAGCGGAGCCGCGAGGTTCGGGGTCAGCTATCGAGGCGAGGGAATCGACGAAACCGACGCGATCCAGCGGAAGGTAGTCCGGCGAGTCGGCCAGCGCGCTATCCCCGAGCTGATCATCCTCGCTACTCGGCCCGTCGCAGGAGGACGCAAACCTCTCTACTCACGGACCGACCCATTGCGATGATGCATCGTTCATGGCAGACTTATGGAGTCTGAGTCGGCGGCGCAGATGAGCAGCCGCGAATACAGGTCAGTGAGCGCGCCTATCTCGTCGGAGATCCGCGACGGTCCAGCACTCTACTCCCTTCCGGTCGCGCCGGCGATTTGCCGGGAGAATGGTCCGGAATCGGGACAGCGGGGTAAGAAATGAGCGAGGGGAGTGGCCAGACCGATGATGGCTCGCGGCAGAAGGACGCTTCGTCCCCCTGCGCAAGATCACTCCGTCCGAATTCGAGGAGATGCTATTTCACATTCTCAGAAAAGAGGGCTTTCATAACGTATCGTGGTACGGCGTTTCAGGGGCCGATCGTGGGCGTGACATCACCTGCGAGCGGACCGAATTGCTGGGCACGCGATTGATAAACTATCAGTGTATTGTTCAATGCAAGCTCTACCATGGAAACATCGCAAGGTCCGAATTATACGAAGAACTCTCGAAGTCAGCCGAATTCTCGCCCCAATACTACATCCTGGCTACGACCGGCATTATCGGCGCGAACACGAAGGACTGGCTGGCGGCGCAGCGGGAGAAGTTCGGATTCTCGATCGTCCTCTGGGAGCGGACCGACCTGGAGATCCTGCTGGAGAGGCATCAGGACATTCGGGCGAGATTCCTGGGGATTCCGACCGAGGAAACGTACGTCCTCGCTCAACTCTCCGACCAATACAAGGGGTTCGAGTCCATCATCAAGTGGCCCATCGAGCCCGAGGTTCGGGCGATCCTCGGCCGGAGTTGGGACTATGCGATTCAAATGAAGACGACACTAACCGTTGCACACCTTCTCTGCGCCATGATGGATAAGCCGACGTCGGTGCTTTGCCAGTTGCTGCGCCAAGTCGGGTCGTCCGAGCTGGAGATCATCAGGGAAAACGTGCGCATTTACGCATCGAGTCAGGCTCCATCGGAAGACCTTTCGCCGGGGATGACGCAATCGTTTCGCAGCGTGATCGAGTTTGCATATGATACAAGCAAAAAGCTCCTTGGTGGCCGATTGACCGATAGGTTGCTGTGCTGGTCGGCCCTCTCTTTCAAGTCTGGATCCACGGACCTGCTGGCGCAACATCTGAAAATCCGCCAACACGAGGTCCCGATTTACATTGCTAGCGCTTTCTTCACCAAAGTTGAGAATGCGTATATAAATTGGAGATTAGTAAGACCACCGGCGGTCCACAGTCTGACGGTTCCTATGAACGCAGATCTGCTCAAGATGAGTGTAACAATGACGCATGTCAAGGATCTGCCGATGTCAGATGAGACAAAAAACCTACTAATATCATCAAATATACACTTTGTTGTGAACCCTTTCATTAGCGACGAGAAGGTCAGCAAGATTCCTGGCATCACCGCGCAGCAGATCGACGAGGTGAGGAAAGCCGTCGATCGTGGCCATGGTCCGCAATAACGCATGTGGCCCTGACCTGTCGTTAATCCAATCCGGACGCCCAAACCATCCCCCGAAGGACGCCGAGGACGTGAGTCGGGGCGGGTCCGACGGGTCCGACGGGGACATTCCTCAATCTCGCCGCGACCTGGGCATAATGGGCAATCTCATCCGTACGAAGCACGGGCCGCATCCCGAGCATTCGCGACGGCCCGCCGGCCTCGGTCGGTCCGGCCGGACCGTCGGCGGGCCTCGCCGCGATCCCGGTCCCACGGATCGACTCGGGCCGGTCCCGGCCGTCGCCCCCGGTCCGTCGGATGAGGCGTTCGGCGATCCGTCGCGGTGGCCGACGGCCGTCCTCACCGGGCCGGCACCGGCCGGGAGGGCGGAAGGCCCAAGGCGGTGCCGAGCAGGAAGGGTCGGGACCGAAGGATCGGCATCAAATCGGCCGGTCGGATCGACCCCGGCCGAGGACCGAGGGGTCCGGGCCCGGACCGGCCGTCGCCCGCCGGCTTTCATCCCTTAATCCGCCGCACCCTCGCGCCCGGCCCGTGGGCCGCGAGCGGATGGAACACGTCCCGAGGGCTCGGAAGGCGATCCGGTCGGGCGGGTGAAACCCATCGGCGTCGGGTCTTCCACCAGAGGATCCCTGCCGCGTGCCGCGCATCTCGCGGGATGAAGAGTTTCACGCAGAAGCGCCAAGTCCCGCAGAGACGCGAAGAAGAGACCGCCGGAATCCCAGGAATCCGACCTGGTTCAAAGTCGGGTAACACTAGCGTGACCAGTGGGAGCTTCTCTGAAATGCCTGCTTCCTCCATGCTGGCGATGGGGTTCCAAGCCAACGCCATCACACGGAGGAAGCAGACATGCTCGCTCAGACTATGCCTCTGGTTGCCGCCATGCAAGCCGATCCGCTCCCGGCCGCCGTCTCGATCCCTTGCCCCGCTCAGCAACTCCCGCCCCAAAAGCGGCAGGAGTTGGCCCTCCAGGTCCTCGACGGCTCGCAGCCGGTCGCCCAACTGGCCCGCCAACATCAGGTCAGCCGCCAGTTCCTCTACCGACAGGCCGACACCGCCCAACTCGCCCTGGACCACGCCTTCGACCCGCCTCCAGCGGCCCAGGAGGTCCTCTTCCACCTGCCGGTCACCACGTCCTGGCTCCGTCAATTGATCCTCACCCTGGTCCTGGCCTGTCACAGCCCTTACCGCGGCGTCATCGCGCTGTTGCGTGACCTCTTCGACACCGAGACCTCCCTGGGCACCGTCCATAACGTCGTCCAGGCCGCCGTCGCCCGGGCCCGCGCGATCAACGACTCGTACGACCTGGCCGCCGTCCGCGTCGGAGCCCATGACGAGATCTTCCAGGCCGGCCACCCGGTCCTGGTGGGTGTCGACACCGCCTCCACGTTCTGCTACCTCTTGAGCCAGGAGGAGCACCGCGATGCCGACACCTGGGCGGTGCGGCTGCTGGAATTGGCCGAGCACGGCTTCGCCCCCGACGCCATCGTCGCCGACTTCGGCACCGGCCTCCGCGCCGGCCAGGCCCTGGCGCTGCCCCAGGTCCCCTGTCGCGGCGATGTCTTCCATCTATTGCGCGATCTCGAGCAGGCCGTCTCCTACCTGGAGAACCGGGCCTACGACGCGCTGGAGGCCTGCGCGCGCCTGGAGCGGGAGCAGGCCCGAGTGCGCCAGCAGGGCCGGCCGGCGCAGGGCGCGGCCCAGCGACTGCGGCGGGCCCGCGTCGCGTGCGACCCGGCCATCGCCTTGGCGGACGATGTCCGACTGCTGGGAGACTGGCTCCGCTACGACGTGCTCGCACTGGCCGGGCCGTGCCACGCCGACCGCCTGGTGTTGTACGACTTCATCTTGGCCGAACTGCAAGCGCGGGTCCCGGCCTGCGCGCACCGCCTGGGGCCGATCTACCGGCTGCTGAAGAACCGTCGCGACGACCTGCTGGCCTTCGCCCGGGCGCTGGACGAGGAGCTGGGGCAGATGGCGGTGGCGTGGGGGGTGGCGGCCGATGGCCTGCGTGGCCTGCTGAACGCCCGGTGCCGCGACGAGAGCGACCCGGTGCGCTGGGCCGAAGAGTCGGCAGTGCGGCCCCAGCTTCGCGGGTGGTCGCACGCGGCCTGCCGGGCGGTCGATGCGCTGGCCGCGGGGACGGTGCGCGCCAGTTCGCTGGTGGAGAACCTCAACAGTCGGCTACGGACGTACTTCAGCTTGCGCCGTCATCTCGGGGCCGATTACTTGGACCTGCTACGGTTCTACCTGAACCACCGCGTGCTGGAGCGGAGCGAACGGCCGGAGCGGCAGGGCCGGACGCCGGCGGAACTGCTGACCGGTGCGGTGCACGGGCACTGGCTGGAACTGCTGGGATTCCGTCGCTTTGCCCGCCCCGCGTGATCCGCCGGCTCATTGCGGTCGCCCCGAGCGCCTGGCTGGCCCAGGCACGGGGATCGTCCGCGCCGTGACTGCGGGAGAGTCAAACTGTTACCCTGGAAAGGCGGATTTTGAACCAGGCCAGGAATCCTGACCTCGATGTCGTCTCTGCGTCTTTGCGGCCCTTTGCGTCTCTGCGTGAAACCCGTTGGTCAAGCCGACGGTTGCGGCTCAGCCGCCTCGGGGTCGGTGAAACCCACCGGAGGCCCAGCCTGGATGTCGGTGGGTTCCTCTCAACATACATCCATGGTCACATGCACGTCCGGACCGGGAGAAATCTTCAATAAACCGAAAAAATCGAAATTTTCTTCTCCTTGTGACGCCAAGACTTACATCTGCAAATCGCGAGATTCCGCGATAGGTGCGTTTCATGTTTTGCAAACTCGCAGCATCCTGTATATAGGGGAGCTTGTTTTTTTCGCGAGCCACCAAACGTCACCTGCATTCAACCATGGCGTGACAAGCCTCCCCGCCTTTTCGCATTTCCTCGCCCTTCGAGGGTAGCCGGCCGACCTGGGCACCGGGTCGAGAACCGCGAGTGGTGCACCGATCCCTTCCGCATGGCCAAGATCCACAACGAGGTCCAAAAGGACCAGCTCGCCCTGCACCTGGCCAGTGGCGGCGTCGTCGCCGACTGGGCCAGGGCCAACGGCATCCCCGATCGCACCGTCTACACCTGGTCCCGCTCCCCCGAGGTCCGCGACCGGACCGAGTCCATCCGCCGCGCCGTGCTCGCCGGAGCCGTCAAGCAGCTCGGCGCGCATGCCGCCGCCGCGGCCGGACAGATCGTCAAGCTGGCCGAGAACGCCCGCAGCGAAACGGTCCGCCTCCAAGCCGCCCGGGCGGTCCTGGCCGAATTCATGAGCGTCTCGAACTACACCAGCATGGCCGGCCAGTTGGCCGACATCGAACGGCGACTGCGCGAACGGTCGGCGTCGCCTTCCGCGCCGGTGCCCGGGACCGGGCTCGAGCCGGCCGAGCCGTACCAGCCGGCCGCCGACGAGGGGCCACTCGCCGCGGAGGCCGACTCATGCTCACCCTGCTGAGCACGGCCCGATGCGCCGCGCGGGCTGAGGTCCTCCTCGGGCCGGAGACGCCCGCGATGGCGGATGACTCCCCCTGGCACTGGTTCGCCGGGGGTCGTCCCTGCGGCCGGCGCGCGGCGAAGGCTCCATTCACCCCCGCGCCCGGGCCGCGCCAGGGCCCCCGGAGGGGATTGGCGCACCCGGCTGCTCCCGGGCGGTCGTGCCCCGGACCCAGGCCGGTCCCCGGGTGCTGGGCGCGTCCGGGCCCCGGTGGCGACGCCCGGGCCGTCGCACCCGGCCCGGCCGCGCGGCCGGCGGCGCGATCGGCACGACCCGCACGACCGGATCGGGCCGGTCGCTGAAATTGACGGTGAGGCGCCGTGAGGCGCCGATCCGGGGGTGGGACCGGACCGGGGGCCGGTCGCCTCGGCGGGCACGTCCGGGCCCCGGCACCCCGGGCCGGCCGACGGAAGACCGGCGACATCGAGTCGCCTCGCGTGATCAGAACAACCCCTGCTTGAGATGGGTCGAGTCGTCCGTCCGTCGCCCGATGAGACCCGGCGGTCGCTGGAGCGACGACGCGGGGGGAGCCCTCCGGAACGCCTGTCCATCGCAAAGCGGCCCAGTTGCCCTTGTCATCCCGCCCCTCGGCGGGTTTAATGAATCAGGAAAGGCCCCTGTACCTGCCCCGATCGACCCGGCCCCCGCGGACCTTTCGATCCTATCTGTCGTCGAAATAGTCAGATCGATCGATCGAACGTCCTGTCCGACGGAAACGCCGGCCCCGATCCGGGTCCCGAGCGGAGCTTTTCCCGATGCACGAGCGCATCGCCTACCAAGGCATCACCTTCGATGACGTCCTCCTCGAGCCGGGTTACTCCGACCTGCTCCCGCACGAGGCCGATACCCGGTCGCAGCTCACGGCGCGGATCGCGCTGAATATCCCCGTCATCTCCTCGCCGATGGACACGGTCACCGAGGCCGAGCTGGCCATCGCGCTGGCCCAGGAGGGCGGCCTGGGCGTCATCCACAAGAACATGTCGATCGAGGAGCACACCCGCGAGGTTGACAAGGTCAAGCGGTCCGAGAACGGGATCATCGTCGACCCGATCACCCTGCCGCCGGACGCCACCGTCGGCGAGGCGCGCAAGATCATGCGCGGCCACAACATCTCGGGCGTGCCCATCACCGTGGGCGGCTACCTCCGCGGCATCCTCACCCGCAGGGACCTCCGCTTCCTCGAGTCCAACGACATCCGGATCGAAGAGGTCATGACCAAGGAGAACCTCGTCACCGCGCCGGCCGACACCAGCCTCGAGGAAGCTGATCGGATTTTGACGAAGAATAAGGTCGAGAAACTTCTGCTGGTTGACGATGAATATCGACTGAAAGGGCTCATCACCATCAAGGACATCGACAAGCTGCACCGCTATCCGCATGCCTGCAAGGATAGCCGGGGCCGGCTGCGCGTCGGGGCGGCGGTGGGGATCCACGATTACGAGCGGATCTCCTCGCTGCTCGAGGCGGGCGTTGACGTGCTGGTGGTGGATTCGGCGCACGGGCACAGCAAGAACGTGGTCGAGACCGTGCGGCGGATCAAGCGGAGCTACGATATCCAGGTGGTGGCCGGCAACGTGGCCACCGGCGAGGGGACCCGCGCACTGATCGATGCGGGGGCCGATGCCGTGAAGGCGGGGATCGGGCCGGGATCGATCTGTACGACCCGTGTCGTCTCGGGCGTGGGGGTGCCGCAGATCACGGCGATTTACCAGACGGCCAAGGCGGCGGCCGGGCGAGTGCCGATCATCGCCGACGGCGGCATCCGCTACTCGGGCGACATCACCAAGGCCCTGGCCGCGGGGGCGCACTCGGTGATGATCGGCGGGCTGTTCGCCGGGCTGGCCGAGAGCCCCGGCGAGACGATCATCTACCGCGGCCGCAGCTTCAAGACCTATCGCGGCATGGGCTCGCTCGGGGCCATGGCCAAGGGCTCCCACGAGCGGTATCGCCAGGAGCCCGGCGCCGGCCGGCTCGCCGCGGCGGCCGCCGCCGAGGACGGCGCCGCCGTCGGCCAGAAACTCGTGCCCGAGGGCGTCGAAGGCCGCGTCCCCTACAAGGGCCCACTGGCTGACTTCGTCTTCCAGCTCGTCGGCGGCCTCCGCGCCGGCATGGGCTATTGCGGAGCCCGCACCATCGACGAGCTCCGCACCAGGGCCCGCTTCATCCAGGTTACCGGCGCCTCCGTCCAGGAGAGCCATCCCCACGATATCGTCATCACCCAGGAAGCCCCCAATTATTCCAGCTTCACCAACGACAACGAACACGGTCGAGGGTCGGTGTGAGGGAGCAGTCGAAGGCTTGTCGGGTGGGTGAAACCCACCGAACGCCGTGGCTTGGGCCGGTGGGTTGCACCCACCCTACGGGGCTGGCCCTCCCGGTCGTAGACGATCGACGGTCCGGATGGAACCGGCCTCGGGTGGAAAAGCAAGGAGACTTGGCGTGCGTCGCACAACGTCGGGATGGATCGCGGGGACGCTGGGGGTCGGCTTGACCGCCTCGATCGTCCTGGCCCAGCAGCTACCCACCTCGGGTGTGGCGCCACGGGGCGGGTCCGGCGCATCGGGCTCGTCGTCGAAGGAGCCCCCGTCCCTGTACGGGGCCGCCGGGACGCGCGGGCGCGGTACCTGTTGCGCAACGGGCTGGATTATCTCCAGTACCAGCAATATGAGCGCGCGCTGAAATTCCTGCGCGACGCCGAGGCACGGGAGAAGGAGCTCAGCGCCCCGGAGCGACAGGAGCTGAAGCGGGGGATCGAGAGCGCCCAGGCGGGCCTGCGCGCCGTGGCCGATGCGTCCAACCGCTACGCGCTGAGCGAGCGGTCCCACCGTCGCAACGGGTTCACCCCGGCGATTCCGGAGTCCGAGGCCGTCATCGCCGCGCGACCCGGCTCGACCGGCCGCGACGGCGCCGGCGCGGGCGCCCGCTCCGGCGCGGTGGCGAGTTCGACGCAATACCGGACGGATCGCCAGCGAGGAGGCGCCGGGCGAGCCGATCCGGCTCGCCAGCGTCGAGGCGGCGACCGCCGCGCCGGCCGCGGCCGGCGGTCCGGTGCCCGACACCGACTCCAGCCCGGCGCCAGCGGCGAACCCGGCGCCCCCGGTTCGACCCGCAGTCGGCGAAGGGCGAGATCCCCGCACTGACCGCGCCCGCGCTCCCCAACCTGACGGCCGTCCCATCCTCGCCCGATACGGCGAGCGGTTCCCAGCCGCGGCCCACGCCGCGCCAGGATGCCATGTCCGCACCAGCAGCGGCCCCGACCGCCGCGACCACGACCCAGGTCGCCCCGGCGCAGGGCCCGCGCGACCAGGCTCCCCCCGCGGCCGACGACGCACCCGCGACGAAGGCCGACAGCCCGGCGCCGATCCCGGCGGAAGCCGCCCCGGCGCCGATCCTCCTGGAAACCCCCGATTCCGCGACGAGCCCGGCCGCCCCGGCCAGGACGCCGGCCACCGCTTCGGCCCCGGAATCGCCGGCGACGCCCGCACCGGCCGGCGCGCCGGCGATCCGACCGGCATCCGATGCCGCCGGTGGGGAGACCTCGGCGCCGGTCCCGGCCGCCGGCGATCTCGTCCCCACGGCGATGAAGGAACCCGCGGCGCCGGAGACGAGTCCGGCGGTTCCGGCCGGCGGGAGCACGAGCCCGGCGACCGAGCCGGCTGCGCCCGCGGCGACCTCGAGCCCCGCGGCGACCGACGCGGACACCCCCCCGCTGCCGTCCCTCGGTGCGGACGCGACGCGGGCCGTCGAGACGGGCGGCTCCCCGCACCGGGAGAGCGAGGAACCGGCGGGGGCCCCGGCGCCGGTCGCGATGAGCCCCGATCCCGCGGCTGCCCCCGCTGCCGCCCCGGCGACCGATGAACTGCCCACGCTGCCGAGCGACCTCGGCCGCAATATGGGCGGCATCGGTGCCGCATCCGCACCGGCCGCTTCCTCGGACGCGGTCGCGCCGGCGGTCGAGCAGCCCGCGCCGGCCGCCCCGTTGACGCCTGCTCCGACTTCGTCGGCGGCCCCGAGCGATTCGGCCCCGCCCGTTTCGGCCGAGGGCTCTCTACCTCCGCTGCCGGACGACGCCGCGGCCGGCTCTCGTGCCGGTACGGCGCTGGCCCCGGCTCCCGATGCCGGTACGAGCACGGCGCCGGGCGGCAGCCCGAGCCAGACCGCACCCGCCGACGCCGGCACCGCGATCCCCGTCGGTGAGGTGAATCGCGAAGCGCCCGCCGCGGCCCCGCCCACTGGGCCGACCGGCGCCGCCGAGGAACGCCCGATCCCCGTACCCCAGCCGGACGCCGCCACCGGCGCCTCGGCCCCGACCGGCGCGACCCCCGCGACCGACGCAGCCGGCGCGACGGCCCCGGCCCCCGAGCCGAGCCCGGCCGCGGGCCCGGCCCAGGGCGGGGCGACGGGCTCCGCGGAGTCGATGTTCTTCCTCCCCCCGCGGACCACGCCGGCCGCTCGGTTGACCCCCGAGCAGGAGCGCCGGATCGCCGAGCTGACCCCCCTCCAGGAGCGAGAAGACCAGGTCCGCAGCCAGATGCGGATACAGCCCAGGCCCGAAAGCCCCATATCCCGCGAGACCAGCACGTCCAACCTCCAGACCCAGACCCAGTACGATATCAGCCGCGCCCCCAGCCCGGCCGAGGCCCGGCCCATCAAGGCCATCCCCGTCCCCGAGGACTGGGTCCCCCTCGCCGCGCGGAACTGGTCCCCCCAGCGTAAGTACTGGGCCGCCGCGGCCACGTGCCACCTCCCGCTCTACTTCCAGGACCCGGTCCTCGAGCGCTACGGACACCCGGTCGAGCAGTTCGTCGGGCCGGTCGGCCGATACCTCAGCTATCCGGTCGACGACCCCAAGCAGTCCACCCAGCGGAACCAGCTCCTCCAGCCGTTCTTCTCCGCCGGGCTGTTCGCGCTCCAGATCGCGGCCTGGCCGTACAACGGCATCATGGACCCGCCGTGGGAAGCCCAGTATGACCTGGGCTACTACCGGCCGGGCGACATGGTCCCCACCGACGTCTACTGGCTCCCCCTCCACGGCTACGGACCGCCGTTGCGAGGAAATAGCTACTGAGCCGTCGGTTGTCGTCTTGCAGCCGCTCCCGTAGGGTGGGCTTCGCCCAACGGTCGAGGCCTTGGACGGTGGGCGAAGCCCACCCTACGGGGAGCGGCGCGGCGGCGGCTCCGAGGTTTCGGGCATCCGCCCCAGGCAGCGGTCGAAGCTCGAGACGGTCGCGGCGAACAGGGCCGCCGCCGCGGCGAGATCGAGCACCATCCAGACGGTGACCGCGGCCGAGTAAACCGCGTCGTTCACCTGCGACGCGAATCCCGACGTCCCGATCAGGTCCGTCGCGACGTAGGTCCCAACGGCGGGGCATCCGAAGACCAGACACGGCCCCAGGGGGTCGCTCGGGACCAGCACGGCGATCAGGATCGGCCAGCCGATCGAGAACACGACGTAGGCCGCGACGCAGAGCGCGACGGCGCGGCCCAGCCGGCTCACCCACGTCGCCACCGCCAGCCCCAGGCTGGTGATCACGGCACCCTGGGCCAGGATCGACCCGATCAGCACGAAATACCGAGGCAGGCTCCCTCCCTCGTGGAGCAGCCAGAGGCTCAGCAGGGCCGGCCAGAACAGGATGGGCTTGAGCTGGCCGAACGTGCCCCACCACTTGCCGGCCAGGATCGATCGCGTGGACATCGGGGTGGACAGCAGGACGTCGAGGCTGCCGCGCACCCGCTCCTCGGCCAGGCTGGTCGCGGCCCCGACGCTCAGGAGCAGCAAGCCCACCGCGACCTGGAACGAATTCGCGAACGCCACCCCTTCGGCGTCCACCTTCTGCTGGTTCGGCAGGCTCAGTGTCAACACGAACCAGAGGAAGCCCAGCGCGCGATACAGCACCCAGGCGGCCCGCATCATCCAGGACGGCCGGGTACGGTGCCATTCCCGCCAGGCCACCGGGTTGACGTCGATCGACGGGCCGGGGATCCTCGGCAGCCAGGACGGCCGGCGGAAGAGCCACGCGAGCCGGCGGCGCCGCACCGCCGCGGGACGCCCGGCCTGCCGCAGGGCCACTTGCCGGATCCGCACCGTCGCCAGGCCCACGAGTCCCCCGCTCGTCGCCAGGCAGACGCCGAGGAAGATCAGGAACGTCACCAGGTTGACCGTGGTCGGGTCCGTGTAGGGGGCGAAGATCAGGTAATACGGATTCGTATCGATGACAAACTGCCAGAAGACCGGCGCGACTGCGGGGGGAGGCCGCCTGGCGAGGGACTCCATCGCCAGCGCCATCAGCCCCGGGAAGATCAGCCAGAGGATGATGAGCATGTAGGTCATCATCACGACTTCATGGGTCTTGCGGGCCCAGACCGACAGCGTCATCGCCAGCGAGCACCCCACGGCGGCGCAGCCGATCGCCACCAGGAACGAGCCGGCCAGCGCCATCGGGTCGATGCCGCCCAGCAGGCCCGAGAGCGCCACCACAGGCAGGACGCAGCCGACCAGGCCCAGCACGGGGATCAGCCGCACTCCCAGCTTCCCCAGCACGATCTCGGCGTTGGACAGGTCGGTGGCGAGCAGGTGGTCGAGCGTGCCCCGCGCCTTGTCCAGGCAGACGGCGCCGGCCGTCGCCGCCGGCGCCGCCAGCAGGATCAGCGTCAGCTCGATCACCGCGATTGTCGTGTAGATCGCCTGGCCGCAGGAGGCCAACTCCGCGAGCGTGACCTTCTCGCGGACGTTGAGCTCCCTCGCCATCTCATACCAGACGAACGCCAGCCCGATGAGGATCGCGCCGACGAACAGGACGCGCATCGCATAGAGCTGCCACCGCCGCGCGGAGGTCAGCCACTCGTAAACGAACACCGGCCCCGGGCCCAGGCGAATCGACATGTGAGGGATTCCGTAGGTCAGGCTCTCAGCCTGACGGTGCGGGTGCGTCAGGCTGAGAGCCTGACCTACTTGTCATTCGTCCTCGGCTTCCCGATCTTCGTCGAACCCCTCGGGAGACGACGAAGCCAGCGCCAGCAGCTCCTCGGTCGACAGCGACGACTTCCCCGGCCGCCGCGAAGGTGGGCGGGCGCCGTCATCGGGGATCCGCCCCAGGCAGCCGTCGAAGGTGGTGAGCGCGACCCAGAACAAGAACGCCGCGGCCCCGACGTAAACCACGATCCAGAAGAGCGCCCAGGCGACCGCGTCCGTCGCGGTGAAAAACCGGGGCAAGGGGCGAAGGCCTCCCTCGTTCAGGCAGAAGCTCAGGAGCAGGGCCCCATAGGGAGGATCGCCCATAATCAGCCCCATGCCGAGTTTATTGTCGGGCATCAAGAGGACGACCAGCATCACGCAGCCGATCACCAGGATGACGTAGGCGGTGACGCACAGCGCGACGGCGCGGCCCACCCGGCTCACCCACGTCGCCACCACCAGCCCCAGGCTGGTGATCGCCGCCCCATAGGCCGCCACCAGCATCGGGAGCAGGACGTAGATCAGCCACTGGCCGCTCTCGGCGGCGGGGAAGGCCGCCGCGGCGGCCGGCCAGATCACGACGCTGAAGACCCGCCGGAAGCTCCCCCACCACTTCGCCGCCAGGATCGATCTCGTTGACATCGGGGTCGAGAGGAGCACGTCCAGGCTGCCGCGCACCCGTTCCTCCGCCAGGCTGGTCGCCGCGCCCACGCTCAAGAGCAGCAGGCCGACCGCGACCTGGAACATGTTCATCCAGCCGACGGACTCGCGACCCAGGCCGGGTGGCCCCGGCTGCGCGGCCAGGAAGACCCAGAGGAGCCCGAAGGCCGCATACAGGCCCCAGGCGACCCGCATCATCAGCGACGGCCGGGTGCGACGCCACTCCCGCCACGCCACCGGGTTGGGATCCATCGATGGGCCCGGGAGCGCGGGCCACCACGCCGGCCGTCGCGGTCGCGGCAGCCATCGCCGCGCGCCGGCGGCCGGCCGACTCGCCTGGCTCAAGGCCACCCGGCGGATCCGCGCCGTCGCCAGGCCCACCAGGGCCGCCGAGACCACCAGGGCACCCGCCAGGAATCCCAGGTAGTCCGCCAGACCGACCCGGCCGGGGAAGTTATACGGCGCAAGCGCCAGATAGTAGGGGTTCGACCATTCCGCCCAGTCGTGCAGGGGCGTCCACAGGCTCGGCCCCGCCGCTCGAGGAGGCGGCGGCCCCATCAGAACGCCGTGTGCGATCTCCACCAGCCACGACGCCATGATCCAGACGATGACGAGCAGATACGTCAGGATCAGCACTTCATGGGTCTTCCGCCCATAGACCGACAGGGTCATCGCCAGGCGCAGCCCACCAGGGCGCAGCCGATCGCCAGCAGGAACGAACCGACCAGCGCCAGCGGGTCGATCCCGCCCAGCAGGCCCGACAGCGCCAGGACCGGCACGGTGCAGGCCACCAGGCCCAGCACGGGGATCAGCCGCACTCCCAGCTTCCCCAGCACGATCTCGGCATTGGACAGATCGGTGACGAGCAGGTGGTCGAGCGTGCCCCGCGCCTTGTCCAAACAAACGGCGCCCGCCGTCGTCGCCGGCGCCACCAGCAGGATCAAGGTCAGCTCGACCACCACGATCGTCCGGTAAGTCTGCTCGCCGATCATCGCCAGCTCGCGCAGCGAGACCGATGCGCCGACGGGCCGGTTACGGTCCCTCTGGACCGGGATCAGGCCCACGACGATCGCCGCGACGAAGGCGGCCCGCAGCGCGTACGTCTGCCACCGCCGCGCGGAGGTCAGCCACTCGTACGCAAACACCGGCCCCGGTCCCAGGTGCATCGGCATGTCAGATCGACCTTTACCCTCGGTGGACGCCGATCGGCGATGCGCACGCTACGCCTTGCCGCCCTCGGAGGATGACCGCGCCAGTGCCAGCCGCTTGGCGGTCGACCGCGACGACGGCGCCGGCCGCCTCGACGACCGGCGGCCACCGCCGTCGGGGATGCGACCCAGGCAGTCATCGAAGGTGGCCAGCGTCGCCCAGTACAGGAACGCCGCGGCCCCGACGAAGGCCACGATCCAGAGGGACGTCCAGAGGATCGTATCGTCCGGGGTCGTCATTCCGCGGCCCCTCAGCCAGGTGCCTCCCCACTTGGTGCCGAGCGTCAGCAGGAGCGCGCCGTAGGGAGGATCGCCCATGACGAGCCCGATGCCGACGGAACCCGTGGTGTTGGGGAACAGGAGGGCCGTCAGGATCGGCCAGCCGATCATCAGCGAGACGTACACCGCGACGCACGATGCGACGGCGCGGCCCAGCCTGCGCACCCAGGTCGCGATCGCTAGCCCCAGGCTGGTGATCGCCGCGCCATAGGCCAGCACCAACGCCAGCAGCAGGACGTAGACGGACCAGTGGCCGCCGTCCGCCACGACGAAGTAGGTCGTCGCCGCCGGCCAGATCGCCACCCGGAAGACCTGACGGAAACTGCCCCACCACTTCGCCACCAGGATCGAGCGCGTGGACATCGGGGTCGAGAGCAGGACATCGAGGCTGCCGCTCGCCCGCTCCTCGGCCAGGCTGGTCGCCGCGCCGACGCTCAGCAGCAGCAGGCCGAGCGTGATCTGGAACATGTTCATCACGCCGACCTGTTGGCCGCCCCTCCAGCCGAAGAGCGGGGACGACGCGGCCAGGAAGACCCAGAACAACCCGAGCGCCGCATACAGGCCCCAGGCGACCCGCATCATCAGCGACGGCCGGGTGCGACGCCACTCCCGCCACGCCACCGGGTTGGGATCCAGCGACGGGCCGGGGAGCCCGGGCCACCAGCCCGGCCGTCGCGGTAGCCATCGCCGTGCGCCGGCGGCCGGCCGACCCGCCTGGCTCAGCGCCACCCCACGGATCCGCGCCGTCGCCAGGCCCAGCAGCGCGGCCGAGATAGCCAGGCAGCCCGCCAGGAATCCCAGGTAGTCCGCCACACCCACCGTGCTGGGGACGTTATACGGCGCGAACGCCAGGTGGTAGGGGTTCGGCCATTCCGCCCATTCGCGCAGGGCCGCCCACAGGGCCGGGCCCGCCGCTCCGGACGACGGCCAGGGCAACACCTCTTGCGCGATCGCCACCAACACCGGCGCCAGGACCCACAGGACGATGATCAGATACGTCAGGATCAGCACCTCATGGGTCTTCCGCCCGAAGACCGACAGGGTCATCGCCAGCGCGCAGCCCAGGACGGCGCAGCCGATCGCCACGAGGAATGAACCGCCGAGCGCCAGCGGGTCGATCCCGCCCAGCAGGCCCGACAGCGCCAGGACCGGCACCACGCAGGCCACCAGGCCCAGCACGGGGATCAGCCGCACTCCCAGCTTGCCCAGCACGATCTCGGCGTTGGAGAGTTCCGTGACGAGCAAGTGGTCGAGCGTGCCCCGCGCCTTGTCCAGGCAGACGGCCCCGGCCGTCGTCGCCGGCGCCACCAGCAGGATCAAGGTCAGCTCGACCACCACGATCGCCCGGTAGGTCTGCTCGCCGACCACCGCCAGCTCGCGCAGCGACACCGATGCGCCGCGGACGGGCCGGCGACGGTCGAACGGGAGCAGCGCCATGCCCACGAGGATCGCCGCGACGAAGAGGGCCCGCAGCGCGTAGGGCTGCCACCGCCGCGCGGACGTCAGCCACTCGTATGCGAACACCGGCCCCGGTCCTAAACGCATCGGCATATGGGGGTTCCGTAGGGTGGGCTTTGCCCACCGGTTCGAGGCCTTCAACAACGGTGGGTTTCACCCACCCTACTTTTCATTCGCCCTCGACTGCCAGGTCTTCCTCGTACGGCGCGGACGACGGCACCAGCGCCAGCCGCCCGGAGGCGGATCGCGACGATCGGCCGGGCCGGCGGGCCGTGGGCCGCATGCCGGCGTCGGGGATCCGGCCCAGGCAGCCGTCGAAGGTGGCCACGGTCGCCCCGAACAGGAGCATCGCAGCCCCGACGTAGGCCACGATCCAGATGAGCGCCCAGAGGATCGCCTCGGTCGCAGTGAACCGCGCGCCCCCGGCGAGGGGGAGGCCACCGCTCGCGGTGAGGATCGCGGTCACGATCAGGGCCCCGCAGGGCGGATCGCCCAGGATCATCCCGAATTCGAAGGGGTCATTCGCGTCGGGCATCAGGAGGACCAGCAGGATCGGCAGTCCGACCACCAGGATGACATAGGCCGTGACGCACACCGCGACGGCGCGGCCCGGCCGGCGGACCCAGGTCGCCACCGCCAGGCCCAGGCTGGTGATCGCCGCGCCATAGGCCAGGACGAGCGCCGGGAGCATGACGTAGACGAGCCACTGGCCGGCGGCGATGGCGGGGAAGGCCGCCGCCGCGGCCGGCCAGAACGCGACGGGGCCGACCCGCCGGAAGCTCCCCCACCACTTGGCCGCCAGGATCGACCACGTTGACATCGGGGTCGAGAGGAGCACGTCGAGGCTTCCGCGCACCCGCTCCTCCGCCAGGCTGGTCGCCGCGCCCACGCCCAGCAGGAGCAGCCCGATCGCGACCTGGAACAGATTCATGTTGCCGATGGCCTCGTCCGGCAGGCCGGAGGCGCGCGCCTGCGAGGCCACGTAGACCCAGAGCATTCCGAAGGCCGCGTACAGGCCCCAGGCGACCCGCATCATCAGCGACGGCCGGGTGCGGTGCCACTCCCGCCACGCCACCGGGTTGGCGTCGAGCGACGGGCCGGGGAGCCCGGGCCACCACCGTGGCCGTCGCGGTCGCGGTAGCCATCGGCGCGCCCTGGCGGCCGGACGACCCGCCTGGCTCAGCGCCACCACACGGATCCGCGCCGTCGCCAGGCCCACCAGCGCGGCCGAGCACGCCAGGCAACCCGCCAGGAATTCCAGGTAGTCCGCCGCGCGCACCCGGCCGGGATTGTTATACGGCGCGAACGCCAGGTAGTAGGGGTTCGACCATGCCGCCCAATCGTGCAGGGTCTCCCACAGGCCTGGTGGCCTCGCGAACCGGGGAGGCAGCGGCCCCAGCAGCACCCCGTGTGCGACCTCCACCAGCACCGATGCCATGAGCCAGACGATGACGAGCAGATACGTCAGGATCAGCACGTCATGGGTCTTCCGCCCGTAGACCGACAGGGTCATCGCCAGCGCCGCCCACCAGGGCGCAGCCGATCGCCACCAGGAACGAGCCGACCAGCGCCAGCGGGTCGATCCCGCCCAGAAGGCCCGATAGCGCCAGGACCGGCAAGGTGCAGGCGACCAGGCCCAGCACCGGGATCAGCCGCACTCCCAGCTTTCCCAGCACGATCTCGGCGTTGGAGAGATCCGTGACGAGCATGTGGTCGAGCGTGCCCCGCGCCTTGTCGAGGCAGACGGCCCCGGCCGTCGCCGCCGGCGCCACCAGCAGGATCAGCGCCAGCTCGATCTCCACGATCGTCCGGTACGTCCGCCTGCCGATCAGGGCCAGGTCGCGGAGCGAGACCGGCGAACCGCGGTCCGGCAGGGACCGGTCCATCTGAACGAGCAACAGGCCCAGGAGGATCGCCGTGACGAAGACCGCCCGCAGTGCGTAGGGCTGCCACCGCCGCGCGGAGGTCAGCCACTCGTACACGAACACCGGCCCCGGTCCTAAACGCATCGGCATATAGGGGTTCCGTAGGGTGGGCTTTGCCCACCGGTTCAAGGCCGTGACCAACGGTGGGTTGCACCCACACGACTTGTCATTTGCCCTCAACTTCCAGGTCTGCCTCGTACGGCTCTGAGGACGACGGCACCAGCGCCAGCAGCTCGGAGGCGGATCGCGACGACCGGCCGGGCCGGCGGGACGGGGACCGCATGCCATCGTCGGGGATCCGCCCCAGGCAGCCGTCGAAGCTGATCAGCGCCACCCAGAACAGGACCGCCGCGACTCCGATGAACGCCGGGATCCAGAGGAACGCCCCGCGGATGAGATCTCCCAGGGTCTGTCCGGCCCCGAATGGCGCGTCGGCGCGGGCCATGCCGACAGTCAGCGCGTATGGGCCGAAGATGGGGTC
Organism: uncultured Planctomycetota bacterium; assembly: GCA_963815795.1. Classification (GTDB taxonomy): domain Bacteria; phylum Planctomycetota; class Planctomycetia; order Isosphaerales; family Isosphaeraceae; genus JAKAUH01. The sequence goes on along the minus strand of CAWFIC010000017.1, from coordinate 799,430 downwards.
GCCCATCATGAGCAGGGCGCGGGCGAAATGCCAATCCGAGCTGTTGCCTAGGCAGAGGGACACCAGGATCGGCCAGCCGATCAGGAAGACGACATAGGCCGCCACGCACAGCGCGAGGGCACGACCGAGGCGGCCCACCCAGATCGCCAGCGCCAGGCCCAGGCTGGTGATCGCCGCGCCGTAGGCCAGCACCAGGCCCAGCAGGGCCAGGTAGTGGCTCCAATGCCCGAATCGGACTGCGAGGAACAATGTCGTCGCGGCCGGCCAGATCGCGACGCCCAGGGCCGGCCGGAAGCTGCCCCACCACTTGCCGGCCAGGATCGTGCGCGTCGGCATCGGGGTCGAGAGCAGGACATCGAGGCTGCCGCGCGCCCGCTCCTCGGCCAGGCTGGTCGCGGCGCCGACGCTCAACAGCAGTAATCCGACCGTCACCTGGATCCCGTTCATGACGCCCGGGCCCTCGCCGGGTGGGATGCTCCGTCGCGCCGGCTGCATCGCCAGGCAGACCCAGAGCAGGCCCATCGCCGCGTACAGGCCCCACGCCACTCGCATCATCCGAGACGGACGCGTGCGGTGCCACTCGCGCCAGGCCACGGGGTTGGCGTCCAGCGACGGGCCGGGCAGCCACGTCAGCGAAAGGAACCGGAGGAGCCTGGAGCGCCGACGCCGCACACCAGCGGCCCACCGCCCCGCATGCTTGAGCGCCACGCGACGGATCCGCACCGTCGCCAGGCCCACCAGCGCCGCCGAGAGCAGCAGGCAGCCCGCCAGGAACCCCAGGTAGGACATCGGGCCGACCCGGCCGGGGTTCATGTATGGCTCGATGGCCAGCGACGGATGCGCCCATTCGATCCAATCCATCACGACCCGGCCCACGATCCCGCTCGGGCTCCCCGTCAACAGGACGCCCACGAACTCCAGCACGGGCGGCATCGCGATCCAGACGATGATGATCATATAGGCCAGCATCGCGACTTCATGCGTCTTCCGCCCGTAGACCGACAGCGTCATCGCCAGCGAGCAGCCCACGACGGCACATCCGACCGCCACCAGGAACAAGCCGCCCAGCGCCAGCGGATCGATGCCGCCCAGCAGGCTCGCCAGGGCCAGCACCGGCAAGGTGCTGGCGATCAGGCCCAGCACCGGGATCAGCCGCGCCGCCAGCTTGCCCAGGACGATCTCGGCATTCGAGAGGTCGGTGACCAGCGTGTGGTCGAGCGTGCCCCGCGCCCTGTCCAGGCAGACGGCGCCCGCCGTCGCCGCGGGCGCCGCCAACAAGATGAGGACCAGCTCGACCGCGGCGACCGTGCGGAACAATTGCTCGCCGAAGACGGCCAGGTCGCCGAGCGAGACCCGACGATCGGGCCCGCTTCGAGGGATGTCGGACTGGACGATCGTCATCCCGATCAACATCAGCCAGACGAACACGGTGCGCATCGCGTAGGGCTGCCATCGGCGCGTGGCCGTCAGCCACTCGTAGACGAAGACCGGCCCGGGACCCAGACGCAAACCCACGTCCCGCTCCTTCCGACTCGCGGCGCCGTGGCTTCGAACGGCCGACGGTTGTATCCTCGGATTGTTTCAGACATTCCGACGCTTGTCAAACACCGCGACGACCGCGATGGACGAGGGATTGACCCGATGCTTCCTGCGAGATCGCTGACGACCATGTGCACGATGGGACTCCTCCTGCTCGGCGGGGCCGTGGGTCCACTCCAGGCCCGCGGCGAGGCCGGCGAGATCGACCTGACCCGCGCGGTGGTCGTCGTGCCGGACGGCCTCTCCGGCCCGGAGGAGAAGGCGGTGCGGATCCTGGTCGAGGAGGTGCAGGCGCGATCCGGGATCGCCTGGGACGTGATGCTCCGCTGGCCCACCGGCGCCGTGCCGGTCGTCGCGGTCGGTCCGAACCGGCTGCTCCGCGCCGAGACGAGTGCGGTTCGGACGCACGTCCCGGCCCGACCGGCGGCGGGCGATGCCCGGGAGGGCTATGCGATCCGCACGATCGACGATGAGGGCCGGGGCGCGCCGACGGTGCTCGTCGCTGGGAATGATGCCCGAGGAGTCCTGTTCGGCGTCGGCCGGCTGCTGCGATCGTTGCGGATGACGCGGGGCAAGGTCGCGCTGCCCGATCGGATCGAGCGGGCCGAGGCGCCGCGGTACCCGCTCCGCGGCCATCAGCTCGGCTACCGGCCCAAGACCAATTCCTACGACGGCTGGGACCTGCCGCAGTGGGAGCGTTATATCCGCGAGCTGGCCCTCTTCGGCACCAACGCCATCGAGCTGATCCCGCCCCGATCCGACGACGACGCCGACAGCCCGCATTTCCCCCGCCCGCCGCTCGAGATGATGATCGGCATGTCGAAGATCTGTGCCGATTACGGCCTGGACGTCTGGATCTGGTACCCGGCGATGGACCCGGATTACGCCGATCCCCGGACGGTCGCCCGCGCCTCGAGGAGTGGGGAGAGGTCTTCCGCAAGCTGCCCCGAATCGACGCCGTCTTCGTGCCCGGCGGCGACCCCGGACATACGCAGCCCAAACACCTCATGGCGCTCCTGGAGAAGCAAGCCGTCAACCTGCGCCGGTTCCACCCCGACGCCCAGATGTGGGTCTCGCCCCAGGGTTTCTCGGACGAATGGATCGACGAATTCTACGAGCTCTTGAAGGCCCAGCCGCCGTGGCTCAGCGGCGTGGTCTACGGGCCGCAGGTCCGGGTGAGCCTGCCCGAGCTGCGGAAGGCCGTCCCCGCGAAGTACCCGATCCGCGACTACCCCGACATCACGCACAGCCTGCGATGCCAGTACCCGGTGCCCGACTGGGACGTCGCCTACGCATTGACCGAGGGCCGCGAGGTCATCAACCCGCGGCCGCGGGACGAATCCGCGATCTTCCACGCCTTCGCCGATCAGACCATCGGCTTCATCACGTATTCGGAGGGCTGCAACGACGACGTCAACAAGGTCGTCTGGAGCGCCCTGGGCTGGGACCCGGCCGCCGATCTGCTCGACGTGCTGCGCGACTACGCCCGATGCCTGGTCGGCCTGAACGACGCCGATGCCGACGGCTTCGCCCACGGCCTCTTCGCGCTCGAGGAGAACTGGCGCGGGCCGCTCCTGACCAACGCCTCGGTTGACACGACGCTGCAGCAGTTCCGCACGCTCGAGCGCCGCGTGCCGCCGCGAGTGCTGGCCAACTGGCGGTTCCAGCAGGCGTTGTACCGGGCGTATTTCGACGCCTACGAGCGCCACCGCCTGATCCATGAGACCGACCTGCAAGAGCGGGCGATGGACCGGCTGCGCAGGGCGAGGGAGACCGGATCTCTCATCGCGATGGACCAGGCCGAGTCGATCCTGAATCGCGCCCGCCTGGAACCGGTCGCCACCGATCTGCGCGCGCGGGTCTTCGAGCTGGCCGAGGCGCTGTTCCAGAGCATCCGCATGCAGTTGAGCGTCCCGCGGTACAAGGCGATCTCGGTGGGCCGCGGCGCCAACCTCGACACGATCGATCAGATCTTGAACGACCGCGAGTGGCTGGAGCGCCGGTTCGCGGCGATCCGCAAGCTGGGCACCGAGCCCGAGCGCCTGAAGGAGCTCGACGCGATCCTCGACTGGACGAACCCCGGCCCCGGGGGATTCTACGACGACCTCGGCGACCCGACGCACCGCCCACATGTGGTCCCCGGCCGGCCCTACGCCGAGGACCCGGCCTCGTTCTTCGGCCCGATGACGGCCTTCGACCAGGACCCCGGCTGGCGTCGCAGTTGGTGCCGGCACGCGGGCACGCTCTTCGGCCGGCCGCTCCGGCTGCATTACGATCAGCTCGATCCGGAAGCCTCGTACAAGGTACGAATCGTCTACACCGGCGACATGTTCCAGGTGCGGATGCGGCTCGTGGCCGACGGCTCGATCGAGATCCATCCGTATCGGCTCAAGCCGCGCGACCTGACGCCGATGGAGTTCGACGTTCCCCGGGAGACGACCCGCGACGGCGAGCTCGACCTGGAATTCCACGCCGACCTCATCCGCGGCAACGGCCGGGGCTGCCAGGTGGCCGAGGTGTGGTTGATCCGGAAATAGCCCGCCCCACGAGACCGAAGGGCCTTGGATCCCGACGAGATTCCGGATTCCCGGCCTCCTGTCGGAATGGTACACTCGACAAGAGTTTTGGCGACTCTCCATTTACTCCAAGCGAAGATCCTTCGGGACGATCTCATGGCCAGCGCGTTCGACTTGATCCAAGATGGGCGGCGTCCCGGCGGCGCCCCGGATTGCCGAGATTTCCGGCGCCTGACCGACGAGTGGAGATCGCAGGCCGAGTTCCTGTCGTCACCGACGGCCATCGCCGCACTCCCCGCTTACCAGGCGATCATCGCCATGGGACCCAGAGCTATTCCACTCATCCTGGGCGAATTGCCGCCGCGAACCCGATCACTGGTTCGTGGCGCTGAAGAGGATCACCGGCGAGGACCCGGTGCCCGAGGATGCGCCGGTAACCTGGATCTGATGGCCCAGGCCTGGCTGAGTTGGGGGCGCTCGCATGGCATCGCGGGATAGCCTCTCATCGCCGGCCTTCCCGCGGCTGCACCCCGGAAACCACGAGATCACGAGCCCCGAATCGCCTCGCTATAATTGCATAGCCTGGGCGGCCGGAGACGATCAGCGGACCTGGTGGCCGGACGCCGATGGAGCCGCGTACTGGCCCGACAACGTCCCACGTGTCGAGACAATGGAAGCATTCGTCGATGCTTTCCGGACGTTTGGCTACTTGCCTTGCGAGGATGGCGAGCTCGAGCCCGGTCATGAGAAAATCGCGCTGTATGCCCACCGGGGCGTGCCGACCCATGCCGCCAGGCAACTGCCCGATGGTCGGTGGTCCAGCAAGCTGGGTCGATCCGTGGATATCGCACATACTCCCGACGCGCTAGACGGTCCGTTGTATGGAGCGGCTGCCCTTTACCTGCGGCGCCAGGCCGCCACGTTAACCTGACCGGTAGGATGAGCATCGCCCACTAATCCCAATTCTCATTCTCTCGTCCTCGCTCAGTAATGGAGGCAAGACCATGAAGGAGTTGCGCATCCGAGCGGTCGCGATCGGCCTCGTCACGTTCTCGGTGGCCGCCTCCGTCGGGGTCGTCTTGGCTGACGGACCTCAGTCGCCGCAGTCCGCCTCCCCGGTCGCACCCGTGCCGGCGCCCGCGATGCCGGCCGACCTCGCCCGGCGCATCCAGGACGTCGCCGACGTCGTCCTCGAGCACCACATCGACCCGCCAGCGCGGCAGCAGATGATCCTCTCGGGGATCAAGGGACTGTACCGCTCGGCCGGGCTGGCGGTCCCTCCGGGACTGAGCCGGCGCGCCTCGACGATCGTCACGCCCGAGCAGCTCGCAGTGTTCCTCGAGGACGTCTGGCCCGGGACGACCGCCGAACCCCTCTCCGGCGAGAGGCTCGAACGGGCCCTGCTCGAGGGCCTGCTCGCCCCGGTGCCCGGCGGCGCCGAGCTGTTGACGGTCAAGGAGCGCAACGCCGCCGAGCAGATCGCCGGCAACCGCTACGTCGGCATCCTCGTCTCGCTCAGCACGGACGACAAGGAGAAACGCCCGAAGTTCCAGGGTGTCATGGAGGGCGGGCCGGCCGCGCGGGCCCGGGTGAAGAGCGGTGACGTGCTGGAGGAGGTCGAGGGCGTCGATACCAAAGGCATGCCCCTGCGCGACGTCGTCGAGCGGCTGCGCGGCGATGAGGGGACCGAGGTCACTATCAAGGTGCGGACCCCCAAGGATGCGGCATCCCGGACGCTCAAGATCACCCGAGGGCGCATCTCGGGACCGCTGCTGACCCCGACGGTCATGGGCATCGGCCAGGGCCCCGCGGACGACGGGAAGGTCCACCTCGACGGGCCCGACCCCATCGGCTACATCCGCATCAATGGGATCACCGCCAGCACGCCCCACGAGCTGCGCAAGCGGGCGACGAAGATGGAGAGCGAAGGCCTCCGCGCGCTGGTGCTCGACCTCCGCGGGCCGGTGGGCCGCGAATCGGACGTGCACTCGGCCGTCCTGGTGGCCGACAGCTTGCTGGAGCGCGGCACAATCGGGCGCGTCCGGACGCTGCGCGGCGAGACGGCCTACCAGGCCGACTTTGACGCCCTCTTCCGCGGCTGGCCGATCGCCGTGCTCGTCGATCACACCACTTCGAGCACCGCGGAGTGGCTCGCGGCGGCCCTCCAGGACAATCACCGCGCCACCGTCGTCGGTTCGCCCACCCGGAGCGCCGGCCGGAGCAAGGCCGTCGGCGGATTCGTGGAGGAGGACGACGGGTCGTGGTCCCTCGCGTCTGAGTCCACCGTGAAGTCGACGATCCCCGCCGGCGACGGTCGCTGGTCGGTCGCGATGGTCACCGGCTACCTCGAGCGCGGCGACGGACGTCTGCTGGCGCCTGTCGCAGCCGCGGCGCCCGAGGCGTCCGCCGGCGTCGAGAAGCCCAAGGGCGGGGTTCAGCCCGATCGTGTGATCCCCGCGACCCCGCGCGGATTCGATCGATTCGGCGACGCGATCGCGCTCCGGCGCCTGGCGGAACCGAAACCCGAAACGCTGGCCCGGCAGCGCCGGATCACAGAGCTCCAGGTGGAGCTGCTCCGGCGCATGGTGAAACCGAAAGCCGAGACGCCGACCCTGGAGCGCCGGATCGCAGAGCTCGAGGAGCTGCGGCAAGCCGACGCGACGGAGACGGAGCGCCGGATCGAAGAGCTCTCGGAGATGTTCCGGCGCGTGACGGGACTGAAAGCCGAGACGCCGGCCAAGCCGGCCGATAAGCCCAACACCGCCCCCGACCCGATCCTCGATGCGGCGAGGCAGGTCCTCCACAAGGCCCTGAATCCGCCATGAGAACCAGGCGACTCATCCCCGCCCTGGGAGCGATCGGCCTGGCCGCGCTCCTGCTGAATTCGCCCGACCGAGCTCGCGCGGGCGAGCCCGGCCCGGCGCCTTCCCCGCGCCGCCGGCTCCGCCAGCCGGTCGCGCTGGCGGTCGTCGACGGCGGCAAGACGCTGCTCGCGGCCAACCGGCGGAGCGGCAGCCTCTCGGTCGTCAACATCGCCGCGCGGCGCGTCGTCGCCGAGCATGACATCGGCCGCGGGTTGGCCGATCTCGCCGCTCTGCCCGACGGCCGCCACTTGCTGTCCGTCAACCGGGCGGTCGGTGAACTCATCTTGATCGACGATCGTGACCGCTCGCCGCGCGTCATCGGCCGGGTCGCGGTCGCGCCCGACCCGGTCCGCGTGGTCGTGACGGCCGGCGGCGAGTCGGCGGTCGTGGCCTCGACCTGGCCGCGCCGGCTGACCTTCATCGGCCTGGCGCCCCGGGCGCCGGAGGAGCCCGGCCCGTCGCTGTCGATCGCCGGGGACCTGGAACTCCCGTTCGCCCCGCGCGAGATGGCCGCGCTGCCCGGCGGCTCCCGGCTGGTCGTGGCCGACGCCTTCGGCGGCCGGCTCGCCGTCGTCGAACTCAAGCGTCGCACGATCGAATCGGTCCGCTCCCTGCCGGCACACAACATCCGCGGCCTGGCCGTCTCGCCCGACGGCCGGACGCTGCTGGTGGCGCATCAATACCTCAACCGCCTGGCGCAGGCGACGTTCGACGACGTCCACTGGGGCCAGTTGATCCGCAATCATTTGCGTGTCCTGCGGGTCGGGTCGCTGGTGGCGGCCGGCTCCGACGCTGCGCTGCTCGACGGCGGCCGGCTGTTCGACCTGGGGGATGTCGGCTACGCGGCGGGAGACCCGGGGGCGATCGCCTTCGACCGTCGCGGCCAGGTCATCGTCGCGATCGAGGGGATGGACGAGGTCGCGATCGCCGCGGGCGTGGACCAGGGCCCGAAGCGGGTCGTCGTGGGCCGGAGGCCGGCGGCCGTGGCCGTCAGCCCGGACGGGGAATTTGCCTACGTCGCCGACTCGCTCGATGACACGATCTCGGTCGTCGCGACCGCGACCGGCCAGAGGCCCGCGACGATCGCGCTGGGGCCCCGGCCCGACTTGACAGCGGCCGATCGGGGCGAGCGGCTGTTCTTCAGCGCCAAGGTGTCGCACGACGGCTGGATGAGCTGCCAGAGCTGCCACACCGACGGCCACACCAACGGCCTCCTGAGCGACACGCTGGGCGACGGCTCGTACGGGGCGCCGAAGCGCGTGCCCTCGCTGCTGGGCGTCGCCGCGACCGGCCCGTGGACCTGGACCGGCTCGATGAGCCGGCTGGACGACCAGGTGCGCAAGTCGATCGCCACGACCATGCACGGGACGAAGCCGACCGACGCCCAGGTCGCCGATCTGACCGCGTATCTCGGCTCGCTCTCGCCGCCGTCGCCGCAGTTCTGGAAGACGGGCGCGGACGACGATGCGATCGTACGCGGTCGCGAAGTCTTCCGCTCGCGGAAGTGCGCGAGCTGCCACGAGCCGCCCGAGTACACGACGCCCCAGAAGGTCGACGTGGGGCTGGCCGACGAGGTGGGCAACCGCGAGTTCAACCCCCCTGCCCTGCGGGCCGTCAGCCGTCGCGACGCGTTCTTCCACGACGGCCGCGTCCCGTCACTTCGAGACGTCTTCGCCAGGGAACACCACCCGCGCGGGCTCGAGCTCTCGCCCCGGGAGGTCGACGACCTCGTGGCGTTCCTGGGGACGCTTTGACTCAGGTCCGAAGTAGTTCAGGCTTTCCAGCCTGACTCCGTCCGATCCGACACGATCCGCGTCAGGCTGGACAGCCTGAACTACTTCCTCAAGAGGTCCTCGATCTCCCCCGTGAGCAGCTTCTCGAGCAGCGCGTTGGACTGTTCGTGGGTGATCCGCTTCGCGCCTTCAGGGATCCCCACCTCCTTCATGATCGCCAGGATCTTCGGCGCGAGGCCCGGGTCTCCGTCTCGCATCGCGATCTTCCCCTCGCGGTCAATCAGGAACACCGGGAAGAAGCCGCGGACGCCGTAGAGATCGGCCGTGACTCCGCGGTCGCGGTCCGGCTGGCCGGCGGGGGTTTGATCGATGGCGTACACCAGTTTCGACTGATTGGCGAGCAGCACGCGATTGATGGCCCTCTCATCACCGCCGGGCGCGTGGATCGACAGGAAGACGACCCCGAGGGGCTCGTACCGCTCCTTGAGCTGGTTCAGCACGGGCAGCGACGAGACGGACTGGCCGTCCTGGATGTTCCAGAAGGCGAGGCAGACGATCCGGCCGCGGTAATCGGCGAGCTTGCGCGTCTGGCCATCGGACCACTTGCCAACTTGCCACTCGAAAGCTGGTTGTCCGATCGCTGGGAAGCTTGGCCCGCGGGGTTGGGCCTTTGCGACCGGCAGCGGCGCTCCGGGTTTGGGCCGCTCGCGGAGCTGGAGCACGACCTCCCGCGAGGGAGTGTCCGCCGGACAGAGTTGCCCGGTCCGGAGTTCGCCGTAGCTGACACTCACCCGGCTGGCCCCGCTCGATAATCCTTGAAACGCGAAGCGGCCGGCCCTGTCTGTCCGGACGGACTGGTTCTCATTGCGGATGGTCGTCGGGCTGACCTCGACCCACGCCCCCTCCACGGGCCGCCCCTGGGGATCGAGGACCGTCCCACTCAGCGTCACGTCGCGCCCCAGCCGGACCGGAGCGACCTCGACAGGGCGATCGTCCCGGCCGGGCTTGAAGGCGAACGCCTCCGACTCCGACCGCGAGAAGCCCGGCTTCGTCGCCACCACCAGCAACACGTCGGGCTCGGAACGCACCGATCCAATGCGATACCGCCCCCGCGAGTCGGTCGTCACCCAATGTTCCTTGTCGCGGGAGAGGAACCCCTCCCGGCCCTGGTCGCGGAGGTACGCCAGCACGACGCGCGCACCCGCGACCGGTTGCCCCCGGGGATCGAGGACCAGCCCGGTCAACGCGCCCCGCCGGGGAACCTGGGCGTCGGAGGTCGTGGTCATCCGGATCACCAGCTTGCCGCGCTCGACGACCGGCTCGATCGGGACCACCGCCCCGATCACAGCCGTCTTTCCACTTTCATCCGTGATGCGGAAGCGGCTCGATTTCCCCGGAGCCTGCGCGATCGCCCGGGCAATTTGCGGCAAGATAGTCTCGTACAGGCGACCCGATTTCCCTGAATCCCGCGCGACCGATCGGACGGCGTCCGGGTTGAAGCCGGACTCATACTCGAGCTCATGGCGGGTGGGATTCACGTCGACGTGGGGGCCCCCCACGTCGCCGATGAGCTTCCGGCCGTCCAGAGGCATGGTGACGATCGCCTTGCCGGATCGGTCCGATGGGGCGGAGTATACCTCGAGGTCCGCGGGGTTGCCTCCCAGGAAAGTCACCTTCGCATCCACCAGCGGCCCGCCATCATCCCGGCCGATGTCGAATCTCCAGGTGCGGCCCCGCCGGACGGTGTAGTCGTTGCGAGCGATCGGGGCGTCTCGGGAGAGGATGAGATCCGACGACCATCGCTTCCGGTCTGCGCAGTAATAACCGGGAGGGAGCTCGGCCAGCACGATCGAGGCATACCCGGCCGGCAGGTTGAACGCGGTACCGGCCGTCGGCCCCGGTCCGGACGGTGCGAGAGAAGTCTCGCGAGGCGTCGATGATCGGGTTCCCGCTGTAGGAACCCAGGAAGGCTTCCAGCCGGGCGCCCGGGACCGGTTCTCCGGTCCCCTCGACGCTCACCCGGCCGGCGATCGCGCAGGGGCCATCGGCCGGACGTTCCGCATCCGGGGAGGCCGCCGGTCGTGACGCCGCGCGGGCCGGCTCGGGCTGCTGGACCGATCGGGCCTTGGCGTCATCTCGGGCCGCGAGCGCGTGCCAGGCCATGAGGCCACTTCCGACGACGGCCACGAGCACCGCGGCGGCCGTCCGGAGATGGCCCAGAAACATGGAATGGAGCACGCCGCGGGCCAGCGCCGCGGCGGCCTCGCCGGCCTGCACGCCCAGCGCGATCCGGGCCGTCGCATCGACGAGCGAGGCGGGGAGTACGGCGGGGACGCGGCCCGCGCCAGCCAGGAACCCGGCGGGGAGGCCCACGCCGCGATCGGTCAACCGCCGGCGCAACTGATCCCGCGCCTGCGCCAGCCGGCCCCGGACCGATCCCTCCGAGAGGCCCAACCGCTGCGCGGCCGCGTCGTAGGTCAGGCCCTGCAGGTAGCAGAGAACCACCACCGCGCGAAGCCGCTCCGGCAGGCGGTCGATCTCCTCGATCAAGGCCTCCGGCTCTCCGTGGCCCTCGACGGGCCGGTAAGCCTCGGGGGTCTGCTCGGCGACGTGCTGCTCTCCGGCTCGCCGACGCGACGCGCGGAGCCGGGCCTGGGCGGCGACCCGCTGCGAGACGCCGAAGAGCCAACTGGCGAGCGAGTCCCGTCGCCGGATCGTGCCGGCGCGGTGGGCCAGCACCAGGAACGTGGCCTGGAAGGCATCCTCCGCGTCCTGCGGGTCGTGGAGCACCTTCCGGCAGATGCGTAACACCATCGGCCCATGCCGGTGCATCAGCGCCTCGAACGCCGCCTCGGAGTCGCCGCGCCGGGAGACGAACTCGTCGAGGAGCTGCCCGTCCGACAACCCGGCGACCGTCCCCAGGCCGAAGAGCCTCCGTACCTGCCGGATCCACCCGCCGGTTGCCGCGCCCTCGCCCGCCATGTCGGCCTCCCTCTTGCGATCGTCGGTGTCTGGTCTCCTTGTTGTAGTGTTCGAATCGGCGCACCGCCTCACGCGGAATTCAGGCGGAGACGAGACGCCGGGCGATGAGAAGGGGTCAATATGTCGTCGGAACCGACTCTCAGTGCCCCGCCCCGGCGGCGACGCGTCCGTTATTGCCCGGCTCCTTGGTCTGGTCGCGGGGCTGGCGGAACTCGGGGGCGTCGAACATGCCCGGCTGGAGCGGCTTGGGGTCGCGGGGCAGGACGTCGGGCAGCATCGCGACGTTGTACGCCCAGGCCGCCAGCACCTTGGCGCCCTGGTTGATCTCGTCGGGATACACCTTGTCGAAGGTGTCGCTCTCGGTGTGATGCGTCTTGCGGTACTCGGCCATGTCCTGGATCACGGCGAAGGCCGGCACGCCCTTGGGCAGGAACGACTGGTGGTCGGTGCCCATCATCGTCCGCATGCTCAGCTCCTCCAGCTCCACCGCGTCCTTGAACGGCTCGACGACCTTGTCCATGACCTCGCGGAGGTCGTAGCGGCCCTGAAGCCCGATGCTCTTGACCCGGCCGGTCCCCGTATCGTGGATCAAGACGCCGGAGATCTTGTCCATCTCCTTCTCGTGCGCCTTGACGTAGGCGCGCGAGCCGTGCAGGCCCTGCTCCTCGCCGGAGAACAGCACGAAGCGGATGGTGCGCTTCGGCTTGACGCCGACCGCCTTGAGCGCCCGGGCGGCCTCGAGCACCGCCATGATGCCGGTGCCGTTGTCGGTGGCGCCGGTGCCCAGGTCCCAGCTATCGATGTGGCCGCCGATGATCACCACCTCGTCGGGCTTCTCGGAGCCGGGGATCTCGGCGACCGTGTTGAAGACCTCGACCGGGCCGTCGCTGAAGGTGTTCTTCAGGTCGATCTCGAGCTCGACCGGCCCGCGCTTGAGCAGCCGCCAGATCAGGCCGTAGGACTCAGTGGTCAGGAACGCCTCGGGGACCTCGGCCACGGTGAAGTTGGCGGTCGCGCCGGTCATGTCGATCAGGCCGTGCTCCTTGCTGGAGTCGCGGAGCCGCCCGGCGACCCCCTCGGCGACCAGGAACTTCTGGAGCTCCTGATAGAACGCCCTCATCCGCATGAAGTCGCGCATCCGTCGCCGAAACTGGCGCTCCATGTTCTCCGCCGGCCGCTTGGGCGAGGGCTGGACGGAGACCTCGGCGAGGACCACCCAGGCCCCCTTGAGCTTCCCCTTGTAGGAGCTCAGCTCGTCGGCCGACTCGCGCCTTGACGTGGACCACCGGGCCGCGGACCGGGCCCTTGGTCGAGGGGCTCCAGCCAGCCGACTCCAGCAGGATCCGCTGCTCGACCGGCACGACGATCCGGCCCTTCGCCTCGCCGCGGGTCCAGGCCCGCTCGATCGTCCAGGGCTCCAGGTGGGCGTTGGCCAGCCCGTACTGCCGGAACTTGTCGCGGGTCCAGTGATTCGCCTTGGCCAGGTTGGGCGAGCCGGTCAGCCGCGGCCCGATCATGTCGCAGAGGTACTCGATGTTGGCCATCAGCTCCGAGTGCTTGTCGATCTCTTCCAGGATCGCCTGGGTGACGGCCTTCGACTCGCCGCCGGGCTCGGGCGTCGAGGCGGCCGCCGGAGTGCCGGGGCTCGGCTGGCTGCCGTTGCTCTGTGGCTGGCCCTTCTGAGCGCCTTGCTGCTGCCGGGCGATCGCCGAGGCCGGGATCGCCGCGATCGCGGCGAGGAACATGATGCGGATGAGTCGCATGATCGGATTGGTCTCCTCTGATGGACGAGCCGATGTGCCGCGGCGCCGCGCCCGGAGAGGCAGGCCGCCCCGATCGCCGTCGGATGACCGTGACGAGTATGACCGACGCGCGGGCGGGCGTCCATGACCCGGAGGCGCGGGCGGGCGCTCCGCATCGCGGTCGCGGTCGGCGCCTCACCGCCGCCGGAGCCGGGCGGCCAGCTCGGCGAGGTCGCCGCGGCCGGCGGGGACGAGCAGGTAGCCGGCGATGTAGGCGACGGTGCTGGCGGCGAGGTGGGCGAGCAGCATCGTCGTGCGCGTGCCCGAGGGCACGCCGGGGCCGGGGACGGGCATCAGCAGGCTCGAGGCCCAGGTGGCCGCGAGCAGCGCGGCGGCGCCGGCCAGCGGCGCGCCGGCGGTCCGCTTCAGATAAGTCGGCAGGTCGATCTTCAGCTCGCGGAAGACGTAGAGGCCGGGCACCAGCAGGTTGGAGAAGAACGTCGTCAGCACGGTGCCCCAGATCACGCCCGAGACCCCCAGCCGCCAGGTCAGATAGCAACTGACCGGCAGGTTCACCAGCGACCCGATCAGGGCCGCCAGGGCGATCACCTTGATCTTGTTGAGCCCGATCGCCATCTGGACCGGGACCGCCAGCACCAGCGGCAACGCAGCCGCCAGGAACAGCCGCATCAGCGGCGCCTCGCGCGAGGCGTCGTAGCCCAGCCGGTCGCCGATCCACAGCGAGAGGAACGGGCCGGCGTAGATCCAGGCCAGCAGCCCGACCGGCAAGAGCAGGCCGATGTGCAGCCGCGTGCCGTCGTACTTGACCCGCTCCAGCCCGCGCCGGTCGCTCGCCGCCGCCAGGCTGGCCACCGCCGGCATCACCATGTAGGCCAGCATCCAGCCCGTCTGGCGGAGCTGCAAGAACGGCTTGCTCACCACGTTATACACCGACTCGGCCGACTCGGCCGCGCCCCGGTCGAGCACGAAACCCAGGACGGTCGTATCCAGCTTGTCGGCCAGCACCACGCTGATCTGGATCAGCGCGACATAGACGCTGAAGTGGACCAGGACCTTGTAGTCGTCCCAGCGCGCGCCTCGGAAATGCGGCGCGTGACCCAGCTCGTTGACCATCACCCAGAGCGCCGGTCCGATCCCCAGGCCGATCTGCACGACGGTCTGGGCGACGACCACGTGGAAGAAGTCGTAACCCAGGCTCAGCCCGACGACCAGCACCGCGAACCGCAGGATCGTGATCGCGACTTCGAACCGCGGCACGAAGTCGTACGCGCCGCGCCGCCTGGAGCACGCTGGTGATCACGATCGAGAAGCCGAAGCACGGGGCCGTGACCGCCTGGAGCCACAGCAGCTTGATCACCAGGGGGTAGGATTCGGGCTGGAGCTTCGAGTGCGGCAAGGCCAGATAGGCCACGCCCAGCAAGGCCGCCGCCTGCACCAGCGCCATCGCCGCGTAGAAGTTCATCCCGCAGGCGATCGCCCGGTCCACGCCCTCGCGGTCGCCCCGCGTCCAGGAGTCGGAGATCTGCCGCTGCAACGCCGAGCTGGCGCCGAACTCGAAGAGGAACTGGAAGAAGCCGAAGCCCCAGGCGAAGACGTAGGCGCCGTTCTCCTGCTTGCCGATGGCCTGGAGCACGAACCGCGTCGTCCAGAGCGAGAAGAGCACCTGCAACGGCACCCGCAGCGCCAGCCAGAACGTCCCGCTCAGCAGGCGGCCGAGGACCGGCGGCAGGTTGCGATTCCCGGACATGGCGACGGTGGCGGGACGAACTGAACTCAAGGAATCCTTCCCGGGCGGGATCTCCCATCTGCTCCGCGATCGTGGAGCCGCCATCATAACCGCACCCCGGCCGACTCGGAACCCCAAAAGGAGGGACCGGGCGCAGGGCGCAGGGCGAGCGAAGTGCGGTCTGGCTTCGCCCCCGATCCCTATGGCAGCAGGTCCGACACGGCGACCTGTCCGACTTCCTGGCCGTCGAGCTCCACGGGGACACGGTCGCCTTCCCGATAGACGTCGCAGCGGGCGTAGCCGGCCTGCTTCCCCTTGCCGAACGGCCGGGTGCGGACCTCGACGATCCGGCGATTGAGGTCCACGATCCAGTAGACCGGGATGCGGAATGTCGCGTACCGCCGCAGCTTCGGCCCGCTGTCCTTGGCGTAGGACGTGTCGGACACCTCGACCAAGAGCGCGACGTCGTCGCCGCGGGCCAGGCGAGTGCCATAGGTCGTGTCGGGTCCCCGGAGCACGACGTCATCCGGAAGCGGGAGCCACTGGCCGAGTTTGAGCCGGTGCTCCTTGTTGACGAACCATCGAGGGAGAGAGGCCAGGACCAGCAACGCGGCATGGACCCTCGCCGATGCGAGGATGTGCGGTGGGTTCTCGGCCATGACGAATGGCACTCCTCCCAGCAACTCGACGTGGTTCTCGCCGAAGACGCCGGCGTCGATCGCCTTGCGGAACTGGCGCGGGGTCATGCGATAAATCCCGTGGAGCATCGTCCCCTTCCTTCCCCCGACCGGCCTTCGCCTCGACCCGAGATCCTCGACTCCTGAACGGATCATCTCCCAGCATACTCGTTTTTCCCGTCCCCTCCAATCCGAGGTGGCGCGCGACGACCGTCCGTCGCCTGCCCCGGCTCGAGGAGCCGTCCGAGCCCGATAGGATACGCGAATGGTCACCCTCCATGTTGACTAATAACAACAGATCGCTGGATTTCGAGTCGTTGTGAATCAGACCGTTGCTCCGTCTCAACGATCGGCGTCGCCGTGCGTCCCGCTGAAATATGTTAACTGTCAATGACTTATGTCTTAAGCCTAATAAAGTCGGAAAAATCTGACTGCGTTCTGGCGTTGAACCAAGCAGACAAAACGGTTCAACTGAAGGGGCAGTCATGACTCGATACATGCCAGCGTGGCATGAGCCGAGCGTGACGTCGTGACTTGAACGCTGCAGGTCGCCGGTCGCCCCGAAGCCTCGACGGATGAGTGGGAATGCTCGGAAACGACGAAACCGAGATGTCAACATGATGTTGAATGAATGAATCACGACGTGGCAACGGGGCCACATCTCGGGGCAACGATCGGCCGACTGCGGACGTGAAGAGGCGCGGACGACGGCGACCCGCGGGACTTCAGGCATCCGGGACGGATTACGGATGTCGCGACATCGTCGTCGGGTGGCGGGTCACCGAGTGGATCACTTTCCAGACAGGAGAGGAAATCCGATGAGGATTGCATCGATTGGGTTCGCCAGGACCGCGTTCACGGGGCTCGGCCTGGCGCTCGTACTGACGGCGTTGGCCGGTTCGGCCTACGCCGGTGGACCTCGGCCCATGCCGGAGATCGATCCGGGCTCGATGGGCAGTGCCTTGACACTGCTGATCGGCGGGGCCTGCCTGCTGACCGGGAGATCGCGCAAGAGCTGATCGTCTCCGCCGGTCGGGACCAATGGCGGCCCGGCCGGCCTTCGTCCGTCCCATGCTGAAGTGGTCGATCTGAGTGATGAGCACCGCGAAACTCGGGCTGGAAAGCGGGCGCCCCGCCTTGGGATCGGCGCGGCAAAGCGCGGCGCACCGCGGGTCCTTCAAGCTGTGCGTCCTCGCCGGCCTGGCCCTGATCGAGGTCCTGGCGCTGACGCTTCGGTTCGACGTTCGATCGATCCACCGAGGAGCCCGAGGGCTCGCCGGAGCGATCGGCTCGGCGACTTCGAGCGGGTCGGGGAGCCAGCCGCGCGGGGACTGGATCGACTCGCTGTTCGAGCAATCGAGCGTGGCGATGGCGATCGGGATCGCCGCGGCTTCGGCCACCCTTTTGTTCGGCGGGCGGCGATGGCGCGAGGGCCTCAGCCGTGCGACCGAACTCTCGGGGAGCGAGCGGACATGGCCGATGCTCGTCGGCCACCTCGCGTCGCTGGGCCTCTTCTGGTGGCTGACGACGCGGATCTTCGAGGGGGGAGCGATCCACTCCTCGTGGACCGCGGCCTGGATCTCGTCCTGGGCCGTGACGGGCCTGGTCGTGGTGATTTCGCTGGTCGCGGCGGCCCTACCCCCGTATTCCTGGGGAATCCTGGCGCGGCAGGGGCTGGGGGCGATGACGGTGGGCCTGACGGTCGCGATCGCGGCCGCCGGGGCCGGCCTGGCCGCGACGCAATGGTGCAGGCCACTGGGACGTTGGACTCTCGAGGCCGTCCACGGTCTGCTCGCACTGACCAACACGCCCCTGGTCTACGAACCCTCTCGCTCCATCATCGGGACCGAATCGTTCCCCGTGGAGATCGCGCGCGAGTGCTCCGGCTACGAGGGGATCGGATTGGTCTGGGCCTTCCTGGGGGCCTATCTCTGGTTGTGCCGCCGGCAGCTCCGATTTCCCCGGGCCTGGGTGCTGTTGCCGCTGGGTACGGCGGCCATCTGGCTGGCCAACGTGCTGCGGATCACCGCGCTGATCCTGGTCGGGACCTGGTTCTCGGTCGATATCGCCGCGGGCGGCTTCCACTCGCAAGCGGGCTGGATCGCATTCAATGCGGTCGCCCTGGGCCTGGTCGTGCTGGCGCGGCGGTGCCGCTACTTCCGTCGCGAAGAAGACGCCGCTGTCGAGTCGGTGGCGGGACCGAGCCGAGAGGCGGTGTACCTGGCCCCGCTCTTGATGATCGTCGCCGCGACCATGGCGTGCGCGGCCCTCTCGACCGGCGGATTGGACCGCTATTATCCGGCCCGCCTCGCGGCGGTCGCCCTGCCCCTGTGGTTCTACCGGCGCGAGTATGCCGCGATGCGATGGACGTGCTCGTGGCAGGCTATCGCCATCGGAGTGCTGGTCTTCACGCTCTGGATCGCCCGGTGGCCCGAGGCCCCGGCAAGCTCGACGGCGCGAGCGATGACGAGTGTCCACTGGGGGACCATGTGGACCTCCGCCTGGCTGGTGGCTCGGGTCGTGGGCTCGGTCCTCACGGTCCCGCTCGCCGAGGAACTGGCCTTCCGCGGCTTCCTCGGCCGGCGGCTGATCGCGGCCGACTTCGACTCGGTACCGCCCGGGCGATTCACCTGGGCTTCCTTCGCCGTCTCGTCGGTCGCCTTCGGCTTGCTGCACGGCCGATGGCTGGAGGGGACCGCGGCGGGGATGTTGTACGCCCTGGCCTATCGCCGGCGCGGCTCGCTCGGAGATGCCGTCGCCGCCCACGCCACGACCAACGCCATGCTCTGCGCCGATGCCCTCATATCCGGAGACTGGTCCCTCTTCTCGTGAAAGCGTGGCCCGAGGACGCGTGGAGAATCCCGGGCGACCGACGATTCGCCGATGCAAAGTTCGAGGCGGTGGGCGATGCCCACCTGACCGGCCCTCTATCAATTCATGTGACGTCAGTCGTGCCGCAACAGAAGAGCTGCCTCGGGACAGCCCCCGCCGTCTAGACATCGCCCGGCGAGATCGGCCCTCCGAGGCATGGTCCGTGTGTCCGTCGCAGGCGAGTCGCTTCGACTCGTGGCGCCCGGTGTGCGCGCATCCGGATCGCAGGACTCAACCAACCTCGTCTTTCAAGAGATCTTCGCCGTCGTCGCCGAATCAATACCCGGCCCCGAATTCAGCCCTCAACCCGGAGGAATCATTCGATGTGGAATCATAAGAACCGCATTCGCCGGACCGTCCGCCGCAAGAAGCTGGCCCGCGCGGGAAACCCGATGGTCGAAGCCGTCGAGAGTCGGCTCCTCATGGCCAACAACGTGGGCTTCCTCCAGGGAATGGTCTTCCTCGACAGCAGCAACAACCAGGTCGGTTCCCCCAACAATCACTACCCCAACCCGTTCGCTCCCGGCACCGCCGGTACCGTGGTGCCCGGCGCGACCGTGGAACTCTTCCAGGGCAGCAGTACCTCGGGCACTCCGTACCAGACGACGACGTCCGCGGCGAACGGTTCTTACTCCTTCACCGGGCTGGCCCCGGGGATCTATACGCTCCTGGAGGTCCCGCCGTCCGGCTACAGCAATGAGTCGACCCCCTTGGTGGAGAACCAGTCGATCCTCAACCCGGTGCAGGGAACGACCGCCAGCTCGATCACCGTCCAGGTCGTCGATCCGTCCCAGCTCACGCTATCCTTCGACAGCGGCAACCCCTCTCAGACGAGCACCACGACGGGCGAGTTCGCCCGGAAGCCGGGCGGCATCCAGTTCACTTACGTCTCCGGTACCCAATCGACCGACGAAGTCTTCACCATCGGGCAACTGCCCGTCACCGCCACCGGCCCATCGGGCTTCAAGACCCAGGAATTCGCGGCCTTCTGCGTCAACGTGGTCGATGGGCTCGATTACACCTTCAGCACCCCGGACACCTTCGGAGTCGACGGCCAGCCGACCGGCACGGGTTTCAACACGACAGGGGACGCCGGACGCATCGCCTATTTGTATGATCAGTATATGAACTATCTGTGCGATCAATTTAACAATCCGCTCTCCAACACCGCCTATGCATCGACGGACCCGTTTACATCGGAGCAGGCTTACGAGGCGCAGGCGCTCCAGTTGGCAATCTGGAAGCTCGAGTACGATTCGGTGCCGAACACACCGATCTCGACGAATCCGAGCGATGCGTCTTTCAAGACCTTCTGGTCGAGCGGCAACGTCGAGGGTTTCTCCCTCGTCGGTGGGACGGGGATCGCGAATGACCCCGGCGGCATCACCGATCTCGAGAGCCGAGCCGCCCAGTTCATCAATGACTCGGATAACCAATCGGGGCAGGTTACCTCCCTCCAGGCCATCCAGGGATCTCACCCGTCGGAAGACGGCTATCAGAGTCTGATCGCTCCGGGGAGCTTGAACTTCAGCAACATCCTGAAGGCCAGCCCGGCGATCGACACCGTGGCCGGCGGGACGGTGATCGTCGGCAGCGGGACCGAGCTGACCGACACCGCGGTGCTCTCGGGCGGCTCTAGCCCGACCGGCACCATCACCTTCACCCTCACCGCGCCCGGCAACACGGTCGTTGACACCGAGTCCGTGACCGTCACCGGCGACAACACCTACACCACACCCACGGGCTACACGCCCAACGCCACCGGCACCTACGTCTGGTCGGCCTCCTATAGCGGCGACAGCAACAACAACGGTGCTGCGGACAACGGCCAGAACGAGACCGAGGCGGTCACCCCGGCCAGCCCGGTGATCAACACCGTGGCCGGTGGGACCGTGGTCGTCGGCAGCGGGATACCGCTGACCGACACCGCGGCGCTCTCGGGCGGCTATAGCCCCACCGGCTCGATCACCTTCACGCTGACCTTCAACGGCTCGACGGTCGACACCGAGACTGTGACCGTCAACGGCGACAACACCTACACCACGCCTGGCGGCTACACTCCCACAACCACCGGCACGTACGTCTGGTCGGCCTCCTATAGCGGCGACAGCAACAACAACGGCGCCACCGACGACGGCCGGAACGAGACCGAGACGGTCGGACCCGCCAGCCCCGCCATCAACACCGTGGCCGCCGGCACGGTGATCGTCGGTAGCGGCATCAAGCTGACCGACACCGCGGTGCTCTCGGGCGGCGACAGCCCCACCGGCATCATCACCTTCACCCTCACCGGGCCCGGCAACACGGTCGTCGACACCGAGACCGTCAACGTCACCGGCGACAACACTTACACCACGCCCGGCGGCTACACGCCTACGGCCATCGGCACCTTCGTCTGGTCCGCCTCCTATTCCGGCGACAGCAACAACAACGGCGCCACCGACAACGGCCAGAACGAGAGTGAGACGGTCGGACCGGCCAGCCCGGTGATCAACACCGTCGCCGGCGGGACGGTGATCGTCGCTAGCGGGACGCCGCTGACCGACACTGCGGTGCTCTCGGGCGGCTCTAGCCCGACCGGCACCATCACCTTCACCCTCACCGCGCCCGGCAACACGGTCGTCAACACCGAGACCGTCAACGTCACCGGCGACAACACTTACACCACGCCCGGCGGCTACACGCCTACGGCCATCGGCACCTTCGTCTGGTCCGCCTCCTATTCCGGCGACAGCAACAACAACGGCGCCACCGACAACGGCCAGAACGAGAGTGAGACGGTCGGACCGGCCAGCCCGGTGATCAACACCGTCGCCGGCGGGACGGTGATCGTCGCCAGCGGGACCGAGCTGACCGACACCGCGGTGCTCTCGGGCGGCTATAGCCCCACCGGCTTGATCACCTTCACGCTGACTTTCGACGGCTCGACGGTCGACACCGAGACCGTGACCGTCAATGGCGACAACACCTACACCACGCCCAGCGGCTACCTGCCCACCGCCACCGGCAGCTACCTTTGGTCGGCGTCCTATAGCGGCGACAGCAACAACAACGGCGCCACCGACAACGGCCAGAACGAGAGTGAGACGGTCGGACCGGCCAGCCCGGTGATCAACACCGTCGCCGGCGGGACGGTGATCGTCGGCAGCGGGACCGAGCTGACCGACACCGCGGTGCTCTCGGGCGGCTCTAGCCCGACCGGCACCATCACCTTCACCCTCACCGGGCCCGGCAACACGGTCGTCGACACCGAGTCCGTGACCGTCACCGGCGACAACACCTACACCACGCCCAACGGCTACCTGCCCACCGCCACCGGCATCTACCTCTGGTCGGCCATCTACTCTGGCGACAGCAACAACAACGGCGCCACCGACAACGGCCAGAACGAGAGCGAGACGGTCGGACCGGCCAGCCCCACCATCAACACCGTGGCCGGCGGGACGGTGATCGTGGGCGGCGGCTCCAAGCTGACTGACAACGCCGTCCTCTCGGGCGGATACAACCCCAGCGGCACGATCACCTTCACCCTGACCTACAACGGCTCGACGGTCGACACCGAGACCGTGAATGTCACCGGCGACAACACCTACACCACACCCACGGGCTACACGCCCAACGCCACCGGCACCTACGTCTGGTCGGCCTCCTATGGCGGCGACAGCAACAACAACGGCGCCACCGACAACAGCCAGAACGAGAGTGAGACGGTCGGACCGGCGCAACCCACGCTCATCACCACCGCCAGCTCCCCCGTCACGCTCGGCATCACGGCGCCGACCCTCACCGACTCCGCCGTCCTCTCCGCCGGCTACCTCCCCGACGGTCTGGCCAGCAGCATCACCTTCACGCTCAAGCTCGGCTCGACCACCGTCTATACCACCAGCGACACCGTCAGCGGCGACGGGACCTACACCGCCAGCTACACGCTCCCCACGACCGGGGCCGTGACCGGCACGTACACCTGGTCGGCCTCCTATAGCGGCGACGCCGACAACGCACCGGCACACGACCAGGGCGGCACCGCCGAGCAAATCGTCGTCAGCCCAGCCAGCCCGGCGATCAACACCACGCCCGGTGGTTCCGTGGCGATTGGTAGCGGCGCCAAGCTGACCGACTCGGCGAGCCTCTCCGGCGCCTACAACCCGACCGGCACGATCAGCTTCTACCTGTTCGCGCCAGGGGTCACGCCGAACGGTAGCGACAGCAACAACGTCTACAGCGATACCGTCTCGGTCAGCGGCAACGGCACCTACACCACCGCCGGCGGCAACAATCCCGGCGGCTACCTGCCGACGGCGACCGGCACCTACCAGTGGGTCGCCGTCTATGGCGGCGACGGCAACAACGTCAAGACCGCTGGCGATTTCGGCAACGAGCCGGAGATGGCCACCGCCTCCAGCCCAACGATCACCACCACCCCCGGCGGCACGGTCGCCCTCGGTAGCTTTACCATCAGCGGGATCAAGTATCTGGACGCGACCGGGAACGGCTTCTCGTCCGACGATACCCCGCAGAGCGGCGTGACCCTCGACCTCTACCAGGTCACGGGCGGCACGCAGACGCTCGTCGCCACGACGACGACCGCGAGCAACGGCACCTACAGCTTCACCGAGACCACCCCCGGCACCTACGAGGTGTACGAGTCGGTGCCCTCGGGCTATATCCAGACCGGCGGCGGGCCCAACGGCAGCACCGGACACACCTATTACACGATCAATGCCGCCGCCGGAGCAAACGACTCCGGCAACAACTTCGACGACTACCTGCTCCCCAACTGCAACTGCGCCTCCTCCAACGTCAACTTCACGGTGACGACCCCGGGCGGCTCATCCAGCACCGTGACATCCCTGGGCGGCAAGGCCGCGCAAGGGGATACGGTCACCGCCAACATCACAGTGCCGGCGCGGACGACCGAACAGCTCACCCTGATGGTCTACACCGCGCCGAGCCCGTCCTTCAGCAACTCCAACGCCTACCAGCAGGTGATCTATCAGCAGCAGACCGGGACGTGGACCGCGGGCAGCCAGGCCCTGAAGGAGACACTGAAGGTCACGATCCCGAACACCTATTACCAGATCGACTTCGTCTGCGGCCCGGCGATCGGCCAGTTGGAGCCGAACCAGAACAACAACGCGTACGGCCCGGACAGCGCCGATATCCTCTATACTCCCCAGGGTCGCCTCATCACGTCGGACAACGGCGGCTGCACGGCTCCCAATCCCATGCCGTCGCCGACCCCCGCGACGCCGCCGGGTCCCGTGACGGTCGCCACCCCGCCCGTGACCCTGAACGACTCGGCGACGCTATCAGGCGGCAGCAGCCCGACCGGCACGGTCACCTTCTACCTCTTCGCGCCGGGGGTCACCCCCAACGGCAGCGACAGCAACAACGTCTACAGCGACAAGGTGACGATCAGCGGCGATGGCACCTACACCACCGCCGGCGGCAACAAGCCGGGCGGCTATGTCCCGACCACGGCCGGCACCTACCAGTGGGTGGCCGTCTACAGCGGCGACACGAACAACAGCGGAGCCACCAGCCCGTTCGGCAGCGAGCCGGAGAAGGTCACCCCGGCCTGCACGACCATAACAACCACACCGGGCGGGTCCGTGATACTCGGCGGCCTGGTCAAGCTGACCGACTCGGCCGCGCTCTCGAACGGCGACAACCCGACCGGCACGATCACCTTCTACCTCTTCGCGCCGGGGGTCACCCCCAACGGCAGCGACAGCAACAACGTCTACAGCGACACGGTCACGGTCAACGGCAACGGTATCTACACCACCAGCACGGGCAGCAACTCCGGCGGCTACACGCCGACGAAAACCGGGACCTACCAGTGGCTGGCGGTCTACAGCGGCGATACGAACAATACCAGGGCATCGGACTGCTTCGGCAACGAGCCCGAGCCGGTCAATCAGAGCTGTTCGGTCGGGTGGGGCCAGTACGCGAGCTGCGGGTTCTGGCAGAGCAAGAGCGGCCAGTCCGTCATCTGCAACTTCGGCAACGGTGCCAGCGACACGTGTCTCGGCAACTGGCTGGCGAACAACTTCCCGAACCTGTTCGGCTGCTCGAACCCCTACATCAGCAGCTATCTGAACCAGTGCGGAGCCTCGTCCCTGTCCGGCCTGACCAACTCGCAGATCGCCACGCTCTGCACCAAGCTCAGCACCGGCGGCACCAACCAGAACGCTTTCGCGCAAGCCTTCGCCTGCGCCCTGGGCATCTACGCGGACACCACCTCGTTCGGCGGGAACGCCGCGGCCCAGGGGAGCGGCTTCAGCGTCAACTGGCCGGGCGGCTCGGGGGCGACGTACAACGTCGGGGGCAACGGCTCGGCCTTCGGAGTCTCCAATTACAGCAACCAGCAGGTCTGCTCCCTCTTGCAGAGCGTCAATAACAACTTCAGCCCCTCGAGTGGGAGCTTCTACGGCGGGAATTCGAGCAAGACCGGCTCCGCCTGCAACGTCCTGGGCGGCATCAACTCGTCCGGCAACATCGACAACGCCGCGACCCTGGCGACTCCGGCCGGGTCGGTCGCCTACACGCCGGCCCAGATCCGGGATGCCTACGGCATCAACAATCTCACGCAGGACGGCACCGGCCAGACGATCGCGATCGTCGATGCTTACAACGACCCGAACATCGCCCAGGCCGTGAACCTGTTCGACTCGCAGTTCGGCCTGACCGATTCCGGGCCGACGCTCTACAGCCAGTACGGGCCCGCGTCCTCGTTCCTGACGGTCCTCAACCAGAGCGGCCAGACGACCTCGCTGCCCGCGACCGACCCGAGCGGGCCCGGCACCGACAACTGGGAGGTCGAGGAGTCGCTGGACGTCGAGTGGGCCCATGCCATTGCCCCCGGCGCGCGGATCGTCCTGGTCGAGGCCAACAGCCAGTCGCTTTCGGATCTGATGGCCGCCGTGGGCACCGCCGCCCACCAGCCCGGCGTGTCGGTCGTGACGATGAGCTGGGGCTTCCCCGAGGGGCAGTCCGTCTTCGCCGCCAACGAGGCGAATTATGACAAAGTCTTCGACGTGCCGGGCGTGACCTTCCTGGCCAGCACGGGCGATTACGGGACGGCCGATCCCGAATACCCGGCGTTCTCGCCCAACGTCGTGGCCGTCGGCGGCACCACGTTGACCCTGGGCGCCAACAACTCGTACGGCAGCGAGACGACGTGGGGCGGCGCCTCGGGCGCGGGAACGACGATCGGCTCCGGCGGCGGACTGAGCCAGTATGAGTCCGAGCCGTCGTATCAGCAGGGCGTGCAGTCCACCGGCAGCCGGACGACGCCCGACGTCGTGATGGACGCCAATCCGAGCACCGGCGCCTGGGTCGCCGACCCGTACGACCTCAATTCCGGCGACCCGTTCGAGGTCGTGGGGGGGACCAGCCTGTCGGCCCCGTCCTTCGCCGGCCTGGTCGCCCTGGTCAACCAGGGGAGGACAGTGGCGGGCGAAGTCACGCTGAACAGCACCAACCCGACCCAGGCCCAGCAGGCCCTCTACAGCCTGCCGCAGGCCGATTATCACACCATCAGCGGCGGCAACGGCTCCTCGGCCCATGCCGGCTACAGCCTGGGGACCGGGCTGGGCTCGCCGGTGGCCAACCTCCTGGTGCCCGGCCTGATCGCCTACCATGGCCCGGGCACGACCCCCGCGAGCCCGACGGGCGTCGCCTCGCACCTCGCCACGTTCCACGGCACCGGGACCGTCGGCGGCGGATTCCGCGGCGTCTTCAGCGCCATCGCCACGGGGACCAACGGGCTCGGCCTGATCCAGGCCGACGGGGTCGGGATGCTGACGGCCGGGATGCCGGCGACCGCCCTCACCGACAACGCGGCGACCGCACCGGTCGGTTCCGTCGTGTCGGCGGCCGGCCACGCCCAGACCCAGACGACCGCGGGAGCCACGATCCTGCCGGCCTCGGCCGGGCAAGCGGTCCCGACCATCGCCTGGTCCACGGCCCAGCCGGGGATCGGCTCCCCGACGACGGACGGATTCGCGAAGACCGTCCAGCTCAACACCGACGTCCTGCCCCGGATCATGCCTCGGACGGGTCTGGTGTCCGACTCGGTCCTGGAGGAGCTGGCCGCCGACTCGGCGCTGTGGCAGGGTCGGAACTGGGACGGGACCGTCACGATCCCGGTCTTCCCGGCCGAGTCGGTCGCGGGCGCCGCGGCGCCGAGCGATCCCACGGTCCGACAGGATCCGCACCGGTCGCCCCCGTTCGCGGAACGGCTGGCGGTCCTGGGTCTGGCGGCCGGCCTCTCGGGTGGCGCGGGGATCATCAAGGCCCGGAAGCGGCGGTCGGGGAGCCCGTCGCTCCCGACGACGTCGCCAGCCCGCGACTGACCAGCTCGCGAGCCGTCGAACTCCGACAGGGCCGCCCCAAAGCCTCGGGGCGGCCTTTCCCTTTCTGTAGCCCGGCGATCTTCATCCCGAGGTTCACCGGCCTAATGCGCGCTCGAACGGAGCGCGACCTGGTATTCGTGCATCCGTCGATTGTACGTGATGATCGCCGTCCCCGATCCGTAGACCGAGGCATACGCGCCCGACCCGGCCGTCACGATGAAGACGTGGCGGTTCGACGGCGACCCGGCCGTCTTGATCTGGACGCTGCCCCGCGCGTTGCTGAGGGTCAGCGTCGCGTTGCTGAGGTCGGGCTGCTTGCCCGGCGCGATGATCGGGTCGGTCAAGAGCAGCGAGCCGGTGACCCTCCCCATGGACTTGGTCCGACCGGACAGCGGGAACGACGAGACCACGATGCCGTCCGGGCCGATCGCCCCGAAGGGGATGCCGGCCAAGGTCCCATTGAGTTTGAAGTGGCCCACGCTGAACTCGGCACGGAGGACCTGCGCGGCCGGGTCTTTCATTCCGGACGACAGCAAGACCCTGCCCTCCATCGCGTCGAATGTCGGGGTGCGCGTGCGGCGGGTGGTCCTCGACATCGCAACCTCCTTGTTGATGGCTCCATCCAATCCCGACGTCGGAACCCGAGTGGCCGCTGAAAATACCGCGGATCGCGAAAGAGGGCAATCCGAAGGGGCGAGGATTCGAGGATTCGAGGATTCCCGGCCTCTCAGCATGCCGCCCCGATGATGGACCATGCCGCCATCGGGTGTGGCATGAGCCGGGCGGTCGAGACATCGGCATAACGCGTTGATCGTGGTAATCTCGTTTCTACCGTGCATCCGGCTCGCCCCTGGTGCGAGAGGCATGCGTAACACTCAGCCGCGACGTTTCGGTGGTCACGCGTCATGTCATATGAGGTCAGGTTTTCTGGAGACGCGGAACGTCAACTCGACGACTTGGATGCTCGGAATCGAAACATCATACTGGATACGATCGAAGAGCAGTTGACACGCCAACCGGGGGTGCCGACTCGGCATCGCAAGTTGCTGCGGGAAAACCCGCTGGCAGACTGGGAGCTGCGGGTGGGAGAATAACGAGTGTTCTACGAGATCGAGGACGACCCGGGTATCGTCACCATCCTGGCGATCGGAGTGAAGTCACATAACACCCTTCGGATCGAGGGTAAGGAGATCCAACTGTGAAGACCGTATCGCTCGATTCTCCCCAATTCACCCTGGAAAGTGTGCTGCGAGACGCGGCCGACGGCGAGGTCGTCTTCCTGACCACCGGTGGCTCGCCGCGCTTCGCACTGGTCGCGGTCGATGAAGGAGATCAAGAAGTCCTCGCGCTCCGCTCGAGCACCGATTTCCTGGCTTACTTGGACGAGTCCAAGCGCAGGGCCAGGCAAGGGCCGACCAGGTCGCTCGAAGAGATCAAGCGGCTCTACTCCAAAGATGCATCATCCTCCGAATCGAAGGCAAATGAAGGGGTAAGCTCCGAGGAAACCACTCCATGAAGCGCCGTCTCGATCTGGCCCTCGTCGTCCTGCTGACCGTGGCTGAGACATCCACGATGCCGGGGTCGGCGCGATCCGACGAGCCCGCACCCTGGCCGCTGGAGCGGGCCGCCGCGTGGTCGCGGGAGCATCCCTGGCTGGTCGGCTGCAACTACATCCCCAGCACGGCGATCAACCAACTGGAGATGTGGCAGGCGGACACCTTCGACCCGGCGACGATCGACCGCGAGCTGGGCTGGGCCGAGGGCCTGGGGTTCAACAGCGTCCGGGTGTTCCTCCACGACCTGCTCTGGGAGCAGGACGCGCCGGGGTTCCTGGCGCGGATGGACCGGTTCCTGGCGATCGCCGACCGGCACAAGATCGGCGTGGTCTTCGTCGTGTTCGACGCGGTCTGGGACCCCGCCCCGCAGCTCGGCAAGCAGCGGGCGCCGAGGCCGGGCCTGCACAACTCGGGGTGGGTCCAGAGCCCCGGCGCGCGGGTCCTCGCCGACCCCGCGCGGCACGACGCGCTGAAGCCCTACGTCGCGGGCGTGATCGGCCGGTTCCGCGCCGACCGCCGGATCCACGCCTGGGACCTGTTCAACGAGCCGGACAACCCGAACCGATCGAGCTACGGCCGGCTCGAACCGGCCGGCAAGCCCGAGCTGTCGCTGGCCCTGCTCAAGAAGACCTTCGCCTGGGCGCGCGAGGCAGGTCCCTCGCAGCCGCTGACCGCGGGCGTCTGGCAGGGCGACCTGACCGACCCGGACCGGCTCTCGCCGATCAATCGCACTATGCTCACACAGTCCGACGTGATCAGCTTCCACAATTACCGGCCGCTCGCGGAGCTGAAGAGGGACGTCGAGGCATTGAAGCGGTACCGCCGGCCGATGCTCTGCACCGAGTACATGGCCCGGCCGGCCGGCAGCACGTTCGACCCGGTCCTCTCGTACTTCAAGGAGGAGCACATCGGTGCGTATAACTGGGGATTCGTCGCGGGCAAGTCGCAGACGATCTATCCCTGGGATTCGTGGCAGAAGCCCTACGCCGCCGAGCCGCCGGTCTGGTTCCACGACATCTTCCGCGCCGACGGCACGCCCTACGACGCCGGCGAGGTAGCGTTCATCCGCAAGGTGACCGGCCGCGCCGCGGCGGCCGTCCGGCCATGAGTCGCGAGATCCGCCCGCTGGCCCCCGTGGACATCCCCGAGCTGGGGCGATTCCTGGCCGCGGGCTTCCACACCACGCCCGACGCCGACTTCGCCGCGCCCGAAGTGCTGCGATGGAAGTACCTGGACGTGGAGGAATCCGCCTCCTTAGGGTGCTCTGTGAGCACCGAGGAAAGCCCCGTCGCCGGACCCCGCAGGACCGGTCCTGAATCGGCGTTAAGCTACGTCGCGCGGGACGAATCGGGCCGGATCATCGGACACCTCGGGCTGATCCGGACGGCCTTCGAAGGGCGGGCCCTGGCGGCCGCCGGCGGCCGGGTGTCGACGATCCACATCATCGACTGGCTGGGCTCGCCCGAGCACAAGGCGGTCGGCATGAGCCTGATGCGGCGTGCGCATCAAGGGGTTGCGACGCAGTTCGGCCTGGGGGTCAGCCAGGCGGCGCTGGTCGTCGGCGAGCGGGCGGGTTACGAGCTGCGGAGCCTCGTGCCGGTCTACACGCGGGTCCTTCGCGCCAGTTACTGGCTACGAGCGGACGGGCTGGCTCCCTGGCGGCGAGCCCTGGCCACGGCCCGTGAAGTCGCGTACCGGCCGATCCGGCGACCGGCGGCGTCGCGCATCATCATCGTGCCGCGTCGGGTCTCGCGCTTCGGGCCCGAGATCACGCCGATCGTCGAGGCGGCCAGGGAGCATGCGATCCTGACGACTCGCGACCCGGCGCGGCTCAACGCGTTCCTGAGGTTTCCTCGCCAGGCGATGTCGGGCTGGCACCTGCTCGACGAAACGGGCCGGCTCCGCGGGCTGGCCGTGCTCAACATCATCCCCAAGGACGGTGGGCGCACCCGCACCGGCAAGGTCGTCGACTGCCTGCTCGACGACGTCGACGCCGATCTCTGGCACGCGGCCTTCCTGGCACTCACCCGAGAGCTGATGACCCAGGGAGCCGACCTGGCCCAGGCGTACGGCAGCACGCCCTGGGCCGCCGAGGCCCTTCGCCGGAGCGGATTCGCCTCACGCTTCGCGGTGAAGTTCCACATCCGCGACCGCGAGGGGCTCATCCCGAAGGGCATGATGTTTCACCTCACGCCGCTGGAGGGGGATTACGCTTATACCTGAATCGGGGCCTTGATCGGGTCATCGCCACTGTAGGACCGGCACCGCCCACCGGAATGCCTCGGGTTATCCTCGGCGGGCGGTGCCCACCCTACGATGCGGTGTCGTCGAGGATGGCCCGGCAGCGTCGGAGGTGCTTGGCCTGCTCGGCGGTGTAGCGGGCGTCGCGGAGGTCGACCAGGTAGAAATCCACGTCCTGGATCTTCGCCCCGCGGAGGTCGGCGCCGCGGAGGTTGGCCTTGCGGATCTCCTCGGCGGGCTTGATGTCGCGGTCGAGGAAATCGTCGGTGTAGAACCCGGTGCGGCTCCCCTCGCAGGCGATCGGGCTGTCGAGCATCCCGCTGCGCGTCGTGCCCAGGTGGAAGTTCGCGCCGCGGAGATCGGCGTCGCGCAGGCAGGCCCCCGGCCAGTCGATCTCGGCCAGCTTGGCGTTGCGGAGGTCGGCGCCGAGGAAGTTCGCGTTCGGCATCCGCGAGCCGGTCAACTGCGCGCCACGAAGATCGGCATCATGGAAGTCGGCGTCGGTCAGCCCCATCTCTTCCATGTCACAGCCGCGCAGATCGGCGCCGCCGAAGCGGGCGCCATCGAACCGGGCCAGCCGTAGCGGCAGGCCTCTCAGGCGAGCCTGCTCGAGTCCGGCCCCGGTGAAGTCCGCCCCGTCGATCCGGGCGTCCGCGAGGTCGGCCTTCCACAGCGCGGCCTCGACCAGCGTTGCGCGGGTGAGGTCGGCCCCGCGGAGCCGGGCCTCGAGTGCCGACGCCCCCGCGAGGTTGGCCCGGCCGAGGTCGGCCTGCGTGGCCATCCAGTGACGCAGGTTCGCCCTTTGGAGGTCGGCCCCGTAAAGGCAAGTCTGCTTGGCATCTCCCCTCTCCAGGTTGGCACCACTGAGTTCGGCCGCTCGCATCGTTGCCTGACGCAAGCTGACCCCCGCGAGGTTCTGGCCCGGCCATACGACGCCATCGAGAAGAGCACCCTCCAGCCGCGGTCGACAATCCGGATCGGGCCGCCAGCCGGGCGTCGCGGCGTGGAGCAAACTGGCGGCGAGCGGATGGACGCCCGGCAGGTCGCTCTGAGTCCAATCGTTCAGATGCTGAATGGCTTCGGGACTCGTCGCAATCCGGCGTGCGACTTCCAGCACCAACTCGCGGGAATAGCGATGGGACAGGGCGCGCGTCGCGCGGCCGCGCTCGATGAAGACGGCGATCCGATCGGCGGCCAGCAGCAAGGCTGCGGGACGGTGGCGGAGCAGCCGAATCAAGTGCTCGCTCGCCGGATCTCCCCCAGTCAACTCGGCAATCGCCTCCGGTGACTGCGCATTGGCGGCGTCACGGAACTTGTTGACGCAAAGATCCGCGACCCGATCCGTCCCGGCCTGGACGCCATCGAGCCGCGCCGCCAGCTCACCCTCCAACGCGGCGCGGACGTCGCCGATCGAGTCGTCGCACGCCATCCGGTCGAGCACGACCGCGCAGAGCGCCGGGATGCCGTCGAGGAACGAGAAGTCGCGGGACGTCCTCAATCGCCCCATCACCGAGGCGCAAGCCTCCCGGTGGCTCGCCAGCAGGTATTCGATGGCGTCGTCCTGCTCCCAGGGGGCGAGGCGATAAAGCGTTGGTGCGCGGGAGGAGACCAGATGGGCGACGAACGCGTGCTGGTCGCTGGAGTATCCGAGGGTCACCTTCTCATGGCCCGGGCTCCGAGCCATGGACGATCCCGAGGCGAGGATCACGAGCGGATCGGGCCCGGCGGAGGCGATCGCCGTGAGATCCATCTCCTCGAGCAGCCGGACCCGACCACGGGCCCAGGGGGGCAGGATGGCGGCCAGGTGGCGGAGTGCGGTGGTCTTCCCCGAGCCCGGCCCGCCCGCGATCACAACAAACCCGCCCCGGCCGTCCTCGATCATCGGCCCGATCTCATCCTCCAGCCGGATCGCCTCGCCGGTCCGCGGCGAGATCACGCGGGGCCGGACCGGGCGGCGCCCCGTGCAGGGAGCCTCGGGCTTCTCGGCGCACACCGGCTCCTCGGCCGCCGGCTCGGGCTCGGCCGGTCCGATGTCACGACCGCTGTCGAGCCAGGGGTCCCAGAGCTGCGGCGATGGGGCCGGCTCCGGTGTCGAGATCGGCTCCGGCTCCGGCTGGCGGATCGGCGACCCGGGCCGCCAGACGCCCCGCCCCAGGCCGACGAAGAGCCCGAGGATGGCCCCCAGTCCCGATCCCAGGCCGGCCGGGATCAGCACGTTCCCGCCGACGAAGCCCCCCAAGAGCGCGGCGACCACCATGGACGACATCGCACCCACCAGGACTCCGGCCCCGATGAAGGCCCCCAGCTCGGGGAAGATCTCGCCCCGGCCATGAGCGCGGAACCCGGCGTCCCGCCCGTGCTCGCCATCACCCGTAACGACGGCCATTGCTTGCCCCTCCCCTCGTTCGACGCGATTCAGGAGCGCATGAAGGGCGGTCGCCTCCGCGGGCCTCGCAATCCGTTCCATCCCGGTATAGGACATATTACCCTGCCGGGATCGCCCGGCAGTAGCCCGACGGTCGCCTCGTGACGCCGTGCCTCGCGATGGCTTACGATCACAGCCTGATCTGCCGACTGCTCACGACCTGCTGCCTACCGATGCAAAATAAGCGTGAATTCCTGGCGCGACTGTTCGGCCGAGCGGGCATCCTGCGAATGCTGGAGCGCCTGGCCGCGGCGCGGCCGGGACTGACCGTCTTCACCTACCACCGGATCGCCGAGCCGGGCTCGGATCTCTTCTACGACCCGGTCATCTCGGCGACGCCCGAGTCGTTCCGCGCCCAGATCGATTGGCTTAGCCGGAGCATGCCTATCCTGACGTTGTCCGAGGCGATCGAGCGCATCGCCTCCGCGACCGCGTGGCGCGAGCCCGTCGCACTGGTCACGTTCGACGACGGCTATCGCGACAACTTCGAGATCGCCGCGCCGATCCTGCGCGACCGCGGCATCCCGGCGACGTTCTTCCTGCCCACCGCGTTCATCGAGTCGCCCCGGCTCCCCTGGTGGGACGAAGTCGCCTGCATCATCAAGCAAACCCGCGTGCGCCGACTCGAGCTCCCGCGCAGGCCCGATCGCGACGGTGACGGCTCGGCCGGCCCGCCGCCGCTCTCGATCGACCTGGACGCCGTGCCGCGGTCCGCGGCGATCCAGACGATCATCGCCGCCTTCCTCGACGAGACGATCCGCGACGAGCGCTGGTTCCTGGAGAGGCTCGCCGAGCGGGCCGAGGTCGATGTCGACAATCAGACGATGGCCCGCGCACTGTTCACGAGCTGGGACCAGGTGCGCCGGCTGACCGGCCCCGACGGGGGCCTCTCCGTAGGCTCGCACGGGCATAGCCATCGCAAACTCGCCGGGCTCGACGGCGACTCCCAGCGTCGCGAGCTCGCCGGGTCGAGACAGGTCCTCGAGGACCGACTCGGCCGCGAGGTCGCGGCGCTGGCCTATCCGTACGGCTGGCCGGGCACCTACACCGCGGAGACCAAGGCCCTCGCCGCCGGTGCCGGCTACCGCGCGGCGTTTGCCTCGCTCGAAGGCGTCAACCGGCAGGGTGAGATCGACCCCTTCGAGATCCGCCGGCTGAATGTCGGCTCGGGCGATTCGGCCGTGCTGCTCCGCGCTCGTGCCGCGCTGCATGCCACGATCGGGCGGTCGTTCCTGTGAGACACGCGAGCTGGAGCGGCTAACGAATGGGTAGCCTTCGCGGTTGGGCCGCGCGGCCAGGCTGGGGCCTCGACCCCCCCAAACCCCCCCTTCGTAAGGGGGGATCAATGGAGGCCCACCCCTCTTCAATCCCCCCCTTACGAAGGGGGGGCCAGGGGGGGTCGGGCGGACGCAACGCGAGTGTTACCGCTCTACACCAGCGTGATCAGCACGATCTCGGGACGGCAGAGGAAGCGGACGGGCGGGCTGACGGTGCCGACGCCGCGGGTGACGAACACCCGGGCGGTCGGGCCCTGGACGAGGCCATAGACGTACTTCTGGCCGTAGCGGGAGGGGACGATGGGGGCGCCGACGCCGGGCACGATGACCTGTCCGCCGTGGGTATGGCCGCTCAGGACCAGCCCGACCCGCCGGTCGCGGATCGACTCGACGAAGTCGGGGTTGTGCGACAGGAGGAGCACGGCGTCGTCGAGCGTGGCGTCGCCGAGGGCCGCGCCCAGGTCCTGCTCGTCGGTCCAGACGTCGCCGACGCCGCCGATCCGCAGCCGGGCGCCGCGGCGCTCGAGCCAGATGCCCGTGTTGTTCAGGTCGGGGAGCCTCGCCTCGGCCAGCGCGGCCCGCGAGAGGATCGCGGACGCATGGTTGTCGTGGTTCCCGCGCACCGCGAACCGGCCGATGCGCGCCTGCAGCTTGCCCAGCTCGGCGATCCCCGGCCCGATATCGGCGGGAGAGTGGTCCGTGTAGTCGCCGGCCAGCAGGACGAGGTCGGGCTCCAGCGCGTTGGTCATCCCCACCACGTGCCGGATGTACGCCAGCGGAACATAGGGGCCGTGGTGCACGTCGGCCAGGAGCGCGACGGTCGCCCCCCGGAAGGGCGGGGCCAGGTTCGGCACAGCGATCGTCAGCCGCACCAACCGGCACCACTTGGCCTCGAGGAACGGGTAGACCCCGCCCACGGCCGTCGCGCCCAGCGCCGCCAAGCCCGCCCTCTTCAGGAACTTGCGTCGATCCATCGCTCCAGACCTCCACGGACCACCGGGAAACGGGGCACGCATCCTGCTCACGTCGCCTCGCCGGGATTCATCGAAATCACCGGCGCCGTCGCGACAACCTCGATCTCCGCTGCCCATCCTACCCGACCGCCGCATCCGCTCTTGCTTCGGCCGATTGACGCTCGGAACGTTACATTCTACGATACGTCGGCGCCTCGGCGAACGAGATGTGCCCATTCGCTTCTCGAAACATCGTGGCATCCCGCGATTCGGTACGTCGTCCCGGGCGTGTGGCACGCGCCGATCCTATTCGAACATTTCTCTTCCAGGGACCGTGCGCACGGTCCCGATGGCCCGACGACCGCCCCGGGGAGCGCCCGCGATGGCCGACCGTCCCTACATCTTCTTCGAGCTGACCAACAGCCTCTGCTCGACTTGCCTGCGCAAGGTCGAGGCCAAGGTGATCTTCCAGGAGGGCCGGGTCTACCTGGTGAAGCACTGCCCCGAGCACAAGCAGGAGAAGGTGCTGATCTCGACGGATGCCGAATACTACCAGTTCTCGCGGCGGGCGCTGAAGCCGGGGACGATGCCGCGGAAGTTCAACACGACGATCGAGCGCGGCTGCCCGTACGATTGCGGCCTGTGTCCCGACCACGAGCAGCACAGTTGCCTGGCCTTAGTCGAGATCACCGACCACTGCAACTTGACCTGCCCGATCTGCTATGCCGAGAGCTCGCCCCGGAGATTATCGCACCGCTCGCTGGAGCAGATCGCCTTCATGCTGGATTGCGTCGTGCGGAACGAGGGGCGGCCGGACATCGTGCAGATCTCCGGCGGCGAGCCGACCATCCATCCCGAGTTCTTCGATGTCCTCGACCTGGCGAAGCAGCGGCCGATCAAGCACCTGATGGTCAACACCAACGGCGTGCGGATCGCGAACGATCGAGACTTCGTCCACCGGCTCGCCGGGTACATGCCGGGCTTCGAGGTGTACCTCCAGTTCGACTCGCTCGACGCGGCGCCCCAGCGGGTGTTGCGGGGCGCCGATCTCGTCGAGGTCCGCAACCGGGCGCTCGAGCACCTCAACGAGCACGGGA
This sequence comes from uncultured Planctomycetota bacterium, assembly GCA_963815795.1. Taxonomy (GTDB): domain Bacteria; phylum Planctomycetota; class Planctomycetia; order Isosphaerales; family Isosphaeraceae; genus JAKAUH01. The sequence continues at coordinate 762,850 of CAWFIC010000017.1, read as the reverse complement.
TCTCGACCACGCTGGTCGTCACGCTCGAGAAGGGGCTCAACGACGACCAGGTCGGCGCGATCATCGACTTCGCGCTCGAGCAGCCGTGCGTGCGCGGGGTGACGTTCCAGCCGGTGCAGATCGCGGGCCGCGTCGAGGGCTTCGACCCGGCACGCGACCGCCTGACGCTGGCCGAGGTGCGAGCCCGCATCCTCGAGCAGTCGCCGCATTTCCAGTCCAAGGACATCGTGCCGGTCCCCTGCCACCCGGATTGCCTGGCGATGGCCTATGCGCTGAAGCTCGCCGGGAAGGTCGTACCGCTGACGCAGCTCCTCGACCCGACGACGCTCCTGGAGATGCAGCGCAACACCATCCTCAACGAGCAGGATCCCGAGCTGCGCCGGCTGGTCGTCGAGTTGTTCTCGACGTCGCACTCTCCGGATTCGTCGGCCTGGACCCTGCGCCAGCTCCTCTGCTGCCTGCCCGAGCTGTCGGTGCCGCCGCAATTGACCTACGACAAGATCTTCCGCGTGCTGATCGTGCAGTTCCTCGACCCGTACAACTTCGACGTCCGTTCGGTGAAGAAGTCGTGCATCCACATCGTCCACCCCGATGGACGGATCATCCCCTTTGATACTTATAACCTGTTCTACCGCGACACGGCGGCCGGGCGGGTGCCGGCGTCGGCCGGGGCTCATCTCCTGCCGGTGGTGGCCGGAGGGGTGCCATGAACGAAGCCCCGCTCGCGCCGACCTGCTGGGACTGCGGGGCGCCGAACGACCCCGGCTCGTCGGAATGCTGGCTGTGCCAGCGGCGGGACTGGAACAGGTATCCCGCCCTGCGAAGGAGCCGATCCGCATCGGGGCCAGCGGAGCGCGGCCCGCTCTCGACGATCGGGGGCTGGATGGTCTTGATCGCGGCGACGGCCGTGGCCCTGGCGATCTTCGTCGCGGCTCCGTGGCTGATCATCGTCCTTTCGGCGTCGGCCGTGCCGGCCCTGTTCGTCACCGAGTTCAAGGCCTTCAGGCGCCGCCGCCGGGGTGAGCCGATGTCCGGATGGCAGCGACTCGCCTGGTTCCTCGGGCTCACGATCTTGTTCCCCATCTTGCTGGTCGCCCTGGCAATCATGCTGTTCGCCATCTGCGTGTCCTTTTCGCGTTGAGAGGAAAGGCCCGCGAATGGCGGGGAGTGCGTTCATCCTCCGGAGGTCTCCATCATGAGCACCGTCCCCGTCGCCGAGGCCGCCGCGCCGTCGCCGGTCCCCGGCGCCGACGACCGCGCGTGGTACATCGTGGGCCGCTGGCAGGAATACGAGGGGGAGGCGCGGGCCAACCTGCTCCGCGTGGCGGCCATCGCGGCGTTCTACGCGATCGAGCTGATCAACTACTATGGGGTTGACCTCGGGTTCATCCAGCTCCCGAAGGTCAGCGACGCGGCCTTCCACCGGACGGTCACCGCGATCGCCGCGGCATGGGTCCTGCTCGGCGTGGGGGTGCACCTCTGGTTGCGGATGCGCCTCATGCCGGAGGCGCTCAAGTACGTCTCCACGGGCCTGGACGTCCTGCTCCTGACTCTCCTGTTGATGGTGGCCGACGGACCGCGCAGCCCGCTGGTGGTCGGCTTTTTCCTGATCCCGGCCCTGGCTTGCTTGCGGTTCCGGCTCCGGCTGGTCTGGTTCGCGACGATCGCCGCGATGCTCGGCTATGTCTGGCTGCTGGGCTGGGCCTGGTGGATCGAGGCTGTCCGGAATCTCCGCGTACCGCGTTATCACGAGCTGATCTTCCTGACGGCGCTGGCGATCAGCGGGATCATCCAGGGTCAGGTGATCCGCCGGGTCAAGTCGCTGGCCGCCCAGTATGCCCGGCGCCAGGACGCGGCCGGGGCGACGACCCGGGACCCGATCCCATCCAACCCGGTCGGAGGGATGTGATGAGCCAGTCACTTCCGGAGCCGGAATCGGGCCCGACCTGCTGGGAATGCGGCGCGACGAACGACCCCGACGCCTCGGAATGCTGGCTCTGCGGGCGGCGGGACTGGCACGCACCACACCGGTTGCCGATGCCGATGAAGGCCGAGCCACCGCCGACGTCCGGCGATGGCTCGGCCCCGGTCCTGCTGGTCCTGGGCCTGGTGGCGCTCGGGGGCCTCGCGATCGCCCCGGGGCTCGCGATCGGGCTGGCGATCTTCGCCTTGCCGGCCTGGGGCGTCGCCGAGTTCATCGCTCGCCGCCGCCGGAATCGGGGCCTGCCGACATCGACCGCGACGAAGTTCGTGTGGATCGCGATGCTGACGGTCGCGATACCCATCCTTCTGGGCCTGGCGCTGTTCATCACGATATGGCTGATCTGCCTGGTCGAGGGTCCTCCGAAATTCTAGGGCACCTCGCCCCGGCAGGGCCGTCGGTTCCCAGGAGAAGGCATCCGCATGAGGCCATCGCCATGAGCCGGAAGAAGTCGAAGGCCGAGCGTTCTCGCCGGAATCTCCGCCTTCGCCGGCAGCGCGATTCCGACGAGAGAGCCGAGAAGTCGGGGCTTCACCTTTGGGCGTGGTGGCGGACGTGGTTTCGGGAGGTCGGGTTGGCGTTCGCCTCGACCTCGCGCGAAGAGAAGCCGAGGGCCGTCCCGATCTGCCGCGACTGCGGGGCGACGAACGACCTCGACGCGTCGGAATGCTGGCTCTGCCAGCGCCGCGATTGGAGAGCGGACCCGGCGTCCGCGGCGATCAAGCCGGACGCCGGGACATTCGATCGACTCAAGTTGTTCTCCTCGCTCGAGACGCTGCTGATCGCGATGGCGCTGGCCGTCGTGGAAGTCGGGGTCGCCAGGCTGGCGCCGGGGCTGGGCGTCGTCCTGCTGGTCCTCCTCGTCCCGGCCTGGGCCATCACCGAGTGGAAGGCGCGGCACCGAGTCGAACCCATGCCGGTCCTGCACAAGTTCGGATTGATGGCGGGGTTGACGATCGTCATCCCCCTCTTGCTCGTGGTGAGCCTGCTGATTCCCTTGTTCGCCATCTGCGCGGCCGCCCTATCGCTCTGAAGAGGGGACCATCCATGACCACCCCGTCGCTTCCGGCCGGCCCTGGCCTGGCCTACACGGCGATCATGATCCTGGCGATCGCGACGGCGGTGCTCCTCAAGCGTCGGGGAGATCGATCGCTGCCGCTGTCGGCCGCGCAGCGGTGGGGGATCGCGCTGGGGGCCTTCTGCGGCGCGATGATCGGCGCGAAGCTGCCGTACGTGCTGCTCGACTGGGAAGGCCTGGCCAGCGGCCGGGCCTGGTTCGACAACGGCAAGACGATCCTGTTCGGCCTGGTGGGCGGCTATTTCGGCGTCGAGCTGGCCAAGGCGATCCTGGACGTGAGGATCAAGACGGGTGACAGCTTCGCGGTGCCGGTGGCGGCGGCGGTGGCCGTGGGCCGGCTGGCCTGCTTCGTCGGCGGCTGCTGCTTCGGCAAGCCGACGAGCCTCCCCTGGGGTGTGGTCTTCCACGACGGGATTCCCCGCCACCCGACCCAGCTCTACGAGGCGGCGTTCCACGCCTCGGCCGCCGCGTTCCTGGCCTGGACCGAGCGCCGGGGCCTGTTCCGGCTCCAGCGGATCAAGCTCTACCTGATCGCGTATCTGATCTACCGGTTCTTCACCGAATTCATCCGCCCCGAGCCGGTCGTGGCCCTGGGCCTGACGGCTTACCAGTGGGGAGCCCTGGCGTTGCTCCCGGTCTTCGCCTGGCTCTGGCGTCGCGACGCGAAGGCCATTTACTAGACCTCGAGGATTTGCTCGCCGTCGTGCGCCGGATTACCGATCAACGATCGGGACTGCGGATCGATCACGAGGTCCATTTGCAGCAGAGCGAGCCGGCCAATGAGGACCGGCATGTCGTCGGGCACTTCGATGACGTCCGCCGTGAAATCTCGCCCCGGGATGGTCAGCCGCACGGGGTCGTAGACGGCGGCCTCGGTGACGCCGGTGCCGCTTCGCACCAGCTTCCTGTGCTGCTCGTTGAGCCCGAGCCGCCGGATCAGCCGCGTCGGCAGCGAGAGCGATTTCACTTCCATGTCCACCAACGCATCAGCGACGATCACGCGGCGGACTTGATCGGCCGGGATCAGTCCCCGCCTGGCATCCCAGCGATCGCGCAGGCTTTCGATCGCGGCTTCGGTCAAGATTCGCGCTGGCGTGCCAGTCTCCACGGAATCGTTCCAAGCTGATGACATGGGCGAGGAGAATTCCTCGGTAGGTCAGGCTTTCCAGCCTGACGCTCGAGCCCCGTCAGGCTGGAAAGCCTGACCTACTTTAACTCGCCCGAAGGCCAGACGCCTCATCCACATCCGGACATCGTCCGTCCGCCAGGCCGGTTGACGCCGATTGTCCGATGCCGTTACGATCGGCTTGGTGACTCGGTCCTTGGCCACCGGCGACTCTTAGCTCCAGGACAACGGACAAAGGACAATGGACAAAGGACCAAGATGCAGATCCTCTTGACCAACGATGACGGCGTCTTCGCCCCCGGCCTGCGGGCCCTGCGCAAGGAGCTCTTGCGGCTGGGGGACGTGATCGTGGTGGCCCCGGCGATGGAGCAGAGCGGCGTGGCCCACTCGATCACGCTGCTCGAGCCCCTGGTCGTCAAACAGGTCGAGGACGTCGACGGCACCAAGCTGGGCTGGAAGGTCGAGGGGAGCCCGGCCGACAGCGTCAAGCTGGGGATCTGCGAGCTGATGCCCCGGCCGCCGGACCTGATCGTCTCGGGGATCAACTCGGGCTCGAACGCCGGGATCAACGTGCTGTACTCGGGCACCGTCGCCGCGGCGATCGAGGGCGCGTTCTTCAAGATCACCAGCATCGCGGTCTCGCTGGAGCTCTCCGAGCGCTTCGACTTCCCGCACGCCGCCCGCCACGCGGTGCGAGTCATCGAGAAGATCCTGGCGAACCGGCCCCCCAACGGCTCGCTGTTCAACGTCAACCTGCCGGCGCACTCGCGGGGCGAGCCGCGCGGCATCCGCGTCGTCCCCATGGGGCTGGGCCGCTACGGCGAAGGCTTCGAACGCCGTCAGGACCCCCGCGGGCGCACCTACTACTGGATGACGTATAACCCACCCTTCCACCTCGAAGGGCCCGAGACCGACGTCACCAGCCTCAGCGAAGGCTATATCACCGTCACGCCGCTCCACTTCGACATGACCCGGTACGACACGATCGCCGAAATCGGCCGCTGGAAGTGGGACGATTGATCCCCGACTCGATCGGACGGGAGAGACTCATGCACCAGCCATCGCTTCCGCCATCGCCGTTGTCTCGATCCCACGAGCTGTTGCATCGGCGCGCGGCGCGCCGTCCCGCCTGGCCCTGGCCGCTTGCGCGGCCTGCGCCTTGCTCGCGGCCGGATGTGAGGAGGAACGGCATGACGCCTCCGCACGGCCCAAGTCGAGGGCCGCGGACATCGTCGGCGTCGACCTGGGCGACCAGGGAGGTGCTTCAGCCCAGCCGAACCCCCGGCCGGCCCCGAAGCCTCAGCCGCCCAGGAAGCCCGAGTTCATCGTCGGCAAGCGGACCCAGGAGATCAAGAACGCCAACGCCGAGCTCAAGACCGGCAAGGCCCAGGTCGCTTCGACCAGGATCGTCGCCAAGGACCCGATCACCCTCCCGGGCAACGCTTATGTCACGATCATCGGCCGGACGTCGATGCTCAACATGCAGCACGCCATGGACCTCTACCACGCCGAGAATGACCGCTACCCCAAGGATTACAACGAATTCATGGACGTGATCATCAAGGCGAACAACATCGCCCTGCCCCGGCTCCCGCACTACCAGGAATACGGGTACGACGAGAAGGAGCACAAGCTCGTCATCCTGGAGTATCCCGACCGCAAGAATCCGCCGGCCCAGTAAACCGGGGCCGGGATCGATCCCTTCCTTTTCGTCATTGGGACAAGACCGCGCGGCGCGCGGCCCGCGAACCGCCGGGCATCTCCAGGGCGCCCCTGGGGAGCTGCATGGGAGTGATCCGGTTCACCTTCCAGACCCCCGGCTGGGTCTCCCGCAAGCCCAGCGACCAGAGCGAATCCGCCGTCGAGCCGATACTCACCGTCCCCATCGAAGTGTCCATCGTCCCCTTGGAGAAGACGTGGAACGTGGCCGTCCCGCGCCGTGCTTGCTCCGCCGCGCTGGTCTCCAGGCCGCTGATCCGGACGATGTCGAACCGGGCCCGCTCCAGATTGGCCCGGATGAAACCCCGCGTCGCCTCGTCGTCCAGCGAAGTTTCCCCCCTGATATACTGGACGTCCGGTGCCATGTAGCTGAGCACGCCCTCCACGTCCGAATGCGCCACCGCATCCCGCAGGCCGTAGACCACCTGCTCGATCCGCTCGTTGTCCGTCACCCAGAGCCACTCGACCACGACCACTGCGGCCGCCAGCCCCGCGGCGACCAGCGCGCGGACCAGGTACTTCCCTTGCTGCGTCACCCGCAGCGCGACCACGAACCCGCCGGCCAACACCAGGAGCGACCCCGCCAGCAGCGTCGGATCTTCCGAGAGATACACCATCGTGCTCCACCTCCTGCATCGTCGCCGCGTGGAAGACCCCGCCCCCATCCTCCGGCGCCGATCCGATCTGATCTGATCAACCCCTCGAGATCTCCCGACCGTCGAACCGCCCAGGACCGCCTCCCCGCGCGGCCCAACGACATTTGTCAAACTACCGGAAGGTATTCTAGGTCCGTCCTGACGGAAGGAAAGGGGGTCGGCGGTCGATGGCCGCGTCGGGATCGCCGTCCGCCTCTGGGCTAGGGGCGGTTCCGCTTGGGTATCTCCTTCTCGGCGGGTGGCGCCTTGGCGTCCTCGGCGGGGGCTCGAGCCTCGCCGGCGGCCTTGCGATCGGCGGCGGCCTTCCTCAGCGGGTCGTCGGGCCTGGTGTGCTGGACGGTCTGGATGTCGGAGAAGGTGACCGGGAGGAGGTTGTACTGGGGCTCCCAGGCGACGGCGCGGTTCTTGATCGTGGTGTCGAGGAAGCGAAAGAGGGTCGAGGTGACCTTGGGCTCGAGCCGAAGGAGCTTGTAGCCGTGGAGCGAGGAGGGGTAGAGCTCGATCTTGTTGAGCCGGCCCCGCTCGACCAGCGGCCGGACTCCCTGTACGGCGTCCTTGGAGCCGCCGTCGCGCTCGCCGGCCAGGAGCAGCATGGGGATACGGGTGGCCAGCGAGGGCGTGATGTGACGGAGCTGATAGCTGGAGCCCTCGGGCATGGGCGAGATCAGGGCCAGGGCGCTCAGGTCGCTGGGATGTCCCTCGATGGTGACGGCCGCGCCGGGATGGAAGGCCCAGGCCGCGGCGAGGTTGGCCCCGTCCCCCAGCGCGATCACGCCCAGCTTGGACAGGTTCAGCTCGCCCCGGTTGTGGCGGTCGACCAGGAAGAAGTAGGCGGCCTGGAGGTCCTCGACGAGGCGCGGGCGCTCGCCCCGGGTCAGGGCGCGGCGGGGGTTCTGGCCCTGGCCGCGGAGGTCCAGGCTGAGCACGGCGTAGTCGAGGCCCTGGAGGTGCTCGGCCAATCCCTGGCCCTTGAGGTCGAGCACCGGGTCCTCGAAGTCCTTGCGCGACCGCCCCGACTCGTGGACGAGCATCACCACCGGCGCGGTCGAGCCGAGCTTCGAGCGATAGTACGACGCGGCCAGCGGGGCGCCGTCGATCGCATGGAGCCGGAACGTGAAGTGATACGTGCCGGGGAGGAGCGGGCCGCCGGCGGGCGCGGCCTTGCCCAGCGGATCGGCCGCGTTCGGCTTGGCCTTCTCCTTGGGCACGGGCGCACCGCCCTGGTCGCGGATTTGGCCCCGCGCCTTCCGCGCCGGCCGTTGCGGCTGCTGCGCCTGCGCCACCATCAAGCCGATCAGGGCGAGCATCAGCGCCAGCGCCCCGCACGACTTCGCCGCCCATGCCCCGCGTCGGTCCCACATCGCGATGTGCCTCCCACCTTGACCCAGTCCTCGGCCGTCCATCCGGGCAAGGATCTCCCTACCCGCCCTCATTCATCGTAAATTCAGTCGTGGTAATGGACAAGCGAAGAGCCGGCGCGGGACCGGGCGAAAAATCGGGCGGGACCGCGAAAACCGGGAACACGGAAGGGTCGTCGAGACCACTATGGAGCGTCGTAGAGTGGGCGATGCCCACCCTACTCGGGACCCGGAGGCCCCTCATGACGCGATCAGCGCCCATCGATCGGACCGACGACGCGAGCCGCCTCTCGGGCTCGCTGCAGACCTTGTTCGGCGTCGGGACGCTCTGCGGCCTGACCGACGGCCAGCTCCTGGAGCGGTTCCTGCGGGGTCGGGGCGGCGCGGAGGCAGAGGCGGCCTTCACCGTCCTGGTGGAGCGGCACGGGCCGATGGTCTTGAATGTTTGCAAGGCGATCCTGGGCGATCGGCATGACGCGGAGGACGCCTGCCAGGCGACGTTCCTGGTCCTGGCGCGGCGGGCCGAGTGGATCCGGCGGGGGGATTCCGTGGCGAGCTGGCTATATGGGGTGGCCCGCCGGATCGCGGCGCGGGCCCGGCGGGATCTGGCGCGGCGCCGCACGCTCGAGCGGCGACGGCTGGAGCGCATCGGGTTCACGGAGCCGGTCACGACGGCTCCCGCCGAGCCCTGCCCCGAGATCTACGAGGAGCTCGACCGGCTCCCCGAGGCGTTCCGTGCCGCAGTCGTGCTCTGCGACCTTGAGGGGCACTCCTACGAGCAGGCCGCGGGGCTGCTCCGCTGCCCGCTCGGGACCGTGCAAAGCCGGCTGGCGCGGGGCCGCGAGCGACTCCGCCGCCGCCTCGAGCGTCGGGGGATCGTGCCGGCCGTACTCGGGATCGGCCCGGGCCTGAATCCGACGGCCTTGTCGCCCCGGTTGACGGCCGCGATCGCCCGCGCGGCCCTGGGCGTCGGAACGGGACAGACGATCGCCGCCGCAGCCCCGGCGGCGGTCGCGGCGATGGCGGGGGCCGAACTCAGGAGGCAGGTCATGACCCGAATGGCGACGATGGCGACGACGCTCCTGGCGGCCGGGATGGTGGCGACGGCCGCGATCGGACTGGCGGCCGGCGGGCGCGGCCCCGATCCACAGGACCAGCCGCCCGCCACGGTCGAGAGGAGGGTCGAGTCCGGGCCGATCCAAGTCCGGGTGGTCGATCTCGACGGCGGGCCCGCGGCGGGCGTCGCGGTCGAATTGCGAGCCTGGGACCAGCCGCCGCGATCCTTCACGACGGATGCCGACGGCCGCGCGGCGATCCCGCGCGATCTCCTCGGCGATCCGGGCTACCTGGTTGCCCGGCGCGGGCGCGACGCCATCGCCTGGGGCCAGGCCGGCAACCCGGAGCCGAACCGGCCGAGCGGGACCGAGGACGACCCGATCGTGATGGAGCTCCTGCCGTTGAACCATCGCGTCGAGGGCTCGGTCGTCGACCAGGCAGGCCAGCCGGTCTCCGGGGTCGAGATGCGAGTGTTCGCCCTCACCCACCCGATCGACGGCGGCATCCTGTTCGAGACGGACTTGGAGGACGTGGCCACTGCGGCGGTCACCGATCGGGCCGGCCGGTTCGCGATCCAACTCCCCCGCGGGGCGGATGCTAACCTCATTTCGAGGCATCGGCGGTATTTCGGGCCGGAAATCAATGTGGCGCCCGGCGACCGGATCCTCGAGCCCGTCGTCCTCGAGCCCGCCGGCACCATCGTCGGCCGGGTGATCGACGCGGCGACGGGCCGGCCGGTCGCGGGGGCGTACATCGGCGCCTCGCTCATCGAGTCGCGCTCCCGCCTCACGAGGGGCGCGTCGCTCGTGACCGCATCCGACGACCGGGGCCGGTTCGTCCTCGGCGGGGCGGAACCGGGGGTCTTTAACGTCCTGTTTCATGGGGTTCCCGGCCGCCACGGCGTCACGGCCCGGGCCGTGGAGGGCGTGCGCGTGCGGGCTGGCGCCGACACCACGGCCGACCTGGCCGTCATCGAGGGCCGCCCGCTCCACGGCGTCGTGGTTGACCGCGACACCGGCCAGCCCGTGCCCGGGACCCGGGTCGGCTGCTACGGCCCGGCCCGGCCCCGGTCCGGCGTCGCGGTCGAGTCACATCTCACCGACGATCGGGGACGTTTCACCTTCTATGTCCCGCCCGGCGAGCAGTACGTCTACCTCCAGACAGACTTCGACCCTGGCTATCGCCGGGCTCGCCAGACCGTGATCGTCCGCGAGCAGGACAAGATCGAGTTCGTCCGGCTGATGAAGCGGGCCGTACGGAACCAGGGCATGATGGGGATGATGAAGGCCATGGCCCCGGCCGCCGCCGGCAAGGCCGTCGGGCCCGCGCCGCCGGCGCCGACCAAGGTGGCAGTCGTCGAGAAGGTCGAGGCCGCCATACTAACCCCCGAGCCGGCCGTGGGCAAGGGCGTGAGGAAGGCCGAGGTCTACAAGAAGGCGATCGGTCCGGCGGTGGCGAAGGGCCAGCGAGAGGCGGCCAGGGCCCCGGCCGATGCGCCGAAGGTCCGCGCAATTACCGGCCACGTCCGCGACCTGCAGGGCCGGCCGCTGGCCGGCGTCCAGCTCTCCGTCGCGGCGGGCGTCCCCACGAACTGGGAGATGCCGGTGACCGACCGGGACGGGATGTTCCTCTACCCGGGGCTGCCGCGGGAGCGGCTGACGATCGCCCTGAGCCGCCGCGGCTACCAGGACCAGTTGGAGGGCCTCCCGGCCGACCGCGACGAGGTGGATTGGACCTTCAACCTCGTCCCCGATGCGGAGTCGAAGAGCCGTCCGAGACCGCCGCAGGACGAGCCGATCCCGCCCGAGCTCCGCGGCCGGCTGACCTTCGTCGCCCTCGACCCGCGGGGCACGGACGACCTGTTCGACGGCCCGGGCGGGTCCAGCAACGAGCTGAGCCGCCTGCCGCGCGGGATCCACAAGCTGGGCGAGACCTATTTCCGGATCGGCGAGGAGATCATCCACGTCCGGGGCCAGAATCGGCCGGACCTGCCCCAGGCGGTCAAGGGGATCGCGGTCCGGGCGCGCGGCCGGGTGCTGCACTTCCTCCACGCCACCCAGTACAGCAGCGAGGAGGCCCCCTTGATCGGGACCTACGTCGTCCACTACGCCGACGGCTCCCGCGCCAGCATCCCCCTGGTCTACGGCCGGGACCTCGTCAACTGGTGGCAATTCCCTGGCGGGAAGGCGGAGCCGACCGGGGCCAAGGTCGCCTGGACGGGGACCAACGAAGCGGCGGAACTGAACGAGGGACTCAAGATCCGCCTGTTCGACCTGGCCTGGACCAACCCCCACCCCGAGAAGGAGATCGCCAGCCTCGATGTCCTCTCGGCCGACAAGCGATGCGACCCGTTCCTGGTGGCGGTGACCGTGCAGAGGGAGGAATCGCAAAAGGCAGGAACAGGATCACGGTAGCCGAGTCGGAAAACAAGATCACGAAAGCACGAAAATACGAAAGCACGAAAAAGACAGGGGGACCGGCTTCGGCTTCCGAGGGACGGTCACCGACCCTCCGTTTCGTGTTTTCGTACTTTCGTGCTTTCGTGATCCATGCCAGGCGACTGCGCAGGCGCAGACCCATAGACGTGCTTCCCACTTGCATCGCCGTCCCGCCCGGTCCATCTTATGGAATTCAGTGGGACCACCGACCGCGGGCATCATCGGGAGGGACGAACATGAGCCACACCGGGTTCTCCTCGGGGACGGATCGATCGACGCGCCGGCAATTCGGGCGGGCCGTGGCGGGGATCGCGGCCGGCGCCTTCGCCGCCCCGGCGATCGTGCGGGGCCGCAACCTCAACGACAAGCTGAACATCGCCGCGATCGGCGTGGCCCGACGGGGCGCGCACAACCTCGAGCAGGTCGCATCCGAGAACATCGTGGCGCTCTGCGACGTCTCAGAGCCGGCGATCGAGGGCGCGGCCCGATACTACCCGAAAGCCTTCCACGTCCGCGATTACCGCAAGCTCTACGACCGCGCCCGCGAGTTCGACGCGGTCGTCGTCAGCACCACCGAGCACACCCACGCCTTCGCCACCTTGCCGGCCCTGCAGCTAGGCAAGCACGTCTACTGCGAGAAGCCGCTGACCCATGATGTCTGGGAGGCTCGCGTGATTCGCGAGGCGGCGGCCAAGGTCAAGGTCGCGACCCAGATGGGCACGCAGATCCACGCCGGCGACAACTACCGCCGCGTGGTGGAGCTGATCCAGACCGGGGCCATCGGGCCGGTGCACGAGGCGCACGTGTGGGTCAGCCGAGCCTGGGGCCTCCAGTCGAAGGAGGCCGCCGATCGGAACCGCGACGTCATCTACGTCACCGAGCGGCCCAAGGAGGCCTCGCCGGTGCCCAAGGGGCTCGACTGGGACTTGTGGATCGGCCCCGCGCCCGAGCGGCCGTTCAGCGAGGCGTACTATCCCGGGCCCAAGTGGTACCGATGGTGGGATTTCGGCAACGGCACCATGAGCGACCTGGGCAGCCACTGGAACGACCTGCCGTTCTGGGCGCTGAAGCTCAACGCGCCCCGGACAATCGAATCCTTCGGGCCCCCGCCGCACCCCGAGATCGCCCCGGCGTCGATGCACACCGTCTACGAATACGGCCCGCGCGGCGACATGCCGCCCGCCACCCTGCACTGGTACCAAGGCGAGGAGAAGCCCAGGCCATGGCGCGAGGGCGCCATCCCCAAGTGGGGCGACGGCGTCCTGTTCGTCGGTGCCAAGGGGATGCTCCTGTCCAACTACTCCAAGCACGTGCTGCTCCCCGAGAAGGACTTCAAGGACTTCGTCCGGCCCGAGCCGTTCATCCCCAAGTCGCTCGGCCACTGGGCCGAGTGGATTCACGCCTGCAAGACCGGCGCGCCGACGACCTGCAACTTCGAGTACGCCGGCCGCCTCACCGAGGCCAACCACCTGGGCAACGTCGCCTACCGCGCCGGCCAGAAGCTGCACTGGGACCCGACGACGCTCCACGCCTCCAACGCCCCCGAAGCCGACCCCTTCATCCGCCGCGAATACCGCAAGGGGTGGAAGCTGGTCTGATCGAGGTGGCACCACGAAGGCTGGGCGTTTCACCGCGTATCGGGAAGAACGAAGAGATTAACCACGAATAACACGAATTCACACGAATAAAATATGCGAGATAATGGATCGGTCGTCTCGTGAAGAATTTGATTCGTGCAGATTCGTGTTATTCGTGGTTCCTTCCCCGTGATTCCATCTCCGCCGCGTAGCGTGAGAGGACGACCTTTGCTCCGGACAATCCGCAATCCGTGGCTGCTCGCGGCCGTCGGAATCGTGGCGCTCGTGATGGCGCCCGTGCTGGCGGGCTTCGCGCCCTGGGCGGCGACCCCGAGATGATGTACCAGCCGATCAAGGCGGAGCTGGCGCGGGCGCTGGCCGAGGGGCGGCTGCCGTTCTGGAGCGATCGGTTCGGGCTGGGCGTGCCGCTGGTCGCCGAGAGCCACGTCGCGGCGTTCTATCCGCCCAACTGGTTGATCTACCGGCTCTGGCGCGTCGGGACCGCTTATCGGTTGTCGTTCTGGCTGCACTTCGCGGCGATCGCCGCGGCGACCTACGCCTACGGGCGCACCCTGGGGATCGGGCCGGCCGGCTCGGCGATGGCCGCGGTCGGCTTCGCGCTCTGCGGGTTCCAGGCGGTGCATTCCGCTCATGAGCCGTTTTATCACGTGATGCCTTTCCTTCCGCTCTGCCTACTGCTGGCCGACCGGTACGCGGCGACCGGACGCATGGCCTGGCTGGCCGGCCTGGCGATGGCGTGGGGCGCTCAGGTCACGCTCGGACATTTCCAGATCCAGATGTGGACGGCGGGACTGGTGCTCCTGACCGGTGCCTGGCGGGTGCTGGGGTCGTCGACCGGCCATCGCGCGGCGCTCGCAGGGAAGCCCGCTCAAGACCCGACGCGCCGGCGGGGGTGGCGGATCGTCGGATTGATGCTGGGGCTGGCGTGGGGGGCGGCGATCGTCTGGATCCAGTTGCGGCTGACCCGGGAGCTCACCGTGGTCGCGGGGTTCGTGCGGCCGCCGGAGTTCCTCACCAACTACTCGCTGCCGCCGGGGCACTGGGCGCAGTTCGCGCTGCCGGCGGTCTTCCTGGGGAGGCCCGCCGCGCCGGAGGGCTACTGGAGTCGGCACGGGACGACCGCCGGGGAGGCGTGCGCCTATGTGGGCGTCGTGCCGATGATCCTCGCCATCGTGGGGCTGGTCGCGGCGCCCCGAGACCGGACCCTGTGGCCCTGGCGGCTGGTGGCCCCGCTGGCGCTGGCGCTGGCGACCATGCCGGGCTGGTGGCCCGACGGCTTCCGCGTCCTGCTGAATCTCCCCGGCCTGGGCACGTTCCGGGCGCCGGGGAGGTACACGCTGCTCACCGACCTGGGCCTGGTCCTGCTCGCCGGGCGGGGCCTCGATCTCGGCCGGTCGATCGCGCCGCGGCGGTTCTGGTGCGGGCTGGCCCTGGCGGTCGTCTTCGGAGCCTCGGCCTGGGCTTCGGCGTCCCGTCTGGCGCACGACGCGGACTACCTGGCCGCCATGGGAGCCGGGACGATCGTCGCTCGCTTCGCCGGGACGGGGCTGGCGTGGGCGCTGGGCCTGGCGGCGATCGTTGCCTGGCGGCTGGGACGGCTCGGAGCCTGGGCGCCGGTCGCGCTGGCCGCGGTCGAGCTGGGGGTCCTGTTCTTCGTGGGGCCGGTGTGGTGGGTCTGGGATGCGCGGCTGCCCGGGTCGAGCCCGGTCCTGCGGCGGCTGGCCGAAGAGGACCAGCCGGGATTGATCGCCGGCCGGCTGCTCAACGTGCCGGTGTTCGCCGGGCTGACGACGGTCTTCCCCTCGCTGGGGATCGTCCCGCCGCCGCCGAATTACTTGCTCCAGTCGGCGATGCGCCCGCCCGCCGAGAACAGCGACATCGAGCGCCACTGGCTGCGCCGCTTCGGCGTGACGCACGGGATCTGGAGCCCGCACGATAACGTCCGCGGGACCGAGGTCCTGGCCGTGATCCCCGACCCTGCGCTGGACCGCGTGATGGCCAGCATGCCGCATCTGCGCGCCCGAGGGCCGTGGAAACTGGTGCGCGACCCGGGCGCGTTCCCCCCGGCCTGGGTGGCGCGCCGGGTCCGCGAGGCCAAGGGCTGGGGCGAGCTTTACGCCGAACTCTCGGTGGCCGACGCCCCGGACGACGCCTGGTTCCTCGCCGAGGACGGCGCCCCACGGCTATCGGATCCGCCCGCCACGACAGCGCGCGTGCGGAGCTGGGACGGCCGCGCGGCGTTCGTCGAGCACGACGGCTCATGCATCTTGATCCTGCGGCGGACCTATTATCCCGGCTGGTCCTACCGGATCGACGGCGGTCCCGAGCATCCGGTGCTCAAGGTCGACGGCGGCCTGCACGGAATCCCCCTGACGGGCTCGAGGACCAGCCACGTCGAAGTGACTTATCGCCCGACCGGCCTGGCCCGCGCCGGGATGATCTCGCTCGCGGCGCTGGGCGCGGCCCTGCTGGTCCTCTCCGCCGCCGGGTGGCAGGCGATCAGGGCCAGGAGATGACGACTTCAGGCCGGGGCCGCCGCCCTGATGCCGTTCAAGAGCCCCTTCATGTAAGCGAAGCCGTAGGCCGTCTGCGGCATAATTGCCGCCCACCATCCTCGGGCTGTGATCGAGGATCACGATGCCGTCGAAATCGACGTCGTGCAGCGCCTTCATGATCTTTGACATATCATAGTATCCGTTGTCCATGAAGGTCTCCACGAAGTGCGGCAGCGGCGCACTGACGTTGCGGAAGTGGATCTTCCAGATCTTCTGGGCGCCGAAGTGGCGGATCATCTCTTCGGGGTCCTTGCCCGTGAGCTGGCGGCCGCCTTCGAGCCAGGTCCCGCAGCACAGGCAGATGCCGACGTTCGGACTGTCGGCGATCTCCAGGGCTCGCTTGTAGCCGTCGAAGTTGCCGAAGATGCAACGCGGGACGCCGGCGAGCATGGGCACCGGCGGGTCATCGGGATGAATCCCGATCCGGACGCCGGCCCCCTCCGCGACCGGGGCGACCTGCTTGATGAAATAGGTGTAGTTCTCCCAGATCTCTTCCTTCGAGTACGCGCGGCCGTGGGAGAGCGGCTCCTGCCAGGTCTTGCCGTCCCAGAATCCCTTCCTGTTCGGGCTCGACAGGTCGAATTCCCGGGCATCCGCACCCCGGATCGGCGCGTGGCCGCTGCTCCAGATCCCATTGCCCATATGAGCGTACGTCGTATAGTGAATCCCCGCCTTTCCCAGGTTGCGAAGGTACTGCTTGTACTCCTCGATCTTCGCGTCCCGCCCGGGGAGGTTCAGCGTGACTTCCGGCATGTTGTGCACGGCCGTGTTGCCGATGTTCCACACGGTGATGCCCGCGTCCGCATAGCGCTTCTTGATCCGCATGAAGCCTTCGGCGGTACGCAGATCGCGCGGCGCCCCGACGCTCACGTACTCGGCGCCGATCTGCTTGAGGAAGAGCAGTTGCTCGTCCGTCGGCGTGGCGGATGATTGGGCGCAGAGCTTGATCCGCGACCCGGGTCGGTTCGATGGCGCCGCGCCCCGGGACCGGCCGGCCGGACCGAGCAGGGCCGCGGCGCCCAGGGTGCCGGTGAGGGCCATCTTGCCGAAGTCCCTGCGGTGGGAGTTGAACGGCATGCCGCCCGGCGCGGATTCTTGCTCACGAGTGTTCATGGAACCAGCTCCCTCCCTTCGTTCATCGAGTCGCGAGACCCGAGACGGTGACCGGAACGCTCTGTTTGTTCTCCCGATAGGATACACGAACACGTCATCGACCTCGACCGAGTCCCCATCTGGTGGGGAAAGACGGTCGCCCAGCCGGCGTTTTCCCCCGGCCGCTTGTCACAGCGATTCTAATTCGCTAGAATCCGAATCACGAAGGCGATGCCCCCGTTGCGAGCGGCTCGCTCCGTTCGCCAAACGGTTTCTTGATTTTGAATGTTCAATCCTGAATCCCGGGGAGACCGCCATGGCCAGGCCGGCAAGCACGCAGCCGACGGAGGGGGAGCTCGAGATCCTCAAGGTGCTCTGGGATCAGGGGCCTTGCGGGCTGAAGCAGGTCTGCGACGCGTTGAGGCGGACTCGCCCGGTGGCGACGACGACGGTCGCGACGATGCTCAAGCTGATGCTGGATAAAGGTCTGGTGGAGCGGGGCGAGGGCGGAGGCGCGCGGGGGTCGGTCTACTCGGCCGTCGTGAGCCGCCAGACGGCCAGCACGGGCCTGGTGCGCCGACTGGTCAACATGGTCTTCGACGGTTCGGCCCGTCGGCTGGTCGCCCACATGCTCGAGAACGAGAAGCTCAGCGAGCGCGACCGCGCCGAGATACGCCGGCTGCTCGACGAGGACGATGCGCGGAAGGCCGAGGCGGGGCGATTGCGCGAGAAAGGAGGTCGATCATGATCATGGGAACCGACACGGTGTGGCTGGCGATCGGCTGGACGATGCTGCACTTCCTCTGGGTCGGCGGCGTGATCGGGATCATGGCCGCGATCGTCTCGAGGATGCTCCGCGGCGCGTCGCCGGAGGTGCGCTACGGCGTCGCCCTGGGGACCCTGGCGCTGATGGCGCTGGCCCCGACCGCGATCGCCTGGAGGACAGGCCCGGCGGGCGGGACCGATCGGCCGATGCGGGAGCCGGGAGACCGTCGAATGCCTGAGATGCCGCCGCCTCTTGCTCCCCGGATCGACGAGGCGCCTGCGCCCATCGCCCGGACGATGCCCGCCGGCCCCGCGTCGGCCGCCGCGCCCGCTCGGACCGTCGCGGCATCGCGGCCGTTGCGCATCACGGCGATCCTCGACGCGTTGGCCGCGCGGATGCCGTGGCTCTGGCTGGTCGGCTCGCCGATCACCTTCGCCTGGCTGGCGATGGGATTGGCCGGCGCCGAGCGGCTGCGTCGCGGAGCCGCCCTGGCCGACGGCGAGCTCTCGGAGCTCTGCGGCCGGCTGGCCCGCGACCTGGGCCTCGCCCGCGACGTGGCCGTCGCCGTGTGCGAGCGGCTGGCGGCGCCGGTGCTTATCGGCGTCGTCCGGCCGTTGATCCTGCTGCCGGCCGCGACGATGGGCGGCTGGGGACCGGATCAGCTCGAGATGGTCCTGCTCCACGAGCTGGCGCATGTGCGGCGGTGGGACAACCCGGTCAACCTGCTCCAGCGCCTGGTCGAGTCGGCTCTGTTCTTCCACCCGGCGGTCTGGATCGTCTCGGCCTGGGTGCGACGCGAGCGGGAGCACTGCTGCGACGCGATGGTCGTGGCGCGGACCGGCCGGGCCCGCGCCTACGCCGAGACGCTGCTGGCGCTGGCGGATTCCGGTCCCGCCCGCGCGCGCGCGCCACCGTCGCCATGGCCCCTAACGACCTGGTGTCGCGGATCCGCCGCATCCTCGATCAGGAACCAGATGAACACGCGATGAAATTGCCGCGCGGCCTGATCGCCCTGACGGCCGCGATCCTGCTCCTGCCGGCCGGATGGACGATCGGCCGAGCCCATCTCGCCGGGCCGCCGACCGATCCTCGGGCGCAAGAGAAGGCCGACCCCAAGAAGGAGCCGCAACCAACCCGGCCCGCCGACGGCCGTCCTGCCTTGATCCATGGGAAGTCGGTCGCCGAATGGCTGGCCGCGCTGAAGGACCGCGACCGGGCCGTCCGCCTGCGGGCCGTCGAGGTCCTGGGGGAACGCACGCTGGACCCGGCGATCACCGCGGACGAGAGGTCACGGCTGCAAATCGCGGTGAGCTCCCTGTTGTTCTCGGACAAGGACGAGGAGGTCCGGCAGGCCGCCGCGTTCTTCCTGGATCTCCGGAACATCTCCGGCTCGCCCGAGAGGGTGAAGCGAGCCATCGAGGAGCGGAAACGCGTCGTCAAGCCGACGCGGATGTCGATCCGCCTGGTCGATACCCAGGGGCAACCGGCGGCCGGCGCGTTCGCCAGCACCTACTTCTGGCGGGATGCCGACCACGATCGCTCGTTCCGACCATCGGATCCGAAGGAAACGGTGACGTCGGACGAGCGGGGCGAGCTGGCACTCACGCTCGGGATCCCGGGCCACCTGGATGGGACGGCCGTCTACGCGATCCGCCAGGACGGAGATCATCCGCTCGTCGGCCTCCACAAGGTGACCCGCGAGGAGATCCGGGGCGGAAAGCCGGTGACGGTCGTGATGCATCCCGCCTGCCGGGTCCGGCTCCGGATCGAGTGCCCGGGCTTCCGCGAGCTGGCCGAGAAGTATCATGCCGACGTGGGCGGCGCGGACTGGGCGCGGCAGGCCTACGTCTGTCTGGGCCAGACTCACGAAGCCCCGCGCCCGCTGTACACCGAATCGAGGACCGGCGAGCTCGAGTTCCTCCTGCCGCCCGGCCGTTTCATGATCGATGCTTACGGTGATGAAGCGAAGAACGCGGAAAAGGTCATCGAGGTCAAGCCGGGGCATCGATTGCTCAGCCTGGGTGTCGTGGAGGTCTCTCCGACCAGCGCCGTCAAGCAGGGCATCTTCCGCGGCCGCTGGAGATCGATCCGTCGCGAGGCGCGGGCCGATCGGAAACAACAGGCCGAAGACGAGCACGTCGTCTTCCGCCTTCCCCGCTGGGGGGTGAGGCTCAAAGGCGAGGCGCGGCAGGTCCAGGACATCGCCTATTCGCCCGACGGCCGGTTGCTGGCCACGGCGCACTGGTACGACGTCGATCCGGGCGAGGTGAAGCTCTGGGACGCCGCGACCGGCGATCTCGTCGCGAGTCTGCCCATCCCGGTGAAAGAAGGGGGCGTCCTGGCGCTGGCGTTCTCGCGCGATGGCAAGCTCCTGGCCGGATCGGTCGGTGTGCTGCCGAATCCCCAGCCGCCGGGCGTGATCGTCCTCTGGGATGTCGCATCCCGCCGCGAGCTGAAGACGCTTCGCGGCCACGCCACCCGGGTCGCGACCTTGGCCTTCGCGCCGGACGGCCGGGTGCTCGCATCCGGTGGTGAGGATCGGACCGTACGGTTCTGGGACGTGGCCGGCGGGCGCGAGATCGGACGGGTTGACGGGAATCCCGGCTGGGTCCGGTCGGTGGCCTATTCGCCCGATGGCAAGACCCTGGCGATCGGCAGTGGGCACACGTTGAAGCTGTGGGATGTCGCCGGGAACCGCCCTGGCGCGATGCTGGAGCCCGATGGGTTCTCGGTCCAGTCCGTCGCCTTCGCGCCCGACGGCCGGACCCTGGCCGCGGGCGGGACGGTCGTCGGACCGGGGGGGCAAGGCGGGGACGGCCGCGTCTTCTTGTACGACATGACGCGGTCTCCGCCCGCCCGCCGGGCGGAATTGGCCCTCCATGGTGCGGGCCCCGGCCGGCACACCGACTGGGTCAGCGCCGTCGCCTTCGCGCCCGACGGCCGGCGCGTGGCCGGTGTCATGATGAACATGCTCGTGGTCTGGGACGCGGCGACCGGGGACCAGCAGGCTTCTCTCGATCGCAGCATAGGCACCTCCGCCGATCGCCTGGCCGTCTCGCCCGACGGGCGATGGCTGGCCGCCCTGGAGATCGGATTGGGCGGCGCCATCCGCACCTACGACATCAGCCCGCCGGGGCCGTGACCGCGGCCCGTCCCGGGCGGCCCTTGGCGCCGCGCCGGGGGATGAGAAGCTCGGCGAGGGCGACCGCTATACCCACCGGGAGGGAGACGCCATGAATCGGCCCCGCGGACTGCTCGTGGTGACCGTCATCCTGGGGATCGTCCCGGCCGGTTGGACGATCGGCGGCGTCCGTCCCGCCGGTCAGGCCGCTGAGCCGCCTCGATCGGAGCCCGCTGACGATGGCCCCGCCGTGATCCACGGCAAGACGATCGATGAATGGGTCGCCGCGCTGAAGGACCGCGACCCGGCCACGCGCAAGCGCGCCGTCGAAGCCATCGGAGAGCGCTCGGTAGATCCGGACGTCCCCGCGAACGAGAAGTCGCGGCTGCGGACCGCGCTGACCTCCGTCTTCTCGGACAAGGACGCCGAGGTCCGGAAGGCCGCCGCGTTCTACGCGGACCTGTTCAAGATCTCGGGGTCTCCCGAGCTGGTCGAGCGCCGCCTGGAGGAGCACCGCCGCGCCGTCGATCCGACGCGCCGGGCGATCCGCCTGGTCGATGCCCAGGGCCGACCGGTCGTGGGCGCCGTCGTGAGCACCTACTTCTCGAGAGATCTCGACCAGGAGCCTTCCTTCACGCCCCCGGAGCCGATCGAGGCTGCGAGGTCGAACGCGCGGTGCCTGCTGGCGCTGAAGCTCGAGATCCTCGACCACCTCGATGGCGAGGGCATCTACGCGATCCGGCAGGATAAGGGGCGTCCGCTGGTCGGCCTGCACAAGGTGACGCGCGAGGGGCTGGACAAGCCCATCACGATCGTGATGCATCCGGCCTGCCGCGTCCTGTTCCGGATCGACAGCAAGGGCCTGCCCGCCCTGGAGGAGAAATACCACGCCGAGCTGGCCGGTCCCGGCTGGTGGCGGGCGGCCTATGTGCTGCTCGGCGGCGGGATCCAGCGGGCCCCGCGCCCGCTCTTCGCCAGCTCCACCAAGGGCGAGTTCGAATTCCTCCTGCCGCCCGGCCGGGTGACGGTCCACGCCTACGGCAGCGACGTGCGTGGGGTCGAGCGCTCGATCGAGATCCAGCCGGACGATCGCGAGCTGTTCCTGGGGACCTTCGACGTGCCCCCGTCCCCGGATGCGGAGAAAGGCCGGTTCCCCGACCATCATCGAGTCCGCCGGGATGCGGCGGCCGGCGGACCGGAATTCGTCTTCCGCCGCGTCCGTTATCGGCCGATCCGCGGCATGGCCCGCGAGGTGCAGGACGTCGCCTTCTCGCCCGACGGCAAGCTGCTGGCCACGGCGCATGCCTACAACGCCGACCCCGGCGAGGTGAAGCTCTGGGACATGACGACCGGCGCGAAGGCCGCCACCTTGCCGGCCGCCGATCGGGGCGTCGTGTCGGTGGCGTTCTCGGCGGACGGGAGGATCCTCGCGGGTCGGGCCTATGAGCTGGCCGATCCCCGGGCATCGCAGGAGATACTCCTCTGGGATGTCGCCTCCCGCCGCGAGCTTCGGAGGTTCGGCGGCGAGGACGGCCGGATCAGCGCGATGGCCTTCGCGCCCGACGGCCGGACCCTCGCCACGAGCGGCTGGGATCGGGCCGTGCGGTTCTGGGACGTGGCCACCGGGCGTGAAAATCGCCGGATCGATGGCGTGCGAACCGGCTCGGGGCTGGGCTTCTCGCCCGACGGTCGGAACCTCGTCATCCCCGGGGCCGGTCGCGATCTGATCCTGTGGGATCTCGCGGGCAACCGCCTGCGGGCCACGCTGGAGGCGGAGACCGAGCGGTTCGCCATCCAGTCGGTCGCCTTCGCGCCCGATGGCCGGACGCTGGCCGCGGCCGGCTCGACCGTCGACGCCAAGGGCGTGACCCAGCAAGGACAGGCCCGGCTGTACGACCTGGCTCGCGAGCCGGCCGCCCGCCGCGCGGTGTTGACGTTCGATCGAGGCTGGCTCTTCGGGCCCGACCAGCAAGTCTCGACGTGCAGCGACGTCGCCTTCACGCCCGACAGCCGCCGGGTCGTGGCGGTCGCGATGCAGAGGATCAGCATCTGGGACGTGGCGACCGGGACCGAGCAGGACACCTTCGAGCGGGGCACTTCCAGCGCATCCGATCGGCTCGCCGTCTCGCCCGACGGCCGATGGCTGGCGGTCACCTCTCCGTTTGGGGTCGGCGTCGCGGTCCTCGGCATCGACTCGCCGGGGCGATGAGAGACATCGCGGCACCGTCCCCGGGTGGGAAGAGCTCCTCACGCCAGCCCATCGGCCTCGGATCGGTCGGGATCCCCGACCGCCATCGCCGCGTGCTTATCGAAGCCGATGTAGATCCGCGCATTGGCGGAGGTCGCCAGGGCGCGCAGGGTCTCGAGTTCCGCCAGGCGGAGCAGCGCCGGATGGCGGGCGTACGCGGCGGCGGCCTGCTCCTTCTCGCGGACGGCGCGGACCTCGGCCTCGGTGGTGATCTGCTGGGCCTCGGCGACCGAGAGCGCGGCGGTGCGCCGGGCCTCGGTGGACGCCTCGGCCTCGACCCGCTGGTTGGCCGCCTTGGTCTGAGCCTCGATCCGCGCCACCTCGGCGCGGGTGCGGGCCTCGACCAGTTGCGCCTGGCTGGTGCGCTCGGCGGCCAGGACGCGGTTCATGATCTCCTGGAGGTTGCCCGGGAAGACCAGGTCCTTGACGTCGGCCCGCGCGATCGCCACGCCGTAGCCGCCGGCTGACTTGTCCACCTCCTGGAGGATGTCGTCGCTGAGGCGGTTGCGGTTGGTGAGGATCTCCTCCAGCGCCATCGAGGCCAGCGACCGCCGCGCGGCGAGCTGGACGTCGCCATAGAGCCGGTCCTCGTAGTTCTCGACCTCGTGCAGGGCCGCGCGGGGGTCGACCACGCGGAACTGGACGATGATGCTGACGCGGATGGCGACCTTGTCGGCCGTGAGGATCTCCTGGCCCTTGATCGTCAGCTCGCGCTGGCGGACGTTGACCAGGACGACCTGCGCCCGCGGCCGCCGGTAGAAGCCCAGGTCGATGTGCCGCGGGATCACGTGCCGGCCGGCCCCCAGCACCTGCGTGAGCACGCCGTCCTCGTAGTAAAGCCCGCGGTGCGTGTCCTTGATGATGATTTCATGATGGGACATGAGGCCACCTCCGCGCCGCTCCCACGGCGCCTGCGATCTTCGATGGTTGTCTTGTGGCCCCGCAGCGGAGTCGATGTGCAGGACGTGCGGACCGCGTATCCGGACGAGCCACGTTCGCAGCGCGGGTTGGAGTCGAACCAACACGGACCGCCCGCTACGGGCTCCGCCGGGGCCGATCTTCAGACCGGATACGGCCGCGCCGGGTTCGGTCTGGCGGCGGATGATGAGGCGTCCGGGTCGGATGACGTCCCTCCTGGCCCCGAACAGGCCGCAACAGTCCAGACCAGGGTGACGCCCTGGGAACCCTCAATCACCGCGAGCGAACGGCTCGGCCGGCATCGCCAGGTCCATCATCAGGAGCCGGAAATCCTCGCGGTCGCGGATTGGGTCGAAGCCGGACTCGTTGCGGTAGGCGGCGGGGTTGCGGTAGCCCAGCGCGACGGCCCGGCGCACCCAGCTCATGGCCCGGTCCGATTCGGCCTGTTCCTCCCCTGCCGAGACCCCGGAGCCCGGCCGGGCGGCGAGTCCCGCCAGGCCCGCGTGGCAGCCGGACCGGAGAAACGCCTGCTCGCCGTACGGGGACTCCATCCCCTCGTAGAGTGCGATGGCCCGCCTCCAGGCGGCGGACGCGCCGGCCGGGTCCCCCGCGTCGAGGAGCACCTGCCCGGCCCGCAGCTCCGTCTCCGCGAGCCCGCCGCGGTAGGCCGTGATCCGGGGATGGTCCCTGACCAGCGGTTGGCGCAGCGCCCGGGCGCGTTCGCACGCCGCCCGCGCATCGTCCCGCCTCCCAACCTTACGGAGCAGGTCCGCCATGTTCGTCTGGCAGTTCGCCAGGCTATCCCTGTCTTCGGGGGTGGCCGACCCCGCGCCGGCGAGCTTCCGTCGGACCGCCTCCTCCCGGGTGTAATAATCGATCGCCTCGCCGTTTCGACCAGCCTGCGCGAGCTGCCACCCGATTTCGAGCAGACTTCCCGCCAGATTCCTCTGGTATGGAGGGACGGCGGGGTTGTCATCGGCCAGCTTCTGCCGGAGAGCCAACGCCGCGCGGTACTCGGCCTCCGCCTCCGTCGGCCTGCCCGTGTTCAACAGCAGGGTGCCGAGGCTCCCGTGGTGGTTCGCCAGGAAGACGCGGTATTGAGTGACGGCGGGGTTGTCACCGACCACCTTCTGCTGGAGCGCCAGCGCCGCGCGGTACTCGGCCTCCGCCTCCGCCGGCTTGCCCGTCTGCGACAGCAGGAGGCCGAGGTTGTGGAGGCTGCCTGCCATGCTGCTGCGGAAATTGGTGACGGCGGGGTTGTCGTCGGCCAGCTTCCGGTAGACCCCCAGCGCCGCGCGATACTCGGCCTCCGCCTCCGTCGGCTGGCCCGTATCCGACAGCAGGATGCCGAGGTGGTCGTGGCTGTTCGCCAGGTTGCTGCGGAAATTGGTGACGGCGGGGTTGTCGTCGGCCAGCTTCTGCCGGAGGGCCAGCGCCGCGCGGTACTCGGCCTCCGCCTCCGCCGGCTGGCCCATATCCGACAGCAGCGTGCCGAGGTTGTCGTGGCTGTCCGCCAGGCTGTTGCGGAAATTGGTGACGGCGGGGTTGTCGTCGGCCAGCTTCCGGTAGACCTCCAGCGCCGCGCGGTACTCGGCCTCCGCCTCTGTCGGCTTGCCTGTCTTCGACAGCAGGATGCCGAGGTTGTAGTGGCTGCCCGCCAGGCTGCTGCGGAAATCGGAGACGGCGGGGTTGTCGTCGGCCAGCTTCCGGCGGAGCGCCAGCGCCGCGCGGTACTCGGCCTCCGCCTCCGTCGGCTTGCCCGTATCCGACAGCAGGTTGCCGAGGTTGTTGTGGCTGTTTGCCAGGCCGCTGCGGAAATCGGAGACGGCGGGATTGTCGCCGGCCAGCTTCCGGTAGACCCCCAGCGCCGCGCGGTACTCGGCCTCCACCTCCGTCGGCTTGCCCGTATCCTGTAGCAGGATGCCGATGCGGCTGACCGTGACCGCCAGGTCGCGCCGGGCCTCGTTCGACGCCCCGGGGACGGCGGCCGGCGCCTCCTGGTCGGCCCGCGCCAGGCGGTAGGCCTCCAGGGCGTCGGCGGGCCGGCCCGTCTCGGACAGGAGAGAGCCCAGCCGCGTCCGGCAGACGGCCAGCGCGGTCCGCGCCGCCGCCGCCTGCGCCAGGCCCGCCAGCAGCGCCTCGGCCCGGCGGTAGGTCGCCTCGGCCTCGCCGGTCTTGCCGGTCGTTTCCAGGAGGAACGCGACGGCCGTCAGGCTGCGGCCGACGTCGGCCGTCGCCGCGGGGTCGGCCCCCGGGTCGGCCGCCAGCGCCTCGCGGCGGGCCAGCACCGCCCGGTGCGCCGCCAGCGCGTCCTCCAGCCGGCCGACCTTCGCAGTCAGGTCGGCCACTTCGAAGTTGGCCTGCGCCAGCGCCCGCCGCGACGCAAGATCCGTCTCCTTGCCCAGCAGGCCCCCGAGCTTGCCGTAGAAGTCGGCGGCCGACTTCAGCAACCGGTCGCGCAGCTCCTTGAACGGCTCCTGCTTGAGCAGGAAGTCCTCGCTGACGCCGGTGTGGAACGTCCGGATCGCGTTGACCGCCAGGTCGTAGCGGTCCTGAACGGCGGTCTTGGAGCGGGTCAGCTCGGCGTTGGCTGACGCCAGCGCGGCGTTGGCCCGCGCCTGCACCGCGAGCACCGCCGTCAGCCCGACCACGCCGGCGACCAGCGCCACCGCCGCGCCCGTGACCGCCGTGCGGTTCCGCTTGGCCCGCCGCCGGACCCGCCTCGCCATCGGCTCGCGCCAGGCCGTGACCGGCTCGTCGGCCGCCCACCGCTCGACGTCATCGGCCAGCGCCCGGCAGGAGGTGTAGCGGTCCTCGGACGTCGTCGCCATCGCCTTCAAGCAGACGGCCTCCAGCGCCCGGTC
Organism: uncultured Planctomycetota bacterium; assembly: GCA_963815795.1. Lineage (GTDB taxonomy): Bacteria > Planctomycetota > Planctomycetia > Isosphaerales > Isosphaeraceae > JAKAUH01. Next base: position 736,276 of record CAWFIC010000017.1, on the reverse strand, counting down.
GATCCCCGGGTCGAGCTGCCGCGGCCGCGGGAAGTCGCCCCGCTGGACCTTGCGGAGCACTTCGTCGATGTCGTCGCCCTCGTACGGCGGCCGTCCGGTCAGCAGGCAGTAGAGCGTCGCGCCCAGGCTGTAGACGTCCGACCGGGATCCCAGGCGGTCGATCTCGCCACGGGCTTGCTCGGGGCTCATGTAGGCCGGCGTGCCCATCGCCGAGCCCGGGAGCGTCTCGGCCAAGCCGCTGGCCGAGGACGGCACGAGGGTGCGCTCGCCGCTCTCCCGGCCCGGCTCGATCCGCCCCAGCGGCTTGGCCAGCCCCCAGTCGACCACCAGGGTCTCGCCGTGCTTGCCGACGATCACGTTGCCCGGCTTGATGTCGCGGTGCAGCACGCCCCGGCTGTGGGCGTAGCCGATGGCGTTGCAGACGTCGAGGAAGCGACGGAGCAGCCGCAGGAGCTCCAGGGACCGGCGGCCGGGGTCGTGCTTCAGCGACTCGTCGGCGTGGAAGTGTTCGATGGCCTCCTTGAGGCTGTCCCCCTTGATGAACCGCATGGCGTAATAAGGGCGGCCGCCGTCGTAGGTGCCCAGGCCGTAGACCGGGACGATGCCCGGGTGCTCCAGCCCGCCGGTGATCTCGGCCTCGATCAGGAACCGCTGGCGGCTGATCGGGTCGTCGGCGTGGTCGTCGAGAATCTGCTTGAGCGCCACCTCGCGATTAAGCTCGGCGTCGAGCGCCACGAAGACGATCCCCAGCCCGCCGTGGGCATGCGGCCGGAGCACGCGGAACCGCTGGCCGTCGCCGGTGGCCGACCCGACGGCGTAGGACGCCGTGCGGTCGCCATCGCCGTCGTCGGTCGAGATGCGTGCCGACGCGACGTGGCCGAGCGTCGCCTTGATGTCGGGGTCGCCGATCCGCGCCAGGCTCTCCCGGGTCGATTTGCCGGCCGGGACCGCGGCGAGGCTCTTCTCCAGGTCGCCGCCGTGCGCCTCCAGGTGGACCGCGGCCAGCCCCTCCAGCAGCGCCCGTCTGGCGGGGTTGAGGTCGCCGCGGGCTTCGAGGTGGTCGGCCAGGTTCTTGGACTTGTCGAGCGTCCATGCCTGGAAGGCGGCCACGAGCTGGCCCTGGTTGATGATCCCGTTCTGGAGCGCGAGCAGTCCGAAGAGGAGATGGCTGTCGGCGGCGGCGGTCATGGCAAAGCTCCGGTCTACGGCGTTGCCCCCGGCATGCCCGACTACGGGGATGGAGCCCGGTCGCGAGGGGAACGTCGCAACGGCCGCATTATCGCATGAGCGGACGGGCCGTGCATATCCGCCGGTCGGCCCTCGTCAACCCCGAACCCGTCGTGACTTTCCACGCGGGCGGCGCACCGCGGGACCGGCGGTCCGAGGAAGCCGCTGGTTCCTGTCCGTCTGGGATCGCAACGCCGAGGACCTTCGCATCACGGCAGGATGCTCGAGACGGCGAAGTGTCCGACGAGTTGACCGTCGATGACAACCGGTACCGAATCGCCGGACGGGTAGGTCTCGCACCGCCGATAACGGCGACGGATGGGGTCGGAATAGACTTCGACGAGGGATCGATTGAGATCGACGATCCAGTAGACGGGGATGCGTCGCCGGGCGTAGCGACGGTATTTCCGGCCGCGGTCCCTGGCGTAGGTGGTGTCCGAGACTTCGGCGATCAAAGCGATATCGTCGTGAGTCGGAAATCGCTGTTTGTACAGATCCCGTGGGCCTCGCACGACGGCGATATCGGGGATGGGCAGCCAGCTCCCGATCTCGACCGTGATCTCGCGGGCGACAAACCAGCTCGCCGCGGGCAACAGGTTCTTGTAGAGATCCTCGAGGTTCAGCGTCGCCGTCGTGTGCGGCGGCATTGGGGGTTGCCGCGTAGACCAGTCCACCAAGCCATTCGACCTTGCGGTCGGCGAACCAACCGGCGTTCGCCGCCTCGAGGAATTGCTTCTTCGTCCACCGGAAGAACCCCGACGTTTTCATCTGTCCCCCGCCCCCGGAAGCCGATATCGCTCGCGCCATTCTACCGCGCCGGCCGGTGCGTGTTGAGCCGGGAACCGATCGGCCGCGATCCGCTTCCGGGGCGGACCGATTCCTGCAATAATGAGCCCTGGGATGCCGTCTTCCGACGCATGAAAGGCTTGCCGAAGAATGTCCAAGTCGAACGGAGCCTTCGGATTTGACCAAGACGCCGCCCGCAATTACGTCGCTGTCCGTGTCCGGCTTCAAGTCGATCGTCGAGGAGCAGACGATCGAGATCCGGCCGTTGACGCTCCTCGCCGGGGCCAACAGTTCCGGCAAATCGAGCATGATGCAGCCGCTGCTGTTGCTGAAGCAGACGTTGGAGGCCCCGTACGATCCCGGGCCGCTCTTGCTCGACGGACCCAACGTCAGGTTCACTTCTGCGCGACAATTCCGTCCCGTCGGCTCGCCCCAGGACCGAGTCATTCCCCTCATGGTGTGGCTGGAGATGTCGGATGAGAGCATATTCGTCATAGCTTTTCGAAGCCATGAGAGCAAGCCGATAGGACTAGCTTCGAATACAATCGTTAAGAACGGTCACAGGATCATTATAGATAAAAATATAAAATTTGATGACATTGCCTTGCTCAGCAGCTCCGGTTCCGCTCCGGGCCTTGGCCAGAAAATGAGGGCCGCGGCAGGAGACGCCCGTCTCCGGGTTACACGGGACAGGTTCTTTGTCCGTCCAGATCTAGATAGTGAATATATACATATATTAATTGATTATTATTCATTCACTAATATGATTGCCCGTCTGATTGCGGGGGTGATTCATCTCCCGGGCCTGCGTGGCAACCCTGAACGAACCTATTCAGTCACCTCTGTCGAGACAGCATACCCCGGGACCTTCGCCAATTACGTGGCGAGTTTGATCGCCCACTGGGGCTCCGAATCGCCAGGACGAGTGAGACAGGTGAGCGACGACCTGAAGTTGCTCGGCCTCGCCTGGAAGATCGAGGCGAGTCGGATCAATGACACGCAGGTCGAGCTGCGCGTGGGTCGAATGCCGAGTCCGAAACGCGGAGGCGCCAGGGATCTAATCAGTATCGCCGATGTCGGTTTCGGCCTCTCGCAGACGCTCCCCGTCGTGGTTGCCCTCCGCGCCGCGCATCCAGGGCAGCTCGTTTACATCGAGCAACCCGAGATCCACCTCCATCCTCGGGCTCAGGTCGCGATGGCGCGGTTGCTCGCCAACGCGGCGAAGCGGGGCGTGCGGGTCGTGGCCGAGACGCACAGTTCATTGATCCTGCTCGCCGTCCAGACGCTCGTCGCTGAAGGCGTGATCGAGCCCGGCCTCGTCGGCCTGAACTGGTTCCTCCGGAGTGAGAAGGACGGGACCACGAGGATCAAGACGGCCGAGTTCGATGAGGCTGGCCGGTTCGGCGACTGGCCCGAAGACTTCGATGAAGTGGCCCTCGAAGCCGAGAACCGCTATCTCTCCGCCGCCGAAGCCCGGCTGGCAAAAGGGTGATCCGCGTGACCAAGGTCCGATCCCGCGTGCTGGTCATCGACGCTTCGATCGCCAAGGCGGCGGGGGAGGTGTCGATGCATCCGACCTCCCGGGGTTGCCGCGAGTTCCTGGAGGCCGTGCGCCAGCATGGCCACCGCATGGCGATGACCGAGGCCATCCGGGAGGAGTGGAACAGGCACCAGTCGGGTTTCGCGCGCGGATGGCGCACGTCCATGGTCGCTCGGAAGCGGATCGAATTCGTCGAGGTCGCGCCGCATCTGACGCTGGAAAAGCGTGTCGTGCGTGCCGTGGCCGATGCGTTCCTCGCCGCCATCATCGACAAGGATCGGCGGCTGATCGAGGCCGCGCTCGTGACCGAGAACCGTGTGTCGTCGCTCGACGACCACGTCCGGAAGCACCTTCAGGACCACCTGGATCGGTTACCGGAGGTACGCGGGATCTGCTGGATCAATCCCTGCAACCCCGAGGAACAACCCATCCCCTGGCTCAAAGCGGGTGCGCCGGCCGAGCGAAGGCGAACACTCGGCTATCGGCAATCCGAGACGGAGTGATGATCACACGGCTCCCCAATCCGCCGGGGGCCATTGCGAAAGCGGAATCCCCAGGTCGGTGGCCATCAGGCCGAAGACCCGGACCATGCGACGGAAGGATCGGCAACGCCGGTGAGCCGCCGCCAAGTCGAAGACCGCCGTCAGCGCGGGCTGATCGGCGGTCTTCGAATAGCTGCGGTTCGGCGTCATCCGTCTCCGTAGCTCCTCGCCTGCGCCGCGACGGGACTCGGGATCGGGGTGGGATGTCGCGTCTTGCCGGATGCCTCGCGTTCCCCGAAGCGACTCGACCGTCGCCAGGAACCACGCTTCGAATTCGCGGTGCGGCATGACGACGTAGCACGGCACAGGAGCGGCCTCCGACTGTCCCCACCCCTGGACCCGGGGAGCGATATCCTTGGGGCAGTCGTCGTCGCTGTCGAAGACGATCACGATCGCGGCGCAATCCGGCTTCAGCCGGGCCAGACGTACCGCCTTTCGGACGCCGTCTTCTCGCACCAACTCGGTCCGGGGGCGCTTGATCGGGTAGTTGACGCCCAGCGGATAGGCGTTGGCGACCCCGATCAATCGCCGCAGCAACACAGGAAGTGCCGCGACCTCACCGTCCCCTTCGACGACGGGCTGGATGTTCATACCACGACGTCCTCGAAGAGTGCCGATTGAAGGGGCATATTCGGACCGGGCGGCATGCCTTGCAGGGCGTTGGAGCGCAGCAACTCACCCGCAGTCATGAGGTGCTGTCGCAGGGCCTCCCTCGACCCGACGGCGAGGGACGTGACGCGCGTCGCCCCGTCACGCCAGTCCACGATCCGGATGTGCCGGTCCTCCAACCAATCGGCGTCGAGCACTTCCGGGCTGTGCGTCGTGACAATCACCTGGGTTCGCTCGCTGGCGTGACGGAGCACGTCCAGGATCACGCCTAGGCGCACCGGGTGGATCGTCGCCTCGGGCTCCTCGATGGTGATCAACGAGGGGGTTTGTGGCTGATAGACCGCAGCGAGCAGGCCAAGAGCACGCAACGTCCCATCGGACATGCTCGAAGCATCAAGCGTCAAGGAGACAGGGCCGTCATCCCATCGCTGGGTGAACTCCAGTCCCAGCTTGTCGCCGTATTCCTTGACATCGACCCGCTCGATCGCCGGGACGATGGTTCCCATGAGCTCGCAGATTCGTCGCAGATCGTCCGGATCATTGTCTCTGATGCGCTGCAAGACTTGGGCCGCGTTGTCGCCATCGCGGTGGAGCATCCGTCCGGAACTAGGGAGCTGCCACTCCCGCACCCGATCGGGGACGATCGAATAGGCGCGCATTCCTTCCAGGGTCCGGAAGACCGGAGCGAACCGCTCATCACCGCCCAACAAGGGGAGGGCTAGAGCCTCGTCCGTAAGCTGAGGTTGAAGGCCGCTGGCGTTCGTCCGAAACGGCTCGCCCCTGATCCGCTCGAACCAGTCGCGGCGCGATCCATGTCCCTCGATCACGCACTGCTCCCTCTCGACACGATAAGTCGAGCGGTCGTACCCGGTCGGGGCGATCTCAAGCGCGTAGCGCGCCGTCGTGATCTCGTCATCGACAGCCCCGAGGACTACGCCGATCCCCATCGTGAGGAAAGTCCCGGGGCGTGACAAGCGCTTGGCCCCATAAGACACGACGCGGCCTCCACCCCGCCGCGAGAAGACCCCCGGGAGAGGGTTCGTCATGGAATCGCTCAGGAAAGCCAGGGCATCGACCAAATTGCTCTTCCCCGAGCCGTTGCGACCCACGAGGAATGTGGGATTGTCGAAAGCCACGACCTCCGAGCGGATGCTGCGGAAGCCCTCGACGATGAGCCTGCGGATGACGGGTTCCATGACGTTGCGCACCTCCCACGATGCAAGACGCCGCCTCAATTCGATCGTGTCTCGCTGGTTAGCTGGCAATCGCCGCGTCGCAAGATCGGGGCACGAAGACAATGCCCCGGCCATCCACCGAACCACTCCTCATCACATCATCGATTCGCAGGCTTGGCACTCCTGGTACGATGGGCGCGGATCCAGCGTTCGGCCGTCCTGACCTGGTCTTCAGCGGGCGGGATCAACGATGCGGAATGCGGACGACGGGGGTCGTAGCGTCGCGCATAGTCCAGCATCTCGTCGAGGATCTCCTCCGGCAGGTCGGAGAGGACGAGGTCCGGGTTGTCCGGGTCGAGCATCTGGAGGCAATCCATCATGACCTGATAGCCGGTAATGGAACCGCTCTCGTACATCTCGATCAATCTCTTGATCATCGGGCCTCTCCTCTCATGCACGCGACCAGTTCATCGGCATAGTCCCACGCTTGCCAGTGGAAGTTCCCCGGGTTGTTCGGGCTCGTCTCGGCCTCCCATCTCTCGACAGGAGCACCCTCCGCGAAGATCGACCGCAGCATCTCGAGTTCGAACATCTCATGGCCGATGACCGCCACGATGGCCTCGTCACTCGCCATGATGTCCTTGCGGATCAAGAACGGGATCTTCCCGGTCTTCTTGTGGAAGAACCAGGACCAGTCGATGATCGTCCCTTCGAACTCCCGGAACGTCGTGGTCTTGGCCGTCGTCTTCTCGTCCAGGTAACCGTATTCGTCGATCCAGAATTCGACGTAGTTGGGGATTTCGACGCCCCAGCGCATCGCGATCTCGCACGCCTCCTGAATCGTCCTGATCGCTCCATCAGGATTTGGCCTCCACTCGAAACGCGGAGCGGCTCCCGCGATCATGATCGCCTCAAATGCACGGCGGCGAGGTGGCTACGAGTCGCGTGCGAACCATGGGACGGACCCGTTCAACGCCCTTGCCGTGGTCTTCCAGCATACCATGGCCACCCGCCGCTGATCTCAATGATCCGCCAGGCGTGCCTCGAACCGGTGCGAGACGCGGCCATCTCCACCGGAATGGCGAGCACTCCCCCGATTCTATCGCATGTCGCCGTCCCCTGCCTCGCCGCTCCGCTCCTCCGAAATCCCCCGAAAATATTTTCCCGATCCCCCCGAATTCCCCCTTGCAACCTCCTACAGCTTGTAGTAACCTGCCTACTACAAGTTGTAGATGACGCTCGGCGGAGGCCGGGGTTCGCGTGGAGGAGTCGGCGGCCACGGGCGGATCACGATCGGACGATGAGTGGGAACTCGGTGTGGGGCGAGGTCGAGCGGCGGCGCGGACCGCCGGGATCGGGTCGACTTCGGCGGGCCGCGGCGCAGGGAACGTGTCGTTCGGCCCGCCCCACGCCCCACGCCGCCGAGTCGTCGAGGTCCGTCCGGGGCGATGGGAGCGGTCATGGGCAATCAGCCGGGGTTGAGCGATTCGGAGCGGGAGGTCCTGAAGGTCCTGTGGGACCGCGGGCCGGGGACCGTCCGCGAGATCAAGGACGTGCTGGCCGCACAAGGCCGGCGGTGGGCGTACACGACGGTCGCCACGCTGCTCCAGCGGCTGGCCGCCAAGCTGTACGTCGCCGGCGACCCGTCGACGGTCCCGCACGTCTACCGCGCCGCGGTCTCGCGCGACGAACTGCTCGGGCGCCGGCTCCGCGACGCCGCCGACGAGCTCTGCGACGGCCGCGCGGCCCCGCTCGTCCTGGCGCTGGTGCAGGGCGGCAAGTTCTCGCCCGAGGAGCTGGCGCGGCTGCGGCGGATCATCGACCAGGCCGCGGCCGATCCCGCCGCGCCGACCGAACCACGCGACAAGCCGAAACGGCGCAAGTAGTCACGTAGATGATCGGCCTCGACCGGTGGGCAGAGCCCACCCTACAACTCGAGTGGGAGGTGCGCCCATGTTGGGGTGGTTCGTGGAGACCACGCTGGTGGCCTCGGCCCTGGCCGCGGTGGCGGCCCTGGCGGGCCGGGTGCGCCTGATCGGCCCGACGTCCCGGCACGTCTTGTGGCTGGCGGTGCTGGTCAAACTGATGACCCCGCCCCTGGTCGCCTGGCCCTGGGCCGTGGCCTGGCGGGACCTGGACTGGCCGTCGCTCTCACGCCCGGCCGAGCCCGCCCGTGAATCGCCGGTCGCCGACGCCCAGACGGATGACGACGCGCCTTCGATGCCGTGTGCCCGAGCGTCGGTGATCGAGGCCGCCGTGGCCGTCGATCCGGCGGATCTCCCGACGTCGACCGCTTGTGTTCCCGCTCCGATGCCCGCTCCGGGCCGGCCCGCGACGCCGGCAGTGACCGCGGCCGAGGTGCAGCGGGGCCTGGTCGTCGCCTGGCTGGTCGCCACCGGGCTGCTGGCCGCCGGCCAGGCGTGGCGCATCCTGAGGTTCCGCCGCCGGCTCCGGTTCGCCGTGCCCGCCCCGGACGACCTGGTCGTCGAGGCCGATCGGATCGCCGGGCAGCTCGGCACCCGGGCGCCGAGCTGCTGGTCGTCCCCGAGCTGGGCACGCCGATGCTCTGGTGTCTGGGTCGTCCCCAGCTCCTGCTCCCCGCGCCCTGGTCAAGACGATGGATCGCGATCGATGGCGCGGCATCCTGGCCCACGAGCTGGCGCACCTCCGCCGCGGCGACCATTGGGTCAGCCGGCTCGAGCTGGTCGCCGGGCTGCTCTGGTGGTGGAACCCCCTGTACTGGCTGACCCGCGCCCGGCTCGACGCCGAGGCCGAGCTGGCCTGCGACGCCTGGGTGGTCTGGACCTTGCCCGAAGGCCGCCTCGCCTACGCCGAGACCCTCTTTGACATCGGCTCGGCGCTCTCCCGCGCCGTCTTCCCGGCACCCGCGTTGGGTGTCGCCGGCTCGGGCCGCTTCCTCGAGAGGAGATTGACGATGATCCTGCACGAACGCGTCCCCTGCCGGCTCTCCCCGCTCGTCCTCCTGGCCGCCGCCTTGTTGGTCCTCCTGGCCCTGCCCTCCTGGTCGGCGGCGGTCGTCTCGGCGGCCAAACCGGCCGCGGCACCCATGCCGGCACCAGCCCTGGCGACGGCGGTCGACCCGGGCCCGCTGGCCACCATCGCGGATGATGATGACGACGATGACGATGACGACGCGGACGACGACGCAGATGATGACGACGATGACGATGACGACGACAAGCAGGCCGACCGAGCCAAGAAGGCCGAGGCGAAAGCCAAGGCGAAGGCCAAGGCCAGGGCTGAGGCGAAAGCGAAGGCCAAGGCCGACGCCAAGGCAAAGAAGGCGGAGGTCAAGAAGGACGACATCGACATCGACATCGACATCGACATCGACAAGAAGTTCGGGCCCGAGTTCGAGAAGAAGATGGAGGCGCTCGGCAAGGAGATCGAGGCCAAGTTCGGGCCCGAGTTCGAGAAGAAGATGGAGGCGCTCGGCAAGGAGATCGAGGCCAAGTTCGGGCCCGAGTTCGAGAAGAAGATGGAGGCGCTCGGCAAGGAAATCGGGGCCAAGTTCGGCGAGGGCTCGGAGTTCGAGAAGCAGATGAAGGATCTGGGCAAGGAGCTGGAGGCGAAGCTCGGGCCCGGTTCCGAGTTCGAGAAGGAGATGAAGAAGCTCGGCGAGGAGCTAGGGACGAAGTTCGGCCCGGGCTCGGAGTTCGAGAAGCAGATGAAGGATCTGGGCGCGAAGGTGAAGGAAAAGGCCGCGGCCCAGAAGAAGGCCGGGGCCCAGGCGAGCCGCGACGTCAAGGCGAAGGCCAAAGAGCAGCCGAAGGCCAGGACCACGGCGCGGGCACGCCGCCGCGAGGCCCGGATCGCGGCCCTGGAGGCCCAGATTCGCAAGCTGGCCGAGGAGCTCAAGGCGCTCGAGGCCGAGGGGGATGAAGAAGACGATGACCGTTGAGCGAACCGATGTCCGGTGAGCACCGCCCACTGAGCGGCTCCTGAAAAATGGTCTTCCGAACGGCCCGCGGTATCCGGGGACTTCGCTCCCGGGTGCCGCGGGCCGTGATATGCGCACAATGGTCGGGCCGGGCGGCGATCCGGCTCAGCCGGGGTCGGGACTGATCGGATGCGTACATGGTGGAGGCTTCTCAACACGCACGAAATCGGTTAAACTCTTCGATTTGAGCGTCGAGGCTTGGAGCCAGGAAATGGGCCCTCGCGGGACGGGATGGCGAACCTCGCGCCCGAACACGGCGGCGTGAGCGTGAGGGGATTCGCCCCGGACTCCCGGATATACAGTTTCGGGGAGTTGTCAATTCGGACCGACGATCTGACCTGACCCGATTCGACCCGATGGTGAGGTTGCCATGGACAACGAGCGCAACTTGCTCTTTGGCGTCGTCGCACTCCAGAGCGGCGCGGTGGACGCGGATGGCCTGGCGGAGACCTGCGCGGCCTGGGCCGCCGAGCCGACGCAGCCGCTGGCCGACTTGATGGTCGATCGCGGGTTGATGACCGACGAGCAGAAGACCCAGGTCATGGAGGCGGTCCAGGTGGAGCTGGCCTCGCACGGGGGCGACCCGCACGCGACGCTGGCGGCCACGATCGACGGCCGGTCGCTGGAGGCCCTGGGCGGGGCCGCGGGGGCCGGCGTCGTGCCGCAGGCGGGCCCGGTGCCGCCCCAGCCGGCGGCCGGACAGGGGGGGGGCCACGTGGTGCTCGGCAGCCTCTCGCCGGGCGAGCACGAGGCCCGCGAACGCTACACCCTGACCCACCTCCACGCCAAGGGGGGCATGGGCCGGGTCTGGCTGGCCCGCGACGGCGCCCTGGGCCGCCAGATCGCGCTGAAGGAACTGCGCCCCGACCAGTCCGATAACGCCATCGTCTGCTCGCGGTTCCTCTACGAGGCCAAGATCACGGCGCAGCTCGAGCATCCGGGGATCGTCCCGGTCTACGAGCTGGGCGAGGGCGACGCGCCGTATTACACCATGCGGTTCGTCCGGGGCCGCACCCTCACCGAGGCGGTCCGGGCCTATCACAAGAAGCGGGCCGCCGGCCGGGCCGATTCCGTCGAGATGGTGGGATTGCTGGAGTCGTTCGCCAGCGTCTGCCAGGCCGTGGCCTACGCGCATTCGCGGGGCGTCATCCACCGCGACCTCAAGGGCCAGAACATCGTGCTCGGCGACTTCGGCGAGGTCATCGTGCTCGACTGGGGGCTGGCCAAGCGGGTCGGGCTCGACCCGGCGCAGGTCCAGGTCCAGGAGCGGGGCGGCCCGGCGGCCGTCCCCGCCGACCGGCTGGGCCCCGAGGCGGCGACCGCCGCCACCTGCGCCGCGCCCCGGTCCGATTATGACCTCACGCTCGCCGACGATCCCGACGGCGCCGCCTCCGACGGCTCGCAACCGGGCGGAGCCGCCGCTTCCGAGTCCGGACCGGGACCGGTCTCGGGCGCCGGGCATGGGACCAACGGCAGCCCCGTCGCCAACGGCAGCGCGCACCCCGCCGGCCCATCCGCCGGGCGGAAGGTCCCCGAGTCGGGCGCCGGGCCGGAGGGGACCATGCAGGGCCAGTTGCTCGGGACGCCCGCCTACATGGCCCCCGAACAGGCCCTGGCGCGGCACGACCTGGTCAACCAGCGGTCCGACATCTACGGGCTGGGCGCGATCCTCTATGAAGTCATCACCGGCCGCCCGCCGTTCGTCGGGCCCAAGACCTCCGAGATCATCCGCAAGGTCTGCAACGAGCCGCCCACTCCCCCGCGGCAGATCGTCCCCGAGATCGCCCCGAGCCTGGAGGCCGTCTGCCTCAAGGCCCTGCGCAAGGAGAAGGCGGATCGCTACCAGCTCGCGTCCGACCTGGCACAGGAGGTCCGGCGCTACCTGGCCGACGAGCCGGTCCAGGCATACGCCGAGCCGTGGAGCCACCGCGCCTGGCGGTGGGTGCGGCGGAACCGGACGAAGGTCGGCGTGGCCGCCACCGTGCTCGCGGCCCTGACGCTCGCCCTGGGCATCACCACCCCGGTGGTCATCGGCGAGCGAAACGAGGCCGAGGCCCAGGGCCAGCAGGCCCGCCAGGCCGTCCACCTGCTCACCAAGGGCGCCGACATCGCCTTCGACGATCAGCTCGATGCGGTCCAGCGCGACATGCTCCAGGACGCGCTGAAGTACTTCGAGGGATTCACCGGCCGCTCCGCCAAGGACCCGGCCGGTCGGGTGGAGCAAGGTTGGACCTACCAGCAGATGGGGGACATCGAGCGCAAGCTGGGCCGGCTGCCGGAGTCGGAGGCCGCGTATCGCAAGGGGATCGCGACGCTCGAGCCGATGGCCGGCGACGCCCGGGTGGGGCGCGAGGCGAAGCGTTTGCTGGCCCGCACCCGCAACCTGCTGGGGGACCTCCTCGTCCGCAGCATGACCGAAAGAGGCCGGGCCGAGCCGCTCTACGCCCAGGCCCTCGAGGCGCAGCAAGTCCTCGCCGACTCCAAGCGAGATCCGGCCGCCACCGCCGAGGACATCCTCCGCCTCGGCCAGACCGACAAGAGCCGGGGCGACCTGCTGCGGCTCGACGGCAAGTGGGCCGAGGCCGCGACGGCCTACGACCGCGCCATCGACGAGCTCGAGCGGGCGCGCGCCGCCGACGCCAGGCTCGCCGAGGCCCGCAATGACCTGGCGCTGGCCATCGACGCCCGCGGCTGGGTCCGTCGCGAGCTGGGCCAGCTCGAGGACGCCGAGAAGGACTTCCGCCGGGCCATCGAGATGCTCGAGAAGCTGGTCCCCGAGTTCCCCACCGTGCCGCGGCACCGCGAGGCCCTGGCCCGGGCGCTCAACAGCCTGGGCGCGATCGAGGAGAGCTCGGGGCGGCTCGCCGACGCCGAGGCCCACTTCAGCCGAGAACTGACGCTGGCCGAGCGGTTGACCCAGGACTTCCCCGAGCGCGCCGAGTATCGCCGCGTGCTCGCTCGGACCCTGAGCAACCTGGGCGTCGTCCTGTCGGAGCAGGTCCGCCCCGGCGATGCCGAGCCGATCCTCCAGCGCGCCGTCGAGGTCAACGCCGCGGTGTCCGCCCGGTCGCCCGATGACATCCAGATCCGCTTCGACCTGGCCAAGGACCACATCTGCCTGGGCGACCTCCTGCGCGAGAAGGGGGACACCGGCCCGGCGCTCGCGTCGCTGCAGACGGCGCGAGCCATCAACGAGAAACTGGTCAACGACTACCCCGATCGGCCCCGCTATCGCGAGCTGCTGGCGAAGAACCTCGTCAACCTCGCCCTGGCGATGGAGGCGAGCGATCCGGCCAGGGCCGACGAGCTCTACCGGACGGCGGAAGGCCTCTTCGACAAGCTGGTCGCGGCCCATCCCGACGCCATCGAATATCGGATCGGTCAGGCGCGGTGTTTGAAAGCCCAGGGCGCGCGCGCTGGCCGTCATCGCCGATCGGAACGTGCAGGCCGAGGCGGTCTACCAGCGGGGACTGGCCGTTCTCGCGGCGAAGGACGGCCGGCCCGAGAGCCCGGAATGGCTGCAACTGCGGGCCGATCTCTTGACGAACCTGGGCGATTCGCTGGCCTTCCAGGAGCGGTTCGGCGAGGCGGAGCCGCACATCCGCCGGGCGAAGGCCATCTTCGAAACCCCTGGCGTCCGCGAAGGGAGCGAGCCTCGCCGACCGCTATCGCCTGGCGGTCATCCAATATAACCTGGGCGAATGCGTGTTCAAGGACAAGCGACTGAAGGAGGCGGAGCCGATCCTCGACCAGGCCGAGGCCAGCTTCGAGCAGGTCGTGGCGGCGGCCCCGAAGTCGATCGATTATCACAGCCAGCTCGGGATGGTGCAGGGCCTCAAGGCCGAGTTGCTGGCCGAGACCGGCCGGCTCCGCGAGGCCGCTGTCGTCCTGGCCAAGGCCGTCGAACAACAGGAGCGTGCCGTGCAACTGAGCCGGAATCACAGCAGCATGCGCAAGCTGCTCGGCGACCGACTCAAGGCCCTCGCCGACGTCAACTTCAAGCGGGGTGCCTACCAGGAGGCGGCGGATGGCGCACTCCGGTTGCCCCGCGTCATGCCCGACTCCGCCCACGGCGAGGCCTGCCTCGACGCCGCGTGGATCCTCGCCCGCGTGGCCGACCGGGTCGGCGGCGATCCCAAGCTCGTCCCGGCCGATCGCGAACGCCTGACCCGCCCTTACCTCACCCGCTCGATCATGCTGCTCCGCGAGGCGATCGACAGCAATCCCAAGCTGGTCGCGGGCCTCAAGGACGACCCGGCCATCAAGATCCTGGAGTCGCGCCCCGAGTTCAAGACGATGATGAGCTCGCTGGTCAACCTCAGCCGCCGATGAGGGCTTCTGTCGAAGGCTGAAGGCCGAAGGCTGAAAAGGTCGTCAGCCTTCGGGCCTCAGTACCCCTCCCCGGAAATGGGGATTGGAATCGGGGAGGGCGAGGCTCCGTCCGAGCCCCTGGCTGGGACCGGCTCGCACAGAGGCTCGCCCTCCCGGGGGTATTCCGGGCCTTTCCTCGGCGGCGCGATACTCAGCCTTCTGAAGCAAAGTCCCCGTCCGAGCCACCCGCTCCGCACGCATCCGGCTTCGGCAGAAAGGTCTGGAAGGCTGATCGCCGAAGAAAATGGTCATTCAGCCTTCAGCCTTCCGAAGTGTGAGGCCGGCCGCCGTCGCCTCAAGCGGGCGATGAGGCCGAGGAAGCCCGAGGTACCGCCCATGAGCAAGACGATCGTGGCGGACGAGGGCTCGGGGACGAGGCTGAAGAGTTCCACGATCCCGGTGCCGGAAGACGATTTGCCATTGCCGCCCAACACGGTGTACGCGTAGTTGACTGGCGTGCCGTTGGTCACGGGCGGATTGGTCGCGAAGTTCACGGCCGTCACGACATCGAATTCACCGAGGTCAATCTTTTGGCCCGAACCGGCGGGATTGACGATCGGCGTATCGCCATAGAACGTCCACGTAATGTTGGACTTATAAGGGTCGGGGTATTTCGTGGTGCTCAGCAGGCTGATCGAAGGGGTCCAGATCACCCCGGGCGGATCGTCGGGCTCACCGGTCAACGAGTAACTGGGGAGTTTCAGCGACTTGTAAGCGGTTTTGGGGACGACGCCCGGCAAGGCGTCGATGGTGAACGAGTCCCCGGTCGTGATCGTGTCGCCGGGATCCAGATAGACCTCGAAACTATAGTCATACGTCGGGTCGCCAGTCGTCGGCTTGAACCCCCCGGTGAGGGAGATCCCAGCACGGGCCTCGCGCCCGACGACGACCATCGCCCCCAGCACGGCGATCCCCAGCAACATCCACCCGCCTCGGGATTTCGATCCCATCAGATCCTCCTCCACGATCACCCGGGGATGATCGGATCGCTCGTCTGGTTCCCGGGCGCACCCGATCGACATCCTCGCCGAACCGACGCTCGCCCGGAGATAGACGCCTGGCCCAAACCGACCGCCCACCGCTCACGGCGCGGAACGTCGCGGTATTGATTTCGGGAAGATACATCCTAAGCAGATTGATGGGCTGTCAGCAAGGATGTAGCGGCTCGAGTTGATAAAATGAAATAAATACTTAATATAGCAGGGTTTGCGGCGTGCCTTACAAACCCGGAGGGCGATCGCGATCGATCGCCGCCGCGCGATCGGTCGGATGGCGCGATCGGTGGGAGCGATGAGTTTACACCTATCAATGCGCGATCAGTCGGTGCGAGGCACCCGGCGTCGCCTCCGGCCGACGGCGATCGCGGGCAGGGCCGCGGCGCCCACCATGAGCAGGACGACCGAAGATGGTTCGGGGACCCCCAGGGCGACGATCTTGAAGGAGTTGGACCCCGTGATGGTCGTCCCCGTGCTCAGGTCGAAGACCGTGAAATTGTAATCGATGACGGTGCCGGGCAAGACCGGCGGTCCGTTGGGGAAATTCTGGGTCGTCTCGACTGTGAATGTGCCGAGAGGCACCTCGATATTCGAGCCGGGGGGGTTGTTATTGGGGATCGACGTGTTGCCGTTGAACGTCCAGGTGATGTTGTCGGTCGCGGGCTGGGCGAACCAGGTCACGCTGGGGAAACTGCCCGGCTCGGAATGGAGCGAGGCACTCGTCACCCCGACCAGGCCCAGCACCTGGAAGTCATCATAGGGCGGCGACGTGGGGGGCTGGATCTCGAAACCCGGATCGAGCTCCACAGTGAAGACGTAATCGTAAGGCGGATCGCCGGTCGTCGGCTTGAACCCCCCGCCGATGGTGATGCCCCGAGACCCGGCCCGAGCCTCCCCTCCGGCGACCATCGCCCCGAGCACGGCAATCCCTGCCATGATCCACGCGCCCTTGATACGCGGTCTCATGATACCCCTTACTCCCATCCCCTAGGAACGTCCGTTCACGGGCGTAGACAATCGCCGAATTCCGCCGCGGAGCAGCGCAACGATGCAGGATAGCACATCCTAATCACATTAATAGCCCGGCCGCAACGGCATTGGCCCCTTTGTTGAGAAAAGGAAACATGGGATGCGGATCGAGCGGAGGCCCGATCACGGCGGTGATCCCGCGGGGCGGGAAGGCCGTGCTTCCGACCGCCCGGTCGATCAGAGAAGGGGGACCTGCCCCCTCGGGCCGGGCCGATCCGATCCGATCAGCCCGCCGGGTTCGGGGCGGCTCCGCCGGCGGCCAGCCGGCGGCCCAGGTTCTTGACGGCCAGGGCCAGCGCGACCCAGGTCCAGCCGGTGAAGATCAGGTCGATCCCGACGAACAGGCCGATGACCAGGAAGCTGTCCAGCGGCCACAGGCTATAGATGTAGATCCCCAGGGCCAGGTTGATGACGCCGCCCAGGAGCGTCCAACCCCACTGCGGGAACTGATACGCGAGCGATCCGATGATCCGGAACAGCCCGCTGACCATCAAGGCGCAGGCCAGGAACAGCGACAGGGCCAGCAGCGCGTCGCCGGGGTGGCGGAGGAACATCAGGGCGAGGACCAGGTAGATCACGCCCATCAGCAGGTTGAGGAAGAACCCGCTCCAGTCGCGGGTCCAGAACGCGCCGACGAGTTGCGCGATGCCGCCCACCAGGAACAGCGCGCCGAACGCCACGGCCGAGACGAGCGAGGCGACCAGGGGCATCCCGATGGCGAGCGTACCCGCCACGATCTCGATGATCCCCAGGGCGAGGATCCAGCCCCAGTTCCCGCGGATCGCCTCCAGCTCGTGACGCAGGACCCTCCGGGCCAGGTGGATTTCCGACGTCGTGCTCATGCGGGGTGCCTCCTCACGATGATGTCCTTCGCTGGAGTCCCGCCTTCAGGCGGTCCGGCTGTCTCGCCACGACGATACCGTAGGCCGCGCGGTCGATTCCAGCAAAAAGCTCGGGATCGGGGGAGATTTCCGATCGGGACGGCCCCGGTTGAGGTGGAGCGTTTTCCTCAATCCGGGTAAGATCCGGCACCGCAAACGTCGGGGCCGGGGTGGGATGCGCGATCGCGATGCCGGCCCCAGCAAGGAGGTCAAGACATGGACGTCGGTGGAATACGGAAGTTGGCCGCCCGCCTGTTGACGCGGCCGATGCGGATCGGCGCCGCGGCCTGCATGCTGCTGGCCGTGCCCTTCATCTGGACGATCCGGCAATCCCGGGAGGCGCTCGATCGGGCGGCCGCCGCGGAGAAGGCGGTGGCCCAGGCCCGGTCGGACATCGAGCAGTCGCAAGCCCGACTCCAGGCCAAGGGGCAACCCTCGCGAGACCCCGCGGTCAGGCGGTCGCGGCACGACGACCCCAAGGAGATCGAGCGCGTGAGGCAGCTCTACGAGGAGATCGAGAGCCTGACGCGCATCCAGGAGCGAATCGACGAGCGAATCGGCTCCGCTCGGACGATTCCGACCCAGAGGGTGTCGCCCGGGCCGATCCGCCCGCGGTGAAACGGGGGCGTGGGATGCGTGCAATCCACCGACGCCCGTCGGGTGGGCGAACCCACCGGCGCCGGCCCGGACCATCCCGGTGGGTTGCACCGACCGACTCAGTTCCACCCCACGGTCCGACCCTTGTTCTCGCGCTCGAGCCATGCAGCCAGGGGCGCGAAGTACGCGGCCATCGCGCGGGCCGAGAGCCCCTCGCCGGTCGCCTCGCGCAACACGGCGTTCCAGTCCCTCGTGGCGCCCGGGGCGAGGATGCCGCGGAGGAAGTCGCCGACCCGCTCGTTGCCGTAATAATTGCACTCGCGCGGGTCCTCCTTGAGGATCTCCCGCGCGATGTGATCGTGGAGCTGGAACTTGATCGCCGTGGCGATCGCGTAGTCGTAATACTGCGCCGCGTCGTCGTTGATGTGCGTCTTGGTCGCGGCGTCGCAGAACGTCTCGGGCCGTGCGCCCGGCGCCGCGATCCCCTGGTACTGACCGACCAGCGCCCACCACGCGGCATTGAGCGCCCCGTCGTCGATCTTGCCCGCGTAGAAGTCGTGCTCGAAGCGCGTCATCACGCCGGCCGACCAGGGCAGGAACACCACGGAAGCCCCGTCCAGCGCCGTGTCGAGCAGGAAGGTCACCGCGTCGGCCTTCTCGGCCCCCGGGCTCAAGAGCCCGACCTGCTTGAGATACGGCCGCTGCCCGGCCGCCAGGCCGATCAGGTCGCCGATCGCCTCGTGGAACGCCCGATTGGCCCCCGCGCGGAGCAGGTACGGCACCGAGGGCGTCGAGTAACTGATGAAATAGTAAATATGCCCCAGCTCGTGATGCGCCGTGGTGAACCACCGGCTGTTGGGCTCGATCGACATCAGGCTGCGGACGTCGTCGTTCAAGTTGATGTGCCAGGCGCTGGCGTGGCTGTTCTTCTTGCGGCCCGACTTCGGGTCGGCCGGGTAGAGGTCGGACTTCGCCCAGAACGACGACGGCAGGCGGGGGAAGCCCAGCGAGACGTAGAACCGCTCGGCCTGTTCGGTGATGAACTCCCTGGGCTTGCCCTTGAAGGGGGCGTCCATGTCGATGCCCTCGACCAGGCCGGGCCAGTCCTGACCCCATCGGTTGGAGAGCCAGTGGGCGGGGATCTTGCCGTCGCGCGGGACCTCGGCCTTGTACCGCTTCGCCAGGGCATTGCGGGCCCAGGCGTGGAGCTGGCGATGCAGGGGCTCCATCTCGGCGATCAGGCGGTCGCAGAGCGCGAGCATCTCGGGGACGGTCATGCCGTAGTCGGCGACCTGGAGCGCGAAGAAGTCGTCGAAGCCCATCGCGCGGGCGACCTTGTTGCGGACGTCGCGGAGCCGCAGGAGTCCCGCGCGGAGCGGCCGGCCGATCTCCTTGGACGCCTCCCAGGCGGCCTTGCGCTCGTCGAGGTCGCGAGACTCGACCAGGATGCGATCGATGTCGTTGGCCGACGCCGGGGTCTCCTTGTCGCCGCGCCGGATGCGGAACGCGAAGCCGTCCTGGGCGGCCGACTGCTTCGCCTCGGCCTCGGCGCGGGCCATGACGACCTCGGGCACGGTCCCGGGCGCCTCGGCGGCGCGGAGGCGCACCTTCTCGAGCTGGCGGATCGTCGGGTCGAGCAGCTCGTGCTTTTGATCGAGCAGCCGCTTGACCGTGTCGATGACCTTGGGGTCGCCGACGTATCGGTTGACCGCGAGGTTCCGGGCGACCTGCTCGGCGGTGTGGGCCTCGCTGACGTCGGTCGAGGCGGCCCAGTTCGCCTCCTCGGCGGCGGTCTGGAGCGGCACCCAGCCCGGGACGAACCGCGTGAGGAAGGCATCGGCCTCGTCCCGGATCGAGCCGGCGGGCGCCGCGCCCGCGATCCCGACGGGCGAGGCCCCGGGGATCCCGACGGCCGCCGCCGCGGCCAGCGAGCCGCGCAGGAAATCGCGCCGATCGAGGTGCGCTTCGGATCGTGACATGGTGTGAGCTCCTCCGGAGGCCGCCCGCTGTCCATCTCGCCTCGCCGGCCCCGACGATAGCAGATCGGGCCGTGTCGGGGAACGGGTGGGAGCGGTCCTGCGATCGGATGGGTCGGAGATGGATCGGTCACCCGTCGGCGGGCCCGGCCGGTTCGGGCGGCGGGTGCTCGCCGGCGCGGCACCCGATACTCCGTCTCCGATGGTCGGAAAGGCCCTCGTAGGGTGCGCTGCGAGCACCGATCCCCATCCACGTGTCTGACCCGGTGCTCGCAGAGCACCCGACGCGGCCATCGATGACGGCTCTTCGTGAGACTTTAGCACCATCGCCGGGGATTATCGCAGCCTGGCGCGGTGGAGTACCTTCATCGTTTCGGCGCGGGGCGGACCTTGGATCTCGCGGAACATGTCCAGGGCGATCCGGCCGCGGATCGTCGCTTGAGTTCGGACCCGGTAGACCGTCTTCTGCATCTTGCGATGCCGGCGGTTGCCCCGTTCCACCGCGTTGGAGGTCGAACCCAGCAGGCTGTCGTCGAGGAAGGTCAGGGCCTTCTCCAAGTCGGGGGACTCGAGCTTCTGGAAGATCGGTCTCATCCCTTTGAAGTGGTGGACCTGAGCCCGCAGCCGAGCCAGCTTCCTCAAGGCCGTCTCAGTGCGGCACCGGCGGTCGAACAACCGGTGGATCTCCTCCACCACTCGTCGGAGGGCCCCCAACTGAGGCAAACCCCGAGTGATGCGTCGGAGTATCTGGCGCTCACCCTCCGCGAGGTGCCGCTTCACGAACAGATGGCGATGCTCGAACAGGTCCCCGACCTTCCGTTGCAGATGCCGGCGTCGCCGGGCCTTCCGTCTCGCCTCCGGTGTGCCGGGGCGCCTGCGCGGCAGCTCCGGCTGCTGCGCGGCCAGGTGCTTGCGGACCCGAGCGATGGCGCGGAGGACGGCCTTGTTCAGCTCCGCCAGGATATGGAAGCGACAGACCTGATGCTCCACGGCTCCGAAGACCTCGGAGATCGGCCGTGGATACAGGTCCGAACCGTCGGTGGTGACTCCGCGGAGGGTCAACCCCCGGCCGGTCAGGGCCGCCCGGAAGCGGCGGAAGAACCTCCGGATATCCCGGTGAGTCGGGGCGTGGTCGAGGACCTCGTAACAGAGCCGCCTGAAGGCGCGGTTGTTGACGATCGACAGGACGCAGAAGGGGCCGTCATATAACTCATCAGCGGCGATGTATCCCGAGAAGCCGTCGAGGGCCCAATCGAGGTAGTCGGTCCCGATCCGGTCGGCCGCCTTTTTTCCCCCCGGCCTCGACCCAGTTCTGGATGGTGGCGAAGGGGACGAAGACGCGGTGGTCGCGCCAGAGGTGCCAACTGGCGGCCTGATAGGGTAAGCCGTCCTCGAAGACCAGCCGGACGGCCAGGGCCACGACCCGATGGGTGTAGCGGGCCTTGGGTGCGGCCAGGCCGGATATGTCGGCGGTGAAGTAGTGCTGGCACCGGACGCAGTAGTGTTGCGAATAGGTGAGGTGAATGTCACGGGGCCGCCCCCCCAACGGATCGCCGAGATCATGCAGGGTGCGGGTCCGGACCCGATCCCGAGGGCAAGACTTGCCGCACTTCGGACACGGCCGATGCGGGTAATTCCGACTGCGCGGGACGACCTTCGGGTCCGGGAGCATCTGGGGATCGGTGATGCCCAAGGTGGGGTCCGGCGGGTAGACTGCAGGGCAGAGCATGGCGTCGCCCTCCTGAGCAAGAGGCTCTTCCCCCTTAGTTTACGGCTCGGACCAAGCTCCGTCATCCTGAAATCCCCGGCGATGGTGCTAAAGTCTCCTCTTCGTGCCCCTTTTTCAGTCCATCGTTTGCAGGTGCTCGGCCAGACGATTGAAGCTCAGGGAGACCCCTTCCCTCATCCCCGTCCGGAGCGCCGCGTCGCGGGCCTCCTTCGACGGGTAGAGGACCCGCTGCGTGATCGTCGTCGTGCCGTCCTGCTCGGAGAGGATCAGCGTGTTGAGAGTCTCGGGCCAGTCGCCGCCCCACGACTCGGTGGAGACGAGCCGCTCGGGCGGCGCGACCTCGCGATAGACGCCGCGCATCTCCATCTCATGGCCGTCGGCATGACGCCAGACGAACCGCCACGCCCCGCCCGGGCGGAGGTTGACCTCGCAGATGGGCATGGACCAGCCCTCCGGGCCGAGCATCCATCGCGGCAGGTGCTCGGGGTCGGTCCAGGCCTCCCAGACGAGTTGCCGCGGCGCGTTGACGACGCGCGTCATGACGATCTCCCGATCCGACGGCGTCGTGAACGTCGTGCCCCGGATGCTATGGGCCTCGTCCATGGTTGCTCTCCTTTTCTTTGGCTTGGAGGTGCTGGAGATACTCATCCAGCCGATCGTGGCTGGCTTCCCAGAAGCGGCGATAGGTCTCGGCCCAGTCGGCGACCTCCCTCAGCGGCGCCGCCTCCAGCCGGCAGGGGCGCCACTGCGCCTCGCGGCCGCGCGTGACGAGCCCGGCGCGCTCGAGTACTCGGAGGTGCTTGGAGACCGCCGGCCCGCTCATCGCGAACGGCGACGAGAGCTCCTTGACCGTGGCCGGGCCCGCCGCGAGCCGCGCGAGGATCGCGCGGCGAGTCGGATCGGCCAGCGCGGCGAACGTAGTGCTCAGGGTATCTGTTGCCATGTGTATCGAACCAGTTGGTTAGATAACCTAGTGGTTAGATACACCACGATCGGTCGGCTGTCAAGGGGCGCGCTCGATGGCCTCCGGCGTACGCGGCCGGTGTGCCGCCGACTCCTCGGCCCGCACCCGTCGCGATCCCGTCGGGCCGGGCCGATCGGCTCACGGGCCGAGATCGGTGATCTGCGAGAATTGTGGCGGCCTGGTCTCGGGATCGGCGGGGATCGGCTCGATCATTCGTCGGCCGAAGCGGACAGACCGGCCGGCGGGTGCTCGCCGGCTGCCGCGAGGATCCGCCGGAGATTAACCAGCTCCGGGCGGTTGAGGTGGAGCAATGCCACTGTGACCCGTCCGGTTGGGGTAAGGCCGACGATGAGAGTCGCGTCCTCACTCCAGGCGAAATGGTCGCCCCACCGCTGTCGGCGCGGATGGAACAACGGGGCGGCGCGCCCAGTCGCCGGATCGGAGCCCTCGGTATGGTTGTATTTATGATTGTTGCATCCCTGGCACGATAAGGCCAGATTGCCCCGAGAAGAGTCTCCGCTCCGGCTGCGGGGGATGATGTGCTCGACGGAGAACGGCTGCATAGCGAACCGGGCCTGGCTGCGGCAGTATTCGCAGCAGCCGGCGGCGAGACGCCAGACGTCTCGTCTCACACGGGCTGGGACGCGCGGCCTAGCCATCGGACGGCGCCGGGATTCCCAGGTCGTCCATCAGGGTCCGCAGCGGGACACCGCGGGCCCGCGCCAGTTCCGCCAGCGCCGACAGCCGCTCCCCTTCGAGGCGCTCCGCCTCCGCGGTGAGCCGCAAGAGCTCCCGATGCTCCTCGGGCGTGAGGGCCTCGTCCCGACGCCGGGCGATCAGCTCGTCGTAACGACCTTGCAGCCCTTCCGGGAAGCCCCGGTTAATGCGCGCGAGCAGTTCGGACTCGGTCGCGCCGAGCCGCGGCGCCATGCGCCGCGATCGGAGCTCGAGCACCTCGGCGACGAACTGCTCGAGTTCCGGCGGGCTGAGCTGACCGACTGCCTCGAGCAGCGCATCGCGGGAGACCTCGGCCTGGAGTTGGATCGTCGGCATGTCGTGAATCCGGAGGGTCGGACTTCCCTTCTGAAGAGATCGGAGCCGCTTTCCATTCTACCCGGACGAAACTCGGCAGGCATCCTCATCTTCGGGCCGCGCCATGCATCCTGGCGAGCCGCCCGGCCCGCACCCGTCGCGATCCGGCCGGCTCCGACCGCGGCCGATCGGACGACATCGGGGGCACGAGGCGGTCTTGTAACGGACGTGGCTGGATCTCCCCTTTGATAGATCGGCTCTTTCTGGTAGTTTGGACAGCATGGAAACATCGTCTCCCATGACCGCGCTGGACCGGATGCTCGACCCCCTCAGCGACTGCCTCGACGCCGAAGTGGCGCGGCGCATCGTCGCGCTGCGCATCGCACCCGATATCCAGGCTCGAATCCAGGAACTGGCCGACCGCTGCAACCACGGCCAGCTCACCGAGGCCGAGCGCCTCGAGTACGACGGTTTCGTCGAGGGCGCCGAGATCGTCAGCCTGATCAAGTTGAAGGCGCGGCGATTCCTGATGGACCAGGATGCCAACTGATGGACGAAGCCACCCGGGAGCTCGTTCGCGAGCGCGCCGGCAACCGTTGTGAATACTGCCTGCACCCGCAGGAGTACTCCGAGACGACCCATCATGTCGAGCACATCGTCGCCAGGCAGCATCTCGGAAGCGACGTCCCGTCCAACCTCGCCCTCGCTTGCATCCACTGCAATTCACATAAAGGTCCGAATCTTACGGGCATCGATCCCGACGGCGGCGCGATCGTCCCCTTGTTCAATCCCCGGCCAGATCGCTGGGCCGATCATTTCACCCTGAGGGGCGCCTTCATCGTCGGGCTCACGCGCACCGGCCGGACGACCGTCTACGTCCTGGCGATGAATACCCGTCACCGGCTCAATGTCCGCGCGGAACTCATCGCCCAAGGCCTCTATCCCTGAGTCTCCTCGGCAGGGGAACGGCCCGAAGAAGTCGGCCTCGCCCGCGTCGCCGGCCAGAACCTGATGGCGGCGGAATCGGACGATAGCGCCACCGTCGCGTCCGGGACGATTCGCGATCCGAAGAACTTCCCCGGGATCAATGCCGGTCCGTCGGTGCCGCTCCCATCGGCTCGCGAGCCGGATCCCTCACCTCACCCCCGGCCCAACTCTTGCGAAACCGGTGGCATCAAACGCCTTGCGCCGCCCGCCCCGAGCCGCCCGGCCCGCACCCGTCGCGATCCGGCCGGGCCGACCGTGGCCGATAGGCCGATGTCGGGAGCGACTACAGGAACGGAGTCGAATGAGCCCGGTGCGCACCTATCCGACGGGCCGACCGGGCGCACGGCGGAGCCGGTGTCTTCTCCGCAGGATGGCACGACGCCCCAAAAACGTCGGCGACGACCCGGCTGATGCTCGCTTGTCCGGTGACATCACTTTATACTCGATGCATGACGACTCAGCTCTATGGGGAGCGTCGAGTGAGGTGGAAGACAACACCTGCCCTCGGGGCCTCGATACCTCTCTCAGCCGGGTTCACGAAGCCAGATCTGATGGCACTCCATCCAGGAGACGAGACGATGGACGACTCCGCGCGGCATCACACCATCCCCATCGTTTATGAGGAGCTGGAGGTGATCGAGGGAGGCAAGGGGCTGGGGGCCGCGGTGGAGCGGCTCGTTCGTCGGACGGCCACACTGGATGTCCCGCGCCTGGCGAGCAATCTCGAGTCGATCTGCCGCCAGCTCGGTGCCGCGTTCCAGGGCGTCACGACCGCCGTCAAAGACTACGAAGTCCAGCAATTCGAGGTCACGGTGGACGTCAGCGCGCAGGGCGAGATCCGGCTCGTCGGCGGCGTCAGTACCGAGTTCCGGGGCGGCCTGAAGCTGGTTTTCCGGCGCACCGAGAGGTGAAGTCATCCGATGGCGGCCCGAGCGTTCCTCATCGGCTGTTCGGAATACGATGATCCCGACATCGCCTCGCTGAAGTTCCCGGGGGAGGACGTCGGACGGGTCGCGACGGTCGCGCGCGACGCCTGCGGCCTCGGAGAGGACGAGGTCGTCGTGCTGTCGGCCGGCCACCGGGCCCCCAGCCGCAACAACATCATCCGGGCCGTCGCCCGCCCGCGGGGCCAGGCCGGCCGCCCGGGCGTCGACCTCCTCCTGCTCTTCTTCAGCGGCCACGGGTTCCACTCGCCCCGCGACGGCAAGGAGTACCTGGTCCCTTCCGACGCCGTGTACAACGACCTCGAGGGGACCTCGCTGAGCTTCCCCGACCTCGTCGGCCACCTGCAGGACTGGGGCGCGCGCACGATCGTCCTGTTCCTGGACGCCTGCCGCGCGACGGTGGAAGGGGGGAGGTCCGCCGGCCGCGACTGGCAGAGGCTGGAAGTCGGGTCGCTCGAGGCCCGACCCGGCATGGCGATCTTCTCCTCGTGCAGCCCGGGCCAGCGCTCGTACGAGTCCGAGTCCCTCCGGAGCGGCATCTTCACCCACGGCCTCTGCGAGGCCCTGGGGGATGCCGGCCGTTGCGCGACGATCTACGAGCTCGACCGGTATCTCGTCGCGCGCATCCCCGCCCTGAGCCGGCAGCAGGGCAAGCCCGAGCAGGTCCCCTACACGCGGGTCGAGCCGCTCGACATCCAGCGGACGGTCATCGTCTCCCCCAGGCGGGCCGACGCCTGGAGGAGCAGCGGGCTGATCGGGACCGAGATCCGCCGCGCCCCTCGGTTCGAGGCCGTTGGCGCGATCGCGGCCCGCCCGCCGATCTGCGCCATCGACCTCGGGACGAGCTACTCCGCCATCTCCTTCGCCAAGGGTGAGACGAGCGTCCTCATACCGTCCCATCACCGCCGGCACCTCGTCCCCTCGGTCGTCTACTTCGACGAGAACCTCGACTACATCGTCGGCTGGGACGCGGTCGAGCGAGCCAGATATGACCCCGAAAACGCGGTCTTCCACGTGAAGAGGCACCTCGGCAGTCCCACCATCTACAATCTCCATGGTCGGTCCCTGACACCGGAGTTCGTCGCCAGTTGCATCCTCCGGTCGCTCGCGCGCAATGCCCAGGACTTCCTCGGTATTACGATCCAGAAGTTCCTCGTCGCGATCCCGGCGAATTTCAGCATCGCGCAGGGCAACGCGATGGCCCGCGCCTGCCAGCTCGCGGGACTGGAGGTCCTCCGGATGATCGCCGAGCCGAGCGTCGCCTCGCTCCTGCTCGACGACAAGATCCTCCCTGCCTCGAGCGCCGACCAAATCTACATCGTCGCCGTCGTCAACCTGGGTGGTGGCACCTTCGACGTGTCGCTGATCAATACGGCGGTGAACGCCGGGGTCAAGGAGGTCCTGGCGGTCGCGGGCGACATGCAGCTCGGCGGCGTGGACTACGACGAGGCGATCTATCGCTATGCCGTCGAAGCGTTCCGGGGCCGTATCGGCGATGGCTCCTACGAGTTTTCCGCGGTAGACCACCTCCAAATACGCAACGAGGCTGAGCGGGCGAAGATCGCCCTGGGGAGCAAGGATGAAACGACTCTCATCCTGCGCGACGTCGAGGCCGGCCCGGGCGGATTCCAGAACCTCGAGGTGACGCTATCCCGAGATCAATTCCGCGCGCTGACCGTCGAGCTGAACGCCCGCGTCGAGTCGTGCATCCGTCGGGCCGTCGAAATTGTTCCGTATGACGACAAGAGGAAAGTCTCGATGGTACTCCTGGCCGGGCAGGGCTCGAAGATCTTCACCGTCGCGGAGGTCATCGACAAGGTCTTCGGTGCCGTGCCCGTCATCCGTGGCTTCCAGGAGACCGCCGTCGCCCAGGGGATTGCTCGTCAGGCGGGCATCCTGGGCGGCGAGGTGCGAGACAATCTCCTGCTCGACGCGATCCCCAACAGCATCGCGATCCGATGCGCCTCTTCGGAAGCATGGCGTCCGGGCCGCGCGACGAAGAGAGGATCCAACGTGAGAATCGTCGTCTCGGCCGATCCCTCGGAGAATCGTGAGATCCACCCCATCGTCGAATTCAGCACCACCATCCCTCATCATGCGAGGTGCGTGATCGTACCCGCGAAGGAGGAGATGGCCGACCTCGCGCTGGAGTTCGTCGAAGTCGGCAACCTGGATCAGGGTGTCGTCGGTCTCGGATCCATCTCCATCCGAATTCCGGCACAGATCGGTTATGCAATGTTCAACGTCAACATCGATGCGAATCGGACAATCATCATCACAGTCAGAGACGATGACCGCAAGGAGCTGAGGATATTCCAGGTGAATAATTCAATGATCGGATCGCGTTATCCCTGGTACGACGATAGTTTTTATATGTCAGAAGAGGACCTGAAAGCTCTGAATCGCCCTCAATTCTTCCCACCTTATGAATATAAGGGAGCTCCTCTCGTGGTGATGTAGTGTATCCTATCAATTCCACCTGCGCGCGGACGGATAACCGATCATGCGCCGGGAGGGCGATGCGTCGCTATCCCGCTGATGCCGATCAATGAGTCCGGGCAGTGTGTCTCACTCCAATTCCTTGATGAACAGGTTCGTGAACTGCACCGGGTCGCCGTGGTGCTGGAGCCCGATCGGGCCGCGGGCGGGGAGGCCGGGGAGCTCGACGTTGTCGATCACCGTCTGGCCGTTGAGGACGATCGTGACGCGATCCTTCTTCAGGGTGATCACGAACCGGTTCCATTTGCCGAGCGGGGCGTCGGTCTTGATACTGGGGATCGACCCGGAGCGGACCGCGGCCGGCATCGACCTGTCCACCCGGAAGCCATACAGCTCGCCCGAGCCGATCGTGTTGCAGGTGATGTTCACCTGGGCCTTGTCCTGGCCGCGGAGCAGGATGCCGCTGTCGCCGGCATAAGGGATCGCGATCGTCTTGGTCTTGCCGTCCGGGGTCTTCGCGTCGTCGCCGTTCGGGAGCACGACCGGGCGCGGCCGGGGCGACGGCTTGCCGGGCAGCCGCCAGTCGGCGATGAGGACGAAATCGCCGTAGGACTTCTCGGTCCAGAGGTCCTTGTCCTTGGCCGTGCTCTTGCCGTCGTAGTCGAGGATCGAGTCAACGGACCGCCAGTGGCCGGCGTGGCCCGCGTCGGACCGCCAGCCGCGCAGGTCGAGGCCCGAATACAGCGAGACGAAGCCCTCATCGAGCGTCACCGGCAGGGCCGCGGCCGGGGTCTCGCCCGTGCCGGGCAGCTCCTTGATCCGGAGGTTGCGGAAATGGCACTCCGAGCCCTCGGCTTCCAGGCAGATATAGCCCTTGCGAGGGACGCACTCACTCGCGCCCGAGACCTCCTTGCCGTTGACCTCCAGCTTGATCGCACCGTTGTTGCAGGTGACGCGATAGTGGTTCCACCCGGGCGACGGCTTCGCCCGCATCTCGCTCGGCAGGCAGCGCATCCAGCCGGCCGGATGCGGCCGGTCGGGCTTCATCGTCGCGCCCCAGATGCCGAAGACGTCGCCGTGGCTGGTGTAGTTGGGGCCGTTCTGGCCGTCCAGGATCTGGACCTCGAACGACCGCGTGAACGGCACCCCGACGGCCGGCAGCGCGTGGCTCCAGACGAACAGCCCGGCGTTGCCGCCCGGCTGCATGTGCCGCCACTCCAGCTCGAGCACGAAGTTCTCATATTGTCGGTCGGTCCGCAGCACGCCCGTCGGCTTGCCCGTCGAGACGATCAGGCCGTCCCGGGCCGTGAAGGTCTCGGGCGCCACGTTCACCGCCACCCAGCCGGCCAGGTCCTTGCCGTTGAACAGCGGCCGGAAGCCGTCGTCGGCGCGGAGGGAGCCCGATCCGGCAACGGCCAATAGCGCGACCACGCCGAGCGAGAGAAGGTCGGTACGCTTCATCGATCGTCACCCTCCGATTGGAGCCGACTGTGCCGGGTCAACGAGCGGTCAGTCCCCGAGTCTACCGGCTGACTGGCTCCAATCCCAACAGTCCTTGGAAAAACCCGGCCGTCGTGGCGTCATGAGAGTAGGGTGGGCATTGCCCACCAGTCGAGGCCAATGATCGGTGGGCACAGCCCACCCTACGAACCGGCGCGAGCCCCATGAGACGGATCGGCCCGGAGATCCTCGGTCGGCTGTTCGACGAGCACGCGGCGGCCCTGGCGCTCTTCGCCCGGCCCTGGTGCGACGCGCCGGAGGACGTCGTCCAGGACGCGTTCGTCGCCCTGGCGCGGCAGGACCCGGCGCCCGATCGGCCCGTCGCCTGGCTCTATCGCGTCGTGCGCAACGGCGCCATCGCGGCGGCGCGGCGGTCGCGCCGGCGCCGGCGGCGCGAGCAGCGGGCCGCCGGGAGGGAGTCCGACCCCGGCGCGCCGTGGTTCGACGCCACCGACGACCGCATCGACGCCGCGCACGCCGCGCGGCTGCTCGACGAGCTGGACGCCGAGACCCGCGCGATCGTCATCGCCCGCGTCTGGGGCGGCCTGACCTTCGAGGACGTCGCGCGGCTCCAGGGCTGCTCGCTGACCACCGCCCACAGGCGCTACCAGGCCGGCCTCGCCCGGCTGCACGAGAGGCTCGAATCACCATGGACACCGACAACCCCGGACCCGGCCGCGAGGACGAAAACGCGATCGGACCCGACCTGACCGCGCTGGAGCGTCGCCTGGCGGGCTGGCGGCCCGCCGCCGGCGCGCTCGACCGCGACCGGATGCTCTACGACGCCGGCCGAGCCGCCGCCGGGGCCCGGCCCTGGCGGCTGGCGGCGGCGGCCCTGATGCTCGTGTCGCTGGGACTGGGCGGCCTCCTGGTTCAGCGGCGAGCCCTGCTCGGTCGCGAGCGAGCCCTGCTGGCGCACGAGCGGGCCCGACGGTTCGAGCTCGAGACCGCCCTCGCCGCCCGGACCGAGGCATCACGACCTTCATCCCAAGCTCCGGCCCCGGCGGCGGACGTCCCGCCGATCGGCCCCCCGGCGCCGGGCAGTTACCTGGTGCTGACCGCGCGGCTGGCGGACGGTGTCGCCGACGTGCCCTGGCCCGGCGCCCGCGTCGAGAGCGAGCCCGGTCCGCACCGGCCGAGCCCCGGTCCCGCCGGAGGGGAATGGCGCCCGGCGCCGCTCCGGACCCAGGACATCCAGCGCGTCCTCGACCTCTGATCCAAGGAGATCTTCATGACGATTCGAATCCGATACGGTCCGCCCGCGTGCATCGCCCTGTTCCTGGCCGCTGCGTCGCCGATCACGGCACTCGCCCAGCCGGCCAAGGTCCCCGAGCCCATCAACCCGAAGGTGCTGGTCGTCAACCCGGCGGCGGCCCCGGTGCCCGCGCTCGAGTATCGGCTCTTGCCCAGCTCGGCCGATCTGAACCCGGGCGACGCCGCGCCGATCTACTTGCGCATCCGATATCAAACACCGGATGGCCTCTGGAACGAGATCGAACAGACTCACCTGAAGATGCGGGACGTGCCGCTCGATCAGTTCCCGACCGCCGCGGCCCGCAAGTTCGTGGATCAGTTCAGCCGGCAGCTCGAACAGATCGAATTCGGGGCGCACCGTCAAACCTGCCAGTGGGCGTATACCTTGCCCGAGCAACGGCTCGACCAGATCAATATCGCGCTGTCCGACGCCCAGGGGATGCGACTTTGGATCCGCCTGCTGGACCTGAAGGCCCGCGTCGAGATCGCCGAAGGGAACTCTGATCGGGCCCTCCGGACCATCGAGACCGGCCTGGCCTTCTCCCGCCACATCGCCGAGGGGCCGTTCCTGATCAACGGGCTGATCGGCATCGCGGGGGCGACCGTCATGCTGGGCCGTTGCGAAGAGCTGATCGGGCAGCCCGGCGCGCCCAACCTCTACTGGGCCCTGACCGCGCTGCCGAGGCCGCTCTTCGACCTGCGTCATGCGGTGGAGACCGAGCGGAAGCTCTGCGAGAACATGATCCCCGAGCTGACCGAGGCGGGATCGGACCGGCTGCGGACGGCTGCCGAGTGGTCGGCGCTCCTGTCGCGGATGCACGCGCGGATGGTGAACTGGAGCCGCGAGTATACCGACGCCCAGGACCCATTGAAGTCGCTGGCGACCTGGGACCTCGCCCGGCTCAAGGCCGAGTCGCTGCCGGCGGCCCGGGACTACCTGAAGGCATCGCGCGGCCTCAACGATCAGCAGCTCGCCGCCATGTCCGACGATCAGGCCGTCGCCGTCTACCTCGCCGGCCGGCACCACGAATTGTGGGATGAACACTTCAAGGCCAGTTACCTCTCCATGCCCGACGCGATCCCGCAGCTCGCCGCCGCCGCGGAGCGGGTCCATGCCGAGAAATCCGCCCCGCTGGCCTTCTTCACCGGGATGACACCGGCGATCCAGTCGGTGATGACGAACAACCTGCGGCCCGATCGCCACATCGCCGCATTGCGCACCATCGAGGCCCTGCGGCTCCACGCCGCGGCGCACGGCGGCAAGCTGCCCGAGTCGCTCGACCAGGTCACCGAAGTCCCCATCCCCAAGGACCCGGCCACCGGCGAGCCGTTCATCTACCGCGCGGCCGACGACGCCGCGATCCTCCACGGCCTCCGCGCCAACTTGCCTCCCCCGGCGATCTCGTACCGGATCACCATCCGGCGCTGAAAGCCGGTAGAGACGTAGGGTGGGTCGAACGCCGCACTGCGGCGTGAGGCCCACCGATCTCGTCGGCCGACGCGGTGGGCCTCGCCTCGATCCATCGAGGCTCGACCCACCCTACTTCCCCCCTCCTCGCGGTGTTAGAATCGACGCCGAGACTTTATCCTCGTGGGGGGCCATCACATGTTTCGATCGACGATTCCGCTGATCCTGTTGATCGCCGCGGCCATGGGAGAGGCCCGCGCGGATGCGCCGCTGAAGGTCGGTGTCTTCGCGGTCGACGCCTCGCCGCCGGTGGGCAGCCCGCTGGCGTACGACCCGACCAAGGGGGTGAGCGATCCGCTCTCGTGCAAGGGGATCGTCCTGATCGGCGAGGGGCGGCCAATCGTGCTCTGCGCCGTCGACTGGATCGGGATCGCCAACGACGGCCAGGTGGAATTCCGCAAGGCGCTGGCGGAGGCCGCCGGGACGGATCCCAATCGCGTCGCCGTGCACACGCTGCACCAGCACGATGCGCCGATCTGCGACTTCTCGACCGACCGATTGCTCGCCGAGCAGGGGATCAACCGCGAGGTCTTCGACGCGGCGTTCGCCCGCGAGGTGATCGCGCGCGCCGCCGCCGCGGTCCGCGGCGCGACGGCGAAGGCCCGCCCGGTCACTCACATCGGCCTGGGGCAAGGGGAGATCGAGAAGGTGGCCTCGAACCGCCGCATCCTCGGCCCCGACGGCAAGGTGAAATACGTCCGCTATACCGCCTGCCAGGACCCGGTGATCCGCGACGCGCCGGTCGGCACGATCGACCCGATGCTCAAGATGATCAGCTTCTGGGACGGCGCCGCGCCGATCGCGGCCCTGACCTATTACGCCACGCACCCGCAGAGCTACTACCGGACCGGGATCGCCAACCCCGATTTCCCCGGGCTGGCCCGCGACCATCGGCAGAAGGCCACCGGGGTCCCTCACATCCACTTCGACGGCGCGGGGGCAACATCGGCGCGGGCAAGTATAACGACGGCTCTCACGCGAACCGCCGGGTCCTGGCCGACCGCGTCGCCGCCGGCATGGCCAAGGCGTGGCAGATGACCGAGAAGACGCCGATCGCGGCCAGGGACCTGGGATGGACGTTGATCCCCGTCGCGCTGCCGGTCGCCCCTCACCTCGACGAGGGCCGGCTCCGGTCGATCCTGAACGACTCATCGAAGCCGGCGCACGAACGCGGCGACGCGGCCCGAGAGCTGGTCTGGCTGCGGCGGTGCAAGGCCGGCGACACGATCGACGTCACCTGCCTGCGGCTCGGCAAGGCCCGGGTGCTCCACCTGCCCGGCGAGCTGTTCGTCGAGTACCAGCTCGCCGCCCAGAAGATGCGCCCCGACCTCTTCGTCGCCATGGCGGCCTATGGCGAATATGCTCCCCAGTATATCGGCACCGAGGTCGCCTATCCCCAGGGCGGATACGAGACCGGCCCCAAGGCTTCGCTCGTCGCACCGAAGGTTGAAGGCGTGTTGATGGGGGTCATCCAGAAGCTCCTCCGGCAGTGAGCCCGAGACGCAACGTCGAATCCGGGGCGCGGCAGGGTACTCGCAGGGCGCCCTACAGGGCCGAGAGGCGATGCGGTCGGGCTGGCTGCATCCCGACGGTGAACCCTTCGGATCCCTTCCCACTCTCGCGGGACGGCCGAGGCCACGGCATCGAAGGAGAGGCGCCCGTGCCCGACCCACCCTCCATCGGCAGCAAGCGGCGAGTCCGCATCGGGCTGGGAGTCGCTCTCATCGTCGCGGGCGGCGCCGTCGCGATCTGGAACCAGCGCACGGGTACAACTCCCGCCCCCCCTGCCACCAACAAGGTCCGCATCGTGGGCCGCGTCTGGACGCGGCTGCCGGGGGTCGAGGTCGCGCATGTGACGGCCCAGCTCATCAAGCGCGATCAGAAGTTCCCCCCGGGGCCATCGCTCGGGAACATCTGGGCGGAGACGGACGCCTTGGGCCGGTTCGAACTGGTCGGCGCCGTGCCCGCCACGGCCGAGGGAGAGGCCGAGGTCTATCTCCATTCTCCCCCCGCCGCCGACCGATGGACCTACTTCCCGACCAGGGTGATGCTCCGGCCGGACGGGATGGCCGAAACCGTCGCGATCGAGCTGATCGAAGGCGTCGAGGTCGCCGGGCAGTTTGTGGATGCCGAGACCGGCGAGCCCGTGGCGCCGGTCGAGTTGATCGCCATCGGCCCCGGCCGGACCAACTTCCTGGGCCTGATCGCCCCCAAACGAACAACCGATGAACGCGGCTGCTTCCGGCTCCGGCTCCCTCCCGGCGAGGCCGAATTGCTCGCGCCGGGGCTCCCCGGGGGCTACGCGAAGGCGTACCCACGCGGGTTCCGCCAGAAGGTCGAGATCCCCCTCGGAGTCCGCTCCGTCACCCTGCCGCCGCTGCGGCTCCGATCGGCGGAGAAGGCCGGTGGAACCGACACGGCACGATAGGAACCATCATCTGAAACCTCGATGAAGAGCTGGACGCCGGAGAGCGGTGGAGGACCGATGTCCGTCGAGAAGCGGGTGATCGCGACCTTGCGCGATCAACTGGGCATCCCCGAGGATCGTCTGACCCCTGAGTTACTCATCATCGGAGAGATCGACTCGCCCGACCACGTCGAGCTGATCATGACGCTGGAGGAAGAGTTCGACATCACCATCCCCGACGAGGATGCGGTCCGGATCCAGACCGTCGCCCAGGCGATCCGTTACGTCCAGGAAAAGATCGCTCGGAACCGGAGCCGACGCGCGAAGGGCACGGTCCCGAATCCGCCCGAGGAACCCTTATGGGATCACGAGTTGGACGGGTGAACCGAATCGGGCGGATTTGGGTCAAGTCGCGGGTCGCCGGACGGAGCCTACACAGGAGGCCGAGGCCTCAAGGGCCGCAATGCCCCGGGCATCCCACCGGCTCGAGGCTGACGTCGTCGATCCACATCTCGCCGATGTCGGTATCTCCGGCGATGCGGAAGTCCAGGGCCAACGTCGTGGCCTCGGCGTCGGTGGTGAAGACGTGCTCGACCTTGGTCCAGCGGCCGACGACCGTCAGGCACTTCTCGAACCCGGCGCCGTTGAGCATCCGCCAGGAGGTCGGCGTGTCCTTGTACTGGGCCACCCGGACGCGGCACTCGCCCTCGGTGCCGGCGGCGATCAGGTAGCTGAACCGCAGGCGCATCGGCGTGCCGTAGCGGACCGGCCGGTCGGGGTAGCGGTAATAGTGATGGCCGGGGATGTGCGCCTCCAGGTGCAGGCTGTCGGGGCCCGTCACCGAGTGCCGGGTGTCGCGGCGATCCTCGGGCGGCTCGGGCCAGCAGAACCGCGGCTGCGCCAGGTATTGCTCGCGGTCCAGCGGGACGAGGTCGCGGACAATCTGTCCGGCCAGCGTCATCTCGACGGCGCGCACCCCCAGCAAGGGGTCGTAATCGCCGTAGAGCACGTGCTGATGCTCCAATCGCAGGCGCACATGCACGATCCCCCCGGGCGCCAGGCTGATCGGTCCGGGCTTCTTGTCGGTTGTGCGTTGTCCGTTGTCCGTTGTCGGATCTTTGATCGAGCGGGAAACTCCGGTATCCGCGTCGGCGCACAGCGGACCACGGACAGCGGACAGATGACAGGTCAACTTCTCGCGGCACCGGTGCGACTCGTCGGCCGCCACGATCACCTCGCCGATGGCCGTGAGCTCCGGCCCACGGGGGATCGCCAGCGCGGACCGGCGCGGCACCGCGTGGCTGGCCACCCGCGAGTTCGACACCCAGCTCTCGACCTTCACCGCGACCTCCTCCGGCGCGACGACCACGCCGGTCGGGCCCGTGTGCCGGAGCCGATAATCGATCACCCACGCCCCCTGGTCCTGCGCCACCGTCCGACTGACCTGCACCAGCGTCGAACCCCGCCGCGGCGGCTCCGCCCCGATCGCCGGGCCGGGCGCCAGGATCGACCGGGCCCAGACGAGCAGCAGGAAGAGGATCAGGCCGCGGTCCGCCCGACGACCGCCGATCGGCCGCCAGCCCGCCATCTCGGATAAGTGATGAGGAGTATACATGGGGATTCTCTTCCTTCCTTGGAAATGAACATCCCGTGCCATCCTGACATAATCCTTGGCCCGACCGATCGGGCTGCACCCCATCGCGAGGACATCGGCCCCGCGTGAGTGTCCACCGACCACAAGGACCGGATGCCTCCAGCCGTATCCACGGCCGGACTTCGGCCTGCCTCGGACCGCCGAACATCGCCGGTCCCCTTTTTAAGAAGATAGGACGGCGAATGAACGCTGTCGAGAAAAGTCAACATCCCGGCCCGAGGGAGCGTGGATGTCGGGAGAGGAAGAGCGCTTCAAGGGTCCAGGCGGACGGAGTTCTCGACCACGGAGGAGGGGAGAAACACGGGTCGAACCGCCCGACGGTCTCTTGACCACGAATGACATGAATTGGCACGAAAGGGGAACGACCGCCGGTCGGTCCGTCCATCCGGACCGATTTCCTGATTCTTTATTCGTGTCACTTCGTGTGATTCGTGGTTTCTCGATCCGTCCGATCCGTGAATTCCGTGGTCCCTCGACGCGTCCGGACCCGGCTTTCGTGGTCCTGCCGGTCGCCTCAGTCGTCGTCTTCGTCGTCGAGATCCGATCCGGTTTCGCCCTCGAGGTCGGCCTCGGGCGGGATGAGGTGGGCGTCGACGGTGGCGCAGCGCTCGAGGAAACGCGGGAGGAATCGGTCGATGAACACGGAGACGGCGATCTGGGTGGTGGGGTTGTCCATGCCCCAGACGCTGGCGCGGGGCTCGACCAGGTCGGGGTCCATCTGGATGAAGTAGCGCTCGCCGAAGGCGAGCGAGACGGGGATCTCCTCCAGCCAGCGTTGGGCCAGGACGTTCACGCCCGGCCCGCCCAGCGAGATGGTCGGCAGGTTCTGGAGCGGGTCGTCGTGGATCCACCGGATGTCGGCCACGACCCGGACCACGTAGCCTTCCAGGCCGTCGCGCTCGGCGGCGATCGCCTCGGCCAGGGCCTTCTCGATCCGCTGCTTGAGGTAATAGGCCAGCGGACGATCCATCTCCTCGGCCCGGAGCGTACTGCCGGTGACGATCAACAGCACGCGAAGCGGATGTCCCTCGGCCATGCTCTGGAGTCCTCGGTCCCTGAGTCCTGAGTCCTTCCACCTCGGCGATCAACGCAACGGCCCGGGGCTCGCGTCGAGTGCGGGCCAGTCGGCTCTCCGCGGCACCTGGGCAGAGAAAGGACGACCGAGGACTCAAGGACCTAGGACTCGAGGATTCCTGAATTATAGTGCCTGACGTTCCCGGGGGTAACCTCCCTTCTCGCTTTTGGCGATCAACGCGATGGCTGAGTTTGGGTGGCCCGCCAGAGGGCGACGCGGCGCAAGGCGGCTCGTGCCGCCTGGAGCGCATCGTCGCCTTCGGCTTCGAAGCGCTGGGCGACCGCCTGGCGGCCGGCCAGCGGGATCAGGCAGGAGAAGACGACGCGTCCGCCGGGCTGGCCTTCGATGCTGAACCGACTGACGTTCAGGGCTTGCATCTTGCGGGCCAGTACGGCCCAATCGTCGTCGCCGGGCGTCTTCGGCGCGGGCGTGGGCTGTGACGGGGCCGGCTTCGGGGCGGGCGGCGCCAGGCCCTCCGGCGGCGCGGGGGCCGGCTCGGGCATCAGGGACGCCAGCGAATCCAGCGGCGCCGGACGGCCATCCCGATCGGCCGCGGGTGAGGACAACGGCGGCGGGGTTGATGCCGATGCCGTCGGCGCGGCCGCCAGGGTCACATCCGGGTCGCGGGGCACCCGGGCCGTCCGCGGCGCGGTGGCGGCCGGGGCCTTCAGGGCCGGAGGGGACGAGGACCGCGGCGGCGCGGTCGGTGGCGGGATCCGCGGGCCGTCCCCGCCATCGACACCCTCCCGGCGGATCGGCCGGCGATCGGCGGCCTCCGGCCTCGCCGCATCCGCATCCGCCATGAGCGTCGGGACCGGCGCCACCGGCCCGCGAGCCGCCTCGCCCGCCCCGGGCTTCTCCACGGGCCCATCCGGGTTCGGCGCCCCCTTGAGGTCCACCGTGGCGATCTCGCCCTCCTGGCCCAGGCCCATCGAGCCAAGAACTTGCGTCTGGACCCAGCGCAGGCCGGGACCATTGACGAAGGCACCGCCGAGGAACGCGGCGCCGACCAGGACGACAATGAGAACGAATTGACGCACGGTCGCGGCCTCCCTGCCTGGGCCCATGCCATCATCGAGTTCGACTTGTCAAAACCGAGCCGGCCGCAATAATCCATCAGGCCGCTAAGGGATGGTTCCCGGCGACGAATACCCTAGGGGACGTCGGCCGAGACGCGGCGCCCATCGGCTCGCGCGTACTTTACCCGGACGCGATCATGAAGCAAGCCCAGTCCGGCACATCCTCGTCGCTGCTGGCCGGCCGGTGGTGGTCCGCCGGTTCCGGCTCGCCGCGCCCCGTGGCGTGGCGCCGCCGTCGGCCATCGGGCGGATATGCCCCCGGCGCGTCGACCGGGTGGTCGTGGGGACGGGCCGTGCTGATGCTGCTCGCCGCGGTCTGGTCCCTGGCGACCTTGCCATTTCGCCTGGTCTTCTGGGTGATCGCCTTGCTCGGGCGGCTCACCGGCATCGCGGTGGGATTCGCGCTCATGGTGGTCGGCATGTTCTTCCTCGCCGGACCGCTGTTCGTGATCGGGATCCCCCTCTTCATCATCGGGCTGGTCTTGACGCTCCGTTGCCTGGAGTGAGGGAATTGCGTAGGGTGGGTCGAGGCGCGATTCATCGCGGCGAGGCCCACCGGGAACGCGCGGGGCATTCGGTGGGCCTCGCGACATCAGGGATGTCGCTCGACCCACCCTACGCCGATCGCCCATGTCACCGCCGATCTACCTGGACCACAACGCGACGACGCCGATGGACCCGGAGGTCTTCGAGGCGATGCGTCCGCATTTCCTGGCGGGCGGGAATGCCGAGAGCCGGCACTCGTTCGGCCGATCGGCGCGGCGGGCCTGGGAAGAGGCCAAGGAGACGGTGGCGCGCATCCTGGGCGCGGACCCGTCCGAGGTGATCTTCACGTCGGGGGGGACGGAGTCGAACAACCTGGCGGTCTTCGGGCTGGCGGGCGCCGAGACCTCGCCGGGGCACGTGGTGACCAGCCCGATCGAGCATCCGGCGATCGTCGAGCCGGTGGCGCGGCTGGAGGCGTCGGGATTCGCGATCGACCGCGTGCCGGTCAACGCCGAGGGCCTGGCCGACGCCTCCGCCATGGCCGCCACGTTCCGCGACGACACGCGGTTCGCGACGTTGATGCTCGCCAACAACGAGACTGGCGCGATCCAGCCGGTCGGCGAGCTGGCGGCGATGGCCGCCGAGCGGGGCATCCGCGTGCACACCGACGCCGTGCAGGCCGTCGGCCGCATCCCGGTCGATTTCCGGGCGTTGGGGGTGGCGACGCTGGCGGCCAGCGCGCACAAGTTCCACGGGCCGGTGGGAGTCGGAATCCTGCTGGTCAAGGGCGGCGTGCGGCTCGGCTCGCGGCTCTTCGGCGGCGGCCAGCAGCAGGGACGTCGGCCGGGCACGATCGCGGTGGCCCTGGCCGTCGGGTTCGCCGCGGCGCTCCGGAAATGGCACGACGAAGCGGCCAACCGCGCCGCCCGCTGGACGGCCCTGCGCGATCGTCTCGAGGCCGGCCTGATCGCCGCGCTCGGGCCTGAACGGGTCATCCGCAACGGGCCGGTCCGCGACGATCTGCGGCTTCCCCAGACGCTCAACGTCGGCTTCCCCGGCCTGGACGGCGACGCCCTGCTCATGCAGCTCGACCTGGCCGGCATCGCCGCCTCGCTGGGCTCGGCGTGCGCCAGCGGCTCGACCCGGCCCTCGCCGACCTTGATGGCCATGCGCGTCCCCGACGACCGATTGAGATCGTCGGTGCGCTTCAGCCTCGGCGCCACAACCACCGAGGCCGAGATCGAGGAGGCGATTCGCCGCGTCGCCGAGGTCGTCGGGAGAGTTGCCGCGGCCGGGGATGAGTGCCCGCTCGAACCATGATTCCCGTCTTACTCCGGCCAGTTGGCGGCGGTAAGATGGAATTGACCGGGACCGGCAGGAGAATCCGCCATGCCTTTGCAGGATTGGACCCGCGTTGACGCCGGCATCTTCCACGATTTCCACGTCGCCTGGATCCCGGAGATCCGGAAGGTCCTCAACGGCGGCCTGTTGCCGGAGGGCTACTATGCGTTGGCCGAGCAGCACGCCGGCCGCGCCATCGCGGACTTGCTGACGCTGCACACCAGCCCGGCTAACCCCGAAGGAGTGCCGGCACGCTTGCCTTTGCCCCCGGCGACGGGTGGAGTCGCGCTGGCTGACGCACCTCCCCGGGCCCGGCGCCGGCACACGGTCGAACCGGCCGCATTGGGCCGCCGCCGCTCCCTGGCTATCCGCCACGTCAGCGGCCACCGCCTGGTCGCCCTCATCGAGATCATCTCGCCGGCGAACAAGGACCGCTCTCGTCACGTCAAGGACTTCGTGGACAAGGCCGCCTCCGCCCTCGATCTCGGCGTGCATCTGCTGCTGGTGGACCTGTTCCCTCCCGGCCCCCATGATCCCTCGGGGATGCACGGCGCCATCCTGCAGGAGCTCGAATCGTCCGAGGTGCCGTACGAGGTGCCCGCGGACGAGCCGTCGAACGCTGGCGAGCTACGCTGCTGGGCCGGTGGTGGACATCTACGTCGAGCACGTCGCCGTCGGCGCCCCCCTGCCGGAGATGCCGCTGTTCCTCCAGTCGGACCGCTACGTCAACGTGCCGCTGGAGCCGACCTACCAGGCCGCCTCTGACGGCATGCCCGCCTTCTGGCGCGGGGTGCTGGAGGGCGGCTCCGCTATCCCATGAAGTCGGCGGTCAACCCGGCCGGGCACCGGCACCGGCTCGGCACGACGGCGACAGCGAGCGATGCAACGGGCCCCGGTCGGGGATTCCCGAGGAGCGACCCGCCAGCCCCTTCGTGCCCACGTCTTCGTGGGCACGCCACCCGGCCAGGATGCAAGCCGTTGCCGGCAGGCTGGCCTTCATCGCCCCTTCGCGATCGTCACCCGGCCCTTGGTCTGCCACTGGTAGCCCGGCACCTCGTTGCGGGGCACCAGCGTGTACTCGACTCCGGGCGCCATCCGGGCGTATTCCTCGCGCGGGATCATGACCTCCAGCTCGTGGAGCTCCCGACCAACGACCGAGCCGGTTGTGATCCGCGCGTGGATATCCATGCGACCCTCGGCCCGCAGCAGCCACTCCTTGCCCGCGACTTGCATGAAGGCCTTGTATTGCTGCCAGGGCTCGCCCTCGATCCACTCCTCGCCGTGGATGAAGAACTGGCCGCCCCCCACCTGCCTCGCCCGAGACTCCTGACCTCCTCGGGCAGCCTCCGCCGAATCGGGCCAGTAGGCCCGGCTGATCGTGATCGTCCGATGCTCCTTCACGTCGGGGTTGTCGACCTTGGCGAACCGGCCGAAGTGGTCGGAGACCGACTCGCAGCGATAGGGGTTGCTGAAGCGGAAGACCTCGTCGCGTTCGCCCAGGGCATAGCGCTTGCCCCAGGTCGCCGCCAGCGGCACTTCGCTCAGGTCGTTGAACGTGTTGACGTGCGTCAGCATCCCCATCAGGCGCTCGTCGAGGACGTTCTGCCCGAGCTTCCGGTCGTTGAGCCGCACCCAACGACCCCCGACATACACCTCGTTGAACGTGTGGTTGGCGTAGCCCTGGGCCCCCGAGAGGCCCTGGAACAGCGCCCGGCGCACCCCATGATGGTGGACGCCATCCCGGATCATCGCCAGTTGCGCCGGGTCGTTGGCGTCGACCATCGGGATGCCCAGGACCATCCGGGTCGGAATCCCCAGGGCGCACATCGCCGTCGTCAGGAACACCGCGGTCAACGTGCACGTGCCGTGTGTCCGGTGCGCGTACATCGTCCGGCCGAACAGCTCGCGATCGAGCTGCCCCTGCACCGTCCAGGCGGAATTCCCCTTCTCCTTCTGGAATTGCCGCTCCAACCCCGGGTAGATCGCCGCGCGACCCTCGGGATAGTACATATAATGTGTGCAGAACATATTCACGAATTTCGAGTTGTCCAGCAGCCAGGCGGAGGCCCGCGTGACGAGCTCGCGGTCGTCGAGCCGGTCGGGGTCGATGCCGTCGGTCCGCAGCGCGGCGATCAGATCGCGCCGCATGGCGTCGTCCCAGTTGGTGGTGATGCCGGGGCGCAAGGACTCCGTCATCGTCGCGGCGTCGCGCCGCCAATCGCGATTGGACCGGATGGCCTCGGCGTTGGTGTTGAGCGGGTAGTGGATCACCTCCAGCTCGACGAAGTTCGCGCCCTTGCCGAGCACCCGGGCGTCCTGGTAGTCGTCGCTCATGCAATCCACGTTCACCGGCGGCATCACCTTCACAACCGTCCGGACCGTGTAGGTGAACTCCCTGCGGCGTTGCCAGTCGCCGTCGGAGACGCCGTCGCCCGCGGTGCTGAACGTCTTCGGGTCGGTGCGGTACTTGTGGATCTCTTGATAATCCGACAGCCCGTCGCCGTCGGTATCCGCATCGGCAACGCCGGGTGTCCGAGCGGACGGAGTTCTTGATGGCGGGGTGTCATCCGGCCGCCACTCGCCCCCCCTGCCCTTCGGGACGCTCGAGACGGCGACGACCTCGGCGGTGGCGGCGCCGATCAGGAGGAC
This sequence comes from uncultured Planctomycetota bacterium, assembly GCA_963815795.1. GTDB lineage: Bacteria > Planctomycetota > Planctomycetia > Isosphaerales > Isosphaeraceae > JAKAUH01. Next base: position 693,579 of record CAWFIC010000017.1, on the reverse strand, counting down.
GGCCGCCGCCCATTTCGGCAGGCGTTGCAGGAACATGGCTCTGGAGGCTCCTTCGGCGAGCGCGGCGACGTGTGCGGAAACCGACGCGGCCGCGGATCCGCCCGCCGCGTAGCGGACCGCCGCCGTGACCGTCGCTTGCTTCCAGGCTTCGGAGAGGGCCGTCGCCAGCCACAAGGGATCGGAACGGAAGGCCGCGGCCAGGGAGACGGAGAGGGCCGCCGGATCCGGCCCCACGCCGCGGCGGATCAGCCGGGCGCGCAGCTTCTCGCGGGCCCGCGACAGCCGCGACTGGACGGTCCGCACCGGGCAGCCCAGCCGCCGCGCCGCCTGCTCGTAGCTGAGCCCTTCCAGGTGACACAACAGCACGGGGAGCCGGAACCGGTCGGGCAGCCGGCCGAGCTCCTCGTACAGCTCCGGCCAGGCTTCGCAACCTGTGTCGACCTCCGGATCGACCCGACGGATCGCCATGGCCGCCTCCGCTCCGCGGCGCTCGCGCGCCCGGCGCCGGGCGGCGGCCCGCCTGGCCCGGCCCGCCACCCGCGCCGCCGTCCCGTACAGCCAGCTCGCCACCGAGTCCTCCCGGCGGATCGCACGCGCCCGCCGCGCCAGCACCAGGAACGTCGCCTGCGCGGCGTCCTCGGCGTCGTGGCGATCCCCGAGGATCCGCGCAGACCCGCATCACCATCGGCGCGTGGCGGTCCACCAGCGTCGCGAAGGCCGCCTCGGCCTCCTCGGCCGCCCCGCGCCGGAACCGCTCCAGCAACTCTCCGTCGGCCAGGCCCGTCAGCGTGCCGACCCGGAACAGCGCCGAGACCTGCTTCAGCAATGTCGTCGAGGATGCGATCGCCAAGGCTGACCTCCCAATCCAGGCCGACACTCCACTGGTAGTGTCCGCTCGGGCTGCAAATCGCCCCAACTTTCCGGCGACGAACCGGCCCGATTCGGGAGATTCTACTCCAAAGGAATGAACCGCCGGGATTTGGACGTCCCCGACCGCCCGGGATTTCGACGTGGTTTCACGGGTCCCGCTCGACTCCTCCGCGACGGGATTGCCTCTCTACGCGCGGTACCGGGCCGACCACCACGCGCCGGCCGCCGGTCTTCGGCTCGATGAGCTGGACGGCCAGCCTCGACCCGGTGCCGTCGCTGAAGATCAGCACGCCGTCGTCGGCTCCCTTGGGGGTTGCGTCCGAGAAACCCGCGGCCCGGTAGGCGTCGCGGTAGAAGGCGGCGAGGGACGCCTTGTCGCGGTTCGAACGGTATTCGACGCGGCCGGTCAGTGCGTTGAGCTTGACCTCGGAGGCGTCGTCGGCGATGGGGAGCTCGACCGCGAGGGTCGGCTGCGCCTGGTAGCTCACGATGGTCTTGCCGGCGTACTCGCCCCGGCCCTCGGCGACGGAGACGAAGACGACGGACGCTCCCTTGACGACGGTGAAGTCGACCAGGTGAGGCGTATCACCGTCGGAGGTGTGGAACGACTCGAATTCGTGCCACCCGCGGGCGGCCAGGTCGCGACGGCAATCGGCGGCGACCCCGGCGAAGTGGTGCGGCGTCGTGTAGGTGACGGCCATGCGCCGCGGCTCGCCGATCGGCTGTGCCCCCTCGGGCCTCGGCAGCGAGCTCATGGCCATGTCGCCGAGGTGGCTCAGCGCGATCATCACGGCGTCCTTGCCGAACGCGCCGACGGTCAGATGCACGGTGAACCCGCCCTTGCCGAAGTAGCGGTCGGCGTACTCGGGCGTCCCGCCGGCGCCGGCGGGGCCCGGCTGCTCCTCCCACCCGCGTGATGCGAGCTCGGCCTTGTAGTAGGCGACCGCGGCGGCGAGGCTCGACCGGCCGCTGTAAGTGGCGTAGGTCGCCGACTCGTTATAGACCTGGTCAACGTTGAGCTTCCGGATCGTCCGGAGGTCCAGGGCCTTGATGGCGTCCCGGGCCTTTGTCGTCCCCGCCCGGTCGGCCGGGCCGGGCCCATCGGCGACGGCCGGGCCCGACAGGGAAACCCCGACGCTCCCGAGAGCCAGCAACGGCCCGAGCACGGGCATCCGACGATGAGATTCCAGCAATTGCATGCGCGATCTCCAGGATCGTGAGGAGTCGGAGTTCGAAGACGGTAGGCGCACCCCGCCCGCCGGATGTCGGCCTGGACGGCGCGGACTCCTCGCGGGTCAACCGTCGACGCACCACCGCGGGGTCGACCGGCCCTATTGAGATGAATGGCGATCCGATCGATCCTGGTAACCGGCCGGCGATCCTTTTTCTTCGAAGCGATCTTCCGGCTCGTCCGGATTCAACGCTCGTCGCCATCGGCGGGCCGGTCGGGAATTGTCCCCTCGAGGACCGATTCGGCCTCGTGGAGGAAGCGCTCGAAGGTGGCGGCCTGGTCGCGGCTCAGCGCCGGCCTCGTGACTCGCCAGCGGGCGGCCTCGGCCAGGGCGGCGCGTGCGGCGGTGCCCTGACCCAGCCGTTGCCGGCTCATCGCCAGGAACAGCCAGTCGATGCCCGCCCGATCCGGGTTGCGGGGGATGTTGGATTCGAGCTCGGCGGCGGCCTCGACGAAGCGTCCCGCACGGTAGAGGGCCGCTCCCAGGACCTGGTGATAAACGACCTCTCCGGGCCTCACCGCGACGGCCCGTTGCGCCCACTGGACGGCCTCGGCCGGATCGCCGCGGCCCGGTCGGGAGACCAGGCACCGGGCCAGCACGTAGGCGGTGTAGGTCAAGTCCGGCTGGCGAGCCAGGGACGCGCGGTAGTCGGCCGCGGCCAGCCGCCAATGTCCCATCCGTTCCCAGCACTCGCCCCGCAACCGCAGCTCCAGGGCGTCGTGGAGGCCCGGATCGAACAATCCCCGGAAGGCGAACCAGCCCCGCCGGAGGATCTGCCGGATCGCCAGCAGCCGGAGCCCCGCCCGGTCGGCCCCGACGACCTCGATCCGTTCCACCGCGGGGACATCGCCCGTCGGTGCGCCGCCGAAGTCGGCGGGCAGCCCCGTCGCCAGGCCGAGGTCCTCCAGCCGGCGGCGGATCAGCGCGAGGTCCCAGAGGTGCACCCGCTGATCCGTCTGCGACACCGCGAGCACGCGGCCGTCGGGGCTGAAGGCCAGGCAGTAGGTCGGCGTCTGATCGGGCGCGTCGAGCGAGGCCAGCAACCGGCCGGTCTCCACCTCGACGAGCCGCACGATCGAACCGCTCGCATCCAGCAGCGCGGCGATCCGGCCGCCGGGATGGAACGCCATCGGCCTGAGGCCGCCCTCGTGGCCGTGCGGGACCTCTCGGCCGGGTGTCCAGGATCCGGTGCGGAAGAACTGGTATCGGCCCGAGCCACCGACGCCCAGCCATCGGCCATCCGGGCTGAAGGCCACGCGGGCGTGGCCGACCGGGAGCCGCGCCACCACCCTGGCGGTGGCGACATCCCAGACGTGCACCTCCCGGCTGTAGGGGGACTCATCCCGACCGCCGGTGGCGGCCCATCGGCCGTCCGGGCTGATCGCCAGGTGGACGACCACCCCCCACTGCGGTAACAGCCAGGTCCGTCGCCGCGGCCGGTCCGGATCGAGGAGCAGCGGGCCTCGCTGATTCAACGAGATCGCCCCGACGAGATGACCGCCGGCATCGGCGGCCAATCCGGAGTTCACGAACTCGGCGGGCAGATCGATCGCGGCCAGCGGCTCGGGCGGCCCGATCCGCGAGGGGGCGCCGGCGCCGCGCCGGACCGGCCATCGGCAAAGGCCCCGGCCGTTGACGGTCAGGAGCGACCCATCGGCCAGGAACAGGACCTCGTCGCAGTGGCCGATCGGCAGATGGGCGAGCCCCGCCCCGTCGGAGGCGCGGGCGATGCGCACGCCCTCGGGCCGCAGCGCCATCGCGATCAGCCGGCCGTCGGGGCTGAAAGCCACCCGCGCCGGGCCGTAGAGCGCCGCACCCGCGCGGTCGCTCAGCGCCCGGCAATCGATCGTCCGCCGCTCGTCCCCCCCGGCGATCCGGTGGACGGCCACGTCCTGTTGACTGACGACCGCCAGGCCGGTCCCGTCGACGGTCCAGTCGCGGTAATCGCCGGGGATGGTGGCGAGCATCTGGCCGCGGATCGGGTCCCAGAGCCGGGTGGTGCCGTCCCAGCTCTTCGAGACCAGCAATCCGCCCCCGGGCTGGAACTGCGCGATGATCCCTTCGCTCTGGTGGCCCTGGAGCCGGGCGAGCACCTCGCCATCGGCCGCGTCGTAGACCGAGATCGCCCGGTCGTGGCTGATGGCCAGCAGCTTGCCGGATCGGTCCAGTGCGAGGCCCCTGTCCACCCGGGCCGAGGGGGCCGGCAGGTCGCGGACGACGCGGCCGCTCGCGACGTCATAGATGGAGGCGCGGGCGTCCTTCGCATCGCCGCGGATCGCGGCCAGGTAGCGGCCATCCTCGGACAGCGACAGCCAGGCGCCGGGGATCCGCCGCGGCGACTTGATCTCGAGCTGCAACCGGGCGGCCTCGGTCATCGCCGGCAGGTCGTAGATGCGCAGCTCGCCGTCGGGCCGCAAGGCCGCCACCTGCCCGCCGTCGGACCGGGCCGTGATACAGCGGACGTCGTCCGGCCACGCGGCGGGCCTCTCGCCCCGCTCGAGGTCCCACAGCTCGATCTCCGACGATCCGGACACGACGTAGAGGAACCGGCCGCCCGGGACGTACACCGGCCACACTCGAGCGGCCGGACGGCCGGCCCCCACGACCCGGATCTCGGACCCGTCCGATAATCGATGAACGTGGATGGCGCCATCGGGGCCCAGACGGACGCAGCGGTCGGCGACGATCGAGAACGTCGCGGCCTCCGGCGATAGCTTCACGCCCGGCCAGTTCTGCACCACGCCGTCGTCGGGCAGGGCCAGGGCGGCGATCACCTCGTCGCGCAGATTGGCCAGGTCTTCGGGCGACGCGCCGACGTCGCGGGCGATCCCCGCCGCCTTGGTCAGGGCCCCGAGTGCGGCGGCTCGCCGGCCGGGCTGACCCGAGAGCCGCTCGGCCCGGGCTTGCAGCACGAGCGACCGGCCCAGCTCGGCCCGTCGCTGGCGCTCCGCCGACTGGGCGCGCCTGAGGTTCGCCGCGGTCCAGCTCTGCTCGAAGCGGACCGCGTCGCGCTGGTCGCGGTACGTCCAGGCGGCCGCCACCGAGCCGATCAGCAGCGCGACGGTCAAGACCGTCGCGAGCAAGCTCAAGACCGCCAGCGCCGGGTTGCGCCGCGACCACCGCCAGATCCGCTCGGACACCGCGAGCCGGCGCGAGCGGATCGGCAGGCCCTCGATGAACCGCCCCAGCTCCGCGGCCATCTCGCCCGCGTCGGCGAAGCGATCGGCGGGGTCCTTGGCGATCGCCTTGAGCACGATCGTCTCCAGGTCGCGCGGGATGCGCCGGTCGAGCTTGCGGGGCCGCGCCGGCTCGTCGTGGAGGATCGCGTGCATGAGCTGCACCCGGTGCGACGATCGATACGCCGGCTCGAGGGTGAGCAGCTCATAAAGCGTCAGGCCGAGGCTGTAGATGTCGCTGCGCACGTCCGCCTGACCCCGGAACCGCTCGGGCGCCACGTAGCGCAGCGTGCCGACGATGTCGCCGGGGTTCGTCAGGTCGTCGCTCCCCTCCGTCCTGGCCAGGCCGAAGTCGGTCACCCAGATCGTCCCCTGGACGTCCAGCAGCAGGTTGGCCGGCTTGATGTCGCGGTGGACGACCCCGTGGCCGTGCGCGTAGGCCAGCGCCTCGGCCGCCTGCATGGCCATCCGCGCGACGTCGCGGTACGAGTGCAGCTCGGTCCGTGCCAGGATGGACGAAGTCGACGCCGACGCGGCCCGGACGGCGGTCGCGCTTCCCGGTTCGGTCGCCACCGGCGATGCGGCCTGGTCCCCGGCGGGTGCATGCGACGGATCGCGGTACCGGCGCGTCAAACGCTCGGAGTCCTCTCGGGGGGGCGTGCGATCCGGCGCGCCGCGGGGCCTGCGTCGCTCCTTGTCGGCCCTCCGGCGCACCAGGGCGATGTCGCGCAGCACGGCGTCGAGGCCCCGTCCCTGGATGTACTGCATGGCGTAATAGGGGACGCCCTCGTGCTCCCCCACGCCGAAGACCGGGACGATGTTGGTGTGGTGCAAGAGCGACGCGGTCCTGGCCTCGCGCCGGAACCGGATCAGCGCGATCGGTCCCGATTCCCGATCGTGCGAGAGCACCTTCAGGGCCACGGGCCGGCCGAGGCTCTCCTGCACGGCCTCGTACACGACGCCCATGCCGCCCCGGCCGATCTCGCGGAGGATCCGGTAGTCGCCCAGCCGCTCGGGCATCGGACGGTCGCGGCGCGGCCGGTCGGCGACGGATCCCTGCGGCCCATCGGCCTCGCTGCCGACCCGCTCCATCATCACGAGCGTGGGGAACAGCTCGCGGATCTCGTCGGCCAGGTGGGGGTACCGATCGGCGTATTCGTTCAGCGAGGGCCGTTCGCCGCGGCGGTATCGCTCGGCGAATTCGTACGCCAGGTCGTTGAACAGGTCGGATCCGGACGTCGCCTCGGCCATGGTCAGGGCTCCAGCCAGTCGCCGCCCAGGCTGTTCAGGATCTCCTTGAGCCGCCGCAGCGCACGCACGTAGCGCATCCCGGCGGCCTTCTCCTTGATGCCGAGCACGCGGGCGGTCTCGACGGGCGAGAGCTGCTCGAAATGCCGCAGCGCGAGCACCTCGCGGTCGAGCGGGTCCATGGCGTTCAGCGCGTCCTGGAGCCGGAGCTTCAGCTCGAGTCGCACGGCCTCCTCGCTGGCGCGGGTGAGGTTGCCCAGCAGCTCGGCGGCCATGGCCGTGGTGGTGGTCTCGGCCATGGCCCCGCCGTGGATCGACACCTCGCGCCGCGGGTCGCGCATCTGGGTGCCCAGGTGGTGGCGATGCAGCTCGCGCAGCTTGTTGCCGGCGATGCCCCGCAGCCAGAGGAAGAACGGGATCTCGGGCCGACGAAGATACGCCCCCAGGTCCTGCCAGGCCTCGAGGTAGGCGTCCTGGAGGACGTCGGAGGGATCGACCCGACCCTGGAGCCGGTGATCGAGGCGGAAGGCGACCATCCGGCGCAGCCGATGGCGGCTCCGCCCCACGAGGGCCTCCCAGCTCTCGCCGTCGCCCCCGGCCGCGAGCCGCAACAGATCGTCGTTCTCGCCCGTTTCCTCTGGCATCGAGGTCACCACGTTGTCCGGCCGCGCCGCGAGTCGATCGGACATCCACCATGAGGGCCGCATCTCTCCGCCATGCGACCCTCGGGATCCTCGGCGGCCCAGGACGACAGACTTCGTCCCCGCGATCGGTTGATTTCTAATATATCGATTGTGCCCGCCGAGTGGAACGGGCAGGGTGGGTCGAACGACGCATCGCGTAGGGTGGGTCGAACGCCGCATCGCGGCGCGAGGCCCACCGGGTCGCACCGGCGCATCCGGTCAGTTACCCATGGTGGCCGGGAGCCCACCGGGACGCGCCGGCGCATCCGCTCGGTTACCCATGGTTGCAATGGCGATCGAAGATGATTACGCTCGTGGAAACGACCGGAGAGTCGCGCTCGACGACGAGGAGCTCGTGATTTGAGTGGCCATGCGACCCAAGAATCCAGCAGCACCTGAAGCGGGCCAGATCGTCCGGGTTCGCCAGCGACTGTATCTCGTCGAGGACGTGGCACCGCCCGTGAGGGCCGGCGACAGCACGCTGGTCTCGCTCTCCTGCGTCGATGACGACGCCCAGGGGCAGCCGCTCGAGGTGCTCTGGGAGCGCGAGATCGACGGCGAGATCATCACCGGCGAGGCGTGGGAATCGATCGCCCGGCGCGGTTTCGACCCGCCGAAGCGGTTCGCCGCCTACCTGAACACCCTCCGCTGGAACTGCGTCACATCGACCGACCCGCGGCTGTTCCAGTCCCCGTTCCGCGCCGGGATTCGCCTGGATGCCTACCAGTTGGAGCCGCTCCGCAAGGCACTCCGCCTCCCCCGGGTCAACCTGTTCATCGCCGACGACGTCGGCCTGGGCAAGACGATCGAGGCCGGGCTGATCGCGCGCGAGCTGCTGCTGCGGAAGAAGGCCCGCGAGATCGTCGTCTCCTGCCCGCCGTCGATGATCGACCAGTGGAAGGACGAGCTGGAGAACCGGTTCGGCCTCACGTTCGAGATGCTCGACAAGGACTACATGAAGCGGATCCGCCTGGAGCGCGGCTTCGGGATCAACCCCTGGAGCACCCACTCCCGGTTCCTGGTCTCGCACCGCCTGCTCATCGACGAGGCTTACGCCGGCCCGCTCCGCGACTGGCTGGGCGATTTCCGCGGCGGCACGCTCTTCATCCTGGACGAGGCGCACCACGCCGCGCCGGCCGGCGGCCGGAAGTACGCCATCGACTCGCACATCACCCGGGCCATCCGGGACCTCGCCCCGCGGTTCGAGCACCGGCTCTTCCTCTCCGCCACGCCGCACAACGGCCATTCCAACAGCTTCTCGGCCCTGCTGGAGATCCTCGACCCCCAGCGGTTCTGCCGCGGGGTCCCGGTCAAGAAGCGGATGCTCGACGAGGTCATGGTCCGGCGGCTCAAGGACGACATCCGCGAGGTCATCGGCGGCTTCCCCAGGCGAAGCATCGTCCAGGTGAACATCGACGGCCTGCCCGCCGACGCCCCCGAGCTGCGGCTCTCCGCCCTCCTCGACGACTACCGCCGGGTCCGCGAAGAGCGGCTCAGCGGCGAGACCCGGCGCCAGCAAGCGGCCGCCGGCCTGCTCATCACCAACCTGCAACAGCGCCTGCTCTCCTCGATCGAAGCGTTCTCGCGGACCCTGCGGGTCCACCGGCGGACCGTGCGGCAGCAGTGGGACGGGGAGCGTGGTTTGACAGATGTAGGGTGGGTCGAGCGCAGCGAGGCCCACCGTGTTTCGCTGCTGACCGAGGCCGTCGGCAGCGACGACGACCGCGCGACCCTCCCCGAGGACGAGCTCCGGGCGGAGGAAGACTCCCTGGTCGCCGCCGTGAGCGAGGCCACCGTCGGGCCCATCACCGATGCCACGGTGCGCGCCCTGTTCGCCCGCGAGCAGGAGCTCCTCGACGAGATGGCCGAGATCGCCGAGGCCAACCGTGCGCTGCCCGATGCGCGCGTCCTCAAGCTCATCGAGTGGATTCGCGAGCAGATGTGTCCGGGATTGCCGTCAGCTCCGGGATCGGTGGGCCTCGCTCCGCTCGACCCACCCTACTCGAAACGATCGTCGCGCCCGGCCGCCTGGACCGACGCGCGGGTCATCATCTTCACGGAGTACGACGACACCAAGCGCTATCTCCATCAGCAGCTATCGGCCGCGATCGACGGGACCGACCGCTCCGACGATCGGATCGCGATCTTCCACGGCCCGACGCCCCATGACGAGCGCGAAGCCATCAAGCTCGCCTTCAACTCCGACCCGGCCCGGCATCCGCTCCGCATCCTGATCGCCACCGACGCGGCCCGCGAGGGCCTGAACCTCCAGGCCCACTGCTGGAACCTCTTCCATTTCGACGTGCCGTGGAACCCCAGCCGGATGGAGCAGCGCAACGGGCGAATCGACCGCAAGCTCCAACCGAACCCCGAGGTCTTCTGCCATTATTTCGTCTACCGGCAGCGCCCCGAGGATCGCATCCTGGCGGCCCTCGTCCGCAAGACCGAGACCATCAAGAGGGAGCTGGGCAGCCTGGCCCAGGTGATCGACGCCCGGCTGGCCGACGCGCTCCGAGCCGGGATCCGCCGCGACCGGGTGGACGCCCTGGAGCACGAGATCGAGACGGCCGATCTCGACCCCGACCGGCGCCACGCCGTCGACGACGAGCTGGAAGCCACCCGGGAGCGGCAATACGCCCTGCGCGAGCAGATCGAGCGGTTGCGGGGCCTGCTGTCCGAATCCCAGAAGAGCATCGGGCTGGACAAGGAGCATTTCCGCTCGGCGATCTCGTGCGCCCTCGAGCTGATCGGCGCGGAGCCGCTGAAGCCGGGCGGTGAGACCGCCGGGCCCGCCGGCCCGCCGCGCTCGACGTTCCCCGCGCTCGACCGGCGCGAGGGGGCCGATCCCACCTGGGCCGACACGATGGACACGCTCCGCGTGCCCCGGGCCCGCGACCAGAAGCCGTGGGAATGGCGGCGGACCTCGCCGATCCGTCCGGTCGTCTTCGAGGATCCCGGCACGATGGACGACACGGTCGTCCACCTGCACCTGGAGCAGCGGGTCGTGCAGCGGCTGCTCGGCCGGTTCATGGCCCAGGGCTTCGGCCTCCACGAGATGTCCCGAGCCTGCTTGACCCAGACGTCCGACGCGATCCCCCGCGTCGCGCTCCTGGGCCGCCTCTGCCTGTATGGCCCCGGGGCGGCGCGATTGCATGAGGAGATCGTCCCCGTCACCGCGCGGTGGGTCGATCCGCCGCTCCGCAAGGAGCCGCTCAAGCCCTATGCCCGCGAATCGGAAACCCGGACACTGGCCCTGCTCGATCAGGCCCTCCTCTCCGGCACCGGCCGTGCCATCACCGACCGGGTCCTCGGGCAGTTGCAGGCCGCGGCGCCGCGCGACGTCGATCAGCTCCTGCCGCACCTGCAGGCGCGGGGCGAAGAGTACGCCCGGGATGCCAGAAAGATGCTCCTCGATCGGGGCGCGGCCGAAGCCAGGACGATGCGTGAAGTCCTCGAAACCCAGAAGGCGCACATCACGGATCTCATCGCCCAGCACAGGCCGACCAACATGCAGTTACAGCTCGGGTTCGCCGAGGACGAGATTCGCCAGCTCGAATCGAACCGTCGGTACTGGGACAAGCGGCTCCAGCGGCTCGACGTCGAGCTCGAGACCGAGCCCGGCCGCATCCGGGCGCTCTACGAAGTCAAGGCCCAGCGGATCGAGCCGGTGGGATTGGTTTATTTGTGGCCGGTGACCGGGTAGGGTGGGTCGAACGACGCCATCGGCGTCGTGAGGCCCACCGGGATCGGTGGGGTCATTTCGGTGGGCCTCACGACGCCTCCGGCGTCGTTCGACCCACCCTACGCGGGTCGTCGTTCGACCCACCCAACGAAGGGATCATGGCGATGTCGGCTTATCGGCGGTATTTTATCGAGGGAGCGACCTACTTCTTCACGGTGGTGACCCACGAGCGCCGGCCGATCCTCACCGGGCCGGCCGCCCGCTCGTGCCTCCGCGCGGCCATGCAGACCGTGCGGCGGAAACGCCCCTTCGACCTGATCGCCCTGGTCTTGATGCCCGAGCACATCCATACCGTCTGGGCCCTGCCGCGCGGGGATGCCGACTATTCGACGCGCTGGGCACAGATCAAGGAACTGTTCACGCGACGCTACCTGACGACGGGGGGCGACGAAGGCGATCGGTCCGCCTCGCGCACCCGCCGCCGCGAGCGCGCGGTCTGGCAACGCCGCTTCTGGGAACACACCTGCCGCGACGAGGACGATGTCTGGCGCTGCATCGATTACATCCATTGGAATCCGGTCAAGCACGGCCTGGTCGAGCGCGTGCAGGACTACCCGTGGTCGACCTTCCACCGCTTCGTCCGGATGGGCGATTACGACCCGGACTGGGGCGGCGTGGATCCCTGTCCGGAGGGCGACAAATGGGGATGCGAGTAGGGCGGGTCGGACGACGTAGGGTGGGTCGAACGACGTACTCGTCATGAGGCCCACCGGAAAAACCCCGCCGATCCCGGTGGGCCTCACGCCGCGTTGCGGCGTTCGACCCACCCTACAGTCGAGGTGAGCGCATGGCGAACGAGCCCGAATCCCTGGCGCATCGCGAATGGCTGGGCTATGTGCAGCCTACGGGGCTCCTCGTCTCGATCCCCGCCCTGCTGGCGGCCCAGGCCCACATCGACCGGAGCATCACCCCGGTCCACCAGCGGTTTTTGGCGTGCCTGCCGCGCGACAAGGACGACGAGCCGATCCCGGAAATCCGCGACTTCGCCGAGCTCACCCGCTCGGTGCTCGGCTGGCGAGACAGCGACCTGGAGCGGGTCCGGCCGGATGACCCCCAATACGCCGCGCTCGAGGTCACGCTCCCCGAATACCACGAGACCCTGCGCCCGACGCACGTCGTCCGGGAATTCGAGCCGAAGGACCCGAGTCGACCCTGGATGATGCTGGTCCGCCTGCTGCCGGTCGGCACCGAGCTGGACAAGGTGAACGCGATCGACGACCGGCACTGGCAGGCCACCCCGCACGCCAAGTTCGAGCGCCTGCTGCGCGAGACCCAGGTCCCCGTCGGCCTGCTGGTCAACGACCGCTCGATTCGCCTGATGTACGCCCCGCGCGGCGAGACCAGCGGCTACGCGTCCTTCGGCGTCGCCGAGATGGCCCAGGTGGCCGGCCGGCCGATCTTCGCCGCTCTGCACATGCTGCTCTCCGAGGAGCGGCTCTTCAGCCTGGGCGAGAAGCAGCGGCTCCCGGCCATCCTCGCCGACAGCCGCAAGTATCAGAACGTCGTCTCGACCAAGCTGGCCGAGCAGGTCCTCGCGGCGCTCTTCGAGCTGGTCCGCGGCTTCCAGGCCGCCGACGACCAGGCCAAGGGCGAGCTCCTCCGCGCCGTGCTCGCCTCCGACCCCAACCACGTCTATCACGGACTGCTCACCGTCCTGATGCGGCTGGTCTTCATCCTCTATGCCGAGGACCGCGGGCTGCTCTCGAGCGACCCGGTCTACGTGAATCACTACGCCGTGACCGGCCTGTTCGACCGGCTCCGGGCCGACGCCGGCCGCTTCCCCGACACCATGGACCTCCGCTACGGGGGCTGGGCGCAGCTCCTCACGCTCTTTCGCCTGATTTATGAAGGGGGCAGCCACGGCGCCCTGCGGATCCCGGCGCGCCATGGGTACCTGTTCGATCCCGATCGTTACCCGTTCCTCGAGGGGGGCATCGGCATGTCCGGGGGCATGTCCGGTGGGCCTCACGACGCCTCCGGCGTCGTGAGACCCACCCTACGGGTCTCGGATGGCATTATCTTCCGCGTCCTGAGCAACCTGTTGATCCTCGACGGCGAGCGGCTGAGCTACCGGATGCTCGACGTCGAGCAGATCGGCAGCGTCTATGAAGCGATCATGGGCTTCAACCTCGAGGTGGCGCGCGGTCCCTCGATCGCGATCAAGCCCGCCAAGGCCCACGGCGCGCCGGCGAGCATCAACCTGGAGACACTGCTGGCGGCCAGGCCGGCCGACCGGCCCAGGTGGCTCAAGGATCAGACCGACCAATCGCTGACCGGCCAGGCCAAGGGCGCCCTGGAGAAGGCGACGACCATCGACGACCTGCTGGCGGCCCTGGAGAAGCGGATCGCCCGCGAGGTCACCCCGAACGTCGTCTCCAGGGGGGCGATGATCCTCCAGCCCTCCGACGAACGGCGCCGCTCCGGCTCGCATTACACGCCCCGCTCGCTGACGCAGCCCATCGTGGCGACGACCCTGCGGCCGATCCTCGAGCGCCTGGGCCCGAACCCCACGCCGGCGCAGGTCCTGGACCTCAAGGTGTGCGACCCCGCCATGGGCTCGGGCGCCTTCCTCGTCGAGGCCTGCCGCGCGGTGGGCGACGTCCTGGTCCGCTCCTGGCACGCCCACGCCGTCGTGCCGGCGATCCCGCCCGATGAGGACGAAGTCCTCCACGCCCGCCGGCTCGTCGCCCAGCGCTGCCTCCATGGCGTGGACAAGAACCCCATGGCCGTGGACCTGTCCAAGCTGTCGCTCTGGCTGGCGACATTGGCCAAGGACCACCCCTTCACGTTCCTCGACCACGCGCTGCGGTGCGGCGACTCGCTCGTCGGCCTGACCCGCGACCAGATCGCCGCGTTCCACTGGCAGCCGAAGAAGCAGATGGAGTTCCTCGGAGGACAGATCGCCCAGCGAATCCCGCTGGCCACCGAGCACCGGCGGCAGATCCTCGCCGCGCGGGACGACGTACCCTACGAGCAGTTGCGCCAGTCCCTCGACATGGCCGAGGAATCGCTCTCCGCCATCCGGCTCACCGGCGACGCGGTCATCGCGGCGTTTTTCTCGGCCGACAAGGATCGGGCCCGCGAGCAGAAGCGAGAGGAGCTGGCCGGTTACCTCGAATCGTACCTCGGCCGGATGAAGGTCGAAGACCGCGAGCCGATCGCCCGGGCTGTGTCGGACCTGCGGGACGGCGACCGTCCCATCCCGGCCTTCCACTGGCCGATCGAGTTTCCCGAGGTCTTCGCGGTCGATGCGAAGGGCAAGTTGACCGGCGGGTTCGACGCGATCGTGGGCAATCCGCCGTTCGCCGGCAAGAACACGCTCATCAATGGCAATCGCGAAGGTTACCTCGATTGGTTGAAGACGATCCACGAGGAATCGCACGGCAACTCCGATCTCGTCGCCCATTTCTTCCGGCGGGCGTTCAACCTCCTGAAGCCGGGGGGCTGCTTCGGCCTCATCGCCACCAACACGATCGGCCAGGGCGACACGCGATCCACGGGCCTGCGCTGGATCTGCACCCACGGCGGGACGATCTACAACGCCCGCAAGCGGTACAAATGGCCCGGGCAGGCCGCGGTCGTGGTGAGCGTTGTGCACGTGTGTCGCGTCGGGTCGGTCGAACCCCAACGGGGTGAGGTTCACCGGTCCCGCCGCGGCGATCCGGTGGGCCTCACGACGGGTACGTCGTTCGACCCACCCTACCTCGACCGTCGCCCGGTCCCGCTCATCACCGCGTATCTCTTCCATGCCGGCGGCCACGAAGACCCCGCCAGTCTCAAGGCCAACGAGGGCAAGAGCTTTGTGGGCAGCTATGTCCTCGGTATGGGCTTCACCTTCGACGACACCGACACCAAGGGCGTGGCCAACCCGATCGCGCTCATGCACGAGCTGATCCAGAAAGACCCCCGCAACGCCGAGCGGATCTTCCCCTACATCGGGGGCGAGGAGGTCAACGATAGCCCGACCCATGCCCATCATCGGTACGTCATCAATTTCGGCGACATGACCGAGGAGGAAGCGCGACGTTGGCCGGATTTGATGAGGATTGTGGAGGAGAAGGTCAAACCATCGAGATTGGAGCAGAACCGTGAGATTCGTGCGAGACATTGGTGGCGTTTTGGGGAAACAACACCGGCTCTCTTCAAGGCCATCCGCGGCCTGGAGCGGGTGCTGGTGAATTGCCAAGTCGGACCCCATCTGGGATTCGCGGTCCTTCCGGCACGGAACGTCTTCGCCCATACCCTGAATGTCTACGCGATTTCCTCTTACGCCGTCTTCTGTTCCCTCCAATCCCGTCCCCACGAAACCTGGGCCCGCTTCTTCGCATCGTCGATGAAGGATGATATGCGTTACACCCCCTCCGACTGCTTCGAAACCTTCCCCTTCCCCGAGAATTTCGAGACCAATCCCGCCCTCGGATCCGCCGGCCGATCCTACTACGAATTCCGCGCCGCCCTGATGGTGAAGAACAACGAGGGCCTGACGAAGACGTACAACCGGTTCCACGACCCGTACGAGACGTCGCCCGAGGTCAAGCGGCTCCGCGAGCTTCACGACGCGATGGACCGGGCCGTGCTGGATGCGTACGGCTGGACCGATCTGAAGCCTGTGTGTGAGTTCTTGCTCGATTACGAGGAGGAGGACGACGAGGACGATGCGGAGACAGGCTCGGCCGGCCGGATGCGGAAGAAGCCCTGGCGGTACCGCTGGCCCGACGAGGTGCGCGACGACGTCCTCGCCCGGTTGCTGGAGCTCAACCGCCGCCGCGCCGAGGAAGAGCGCCTGACCGGCGCCGCTGCCGACGGCAAGGCCAAGACCCCGAAGCGCCCGGCCGCAAGAAGGCCGCCGGTCAGCAAGAGTTCTTGTAGGGTGGGTCGAACCGCGATTCATCGCGGTGAGGCCCACCGGGATTCACCCGGCGGTCGGCCCGCCGGGAATCGCCGCGGCCATCGGTGGGCCTCACGACGCCGATGGCGTCGTTCGACCCACCCTACCCGGAGCGCGTCATCCGCCTCCCTGCGGCGGCCGGCGCGGCGGCAGGAGGTCCGCGACGGCGATCCGGCCGACTTCCCGGCCGTCGATCACGACGGGCACGGACTGCCCCTCCGCGACGACCTCGACCGTCGCGTAACCGGCCGGCGTCGGGTCGGTGTAGACCTCCACCCGGCGGCCGTTGATGTTGACGATCCAGCACGCCGGGATGCCCGCGGGGCCGTAGACGATGGCGGCCAGCTTGCGGTCATCCGCCACGCTGGAGTCGGCGACCTCCGCGATCAGGGCGACGTCCTTCGGGCCGGGGTGCTCCTCGATGTAATCGTCGATCGCCCCCCGCACCACGCAGCGGTCGGGCTCGGGCTCGCTGGCGCGGCCGGGGATGCGCACCGGCTTGTCCGCACGCACGTGCCAGCCGGGCGGGACGATGCGAAGGAGCGCGGCGCCGCACCGCTCGTCGGCGACCGCGTGAGGGGGTTTGTGGGTCATCTTCTCCACCAGGTAGCCGTTGATGAGGTGGACGCGATGGCTCTCGGGGATGGCGCCCGACGCGGCCATCGCCTCGTATTGCTCCACGGTTATCCGATAGAGCCGCGCCGGGATCCAGGGCGCCGCCCCGGAGCCGTCCGCCGGCTCGCCCGGCGGCGCCTGGGGCGGGATGGTCGTGATCGTGGACATGGAGTCTCTCCCTCCCGTTGAGTTCGCTCGGCCTTCTCGCACGGCCCGAGATCGCTCGCAAGCCTCAGGCCGACGCCCGGAATGCGCCGCCACCCTCCTCCTCGACCATCTTGCAGCGGGCTCCTCGGACACCCCGACGCCTGGCCATCGTCGTTCAGCTCCGCCGGATCTTCTCGACCAATTCATCCAGCTTCTCGGAATCGGCCCCCGTGTCGCGGATCGTCCGGAACAAGACCGGGAGCTTGCCGAGGATCGCCCGGTCGTCCATCAGGTCCCTGGGGATCTGCCCTCGGGCGACCGCGGCGAGGTCGCTGAACTCGAACCAATCATCCGAACCTCGCTCGATGCCCAGGGCTTCCGCATACTCGGCGAGTTTCTCCTCCTTGTGTGGCGGGGCCAGGACACCTCGCTCCAGCCGGCTGTAGTTACCGTGGTCGAAGCCATGCTCCCGGCAGAAGGTGCGCAGCGTGACGCCCTTCGCCACGCGAAGGCGCTTGATGAATTCTCCGAATGTCGCGTGGGACATGTCACTCTCTCCCAGCAAGGGGGCGACCCTCGCGAAGCGGAAATCACCCCCGTCTCTTCTCGGCCGGATTCCGTCAGTACCTGTTGTAAAAATCTTACACCATCCCCGGGCTTGTCAAGGACCGAGATGATCGCCGACTCGCGAAATCCGGTCGCTCAATTGCGTGCTCCACCGGATGATGGTAGGGTGGGTCGAACGACGCCATCGGCGTCGCGAGGCCCACCGGGACGCGACAACCGCCCCGAGCGCGGTCGAGCCAATCGACCCATTCCCCGTCGAGGAGGACCTCGGTGAACTCCGTCGACGTCCGAAGCCGGCTCGTCGAAGCGCTGCGGCTGGACCTGATCGGCCCGGAGGACGGATCGGAGCTGGAGGCCGAGGTCCTGCCCCAGGCACCGTCGCGCTGGTACCTGACCGGCTTCCTGGTGCCCCTGGATGCCCAGGACACGCAGCGGGTCGATGAGGGCAGCAACGAGGAGGTGGATGCGGCCGACGACGCCGGCGGCGCCGACGACGCCGCGCCGACCGAGCCGGCATCGGCCCGCAAGCGGTTCCTGCCGTCGTCGATCGGGTTGAGCGTGCTGGTGCCCGAGGCCGTTCGCCGCCTCGAGGTGCGCATTCACTGGGGCGATTACAGGCTCCGCAAACCGGCCGACGGCCACGGCGACGGTACGGAATGGGAGCGCACGCGGCGGATCGCGGAGATGGAGCTGCATGTCCCCGGATCCACCAGGAGACCCCGCGAGGCCGAGGTCCCCGGCAGCGGCGGGCTGAAGGTCGCGCTCTCCGTCCGCCCGGTCGTCGGCGACGGCGCCGAGGGCGGCCTGCCCAAGGGGACCCGGTCCGTCTCGGTGTTCCTGGTCAATCGCCGCGCCCCGCCGCCCGATGAGACCCGCGACGAAGCCTTCGCCTTCCAGGCCCAACTGGAGGTGACGTGCGCGCGAGTCGTTCGTCCCGCGGCCGAACCTGCGCAGCCTGGAGAGCGATGATTGGGACGAGCGGTTGGCCGATCTGCAATATCGCGACGCCTGCGAGTTCGCGGTGGGACACAGCGTCGCCACCGAGGCGGTCTTCACCGACTGCCGTTGCCACCTGGTCCGCACCGGCTGGATTCCCCGGGCCGAAGTGGAACGGGTGGCTCCCGCCGAGCTGTCGGACATCGAGCTCTCGATGGACGCACTGGCCCAGCTGACCGACGGCTCCGACGCGCAAACGAAGCTCGGCCACCTCGTGGCCCAGTATCGGGCCTGGATCGAAGACCAGGGAAAGACGATGCCGAAGTCTCCGCACCGCCGCCAGGAGACCGGCGAGGAGTTGCTGCAACGCGCCCGGGTCGCCGCCCGCCGCATCGAGGAGGGGATCGCGCTTCTCCAGGATCCGCAATGCCTGGACGCCTTCCGCATCGCCAACCGGGCGATGGGCACCGCCGCGAGACGGCGGATGGGGCTGATGCCGGGTCAACCGCCCGGATCGATCCGACCGAGATGGCGGCCGTTCCAGCTCGCGTTCCTGCTCATGAACCTGCAGGGGATCGCCGAGCCCACCAGCGATGATCGGGAGGTCGTGGACCTGCTCTTCTTCCCCACCGGCGGCGGCAAGACCGAGGCCTATCTCGGCCTGGCCGCCTTCACGCTGGTCTTGCGGCGGCTCCGCGGGGCGGGGCTGGCCGGAATCGCCGGTGTTCCCGGTGGGCCTCTCGGCCCACCCTACGGGGTCGCCTCGGCCGGGCTGGCCGTGTTGATGCGCTATACGCTCCGCCTCCTGACCCTCGACCAGCTCGGGCGCGCCTCGACGCTCATCTGCGCCCTGGAGCTCGAGCGCCAGCAAGACGTCGAGAAGCTCGGTGATTGGCCCTTCGAGATCGGGTTGTGGGTCGGTCGGGCCGCGACCCCGAACCGCATGGGCCGGAAGGGAGACAACGATCCGGAGTCGGCCCGCGCCAAGACCATCGCCTTCAAGAACGGGAGCCGGACGGCGTCTCCCATCCCGATCGAGGAATGCCCCTGGTGCGGGACCAAGTTCTCCAGGAACTCGTTCCAGCTCCTGCCGAATCCCGACACGCCGACCGATCTCCGCGTCAGTTGCGTCAACCGTGATTGCGACTTCAGCCGGGGGAGGTCGCTGCCGATCCTCGCCGTGGACGAACCGATCTACCGGCGGATTCCCTGCTTCCTGATCGCCACGGTCGATAAGTTCGCGGCGATGCCCTGGACGGGCGAGGTCGGGGCATTCTTCGGCCGGGTTCAGCGGTATGACCAGCACGGGTTCTATGGCCCGTGCCAGCCGAACATCGGACACCCTCTGCCGGCCGGGCGGCTGCTGCCCCCCGACCTGATCATCCAGGACGAGCTGCATTTGATCTCAGGCCCGCTCGGGACGATGGTCGGCCTTTATGAGACCGCCCTCGACGAGCTTTGCACCGTGACGCTGTCGGAGGCGGAGGCGGTCGGTGGGCCTCACGCCGCGGCGCGGCGTTCGACCCACCCTACGGCGCCCGACGGCCAGAGGATCCGGCCCAAGGTCATCGCCTCGACCGCCACGGTGCGGCGCGCCGAGAACCAGATCCGCGCGCTGTTCAACCACCGGCTGGTGGACATCTTCCCGCCCCCCGGCCCCGACCGGCGCGATTCCTTCTTCGCCGTCACCCGATCCGCGCAGCAGAGCAACGCCCGGCTGTATCTCGGAGTGGCCGCCCAGGGGCGCAGTCCCAAGGTGGTCATGCTCCGCGTCTATCTCACCCTGCTGGCCGCCGCCCGGAAATGGTACACCAAGCTCGGCGGCAAGAAGGGAGACTCGTCGAATCCCGCCGATCCCTACATGACGCTGGTCGGTTATTTCAACAGTCTTCGCGAGCTGGGCGGCGCCCGGCGGCTGATCGAGGACGAGGTCCGGAACCGCCTGGCCGCCTACGCGACCCGCCTCCGGGTCGGCGAAGCCGAGGGACTCTACGAGAACCGCCAGATCGATTATGAGCCGGTCGAGCTGACCAGCCGGGTCAGCACGGCGCAGGTCTCCGAGGCCAAGCGGCGGCTTTCGCTGGCTTTCTCCGAGAAGGAGCACGTCGATGTGGCCATCGCGACCAACATGATCTCGGTCGGCCTCGACATCATCCGGCTGGGCCTGATGGTGGTCTTCGGTCAGCCCAAGACGAGTGCCGAGTACATCCAGGCGACCAGCCGGGTCGGCCGCGAGCACGAGCGGCCGGGGCTGGTCGTGACCATCCTGAACATCCACAAGCCGCGCGACCGCTCGCATTACGAGCGCTTCGCCGCCTACCATGAGTCGTTCTACCGCAGCGTCGAGGCCACGAGCGCGACCCCGTTCTCGCCCCGGGCCCTCGACCGCGGGCTGGCCGGCACCCTGGTCTCCCTGGTGCGGCAGGGCCATGCGCCGATGACGCCTCCGCGCGGGGCCGAGGAGATCCTCAAGGAACGCGCCCGGCTCGACTTCGCGATCGAGTGCCTGGCCCGGCGAGCCCGCGACCACACGACCCTGCCGCCCGAGGAGGCGGAACGCCTGCGGCAGCGGACCCGCGACCGTGCCCGCGATCTGCTGGATGACTGGAGCAAGCTGGCCCACGAGCTGAGCCAGCACGGCGTCGGATTGCAATACCAGGCCGAGGAGGGAGTGGCCCAGCGCCTGCTCCATGACTTCCTCAGCCCCGAGCTGAGGAACCTCCCGCCTCACAACCCCAAGATGAAGTTCCGCGCCAACCGCTCGCTGCGCGACGTCGAGCCGAGCGTCAATCTCTGGGTCAAGACGATCGACGGCGTGGACCTCGAGGAGGACGAGTAGGGTGGGTCGAGCCGCGATCCCTCGCGGCGAGGCCCACCGGAAGCGCCGCGGAAGAGGAGGACGAGGCATGACCCGCAAACCCGGCACGAAGCCCGCCGGCCAGATCCGCCAGAGCCAGATCATCACGACGTTCGGTCCCGGCGCCATGGTCGATCTGCCCAGGCAGTCCGTCCTCGTCGGCGGGCTGGACGACTGGTCGAAAGGCGGCGAGGAGATCGTCGAGACCCGCCTGACCCACAAGCTGGCCGCCGTGCTCCAGGTCCCGGCGATCCGGCTCTACACCCCGCCCCCGGCCCTGGACGACCCGACGGCCCCCTCGACCGGCATCGACTGCTTCCAGTTCCCGGAGTGGTTCATCACCCAGGACGTCGAGTCGGACGATCCCCGATCGTCGCGACGCTCGCGGCTGCTGGTTCATCGCAAGGCACTGACCCACGGCAAGTTCCTCGACCGCAACAAGAAGAAGCGGTCGGTGGTCCCCGTCCGGTTCGTGCGTGCCTGCCGCTACGGCCATATCGGCGACATCGACTGGTACTATTTCGTCCACGGCGGCCAGGGTGATTGTGCGGCGCAGCGGCGCCCGTTGTGGATCGACGAGCGCGGGACCAGCGGCGACCTGTCCGAAGTCTGGATTCGCTGCGATTGCGGCCATGCCGAGCGCAGCATGTCGGAGGCGACGCTCCAGCAGAAGCATCCGCTGGGACTCTGCGACGGCTCGCGGCCCTGGCTCGGGCCGTTCACCAAGGAGCCGTGCGGCGAGCCGAATCGTCTGCTGATCCGGACGGCCAGCAACGCCTACTTCCCGCAGGTCATGAGCGTCATCTCGCTCCCCGATCGCGACGAGACCATCAAGCAGGCGGTGACGGCGGCCTGGGAGTATCTCGAAGCCGTCGAAAGCCTCGAGGATCTGCGGTATGAGCGGAAAAAAGCCAAGGTCAAGCAGGCCCTCGAAGGCATCAGCGACGAGGAAGCCTTCGCCGAGATCGAGTCCCGGCGCAGCGGGGGAGGGAAGGAGGAGAAGACGGTGCGGGCCGCGGAGCTGGAGACGCTGATCGCCAGTCAGGACGCGATCGGCGAGGACCGGCCGGACGGCCACTTCTTCGCGCGGTCGCTGCCACGTACCGCGTGGGAAGCCTCCTGGATGCAGCCCATCGACCGCGTCATCCTGGTGCACCGGCTCCGCGAAGTCATCGCCCAGGTCGGGTTCACCCGCTTCGAGGCGGCGACACCCGACCTCGAGGGCGAGCTGGAGATCGGCGTCCGACCGGCGCCGTTGGCCCGAGAAATCTCCTGGCTCCCGGCAGTCGAGAACAAGGGGGAGGGCGTCTTCCTCCAGTTCAAGGACCAGGCCATCGAGGACTGGGTCAAGCGGCCGGACGTGATCGAGCGCGGGAGGCAGCTCGAGGCGGGCTTCGAGTGCTGGCGGGCCGAGCACCAGGGCACCCAGCGGGAATTCTTCGGCTTGCCGTACCTGATGCTCCATTCGTTCTCTCACTTGCTCATCACCACGGTCGCGCTGGAATGCGGCTATCCGGCCAGCTCGATCCGGGAGCGGATCTACGCCTTGCCCGGCGTCGGCTACGGCGTCCTGCTCTACACGGGCACTTCCGACGCCGAGGGGACGCTGGGCGGGTTGATCCAGGTGGGCCGCCGCATCCACCAGCATATCCGCGATGCCCTTGACATCGGCGAGCTATGTTCCAACGATCCGGTCTGCGCCGAGCATCAGCCGCAGAACGCCCACGAGCGGCGGTTCCTCCACGGCGCCGCCTGCCACGGCTGCCTGCTGATCGCCGAGACCTCGTGCGAGCAGAAGAACGACTTCCTCGACCGCGCCCTCGTCGTGAGGACGGTGGATAACCTCGGCGTGGAGTTTTTCTCGTAGGGTGGGTCGAGCCGCGATCCCTCGCGGCGCTGGCCCACCGGGATTGACCGGGGCGATCGGTGGGCCTCACGCCGCGGTGCGGCGTTCGATCCGCCGCGCAGGAATCGTCATGACGGCCCGATTTAAGAATCTCTCCGATCAGGATCTGCGCGAGATCGCCCTGGCGATCCGCTCGGGGCGACTCGCGCCCCCGTACACGACGGTCGCGCTGCAACGCATCATATCCGGCGAGGTCGCGGCCCTGGCCGCCGACCTGCAATGGCTATCGCAAAGCGGTTTCGGCGCGGAGCAGGTGGCCGTCGCCTTGGACCTGCTCCGGGCGGACCGTCGCGCTCGGCCGCCTGTCGAGGACGTGCTGGAGCTGGTCACGACCGGGCCGGAGGTCTCCGGCATCGCCAATCGCGATACGGGCGTCGTCGTGCGCGAGCTGTTCGCCGGCGCACGCGAGTCGGTCCTGGTGGCCGGCTATGCCGTCTACCAGGGCCAACGGGTCTTTCAGGCGCTGGCCGACCGCATGGTCGAGATACCTGGCCTGAAGGTCCGGATGTTCCTCGATATCCAGCGAGGTCCGGGCGACACGACGGCGAGTCCCGAGCTGATCCGTCGATTCGCCGAGCGATTTCGCTCGTACCACTGGCCGAAGGACCGACCCTTACCCGAGGTCTTTTCCGACCCCCGTTCTCTCGAAACCGACCCGCAGCGGCGGGGCAGCCTCCACGCGAAATGCGTCGTCGTCGATGGGAAAGACGTCTTCGTCTCCTCGGCGAATTTCACCGAGGCCGCCCAACAGCGGAACCTGGAAGTCGGCCTGCTCATCCATTGCCAGCCAGTGGCCACCCGGGTCACCCGGTTCTTCGACCGGCTCCTCGCCGAGGCTCTGTTGGCACCCGTCCCTTAATTCCTCCCCTTTTGTGGCCACCCAGTTCGACGCTCGGGAGAGCGAATCGACTAAAATGCAGGGCATTTCTTGGATTTCCACAATCATCACCTATGATTCAAGATGGAGGGGTCTGGATGTAGGAATCTTTGGCAATTCGGTGGACAGAACATCCCGACGACCGTGCCGGAGATGGCGATGAACAAAACAATTGCAACGAGCGATGCGTATGTGCGTGATATTACAGATGACGACATGGGCGGAAACTGTGAGTCGCCCGAGAATCTTGCCAGCATGGAGACATCGATCCAGGCACACTCCAACGCACACTTCCAGTAAAGCACGCATCGAAGCATCGTCGTCTCGGGCCGGTCGTCCCGGGGGGGTGGGATCACCGGATCCGACGAAACGAACCCAACGCTGCCAGAATGGCAGCCGAACCGGGGTGGGACCCCGAAGCAGAGAATCGACGAAACGAACCCAAGAGTCAAAATGGATAAAGTCTGTCGATTATTCGGCTTCGGCCCTGCTCGGGTGTCGGTTTGGGCCAGGCGACGAAACGAAGCCAAAGTCAAGATGGATAAAGCTTGCGGGTTATGTTGAGTCGCGGTGGACGGGGATAGTGGAGGGTCCAAACCGAGTGGGGTGAGATCGAATTTGTGGCCCTTGACGCGCGTGCGTGGAGTCTGGGGAGGGCCGGATCTTCTGAAGGCTGAAGGCGGAGTCAACCAAATCGCGGTGCTGAACAGCGGCGGCTTGAGGGGGGTTCCCGCCGCCTTGTACAATCTGTTGAACCCGGCCGACGATCCGGACCCCGACGAGACGCGACGCGACGACTGGTGTGAGGGAGGTGACCCTTGAGCCGCGGCACATGGACCGAGACCGACCCGACGCTGGAGGCCCACCGCGAGCGGCTGGTCGAGACTTTGCGCGGTTACGCCCGGGTGGCGGTCGCCTACTCGGGCGGGGTTGACAGCACCGTGGTCGCCCAGGCGGCGTATGAGGCCCTGGGGGATGCCGCGATCGCCGTGACGGCCGTGTCGGATAGCCTGGCCTCCGGCGAGCTCGAGGAGGCCGAGCAGCTCGCCCGCCGGATCGGCATCCGCCATCGCGTGATCCGCACCGAGGAGTTCGCCGACCCGAACTACCTCCGCAACCAGCCCGACCGCTGCTACTTCTGCAAGAGCGAGCTGTATGGGCAGCTCTCGGGCCTGCTGGGCGAACTTGGGGTTGATGTGATCGCCTCGGGGGCCAACACCGATGACCTGGGTGACCATCGCCCGGGGATGCGCGCCGCGGCCGAGAACGGCGTGCGGCATCCGCTGCAGGAGTGCGGGCTGGGCAAGCCCGAGGTCCGGGCGCTGGCCCGCGCCTGGGGCCTGCCCACCTGGGACAAGCCGGCGACCCCCTGCCTCTCCAGCCGCATCGCCTACGGCGAGGAAGTCAGCCCCGAGCGCGTCCGCATGATCGACCAGGCCGAGCAGTGGCTCCGCCATCGCGGGCTGCGGATCCTCCGGGTCCGCTACCACAAGGGCGACCTGGCCCGCATCGAGGTCCCCCTCGACGACCTGCCGCGTCTGGTTGACCTCCAGGTCCGCGGCGAGCTGATCGCCGCCTTCCGCGCCCTGGGCTTCAAGTTCGTCACCCTCGACCTCGAGGGCTTCCGCTCGGGCAGCTTCAACACCACGATGGCCAACGTCGTGCCCGTGGAGAACCTGCTACGGAGCGTCGTTCGCTCGTAGGGGAGGGCCCCGGCGGCTGAAGCGTCGAATCCGAGGCCGGCGTGTGATGCTCGCGGAGCACCCGACAACATTGACCCCCGGTCACCACCCATGTCCCGAGTCACCTGCCGTTGCGGCGAAGTCATCAACGTGAAGGCGGACGCCGGTCCGGAGCGGGTCGACTGCCCGAAGTGCGGCGCGCGGATCCGGCTGCGGCGGCGGTCCAGCGCGTCGTCGTTGATCGGGGGGGTCAGCGAGTCGGACGACGGCTTCATCCGGTTCCTCTGCCCGTGCGGCCGCCGGTTGAAGGTGCGGGCGGCGGGCGGTCAGCAGGCGGGGAAGTGCCCCGACTGCGGGCGGTTGGTCCCGGTGCCCGGCTCGCCCGGGGCGACCGGGGTTGCCCTGAGCAGCGCGCGGATCGATCCCGACGCGCGGACCGCGGACCTCGACCCCGACGACATCGCCCGCCTCGAGGAGTGGAGCACGCGGCACACCGGCCGGGCGCCGGGCGGCGGCGCCGACGACACGCCGACCGGCGTGCCGCACATCCAGGTCGGGTCCACCCCTTACCCCGGTGGACCCGCACCATCGATGGCCTCCTTCGAGGCCGGCCTGCGCGTCTGCCCCCGCTGCGGCAAGCCCGTCCATATCAGTGCCACCACCTGCCGCGAATGCGGCGCGTCCGTCCCGCGCCGATGAGCGGACCGACGGCCCAGGGGAGGGAGAGATGGCCCGGCATCAAGCCGGCTCGGAGGGAACGCCATGAGCACGATCGAGAAGGTGAACCTCTCGGAGAAGTTCGCGAGCTTCCGCGACCACTGGAAGCCCCGGATCGTCGGCGAGCTCAACGGCCAGCAGGTCAAGCTGGTGAGGTTCGTGGGCGCGTTCGTCTGGCATCATCACGACGACGAAGACGAGCTGTTCCTGGTCGTGAAGGGGCGGTTCCGCATGGAGTTCCGGGACCGAGAGGTCTGGCTCGAGGAGGGCGAGTTCCTCGTCGTCCCCCGCGGGGTCGAGCATCGGCCGGTCGCCGAGGAAGAGGCCCACGTCCTGCTGTTCGAGCCTGCCTCGACGCTGAACACCGGCAACGTCCGCAACGAACGGACGGTCGCCCAGCTCGAGCGGATCTGAGCTGACCTGCCGCCCCCGCTCGATGATCAGCCGGCCGCGACCCGCCCGGCCGCGACGCGGCCGTGCTCGACCAGCGAGCGAGACGGCGACCGATCGGCCGGCGGAGATGCGGCGCGGCGTCGCCTGGTGGCCGGCCTGAGGTCGTGCCTCATGATCGCCGCGACATACAGCGCCGCGGCGACCCCGACGATCGCCCCGATGAGGATGTGCGTGGGGTCGAGGTCAGGTCGCCACCGCCACCAACGGGGGTCGACCGCGGCGACGCGGCGAACCACCGCCATGTACCCGTACAACCCACCCAGGAATGCGGCGTCAGGCAGCCCGATGGCGATCGCCGCGGTCAGGGCACACCGCGCGGCGAGCTCAGCCTTGCCGGCGGGGCCCGGAGCGGCCCCGTCCGCGGCGATCCGGGCCAGGGCCTCGGTGTATCGTCGGTTGGCGAGGTACCAGGTGCAGCCCGTGAACACGCAGAGGCTGATCGCGGGCGCCGCGTCCACGCGGGACACGGCCAAGACCAGGGCGACGATCGCGATCGCCGCCATCATCCAGCCCAGCGTCAGGCGCCGCTTCCGCATCCCCATGATCGCTCCCCTCCCCTGCCCTGCCTCGCGTCTCGAGTGGGACTCCCGCTCGCCGGCCGGCCGCGCGTCCCGATCCGGCCGGGACTCATCTCCATGCTAACGGAGGCCGGCATCATTGGCCAACGCCGCGACCCACCGGTTTCTGATCGGACAGGCGAACGCCTCTCCGGGATCTGGTATCATCGGACGAGGAGGGTCATAGCCATGCGGTTCCGGCTCGGGACACTCCAGGTCTTCATCGCGCTGTCCGCCGCGCCGATCTGGATGCTCTGCGAAGGGGCCAGGGCCGGCTGCTTCGCCCAGGTGATGGTCGTCTGGGACGCCCTGGTCATCGTGCCGCTGTTCCTGATGTGCCTGGGGATGGCCCGGGTGAAAGCGGAGGCGCTGCGGGACCGGGTCATCGCCATCTTCGGGGCGATCGCCATCGTGGGATACATCATCGCCATCCCCGCCTCGCGGGCCGCGATCGACCTCTGTTCTCATGAATTGATCTTCTGAGGGACGTGTCATGTCCGACGATCGCGAGCGGCGAGTGGCACTGGTCACGGGCGCAAGCCGGGGCATCGGCGCGGCCATCGCGGTCCGGCTGGCGCGGGATGGGATGGATCTCGTCCTGACTTACCAGAAGTCGGAGGAGGCCGCCGCCGCGGTGGCGGCGGAGGTCGGCGGCTGGGCGTGCGGGCCCTCGCCTTGCGGATCGACGCCGCCGATCCCAGGGAGCCGGCCACGGCCGTCGACCGCGCCGTCGAGCGGTTCGGCCGGCTGGACGTGCTGGTCAACAACGCCGGCATCTATGAGATGGCGTCGCTGCTGGACTCGACCGACGACCACTTCGAGCGCGCGTTCGCCACGAATGTACGCTCGGCGTTCCTGACGGCGCGGGCCGCGGCGCGGGTGTTGCCCCCGGGCGGGCGAATCATCAACATCGGCAGCGTCCTGGGAGAGCGGGTGGCGCTGCCGAACGTCGGGATCTACAGCGCGACCAAGTTCGCCATCAATGGATTCACCCGGGCCTGGGCGCGCGACCTCGGGCCCAGGGGCATCACGGTCAACGCCGTCCAGCCCGGCCCCATCGACACCGACATGAACCCCGCCGACGGCCGGTTCGCCGAGCACCAGCGCGCCGCGACCTCGCTGCGGCGGTACGGCAAGCCCGAGGAGGTCGCCGAGGCCGTCGCGTTCCTCGCCTCGCCGGCCGCCGGGTATATCACCGGCGAGATCCTCAACGTCGACGGCGGGTCCAGTAGCTGAACGCGACCGGGACTCATCGCGGGGCCATCTCCGAGCGCTGCTGGGGCGAGAGCGTATCCCAGACCCGGATCGTGAAGTCGCCGGATGCCGTCACCAGGCGAGTGCCATCCGAGGCGAAGGCGACGGCATGGACGTAGGCCGTGTGGCCGCGCAATTCCGCTACCTCGTGGCGTGTGGCCACGTCCCACAGTCGGATCGTGTTGTCCTCGCAGCCGGCGGCCAGGCGCGTGCCGTCCGGGCTGAAGGCGACCGCATAGACGATGCTCGCGTGCGGCAAGGTGTCGAGCGGCTGGAGCGTGCGGGCGTCCCAGAGCCGGACTGTCCGATCGCGGGACGCGGAGGCGAGGAGACGGCCGTCCTTGCTGCTGAAGGCGACGGCGGTCACGGTATCGCCATGACCGGTCAGGACCGCCAGCGGTTCGCCGGTGGCGGCATCCCAAACGCGGATGGTCTTGTCGAAGCCCGCGGAGACCAGGCGCCGGCCGTCGGGCGCGAACCGGACGGCGAGCACGCCGTCGGCGTGGCCGGCCAGGGCGCGCAGGGTCTCGCCGCGGCGGGCGTCGAGGAGGAGTAGCCTGCAATCGCCCTTCAGACCCGGAACGACATCTCCCAGCGCCGCGGCCACGCGCCCACCGTCCGGGCTGAACGCCAGCGACTCCACGCCATGGCCGGGGAGCTGTACCGTGCGCTCCAGCCTCCCGGCCTTCACGTCCCAGAACTGCACCTTGCTGTCGCGCGAGCCCGCGACCAACCGGCTGCCGTCCGGGCTCCATGCCAGCGCGAGCATGTAGGCCCCCGGGTCGATGGGGGCCGGATCCTGCTCCGGACGCCGACGGCCGGGGTCCCGGCGACCCGGTCCCTGGAATAAGGCCGTCTGGCGGCCGGTGGTCACCTCCCAGAGCCGGACGCTGTTGTCCCAGGCGGCCGAGGCGATGTGGGCACCGTCCGGGCTGAAGGCGACGTCATAGACGAAGCTCGCATGGCCGCGCAGCGCCCCTTTGCGCTCCACCAGCGCCATGTCCCACAGCCGCACGGTGTGATCCCCGGAGGCCGACGCCAGCCAGGCGCCGTCCGGGCTATAGGCACATGCCAGGACATCGCCGGTATGGCCCCGGAGCACGGAGATCGGCTCGCCGCCGGTCGTGTCCCATAGCCGCAGGGTGCCGTCATACGAGGCGGAGACGACGCGCGAGCCATCTGGGCTGAAGGCGACCTGGACGACGTGACTGGTGTGCCCCTGCAGGACCGCGACCGGCCGGGCGCCGGCCGCGTCCCAGACTCGCACCGTCTGATCCTGGGACGCCGAGGCGATCCGCGTGCCATCGGGGCTGAAGGCCACGGAACTCACCCGGTTGCGGTGCCCGGTCATGACGGCCAGGAGCTCGCCCGTGCCGAGGTCCCAGACGCGGACCGCGTTATCGGGGTAATCCCATCCGGTGGCGAGCCGCCGGCCGTCGGTGCACACGGCACAGCAGAAGACGACGGCGCCCGCGACGCGGGGCGTCATGACGTCCTTGCCGCGGGCCGCGTCCATGATGTGGATGTTCCCATTCCGGCAACAGACGATGCGGCGGCCGTCCGAGCTGAAGGTCAGGCCGTGGGTGGTGGCCGGCGCGGGCAACACCGCCAGGAGGGTCCCCGCGGCCGCATCCCAGAGCCTGCAAGGATCGTCCTCCGGCGAGGCCGCCGAGGCCAGCCGCGTGCCATCCGGGCTGAAGGCCAGGGACTGGACGGTCCCGGAATGCCCCCGGCACACGCCCAGCGGGGCGCCGGTGCGGGCGTCCCAGAGCCGCACGGTACCGTCGTCGCCGCCGGAGGCGAGACGGCGGCCATCCGGGCTGAAGACTAAC
This sequence comes from uncultured Planctomycetota bacterium, assembly GCA_963815795.1. GTDB lineage: Bacteria > Planctomycetota > Planctomycetia > Isosphaerales > Isosphaeraceae > JAKAUH01. The sequence continues at coordinate 663,340 of CAWFIC010000017.1, read as the reverse complement.
ACGACGATGGAGCCGACGTGTCCGCGGGCGACGGCGATCTCGCGCCCGGTCGCCGCCTCCCACAGGCGGACCGTCCCGTCGTGCGAGCCGGAGGCCAGCCGGCCGCCGTCCGGGCTGAAGGCCACGCCGACGACCGGCCCCCGGTGCCCGGTCAGGACACGGGAAGCCATGTCCAGTTGGCTGTGGAAGTGATGCCACTCCCACTGGCGGAAGTCTTCGGGTGCCGTCTCGAGGCTCCGCCGGGCGGCCGGGCTGTTGTGCATCTGCAGGGCCGCCGCCGCCGCCACCATGTTCGCCCGGTACGACTGCCGGAGGGCCACGTCGCGTTGGGCCAGGGCGTTCCGCCATTGCCAGACGATCCCCGCGAGCCCCATCACAGCGACCGCCAGGACGGCCGCCGCCAGGACGGCCTCATACGGCCGGCGCCCCGCCCACTTCCAGGCCCGCCCCCAGACGCCGACCGGCCGGGCCACGATGGGCCGACCGGAAAGGAAGCGGCGCAGGTCATCCGCCAGGCCCTCGGCCGACGAGTAGCGCGGGCCCGGCTGCTTCTCCAGGCACTTCAGGCAGATGGTCTCCAGGTCGCGGGGAATGTTCCGGTGAAATCGGCTCGGGGGCACGGGCTCCTGCGACGTGACCTGCTCGAGGGTGGACAGGGCCGTGGCCCCCTTGAAGGGCGGCCGGCCCGTCAGCATCTCGTACAGGAGCGCCCCCAGGCCGTAGATGTCGACGGAGTGAGTGACATCGTCGGGCCTGCCCGACGCCTGTTCCGGGGCGATGTAACTGGGCGTGCCCAGGACCAGGCCGCTCTGCGTGCGGGCGTCGCCCGGCTCCAGGCGCTTGGCCAGGCCGAAGTCGGCGACCTTGGGCGTGCCGTCGGCCGCCAGCAGGATGTTGGCCGGCTTCAGGTCGCGGTGGAGGATGCCGCGCCGGTGGGCATGGTGGATGGCGCGGGCGAGCGTCTCGATGAGCCGGGCCGCCGCCCTCGGATCCTGGGGAGTCCCCTCGAGCCGCCGGTCGAGGCTGCCGCCATCCACGTATTCGAGAGCCAGGTAATGCAGGCCGTCCTGGCCGCCGACCTCATGGATCTGCACGATGTTGGGGTGTTGCACGCGGGCCACGGCCTCCGCCTCGGCGCGGAAGCGGGCCAGCTCCTCGGGGGTCGCGTTGATCCCGTACCGGATGACCTTCAAGGCCACCAGCCGCCTCAATGTGGCCTGCTCCGCCAGGTAGACCACCCCCATGCCCCCGTGCCCCAGCTCTCGGATCACGGTGTACTGGCCGATGCGGGACGGCAAGGGGTCGTGTCTTCGCCCGCCCGCTTCCGCCACCAGAGCGGCGTGCTCCCGGGATCGTCCCAGGTCACCGACGGGACCGGCCGTCAAGCTCTCCAGGGCCTGCTGACAGGCCGAACAGCCCTCGAGATGGGTCAAGACCCGGCTCTCGCTGTCCGCCGGTAGGCGGTCGGTCAGGAAGGCTTCGAGTTCGGGACGGCTCGGGCAGTCACCCATCTCGGTTCGTCCCTTTCCAGGCGCTCGATCTCCTCGCGGAGCATCTGCTGCACCTTGCTCTTGGCCTTGAAGACGGTGCCGACCTGCATGTGGAGCAGGGCGGCCGCCTCGGCTCCGGACCTTCCCTCCAGCGCCGTCAAGCGAAAGGCCTCCCACGTGTGCGGCTCGACCCGCTCTCGGACGAGCGCCTGCGCCTGCTCGAGCCGCTCCAGGTCGAAGGCCTCCTCCAGCCGCGCGGCGAGATCATCCCGCGCCGGACCGACCCGAGCACGGCGTGCACGCCCGGGTCGGAGCTGGCCGCCACCACACGCCGCCTGCTGTCGAGGTAGTCCTTGCAGGCGTTATAGGCCATCGTCCGCAGGAAGCCGCGAAAGCGGCGGCTCGGATCGTACATGAAGCTGCGGAGATGGTCGGCCAGCTTGAGCAGGACGTTCTGGCTCACGTCGTCGGCATCGGCCGCCTGCAACCCCCATTGCTGGCACCAGGCCAGGATCAGCCCCCCATACCGCCGCACGAACTCGTCCCACGCCCCCTCGTCGACCGGCTCCTGCCGCAAGCGGATCAACAGGCTGATGCGCGTGCTCATCTGCGATTCATCGCGCGACATCTGGACTCCTCCACCGCACGAGACCCCACAGCATTATCCCACGCGGCGCATCGGAGGAAAATCCCCGGATTCTTTCCGCGGCGCTATCAGGTTTCGCGCGCGGGGACCGTAGAAGGTTAGGACAACGTCCACGCTCCGCATCCACGCGCCCCCGGGAACCCCGGCGTCTCCGGGCGGCCGGTGGAGGTCCGCGCGAAGAAACCGACAAGCCACACCCCCCTCGGCGAACCCGAAAAAAAACATGTCTCTCGTGTCGAGTTCTTCATCAAGATGACAATTCCCCAATAGGCTCAGTTATGGTGATCACTAAATTGTGATTGCATTAGCCTATAAGGGAGGATGGTCCTTCCTCGAGGCCGAGCCACCCCGGCAGGCGCCGGATCGACGAGGGGGTCGCACGCCCTTGGTCGCTCGGCGTCGGCGCCACGGATCCGGGAGCGGGCGGGACCGCCCGGATTCGCGCACACCGAACCCGAGGAGATGCAGAGCCATGTTTGCACCTTTCCGACGATCATCCGACCGCAAGTCTCGCCATCTCGCGGCCCATTCGCCCTCGTCCGGGCAATCCCGCCGCCGCGCGGCGCTCCGCCGCCGGCCGCTGATCGAGGACCTGGAGGGCCGCCAGATGCTCTCGACGTTCACCGTCACCAACACCAATGACAGCGGAGATGGTTCGCTGCGCCTGGCGATCATCAGCTCCGACAGCACCACGGGGGCCACCAACGCGATCGACTTCAACATCCCCGGCGGCGGCTTCCAGACGATCAACCTGCTCTCGGCCTTGCCCCCGGTCACCCAGCCGGTGAACATCGACGGCCAGTCCGCGATCCAGATCGACGGGGCGAACGCCGGCTCGACGGCCGTCGGGCTCGACCTGGCGGCGTCGGCCTCGGGCAGCACGCTCCAGGGCCTGGCCATCACCGACTTCGCCGGCGGCGGCGTGGTGGTCGACGGGGCCTCCGGGGTCTCGATCACCGACGACGATATCGGGCTGGTGGTGGTCGGCAACGCCGTCTACGTGCACGGCAACGGCGACTTCGGCGTGGAGCTCGAGGACGCGGCCGCCAACGACACGATCAACAGCTCCGTGGTCTCGGGCCAGCAGGGCGACGGCGTCGTGATCACCGGCGCCGGCACCGAGCACAACACGGTCGTGGACTCGGAGATCGGCACCGATCCTTCCGCGACCCGGAGCGTCAACTCGTCCGGTGCGTCCCTGGGCAACGCCGACGATGGCGTGAACGTCGGCGGCGGTGCGTCCGGCAACTGGGTCATCAATGACGCCATCTCGAACAATCACTACGGCGTGTCCATCTCGGACCTCCACACATCGGGCAACCTGGTCGCGGGGGACCAGATCGGCACCGACATCAACGGCGCGTACGCCTTGCCCAATTACGACGGGCTGGTGATCCAGAACGCGGCGAGCGGCAACACCGTCGGCGGGACCACCGCCTCCGCCCGCGACGTCATCTCGGGCAACAACTGGGACGGAGTCGAGCTCATCGGCGGCACCATCGATGGTGCCACCGGCAACACGGTCGAGGGGGATTACATCGGCGTTACGCCGGGCCTGCCTCCGCAGGGCGGACACGCTGCAACCGTACCGAGCCCCCTGGGCAACGGGGCCAGCGGCGTGGCCATCTTCGCCGGCGCGACCGACAACACCATCGGCGGCACGGCGGATGGCGCCGGCAACGTCATTTCGGCCAGCGGACAGAATGGCGTGTTCCTCTCCGACTCGGGGACGACCGGCAACGTCGTCGCGGGCGACCTCATCGGCACCGACGCCGGAGGCGGGCGCGCCTTCGGCAACTGGGAAGGGGTGCTGATCCAGAATGCGGCGAGCGGCAACATCATCGGCGGGACCACCCCCGCCGCCCGCGATGTCATCTCGGGCAATAGATGGGAAGGCGTCCACATCGTCGGCACCGGGATGGCCGACAACGAGACTTCGGACAACATGGTCGAGGGGGATTACATCGGCCTGAGCGCCGACGGCTCCGCGATGCTGCCTAACGCGGAGAGCGGCGTGGGCCTCTACGCGGGCGCCAGCGGCAACACGATCGGCGGGTCCGTGGCCGGCGCCGGCGACGTCATCTCGGGCAACGGCTCGAACGGCGTGTACATCACCGACGAGGGGACCGACGCCAACGTCGTCGCGGGCGACCTCATCGGCACCGACGTCACCGGCATGAACGCGATGCCCAACGCCGACTGCGGGGTCTGGATCACGAACGCGGGTGCCGACAATGCCGGCAACATCATCGGCGGGGCCACCCCCGCCACCCGCGACGTCATCTCGGGCAACAACTGGGACGGCGTCCACATCGTCAACGGCTCGACCGGCAACACGGTCGAGGGAGACTACATCGGCCTGAACGCCAGCGGCACTGCGGCCTTGGCCAACGCGCAGAGCGGCGTGGCCATCTACGGCGACGCCACCGCCAACACGATCGGCGGGTCCGTGGCCGGCGCCGGCGATGTCATCTCGGGCAATAACGCCAGCGGCGTGTACATCTCCGACTCGGGGACGACGGGCAACACGGTCGCGGGCGACCTCATCGGCACCGACCCCACCGGCTCCTTCGCCAAGCCCAACTACGACGGGGTGCTCGTGCAGAGCGGAGCGAGCGGCAACATCATCGGCGGGACCACCCCCGACGCCCGCGACGTCATCTCGGGCAATACCCGGGACGGCGTCCACATCGTCAACGGGGCCAGCGGCAACACGGTCGCCGGGGACTACATCGGCGTCGCCGCGAATGGCTCGGCGGCCCTGGCCAACAAGGCCAGCGGCGTGGCGATCTACGGCGGCGCCACCGCCAACACGATCGGCGGGTCCGTGACCGGCGCCCGCGACGTCATCTCGGGCAATACCGGCGACGGCCTCTATATCACCGACGGGGGCACGGAGAACAACCGCATCGAAGGGGACTTCATCGGCACCGACGCCAGCGGCGCCAATGCGCTGCCCAACAACGTCGGGTTGTATTTCGGTGGCGGGGCGAACCACAACACCGTCGGCGGGTCCGTGGCCGGCGCGGGCGACGTCATCTCGGGCAACACCACGGACGGCGTCCAGGTCTTCGGCAACGGGACCGACGACAACCAACTCGCCGGGGATGATATCGGCGTCACCGCAGACGGCTCCGGGGCCCTGGCCAACGGGGGCAACGGCGTGGCCGTCTACGCCGGCGCGAGCGACAACACGATCGGCGGGCCATGGCCCGGCGACCGCGACGTCATCTCGGCCAACACCGGGAACGGCGTGTACATCTCCGACGCGGGGACAAACGGCAACGTGGTCGCGGGGGACTATATCGGCACCGACTGGACCGGGTCGAAACCCCTGGGCAACGGTCAGAACGGCGTGATCATCCAGTCCGGAGCCGCCGGCAACGAGGTCGAAGCCGCCAACGTGATCTCGGCCAACGCGCTCTCCGGCGTGCTGATCTTTGGCTCGGGGACGAACGGCAACCTGGTCGCGGGGAACTTCATCGGGACCGACGCGACCGGCTCGAACCGGCTCGGCAACACCCTCGACGGCGCGGTCGTCACGTTCGGGGCGTCGTCCAATACCATCGGTGGGACCACCGCGGCCACCCGCAACGTGATCTCGGCGAACGGGAACGATGGCATCCTGATCTCCGGCTCCGGCACGAAGAGCAACCTGGTCCAGGGGAACTACGTCGGGACCGACGCCTCGGGCATGAACGCGCTGGGGAATGTGGTCAACGGCGTCTCGATCAACGCCGGGGCGTCCGACAATACGATCGGCGGCTCCCTCGATGCCTCCAATCTGATCGAGTTCAACGGCGACAACGGCGTCGAGGTCGAGGACACCGGCACGACCGGCAACACGATCACGTACGACACCATCGACAACAACACGGTCAATGGCGTGTTCCTCAGCGGGGTTTCGGGCAACACCGTTGCCTCGTGCACGCTCGACGACAACCGGGGCTGGGGAATCCTGGACACGACCGGCCAGAACTCTCTCAGCAACAACGTCTTCAACAACAACGGGAAAGGTACCGTCGGCAGCTGATGGCCCGCCTGATCCGTGACCCCGGCAGGAGACCCGTTCATCGCGGGTCTCCGAGGCCCGGGCGTGAAACGATCCCGCATCCGAGGCGGCACCGAGCTTCCACGCAAGCGCGGCGCCGCCTCGGGCCGCGGCGGGGGCCCCAAAGGACCTTCGCGTCTCCGCATGGAATCCGGATTCCGGATTTTTTCCGGCCGGCCTGTCCGTCCGGCTCGCGATTCGGCAATGACCAGTCAGAAGCGAGATCGAAGCGTGGCACCCACCGTCTTCCCCCGTCCACGCCGTGAGATCCGGTCTCCATGATGGCCCGGCCATCCCGGTGGTTCCCGCACGCCGATGCGGGACGGGATCGCGCCGGAGCTGCGTCCCGCGTCCGCAGACACCCCGACCCCGGGAGATGCTCCATGTTGCTGAAGAACCGCTCGCCGCGCCGCCGCGACCTGAACCCGACCGTGGACTCACTGGAGGGACGTGCGTTGCTCAACGCCGCGTGGATACAACCGATGCACCACGGCCATGACGCCGCACACGTGGAGGTCCGGCGCCATCACGGCCCGCAGCACCAGGGCCCGACCATCACCTTCCTCGGTACGGCTGCAGCGGGCGGCTACACGTTCCTCAACTTCGACGGGCCGAACGCGGGCAACAACGCCGGCGCCGGCAGCAACGACAACGGGATCTCGAACTCGGGCACGGCCGTCGGGTTCGACATCGATAACAACGGGGCCTTCCACAACTTCACCGTCAATCCGCTCCGAGCGAGGACCTTCCAGTCCCTGAACATCAACGGGTCGACGGCCGCCCAGGCCTTCGGCGTCAACCGGACCGGGGTCGTGGTGGGCACCGACGGCAACGGCAACGCCTTCTACCTCTCGCGCGGCAAGGTGAACACCTTCATCCCGACGGGCGGGTCGGCCGCGACGGCCTTCGGCATCAACGACCGGGGGACGATCGTCGGCCAGTACACCCTCGGCAACGAGATGCCCGGCTTCATCCGCGTCAACGGCCGGAACTTCATCCGGATCGATGCGCCGTCGGGGCCGGACACCGTCAACGCCCAGAGCATCAACAACCGGGGCCTGGTGGTCGGCTTCTACGTCGGCACGGATGGCCAGGACCACGGCTTCTGGGCCAACGAGCGGGCCGCGAGGAATGGCGAGCTGACCGGCAACGCGATCGCCGACCCGACGATCCCGAACGTCCCGGGCGAGCCGGGCGCCACGTTCGTGTTCTCCCAGGTCCTGGCGGTCAACGACAAGGGCATCGCCGTCGGCTACTACGGCGACTCGACGACCAGCCAGCATGGGTTCATCTATAACACCAATACCGGGCAGTACACGTTCCTGGACGATCCCAGCGAGGCGTTCAGCAACGGGGTGGAGGTCACCCAGATCACGGGGATCACCAACTCGGGCGAGATCACCGGGTTCTACTCGGACGCCAACGGGGTGTTCCACGCCTTCGTGGCCAACCCCGGGAAGATCTGATCGGCCCCCGGTCGGATCGCCGATGGGCACCATGCCCGTGCCACGAACCCGTCGGGAGCAGGCCCCCTCCCGCCCCGACCTCGTGGCACGGGCTCCCGACCTCCATCGAAGGCGGCGCCGGCTCCCCTCGCGGACCCGGCGGCCGCCTTCGCTCGCTGCGCCCCCCTCGCCAGGCGGATCCCCGATCCCGACGTGTCCCTCCTCGCCACGGTTCGACGATGACCGCATAGATGCGAGATCGGTGCATGGCCTGCACTTCACCGGCCATCACTCGGAAGACCGATCGCCACCAACGAATGGAATACGGCCCGCCCGACGGCGGTCCGCCGACATGCGAGGATCATGAACCATGGCTCTTTCCTGGCGCCGCAACCGCCGCGACGATCGCCCTGCCCCCCGCCGTACCGACCGACGACGACGCTTCGCCGTCGAGTCGCTCGAGGGCCGGCAAATGCTCTCGACCTTCACCGTCACCAACACCGCCGACAGCGGCACCGGCAGCCTCCGCTGGGCGATTACCCAGTCGAACCAGGCGACCAGCCCCAGCACCGTCGACTTCAACATCCCCGGCGCCTACCTGCGCACGATCAGCCCGCAGTCCGCCCTGCCGACGATCACCGCGCCGGTGACGATCGACGGCACCACCGAGGAGATCTATGGCGGCATCCCGCTGATCACCCTCAGCGGCTCGGGCGCCGGCCCGTCCACCAACGGCCTGACGATCTCGGCGTCGGGCGTCACGGTCGAGGGCCTGGCCATCGACTCCTTCGGCGGCGACGGCGTGCTCATCACGGGCGGCTCGGGCGACGTCGTGGCCGGCGACTTCATCGGCCTGACCGTCCCGGGACCGGTCGGCCCCGGGACCATCGTCGCGGTCTTCGAGGGCAACACCGCGGCGGGCAACGGCGGCGACGGCGTGCACGTCCAGGGCGGGGCGACCGGCGTCACGATCGGCGGGACGAGCGCCACGGCCCGCGACGCCATCTCCGCGAACACCGGCTGGGGCGTCTTCCTCACCGGCCAGGGGACCTCGGGCAACGTCGTCGAGGGGGACACCGTCGGCACCGACTCCGGCGGCAGCGTCGCGCGGCCCAACGGCCACAACGGCGTCGACATCACCAGCGGCGCCTCGAACAACACCATCGGCGGCACCGCCCCCGGCTCGGCCAACGTCATCTCGGGCAACGCCTACAACGGCGTCGACATCGCCTTCGCCGGGGCTTCGAACAACGTGGTCGAGGGCAACTTCATCGGCACCAACGACAACGGTACCGCCGCGGTGCCCAACGGCTCCGACGGTGTGGTCATCGAGGGCGGCGCCACCAACAATACGATCGGCGGGACGACCGCCGCGGTGCGCAACGTGATCTCGGGCAATGGCTGGGACGGGGTGCACATCGTCAACTCCGGCACGACCGGCAACGTGGTCGAAGGGAACTTCGTCGGCACCAACGCGACCGGCAATGCCGCCCTGGGCAACGGCGCGAGCGGCGTGGCCATCTTCGGCGGGGCCTCGAGCAACACAGTCGGCGGGTACGCCACCACCGGAGGCGCCTCGGCGGCCGACCGCAACGTGATCTCGGGCAACGCGGTCTACGGCGTCTACATCTCCGACTCCGGCACGAACGACAACCTCGCCGAGTCCAATTATATCGGGACCGACGCGACGGGGACCTTCGGGATCGCCAACGGCACCGACGGCGTGATCGTCCAGTCCGGGGCGTCGAGCAACGGCGTGTATTTCAACGTGATCTCGGCCAGCGGCACCGATAACGTCCTGGTGACCGGCTCGGGCACGAGCGGGAACATCGTCTTCGACAACGAGGTGGGCACCAACGCCGCCGGCACCGCGGTGGTCTCGTACCCGGGTGCCTATTACAGCAGCGACGTCGGCGTCGAGGTCAGCAACGGGGCCTATAGCACCTACGTCTACGACAACGTCATCAGCGGCAACTTCATCGACGTCGAGATCTACGGAAACGCGACGGACACCTGGGTGCTGAGCAACGAGATCGGCACCAACGCCGCGGGCACGCTCAACCTGGGCAACGAGTTCTTCGGCGTGTACCTTTACGACACGTCGGGCAACACCGTCGAGTCCAACACGATCGACAACGCCGAGTATTACGGGATCTACAGCTACGAGGCCGATCAGAACACGATCGCCTACAATGCCTTCGCCGGCAACGCGTACGGCAATCAGGTAAGCTACGATTGAGGAACGGTGCAAGAGGAACCTGGTAGGGTGTTCTGCGAGTGCCGATCCCTGGAGTCCGGGGCGAAGTCGGTGCTCGAAGAGCACCCTACCTGGTTAGAGCGCTTAACACCTGCATTGCACCGACGCGAAAGAACCCCCCTTGACCCACCCTTCGTAAGGGGGGGACAACGGCGGCCCGCCCCTCTCCAATCCCCCCCTTACGAAGGGGGGGTCAGGGGGGGTCGAGGCCCCAGCAGCACGAAGGGGGGATCAGCGGGTCGAGGCCCCGGCGCAGTCTCGAGGCCGAAACTCGTGAGCCAACCATTCGTTAACGGCTCGAGTTGGTCGCCCGCAGAGGCGTCCCACACGCATTCCGAGAGCTGGTTCCTGGAGCGAGGTCTTGAAGAGCCCGGCGCGGAGGTCGGCACTGTTCCCCCCGATCTTCGGTCGCCGGATGACTCACTCCCACGGATACGGCCTGCCATCGATGACAACCCTCGTCGATCCGGGTATTCCGTAATCAGCAATGGCTTCCCGCAGGAGATCGAGGACCTGCCCGTCGGACAAGGCGTCGTCTTCGATGAAGACATCGATGTTGCTGCCGGCTCCTCCGGTCCCGGAACCCGTGACCTCGCCGATATCCCCAAGGGCTTGAGCGAGAGCATCCTCCAACTCGTCGATACCGCACGGACAGGGTTCGATCAGATAGATGTAAACGTCCATTTCGGCGGCGATCCAGCCACGTCGTCACGGGCCTCGACCAGTGGGCGCTGCCCACCCTATCCGATCCATGCGGCGGAGGTCTATCGTGCAGGCGTTCGCTCGGCTCCCGGCCCGCTCCGACGCGGGTCGGTCCGGCGGAACGGGACCGGCGTGACGTGCTCGACCTTCAGCCACGACCGATAGGGCGAGCCGTCCGCGCCGGCGCTGGCGAAGTCGCACAGCCGCACGACCCGACCGCCGACCGCCCGATACTCGATCAACACCATCGGCGGCATCGGCCTGACCGGATCGGCCGGCGGAAACCCCTGGAGGTCCGCCGCGTCCAGCGCCGGCAAATCGGCCGGATCGATCGTGTTGAAGCGGCGGTCGTACGCCATCAGGATCGGGCCGAGGTAGATCGACGCCAGCCCGGCACTCTCGCGCTCGCCGGCCCAGAACCGCGGCGTCATGTCCAACTCTAGCTCGACCATGTCGCCGGGCTTCCACGATCGCGATAGCAACAGGTACCGACCCGGGACGACGCTCGAGACGGGCTCGCCGTTGACCGTCACCTTCGCCCGCGACGACCAGTGTGGGATGCGCAGCCGTAGCGCGAAGGGGCCGGATTTCTCCGGCCCGACGCGGATCCGCACGAACCCCATCAGCGGATAGCTGGTGTCAAGGTCCAGGTTGACCATCACCCCGGACTCGAGCGGCGCGGCGATCGTGCCGCGTCCGTACCAGTTGAGGAATAGCCCGTCCGCGTCGCGCATCACGGCCCACTCGCCCAGCAGTCCGAGCCCGCGCGCGGCGTTCACGCTGCAGCAGTTCAGCTCCGGCGAGCCGGGCCGGCACTGGAAGCCGATCTCGTGGAAGTTCGCCTTGCGCACGCCGTCCATCGGCGTGTTGTACGTGCTCCATCGGCCATTGGGCGCCCACATCCCCAGCGCCGAGTTCAACGTCGAGAGCTCCAGCTCGTCGGCGACGATCGACTCGCCGGTCAGGGTGAGCATCTCGACGCTCATCGCCATCCAGGCGATCGTGCAGCAGGTCTCGATCGCCCCGCGGTGATAGGGATTCCCCTGCGCCTGCTCGCCCGAGGAGAAGCCGCCGTTGTTGTGCCGGTCGAATTCGACGATGCTCCACCACAGGTTCTCGAACGCTGTCCGGTACGAGGCTTCGCCCGTGATCCGGTGAAGCTCGGCGAGGGCGAGGATCGGATGCAGGCTCTCCCACCGCGGCCTGGGCGTGGCGTAGAACGGCTGACCGGCGAGCCCCCGACGCAGATAATCACCGGCCATCGGCTTGCCGTCGGCCTCCGTGGCGGCGAACTCCCCGACGAACTGCCGGGCCAGGTCGAGGTATGGCCGCTTTCCCGTGCGGCGGTAGAGCAAACAAAGGGCGTGCGCCGGCGCCAGGTTCATCTCGGTCGAGCCGGTGTCGACCAGCCGCGGCCGCTTCTCGCCCAGGAATCGGTCGCAGAACAGGTCACCGATCCGAGCGGCGGCATCACGCGCCTTCGGATCGCCCACCTCCTCGTCCCAGGCCAGGAGCCCGAGCATGACGTGGTAGTGGCCCCAGGCATCCCAGGTCGGTCCCCCCTTCTCGCCGACGTTGGCCGCGTGGCCGGTCAGCCGGGAATCGCGCGGGAAGGGCCCGAGGTATCCGTCCGCGTCGTGGCACGCGATCAGGTCCCTCACGAATCGCTCGAGGTGCCGCTTCAATTCCGGGTCGCCGGTGAGCCGGAGTACCCCGGTGGCGCCGGTGAGATACTTGCCGGCGAACTCGCCCGACCAGGGGAGCAGGTCGCGATAGGGCCGGCGATCGCGGTCGCGGAACATCGCCAGCATCGCCGGGTTCGCCTCGGGCGCCGGCAGCAGCCAGTTCCGCGTGACGTCCCGGAGATATCCCCGCACCGGCCCTTCGATCGCGAACCGGGCACCCGGAACCCGCTCGCACGCCGGACGGGTTTCATCCGGACGATCGGGATTCTGGCCAACCACCGAGATCAAGGCGCCGAGTGTGACCGCCCGCAGCATCACGAAGACCCTCGCACGACGAGACCAGGAGCGAATCGGATCCGTGGTTTGGCTCCGAGACGCCCCAGTTTGCGGCGCGTGCGGTGCGGGATCAAGGGGCGGCCGGTGAAGGCATCCCGGCCCGGGCACGGCCGGGGGCTCGATGAGCCACTCGACCGCCCCGGGACCGGAACGCCGTCGCCGTGCGAGGTCCGTCGCCGCTCACTCCAAGAGCTCGTTTCCGTATATGTTGTTGAAGAACGTGTTGGGGCCGATCGCGTCCTCGCCCTGGATCACGAGGCCCCAACCGCCGCTATTGGCGATCGTGTTGCAGACGATGAAGACCCCCGAGGCGCCGCCCTGGACGACGACACCATCCAGACTGTTGCCCAGATTGATCGTGCCAGTGGCGTCGGTCCCGATGTGATCGAAGTCCACGTCAACGACCGTCGTGCCGGGGTCGGTGATGAACACGCCGTAGCCGTTGCCGGAGATGACGGAGTTCTCCACGCGGGTGATCGACGCGCCCGCGGACAGGAGCACACCCATCGGGTTGCCCAGGGCGGCGTTGTCCGCGGCATTGGTGCCGGGACCCCGCGCCGGTGTCGCCTCGATCCGGCGATTGTCATCCGTCGCCACCGACGGACATCCCGCCGAAGGAATCCGCGCCGGGCCCTCCGGCGTCGCTATTCCCACAGTCACACGGATGCATCATCGGCTGGGCGAGCCGTTGCCCGGCGCCGCGAGACGCGGTACCGTCTAGGTAACGAACGATCTCCTGGAGGGGCTCCGGGAGGTGCCCGGACGACCCGAACCCGAGGAGACGACCATGAGCCGTGCAACGACCGTCGGCCCGCGGAAGTGGCTCATCACCGCCGGCATCCTGGCCTTGAGCGCGGGCGTGGCGACCGCCCAGGAGCCGGCCGGGAAGACGCAGGGCGAGAAGCCGAACGCCGGCGCCGCCAAGAAGGCCTCGATCTACGACAAGACCGCCGACGCCAAGGTCCAGGTCGCCAAGGCCGTCGAGCGTGCCAAGCACGACGAGAAGCGCGTCCTGCTGATGTTCGGCGGCGACTGGTGCGGCTGGTGTCACAAGCTCCACGGCCTGTTCAAGACGAACACCGACGTGGCGCAGACCCTGTCCAACGAATATGTGCTGGTGACGGTCGACCTCGAGGCGCCCAATGCCGCCGAGCTGCTCAAGACCTGCAAGGATGCCCTGAGCCAGGACGAGCTGCAAAAGGGCGTGGGCTATCCGTTCCTGGCCGTGCTCGACGCCGACGGCAAGGTCGTCACCGCGCAGCGGACCGACCCGCTCGAGGAAGGAGACCACCACGACCCGAAGAAGGTCGCGGAGTTCCTGACCCGGTGGCAGGTGCCGGCCAAGGACGCGAAGCGCGTCCTCGAGGAGGCGCTATCGCGGGCGTCATCCGACGACAAGCGGGTGCTGTTGACCTTCGGCGCCCCTGGTGCGGCTGGTGCCATAAGCTCCACGACTGGATGGCCCAACCCGAGATCGCCGCGATCCTCGACCGCGACTTCGTGATCGCGGAGGTCGACATCGACCGGATGACCGGCGGCAAGGACGTGCAGAGCCGCTACCAGCCCAAGTCCTCGGGCGGCATCCCCTGGTTCGCGATCCTCGATGTCCAGGGCAAGGCGCTGGCGACCTCCGACAGCCCCCGCGGCAACATCGGCTACCCGGCCCAGCCCCAGGAGATCGCCCACTTCCTCTCGATGGTCAAGGGCCAGGCCCGCCGCATCGACGCCGGACAGCTCGACCAGCTCCGCAAGTCGCTGGAGCAGGCCGCCGAGCGGATCAACCGGCCGTCGGGGAGATGAAGGCTCCGCCTTGCAAGCTTCGCAACGGTCGCCCTCGCCCCGTCCGGGAGAAGGATGGGGTGAGGGGGCTTCGCGTTAGAGCGCTTAACACTTGCATCGCACCGACGCGAAAGAACCCCCCTGACCCCTCCTTCGTAAGGGGGGGAGAACGGCGGCCCGCCCCTCTCCAATCCCCCCCTTACGAAGGGGGGGTCAGGGGGGGTCGAGGCCCCAGCAGCACGAAGGGGGGATCAGCGGGTCGAGGCCCCGGCGCAGTCTCGAGGCCGAAACTCGTGGGCCAAGCATTCGTTAACCGCTCTAGCTGCTCTTGGGCTTCCCCGGGTGAACGAGGCGCAATCGTCGGACATCCCACAGGACCACGCCGCCGTCGCTCGCGCCGGCGGCGAGCCATCGGCCGTCGGGCGAGAAAGCGACCGCGCAAACCCGATTTGCCGGCGCGGGGCCGCCCTGCGGTCGGACGGTCATCCGCGCCCGCTCCTTCCCGGTGGCGACGTCCCAGAGGATCACCCCGCCGGCCGGCTTATCATACCCGCCCGAGGCCAGCGTCCTGCCGTCAGGCGAGAACGCGACCGAATCGATCAGGCCATCGTGTCCCTCGAGCGATGATCTCACCCCGCCCGCGGCCACGTCCCACAAGAGGACCTCCCCCGGGCCGAACGTGCGCCGGTTCCCCTCCACCACGAACCGCTGACTGCCGGCGGAGGCCAGCGTCCGGCCGTCGGGCGCGAACGCCAGGGACATCACCGGGCTCTTCTGGCCTTCCAGCGTCCGCCTCGCCCTGCTCTCGGCGACATCCCAGAGGATGATCGACCGATCGGCCGCGCCCGAGCCCGACGCGAGCGTCCGGCCGTCGGGCGCGAACGCGACCGCGAGGATCGAGCCCTTGTGCCCTTTCAGCGTCGCTCGCTCCTTGCCTCCGGCGACGTCCCAGAGCTTCACCGTACCGTCGGTGCCGCCCGAGGCGAGCGTCCGGCCGTCGGGCGAATACGCGATCGCCTGGACCCTCGGAGCGTGACCGCGGAGGGTCCTCTGCAACCGTTCCGTTTTCACGTCCCAGAGCGCGATCGCCCCCGCGGGGTCCGTCGTGGCCCAGGCGAGCGTCCGGCCGTCGGGCGCGAACGCGATGCCCAGGATCACGCCCGAGTCGTCGCGGAGCACCGAGCGTTCCCGGCCCGCGGGGATGTCCCAGAGCTTGACCGTCCGGTCGAGGCTCCCTGTGGCCAGGATCGTGCCGTCGGGCGAGAAGGCCAGGCAGTAGACTCGGCCTCCAACATGCCCACCGAGCTCGATCGCAGGGAACTCCGGAGCGGCCTCCCGACCCTTCCTCGGCCCCTCCTGCGAGACCGAGGGCAACGCACCGATCGCGCAGGCCGCGAGCAGCACAACCGCGAGAACGACACCGGCTCTCCGCCATCTCATCCCCTGGCTCCTTGATGTCAGTCGCATCGGGCGGTTTCTATTCGATATAGCGTAATGAGGCAACTCGTGCGGACGATAGGGCGACGCGCGGACTCGACGTTGAGCGGTGAATCGGAAGGCGGTCCCATGGCGGCACGCGGTGATCGGAGGCGAGCAAGCAGCATCGAGCCTGGCGAGTTTCTGGAAGCCCGCCTGCTCCTGGCCGTCGCGCGCTCGCTCTCTCCGGCGGCCGAGGTGCAACGGCTCGATCGGCCCGCGCCGCCGCCGAAGGCCCCGTCGCTGTTCATGGAGCCGACCGCCGGCCGGCAGCCGATCCTGGCGCGATCGCCTCGGCGCGAAAGCAGATCCGCCTGGGGATCTGCAATTTCGATGACCCGACCATCGGCGACGCGCTGATCGCCGCGGTGCAGCGCGGAGTGCGGGTCCGCCTGATCCTGCCGTTGACCCCGCGCAACAACTCCTCCAACGACGCGGGGATCGCGTTGCTGGCTTCCAATGGCGTCCAGGTCCACGTCACGATCGGCCAGTATCCGCCGGCGGGCAGCATGCCCTACATGCACGCCAAGACGATGATCGTTGACGGCCGGCTCGCCTACCTGGGGTCGATCGACCTCCAGACCGCCTCGACCAGCGAGGACCGCGAGCTGGGGATCCTCCTCCGCGAGCCGCGCTTCATCGCTCAGTTCAGCCGCCAGCTCCGGTCCGACTGGGCGGCGACGATGCCGCCGGCATCGGGCTTCTCGACGAATAGCGCGGCGAACCCCTCGGCGTCATCCTGAGTCCCATGTCGGGCGCAGGCCTGCCAGGGACCTCCCCAAGCGATCGAGGATCCCAAATCGTTGTACGACACGTTCATCCCTGACGACCGCCTGGATGAGCTGAAGCAAGGAGGCGCGCGACAACCTCTGCTTCGGGTCGACCTTCCTCTCCGACTTCGCCGCTCCCTGTCCGGCGTACAGGACGCACGGACAATCCCCATGCCCGCGGTGAAGGGGATCGATCAGCGCCGCTCCGATTCGACCAGCTCGACGGCCCGTAAGACGCGCAGCGGGTGATCGGTCTGGATCACGTCGATGCCATCGCGGATGGCGCGGCGGTACGATGCGATCGACTCGTTGAGCCCCAGGGCGTCGCTGCAGACCAGGACGCCCCGGACATGGCAGCGGTCGATCAGGTCCTTCGAGAGGATCGACCAGCGGGCGTCGACGGCGTGGGGCCGCACCCGCTCGATGACCTCATCCAGCTTCTCGGGATCGCCCAGCGGCGGCATCCGGCGAATCCGCGGCGCGATCGCCCGCAGCTTCGCGAGATATTCGACCGATTGATACACCACCGCCCGATCGGTCGCGCCGTGCCGGTTCAGGGCATCAACCAAGGCCTCGGGCGCGATGTCCTTGGCGTTGACATACAGCTCGACTCGCCGGCCTGCCGCGTCAAGGAACTCGTCAAGCGTGGGGACCGGCGTCCCGCGGAACGGCCGACCGAACCACGAGCCGGCGTCGAGCCGCTTCACCTCCGACTCGCTCCGGTCGCGGACCGGCCCGCGGCCGTCGGTCGTCCGGTTCAGGGTCCCGTCATGGAGCAGCACGTGGCGGCCGTCGCGGGTCGTGCGGACGTCGAACTCGACGAGGTCCGCCCCGAGGACGATCGCCTTCTCCAGCGCCGGCAGCGTGTTCTCGGGCGGCGTACCGCGAGGCTCCGCGATGATGCGCGACCCGCGGAAGACGGGCGCCGGGCCGGCTCGCGGCGCGGATCGCCTGGAGCGCCCGCCGCGCCAGGATGTCCTCGGCGCGGTCGGTCTGGAGCCAATCGACGCCCGCCGCGATCACGCGGTCCCACACTTCGGGCCGATCGTCGCCGCCGAGCACCTTCGCCTCGACCTTGATCCCCCGCCGATGGAAGGCGCGGCAGGCCTCGGGCGTGACGTCCGTCGCGTCGATCTCGACGGCCGACGGCCGCACCTGTTCGACCCAGCCGTCGACGCCGAACCGCGGACGCCACTTCGTCATCACGGCCAGGTCCTCGGTCGCCGCCGCCCGGATCGCGCGGAGCACCTCGGGCCGGTCGTAGAAGACGACCTGGCGCGCCATCCCGGCCGCGATGACCTCGCGCGCCAGCGGGGCCGGATCGACGTCCTTGAGATCCAGATAGAGATTCACCCGCCCGCGTGCCAGCTCCAGCCCTTCCGCAAGCGTGAGGATCCGACGGCCGGCGAAGCGCCGGGCGAACTTCCCGCCGGCGTCGAGCGAGCGAAGTTCGGCCAGCGTGCGGTCGCGCAGCTTGCCGGTGCCATCGGTCTTGGCGTCGAGCGTCTCGTCGTGGAACAGGACGTGATGGCCGTCCTTGGTGAGCCGGACGTCGACCTCGATCCACTCGACGCCGTCGGCGATCGACTGTTCGAGGGCCGCCGCGGTGTTCTCGGCGCGCGGCCCATCGCGCCGCGATGCGCCATCACCTGGACCGCGCGGGGCGGGTTGACCGGCTCGAAGAAGGGGAAGGCTCGGGGTCGATCCTCAGGGGCGGCGATCGCGGCCACCAGGACCGCCGCGACTCGCAGGAGCGGCTTGAGGCCGCTCATACCGAGCCTCGACCGCGGTTGCCGCACCGCCGCGCCAAACCCGCCAGCAAGAGCAGGCCGCCCGTGCCCAGCACGACGGTGAGCGAGCTCGGCTCCGGCACCGACGCGAGCGCCGCGACCTCCTGGTTCCAGTAGGAAGGCAACTGGCCGTAGGGGTTGGGCAGCGTCTGTTCGGTGATGTAGACGTAGCCGGCGTTCAACTGGTACGCCTTCTTCAGGTCGGCGAGCATATCCGAGGCCGGGACATCGAAGATCGTGTTCGAGAACCGATCGCTGGGGTAACTCTGGAACCAGTTCACGCCGTAGGAATAATTGGCGAATTGCGGGTTGCTGGGGTTGGGGTCCGTGTTCGGCCCCTCGAAGATATTGAAGATGTCGGCGGTCAACAGGTATTGCTGGGGCGTGACCCCGTTCAGGAACGGCTGGCCGGGGTTGCCGATGACCGTGTAGGAAGACTCCAGGCCCTTGATATAAGAATCAATCGACTGATAATACGAGAGCGTACTCGGGGTGACGAACATCGCGTCGAGGAAGAAACCGTTGATCAAGCCTTTATATTGACTGATGTAAGTGGAGATCTGGCTCTCGACCGTGGCGATGGGCGTATTCCCGTCGTCCGTGAAGACGTAAGCCACGACCTTGCCGCCGGCGTTCTCCAGGTTCGTCATGGCTGTGGCATAATTCGGGTCTTCGCTGCCTCCGGGCCCGCTGGCGGGATTGAGGATGGCCGTGAGGTGGACCTGACTGGCCGCCGCGTCCATCGCGGCCCAACCGTCGCCGACCGCGCCGGGTCCGCCGGTGCCGGGGTAGACGTAGGAGGGGACAATGACGCCCAGGTCGGCCCGGGCCGCGGTCGGCACACCGGCCATCGCGGCGAAGGTGGCGACGAAGATCAGCAACGGCAGGACGCCCCTTCGCTCACGCATGGCAATCGCCTTTCCAACTCATGGGATGACAGCATCGGCATTCCGCTATTCCACCACGATTCATGTGATACTGCACGCGAGTACGGGAACGCAAGTCCGTGTGGAGAATTCGCAACATTACCGAACGATTGATCGCCGCGGCTCAGGCCGGTAGCCTTGAGACGTGCGGCCACTGCGGCCCGGTCCGGCCGCGAAGAATCAATCTGACTCGATCCGATGTGGGTTCATCCGACCGAGGTCTATTATGGCGATCCAGGTGGAATGCCCCTCGTGCCAGACGACGATCCGGGTGCAGGACGAGTACGCCGGCCGTCGCGGCCGATGCCCGCATTGCAAGGCGATCTTCACCGCGCCCGCGCCGGCCGCCCAGCCGGAGCCCGTGGCGATGCCGGGCCCGGCCGCCACCGCGCCCGCGGATGATGGCGACGACATCTACGCCCTGGCCGATGCGCCGCGCAAGGCCAAGGCCGTCCGGCGCGCGCCGAGTCGCTGCCGGGGGTGGGAGTCAGCGCCCGCGGGGTCGTCGAGGCGGCCGCGCCGACGCGCAAGACGCTCGACCCCCGCCGGATCCTCGCCGCCTTCGGCGGGCGGATCGAGCCGGTCCGCCCCACTCTCCTCTACCGGCTCTGGATCCTGATCGTCGCCGCGGTGATGGTGACGCTCCCCCTGGTCTATGTGGCGATCATCGGCCTGGTCGTCGCCGCGGTGGCGTACCACGCCATCCATAACGTCTCGATCTTCTCGGCGGTCAGAGGGGGCCACGCGCTGAAGTTCGCGGCCGTGGTCTACATCGCGCCCCTGGTCGCCGGCGCGATGGTCGTGGTGCTGATGATCAAGCCGCTGTTCGCCCGCCCGGCGCGCGGGCCCAAATCGCGGTCGCTCGACCCCGGAGCCGAGCCGCTGTTGTACGCCTTCGTGGACGGCGTGTGCGACTCGGTCGGCGCGCCGCGGCCGGCGCGGATCGAGGTCGATTGCCGGGTCAACGCCTCGGCGCACCGCGACGGGGGATCCTCGGCGTGCTGGGCGGCAAGCTGATCCTCACCATCGGCCTGCCGTTCGCGGCCGGCGTCTCGCTCAAGCAGTTCGCCGGCGTGCTCGCCCACGAGTTCGGCCACTTCTCGCAGGGCGCGGGGATGCGGCTCTATGTGCTGATCATGCGGATCAACCTCTGGTTCGCCCGCGTCGTCTATCAGCGCGACGAGTGGGACGCGACCCTCGAGGCCTGGTCGTCCGAAGAGCACGTCCTGATCATCCTCCTGGCCGCCGTGACCCGGCTGGCCGTCTGGCTGGCCCGGCGGGTGCTCTGGGTGCTCATGCAGATCGGCCGCATCGTCAGCGGGTTCCTCTCGCGGCAGATGGAATTCGACGCCGACCGATACGAGGCGCGGATGGTCGGCGCCGCGTGCTTCGCCGAGACCATGTGGCAGTTCCGCCTGATGTCGCTGGCCGAGAACGGCGCCGTCGCGGACCTGAATTCGAGCTGGCAGCAAAGACGGCTGCCGGATAACTTCCCCAAGCTGGTCATGGCGAACATCCCGCAGATCCCCCAGGAGGTCGTCGCGCACTTCCGCCAGGACATGGAGACGGCCTCGAGCGGGCTGTTCAGCACGCATCCCAGCGACAAGGACCGGATCGCCCGGGCCCGCCGCGAGGCGCCCGGCGACGGGATCTTCCACCTCGACGGGCCCGCCACCGACGTGTTCAGCGACTTCGACGCGCTGGCGAAGGCGACCTCGTTCGACATGTACCGCGCGTCGCTGGGCCCGGGGATCGGCAAGGAGCAGCTCTACGAGGTCGCCGAGCTGGTCGAGTCCCAGGCGGCCGTGCAAGAGGGGTCGGTGGCGGCCGGCCGCTTCTTCCTGGGCGTGCTCGACATGACCCGCCGCTTGCCGATGTCGGCCGAGAACCCCGCGGCACCGGCTGACCTCTCGGCCGCCAGGCGGGCGCTGGCCGCGGCGCGCGAGTCGCTCCAATCGGCGCGCGAAGGCTACCAGGCATCGAGCCGCCGCCTCGAGGAGCTGGGGAACCGGATGGTGCAAGCCGAGCTGGCGACCGCGCTGCTCAAGGCCGACGTGAAGATCAAGGCGTCCGACTTCGACCTGAAGGCGGCGACGGTGCCCGCCGCCGAATCGGCGCGGGACCGGGCCGAGGCCGGAGCTCCGTCAGCTCGATGAGTCCGAGTCGACGGACCCGTTCGCCGCAGCCTCTGTCGCCCGGCTTGCCGGGGCGCTGGGCCTGCTCGAGGACGACCGGGTGGCCGGCCGCGTGGCCGACGGCCGCGACCGCCGCGACGAGGCTCGCGCCCTGTATCGATGCGCGGCCCACCTGGCCTCCACCGTGATGCCCCAACTGGCCCGGCTGGCGCGATCGCGGTCGGTCCTCGTGGGCGCCCTCCAGGTCTACGAGGCCGGCAAGGACCCCAAGGACCAGCCGCGGATCAACGCCGTGCTCCGCGCGGCCGCGTCGCTGCGCGACCGCCTGGAGGAGATCCGCTGGAAGGTGGGCGACGGCATCGATTACCCCTTCGAACATGCCGACGAGAACGTCACCCTGGGCAAGTTCGCCTTCCCCGCGTTGATCCCGGCGAAGGACGATATCGGCGACCTGCTGGGGGCGTCCGGCGAGGCGATCAACCGCCTGGCGGGGCTGTATGGCCGCGCCCTGGGGCGCCTCGCCCTCGCCGCCGAAGAGGTCGAGCGCGGCGCTGGGGCTGCCGCCGATCGTCATCGAGGCGGCGCATCAGGAAGAGGAAGGCTCGAGCGCTTAACGCTTGTATTGCAGCGACACGAGGAAACCCCCCCCTATCCCCCCCCTTCGCAAGGGGGGGATCAAGAGGGGCTATCCCCCCCTTCGTAAGGGGGGATCAAGAGGGGCGTACCTCTCTCCGTCCCCCCCTGACGAAGGGGGGGTCAGGGGGGGTCGAGGCTTCAGCCCGGCCTCGAGGCCGAACCACGTCGGCCATCTATTCGTTAGCCGCTCTAACCGCGCGGCCGGGCGACGGTCCATACCGCGGTGGGCATCCGGCCCCGAATCGCTTATGATGGATCGTGACGAACGTCGAGATCCCTTCCGGCACTCCGGGAGCCGATGCCATGGCCGTTCTGACCCCTCGAACCAAGCCCGCCGATCCGACCGAGCCCCCGGCCGCGGTCCCGCCGCTGGAGACCGGCGACACCCTGTCCCGCGCCGAGTTCGAGCGCCGCTACGACGCGATGCCCGATCTCAAGAAGGCCGAGCTCATCGAAGGAGAGGTGATCGTGGGTTCTCCCGTACGTTACAGGCGGCACGGCAAGCCGCATTTCCAACTCATTGGCTGGTTGGCGGCTTACTCGGCCGGCACGCCGGGTCTGGGCGGGGGCGACAACACCAGCCTCCGCCTGGACCTCGAGAACGAGCCCCAGCCCGACGTCTTCCTCATGATCGAGCCGGAGCACGGCGGACGCGTCGAGATCAGCGAGGACGATTACGTCGAAGGTGCCCCCGAGCTGGTCGCCGAGGTCGCCGCCAGCAGCGTCAGCTACGAGCTGGGGAAGAAGCTCCGGGTCTACCGGCGCAACGGCGTCCGCGAATACATCGTCTGGCGGGTGCAGGATCGCGCGGTCGACTGGTTCGTGCTCGGCGATGGGGGCTGTAAGGCCCTGATCACGTGGGCCGACGGCCTCCTGCGCAGCGAGGTCTTCCCCGGGCTCTGGCTCGACCCGGTCGCACTGTTGCGCGGCGACCTGGCGACGGTCCTGGCCGTGGTGCAACGGGGCCTGGCTTCGCCCGAGCATGCCGATTTCGTCGCCAGCCTGCGGGGGGCGTGAAGGCCCCCTTGTCCGACGCTTCCCGGATCGGGTGGCCTCGATCGGGGATCTGATATCAGCTAAGAACGAGATCGAACGCCCGCGAATGAGCCGTGCGGCCTGGATGTCATTCCCATTAGCGGAGCCCCTTCTCATGGCCACGGTCACCCCGGTCCTACCCGATATCGAGTACCCCGGATCCGACGGGGAGCCCATGGCCGAGACCCCCATCCACCGCAATGTCATGTTCGAGCTGATCTTGATGCTCGAGGACTACTACGCTGCCGATCCGAATGTCTATGTCTCCGGTGGAATGATGATGTATTACGTCGAGGGGAACCCGGACAAGTACCTCGCGCCTGAGGTGTTCGTAACCCTGGGCATCCCCAAGTTGCCCGAGCGCAGGATCTACCAGACCTGGAGCGAGGGGAAGGGACCGGACATGGTGATCGAGCTGCACTCGCCCGGTAGGTGGAGGCCGGATATGGAGTGGAAGCTGGATCTCTACCGGGGCGTGCTCAAGGTCCGCGAATACTTTCTGTTCGATCCGCTGGAGGAGGGGCCGGGAGTGAAGTCCCTCCGGGGTTACCGGCTGATCGACGGCGTCTATGAGCCGATCCCGGAGACCGACGGCCGGATGGTCAGCGACGTGCTGGGCCTGCACCTGGAGCCAGCGGGCGAGCAATTGCGGCTCCATGATCCCCGGCGCGGGGCTTACCTACTGACGACGCGGGAGGCACGCAAGGCGCTGACGCGCGAGGCCGCCGCCCGCGCCGCCGCCGAAGCCGAGGTCGAGCAGCTCCGTCGCGAGATCGAGGAGCTGCGCCGGACCAAGCCGACGGGCCCTTGAAACGGCCGGTCCGCCCGTCCCGCCTCGTCGGCTCAGTTCGCGCCCTCCCGCCGGGTCGGCCTGGCGCGGACGTCG
The DNA here is from genome assembly GCA_963815795.1 of uncultured Planctomycetota bacterium. Taxonomy (GTDB): domain Bacteria; phylum Planctomycetota; class Planctomycetia; order Isosphaerales; family Isosphaeraceae; genus JAKAUH01. Next base: position 639,295 of record CAWFIC010000017.1, on the reverse strand, counting down.
CCCAGGTCGCGGGTCTCGCCGGGCTCGAGCACGACGCGGTCGAGCACGACGCCGAAGCCGCGCTTCTCCGCCTCCTCGCCTACCGCGTTGGCGGTGTAGGACTGGCCGGGGACGAGACCCTCGACGCGAAAACGCCCCTCGGCGTCGGTCACGATGCTGGGCAGGATGCCGCGGGCCGGGTCGTTCATGGCCTCTTGCCAGTCGATGCTCGCCAACTCGGCCTTCGGCCGCGGCTGATCCTGCTCATCGACCAGGCGGCCGGCGATCGTGCCCCAGGGTTGCAGGTGGACGGTGTAGGGCTCGGCCTCGTCGCCCTTCGCCAGCAGGAAGCCGACGAGCTTGTGGCCGGCGTGGCGGAAGTGGAATCGTTTCGGCCGGGCGGGATTGAGCCCCGAGACGGTCATCACGCCGGGCGTCCTGGTGGATTCCGCGCCGTCGCCCTCTGCGGTCACGCCGGCCAGGAGCTGGCCGTCGGGACCGAGCACCCGGACCTCACGCCTGGGATCGCGCTCGAGCACGGCCTCGGCGGCGAGGGGTCCCGAATCCTCCGGAGGGTTGACCAGCACGATGGCGCTGAACTGCGACTGCGGCATTGCGCCGACGCCCTCGCCGGCCGCGATGAAGAGGGTGGAGTGATCGCCGTAGATCATGCCTCCTTCGGCTTGCTTCTCTGCCTCGACCTTGAAGAAGGCTCTGGGATCGACGCACGCTGGCCGATATTTGGCGGGGACCGTGCGGACGACCACGGCCCCGGGGCCGGGCAAGACGCCGAGGAGGTAGGTCCCATCATCCTGCAGGATCCCCGAGTTGTATGGCCCGCTGCCCTGCACCGGCGCATAGCCGGGGACCTCGCGGACATGCGAGTTGGGATTGATCGGCCAGTACGCGACCTCGGCGCCCTTCGCCGGCTTGCCCGTTTCCTTGTCGATCAGCTTGAGCCGCATCGGGATGCCGGGCACGCAATCGACATCGACCCGCAGCGGGTCGAGCCCGGCGGCGTCGGGCACATTCCGGCAGGTCATGAAATACGGCGGCTTCGCTCCCGCCCCGACCACCAGCCCGTAGCTCGGGCCCTTGGGGAATCCGGTGAGGGTGTAGCGCCCTGCGGCGTCGGTTGTCGCCTGGGCGTTCGTTCCCGTACCTCCGACATGCACGCCGGCCATGGGGCGCCCGGTTCGCTTGTCGCGGACGACGCCGGTCAGCGCACGGCCGGGCGGGATGAGGTGTTCGAAGGTCGCGCCATAGACCGTCTTGGCACTGAAGGCATCCTTCGGCGTGGAGACAGCCTCCGCATTGCGGGTCATCCCGGTAATCGTGGCGCTCTGGATCGTCGATCCCTCGACCGAGAAATCGACGATCCGATCGCGGCCGATGCCGGTCAGGCGGAACCGGCCGTCGCCGTCGGTCGCGATGCTCGCCGGCTGGCCCGGTAGCCGCATGCCGTCCCCGTAAGACTTGGCGAAGTTGTGGTTCGAGGCCCGGAACGGGTCCTCGCGGAGCAGCTTCAGATAAGGATCGATCCCCTGGGCGCCCTCGTCCATGATCGCGCCGATGGAAACCTTCGCGCCGACGACGGGGCGGCCCTGGAGGTCCAGGATGCGGCCCGAGATCGGCACCGAATCGTCGACCAGGCGCAGGTCGACGGGCTCGTCGGTCGGCTGCTTCAGCTCGACCCAGTCCGGGCCGAGTCCCTTGGCGACGGCCAGGACGGTGAAAGCCGCCCACGGCCCGGCTTCGGCGACGGCGCCGAATTCCTCCCTTGGGATGACGAAGCGGTAGCCGCCATCCGAGTCCGTCTTCGCCCTGAGGATCGGTTCGGTCCGATCTCCGCCTGATCGTGGAGCGACGGTGTACACGCTCGCTCCCACCGCCGGCTTGCCGTCCGGCGCCTGCACATGGCCGCGAAACGCGATCGTCTCGCCCTCGCCGGCCGTCGCTCGATCCGGCGCGGCACGGGTCGGGGGATCGTCCTTCGCGACCCGGCCCGATCCCGCAGGCCGGGGACCATCATCGCCGATCCCCATCGCGGCCAGGCCGCTGGCCAGCCCGGCCAGTGTGGCGACGACCAGCGCGGCCGCGGCGACCGTCTTGAGCCGGGCGAGCATCATGGCCCGCGCCGCCTGCTTCACCAGGGCGACCGTCGTCGTCGAGACCACGGCCGACTCGCCCAGGGCGAGGTGCCGCGCGGCCCGGACGGTGTCCCGGAGCAGCGCCGCCGGGACCGCCGCGGCCGTGCCGGGTGAGGCGACGCCGTCGAGGATCAGCCCAGCGCCGGCGAGGGCCACTCCGCGCCGGGTCAACCGGGATCGCAGCAGCTCCCGCGCCTGCGCCAGCCGGCCGCGGGTCGTCGCCTCGCTCCACCGCAACTGGTCGGCGGCCTGCTGGTAGGTCATCGCCTCGAGGTAGCAGAGGACGACCGGCCGGCGGTATCGGTCGGGCAGACGATCGATCTCCTGGTGGATCACAGCGACGGTGTCGTCGTGCCAGGGGCCAGGCGCGATCGACGCTCCGACCCGCACCGCGGCGCGCCGTTCCTGGTCGCGGCGGCGGTCGGCGTCGGACTTCACCTGCAGCGCGATCCGCCAGGCCACGCGATGCAGCCAGCCGCCGACGCTGTCCTCGTCGCGGATCGACCGGGCCTTGCACGCCAGCAGGAGGAAGGCGGCCTGGAAGGCGTCGTCGGCATCGTTGGGGTCATTCAGCAGGCGGCGGCAGACGCCCAGGACCATCGATCCGTGCCGCCGGACCAGCGCCTCGAAGGCCATCTCGTCGCGATCGGCGAGGTACCGTTGCAGGAGCCGGGCGTCGGGCAGGCCCGCCAGGGTCCCCTCGCCGAAGAGGCGGTCGATCTGCCGTAGGGCGGCGTCGCGTCGTACGCTGGCCATGACGTTGTCCCCGTGGGTTTCCGGTTTCCTCAGTATAACTGAGGGCCGGAACCGGCGGGTCCGCACGGCCGATTCCTGAAATCCTCCGGGGCACCTCCATCACGGGTACGGGTTGACAGTGATCTCGCCCAGCTCCAGCGTGCGGCCGGCCTCGGCGACGAACGTCTTCTTCGGCACCCAGCTCCCCTCGCCGGCGAGGATGCGATAGGTCACGCCGGGGATCAGGGTCGGGTACGTCACCCATCCCTCGGCGTCGGTGGTCAGCGGCTGGTAGCGCGCGCCGTCCAGGTTCACGACGAGGAACCCTTCGCTCTCCGGGCCCCCGCCGGCGAAGGTCATCTCAAGCTGGATCATCGGCTGGCGGCTCACCTCGAATTGCACGTTGGCGAACGGCCGTCCCTGGGCGTCGACGAACCGCGCCCGGGCCGAGCCGCAGCGCTCGAGCCTCACGGTCACGGGCCGGTCGAGGTCGAACCCGGCGAACGTCGCGATCCGGCCCAGTTGATTCTTGCTGTCGAGGAAGTACACCATGACCGGCTTCGCAGGGTCGAGGCCGACCAGCTCGAACGTGCCGTCCCTGTCCGTCCGCGGGTTCTGGCCGCCCCACCCGACGATCTCCGCGTCGACCGCGGGCCGTCCCGTCGGGTCGAGCATGCGCCGCGCAGGGTCTTGCCGCGCCGCAGGGTGACGGTCGCCTCGACCTCGGCGCCGGCCGGCGCGTCCACGGCCAGCAGGCCATCGGGATGCAGCCGCGCGCCGCCCGGGGCGCCGCTCTCGATGTCGCCGTCGGTCGTCTCGACGTTGATGTAGGGGGGCTCGGGGGCCTCGACCAGCAGGTGCCCCGGGCCGGGCAGTACGGCGATCCGGAACGAGCCGTCCGCGCCGGTCACGGCCGTCGGCTCGTAGCCGCCGTGACCGGCGACCGCTTCCTTCTGGAAGTTGGGATTGCCCGCGTGCCGCGGCCGGTGCTCGAGGATCGCCCCGGCGACCGCGCGGCCCGAAGGCGACTCCACGACCTTGCCCCTGACCACGACCCCGCGCGGCAGGGTGACGTCAACCGGCTGGCTCACTCCGTCGGTCGAACGCCACCTCGACGCGACGGAACGCGAAGGGTGAGCCCTCGGGCGGATACACCAGGACTTCATGACTCACGCCCCTCGGCACGTTGACGCGGAACCGCCCGTCCGCGTCGGTCCGGCCGCGGGTGCGAATGCCCTGCGGGTCCACCTCGGGGCTCGAGTGGCTGATCACGACGAACTCGGCGCCCGCCGCGGCCGGACCCGAATCGCCCAGCCGCACGCGGCCCTCGATCCAGTGGGCGGGCGTCAGTGTGAAGGTGCGCATGGCGGCCCCGTCGGCGCCCGCCCGGCGCCCGCGGAGGCGGACCCACTGGACGGCGAAGCGATCGTCGAGGACCTCCAGAATGACCTGGTCGTCTCGCGCCAGGCCGGGGATCGTCAATCGCCCCTGCTCGTCGGCGATCATCGTCCCGAGCCAGCCCGGCAACGGCCGGTCGGGCGCCGACGTGAGGAAGACGGTCGCTCGGAACTTCGGCTGCCCGACCATCCCCGGCATCGCCCGGTTCGCATTCCTCCTGGCCTCCGAGACCTGGGCCGCGCGGACCCTGGCCCGGATCGCGGGCCGCCCCTCGAGGTCGAGCAGGCGGATGGGAACGGGCACCTCGCGGTCGAGGCGGATCGTGGCTTCCTTTCCCTCGTCGGGGATCGAGCTGTGCAGGCCCGCCGCGTATCCCGGCCGGCAGGCGACCAGGTCGGCCATGCAATAGTTGTCGAACAACTTGCGCGGCGCCTCGAGGACGAATCGGCCGCCGGCGTCGGTCCGCGCCGGCCCGAGCGTGCGGCTGGTCTCGACGCTCATCGTCAGCGGCCGCGGCAAGTTGATCACCGCGAAGACGTCCGCGCCCACCGCCGGCTTGCCGTCCGGCGCCAGCACGCGGCCGCGGATCGACATCGTCTCGCCCTTGCCGGGCCGGGTCGGAGCCGCGGCGACGGCGGGCGCGGGGCCGCTCTTCATCACCTGCGGCGATGCCGCGGGCATCCGGTCGTCACCGCCGATCCCGCCCGCGGCCAACACGGTGGCCAGGCCGGTCAGCGTGGCCATGATGAGCGCCGCCGCGGCGATCGCCTTGAGCCGCGCGATCATCATGCCCCGGGCCGCCTGCTTCATCAGCGCGATCGTCGTCGTGGAAACCGCGGCGGCGGCCTCGCCCAGTGCGAGGTGGCGTGCGGACCGGACGGCGGCCCGCAGCAGCGCCGCCGGGACCGGCGCGGACGCGCCCGGTGCGGCGATGCCGGCAAGCGTCACACCGCGCCGGGTCAGGCGGTCGCGCAAGAGGTCGCGCGCCGCGCCAGCCGGCCCCGGGTCGTCGCCTCGCTCCAGTGCAGATGGCGGGCGGCCTGCTGATAGGTCATGTCCTCGAGATAGCAGAGCACGACCGGCCGGCGGTAGCGATCCGGCAGGCGATCGATCTCCTGATGGATCACCGCCGAGGTGTCGTCGTGCCATGGGCCAGGCGCGATCGCCTCTCCGGTTCGCTCCGCCGCGCGTCGCTCCTGGTCGCGACGGCGTGTGCCGTCCGACCTGACCTGAAGCGCGATCCGCCAGGCCACGCGATGCAGCCAGCCGCCGATCGAGCCGTTGACCCAGATCGATCGGGCCTTGCGCGCAGCAGGAGGAAGGCGGCCTGGAAGGCGTCGTCGGCGTCGTTGGAATCATGCAGCACGCGGCGGCAGACGCCCAGGACCATCGACCCATGCCGACGGACCAGGGCCTCGAAGGCCAGCTCGTCGCGGTGGACGACGTAACGCTCCAGCAGCCGGGCGTCGGAGAAGCCCGCCAGGGTGCCCTCGCCGAAGAGGCGGTCGATCTGCCGCAAGGCGGAGTCGCGTCGCGCGCTGGCCATGACAATCTCCCCCGATGGTTCGTGGTGGCTCCAGTATACTAAGGGCCGGCGGCGGGGACCCCGCACGGCCGATTGGCCAATTCCTTGTCGCGGCGCCCGGCCGCTCGTATGATCGGCGCCACGGCCAGGGGCGGCACTCTAACGGTGAGGGCGAACATGGAATCCGCGTTCGGGGGCCCCACCCCCGTGATCCCCGAGGTCACCCAGGAGATCCTCCACGCCAAGGCGGCCAAGGGGCTGACGTTCGCCGAGCTGGCCAAGGTCGTCGGTTGCAGCCCGGTCTTCCTGGCTGCGGTCTGCTACCGACAGGCCAGCGCCACCCGCGAGCAGGCGGAGAAGCTGCTCCACGCGCTGGGCCTCGGGGCCGACCTGCTGGCCGAGCTGACGAGCTTCCCCCTCAAGGGCGGCCTGATACCGACGGTCCCGGTCGACCCCCTGCTCTACCGCTTCCACGAGATCCTCCAGGTCTACGGCCTGCCGCTCAAGGACGTGATCCAGGAGGCCTTCGGCGACGGGATCATGAGCGCCATCGACTTCACCATGGAGGTCGAGAAGGAACCCGACCCCAAGGGCGACCGGGTCAGGATCACCATGTCGGGCAAGTTCCTGCCCTACAAGCGGTGGTGAGAGGCCCGGCCGGAGCGGTCATCATGACAGGCGACAGTCAACCACGAACGCCGCGGTTCCGCTTCCGGCTGGGCACGCTCCTGCTCGTCATCGCCGTCCTGGCCTTGCTCCTGGTGGTGACCGTGCAGCAGGTGCAGATGGAGCGGTTGAGGCGGCGGGCCGACGCCCTGCAAAAGCTGGTGGACCAGGGGGCCAAGGACAAGGACTTCTTGACCACGCTCGTACGCGAATTACGAGACAAGGTCGACCGATCCTCGCGCGGGCCGAACTCGAGGGGAGGAGCCTCGGAGGGACGGGAACACCAGTGAGTTCGAAAACGACCGCCGGAGGCCGGCATCGAGGATGCCCTCGACGCCGCCTCCGGCCGTCTTCTCGACTCGTCATCCCCGACCAACGGGCCGAGGCCCGGCGCCGCCGCGCGCCGGCTCCGATCAATCCGGCCTGATCTTGCCCCGCGCCCGGTGCGAGGACGAGTGAGGCGGGGCCGCCGAGCCGGTCACGGCGGCCCATCCGGGCTCAAGGGGCGCCGGCCGCCTCCAGCAGCTCGCGGTACGCCGACTCGGGCCGCAGCCCGACCAGCCGGCCCACTTCCTGGCCGTCGCGGAAAGCCAGGACGGTCGGCACCGAGGAGACCGCCAGGCCGCCCGCCAGCTCCCGGTTGGCCCCGGCCTCGACCTTCAGCACCCTGGCTCGACCCGCGTATTCCGCGGCCAGCCTGTCGATCACGGGAGCGAGCTGGCGGCACGGGCCGCAGTGCTCGCCGTACACGTCCAGCAGCACCGGCACCGGCGAGCCGATGACCTCGGACTCATACTCGGTCTGGCTGATCTCTCGGGCCATGATCTACGTCCTTTCTCCTTGGCGGTTCGTGAGTTCGACTCTCGAGGACCGGGCGACCGATCGAGGCCGCCGCACCGTCCCGGAAGAGAATGCGAGAGCCGACGGTCCGGGTGGACAACTGGCCCATCGGATCGCCCGGATGGGAGCGGATGGCGACCGATTGGAGCCCGGATGACGGGGTAGCCGGCCCCGAGCGAGGCGTTAAGATGATGGAGGCCCGCGAGAAACGGGGCGGGGGAACCAGAGGAGGCGGGGCCATGGGCCAGGATACCGAGGCGCGCGACCTGCTCGACCGGCTCCGCGCCGGCGACGGCTCGGCCCGCGATCGGTTGATCGCGCTGGCGCAGGCGCGGTTCGTGGCCCTGGCCCGCGCCATGCTCAGACGCTACCCGCACGTCCGACGGTGGGAGCAGACCGACGACTTGCTCCAGGCCGCCCTGGTGCGCCTGCACCGCAGCCTGGCCGAGGTCCGGCCCGAGGGCGTCCGGCACTTCGACAACCTGGCGGCGGCCCAGATCCGCCGGGAACTGATCGACCTGGCCCGCCGCCACCGCGGTCCCGAGGGGCTCGGGGCCAACCACCACACCGACGGGGCCGACCCCGGCAGCCGGTTGGCCCAGGTCGCCGACGGTTCGGGCCGGCCCGAGTCGCTGGAGGAGTGGTCGGCCTTCCATGAGGCGGTCGAGCGCCTGCCTGAGGATGAACGCCGGGTCGTGGACCTGCTCTGGTATCGGGGGCTCACGCACGCCCAGGCCGCCGAGGTGCTCGGCGTGGCGACGAAGTCCGTCCAGCGGCGGTGGGCCTCGGCCCGGCTGATGATCCGGGACGCACTCGGCGGCGACGGCCCGACGTGAAGGGAGGCGATGATGACGCCGGACCGGGAGCGGATGCTCGACCTGATCGTGCGCTGGGAGGAGGCCAGGGCCCAGGGCCAGGACCCAAGGCCGGAGGACCTCTGCGGCGACTGCGCCGAGCTCCTCAGCGGGTTCCGCCGCCAGGTGGAGCGGCTGGGCGAGGTCGAATGGCTCAACGGGCCGATCGAGACGGCAGCCACGACGCCAGGTGGCGCCCCGCGGCCGCCCCGAGACGACGACCTGCCTCGGCTGTTGGCCGACCGCTATCGGCTCGACGCCCTGGTCGGCGCGGGCGGCTTCGGGCGAGTCTATCGGGGCTTCGACACGTGGCTCGAGCGCGTCGTCGCGGTGAAGGTGCCCAGGGTGGACCGACCGGTCACCGACGGCGAGGTGGACCAGTGCCGGATCGAGGCCCGTAAGGTGGCCCGGCTGCGGCACCCGAACATCGTCCCGGTCCATGACGTGGGCCGGGAGGGCGCCACATGTTTCATCGTCGGGGAGTGGGTCGAGGGCATCAACCTGGCGGCGCGGATCGCGGACGATCGGCCCGGCTTCCGCGAGGCCGCCCGGATCGTGGCCGAGATCGCCGACGCGCTGGGACACGCCCACGCGGCGGGGTTCGTTCATCGGGACATCAAGCCGGCCAACATCCTGATCGACCCGCAAGGCCGAGCGTACCTGACCGACTTCGGGATCGCCGTGGTCGAGGAGGACCTGCTGCGGGACGTCACCGCCGCCGGTACGCTGCCCTACATGGCCCCCGAGCAATTGAGCGAAGGGCTTGGGCCGGTGGATCACCGGGCCGACCTCTACGCCCTCGGGGTGGTCCTCTACGAGTTACTGACGGGCCGGCGGCCGTCCCGGGCCGCCACGCCGATCGCGTTGCGGGAGGAGCTCCTCCGCGAGGACCCGCTGCCGCCCCGATCGATCGCGGCGGACATTCCCGAGGAACTGGCGCGGGTCTGCACGCGGTGCCTGGCGAAGAGGCCGGAGGACCGGTACCAGCGGGCGGATGAAGTGGCGACGGATCTGCGGGCCGACCGCGAGGCTTGAGCCGCAGGTGAGCGGAGCGGCCGGCGCGTTGTCCACCCGATGCGTCACGTCCCGCATTCTCTGGAGGGGGTCGTGGCCTCCCCCGATCCCGGTCTCTTCACGGCATCGGTCCGGAGGTGGAAAATGGAAGATGCACGCTCGAACGACGACATCGCGCGGATGCGGCATTTCGCCGAGCGTTACGCCCGGAAGACCGGCACCACCTTCCACCCCGACCCCGAAGTGACCGAGGCGGTGCTCCGAGGACTGGCCCGGCACCGGGCCGAACTGGGCCGCCCGCTCTGCCCTTGCCGGTTCTACCAGGACAAGCAGGAGGAGATCCGGCGTCGGACCTGGCTGTGCGCCTGCGACGACATGAAGCGGTTCAAGTACTGCCACTGCCTCCTGTTCGTGCGGTCCGACGGCCTGCCGATCACCGAGCACCTGCCCGAGAGGCACGAGGGGCGGTCGGCCTGGGGATCGGTCGCCGACCCCACCCCCGGATCGGGCCGGGAATCGGGCCGTTCGCTGCGCTCGGGGCCGGGAGATCGGACGGGGGGATGAGGTGGCTCACCTCGCGGGCCGGTTGATCTTGTCGCCGCGCCGCACCCGCTCTCGAACGCAGCGGGAGCGGGATTCCGGCGCGCCGATACCCTCTCTGGTACAATCGCAGCCCGGCGCAGCGGGCGCGTCCGCGGCGCCTGGTCGTGCGTCCAGACCCCATCCTTCTCGTAACCCGCAGCGAGACGACCATGACCAGAATGCATGGGATCGCAGCAACGCTCGGCGCGATGGCCGTGACCCTCGCGGCCGGACCCGTCAACGCCGGCCCACCCGGGGAGAGTGGGCACGGGTTTGCCCCCGTCAACGGGACGCGCCTGTTCTATGAAGTGACGGGGACGGGACCGGCCGTCGTGCTCATCCATGGCGGTCAACTGGACTGCCGGATGTGGGACGGTCAGTTCGCGGCGTTTTCCCGGGACTTCCGCGTCATCCGCTACGATGTCCGCGGCTATGGCGGCTCGTTCCAGCCCGACATGCTCTACTCCGACGCCGACGACCTGGCCGGGCTGCTCGACTACCTCGAGGTCGACAAGGCCCACATCGTGGGGCTCTCGCTGGGGGGTCGGATCGCGATCGATTTCGCCGTGACGCATCCGGCGCGGGTCGCCTCGCTGGCGCTCGCCGGGCCCGGCCTGTCCGGTTACGAGCCGCCGGACGGGGCCGAGACGGACCTCCGCATGTGGAACATCATCAAGGCGGCCCGCGACGAAGGGCCGGACCAGGCCACGGCGCGGTGGCTGAAAGACCCCTTCATGGCCCCGGCCATGGAGCAGGCCCGGCTCGTGCCCGTCCTACGGAAGATCGCCCGCGAGAACGCCCATTGCTGGCTGCAGAACCCCCTGTTGCAGCGACCCCCGAGGCCGACCCCCGCCATGCGGCTCGGCGAGATCAAGGTACCGACACTCCTGGTGCTCGGAGACCGGGATGTCCCGCAGATCAAGGCGACGGTCGAGACGCTCGAGAAAGGGATCGGCGGATCGAGGAAAGTGGTGATCAGGGGCGCCGGCCACATGGTCAACATGGAGAAGCCCGACGACTTCAACGAGGCCGTACTGAGCGTCCTGCGAGAGCAATCGCCGCGATCGGCCTCGTCCGCCGCCGCGAAAGTCCTGCACGTGGCGAAGATGAAGACCGGCGAGATCCGGGCCCTCGATCGCGCGAGGACCGTGGTGCTCCTCCCCGGCGGGATTCTCGAGGAGCACGGCCCCTATCTTCCCGCGTACACCGACGGCATCCTGAGCGAACGCCTGACCGAGGAGCTCGCGCGGGCCATCGCCGCGAAGGTGCCTAGCTGGACGGTCCTGGTCTTCCCGCAGCTCCCCCTCGGCGCCAGCGGATCGAACGAGCTCGGGGGCCACTTCGTGTTCGCGGGGACGTATGCGATCCGCCCCGCGACGCTTCGCGCCGTCTACATGGACCTTGCCGTCGAGCTCGGAGAACAGGGCTTCCGCTGGGTCTTCGTCGTGAACGTGCATGGGGCGCCGCTGCACAACCGCGTCCTCGATCAGGCCTCGGACTTCTTCCGGGACACCTACGGGGGCCGCATGGTCCACCTCTGGGGGCTGGTCCCTGTCCTCGGCGGCTGGGGACGCGCCCTCGGAGCCCTGAGCGGCGCCGAGAAGAAAGAGGAAGGCGTCTCCCTTCACGCCGGGATGGACGAGACCAGCCTCCTCCTCTACCTGCGACCCGGCCTCGTCGCGCCGACCTACAAGCAAGCCCCGGTCGTCACGGGTCACTCGCTGAAGGAGAGTTTCGACGTGGCGAAGGCGGCCGATTGGCCCGGCTATCTCGGCTCTCCCCGCCTCGCGAATGCCGCGCTCGGCGAGAAGATCTGGAAATCGTTCGTTGCCGCCACCATCGAGCACGCCTCGAAGATCCTCGACGGCGCCGAACCCGCGGCATTCCCGCGCTATGCCGATCTCCTGGAGAAGAATCCCCTCTACCGGGAGTGGATCAAGGAGGCGACGGCCCACGACGAGCGCCTCGAAGCGAAGCAGCGGGCGTGGATGCGCAAGAACGCCGGATGAGAAGGCATTGATCTACTCATCGAGCCCCAGGTCCTCCGGCGGGATGGCGCGGAGGACCTCCTCGGCGTTGGTCTGGCCGCGGGCGACCTTGAGCAACGCGGCTCGGCGCAGATCCGGGAGTCCGGCGCGCGCGGCGGCGTCGCGCAGCTCGCCGGTCGGCCGACGGTCGGCGATCAGCCGGCGGAGCTCGCGGTTGATCCTCAGGACCTCGAAGACCCCGGTTCTCCCGAAGTATCCGGTGTGCAGGCACTCGGGGCACCCGCGTGCCCCGAAGAGGCAGCGGCCCTCGCCGGGCTCGAGCCAGGCGCGGACCTCCTCGAAGGCCGCGGGCGCGTCATCCAGCTCGAAGGCGACCTTGCAGTGGGGACAGAGGGTCCGGATCAATCGCTGGGCGATCACCCCCTGGAGTGAGCCCGAGAGGAAGTGCGGATTCACGCCCAGCGCCAGCAGGCTCTGCACGGCCCCCGGCGCCGACGGCGCGTGCACCGAGGCCAGCACCAGGTGCCCGCTGTTGGCGGCGCGGAGCGCGATCTCGGCCGTGATCGCGTCGCGGATCTCGCCGACGAGGATGACGTCGGGCGCCTGGCGGAGGACGCTCCGCAACAGCTCGGCGAAGCCGACCTCGGCCTTCACGTTGACCTGCGACTGCCGCAACCCGGGGATGGCGTACTCGATCGGGTCCTCGATCGTGTGGATCTTCCGCTCGCCGGTGTTCAGGTGCCGCAACCCGGCGTAGAGCGTCGTCGTCTTGCCCGAGCCGGTCGGGCCGCTGACGAGGATCAGGCCGCCGGGGATATCCAGCATCGCGAGCAGCTCATTCAGCTCCCGCCGCGACATCTCGAGCTGGTCGAGCGCCGTCACTTGCGGCGTGCTGACGAGCAGCCGGATCGCCATGTCCTCGCCGTGGAGCGTCGGGATCGTGCTGACCCGCAGGTCGATCCGCCCGACGGCCGCACGGGTTCCGGGGGCGACGTTGCAAGCAAGATCGGCCCGGGTCGCTCGCGATTTTTCGCGGCGTCCCCATTCGGGCGCGGCGGATCATCCGAACAGTTGCTTATATCTCTGGGACGCGCGGCGCAATGCCGGGCCCGGCCTGGCGTGCTCGTCATCCAGCGTGGCAATGAGGTGGTCGCGATCCCGAGCAGACAGCTCGATCACCGTCGTCTCGCGCACGACTTCGCGCGCCCGTTCGAGTGCCGAGCCCAGGATGAAGCTGCCGGCCGTCAGGCCGGACAGGGTCGCCGCCTGTTCGATCAGACGCTTCTGATCGGTTGACAGCCGCCGATCGACGCGCTCGCTCTTCGTCGGCATGGATGTTCATCCCGTATTCGGAGGTATCGGATCGGGCAACGGAGTCCCCTCCTCCAAGGATACCCTTGCTGCCCCGTCGGGTTCATGTCGGAGCCGGCTCCATCGGGCGCGTCGAATCGCGGGCCATCCGGCCTCTACGGCCCCAGCAGTTTCGCGGCCTCCTTGATCGCATCGGGGAACCGGCCGACGAAGGCGACGTACCCCTTCCGGTCGATCACCGCGGCGGCGGGGATGGCGCGAACGCCATACTCCTTGAACGTCGCGCCGAACCAGCCGTCCTCGCCGGCCGGGCGGTCCACCGCCAGCCGGTAAGTAAGGCCCCGCTTGCGGGCGAACTCGGCGACCTGGTCCGCCGTCGCCCCGCTCTCGTGGACGCCGATCAGGACGAAGTCCTTGCGCTGCCCGGCGAAGTGGTCGGCCGCCGCCTGGACCTCCGGCAGCTCGGCCACACACGGACCGCACGAGATCCCCCAGAAGTTGACGAGCACCACCTTGCTGGCCACCTCGGGCGGACCGGCCGGGCCGTTACGGTCGAGCCAGTTCGCGGGTCGAATCGCCGGCGCCGGCTGGCCGACCTTCAGCACCGGCTCGATCGAGCGGCCGCGCGACGAATTCGCGTCGGCGTACGCGAGCACGTCGGCCACGGGGTATCGGTTCACGACCTGCCTGGGATGCGAGCGATCCTCGCGATAGTCCATGATCACCGTCATCGTGGGCGCCGCCACCGTGAAATCCAGGGGCGTGGGACGATAATCGAGGTTGACCTCGTCGATGGTGGTGAGCTCGATCAGGTGCATCTTGACGTTGACGAAGGAAGCGCGAACGGACACCGTCGGCAGGACGACCCCATTGCGATAGGTCTTCGGCCCGTACTGCCGGACGATGTTCCCGGTCACCCCGCGGCGCGTCGAACGCATGGAGTCGGCGTGCACGAACCCGGTCTTCCGGTCCACGACCCAGCGCCCGGTGAAATCGTCGGTCGTCAGCTCGACGGTCAGCCGGCCGCCGGACTCTTCTCGCCGGACCTTGCCCGTCGCCGGAGCCGGGAGGCGCCCGTTCGCCGACACCCGCGGCCACGTGCAGATGTCGCGGAGGCCGAACACGGCGAAGGGATATCCGATGTCGGACTGGCCGTTGGAGCCATCGTAGCGCACGACCTCGTCCCCGTTGTTGACGAGGACGTCGCTCGTGCGCGTCTCGGCCGTGAAGCCATAGTTGTTCCGGCGATGCCGGCCGTCATCGATGATCTCGTGGAAGACCGGTTGGGATTCCGGCATCTGCGGGAACCGGGCCTCGAGCGCCGCGGCCGGGTCGGGGACCTTGCTCAGGTCGTTCGCGTTCAGGAACGCCTCGAGCTCGTCCGCCGGGACCGGATTATCGCCGACATAATACGAGTAACGGCGGACGCGAAACTTGCCCGGCAGGGCGCGGCGATCCTGCCGCCGCCAGGTCTCGACTAGGTCGTGGGCGAACAGCGCGGGGCCCGATCCCGTGTCGGCCTTCGGTCGCTCGACGCGGGAAAACGACCAGCGGATCGTTATCTCCCGCCCGGCCACCAGGAAGACCGGCGTGCCCCGCGAGCCCTCGTATTTCCAGCCTGCCGGGATCGTCCCGACGAAGAACCGCTTCCGCCCCGGCTCGACGATCGCGACCAATCGGCCCTGGTCGTCGGTCTCGGGGTGATCGACGATCACGAGCTGGCTGCGCAGCTCGCGGCGCCGGCTGTCCGAGTCGGTCTCGTACTCGAAGCGGACGCCCTCGACGCCGGCCCCGGTCTTCGCGTCGCGGGCTTCCATCGTGACGATCGCGGCCGGCTCGAGCCTGAAGGGGGTGTAGCCCCGCACATCCTCATGGGGAACCTGGATCGAGCCTCGGCCCGGGAGTTCGGGCGCGCCGAACGGCGGCTCGATCGCGATCTCATACTTACCGGGTTTCAAGCGTAACGTCGTGCCGCCCTCATCATCGGTCACGCCGACACCGCCCGCTCCGACCGCGGTGAGATCGCTCCGGGCCCGGACCGTCACATTCCGGGCTGGCCGGCCCGTATTGGCCTGAATGACAGTGATCGGCACCGGGCGCGACGCCAGGGATCTCCAGTCGAGGACGCCATCGTGGCCGAGGCTGCGGACATTCGCGATCGGCGCGGCGGTCGTGGCGATCGTATCCTCGAACGGCTCGTAATCGGGGCCGGGATCGATCCGGGCAAGGAACTGCGCCTCTCGCGGCAGGCCATCGATCCGGTAGGAGCCATCGGGACCGGTCCGGGTGGAGAGGAGGGATTCGGGCAGCGCGTGGATGCCGTTGAACTCCCGGCGCTCGTCGGGGGCCGGGTCCGTGGGATCGACGCGACGGCACGACCACATCTTCTCGCCGCGGCGGCCGGCATTGCAGACGCCGACCTGGACCTTGACGTTTGCCAGCGGCCGGCCGCGGTCGTCCACGACCTTGCCGCGAACCGAGGCCGACGGGCCGAAGGACAGGTCGATCGCGATCGGCTCGCCGCGGTAGAAGGCTTCCAGCTCGTTGACGGGCGGAGTCGTTCGCGAGGCCGCTCGAGGGCGGTCGCCCGGTCGGAAGCAGGCGATCGGATGCCACGTGAAACCGAAGCCGGATGCGGTCGCGGCGACCTGGAACCGGCCTTCCTCGGGGGCGGGCACCGGGCCGGGCTCGGGCTTCCAGACGGGCAGCTCCACGTCGCGGGCGATGAAGCGCCCGCCGGGGCCGGTCGTCGTCGTCAGCAACGGGTTGTCACCCAACCGGCGATTGCAGTCGATGACATACACTGTGGCCCCGGCGACCGGCCGTCCGGATGGATCGGTCGCGCGGCCCGTGACCGTGATCGTCTCGCGATGCGAATCGTCGAAGGGTCGGGGACGCGGCCTCTTCTTCGCCGGAGCCGTCTGGCTCTTGCCGGCCGCGGCCGTCTTCGACGACCCCGGCGCGGTCGCGGCGACCTGGGCGGTCTCCGCATCCGGCCCCCCGCCGCGCCGCGGATGGCCCGCGAGCGCCCCGATCCCGATGGCCGATAGTCCCAGGACGACCGCCACGGCCGCGGTGAGCTTCAGCCTCGTCATGATCATCATCCTCGCGACTCCTTCGACCAGGGCCAGGACCGCGGCCGGCACGCTCCCCGAGCCCGTCGCGGTCCCGACCGTCATTCCCGCCGTCGCCTCGGCCAGCGCGGGGGAGACCTGGACCGAACCGGCGGCCTGCGCCGGGCGCGTCCAGGCCGACGAGCCGGAGTCCGCCAGTCCGGCGATCCCCGGCGCCACGCCGCGGCGGACCAGCCGGTCGCGCAGCCGCTGCCGTCCGCGGTTGAGCCGGCTCTTGACCGTCCCCAGCGGCCAGCCGAGCTGGCGCGCCGCCTCGTCGAGCGAACGCTCCTCCAGGTCGCAGAGCACGATCGGCGCGCGGTAGCGCTCGGGCAGCCGCTCCAGCTCGGCGTGGATCGTGGCCGGGAGGTCGAAATCGCCGCTCGTGGGCTCGGTGTGATGCCCCTGGTCGCGGTGGCGCTCGCCCCATCGGCGCTCGTGGGCCCGCCGCCGCGCCGCGGCCGATCGGGCGCACGACGCGACTCGATGGGCCACGCCGTGCAGCCAGGGGCCGACCGACTCGCGCTTGCGGATCGCCCCGGCCTGGCGGAGCAGGACCAGGAACGTCGCCTGGAACGCGTCCTCGGCCTCGTGCGCGTCGCCCAGCACGCCCCGGCAGACGCGCAGCACCATCGGGCCGTGCCGCTCGATCAAGAGCGCGAAGACCGCCTCCGCCTCGGCGCCTCGCTCGCGGTCACCGCGGCGGGCCGCGAACCGCTCCAGCAGTTGGCCGTCGCTCAGGCCCGCCAGCGTGCCGGCGTTGAAGATCGTCTGGAGGTCGCGCCGCAGCGTCCGGTTCGAATCGATGGTCACGACGAGCCTCTCCTTGCCCTCTGGTCTCTTGCCTTCCGTAGGGTGGGTGCAACCCACCGATCACAGGCCGCGACATCCGGTGGGTTGCACCCACCCTACAAGAGTGTAACGAGCCGCACCGGAAGTTCCGATTTTCCGACGGATCGGCATCCGG
This sequence comes from uncultured Planctomycetota bacterium, assembly GCA_963815795.1. GTDB lineage: Bacteria > Planctomycetota > Planctomycetia > Isosphaerales > Isosphaeraceae > JAKAUH01. The sequence continues at coordinate 622,173 of CAWFIC010000017.1, read as the reverse complement.
GATGCTTCCTTGTGTGTCACCCGGCGGGCTCTTATGATGTTCGATCAATCCTTCCGGGGCATCGTCACGAGCACCGCATCACATGCGACTCAAGGATCGACGACCATGGCCATGGCCAAGACGAGCAACTACCTGGCGCTGGACCTGGGGGCCGAGAGCGGCCGGGGGCTCCTCGGCCGGTTCGACGGCGAGCGGCTCGACCTGGAGGAGCTGCACCGCTTCCCCAACGGGCCGGTCCGGATGCTGGATACGCTCTACTGGGACCTGCCCCGGCTCCTCGAGGAGCTGAAGATCGCCCTGCGGAAGGGGGCGGCCGGCGGCGAGCTGGACGGTGTCGGCGTCGACACCTGGGGCGTCGACTTCGGGCTGATCGGGCGCGGCGACACCCTGCTGGGCATCCCGGTCCATTATCGCGACGCGCGGACCGACGGCATGCTCGACGCGGCATTTGAGCGCATCCCCCGCGAGCGGATCTACGAGATCACCGGCTTGCAGTTCCTGCCGTTCAACACGGTCTATCAGCTCCTGGCGATGGCGCGGGCGAACTCGCCGATCCTCGAATGCGCCGAGACGCTGATGATGATGCCCGACCTCTTCGGCTGGCTGCTGACCGGCCGCCGCGCCGGCGAGCGCACCGACGCCTCGACGACCCAGTTGCTCGACCCCAACAGCGGCACCTGGTCGGACGAGCTCTGCAACGGCCTGGGTCTCCCCCGCACGATCCTGCCGGACTTGATCGAGCCGGGCACCGAGCTGGGCCCGATCCGACGGTCGGTCGCCGACGAACTGGGGCTGGCCCGGCCCGTGACCGTCATCGCGCCGGCGACGCACGACACGGCCAGCGCCGTCGCCGCCGTGCCGGTCGGGTCCGCATCATCCTCACCGTCGCCTTCATCCGCGTCATCGTCGCCGCCGGACTGGTGCTACCTCAGCTCGGGGACCTGGTCGCTGTTGGGCGTGGAGGTCCCGCGTCCGGTCATCACGGCCGAGACGATGAGGTATAATTTCACCAACGAGGGGGGCGTGGCGGGGACGACTCGGCTGCTGAAGAACATCATGGGGCTATGGCTCGTCCAGGAAAGCCGCCGGACCTGGGCCCGTGCAGGGCGGGAATTTTCGTACGAGGAGCTGACCGCCCGGGCCCAGGTTGCCCCCCCTTTTTCCGCATTGATCGACCCCGACGACGCGACCTTCCTGGCCCCGGGCGACATGCCCGCGCGGCTGTCGGCCTACTGCACGCGGACCAACCAGGCGCTCCCCCGCGACGAGGGCGCGATCGTCCGTTGCTGCCTGGAGAGCCTGGCGCTGAAATACTGCTGGGCGATCGAGCGGCTCGAGAGGATCCTGGGCACGACGATCCGGACGATCCACGTGGTCGGCGGCGGGGCGAAGAACGCGCCGCTCTGCCAGTTCACCGCGGACGCCTGCGCCGCCCGGTGCACGCGGGACCCATCGAGGCTACGGCGATCGGGAATATCCTGATGCAGGCGCTCGGCCGCGGCCGGCTGGGCTCGGTCGCCGAGCTGCGCGAGGTCGTCGCGCGCTCGTTCCCGGTCACCGTTTATGAGCCGCGCGACCCCGCCGCCTGGGCCGACGCCGCCGGGCGCTTCGCGGAATTGGTGCCCCGGTGATCCCCGGGGAGGGCGAGGCTGGCGCGGTGAGAAGTTGGGCTTGACGAACGTTTTCGAGGGCCTGGCCGACTGGTCTCTTGTGGCGCCCGCCCCGGCCTTTTCGTCCCCCCCTTACGAAGGGGGGGTCAGGGGGGGTTCCGGTGCCGCTGGCCCACGGATCGCGGGCGACCGGACCGATCCGACCCCCCCGAACCCCCCCTTCGTAAGGGGGGGACGAAGAAGCGCAACAAGACCAGGACGAGCTCCCAGCCCTGTCAAGCCCGACTTTTCACCGCGCCAGGCACGCCCTCCCGGAATCCGTTGTCGACGGCGGACGCGGGCGATAGGCTGGACATCATCCGGCGGCCCCGGTCTACGTCCCTCGGAGCAAGAACCATGTACTGGAAAACCCCCCCCGCGATCTCGCCCGCGTCCTGCCTGGTGCGGGTCGTCGAGGAGCCCGACGGCCGGTTCACCGCCCGGTTGGTGGGCGAACCCGACCTCTCCGCGACGTCGGGCACTGCCGAAGAGGCCGTCGAGCAGCTCCGCGCCCGGCTCCAGGAGGAAGTGAACTGGGGCCGGCTCCTGGCCATCGAACTGCCGCGGCAGAACCCCGTGTTGGAGCGGATCGGCTACGCCAAGGATGACCCCGAGTTCGAAGAATATCTGGAGGAGATCCGCAAGTACCGCGAGGAGGTGGATCGCCGCGAGGGCCGATTCCTGGATTCAGATGAATGCTCGGATACCTCTTTGACACCGACCACCTGACGTTCTACCAGCACGGGCATCCGCTGGTGTCCCATCGCTTGAGAGCGCAGCCGGCCGCTTCGGTCGGGATCAGCGTGGTCACGGTCGAGGAAATCCTCCGCGGCCGGCTGGCTCGCCTGGCCCGCGGCGGCGATGGAGCCGCGCGAATCCGCCACTATGCGCTGCTGGAAGAGGCGCTCGTAGACTTCGACCAGTTCCCGGTGGTCTCCTACGACCAGGCCGTCGAGGACGAGTTCCAGCGGATCCGTCACATCCGCATCGGCACGCAGGACCTGAAGATCGCCGCGACCGCCCTGGCGAACCATTTACCCCTCGTCACTGCCAACCGCCGCGACTTCGCCCAGATCCCGGGTCTTGTGATCGAGGACTGGTCGGTCTGATCGGCGATCCCCGCTCCTTCAGGTCGTACCAGGATGGCCCGGTATCAGGCTCCCTTCGAGAACGACGAACGGCCCGGGGATGAGCCGGGCCGTGCGCCGCGAATCCTCGTGGTTCAGGTCATCGGGTCGGGTCGTTCAGGCCGCGTTCCCCGAGAGCGGGGACGGAGCCGGAGCCGGAGCCGATCCCGTCCGGTCGAACAGCGGCATGGCCTCCGGCGGTTCGACGATCGGCCGGGCCTTCGACTTGGCTTTCGGCTTGGTCTTGGACTTCGGCTTCGCGTGGAACCGGTGCTCGGCCCGCTGGATCGTCGAGTGATCGGGCACCCGGACGAGTCCCAACGAGTCGCGGAGTTCGGCCCAGTCGCGGATGGTCGCTTCCAATCCCCGGTAGTCGGTCTTCAACAGCCGGCGCAAGGCCACCAGGGCGTAGAGCTGATGCTGCGTGAAATCGTGTCGAGAAAACCTCGACGTGTATTGCGGGATCGCCTCCCGGGCCGCCGCCAGCGCCGTCTTGGCCAGCTCCAGGGGTGATTTCAGCGAGTGGATTTGTCGTGTGTTTCCCATGCCCCTAATACGTCGCGAACCCGCGGAAAGTTCTCTCCTGGACAGGAGATATCGCGATCCGGCGGCGGAAAATCGGCATCGCCGCGCGTCGGGTCCGTCGCGGCGCGGGTCAGGCCGGCCACCCGGCCTTCGAATGACCGCGCCGGACCCATTCGATGTAGTCCGAGTACGCCGCCGACTCGCCGGCGCGGCCCAGGAGCGAGGCGATCTGACCTCGGTGGTACGATGAGTGCAGCACCACGTGAGTCAGCACATCGGCCACCTGGTTCGACCACCGCTCTCCTTTGCTGTTGGTGTAGGCGACCTCGCGGCCGAGTCCTTCCGGCGACAGGCCCTGCAAGTAGTCCTTCCATGCGCGAGCCAGGCCGTCGAGTCGGGACGCGCACTCGCCGGGCGGCACGGACGGCCAGACCGCCACGTCGGGGCCGGGCTGTCCCAGTCGCCTCAGCCAGAGCCATTCCGCGCCGATGATATGAGCCATCACCTCGACGGCCCGATCGGGCATGGCGCGGGCCGCGAGCAAGGAGCGCAGGGCCTCGCGGTTCGCCCAGGCGTTATAAGCCAGCTCGCGGGACAATCGCGCGATGAGGTCCATGAGGCTGTACCCCTCTCATCTCCTCGCCGCCCGACTCGATCACCCAGCGGCCCGGACCGCCGAGCATGCGGCTGGATTCTACCATGAATCGCCGCGCCCGGACGGGGCCTCTGCATGGCAAGGCGAGGCCCAGCCGGGGAGCGGTTCCTTTTCAGCGGCGTACTGAAACGGTGTACGAGGAGCCTCGATGGCGCGCTGGTAGGGTGCTCTGTGAGCACCGAATGACACGCCCAGGCCGGTTCGGTGCTCGCAGAGCACCCTGCAAGGCTCCGGGCGCCAGCTACTTGTATACGCCCTGAGTGAGCACCTCACGGTCCGTCCCCTTCGGCACCCTGGGCCAGCAGGCGGCCCAGCTCGGCGACGCTCAGCGCGTACTGCGTGCCCCGCGAGTTCCTCCGCTCCGCGACCCCGCAGAAATGCGCCATGGCCGCGTCGCTTCGCCCGTCCTCGAGCGCCTCGAGGCCCAGGTAGCAGCGGGCCTCCACCTGCTTGCCGTCGTCCGCGGCGGCGGCCAGCAGGGCGGCCTCGTCGAGCTCGCCCCGCAGGTGCTTGATGATCGGATACGGCCAGTCCGAGGTCTCGCACCTCGTCGCCGCCTCGTCGAGCAGGCTGCGGGCCCGATCCGGCCGGCCGTCGCGGCGGGCGGCGAAGTGCCCCAGCAGCGCGGCGTACATCGACAGGTCTCCGCGCCAGCCCTGGAGGTCCAGCGCGGCCTTCGCCTCGTCCGCCGCCCCGCCGCGGCGGGTCGCGAACAGGACAAAGCCGTGGTGGTAGTGGGCGTACGGGTCCCTGGCATCCAGGCGCACGGCCTCGTCGAGATCGGCGAGCGCCTCGGCCCACCTCCCGCGATCGCGCCGGAGGCCGCCGCGGTTGAGGTAGGCCGAGGCCAGCTTGGGGTCGAGGTGAATGGCCCGGTCGAAGTCGGCGAGCGCACGGTCATCGTCCTGCATGTTGGACCGGATCAGGCCGCGGGCGTTCATGGCGAAGGCGGATTTCGGGTCGAGCCGGAGAGCGGCGTCGAAGTCGGCGAGCGCCGCATCGTACTCCTTCTTGCACAGCCGGGCCCAGCCGCGGCTGCTGTAGGCATACGCATTCCTGGGATCGAGGCGGATGGCCTGGTTGAAGTCGACGATCGCCGCGTTGTACTCCTTCTTGCCGGTCCAGGCATTGCCTCGCCAGTTATAGGTATCGACGGAGTTGGGCTCGCGCTCGAGGGCCCGATTGTAGTCCCTCAGGGCCCTGTCATAATCCCCGCGCTGATGCCAGATGCTGCCCCGGTTGAAGTAGCCGTAGGAGTACTCGGGATCGAACGAGAGGGCACGTTCGTAATCGGCCAGCGCCTTGTCGAAGTCCTTGTCGTGCTCCCAGACCTGGCCGCGCCCGATATAAGCGGCCACCTGCCGGGGATCGCGCCGGATGGCCTGCTCGTAATCGGCCTTGGCCTCGTCGTACTTCCCTTTGGCGAAACGCAAGTGGCCGCGCTCGACGTAAGCGTCCGCCCGATCGGGATCGAGCCGGACGGCTTCCGAGAAGTCGGCGATGGCCTTATCCGGCTCCCCCTTGGTTCGCCACACCTTGCCGCGCTGGAAGAAGGTGTCCGCATCCCTGGGATCGAGCCGGATCGCCTCGGTGAAGTCGGCGATCGCCCGGTCATACGCGCCCTTGGCGAACCAGGCCATGCCGCGATGGGATTGGGAGCGGACGTCGTGTGGGTCGAGCCGGATGGCCTCGGTCAGATCGGCGATGGCCTGATCGTACTTCCCCTCATGGGACCGCCCCAGGCCGCGAAGGCTGTAGGCAAAGGCCAGGTCGTCGCGATAGTCGCCGGCATCTGCGGGATCGATGCGGATGGCCTCGTTGAGGTCGGCGATGGCCTGGTCGACCTCCCCCTGGCGAGACCGAATCGAGCCGCGTCCGTAATAGGCCGCCGCATCATTCGGAGCCAGGCGGATGGCCTCGGTGAAATCGGCGATCGCCTGACGAGCCATGTCCTTGTTCGGCTTGCCCGACAGATCATGGTCCTTGATCTTCGCCGCGACTGTGGCCCGCATGAAGTAAGCGAAGGCGTCCCTGGGATTGGCCTGGATCTGCCCGGTGAAGAAGGCGACCGCCTGATCGAGCGGCACGACCCGATCGGCCGCGGCCCAGCCGCGCGGGGAACCCTCGCGTCCCACGGCGATCAGCCACACCCGCGCGCGGCGACCCGCCCGACGATGTAAACATGAATCGGCTTGCCGTTCCACACGACCACCTGCTTATCATCGCGAAGAGTGAAATCTCGGACCCTCTGCACGACCATCTCGCCGATCCAATCGGTGCCGGCAGGGGCCTTGGCTTGGGCTTGCGCAAGCCCCGATCGAGGCGGCCGGCACCGCCGCGGCGAGCATCGCCGCCGCCAGCCCCACCCTCATCGCTCTTCGTGCCATCGCAGGACCTCCAGGCATCGTTCGCCGCTCCAACTCACGGACCGTCCCCCTCGGCGCCTTTCGCCAGCAGCCGGCCCAGCTCGGCGACGCTCAGCGCGCACTGCGTGAATCGCGGGTTGCCCCGCTCCTTCACCCAGCGGAAGTGCTCCAGCGCCGCGTCGCTCCGGCCATCCTCGAGCGCCTCCAGGCCCAGGTAGCAGCGAGCCTCCACCCGCTTGCCGTCGTCTCCGGCCGCGGCCAGCAGCCCGGCCTCGTCGAGCTCGCCCCGCAGGTGCCGGATGATCGGATAGGGCCAGGCCGAGGCGTCGCATTTCGTCGCTGCCTCGTCGAGCAGGCTCCTCGCCCGGTCCGGCCGGCCGGCGCGGCGGTCGGCGAAGTAGCCGTTGAGCACCGCGTACAGGGACAGGTTTCCGCGCCAACCCTGGATGTCGAGCACGGCCCGGGCGTCGTCCGCCGCACCGTCGCGACGCGACGCGAACCGGACGACCCCTCGATGGTAATGGGCATCGTCGTTGCGGGGCTCCAGCCGGATCGCCTCGTCGAGATCGGCGAGCGCCTTGGCCCACTCCGCTCGGTTGCGGCGCAAGATCCCGCGGTTGACGTAGGCATAGGCCCGCTTCGGGTCGAGGCGGATGGCCTCGTCGTAATCGGTGAGGGCCTGGTCCTCGTCGGCCAGTTTCCACTGCAACAGCCAGCCCCGAGCGTTGTGGGGCCAGGCGTAATTCGGATCGACCCGGATGGACTCGTCGTAGTCGGCGATCGCACGGTCATATTGCTGCATGTCGGACCGCGCCGCGCCGCGAGAGGCGAGCGCGCCGCTGAATCGTGGCCTCAGGCGGCTGGCCCGATCGAAGTTGACGATCGCCGCATCATAGTCCTTCTTCAAGCGACGGGCCTCGCCGCGATCGAAGTACGCCTCGGCATCCTTCGGGTTGAGGCGGATGGCCTGGTTCAAGTCGACGATTGCCGGGTCATATTCCCCCTTGGCGGTCCAGGCCAGGCCCCGCCATACGTAAGCCTCCTGGAGATCGGGGTCGCGTTCGATGGCCCGATTGAAGTCCCTGATGGCCTTGTCGTAGTCCGCGCCGAAACCACACCGTCCCCCGGTCGAAGTAGGCGCCAGCGAAGTCGGGATCGTGCGAAAGGGCCAGTTCGAAGTCGGCGAAGGCCTTGTCGAGTTCATCCCGGCGGAACCGGACCAGGCCGCGACCCGTATAAGCGCGGACCTCCGACGGGTCCAGCCGGATGGCCCGCTCGTAATCGGCCATCGCCTCGTCGTTTTGACCCTTGCTGGCCCGAGCGTTGCCGCGCCGGACGTACGCGGCGGCCCGATCGGGATCGAGCCGGATGGCGTGGTCGAAGTCGGCGAGGGCCTTGTCGAAGTCGTCCCGGGCATACGACACATCCCCGCGCAGGAGGAAGCCCTCGGCGTCCTTCGGCTCGCGCCGGATCGCCTCGCTGAAGTTGACGATCGCCCGATCGTATTCGCCGCTGGCGTACAGGGCCTCGCCCCGCATGCGGTACAGGTCCGCGTCATCCGGCGAGAGCCGGATCGCCTCGGTGAAATCCGCGACGGCCTTGTCGTAACGTCGCAACAGCGCCTGAGCCTGGGCCCGGGCGTTGTAAGGGTAAGAGGAATCGGGCCGGAACCGGATGGCCTTCGAGTAGTCGGCGATCGCCTTGTCGAACTCGCCCTTCCGGTACCAGGCGTCTCCCCGGCTCGTGTGGGCGTAAACGTCCTCCGGATCCAGGCGGATGGCCTCGGTGAAGTCGGTGATCGCCGCGTCGTTCTCACTCCGTTCGGACCGGGCCTGGCCGCGGAGGACGTAGGCGTGGGCGTCCTCCGGATCGAGCCGGATCGCCTCGGCGTAGTCGGCGAGGGCCGCGTCGAATTTCCCCTCGCCGACCCGCACCTGACCGCGACCGTTATGAGCGTCAGCCAGGAGCTTCCGAGCGGCGTCGGCGTTCTCGGGATCGAGCCGCATGGCCTCCTCCAGGTCGGCGATGGCCAGGTTGTGGTCCCCCAGGCTGGACGCGAGCCAGCCGCGTCCGTGATGGGCTTCGGCGTCCTTGGGGTCGAGCCGGGTGGCCTCGGTGAAGTCGGCCATGGCCTTGCGGACGACCTCCTTGCGAGCGGCCGCGCCGGCCGGGTCCTCGAAGGGAGGTGGGAAGGCCTTCTCCGCCAGGAGGGTGGCCCGCATCAGGTAGGCGAAGGCATCCTTCGGGTTCGCCCGGATCCGCCCGGTGAAGAAATCCACGGCTTGCTCGATCCGCACGACGTCGCCCGCCGCGACCCAGCCGCTCGGGCCGCCATCCTCCGGTTCGGCCCGGAGCCGGAACCGCGGGCCTTCGACCTGCGTGATGCAATAGATGTAGATCCACTTGCCGCTCCAGACGACGGCCCCCTTGTCGTCGCGGAGGACGAAGTCGCGGGCCTTCTGCACGACCCGTTGCTCGGTCGGCAGGAGGGGCGGGATGACCTTGAAGTCTCCCTGCGCGGGCCGGCCCGGGCGTCGCCAGCACCAGCCCGACCGCCGTCGCGAGGACCGCCCCACCCAGTCGATTCCTCGCCGCTGCCGACCATGCTGCATCGCACACAGGCATGTGGTGATTCTCCCAACAACTTAGAGCTCGTGCATGGCTCTCGATCACACGCGCCTTGGCCCCTCCAGCAACGAGTTTACCCCGAAGTCGTTCCGCGCTGCTCGCAGCACCACATCAAAGGAATCATCAATGCGTCCATCGTCGCGTCGCCCTTTTTGTGCGGCCAAGGCATGCGAGGCTGCGTGCTGGTTCCCCATACTTTGCGCATGCACGGCGCAAGACATGCAAGACATGCAAAGCATGAGCGGCAAGAGCGGAGTCGGGTGGCTCCTCGCATCCCACCATGGCCGAACGGCGGACGCCGGCCCCAACCCCTTGGTCGGCCCGCGCCGAACCGTTACCGGCCAAGACGCCACGCACACCGGCATGGATGACACTCCGGAGCGATCACGGATCTGGCTGATGGTATGCCGTCCTGGCCTGGTAGAGCTTCAGCCGCGCCTCGTCCTCCGACTTCTCCTTGCCCTCGGGGAACATGGCGATGGCCCTGGTCTGCCATTTGATGGCGGTATCGAAGTCCCCGGCCTCGGCATACGACGCCGCCAGCGTATCGATGAGGGGGACGGCATGCCACTTCGTCAGGTCGCAGGCGTGCCTCGCCGACTCGACAGCCTTCGTGCCGTCCCGGAGCGTGGGATCGGGGCATGTCGCCCGGATCCAGGCGCAATGGTTGTAGGCGATCGCCATCGTCGGATCGAGCCGGGCGGCTTCGGTGTAGTCGGCCAGCGCCCCGCCGTAGTCCTTGCGAGATTCCCGGCGCTTCCCCGGCCGAAGTGGGCCATGGCGTTCCGCGGATCGATCCGGATCGCCTCGTCGAAGTCGGCCAGCGCCGCATCGGGCTCGCCCCGCCTCTGCGAGACGGAGCCGCGGGCGACGCGGGCCTCGGCGCATCTCGGATCGAGCCGGACGGCGTGTTCGCTGTCGGCGAGCGCTGCGTCGAGCTTGCCCAGATTCAGCCAGGCATAGGCCCGACGAGCATAGAGGATGGCGTCCTTGGGTTCGAGTCGGATGGCCCGGTCCAGGTCGGCGATCGCGGATTCGTATTTCCCCTTATAGAACCAGGCCAACCCTCGATTGGTGTAAGCCAGGGCGTTCTCGGGATCGAGCCGGATGGCGGTGGTCAGGTCGAGGATCGCCTTGTTGTAGTCGCCCGACTCGAACCAGGCGGAGCCGCGATTCACGTAGCCTTCGACGGAGCGGGGACGCAGTTGGATCGCCCGGCTGAGGTCGGCGATCGCCCCGGCGTAGTCCTGCTTGCGGCAACGCGCCACGCCGCGGAGCTGGTGGGCCAGGCCGTCCTCCACATCGAGCCGGATGGCCCGGTTGCCGTCGGCGAGCGCGGCGTCGTACTCCCCCCTGGCGAACCGCATTTGGCCGCGCAAGACATAGATGTGGGCATTCGCCGGCTCGAGCGCGGCGGCCTGCGTCAGGTCGGCCAGCTCGCGATCGAAGTCCTTCGTCTCCCGCCAGGAGATCGCCCTCATGATGTACGCGAAGGCATCGCCGGGGTCGCTGCGGATGCGCTCGGTGAAGTACTCCGTCGCCTGCTCGATCGGGATGACCTGGTCGGCCGCGGTCCAGCCGCCGACCCCGAGGCCCTCCGCCTCCACCAGCAGCCGGCGCCCGTGGACCTGCTTGATCCGGTAGCGGTAGTACCCATCCAGCGCGATCTCGCGAGGTCCGCCGTGGAGCACGAGCGTCGGCGACTTCGCCACGACTCGCCGTCCGACCCAATCGGCGGCGGATTGGTCCTGGGCTCCGGCCCGGCCCTGGGCGCGGACCACGGCCGGCGCGCCGAGCATCAGCGCGACCGCCAGCAGCACCGCCGGCGTCGCCCCGCTGTTAGCCCCGTCCGCCGCTCTCCGCCTTGCCGGATCGCGCGAAGACATGGATGGCATTTCCCGCCCGAGTCCGCCCCGCGACATCGTCGAATCCTTGCAATCGACGATACGGCGTCCGACCGGAAGAGTCCAGATCGCGGAGGGAATTGGGTTTCCGCCGTGTGGTGTCACCGGCTGCCGGCCGGCTGCCGCGCCGCCCGGTCCTGGCGCACCGGCTTACGGACGTGGACGACGGCCATCCTGTATGCGACACTGGCCCTCCGATCGAATGAGGAGAATCGGCCATGAGATTGACGGGCAAGACGGCGCTGGTGACGGGAGCGGCGTGGGGGATCGGCAAGGGCTGCGCGCTGGAGCTGGCCCGGGCCGGGGCCGACGTCGCGATCAACGATCGCGAGCGCACCGAATCGGCCGAGGCGGTCGTCGCCGAGATCGGCGCTCTGGGCCGCCGCGCGATCCTCGTCGGGGGCGACGTGTTCCGCCGGCCGTCTTGCGAGTCGGTCGTCGAGCGGGCGATCGCGGGGCTGGGCCGCATCGATATCCTCGTGAGCAACCCGGCCTTCTCGCGCCGGGCCGATTTCCTCGAGTACGACCCCGAGACGTTCGACAGGGTGATCGAGGGGACGCTCACGAGCGGGTTCCACATGAGCCAGCTCGTGGCCCGGCACATGGTCGCGCGGGGGGGCGGGGGCAAGATCGTGTTCATCTCGAGCTGCCACGTCAAGACGCCGTACGCCCGCAGCGTCGCCTACAACGCCGCCAAGGCCGGGCTGAACAACATGGCCTTCACGATCGCCGCCGAGCTGTACCGCCACCGGATCAACGTCAACGTGATCGAGCCCGGCTGGATCGACACGCCCGGCGAGCACGAATCGTTCGGCAGCGACGCGATCGCCAAGGCCGGCCCGACGCTGCCCTGGGGCCGCCTGGGTACGCCCGAAGACATCGGCAAGGCCGCCGCGTTCCTCGCCTCCGACGACGCCGACTACATCACCGGCACGGCGCTGGCCGTCGACGGCGGCATCTGGCTGCGCAACGCCTGGGAGTGAGCGATGACCTCACGGGAACCCGCTCGACATCCTCACGCCCCGCTCTTTGCCGCGCTCGCGCTCCTGGCCCTTACCGGCGCGGCGCCCGGGCCGGCGACGATCCGCTTCAACATCAACTTCGAGGGCGGCTCGCTGGGCCGGATCGAGCCGCTCGGCGAGGATGTCTTCCGCTGCCACGTGAAGGGCCAGCAGGACGAGCACGGGCGGAACCGGCAGGCGAACTGGTACTTCTTCCGGATCGACGGCGCGCAGGACCGCGAGGTCACGCTGATCCTGACCGACTTCCTCGGCGAGTACAACGGTCGCCCGGGCGCCTGCCCGATGGGGCCCGATATCTTCCCGGTCGCCAGCGACGACGGCGAACACTGGGTGCCGATCGCGGACATGCGCTGGGACGATCGCGTCAAGGAGGCCACGCTCCGGCTCCGGCCCGGACGGGACAGCGTCTGGATCGCGCATCAGCCGCCCTACACGCCCCGACGATTGGCCCGGCTGCTGGAGCAGGTCGATCGCTGCGACGACGCCCGGATCGAGGTCATCGGCAAGACGGCGCAGGGGAGGGACCTGCACCAGGTCACGGTGACCGCGGCCGACGTCGACGACCGCGACAAGGTCGCCGTCTGGCTCCAGGCCCGCCAGCACGCCTGGGAGTCCGGGACCTCCTTCGTCATGGAGGGCGCGCTGCGGTTCATCACCTCGGACGACCCGAAGGCCCGCGCCTGCGCCGCCGGACCGTCTTCCTGTTCACCCCGATGGTCGACCCCGACGGCTGCGCCACCGGCCAGGTCCGGTTCAACGCCAACGGGTTCGACGTCAATCGCCACTGGGACGAGGTCGACCTGCGAGACAAGCGGTACCTGGCGCGAATGCCGGAGATCTGGTACGTCAAGAAGGCGATCGTCTCGCGCGTCGAATCGGGCCGGCCGATCCACCTCATGATCAACCTGCACAACACCGAGACCGGCGAATACCTCTCGACCATGGCCGGGGATGACGCATCGCGCGCGATCGTCACCGCGCTCTTCGACCGGCTGGTGCGCGAGACGAGCTTCCTGCCCCATCGCGGCCCGGTCCTGGGTGAGCCCCGGGACGGGTCGGCCAACGTGCTGCATCAGGAGAAGGGAATCCTCATCCTCCTGATGGAGCAGCGCGTCGCCAGGGACCCGAAAACCGGCCGGCCGCCGGCCGTCGAGGATCGCCTCCGCTTCGGCGAACAGCTCATCGCGATCATGGCCGAGGCGGCGAAGCGCTGAGTCGGGCCCCGCGGATGATCAACCTCGTCGGACCGCCTCGGCGTGGCGATAGACCGCCCGGGCGATCTCCGCGACGAGCTTGTGGGCCCGCCGGTCCTCCTTGATCCCCCGCGTGAGGACGACCAGGACGAACGGCTTCCCGCGGGGCGGCTCGACGATCGCCGCGTCGTGATAGACGCCGCTGAACGAGCCCGTCTTGTGAGCGACCGCGACGCCCGTCGGCAGCCCGGCGGGGATCCCCTCGGCGAACTTCTGGGCGCGGAGGATGGCGATCATCTCCTGGGACGCCCGCCGGGAGACGACCTCGCGTTCCGCCAGGCGGACGAGGATCCGCATGAGGCCGTGGGCCGTGGTCGTGTTGTTCAGCCCGCGCGCGTAGGCGCGTCCGTCCTCGACGCCACGCAGCACGCGGACGTCCTTCGCCCCGAGGCGTTCCATCAACTCCGACGTCCCGGCCGCCGTGACCCGCTCGATCAGCAGGTTGGTCGCGACGTTGCTGCTCTCGGTGATCATCAGCCGCGCCAGCTCGCGGATCGTCATCCGCTCGCCCAGCCGCCGGTACAGGGTCGTCTCGGAGTCGTCCTCGACTTTGAGCGCGAACGGTTTGCCGTCGACGATGCTGAGGAACTCCGTCTTCACCGCGATCCGGTCGTCGAGCGAGAGCGTCTTCGCCTCCGCCTGGCGAAACACCTCCATCAGGACCGGCACCTTCATCGTGCTGGCCGCGTGGAACGTCGCGTCCGCGTGGATCAGCAATTCGTCGCCGTTCGCCAGGTCGTGGTAGGCCACCCCGACATCCGCGGCGGCCGAGTCCTTGATCAAGGCCCGGATGGTCGCGGCCAGGGCGTCGAGACCCGGCGATGACTCGTCGGTCCCCTGTCCTCCCGGCCGTGGCACGATCGCCTTCCAGCCGATGATCGCCGGGACCACGCCGATGAAGGCCCTGCGCGAGTGGAGCATCACGGCTCATCCTCCGCGAAGAGCTCGTCCAGCGACAGGGTGAACCCCAGCAGGACATCGCCGCCGTCGAGCGATTGACCCTCCTTGAGCAGGATCGACTGGTCCACCGACGCGTGGACCCGCACCGTCTTCTTCCTCGGGTCCACCAGCCACACCAGGCGCACGCCGGCGCCGAAGTACTCCCCGAGCTTGCGCTTCATCTCGGGCCGGGTGTTGCCCTTGCTCAGGACCTCCACGACCAGGTCCGGTGCCAGGAGCGGGATAGGTGCCTTCGGCCGCTTGCGGCCGGGGAACCGGTCCCACGAGGCGAAAGCGACGTCGGGGATGCGGACCAGGCCAGGGAAGAGCTTGATCGTACCATCGGGGCCGGTCACGATGCCCAGCTTGTGCCTGCGCACGAAGGAGCCCAGCAAGATGATGATCGTGACCGCGATCCGCGACTCCTCATAACCCATCGCTTTCTCCACCAGGGTACCGTCGACCAGCTCGCACGGGCGGTTCTCGCGATCGAGGACCTTGATCACATCCTTCTCAGTCGCGGTGCCGGGGGTGGGATGCAGGCGCACGCGCACGGCCGGGATGTTGCCGAGCCGTTTCAGGAGCTCGCCGGCCGTGGTCGGCCCCTCGGGCGGCCCAGGCGGGCGAGGAGGGACCGGGCGCGTCGGCGCCCGTCGTCGGGGCTTCGTGGTCGTGGCCATCGCGGATCGGACTCCGGTCTCGAGGAAAATGACTCTCGGCTCGTGGTCGCAGCCTCACCCGATTATACGCCGCGGATCGGGACGCGCCCTGGTCAAGTCCTCTTGCATGCGCGCCCGGCTGCCGATAAAATAACTGACGGGTCAGTTAGTAAATCCGGGGAGCACCGAGATGGAGGCGGAGCAGGAGGTCCGTTGGCGTCGGCGGAAGGATTCCCGGCCCGGGGAGCTGCTGGAAGCGGCGCTGGACTGCTTCGCCGAGCGGGGCTTCGCGGCGACGCGGCTGGAGGACGTGGCGGCGCGGGCGGGGGTCACCAAGGGGACCGCTTACCTCTACTTCAAGAACAAGGAGGAGCTGTTCAAGGCGGTGGTGAGCGGCTACATCGTGCCGGTGATCGAGCACCTCGAGGCGGCGGCCCGCGAGCCCGGGCCCGTCTCGGACCTGCTGCGGAAGCTCGCGGGGATCTTCGTCGAGAAGGTCTACAACTCGCCGTTCTCGGCGCTGCCCAAGCTGGTGATCGCCGAGGCGAGCAACTTCCCCGAGCTGGCGCGGTTCTACCTCGATGAGGTCGTCGGCCGCGGCCGGCGGCTGCTCATCTCGCTGTTGCGGCGGGGCATCGAGAGCGGCGAGTTCCGCGCGGTCGACGTCGAGCATGTGGCCTACTGCATGATCGCCCCCGTGATGTTCTCGGCCCTGTGGAAGCACTCGCTGGGGCCGTACGACGCCAGGCCGCTCGACGCGGCGGCGCTGATCCGCTGCCACCTCGAGCTGTTCCTGCGGGGCCTCGCGCCCGACGAGCCCGCCCGACGCGGGGCGGCGAAGACGCCCGGGGGCAAGGTTCGGAGCCGGAAGAGGAGATGACGGCGCGATGGCGCGCCCGGGCGGGTGGCCGCCCGGCTCCGCGGCATGACCTCCATTCATGAAAGGCCGATCGTCATGATCGATTCGTCGCCGGGGACGCGTCCAGGCCCGGGGAACGCCGCGCGGGAGGGCCCGCGCGTGGCCGCAGCCCCGTCCGTCGCCGAGCCGGGCGGCGACGCGCCCGAGCCGCCTTCACCCGGCGAGCGACGCCGGCTCCTGCCCCGTCTCATCGTCTTGCTCCTGGTCGCGGGCGCGACCGGCGGGGGAGCCTGGTATTACTTCGACGGCCGGAAGAAGGACGATGGACGGCTGGTGCTCCAGGGCAACGTCGACGTTCGACAGGTGAACCTCGCCTTCAAGGTCGACGGCCGGATCGAGACCCTGGCCGTCGACGAGGGTGATCCGGTCAAGGCCGGCCAGGTGGTCGCCACGCTCGACGCCCGCTACTTCGACGACGAGCTGCGGCTGGCCCGCGCCCGCCGCGACAACCTGAAGGCGGCCCTCCAGCGGCTCGAGCACGGCTCGCGCCCGGAGGAGATCGCCGAGGCCAGGGCGGAGCTGGCCGAGCGCCAGGCCGCGCTGGAGAACGCGCGGCTGGCCCTCCAGCGCCGGGAAGCCCTGATGCAGAAGGGCTCGGTGACGCGCGAGGAGTACGACAACGCGCGGGCCGCGTTCAAGGAGGCCGAGGCGCGCACGCACACCGCCGAGGAGGCGTTCCGACTCGCCGAGATCGGGCCCCGGCAGGAGGACATCGACGCCGCCCGCGCCCAGCTCCGCGGCGAGGAAGCGTCGGTCAGCCAGGCCGAGCGCCGGCTGGCCGACAGCCGCCTGATCGCCCCGGGGGCCGGCGTGATCCTCACCCGGGCCCGCGAGCGGGGCGCGATCGTCGCGCCCGGCGAGACGGTCTTCGCCCTGACGCTCAGCTCGCCGGTCTGGGTGCGCACCTACGTCAACGAGGTCGACCTCGGCCGCGTCCAGCCCGGCATGACCGCCGGGGTGCGGACCGACTCCGCCCGGGGCAAGGTCTACGTGGGTCACGTCGGGTTCATCTCGCCGACCGCCGAGTTCACCCCGAAGACCGTCGAGACCCGCGAGCTGCGCACCGACCTGGTCTACCGGCTGCGGATCGTCGTCGACAACCCCGATGGCGGACTGCGGCAGGGCATGCCCGTCACCGTCACCTTCGAGTAGGGTGGGCTCTGCCCACCGTCGAAGGCCTACCCCGGTGGGCAGAGCCTACCCTACGAGGATCATATGAGCGATGACCCGCTAGCCGTCGTCGAGAACCTCACCAAGCGGTTCGGCCGCGGCGCGGCGCCGGCCCTCGATCGCCTGAGCGCCAGGATCGAGCCCGGCCGGGTCACGGGACTGGTCGGACCGGACGGCGCCGGCAAGACGACGTTGATGCGGCTCCTGGCCGGCCTCCTGCTGCCGGACGAAGGGCGGCTGACGGTCTGCGGCCGCGACCCGAAGAGCGAGCTCCCCGAGATCCGCCGATCGGTCAGCTACATGCCCCAGCGGTTCGGGCTCTACGAGGACCTCTCGGTGATCGAGAACCTCAACCTCTACGCCGACCTCCGCGGCGTGACGGGCCCCGAGCGGCGCCGGGCGTTCGAGCGGCTGCTGGCGTTCACCGACCTCGCCCGATTCACCGATCGCCTGGCGGGCCGGCTCTCCGGCGGGATGAAGCAGAAGCTCGGGCTGGCCTGCGCGCTGATCCGCCCACCCCGGCTCCTGCTGCTCGACGAGCCCAGCGTGGGCGTCGACCCGATCTCGCGGCGCGAGCTGTGGCGGATGGTCTACGAGCTCGTCGACCAGGGGATCGGGGTCGTCTGGAGCACGGCCTATCTCGACGAGGCCGGGCGTTGCGCCGAGGTCCTGCTCATCAACGAGGGCCGGACCCTCTACGACGGCCCGCCGCAGGAACTCACCGACCGCGCCGAGGGGCGGACCTTCCTGGTCGAAGGGGCGGGCGAATCGCGGCGGCGGGTCCTGACCGCGGCGCTGCGGCTCCCCGACGTCATCGACGGCGTGATCCAGGGGAGCAGCGTCCGGCTGGTGATCAAGGGCGGTGCGAGCCCGCCGGATGCCGCGACGCTCGGGCCCGGCGGGCTCGAGATCCGGCCGGCCGCCCCCCGGTTCGAGGATGCCTTCATCGACCTCCTGGGCGGCGTCCCGAAAGGGGAGTCGCCGCTGGCCGGCCGGCCGCGCCCGGCGCCGCGGACGGGACGATCGTCGAGGCTCGCGATCTGACCAAGCGGTTCGGCGACTTCACCGCCGCCGACCGGATCACCTTCCGCATCCGCCGGGGCGAGATCTTCGGCCTGCTCGGCCCCAACGGCGCCGGCAAGTCGACCACCTTCAAGATGATGTGCGGCCTGCTGCGCCCCACGTCCGGCACAGCCCGCGTCGCGGGGCTCGACCTGTACCGCGCCGCGTCCTCCGCCCGCGCCCGGCTGGGCTACATGGCCCAGAAGTTCTCGCTCTACGGCGATCTGAGCGTGCGGCAGAACCTCGACTTCTTCGCCGGGATCTACGGGCTCGCGCGCGACCGCCGCCGGACGATGACCGGCCGCATGGTCGAATCCTTCGGCCTGGGGCCCTACCTCGGCAGCGACGCCGGCTCGCTGCCTCTGGGGTTCAAGCAGCGGCTCGCCCTGGCCTGCGCCGTCATGCACGAGCCGGATGTGCTGTTCCTGGACGAGCCGACCTCGGGCGTCGACCCGCTGACCCGCCGCGAGTTCTGGTCGCACATCAACGCCCTGGTCGACCGCGGCGTCACCGTGATGGTCACGACCCACTTCCTCGACGAGGCCGAGTACTGCGATCGCGTCGGGCTGGTCTACCGCGGCCGGATCATCGCCGAGGGCTCGCCCGACGACCTCAAGGACCGGGCCCGCACCGCCGCGGCGCCCGAGCCGACGCTGGAAGACGCCTTCATCGCCCTGATCGAGGCCTACGACCGGCAAGGAGCCGACCATGAGCGCGCGGCGTGAATCGGCGGGCCGGCTCCGGCGGATCGCCGCCCTGGTGCGCAAGGAGACCTTGCAGATCGTGCGCGACCCGAGCAGCCTACCTGATCGCCGGGGTGCTGCCGCTGTTGCTCCTGTTCATCTTCGGCTTCGGCGTGTCGCTCGACCTGCGCAACGTGCCGATCGGCCTGGTGGTCGAGCAGCCGTCGCCCGAGGCCGATAGCCTGGTCGCGTCGTTCCGCAACTCGCGCTTCTTCACCGTCCGCCTGGCGAGGCATCGCGCCGAGGTGGAGGAGGACCTGGTCTCGGGCCGCCTCAAGGCGGTCGTCGTGCTGGCGGCCGACTTCACCCGACGGCTGGGCCGCGGCGAGACGGCCCCCGTGCAGGTGATCGTCGACGGCAGCGACCCCAACACGGCGGGGCTCACCCAGAACTACGTGCAAGGCGTCTGGGCTAACTGGCTCTCGCAGGCGGCGACGGCGGCCGAGGGGGCCGCCGTCCGACCATCGGCCGCCCCGCTGGTCGCGGTCGAGCCGCGATTCTGGTTCAACCAGGCGATCGACAGCCGCGACTTCCTGATCCCCGGCTCGATCGCCATCATCATGACGCTGATCGGCACGCTCTTGACCGCGCTGGTCGTGGCCCGCGAGTGGGAGCGGGGCACGATGGAGGCGCTGATGGCGACCCCGACCGGCGTCGGCGACTTCCTGCTCGGCAAGCTCATCCCCTACTTCGTGCTGGGCATGGCCGCGATGGCGATCTCGGTGATCGCGGCCGTCGCCGGCTTCGGCGTCCCGTTCCGCGGCTCGATCGGGATGCTCGTCATCGTCTCCTCCGCCTTCCTCGGCGCCATGCTGCCCCTGGGCCTGTTGATCTCGACGAAGACCCGGAACCAGTTCGCCGCCAGCCAGGCGGCGCTGACGGCCGCCTTCCTGCCGGCCTACCTGCTCTCGGGGTTTATCTTCGAGATCGACAGCATGCCGGCGCCGATCCGGCTGTTGACCCTCGTCCTGCCGGCCCGATACTTCGTCTCGAGCCTCCAGACGCTCTTCCTCGCCGGCGACGTGCCCGACGTCCTGGTCCGCGACACCCTGGCCCTGCTGGCCATCGCGGCCGTGCTGAACCTCCTTCTCGTCCGCTCGACCCGGATGCGACTGGAGTGAACCCATGTGGCAGCGAATCCGTTCGCTGATCGTCAAGGAGCTGCTCGCCATCCTGCGCGATCCCAGGGGCCGCTACATCCTCATCGTACCGCCGATGGTCCAGATGCTCATTTTCTCGTTCGCCGCGACGCAGGAGGTGAAGAACGTCCGGATGGCGGTGCTCAACGAGGACTACGGCACGGCCGGGCGCGACCTCGTCGCCCGGTTCGAGGGGTCGACGGATTTCGCCCGGGTGGATCGCCTGCGCGGCGAGGCCGACATCGCGCCGGCCATCGACTCGCGGCGTGCGCTCCTGGTGTTGCACATCGGCCCCGACTTCTCGCGGCGGCTGGAGGCCGGCCGGCCGGCCCCGGTGCAATTGATCCTCGACGGCCGGCGCTCCAACGCCGCCCAGATCGTCGCCGGCTACGCCCAGGCCATCCTCGACGGATACGATCGCGAGCTGGCCGAGGCGCGTCGGCGCCCGCCACCGGCGAGCCTCGTCGCCGCCCGGGTCTGGTTCAACCCCAACCTGGAGACCACCTGGAACACCGTGCCCGGCCTGGTGGCCATCCTCACCACGCTGATGGGGCTGATGGTCACGGCGCTGTCGGTGGCGCGCGAGCGGGAGCTCGGCACGTTCGACCAGCTCCTGGTCTCGCCGCTCGAGCCCCTCGAGATCATCGCCGGCAAGACGGCGCCGGCCTTGATCATCGGCCTGGCCGAGGGGACCGTCATGCTCCTGGTCGGCGTGTTCGTCTTCCGCGTCCCCTTCCAGGGGTCCGTCGCGCTGTTGTACCTGGGCATGACGGTGTACCTGGCCGCGGTGATCGGCGTGGGGCTGTTCATCTCGTCGCTGGCGATGACCCAGCAGCAGGGGTTCCTGGGCGCGTTCGTCTTCATGGTGCCGGCGGTGCTGCTCTCGGGCTTCGCCACCCCGATCGAGAACATGCCCGAGTGGCTCCAGACCCTGACGCTGGCCAACCCGCTGCGCTATTACATCGCGATGATCAAGGGAGTGTTCCTCAAGGGCATGCCCGCGGCGATGGCCTTCCACCTGCTCTGGCCGCTCGCCGTGATCGCGCTGGTGACGCTCTCGGCGGCGACCTGGCTGTTCCGGCATCGGGTCGAGTAGGTCAGGCTTTCCGGCCTGACTCCGTCCGATCCGGTCCGATCCGACCCACGTCAGGCTGGAAAGCCCGACCTACGAGAGCCCGGTCGGTCCACTACGACGGGCCGGCGATCGCCGAGGCGACGGCCGCCAGCGCCGGGTCGGTGGCAAGTCGCTCGACAACGGCGCGGCAGGCGTGTCGGACGGTGGCCGGATCGCGATCGCCGAAATACGCCCCGATCGCGGCGAAGCTCGAGCCGGTGTGCGCGCGAGCGAGGTACATCGCCAGGTGCCTCGCCTCGACGATCGATGCCCGCCGGCTGGGGCCGCGGAGCGTCCCGAGCCGGACGCCGAACCGCGCGGCGACGGACCGGGCGATCGAGTCGATCGACGCGGCGGGACTGGCCAGGACCGTCTCCTCGGCCAGGATCGCGTCGACCGTCGGCGCATCGAGTGCACGGGCCCTGGCGCCGGCCTGTTTGGACCCGAGCCGGGCCTCGAGCGCCATCCGGGCGAGCCAGCCATCGAGGGTGCGGTATCCGTCGGCGGCCGCGGCGAGCCGCTCGACGGCCTCGGCCTGGAGCGTCAGGCCGTGCGCCGGCGTGGTTGAGGACATAACGGCGGCGGGAGGCCGGCCCGGGCGGGTCGATCCGCGCGGTCAAGCCCCCCTGCAACCGGCTGACCAGCCGGCCCGGCCATTCGCGACGCGGCCAGGTCCCTGGCGCCGTCCGCGCCGAGACCGCCACGGCGGCGCCAGAGGCCTCGAGCGCGTCGAGCGTATGCGCCAGCTCGTCGCGCCGCCCGGCGCACGGAGCAGGCCCTCGAGATCCTCGAGGATCAGCAGGTCCACCGTGCGCAGCCGGTCTCGCAGCGCCGACCAGCCGTCGCCCGTGCCCGGCTCGCCGGCCGCCTCCGCGTACGTCGCCGCGAACGTCTCGGCGTCCAGGTGCGCCACGGCCGAACCCGGCTCGCGGCGCAGCCGCTCGGCGACCAGGCCCGCCAGCAGCCGCGACTTGCCCACCCCCGCGGGCCCGTACACCACCAGCGGCGAGAGCCCGCGATGCTCGCCTCGCGCCATCGCCTGCGCGGCCGCCATCGCCAGCTCGTTCTCCGGGCCCGTCAGGTAGCCGTCCCACGGATGCGCCGCCGCCGCGGGAGCCGCCGGCACCGCCGCACTCGCCCCGGGCGATCCTCGATCCTCGCCCCCTGGCCCCGCGATGCCGCGCGCCTCCCCCAGTCTCCTCATCGGTGCCTCCACCCGGGGCTCGCGCAATCCTCCGGGCGCCGACGGCCGGGGCATCGGTCGAGGGGACAGTGTCCCGTCCCTCAGGGACGATCGCGGACCGCTCGGTCCCTCCGCGGACGACCCGCCAGGGACCTGGGCCGCAGGGCGCCCAGGATCGCCAGCCCGATGACCAGGGAGGTTAACGAAGCCGGCTCGGGGATGGCCTGACCGACCACATCATTGCCCGGCGTCGCCCCGAACGAGAAGGTCACGCTCGTGATCGTCGAGAGCTCCGTGACACCCGAGACCGCCAGGATGAAGTCGACCGCGCCGAGGCCAGGCCCCCCGCCCAGGAAGGGGTTATTCTGGGCGTTCCCGACGATGGTCGAATCGGCGGCGTCATAGGTCCCGCCGCTGCCCGAGGGACCGATGATCGTGTGGAGGGTGCCACCGCCGGCCAGGGCGGAGAGCTCCAGTCCGGATCCCGAGGTCGAGAGCGTCCAGCCCGTCGGGACGGCCGAGGTGGAGTCCACGAACGTCCCATCCGAGGCGACCGTACGCTCGTAGCCCGCATCCAGCAGGATCGCGCCCGAATTCTGGCCCCCGTTGATCGTGAACGAGAGGTCGCTGATATTCTGCGCGACGTCGCTCGGATCGGCCTGATTGTTCTGCACGACCAGGACGATCGTATCGGTCGCGATCGTGAAGGAGGCCATCGCCGACACCGGCCGGCCCCCTTGCTCCGTGCTCCCGGCCGGCGTGATGAAGATCTGCGCCGCCGCGGCGCTCCGCGGCGCCGCGGAATGGCCCAGGAGGAGCGCCGTCCACGCCAGGGCCCACGACATCGCCACGGATCGGAATGCACTCGTCGCCTGCGATCGCATGCTCGGACTCTCCCTGATCCAGAGGCCCTTGGGGTGTGACCATCGACCCAGATGATGGTCCGCGGTGGCCCCCGGGAGCCGCCGAGGCTCCCAGGGGGGCCTCAAGGGCCGAAGTTCCCGGAGACGTTATTGTCCTTGGTCGAGGCCTGGTTGAGGACGACGACGGTGGTCGATGCCCCGGTCACGGTGGCCGCGTTGGCGATGAAGAGGCCGCCGCCGATCCCGTTGCCCGGCGCCGTAGACCCGGGGCCGCCCAAGGCGACATTCGAGCTGAGGACGCTATAACTGAGGGTCGTCGTGCCGGCGAAGACCAGCATGCCACCGCCTTCGGCATTGCCGCCGACATCGCCGACGCCCCCCACGGCGAAATTGTTGACGAGGACGTCGGCGGTCACCGTGACCTCGCCGTTGTTCACGCCGATGCCGCCGCCGAACGACCCGCCGCCGTCCCCGAACCTGCCCATGGCACCGCCCGGGCCCGGATTGCCGCCGCTCCCGCCGTTACCGCCGGAAGACCGGTTGCTGGTGACGGCGGTCGACGTGATGGTGAGGGCTTGCTGCAGATTGAGGCCCTCATTGTAGAGGCCGCCGCCGACGGCGTCGCCGCCGGCGCCTCCGGGGCCGCCGTTGGCTTTCGGGCCGCCCCCGGCGCCGCCCAGGCCGCCCTCGCCCCCCTGGCTCGCGTTACCGAGGATGACCGTATTCGTCACGGTCGAGGGAACCGGCCCGGCGACGGTATCGCCGGCATCGCACCAGATGCCGCCGCCTCGGCCGATGCCCCCGACGCCACCGGTGCCTCCGGCGACGCCCGGCGCTCCGGGGACGCCGGATCCGCCCATGCCGCCCACCGCCTGATTGGCGGAGATCAAGCACACGGAGACGATCATCGGGGTCTTCGGGGCATTCTTGCCATTGTCGTAAATCCCGCCCCCATCGCCCTCACCGCCCGGCCCCCCGAACGTATTGACGCCCGGGCCGGCGACGGCGGTGTTGGTCGCGATCGTGCTGCTGCTGATGGTCAGCGCCCCTTCACTCTCGTAGACGCCCCCTCCCCAGGCGTTGCCACCCGGGCCCGGCACGCCCATGGGGGAGACGAAGCCGAGGCCGCCGACGGCCCGATTGTTCAGGATCAGGCTCGCGGAGGAGATCGAGAGGTCCCCCGACACGCTCGCGACGCCGCCGCCGCCGGCATTGAAGAGATCGGGGGCCCCGAGCTGCTGGAGGACCCCTCCCACCGCCGAATTGCCGGAGATCGTGCTGTTGACGATCTCGAGGGTGCCCCCGAAGTTCGCGATCCCGCCGCCGGCGGCGGACTGACCCGGCGCCGCCGCGTAGGTGTTATTCGTGACGGCGCAAGTGGTGACGGTGAGGATGCCCTCGCTGTAGATCCCGCCCCCTCCGCCGCCGGTGGTGGCATCCCCGTGCGTGACCGTCAGATCGATGAGGCTGACCGCCGCGTTGGCCGAGATCATGAAGACCCGGGTCTTCTGCTGGCCGTCGATGGTGATCACGCCGGGGCCGAGGCCCGGGCCCTCGATCGTCAGGTTCTTGTTGATGACCAGGGGGCCCTTCGTGGGATCGAGGAAGATCGGCTTGTTGTCCACGTTGGGGGCGAATATGACGAGCTGGCCGGCCGGGGTGGCGGCGATGACGTTCCGCAACGTCCCGGCGCCCCCGTCGTCGGCCGAGCTGGTCACGACTCCCAGCAGCGTCCGGTCCTCGAGGGCCTCCGCCCGCGGGAGCCATCGGCACTTCGACCTCCGCCGGTCGCCGCGCGCCTTGGGGCGACCAGACGGCCTGTCCCACCGTGTCCACCGCATGGAGGCTCCCTCATCGATGGCGGCGCAATCAATCGTTTACCCAACGCATCCGGATCGACGGTCGGACCCCGCCGGATCCGACCGGGACGCCGCGGCCGGTCGCGACCGCCTCGAACGAATCTCCACGACTTGAATAGTCGCATCCGAACGGGATGTCAACGAAAATCCATGCCGTCCGGGATCCCCGGGTGGGCGTCTCGAAAGTGGGTGGAAAATCTCGTAGAACAGAGGTCTTGGATGCGTCATCCCCGATTCACTAGTCCTTTGTTCACGGAGGGTCCCCACCATGTCGTTCGCCCATCTCCCCGAGGAGCAGGCCCGCCGCGCCGAGCAGTTGTTCGAGTCGCTCAAGGCCGCCTCCGAACACGACCTTCGCGCGATCGCCGAGTTGCTCGCCATCAAGCCCGACCATCAACTCTTCGGCGCCACCGAGTTCCAGGTCCGCGACCTGGTCCATCGCCTGGGAGCCAAGGCCCTCCAGACCGCTGCCGAGCAGCGGAAAAAAGGGGGTACCGAGGCTCCAGCCTGACCTGCCCCCACTGCCACCAGGACACCCGCTTCAAGGGTTATCGGAAAAAGGGCCTCCTCTCGGCGTTGGGCCCCCTGACCATCGAGCGGGGCTATTACCACTGCCCCCACTGCCATCACGGCCACTGTCCCGGCGACGCCGCCTTCGGCCTGGATCAGAGCGACCTGACCGCCGGCGCCGCCGAGTTGACCACCCTGGCCGGGACCCTGGACAGCTTCGCGCTGGCCGCCGAGGTGATCCTGCCCAAGATGAGCGGGTTGTCGCTGGCCGAATCGACCGTGGAGCGGGCCACCGAGGCGATCGGCGGCGAGCTGGGCCGGGCCGTGGAGGCGAAGGTCGCCTTCGGTGAGACCCGGGCCTGGGACTGGCACAAGGACGCCGAGGGGATGACCTGCGCCTACGTTTCGATCGACCTGACGGGCCTCGCCAAGCAGGGCCCGGGCGGGGCGGCCGCCGAAGGGGAGATGGTCGCGGTGGGGATGGTCTACAACCCGGTCCCCGCGGAGCGCCGCCAGTGGGCCGATCCCGAGGGGCGGCGGCCCGCCTGGCAGGCGCGGTATGTGGCCAGCCTCGAGGGCCAAGAGGCCGTGGCCGAGCCGTTGCGCCACACGGCCGGCCGGGTGGGGATGGGCGGCGCCCAGCGATGGATCGCCGTGTGTGACGGCGGCGCGGGGCTGGAGGACCTGCTGCAGCTCCACTTCGGCCGGCTCGATGTGGTGATCCTGGACTTCTACCACGCCAGTGAGCACCTGGGGGACTTCGCCAAGGCCTGGCACCCGGGTGACGCGGCGGCGGCCGAGGCGGCCCACGCGGCGTGGTCGCACCGGCTGAAGCACGAGGGCGGACCGGCGATCCTGGCCTGGCTGGAGGGCCTGGACCTCGCCGGGAATCCCCGGCGCGGCCGGCATGGGAGGGGGTGGTGACCTACTTCCGCAACCAGTGCCATCGGATGGACTATCCGAGCTATCGGGCCAAGGGGTGGCAGATCGGCTCGGGCCCGGTGGAGGCGGCGTGTAAGACGGTCATCGGCCGGCGAATGAAGGGCTCGGGGATGCGGTGGGGCCACGAGGGGGCCGATGCGGTCGGCCATCTGCGAGCCCTGCTCTTGAGTGAGCAGGGACAATGGGATGCGTTCTGGGCCAACCGCCGGGTCGCCGCGTAGCCGTTTACCCACTCGTAAGACGCTCACCCGGGATCCCCCGGGATCGCCGGATCGCCGGATCGGCCCGGGACGCGCGGGCTCACGGCGCGCCGTCTTCGACGGCCATCGACGAGGACGGGCCGTCTCGGACTGAATCAGTCCCGAAACGCTCCTCGCCACGTCGTCAGATCGGGGGTCGCCTCCCGAACCTGCGCCTCCAGCGAGTCCTTGTAACGCTTCAAATAGGCCCGCTCCACCTCGGCGGAGCCGGGGTTCTCGGTCAGCATCTCGAGGAGGGCGGCGCGCAGGCCGGCGACCAGGTCCTTGCGGCCGGCAGACGCGACGAGGTTGGCCCTCTCGCTCGGATCGCTGGCGAGGTCGTAGAGTTGCTCGCGCCCCAGGGCGTCGCGGATGTAATGGTAAGTCGAGGACACGATGGACATCTCGTAGCGAGAGATCGTCTCGCCGGGGCCGGGCCGGGCCCGGAACGCCGTGCTGTCGGCCTGCTCGGAGAAAGCGGGGGTCGTGCTCGCCGAGGGGACCGTCCCGGACCCGACGATCCAGTCGGCCGCCAGCGATCGGCCGGGGAACGGCGAGCGGTCCGACAGCCCCAGCCGGTCCACCACCGTCGCGGGCAGGTCGCGCAGGCTCACCGGGCGAAAGATCACCCGGCCCGCCGGCGCCCCCGGGGAGAGGATCACCAGCGGGACGCCGACCTCCTCGACGTGGACGCTGAAGGCGTGGCCGAGGACGCCGTGCTCGGCGAACGCCTCGCCGTGGTCCGAGGCGATGATCACGTCCGTCGCGTCGAGCAGCTTCCGCCGCCCGAGCTCGCGGAGCAACCGGCCGAGTTGGTCGTCGAGGTAGGCGATGCAGTCGTCGTAGCAGTCGTGGGCCATGAAGATGTCCCGCATCGGCGCGGTATTCTTCGCCTCGCCTTCGTAGTCCAGGAGGAACCGGTGATCCTTCCGGCCCTCGGGCCGGATGCCGAAGCGGCCCGCGAATCGCGGCGGGGGCACGTACGGCTCGTGGGCGTCGTAGTCGTTCAGGAAGGCGAAGAACGGCCGATCGGGCCGTCGTCGGTCCAGCCAGTCGACGAACGCGCCGTTGAGCTCGCTCGCGTCGCGCGACTGAAGCGCGAGCCACTTCTCGGCGTGATAGGCGCCGACGAGCCCCGCGACCCGGGTGACGATCCACTTCCCGGGGACCGTCCGGGCCAGGACGGACAGCGGCGTCGTGGTGTAATCCTCGAAATGGGCGAACCCCCGGTCGAGGCCGCTCTCGTAGGTGCAAGAGTCGGTGTTCGCCACGAAACCGGCGGTCTGGTAGCCGCGTGAGGCCAGGTACTCGGCCAGGGTCGGGGCCGGGGTGTCGAGCGTGGAATTCCACTGGGTATTGATCTCGAGCGGCCACTGGCCGGTGAAGGCGCAACTGAGCGAGGGATACGTCCAGGGCGCCGGCGCCACGGCCGATCGGTAGGCGACGCCCCGTCGCGCCCACCGGGCGAGGTTGGGGGTCGTGTCCCGGGGATACCCGTAGAGGCCCAGGCTGCCGGCGCGCACCGTGTCCCAGACGATCAGCACCACGTTCCGGGACTGCGGCGGGGGCGCCGGCAACGCGGTCACCGCCCGGCGTTCGCGGAGTGCCGCCCGGCCCGAGGAGACGGCCGCCAAGAGGCCCAGGACGGCGAGCAGAGCCGCGCGCGACCGGGCGCATGCGCCGCGAATCCAGGCCGCGGGCCGCGACGGCGTCGGCGATCACCCGGCCGAGTCCGGCGGCCAGCAGCAGGCTGCACCCGCCGTGGATCGGCAGCCTCAACAGTGCCGACCAGGTCGCCAGCGTCGCCAGGAGCCACGAGGCCGCACGCAGCGACACGAGCCCACGCCGCAATCGGCTCACCGCGGCCAGTAAGACCCCGGGGACCGCCAGCAGGACGGCATGGCCCACCGGGACGCTCCAGGGGAAATCCCTGGCGACGCGATAGTGCCCTTCCGGATTCCAGCAGAGCTTCTTGACGACGATGATCACCACGTCCAGATAGCCCGCGCAGAGCCCCAGCGCGGCCGCCAGCAGGATCGAGGCGAGCGGAGTCAGGGCGATCCGGCCCGGCGGGCGGCGATCCCCGGGTTCGAGGGCGGCGCTGTTCATCGGTCTCGCGGAACTCGGCGTGGTCACCGACCCTGAGGAGTCACCGCCCCGGAACCTGGAATCCGGAATCCGGAATCTCGAATCCGGAATCTCGAATCTCTCCCAATCCGCCCGTCGCTTACCCCCTGCACAGCTCACGCGCGGCTCACGCCCCATCCGCCGGCGTGACCGAGAGGGTCATCTCCTTGCCGTCGCGGAGGATGACGACCTCGGCCGGCTGCCCGGGCTCGGCGTCCGCGGCGGCGGCGAAGACGTCCGCGATCGACGCGGTCCAGCGGCCGTCGAGGGTGGTGATCACGTCGCCCGGCTCGAGGCCGCCCCGTCGGGCCGGCGAATCGTCGTTGACCGCGGCAACCGGCACGCCGGGCGCATCCAGGCCGCCGGTGGGATGGCCCAGCCGGATGCCCCAGACGCCCGACGGCGACAGCACCCGCTCCCTGGCGACCTTCGGGCCCAGCATCCGGTCGGGCAGGTCCTTCAGCAGGTCGCGGACCTCGTAGTCGACCGGCACGAATGTCATCTGCCGGGTCTGGTAGTCGATGGTCGTCTTGTACCGGGCGAACAGCGTGAATCCCATGATCCCGTCGATCCGCCGGCCGAGCATCTCTCCCAGGGCCGACAGGATCGGGTGATCGAAGACGATGACCGGCAGCTTGGCGGCGGTCAGGCCGCCCGCCTCGAGCTTGGCGATCTCGGCCTCGCCCCGCATGCCGAAGAGGAACGCCCGGGGCGCGTCGGCCTCGACCACGCCCGCGGCCTCGCTGGCCCGGTTGCTTAATAGCGTGATCGGCGCGCCCAGGTCGAAGATCAACCGATACGGCCCCTTGCCGTTGATCTTCGCCGTCACCAGCATGTGGTTGGTCGGCAGCATCTCGAACGGGACGACCGCCGGCTTGGCCTGGTCCTTCGCCTTGGCCTGGTCCCTGGCCTGCGCCCGGCCGCGGCGGCCTCCTGGCCGGCGCCGAGCCCGAGCCCGGCGCGGGCTCGGCCGATGCCCGATCCCAGGGCGATGACCGCGACCGCCGCGAGCGCGGCGAAGATGAATGCGCGGGCAAATCGGTCCATGGCTTACAGGCCCTCACCGGCTTTAATGATGATCTGTTTCTCGACGGCGTCCGCACCATCGCCCGAGCCGCGCCGGATCGAGAGCGCGACGGAGTCGCCCGGTCGGACGTCGGTCAGGGCGGCGCGTGCGGCCTTGAGGCTGTCGATGGTCTTGCCATTGATCCGCCGGACCTCGTCGTCGGCCTGGAGGCCCGCCCGGGCGGCGGGCGAGCCGCCGAGCACGCGGCGGACCTTCAGCCCGGACGCCGCCGGCCCGCCCGGCGGGGCCGGTGCCGGCGCCGACCACTCGACGCCCAGGAATCCGCGGAGGTGCAACTGCTCCTCAGGCTGCTTGCCCATGAGGAAGGCCAGGCCCTTGGCCATCGGGCCCAGCGCGTTCATGGCCCGGACGCCCAGCGGCGCCTCCACCTTCTCGCCCGCCTTGGTTCGCGGCACCGGCGGCTCGCGGGGCGTGTACTCCAGCCGCGTCCAGGTCATCCGGTCGTCGGTCAGGTCGATCTCCAGCCGGAACCGGCCCAGGATGGTGAACCCCAGGATGCCGTCGATCGTCGCGCCGGGGAGCCCCAGCGCGTTCATCCCCACGAGCTGGAACGGGTCCTCGACCCGCGCCTTGGCGCCGAGAGCTGCGCGCCGCCCTCGATCTCCAGCCGGTCGATGGGCGTCCAGAAGGTGGCCTCGTCGGCCGGCTTCAACCCGACCTTCTTGGCCGTCTCGGTGGCGACGAACAGCGCCGGCGCGCCGGAGTCGACCAGGAAGTTGAACGGCCCCTTGCCGTTGATCCGGACCCGCACCAGGAAGTGGTTGGTGTCGGTGAGGCGATAGGGGACCCGGAACGACTTCCCAACCTGCGGGTCGCGCGCGTCCAAGCGGCCCGACCCCGGGGGATCGAGCGCCAGGGCGGCAGTCAGGGCCACGGCCATCGCGATCGCGGCCAGGGCCGCGCCGAGCCGCCACGCGGTACGTGTCATGAAGACGCTTCGCTTTCCATCGAGCTCCCGTCCCATGCGGCCGGACCGAGCCGGACCACATCGGGACGGGGCGGGGATGTCGATCCGATTCGGTTCGAGCGGACCGCCCCATTATCCCAGATCGACCGAAACGCGGTCCAGCGGGGAGCCGGATCGTTTTCGAAGGATCGCCTCGTGAATGACTTCCCGATCCTTCGACGAAGGTCGTGGCGACGTCTCCGTCATTCCGACTCCCAGAAGGCTTCCTTGACGGCCGCGCCTCCCGATCTCCAGACGACCTTGCCGTATCGCTTCACCGCCCAGGTCTTGGTCTTGGAGTCCTGCGCGAGGTCCCAGCCGTTCCACGCGAATGGGCTGTACGCCAGCATGAACATGGCCACCAGGCCGCCCAGCGCCGCCATGGCGTAGCCGCCGATCGGGGTCTTGCCGATCGCATCGTCCCCGGTCACCTGGCCCTCCTCCAGGCGGCTGATGCCCGGCTCACCGGGGACGACGATCACCGGGACGGTCCGGCGCCCTCCAGGCTATCCCAGTAGTCGGGCTCGACCTCGACGTTCTCCGTCGCACCCCGGCCGTTGACGCCGACGACCCGGTATTCGAGGCGTCTCGTCACGCCGTTGGGGGCGGTGAACCGGCGGACGATCTCGGCCTCGCCCGGCTGTCCGCGCGTTCGACAGCAGCCGGTCCGCCCGCTGCTTCTGGTACGTCATCCGGGCAATGAAGATGCAGCCGATCGCCATGAGCAGGCCGATGATGAACACGATCACGGCCTGGCGCCGCGCCTTCTTGCGGAAGATGTGCGTCGCCGCGTCGTCGCCGCGGGCCTCGACGTGGTTGGCGATCAGGCTGGCCATCACGTCGAATCGACTGAAGGATTCATCTAGCCTGACGATCGAACGGCCGTTCCGGTCGGTGACATTCATGCCGCGGCGATGGCTGGTGCCGCTGGACTCGACGGCTGCGGCCCCCACCTGGTCCCAGGGCACGCGACGCGAGCCGCGCTTCGACTCGATGGTCAATCCCTCCGGGCCGACGGTGACCCGCAATGGCGCGGATCAGCCGCCACCCGGCGGTCAGCAACCCGATGCCGACGAGCGTCGGCAGCGTCGTCATCACCTGCATCTCCATCGGCCCGACCCGCCCGCGGACCGCCACCACGAACCCCACCGCGGCGAAGGCAAACGCGCCGATCCCGGCGAGGATCCACAGCGTCGCATTGCGGCCGGCGGAGTCCGGCCGGACAAAGACCTGCTCGCGGTTCAAGGGACCCTCCGTTCAACATGGTCCGTTCTCCGAGTCTCAAGGCGGCGCCGCGCTCGGACGACGGGATGAGCGAAGACGTCCGCCGCTCGATGAAGAGGTGCAGCGATCGGCCGGGAGCTCCGGCCCCGAGCCGGTGATCGTATACCGGCGAGTGGCGTTCCGATAGAGGGCGGTGGCATCGCCGGCGGGCCGCGGACCGAGTCTGCACCTCGACGCTGCCCGATGCTTCGGATCCCGATTCTTACCGCGGATCGTGCAGAGGACACCGATTAGAGGATTGGATGTGAGGGAATCGTCCGATCCGTGAAATCCGCGAGATCCGTGGTTCGACCGGAGGGGACTTGACCACGGATTTCACGGATTTCACGGATCAGAGAATGGCGTGATGGGGCGAGATCCGTCGTGCCGCTCCGCTACCGCGACGTCTTGTCTCCGGCGGCCTCGAACTGCCGATTCAGCTCGCGGATGACCTCCTCGGTGATGTCGTTATGCGGATTGGCGTAGAGGACTGAACGTTTTACCGCGTTGAACACCTCGTCGGGCTCCGCGTCCAGATTAGGACCGGCATCGACCCTGACGACATAGTCGAACCCCTTGGCCCTGGCCACCGCGGCGATCACATCCTGAATCTCGTCAAAGAGCATCGCCGATTCCCGGGCATGGCGCCGCGTGAGTTCTCTGTTGGACGCCTCGCGCTGCCGCTCGTACCGTCGTTTCAAATCGCCGAGCTCGTCCTCCCGGGCGCGACGGTCCGGGCTGTCGGGTACAAATTTCGGTATGAGAGAGGCGATCTGCTCGGCATCGCGTTGAAGCTCGGCAAGGTGCAGACGCGCATCATCGAGGGCTCTTCTCCGCACCTCCTGGGATCGCTGGACCTTCGCGGACCGCTTGAAAACTGCGTCGATGTCGATCGATCCGATCGCCGCGGCGGCGGCCTGCGAGCCCGATGGTGAGGCCGCATGGTCCTTGCCGCCGTCCGCGCCGGATGCGGCTTTCCCCGATGGCTCGGCCCCGCCCTTCGGCGGCTCGGCGTCCGCGCCCAGCTTGCGCCGCTGGGCCGCCAGCTCACGGGCCTTCATCAGGTAGACCTCCCGGGCGGTCGTATAAGCACGCCGGACGTCCTCTCCGGTCCTGGGATCCTGCAGGGCCGTGCTGGTTTCATACTGGACCTTGTTCTTGAGCGCATCGCTGACCTGCTGCCGGAGCAGGGTCACCTCGTCCTGCAGCAGGCCGAATTCGAGCTGCTCCATCTCCTTCGTCAAGGCGGCCGCGTCGTCCTCGGCGCCGCCGGATCGGGCGGCGGCCGGGCCGGTCGACCGGACGTTCACGGGACGGGACCCCCGTTTCCCCTCGGGGCGGCCCGCCTGCTGCGCGGCCACGACGGCCCCGCCGGCGATCAGGCCGAAGGCCAGCAAGACGAACTTCATCCGTGTCACGAACATGATGCTCTGCGCTCCTTCCATCAGCAGGGCGACCGTGGCCGGGACCGCCCCGGCCGTCGTCGCGCCCGCTCCGGCCGCGATCCGTCGCGCGGCCCGGGCCGTGGCCTCCACCAACTTGGCCGGCACCGCCGCGGAGGCCGACCGCGCGGGCGTTGCCGTCATCGCCTTCACCACCGCGACCGCCGGGACGATCCCGCGGCGGACGAGCCGGGCCCGCAATCGTTCCCGACCGCTCATGAGCCGGCTCTTGACCGTCCCGACCGGCCACCTCAGGTGCCGAGCGGCCTGCTCGTGGGTGAGTCCCTCGAGGTCGCAGAGCACCACCGGCACGCGGCAGCGTTCCGGCAGCCGATCGATCTCCTCGTGCAGCAGGCCCATCAGGCCGTCGTCTCGTTCGCCGCCCGCGGCCATCGCCTGCCGGGCCTCGGCCGCACAACGCTCCCGATCGCGCCGGCGGGCCGCATTCGCCCGCGCACGCACGGCGATCCGACGGGCGATCCGATGCAGCCAGGGGCCCAGCGAGTCCTCGACCCAGAGCGAGCGGGCTTTCTGCACCAGGACGAGGAACGTGGCCTGGAACGCGTCCTCGACGTCATTGGGATCGCGCAGACAGTTCCGGCAGATGCGCAGGACCATCGGACCGTGCCGCTCGACCAGGGCCGCGAACGCCAGCTCGGCCGATTCGCCCCCGGCCGTCGCGAACCGGTCCAACAACTGACCGTCGGAGAGCTCGCCGATGACACCGAGGTTGAACAGCGTCCGGATCTGCCGCAGGACCCGCTCGTCGGATCGCCTCGCCATGGGTTGTCCCCGGGCCTCCTGCTCTCGTCCTCTTCTCAGGGGATAATACCGCCGGGGGGGCCGGCGGTTCGAAGTTCTTCGAAATCCGGTCTCAATCGCCGACTGGCGCCGGGCGGGCATCACCCGTCGGACCGGGCCGATCGGCTTGCCGAGTTGGACAAGTTCCTATCCCCGGCCGTCGCTCGGGTCGCCGGCCTTCATGAGCTCGCGGACGCGTTCCTCGGCCTCTCTGACCTCCGGGATGGCGAAGAAACCGATGTCGACGAACCAGGCGCGCCGGCCCCCGAGGCGATACTCGCGCTGAAAGATGAGATTGCCGGAGCCGTCGGCGTGCTGGGTCCGAAAGAGCACGGCCAGGCGCGCGGGCTCGAACGATCGGACGATGATCCTGCCCCAGAGGTCGGGTTCGATCACCAGGGCGCGCCGATCGGTGATCGCGTACGCGGTACGCCGTGCCTTGAGGTACATCCAGAATGGCGACATGAGCAGGCCCAGCCCGACGATCACGAACGGGATGCCGAAGAGGGCGAAGAGGCCGAATGGCCCCGGGGCGCCGGGGAACCGGAATGCGCCGGCGACCGCGATCCAGAAGAAGGCGAACGCCGTGAACGGGATGCCGAACAGGACGAAGGGGAGGCTCGAAACCGAAAAGCGCCAGGGGATGGGCTGGCCGGTCCAGACGAGGCGCTCCCCCTTGGCCAGCTCGGCGTTGACCAGCGACGCTCCCCCGATGGGAGGGAAGTCATCCGTCGGTATCGTCATCGCACGTCTCGCGGGTGCGGGCACGAGGTCCGACCCGCGGCCACTCCGCGGATTCGTCGTGCACGACGACCCATCCTATCGCGCTTCCTCCATCAGGATCTATCGGGAAACCGCGGGCATGAAAGCCGCTCCTACGGGTTCGGGGGATCAGGCGCGACGGCCGGCCACGGATGGTCGGCGGCGTACGAATACTCCTTCTTCATCGCCTCCCAGAACCCGATCATCTTCCGGTTCCTGAACAACGACGCCGCGAGCGAGGCGCACAAGATCGCCACCACGATCATCCATCGCCGGGTGGTCATCCGAGGCAGCCGCATCGCGTGGTCCTCGATGAGTCGAGGGCTCCGAGTTGCGACTGATTCCGCCGGTGCGTCGGGGAGGGCGGCGGGCCGAATCCGCGCCTCGCCCGATGCAGCGGCCTCAGTCATTGGCCGTGGCGATCGTATCGACCGACAAGGCATCGTGCTCCGCGATGATCACCATCGAGACCGTCTTGCCGACCAGCTCCTTCAGGCGATCCCAGTGGAAGGGCAAGTTGTTGACCGAGCCCGGGAAGACGTGCGACACGCGGATGCCGATCGTCTCGCCTAGGGGCAGGCCGGTCACCTTGATCGGCCTGGCCGCCTTGCCGAAGCGGACGTCGATGGTGCGCCCCTCCTGCTCGACCCGCTCGATGACCACGTCCTTGATCTTGAACCTCACGGGTCCCTCGTCTCCTGATGCCTCATCCGCCCCTTGCGCCGTCGCGGTCAGGAAGGCCCCCGCGGACACGGCGCCAAGCCCGAGGGCCCCTCGTCTGGTCAGGTGCTTCATGGACTGGGCTCCTTTGTCTAGAACGCCTATCGGATGGGTCGCACACGCCATGGGCGCATTGATCCCATACCAGCCCGACGCGCCAGCGAGGGTCCCTCCGGCCGGACCCTCGCTGGCGCGTTGGGCTGGTATGAGGCGCCGGCCACAAGAGCGTTAGGCGCTCTAAAAGCGCGTGCTCTCCTATCGTATAGACGTTTGGCCGGGGAGATCCTTTAGAACCGCCCCGCGGGGAGCACCCGTTCGGCGCGGGTCGCCTGACCCCGCCGTCGGCCCGACCGAAGGTCTCCCGACCGACGGGTCCGGCCCCGGCGGGAGACCTCCGGTCGGCCGCGTGGCGAGGTCGAGAGACCTCGCCACAACATCGCAACCCACCGGTCCAGTTCACGAATCAGGCGCTTCCGCCGTTCACATCCCGCCGGCCGGATAGCCGTTGGGCCACATCTCCAGCGTTGATCCGTAGAACTCCCGGTAGAGCCACGGACAGCCGATCACGACCAAAAACGCCCAGACCGCGACCCAGACGAGGAACAATCGCTGCGCGCGTCGCCCACCCGGGCCGTCATACAGCAGCAGGCCGGCGAACGCCCCCGTCCCCACGCCGACGGTCAACGCCATCACGGCGAGAACCGCGGTCATGAAAGCCGACCAGACGACGTGGATCGTGAGCCCTCCCGGCCACCCGTTCGCCCAGCCCGGCGCGAAGAAGAACGGGACGGCCATGAGGCCCTCCACCACGAGGCCGGCCACGGCGCCCAGCATCGTCGCGACATAGTCCGCTGAAGACAGGCGCATGGCATTTCCATGGTCTTTCCGGATTCAACCGTCCAGCCAATCGTCCCACATGGGGTCCGCATTCGGGCGGGCACCGTCGCCGTCCCGGCCGGCCCGCGCCGGGCGTTTCTCTCGATCCGAGCGGGTCGGGGTCCGTCGCTCCGCCACCCGGGCCGCGGCGCCCTCCGAATCCCACTGCCCGAGGATGATGCGCCGGCTGACTTTCTGACGGTACTCGACCCAGTCGCGGAACTGCCGGGCCGCCGCGAGGATCTCGCTCAGCAGCCGCCTGCCGCCTTCGGGGGCCTTCAGCTCGTCCAGGAGCCAGCGGGCGTAATCCTCGGTGGGCCGGGTATCGCCGGAGCCATCCGGGTCGTACTGCGGCGGGATCCGGTCGAGCAGGCCCGACTCGATGGCCCACTTGAGCCAGACCCGCAATTGATGACGGTTCGCGCCGGGTTGGGACGCGGGCATGGTGCCGTCTCCACTCGCGAATTCGGTCACGAAGGCGATCGCACGGCCCGACCGGACGCCTCGGCCGAGCAGAGGTCTCCGCAGGCTTGCGAGGCCGCGTCGGCATCGGCCATGCGGAAGCCCTCGCGGGCCGTCGCGGCCGAGACGCCGGCGTTGACCGCGGCGACGACGTTCACCAGCGCGTTGAGCGTCTCATCGTCGAGGCCGGCCGCCCGCGCCTTCTCGATCCGGTTGCGGGTGCAGACCTGGCACCCGCGGGTGATCGTCACCGCCAGACCGACCAGGTGCCTCTCCCGCTCGGAGAGCAGCGTCGTGTCGTGGGCCCGTCGCAAGTAGCCGACCACCAAGGCGTCATCGTATGGCATGTTCATGCCTCCAAAAAGAATGAGGGTCTTTTTCATCTTGAGCGCGCGGCCCGGGGATACGCAACCCGTCGCCGGGCGACGGGGATCGAGATGATCCGAGCCGCGAGTGTAGGCGGGCGGTTGACCGAGGTGCGGACCGACCTATCTTGGCGGGAGATGGCGGCACGCGGACGACCCCGGTAGGATGGACAGAGTCGCTCGGTCCGGCGTGCCCGCCGATCCCCGGCGCCCTTGGGAGGCTCGACACCGCGATGCCGGACCCGATCCCTGGTTTCCTGAAGTCCCGCGCGGTGAAGGGGGCCATCGTGGGCGTGCTGGCGCTCGATGCCGTGGTCGTCGCGGCCACGTATTATTCCGAGTGCGCCCACCTGAGGCGGGAGTCGAAGATCATCCGGTTCGGGGACGCCTCGAAGCTGAGCCCCCCGTGGCGGAAGGTCGAGGGCCCCAGCATCAGCCGGCCACCCACCCGGCGGGCGGAGCAGGCGAAGCTGCCGGACTACGAGGAGGTCATCGGCATCGTCGTCGACGGCAAGGCGCGGGCCTACCGGGTCAAGGCGTTCGACGACCCGTCGCGCCATATCGTCAACGACCTGATCGGCGATCGGCCCGTCACCGTCACCTACTGCGACCTGTCGGACTGCGCCCGGGCGTACGCGGGCCCCCGGGGCGGCCCCCCGCTCGAGGTCTTCCAGGCGGGCACCAAGGGGCCCGAGATGATCCTGAAGGTGGGTGAGACCTACTACTGGCATCGGACCGCCGAGCCGGTGGAAACTGGCGGAGGTTCTCCGTTCCCTTACGCGACCTATCCCCTGGCGCGGCGGACCTGGGGGGATTGGAGGCGAGAGCACCCCGACACCGACCTCTATCTGGGTCCGGAGCGGCGCGCGGCACCGTGAAGGCCGACCCGTGGCAAGGCGCGATCCCGGCCCCGCCCGCGGGCACGACCCGTCGCGGATCCGGCCCCGATCCTCCGGCCAGCCGCCGACTCCGCCGTTGAACACGGCGGTGTTCCTCGATATCCTACGGCGACTCCGGGGAACCCCCTCCGCGGTATGCCGAGGGATCGGGAGGCCGACCGCGGCCAGGCGAATCGGGTGGGGACCCGGCGAGACGACGTGCATCATCAAATTCGAAAACTCGAGAGGAGAGAATCATGACGCTCGCGCGACGTGCCTTGAGCGGATCGCTGGCCGCGACCCTCGCGGTCGCGCTCTGGGGCTGCTGGGAGGACAAACCGGCGACCGAGTCGTCCACCGCCGAGGCCAAGGTCACCGGGAAGGTCATGATCCATGGCAAGCCGATGACCTCCGGGGAGTTGACTTTCAACCCCCAGAACTACTTGCGCAAGGACGCCGCGGCCCGGAAGGCCAAGGTCAACCCGGACGGGACCTACGAGGTCACGACCTTAGTCGGCCGGAACTCGGTGATGATCTCGGGCCCCGCGATCACCAAGGAGCCACAACTGGCCTACGGCGCGCAGACGATCGACGTGAAGGACGGGACCAACACGCTCAACATCGAGCTGCCGCCGCCGGGACAGGGCGGTGGGGATGCCGGCAAGAAGTAGGCAACTTCCCCGCCGAATCCCACCGCGCGGTTCCTCACCCCGAGCCTCTCCGCGTCGGGGTGAGGGCGACCGCTTGCCTCCTCCGCCGCGATCGTGCGACTCGGCGACGGCGCGCACCATCCCTTTCTCGCCGGCAGGGAACAGGGACCCGAAGGGCGGATGAGGGGCCTGCTCAGAAGCGGTGCTCGGCGAGGAGTCACGGGAGTCGGACTGTAAGCGACCGCTGGGGCTGAAGCCCCGCAGCTTTGCCGCTCACACGTTCCTCCGAGGAGGGGGCTCCGAGCCCAGTGGCGACTCTTGGGGCCGGCTTACGCGACATCCCTGCCTGTTCGGCCCAACCGTGGCCTTGCGGACACGGAGCGTTGGTCCCTACTAGCTGGTGCTCCCGCGGCGCGGGAGTGCCTTCGAGCGACCTTCACTGTGGTCTAGGCCGGCCTTTTACAGAGGGCCTGTTCCCTCCAACGGGGCCTCCACCTTGCCCAAGGCCGGTTCCGACTATGCCAGTGTACCGGGGTACAACCCCGAGTCCAACAGATGTTTCATTTTATCATCATTCGGGGGCGGCGATTCCTCCACGGCCGCTGAAGCGGCGTGGCTTCCTCGCCGGAACTCTGTGACTCCGGCCCGGCGCCGGTGCGGCCGGTGCCTGGGCGAGAACGACGCTCCCGCCCGGGATGCCGGAGCCGCTCACGCTCACTCAATAGCTGTCGGAAGAGACCGTCTCACTCCCGTCGCGCGAGCCCAGCGCCCACCAGGTCACGGGGTTGACGCTCGCCTTGACGAAGCGGACCGAGCCGTCCATCATCATCAGGTTGACGCCGCCAGGGTGACGGCTGCTGGCGGTCGCGGCCGCGGCGTCGTTGACCCACGAGTTGTTCGAGTCGTCGCAGCTCCAGGTGTTGGGCGTCATGAGGTGGTTGTACAAGCCGGTCTCGGGATGGCCGTCGAACCAGAGCTGTCCCTGCGACATGGCACCATTGGTGGCGTAGACCGCGTTGGGGCCCATCGCCGGCGATTGCAAGCACGTCTGGTAGTAGGCCTGCGGGACGGCGTCGAGAAAGACCGTCTGGCCGTTGATCACCCCCGACGCCGCGCTGACCGGGCACGAGGAGACCGCCGAGGTGGGCCTGAGCTGGTCCGGGCCGTCATAGTACCAGCCGATCCCCTTGACCTTCTCGCTGTAGCCGCCGGTGTTGCTCAGGCCATCGTTGATCGCGGCGAAGTTGATCGGCTTGCAGTTGTTGATCGAGAAGAAGCAGCCGTTGCAGGCGCCGTGGTAGTTGTTGTCGAAGAACGACTCCGGCGCGTTGCCGGCGTTGCCGCAGTAGTTCTGGTGGCCCGCGGGGTTGGTGAGCCGGTCGCGGTCGGAGGGGCAGTTGAGCCAGTCCACCTTCATCAGGAAGACCGTCGTGTTCACCGAGGAGGCACCAACGTCGGGATTGGCCGCGTTCCCCGTGTTGGCGAAGTTGATGGCGTTGAAGATGACCCCCTGCTCGATGTAGGGCAGGAACATCACGACCGCTCCCCAGTCATTCCAGCCAGTTCCCATGTGTCCGGCCGGGAGGGAATTGATGGCCTGGTGGTAGTTGTGCATCGCCAGGCCGATCTGCTTGAGGTTGTTGGTGCACTGCGCCCGCCGCGCCGCCTCCCGCGCCGACTGCACCGCCGGGAGCAACAGCGCGATCAACACCGCGATGATCGCAATGACCACCAGGAGCTCGATGAGCGTGAACCCCGATCGAGCCCGGCCAGCGCGCAGCCGACCCCGACCGATGACATAACCTCGCATTGGCATGCCTCCATAAAACGATAATACGAGAGACGTGGGATATCAGTCGGCGACGTGAAGCACCGCTGGCGGTTTCGGCCTCTCGTCGCCATCGCTGTAATTAACACGTTGTGCGTGGAAAAGCAATTATGTACCGGTCCTTTTGCCGGGCGCCGGGCGGATCCTGCGGGTGAGGCGGACGGCATGGCCGGAGCGGTGCGGACGTCCCTCAGCGGCGGGGTGCGGGCTTGGAGGCGTGGAGGCCGGCCGGGGGGACCACGCGGATCCAGTGGTCGGTCATGATCATGCCGCGGGCGACGTCGCGGCGCGGCATATGGCAGGCGACGCAGCCGGAGCGCGGCTGGACCGGGCAGTCGGCGACGCGGCGCTCGGCGTGGCACGACCGGCAGGTGGCCTCGTAGGCCGCCCGGTCGGTGGAGGTGCGGGCGTGGGGGTCGTGGCAGTTCGTGCAGCCGAGGGAGCGATCGCTGCCCTTGAAGCAGGCCGACTGGACCAGGCCGACCGGCTGGTAGCGGACCACGACCGGGTTGTCGGTCGTGATGGCGCCCGAGGTCACCATCTCGGGCGTGCGGTGGCAGGACCCGCAGAGGCGGAGCTGATCGTCCACCGTCGCCCCTTCCAGGCCGAAGGGCATGCGCAGGTCATTCTCGCCGACGCCGCGGCGGGCCGCCGCCACGTGCGACCGTGCCGGCCCGTGGCACCGCTCGCAGGTCACGTTGGGGATCATCGTCGCCGGGTCGAGCACCTCCGGGCCGCGGTCCGAGGTCGCCGTCACATGGCATCCGAAGCACTGGAGCGCCTGATTGGTCGAGTGGATGCGGCCGGTCTCGGTGTTCGCCGAGGCGTGCCCGCCCAGCGACTGGCCAGGTGTCAGGCCCGGCGCGGTGGAGTGGGCGAAGAAGGTCAGCCGGTGCTCGCGGATGGCCGGGTGCCGCGGATCGGGATCGAGCATCGAGACCAACGTCGTGGCGTGCCGGCCCGAGCCGAAGGCGTAGTCGATCACGAACCGCTCGGCCTCGGTCCGGCCCGTGGCCGGTCCGGTCTCCGTCCGGGAGCGTTCGGTCCACAGGCGGCCGTCCCGCAGGCGGAAGGTCCAGGCGACGCCGGGCCGTTCGGGATCCTCTGCCGTCACGCCGTCCCAATGGCGGCGCAGGGCGACCCGCGCGGCGGGGCGAAGGGTCTTCGAATGCCCCGAGCCGGTGTGGGCCGCATATTCCCCGGGATGGCAGTCGCGGCAGGAGGCGTCACCGACGTAGCCCGCATAATCGGGATCGATCCCGCGCCTCGAGCCCGGCGAACCCCCGCGCTCGCGGGCCGCCGGCGCCGGCTGGAGCAGAAGCCACAGCGCGCCCGCGAGCGCGAGGGCCAGCGCCGTCCCCAGGGCCACGGTGATGCCCCTTCGACCGGGTGCGCCGGTCCGGCCGATGGCGGGCCGGGCGGAAGGATCGGGAACGGACAAGCTCGTGTCCTCGCGTGCGCGACCGGCGGACGAGCCGGGGAGACGACCCCGGCGGCGGGTGGCCTGATGTCCCGCCCACTCGATTATACCGTCGCTGGCGGAGGGTGCACGCGGGCGGCCGGGCCGCCGCCGGGCGCCTCACGAAACGAACGCCGCCGGTCCCGCGGGGAACCGGCGGCGTTCGATGGGAGTCGGCGTGGTTCGAGGGGCGGTGCAGGGCGCCCCGCCCCCTTCGATGGACGTCGAGGCGACATCAGATCGAGTCGATCCAGTTGGTGACGTCGTTGGAGACCGTGTTGATCACGCTGGAGGACACGCTCCCCACGAGCTGTTCGTAGAGAGCATCCACGTTCGAGATCGTCGTTTCCAGGCTGTTCGCGATAAAGACGGCGGTGTCGTGGACGACGTCGCCGATCGCGTCGAGCAGGTCGTAAGTGGGAACATTCGAATACGAGAGACTGTAGGAGAAGGCGGCGCTGTCGCCGTCGATGCTCTCGGCCGTTCCATTCATCGAGAAGCTGTCCGAGAACGACGTGGTGCCGGTCGTCAGATTGGAGACGATGCACGCAACGGCGGACGCAGTGACGGTCGTCGAGACGCCGGGGAGATCGATGGTCAGGCAATTCACCTGCACCTGGCCGTAGAGGCTGAGTTCGGTATCCTTGCTCTGGGTCTCGTCCGTGAGCTCGAGGTCCCCGTTGGCGAGCTGCGTGCCGGCGACCTGGATGCTCCCCGCGGCGTTCACATAGAACTCGCCGGTGCCGAAGTTGACGAAGCCGTTCACGTCGTACGTGACGGGCGACTCGAGATACGAGGCGACCGAGGTCCCTTTGAGGGGATCGGCCGAGGCGTACGCGAAGAAGAAGTCGCCGGCTCCGTCGCGGATCAACGAGCCATACACCATCGGTATGGTCCCCGACGCAACCTCGAAATCGGCCGCGAAGCTGAGGGTCCCGTTGAGGCCGAACTGGACGTTCTGGAGGCCCTGGACGAACGAGCCGCCGCTGTTGAACATATTGCTGATCGCCTTGGTGGCGCCGATGCCCGAGGGGTCCCAGTTGATGGTGGCGTCGCCCTCGATGTCGAGCGGGATGGTGTCGTCGGTGAGGCTCGCGAGGCTGATGTCGGCCCGGATGAATGCATCACCCCAGAGGCTGCTGGTGCTGCCCCAGGTCGTGGGCCTTTCGATCGGCGTGTAGGGGATCTGACCATGTTGCGAGAACATCAGCGAGGCCTGGCCTACAGGGCCGATGTTCGACAGGTCCAGGTAGAAGCTGGGGTCCTGCGGATCGACGGCGACGCTGAATCCGGTCCCGGAGGTCTCGGCAAGGATCGAGCCGAAGCTGGCTTTCGCGGCCCCCTGGGACGTGACGTACAGGTAAGGAACGGCCGGATCGAGCGGGGCATTGTCCAGGGTCGAGGCGAGCGTCGAGCTCCCCAGGGCGATCCCCCAGCTCGTGCCCGGAGTGCTCAGGCTCACACCGGGGATGGAGATCGACGAACTCAGGCCGCCGAACATATTCCCCATGCTCTGGAACGGGATCAGGCTGCTCAGGTTCTGGCCGCCACCGGTGATCTGAGTCGTATCGACCTCTCCGAACAGCCCGCCCCAGCCGTTGGAGTAGGTGGTGATCTGGAGCCCGAACAGATTCCCGAGGGGGAGATTGATGTTGCCGAGGAGCGAATTGGTTTCGAGGGTCAGGTTACCGGTGCTCTGGTAGGTTTCGCTCGTCAGGCCGTTGGCCGTCGAGGTCGTCTCGGTCCACTGGCCCTGGAGCTGGAAGCCGCGGCCGGTCGGTCCGGCGATCGTGAGCACGGAACTGTTGCCGTTCAACGAAGCATACATCCCGCCGCCGGTGAACGAGAGCTTGGCGGCGTCGGCCGCATTGGCGTTGGGGTTGAGCGACGAGGTGTCGAGGGCGATCGGGCGCAGCGACAGGTTCTCGTAGTCGCCGGTGTAGGACTTATTCACGTTGTCGGCGACCTCGATCTCGTAGCTACCGGTCGTGGCCGCCCGGAATTCGACCGAGAAGTCGTGGGAAGCGGCGCCGGTATTCGGATCGGGTTGCGTCAGGCCGTTGAGGGCGT
Source organism: uncultured Planctomycetota bacterium (assembly GCA_963815795.1). Lineage (GTDB taxonomy): Bacteria > Planctomycetota > Planctomycetia > Isosphaerales > Isosphaeraceae > JAKAUH01. Next base: position 577,967 of record CAWFIC010000017.1, on the reverse strand, counting down.
CGTAGGCGACCTGCTTCCAGTTCGGGTCGGTGACGGTGATCGTGGAATAGGGGTCGGGCGTGGACGAGTTGGCGTTGTAGTCAACCTGACCCCAGGCGGAGAAGATCTCGCCCTGGGTGAGGTTGACCGCGACGAAGGTCGGCCCGGAAATGCTGCCCTTGACCGAGGTGGCCTCCATCGGAGTGAGGGACACGGACGGGACGGTTGAGTACGTCGCGGCGACCGGGATGAGGGGCGAAGTGGGGGCCAGGGTCATCAGCTCTCTGCGCTCCATCATCTCCAGGTTCGGCTTCGACCGGAGGGAAAGACGACGGCCGCGGCCTGGTGAAGAGCTGCTGCTGTCCGGACCGAAACGATGCGAAGGGCGTCGTGAGAAGAACATGGGTGAACTCCCGAGGTTGGTGGGCCGGATCGTTCGGAGCGTCTGGCCTCGTCCACTCGGGCGGGCCTCGCACCGGCTTCCTCCTTCCATGACCGAAACGGCCGTCGTCCCGACATACCACCCGATGAAAAAGATCAATTCTTCAATCGCCCAGCCGTGCGAGGGGATTGCCGGGCCGCGGCGCGATCGATACGATGTCATGCGACGCTGGAGTCTTGAGACCAACGCGATCGTTCGGGCAGGATCCGAGGTGTCCATGTCGTCGAACGCCGAAGGAGAAGGCTCCGTCACGCGCTGGATCGGCGATGTCAAGGAGGGGGACAGGGACGCCATGGAGCGGCTCTGGTCCCGCTATTTCCAGCGGTTGGCCGTGCTGGCGCGCCGGCGGTTGAAGGCGTCTCGTCGTGCCGCGGGGGCGGTCGACGAGGAAGACGTGGCCCTGAGCGCCCTGAACAGCCTCTGGGACCGGATCTCGGCCGGCCAGCTCCCCGAGGTGCGCGGCCGCGACGAGCTCTGGCGTCTCCTGGTCGTGATCACGGCGCGGAAGGTGCTCGGCCGGATCCGGCTCGAATCGCGACAGAAGCGCGGCGGCGGGCGGGTCGTGGACGAGGCGGCGCTGGCGGCGGACTGCGACGATGCGGACGCCCTCGCTCAATTCGTCGGCGCCGAGCCGACCCCCGAGTTCGTCGTCATGGTCGCCGAGGAGACGGCGAGGAGGCTCGGCTCGCTCCCCGACCCGATGCTCCGCCAGGTGGCGGTCCTCCGGATGGAGGGCCATTCCAATCAGGAGATCGCGGCCAAGCTGGCGTGCGTCGTCCGCACGGTCGAACGCAAGCTCGACGTGATCCGATCGCTCTGGGGTGCGGAGGCCGGTCCATGACTCTCCCGGGCGGCGGCGGTGCCGCGCCGTCGCCGACGGGCCTGCTGCGGATCGACGGCGTTTGCGACCGGTTCGAGGCCGCATGGGCGGGCGCGGAACGTCCCCGGCTCGAGGGATTCCTCGAGGGCCTGGGCGACGCCGAGTCCGGCGCGGCGTTCCGCGAACTGCTCGCGCTGGAGCTGGCGCTGCGGCGGGCCGCCGGCGAGGAGCCGTCCCCCGCCGACTACCGATCGCGATTCCCCTCCCGAGCCGCGGCGATCGACTCCGCCTTCCAGGCGGCGACCACCCACGAGCCGACCTCATTCGGCACCGATCCGGACGAGCCATCAGACGCGACCTTCACCATCGACGGGACGACGACCGGCGCCGGCCCGATGAATCTCCGCCTCGGCCCCGTGCCGGAGGGTTATGAGCTCGTCGAGGTCCTGGGCCGCGGCGGGATGGGCGTGGTCTATCGCGCCCGCCAGGTCCGCCTCAGCCGATGGGTCGCCCTCAAGATGGTCTCGGCCGGCGGGTACGCCTCCGAGGAGGCGCTGCAACGCTTCTTGACCGAGGCCGAATCGATCGCCCGGCTGCGGCATGCCAACATCGTCCAGGTCTACGACCGGGGCGAGTGCGACGGCCTGCCCTTCTACTCGATGGAGTACTTCGCGGCGGGCAGCCTGGGCCGGCGGATCGATGGTACGCCCTGGCCCGCGGTCGCGGCGGCGCGGATCCTCGAGCAGGTGGCGCGCGGAGTCGCCGAGGCGCACCGGCTGGGGATCATCCACCGCGACCTCAAGCCGGCCAACATCCTGCTGGGCGACGACGGCACGCCCAAGGTCGCCGACTTCGGCCTGGCCAAGTCGCTCGAATCCGGCTCGGACCTCACGCGGACCGACCTCGTGCTGGGCACGCCCAGCTACATGGCTCCCGAGCAGGCCGAGGGCCATGCTCGGGCGGCCGGCCCGGCCGCGGACATCTACTCGCTCGGCGCGATCTTCTATGAGCTCGTCACGGGCCGGCCGCCGTTCAAGGGGGCGACGGCGCTGGAGACCCTGGCCCAGGTCCGGACGGCCGAGCCGGTCCCGCCGTCGCGATTGGTGCCCGGCCTGGCCCGCGACGCCGAGACGATCGCGCTGAAATGCCTCCAGAAGGAGCCGGCGCCGCTACGAGTTGACGCTCGACCTGGCCGACGACCTCCGCCGATTCGCCGCGGGGGAGATCATCGTCGCCCGTCGCGCCGGCCCGTGGGAGCACGCCTGGAAATGGGCGAGGAGGCGGCCGGCGCTGGCCGGCCTGTCGGCGCTCGTCCTGCTGCTCCTCCTGGCGCTGGCGATCGGGTCCACCATCGCCGCCATCTGGATCGCTCGGGTCGCCGCCGGAGAGGCCCGGGCCCGCGGCGAGCTCCGCCACACGCTCTACGTCACGCGGATGAACCTCGCCGCGCAGGCCTGGGACGACGCCAACATCGAACGGCTGCGCGAGTTGCTGGCCCCCTACCAGGCCGGCTCCGGAGACGAGGACCTGCGCGGCTTCGAGTGGCGCCTCTGGTGGAATCGCGCGCACTCGCCGCGGATCCGCCGGGAATTCGCGGGCCACGCGAGAGACGTCCTGACCCTGGCCTTCTCGCGCGATGGGGCGACCCTGGCGACCGCCGGCTCGGACGGCACCGCGAAGGTCTGGGACGTGGCCCGCGGCACCGAGCGCCGGAGTTTCCCCATCCGGAGCACGCGCGACCTGACCGCGATGGCCTACGACGGACGGACCCTCGCCGCACAGGCGACGGACGGTGCCTTGACGCTCTGGGACGCGGAATCGGCCGCCGTCAAGGTCCGGCTGCGGTCGGACGACGATTGGGGTTGGCTCCCTTTCCTCGCCCTCTCCCTCGACGGCCGGTCGCTGGTCGCGTACCGGGAGACACCGCGACAGATCGAGGTCTGGGACGTCGCGAAGGCCCGGCTCGGGCGGGTCGTGCCGCGGGAACCGCAGTGGACCAGGGACGTGGCGATCTCCGCCGACGGTCGGACCTGGGCCGCCGGCTACCTGGATGGACGGATCGAGCTGGTGGATCTCGCCACGGGATCGCCCGTCGGGCGGCTCGACCACCCCGATCGCAGCCCGGTCCGTTCGCTGGCCCTCTCGCCCGAGGGCCGGACGCTGGCCGCCGGCTACCAGGACCAGACGATCCGGCTCTGGGACCTCCCCGGCCGATCGCCGGCGAACGCGCCCGGATCCCTCGGACGGCCCGTCGAGCGGGCGACGCCCCTGAGAGGGCATCGGATGTCCCCCTTCTGCCTCGCCTTCGCGCCCGACGGGCGGACCCTCGCCTCGGGCAGCCTGGACAACACGGTCATGCTCTGGGACGTGGCGACGGGCCGCCGCAAGGAGACGCTCAAGGGTCACAGCGGCTCCATCTTCTGCCTCGGGTTCTCCCCCGACGGATCGCTGCTGGCCTCCGGGGGTCTCGACCGGACCGTGAAGCTCTGGGATGTCGCCGGCCAGGATCGCGACGTGCTCGATGCCCATCCGGGAGGCGCCGAGGCCATCACCTTCCTCCCCGACGGCAAGACCCTCGCCTCCGGGGGCCGGGACAAGCTGGTCAAGCTCTGGGAGGTGGAGACCGGGCGTCTCATCCGGACGTTGGCCGGGCATCGGGACCACGTCCGGGGCCTGGCAGTCGTCCGCTTCGAGGGTGTGGCGCTCGCGTCGGTGAGCCGGGATGGAATGGTCCGGCTGTGGGACCCGGAGACGGGCTCGCTCCGGGCCACGTTCGAGGCGGATCGACCCGGGTCCTGGGCCGAGGTCGTGGCCGGCTCACCCGACGGCCGCATGCTGGCCTCCGCGGGCGACCGGGGCCGGTTGAGGGTCTGGGACGTCTCCACCGGCCGCCTCGAGGCGACGATCCCCGGTTCGGGTCATGAGATCCGGTCGCTCGGGTTCTCGCCCGACGGGACGCTGCTGGCGGCCGGGAACTGGGTCGACGGCATCGACCTCTACGACACGGCGACCTGGCAGTCCCGAGCCCGGCTCCTGGACCGGGATCGTCCGGAGATCTTCGGGCCGCTCCCGTTCTCGCCCGACGGCTCGTCGCTGGCGGTCGGCCTGTCGGACGGCTCGACGACGATCTGGGACGTCGCCCGGCGGCGGCCGCGGGCGGTGCTGCGGATCCACGGGGGCCCGGTCCTGGGCGCGGCCTTCGCGCCCGACGGCCGGACCGTGGCCACCGCCAGCCGCGACCGCTCGATCAAGCTCTGGGACGCCGCCACCGGCGAGCTGAAGACGACCCTGTACGGCCACACCGAGAACGTCTACGCCATGGCCTTCTCCCCGGATGGCACGGTCCTGGCCTCGGCCAGCCTCGACGGCACCGTGCGGCTCTGGCGGGCGCCTCGCGTCCCGTGAGCCATGTCGGACGATGCTCGAGCGCGGTACACCACCGAACCCTACGGCTGGCAGCGGTTCCTCGCCGGCCCGGAACGGGTGGTCGCGGGGCTGGGCTGAGATCATGGGAAGGAGCCCGTCATGGCCCGTGGGGAGGCTCCGCGCGTTTCCGCGGCTCGTTCCGCCGGGCGAGCGCCTCGGCGATGAGGAGCGGTGCGATCTGCCGGACCTCGGGCGAGTCCAGCCGGTCGGCCGTGACCAGAGCGGCGGCCACGTCGCCGGCCCGGGCCTGCACGGCCATGATCGCCATCATCGCCGACGTCCGATCCGCCAGGTGGGTGATGAATCGTTGCGCCGGATCGGGCGGCCGGATCGATGCGGCCGTCCGGAAGGCGCCGCGGATGTCCCCCGACTCGGCCTGGACCGCGGCGATCTCGGCCAGGGCGTCACCCTGGACCTGGTTGTTCGGGATCGTCTTGGCGAGCCCGACCGCTCCGACGATGTCCCCGGCCTGTGCCCGAGCCTTGGCGATCCCCGCCGCGGCGGAACCCGGCGGGCCGAGGTCGCCGGCCTCCGACGGTGGGACGCTCTCCTTGATGCTCCGGGCGGCGATCGCGGCCCGATCGAGCGTACCCAGGGCCGCCCGGCGGTCGCCGGCCTTCGTCCGGGCCTCCGCGATCCTGAGCAGGACGCCCACCTTCTCGGAGCCGGTCTCCGCGGCCTGGAGCGCATCGTCCCAGGCCTTCATGGTCGCCGCCCGGTCTCCGGTCTCCGCGTGGGCTTCCGCGATATCGGTCAGGACGTACAGCTTCCGGTTCCACATCGTCTTGCCGATGGCGCCCGCCATCCGCGACGCCTCGGCGGCATCCCCCATCTTCACCAGGACCCGCGCGATCCGCCCGATGTAGCCGTAGCGCGCGGCCTCGTCTTTCTCGGCCTCGGCGATCTGCCGGGCTTGCTGCAAGGTCTTCGCGGCCCCGGCCCGATCGTTGGCCGCGGCCTGGGCCGACGCCTGCTCGAACAGGGCGTCCATCCTCAGGGTCTTCAGCTTCCACTGGACGTCTTCGAAGGCCTTGTCCCCGGCCGGAGGCATCTTCTCGGCGTCGATCATCCGGAGGATCTGCCCCAGGACCTCCGCGCCCAGCTTGCCGCCCCTGATCGGGACGTGGGCCAGGGCATCGAGCCGCTCGCGCTGATCGGAGATCGCGGCCACGTCCTTCAGCGCCCCGTCGTGATCCCCGGCCGTCGCCCGTGCCTTGATGATCGCCTCGACCGCGATCTTCCTCCGGTCCGGTGCGAGCTTCCCGGCGAACCGCGACGCCTGCTCGAACGTCTCCGCGGCGGCCTTCCTGTCCCCCAGCCGGAGCTGCTCGGTCGCGACCTCCGCGAGGGTCGCCGCTCCCTCCCAGTCCGCCGGTTCCGGGGTGAGGTCGGGATTCCGGGCCATGAGCAGCGTCTTGAGGGACGCGGCCCGGTCCCCCATCTCCGCCTGGACCTGTCCGATCGCGAGCAGGCCGCTCCAGGTATTGGCGTGCTCGATGGCCCGCTGGAGCGTCGCCCGCGCCGCGGCCGGGTCGCCGGCCTGGGCTTGCGCCTGGCCATCCTCGTCGGCTCGCCCTCCCAGGCCTGGATCTCCCGGAAGAGTCGCGCGACGGCCGGATCGGATGCCTGCTGGCCAGGCTCAGCGATGCGGGGGGACTGCCCGCGGGCGTTCGGCGGCTCGGCGATGGCCAGCACGCCGACCACCGCGACCGACCAGGCCACGTTCCGCGCCGCGAGGAGCCGCCCGCCGCCCGTCGCCATCCTCCAGGGATCGTCCCAGCCCAGCATGATCGGTCCCCTTTCGTCACCGGCCGGCTCGATCGAGGAGATGCCGCATCATTCCGACACGCCGAGCCCCGGGTCAAGCCCCTCGGGACGTCCGGTCTTTCGCCCCCTATCGACGCGGCCCAGGCGAGGGATGCGCCGATCGAAGAGGATTACCCCCGGACTTGCGTTTTAAGTCTTTGCACATCAAGGCTTTGTGCGGACGGTCCCGGGGCCGGTCGCGGTTGCCTGCGGGCGGCGTTTCGGATACAATAAATGGGTCTGAGAATCAGGCCGCATGCCGGTGTGATGCCGATGCATGAGGATTGCGGCTTCCTATTTGATATAGAGAGGGACCGATCGACCGTGACCACCGCCGTCCTGCCCCCCGCCGAACCCCTGCCGCCCCAGCCGCTGGACATCGAGGACGAGCTCAAGGAAAGCTACCTCAATTACGCGATGTCGGTGATCATCAGCCGGGCGCTGCCCGACGTCCGCGACGGGCTCAAGCCGTCGCAGCGGCGGATCCTGGTGGCGATGCGCGACCTGGGCTTGAGCCCCGGCGGCTCCACCAGCAAGTGCGCGGGTATCGTCGGCGAGACGATGAAGCGCTACCACCCGCACGGGGATAACTCGATCTATCCGACCTTGGCCCGCATGGCCCAGTGGTGGAACATGCGGCACCTGCTGATCACGGGCCAGGGGAACTTCGGCAGCATCCACGGCCTGCCCCCGGCGGCGATGCGGTACACCGAGGCCAAGCTCAGCCCGGTCGCCGCCGAGATGCTCGAGGACATCCAGCTCGACACCGTCGACTTCCAGCCGAATTACGACGAGAAATACCAGGAGCCGCGGGTCCTGCCCGGCAAGTTCCCCAACCTGCTGGTCAATGGCTCCGGCGGCATCGCCGTCGGCATGGCCACCTCGATCCCGCCGCACAACCTCGGCGAGGTCTGCGACGCCCTGATCGCCTACATCGACGACCCGGCGATCGAGCTCGACGAGCTGATGGAGATCATCCCCGGTCCGGACTTCCCCACCGGGGCGACCATCTGCAACAAGTACGGCCTGCGCGAGGCCTACCGCACCGGTCGGGGTCGGGTCATCCTCCGGGCCAAGTACGAGATCGAGGAACTCAAGGACGGCCGCGCCCATATCGCCTTCACCGAGATCCCCTACCAGCTCACCAAGGAGGTGTTGCTCAAGAAGCTGGCCGAGCTGGTCAACGGCGGGCGGATCAGCGGCGTCTCGAATATCGACGACTTCAGCGACCGCAAGCAGCCGGTGCGGATCGTGGTCACCGTCAAGAAGGGCGAGGACCCCAACGTCGTCGTCAACCAGCTCTTCGAGTACTCGCCGCTGCAGGACACCTTCAGCGTGATCATGCTGGCCCTGGTCGACGGCCGGCCCCGGACGCTGCCCCTCAAGGACCTGCTCCGGCTGTTCGTCGAGCACCGGATCAACGTGATCCGGCGGCGGACGCAGTATCAGCTCCGCCAGGCGCGGCAGCGGGCCCACATCGTCGAGGGGCTCTTGATCGCGCTGTCCTACATCGACGAGATCATCCGCGTGATCCGCAGCTCGGCCAACCCGCCGGAGGCGCGCACCCGGCTGATGGCGATGGCCGTCTCGGCCGAGATCCTCCGCCGCGCCCTGGACGATCCCGAGGCCAAGGCCGCCGCCGGGCTGACGCGGATGCAGGCCGACGCCATCCTCGCCATGCAGCTCCAGCGATTGACCGGCCTGGAGGCCGACAAGCTGGCGCAGGAGTACATCGGGCTCAAGGCCGACATCGCCGGCTACGAGCGGATCCTCGCCGACGAGGGCCTGATCCTCGACATCATCCGCGCCGACCTCCGCGAGCTGAAGGCCAAGTACGCCGACGCGCGCCGCAGCGTGATCTCCGACGAGGAGGTCGGCGACTTCGACAAGGAGGCGCTGATCCGCGAGGAGTACATGGTGGTGACCGTCACGCACGACGGCTACATCAAGCGGCTGCCGCCCAGCACGTATCGCGCCCAGGGCCGGGGGGGGCGCGGGATCTCCGCCACCAACACCAAGGAAGGCGACTTCCTCGAGCACATGTTCGTGGCGCTGACGCACGACTACATCCTGTTCTTCACCGACAAGGGGAAGGTGTTCTGGCAGAAGGTCTATGACCTGCCGCAGGCGGCCCGGACGGCGGGCGGCCGGGCGATCGTCAACCTCTTGCAGCTCGGCGACGGCGAGCGGATCACCGGGATGGTCCCGGTGCGCGAGTTCCGCGAGGACGAGTGCCTCTTCATGGTCACCCGCCGCGGGACGGTGAAGAAGACCGAGCTGACGGCGTTCAAGCGCCCGCTGGGCCGCGGCATCATCGCGCTGGGCCTGGACGAGAACGATCAGCTCATCGGCGTGGCGCGGGTCAAGACCGGGGACCACGTGATCCTGAGCACCCGCAACGGCATGTCGATCCGCTTCGACGAGTCGAAGGTCCGCGCCATGGGCCGCCCGGCCTACGGCGTCAAGGGGATCGACCTGGCCGACGGCGACGAGGTCGTCGGCATGATCGTGGCCTCCGGCGACGACGACCCGGACAGCATCCTGACCGTCTGCGCCCACGGCTACGGCAAGCGCACCCCCTTGACCGAGTACCGCGCCCAGAACCGCGGCGGCAAGGGGCTCATCGACATCGACACCCAGACCTCCGAGCGCAACGGGCCGGTGGTCGCCGTGGCCAAAGTCGTCGACGAGGATGAGGTGATGCTGACGACCAGCTCGGGCATGGTGATCCGCACCAAGGTCGAGTCGATCCGCTCCGTCAGGCGCAATACTCTGGGCGTCCGGATCATCAAGGTCGAGGAGGGCGACGCCGTCAGCAGCCTGGCCAAGCTCCCCCGCGAGGAGATCGCCGAGGTCGAGGCCGAGGCGGTGGCCTTGCAGCCCGCCGACGGCGCGATCCCGCCCGTCGGTGCCTTGCCGGCCGGGGAGGGCGACGGCCAGGCCCACGGGCCCCGCATCATCGACGACGGCGTGGCCGAGGCCGAGGCCAGCGACCACGTCGATGATGAGATCGAGTAGGTCGGACGATCGGCCCGTCAACGTCGCCTTGCCGAAATCGACGTCCTGGGATAACCTCACCCTGGTGTGTTCTTGCTGACTTTGGATCGTCCCGAGGATGATGACGGGCGCGGGCGGTGGAGATCAGGATGACGATCAAGCGGATCCTGGTGACGGGCTGCTGCGGCTTCATCGGCGCCAACTTCGTGCGCCACGAACTCTCGACCGACCCGGAGATCGAGATCACCAATCTCGACGCCCTCACCTACGCCGGCAACCCCGACAACCTGGCCGACCTCCAGGGGGATGGGCGCTACCATTTCGTGCGGGGCGACATCGCCGACCGCGAGCGGGTGATGCGCCTGGTGGACGAGGGCCAATTCGACGCGATCGTCAACTTCGCCGCCGAGAGCCACGTCGATCGCTCGATCGACGACGCCACGCCGTTCTTGCGCACCAACGTCGTCGGCACCCAGTGCCTGCTCGACGCGGCGCGGGCGGCGAAGGTCCCTCGGTACGTCCAGGTCTCCACCGACGAGGTCTACGGCACGCTCCGGCCCGATGACCCTCCGTTCCGCGAGACGACCCCGCTGGCCCCGAACAGCCCGTATGCCGCCAGCAAGGCCGGGGCCGACCTCCTGGTCCGCGCGGCGCACCACACCTTCGGGATGGACACCGTCATCACCCGCTGCTCGAACAACTACGGCCCCTACCAGTTCCCCGAGAAGCTGATCCCGCTGTTCATCACCAACCTGCTGGCGGACGTCCCGGTGCCGGTCTACGGCGACGGCCGGCAGGTGCGCGACTGGATCCACGTGCTCGACCACTGCTGGGGCATCGACGCGGCGCTGCGGCGGGGCAAGGCCGGCGAGATCTACAACTTCGGCGGCCGTTGCGAGCGGTTCAACATCGACGTGACCCAGGCCTTGCTGAAGCTCTGCGGCAAGGGCGAGGAGCTGATCCGCCACGTCACCGACCGCCCCGGGCACGACCGGCGCTACGCGGTCAACTGCGCCAAGGCCGAGGACGAGCTGGGCTGGCGGCCGACCGTCACCTTCGAACGGGGCCTGGCTGAGACGGTGGAGTGGTACCAGGCCAACGCCCGGTGGGTCGAGCGCGTGCGTTCCGGCGCCTACCGTGTTCACGATTAGGGATCGGGGAGCGCTCGCCTTCGGCTCGCTGCGGGGCGCGGGAGCGCTCGCTGTCGCTCGCTGCGGGGCGCGGGGAAAGAGAAGACCGGTCTTCCCCGCACCCCGCAGCCCGCACCCCGCAGCGAGCGACAGCGAGCGCTCCCCGAGGCGACCACAGGACCAAAGGCATGCGAGTGCTGGTGACGGGTGTGTCGGGGTTCGTGGGCGGGCATCTCTGCGAGCACCTGGTCGCGGAGGGCGACCAGGTGGTGGGGATCTCGGCGTCGGGCCGGTGGCCGGCGGACCTGGCGCATCTGGGCCGGAGCGTCCGGATCGAGGGGCTCGACCTGATCGAGGTGGGCGAGGCCGAGCTGGCCGACCTGGTCCGCCGCAAGCAGCCCGAGGTGATCTATCACCTGGCGGCCCAGTCGAACCCGCAGCAGAGCGTCGCCGACCCGCGGGGCACCTGGGCGCTGAACCTCGGCGGCACGCTCAACCTGCTCGAGGCGGTCAAGGCGTCGGGGATCAAGCCGCGGGTGATCCTGGTCAGCTCGGGGACCTGCTACGGCGACCCGGCGCCGGAGTTCATCCCGGTGCGCGAGGACTGCCCGCTCCGCCCGAACAACCCGTACGCGGCGAGCAAGGCGGCGGCCGACCTCCTGGGGATCCAGCATCACCTGGCGCACGGGACGGACGCGATCATCGTACGGCCGTTCAACCACGCCGGGCCGCGGCAGTCGCCGCGGTACGTGCTGGCCGCGCTGGCGGCGCAGGTCGCCGAGGTCGAGGCCGGGCGGAAGGAGTGCGTCGAGGTCGGCAATCTGGACGTCGTCCGCGACTTCACCGACGTCCGCGACGTCGTCCGGGGCTACCGGCTGCTCGCCGCGCACGGCAAGGCCGGCGAGATCTACAACCTGGGCAGCGGCCGGGGGACGAAGATCGCCGATGCCCTCGAGCACCTGCGGTCGCTGTCTTCGCGACCGGTTGAGGTGCGAGTGGACCCGGCGCGGGTGCGGCCCGTGGACCTGCCGTTCCTGGTCGCCGACGCCAGCAAGCTCCGCGCCGCCACCGGCTGGGAGCCGGTCTACTCGATCGAGCGGACGCTGGCGGATATGCTCGAGTCTGGCCGGGGAGCGGATGCGGGGCTGACGTCCCGATGACCTCGCGGGGTACAATAGGGGCGAAGGTAGGCCCCTTTCGATCCGGGCCGGCCCATTCGACCGCCGATCTTCCGAGAGGACGTCTCGATGCCATCTCCATTCCCCGGGATGAATCCCTACCTCGAGCAGGACGACGTCTGGCACGACTTCCACGAGCGATTCATCCCCCTGGTGGCGACGCTCCTAGGCGGGCAGTTGCGCCCGCGTTACATCGTCAAGATCGACGAACACATCTACGTCCACGAGATGGCGTCGGGCTCGCGCCAGTGGGTGGGGCGGGCCGACGTCTCGCTCGGGCGAGGTTCTAGCGAAGCCGCTCCCTCGACTGCACTCGGAGCGGCTATGGGAGTATTGGAGGCGCCGCGCGAGTCCAGCTCCCTGCTGTGGACCTCGAGCGGCAGAGCTTCGTCGAGGTCCGCGACCGGAAGAGCCGAGAGCTGATCACGGTCGTCGAGCTGTTGAGCCCGGCGAACAAGTACGCCGGCCCCGATCGGGAGCAGTATCTGACCAAACGCATGGAGTTGCTCAACGGCCCGGTCCATCTCGTCGAAATCGACCTGCTGCGTGGCGGTCCACCACTGCCGGCGGCTAACCGTCCCGATTGCTCTTACTCGGTCCTCGTCAGCCGATGCGAGTCGCGTCTGGAGGCGGATTTCTGGCCGATCGCGCTCCGCCAGCGGCTGCCCGAGATCCCGGTCCCGGTCCGTTCGCCGGATCCGGATGCCCGGCTCGATCTGCAGGCAATCCTGGACCGGATCTACGATGATGCGGGCTATGCCGACTACATCTACGATGGGACTCCCAGCCCGCGGCTGGGGCCGGAAGACATGGAGTGGGCTCGGCAGCTCCTGGCTGGAGTTGGCGCCTGAGGCCGGCTCGGGCGTCGGCGGCAACCTGTGTATTTCCCGCGCGGACGTTGTCTATAACCAGGGGAGCCCGGATGTCGCGGGAGCGTGGAGAATCCGCCGATGGGGCGCGACGAGCCCTGGCCCGAGCGGTTGATCGCCGAGTCGCGGCGCGGTGACGAGGCCGCGCGGGGGCGGCTCCTGGAGCTCTATCGCAACTACCTGCGGCTGGTGGCGCGCTCGCTGATCGGCGGCGCCTTGAGGGTGAAGCTGGACCCCTCGGACCTGGTGCAGGAGACGTTCCTGAAGGCCCACCGCGACTTCGGCCAGTTCGGCGGCGCGACCGAGCCCGAGCTGGTGGCCTGGCTGCGGCGGATCCTGGTGCGGAGCCTGGCCAACCAGGTCAAGCACCACCGGCGCCAGGCGCGCGACCAGACCCGCCAGGAGTCGCTCGATCACCTGCTCGAGCAATCCGACCTGACGCTCCACTTCGCCCTGGCCGCTCGGACCCCATCCCCGAGCGAGGCGGCCCGCCGCCGCGAGCAGGCGGTGCTGCTGGCCGACGCCGTCGATCGCCTGCCCGACGACTACCGCGAGGCGTTCGTCCTGCGTACCCTGGAACACGTGCCGTTCGAGGACATCGCCGCGCGGATGGGCGCTCGACGGGGGCCGTGCGGATGCTCTGGGCCCGCGCGGTCAAGAAGCTCAACGAGATGTTGGAGGAACAGCCATGAACGGCGATGTCGCCGCGTCCCGGGACGGCAACGACAGCGGCTCGCAAGACGGCGAGCTGGCCCGGGCGCTGGAATCGTACCTCTCGGCGGTGGAGGCGGGCCGGCTGGTGGACCCGGACCGCCTCGCGGCCGAGCACCCGGCGATCGCCGACGAGCTGCGATCGTGCCTGGAGGTCCTCCGGCTGGCCGGGCGGGTCGAGGCCGAGCCGGGTGCGGACGGGCCGGACGAGGGCCGTCCGGTCGATCCCGACCGGATGCTGGGCGACTTCCGCATGATCCGCCAGGTCGGCCGGGGCGGCATGGGGGTCGTCTACGAAGCCGAGCAGGTCTCGCTCCACCGCCGGGTGGCGCTGAAGATCCTGCCGTTCGCCTCGGCACTGGACCCCTTACAGTTGCGGCGGTTCCAGACCGAGGCCCTTGCGGCGGCGCAATTGCACCACACCAACATCGTGCCGGTCTTCTCCGTCGGCTGCGAACGGGGCGTCCATTACTACGCGATGCAGTACATCGAGGGCCAAACCCTGGCCGCGCTGGTCCGCGACCTGCGGCGATTGGAGGGACTGGACGCAAGCGCGCCCGCGAGTGGAGCAGCAACACGACTTAGTCTGGCTGACGACGTCGCCTCCGGCCGACTGGCACCTCCTCCACCGTCGTTGGCGGGACCGGGAGCCACGAGCGACCCAGCCGCCCCGCAATCGTCGGCGTCCCTGCGTTTGGGTTTGGCTCCGTCAACGACGCCATCGAGCCGCAGCCGGGCCTACTTCCGCACGGTGGCCCAATTTGGGATCCAGGCAGCCGAGGCGCTCGATTACGCGCACCGCATGGGGATCGTTCACCGCGACATCAAGCCGGCCAATCTGCTCGTCGATGTTCGGGGCAACCTGTGGATCACGGACTTCGGCCTGGCGAGGATGCAGTCCGAGACCGGGTTGACGATCACCGGCGACGTGCTGGGAACTCTGCGGTATATGAGCCCCGAGCAAGCACTGGCGAAGCGGGGCTACCTGGACCATCGAGCCGACATCTATTCGCTGGGTGCGACGCTCTACGAACTCGTGACCTTGCGTCCGGCCATCGACGGCCAGGACCGCCAGGAAATCCTGCGCAAGATCGCCCAGGACGAACCTGTTTCGCCACGGCGGCTTGATCGTTCGATCCCTGGTGAGCTGGAAACGATCCTGCTCAAGTCGATGAGCAAAGAGCCCCAGTCGCGTTACGCCACGGCGCAAGAGCTAGCCGATGACCTGCGCCGATTCCTGGAACACAAGCCTATTCGGGCCAGGAGGCCGAGTTTATTGGAGCTGGCGGCGAAATGGTCGCGGCGGCATCGCACGCTCGTGGCCGCAACGTTCTTCGTTCTCACGTTCGCCGCCGCGATCCTTGCGAGCAGTACGGTGTTGGTTATCCGCAAGCAGAAAGAGGTGGAAAGGCAGCGGGACGAGGCCCGTCGAGCCGTGGACGTCATGTATACCGAGGTGGCCACCCGGTGGCTTTCCCAGCAGGCCTCGCTGGAGCCCGTGCAGCAACAGCTTCTCCAGAAAGCGCTCGAGTACTATGAGCGATTCGCCGGGGAGACGAGCGCCGATCCCAAGGTGCGTATGCAGACCGCGATCGCCTATCGGCGGGTGGGCGACATCCAGGAACGGCTCGGTCATGCGATCGCGGCGGAATCGGCATGCCGGCAGGCGATCGGGATCCTTGAGGAGCTCGTCGCCGTTGGCCGCTCCACGCCTCAGCTTCGATATCAGCTTGCGCTTAGCCAGGCCACGTTGGCGCGACTGTACCGGAGTTCCCGGGCTCAGGATGAGGGCGAGCCACTCCTGCGCCGGTCGATTGCACTATTGGAGCAGCTCTCTGTCGAGGTGCCCTCAGAAGCTCGATATCGGCATGAGCTGGCAAACACCCTCATACTCTTGGCCGCCGTGCTCCGGGACACGAAGCGGCCGGAAGCTCTGGCCGCGCTCCGGCGAGGGGCCGCGCTTCTCGAGACGCTTGCGGCCCAGTCGCCGTCCGAGGACGAGGGTCGGTACAATCTGGCCGTGGCTTACGGCAATTTGGGCCTGCACCTCTCCGACAACGGCCGGCCGCCCGAGGAGTCAGAGGCGATGACTCGCCGTGCCGTTCGACTGTTGGAGCAGCTCGTGTCCGAGTTCCCGACACGGTCGGCATACCGCAACATGTTGGCTTCGAACCTGAGCAATCTGGCTCAGTCGCTGGGGAGAAGCGGCAACTGGCCTGAAATGGAGGGTCTGTTCAGGCGGGCGGTTGAGCTGGGGCAACGGGTGGCGGACGATTCTCCCAACGTTTTCGACTATGGACAACGTCTGGCGATGCATCTCCACAATCTGGGTGCACTCCTCGTGAATACCGGCCAGCAGGAGCAGGCCGAGTCGTACCTCCGTCGGGCGATTGCCGTTGACGAGAAACTGGTCGCTGCTGTGCCTGAGTCGCATGCCGGCCGCCGGTTTCTCGCGGGACACCGCTCCGCGCTCGGTGAACTGCTCGCGCAGACTGGTCGTCCGGCTGACGCTGAGAAAGAGTACCGTCATGCGATTGTTCTGCTCGAGCGGCTAGTAGCCGAGCGCCCTTCCTCAGGGGCCTTTCTGCGCGAACTGGCACGCATTCGATGCCTGCTGGCAAACCTGCTTGATCGCGGCGGGCGGCTGGCCGAAGCCCTCGACGAGCGCCGGCGGGTCGTGGCGATGCTGGAGAAGTTGACGGACTGGAGTTCGGAGGGTTTGCTTGCCCGCATTCTCGCCACGGTCCCCGATTCGCGGTTTCGCGACCCCAGTCGCGCCCTCGAACTCGCACACAAGGCCTTGGCCAAGGCACCCCAATCGGAAGAGTTGAACCGAGCGATGGGATTCGCGAGTTATCGCGCGGGCCGGTGGGATCAGGCCATCGAATCGCTTCGAAAAGTGGTTTCCAACCGCGGGCTCGGCGATCCATCCGATTGCTTCTTTCTGGCCATGGCCCATTGGCAGTTGGGAGCTAGGTCCGAAGCGCGTTCATGGTACGACAAGGCCCTGGAATGGATGGAGAGGACCAATCCACGGGAGGAGGAGCTGGTGCGGTTTCGAGATGAGGCTGCGGCGCTACTGGGCGTGACCGACCAGCCCGCCTCTACCGCCACGCAGCACAAAGATCCCAAGCAAAGCGCAACGCCGTGATCGCGGGGCTCGCCGCGGAGCCCGGCTCATGAAGCCACCTCCTGACGCTTCGCGGCGACACCGCTGGCGTGCTGAACGTGGCCTTCTCGCCCGGCGGCCGCCGGCAGCATCGACCATACGGCCAGGATCTGGGACGCCGGCGAGTAGGTCGGGCTTTCGAGCCTGACTCCGTCCGATCGGATCGGAACCGGTCCGACCGCGTCAGGCTGGAAAGCCCGACCTACTCCGAGCCGCGGACCGAAGCGGAGCCCGGATGGTGCCGACGGCGTGAAAGTCGCTGGCGCAACTGCTTGGCACCCGGTGGGTCGCACCGGCCGTCCGGGATCGCCCTCCGCCTATCCGGGACCGGTTCCGAGGTCCGGCCGCGCCGGAGAATCTCGAAGAATTCCGATCCCAAGTGTGCATTTCGCCCCGAGATGTTGTCTGTCATCGGGGAGGGCAAACTCCCGGGCGGCCGCCTGCTGGGGGTTGACCGATCACCCGACGCCGACGAGCAAGAACGAGGAGAACATCAAGGAACGCCGGCAATAAATAGCGCGCGGCTCACCGCCGAGCCCGGGACGGGGAATGAGAGCCGGCGACATGGCTTGAGTTTGCGAGGTCGCCGGCTATCTGCTCCATGAACTCTTTTGTTGGCGGAAGACCCGTGGAGGCCCGGCCCTCGCTCTGCACGCCGGGGCCGAGGTCCGGCATCGGAAGCGATCATCCTCAACCTATTGTGGAGACCATGAGCATGTTTTCGCGCTTCATGCCTTCGGTCCTTATCCGCGCCGACCGGGATCACCGGGCGGTCCGGGACGGCCTCCGCAGGACCCGGGGCCACCATCGGCCCCATCGAACCCGCACGCGCATCCATCTCGAAGGGCTGGAAGAACGCTGCCTGCTCTCGAGCGTCTCCAGCATCACCGAGTTCCCCCTCGGTGGCGCGGCATACGCCAACGAGGGGATCACAACCGGCCCCGACGGCAACGTCTGGTTCACCGATCGTGGCTCCAACGCGATCGGGATGATCAACCCGACCACCCACGCGATCTCTCTGTTCTCGCTCCCTACCGCCAACGCCTGGCCCTTCGGGATCACGACAGGCCCCGACGACAACCTCTGGTTTACAGAGGACTTCGGTAACAAGATCGGTGAGATTAACCCGACCACCCACGTCATCACCGAGTTCCCCCTCTCCATCGGCTGGCCAAGGGGGATCACGGTGGGCCCCGACGGCAACCTCTGGTTCACTTCTTTCCGGGGAGCGATCGGTGAGATCAACCCGACGACTCATGCCATCAGCGAGTACCCCACTTCATTCAATGACGTGGAATCCATCGCCGCCGGCTCCGACGGCAACCTCTGGTTCGCCTTCGACGTGGCTCTCGATGTCGGGGAGTTCAACCCGACGACTGATGCCTTCAGCTACTTTCCCACGCCCAGCGGATCTTCCCTGCATTCGATCACGGCCGGGCCCGACGGCAACCTCTGGTTATCGGGGGGCGGCGTCGACCAGCTCGGGGTGATCAACCCGACAACCGATTCCATCAGCGTGTTCGCCCTGCCGAACGCGAATGCCAACGCCTTTAACATCGCGTCGGGCCCTGACGGCGACCTCTGGTTCACTGATATTGGCACCGGCTCGCTCGGGACGATCAACCCGAGCACCGACGCGAGCGCCGAGTACCCCATTCCCTACACGAGTAACCATCCCATCGCCATCACGGCCGGCCCCGACGGCAACATCTGGTTTACCGACAGCGGCACGAATGCGATCGGCGTGGCCACCCTCACCACATCGCAACTGGTGGTGACCCAGCAGCCGCCGGCCAGTGTGACCGCCGGCAGCGGTTTCGGCCTGACGGTCCAGGCCCAGGACAGCTCGGGCAACCCGATCACCTCGTTCAACGGCACGGTGACGGTGGCGCTGGGGAACAACCCCGGCGGCGCCGCCCTCGGCGGCACGTTGTCTGTGCAAGCCTCCGACGGCGTGGCGACCTTCTCCGGTCTGACGCTCAACAAGGCCGACCCCGGCTACACGCTCTACACGTCCGGTGGAGGCTTCGGCTGGGGCGTGACGAATGCGATCACCGTGACCCCCGCGGCGGCTACCCAGGTGGTGATCACGACCCAGCCGCCGGCCAGTGTCAAGGTCAACGGCGCCTTCGGCATGCAAGCCTCGATCGAGGACCAGTATGGCAACGTCGTGGCAACTGCGAACAACACGCTGAGCGTCGCGTTCGCCAAGAATCCCACGGGGGCCACTCTGGGCGGCACGCTCACCGTGACGGCCAGCCAGGGGGTGGCCGCATTCTCCGGTCTGACGATCAACCTGGTGGGCAACGGCTACACGCTCCAGGTCTCCAGCAGCGGCCTCAGCTCGGCCGTTACCAGTACCATCAACGTCACAAAGAAAGCCGCCAGCAGTTCGCTTTCCGGAACGACCGGCACCGTCGCACCCGATCCATTGCTGGCACCCCTGGTTCTTGATAGCCCAGACCTCTGGGACCGACCGGGATTCAAGAAGCGCTCACGCTGACCCTGAGCCGTGGCCATTGGAGCTCGCATGCCGGCTCGCGCGAGGCAGCGACGGTCGTCGTCCGCGCCGGCAGGAGCCAACGGCCACGAACGCAGTAGCTCGTACGACTCGGCCTAATCATTAACGCACCTCGAACGACGGAGCATTGGCATCATGGAACGCAATGTCTTCGCGCTGCTGGCATTTGCGGCTTCTCTGGGACTTCCGGCACACCGATGCGATGCCGGCTCGACGCTCTACGTCTCGAGCACGGGCACCGGACAGATCCTGAGCTTCGATTCGAATGGGAGTGAGAGCGTCTTCGCTTCAGGACTCTCGAACCCCACGGGCCTGGCCGTCGATCACTCGGGTAACGTCTATGTCACCGCAGGGTCAACGATCGAGAAGTATTCGGCGACGGGCCACGATCTGGGCACGTTCGCCACAGGGTTGAATGGTCCCGGCGGGCTCGCGATCGACGCATCTGGGAACGTCTACGTGACGTTATATGGAAGCAATTCGATCGAGAAGTTCTCGTTGACCGGCCAGGATCTGGGCACGTTTGCCTCGGGCCTCGATGCGCCCAACCGCGTCGCCGTGAATTCGGCGGGCGATCTCTACGTGACCAACGGTTATGCCGGGGCCGTCAACGAATACTCGCGGACGGGCCAGCTCATCGCCACGCTCGCGGGCGTCGGTAACCCCATCGGCCTGGTGCTCGACGCAGCGGGCAACGTCTACGTGTCTAACACCGCCTCCAACGAAATCCAGGAGTTCTCATCTTCGGGCCAGTACCTGGGGGTCTTCGCCTCGACGGGGTTGAGCAACGCGCACGGGCTAGCTTTCAATGCGAGCGGGGACCTTTTCGCGTCCAACTACACCGGGTCGATCCAGGAGTTCTCGCCGACGGGTGCCTATCTCGGGGCCTTCGCGTCCGGGCTCGGGCACATGGAGGACCTGGTATTCGCCCCGGCATCCGTCCCGGAGCCCTCGCCGCTCATCTTGGGGCTCATCGGGCTGGGTCTGACCGGCGGACTGGTCGCATTCAAGCGGCGTCGGTCGTAGGGTCGGACGTGCCATCCGGAATCCATATGCATCCGCGCATCATCCGACGCCGATATCCTCGATCGATCAACTCCAGAGAACAGTGGGGTAAGCGATGTCCGCCCTTGCGAGACAGTCGGAAGGCGACCGGCGGTCGCGGGTGAGTGCCGGTCGGGTTGCAGGACTCGGGCTCATCCGGGGGCGGTCCCGGGACACCGTCCGCCAGCCCGAGCGGCGGCTGATCCCTGAGCTCGTCCGCCTGGAGAGCCGCCGGCTCCTGTTCGACCTTCGACGTGACGAGTACGGCCGACGACGGCAGCGCAGGCACCCTCCGCTGGGCCGTCGCGCAGGCGAACGCCGCCTCGTCTTCCAGCACGATCGACTTCCAGCTCACCACGCCTGCGACGATCACGCTGACCCAGGGGCAACTGGAGCTGACCAACACCGCCGCTGCGATCACGATCGATGGGCCCGGCGCCAGCCTGCTGAGCGTCAGCGGCAACAAGGCCAGCCGGGTGTTCCAGGTCGACAAGGGGGTGACGGCGTCGATCTCCGGGTTAACGATCACGGGGGGTTCGACGGCCGCTTCCGGCGGCGGTCTCGAGAACTACGGCGCCATCACGCTCGCCGATTGCACGATCAGTAACAGCTCGGTCACCGGAAACTACAGCCATGGTGGCGGCCTGCAGAACTCCGGGACAGCCGTCCTGACCGACTGCACGATCAGCGGCAACTCGGCGGACCAGCAAGGTGACAAAGGCGGCGGCCTGGAGAGCATCGGCACGGTCACGCTCACGAGGTGCACGATCAGCGGAAACTCGGCCGACTCTGGCGGCGGCCTGGCGGCTGACGGTACAGGCACGGCAACGCTCACCGACTGCACGATCAGCGGCAACTCGGCCACCGGAATCGGCGGCGGCCTGGACAACCGCAACACGGCGACGGTCACCGGGTGCACGATCAGCGGAAACTCGGCCGGGGGATCCGGCGGCGGCGTGCTGAACGAAGGCCTTAGCGAGGCCGCCCTCACGATGTCGGATTGCACCATCAGCGGAAACGCCGCACGCTACGGCGGCGGAATGGATAACGGCCAGTCGGCCACGGTCACCGACTGCACGATGAGCGATAACTCCGCGAGCGCCTACGGCGGCGGCCTGGAAAACGATGTCACAGCCATCCTCACCGATTGCACGATCAGCGGCAATGACTGCGGCAATCGGGGCGGCGGCGTATGGACCAATTACCAGCTAGCGATCACGAGCTGCACAATCAGCGGTAACTCGGCGAAGACCGGGGGCGCGCTGTACAACGGGACGTTCAACAACATCGAGACCGGGAAGAGCGGCAACGGGACGGTGACGCTGACCGATACGATCGTCGCCGGGAACGCCACCGGTGGCACGCCCAGCGACCTCGGCGGCAAGGCGGCCGCCGAGGTCACCGGATCGTACGACCTGGTGGGCACCGGCGGCTCCGGCGGCCTGACCGACGGCACGAACGGCAACATCGTCCTGACGAGCCCCACCGACCTCGGCCTAGGTCCGCTGGCCGATAACGGCGGGCCGACCGAGACCATGGCCCTCCTGCCCGGCAGCCCGGCCATCAAGGCCGGCACGGCCGCGAGCGGCGTCAGCACCGACCAGCGGGGACAGCGGCTCGACTCGCCCCCCGACATCGGCGCCTACCAGATCCCATCGTCCCAGCCGATCGTCCTCTCGTTCACCGGCTTGAACAGTACGAGCATCACCTTCGGGACGCCCAACGTCACGATCTCCGGCACCCTGGCCAACGGCACCCAGGCCCCGCAGGGGGAGACGATCACCATCACCCTGAACGGCGTCTCGCACCAGGCCACAATCGGCGCCGGCGGGGCGTTCTCCACCACCTTCGACACCTCCACCCACGGCGTCTCCGGCTCGCCCTATGCCGTGAGTTATTCCTACGCCGGCGATGCGACCTATGGCGCCGCCACCGATACGAGCACGCTGACGATCAACAAGGCCATGCCGACCGTGACCGTCTCCGACGCGGGTGGCACGTTCACCGGCAAAGCCTTCCCTGCCGCTACCACGGTCGCCGGAGTCGGCGGGACCGCCTCATCAAGCATCGAGGGAGCCACTCCGACTCTGACCTACTACGCGGGAACCTCGGCCACAGGTACTCCGCTGTCCGGTCCGCCCAGCCAGGGCGGCACCTATACCGTCGTCGCCTCCTTCCCCGGCAGTGCCGACTACAAGCCGATACAGTCGGCGGTCACCTTCACCATCAACCCCGCTGTCGCATCGATCGCGCTGACGCCCTCGACCACCTCGACCGCTTACGGGCAGTCCATGACCTTCGTCGCCACCGTGACCGGCCCCGGCGCCACGCCCGGCGGCACCGTTACCTTCTCCGACGGCGGCACCGTCCTGGGGACTGCCCCGGTCGACACTTCGGGCCAGGCCACCCTGATCACCGCTGCCCTCCCCGCGGGCGATGCGTCAGTCACCGCCAGTTACGGCGGCAATGCCGACTTCGCCCCGGCTTCCTCGGGATCCGTCGCCGTCTCGGTTATGCAAGCCGGCGCCCAGCCAGTCGTTCAGACGCCTCAAACGGTCCTCAAGAAGAATCGCGTGGTCTCCGTCGGCCTGTCGGTGCAGTTCGGATCGACCGCTGCCGGTACGGTCCCGCCCTCAGGGACGGCCACGTTCGAGCAGATCATCAAGGTGAAGGGCAAGTCCAAGACCCGGGAGAAAGTGCTGGGCAAGGCACCGCTGGTCGCGGGCAAGGCCTCGCTGTCGCTCAAGGCCCAGCAGGTGCTGAATAAGACGATCGAGGTCGTCTATACTGGTGACGCCGACTATCGGCCGGCTACCGTGACCTTGCCGCTCCTGACGTCCCAGTCGCTCAAGGCCCTGGCGCGGTAGCTCCCGCGGTTGCCCCACCGCTCCCGGGGCTGGCCCGGACTGGCGCCGTCGCCGGGCCGGCTCTCGGAGGCTGGGCCGTTCGGGGCACCTCCGCCCATGCGCAGGTCGTCAGGCTCCGCGGCCCGGCCGGCCGTCGCGATCCAAACCGGTCCACTCCGAGCCGATGGGGCGGAGTCCGTAATGGACCTGCTTGCCGCCGATGGAGATCGTCATCGATAACACCGGCCGGTCCGCGGTGGCCGTCGGGTCCGTCGGCCGCGCGAGAGGCCTACTGGATCTGATCCCAGGTCTGGGCATCGATCCCGGGGAAGCGGTTCAAGTGCGCCAGGTTCGTCGTCGCGATGGTGACGGTATCCCCGGGCTGTCCGGCGAGCGCCGCCTGTCCGGCGAGGATGGCATCGGCGTCGAGGGCATCGGGCGATGCCGTCGGGATGCCCGTCTGCCGGACGAAGGCCCAGAATTCCGCGGCCTTGATGATCGCGTCGGTGCTCAGCGGCAGGTGGACGAAGCCGCCGCTCGGATCGAGCGCGAAGTCCAGTCGTCGCAAGCTGCCCACGGCGCGGATTCGCAGGAGTTCGCGACGGACTTCGAAGTGGGCAATCTCGGGGATGACGATCGTCGCGCCGGTTGCCGACATGGCATTGAGCCACGCGTTGTAACGCACGACTTGCGGCTTATTCGGGGCGCGGACCGTCAGGCCGAGCGGTCCGCTGTCCAGCAGGATCAGCCGCGCCATGGTCAGTAGAGCCCTTCGAAGAGCTTGCGGTGGGGGCGATGTGCGTCGAGATCGCGCATGGCTTCTTCCCATGCCCCTGGCGGGTCTTCATCGGGCATGGCCTTCATCCGCTCGATGAAGGCAGCAATGGCCCTGGCATCCCGGGCTTGCTGCTCGGGCGTGATAGGAAGGATGCGACCTCTGGCGTCGACGCGGGGCGCGGGCGCGGGGCTGACTGGCCTTCAGGGTCTTGCGGCATCGCATCCCTCGCCGTGTCACGATCCGGGTCTTCGTCGTGCAAATCCATGGGTCGGCCCTCCTGATTCATTCGGGACTCCACCAAACGGCATTGTATGCCGGCCGGTCCCGGCCTGCCATTCCGGCCCGGGAGCCTTCTTCGTCGCTCGTTTCCAGGGGGCGTGACCGTACCTCACTCGCCGTTGGCGGCGGGGTTGGCCGCGTCCTCGTCCTCGTCTTCCTCGACGTCGACCCAGAGCTCGGCCACGGTCGTGGCGAGGCCGGGCAGGATCTGGCTGACGATCACCTGGTCGTCACGGAAGACCGCCTCATCCCAGGTGTCGCCGCGGCGGGTGAGCACCGTGACCTTCCGCTCCAGCGGGTTGACGATCCAGTACTCGAGCAAGCCGAAGGCCAGGTATTCCTCGCGCTTGGTCACGTAGTCGCGCCCGATGCTGCCGCGGGAGACGACCTCGGCGGCCAGGGTCGGTTGCCGCCGCCGGCGCCAGTCCTTCGGGGCACCGCGGAGGACCACGCCCAGGTCGGGATTGCGACTCGAAACCCGCCCCGGCAAGAGGAACTGGAACTCGTTGCCGCCGCCGAAACACAGGACGATACCAGGGTGCTGTTGCTCATGGTAGGAGATGGCAGAGTAGAGATTGCAAACGACCTGGCAGTGGATCTCGTCCGGAAACGGGTTGACTTCGACCACTCCCCGCGCCAGCTCGTAGCGATATCCTTCCACGACGTCGGCGTCGAGGAACTCCTGGAGGGTCATCGTGCGGCCATGGTCGGCCGGGCCGATGCGGAGGGGCGTGGTGACGGTCGCCATGCGCATCTCATCCTTTCGATCGAGAGGCCGGAAGGCCTCGTCGTACCTCATTATACCGCCCTCGCGATGTCGCAGCGAGACCGGCCTTCATGCTTCCCGGACCGCCGGCGCGTACTCCGTCCCCGTGGGTTGCGCCGTGGGGTCGGAGAGCGGGGCGGGTCGTGACTCTCGGACGGGCCGGCTCGCTCAGTCTGGCGGCTCCGCCAGCTCGGGCTGACCTCCAGTTCCCCCCGGCTTCGGGGGATGGGATGGGATCGGGAACACCAGGTCCGGGGAATCGCTGTCGATCGAATAGACCTCGCCGCCGTCGTCCCGGCCGTCGGGGCCGGCGCTGTAGATCAGCCGGGTCTGGGGCGGCCATTCGATGCGGGGCCAGTTGGGCCTGGCCGGACGGTTCGCGATGGCGCGGGCGAAGGTCGTGTAGCCGAATGGCCGGCCGGTGTACGGGTCCAGCGGCAGCCTGGGCAATTCCTCGGGCACCAGCGCGTCGAGCTTGTCGGGGTACCGCTTGTCGTGGCGGAGCTGCCACTCGCGAACCGCCAGGACCAGCAGCGTCGCCCGGCGCTCGGCCTCGTTGCTGTCGGAGCTTCGCAGATAGGGCTCGAAGACGGGCTCGAACAGCGCCAGCAGCGAGAGCGAGTACGGCCTGTTGGCGAGCCAGTCTTCGGGCCTGATCATCATGAACCGCTGCGACACCGCGGGCCGCTGCCAGGGCTCGACTTCCGCGAGCTGCGCCTCCTCGGATGTGAAGAGCCGGTTGAGCCGCCGGGCGCGGGCGCGCTCCCACGGCGTGGCGACCAGGTCGAGCCTCAGCAGCTCCCAGGTCGACACCGTCCGCCGAGGCTGGGACTGCGTGCCCATGTCGACGATCCAATCCCTGAGGGCGTCGATCGGCAGATTGATGCTCCGCTCGACCAGGAGGCCCTCGGCCCGGATGACGTCGGCGGCCGGGGTCATCGGGGGCAGGTCGCGATCGGCCGCGATCGCCGCGCGGAGCCCGTCCGGCGTCTGGACCGGTGCGTCGGCCCACTCCCGCGCCAGGCCGAGCGCCCACTTCTCAATCTGGAGGGCCATGAGGCCCTGGACGATCGTCCCGCCCTGCCCCTCGTGCCGCGCCATGCGGAAGAGGATCATGATGTCGTCCCAGGCGGCGGCGAGGTCGGCGCGACCCAGCCGGCTCCGGGCGTGGAGGACGACGGCGTCGGCCAGCGGGCGCAACGTCGGCAGGTCGCGCATGTTCAGAAGGTTGGCCTTGTCGGGGTCGTAGAACCGGCACTCGGGCCGCGCCGCCGCGCTGCGGATCAGGTCGAACGCCTGGGGGTACCGGTCGAGGTCGGGGGTCGGGCGGGTGGCCGTCACCGTGGACTCGACCCGGAGGGGGAGGGAATTCGCCCACTGCGCCGCCTCGCGATAGAGCCCGGCCGCGTTGCGGTCGTCCGGCAGCGGGGCCGACGCGGCGGCCCAGACGCCCGGCCGGGAGATCGGCCCGACGTCGGGCACGCTCCACGCGCGGTAGCCGGCGTAACCGGCGAAGCCGGCCCCCAGCGTGGCCGCCAGCATCAGTCCCAGCCGGACCCAGCGCCCGGGCGCCGGGCGGTCGAGCAGCCAGTCGCCGCTCCAGGCCCAGGAGACCAGCAGGAGCGCCGCGGGCAAGAACAGGCACCCCCAGACCGGTATCAGCCCGAGCTGCACCAGCCCGATCTCGCCGCCGCCGGCGACCAGCGCGATGACCATCGCCACGACCACGGCCGTGATCCCGCGCGGGATCGCCATCCCGCAGAGCACCGCCACCGCGAAGCCGACGGGCAGTCCCATGGCGAGCATGATCCCCGCCTCGAAGGCCGCCGGACCGGCCGGCCCCTGGACGGCCACGAACACCTGCGGGCCCACGATCAGCGCCAGGCCGAAGACCCAGGACGCCACCTTCGCCAGCCAGACCAGCCCCGGCCGAGCCCCGTGATGCACGAGCCATTGATGCGTCCGCCGCCGGTTCTCCAGGCCGAAGACGCTGACCCCCCCGACCAGGGCGATCGCCCCGTAGCAGAGCATCGGGAAGAAGGTCTGCATGAGCCGGTTGACATCGCCGTTCCCGGACAGGATCCACGCCGGACAGATCAGCCCGATCGCCAGCAGGACGAGCCAGGTCGATCGCCCCTCGCGCATCGTCTGCCGCACGAGGAAGCGCAGCTCGGTGAACCGCGAACGCGGACGCGGCCGGTCGGCCGACCAGATCGCCGGCGCGATCACCCGCCCGGCGCGGGCGCCGCGATCGTCGCGACCGAGACCGCGACCGGGGCCTGGACCGGCGCGGGCGATCGAGGCGTCCCCGCGGCGGTCGAGCCGGCCCAGGTCACCACCACGGGCGACCGCAGCTCCACCCCCAGCCGCCAGAGCCGGGCGCGACGGCCCCAGCCGAACACGATCGACGAGGCGGCGAGGAGGACCAGCGTCACGGCGAGGTCCAACAGCAGTCCGTCGCGGTAGTCTTGCACATAGTTGGCCGCGAGCAATCGGCTGAGCGACGTCAGCAGGATCGCCGCCACTGCCGCGAACAGGGCGCTGGGGACGATCGCCGAGCAGAGCAGGCCCCACGCCAACCCCTGGAGCAGCAGGGCGCCGACCATGGGCAGGGCGAGATCGTTCGTCCTCCACACCGGCGAGTCCGGCGGGGTGTCGAGCACGGCCAGCACCAGCAGGAGCAGGGCCAGCGCGATCGTCGAGACGATCGCGAAGGAGACCTTGCCCGCCCAGACCACGCGGCGCGGGGCGGGGAGCACGTCGAGCAACATGAGCGTGCCGGTCTCGCGCTCGCCGGCGAACGCCGCCGCGGCCACGGCGTAGGCGTACAGGAACGGCCACCCGATCGCCAGCGGCACGAGCACTTCCCCCCGCGTCTCGGGGCTCGCGAAGTGGTGCACCAGGAGCTGCGTCACCCCCGCGGCCAGCACCAGGAACGCCCAGATCGGCCAGAACTGCCGCGCGTCCTTCCACCACAATCGCCGGTACATGGCCTCACTCCCTAGTGGCTAGTGGCAAGTGAAGACAACCGTCCTCTCCACTCGCGACACGACACCAACCCTCGCCCGCCGCCCTCGGCCCCCGCACACCGCCCCCTGCCACTTGCCACTTGCCACTTGCCACTAGAGCGCTTAACGCTTGCGTTGCGTCCGCCCGACCCCCCCTGCCCCCCCTTCTTAAGGGGGGGAAAGTGAAGGAGGCCCGCCCATCGTGATCCCCCCCTTAAGAAGGGGGGGCCAGGGGGGGTCGAGGCTTCAGCCGGGCCTTGAGGCCAGACCATGTATGCCATCCATCTCGTTAAGCGGTCTAACGGGCTACGCCACATACACCGCCCGGGCCGGCGCCGGCCGCTCGGGCCGCCGGCCGCGCATGTAGCCGATGTAGATCTCCTCCAGGCTGGGGGTGTCCACTTCCAGGGCCTCGACGCCGGGCAGCGCCGCAGGGCCTCGCAGGCCGAGCGATCGGCGGCGCGGACCAGCCACCGCGCCTGTCGCGGCGCGTCCGCGGCGTCGATCAGCTCCAGGCCGGACCCCTCCGGCGGCGCCTCGGGGTGGTCGCGGCTGACGAAGAGCACCGAGACGAGGAACGTATGCGCCTTCAGCTCGTCGAGGGCCTCGGCCAGGATCAGCTTCCCCTTGTGCAAGAGCGCCACGTGGCTGGCGACCCGCTCGACCTCGCCGATCTGGTGGCTGGAGAGGAGCACGGTCCGCCCCGCGCCGGCCAGGTCGACCATGCTCTCGAGGAACTCGCGGCGGACCAGCACGTCGAGCCCCGAGGTCGGCTCGTCGAGGATCAATAGCGGCGGGTCCGAGGCCAGCGCCAGGGACAGCGAGACCTTGGCCCGCATCCCCTTGGACAGCGCCTTGATCTTCCGCTTCGGCGGCAGCTCGAAGTCGCGCACCAGCTCGGCGTACCGCGCCTGGTACCCGGCCGTCGAGCGCTGGGCGTCGAGGTGGAACGCGGCGGCGAACCAGCCGATCTCCCGGACGGTCATCCAGTCGTAGAGCGCCGGGACCTCCGGCACGTAGCCGGTCCGCCGCCGCACCTCGAAGCCGTCCCGCGACGGGTCCAGGCCCTGGACCTCGATCCGCCCGGCACTCGGCCGGATCAGCCCCAGGAGCGCCTGGATCGTCGTGGTCTTCCCCGCCCCGTTCTCGCCCAGCAGGCCGAACACCGAGCCCTCGGGCACCTCCAGCGACAGCCCGTCGACGGCCGCCTGCCTCCCGTACCGCTTGACCAGCCCCTCGACCCGGATCACCGAGCCCGCGCGTGCCATGCCGTACCCCCTTCTCATCGCTAGCTAGTTGCCGGTTGATCCGTGCCGTGCCGCCCGGCGGCGCCGTTGTCCTGCGCGGCCGCCCGGGCCGCCTCCTCGCGGAAGAGCGCCTCGACCTCCGCCGGCTCCATCCTGGCCCGCCGCGCCTCGTCGATCGCCAGCCGCAGCCGCAGCCGCACGATCTCCCGCCGCGCCGCCCGGCAGCGGTCCACCGCCCCCTCCGCCACCTGCAAGCCCATCCCCCGCACCGACTCCAGCAGGCCCTCGGCCTGCAGGTCCCGGTACGCCCGAGCCACCGTGTTCGGGTTCACCACCAGTTGCTTCGACAGCTCGCGCACCGAGGGCACCAGCTCCCCCGGCCGCAACGCCCCACCGGCCACCGCGAACTTCACCCGGTCCGCGATCTGGCCGTAGATCGGCCGCTCATCCGCCGAGTTCAGATCGAGTATGATCATTCGCCTGGCCCTCTAGTGTACTAGACAACTAATACAGTATATCGGACAACCGTCAGGAGGTCAAGAGCCCTGCACCGGGATGGGTGAAAGGCTCATTTCCGGAGTGCGTCGCCTGGGGTTCTCCTGGGGGATTCCTCGGCCTCGCGGGGGTGCCCGATGGACGACGGCGCGGGCTTGCCGGAGGCGGATCGATCGCCGATGATGAGGTGGCGACGTTGACTCGCACGACGGGAGGGCCGCATGGCCGAGCAAGACCTGCTGAGACGCATCACGACGAATCCGAAGATCTTCGGCGGGAAGCCCATCATTCGAGGCCGGAGGCTGGCCGTCGAGCACGTGCTGGGGATGCTCGCGGCGGGCGACACGGCCGAGACGCTCCTCGACGGATATCCCTGGCTCGAGCCCGACGATATCCGCGCCTGTTTGCTGTACGCCCAGAGGCACGTCGGCCATGAGCGAATCGAGGTGATGGCGACCGAGCTCGATCCCGGGGCCGTGACGCCATGAGACTGCTCCTCGACACCCGCGTCTGGGGCCATGTGGCCGACCAGCTCAAAGCCGATGGCCACGATGTCGATTGGGTGGGCAACTGGCCGGCTGACCCCGGCGACGAAGAGATCCTCAACCAAGCGCACGCCCAGGGGCGAATCGTCGTCACGCTGGACAAGGACTTCGGTGAGCTGATCATCGTCCATCGCCGGCCGCACGGCGGGATTCCGCGGGTCGTGGGGATTTCGGCACGAAAGCAGGCCGGCGTGATCCAGCATGTCCTGGCCCTCCACGGCGATGAGCTGCAAGCGGGAGCCGTGATCACGGCCGAACCGGGGCGTCTCCGCATCCGGCCCCCCGAGACGGGAGACGTCGAGCCGTGAGAAGACCTCGCGAGGTGGTCGGTTCATCTGGGCTATCCTCTCGCGTGCTCAATGGTGGAACACCGGCCGCCACGGCGGCCCCTCGATGTCGAGGATGGCGGCCTCGCGGCGATCGGGCGGGGTGACCAGGGTGTTGAGCATCCGCAAGATCGGGCTGTTGCGCAGCTTCGCCCCCCTGCCCTTCTCGAGCGCGGCGAGCTGGGCGTCGACGAGGGCCTCGGCCTTCTCGAGGTCGACCAGGCCCCAGGCGCGGAGCCAGTCGTGGCCGGCGACGTCGCCGATCCCGGCGGAGTCGAGCCCGCCGCGGGCCTCGAGCTGTTCGAGCAGCACGCGGGCGACGCCGGGGTCGACCAGGGCCAGCGGGACCGCGGCCGTCGCGGCCATCCGCACATCCGTGGCGGGGTCGTGGAAGCCGTGGTCGTCGGGACCGGGCCGGGCCGCCATCACCCGCATGAGGACGCTGTCCATGTCCGGGTAGCCGGCGAGCCGCGCGGCGACCGCGACGTGGGCGGCCGTCGCCGGCGCCCCGCCCGAGTTGCTCCAGCTCACGAACGCCTCGGGCCGATCGACCGGCAGCGAGAGAGCCCGGTCGATCAGGGCGGCCGCCCGCGCCCGGTCGCGCGGGGCGACCGCCGCGGCCAGCCAGGCGAACCCCTCGGCCCGGTACTTGTCGGCGAAGTGGCCGGTCATCCCCTCGATGAACCGGATCGCCCGCCCGGGATCATCCGGGCCGAGCCGGACCGCGATCCGCGTCCGGACCTGCGAGGCGCTGAGGTAGACCGGGCTCGCCTCATCGGCCAGGGCGGCGGCGCGATCGGGGTCGGTCGCGGCGATCGCGTCGGCGACGAACGTCGTGTAGCGGGTCTTCTCCCTCGGTTCCCGGAACGGCTCGATCAGTTTCAGCGCGCGGTCAAGGTCGAAGGGGGCCAGCGCCCGGGCGACCGAGGCTCGGCTGTAGCCGTCCATGGGCCCTTCGGTCAGGCGCGGGGCATCGCGAGCGACCTCGTCGATGAGCTTGCGCCCGGCCTCGGCGCGGCCCAGGCAGGCGAGCAGCTCGCCGGCCATGGCCAGGGCATACGTCCGGCGGGGCGGAGGGAGCGCCCGGCCCTGCACGGCCGCCTCCTCGGCGAAGGCCAGCGCCTTCTTGGAATCCGTCGCGACGAACCGCTCGGCCAGACGGTTGAGGGTGTACCACCGCTCGCGCCCCTCCACCAGGCCCAGCAGCTCGAGCGCACCGGGCCCGTCGGTCTCGGCCAGCGCCTCGGCCGCCGCCGCGCGGGCCTGGCCGTCGTGCTGGTGTCCTCGTTCCGCCGACCACTGCAAGGCGAGGTCCAGGTCGAGCCGGGCCATCACCGGGATGTAGTCCGCGGCGCCGGTCCGTTCGGCGTCCGCGCCGAACTTCTCCCAGATCCGCACCAGCACCTTGCGGGCGAAGGGCGCTGGTCGGCGAACGACGGCCCCGCGCCGGGCTTCCACGCGGGGGGCGGCTCGGTCGTCTTGAGCAGCGTGATGGTCAGGTCGTCGGCATCGCCGTCGACCTTCGCGCCGGTGAACCGATATCCGTCCTTGCGGACGAACGCGTACCCGGTGCCGGGGAACAGGCTATCGAGCCGGAACCGGCCGTCGGGGCCGGTCGTCGTGGTGAGCGGCATCGGGCCGTCGCCGCGGTTGAAGACGGTGGCGCCGGCGATCGGCTGGCCGTCGGAGCCGACGACCCGGCCGGCGATATGGCCGCTGCCGCCGGCCAGCGCGATCGTGCCCAGGTCGTGGGTCGCGCCGGCCTGCCCCTGGACCTCGGGCGGCTCGGCCTTGCCGTAGCCCGTGGCGTCGATCGCGACCTTGTAGATGTCGCCCGGCCAGAGGCCCCGGAAGACGAACCAGCCCGAGTCGTCGGTCGTCTGTGTGTCGAAGGTGCTGCTGATCCCCATGCCGGGCAACTGGAGCTTGCCGCTGACGTACCTCCGCTGCCACCACAACACGGCCTTGGTCCCCTCCAGCCGCCGGCCCGATTGGTCGGTCACCCGGCCGCGGATGCGGAAGGCGAACTTCGGGTCGATCGTCAGCCTCAGCGGCCCCTTCAGCTCCCCGGGCCGGATCACGATCGCGCCGTCGGTCGTCGCCTCGTTGGTGCGCGCCGCAGCGGCAGGCTATCGTCGGGGTCGACCTGGTCGAAGTGGAACGTGCCGTCGGGGCCGGTCGTGGCCGCCCGACCGCCGCCGCCCGGGCCGGGTCCCCGGGGCGCCGGCATCGCATAGACCCGGGCCCCCGCGACCGGCTTGCCGTCCGCGTCCACCACGACCCCTTCGACCGCGACGGCGGGCTCGAGCTTCACGTCGGGCCAGGCCCGGGCGCCGGTGACGTCCAGCCGGAGGTTCTGGCTGGCGCGAGGCTCGAGGTAGGTCGTGGGCACCGGGTTCAGGGAGATCTCGACCCGGCCCGTCGGCGCGCCGAGGGCGTATCGGCCGTCGGCGTCGGTCTCCGCCTGGTCGGCCGGATGCACCGAGGTCTGCGAGTTGACCGCCCCCGATCGGACCCCGACCCGCGGGATCCCCCGGCCGGTCCGGGCGTCGACGACCCGGCCATGGATCCGGACGTGCTCTCGCAGCGGGACCTCGACCCGAGCGACCGCGTCCGAGCGCACCTCGACCTTCTCGACCGGCTCGGCCGCGAACGGGGTGCCGGGCCCGAAGGCCGGCTCGAGCCGGTAGTTGCCCGCCGGAACGTCGTTGAAGCGGAAGTGCCCCTGCGCGTCGGCGGTCTCGGTCCGGTTGACGATCAGCCAGGACGTCCGGTCGTCGCGGTGGTCGCGGGGCAGCGGCCGGCTCCGCAGCGCGAGCGTCAACCGGCCCGAGAGCCCGCGCCCGCCGGGCGGCTTGAAGGTCCCCTCGATCCGGCCCGGGTGGCGGTCGAGGACGATCGCCGCCGGCCGCTGGGTCTTCCAGTAGACCCGCAGGCCGGCGAAGCCGGCGGCGGCGATCGTCGCGTCGAGCTCGGCGCCCAGGGGGATGCCCTTGATGATGAACGAGCCGTCCGCCGCGGTGGTGGCGCGGAACGGGCCGGCGATCTCGGCGGGCATCGGCAGCATCTCGTAGCCGGGGTGATCCTCCCCCTTGAGGTAGATCGTCGCCGGCGTGATCTCGGCCCCGGCGATCGGCCGTCCATCCTGGTCGTTGAGCCGGCCGCGAACCTCGCCGACCGGGCCGAGGATGATCCGGAGCTGATCCCTCTCCGGGTACTTGGGCCAGCCCGTGAACCGCCAGCCGAGCCGGCCATCGCCGGCCTGCGCCAGGATGTGGAGGAAATCCCTGTCCTCGGGCTGGCGCGGTCCCGTCAGCGTCGGCAGCGAGAACCGGCCCCCGGCGCCGGTCGTCGTCCGGGCGACGATCCGAGGATGTTCGTACGAGCCGCCGATCGCCCAGATCGCCAGGTCCGGGACCCCCGCGCCGGCCCGATCCACGACCCGGCCGGCGAGGTCGTCCGCGCCCGCCTCCGCCCGGCACCCGCCGGGCCAGCCGCCGGCCAGCGCGATCATCCCCAACACGACACCCACGGAGCATGACCGGACACCAGCAACAGCCGCGTGCGGGATCAACATGGCAGGACCCCCGATTGATGCGGACCTCGGACGAGACCCCCTCGACGGACGAAATCGATCGGACCCGTGCGTCAGGGTAGTCGTCCCGTCGCTGAGTTGCCAGTTCTCCCTTGCCGGTTGCCGGACGAAGACCGGACCCGCCATGCGGGGAAGGGACAACGGACACCGGACAACCGATCCATCAA
Organism: uncultured Planctomycetota bacterium; assembly: GCA_963815795.1. GTDB lineage: Bacteria > Planctomycetota > Planctomycetia > Isosphaerales > Isosphaeraceae > JAKAUH01. Next base: position 543,823 of record CAWFIC010000017.1, on the reverse strand, counting down.
GACATCGACTGCCTCTCCAGCTCTCTCAAGGTCTCGATGGCCATCGCCGACTGCGGGTGGGACGGGTCCAGCCGCGCCACCAGGCCCGCCATGTACTCCTCGGGGGTCGGCTGACCGGCCTTCCGGATCGCGGGCACGGCACCGATCGCCGCGGCCGGCTCCGGCGGATTTGGCTTCGTTTCGTCGCCCGGCCTCGACGGCGGATTTGGCTTCGTTTCGCCGCCTGTCCCGATCACCTCCTCCGCCCGAGGGCCCGACTCCGGCGGTTGGATGGCTGGAGTCCCGGCTTCAGCCGGAATCCCCACCGGATCGGCCGCCTCGAGGCGGGACACCAGCACCGGACCCGGCGGAGTTGGCTTCGTTTCGTCCCCGAAGCCCATCGCCGCCTCGTCGCCCGCCGGAGCCGCGTCAACGCCTCCATCGATGCAATCGGCGAGCGGCCACTCGGCCTCGGCGGCGGCCCGGGCCTCCTTCCGCACCTTGAGCAACGCGTTGATCGCCCGGTGCATCTCCCGATCCTTGGCGAGCTGGTACCGCCGCGCCAGCTCGCCCTCCGGACTGTCGTCGAACGCCAGCAGGTCCATCTGCATCGACTTCTCGAACTCCTGACGCTCGCGATGCCGGCTCAGCTTGACCTCCAGCCGCGTCGTCACGTGCTCGATCAACGCGAGCAGCGCCGCCTTGCCCGCGTCCGGGCTCGCCGGCTTCTTCCGATCCGCTCCCCGACCCCGCACCCGCTCCTTGATCCGCTCCAACTCGTCGTCCTCGGTCTCCGTCATCATGTCGTCGAGGCTCGTCGCCGCCGTCGGGTCCATGGCGTCGCAGGCCAGGTAGATCGTCAGCACCCGCTCGTCGGACAGGACGTCCATCGGCTGGCGGCCCAAAAGCCGGATGGCCCGCAGCCGGTCGGGCGCCTGCCAGTTCAGGCCCTGCTCCAGCACCCCCCGCAGGTCGGCCCAGCGGTCGAGCAGCCATCGGCAGCCGGCGGCCAGGTTCTCCAGCCGGTTGACGATGCGGGCCGGGTTGATCGGGTCGTCCAGGGAATTGGGACCCGACACCCGGGGAGTGACGCGGAAGCCGCGCCAGTGGGGATACAGCGCGATGGGCCCGCGGGGGTCCCAGAAGAGGCGTCGGACCTGGTCCTCGACCTCGTCGGCCTCGGCCTCGTCGCGGTCGAGCCGGCCGAAGCGGACCAGCTCGGTCAGCTTCGCGGTGATGGCCCGCTCGATACGATCCGATTGCCAAGCACAAGCGACGGCCCGCTCGACGAGGTCGTCTTCGAACTCCGACCGGGGCTGGAACTCGTCCTTCCAGGCCGCGACTTTCGCGTGAAACAGATCGCCATCCTCCCCGTCAAGTAGTACGATGACCTTGGCGGTCATGCCATGCTTCAGGGAATTGCGCCGGGCCCGGCACTTGCCTTCGGCGGTGCTTGGCCCTGTGGAGTGCTGCGCATTGCGGCGATTGGCCTCCACGCGTTTCGAGACGGTTTCGGCGGTCTGGGTGGCGGCGGATTCGACGGTGTCGGTGGCGGCGATCATGGGGGCGGCTCCGTGGCGCGGGATCGGGTCTGTGGGATTCGCGTCATCGCGAACGAAGATCGAGGCGGATATCACGGCACTGTGACGTTTATCTTGGTCGCACGCTTTCCTTATTATACCGAGAGGGCTCGCTGGTTCAAGCGGTTTTCTGTTTTTTCTTTGGCTATCTGGGACGCCATCGGGAGGGGTCCTGGAAGCCGCGTCCGAATCTCCGCGGTGGATGGGGCTTGCGTCAAGGACGATGGAGGGAACCCGGGTGGCCGGGCCTCTCGGCGTGCGTGCGATGACACCGACTGCTGAGCGCGGACCGGGTAGAGGAACGCGGACGCGGATGATCGGCGGAACGCCCGGACCGCGGCGAGGCCGGAGGACGGCTCTGCGGACGGCGGACTGGACAACGCCCGGGACGGACAGATCGGGGAGACCTGCGGTCGGGCCGGCGGCGGCGACCCTTCGGGTGCCCGGAGACCCGCGCCGTGCGCGACACCCCCGGAATCCATCGCGAAGTGATCCACGGCCTGATCCTCAGCGGGATGGGCCATCTTCGCCCCGGCGGTTTCGGTCGTCGAGTTCCGGAGCCGGCTGGCGATCCCGCGAGACCGAAGCCAAGATGTCAGAGAGGCTGTGATGATACGACTGTTCAGCCGTGTTTTTCCACGATAGTTCGGTCGTTGACTTCACGTTAGGCCGCGGGAGCGTGTAGATGAAGAAGTCGCTGAAGGCGCTGCTGAACGCCATGGACAAGATCTTCGAGCAGCACGAGGAGCTCGGCGACACGGCGGTGCGTGAGCAGATGCGGGAAGCAATCGAGAAGGCACTGCTGGCGCCCGTCGCGGGGTACATGGTCCCCGACGAGTTCGGCATGTTCTCGCCCGAGGCGGATGCGAAGGTGAGGGCCGCACTGGTCAAGTTCATCGAGGCGGCGAGGGTCGAGGCCGCCCGGCTGACGTCCCGCGAGGACCGGCTCCGAGCGTTCCAAGATGTCAGCGTGGAGTCCAGCGAGGGCAACACGTATGATGAGTATTTCGGATACGACGACAGCTCAGAGCGTGCCCAACATCGCGATCCAGCGGACCCGCCTGCGGAGGGCCGCTGATCTTTTTCGTTAGGCCGCGGGGGCGGGGGACAGCGATGGTCATTCGCACGAAGGGTTTCGCCACTTCCCCGGGTGACCCCGACTACGACGGCCTTGCCTACGTTTACTGCGTAGACGAGAGCGGGTACTGCCTGTCGCTCTGTCGGATGCCCGACGGCGAACTCGTCGAGGTGATGGTCCGCGACCAGATCAACCACAAGACCCGCGAGGCCGCCGTCGAGTTGTCGCGCGACGAGCTTCGGGTCACCATGTCCCCCGCTGCGGCGGCCCACCTCGACGGGGTCACGGAGTACACGGTCCCGCTCGCCGCGACCGAAGTCGAGTTGCACGACCTGGGCGCGGCGTTGTCGGTGATCTTCGAGGGAGGTCAGCGGGGCCGGTATGATTCGCGGTCGGATCGCCTCGGCGATCACGCCTGACCGGTGCCCTCGGGAGTCGGTGGGGTTTCTGGGGGCTCGAGTTCCAGGGCCCAGGCGATGGCCTTCTTGATCTCGCTCATCGTCTCGGCGGACAGCAGGCCAAGTCTTCGGCCGAGTCGGACGGTCGGCAATGACGCGATGCCCTGGACATTGGCAACGGAGCCCTTCTCCAGGAACCGGGTCTTCGGGAGTCTCACCTCATAGGGGCTTCCCCGATCCTGGGTAGTGAGAGGGACATAGACGATCAAAGCCCGCGGCGGGTCCGGGTCCCGACGAGAGACGATGACGACCGGTCGAAACTTCGCCGCGAAGCCGAGATCCGCCATCCAGACTTCACCGGGACGTGGGTTCATCGACGAGGTCCAGGACTTCCTGCTCCACCTGGCGAGACCGTACGATGTCGAGCAGGCCCTGATCGGCCAGCTCGATGATTTCGACCACCTGACTCCGGACCTGTTCGGCGGTCTCCTTGCTCCATTCCCGGAGCTTCTGATCCAGGCGCTCAGCGAGGATGTCCATGGGTCGTCATCACCCTCCGTTGTTCCCGAGCAGTGACGGTCTTCATGGGCCGAGAATACCAGAAGATTCCGAGCCTAACAAATGGTTGCAGCGGACCCGCTGCGCGGGCCGCTGAACGTTGGCGTTAGGCCGGCTCCTTGCGTTGCTGGTCGGTCTCGTCGCGGTATAATGGGCGCGGAGGTGCCCATGATCCAGACAGTCGAAGCGGTGGTTGATGCGACCGGCCGCGTCCGATTGCTCGGCGAGTTGCGAGTGGACGCGCCCCGCCGGGCCTTGGTGACCGTGCTCGACGAGCCGGCCGACATACCGGGCGAGGCGGCGCTGCTCGCCGAGGCGGCCTTGGCCGCCGACTGGTCGAGGCCGGAGGAGGATGCGGCGTGGTCGCACCTTCAGCCGGCGAAGTAGTGCCGGTCCCGTTCCCTTTCTCCGACCTGTCGCAATCGAAGCTGCGGCCGGCGGTCTGCCTGGCCGACGCCGGCCGGGGCGACTGGGTGCTCTGCCAGATCACCAGTAGCCCCTACGGCGATCCCTCGGCGGTGCCGCTGGACGCGGCGGACTTCACGACGGGAGGCTTGCTGGTCGCGAGCTTCGCCCGGCCGGGCAAGCTCTTCACCGCCGGCGTCGGGCTCATCGTGAGATCGGTCGGCACGCTCTCTCCCGCCGCGCCGGCCCGTGTACTCTCCGCGGTCGCGGCACTCTTCCGGCCACCATCGGGGCCATGACGCCTGACGAGCCGATCCAACGGACCCCGCTGCGCGGGGCCGCAGATCTTAGGCGTTAGACGGCTCATGTGTGGCCGAGCAGCAGGCACGAGTGAAATGGGTCGCTATAGCCTTTGCCAGCTCTGTTCGTTCGTCGTCGCGTGCGGCGTGTACTTCGGTGGGATCCCGCACATGTATTTCCTTCGTCTGCGCGGGATCGGTGCCGATGACTTGGTGGCGTGTGCTTTCGAGGGGGTTCTCGCGTGGCTTCTGCTGGCCACCGTGTACATCTACTGGCGACAGTTGACGCCGCTGGCAGTTCATTGCCTATGTGTAGCGTTGAGCTTCTTGCTCATGCTCGGTAACCCGGACGTCATTGTCCAGGCCACGCATTTCGCCTTGGCTACACTTGGCCCCTGCTGTTGGGCCGCTACGCTGATCAGTTTCCCAATATCGTTGATGCTGCTGGCTCTCTCTGCGGTCTTGGGTCGTCGGGTCGAACCGTTGACGAATCGACTTCGGAGAGACTTTGCCATCCGGGCCATTTCCTGGCTTAATCCACGGTTGCAGCGGAGCCGCTCCGCGGGCCGCTGATCTTGATCGTTAGACGCTGGGTCTCTGGCATATGCCGAAGCCTATCTACGAGATCGATGGCCGCGACTTCACGTCGTTGCAGGAGTTCTACGACGTGGTCAGCCGCGTCCTGATCCCTGGGGTCGAATGGGGGCGCAATCTCGATGCCTTCAATGACATCCTGCGCGGGGGATTCGGGACGCCGGATGGTGGCTTCGTCCTGCGCTGGGTCAACTCGGCGCTCTCCCGAGAGCGGCTCGGGTGTGCCGAGACCGTGCGGCAGCTCGAGCGACGCCTGACCCGTTGCCATCCCGCCAACCGACCGATGGTCGGCCAGGATCTGGAGAGGGCTCGGCGAGGAGTCGGGCCGACGGTCTTTGACTGGCTGGTCGAGATCATCGAAGTCCACTGCGCAGGTGGTGCTGAACAAGAGGATGGCGTAGAGTTGATCCTCGTCTAACAAACGGTTGCAGCGGACCGGCGGCGCGGGCCGCTGGACCTTTGCGTTAGACGGCGAGAGCATGAGCATTCCGGGCGTCCCCGACGAGCACCTGGAGCGGCATCACTGGAGGGGCGGCGGGGGCCGCGGTGCAATCGGGTACCTCCACCTACCCACGGGGATCTCCGTCTACCGCGAATGCTCCCCCGGAGTCTCTGTTCACGCCATCGACGCGGAATTGCTGGTCGAGCTCCAGGAAGCGTTACGGTCCCGAGGCATCCTCCCGCCGGATGCCGCGGCGCATCAGGAGCCCGTCTAACGGGGCGATGCAGCGGACCCGCTCCGCGGGCCGCCGAACGTTCACCTGTGGAAGTTCCGATCTTGACTCTCACGACCGATGACGCGGCGCTGGTCGAGGAGGCGCGACGGATCATCGCGGCGCGATTCCGAGAGGGGTGGCATCAGATCGGCTGCGCCCTGCGCACCCGCTCGGGCCGGGTCTTCGCGGCCGTCCACCTGGAGGCGTACGTCGGCCGGGTGGCCGTCTGCGCCGAGGCGGTCGCCCTCGGCATGGGCGCCGCCGCCGGGGACACCGACGTCGAGGCGATCGTCGCGGTGGGGCCCGACGGCGCGGTGGTGGCCCCGTGCGGCATGTGCCGCGAGCTGATCTCGGACTACGCCCCCGAGGCCAGGGTGATCGTCCCGGTCCCCGGCGGCGTCGAGGCCGTGCCGATCGCGGAACTGCTGCCCAACAAGTATGCCCGCGGAGCCGACGCTTGACCGGCGGTCGCGGCGGACCCGGCCCGCCGCGGTGGTTCCTGTTATGATCAAGGCTGTACTCGGCAGTCCGGTCCGCCGAGTCCTGGAGTCAGGCGGCATCCGTCGTCTTGGAGGACGGAGGAAATGACACCGTGAGCAAGGTCGCGAAGACCCTGGATCGCATCCTCCGCGGTACGTCGGACGCGAACATCCGCTTCGATGACCTCCGTGCCGTGCTGGTCCGCCTGGGCTTCGCCGAGCGGGTTCGCGGTGACCATCACATCTTCACCCGGGACGGCGTGCCCGAGATCCTGAATTTCCAGCCCCGCGGTAGCCAGGCCAAGGCCTATCAAGTCAAGCAGGTCCGTGGGGTCATCGTTGCACATGGGCTGGCGGGTGAGCCGGACGAGGAGCCTCCCGTCGAAGAGCCCCCGGCGGGAGAATCGGACCATTCCACCCCGGAGGAAGGAGGAGAAGATGGTTCCTAGCATTCAGTACGAGATGATCCTGTATTGGAGCCGGGAGGACCAGGCATTCATCGCCGAGGTGCCGGAGCTGCCGGGCTGCGCCGCCGACGGGGCGACGTACCAGGAGGCGGTGGCGAACGCGGAGGTGATCATCCGGGAGTGGATCGAGACCGCGCACGAGCTGGGCCGCCCGGTGCCCGAGCCGCGCGGCCGGCTGATGTATGCCTGACCCTCGCCGCATCGATCCCGGCCCGCCGCCGCGGCCTGATTCCGTTCAAGGCTCGTCGTCCGGCGGGGCCAAGGCTCTCCGCTCTCCCTGCAATCCCGCACGCCGCCAACCGGCCCTCTCGGCTTGTGCCGCCCGCCGGATTCGACTATCTTCTCGGCCGAGTCCGGCTCCCGGGACGATTCGGGCGATCCGCCGGCGCAGCACCTCTTGTCTCCACATCGACCGAAGAGCCGCCGTCGCTCCGCGGGATCCTCTCCCGATGAGATGAGAGGCCCCCGATGAATGCGTCCGTCGGGGCCGGACCGCCGCGGCGCGGGTACGCGCCTCGGCGATCGAATCGACGTGAGTTCTCGACAGGAGGATCGGGGTATGAGGCGATTGCGAAGGATCGCGGCGATGGGCGTCGGGAAGCGGCTGGCACTGGCGCTGGGGCTCTGCCTGGGCCTGGGCCTGGCGGCGGAGAGGCCCGGCCGAGTCTCGGGCGCCGAGCCCGAGGCCAATAGCAGGGAACTGGCCGGCAAGCGGGTCGTGCCCCGTCGCGCGGGGTTCGTGCTCCGCGACCAGCCGGGCGGCCGGGGACCCGGTCATCCGGCGCCGCCGGAGGTCTATCTGGTCGAGCAGGTCGAGGGCTCGTCGCTGCGCCTCCGGCTCGACGGCGGACCGGGCGGATGGACGGCGGCCGACCAGGTCGTGCCCGTCGAGCGCGCGGTCGCCTACTTCAGCGAGGCCATCGGGTCCAACCCCCGCGATGCCTACGCCTACGCCATGCGGGCCAAGATGCTGCTCATCGATCGCGAGGATGCCGAACACGCGCTGGCCGACTGCGACGAGGCGGTCCGCCTGGCCCCCAATGACGCGATGGCCTATACCATCCGCGGCCAGATCCACTCGGCCCGCGAGGAGTTCGACAAGGCCATCGCCGACTACTCGCAGGTCATCCGGCTCGACCCCACGCACGCCGCGACCTACGGCGAGCGCGCGGCGGCCCATACGGTGCGCCAGGAGTTCAAGGAGGCCATGGCCGACTACAACCAGGCCATCCGGCTCGATCCCAGGGAGGCCAATGCCTTCATCGGCCGCGCCATGACCTGGATGGTGATGAAGCAGCCGGACCGGGCGATCGCCGACTTCGGCGAGGCGATCCGGCTCAATCCCCAGCAGCTCGACGCCTACGTCGGCCGGGCCGCCGCGCAAGGGATGAAGGGGAATGTCGACCGGGCGATCGACGATTACTCCCGGATCATCCGCCTGGAGCCGAAGGCCGCGATGGCGTACCAGTCCCGCGGCGCCGGCTGGCGGGAGAAGAAGGAGTACGACAAGGCCATCGCCGATTTCAACGAGGCGATCCGGCTCGACCCCAGGAATCCCGGGGTCTACCTCGCCCGCGCGCTGACCTGGCGCGACCGCCGCGAGCACGACAAGGCCATCGCCGATTGCGGCACGGCGATCGCGCTGGATCCCCAGAACCCCGACGCCTATGCGATCCGCGCCGGCGTCTGGACCGACCGGGCCGATCACGACAAGGCGATCGCCGACTACTCGCGGGTGATCCAGCTCGACCCGAGGAACGCCTGGGCCCACAGCAGCCGCGGCCTGGCCTGGTTCGAGAAGCGGGACTACGACCGGGCGATCGCCGACCTCGACCGCTCGATCCGGCTCGACCCGAACAGCCCCTGGTCGTACTCCAATCGCGGCATGGTCCTGTACGAGAAGAAGGCGTACGACAAGGCGATCGCCGACCTCGATCGCGCCATGCACCTGGACCCCGACAACGCCGACGCGCTCAACGGCCGCGCCTGGGTCTGGGCGACCTGCGAGAACGCGAGGTACCGCGACGGCAAGAAGGCCGTGGCCTCGGCGACGCACGCCTGCGAGCTGACCGAGTGGAAGGAGCCGGGCGTGCTCGACACCCTGGCCGCGGCCTGTGCCGAAACGGGCGACTTCGACGCCGCCGTCAAGTGGCAGACCAAGGCCAACGCGATGTTCCCCGAGGGCAAGGAGAAGACCGAGGGCGAGGCGCGGCTGAAGCTCTACCGGGCGAAGACGCCGTATCGCATGAACACGCCGTGATGGCATGAGCCGGCCGTCGCGACCCCCGGAGGGCGGGCCGGGAAGTCGGTCAGGCTTTCCAGCCTGACTCCGTCCGATCCGATCCGATCCGATCCGCGTCAGGCTGGAAAGCCTGACCTACGTCGGGCTGCGGACCAGGGCGGATCCCGGCCCATATCCTCAGCCCGGGCGGCCCGTTCCGAGAAGCGGTTCTCGGACCGCGATTCCGCCTGGTGAACGGCGGCCTAGAGCGATTAACGCTCGCATGGCAGCGACACGAGGAAACCCCCCCTATCCCCCCCTTCGTCGAGACTGCTGAAGAAGTCCGTTCGAGAGATCGCATAGCGAGGGGGGTGACTCAGCTTCGCTTCCTCGGTTCGAGATCCGGCTCCGATATCCCGATGAGACGATTCGCCTATCCTCACTATCCTTCGTCGTTTCCGCCGTGCCGGGCCCTCTGGGGACGGACTCCCGCCCCCGGCTCACACATCCGTCAGGCCGGCGCGCACTGTCCCTGCAGGGGCCGATCCGGCACTTTCCAGCATCTTCAACATCCGTTTCACATTCACGACTAAACCCGTCAGCAATCCTTGAATCAAAGCCTTGGCCGTCCCCCGATACCGCGCCCGCCGCGCCCCGTGCCAGCGGACCAACTCCCCCGGCTTCCGCTCGACTCGCGGGTGCTGCCGGCGGACCTCCTGATACCGGGGTGTCTGGGCCTTCTCCCGCGCCGCCCGGTAGGTCGCCTCGTGGTCGTTCTTGATCACCGTCCGGCCACCGGTCGTCGTCTCCGGCTCGGCCAGGCACTGCGGGCGCAACGGACAGCTCCGACACTGGCTCGCACGGAACCGGTATTCCCAGCCGGTGTCCTTCTCGTTGCGCACCCGCGACGCCGTCGTCTGGCCCGCCGGGCAGGTCAGGGTCAGCCCCGCCGCGTCCAGCGCGAAGGCCTCCGGCGGATACCCCCCCGCGGGAGCCGGCTCCGTCGGCGGCACGATCACTTCCAGATTCAGGCCCTCCGGATCACTCCACTGCTCGATCAGATCGCCGCGGAAGCCGATCCCATCGATCGACAGCGTCGCGATGTCATGGCCCTGGGCCTGTTCTTCCTGCCGGATCAACCCCGTCGCGTTGGCCGCCTCGTCGGCACCGGCGGGCCACACATCGATGGCCGTAAGGAATTCCCTGTCCGCGTCCATCGCCACGTCCAACAGATAGCCGGTGAACCACTGATGGTGCCAGCCCTTGCGCGCCTCCGAATCCCGCACGCTGACCACCTTGTCCTTAGCCTCGGGATCGTCACGATCGCGGAGGATCTTGTGGGCCAAGTCCAGGGCCCGCCCCAGCCGCGGGAGCACCGGGTCGTTCGTGGGGACGACCCGCTGTGCGGTCGCGAGCAGTTCGTCGGCCCAGGCCACCACCGTGCGCAGGTGGGTCACGCGGTGCACCAACCGCTCCGCGTCCGGCAAGTGGGTGGTGGCTGTGTGCAGGCGTCGGGCCTCGGCGCGTTCCTGGGCGACCCGTTCCGGGTCCCAGCGGTCGGCCGCCTCCAGGAGTTGGTCGCGCGCCTCTGCGACCAAGGTCAAGGTCGAGGGGACCGCGATGTTGGCCAGGACGTGGGTGGCATCCTTGAGCCGCAGCCGATCCTTGACCAGCCCGAGTCGCCGCACCCGGGCGATCAGGTCCTGGAAGATCCGCTGATGGGCCTCAGCCCCCAACCGCGCACGGAAGTAGGTCAAGAGGCTGGGGTCCGGCAGGGCGCTTTTCAGGTTGAGGTCGAGGAAGAAGCGGAAGGCCATGTTGACCCGGCTCTGGGCGACGACCTTGCGGTCGGAGAAGCCGTACTCATACTGGAGGAACTCCAGCTTCAGGAGCAGCAGCGGCTCAAGCGGGGGCCGCCCCATGTCGGGGTCGTAGTAGGGGGCGAGGATCGCGCGGAACGAGGTGAAATCGATGCCTTGCTTGACCCGGCAGAGGAAGTGGTCGGGGGGCACGATGGCGTCGAAGATCTCGCGGTCGAGGTCGGTGAGGACGAGATACTCCATTGGCTTGAGCATGCCTGGCTCCTTCTTCGCCGCGCTCCGGACATCGACTCCTCATGCTTGATACCACAACCCGACCACTTTTTCAGCAGTCTCTCGTCAGGGGGGGACGAAGGAGCGCAACCAGACCAGGACGAGCTCCCAGCCCCGTCAAGCCCGACTTTTCACCGCGCCAGCCTCGCCCTCCCGGTTCGGTTGATACCCTGGAGCCCGCTCCGCTCCAGAGGCAGACCGGGAGCTTTCGAGGTAGAATCAATCGCTTCGACGCGCCCCACGACGGATCGGGTCGGGGCGCGCGTCTCAACAGTCCGCGACGGAATCCACGGCAGGACGAGCAGCATGTCCGAATACGAGTGCGACGGATGCGGCGTCTGCTGCCGCTCGTACCTGATCTTCGCCTCCGAGTCCGACGCGGCGCGCGAGCCGCGGATCGCCGACGAGGGCCGGAAGCTCCCCGACCACCTCGCCACGCCGGAGTGGACCTATCAGCTCTTCCCGCTCCCGTTCCACGAAGCCTGCTGCTTCCTCGACGAGTCCGCCCGCTGCACCATCTACCAGGGCCGGCCGGACGTCTGCCGGGCGTTCGCCGCCGGCGGCGAACAGTGCCAGGCCGCCCGCGCCCGCGCCGGACTGCCGCCGCTGGAGCCGAAGTAGGTCAGGCTTTCCAGCCTGACGCGGGTCGGGTCGGGTCGGATCGGGCCGGCCGGAGTCAGGCTGGAAAGCCTGACCTATTCGCCGAGGGTGTACGAGAAGGCCGCCGGATCGGCGTAGGGTGGGTCGAGCCTCGATTCCTCGAGGCGAGGCCCACCGGATCCGCCCAAGAGACCGGTGGGCCTCGCGCCGCTCCGCGGCGTTCGACCCACCCTACGGCCCCACCTCGTACACCCTCTCAATCCCCTACTTGTACACCGCCACGCCCGGCAAAGCCTGCTTGAACTTCTCGACGGCCTGCGGGGTCACCTTGGTGCCGATCAGGTACACCGATTTGAGGCCCTTGAGGTCCTTAAGCGCGTCGAGGCCGGCGTCGGTGACCTGGGTGCGGCTGAGGGCCAGCACTTGGAGGTTCTTGAGCCCCTTGAGGCTGGGCAGGCCCTTGTCGTCCACCTTCGAGCCGGTGAGGAACAGCATCGTCAGGCCGTTCAGGCCCTTGACGTTCTCGAGCGCCGCGTCGGTCACCTGCGGGCTCATGATCGTCAGCGAGCTCAGGCCCGTCAGGTCCTTGAGCGGGGCCAGGACCGCGTCGTTCACCTGACCGTTGTCGATGTAGATGACCTGGAGGTTGGGCACGCTCTTGAGGATCTGCAGGGCATCCTTGTCGCCGGACCACTTCTTGAGGATGTTGACCGTCGCCGTCTCCTTGCCGTCCTTGGTCTTGTCCACGGTCACCATGGCGCCCTGCTTCTCCAGCTCGAGCGTCACGATCTTGAGCTTCAGCCCGGCGACCTCCTTCTCCAGCTCGGCGACCCGCGCCTTGAGCTTGGCCGGGTCGTCGGGTGCCGGCTTCGCCGCGGCCGCAGCCGGGGCCGGGGCGGGCGCGGGGGCCGGCTTGGGCTCGGCCTTCTTGGCCTCCGCCTTCTTGGCCTCGGGCTTCTTCTCGTCCTTCTTGGGCTCGGGCTTCTTGGGCTCGGGCTTCTTGGGCTCGGGCTTCTTGGGCTCGGGCTTCTTGGGCTCGGGCTTCTTGGGCTCGGGCTTCTTGGGCTCGGGCTTCTTCTCCTGCTTGGGCTGGGGCTTCTTCTCGTCCTTCTTGGCGTCGGTCTTCTTCTCGTCCTTCTTGTCCTGGGCGAGGGCGAGATGGGGGGCGGTGGCCGTCACGAGCAGCCCGCCGGTCACGAGAACGGCGACGGCCGCCCGATGGAACCAGCCGTGATGGTGGGAATCCCGGATCATGTCGCGATGTCTCCTGGTTGTGTAACGACTTTATCTCTACGGCTCCCGAGGGCCGGTGCGTTCGGCCTCGGCGAACCATTGCCGGATCGACAGCGAGAAGCCCGGCAGGACGTCGCCGCCATCCAGCGTATCGTCTTCGTGAAGCGCAGTGAAGCGATCGACCGCCGTGTAGACCTTCACGGTCCGCTTGGCCGGGTTGACGTACCAGACCAGCCGGACGCCCGCTCGGAAGTACTCGCCGAGCTTGCGCTTCATCTCCTTCGGTGTGTTGCCCTTGCTGAGCACCTCGATGACGAGGTCGGGCGCGACCGTCGGGATCTCGCCGCGCCGCCGCTTCTTCCGGGGATAGCGTGTCCACGAGACGAAGGACGCGTCGGGGAGGCGGACCAATCCGGGGAAGAGGCGCATCAAGGCATCAGCGCCGACGATGGCGCCCAGGTCGTGCCGCTCCAGAAAAACCAGGAGGTACTTGACCATCAGCGCCGCAAATCTCGACTCATCGAACCCCATGACCTTCTCTACCAGGGTGCCGTTGACCAGCTCGTAGCGACGGTTCCCGTGTTGATTGAGCCGAATCAGGTCGCGCTCCGTGGCCGTGCCGGGCAAGGGGTTCATGAGGACCCGGCGGGCGGGGATGCCGCCGAGTCCTTCGAGCAGATCCGCGATCGTGGTGGGGTCTTCGGTCACCGTGGCCATGGTCCCTCCTTCGGCGGCGGTCGCCGAGATCGATCGATCCATTGTCGCTCGGCGCCGGCGGGCGGGCAACCCGGCCCGTCGGAGAATGAATCGCGCCCTCGCGGCTCACGCCTCGGCGGCGGGCGGCGAAGCGGGGGCCGGGGTCTGCTCGCGCTTCTGGTAGGCGTTGTAGGTGGCGATCTTGTAGAGGTCGCCCAGTGTGGGGAAGTTGAAGCACGAGCGGTTGAACAGCTCGCCGGTGGCGTCGGCGAGCATGGCGATGACGCCGACGTGCACGACCTCGGAGGCCTGCTCGCCGATGACGTGGACGCCCAGGAGCTTCATGTCGTCGCGGCGAAAGAGCAGCTTGAGGAACCCGACCTGGTCGCCGATGATCTCGCCGCGGGCGCAGTGCGCGTACGATGCGCGGCCGACGACGTAGTCGACCCCCTGGGCCTTCAAGTCCTCCTCGGACGTGCCGACCATGCTGACTTCGGGGATGGTGTAGATCCCGGTGGGCAGGATGGGGGCCAGGTCGGTCTTGTAGCCGGTGTGGAAGGCGTGGCACATGGCGACGCGGGCCTGCTCCATGCTGGTGGAGGCCAGGGCGGGGAAGCCGATGACGTCGCCGGCGGCGTAGATGTGCGGGACGGCGGTGCAGTAGTGGGCGTCGACGGTCAGGAGCCCGCGGGGCCCGGGCTCGAGCCCCGCGGCCGCGAGGTTCAAGGCGGCGGTGTTGCTCGACCGCCCGGCGGCGACGAGCACCGCGTCGACGCAGAGCCGGCCGCCGGTGTCGAATTCCAGGGTGATGTCGCCGTACTCGGGCGCCACGCACTTGGTGACGCGGTTCTTCCAGAGGAACTCGATGCCGAGCTGGCCGTGCATCGAGTCCTCCAGGGCGCGAGAGACCTCGAAGTCGAGGAAGGGGAGGAGCTCGTCGCGGCCGTCGACGACCCAGACCTCGGTCCCGAGCGCGGCGAAGGTGCAGGCGTACTCGCTGCCGACGACCCCCGCGCCGACGACGGCCAGCGACCGCGGCAGCCGCTCGAGCTGGAGGATGGTGTCGGAATCGAGCACGCGGGGGTGGCCGAACGGGAACGCAGGGGGTTGGACGGGCGACGACCCGGTGGCGATCAGGATCGTCTCGGCGCTCAGGTGCAGCTCGTGGTTGCGGGGCGGTTGATGATGGTCGTGGTGGTGGGGGCCGGCGTGGCGCGTGGCCGCCGTCGCGGTGGTTGGCCTCGGTCACGACGCGGATCGTGTGGGGATCGAGGAACGAAGCGGTGCCGTGGTACAGGACCACGCCGTTGCGCGAGAGGCCGCGCTCGACCCGCTTGCGCTCATTGGCGCTGACCCGGCGCTCGTGGTACATGAACTCGGCGACGGTGGCCTCGCGGCGGAGCGAGAGGTCCACGCCGTAGAGGTCGCGCGCCTTGAGCCCCGAGATGGCCAGCGCCGTCTCGCGGAGGGTCTTGCTGGGCAGGGTGCCGGTGTTGGCGCTGGCCCCGCCGACCATCGAGCTCTTCTCGACGATCGCCGCCCGCTTGCCGAAGAGGGCCGCGGCCGCCGCGGCGCTCTCGCCCGCCGGCCCCGAACCGATCACGATGAGGTCGTAGGTGGTTGGTTCCATGAGTCGGATCATACCGCGACGGGTGGCCGGGGCCAAGGGGGCGGCGGAGACAGACACGATGACGGATGAGCCGGAAGGATCTCGATCGGACGATCCCGGCGATACCGCCCCGGCGCGATCCGAGGCCGGATCGCTTACAATGAATGACGATCGCCAGGACGTCTTGTTTCCTCCCTCCGAGGTCCCGATGAGTCGCGTCACGATCAAGGAACTCCGGCTCCGCAACTACCGGGCTTTTGTTGACGCCCGATTGGTCCTCGACGATGTCACCTTCCTGGTCGGCCGCAACGGCGCGGGGAAATCGACCTTGATGGATGCGTTCGCCTTCATGAGTGAGGCGGTAACCGATTCCCTGAGTACGGCGCTGGAGCGCCGCGGAGGTCTCCTGGGCCTGCTGCCGAAGCACCTGCGGGAGAGCGCTCGCCAGGGTATCTCCGTCGCCATTCGCTTCGAGCGACAGGGCGAGTCACCGATCCTCTACGGCTTCCGAGTCGGGGCATCGAGGGGTCACGTCGTCGACCAGGAGATCCTTCGGGGCAGTGGCGCACCGAGCTTCGAGCGAGGCGAGAATCACTTCCGCAGCACCATCGGCTCACTCCAGCCGGTCTTCGATCCCGAAACCCTCGCCCTACCTCTTCTCGCCGGATCGAACGAGACCTGGAAGACCGTCATGGAAGCTCTTCGGCTAATCTCGGTGCATCAGTTCTCGCCCCAGTCGATCCGTGGCGAGCCGAAGATCGGCCGCGAGGAGCGATTGAGTCGCGACGGCCACAATGCCGGTGATGTCCTGAAACGCCTCAAGCCGAAAGACAAGAAGTGGGTTGAGGAACGGCTCGCCGCGGCTGTGCCGGGTTTCAAGGATGTCTCGACCCGCGCGATCGTCGGCAGGCGGGTCTTCGTCTTTGCTCAAGAAGGCCGCCCGGGTCATGTCCAGCTCTTCGATGCATCACAGATGCCCGACGGTACCTTGCGCACCCTGGGCATCCTCCTGGCACTCAGGCAGAGCCCTCGCCCTTCGATTGTCCTCATCGATGAGATCGAAGACTCGCTGCACCCCCTGGCGCACGGCGTCTTGCTCGACGCCATCGACGCCGCCAGCGACGAATTCCCGGTCGTGGTGTCGACTCACAACCCGGAGATCCTCAGCCATCCAACAGCCCGGGGCGAACGAATCCGCGTCATTCAGTGGGACGAGGGCACGAGCCGTATCTACCGACTGGGCGAAAACGTCCGAGCGAATCTGGAGCCCCCGTTGACCGTTGGGCGGTTGCTCCGCGCCAACGCGCTCTGGACCGAAGACGAGCCGTCAACGACCGGTGCTGAGGACGACTTTTTCAAGCCCTGATGGATCCATGGCGAAATACGTCATCGTGCCGATCGTGGAGGGCTACGGCGAGGTGGCCGCAGCCCCCATCCTCCTGAAGCGCTGGCTGCGATTCCGGCGCTACTTGAACGTTGAGGTCGACGTGGCCGGGCCCGTTCGCGCCGCGGGACAGGGGGCCATCAAGGTCGCCCATGACCGCGAGAGCGAACTCGGGATCGAGTATTATGTCGAGCTCGCGCTCCGGCGTCACCCCCTCCCCGACGTCATCCTTATACTCCTGGATGCCGATGAGGATTGTCCAAAGAAGCTCGCGCCCGACTTGCTCGCCCGAGCCCGAACGATGGTCCCCGCGGACTACCCGATCGGAGTCGTCGTCGCAAAGCGAGAGTATGAGGCCTGGTTCCTGGCCGCCTTCCCCTCAACACGCTTCCGGCGGTCGTTGGTGGATCAGGGATTCCGGCTGGAGCGCCAATCGCTCCCGCGGGGGATGGTGGTCGAGGCGGTCGCCGATTGCAAGGGCCGCATCGCCGGCCTGATCGGCGTGGGCAAATATGAGGAGAGAGTTCACCAGCCGGCCTTGACGCGGATCCTGCCCTTCACGTCCGGGATGACCCGGCGCTCGCGGTCCTTCCGGAAACTCCTCAAGGAGCTCCATGAGCTCCTGATGCAGGCCCGCCGCCGCAGGTCATCTGCGAAGCGCAGGCCACCGCGAGGCAACTCGGGGCCGCCCGGGTAAGCAGTCGGTCCATCGGCGAGTCCCCCGGCGCCGCGGTCGCGCGCCGCCCGCACGTGCGCTCACTCGAAGAAGCGATGCACCGGCACCCGGAAGCCTTCCAGCACGCCGGGGAGCGTCAGCTCCTCCTCCGGGCCGAGGACCACCGGCTCCTCCTCCTCGGCGTTGAAGACGTGCGCCTTCCGCTTCGCCGGATCGAGGACGACCACCGTCAGCACCCCGGCCGACAGGTACTCGCCGACCTTCCGGAGGATCTTCCTCCAGGGATCACCGGCCGAGCGGACCTCGATGATCAGTTCGGGGACCTCGGGGCCATAACCGGGTTTGAGCGGGCCCCTGGGCAATCGTGCGTAGCTGTAAAAGGCGACGTCGGCCCCGCGCACCGTGTCGGGGCCGCGCTCGGTGATCACGCCCGAGTCGTTGCTCATCACGCGCCCGAGGTCGTGCTCCTCGACGAACGTGTCCAGGATTCGGCCGGACCTGAGACAAACCCTCCCATGACGTCGATCGGGCGGCGGCATCGCGACGATCCTCCCTCGGACCAGTTCTTCCGGATGGCCGGGGTCGGGACGTCGCCCGAACTCCTCGGCCGTCATGAGCGCCTCGGCGGTCGCCACCGATCACCTCCTCTCGCGTGCAGATGAAACCACTATCGCACGGCGAGGCATCCGCGCACCAGCCCGCCCGGTCACCCGGTCACCCCTGGATCGCCCGCAGGTACCGATCGGCCGAGCGGAGGACGATCTCCTTGCCTCGCGTCGGGATGATCCCCTTGCCGCGAGTGAAGAACGCGCCGTAGATCCGGTCGAACGGCAAGGGATCGAGGCATTCCACGATGCGGCGGATCTGGCTGCCGTTGAGCGGGATATAATTCGGATAGCTATACATGAACGTGACCTGCTTCGGGTCCATGCAGATCTGCGGCTGGTCGCCGGCCATGAGCGCGCCCTTGCCGCCGGCGCCCGCGGGCCAGTGCAGGACCTGGTAGCCCTCGAAGTGCCCGCCGGTGCGGACCAGCTTGAGTCCCCCGCGCAGCTCGAGCGACTCCCCCTTCCAGAACCGGATGCACGGGTCCGGCCGCATCACCCAGGGCCGCTCCGCCTCGTGCAGGTGGATCGGCGCGCCGCCGAACGCCCGGCTCCACTCCACCATCGACGTGTAATAATGCGGGTGCGAGATCGCGATCTCGGCGATCCCCCCCAGCTCCTTGACCTTCGCGATCGTCGCGTCGTCCAGGAGGCCGACACAGTCCCACAAGACGTTGCCGCCATCCGTCCGGATCAGGAACGCACGCTGGCCGATCCCGAACCTCGGCTCGGTGTTGATCGAGTCGAGGCGATCTTCTTCCTTCTTGATGATGTTCTTGTGCGAGGCCCGCAAGTCCTCGAGCGTCGTCCATCGCTGGCCGTCGGGGTTGACGTACTGGCGTTCGTCCTCGCAGATCGGGCATTGCGCCGGTGGCCGGGCCGACTCGGCGAACTGCGTCCCGCAGGTGACGCACAGATAAGGCGTGCCGGCGCCGGGGCCATCGGTGGCGCCGGCAGCGGCCCGCGACGCCGCGAACGTCGCCATCGCGGCCGCCGACGTCGAACATTCCTTCATGAAAGTCCGCCGCGTCCCCTTCCGTCCCATGAGGGAGTCCTCCATTCGAAGCCCGGCCGTCCCGCGCACCGCGTATCCGAATCTTGGATCGGCCGGGAGATGAAGTCAAGCGGCCCGGTCGGGCGATCGGCCGGCCCACGGAGATGGGGATCGGAATTCGGGAGGGCGAGGCTGGCGCGGTGAAAAGTCGGGCTTGACGGGGCTGGGAGCTCGTCCTGGTCTGGTTGCGCTCCTTCGTCCCCCCCTTACGAAGGGGGGTTCGGGGGGTCGGATCGGTCCGGTCGCCCGCGATCCGTGGGCCCGTGGCACCGGAACCCCCCCTGACCCCCCCTTCGTAAGGGGGGGACGAAAAGGCTGGGGCGGGCGCAACAAAAGACCAGTCGGCCTGGCCCTCGAAAACGTTCGTCAAGCCCATCTTTTCACCGCGCCAGGGCGAGGCTCCGTCCGAGCCCCTTCCGGATGCCGGCTCGCACGGAGGCTCGCCCTCCCGGGGGAATTCCAGGCCTCTCCTCCGTGTCGCGATCCTCAGGTCGATGAGACGGCGGCCAGGAGCGCGGCGGCGACCTCGGGCCGGCAGATATCGGAATGGGCGGTGATGATCTGGTCCGCGTTCAGGTTGTACAGCTTCCCCGCCTCGAAGGTGTAGGGGCCGCCCGCGGCCAGGAGCTGGCCGAAGCCGGCCTCGGGGGTGAACTGCGCGCCATTGCGGCCGATCCCCCCGAAGCGGTCATTGGCGTCGCCGAGCTCCGCGGCGTCCTGGCCGGCGATCCGCGAGGCGAGCGGGTAGGCCACGCCGACGGCCTCATCCTGGATCGAGTGAGTGATCAGGATCGGACCGGCGACCATCCCGCCGGTGACGACGTGCCGGAAGAAGCCGTCGCGGACCCGATCGAACTTGGAGGCGAAGCCGTTGTGCGAGAAGGCCGCCTGGAGCAGCGTCATCGAGGCCGGCCGGATCGGCGCCTGGCCGTCCGGGCCCATCGCCGCCGACGTCATCAGCCGGCCGCCGAAGCTGTGGCCGATCAGGTGGATTCGCGAGGCCGGCGATCTGTCATGGACGGCGAGCAAGACCTGGTAGACCCCGGTCCGGCCGACCGTGCCGGCCCGCTCCTTCATCTGGTAGTAGGTCGCGTAGTTGAGCAGCCGGTCGGCGCCCGCCCTCATCCCGCTGAGGCCGTCCTGCACCCTCTGGGTGAGGGACGAGATGCCGGCCCGGACCCCGCCGATCAGGTCGCCGATCCCCGCCGCGCCCCCGCCCGGTCCCGACCGCGCCGGCCCGGTGGCGAGGAGCGGCTTCTGGAGCTGCTGCATGATCCGCTCGCCATCCTTGGTGAAGAACGACTGGCCGTCGGAGGCCCGATCCTCGTGGTCGTCCACGCCCGGCTTCAGGGCCGAACGGACGAGGTCGACGAACTGGCGGCGGGCCGGCTCGCTGGTCTCGAGCTTGGGCACCAACCCCTTGGCCTGCTCGAGCGCCGCGTCCGCCCCCGGGGCGTCGAAGACGCCCTTGAGCCGATCGAGGTGCTGTTGGACGGCCGCGTCGCTGACGGCGCCACCCGCCGATGCGGCGCCGCCGGGGATCAGGTCGGAGTCGGCGAACTTCTTGGACGGCCAGAGGATCGCCAGCACGCCGAACTTGCGGCCGGCGAGATTCGCGAACGTCCCGCCGTCGAGCGCCGGCCGGACGAAGCTGAAGAATTTCTGGTAGAGGCTGCGGGCGTCGTCCATGTCGTTGTTCCACCCGTGCGAGATCGCGAACAGGTCCGTGATCCCGTTATCGACGACGAAGTCGGCCACCTGGGCCGCGGTCGCGCCGATCGGGTTACCCTCCGTGTCGAACTGCGCCTCCAGGCTGGGAAAACCGGAGATGTTCTGCATAGCGTCCTCCCGTGGTTAGAGCCGTTAACGAATGCTTGGCCCACAAGTTTCGGCCTCGAGACTGCGCCGGGGCCTCGACCCGCTGATCCCCCCTTCGTGCTGCTGGGGCCTCGACCCCCCCTGACCCCCCCTTACGAAGGGGGGGTCAGGGGGGGTTCTTTCGCGTCGGTGCAATGCAGGTGTTAAGCGCTCTAGACAGATTGAATGGCCCGCATGAGATCGACCAGGCCCTTCCCTTGGAACGACGATGAGCGGTTCAGGTCGGTGGCTGTCGCGAGGAAGATCTTCTTCACGGCCTCGGCCTGCCCGATGAACTCGCGGCGCACCGAGAGGAACGACGCGATGACCCCCGAGACGTGCGGCGCGGCCATGCTCGTGCCGCTGTCTTCCTTGTACTGCGCCTGGACCTCCTGCACCGGTGCGGTCGCGGCCCGGCCGACATCCCCGGCTCGCGCGCCCGCTCCGGCGGGGGGAGCGGCGGGCGCCGGGGCGGTCGGCGCCGGGGCGGTGGGCGCCGGGGCGGCGGGCGCCGGGGCGGCAACCGGCCCGCCGCCCGGGGCCTCGGCCGCCATCGCCTGCGGAGGCGCGGCCGGTCCGATGGGCGTCTGAGGAGGGGGGACGGGAGGTACCGGCGGGGCGGTGGGCGATGCCGACGCCGCGGCCGGCGCCGCAACCCGCACGGAGCCCGACTTGCAGGAGATGATCTTCTCGCCCGGCGCGACGAGGTCCGGCTTGATCCGACCGTCGCCGGTCGGCCCCTTCGAGGAGAAGTAGGAGACGCCGAAAGTGTGCGGCTTCTCGCGGTGGGTCGAGCCGACGGTGATCGCCAGCTCGGCATTGCCGGGGTCGTTGATCGATAGCTCCATCCCGGCCGCGACCGAGCCGCGGAAGGCGGTCGCCATCCAGCCATACCCCGTATTGCCGGCGGCCACGACGACCACCACCCCCGACTTCACGAGCCGGTCCACCTCGACGCAGAGCGGGCTCTGGCCGCAGGCGAACCACTCGGGCTCGAAGTCGTAGCCGACGCTCATGTTCACCCCGTGGATGACGATGCGCCGGCCGTTGCCGTTGATCTCCTGGATATACTCGCACGCCGCGATCAGGTTGCTCGCCTGACCCGTCCCGTCGTCGTCGAGCACCTTGAGGCTCAGCAGTTTGCAATTCGGCGCCATGCCCGAGACCCTCGGGATGTCCGTGATCTGCTCGTCCTTGACCTCGCCCATCTCGGTGCGGTGGCGCATCGCCGCGCTGATCCGGTTGTGGACGGGCTTGCCCTGGTCGTCGAGGTCCCGTTCGAGGACCTTGCCGGCGATGATGCCGGCGACGTGGGTCCCGTGACCGAAGACGTCCATGAGGGCCTCCGCGCTGCCCTCCAGATCCGTGAAGCTGGTATGCTTCAGCGCGGGCTGGAGCTCCAGGTTCCTGTGCTTGCGGAAATGGGGGTGGTCCTTGTCGATCCCCGAGTCCATCACCGCCCAGACGATCCCCTCGCCCAGCGCCGAGAAGGCGTTACGGGCCGCGTCGGCCTTCACCGTGCTGATCGACTTGGTGATGTGCGCCTTGATCTGGAAGTCGGGCCAGATCCGGTAGATCGACCGCTGCGCGAGCGACGTCGCCTTCTGCTCGTCCCCTCTGTCCAGCCGGACCAGCTCCTCGATCTCTGGCCCCGTCAACTGGCAGAAGATGTACTGCTGGCTGAGGTCGGTCTTGGTCCGGTTGATCCTCGCCTCGGCTTCGCCTCCGGTCACCTGATCGATCAGCTCCCGGCGCGCGTCCGGCCGTTCTCGCGGCCCGCGCGGTATCCGAGGTTGAGGTCGATGATGAGCTTCCGGCGCTTGGCGCGAGCGAGGGATCCTGCTTCCTGGCCTCCCGCTCCTCCTCGAGATCCTCGAGGAGAGGGATGGCAATCACCGTCCGATCGAGGACCTTGGGCGTGAATGGCTTCTTCCCGGGATCACCCTCGGGCAAGTCGATCGCCCTGGAAGTGGGCGGCGGTCCGGCGGCGACCGCCGCCGGAGCGGGTCCGGCGGTTGCCTGCGGCGGGTTCGCGCTTCCCTGGGCGGATGGGGCCCCCTCCCCCGGTGCTGGCGGGGCCGGCCGCGCAGGCCCCCCTCCGGATGACCTCGGCTTCTTCCTCGCCATCGAAATCCCCCCGTGAGATGGCCGGGCGCCCGCGGGCCGGCACGCCGCCGGCGTCCGCACCCCGCGGCGCCGATGCAAAGGGAACCGCCCGGCGGCGGACGGCCACCGGACTCCTCGGGTCGCCCGGGCGGGCCGGGCCCGCTCGACGAGCGATGAACGACCGTGCCATCCCTCATCCGCCCGCCCCCGTCACGGGGCGGGCTCACTTGAGATGGTACCGACTCTTCTCCTCGGGCGTGAGCGGCCGGGAGTCCCGGGCGGCCCGCGTCGCGTCGAGGCCGAGGAGAACCTCAGTATCCTCAAATATCACAACCTTGTAAAAATTTGATTGGTAGAAATTACCTGATTTTGACGACGCGACCACCGTCTTCAAGTCGGGACTGAGCCCCGCGGCGGAGATCGGCCCGGCGGCGCGGTGCAGCCCCATCAGGGCGGCGCCGGTGCTCGACAACCAGAGCCGCGCCGATCGGTCTTCGCCCGCGGTCACCACGTATCGGGCCTCCCGATCGGGGCTGAACGCGGCCGAGAGCACGGGGCCTTCGTGGCCGCGCAGCTCGGCGACCTGCCGCCAGGTGGAGGTGTCCCAGATCCGCGCCAGGCTATCCATGCCGGAGGTGACGGCGTATCGACCGTCGCCGCTGAACGCCGCGGCGGTGACCATGTCGGTGTGGCCGTCCAGGGCCCTGGGTCCCCCATCCGGCCCGAGGTCCCACGCGAGTGCGATCGCCTCGTTCCTGACCCGGCTGGCGGTCCCGCTCGAGATGAGCAGGCGAGAGCCGTCGCGGCTGAAGGCGACGGCCGCGACCGGCCCCTCATGACCGATGGGCCGGCCCGGCTGGTCGGGCCGATCCAGGTCCCAGAGCCACGCCGAGCCGGCATCGCCGACCATGAGGACGCGCCTCCCGTCGGGGCTGACGGCGAAGGCGTGACTGGCCGTGCCCGGGGGGGTGCCCCGTTTCCCCAGCAGGCGCACCCCCTCGCCCAGCATGGTGCCGATGAAGCGGGCCAACCGCGGGAGTCGCTCCGCCGCCAGGTCCGGGCGGATCCGCACCACCGGCTCCTTCCCCAGCTCCCAGATCAGGGCCCGGCGCGGGCCGAAGGCCATCACGGACCTCCCGTCGGGGAGGAAGGCCACGCGATCGTCCGGCTCGATTCCCCGGAGGGCCGTCGTGTCGCTCGGCTTGCCGGTCTTGACATCCCTCAGCGTGAGCGACTCCCAATCGGCCTCCAGCACGTGCCGGCTGTCGGGGCTGAATCGCGCCCACCTCGCCGCCGGGAAGGGTTCTCCTCCGGGCTCGGGCAGGGGTCGGCGGGTCTCGAGGTCCCAGACCTTGGGCGGCGAGTCGGCGGCGCTGGCCAGGAGGAGCCGGCCATCGGGGCTGAACTCCAGGTGCTCGACCGGGTAGTCCGGGCCGGAGAGCGTGAGTTCTTCATGACCCGTCGCCGCATTCCAGACCTTGGTCCGCTGGTAGCCCCCCTCCGTCGCGAGCCTCTTCCCATCCTGGCTGAAGGCCATCGCCCCCTGGGAGCCGGTCAGTCCGTACAGGGTGGCGAGGCACGCGCCACTCGCGGCGTCCCAGATCCGGCCCGTGCCGTCGGCCGCGTCGGTGGCCACGAGGCGGCCGTCGGGGCTGAAGACGATGACGCTGACGCGGTCGGTGTGGCCGCGCAGCTCGCGGAGCGGGCGCCCCGTCGCGGCGTCCCAGAGCCGGACGGTGCCGATGTCCTGCGCCTGAGCGGGCCCTGGCAGCTCGTGGCCAGGACCTTGCCATCGGGGCTGAATTCGGCGATCCCGAGCGGCAGGCTCAGCTCGTCGAGGCTGGCTTGCTGGCGCCTGTCGCCGGTGCCCCAGATCTTCGTCGTCCCTTTCTCGACCGAGAAGACGGGCCGGCCGCCGGCGATCAGCAGGGTGGCACCATTGGGGCTCAGGACCGCGGACCTGACCTCGGGCATCGGTTCGGACGGGCTCGCGAGGGGGAACGGCGTCCCCTCCCCGGTCCTGAGATTCCAGAGGCGCGACCTCGCCATCCGAGCCCATCGTGACGACCCGCGAACCATCGGCGCCGAAGGTGACCGACGAGACGATCGACTGATGGCCCGTCAGCTCGAGCCGCAGCTCGCCGGTCCGCGCGTCCCAGATCCGGGCCGTGTGGTCGGAGCTGGCCGTCGCGACGAGGCGCCCATCGGGGCTGAACGTCGCGTCATTCACGTCGGCCCGGTGGCCGACGAGGCTCCGGAGCAGGGTGCCCGTCCCCGCCTCCCAGATCCGCGCGGTCCGGTCGGCGCCGGCGGTGAGGACGCGGGCACCGTCCGGACTGAAGGCGGCGCCGAGGACCGACCCGTCGTGTCCGCGGAGCTCGAGCGATGGCGGATCGCCGCCGCCCGGCCCGACCGCTCGCAGATCCCAGATGCGGGCGGAGGCGCCGCAGGTGACGACGCGCCCCCCATCCGGGCTGAACACGCCGGCCCTGGCGGCGTCGGTCTTCGCCGGTAGCTTCGCCACGATCTCGCCGAGGCCCGCGTCCCAGATCCGGACCTTATCGGCGAGCGTGACGACGGTGAGTTGGGCCCCGCGACCGAACTTGCCCAGGGACACCGGACCGGCATGTTGCTTGAGGGTCGCCATGGGCCGCCCGGACTCGACCGACCAGACGCGTGCCGTCTGGTCGTCGCTGGAGGTGACGATGAATCGACTCTCCGGGTCGAAGTCGATATCCCGCACCGGGCCGGTGTGGCCGGGGACGGTGACGACCTGGGCCGATGACTCGAGCGACCAGATGATCGCCCTGGCGTCCCGGCCGCCGGTGGCCAGGAATCGGCCGTCGGGGCTGAAGGCGGCACAGAGGATCCTCCGGTCGTGTCCGCCGCCGCGCGGCGTCGATGGGTCCCCGGCGAGGTCCTTGTCGGGGATCGCCTCCCGCGATCGCAGCGCCAACCTCTCCCGCCCCGTATCGGCCTCCCAGACCAAGGCCCAGGTCTCCGGCGCCGATGCGGTGCCGGATCCGCCCTCGGGTCCAGCCGGTAGGTCCGAGGCGCCCGGTGCGGCCGGCCGGCCGCGCGGCCCCGTCGAGGACCTGGCCGGCGCGGTGGAGCCGCGGAGGCCCACCCTGGGCGACTCGCCCCCGATCGACCTGAGCGACTCGCCCGCGATCGAGACGATGAGCTTGCTCGTCGGGTCGAAGGCCGCGCGGACGACGGGGCCGTCGTGGAGCGGCGACGTCGCCAGCAGGCGCCCGGTCTCGACGTCCCAGACGCGCGCCGTCCGGTCTTCGCCGGAGGTCACGACGCGCCGGCCATCGGGGCTGAACACCGCCCCGGTGAGGGGTCCCGCGTGGCCCGTCAGGATCCGGATGGGCTTGTCGGGGTGCGCTTTCCAATCCCAGAGCTTCGCCGCCAGCCCGTCGCGATCGAGGGTCACCAGCCGCTGGCCGTCCGGGCCGAAGACCGGGCCGCATGGGGGCCCGGGGAGCCGGCCATCGATCGTCGCGAGGGGCGCCCCGGAGCGCGCGTCCCAGATCCGGACCTTGCCGTCATCGGCCCCGGTCGCGACCCACCGGCCCTGGGGATCCGGGCTGAACGCGACGCTGAGGATGCGCACCGAGGCCGGGGCGGCCGCCCCCTCGGTCCGCTCGCGCCGCACGGGCGGGTCGTGGGGGAGCGTCGCGATCCGTTTGCCGGAGCCGACATCCCAGATGCCGGCCGCGCCATCCTCGTAGCCGACGACGACATGCATCCCATCGGGGCTGTACGCCGCGCAGGTGACCCGACCGGCGCGATCCTCCAGGACCAGGCGCAGCAGCGAGCTCGCCAGCGCCTGCCGCAGGGCATCATCGGCCTCGCGCTCCGCCCGTTGGTTGCTCGGGGCGCCCAACTGGCGGAGCTTCTCGACGGCCTCGGCGGCCAGGACGAGGCTGAGCTGGGGATCGGTCGGCCGCACGATGTTCGAGTCCGAGGTCAGCTTGCTCGCCAGGAAGAGCTTCGCGTCGCGCTCGGCCGCGACGCGGGCGGCCTGGCCGACGATGCCCAGGTAGATCGAGAACACCGCCAGTACGGATGCCAACGGGAGCAGGACCGACAGCCAGAAGTTCTTCCGGCGCGTCTGCCAGTTGGCCAGGTCCGCCGACTTGGCCCGCTGCCGCTCGGCCTCGGCCCGCTGCCGCTCGGCCTCGGCGATCTTCT
This sequence comes from uncultured Planctomycetota bacterium, assembly GCA_963815795.1. Taxonomy (GTDB): domain Bacteria; phylum Planctomycetota; class Planctomycetia; order Isosphaerales; family Isosphaeraceae; genus JAKAUH01. The sequence continues at coordinate 516,936 of CAWFIC010000017.1, read as the reverse complement.
CGGCCTGCGCGGCCGCGCGGCGGAAGGATTCCTCCTCCGCGCGCCGTGCCTTCTCCTCGGTCTCGACTCGTTCCTCGTCGGCCCGCCGCCGCGCCTCCAGCGCGGCCTCCTTGTCGCCCAGCGCCTGCTTCTGGCCCTCCAGGGCCGCGTGCTCGGCCGCCATCGCCGCCTTCCGGTCCCGGTCCTTCCGGGCCAGCTCCTCCATCTGCTCCATCTTCAACCGCTGGGCCTTCTCCGCGATCGCTTCCCGCTCCTTGTCGGCCTGGCGTTGCGCCTCCAGTGCGGCCATCATCTGGCGTACGGCATCCTCCTTCTCGAACAGGGCCTTCTTCCTCTCGCGCAGGGCGGCCTGCTCCTTCTCCTGCGCCCTGCTGAGCTCCTTGCTCTGCATCTCACGGATCCGCAGGTCCTTCTCCCTGCGGGCCTGCCGACTCTGCTCGACGAACTCGGAGAGGGCCTCGCTGGGCTCCGCCTGATTGGCCACGCACTTCTGCAGGGCGGATTCCGCCTCGACCAACTCGGCGTCTTCGAGGAGCCGGCCCTCGCCGCGTTCCCACCGGTCCGCCTTGTCCTCCAGGGCCACGAGCGCCTCACCGGCCGCGTCCTTGCGCCACTGCCGGTTCGAGGCGCGGATCAGGTCAACCCAACGGTCGTGCGCCAGCTCGTACCAGGTGTCACGGCCGCGCCGCTCCTCGCGGATCAGGTGCCGCTCATCCAGCAGGTCGACGACGTCCTTGGGGAGCGGCCCGTCGCCCTTCGGGTCCCAGAAGACGACGGCCCGGGTCCCGGCCGAGGTGATCAGCTCCTCCTCGACCCAGCGCCGGACGACCCCTTCCTTGATCTGCGATCGATCCGCCGCGTCGCGGACGCACCCGACGTAGAAGCGCGTCAGCGCGCTGTCCACGTCGCCCACCCGCTCCAGGTGGTCCGCGGTGATCGTCTTCTCATTCTCGGCCAGGCTCTCCCAGAGCTCGCGACAGACCACCTGGAGCTGCACCAGCTCGACGAACTGGTCCTCGGGCGAATCGCTCGGCTCCCAGCCGGGCGATCGGTGGACGGCCAGCAGGTTGTCGACCAGCGCGTCGGCGACCTCGTCGTCGATCGCGAGTCCGGCCTTCTCCAGGGGATTCTTGATGGCCAGCAGGGCGGGTTCCCTGCGCATCCGCTCCAGGCGGTAGCGGGTCCGCAGCCGCTCGGGGAGGAGGCCGAGGTAAGGGTCGAGCTCGGCGAGGTAATCCTGGCGGATGGCGAAGAGGATCCGCAGCATGGGGAACTTCTCGCTCGCCTCGCGCACCTGCTCGAAGAAGCGCCGCCGGCTCGCCGTGCCGTCGGGGTCGGACGTGAAGATCTCCTCGAACTGGTCGAAGATCGCCACGCAGGGCTCTCTGGATTTCCTCCGCTTCGCCTTGAAGAAGCCCTCGAGGTACTCGCTCAGCGTGTGGCTCGCCAGCCACTCGTCGTCGGCCGGGGCGGCCCCCGCCTTCTCCTGGCCCGCGTCCCAGCTCTTGAGGGTGTGGAACGCGAAGGGGTTGCGGACCGGCCCGGACTGAGGGTCGATCGGCGCGCCCTGGAGCCGCGCGACGTTCAGCACCGTGCACTTCTCCCTGTCCTCCAGCATCGGGATGAGCTTGGCCTTGATCAACGAGGTCTTGCCGGCCCCCGACGGCGAGTAGAGCAGGATGGCCGAATGGGCGACGACCAGGCAGCTCAGCTCGTTGGCTTCCCCATCCCGGCCGAAGAAGATCGGCCCTTCCCGGCGTTCGAACGGGCGGGCGCCCGGGAAGGGCTCGAGGACGGCCGCCGGGGCGCGCTTGGTCCTAGGCATTGAATCGCTCCCAACGCTCCTTCAGCTCCTCGATGAACTGGCGCGATGTCCCGGGATGGACCGAGATCTTGAGCTCCCCGCAATAATCCTTCAGGTAATCCAGCGTGCTGTAGGCCCGCGGCTTCGTCGGCCCGTCGCCGACCGCGACGATCTGGACGGAGACGTGCGGCTTGTGCAGGTTGTTCATGAAGTAAGGCCATGCCGCGAGACGGCGGAGCAGGATCCGGAACTCCAGGTCGCAGACGTGGTAGCCCAGGAACAGGAGCGACGTGTTCGACAGGGCCTTCCTGACCACCGGCGGGATCAGCTCCGGAAACTGGGAGGTATTCATCAGGAAGTCGAGGTAGTCGTCCTCGGTCAAGACCAGCGACCGATCGACGCCGATCTGGCCGTAGAGGTGGTAGACCAGCGGGCGGCTCGGTATCGGGTTGTACTCCGAGGTGATCGCGGAGGCGTCTTCGCTGTCGCGCGGGTTCCAGCGGCATCGCTCGGTGACGGCCGTCCGGGGGATCGGGCCGCTCTTGTGGAGGGCCTGGGTCATGAAGTCGTAATACGTCGTCGTGATGTAGACGGGCAGCGCGAGGGTGGACAGGATCCCGTGCGGCTCGTCCGGCCGCCCGAAGTCGGGCGGGGTGATCTTCTCCAGGATGTCGATGATGTCCCTTCGAGGCCGGTCCCAGCCGTACTGCGTGGCGACGAACTGCGTGACCCGGGCCAGGTCGTCCTCGTCGATCCAGGGATAGTGATAACGCTCGGCCAGGACCCGGGCCAGCAACGACGATGAGGGGACCTTGCCGAAGCAGGCCTTCTCCTCGTCCGGGGACAATTCCGGCTTGCGCTTGCGGAGCCAGCGCAGCAGCGCATCGAACTGGAGATCATCCTGGGACTGCTCCCGGAGCTCGACCGCCTCGGACCCCAGGAACGGCGTGCATTTCTTCTCCTGGATCCGCGTCAGCAGCCGATCCCATTCGGTGGCGCTGAGGCCCTGACTGCTTCGCCCGCTCGTCTTCGCGACCCTGCTCACCATACCTGCCTCCTCGCCCGGGCCGGCGCGATCGGGCGGCCGGACGCCGGTCCTGTCCCTGTCCCCGATCTCGGCCGACGTGGCCGTCGCGGGAGTCGATCCCTCCGCCGGGTTCTCTCTCGATCAGGGGCGGCGACGCCGCTCTTGCCACCGCGCCCATAAGTCCCCGCAGAACTGGCGCGCCGTACCCCAGTAGACCTTCAGGTCCAGATTGTGATAGTAGCGCTCCAGGTAGCCCATCGCCTTGGCCCGCTTCTCGTCGGCCTCGGCCCGCGGATCCGCGCTCGCCTCCCCTTTCCGCGGGCGGCTCCCCTTGGCGGGCGGGGACCCCTCCGTCGAGTCGAACGAAGGGGGCCGCACGACGATCACCCCCCAGAATCTCTGGCGGCTCGTCCTGAGACCCTGGAGGAGGACCCGGAAGTTCCAGTCGGCCAGCCGATAGCCGATGAATAAGAGCGACGAGCGATCGAGCGCATTGCGGATCGGCCTGGGCAGCAGATCGGGGTCGTGGGCGATGCCGGCGAGGAACTCGAGGTAATCATCCTCCGTGAGGACGACGGATTCCGACTTGCTGTGCCCGTGGAGGTGGAAGACGACGGGATTGGCCGGGTTGGGCCCGTCGGGCGGGAGATCCTCGAGGCCCGACGGCTCGTCCTTCAGCAGCGAGTTCCAGCGGCAGAGCGCCCGCCGCGGCCGCCGGAAATCGTGCCGCTGGAGCGCCCTCATCATAAAATCATCATAATTCGTCGTCATGTACACCGGCAACGGGAGCCCGGCGAGGACCCGATGCGGCTCGTCCGGCCCCGTGAAGTCGGGGGTCCCCTGCCCCTCGATCCGCCGGAGGATCTCCCCCTTGGGCCACATGGGATCGTAGTTCATGGCGACGAACTGCGCGACCCGGACGAGGTCGCCATCATCCTCGAAAGGATACCCGTACTCCTTCGCCCACTCCCTGGCGATCTGGGAGCCGAGCGGCAAGGGCGGGTGGCAAGCCCCCGCGCCGAGGAACGGCGTGCACCGGCCCTCCTCGATCCGGCTGAGCAAGACCTCCCACTCGCTGTCGTTCAATCCGTCCGGCCCGGCCCGTTTGGAGGATCCCTCGGCCCGTTTGGAGGATCCCTCGGCCCGTTTGGAGGATGCCTTCTTCGCCATCTCTTCACCTCGATAGGACGTCCCGAACGGCTCGCGCGAACGACCCGCCGTGATTCGTCCTGCTCCCTGGTCCTGTCATCGACGCATTTTGATAAATAAAGCGAACATCGCTTCCGGATCGCAAGAGGCGGAATTGAGAACGATCGAGCCCGACCATTAACTAAACCATCATAGAGTGCCCCGATCCTGGCTGCAAGGATGATGTTTGGCAATGTTGCAAGACACCGCAATGCCAGGATAAGTTCGATGGCGATCGGCGCTAAATGTAAGGCGCGAATGGGGTTGGGAACGATGCCAGGTCGAGCGTTTTCGAGCGCGGTCGAAGGCTCGAGGAGACGCTCCCGGTGCGAGGACGCAGGGCGCGGCACGGCGGTCGCCCGCGTCATCTTGGGTTTTGCCCGCCGGCGTGTGACAATTGATGGGGGCGTCTCGCCCATCCTTGAGGGGGGAACGATCTCGATGCCAGAATCGATCCGGACGGCCGAGGAGCTGCTGGAGCGGGCGAGGGCCGGAGACCTCGAGGCGTTCGGTCAATTGCTGGCGCAGTATCGTAATTATGCGCGGTTGCTGGCGCGGACCCTGATCGGCACGACGCTGCGGCTGCGGCTGGACCCCTCGGACCTGGTGCAGGAGACGTTCCTGGAGGCGCACCGGGACTTCCCGCGGTTCGAGGGGGCGACGGAGCGGGAGGTCGTGGCGTGGCTGCGGCGGATCCTGGTGCGCAACCTGGCCGACCAGGCGCGGCGGCAAAAAGCGGGGTTGCGCGACTACCGGCGGCAGGAGTCGCTCGAGGCGGTGCTGGAGCGCTCCGGCGCGCGGATGCAGCAGGCCCTGGCCGCGACGGCCTCGTCGCCCAGCGCCGCGGCGTCGCGGCGGGAGCAGGCGGTGCTCCTGGCCGACGCCCTGGCCGCCCTGCCGCCCGACTATCGCGAGGTGATCATCCTGCGGAACCTGGAGCGGCTCCGCTTCGACGAGGTGGCCGCCCGCATGGGCCGATCCCCGGGCGCCGTCCGCATGCTCTGGACCCGGGCGCTGGAGCGACTCAGCGGCATCCTGGCACATTGAGTTTTCGGTTTTCGGTTTTCGGTTTTCGGTTCGGACCGGAGGCCCCGATGATCGCGGATGGTCGGCCGTCGCTCAACGGCGACGAGCCCCTCAGCCTCGAGGGCGAAGACGAGGACGAGCTGGCGGCGGTGCTGGATGCCTACCTCGCCGAGGTCGAGGCCGGCCGGCCGGTCGACCCCGAGGACTGGGTCCGCCGGCACCCCGCCATCGCCGGGCGGCTCCGCGCCTGCCTCCGGAGCCTGCACCTGGTGGAGGCCGCCGCCGAGGCGCTGGATATCACCCCAGGACCCGAGGGCGCGGCGCCGGCCGCGACCGGCGCCGGTCCGGATCCGAGCCGTCGGGCCCGGACTCGGACGCCGAGCTCGAACCCGACGCCGACGCCCCCCGGATCGGCGACTTCCGCGTCGTCCGCGAGATCGGCCGCGGCGGCATGGGCGTGGTTTATGAGGCCGTGGAGGGTTCGCTGGGCCGCCGGGTGGCGCTGAAGGTCCTCCCGCTCGCCGCCGCGATCGATCCCCGCCAGATCGCCCGGTTCCGCGTCGAGGCCCAGGCCGCCTCGCACCTCCAGCACCCGCACATCGTCCCCGTGTACTCGGTCGGCTGTGAGGGCGGCATCCATTATTACGCCATGCAGCTCATCGACGGGCCGACGCTCGCCCAGTTGATCGCCGAGCTGCGCCGCCAGGACGAGGAGGACGCGACCCAGGTCGTGTCAACGTTGACGATGCCCGTCGCGGGGCGCGGAAGCGAATCAGACCTCGTAGGGTGGGTGCAACCCACCGGTTCCCGCGGCGACGATCCGGTGGGTTGCACCCACCCTACCAGGCCTCGGGACACGTCGCCGAGCTGGTCGCTGGGCTCGACATCGAGCCGCGACCGGTCCTGCTTCCGCGAGGCCGCCCGCCTGGGCCGCGAGGCCGCCGAGGCGCTGGAGCACGCGCACCAGCAGGGGGTCTTGCACCGCGACGTCAAGCCGTCGAACCTGATGGTCGACGGCCGGGGACACCTGTGGGTCACCGACTTCGGCCTGGCCCGCTTCCAGGGCGAGGCGACCCTGACGGCGCCCGGCGACCTGCTGGGCACGCTGCGGTACATGAGCCCCGAGCAGGCGACGGCCGATCACGCCGTGGTCGACGAGCGGACCGACGTCTACTCGCTGGGCGCGACCCTGTATGAGCTGGTGACGCTCCATCCGGTCTTCGCGGGCTCGGATCGCCAGGAGCTGCTCCGCCGGATCGCCCAGGAGGAGCCGAGGCGGCCCCGCGCGATCCAGCCCGCGGTGCCGCGCGACCTCGAGACGATCATCCTCAAGGCGATGTCCAAGGACCCGGCCGGCCGCTACGCCACGGCGCAGCAGCTCGCCGACGACATGGGCCGGTTCCTCGACGACCGGCCGATCATGGCGCGGCGCCCCGGCCCGCTGGAACGATCGGCGCGATGGGCGCGGCGGTACGCCGCGGCCCTGGTCGTCGCCGTCCCGCTGCTGGCCGCGATGGTGCTTGCGCTGGGCGTCGCCTTCGGGATGGTGCTGGCCGAGCAGGCCAGGACCAAGCGGGCCCACGACGAGGCCAGCCGCCAGCGCGACGAGGCCCGCCGCGCCGTCGAAGACATGTACACCGAGACCGCCGACCTGCTGAGCAAGGTGCCGGGCCTGCATCCGATCCGGTTCGTCTTGCTGACCAAGGCGCTGCAATATTACGACAAGTTCTCGATGGAGCGCGACGCCGACCCGGCCCTCCGCGCCGGGGCGGGGAAAGCGGCGTTCCGCGTCGGCGACATCCGGCGCATGCTGGGGGAGCCCGCCAAGGCCGAAGCGGCCTACCGCCAGGCGATCGCGGTGCTCGAGGCGATCCCGCCCGAGGCGCCCCTCTCCAGGGCCGCGCTCGACGTCCTGGAATGGCTGGGCCGGAGCTACGGCCAGCTCGGCCAGCTCCTGATCGATTCGGACCGGGTCGCCGACGCCCAGCCCGTCCTCGCCCGCGCCGTGGAATTGACCCGGACCCTGGCGGATCGGGTCTACGATGATACCTCGCCCCGGACCCGCGGCCGCCTGATGGCCATCCACCATCGCCTCGGCGTGTTGCTCCACCTGTTGAAGCGGGACGCGGAGGCCGAGGCCGCCTACCGCAAGACCCTCGAGCTGGCGGCGAGCACCCGCGACGGGGGGACGCGGGAGTTACGGGCGGGCGTGCGGGGCAACCTCGGTCAACTCCTGTCCACGACGAGCCGGCGCGATGAAGCCGAGCGGGCGTTCCGCGAGGCCGTCGATCTCTATGAAGAGATGCTCAAGTTGGAACCGGACGTGCCGGTCTATCGCCAGGAGCTGGCCCGCGCGCTCCACGACCTGGGTATGCTCACGGCCGGAAAGCCGGGAGGGCACGACGAGGCCGAGCGCCTGCTCCGTCGGGCGCTCGAACTGGACGAGAAGCTGGCCTCGCAATCGCCCGATGTGCCGGCGTTCCAGCAGGACCGGGCCTTGACCGTCCTCGACCTGGCCGACGTGCTGTTGGCGGCCGGGCGCCGCGCGATGCCGCGGCGCTCTACCAGCAATCGGTCGCATATCTGGAAGGAGTGCCCGGCTCGGTCCGCGAGGGATCGCCGCCCCTGCGGCGGCGGATGGCGCAGGCGCACGAGCGAGTCGCCGAACTCTACCTCTCGGGGCAGGTCCCCGCTCGGGACGGCCGGCTCGACCGGCTCGAGGGCGGGATCCGCTGGGCCGTCCAGCTCCGCGAGGCCCTGCTCGCCGAGAGGCCCGACGACCCCGCCGAGCTGGAGGCCCTGGCCGGGGCGCTCTTCCACCTGGGCCGGCTCAAGGCCGTGTGCCGGTCCTACGCCGAGGCCCGCGAGTCGCTCCTCCGGGCCGTTGACCTCCAGCAACAGGCGATGCGCCGCGAGCCCGCCGTGGCCGAGCATCGCCGCCGCCTGCTGGACCATCGGCGGCTGCTGGCCGACGTCCTGATCCTGCTCGGCGCGCATGCCGAGGCCGCCGCCGTCGCCGGCGACCTCCTTCGCGACGCCCCGGCCGGCGCGGGTCGCCAGCGCGAGCACGAGCGCCAGCCGGCCCAGAGCCAGACCGTCGACACCGCGGCCGCGATGATCTGGTCGCGCTGCGCCGACCTCGCCGCGCGGGACGGATCGCTCGCGCCCGGGCGCGCGCCGCGGCAGTGAGGGCCTACTGCGAGCGGGCGGGCGAATCGCTCCGCCGTGCTGTCGAGGCCGGCGACGATCCGATTGCACCCTACCTGCTCGCCTGGTTCCTGGCGAACAGCCCGGCCGTCGAGCACCGCGACCCGCCCGAGGCCATCCGGATCGCCCGGGGCATCCTCGCCCGCTCCCCCGGGTGGGTCGCCTGGGCCACTCTGGGCGTCGCCCAGTATCGCGACGACTCCCCGCACGAGGCGGTCACCGCGCTCGAGCACGCCGCCGGGCTCAACCACGGCGACCTGCTGCATTACGGCTTCTTCCTGGCGATGGCCCACCACCAGCTCGACGAGCTCGACCGCGCCAGGGACTGCTTCGACCGCACCGACCGCCGGCTCCAGGGACTTCCCCGAGACGATGAGATCGAGCGCATTCGCGCCGAGGCGGCCGGGCTGCTCGGCCTCGCCGACGCCGGCCGCGGGCCACCACCGACGGACAGGACGCCAGACCCTCGATCGGACCCTTGACGGCGTGATCCGCCGTCCGATTCGACCCGATGCCTCGTGATTCGCCGCGGACCCCGTGCCGCGCGGCCCGTTCGCCGTGCGCGCCGTCGTTCGATATCGGAATGGATCGATGATTATCCCGGTCGCCCAACCAAGGAGAAACGCACCATGAGGCCTTTCACACGGCTTGCCTCCTCGCATCGCAGCCCGGCGCGCGCCCGCCGCCGGCGGTTCGCCCCGCGGATCGACTCGCTCGAGACCCGCGCCCTGCTCAGCACCCTGGTCGTCACCAACAACGACGACAGCGGCTCCGGATCGCTCCGTCAGGCCATCGCCGACGCCCACAGTGGCGACACGATCGCCTTCGCCCATTCCCTGCGCGGCGAGACGATCGCGCTGACCAGCGGCGAGCTCGACATCACCCAGAGCATCGCCATCGACGGCCCAGGGGCGAGCCGGCTCGCGGTCAGCGGCGGGGGGAACAGCGAGGTGTTCAACGTGGCCTCGGGCGCCTCGGTGACGATCTCGGGGTTGACGATCACCGGCGGGTCGGCCTCGCAAGGTGGCGGGATCTACAACAGCGGTACCTTGACCCTCGATGGCGACGCCGTGACGGGCAACCAGGCGAGCGGCTTCATCGGCCAGGGCGGCGGGATCTTCAACTATCTGGGGACGCTCTCGATCAACGGCTCGGCGGTGACCGACAACCAAGCGATGAGCCTCCTGCCGTGGGGGGGCGGCATCATGAATTACGGGGGTACGGTGACCCTCCGGGACAGCACGCTCAGCGGCAATACGGCCCTCGGCACATCGGGCTCGGACGGCGGCACGCCGCTGGGTGGCGGGATCGCGAACTTCCCGGCCTATGCGTACCTCAGCGATGGCTCGACGGTCTTCGTCCCCGCGACGCTGAACGCCACGAACAGCACGATCGGCGGCAACGTGGCCCAGGGGGGCTCGGGAATGGGCTACATCGCCTTCTCGGGCAGCGCAGAGGGCGGCGGGATCTTCGACAACCCCGGCTCGGTGGTGACGATCACCGGCAGCACCATCAGCGGGAATTCGGCGGTTGGCGGCTCGGGCGGCCTCGGCGGAGCGGCGTCCGGCGGCGCGATCTTCAGCCAGGGGACGACCCTGACGCTGACCCAGGCGACCGTCACCGGCAACCGGGCCCTGGGGGGTGCCGGCGGCGCCGGCGCCTTCTCCCCGGAGGGAGGGCTCGCCTTCGGCGGCGCCATCGAGAGCGAATCCGACATCCTGACGATCACCGGCAGCACCTTCCGCGGCAACGCCGCGATCGGCGGCACGGCGGGGTCTGGCTCGGTCTTCAGCTCCGGCGGTCCGGCGCAGGGCGGCGCGCTGGACTTCCCGGAGGGCACGGTGGGCTACGGTAACATCACCTTGGTCGGCTCGATCGCCCTGACCGGCGATACCTTCAGCGGCAACCAGGCGATCGGCGGCGAGGGCGAGGGAGGAGGTGGTGGTTACGCCATCGGGGGCGCCCTGAACATCGGCCTCTCCAGCCCGCCCCAGCCGACGGCCACGATCGCCTGGACCACCATCACCGACAACCTGGCCCAGGGGGGCGGCGATGCCACGGGAAGTTACGGGTCCGACGGCATCGGCGGCGGCCTCGACGTTTCGGGCTCCGGCTCCATGTCGATGACGAACAGCTTCGTGACGGGGAACACGGCCGCCGGCGGCTCGAGCGGCTTCGCGGGCGACGCCCAGGGCGGCGGCCTGATCAACGACGAAGCCAGCCTCGCGCTGACCGACACGCCGGTCACCGGCAATCAGGCGGTCGGCGGCGCCGGGGGCGTCGGTGTCTCGGGCAACGGCGGGGGGCAGGGCGGATCGGCCATCGGCGGCGGCCTGGTTAGCTTCGGCCCGCTCACCCTCACCAATTCGCCGGTCACCGGCAATCAGGCGATCGGCGGCGCGGGAGGCGCCAGCGGTAGCGGTGGCCCCGGCGGCGACGGGGGATCGGCGCAGGGCGGCGGGATCTACAGCAGCAGCGGTGCCCTCACGCTCTCCGGCTCATCGGTCGGCGGCAACCAGGTGATCGGCGGCGCGGGCGGCGCGGGCAGCGTCGGGGGATCGGGCGGCTCGGCCCAGGGTGGCGGCACCTTCATCCAGAGCGGTGCCAGCCTGACTTACGACTTCACCACCAACACCTTCGTGACGACCCCGCTGCCGGCGACCCTCACGATCACCGGCGGTTCCCTGGCGGGCGACGTCGCCCAGGGCGGCGCGGGGGGTAACGGCCTCTCCGGCGGCAGCGGCGGCGCGGGCGGCGATGCCTCCGGAGGGGGCCTCTACGCTGGCGGGTATCTGGCCGTGAATTATGACTTCACCACCGGGACCTACACCACGATCCCGGTGCCCGCGACGGGGAGCGTCACGAACACCACGTTCCTGGGCGACCAGGCCCAGGGCGGCGCCGGCGGAGCAGGCAACGGAGCGGGCAACGGCGGCGCGGGGGGCACCGGTGCCGGCGGCGCCGTGTATAACGACGCCGATTCGACGCTCGATCTCTCCGATGCGCTACTGTCGCTCAACGCCGCCACCGGCGGCGACGGCGGAGCGGGTGGCTCGAGCGGATCGGGCGGCACCGGCGGCGACGGCCTGGGCGGGGCCGTTTACAACGCCGGGCCGGTCACCAGCTCCTACGGGACGCTGCCCGGCGCGACGCTGGCGCTGTCCAGTTCGCTGGTCACCTTGAACCTGGCGCAAGGTGGCGATGCGGGCGGCGGCGCCACGCCCGGCGCGGCCGGTCAGGGCATCGGCGGCGGCCTCTACCTGGCGACGGGCAGTTCCACCACGCTGAAAAAGACCCTCGTGGCGGGCAATCGAGCCTCCGCGACCAATAACGACATCTACGGCGCCTATAACTCGTAGGACGCTGACCGACCGGCCGGACGGGCTCCGGACGCCGGGCCTCGATCGGGCTGCGCGCGTGAGCGAGGGGATGGTGGGATCGTCGGTCGTCTCCCCGCTCCTCGACGCCGCGGCTCGGTCGGGGCCAGGACCGTCCGCGGGTTCGGCGGCCAGGCGCAACAAGGACTCCGGTTTCCCCGATCCAGGAGAAAAGCACCATGAAGCTCCTCTCGCGGCTCGCCTTCTCTCGCCACGGCTCCGGGCGCCCCCGCCGCCGCCGGTTCGCCCCACGGATCGACTCGCTCGAGACTCGTGCCCTGCTCAGCACGCTGGTCGTCATGAACAATCACGACAGCGGCTCCGGATCGCTCCGCCAGGCCATCGCCGTCGCCAACAGCGGCGACACGATCACCTTCGCCCATTCGCTCCGAGGCCAGACGATCACGCTGACCAGCGGCGTGCTCGACATCACTCAGAGCCTCACCATCGACGGCCCGGGCGCGAGCCAGCTCGCCGTCAGCGGCGGGGGGAACAGCGAGGTGTTCGACGTGGCCTCGGGGACGACGGTGACGATCTCGGGCCTGACGGTCACCGGCGGGTCGGCCGCGCAGGGAGGCGGGATCGACAACGCCGGCTCCCTCACGCTCGACCACGACGTCATCACGGCCAATCAGGCGGGCGGCAGTGATGCCTCCGCCGGCGGCGGCATCGAGAACACGGGCACGCTCGCGGTTGACGACTCGGCCATCACGAACAATCAGGCGGTCGGACTCGCCGGAGGGGCGATCGGGAGTGGGGGACCGGCGGTCGGGGGCGGGATCGACAACGAGGGCGGGACGGTTACGCTGACCGGCTCCACCATGACCGGCAACTCCGCCGTGGGCGGATCCGGCGAGTTCGGCAGCGGCTTGGCGCAGGGCGGTGCCATCAACAACGTCGGGACCCTGACCATCCAGGACAGCACGATCAGCGGCAATTCGGCGATCGGCGCCCCGGCGTCGCAATTCTCCGGCATCGGTAACCCCGCCGAGGGAGGGGCGATTGACAGCCAGTTCACCTCGACCGTGACGCTCATCGGCACGACCTTCAGCGGCAACCAGGCGGTGGGCGGCCCGGGCAGTTTCACGGACTTTGCCGACGGCGGCGCGATCGACAGCCAGTCCGAGGTCCTGACGATCTCACAGTGCACCTTCACCGGCAACCAGGCGATCGGCGGGAGTGGCGTCAACGGCGCCTTCGCCCCGGTCGGAGCGGCTGCCTACGGCGGCGCGATCGACAGCTTCGCCGACGACCTGACGATCACCGGCAGCACCTTCCACGACAACGTGGTGATCGGCGGCGCCGCGGGCGCGGGCTTCTCGATCGGCTCCTACGGCGGCGTCGCGGAGGGCGGCGCCCTGAGCTATACGTCGGGCGGGGAGGGCCCGGTCAATGTGCCGAACGTCGTGGCCCTCTCCAGCGATGCCTTCACGGGCAACCAGGCGATCGGCGGCGAGGGTCAGGGGGAAGGCGGCGGTTCGGCCATCGGCGGAGGGCTCGATATCAACTTCGTCGGCGGGACCAGCGCGACGATCGCGCAGACGACCATCGCGGGCAACCTGGCCCGGGGCGGTGATGATGCCGTCGGCGACACCGGGGGTTATGGCGTGGGCGGCGGCCTGAACAGCACGGGTCCCCTGACGATCACGAACAGCTCCGTGGCCGGCAACCGGGCCCTCGGCGGCGCGGGCGGCCCGAACGGGACGGCGTTCAACTACGGAGGAATCGCCGAGGGGGGCGGCCTGACCATGTCTCAGGGGACGATCACCGATACGCCCATCACCGACAACCAGGCCATCGGCGGCGCCGCGGGCGGCACGGGCGGGTTTGGCGGAAGCGTCTTCGGCGGCGGAGCCGAGCTGATCGGCGGCGCGGTCACGCTCACCAATTCGCCGGTCACGGGCAACCAGGCGCTCGGCGGCGCGGGCGGGTCGGGCGGGTCCGGCGGCACCGGCGGCACGGGCGGAACCGCCTACGGCGGCGGGCTCGACAGCCTGAGCAGTTCCACCATCAATTACGATCCGACCACGGGGAATCAGACCGGCATCCCGCTGCCCGCATCCTTGACGATCGATGGCGGGACGGTCTCGGGCAACCTCGCCCAGGGCGGCGCCGGCGGCGCCAGTGGTGCGGGCACCGCCGGAGGCGCGGCCGGAGGGGCCCTGGGCGGCGGCCTCTATTCGTTCGGCTCCTTCGCCTTCTCGATCAGCAACGGGATTTACACCTTCACCCCGGTGCCGGCGACCGTGACGGCCACGAATACGTCCTTCCTGGGCGATCAGGTCCAGGGCGGAGCCGGCGGTGCGGGTGATGGCTCGGGCGGCGGCGGGGCCGGTGGCCTGGCCTATGGCGGCGCCGTCGAGAACGACATGGGTTCGACGTTCGATGCCTCGGGCGCCCTGTTCTCGGCGGATGCGGCCATCGGCGGCGCTGGCGGCGCTGGCGGCTCGAGTGGCAGCGGCGGCGCGGGCGGCAACGCACTGGGCGGCGGCCTCTACAGCGCCGGCGCCCTCTCTATCGCCACCTACAACTACAACGACTACACGTTCACCACGGTCAACGTGCCCGCGACCGTGACGGGCACGAATGTGACCTTCCTGGGCGACCGGGCCCAGGGCGGCAACGGCGGCGCCGGCAACGGCTCGGGCGCCGGCGGCGCGGGCGGCACCGGCGCCGGCGGCGCCGGCTATAACGGCGCCGATTCGACGCTCGATCTCACCGGCGGCCTGCTCTCGCTCAACGCCGCCGTCGGCGGCGCGGGGGCGCCGGCGGCTCGAGCGGCGCCGGCGGCGCCGGCGGCAACGGCCTGGGCGGGGCCCTCTACAACGCCGCGCCGGTGACGACCTATTACGGCACCTCGCTCGGCGGGACGCTGTCGCTCTCCGACGTGCTGGTCGTCGGCAACCGGGCCCAGGGCGGCAACGCCGGAGGCGGTGCCACCGCCGGCACGGCGGGCCAGGGCATCGGCGGCGGCCTCTACCTGGGCACCGGCGGCACCGCCACGCTGAAGAAGACGGTCGTCATGGGCAATCACGCCTCCACCAGCAACAATGACATCTACGGCACCTATAGCTCGTAGAGCCGATCGATCATCCGGCCGGGCGCGAGTCTCCGACTCCGCCCGCCGGTCATCGCCGACTGGAGGATCGACTCGCCTCAATCCGAACCATCAACGGGCCGCGGCCAATCCCAGAGATAGATCGTGCCGTCGAATCCGCCGGTGGCCAGGAGCCGCCCGTCCGGTGCGAAGGCGAGGGCCTGGACGCCGGGGTGCTCGAGCCTCGGCCATTCGAGCCGGCCGGTGGCGAGCTCCCAGAAGCGGACGGCGCCGTGATAGTCGGCGGCGGCCAGGGTGCGGCCCTCGGGGCTGATCGCCAGGGCGAGCACGGCGCCCTCGGCGCCGTGGAGCGCGTCGCGTTCCGCGCCGGCAGGGAGGTCCCACAGCCGGACGGCGTGGCTCCGCTGGTCGGCCAGGGCCAGGGTGCGGTTATCGGGCGAGAACGCCAGCGCGACGAGCATGCCGGGCTGGCCGGGGATCGCCCGCCGCTCCCGGCCGGCCGCCGGGTCCCAGAGCCGCACCGAGCGGTCGCCGCCGGAGGAGGCCAGGGTCTGCCCGTCGGGCGAATACGCCAGCGACGAGACGACCTCGACATGGCCGGTCAGCTCCGATCGGGCCTTCCGCGTGGCGACGTCCCAGAGCGAGATCCGCCCGTCGGTCCGACCCACGGCCAGGGTCCGGCCGTCCGGCGCGAAGGCCACGCACCTGGCGCCGACGGTGACGGCGGACGGATCGATCAGCGCCTGCACCTCGTGCGATTGCAGGTCATGAAGCGCGATCGGCCCGCCGGCCCGGCCGGCCGCCAGCAGCCGCCCGTCGGGACTGAACGCCGCGCAATGCCCCTGCCCGGGCTCCGCCGCCGGCATGGGGCGCATCAGGCCGCTGTCCAGGTCCCAGACCTCGATCGAGCCGTTCGCGCCGACCGAGCCGATCATCGCCCCGTCGGGGCGGAACAGCACCGAATTCACCGCCCCGTCGTGCCCGATCATCGCGGTCGGTCGCGACGTCCGCGACCCCTTGCCGCAGCAAGCCCCGGAGAGATGCGCCGCCCCCGCCAGCATCGCCACGACGAACGCGGCAAGCGGCCAGACCGGCACCGTCAGCCGCGACCGGCGCCCACTCCGGACCATCCCGCGATCCCCACACTCGCCGCCGTCATCCGTCGCCATGATGCTCATGCCCCCTGGGCCTGGACTCTCCGCGGACCGGACACGCCCGGCCCCGTCGCGCCACGGGCCTCGTGCCCGCAGCCTCCTTCCCATGGACGGGAAGCCCGTACTACCAGCACACGGTCCGATGGCCCACCGGCCGCGACTGGCGCGGACGTCTTTACACGATCTTCAAGAAAACGGCAGTGATTCCCGGCGTCTTCGCCCTGTACTCCTAAACTGGTGTTCGCAGCCCCTGCGCCGATTATTGAGCCGCGCCACGTCCCGCAGGTTCGCGATCGCCGGAAATCCTTTCGCCATGCCGTCCCCCGATCTTCCCTACTTCGGTATCGCTAACCGTGCGCCAGTTGCCTCAGCGACCCTCGGGCGATTTCCCGCGGGTCCTGAACGACCCGATGAACGTCATCCATGCGGGGCGCGATGTCGCGGGGCATGCCGGCTTCAGTCGATGACGGGGGCCGGAGGTTTGCGGTACTCCTTCCGGCGCGGTACTTTCGAGCATCGACGGATCGGGTGGCCCCGGCCCGGTCTGGCGCGAGACGATGCGATCCGACCCAACCCGATCCGACCCTCCGAGTGAGCGAGCCTGCCCTATGTCGACCCCTCTCCCGACCGCCGGTGCGCTCGACCGCGCGCGAGCCAAGGCGTACATCCGGCTGCTGCCGCTGTTGTTCCTGAGCTACGCCATCGCGTACGTCGACCGCGTGAACGTCTCGCTGGCCAAGCTGCGGATGACCGAGGACCTGCCCGGCTTCGATAACAAGGTGATCGGCCTCGGCGCCGGCATCTTCTTCATCGGCTACCTCCTGCTGGAGATCCCCGGCACGCTGCTGGTCGAGCGGTGGAGCGCCCGCAAGTGGTTCTGTCGGATCATGGTCAGCTGGGGGATCGTGGCGGGGCTGACCGCGTTCGTGCAGACACCGCTGCAGTTCTACGCGGTGCGGTTCCTGCTAGGGGTGGCGGAGGCCGGCTTCTTCCCCGGCGTGATCGTCTACCTGACGCACTGGTTCCCCTCGCGCGACCGAGCGCAGGCGCTGGCGTATTTCTTCATCGCCACGCCGGTGGCGCAGGCCGTCAGCCCGCGGCTGTCGTACTACCTGCTGCGGATGGGCACCACGGAGACGATCGGCGGGGTGACCGTGCAGCATCCCGCGCTCTTGGGCCTCCAGGGCTGGCAATGGATGTACATCGGCTGGGGCATCCCGGCGGTGATCCTGGGGATCCTCGTCCTCCTCGCGCTGCCCGACTGGCCCAAGGACGCGCGCTGGCTGGAGGATGACGAGCGCGAGGCCCTCGAGGGCGAGCTGCGAGCCGAGCGCCTGCGGCACGGCAAGCCGCGGCACCACGGCATCGCCGAGGCCGTTGCCCTCGCGGTGCAGCACCCCAAGGTGCTGCTCCTGGCCGCCGCTTATTTCTTCGTCGTGTCGAGCAGCTACGGTGTCGAGTTCTTCCTGCCCAGCATCCTGCAGAAGTGGTACGGCCTGGACTTGAACGCCCTGACCTGGGCCGTGGTCATCCCGCCGCTCGGCGGCCTGGCCGGCCAGCTCCTCGTGGCCCGCAGCTCCGACCGGACCGGCGAGCGCCGGCTGCACGCCTCGGTGCCGATCTACCTGGGCGCCGTGGCGCTGGCGGGCACGATGCTGATCCCGACCTCGCTGCCGACCGGGGTACGGCTGGCCCTGACCGTGACCTGCTTCACCGTCGCGCTGACGGGCCTCAAGGCGTACATGCCGGCGTTCTGGGCCCTGCCCAGCCTGATCCTCACCGAGGCCGCAGCCGCCAGCAGCATCGGACTGATCAACTCGCTGGGCAACCTCGGCGGGTTCTTCGGCCCGTCGCTGCTGGGTATCGTCGAGACCGTGACCGGTTCCTTCAAGGGGGGCCTGCTCTACCTCTGCGTCTCGATGGCCGCCTCGGCCACGATCATCATCACCCTCGGCGTGGGCCACCGCGAGGCCAGGAAGCCCGTCGTCACCGACGCCCACCCGCTCTTCGACGAGGAGGCCGACTCGATCATCGAGCCGGTCTGAACGCCGCGAGCCCCCGCCGCTCCCGGCCGCGGGAAATCTTCATCGATTTATCATAGTTCTGAGGGAGACAAATCACACTCCGGGGCGTACGATGAAGTCTCATGCCATGAGGGCCGTCCCGTGGTCGCCGCCGGCGACGGGACGTCCGTCGCGACGTCGTGCGACCTGTCGCGACGAGATGCGCAATGGCCGCCCCCACGGATCGGACGGAGGTGGCTGCGAGCCCCGAGAGACACCGGTAGAGAGACGAGTCCCATGCGCAAGCAACGCGGCTTCACCCTGATCGAGCTGCTCGTCGTCATCGCGATCATCGCGGTCTTGATCGCGCTGTTGCTGCCGGCGGTGCAGTCGGCGCGCGAGGCGGCCCGGCGGATGCAGTGCACCAACAACCTCAAGCAGATCACGCTGGCGATCGCCAATTACGTCGACGTCAACGGCGCCACGCCGCTGCACGAGTACCGCTACGCCACCGAGACCGGCGGCATCAACGGCAACTCCGGCACCCATTCGTGGTTCTGCGGCATCGCGCCGTTCATGGACCAGACGACGATGTACAACTCGATGAACTTCAGCTACACGGAGGAGTGGGCCTACAGCGGCGCCATCACCGGCCCCAACCCCACCGAGATGACGGTGCACAAGGCGACCGTCGCGACGCTCTTGTGCCCGTCCGATGCCGTCCTCAACACCTGCTCGGGCGATCCGTCCTGCCAGTACCAGCCCGGCAACTTCAATTACGTGGCGAACACCGGGCACCCGCGCAACGTGCTCCTGCCGGGCGACGGGCCGAACACGGGCTCTCTGCCGCCGCTGACCGGCATCATCTCGATGTCGCGGATGTACCTGGGCCAGTGGTGGTGCCTCACGACCGCGCAGGACGCGAACACGAACGTGACCGTCACGCTGGCGAGCATCACCGACGGCACCTCGAACACGGCGGCGGTCAGCGAGTCGCTGGTCAACGACGGCTCGGGCAACAGTCCCGACGGCCGGCGCAACCTCAATTACACGAACGCGGGGCTCATCGACGCGCAGAACTACCCCAGCATCGCCGCGCTGGCGGTCGTGCAGGACGGCCTGGCCGGGCCGATCAACTACCAGCCCTGGAGCATCTACAAGGGCCTGACCTGGGCCTACACCGACGCCTGGGAGCGGCACGTCTACGCCCACCTGTTCCCGCCGAACGTGCCGCCGATCAACACGTACCACAACGACACGTTCCGCTGCGAGGAGGGGGACAGCGGCATGAACCCCACGAGCAACCACCCCGGCGGGGTCAACGTCTCGTTCATGGACGGCTCGGTCCATTTCATCAAGAACAGCATCAGCCTCCAGGCCTGGTGGTTCATGGGGACGCGGGGCCGGGGCGAGATCATCTCCGCCGACAGCTATTGAGCCGCGCCGGGAGTCCCACGAATGCGCTTCGCATCAACGCTCGCCGGCGCGGCCGCCATGGTGCTGCCGGCCCTGGGGTTGTCGATCGCCGCACCGGGCTGCGGCACGGGCGAGCCCCAGGTCGACAAGTCGGCCTTCTACTCGCCGGAGTCGCTCGCCGACGAGCTGGCGCTCCGCTATCGCGCTTTGAAGCCCGAGGCACGCAAGTTCACGCGCCCCGTCGCCGCCGGCTCCAAGGCGGCCAAGAGGGCCGCCGCCCTCGACCGCGCCCGGCAGGCCGAGAAGAAGGGAGGGGGCGCCGAGGTGCCCAAGAAACGGGCCGGGCCGGAGACCCTCGACGACGTCATGGCCGACGTCGACTCCAAGATCGACCGGATCCCGGGGACGCCTCGCCCCGAGGCCTGCAAGAAGATGATCGACGCCCTCTCGAAAGACGCCGCGCTCTCCGCCGACGATAAGAAGCTGCTGTCCGGGCGGCTCGAGCAGATGGGCGCCTCATGACGGCGGCAAAGCCATCCTCGAGAGGGCGAGCCGCCCTTCGAAGGGTGAAGCCGGTTCCCTCGGTTCATGCGTGCGCCGGCTCGTGTGCCGGGATCCTCGAGCGGTAGATCGCGATGCCCAGCCCGATGGCGTTGTTCACCACCAGGCAGCCGTTGAGCGCCAGGTACACCCAGTTATTCACCATCCAGCTATAGACGAACTGGCCGGCGGTGCCGATCAGGGCCAGGACGAAGAACCACAGGGATATCGCGCCGACGTGCTCGTGGCGGTCGTGCCACTGCCGGTAGGTCTGCACCCCGAAGGTGGGTAGCAGGACCAGGGCGCTGCCCCAACCGATGATCTCTTGTATCAGCATAGGACCCCACCTTTCGCGATCGAGGCCGGATTCCCGAGAAGGGCTGTCATGCACATCGCGGGCCCACCGACGGCATAATCGCGGCGGTCCGCGAAGGGCCTCGCACTTCCTCCATCGCCGGAGTACAGTGAAGGCGCGGAGGAAGACGCCACATGACCACGCGATTCTGGTGTGCTCGGTGCGGCCGGTCGGACCCGGTGCCGCGCGCGCTGACCGGCCGCCGGGTGCGCTGCCGATCGTGCGGCCATGTCCAGCCGATCCTCGAGCCGGCGGACATGCCGAACCCAGCGTTGACCGCCCCCACCTCGAGCACGTATGCCCTGGCCCCGGTGCCGGCGCCGGATCCGCCATTGCCACCGGTGCCCCCTTCCTCGTCGAACCCGCGCCGGCCGCGCCGCGAAGAATCATCGTCCTGGCGGGCTCATCTCCGCGACCTCGCCATCGACGCCGGCCGCTTGCAAGGGCTGAGCCTCCTGCTGGTCACCCTGAGCCTCACGGACCTCTTCGTGACCTTCAACCTGCTGCGGACCAGCCCGCGGTTCTACGAGTCGAATCCGGTCGCGCTGTGGGTCTTCCGACGCTGGGACATGGCAGGGATGACCCTCTTCAAGTTCGCCGCGATCTCGGTGACGATCGCGCTGGGCGAGCTGGTCGAGCGCCGCCGCCCGGGCTGGGGCAAGGCTGTGCTCCTGGTCGGCTGCGCCGCGACCGCCGTCGTCGTCTGGCATGGCCTGCGGCTCTACCTCGGGTTCGAGCCGATGCCGATCGTCGAGGGCGACTGAGGGCCGCGCGCGCGAATCTCGAGCGGCCGGAGGAAAAATCTGGCACGGGCGGATTGGCGGGCCGCCCTTGTGGCATTATATCCAGAAAGCCCGAGACAGGAGACTGCATCCATGCCGCTGATCCGAAATGTGGGCGCGGCGCCTGACTTCCGCGTGCTGTTCGGGATGGGGTCGCTCGCCGGCCTGACCGACGGCCAGCTCCTCGAACGGTTTGCCAGGCACCGGGACGAGGCCGGGGAGCTGGCGTTCGCCGCCCTGCTCGACCGCCACGGCCCGATGGTGCTGGGCGTCTGCGGCAGCCTGCTGGGCGACCCCAACGACGCCGAGGACGCGTTCCAGGCCTCGTTCCTGGTGCTGGCCCGCAAAGCGCGATCGCTCTGGGTTCGCGACACGATCGGCCCCTGGCTGCATGCGGTGGCCCACCGGATCGCGACCCACGCCCTGTCCGACCGCGCCCGGCGCCGTCGGCACGAGCGCGCGGCGGCCGCCCTCGCGGCGACGGCGATCGGCCCCGCCGAACCGGACGAGATCGGCCCCGTGCTGCATGACGAGATCGGCCGGCTCCCGGAGTCGTTCCGCGCGCCGATCGTGCTCTGCTACCTGGAAGGGCTGACCCACGACCAGGCCGCGCATCGGCTCGGCTGGCCCGTGGGCACCGTGCGCAGCCGCCTGTCGCGGGGCCGCGACCGGCTGCGGAGCCGGCTCGATGTGCGCGGGTTCGCCCCCGCGGTCGCGCTCGCGCCGCTCGCGATCGACGCCGCGGGCCGGGCCGAGGCGGCGATCCGGCCTTCGCTGGCCGTGGCCACGGCCCGGGCCGCGGGCCGCATCACGACAGGCGTGGAAGCGGCCGGGACGGGCCCGGCGGTCCATTCGCTGATGAAAGGAGTGCTGAGGATGATGATGCTCAAGACCATGCTGAGAGTCGCCGCGGCGGTCGTGGCCACCGGGTTGCTCGCGACCGGCGCCGGCGCGCTGGCGTACCAGACTTCGGGACCCGGACAGGAGACGACATCGGTCCGTGCAACCAGGTCGCTGCAAGCCGCCCGGCCTGCCGCCCCGCAGAAGTCCGAGGCCGAGACGATCGCCGAGAAGTTCCTCAAGGCGGGGTCCGACCTCTTCGACGCCAAGGACGCCGCGGCCCTCGCCGCGACCTACACCGAGGACGGCGAGATCCTCCTGATCAGCAAGAAGGACGGGGAGATCAAGGAAGACGTCAAGAGCGGGCGAGCCGAGATCGAGAAGCTCTACCGCGACATCTTCCATGACAAGGGCGCGATCGACTCGGAGAACACCGTCGAGTTCGCCCGGTTGATCTCCCCCGACCTGCTGGTCGTCCACGGCCGGTTCCGCCCGAACACCGGGGAGACCGAGTGGCCCTTCGTCCAGATGCGGGTCAAGAAGGGAGACCGCTGGCTCATGAGCAAACTCTGGTTGTTCCTGAGCCCGCAACGCGAGGGCGAATGATGATTCGGCCGCGTTCCCCACACCCGAAGGATTCCATCGTCATGTCGCGCGTCTCCGCCTCGGCCTTCATCCTCTTCGTGACCTGGCTCCTGCCCGGAATCGGCGCGGCGGCCCCGCCGCCGCCGGAGCCGGGCGGCTACTTCGCCATCGAGGTGGTCGACGACCAGACCGGGCGCGGCGTGCCGATGGTCGAGCTCCAGACGACCAGCGGTACCCGTTATGACACCGACTCGGCCGGCGTGGTCGCGTTCCACGAGCCGGGGCTGATGGGCAAGCGGGTCTTCTTCGCCGTCTCGGCCCACGGGTATGAGTTCGCCAAGGACGGCTTCGGCATCCGCGGCGTCGCGCTCGAGGCGAAGCCCGGCGGCGTCGCGCGGCTGAAGATCAAACGGATCAACATCGCCGAGCGCCTCTACCGGATCACCGGCCAGGGGATCTATCGCGACACCGTCCTGCTCGGCCGCAAGCCGCCCATCGCGCAGCCGCTCCTGAACGCCGAGGTGACCGGCCAGGACAGCAACCTGAACGCCATCTACCGCGGCAAGCTCTACTGGTTCTACGGCGACACCAACCGGCTCGCCTACGCGCTGGGCAACTTCAAGATGACCGGCGCCACGACCGGGTTGCCCGAGACGATCGACCCGGCCGTCGGCTTCGACCTGACCTACTTCGCCGGCAAGGATGGCTTCGCCCGGTCGATGGCGCCGATCCCGGGCGAAGGCGTGGTCTGGCTGTCCGGCGTCGCCACCCTGCCCGACGAGTCCGGCCGGGAGCGCATGCTCGCCTACTACCAACGCCGTCGCGGGCTGGGGGCTGTGCTCGAGAACGGCTTCGTCCTCTACGACGACGAGAAGGAGCAGTTCGAGAAGCTCAAGGACGTCCCGATCGACCCGCCGAACTACCCCACCGGCTATCCGTTCCGCGCCCGGGATGATGGCGGCGCCTATCTGTACTTCAACGCGCCCTATCCGGCGCTGCGGGTCAAGGCGGACATGAAGTCGTACCTCGACCTGGCGTCTTACGAGGCGTACACCTGCCTCCTGCCCGGCACGCGTTACGGCGGCGAGCGCAAGGACCCCCCCCGGCTCGACCGCGACGCCTCGGGCCGGCTCATCTGGGCCTGGAAGAAGGACACGCCACCCCTGAATCCCAGGGACCAGCGGGCGCTGATCGCCGCCGGCAAGATGACGCGCGAGGAGTCGCCGTTCCGGCTGCAAGACGCCGACGGCGGCAAGCCGATCCTGCTCAACAACAGCTCGTGCAACTGGAACGCATTCCGCAAGAAGTACGTGATGATCGCATCCGAGGGGTTCGGCGCCACGATGCTCGGCGAGGTCTGGTACAGCGAGTCCGACCGGCCCGAGGGCCCGTGGATCGGCGCGAGGAAGATCATCACGCACGCGAACAAGCCGGGCGACGCCCACGACTTCTACAACCCGGTGCACCATGCCTTCTTCGACCGCGACGGCGGGCGGACGATCTACCTGGAGGGCTCGTACGTCAACACGTTCAGCGGCAACCCGCACCCGACGCCGTATTACGAGTACAACCAGATCATGTACCGGCTCGACCTGGCCGACCCGCGGCTGAGGCTGCCGTGATGGCCGATGCCATGACCGCGGACGCGCAGCCCGGACCCTTATCACGAAAGCACGAAAGTACGAAAACACGAAACGGACAGAAGCCCAGGACAACCCGGCGGGGCTGTGTTCCTCTCTTTTTCGTGCTTTCGTACTTTCGTGCTTTCGTGATGAAGGAATGAGCGACGGAACCGCCGAGCGTCGGCCGCGGATCTCGACGTTCTCGTTTCTTTCGGAGCGACCGACGGCCATGTCCTGCACGCGCCTTGCCATCCCGGCGTTCCTCGTCCTCGCCTTCGGGCCGATCGCGGTCGCCCAGGGTCCCAGGCCACGGGCCAAGCTCGTCGAGCGCGCCCCCGACCCGCACGGCAGCCCCCGGCCGTTCCGCGACGCGCGCGACGTGCCCGTGCGGACGAGTCTGTACGTCGAGCTGGCCGCACCGGCCGCCGAGGTGGACCCGGATTCGGTGTCGATCAGCCTGCGTCCGGACGGCGGCGACGCCCTCGAATTACTCGGGCCGGGCCGCCGGTTCGCGGCGGGCGCGTCCGGCTGGCTGCGAACCAAGAACAACCTCTCGGGCGCCCGGTCACTCGCGGTCTACATCGAGCCCCCCGGACCGCACAAGCCCGCGACCCGATACACGGCGACGGTGCGCGCATCGGCCGGCACGGGTCAGCCCGCTGACGCCGGGACGTGGAGCTTCACCACCGAGTCGGTCGGAGCGTCGCATGCGTTGGCCTTCCGGCTCGACCTGGCGGCCGAGCCGGTCCGGTGGCACGGCCGGTTCTTCTCGGGGGTTTGCAACGTCACCTTCTGCTCGCAGGCGGCCCAGTACGGCCCGACCTACGACCTGATGGCCGAGGCGCGCAAGCGGCACCCCCGCGCCTGGAGCTATCAGCGCGACTTCTGGCCGACCGGCACCGATTTCCGCCCGCCGTCGTCGTTCCTGGCGGTCAACCTGCCCAACATCGTCCGCGAGCGCGAGACGCGCCGGATCGCCGCGATCGAGCCGCGCGAGAGCAAGGTCGCGCTCCACGTCGAAGATGTCTTCGGCCACGCGCAGTACGGCATCCCGGCCCGGCGGCCGATCGCCGAGGATTACCGCCCCGGTCACGAGGTACTGATCGCCGATGGGATTCACGATGCGCGCACCAAGGTCATCACCGTCGACGGTGCGGCCGGCACGGTCGTGGTCGCACCCTTCGCGGACCCGCCCGGCGGCTGGAAGATCGCCTATGACGGGCCGCTCCCCACGCGAGACGATCCCGACGCGCCAGGACTGTTTCCACCCGGCGGATGCTACCTCCGCAAAGACAATCCGCACGGCACCCCGTGCTATTACTGGGGCCGGCTCGACAAGGAGTTCGACCTGATCCACCGGCGGTACGGCCGCCGCTTGATGGTCAACTTCGCCGACGCCACCGGCGACCTGGCCCGCGACGGCCGGAGCTGGACCACGGTGAAGGACCTGGCCCAGTGGCACGACGTCGCGCGCACGATCGCCGGGCACGTGATCGATCGCTACGGCGCCGCCGCGCTCGAATTCACCTGGAGCGTCTTCAACGAGCCCGACCTGGGCGCGATCTTCTGGCGGGCGAGCTGGGACGAGCTGCAGGACTTCTACGACTATTCGACCGACGCCATCCTGCGGGCGTTCGAGGATCGCGGATATGACTCGAGCAAGGTCTTCATCGGCGGCCTGGAACTGGGCGGCATCTTCGGCACGAATCTGCGGCTCCGCGAGTTCCTCGCGCACTGCTCGCCCCGCGCAGGCGCCGGGCGCCTTGCCCCGCAACGCCGCCGTGTCCGACCGGCGGCTCGACGGCCAGCGGTCGCGCCGGGTCGAATCGCTCTGCCGCGCCCACGTCGGCAAGGGGAGCCCGTGCGACTTCATCTCGATCCACTCGTACAACCGGTCGGAGCTGATGGCCGCCAAGCTGATCAGGGCCAAGGAGATGGCCCTGGAGATCGACCCGGACTATTATGCGAAATTGTGGATCAACTCGCACGAGTCGTGTCCCGACTGGATGCCGCCGCCCGACGAGGCGGCGGCCGACTCGTACCTGGGCGACGGCTATTTCCCCGGCTGGTGCGCCGACGTCGTGCACCGCCAGCTCCTCGCGCGCCGCGAGTGATCCCCGCTACGGGTATGGCGAGACGATCCTCACGGTCTGGCCGCCGCCCGTCAATTTCGCCGGGCTGAACGCGGTGACGCGGGTAATCCGGTGCGACGACGACGGCGACGGCCGGTCCGACCGCGAGGTGACCGTCCCGATGCCGATCTTCCACGCGCTGGGGATGCTCTCGGACCTGGGCGATCGGTACTGGGTGCTGCCCGATCGCCGGGCGGGCGGGCACGTCGTCAGCGGTTTCGCGTCGCGCGACGATCGGGGCGTCGTCCGGGTGCTGATCTACGCCCACGACGCCCGAGACACACAGTCGCGCTCGGGGGCGACGTTCGACATCGCGCTCGACCTTGCCGGGCTGGGCAGATCGGCTGCCGTGTCGGTGCAAGAGTACCGCTTCGACCGCGAGCACAACTCGCCGTTCCGGCTGGCGCGGGAGCTGCGAGACCGGCCGGCCCGGTCGGGACGGTCGGATCCGGAGCGACAGGCGTCGGCGCTGCGGGACCTCGAGGGAGTTGATGCGTCGGCCCAACGCCGGGCACTGGCGACGCTGCAGGAGCTCGGCCCCGCGGCCGTGCAGGCGGCCGCGGCGGTGCTGATGAAGCTGGCCGGCGAGGCCAAGGACCCCTCCATCCGCGAGGCGGCCCGCGAGGTCGTCCGCAAGGCGCTGGCACCCCCGGCCTATTCTCGTGCCGAGGTCGAGGACGTCAGGCGGCTGTGCGAGTGCCGGCCGATGGCAACGGTTGTGCGGACGCGCGAGGCCGACGGCCGCGTCCGGCTCACCGTCAAGATGGCCGGTAACGGGTGTACGTTCCTGGTCGTCGAGCCGGGCTAGTTCTCGGAATGGGAAAGGATCCTGGCCACGGCTTGAACACGGATTGAACACGGATTCCAAATCGCGAGTTCCGGTCTTATCCGTGTTTCATCCGTGTTTCATCCGTGGCTCATTTCTTGTTTCGGTCCATCGGGTTGCGGCCAGGCGTCGCCGGGTTCATCTGTGGATGATCTCCGCTTCTCCGCCGTAGCTGCTCGCCGAGCACCCTACTGGGCATCGGCCGAGACGACCTCGCCGCCGTTGCGGGTGCCCAGGGCGCGCCAGGCCGGCAGGGCGATCGAGTCTTTCACGAACGTGACGTGCCCGTCGGCGTAGAGGAGATTGGCCCCCGAGGGATGCGCGCTGCCGGCGGACCAGGCGCCTTGGTCGACGAGCCCGCCATTGGTGCAGGTGTGGTCGTTGATCCCCAGCACGTGGTTGTACAGCGAATAGCCGAACCCGTCGCGCGTCCAGTCGAGGCCCTTGCCGAGTGGTGCGAGCGTCGCGACCTGCGGGTCCAGGCCGTGGCACTCGGCGCCGAATGGTCCCAGGTCCGCCGGGTTGATCAGGCGGTCGGGGGTCGCGAAGACGGACCGCTTGGGATCTCGGACCGAAGCGTCGCCGCTGCCCCTCAGCCACTCGCCGACGGCCGCGGTGTTGCTCATTCCGTCGGCGAAATCGTTGACGGAGGCGCCGAAGGCCCCGTTCCGCTCCCGGCCGGACGGGTTGAAGCCCACGCCGCCGTTGCCCGCGTAATTGGTCCCACCTTGCAGGCCGGGGAGCCCGGCGTCGGACGGACACAAGAAGACGGAGAGCGTCGTGGACCTCGCGGTCTGCCCGGCGGGGGTCGCGGTCGTCGTGTCGAGCGGGAGATTGGCCAGCGCGGTCTGCTCGAGCTGCCTCAAGAGCCCGGCGAGCCGGCCCGGCGTGTGACCCGATCGGCTGACCTGATGGCCGAAGGCGACCCCGATCTGGTGCAGGTTGGCGGCGCACTGCGCGCGCCGCGCGGCCTCGCGCGCCATCTGCACGGCCGGCAGCAACAGCGCCACCAGCACGCCGATGACGGCGATGACCACCAAGACCTCGATCGCCGTGAAGCCCGGAGATGTAGTCGGCCGGCGCATGCGCTCCTCCTCACTTCAATAGAACGTCTCAGCACGCAGCGTCGCGGAGCGAAGGAGCCAAATGACGGCCATCGCCCAGGTTGACGCGACCGCGATCATCAGGCCGCGGATCGTGGACCGCACGCGACGCACTGCCATGGCCCCGGCCTCCCGGATATCGGGACATGCGCCGCCTCGATCGATTCTCGCTCCCACATCCGTCTAAGTCGAGCGAGCACCGTCGTCGGCCGCGCATGCCCTTCTCTCGGGACCTCAGCCATCCAGCTCGCCGTCCCACAAGGGATTCCGGCCGTCGACGTTCTGGTCCAGCCCCTTCTTCGCGCGGAGCCGCAGATAGCGGAGGTACTCCGCCACCGTTCGAATCCTCTCGGCGTCGAGATCGCGGAACGTCACGCCGAATTGCTCCTCGGCCTCCATGATCAATTCCACGGTGTCCAGCGAATCGGCGCCCAGCTCGTGGAACGTCGTGTCGAGCGCGATGACCTCTTCGATGGGGACACGGAACTCGAAGTGGGCGTAAAGGTCCAGGAACCAGCGCAACAGCCGCGCAAGCCGGGCACAACGGGCGTCCATCCGGCGATCGCTCGCCCGCATCGGCCTCTTCGCTGCAGATCGTGCAAAGCTCCATGGACCGATCCTCCACGACCCGCGGCCGAGGCCACAGGATCGTCACTCGACACCTGGATCGAAAGAATCGCTGCAATCCAGATATCGGCCCGGCTATCTTCGCGCGTTGAACCTGGGGAAAGCCCTCCCAAAATGACGCTTATACCCTATGTGGCGACTGCGACGATCGTCCGCTCGATGGCCGTCTGCAACTCCGCGAACGGACGCCGCGCCACCGTCGCCGCGAAAGCGATGAAACAAAGCCGCCGGCGATCTGACGGACGTTTCCCACGGGACGCCGGATCTTCGATCGGCAACGGCCATGATGATCGTGCGGCCCACGGCAGCCAACACCGCGACGGCTCTTCTCACCACGGATGCTAAAAAACCAGCACTACCCTCTTGACGGGGACTCCGCGCCGGTCGATGCTCTGGCGAGGTGCTATTTTTCTAGCCGCGAGGGAGGGTGGGCGATGTCGATCGGTGAGAGGGGACTGAGCCGTCGCGAGCGGCAGATCATGGACGTGATCTACCGGCGGGGGCAGGCGACGGCGGCGGAGGTGCTGGAGGGGATCCCGGATCCGCCGAGCTATTCGGCGGTGCGGGCGATGTTG
The DNA here is from genome assembly GCA_963815795.1 of uncultured Planctomycetota bacterium. GTDB lineage: Bacteria > Planctomycetota > Planctomycetia > Isosphaerales > Isosphaeraceae > JAKAUH01. The sequence goes on along the minus strand of CAWFIC010000017.1, from coordinate 487,689 downwards.
CGGGTGCTGGAGGAGAAGGGGCACCTGCGGCACGAGCAGAATGGCCCGCGCTACGTGTTCCTGCCGACGGTGCCGCGCGAGCAGGCGCGGCGGTCGGCGCTCGAGCAGCTCGTGCGGACCTTCTTCGATGGCTCGACCGAGCAGACTGTCGCGGCGCTGTTGGACCTATCGGACCGCAAACTCTCGAGTGCCGAGCTCGACCGGCTCGCCCGGCTGATCGACCAGGCCCGGAAGGAGGGACGCTGACATGAACGCCATGCTCCTCGACCTGCTGGTCCGATCGCCGCGCGACATCCTGGCGCTGGACGTCGCGGTCAAGGCGACGCTGGTCCTCACCGCGGCCGGCGCCACCGCGATCGCCCTGCGCCGCTCATCGGCCGCGGCGCGGCACCTCGCCTGGTGCCTCGGCCTGGGCGCCGCGCTGGCGCTGCCCGTCCTGAACCTCGCCCTGCCCGGCTGGTCCTGGCGCGTCCTGCCTGCGGTCGGAGACGAGGGCCATCCCGCACGGACCTCGGCCGCTCACCCCCCTGCCCTTCGCCCTAAGCGGTCGATCCCGTCATCGCATCCCCTCGACGAGATCTCATTCGAGGAGGACGACCTCCTCGGTCCCGGACCGACGGGCCGACCCGACCGACCGGCAGCCGCGAATCCGGTCGTGCCGCCGTCCGACCCGTCTTGGCGGATCCCCACCGTTCCGTGGCCGTGGATGGCGTGGCTGGTCGGCGTCCTGGCGGTCCTGGCGGCCCCGCTGGCCGGCTGGATCGCGTTGCGGCGATGGACACGAGAGGCCACGCCGGTCGATGACGCCGAGTGGACCGCCCTGTTGGCCGAACTCAAGACGAGGCTCGGGCTATCGCGGCGGATCACCTTGCTCCGCGGCGCCCGCGCCGCCATGCCGATGACCTGGGGCTGGCTCCGGCCGGTGGTCCTGCTCCCCGCCGATGCCGACGCGTGGGACCTCGACCGCCGCCGCGACGTCCTGCTGCACGAGCTGGCGCACGTGAATCGGCTCGACTGCCTGACGCAAGCGATTGCCCGTATAGCGTGTGCGGTCTACTGGTTCCACCCGCTGGCGTGGGTCGCGGCGCGTCGGATGCGGGTCGAGCGCGAGCGCGCCTGCGACGACGTCGTGCTGCTGGCCGGCGCGCGGGCCAGCGACTACGCCGGGCACCTCCTGGAGATCACCCAGGGACTCTCGGCGCGCCCGGGCCGCGATGGCGATGGCGCGTCCGTCGCAGCTCGAGGGCCGGCTGCGGGCGATCCTCGACCCGGCTCGCCGCCGCGGCCGTCCCGGCCGCAAGGCCGCGGCGATCTCCGTGCTCTCCGCGTTCCTCCTGCTCCTGCCGCTGGCGATGCTCCGCATCGGCCCGCGAGCGACGGCCGCCGCGGTGACAGGGCAAGAGCCGAACGCCGGCCAGCCAGCAGCCGCCGCCCTTCCCGCCGCGCGGATGACGGTCACCGGCCGCGTGCTCGATCCAACCGGCAAGCCGGTGCGCCATGCGGCCGTGATGATCGTGGTGCGGTCGAAGCTGTGGACGGGGCCGCTGCGCTTCTCGACCGCCGGCATGACGATCAATTACGAGCGGCGGTGCGACGACTCGGGCCAGTTCCGCATCGAGCTGCCGCGCACCTCGTCGGCGCGGCATCAGGCGCTCACCGTCACCGCGCTGGCGCCGGGCTACGGCCTGGGCTGGGCCGAGCTCGACCCCGATGCCGAGTCGCCCACGGCCGACGTCGCCCTGCGGCCCGAGCAGATCATCCGCGGCCGGCTCTTCGACCTGAAGGGCCAGCCGGCCCGGGGCGTCCGGATCGCGGTCCAGAGTGCGCGGTACGTCGTCCGCGGGGAGCTCGCGGACGTCGCCCGGCGCGATGCCTACGAGCGTCCCTCGCTGGATTCGCCCGCCTGGCCCGCCTCGGCGATCAGTGACGACGACGGACGCTTCACCCTCCGCGGGCTGGGCCGGGGCCCGAACTACTCGCTCTCCACCGACGACCCGCGCTTCAACCTTCATGTCGCCACGATCCGGACCGACGATGGCGCCGCGCCCCAGGGACGCTTGTCCCGTTACGTCGGATCCGGAGTCCGGGTCGAGCCCGGACCGGACTCCAAGCCGATCGCGATCACCGTCCAGCCGGCCCGGAGCGTCACCGGTCGCGTGACCGACGCCGACACCGGCCGGCCCGTCCCCCATGCCGTGGTCGCTGCTCTCGGCTCGGTCCCGTCCGAAGCCGATGGCGACGGGCGGTTCCGCGTCGCGGCCACGGACGTCGGTCGCCTCAATCGGTTCGTCATCCGCGCCGCCTCCCCCGACGGCGCGCCGTACCTGGTCGCCGAAAAGGACGGCGAATGGCCCAAGGGCGCCGTCGAACAGTCGGTCAACCTGGCGCTGACCCGGGGCGTGATGGTCCGCGGCAAGGTCACCGAGGAAGGCACGGGCCGACCCGTCGCCGGTGCGGTCGTGCGCATCGCGCCGTACCGCTCGCCCCAGCAGACGGCCGGGAGCTCGTGCCTCGTCACGGCAACCGGCCCGGATGGCACCTATCGCGTCGCCGCGCCCCCGGGGCCGGGCTACCTGGTCGTGCAGGGCTCCGATGACTACGTGCTCCGCGAGTTCGGCGGCGACGGCGACGGGGCCTTGATCGAGTCGGGGCCCGGCCACCGACGGTTCTATGCGCATGCTTATCGGGCCGTCAACCTGAAGCCGGACGGGCCCGATCAGGAGATCGACGTCGCGCTGCGGCAGGGCGCGACGATCCGCGTCCGGGTCGTCGGCCCGGACGGCCATCCCGTGCCGGACGCCCGGGTCTTCAGCCGGATCATCCTGCCAACTCCCGCGATGGGCGGATGGAAGTCGTTCTACGTCCTGCCGACCCGCCGGGGCCGGGGCCAGGTGCGCGATGGCCGCTTCGCCTTGCACGGGCTCGATGCCGACGTCGAGGTCCCCGTCTTCTTCCTCGTACCCGAGCGGAAGCTCGGCGCCACCGCCCGGTTCTCGGGCCGGTCGGCGTCGGCCGGGCCGGTCACCGTCCGCCTCGATCCCTGTGGCGCCGCCCGGTGTCGGCTGGTCGATCCCGAGGGCAAGCCGGTCGATCGCTATCGGGCCGCGAGCGTGATGTCGATGATCGTCACACCGGGGTCGATGCACCGGAGGAAACCGGCGAAGGATGATCCGCTGTTCGCCAACGAGAGCTCCCCGTACGAGCTCGACCCGGTGAACTACACGCTCGACTCCTCGTCCGACGCTCAGGGCCGGATCACATTCCCCGCGCTGATCCCGGGCGCGACCTATCGCGTCTTGGACCGCTCGGCGTTCTACGCGGGCGGCGAGCAAGAGATGCGCAAGGAGTTCACCGTGAAGCCCGGCGAGGCGCTCGACCTGGGCGACGTCCTCATCGCCAAACCCCCGAGGAGAAACTGACATGCGCCGCGTCGGTAGACACATCGGTCAGGCTTTCCAGCCTGACTCCATCCGATCCGATCGGTTCCGACCCGATCCGCGTCAGGCTGGAAAGCCTGACCTACGCCGGGCCGGACTCCTCCTGCTCCTGCCGCTGTTGATCCTCGCGGTCGCGCGGGCCGGCGGCGATCCGACGGCCGCCGTCCCCGCCGCGCGGATGACGGTCTCCGGTCGCGTGCTCGACCCTCAGGGCACGCCGGTGCCCAGGGCGGCGGTGATGGTCATCGTGCGGTCGAAGCTGTCCGACCGACCGACGCACGTCCAGACGTTCGGCCCGCTGGCCGCGCACGATGGGCGCTGCGACGGCTCGGGCCGGTTCCGCATCGAGCTGCCGCGCACCTCCTCGGCGCGCGACGTCGCGCTCGCCGTCATGGCGCTGGCGCCGGGCTACGGCGTCGGCTGGGCCGACCTCGATCCCGATGCTGACCCGCCCGTCGCCGACGTCGCCCTGCGCCCCGAGCAGGTGATCCGCGGCCGGCTGTTCGACGTCCAGGGGCGGCCGGCGCCGGGCGTCGCGATCTACGTCTATTCGGTTGACCGCGCCCGGCACGCGGCGACCTCAACGCCGATCTACCGGCCCGACATGTACCAGCGCCCGTCCGCGACCGGGTGGCCTGGCCCGGTCCGGCGATCAGCGACGACGAGGGGCGCTTCGTCCTCCGCGGGCTGGGCCGGGGCTTGACGTGCAGGCTCGTGAGCGACGATCCGCGCTTCGCCCTCTCGGAGACCACGATCCTGACCGATGAGAACGCCGATGACCGGGGGCCTGGCCTCCGCGTCCCGGCCGTCCGGATCGAGCCCGGACCGGACCCCAAGCCGATCGCGATCGTCGTGCAGCCGGCGCGGACCGTCAATGGGCGCGTCACCGACGCCGAGACCGGCCGGCCCGTCTCCCATGCCCTGGTCAAGGTCGACCTGATCCACCTCGCGGCCGACGCCGAGGGGCGGTTCCGCGCTCAGGCGCCGGTCGACGAGCGGGTGAGCGTGATGGCCCAGGGGGCCGAGGGCGCGCCCTATCTGATCGCCAACAGTTTGATAACCTGGCCAAAGGGGGCCGTCGAGCAGACAGTCGATCTGGCCCTGAACCGGGGCGTGGTGGTCCACGGCAAGATCACCGAGGAGGGCACGGGCCGGCCCGTGGCCGGCGCGGTCGTGCGCTTCGCCCCGAACCCGGCCGCCGCCCCGGGCCCATTCCAGGGCATCGCCACCCCCGCGGCGAGCTGCCCGGACGGCACCTACCGCGTCGCCGCCCCGATCGGGCCGGGATACCTGGTCGTCCAGGGGCCTGACGACGACTACGTGCTCCGCGAGTTCGGCGCCCAGGGCGGACTCAACCAGGCCCAGCCGGGCCGGCGCCGGTTCTATGCGTCGGCCTACCGCTTCGTCGACCTGAAGCCCGGGACGACCGAACAGGAGGTGGACCTCACCGTGCGGCGGGGCGCGGCGGTCCATGTCCGGGCTGTCGGACCCGACGGCCAGCCCATCCGCAGCGCCTGGGTCTACAGCCGGATCGTCGTGGCGGGCGGGGCGATGGGGGGCTGGAAGGAGTGGCGCGTCGTGTACGACCGCTGCCGGGGCCAGGTCCGCGACGGTCATTTCGCGCTGCACGGGCTCGACGCGGATGGCGAGGTCCCCGCGTACTTCCTCGAGCCCGAGCGGAAGCTCGGCGCCACGACCCGGTTCTCGGGACGGTCGGGGACCGGTGGCCCGGTCACCGTCCGGCTCGAGCCGTTGGGCGCGGCCCGGGCGCGGCTGGTCGGTCCCGACGGCCAGCCGGTCGATCGCTTTCCCGCCGTCAGTGGTTTGGTCACGATGGTCCTCGTCCCCGGGCCGCCGCGCCAGGACGTTGTGGCGAAGCAAGGCCCGCTGTTCGCCACCGAGTCGTCCCTGGTGCCGCTCGACCCGGTGAACCACGCGGACGAGCCCCGATCCGACGCCCACGGCCGGCTGACGCTGCCCGCGCTGATCCCGGCGCGACTTATCGCATCGTGGACCGCACGGCGGCCTTCGGCGGCGGCGAGCCCGCGATCCGCAAGGAGTTCACCGTCCAGCCCGGCGAGGTGCTCGACCTGGGCGACATCCTCATCGCCAAGCCCCGGAGGAGGAATTGACCATGAGTCGCACCACGCCTTCTGCGACCGGACGCCCCCGACCGGTCCCGATCGGACGGGCCGCTGTAGGAGGGGGCTCCGTCCCCCGACCCGGTCGGGCCGGACCGGTCGCCGGACAGAGCCGGCTCCTACAAGAGACGAATCGGGCAGGCCGGGCCGGATCGCCGGCCGGGCTCCTGGTGCTCCTGACGCTGGCCATCCCCGCGGCCGCGGGGGGCGGCGACGAGCCCGCCCCGCGGATGACGGTCACCGGCCGCGTCCTCGACCCGCAGGGCCGGCCGTTGCCCGACACGGCGGTGATGGTCATCGTGCGGTCGAAGCTCGTCGACCGGCCGACGCTCGGTCCGTTGATCAGCTCGATGACGGCGCATGACGGGCGTTGCGACGGCTCCGGCGGTTTCCGGGTCGAGCTGCCGCGCACCTCCTCGGCGCGGCACGACGGGCTCATCGTCACCGCGCTGGCGCCCGGCCATGGCATGGGCTGGGCGGAGCTCGATCCCGATGCCGCCTCGCCCGCCGCCGACGTCGCGCTCCGGCCCGAGCAGGTCGTGCGCGGGCGGCTGTTCGACGTGCAGGGCCGGCCGGCGCGAGGGGTCGCCGTCACGGTGGACACCGTCCTGCCTGCCACGCGTATCGGCATCGCCGATGACTTGATCCAACCGGATGCCTCCCGGCGGCCGGGGCGGGATCGGCCCGCATGGCCTGGGCCGGCGATCGGCGACGCCGAGGGCCGATTCACCCTCCGCGGCCTGGGCCGGGACCTGGTGTACCGGCTGGTGATCGACGATCCGCGCTTCGCCCTCCAGGCCACCGTGATCCAGACCGGCGAAGCGGCCAATGCCCGGCCGGCCGCTGCCGTTCGGGCCATCAAGGTCGAGCCCGGACCGGACCCCAGGCCGATCGCCATCGCCTTGCAGCCGGCCCAGGTGATCACCGGCCGCGTGACCTACGCCGACACGGGCCGGCCTGTCTCCCATGCCCTGGTCGCGGCCAATGCGCTCTTCCCGAACGAGGCCGACGGCGACGGGCGGTTCCGTCTCTCGGTCCCGCCTACCGCATCGCGCTTCAACAGCGTCGCGATCCGCGCCCAGTCGCCCGAGGGTGCGCCCTACCTGCTCGCGATCAAGCCGCACGAATGGCCCAAGGGGACGGTCGAGGCGTCGGTCGATATTGCCCTGCCGCGCGGGTCGGTGGTCCGCGGCCGGATCACCGAGGAGGGCACGGGCCGGCCCGTCACCGGGGCGGTCGTACGCGTCGCTCCCGACACGACACAAGGGGAGGAGCCCTCGGTCGCGGGCACTTTCGCGGTGACGGGGCCGGACGGCACGTACCGCGTCGCCGCGACGCCGGAGCACGGATACCTGGTCGTCCAGGGATCCGACGACTATGTCCTCCGCGAGTTCGGCGGCGACGGCGGGGTGTTCTATGCCCGTCCCGGCCATGAACGCCTCTACGCGCACGCGTACCGCGCCGTTCGACCTGAAGCCCGGCGGGCCCGAGCAGGTGGTCGACCTCGTGCTGCGGCGGGAGGCGACGATCCAGGGGCGGGTCGTCGGGCCGGATGGCCAGCCCGTCCGGCACGCCGTGATCTATAGCCTGGCCAGCCTGTGGGTCTCGCCGATGGGCGGATGGAGGCTCTGGAACGCCGCGGTCATCCGCGGCCACCACCGGGTGCACGACGGCCGTTTCACCCTGCACGGGCTCGATCCGGATGGTGAGCTCCTCGCCTACGTCCTCGCGCCGGAGTTGAAGCTCGGCGCCACGGTCCGGCTCTCGGGCCGGTCGGCCACGGCCGGGCCCGTGACCGTCCGGCTCGAGCCGTGCGGCTCCGCACGCGCCCGGCTGGTCGATCCCGAGGGCAAGCCGCTCGATCGCTATCCCGCCGGCGGAGTGCTCTGGATGGTCGTCACCCCGGGACCTCCGTATCGGACGAAACCGCCGAAGGATGGCTCGCTGTTCGCCAACGAATCCTTCGTCAACCGGCTCGACACGGTGAACTACCCGATCAACTTCCAGTCCGACGCCGAGGGCCGGATCGCGTTCCCCGCGCTGATCCCGGCGCGAGCTATCGCGTCGTGGACCGCACGCCGGCCCTCGGCGGGGGCGAGCCCGCGATCCGCAAGGAGTTCACCGTCCAGCCCGGCGAGGCGCTCGACCTGGGCGATATCCTCATCGCCAAGCCCAGGAGGAGGGACCGATAATGAGCCGCACCGGCCCGTCGGCGACCCGGGATAAATCCGCCGAGAACGGTATCGCAGCCTGGCGCGGTGGAGTACCTTCATCGTTTCGGCGGGCGGACCTTGGATCTCGCGGAACATGTCCAGGGCGATCCGGCCGCGGATCGTCGCTTGAGTTCGGACCCGGTAGACCGTCTTCTGCATCTTGCGATGCCGGCGGTTGCCCCGTTCCACCGCGTTGGAGGTCGAACCCAGCAGGCTGTCGTCGAGGAAGGTCAGGGCCTTCTCCAAGTCGGGGGACTCGAGCTTCTGGAAGATCGGTCTCATCCCTTTGAAGTGGTGGACCTGAGCCCGCAGCCGAGCCAGCTTCCTCAAGGCCGTCTCAGTGCGGCACCGGCGGTCGAACAACCGGTGGATCTCCTCCACCACTCGTCGGAGGGCCCCCAACTGAGGCAAACCCCGAGTGATGCGTCGGAGTATCTGGCTCGACCCTCCGCGAGGTGCCGCTTCACGAACAGATGGCGATGCTCGAACAGGTCCCCGACCTTCCGTTGCAGATGCCGGCGTCGCCGGGCCTTCCGTCTCGCCTCCGGTGTGCCGGGTCGCCCGCGCGGCAGCTCCGGCTGCTGCGCGGCCAGGTGCTTGCGGACCCGAGCGATGGCGCGGAGGACGGCCTTGTTCAGCTCCGCCAGGATATGGAAGCGACAGACCTGATGCTCCACGGCTCCGAAGACCTCGGAGATCGGCCGTGGATACAGGTCCGAACCGTCGGTGGTGACTCCGCGGAGGGTCAACCCCCGGCCGGTCAGGGCCGCCCGGAAGCGGCGGAAGAACCTCCGGATATCCCGGTGAGTCGGGGCGTGGTCGAGGACCTCGTAACAGAGCCGCCTGAAGGCGCGGTTGTCGACGATCGACAGGACGCAGAAGGGGCCGTCATATAACTCATCAGCGGCGATGTATCCCGAGAAGCCGTCGAGGGCCCAATCGAGGTAGTCGGTCCCGATCCGGTCGGCCGCCTTTTTTCCCCCCGGCCTCGACCCAGTTCTGGATGGTGGCGAAGGGGACGAAGACGCGGTAGGCAGTGTCTTATCGGAGGGGCTCCGTCCCCCGACCGGATCAGCCCGACGGGTGTCGCCGAACGGACGATTCTCGACGGTGATTCTCTTGATCACGAAAGCACGAAAGGACGAAAACACGAAACGGAAAAAGGCCCCGGCGGGCCGGGCGCGGCCCTGGAGTCCCTCGATTTCGTGCTTTCGTCCTTTCGTGCTTTCGTGATGACGGTATGGGCGACGACACCGCCCGCTCGTCGGGAGCGGGTGTCTCGGCCCGGCGACGACCCTGACCACCAAGGAGTGACCAGGCATGGCATACGCAGCATCGGCGGCATGGGTCCGTCAAATGGGCTCGCTCTTCGAGGGCGGCACGCTCGCCGGGCTCTCGGACCGACAGCTCCTCGAGCGCTTCGTCGCGCGGCGCGACGACCTCGCCGAGGCCGCCTTCGCCGCGATCGTCGCCCGCCACGGGCCGATGGTGCTCGGCGTCTGCCGCCAGCTCGTGGGCGACCACCAGCTCGCCGAGGACGCCTTCCAGGCCACCTTCCTCGTCCTGGCCAGGAAGGCCTACTCGCTCCGCGACCCCGGCCGCCTCGCCACCTGGCTCTATGGCGTCGCACTCCGCACCGCTCACAAGGCCAGGAGCCGCACCGCCCGCAGGCGCCGACACGAAGAGGGGGACATCATGGACGCCGCCATCGCGTCGATCGGGCCACCCGCCGATCAAGCCGTGCTCGACCGCGACCAGGCCGAAGCCCTGCACGTCGAGATCGACCGGCTGCCCGAGGCCTTCCGCTCGCCGGTCGTCCTCTGCTACTTCGAGGGCCTCACGCTCGACCAGGCCGCCGCTCGCCTCGGCTGCCCCGCCGGGACGCTCCGCAGCCGATTGGCCCGCGCGCGGGAGAAGCTCCGCCGCGCCTTGACCCGCCGCGGCGTGGCGCTCTCGGGTGCCGCGCTGGCCGCGGTGCTCGATGCCCGGCCCGCCGCAGCCTCCGTCTCACCCCATCTCTGCGACGTCATCGCGAGGGCCGCGATCCGCTTCCCGGCCCGGCCGACGATTGCCTCGACCTCTGCAACGCTGGCCCATGAGGTCCTCCGCGCCATGACGATCCACAAGCTGAGGGCTGCCTTCGCCACCCTCCTGATCGTGGCCGCCTTCGCCGTCGGCGCGGGGTACTCGTCGCACTCGCTGAATGCCTTCGCGGCGTCCCGGGAGGGCGAGCCTCCCGGCGAGCCGATTGCGCAGGCGGTTCGGACGGAGCCTCGCCCTCCCGATGAACCATCGGCCTCGGGCCGGATGACCGTCGTCGGCCGCGTGCTCGATCTCGACGGTAAGCCCGTGCCGAACGCGACAGTGATGGTCCACGCGGCGGACAGGCGGCCGGGACTCGGCGGCTCGTTCGAGGTGATGAGCCCGACATCGATCGGCCAGGCGCGGAGCGACGGCTCGGGCCGCTTCCGGCTCGACGCGACGCGGACCACGTCGGCCCGTCATCACAGCGCCGGCGCCGTCGCTATGGCCCCGGGTTATGGCGCGGGCTGGGTCGAGCTCGACCCCGACGACGACCAGCCCAAGGCGGACATCAGGCTTCGGCCCGAGCAGGTGATCGAGGGGCGGCTGTTCGACGTGAACGGCCGGCCGGTGCGGGACGTCGAGGTGACGGTCCAGAGCATGGGCGACGTCGCCCCGTTGCCCATGAGGACGTTCGTCCGCGAGTCCACGGACCGACCCTCGTTTTCGCCGTCTCGCGGCAACGAACTGCCGGCGTGGCCCCGGTCGGCCTTCAGCGACGCCGAGGGCCGCTTCACCCTCCGCGGGGTCGGCCGGGGCGTCCGGGTCGTCATCATCATCCACGACCCGCGGTTCGCCCGGCTGAAGATCCCCATCGATACCGATGGCACGTCGCGGTCCAGGTCGGTGACCCTGGCGCTGGAGCCGGCCCGGATCATCGCCGGCCGCGTCACCGACGCCGACACCGAGCGGCCGGTCCCCCATGCCCGGCTCTGGGTCCTGGCCTACAAGGGAGACGCCGGCATCATCGACCGGTTCGAGGCCGACGACCAGGGCCGCTTCCGCATGAATCCCCTGGCGGCCGACCGCTACCATGTCAATGTGTCGTCGAACTCGGGCCGGCCCTACCTGGACGCCTCGCCGCTGATCCTCGACTGGCCCAGGGGGGCCGTCGAGCATCGGCTCGACGTCGCCTTGCGCCCGGGTGTGGCGATCCGGGGCAAGGTGGTCGAGGAGGGGACGGGCCGGCCCGTCGCCGGGGCGCGGGTCAGCTTCGGCTCGACCCGGATCTGGGACGAGGCCACCGGCGACATCAACAGCAACACGGTGACGGCGGCCGACGGCTCGTTCCAGCTCGCGGCCCTGCCCGCTCCCGGGTACCTGATCGTCCAGGGCCCGAGCTACGATTACGTCTACCAGGTGATCGGCGACCGGGTGGTGACCGAACGCCGGCCGGGCGGGCGCCGGATGTACGCCCACGCCTTCACCGCCTATGACCCGAAACCCGGCGTGGACGGCCCGGAGGTCACCGTGAGGCTCCGCCGGGGCGGGACCGTCACGGGCCGCATCGTCGGGCCGAACGGCCGGCCGATCCCGTCGGCCGTGATGATCGGCCGCGTCTTCGTCTCGCCGACGAGCGGGACCTGGCGGTTCTTGTCTGACGGCGACCACGGCCGCGTGCGGGACGGCCGGTTCGAGGTCCACGGGCTCGACCCCGACGCCGAGGTCCCCATCTCCTTCTTCGCGCCGAACGAGAGGCTGGGCGCGACGCTGATGCTCTCGGGCAAGTCGGGTTCGGGCGGGCCGGTGATCGTCCGGCTCGAGCCCTGCGGCACGGCCCGGGCGCGACTGATCGACCGCGACAAGAAGCCGGTCGCCAGGTTCCCAGGCGCTCGGTTGATCTCGATGGTCGTCACGCCCGGAGCCTCCCTGGGCGACGCGAACCAGCAAGGGCAACTGGCCGACGACGAGGCCGCCTTCTCCGCAATCGACCGGGCCCGCTACGCCTACGACCCCCTCACCGTGTCCGACACCAAGGGCCGGATCAGCCTGCCCGACCTGATCCCCGGCGCGTCGTATCGCGTCCGAGCCGGCCCCCGCGGTGGCCCGCCCTCGTTCCGCAAGGACTTCACCGTCAAGCCGGGCGAGACGGTCGATTTGGGTGAGATCGTGGTCGAGAGGGCGCCGGGGTGATGCAGGCTCTCCCCGGTGGGCAAAGCCCACCCTACAGGAAATCCGGACGCGACCGGATACGATGGCGGAGGCCGCAACAGTACCTCGCGTGGGGATGAGACGACCTCGGTCGGGCACGGGCCGACCGCTCTTGTAGGGTGGGTGAAACCCACCGATGAAAGCCGAGGCTATCCCCCGGTGGGTTGCACCCACCCTACAGGGAGCGATCGCGAATGGCTCACGTGGCATCACCATCGCTGACCCGACAGCTCGGGGCGCTCTTCGAGGGCGGCTCGGTCTCCGGACTCTCCGACCGCCAGCTCCTGGAGCGGTTCAACTCCGGGCGCGACGCGGGCGGCGAGGCCGCCTTCGGTGGCGCTCGTTGCTCGCCACGGCCCGATGGTCCTCGGCGTCTGCCGCCAGCTCCTGGGCGACCACCAGCATGCCGAGGACGCCTTCCAGGCCGCCTTCCTCGTCCTGGCCCAGAAGGCGCCGTCGATCCGCGACCCCGACCGACTGGGTAACTGGCTCTATGGCGTGGCCCTCCGCACGGCGCACTGCGCCCGGCAACAGCTCGCCCGGATGCGCCGCAACGAGGAGGTCGGGACGATGACGCGATCCGCTTCGTCCGCCCCGGTCGAGCCGACGGCCCCGCCGGCCGAAGAGGCGGTCATCGCCCGCGAGCAGGCCGAGGCGCTGCACGGCGAGATCGAGCGGCTGCCTGATGCCTTCCGGACGGTCGTCGTGATGTGCTACCTCGAGGGCCTCACCGTCCACGAGGCGGCGCGTCGGCTGCGGTGGTCGCACGGCACGGTCCGCAGCCGGATGGCCCGGGCGCGCGAGAAGCTCCGCCGCGGGCTCCTCCGCCGCGGCGTGGTGCTCTCGGGTGCCGCGCCGGCCGCCGTGCTCGATGCCCGACCGGCCTCGGCGTCGATCTCATCCCCCCTGTGCGATTCCACGACCCGGGCCGCGATCCAGTTCGCGGTCGGATCGGCCGTCGGCGAGGCCCTGTCGGCCTCGACGACGAGCCTGGCCCAGGAGGTACTGAGATCCATGCTGATCCACAAGCTCCAACTCGTCGTGCTGACCTTGCTCGTCCTCGGCGCCGTCGTCACCGGTGCGGGGTACTCGATCGATGCCTTCGCACGGCCTCGGGAGGGCGGGCCTCCCGGCGAGCCATTCCCAGGACCGGCTCGGACGGCGCCTCGCCCTCCCGATCCGCCTCGCCCTCCCGAACAGCGGATGACGGTCGTCGGCCGCGTGCTCGACCCGGCCGGCAAGCCGGTGGCCGGAGCACCGGTCGAGGTCGTCGGCTTGCCGCGCCGGCCGCTACTGGACCGCGACGACGCCCCGTATCGGCTCGCCGTGCTGGGTCGGGGTGAGACGGATGCCGACGGCCGCTTCCGGCTGGATGCCGCGCGCACTTCGTCGGTCGGCTACTTCTCCGCCAACGTGATGGCCGAGGCCCCCGGGTCCGGGCTCGGCTGGGTCGCGCTCAACGCCGACGCCCCGGAGCCCGCCGCCGAGATCCGCCTGAGGCCCGAGCAGGTCGTCCGCGGCCGGCTGGTGGATGTCAACGGGCAGCCGGCGGCCGGGGTCGAACTGCGGGTCACCTACATCAGCCCGCCCCAGGTCGGCGGCGAGTTGCCCGACGCCATCTGGGCGAACGACGGTCCACCCGAGGGAGGCCGCCTCTGGCCGAGTCCGATCAAGACCGACGCCCAGGGCCGGTTCGCGGTCTCCCGCATCGGCCGGGGCCTCCGCACCCTGCTCGAGGTCGCCGACCCCCGTTTCGCCCCCCAGCAGCTCGACTTGCTGGCCGACGATCGCGTTGGGAAGGACAAGGAGACCACCCAGGCGCTCCAGGCGGCGCGGGTCGTCGAGGGGTGCGTGCTCGACGCCGACACCGGCCGGCCCGTCCCGGGCGCCCTGGTCGCCCTGAGCACCAATCGCATGACCCGCTGCCGCGCCGACGCCCAGGGGCGGTACCGGGCGTATCCCCCACCGCCGGACCGCTACAATCCCAGCTCCGACTTCGGCATCAACGTCTTCCCGCCCGAGGGCTCGCCCTACCTGGTCCCCCGGATCCAGGTGGCCTGGACCAAGGGCGAGCTCAAGCGACAGCTCGACATCAAGTTGAAGCGGGGCGTCATCCTCCGCGGCAAGGTGACCGACCAAACGACCGGCCGGCCGCTGGGCAGCGGTTGCACCGTCGAGTACGAGTACACCAACGGCCCGGAGGACGTCCAGATGTGCCGCGAGGCGTCGGTCGCCAGCCACGACGACGGCACGTTCCAGATGGTCGTCCCGCCCGGCCGGGGGTACCTGCTCGTCTACGGCCCGACGCCCGACTACGTCCACGAGGAGATCGGCCGGCTCATGCTCCACGAGGGTCGGCCCGGCGGGGACCGCTATTATGCCCACAAGATCATGCCCTACGAGGTCAAGGCCGGCGACGCGCCGCGCGAGGTCGAAGCCGCGCTGCGGCCGGCGAAGACCATCAAGGGCCGCGTGCTCGGCCCCGACGGGCAGCCGGTGGCCCGCGCGTTCTTCATCACCCGGCTGTTCATCGAGCCGTTCAACCCCTTCTGGCGGGGCAACCAGGGCTTCCAACTCCCGGTCCGCGACGGCCGGTTCGAGCTGCACGGCGTCGACCCGGAGATGCCGGCCCCTGTCTACTTCCTCGACGCCGATCACGAGTGGGGCGCGACCTTCGAGGCCTCGGGCAAGCTGGCCGGGCAGGACGTGACGGTCCAGCTCCGGCCGTGCGGCCGGGCCGTGGCCCGGTTCGTCGGGCCCGACGGCAAGCCCGTCGCCGGGGTGTTTCCCTGGCTCGAGATCGTCGCCACGCCGGCCGGGGTCGAGTCCAGTCCGGACGGGAAAGTCCGGGGGACGCTCTTCCCCGATGTCGCCTCGATGCCCGGCTACGACCCCAGGCACTACCGGTACAATCGGACTCCGCTCACCGACGCCGAGGGCCGCGTCACCCTGCCCGCCCTCGTGCCGGGCGCCTCATACCGCCTCCTCGACCGCTCCGACCCGAAGGAGCCGGTCCGCAAGGCGTTCGCCGTCAACCCTGGCGAGACCCTCGACCTGGGCGATATCCTGATCGAGAAGCCAGCGTCCTGACGTATCCGATTCGCGCCCCACGGTTTGCGAACCTCGGGCGGTTTTTTCGGAGAGCACCTGGGATAACATGAAGCCCAGCTCGGAAGCACAGGCACGAGGGGATGAGACGACGCCGGGCGCATCGGGCGACCCGGATCGTCGCGAGCATCGACTCGACCTGGGCGCCGGGGGGTCCGGAGGTATGGCATACGTCGCATCGGCATCGCTGGTCCGGCAGCTCGGGTCGCTCTTCGAGAGCGGCTCGGCCGCCGGGCTCTCCGACCGACAGCTCATCGAGCGGTTCGCGGCCTCGCGCGACGAGGCCGCCTTCGCCGCGCTGGTGGCGCGGCATGGCCCGATGGTGCTGGGCGTCTGCCGACAGTTCCTGGGCAACGGCCACGACGCCGAGGACGCCTTCCAGGCCGTCTTCCTCGTCCTGGCCCGCAAGGCCCCGTCGCTGCGCGACACCGGAGCTGCTGGGCAACTGGCTCTACGGCGTGGCGCTGCGGACGGCGCGGAAGGCGCGCGGGCGGCTGGCCCGTCGCCGCCAGACCGAGGAGGAAGGCGCCGCCGGCCGGCCGGAGGCGCGGCCCGACGTCCAGTCCGAGCCTTTGATCGCGAACGAGCAGGCTGAGGCGCTGCACGTCGAGATCGACCGCCTGCCGGGCTCCTTCCGCCTGCCGGTGGTGCTCTGCTACTTCGAGGGGTTGACCCTCGACGAGGCGGCCCAACGACTGCGCTGGCCCGTCGGCACGACCCGCAGCCGGCTGGCCCGGGCGCGCGACAAGCTCCGGCGAGCATTGACCCGCCGAGGCTTCGCGCTGCCGAGCGCGGCGATCGCCGCCATGCTGGTGCCCCGATCGGCCCGGGCGTCCGTCTCATCCCTCCTGTGCGATTCCACCACCCGGGCCGCGATCCACTTCGCGGCTCGACATGCCGCCGACGGGGCGCTCTCCGCCTCCGCCGCGGCACTAGCCCAGGAGGTCCTGAACACCATGCTCGTGCACAAGCTGAAGACCGCCGCGCTGGCCCTCGTGATGCTCGCCACCCTGGCCACCGGCGCCGGGGTCTTGACCCGCTCGCTGGCGATGAAGGAGGGACCCAAGAGAGGCCCTGCGCAACCCACGGCCGCGCCGCGGGACGTCGCCCGGCCCAGGCCCACGACGACGCCCGATCCCGCGACCGTCGGCCGGATGACCGTCACCGGCCGCGTGCTCGACCCGTCCGGCAAGCCGCTGCCCAACGCCCGCGTCGCCGTGCTGGCCGACCGCAAGCGGCGGGTCAGCGACCTCGACGGCGGCCATCGCAACATCCTCATGGGCACGACCGCGGCCGACGGTGACGGCCGGTTCACGCTCGAGTGCCCGGCGATCCCGACTCGACACCTGGTTTACCTGAGGCTCATCGCCACCGCGCCGGGCGGGGCCTGGGGATGGTCGAGCTCAAGACCGACGCCGCGAAACAGGACACCTCGATCACCCTGGCGGCCGAGGCGCCCGTCGAGGGGCGGCTGGTTAACGTCCAGGGCCAGCCCGCCGCGGGGGTCGTCGTCCGCCTCGCCAAGCTGAACTTCAAGCAGGAGCTCCGGCCCTATGACGCGAAGGGCGCTCCGAGCCTGTGGCCGTCGCCCGCGACGACCGACTCGGGCGGCCGCTTCCGCATGCTCGGCATCGGCGCCGGCGTGCTGGCGACCTTCGAGGTCGAGGACCCGCGGTACGCCCACGAGGCGTTCGGGCTCAACGTCGAGGGCTCCTCCGGCGGCGGCAAGGGGGCCCGGCCCACTTCCACATGGACGCTCCGCCCCGCCCAGGCGCTGGAGATCCGCGTCGTCCACGCCGACGACGGCTCGCCGGCGGCCGGCGCCCGGATCGATATCCAGGAGCACTCCTACCCGATGGGCGACCGAGCCCAGGCCCGGACCGACGGCCAGGGCCGCGTGCGAGCCGTCCCCTGGCCCGGCGCCAGCTACCGGCTCCACGTCTATCCGCCCGACGGCGAGCCGTACGTCCCCGCCTGGCGCTACGTCGAGTGGCCCAAGGCCGCGGTGCGGCACCCCGTCGAGGTGAAGCTCCGACGCGGCGTCGTGGTACGCGGCCGGCTGGTCGAGGATCCGTCAGGCAAGTCGATCGCCGGCGGCTGGGTCGTCTACCACCAGCGGTACCGCGACAACCCGAAGCGCGTTGAACCTGCCGCCGATCGAGGCCGTCAGCGGACCCGACGGCACGTTCACCCTGGTCGTTCCCCACGGCCCGGGCCACCTGCTCACCCAGGGCCCCACCGCCGACTATCTGCACGTGACCACCAGCCCCAACGAGATGGGAGCCGGCTTCCGCCCTAGCTTCCACATGTACCCCGACGCCCACGCCATCCTGGACATCAAGGACGGCGAGGCGACGCTCCCGCTCGAGCTGCACCTGCGGCGGGGCGTGACCGTGGCGGGCCGCGTGCTCGGGCCCGACGGCCAGCCCGTGGCCGAGGCGTTCATCATCGGGCGGAGCATCGCACCCTACCAGGAGGGCCACTTCCCGCTGATCCCCTTCAACGGGGTGGCCCCGCGGATCGAGGTGAAGGACGGCCGGTTCGAGATCCCCGGCTGCGACCCGGAGAAGCCGTTCACCTTCTACTTCCTCGATGTCAAGGACCAGTTCGGGGCGACGGTGGAGCTCTCGGGCCGGTCGGCATCGGCTGGGCCGGTCACGGTGCGGCTCCAGCCCACCGCGTCGGCCCGCGTCCGCCTGACGGCCGCCGACGGCCGGCCGCTGGTCAACCACGAGGCCTACAACGGACTCGACGAGCTGAGGCTGATCATCACCCCCGGGCCCGACTTCGGCGATCCGAACGGCGATCAGGACATGACCCCGAGCGACGACGTGTACCAGGTCAACCTGGACCCCGTCCGCGACCGCGGCCTGCGGAGCGGCCCCGACGGCCGCGTGACGATCCCCAACCTGATCCCCGGTGCGCCGTACCGCTTCCGCCGCCGTGACTTCCGGCCCGAGCCGGGACAGACGGTCGACCTCGGCGACGTCGCCGTCGAGAAGGCTCCGGGTTGATGCATCCCATTTGCAGCCCATGGCTTCCGGATTTCGGGCAGATTTTCGGAGGGCGGTTGGGATAACATCGGAGTGAGCCGGGCAGCATAGGCACCAAGGGATGAGCGGACGCCGGGCGCATCGGGCACCCGGGGCGGTCCCGCGCATCGACGCGACCTGTGCGCCCGGGGAACCCGCCGTATGTCCGACACGGCCTCGCCATCGTTCGTCCGACAGCTCGGGTTGCTCCTGGAGGGCGGCTCGGCCGTCGGGCTCTCCGACCGCCAGCTCATCGAGCGATTCGCGGCCTCGCGCGACGAGGCCGCTTTCGCCGCGCTGGTGGCGCGACACGGGCCGATGGTGCTGGGCGTCTGCCGGCAGCTCCTCGGCGATCACCATCACGCCGAAGATGCCTTCCAGGCCGTCTTCCTCGTGCTGGCGAGAAAGGCCCCATCGCTGCGCGAGCCCGAGCTCCTGGGCAACTGGCTCTACGGCGTGGCGCTGCGCACGGCCCGCAAGGCGCGCGGACGGCTGGCCCGACGATATCAGGCCGAGGAAGCCGGCGCCACGGGCCGCCCGGAGGCGCAGACCGCCGTCGAGACCGGGCCCTTGATCGAGCGCGAGCAGGCCGAGGCGCTGCACCGCGAAATCGACCGCCTGCCGGGCTCCTTCCGGTTGCCGGTGGTGCTCTGTTACTTCGAGGGGCTGACCCTCGACGAGGCAGCGCACCGCCTGCGCTGGCCCGTCGGCACGACCCGCAGCCGCCTGGCCCGGGCGCGCGACAGGCTCCGACGCGCTCTCACCCGCCGCGGCTTCGCGCTGTCGAGCGCGGCGATCGCCGCCATGCTGGCGCCGCGATCGGCCTCGGCGTCCGTCTCATCCCTCCTGTGCGATTCCACCACCCGGTCCGCGATCCAGTTCGCGGCCCGACATGCCGCGGCGGGCGGGGCTCTCTCCGCCTCCGCCGCGACGATGGCCCAGGAGGTCCTGCATACCATGCTGCTCCACAAACTCCGGCTCGCCGCCACGTCGCTCTTGCTCCTGGCGGTCATCGCCATCGGCGCGGGGTACCATTCGATGAACGCTTCCGCTCGATCATGGAAAGGCGAGCCTCCGGGCGAACCGCATCGGAAGACGGCTCGGACGGAGCCTCGCCCTCCCGAAGAACCGCAGCCGGCTCCCGGCCGAATCACCGTCGCCGGCCGCGTGCTCGATCCCGACGGCCGGCCGCTGCCGGACGCGCGCGTCGCCGTGCTGGCCGACCGCAAGCGGCAGGTCGGCGACATCGACGGCCGGCATCGCAACCTCGTCATGGGCACGGCCGCAGCCGACGCCGACGGCCGGTTCGCCTTCGAGTTTCCGGAGATCCCCGCACCACGCCTGGAGCACCTGAGCCTGATCGCCGCCGCGCCGGGAGGGTGCTCACGGCGGTGGACCTCAAGACGGACGTCGAGCGTCAGGAGACGTCGATCATCCTGGCGGCCGAGGAGCCGGTTGAGGGCCGACTGGTCAACGTCCAGGGCCAGCCTGCCGCGGGGGTTGTGGTCCGCCTCGCCAAGCTGATCTTCGGCCGCGAGCGCCAGCCCTATGACGCGAAGGGGGCGCCGAACCTCTGGCCGCCGCCGGCGACGACTGACTCCAGCGGCCGCTTCCGCATGCTCGGGCTGCACGCGAACACGCCGGCGACGTTCGAGGTCGGAGATCCGCGGTACGCCCGCGAGACGTTCTCGTTCAACACACACGCCCCCAGTGATGAGTTCTCGTTCGGCGCCAACCCCGCCCGCGATGGCGAGGGGGTGCTCCGGTCCGGGTCCACGGTGACGCTCCGCCCCGCCCAGGTGCTGGATGTCAGCGTCGTCCACACCGACGACGGCGCACGGTGGCCGGCGCCCGGGTTGATATCCAGTCCCAGTTGAGCGAGCAGCACCTCCCGATGGACGACATCGCACAGGCCCGGACCGACGGCCAGGGCCGCGCGCAGGTCATCCCAGGGCCGGGCATCGCGTACCGGCTCCACATCTATCCGCCCGCGGGCGAGCCGTACGTCCCCGCCTTGCGCGAGATCCAGTGGCCCAAGGCGGCGGTGCGGCAGTCTGTCGAACGTGAAGCTCTCGCGCGGCGCGGTCGTGCGCGGCCGGTTGATCGAGGACCCGGCGGGCACGCCGGTCGTTGGCGGCTGGATCGTCTATTACCAGACGTTCCGTAACAACCCGCGATACGGCTACCTGCCGTCGATCGAGGCCGTCAGCGGACCCGACGGCACGTTCACCCTGGTCGTCCCTTACGGGCCTGGGCACCTGCTGGTCCAGGGCCCGAGCGCCGACTACCTGCACGTCCTGACGAGCTCCAGCGAGATGGGGCTCGGCATGCCCAACTCCCGCATGTATCCCGACGTCCACACCCGCCTGGACATCCAGGACGGCGAGGCGCCGCGCTCGCTCGAGCTGCACCTGCGGCGGGGCGTGACCGTCACCGGCCGCGTCGTCGCGCCCGACGGCCAACCCGTCGCTGAGGCGGTCGCGATCGGGCGGAGCTACGTACCCTACCAGGAGGACCAGTTACCGCTGTTCCCCTTCACCGGGATGGCCCCGCGGATCGAGGTGAAGAACGGCCAGTTCGAGATCCCCGGCTGCGACCCGGAGAACCCCTGCGCCTTCTATTTCCTCGCCCTGAAGGACAAGCTCGGGGCCACCGTAGAAGTCTCGGGCAAGGCAGCGGAAGCCGGGCCGGTGACGGTGCGGCTCCAGCCGACCGCGTCGGCTCGTATCCGCCTAACGGGCGCCGACGGCCGGCCGCTCGCCGACCGCGAGGCCCGCCAAGGATTCGTCGGCCTGCGGCTGGTCATCACCCCCGGGGCCGACTTCGAAGCGATCAACGACAACCCCGGCGTGGCCGTCGGCGACTTCGAGTTCCAGATGAACCTGGACCGCGTGCCCCACCGCAACCTGCGCAGCGGCCCCGACGGCCGCGCGACGATCTCCAGCCTGATCCCCGGCGCGCCGTACCGGTTCCACGGCCGCGACTTCCGGCCCGAGTCCGGCCAGATGATCGACCTGGGCGACGTCGCGGTCGAGAAGCAGCCGGGCTGACGCATCTCTTTTTCGCTCCGTGGCTTCCGAAATTCGGTCGCGTTTTCGGGGGACACCTGGGATAACATGAGGTCGAGCCGGACAGCACAGGCACCAAGGGATGCGCGGACGCCGGTCGCATCGGGCGCCCGGCGCGGTCCCGCAAATCGACGCGACCTGTGCGCCCGGGGATCCTGCGGCATGTCCCACGCGACCTCGCCATCGTTCGTCCGTCAGCTCGGCTCGCTCTTCGCGGGCGGCTCGGCCGCCGGACTTTCCGACCGCCAGCTCATCGAGCGGTTCGCGGCCTCGCGCGACGAGGCCGCCTTCGCCGCGCTGGTGGCGCGGCACGGCCCGACGGTGCTGGGCGTCTGCCGGCAGTTCCTGGGCAATGGCCACGACGCCGAGGACGCCTTCCAGGCCGTCTTCCTCGTCCTGGCCAGGAAGGCCGCGTCGCTGCGCCAGCCCGAGCTGCTGGGCAACTGGCTCTACGGCGTGGCCCTGCGCACCACCCGCAACGCCCGAAGACGGCTGGCACGACGATGCCGGACCGAGGCCGCCGGCGCCGCGGGCCGCCCGGAGGCGCGGCCCGCCGTCGAGATCGGATCCTTGATCGAGCACGAGCAGGCCAAGGCCCTGAACGCCGAGATCGAGCGATTGCCGGGAGCCTTCCGCCTGCCGGTGGTGCTCTGCTACTTCGAGGGGCTGACCCTCGACGAGGCGGCGCACCGCCTGAGATGGCCCGTCGGCACGACCCGCAGCCGCCTGGCCCGGGCTCGGGAGAAGCTCCGGCGAGGATTGACCCGCCGCGGCTTCACGCTGTCGAGCGCGGCAATCGCCGCCCTGCTGGCGCCGCGATCGGCCGGGGCGTCCGTCTCATCCCTCCTGTGCGATTCCACCACGCGGGCCGCGATCGCCTTCGCGGCTCGACGGGCCCCGACGGGCGGATCTCTCTCCGCCTCCGCAGTGGCCCAGGAGGTCCTCCGTACCATGCTGCTCCACAAGCTCTGGCTGGCCGCGACGTCCTTCTTACTCCTGGCGACCGTCGCCGCCAGCGTGGCGTATCAATCGTTCAACGCCGTCGCGCGATCAGGGGAGGGCGAGCCTCCCGGCGAGCCGAAGGCGCAGGCGGCTCGGACGGAGCCTCGCCCTCCCGATTCACCGGCCCGCATGACCGTCACCGGCCGCGTCGTCGACCCGGTCAACACGCCATTGCCGAATGCGCGCATCGCCGTGCTGGCCGACCGCAAGCGGAGGGTCAGCGACCTCGACGGCCAGCCCCCCGGTATCCTCATGGGGACCGCTGCGGCCGACGCCGAGGGCCGGTTCACGCTCGCGTTCCCGGCGATCCCGGCTCGAGACCTGTACGGCCTGAGGCTGATCGCGACCGCGCCCGGGCGGGGCCTCGGGATGGTCGGGCTCGAGACCGACGCGGCGAACCAGGAGACGTCGATCGCCCTGTCGCCCGAGCAGCCCATCGAGGGCCGGCTGGTCGACGTCCAGGGCCAGCCTGCCGCGGGGGTCGTGGTCCGCGTCGCCAAGCTGAACGTCCCTCGCGCGCGGGAGCTCCGGCCCTATGACGCGAAGGGGGCGCCGAGCCTCTGGCCATCGCCCGCGACGACCGACGCCGACGGCCGATTCCGGGTGCTCGGGCTGGGCCCGAACGCGCCGGCGACGTTCGAGATCGAGGCCCCGCGGTTTGCCGCCAGGCGTTCGCTTTCCACATCGAAGGCCCCGTCACCAAGAAGGCCGAACAGACGCTCCGGCAGGGTACCACGGTCACGCTGCGCCCGGCGCAGGCCCTGGACATCCATGTCGTCCATGCCGACGACGGCCGGCCGGTGGCCGACGCGCGGATCGATGTCCGGTCCTTCGAGGGCAGTCCGTCCACGGGAGAGGTCCCCCGCACCCGCACCGACGGCCGGGGTCGCGCGCGGGTCATCCCCTGGCCGGGCGATCGGTTCTGGATCGTCGTCCATGCGCCGGAGGATGAGCCGTACCTTCCCGCCCGGCTCGACGTCAACTGGCCCAAGGGAGCCGTGCAACACGCCGTCGAGATGAAGCTCATGCGCGGCGCGGTCGTGCGCGGCCGGTTGATCGAGGATCCGGCGGGCACGCCGGTCGCCGGGGGCTGGGTCGGATACGTCCAGACGCGCCGCGGCAATCCGCGACCCCTCCGGCTGCCGGAGATCCAGGCCGTCAGCGGGCCGGATGGCGCGTTCACCCTGGTCGTCCCCCCCGGCCCGGGGCACTTGCTCGTCCAGGCCCCCAGCGCCGACTACCTGCACGTCGCCACGAGCAACGTCGAGATGGGGGTCGGCCTCCGCCCCAGCTTCCACATGTACCCCGACGCCCACGCCGTCCTGGACATCAAGGACGGCGAGGCGCCGCACCCGCTCGAGCTGCGGCTACAACGGGGCGTCACCGTCGCGGGCCGCGTCGTCGCACCCGACGGGAAGCCGGTCGCCGAGGCGTTCGCGTTCGGGCGGAGCTACGTACGCTTCGGCGAGGGCGCCTACCCCATGACCATCGGCAACGGCACTCCGCCGCAAATCGAGGTGAAGGACGGTCGCTTCGAGATCCCCGGCTGCGACCCGGAGAAGCCGGTCACGTTCTACTTCCTCGATGTGAAGGACCACCTCGGGGGTACCGCGGAGATCTCGGGCCAACTGGCGGCGAAGGGGCCGATCACGGTGCGGCTCCGGCCCACGGCGTCGGCCAGCATCCTCCTGAAGGGCACGGGCGACAAGGTACCCGACTACTACCAAGCCCGCAACCAGCTCGCCGGCCTGAGACTGGTCATCACCCCCGGCCCCGACATCGAGGAGATGAGCAAGAACATCGATGCGATCCCCGGCGACTTCGCCTACCAGATCAATCTCGACTTCGACCCGGACAATCTCCCGCACCCCGGCCCCGACGGCCGCATCACGCTCCGCAACCTGATCCCCGGCGCGCCGTACCGCTTCCGCGGCCGGGAGTTCACCCCCGAGCCTGGACAGACGGTCGACCTCGGCGAGGTCGTCGTCGAGCCGCGGCGGCGCTGACGCATCCCGTTGATAAGCCGAGATTTCGGCATCCTGGGAGGATTTTCGGACGGCCCATGGGATAACATGAGAGCGAGCCGGGCACTATCGGGGCGAGGAGATGAGAGGACGCCGGGCACGGGCCGACCGGAGCGGTCCCGCGCGGCGATTCCATTAGATCACGAAAGCACGAAAGGACGAAAACACGAAAAAGACCCGGCCCGGGGCCACACCGGCGATCCGCCGCGATTTCTCCGTTTCGTGCTTTCGTCCTTTCGTGCTTTCGTGATTACGATATGTGTGAGGAGACCGCGGGTCCGCCGATCGGTGGCCCCCGGCTTCACTGACGACGGGTGGAAAGCATGGCGTATGTCGCATTGGCATCACTGACCCGGCAGCTCGGGATGCTCTTCGAGGGTGGCTCGGCCGGCGGACTCTCCGATCGCCAATTACTCGAGCGGATCACCGTGCGCGGCGAGCCGATCGACGAGGCTGCCTTCGCCGCCATCGTGGCGCGGCACGGGCCGATGGTCCTGGGCGTCTGCCGGCAGCTCCTCGGCGATCACCATCACGCCGAGGACGCCTTCCAGGCCGTCTTCCTCGTCCTGGCTCGCCAGGCCCGATCGATCCGCGATCCGGATCGACTCGGTCCCTGGCTCTACGGCGTGGCGCTCCGCTCGGCCCGCAAGTCCCGCGGACGGATCGACCGTCGCCGCCGGACCGAGGAAGGAGGAGTCAGCCGGGTTCAGGCCGCCGACCGCGACACGATCGGCCGATCGGGCGATCCTCGACGGTGAGCAGGCCGAGGCGCTGCACGTCGAGATCGACCGATTGCCGGGGACTTTCCGCGCGCCGGTGGTGCTCTGCTACTTCGAGGGCCTGACCCTCGACGAGGCGGCGCACCGGCTGCGCTGGCCCGTCGGCACGCTGCGCAGCCGACTGGCCCGCGCCCGCGACAAGCTCCGACGCGGCCTGACCCGCCGCGGGTTCGCGCCGTCGAGCACGGCCTTCGCCGCGATGCTGGCGCCGCGATCGGCCCGGGCGTCCGTCTCATCCCTCCTGTGCGATTCCACCACCCGGGCCGCGATCCCCTTCGCGGCCCGACATGCCGCGGCGGGCGGGGCGCTCTCCGCCTCCGCCGCGGCGCTGGCCCAGGAGGTCCTCAACACCATGCTCGTCCACAAGCTGAGACTCGCGACGCTCTCCCTGCTGTTCCTGGCCATCATCGCCGCCGGCAGCGGCTGGCTCGGCCGACCACCGGCGAGGGCCGATGAACCCCGCAAGGCGGCCGCCGCGACGCGGACTGCGGTCACGGCCCGGGTCGATGATCCCGCCCCGGGCCGGATGACGGTCGCCGGCCGCGTCCTCGACCCGGCCGGCAAACCAGTGCCGCATGCGTCGGTGATGGTCTATGGGGCTGCCAAGCAGGCCGACGATCGACCTGGCGGGAGCGCACCTGCGCCGATCGGCCAGGCGGCCTGCGACGCCTCGGGTTGCTTCCGGCTCGACATGCCCCGGATCTCGTCGGCGACGCATCACATGACCGGCGCCGCGGCGCTGGCGGCCGGCTATGGCATGGGCTGGGCCGAGTTCGATGTCGACGCCGACCGGCCCACGGCCGACATCACCCTGCGGCCCGAGCAGGTCATCCAGGGGCGGCTGTTCGACGTCAAGGGGCGGGTCATCCCGGGCGTCTGCGTGTCGGTCGAGGGCGTGGGCCATCCCTGGCGCGGTCGGGAGGCCATCCCCGAATGGATCGAAGGCCCCCACCTCTGGGGCGGGGCTTATGCGAACACCCCGCCGGCCTGGCCGCGCGCGGCGACCAGCGACGCCGAGGGCCGCTTCACCCTCCGCGGCATCGGCCGCGGGATGCGGGCGCTGCTCATGGCCGAGGACCCGCAATACTCCCGGCAGCGGATCGTGGTCGATACCGAGGACTCCGACAAGCCCCGGTCGATCACCGCGGCCCTCGAACCAGCCAAGGTCATCACCGGGCGCATCACTTATACCGACACCGGCAAGCCGGTCCCGCACGCGACCGTCGAGATCATGGCTTATCCGAGACCCGTCGGCGGCCCGGGCTACGCCAACTACTACGAGACGGACGCCGAGGGGTCCTACCGCGCCAATCCCATCTCGGGGGTCCGCTACGCGGTCCTCGTCTACGTCCCCGAGGGCCGGCCATACCTGAACGCAGCGACCGGCGATTTCCCCTTCACGTGGCCCAAGGGGACGCTCGGGCACCGGGTCGACCTGGCCTTGCGCCGGGGCACGGTGCTCCGCGGCCGGGTGGTCGAGGAGGGCACGGGCCGGCCGATCCCCGGGGCCACGCTCCGCTACGTGGGGCGTCCGGACGATCTGGACGATTCCGGTTCCTGGAGCGGCACCACGCGAACGGGCCCGGACGGCTCGTATCAGCTCGCGGTCCGGCCCAAACCGGGAACCCTGATCGTCCTGGGTCCCAGCGAGGACTACGTCTTCCAGGAGATGGGCGAAAAGATGGTCCGCGAGGGCCGGCCGGGCGGTCAGCGTTGGTACGCCCACGCCTTCGTCCCCTGCGACCTGAATCCCGGGACCGACAGCCGGGAGGTCAACGCCGTGCTCCACTGCGGTGCGACCGTAAAGGCCCGGGTGCTCGGCCCGGACGGCCAGCCCGTCCGCGAGGCGTGGATGTTCAGCCGGCTGCTCCTGCGGCCCCAGCCATGGCCCTGGCGGCGCTACTGGGGAGAATATCACGGCGACGTCCACGATGGCCATGGCGAGCTGCATGGCCTGGCCGAGGGCGCCGAGGTCCCCGTCTTCTTCCTCGAGCCGAAGGGCCAGCTCGGGGCGACGGCCGTCTTCTCGACCAGGGCGGCGAAGGACGGGCCGATCGCCGTCCGGCTCGAGCCGTGCGGGTTGGCCATGGCCCGGCTGGTCGACCCCAAGGGCAAGCCGCTGGCCGGGTATCACGACCCGTTCCTCATCTCCCTGATCGTGACCCCCGGCCACGACGCGTTCAGCAAGGCCGCCGCGGACCAGGATCAACCGAGATCCGACGGCGACTACCTCTCGCGGACCGACCCGGACCATTACGCCGACCTGGTCAGCGACCGCCAGGGCCGGATCACGTTCGCCGCCTTGATCCCCGGCGCGACCTACCGGGTCGTCAACATGTCCACCCGGGGTGATCCGAATGGCCGGAAGGTCCGCAAGGAATTCGTCGCCGCGGCTGGCGAGGCCGTCGAGCTGGGGGATATCCTGATCGAGAAGAGCGAGCCATGAATCCCACTGACGCATCCTCTTCCGCCATCGGAGGTTTCGGAATCCCAACCGCTTTTCCGCCCCAACCTGGGACACCATGAGCGCCGGCCCTGCAGCACAGTCACGAGGGGATGAGACGACGCCGGGCGCGGCTCGGTTGGTCGTCCGCCGAGCCGCGAGCGTCAGCGAGCGGTCCGTCCGATGCGGCAACACCGCTCCCTGACGGTCGCGGCTGGGCAGGACCCGGTGGAGCGATCAGGCATGGCTTACATGGCATCGATGTCGCTGGTCCGTCAGCTCGGTATGCTCTTCGAGGGTGGCTCGGCCGCCGGGCTCAGCGACCGGCAACTGCTCGAGCGGTTCGCGACCCGCCGCGACGAAGGGGGCGAGGCCGCCTTCGCCGCGATCGTGGCGCGGCACGGCCCGATGGTGCTGGGCGTCTGCCGGCAGCTCCTAGGCAACGGCCACGACGCCGAGGACGCCTTCCAGGCCGTCTTCCTCGTCCTGGCCGCCAAGGCCGCGTCGTTGCGCGAGCCCGACCTGCTGGGCAACTGGCTCTACGGCGTCGGCGCTGCGCACGGCCCGCAGGGCCCGGGCTCGGCTCGACCGCCGCCGCCAGATCGAGGAACGAGGCGCCAGCAGCCGCCCGGAGGCACGTCCCGCCGTGCAAGCCGAACAGATGCTCGACCGCGAGCAGGCCGAGGCGCTGCACCGCGAGATCGACCGCTTGCCGAAGTCCTTCCGCCGGGCGATCGTGCTGTGCTACTTCGAGGGGCTCTCGCCCGATGAGGCGGCGCGGCGGTTGCGATGGCCCAGCGGGACGCTCCGCAGCCGGCTGGTCCGGGCGCGCGATAAGCTCCGCCGCGGCCTGGCCCTGCGCGGCTTCGCTTTGTCGACGACCGCGCTGGCCGCCGCACTGAGCCCTCGATCCGCCTCGGCGTCCGTCTCATCCCTCCTGTGCGATTCCACCACCAAGGCCGCGATCGCCTTCGCGGCCCGTCATGCCGCGGCGGGCGGAACTCTCTCCGCTTCCGCCGCGGCACTGGCCCAGGAGGTCCTCCGTACCATGCTGCTCCACAAGCTCAGGCTGGCCGCGACGTCCTTCTTGCTCCTGGCGGCCGTCGCCGCCGGCGCGGTGTATCAATCGTTCAACGCCTTCGCGCGATCAGGGGAGGGCGAGCCTCCCGGCGAGCCGAAGGCGCAGGCGGCTCGGACGGAGCCTCGCCCTCCCGATTCGGTGCCCCAACCCTCGGGCCGGATGACGGTGATCGGCCGCGTGCTCGGGCCGGACGGCCGGCCAGCGGCGGGCGCGCCGGTCGACATCATCGCCGCGTCCCGCATCCCGACGGCGGGCACCGACGTGGATCGGGAGCCTTACGTCGTGCTCGGCGAGGGCGCGGCCGACGGTGACGGCCGCTTCCGCATCGAGGCGGCGCCGCGCCTCGTCGTCCCGCTTCCCCGACGTCTACGCCCTGGCCGGCGCCGCCGGGCCCGGGACCGCCTTCGGCTGCGTGAGGCTCCATCCCGATGCCGAGCAGCCCGCGGCCGAGGTCCACCTCCAGCCCGAGCAGGTCATCCACGGCCGGCTGGTCGATGTCAACGGTCGGCCCGCGGCCGGGGTGGAAGTCGGGCTCAAGGACGTGTACAGCGAGTTCGACCGCGCTGGCCGGCGGTCGCTTCGACAGCCCCGGCCCCGGCCGCGGCTACGTCTGGTTCGGCTCGCCCAGAGGGCTGCGCGCCTGGCCGAAGGCCGTCACCACCGACGCGCAGGGCCGGTTCACCTTCACCGGCGTCGGCCGCGGCCTCGACGCGTCGCTGACCGTCCGCGACCCGCGCTTCGCCCAGCAGCGGTTCGATGTCCAGACCGACGACAAGGGCGGGCCGAAGGAGATGTCGGCGGCGCTCCAGCCGTCGACGATCATCGAGGGCCGTGTCCTGGCCGCCGACACGGGCCGGCCGATCCCCGACGCCGTGATCTCCGTGCGGGCCAGCTCGGGCCTGGGCGGCGGGATGTTCACGACCCGATTCCGCGCCGACGACCAGGGGCGGTTCCGGGTCAACCCCTATGCGGGCGACTATTTCCGGATGCGAGCCTTACCCCCCGAGGGTCAGCCCTACCTGCCTCAGGAGGCCGAGATCGCCTGGACGAAGGGGGCGGTCAAGAGGGAGATCGAGTTCCAGCTCGCCCGCGGCGTGCTGATTCGGGGAAAGGCGATCCAGGAGAGGAATCGTGAGCCGGTGGCCGGGGCCAGCGTCCAGTTCTTCCCGGCGAATCGGTCCGGGGACGTCGTCAGCGGCTTCGAGGCGCTCGTGACCAGCAAGGACGACGGTTCGTTCCAACTCGCCGTCCCCCCCGGCAAGGGACTGCTGATGATCCTGGGTCCAACGCTCGACTACATCCCCCGCGAGATCGGGGGCGGCCAGCTCTTCGCGAGCGGCCAGCCCGGCGGACATCGCTTCTACGCCCACGACATCATCGCCTACGAGGTCAAGGCCGGCGAGGGTCCCCACGAAGTGACCGCGACGCTCAGGCCGGGCAAGACGCTGCGTGGCCGCCTGGTCGGCCCGGCGGGTGAGACGGTCGAGGACGCCGTGGTCCTCTCCCGGCAACAGCTCGATCCCATCAACCTCGCCTGGCAAGGCCATGGCTTCATCCGCGCCCGCGACGGCCGGTTCGAGCTGCCCGGCCTCGACCCGCAGCAGGCCACGCCGGTGCATTTCCTCGACGGGGACCACGGCTGGGGTGCGGTGGTCGAGCTATCCGGCAAACAGGCCGGCGAGGAGGTCACGGTCCGGCTCCAGCCGTGCGGCCGGGCCAAGGCCCGGTTCGTCGGTCCCGACGGTAAGCCCGTCGCCAGGCTCAACCTGGGGTCGTACGTCCAGTTCCTGATGTTCCCCGGCCCGAGTCCTTTTGGCTTCGCCGATCGGGGCGAATCCCTGGCGGCCGTCGCGACCTACCTGCCGAACCTCAATCCCAGGCTCAAGTGGAACGACTTCGCCACCGACGCCGAGGGCCGCGTCACCCTGACTGCCCTGATCCCCGGCGCGTCGTACCGGATCGGCGACTGGTCCACGGTCAACGTCCAGGGCAAGGGTTACCAGCTCCGCAAGGACTTCACCGTCAAGCCGGGCGAGACCATCGATCTGGGCGACATCCTGGTCGAGAAGCCGTAGTCGAGCGCCTCACCTCAATCTGTGGGCCGGTTCCGTTCGGCGCGGGTCTCCGGCCCCGCCGGGTCGGCTCCGTTCGTCTCCCGACCGGACCGGATCGGGAGACCAGCGGTCCGCCGGGTGGCGAGGTCCGGAGACTTCGCCACAACAGCGGCGGGAAAGCCTGGCCCACGGATCCGGCGGCCCCTCGCCCACATCTCTGGTCGAGAGCGCCTCACGCTTGGGTCGCCCACGGCCGGGGGCGAGAGCCCCTTCCTCCCCGGGACGGTGGGCCGGTTCGTGGACCTCGGATCGAGCCCCGGCTCCGCCCGGCGGCCTGGTCCGCGACGGGGACCACCCCGGTCCCCGAGGCCCGACCGGCCGCCGGCGCCCGCCCATCACCCCCCATGCTCGCCATAGTTGCCATAGTTGCCACGAGCAACGCGCCGGTGTTTCGTGGCAACCATGGGCGCCGGCGACGCGTTCGGGGACCTCGAGCCTGGCGCGGTGAAAAGATGGGCTTGACGAACGTTTTCGAGGGCCGGGCCGACTGGTCTTTAGTTG
Source organism: uncultured Planctomycetota bacterium (assembly GCA_963815795.1). Classification (GTDB taxonomy): domain Bacteria; phylum Planctomycetota; class Planctomycetia; order Isosphaerales; family Isosphaeraceae; genus JAKAUH01. The sequence goes on along the minus strand of CAWFIC010000017.1, from coordinate 456,513 downwards.
CGCCCGCCCCAGCCTTTTCGTCCCCCCCTTACGAAGGGGGGGTCAGGGGGGTTCCGGCGCCACGGGCCCACGGATCGCGGGCGGCCGGACCGATCCGACCCCCCCGAACCCCCCCTTCGTAAGGGGGGGACGACGAAGCGCAACAAGACCAGGACGAGCTCCCAGCCCCGTCAAGCCCAACTTTTGATCGCGCCACCTCGAGCCTCTCGCCGGCGATCCCGTGCAAGCACCATTGTCGGCATGCCATCCGTCCGCTCGGCGGCACCGGCCCGATCGGCCCCCATGCGTCTCATGGATCCCATGGATCCGAGATGAAACGCGCCGACGACACCTCGAACGCATGGGCGCCGGCGATCAGATCGGGCCTTGCAGGTGACGCGAGACCGGTGTCACGCAGACACCGTCGGGGGTTGTGTATCAGTGTTTGTAGGCATGGTTCTAGCCATGGATGAAACGCGGATCAGCTCGACTGATTCGACGTCGGCGAACCGGATCCTCATGGTCCCACTCCCGGGATTCATCCGTGTTCCATCCGTGGCTCAGATCGGAGAAGTCATCGGCCCGGCGCGGGATGGGACGATTCGCCGGGCAGGCCCAGGTCTGCTGGGGAGTCTCGGGCTTTGCCCCTCGACCGTGGGCGATCCCAGCGTGAGGCGCTCCAGCCTGGTGGCCGATACTTACCCGACGCGGCCGGTTGCGAAGCCCGGGGAACGGCGCATCCCCCGGCTTGGCCGGTTGTTGTATCATTCAGGGCAATCCGGAGGACAAACGACCGACAAGAGGACCGTCCTCCCGACAGTACCGAGCGAGGGGATGGACGTGATCCGAGGTCTCCGGCGGGGGGATTGACGGCCATGGTGCCAGCGTTGACGACGGCGGTGGTCCGGCAGATCGAGGCGCTCTTCGCCGGCGGCTCGGTCGCCGGGCTCTCTGACCGCCAGCTCATCGAGCGGTTCGTCGGCGGCTGCGGGGCCCTGGGGGCCGAGGCCGCTTTCGCGGCGCTGGTGGCCCGACACGGGCCGATGGTGCTGGGCGTCTGCCGCCAGCTCCTGGGCAATGGCCATGATGCCGAGGACGCCTTCCAGGCCGCCTTCCTCGTCCTGGCGCGGCGGGCGGGCTCGATCCGCGACCCCGACCGGCTGGGCAACTGGCTTTATGGCGTCGCGACCCGCACGGCCCGCAATGCCAGGAACCGGCTGACGCGGACCCGCCGGAGCGAGGAGGGCCGGGCCATGCAGCGTCCCGAGACGGACACGGCCATCCCACCCGACCGCTCCTTGCTCGATCGCGAGCGGGCCGAGGCCCTCCACGCCGAGATCGACCGCCTGCCCGCGACGACCCGGCTGCCGGTGGTGCTCTGCTACCTCGAGGGCCTCTCGCTCTCCGAGGCCGCCAAGCGCCTCCGCTGCCCGGCCGGGACGGTGCATAGCCGGCTGGACCGGGCCCGGGAGAAGCTCCGGCGCGGATTGACTCGCCGGGGCATCGCGCTGTCGACGACCGTCATCGCCGCGGCGCTGGCGCCACGATCGGCCTCGGCGTCCGTCTCATCCCTCCTGTGCGATACCACCACCCGGGCCGCGATCCAGTTCGCGGCTCGTCACGCCGCCGGCGGGGCGCTCTCAGCCTCCGCTGCGGCGCTGGCTCAGGAGGTCCTGCGTACCATGCTGATCCACCAGCTCAAAGCCGCCGCACTCCCCCTCTTGCTGATCGCCACCCTGGCCACCGGCGCGGGGTATCTGTCGATCAACGCCCTCGCGCGCCCCGGGAGGGCAAGCCTCCTGGCGAGCCGCATCCCCAGGCAGCCCGGACGGAGCCTCGGCCTCCCGAGGAGACGCGACCCGCCCCCGGCCGCATGTTCGTCGTCGGCCGCGTGCTCGATCCCGATGGCAAGCCCGTCCGGGGGGCGGTGGTGGACGTGTTCACCCGGTTCCGCACGGCCCACGTCGGCGCCGGCGACGAGGCCAGGGAGAAGCTCACCCTGCTGGGCCAGGGCCGGTCCGACGGCGATGGCCGCTATCGGCTCGACGCGCCTCGCACGGCATCGACGCGCGTCTATCAGGTCTCCGCGGTGGCCGCCGCGCCGGGATACGGGCTCGGCTGGGCCGTGCTGAACCCCGACGCCCAGGAGCCCGCGGCCGAGATCCGGCTCCTGCCCGCGCAGACCTACCGCATCCGCCTGGTCAACGTGAACGGGTCGCCGGCGAAGGGCGTCGAGGTCCGGGTCGCGAGCATCGGGCGGCGGACCGGTGACGGCCGGTTCGATGGCATCGGTACCTCGGGGAACGCGCCGGAGGGGATGCTCACCTGGCCGCGGCCGGTCACGAGCGATGACCAGGGGAGGATCACCCTGACCGGCCTCGGCCGCGGTGCCGGCATCGCCATCAACCTCGACGTCCTCGATGCTCGCTATGCACCGGAGGCCCTGAAGATCGACGCCGCCGGGCCGGCGGATCAGGAGATCACCCTGGCGCTCCAGTCGTCGACGATCATCGAAGGCCGCGTCCTGGCCGACGACACCGGGTTGCCCATCCCGCACGCCGTGGTCTCCGTCGGCGCCGGCCGCGGCCGGTCGCGGGGCTACCGGGTCAGCCGATCTCATACCGACGACCGGGGACGATTCACGGCGAGCTCCCTCCCGGGCGAGTACTTCCAGGTCCATGCCTACGCCCCGGAGGGCCAGCCCTATGTCGTCACCCAGGTGGAGTTCGACTGGGCCAAGGGGGCCATCAAGAAGGCACTGGACATCCGCGTCCCCCGCGGCGTGCTGATCCGCGGCAAGGTCGTCGAGGCGGGGACGAACCGCCCCCTGGCCGACTCGACCGTCTACTTCAAGCACGTGGGGAACCGCAACGACATCGTCTCGGGCTGGCAGGTCAGCGTGGCCAGCAAGCCGGACGGCTCGTTCGCGATCGCGGTCCCGCCCGGCAAGGGACACCTGCTCGTCTACGGGCCGAGCGACGACTATGTCGCCCGCGAGATCGGCTCCAGCACGCTCGACGGCGGCCGGCCCGGCGGTTGGCGGTTCCGCGCCCACGCGATCATCCCCTACGAGGTCAAGGCCGGCGACCCGCCGCGCGAGATCGCCATGGCGCTGCGGCGCGGGCGCCACGATCAGGGGGCGGGTCGAGGGTCCCGACGGCCAGACGGTCACCGACGCCTCCATCATCACGACGTTCCGCACCGAGGCGACCCGCCCCCACTGGATGGGCAATAACCAGGTCAAGGTGACTAACGGCCGCTTCGAGCTGCACGGCCTCGACCCGGAGAAGTCCACGCGGATCTCTGTCCTCGATCCCGAGCACGAGTGGGGCGCGACGCTCGACGTCTCTGGCAAGCAAGCCGGCGAGGACCTGACGATCCGGTTGCAGCCCTGCGGCCGGGCGAAGATGCGGTTCGTCGGGCCCGACGGCCGGCCCCTCACCAGGCCCGCGGCCATTTTCGAGTTTGTCGCCACGCCGGGTCCGAGCAGCTACAGCCGGCGGAAGCCGCAAGAGCAGGCCATGCTGCCGGCCGACGCCGACTTCCTCGGCAACGTCGATCGCAAGCACCACTGGGACGACCCGGTCGCCGACGCCGAGGGCCGCTTCACCCTGGTCTCGCTGGTCCCCGGCGCAATCTACCGGATCAGCGACTGGTCTACCGCCAACGACGAAAAGGGCGTCGGGATTCGCAAGGAATTCACCGTCAAGCCGGGCGAGACGCTCGACCTGGGCGATGTCCTGATCGCGAAGCCGATGAGATGACGCAGATCCCCTGCACACCATGACTTCGGGATTTCCGCTGGATTTCGAGACGCGAAGTGGGACACCATGGAGGTCGGGCCGGCACTATCGCGATGAGGGAATGAGAGGACATCGGGCGCGTGCCGACCGGAGCGGTTCCGTGCGGCGATCCCATCGATCACGAAAGCACGAAAGGACGAAAACACGAAAAAGACACCGGCCGATCCGGATCGACGATCCGCCGGGCTCCCTCCGTTTCGTGCTTTCGTTCTTTCGTGCTTTCGTGATAATGGTATCTGCGACGGCACCGCCGGTCCGCCGACCGAAGGCCTCGGGCTTGATCGACAGCGGGTGGGAGGCATGTCACACGTGGCATCGGCATCGCTGGTCCGCCAGCTCGGCTCGCTCTTCGAGTGCGGCTCGGCCGCCGGGCGCTCCGACCGGGAATTGCTCGAGCGGTTCATCGCCCGGCGCGAGCCGGCCGATGAGGCCGCCTTCGCCGCGATCGTGGCCCGTCACGGCCCGATGGTGCTGGGCGTCTGCCGGCAGCTCCTGGGCGATCACCATCACGCCGAGGACGCCTTCCAGGCCGTCTTCCTCGTCCTGGCCCGCCAGGCCCGGTCGATCCGCGACCCGGATTTGCTCGGACCCTGGCTCTACGGCGTGGCGGTCCGCACGGCCCGCAAGGCCCGGGGGCAGATCGCCCGACGCCGCCGGACCGAGGAAGCCGGCGCCATCGGCCGCCCGGAGGCTCGGCCCGCCGCCCTAGCCGAGCCCTTGATCGACCGCGAGCAGGCCGAGGCCTTGCACCGCGAGGTCGACCGCTTGCCGGGGGCGTTCCGCCAGGCGGTCGTGCTCTGCTACTTCGAGGGGCTCTCGCCCGACGAGGCGGCGGCACGACTGCGATGGCCCAGCGGGACGCTCCGCAGCCGACTGGTCCGGGCGCGCGACAAGCTCCGCCGGGGGCTGGCCCTGCGCGGCTTCACCCTGTCGAGCACGGCACTGGCCGCGATGCTGGCGCCCCGGTCGGCCAGGGCGTCCGTCTCATCCCTCCTGTGCGAAACCACCACCCGGGCCGCGATCGCCTTCGCGGCCCGTCACGCCGCCGGCGGGGCGGTCTCCGCCTCCGCCGCGGCGATAGCCCAGGAGGTCCTGAACACCATGCTCTTCGGTAAGCTGAAAGCCGTTGCCCTGTCCCTGCTGATGCTGGCGGCCGCCGCCGTCGGCGCGGGGTATCACTCGATCAACGCCTTCGCACAATCCCGAGAGGGCGAGCCGCAGGCGCAGGCAGCTCGGACGGAGCCTCGCCCTCCCGATTCACCTCGCCCTCCCGACGAGGCGCGACCCGCCCCGGGCCGGATGTTCGTCGTGGGGCGCGTCCTGGACCCGCAGGGCCAGCCGGTGCCGAACGCGACGACGATGGTCTATGCGTCGCTCAAGTGGCCCGGGCGCGGCGACCGACTGGCGCCGAGTTGGCCGTCGCCGCTCGGCCGGGCGCGGAGCGATGGCTCGGGCCGGTTCCGGCTCGACGCGCCGCGGGTCTCGTCGGCGCGGCATTACGACTTCGGCGCCGTCGCGATCGCGCCCGGCTACGGGGCCGGCTGGGTCAAGCTCGACCCCGACGCCGATCGGCCCGACGCCGACGTCGCGCTCCGGCCCGAGCAGGTCATCCAGGGGCGCGTGTTCGACGTGCAGGGCCGGCCGGTGCGCGACGTCGAGGTCTCGGTCGAGCGCATGGCCCCGCCCGTCGCCGATGATCCGACCCTACCCGACAGCGAGCCGGAAGGGCCCTATTTCCTGGCGGATCAGCCGCACGGCCTGCCTGCCTGGCCCCGTCCGGCGACGACCGACGCCGACGGCCGGTTCACGATCCGCGGCGTGGGGCGGGGTATCCGGGTCCACCTCGCGATCGATGACCCTCGGTTCGCCCCGCTGGGCCTCGATGTCGACACCGATGCCTCGTCTGCGGTCAAGGACCTGACGATGGCCGTGGAGCCGGCCAGGATCATCACCGGGCGCGTGACGTATGCCGACACCGGCGAGCCCGCGGCCCATGCCCGGGTCAGCGCGGGGACCCACAACCCGAAGTTCTCGGCCTGGGCCGGCGACTTCGAGACCGACGCCGATGGCCGCTTCCGCGCCAATCCCCGGGTCGGCGACCAGTATAGCCTCACGATCTTCGCCCCCGAGAACGGGCCCTACCTGACGGCGTTGGAGAAGTTCGCGTGGCCCAAGGGTGCGCTCGAAAAAACGGTGGACCTGGCGCTGCCCCGCGGCGTGCACGTCCGCGGCCGGGTGGTCAAGGAAGGGTCGGGCAAGCCGATCGCCGGAGCGAGGATCAACTATCTCTCCAATCCCGACAAGGATCCGCGCACTGGCGCCACGAACGGCCGCGCGGCGACCGCCGAGGACGGCACCTTCACGCTCGGCGTCGTGCCCGGCCCGGGCTACCTGACCGTCCTGGGCCCCGGCGAGGACTACGTGTTCCGCGAGATCGGCCGGCGCATGGCCCGCACGGGCCAGCCGGGCGGGCGGCGGATGTATGCCCACGCCTTCCATCGGCTGGAGCTGGAAACGGGCGACGACAGCCAGGACGTCACGATCGCCCTCCGGCCGAGCACGCCCGTGCCGATCCGGGTCCTCGAGCCGGACGGCCGCCCCGCGCGGGACGCCGTCGTGATCAGCCGGGTCATCCTCCAGCCGACCATGATCGCCTGGCACCCGTGGCGGCCGTATTACCACGGCACGCTGCGGGACGGCCATTTCGCGGTGCATGGCCTGGCCGATGACGCCGAGGTCCCCGTCTACTTCCTCGACGCCCGGCACAGCCTCGGCGCGACGGCCCGGCTCTCGGGCCGGTCCGGCGCGAACGGGCCGGTGACCGTCCGATTGGAGCCCTTCGGCGCCGCCCGGGCCCGCCTGGTCGACCCGGTCGGCCGCCCGGTCCCCCGCTCGCGCGACGGCGCCGCCAGCGCGACGCTGGTCGTCACCCCGGGCCCGAGCGCGGACAGCCAGGACAAGGCCGACCAGGACCGCCTGGCCGCCGACGAGGAGACCGTCTTCCGCATCGATCCGGTCCATCACCCGAAAGAACTGGCCTCCGATGAGAGGGGAGTACTCACGCTCCCGGCTTTGATCCCGGGCGCGACCTACCGCATCTACGACAACACGATGGGCGAAGGGGTCGGACCCCGGCTCCGCAAGGAATTCACCGTCAAGCCGGGCGAGACGGCCGACCTGGGCGATATCCTCATCGAGAAGCCGTAGGGTGGGCTTTGCCCACCGACGCCGGCCCCGGCAAACCCGAGTCCGGCGGGCACCGATCGCCGAGGCTCGCCCCGGTGGGCATTGCCCACCCTACGATTTAACCCGTTGATCCATCACCCCTTGAGGACATTCCGCGGTACACTCGGGATAACTCGGCCGCCGGCGCCACAGTACCTGGCGTGGGGAAGAATGGACGCCGGGGGCGCGGGGCACCGGCCTCGATCAACGCAACCACCAGCGAGCGATCCGGCATGTCGCATGTGGCAACAGGCTCGGTGGCCCGGCAGCTCGGTATGCTCTTCGAGTGCGGCTCGGCCGCCGGGCTCTCCGACCGCCAGCTCATCGAGCGGTACACGTCAGCCGGGCACGACCCGGCCGGCGAGGCCGCCTTCGCGGCGCTGGTGGGCCGGCATGGGCCGATGGTCCTGGGCGTCTGCCGACAGCTCCTCGGCGACGTCCAGCACGCCGAGGACGCCTTCCAGGCCACTTTCCTGGTCCTGGCCAAGAAGGCTCGCTCGATCCGCGACCCCGAGCTGCTGGGCAACTGGCTCTATGGCGTCGCCACCCGGACGGCGCGGTGCATGCGGCAGCAGATCACCCGCCGACAGCGGCGGGAGGAGGACCACGCGATGAGAGGTCCCGGCACGGGCTCGTGCGCCCCGGCCGAGCCGACGGCCCCGCCGGCCGACCGGCCCGCCGTCGACCGCGAGCAAGCCGAGGCCCTCCACGGCAAGGTCGACCGCCTGCCCAAGGCTTTCCGCCTGCCGGTGGTCCTCTGCTACTTCGAGGGTCTCACCCTCGATGAGGCCGCCCGGCGCCTCCGCTGCCCGGCCGGCACGCTCCGCAGCCGCCTGGCTCGCGCGAGAGAAGCTCCGGATCGGCCTGGCTCGCCGCGGGGTCGTGCTGCCCGCCGCCGCGCTTGGAGCCGTCCTGGCGCCTCGGTCGGCCTCGGCGTCCATCGCTCCCCTCCTGTGCGAAACCACCACCCGGGCCGCGATCGCCTTCGCGGCCCGTCACGCCGCTGGTGCCGGGGCGCTTTCGGCCCCCGTCGCGGCGCTGGCCCAGGAGGTCTTGCGTACCATGCTGATCCACAAGCTTCGATCCGTCTTGATGGGCGTACTGGCCCTCGCCGCCATCGCCACCGGCGCCGGGTATCTGACCCATTCGCCCGGTGCCCCCCCGCATCCCGGGCAGGGCGCACCGCGTGCGCAGGCGGCTCGGACGGGGCCTCATCCTCCCGCGGAGATCGGCCGCGGGCCCGCCGATCGGGATGCGGCCCGGCCGGCACCGCCCTCGCCCGACCCCACCCGACCGGCCCCGGGCCGGATGTTCGTCGTGGGCCGCGTCCTCGACCCGGACGGGAAGCCGGTGCCGGGCGCCGCGGTCGCGGTTTATGGACGGAGCCTGGCGCCGGGCGGACGCCCACTCGCCAGAGGCATCGCCCCATCGCCGACGCCCGCGCCGACGGCTCGGGCCGGTTCCGGATCGATGCGCCCGGACCTCGTCGGCGCAGTACGAGGATTGCGGCGTCGTCGCCCTGGCGCCCGGCTTCGGTGCCGCCTGGACCGAGCTCGACCCCGACGACGAGCGGCCCACCGCCGACATCGCGCTGCGGCCGGAGCAGGTGATCGAAGGCCGGCTGTTCGACCTGCAAGGCCGGCCTGTCGCGGGCGTCAGAGTGTCGGTCACATCGATCGACCGCGAACCTCCTCCGCGGGTTGTGCGGGCCGGGAACCGCTTCGATGGCGTCGCCTTGGGGGCGACGACCGTCAACGACTTCCCGGCCTGGCCCCGGCCGGCGATCACCGACTCCGACGGCCGCTTCACCGTGCACGGCGTGGGCCGCGGCCAGCATGCGGCCCTGGCCGCGCATCACCCGCAATTCGCCCTCGAGGTCATCCAGGTCGAGGCGGACGACGCCTCGAGGACGAGGGCCGTGAGGGCGGCGCTGCCACCGGCCCAGGTCATCAAGGTGCGCGTGACCTACGCCGACACGGGCCGGCCGGCCCCCCATGCCGCGCTCCGGGTGTCGGCCAGCCGGAAGATCGCCGGCCGGGGGATCATGGTGCTCGACGAATCCGAGACCGGCGCCGACGGGCGGGCCCGCGTGAACTCCTGGATGGCGGACGGTATCTCCAACATCTGGGCCCAGCCCCCGGAAGGAGAGCCCTACCTCCCCGCCCACGGGCGCATCAACTGGCCCAAGGGCACGCTGGAGCAGTCGCTCGACCTGGCCTTACCGCGCGGCGTTCCTGTGCGCGGCAAGGTCACCGAGGAGGGCACCGGCCGGCCCGTCGCGGGCGCGACCGTCGATTTCGTCCCCCGGGCGGAGCGGCAGAATATCGGAGACGGCAGCCCCATCGTCAGCACGGCGCCCGACGGCTCGTTCCGATTCGGCGCCGAGCCCGGCCCGGGCATCCTGTTCGCCCGGGGGCCCAGCGACGATTACGCGCTCCAGGTCATCGCTTCTCGGATGCTCGGGCAAGCCCGGCTTGGCGGCTTGCGGACCTACACGCACGCCCACGCCCCGCTCGACCTGAAACCGGACAGCGGCCCCCAGGAAGTCCACCTGGTGCTCCGCCGCGTCGCGACGGTGAAGGGCCGGGTCGTCGGGCCGGATGGCCAGCCCGTTCGCGAGGCCCGGATCATCAGCCGGATCTTCCTCGAACCGAGACCGGGCCCGTCGCAATTCTGGAACCGCTGCCGGCAAGGCAAGGTCCGCGACGGCCGTTTCGAGCTCCACGGGCTCGACCCCGAGACCGAAACCCCCGTCTACTTCCTCGAGATGAAGGGCAAGCTGGGTGGCGTCGTCAACCTCTCGGCGAAGTCGGCGGCGAGCGGTCCGATCAGCGTCCGGCTCGAGCCGTGCGGCGCAGCGAGGGGGCGGGTGGTTGATCCCGCCGGCAAGCCGGTCGCGGGACCGCTCCGCGATCTGGCCGTCATGATGGTCGTGACCCCCGGGCCGACCCGCTCCACCGTCGCGAATGACAAGTCCGGCCTCCTCGCCGCCGACGAGGATGCCCTGACCCGGGTCGACCCGGTCAACTACGAGAAGGACCCGGCCCCCGACGCCGACGGCCGCATCGTCCTGCCCGTCCTGATCCCCGGCGCGTCGTATCGCATCATCGACTACACGACAGCCGTCCGCGGCCAGACCGGCCCCGCGGTCCGCAAGGAATTCACGGTCAAGCCCGGCGAGACGCTCGACCTGGGCGAGATCCGGATCGAGAAGCCCGGCGGATGACGCAACCCGTGATTCAACCCGGAGTTCCATCATCCCGACGATTTTCGAGGAGAATCTCGGACAAGGCGGCCGGCATCGGGGCAGTACCGGCGAGGGGAGGAATGAGGATCGAGGTCTCCGGCGGGGGGTCACGGCCATGGCGAACGCGACGACGACATCGGTGGCTCGGCAGCTCGGCTCGCTCTTCGACGGCGGCTCGGTCGCGGGGCTCGCCGATCGCCAGCTCATCGAGCGTTTCGTCGCCGGCCGCGATCCCTCCGCCGCCGAGGCCGCCTTCGCCGCTCTGGTGGCTCGCCACGGGCCGATGGTCCTGGGCGTCTGCCGCCAGCTTTTGGGCGACCACCAGCATGCCGAGGACGCCTTCCAGGCCGTCTTCCTCGTCCTGGCGCGGCGGGCGCGCTCCGTGCGCGATCCCGACCTGCTGGGCAACTGGCTCTACGGCGTGGCGGTCCGCACGGCCCGCAAGGCCCGCGGCCGGCTCGCCCGGATGCGCCGGGACGAGGAGGACCGTGTCGGGAATCGCCCCGAGGCATGCCCGGCCAGCCCCGGCGATCGGGTCTTGCTCGAGCGCGAGCAGGCCGAGGCCCTCCACGAGGAGGTCGACCGGCTGCCCGCCGCGGCCCGGCTGCCGGTGGTGCTCTGCTACTTCGAGGGCCTCTCGCTGTCCGAGGCCGCCCGGCGGCTCCGCTGGCCGGTCGGGACCGTGCACAGCCGGCTCGACCGCGCCAAGGAGAAGCTCCGCCGCGCGCTCGTCCGCCGCGGGATCGTGCTCTCGGCGACCGCGACGGCCGCGATGCTGTCGCCTCGATCGGCCAGCGCGTCCATTCCTCCGCTCCTGTGCGATTCCACGACAAGGGCCGCGATCGCCTTCGCGGCCCGTCATGCCGCCGCCGGCGGGGCGCTCTCCGGCCCCGCCGCGGCGCTGGCCCAGGAGGTCCTGAGCACCATGCTCGTCCACAAGCTGAGGCTCGTCGTCTTGACCGCTCTGACCCTGGCGGGCGTCGCCACCGGCGCGAGATTCTTCGCCCCGGCGCTCGCAGCATCCCGGGAGGGCGAGCCTCCCGGCGAGCCGAAGGCGCAAGCGGCTCGGACGGAGCCTCGCCCTCCCGAAGGGCGGATGACCGTCGCCGGCCGCGTCCTCGGCCCCGACGGCCGGCCAGTCCGGGGCGCGATCGTGGACGTGATGGCGACGCCGCGCGTGCCCATCACCGGCGCCGTCGAGAACTTCGATCCGCGGACCCTGCTGGGCCGTGGCGAGTCCGACGGCGACGGCCGCTATCGCCTGGACGCGCCACGCACGGCGTCGACCCGCGTCGTCGAGGTCTTCGCGCTGGCCGCCGCGCCGGGATACGGGCTGGGCTGGGTCGAGCTGAACCCCGACGCCGACCGGCCCGGGGCCGAGATCCGGCTGACGCCCGAGCAACCGATCCGCGTCCGGCTGGTCGATGTGACCGGCGCCCGGCCGGGGGCGTCGAGATCGGCGTTCAGTTCGTCGGGCGGCTGAGCGGCGGCCTGTTCGAGGGCGTCCGGTTCTGGACGGACCCGCCGGCGGGGATGCGCGCCTGGCCGCGGCCGGTGAAGACCGACGACCGGGGGAGGGCGACGGTGTCCGGCATCGGCCGCGGGCCCAGGGTGTCCCTCACCGTCCGCGACCCCCGCTACGCCCGGCAGGTGATCGACATCGAGACCGACCAGCCGGCGAGTGGCCAGGAGACGACCCACGCGCTCGAGCCGGCCCGGATCATCGAGGGCCGCATCCTGGCCGCCGACACCGGGTTGCCCATCCCGGGCGCCGTGGTCTCCGTCGACGCCAGCCGCGAGCAGTACGGGACGTGGCACACCACGCGATGCCGCGCCGACGGCCAGGGCCATTACACGATCAACCCCACCCCGGGCGGGTATGTCCACGTGAGTGCCTGCGCGCCGCCGGGCCAGCCTTATCCCATCCCCCAGGTGGGGTTCACGTGGGACAAGGGGGCCGTCCGGAAGGAGCTGGACGTCAGGGTCCCGCGAGGCGTGCTCGTCCGCGGCAGGGTCACCGAGGCCGGGATGGACCGCCCGCTCCCCGGCTCGAGCATCCAGTTCATCCCGATCCGGGGCCGCGACGAGGTCGTCTACGGCTGGTTCGCCACGGAAGCCAGCCGGGAGGATGGCTCGTTCCACATGGTCGTCCCGCCCGGCAAGGGACACCTGCTCGTCTTCGGCCCGACCGGCGATTATGTCGCCGACGCGATCGGCACCCTTGCGCTCTACGCCGGCCGCCCTGGCGGGCCGCGCCGCCGCGCCCACGCGATCATCCCCTACGAGGTCAAGGCCGGCGACCCGCCGCTCGAGGTGGCCGCCAGGCTGCGGCCGGGCGTGACGATCAAGGGACGGGTCGAGGGGCCCGAGGGCCAGGCGGTCACGGACGCGTATATCCTCACCATCCTGCAGCTCGATACGTATAGCGCCGAGTGGGGGGGGGCGGAGGGCCATTGCCGGGTGAAGGTGCGCGACGGCCGGTTCGAGCTGCACGGGCTCGATCCCGAAGGGACGACGCGGATCTCCATCCTCGATGCGGCCCACGAATGGGGCGCGACGGTCGAGCTCACCGGCCGGCAGGCCGGCGAGGAGCCGACGATCCGGTTGCAGCCCTGCGGCAAGGCCCGGGCGCGATTCGTCGGGCCCGACGGCCGGCCGGTCGCCAAACCCCCGGCCGACTACAGGTTCGTCGCCACGCCCGGCCCGCACGCCGCCAGCCGGGACCCGAAGCACCGGACCGAACTGGCGGCCGACTCCGACTTCCTCGTCAACATCGACCGCCTGCACTACTGGGACTTCCCGCGCACCGACGCCGAGGGCCGGCTCACCCTGCCCGCGCTGATCCCCGGCGCCCTGTACCGGATCAGCGATGAGTTGACCGCGGGCGTCCCCGACAAGGGCTACCAGGTCCGCAGGAATTTCACCGTCAAGCCCGGCGAGACGCTCGACCTGGGGGATATCCTGATCGAGAAGCCCGGCGGATGACGGAACCCGCGATTGGATCTGACATTCCATCATCCCCACGATTTTTCGAGGAGAATCTCGGACAAGGCGGCCGGCAGCGGGGCAATACCGGCGAGGGGATGAATGAGGATCGAGGTTTCCGGCGGGGGGTCACGGCCATGGCGAACGCGACGACGACATCGGTAGCCCGGCAGCTCGAGTCGCTCTTCGACGGCGGCTCGGTCGCGGGGCTCGCCGATCGCCAGCTCATCGAGCGTTTCGTCGCCGGCCGCGATCCCTCCGCCGCCGAGGCCGCCTTCGCCGCCCTGGTGGCTCGCCACGGGCCGATGGTCCTGGGCGTCTGCCGCCAGCTCCTGGGCGATCACCATCACGCCGAGGACGCCTTCCAGGCCGTCTTCCTCGTCCTGGCGCGGCGGGCGCGCTGCGTGCGCGATCCCGACCGGCTGCTGGGCAACTGGCTCTACGGCGTGGCGGTCCGCACGGCCCGCAAGGCCCGCGGTCGGCTCGCCCGCATCCGCCGGAACGAGGAGGACCGCGTCGTGAATCGCCCCGAGGCGTGCCCGGCCGCCTCCGTCTCCGCCGATCGGGCCTTGCTCGAGCGCGAGCAGGCCGAGGCCCTCCACGAGGAGGTCGAACCGGCTGCCCGCCTCGGCGCGGCTGCCGGTGGTGCTCTGCTACTTCGAGGGCCTCTCGCTGTCCGAGGCCGCCCGGCGGCTCCGCTGGCCGGTCGGGACCGTCCACAGCCGGCTGGACCGCGCCAAGGAGAAACTTCGCCGCGCCCTCGTCCGCCGCGGGATCGCGCTCTCGACGACCGCGATGGCGGCGGCGCTGGCGCCCCGATCGGCCTCGGCATCCATTCCTCCCCTCCTGTGCGAAACCACCACGCGGGCCGCGATCGCCTTCGCGGCCCGGCACGCCGCCGGCGGCGGGGCGCTCACCGCCCCCGCCCCGGCGCTAGCCCAGGAGGTCCTGAAGTCCATGTTGATCCACAAGCTCAGGCTCGCCGCGATGGCCGTGCTGGTCCTCGCCGCCGTCGCCACCGGCACCGGCTGGCTCGCCCACTCCCTGGCGATGAAGGAGGGGCCCGCGAACCGACCGACGGCGCAGGCCGCGCCACGGGGCGCCGATCGGCCCGCGCCGGCCCCCCGACCCGATCCCGCCAGCCCGGCCCGGATGACCGTCGCAGGCCGCGTCCTCGACCCCGACGGCAAGCCGGTCCCGAACGCGGACATCGACGTCGTCTCGCGGCCGCGCGCACCCTTGACCGGCGCCAGCCTGGATCTCAACCCCCACGCCCTGCTGGGTCAGGGCCGTTCCGGCGCCGACGGCCGGTTCCGATTCGACGCCGACCGCACGGCCTCGACCCGCGTCTACGCGGTCTACGCGATCGCCCGCGCGCCCGGCTACGGCCTCGGCTGGGGCGACCTGAATCCCGACGCCGATCGGCCGTCGGCCGACGTGAAGCTCCGCCCCGAGCAGCCGATCCGCGTCCGGCTGGTCGACGTGACCGGGGCGCCGGCGAAGGGCGCCGAGGTCTGGGCCGAGGGCCCCGTGATCTGGTGGGTCAACCCGCCCGAAGGCCTGCGCGCCTGGCCGCGGCCGGTCAAGACCGACGACCAGGGGAAGGCGACCATCTCCGGCATCGGCCGCGGCTCTGGCGCCAGGCTCACCGTGCTCGACAGGCGCTTCGCCCGGCAGCACCTGTTGATCGACAAGACCGACGCCGCGGCCGGGAAGGAGATCACCCTGTCGCTCGAGCCGGCCAAGGTCATCGAGGGCCGGGTCCTCGCCGCCGACACCGGCCAGCCGATCCCGGGCGCCGTGATCGCCATCGCCGCGAGCCAGAAGCAGAACGGCGTGATGTACAGCACCCGTTTCCGCGCCGACGACCGCGGGTGGTTCGCGGCGACCCCCTCCACCGGCTCGTATTTCCGCGTGACCGCGTTCGCCCCGCCGGGCCAGCCGTATCTCGTCCCGAAGGTGGAGTTCGCCTGGACCAAGGGGGCCATCCGGAAGGAGCTGGACATCCAGCTCCCCCGCGGCGTCCTGATCCGCGGCAAGGTCACCGAGGCGGGGACGAACCGCCCCCTGGCCGGCTCGAACATCCAGTACATCCCGGTCAGGCCGCGGGGCGGCGCGGGGTGCTCTCGGGCTCGCAGGCGATCGTCGCCAGCCACGGCGACGGCTCATTCGACATCGCCGTCCCGCCCGGCAAGGGCTACCTGCTCGTCTTCGGCACGACCCCCGACTACGTCCTCGGTTCCATCGGCTCGAACAGGATCTTCAACGATCGCCCCGGCGGGTTGCGCTACTACGCCCACGCGATCCTCCCCTACGAGGCCAAGGCGGACGAGCCGCCCCGCGAGGTCGCCGCCGCCCTGCGCCCGGCGCCACGATCAAGGGCCGCGTCGAGGGACCCGACGGCCAGGCGGTCGCCGACGCCTGGATCATCTCGGCCCTCCATGTCGAGGCGCTCGAACCGCACTGGCACAGCATCGGGGGTTGCAAAGTCCGGGACGGCCGCTTCGAGCTGCACGGCGTCGCCCCCGAGGGCTCGGCGCGGTTCGCCATCCTCGACCCGGCCCACGAGTGGGGCGCGACGGCCGAGGTCTCCGACAAGCCAACCGGCGAGGAGCCGACGATCCGGCTGCAGCCCTGCGGCAAGGCGAAGGCGCGGTTCGTCGGGCCCGACGGCAAGCCGGCCGCCCGGCACCAGCCCTTCTTCGAGTTCGTCGCCACGCCCGGCCCGAGCCAGTTCAGCAGCGACGAGAAGGACCGGGCCGAGCTATTGGCCGACGCCGATTTTGTCGCCAACATCGACCGCGAGCACTACTTGCAGCTCCCGTCCGCCGACGCCGAGGGCCGGATCGTCCTCCCCGACCTGATCCCCGGGGCGACGTACCGGATCCTCGACCTCTCGGCGGCCAACGACCAAGGGGGCAAGGTGGTCGCGAGGGACTTCACCGTCAAGCCCGGCGAGACGCTCGACCTGGGCGACATCGTGATCCAGAAGCCATCGCCGGAGTGACGCATCCTCGCCTCTCTCAACGGGTTCGGGTTTTCTCCGGATTTTCTCGAACTCTCTGGGATTGCATGAAGACCAGCCGGGCAGCACAGGCACGAGGGGATGAGACGACGCCGGGCGCATCGGGCGCCGCGGACGATCCCGTCGATCGACTCGACCTGTGCGCCAGGGGGTCTTGCGGCATGACATCGACGTCGCTGGTCCGACAGCTCGGGGCGCTCTTCGCGGGCGGCTCGGCCGCCGGGCTCTCCGACCGGCAGCTCCTCGAGCGGTTCGTGGCGGGGCACGACCCGGCCGGCGAGGCCGCCTTCGCCGCCCTGGTGGCCCGCCATGGCCCGATGGTGCTGGGCATCTGCCGACAGCTCCTGGGCGACCACCAGCACGCCGAGGACGCCTTCCAGGCCGTCTTCCTGGTGCTGGCCCGCAAGGCGCGGTCGCTCCGCGAGCCCGAGCTGCTGGGCAACTGGCTCTACGGCGTCGCCCTGCGGACGGCCCGCAAGGCCCGCGGACGGCTCGCTCGCCGGCGCCGGACCGAGGTCGAAGGCTCCGCGAGGTATTCGGCCATGCCACCCGCCGCGCCCGCTGATCGGGAGTTACTCGACAGCGAGCAGGCCGAGGTGCTGCACGGCGAGATCGATCGCCTGCCCAGGGCCTTCCGCCTGCCGTTGGTGCTCTGCTACTTCGAGGGCCTGTCCCACGACGAGGCGGCGCACCGGCTGCAATGGCCCGTCGGCACGGTCCGCAGCCGGCTGGCCCGGGCCCGCGACAAGCTCCGGCTCAAACTGGCGCGTCGCGGAGTCGCCGTGCCGGCGGTCGCGGCGGGCGCCGCCCTGGCGCCCCGATCCGCCTCGGCGTCCGTCTCATCCCTCCTGTGCGAAACCACCACGCGGGCCGCGATCGCCTTCGCGGCCCGTCATGCCGCCGCCGGCGGGGCGCTCTCCTCCCCGATCGCGGCGCTGGCCCAGGAGGTCTTGAACACCATGCTGATCCACAAGCTGAGACTCGTCGCGATGACCGTGCTGGCCCTGGCGGGCGTCGCTACCGGGGCGGGATATCTGGCCCTCGCGCTCGCGGGCTCCCGGGAGGGCGAGCCTCCCGGCGAGCCGATGGTGAGGGCGGCTCGAGCGGAGCCTCGCCCTCCCGATCCGCCCGCCCCCGCCGAGGGGAGAATGACCGTCGCCGGCCGCGTCCTCGATCCCGCCGGCAAGCCGGTCGCCGGCGCGGCCGTCGACCTGGTCGCCCGGCGGCGAACGCCGCGGGTCGGCACCAGCGACGAGGGCGACGACTACGCGCTCCTGGCCCAGGGCCGGACCGACGCCGACGGCCGCTATCGCCTCGACGCGCCTCGCACCGCGTCGAACCCGCGTCTTCGAGGTCCACGCGATAGCCGCCGCGCCGGGGTACGGGCTCGGCTGGGCCGAGCTGAACGCCGACGCCGAGCAACCTTCCGCCGAGATCACGCTCCCGCCCGAGCAGGTGGCCCGCGCCGGCTGGTCGATGTGACCGGCGAGCCGGCGAAGGGCGTCGAGGTGCGCGTCAGCGGCGTCTGGCGGCCGAACGCCAACCACGAGGGCCGGGCCGATGGCGTCTCGGTCGGGGTTAACCCGCCCGAGGGCCTCCGCACCTGGCCGAAGGCCGTGAAGACCGACGATCAGGGGCGGATCGCCGTGTCCGGCATCGGCCGCGGCGTCAATGTGGGCCTCCAGGTGCGCGACCTCCGCTACGCCCGCCAGGGCCTCTCCATCGACGCCGCCCGGGCGACCGCGGGCCAGGAAACGACCGCCTCGCTGCAGCCGGCCCATCTCATCGAGGGCCGCGTCCTGACCGCCGATACCGGGTCGCCCATGCCCAACGCCATCGTCTCGGTTGAGACCCTGGTCAAGAACGGGAACGCCCTCGGCATCTCCCACATCCGCTTCCGCGCCGACGCCCGGGGGCACTTCGTCCTCAACCTGGCCGCCAGCGAGCACTATACCTTGACCGCAATCCCCTCCGGCGGCGAGCCGTACCTGCCCGGACAGGTCGAGCTCAAGTGGACCAAGGGGGCGGTGAAGGCGAGCCGGGACATCAAGGTCCGCCGCGGCGTCGCGATCCGCGGCAAGGTCTCCGAGCAGGGGACCGGCCGGCCGCTGGCCGGGTCGAGCATCCAGCGCATCGCGGTCCGCGGGCGCGACGTCATCACCTGGGGCTCGGGCTCCATCGTGGCCAGCCGCGAGGACGGCTCGTTCCAGCTCGCCGTCCCGCCGGGCAAGGGGCACCTGATCGTCTTCGGGCCGACGCCCGACTACGTCCTCGGCGAGATCGGCTTCAACAGGCTGCACGAGGATCGGCCCGGCGGCACGCGCTGCCGCGCCCCCGCGATCATCCCCTACGAGGTCAAGGCCGGCGACCCGCCGCATGAGGTCGCCGCGGTGCTCCGGCCGGGCGTCACCATCAGGGGCCGGATCGAGGGCCCCGGCGGCGAGACGGTGACCGACGCCTTCATCCTCACGACGCTCCACGCCCACGCGGGCCGCCCTTCCTGGGACGGCCAGAGCCGGGTCCCGATCCGCGACGGCCGCTTCGAGCTGCACGGCCTTGATCCGAACGGAACCGCGCGGATCTCGATCCTCGACCCCGAGCACGAGTGGGGCGCGACGCTCGAACTCTCCGGCAAGCAGGCCGGCGAGGACACGATGATCCGCCTCCAGCCCTGCGGCCGGGCGAAGGCGCGGTTCGTCGGCCCCGACGGCCAGCCGATCGCTGGGCACTGGCCCATGATCGAGTTCGTCGCCACGCCGGGCCCGAGCGAGCACAGCCTGAACGCGCGGGACCAGGCCGAGCTGCTGGCCGACGCCGAGATGCTCGTGAACCTCGACCGCAAGCACTACTGGAACTCGCCGAAGACCGACGCCGAGGGCCGGATCACCCTGCCCGCGCTGATCCCCGGCGCCCTGTACCGGATCACCGACTTCTCGACCGTCAACGACGACGCGAAGGGGCCGCAGGTCCGCAAGGACTTCACCGTCAGGCCGGGCGAGACGCTCGACCTGGGCGACATCCGGATCGAGAAGCCGGCGGCGGGGTGAGCCGACCATGGCTCGCTCCGGCGGGCGATGCCCGATTTAGAAAACGTAACTCATTGATCAACCATCGCTTGAGGACAATCTTCGGTACACTCGGGACAATTCGGCCGGCGGCGCCACAGTACCGGCGTGGGGATGAATGGACGCCGGGTGCATGGTGGCGCCGGCCTCGATCAACGCAACGACCAGCGAGCGATCCGGTATGTCGCATGTGGCAGCAACCTCCGTGGCCCGGCAGCTCGGGGCGCTCTTCGCGGGCGGCTCGGCCGCCGGGCTCTCCGACCGGCAGCTCCTCGAGCGGTTCGCCGCCTCGCGCGACGAGGCCGCCTTCGCGGCGCTGGTAGATCGCCACGGGCCGATGGTGCTGGGCATCTGCCGGCAGCTCCTCGGCGATGTCCAGCACGCCGAGGACGCCTTTCAGGCCACCTTCCTGGTCCTGGCCCGGAGGGCCCGCTCGATCCGCGACCCCGAGCTGCTGGGCAACTGGCTGTATGGGGTCGCGACCCGGACGGCGCGGTGCGCACGGCAGCAGATCGCCCGTCGGCGACGGCGAGAGGAGGGTCACGCCATGAGCGGTCCCGCGGCGGCCCCGATGCGCCCCGGCCGACCGGCCGGCGATCGACCGCGAGCAGGCCGAGGCCCTCCACAGCGAGGTCGACCGCCTGCCCAGGGCCTTCCGCCTGCCGGTGGTGCTCTGCTACTTCGAGGGCCTGACGATCGACGAGGCCGCCCGGCGCCTCCGCTGCCCGGCCGGGACGGTGCAAAGCCGCCTGGTCCGAGCCCGCGAGAAGCTCCGGGCCGCCCTGGCGCGCCGCGGCGTGGCCCTACCCGCCGTCGCGCTGGGCACGATCCTGGCACCTCGATCGGCCTCGGCGTCCATTCCTCCCCTCCTGTGCGATTCCACCACAAGGGCCGCGATCTCTTTCGCGGCCCGTCACGCCGTCGGCGGGGCGCTCGCCGCTCCCGCCGCGGCACTGGCCCAGGAGGTCCTGAACACCATGCTCCTGCACAAGCTGAGAGCCGCGGCCCTATCCCTCGTCCTGATCGTCGTCGCCGGTCTCGGATTTCATTCGCTCGATGCCTTCGCCCGATCCCGCGGCGAGGAAACTCCCTCCGGGTCGTTTCCGAGTCCGGCTCGACCCCCCGAATCGCCTCGACCTCCCGAGGCGCCTCCGACCGCAGGCCGGATGATCGTGACCGGCCGCGTGCTCGCACCCGACGGCAAGCCGGCGACCGGTGCGCCGGTCGACATCATCGGCACGTCCCGCATGTCGCTCCCGGATAGCGAAACCAAGCCGATGCCCTACGTGATCCTCGGCCAGGGCACGGCCGACGGCGACGGCCGCTTCCGCGTCGAGGCCCCCCGCGCCTCATCGTCCCGGTTCTTCCACATCTATGCCATCGCCGGCTCGACCGGGCCCGGCACCGCGTTCGGTTGCGTGAAGCTCCCGACCGATGCCGAGCAGCCCGTCGCCGAGGTCCACCTCCAGCCCGAGCAGGTCATCCGGGGCAAGCTGGTCGACGTGAACGGCCAGCCCGCCGCGGGGGTCCAGCTCGAGCTCGACAGCGTCTATGTCTGGCCCGATCGGCCCGTCGGGACGCGCTTCGACAGCCCGCAGCCGATTCTGGTCCGCCACGGGTCCACCACCTCCGTCGGCATGCGAGCCTGGCCGAAAGCCGTCGCCACCGACGCCCGGGGCCGATTCACATTCCCCGGCATCGGCCCCGGGCTCTGGGTCACCCTGGTCGTCCGCGACCCCCGCTTCGCCACGCAAGAATTCCTGTTCCGGGCCGAGGAACGCGACGCCGCGAAGGAGGTCGCGCTGGCCGTCCAGCCGGCCGCGATCCTCGAAGGCCGCGTGCTGGCCGCCGACACCGGCCAGCCCATCCCCGACGCGGCGATCCTGGTGGCGGCCCAGATTCGCAGGAACTTCGGAGGGACGGTCCTGGCCCGCGCCGACAGGCAGGGCAGGTTCCGCATCAACCCCTACTCGGGCGATGAGTTCATGTTCCAGATCTTCCCCCCCGACGGCCAGCCTTATCTGTCTCGCGACATCGAACTGCCCTGGCCCAAGGGGGCGGTCCGGAAGGAGGTCGACTTCACGTTGCAGCGGGGCGTGCCGATCCGCGGCCGGGTGACCGAAGAGGGGACCGGCCGTCCGGTCGCCGGGGCCAGTATCCGGCGCTTCGCGTTTAAGCCGCCGAGAGACCTCGTCGATGGCCTCGCCTCGAGCGTGGCCTCCGGCGAGGACGGCTCGTTCCGGCTCACGGTCCCGCCCGGCAAGGGGCACCTGACGGTCGTGGGCCCGACCCTCGACTACATCCCGCGCGAGGTCGGCGGCGGGATGCTGTTCTGGGGGGGCGGGAAGCCCGGCGGACCTCGCGTCCACACCCACAACTTCGTCGCCTACGACGCGCAGCCCGGCGGCGAGCCCCGCGTCATCGAGATCACCCTGAAGCCGGGCAAGACGCTCCGCGGCCGGATCGTCGGGCCGGCCGGAGAGGCCGTGCAGGACGCGGTCATCCTCTCGCGGCAACAGATCCACCCGGATCGTCTGGCGTGGCAAGAATACCACTTCATCCACGCCCGCGACGGCCGCTTCGAGCTGACGGGCTTCGATCCGGACCGGGCCGAGCCGGTGTACTTCCTCGACGCCGATCACGGTTGGGGCGCGACGGTCGAGCTCTCCGGCAAGCAGGCCGGCGAGGACCTGACCGTCCGGCTCCAGCCCTGCGGCCGGGCGAAGGCGCGGTTCGTCGGCCCCGACGGCAAGCCCGCCGCTATCAAGCAGATTTACATCTACTTCCAGATCCTGATGACCCCCGGCGGGCCGACCTGGGGCACCCTCCATCGAAGCGAGTCGATCGCGGCCGACGGGGCCTTCCTGCCCAACGTCGATCGCAAGCACCACCCGAACGGCCTGGCCCCCGACGCCGACGGCCGCGTCACCTTCGCCGCCCTGATCCCCGGCGCCCTGTACCGGATCAGCGACTGGTCCACCGTCAACGTCCCGGACAAGGGCTACCAGATCCGCAGGGACTTCACCGTCAAGCCCGGCGAGACCCTCGACCTGGGCGATATCCTGATCGAGAAACCCGGGGCCTGACGACTCCCGTGAATCAGCCCGGTGTTCCCTCATCCCGACGATCCCGGAGGACAACTTCGGACAAGGCCAGCCCGATCGGGGCAGTATTTGACGAGGGGATGAGTGGGAATCGAGGTCTCAGGCAGGGGGGCTCGCGGCCATGGCGCAGGCGAGGACGACATCGGTGGTCCGGCAGCTCGGGTCGCTCTTCGAGGGCGGCTCGGCGGCCGGGCTCTCCGACCGCCAGCTCATCGAGCGGTTCATCGCGGGCCGTGATTCCCTCGCTGCCGAGGCCGCCTTCGCCGCTTTGGTCGCGCGGCACGGGCCGATGGTGCTGGGCGTCTGCCAGCAGCTCCTGGGCGACCGTCACGACGCCGAGGACGCCTTCCAGGCCGTCTTCCTCGTCCTGGCCCGCCGGGCACGGTCCGTCCGCGACCCAGACCTCCTGAGCCACTGGCTCTACGGCGTCGCGCTCCGCACCGCGCGGAAGGCGCGAGGCCGGCTCAGCCGCCTTCGTCAGAGCGAGGAGGACCGGGCCGTGAATTGTCTCGAGGCGTGCTCGGCGGTCGCCGCCGACCAGGCCTTGCTCGAGCGCGAGCGGGCCGAGGCCCTGCATGAGGAGATCGACCGGCTGCCCGCGTCGGCACGCCTGCCAGTGGTGCTCTGCTACTTCGAGGGCCTCTCGCTGGCCGATGCCGCCGCGCGGCTCCGCTGCCCGGCCGGCACCGTGCACAGCCGCCTGGTGCGCGCCAGAGAGAAGCTCCGCCGCGGGCTGATCCGCCGGGGCGTGGCCCTCTCGACCACTGCGCTGACCGCCGCGCTGGCACCACGATCGGCAACCGCGTCCATTCCTCCCCTCCTGTGCGATTCCACCACAAGGGCCGCGATTCAGTTCGCGGCCCGTCATGCCGCCGCCGGCGGGGCGCTCTCCGCACCCGTCGCGGCGCTGGCCCAGGAGGTCCTGACCACCATGCTCGTGCACAAGCTGAGACTCGTCGTGATGACCGTGCTGGCCCTGGCGGGCCTCGCCACCGGAGCGGGATACCTGGCCCACGCCCTGGCGAGCCCCCGCGAGGGCGCGCCTCCCGGCGAGCCGCATGCGAAGATGGCTCGGACGGAGCCTCGCCCTCCCGATGATCCGCCTCGTCCTGCCGAAGAGCGCATGACCGTCGCCGGCCGCGTGCTCGACCCCGACGGCCAGCCGGTCCAGGGCGCGGTCGTTGACGTGGTGGCATGGCCGCGAGCGCCCTTCACCGGCGCCAGCGAGGAATTCGAGCCATCGATCCTGCTGGGCCGGGGCGAGTCCGACGGCGACGGTCGCTATCGCCTGGACGCGCCCCGCACGGCATCGACCCGGGTCCAGCAGGTCTTCGCGCTCGCCGCGGCGCCCGGATCCGGAATGGGCTGGGTCGAGCTGAATCCCGACGCCGAGAAGCCCGGGGCCGAGATCAAGCTCCTGCCCGAGCAACCGATCCGGCTCCGGCTGGTCGACGTGACCGGCGCGCCGGCCCGGGGCGCCGAGATCGACGTCCTGAGCATCGGGCGGCCGGGCAAGGGCCAGCTCGACGGCATCATCCTCTGGGCGAATCGGCCCGAGGGGATACGCACCTGGCCGCGGCCGGTCAAGACCGACGACCAGGGGCGGGCGACCCTCTCCGGCATCGGCAGCGGGCTCGTCGCCCTGCTCGTCGTCCGCGACCTCCGCTACGCCCAGCAGCACATCCACGTCGAGAACCGGCCGGCGGCGGCCGGCAAGGAGACGACGCATGCCCTGCCGCCGGCCAAGATCATCGAGGGCCGCGTCCTGGCCGCCGACACCGGCTTGCCCATCCCGAACGCCGTGATCGCAGTCGCCGCGAGCCAGGGCCAGTTCGGCGGTCGGTTCAACACGCGGTTCCGCGCCGACGATCGGGGACGCTACACGGCCAACCCGTCCGTTGGCGAGTATTTCTACGTGAATGCCTATGCTCCGCCGGGCCGGCCTTATCTCGTCCCCGAGGTGGAGTTCGCCTGGACCAAGGGGGCCGTGAAGAAGGCGCTGGATATCCGCGCCCCCCGCGGCGTCGTGATCCGCGGCAAGGTCACCGAGGCGGGGACGAAGCGCCCTCTGGCCGGCGCCAGCATCCAGTTCATCCCCGTCGGGTACCAGAACCCCGAGAACGCCCTCTCGGGCTGGCAGGCCATGGTGGCCAGCCGGGAGGACGGCTCGTTCCAGGTCGTCGTCCCGCCCCGCAAGGGGCACCTGCTCGTCTTCGGGCCGACGCCCGGCTACGTCGCGGAGGAGATCGGCTACAGCCGGCTCCACGGCGACAAGCCCGGCGGTCCGCGCTACCGCGCCCACGCCATCATCGCCTACGATGTGAAGGCCGGTGAGACGCCGCATGATGTCGACGTGGTGCTGCGGCCCGGCGCGACGATCAAGGGTCGCGTCGAGGGTCCCGACGGCCAGACCGTCACCGACGCCTTCATCATCACGACGCTGCACATCGAGCCGACCAATCCCTTCTGGCGGTCCCTCGGCGAGCTCAAGGTGCGCGACGGCCGCTTCGAGCTGCACGGCCTCGATCCCGAGGGCTCGGCGCGGATCTCGTTCCTCGACCCGGCTCACGAGTGGGGCGCGACGGTCGAGGCCTCCGGCCGGCAGGCCGGCGAGGACCTCACGATCCGCTTGCAGCCCTGCGGCAAGGCCCGGGCGCGGTTCGTCGGCACCGACGGCAAGCCCATCGCCAAGCACCAGCCGATGCTCGAGCTCGTCGCCACGCCCGGGCCCAACGTGAATAGCCGGAACGCGCAGGACCAGGCCCAGTTGTCGGCCGACGCCGAGATGGTCGCCAACATCGACCGCAAGCACTACTGGAACTTCCCGATGACCGACGCCGAGGGCCGCGTCACCCTGGTCGACCTGATCCCCGGCGCCCTGTACCGGATCACCGACTTCTCGGCCCTCACCGAGGCCAAGGCGACCCCGGTCCGCAAGGACTTCACCGTCAAGCCCGGCGAGACCCTCGACCTGGGCGATATCCCGATCAAGAAACCATAGGGTGAGTCGAGCCGCGATCCGTCACGGCGAGGCCCAGCAGCAGAAAATCCGGTCCACGGAACTCATTGATCAACCACCTTTTGAGGACATTCTGCGGTACACTCGGGACAAACCGCCCGGCGGGGCCACAGTACCCTACGTGGGGATGAATGGACGCCGGGACCGCGGGGCGCAGGCCCCGATCAACGCAACGACCAGTGAGCGATCCGGTATGGCGCATGTGGCAACGACCTCCGTGGTCCGGCAGCTCGGGGCGCTCTTCCTGGGCGGCTCACTCGCCGGGCTCTCCGACCGACAGCTCCTCGAGCGGTTCGCCGACGCCGGCCACGAACCGGACGGCCAAGCTGCCTTCGCGGCGCTGGTCGGCCGGCACGGGCCGATGGTCCTGCGCATCTGCCGGCAACTCCTCGGCGACGCCCAGCATGCCGAGGACGCCTTCCAGGCCGTCTTCCTCGTCCTGGCGCAGAAGGCGCGCTCGATCCGAGACCCCGAGCTGCTGGGCCACTGGCTCTACGGGGTCGCGACCCGGACGGCGCAGTGCGCGCGGCAGCAGGTCGCCCGCCGGCGACGGTGGGAGGAGAATCTCACCATGAGCGGTCCCGGTACGGGCTCGTGCGTCCCGGCCGAGCCGACGGCCCCGCCGGCCGACCGGCCGGCCATCGACCGCGAGCAGGCCGAGGCCCTCCACGGCGAGGTCGACCGCCTGCCCAGGGCCTTCCGCATGCCGGTGGTGCTCTGCTACTTCGAGGGCCTCACCATCGACCAGGCCGCCCGGCGCCTCCGATGCCCGACCGGCACGCTCCACAGCCGGCTGGCCCGCGCCAAGGAGAAGCTGCGGATCGGCCTGGCGCGCCGTGGCGTGGTCCTGCCCGCTGCCGCGCTGGGCGCTGTCCCGGTGCCCCGGTCGGCCTCGGCGTCTGTTCCTCCCCTCCTGTGCGAAACCACCACCCGGGCCGCGATCGCCTTCGCGGCCCGTCACGCCGCCGCCGGGACGCTCTCCGCACCCGTCGCGGCGCTGGCCCAGGAGGTCCTCAACACCATGCTCGTCCACAAGCTGAGACTCGTCGTGATGACCGTGCTGGCCCTGGCCGCGGTCGCCACCGGCACCGGCTGGCTCGCCCACTCGCTGGCGATGAAGGAGCAGCCCGTGCCGCAACCGGCGGCCACGAATGTCGGACGCGGGTCTCCGGGCACCCGAAGGGTCGCCGCCCAACGGCCCGACCGAAGGTCTCCCGAACCGGAGCCGGCCCGGATGACCGTCGCCGGCCGCATCCTCGACCCCGACGGCAAGCCGGTCCAGGGCGCGGCCGTCGACCTGATCGCCCGGCCTCGCGCGCCCTGGTCGCCGCCAGCCTTGAGGACTCGTCCGGCCTCGCCCTGCTGGGCGGTTGCGAGTCCGACGGCGACGGCCGCTTCCGGCTCGACGCCCCACGGACCGCGTCCACCCGCGTCTCCGACGTCTACGCGCTGGCCTCCGCGCCGGGCTACGGCCTCGGCTGGGTGGAATTGAATCCCGACGCCGAACACCCCGCGGCCGAGATCACGCTCCAGCCCGCGGAGCCCATCCGCATCCGACTGTTCGACCTGATGGGCAGGCCGGCCCGGGACGTCGAGGTTCGCGTCGTGGGCTTCGGCCGGCTGGGCCGCAAGAACCCCTGGGACGGCGTCTGGGCCGGGGACAACCCGCCCGAGGGCGTCCGGACCTGGCCGAAGGCCGTCCGGAGCGACCAGGACGGGCGGATCGTGCTGACGGGCTTCGGCCCCGGCGTCGGCGTCAGCCTCGGCGTGCGCGACGCCCCCTACGCCCGCCAGGACCTGCACATCGACGCCGGCAAGTCGGCCGCCAAGGAGACCACCCTGGCCCTGGAGCCGGCCCGGATCATCGAGGGCCGCGTCCTGACCGCCGACACCGGCCAGCCCCTGCCCAACGCCATCGTCTACGCCACGACCTTCGTGGAGAACGAGCACAGCCGTGCCTTCTTCACCACCAAGTACCACGCCGACGCGCAGGGCCGGTTCGTCATGAACCTCGCCGGCGAGAGCCGCACCGTCGGCGCCATCCCCGCGGGCGGCGAGCCGTATCTGATCCAGCAGGACGAGTTCCCGTGGACCAAGGGGGCGGTCCGGGCGACCCACGACATCAAGGTCCGCCGCGGCGTCCTGATCCGCGGCAAGGTCACCGAGGAGGGGACCGGCCGACCGCTGCCAGCGTCGAGCATCCAGTTCATCCCGGTCGGCGCAAGGGGGACGACAACATCCTCTCGCGCTGGGAGGCGATCGTGGCCAGCCGGGACGACGGCTCATTCGAGATCGCCGTCCCGCCCGGCAAGGGATACCTGCTCGTCTTCGGCCCGACCTCCGAATACGTCCTCGAGGCGACCGGCCAGGACGCGCTCGACCAGGGCCTCCCCGTCGGCCGGACCCACTACGGGCACCGGATCATCCCCTACGAGGTCAAGGCGGGCGACTCGCCCCACGAGGTCGCCGCGGCGCTCCGTCCCGGCGCGACGATCAGGGGCCGCGCCCTGGGCCCCGACGGCAAGACGGTCGTCGACGCAAAGATCATCACGACCCTCTCCATCGCGCCGATCAACCCCTGGTGGCGCGGCGACTACCTGGTGAGGGTCCGCGACGGCCGCTTCGTGCTGCACGGCGTCGACCCCGAGGGCTCCGCGCGGCTCTATTTCCTCGACGCCGAGCACGAGTGGGGCGCGACGGCCGACGTCGCCGGCAAGCAGGCCGGCGAGGACCTGACCATCCGGCTCGAGCCGTGCGGCAAGGCCCGGGCGCGGTTCGTCTGGCCGGACGGCAAGCCCGTCACCCAGATGGATACCAGGGCCTTCGAGCTCGTCGCCACCCCCGGCCCGGGCCGGCACAGCCGGGACGAGCGGGACCGGGACAGGGCCCGGGCCGAGGCCGACGCCCTCTTCATGACGGACCGCCGGCACTACGACTTCGACGGGCCGCGCATCGACGCCGAGGGCCGCTTCACCCTGGACGCCCTGATCCCCGGCGCCCTGTACCGGATCATCAACCCCTTGACGGCCAACGACGCCAGGGGGGCCCAGGTCTACAAGGAGTTCACCGTCAAGCCCGGCGAGACGATCGACCTGGGCGATATCGTGATCGCGAAACCCGAATCGAAATGACCCCGATTCCGAGGCGAGGCCCCCATGCCGAGATCCAGAACCGCTTCCCCCTGGGCCCGCTACGAGCCGGCGCCCGACGACCCGTGGGACCTGCGCAAGGTCGCGCACCTGCACCGCCGCGCCGGCTTCGGTGCGACGCGGGCCGAGCTGCTCCGCGACCTGGCGGCCGGCCCCGAGGCCAGCGTCGAGCGGCTGTTCCAGCCCCCCGCCCTGCCGACCGAGGAGTCCGAGGCGATCGACGGCCTGCGCCAGACGGCGCGGTCGTCGTCGAACCTCGACCTGCTCAAGGTCTGCTGGCTCAACCGCATCCTCCACGGGCCGGACCCGCTCCGCGAGAAGCTGACCCTCTTCTGGCACGGCCACTTCGCCACCAGCAACAAGAAGGTCGAGTCGGTCGCGCTGATGGATAAGCAGAACGAGACGCTGCGTACCCACGCCCTGGGCCCCTTCGCCGCGATGCTCGAGGCGATCATCCCCGATCCGGCGATGCTGGTCTGGCTCGACGGCGGCAACAGCAAGAAGGACAAGCCCAACGAGAACTTCGCCCGCGAGTTCCTCGAGCTCTTCACCCTGGGCGTGGGGCACTACACCGAGCGCGACATCCGCGAGGCCGCGCGGGCCTTCACCGGCTGGGTTCGGCAGGACTCGCGCGGCGGGTTCCAGGAGACGCCGGCCTTCAAGCACGAACCCGAGCAGGTCGACAAGGGGCCCAAGACGTTCCTCGGCCTGAATGGCCCGTGGGGTCCGTCGGACATCGTCCGGATCACGCTCGAGCGCCCCGAGGCCGCGAGCTTCCTGGCGCAAGCTCTACCGATGGTTCATCGCCGAGGACGCCGAGCCCGGACCCGAGCTGATCGAGCCGCTGGCCGAGGAGATCAAGGCGCACAAGTTCGACATCGGGCCGATCGTGGGGGTGATCCTGCGCTCGCGGCACTTCTACTCCCGCGCGGCGTATCGCCGGCGGATCAAGTCGCCGGTCGAGTTCAGCGCGGGGTTGGTGCGGATGCTCGAAGTGCCGCGTCCGGCGCTCAACCCGCTGGCGCTGTCGGCCGCCTGCGACGCCCAGGGCCAGGAGCTCTTCGCCCCTCCGAACGTCGAGGGCTGGGTCGGCGGATCGGTCTGGATCAACAGCGGCACCTTGCTCGAGCGCACCAACTGGGCCGCCGACGTCGTCTGGGGCCGATCCGAGAACGGCCTATCTCCGTTCGACCCGCTCGCCTGGGCGCCCCGCTACACGGTTCCTCCCGACCGCGCCGCCGGGGCGTTCGTCGAGCTGTTGCTCCAGGATGACCTCGGCGATGATGCTCGCCGCTTGACTCTCGACGCCGGCCGCGACGGCACCCCCGACGGACTTCGCAAGGCGCTCCAGCGCCTCGCCAACTGCCCCGAGTTCCAACTGGCTTGATTTGATCGAAGATTCTTTCACCACAGAGGCACAGAGACCACAGAGAAGATATCGAGAGGGAATCATGCCCGGACCGAACACTCTGAGGTTCAGCCGTGCCATCGCCGTCCCCGATCCGGAATTCGGGATGCGGAACTTTGAATCCTTGAATTCGTTTTGAAACCCTGAATTCGTATTCTCTGTGATCTCTGTGCCTCTGTGGTGAAAAAATCACCCCATCCGAAGAGGAGATCCCCATGCACCCGACTCGCCGCGAGATGCTCCGCCTGGGCTTGGGCTCGTCCGCGCTGTTGGCCTGCGGCCCGACGGTCCCGCTGTTCTTGGCCCGCTCCGCGAGCGCCATGGCCGATGACCGGGCGTCCGCGAAGGGCCGCATTCTGGTCGTGATCCAGCTCGACGGCGGCAACGACGGGCTCAACACCGTGGTGCCGTACCGGGAAGACGAGTACCGCAAGCGCCGGCCGAAGCTGGCGATCCCGGCCGCGGAGGTGAAGAAGGTCGACGATCGCATGGGCCTGCACCCGCAGCTCGACGCGTTCGCGAAGCTGCTCGAGCAGCAGCGGCTGGCGATCGTGCAGAGCGTGGGGTACCCGAACCCGAACCGGTCGCACTTCGACAGCATGGCGATCTGGCAGACGGCGAAGACCAGCGTGGACAAGGCGTCGCCCGGCTGGCTGGCGCGGGCGATCGACCGTGCGCCGACGGGTCCGGCTCGGGCCCGGGTGGCGACGCGCCGGGCCTGCACATCCACGAGTCGTTCCCGCTGCCGCAGGCGCTGGCCGGCGGGCGGCAGGTGGTGCCGTCGATGGCGCGGCTGGAGCAGTTCCGCCGGCGGCTCGGTATGCCGCAGGGCCATGAGGCCGTCGCGCAGATCGACGCGCTCGATCGCCTGGCGCGCAGGAGCGCGGCGAGCCCGGCTCGCTGCTCCAGTTCGTCGAGCGGTGCAGCCTGATCACGTATGCCAGCAGTGCGCGGCTCGAGAAAGTCCACCAGGATCGTGCGGCGGGCAGGGTCGAGTACCCCGACTTCTACGGGCTGGCCCGGCGTCTCCGCCTGATCGCCCAGCTCGTCAAGGCCGGCTTGTCGACGCCGATCTACTACACCCACCTCGACGGCTTCGACACGCACAGCGGCCAGCTCCAGCAGCACGCGGGATTGCTCCGCGAGCTGAGCACGTCGCTCAAGGCGTTCCTGGACGACCTGGAGAAAGCCGGCGAGTCGGAGCGGGTGCTGGTCCTGGTCTTCTCCGAGTTCGGCCGGCGATTGGGCGAGAACGGCAGCGGCGGGACCGACCACGGCACCGCGGCCCCCGTCTTCCTCCTCGGCCAGCCGGTCAAGGCCGGGTTGCACGGGAGTTACCCTGACCTGACCCGCCTCGAGGACGGCGACCCGATCCACGCCGTGGACTTCCGCCGCGTCTATGCGACCCTGCTCGACCGGTGGCTCGGCGTCCCGCACCGCGATGTGCTGGGTGCGACTTTCGAGCCGATGGGGGTGTTGAGCGCCTGAGTGCGGTACAATGCGCTTATGGGAACGACTCTGCCCGGCGGATCATGATCCGGGGAGAATCGACTATGCGAGCGCATATCGCCTGCGGCTCCTCGATCGCTTTCGCCGCCCTAACTCTGATCGTCCCCGACGGGTTCAGTCGCTGCTGCGACCATCGCAACGCGCTCACCGGCGGTGATCCATATTCGTATAGTCTCGATGGTCATGAGGAACAGGCCGAGGCCCAGCGCGGGAAAGACGACCTGAAGGCATTCGCCGGAGTCTATTTCCACGGCGACGGCCTCGGCGATAACCACGTGTTGGACCTGCGTCCCGAGGGCCGTTTCTCTTTCCGTTGGCTGACGGATGCGGGTCCGAACTACCAGGATGATGGGACCGCCGAACTGGTTGACGGTTACCTGATCCTCCATCCCAGGAACCACGAGACCTCCAGGAGGTTTTTCGATGCCTCACCGCCAAAGCTCCTCCCGGTCGAGTGGGGAGCGCGGCGGTATCTCCTGTCGGATGAGGACATGCTCCGCTTCTGCAATGCGGTGAACCTGGGGGCGGAACCCAGAGTCGACACGCTCGGACTCTTCTATCTGCAGCCGGGGTCGCCGAAGGATGCCCAGGGCGAGCGACCCGAGATGGAGCAAGCCCGTGGCTTACCGAAAGTGCCGGCCAAATGGACGCGCCTCTTGCTGGAGAAGCGGATTCACGGAGAGGTCGTCGAGGAGCTGAAGGACAGGAAGGTGACGATCAACCTGGGCCGTAAGAACGGCGTTTGGGAAGGCATGTTCCTGATCGTGTTCCGCGGGGAGAAATCGCCCGCGTCCGACCCGTTCGGGCATAAATGCGGCGTGGCCCGAGTGCTAACCGTCGAGG
Source organism: uncultured Planctomycetota bacterium (assembly GCA_963815795.1). GTDB lineage: Bacteria > Planctomycetota > Planctomycetia > Isosphaerales > Isosphaeraceae > JAKAUH01. The sequence continues at coordinate 424,152 of CAWFIC010000017.1, read as the reverse complement.
CGGAGTCTTGCACAGCCAGGATCGTGAGGCAGGGATCCTCTTCGGGAGCGGGCATGGTGCGAAGGGTATCGTCGAGGATACCTGAGCGGATTCTCTGTGAGGTAGACCCGGTTTCGTGGCTCGATGGGCTACTGAGCCGGTGAGGGTCGCCTCTCCCAGGGAGATCATGTCAATGGCCGCGGCGAACCAGCCACCAGCCCCATCCTGGAGACGATTGCCTCAGGATCGACCCACTGCCGACCGCATGGCACGATCGGCGAATGACGAGTTGTCCGGCGTCGTACGGGAAGAACCGCTTCCCTGCTCGCCGGAAGGCGAGTTGGACTTGGTCCTCGCGCGTATCGCCCAGCATCCTGGCGAGTTGACCGAGCTCGAGCGCTATGAATCGCTCTATCTTGAGAGTCGCAAGGAATTCGCCGTGCTCCGCCAGAAGCTGCGGCGATTGGCCGCGGGAAATCAGCTCGGCGACTTATGTCTGCCGGTCGGCGGGATCTTGATCGGCCTGACCGCGTCCTTGTTCGACGGAGGCCGCTGGATTCTGGGTCTGATCATGCTCCTGACAGGGATCGCCCTCATCGGCGGCCGGCTTTGGCTGAAATACCGTCGGAGGGCGGCTTGAGAGGCTCGCGCGGCCTGACGACCTGAGTTGCGGGTCGCCGGCATCAGCTCGGCTCATCGGGTCCATTTCGAAGGGGCGGACAGTGCGCGAATCAAGGCGACCGGCGTGAGGATGCGGAGATCCGGGAATCGTTGCCGGAAGTCCAATCCGACAGCGGTCGTCTCGTCCATCAGGTCGAGGAGGTCGTTATCCCAGGTGACGAGATAGTGCGCGTCGGCGGCTATCGCGAGATTGATATAGGGCTCATCATCGGGATCACGGGGATAGGCGAATACGTTCGGAATATCCGCAAGGAACTCGGCCTTGTCCGTGAGATCGCGGAGGAACGCGTCCGCAACCTCGGGCGTCAGATTCTTGAACTTCCTCTGGAGTTCAGGCCGATTCAAGACATCTGTCACTTCAGCGAGCACGTCGGGACTCAGGAAGATACGCACATGACCACTGTCGAGAAACCCCCTGCATGCGGATGCCGGTCCCTTCGCACTGGCCGCGGCCTGCAGCAACACAACGCAGTCGAAGACGGCGCCAGGGATCGAGGTCGTCATGGAGCCTTCCGTGCTCGCTTCTCTCGCCTGACCTCATCACGGACCTCGGTGAGGAACCCCACAAGCTCCTCTTCACTCAGCCCGCTCTCTTCGAACTCGCGCCGGAGGGGCGCGAGGATCTCCTCCACGGGTCTCGAGCTTGACTGCACGGGGGCCGCACGATCCCCCGCGGCAGCAGCACTGACCTCCCGCTCCACGAGATCGCGAACGAAACCCTCCACAGTCTGACCGCTCGCGGCGGCTAGCTCGCGGAGTCCTCGCTCGGTTTCGGGGGGAAAACTCAGAGTGATTGTCATGGCAATCTCCGATCCGGAGGGCCTCCTCTCCTACTCGACGATACCAAGGACCCATCACTTAAGTCGAGTGGACCGTCTCGGTCGGATAGGTTCGCATCGGTCAGCCATCCGGCGATCTCGATCAGGTCCCAGACCACGCGGCGGGACCTAACGATCGTGAGTCCGTTGCCGGGCGCTGCCTTGTCCTTGACGCTCGGCGTGACGTCGCCGAATCTCTCGGCGTGCCTCGTCCCAATCCGCCTGCGTTAGCGGAGTTGACGGCCCGTCGTGGATCGCCTCCAGCAGCTTTTCCCGAACCTCTCGCTTCTAATCCTCCAGCGACCTCGGGCTCGCTTCGTCACTCGGGTCGCCGGGCTTCGATTCGCTCGCCATCGTTGTTCGAGCCTCCCAGACGTTCATTCAGTCCGCCCGACCCGTCGCCGTCTCACGACAGCAGGAATTCGAGATCGTCGCGGGTGAGGTTCTGGATGACGCCCTTGTTGTCGGCGTTGAGGATCGCGTCGGCCAGGTCGCGCTTCTTCTGCTGCAATTCCAGGATCTTCTCCTCGACGGTGTCGCGGCAGATGAGGCGATAGGCGAAGACGTGCTGCGTCTGGCCGATCCGGTGCGAGCGGTCGATGGCCTGCGCCTCGACCGCCGGGTTCCACCAGGGGTCGAGCAAGTAGACGTATTCCGCCGCTGTGAGGTTCAGGCCCAGTCCGCCGGCCTTGAGGCTGATCAAAAAGATCGGGCAGTCCGGGTCGGTCTGGAACCGCTCGACCTTGGCCGCGCGATTGCGGGTCCGGCCGTCTAGGTACTCGTACGTGATCTTCTCCTCATCGAGCCGCTCGCGGACGATCGCCAGGAAGCTGGTGAACTGCGAGAACACCAGGACCTTGTGACCCTCCTCGACGACCTCCTCGATCGAGGGCAGGAGCATGTCGAGCTTGGCGCTGCCGTCCGGGCCGAGTTCGGGGTTGATGAGCGACGGGTGGCAGGCCGCCTGGCGGAGCCGCAACAGCGCCTCCAGGACCTCGATCTTCGAGCGGTTCAGCTCGGCGGTATCCTTGCGCAACAGCGCGTCGCGGTAGTGCAGCCGCAGCTCGTCGTAGATCTTCCGCTGATCGGCCTCCATGTCGCAGTAGAGCGTCTGCTCGGTCTTCTCGGGCAGGTCCTGGACCACCTGCTGCTTGGTCCGGCGGAGGATGAACGGCCGCAGCGCCTTGGCCAACGTCGCGCGGTCGTTCTCGTCTTCGAGCGCCGCGCCGCTGCTGGCATACCGCTTGAAGACCGTGTCGCTGCCGAGCATCCCGGGGTTGAGGAACTCGAAGATCGACCAGAGCTCGCCGATGTGGTTCTCGATCGGCGTGCCGCTCATCGCCAGCCGGTGCCGGGCGCGCAACAGCCGCGCCGCCTTGGCCGACTGACTCTCGGCGTTCTTGATCGCCTGCGCCTCGTCGAGGATCGCGTAGTCGAACTCGATCGGCGTCAGCTCGGCGATGTCGGTGCGCACCGTGCCATACGTGGTGACGATCAGGTCATAATCCTGGAACGACTCGCGGAGCGAGTGGCGGCCGGGCCCGGTGTAGTCGAGCACCCGCAGCCGCGGCGTGAACTTCTCGGCCTCCTGGATCCAGTTGAAGACCAGGGAACGAGGGACCACCGCCAGCGATGGCCCCTTGGCCTGGCGGTGCGCCCGCCGGCGCTGCAACAGGGCCAGGACCTGGATCGTCTTTCCCAATCCCATGTCGTCGGCCAGGATGCCGCCGAAGCCGAACCGCGTGAGGTAGTCGAGCCAGCCCAGGCCCTCGCGCTGATAGGGCCGCAGCTCGCCGTGGAAGCCCGGGGGCGAGTCCAATGCCACCACGCCCTCGAACTGGCGGAGGTTCTGGCGGATCTTCTCGAAGGCGGCGTTGACCCGGATCTCGGGCTGAGCGGCCAGCAGCGCGTCGAGCATGCCGGCCTGCGACTGGCTGAACTGCAGGGTGCCGTTCTCGGAGCCGGTGGCCAGGTCGGCGAACATGCCGTACTTCTTGAGCCATTCCTCCGGGAGCATGCCCATCGTGCCGTCGCCCAGCGCGATCATCGGCTCGCCGCGCTTGGCGGCGGCCAGGAGGTCGGGCAGGCTGACGCGCTGGCCGCCGTAGTCGACGCCGCCCTCGAGCTCGAACCAGTCGATGCCGGTGGACAGCGCCAGCTTGAATTCGCCGGCGGGCCGGATCAGCTTGCCCTCGGCCTCGACCCGCCAGCCGGCGACGACCAGGTCCTTGCTGACCTGCGCCATCCGCTTGGCGGGCAGCTCGAGCGTGCCGGGGTCCAGCCGCGGGTCCTTCGCCTCGCGGAAGCCCAGCTCGAAGAGCTTGACGTCGGCGGCGCTCTCGGTCCGCGGGTCGCGGCGGATGACCAGGCCCAGCTCGGTCGAGACGGCCAGCGGCGTGGTCCGGCCGGCCGGGATCACGGCGCCGTCGTAGTCGAACTCCAGCTCGCCGATCAGCTTGTCGGCGCCGATGCCCCAGTTCTGCAAGGGTGTGCGCAGGGTCAGGCACGGCCGCGGCTTGACGTCGATCTCCTCGAGGTTGAGCGACTCGACCAGCTCGAGCGGCGGCACCCTCGTCTCGGCCAGGATGCGGCCGAGCATCAGGTCCTGCTGCGGCTCGACGAAGGTGATCTCCTTCTCGTAGCGGAGCCGGAGGATCCACGGCATGACGCCCAGGTCGTCGAAGCGGGCGGCCTTGCCGACGCCCAGGATCAACAACCCGGGCAGCAGGACCAGGGGCTCGGAGAGGTCCATGCGGTGCTCGCCGCGGCGGAGCGAGCCGCGCCAACTCCAGCGCTTGCCGCCGGCCTCGGCGCGGACGTCCAGGGTGAACCGCCAAGGCAGGCCGTCGTCCCAGCGGACCGTCGGCGGATCATCCTCGCCCTCGGTGCGCCTCAGCCGGAGCCGGCCGGTCCGCGCCAGCCGCTCGACGAGGCCCGCCTGGTCCTTCCGCAGCACGAACCGCCGCGTGCCCCGCAGCGCCCGATCGGCGGCCGCCCGCGCCGCCGCGGCGGAGTAGGCCGGCGCCGCCCGGCCGATGACGCCGTTGATCGGCTCGGCCCCTGTCGATGGGCCGGGCAGCGCGATCGGGCCGAGGCCGGAGGCCGCGCCGGCCCCGTAGCCGTGGGCCGGGCCCTGACCATGACCGGCCGCGCCGCCCGGGGACGACGAGCCCGAGCCGGCGTTCAGCGGGTTGCCCTGGGCCTCGTCCAGCAGCGCCAGGATCAGCCGGTCCTCGGGGTCGTACTTCACGTGCGCGGCCCGGGGCGCGTAGTACCAGGGCGCAGCGGCCCCCACTCGCCGGTCGTCTTGCGCTGCCGGCGCGCCAGGTCGATGACCACTTGGTTCTGCGCCAGCGTGGCGGCCACGTCGAGGACGTAGACCAGGAGCCGCTTGCCGTTGCGGTTGACGGCCTTGGCCCGCCCGGCACCCGCCGCGGCGCCCTGGCCCGGGACGATCCCGGGCGACTTGAGCTTGGCGCGGCGGTCCCGCGGCGAATGGCCGCGGTGACCCCAGGTCCCCGGCTCGCCCATCGGCTCGCCGTGCGTCCCGCGGTCGCGGGTCCGCGGCCGGGTGCCGCGCGGCGCCGGCCCGATGCCGGCAGAGCCCGGCGGCGCCGGCTCCAGCCCCAGCAGCCCCAGTTCGGGCTGGAACGGATAGGGCGGATGCCCCGTGCCCGAGTCGTCGCGGATCGGCAGGCCGGCGGTCCCCGCCGGCCGGCGCGGGGCCTCCACGACCAGCCTCAGCGGGAACACCGGCGGCGCCTGGATCAGGTTCCGCGAGTCGGCCAGGAGCAGGGTGGCCCAGAGGTGCTTGCACGGCTCGCCCTGCGGGCTGAAATACGGGCAGGTGCACGAGGCCAGGAGCTTCGAGCCCCGCAGCCGCACCCGCACCCGGTACTTCGCCGTGCCTCGCACCCGGGCCACGACCTCGCCGGGTCGCGACGCCATCAGGGTGACGCGGCCCTTGACGAAGTACGACTGGCCCCGCGCTCGGACCGCATCGCTGAAATTCCGCGAGACTTTCTGGGCTATCCCCATCGTCTGTTCCCACTCGGGATATGCAATCTTCATGGCGTCGTGGCAATGCAGCCGGCGAGTCGGTCCTCGCCGGCCGACGAATCGATCGGTTCGTTCACTCGCGATGCCGGCGTCGGCCCGCCGCGGCGCGGCGGGCGTGCCCGAGCATCGACTCGGCCTGAGGGGCGGGGCGGACGGCCTGCGTGACTCCCGGCCGGCCGGCATTCACCGGCGGACCCGCATCCCCGATGCCGGGTCGCGGACCCGGCTCAACTCAACTCGTCCCAGGGCTTGCGAAAGAAACGGATCGAAGATCCCAGATTCCCAATTCCGGATTCCTGAATCCGAAACACTCGTGTCATCGGCGAGGACATCTCTCAGGAATTCGGAATCCGCGGTCGCGGATCCCTCGCTTCACGGCCCATCCACTCGACTCGACACGGAACAACACAGCTCGACTCGGCTCGGCTCACACGTCCAGGTTCTTGACCTCGAGGGCATGCTTCTCGATGAACTCGCGGCGGGGCTCGACGTCGTCGCCCATGAGCGTGGCAAACAGGTCATTCGCGGCGGCGGCGTCCTCCAGCCGCACCTGGAGCAACGTGCGCCGCGACGGGTCCATGGTCGTCTCCCAGAGCTGGTCGGCGTCCATCTCGCCCAGCCCCTTGAATCGCGTGATCTTCATCCCCTTCTCGCCGATCCTGCGCACGGCGGGGACCAGCGCCCGCAGGTCGAGCAGGGGATACGACTCGCCGTCGCGGTGGAGGAAGAACCGGGGCGGGGGCTCGTCGCCGGTCACCTCGAGCGGCAGCAGGACCTCGGTCCGCAGGCCGAACTCGTCGCGGAGCCGCGCCAGGTGCTTGTTGAGCAGCTTGACCTCGTGCAGTTCGATCTCGCGGACGGGCCGCCCGTGCGCGTCGGCGTCGGCGGGGCCCGGCCCCGCGGCGGGACCGGATTCGGGCCCCGCGACAGTCTCCACTCGCAACTGGTGTTCCGTCAAATACGCTTGCCGCTCGTTTTCACTATAGAACCTCTCCTCCTTCCCGTCATGCTCGAGCAGATATAAAGGGAGCAGGCCATCGAGCGGGTCGGGCTTCGCGGCATCTCCGGTCGGCTTCGGCTTGGCCATTTGAAGGAACTCGCGGAGCGAGCGGTTGCGGCGGCCGAAGGCGCGCAGCCCCTGCTCGATGCCGGCGACCAGGTCCAGGAGCGTGCGCAGTTTCTCGCCGCCGACCTCGCGGGCGGGGTCGGGGGCCCGGCCCGGCGGCGCGGCCGGCTGCAACACGGCGCCGGCCAGGCCGGTCTCCATCAGGATCGCCTGCATCTGATCGTCGGCGTGGAGGTACCGCCGCTCCTTCTTGCCCGCCTGGATCATGTACAGGGGCGGCTGCGCCACGTAGAGGTGGCCCTCGGCGACGAGCCGCGGCATCTGGCGATAGAAGAAGGTCATCAGCAGGGTCCGGATGTGCGAGCCGTTGACATCCGCGTCGCTCATCATCACGATCTTGCCGTACCGCCTGTGCGCCGGGTCTTCCTCCTCGCCGATGCCGTTGCCCACGGCGGTGATGATGTTGCGGATCTCCTCGTTGCCCAGCACGCGGTCGAGCCGAGCGCGCTCGACGTTCAAGATCTTGCCGCGGAGCGGCAGGATGGCCTGGTAGAGCCGATCCCGGCCCCCTTCGGCCGTCCCGCCGGCCGAGTCGCCCTCGACCAGGAACAGCTCGCTAGAGTCCTGGTCGTGGGTGGTGCAGTCCATCAGCTTGCCGGGCAGGCCGCCGCCGGAGAGCACGCTCTTGCGGTTGCGGACCAGCTCGCGGGCCTTGCGCGCCGCCTCGCGGGCCTCGGCCGCGAGCTGCGCCTTGGCGATGATCCGCTTGGCGGCCGCCGGCGTGGTCTCGAGGAACTCGCCCAACCGCTCGTTGACGACCCGCGTGACGATCCCCTCGACGTCGGCGTTGGTCAGCTTGATCTTGGTCTGGCTCTCGAACTGCGGGTCGGGCACCTTGACGCTGACGATCGCCACGAGCCCTTCCTTGAAGTCCTCGCCGGTGATCGTCAGGTCCTTGTTCTTGGCCGGGGCCGCGTCCTTGGCGTACTGGTTCAGCGTACGGGTCAGGGCGGTGCGGAACCCGGTTAAGTGCGTGCCACCCTCGATCGTGTTGATGTTGTTGCAGTACGAGACGACCATCTCGCTGATCGAATCGTTGTACTGCAAAGCGACCTCGACTTCAACGCCCCGCTCCTCGTCGCGGCCGATCAGGACGATCGGGGGATGCAAGACCGTCTGGGCGCGATTCAAATAAGCAACGAACTCGCTGAGGCCCTCCGTCGATTGGAACTCGACGTCGCGCGGCTCCGGGCCGCGCTCGTCGACCAGCCGGATCCGCACCCCCTTGTTGAGGAACGACAGCTCGCGGAGCCGCTTCTCGAGGATGTCGGCGTCGAAATCGATCTTGGGGAAGATCTCGGCATCGGGCAGGAAGGTGACCTTGGTGCCGGTGCTCTTGGCCGGCCCCACCGCCTGGATCGGGCCGGTGGCCTGCCCCTTCTCGAACTCCTGGCGCCAGAGCTGGCCGTCGCGGCGGACCTCCGCCTCGAGCCACTCCGACAGCGCGTTGACGGCGGTGACGCCCACGCCATGCAGCCCGCCGGAGACCTTGTAGGCGTTGTGGTCGAACTTGCCCCCGGAGTGGACGATGGTCATCACGATCTCGAGCGCGCTCTTGCCCCGCTCGGGGTCGATGTCCACCGGGATGCCGCGCCCCTCGTCGACCACCGAGATCGAGCCGTCGACGTGGATCGTCACCAGGATCGAGCGGCCGAAGCCGGCCATCGCCTCGTCGATCGAGTTGTCGATGACCTCGTAGACCAGATGATGCAGCCCGCGCACGTCGGTGCCGCCGATGTACATCGCCGGGCGCTTCCGGATCGCCTCGATCCCCTCGAGCACCTTGATGCTCGCCCCGGTGTACTCGCCGGCGGATTCGTCGTAGCCGTTGCCATCCCGGCCGTTGCCCGCGGCCGGATCCGCGACCGCCCCGCGCTGGCGCTCCAGCAGCCCGGCGGCCTCGGCCCGGTCCTCGGTCTTGCTCAATTCCAGCATCTTTCCCTCAAGTGTCTAGTGGCAAGTGGCTGGTGGCTAGTGAAGAAAACCGACCGGCCTTCGCGTGGCGAGTGCAGACCGGCCTTGGCTCGCTAATGGCAGGGACCCACCGGTCCTCACTCGCCACCAGCTACTAGCCGCTAGCCACTACCCGATCCGGAACCGGATATCGTGGATCGTCGTGGCCGGCGCGCCAGTGCGCAGCGCCGCCAGCAGCTCCGGCTTCCGGAATGCCGCCAGTTCCTCCAGCAGCGCCGGATGGGACACCGTCACGTTCAACACCCCTCGCCGTACCTCGCCCAATCGGGTCTGCCGGCACATCGGCTCGCCGACCGCGGCATTCCAGGCGTCCTCCAGCTCTTGCCGGGCCAGGAACCGCCCGTAGCCTCGCGCGGTGATCAGCTCACCCAGGATGTCCGACAGCGCCCTGGGACCTCGACGATTCGGGATCGGCATGCTCCCTCAACGCAATGAAACCACGGATTCCGACCGGGCCAAGGATGGATGAAAAATGGGATGGATTCCTCGACGGTGTCTCTCTCGCCCTGGTGCGATCATCCGGGATGCGATGTCGCGCCGCGTCGGGCCCGACTGCCTCTCGCCTCGCGCCGTGGGGTGCGGCCCGCTTTGCCGCTCCCCGCCTGCGAGCTCGACCGGGCGGATCCGTCTGGCCCTCGGAGAGACTCGAGGCGGCGCTTGTCTCTGTTCTTCGTCCTCGACGGGACTTTGTTCTAATCCATTCTACCGGCCTCGTCCAGTCTTGGCAGGGGGCAGCGGCATGCGGGGTACCGATTTCTTAACTCTTTGCGGCGGTTCCACTTGCGGAACTCTCCGCCGGTACGGCGCTGCACTGCGCTCCGGGGGTCAGCCGCGTTCGCGGGTCAGCGGCATGACGACGTAGGTGTAATGGTCATCGGTCTTGAAGACGGCGGCGTTCTTGGCGTCGATCAGCTCGGCGGTTATGGCCGCGGTGTCGTCCAGCGTCTTCAGGGCGTCGACCAGGTAGCGAGGGTCGAAGGTGATCTCGACGGCCTTGCCCTCGTAGGGGATCGGCAGCTCGACGTGCGAGCTGCCCACGTCGGCCGACTGGCTGGTCAGCCGGAGCATCCCGCCGCCGAAGCGGAAGTTGACGCCGCGGCTCTCCTCGCTGGTGACGATGGAGGCCTGCTCGACGGCGACGCGCAGCGGCCCGGCCTCGAGCGGGATCTTTACCTCGACATTCGTCGGGAAGACGTCCTGATAGCGGGGGAAGCGGCCTTCGACCAGCCGGCTGTAGATCACGGCGGTCTCGGTCCGCATCAGCACGGCGGCGCCGGCCTGGATGGTCAGGTGGACCGGTGGATCGTCGTCGGACAGGTGGCGCTCGATCAATTTCAGGGCCTTGACCGGGATGACCGGCGAGCCGGTCACGGCCGGCGGGTCGTTCTCGCTATCGGCCGGGGCCCACATCCGCGCCAGCCGCCGCCCGTCGGTGCCGACCATGGCAATCGACTCGGCCGTCAACTCGACCAGGACGCCGCCCAGCGCGTACCGCGTACTCTCCACATCGGTGGCGAAGATGGTGCGCCGGATCAGCTTCTTGAGGTCCGCCGCCGCGACCACGTGGTAGCCGTTCGCGCTGAAGTCAGGCACCTCCGGATAGAGGCTCGCATCCTCCACCGGCAGGTTGAACTCCGAATGCAGCCCGCGGATCACCAGCCGGTCGTCGTCGGCCTCGATCGCCAGCTCCGGATCGCTGCTGGTCCTCAGGATCGAACCGACCTGGGACGTCGGCAAGATCACCGCGCCGGGCTGGTCGACTTTCACGCCCAGCACCCGGTGGCGAATCCCGACTTCCAGGTCCGTCCCCATGAGAACCGAGCCTTCGTCGGCGTCGGCGATCAGCTTGACGTTCTGGAGGATCGGCTTGGGGCTCCGCGCCGGAACCACGCCGCTGACCAGCCCGAACGCCGTGAGCAAGCCCTCACGGTTGCACAAGGCCCTCACTCAGTCTGCTCCCAAGTACGTTTGATCTGCTCCCCAAGAGAGAGGGGAGAATATCGCCGTATCAGTCGTAGACCGGGGATACGGCCGTGGACAACCGCGCGGGAGCGGTCGAACAAGATAATGATACCAAAGAGCTTAGCCGAGCACAATGTCCCTTGGCGGGCCGGGGGAAAAGTTGTGGATAACGCGGTGGACGGCCCCGGCATCGGCGGCATGGGCGTGCGTCGGGCCGGATGATGATCTCCGATGGCTGTCGACGACGCCCGTGTCGCGTACCGCGCATCGACAGGTTATCGACAGGTTTTCCCCCGATCGGTGTGGATCGTCGGGCGGTCCGGTCATGTCGATCGCGATGGTCCTTCCGATTGACGGCGTGCCCCGCCGATGAGACAAGAGGCGGCCCGGACCTCGTCGGAGAGGCCGGGGACCTCCGAGCGAGCCGAGGGCCCGTCTGATGCAGGAGCGCGAGAAGGGGAGCAAGTGGCTGATCGGCTTCCACGCCGACGCGTTGGTGCGGCTCGCCGGGATCCGGCGGATCGCGTCGTGGAAGGCGGTGCAAGCCGAGCCGGTCGAGCCCCGACGTCTGCCCGACCGCCTGATCGAGGTCCGTCGCCGGGGCCGGCCGGAGCCGATCCTGGTCGCGCTGGAGGTCTCGACGTACCCGTACACGCGCCTGGCGAAACAGGCGGCGGACGATGCGCTCTTGATCTACCTGGTGCGTGGTGTCCTGCCCGAGGTCGTCACGCTGATCCTGCGTCCGCGGGGCCGCAAGCCGGTGCCGCGCGAGTTCGTCATCCGTAGCGAGGAGGGGACGACGACCATCCGCGTCGAGTGGAAGGTGATCGAGTTGTGGAAGGTCCCGGCGGCGGAGTTGCTGGCGGCCGGCGACATCGGGCTGATCCCGCTGGTGCCGCTGTCCTTGCTCGACCGCCCGCTGGAGGCGATCCTGGACGAGTACCGCGAGCGGATCGATCGGGATGCGCCCGCCGATGAGCTCGAGAATCTGCTTGCGGTGACGCATATCCTCGCCGGGCTGGAGTATAATGACCCGAGGCTGTTCAAGAGGCTGGGAGGGACCAAGGCCATGTTGAAGTCGGGATCGCCGCTGATTCAGGAGATCATCGAGGAAGCGACGGAGGCGGGCCGGCGCGACGATATCATCACTATTCTCGTCGCCCGCTTCGGGCCGGAGGCCCGGGCGTTGAGGGCGGCTTTGAAGACGGTCGGCGACGCCCGGCTCAAGGAGCTCCTTGCACTCGCCGCCACCTGCCCGGATCTCGCTTCGTTCCGCGAGCAGGTCGCGCCGCGGCGGCGCAGGCGGAGGACTTGAAACCATGCTCAAGGGCGCCTCTCGGGGGCTGCTGTAGATCGTCGAACGGGAGATGCACGAGGCCTGGCGCCAGGGCTACGAGGAGGGCAGGAGCGAACTCGCTCAATCCATCGTGTCCGAGATCGTGACGGTTCGTTTCGGCCCGGACGTCCTGGAGATGGCCCGGGCGGCCGTCACGTTCACCGATGACGATCGGCTCGCGGAGCTCATCGTCCGCGCCGCCGCCTGCAGGGATTTCGGTTCATTCTATACGCAGGCTCTGATGCCGAAGTCCAAGCGGAGGCGTTGAAGCTGCCATCCGGATCGCCTCGCCGCGCCCCTGCGAGATCGTCCGCTCGGCTCGACGCGAGGAGTCCGAGGGCCCGCCGCCGGGGTCGGGATGTGTCGCCGCGGGTGTAAGACGCGGTTTGTGATTCAGAAGTGCTACGCCACTTTCCTAGTTTCCCTGGTTTTGTAGTTGCGGAAGGGGCTGCAGGGCGTCTCCTTCAAGTGCCGGTCCAGGCGGCCGTCCTCGGAGAGGAACGCCGCCCGGAGCTGGAGGATCGCCTCGGCCCCGGCCTCGCCCCAGAACTTCTCCGAGCCCTTGACCCGGCGGTTGAAGATCTTCACCGTTGACTCCACGTGACTGGTCGTCCACGGCAATCCCTCGCGACGATAGCGCGGGTAGTCCATCCGCTGCCGATTGTGTTCCAGATAGCCGAGCTCGCGGGCGATGATCCCCCGAGGGTCATCGTCGGCCAGGCGTCCGACATCGGCCACCGACAGGCACGCCTGCACGTCCCGCAAGGTGCGAAGTTCCTCGATCACCTGGCTGGCGCGCCCCTTCCAGCAGGCCTCCGCCCAGCCCTGGAACAACTCCCAGCGCCCCTCGGCATCGGTCGCCGCGGCCTTGGCCGCCGCGAACACGTGGCCCAGAGCATGGAGGAAGTTGACGACGGGCACGAAGGTCGGGAAGAGCGACGCCTGCAAGCCCCAGATCCAGGCCGAGCCGTCCCCCAGGAACGCCCGGGCGGCCGCCTCCGTGAAGTTGCGCCGTCGGGCCTCGGCGGCGACCATCGGCCCGAACTGATCGCTGGGGCAGGTACTGGCCACGTAGGTGCGCACCGAGAGTTCCGGCCCCCTGGGTGGAGCGGGAGGCTCGAGGGACAGCGGGAGAGGCGGATCGAGGAAGCACTCCGGCGCCGCGGCCGGCAGGCCCATCGAGCCGTCCCCGCCGATGGCGCCGATGACCTTCTCGACGAATCCCCGGTCGCGGAAGCAGTCGGGTAGCTCCGGCTCCGGGTCGGAGGCGGAGACGACCCGGGTCATCGTGGCCAGGACCGCGATCTTGTCCTCGCGCCAGGACGCCTCATGGGCCCCGGGGCCCTCGCCCTCGCCCCGGATCTGGAGCCGGCCGCCGTTGACCTCGATCACCGCCAACGCCGGTCGCGTCGCGACCCGAGGCTCCAACGCGTCAGCCTGGAATCGGCTCACGTGATGATCCCGGGAGGCTTGCAATTGCTGGCCGACCTCCCGGGCGATGCGGCCGAGTTGCCGGCCGCTGAGGGTCACCTCGGCCAGGTCGGCCATCGCCTCGGCCGCCTCGCGGAAGGAGGGCTCTCGGGCGGCACTGCGGACGACCTTGCCCAGGACCGAGGGGCTGTAGTCATGTGCCGTCAGCCGCAAGCTCGGCCGCTGAGGGAAAAAAATCCCGGCGGCAAGCCGGGCAGTGGCACTTGGGCTCGGCGTAGGCGACCTCGCCGCCCCAGAAGTCGATCGCTCGTGGCTCGCGTCGCACGACACAGGGCCGCTGGCACGTCGGGCAGGGCTGCTCGGCACCGAGGAGGGAAGCCTTCCGCTCCAGGAGTTCCTCGATGGTCCCCCTGGCCACGGCGCGGGCCGCGGTCGCGGCCATCTGCTCGATGTCGTCGGCATCGAGGTCCAGGTCCGCCCCGACGTCCTCATGGACCCGTCGGGCCACGATTCTCCCCCCACCCCTCGGCCATCCGCTCGACCCCGGTGCGATCCATCGATGGCGACTTACGAAAAGGCATGGGTTGTCCCTCCTTGGACTTCGGGAGATTGACAATCTGGGAAACTCGGCTTGACATGCTACCAGGTAACCGGGGCGGCGCGAACCGCGTCTTACACCCTGTCGCCGCGATCCGGCGCCGTTCGCATTGACACCGGCGGACGATTGGTCCATCATCCCCGGCATTCGCGCGACATGATGTCGCCGCATCCCCGCGGCTCCTTCAGGGAGGAAGAACCTTGGCCGTGCACCGCCGCCGACTTCACCGCGCCCGGTTCCTGGCGCTCCTCGCCGTGTTGATTCTTGGTTCCGCCCGGCGCAGGCCGACCCGATGTACACGATCACCGATCTGGGTCCGCGTTATGCGGCCGCTTTGAACAACCTCGGGGATGTGGTCGGCAACAGCGCCGGCACGCCGTGGGACACTAATGGACCCGCCTACATCTATCATTCGTATGGACCCGCCGCCGGCGCCTTCATCGACCTGAGCGGACAGGGCGGCACCGGGATGATCCCGACCGGAATCAACGACTCCGGCCAGGTCAGCGGCACCATCAAGGCGCCGGCGCCGACCACGGGTTTCTCTACAGCGCCGGTCAGGTCACCCCGATCTCGACCCCGGCCGCCGCGCCCTACTCCGATACGGCCGGGATCAATCACTCCGGAACCGTGATCGGGACGGACTACGCGACCTACGGGGGCCCTGGCCCCGGCCCGGGCGGAGGCTACCTCGACAACCAGGGTCAGCTCATCAACCTGGGTCCTGTGCGTCCCACGGCGATCAGCGGCACCGGGATCGTGGTCGGCACGACCTGGGACGGCAACGGCTTCGTCTACCAGGGCGGCCAGGTCGCGTCGATCCCCGGCAACCAGGCGAACGGGTTGGGTGTCAACGATGCCGGCCAGGTCGTGGGCCAGTATCTCGTCACGACCGACAGCAAGAGCGTCGAGCATGCGTTCCTCTACCAGAACGGTCAATTCCAGGACCTGGGCACTCTCGGAGGCTTCCGGAGTTGGGCCGCGGCGATCAACTCGCAGGGGCAGATCGTCGGGACCTCGGACGTCGTGCCCAATTCATTCGGCTTGGGTCATGCGTTCCTCGACCAGAACGGGACCATGATTGACCTCAACACCCCGGTCGCCGCGACGTCGGGCTGGACCCTCCAGTCGGCCACCGCCATCAACGACAAGGGCCAGATCCTCGGCTACGGGATCAGCCCCAGAGGCGAGGAGGCCACCTTCCTGCTGACGCCGACATCCGAACCGCCGCCGATCGCGCCGCAGGTCCCCGAGCCGAGCATGCTGGCGTTCTTCGTCGTGACGGCCGCCGTCATGGCCGTCCGCCGGGCGCGGGATCGCCGCCGGTCGTAAGTCCTCGCTGTCTCGCGTCCCTTCTCCCAGACCCCGCGAGGCCCAGGGATGGAGCCGCAACCGACGACGCACGACGGATTGAAGGCGATCGCGACGCCGGCGGCGCGCCTGGGACTCCTGCGGCAGGCGTGCCTGCTGGCGCTGTCGGCCGTCGTGCTGTTGCCGGGCCTGGGCGGCTCGGGGCGGTTGAGCTACCACGAGGCATTCGTGGCGCAGGCGCGCGGGAAATGCTCGACACGGGCACCTGGGGTTATCCGACGATCGGCGGCCGTCCCTGGCTGGAGAAGCCCCCCATGCCCTGGTGGCTCGTGGCCGCGACGGGACGGATCGCCGGCGGCGTGGACGAGTCGGTCGCGCGACTCCCCTCGGTGATCGCCGCGACGCTGATGGTGCTGGGCGTCGCGAGCCTGGCCGCGCGGCATTACGGGCCGGGCATCGGCCTGCTCGCCGGCGCCGTGCAGGCGACCACGGCCTGGACGGTGCAGCGCGGCCGGCTGGCCGAGGCCGACGTCCTGCTGGCCTGCCTCATCACCTGGGCCATCGCCGTCTTCGATCGGATGGCCGCGTATGCGGACGAGCCCGGGGCGGGATGGCGATGGCGCCGGGCGCGGTGGGCGTTCTTCGTGCTGCTGGGGCTCACGTCGCTGGTCAAGGGGATCGCGTTCGGTGCCGTGCTCATCGTGGCGGCCGTCGCCGTCGCGATCGTCTGGCGCCATGATCGCGTCGTGCTGCGGAGGCTGATGTTCCCGGCCGGTGCAATCGCGGCGCTGGTGCTGTCGATCGCCTGGCCGCTGGCGATGATCGCGCGGCACGGGGCCGGTGCCCTGGCGCTCTGGACGATGCACGTGTCCGACCGCCTGGCGGCCCACCCGACGGCGTTCGCCGGCGAGCGCTGGTGGGAGTACGTACCGAGCCTCTTGATCCAGGCGATGCCCTGGACGCCGCTGGCGGTCGTCGGGGCCTGGGATTCGCTCCGCCGCGCCGTCGTCGGATCCGGCCGCGGCCGCGGCGTCGCGCCGCCGTCGGTGGTCGCGGGCGACCGGTTGCTCTGGGCGTGGTCGGCCGCGCCGATGGCCCTGCTCAGCCTGGCGACTGTCAAGAACGCGCACTACGCGATCGCGGCGCAAGTGCCGTGGTCGATCTGGGCGGCGCTGGGCCTGTCGCGACTCGCGGGACGGCTGGCTCGTCGCGGCTGGATGCCGATCCGCCGGCGACGGGCCGCCGTCGCCGGCTTCGCCGCGCTGGGGCTGGCCTGCGGTCTGGGCTTCTGGCTGCTGGGCCCTTGGCTCGATCGCCGCGGCGTCGAGTGGGCTTTCTACGAATCGGCCGACCGTCTGCTCCCGCCCGGCGCGCCCGTGGCATTCCTCTACGACGACTGGGACCGCAACCCCTATGAGAGCCCCTTCGGCGCGTTCCCTCACGATCTGGGTGTGCGCCTCTTCTATCTGGGACGGCCGGCGGTCGCGGTACGGGGGCGACGGGCCGGCGACGAGGAGCCGAGAGATGGCCGGGCGTGTCCGGCGCCCTTGCTCGCCCTGCGCCCCTCGTCCCCGGCCCCTCTCTACATCATCGGTCGGGAGCGCGACCGGCCAGACCTCGAGTGGCTGGGCCGGGTTGAGGTCCTGGCGCGCGGGCCGTCGCCGCGCTTCGACCGGACGTACACGATGTTCCGGATCACTCCAGAATCGCCGGATCGGGATCCGGTTCGACACGCCGGAACCGATCGCGGTCAACGATGACCCGGTGCCCCGTCGTTAGCTGCGTCGCCGATCCTCCGCCGGAGCGGAGGTCCCGTCCGCTGGCCCCTGACGGTCGAGGAACCCACACCATGGCCGCAGAAGCCGGCCGCGAGCAGGACCGCCGCCAGTCGGGCCGGCCAGGCGCCGGCCCTTCGGGGCGAGTCGGACCGCGGCGACGGTCCATCGTGCCATACCAGCTCGACCGCGAGGGGAGTGTCTCCCGCCCCGTCCCCGCCGAGCGCCGGGGCGCCGAACCATTCCCGCCGCCGCCCGTGCACCGGGCCGGTATCGGCGGCCAGCTCGTCCCGGACGGAGTCGATCGCCCGCCCGGCGCGGAGCCCGATCGGGATGACCGCGGGTCCATCGGTCCGATCGGTCCCCTCGGTGATCACGCGAGGCTCCGGACCGGTCGGCGGATCGGCCCCCGGCGGCGCACGACGGCCGGTTTTCGGCGCCTAACGGCGCCTCACGGCCAGTTCTTGGCCGTCGAAACCCGACGAGCTGGCCGATTCCGGCCAGGTCCCGAGGCCGGTCGGAAGCACGCCGAGGGCGCCTCGCCCGACCCGGAGCCTCCGAGCCCCGGCGGATGCCACGGGGAGATGGCTCGGTCGGCCCGGCCCGGATGCGAACTGGTCCTGGCCGCGGCCGCCCGGGCCGGGCGACGAGTGCGGTGGGCCCGGCCCGGTGATAAGGCGGTCCGGAACACCGGTCGCGGTAATCGCGGTTTCCGCGCCCGGCCGGTCCTTCCCCTCGCCCCGCTTGCGGGGAGAGGGTGCCCGAAGCGCGGGTGAGGTGGCTCCGGCTCGGCGCCACGAAGGCCTCCGGATTGCCCCCGGCCCTCTCGATCGGTCGCCTGCGACTCGTCCCGGCCGGCGAGCCCGTCGGGCCGCCGGTCGCTGATCACCGAACGACGGCAGCGGAGTCGGGGCCGCCGGGCTGAGATTCGGTCAACGGCGACTCGCCGATCGTTCCGGGCCGGGCCGATGCAACGCCGGCCCGGCCGTCAGCCGACCAAGCCCCGCCCTTTGGGGAGGATGGTGACGACGGGGTCGATGCCGGGGAGTCCCAATGGGCCGCCGATGAGGTAGTCGCCGGACGGGTCGGTGAGCCCCGACGGCGGTGCGGCGTTCACGTCGATCAGGCCTCCCATGCCGAACGATGGTCGGCCGGAGAGGATCAGGTCCACCGCGTTTGACGCCGGGAGGTACTGGGCATGGAGCTTGACCCGCTGGGTGGTCACCGTGGTGCCGAGCCTGACATAGTGAGTGACGTGATAGTTCGCCGCATTGTCGGCCCGGGAGGCATCGAGTGCCTCGCTGAAGATCCGCTCGAAGCCGGCGATGTGCTGGTGCATCCCGTCATTCTGGTGGACGGAGAGACCCGTTGCGTTGCAGATGCCGTTCGCTGAGGAGAGCAGTCCGCTCAGGGTACTACCAGCACGATACTGCTGCTGGTCGTCGCGCCGTCGGCCGCTTCGAGGCCCGTCTCGATCGTGACCCGCACCTTGCCCTTGAAGCGTTTGGCCAGCGCGATCCTCACCGTATCGGGGCCGGGGTCGTACAACACGCTCTTGATCTTCAGGGGTTTGGTGTAGACCGTCACCTTGTGCTTCTTCACCGCCCTCGTCACACCTTCAAGGACCTGGTAGAGACCGGGATTGTTTGCCGAGGCGGAATTCAGCGGAGCGCTGAAGGTGATGGCATACGTGGTGCTCCTCTTGGATTGGCTCACGGCGACGCTTCCCATGACCTGGGGCGCCGCCGCCGTGGAGGTCGGTGTGGAGGTCGGTGTGGAGGTCGGTGTGGAGGTCGGAGTGTTGAACGGGATCTCGCCGATCTCGATCTGGGGTTCAGCACCCTCGACGCCCACCGCGAACCAGAGATTGCCGTCGGGCCCGGTCGTGATCCACCCGGCGGGGACGGTGTTGGGCGTGGGGAAGGGGAACTCGGCGATGGTGTCCGTCTTCGGATTGATCGTCCCGATCTGACCTCCGCCAGATTCCCCACCATACTCTGTGAACCAGATATTGCCGTCAGGTCCGACAGTGATGCCTTCGGGGTTGCTGTCGCGCGTCGGCGTGGGGAACTCGGCGATGGCGCGGGTCGTGGGATTGATCACTCCAATCTGACAAACATCTTCAAAATTATAATCCTCCGTGAACCAGAGGTTGCCGTCGGGCCCGGCCGTTATGTCCCCGGGGTCGCTGTCGGGCGTCGGCGTGGGGAACTCGGCGACGGCGTGAGTCGTCGGATTGATCATCCCGATCGCGCCAACCCCGTACTCGTTACTCTCGGTGAACCAGAGGTTGCCGTCGGGCCCGGCCGTTATGGACAAGGGCCAGTCATGCGAGGGGATGGGGAACTCGACGATGGCGTGAGTCGTCGGATTGATCATCCCGATCTGCCTTGTATAGAACTCCGTGAACCAGAGGTTGCCGTCGGGCCCGGCCGTTATGCCCCGGGGGACACTCTCGGCCGTGGGCGTAGGGAACTCGGCGAAGGTCTGCGTCGTCGGATTGAACATCCCGATCTGACTGATATAAGCTGGAGTGGTATTAGGGTTTTCAGTGAACCAGATGTTGCCGTCGGGCCCGGCCGTTATGCCGAGGATCTCGCTTGGTGTAGGGACGTAGAACTCGGCGACGGCGTGCGTCGTCAGATTGATCATCCCGATCTTGCCATCTTCCTCGCCGAACCAGAGATTGCCGTCGGGTCCGCGTGTGATGACAGTGCCGAGCCCGCCGACGCCCATCGGCACCGGGAACTCGTTGATCGTCACCGCCATCAGCCAGCGTGACTCCAGGGCCTCCACCACCAATGGCTGATTCCGAACCGGTTGCCGATCGTTGCGGTGCCGCCGATTCCAGGACTGGCTCAGCATTGCTCAACTCCTTCTCTTGCTGGTCCCGACGAGATCTCGTCCGCGAACATCGGGGTCAGAGAGAGGCCGGCTTCTTCGGAGTGTGGTGCGGCCGGGGATGGGCCTCCACGATGCCTACGGAATCGGGCCGGGCATCGGCCGCCGTACTCTCGTCCGCCTCGGCGTCGGAGCCCGGTTGATGCTGGGTCGCGACGTCCACGGCAATGGGAACATGCGGGAGATCGGCCTCCCCGACGGTCGAGAGCACCACCCGGTGCTCCAAGTCTTCGAGGGTCAAGTGACGGCGCTGCGGTTTCCGCCGAACCTTGATGCGAGGCATGAAGTGGTCTCCCCGGCTTGAGTTTCATCGGTCTGGCCATGGGTCAGGTCGATTGGCTCTGCCCCATCGAACCGCTCGATCGCCGACACTCAAGTACGACGACGGATCGCCCCAACTATGCAAACGGCGCACGACCCTCGAACGCCGAGCTGGCTGCATCAGCCATCGTCATTCAGGGCAAGGGCTTGAAATACTCGGATGGACCGGAACCGAGGCTCATATAAACGCCCCCGCCTACCGGGCCGTACAATACCGCTAGCTGACCATTCTCCACGCAGGCGAAGTAGGCGCTGCCAAACTCGTAGGTCCCATCGTCGGCCGACGGATAATACTCGATGCCGAGAGCGGCACAGTAATAATCCTCCTGGCCGATCGGGATGAAGTACTCGGTTTGCCCACCGATCGTTGCGTAGTACCCGCCACGGCCCAGGTAGT
Organism: uncultured Planctomycetota bacterium; assembly: GCA_963815795.1. Lineage (GTDB taxonomy): Bacteria > Planctomycetota > Planctomycetia > Isosphaerales > Isosphaeraceae > JAKAUH01. The sequence continues at coordinate 403,483 of CAWFIC010000017.1, read as the reverse complement.
GATACTGGTTTCCCGCTTGATCGACCGCACCGTTGCCCGTCCCGCCGAAGAGCGGCAGTCGCTGGTTCACGATGGTCGGGTCATCGGGGAGGACGAACGAGACCGAGGCGGATGCCGTCGATAACGTCAGGTCTTGGGACTCTGTTTCGTAAGACCCGGCGGACGCAATGACCGAGATCGTCTCGCCAGGATTTACGAAAACATTGTAGATTGTGAAGTTCCCTTGCTGATCGGTCGTCGCAGTCGCGTCTCCAAGCGGGCCGCCCGCGTCAACGGTGACACCACTGATGGGGCCGGGTGCGACCGTGGGAATTCCGTTGTTCAGGAAGGCGACATTGCCCGAGACGTTCCCTGTGATGGTGACTTCGAGCGCACTGAGAGGAGGGGTCAGCCCCCCCGGCGGGAGCGATGGGAGCGGTGGGGGTATCGGCATCGGTGGGCCAGTCGGTTTGTGGTGTTTCTTCGGTAAATGGTCCTTCGCCCCTCGGTGCGACGTTGGTTTTCTCGCCGCATGATGCGGCCCGGCATGGACTTTCACTAGCTCCGGAGAGTCGGGCAAGGCGGCGAGCGCCGGGCTCCGACCCGCCGGGCCACCGGTGTCGGTGAGATGCCGAGCCGTGAGGTCCTTCGAGGACGGGATCGATGGGACATCGGCGTGCTCGAACGTCGAGAGCAGGACGCGATCCTCCAGGTCTTCGAGGATGAAGCGACGTCTTTGCGGTCGGCGCCGAACCCTGATGGATCGCATGGCTCGTCCTTCTTGCTCGACAATGTTGAGGGTGAATCGCAACGGGGAGATAATCGGTTTCGGTCCATTGATTTCACCGGAAGAAGGAACGACACCATTTATCCCCCATGCTCCCATTCCGAGTTGACCGCGGCGTCAACCGCGTTGACTCAGAGACGGTTGGCCCGAACCGGGGGAACGGGCGCTGGTGACGCGGGACCCGCTCTTGTTGAGAATGGCCACGAAATTCGCGCCCGGCTGTCCCGAGTCGTTGCCGTCCAGTGGCTCGCCCAGAGCATCCAGCAGACTGTCCGCCTTGACCGTGAGCTGGATTGGTGGGCTCGAGACGAGCGGCTTACGGGTTGTCAGCGTCACTGTGAATGTGGTCGCATTGTAACTCGCACTTGCCAGCGCCACTGCCTTACCCTTCTGCTTCTTCTTCTTGGGCACGGTGACCAGGCTGTAGGAGTTGAGGTTCTGGGCGTCCGCGAAGTTGAGAGCTTCGCTGAATTGCAGCACGATCACTCCCGCCGTGTGGCGCTTGCCCGTCTTGATCTTCTGGATCGAGACGCCGCTGATGGTCGCCGGCTTCGGCTGAGCCAGCACGGTGAGTGTGCCGCCCATGAACGTGATGTTGTAATCGGGCGAGCGGGCGCCGCTGACGTGGATGGGATAGTGGCCCGGTGGGCTCGCCGAGGTCGCTGTTGTGGTGAGCTCGGGCTGCGCTGCGAGGTTGGCTGCCGTATCGCCGTTGACAAATCCGCTGAAGGACGGGACGAGTGCGGGCACGGCCTCGCCTGCCACCATGGTCTCAGGAAGGGCGGTGATCGTCAACGTGGCCGGGGAGACGGTCACCGTCTGGGCTCCCCCCGAGGAGGAGGTTGAGACCTCGCGGATCACACCGCTGTCGGGATCGGAGATGAAGAGGTTGCCGGACGAGTCGACCGCAACGCCGTAGGGAGTGTTCAGCTCGGCGGCGGTGGCCGGCCCCCCGTCGCCGCTGTAACCCTGATTGCCGTTGCCCACGACCGTAGTGATCACGCCGGTAGCGGCGTTGATCTCCCGGATCACATGGTTGTCTTCGAAGGTCAGGAAGAGGTCCCCGGACGAGTCGACCGCGATGCCGTAGCAGGTAGTCAGCGCGGCGTTGATAGCCGGCCCGCCGTCGCCGCTGTACCCGTCCCCGCCGCCGCCCGCGATCAGGGAGATCACGCCCGTGGCGGCGTTGACCTCACGAATCTCATCGGCATCGACATCGGCGATGAACAGGTTCCCGGACTTGTCCACCGCGACAGTCGCGGGGCTCACCAGCTCGGCGGCGGCGGCCGGGCCGCCATCGCCGCTGATGCCGGAATTGCCGTCGCCCGCATACGTGGTGATCACGCCGGTCGCGAGGTCGAGTTCGCGGACCACGCTGTTCTTGGTGTCGGCGATGAACAGGTTCCCGGACTTGTCCACCGCGACACTCAAGGGCTGGTTCAACTCGGCGGCGGTGGCCGGGCCGCCATCGCCGCTGTAGCCGGCGGTGCCGTTGCCTGCGATCGTGCTGATCAGGCCTGTGGCGGCACTCACCTCGCGAACGACGTTGTTGTTCGGATCGGCGATGAAGAGATTCCCGGACGAGTCCACCGCGACACCGTAGGCGCCGGACAGGTCGGCGGCGGTGGCCGGGCCGCTGAAGGTGGGGGACGCATCGGTGCCGCCGCCCGCGACCGTGGTCATCACGCCGGTCTTGAGGTTAACCTCGCGGACCCCGTCATTGACGATGAAGAGGTGTCCGGAATTGTCCAGCGCGACGCCGAAGGAATCGAGTAGTTGGGCGCCGGTCGCGGGTCCCGTATAATTTGTCGAGCTATTGGTGCCGCCCCCCGCCACGGTGTTGATGATCGGCTCGTCCGTGAGCGCCGTACTACTGCCCTCGAACGTGGAATCGCCGCTATAGATCGCCGTCACCGCGTGGGTCCCGGCTCCCAAGGCCGTCGTCGAGAACGTGGCTGTGCCGGCTGTCAGCCCCGCGGTGCCCAGCGCTGTCGAGCCCTCCATGAAGGTCACCGTTCCACCGCTCGGCGTCGTGCTGCCGGGCGGCTCGGTCGTCACCGTGGCCGTGAACACCTCCATCTGACCGTAGGTCAGCGAGGCGGCCGAGATGCCGAGCGAAGTGATCGTTGGAGTCGTCAACAAGGTCCGGTCTTCGAGCAGGGCCACTGTCGGGCTAATCCGCCTCCTTCGCGGTCCCCCGCCCCGGCCTGTCGTTTGGGTGCGGCGCCTCGGGTGATACGGCTTCGTGCTCCGCCGGGATTGACATGGCCAGAATGACATTATGGACTTGCTCCTCAGATGAGATGACGGTTCCTTGCGGCAGTAGCATTAGGCCGAGTGCGCCGCGATTCGATCCCGAGCCGAGCGCGGGGTGTACTCACCCGGCCAAACGGAGCCCGTCGCCCGAGCCGAGTCGGACCCAGCCGCCTGCGGGCGCCGAGGCCCGGCCCACGTCGAATTGACCCCACGACTGCGGGAGTGAATGTCAAGGTTGCCTACCGGTTGGCGCGGGCCGGGCGGGCCGGCGCGGGACGCGGACCCGGTCGCTCGGAGGGCCGGCGATCCGGAACAGCGATCTATTCAAGACTTTACACATAGTGGTCCTCCCGGCCCGGCGGGTGCGCGGCGCGAGAGCCCTGGGGCGTCCCGTCCGGATCGGAGGGCGCCCGGTTCCGTGCCGGACCCCTTCGCCCGGCCCACTTCCAGGTCCATTCACCGTCCCTGACCGGTGTCCCGGCGACGACCTCCTGCCGCGCCGCGCGTTCTCCTCGATGTGATTTCCTGCCGGTTCGGACCGGCCCGACGGGGCCGATGCCACGTCGCGCGGTCGGGGCCCACGCGACCCCGCTAAGGATGGAGACGCTCGTGATCGCAGAAACTCACGCGCGTATCAGACTTTTTTCCCGGATTGATCCGATCGGCCATCGCAGGCCGGTTGCCGGCCGGATCCGGCCAAGAGAGGTTCGTGGGGTCGCTAGCGCGGTTTCATCGCCGCCGTCTCTCCGGCCGTCTCCCAGACCCTCACCGTGCCGTCCATACTGCTCGTGGCGATCTTCCGCCCGTCGGGACAGAACACCACGCTGAGTACGCCGGCGGTGTGGCCTCGGAGCGTGCAGACCTCCTGGCCGGTCTCCGTCTCCCAGAGCTTGACGGTGAGGTCGAGACTGGCGGTGGCGATCCGGGTCCCGTCGGGGCTGAACGTGACGGCAACGATCTGGGACGTGTGACCAGGAAGCGTGAAGATCGGCTTGCCGGTGAGCGCGTCGAAGACCCTCACCTCGCCCGGGCCTCCATCGGCGGGATTGCTGCACATCGCGAGCCATCGGCTGTCGGGCCGGAACGCCAACATGTTCACCAGAACGGTGCTCGTCGCCCCGTCACTGGCGCAGGGCAGTTGCCGGATCTCACGGCCCTCGGCGAGGTTCCAGACCCTGACCGTCCCGTCGGTGAAAGCCGCGGCGATCCGGGTCCCGTCGGGGCTGTAGACCGCGGTGATGGCGATGCCCCGGGGCCCTCGGAACAGGCCAAGCTGTTGCCCGGTCTCGGGATCCCAGGTCCGGACGGTACCGTCCCAGCCGGCCGCGGCGACCTGGTGGCCGTCGGGATGAAAGGTCACGCCGAGCGTGCGTCGGGGATAATTCTCCCCGGCTTCCTTTCGGGGCTGATGCCCTTGCAGGCTTCGCAGCAGACGACCGGTGGCCGCGTCCCAGAGGCGCACGGTCCCGCTGCGATTGGTCGATGCGATCCGCCGGCCGTCGGGACTGATCGCCAGGCTGTGAACGATCTCTCCCGCCTCCTGCATATCGTTGGACCGGACCATTTCGTGAAGCACCCCGATCGGCTGTCCGGTCGCCGCGTCCCAGACCCGGATCCGGTTGTCCCAGCAGGCCGAAGCGAACGTCGACCCGTCCGGGAAGAATACCGCGCGCGGGACCCAGTTGTCGTGGGGAAACGTCCGCTCGGGCTGGGATTCCCGGGCATCCCAGAGCTTGATCGTCCCATCATCGCTCCCGGAGGCGATCCGGCGGCCGTCGGGGCTGAAGGCGACGCTCCGGACATGGCCGCCGTGCCCGCGCAGGACGCCGATCAGCTTGCCGGTCGCGGCATCCCAGATCCGGACCGTATTATCTTGCGCGGCCGAAGCGACCCATGAGCCATCATGGTTGAAGGCGACCGCACGGACCAGCGAGCTATGCCCGGCCAGGATCCGGTGGGTATTGCCCTTGCCGATATCCCAGATCTGGACCGTCTCATCATTGCCGCAACTGGCGAGGCGCCGGCCGTCGGGACTGTAGGCGAGGCCGTTAACCCGTCCGATGTGGCCGGAAAGACTGTCGACCATCGTCCCGGTCGCCGCGTCCCAGAGCGTCACGCCGCCATCGGAGTGCCCCACGGCCAGTTGGCGGCCATCGCGCCGGAACGCCAGCGGGGGGTCGGACCCCGGGCCGGAGCGAAACGCGAGCACAGGCTGACCGGTCGCAGTGTCCCAGAGTTCCACCCTGGTGGTCTCGCGGACGTCCCAGGAGCTGGTGGCGATCCGCCGGCCGTCGGGGCTGAACGCCAGGTCCGTGAGGGCGGGGTGATGTCAACCGGTTGGCCGGATACAAACCGGCTGGCTCACCAGGCGGAGGGGCTGATCCCCCATCACCTTCCAGAGCGCGACCGTGGGCCCGTCCGATCCCACGGCGATTCTCGTCCCGGACGGATCGACCGCCACACGGCGGACGTACTGCCACGCTCGGCACTCGATCACCGCCCCGGTGAGTGCGTCCCAGATCGCCCACTCGCTGGGCCCCGGCCGGTCCGCCGCGTCCACGGCGGCCGCGATCAGCCACCGGCCTCCGGGGCCAAACGCCAGGCTTCGGATGGGCTGACCGTTGCCGCGGATCGTCATCTGTTCCAACTGACAGAGCCGCCGACAGTACCCCCACTCCCAATTCCGGAGACTCGGCGGGCATTGGTCCAGGAGCGTCCTGGCCAGGGCCAAGTTGTTGTCTCGCCACTCGCCCTGCGCACGGCTGACGCGGTTGATGTAGAGCTGCCGCTCCAGGTCGACCGCCCGCTCCCGTGCCTCCTTCTCGTTGGCCAGGACCTGGTTGTGCTCGCGCCGATCAGGACGAGGGCCGTCGCCAGACCGCCGGCGATCAAGAGCAGCACGAGGAACGCGCCGGCCACCAGCGCGACGTGCCGCCGCCCCCACTTGAGCGAGCGGTCCCAGAGGGTCGGCCGGCGCGCCTTGATCGGCTCGAGCTCCAGGAACCTGCGGAGGTCTTCGGCCAGCTCCAGTGCCGAGCCGTAGCGTCGCTCGGGCTCCTTCTCCAGGCACTTCAGGCAGATCGTTTCCAGGTCCCGGTCGACGTGGCGGCCGATGCCGCTGGGGGGCACAACCGGCTCGTGCCGAACCCGATCCAGCGTCTCCAGCACCGAATCCGCCTGAAAGGGGGGGCGGCCGGTCAGAAGCGCGTAGAGCACGGCGCCCAGGCCGTAGACGTCGGTCGCAGTCGTGACCGCCTTCCGCTGACCCGATGCCTGCTCGGGGGCCATGTACGACGGCGTGCCCAGGATCGCGCCGGACTGCGTCAGCTCCGGGTCGCCCTCGATCCGCTTGGCCAGGCCGAAGTCGGTGACATGCGGCTGGCCCTCGGTGTCGATCAGGATGTTCGAGGGCTTCAAGTCGCGGTGCAGGACCCCCCGCTGGTGGGCGTGGTGGACCGCCCTGGCGACGGTGGCCACGATGCGAGCGGCCGCGCGGGGATCGGCGGCCGGGCCGGGCGGCCGCCGGGCCAGGCTGGTCCCCTCGATGAGCTTCATCGCGAAGTAGCTGAATCCGTCGTGCTCGCCCACCTCGTGGATCGGCACGATATTCGGGTGGTCGAGCTGGGCGACCGCCTCGGCCTCCAGGCGGAACCGGCGCACGTCGCCGTTGTCGGCCACGCTCGTCGGTCGGAGCATCTTGAGGGCCACGAGCCGGTTGAGGCTCCGCTGCCGCGCCCGGTACACCACGCCCATCCCGCCGCGGGCGATCTCGCCGAGCAACTCGTAGTCGTCGAAGACGCGGGCCGCGGCGCCGGAATCGGGACCGTCCGCCGCCTCGGCGATGGTGCGCAACGGCTCGGTAACCCGCAGCAGGCGGTCCTGCTCGTCCAGGAACGCGGTCAGTTGGTCGGCCAGGTCCGGATGGCGGGCCAGCCAGGCCTGGCGCTCGGCGCCTGCCCGGCCTTGACCGCCTCGAAGTAGGCCGCCAGGACCTCGCAGAGCCGCCGCTCCGGATCGGCCAGGTCGTCGAGATCGTTCGCCATGCTCGCCTCGCCTCGCTTCATCGCGGCTCGACCATCACGTTCCGCAGCGCCTTCATGCCCCGGTACAACAGGCCGGTCACCGAGACCGTGCTCCGGCCCATCCGCTCGGCGACGTCGGGGACGGCCAGCCCTTGCAGGTAGCGCAGTTCGACGGCCGTCCGCTGGTCCTCCGGCAGGCGGGCCAGGGCCTCGGCCAGCTCGATCAGTCGCTCGGCCCGCAAGGCCCCGTGGCTGGGGTTGGACTCCTCGGACGCCAGCAGCGCCTCGAGCTTCGCCGAAGATTGCTCGAGCGCCGCCTCCAGCGATCGGGCGCGATCACCCTTCTGCCGGCCGAACTTGCGGACGGCGTCAACCAGGGTGCGGGCCAGGATCGCGCGCAGCCACGCCCGCATCTCCTCGTCGGTCCGACCGCGGAACTGGTCGAGTCGCTCATGGGCCCTCAGTAGCGTCTGCTGGACGATGTCCGACGGATCCAGTTGCCCCCGCAGCCGGGGATCGAGCTGCAGCCGCGCCAGCAACCTCAGGTACTCCCGGTAGTGCTCCAGCGGGAGGGGGGTGTGGCCGATGCCCGGAGTCATGCCGCCCTCCCTATTCACAGAGACGCTTCTCGCGGGAAAAACTCACGTGGGCCGGGATGACGATCGACGCCGCTCGGCCCTCTCGACCCCATCGCGCGACGATTGATATAATGCGGTTGCCCAAGGAGCTTTTCCATGACCATCTTGAGCGCCGAGCAGCGGCAAGCTGTCGCCCAGGCCGGAGGCGAGCCGGTCCGCGTGGAAGATCCCGAGACCAAGACGACGTATCTCCTCGTCCGGGAAGATTGGTTCCACCAACTCCAGGAGCTCCTGGCCGTGGAGAAGGTGGATCGTTCCCTCTACGAGTTCGGGGAGTTCTACCCCGCCGAATGATCATCATTGACCGACTCCCCATCTCGACCCGACCGCACTTGTTGACGGTCCACGGCGAAGTCATCCAGGTGTATCGCAATCAGATCGTCGTCTGGGTCGCGATTGCCGAGGGATCACGGTTCTTTCCGGCGGTGCTCGACACCGGGCATTCCCATAACTTCTCGATCGCCGAGCGACACCTCCGGCACTGGTGCGGAATCCCTTCGAGCTCGCTGAAACAGGTCGGTGAACTCGATATCGACCGCGAGCGGATCGCGCAATATGCGACCATCGTGAAGATCCGCCAGGAACGGAGGGGCCGAAGAGGTGCAGCCACGTATCCGCTCGAGATGCCCCAGGGGATCTCGGTGTTCCCGGACGATTCTCCGGGATCGCCTCGGCTGCCCCTGCTCGGCCTTCGGGCCATTCTCAGCAATCACCTGATATTGATCGTCCACGGAAAGCGATGCGATGTGTCGTTGAGGACGGCCGGATGGCAGTGGCCGTGGGGATGACGGTCGAGATCCCTCACCCGACGTGCCCATCAATCCTCTTCGATAGCCCCCGAACGGGCTTCTCGCACGCGCTTCGAGAGCGAGAGCGCACACCCCATCCGAGGAGCTTCCCCCATGATGACGCCCCGATCCGATCGCTACTCTGAACGGAAGTCATCGCTCCCGATCGTCCTGCGGGCCTGGCCGGTCGCGGCGGCCTGCGCCGGGCTGGTCGCGACCGCCCTGGCCGCCGGCCAGACCCCGGCCCCGGACCGGGAGAAGGACCGGCCCGGCGGCCCGGCCGGGACCGCGAAGGTCGTCCTGTTCGACGGCAAGACGCTCGACGGCTGGAAGAAGACCGACTTCCACGACGCCGGCGCCGTGAAAGTCGAGGACGGTCGGATCGTCCTGGCCGCCGGCGGCCCGATGACCGGCATCACCACCACGCGCCGGGACCTGCCCAGGACGGACTACGAGCTGACCTACGAGGCGATGCGGACCAGCGGGGGCGACTTCTTCGCCGCGGCCACGTTCCCGGTGGGCGAATCCTGCATCACCCTGGTCAACGGCGGCTGGGGCGGCTTCGTGACCGGCCTGTCGAGCCTCAACGGCATGGACGCCTCCGAGAACGAGACGACGACCTCGATCAAGTACGCGAACAACACCTGGTACCGCTTCCGCGTCCGGGTCACCGACGAGGCGATCCGCTGCTGGGTCAACGACAAGGAGATCATCGCGGTCGAGCACCGGGATAAGCACGTCCGTACGCGGATCGAGGTTCGGGTCAGCGAGCCGTTGGGTTTCGCCGCCTGGAAGACCAGCGGCGCCCTCCGCAAGATCGAGGTTCGGCCGCTCTCGCCGGCCGAGATCGCGGCGACCAACAAGATCGAATGACGCCCCGTCCTCCCCCACCGGAGCCGGTCCCATCGGGGCCCCGGGCCCGGCAAGTGGCCCGCTCAGTCCGGTGCCGGACATCGGGGTCATCTCCCTACCAGCCCGACGCGCCAGCGAGGGAGACGGTCCCGGACCCTCGCTGGCGCGTCGGGCTGATCTCTGTCACCTGCGCGGCCCAAACGTGAGGCGCTCTATCAATGGAAAGGACACCGATCGAGTCGGCCCCGGGGGAATCCGCCGGGACGCTGATCCGGGCCGCCGATGCGTGCTCCGAATCGGGCCGCCGATGGGAGGCGGCCGATCTCCTGGAGCGGGCACTCGCGATCGACCCCGGTTCACTGGACGCTCGTTATCGGCTGGCGTGCCTCCGGGTGACTCAGCCGCGCAACGTGGGTGACCTTGATGTCGGCCGCCAGATCGCGCGCGAGTTGCTCGCCGTCCATCCCGACTCCTTCAGTTACCATGGCCTCGCAGCCGCAGCGGCCGCAAATCTGGGGATGGAGGACGAGTTCTGGCTCCATTTCGAGTTCACCATCGCCAGGATGCCGGCCGACGACCCGAACTTCATTGGGTTGCACCTCACTGCGGCGACAACGCGACTCCGACGAGGAGACTTCACGGCTCTCGCGGATGTCGTCCGCTGGGTCAACCGGCTGCCCCATCGCCAGGGACACCTCGGCGCTCGAGTCGCCGGAGTGGGATGGCGGCGATCTCTCGGGCCGGACGATCCTGGTGGGCGCGACCCGGGACGGCGACGGCGACACGATCATGTTCTGTCGCTATCTGCCTCTTATCAAAGCTCGCGGCGCCAGCGTGACGGTGGTGTGCTGGGAGCGGCTGGCCTCGCTGTTGGCCGGTATGGACGCCGTCGATCGGGTCATCATCCCGGAGACCCCGGTCCCGGCCGATGCTGCCCGTCACGACCTCCACGTCTACTGGCTGCCTTTGCCATCGCTCTTCGGCACGACCCTGGAGACGATCCCGGCTGATGTCCCGTACCTCGTGCCCGACCCGCGGTCATTCGAACGCTGGCGGTCGCCCATCGCGACGATACCGGGACTCCGCGTCGGCATCGCGTGGCAAGGGGATCCCAAGAACAACCTGGACCGGCTCCGGTCCTTCCCGCTGGCCGAGCTGGCGCCGCTGGCCGGGGTCTCGGGCGTCTCGCTCATCAGCCTCCAGAAGAGTCCTGGCTGCGAGCAACTGGCCGATGTCGGGTTCACGGTCTGGGATCTCGGACCGGCTTACCATGCCGGCGACTGGATGACGACCGCGGCCGTCGTCGGTCACCTCGATCTGGTCATCAGCCCCGAAACGGCCATCGCGCACCTGGCCGGTGCGCTGGGGCGGCCCGCGTGGCTGGCGCTGTGCCGCCCGGCGGATTGGCGGTGGCTCCAGGATCGCGATGACTCGCCCTGGTATCCCACCATGCGGCTGTTCCGCCAGGATCGGCTCGGGGAGTGGGGGACGGCCTTCCGTCGCATGGCGGAGGCGCTGGCGGCCCGGGTCGGCCGAGTCGAGTAGGGGCCGCTGCCGACCTTCATACCTCGCCGGACCCGACAGGGCGCGAAGCGGCCCGTCGATCACGGCGAGAATAATTCATATATATAATCATAATAATGTGATTTGGTCTCACCGCCTCGCCGGCGGCGCTCCCGAGCGTACGGCCATCTTCGAGAGCCGTCCGCGCCAGTACGCCGGGTCGTCGCGGATCGCGCCGAGGAGCCGTCGGGCCAGGGCCGAGGGCTCGCGCCGCCCGAGTTCCCAGGAGCGCACGGTGTTCAACCCGGCGCCTAGGAAGTCGGCGAACCCGGCTTGGCTCAGACCAAGCGAGCCACGGATGGCCCGGATCTCATCGGCGGATGGGGCGGGGATTCCTGTGTTGATCCGAAAGGTACGGACGGTCGCCGCCCGCTCCAGCGGGACGCCGGACTCGATCGCATCACAGACGGCATGGAGATCATCGACCAGCTCGCGCAGGTGCGGCGAGAGCGATTCGTCCTGCGCCCGGCTTGCCTCCGCCCTCGGCCCGGGGTTGGAGCGATTGGCACGCGTCGCCTTGCTCATCGGATTAATCCCGTCTTGATCAGGTTCTCGAACCGTGCCAGTGCCACAGCGAACGCATTCCGCTCGGCCTGCGAAAGATCGCTCTTTTCGTTCTTCGCCCAGACTTCGAGGAGAAGGACGATCCCCGGATTCGGGAAGTGCGCATAGCCGATGCGATACGGCCGCTCTTACCTCGTCCCGATCCGGGCCGTGCGAACCGCACCTTGCGAAGTCCACCGGTTCCCCTCGCCAGAGGCGGGCCATCCGGATCGGCCTGGATCAGGATCTCCAGCATTCGGCGGTCTTCATCTGCCAGCCCCAGGGATGCCCAGCGACGATCGAAGGACGGGATCGAGACGAAGCGCGGCGCGTAAGCCTTCATCACCATCCCGATACATCCCGGACGCGAATATCGACAGTCGGTCCCCGGCCGACCCAGCCCTGTTTTCGGCCATTATACCTTCTTGACCGAATTCGGCGTGCGCTGCCCCAGGAAGAGGTGGCGGACGAAGTCGAAGATCGGGTGGGGGTGGCCGTGGTGCGGCTCGGCGGCGGCCGAGCGCACGGCGGCCCGCGGGTGGTGGAGGAACTGGTTTTGCAGTCGAGTCGTCATGTGGACGATGGCCTCGCGGTCGGCCTCGCTCAGATGCGGCATCGCGACGAAGAGCCGGTCCAGCTCGCGCAGGCGGGCGGCGTCGTACGAGTCGCCCAGTTCGCGGAGCAGGTGCCCCGCGTCCTGCTGGTGGCGGAGCATCGCGTAGCACGCCGCCGTCTCCCGCTCGATGATCGCCAGCGCCGGGTCGATCCCCTTCTGGCGCTGCAAACGGTTCTGCTCGGCCTGCGCTCGGAGGTCGTCGACGTGGTAGAGCATCACCTGGTCCAGGTCGCCGATCCGCGGGTCGAAGTCGCGCGGGATCGCGATGTCCAGGATCAGCGCCAGCCGGTTGCGCCGCGCGCGCTGCACCCGCTGGTATTGCTCGAGCGTGACGACCGGCTCGTTGGCCGCGGTCGTGCTGATCACCAGGTCGGCCTCGATCAGCGCCTGGCCCAGGCGATCGAACGGCCAGGAGCGGCCGCCCCAGCGCGCGGCGGCGGCCTCGGCCCGATCGGCGCTGCGATTCGTGACCAGGATCGTCCCCGGGTTCAGGCCCTTCAAGTGCTGCAACGTCGTCTCGCCCATCTTCCCCGCGCCGATGACCAGCACCGTCTTGTCGGCGAACGAGTCGAAGACCTCACGCGCCACGTCGACCGCGACGCTGGCGACCGACAGCTTCCCCTGGTCCATGCCGGTCTGGGCGCGCACCGCCTTGCCGATCCGCAGCGCCCACTGGAAGACGTTGTGGAAGATCGTGCCCACGGTCTTGCTCGCGACCGCCGATTGGTAGGAGTCGCGGACCTGGCCGAGGATCTGCCCCTCGCCGAGGACCAGGCTCTCCAGGCTGGCCGCGACGCGGAACAGATGACCGACGACCCCCTCGTCGTGGTAGCTGACCAGGTGCCCCGCGACCGCTTCGGCGGCGACCTGGTGGAACGCGAGCAAGGCGTCGGTGAGCCCATCGGCCTCGGGGACCCGGTCGGTCGCGCCGGCGAGGTAGACTTCGACCCGGTTGCAGGTCGAGAGGATCACCACCTCGGTGCCGGGGAAGGCGTTCGACAGCACCTTCAGCCCCTCGGCGCACCGCGGGCCGTCGAAGGCCAGCGCCTCGCGGACCGAGGCCGGCGCGGACCGGTGATCGACTCCCATGGCCAGCAGTCTCACGGCGCCTTGACCCTCCCGGCGTCGTGCGCCGTGACCGCGCCATGGGCCGTGGGCAGCCGCAACGCCTCGACGCCCACCCAGGCGAAGACCAGGAACCCGAAGGCCACGATCGTCAGCATCATCATGCTCCGGCCCCGCATCTCGGGCCGGAACCGCGCGTGCAGCAAGACGGCGAAGATCAGCCACATCAAGAGCGCGCTCAAGACCTTGGGATCGGTCCAGCGGATGACGTGCGCGGAGGACTCGCCCCGGGCCGCCAGGCTGAGGATCACGCCGATCAGGAGCCCGAAGGTCAACAGCGGGAAGGCCACTGCGATCGCGCCCCGGTTGATCCGCTCGGACTGCTCGAGGCTCGGCAGCGCCAGCCCGGTGCGCGACGGCCGCTTCGCCTTGAGCCGCCGCATCTGCACAAGGTACATCAGCCCGGCGAAGAACGCCACGCAGGTGAAGACCGCCCCGCCCAGCAGGAAGATCCCGTGCACCGCGCCCCAGAACGCGACCGTGCCCCCCCAGTCGAGCCAGTCCGACTCCCGCGGCGCGAACCAGCCGGCGCCGATCACCAGGCCCAGCACCAGCGGCAGCACGAAAATCCCCACCGCCACCTGCCGGGGCGAGCGCAGCATCAGCTCCAGCCCGATGAAAGCCACGATCCAGGAGAGCAGCATCAGCGAGCCGAACGCGGTGGCGACCGGCGCCATCGGGCTCTTGAGCGCCAGGTTGGCCAGGTAGACCGTCTGCACCAGCCAAGCCAGGGCCGTCAGGCCCGTTGCCAGATACCAGCGCACCGGGGCGCGCACGACGAATCGCGCGAGCTCGGCGCCCAGGGCCAGCGCGTACGTCCCCGCGAAGCACAGGATCGATAACCGATCGATCACGCCGATACCCCCGGCACCGCATCGGCTCCCTGGGATAACCTGTTGCTTGGGAGGGCGAGGCTCCGTCCGAGCCAGCACCGGATCCGGCTCGCACGGAGGCTCGCCCTCCCGGCTTGTTCCCCCTCCCTCAACCATCCGCGTCCATTGTAAGCGGGCGCGGCGAGGAAGCCCAGAGCCGGACGCCGGCGGCCCCCAGCGTGAAGGTCATCAGCAATGCGTAGAACTTGGCCGACGCCGGACCCAGCAAGTCGGCCGATGAGCCGGGGGTGATGCCGTGCGCGCCGGGGATCAGCTCGACGAGCTGCTGCTGGGGCAGCCACAGGATCAGGAAGATCAGCATCAAGGCGGCGGCCATCCTGTGAGATGTCCCGGCCGTGCGCGCCAGCACCGCGATCGGGAGCAGGAGGAAGAGCATCGAGATGTCCCAGGTGACGGGCGAGACCAAGAGCATGGCCGAAACCGTCGTCGCGAAAGCGGCGTCTCGCTGATCCGGCGTGCGCGCCCGATGGACCATCACCGCCACGACGGCGGTGACCAGGAGGTCCGAGACGACGATCCCGGAGCGGGCCAGCGTCGGGCTGTGCCAGAGGCACGGGGCCAGCGCGACCTCGGCGGCCGGGTCGAATAACTTGTGCCAGAACCCGGCGATCGACAGGTTGCAGGCCCAGCTCCGCACCATCTCCTGCTGATGGAGGACGACTTGCAGATAGTCGCGATACGGCCGCCAGCCCAGCACCAGGACCGCCGCCAGGTTCCAGAGCGCGAACGCCGTACCGGCGGCCACGAGCGCCCGCCACGATCGCCGGACGACGAACACGACAACGAGATACGCCGGGAACAGCTTCATCGCCGCGGCGGTGCCCACGAGCAGGCCGGCGGCGGTCGGCCGGCCCGAGCGGTCCAGCGCCCAGGTCGCGGCGGTCATCGCGAACAACATCGGCGTGAGCTGGCCTTGCTGGAGGTTGCCGTAGACCGGCAGGCCGAGCGGCAGCAGCACGAGCGCCGGCAGCAACCAGTGCCCGGGCGCTTGCAGCCCCGCGGCCAGGATCGCCAGGCCGGCGGCGAGTGCGGCCAGCGAGACCAGGTTCCCGGCCAGCATGGCGTCCGAATAACTCAGCCGGGCCAGCGGCAGAGTGATCAGGACCGACGGTGGCGGGTGGGCGTTGTACGTGGCCTCGCGCTCCACCCCGGCGGCCGGCCGGCCCAGGTACAGCGGGATCGTCGCGGTGTGCGGCGAGTACACCGGCAGGCCGATCCGATGGTTCCGGGCCGAGGCCCAGTCCTGGAAGAAGTCGGGGTTCGGGAACGCGCGCGGCCGCATCGCCCTGGCGTATTCCGGGCCCAGCCGCGACCACGCCACGAGGCCCGCGACCAGACAGACGGCGATGAGGAGGCGCGGCGCAGGCCGGCTCATGGCGAAACGCTCTCGCAGGCTGCCGGCCGCTCGCCGGCCGCGCGGGCGTGGGGCGTCGTCGCGCCTGGCGGTTCATCCGTCACCCGCTGGTCCGCGGTCTGGCGCCGGGGCGTGAGACCCACGAGGACCTCCGCGTAGAGCCCGGCCATCAGCACCACGAGGAACCAGGCGCAGTGGTCCAGCCGCCCGTCGAATGCGACTGAGAACGTCGGCACGAAGACCAGGAGCAAGTACAGGTTCACCAGCGGGTCCGGATCGCGGCTGGTGCGCAGGGCGGCGAGAATCGGGACGATCAGCAGCGTGGCGCCGTGGACGTGGCTGTGGAAGCTCGCGAGCAGGGTGACGATCACGGTGGCGAGGATCTGTCGCGGGAATTGCTTGGAGCGCGGGTCCCAGGGTCCGCGCCAGACCGCGACCAGGCTGAGCGTCAACGCCGCCGACAGGACCATCACCAGGCGAGTCGCCAGGTCCTCGCTCAAGCTCTCCGGCAGCAGGTGGATCAGGACGCCGCGGAAGTTGATCATGTCGTACGGGTTGACGATGCTGGGCACCTTGCGGAACCCGGAGAACGAGCGGAGGATTTCGAGACAGTTGCGCACCCCGTTGACGCCGACCAGGGCGAACGTCGAGACCGCCAGCCCGGCCGCGACCAGCACCAGCCCGCTCAGGGCCGCCCACCGCCGCTTGGCCAGCAGCACGACTCCCAGGATCAACCCGAATTGCGGCTTGAGGAGCAGCAGGCCCAGCCAGCAGCCCGCGGCCCGCTCGCGGCCCTCGTCGAACGCCCGCAACGCCCGGTACAGGCCGAACGCCATCACGATCACGAGCTGGCCGAGATACAGGTTGTAGAGAAATGGCAGGAACGCGAACGGCACCAGGTTCACGAGCGGCCCGGCGCGCCCGGAGCCGCGCGCCAAACCCCGCACGATGGCCACGTACAATGCCAGGTTGAGCGCGCTCCAGGCGGCGAAGCCGCCGGCATGGCCCAGCAGATTGGTGGCGAAGAAGGGCACGAGGAACGGCGCCGGATACGGGCTGGCGACGAACGAGGTCGGCCGCGTCCTCAGGGGTACATCCGACAGCCAGAGCGCGAACGCCCGCGTGTTGGCCTCGACGTCATAAAGGGCCGACCAGCCCGAGTGGGCGACGGCCTCGGCGGCCGCGCCGTAGATCGCGTAATCCAGGCCGAAGGTGAAGAACAAGCCGCCCGTCGCCCAGATCCGCCAGACCCGCAGGAGGATGATCGAGATCCCGGCGATGGTCGCGAAACGCAGGATGAGCGGCGATTCCAGGGCTGGCTTCATCGAGGGCACCGGCGCGAGGGGTGATCGGCGGGATCGCGCGGCGCTGGCCGCACAATCAACCGTAGGTCACGTCCGGCGCGGGTTCAAACCCGCCGTGAGCCATCGTTGTCGAAGGTGTGCTCAATCCCCCTCACTCCGACCCTCCCCCGTTGGGGCGAGGGCGACCACCGTCCCCTTCTCCCCGACGGGGAGAAGGTGCCCGAAGGGCGGATGATGGGGCTGGAAGGCTGAGGATCAGGGATTCACCTCAACCGTCTTCGAGGCGCGGATGATTCCGGCCATCGGGCCGGAGTCGAACTCGGCGATGATCTTGAGCGTTCCGGGCGGCTGCGACTGGGGCACTCGGACCGAGGCCGGGCAGAAGGTGCCTCAGGCGAATCCCGAGTGCGCCGTGGCGAGCGTTTGCTCGCTGAGGCCGCCGTGGAGCGAGACCCGGGCGCCGAGGGTCTCCTGCATGGCCGGCGATGCGGGCGTGCCGCGATACGCGACGTTGATCAACAGCCCGTCGCCCGTGTAGAGCAAGGGCTGCAGGTTGACGTCGTCGCCGGGCCGCGGCCGTTTCGCCGTGTTGTCGTGCAGGTCGATCTCGAAGCGGGGCGTGCCGAGCGGGTCGATCGCGACCGAGCCGTCCTTCTCGACCTTGTACCACCGCGGCGGTCCCTTGGCCCCGTTGTCGGAAAAGATGAACGACCAGCGCTGGCCTCCCTTGGGATCGTCCATCGCGATCGTCACCGTGCCGAGCCGATACTCGCCCACGGGCACCGACGCCGGCTCGGTGCCGGACAGCCCATAGACCGATCCGTCCCGGCCCAGCGCGGTTGCGCGCACCTCGACCGAATCTCCGCCGGACGGGGTGCCGCTTTGATTTGCCACCGTTCCCCCCTTCCACGCCAGGCGGAGCATGCCGACCCCGATCAGCGGCTCGACGACCAGCCGGCTGCCCAGCTCATCGGAACGGATGACGTACCGCGCCCCATCGAGGTTCAGCACGGTGGCGAACAGGAACTGCTCGGCGGCCGGGTCGAAGCGGCCGTCTCCGTTCAAGTCGATCCAGAGCCGATCCTGCGGGTCGGAGACCTGGCCGTTGCCGTCGCCGTTGACCCGCCGCGCAGCCACGCGATGAGGCTGGCCCGCGGAAATGGCCTCGGGGTTGCCCAGCTCGACCGTCCCCTCGAGGTAGCCGGCCGCGGCGTAGCCGAGCGTCCGGCCGCTGGCGCCCAGGCGGAACACCACCGCGCGGGGACCCTCTTCGTGATGTCCTTGTCGACCATCGCCACGTCCAGCGGCAGCCGCCAGATCCGCTCGCGCCGGGCGACGGACGGCGAGCCTTCCTGAGGCGACGGTGGCGACGGAGTGACGCGGTCACGATCGTCGATCCGCCGGTTGCGGTCGGCGTCGAGATAGAGGTCGGCCTCGCCCGGCGCGACCTCGTCGAGCACGACCGTGACGCGGATCGAGCCCGGGCTGCCGAAGCGGATCTGGGCATAGCGCCGTGCGCGGGGTCGCCGCGATACGCGGCCTTCTCGACCAGGTCCTCGGGCTTTTCGCGATTGAGCACCAGCGCGCGGAACGGAGCATGCTCGAAGGCGTCGCCCGGCGCCGGGAGTACGAATCGCCAATCGGATGCTGACGACGCGGGCTTCGGACCGGGATCGTCGCCGGGCGGCGCCCCGGCCAAAGCGATCGCCAGCGCCAGTGTTGTCGAGGGGACGACGATCATCAATCGACTCCATGAAGGGGAGGGAACGGTAAATGAAGCTCCGTGTCGATCTGTCGGTGTCGCTGGGCGCCGTGGAGGGCCAGCATCGTGGCGACCCGGAGGCGGACCCGGCCGTCGAACTTGCGGGCGCCTTGGTTGTCCGCGAGCCGTTCGACGCGCTCGACGGCCTGCCGCGGGTCGATCACCGCCAGGGCCGACAGCACGCGCCCGGAAGACTCCCCGGACGTGATCGAATAGCTGACCGGGGCCGACGGGCCCGGCGCCGCCTCAAGCGCCTCCAGGTCGGGCCGGATGATACGGCCGGCCAGGCCGCGATCGTAACGCGCCACCATCATCGCCAGGGAGGCCGCCTGCTCGGGGACGTAGGCATGATCGTTCCGTCCACCCGCGGACGGACGCAGGGCCAGGGCGCGTGCCAGGTATTCCGGGAGCCGCGAGGCGTCCACTTGCTCGACGATCGGCAAGAGCCGGCCGGCGACGCCGCAGATGCTGGCGAACTGCGAGGTCCAGCCGCGGTTGACCAGGTGCTCCAATTCGGCATAGGCGTCGTCGAGGAGTTGCAAGGCCGCGGACTTGTCCGAGGCGATCGCTTGTGCCATCAGGCCGAGCGCATAAGACTTGAGGACCCGCTCGTCCTGTGTGACCAGGTCGCTGAGCTTGCGGGCGCGGGACAGATCAACCGGCGCCATCCGCGCAGACAGCCGGGACGAACTGGTTCCCCGCGCGGACCAGGGTGAACGAGACCCGGCGCAGCAGGAGGTCGGCCTCGGCGGGGTCGGTCGCCGCGAAGTGATAGGCGGCCCGGCCATAGTGCCGGTCGAAGCCGAAGGCGCGTACGGTCACCTGGCCGCCCAGGGCTTGTTGCTTCAGCTCCTCGAAGGCCGGCAGCGCATGCCCCGGGTCGTGCAGAGCATCACGCCGGCGAACAAGCCGAGCTCCCTGGAGAGTGCCTTGTCTCGGAGCGTCTTCCTCGCCAGCTCCTCGCCCTCGCGGATCAAGCGCTTCGCCCGCTCGATCTCTCCCAGCTCGATCAGCCGATCGCTGATCTGCGCGAGCAGGTAGAGTTTCAAGTTCGCGCGGCCCACGGACCGCGCGTTGAGGATCGCCTGATCGACCACCTGGAGGGTGCGCGTCGGTTCGAGGTCGGGTCGGGCCCGGATGAGGCTGAAATACCCCAGCGCGCGATCGTCGGCGGTCTTCAGCGCCTCGACGACGGCCAGGCCTTCATCCGGATTCTGTGCGGCCAGGGCCTCGGCGGCGGCGATCCGGATCGCGGTCGCCGTGTCGCGATCGGCGAGGTCGGCCGCCTCGAGTCGCTCGAGTGCATCCGCGGGGTCGATCACCGCGAGGCCGTACAGGAGGATCGTCTTCTCCTGCTGGTCGCCCCGGGCGAGGACGCGATCGGCCTCGGGCTGGACCAACCGGCGGGCCAGGGCCTCCTCTTCCTCGGCCGGTAAGGCCGGAGGCTCCGTCTTGTAGACGACGGCCGGCGCCTCATCGCTGCGAACGAGTCGCGATGCGCATTGACCCCGCATCGTCGGCGACCGTCTGGAAGTGGGCGCGGAATCCGTCCTTGTGGGCGAACACGATGGCCGGCCCTTCGAGCACGCCGGGAAGAGTGAACCGTCCATCGTGGTCGGACGTCGTCTCGGTGCGCATTGGGCCGTCGCCCGACTGGAAGACCAGGGCATCGGCGATGGGACGGCCCAGGCGGTCGACGACGCGGCCTTCGACTGTGCGCAACCGGCGGAGGACGATCGGCGGGAACTCGCGGTCGCGCTCGTCGAGCGTCAAGGCCGACGAACGGACGGGCAGCCGGCCCGGTGCGGAAGCCTCGGCGAGGTAGGCGTCATCGGCGGGGAAACGCCGCGTCGTGCGGTAGCGCCCCTGGGCGTCGGTGTGCAGCACGGCCGAGCCGTTGCCGTGGACCAGCGGATCGACGACCGCCGGCGCGCCGTTCTTCCGCCGGAGCTCGCGCCAGAGGCGCACCGAGGCCCCGGCGATCGGTCGGCCAGTGAGGTTGACGACCCGGCCGCCGATCGGTGCGGTGCGGCCCGGTCCGACGGTCAGGACGATCCGCCGGGTGACGAGGGCGTCGGGCGTGAACGAGACTGCGGCCGAGCCGGCCAGGCCGTCCCAGGCCCGCAGGAGCAGCTCGGCCCGGGGATCGACCCCGTGGATCACGAACCGGCCGGCGATGTCGGATCGCGCCGGACGGATCCAGGGAGGCTCGGCCGGTCGGATCGCCTCGACCTCGGCGCCGGCGACGGGCTCGCCGCGCTCGTCGACGATCGTCCCGCTCACCTCAACGCCCCGCCGCAGGTCGATGGGCTTGACCGTCTGCTCGTCGACTCCGCGGGGCGGCAAATCCTGCAACTCCTCCGCCCGGTCGATCGGCACCAGGAACGGGCCGGGCACGCGGATCGGGGTCGGCGTGGCGATGATGCACTCGCGTGCCACGAAGCCGTGGAAGGCCCCGGAGCCATCGGTCGTCGCGACCTTGTAGCCGTCGAGGGCGAGTGTGTTCCAGAGCACCGCGGCCCCGGCGATCGGCCGGCCCGTCCCTCGCTCGCGCACGAGCCCCTCGACCTTCACTGTCGGATGCATCGGGATCGTCACCTCGGTTGTCCGACCCGCCCGGACCAGGATCCGGCTCAAGGGCCAGTTGCGGAGCGGCGTGCTCCGCTCGGGGTCGTACTCGAGCTCGAGGGTCGTCATCCCGGCGGCGATGGCGGGGATCTCGAACCGGCCGTGTTCGTCGCAGGCGGCGCGGGCGAGCCCCGTCTGCCCCGAGCCGGCGTATCCGCCGACCTGGGACACCGCGCGGACCATCATGCCCCGGATCGGCTCCCCGTGCGGCGCGACCAATCGCCCCGTGAGCCGGCCGACCGGTGCGAGCGAGATGGTTGTCGAATCATCCTCGCCCTCGCGTCTCTTCGAATCCGGAATCCGGAATCGGGAATCCGCCATTTCCAGGAGCTGCACGCCGAACCCATTGGCCGAGACGCGGAGTTCATCGAGCAGCCCGGGAGCCAGGCCCACGATCGCGTCGCGGCCATCGCCGTCCGGCGTCGCGGCCAGCGCCTGCCCGAGCGGCCCGGGGATGATGAGCTCACCGGCGCGGGCGGGAATCACGCGGGCGCCGGCGACCGGCCGGCGATCGGGGCCGACGATGCGTCGCTCGCACATTGAGGGGACTCCGAGCGCGATCCGGACGGGTGGATCGCCGGCCAGGACGACACGTGGGAGGCGGTGCCACGCCACGCGCGGGCCCTGGCCCAGGGCGGCGGCCCAGATCGCCAGGGCCGGGGGCGACGACCGCGCGACGACCTCGGCCGGGATCTCGACAGCGAATCGCCCATCGGCGTCGGTCCGCGCATGGACGAGGGGAAGGGACTCGCCCGCAAGCGGCCCGACGGGGGCGGGCGCGAGGAGTTCGGTGCCGGACCGGCGATCCTCGGCCGGCGGGACGGCCTCGGCCAGCCAGACCTCGGCGCCGGCGACCGGCCGGTCCGACGCGTCGACCACCGTGCCCGCGACCGGGATCGGCTTCGGGTCGGGCGACGCCGGCAGTTGGGCGAGGGCGGATGTCAGCGCGAACAGAATCGAGGCGATCGGGTTCATGACAGCCGATTCCCACTTCGATAGCCCGGCGATGATTGCCGGGCCGCATGGTGTTGGCTCACTCGGGCTCGCAGTCCGACTCCATCACGTATCCAATCGACTTGATGACATCCCGGAGCCGGATCTCGTCGAGGATCCCAATCGGCCCGTCATCCGGATCGATGATATCCGTCTTCTCGATCGAGACCATGTTCTCGCATCGCGCAACGCAATCGGTGGTGAAACCGAAGTCGCCGGCCAGGAACGGCACGCAATTGGGCAGCATTCTACGGGTTCCGAAGCGGGCGGACGTGCAGACCACGACCAGCACGTACCGACCCCGATTGAGGTCTTCCCGGGAGAAGACGATCACGGGGTGCCGCCCCGCCGACTCGAAATCGGCCATGGAGATCTCGCCGGGCATCATGGCTCATCCATCCGCGCAGCGGCATTTCTCTTCGCCTTCTGGGCGATGGCGTGTCGTTGCCTCTCTTCCTCGAGGAGTTCACTCATCTCCTGAAAGAGGTCGGCACGGACCAGGTAATACTCGATCCTGGTCTGCGGGTCCACGACCGGGACGGGCTGGTCCCCGGCCTGCTCGACCGCCCGGTGTTGCTCGCTGGTCATGATGGTCATGGCGTTGTCTCTAAGTTCGAGTTTCGCACGGATGAGGGCGTACCGCGAGTAGCCCGTCGGGTGAAATCCATCCCGTCGGATCGGTCGTGAAGTCGCGTACCGCCCAGGAATCCTCGGCCAAGAGGCCGCTCACCCGGTCCGGCTGAGAAGCTCGGTGAGCTGGGCGACCCAGGTTCTCAGTCGAGAGTGCTTCGGGAGCAGCCCCTCGGTCTTCTCATCGTAGCTCAGTCGCCTCAGGGTCGTCAGCAGATCCGCGAACGACGGCTCGGCCTTCTTCTGATACCACGGCCGGAAGGGGAACTGCACCGAGCGATGACCCTCGCGGTGGAACCACACGACCACCATGGTGTAGATGAACATCGCCATGGGTGCCGTCCGCTCGACCGCCTTGGGGAGGCGATTGGCCGGGTCCTCCAATCCCAGGAATTGCTTGCAATATTCGAATGTGCATTCGATCGCCCAGCGACAGGAGTACGCCGAGAGCACCTGACGCGCCGCCCAGTCGAGCTTGGTGCAGTAGAACATCTGATCGGGGCGCTTCCCCTCGACATCGTGCACCAGGACGATGGTCAAGAGCCGGTCCCGCCCCGCCTTGTAGTACAGCGCCCGGATCGTCTTGACCTCCAGGGTGGCATGCAGCCCGAACTGGTCGAAGTCCAGTCGCGTCCAGGGCGCCTCCGGGTCGGCGGCCCACTCGGTCATGCCCGGCAGGCGGTCCCCCTTCTTGCGGGATGGCCCCCTCTGACCCGGTCGCCGCGGCGGGGCCGCGCGGTACAGCGCGGCGTTGGCGGCGACCCGGCTGATGAGATGAACGTTGGCGGGCAGATGAGACAGGACACTTCGACCACCATAGGTGCTGTCGCCGAGCATGAGGATCTCGTCGTCGGGGAACCACCGGGCTACCAGTTCGATGAGTTCCAGGGCCAATTCCGGCCGCGTGCGATGATCGAGCTCGGTCTTGGCCTCGACCCCGCTGCCGGTCCCCGACGACTTCCCCTTGCCCTTCTTCCCCTTGGTGAGCCCCTGGCGGTTGATGTAGAGCCGAGCGGCGATGGGCAAGGCGAAGACCTTGCCGGGCGCCCAGAAGGGATGGACGACGATCAGGCAGAGCACGACCCAGTCGTGTCCCCAACTGACGAGGGCCTTGGATCGGCTGGAGATGAGCGGGTCGTAGTGCATGCCGGCGCCGTAGAGGGTCAGCCCGCGCTTGCGACAGAGGGTGTCGTCGACGGCCCAGAGGAGTTGGGTGCCCGGGGCGAGGATCGTCACGACCAGCTTGGCCAGAGCCATGGAGAAGGAATCGATGTCCCAGGCGGCATGGCTGAAGAAGCGATGGAACCGCGACCAGTGCCCCTTGCCGACGTGGCCGCCGGAGAAGATGAGTTCGGTGATGAAGCGGTGGCGCTGGGAGAGGACCCAGCCGGCGACGATCACGAGGAAGGTCTTGTGGGTGGGTGCGGTGAACACCGGTGCGAAGTGCTGTAGCAGGTTGACGAACGAGGAGGTAAGTTCCATGGGTCGGTCTCCTTGCTTTGGTGCCTTGTCGAGGCGTGGTAACCCAGACAAGTAGCCAAGAGATGGTAAGGAGACCGACGTATCTTTCTGATCAGGTGCCGACCCTCAAGAGTGCGAAACCTGAACTTAGGTGTCCGGTCGGCGCCATGCGAAGGTCGATGAATGATCCCCGGGAATAGCCTCACTGTACCCGATCACCGCGTTTGATCGGGAGCCCGGCTAACACGCCACCGCGCTCAGAACGGCGAGGCGAGGTCCTCGACGTCCGGCACCCACGCATGAAAATAATTCCACTGGAGATACTTCCACCGCCGATCGCCGTCCGGGCGGGCGAGCAGGGCGGCGAGGTCGCGCCGAGCCCGGTCCTTCGTCTGGCGCAGATACGACTTGGGCGGGGCGTCGGGGAGCTGCTCGAGCAGCGTGACGGCCTTCTGCGGGTGGATGAGCGCCAGGGCGAGGATCGCCTCGCGGGCGGCGTAGGCGACCGAGGTATTCGGCTCGGCCGCCATGCGGCGCGCGATCGGTTCGAGCATCGCACCGGCCGTCGCGGGGTCGTACCGGGCGATCCGCATCGCCAGTCCCGCGGTGGCCCCATCGAGGAACCAGCCCTGCGACGGGTCGGTCTCCGGGCCGAGAGCCGGCCGGCGGAACGACACCGATCGCCAGAGGTATTCAGACACGAGCGCCGGGTCGATCGCCTCGGCGACAGGCAGGAGCGAGGCCGCGGTCACGGCGGCACACTCCATGTTGTTGAAGACATCAGTGCCGGCGTCCACCACTCTGTCCAGCTCGTCGAAGGCCGCGGCCAGCAGCGTGACGGCGACGGGACGGGTCTTCGCCGAGCCGGCGAGGGCCTGCGCCATCAAGCCCAGGGCGTAGGGCTTCATCAACGTGTGCCGGATGCCGCCGGCGATCCGCCGCGCGCCGGCCAGGTCGAACCGGCGCCATCCGGTAGCAGACGCGGATCGCGCTGGAATCGCGCTGGCGCTGGTCGCGCATCATGGCTAGCACCCGCTCGGCCGCGGCCGGCTCCTTGCCGCCCAGCTCGTGGGCGATGTTGCCGTGATGCCGGTCGAATTCGCGGGGATCGCTCAGGCCCTTGATCAGGTCCAGCGCCGCATCGAGGTCGATCTGCGCCAGCTCCTCGGCGAACGCGCCCGCGCATAACCGGCGAAGGCCGCGCTGGGCATCTCCCGGGCGAGCTTCTCCCCCTCGCGGAGCAACCTGGTGGCCTTGTCGGTCTCGCCCAGGTCGAGCAGCAACTCGGCGATCCGCCCCAGGAAGGGCAGTCGCTTGTCGGCCTCCTTCACGCCCCGCGCGTGCAAGAGCGCCTGGTCGAGCAGCTCGAGCCGCCGCGGCCGATTCTGGGGCGATGGGTCGATGGCCTCGAAGATGGCCAGGTAGGCCATGACTCGGAGGAATGGCGTCTGGCCCGACTCGGCGATCTCGGCGGCCGCCTCGGGGTCGTGGTGGGCCATGCCCTCGACGACCCGCATCCGGAACATATCGTTATAGATCGGATCGGGGAATCTCGCCTTGTCGGCCTCCGCGAGCACCCGCTCGGGCTCGACCCGCCCCAGGGCTTCGAGCAATTGCACCTTGTCGTCGAGCGTCCCCTCCTTGAGGACCTTGTCGGCGTAGGCGCCGATGACCCGGCGCGCCAGGGCGAGCTCTTCCCGGTGTGGCAGGGGCGAGGGCTGCGTGTGCATCGCCTCGGCCTTCTCGTCGGTCCGGGTCAGGATCATCGTGAAGGGACCGGCCCCTTCCCCGACGAGTTGACCGTGGAACCGATAGCCGGCTCTCCGGGCGAAGAGGAACGCCGGGCGATCATCCACGCCGTCGATCCGGAAGCGGCCTCGATCGTCGGTGGTGGCGCGGGTGCGCTTCGGCCCGTCGCCGGACTGGAGCACGATGGCGCCGGCGATCGGCCGGCCGTGCTGGTCCAGCACGCGACCGGCGACGGCGCGCAGGCGACTTGCACCCGGCAGGGGGATCGCGACCTCGCAGTTCTTGCCGGCCTCGATGGCGACGCCCGGGGTGGGCAGCTCGCGTTCTGGCTTGCCGTCGCGGGGATTCAGGGTGAGGCGGACCTTGCCGACGGCCAGCGCGGGGACTTCGAACCGGCCGGACTCGTCGATCACGGCCTCGGCATGGCCCTCGGGATCGAATCCCACGCGACCCGGCCCGTTCAACGAGGTCGAGACCTCGATCCGGATACCGCGGGCCCGGCCGGGGTCGGGCCCGATGACCCGTCCGGCGATCCGCCCGATCGGGGCGAGCCGGGCGGTCTTGCGCCCGACTTTCGGGGCTGCCAACATCACGGACTGGGCACCGAACCGAGGTGCTTCGACGCGGACCAAATCGGACCCGTCCGTGGGCAGGCTCGCCAGTTCAACCACGCCTCGGGCATCGGTCCGCGCGGCGAGACGGTTGACGATCTCGACGGGGATCGGCAAGGAGTAGCTCAAGCCGTACCCGCCGCCTCGGACCACCCGGATCGGGAAGTACCCCGGCCGGACGCGGGCGCCCTCCACCCGCCGGCCGATCGGGTCGAGCACCTGAATGGTCGCCGACCGCGGCGGCCCGAGCGTGAGCTTGATCGGCTCGCCGGGCCGAGGCAAGCCCTCGCTCGACCCGACGGCCTGCACGGCGAGACCCGCCCCCGGCCGATAGGCCCACAGCGTCCAGATCTCGTGCATCGGATCCGAGCTCGGCGCCTGATGGCGGAACCGCCCTTGCGTGTCGGTCGTCGTGCGGGCCAGCGTGGGATTCTTCCCCTCGATCCGGTGGAGCGACGAGAGCAGGACCTCGACCCCGGCGACCGGGCTGCCCTGGGCATCGACTACCACCCCGGCCAGCTCGGTCTTCACCTGCGTGGCGGGAGCCGCCTGGGCCAGCATCGCCAGGACGATCGACGTGACGAACATCACGACCCCCCTCGCGCCGCAACCATAGACCACGTCAACGACAAATGTCGAGTTTCAGGGTAGCGGCTCGGGGAGGGAGGGTCAAGGCGGGGGCGGCATTGGCCTGTCGGAGTCCCGCCTTCAGGCGGAAAGGGACGATGTAAGAGGCCGCCTGAAGGTGGGACTCCGGCCCGTAGGGTGGGCATCGCCCGCCGGTCGAGGCCATTCCCGGTGGGCGGTGCCCACCCTCCGACGCGGAATATCTTGTACGGCCATCCTCGCGTCAGCCGCCCCGCTTGACGCTCCAGGCGAGGTGGTTCAGGCAGGTCGCGGTGAAATCGGGGCTGTCGAGGAGATACGCCGGGGAATCGGGGTCGACCAGCCGCTCGAACTCATCGCGGATTTCTCCGGACAGATGCGGCGACGCCCTACGGCGGAGGTCGGCGAGATAGCCCGCGAAATAGGTGCGGTCGTCCGGCCCGAGCGGTGCCTGGCGGTCGATGGTCCAGGTCCGATGCCGGCAGTCGGCCAGCCCGGCGGCGCGGAAGACCAGACGGAGGTGCCGGCCCACGTAGAATTTCTCCGGCTTCTTCGAGAGCCTGGTCTGTGCCGTCAGCTCGGCGCGGCGGACGGCCAGCTCGACCTCGATGGGCCAGGGGAGCAGCACGTGGTGGAACTCGTCGTTCTCGAACACGGCGACGACGCCCCCCGGCCGCGCGGCCCGCTCCATCCGGCGCAGGGCGTCCACGGGATCGCGCAGGCTGTAGAGGCTCTGGGCGCACCAGACCAGGTCGAAAGCGTCGTCGGGGATCGGCAAGTGCCACAGATCGGCCACGATGAAAGTGACGCGTTCGGACAGATCAGCGGCCGGGATTTCCCGCCGCGCCACGTCGAGGAACGCCGGGCACAGGTCGACGGCCAGCAGTCGGCCGCCCGCGTCCAGACGCTCGGCCAGCCAGCGCGCATACACGCCGTCGCCGCAGGCCAGGTCCAGCACGCGATCGCCGGGCCGTAGCGGTAATCCGGCGATCAAGGCGCGCAGCTCGCGCTCGAAGGCGTGGTGGTAGGCCATCAGCGTCGGCGCATAGCCGGGCAGCCTGGTGGGACGAGACGGCGACGCGGACCCGGTTCCGGACACGATCGATGCTCCCAATGACGCCATCCCGGCGGGCGTGACGCGACGTCTCGTGACGGCGCGGACTCCATGCCCGCCGGTCAGGCTTCATCGGGAGGCAATCGGAGTGCCAAGCTTCGCAACGGAGGCAGGAATGTGATCCCCGCACTCCTCCGCGAAGCGTCAGCCGGTGGTATACGTCCCGTAAATGTTGTTGCCGGCGGTGGAGGCGGTGTTACCAACGACCTTGGTGTTCGTCAGGGTGGTGAGGGCGCCGGTGGCGATGTAGAGCCCGCCGCCGTAGCCCTTGCCGCCACCCGAGCCGCCGGTCGCCGCGTTGAGCGTGATCAGTGCGTCGGTGAACGAGGCGTTGGCGCCCGAGCCGGAGATGAAGGCGCCGCCGCCCTCGCCGTCGCCGCCGCCCGACCCGCCGATGGCCTGGTTGCCGATGATCGTCCCGTCGCTGAAAGTGAGCGTGGCTCCGTAATCGACGAGGCCGCCGCCCTGGGCGTCGCCGCCCGCGGCGCCATGGGAGCCGGCGCCGCCGATGGCCCTGTTGCCGGCGAGGGTGTCGCCGGTCATCGTCATCGTGCTGTCGCCGTCCACGATGGCGCCGGCGCTCCCCAGCCCGGCCGAGCCACCGGCGAATGCGTCGGCGCCGCCGATGGCGCTGTTGCCGATGAACGAGGTATCGGTCGCGGTCGCCGCGGTGAGGAATGCATTCAGGGCGCCGCCGAAGGCGGGTCCGCCGTAGGGTTCGGATGCTGTCCCCGCGCCGCCGATGGCGCGATTGCCGAGCAGGAGGCAGGACGTGAGGACCAGCGTCGTTCGCTGACCGTTGTTGTTGATCGCCCCACCCGCTGCGGTACCTCCGCCGGAGCCGCCCTGGGCGAGGTTGCGAGCGAAGGTGCTGTCCTTGATCGTCAGCGACCCTTGCACGTTGAACCCCCCGTCGTAGTCGATCGCCCCCCCGGATGCACTGCCCCCGAACGAGCTAGCCGAGTTCGTGCCGACGGCCTGGTTGCGCGTGAACTGGGAGTCGGTGATGGTGCCCTGCGACAGCGACTGGAGGTCCATTGCGCCGCCGCTGACGATGCCGCCGCTCGCCGTATTGTCGAGGAACGAGCAATCGGTCACCGAGAGATTCACGTAGGGCTTGGTGTGGATCGCCCCGCCCGCGGCCGTGCCGCCGGGCAAGACGGCCTGGTTACCGACGAAAGTCGTGCCGGTGATGGTCAACGTGTCGGCCCCCGGCGTGGGAGAGAAGAGCGATCCTTCCATGTCGATGCCGCCGCCCAGGGCCAGGCCGCCACCGGGGTAGCCTGTGACCGTGTTGTCGGCGATCAGGCTGCCGGTGATCGTCACGTTGGCCGTGTTGGAGAGGATGCCGCCGCCGAAGCCCTGCGCGGAATTGCCCTTGATGACGCTGTCGGTGACCGTCAGCGTCGGGATCGGCCCGCCGTAGCTGTATCCCTGGATCGCGATGCCGCCGCCGGTGCTGCCGCTGACGACGCTGTCGGTCAGGGTCACGTCGCCGCCGAAGCTCTGGACGCCGCCGCCGGAGTTCGCCGAGTTGCCCGCGATGGTGCTGTCCTCGACGGTCACGGAGCCGCGGAAGCTCTGGATGCCGCCGCCCACGTAGGCCGAATTCCCGGTGATGGTCGAGCCGGTGACCGTGAGTATTCCCTGGGTGAAGATGCCGCCTCCGCCGATCACGTAGCCAGGGAACGGGACCGAATTGCCGGTGATCACGCAGTCGGAGACGGTCAGCGTCCCGTAATTGGCGATCCCGCCGCCGCCCAAGCCGCCCGACGTGCTAAAGCGCCCGTCGGTGATGGTCAGGCCCGAGATGGTGGCCGTGACGCCGTTCTGGACGTCGAAGACGGTGGACGCGTTGTTGCCGCTGACGGTGACGTCCTGCGCCCCCGGGCCCTTGATCTTGACGCTGGTGGCGACCGAGAGCGGCCCGCTGGTCAGGTCGATGGTCCCGTAGGCGCTCTTGGCGAACTCGATGGTGTCGCCGGGGTTGGCGGCGGCGAGCTGGGCGCGGAGCGACCCGCTGCCGTTGTCGTGGTCGTTGGTCACCGTCAGCGTGCTCAAGAGGGTTCGGGCCTCCAGGGCCTGCACGTCGGGCCGGAACCTCGGGCCGCGCCGCCCGCGTCCCCGGCCGCGATCGGTTGACGACGAGACCGGCCCACGGTCCGAAGACGAGCGGCGATTCGAGATGGACATGGATCACTCCCTGCGGTTAGGTCATGAATCGAAGCAGGATTTCAACGAATGGAGGATGCGACGAGTGCGGCGTGGGGCGACGGCTCGAGGACTCCCGGATTGCCGGCCCGGCGCGGACGTCGATCGCGGCCGCAGCCCACGTGCGACCCGATCGGGGATTCAGGGGAAAGGAGGAAGAGGCCGATCCTGGTCGATCGATGAGATCGCGCGGTGTCCCTCGCGGTGATGGTTGCCGTCCTCGCGGGCCGTCCCGACGCACCGACCCGGATCCGTCAATGAGACCGTGCGGCTCTCTCGAGCGCCCGGCCCCGTCGGGTTCCCATCGGCATAGGCGCCGTCGCCTCGCGATCGGGGCGCAGCGACGCGAAGAATCCTGGCTCGAGATGGATTTGCACTGAATGGCGATTGAGAACGTGCATGAGATCGCGGCCGTCCGGGCCGGGCGATCATGCGGTCGCGGCCGTTCGGGCGACCGGCTCGGAGTACCTGGTGCCGGAAGCGCCGGCGCCGGCATGATGCGGGATGGCCGGCTCCCGGCCGGCGCACGCGGCTCATCGGAACCGCTTCGGTGTGACGCCGACCAGCCGCTTGAAGTGGCGGGTGAAGTGGCCCTGGTCCCAGAATCCCGCGCGGGCGGCGATCTGGGCCAGCGAGAGGTCATCGCCGCCTCTGAGCAATTGCTTGGCCCGCTCGATGCGGCGCGTGATGACGTACTGGTGGGGGGGCAGGCCGATGGAGGCCTTGAATCGCCGGGCGAAGTGATAAGGGCTGAGGTGGACGACAGAGGCGAGATCGTCGAGCGAGATCTCCGAGTCGAGGCGCTCCTCGATGTATTCGACGGCGGCGCGGAGCTTGTGCCTCGGCAGCCCCCCGCGCGGCCGATGCGCGGCTCGCTCGTTGCCCGTCGTGCGCCGGATCAGGTGGACGGCGAGGACGTTGCCCAGCGACTCGGTGAGGAGTCGGCCCCCCGCGGAGCCGGTTGACAGCTCGGCGTCGATCGCCAGGATGGCCGCCTGGATCGAGGGCTCGGTCAGGGCGGCGCTCGCCGGCAGTTCGACGCGGTCGGGATCGAGGTCGAATGCCTCGGCCGCGACCCGTGAGATCAATCGCGGGTCGAGGTGGACGTGCACGCTCTCGGTGGGCCCGCGCCAGAACGCCCGCCTCGAGTGCCCGGCGGGGAGCACAAGGATGGAGCCCGGGGGCGGTACCCCTTCCCAATCCAACCCATCGGTCCGGAATCCCATCTCCTCCGGCGGGCGGAGGTACAACGCGAGCAGGTGATGGGTCCCGCCGGGCAGATCCAGCTCGAAATCCGGCGTCTCGCGGAAGTGTTCGGCCCGGAGGGCCGCCCATCCCATCGGGCGGCTCGTGACCTCCGGGGGAACCGGCAGGACTTCCAGGCGATCGTCGGGCGAGATCAGCCCTCCGCCGTCCCGATCCGGAGGTTTCATCGCGATCCTCCTCGTCCGAACGCCCCTCGACCACGGCCGACGCCCCGGCGTCGTTGTGCGCCTGGATTATACGCGAACGATGATCCGACTCGCATCTCGGCAATCCCGTCCCAAAACGCAGCAAGACCGTGTAAGAACCCCCCCTCGCCTCCTCTTACCATGCCCTCAGACGGGAAAAAACGGCTCGGATCGCGAGCCGGGACGTCAACTTCAGGGCTTCACCAGAGAAGGACCACACCGATGAAACGGACCAACCGACGTCATGTGCGACCGATGCTCGAGGGACTCGAGGGGCGGCAGATGCTCTCAATCGCCGCGAGTGCGCCGATCGTCCCGCAGGCGATTTCACTCACGAGCACCGAGAGCGGGACTTACTCCGTGCGGGTGGAACGGAGTTCGCCGCTGCTCGAGCGTTTCCACTTCAACGGCTTGGGCATGATCCCCGGGCTAGGCCCCGTCCGGGTCCAGGGCTCGGCGATAGTGCAGGAGAACCTCGAGCAGGCGGGCACGGTGTCCGGGACACTCGGCCTGACGCTTCCAGGCCACGGCGGGACTGCCAGGGCGTTGATCTCGGAGCAGATCCCGGCCCACACGGGCTCGTCGCCCGTGCTCCCGTTCCACTACGCGCTCTCGGGCGGAACCGGCCGGTTCCGCAAGAGGTCCGACATCGGGACAGGCGTGCTTGTGCGGACGAGCGAGACCATGGGCCGGCATGGCGCGACCGGCGGATTTATCGTGTCCGTCTTCTCGGATCATTACACGGGACTCGTCGCCTTCGGCGACAGCCTCACCGACGCGGGCAACCGATTCGCCGCGACGGGCGGCACCGAGCCCGCGTCGCCGCCCTACGACGCCGGGCGCTGGTCCGACGGGCCGATCTGGGTGGAGCACCTGGCCGCCGGGCTGGGGCTCCCCGACCCGACGCCGAGCGCACTCGGCGGCACGGACTACGCGGCCGCCGACGCGGGGACCGCACTGTCGGGCTACGCTCACAACGGCTCCGCCAACATCGGGACGCAGGTCGCCGCCTACCTGAGCACGCATCCCGTCGTCGACGGCGACCAGCTCTTCGTGATCTGGGGCGGGACCAACGACTTCGGCCCGCATTCCGCGCCCGACCCGGCAGGGACGGTCGCGAACCTGTCGGCGGAGATCACCGAGCTGGCCAAGGCGGGCGCCAGGCAGTTCCTCGTGCCCGACCTGATGCCGCTGGGCGAGGTGCCGAGCATCCGGAAGCTGGGGCCCGCCGCCGAGGCCCAGTACGACGACCTGTCCTCCCAGTTCAATGCCCGGCTCGCCGCCGCAGAGGTTCAGCTCGAGGCCGGCCTGGGCATCAAGATCCACCCGCTCGACGTCTACGGCCTCGTCGAGCAGGTGCTCGCCGACCCGGGCGCCTTCGGCATCACCGACGTCACCGACCAGGCCAAGAGCGGAGACGAGGGCGACCCCGGCGTCGTCGTGCCGAACCCGGACCAGTACCTGTTCTGGGACAACATCCATCCGACCGAGACTTTCCAGCGCTTGCTGGGCGACCTGGCGATCCAGGCGGCTTCTCAGTGAAAGGATCTGAGTATGAGCATCGCAATCGGACCAGATCGCGGCTCGGTGGGGGCGACCTACGACGCGGCCGCGGACCACTTCGACGAGCGGCCGCTCTCGTTCTGGGAGCGGTTCGGCAAGCGGACCATCGCGCCGCTGGAGCTGCCGGTCGGGGCGAACGTCCTGGATGTCGGCTGCGGCACCGGTGCCACGGCGATCCTCGCCGCCGAGCTGGTCGGCCGGGAGGGGCGCGTCATCGGCGTCGACCTGTCCGCGCGGATGGTGATGCGGGCCCGCGCCAAGGCCCGGGCGCTCGGGGTCCGCAACGTGGACTTCCGCGTCGCCGACATGGGCGAGCTCGCGTTCGCCGATGGCGACTTCGACGCGGTCATCAGCGCCTTCTCGATCTTCTTCGCCCCGGACATGGAGGCCCAGGTCCGCAAGCTCTGGCGGCTGGTCCGGCCCGGCGGCCAGCTCGCCATCACCACGTGGGGGCCGCGTTCCTTCGAGCCGGCCCTCTCGGCCTGGCGGAGGGCCGCGGAGCAGGTCTGCCCCGGGACCGATCCCGAGCTCCTCCCGCGGGATCGGCTCGCCGAGGTCCAGGCCGTCCGAGGGCTGCTCTCCGTTGCGGGCATCGCGGACGCCGAAGTCGTCGCCGAGGAGGGGCGACATCCCCTCAGATCGCCCGAGGACTGGTGGACCATCGTCCTCGGCACCGGCGCCCGCTGGGTGATCGACCGGATGCCCGCGCATCAGGCGGCGCGGGTGAAGGATGCCAACCTCGCCTGGCTGCACGATAACCGCATCGACGCCATCGAGATCAATGTCATTTACGCAATCGCAACCAAGCAACCGAACGGGAGGAGCATGCCATGAGTGTGCTGATCGTGCGGGCGTTGGTCGTCTCGGGGTCACGGCTGATCGCAGCCATGCTCCGGCGGGGAGGGAGCGCCCTTCTCCGGGTGCAGGCGACTGCGGGATCGACGGGATGTCCCGAGTGGGACCTCGCGGCGGATTCGCGCCGAACGAGGAAGGATCAGTCCATCAGCACGGATGTGCGCGAAGTTCCGGAGAGGGATCGGCCCGTCGGGCTGACCGCTGCCCGTACGGCGGCAAGGTGTCTCGGGAGCCTCATCCTCGTCGTGGGGATGATGCAGGCGGCGGTCGCCGGCCCTTCGGCGCCGGTCGATCGCGCCGGCGATCCGCTCCCTCCCGGCGCCGTGGCCCGCCTGGGGACGACGCGGTTCCGCCACGGCAGCTCGATCCGCCAGGTGGCTTACACCTCGGATGGCGGGATCGTCGCGAGCCTGAGTGATGATGGAGTGATCCGGCTCTGGGATTCGGCCGCCGGCGTGGAGATCCGCCACATCGGGGAGGCTCTGTCTCCGACCTCGGGATTCGCCCTCGTCCCCATGGGCCGCACCCTGGTTACGGCGAGCCGCGAAGAGGGCCTGATCCGGGCCTGGGACGCTGCATCCGGCCGGCTGGTCCGTCGAATCCCGGATCACAGCGTCACGGCGGAGGTCGTCGCCTCCTCGCCGGACGGGCGGTGGCTGGCCTGGGGGGGCCGCGACGGGCTCGTCCTCGCCGATCCGACGACGGGCAGCCTGGTCCGTCGGATCGAAGGCCACTCGCAGGGCAACGACTTCCTGGCGTTCACCCCCGACGGTCGGTCCCTCATCTCCGCGGGCCGGGATGCGGCGAGATGGACCGGCGACGGGATGGCCGTCGAAGGCTCGATCCGATCCTGGGACGTCAACACCGGTGAGCTGCGGCGCCTCATCCCCTGGGGCACAGACGAGGCCGTCGCGGTCGCCGTCTCACCGGACGGCCGATGGCTCGCCGCGGGGCTGAAGGATCGATCGATCCGCATCTGGGACGCGGAGTCAGGGAGGGAACTCCGTCGGTTCGTCGGGCTCGAACGGGACACCGCCTGCTTGGCGTTCTCGCCCGACGGCCGGACGCTCGCCTCCGGCGAGGGTGCCCCCGAGCCCTCGGACACGTGGGATGTCGGCCTCGGCTGCATCTCGCTGCGGGATGTCGCTTCGGGCCGGGAGTTGCGGCGCTGGGGGGCGCACCAGTGGTGCGTCCAGGGCCTGGCATTCTCGCCCGACGGCCGGACGCTCGCCTCGGCGGGCGCGGAAGACGTCGTGCGACTCTGGGACGCGGCGACCGGCCGCGAGGCGCATCCGGCCGCGGGGCACCGCGGTGCGATCCGGGCCATCGCCTTCGCCCCCGACGGGCGGACGGTCGCGACGGCCGGCTTCGATGGGACGCTCCGCGTGTGGGACCCGGCCGGCGGCGCGGAGCTCCGACGGACCGCGGCCGGACGATTCCCCCTCTCCTTCCTCGCCTTCTCCGCCGACGGCGCCCTGCTGGCCTCCGGCGGCCGCGACTCGTTGCGGCTCTGGGAGCCGGCCACATTGCGAGAGCTCCGCCGGTTCGGGTCCATGGCGGGGGGCGACGACCGTGCGGCCCTCTCTCCCGACGGCCGGTCCCTGGCCAGCATGGCCGACGGTGGGGTGAGGCTCTGGGAGACCGCGACCGGCCAGCCGCGGGCGATCCTCGGCGGGGCCGAGGACGAATTCGCCCGCAGCCCGGTGTTCCTCGGCGACGGCGCGACCATCGCGGCGATGGACCGGGGCACGTCCATCCGGCTCTGGGATCTGTCCACCGGGAGGGAGCTCCGCCCGATCACGTCGCGGGAGATTGCCCTGTTCATCGAGCCGTCGCCCGACGGCCGGCTCCTGGCCGTGGCCGAGGCGGCGGTGCACACCCAGGACCGTCAGATCGGCCTGTGGGAGGTGGCTACGGGGCGGGAGGTCGGCCGGCTCGAGGGGCACGTGGGCCTCGTTCGCGCCATGGCCTTCTCGCCCGACGGCCGGCTCTTGGCCACCGGGGCCGACGACCGGCCGAGGTGGCGCGATCAATCGCTGCGCGTCTGGGACGTCGCGAGCGGTCGGTTGCTGCGCCGGCTAGACCCGCACCGCTCCGGAGTCAGCGCGCTGGCGTTCTCGCCCGACGGCGCCCTGCTGGCCTCCGCCGGCGAGGACGGCACGGCCTTGATCTGGGACGTGCGGGCCCTGATCCCGGAGGTCCGACCCTCGCCGTCCGACCGCTCGCCCGAACCGCCCGAGGCCCTGTGGGGGGCGCTCCGCGGCGATGACTCCGCCGCGGCGGAATCGGCCGCCTGGTCCTTGGCCGACCGCCCGGGGCCGGCCACGGCGCTGCTGGCGGAGAGGCTCCGGCCAGCCGCCCTTGCCGACCCGTCGCGGATCGCCTCTCTCATCGTGGATCTCGACAGCCCGCGGTTCGCGACTCGCGAGCGGGCATCCGCCGAGTTGGGGCGCCTGGGAATGAAGGCCGAACCGGCCCTGAAGGCTGCGCTCCGCGGGCGTCCGACTCCCGAGGTACGGTACAGGATCGAGCGTCTCCTGGGCGAGCCGAGCGCAACGATCCCGTCCCCCGAGCGCTTGCGATCCCTGCGGGCGATCGGCGTCCTCGAGCGGATCGGCACCGACGAGGCGCGGCGCGTCCTCGAGGGGTTGGCCGGGGGAGCTTCCGGGCGCCCGAGACCGAGCAGGCCCGGGCGGCGGTGCGGCGGTTGAGGTCGCGGTCCGGGGGTCCCGATCGCCTACCGTCGAGGTTCCGGATCGGGACTCGACCCGGCGATGTCGCGGGTTGACGATCCGGTCAGTTCGGCTGGTTCGCTCCCGACGAGGGAGGGACTCCGAGAGGGCGATGATCCGTTCGAACCGGCGTCACCCCGTCCGACGCCACATCGGTGGGAATGACGTTGATGGCGAGGACGACGCGTGCTGAGGGACCTACGCGGCAGCCGGGTGTCCTCGTCAACTCGGGCGCCGTCGGGCGGGGCGCGGCGGCCAGCGCGACCGCTGCCACGGACATGACGATCAGGGCCGCCGCGATCCAGCGCCGGGCGAGGAAACGCCTCAGGGCGCGCTCGAGCTCCGCGGCGTTGTGGTATCGCCGCCGCGCATCGGCCGCCAGCGCCCGGTTGCAGATCCGCTCCAGCGCCCGGGGCACGCGCGAGTCGACCCGGTGAGCCGGGAGATACTCGGCCTTGATCGCCTGGCGGTACAGCGAGACCCGCGACGCACCCTGGTAAAGCGGGCGGCCGGTAAGCAGGTAATAGAGCAGGCCGCCCAGGCCGAAGACATCGGTGTGAGGGCCGATCCGATCGACCCGGCCCATCGCCTGCTCGGGGCTCATGTAGGCGGCCGTGCCGCCGGGCCGCGCCGGCGACTCGACCGACCGGGCGTCCGTGCTCCGGGCCAGGCCGAAGTCGATCAATCGGGGCCGGCCCTCGGTGTCGACCAGGACATTGCCGGGTTTGATGTCCTGGTGGACGATCCCCCGGTCTTGCAGGTAGGCGACGGCCCGCGCCAGCTCGGCCACGAGCCGGGCGCACCGGCGCGGGCTCGGCCGGGACGCGCCGGCGAACTGCTCCAGGGTCGAGCCGGGCACGTACTGCATCACCACGAACGGCCGGCCGTCGTGGACGTCGAGGTCGACGATCCGGACCAGGTTGGGATGGTCGCACCGGGCCAGCAGGCGCCCTTCGGCGCTGATCCGGTCGTGACCTTCCGCGTCGGCCCCACCGTCGGTCCCCGCGGCGATCGGCCGCCGGCCCAGCTTGAGTGCCAGCTCGTGGCCCAGCCGGGGATGGCGCACGCGGAAGACCTCGGCCTGGCCCCCCGAGCCGAGCCATTCGACCACCGGGTACTTGCCGATCCGATCGGGCGGCCCGTCGACGGGCGGCGAGCCGTCCCGGTCCGACATCACCGCCGCCGGCCCGGAGCAGTCGTCTCCCGCCCGGTCTTCCGGGTCCGGTGTCCAGGCGGTCGGCGTCGGCGGTCGGTCGCCGTCGGCCCGCACGGCTTGCCGGAATCGGTGCAGCGCGCCCAGGACATCAAGGTCCTCGACGGTCGTCGAGGCGAGATCCCGATCGATCGACCGGGGCCATGAGTCCCCCTCCGACCGGCACTGCAGATCGTCCCAGTACCGGTCCAGGAGTGCGTAGTGGGCCGGCTCCGGGAGGCCGGACCCGCGCCCGTCGCGATCGCATGGTGGGCGATGCATCATGATCCGTCCTTCGAGTTGGTGCGGAATAAGGGTTTCGCCTCGGCGATCCAGCCCGCCACCAGGTGCGGCGGCAACCGGAGCCGGTCGGCGATCTGTGCCGGAGTAACGCCGCGAAATCGGTGCACGCCGACGACGTCCTGCTGGAGTTGGCCCAGCCCGCGCCGGGTCATCAGCTCGATCAGGTCCATCGCCTCGCCGACGCGCCGGACGGCGCGGCAGAAGCGTTGCCGCGCCGCCGCGGGCTCGACGCCCAGCGCGGCGGCGATCTCCTCGTGGCTCCGGCCTTCGAACAGGTGCAGGGCGATCACGGTCCGATCCTCGTCGCGGCACCAGCTCGCGGCCAGCCTCAAGCGATCGTACTCCTCGTCGAGGCAGAGACGATCGAGGATCGACGTCGAGCTCCCGGCGGGCTGGCCCCGCTCGCTCCAGCCGGGGTCGAGCGGCTCCTCCCGCCGGCGGTCGCGCCGCCGCTCGCCCCAGTACCGCAACGCCCGCAGGACCCGCCGATCCAGGATCCCCGCCAGCCAGGCGCGGAACTCGCCCATCGTCCGGCCCTGGAATCGCGAGAACCGGGCTGCCGCCAGGTACTGGCACTCCTGCACGAAGTCGGAGCCGTCCTGCTTGCTGGCCAGCTCGCGGGGGAGCCGGGCGCCCGCCCGGTGGCGCAGCCACGGTCGGCACGACACCATCAGCCGATCCAGGGCCGTCCGGCTCCCCTCGCGTGCGCCACCAGCAACCCGTCCAGCGATCGTGACGCCGACGTTTCCATGGGACATCCCTCATTCCCGACGAGGGCGGCAACCACACCGCCCCGGACCATCTCCGAAGATCAATCGATGTGCCGACGGCCTCGCCGGGCGTGGGTGCGATCCCGGTCGAGCCGCGACCATATATCCGCGCCACCGCGGGTAATCCCTCACGGGATCGGAGCCGCCGGGTTCGTTGACCCGACCCGGGCCTCCCGCGTTCGGCGAAGAGGGCGACGCGATGATCGGCCCTGTCACACGTCCGCCGCCAGGGGAACTCATCCCGGGGGAGGAGACGGACCTCGCCGCCTCGCCCGGCCTCCTCGGCCGGCCCGCCCCGGCGGAGTGAGGGTCACTTCGGCCAGCTCATCTTGGAGACTCGAAGCATGTTCAAATCTCGAATCAGGTTCGTTGCCTTCGTCGGCCTTGCGACCCTGGCGCATCGCCTCGACGTGCAGAGAAGCGGCCGCGGGCCAGATCCTCTTCACAGCATCCACCGACTTCACGGGCGGATTCAACACGATCGTGCCCGACAGCAACAACCTCTACATCCCGTCCGTGTCACCGGGCGTGACCTTGAGCCCCGATCCCGCCTATCTCAACAACCAGAACGTCGGCCCCCTGGATGGGATCTCCTATGGCCCGTCGTATAGCCAGGTTGCCGGGACGGTCACCGGCACGACGGGCTGGGTCACCTCGACTTACACCATCCCGGCCTGCGGGCAATATCAACTGGTCTGGGAGGTGGCCAACACCATCAACTGCGCGGGCCAGGATGCCCTGGCACTCGGCAACATCCGGCTCGATAACCAACCGCTCTTCTCCTTCAGCAGCGGCCTGCCGTCCGGCTTCACGGGCCTCGGCTCGTACGGCACGTCCGGGGGCGTCCCCGGCCTCAGCCCCACCGGGAGCGACGGCGCGTTCGCCTGGTTGGACGTCCAGCCGCCGCCCAATGCGACGGATGTCGCCCCCTTGTTCGACCCGTCGTACACCACCGGGTTGGGCGATGGATATTCCGCCTCCCGCCTCTATTCGGCGACGTTCGAGGCCTGCGCGGGGGACACCCTCATGATCGATTCGGCCTTCCTCACCAATGACGGGGGGAATTACGCCGACTACGGCATCGTCGCCCTGCAATCGCTCCCCGAGCCGTCAAGCCTGCTCCTCGCCGCGCTGGGCACCATCGCCGTGGCCGGTTGCGTCCTCCGCCAGCATCTCGCAGCCCCCCGACGCCTCTGAGCTCGAACCGAGATTTCCGCCGACCCGGAAACCCCCGACGTCAACGCGACCGAGTCGATGATCGACCGCACCTGTTTTCTTCTCTGCGCCGAGGTCACCCATGAGCCGGAAATTCGCCATCGCCCCGTGGAGCCGCCGCCGTCCCGACCGCCCGCGTCCCAAGCGAGCCAGAGTCCACCTGGAATTCCTCGTCCTGGAGCGCCGGTGGCTCATGTCGGGGCCCGGCATCACCGAGTACCCCACCACCTCCGCCAGCTCGCAGCCGGTCCAGACCGTCGCCGGCGCCGACGGGAATCTCTGGGTCAGCGAGTACGCGGCCAAGGAGCTGGTCGCCTTCACGTCGACCGGCGCCGTGGCGAAGTCGATCGCCGTCTCCGGCAATCCCTATGGCATCACCTCGGCCCCCGACGGGACGCTCTGGTTCACCGAGAACGGCCCGACTCCCATGGTCGGCAAGGTCTCGACCGCCGGGACCGGCCTGACCCAATACCCCCTGCCCGCCGGGTCCACGCCGCAGGGGATCACCGTCGGTCCGGACGGCAACATCTGGTTCACCGAGTACGCGACGAGCATGGTCGGGAAGATCTCGCCGGGCGGCTCGATCACGACCTATGCGCTGGCGACCGGCAGCCGGCCCGCCCGGATCACGACCGGCCCCGACGGCAACCTGTGGGTGACCGAGTCGGCCGGCGACCGGATCGCCCGGCTCACGCCCGGGGGCTCGATCACCGAATTCGCCGTCCCCACGCCGCTGGCGGTCCCCTGGGGGATCACGACGGGCCCCGACGGCAACCTCTGGTTCACCGAGAACGGCTCGGGCAAGATCGGGCGGCTCACGACCGGCGGGGTGTTCACCGAGTTCTCGCTGGGGGGCTGCTGCGGCTCGCGGCCCGGCGACATCGTCGCCGGCCCCGACGGCAACCTGTGGTTCACCGTGTCGACCGCCAGCATGCTGGGCCAGATCACGACGTCGGGCACGATCACTCAGTACGCGCTGCCGACTGGCAGCTCGAATCCGCAGGGCATCGCCGTCGGTCCCGGGAACACCTCGATCTGGTGGACCGAATTCACCGCCGGCATCGTCGGGAAGCTCCCCTGGCTCACGGGTACCAAGCCGGTCACCCGCGACCGGAAGGATTCCTCGAGCGTCCCCGCCGGGCCGGGCAGCATGGGGCTCTCGAACGGCAACAACCAGACCCAGGTCTCCGTGGACGACCGGGCCCCCTGCAACTGCCCGCCCGATACCAGCTCTCTGCTCGGCACCGACCCGCCGCTGACTTACAACTCCGACACGGTCGACGTGCGCCCGATCGTGCCGCTGACGTTCTCCAGCGACCCTAACGGACCGGTGCCGACCCAGATCCAGGTCCAGCTCACCTGGGATAACGGCACGCCCCAGCCCTGGGTGACCTTCGCCACGACCGGCCACCAGCCGGGCGACGACTACCTGCTGAGCGTCCAGGTCTCCAGCCCGGTGACGACGACCGGGATGTATCCCTGGTCGGCCAAGATCCTGGCCACTCTGCCCGACGGCACCGTCATCGACCAGACGGAGAGCAGTGAGACCCCGGTGGTGGCCAACGGCCCGACGGACCCGATCGGCCAGGGCTGGAGCGTCGGCGGGACCGCCCAGCTCATCCCCGACGGCCAGGGGGGCTATCTCTGGGTCGACGGCGATGGCGGCACCCGCGACTACCAGGCCGGCACCGTCACCGCCCTCAGCCTGGCCAGCATCGGCACGACCTTTGTCAGCCCCCCCAACGATTTCGGCACCCTGGTCAGGAATGCCGACGGGACGTTCACCTACACCAACCCCCAGCAGGAGACGTGGAACTTCAACGCCCAGGGCCTGCTCACCAGCATCGTCCAGCCCGACGGGCCCGAGCAGGTCAACACCTACGACTCATCCGGCCGGCTGATCGCCGTGACCGATCCCGGCGGGTTCGCGGCCACCTTCACGTATTCGGGCGGCGAGCTGTCCGAGATCGTCGAGACCGGCAACCGCGTGATGATGTTTTCGCATAATGGCTCCGGCGACCTGACCTCCGTCACCTACCCCGACGGCAGCGTGCAGACCTACTCGTACGACCCGGCGGGCCGGATGATCAACGACACTTACGGCACGCAGAGCACGACCTATAGCTACGACTCGGCCGGGGCGCTCGCCAGCGTCAACATGGGGCTGGGCAGCACCATGGGGATCGTCCCGGCGTCGGTCCAGGGACTTCAGACCGATCCGGCCATCTCGGTCAGCCAGGGGGTGACGGTCCTGACCGACGCCCTGGGTCAGTTGACCACCTACACGCTCGACTCGTTCGGCCAGCCCACCGAGCTGCAGACGCCCGACGGCGGCGTCCAGACCTGGCAGCGCGACTTCGCCGGCCAGCCCACGGCGTACACCGACGCGATGGGCCGGGTGACGCGGTACTCCTATCAGTACGGAGCCGGCGACGGCGAGCTGACCCAGGTCGTCAACCCCGACGGGACCACCGAGCGCTACCAGTACGACCCGGTCTTCCACCAGGTCACTGTCGCGCAGGACGAGCTGGGCCGCCTGACTACCTACACCTACAACTCCGTGGGCGATGTGGCCAGCATCACCGATCCGCTCGGGGGCGTGACCACCGAGATCTGGTCCGACGGCCTGCTCCAGAGCATGACCGATCCCCTGGGCCGCATGACCGTCTACCAGTACAACAGCCAGCGGGAGATGGTCGACCAGATCGATCCGCTGGGCGATCGCACCACCTATACGTATGACTCGGCCGGCAACCAGACCACCGTCGAGGACCCGCTGGGCCGGGTGACGACCTACGTCTACGACGGGATGCGCCGGGTGATCGAGGAGATCGACCCGCTCGGCGGTATCACCACGACGACCTACAACCCCCAGGGCGAGGTGACCAGCGTCACCGATCCGCTCGGCCGCACGACCCTTTATATCTACGATCAGCGCGGGCTGGTCACCGAGGAGATCGACGCGTTCGGCACTTCGGTGCAGGCCACCACGAACTACACCTATGACGTGCTCGAGCGCATGATCAGCCAGACCGATCCCAACGGGAACATGACGCAGTACGCCTACGACGCGATGGGCAACCTGGTCACCACCACCGATGCCCTGGGCGGAGTGACGCGGAATACCTACGACCTCGATAACGAGCTGATCTCGACCACCGACCCGCTGGGGCGGATGACCACCTTCGCGTACGACCTGATGGGCCGGGAGACGGGCGAGACCGAGGCGGTCGGCACGCCGGTGCAGCGCACGACCACCACCGTCTACGACGCGGTCGGCAACGTGATCGAGACCATCGACGCCCTGGGCGTCGCCACGACCTACTCGTACGACGCGCTCGACCGCCAGACGGGCGAGACGGAGGCGGTCGGCACGCCGGTGCAGCGCAGCACGACGACCGCCTACGACGCCGACGGCAACATCGTCGAGAGGATCGACGCCCGGGGCGTCGTGACGACCTACTCGTATGACGCGCTGAACCGCCGGATAGGGGAGACCCAGGCCGTCGGCACCCCCGTGCAGAGCACCACCACGACGGTCTACGACGCGGTCGGCAACGTGATCGAGATGATCGACGCCCGAGGCGTGGCGACGACCTACTCGTACGACGCGCTTGACCGCCAGACGGGCGAGACGGAGGCGGTCGGCACGCCGGTGCAGCGTACGACCACCACGGTCTATGACGCCGTCGGCAATGTGATCGAGATGATCGATGCCCGGGGCGTCGTGACGACCTACTCGTACGATGCGCTCGACCGCCAGACGGGCGAGACCGACGCCGTGGGCACGCCGGTGCAGCGCACCACAGCGACGGCCCACGACGCCGATGGCAATGTGATCGAGATGATCGACGCCCTGGGTCGCGCCACCACCTACAGCTACGATGCGCTCGACCGTCAGACGGGCGAGACCGATGCCGTCGGCACTTCCGTGCAGCGCAGCACGACGACGGTGTACGACGCGGTCGGCAACGTGATCGAGACGATCGACCCGCTCGGCCGAGTCACCACCTACAACTATGACGCGCTCGACCGCCAGACGGGCGAGACCGACGCCGTGGGCACACCGGTGCAGCGCACGAGCACCACGGTCTACGATGCGAACGACGACGTGATCGAGACGATCGACGCCCGGGGCGTCGCGACAACCTACAGCTATGACGCGCTCGACCGCCAGACGGGCGAGACCGACGCCGTGGGTACGCCGGTGCAGCGCACGATGACGACGGCCTACGACGCCGACGACAACGTGATCGAGACGATCGATGCCCTGGGCCGAGTCACCACCTACGCGTACGACGCCCTTAACCGCCCGACGGGCGAGACGGAAGCGGCGGGCACGCCGGT
The DNA here is from genome assembly GCA_963815795.1 of uncultured Planctomycetota bacterium. Classification (GTDB taxonomy): domain Bacteria; phylum Planctomycetota; class Planctomycetia; order Isosphaerales; family Isosphaeraceae; genus JAKAUH01. The sequence goes on along the minus strand of CAWFIC010000017.1, from coordinate 358,570 downwards.
GCAGCGCACGACCACCACGGTGTACGACGCGGACGACGACGTGATCGAGACGATCGACGCCCGGGGAGTGGCGACGACCTACTCGTATGACGCGCTCGACCGCCAGACGGGCGAGACGGAGGCGGTCGGCACGCCGGTGCAGCGCACGATGACGACGGTGTACGACGCGGACGACGACGTGATCGAGACGATCGACCCGCTCGGCCGAATCACGACCTACAGCTACGACGCGCTCGACCGTCAGACGGGCGAGACGCAGTCGGTGGGCACGCCGGTGCAGCGCAGCACGACGACGATCTACGACGCGGACGACAACATCATCGAGACGATCGATGCCCTGGGCCGAGTCACCACCTACAGCTATGACGCGCTCGACCGCCAGACGGGCGAGACGGAGGCGGTCGGCACGCCGGTGCAGCGCACGACCACCACGGTCTATGATGCCGTCGGCAACGTGATCGAGACCATCGACGCCCTGGGCGTCGCCACGACCTACAGCTACGACGCGCTCGACCGCCAGACGGGCGAGACGCAGTCGGTGGGCACGCCGGTGCAGCGCACGATGACGACGGCGTACGACGCGGACGACGACGTCATCGAGACGATCGACGCGCGGGGAGTGGCGACGACCTACTCGTATGACGCGCTCGACCGCCAGACGGGCGAGACGCAGTCGGTGGGCACGCCGGTGCAGCGCACGATGACGACGGCGTACGACGCGGACGACGACGTGATCGACACCGTCGATGCTCTCGGCCGGGTCACCACCTACAGCTACGACGCGCTCGGCCGCCAGACGGGTGAGACGGAAGCCGTCGGTACACCGCTGCAGCGCAGCACGACGACGATCTACGACGCGGACGACAACATCATCGAAACGATCGACGCCATGGGCCGGGTCACCACCTACAGCTACGACGCGCTCGACCGCCAGACGGGCGAGACGCAGGCGGTGGGCACGCCGGTGCAGCGCACGACGACGACTGTGTACGACGCGGACGACAACATCATCGAAACGATCGACGCCATGGGCCAGGCAACGATCTATCACTATGACGCCCTCAACCGCCAGGTCTCCGTCACCGATCCGCTCGGCCTGACCACGACGACGGTCTACGACGCGATCGACAACGTGATCGCCACGATCGACCCCCGCGGCTCCACGACCCGCTTCGTTTACGACGCCCTCGATCGGCAAGTGGAGATTATCGACCAGCTCGGCGACATCACCACGACGATCTACGACGCGGCGGACGACATCATCGAGTCGATTGACCCGCGCGGGTATGCGACGACTTACAAATACGACGCCGTCGATCGCCAGATCTCCGTCACCGATCCGCTGGGCCGTACCACGACGACGGTGTACGACGCGGACGACGACGTGATCGAGACAATCGATCCCCTCGGGTTCGCGACGATCGACAAATACGACGCCCTCGACCGTCGGATCAGCGTGCAGGAGCCCGACGGCGGCATCTCGACGACCGTGTACGACGCGGACGACGAGGTGACCGAGACGATCGACCCGCTGGGCCACGCCACGATCTACGGATACGACGCGCTCGGCCGGAAGGTCGAGGAGATCGATCCCCGCGGGGGGATCACGACCTATAGCTACGACGCGGACAATAACAAGATTAGCCTGGTCGACCCCGACGGCAACCGGACCACGTTCGTCTACGACGCCCTGAACCGGATGATCGAGCAAATCGATCCTCTGGGCCATCCGACGACCTATGCGTATGACGCCCTCGATCGACTGACTTCCATGACCGACGCCGTCGGCCGGCGCACCGACTACGCCTATGACGCCGACAGCCGCCTACTAACCGAGACCTGGTACGACTCCAACGGCAACGTGACGGACATCACGACCTACACCTACGACGCCGACGGCAACACCTTGACGGCGCAGGATTTCAGCGGCATCGACACGATGATTTACGATGCGCTGAACCGGCTGATCTCCACCGAGGACTCGTTCGGCCTGACGCTGACCTACACCTACGACGCCGATGGCGACCGGACCCTGACCGAGGACTCGCTGGGTGGTGTGACGACGTGCATCTACGACGCCGACGACGAGCTGATCAGCGAGGAGTTCGGCGGCGCCGGCCAGACGCCGCTCCGGATCGACATGACCTACGACGGCCGCGGCGATCTGGCGACCGAGACCCGCTATAGCGACCTGGCGGGCACGAAGGTCGTCGACGAGTCGTTCTACACCTACAACGGCGACGGTGAGATCACGCACCTGCTGGACCTCGGCGGCCACGACGGCATCGTGGCCAACTTCACCTACACCTACGACCTCGCCGACCGGGAGCTGACCGAGGTTGACCTCGGCATGACCACGACGTACACCTACGACGCCGACAACGAGCTGACTAGCGAGACCTCGCCCCTGGCGACGATCGACTACAGCTACGACGCCAATGGCAATCGTATCAATGGCAACAACATCGTCGGCCCCAACAACTGGCTCCTCTCGGACGGGACGTGGACCTACACCTACGACGCCGACGGCAACCTGATCGAGGAAGTCGGCATGGCAAGGGGTCCCGAACACGGCGTCACCTGGACCTACACCTACAACAACGCGAACCAGATGACCTCGGCGGTGGAGACCAGGAGAGGGTCGATCGTCGAGAGCGCGGCCTACAAGTACGACGCATTCGGCGACCGGATCGAGGAGGATTTTACCGAAGGATCGATGATCCAGGTGACGCGGTTCGCCTACGACGGCCAGGACGTGTGGGCCGATCTGAACGGCAGCGATCTCCTGGTCACGCGACACCTGTTCCTCGGCGGGACGGATGTGATCGCCGCGCGGGTCTCGGCGAGCGGGACGGTGGCCTGGTACTTGACCGACCCGCTGGGCTCGGTGCGGGTGCTCGTCGGCGCCACCGGCGCCGTGATCGACCGGATCAACTACGACGGCTTCGGCAACATCCTCAGCGAGACGAACCCGTCGGCCAGCGATCGCTACCTCTGGACCGGCCGCGAGTTCGATCGCGTGACGGATCTGCAATACAACCGGCGCGGTACTACGACCCGACGACGGGGAGATGGACCAGCCAGGATCCGCTGGGATTGATGCCGGACACGAATCCCTATCGGTACGTGGGGAATGATCCGACTGACCTGACCGACGACGACGGCTTACTTCCGAGCGAGAAGAAAGGGACCTGGTCGGACCCGAATAGGCCCGGGGAATGCGACTTCATCCCGAATGATCAAACCGCGAAGGAGATGGGTTTGAAGCCCGGAACCAGGATCCCCTTCCGTGACGGCATCCCCAATTACCAGACACAGGCGCATGGAGTGCCGGGTGCGAATGGGCAGGGAACTGTGAAGACCTTCCGAGTGAACGGCCTCGAGGGGACCGCGCAAGACTTCGACAAGATCAAGGAAGAGCTTGCTCGAAGGCTGGATAAGACGAATCCAGGGCAGCGGTTCATGATTAATGGCCGCCCGAATAAGACGAGGGTCGAAGAGTGGCTGAAGAGTAACGGCGATCTGCGCATGCACCATCTCGACGTGAATGGAAACGTTCAACTGGTGCCCCAGAGGATGCACGGCAAGCTCCAGCATTCGGGAGGGGCCTTGAAACTGCGGCTCAAGAAGGCCGGCAAGCTCGCGGTCGCCGTTGCCCTCGTCTGGGTCATCGATCAGGTGTTCTTCACCTCGAATGCCTCGGCGTCCGAGTGCAGCGATCAGGGATCCGGCGGTCCACCCCAGCAGCCCGAGAACACGGCGGACACGGCGATCCGCATCCTCTGGGAGCAGACCCTGGGCCAGGTCCAGAACTATGCGATCGGCACCGCCCTGCAGGGCGCATGGCAAACGCTCCGCACGATCGTGACCAATCCGACGTCCATCCCCGGCATCCTCCGGAGCGCGCCGGGGCGCTCCGCTCCTTCGTGGGCGGCGCCCGCAGGCCCTCCGGTCCTTCGCGAGCGGCCTTCGCCCTGGAAACCTCCTCACAGGCCTTCGTGGAACGGCCGCCAATGCAGCGGCGTTCAACGTGGTGATCGACGCCATCATGGAGTCGCCCAATGCCTATCGGGCCATCTCCAATCTGGTGCGGGGCGAACCGATCGATCCCGAGATCGTCCAGTCGTATCGGGATACCGCGGAGGAGGTCGCTGACCAGAACGACCTGGCGCGGGCCTGGTACGGCTTCACCCACCCCGTCCGCACTATCGTCTCGGGCGGCGTCGCCACCTCGGACGCCGCGAACGCCGTGGGCGGTGCGATGCAGTCCATGGACGTGGGGAGCCGGATGGAGGCCCAGCGGGCCAACCGCACCGGGCAGGCGCCGAGCCTCGAACCGACCGGCCCGAGCGATTACTTCTTCACCCGCGGCCCCGGCGGATCGCTCCAGGTACGCTCGCCGGGCGATGCGCTGTCCTACCTCAACGACAAGGCCTGGTCGTACAGCTACGTGCCCGGGATCAACTACATCATCGCCCTGGCCGAGGCCGACACGGAGGGCTTCCTGAACGTCCGGGATATGTACCAACGCCGCGAGGCCTGGAGGCAATGGGCCGGCCAGCAGCTCGCCAACCCGAACCTGCCCCAGGCCCAGCGCACCCAGATCCAGGGGCAGCTCAATGGCCAGCTCCGAGAGAAGTCGCAGGAACTCCTGGTCCGCGACTTGACCGGCGTCAACCCGGTCGCCAGTACCCAGGACTTCGTCAACGGCTCGGCCCGGATTCCGGGGACGAACCGGACCCTACCCGCCCTCAATCCCGCCCGCTGGGGCGCCCAATGGCGGGCGACGATGCCCAGTTGGCTCGGGGGCGACTGATCGAGACGACCGGCGCGCCAACGAATGGGGCGTGCCGGGGCCACCCCCGTGGTCGCAGGGGCCGAAATCCGGGCCGCTGGATTTCTTCGGTGGCCGGAATTGGTGTCGATTCGTTGCTTCGTAACCCTTCAGTTCAGTCCGCCGCTGCCGCGCGGCGAGGTCGTCCTGCGCCTGGGGCCAGGGAATGCGGGCCCCTTTCGAGGCCGGGGCGAAAACCGCGGCAAAGGAGCAAGCGATGTGCGACGCGATGCGATGGTCCGTGATGGCGGCGGTGATTTGCCTGGTGGGCGCGACGGCGGCCCAGGCCCAAGGGCTCCCGGGCGTCGCCACCGAGGTCCTATTGACCGAGCTGATGATCGATACCCAGGAGTCGCAGGCCATCCTCTACGGCAACCTCCTGGGCGTAAATCCCACGTCGCCTCAATCGCTGACCGGGACCAGCTCGATGGACCTCTCGGCCGCCAGCTTCTCCTTGAACCTGGACCCGGGCTCGACCTACCTGGGCCTGCCGATCAGCGATAGCGTACAGTGCCAATTCAACCCGGCGACCGGCAGCTACGACTGGACGGCTTCGGGATCGTCGGCGCTCGGGGTCCAGTGGACCGAGACCGGGAATCTCATCGCCGCCGAGGTCGGCCAGGCGATATGGACGATCACGTTGACGCAGAAAGTCATGGTCAAGCTCGGCGACATCAAGAGGCCCCTTTACAGCGTCCCGGACCGGGTGACCATCTACGGGGATCCCCGGGACAAGTGGGGAGCAGTCAGCGTACGGACCTCGTCCCTCGACCTGTGGGATGGGAATACCGGCGGAACGACCATCGGCCGGGATCGCATGGGCAAAAATGGAAACAACCAGTTCAAATCATTATATAACTTTGATGATATCTTCAAACCACAGCTTATCGACCCCAACGTCCAACCTCTCTCGTTCCAGGAGGTGACATCGGGCACGACGCCCCTCGTGGGCGGGGCGGGGACTTACATCACCACGATCGGCAGCGTCCCCGAGCCCTCGTCGTGGGTGATGGGCACTTTCGGTTTCCTGGGCCTCCTGGGATTCACCTGGTGGATGCGGAGGGCCGAGAGGGCGGAGGTCTCCGCGGTTGTCGGGGCCTGATCGGGCCTCGTCTCATCAGCCCAGGGCCGTCGCCCCCTCGTGCTCGGAGCGGAAGGCAGCGATGTCCTGGAGGAGGCCGGGCAGCTCGTCGAGGGCGAACTGGGCCTTGATCGCGCCCTCGACGAACGCGGCCTTGTTCATGCCGTAGACGACGGAACTCGCCTCGTCCTGGCCGAGGGTGAAGCCGCCGGCGGCGAGGATGGCCTTGCAGCCCTCGACGCCGTCTCGGCCCATGCCGGTCATGAGGATGCCGACGACCGCCGACTGGTACACCTGCGCCGCCGAACGGAAGAGCACGTCGATCGACGGCCGGTGGCCGCTGACCTCGGGGTCGTCGGAGATTGCGACCCGAGCCCGGGGCAGGGATCCCGCGAGCACCAGGTGCCGGCCGCCAGGGGCGATCAGGATCCGGTCGGGGAGCACCGCGTCCCCCTCCTCGGCCTGCTTGACCTTGATCGTCGGGCTGGTGTAGCGGTCGAGCCGCTCGGCGAAGACGCCGGTGAACTCCGCGAGCATGTGCTGGACCACGAGGATCGGCGGGATGGGCGCGGCCAGCAGCGGGAGGACCTGGCTGAGCGCCTGTGGACCGCCGGTGGAGATGCCGATCACGACGCAGGCGGCGGACGACGCGCCGGGAGTCGCCGCGGTCCGCCGGGCCGGTCGCGACGCGGCAGGCGCGGCCGCGGGCGAGGGCGAGGGGCGCTGCGTCGTCTTCGGGGCGGTCCCGCCGCGGCGCGGGCGGCGCACCCGGCTCTGCGCCGCGGCCAGCACCTTGCCGACCAGCAGGTCGCGGCTGGCCCGCATCTCGCTGAGCTGGTTCTTCTGCGGCTTGGGCAGGAAGTTGACGGCGCCGAGCTCCAGCGCCTGGAGCGTCACCTCGGCCCCCGCCTGCGTCAGGGCGCTGACCATCACCACCGGCGCCTCGTGGACGGCCAGGAGCGCCGGCAGCGCCTCCAGGCCCGAGACCTCCGGCATCTCGACGTCGAGCGTGATGACGTCCGGCCGCAGCCGAGCGGCCTGCACCACGGCCTCGCGGCCGTCGCGCGCCATGCCCACCACCTCGATCTCCGGCGACGAGCCCAGCAGGTCCGACAGCAGCCGGCGCATCAGCGCCGAGTCGTCCACGATCAGCACCCGCACCCGGTCGCCGGGGCGGTCGCCTTCCGAATCCTGTGCTCGTTCGACGTTCGCCAAGGTATGCCTCGTCGAGATCCGATGCCCGGACGCCGCACGCGCCTCATCTCATCCGCGACCCGGTGCCGCCTGCGTCTCCGCGCCACCCAGCTTCGCCAACAGCTTCAACACGCGCTCCCGCTCGAACGGCTTGACGATGAAATCCAGCGCCCCCTCGCGGATCGAGTCCATCAGCGCCTGCTTCTGGTCCAGCGCCGTCACCACGACGACGCGGGCGTCCGGATCCTGGGTACGGATCCGTCGCAGCGCCTCCAGTCCGCCCATCTCGGGCATGACCAGGTCCATCGTCACCAGGTCCGGCCGCAGCCGATCGTACATCGTCACCGCTTCCAGCCCATTGGCGGCCTCGCCCACGACCTCCCAGCCGGCCTCGGCCGCCACGCCGCAGATCATCTTCCGCATGAACAGGGCGTCATCGACGACGAGAAGCCGCTTCATATTTGGGTCCTTGGTCCCTGATGGCCGATGATACGCTCAGATCTCATAATCGCCGCCCCCGGGCACCTTGATGGCGACGATGCCCGAAACCGTGTCCAGGGTCAAGCGGCGTCCGGTCGCGCCGCCCAGGTCGCGTGCCAGGATCGGAATCCTCAGTCCGTCGAGGATCGCCTCGATGGCCTCCTGGTTGCGGCGGCCGATGTTGAGCGTGGAATCGGCAGGGGTCTCCACCTGGAACATACTGGCTCCGCCGGCGAGCTTGGCAGTGAGCCGCGTTCGCGCCCGCGAACCCAACCTACGCTCCAGGTCGGCGAGCACGGCGGGGATCGCGGTGTCGGCGTACTTGCCGGGGTGGTCGACCGCCCCGCGCGCCGCGGGTAGCACGACGTGAGCCAGCCCCCCGATCTTGCTCGTCCGATCGTAAAGGACGACGCCCACGCACGAGCCCAGGAGCGTGCGGAGCCGCGCCGGCGCCGCGGCGACGGCCCATTGCCCGATCGCCACGGAGACAATCTCGACGGATTCCGGTGAACCGCTCGCGGGGGATGTCGGCACGTTCGCCACCTCGCTCACGCCGATGCGCGGGATTCCAGCCGGGCCAACGAAGCGGCCAGCGCCTCGAGCGCGGCCCGGCTCGGGATGAACAGCAACGTCCAGTTCAATTGCGGGATGTCCGGCCCCCCGGCAAACTCGCTGCGGATCAGCAACAACTTGTCCAGTTCCATCGCCTGCTCCATCAGTGCGAACTCGAGCAGGCTGCCGGCGAACTCGTGGAGGAAGATCGGCGGCGTGGGGACCAGCTCGCCGGTGCCAGCCGCGCCCGGGCCGCCGCCCTCCCCCGGCAGGTGCGCCGCCAGGGCGTTGACATACGCGCAGCCGACGATGTTGGTCGTCTCCTTGGCGGCCGACTGCTCGAGCTCGCCCCAGGTCGTGGTCGTGCCGATCGGCTGATGCAACAGCAGGTCGACCAGCGCCAGCCCGGCGCGGTCCTCGAAGACCAGGAGGATGGAACCGGTCAGCCGGCCGGTCAGCCCCATGGCGCAGGCCGCCACCAGGGTCTCGGGTGGGCCGAGCAATTCGCCGGTGCGTTCCAGTTCGACGAGTTCGACGTCGCTGACCGCCAGGTGGACCTCGCGGCCCAGCCACTTCGACAAGGCCAGCGACGCACCCTCGGCGCCCCGGTCGAAGATCATTCGCAACAGGCGGCGATGTGTGTCGGTCAGGATCGGTGCCATTGGGCGTTGACCTCCCGGACGGCTCGTCCTCAATGGTTCTCGGCGACCGGAACGCGGCGGGCCGGCTGCCGCGCGACCATGTCAATCACGGCGTCCAGGTCGAGGATCAGCGAGACGCGGCCGTCGCCCAGGATGCTGGCCCCCGACAGGCCGGGGATCGCGCGGAAGTTCTTCTCCAGCGACTTGAGCACAACCTCCTGCATGCCGATCAGCTCGTCGACCAGCAGGCCGATGGTCGTCTCGCCGTTCTGCACGACGACCACCGTTCGTTTGCCATCGGCCCCTTCGTGCGCGGGGCGTCCGTCGGCGGTCGCGGGGCGTCCGTTGCGCGCCGCGGGATGTCCCTCGCCGCCCCAGCGGAAGACGTCGCCGAGCGAGGTCAGGGCGACGATCTTCTTGCGGATCTCGATGGCCGGCCGGGCCTGCACCCGGTAGATCTGAGCGGCCCGGATCTCGACGATCTCGTCGATGTGGTCCAGCGGGATGGCGTAGACCTCATCGTAGATCCGCACCAGCAGGCTGGACATGATCGCCAGGGTCAGCGGCAGCCGGATGGTGAACGTCGTCCCCTGGCCGGGGACGCTGCGGACGTTGACGGCCCCGCTCAGGTTCTCGATGCGGCTCTTGACGATGTCCATGCCGACTCCGCGCCGGAGATCTCGGTGATGGTCTCGGCGGTGCTCAGGCCGGGATGCCAGATGTAGACGCCCAACTCGCGGTCGGAGAGCTCGCGCGCCTCGTGCTCGGAGAGCAGGCCCTTGGCGACGACCTTGCGGCGGATGCGGTGGCAATCGATGCCGCGGCCGTCGTCGCCGACGGTGATCACCACGCTGTTGCCGCGGTGCGACGCCTGGAGCGTGACGGTGCCGGCGCGCGGCTTGCCGGCCGCCTCGCGCTCGCCCGGCGGCTCGAGCCCATGGTCGACGGCGTTGCGGACCATGTGGATCAAGGGGTCGGAGAGCTCGTCGATCATCCGCTTATCCAGCTCGGTCTTCTCGCCGCCGATCTGGAGGTTGACCTCCTTGCCCGAGGAGAGGCTCAGGTCGCGGATCACCCGGCGGAACCGTTCGAACAGCGGCCCGATCGGCACCATCCGCGTGTCGAGCACGCCCTTTTGCAGGCCGTCGGAGACCCGGCCCAGTCCGTGGATCGCCTCGGAGAGCGCCTTGACCTGCTCGCTCGCCTCGCGGATCCGACCCGGGTCGGAGGACGTGCCCGAGCCGCGGAATAACTCCTCGAGCCGCCGCGCGATCGCCACGAAGCGAGCCTTGGTGATCACCAGCTCGCCGGCCAGGTTCATCAGGTGATCGAGCCGGTCGCTGTCGACCCGGATCGTCTCGGCGATCCGCGCCTTCTTCCGTCCCGATGGCGCCGCGGCGCCTCCTCGGCCGCGGGAGTCGGCTCGGCGGGCGGCGGGCTCGGCGAGGCGGCTTCGGCTCCAGCCTCGGAGGTCGCAGTGGCCTGGATCGGCGGCGGGGCGGGCGCGACGGGCGCGGGCTCGGCGACCTCGGCCTTGTCGGCGGGATGCACGCGGACTTCGGCCACGCCCTCGACGTCGGCCAGCGTGCGCAGCTCGTTGGGATCGGAGTCGCCCGCCACGATGACCGTGAACCGCGACAGGGGGTCCACCTCGTCGAGCTTCTCGGCGGGCGGGTCGGTGGCGAGGACCCGCGCGCGGGACGACAGGCGGTTGAGCACCAGCCGGGCCTTCATGTCGGCCAGCGGCAGGCCGGATTCGAACACGACGGTCACCGCGATTCGGCCCGGTTCCTCGAACAGGGCCGCGGCCGTCGCCCCGGCCGCGACCGGCGTGCCGACTTGCTCGGCGGCCGGAGCGGGCTTGATCGCCTTCTCGGGCGCGGGCTGGGCGCGGGCGCGGCGTTCACCGCCGCGTCGACCTCCGCGGTCAGCGCCGACAGGTCCACCTCGCTCTGCCCCTGGGCCCGCAGGTCGCGGTGATAGTCCCGCAGCTCGTCGAGGCAGCGGAAGGTCAGGTCGAGCACCGGCCGGTCGAGCGACCGCTTCTTGCTCCGCAACTGCTCGAAGAGGCTCTCCATGTGATGCGTCAGCCGGTTGACCGGTTGGAACCCCATCACCACCGAGGCGCCCTTGATGCTGTGGAACATCCGGAACGCTTCCTGGAGCGCCTTCGCGTCGGCCGCGTCTTGCTCGAGCCGCAGCAAGGCGTCGTTGAGCCCGGCGATGTGCTCGTCGGTCTCGTCCAGGTAGAACGGCAGCAGCTCGGCCAGGTTGAAGCCCGACATCTCGTGTCGCCCCTCGCCCCCTCGCTCGGATGCGGCCCCGGTCGCTACCGAGTGATTCCGGATTCAAGATTCCGGACTCCGCATTAAACATTCGATATTACGAATTCGTTTGTATTCTAAATCGTGAATCTTGAATCCAGTATCCCCCTCCCTATCCCCCGGCCTTCTGGTACAGCCAGGGCCTCACGCGAACCAGCGGATCCAGCATGTTGTGCACGCCTTCGGTCGGCCCCACCACGAGGAACCCGCCGGCGGCCAGGGCCGCCACGAGGTTCTTGACGACGACCTGCTTGGATTCCTTGTCGAAATAGATCAGCACGTTTTTGATAAAAATGCAATCGAACGGCTCGTCGTGGAGCGGCGAGAGCAGGTTGTGCAGCTTCCAGGCGACCTGCGCCTTGACGTCGGGCTTGACGGTCCAGAGCCCGGTTTCGCGGTCCTCGTCGAAGAAGGCGAGGAGGCGGCCGGGATCGACGTGGCGGACCGAGCGGGCGTCGTAGCGGCCGGCGCGCGCGTCGGCCAGCGCGGCGCCGCTGATGTCCGTGCCGAGGACCTGGACCTTCCAGCCGGCGAACAGCGGCCGCTTCTCGAGGATCTCGATGGCCATCGAGTAGGGCTCCTCGCCGGTGCTGCACGCCGCCGACCAGATCCGGAGTCGCCGGGGGTGTTTGTGCCCGGCGGCCCGGCGGGCGATTTCGGGGAGGAATTCCTTGCCCAGCCACTGGTAATGCTGCGGGTCGCGGAAGAAGTAAGTCTCGTTGGTCGTGATCACGTCGAGGAACAGCGGCATCTCGCCGGTCCCGGCGGGCGACGTCAGGAACGTGTAGTACTCCTTGAAGCTGGCGATCCCGGTGGCCCGCAGCCGGCGGCGCACCCGATTGCTGATCATCACCCGCTTGTTGTCGGCGATCCGGATGCCGGCCGCGCGGTAGATCAGCCCGCAGAACCTCGCGCATTCCTCGTCGGTCAGCTCGTTGTGGTGCATGGCTGTGGCGCGGCGGGCCGGGTGTCACACCTTGAACCCCGAGATCACGTGCTTGAGCGTCGCGGCCTGGGCGCCGAGCTCCTCGGCGCTGGCGGAGAGCTCCTCGGAGCTCGAGGCGTTGGTCTCGGTGATGCTGGAGACGTTCTGGATCGCCTTGTTGACCTCGCCCGAGGCCTCGGCCTGCTCCTTGGTGGCCTGCGCGATCTTGGTGATGCTGGCGGCGGTCTCCTCGACGCCCTGGACGATCCGCGCCAGCGACTCGCCGGCCTTCTCGGAGAGCTGGGCGCCGTCGGCGACGCGGCGGGTGGACTCCTTGATCAGCGACGTGATCTCCTTGGCCGCGGCGCTGGAGCGCTCGGCCAGCTTGCGGACCTCGTCGGCGACGACGGCAAAGCCCAGCCCGTGCTCGCCGGCGCGGGCCGCCTCGATCGCCGCGTTGAGCGCCAGCAGGTTGGTCTGGCTGGCGATCTCGCTGATGACCTGGATGATGTCGCTGACCTGCTCGCTCGACTTCTTGATCAGCACCATGGCCTCGATGGCCTGCTCGACCGACTCTCCTCCCTGCTTGGCCAGTTGCGAGGTCCGCGTGGCCTGCGTGCCGGCGGCCGAGACGTTCTGGTTGATCTCGACGATCGAGTGCGAGAGCTGCTGGATCGAGGCCGACATCTCCTCGACGGTCGCCGCCTGGTTCTGGGCCGAGTCGCTCAGGTAGCTGGCGCTCTCGGCCACGACGCGGGAGCCCTCGGCGAACTGGTTGGCCGACTCGACGACCTGGACGATGATGTGCTTCAAGTCGGCGATCATCCGGGCGAGGGCCTCACCCAGTCGGCCCATGTCGTCATCGCCCTTGACTTCGACGGCGACCGCCAGGTTCCCCTCCGAGGCCGCCTTGGCCACCTTCATGAGCTGGTTGACCTTCGCCTCCAGGTCCTTCTTGGCCAGGTCGAGCTTCGTCGCCTGGTCGACCCGCTCGAGCGCCGTGGAGACGAGCCGGCCGACGTTGCGCAACGCATCCAGCCGGCCCTCCGACGGAGCGATCCGCTCTTCGGTGAGGAAGTCCATCGTGCCGACGACCCGGCCGCCGATCTGGATCGGGAAGCAGACGCCCGACTTCAGGCCGCCGCGGCGGGCCACCGGGGCGCGCGAGCAGGTCTTCATGTCGCCCAGGTCGGGGACGAAGACCAGGTCGCGCGCCTGCCAGGCCTGGCCGTTGAGCCCCTCACCCTCGCGGAACCGCGCCTCGGCGGTCACCCGGCGGAACTCGTCGCTCACCGACCCCGAGTCCAGGGAAAACCGCAGCGCCTGGTCCTCGGCCTGCACCGCCCAGTAGGATCCGTAGCTCCAGCCGAACGCCTCGCGCACGTTGGACAGGGCCGCGGTGATCACGTCACACGCGGTGCGCGCCCGGCCCAGCGCCAGCAGGAGTTGGTTGACCGCTCGCATGTCGGCCGAGGTCTCCGCCTCCCGCCGCGCCGTCTCGACCTTCTCCGTGATCACCTCCCAGGTGATCATCGGACCGATGTATTTGCCGTGCTGGTCGGACATCGCCGAGACGGTCAACTCGAATAGGTCGGGACCGACGTTGATCGTCGCGGTGCGCGGCAGGTTCCGCGGGTCGGCCAGGAGCCGCCGCTGGTACTCGGGCGCCTTGTGGAACACGTCGATCGAGCCGCCGACCATCTGCGAGACCTTCACCGGCAGGTGCGCCTCCAGCCGCTTGAGCGTCTGCTCGGCCTTCGGGTTCATGTAGCGGATCTTCAGGTCCAGATCGGCATACATCATGTTGATCGTCGCGTTGTCGACCATCTGCTTGATCCGGTTGAGCTCCCCCTGGCGGGCCAGCTTGGAGAGCTTGTCCGACGACAGTCGGCCGATCGTGCGCAGGGCCCCCAGCCGGACGGCCGAGACCTCCAGCGACTGGTCGGCGAAGAAGTCGAGCGTGCCGACGACCTCACCGTCGCGCAACAGCGGCAGCGCGACGGCCGTCCGGATGCCGGCGCGGCGCGCCAATGGGCGCGGCAGCAGTCGTGCAGCTCGCCCACGTCCGCGACATGGAACAGGTCGCGCATCCGCCAGGCCCGGCCGTTGAGCCCCTCGCCCTCGCGGAACCGCGCCGTCCGCGTCAGGCGCTGGAACTCGTCGTCCACCCGGCCCGACTCCATCACGAAGACCAGCGCGTTTTCCGCGGGGTCGACCGACCAGTACGAGGCGTACGACCAGCCGAACTCCTTGCGGATCGTGTCGAGCGTGGCCCGCACGATGTCGTCGATCGTATCGGCCCGGATGATCGCGCCGATCGTGTCGACGAGGGCCTGGGTGTTGGCGTTGGCCTCGTCCAGGAGCGCCTGCGCCTCCTCGGCGATCTCCAGCGCCGCGGGGGACGCGGCCTCCGCGGCCCGCGGCGCGGGAGCCGGTGGCGGTCGCGGCCATCGACATCGCGGCCTTGGTCCTGGTCACCGCCTTGGCCCTGGCTCGGGGCCTGGTGGCCGGCGGCCGCGCCTCACTCGCCGCGCCGGCTTGCTTCGCTCCATCGCCGCTCCCATCGCTCGGCGGACCGCTTTCCGGCCCCTGTTCTTCCGGTTCGAATCCCATGGCTGGTCGCTCCCACGCTCGGCATCGGATGATGATTTTTCAGTGCGAGACGGGTGGATTTCCGGGGTGGACTCGACGGTGCCGGGCCGATCCCTTACCTACGGTGCGGCCGCGAGGCTCTGCTCGTCGAAGAGCCGGTCGATGTCCAGGATGATCAGCAGGCGGTCTTCCAGCCGGGCGAGGCCGGAGATGTACTGGTGCGCCACCGCCAGCACCGATAGCGGCGGCGGCTGGACCTGATCGCGGTTGATCCGCATGACCTGGGTGACGGCGTCGACGATGCAGCCGACCGTCTTGTCGTGGACGTTCACCACGATGGTCCGGGTCTCGTCGTCGACCTCGCGGGCCGGCAGGCCGAAGCGCTTGCGCAGGTTGACGATCGGGATCACCGACCCCCGCAGGTTGATCAGCCCTTCGATGAAGTCGGGGACCTGGGGGATCCGCGTGATCGGCTTCATCAGGATGATTTCCTGGATCTTGGTGATGGCGATCGCGTAGTCCTCGTTATCCAGCCGGAAGCCCACGAGCTGGATGATCGGGTTGTCGGCGCGGCGCGAGGCGACCTCCGCGGTCGGTACGTTCCGAGATCCGGCGAACATGGCGGAAGATCCTGGTGCAACCGGGTGAATCGCAACGAGCACGGGAGGCATCGCCGATCGTCGCGACCGTTGCATTCGGTCGAGGCGAAGTCGTCGCCATCATGGCCGCCTCATCGCGATGCCGCAGTCCGACCCAGCTATCTTACATCGCGTTCGGTCGTCTTGCATGCCACGGGCGGCGGAATTCCGGCGCGGGCGAATTCCCCTCGTCGGGCGCGGGTGTCATCGGCTCCACCCGCAGAGCGTGAAGAACCAGGGCCACGGGGGCAGCGAGAGCTTGCGGAAGTTCTTGCCGTCCCGGTCCACGACAGCGATCGCGGAGGTCTGGGGCGCCGCCAGTCCCAGCGCCAGCCGCGACCCGTCGGGCGACCACACCGGCGCGGTGGTGTAGCCCCGCTCCAGGCCGACCGGCAGCTCGCGGCGGTTGCGCCCCTCGATGTCCGCGAGGTACAGCCGCGACGTGCGGACATCGCCCTCGGTCTTGACCTCGACATAGGCGATCTCGCGGCAATCCGGGGAGAACCGGAAGATCGTGAAGAGGTCCTTATCGGCCGATCCCTCGGTGAGGTGGCGCACGCCGGTACCATCGGGGCGGATCAGGCTGAGCCGTCCCCAGTGCTTCGAGTCGGCAGCGACGTCCCGCGCCGCCAGCCAGGCCCCGTCGAGCGAGGCGTCGAGCACCAGCATGGTGGCGGGGATGGGCAGCTTGACCCGGCCGCCGCCGTCGCCGTTGACGCGCCAGGTCTCCCACCGGTCGCCCTGGACATCCACGGCGATGACGACGGATCTCCCCTGATCGGTCCACGAGGGCTCGCCCGGCCGGTCGAAGATGCGCCGCGCGGGCTGGCCGCCGCCGATGTCGTACACCCAGACGCCGGCCGAGCCCTTGGGGTTATCGTCGATCCTCGAGTAGACGATGAAGCGGCCGTCGGGCGAAGGATCGCCCATGTTGGTGATGGGGTAGGTGACCTCGGCCTGCCCGGTGTCCGGGTCGAGGGCGACGACGCCCTGGGGCTTGCCCTCCGGACGATCGCCCAGGTAGAGCGCCGCGCGAGGATCCGCCCGGCTGGCTCCTTCGCCCGTCCCGGCGGATCGTCGGCACCCCGGCCGCTCCGGATCGCCGAGAGGACGACGAGTCCGGCGGCGAGGATCGAGAAGCCGGCGAGCCGGCCGGGGCGCGATCGGTGGGGTGCGATGGGGAGTGGCATCGGTGGTCGCCTCCGGTTGCTGCGGCCGGACTCGTTTTTCCCGGTGGCCGCTGGCCGCTCCGGGGATTCCGCACTACGCTTGAGTCTATCGGTCGTACCGTTCGTTGACGACGGATCCCTGATTAAAGGGGCGGTATGAGCATGAGTACGAAAGTCAACGGCGATCAAGCGGCGGGGCCCGGGGCATCGGGGTCCGAGGGCGGTGCATCCGTGCGGCGACGATCGGGGGGCGTGCGGATGCTGATCGCGCTGGCCGCCTGCTGCGCCGCGATCTTCTGGGCCTGGCGGGTCTGGTGGGACCAGAATCACCCGTTGCAGGCGGCGGCGCGGGGGCTCGGCTCGGGCGACGTGTCCCGGCGGGTGGAGGCGGTCCGCGACGTGTCAGAGCAGGGTTTCGGCCGGGCCGGCGAGTCGATCCGGTTGTTGGTCCCGGTGTTGAAGGACCGGGATGTGGGCGTCCGGACGGCGGCGGCCGAATCGCTGGGTCGGCTCGCCTCGAACGCGATCGGCGTGGGCAATAGCGCCGACGAGGCCCGGGCGGCGACGGCGGCGCTGCTCGAACTGACGAGGGACCCGAGCGACCGGGTGCGGGCGGCGGGCACAGGCTCGCTCGCCGTGATCGTGGCGGCCGCGGCGGCGCCCCGGCCGGAGGGGCGGAATGCCGGCGCGGCCAGGAAGGCGGCGGCTCCGGTCATCGATATCGACACCGTCGCCGATACGCTGACCGCCGCCCTGGATGGCCCCGACGAGCCGGTGCGCCAGGCGGCGCTCATCGGGCTGGCCGCGTTGGCCGCGAATCGCCCCGGCGGGCCACCGCCGTCGCTCATCAAGGCCCTGGACGACGAATCGGCCGCTAACCGGGCGGCGGCCGCCGTCGCCCTGGGCAGTTTCCGGCAAGGTCTCGACCCGGCGATTCCGTCCTTGCTGCGACACCTCGACGACCGTCATGGCCAGGTCCGCGAGTCCTGCGCCGAGGCGTTGCGGAGGATCCGGCCGCCGGCGGTCAGCCCGGCCGTCGCGCCCGCCGTGATCGCGGCCTTGCGCATCCCCGACCGCCTCGGCAGGTCGAGCGTCGTGACGCTGATGGTAGGCCTCAAGCCCGATCCGGGCGCCGCGGTCCCGGCGCTGATCGCCGTGCTGCGCGAGCCGATCGATTCCGACGCGAAGGTCGTCGAGCGATCCGCCGTCGGCTACGACAGCTACAACGGACCCGCGCATGATGCGGCCCGGGCGCTGGGCGCGATCGCGCCCGGCACGCCACAGGCTGGCGAGGCGATGGCGGCGCTGGCCGAGGTCGTGCGATCGGGGCCGCCGCAGCGCCGGGGCTCCGCCGCGGAGGCCTTGGGCCCGTTCGGCCCGGCGGCCGTCTCGGCCGTACCCGCCCTGGTCGGCCTGCTGAAAGAGACGGGGACGGCCAGGCTCCCGACCCGCGCCGGCGGCTCGGCGGCCGGCGCCCTGGGCAAGATCGCCCCGGGCACACCGGCGGCCGACGAGGCCATCGCCGCCTTGACCACCGCGCTCCGCGCCCCTGGATCCCGACTCGCGAGGCCGCCCTCGGGGCGTTGCCGGACTTCGGGCCCAAGGCGGCCCCCGCCCTCCCCACGATCCGCGAGCTCAAGGACAAGGACTTCAATCCCGCCGTGCGCCGGGCCGCCGGCGTGGCACTCGAGAAGATCAAGGCCTGATCTGCAATGATGCGCATGAGAACCGAACGGCTCGACTCGGGCACCCGTTGTCGGCGGAAGGAGGGACCTGTGTTGACGCTGAAAGGACGGTCGGTGAGCCGCCGGCCGGGGCACGGCGGACGGCTGGCCTGCTGGCTGACTGCGGGTCTCTCCGCCCTGGTCGTGACCGACGTCGCCCGCGCCGCCGATGAGGTCGTCTCGCCCCAGATCACGATCGACCAGTTCGGGTGGCTGCCCGGGTCCCGGAAGGTCGCGATCTTCGCCGAACCGGTCCGGGGCCAGAATGCGCGGCGTGTCCTACCGTCCGGGTCCGGCCTACGAGGTCCGGCGCCAGGCGGACGGCACGGTGGCACACCGCGGCAACCTGAAGCCCTGGAACGGGGGCAAGGTCAGCGAGCTATCCGGGGATCGGGTCTGGTATGCGGACTTCAGCGACGTCCGGGCACCCGGCACCTATCACCTGTACGACCCGGCGAACCGAGCCCGCTCGTCCCCCTTCCGGATCGGCGACGACGTCTACCGGCCGGTGCTCCGGGACTCCGTGCGGACCTTCTATTACCAGCGCAGCGGCACGCCGATCCTGGCGCGATACGGCGAGAAATGGTCTCACCCCGGCGGGCACCTCAGACCGAACCAGGATCGCGCGGCCCGGTACACCCAGGGCGGCAAGGACCAGGGCCGCCCGCGCGACCTGCTCGGCGGCTGGTTCGACGCGGGCGACCTCAACAAGTACGTGCCGTACCTGGAGTCCACCCTCTTCGACCTGCTCTGGGCCTACGAGCTCCACCCGCGTGCCTTCGGCGACGACACCAACATCCCGGAGAGCGGCAACGGTGTCCCCGACCTGCTCGACGAGGTGAAGTGGGAGCTGGACTGGCTGCTGAAGATGCAGGATGCCGACGGCGGCGTCTTCAACCGGGTCGCCGGCCGGAGTTACGACAACGGGCCGGATCCCCCGGCTCCGACACGCAACCGCGTTTCTACACCGCCAAGACCACCTGGGCGACCGCGACCGCCGCCGCCAGCTATGCCAACGCCGCCCGGGTCTACGGGCGCCTCGATCGCCCGTTCCCCGGCTACGCCGACCGCCTGCGCGCCGCCGCGCGCCGGGCCTGGACCTACCTGGAGGCACACCCCAACATGGAGCCGGCCGACGGCACCGACGGCGACCAGACGCTGGCGGCGACCCCGGCCGGCAGTAATGCCAATGCCGACCGCCGGTCTCGCGTCTACGCCGCGGCCGAACTCTTCAAGACGACCGGCGAGCCGGCCTTCAAGGCGTATGTCGATCGATGGGCGCCCGACGTTGCCGCGACCTCGGACAACGGCATGCATCCCCTCGGAGGCGGCCATCAGGTCAACCCGCTCAACCACGTCGCCTTGACGCAGGCCCTCTTCATCTACGCCACGACCCCGGGTGCCACGCCGGGTGTGACCAGGCCGTTCCGCGACGCCCTGGCCCGCACGGCGGAGTCTATCCGCGGGGCCACCGGCGGCCCGGACGACCCGTACCTGGCCTATCACTACGAGGGGCACTATTGCTGGGGCAGCAACCAGGTCAAGGGCCGATGGGGCCGCGTCCTGCTGATGGCGACGGCCCTGAATCTCAACCCCGCGCAGCATCCGGCCTACCGCGAGATTATGGCCGGCTACCTGCACTTCATCCACGGCCGCAACCCGCTGTCGCTCTGCTTCCTGACCAACATGGGACACGCGGGGGGCGACCGCTGCGTCACCGAGATCTACCATTCCTGGTTCCACGACGGCTCGCCGCTCTACGACGGTCAAGGCAGCCGCTACGGACCCGCGCCGGGCTACCTCGCGGGCGGCCCGAACAAGTACTTCAGCGTCGACTGGATCAGCCCGCCCCATGGCGAGCCGCCCATGAAGGCCTACCGCGATTGGAACGGCGCCTGGAACGCCCGGCGCCAGGCGAACGAGGCCTCCTGGGAGATCACCGAGCCTGCCATCTACTACCAGGCGGTTTACACCCTGCTGCTGTCCCAGTTCGTTCCGCCCGGTTGAGTTCTGAGATCGGCGGTGCGCCCGGCCTTGAAAAGGCGGGTCAATCCTCATACAATAATGCATGAGCATCGCGGCTCGAGGCGGGCCGCGATCAGACCGGCTAGGGTGGCCCCGCCGTGCGAGCGTTCGCAGGGACGGGGTCTTTTTGTTGCGCCGCCCTCCGTGCGGATCACGGTGGTCCCCGCACCGACCCCGGGCCTCGCAGCCGCGGCCCCTCTCCGACCAAGGAGGACATCATGATTCGCACCCGTGGACCGCATCCGGTCGTGAAGCCCGCGCACCCGGCTCGCCGGCCGCGGCGGTCTCGACTCCGACCGGGGTGCGAGACCCTGGAGGGCCGGGCGCTTCTGAGCCTCTTCCAGGGCGCCATGAACAACCCCGTCGGCGGCCTGACCACCGCTGTGGCCGTGGGGGACTTCACCAACAGTGGATATCAGGACGTCGTCGCCGCGACCAACAATGGCGTGGGCCTGCTGCTGGGCAACGGCGACGGCACCTTCGGGGCCTACAAGACGTTCCCGACCGACGGCGTCTTCAGCTTCGATCACGGCTCGCGGGGGATCGCCGTCGGCGACTTCAACGGCGACGGCAAACTCGACGTGGTCACGGCCAACTCCCTCTCGAATGACGTGAGCCTGCTGCTGGGCGACGGGCACGGCTCGTTCCAATCGGCGGTGAACTTCGCCGTCGGCAGCGGGCCGGACGCGGTGGCCGTCGGCGACGTCACCGGCAATGGCGATCTCGACGTGGTCACGGCCAACTCCGGCGACAACACCGTGAGCGTCCTGATGGGCAATGGGCACGGCTCGTTCTTGCCGGCCGTCTCGTTCCCCGCAGGCAGCCGGCCCGACTCGGTGGCCATCGCCGACCTCAATCACGACGGCAAGCCCGACCTGATCGTCGCCGACGCCGGGAGCAACTCCGTGACCGTGCTCTCGGGCAACGGCCAGGGCGGGTTCGCGACGACGGCGACGTACAAGGTCGGCAAGGTGCCGACCTCGGTGGCCGTCGGCGACCTCAACCACAACGGCCGGCTCGACATCATGACCGCCAACGGCGGGAGCAACAACGTCAGCGTGCTGTATGCAAAGGCGAACGGGACCTACCAGCGCGCCGTGCAGTACAAGGTGGGCAAGGCTCCGAAGTCGGTCGCCCTGGCCGACCTGACCGGCGACGGCCGGCTCGATATCGTGACGGCGGACTTCGGCACCTGGGCCGGTTCCAGTTGTGGCTGCGGCGTGCAGCCACAACTGGGACCGGTCCCCCTGCACCCGACGAGCGCCTACGGCCTGAACGTGCTCCTGAACCGAGGCCGGGATCAGTTCCGGCTCGCGGCGAATCTCCCGACCGGGCGGGCGCCCGATGGCGTGGCGGTCGGCGACTTCAACCACGACGGGATCCCCGACCTGGTGTCGGTGAATAATTACGATGACAACGTGACGGTCACGCCGGGCCGGGGCGGCGGCAAGTTCGCCGGGCCTTCGGTCGTCAATATCGGGTTCGCACCGGGGGCCGTCGCGTCGGGCTCTTTATACAGCCGGCGCGGCGCCGACCTGGTGATGGCCGACGCCAACTCCAATCGGATCGGCCTGCTGAAGAGCCTGGGCGGCGGCCGCTACGCCCGGCCCCAGACGTTCCCAACAGGCCGCCAGGCGACGGTGAATTCCCTGGCGGCGGGCGATTTCACCGGCAACGGTTGGGACGGGGTCGTTTGGGGGGGCGGGTCCCGGGGGAACATCGTGGTGCGTCTGGGCCAGGGCGGCGGCCGGCTCGGCCCCGCTCGGACCTATAACGTCGGCGCCAACGTGTTCGACATCGCGGTCGGCGATTTGAACGGCGACGGCCGGCCCGACATCGTCACGGCCAATCTGCTGAGCAACAGCGTCAGCGTGCTGATGAACACGGGCCATGGCCGGTTCGCGCCCGCCCGGACCTACGCCGCCGGCGATGGGCCGGAGGCGGTGGCGATCGGTGACGTCACCGGCGACGGCAAGCCCGACCTGGTGGTCGCCGACTGGGCGACCGATCAGGTCAGCATCCTGCCCGGCAACGGCGACGGCACGTTCGGCGCGGCCATGACGCTCCCGGCCGGCCCGAATCCCCACGTCGTCGCGCTGGCGGATCTGACCGGCAACAGCCGGCTGGACATCATCGTCGGCGACTTCGGCGGCGGCCCTCCGGGGGACGTCAGTCCGGCCGAGATCGGCGTCTTGATGAATCTGGGCGGCGGCCAGTTCGCGCCATCGGTCTACTACGGCGGCGGGATCGTGTATCCCGTCGCCATGGTCGTCGCCGACTTCAACGGCGACGGCCGGCTCGACATCGCCTCCGCCGATCCCTATTCCAGCGAGGTCAACGTCTTCGCGGGCAACGGCGACGGCACCTTCCGGTACGACGCGAGCTACGTGACCGCCTTCGGTCCGTTCGCGCTGACGGCCGGCCCCTTCTTCGGCCCGGGGGGAACGACCTGGCCGTCCCGGGGGCCAAGTCGGTGGACCTCTTCAAGGCGAACCGGGCGGCCTCGGGGACCGCCTGACGGGCCGTATCGGTCAGGATGTAGGAGGCGGCTCCGCCCGCCGATCCGCCGGGTCGGACCGGTCGGGGGACGGAGCCCCATCCGACAGGATCGGGCACCGCCGGCGGATCGGCCGATCAGGCGGTCGGCGCGGCCGGCTGGTCGGCCGGCTGAACCGCCGGGAACAGTGTGTCGACCGGGCAGCGGAACCCCGGCACGACGTCCTCGCCGGAGAGCTCGCCGCCGGAGCGGATCCGCGAGCTGGAGCCGTCGGCCCGGAAGATCTCGATCACCCGGATCTCGGGATGGATCACCCAGATGAGTCGGACTCCGGCCCGGAGGTACTCTTCGATCTTCTCCTCGAGATCGTAGACCTCGTCAGTGGGCGAGGTCACCTCGACGGCGAGGTCGGGGGGGATCGTAATGTAGCCTTCCGACCATTGCTCCGGCGCGGGGAGGCGATCTCGCGCGATGAAGGAGACGTCCGGGCGGCGGACTTGCTTCGGCTTCCAGGAGAAGCAGCGGTAGCCGCCCGAAGGGCCGATGACCCAGCCCAGATCGGGGCCCTCGCAGTGGCCTTCGAGGATTCGGATCGTCTTCGACTCGACTCGAGCGGCCAGCAGACTCATGGTTCGCTCCACGGGGACGCCGTCGACCAGCTCGTAATGCTCGCCGTCGGGCATCGCGAGCAGTTCCTCGGGGGTGACGTCGGTTCGTCCCGCGAGGACGGACTCCGTTCGGCCTGCGGTTTCGGGCGGCAGCGCGACGATCGTGCTCATGACCGGTCTCCGGGTCTTGCGTTCTCGACTTCTTCCAGTCTATCCGCTCGCCGGTCCCCAGCAAAATAGCGACTCTCGGGACGCGCCGGCCTGGGGTGGGAACGGCGTGGTCGGTAGAATGCCAGGCGATACCGGCCACCGTACACTCAACGGGTGTCCCCGACGCTTGCCGGCGTCGTGAGATTCGCACGAGGGGCTTCGATCATGAACAAGCGAACCTTCATCAAGCTGGCGACCGCGATCCTGGGCGGATCGTCCGGGGCCCGGCCGTTCGGCCAGGCGCCCGACGGGCCCGATTCGGGCGACAAGCTCACCAACTGGGCCGGCAACTACACGTACAGCACCGGGAATCTGCATCGTCTCGCGTCGGTCGAACAGGTCCGGACGTTCGTCAAGGAGCACGATTCGCTCAAGGTGCTCGGTACGCGTCATTGCTTCAACGGCATCGCCGATAGTCCCCATGCCCTCATCTCACTCGAACCCATGGACCAGGTGGTCGCGCTTGACCCGAGGGCGCGCACGGTGTCGGTCGAAGCGGGGGTGACCTACGGCCGATTGTGCCCTCATCTCCACGATCGGGGCTTCGCCCTGCACAACCTCGCCTCGCTCCCTCACATCTCCATCGTCGGGGCCTGTGCCACGGCGACGCACGGATCGGGCATCAAGAACGGGAACCTGGCGACGGCGGTCTCGGCCCTGGATTTCGTCACGGCCGGCGGAGACGTCCTGACGCTCTCGCGCGAGAAGGACGGCGACACCTTCCTCGGGGCCGTCGTCAACCTGGGCGCCATCGGAGTGGTGACCAGGATCACGCTGGACGTCCAGCCCACCTTCATGATGCGGCAGCACGTGTACGAGAATCTGCCCCTGGCGCAACTGACCGACCATTTCGACGGGATCATGTCGGCCGGTTACAGCGTCAGCCTCTTCACCGACTGGCAGAACAAGCGGATCAACGAGGTGTGGATCAAGCGTCGCGTCGAGGACGGCAACGCGACAGCCGCCGATCCGGACTTTCACGGAGCGAAGCTCGCGACCAGGAACCTCCATCCGATCGCCGAGCTCTCGGCGGAGAACTGCACGGAGCAGATGGGCGTGCCCGGCCCCTGGTACGAACGATTGCCCCACTTCCGCATGGGGTTCACCCCCAGCAGCGGCAAGGAGCTGCAGTCCGAATACTTCGTCCCCCGCAAGGACGCCGTCGAGGCCATCCTCGCGATCGAGCGGTTGCGCGACCGGGTGGGCCCCCACCTGTTGATCTCGGAATTGCGCACGATCGACGCGGACCGGTTGTGGATGAGCCCCTGCTACGAGCGGCCCGGCCTGGCCATCCACTTCACCTGGAAGCCGGAGTGGGATGCCGTCCGCAAGCTGATGCCCGTGATCGAGAAGGAGCTGGCCCCCTACGCGGCCCGCCCCCACTGGGGCAAGCTGTTCACGGTGGAACCGGCACAACTGCGATCTCGATATGAAAAGCTGAGCGACTTCAAGGATCTGCTCGAGCGGCACGATCCGCGCGGGAAGTTCCGGAACGGATTCCTGGCCGGCATCCTTTACGGCTGACGTCGCTCGCTCAGGGGGATGGCCCGGCGCCGGGCCGAGTGCGAGGAGCGTTCGAGCCAGGCGGCGGACAGCAGCCACCGTCCCGGCCGCGGATTGTCCGACGGCGGTAACCCGGATTAGACTGGAAGGGCCCGGTGGAGAGACAGGGCGACGCGGAGACGCGAGCCGAGCGCCGACCCAGGGACGAGACCGTGGTGATGGGGCGGAAAGCGGTAGGTCTATCGGCGGTCGTGAGGTACCGGGGCGTTGAAGGGAGCGGCGGCCATGCCGACGGAGACCGATGTGAAGGTCGCCGCCGCCCTGGCCGACTTCCGAGTGGATGTGGCCGAGCGGTTCGGCAAGCTGGAGGCGGCGATGGCCGAGCGGTTCGGCAACGTGCACGCGGAGATCGCCTCCATCCGGACCGAACCGGGGCTGATCCGCAAGCTGGGGGACCGGCTCTTGGGCGTCGCGGTGGGGATCATCGGGACGATGATCATCGGGGCCGCTACGGTCGCATGGGCCGCCTCCGCGGTCAACTCCAAGGTCGAACAGCAGGGCGTCAGGCTGGAGAAACTCGAGGGCCGGATGGATCGGGTCGAGAGGCGGCTGGACGGGATCGATCAAAAGCTCGACACCCTCATCAGCCGGACTGCACCGAAGGCGGGGGGGTGATCGCTGCCGGAGTCGAGGGCCGAAGTCCAAGTACCCTGGCAATAGTCAGGTCGTCGTAAGGCCACCACGCACGTTGCTCGGAGGCCACTCCGAGAGGCGGCCCGGCCGCAGCCCATGCGGAGTGCCGCTTCTGGCGCGCACGGGAAACATTCCCGAGTCGAGTCGGTTCGAGAAGCCTTCGAGTCGGAAGTGCGTCCCCAACTCAAGAGGAGCCGCAGCGCATCGCCCACCCACCCTTGCGCCCGTCCGGCTGAGGATTCCGCCGCTCTTTCGGCTGCATCTCGGTGAGCACGATCTCAGTCAACGGACTGTAGATTCCAATCATATCTGCATATTTGTATTCTACTTTGCAAAGGCGCGCACTTTCGGGCGCATCCTGCGAGCCCGACACGATCGTGGTTCCGCCACGCGGCGACCAAGGGGACGATCGGTCGGCCGGCGCCGCGCGTGCGGTCGGACCTTCACGCGGATGACGCGGTTGGCTCGCGGTTGTCCGACCGAGGCTCTTCACTGCCGCCGGTCCGCGCCGCCTCGGGACGATCCAGGCCCAGGATCGTGCGCACGGCAGCAAGGCTGGTCAACGGCCGCGTCCGCCCGAGCCAGGCGGCGAAGACCGGGTCGGAATCGCGGCCCGCGCGGAAGCGCGGCAGGGCCATCATGGTACGCCACTCCGAGTCCTCGACGACCGCGCGGCGACCGCCGTCGGCGATCATTTTCTGGAGCTGCTGCGACACCGCCGACTTCGCGCTCGCGGGGAACGGCGTCGAGCGCACGATCACCGGCGCGACCCCTCCGGCGCGGCGGATGACCTCGTCGATCTGCTTGCCGAGGCCGCCGCCCTGCGCGGCCTTGTTGCAGACGCCCACCAGCATCCGCTCCGCGGCATTGTCGGCGCCGTGATGCTCGACCTGGACGAAGCGATCGTCCGCCTCGGCCTCGAAATGCCCGCCGGTGCCCGCCTCGAGCTCGCCCGTGCACGAGGCGACCGCCTCGGCCAGGATCGCGGCCAGCTCGGACTCGTCCGACGGCACCACGATCGGGGCCGAGCGCGCCTCGTTCCACGCCTGCTCGATCGCGACGATCTTCCGGTCGAGCTCCCGCGCGGCCGCGCCGGCTTCGTCGCCGCCGCCCTCAAAAGGGTACTCGACCATCTTCCCTTTCGCGATGCAACGTTCGCGGTAGCGCCCGACCTCCTCGAGGACGTCGCGCGCCCCGAGGCCGACCAGCCGGCGCACCAGGGCATCGGGCAGCGGATACGTCGGCTCGGCCGCGACGTATGGGACGCCCGCCGACCGGTACAATGCCTCGAGCCGCCGGCCGATCAGGGCGACGACCTGGTCGCGGTCGCACGCCGCGGGCAATTCCACCGGACCGGGGGCGGCCGTCACCCGCCGCGAGATCGGCTGAGTCAAATGCCGTTTGACCTCGTCGTAGAAGTTCTCCAGGCACGAGATCACCACGATCGCCGACGGCAGCCGGCTGATGAGGTCACAGAGCGTCGCCAGCACCCGGCGGAATCGCGCCGGCGCCTCGCCCTGGTCGAACATGTCCTCGAGCTGGTCCACGCACAACACCAGCGGCACCTTCTCCACGGTCCAGATCAGCTCGCCCAGCCGCTGGATCATCCATTGCGACGCCGACGCGTAGACCCTCGGCACGATACCGCCCAGATCCTGGCGGTCGCGGGACGTCAGGTCCTCGCAGCGGAGGTACTTCAGCACGCGGGCCTTGACCCGAGGGTCGGCCGCCTGGAGATACACGAGCGCCTGCACCAGGTCGTAATCGATCGAGGCGAACCGCGGGTCCAGCGCGAGCCGGTCGGCCAGCTCGCGGACCGATTCATCGAGCCCCGGCTGGCCCGGCGCCGCCTCGCGGAGCCGGTCCAGGGCGTCGGCGAGGCCCGGCGCGCGCCCTCGCTCCGAGTCGACTCGGCCAGCGCGTTGGAGAGCCGCATCAGCCCCGATGTCGGCGACCGCGGCTCGTCGTAGGGCTTGTCGAGCGACTCGATGAGGTTGCCGAGGACATACCGGCTGTAGTCGTCGGTGTACGCCGTCATCTGCATGTAGCCGACGTATCCCTGCCCCCGCGCGTGGAGCTCGTTGCGGAAGGCGCGCATCAGGTGGGTCTTGCCGCAGCCGGCCTCGCCCAGCATCAGCAGGATCCGGCCGACGGCCAGGCCCGACGGCTGGAGCACGCGGCCCACGATCCGCCGCAGCAGGTCGCGGGCGTCGCGGTGGATCGACTCCACGTCGAACGGGTCGGGGGTCCAGACCTGACTGGCGTAAGCGATGGCGTGGAAGGGGTCGGGCAGGTGCGGCGAGCAGAACGCGGCGATGCGGGCGTCGGCCTCGCGCCGTTCGGTTCGCTCGCTGGCTCCGGGCCCGGTGCTTCGCTCAGGGTGACGGTCGCCATGACGGCCTCTCTTGCAGGAACATGCCTTCTCAAATCCGCACGAAATGGAATGTCGCGTTGAGATACTGGACCTCGGACCGGCGGACGTCCTCCGGGTCCATCGCCTGGATCAGGTCGGCGCGGGCCAGGTCGATCAGGCGGAGGTTGTTGGCCTCGGCCAGCGCCCGCTTGAAGCCGTCGAGGTCCATGCCGGCGAAGTCGGGCTCCGGCCGCAGGCGATCCCAGACATGCGAGATGAACACCTTGTGATCGCCGTATCGGCCCGTCGGGCAATCGCGGGCCGCGGCCTGCACACGCTCGGCCAGCGCCGCGGGGTCGAGCGTCGGGCGAACGTCGGGCTCGGTCGGTCGGGCTTCGAGTTGCGGCGCCGGAACCTCGCTCTCCGCCTGCCCCTCCCGGCCGATCCAGGCGCGGATGACGGCGTCGCGCAATTCCTTCGCGTCGTCGCGGCGGGCGCCGGCCTGGCGGGCCACCAGCCGGTTGGCGGCTTTCTTGAAGTCGGCCGCGCGGTCGTCGCCCAGCTCGCGGTTCAAGACCGCCGTCTTGACCGCCCTGGCGTCGAACTTCTTCGCCACGCCGTCGAAGCCGATCAGCTTCCAGGCCAGGGCGTCGATGGCGTCGTCGATCTTGGGGACCTCGGCGGTCGGCAGCTCGAACTGCCGCTTGAGCAGCACGGCGCGGAAGACCGGGTCCGAAGCCATGGCCTTGAAGGCGGCCGCGCCCGCGGCCGGCAATCCCAGCGCGGCGGCGGGCAGATATGTCTTTCTGAGCACCGCCCAGGTGGTCTTCGGCCTCAGCTCGGTCACGCCCAGCGCCTCGAGCGTCCGCCGGCGGCCCTCGGCGGTCAGGACGATCCGGGGCATGGCCTTCCTGGTCTTGCCGGCCAGGCGGGCCACCAGCCCGGCGGATCCCAGCTCGTCGAGCGCGCGATCCACCACCTCGGTCAGCGCCGCGCCCGCCCATCGATACGAGAGCAGCGGCTCCAGGTCCTTGCGGACCTTCGAGCCTAGCTCCCCCTTCTCGCCGGCGGCCAGCAGCCGGGCCAGGATCAACGCGCTGATCGTCATGAGTCCTTGAGCCTTCAGTCCCTGAGTCCTCAGTCCACCGGTCTTGGCGCAGGAGCGCCCCAACGAAACCGCAAGTGGCTCCAGGATATTGTGGGCCATGGATGTGCGATTGTCCACGCGACGAGCCGTCGGGGTCTGGAATTTGCACGATCGCTTGCGGACTCGCGTAGGGTGGGCCATGGCCACCGGTCGAGGCCAACGATCGGTGGCCATGGCCCACCCTACAGGACTGACGAAAGCAAGGAAGCCCCTTGAGACCCTGCCCGCACCAGGCTAAGGTGCATCCGGCGGCTCAGAGAAGAGAAGAGCTTCATACAGCATCTACCAGCAACCAAGGAGACATGACATGGCGAAGAACAAGTGGATGACTGCTCTGTGCGTCGGCTCGTGTGTTTGCTTGATGATGCTCGGCCTGCGGACCCAGGCGGCGTCGGAGCAGACCCACGCCGCCAACTCGGTGTCCAAGGCGGAGGCTCAGTTGATCCCGACCACGAAGACCGAGAGCAAGGTCAAGGGCACGATCTACTTCGAGAAGACGTCCCACGGGATGCACGTCCACGGCGAGATCAGCGGCCTGACGCCGGGCGAGCACGGCTTCCACGTGCACGAGTTCGGGGTCTGGAGCCCGGACGGCATGGCCTCCGGCGGGCATTTCAACCCGGCCAAGGCGCAGCACGCGTCGCACGACAGCCCGAAGCGGCACGTCGGCGACCTGGGCAACGTCAAGGCCAACGAGCACGGCAAGGCCGTCATCGACCTCGAAGACGATGAGCTCAGCTTCGAAGGCGCCAATTGCATCCTCGGCCGGGGGCTGGTCGTGCACGAGAAGGCCGACGACCTGAAGTCGCAGCCCGCGGGCAACGCCGGCGGCCGGCTGGCCGTCGCCATCATCGGCGTGGCCAAGCCGTGAGGCCACTCGCTCCGGTCGTAGGGTGGGTCGAGCCGCGATTCATCGCGGCGAGGCCCACCGGATCGGCTCTCCCGGTGGGCCTCACGCCGCCTTGCGGCGTTCGACCCACCCTACGGCGCACCGATATCCACGAACTTCGTCTTGAATTCCGTGGAGGCGAACAGGGTGTCGTAGACGGAGACCAGGTTGCCCTGGCGGACGAGGGGCGCGAACTGCCTCTCGTCCCTGGCGGTGGCGGGCCGCTCGAGGACGGCCTCGAAGATGCTGTTGACCTGGGCGTTCACGCCGTTAGGGCTGGTGATGACCTGGCGGGCGACCTGGGTGCGGGAGACGCCCCGGCCGAGTTCCCGGGCGAGTCGCGCCTCGACCGGGGCCGGGAACGGCACGCCGAACCAGTCCTGCGCCAGCGCCGAGAGGAAGCCGTCCGTCGTGCCGTGGCCGGCGGTCTGGTAATACTCCTTCGAGCCGAACACGTTGATATAAACCGGGGTCGTCGAGGTGGCGCCCGAGGCCAGCGCCGCTTCAGCTCCCTCGACGTCGCCGGGCGGTCCAGCAGCGATTCATAGACGTGGTCGACCGCGGCGATCTTGGCGGTCTTGCTCACGAGGATATAGCGGGCGACCCGCTGGGGGGAAAAGCCGCCGTTGATCAGCGCGATCCAGAGGGTGGAGCCCACATTCGCGGGCGTGCCCAGGACGTCGAGGTAAACCTGGTTGACGAACAGGTCGCTCCGGTGGCCGACGACCACCGAGAGCGGCTGTGAGGTGGAGGCCAGGAACGATGTGTCGCCCGAGTACACCGCCAGGATCGACTGCGGGCCGACCGTCAGGGCATTGGCCGTGAACGTCGCCGCGCCGGAACTGAGCGTGCCCGTGCCCAGGGTGGTCGTCGTCCCGTTCAAGGAGGACATGAAGGTGACGGTGCCGGTGGGCGTACCTTGCCCGGAGGTCGAAGAGACGATCGCCGTGAACGTGACCGGCTGCAGCGCGAAGGGATTGGCATTCGAGGCCGAGATCGAGACGGCCGTGGTCCCCTGGGCGACCACCACGCTGATCGGCGACGACGTGCTGGCGGCGAAGTTGGTGTCGCTCGAGTAGATCGCCGTGATCGAGTTGGTCCCGGCGGGCAAGCTCGTCGTGGTGAGGGTCGCCGCGCCGTCGGACAGGCTGGGGGAGCCCAGGTCGGTCGTGGTGCCGTTCACGGTGTCCTTGAAGTCGACGGTGCCGGTGGGCGTGCCCGTGCCGGGGCTCTGCACCAGGACCGTGGCCGTCAGCGTCACCGCCTGGCCGGTCAGCGCCGGGTTGGGGCTGGCGGTCACCGTCGTGGTCGTCGACGCCTGCGTGACGGGGACCGCCAGCGGCGTCGTGTTGCTGCTGGGGGCGTAGGTCGTGTCGCCCGAGTAGGTCGCCGTGACCAGGTTTTGTTGTTGACCAATGTCGGCCGTGAGCTTGGTCGTCACCAGCGTCGCAATGCCCCCCGAGCTGGGCGTGAGCGTCACCGTGCCCAGGGTGGTCGTCGTCCCGTTCAAGGAGGACGTGAAGGTGACGGTGCCGGTGGGCGTACCCGAGCCCGTCGCGGGCGCCACCGTGGCCGTCAGCGTGACCGACTGCCCCGAGACCGGCCGGCTCGTGGGGGAGCTGACCTTGGTCGTGGTGGAGAGCAGGCTGGTGAGGACCACGTCCTGGCCGGTGCCGCTGCTCCCCCCCCCCTTGTAGGTGATCGAGAAGCTCCGATTCGAGATGGTCAGGGTGGCGCCCTCGGCCAGGCCGGCGAACGTGCCGTTGATCGCCTGGCCGCTGTTGTTCTTGACGATCGTGTACTGCTGGCCGCTGTTGGTCGGGAACTCGGACCCGAGCGAGATGTTCAAGGTCGCGTTGCCGAGGGTGATGGTGTCGCCGGTGCTGGGGCCGCCGGCCGCGACCTGATCGTAGCCGGTGCCGGCCGTGTTACCGTTGAGCGTCGCGTCGAACGACGAGGTGGAGTTCATCACCAGGGGGCCCGAGTCGTTCAGGATGCCGGTCACGGTTGAGGAGTCGCCCGGGCTGACGACCGCGGCGGTGGCGTTGATCGAGGTGACGTTGACCGTCGTGCCGGAGACCGTACCGCCGCCGAGGGTCGTGCCCGTGTTGGCCGTGACGTCGCCGGCCTTGCCGTCGACCAGCAGCGTGCCGAGGTTGACGGCCACCGGCAGCGAGCCATTGTCGGCCGCCAGGTCGAGCGTACCCTGGCCCTGCTTGGTCACCCCGCTCGGCGCCGCGACCACGCCGCTCAGCTTGAGCGTCGCCCCCGAGGTCTCGACCGTGACCGTGTTCACGCCCTGATTCAAGGTGATGGGCAGGCCGATCGTTGACAAGCCCGAGCTCTGCGAGGCGTCGATCGCGTTCGCGCCGGCCAGCCCCACGGGATCCCCCGTGATCTGGTAGCCGGCCTCCTTGATCGCGATCGAGTCGAAGATCGTGTTGGAGATGTCGTTGTCGCTGTTCAGGGCGTTGCCCGAGACGCCGGTCGGGAAGATGATGGCGTCCCCGGCCGACGGGGCCACCCCGCCCTTCCAGTTATTGCCGTCGGACCACTTCGTACTGGTGCCCGCCGCGGCGTCGGTCCCCGCCCAGGTGAACTGGGTGGGGGTGCCGACGGTCAGCACCACGTCCTGGCCGGTCCCGTTGCTCCCTCCCCCCTTGTAGCTGATCGTGAAGTTGTACCCGTCGGCCGTGAAGCCCGCCTGCTCGGCCAGATTCTTGAAGGTGGTGGTGATGGCCGAGCCGCTGGTGTTGTGGATGATCGTGAACTGGTCGCCCGTGACCGGGACGAAGCCGCCCCCGACCGAGACGTTCAAGGTCGCGCTGCCGAGGTTGACGGCCCCCTCGGCGATCAACTGATCGTACGTCGTGCCCGAAGTGGTGCCGTTGATCGTCACATCGAAGTTCGAGCTGGAGTCCATGGTCAACGTGCCGGTATCGGTCAGGACGCCGGTGTTCGTCGCGGAGTCGCCCGGGCTGACGGTGGCGGCGGTCGCCGAGATCGAGCCGACGCTCGTCGACGTGCCGATGGTCCCCAACCCGCCCAGGGTCGCGCCCGAGCTGACCCCGACGGCGCCGGCGATAGTGCCGTCGACCAGGAGCGTACCGGCGGCGACCGTGGTGCCCCCGGTGTAGGTGTTGGTCCCCGCCAGGTCGAGCATGCCCGCACCCTGCTTGGTCAACCCGGCCGAGCCCGCGACGGCGCCGCCCATCGTCAGGCTCGCCGCCGTGTTGTCGACCGTCACGGTCGCCGCGGTCGCGCCGAAGCCGACCGGCAGGTTGAGCGTCGAGCTGCCCGAGGTCTGCGAGGCGTAGAGCGAGCCGGACAGCGTCACGCCATCCC
Organism: uncultured Planctomycetota bacterium; assembly: GCA_963815795.1. Classification (GTDB taxonomy): domain Bacteria; phylum Planctomycetota; class Planctomycetia; order Isosphaerales; family Isosphaeraceae; genus JAKAUH01. Next base: position 325,146 of record CAWFIC010000017.1, on the reverse strand, counting down.
CTGAGATCGTATAGCCCTGCGCCTCGACCGCGATCGAGTTGAAGGTCGTGCTAGCGATATCGTTGTTGTTGGTCAGGGCCGCGCCCGAGAGGCCGCCCGGGAAGAAGATGGTGTCACCGGCCACCGGCGCCACCCCGCCCTGCCAGTTGTTGTGGTCGGACCAGTTGGCGTTGGGGTTGGTGGTATTCAGGGCGTCGGTGCCCGTCCAGATGACCGAGGGGAAGCTGATGGCGGTCAGCACCACGTCCTTGTCAGCCCCGACGTTGTAGTTGATCATGAACTCGTGGCCGTCGGCCGTCACGGTGGCCCCATCGGCCAGGCCCTTGAAAGTATCGGGGATCGCCGAGCCGCTGGTATTGTGCAGGATCGTGAACGTATCGCCCGTGGTCGGGTTGAACGATTCTGTCGAGACGTTCAGGGTCGCGTTGGCCAGGGAAATGGCGCCGCCGCTCCCCCCGGCGACCAACTGGTCGTACCCGGTGCCGGCGGTGGTGCCGTTGATGGTCACGTCGAATTTCGAGCTGGAATCCAGGGTCAATGAGCCGTTATTGGTCAGGATGCCGGTGACCGTGGAGGAGTCGCCCGGGCTGACGGTGGCGGCGGTCGTCGTGATCGAGCCGACGGTCCCCACCCCGCCGAGGGTCGTGCCCGTGTTGGCCGTGACGGTGCCGTTGACGGAGCCGTCGACCAGGAGCGTCCCGGCGGCGACCGTGGTGTCCCCGTAGGTGTTGGTCCCCGTCAGGTCGAGCACGCCGGCCCCCGCCTTGGTCAACCCGGCCGAGCCCGTGATCGCCTTGCCCATCGTCAGGGTCGCCGCCGCGTTGTCGACCGTCACGGTCGCTGCGGTCGTGCCGAAGGGGACGGCCAGATTGAGGCTCGAACTGCCCGAGGTCGCCGAGGCGTCGATCGAGCCGGAGAGCGGCAACGTGTTGTTCTGGGTGCTGGCGATGGTGTACCCGCTGCCCTGGATCGTCAGCGACCCGAAAGAGGATCCCGAGGCGAGGGACATGTCGTCGTTGCTGTTCAGGGCCGCACCAGTGAGCCCCGCCGGGAAGAGCAGGTTGTTGCCGCTCACCGGTAGCGTGTCCCAGTTCTTCGCGTCGGTCCAGTTGTTGTTCCCGGTGGCGACGGCGTCGGCCCCCGTCCACGTTGACGTCGGCGTCGAGAGCACCACCCGATCCTCCAGCCGCTCCATCTCCAGCCGCAGCCCCGCCCGTCGAACCCGCCGCTCCGTCCGCCGAGCCCGCCCGATCCCCCCGAAGCGACCACCCCCTGCGAGCCCACCCCTGAACTCCATGACCCATCCTCCAGTTGGGAAGAAGCAACGACTCCCTGCCTCATTAAATGCGACCGACGGCCCCGCCCCAGTCCACTCAACTTCGCCGCTTTTCCTCAGGCCGCCTCGCCCAACCCGCCTGCGCCGAGCAACCCTACCGCATTGATGCATTGTATCGTGGATTGTGTGGATGTCAAACGGGCCGTGGCGGGGGTTGGCGGGCGCGGGGAATCCGGGCTATGCGAGCCGGGCGGCTTGCGCGGTGTGTGGGCGTAGTGGCGGGCGTGGCGGGTGTGCCGAAGGACGGGGCGGAAAGGGTGGGATGGTCGGGGGCGGTGGGGAGGCGAGGATCAGGGGGTGAGCCAGGCGACGATGGTGACCGCCGGGTCGGAATCCACACGGCGGCCGTCACGGAAGGGGCGGTCTTACCTCGGTCTGATCGAGTTGCCGTGGCGGATGTTCCGCGGCTTTCGACGGCGCTCGGCGGTCTGCTTCGGGGCCGCGGCCGCCTCGAGCAACGTCTCGAGCGCCGCCCGATATGTCGACCTGCCGGATATGGGCGGCACCATTATGATCATCGTTTGAATAATCTTTAATCTGATACCACTTCAGCCGGCCGTGGTCCGCTCCGGACCTCGCTGATCCTCTCGGCGAGCCTCCCGCTCCTCATCCCCGCAACTCGTCTCATCATGGGATAGACTTGTCAGCACAAATTTATCCAGGACGATTGCTGGGTTCTTGACACGGCTCATCGCCGCGAGTATATTAGCGGATACGCCCTTGCTCTAGGCGGGCATTGAGGCAGGCTATGGTGGCCCCGCTGTGCGAACGATCGCATGGTTGGGGTTTTTTCATGCGCCCTGGCGTCTGATGACCGGATGCCAGGGATCTCCCATCAGATGCGATCGCTCGCATGCGGTAACAGCTCCTGTTCCTCCGATCGTTCGTGGCGGATGAGTCATCCTCGGCTCCTTGAGGGGTGAAGCTCCGCGATCCGGCGAGGTTGGTCTGCGGAGCCGGCGGCTGGCAAGATGTCGTGGTCTCACGGCGAAGGTCCCTCGTGGAGGGGCGATGCTCCCGCCGGCGGAACCGGCGGATCGGAGGGGCCGGTGGTCACCGACTCACTTCGACGCCACGACTGTTCGCGACCTCGCGACGGTGAGGGAGGAGGTGGCAGATGGCGGACCAACGAGAGGGCGCCGAGGTTTCCGAGGCGGAAGTGGCCGTTCACTGGAGGGAGGAGGAGTACGTCTACCCGCCGCGAGACTTCATCGCCCAGGCGAACGTGACGGACGAGACGATTTCGTGCAAGACATCCATCCGGAGGACGTGTACTGGTGCACGGCGGATATCGGGTGGATCACGGGGCACTCTGACGTCGTCTACGGCCCGCTCGCCCTGGCGGCGACCCCGTCCCGGGTAGCGCCGGATGGGTCGGGGCACCGGGCGGAGGCGATGCGCGGCCGGGAAACCCGGCAGGAAGCCTACCATGGGAATAGCACGAACCGGATCCCCAGAGCCCGCCCCGGCGTTATCCCGGGCCGATGATCGGGCCATCGACGTCGTCATCGACATGCTGCGCCGCGCCCGCCGCGTGCTGTTCATCACCGGCGCCGGCCTCTCGGCCGACTCGGGACTGCCGACCTACCGTGGTCGCGACGGCCTCTATCGCACCGATCACACGCCTTCCCAGGGCTTGCCGATCGAGCAAGCCCTATCGGGGCCGACGTTGGCGTCCCAGCCGGAGATCACTTGGCGCCACCTCCTCGAGCTGGAGGTCTCCACGCGGGGCGCGGCCCCCAATCGGGGGCACCGCGTCATCGCCGAGATGGAGAGCTACTTCGATGCCGTCTGGACGGTGACGCAGAACGTCGACGGACTGCACTCGCGGGCCGGCTCGAGTCGGGTGCTCGATCTGCACGGCGACCTGCACGATCTTCACTGCACCCGGTGCGATTACGCGGCGGAGGTGCCCGACTACGCCGAGCTGGCCTTGCCGCCGCACTGCCCGTGTTGCCAGGGCACCGTCCGCCCCACGGTGGTCCTCTTCGGCGAGGAGGTCCCGGAGGAGAAGCTGGCGCGGCTGTGGTACGAGTTCGGCGTGGGGTTCGACGTCGTCTTCAGCGTGGGGACGAGCAGCGTGTTCGATTACATCGCCGCCCCGGTCGAGCTGGCCCGGGCGGCGGGGGTCGCGACGGTGGAGATCAACCCGGAGACCACGGCGGTGTCGTCCGAGGTCGCGGTCAAGATCGCCGGCGATGCGGCGCCGGTGCTGGACCTCCTGTGGGACCGATACCTGGTCGGTTGGCCGTGGTCGTAACCGGGTCCGGATGTCGGCGAGTGGAGGTCCCGATCCACGATCTGATCTTCTCCAGAACCCGATGGGACGGTCTCCTCGGGGAAGTGAATTGAGGAAAGAGGCGCATGAATACCGTGAGCGGGCTGTCGTCGGAGAATCTCGCCACCAACTTGCTCGCCGCCAAGGGAGGTGGCCTGCAATCGTTCTTCACGCCCAAGTGCATCGCCGTCATCGGGGCGTCGGAGAAGGCCGGTAGCATCGGCCGGACGCTCGTGTGGAACCTGATCACCAGCCCGTTCGGCGGGACCGTCTTCCCGGTGAATCCGAAGCGGGCGCGCGTCCTGGGTATCAAGTCCCACCCGCGGATCAAGGACGTGCCCGACCCGGTTGACCTGGCCATCGTGGCCACGCCGGCGCCGACGGTGCCCGACCTGATCGCCGAGTGCGTCGAGGCCGGTGTCCGGGCGGCCATCATCACCTCGGCCGGGTTCAGGGAGAGCGGAGCCGAAGGCGCGGAGCTCGAGCGCCGGATCATGAAGAACGCGGGGCGCGGCCGGTTGCGGGTCCTGGGCACGAACAGCCTGGGTGTGGTCAGCCCGATGAGCGGACTGAACGCCGCGGCCACCAGCGCCATGGCCCGACCGGGGAGGATCGCGTTCCTCAGTCAGAGCGGGGCCCTCGGCGCCTCGGTGCTCGACTGGGGCTTGCGGGCCAACGTCGGCTTCAGCGCCTTCGTCTCGGTGGGGTCGCAGCTCGACGTCGGCTGGGGCGATCTGATCGATTACTTCGGCAACGACGTGCAGACCCAGAGCATCATCATCTACATGGAGTCGATCGGCGACGCGCGGTCCTTCGTCTCGGCCGCGCACGAGGTGGCCCTGACCAAGCCGATCATCGTCATCAAGCCCGGCCGCACGAAGGGGGCGCGGCGGGCGGCGACGGCTCACACCGGGTCGCTGACCGGGAGTGACGAAGTGCTCGACGCCGCCTTCCGCCGCTGCGGCGTGTTGCGCGTTCAACCGGATCTCCGAGCTGTTCAGCATGGCCGATATCCTCAATAACCAGCCGCGGCCCAAGGGGCCTCGCCTGATGATCCTGACCAATGCGGGCGGCCCGGGCGTGATCGCCACCGATGCCCTGATCGCCGGCGGCGGGCAGCTGGCGCCCCTGGCGCCCGAGAGCATCGAGGCGCTCAACGGCATCCTCCCCTCGCCCTGGAGTCACAGCAACCCCATCGACTTGCTGGGCGATGCGGACCCCCACCGTTACGTCAAGGCGCTGGAGATCGCCTCGCGGGACCCGAACACCGACGGCCTGCTGGTGATCTTGACGCCCCAGGCGATGATCGACCCGACCCGGACCGCCGACCAGTTGAAGGCCCATTGCGCCCACGCCGACAAGCCGGTGCTGGCGAGCTGGATGGGTGGGGACGAAGTGGCGGCCGGCGAGTCGATCCTGCACCGCGCCGGCATCCCGGCCTTCCCCTATCCCGACACCGCCGCCCGCGCCTTCAACCATATGTGGCGCTACAGTCAGATCATTCGTGGCCTGTACGAGACGCCGGAGCTGGCCGGCAACGAGGATGGCAAGGCCGATCGCGTCGGGGCCCAGGACCTGATCGCCTCCGTCCTGGCCGCGGGACGGACCCTCTTGAGCGAGGCCGAATCGAAGCGGCTGCTCTCGCTCTACGGCATCCCCACGGTGCCGACCCGGGTCGCCGCCACGGAGCAGCAGGCCGTGACCCACGCGACGGAACTCGGCTATCCCGTCGTCCTGAAGGTCCATTCGCACACGATCACGCACAAGGCCGACATCGGTGGGGTTCAGCTCGACCTGACCGACGCCCAGGCGGTGCGCCGCGCCTATCTCGCGATCGAGCGATCGGTCTCGCGGCGAGCCGGCGCCGGGCACTTCCTGGGCGTGACCGTCCAGCCGATGGTCAAGCTCGACGGCTACGAGCTCATCATCGGCTGCAGCCCCGATCCCGAGTTCGGCCCGGTGCTCCTCTTCGGCGCGGGCGGGCGCCTGGTGGAGCTGATCCGGGATCACAAGCTGGCCTTGCCGCCGCTGAACACGACGCTGGCGCGGCGGCTGATGGAGCGCACCCGGATCTTCAAGGTCCTGAAGGGGGGCCGCGGTCGCCGTCCCGTCGATCTCGGCGCCCTGGAGCGGCTGATGGTCCGGTTCAGCGGGCTGGTGCTCGAGCATCGTCGGATCAAGGAGATCGAGATCAACCCGCTCTTCGTCTCGCGCAGGAGACTGATCGCGCTGGACGCTCGGGTGGTCCTGCACGGTGCGGATGTGGATGTGGAGCGGCTGCCCCGCCCCGCCATCCGTCCCTATCCCACCCAGTACGTCGCCCCGTGGACGGGCGAGGACGGCCTGTCCGTCATGATCCGCCCGATCCGGCCCGAAGACGAGCCGCTGGTGGTTCGGTTCCACGAGAAGCTGTCGGAGGACACGGTCTACCTGCGCTTCTTCCAGACCCTGAAGCTGAGCCGGCGCATCGCCCACGACCGGCTGATCCGGACCTGCCACACGGACTACGACCGCGAGGTGGCCCTGGTCGCCGATTACACGGACTCGCAAACCGGAGAGCGGGAGATCATCGCCATGGGGAGGTTGATCCGCCTGGACGACCGGGACGAGGCCGAGTTCTCCCTCCTGGTGCGCGACGGGTTCCAGCGGCGCGGGCTGGGGACCGAACTGCTCCGCCGGCTCGTCGCCATCGGCCGCGACGAGCGGCTGTACCGTATCAGCGCCGTGGTCTTGCCGCAGAACCAAGGCATGCTGCGCATCTGCAACAAGCTCGGCTTCCACACCAAGCTCATGGAACCCGATCGCCTGATGAACTCCGAGCTGCTTCTCGGCGACTCGGGGAAGTAGACGGGTCGGTGGCGCCACCGGAGACCTCCGCGGCGTTGAACGGAGGATCGAGGTGAGGAGGAAGCGCGGTCTTGCGGGAGTCAAGCCAGTGGGGCCAGCCCCGCGAGCGCTCGGACCGCGTTGGCCAGGTCGCGGAAGTCGTCTTTGCCGTAGATCGCTCGGTTACCGGCGTACTGTTGGACGGCCACGGGCATCAGCTCACCGGACAGTCTCTCGTAGGATAGCGGGACTTTGCGGGAGACGAGCCACTGGTGGAAGGTTTTCAGCAAATCCCGGCCGTGGAAATCGATCAAGAACTCCAAGTCTTTGATGTACGAATTGGCGGTGATCTCGGCGTGAGTCGTGTCGAACAGCAAGGTCACGGCCTCGCGATAGAAACTCGCGCACTCGGCGGTCTGCGCCGCCGCGCGACAGACCCGCTCCGCTTCCTGACACAGTGCGTCTCGCCAGGCACTCGGATCCTCAGAGCCCGGCACGGTGGGGTTACGCCTCTGGACCTGTCCCACTGAAGGCGGGAGGGCATCCCAGAGGCGGTGACTGGCCAGCCGACATGCCTCTTCCGCCGCCCGCTTGCTCGCGCACTCGCGAAGGGCCTCGGCGACCTGCTCGGGATCGGTAGGCACGGCCGCGAACCAGGCCGGAACGCCGCCGCGGCGCTGCCGCTCGAACTTCTCTCGCACGCCCTGCAACGCCCGGAGAATGATCGTTGGCGGTAGGAGGTAGTTCTCGATCGAATGCCTTCGCCAGAAGAAGCCGGGCTTCCCGTCCGCGAATGCGGCCTCGGCCACCTCCCGTGGGCGATAATCCCGATCGTGGATGAACGCGGCCGTGCCGCCGCCTTGATTCTCGAGGAATGTGGCCACCGGCCTCAAGTTACTCCCGAATCCCGGCCTGACGGCGATCCCGGCCCCTAACACGTTGAAGACATCGTTGAGCAGGGCGACGTCCACGCTGCCGGGTTCGCCCTCGCACACCAGCCACAACTCGGCCATGAGCGTGACACCTCAACTCGTGACCGCGGGCAGGGCGACGTCACCCGTCGCGTGGTAGAACTGCTCTGCGATCGTGTCGCGGAGGTACGTCGAGTGAGTGGTGAAGATATACTGATTATCTTCTCCTAACCTAGGCAGTGCGGCGTATAGGCGGCCTTGCCACAAGGGGTGCAGGTGCAGCTCCAGCTCGTCGATCAGCACGATCGAGCGATGGATCCGCACTGTGGCGAACCGGAGGAGCATCAGCAGGATCGCCTGCTGTCCACTGCTCAATCCATCGTAGTAATACCTGACTCGGTGGTGCCAGAACTCCATGTCGAGGCCGTGCTCCGTGTTGTACAGATCGCCGATAGTATGAGGGTGGCACACGTGCTCGTAAATCTGCTTCAACCGAGCGAAGTCCTCCTTCTCTGTTGCCTTGGGATCCTGGGCCACTTGGGCCCGCATCGCCAGGCTCGTCAGGATCAGGCGAGGGTCTCTAGTGGGAGTATATCCGGCCTGTTCCCATCGCTGGGCGGCGCCGATACCGATCGGGGGAGTCCCGTTGTCCCTTCCGAACAGCTCTGGATTCAGGAGTTGACCGAGTTGGCGTATTTCCTGGTTGGGGAGGAGCTTTGACAAGCCCGTCCGCTGTTGGTCGAACAAGAAAACCCCCCCGAGCTGCTGAAACAGCCTCGGTCCCAAGCCGGGGACGTGAAGATTCCCCGCCAGGTACTGCCGGCCCAGGGACATGGTATAGCCGTTCGGTGGTTCCCAACGGTGGTATCCCCATGGGAATGGTGCCTCAGGATCGGGATACGTCCAGTGGACCGTGACGCGACCCTCCGATGGCACGGGCATATGGCCCTTCGCCTCGCTGCGAGCGATCACTTCCTTGGTCGCTTCGATTTCGTCATCGCTGAACCAGAGGGTCGATGACACTTGCGTCCTGATGGCCCCCGACCGGACTATCGCAGGAGGACTCAGCCGTAAACCCTCGCGAGGCGGGAACACGCCGGTAATCGGCATCAAACTGAGGGCAATCGCATCGAGGATGCTCGTCTTGCCGCTCGTGTTGGGCCCGACGATCGGCACACGATCGCGGATCAGGTCCAGGTCGTCCTTGAACGAGAGATCGAGGCTCTCGATGCATCGAAAATCGCGAATGGATATGGATTCCAGCTTCACCGATGGCTGCTCCCGTCCGGGCCCGCCGCATCTCGCGTCCACCTCCGCAGGATCGATCACCCCTTCGATTCTACCCCGCCCACCGGGTGCAGGTCGATCTCGGCAGGCGTATCCGTGGGCTCGACGGGCGTCGGCATCAGGGGGAAGTGGACCTCGAAGCGTGCCCCCGCGCCCGGCTCGCTGTACGCGGTCACGGAGCCGCCGCAGGCCGTGGCGATCCGGCGGACGACCGCCAGGCCCAGCCCCACGCCGGCCACGCCGCGCCGCCGCGCCTGCGCCGATCGGTAGAACGGCTCGAAGATGTGCGGCAGGTCCCCCGGCGCGATCCCGCATCCCCGATCCTCGACGGCCAGGATCGCCCCCCGTTGGCCGCGCAGGGTCTCGACGACGACCGGCGAGCCCGCCGTGCCGTGCCTGGCGGCGTTGTCCAGCAGGTTGTCGAGCAACTGGCCCAGGAGCGCGGGGTGGGCCTTGATCCAGAGCGGATCCGGCCCGTCGGGGCGGTGGACGACCGGCGCCTCACTCCCGTCCGCCGGCCGGCCCGCCAGGTGCTCGGCGGTCCAGGCGTGCAACTCCATCGGCACGACGCCCGGCAGGCCGGCCTCGGCCTCGGCGCGGCTCAGGAACAGCAGCGCCTCGACGATCTGCGCGAGCTGCTCCGCGCGGCCCAGGGCCGAGGTCAGGGCACGCCGGTATTCCTCGCCCGAGCGCTCGTGCCGCAGCGCGACCTGGAGCTGGCCGATGAGCACGGTCAGCGGGGTCCGCAACTGGTGCGAGGCATCGCCGCTGAATCGGCGCTGCCGCTCGTAGGCGACGTGCAGCCGGGCCAGCAGCTCGTTGAACGCCCGGCCGAGGTTGTCGAGCTCGTCGCCGGTCCCGGCTCCGGACAGGCACCAGCCGGGGTCGGCGGCATCGAGCCCGCGCGCCGATTCGACCATCCGAGTCAGGGGCAAGAGCGCCCGCCGCGACAGCCCGCGGCAGACCGCGGCCGCCAGCAGCCAGATCCCCGCACTCAGGGCGGCCAGCAGCCCGCCCAGCGTGGTGAGCGTCGCATCCATCGGCCCGAGCGGCGCCAGGCGACCAGGACGAGCCAGGGATGCAGCGCATCGGGGCGATCGGGGGCAGCCGGCTCACCCCCCTGCCCCGCCGCCGAGCCCGAGGCCAGAGTGCCTCCGGGCCGGAGGACTCGGCGAGAGACCCGCCAGGTCCCGCCTTGACGATCGACTAGCCGGCTCCGCTCCGACCCGCCGGGGTCCTGGCGCGCCAGCTCCTCCGCCAGGTCGTCCATGCCGGCCAGGTTGGGCGATCGATCGATCGGGCGGCCGCGCTCGTCGAGGACGATCCAGCGCAGCCGATCGGGCCCGGATTCCTGGCCGGGCATGAGGACCCGCTCCGTCGGCTCCCACTCCACGTCGTCGGGATGGATCTCGGCCGCGGCGGCCAGGATGGCCAGGGTCGCGTCGAGCCGCTCGTGCACGCGATGAGCCAGGTAGACCCGCGCCGAGACGTACAGCGCCGTCGAGAAGACGATCAGCGACAGGCCCAGCGCCGCCAGGAACAGCGCCGAGAACCGCCCGGTCAGGCTCATGGCGACTCCGCCGGAGGCGCGGCCTCGTAGAGATAACCCCGGCCGCGCACGGTGTGGATGACCCGGGGGCCGTGCGCCTCGAGCTTGCGGCGCAGGTCCATCACGTGGACTTCCAGCGTGTTGGAGAGCCCGTCGAAGCTCTCGTCCCAGACGTGGTCGTAGATCCGAGTCCGCGACAGCACCTGACCGGGGTGCCGCAGGAAGAAGGTCAACAGGGCCAGCTCCTTGGCCGTCAGGTCGAGCGGCCGGCCCGCCCGACGGGCCCGCTGTGCGGCCAGGTCGACGCTCACATCCCCGTGGGTGAGCGTCATCTCGGCGGTCCGGTCGCGCCGCCGGACCAGGGCGCGGATCCGGGCGAGCAGCTCGTCGAAGGCGAACGGCTTGCACAGGTAATCGTCCGCCCCGCCGTCGAGGCCGCGCACCCGGTCGGCGACCGCGTCCCGCGCCGTCAGGAACAGCACCGGCGCGGTCCCGCCCGCCTGGCGGTACCGCTTCAGGACCGAGAGGCCGTCCTCGCCCGGCAGCCACCAGTCGAGTACGACGAGGTCCCACGTTCCGGACCGCATCGCCGCCCAGGCCAGCTCGCCGTCGGCGGCATGCTCGACGACGAAGCCCTCCTCTCGCAGGCCGCGGATCACGAAATCGGCCAGCTCGGCCTCGTCCTCGACGATCAGGATGCGGATGCCCATGGGCCAGACCATTGCGGAGCCATCGAACGATCGTTGTCGCCCCGATCGGCGCCAGGAATAGGGACGCGGGGATGCGGAGTCGGACGTCACCCCGTCATCCGCCCTTCGGGCACCTCCTCCCCGGCGGGGAGAAGGGGATGGTGAGCCCCTCCGCCGACAGCGAAAAGCAGAGCGGAGCAGAAGGCCGGCCGCCCTCGCCCCAACGGGGAGAGGGTCGGGGTGAGGGGGCTCTTCGATCAATCCCGCTTCTTGCTCTTCACCTCGCGCTCGTCGTCCTCGTCTTCATCTTCGTCGTCGTCCTCGTCTTCCTTCTTCTGCTTCTTGCCGGCCTTCGCCGACGGCTTCGCGTCGTCCTCGTCTTCCTCCTTGGCCTGGACGATCTTGCCCTTGGCCGTGAAGACGACCTCGGCCTTGATGGCGACCTCGTAGCGGACCGGCCCGTCCTCGCCCTTGGTGATCTGCTCGGCCTTCTCGATCTTGGCGCCGGGGTACCTGGCGGCCAGTTTCTTCCTGACGGCCTTCGGCAGCTCGCTCACCGAGACCTCCCTCTCGATCTCGACGATCGTCCCGTCGGCCTTCAAGGCCATGTCGACCGAGTGGCCTTCGACCTTGAGCTCGACCTCATACGTCGTGGCGCCATCCTCGACTTCCTTGGATGCCCCCCCGATCCTTGCCTCCGGGAACTTCTTCTTGACGGCCTTCTTCACCGCGGCCGGCAGCTTCTCGACGGGGATCTTCTCTTCGTCCGCGTGCAGCGCGACGGCCGTCGCCACCAGGCCCACGAGGGCCGCCCCGCACATCCCCAATCGGCTTCGCATCGTCGTACTCCTCTGGGATGGCCGCCGCGACGGCCCGGCCCGGAATCGGGCGGCCGCCGGCGGTGTCGTCCAATGTAGTGGAGGCGTCTAAACCGATCCTGATCCCGTGATAAATTCCGCCTCATCCGCCCGGATTGGCGTGGACGGGGACCGACCCGTGGGCGCCGGCGGGGGCGGGCTGTACGGCCCACGCGTCCAGCCGGCCCTCGGCGACTTCCTCTTCCTCGTCCTCGGGCCGGCCGCCGGCCTTGCCGAAGGCCAGGTAGAGTGCCGGCATCAAGCCGAGGTTGAGCACGGTCGAGGTGACCAGGCCGCCGAGGATCACGATCGCCATCGGGTGCTCGATCTCGTGGCCCGGCTTGTTGCCGGACCAGGCCAGGGGGACCAGCGCCAACCCGGTCGCCAGCGCCGTCATCAGGATGGGCGCCAGCCGCTCCTCCGACCCGCGGAGCACCAGGTTCAGCCCGAACGGCTCGCCCTCCTCCAACTCGAGGTGGCGATAGTGGCTGACCAGCATGATCCCGTTCCGCGCCGCGATGCCCAGCACCGTCACGAACCCGACCAGCGAGCCGAGCGACAGCACGCCGCCGCCGATGATCGCGCCGACCACGCCGCCGATCAGGGCGAACGGCAGCGTCAGGGCCACCAGCGCCGTCAGCCGCATCGAGCGGAAGTCGGCGTGGATGATCAGCAGGATGCCCAGGAGCGACAGCCCCGCCAGGGCCATCAGCCGCTGTTGCGACTCGGCCCGCGCGGCGTACTCGCCGAGGAACTCGGGGTGGTACTCGCGGGGGAAGTCGAGGGCATTGACCTTCTCCTCGACGGCCTTGGCCACGCTGCCCAGGTCGGCGCCCGGCGCGATGTTGCAGGTCACGTCGATCCGCCGCGAGGCCCCCTCGCGCTTGATCTCGTTGGCCGCCGGAACCAGCACGATCTCGGCGCAGTCGGAGAGCGGCACGTGCGTCCCCAGCGGCGTCTCGATCGGCAGTTCGCTGAGCTTCGAGATGTCGTTGCGGATCTCCTCGGTCCCCCAGACAGCCACGTCGAAGATCTTCTGCTCGCGGTACAGCTCGCCGACCTTCGAACCCTTGATCAGGGTCGTCGCCGCGCGGCGGATGTCGCCGGCGGTCAGCCCCAGCCGCGCCGAGGCCTCCGGCCGCAGCCGGACGTCGAGCTGCGGGACCAGGAGCTGCGGCTCGACCGTCAGCTTGGTGATCCCCGGGATGCCTTCCATCGCCTTGTAGGCTTCCTGCGCCTTGCCGCGGAGCACATTCATGTCCGGCCCGAAGATCCGCACCACGATCGTGGCCCCGACTCCGGTCAGCACCTCCTTGATCCGCTCTTTCAAGTACGTCTGCACGTCCTTGTAGAGCCCCGGGTAGCCGTCCACCACCGACTGGACTTGCGCCAGCGTCTTGGCATGGTCGGCCTTGGGGTCGATGCTGATCCACAGCTCGGTGAAGTTCGGGCCGACGACCTCGTCGGCGACCTCGGCCCGGCCGATGTGCGAGCCGAAGTTGCGGACGCCCGGCACCGAGCGCAGCTCCTTGCTGACGTTCACCGTGACCCGCCGCATGGCCTCCAGCGACGTCCCCGGCTTCTCGATCCAGTGCATCAGGAAGTCGTTCTCCTGGAAGTCGGGCAGGAACGACTCGCTCAGGCCGCGGACGCCGAACCCCGTGGCCACGAACGCCGCCGCCAGCAGCACCAGCGCCCAGCCCGGCCGCCGCGCCAGGGGCGGCAGGATCGCGCGGTACATGGCCTTCAAGACCCGCACCAGCGGCGACTCCCGCCGCCGCTCGGAGGCGCCGGTCAGGAGCAGCAGTGACAGCGCCGGCGTCACGGTCAGGGCCACCAGGAGCGAGGCGAGGATCGCCAGCACGTAGGCCATCGCCAGCGGCCGGAAGAACGAGCCGGAGAGCCCCTCGAGGAAGAAGACCGGCACGAACACCAGGATCACGATCAAGCTGGCGTACACGACGGCGCTGCGCACCTCGAGCGAGGCATCCAGCACGACCCGGAACGACGGCCGGGGCCGCGACAGCGTCCGGTTGAGCCGAAGCCGACGGACGATGTTCTCGACGTCGATGATCGCGTCGTCGACCACCTCGCCCATGGCGATCACCAGCCCGGCGATCACCATGGTGTTGAGCGTGGCGCCCGCCGCGGTGATGACCAGCGTCGCGGCGACCAGCGACAGCGGGATCGCCGTCAGGCTGATCAGCGCCGTCCGCCAGTCGAAGAGGAACGACACGAGGATGATGATCACCAGCACGCAGCCGATGACCATCGCCTCGCGGAGGTTCTCCAGCGACCGCTCGATGAACCCGGCGGGGCGGAAGATGGTCGGGTCGATCTCGGCGCCCTTGAGCGCCGGCTTGAGGGCCTCGAGGGCCTTCTCGACCTCCTGGGTGACCTGGAGCGTGTTGCCGGTCGGCTGCTTCTCGACGATCAGGAGCAGGCCCTCGCCGTCGTTGATCACGGCGTCGCCGATCGGGGGCGGGAAGCCGACCTTGATGTCGGCGACGTCGCCCAGCCGCAGGGCGCGCCGTTGCGGAAGGCGACGGTGATCTTGGCCAGGTCCCCGGGCTCCTCAATGGCCGCGGCGTGCCGCACGGCGATCCGCTGGTTGGGCATGTCCACGAACCCGCCACCCGAGACGACCGAGGCGTCGGTCACGGACTTGACGATCGCGTCGAGCGTCACGCCGTTGAGCCGCAAGCGATCCGGGTCGACCAGCACCTGGTATTGCCGGTCGCGCTGGCCCCAGATCGCCACATTCGCCACCCCGGGGATCGACATCAACCGCGGCCGGATCGTCCACTTGGCCAGCAGGGTCAGGTCCATCTGCGAGAGCGTCTTCGAGGAGACGCCGATCTTCATCAGTCGGCTGGTCGACGACAGCGGCGAGAGGATCACCGGCTTGTTCGCCGCCGCCGGCAGCCGCGAGGCCTCCACCGCCAGCCGCTCCTGCACCACCTGCCGCGCCGCCATCAGGTCGGTGCCTTCCTTGAGGATCAACACCACCGACGAGAGCCCCAGCACCGACTTCGACCGGATCGTCTTGAGCCCGATCGTGCCGTTGAGCGCGTTCTCCAGCGGCACGCTGATGAGGCTCTCGACCTCCTCGGTGGAGAGCCCCGGCGCCTCGGTCTGGATCTCGATCAAGGGCGGCGCGAACTCGGGGAACACGTCCAGAGGCGCGTGCCTCGCCCGCTGGATGCCCACGATCATCAGCACGATCGACAGCGCCAGCACCATGATCCGCAGTCGCAGCGATGTCGAGACGATCCAGTTCATCATGGGGTCGCTCCGCTCCCGTTTTCGGTTTTCGGTTTTCGGTCATCCGGATTTGGGAGTGGTCCGTGTAGTTCGGTCCTCAGTCACTCGGCGGCCTGGCCAGCGAATGCGCGAGGCCGGTGAGCATCCTTGAGATTCTCCGGAGCTCGGAGATCAGATGCGAGAACGGCTCGTCCGCCAGGATCCCGATCTTCCTGGCGATATAAAGTTGGGTGCGAAGCTCGGCGGCTGATCCCCGAGCAATCCGAAGGAATCTCTCGAAATCCTTGCCGCCTCTCTCGGCTCCTTCCGCGATGTTCGACGGTATTGATACGGCCGCCCGCTGCATCTGATCCCGCAGTCCGAATTCACGAGTCTCCTTCAAGGCCTCGTACACAAGGACGGCGAGCTGGCATCCTCGCTTCCAGACCTCGAGATCCTCAAATGAATGGTACATCATCGTCCCCGAGGAGCACCGAAAACCGAAAACCGAAAACCGAAAACCTACTTCTGTCCTCCGAACTCGGCGCCATAGAGCTCGGCGGCGGACTGCGAGACGACCTTGGCGCCGGGCTTGAGCCCGCCGGTCAGCGCGGCGAGGTCGCCGACGACGCGGTCGACGAAGACGCGGCGGCGGGCGTAGACGTGGGGCGAGATGTTCTCATAGACCCAGGTGCCGCCCAGGGCGTCGCGGATCAGGGCCGAGCGGGGGACGGCCAGGCTCTCCTCGTCCCCCTTGAGCGGGAGGGTGACGCCGACGCGCTGGCCGGGGCGGAAGGAGCGGTCCTTGTTGTCGACCTCGTAGAAGAGGAAGACGGTGGCCGCCAGCGGGTCGCCGGCGGGGGGCGCGGTCACGGGACGGGCGGGGCGCACCCTCACGCCGGGCGGGTCCGCCAGGCTGCCGATGCCCGCCGGCTTGTCCAGCGCCAGCCGCTCCAGGTCGCCGACGTACACCGGGACCTTGACCCAGATGGGGTCCAGCTCGGCGACGTCGAAGAGCAAGGCGCCGGCCGGCACGGGCTGGCCCACCTGCGCGTGCAGGTTCTGGAGGATCCCCTGGACCGGCGCCCGGAAGGTCAGCGTGGTCATGCCGCCGCCCGCATTGGGATCGCCGGCGATCTTGAGGATCTCATCCCGCCGCGCCTCGGCGTTGTGCAGGTTCGTCACCGCGACCTCGTGGTTGGCCTTCGCGTCGATCAGCGAGGCCTGGGGCATCAACTTCTGGCGGACGAGCTCCTCGGAGCGCTCCAGCGCGGTCTGCTGGATCTTGAGCTGCTCCTGGGCCGCCTTCACCTGCCCGTCGGCCTCCTTGAGCAGCGGGGCCAGCGTGGCGCGCGCCTCGGGCGAGAGGATCGGCCGGACCACGAAGATCGGCTGGCCCTGCTCGACGTGCGCCCCCGGCAGCGGCACCTCGGCCTTGGGCGGCGCCTCCACCGTCCCCAGGAACGGCGAGGCCACGCTGATCAGCCGCCCGGACGGGATCATCGCCTCGCCGCCGTAGCTGATCGCCCGCGGCACCGGCCGCTTCTTCGCCTCGACCGCCTCGACTCCCAGCCGCTTCTCCGCCTGCTCGGTCAGTTCCAGCTTGGCCAGGTCGGCTTCCTTCACGGCGCCGGTCACCTTCGAGGGCGATTCCGCCTTCGCCGACTTCGATGGCGATTCGGTCTTCGCCGCCCCGGGCGCCGCCGGCTGGCAGCCCGCGATCAGCCCGCAGGCCATCGCCAACGCGCCCGCCACCGCGATCCCCCCTCGCCCGACCGCGGCCACCAGGCACCGGCCCGATTGCTGGTTCCATCGATTCATTTTGGTGATGCCCCAACGCGGCTGTGCCGCAACCGAACAGGGTCCCCGATTCCCCTTTGCAGGAGCCGGCTCCGTCCGGCGATGCTCGCCCGTCGGCGATCCGCTCTATCATGACGAATCCCGCCGGCGCCCGCACGATCGGCATACTCTACATGAGGAGGAATTTATAATAGACCGGCCGCAACCCACCGAATTATCTCAAAGCCCATGCAGAACACCTGTGCCGTTTGACGATAAAACAGGAAAGATGGCCTGTGCGGGGTAAAGGGCTTGGATCGGCCGCGAGCCTCGGGTGCAGCGATGTGCCGCCCCCGCCGGATGCACCATCGAACCGGAGAGAGGCTTCCCATGGATGGGATTTCCCTGACACGGATCGCGCGGGCGGCCCTGCTGCCGGCGTTGTTCGGGATGACCGCGGCGGACTCGGCCCGCGGCGACGACCCGGTGGCGTCCGACAACGGTCCCGCCGCCTCGCGCCCGGATGCATCGACCCCGCCCCGCGCGTCGTTCGGCGGCATCCATAGCCCCAGGGTCCTGAGCGCCACGCCCGCCGCGGCGGGCCCGAGTTCTCCCCGATCATCGGCCAACGGCAGCGGCCGGAGTCGTCAGAAGATCGCCGCCGCATCGACACCGTCATTGCCGTCTTCCTGGTGGCCGAGCCCGACGGATGCGTCGCCGACGGCCCCGAGGGATCGGGGCTGGCTGGCGGCGCCGGCGGTCGGGACGACGCGATCGCGGGTGGCCGGCACGACCTCGGCGCCGGCGCGATCGACCGGTAGCGTGGCGTCCCGGCGTCCGGCCGGCGATGCGTCCCTGCGGCGGACGCAGGCCGGTCCCCGGGACCTCACGTCACAGCCGCTGCCGACGGGGGGCTTGGCCCAGCCGATCGCCGCCCCGGTGATGCCGCCTGCCGTCAGTCCCACCGACCTGGGGGGGCAATCGATCAGCCTCCAGTTGGCCCTCTATGGTGCCTTGACCAGCAATCCCGACCTGGTGGCCCTGCACAGGGGAACCCGATCGCGCCGTCGGCCGAGGCCGTCGAGGTGGCTCGCCGCTTCCCCACGACGCTCAATCCCACCATCTGGGTCGACTACCGGCCGATCACGCTGATCCCGCCCAATACCTTCGGCAGCACCAGCCCGGGCGGCGGAGGTGGTGCCGGGCATCATGGCGGCTTCTACCACTACGGCCAGAATTACATCCTCTTCTCGGTCCGGCAGCCCATCGAGCTGGGGCATCAGACCACACACCGCTATCGGATCGCCAAGGCCGCCTACGAGCAGCAGCAGTGGAATGTGCTCCAGGCCGAGCTGACGACCCTGGTCCAGACCTACCGCTTCTTCCAGACGGCGGCCTACCGCCGCGAGAAGTACCACCTGGCCCAGCAGCTCGCCGACTTCAACGACCGCCTGGTCGAGTCGCTCCAGCGCCAGCTCGAGGCCGGCCAGGGGCAGATCAACCCCGCCGACCTGGCGCTGGCGCGGGTCGAGAGCCGGGGGGCCCGCCAGGCGGTCAAGGCCGCGCGGCAGGATTATCTGACGGCCCTGGCCGACCTCCGCAACCAGATCGGCGTCCCGGACGAGGCCGGTGCCATCGAGCCGTTCGGCGAGTTCACCCTGCCCCCCTACATCCCGCCGGTTGACGAGCAGGAGATGATCCAGACGGCGCTGGCCAATCGCCCGGACATCCGCGCCGCCCAGGCCCAGGTCGCCGGGACCCACGCCGCCATCGACCTGGCCAAGGGGGATCGCCTCCCCACTCAGATCCTCGGGCCGCAATATGCGATGGACGAAGCCGGCGTGCAATACTTCGGCCTGATCTGGGTCACGCCGTTGCCGCTCTGGAATTCGGGAAAGCCGCTGGTGCTCCAGCGCGAGGCCGAACACCAGCGTGCGGCCGTGGCCGCGTCGCAGGCGCAGCAGCGTGCCATCTCCCAGGTGCGAGCGGCCGTGGCCCGATGGAACGGCGCCACCGACCTGGTCAACGACTCCACCGGCCTGAGCAAGGAACTGGCCGAGGAAGTCGCCAAGCTCGAGCGGCTCTTCGAGCTGCGGCAGACCGACCTGGGCCGGCTGATGCAGGCGCGCCAGCGGATGATCCAGCTCGACAACTCGCGGCTCGACGCCGTCTGGGCCGCCACCACGGCGCAGGCCGACCTCCTGCTGGTCCTCGGCACCCCCTCCCTGATCCAGGGCATGCTCACCAAGGCCCAGGAGGACGCCGCCGCCGCTCCACCTTCCGGCGCCCCGGCGCCATCGATGCCGTCGCCCTCTCCGTCTCCCGGACCTTCGACGTTTTCGCCATACACCCCTCCCTCTACCGCCGGGCGGACTGCCGGGCCCGCCATCTCTCCCCAACCCGCACAGGTCGCCAACCCGGCGACCCCCGTCCGCCGCTGAGTCCGCGTCTTACCCTCTCATCCTGATCGGAATATCCTGTAAACTCCGCTTGATCTAGCAATCCCGTCCAAACTCACAATGGGTTCGTTTCGTCGCTCGGCTCAGTCGGGCATTCGACTGAGGGAGAGGCACAATCAGCGGCAAATTTTACCCATTTTGACTTTGGGTTCGTTTCGTACGACCGGCGTGGCCTGGCCGGGCCGGTCTTCGGCTGCCGCTTTGGCCGGGCTGGGTTCGTTTCGCCGTTTTCGCACCGCCTGACGCCGGGACGTTCCTGCCATTCTGGCAGGGTTGGGTTCGTTTCGTAGATTTGATGTCAGTCGCGCAGCACCCCGGCGGCCGGCTCGAGATGGATTGCATGCAGATTCCCGATCCAGCATCCACGAAACATTGGTTGCGATTGTCCTCGGGAGCAATCCGGCGACCAGGGATGGTTGATGTTGGGAGGGTGCAACCCACCGCCGCTCCACTGCATGAATCGTTGGGTTGCGCCGAGCGAGGCTCGGCTTTACCCACCCGACATCACAGCCATCGCGGGCCTGATCGTCCGGATGATCTATCAACCGAATTGCCAAAGATGCCTGATTGCGGATCCATCCATTCTATATTATGATCACTACTTGTGGAAATGCAAGGAAATTAAGGTGATCTCTGGGAAAAATCCTGGGGTCGGTTCGAGCCCCGGACTCGCGGCACTCGCGCGGTTCAACGGTTATCGTCGCGACCGACACCCTTCGCGGCACGGTGCGCGAGTCGTCTCACCATCTGGCGATGACGAGAGGACTTGACCGGCTTCGACCAGGCGCCGGAGCTGAGCGGTCAGGTCGGCGATGGCCTCCTCCGTGAAGAGGGTCTCCGCGTCGAGGATCTCGACGACGGTGATCCCATCGACCATCCCGGCCCGAACGGTCGGCCGCTCGTCGGAAGCCGGGGGAGCGGGAGCGGCGGCCGGTGGAAACGCCGAGCGATCCAGCGGCATGAAATCGTGTTTGTCCGACATGATTCTCTCCCGGGTTGGTCCCGAGTTGCTATGCGACGCCACGAGAATGTGCGAGAATCGCCCGGCGTCCCCTGAACACACTTCCGCAATTCGAGAGGGATGCGGCGATGGTGCAGAATCCCCCCGAGGCGCTGACGACGATGCTCGTCGCGGCGCGCGCCGGCGACGCCGAGGCCAAGGAGCGCCTGACGCGCGCGGTTTACGACGAGCTGCGGCGGATGGCCGACGCCATGATGCGGCAGGAGCGGCCCGGCCACACGCTCCAGCCCAGCGCGCTGGTCAACGAAGCGGTGATCCGGTTGCTGGAAGGCGACGCCCTGACCCAGGGCACGACCGTCGCTATCTGTTCGCCGCGGCGGCGCAGGCGATGCGGCAGGTGCTGGTGGACCACGCGCGTCGGCGGGGCGCGGCCAAGCGCGACGGCGGCCGAAATCGCCTGCCCCTGGACCAGGTCTTGCAGTTCTTCGAGGATCGCCGGCTGGACATCGTCGCGCTCCACGAGGCGCTGGATCACCTGATGACCCTGCACGAGCGGCAGGCCCTGGTGGTCTCGCTGCGATTCTTCGCCGGCCTGTCGGTCGCGGAGGTGGCCGAGGTGCTGGACGTCTCGATCGCGACCGTCGAGGGAGACTGGCGGATCGCCCGCGCCTGGCTTCGCGGCCAGCTCGGCAGTGATGCGGCGCCCTGAACGGATCTGCCGGCAATGCTCCGTCCCTGCCCGGTTCGAGGCGCCGGCGCCGGCCAGGCGAGGCCGGCTGCGGGCGCGGGCCGACGCCCTCGTCCCGGAAGCCGAGAGCCGGCCCGCGATCTCCGCGGCTCGCTTCCATCACTCCTTCCCGGCTGGACCAGTCGGCTCGTGAATCGCCGCCGGTTGGTGATGAACGGCCTGATGGTGTGAAGCGACATCCTTCCGGCGCTGGCTTCCCGATCGATGAGAGGACGGGTGTCCGGTGCGGGGCACGGGCTGCGGGCTGGAGCCCGGCGGGGGTGTCTGGTACCTGGCATCGCCGGGCGCCGAGCCGGGCCCCTCGAACTGCCAGCCGGCGCCGTCGGTGTACTTCCAGGTCTGGCCGCCGATCTCGACCGTGCTCACCGGCTTGCCGTCGGTGAAGACGGTGCTCAGGTTGGTCGAGGGATCGACGCCGGTGTCGTTGCCGTACACGTCAACCTCTCCATCGCCCAGGAGCGCGTAGGAGACGCCCTGGACCGAGCCCACGTACACGGCCTCGTGCGCGATGTTCGAAGGCATGGTGCCGCTCTGGTAGACGACCGAGGCGATGGTCGGCGGCAGCGGGATGGGGACCGATGGGGGCGCGGGGATAGGGACGGGCGCGGGCGGCAGCGGGATCGTGCCGCCCGGGGGCGCCGGGATGGGGACGGGCGCGGGCGGCAGCGGGATCGTGCCGCCCGGGGGTGGCGTGATGATGACGGGCGGCGGGAGGGTGCTGGCCGGGGACTGCGGAGCGGGGCTCGTGCCGGAGTCATTGACGTTTCCGCTGCTCCGCGGCGTGTAGAAAACACCCCCCAGCGAGCCCACGTGCGCGGGCACGCGCCCGAGGTTCAACGGCATGTTGCCCCTCGGGGGGACGATCGAGCTGAGCAACTGGCGGCCTTCGAGGCCGTCGAGAGACGGGATGGCCCGCTTCCGCCGTCGCGCGGCGTGCCGAGGCCCTGATGCGTTCCGACCGGCGATCCAACGGCTGAGTGTCTGAAACATGATCGGCTCCTTGGATTCGTCTGAAAGGGTTTACGAGAAGGCTCCCGGGATGGCTGGTAGGGTGCTCTGCGAGCACCGGAGTACGGCCCGGGCCGGGGGATCGGTGCTCGCAGAGCACCCTACGACCCCCGACCGCCCGGCTTCTCGTACACCGTTTGAGGACTCGCGGTGCGATCGAGAGACGGCCGCTTCACTCGCTTTCGTCTCCCCGAGCAACGTGCGATAATGCCCCCGGTTCCCCTGATTCCTTTCGCGGATTGAGGTCGGGCCGGCGGTATTTCGCAGGAACCTGGAGGGGACGTTCGAGCCGCCGCGAAACGGATCGGCGGTCGGCAGTCCACCCGATCCGCTGGACGGATCGGATCACCAGCGGCACGGCGTCGATCGGCGTCCCGCTGGATGTGATCCGCATGAGGGGGACGGTTTGATGACTCCCGAGCGCTATCAGCGGGTCTGCGCCGTGTTCGAGGCGTTGCTGCGGTGCGAGCCGGACGGGCGCGAGGCGTTCCTGGCCGAGACCTGCGAGGGCGACGCCGAGCTCCGCGGCGAGGTCGAGCGGCTCCTGGCCGCCGACGCCGACGCCCGGCGCGAGAGCTTCCTCGACGTCCCGACCGCCCTGGAGACCCCGCCCAACCCGATCATCGCCGCCTTCGTGCCCCCGGTGCGCCCGATCATCGAGGGCCCCGGCGACCGAGTCGGCCCCTACAAGATCCTCCAGCCGCTGGGCGAGGGGGGCATGGGTGCGGTCTTCCTCGCCGAGCAGGCCGAGCCGGTCCGCCGCCGCGTCGCACTCAAGCTCATCAAGCCCGGCATGGACTCGGCGCAGGTCATCGCCCGCTTCGCCGCCGAACGTCAGGCCCTGGCGATGATGGACCACCCCCATATCGCGAGGGTGCTCGATGCCGGTACCACCGAGAGCGGCCGCCCCTACTTCGTCATGGACCTGGTCAAGGGCGTGCCGATCACCGAGTACTGCGATCAGAACCGGCTGACGACCCGCCGACGGCTGGAGCTGCTGATCCCGGTGTGCCGCGCGATCCAGCACGCGCATCAGAAGGGGATCATCCACCGCGACATCAAGCCGTCGAACGTCCTGGTGACGCTGGTGGACGACGAGCCGGTGGCAAAGGTGATCGACTTCGGCGTGGCCAAGGCGATCGATCAGCGGCTCACCGAACAGACGATCTTCACCCAGATGGGCGTCGCGGTGGGTACGCTGGAGTACATGAGCCCCGAGCAGGCAGGGTCGTCGGCGCTGGACGTGGACACGCGGAGCGACGTGTACTCGCTGGGGGTCCTGCTGTACGAGCTGCTCACGGGTACGACCCCGCTGGAGCGGGCCAAGCTCCGCGAGGCGGGGTACGCGGAGATCGTGCGCCGGATCAAGGAGGAGGAGCCGCCGAGGCCGTCGACGCGGCTGTACGGGTCCGGGGAACGGCTGCCGTCGATCGCGGCGTGTCGCGGCATCGAGCCGGCGCGGCTGCCGAAGCTGGTGCGTGGCGAGCTGGACTGGATCGCGATGAAGGCGTTGGAGAAGGACCGGACGCGGCGGTACGCGACGGCCAACGGGTTGGCGAGGGACATCGAGCGCTACCTGGAAGGCGCGGCGGTGGAAGCGGGTCCGCCGTCGGCGCGATACCAGTTGAGCAAGTTCGCGCGACGGCACCGAGGGGCGCTGGCGGCGGCGGCGGCGTTCGCCCTGCTGCTGGTCGGCGCCGCGGCGGTCAGCACCGACCTGGCGATCCGCGCGAGAGGCGGAGACGTTGGCCAACCGCCGGCTGGAGCAGACGCTGCAAGCGCACGTGACGTTATTCCGGGGGCTTGGCGATGCCATGCCGGACCATCCGGAGATGCGGACGTTGGAGGGGCTCCTGGAGGAGCCGCGCCGGTTCTACGAGGAGTTGACGAAGGATCTGGCATCGTCCCGCGACCTTCGTTCCCGGAAGCTGCTCGCCGAGGGCACGTTGCTACTGGGCCGGATCGACACCATCCTGGGCCGCCCCGAGGATGCGCGGAGCGAGCTTGAGAACGCCGCTGCCATTTTCGGTTCACTGAACATGGGAGGCCGTGAAGGATCCGACTTCCGCAAGGAGCTGGGCGCGGCCTACAACAATCTGGGCGCCGCGCTCATTGTCCGGGGAGATCATGAGGGCGCGGTCGCCCTGCTCCGCAAGGCCCTCGAGGAGGGCGAGGCGCTGGTGGCCGCCCATCCCGAGGCCCGCGACCATCGCCGAGGGATGGCGACGGCTCACCTCAACCTCGGCGGCGCCCTCTTACACCAGGACGATCATCGGGGCGCGGCGGCCCAGTCCCGCAAGGCCCTGGAGGGATTCGAGGCGCTGGTAGCGGACCATCCGGATGACCGCGACTACCGTCATGGTGTGGCCGTGGCCCACCGCCAACTTGGGTATGTGCTCCGCGGCCAGGGTAATCGGGTCGGCGCGTCCGAGCAGTGGCGCAAGGCCCTGGAGGGATACGCGGAGCTGGCGGCCGCCCATCCCAAGGTCCCGGAGTACAATGAAGGGGAGGCCATGGTGCGTCCCCTCCTCGACGAGATCCTGCGCGAACTGGGCAAGCCGGACGAGGCGATCGCCTTGTTCCGCGAGGACGTCCGGCTCAATCCCAAGTCCGCCGCCGCCCACTTCAACCTCGCTGTGGCCCTGTTCAAGCAGGGCGAGGCGGAGGAAGCGATCGTCGAACTCGGCGAGGCCACGAAGCTCGACGGCGATCACCTCGGTGAGGCCATCTTCGGACTTGCAGACCTGCTCGGCCAGCGGGGCCGTTATGACGAGGCGATCACGAAGCTTCGCCGGGCCAGGGACCTCGCCAGGCGGGAACGGCGACCGGATGCGATCGAACGGGCCGATGGGCTGATTGAGCGATTCAGCAAGAGCATGGCCCTGGCCACCCGCCTGCCGGGCGTGATCCGGGGCGACGAGAAGCCCAGGGACGCCGTCGAGGAGCTCGCATTCGCCGAGTTCGCCGGCCAGACAAAGCGATTCGGCGCGTCGGCACGTCTGTTCGCCGATGCCTTCCAGTCCGACCCCAAGCTCGCGGAGAACATCACGGCCCAGAACCGCTACAAGGCCGCCTGCGCCGCCGTCCGGGCCGCCATCGGCCAGGAAGACGTTCCTTCGCCGATGAGCGAGCCTGAGCGGGCCCGATGGCGGAAGCAGGCCCTGGCCTGGCTCGAAGCGGACCTCGCCCATTGGACCAAGCTGGCCCGGTCCGGTCCGCGCCAGGACCAGGCGACGGTGAAGCAAACCCTCGATCGCTGGAAGGTCGATCCCGCCCTGGCCGCCATCCGCGATGAGGACTCGTTGAAGATCCTCCCGGAAGATGAGCGGAAGGCCTGTCGATCCCTCTGGGCCGGAGTCGACGCACTGCTCGAGACGGTCGGGCCCCGCTGAGGCGGTCGCCGGCGCGGTTGGTCCGCCTCGGCCTCCATCAGAAGGGCCTCGGTGATCACCGCCGCATTTCTATGGGAAGGAGACCGCCCGATCATTCCGCGGCGGACTCAAAATCTCTCGAGGATTCAGAACCATCCGAGCGCCTCGTAACATTATGGTGAAACGGCCGATAGCGGATCGGCAGGATCGAGACGGTTTGCCGGCTGAGGACCAGACACCGTGATCGTCAGGCGAAGGGACGGGGCTCTGCTTCATCAGCTCCGGACCCTCTACAATATCGGGACCATCGGGGACCTGACCGATGGCCAGCTCCTGGAACGATTCGCGACCGATGCGGACGAGGTGGCCGAGCTGGCCTTCGCCGCGCTGGTCGAGCGGCACCAGGCGATGGTCTGGCGCGTCTGCCTGGCCATCATCCGCGACGAGCATGAGGCGGAGGATGCGTTCCAGGCCACCTTCCTCGTCCTGGTCCGCAGGGCGCGGTCGCTCTGGGTGCGGGACTCGCTGGGTCCCTGGCTCCATCAGGTTGCCTGCCGCACGGCGTCCTGTCTCCGGACGACCATTCTTCGGAGGCGCAAGCACGAGCGGCGTCGCGCGGAGATGGCCGCGGACCGCGATGTCGAGATCGGGACACCGGGCGACCCCGATCGCGATGCCGCGGTCCACGAGGAGGTGGACCGGCTGCCGGAGAAGTACCGCGCGCCGGTCGTGCTCTGCGACCTGGAAGGCCGCACGCAACAGGAGGCGGCGCGGTCCCTCGGCTGGCCGATCGGGACCGTCAAGAGCCGCCAGTCAGAAGGCCGCCGACTGCTTCGGGATCGGCTGGCGCGTCGCGGATTGGGACCCGCCGTCGCCGGTGCTGTCGTCGAGTCCTTGAGGCGGACCGCCGTCGCGGCGACGCCGAAGGCGGTCTCGCGGGGCACCGTCCAGGCCGCGATGCACCAGTCGACTCGTCTGTTGACCGGGTTCGGGGTTTCGGCGCAGGTTCTCACACTCACACAGGGGGTCCTTCGAGCCATGTTCTGGATCAGACTTCGATACCTCGCGGTTGTCGTCCTCGGGGTCGGGATCGCGTCCGGCGGAGCGAGCGTCTACGTACTTGGCTCTCAGGAGCCGAAAGACGGACAGCCGGCCTCGAAGCGGCCAACGACCGCGACGTCGGGGACCTCACAGTCGGAGAGCTCGAAGAATGCCGCGGGGCAGCCGGCGACCGTCGAGCCGCAGGGCAGGCTGCGGGCGCAGCAACTGGCCACCCGCAAAGCCGAGGCCACCTATGAGATCGCCAGGCTGACCCGTGAGCTCGCCGATCTCGCCGTCGAGGAATATGAAGAGGTGAGCTATCCCCGGGATCTGGCCGCGGTCGGGGCGGAGATCAAGTTCGCCGAATCCGACCTGGCCCGCTCCACGGATCGCTCCGAGTGGGCCAAGCGGATGTTCGACAAGGGTTACGTCTCGAAGGCCACCAAGGCTTCGGAAGAGCTGAATCTCAAGAAGACCCAGTTCGCCCTCGAGCAGGTCCAGAGCAAGAAGGACGTGCTCGTCAAGTACTCCCACGATAAGACGATCAAGGAGCTCCGCAGCGCAGTCGAGAAGGCCCGTGTTGACGAACTGGACAAGGAGGCGGCGTGGGAGCTGGAGAAGTCCAAGCTGAAGGAACTGGTGAGTCAACCCCGCCCGACGACGAAGTGAACCGGTTCGCCCTCGCGAGCATCGACGGGGACGTCTGAGTTGGCCGGGTGGCTCCGACGATTCGTGGACTGGCTCACACGGCGTAACGCGCCGTCTCGGGGACCGCGGCAACGTGGCCACGGTGAGAGCGCTTAACTCCTGCATTGCAGCGACACAAAGGAACCCCCCTATCCCCCCCTTCGTAAGGGGGGGAGAGCGGAGGCCCTCCTCAATCCCCCCCTTACGAAGGGGGGTCAGGGGGGGTCGAGGCCCAACCCGCTCCGGGGGGTCGAGGCTCAACCCGCTCCGGGGCGGTGCAGGAGCGTGAAGAGGGCTCCCTCGATGCCGAGGATCTCGAGCCGGCGTTTGCCTCCCACCATCTGCGCTCCGCCCGCCGTGTGCAGGTTCAGCCCGTCCGGCGTGAACTTGACGCTGATGACCCACTCCGGGGCCGGCAGCTCGCGGAGCACGGACAGGTCGCGCGGGTCCCAGATCGTGATCTTCCCCTTGAGCCCGGCCGTGGCCAGCAGCGACCCGTCGGGCGACCAGTCCACGGTATAGAGCTCCTCGGCCGGCGTCTTGCGCTCGGCGATCAGCGAGCCGTCGGCGACCTGCCAGAGGGCGACGCTCGCATCGACGTAGACGACGGCCAGGGTCTTTCCGTCGGGGCTGAACTGGAGCTCCTGCGACATCTTCTTCGGCAGGTCGAAGAGGAGATCCCCCGTCGTCACATCGAAGATCCCGGTCGTCGCATTCCGGTTCCCGATGGCGAGCAACCGCCCGTCGGGGCTGAACGCCGGGGTCAAGCCGCCCGTGACGGGGCCGGCGTCGAACGTCCGGATGAGCCGGCCGTCCTCGACTTGCCAGAGCCGCACGCTCGTCCCGTAGCCGCTGGTCGTCAGCCATTTCCCGTCGAGGCTGAAGACGACGTCGGGCTGATCGCCCCCCGCATCGACGCGGACTGTTTTTCCGGTCTCCGGATCGAGGATCACCGCGGTCTTGGAGCCGTCGTTCTCGCTGTAGGCGACCACACCTCCCCTCGGGCCGAAGGCGAAGTGGATGATCTTCTCCCCGTCCCCGATCGTCTTCAGCGGCGCGAGCGAGACGGCGTCCCGGACCTCGACGGGCGCCTCCCAGCCGACGACCCCCATCCGGTCACGCTCGGGGCTCCACGCGATCTGCCAGATGTCGTTCTTGTCCAGCCGAGCGATCGGTGCCAGGCTGACGACATTGCGCGGCGTGATGGCCGTCCGGCGGTAGGTGACGGCGAAGATCGCCCCGACGAGCGCGACCAGCACCATCAACACGCGCAGGCTGATATGGAGGCGGAACCGCGTCGGTCGTCGGCCGACAGCCGTGGTTTTCTGGTTCCCACTCATTGTGTTGGATCTCCAGGGGCTTTGTTCCAGTGCCCTATCGGCCACGGTCGTCCCGGTCATGTCCCGAGTCCAAAGGCCTCCGCTGCCCAGTCCTCGACGGTCAGCCCGGGGACGGCTTTCAGGTCGCTGTCTGCCGAGACCACCGTGCAGTTGCCGAGGGAAGGCGATGGCGGCGATCTGAATGTCAACCTGCTGCATGGGCCGGCCGATCCGCCGAAGCTCCGCGGCGATCCGGCCGTACTCGAAGGCCGCCTTGTTATCGAACGGCCAGACCCCCCAGGTCGCCAGGGCCTTCATCAGCTTCTGCATGTTGCGGTCGCGAGAGGAACTTTGTTCGACGCCGTAGACGAGCTCGGCCAGGACCGAGATGCCGATCCCGACCGGGTTTCCACGACTCACCTCGTGTTGAGCACGCTCGAAGATCCCCCGGCGGTGGTTGATGAAGTCGCCGGCGATCCCGGTATCCAGGAGGAAACGCCTCATTCCCAGATGCTCCGGAGACGGTCGGCGTGCTCGTTGAACCGGGCCTTCTCCCACTCCTTGCGGGCCAGACGGTCGGCCTCGATCGCCGCACGCTCCTCATCGGTCATCGTGAAGGGTTCGATCTCCGCCATCGCCGCCAGGGTCCGGGCGATCTCATCGGGACTCATCGCTTCCTCATCGCTCGTCAACCCTGCGAGTCCGACCGGCACGATCTCCACCTCGGTCTCGTCGGGCAGGTCGGCGGGCTCCGCCATGATGACCTGGCCCTTGCGGATGATCCCTCGAATCGCGCTCGTGATGTCCCTCCCGTTCGCGTGAATCCCGGTTCCTCCCGATATTCTGCCATCCTCGGCCGGGGCCTTGCGAGTTCACCTTCGGGCCGTTCGATGACATCGGCGGCTTCCCGTCCCTTCCGACCGGGCTTCGGGTGGGCTACCATGGCGCGGATGGCGTGCCGAAGGGTTGGTCGGGGACGGGCTCTTGTTCGCGGGGAGGTAGGCCATGACGACGCGATCGCTCTCGCGCCGGGTGTTCTTTCAGGCTGTCGGCGCGGCCGGGGTGTCGGGGATCGCTCGCGCCGCGAGCGGGGCGAGTGGCCACGGGACGGGGCGGAAGATGACGATGGACCTGGTCTGCGGCAACCTCGGGGTCAAGGCCGACCTCCCGATGGCCATCAACCTGGCCCACCAGAACGGATTCGAATCCGTGGCGCCGGACGCCGGCTACCTCGGGCAGCTCTCGGACAGCCAGCTCTCCGACTTCGTAGCCGACCTGAAGGGGAAGGGGCTGACCTGGGGCGCCGCCGGACTGCCGGTCAACTTCCGGGGCGACGACGCGGCCTTCCGGGCGGGGATGGCGGCGCTGCCCGCGTTCGCCTCGAGCTTGAAGCGAGCCGGGGCGAGTCGGGTCGGCACGTGGATCAGCCCGGGACACAGCCGGCTCCCCTACGTCGCCAATTTCCGCCAGCACGCCCGGCGCCTGCGCGAGGTGGCGGTCGTGCTGGGGGATCATGGGCTTCGGCTGGGGTTGGAGTACGTCGGGCCGAAGACGGCCTGGGCGGCGTCTCGATATCCGTTCATCCACACGATGGCGGAGATGCGCGAGCTGATCGCCGAGATCGGCCGCCAGGACGTCGGGCTGGTGCTCGATAGCTGGCACTGGTACACCGCGGGCGAGACCGCGGAGGACCTCCGCGGCCTGATCAACCGCGACGTGGTCGCCTGCGACCTGAATGATGCCCCGAGGTCTGTCCCGGTCAACCAGCAGCGCGACGGGGTGCGCGAACTCCCGTGCGCGACCGGAGTGATCGACCTGAAGGCGTTCCTGACGGTCCTGGCGGCGATCGGCTACGACGGCCCGGTCCGCGCCGAGCCGTTCAACGCCACGGTGCGGACCCTGCCGGCCGAGGCCGCCGTCGCGGCGACGGCGCGGGCGATGAAGCGGGCGTTTGCGCTGCTCGGATGAGTGCGTCGAGCCTCGCGAAGAAAGGGGAACGATCCCGGTTGTATGGCGCGGCGTCTTGCTCGCCCCGAAGGGGCCGTAACAGGTCATTCGATCGTTACTCCGCGGCGCTTCAGCACGGCCACGGTGTTATCCCCTCCGTCGAACGTATCGCCCAAGGCTGTCAAGCAGGCCGAGCGGTGCCTGTCCGGTCACGAGGAGCTGGACCGGCCTTGAGAGAAGTTGCCCCTTCTTCAGGACGAGTGTCACGCTGTCGTCGAGCGCGTCATAAACCGCCGAGCGGAGCGCAACGGTGCGCGCGTTCTTGCCGGTGAACAGGCCGTTCCGGTTCGCGACGACCAGGTGGTAATTCTCGATTTCCTGGGATCGGACCGCATCGACGGCCCCACTGAATGTGACGACAATCGTCGTCATTTCATGCCGCCTGTTCAGGATCGGTTGGATCTGCGTGACGACCACAGGCGGGACCCGGGGCTGCGTGACCGAGGTTTGCGAGACCGTGATAAAGGACCACGTCAACGGGGCGGCCATTTTGGAGCCGGTCAGGGACTCGACACCGCGTATCGTCGCCGTGTAGGTCGTCGAGTTGGCCAGCGCCGCCGGCGTCAGCGTGGCGGTGTCCGTCGCGCTGTTGTAGCTGACCGCCGCCGTCACCGCGGCGCCGCTGGAGCTCTCGAGCACGAAGTCGCCGGTGGTGATCGAGGAGGCCACGACCGGCTCGTTGAAGGTGGCCGTCACGGCGGTGTTGGTCGCCACGCCGGTGGCCCCCGACGCGGGGGTCGCGCTGACCACCGCGGGTGCGGCGGCGGCGGTGGTGAACGACCAGGAAACCGGGGCGCTCATCGGATCGCCGGCCGTGTCGAGGGCGCCGCTGACGGTCGCCGTATAGGTCGTGCCGGCGGTCAGGCTCGAGGTGGGCGTCAAGGTGACCGTGAACGTCGAGCTGTTGTAGGCGACCGTCGCCGCCACCGCGCTGCCCGCCGAGTTCTTGAGCGCGAAGTTGATGGTGCTGGCCTGCACCGCCTCGTTGAACGTCGCCGTCACGGTCGAGGAGATGGACATCCCGTAGGTGCCCGACGCGGGGGTCGCGCTGACCACCGCCGGGGCCGGCCCGGTGGTGAACGACCAGCTGACCGGGCTGGCCATGGGGGTGCCGGACCCGTCGGTCGCGCCGCTGATGGTCGCCGTGTAGGTCGTCGAGTTGGCCAGCGCCGCCGACGGCGTCAGCGTGGCGGTGTCCGTCGCGCTGTTGTAGCTGACCGCCGCCGTCACCGCGGCGCCGCTGGAGCTCTCGAGCACGAAGTCGCCGGTGGTGATCGAGGAGGCCACGACCGGCTCGTTGAAGGTGGCCGTCACGGCGGTGTTGGTCGCCACGCCGGTGGCGCCCGACGCGGGGGTCGCGCTGACCACCGCCGGGGCCGGGGGTGCGGCGGCGGTGGTGAACGACCAGGAAACCGGGGCGCTCATCGGATCGCCGGCCGTGTCCAGGGCGCCGCTGACGGTCGCCGTATAGGTCGTGCCGGCGGTCAGGCTCGAGGTGGGCGTCAAGGTGACCGTGAACGTCGAGCTGTTGTAGGCGACCGTCGCCGCCACCGCGCTGCCCGCCGAGTTCTTGAGCGCGAAGTTGATGGTGCTGGCCTGCACCGCCTCGTTGAACGTCGCCGTCACGGTCGAGGAGATGGACATCCCGTAGGTGCCCGACGCGGGGGTCGCGCTGACCACCGCCGGGGCCGGCCCGGTGGTGAACGACCAGCTGACCGGGCTGGCCATGGGGGAGCCGGACGCGTCGGTCACGCCGCTGATGGTCGCCGTGTAGGTCGTCGAGTTGGCCAGCCGCGCCGACGGCGTCAACGTGGCGGTGTCGGTCGAGCTGTTGTAGCTGACCGTCGCCGTCACCGCGGTGCCGCTGGAGTTCTTGAGCACGAAGTCGCCGGTGGTGATCGAGGAGGCCACGACCGGCTCGTTGAAGGTGGCCGTCACGGCGGTGTTGGTGGCCACGCCGGTGGCGCCCGACGCGGGGGTCTCGTTGACCACCGCGGGTGCGGCGGTGGTGGTGGTGAACGACCAGGAAACCGGCGGCGCTCATCGGATCGCCGGCCGTGTCGAGGGCGCCGCTGACCGTGGCGGTATAGGTCGTCTGGTACGCCAGCGCCGCGCCGGGCGTCAAGGTGACGGTGTCCGTCGCGCTGTCGTAGCCGACCGTCGCCGCCACCGCGGTCCCCGCCGAGTTCTTGAGCGCGAAGCTGATGGTGCTGGCCTGCACCGCCTCGTTGAACGTCGCCGTCACGGTCGTCGAGACGGCCACGCCGGTGGCGCCCGTGGCCGGGGTGTGGCCGGTCACCGCTGGCTGCAGCGGGTCGGTGGTGAACGACCAGGAAACCGGCGCGCTCATCGGATCGCCGGCCGTGTCGAGGGCGCCGCTGACCGTGGCGGTATAGGTCGTCTGGTACGCCAGCGCCGCGCCGGGCGTCAGGGTGACGGTGTCCGTCGCGCTGTCGTAACCGACCGTCGCCGCCACCGCGGTCCCCGCCGAGTTCTTGAGCGCGAAGCTGATGGTGCTGGCCTGCACCGCCTCGTTGAACGTCGCCGTCACGGTCGTCGAGACGGCCACGCCGGTGGCGCCCGTGGCCGGTGACTCCTTGGTCACTGTCGGCGGCGCGGCGTCGGTGGTGAACGACCAGGTGACCGGCGCGCTCATCGGATCGCCGGCCGTGTCGAGGGCGCCGCTGACCGTGGCGGTATAGGTCGTCTGGTACGCCAGCGCCGCGCCGGGCGTCAGGGTGACGGTGTCCGTCGCGCTGTCGTAACCGACCGTCGCCGCCACCGCGGTCCCCGCCGAGTTCTTGAGCGCGAAGCTGATGGTGCTGGCCTGCACCGCCTCGTTGAACGTCGCCGTCACGGTCGTCGAGACGGCCACGCCGGTGGCGCCCGTGGCCGGGGTGTGGCCGGTCACCGCCGGCTGCAGCGGGTCGGTGGTGAACGACCAGGAAACCGGCGCGCTCATCGGATCGCCGGCCGTGTCGAGGGCGCCGCTGACCGTGGCGGTATAGGTCGTCTGGTACGCCAGCGCCGCGCCGGGCGTCAGGGTGACGGTGTCCGTCGCGCTGTCGTAACCGACCGTCGCCGCCACCGCGGTCCCCGCCGAGTTCTTGAGCGCGAAGCTGATGGTGCTGGCCTGCACCGCCTCGTTGAACGTCGCCGTCACGGTCGTCGAGACGGCCACGCCGGTGGCGCCCGTGGCCGGGGTGTGGCCGGTCACCGCCGGCTGCAGCGGGTCGGTGGTGAACGACCAGGAAACCGGCGCGCTCATCGGATCGCCGGCCGTGTCGAGGGCGCCGCTGACCGTGGCGGTATAGGTCGTCTGGTACGCCAGCGCCGCGCCGGGCGTCAGGGTGACGGTGTCCGTCGCGCTGTCGTAACCGACCGTCGCCGCCACCGCGGTCCCCGCCGAGTTCTTGAGCGCGAAGTTGATGGTGCTGGCCTGCACCGCCTCGTTGAACGTCGCCGTCACGGTCGTCGAGACGGCCACGCCGGTGGCGCCCGTGGCCGGTGACTCCTTGGTCACTGTCGGCGGTGCGGCGTCGGTGGTGAACGACCAGGTGACCGGCGCGCTCATCGGATCGCCGGCCGTGTCCAGGGCGCCGCTGACCGTGGCGGTATAGGTCGTCTGGTACGCCAGCGCCGCGCCGGGCGTCAGGGTGACGGTGTCCGTCGCGCTGTCGTAACCGACCGTCGCCGCCACCGCGGTCCCCGCCGAGTTCTTGAGCGCGAAGCTGATGGTGCTGGCCTGCACCGCCTCGTTGAACGTCGCCGTCACGGTCGTCGAGACGGCCACGCCGGTGGCGCCCGACGCGGGGGTCGCGCTGACCAAGGCCGGGGCCGGTCCGGTGGTGAACGACCAGCTGAACGCGCTGGCCATGGCGTGGCCCGACCCGTCGGTCACGCCGCTGATGGTCGCCGTGTAGGTCGTCGAGTTGGCCAGCCGCGCCGACGGCGTCAACGTGGCGGTGTCGGTCGAGCTGTTGTAGCTGACCGTCGCCGTCACCGCGGTGCCGCCGGAGTTCTTGAGCACGAAGTCGCCGGTGGTGATCGAGGAGGCCACGACCGGCTCGTTGAAGGTGGCCGTCACGGCGGTGTTGGTCGCCACGCCGGTGGCGCCCGACGCGGGGGTCTCGCCCGTGACTACCGGGGCCGCGGGGGGGGCCGGCTCGTACTCGTAGCAGCCGATGTCGTAGCCGTAGGTGCTGGGCCTCGGGTTCCCCAGGATGTCGGTGCTCGGTGCGTCGGTTAACGTCCCGGCGCCGATCGACGGGCTCGTCGACAGCTCCTGATAGCTGTTATTCGATGGGCTGACGAAGAGCTGCGCCGCGGTCGCGGTGAAGGAGTTCGCATCCTGACCGGTCGCGCTCTGCCACTGCGCCAGCGACTCCGTGTCGCCGGTATCGTCCGACTGGTAGAGTGACCCCACCACATTGTAGTTGCTGACGAGGCCGGAGATGCTGTCGCTGCTGATGCGCAGCGTGACCCCCCCGCCCCCCAGCAGGATGTCGTTCAAGATCGTGTTGCCCGTGCTCCCGTCCAGGATGCGGACCGCCGCGCCGGACCCGGTGCTCCCCGCGTCGATCGTGTTGTTGACGATCACGTTGTTCTCGCTCGGGGCCGAGGCATCGATCTGGTAGAGGCAGATGCCGTAATCCTGATAGTCGTAGATCAGGTTGTTCTCGATGGTCGAGTCCTGCAGGCCGTCGGCGTTGATGGCGTTCTGGCCGTTGTTGTCGATCACGTTGTCCTCGATCAGGGCGCCGCTCACCAGCCCCGTCCCCCCCTCGCTCGCGTCCCCGTCGATGTGGATCCCGGTCTCGTCGTTGTCGTAGATATCGTTCCCCCGGACCACCGCGCCGCTCGTGCTCCCGGAGAGATAGATCCCGTGCCCGTAGAGGGTGTTCCCGGCGTCGTGGATATTGTCGATCGTGTTATCCAGCAACTCCACGCCGCTGTCATTGTCGGGGATGATCCCGAACCCATAGTCGATGTTCGTCACCGTGCAGTCCTCCACGGTGACATTGGTGCTGCCGGCGATCTTGATGCCTTCGCCGTGAGTCGGGTATTGGGCGATACCACCGCTGCTGCTACTGCCGTTGACCGTCAGTCCGGAGATGGTGATGTAGTTATCGCCGGGCTCCAGGTCGATACCGACCGGCGTCTCGTTGTTGCGCGAATTGATGACGACCGAACCCGCGGCGGTGCCGGGGGCGGCCTGGATGGTGATCGGTGCGCCGGCCGTGCCATCGATGTAGCCATAAGGGTCGCCGCTGCTGGCGGGCGTGCCGTCCCAGCCCGAGATGAAGCCGGCATAGTCGCCGGCCTCGACGTCCAGGGTATCCCCCGGGTGGAGCGCGATCATCGAGTGCTGCAGGGTGGCGAAGGGGTGCTCTCGCTCCCCGAATTGCTGTCGCTGCCATCGGTGGCGACGTAGTACGTGCTCAGCGCCAACCGCTGTTCGAGCGGTTCCAATCGCGGGCGGTGTGCGATCCGTGATCGACGCCGCCGGCGGGGGACCTGCGCGATCAGATGAGCCAGGCCCCGGACGGCGCTACGATCGATCCGCATGGTATTTGCTCCTCAAGGAGAGAATATCAAGCCCTCACACCGTGGGCGGATGACATGATCGCGAGCATGACGTCGGTCGATGTCTCGACCGGGGGCTCGGGCCGAGAGGCGAGTGGGACGACATGAGCAGCGGGCGACCGCTGGTCAGGCGTTTGGCTCGTGCGTCTTCGGACGGCTCCGCACCCGGGATCCGCTTCCCGCCGGAGACGCACGAGAAGCTGATCGACATGGATCGGTCCCTCGAAGCTATGCCACCTTGCATACAGACCACTATGATATCTTCGGATTGGCGCGGATGCAAGCGGTGGGGCTACCGTGGGTGCGGTCGGTGTCAGCGTCTTCGGGACGAGGAAAACGCGGCGCCGCACGACTGGATGATGCCTCCCCAGGGCATTGCCCTCCCGGGGGCCGGTCGTCGACGGCGCCGGGCGATGCCGGCTCGGATGGAGATTCCCGTCGGGCCGGATCGGTCGCGGCCGTGCTACCGGTCCTTCGGCCCCGCGACCGGGGCGTCGCGTCGCTCGATGCGGAGCAGCGAGACCGCTTGCCGCGGCAGGGTCATCCGGAGCTTCAGTGCGCCCCCCTCGATCCGCAGCCATTCCGGGGAGTCCAGCAGCGCCAGCCGGGACGACCGGTCCAGCTCGGCGTACTGGTCGGGCGTCGGCCGCTGGGGCGAGCCCATCCGCTTCCACGCCTCGAACGCGTTGCCGTGGTGCCGGTCCACCCGGTAATGGTGCAGCAGGACCGGACCGGCGGTCGCGGGCAGATGGCTGATGTCGAGCGCGACCTCGGCGTCCGGCCCCGGGACGTCGTCGTCATGGTAGTGCCAGGCCAGGATGGTGAGCGTGTTGCCGTCGAGCGCGGCCAGCGCGGAGACGTCGGGGCGCCTCGGACGCCCCTGGCGAGGATCGAGTCGAGGCCGACTTCTGCCGAACTTTGCACCTCCAGGCGGCGGCCGCCCATGAGGCTGAACATCCGGAAGACGTTCAGGACCGGCAGGTCGATGCCGCCGGTCGCCAGCGCGCGGAACCCGGCGAAGTACGGCTGGTCCTCGAACTCGAAGGCCCAGGTCAGGGCGCCTTCGAGGTTCACCCCGATCCGTTCGGCCAGGTCATATTTGCGGGCGAAGCTCGCGGCCGTGTAGCTGGAGTACATCGTGCCGTTGCGGTAGCCGAACCGCGGCCCCTGGCAGGCGGCGCACCCCTCAGGGTCGGATTCGCCGATCACGATCGGCTTGCCCTTCAGTTCGGGGAACGAGGCGACGAGGCGGAACCCGTCGTTGACCGTCCGCAAATGATCGGCGATCCCCATCCGGACGTGGCCGTCGACGACGCTCGGCGAGCCCTTGGCGTGGAACGAGACGAAGTCGATCGGCGTGCCGATCTTGCCGGTCGCGTGGTTGGTCCCGCGCAGGCAGTGCTCGAGGAAGCCGCGCGTCCACCGGCCGCCGCTGCCGGCGGAGTCGGGGCCGCCGACCCGGGCCGTCGGCAGGGCCCGCTTCACGGCGTCGACGGCGTAGTCGTGCAGCTTGCGGAACTCATCGGGCGTGCCGCGCCAGTAGCCGATGTTGGCCTCGTTCCAGGTCTCCCAGTACCAGGATTCCACCTCGGCGCGGCCGTACTTCTCGACGCAGTGCCGGGCCCACTGGTAGACCAGCTCGGCCCACTTCGCGTAGTCCCTGGGCGGGTAGGACCAGCCGGTGTAGATCTCGTCGTACCGGGCGGTGGGCGTCCAGCGATGCTGGTAGGGCTCCGGCTTGATGGAGAATTCCTTCGGCATGAAGCCGATCTGCACGTACGGCCGGACGCCGCGTTCCCGGTAGGTGTCGAAGATCCGATCGACGATCGACCAGTTGTAGATCGGCCGGCCCTGGGGGTCCTCGCCGTAGGCGCCGGTGGAACCCCACTTGAGGGCCGGCGTGCCGTCGCCGGAGGTCAGCAGGTTGTGCGCGCGGAAGTAGACCGATCCCGGGCGGAGCCGGCCGAGTTCCGCGAGCAGCTTCCGGCCGTCCTTCATGTAAGCATAATTCGGCTCGTCCGCCCCGAAGAACCGCCAGATCGGCGGCAGCGGGCCTCTTTCGCGGGCGGCATCGACCCGGATCGTGACGGCGAACGGTCCGGCCCCGCCCGCCGCCTGAGCGTCCGATCGGGCTGGGGCCGTGAGCAGGAGAAGGACGCCGATGGCTGCGCATGTCCTGGGCATCGATTGCTCCGGGTCGGGGTGCGGCCGCGGGGGGCAGGGTTCGTCGGTGCGGAACCTTCGGGCGCCGGATCGGGGCGAGACGGCTCGTCGTCCGGGATTTCCCCGGTGCTCGGTGACCTCGCCCGTGTCTCCTCGACATGCATTGGACACGCGGCCGATGCCCGTGTCAAAAGGATACTCGGCCTCAATCATCGCGGTCGCCCGGTGTCGAGGATGGTCTTGGCCGGACGGTTACGGTCATCCCTCTATTATTGGCACATCGGCGGGAGCATCGTGGAGCGTCGGCAGGCCGAGGGCTGGGGCACCGCGGTCATCGACCGCCTTGGCAAAGATCCGCCGGCCGCCTTCCCCGGCATCGCCGGATGCTCTCGACTCAACAAGGGCCAGGACGATGGGTCCGGTCACATGGTAACACTCAGGGAGGACACGCTCCCTCCGTCGAGGATCTCCCGGACGGCAGTGGAGTTCAAGAAGGTGGCGCGGAGCCCATCATCCCGGACGTTTGCGGCGATCTCGTCGACGATGGCCGCGGCCCCGGCGAAGGCCTCTCGCGCCGACTCCCCGTCGCCCATCTGCCGCTGCAATCGGCCGAGCACCGCATAGGTCTTCCAGGCGACCAAGGGCGCGGGATAGCTGCGCAGGAGTTCGAAAGCGGCGGCCAGCTTCACTTCGGCATCGGCCAGATCACCGCGCGCCATGGCGGCCTCGGCGAGCAGCTTGCACGAGACCGCGATGTACTTGTGCGCCTCGTAGTGGGTCGCCGCCTCGAGGAGCCGTCGCGCATGCTCTTCGGCCTTGTCGGGATCCCCCCGGGAGAGCCAGTTCTCGGACACACCCGCCTGCAGGCGGAGGTTGTACCGCCAGCGATTCCACGCATCGCGAGTGAGGCAAGCCTCGGCTTCGCGGAGGGCCGGGATCGACTTCCGATCGTCGCCCAGTTGTGCCAAGTCGCTGCCAAGATTGATGAGGGAATTGGCCTCGGCTTCGACGACATCGCACTCGCGTGCGAGTTCAAGACCCCGCTGATCCCATTCGAGCGCGCGTGGGAAGTCCTGCAGCTCGCGGTAGAGCCAACCGAGGCAGTTCGGAATGCGCGGGACGAAGAAGCGATCGCCGTTCCGTTGGGCCACCGTCATCGCTTCCTGGAGCGTCGCCAGGGCCTCCGATATCCGTCCGCGATTGCCCTGGACAAGCCCCAACATGAAGAAGCTGATAAGGAGGGTGAACGATTCGCGTAATTCCCGAGCGAGCTCAAGGGCTTCGGACAGGACGGGCTCGGCGAGTTCATACTCGGACTGGAAGAAGTGCACGGTCCCGCGATGAGCGAGCCCGGCGCAGAGTACCGGCTTGTGGTTGGTGGCCCTCGCGGTCTGAACGATCTCGTCCAGGATCGGCTTGAGCGCGACGAGCTCGCCGTCGCCGAGGTGCTTCAACCCGATGAAGAGCATGGCCTGGGCCCGCAAGACGGGATTCCCGGCGCGCTCGGCGATTCGGATCGCCTCTTCAGCTCGGGCCACCATCTCGCCGAGGCGATGGGAATAGAAGAATAGAGCGGCCAGCGCATTCAGGGCCGCCGACTCTCGCTCGGGGTCTTCCAGGGTGCGCGCCAGTTCGAGCACGCGGTTGAAATCCGTCACGGCCTGATCGAAGCGGCTCAGTGCCATCTTGGCCGTGCCGCGTTTCTGCAGGATGGTCGCTTCCCGCTCCCCCCGATCCTGGTCCGGTAGCTTCGCGATGCAGCCGAGGGCGTGGTTGAAATGCTCCTCCGCCTCGGAATTGGCGTAGATGGCCGCGGCGTTGTCACCCGCCCTGATGAAGTATTCGACCGCACGCCCGAAGTCCCGCCCGCGCTCGAAGTGGACGGCGAGGTGCGTAGCGATCCGCGGCGCCTGGTCACCATAATGACGAACCAACAACTCTCCCGCTTGGCGGTGAAGCAACGCCTGGCGCTTGCTGACCAATTCGCTGTAGAGCACGTCCTGGTAGAGGGCGTGGGCGAAGCGATATCGCAACGTCAGGGCGCCATCGGGCAGTTCCTCTTCGCCGAGCGTACCGATCAGGCGGTGCACCCGGTCCAGGCGATCGAGGCGCTCCTCCAGGGCGATATCATCCGTGCCCAGCAACCCCGCGAGCACCGCCGAAGTGAATTCCTCGCCCTCGATGGTCGCGTACTGGAGCGCCTTGCGGTCCTCCTCGGTGAGCGCCTCGAGCTTTCGAGCGATCATGCTACGGATACTCTCGGGGGCCTCCAGGTTGATCTCCGCGAGCGGCCGCGTCAGCCGCCAGCGCTCTCCCTCGTTCGCGATGTCGCCCCGCGCGACGAGGAACTGGACGAGGTCGGTCGCGAACAGGGGATGACCCTCGGTCTTGCGCAGCAGGAGTGTGCGGAATTCCCGCGGGAACTCATTCGGGGTGAAGCGCGCGTCGAGATAGCGGGCCAGGTTCTCGTGGCTCAGGGACGCGAGGGCCAGTCCCTCGCAGAGCCCG
This sequence comes from uncultured Planctomycetota bacterium, assembly GCA_963815795.1. Lineage (GTDB taxonomy): Bacteria > Planctomycetota > Planctomycetia > Isosphaerales > Isosphaeraceae > JAKAUH01. Next base: position 284,533 of record CAWFIC010000017.1, on the reverse strand, counting down.
TGAGCCTGCAGCTCCAGCCGGCACGACTTGAGCGGGTGGTTGCCGAGTTCCACGTCCTCGGGGCGGTAGGTGCCCACCACCAGCAGGCGCTGGCCGACGATGCGCTGGCCCACGTGGCGGAGCAGATCGACGCTCGACGGGTCGGCCCAATGGAGATCCTCGAGGAGCAGGACCAGCGGCGCGTCGGCGGCCAGCGCCCCGAGTGCATCGCCCATCTCGCGGAGCATGCGATCCTTGTTGGCACCGATGGTCTCGCGCAGCAGTTGCTCCTGGATCCCGCTTGAGGCGAAGGCCGCCGAGAGCTGCAAGCACCACGTCGGGGCGCTGACCCGCAACATGGCCAGGGCGCGCTCCCGATGGGGACTCTCGAGCAGTGCCCCCAAGGCGTCGAGCCACGGCAGGTAAGCCTCGCCCGTGCCGTATTGCTCCACGCAGCGCCCGCGGGCCCAGATCAGCGTCGGATGACTCTGGCGCGCGCGTCGGAGGAACTCATCGGCCAGCGCCGTCTTGCCGATCCCCGGCTCGCCGGTGAGGAAGACGATCTTGCCCGAACCGGCGCCGGCCCGCTGCAGGGCCTCGCCCAGCCGCTTCAGCTCCGGTTCCCGGCCAACGAAGGCCTCGGATCCGCCCGATCCGGGCGGCGGGGGGAGTTCCAGGCGTCTCGGCGGGGCCGACCCGCCCAAGCCCCTCAGCGCCAGGGCCAGCTCGGCCGCGGAGCAATCGCGCCGGTCCCTGTCCTTGGCCAGGAGCTTCTCGAGCAACACGTCGAACTCGCGAGGCAGGTCGGGACGAAAGGCGCCGGCAGGCGTCGGGCTCAGCGTGGCGATGTCGTGCATGATCGCCATCAGGCTCGGGCCCCGGAACGGAGATCGCCCCGTCGCCGCCTCATACAGCACCGCGCCGAGCGAGAACAGGTCGGTCCGGAGATCGAGCGGCTCGCCGCGCGTCTGTTCGGGTGACATGTAGGCGACCGTCCCGACGATAGCCCCGGAATCCGTCAGGTCGGCGGTCATCGTCGCGGCATCGAAGTCGCACGCGCCCGCCTGCGGCCGGTGCATCTTGGCCAGGCCGAAATCGAGCACTTTGGCCCGCCCTTGCGGCGTGACCACGATATTCGCGGGCTTGATGTCGCGGTGGATCAGCCCGATCGCGTGCGCCGCGGCGAGGGCCTCGGCCACTTGAGCGCCACGTCGAGTAACCGCGGCAGATCCAGCGGCCCGCGGCCGATTAGTGCCTTGAGGGTCTCGCCCTCGACGTACTCCATCACGATGAAGTCTGCGCCCTCGGCCTCTTCGATCGCGTGGATAACGACGATGTTGGGGTGGTTGAGGGCCGAGGCCGACCGCGCCTCCCGCAGGAGGCGCTGCCTGGCCTTCTCCTCCTGGGTCGTACCGGGGGGAAGCCGCTTGATGGCGACATATCGGCCGAGTCGGGAATCCTCGGCCTTATAGACTTCCCCCATCCCGCCCTCGCCGATCTTGCCGAGGATGTGGTAGTGCAGCAGAGTCTGGTCGGGCGTGAGGGAGCTCATTCCGGCTCCTCTCCCTCCGGGAAGTGGCCCGCCCGGGCGCGTCACTCGTCGTCCGCCGGCTCGATTCGACGCGATTCGGCGGGATGTGCAGCCTGTCGCGGTTCAGAATGAGATTCGACACGTCTTTAGGTTGTATACGTCGGGAGCCGCAAACACAAGGGGCCGCGATCGGTGTCGCGCAATTGGGGTCGTTTCGTCATTGTCGGGCCGATTCGTTCCGAGGGTCCCGACCGGCGGTGGCATCCCCGGCCCGGCTGGCTGGCGGCCCGCTGGGAGAGTCGTCTGCGATCAATCGTCAATGCGGGCGGGAGACCGGCGGTCGGTCCGGTACGGGCCTGCTCCGTTGCGAGTCGGACCGCGTCCGTGTCCATCCCCGGCGATGAGCCGCTCTCGATGATCGGCCCGCTGACGTCTCCCGACCGGTCCGCAGGTCCCCCGGCCCCGGCCGGCTCCTGGAATCCGGAAGATCGCGCTTCCCCCGTCCTGGACTCCAGCATAAAATCCATACGTTAGCAATCCACAAGCGAGAAGAGAGCGTGAACGCCATGAACGTCGGGACGAAAACCAACCCCGAACGCTCTTCCAGCCGATATCTCGCCCTGCTGCGGGCCTTTCCCCCGCGGCCGATCTGTGACGATGACGAGCATCGTCGGGCCGTCGCGGTCGTCAACGATCTTCTCGATCGCCCTGCGCTGACCCCCGACGAGGAGGACTATCTCGACGTCCTCGGTCTCCTGATCGCCGAGTATGAGGACGCGATCTACGAGCATCCCGAATTCACGCCCGTGGAGCGGCTCCGCCGCCTCATGGCGGAACATTCCCTGACCCAGGCCGAGCTGGCCCGGCGCACGGGGGTGGCCGTGACGTCCCTCTCCGATATCCTCAACGGCAAGCGCCGGATCAGCCCCAGGGTCCGCGCCAAATTCGCCGAGTGCTTCGGCGTCGCACCCTCGTTCTTCGCCTGATCGTCGCGGCCGTTCAGGCGACTTGAGCAGCACGGTGCCGGGGACCACTCCTCATCACTGGCGTTCTCGAGTGGGCCTGGGATAATGGCTCTCGATGGCTGATGTGAGAACGGCCGATCCCCACGACTCCACCCGGAGAGCCGCGTCATGAGCCGGACCTCGAATCCCGCCCGTCCGTCCCGCCGTCGGTTCATGGAACAAATCAGCCTGAGCCTGGCCGGGATGACGTTCGGCTGCGCGCGGGAAGAGTCCTGGCTGAGGACGAACCGTCCAGGAGGTTGCGAGTCGCCGCGGTCGTCACCGAGTTCAGCTACCGGAGCCACGCCCACGTCATCCTCGAGAACTTCCTGGAACCTTACCTGTTCAACGGCAAGAAGACCGATTCACGAATGGATGTCGTGAGCCTGTACGTTGACCAGTCTCCGAGGCGAGATATCGCGCGCGACGTGGCCAAGGCGTATGGCATCAAGATCTATCCGACCATCGCGGAGGCATTGCGGGTCGGGGGCGACAGGCTGGCGGTCGACGCGGTGCTCTCCATCGGGGAACACGGCCGGTATCCGACGAACGCCAAGAGGCAGGTGGAGTATCCTCGCAAGCGGTTCTTCGACGAGATCGTGGCCGAGTTCCGCCGGAGCGGGGCGACGGCGCCGGTGTTCAATGACAAGCACCTGTCGTATCGAGCCGACTGGGCCCACGAGATGGTCGCGACCGCCCGTAAGATGGGCTTCCCGCTCATGGCGTCGAGCTCGGTCCCGCTGGCGCAGCGTTCGACCTCCGCTGGAATTACCCGGCGACGCGAGGATCACGGAGGCGGTCTCGCTGCACGGCGGCAACCTGGAGGGCTACGACTTCCACGGGCTGGAGGTGTTGCAGGCGATGGTCGAATCGCGGGCCGGGGGCGAGCCGGGGATCAAGGAAGTCGAGTTCTTCGATGGAGACCGGCTCTGGAGGGCGGCCGACGAAGGCCGGTGGTCGCTCGGCCTGGCCGATGCGGCTCGCGCGACCGATCCCGACCCGTCGAAGCCGGGTCCATTGCGAGAGGTCGTCAAGGCGGGCGGATTCCGACAGAAGATTCATGGCATCCTGGTGACGTACAAGGACGGCCTCCGCGGGATGGTCCTGAATGCCGCGAGAGACAGCACGCACTGGCACTTCGCCTGCCGGACGGCCGGCGATCCGACGCCCAGGGCGACGAGCTTCTACGTCGGACCTTGGGAGAACCGCGGCCTGTTCAAGGCGCTGGCGCACGCGATTCAGGTGTTCTTCCGGGACCATCGGGCCCCGTACCCGATCGAGCGGACTCTCTTGACGACGAGTGCCCTGGACGCGGCCATGGAGTCGCGATCCCAGGGACAGAAGCCGGTCACGACGCCCTACCTGGATGTGGCCTATCAGTCGGTCGATTTCCGGGCCATGCGAGAGATGGGCGAGTCGTGGAGGGTCCTGACGCCGGGTACACCGCAGCCTCCGGGGATCGACACGACCACCCGAGATCGGCGAGAGGGCTAGAGCGGCTCACGTTTGCGTGGCTTCGCCGCGAGAGAACCCCCCCTGACCCCCCCTTCGTAAGGGGGGGAGAAGAAGAGGGCTGAGCCTCCCTGAAAATCCCCCCCTTACGAAGGGGGGGTCAGGGGGGGTCGAGGCCTCGGCCGGCTCTCGAGGCCGAAATCACGTAGGCCAACCAACCGTTCGGCGCTCGAGATCGGCGTCCTGACGACGGCGTCTCGCGACGGCTTCCGGCGCCGTTGCCGTCGGCTTGCAACGCGCTCGCGGCCCGTTCATGATGTCGATGAAGAATCGTCATCTGCTCAACGCACTCGTCAACAGGAGAATCGCCGTGAGGAATGCCCTGGTCGGCCTGGTGTTGGTCGCTCTGGTGGCCGCGTTCGCCCTCGATGCCGTCGCGCGGCTGGTCGAACAGGGTGGAGCCGCAGCTCGCCCACATGGTCTTCTTCGCCTTGAAGGATCACTCGATTGAGTCGCGGGAGAAATTCCTCGCGTCGTGCCAGAAGTACCTCGCCGATCACGAGGGGACGGTCTACTTCTCGGCCGGCACGATCGCCGAGGACAAGGACGTCGAGGAGCCGGTCAGCGTCAAGGACTTCGACGTGGCGCTCCACGTCGTCTTCGAGAACAAGGCGGCCAAGGCCAGGTACCTGGCGAGCGAGCGGCACAAGCAGTTCGTCGACGAGAACCGCGAGTCGTTCGCGGGGGTGCGGGTCTTCGACTCGTTCCTCAAGCCCTCGGGGACCGTCGGGAAATGATCTGGGCCGGGATCTGCCCCGGTCCGCGGATCGAAGTAGGTCAGGCTTTCCAGCCTGACCCGGATCGGACCGGACCGGATCGGACCGGATCGGACGGAGTCAGGCTGGAAAGCCTGACCTACTTCCCGCTCAGATCGCCGCCGCGATCGCCCGGCCGACGTCCTCGGTCGACGCGGCGCCTCCCATGTCGCGCGTCCGCGGCCCGTGTTCGCAGACGTGTTCGATCGCGCGGAGGATCGCGTCGTGGGCATCCTTGTAGTGCGCGGTGTCTGCGCCGGGCGTCCGGCCGAGGAAGTCGAGCATCATCGCCGCGCACCAGACCTGGCCGATCGGATTGGCGATGCCCCGGCCGGCGATGTCCGGTGCGCTGCCGTGGACCGGTTCGAACAGTGAGGGATACTCCCGCGTCGGGTTGAGGTTCGCCGACGGCGCGATGCCGATCGTCCCGGCGCAGGCGGGGCCCAGGTCGGACAGGATGTCCCCGAACAGGTTGCTCGCGACCACCACGTCGAACCAGTGCGGATTGCGGACGAAGTGCGCCGTCAGGATGTCAACGTGGTACTGATCGACTCGCACGTCGGGATACTCCGGCGCGATCGCCGCGACCCGCTCGTCCCAGAACGGCATCGAGATCGAGATCCCGTTGCTCTTGGTGCAACTGGTCAGGTGCTTCTTCGGGCGCGATTGCGCCAGCTCGAACGCGAATCGCAGGATGCGATCGACCCCGGTGCGGGTGAAGACCGCTTCCTGCACGACGAATTCGCGCTCGGTGCCCGCGAACATCCGGCCGCCGACCGACGAGTATTCGCCCTCGGTGTTCTCGCGGACCACGAGGAAGTCGATCTCGCCGGGCTTGCGATCGGCGAGCGGGCACGGGACGCCGGGCATCAGCCGCACCGGCCGCAGGTTGACGTATTGATCGAATTCGCGCCGGAACTTGATCAAGGAACCCCAGAGCGAGATGTGATCGGGCACCTTCGCCGGCCAGCCGACGGCGCCGTAGAAGATCGCGTCGTGCCGGCCGATCGCCGCCTTCCAGTCGTCGGGCAGCATCGCGCCGTGCTTCAGGTAATAGTCGCAACTGGCGAACTCGAAGTGATCGAACGCCAGCGCGAGGTCGAACCGGCCGGCGGCCTTCTCCAGGACGCGCAGACCTTCGGGGACGACCTCCTTGCCGATGCCGTCGCCGGGGATGACCGCGATCCGAAACGCTTTCATCGCGAACTCCTATTCTTCCGGCCACCGCGCGCCGCGGCGGAGCCAGGCGATCAATCGGTCGCCCGCCGAGCAGAGCCCGAAGCCCAGCAGGCCCAGTCCCATCGCCGCGCCGAACAGGCCGACGACCGCGCCGAACCCGGCCACCACCAGGAGCACCGTCGGCCCGATCCGCGGGTCGAGCAACACCCCCAGCCACACGACCGCCAGCACGGCGCCGAGCACCACCATGCGCCGGCGATCAGTCCGGCGCCCCGCGCGCCGCCCGAGGCCGGCTGCTTGGCGGGGCCCACATCCGTCGCCTGGAAGTACGGGTCATCGCCCCCGCCATATTCGCCCGGCCGGGTCGCTGAGTCCATGATCGCGCATCCTGATGATTTGTCCCGACGCTCGAATCGCCAGCCATCGCGGCGACTGCTGATTCTCTGCACGCTGATGCATCATAATTCATACCGTCAACACCCGCCGACTGAACCTGAGCCCTTCGCCGGGGTCTACTGGCCGGCCGATCATTTGACAGGGCTTGCCCTGTTGCCTAGACTAAGTCAGTCGGTGCCGAAACCTTATGCAGGACGCGATGGCATCCAGGAGGAACAGCGGTGGCCGGTAAGCCGTGGGGTGGTCGATTTGCGGACAGGACCGATCGCCGCGTCGAGGCGTTCACCGAATCGATCTCCTTCGATCGCAGGCTGTTCGAGCACGACATCCGGGGGTCGATCGCGCATGCGCGGATGCTCCAGGCGGTCGGGCTGTTAACCTCCGACGAATGCCGGCAAATTGAGCGGGGCTTGTTGGAAATCCGGGCTGAGATCGAGAGCGGGCGCTTCGCGTTCGTCCAGGAGCGCGAGGACGTCCACATGCATATCGAGGCGGCGCTCATCGAGAAGCTGGGCGATTCGGGCCGCAAGCTGCATACCGCGCGGAGCCGGAACGACCAGGTCGCGACGGCCGTGAAGCTCTGGGCCCGCGAGGCGCTCGACCGCGTGGACGCGGCGCTGGCCGGCTTGCAGCGGGCGCTGGTGGCCTCGGCGGCGCGGCACCGCGACGTCATCCTGCCCGGGTACACGCACATGCAGCGAGCCCAGCCGGTGCTGGCGCCGCATTATTTCCTGGCTTACGTCGAGAAGCTCGAGCGCGACCGCTCGCGGCTGGCCGATTGTCGCCGGCGGCTGAACGTCCTGCCCCTGGGGGCCGCCGCGCTGGCCGGGACGAGCCTGCCGATCGACCGCGACGCGGTGGCGCAGGAGCTGGGCTTCGAGGGCGTGGCGGCCAACAGCCTGGACGTCTCCAGCGACCGCGACTTCGCCGCCGAGTCGGTCTTCGTGCTGACGATGATCGCCGAGCACCTCGCCGGCTGGGCCGAGGAATGGGTCCTCTGGAGCACGCAGGAGTTCGGCTTCCTGGCCCTGCCGGACGCGATCTGCACCGGCAGCAGCATCATGCCCCAGAAGAAGAACCCGGACGTGCTGGAGTTGATCCGCGGCCGGTCGGCGCGGGTGATCGGTGACCTGACGACGCTCCTGGTCCTGATCAAGGGGTTGCCGCTGGCCTACAACCGCGACTTGCAGGAGGACAAGGAGCCTCTGTTCGACGCCTTCGACACGGTGGAATCGTGCCTGGAGCTGGCGGCGTTGGTGGTGGAGGGCGCACGCTTTCGCGCCGACCGGATCGCCGAGCGGCTCGACGAGGGCTTCCTCGACGCGACGACGTTGATGGAGCACCTGATCGAGCGGGGCATCCCCCAGCGCACCGCGCACGAGGTCATCGGCCGACTGGTGGGCCTGTGCGAGCGCCGCGGGCTGAAGCGGCTGGCGGATCTCTCCGACGCCGAGCTCGCCGAGGCCGACCCGCGGCTCGGCCCCGAGGTCCGCGGCGTGTTGGGGGTCGAGAACGCCGTCAAGGCGTTCCGCTCGTACGGCTCGACCGCGCCGGGCGAGGTGGACAAGCAGTTGGAGCGTTGGCGGGCGCGGCTGCGGGTCGGCGCGGACGCGGTCCGTGAGTCATGATGAATCTGATGATCCGAGCCGTATCGTTCTACCCCGCGGAGGATCAACATGACGACCGCAGTGATCGAGCAGCCGAAGATCGAGGGTAAGCCGAGGCCCTGGAGCCCCCTGATGGAGATGCGCCATCGGATCACCGTCGAGGAGTATCACCACATGCTCGACGCGGGGCTCTTCGGGCCGGAGCCGAGGGTCGAGCTGCTGGAGGGCGTGATCGTCGATAAGATGACCAAGAAACCACCCCACATCATCGCCACGGACCTGCTGGATGACCTGCTCCATCATCTCGTTCCGCGGGGCTGCGGTTACTTCGTCACGATGGGCAATCCGGTCACGATCGAGGATCGCGACGGCGAGCCCGAGCCGGATGCGGGCGTCTACCGCGGCAGCATCCGCGACGTCGCCGCCCGCCCGCGCACGCCAGCCGATGCCGCCCTGCTCGCCGAGGTCTCCGATACCTCGTACGACTACGACCGATATGCCAAGTGGGTCACCTACGCCGCCGCGCGCGTGCCGGTGTACTGGATCCTCGACCTCAACCGCCGGCAACTGGAAGTCCACACCGAGCCGGCGGGCGAGGGTGAGGCGGCTGTTAATGCCCGGACGCAGATCTTCGGCCCCGACGACGAAGTGCCGCTGATCCTCGACGGTCGCGAGGTCGGCCGGTTCGCCGTGAAGGAGATCCTGCCATGAGCCCGCCGCTCATTGGGGACGAGGGAGGACTCGCGATGAAGTTCACCATCACACTCGATCGCGACGAAGACGGCGTCTGGGTCGTCGAATGCCCGGCGATCCCGGGATGCGTGAGTCAAGGCAAGACGAAAGAAGAGGCGACCGAGAACATCAGGGATGCCATCAAGCTTTGCCTGGAAGTCCGCGCCGAACGCGGGATGCCGCTGACGATCGAGGATGAGGAGTTCGAGCGCGAGGTCGCCCTCGTGCGACAGAATCAGGAGTTGATGGACTTCCTCGATCAGCGCTCGCAACCCGGCAAGACGTACTCGATCGAGCAGGCACGCGAGTTACTGGAGATCGACGGACCGCAATGATTGATGGAGGTGCTCGACCATGACAGGCAGTCAAGTCTTTCTCACCGATTCCGAGCTTCAGATGCTCCACTCGATGTCGCAGTCGACCGGGAAGACGGAGAACGAGTTGCTCCATGAGGCTTTGGACCTCCTCAAAGTCCAGGTGGAGCTCGAAAGCCGCCAGTCTTTGCTCCGGCCGGCCCGCGGAATGTGGCGCGACCGCGACGACCTTCCTTCACTGAGGGACTTGCGAAATGAAATGAATCGCGACTTCCGGGGAACAGCCGAATGATCCGGGGCGGCTCGCAGCCGATCTCCCTTCGAATCGCCGGGGCGAAACCCGATGTCAACGCGGCTTCTCATCGATACGGACGTGCTGATCGACTATCTCCGCGGCCAGCCGGATGCCGTCGGTTATCTGGACGGTCTGACCGAGCCACTTCTGATTTCGGTCATCACCGTAGCGGAATTGTATGCGGGAGTGAGGGAAGGCGACGAACGAACGAGGCTCGATCAGTTCGTCGGGGCATTCCAGGTGGTGCCCGTCGATCCCGGGATCGCTCAGAAGGGGAGATTATTCCGCCGGGATTACCTCAAGAGCCACAACGTCGCTCTCGCCGACGCTCTCATTGCGGCGACTGCCGATAGCATGCAAGCCACCCTGGTGACGCTGAATCAGAAACACTTTCCCATGCTGGGGAGCGTCTTCGTGCCGTATAGAAAGCCGTAGTCACTCGTCGTCTTGGCAGGCCCTGAGATTCGACCAACCCCGATAAACCCGAGGACCCATGGAACCCTTCCACTACCGCGACGGGCAACTGTATTGCGAGGACATCCCGACGGCCGAGCTGGCCGAGCGTTTCGGCACGCCGCTGTACGTGTACAGCCAGGCGTCGATCCTGGGGACGCTCGAGGCGCTCCAGTCGGCGTTCGCCGAGCTCGACCCCCTGATCTGCTACTCGGTGAAGGCCAACTCGAACCTGGGCATCCTCAAGGTGATGGCCGAGCACGGCAGCGGGTTCGACGTGGTCTCGGCGGGCGAGCTGTACCGCGTCGGCCTGGCCGGGGGCGATCCGGCCAAGACCGTGTTCGCCGGGGTGGGCAAGACCGACGAGGAGATCCAGGCCGGGCTCGAGGCCGGGGTCCTGATGTTCAACGTCGAGAGCGAGGCCGAGCTCGACACCGTCGCCCGCGTGGCCGGCTCGATCGGCAAGGTCGCCCCGATCGCGCTGCGCGTCAATCCCGACGTGGATCCCAAGACCCACCGGTACACCTCGACCGGCAAGAAGGAGTCGAAGTTCGGCATGGACATCGAGCGGGCCGAGCGGATGGCGCAGTCGGCCGTCGCAATCCCGTCCGTCCGCATGATCGGGATGCACATGCACATCGGCTCGCAGATTACCTCGACCGAGCCGTATGCGGGTGCCGTTGCCAAGGGTGTCAAGCTGATCGGCCGGCTGCGGGCGATGGGCCATCCGATCGACTGGTACAACATGGGGGGTGGTTACGGCATCAATTATAAGGGTCACGAGGCGCCGCCGGTCGAGGAGTTCGCCCGGGTGATCGTGCCGGCGGTAAAGGCCGCCGGCTGCCGGCTGGCCATCGAGCCGGGGCGGGTCATCGCCGGGAATGCGGGCATCCTGCTCAGCCGTGTGTTATATACCAAGCAGTCGGGAGAGAAGCGGTTCCTCATCCAGGACGCCGCGATGAACGACCTGATCCGGCCGGCGCTCTACGAGTCGTACCACCGGATCTGGCCGGCGGTCCTGCCCGCCGGTTTCGCGCCGCCGCCCGAGGACTCCGAGACGCCCGTACCCGGCACCGAGCCGTGGGATGTCGTCGGCCCGGTCTGCGAGAGCGGCGACTTCCTGGCCAAGGACCGCCCCCTACCCCGGCTCGATCGCGGCGCCCTGATCGCCATCTTCTCCGCCGGCGCCTACGGCATGGTCATGGCGTCCAACTACAATACCCGTCCCCGCGCCGCCGAGATCCTCGTCGATGGCCCGAACGCCCGGCTGGTCCGCCGCCGCGAGACCTTCGAAGATCTCGTCCGCCAAGAGCTAGAAGTCAGTGGTCAGTAGCCAGTACCCGGTGGCGACCGGCCGCGAAACGCGCCGGATACCGACTCACGGCAACTGTCCGGAAGGGACCCGATCCATGCGAGCGATGTGCGAACGACGACGGGGGATCGTCACGAGATGGCAGGCCACGACCTTGGTCGCGATCGCAACGATCGTGATGGCGGCGGGGGCGGCCGGGGTCCCATCGGCGCGCGCCCAGCAGGCCGCCCAGGTGGTGAAGATCCCCGAAGAGGGGCGGGCGGCGATCGAGGCCCGGGAAACCGCGGACTATTACACCAACGCCGGCCAGCACGAGAAGGCGGCGCCGTACCTGGACAAGTTCCAGAGGAGCCGGCCGGTCGAGCTCTGGGCCGCCGTCGATTATTACATCCGCAAAGGTCAAGCGGATAAGGCGGTCCCGTACCTGGATCTGCTCACGAAGCGCCGGCTCGATCCCGCGACGGTGCTCGCGCTGCGGGACCAGTTCGGACGGGAGTCGTTCGAGCGGCTGTATCTCAATGTGGCGACCCGGCCGTACGCCCGGCCGTTGAACGACGCCCTGGCGGCCGCAGCCGCGCCGCTGGCGGGCCAGGCGCCCGGCCCGGAACTGTTCGCCCGCGAGCCACGGACGCCGATCGAGCTCTGGGATGCCGCCGACTACCTGATCCGCACCGGCCAGGCCCAGAAGGCGGTGCCGTACCTGGACAAGTTCCAGAAGGCCCAGCCGGACGACGCGACGCTGGTCGCGGTCCGGGACCGGTTCGGGGTCGGCTCGTTCATGCGGCTGGACGACGACCCGGCGACCCGGCCGTTCGCTCGCCCCCTGACCGACGCCCTGGCGGCGGCGGCGCGGCGGTACGCGACCCGTCCCGATCGGATCGCGCAGTTCATCGCCGGTCTGACCCAGACCCCCGCCGAGCAGGAATATGCCCTCCGCCGCCTGTGGGAGGCGGGCCCTTACGCGGTGCCGCCGCTGATCGAGGCCCTCCGGCGGCCGGGGCTGTCACGCGAGGATCACGACCTCCTCGTCCGGAACATCGGCCGGCTGCAGCCCTCGGCCGGGCCGCCGCTGGCCGCCGTGCTGGAGTCCTCGGAGCCGGTGCCGGCGGCCGACGCGGCCACCGCGCTGGGGCTGATCGGCGACGCCTCGGCCGTGCCGTTCCTGACGTTCCCGGCCGCCTCGCCGGCCGCGAACCCGGCGGTGCGATCGGCCGCCCAGGCGGCGATCGAGCGATTGACCGGCCGGCCGTTCGCCCAGCAGCCGAAGCCGCCGGCCCGCATGCTGACCGATGCGGCCTGGTCGTATCACCGCGGCCGTTCCGAGGGTCCGGACGAGCCGGTCGTCCTCTGGTCGTGGGACGAGGGCCGCAAGGTCCCGGTCCCGCGCGAGGTGACGCCCGTCGAGGCCCGCACCACGCTCGGCCTGCAATTCGCGCGGCAGGCCCTGCGCCTCGATCCGAACGATCAGTCGGCGCAGGCCGCGCAGCTCAGCCTGGCCCTGGCGCGGGCTGCCGGGCGGGTGGGTCCCGAGGCCGTGGAGGCCCAGGAGCCGGCCACCTTCGCCGCGGCGACCGCCGCCGGGCCGGCACTCTTGACCCAGGTGCTCGAGACGGCCATCGCCGACGCCAAGCCGGACCTGACCGCCGCCGCGATCCTCGCGCTGGCCAGGGTGACCGACCGTTCGGCGCTGGTCGGCTCGCGGGGGCGGCCCCATCCGCTGGTCCGCGCCCTGGGCGCGCCGGGCCGACGCGCCCAGTTCGCCGCGGCGCGCGCGATCGTCGGGCTGGCGCCCGACCGGCCGTTCCCCGGCTCGAGCCTGGTCGCGCCCGCCCTCGCCCGGTTCGTCGTGAATCAGTCGATGCCCCGCGCCGTGGTCATCGACGGCAACCCCGGCCGCGGCCGGCTGCTGGCCTCATCGTTGATGAGTCTGGGATATCTCGCCGAAGTCGAGCGCACGGGCAGCGAGGGTTTCCTCGCCGCCGCCGAGTCGGCCGACGTCGAGCTGGTCCTGGTCAGCTACGACCTGCACGTGGGCGACTGGGGGCTGACCGACACCCTGGCCAACCTCCAGGCCGACGCGCGCACCGCGGCCGCGCCGCTCTACGTGTACGGCCCGTATGACATCCGCTATGCGCGGCCCAACCTCGAGCGGAACTTCCCGGGCATCCGCTTCCTGGTCCCGGCGGGCGACCCGGCCCTGCTCGAACGGCAGTTGGGAGGCCGGCCGTCGTCGTTGACGGCGGCCGAACGGCTCGGCTACGCCCGCGAGGCGGCCGGGCTACTGGCCCGGATCGCCGCCGACCGCCGCGGCCCGATGGCCGCCGGCCTGCGCACCCTCGAGCCGGCCCTGGCCGTGGCGCTGCGCTCTCCCGAAACCGTCCGCCCGGCCGCCGCCGCGATGGCCGAGTTGCCCGACCCGTCCGCCCAGCGCAGCCTGCTCCATGTGTTGATGGACCCCTCGCGGCCCGCCGACCTGCGGGCCGAGGCCGCCCGCCTGCTCGTCGCCAGCATCCGGCGGTTCGGCCCGCTGCTCACCCGAGACCAGGAGGCCCGGCTCGCCGCCGCCCTGACCGAGGAGACCGAGCCCGGCGTTCGTGAGGGCCTGGCCGCCGCGATCGGCGCGCTGAGGCCGGCCCGCACGCCGTCCGCCACACCGCCGCCCGCCGCACCGACACCGGCCGCCGCACCGCCGCGACCGCAGCCAGGAGCCCCGCGTTGAGCCCCGCGAAGGACGCGACGACATGCCCATGCCCCTTGATCTGAGGACAGGCCCCGGCATTCCGGGGCAGCGCCGCGGCGGCGGCGGCGGTGACGAGACCGGCTTGCCGGGCGTCATCGGCTGCAGCCAGGGCTTGCAGGAGGTCGTGCGCACCACCCGCCGGGTCGCCCCGTCGTGCGCCTGCGTCCTGATCGTCGGCGAGACCGGCACGGGCAAGGAGCTGATCGCCCGCGCGATCCACGACCTCAGCCCGCGAGCGACCGGCCCATATATCCGGGTCAACTGCGGCGCCCTGACCGAGAGCCTCCTGGAGAGCGAGCTCTTCGGCCACGTCAAGGGCTCGTTCACCGGCGCCGTGGACAACCGCACCGGCCGGTTCGAGGCGGCGCATGCCGGCAGCATCTTCCTCGACGAGATCAACAGCACCTCGCCCAAGCTCCAGGTGAAGCTGCTGCGGGTCTTGCAGGAGGGGGAATTCGAGCGGGTCGGCGACAACAACACCAAGAAGGTCGACACGCGGATCATCGCCGCCACGAACCGCGACCTGCTGGAAGAGATCGAGGTGGGCCGGTTCCGCGAGGACCTGTACTACCGGCTCAACGTCGTGCCGATCTACCTGCCCCCCTTGCGCGAGCGCCGCGAGGACATCGAACCCCTGGTGGTCTTCTTCCTCGGCCGGTACGCCGAGCAGAATCGCCGCGAGATGCGGAGGGTGCACCCCGAGGCGATGCGGCTGTTGCGCGAGCACGACTGGCCGGGGAATGTCCGCGAGCTGCAGAACTACGTGGAACGTGCGGTGATCCTGGGGGTCGGCTCGGAACTGCTGGTCGAGCACCTGCCGCCGCAACTGCGGGGCCAGAGCGTGCCGCGGCCGATCCGGCCGCGGGCGGGCGCCACCGACCTGCCCGCGCTGTGCAGCGAGCTGGTGCGCCAGGGCGTCCGCGAGGCCGGCCCTTCGTCGAACGACCTGCATGACCGGATCGTCGGCCGGGTCGAGCGCGAGCTGATCCAGCAGGTCCTCCAGCAGTGCGACCGCGTCCAGATCAAGGCCGCCGCCCGGCTGGGCATCAACCGCAACACCCTGCACAAGAAGCTCTCCGAGTTCCGCCTCGACGACACCTCCGTCCCGGGCGGATCGCCGGCCGACGCCGACAACGGCGACGGCCGTCGCGGCGAGGACGACTCGCTGGACGATCCCCGTCCATCCCGGCCCGGGGCCGATGCTCCGGCATCCCCCTACGACGAGGACTGATCCTTCGCGAGACGGCCGCCCCCGGATTCCCGGACGGGGTCACCATCGTTAATTCAAGTATTCAAAATGATTGAATGAAAAATTTGGAATTCTGAATCGACTCTTTTCGGAGTCCCCGAGCCGCCCCATGGAAACCGACACGCCTCCCTCGCCCGCCGCCGCTGGCCCCTCGCCCCACTCCGAGCCCCTCGAACTGGACCGCCTCCATGATGGAGACTGCCTCGAGTTATTCCGTCGGGTCGAGGACGGGTCGGTCGACCTGATTTTCGCCGACCCTCCCTTTAACATCGGCTATGATTACGATATCTACGACGACCGCCGCGACGCCCAGTCCTACCTGGACTGGACGCTGGCCTGGGGCCGCGAGGTCGTTCGTGTGCTCAAACCCGACGGCACGTTCTGGCTGGCGATCGGCGACGAGTTCGCGGCCGAACTGAAGGTCCTGTTCCACCAGAAGCTGGGGCTTTCGCTGCGGAACTGGGTGGTTTGGTACTATACGTTTGGGGTCCATTGCACGAGGAAGTTCACCCGCAGTCACGCCCACTTGTTCTACTTCGTGCGGGACCCCAAACGTTTTACATTCAACGATCAGGACGTTCGGGTGCCCTCGGCGCGGCAGTTGGTCTACTTCGATTCTCGGGCCAACCCCGAGGGCCGGCTGCCGGACGATACCTGGATCCTCCGGCCGCAGGACGTGCCCGACGGGTTCGCCCCGGAGGGGGACACCTGGTACTTCCCGCGGGTCTGCGGGACCTTCAAGGAGCGGGCGGGCTGGCACGGCTGCCAGATGCCCGAGCAACTCCTGGGGCGGATCGTCCGGGCCTGCTCGAACCCCGGCGACCTGGTGCTCGACCCGTTCGGCGGCAGCGGCACGACGCTGGTCGTCGCCAAGAAGCTGCACCGGCGGTACCTGGGCTTCGAGCTGTCGCCCGAATACGCCGCGGCGATCCGCGAGCGGCTGGACGCTGTGCGTCCCGGCGAGGCGCTCTCGGGTAGCCCCGAGCCCACCACCGGGGGAAAAGGGCGCGGCTCGAGGGCCAAGAGCCGTTGAACGCGGCGCGGCGGAGTCGCCTTACCGAGGCGGAGCAGAGCGGTCAAGCGTCTCCCGTACCCCGCCCGGATGCCGTGCCCCATCGCCCGCCGGTCGCATCATCCACGGCGTCGATCCGATACCCGGATCGCCCCCGGACGAACCCGCGTCAGATGTATTCGACGTGGTCGACCATGTCTCCCGGATCGAGGATCTCCCAGATGTCGACCAGCCCACGGATGATCTGACCGATGGTCCGGGTCTCCTTCTCGCAGTAGGCGATCCCGGGATGCTCACGTCGACGCCGTGGTGGCGCAATCCGATCGCGATGGCCTTGGAAACATTCTCATCAAGGTGAAACGGGATCGTCCTGGGCATTCGCCTTCCGTTGCTGGAGCGTCTCCTGGACCCGTGACGGGCTCCTGGCCTTCATCTCCTCATACCATGCCCGGTCGGCCGCGATCTCCGCGTTGATCGCCTCGCGGTGGTCGTGGTAATAGGTCAGCGTGGCGTGGATGTCGGCCAGGGTCAGGTGCGGCAACTCGGCGACGATGTCGTCCGGGCTCATCTTCTGGCGATAGTGCATCACCACCAGGTGCTTCACCTGGATGCGAGTCCCGGCGATCCGCGGCTTGCCGCCGCAAGTGTCGGGGGTGCAGACGATGTGCTCCCGACTGGCCGTCACGGCCGCCGTCTGTTCCCTGGGCGGGTCATTTCGTCTCTCGGTCGCCGTGGAATCCATGGCCCCGATCTTATCGCGGATCGATCCCGATCGCCAGGGCTGTCGGGATGCTCGAAGGGGCCGGACGTCCTCCGGTGCTCGACCCGATCCCCGAGCCGGAATCGGGCCCTCCCGGGCCGCATCGCGGCCCGTCCTTGCCGGGCCGAGCGGAGAACGGCTGGATCGTCGGGCGCGGGCATTGGGCCGCCGGGCGCGATCAGGACGGACCGCGGGCCTCGGCCAGTCGGACGACGAACGCGGCGTGCTCGGGGGTGGCGCAGCCCAGGTCGACCACGGCGCGCAGTCGACGCCGATCGCCGTTCAAGAGCGCGACCGGATCGAGCCAGAGGCCCGGGAACACGGTCGAACGGTACAACCCATCGTCTCCGATCGATCGCTGTATCAGCTCGCCCCGTTCCTGACCGAACCAGTAGATCTCGTCGGGATCGATCGCGCGCACGAGGTATTCCTGCACCCCGGCTCGTTCGTAATCGGCCTTCTTCGGCCCCAGGTCGACGTACCGCGTGGCCTTGGAAACCTCGGCGACGAGCTCCGGGCCGCCGCCGATGTACGCGCCCTCATCCCAGGTCCGGCCGCCGCACTCGGGCAGGATGCGGAGCAGCCCGTCGGGTTGCGGCTCGCTCCTCCAACCGAGGATCGTCGTGGCGTTGGGCGCGAACTGGACGCCGGGCGTGTTCTCGGCGTAATAGTCGAGCCAGACCGTCACGGGAGCGTCGGCAAGGCCGTGGGCAAGGCTGAGGGGGCTGGGCATATAGACGACTCCATCGATCAATTCGGCCCGAGTTCCGGGCGGCATCGCCTCGTAGAGCGCGTGGAACGTGGGCTGGTCCAGTCGTTGGCCTTCCACCAGCGTGTTCGGCGCGGCTTTCGTGGTCGTGCGATCGGGCATGAGCCGTCATCCTCTCCGGAACACGATCCCGACCGAGTCGCGCCGACTCGTGGCGCGGATCGGCGAGGATTCGCGATCAAAGCCTGATTCATCCTACCAAAGACCGGCCACTCCCAGTAGGGCGCGCGGTCGCTCTGATCGCGAATGGACTCCTCTGGTGGTCGACCATCGATCTCTGGCCGCGAGCCGCCGGAATCCCTCCCGACCACAGATTCACCAATCGGCAGTGCCGTCACCGAACGGCAGGCCAAGAGAATCGCGGAACCGAGAGTCCCCGTGCGCCCTCAATAGGGTGGATTCGTCCGTGGGCGAGATGATCGCGGCCGTCGAGGCCGGGGCGGTCCCGGCGGCGGCCGCGTTGGTGAAAGGAGAGACTCTCCATGATAGCCGCAATCTCTGGGAGGTCGATCGCAGTCCTCGTGCTCCTCGGCGGGATGGCGACAACCGGTCTCGCGTCGCGAGCCCAGCCAGTCGATCGCGAGGCCTGGGCACGGAAACTGGCCGGTCTGAACGAGGCCAACTGGCGCACGGCGTTCGCGATCGGCCAGGAGCTGGCGGCCTTGCCGGCCGACGAGGGCGTCGCGATCCTCGAGGCGAACTGGAAGAAGATCGGCAAGGTCGAGGCGCGACAGCAGCTCCTCAAGGCCTGGGATTTCGCCAATCATCCGCGACTGGTGGACGGGCTGGACCTGGGGATGCGCGACCCATCGCCGGATGTGCAGAATTGGGCGACGACCTACTTGAACGACCTGGCGTTCCAGGACTTCGCCGAGGACCTCCCGGCTTACAAGGAATGGTATCAAGCCAACCGCGACAAGCCGCTGCCCGAGGTGGTCACCCGATCGGCACGGCGGTTCGCGGCCGAGGCGGCCCGCTCGGTAAAAAGGGACGCGGAGAAGCGGGCGCGCTGGCTCGTTCGGCATGGGAATATCCTTCGGAATATGCCCGAGGCGCGACAGGCGATGCTGGACGCCGGATTCCTGCGGACCCTCGAGCGCTGGGCGTCGGGTGCCACGATCCAGTCGCCGCCGGACGAGATCGAGCGAGTGGCCAACGCCGTGAACATCATCGGGCAGCTCAAGCCCGGCGAGGCGGAGCTGAAGCGTCTGGTGGTGCCGTTGCTCGCCAAGGAGACGCCGATCGGCGTCAGGACCGCGGCGATCCATGCGCTCGAGGGCCGGCAAAATGCCTGGGCCATCGATCTCCTGCTCGACGTGCTCGAGGAAAGCCTGGAGGACGAGGGCGGCCGCACCCGGACGATCGTTTGGGGAGCGGCCGGCACGCTCGCGAGCTTCGACGACCCCAGGGTCATCCCGACCATGATCGCGGTCATCGACGCCGATAATACTTATGACACCGTCTACGGTGTCGGCTATTTCGGCCTCGGCCGGCTGACCGGCGTCGAATATGACAAGGCGCACGACGGCGCGTGGTGGCGGCGATGGTGGGAGAAGAACAAGGAGAGGTATCCGGGAGTCGCCCAGGCCCTCGAGGTCCCCGGGCTTTCGAAGAAGCGGCAACGCGCCGAGCCGGCGCCGGCCCATCCGCTGGCCGACGTCGCGGATGTCCCGGCACAGGACCTCCGCGCCGGCGGCGACGACAAGAAGCGCTATTTCCTGATCGGGGCCAGGGATGCCGAGCCTCCCGCCGCGGGATATGGGCTGCTGATCGTCTTGCCCGGCAGCGACGGCTCCGCCGATTTCCATCCGTTCGTCCGACGGATCCACAAGAATGTCTTGAACGATCGCTGGCTCATCGCGCAGGCCGTCGCGCCGAAGTGGGATGAGGACCAGTTCAACCGGATCGTCTGGCCGACGGCGACCTCGGGGTATCCGGCGGCCAGGTTCACGACCGAGGAGTTCATCCGGGCCATCGTCGCCGACGTGCGGGCCAAGTTGAAGGTTGACCCGCGCCGAGTGGTCCTGCTCGGCTGGTCGAGCGGCGGGCCGCCGTGCTACGCGGCGGCACTGCGCAAGGACTCCGTCGTGGCCGGTGCCTTCATCGCCATGTCCATCTTCCGGCCGGGAGAACTGCCGGCACTGGCGAACGCCAAGGACAGAGCCTTCTACTTGCTCCAATCGCCCCAGGACCAGCTCACGACGCTTCCGCAGGCCGAGGCGGCGGAGAAGGCATTGCGTGCCGCCGGCGCGAAGGTCCGCCTTCAGCGATACGAGGGCGGACACGGCTGGCACGGGGACGTGTGGACCATGATCGGCGACGGGATCGCGTGGCTGGATCAGCAGACGGGGACGAAATAGTGGCCGGTCGTCGGCTCGAGACACCTCTGCAGATCCGCGGCGATCATCGTGGCCGTACGCATGAACGATGATGCAGGCTCCCTCGAGAATCCTCCCAACGCGCGACAAGGGCTCCACCTTCGTCCCACGTGATAGTACAATTGTCGGGGACGACCCGACCCGCATGGGAGGCAAGGACGATGCGCTGGGGCCTGGGACCGGTCTTCTTCTACGAGTGCCTGATCAACTCGCGGCGCTGGCAGACGTATGCCATCCGGGCCGTCGGCGTCGCCGTGCTGCTCGGGGCGATCGCGTCGATCGCGATGTCGCACAGTGCGGACGACTCGGTGCCGGGGTGGCGGCAGTACGCCGCGCTGGGCGAGTCCTATTTCGCCGGCATCATCGGCGTCGAGCTGACGCTGGTGATGCTGGCCGCGCCGGCGGCGACGGCCGGGGCCATCTGCGTGGACCGCGCCGCGGGACGCTCACCCACGTCCTGGCCACCGACCTGTCCGACCCCGAGATCGTACTCGGCAAGCTGGCGGCGCGGCTCTTGCCGATCCTGGGGCTGGTGGCGTGCTCCTGGCCGGTCCTGGCGCTCTCCTCGCTGCTGGGCGGCATCGATCCGGCGGCGTCGGCCCTGGCGTTCGCGATCATCCTGGCCGTCGCCCTGGTCGGCTGCACCATGGCGCTGGCCCTGTCGGTGTGGGCGCGGAAGCCGCACGAGGTCGTGCTGGTGGTCTACACCTTCTGGATGCTGGTGATGGTCCTCTGGCCGATCTGGTACGGGCTGGCCCACGCCGGGTACCTCGACCCGCCGGCCCACTGGAGCCTCGTCGCGGACCCCTACTACCTGGCATTCGCCCCGTACTCCGCGCCCGGCCAGGTCGATCTCTCGGAATATGTGGGCTTCTTCGCCGTGTCGCTGGTGCTCTCCGCCGCGCTCGTGATCCTGGCGGTCGCGCGGATGCGGCCCGTCGCGCGGCGGGGGACCGACGAGAGCCGGCGGCGTCCCCGGCTCGGGGTGATCGGCCGGATCACACGATGGCTGCCCGGGCCGTCGCTCGACGGCAACCCCGTGCTCTGGCGCGAGTGGCATCGGGCCCGGCCGTCGCGCTGGGTGCTGATCCTGACCGTGCTGGTGGGCGGGGGAACCGGCATCGCCTGCCTCATCGGGGCCGTCACGGCCTGGACCAAAGAGGTGGGCATGGTCGGGCCCGCCGCGGGGATCATCACGGGGATGTTCGGCGTCATCCTCCACGTGATCTTCGGCCTGCTGATGCTCTCGGCCGCGGCGCCGACGTCGATGTCGGAGGAGCGGCAGCGGGGCAGCCTCGATCTCCTGGCCGCGACCACGCTGTCGACCCCGACGATCGTGGTGGGCAAGTGGCTGGGGGCCCTGCGGCCGGTCGTGTTCCTGGCGATCGCCCCGGGGTTGCTGGGGTTCGCGCTGGCCACTGCACGGGACGTGAACCCGAAGGGACCTGCGCCGGCGGGGATCGCGCGACAGTACTACGAGGGATTGACCCGGGGCGAGGTGCTCTTTGGCGCCGGCCTCATGGTCGCGACGGTCCTGGTCCACGGCGCGCTGCTCGCGAGCGCCGGCGTGGCGCTGGCCACCTGGATCACACGACAGAGCCGGGCGGTGGCCCTCGGCGTGGGGTTCGCCGTCATGGTGGCCGCCGGCTGGCCGATTTTCGTCGAGGTCGTGCAGTCGCCCGGGTCCGGGGGTGGCCCGGTGTTCCTGAGTCCGATCGCGGCCGTCGCCGGTCTCACCACGCTCCTGACCTCGCGGATCCTCTTCTACCGCAATACCCTCTGGTCGGTCACGTTCTGGGACATCGAGTGCCTGCTGCTGGCCCTGGGGCTCTTGTGGCTGACCGTGCGAACGTTCGACGGCTGCTTGGGCCGCATCCCCGAGCGGCCCCGGCGGACGCCGTTCCTCTCCCACGTCGTCGCGGTCCTGGCCGTACTGATCGGCGTCGGCGGCCTCTTCGGGGCGATCCTGATCTGGACCAGGAGATTCGCGCGCGACCGGTCGGCGATGGGCGGAGGAATCACGGCCTGCGTCCTGCTGGCCGCCGTCGGCTTCGCGCTGCTCGCGGTGGTGGCCGCTTCGGCGATGGCCCGGAGACAAACATCACCCGCCGGTGCCCCGGAGCCGGCGACCGCGATCCGCGACCGGCGGTCGTTCCTCCGCGGGTGGTGGGACGCTTTCCGCCTGGTCCCTCCGCTGACGATCGGGCCGGCCCTGATGGCCCTGGCGCTGGCCACGGCCCCCGTGCCCCTCGGGGCGGTATCGAAGGTCACCACGCTCTCCGGCGGCGGCACGTCCCGGATCGAGACGGATTCCTTCGGCGACACCTACGTGACCACGACCGACGCGTCCGGGCTGATGCAGATGAGGCCGGCCACCGCCGCGGAGATCGCGGCGGCCACGCCGGTCCGGCCGGATCGGCCCCCCGGCGTCGCGCTGACCGTCGCCGCCGTCGCGGTCCTCACGGTCCTGGCGCACGGGGCGGCGTTCGTCAGCCTGGGCGCGGCGCTGGGGATCTGGATCAAGCGCCGGGGCGGGGCGATCGCCGCGAGCATCGGCATGGTCCTCTTCGTGACGATGGGCTGGCCGCTCCTCGATTTCCTCCTGGACTATCCGACCTACTCGTGGGGCTTGAGCCACCTGAGCGCGTTCCCCGCCTTCTTCGTCCTCCTGTTCCGGAGGAGGCCCTTCGAAACCGTCGCGGACGTGGCCGCGTGGGCCGGCTACTGGGACGCGATCCTGGTCCTGGGGTCCCTGATTCTTTGCGGCCTGGCGATCCGGACCCTGGAAGCGGGTCGTCGACTCCGGCGGGCCGCGTTCCGACAGATGCCGCACGAGACGGCGGGAGTCGGCCGATGACGCGAGCCGGTAGAGCGCCGAACGGTCGGTTGGCCTACGTGATTTCGGCCTCGAGAGCCGGCCGAGGCCTCGACCCCCCCTGACCCCCCCTTCGTAAGGGGGGGATTTTCAGGGAGGCTCAGCCCTCTTCTTCTCCCCCCTTACGAAGGGGGGGTCAGGGGGGGTTCTCTCGCGGCGAGGCCACGCAACCGTGAGCCGCTCTGGACCGACCGCGAACGCGGGCCGACCCGCCGGACCGGGCGGTCGGGGCCTCGGATGGAGTCACCTCGGGGTCGCCACAACCGCGATCCCCGTCTTGCCACGGGGTGGAGGGCGATGGTGATGCGCTGGGGACTGGGGCCGGTCTTCCTCTACGAGTGCCTGGCCAGCTCGCGGCGCCGGCTGACCTACGCCATGCGGTCGATCGGCGTGGCGCTCTTGCTCGCGGCCATCGCGACGATCGCCGTGTCGCGTCACGGGATCAGCTCCGCGCCGGGGTGGCGGGAGTATGCCGCTCTGGGCGAGTCGTACTTCTATGCGATCATCGGCGTCGAGCTGACGCTGGTGATGCTGGCCGCGCCGGCGGCGACGGCCGGGTCGATCTGCGTGGACCGCGCCCGCGGGACGCTCACCCACGTGCTGGCCACCGACCTGTCCGACCCCGAGATCGTCCTGGGCAAGCTGGCGGCGCGATTGCTGCCGGTCCTGGGCCTGGTGGCCTGCTCGTGGCCGGTCCTGGCGCTTTCCTCGCTCCTGGGCGGGATCGATCCGATCGCGCTGAGCCTGGCGTTCGCGATCATCCTGGCCGTCGCGCTGCTCGGCTGCACCATGGCGCTGGCCTTGTCGGTGTGGGCGCGGAAGCCGCACGAGGTCGTACTGGTGGTCTACGTGTTCTGGATGCTCGTGATGGTCCTCTGGCCGGTCTGGTACGGCCTGTCGCGGGGAGGGTACATCGGGCCGCCGGCCGCCTGGAGCCTGGTGGCGGACCCGTACTACCTGGCGTTCGCCCCCTACTCTGCGCCCGGCAAGTTCGATTTCTGGGACTACTTCGAGTTCTTCGCGGCGACGCTAGGTGCGTCCACCGTGCTGGTGGTCCTGGCGGTCTGGCGGATGCGGCCGGTCGCGCGCCGGGGGATCGACGAGCATCGCAGGGAGCCCGGGCTCGGCCTGATCGGCCGGATGATGCGACGGCTGCCCGGCCCGTCGATCGACGGCAATCCGGTGCTCTGGCGCGAGTGGCATCGGGCCCGGCCGTCGCGATGGCTGTTGATCCTGATCGTGCTGGTGGGCGGGTCGACCGGCATCGCCTGCCTCGTCGGCGCCGGCTCGGCGTGGAGGTACGGGTTGGGCAACGGTCCGCCCCCTTCGGCGGGGATCATGACGGGGTTCCTCGGCCTCATCCTTCAGGTGATCTTCGGCCTGCTCATGCTGGCGGCCGTGGCGCCGATGTCGATGTCGGAGGAGCGGCAGCGGGGCAGCCTCGATCTCCTGGCCGCGACGGCGCTCTCCACCCCGACGATCGTGGTGGGCAAGTGGCTGGGGACGCTCCGGCATGTGGCGCCGCTGGCGATCGCGCCGGCCTTGATGGGACTCGCCCTGGCCACGGCCGACAAGGTGCCCCCGACGATACCGCCCGGCGTCCCGGCGCGGTATTACGCGGAGGCGTCCCCGGGTGAGTTGCTCTTCGGCGCCGGCCTGCTGGTCGCGACGATCCTCGTCCACGGCACGCTGCTCGCGAGTGTCGGCCTGGCGCTGGCCACCTGGATCGCGCGTCAGGGCCGGGCGATCGCCTTCAGTGTGGGATTCGCCGTCATGGTGGGCGGTGGCTGGCCGATCCTCGTCGGAGTCAGCCGGCTGTTCGGGCCGGGAGAGGGCGCCATGTGCCTGAGTCCCGTCATGGCTGTCGGAGACCTCGGCGGGACCCTGGCGACGCGTTTCCGTTACCGGCACAGTCTCGTGTGGACCGCGTTCTGGGACATCGAGTGCCTGGTGCTGGCCCTGGGACTCTTGTGGCTGACCGTGCGGACGTTCGACGGCTGCTTCGGCCGCATGTCCGAACGGCCCCGGCGCGCGCCGGTCCTCTCCGACGTCGTGGTGGTCCTGGCCGGAGTGGTCGACGTCGGTTGTCTCTTCGGCGCCATCGCGATCTGGGCCGATGGACCGCAGAACTTCCTGCGCGGGGGGACGGCGGGGTCATGGGCTGCATCCTCCTGGTCACCGTCGGCTTCGGGCTGCTCGCCGCGCTGGCCGCCTTGTCGGTGTCGCGAGGAGGGACATCGCTCGCCATGTCGCCGGAGCCCGCGGCGTCGGTCCCGGACCGGAGATCCGTGGTGCGCGGGTGGTGGGCGGCTTTCCGCCTGGTCCCGCTGTTGGCGATCGGCCCCGCCCTGGTCGCCCTGGCCCTGGCCACGGCCCCCACGCCCTTCCAGGTCGTGAGGACGGTCACGCCGCTCCCCGGGGGCGGCAACGTGGGGATCCAGACGGACTCCGACGGCGACACGTTCGTGTACACGACCGACGCGTCCGGGGCCCGGAGCGTCCGGGACGCGACCGCCGCCGAGATCGCGGCCGCCGGGATCGTCCCGCGGGCTCAGACCCGGGCCGACTCGCTGACCCTGGCCGCCGTCGCGGTCGTCACGGTCCTGGCCCACGGGGCGGCGTTCGTCAGCCTGGGGGCGGCGCTGGGAATCTGGATCAAGCGCCGCGGTCGGGCGATCGCCGCGAGCGTCGGCCTGGTCCTCTTCGTGACGGTGGGCTGGCCGATCCTCTATCTCTTCTTCGGCTATCCGACTTACCCATGGGGCTTGACCCTGGCGAGCTTGCTCCCCGCCTACAGCGTCCTCATGTTCCGCATGAACCGCCCGGATGCGATCGCGGAGATCATCGGGTGGGCCGGTTACTGGGACTTGCTCCTGATCCCGGCGGCCGTCATCGTCGGCGGGCTGGCGATTCGCACCCTGGATCGCAGAGCCCGAGGGGTCCCTTCCGACGAGGATGCCTTACTTCAACTGGCCGTCGGCGAGTCCGGAAGCGCATCGATCTGGGGCCGAGTCACCTCGAAATAACTCCCGCTCGCCAGTTGATAGACGTCGTTGACATCCCGGCCGATCGCCTTGGAGCACCAGCCGAACAGGGTGCGGAGCGACCGGCACGTCACGGGGTTCGACAGCACGTGGGCCACGTCGAGGCCCTCGATGATCGCCCGCCCGTGCCGGATCTCGTCGTATCCTGGATGGAGTCGCTTGAGCTCGTTCTTGGGATGACGGATCGTTTCGACATCGCACTCGAAATCGGCTAGGTTCGTACCCAGGACGGCGTTGATCGCGTCGGCGTTGGCGAAGTAGTAGGCCTCCAGCATGTTGACCAGGAAATGGACCGAGGCGCGGCGATCCAGGCCGTCCGGCTGGAGGAACGCATCGAGGGCCGCTCGGTATCTGCGGAACACGGCCTCGGCTTGGTCCCGGAAGTCGTGCTCGAGGTCGTCGACGAGGATGACGTAATCGTAGCCGTTGCGAAGATACGTCCGGGCGGCTATGCCGATCTGCTCATCTTTGGCGTCAATTCCCTCACCGGTACCGACCATCCTCTTATTCACCCTCTTCGATTTCTTGGGTCGGAGTTGGGGAATCCAACGGCCAACTCGGAAGGAGCAATGCCCATCGGACTCCAGCGACCGGAAAAGCCGGGGCAGGAATTGCTCCTCGCATTTCCCTGTCACCATGAGGGCGATGCGGAAGAAAGGCCATGTCGAAAGGTCGGTCATCATCGGCCCGAGGTTGAGGGTTCGATGGGCATGCTCTGCGGTGCAACCGCCTCAGCCATGTAGAGGGAGCCTGTCGAGTAGTCCTCGAGCAGATCCTGGATGTCCTCTATCTCGCTCACTCGGGTGATCCGGGTCCGCCCTCCCCTTGACTCGACGGCTAGTTGCTGGTCCGTATCGAATTGGCTGATCAGCACGGGGGAGTGAGTCGCCAGGATCACTTGCCGCCCCCAGCTTGTGGTCGCATCCCTGATCGCCTTGGCCAGCACAGCCAGCGCCCAGGGATGGAGCGAAGTCTCGGGTTCGTCGAACAACACCAGGGGCGAGCCACCTCCATCGTCGAAGAATAGCACAGTCAGAAGGATGAGGAATTGAAGGTGACCGTCAGATATCCCCGAGGCAAGGATCGGCTCCCTCCTGTCCTTCTCGAGGAAGCGGGCATACAGGACCGTCGGCCCCGTCGGCTCGATGATCAGGCCCTTGTAAGCGGGGAACGCTTCCGCCATGTATCTCATGATCGTGGCATAACGATGATCCAGCAAGCGGCGACCTTCAAGATTTCGGAGGACCGACCACAGGTTCTCGCCCCGCTCCATGACACCGATTTCGCTCCCTGCAGCCGAGCCGGTCCGCTTCAGGTCCGACAGTTTCAGCGATCGGGAGTGGTAGACGCCCCCGGAGAGAAGGAGCATCAGCAGGTCGAACGCATCGCCGCCGAGCCACTCGTACGGGAATCCGGAGAGTATCAGACGTGGAGGTTCTCGCAAATCAATTTGATTGTATTCATTCTTCGAAACATCCCATACCTTGGCTTTCGCCGCGCCGGCCGAACGCTCGATCAATACCGTGTTCGTGCCCGTCGAATAGAGCCGCTCCCCCACTAATGGATCGATCCGGCCCGAAGATAGGCCAAGAGTCAATTCGTATTCTAATCTGTCTGTCATCAGATCCAGCCGAATCGGATCGTTCGGGCTTGCGCCATCGTAGGGGAGACCGACCCCATGGCCGCGCTTAGCCGAGGCGAACTCTACGCCTCGCGAGGCGCAATCGCGAAAGAACCCGATCGCGTCCAGGAGGCTAGACTTCCCCGCGCCGCTCGGGCCGAAAAGGACGTTGATCGGCCCGAGGTCCAGCGACACGTCGGCGAGCGACCGATAATTCTGAATCCGGATCGACTTCAACCGGGCCGGCATGATGGAGGAACTCCTCGAGAATCATCTCCGACGATTCGTCCGGCTCCATCATACCGCGCCCGGTTACTGACGGCGACCGCTCACGGCGTTGGCGCCGGCAGGTCCAGCGCCGGGTTGCGGTCGAAGAAGCCGTCGGGCCGCAGGCTGAAGCCGACGGAGACGACCGGCATCACCGGCCAGTCCTCGAGCCGGGGGATGTGGGTCTGGCCGAAGGTGTACCAGACGACCAGGTCGCGGTCCGCAACATCCCGGTCGGCCTTGATCCAGCGCGGCAGGCCGTCGCCGCCGGGGTTCTGGTTGGGATACTCGCCGGACGGGTACCGTTCTTTCGGATCGAAGGGCGTCACCCAGAGGTTGCGGGTCAGGAACGCCGCCCGCTTGACGAGCGACGCGCCGGGCTGGGCGAACGGCAGCGTGGTCTCGCCCGGGCAGAGCCGGTAGGCCACCGGCCGGCCCATCGCGTTCTTGCGGCCGGGGTTCACGACCCGCCAGAACCGCGCCGAAGCCGGATTCGTGTTGCGCCCGCCTTGCGACTCCTTCGAGATCGGCGTCACCTCCGTCGTGTAGCCGCTGTTGAAGGGGTTCTCGGGACCGGCCGGCATGCTTACCGTGTTGACCTCTTCGATCGTGTTGTTCTCGCCGTCGATCGCGAAGTCGAGCCGGGCGTTGAAGTAGTGCTGGTGATAGGGGGCGAGGAGCCGGGCGCGACCTCGGTGCCGTGGCGGGCCGGCTCGCCGGCGCCAGCGCGGTCGTGTTCACGATCCCCGTGAGCTTCACCTCCACCTGGATCGTGCCGTCCTGATAGAAATACCAGTAGAAGCCATAATCGTAGTTGCCCACCGTGGCGACCATAGAGACCGCGAGACGCCGCGATCGGCGCACCTCCGACTGGCCGCTGCGCCAGTCGGTGTGCTTCCAGAGCATGCCGAAATCCTCCTCGTGCAGGCAGATCGCGTTCTTGATCGTGACGGGCCGGCCGCGGTTGTCGGCCAGGTGGGCGTCGAAGTAGCGGATCGTGCCCAGGCAGTCGCAACCGATCGCCAGCGAGTTGGCCATCATGCCGATGCCGTACTCGCCCAGGTCGAAGACGTTCTTGTGATACGACGACGCCTTGGGATCGGCGTAGGGCACCATCATCTCGACGATCGAGGCGCGAGACAGCACGGGCCGGCCGTCGTAGCCGACCGCGTGCAGGATCAGGCCCTCGCGCGGGTTGAACCCGACCCGGAACGACCACTTCTGCCAGTTCACCTCGCGGCCCCGCACGGCGAAGCTCGGCCCCTCGGGCTGCACGATTTCCAGCGGTTTGGCCCCTGGGCGGGTCTCCTTGATGTACTCGCGCGCCCAGTTGCCCGCTTGCGGCGGCAAGGGCACCACGCCGTAATCCTCGACCCGGAGCAGCTCCCTGCGGTTCAAGTCGACGACCGCGACGATGTTCTCGATCGGCCGGGCGTAGTAGTTGTCGCGGGGCTCGGAGCTGAGCCAGCAGAGCGCCGCGCACCAGCCGCTTGCCGCGGTCCTCGGCGGGCTCGTTGCCGTAGTGGCCCGCCGACCAGGCGTCGATCCTCACCAGGCTGAGGTCCTCGATGCCCCGCTTCTTCATCGCCTCGCGGAACGCGGGCGACTTCCGGACCGCCTCCTCGCACTCGGCGAACTCCTCGAGCATGATCGGCGGCTGCACGCCCTCGGGCAGCGCCTCGTAGCGCCGGATCGCCCCCGCGCGGAGGTTGACGTCCGCCTCATAGCCCCGACCAGTCGCCTTGTCGAGCAGGATCACGAACGCCTCGCGGGGGCACTCGCCGCCGTTCTGCGACCGAGACCGGCCAACGGCCTCCTTCGGCGGCTCCTTCAGGCTCACGGACACGAACCGGACGCTGTCGCCCGGCCGCCGCTCCTTGCGGATGGTCGCGACGGCGAGCTCGATCTCCGCCGGTTCGAGCGGGTCGAGCGGATGCCGCGATGCGGAGATGTCCGGGGTTCCCGTGGTGGTGGACCGCGACGGCCCCTCCGGTCGGCCGGGGGCGGTCCCTATGGGTGGCGGAGCCTGCTGGGCCGACCCCGTGGTCGGGAGCATCAGCGCGAGCGCCGATGCGCCCAGCATTCCGAGATAAGCCATGCTCTTGCGAAGATGTGAATCATTCACCATGACGGTGCTCCACGGCGGCGAGGAGGTTGATGCGACGCGTCTGCGGAGAGAAGACAGGAGATTAACCGATCCGGTGCCCGTTGCAAAGCCGCCCCGAACCGGGATAATCGCGGACGGGCCGAAGAGAGGCGGAGACCTCCGTCATGCGGCGGGAAGCGATTCATCGGATGTCCGAAAGACTGGTATGACTTCAAATGATCGCTGATTCAGAAACCGGAGTCGCCGGCCACCGCCAGGGACCTGTCACGCGATGGCCGCGCGGCCGGGTTACGGTGCGAATGCTGATGGTCGTCGTGGCGATCTCGGCGATCCTGATCCATTTCGCGATCGTCGCCCTCGGAGTCCTGGCTGCGGCTCTCATGGACGACACCTATTATTCCGCTTCCAGGACCATTGAAAAGACCTGGCAAGCGGGGCCGTCTCCCAGGATCGAAGTCGATCTCTTCGAGGGATACATCAACGTCGTGCAGGGCACGGACGGCCAGGTCTCGGCCGTCATCGAACCCTCCTCGGTGACCAAGGTGTCCCAGGCCGCCGCCGATGCGGCCCTCGACGACATCACGATCTCGGCGGTCCAGCAGGGTGATACGATCCGAATCACGACAAGGTCTTCGACGGTCATGAGCCAGTTGAAAGCCGATATCGAATTGCGGGTGCCTCCCGACGCCAGCCTGGACCTGCTCACCGGCCATGGGTATATCTACATCGGCAAGACCTGGCGCGGGCCGAACGGGGTTGGCGTCCTCGCGAACTCGCCCGTCGCACTGAAATCCGTGAAGGCCAAGGATTCGGGCAACTGTTACTGCGGCATCGACGTCGAGCTCGCTCCGCGGCCGTCGCTCGCACCGACGACGCTCGACCTGGAGAGCCGGCAAGGGTCCGTCGTGATCAAGGGAGACAACGTGCTGATCACGGCGACGGCCGATGGCGGAGGGATCGAATTCGCCGGAGCGCTCGCCCCCGGAACCCACGCCTTCACGACCGGAAAACACGCCCCTCATCCCGATGAAGCTTGGAGGCTTTCGAACGGCATACGGCTCGTCTTGCCGGCGAGCTCCAGCTTCGACGTCGATGCCGCCTCGCTCAGCGGGAGCGTGACGAGCGAGTTCGCGATCAGATCCACGGTCCCGGCGACGCCGACCTCTCTCAGAGGTGCGGTCGGCAGCGATCGCAAGATCGAGCTCGAACTTCGATCCGACGACGGACCGATCGAGATTCGCAAGACTCCGAGCGGAATAGCCGTGTCCGGTGGGAGCGACGGTTGAGAGCGAAACGCCGATATTGCGTGGGCAACGGCGATTTTCACGTAGGTCAGGCTTTCCTGACCTACGGATCGCGGACCCCCCGGGGGGAGCGAGTCCCGACCGGCTCGTGTCGCTCAGTCGCGCCGGGCCAACGGCCCGACCGGGAAGGCTGGGTCCAGCAGCAGAGCCCGGAAGTCGGGCCCCGGTCGGCGGGCGCCGAGCTCGGTGTCGGTCCGTAGGCGGGCGTCGCGGTCGCCCTGGACGACGGTCGACCGCAGCCCAAGGGCGATCCGGCCAAGAGACCATTTGCGACATGTGCGCCCGCAGATTCCGCCGGATAACCTTTTTTTGCGCGGACCAACGACAATTGTGGTATGATCGGCGATCGCCATGGGAATCGGGTTTCCGACCGAGAGGTGGAGGCCGGACGACCGGCACCGCAGGGGCCCACCCGAGCTGGCACAATCGCGGCCCGGGTCGGTCTCGCGGGCGACTCGGACGCATACCGCCGTGGAGCGAAAGGAATCTCCGATCGATCGTCCCCATGGGCCTAGATTCCCTCGTCCGATTACCGACATACTGTGCTCGTTCAGTAGTACAGAGGAACTGGCTCCTGGGATCCGGGAGGTGTCCGATGATCGTCGGTGCCCTGGTGATGATGGCCCTGGCGCAAGCCCCGGCCGGTCCGGCAACGGTCTCGGGCCAGGTGGTGGACGCCGAGGGACGGCCCGCAGCCGGTGTCGAGGTGGTGCTCTCGGGGTTCCGGCGCGGGACCTGGCGCGTCGCGGCGCCTGGCGCGGGCGACGTCCGATCGGGAGGGCCGGTTCCGGCTCGACGTGCCCGCCGAGACGGATACCCGGCGGCCTCATTCCTACCAGGCGCTCTGGGCTTATGCCCCGAAGGCGGGACTCGTCGGGCAGGCGTTCGCCCCGGAGGCGCCGCCGGCCGCGGGGTCGGTGCAACTGAAGCTGGGCGCCCGGCGCACACGACGGTTCGCCTGGTGGGACCCGACGGGAAGCCGGTGGCCGGCGCGCGTGGCGCCGGCGTGGTTGCGCACGACCGCGGAGCGACGGCCCGGCGCGGCGCTCCCGACGGCCGACGCGCTCGGCGACCGACTCGCGGCCCTGACCGACGCCAACGGCAAGGGGGAGATCCAGGGTTGCCGGGACGTTGACATCGTGGCGGTCCGAATCGAGGCCGCCGGGTTCGGCTCGCAGTTGAGCGAGCTCGGCGCGGAGGCCGGCGGCGCCCGGGCGGTCAAGCTGCTGCCCGCGGGCCGGCTCAACGGCCGCGTCCGGGGCGACGATCCGTCCGCGGCGCGGGGCGTGGAGGTCATCGCCGTCACGTCGCCGCGGACATCGAAGGGCCTTTGGCCGTTAGGCAGGGGCCGCGCGATGACCGACGCCGATGGCCGTTTCGAGTTCCCGGCGCTCGCCGCCGGCACGCTCAGGCTCGATGTGTTCCCCCCCGAGGACGCCGGGCTGAAACCCAGGATCCCCTCCGAACTCGCGATCGAGCCGGGTCGCACCATCGAGGTCGCGATCGCGCTGGAGGGCCGCCCGCGCGAGCGGACCGTGGCGGGCCGGGTGGTCGATCGCGCCGGCCGGCCCGTCGCCGGCGCCACCGTGTTCCAGTCGGGCGATTCCCCGGCCCGGACCGAGGCCACGACCGGCACGGACGGGCGCTTCACCCTGAGCGGGGTCGTCGCGCGGCCGACCTTCCTGTTCGTGCGCAAGGCCGGTTGCCGCTTCGCCGGCCTCGCCATCGGGCCCGGGTCGGACGACGTCACGCTCGCCATCCACACGGTGCAGGAGCCGCCTCGGGTCGTGCGGAAGACTCTCCCGCCCCCGTTGTCGCACGAGGAAGACATCGCCCTGGCGCGCCGCCTGCTCGACCCCTATGCCGAGCTCGTCCTGAAGAAAGGCGGCGAGCCGGAGAAGATCCGCACGCTCGAAGCCCTCGCGCGGGTCGAGCCGGAGCGCGCGATCG
The DNA here is from genome assembly GCA_963815795.1 of uncultured Planctomycetota bacterium. Lineage (GTDB taxonomy): Bacteria > Planctomycetota > Planctomycetia > Isosphaerales > Isosphaeraceae > JAKAUH01. The sequence goes on along the minus strand of CAWFIC010000017.1, from coordinate 251,388 downwards.
AGCTGCTCCAGCAGAAGAAGGTGTTCCAGAATCCATTTTATAACGGCATGCTCGGACTGCGCGTGGCCGTCGGCCTGATGGACGAGAGCATCGACGAAGCCCTGGCGGTGCTGGAAGGGCTGGAAGACCCCGCGGCGAAGGCGATGGGGTTCATCCAAGCGAGTGACAAGCTCGCCGCCCGGGACCGGTCCCGGGCACTCGCCGTGCTGGACCGGGCGCTCTTGAGTGCCCGGGCGGCGAAGGAGCCCGAAGGCATCAAGCTGCTGCTCATGGGGCAGGTCGCCGAGCGGTTCCTCGATCTTGGCCAGGCCGAGCGGGGCCGCGCTCTCTGCGCGAGGGAGAAGCCCTGGCGAAGCAGCTCCCCAGGGCGGGCTTCGTGGGCTACGCGCGAGGCGCGTTCGCCGAGGAGCTGGCGCAGGTCAACCTCGACGCCGCGCTGGCGCTCACGAAGGACCTCTGCCGACGCCTTCGAATTCGACCGGCACCACGGCAACATCGCCCACGAGCTCGCGGGCCGCGACCCGGCCCAGGCCGAGCGCGTGCTGGCGATGCTCAAGGATCCATTCGAGCGCGGACCAGTACGCGCTGCGGGTCGTCTATCGTATGGCGCCCCTGGACCTCGACCGTGCCCGCCGCCTGGCGGGATCGATCGGCGACGACGGCATCAAGGCGTATGCCCTGGGCATGATGGCCCTCCACCTCGCCGAGGCCGGCAAGGGCCCGGCGCGAGAGGTGCTCGAGAGTGCCTACGAATCGCTTGATCGCTCCTGTCGGGCCGGCGAGGGGAAATCCAACAGTCGGTACTACATCACCTCGATGGCGACCATCCTGCTGCCGGTCGCGGAGCGCATCGACCCGGGGCTGGTCGACGAGTACCTCTGGCGCGCCCTGGCGATGCGACTGCCGAAAACCGAGGAGGACGACCCCGGCGGTCAGCTCGCGTTCGCCGACCTACTCCGAGCGATGATGGTGGCCCGTTACGATCGGGCCATCGCACGCTCGCTCATCGAGCCCCTCGCCCGGGGGAGCGCACCGACTCCGGCCTATTCCTCGACCCGCGGCGAGCTGCCCGCGGCCGTCGCGGCGATCGACCCGAAATGGGCCGTCGCGCTCGTCGAGGCGATGCCCGACGACCCCGACTTGAAGGTCCAGAGTCCCAAGAACTCCGCCCGGCTCGTCGTCGCCGGCGTGCTGGGCCGGGCGGGCGACCAGCGGTTCCGGCAACTCCAGAGTTCCTTCCATTTGATCTGGATACCGGACACCGAGGACTTCGATCCCAATGATTGAGTTCGACTCTTTCCCATTTGAGGGCTGAATTTCCCCGGCGCGCAGCCCGTTCCGGCGGCCGCGCCTCGCGACCGCTTCGACCGCCTCGCGGCCTCTTGATCCCGGCCCGGCGGCCCGGCTCAGGCCGTCGGGGCCAACCCCTGCAGGAGGATCTGCCGCAACGGACCGCCGAGTTTTTCGAAGGCCTCGCGATGACCGCTCAGCGTGAAAACCCCCTCCACCCACAGGTCGCGCCGCACCGCCGTGATCGCATCCGAGAAGGTCACGTTGACCTTGCCGGACCAAGTCACCGCGCGCACCCGGCGGTACCGCATCGGCAGCTCCGCATACAGCCACGCCACCAGCGTGTACAGCGCCAACAGGCTCGGCTCGGCCCGCAGCACCGTGTTCCGGACCCGCCCCCGCGTCGTCTCCAACCCGAGGTAGGAGCGGGCTTCCTGGAAGGTCGTCTCGATATTCCAGCGGCCGGTGTAGGTCTCGATCACCGCCCGGGGGACCATCGTCACCTCGGTCGTGAAGAAGTATTCATCGCGGTGCGTCCCGCTCCGGTCCCGGACGAAGACCCACCGCACCGGGGCCAGCGGCCGTCCGCTGCGATACCACGACCCGGTGCCGGTCACCACCTCCACGCGGCGGCGCTCACCGCCGTACCAGGCGACGGTCAGCACCGGCCGCTTCGGGGTATCGCGGACCACCTGAGCCGGGGCCGGCAGCTCCTTCCCCTTCTTGCGGGGCCGATGCGGCGGCCGCTTGCCGTGGACCGGCGGCGGCGGCTCGAACAGGTTGGCCTCGGGGTAGAACTTGCTGACGAACGTCAGCCGCCCGGGATCCGCCGCGGCCACCTCGGCCAGCTCGTGCGCCGCGTAATTGCCGTCGGCACAGCAGACGAACTTGCGGTCAGGGGACCAGCGGATCAGGATGCGGAGCATCTGCCCCAGCAGGTCCACCGGGGTCTTGTGCGCCCGCTTCGAGACGCCATCGATCCCTTTCTCTTCGGGCCGATACAAGGCCACCATCAGCGGCAACGCCCAGCGCCGGCGACAGAAGGGGAAGCGGACCAGTACCGCCAGGACGACCCACTTGTGCCCCCAGCGATACGCCGTGAACGAGTGCGTCGAGCGGACCGGGTCGCGGTGACAGCCCTTGCCGTAGACCTGGTCGCCGGGGTGTTCGGTGACGGTGTCGTCGCCGGCCAGCTCGACGGGGCCTCGGGGGGCGAACCGAGCCAACACGGCGGCGATGTCGCGGTGCGCCAGCCGGCGGGTGGGCCAGCGGCGATGGGAGAGGGCGCGGTGATAGCTGCTGGGATGGCCCGGGGCCAGGGCGCCCAGGCAGCGGAGCAAGCCGGCGATGGTGCGGCCGCCTGTGGTGAGGATGGCGGCCAGCGCCAGCAGGACGAGGCGCTGATAGGTCGGTCGGGTCAGGGCCTTGGCCAGCGGCCCGAAGACGGTGTGGACCGGCTCGGGGAGCTGGCCGCAGGTCCGCTTGAGCTGGCGGCGGCTCAGGCCGGCCTTGCGGGCCGTTTGGCGGCGCTGCTCCCGCGCGAGCCGTCTCCTCTGGCGCCGGCTCGGGCGTGGCGGTCGGGCCTGTCGGCGGTGGGGGTCCCCGACGGCTCCTTGGCGTGGCCTCGAGGTCAACCGCTTGCGGGGTCGCTCGGTTATACTGGCCATGGCAGCCTCCCTGTGTGCGATGTGAAGGGTCGTTCCTACCCTCCATTGCACCGGGGAGGCTCACCTCCGCGGAACCCGAAAAAAGGGAAAGAGTCGAATTGAGAGTCTGTTCCGGAAGGGCGAGCGGGGGGCGTCAGCCCCCTGTCTTCGAGGGCCGTCGCTCACCGGACAGGGGGCTGACGCCCCCCGCTCGCCCGGACCTGCCCCTTCGGGAACAGACTCTGAGGCGGAGACCCGGCGCGTTCAATCCCCGGAGTCAGGACGATGATCATCGCTGCACTGGTGACCGCCCTGGGCATGACCGCGGCCGCGCAAGCCGGGGCCGCGCCGCCGACTGGCGCTACGTCGTGCCTCCGCCGGGCGACGCCTTCGAGAGTCCTCCGCTGCGATCGATCGCACTCTCGAGCGAGAAGCCCGAGGATCTCGTCGTGAAGGTGGCCTTCCGCGGCCGCCGCCAGCGCTATGCGCAGCTCCGTTACGGCAGCCCGAGCTCGGTTCGGGTGACCATCGTGCTCGACGAGATCGGCCGGGGCGCGGCCGACCTCTACGTCGACGCCAATCGCAACCGCCGGATCGAGGCGACGGATCGCGTCCACGGCGAAGGACGCACCTGGCGCCTGCCTGTCGACCTGGCGATCGTCGAGGGCGATTCGACGCGATACGAGCGCAGGATGTCCATCTTCCGCCTCGGGGCTACCGGGATCACGTTCAGCCATGCCGCGGCGGGTTATCTGGAAGGCCAGGTCGAACTCGCCGGCCGCCGGCACGCCGTGCGGCGCGTTCGACGGCGACGGCAACGGGCTCTTTACCGACGGCGACGACCGCCTCTGGATCGACCTGAATGACAACGGCCGCTGGGACCCGTCTTCCGAGGAGTTCCTCTTCGCCTCGATCCTGCCGATCGGCGAGGCCCGATATGCGGTCCGTTCCGACCCGTTCGGCCGGCGGCTGTCGGTCGAGCCGCTGGAGGGCAGCGGCACGGTCCGTCTCGCCTTCGCGAAACGGCAGGGGCTCCCGGCGGTGGTCGAGCTCGCGGCCACTCTCCTCGGGCGAGACGGCTCGACGGTCGGTCTGACCGGCGATCCGGCCCAGGCGACGGTCCCGATCGGGGAATACCGGCTGGGCACCGTGACCTGTGCCTTCGAAGATCCTCGAGGAGGACCGCGCTGGCACTTCGTGTTCTCCGACATCGGCCGCCGGGGTGAGCCGCGATGGTACAAGGTCGAGCGAGGCGGGACGGCGGTGATCGACCCGATCGGCAGCCTCGACTTCAAGACGGGTGCCGAAGGCCTTGAGCCGCCGCGCCCGGCGAGGACCTCAGGATCCAGCCCCAGCTCTTCACCGGTGACGGCCTGTTGATCGTCACCTGTTATCGGGGCATGCAGGCCAGCCCCGCAAGCGATTCCGGCCCCGGCGCCACGATCGCCCTGGCAACCGCCGACGGCCGCACTCTCGCTACCGCCCATTCCGGCTTCGCCTGAGGCACCTTCTGCTCGGCCTCCGTGCGAGTGCCTTCGTCCCAGTCGGTCGGCCCACTTCCGCTCTCCGTCCGGTTCGACTCCGGCCCGCTCGCCGGTCTCCTCCAGGCCGATTCGACCGTCCAGGTCGTCGCGGGTCCTTGAGCCCGCGACTCGTACCGGATGTCTCGAGGAAAAAACCGCGGGAGGGATCGCGCGGCCGGTGGACAAACCGCCGCGCCGCGCGGTTCTCATGATGGGCCGACGCACATCGCGGCGCCCCGGGGCTCCTCAGAGGGGGACATCGCTCATGAACCCGATGACCTGGGCGCGTCGGCGCCGGTCGACTGCACGTCGGCGGCGACCAAGCCATCTCGCTGTCGAGTCGATCGAGGAGCGGCTGGCACCTTCGCCAACCCTGCCTGCACCACCACCTCACCTCCCGAGCCTGGTAGTCCAAATCGTCCCGTCCAATCCCCCGGCGGTAGCCGGGAACGTCGGCACCGCGGCCCACGCCGAGCCGCCCGACCCCTGTTAGCGAGTGCGCGGAGTCGGAATTCACATCCTCGTAGGCTCGATCGGAGCGGTCCTGCGCCGCCTCGTCCGGCCACTCCGCGCCTGCATCCCGGCAGACAACACGGAAGACCGGGACGTCACGATCGCTTCCCTGGACGCTCATCAAGGACAGACCGATGAATCCGACCTCCTCGCGAAATGGTTTCTCTCCAAGAGATGACCAGAGACGCCGCTCTCGGCGCAGCCGTCGGGGCTTCGCTGCCAGTCCGATCCTGGAGTCCCTGGAGGACCGCACGCTCCTGAGCCTGAGCTGGGCCCTCGTCGGTCCCGGCCTGCAGAGCATCTTCTCCGACGTGCAAAGCAGCGCCAACGACCACCTCCTCAATCCCGCATCCGGCTACTCGCTGCCCTTGGTGGGCACCCAACTGGGTCAAGCGACCGATCCCGTGGGCCAGGTGTTCGCGAAGATCGCCCAGCAGATCAATTCCGCATTCCAGAGCAACCCGCCCGTCGCGGGCCAGAGTCCCGAGGATACGGTGGTCTCCGACCTGAACACGGCCCTGAAGCCCTACCAGCCCCAGGTCACCAACACGAGTTCGTCCACGAGCCAGGCGACGTTCAGCGTGCAGGCGTTGACGAGCACGCCTCTCACCGAGTCGGTCGCCCTGGAACTCGGCCTGCCCGGCCTGGCGTCCTTCGCCGTGACCGCCAATCAGGCCGTGCACGTCCAGCTCACGTTCAAGCTCGACCTGAACTTCGGGCTCGATCAGACCGGCGTCTTCGTCGATCCGACGCAGAACAGCGCGAGCAGTCCCTTGTTGCAGGTCGAGCTCAAGGCCAACATCGGCGGATCCACCGGCCAGGGCAACAAACTCAACGGCGTTCCCGTCCAGGTGACGGATGACGCCCAGGCCCCGAGCTCGCTCGATGTCCCGGTCACGTTCAATGCCTCCGCCACGGGCGTGATCTACAACTTCAGCGAGGCCGACATCGACCAGATCAACTTCGCGAGCTCCGCCGCCGGGACCGTCAACCTGGCCTACGCGCTCGACGTCCCCGATGCGCCGGCGCTCACGCTGGATCTCGGCGTCCAGTGGCCCTTGAACAGCGTCAACAGCAACACGAGCCCCTTCGACGCCCTGGCCGACGGCCAGGAGCCGGCCGTCACCCTCGACGCGGCCATCGACCTGAACTCCCTGAGCAGTGAGCTCAACGCGGCGTCCAGTCCCCTCCTCCAGGAGCTTGATAAGAACATCAAGCCCTTGCAGGACGTCGTGGATTTCTTCTATCAGCCGTTGCCCGTCCTCTCGAACCTGGGTATTACCGTGACGCCCAGGACCTTGCTGCAGGACTTCCTGCCGATCAATGACAAGGGCTTCCTGTCGTTACTGGACACGCTCCACGATCTGGTCGACGGGGCGGGCAGTTTCTCGCTTCCGACCGGAGCCGACGTGACTTTCGCCAGCAGTACCCTCCCCTCGACCGTGGATCCGCGCACGGTTACGTTCTCGACCCTGCTCTCCTCGATCGAGGCGCAGGCGACACAGGACTCGACTAATGTCAACAGCGAGATCCAGCCATTCCTCAATCAGTTGGGCGATGACCTCGACGGGACGGTCGTCCTTCCGGTGCTGACGGATCCGGCCCTGGCGTTCGACGCGATCCTTTCGCCGAAAGACGACAACGTGGCGCTGTTTCAGTACACCTTGACGCCGATCAAACAGACGCTGGCGAATGTCGCTCTCGGGCCGGCGATCGGGCCGATCATCCCTCCCATCCCTCTCTTTCTTCAGCTCAGCGCGAGCTTCGGCATCACCGCCGGCTTGACCCTGGGCTACGACACCTACGGTTTCCACAATGCCGCGAACCAGCCCATCGATGGCCTGTTCATCGCGGACGCCTCGGCCCAGTTGACGGGGAGCATCGGCCTGACCGGGGAGCTGGATCTGGGCCTGGTCCAGGCCGGCGCCACCGGCTCGGTCGGATTGAGCTTCGGCGTCACGGGAATCAACACGGGCAAGACGGCTCCCAACGAGCATACCGTCGAGACCGTCGATCAAAGTGGCAAGTCCCTGACCGAACCGGTCCTCCAACTCGATGACTTCACGAATGACACCCTGAACGGCGGACCATTCTGTCCATTCACCGTCGGAGGTTCGGCGAATCTCAGCCTGTCGGCATTCGTCCAGGTCGGGGTCTCACCCTTCGATGTCAATTACTCCTATCCCCTGGGCAACATCACGCTGTTCGATTTCACGTGCCCCTCGTGTCAGCCGCCGGCACCGCCGCAGCTCGGGGAGCTGTTCGGCAACCTCGATCCCAAGAATCCGCCGATCAGCGGCCTGCCCGTCGCGGACATCGAGAAACAACTGCCCGATACTTCCCAGGTCCTCGTCCTCGACATGGGCGACTACGCGTCGCGCCGCCAGAACGTCAACAGTACCGGGGCCACCGACGAGGACTTCGAGATCTCGCTGCCGACCGACCAGAAGGGCATCAACGACAAGGCGCTGCTCGTTAGTGCCTTCGGCGCGGTCGAGGAGATCCCGGGGGCCGACACGCCGGGCACGACCATCGTCGCCCTGGAAGACTCCGGCTCGATGCCCGAGACCGTCCAGGTGGACCGGGGCGTCGCCGCGAGTGCCTACCTCATCGGCGGCCCTCACGGTAATGACTTTCAATACCTGGGCAATGGGGACACCTACATGGTGGGGGGGACCTGGGATTCCTCGCAAGGCGATCCGGCGAAGCTCAAGGCACCGATCCAGACGCTCAACACCCTCCAGGGGGGATTCGGCCAGAACACGCTGATCGGCGGCGACCTGAGCGCCAAGGGCTACGACGCCGAGAAGCAGGCCGCCTGGAACATGCTGATCGCCAATCCCGCCGAGGTCCTGGGGGCCGGCCAGGACGGCGGGCAGGACGATCTGCTCCAGGCCGGCAACGCGGGTGCCACGATGAAAGGGGGAGGGCTCGGTAATGACAACCTCTACGGCAGCGACGATCCCCTTGCCGGGTCCGACAACAACTCCGTCGACCCATCCCTGTCTTCCCAGTACGTGATGATCGCGGGGAAGGACGACAAGGGGCTCGGCGGCGACTACATGCTGGCGGGATACGGCCAGACGGACTTCGAATGGCAGGAAGGAGCCGGGCCGCTCACCGTCCGCGGGATCCTGGTGACCGGGAGCAATTCCCAGCTCGACGTCCTGGGCGCCCAGGCCGGCGAGACCTGGACGATCACGTCACTGCACTCCGATATTCCCGGATACGAGGTCGCCGGTCTGGGCGAGAACCAGCAGTCGATCGGCCAGATCGACGCTTTCGAGGTCCCAAGCGTCAGCGTGGACGCCGACGACCAGGCCAACACCGGCGGAGAGACCTACGTCATCAACGACCTGAGCGACGCCGACGTGACCCAGGTGAACGTCAACCTGCACGAGTATACCACCGCTCCCGACGCCAACGGCGACCGCGTCACCATCAACGGGTCGAAGGGAGCAGACAGCGTATACATGTACTCGCAGCAGGTGCCGACTGGAAAGTACGGCTCAAATGGCCTGCCGACCTACGAGACACAATGGACGACGACGGCGATGACCACGACGCTCGGCGGCAGCCCAACCCACGGCGGTCAGATGGTCACCTACTGGGTTGACGCCGCCTTACCCAAGTCAACCGACGCGCTCAATGTTAACACCTTCGCCGGCGCCGACTCGGTGACGGTCACCGATACGCAACCCGCCGCGACGACGGTCTCCACGGGTGACGGTAACGATACAATCACTATCGGCGGTGGAAGCAGCGCCCTCGACGACATCCAGGGACCGCTCTTGATCGATGCCGGCGCCGGCTCCAATCAGATTATGTTCAACGACTCCGACAGCGCGACGGGCGACGTCCTCACCCTGACCTCGAGCCTCGTGCCGAGTCATTCCGGGGGAGGGGCCATTGCCCAGGGTTACCTGCTGCGCTACACCGGCCAGGTCGTCCCGCCGAGCGACAATGCGATGGCTTCTTACCGCTACCCGATGACCATCACCTTTCAGGCCTCCGGCGGCGATTTCTCGGGCGGCGTGTCGCTCGAGGGCACGTTCTCCACCGACCCGACTCACCCCGACCAGATCTATGTGCAAAGCGTGCTGCCCGATGCGCCGACGACCGTGCAAACCAACGGCGTGGACGACCAGGTCTACGTGGGATTCGACGGTGGAGCGGACGGAGCCACCTCCGACCCGTCGAGTACGCTCGACTATCTCGCCTCGACGGTCGATGTCACGGAACAGGGCGGTACGTTGACCGTGCTGACCGTTGACGACGAGGGGTCGCCTCGTGCCGATACGTACCGGGTCACCTCGAGCGACGTGGAACGCGTGAACAACTCGGCGACGATCCAGTATCAGAGCATCGGCGAGCTCCTCCTGAAGGCGGCGACCCCGGAAAACAACACGATCCACGTGCTGGGCACGGCGTCCGGCACCACGATCATCATCGATACCGGGGCCGGCAATAACGCAGTTTCGGTCGGTGATGCGTCCGAGACGCTCAATCAGGTCCTCGGGCCGCTCACCGTTGACGGCGGCACCGGCCAGGATTCGCTGGCGATCGACGACTCGGGCGACGGCCACGGACAGAACTACGAGCTCACGGCCACGCAGTTCGAGCGCGTCGGGCCTCCCGCCATCACGGTCAACTTCAGCGCGATCTCGAGCCTGTCGTTCGATGCCAGCAACAACAGCGGCACCAACACGATTGCGGTCGAGGGGACGCCGGCCGGGGTCCCGGTGGACATCCAGCCCGGCCAGGGAACAGCCGACCTTGGGGCCTTCACGCTCGACGACATCCAGGGGCCCGTGACCTTCCAGTGGAGCCAGGGAACCAAGTCGTTCGGTTCGATCGATACAAATGCGACCGGGAGCGACACCTACACGGTGCTACCCGCCGAGATCACACGCACCGGCGCCGCGACCATCCAGTTCGATGACTCCGGCGATCCGCTCGCCGGCATTTATCTCGCGGCCGGAGGACTCCAGCCCGCCGTGATCGACGTCCCGGAGACGATCGCGGCCACGCCGGTGACCGTCGTCGCTGGCGACGCAGCCGACACGGTGCGCGTGAGCCACCTCCAGGAAGACCTGGATACGATCCGGGGCCAACTGACCATCGACGGCACGAGCTCGACCGTGGCCCGCCTGTTCGATCAGAACGGGCCGCAGGATCGCGGCTACACCCTGGAGGCCGGGTCGCTGACGTTCAACGGGTCGCTGCCGGCGATCACGTTCAAGTCGCTCGGGACCTTGAGTCTCGAGGCCGGCAGCGATTCGTACACCACGGTCCATGCCACCGCGGCCAACACCGCGGTGATCCTCGACCTGGGGCAGGGCACCAATGAGGTCGAGGTCGGCTCGGTGAAGGAGCAACTGGATTCGATCGCCGGCCCGCTCACGGTCAACGGCCAGAGCGGCCAGGGCGTGCTGACGCTCGTGGACAACGGCACGTCATCGAAGGTCACCTATACTCTGAACAGCAACAGCGTGGCGTGGGCGGTCGGGTCGTCGAGCGGTTCGGTCCAGTATTCTCATCTGAAGACCGTGACGCTCAACGGCAGCGACGACTCGGGCTCCTACGACTTGCAGGGCGTCGATTCGAACACGCAGCTCAATGTGATGGCCTCTGGAGCGGACAACTCGGTCGATGGAATCACCAGCATCATCGGGGCCGTCGACGAGGTCTGGTCGATCGCGGGCTTCGACGGGGTCAGCCTGTTCGGCAGCGTGAGCTTCTACAACGTCCAGAACCTGGTTGGGGGGGCGGGGACCGACGTCTTCGCCTTCGGGCCGAATGCGACGATCAGCGGCAAGATCAGCGGAGGAGGCGGGAGCGACTGGCTCGACTACTCGGCCTACAATCACCCGGTCTCGGTCAACCTGGCGAATGGCACGGCCACCGCGGTGACCGGCGGCATCGCCGGCATCGAGAACGTCCGCGGGAGTGCGCTGGGAAATAACCTCATCGGCGATTCCCGCGGCAACGTCCTGATCGGCGGCGCGGGGATCGACGTGATCCAGGGCGGGTCCGGACACAGTATCCTGATCGGCGACCAGGGCAAGGACTTCCTCAAGGCCAGCGCGGAGGGCTCGATCTTGATCGGCGGCGTCACCGACTACGACGCGAGCGGCCTCGCCCACGACCTGGCCCTCGATGCGATCCTGGCCGAGTGGCAATCCACCAATTCGTACTCCAAGCGCATCGACGACATCACGAAGGGGGTCGGCCCGAATGGGTCGTACCGGCTGGTCTGGAAGGTGACCGTCCACGACGATAACAGTCCGAACAAGTTGACCGGCGGCACCGGCCGGGACTGGTTCTTCAAGGGGCGAAAGGACAAGCTCATCAACAAGAAGCCGGGAGAACGGGTCAATTGACGAGACCGGCGAAGGCACTCGGAAATCTCTCCGGAATCCTGTGGACAATCCCTAGCGCCGCGCGGTTATCCTCTGAGTGGGGTTTTCATGATTCGGGAATCCGACGAATCGATCGAGCTGCGCCGGCGGATCGAGGGCGGCGATGAGTCCGCGCTCCTGGAGCTGTTCGCGCGCCATCGCGATCGGCTCAGGCGGATGGTGGACCTCCGGCTCGACCGGCGGCTCCAGGGGCGGCTCGATCCGTCGGACGTGCTGCAGGAGGCGAGTATCGACGTCGTTCGCCGGGCGCGGAGTACCTGGCCCATCCCGCGATGCCGGTGTTCCTCTGGCTGCGTTGGATCACCGGCCAGAGGCTGGTGACCCTGCACCGGAGGCACCTCGGCAGCAAGGTCCGGGACGCGGGGCTGGAAATCTCGCTGCGGCACGGCGCGCTGCCTCAGGCGACGTCCGGCTCCCTGGCGGCGATGCTCCTGGGCCGGCTCACGTCGCCCACGCGGGCCGCCCTCCGGGCCGAGCTCCAGCTCCGGGTGCAGGACGCCCTCAACGCCATGGAACCGATCGATCGCGAGATCCTGACCCTCCGCCACTTCGAAGAGTTGAACAACAACGAGACGGCCGAGGTCCTGGGGATCAGCAAGACCGCGGCCAGCAACCGGTATATCCGGGCGCTGAAGCGGCTCAAGGATGCGCTGGCGGGCATACCGGGTTTCCTGGATGAATGATCCCGATGGTCATCCCCGCGATGCGGAGAGGATGAGCGATGTCCCGGGACGAGTTGACCTCAGGCGCCGACCGCAATCCCCTCGAGATGCTGGCCGAGGAGTTCGTCGAGCGGCAGCGGCGGGGCGAGCGGCCGCCGCTCTCCGAGTACACTCGCAAGTATCCCGAGCTGGCCGAGGCCATCGTCAACCTCTTCCCCGCGCTGCTGGTGATGGAGCAGGTCAAGCCGGTCGGCGACGCGAGGATGGGCCGCGACGGGCCGGCGGCAGGCCCCGGTCGGGACCGGCTCGGCGATTTCCGGATCATCCGCGAGGTCGCCCGGGGCGGCATGGGCGTCGTCTACGAGGCCGTGCAGGAGTCGCTGGGCCGTCACGTCGCGCTCAAGATCCTCCCGCTCTCGGGTCGGCTCGGCGCGACCCAGATCGAGCGGTTCCAGCTCGAGGCCCGGTCGGCGGCGCGGCTGCACCACGGCAACATCGTGCCGGTCCACGGCGTGGGCGAGCACCAGGGGGTGCACTACTACGCCATGCAGTTCATCCAGGGCCACGGCCTGGACGCGATCCTCGATGACCTGAGGAGGCTCCGCGGCCTGGCCTCGGACTCGGTGGGCTCGCGCCGGGACGACGAACTCTCCTCCCTGACGGCCGGCCCGCCCGATTCGATGACCCTGGCCCATTCGCTCGTGACCGGCGCGTTCGCGAGGGCCGCCGCTGCGGCCGGCGATGCCTCGGACTACACCGTCCCGGGCGCCCTGTCGCTGACCGTGGCCGGGGCCGCGGCGGATGCCCGTCCCATCCCGCGAGAGCCGAGCGTCCTCATCCGACCCGATCCCTCCGAACCGGCGCGGGCGACCGCGGACGCGGGGGAGATCGAGACCGCTTCGCTCTCCCTGGCCGCCAAGGGGCAATTCTACCGCTCGGTGGCCCGGATCGGGCTCCAGGTCGCCGACGCCCTGGCTTACGCCCACCAGCAGGGCGTGCTGCATCGCGATATCAAGCCCTCCAACCTGCTGCTCGACGTCGCGGGCACGGTCTGGGTGACCGACTTCGGGCTGGCCAAGGTCGAGGGCTCCGACGGACCGACGCGCACCGGCGACATCGTCGGCACGATCCGGTACATGGCGCCCGAGCGGTTCGACGGCTGGTCCGACCGCCGCAGCGACGTGTACAGCCTGGGGGCGACGCTCTACGAGCTGCTCACCTTGCGCCCGCTGTTCGGGGCGTCCGCGCAGGCCGAGCTGATCGAGCGGGTGCTCCACGACCCGCCCGACCCGCCCCGTCGGCTCGATCCCCGGATCCCCCGCGACCTGGAGACGATCGTCCTGAAGGCGATCGCCAAGGAGCCCGGCGACCGCTACGCCACGGCCCAGGCGATGGGCGAGGACCTCGAGCGCTTCCTCGAGGACCGCCCGATCCGGGCGCGGCGGAGCACCACGGTCGAACAAGCCTGGCGGTGGTGCCGCCGCAATCTGATCCTGTTCTTGGCCCTCAGCACCGCCGCGGCGGCCGTGGTGACCCTGGCCATCGTGTCGACCGCGATGGCCTGGAAATTCCGCGATCAGCGCGACCAGATCGCCCAGGACTTGGCCCTGATGAGCCTCTCCGAGGCGAGAGAGCGCCAGGCGCGAATCGACGGCCGCCGCGAAGAGCTCGTCGAGTCGTTGCTGGATCGCGCCCGCCTCAAACGCCTGAGCCGGCAGCCCGGCCAGCGGTTCGACAGCCTGGCAGCCCTGGGCCAGGCGGCGGAGATCGCCCGCGAGCTGAGCTTGCCCCCCGAGCGATTCGACCCCTTCCGCGATGAGGCGATCGCTTGCCTGGCCCTGCCCGACCTGAAGCCCGAGCCCGGTAGTCCGATCATCCGCAAGCCGGCCGCGGCCGTGGCGTTCGCCGTCGACCCGACCATGACCCGCTATGCCTTCGGGTTCCGGGATGGGATGATCCCGGTACGACGCGTCGCCGACGACGAGGAGGTCGCCCGGTTCCAGACCCCGGGCAACTCCGGGTTCGGGGTCTTTGCCTTCAGTCCCGACGGCCGATACCTGGCAGCCGCGCAGTTCCCCGGCGAAGCCCTGTCAGTCTGGGACGTCGACCGGCGCGTGGCCGTCGTGAGCGACCCGGGCCCGATCCGGGATCGAGCCCGATTCAGCCCGGACAGCCGGCGGATCGCCCTGGCCCGTGCGAATGGCGACCTGCTCGTGTACGACCTGGCGACCGGCCGGCCCGGCCGGCGCTGGCACGTCCCCAATCCGGGGCCTCTGGTCTTCCGGTTCGATGCGGCCCGGATCGCGGTCCTCTCGAATGAGAACCGACCGACTTGCCGGATCCTGGAGACGGAGACTGGCCGGCTCGTCCGGTCGATCCCGCTGCGGGCGAACGGGGAGGGGGTCGCCTGGAGCCCGGACGGCTCGACGCTCTCGACCCCGTGCACGGACCGCAGGATCTACGTCTGGGACGCCGACACGGGCACCCGGAGGGCGGCCCTCGAAGGGCATATCGGCGGCGGGCTGTGCTCCGCGTTCCACCCCGCCGGCACGCTGCTGGCCAGCAGCGGCTGGGAGGGCCGGACCTGGCTCTGGGACCCGGTGCTGGGCCGCCCGTGGTTCAACCTGCCCGGCGGCAGTCGCGCCCCCATCTTCGGCCAGGACGGGCGAATCGTCGTCGCCTCTGAGGACCGACTGACGACCTACGTGGTCGATCCGGCCCTGGAATTCCGGACGTTCGCCCATGCGAGCCGCGAGCCGCTCGATTATGGAGCCGTGACCATCCGGCCCGACGGCCGGGTGCTGGCCCTGGGCACGAGCCGGGGCGTGGCGCTCTGGGACCTGGCTGGTGGCCGGGAGCTCGCCTTCCTGCCGATCGGTCGGGCCGAGGGCGTGCTATTCGAAGCCTCGGGCGACCTGGTGACCATCGGGTCGATCGGCGCGCAGCGGTGGCCGGTCCGGCTCGTCCCCGACCGGGGTGAATTCCGGATCGGTCCGCCCCGCCGGCTGGAATCGCCCGAGAGAGCCGGGCGGATCGCCGCGAACCGATCGGGGCGGGCCGCGGCGGTGCCGGGGGGCGGCAGGGGTCTCTGCTCGACTCCCGACGGTCGCCTGGTGCTGGTCTCGGACCCGAGCAAGATCCTGCGCCTGGTCGAGGCCGAGACGGGCCGCACGATCGCGCGGCTGACGAGCCCCGACCTGGGCGAGGCGTGGGCGGCGACGTTCAGCCCCGACGGATCGCGGCTGGTGGTGAGCACCCGGGACGGCCCGGCCGTGCACGTCTGGGACCTGCGGGCCATCCGCCTCCGCCTCGCCGGCCTGGGCCTCGACTGGAATGCGCCGGCCTATCCCGAGGAGGATCCGGCTGCCCCTGCCGCGCCTCCGCTGCCTCCGCTCCGGGTCAACGATGACCCCGGCAAGGGAGTCGGTCCGTTCTTCCAGCCCGACGCGGCCGGGACATCGGGCTGGAACGCCTACATGCGTCTCCTTCGCGGCGGGGCGACGGACGGCCCGATCAACGGGCGGCCGACGACGCGGCCGGGGCCGTAGCGTCGGCCTCGGTGCGCCAGGCGTCGGCCAGGCGAGCCAGGCCGGCCTGGGCGGCGAGCGCGGCGAGGTCGCGCAGGGCCTCGGGATCGTCGAGCCGGCGGAAGTCGTCGTCGAGGCGGGGGCCCAGCGCGGTCGGCTCGAGCACCTCGCGGATGCGGCCGACGGCCTCGGCGGCGCGACGCGCCTCGGCGGCGCGGCCGAGCCGGGTCAAGGCCCGGGCCAGACCGGACCAGCTCCGCCAGTCCTGCGGAATCGTCTCCAGGGCGCGCCGGAACGCGGCCTCGGCCCGATCGGAATGCCGGTCGTACTCCAGTTCCCAGCGGCCGCGGAGCCGCCAGTACCGGGCATCGCGATCGGACTCGGGACCCGGCCAGCCATCGAGCACGGCGCGGCCGCGGTCGGGCTCGCCCGCGTCCGCCAGCGCGGTCACCAGCGTCTCGCGCGCGCCGAGGTGTCCGGGCTGATCGGCCGCCAGTTTCTCCAGCTCGGCCAGCCGCGACCGCCGATCGGGATCGGCCGCGCGCGGCTGAGTCGCGATCCGCTGCAAGAGCGCCACGCGGGCGTCGACATCGGCGGGGTCGGCATCGATCCAGCGCTTCAGCGCCGTGCGGACCGTCTCGTCGGGGACGTCCGCCAGCAGTGCCAGCGTCAGCTCGCGCAGCACGTGGCGCCGGGACTCGGAGGGCACACGGTCGTAAGACCCCCAAACGACGTGCTGCGCGTCGAGCGTCCGGTCCTCGACCCGGAGGATCTCCAGCAGCAGCTTCCACGGTTCGACGTCGGCCGGGTCGGCGGCGATCGCCCGTCGCAGGCTCCGCTCGGCCTGCGCGGCGTATCCCAGCGTCAGGGCGGCGCGGGCCTCCGCCAGGTGGGTCTCGCCCCTCGCGGCATCCGTGGCGTTGAGCGCCCGCCAGGCCCGCAGCGCACCGGCCGTGTCGCCGGCCCGCGCCGCCCGCTCGGCCTCCGAGCGCAGGTGCGCCGGCGACTCGCGACCTAGTTGGGCGATCGCCGCCAGCGCGAGGACGATCGACAGCCCGGTCAGGATCCACCTCGGCCGGACCCCGCGCGGCCGCCATCCGGCGCCTCCGGGCGCGGCTCGCGCTGTTGCTCGGCTCGGGGCCGCGATCGCACTTTGGGTCGGCGGGGCATTCGGCTCCTCTCGGCTCCTGGGGAATGATCCCAGTTTACGGTTCTCCCGCCAGCGGATCGAGGCGTATCATCGCCGAGGTGAGCTTGTGGGTCAGGATCCTCCGGGCCGCCTGAAGGCGGGACTCCAACGCGGGCCGCCGCGCCGCGAGGTTGGAGTCCCGGCTTCAGCCGGAATCCGGCCGGATCCGGCTCCGCCTCGGCGGTTGGGCGTTCATCGACGGCGAGGATCCTGGTAGAGTCCTGGTCATGGACACCAGCAATCCGACCGCATGGGACACCGCCCTCTACGACGAGAAGCATTCGTTCGTCTGGAAGCGCGGGGCCGCGTTGATCGAGCTCCTCGCGCCCGGGCGGGCGAGCGGGTGCTCGACCTGGGCTGTGGCACGGGCCACCTGACCGCCCGGATCGCCGAGGCGGGCGCCGAGGTCATCGGCATCGATTCCTCGCCCGAGATGGTCGAGGAGGCCAGGCGCCTCTTTCCGGGCATCCCTTTCGAAGTCGCCGACGCGCGCGACTTCCGCTTCGACGAGCCCTTCGACGCGGTGTTCTCCAACGCGGTGCTCCACTGGGTCAAGCCGCCGGAGCAGGCGATCGCGTGCGTGCGGCGGGCGCTCGAGCCGGGCGGGCGGTTCGTGGCCGAGTTCGGCGGCCGGGGAAACGTCGCCGGGATCATCGCGGCCCTGCGAGCGGCCGCGCCGGGTCGGCCTCGGGGCCTGGGAACATCCCTGGTACTATCCGGGCGTCGGCGAATATGCGCCCCTGCTGGAGCGCGAAGGCCTGGAGGTCAGCCACGCCTTCCTCTTCGATCGTCCGACTCCGCTGGAAGGCGAGGACGGTTTGCGGCAATGGGCTGAGATGTTCGCCCGCGATCTGGTCGGTCGGATCCCGCCCGACGACCGCGAGCGGTATTTCCGGGCATTCGAGGAGGCCGCGCGACCGACGCTGTATCGCGACGGCACCTGGTCCGCCGATTACCGGCGATTGCGGGTCGTGGCGTACCGTGTTTCATGAAATGATGATGCTCTGGATCTCGAATCGCCCAGCGGAGATCATGATGAATCGCGTCGTCGGCATCTCGCTCCTTCTGGCCGCCCTGGCGGCGACAGTCCTTGCGGCCGCGGAGGACCCGCCCGCGCCGGAAGTCGACCGAGTCGGCTTCCCGCGAGATTACCGCGAGACGTTCGCGGTCCTCCGCCGCGTGAATCGTGAGGAGAAGCAGCAGGTGGTCACCATCTACGGCAATCGGGCGGCGGCGACGATCGAGCGCGCCGACCAGCTACCGTACCCGTACGGCTCGATCATCGTCATGGAGACCGCGGGTGCATCGAAGGACGATCGTGACAAGCCCCAACTCGACGACGAGGGCCATTATCGCCCCGATCGCGTCGCCGGCCTGCACGTCATGCGGCGGGAGAAGGGCTTCGGCGCGGCCTACGGCAAGAACCGCACCGGCGAGTGGGAATACGCCGAATACCGGGCCGATGGGACTTACATCACCCCGCCGAAGCGGTCATTCGCCTGCGCCGAGTGCCACACGAAGGCAGGCCGGCGGCGCGACTTCGTCTATCGGGGAAGGCTCGCCGAGGAAAAGGCCGAGTGAGCCGGCCGCCCGGTCACGCCGGGGCGAAGGGAACCGGCACTTCGAGGATTCCATGGCCGATATCCGCAGCCCCCGGCTCCTCTACATCAAAGGCGCAGTCTTCCTCGGCCTGGGCCTCCTGGCGTTGACGATCCTGCTCATCGAAAACCCGAGCCTCCGCACGGCCGTGCTGCTGGCAATCGCCGTCTGGGCCTTCGCGCGGGCCTACTACTTCGCCTTCTACGTGATCGAGCACTACATTGACGGTAGCTATCGATTCGCGGGGCTGCTGTCGTTCGTCCGGTACCTGCTACAGCGGCGTAGCGGGCCGGCCCGTTGAGGGGCGACGCGCCCGGCCGGGCCGATTCGTGTATGATGATCCCTGTCTGGCCGCGCGATCCGTTCGGGTCTCTCGTTCCTCCGGGAGGTTTCCATCCATGGTCGACCTGATCAAGAAGGCGTTCTACACCGGCATCGGCCTGGCGGTGCTGACCAAGGACAAGGCCGAGGAGATGATCAAGGATATCGCCCAGCAGGCGAAGCTCTCGGAGCACGAGGGCAAGGAGCTGATGGACAGCCTGATGAAGCAGTCCGACCAGGCGAGGCAGGACTTCCAGTCCAAGCTGGACGAGGCCGTGCTGGGGGTCGTCAACCGGCTGCACCTGGCGAGCAAGGACGAGGTCGAGAGCTTGCGCGCCAAGGTCGAGGAGCTGTCGGCGAAGGTCGGGCGGGGCGGAGAGGCCTAGCCGACGGCGACGAGAGGGTCAGGACGGCGACGAGAGGGTCAGACCCCCGCCGGATCGTCGTCTTCTGCGCCCGTCGACCGCTGTCGCGTTCAGCGCGTGCCACGGAGCGGGGTGGCATCATCCTGGAGCAAGGGCTCCAGGAACTCGTGAGGCCGCTTCGGAGCCGCATCGGGCGATGACTCCGGCGAGAGGATCTCGGTTGGCGTCGGCTCTCCCGACTCTCCCGGCGCGAGGGGGATGAGCCAGAGCCGCGCGACGCCGTCGTTGCCGCCGGTCAGGGCCAGACGACTGCCCTTGGCGACGTCGAGCACCGAGGCATGACCGGGGACCTCGATCCGCCCTCGTTGTTGCAACCGGACGAGGTCCCAGACCCGCAGCGTCCCATCCGCGGAGAGCGACAGGACATGCCGCCAGTCGGACGCGGCCGCCAGGGCCTCGATCGGGCCGCTGTGTCCCTCCATGCCGGCGGCGATCCACCCGGTCTCGAGGTCGGCCGGATAGACGAGCCGGGCGTCGCCGCCGAACACGAAATGGCGGTTGTTGGGCACGACGGCCACGCTCCGGATCGCGCCTTTCCCGGCCTCGAAGGTCCGCACCAGCTCGCCGGTCGCCAGCCCCCAGAGCCGCACGGTGCCGTCCTCGCCGGCCGTCAGCAGCCGCTGGCCGTCGATCGTGACGTCCAGCGCCAGGACGCCCCCGCGATGACCGCGGAACTGGCGGACCTCCTGGCCCGAGTCCATGTCCCAGAGCCGCACGGTGCCGTCCTCGCCAGCCGACACGAACCGGCTGGTGCCCCTCGGACGCGAGATCGCCCGGACGGCGCCTTGATGACCCCGGAACCGTCGGATCTCCCGGTTGCCCGGGAGGCTCCACAGCACGATCGACCCGTCCTCTCCACCCGTCAGCGCGCGGCCCGGCGGCACGAAGGTCATGGTTCGGGGCCGGTGCCCCTCGGCACGGAAGTCGTAAAGCTCCCAGGCTGAGCGGATGTCCCAGATCCGCATCGAGCCTTCGAGTGTCGCCGTCAGTGCGGTCAACCGGCCGGGCAAGAACGACACGCCGCGCATCGGCCTGTTGTGCGCAGGAAACTCGCGGATGAACTTCGGCGACTTCGGCAGAGCCGGGTCGAACGAGGCGACCGCCGCGGCGGCGCCCTCCGAGGCCGGGGGCTCCCGGCGGACGCGCACGACCGTCCTGCCATCCTTGACGATCGTGACCATCTCGTCGAGCAGGCCGGCGTGGCCCCGGTTCGCGGTCACGCGGTGCGGGCCCGGGCGGAGCCGGATCTCGCGCGGCCCATCCCGGTGATCACGACGTCCTGGCCGTCGATCTGGACGCTCGCCGCCGGATCGTCGACCTCGACCACGAGCGTCCCTTCGAGCGTCTGGAGCCGGATGACCAGGGCCCCGAATGCCGCCAGGACTCCGGCCAGCGCCAGGGCGAGGAGCCAACGGCTGACCCACCGCCCGCCCGCCTTGCCGTTGCCGGCAACGGGCTCGGGCAGGTCGGGGAGCGGATTCTGCTTCGGCCGCTGGAGGTGGGCCAGGCAGCGCTCGAGCAGCTCGGCGACCTCGGCGGCCGACCGGAATCGATCAGTCGGCTCCTTGGCCAGCAGCTTCGCCACGATCCCCTCCAGCCAGTGGGGAACGTCGGCGTCGAGATCGCGCAGCGGCCGGGGACGATCGTCGCAGACGCGCCGGAGCACCGCCATCGTCGTCTCGGCGCGGAAGGGCGATCGGCCCGCGGCCATCGCGTACATCACGCAGCCGAGGCTGAACAGGTCGGCTCGGTGATCCACCGGCTCGCCGCGGGCCTGCTCGGGCGACATGTACTGCGGCGTGCCGAAGACGACGCCCGAGTGCGTCACGCTCGCGTCGTCGGCGGAGCGGGCCAGGCCGAAGTCGGTGATCTTCACCCGCTCCACCCCGTTCTCCAGCAGGATGTTCGAGGGCTTGATGTCGCAGTGCACCAGCCCCTGGGCATGCGCCGCGGCCAGCCCGTAGGCGACCTGCATCCCGACCCTCACGATCTCGCGCGGGCCCATGAGCCCCGATTGGTCGAGCCGCTCCTGGAGCGAGCGGCCGTCGATGTAGGACATCACGATGTAGGGCAGGCCCTTCCACTCATCGACGGCGTGGATGGTGACGACGTGATCATGCGCGACCGAAGCGGCCGCCCGCGCCTCGCGGGTGAACCGCTGTCGCGCGGCGGCCCCGGCGGCGAGCTGAGGGGCCATCACCTTGATGGCCACGACCCGGTGCAGCGCCGGGTCGAACGCCTTGAGCACGACACCCATCCCACCCCGTCCGACGACCTCGATGACCTGGTAAGGACCGAACCGGCCGAGGAACCCGTCGGCGTCGGGGGGATCGAGGAAGTCGGGCGGCTCGATCGAGGCATGGGCTTGCTGGCCCGGGATGGGCAGGTGGGTGTGAGTCTGGCCCGGGGCGAATCGCCGCAGTTCGGCCCACCAGGAGCCCCCGGCCGCCATCGCCTCGAGCCGCTCGCGGCAGGACGCGCAGTCATCGAGATGGGCGGCGACCGCGGCCTGTTCGTCCTCGTCGGGCGTCTTTTCCAGGAACCGCCTCAGGCGGTTCGCGTCGCAGTCGAGCCAGCGGTCGGCCACGGTAACGACTCCTCGGAGACGCGGTGGGAATCCGGGCGAGACGCCGATCGGGGTTCGGGGGCGTCGATCAGTCGGGACGGTCAACCTGCTCGATCATCCGCCGCAGCCGGGCCATGATGCGGCTCTTGTAGGAGTAGACCGTGCCGACCGAGGTGCCCAGCAGCGCGGCGACATCGCGGGCCTCTCGCCCCTCGATTCCCGTCATGGAGAACGCCCGCCACTCGGTCTCGGAGACCTCGGCCCGGACCCGTTCGGCGGCCCAGTCGAAGAGGCGGCGGCGGTATTCCAGGTCGAACTCGGCCGCCGGCTCCTCCGGCAGCTCCTCGAACAGCCGGACGACCGCCGTGTCGCCCGTGCCCCGGACCTGCCGGTCGCGCGCGGCCAGCGCGTTGATCGTCAGGTTCCGGGCGATCCGGAACAGCCAGGCGCGGAACGCCCCGCGCCGGGTCGGGGTCGAACCGGTCGATCGCCGAGGCGACCGCGCGGAAGACGTCCTGGGTCAGGTCGATCGCGTCGGCGTCCTGGAGCCCGCGCCGCCGCGCCAGCCGGTAGACCAGGGGCGTGTAGATATCGACGAACTCCGACCATGCGCGCTCGTCCCGCGGGTCGCGCAGGCGTACCAGCAGACTGGCTCGCGTGCTCGGGGCCTCGTCCATCCGTCATCCTCCATGAGGATTCACAACCCCCGGCGCGCATTCTTGACGAAATCCGCGGGGCGTTGCAATGGTTGGATGGCATTGCGTCCGAGCCATTCCCGGCATGTGCGGTCCAGCCGAAACCGATCACTCAATCCGACCCCGTCGGGGTCCCGGTATCCATCATCGTCCGAGGTTTGGCGCCGGGCAAGGCGGCTCGATTCGAGACCCGGGTCGTGCCGTCCTTGTCGGCGCGGATCAGGGTCACCCACGCCGTACCGTCCACGCGCAGATTGGCCGATCCATCGTCGTTGAGATGATAGCTCACGCCGGCCCCGCCGTTGCGGCCCGACACCACGGTCGTCATGCCCGTGATCCAGTGGGTCAGCAAGGCCAGTTCGCGGCCCGAGGCGTCGACCACGGTCAGGTGCTTCGCGTTGGCGCCCTCCGGCACTCGCAGCGTGACCGTCATCGCGGTCCCTTCTGGATCGTCCGGCCGGGATGGCGCCGTGGCAGCCGGCTCGGGCGGCGGGGCGTACCACCCGATCAGGACCGTGAGCCCGAGGACTCCCAGGGTCGCCCTCGCGAGCAGACCTCCGGCCGCCAGCACGATCCTGTCGAGTCGAACCATCGGGAACTGTCTCCGCGCGGTCCACCGGAGTCACCACGCCCGCTCGTCCCGCAGATCGCGGAGGCGGACCCGGAAACTCGCTGGCATGCTCGCCAGCTTGTCCCTCCTTCACTCTCCATGAGGATTCACAACGCCCGGCGCACGGTCTTGACGAAATCGGCGATGGCCCGCGATGGTCGAGGCGCATCACTTGCGCAACACCCCCGGCATGTCCCGATCTGATCGAACCGTCCGGCCGCCGGCGGGGGCAGGGCGACCCCGGCGGCGGGCTCCGGACCGGCCGAGAGAGGAGCCGGCCGAGGACGAATCGATAGTGGAGGCGCGCGCATCGACCGTCGGGGCAAGGCAACCCGGCGCAAGCTCTCGGCACCTCAGCTCTTCCCGGTCGAGCCGGGTAGTTTGACCGTGATCGAGCCGTCGTCCGCCGGGACGGCTGTCGCCGCGTGTTCGGAGCCGTCGCGGAGTCGGATCCGCAGCCGGGCGGCCTCGCCGATGGGGATGCTGTTGTTCGGACTCGGCGGGAGCCGGAACGCGCCCGCTGAATCGGTGACCGTGTCTACGCCGCCGAAGGCCCGGCCGTCCTCGCCGACGCAGGTGACCGTCGCCCCCGGGACCGGCCGGCCGGCGTCGTCGGTGATCCGTCCGCCCACGATCAATCGGTGGCCCACCACGATCGGCGGGACCTCGAAGCGCGCAACTCCTTCGGGGATGGTCACGGTCCGGTCGGCATGGCCGGTGGGATGTCCCATCACGTAGAAGTACGTCTTGCCCGGCGGCAAATGGTAGCGGTAGCGCCCTTCGGCGTCGGTCGTGGCGCCCAGGGTCTCCGAGCCGCTATGAGGCCGGAAGGGCCCGTACATGCCGATGTTCACCCCCTGGAGCGCCTGGCCTGTCGGCTGGGCGAGGACCTTCCCCTCGACCTCGACGCCCCGGATCAGCTCGATCATCGCCGCTCGCGTCCAGCCCGACTTCAGCTCGATGTCCTGGACCGCGCGATAGGTCCAGGGAGTGCCGGGCTCGCCTCCAGAGGCGTAGATGTTGATCGTCCCCTCGTCGAGACCGTCGAAGGTGAACCGGCCGCCGGCATCGGTCCGCGTGACGTCTCCGAAGTTGGAGAAGTAGGGCGAACGGCCCGGCCGGCCCCGGCTGCCGCCGTACCAGACCTTGAGTCCGGAGACGCTCACGCCCGGGAGCTTCGTGACGACGCGGCCCTGGACTCGCGCGGCGGGGGACGCGACCAGGCAGGTCTCCTTCCCGGCCGGTGCCGCGACGAAGCCCGTGGGGTCCATCATCCGGCCGATGGCACCCCCGGAGCTCTTCGGCGCCTTGACCCGCATCGCGCGGCCGTCCGGGGCGGTCACCGCGAGCCTGAGCCACGGCTCGGTGCCGGAGGAGCCGAAGGAGCGGAAGGAGAAGGCCCCGCGCTCGTCGGTCGTCGCCACGACGAGGGATTCCAGCGGGCTGCCCTCGAGGATCTCGCGGTGGAAGTGGATGAGCCCCGTGCTGACTCTGGAGCCGCCCCCCGGCAGCTTCGATTCACGACTGAGGGCGAGTTTCTCAACCCGCACCCTGGCCCCGGCGATGGGCTTGCCATCGCCGTCGACGAGCACGGCGGCGAAGGGCGCACGATCCGTCTCACGGAGGTGCAGTTCGATATCGTCCCTGGTCTTTCCCGCATCCACCCACCGCGAATTCGCGATAGCCCGGCCCGGCTTGTGAGCATAGACGCTTGCCACGACCCCGCCCGCGGGGATCGGCCAGGAGAAGCGGCCTTCGCCATCCGTCGTGAGCACCTGGTGGTTGGACGTGCCGGTGCCGGCGAGGCCGATGACGACGACGACACCGGATGCGGGGTTGTTGTCGAGGTCGAGGATCACGCCCTTGATGGTGCGAGACGGCGAATCCGACGCTCCGGCCTTCGCCGTCGCCGACCGAAGGCTGCCGGCGATCAAGGCCGTGGCTCCGAGAACGAACAGGCGTCCGGCGGACAGAGGAGAAAGTCTGCGGGACATGTCATCCTCCCGAAGTCGCTCGATGCGGACCGCGATGGCCCGGCGGTCGAGGAAAGAGAACCGGACGGGATGGAACAAGGGGCCTAGGACGCTTAACGCTTGCATTGCAGCGACACGAGGAGACCCCCCTATCCCCCCCTTCGTAAGGGGGGGATGAAGAGGGGCGGACCTCTCTCCGTCCCCCCCTTACGAAGGGGGGGTCAGGGGGGGTCGAGGCTTCCGCCCCGCCGCGAGGCCGAACCACGTCGGCCATCCATTCGTTAACCGCTCTATATTGACCCTGGTAGGGTGCTCTGCGAGCATCGGGCCCTGGACCCCGTGGCGAGCCCGGTGCTCGCAGAGCACCCTACCAGGGTCGTCTCACACCACCTCAGCGAGTCGGGACCACCAGCGGCCGCTGGGAGACGACCCGGTACGAGTCGGCTCCTTCGGTGATCTCGATCATCCGGTCGGCGGCCAGGTTGCGGAACGTCTGGGTGGTCCGACTGGTCGGCCAGCTCACCGTCAACCGGGCGACCGCCGTGGCATCGCGCAGGCCGATCGTCTCGACCAGCGAGTTGCCGCCGAAACTGCCGTTGTTGCCGATCACCCGGTAGATCGATCGCGAGCCGCCATCGGGCCCTTTCAGCTCGACCTGGATCCTCGCCCCCAGAGCCGAGCGGTTGGTCCTGGTGCCGACGAGCTTGACCTTCAGCCAGTGTCGGCCGTGGCCGGGGTTCTGGAATAGCACGTTGTAGCCCTGGTCGCCGGGATATCCGCCGCCCTGGACCGCGAAGAGATCCAGGTCGCCGTCGCAGTCCCAGTCGGCGAAGGAGACGCCGTGCCCCTTCTGGAGGTGGCCGGTCCGCGAGGAGTCGGTCACGTCTTCGAACCGGCGCCCCTCGACGTTCTCGAGCATCACGTTGGGGACCAGTCCCGAATAGGACATCCAACCGGTGCCGAAGTAGGCGTCGAGATCGCCGTCGTTGTCGATATCCCCGAAGTTGGCCCCCATCGCCGCGATCGGCCGATCGAGCCCGACCTCCAGGCTCACGTCGCGGAATCCCTGATCGCCCAGGTTGCGATAGAGGTGGGGATGGGTGGGGTCCCGCGGCTTCAGCCCGCAATAGACGGCCACGACCTCGGCCAGCATGGCGTAGTAGTCGTTGACGAAGAGGTCCAGCCGGCCGTCGTTGTCGTAGTCCCAGAACCAGCAGGCGAACGAGCGATGGCGGGGTGGGCCGGCCACGCCGAGCACGTCGGCGACGTCGCGGAAGGTGCCGTCGCCCTCGTTGTGGTAGAGCCGGCACGGCCCATCCAGGTTCGATACGAAGAGGTCGAGCCGGCCGTCGCCGTCGTAGTCGCCCCAGGCCGAGCCCTTGCCCACGCGCTCGTTGGTGACGCCGGCCCTGGCGGCGACGTCCACGAACTTGCCGTTGCGCTCGTTGTGATAGAGCCGGCAGCGATTGGCGGGGTCGGGGGGATTGCCCTCGTACTCGCCGCACACGAAGAGGTCGACCCACCCGTCGTTGTCGTAGTCGCCCCAGGCGGCCGATTCGGTCGAGAGCGGCTCGCCGAGGCCGCTGGCGAGTGTCACGTCCTCGAAGATCCCGCCTCCCTTGTTCCGCAGCAGCGAGAGCCGGGCCTTCCGCTCCCAGGCGCCGCGCAGGAGCACGACGTCCGGATTGCCGTCGTTGTCGAAGTCGGCACGCGCGACGTTCAGGGCATAGATCTGCGGGCCGAGGCCCGCCGCGGCCGAGCGATCCTCGAACGTCCCATCGCCCCGGTTGACGAACAGCGAGGCCCCCAGGTCGGCGTCGATCGACGTCGTGAACAGGTCGGGGAGGTCGTCGCCGTTGAAGTCGTCGAAGATGCTGCCGCCGGCCAGGTTCGGGCCCCTGACCGTCAGACCGACCCGCGGCGCGACGTTCTCGAACCGGCCTACGTCCCGCCGGGATCGGAATGCATCGGGCGGGATCAGGTACGCGCGGGACCTTGTCGGGGTACTCGCCCAGCGTCATGTAGGCGATGTTCAGCAGCCAGCGGAGCCGAAGGTCGCCCGGCGCCTCCTCGAGGCAGGCGGTGAAGCGCTTCACCGCCTCGCGCGAACCGGACTGCTGGAGGTGGACGGCCTCGGGCGCGATCGGGAAGATGCAGCTCGATGGGCCGAGGCACTCGATGCAGTTCTCGACCTCGCCGCGGCGCAGCGCGGCGATCGCCAGCAGCGCCCGCAGCCTGGCCGGCACGTCCGGCGCGACGTCCGGCCGCCGGCACCGCTCCAGCGCCCGCTCCAGCCAGGTTGCGGCCTCCACAAGCCGACCCTCGTGCATGTAGAGGTAGGCGATCGAGCGTTCGAGTGCGATCACGCGCGCGACCTGGTCGGACGTCGCGCTGGCGTCGAGCCGGATGGCATCGTACTGCGCCCGGAACGACGCGAGCCCGCGGCGCCCGCGGCCCCGGACGGATTCGCGCAGCTCGTCCAGCGACCGGGGGTCACGGATCGGCCCCGTGAAGGCGAAGGCCGTATCGAAGATCTCGGTGTCGAAGAACGTCTCATCGATGAAGACCTGGGACGAGGTCCCCGGCGCATTGGGGTCCGGAAACGTCTCCAGGCCGATGGATGCCGCCGGCGCCGTCGCCTTCGAATCGGCGGGGCCCCGGTCGGACCGAGGAGGGCCTCCCCGCCACTCCTGGCCCGTCAGCCAGGCGATCAGACCCACCGCGATCGCGAGGCACAAACCCGCTGCGACGACCCGGAACGCAGTGCGCATCGCCACTCCTTCCGCTCGAGGTGCCCGGCAGCTCAACGGCCGAAGGCGGCCGTCCCACGATCGCCGTGAAACGGCGGCTCGATACGTCGGTCATATCACTCCGAGAATTTCGATGTCAACGGCCCTGGAAAAGGGGCTTGCCCGCCGCCGGTCCATCGGGGCAAGATGCAACGATGACTCGGCCGAAGACGTCGGTCGAGGTCGGCCAAGGTATTCCAGCCCGACCGACCGTGGTCGATGAAAGGCGAGATGCAGGCGCTAAGGACTCGTTCGGCCGAGCGGCGCGAGTGGTTGCCGGGGAGCCTGGGCATCCTGATCCTGGCTTCCTTGCCTCTCGGGGGTTGCGCCCGACAAGGCGAAAGGGAAGGCCCGATCGTTTCTCCCGACCGGGTCCCGCTCCTGGGCCGTGCGACGGTCACGGTCGGGCCGGGGATCCACCTCCTGGGCGACCTGGGTCCCTCGGCGGCCTACGTGATCGAGACCTCGGAGGGGCTCGTCCTGGTCGATTCGGGCCTCGAGAGCGACGCTCATCTCCTCAAGGAGCAGATGGCCGCACTGGGGCTCGATTGGAGGCGGGTGCGCGCCATCTTCCTCACGCATGCCCACGGTGACCATGTGGGGGGGGCCGAGCACCTCCGGGCGGCGACGGGAGCCAAGGTCCATGCCGGCCAGGGCGACGCCGGCGTCCTGAGGGCGGGCGAGCCGCGCGAGGCGTTCTTCGGCGCCTTCTACATGCCCAACGACACGCCCCACCCCACCACGGTGGACGTCGAGCTGAAAGGAGGCGAGTCATTCGCTTTCGGAGACGTCCAGCTTCGGGTCCTGGCCACGCCCGGTCACACTCCGGGGAGTACCTGCTACCTGATGGAACGAGGGCGCCTCCGCGCGCTCTTCGCGGGCGATGTCATCACCATGCTGCGGGGTGACGCGGAACCCCGGTTCCATGTCCGGAAACCGCTGGGCATCTATTCGGCCTATCTGGCACCTCGTTACCGCGGCGATGCTCGGACATACCTCTCCTCGCTCCGCGCGCTGCGGGCGATGCCGGTCCCTGACATCGTGCTGCCGGGCCACCCCAGCGCGGACCCGACGCCCCAGAGCCCCTGCCTGTCGCAGGGACGCTGGGAGGCACTGCTCGATGAGGGCATCGGCGAGATGCAGGCGCTGCTGGCCCGTTATGAGCGCGATGGAGCCAACTTCCTGGACGGCGAGCCGAAGCGGTTGTTGCCGGACCTCTACTACCTGGGCGATTTCCACGGCTCGGCCGTCTACGGGCTCTTCGCCTCGTCGAGGCTCTTCCTCGTCGACGCTCCGGGAGGGCCGGGCCTGGCCGCGTTCGTGGACGATCGTCTGCGCCGGCTCGGCCGAGAGCCGGTGGCGCCGACCGCCGTGCTGCTCACGGCCTGCGGAAAGGACGAGACGGCCGGGCTCGATGAGCTGGTCCGGAAGTACCCTATCCGGGTCGTGGCGTCCCCCGCCGGCCTCTCAGCGATCAAGGAGTCCTGCCCCCAGGGGACGGTCATCGTCCCGGCGGACAAACTGCCCGATCAAGGTTGGTTCCAGGTCAAGGCGATCCCCCTGAAGGGTCGTGGAGTCGCGCCGATCGCCTACGAGGTCCCATGGGCCGGCAAGTCGGTCCTCTTCTCCGGCCGGATCCCGACCAGGATCAACCACGAGACCTGGGACCTCTTGATGTCGGGGCTCTCGAAATCGATCGAGACCCGGCTCGAGTATGTGAGCTCGATCGACCGGCTGGGCGAGGTGAAGCCCGACCTCTGGCTGCCCGCGGTCCCCACGGACGGCCAGAATGCGAATGTCTACGGCAATGAATGGAAAGACGTCCTCGAGGATAACCATTCCTTGCGCGGGCCGGAGTGAGATCAGCGACGCCCGACGACTCGTGAGGTCCGGCTTCAAGGGAACATGCCGGACGACGGCAGCGACAGGCCCGCCCCGGCGGGCCCGGGAGTCGGTCGGCCACGAGATGGGGCCAGTTCGGGATGGGCCGCCTGGAGCTTCGCCAGGCTTTCGAGCGCGGGCTGATACCTGGAATCCAGGGCCAGGGCCGCCAGGAAGCATCGGCTGGCCATCAGGGTCAATCCCGACTCCGCGGCCAGCTCGCCCATCTTCCACGGGTACTGGGGATCCTGGGGATGGGCCATGATCTCCATCGCCGCCGCATTCATCTGCTTGAGGCGTTCCTGGGCCCGATCGCGACGGGCCAGCGTCGCGGTGGCGCGCCGGGTCATCCCCTGGTGCATCTCGATCTTCAGGAGCAGGTTGAGCGCCTCCAGCTCGTTGGGTTGCGCGGCCACGGCGGCTTCGGCGTCGGGCAAGGCGCGTTCCCACTGCGACTGGGCGACCCGAGCCAGCGCCCGCGCCAGGAGTGCGAGGACGTTTCGCGGCTCGCGCCAGCGCCCGATCGGCCAGCGAGACCGCCTCATCGAATCGATTGGCGTTGTACGCCGATCGCGCGGCCAGGGCCAGCACGGCCGGATCGTCGGGGTATTGCTGCAACGCCTTGGCCACGTAGGGCTCGGCCTGTTCCGGCCGGGCGCTCCGGAGCTGGCAGCCGATCAGGCCGGTCAAGGCTTCGCGATGCGAGGGATCCAGCTCGACGGCCTTCTCGTAGACATAGATCGCCCGGGAGCTGTCGCCGCGGTCGCTGAGCAGCTTGGCCATGGTGAACCAGACGGCGAACTCGCGCGGCCGGAGCTTCGCGGCGGACTCGAGCAGCTCGAGCCCGCGCTGGCCGTTGCCGAAGCCGAGGTTCAGTTCGGCGTCCGCCATCACGGCATCGAATTGATCGGGCTTCAGCTTCACAGCGCGCTCCAGCGCCAGCCGGGCCGTCTGGTACTCCCCGAGCCGGATCAGGGCCAGGCCGGCGACGGTCATCGCCTCGCCCGCTCCGGGCGCCTCGTCCCGGATGTCCATCACGGCGCCCAGCGCCAGGTCGGGCCGCCCCTGTGCGAGGTAGGCTCGACCGCGGGCCGCCGCATCATGGTGTCCGCGGGCCGAGGACCGATGAGACCCGACCCAGACCAGCCATCCCAGCGCCACGAGGATGAGCCCGACCGCGGCGACCGCCACGATCCGTCCGACCCGTTGCGATGATGCCCGCGCCATGGCGGGAGCGGCCGGACCAGCAGGGACCTCGGCCCGCCGATCCGGCTCTCCATCATCCACCGGCCGATCCTCGGGCGTCGAGAGGGAGGGAATCATCGTCCTCTTGGGCTCTGACTTTAGGGGAAGCGAAGTCCTCGGAGCGGATTCTCACTCGACCCACTTGCCGCACGCCCGGATCGCCGATTCGACCGCGGCGCGATGCCGCTCGGGAACGCGATAGAAGTAGATCATCGGGGGCACCGTCATTCGGGCATCGGACACCGCCCCGAGGACGGGCACGTGCTGCTCGGCGGCCTGGAGATGGATGGACAGCACGCCCGGATTGTAGGGCGACCATCGGCAGTAGCTCACCTCACTCCAGGAGTAGAACCCATAGCTCCAGGGATCCCAGATCGACCGCTTCGGCGAGAGCCGTTTGAAGGGCCCTTTGAGCCCATCCTTGAGCACGGCGAACTCGGGCCATCGGGGCATCATGATCGCAGCCGGGACGACGGCGACCACCATCAGCGCCAACGGCCAGAGTA
The DNA here is from genome assembly GCA_963815795.1 of uncultured Planctomycetota bacterium. Lineage (GTDB taxonomy): Bacteria > Planctomycetota > Planctomycetia > Isosphaerales > Isosphaeraceae > JAKAUH01. Next base: position 220,006 of record CAWFIC010000017.1, on the reverse strand, counting down.
CCGCGATCCAGTTGCCCCAGTCGCCCGCCCCGCCCAGGAGGAGGAGCCCCGCGAGGATCACGGCAACGATCGCCAAGGTGGAGAGCAGCAACCGCAGCCACCGGGCGGGGATGGCGGCCAGCAACCGCGGCCACCGGGCGGGGATGGCGACGATCGCCCGGGGCTTGTCCTCCGCCTCGAACTCGAGATCAACCGGCTCGAAGGTCTGGCTCATGACGGGTCCCCCAGATCTCATGATATCCGATCGTCGGGGCGATGCGGAGGTCTCAGTGATCGTCGGGCGCGTCTCCGGTCCGGCCGGCGGATCGGGCCGGGACCGCACGGTCCGCGGCCTGATTCTCGGAGGCCAGCTTGCCGAGCATCGTCTGCTCGAAGCCCTTCAGGTCGGTCCAGAGGGTGCCCGGTCCGGCGTAGAAGATGCCCAGCCGGAGGTCGGCCGGCAGGCCCTCGGCGAAGACGTAGCGACCGTAGGAGTCGGGGCCGCCCATCGCCTTGACCAGGAGCTGGAACCGCTCGGCCTTGGCCTCCTTGGCCAGCTTGACCGACGATGCCTTGGCCTGGCCGAGCAGCCGGGTCGACTGCGCCTCGATGGCGGCGCTCTTGGCCTCGATCTCGGCCGTGAGCTTCTCGGTCGTCGCCTCGATCTCCTTGGCCTTCTTCTCGCCCGTCGCGCCGACCTCGGCGACCATCTTCAGGGTCTCCGCCAGGGTGCGCTTCTCCTCGAAGACCACCTTGGCCTTGGCCTCGGTCAGGTCGGCCTGGGCCTTGGCCGTGAGTTGCTCCTGGTCGCGGGTCTTGGTCAGCTCGTCGGCGATCTTGGCCTTCTGGATCGGCTCGCGGACCGCCTTGGGCACGTAGATGTGCCGGACCAGGCCGAACAGGAGCGAGAGCTTCTTCGCCGTCAAGACCCGCTCGAGCTCGGCCGAGGTCGCGAGCTGGAACTGCTCGCGGGTGTCGCCCACCAGCAGGTCCACCGCGCCCCGACGCGACCCGTAGAGCCGGCAGATCGACTCGATCTGCGGCAGGATCACCTTCTGCTCGACGTCCTTGAGCCGGCCGAACTGGCGCACGACCGCCGGCGCCTGCTCGGGGGTGATGCCCCAGATCGCCGTGTAGTCGAGGTGGATCGGGAAGCCGTCGTTGGAAGGGAACTCGATCCCCTTGCCCGGCACGTAGGTCGGGTCGGCAGCCGTCGTGACGCCCAGCAGGTTCCCCCGGTTGCCTTGCGTGACCGGGGTCGCGTTCGCCTCGCCGCCCTCGCGGGCGTCCACCAGCAGGCTGGTCTCGGAATAGCCGATGCTGACGATGTCGATCCGCTTCTCCTCGGGATTGAGGAAGTAGATCCCCGGCTGCAGGACCTTCTCCTGGATGCCGCGGCCCTGCCCGGCCCGCGGGTCGCCCGCCTTGTTCGTCACCACGCCGACATACCCGGGCGGGATCACGGTCGGGTCCTCGGCCTTGCGCTTGACCCGCGTGTTGGGCTCGACGCAGGCGTCGACGTCCACGATCTTGACATCGAAGCCGTACTTGTTGATCCGGTAGCGCCCCGGGGTCAGCACCTTGCGGAGGATGCCGCGATAGCCCGGCTCGTCGACGAGATAGGTCCCCTCCGGCAGCGGCTTGCCGATCTTGGAGACCACGACGCCGATCTTGCCGGGGGGAATCAGCTCGTCCTTGACGAGCTGGGTCTCGTACTCAAGCGGCGAGTAGAAGTGGCGGCCGGGGCCGGGCATGGCCTCGAGGATGCCGACCTGGAGCGGCCGGCCCGCGGCGTCGGTCTTCACCAGGGTCCCCTCCGGCGCCTGGGGCGTCGCGCCGAACGGCCAGGGGCCCTTGTAGCGGATCAGCAGGCTGGATCCCGGCGGGACCTCGATGCGGCAGAACGTCCATTGCCAGACGCCGAGATAGCCGACCAGGCCGAGGATGGCGACGACCAGCGCGGCCTTCGCCGCCGTGCGCAGGGTCCGGAACTGAGACTCGTTCATGGCTGGTCCTCCTCGGATCTGTCGGCCGGCGACGGACGGGATGGCGATGGGGACGACGGCTTCGGCCGATCGGCGCCGGTGGCGGCGACCGCGGCCGCGTCGGGCGCGGGCGACGACCGGGCCGGTCCGATCCGCTGGCTGAACTCGCGGAACAGGTCCATCAGCGGGCCGTCCGAGCTGCTGAGGATGGTGCGGAACGACGGGGCGATCTTGGACAGGAGCATGTTCCGGGCCAGGGCCGCGCCGTCGCCGTCGAACGCCGCGACCTGCGCGGCCAGGCCGGCCGCCTCGGCGGCGTTGTCGAACTTGATGACCTCGGCCTCGGCTTCGGCCTTGGCCAGGACGGCCGACGCCTTGTCCTTGGCCGCCTCGAGCCGGGTCCGGGCGACCTGGAGTTTCTGCTCGGCCAGGGTCACGGCCACCTGCTGCTCCTGCTCGGCCTTGGTCGTCTTCTCGACGACCTCCTGCTCGGCCTCGACGACCCGCTTCTTCTGCTCGGCCAGCACGACCTCGACCTTCAGCTTCGCCTCCGAGAGCTGCTGGAGCTTCTCGCGGCGGAACTGCGCGAGCTTCTGCTTGGCGACCTCCCGTTGCTGCACCGGCTCGGTGATCTCGGCCGGGGGCTGGATCGAGGTGATCGCCACGGCCAGGATCTCGATCCCCTGCTTCTGGCAGTTGCCGGTCAGGCTCTTGACCAGGTCGGTCTGGAACTTCTCGCGGTCCTCGCCGCTGATGAACTGGCCGCCGGAGAGCTTGGACCCGCCGATCCGGCAGAGCGACCGGCTCTCGGGCAGGATGATCTTGGCGATGATCTCCTCGTCGATGGCGTCGCCGTTGGCGTCCTCGTTGTACTTGACGAACATCTCGGCGACCTTGTCGGGCAGGATGCGGAACTCGACGGCGCCGTCGAGCGTGATCGGGAAGCCGTCGGCGGAGAGGAAGTTCATCTCGCCTTCGTGTCCCAGGTTGAACCGGCGCGAGCGGCAATCGACCAGGCTGACGCGGGTCTCATACGGGTTGAGGTAATAGGTGCCCGGCTCGAGGGTCAGGCGCTGGACGCCGCGCTCGTCGTTTTCGACCAGGAAGACGTTGGGATCGTTGGCCAGGGTGCCGGCGAGCCGGGTGACGACGCCGCGGTAGCCCGCCGGGACGGTCACCGCGTCGTGGAGCTCGATCGACTCGGCGTAGGGGTTATAGGGGTAACGTCCCGGCTTGAGGACCTCGCGAAGGATGCCCTTCTGGCCCGGCTCGGCGAGGACCTGTCCGGCCGGCAGGTCGTCGCCGGAGAGAGCGATCCGGATGCCGATCTTGTCGCCCGGCACGACGAACTGCGGGGTGATCTCCCACGACCAGTAATACGGGTTGTAGAAGTAGCGGCCCTCGGTGAGGACCCCGTTGTTGGGCCCGCCCGTCTGGACGCCCTTGTAGTAGTGACCGTCCTTGGGGGGCGGGGCCAGCTCCATGTCGGGCTCGAGCTCGAGCCCCTCACGGCGGATCAATACCGCCTGCTGGCCGGTGTCGACCTCGATCTTGAACGCGTTGTAAAGGGCGATCACGATCCCGATGCCGACCAGGGCGAGGCCCACGACGGCCCCCGCTCCTCGCGGCAGGCCCCGTGCCGGCGGACGCCCGCGCGGCGCCGGACGTTCTTCGTCGAATGCATTCATGACTGGTTTCCTGACAGGGTTCGCAACACGGTCGTACGAGCGGTTTCAACGTAGCCCGACACACCTGAGAAGACGTTGGTAACCGCCGTCATGCTCCACATGCTTCACATGCTTCACATGCTCCACACGAAAATACGCATGGGAAAAGTGTGGAGCATGGCGGAAAACGGTGCGGTCTGGTTGGCCATAGCCACCCGGTCGGGAGGGACTGCGCGTGGATGCATGGTGTAAGGACGGCGTGCAGAATCCCGGCCCATTCCTCCCGCCTTCTGCCCTCCGGACGAATCTCGTCGTCCACGCATGTATGATAACTTCGTCCGATGACCTTCCGTCGTCGCACGTTTGATCAGCAGTCTCTTCGCCGCCCCGATACGAGTATTCGCCGCGAGGATCGGCGCTCCTGAGGATCGGAGGCTCAACCCTGCTCCCTGAGGGTCGCGGCCTGCGCGCGATGGCCGGCGCCCTGCCGAGGTGATAGGATGCAGACGGAGGCTGCCATGATCGAACTGACCCAACAGCAATTGGATGCGCTGGAAGACACCGAGGGGATCCCACTCCGTCTGGTCAACCCGCGGACCGAGGCGACGTACGTCCTGCTCCCCGCGGACGAGTATGAGCGGCTGAAGGAGCACGAGTACGACGATTCGCCGTGGACGAAGGAGGAGCTCCAGGCCCTGGCCTGGGAGGCCGGCCGGCGTGCGAGGTGGGAGGATCTGCATGATGAGCAAGCGATACACGGTGAGCGATGGCAAATTGGTGCTGAACATCGAGGAGGCGGAGGAGGGAGGTTTCATCGTGACTTCGCCTCTCAATCCGGAGCTGATCACCCAGGCCGAGACGCTTGAAGAGGCATTCGCCAACGCCCGTGACGCCGCCAGGGCCCTGAAGCGATCGCGGGCTCGACTGTTGCGCCGATTGGGTCCGGCCGCGCCCAAGAAGCTCGGATGAGACGGCCCCAGGAATCGCTGGAAGCTCGAAAAGCACCTGCGCGAGCAAGGCTGTATCTTGCACCATCACGGCGCCAAACACGATCTTTGAGTGAATCCCTCGAAACTGGCCCAGACGTCCGTGCACCGGCACAACAAGATCAAGCGCGGGACGGTTCGAGGCATCTGCCGTATCCTGGGCATACCGCGGCCGCCGGGGACTTGAGATCTCGGTGAGGAAGACGATCACGCCGGTCGGGAACGCCCGACCTGCCTCCGATCACCAATTGAGCCCGAGGGCGGCCAGCTCGCGGCGGATCGCGGCGAGATCCCAGAGCTTCAACCTCCCGTCGGACGCGCCCGAGGCGAGGCCCCGTCCGCCCAGGCGGAAGGCCAGAGCGGTCACGGCCTCTTCATGGCCTTCCCACTGGGCCATCGGGCGGCCGCCGGGAATCTCCCAGAGCCGGATCATCCGGTCCTCGCCGCCCGTGGCGAGCGTCCGGCTGTCGGGGCTGACGGCCAGGGCCAGCACCGTGCCGCTGTGCCCCTTCCAATCGGCGCGGCCTCCGGTATGCCGGGCCGCGGACCGGTCGGCCACCGCCGAGGATTCGCCGGGCACCGGATCGACGGTCCCGATGTCGACCCGGCCCTCTTCGCCGGCGAAGCAGAGCCAGCGGCCGTCCGGGCTAAAGGCGGCACAGCGGGCCGGGACGATCCGCGAGTGCTTGCCCTCGGCCCGCAGGATGATCCCGAACCGTCGCGATTCCTGGCCGCCCGGCACGTCATAGATCACGATGCCGCCCTTGCTGTAAAGCACCGCCAACTTCCGGGAGTCGGCGCTGAATCCGAGCTGGAACGGGGCCTCCTGGGGCCGGGGCTGGAACAACTCCGGCGGAGCCTCGGCACTGTGACCCCCGGTCCCATGGAAGGTGATCTTGCCATGCGGGTCCCGGTACAACACCTGGATCCTCCGGGTCGTCTCCAGGTCCCAGAGATCGACCTGCTGCCCGACGTCGGCAAGGTCCTTGCCGTCGGTCAACATGCGGCTCCAGAGACCCGCGGCGTACCGCCCGTCCGGGCTGAAGGCGATGCGAAGGCCGTTGTACACGTAGGTGGTGCCGTCCAGCCGCTCGGTGGTCGTCAGGGACAGGCGCGGGCCTGCGGCCCCAGCCGCCAGACCGGTGTCGGCCGGTTGACCTCCTGGATGAACCTCGGCCTGCCGAGCGGTGCGGCGTGGAGGGCCCCCGTGCCGTCGTAGCAGAAGAAGTTGGCGGGCACCGGGCTGGGCATCGGCCGCAGGTGATCGGGGCCCGCGTTCGGCCCGGCTCCGAGCAGGACGCCGTTGACGGCGAGCCCGGGGCCATCCGGGGGCGACGAGATCGATTCGATCGGCGTTTGATGATACCGGAACGCCGGCGTCGGGTCGGCTACCTCCCGAATCTCAAACAGAGTCGGGCCGACGTTGACGAAAGAGAGCCCTCCGGGTTCTCCCCGCGCGAGCGTGACGAGGTGCCGGCCATCCGGGCTCCAGGTCGGCGACTCGGCGTCCCAGAGGATGGCGACGCTCTGACCGGTCCCGATGTCCCAGACCTGGGTCCGTTTCCGGATGTCGCGATTTTGGTGGTCCACCGAGACCGCCAGCAGGCGCCCGTCGGGCGAGACGGCAGCCTTGTAGGCGCCGGGATATCCGCCCGCGATCGCGCCGCCGAGATGCCCGCGAGACCGCCGGAGGACCGTGTCGTAGAGGAGGACCTCCCCCGGGCGCGACCGGACGTTGAACGCCAGCAGCGACGCGGCCACGCCGCTCCGCGCCCCATACCCGGACGAGACGTCCGCGTCCGCGGGCTCCGCTTCCCCGTCGGGCAGGGCGATCGTCTGGCCGGTCCGGACATCCCACAGGCGGACCGCCATGGCGTTGGACGGATGGATGGCGATCAGCGCGCCGAAAGGACTGAGGTGGGAACCGCGCCACCCGACCGGGACGGTCCCGGCGAGGACCTGGTCACTCAATAGGCGAGTCTTGCGGATCCCGGCCTCTTCCCACCCCGTCGGGAGGGTGGACGCGAAGGTCTGCCGGCCCGTCCGCACGTCCCATCCCAGGTACTGCCGATCGTCCCGGATCAGCAGCTCATGGTCGTCGAGGAATGCGGCCGCGATGCCGGATGGGCGGGATCGCTCCTCGTGCCAGTCGTCGGCACGGATGACGCGGACCCGACCGCCCCCCGTCACGACGAGCCAGGCGCCATCGGGGCTGAACAGGAACTCGGAGACCTCGCGGATGACGCCGACGTCCTGCCTCCGGGCCACGTCGCGGAGGCGGAGCACTCTCGGCGCGGTCGGGCCCGGCGGAGGGAAGCCGGAAGGGGCCGGCTTCGCCCGGGACTCGGCCGACTTGTCGAGGAAGGCGAGGATCGTGGAGCCGGGCCGGAAGCCGAACTGCGGGTTCGGCCAGCCGTGGTCGGAGATCGCCCGTTGGATCCGGTCGATCTCGCTGGCGTCGGCGGGCCGGTAGATGACGATCCGATCGTCCGGTCGCGCCAAGGGTCTTCCGTTGACCCCGACGGTGGTGATGCCACAGACGGCCAGGAGCGAGCCGTCCCGGCTGAAGCTGACGTACGCGACATGGCCGAGCGGGATGGTACTCCGCAGCCGCACGCCGGGCGAGGTCCACGTCTGGATGACCTCCTGTCGCACGTCGGCGCCGCGCCGGATCCTCGCCGCTTCCCCGAACGCTTCCAACGCCGCCCAGCGCGACCCGGTGAGCCGCTCGGCTTTCCCCTGGGCCAGCAGAGATCCACGGAGGCGATCCCTTGCCGTGACGAAGCCGATCGTTGAAACGAGCGCGACGGTCGCCAGTAGCAGCGCCGAGGCGGCGGCCAGCGAGGCGACGGCCGGATTGCGGCGGCACCACCGCCAGGCCCGCTCGGCCCGGCCGACCGGCCGGGCCAGGATCGGCTCGCCGTTCAAGAAGCGCCGCAGGTCGCCGGCCAGGTCCGCCGCCGACGCGTACCGCCGGGCCGGCTCCTTATGCAGGCACTTCAGGCAGATCGTCTCCAGGTCGAGCGGCACCGAAGCATTGAGCCGCCGCGGTGGCACCGGCTCCTCGCCGATGACCTGGAGCACCGTGTCCATCGCCGTCGCCGCCTGGAACGGCGGCCGCCCGGTGAGGAGCGCATAGAGCGTCGCGCCCAGCGCGTAGACGTCCGACGCCGGCCCCACATCGCCCCGGTTGCCGCCGGCCTGTTCGGGGGGCATGTAGCTGGGCGTCCCCATGATCTGGCCCGAGCCGGTCAAGCCGCTGTCGGATTGCAGCCGCTTCGCCAGGCCGAAATCGGTCACCCGCGGGTTGCCGCTGCGGTCCAGAAGGATGTTGCCCGGCTTGAGGTCCCGATGGATGACCCCGTGCCGGTGAGCATACTCAATCGCCTCGGCCACCTTGACCAAGAGCGAGGCCGCCTCGCGGGGCGGCAAGGGGCCGTCGGCCAGCCGCTGCGAGAGGCTCTGGCCCTCCACGAAGCCCATGCTGAAAAAATGCTGCCCCTCGTGCTGGCCCACCTCGAAGATCGGCACGATGCCCGGATGATCGAGGTTCGCCGCCGCCTCGGCCTCGGTGTAGAACCGCTTCACGTCGGTGTCGTCGGCGAGCTGTCCGGCCAGGATCATCTTGAGCGCCACCGGGCGATTCAGGCTGATCTGCCGCGCCCGGAAGACGACGCCCATGCCGCCGCGGGCCAGCTCGCTCTCGATCTCGTAGTCGCCGAAGTACCGGACGCGGGCCGGTTCGGATGAGTCGGGTCGGGCCGGTTCGTATGTTCCGAGGGCGACCGTGGCGGCGTCGCGGGGTGCGACGGTCGCTTGCTCGGCGGCCGAGCCGGATCCCGACGGCGGGATCGTCTCATCCGCCTGGCGCAGCTCGCGCTCCAGGGCCTCCAACTCGGCCCGCAGCGCGGCGCGGCCTTCGTCGAGGAAGCCGTCCAGATAGTCCTCGACGCGCGGCCGCTGTCCTGCGCGGCGGTCGGCCTCGAACCGCCGGCAGACGGCGTCGATCCGGCGGAGGTCGTCCGGGTCCAGCCGATCGAGATGGGAACCGGTCGGGTCATTCATGCGATGAGCCCCCTGTCTCGAGTGGCGAGAAGCGAGCGATCGTCACCGTTCGCCGGCAGCATGGCGAGGAATCGGATGCCTGAAGAGGGGCCGGCCGGAGAGCAAGCCGGCGCACACGAAGACGAAGGACGGCGACACCCGCTCGGAGATCTGCTCACCGAGGGCATCCGGCAACGCGAGCGTCCCGAATCCGAGGGCCATCCCCCCGGCCAGGATGACGGCCGAAACGAGCGCCCGGCCGCGGACCGTCCGGCCCTTCCACCACGCCAGGGGCCAGGTCAGGAGGACGGCGAGGCCCGAGAGGACGATTCCCCTGAGCAGGGCCGCCGCGATACGCTCGGGCATCAGCGCCGCCAGACCCCGGAACGCGAGGGATAGCCCCCAGAAAGCCAAGAGGGCCGCCGCGGCCCACGCGACGGCCGAGCGGCGGACCCAGGCGCGGAGTCCCAGGCCCTTCCGGAACGCCAGGGGACACGTCAGCAGGCCGGCCGGTACCCCGAGCAGGACCCCGAAGAGCGGCGGGCCCAGATAGAGCATCGCGGGCGACGCCAGGGCCCCGCCCGAGACCTTCGGGATGTACGGCACGCCGAGCTGGGCCAGCATATCCTGCACGATCATGATCGGTATGGATGCCATCATCAAGAAGAAGGGATAGGCGCGGTTGATCAGGCGGCCGAGCATCGCCCCCGCGACGGCGTGCGTCGCGATCCACGCGAGGTACGCCGCCGCCGGGCGGACTCCGCCGGACTGGGTCCCCTCCGCGCGACCCGACTTCGAAGCCTCGGCCACGGTGATGCCGGGGTCGATCTCGCGATCGCCGGGGTCGTGGCTGGGTCGGTCGCTCATGGTCATCGGCCCTCCGGTCGAAGGCGGCTCGGCGGCCGGTCCGGTCCGGCCCGGTTGTCGCGGATCACCGCCTCGTTGCGGGGATATGTCCGTCCCGCATCGGATTGTGACATCGATCGGATCGGCGGGGAACACCCTGCGCGAAATCACGCACGCGATGGCCGTTGCCGTGCCAAGTTGATAGGATGCAGATGGAGGCCGTCATGATCGAACTGACCCAACAGCAAGTCGATGCACTGGAAAACACCGAGGGGACCCCGCTCCGCCTGATCGACCCGCGGACCGAGGCCACATACGTCCTGCTCCCCGCGGACGAGTACGAGCGGCTGAAGGAGCACGAATACGACGATTCGCCGTGGACGAAGGAGGAGCTGCAGGCCCTGGCCTGGGAGGCAGGCCGTGCGCGGGGTGGGAAGACATGGATGAGTATGACGAGGCCCCAGAGAAGCCATGACGCGCGGCGACGTCGTCCTCGTACGCTTCCCGCACCCGTCCGGACTGCGGGGGAAGAAGCGGCCGGCCGTGATCGTGCAGTCCGACGCCTATGCGGGGGTCGTGAGGACCCTCGTCGTCGCCGAAATCACGAGTAATCTGGCCATGGCGAGCGCCCCCGCCTGCCTGTTCGTCGACACCGCCACTCCCGAAGGGCGGGCTACCGGCCTGATCCGTGACTCCGTCGTCTCCTGCCTGCTGCTGGTGACGGTCTACGAGGACACCATCGCTCAGGTATTGGGGACGCTATCCCCAGCAATGAAGCTCCGTCTCGATGGTTGCCTGAGAGCGGCGCTCGGGCTGCCCTGAGTGACACCCGAGGATGAGTCATTGGAGTTGGCGAAAACCGGTCTCCCGTCTCAGTCGGCGGCCTGGGGCCTCCCGGAATTCCCGACCGACGAATCGCCCTGTGGTCCGCGTGCCATCGGCGTCGATGCGGACCAACAGCCCCGGCGAGCCGGCAACCGGCTCATAGTGAGGGAACGGCCGCGACTCGAGGTATTCCGCGACCCGCCGGCGCCCCGCGGCCGAATCGACCGACGCCAGGCACGCGGAGAGTGGCACGGTCGCCCCGGCCCGCCGGAGCGCGAGCGCCCGGGTGCCTTCCAGCAACGGTTCGATCGCCCGGCCGAGCTGCGCCCAGAACTCGATCTGACCGGCGACTGAACGCCCGGCCAACTCCGCGGTCAGCCGGGCGTCGAGGATCAGCTCATCAGATATCTTGACGGGTTGGCTCATACGATAATGGTAGCATCTTGTGACCGGACCGTTAACGGTTTCAGCGAGAAGGGAAGAGCCGTTCCGCGAACGCCAATGAATCCCGATCGGGGGCGGCCTTCCGCTCGACGACGGCGGCCCGTTGAGATCCGGGCTGGCGCTTGTGCCTGGCCGTCACCTCTGGGATGATCCAGAGCCTGTCCGAAACTCGACCCACGGCTGAGTCGGCAGCGGTCGGATCGCTGGCAAGAGTGCGGGCCGCCGGCGCGCACATCGAGGACGCTTCACCATGCAGTTATTGACCATCGTGGCCCTCATCGGCTTGGCCGGTCCACCGGACGAGGCGCCTCGGTTCGAGGCGGAGCTGGTCTTCCCGCCGGACCCCAAGCACAACCACGCGCCGGGCATCGTCGAGTGCCCCAACGGCGACCTGCTCGCATCGTGGTACCGCGGCTCGGGCGAGCGGAGCGCCGACGACGTGGCCGTGCTCGGGGCGCGGAGGAAGACGGGGGAATCGTCCTGGAGCGCGCCATTCCTGATGGCCGATCATCCCGAGTTCCCCGACTGCAACACGTGCATGATGGTCGACGGCAAGGGCCGACTCTGGCTCTTCTGGCCGCTGATCCTCGCCAACACCTGGGAATCGTGCCTGACGAACTACCGGGTCTCGTCCGACTACTCGGGCCCGGGGGCGCCGAAGTGGGAGCGCGAGGGGATCATGTTCCTCAAGCCCGCCGACTTCCGCGACGAGGCCCTGAAGCTGCTCCAGGAGCGGCTGACCGGACGACCCGATTCGCGGGCGATGGAGAAGCCGGCGCGGATGGAACGGCTCCGCGAACGGCTGGGCGACAAGCTCTACCAGCGGCTCGGCTGGCAGCCGCGCTGCAAGCCGACCGTCCTCCCCTCCGGCGCATCCTCCTTCCGCTGTACTCGGACACCTTCTCGATCTCGATCATGGCCGTCAGCGATGACGGCGGCCAGACCTGGTACGCCAGCAAGCCCTTGATCGGCTTCGGCAACATCCAGCTAGCCGTCTTGCGGAGAGACGACGGCACGTTGGTCGCGTACATGCGCGAGAACGGACCGCTCCGTCGGATCCGGATCTCCGAATCCAAGGATGACGGCTTGACCTGGGGGCCGGTCGGCGTCACCGAGATGCCCAACCCGGGCAGCGGGCTCGATGGCGTCCGGCTGGCCGATGGCCACTGGGTCCTCATCTACAACGATTCGACGCGGGGGCGCAACAGCCTGGCCGTCTCGCTCTCCGACGACGAGGGCAAGACCTGGAAGTGGACCCGGCACCTGGAGAAGCATGCCGGTGGCGCCTATCACTACCCGGCCATCATCGAGGGCAAGGACGGGACCCTCCACGCGATCTACAGCTGTTTCGTCCCCCGCCCGGAGGGCCAGCGAGGGGAATTGAAGAGCATGAAGCACGCCGCGTTCAACGAGGCCTGGATCCGCGCCGGAGATGGATGACGCGGGCCCGCCCTTGGCTCGACTCTCGCCCCGGGCATGACGAAGAGAAGAATGAGAGGATGAGATGCGGGTTGCGCTGGGATTCTCGCGAGAGCGATCAACGAATGGATGGCTTGCGCGGTCCGGGCTCGAAGCCGAGCGGAAGCCTCGACCCCCCCTGGCCCCCTTCTCAAGGGGGGGGCCTCAGAGGGAGGGGTTTTTGGGGATCGGTGCCGAGGGCTGTTTTGGGGAGGCCTCGACCCCGCTTCGGATCTCCAACCACGCTTCGGGTCTCCAGGACGGCTGGGGGAGCTCATGACCGTTGATCAGCACGCTCAACAACACCGCCAGGCCTTGATGGAAGAGACTCACCAGCCGCCACTTCGTCCCGGTCCGGCGCCGCCTCGGCTCGCGGTCCTCATCCGGCCGCCCCCCGCCGCCGCGGCCCCGCCCGCCGCCGCGCCGCGGCCCCCGCGACCGCCCGGGGCCACCCCACGCCCGCGGGCGCGCCGGGGCCGACTCCGCCGGCCGGGCCGCCGGTTCGGGGACCATCGCGTCGGCGAATTCCGCCTCGTCGGCCTCCCCGCCGATCGCCAGGACGTACCGCGTCGCCACCGCCAAGACCAGCCACAGCCGCTCCACTCGATCCGGCTCGGTCATCCGCGTCGCCTGCCACTCCCAGCCGCCGCTCTTGAGCAACTTGTAGCCCCCCTCGATCCACGACCTCATCCCATACCACAACGCCTCCGCCTGGTCCGGTGCCAGGTCGGTCACCAGGAACCACGGCTCGTCGTAGCCCTCCTCCCAGCAGGCCATCAGCGTGCATTCCAGCCGCCGCTCGGCCTTCTTGGGGAAGGCCACCCCGCGGCCGTGCCATCGACACCCCGGGTGCGGTACCAACTCCGTGACCGCGATGGCCTGCTTCGAGCCCCGCTCGCGGAACTTGCTCAGCTTGGTGATCCGCATCACCGGATGCCAACCCAGCGCCTGGATCTCGCGGTAGAGCCAGCGGGCATACAACGCGCGGTCGGTCATCACGATCACCGTGTAACCGGCCGGGACCAGACCCGCGAAGGCCCGCACCAGCGCCCGCCATTCGGGCTCCCAGGAGTGCGGGACCTTCGCCGGCAGGACCTTCCAGGCCACGGGGATCGCCTCGCCGCGATAGACGACGCCGATCGACAGGACGGTGAAGCGATCGCCCAGGCTGGTCGCATCCAGCGCCACGGCCAAGCGGGGCCGGTGCCAGCCGCGGAGGATCCAGGCCAGCAGCGGGGCGAAGCAGGTGGTGACGTCGAGCTGGGCGCGGTGTCGGCCCGACTTGGCGTCGGCCGGCTGGTAGAACTCCTGGAGTCGCGAGCGGAGGGTGTGGAAGCTGATGCCCAACAGGGGGACCAAGACAGTCACGACGCTGTTGAGTCCACACCGCTGGGCGAGGAACATGCCGAAGCTGTAGAGGGCCAACACGGTGGCCTGAGGCCGGGAGAGTTGGGGGAAGGCATCGGTGACCTGTCGGGTCCAATCGTCGAGTGGCTGCGGGCGAGTCATGAGGAGTCCCTCCGAGATGGTGGTCAGTGGTGGACCACCCTGACAGCGAGGGAATCCCATGCCCAGCCGACCGCCTACCCGACACGCGCTTCGCCAACCCGTTACCTCGTAAGTAGTTAAAAAACCCCTCCCTCTGAGAAGGGGGGGGCCAGGGGGGGTTCTCTCGTGTCGATGGAATGCGAGCGTTAACCGCTCTCGCTCTGGCCATGGCGGTCATCGTCGGCGCGCCGGCCGCGCAGGCGCAGGAGGGGGCTTACGTCGTGAGCTATTTGGAGGCTGCGGCGTCGTCGAAGGACGCGGCGGCCGCGGCGCTGCGCCAGCTCGCCGCGCTGGGCCGCCAGGCCGAAGGCAATGTGCGCTTCGAGGTGCTGCAGAACACCTGGCGGCTGCAGCACTTTGCCGTCGTCGAAGCCTGGAAGAACCAGGGGCGCCGCGAAGCCCATGAAGGCAGCCCTGAAGTCAAGCAGGTCCGCGACAAGCTGCGGCCGCTCCTGACGAGTCCTCCCGACGAGCGGCCGCATGGGGAGCTCGCGGTCGGCCCGGCGCGGCCGGTGCCCGCCGGGTCCATCTTCGCTGTGACTCACGTCAACTTCATCCCGCCGAAAAAAGACGAGGGCACCGCCGCGCTCGAGGCGCTGGTCGACGTGAGCCGGGGCGAGAGCGGCAATGTGCGCTTCGACGTGCTCCAGCAGTCCGGCCGGCCGAACCATCTCACGCTGTTGGAGGTCTGGACGAACCTGAAGGCGCTCGAGCGCACGAGCAGGCCGCCCACACCCGCAAAGTCCGGGGGGGCCTGCTCCCGTGCATCGGCAGCCCCTATGATGAACGGATCTATGTGGTGTTGAAATAGCGTCACGTCCTACCTGGGGGTGGGCGAAGCGCGAAGCCGCCCGCACTTCGCACGACACGCGCTCGGTGACATCGCCGTTCACTCCGACACCACGGGTCCTTCCGGCATCGCCGCGGCGAGGCGGAGGGCGGTCGCCCGGTCCTGTTCGCTCAGCGAGGGGTCGGCGCGGAGGTCTTCGACGACCTTGATCCTGTCCCGGAGGCGTTGGTGGAGCGCCTCGACCCGGGCGCGGATCCGCGCCTCGCGGCGGGCTTCCGGCGACGGGACGGCGGTGTCCCAGAGCCGGCCCTCGTCGAGGCCGGCCGTCACGAACTGGGTGCCATCCGGGCGGCAGGCCGCACTCAGGATCGGCCCGGTGTGCCCGCCGAGCGTCAGCACCGTCTCGCCGGTCGCGACATCCCAGAGCTTGACGGTCCGGTCGTCGCTCGTGGTGATGATCCGTCGGCCTCCGAGGAACGCGACGGAATTGACCGGCCCGTCGTGGCCCGAGAGGGTCAGGACCTCGGCCCCCGTCCCCGCGTCCCAGAGGCTGACCCGACCGTCGCCTCGCGACGCCGCCAGGAGCCGGCCATCCGGGCTGAACGCCACGCCGCTGTCATACGCGAGGGCGGGCTGCTGGGAGATTCCCTCGTGGCGGCGGATCTCGCGGCGGGTCGCGACGTCCCAGAGCCGGACGGTGTGGTCCCACCCCTTCGACGCGAGCGCGCGGCCGTCGGGGCTGAACGCGAGCCCGACCACCGCGGCCGAGTGCCCTTCAAGGACCGCGAGGGAGCGGCCGTCCGAGGCGTCCCAGATCCGGATCGTGCGGTCCTCGCCGGCCGTGGCGATGGTCCGGCCGTCGGGGTCGAACGCCACGCCCTTGACCGTGGCCGTATGTCCGACCAGCCGGAAGAGCCGCCGGCCGGTGGACATGTCCCAGAGGTCGACCTCCTTCGGGCCCCGCTCCTGCGCCGTGGCGAGGACCCGGCCGTCGGGCCGGATGGCCAGGCCGTAGATGCCGGTGGGAATCCCGGTCTCGATGTCGCGGAGGTGCCGCCCGCTGGCCGCGTCCCAGAGCCGGACCACGCCCCATCCGGCCGTCGCCAGCGTCCGGCCATCGCGGGTGTACTCGGCCCGGAAGCACCAGCCGCGGTGCCCGCCCAGGGGGCGGTACTCGATCTCGCCCAGGGTCGAGGTTTCCCAGAGCTTGACCAGGTTGTCCCCCCCGCGGTGGCGAGGAAGCGGCCGTCGGGGCTGAACTGGAGGGCGACCACGCGGCTCGAGTTGCGGAAGCGGGCGGTCACGAAGCCCCGGGCGACGTCCCAGATCCGGATCTCGCTGGAGGTGTCCGTGGTGGCGAGGACCCGGCCGTCGGGGCTGAAGGCCAGGGCCACGACCGGGGTGGCGTGGCCGCGGAGCGTCTGGAGGACCGTCCCGGTCGCGACGTCCCAGAGGATGGCGGTCTGGTCGCGGCTGCCGGTCGCTAGGATCCGGCCGTCGGGGCTATAGGCGACGCACTCGATGTAATAGGTGTGGGCGCCCAGCCGACGCTCCGGCGCGCCGGTCTCGGGGTCCCACAGCTTGACGCTCGACTCGCAGTTGACCGAGGCGACCTGCTTGCCGTCGGAGCGGAAGGCCACGCCGTACGTCCGGTCGTGCGGGCCGGGGAAGCGGCGGATCTCGCGCCCCGCCGCGACGTCCCAGAGGATGATCTCGCCGTGGCGGCCGGGCGTGAACAGGTCGCCCCCGGACCCGGAGACCAGCCGCGTGCCGTCCGGGCTGAAGGCGAGCGAGCGGATCCACATGCCATGGGGCTCGAGCGTCCGGACCAGGGCGCCGGTCGCCGCGTCCCAGAGCTTGATGGTCGTGTCTCGCGATCCCGTCGCCAGCCGGCGCCCGTCCGGGCTGAAGGCGATGGCGTACACCCGGTCCGTGTGGCCGTTCATCGTGAGCCGGAGATCGCCCCGGATCGCGTCCCAGGCCTTGACCCGGTGCTCCGGGTCGGACGAGACCAACATGCGGCCGTCGGAGCTGAAGGCCAGGCCGCTCATGCCCCGGAACTCCTCGATCCGCCGCAGCGCCTGCACGGAGCGTTCGCGGTCGGAACCGAAGGTCAGCCCGCTGAGGTCGCGGGGCCCGGGCGGGACGGACCCGTCCACCTCCGCGAAGCCCGGGATGGTGAGGTTGTCGAGGTGGCACAGCCTCCGGAGATACGACCACTCCCAGTCCCGCAGATCGGGCGGGCAGCGATCGAGGAGCGCCTCGGCGGCGGCGGACCTGTTCGACGTCCACTCGCGCTGCGCCAGGTTGATCCGATTGAAGTAGAGCTGTCGTTCGAGCGACCGGGCCTTCTCGGTCGCCTC
Organism: uncultured Planctomycetota bacterium; assembly: GCA_963815795.1. Taxonomy (GTDB): domain Bacteria; phylum Planctomycetota; class Planctomycetia; order Isosphaerales; family Isosphaeraceae; genus JAKAUH01. The sequence continues at coordinate 203,071 of CAWFIC010000017.1, read as the reverse complement.
GCGGCCCTTCTCCTGGGCGATGCCGCGCTGGCGGTCGGCCTCGTCGAGGTTGTGGACGGCCTGGCGCCACTGCCAGAGCACGCCGGTCAGCCCGAGGATCACGACGACCAGGACGGCCGCGCTCAGGGAGGCGATCGCCGGCCGCCGCCGGGCCCATTTCCCGAGGCGCTCCGCCGCCGTCACGGGTCGGGCGACGATCGGCTCGCCGTCCCGGTACCGCCGCAGGTCCTCGCCCAGCGACGCGACGGAGCCGTACCGCCGCGCGGGGGCCTTCTCGAGGCACTTGAGGATGATCGTCTCGATATCCCGATCCACCGACGGGTTCAGCCGACGGGGAGAGACCGGGTCGTCATGGATCACCTGGAGCGCGGTGTCGACCGCCGTGGCGGCCTGGAACGGCGGCCGGCCGGTGACCAGGGCATAGAGCGTCGCCCCCAGCGCGTAGACGTCGGCCGCCGGCCCGACCTCGCCCCGGTTCCCCCCGGCTTGCTCGGGCGGCATGTAGCTGGGCGTGCCCATGATCTGCCCGCTGGCCGTCAGGGCGCTATCGCCCTCCACCTTCTTGGCCAGGCCGAAGTCGGTAACCCGCGGATTGCCGTTCTTGTCCAGCAGGATGTTGCCCGGCTTGAGGTCGCGGTGGATCACGCCCCGCCGGTGCGCGTACTCGATGGCCTCGGCCACCTTGACCATCAGCTCGGCCGCCTCGCGAGGGGGCAGCGGCCCCTCCGTCAGGCGCTGGGCGAGGCTCTGGCCGTCGATGAAACCCATCGAGAAGTAATGCTGCCCCTCGTGCTGGCCCACCTCGTAGATCGGCACGATCCCCGGGTGGTCGAGGTTCGCCGCCGCCTCGGCCTCGGTATAGAAGCGCTTGACGTCGGTGTCATTGGCGAGCTGGCCGGCGAGGATCATCTTGAGCGCCACCGGGCGATTCAGGCTGATCTGCCGCGCCCGGAAGACGACGCCCATGCCGCCGCGCGCCAGCTCGCTCTCGATCTCGTAGTCGCCGAAATAGCGGATGTGGGCCGGGCCGGAGGCATCGGGTTGCGGCGGAGCGGATGATGCAAGGTCGATCGTGGCCTGGTCGCGCGGCGCGACGGTGGCGTCCTCGTGGACCGAGGGATCCGCCAGGCCCGGGATGGGGGCCGTGGGCGGACCCGAAGGGTCGATCGTCTCATCCGCCTGGCCCAGCTCGCGTTCGAGGGCCTCGAGCTCGATGCGGAGGGCGATCCGCCCCTCTTCGGGGACCTCGTTGAAATAATCCCCGATCGCCGGCCTCTTCCCTGCGCGCCAGTCGGCCTCGAACCGGCGGCAGGCCGCGTCGATCCGACGGGCCAGCTCGATATCCAGGCCGTCCAGGTTGGGCCTCGTCGGCTCGTTCATCGGTTTCCCCCTCGTTACGACGAGACCGCCGGTCGCCGTGACCGGACGGTGCTCGGAGAGCACCCTACGGGACGATGTCCGTTCGGCGCGAGATTGTGACAGGGATCAGGCGGAATCCGCGTCCGACTCCGCATCGGCCGTCAGGATCCGGCGGATCAGGGCCAGTTGCCGCGCGACGGTGCGGCGGGCGCAGCCGAGCTGGCCGGCGACGGCGTCGGTCGTGTATCCCTCCATGCGGAGGATGGCGACCCGACGCAGGACGTCGTCGCCCAGGCGGTCGAGGAGCCTCCGATATTCCTCGGCGACCATGACGGCGAACTCGGGGGTCGGCTCGGAGCCGACGGCGCGGGCGAGGAGGTCGTCATCCGACTGGCCGTCTACCAGGTCGCTGGCCGGCCGGACCTGGCCGCCGCCGCGCTTCTGCCGGAGCCGTCGGCGGGCCTGGGCCCGGACCTTCCGCGTGGTGATGACCACCAGGAGCCGCCACAGGTCGTCGCGGTCGGCCAGTTGCGGGAACCGGCCGCGCGCCAGGCCGGCGCACAGGCTGTCGAAGGCGCTCAAGGCCGCGTCTTCCTCGTCGCTGGCGGCGTCGCGGCCCCGCCGGCCCGAGGCCCGCAGCCGCGATCGCGCCAGGTCCACCATCCGCGCGAAATAACGCTCCCACAGCGGCTGCGCCGCCGCCAGGTCGCCGGCCTTCATCCCGGCGATCCATCCCGTGATCGAGCCATCGCCCTCACCTGGCATCGCGCGTGTCCATGGGTTATAGTATGAATTCAACGATTCTAACGGCCACCGAGCCTCATGGGAATCGGCCGCGCCGCCGGGATTCGCCGTTCGTTCCCGGGCGCCGTCGGATCGCGTCGGCTCGGGACAGATCATCGGAATTCCGGTCCAGGGCATCGCCACGGAGTTTCCCCATGCAAGCCTATCTCCGAGTGACCTCGGGGCCCGACGCCGGGCGGACCTTCGACCTGATCGAGGGGATTCCCACGGTGGTCGGCCGCGGGGAGAAGTCCAATACCCGGCTGACCGACGGCACGGTCTCGCGGCTGCATTGCGAGCTGACCTGGGAGGGCCAACAGTTCAAGCTGGTCGACCTCGACAGCGTCGGCGGCACGTTCGTGGGCGGGCAGAAGATCAAGGAGCATGCGCTCCGCCACGACGAGGAATTCCAGATCGGCGGCACCCGGCTGAAGCTGCACACCACCGGCATCCCCGACGCCCAGACCGTCCTGGCCGCGCAGAAGCCCACGCGCGAGCTCACGCCCGATGAGGGCGTGTTGACCGGCAAGACGTTCTCGCATTACGAGCTGGGCCCGGCCCTGGCCAAGGGCGCACCGGCACCATCTACAAGGCCCGCGACACCCGCGACGGCAAGGACGTCGCCTTCAAGGTCCTGCACTCGGACTTCACCAGCGACGAGGAGGACGTCCAGCGGTTCATCCGCGCCATGACCACCGTGGTCGGCCTGCACCACCCCAACCTGATCGCCCTCTACGGCGCCGGCAAGCAGGGGAGCACCTGCTGGTTCGCGATGGAGTACGTCGACGGCGAGCCGCTCACCAAGCTCATCGAGAAATTCGGCACGCTGAAGATGCTCGACTGGCGGTTCGCACTGCAGGTCGGCGTGCACATCGCCCAGGCGCTCGAGGCCGCGCACGAGAAGCACATCATCCACCGCAACGTCGCCCCGGAGAGCATCCTCATCAGCAACAAGGACAAGGTCGCCAAGCTCGGCGACATGATGCTGGCCAAGGCGATGGAGGGGATCAAGGCCAAGCAGATCACCCGCCCCGGCGAGCTGGTGGGCAACATCGCCTACATGGCGCCCGAGCGCACCCGCTCCGACGTCGAGGTCGACACCCGCGCCGACATCTACGGCCTGGGCGCCACCCTCTATGCCCTGCTGACCGGCAAGCCGCCGTTCGAGGGCAAGAACCTGGTCGAGACCATCGCGCAGATCCGCCAGGCCGACCCCGTCCCGCCCAAGAAGTTCCAGCTCTCCATCCCCGACCAGTTCCAGGACGCCGTGATGGTCATGCTGGCCAAGCGCCCGAGATGCGCTACCAGACCCCCGCCGAGGCCGCGCGGGCGCTGGAACGCGTCGCCAAGTACCAGGGCGTGACGGTGTAGCTCCCCGCGATCTACTAAATCCATAATTCAAAAAGTATGGTCATCGTGGGTTACCCTCTGGTATTGTCGGGATTGATCGGTTAGATTGAGCCGATATCCTATCTTGGTGCTACACACGTCGATGGACGTGCGTCGTCGCGTGGCCTCTCTCGAGGCGTGGGTCGTCCCCGGGTTGAGGGGGCCCGCGGCGGTCGTCGTGCAGCGTTGTGTCGTCCGATCCGATCCCACTCGTCACGGCGATCATGTCCGCGCCGTCGCGGGCGGGATCCTCGGCGGCGGACGATCGCCGCCGCGTGAGGTCGTCATCGGCCCTCATCGCGAGGCGAGGGCCGTGGGACCGCCCTCGAAGGATCGAGCCCGATTGTCGCCCCGGGGAGATCCGGAGCCTCCCCTCCCGATTCCCGTCTCTTGTCCTTGTCCTTTCTCCCAGATGCCGCGCGCGGGGCTGCGCGTCGATCCGCGCCCATCACGTCAAGACGGCCGCGCCGGCTGGATGTCGCGAAGAGGGGTCTGCCATGTATGCCTATCTGCGAGCGGTCTCCGGCCCCGACCAGGGCCGGATCTTCAACCTGACCGAGGGGACCACGCTGGTGATCGGCCGGGGCGAGAAATCCGACACCCACCTGTCGGATGGGAGCGTCGCCCGGCTGCATTGCGAGCTGCGGTGCGAGGGGGCCGAATTCCGGCTCGTCGACCTGGAGAGCGTCAACGGCACGACGGTCGGCGGCCTGAGGATCCAGGAGCACCGCCTCAAGCACGGCGAGGAGATCCAGGTCGGCAACACCCGGCTGAAGCTGTTCACCTCGGCGGCGACGGTCGCCGACGCCCAGACGCTCGAGCAGGCCGATAAGTCCTCCCACTCGCTGAGGATCCGGCCCGACGAGGGCGTGCTCACCGGCACGACGATCTCGCGCTACGAGCTCGGACCGGTCCTGGCCCGCGGCCAGACGGGTACGCTGTACAAGGCGCGCGACGTCCGCGACGGCCGGGAGGTGGCCGCGAAGGTCCTTTATGCCGACTTCGCCCGCGACGAGGTGAAGCTGCGGCGGTTCATGCGGGCGATGAAGGCGGCCGTCGGCCTGCACCACGCCAACCTGGTCGCCCTCTGCGGCGCCGGCAAGCATGGCGAGGCGTGCTGGTACGCCATGGAGTACGTGGAAGGCGAGACCTTGACCCAGGTGCTCGAGCGCCTCGGCACGCGCAAGATGATCAACTGGAAATACACCCTGGCGGCGGGCATGCAGATCGCCCGGGCGCTGGAAGCCCTGCACGAGAAGCACGTCATCCATCGCAACGTCGCGCCCGAGAACATCCTGATCCGCTCGAAGGACAAGGTGGCCAAGCTCGGCGACATGGTGCTGGCCGAACTGCAGGACGGGACGGAGCCGCCGCCGGTCCTCAAGCCCGGCGAGCTGCTGGGCTGCGTCCCCTACATGGCGCCCGAGCGCACCCGCAACGCCCCGGACGTCGACATCCGCGCCGACATCTACAGCCTGGGCGCCACGCTCTACACGATGCTCACCGGCAAGCCGCCATTCGAGGGCAAGTCGGTGACCGAGCTGGTCACCCGCATCCGCCAGGAGGATCCGATCCCGCCCAATCGGTTCCAGGATTCGCTGCCCGATGAGTTCCAGGACGTCGTGGAGAAGATGCTGGCGAAGCGGCCCGAGATGCGCTACCAGACCCCCGCCCAGGCGGCCAGGGCCCTGGAGCGCGTGGCCAAGGAACAGGCCACGCTCGCCGAACCTGGCAAGTCGGCGCTGATCCGGATGCACAGCCACGCGGAGGCGACCCAGGGAGGAACCGGGGCGCAGCCGCATCCGCGGTAGGTTCGGATCGGGGAGCGCTCTCACCCCGCGAAGACGTCAATCCACCCGCGGGCGGATGTCGGGCTCGACCTGGTATCCGTTGGCCAGCGCATTGGTCATGTTGAACAGCCCGACGATGGCCATGACCTCGCCGAGGGCCTCGTCGTCCAGGCCGAGCTTGCGCAGCGCGGCGGTGTGCGAGTTGATGCAGTAGGGGCAGCCATTGGTGGCCGAGACCGCCAGCGCGATGATCTCGCGGGTGGTCGGATCGAGCCGCGGTGTGCGGCCCACGGCCTCGGGATGCATCAAGGATTTCAAGGTCGTCCAGACCAGCTCGAGCTGCGCCGGGTTGATGGCGATGACCCGCCAGAAGGCCGGGACGAAGTCGAGGTTCTTGGTCTTCTTGATGTCGGCGAAGATGGCGGCGACCCGGCCGGTCGCCTGGTTTTCCTCGACCGGACCGACGGTGGCGATGCGATGCTGAGACTCGCTCATGGTGGCCCTCCTCGAAGTTCCAGCATACCGCGCCGGCGGTCTCGACCCGAAGAGGGTCGGCGCACCGATGAGAGGCGCGCACTGCTCATTGGAGGCACTCTTCCGCGAGCCGGGCGAAACCCGATATCCTCGATTCGGGTATTATCCGACAGGTCGCATCGCGGAAGGGAGGGACCCGTTGCGTCTGGCAGTGGTTCGTTTGCGCGAGATCGCCGGGCGTCGTCCGGTTCGCCGCCTGGTCGTGACCTGGGCGATCCTCTTCGTGGCCTGGCTGTCGGCCTCGTCGATCGTGGCGTACAAGCTGACGCATCGCCTGGGGGCGCGGGCCGAGGAGGTCGCGCCGAGCCCGGCCTGGGGGCGGCTGGAGAGCCACCGCCTCCGGACGACCGACGGTGAAGAGATCGGAGCGTGGTTCATCGACGGCCAGGTCAACAAGCCCAGCGTCCTGGTGCTGCACGGGCACAAGGGCCAGCGGCGGAACAGCCTCGGCCGGGCCGAACTTCTCGCCTCGCATGGCCATGCCGTGCTGATGATCACCTTGCGCGCGCACGGCGACTCGACCGGGGAATTCGACGACGTCGGTTTCGGCGCCCGGCACGACGTCGTCGCCGGAGTCGAGTTCCTCGAGGCGCGGCGGCCGGGCCGGCCGGTGATCGTCAACGGCAGCTCGATGGGCGCCGCGGCGGCCATCTTCGCCGCCCGCGAGCTGGGCGTCCGCGTCCGCGGCTACATCCTCGAGAGCCCCTATCGGGACCTCAGGACGGCCGTGTGGAATCGGGTCGAGAATGTGCTGCCGCTCGGGCTGAGCCACACCGCCTACCTGGGGCTGAACCTCGTCGCTCCCGTGTTCTTGCCCCACCTCGACGAGATCTCGCCCCTGAAGGCGATCGCCGGCATCCCCGCGGATGTCCCGGTGCTGATCCTCGCCGGCGGCGGCGACCACCTGGCTCGCCCCGACGAGGCCGGCGCACTTCACGAACAGGTCGCGTCGCACGGCCGGCTGGTCTTCTTCCCCGGCGCCGGACACGGGGATTTGCTACTCGACGCGCCGGACCTCTATGCCTGCAACGTCATGGAGCTCTGCCGGTCCGTCGCGAATCGTTAGAGCGGTTAACGAATGGATGGCGGACGTGGTTCGGCCTCGAGGCCGGGCTGAAGCCTCGACCCCCCCTGACCCCCCCTTCGTAAGGGGGGGTCGCAGAGAGATCCGCCCCTCTTGATCCCCCCATTACGAAGGGGGGGGATAGCCCCAGTTGATCCCGCCCTTACGAAAGGGGGGATAGCCCCTCTTGATCCCGCCCTTACGAAGGGGGGGATAGGGGGGGTTTCCTCGTGTCGCTGCAATGCAAGCGTTCAGCGCTCTTAGCCGGTGGGCGGTGCCCAGGTTACGTCAGTCGTTGTCGACCATGCCGGGCTGCTCACCGGGCCGGGCGGGGTACTCGCGCGTCCCCTTGTAAAGGCTGTACCAGGTGATCCGGTTGAGCCAGTACGGGTCAGGGGCGTCGAGGTGGCTCCAGTCGAGCGACCGGGTCTTCTCCTGCCAGTAGCGATCGGCCGCGGTCATGTTCGGGCCCGAGGGATTGCGCTCGTCGAGCCGTACGTTGTTCGGCGCGGCGTGATACGGCGTCAGGTCGACCTGATCGCTGAAGCACGCGACCATCGGGTCGGCGACCGAGTCGAACTTGTTCATGGGGTCGAGGCCGAGCATCATCTCGATCGACCGGATCATGTTCGTCTGGGTGTAGAATGACGAATCCACCGTCTTGCGCCGGTTATAAGGGCTGATCGCCATGAAGACGGTGCGGTGGCCGTCGACGTGGTCAGGGCCCGACTGCGCGTCGTCCTCGACGACGAAGATGCACGTCTCCTTCCACTGCGGGCTCCTGGAGACGGCTTCAACCACCCGCCCCAGCGCCAGGTCGTTGTCGGCCATCATCGCGCGCGGGGTCGGGTACTTCGGGTCGACGCCCTCGGTATGGTCGCAGGGCAGGCTCATGATCATCAAGTTCGGCACGGCGTCCCGCCGGCTGAACTCCTCGTATTCCCGGATGAACACGTCGGCGCGGAACTGGTCGCTCTGGAGCAGGGGCCAGTAGTGCACCTCGCGGTTGATCAGCGGCTTGAGGCTGGCGACGTTGGTCTCGGCGGTGAACTTGAAACGATGGGTCCCCTTGATCCGGTCCTCCCAGAGCTCGAACCAGTCCTTCGGCTTGGGGTCGTAGGTCGCGAGCTTGTCGTCGCAGAACTCGCCCCAGACGCGGACCGAACGCCCCTTCTTGAGCGCTGCGTCCCAGATCGCACCGCCGTTAGAGATCGACATCGCGCAGTCGCCGTCGTCGGGATAGGTCCGCGAGTAGCCGACGTAGAAGTGCTCCAGGTAGTCATTCGCCAGGCACTGGGTCGACCAGGCGTGCCCGTCGGCGCTATTGGTCCCGCTGACGTAGCCGTTGTCGAACAGGGTGAACTCGCGGGCGATCTTGCGATGGTTGGGCATGATCGCCTCGCCCAGGCTGCAGAGCGCCCGATCGCCGTTGCCCTGCGGCAGGTCGCCGAAGACCTCGTCGTACGTGCGGTTCTCCTTGATGATGTAGAGGACGTGCTTGATCGCGCCGTTGTAGACCGAGAGCGGCGGCCGGCCGGGGTTCGCCTCCCACCGGTTATTGCGCGCGACCAGCTCCGTCTCGCGGGCGAGGTCGGCCGACAGGTCGACGAGGGTGACCGTACCCTGGAAGTCGTGGGCGTTGCCCGGCTTGCCGAGCGTCGTCCGGCTCACCGACCCGTTCCCCTTGGTGTTGAGGACGAAGGCGGTCTTGCCGTCGCGCGCGAGCTCGACCGCCGCGGGGAAGTACCCGGCGTGGCGGAACCCGCGGACGGCCCCGGCGGCGAGGTCGATCTCGGCCAGGGCGTTGTCGCCGCCGTCGGCGACGTACAGGGTCCCGCCGCGGATCGCCAGCGCGTTGGGCATCCCGCCGAGCACTCGCAGCGATCCCCAGCGCAGGGGGATGGTGCGCGCGACCGCGCCGGCCTTCAGGTCGATCTCGCTGACCGAATCGCTCATGGCGTTGGCGACGTAAGCAAGGCCGCCGCGCACGACGATCGCCGTCGGATGGATGCCGACGTCGACGTGCCGGGTCGCTCCCGACGCGCGGTCGATCAGGCTGACCGTCCCCGAGGCCGGCGCGCCGCGGTCGTCGACCACGATGTCGAGCTCCTGGCTCCTGGCCGTCCGGTCGCCCGGCCGCGGCAGCCGGCCACCCCAGTTGCTGACGACCAGCGTCCGCTCATCCTCCGAGAGCCTCGGCTCGAACGGCAAGGTCTGCACGGGGTACTCGCGCACGAGCTCGAGCGACGCCAGGTCGACCTCGGCGATGGCGTTGCGATTGGCCGCGGCCACGAAGAGCCGCGTGCCGTCGCGCGTGATCGCCATCCCTCCCGGGACCGGGTTCCCCTTTGCCCCCTCGGGCTGGACGCGGATCCGCCCCGCCGCTTTCAGTGAGCCATCCCTGTATGCGAATGTCTGGACGTAACCTCGATCGGTGCTGGCGAAGAGCCGCATGCCGTCGGGCGACCAGACGAGGCCGCGGAAACCGGCCGACGTCTCGCCATCCAGGGAGAAGAGGGCGACCCTGCGCCCGTCCGGCGCCCGTCGTGGTGACCAGGAAGACCTCGGACTTGTTCAGGACCGCGAAGACGTCGTCGCGGGGATGGACGGCCAGGTCGATCGGCCGGCCGTTGAAGGCGATCGAGCCCCCCTCGACCCGCTGCCCCGAGGAAACCAGGAAACTGCCATCGGGTTGGCGGCCCATCCGGATCGGCGCCAGGCGCGCCAGGCCCGCAACGCTTGCCGCGAGCACCGGCAAGCCCAGCAGGGCGAACGTTCTTAATCTCGTGGTGGCCATGTGCTTCATCGCTTCCTCGCGGCTGGAGACCCTCGGATCATTCGATCGGCGGCGCTTCGGACCGGGACATACCGCCCAAGAGAGTATCAGGGGCCTTGCACGTCCACGTGGCGATCTCGTGGATTTTCCCTGAAGATCCCGGGAAGCGGCGCCGCGGAGCCCCGGGACTGGCCGGGCCGCGACCGTCAGGGAGCGGGAGTACTCCCATCGCCAGGCGGACCGCTCCCCGGCGGTCGCGGCTCGGCGGGGTGGCTGCTCTCGCGGACGATGAGTTCGCCGGCGACCAGCACTTTGACCGGCGGGCTGGCGTCTCCCGCGACGCGAGCCCGGACGAGCCGGGCGGCCTGGCGCGCGACCGACTCGGACGAGAACGCGTAGGTCGTCACGCCGATCGAATACGCCTTGCCGATCGGGAGGTTGTCGAAGCCGGTGATGGCGACGTCGGCCGGCACGCGGACGCCGCGGTTGAGCAGCTCGAGGATCAACCCCAGCGCGGTGTAGTCCTGGTAGCAGACGACGCCGTCGGCGGCACGCTCCCGCACCCGGTCGGCCAGCTCCCCATAGGACTCCTTGGTGGCGAGTCCCGACGGTTGCTCGAGCACGAGGGGAGCGGAGCCGTTGCCCGCGTGGTGCAGCGCGGTGAGATAACCGGCCAGGCGGCCCTCGTGGCTGCTGGTGGGCGAGCCGGTGAGGAACGCGATCCGCCGCCGGCCCTGGTCGAGCAGATGCCGGGTGCATCGCAGCCCGCCGTCGAGGTCGTCGGCCGCGACGAGGTCGTATTCGAGCGAGCGGGCCAGCCCGCGGAGATTGCGCTCGATCAGCACGACGGCCATCCCCGCCTCGCGGCAGGCGCGGAGGAACGCCTCGTCCTGCCGGGCCGCTTCGTCCTTGTAGCGCGACGGCATGAAGATGACACCCGACACCCCGTCCTCGGCCGCGAGTCGGGCCTGCCGCCGGAGGTCGGCCGGGCGCGTCGTCTCATCGAAGTGGAACCTGTCGGCCTCGATCTCGATCCCCTCCTGGCGGCGGAGGGCCACGAAGCCCGCCTGCGTGAACGCCAGGCTCGCCTGGAGCCACGGACCCGGCGTGCTCCGCTGCACCAGGGCATAGCGCTCCCCGCTCGCCGCCGCCGCGGCCGGCGCCACGAAGCTGCCCGACCGCTCCACCGTCCGGATCAACCCCTTGTCCCTCAGCACCTGGATCGCCCGCGACGCCGTCACCACCGAGACCCCGTACGCCGCGGCGACCTCCCGCGCGCTGGGCACCTTGGCCCCGTCCCGCCCCGCGACCCGCGACTCGATTGCATTGGCGATATCCAAATATTTCGGTAGTGACGCGGAAGACATCAGACCTCCCCGGCCCGTCGGACTCGCCGGAAACTCCAGCCCTCGTACGCGATTCGGCGTCGCAACCCATCCTAGCCCAAGAGCCGACCGAGGAAAACTGTATAGCACAGATTTCCGTCGAGAAAATCGTCGCACCGCAAGGACGATCATCGACGAAACGGCATTTCACCGAATACGCCCGGCGATTTTCACGGATAATTCACTTGATTGCGGCGCAGGCGCGGGGACAATCGCTCTCGTCCAGTCGGATGCTGTATATACAGTGTGCGCCCGGCTGTCGGCCGGAGCGGCCTTCGGGTTCCTGAGGTGGGAGGAGGCGAGGGGATGATTCGCTCCCGGGTAGCGGCCGTCGTCGTGCCGGCCCTGGCGCTTGCGCTGCCGTCGTGCGGGGGGACGGCGGAGGGCCTGGCGCCGGTGACGGGCAAGGTCGTCTGCGACGGGCAGCCGGCGGCCGGGGCCGTCGTGGTCTTCCACCGACAGGCCGGCGAGCCGGCGCCCCCGCCGTCGGCGGCGGGCGTGATCCCGTCGGCCACCGTGGGCGACGACGGATCCTTCACCGTCGAGAGCGCCTCGCTGGGCCGCGGGGCCGCGCCCGGCAAGTACAACGTGCTCGTGCAGTGGCCCGAGCAGGGTGATGCCGCCGCGGCCGCGGCTGGGTCCAGGACGAAGGACGCCAGAATCGGCGGCAAGAAGGTCGTCGTGGCCAAGCACGACAAGCTCGACCCGGTCCCCTCCGACCGGCTGAAGGGCCGGTATTCCGACTCCGGCAAGCCTCAGTTCAAGTACGAGATCAAGCCCGGAGCGAATGACCTGGGGACCCTCGAGATCACCCTCAAGTGACGCGATTCGGTCCGATCCACCGACTCGCGCGACGCGACGCGACGCGTCGCGGCCACATCGTGATGCCTGCGTCCTCATCCCTGTCCCTGCATCGAACCCTGATCCTCGGGAGGAGACACCCATGACCCGCGTCCGCACGGGGCCCCGCCGGGCCTTCACCCTGATCGAACTCCTCGTGGTGATCGCGATCATCGCGGTCCTGATCGCCCTGCTGTTGCCGGCGGTGCAGTCGGCCCGCGAGGCCGCCCGCCGCGCCCAGTGCGTCAACAACATGAAGCAGATCGGCCTGGCGACGCTCAACTTCGAGTCGACCAACACCTGGATGCCCCCCGACGTCGACTACCTCGTGCCGCCCTACCTGCCCGATCTCGATCCCTCGGCGGTGTTCACGTCCAACCAGGAGAACGCCGGCAACTTCACCCGGGTCCTACCGTACATGGACCAGCAGAACGTCTACAACATGATCAACTTCAATCTGTCGGCGCTCGATCAGAAGAACGTGCCGCCGGCCGTCGGTGGCTCGGGCGGCCTGTTCCCCGGCGTCGGCCAGAACTCGGCGTATTCGATCGTGATCAACATGTTCCTCTGCCCCTCGTCGCCCGCCCCCGGGGCGATCAACTACTACAACACCTGCTGGAGCGGGTTCGGCAACGGTCACGGCAACCCGGTCCCCAGCCCGCCCGACCAGGAGTGGGGCCGGACGGATTACTTCGCCACGCCGGGCTTCCACGGGTCGCTGCTGCAGAAGCTGGGATTCCCCAATGCCACGCCGTCAGGCAGTTATTCGAATCCGCTCTCGAATTCCGATAGCGGCGTGATCTGCGACATCACGACGTCCAACCCGACCACCGGGCTCGTGAACACGCCGATCGCCCACGTCCGGATCGCCAGCATCACCGACGGCACGTCGAACACCGTCATGGTCGCCGAGGGCGCCGGCCGGCCCGTCGGCTACAACCACGCCCGACAGATCTACATCCAGTACGGCATCCCGGTCGACGGCGTGATCAACCCCACCAGCGGCGGCGGCGGCGCCTGGGCCGACCCGTTCTCCTACGCCCACCTCGCCGGCTCCTCGGCCGACGGCATCCGCGGCAACGGCATCTGCCTGATCAACTGCACCAGCAACAACGAGATCTACGCCTTCCATCCCGGCGGGGCGAACATGCTCTTCGCCGACGGCTCGGTCCATTTCTTCAAGGAGAGCATGGACCCCCGGGTCGTCTGCTACATGATCTCCCGCGCCGGCGGCGAGGTCATCAGCGCCGACCAGTATTGATCGGCGGCGGGGGGAGCGGCATCGTCTCGCCGAGCCGCGAGCGTGAGCGAGCGGTCCGCCCAACCGTCGGAGCCACCACCACCGCTCCCTCACGGTCGCGGCTCGGCGAATCCGGATCCCCGACGCTCCAGCGCGTCGCCCGGCTCGCCCTGTCTCGACCGTTGTGTTAGGCTTCTTGGGAACTCGAGAAGGGGGCCGGGCGGCATGACGACGCGCGACGCAGACGCGGGGGCGGAAGCGGGCCGACGACTGGCGCGGTGGCGGAGGCTCACGGTGGCCCTGATGGTACTGGGTTACGCCGGCTTCTACCTCTGCCGGTCGAACCTGTCGGCGACGATGCCGCTGATCATCGACGACCTGGCCGGGCGGGGTATGGACCCGTCCCGAGCGAAGTGGTGGCTGGGCTGGGCGGTCTCGCTGGGGACGATCGCCTATGCCCTGGGCAAGTTCGCCGCGGGGAGCCTGACTGACCTCCTGGGCGGGCGGCGGAATTACCTGATCGGCATGGCCGGCGCGGTGGCCTGCACGGCCGTGCTGGCGCTGGGCGGCCCGCTGCCGGTCTTCACCATGGCCTGGATCGCCAACCGGCTGATCCAGTCGCAGGGCTGGCCGGGGATGATCAAGATCACCTCGCGGTGGTTCTCGTTCTCGACCTACGGCACGGTGATGGGGATCATCAGCCTGAGCTTCCTCTTCGGCGACGCGGCCGCGCGGGCGTTCATGGGCTGGTTGATCGGGCAAGTCGGGCTGGGCTGGCAGGGGGTCTTCGGGGTCGCGGCCGGGGTGCTGGCGGTCCTGTGGGTCGTGAATGCGGCCTTGATCCGCGAGTCGCCCGGCGAGCTCGGGCTCCCCGAGCCGGCGACCAACCCGGCGAATCTCTTCGGGAAGCTGGGCGAAGACCCGCACCCCGAGTCGGCCGGAGAGCTCTGGTCCACCCTGGCGCGGAGCCCGGCGTTCTGGGCCGTCTGCCTGCTCTCGCTCGGCCTGACCTTCCTGCGCGAGACCTTCAACACCTGGACACCGCTCTACCTGGTGCAGGGCGTGGGCCTCAAGCCTGGGGGCGCGGCCGGCATGAGTGCGCTGTTCCCGCTCTTCGGCGGCGTGTCGGTGATCCTGGCCGGCTACCTGAGCGATCGGCTGGGCCGCGGCGGGCGGGCGGCGATCATCCTCGGGGGGATCGTGCTCTGCGGGCTGGCGCTGGCGCTGCTCGGCTCGTCGAGCTTCCTTGGCCGTCCGCTCGAGGCGCTGGCGCTGGTCGCCGCGATCGGCTTCCTGCTGATCGGCCCGTATTCCTACATGGCCGGCGCCATCTCGCTCGACCTGGGCGGCAAGCGCGGCTGCGCGACGGCCTGCGGGATCATCGACGGCGTCGGCTACCTGTTCGGCGGCGTGCTGGCCGGCTTCCTGGTCGCTGGGCTGTCCAACATCCTGGGCTGGCAAGGGGTCTTCTTGACGCTGGCCGGCGTCGCAGGGGTCACGGCGCTGGTCGCGGCCTGGTTCCTGGTCGATCAGATCCGATCATTGAAAGCGGCGCCGGGCGCGAAGCCGGCGTCCTTGCTCGAATGGGAAGAGGGAGTGGCCTGATGCGGATTGTCGACGAGATCCTGGATCTGTTCGCCACGAAGGGCGCGGCGGCCTATCACGGCGAGGACGTCTCGCAGGAGGAGCACGCGCTGCAGGCGGCCGAGCTGGCCGAGCGCGAAGGCGCGCCGGACGGCCTGGTGGTCGCGGCACTCTTGCACGACGTGGGCCATTTGCTGGACGGGCAGGACGAGGACCTGGCCGTGCGCGGCGTTGACGGCCGGCACGAGGAGGCCGGCTGCGCCTGGCTCGAGAGGTCTTTCGGCCCCGAGGTCACCGAGCCGATCCGCCTGCACGTCGCGGCGAAGCGGTATCTCTGCACCGTCGAGCCGTCCTACGCGGCGGGGTTGTCGCCGGCGTCGCGATTGAGCCTGGAACTCCAGGGCGGCCCGATGACCCCCGCCGAGGTCGCCGAGTTCGAGGCCAACGCCTACTTCCGCGACGCGCTCCGCCTGCGGCACTGGGACGACACGGCCAAGGTGCCGGGCCTGGCGGTTCCGGGGCCGTCGCATTACCGCGAGCGACTCGAGGCCGCGGGGCGCAAGTAGGTCAGGCTTTCCAGCCTGACGTCCGGACGGGCGGGAGGACGGCCCTCGTATCCTCGCCGTCAACTCGCGTCAACTGGCGCTCCCGGCTCAGTCGGTCCACGCGAGGAGGAAAGCAGGGATCGGCGGACGGAGCCGCCTCCTCCGCGCGGGCCGGCGCAGGGGTGCGGCGCCTTCCGGGGCCCGAGATCGTCCTCAAGGCCCCGGGCGCAGGTCCCACAGCAGGACGGATGTATCGGCCATGGCGGTGGCCAGTCGCGACCCGTCGGGCGAGAAGGCCAGGGCCGGGCCGGAGATCGGCGGCGTGGCGATCGACCGGACCTGGCGGCCGGTCGCGGCCTGGTAGAGCCGGATCCGCCCCGGGCCGCGGCCGGAGGTGACGGCCAGGGTCTTGCCGTCGGGCGAGAAGGCCAGGCCCCAGACGACCACGGCGGGCATGGGAATCCGCCGCGACTCCTTCCCGGTCTCGCCGTCGAGCAGGACGACCTCCGCGCCCGCCGGATCCGCGTCGATGCGATGCCGGCGGGGGACCGCCTTGTCCACCCGCCAGGACGGCGGCTGATAGTAAGGGTCGTCGTGTTGCACGGCGACGGCCAGGGTCCGTCCATCGGCGGCGGCCACGGCGATCGTGGCGCCGGCGAACTCCCAGAGTTGACGGCCCGAGCCGAGGTCAGCGACCCGCAACCCCTTGCCTTGCTGGATCACGCCCAGGCGCGAGCCGCCCGTCAGGGAGACGCCCGATCGGAACCGACTGGACCCCAGCACATCGAACCTGGAATCGTCAAGGAACTTCGCCGGCTGCCGGGCTCGCAGCTTGCCGCTCTTGCGGTCCCCCTCGAGCAGGCGGCCGTCGCTCCAGGCGGCGACGACGGTCGCGTCCGTGGCCGAGTAGCGCACGTCCAGCGGATGCCCCTCCGAGCTGAAGCGGTCGAGCAGGATGATCGGCCTCGTGCCGGCGGCCGCGGCCAGGTCCCAGGTGAAGACCCAGCCGTTCTCCTCGGCGCCGGCGATCAGCAGCCGGCCGTCGGGCGAGAGGGCCAGGGCGCGCGGCTTGCCGGCGAGGTTCAGGACTCGACGGCAGCCGCCGGACGCCGCGTCCCAGAGCCGGATCGTCCGGTCGTCGCCGCCGGTGATGATCGTCTTGCCGTCGGCGGTGAAGAGGAGGCAGCGCACCGGCTCGGCGTGGGCGTCGCCGGTCGCGAGCCGGTCGCGGCCCGTCCGGACGTCCCAGAAATGCAGGGCCGTCGGGCCGCCGTTGGCCGCGATCGTCGACCCGTCGGGCGAGAACGCCCAGGCGGTCGGCGTGGAGGTCGGGCACGCGAAGATGGCGACGGTCTGCTCGGTCGACACGTCCTGGATAATCACATCCGGCCAGTGCAAGCCGGCCACGAGCCGGCCGTCGGCCGAGAAGGCCGCGTCCTCGCCCCAGAGATGCCCGATCTTCACCGCCTGGCCCGATCCGACGTCGCGGCATTCGATGTGGTACTTCTCGCTGATGCAGACCAGATCGCCGTCGGGCGACAAGGTCACGCGCTTGCCACTCGAGAGGTCGGGGACCACGCGCAGCACCGCCTGGCTCCGCGGGTTGAGGACGTCCACCCGGAACTCGCGCTCGAAATCGCCCTCGTCGCGGCTGAGGACGGCGATCCGGCGGCCCGACGCGGCGAATGCGATGCGGTGGATCTCGCGCCGGCCGATGAGGACGCGACCGGTTTCGTCGCCGCTCTGGGCGTCGCGGAACCGCAGCGTGCCGCCGGTCGTCGCGGTCGCGAGCAGGCCGTGATCGGGCGAGATCGCCAGCGCACTGACGCTGTCCTGCTCCGGCCACGGACCGCGGACGATCCGGGTCCCCGAGGCGACCTCGGCATAGGTGACGTCGACGAAATAGGCGCGCCGCACCGGATCGAGGCGGTAGCTGGCGACGGCCAGGGTCCTCGAGTCGGGCGAGAAGGCCGGCGCCCGGATCTCGGCGGGTCCGACCTCGATGCGACGGAGCAATCGGCCGTCGCGGCCGTCCCAGATGCGGACGAAGGCGTCGTCGCCGTCGCCGTCGGTGGCCGCGAACCGGCCGTCGGGGGAGTACACGATCTGCTCGATCGGCGTCTCCTGGCGATACCGGATGGTCCCCAGCCGCACCGGCGGCGCCCGGCGGCAAGGGATCGCCATGGCGATCGACCGGGTTCCGAGGGGCGGCCGCCGGCTGGCCTTGTCCGGCCGCGACGCAGGGGATCACCGCCGCGACGAGGAGGCCGGCGGCGGATCTCGCGAGGCCCGCGAGGTGGAAGCTCATCATGACTTCACCTTTTCGGATCGCGTCGTGCGCGGGTCGATCGGTCGAGGGGCGCGGCCGTCGGCCGGTGTCCTCGCAGCCCGGCCGGCCGCTCCTTTGGGGCGAGTTGAGTCTACAGAGGATGCCGGAGGCGAACAAGCCGACGGTCTCCGCCGGATCGTGGCGACGGCCGGCGCGAGGGATCTCGACCGACCGAAGGCCCGCCCGTCCCGATATTTGAGGCGGGCCGACTCAAGGTCCGGATCCCTGGACTATACTGGTAAAAGCGGGGGAACCGCGCCCGGACCGACCGATCCGGGCCGAGCGGGCGGAGCCGACCCGGATCGAGGGAGGCGGGAGCCAAGCCATGACCATGCCGGAGAAGATGTCAGCGGGATCGTCCCCGGAATCCCCGGGCCGGGTCCTCGTGATCGAGCCCTCGGAGGCCGAATGCCAGCGGCTGTGCGACGAGCTGACGGCCGGCGGCCTGGAGGTCCATGCCTGCGCCGACCTGGACGCCGCCGAGCAGGCGACGACCCGGGTCCAGCCGGGCGCGATCCTGGCCCGATGGGACCTACCCTCCGGCGGGGGATCCGAGCTGGTCCACCGGCTCCTGGCGGACGCCGCGGCGCGCTGGATCCCCGTGATCCTGCACGGCGGCCGCACGACCGCCGCGGAGCGGATCGCGGCCCTCGAGCTCGGCGCCTTCGACGTGCTCGAGCCGGCCACCGGCGCGGCCGAGCTGCGGGCGCGACTCCTCGCCGCGATGCGGCTCCGCGGCCTGATGGATCGCCTGGAGCACCAGGCGTATCGCGATAGCCTCACCGGCCTGATCAATCGCGTCGCCGTGGAGGATCAGCTCCGCCGCCACTGGGAGGCGTCCCGGCGGTATGGCACCAGCCTGTCGATCCTGTTGATCGACCTGGATCGGTTCAAGCAGATCAACGACAGCCTCGGCCACCCGGCCGGCGACGAGGCCCTGCGCGGGACGGCACGCATCCTGACGCGATGGGTGCGGGCCAGCGATATCGTCGCCCGCTACGGCGGCGACGAGTTCGTGGTCGTCGCGCCCAACTGCCCGCGGACGTCGGCCGTGGTCCTGGCCGCCCGCTTCCGCGCCGGGATCACCGCCCGGACCGATGTGCCGGCCGCCTCCTCCCTCGCGAGCCAGATCACGCTGAGCATCGGGATCGCCGGCAACGACGGCCTGGAATCGGCGCGGATCGATGACCTGCTCCGCCAGGCCGACCAGGCCCTCTACATGGCCAAGCGCTCCGGCCGCGACGCGGTGGCCATGTACGACCCGTCCGTTGGCGGGCCGACGCTGGTCATCGGGCGGGATCCGAGCCGCGATCGCGAGGGATGAACGGCGATGAGCGAGCCCATTGAAATCCGGCGCGGCCTGCCGAGCGCGGAGCTACCGAGGGATCCCCGGCCCTGGCCCGAGCGTCGGCACGATTGGTGAATCCGAGTCGGGCTCCACGCCGACCCCCCTCGGAGGACGCCCTCGGTCGGTGGGCGAGGCCCGCCGTACCAGTCAGTTCGCGGTGCGGAGGCGGGACAAGGCGGCGAAGAACACCGGGCGGAGGCGGGGGTCAATCCACGATTGGCTGAGCACCCAGGTGAGGTTCTTTCGGTACTGTTCGTCGCGGAGCCCGATGATCCGCGCGTCGCAGTGGACGAGCGCCAGGGCCCCGGAGAGGTTGTAGAGGACCTGGGCGATCTCGAAGGGCATCGCGTCCTCGAACCGGCAGCCGCCGCGCCCGGGCTCATGTCGGCCGGTACGGCCCGGCCCGCGCCCGCCGGGCCGGGAGCGATGGACTCGCTTGGCGAACATCTTGAGCCGTTCGAAGAGGGAGAGCAGCTCCTCGGCCGGGAAGGCGGCGTGCGCGGGATGGGCCTCGTCGACCACGGCCCTCAGGTTGATGGTGGGCACGGCGGCGGACGATGGTCCGGGCCGGGATCCCGGTCGTGGGCGACGGTTGACGCGCGGGGCGGCCTGGTTGGTTCCGTCGTGGTCGTCGAGGAAGTCGTGCAGGGGCATCTCGAGCCAGAAGCTCAAGAGCACGCGCAGCTCGTCGTGGAGGATGTCCGGCGGGACGGGCGCATCGAGCGCCTCACCGCCGATCGACCGGGCCGCCAGTTCGAGCGAGGAGCCGTCCGGGAGGTCGGGCCGGGGGGCGGGATCGAGGAGGAACGCCAGCCAGAGCCGGCTGTTCGCCGAGGCGCCGAGGATGCCGAGCAGCTCCTGGAACCGCTGCTCGGGCGTCCGGCTTTCGGTCGGGTCGACCGGGATCAGGGCCGGCAGGATGCGGCGGAAGACGCGCTTGACGGTCGTCATCCGATTGTCCAGGAACGCCGGGCCCTCGCCGGGGAACATGGCCAGCAGCTCCTCGCGCGACTTCGCCTTGCGGCCGGGGATCAGCGGGGCCAGCGCCAGCTCCTCGAAGATCATCCAGTGCTCGGCCTTCCCCTCCTGGAGCAGGTGCTTGCGGACCCGGCTGACCGTCAGGTGCAGGACGCTCAAGGCGTAGCACTCGTCGGCGTCGAAGGGCGCGTCCTCGTGGGCGTCGGCGCGGGGGTCGGCCGGCTCGTTGACTTCGAAGGCGTCGGGCCGCTCGCGCCGCCGCTGTTGCTTCCGCAGCTCGTCCAGCGCGTGGTTGCGGGCCGCGACGTACACCCAGTCGCGGAATCGCCCGGTGATCACCGGACGGTTCGACAGCAGGTCGCGCTCGTACAGCTTCACGAAGAAGTTATGCGCCACGTCGTCGGCGCGATCGGCGCCGACGAACGGCATCAGGCCCAGCGCCGCCTTGATCGGCTCATAATAGGCACTCAGGAACTTGTCCCACGACTGGAAGTTTTCGGCGGTCGTCGACTGGAACATCGGAGCACCCCGGGATCGGATCGCGTCGAAGCGACGTGTCGGTGCCCCGACCGCGTCGCCGAGAGTACGGCATGGGCTCCCTTCTCACGAGAGACGTCCCGATCTTCGCCGACTTGCGCGATTGCGAAGGAAAATCCCGGGGTGCGTCGGGAAAATGGACGATCGGCGGGACATGCCGGTCGGGGCCATCTCGTTCGAGAACCGGTCGGTCAACGCATTCGAGGGAGTGCGCCACCTCGACATCGGGAAGGTCGTTGATGGCCTGGCTCTGGTGCTCAATGACATCACCGGCGAGTCGTTCGGCGTCGTCGCCGAACCCCAGCCGGACCGACCCGAATTCGGCGCCCAGCGCGACGCCATCGTGGCCGGCTGGCGGGGATATCTCGCGCGGCGGGGTGCCACGCCGCGCGTGCCGGGCAAGTCGCTGCCGGTCGCCGCGCCGTCTTCGAGTGCGGCAGCCGAACCTCGAGCCCGACGGGGGATTGTCGGTCCCCGAGCGGCGCGTTAGTCTCGTCGCATGCGTCCTTCTCGAGCGATCATCGTGGTCCTCCTGCTGGCGGGCCCCGCCGGCGCGTGGGAGCCTGTCACCTTCCCGACTCAGGACGGAGGACTGATCCACGCCGACCTGTACGGGAAGGGCGACCGGGCCGTCGTGCTGGCTCACGGGGGTCGCTTCAACAAGGAGAGCTGGAAGGAGCAGGCGGAGGCGTTGGAGCAGGCGGGTTTCCGGGTGCTGGCGATCGACTTCCGCGGGTACGGCCAGTCGCGAGGCCCGGGCCAGTCCGATCCTCTCAGCGCCCCGCTCCACCTTGATGTGCTCGCCGCGGTCCGTTACCTGCGAAAGACGGGTGCCAAGACCGTGTCGGTCGTCGGGGGAAGCATGGGGGGCAGTGCGGCGGGCGATGCCTCCGTCGAGGCCAAGCCGGGCGAGATCGATCGCCTGGTCTTCCTCGGGAGCGAGGGGAGCGGCAAGCCCGAGCAGATGAAAGGGCGTAAGCTCTTCATCATCGCCCGCGACGACCTCGGGTCGAGCGACATCCCGCGGCTGCCCCGGGTCCGCGACCATTATGCGAAGACCCCGGGTCCGAAGGAACTGGTCATCGTCGATGGCTCCGCGCACGCGCAATTCCTCTTCGCGACGGAGCAGAAAGAGCGCGTGATGCGCGAGATCGTGCGGTTCCTTACCGAGCGATGAGCCCAGCTCGACCCGTTCGCGACGGCGGCGACCGGCCTGCCCTGCGCGGCGGGACGCACCCCGTCCGCGGGCAGGACCGGTCCCGGGGCGAAGCTCGATCCGCCCGGCGAAAGGCCCCTTTGCGCGAACCCGAGGACGATCAGTCGAGCCTCGAGGCCCAGTCCCGGACGACACGAGCCATTTCGACGAAGACGTCCTCCTCGGTCTTCCGCGAGCGTTTCAGCGTGCGGAAGCCGTGGTCGGCGGTGTCGAGCGGGTGGATTGTCGCGCGCCGGCCGAGTTTCTTGCAGACGGCTCGCAGGAGTTCCTGGTCGGCGAGCTCGTCGCGCGTGCCGCTGAGGAAGAGCATCGGGACAGTGACCGCGGCGAGGTGGTCCGCTCTCTCCGTACTCGGCTTTCGGGGCTGGTGGAGGGGGAAGGCGAAGAACACCAGGCCGTGCACGCCTTCGAGAGGGGACTCCGAGGCCGCCGTTGAGGTCATGCGCCCGCCGAAGGAGTGGCCGCCGGCCAGGAGCGGGAGGTCGGGGGCGGCCCGGTGCGCCGCCGCGGCCGCCGATCGGACGGTTGCCGTGCAGACCCCCTGGGAGTCGCGCCCCGTGCCGTTCTCCATGTAGGGGAAGTTGTAGCGGAAGGTCGCGATGCCGACGTCGGCCAGCCGCTCGGCGATGCTCCGGAGGGTCGCGTGGCGCATATCCGTGCTGGCCCCGTGGCCGAGCACGAGCAGATGGCTTGCGCCGGCGGGTCGCACCAGCAGGGCGGAGACCTCGCCCTTCTCGGGCGTGGCCAGGAATCTCATCTCGGCCGCTCGGTCATCCACTTCGAGACCTCCTCGCCGGCCAGGCCGGCTCGCCAGGACTCAGTCGCCTGACAAGTGGCCGCTCAACAGCCGGGCGCATGGCAAGAGGCCCGCCTTCTGAAGGGTCGCCCGGGAGGCCGCATTCGAGGCATTGCAACGCGCCGCGGGGACCCGACCCATCTCGTAACACGCCCGTTTCAGCTCCTGGACGAGGAAGCTGCCATACCCGCGTCAACGGTGGCGCTCGTCCACCTCCATGTAGATGTCGCCGTACGGCGGGTTGTAGTGACAGGCGATCCCGCCGGTCGCGACGACGGCGCCGTCGTGCTCCACCAGCCATTCGCCGACGGATTGCACCTTGTGTTCGAAGATCTTCTCCGTGTCCGCGGCGGAGGCCGCGCGGAAGATGGCGCCTGGGACCGCGAGGTTTGTGTTCAGGGCGTCGTGGAACAAGATCCGATCGCTGGTGATCCCGCTCGCGCAGTCGTAGAGCATCAGCGTGAGGAGGACGTCGTTGGTCTGGGTCTCGATCCGTCGGGCCTGGCTCGTCTCGACGAGCTTCCGGAACATCGGCAGTGCCGAGCCGCGGTGGGCCGGCAGGACGTAGAACTCGTGGATCATGTCCTTCGGCTCGCCGCGAAACCCCATCACGAAGCCGTAGCCCGCGACGCGGCCGTCGGCGCGGATCAGGAACAGGTCGCCGAAGCCCCTCCCGGGCAGCGAGTCTTGGTAGATCTGGCAGTTCATCTCTCGCCGGTAGAGCTCCCTCAGGGGTAGGACCTCTTCCGGCGGCACCGGCGTGATATCGATCTTCATGAGGACCTCCGCGGTGAGACTTCCGCCCGGCCTTCGCTTCCTTCCGTTCGGCCACCGGTCCAGAGCATAACGCGGCCCTCAACCGCGCGACAACGCCGGCGCGGTCCGTTGCGGGTCGAGGACCAGCGCGACGGCTCGCCTGGTCTGCGGAGTCACTCCGTTGATCGAGGAGTGGCGACGGGTGCGCGGATCTGTTGGCGCGACCACTCTCCCCGCGGGGGGCGAGCCGTGATATAATTTGAGACTGGACAACGACGCCCCAGGACGGAGACGCCAGCCCATGCGATCGAAAGACCTGCTCGAACACCTCCGACGACGCCCGTTCCGCCGGTTCCGGCTGGTCTTGACCGACGGGCGAGCCTTCGAGGTCCGGCATCCGGAGTTGGCGATGGTCGGCGGCAGCACGGTATCGATCGCGCTGGCCCGTCCCCGCGATCCCGAGCCGATGCACGACCGCCAGGTCACGGTCCCCCTCGTGGAGGTCCTGCGGGTCGAGCCGGCCGAGTCGTCGCCGGCGCCGTCGGCGTAGCGGGGCCTTCCGGCGCCCGGCCAGGTCGATTCCATCGCAGGCGACGCAGCGAGCGAGGTCGCGACATGGGCGGGGACGTGACAGGCACCGTTGCGGATGTGCCGCGCCCGAGCCGATGGTTGCCGCGGCTGGCGACGGCCGCCTTCCTGATCATCGTGGGCGGGATCGTGCTGGCATCCGGGCGGCCGCCCGCCGCCTTGCCGGCCGACGGACCGCCTTTAGCGTTCTTGGCCGAGCGTGCCATGCGGCACGTCGAGGCGATCGCGCGCCAGCCGCACCCGCTCGGCTCCGCCGCCGAGGAACCGGTGCGTGCGTATATCATGGACGAGCTGAAGAAGTTGGGCCTCGAGACGGAGATCCAGCGGCCGCGCGACGCCCGCGAGCGAGGGGCCAAGTCGGAGTCCGATCCGGCGCGGTCCGACGTGGTCAACATCGTCGCCCGATGGCGCGGCATCGGCCTGACGGGCAGGAAGGCGATCCTCCTCTCGGCTCATTATGATTCGGTCCGGCGCGGGCCCGGCGCCGGCGACGATGCCTCCGGCGTCGCGGCGATCCTCGAGGGGCTCCGCGTTCTCCATAGCAAGCTCAGGCCCGCACGCGACATCATCGTCCTGATCAATGACGGCGAGGAGGTCGGCCTCTATGGCGCCGACGTCTTCGCCGCCGAGCACCCCTGGGCCAAGGACGTCGGCGTCGTGCTCAACTTCGAGGGCCGGGGCAACTCCGGCCCGTCGTTCATGTTCGAGACCAGCGACGGCAACGGCTGGCTCATCGAGCAACTGGCGCGGGGTTCGTCCTACCCCATGGCCTCGTCGTTGACCTACGAGGTCTATCGGCTCATGCCCAACGACACCGACCTGACCGTCTATAAACGATACGGCATGGCCGGGTTCAATTTCGCCTTCGTCGGCGGGCTGTCTTATTACCACTCGCCCGAGGATACGCCGGCGAACCTCGACCGGCGGACGCTCCAGCATCAGGGCGACAACCTGGTGGGGATGGTGCTAAGCCTGGGCGGGCTCGACCTGGAAGACGTCCGGCGCGACGATGTCGTCTACTTCTCGATCCTCCAGCGATGGGTGGCGATCTACCCCATGAGCTGGGTCATCCCGCTGTTGGCCATCGCCGTGCTGGCCGATCTCGCGGTGATCGCGCTGGGCGTGGTTCGAAGGCGGATCCGGCCGGTGGAGGTCGCCGCGGGGTTCGCGACGTTCCTGGCCGCGGTACCCGCCGCGGTCCTGGCCGTCGGCCTGCTCTGGCTGGCCCTAGGCGGCTTTCTGGTGAGGAGCGGCATCGTGGTGAACCGGCCCGACCTCGGCCGCGGCGCGGGCATGCCGGTCTCGCGATATGACATCGCGCTGCTCACCGGCTCGGCCGTCGTGGCGGTGCTGGTCGCCGCGGCGGTCTTCGCCTGGTCGGGCCGGCGATGGTCGTGGGAGGGGCTCGGTTCAGGCGCGCTCGCCTGGTGGCTGGCCGCCGCGGCGGCCACGTCGCTGTATATGCCCGGCGCCAGCTATGCCTTCGTCTGGCCGCTGCTGGCGATCCTGCTCGGCCAGGCTTACGCGTTCCTCGTGCCGCGGGGCCGCTCGGACGCCCTGATCGCCTCGTGGCTGGGGGCCGTCCCGCTGCTGGTCCTTCAGCTCATGATCATCGATGGGGTCTTCAACGGGCTCAATATCCGCATGGCCCCGTACTTGATGATCCCGGTGGTGCTCGTCGCGGCGGCGCTGGTGCCGGTGGCGGCGCAGGCCCTGGGCGGCGGCTCGGAATCCGGAATCCGGAATCCGGAATCCCGATGAGAGGGACTACGGCGGCGGCAGCTCCCCGGTCCCGGTGTACATCTCGTGATAGCGGCGGGCCGTCGCGATGAACTTGTCGCGTTCCTCGGGAGACCAGAAGGCGCGGTCGCGTACGGCGACGTATCCCCCGGCGCGGGACCGGAAGTCGACCGAGTCGTCGGTTTCCTCGATCGAGGTGATGCCCGGCCATTCGTGGAGGTTCTGCGTGTTGTTCTGCCGGCTCCAGAGTCCTTCGGGTCTCAACTCCACCTCGCAGGTGAACGGCCCCTCGGAGCCGAGCAAGGCCCGAAATTGCTTCCGCCAGGCGCGTCGGACGGCCCCCGGAAAGCTGAGCCACTGGACGACCCCCGCGGCGAAAGCGACGATCAGGCCGAGGGCGATCTTGTCCTCGGGCTCACCCGGCAGGAATGCACAGGCGAACACCGCGGCGAAGACTCCGATGTAGAGCGCACTTGTCGTCCGCATCGCCAGGAGCCGGCGCCGGCCGCTCGGCGACCGGAAGAGCATGCGGCCGCTGGCGTCCACCACATCGTCGATGTCGTAGTCGAACTGGACGCGCATGGAGCCCTCGCGGGACTGCGGCCTCGCTGCGACGCTCAGCAGGGCTCGGCGCCCACGGCCCGGCCGATGCCGTAGTACGTGAAGCCCAGCGCGGTCATGCGAGCGGGCTCGTAGACGTTGCGGCCGTCGAAGATGACGGGCTGGCGCATCAATCGGCGCATGATCTCGAAGTCGGGGCTGCGGAACTCGTTCCACTCGGTGGCGACGGCCAGGGCGTCGGCCTGCTCGAGCGCGCCATACGGGCGATCGCAGTAGGCCAGCCGTTCGCCGTAGATCGCGCGGACGTTGGCCAGCGCCTCGGGGTCGTGCACCCGCACGTCGGCCCCCGCGGCGAGCAGGGCCTCGATCAAGACCAGCGCGGGCGCCTCGCGGACGTCGTCGGTCCGCGGCTTGAACGCCAGGCCCCAGATGGCGATGGTCTTCTCCTCGAGCTCGCCGCCGAAGTGCTGGTTGATCTTGCGGTAGAGCACGTCCTTCTGCGCCTCGTTGACCTCGTCGACGGCCTCCATCATCCGCGCCGGCAGGCCCTTGGACTGGGCCATGTGGATCACGGCGCGGATGTCCTTGGGGAAGCAGCTCCCGCCGTAACCGACGCCCGGGAACAGGAAATGGAAGCCGATCCGCTGGTCGTGGCCGATCCCGCGCCGCACGTCGTTGACGTCGGCGCCGTAGGCCTCGCACAGGTTGGCCATCTCGTTGATGAAGCTGATCTTGGTGGCCAGCAGGCAGTTAGCGACGTACTTGGTCATCTCGGCGCTCTCGGGCGACATGACCAGGAACGGCCGGTCGGTGCGGAGGAACGGGGCATACAGCTCGTGCAGCCGATCGGCGACCTCCTCGCGGCGCACGCCGACGACGACGCGGTCGGGCTTGTTGAAGTCGTCGATCGCCGCGCCCTCCTTGAGGAACTCGGGGTTGCTGGCGACGTCGAACGGGACCTCGGTGGCCTCGGCCATCCGCCGGGCCAGCTCGGCGTTGGTGCCGACCGGCACGGTGCTCTTGACCACGACGATCTTGGGCGATGCAGTTCCGCGGCGATCTGGCGGCCGACCTCCCACACGCCGCCCAGGTCGGCGCCGCCGTGCGTCCCCTGGGGCGTCCCGACCGCGATGAAGACGATCTCGGCCTCGGCGATCCCCCGGGCCAGGTCGGTCGTGAAGCCGAGCCGGCCGTCGCGGATGTTGCGGTGGACCAGCTCGGCCAGGCCCGGCTCGTAGATCGGCACCTGCCCCTGCTTGAGCCCCTCGATCTTGGCGGCGACCTTGTCCACGCACACCACGTCGTTGCCGCTCTCGGCCAGGCAGGTACCCTGCACCAGGCCCACGTATCCCGTCCCGACGACTGCGATCTTCACGTTCTCGGTCCCTCCCTGCTCGGCGGACGGCGCGTCGCGATGCCCCGGCACTCCCGGCCGGATCGACGGCAGCGCAATTATCGGGAACACCCGCATCCGGAGGCAAGCGCAACCGCCGCGGGGATCACTCGGCCTCGAGGTTCTCGAACAGGTCGGCGAGCTTGACCGAGAAGCCCGGCAGGACGTCGCCGCCGTCGAGCGACTGGTGCTCTCGGATCAGGCGCGATCGCCCCGCCGATCGATGGACCCTGGCGATGCGCCTCCTCGGATCGATCACCCAGGCGAGCCGGACGCCGGCGGCGAAGTACTCGCCCAGCTTGCGCCGGATCTCCGCCGGGGTGTTGCTCTCGCTGAGAACCTCGATGGCGAGGTCCGGGTAGAGGTCCCAGATCGGCGCCGCGGGGAGCTTCCTCCTGGGGAACTTCTCCCACGAGATGAAACAGAGGTCGGGGGCACGCACAAGCCCGGCCGCGATCCGGAGAAAGCCGTCCGCCCCGAGGCAGATCCCCAGCGGGTGCCGATCGAGATAGGACTTGAGCAGGCCACCGAGCAGCCAGGCCACGTAAGCCTCCTGAGCTCCCAAGGCTTTCTCCACGACAGTGCCGTCGATCAGCTCACAAGTTCGGTTCTCGCGCCGCTCGACTTCGAGGACGTCTTCCTCCGTCGCCGTGCCCGGCGGGGGTTCGAAGCGGATGCGGTCGAGTGGGATGCCGCCCAGCCGTTTGTGCAGGTCGGCCAGCGTGCGGATCTTGGGCGGCGCGATCGTCGCCTGGCTCATCAGGTCCCCCTCGCATTCGACTCCGCGGTACCTCGGCGTCACCACTCGCCATTCTGACACCCGGCACCGACCGGGACAAGGCGAGGCGGCTCGGCGGCCGCGGCGCCCTGGCTGGTCTCGCGCATCCGGCCCAGCCGGCGGTCGAAGGTCCTCAGCACGCGCCAGTACATCAGCCCGGCGAACGTCCAGGCCAGCGCGCACCACCCGGACGTCATCAACCAGAAGCACCACCGATGGGCCCAGGGCTCCTCCAGTGCCGTGATGGTCACGATGGGCGCGGCGATGGGACAGAGGGCGATCAGGCCGCGATCGATCCAGATGTAGTCCACGCCGCCGATGTTGTAGCGCAGGTAGAGCCACGTGCGGAGAGCCGGCTGGACGAAACTGCCGAACAAGAACAGCCAGCCGACGGACGGCAGGACGAGGGCTGCGACGTTGATGCCCACCGCACGGCCGGGCCGGGGCGTCCAGGTCGCCAGGAAAAACCCCAGGCTGGTAATCGCGGCGCCGTAGGACAGCAGCTCGCCGACGACCATCGTGGGGGCCAGGAGGCGATCGACCAGGCGGATGGGCTGCATACGGGTCGGGTCCCAGGCGGCCGTGAAGCCCGGCGGGACATCGGGGGACGCGAACGCGACGATCGTCGCGGCGAGGCCGGGCAGGATCACCAGCCAGAGGACGACCCGATACGCCCCCAGCCACTTGCCCCAGACGATCGACCGCGTCGAGATCGGCGTGGCCATCAACACGTCCAGGCTGCCCCGGACCCGCTCCTCGCCCAGCGAGGTCGGCGCCTGGGCGCTCAGCAGCATCAGGCCGAGGGTGCATTGTAGGACCAGGGAGGTCATCAGCACGAAGCCGCCGGCGGGTGTCCTGATCCCGTAGGTGACTGCATGATAAACCCCGATCCCCGTCCCGGCGATCGCGCCCAGCCAGTAGAGGCCCCAGAGGATCCGCGCCATCCGCGACGGCCGGTTGCGGTGCCACTCGCGCCAGAGCACGGGGTTGCCGTCGAGCGAGGGGCCGGGCAGCCGGTCCAGCCGGGCTCGGATCGTCTCCATGCCCCGCCGGATCGCCGGCCACCGCCGGGCGAACGCCCGGAGCCCGCCCCCGCGTGGCCTCACCTCGGCGGGCAGCACGAAGCGGCGCAGCCGCGCGATCGTCGCGGCCATCAATCCGGCCGAGATCGCCAGGGACGCGGCCGCGAACAGCGCGACGTCGAGCGCGCCGACGTGGCCCGGCCAGGAATACGGGGCGTACACCAGCACGAAGGGATTGGTCTTGTAGAACCACTCCGGCGGCATGTCGAAGCCATACGAGCGCGCCAGGCCGATCCAGATCGGCAGGGCATTGAGCCAGCAGGTCACGAGCGCCAGCACGGCCACGACGACCTCGTGCGTCTTGGCGACCTCGACCGAGATCGCCAGCGCCAGCGAGCAGCCGAGCACCGCCACCGCCGCCGAGACGACGAACAGGCCGACGAGCGCCTGGCCGTCGATGCCGCCCAACAGCGCCGCCAGCGCCACCACCGGCAAGGCGCAGGCGAGCAATCCCAGGATCGGGGCCAGCCGCGAGAACAGCTTGCCGAGGACGATCTCGGCGTCGGAGAGGTCGGTCGTCGCCATCTGCGCCAGGATGCCGCGCGCGGTCGTGGCAGAGCGCCCCGGCGGTCGCCACCGGCGCCACCAGGAGCACCATCGTGAGCTGGATGCCCGCCAGCGCATTGAAGAAGGATTCTCCGGTCTTCGCCAGCGCCTGCAAGACCCCGGGCCGGGTCCCGACCGGCGCCCCGATCACCGGCTCGTTGAGGTTGCTCCACCAGGCGGACCACAGGCCGATCAGCACGGCCAGCACGAAGAGCATCCGGCCCGCGTAGAGCTGCCGCCGCCGCGCGAAGATCAGCGACTCGTACACGAACACCGGCCCCGGCCCCATCCGGCTCGACATCGTCCGGCCTCCCGTGTCCGACATCCGCGACCGCGACAAGGCGCCCCGTCATCGGCCCGATCGGAGATTCTATCTCTTTCTCCGACTTTTGTCATGGGGGCGGTCCGTTGTAGGGGCCGGCTCCGTCCGGCGACCGGCCGGGTCGGGGGCTCGAGCGGTCTGACCTCCCGGAGCGGGTTGGTCCTCGATCCCCCCTGACCCGCCGGAGTGGGTTGGTCCTCGACCCCCCCTGACCCCCCCTTCTCAAGGGGGGGAAGGCCTCTGTCACGCGACACCTAGTTGGATCGCGAAATCCCGACACCCGGTTTGATCGTACCTGTTCATCGGATCGCTATCGGCGATGACTCACGTTCAAGCTGATGACTCGATCTGGGCTCAGTTGATCGGCTGCCCACGCCAAAGCCTTCCAGCCCGTATCGAGGCGCGAAGGCGAAACGCGAATGAGGTTGCCGAGGGCGACCACTACCATGCGCTCGCTAACCCAGCGAAGGGCGAGACGCCGGGCGAGCGCGGGGCCAGGCCGGTGAGACCGACGGGCTACCGACCGGGAAGGAAGTCGCAGAAACGGCAACAAGGGAAGAAGCGGTGAGCTCAGTCAGGTCCGTCCTCGTCGGTGCGCAACGGCGCTTAACGACGCATCGGGGAAGTCGATCGCGTTCAGCGCAAATAAGGAGGCGGGCAGGGCCGAACATACTTGCGTCGCAACAGGGTCAGTTGCGCCGAGCAAGGATTCGCAACGAGATACCCGAGTGGGGAGAAATTCGATGCGTCTGAGACTACCCATTTCCCGGCGGCGTATCGTCGTGTCCGCAATCGCCCTCGCTTTGCTGGTGTTTGGGTTCTGTCTCGGAAAGTGGTTCTCCCGAAGAGACTCGGTAGGCAAGTACCCCGAAGAACTGGTATATGCACGAGCGAGTGACGATGTGGTCAATGGTGGTGCTTTCTTTATCCCTCCGAAAGAGTCCGCCAAACCCGTCGCTGTGATCTGGGTCCATGGGTGGGGAGTGAATTTCTATTCGCCGACATACGTCAGAGTTGGGCGGGCCCTCGCGGATCTCGGGTACCCGTGTGTCACAGTAAATACGCGTATGCATGACATTGGTACTGTTGCCGGCTACCGGGACGGGAAGCGGTTGCGAGGCGGTGGCTACTGGGGTGTTCCGAGTGAAGCCGTCCGAGACATCGCCGCGTGGATCGACTTCGCCGGTGATCGAGGCTTCGACAAGGTCATTCTGGTTGGGCACAGCGCCGGTTGGGCGGTCGTTCGTGCCTATCAGGGAGAAAAGCAGGACCGGCGGGTCGTTGGAGTGGTTCTCGCGTCGGGGGGAGTGAGGGCCTATACCCCTCCGACCGACCCGAATCAACGGGCCGAAGCCAGTCGCCAGCGCGCGGAAGCCACTCGCCTGCTTGCGGATGGCCGCGGCGACGACTTGCTGCGCATCCCCAATCGGCCATTCCCGGCCTTCATCAGTGCGGCCACTTTTCTGGATGATGCCAACACCCCAGCGGAAATTGGAGACTTCTTCGGAGAGAAAACACCCAATCCGGCCGTCACTCGGCTGCGGTGCCCGTTACTCGCTTTCTTCGGTAGTCGGGAGCCGGATGTCGGGACGGAGGCGGACTTGGAGTTGCTCAAATCCTGCATCCAACGCCAGCCGAGCGGCCCTCGTAGCGTAGACACCCTCATGATCCGGGGAGCCGACCACATGTACTCTGGGGAAGAGGAGCAAGTGGCCCGGACAATCGCGACATGGGCCGATAATCAGTTACTTCCCATTGGACGTACCGAGGGCGAGGGAGGCAAGCGCTAGCGCTCCTTCGTGACGGCAGGCGACGCAATTACAGGCCCGTCGTTGCCCTCTTGATCCCCCCCTTACGAAGGGGGGGATAGGGGGGGTTCTGACCCGTCGATACAACGCAAGCGTTCAGCCCTCTAAAGTGATCCGGCCTCGTCCAGGAGCCCGGCGACCTGATCCGCGACCTCGAGCGCGCAGCCCCACGAAAACGTGACGCCAGAGCCGCCGTGGCCGTAGTTGTGGACGATGCGTGTGCCCGGCTCGCATTCGAGGCGGACGTTCCGGGGGCGGAACGGCCGGAGTCCGACGCGGACTGGCTCGGCGGCGTCGATCTCGGCGTCCCGGAGGACGGGCAGGAATTCCACGCAGCGGCGGTACATCGCGCGGACCGGCTCGTAGTTGTGCAGGCCGATGTCGAGGTCCCACTCGTCGAGCTCGGCGAAACCGCCCAGAATGGCCAGGTTCTCGCCGCGGGGCACGATGAACACGAAGCCCCGATCGTCGTCCGCGTCGTCGTGCGAGATGCAATGTGCCTGCGTGAGCCGGGGCATGGTCCGCCCGTCGTTCCGGACGCGGATGATCGCCCCGCGGAGCGGAGACATCGGGTCCTCGGCGAGCTCGGCGGCCCCGAGGCCCGTGCAGTTGACGATGGCAAGGGCGCCGTACTGCCGCAGCAACGCCTCCTCCTGGCCTCGCAGGGGGCCGGTGACCCGACGCTCCTCGATCGTGCAGCCGGCCTCGCGGACCCGGTCGAGGAGCCAGTGCATGTAGACGTCCGTGTCGATCATCGGCGCCAGGTACGTGTACGCCTCGCGCAGGCCGAGCCCGGGGTTGACACCGTTCTCGGCGATCAGGGCCGGGTCGCGGCGGAACCGCCGGACTTTCCGCTCGAGCTCCTTGACCTTCGCGTGCAGCCGCTCGTCTTCCTCGATCGGCCGCTTCGCGTAGAAGGTCGCCGGCCGGAGGAAGGCGCCCGTCACCGGGTCGTGCGCCAGGTCCGCGAAGATCTCGTAGGAGGTCGCCGCCCACCCCTTCGAACGCCCGAGCGAGACCTGGTCCTGGTGATGGCCGCAGACCGCCGGCGGCCATTCCCAAAGGGCCCCGGCGACCACCGACGTCACCCGCGGCGCGAACCGATCCGCGACCACCGTCGCCGCGAACCCGCGCCGCGCAGGCAGAGGGCGCTCGTGAGGCCGGCGACGCCCGCACCGATGACGAGCACCCGCCTCCCGGCGCCCCCGCCGCGATTATCACTGATCATCACGATCTCATTTCCGTCGGTGAGACGGCGTCCGGCGTGCGGCCACGACGCGCCGCTCCGGATCGGGTCTCGCCGCTTCGAATCGGGTCGGATCAACGGAACAGCCGGGGCGCGAGCTCGCTGAGGTAGTGCCGCCAGTTGATCCAGGTGTGTCCGCCGCCGCTGGTATGCAGCTCGTGCCGGATGCCGTGCTTCTCCAGCAGTCCGGCCAGGGCCTTCGAGCCGTTCAGCGCGAAGTCCTTGTCGCCGACGCTGATCGACAACAACTTAACCATCTTATTGGCTCGCTCGGAATCTTTGAAGAAGACTTCGTTCCGCTTCTCGAAGTCCTCGGCGTTGCCGCCGAAGAGCCCGGCGCTCCAGATGGCGACGTAGGCGAACTCATCGGGGTGGTTGGTGAGGACGCGCAGGGTCTGGCCGCCACCCATGGAGAGCCCCGCGATCGCCCGGTTCTCGCGCCCTGAGAGCACGCGATAGTGCTTCTCGACGAAGGGGACGACCTCCTTGAGCAGCTCGTCGGTGAACCGGTTCTGGGCGGCCTCCATGGCGGCCCGCGCCTCGGGCGACGGCGGCGCG
Organism: uncultured Planctomycetota bacterium; assembly: GCA_963815795.1. Taxonomy (GTDB): domain Bacteria; phylum Planctomycetota; class Planctomycetia; order Isosphaerales; family Isosphaeraceae; genus JAKAUH01. The sequence continues at coordinate 169,201 of CAWFIC010000017.1, read as the reverse complement.
CCGGGGGTGAACCGCGGCAGGTTGGCCGGGCGGGGCAGGCTGCCGTTGGGCATCACCACGATCATCGGCACGGCCTTCTTGTCGGCCAGCAGGTTGTCGAGGATGAACCCGGCGCGGCCGATGGTGCTCCAGCCCGCGTCGTCGTCGCCGGCGCCGTGGAGTAGGTAGAGCACCGGGTATTGCTCCGAGGTGCCCTCGTAGCCCGGCGGCGTGTAGACATGCAGGCTCCGCTGGGTGTCGAGCGTCCCCGAGCGATACCAGTTGACGCGGACCTTGCCGTGGAGGACCTCCTTGAGCGCCTCGAACTCGGCCTCCATGCCCGGCACCAGGAACATGCTATCGACGCTGCCGATCCCCGGCTTGACCATGGCATTCTTGGGGTTGACCGTCCGGACGCCGTTGACGTTGAACGTATAGCTGTAATAGTCGGGCGTCAGCGGGCCGACGGTGATCGACCAGACGCCGTTGTCGTCCTTGGTCAGCTTGCCGCCGGCGCCGAAGTCGCCGCCGACCGAGACCTCGCTCGCCTTGGGGGCGTAGATGCGGAACGTGACCTTGTGGTCGGGCGCGACCTCGATCGACCGGAGCGTGTCATTGGGCGTGCGCGGCCGCCGCTGGGGCTGCGCCGCCGCCCGGGGCGTCGCCAGGGCCATCAGGCCCAGCAAGGCCAGGGCACCGAGATTCCGCGATCGCGACGACATCATGGCTGCATCTCCTCGAAGTGGATGGGAAACCGCATCACCCCGATCGCGCGGGATCGGGCTCGCACGGATGGTGTCCTCTTTGAGCGTCATCGGGGGCGCGATAGGCCGGAGAAAGGGGAAAAACCGGGGGGTGGGAAGGAAGGCGCGGGCCTCATGGCCGGGGCGGACTCATCCCGGCTGCCGACCGACCCGGGCGGAGGGGCGATCGGCGATCTCGCCAGGGAGCCGGATTCTTGTAGAATGAAGTCGGGAGCGGTCTGGATTGCACCAGCGTCAGATCCGAGGGAAACCGATGGCGGCCCGCATCATCGATCGGGGTCGAGGACCGGAGCTAGAGGGAACGCGAGTCACCGTCTATCGCGTCATGGATTTCGTCCGCCTCGGGGATCCTCCCGACCGGATCGCCGAGGAGCTCGAGTTGACCGGCGAGCAGGTTCGGGCGGCCTTGGATTACATCGATTCGCACCGTGAACAGGTCGAGGCCGACTACGAGGCGATCCTGAGGCGTGTGAGCCAGCCGAATCCGGACTGGGTCGAGGCCGGCTCCGCCAGGAGTTGGGACGAGCTGCGGCGTCGGATCGAGGCGCGAACCTCGGGAGAGCCGGCGCATGTTCGTCCTGGCCGATAACGACGTCGGCGGCGCCTTCGCCGTGCTTCGCCGCATCCTCGAATCCGCCGAGAACTCGCCATGGCTGGAAATCCTCGGGGTCGAATTCACGGACTTCGAGGCGCTGGGCCTGCCGCGCGACGCGGCCGATCGAACGGTGTGGCAGGCTTGCCAGGCGGCCGGCGCCGTCCTCATCACGGGGAATCGCGCGGGAGGCCCCGATTCGCTGGACCGGGTCATCCACGACCTCTCGGATGACACGAGCCTCCCCGTCCTGACGATCGCCGATCCCCAGCGGGTCGGGCGAGACGCCGAGTATGCCAATCTCGCCGCCCTGCGACTGCTCGACTTTCTCCAACGGATCGAGTCCTTGCGGGGAGTCGGGCGGTTGTTCATCCCCTGACCCCGTCGGGCGGTCCGGACGGCCCAGTCCGTCGGCCCTGCGATCGCTCGGCTCGCCGCCCGATCGGATGGATGATACAATCGATCGGATCGAGAGACATTCCACGTCATCGACGGGGTATCGATCATGAGTACGGCCACTGCGACCGAGACCCGCTACACTCCGGAAGACCTGCTGGCCATGCCCGATGGCAAGAGCTACGAGCTGGTTGACGGCCGACTGGTGGAGCGAAATATGGGGGCCAAGTCCAGTCAAGTCGGTGGGAAACTCTATTCGCGTCTCGATCGGTTCTGCGAGGAGCAGGACCTCGGGCTCGTCTGGCCGGCGGATAACGGCTTCCAGTGCTTCCCCCACGCTCCTAGTCTGGTCCGCAGGCCCGATGTCTCGTTCGTCAAGAGGGGTCGATTGCCGGGGGACGTTGCACCGGATGGCTGGGTCCGAATCCCGCCCGACCTGGCCGTCGAGGTCATCTCACCCAGGGACTCGGTCGAGGAACTCGAGGAGAAGCTGGACGACTACCGGAAGGTCGGCGTGCCCCTGATCTGGGTGATTTATCCAAGGGCACGTAAGGCGAAGGTCCTCCGCCTCGACGGCCCGCCCGGCGAATTGGGGGAGGACGACGAACTCTCCGGCGAGGATGTCATCCCCGGCTTCCGCTGCCCGCTGCGCGAGATCCTGCCGCGTTGTCAACCGGCCGAGTCGGATCAAGCGATTCCGCCCGGGCCGAACGGCAGTCAGTAGATGTCACGAGAATGCGATTGCGCCGTCGAGAGCCGATCCATGCAGGCGTTGGAATTGCTGCGCAAGGACTGGAGAAGCCGACTCGTAGAACTGGTCGGCTCGGCCGAGCGTAGCCTGTGCATCGCCGTCCCGTTCATCACGCGGCCCGGGGTCGAGATCGTCCAGTCCAGTTTATCGAGCCAAATGAGGGAGCAAGGGGAGATCCAGGTCCTCACCTGCCTGGACGTTCTCAGCATCTGCCAGGGAACGTGCGATCCCCTCGCCCTGAGATCGCTGCTCGAGGGAATGCCGTCATCGACCTTGACGCATCTGCCCCGGTTGCATGCGAAAGTCTATGTCGCGGACGACCGCGCCGCGATCGTCACTTCAGGCAATCTGACTACGGGGGGCCTTGTCACGAACTTCGAGTATGGCGTCGCATTGAACGAATCCTCCCTCGTCCGGAAAGTGAAGAACGACATCGTCGATTACGCGAGTCTCGGCGCTGTCCTCGGCGACGAACAGCTCGCGTCATTCTGCGAGGCGTCCGACCGCGTCCGTGAGGCGTTTCGGAAGCAGACGGCGAGCGTCGCCAAGAGGTTTCGGGCGGAGTTCGAGAAGCAGGCTCGAATCGCGGAAGACCAGCTCATCCGCCTGCGCGTCTCGGGCGGCGCCCGCCACACCGTCTTCGCGAAGACGGTCCTGTATCTCTTGAAGCGCCACGGGCCGCTGAAGACCATTGAGCAACACCCCTTAATCCAAGCAATCCACCCCGACCTTTGCGATGACTCGATCGACCGCGTCATCGACGGCCAGCATTTCGGGAAGAAATGGAAGCACGCCGTACGCACGGCTCAGCAGCAGCTCAAGGCGGCGGGATTGATCGAGCTCGGGCAGGACGGAAGGTGGGTCCTGACTTCCGGAGACGTTGAGCCGTGAGGTTGTCGAGCGGCCCGGGGAGCCTTCATGCGTCATTCGTCGCTTTCCTCCTCCTCGTCTTCGTCGTCCTCGTCTTCGTCGTCTTCGTCGTCCTCGTCGTCCTCGTCCTCATCTTCTTCGAACGGCCCGTAGACCGCCTCGGCGATCGCATCATATTCAGGACAGTCTCCGACGAGCCCCTCCACTCGATCGTCCTCCCAGAAGCGTTCTAGCTGTTCGGGCGTCAGAAGCTCAAAGGCCGCACGGAATAACTCCTCGACGTCACCCCAGGCCATCTCCATGCCTTCCGACGCCATGCCGTGTTCCTCGGCCGCGTCCAGCAGGGCCTGACACAAAGCCTTCGGGCCGATGTCGATCGACAGGGGAGGGATTTCGTAGGGAACAGGTTGGTAGAACGGCTCGGCGCAGTCGGGACAGGCGTCATGTCGGCCGACGCCGTCGCGATCGTCCACGCTATAATCGCATTCACAGAAGGGGCATTCGACGCGGTCATATGCCCTGGCCAGTCGGCGATGTCGGCCACAGGCGCCGCAAGAGTCGCCGACGTTCTCGTTGTCCTGCGACATGCATCCGCATCGCCAGATCCATGGTGCCGATGCCAAGGAGCACGGCCGCTCGTTGCAGCGCATGTACCGGTTGGAGACGCCGTCGGCGACGGCTTTCACGATCAAGCCGTCGCCGCCATCATTGACATGGCGCAGCGGTGTTCCGCAGAAGATGCACGGCGCCGGATGCACCTTCAGTCCGTTCGGAGCCGTCCCGTCTGGGATCTCTCGGCCGGCAAGCACATATGGGATCGATCGATCCTCCGCCATTGCAAACCGTCCTTTCTCCCGCGATCGATGAGCGTTGCAATGACGACAGGCGTCGGCCGACATGGTCGCGGGCCGATCCCGGTGGGCGATGCCCACCCTACGCAACACCCAGTCATCGGGTTGACATGGAGCTCGGTTCGCAAGCATTCACATCTTGAGCAAATCCTGCAGCGCATACACCTCGAGCGTCCCCGCCCGCAGGCGTTCCATGGCGGCGACGGCGGCCTTGGCTCCGGCGATGGTGGTGATGCACGGCACGCCGTGCGAGACGGCGGAGGCGCGGATGCGGCCCTCGTCGGTGCGGGCGCCCTTGCCGCTGGGCGTGTTCACGATCAGCGCGATCGAGCCATTGGCCAGGTAGTCGATCACGTTGGGCCGGCCCTCGTGGATCTTGCGCACCACCTCGACCGCGATCCCCTGCTCGCCCAGGACCTGCGCCGTGCCGCCGGTGCCCAAGCAGCTTGAAGCCCATCGCGGCCAGCCGGCGGGCGATCGGCACCACCGCCTGGCGGTCCCGCGGCGCCACGCTGATGAACGCCGTCCCGCCGGCCGGCAATCGGCTCGACGCCGCCACCTGGCTCTTGGCGAACGCCGCCGGGAAGTCCGCCGCGATCCCCATGACCTCCCCGGTCGACCGCATCTCCGGGCCGAGCACGATGTCCACGCCCGGGAATTTCGCGAACGGGAACACCGACTCCTTCACCGATACCCACCGCGGCACCGGCTCCTCCGCAATCCCCTGCTCCGCCAGCGTCCGACCCACCATCACCCGCGCCGCCGCTTGCGCCAGGTTCAGTCCCGTCGCCTTCGAGACGAACGGCACCGTCCGCGACGCCCGCGGGTTGACCTCCAGCACGTAGACATCGCCATTCTTTACGGCGAACTGGATGTTCATCAGCCCGCGCACCTTCAGGGCATCGGCCAGGGCATACGTCTGCTCCTTCAGCTTCGCGACGACCTCGGGCGAGAGCGAGAACGGCGGGATGGCGCAGGCGCTGTCGCCGGAGTGGATCCCGGCCTCCTCGATGTGCTCCATCACGCCGCCGACGATCGTTCGCTCACCGTCGCAGACCGCGTTGACGTCCACCTCGGCGGCGTCCTCGAGGAACTTGTCGATCAGGATCGGGTGCTCGGGGCTGGCGTCGACCGCCTCGGCCATGTAGCGCTCGAGGCTGGGCTCGTCGTAGACGATCTCCATGGCCCGGCCGCCCAGCACGAAGCTGGGCCGCACCACCACCGGGTAGCCGATCCGTTCGGCGATCCGCCGCGCCTCGGCGCCCGTCATGGCCGAGGCATTCGGAGGCTGGCGCAGCCCCAGGCGCTCGATCACCAGCCGGAACCGCTCGCGGTCCTCGGCCAGGTCGATCGACTCGGGGCTCGTGCCGATGATCGGCACGCCGGCGGCCTCCAGCGCCCGCGCCAGGTTCAGCGGCGTCTGACCGCCGAACTGCACGATCACCCCCATCGGCTCGACCCGCTCGCAGATATTGAGCACGTCCTCGACCGTCAGCGGCTCGAAGAAGAGCCGGTCCGACGTATCGTAGTCGGTGCTCACGGTCTCGGGGTTCGAGTTGACCATCACCACTTCGTAGCCGTCGGCCTTCAGCGCGAAGGCGGCCTGGCAGCAGCAGTAGTCGAACTCGATCCCCTGGCCGATCCGGTTGGGACCGCCGCCCAGGATCACCACCCGCGGCTTCGTCCCGGTTCGCGCCTCGTCCTCGCGCTCGTAGGTCGAGTAATAGTACGGCGTGACCGCCTCGAACTCGGCGGCGCAGGTATCCACCAGCTTGAAGACGGCGCGGATGCCCCGCCGCTGCCGGTCGCGGCGGACCTCGCCCTCGGTCGTGCCCCACAGCGTCGCGAGTTGCCGGTCGGAGAACCCGTTCCGCTTGGCCTCGAGCACCAGCGCGTCGTCGGCCTCGTCGAGTCCCGGCACGGCGCGGAGCCGGCCCTCGAGCTCGACCAGCTCGGCGAGGTTCGCTAGGAACCAGGGGTCGATCCCGGTCAGGCCGTAGATCTGCTCCACCGAGAAGCCGGCCAGGATCGCGTGGCGGATCGCCCAGACGCGGTCGGCGTTTGGCGTGGCCAGGCGGGTCTTGATCTCGTCGTCGCTGGGCTGGCGCGGGGTGCCCCAGGCGTCCTTCTTGTCGCAGCCTAAGCCGAACCGGCCGACCTCCAGCCCGCGCAGGGCTTTTTGCAGCGACTCCTTGAACGTCCGGCCGATCGCCATGACCTCGCCCACGGACTTCATCTGGGTGGTGAGCACCGGGTCGGCCTCGGGGAACTTCTCGAACGCCCACCGCGGCACCTTGGTCACCACGTAGTCGATCGTCGGCTCGAAGCACGCGGGGGTCTCGCGGGTGATGTCGTTGCGGATCTCATCGAGCCGGAACCCGACGGCGAGCTTGGCGGCGATCTTGGCGATCGGGAAGCCGGTCGCCTTGCTGGCCAGGGCGCTCGAGCGGCTGACCCGCGGGTTCATCTCGATGACGATCATCCGCCCGGTGCGGGGATCGACGGCGAACTGGACGTTCGACCCGCCGGTCTCGACGCCGATCTTGCGGAGGATCGCCAGCGAGGCGTCGCGCATCCGCTGGTACTCCTTGTCGGTCAAGGTCTGCGCCGGCGCCACGGTGATGCTGTCGCCGGTGTGCACGCCCATCGGGTCGAAGTTCTCGATCGAGCAGACGATCACGGCGTTGTCGGCGCCGTCGCGCATGACCTCCATCTCATATTCTTTCCAGCCGATGACGCTCTCCTCCACGAGGACGGAGTGCACCGGGCTGAGCTCGAGCGCCTTGGCGACCATGCGGTCGAACTCCTCGCGGTTGTACGCGATGCCGCCGCCCGAGCCGCCCAGGGTGAAGCTGGGCCGCAGGACGCAAGGCAGCCCGACCTCGTCGCGGATCCTCCGCGCCTCGTCGAGGTTATGCGCCAGGGCGCTCTTGGCGCTCTCGAGGCCGATCTCCTCCATGCACCGCTTGAACAGCTCGCGGTCCTCGGCGCGGCGGATGGCCTCGGCGCTGGCGCCGATCAGGGTGCAGCCATATCGGTCGAGCGCCCCGCTATCGAAGAGCGCCAGGGCGACGTTCAGCCCGGTCTGGCCGCCCAGGGTCGGCAGGACGGCGTCGGGCCGCTCGGCGGCGAGGACCAGCTCGACGAATTCGGGGGTGATCGGCTCGATGTAGGTGCGGTCGGCCATCTCGGGGTCGGTCATGATCGTGGCCGGGTTGGAGTTGACCAGCACGACCTCGTAGCCCTCCTCGCGCAGGGCCTTGCACGCCTGGGTCCCCGAGTAGTCGAACTCGCACGCCTGCCCGATGACGATCGGGCCGGCTCCGATGATCAATATCTTGTGAAGGTCAGTACGCTTGGGCACGGTTGGCTGGTGGTCAGTGGGCCGTGGCGATCGCGCGGGCGATGGGCCTTCAACCCGGGAGGCGAAGGGCATTTTGACGATCGACCAACATGGATCGGGCCGCGCTCGCCTCGATTCGGGAAAGGCGGCGCGGCCCGGAAAATTTCCCGATCTTAGCAGTTGGCGGGGCGCCTCGACAAGGTCAGGATGAGCGTGTTGGCCGCCTCGCGGCGCCCGGATCAGAACCCCGCGAACCCGATCACGCCGAAGAGGACCCGGGAGAAGAACCAGGCGACGAGCCCGGCGACGACGACGAGGCCCATCAGCCGGCGGATCGAGACCACATCCTCGCGCCGGAGCGAGAAGGCCAGCAGCAGGACCAGGGCGAGGCCCGCGAAGAACCCGGTGATCCCCCACTTGATCACGCACGCGATCTTCGCGAACTCGTCGGGCCCGACGCTCCTGGCCCGGATCGCCCCGACGATCAGCCCGCCCAGCATCCCCGCGATCGGCACGATCACCGCGGCCGATGCGCTCCGCCTCACGCCCAGTCTGATGTCTTGTCGGTCCATTGGACGATCCCGTGCAAGGTGGGCTATGCCGACCGTCGCGCGCCTTCGCCCGGAGGGCATCGATCACCCCACATTCTTGCCGGCCCCGCCGAGGCGTTTCAGCGCATCCCTGGCCACCTTGGTCGGCTGGGCGTCGGCGTGGCCGTTGGCCATGTCCTCGAGGATCGCGACGGCGCTCGGGGTGGCGATGTGCTCCAGCAGCACGATGCCGCGCACGGCGCGGGTCCACTTCTTCTTGGGGTTGCCCCAGCCGTCCTCGCGGTTGATGCGATCGATCTTATGCTCGGCCCACCAGGAGCGGTTCTCCGAGACGAAGTTGAATCCCTGAACGCCGATGCCCATGAGCTTGACTTCCTTGTTGCCCACCGAGCCGGCCTCGCGCCCGCTCAGGACCTCGACCATCCGCTGCCGGCCCGGCGCCTCCTTGTAGCGGTCCATCAGGGTCTCGAGATCGATGGCCAGCCGCGGGTCGAAGTATTCCAGCTCCTCGAACGCCGGCTTCCAGACCGTCTCGTTCCGGTTGCCCAGCTTGAGCAATAACGCCCGCACCTCGCCGGCCGTGATCTTCAGCGGCTTCATCCGGGTCTTGAGGAACGCGACCGTTTCCTCGCGCCGGTCGGCCATGTGGAGCAGGGCGCGGGTGGCCTCGGTCTCCCACTTCTCGAGGTCCTCCCACCAGGCTTCGAAGGCGACTGGGCCGTCCTTCGGTTCCCTGTCCCTGGCCGGCTCGGGCCGCTTGGACTTCTCGTCGTCGGCTGCTGCGGCTGCCGCGGCGATCAGGCCGATCGGGGCGGCGATCGTCAGTGCCGCGGCGGCCCGGCGGGTGATCGGGGATCGGCGGAGTTCCATGGCTCGGGCTCCTGGGCCGGGGACTCGGATCGGGGCCGATCCGGCTGTTCCGACGGTTGTCGGAATGCACTGCGCCAAAGGTGACATAGACCCTCGACCTTGTCCAGAGGGGGCTGACGCCGCGGTGAGCTACGGTGCCGTTCGCGACTCGTCAACGCCCCCGAAGTGGTGCGACTGGCCGGCCGGCGCGGTATCTTCAGGAGCAAGTTCTTCGTAGGGTGCTCTGCGAGCACCGATCCCGGTCGCCGGGGCAAGACCGGTGATCGGAGCGTTCTACTCGGCTCCGGATTTCCATGCGACGGTCGGTAGGAACCGGAGTTTTCAGAATCCAGAGGGAATCTGGCCATGAGGCTGAGCCGCGGATTATCGCTCGGATGGCGGCTTGGCATCGGCCTGGTGCTCGCCGGAGCACTCTTCTTCGTGACACGGTACGTTGACTGGCAGTCTCCCACCGATGCTCGGCTCGGTCCGCTCGGGATGCCTCTGCTCGGGCTCATCGCGATTCTCTCGGCACTTCTGATTCAATCATTTTCGCGGCGATTCAACGTGTTCGAGGTCTTCGTCAACACAGCCATCGTCTTCGTCCTGGGTTGTCTGCTGCTCCCACCAGTCGTTCCCGACCACTCGCGCCTTGGGAATCAGCCTGCTTCCGCTGTAAGACCCGTGATTTCGCGCCCATGAAACAGGTACTTCGGCCCGTCGGCTCGGTCCAAGCCGATGGCCCGAACCCAGAGAAACCGCACCTCTTCCCAGGAGCTTTCCGATGCCGCATCGCTCGTCCCTCAGACCGGCCAGGATCACTGGCCCTGTCCTCTGTTTCCTCGTGCTCTGCGGTGGGATCGCCATGGGCGATGATCCGACCCGACCCGACGACCTCGCCCCGAAGCCCGACGAGCGCCAGCTCCCCTATGCCATGCACTCGGCGATGAAGGACCGCCCGACGATCCGCGTCGGCCGCCGCGCCGCCGACCTCGTCGGCGCCGATCACCGGGTGTTGCAGGCCGCGGTTGACTACGTCGCGAACCTGGGCGGGGGGACGGTCGAGATCGGCGAGGGCGAGTACCTCATGGGCGACTCGCTGCACCTCCGCTCGAATGTGACGGTCCGCGGGCAGAGGGGGAAGACGATCCTCCGCAAGGCGGATGCCGCGGTCTCGCCGCTGGCCATCGACGGTGACTTCGGCGAGCAGCAAATCACCGTACGCGACCCGAAGGGCTTCGAGGTCGGCTCCGGTGTGACGATCTGGGACGACCACGGCGGGGGCTTTCACACCACGGTGGCGCGGATCACCGGACGGGACGGCAACCGGTTCTCGATCGACGCCGATTTGATGGCCGACTACATGGTCTCGGCCCATGCCAAGGCGGCGACCGTGTATCCCGTGGTCGGCGGTACGGACATCCGCGGGGCGCGGGTCGAGGACCTGGTCATCGACGGGAACAAGCATGCCAACCCCTACCTGAACGGCTGCCGCGGGGCGGGGATCTATCTCTACCGGGGTTTCGGCGTGGAAGTCAGCGGCTGCGTGGTGCGGAACTTCCACGGCGACGGGATCAGCTTCCAGCAGTCCAACGACGTGACGGTCGCCGACTGCATCGTCGAGGACAACACGCATCTCGGGCTGCACCCGGGCAGCGGCTCGCAGCGGCCGACGGTCCGGAACTGCCTGGCCCGCCGCAACGGGACCGACGGCCTGTTCCTCTGCTGGCGGGTCCGCCACGGGGTCTTCGAGGGCAACCGCCTGGAGGACAACGGTGAGGCCGGCATCTCGATCGGGCACAAGGATTCGGACAACCTGCTGCGCGACAACCACGTCGTCCGCAACGGCACCTGCGGCGTGCTCTTCCGCGACGAGGCGGCCGGAATGTCGCCGCACCGCAACCGCCTGGAGCGGAACACCATCGAGGACAACGGCCGGTCGCCCGGGACTCCCGGAATCCGGGTCCGCGGCGAGCCCGACGCCCTGGTCTTCGAAGGCAACACGATCCGCGACGCCCGCCCCTCGGACAAGAAGACGCAGACGGTCGGCGTCCTGATCGAAGGCCGGGTCGGATCGGTCCGGCTGGAACGCAACGCGATCGACGCGGGCGTGCCGGTCGAGGACCGGCGCCATCCGCGCGCGGCCGCGGCCCGCGACTGAGCGCCACGCGCGGGAGACGGGTCTTCGGTCAGTCGAAGGCTGGCCGCCCGCACGATCGACCGGCGGTTTGCGGGATGATTGAACTTCATGGGGAGGTTCCCGATGTCCTGGCACACCAGCGCCATCCTGATCCGGGCCGAAGACCTGCCCGGCCATGCCTTCTTGCTCGGCCGGCTCGGGTTCCCCGGAGCGACGGAGATCGGCCCGATCGACTTCGAGGGCGCGACCTCGATCGGAGTCTTCGACATGCTGGAGGGCAGCCTCGGCGCGGCCGTGGCCTCGGTGGACGGCTGGATCTCGATCTGGGGGCCATTCCTCGTCGCGGACTCCGACGCCGTGGCCCATCTCTCGCGCGGCGGGGCGGCCCTGAGTTTGATGCTCGAGGGCGCCTCCGGCACGGCCGGGTTCGAATGGTTCCGCGACGGGACCCTGCTGCGCCGCTGGCTCGTGCAGGGGAGCGACGTCATCCACGATGAGGGCGATCCGCTCCCCGAGGAAAGTCACGCTCCCACCGGTGACCGAGAAGGCCGGGTCCTCTTCCTGCTTCAGCGGCTCGCCCTGCCGCTACGAGCGCTCGACGGCGCCGAGTACACATTGTATTCCTTCCCGCATTGATCGCGACCTGGTCCGTCCGCCGTCCTCCAGGCGGCCCGAAGCGACGGGCATCACGTCCTTCCTGGTTGCGGCTCCCCTCCGCGGCGCGGCCCAATAAGCTCGGCCCCGGGACGAAGGACTTCAAACTCGAGAGGGCGAGGTTCGGTCCGAGCCTGTTGCTAATACCGGCTCGCCGGGACGCTCGCCCTCCCGGGCCTCTTCTTCGTATCAGGTCGCCCGCGTGACTGGCGTCGCGAGCGTGCATGCTGCCGTCTCTGGTCGTCCCCTCAAGCCCCTTTTTTTCCTCAGTCCCTCTATATACAGGATGCTGCGACTTTTCATTTTCTTAAATGCACCTATAGGGAAATCCGGCCAATTCCTTGTCCCAAGTGCTTTCTGCTGCCTGATTTAAGAATTTTCTGAAATTTCTTTTTGAACAAGATTTCACAAAACAGAATGGATTGTTGAGGGCGATTGTAGGGATTCGGTGGCGTGGTTTGATCGGGATGTTGGCGGTGGTGGCGAGGGATTTTCGGGGCATTGCGGGGCCGTTCGCGTAGACTTCTCACAGGGCCTCCAGGACCAGGGATTCGAGGACATGGCATTTCGCAACACGGCGGGCGTCTTGACAGCCGCCGGGGTGACTGGCCTCGCGATCTTCTTCGTGCGGGGCGAGTCCGCCACCGTGGCGGAGGTACAGGCCGCGGACGGACCGACGCGGACGATGATCGCCCGGGTCGATCGGCAGCGGGTCCCGCCCGCCAAGGTGGCCGAGGAACCCTACCGGCTGCTGATCCGCGCCGAGCCTGGTGCGGGTCGAGCAGCCCGATGGCTCGTACTCGATCACTGACTTCGCCCGGCGCAGGGCGCTGGTGGTCGATCCGGCGAAGAAGTCGGCGCGGGTGTGGGAGGGGCTGAACTCCCCCGGCGGGCTCCCGGAGCGGGACATCTACGACCTGTTCCGGTCGATCGCTGAGAAGCCGATCAAGTCGGTGCCGCCGCGGCTGATCGCCGGCAAGGAGGCCCTCGGCTTCGTGGTCCCCAATCCCCTGGCCATGGGCGGGGCCGCCGGCCCGAAGCCGCCGGAGGGCCAGACCATCGCCTGGGTCGACCCCCAGACCAAACTCCCGCTCCGGATCGAGACGGTCACGCGCGAGGACGGGGCCACCACGACCGACATCACCAGCATCATCGCCTTCGACCGGCCGCTGGACCCTGAGCTATTCAACCTGACGCCGCCCGAGGGCTACCAGGTCGAGACGTTCGGCGTCGCCGCACTGCGGCCCGAGCCAGCCGCCAAGGCCAGGGACGCCGCCGCCGAGATGGTCGTCACGCCCCTGGTCGGCGTCGGCCCGGTCAAGTTCGGCATGAAGGCCGACGACGTCATCCGACTGCTGGGGAAGCCCGACAAGACCGTCAGCCCGAACAAGGACTACACGCTCCTGGAGTACTACTCCCGCGGGTTCAGCGTCCACACGACGACCCAGCGCGGCGCGATGATGATCATGTGCTACACCGGCAAGTTCTGGGCGTTCCGCGTCCGCGACTTCGCCGGCCGGACCGACAAGGGCATCAAGATGGGTGCCAACCGCGCCGCCATCGAGAAGGCCTACGGCAAGCCGACCTCGGTGCGCGAGGCGACGATGAAAGACGTCTTCGGCAAGCGGGCCAACGATCCCGACAAGAAGACGGGCCAGGTGGACCTGACTTACGGCGACCTGGGGCTGTCGTTCTCGCTGCACGACGACGCGCTGGACACGATCATGCTCAACGGTCCGCGGCCCCCGCGTCAGCCGGCGGCGCCGAAGTAGGTCAGGCTTTCCCAGCCTGACCTCCTGGTATGTGGCGAACTCAGGTACTAAAGATTCTTGACACGCAACAACAAGCGGTCAAGAATCTTGCGTACTGATCGTCCGAACAGACTCCAGAATGGGAGTTGAGTCCCTTCTCAACTCGATTCGGAGGTCTTGTTCCCTGGCCGTCAAATCCCGGTCGAAGGACCGTCGCAAGTCGCAGCCGCACACCCTTCACAAGCCCCGCGGCGTCGTTCACCCGCGCGTCGTCGCGGTCGGGCCCGAGCACTTCGCCTTCGTGTGCGTCGATTGCGCCAAGGCCCGCTCCAAGATCATGCTCGCCGACTTCTACGGCCGAGTCCTGCTCGAGCCGACCACCGTCGAGCACAACCGGTCGGGCTTCGAGACCGCCTTGATCTCCGTTCGCGCCGCCACGGCCCGGCACCAGATCAAGGATGTGATCGTGGTCATCGAGCGCACCGGACGTTATCACGGACCGGTCCGGCGTGCCTTCGGCGAAGCCGGGTTCGAGGTCCGCATCATCCACCCCTACACCACCAAGCAGTATCGGCTCCCGGCGGATCCGGGCAACAAGACCGACGACACCGACCTCTCCGCCATCCATCGCGCCGCCGTCAACGGCTTCGGACTGGCGGAGCACGAACCCGACCCGATCTACGTCCAACTCCAACTGCTGGCCAGGCACCGCCGCAAGTCGGTGCAGAAGCGCGTCGCCCTCCAGCAGCAGATGCTCGAGCATCTTCAATCGTTCATGCCGGGATATTCCCGGTGCGTCGCGGACGTCTTCAATTCCCCCGCCGCCCTCTGGGTGGCCAGGGAGCTCGGCTCGGCCGCGGCGATCGTCGAGGCCGGCGTCGCCGACTTGAGCCAACGGGCTCGACAGGCCGGCCTGAGGGTCCAACGCTCCACCCTCGAGAAGATCGTCGCCTGGGCGCGGTCCGCCCCCTCGGCCGAGGAGCCGGCGTCGCTCCATCACCGGATCTTCCTCGAGCTCGATGCCGACCAGCTCGCCAAGGCCCGCGGCATCCGGGCGATCGAGGGCGAATTGGCCGGGCCGTTGGCCCGCACACCCTATGTGCTCCTCCTGAGCATCGTCGGGATCAACGTCGTCTCGGCCGCCGAGTTCGCCGGCGAGATGGGTCCGATCGAGCGTTATCCCAAGGCGCGAGCGATCACGGGCCGCGCCGGGTTGTTCCCTTCGCGGTATCAGAGCGATCAGGTCGATCGCCGCGACGGCGCGCTGGTCCGGCACGCCAACCGCGACCTGCGGTACGCGATCCTGATGATTGCAGATAATTTGATCAAATGCAATGAACACTTCGCGGTCCTGGCCGCGGGATGGCGGCTCAAGGGCAAGGATGCGCGCGCCCTCCGCGTCCAGGTCGCCGGTCGATTCTGCCGGATCGCCTACCAGATGGTGGCCGGCCGGATGACGTTCCAGCATCCGTGCGCACGGCAGCGGGATTACATCCTCAACAAGCTGATCAAGTTCGCTATTGAGCATTCCACTGCGCCTGATCAGCTCTCGCGTGACCTCGACGCCGCGGTGTCTCAGCTCCCTCGGACCGCGCATCGAGAGGAAGCTGTCCCACTGACCGAGGAACTCGCCCGGGTCCAGAAGCATCGGGGAGCTGGACCGCATCCGCTGGGCACGATCCTCCCCGCGGTCTTGGCCAAATTGGAGGTGGACCTGGTAAGATCGACCGAGTCAGGGGAGGCTGATCCCACAGAGTGACCATCCCGACCAGGGGGCCGGACAACGTCGTATCTGACCCCAAGGCGAAAAGCCGTGGAAAGCGTGGCGCTCTGTCTCGGATCACCAACGTCGGATAAGGCTGTGTGGGGTCGCTCCCCTGATGTACCAGTATGGCGAGACGTGATCCCTGATGAGACCGAGGTGGCTCCTGGTCGGAATTGGCCATCAAACGACATCTGTAAAACCCGCCAGGTCGACGGGGATAGGGAACGTCCGTACATAGGTCGAAAATCAGCATCCCGTCAATTCCCACATGGCTGTCTTCCTTGCGGCGGTCCTCGGGATATCCCCCGCCTGCGACCGTCGCCAGCGGCCCCGGCCGGGCCACCGCCGCTCGACCCGGACCCGAACCGCGGGGCAACCGGCCCGGCCGGCCCGGAGGGACCCGGCGAGCTCCGCTGTCGGGCGGGACTGGCCCGGGACGTGAAAGCTATTACCCCGGCGAGGAAGATCCGCAGGATACGTATACCAGCCCGACGCGCCAGCGAGGGGAATGCCCCACGGACCCTCGCTGGCGCGTCGGGCTAAATAGATCCACCCAATGGGGAAAGTGGCGACGCGCAGAATGTAGGGTGGGCTCTGCCAGCCCTCTTGGAGGCATTACTTTGTACATGTATAACGCGCTTCCAGAATCTTCGCGGTGGCCACATGTTTGATCTTGGCCCCGCTCTGTTTCTTGGGCTTCGGCTTCTTCGGGCCGCGCGGGTGCTTGCGCAGCTTGGGAAGGGAGACCGACCGCGCCAAGCGGACCAACACGTCGGCCAACTCCATGGGGTCAGATCGTGGAAGACGACCCATTCATCTTCAGGGATGGCGATCATCATCCCGCGGTGGGTCATCCGGATCTCGTCGGCCACGTAATAGCCCGAGACCTCTTCCGCGACTACGGCCTCGCCATGCACCGCCCGCAACGCCGCCTTGAGCGTGCTCAGCACGTTGTACGACACCAGCGCCACGCAGAAGGCGAACAGTGCGGCCTTGGGATAACCCAAGGTGTTGATCTCGCTGTGGAGCGTCGCCTCCAACTCCTGGAACGCGGTCTCGATCGTCCAGCGGCGACGGTACAGATCGGCGATGACCTTGGCGCGGGCGTCCTGGGCCGGCACGTTGGTCACCAGGTGGAGCTCCGTGTCCCCGTCCCGCGTCGGCTGGTCCAGGACCACCGTGACCCGCCGCAAGAAGAGGATCTCACCCGCGTCGTCGGTGGCCCGGATCGTCTGCTCATAGACCTTGCCGGTCTCGATCCGGCCGCACGCCCGCCGCTTGCCGACGCACTCCCAGTGGAGTGTCGAGGCGTGTTGTCGGATCACGAAGAAACCGCCGCGCCGCGCGATCCCGAAGAGGAAATCGGTCGTGCAGAAGTTGCGGTCGGCGATGAAGAGGTCCTGGGCCGCGACGATCGCCAGGATCCGGTCCAGCAGCGATCGCTCCTGGGCATGACCGTCTTCGCACAGGACGACGTCGGTGGCCAACATCAGCCGGGGGTCGAGGACGACCAGCGCCTGGCCGGGCAAGGCCCCGGCGCGGATCGTCCGCAACTCCTTGAGCCGGTGCTCGGAGCCGGGGAGATGGTTGCCGTCGAGGATCCGGACGCGATAGCCGGGCAGCCACTCCGCCCGGCCGCCGCCCATCGCGTCGATGACCGGAGCCAACCGCGCGGCCACCGCAGGGACCAGCGCCGCCGACACGGCGGTCTCGGTGCCGTCGAGCTTGTCGTAGACGGCGTCGATCGAGGCCCCGACGGTCTCGGCCCGCGCCTGGAAGGCCGCGTGGATCGAGGGCCGGATGCGGCAGACGACCACGCTCATCAGGTTGACGATCGTGGAGAAAAGGAGCTTGTGGGTGAATTGCTTCTCCGCGACGTCCTCGAAGAGTTGATCGAGGACCTGGGGGTTCAGGGCGTTCTCGATGATCCCTCGCGCCATGACGGACAAGGGGGCATCCTGGGAGAATCGCTCAAAGACGTCGCTGAGGATCATCGCTGCCGCCTCCGCGGGGAATTGGTAACTCCGTATCTGGCGGCAGCTTAGCAGATTCATGCAGCCGACTCCAAAGGGCTGGGTGGGCTCTGCCCACCGACGAGAGGCCCTCATCGGTGGGCAGAGCCCACCCTACTTTCCCTCTTGCGTGGATCTATTTAGTCTGTGACCATCTTCGATGCCGGGGTAATAACTGCGTTCCCGTTCCCCTCATGTCAACCGAGACAGGTGCGGCCGAATCGGCTCGAATGACCCCCGTAACCACCGAGAATGCAAGGATCGCCGTATGACGCAGACCGATTTCAGCCACCTCCTGAGCACCATCAAGGGCCTGTCCCCGGAGCAGGTGCGCCAGCTCCGCCAGCAGCTCGACCGCCAGCTCGCCGCGCCGACGAAGCCCCTTGCCAAGCCGCCCGCCAAAAAGGCCAAACAGCCAGGGCCCGCCGTAGCGAAGAAGACGCTGACGCGCGACGAATTCCACCGGCGGCTGTTCGCGGAGGGCCGCCTGCCTTCGCTGCCCGATCCCGCCCTCGACATCGACGACGACGATCCCGACGATCAGCCCATTGCCATCGAGGGCGAGCCGCTGTCGGAAACCATCATCCGTGAGCGGCGCTGACGGTGGCCGGTGCCTACTTCGTCGACTCCAGTGCCCTGGTCGAGCGCTACGTCCGGGAAACCGGCACGGCGTGGGTGCGCGGCATCACGCGCCGCCGATCATCCACCGATATTTTCATCGCGCTCATCACCGCCGTCGAAGTCTCGTCCGCCATCGCCCGCCGCCGGGGCGTGACGCTCTCGGCGGCGCAAGCCTCCTCGTTCCTCTCGCGGTTCCGCAAGCACCTGGCCGGGCGCGACTTCCCCTCGCAGATCACGCCCGCCTTGGTGAGCGAGGCCATGACGCTGGCGAACCGGCACCGGCTCCGCGCCTACGACGCCGTGCAGCTCGCCGCCGCCCTCGACGTCTACCGCGACTGGTCCGCCAACCGCTTCGGTGCGTTCGTCTTCGTCTCCGCCGACCGTGACCTCAACGCCACCGCCACCGCCGAAAGGCTGACGGTCGAAAACCCGAACAGCCACCCCTGAGTCCCCTGTTCCCTTCCTTCCGGCTTGACTCTGGTCCTGTAGGTGGTATCCGATAAATATTACGGCGGCAAGAAAGTAGGTCAGGCTCTCAGCCTGACGGGCCTGGAGCGTCAGGCTGAGAGCCTGACCGACTTGAGGATCTTCCTTGCCGGGGTAATCAGATTCTTGCAGCCCGATGGAGCCGGATGGCCATGCCAACCCCCGCCTACAACCCGAGGATGCAGGCCGCCCTCTACGACGTCCTCGACACCCAGCTCCGGGACGGCGACCCGCCCGAGACTCGGGCAACGCTCGAACGGCTCCGGGGTGAGGGAGTCGAGGAAGACGAGGCTCGGCGGCTCATCGGATGCGTCATCGCCGCGGAGATCTTCGCGGTCATGAAGTCGAACAAGCCCTTCGACCGTGAGCGGTTCGTCGGCAGGCTCGAAACGCTCCCCGAGATGCCGTGGCTCGACGCCTAGGAGGCACCCCGAGCATTCCTCGAGGCTGTCCTGTCCATGGACCGCATGTTGCAGGTTGCCCCATCGCCATCACCGACCCTATGGCAAGCCCGCCGAGGGGCGAAACCGGACTTGAGCTGATCACTGGCCGCGGCCATCCCAAGAGGCCGCGAGGTGGTTAACGCCGGGGCGGGACCGCTAGCCGTTCCGGTCCTACTGGTTATTCATAAATATAGGAGCGTCCTATAACCAGACTTATGTTCGGCAGCCGCCCGCCAAGCCAGAGAACTTGGCAAAACCCGCCAGGTGTGCTAGGATGTCAGGCAAAGGGAAAAGACGATGCTACATAATGATTTCAACGAACTAAGGCATGTGGCCACTGCCCTGCCGCCGGAGCAGATGAGGCAGCTACGCGACGAGCTCGACCGGAAACTGGCGGAATCCGCCGCGGCGAAGCCGCCCGGCGCCCAGGGCGAGCCCGACGCCGATCCGCTCCTCGGGCTCTGGCGGGATTATGCCGACGAGATGGACGAGATCGTCGCCGACGCCTACCGCAAGCGGCGAGAGGAGCCGTGGCGGGAATTCGACCTTTGAACAAGGCCCTGCTCGACACCGACATCCTCTCCGAGATCGGCAAGGCGAAGGACGCCACCGTTGCGGCCAACGCGAAGACCTACCGCCGATCATACGGCCGCTACACGTTCTCCACCGTCACGGTCATGGAGATCGTCAGCGGCTTCCAGAAGACGCAGGCGACTGGCCGCCTGAACGCCTTTCTGGCCACGCTCCCCCACATGGAGATCCTCCCCTTCGACCAGCCGGCGGCCGAGCTCGCCGGCCGCATCCGCGGCGACCTGGAGCGAATCGGGCACCCGATCGGTGTGGCGGATACCATGATCGCCGCTATCGCCATTGAGAACGGCCTGGAGTTGGTGACGGGCAACACATCGGATTTTCAGCGAGTCCAGCAGCTCGGCTATCCGCTCGTGCTCGCTAACTGGCGGATTTGATCCTCTCTTTCGCCGCCCTGCCGACCCCTGAGCCGAAAAGGGGTCAGTGGAGCCGAAAAGGGGTCAGGAGCCGTTATCCGTTTTCGGATCCTGACCCCTTTCTTGTCCCCCTACCGCAACCGCCGAGCCGTGCCCATCCAGGGCGAGCCGATTTCTGAAACCGCCATCCGCGATCGTCGTTAGCGGTGTCGGCCTATGACTTCGACACCAGCACGGTTTTGAAGCGGTACGTGCTGGAAACCGGCACCGCCTGGGTGCAGGCCCTCGCCGCCCCAGCCGCCCGCCATTCGCTCTTCATCGTGCGGATCAGGCAAGCCGAAACCGTGGCCGCGATCACGCGGCGGGAACGGGGTGGCACGATCACGGCTCCCGACGCCGCGACCGCCCTGGCGGATTACCAGATCGATTTCGCCAGCCAATATCGCATCGTCGAAGTATCGGCCGGACTGGTCGCCCAGGCTGCCACCCTGGCCCGCAGGCACGGCCTGCGTGGCTATGATGCTGTGCAGCTCGCGGCCGTCCTCGAAGTCCACGCCACCGACCCGTCGCTGACGCTGATTTCCGCCGACACCGAACTCAACCCCGCCGCCATGGCCGAGGGGCTGGCGGTCGGTGATCCCAATACGCATCCTTGACGCCCTCGGCGTCGGAGCCGCCGCAGCGTCCGATAGCCGCTTTTATGTTTCGCTGGCGTCAGAATATGTCGTATGTATCGCCTATGACGGACCTTCCTGACTCCGGCGGTCCAGTGTCCGAGTGGGCATTATGTTCGATGAAGAACAATCCTAACGGAAATGCAGTCTGTGCGGGCGAACGTTCGACCCCTGGTGGCTGGCGACCGGTTCGGCATTACCCCCGAAAATGCGTCGGTGTTGAGACTATGAAGGAAGCCCCTGTCAGTCGGGTAACCTGGAACCCAGTGGCGGCGTTCCCGAGGTACATCGACTTCAGGAGGCAACCATGCTCTACGTCGGTCTCGATATCCACGACAAGCGCATCGCGATCTGCGTCCTCGGCGAGACCGGGCAGGTCGTCCGCCGCGCCCAGGTCCGCACCATCGACGAGATGATGCGGCTCCTCGAGGCCCTGCCCGATCGTTTCGAGGTCTGCTACGAGGCCAGCTGCGGCTACGGCCACTACCACGACACGCTCAGCCCGATCGCCGCGCGGGTCACCGTGGCGCATCCGGGGCGATTGCGGCTGATCTTCCGCTCGAAGGACAAGAACGACCGCAAGGACGCCGAGCGGCTGGCGAAGCTGCTCTACCTGGGCAAGGCGCCGGCGGTACACGTGCCCTCGGGAGAGGTCCGGACCTGGCGTGAACTGATCACCTGCCGCGGCCGGGTGATCGCCAAGCGGACGCGGGCCAAGAACTCGCTCCGCACGCTGCTGCGATGCGCCGGCGTCGTGCCCCCGGGGCGGCCCGCGCTGTGGACGAAGAAGGGCCTGGACTGGCTCCGGCGGCTGGAGTTGCCGACGGCGTCGCAGCAGCTGCGACGGGACTTGCTGCTCGAGGAGATCGAGGCGCTGACGCGGCAGGCGGGACGGATCGAGGAGCACTTGAATCAGCAAGCAAAGCACTCGTCCGGCGTGCTCCGCCTGCGAAGCATCCCCGGGGTGGGCGTCCGTACGGCCGAGGCGGTGGCCGCCTTCATCGACGACCCGCATCGCTTCGGGGATGCCAAGGCGGTGGGCCGGTACTTCGGGTTGGTCCCGAGCCAGGACCAGTCGGGGGACCGGAATCGGCTGGGGCACATCACGCGCGAGGGGCCGGCGGTGGTCCGCCAGCTGGTGGCTGAGGCGACCTGGCAGGCGGTGCGACGGTCGCCGACGGTCCGGGCGTACTTCGAGCGGGTGCGGCGCGACGATCCGCAGCGGAAGAAGATCGCGTTGGTGGCGACGGCGCACTACCTGGTGCGGGTGATGTGGGCGTTGCTGAAGCACGGGATGACCTGGGAGGAGGGCGTCGCCTCGGCCGATGAGCCGAAGGGGGTCGCCCCAGCGGATGCTGTAATCTAGATGGTTTCTGACAAGAATTCTTTTCTGTTGGTGGGCTCGAACGGCCTGTGTCTCCACAGGGCCTCGGGTCCCGAGGGAGGAGGTGATCCACGGATGCCGGACGAGGTCGGGAGGGCGCCGGAGGGACATCGTGTCGGGATGTCGCCGGCATCTTGCCGGCGAGCAGGGGCGCTCATTGCCGCCCCCTGCACCCCAGGCTAGCCTCTCTCTGTTCCGGCCGGAGAATCGATCATACAAACTAATAATCGTATTTCGCCTTGTTGGCGGGATTCCACTGGCACCCCGGCCCGCGGCGCACAGGCACGGCGCGGAGGAGGCTGTCCAGGTCGAGATCGAGAGCGGGACCCAGGTCGCATCCCGAGGTCCGACGTGGCGCATCGCGTCGCCGCGGTATGGAATGGGAGCGACCGCATACATTCTCATGGCGACTCCGCCGAGGCGGATGACGCCGAATGGATGTCTGGGAAGTCCCGCAATCGTCTCGCTCCGGTCTTGACAGAGGCTTCCTTCATGGACGTCGGACCGAAGCGCGCAAGACATTAGAAGGGCGACTCGCTGGGACTCAAGACTCCAGCGGTCAGCCATCACTGCCTGCCGATCCAAGCTCGGTGGGGACAAGGGGTGCCCCGGGTCATTTCTACGGTCGGGATAACCTCTCACCGCTCGGGAATTGCAGGGGAGTCCTTGGGGTACCTCAGGGGCTCTCCTTGAAGGGATCGACGGCCTCGATAACACAATGCCTGGGCACCTCCCTCCGGCAACGACCGCAGCATCATTGACTATTGCCCTGTGATTCAATTATTCGTCCGACCATTCGTGTCGGGCTTGCAGCGGGGATCCCAACGGACCGGACCTTATTGACGATCGAAGATCCTTCGATGCACGCGCGAGGCCCAGATGTGCCTCGCCGAAGAGGTTGCCCCCGCCCCCGGGCATCAGGCCGAGGCTCGACTCGTTGCGCCGGAGCTCGGGCACCCCACTCATCTGTCCTCGCCCGATCGTGGGCGCCTGCGCCGCGGCCTTCGGTCCGATCACGGCCGTGGCCAGTGCGAACCCCACGAGGGGGAGGTGGCACCTCATGTTCCTCATCCCTCCTGGATTCGAGAGGCCGTGGATCGCTGTCGCAACGTCCGGAACGCCGCATCGGTTGAACGCCCGACCCGCAGAGGGTCCCCCCCGGTCGTCCCGCCGGTATCTCCTGGATCGCCATTCCGGAGTCCGACGATTGAGCGAGATTCGGGACCCGATCGAGGGAGCGGACCGGCCCGCCGCCTCATCGGGCGCGGCGGCGGTAGAACTCGAGCCATTCCTTTCCGGTTTCTCTGGTTAGGCCGTCCAGGGCGGAGTCGATCAGGGGCTTCTGGGGCGTCCCCGCCTTCTCCCGGGCCACGCCCTGCTGGACGAGGCGTTCGGTCTCGCCGCGCCACTCGCCTGTGGCGAGTCCGTGGGCGAGCGCGGCCAGGTACCAGACCCGGGCATCCTCGGGACGGGCCTCGAGGAGATCCTTGAAGGTCTTGTAAGCCTCCTGGTAGCGGCCGGCATGGAACAGTTTGACGCCGGGCTCGAGGACCGGGCCCACCGGCCCTCCCATCTCGTGGGTGGGGAGTGCCGTCTCGGGCCCCGGCCGCGCGGCCGGTCCGGGGGCCGGACTCGAGGCGCCCTCCCGGTTCCTCACCCCCTCCAGGCGATCGCGCAAGGCGGTCATCTCATTGCGGAGCCCGTCTAGCTTGGCGTCGAGCTCGGCGATCCGGCGTTCGGACCGCGCGTGGTTCTCGGGCAAGAGGTCCAGCTTCTTCCCGATCGACTCCAGCCGCTGCGACAATTCGTCGACCCGGGCGGCTTTCTTCTCGAGCGGGCCGAGGTCGGGGGGAGGCTCCGGCTTGGGGAGGTCCTCGACGCGCGATCGGAGCCGCTCGAGTTGCCGGGAGAGCTCGCCGATTTGCTGGCTCGCGCGGGCCGCGGCGGCCTTCGTCTCCTCGTCTTGGCCCTTCGATCTCGGCGCCTCGGGCTGCTGGACGGGCCTCGGCTCCTCCAGGAACCGGGAATAGGCCCAGGCGCCTGCGCCGCCGCAGAGCAATCCCACCGCGGCGGAGATCAGGACGCTGGTTAGGCCGACTCTCGAAGGGCCCTCGGACCGTTCGGGGCCCTCGGACCGCTCGGGGCCCTCGGACCGCTCGGGGCCCTCGGACCGCTCCTGATCGATCCGTTCCCCCCGATCCAGCTCCGGCTGATCCTCATCCACCGGGATGACGACCGCGTCGGTGCCGACACGGAAGGTCCTCACCGATCGCGCATCCTCCGGGCCCGACCTTCGTTCGCGACGAGCGTCGGGTCCCCGGTTGAACCAGCGGACGTCCCGCTTCGTCGTCGCTGCCGCCATCAGCCATGGGACATCTCCTCTTATTCATGAGTCTTCAGGTGATTGCCAGGGCGATCGTGAGACGCGGAGAGTTGGGGCCTCCCGGCGGGTGGGAGTCCCGCCCGGCCAGCTCGGCCGCTCCGGCCGAATCGGATCAGGGCGCCGGTAGAAGTGACGAGATCATCGGGGCCCTCGAGACGAGTGTACCGTTCAGGGTGCAGCGAGTCGACGGGCCATGACGTGTATGAATGTGTAAGGCGGCTGTGCGGGACCTGGTGCTACGCCCGTCGCGGAGGTGCAGCGTTCGATCTCGAGGCCAAGCGGCTCGACACGGTGGCCGGCGGCTGGTGGTGTGCCGGTTGCCAGCCCGGGCGAGCCTGTCGACAGTCTCGAGGACCTGCCGAGGGCCACCGACCGTTTAGAGCGATCTCGAATAATGGCGAGCGCAACGCGCAACGCAAGCGGAGTCCCGTGAGATGCTCCCTCCGCTAGCAAAGGCGCACTCGGGTCTCCGGCGAGGCGCTCGTCGAGTTGGACGTAAGCCGCTGCGACTCCAAAGGATACAAACTCGCACCCGGGGTTATTTCCTCGCATCAGAACCCTCCGGAAGGCCCAGCAGCTGCGTCTCACCTGCCCGATCGCGCCTTGTTCGCAGCCTCGGGAATAGGAACTCAGCCCGTCTGCCGTCGTCCGGCAAAGGCGGTCGCTGAACCACAACGGCGGCCCCTAGTCGGTCCGACCCAAGGGGCACTACACTCGGCCTCCGTGCGCGACTCTCATCGGGGCGAACAGCACGATCGTCCGGGCCAAAGCCGGTGCTGCAGCGCGCTTCGGTCGGATCGACCGAAGCGTCGGACGGTCACCTTGCGCGCGTCGGTCGGATCGACCGAAGCCACCTTGGCTCAACCGACTTCGGTGTCGTCGGGCCGAAGCATAGATGGGCGAGGAGACATTGAATCGGCCCGGTCACTTCGGTGCCCTCGTGTCGATGGGCAGACGGGTGAATACTGGGACAACAGCGGCACGAGCGGGGTCAAGTACCTCATCGAGGCGGGCAAGGCGCTTCTGACCGGCACGCGTCCCGAAATCGATCGCGATCCCAAAATCCACGGCAAGGTCGAGCTCTAGCTGTGAGCGTCAACCCGTTCAGGCATACGACTCAGGACGCAGGTAAGGTCGGACAACCGACTGCGTTGCCGGCCTGCCGAATCGAAGTTGCCCGGATCGAGCCACGCCTCGAACGCTCCACGAAGAGCGGGCCATTCGGTGTCGATGATCGAATACCACGCCGTATCGCGGCTGCGACCCTTGTAGACCGTCGCCTGGCGAGTCGTACCCTCGTAGGAGAATCCGAGTCGCCGCGCCGCCGCACGCGAAGCTGCGTTCAGATCGTCGCATTTCCACTCGTAGCGGCGGTATCCCAGTCGGAACGCCGATTCCATCATCAGATACATGGCCTCGGTGGCAGCCGCTGACCGCTTCAGCGCCGCCGAGAAATTGACATGACCGACCTCGATCGAACCGGCCGACGGCATGACGCGCATGTAACTCGCCACTCCGACCGGCTTGGCTTGGTGGAGGATCGCGAAGAACAAGGGGTCATCGGCCGCAACAACGGAATCTGTCCAGTCTCGGTAGCTTTCGAACGAGCAGAACGGGCCACAGGACAGGTAGGTCCAGCCGGAGTCGTTACCGGCATCTGCCTCGTACAAGTCGGCCGCGTGGATTGCCGGCTGGAGTGGTTCCAGCCGGCAATACCGACCAACCATCGGTTCTCTGGGCGGGTGTGGGGGTGGCCTCCAGTCCGGCAGCGGGAAACCGATGGGTTGACCGAGCTCGTTTACGGCATGATCCATGGATTCAGTCGCCAGAGTCGAGGCAGCGCGGCGGACAGGCTTTGTCGCGGACATTCTCTCATCGGCCAGCCGCTCTGGGCCAGTGGGCTCTCGTCCCCGCGATCGGCAATGACTCCTGTTGCCTTCGATCGGGCGTAGTGGTGAGACCTCGAACCCGGAAGAGGGACACCCCCCGCAGGGATCGCCCATCCTTGCGCACTTCGGTCGGATCGACCGAAGCGTCGGAGGGCCGCCGACCCGCGGACCATGCCGATCGACGACCTCTCGAACCCAGGCAGCAGCCACCGGCGCTCTGCGCGTGAAGGACGACGACCCGGCGCTGGCCGCCCTGCGTCCGGTATCGGTGCTTATGTATGGTTGGACTGCCCGTCCCCTATCTCGCGCCCTGACCTCCATGACCCGCTCTTGACCCACAGATTGTTCCGACTCTTCTTGATCCGGCCGGGCGCGAGCACCGTCATCCCTCTTACCGGCACGGCGGGGAATCGCGCCGATCGTCGGCCAAACGATCAAATAATTTTTAGCTTTTTATTTGCATTAAACTTTCCTCGGCGTTACTATCGACGGTCATGCCCCGGGAATCGGCGGTCGAGGCCGTGACGAGGGCGACATCGTGCAGGAGGGCGGCCGGCACACGGCGATCTCCAAGGCCCTCCATGACCGGAATGCGGCGCGGCCGCGCGGCCCGAAACCTGCGGCCCCGTTTCAAGATCTGTCTCCGATCGCGCGTCCTTTCCATCGTCGGCCGTGCCGACGACGGACGCGCATACACCCGATTTGTTAGCCAAGGAGTCTGAATATGATGCGTTTCTTTGGTAAGTCGGTCCTGACACTCGGTGCCCTGGCGCTGCTGGCCTCCCCGGCCTTGGCCCAGGGTCGCGGCGGCGTCGGTGGCGGCGCGGCCGGGTTCCTGATGGCCCCGAACGTCCAGAAGGACCTGAAGCTCACGGACGCGCAGGTCAGGAAGGTCCAGGAGACCCTGCGCGAGAACAGGGAGAGGCACCAGGGCGATTATTCGGCGCTGCGCGACGCCTCGCCGGACGTGCGGTGGGCGAAGATGGCAACGCTGAACGAGACGGTCAGCGACGAGGTGAAGAAGGCCCTGTCGTTCTCGGACGAGCAGTCAAAGCGGTTCGATCAGATCAGCTTGCAAGCGCACGGTCTCCAGGCTTTCGCTAATGCCACCGTGGCCGAGAAGCTGAATCTGAACAACGACCAGAAGTCGAAGATCCGCGAGATCGTCGAAGCGACGCGGAGTTCGTTCGCGGGAGCGTTCAACAAGGACGCCAGCGAGCAGGAGCGCACGGAGGCTCGGAACAAGAGGGCCGCGACGCAGAAGGAGAACATGACCAAGGTCCAGGCCCTGCTCACCGACGACCAGAAGAAGGCGTGGAAGGAACTGACCGGCGAGCCGATCGAGATCCAGTATCCGGCGCGGCGGTCGAATAACTGATCGTTCGACCTGGATGAGAATCGGAATCCCCAATCTTCGCAGGGCGGCACAGCCCATCCTGCGAAGATTTTTTTTGGCCCGCTGCCATAGTCCAAGTAGACCGCATCGTGCCGGCCGCCGACACCCGCGACCGCCTTGCCGCCCGCGACTCGCGCAAGCAACTCCTGGGAATTCGATTGCTCGAACCTTGAATCCCCTGCACCCGCCGCGTACTGTAATTATCATTATGTTAGGTTATGAACATCCATAATTTATATGCAGCCTGTGCGGGCAGACGTTCGACCCCTGGCGGCTGGCGGCCGTGTACGGCGCCTATGCCCGAAAATGCTTCGGTGTCGTCGAACCGACGCGCGCAGCGCGGCTCGCGGTTTGTGGGCTGGGGCGAAGACCCTAACAGCGTAGAGATTCTGGTCGCTGGTTCAGCGGTGCGCTTCCTGCACACAAAGGCGACCGGCCCGCAGGCGGAGCCGCGGGGCC
The DNA here is from genome assembly GCA_963815795.1 of uncultured Planctomycetota bacterium. Taxonomy (GTDB): domain Bacteria; phylum Planctomycetota; class Planctomycetia; order Isosphaerales; family Isosphaeraceae; genus JAKAUH01. Next base: position 141,251 of record CAWFIC010000017.1, on the reverse strand, counting down.
GGCAGTCCGATCGGCTGCGACGGGGCTGCATCGGTTGACGCGTCATGAGATAATTCAACCGATCCAGCGCACCACGGCCGCAGGCCCCCGGCGCCGGGGGCCGACCGCACACCGCCCGTGCCGGGCTCCCGGGAGACTTGCCCCATGGCCGCCTTCGCCGCCGAACGCGATCTGCTCTTCGGCCTGCTGGCCCTGCAGAACGGCCTGATCGACCAGATCCAGCTCGTCGCCGCCTTCCAGGCCTGGACCCGCGACAAGGCCCGGCCCCTGGCCGAGCACCTCGCCGCACGCGGCGATCTCGACCACGACCAGCGCGCCGGCGTCGAGGCCATGGTCGGCTTGCACCTGAAGAAGCACGGCGGCGACGACGCCCGGAGCCTCGCCGCCATCCCCGCCGGGCGGTCCACCCGCGAGTCGCTCGCCGCGCTGTGCGACCCCGCGATCGAGCAGTCCCTCACCCAGCTCGCCTCCGGCTCCGACGGCGACCCCGACCGCACCGCCAGCTACGCCGTCGGCATCGCCACCTCCGACGGGCAGCGGTTCCGCGTTCTGCGGCCCCATGCTCGCGGCGGCCTGGGCACCGTCTTCGTGGCGCTGGACGCGGAGCTGCATCGCGAGGTGGCGCTCAAGCAGATCCTCGACGAGCACGCCGACGATCCCGCCAGCCGGCAGCGGTTCCTCATCGAGGCCGAGATCACCGGCGGCCTGGAGCACCCCGGCATCGTCCCGGTGTACGGCCTCGGCTCCTACGGCGACGGCCGCCCGTATTACGCCATGCGGTTCATCCGGGGCGACAGCCTCAAGGAGGCGATCGAGCGGTACCACGCCGATGAGTCCTTTAAGCATGACCCTGGCCGCCGGTCGCTGGAGCTGCGCAAGCTCCTGCGCCGGTTCCTCGACGTCTGCAACGCCATCGAATATGCCCACAGCCGCGGCGTGCTGCACCGCGACATCAAGCCGGGCAACGTGATCGTGGGCAAGCACGGCGAGACGCTTGTGGTCAACTGGGGGCTGGCCAAGCCGTTGGGCAAGGTCGAATCGGCCCACGACTCGGGCGAGCGGACGCTCAGGCCCTCATCGGCCAGCGGCTCGGCCGAGACGCTGCCGGGCTCGGCGCTGGGCACGCCGGCGTACATGAGCCCCGAGCAGGCCGCCGGGGACCTCGACCGGCTCGGCCTCCGCTCCGACGTCTATTCGCTCGGTGCGACGCTCTATTGCCTCCTGACCGGCAAGCCGCCGTTCGAGGGGGACGTCTTCGAGGTGCTGCCCAAGGTCCAACGCGGCGAGTTCGCGCGGCCGCGGCAGCTCGACCCGTCGATCGACGAGGCGCTGGAGGCGGTCTGCCTTAAGGCGATGGCCACGGAGCCCGGGGACCGATACGCGTCGTGCCGGGGGCTGGGCGAGGACGTCGAGCGGTGGACGGCCGACGAGTCGGTCTCGGCGTGGCGCGAGCCGCTGGCGCGGCGCGGCCGACGGTGGGCGCGGCGGCACTGGCCGCTGGTGACGGCGGCGGTGGCGGCGGTGTTGGTGGCGCTGGCCGGTCTGGGGGCGGTGCTGGCGGTGCAGCGCGGGGCCAACCGGGCGCTGGCGGCAAAGAACGCCGATCTGGACCGGGCCAACGTCGCCCTTCGCGAGGCGGTCCGGCAGAAGGACGCGGCCAACGCGGCGTTGGCCGAGGCCAACGAGCGGGTGCAGGCGCGGTTCGAGCTGGCCCGCGAGGCGATCCGGTCGTTCAAGGCGGGAGTCGAGGAGGAAGAAGCACTGAAGGAGGACCGGTTGCGGCCGCTACGGGACAAGCTGCTGGGCTCGGCCCGGCGCTTTTACGACCGGATGGGCGACCTGCTGGAGGGCCAGTCCGACGCCGGCTCGAAGGCGGTGCTGGCCGAGTCGTACACGGAGCTGGGCGAGCTGATCGACAAGATCGGCCAGAAACCGGAGGCGCTGGCGGCCTTCAGGAAGGCGGTGGCGATCCGTCGCGACCTGGCGGCGCGGCCGGGGTCCGGCGCGTCGGCCCGGGTCGAGCTGGCCCGCGCGCTGAACGGCCTGGGTGGGGAAGCCGTGGAGGTCGGCGACCACGCCGGGGCGCTGGCCGTGTACGAGGAGGCCCGCGCGCTGGCCGAGCCGCTGGCAGCCGGGCCGGGGGCGACGATCGAAGCGCGCCGGGCCCTCGGGTCCGCCCTCGAGGGATCCGGCGCGGCCCTCGAGGCGACCGGGAAGGTCGTCGAGGCGCTGGCGGCCTTCCGTCGGGCCCGCGAGGTGCTCGAGACCCTGGCCCGCGATGGGGCGGCCGTCCCCGACGACCGGAGCAACCTGGCTGGGTCCCTCGCATCGATCGGCGACCTGCTGGAGCGGACCGGCGACCTGGCCGGGGCGCTGGCCGAGCAGCGGAAGAACCAGGAGCTGATGCGGGCCGTGGCCGCCGAGCACCCCGCCGTCCCCGAATACCGCCGCAACCTGGCCGTGAGCCACAGCCGGGTCGGCCTCCTGCTCGAGGCGACTGGGGACCTGGCCGGGGCGCTGGCCGAGCGGCGGAGGGGCCACGAGCTGTTCCAGGCCCTGGTCGCCGAGCACCCCGACGTACCCGGCTACCGCAGCGACCTGGCCGTCAGCCACAACGTGGTCGGTGGCCTGCTGGAGCGGACCGGGGACCTGGCCGGGGCGCTGGCCGAGCAGCGGAGGTACCAGGAGCTGTTCCAGGCCCTGGCCGCCGAGCACCCCGAGGTCACCCAATACCGCTACGACCTGGCCGTCAGTCACAGCCGGGTCGGCAACCTCCTCACCACGGACGGGAGACCCGCCGAGGCGCTGCCCGAGCTGGAGTCGGCTCGCTCGCTCCTCGAGGCCCTGGCCCGGGATGGCCCGAACGTCCCCGATTATCGCGACGCCCTCGCTTTCGCGCTGAACTCCGCCGGGGGCGCACTTCCGCGACCTGGGCCGGGCCGGCGAGGCCCGCGACCGCCACGCCCGGGCCGTCGCCCTCGCCGAAGGGCTGGCCTCGGCGTACCTGAAGGTGCCGGACTACCGCGCCAGCCTGGCCGACGGGCTGAGGCGGCTCGCCCGGCTCAAGCGGGATGCCGGCGACGCCGCCGGGGCCGCCGCCGATGCCCGCCGAGCCGTCGCGCTGCTCGAGGGGCTGTCCGCGCGCGATGGGAGGCAGTCGTTCGGGCTGGCCTGCGCCGGGCGACGCTGGCGGCCGCCGGCGGGCGCGACGGCTCGGGGCCGTCGACCGCCGAGGCGCCCTCGCTGGCCGACCGGGCGATGGACGACCTCAGACGGGCCGCCGCGATGGGCTATCGCAACGCGGCTCTGTACCGCTACGAGCCGGCGCTGGCCCCCCTCCGCGGCCGCGAGGACTTCCGGCTGCTGCTCCTCGACCTGGCCTTCCCGGACGAACCGTTCGCCGCGGCACGCTGAGGAACACGGTCGGGGGCCTCGTTCGCTGCGTGATCCGCGTGGAAAGGCGCAGCCGTTCAGGACGCATCGCAGACACCACGAGGCGGACCGGTCGCGATCCCGCGTCGTTTCGGCCCCTGGACGGAACCATGACCCACATGAACATGCGTCGGAAAGCGCAGGAAATGCGTCTTCCGTGACCTTTGACGCAGGGGTCACGACGATCATCTATACGGGAGACCACCAATCAGCATTGCTTCTTGTCCATATTCCTATCCCCAGTCCATCCCGCCGAACACCGGCTGCCATGCTACTCACGCACGGCCGCTGAAGCCGTTCTCGGGGGGCAGGTCACGAAAGCTTGCGCGCGTCGGTCGGATCGACGCATGGCGCTAGCATAAGCCTTTGGGCTTGTGAGGGACCACGGGTGGGACGCCTCCGCGCCTCCGCCGGGTCTGTCCGTCACTCGACGCGAACTTCGATGATTCGCCTGGCGGTGCGTGATCGTCTCGCGGGTACCGTCATCGGCCGCCGATGGACCCGCGATCCTTCGCTCGCAGGCCCAGCGCCTCGAATCCGCAGTGAACCTTAGTCCATGCGCCGACGTAGGATAGGGTATGATCACTTACCAACCCTTTCCCACCGAGGCGATCTCGATCGTCCCGCCCCGAGACGCCCGGACCGACCCCAGGACGAGCCTGGATCGGCTCCGCGCCCGCTTCGCGCACAACGACGGCCTCCCGTTCGCCGACGTCCTGACCGAGGCCCGGATCCACGACGCCCTCAACGAGCATGGCGTCCGGTACCGGGACCGGCTGTTCAGCCCGGTCACGACCATCTGGGGCTTCCTCTCCCAGGTCCTCAGCGACGACCAGAGCTGCCGCGACGCCGTGACGCGCATCATCGCCCACCGCGCCGCCAACGGCCTGGAGATCTGCTCGCCCAACCCGGCCAGCTACTGCAACGCCCGGGGCCGCCTCCCCACCGGCGTCCTGTGCACCCTGGCGAAGCGGACCGCCCGGGAGCTGCAGGCCGGGACCGCGCGGGAGTGGAAGTGGAACGGGCGGGACGTGTTCATCGCCGACGGGTCGCACGTCTCGATGCCCGACACGCCGGAGAACCAGGCGGCCTACCCCCAGCCGCCGACGCAACAGCCGGGGCTGGGCTTCCCGCTGGCGCGGGTCGCCGTGCTGCTGTCGCTGGCGACCGGCGCCTGCCACGACCTGGCCATCGCGCCGTACGAGGGCAAGGGCACCGGCGAGACCACCTTGTTGCGGACGATGTACGGCGCCCTCAGGCCCGGCGATGTGCTCCTCGCGGACGCGCTGTTCGACAACTACTTCCTGGTGTGTGAATTGCGCCGCCGCGGGATCGATGTCGTCGTCCGCGCCCAATACGAGCGGGTGGGGAGCCAGGTGCTGCGAAACCGGCCCGACGGCGAGATCCTCCTCTGGCGGCGGCCCAACAAGCCGCGCGGGATGACCGGCGAGCAGTACCGCCACTACCCGGAGGTCCTGCTGATGCGCCAGGTGAGCGTCGATGCCCGCGACAAGGAGAACCGCGCCGAGCGGTTCAAAGTCATCACCACGATCCTGGACGCGGCGATCGACGGCGGGCAGATCGGTGACCTGTACGAGCGGAGGTGGGAGGGGGAAGTCGATATTCGCTCGATCAAGTCGGTGATGCAGATGGACGTCCTGCGGTGCAAGACGCCGGAGATGGTGCGCAAGGAGATCTGGGCCCACCTCCTGGCGTACAACCTGCTTCGCACGGTGATGGCGGTGGCCGCTGGCGAGAAGGGGCTGGAGCCTCGGCAGGTGAGCTTCAAGGGGGCGAAGCAGGCGGTGACGGCGTTCGCGCCGAAGCTCGAGGCGGCGCGGCCGAAGGACCGCCCGGCGTTGATCGACGCGATGCTGGAGGTGATCGCTTACCACCGCGTCGGCGACCGGCCGGGGCGGTGGGAGCCGCGGGCGCGGAAGCGGCGGCCGAAGCCGGGGGCCCGCCTGACACAACCCCGAGCCGAGGCCAGACTACCGGAGAATCGCTCGAAATGGTCTTAAGCTAGCCCCTAACCAAGCGTGATTTATAGTGCGTTTGGCGCGCTTCGGGAGAAAAAGCTCGAAAACCCCGCATGGTCTTGGAATAATGGAGGTAGGTTCACATCCTCACCATTCCAAGACAAGGGGGCCTTCGGAGTCGAGCGCCACTCTCCGAAAAAAGCGAGCGGCACGCAAGAAGAGATTCTTCCAGGAGGGGCAACGGCGGATCAAGAAACGGCTCGACAACACGCCCGGCCCGGAGCGGCCGGTACCCATGATGACCGCCAGCAATATCCACTACGAACACGCCGGTCGGGGCCGCGGGCTCAGTGCCGGCGGCATCGGCGCCCTCTTCCTCCTGGCCCAGAAGATCGAGCTCATCCAGGACATCGACCGCAACCTCCACCTCCTCAAGCGGCACCTGCCCTACCACGAATCCGACCACGTCCTCAACATCGCCCTGAATCTCCTCGCCGGCGGCCGGCGCATCGAGCACCTCGAGCTGCGGCGCAACGACGAGGTCTACCTCGACGCCCTGGGGGCCAAACGGATCCCGGACCCGACCACCGCCGGGGACTTCTGCCGCCGCTTCGCCGAGGCCGATGTCCTCACCCTGATGGACACGATCAACGAGGCGCGGCTGCGGGTCTGGGCCCAGCAGCCCCCCGAGTTCTTCGCCGAGGCGATCCTCGAGGCCGATGGCAGCATCGTGCCCAGCGATGGGGAGTGCAAGCAGGGGATGGACTTCACCTACGACGGCCAGTACGGTTACCATCCGCTGGTGATCTCGCTGGCCAATACGGCGGAGCCGCTCTACCTGTTCAATCGCAGTGGCAACCGCCCCTCCGCGGAGCGGGCGGACGTCTTCATCGACATGGCCGTCGCCTTGGCCCGTCGGGCGGGCTTCCGCAAGATCCTCTTGCGGGGGGACACCAAGTTCGCCCAGACCGGGCACCTGGATCGCTGGGACGAAGCGGGCGACATCCGGTTCTTCTTCGGCTACGAGGCCTACGAGTCGCTCAAGGCCCGGGCCGATGCCTTGCCGGCCGACTCGTACCGCCTCCTGAAACGACCGCCACGGTACCCGATCAAGACCGCTCCACGCGAGAAGCCCGAGCACTTCCGGCCCGAGATCGTCCGCGAGCGCGGCTACAAGAATGTCGAGCTGCTCGAGGAGATGGTCGCGGAGTTCGCCTACCGACCGCTCGCTTGCCGCAAGAGTTATCGCCTGATCGTCCTCCGCAAGCGGGTGGGGGTCGACCGGGGACAGATGCGGCTGTTCGAGGAGTATCGTTACTTCTTCTACATCACCAACGACCGTGAGATGACGGCCGAGGAGGTGGTGTTCTCGGCCAACGATCGCTGCGACCAGGAGAACTTGATCGCGCAACTCAAGAGCGGCGTTCGTGCCCTGACCACCCCCGTGGACGACCTGGTGAGCAACTGGGCGTACATGGTGATGGGCTCGTTGGCGTGGAGCCTGAAGGCCTGGAGTGCGTTGCTGGTGCCGGTGGCGCCGCGGCACCGGGCCCGCCATGAGGCGGAGCGGCGGACGTTGTTGCGGATGGAGTTCGCGACGTACTGCGCGGCGTTCATCCAGATGCCGTGCCAGATCGTCCGGGCGGGGGGGCGGCTGATCTACCGGTTGTTGTCGTGGAACCCGTGGCAAGGTGTGTTCCTCCGGCTGGTCGAGCGGTTGCACTCACGCCGGCTGTGTTGAGGGGTCGCTCACTGAAGTCGGGGTCCGGATGCCCCGATCCGTGTTGGCCTTCGAGAGAAGCAAATGGGGGTGGCGATGCCGAAGACAGAATTCGAGGCAGCAACGGGGCCCAAATCCCCCCGAGCTGTAGAAGGTACGTCTCAATCTAATGAACGTGATCACATAGGTTGAACACAACCGCTTTTTTTTATCACGCTTGTTTTGGGGCTAGCGCCATGCGTCGGATCGACCGAAGCGTCGGAGGGCCGCCGACCCGCGGACCACGCGGATCGGCGACCTCCCGAACCCATGCAGCAACCACCGGCGCTTCTGCGGGTGAAGGACGACGACCCGGCGCTGGCCGCCCTGCGTCCGGTATTGGCGCTTATGTTCGGTAACCCGCCGCCGGCCTGCTTCCACGGCTCCGGCAGGGCCCCTCTCCACAGCTCCTCGCAAATTGCTTGCGCACTTTGTTGATTTCACGTATGTTCCTGCCTGAAACGGCATCCCGCCGTTTTGGGGCGTGATAACCCCTGATCGAAGCGGTTCGTGCAACCGCGATGCACCCTCGGCCTTGGGCTGGGGGACGCTGTCGCATGTCCAACCTCACGGTAAAGGGCAGCGTGACCTATCTTCGATCAGCTTTATCAACCCCCAGCCACCAGTGGGGGACGTTATGCAAATATTCCAAACACTGACGTCGCACGCACTCCGCGAATGCCTGTTTCTCACCTGCTTATCCGGCCTCGCCGTCCTCGAATACGGGTGGATCATCTACCCTCCGCTCGGCACTCTGACCGCCCTCGCCAACGCCGCTTTCGCTTTCGCCAAGCTGATAGTGTGGATGACCCGCCGACTCCTGATTCATCGACGTCTCTTAACATTTCTTTCATCAATTTTTGCATAGACTCGCCGTCACATAGCCCGTTGCCAAAGGAAGGACCCTTTATCCTCATTCACGGGGACGCAAGCCCTATCTTTCAAGGCAAAATCGGCTTATCGCCTCCAAACTCGCGGTGGCGTTCGGCGAGGAGTCTCTCAATTGCAGCCATTCCTAAAGACCGGTGAACCACGGACATTTCCCCGGCCAATTGGAATGTGTAGAAAGCTGCGGCCAAGATCATTTCTCCGATGGTCTCATAATCAAAGAGCGGGTTTTCGTCGTCGAATAAATAATGGAATCTATTTTGCATGTCCTGATGCAGATATCTGTCAAGAGAAGTGGCTGCAATCTGCGAAACGGCAGCGATTAATGCATGGCGATGGGTGACGAAATGCTTGCAGATAGCGTTACAATTATAGTACTCTGATGCGTACTGATCCTCTGGATGACTCCGAAATCGTGTTTCCCAGTCGGCCGGCAGCGCCCGCAGTATTGGAGCTTCGAGCTCTTCGAGCTCTTCAAGTACTTCGAGCACCTGTCTATCAACAAGTAGAGCATGACCTACAATCCAGGCGGCGCAAGGTAACCCGTCTCCTGGGATATGAGTCCAATGATCGTCAGAAAAATCTGAAAGTGAGTGGGTAAGTAGCCAGAGAGAAGACTCAAGCTGTTGAATGATCATTTTGGCTGCTGTCACGGTGTTCCACCCTTCTCCAAGATGCGGTCCCTGAATCCTGATCCATTCATCATTGCCCCTGCTTTTGACGCGACGTTAAAGCGGTGGAGTTTGCCTTTGAGCCAGCGTCCGGTGATCCCTTCCGTGCTGCCGAGCTGCGCGTGAGCGGCGCCCATGTGATAGAAGTCGGCGGTATCGAGAAAGTTGATCCCCGCGTCGGCCGCGGCGTCGAGTATGTGGTGTGATTCCGCCTCGTCCGTTTGCTTTCCGAAAGTCGCCGTGCCGAGGCACATGCGGGAGACGGTCAGGCCGGTATGTCCGAATTTTGCGAGCTGCATCGCGCCTAAGTCCTTCGGTCTAGACAGCCGCCAGGCCGCCGTCGACCGGCAGGTCGATACCGGCGACGTAGCTGCTTTGGTCCGAGGCCAGGAACAAAGCTGCGGAAGCGATCTCCTCGGGACGCCCCAGGCGCGCCAGAGGCGTCATCGCCGTGATCTGCTTTCTGGCTTCGGCGGCGCCTTCCTTGGACGGGAACTGCGAGTCGAACATCGGCGTGTTGACCGGGCCCGGGCTCAGCACGTTGGTCCTGATCTCCCGATCCTTGAGTTCGTTGGTCCACGTCCGGGCGAACGACCGGAGCGCCGCCTTGGTGGCGCTGTAGGTGCTGCGGCCCGGAAAGCCTTTGTTCTTCCCGGCGGAGGCCACGAGGATGATGGAGGCTCCATCATTCAAGTGGGGCAGAGCCTTCGTCGGCGTATCGAGTTGGCCACGCGGGACCGGTTCGACCGCGCCATTGACGCCGGAGAGTTGCCCCTCACCGTCTTGGCCCCAGACCTCGCACGGTTCTACTCGGTGGTTATCCAGGGCATCGCGCTTCAGGATCAGCACAGAGGGACGCAGGAGCAACTTTTCGGCGTGGTGGACATGGCGATGGAGAGTTGGCCGGTGCGATCCCGCAAGCGACGATAAATGCACCGGCGGGACGAGTCCTAACCCGCCGCCCCAATACCAAGAAGATGATGATTCAATAGATGCAGCAGATTGGCGGCCGGCCTGGTTGACTCTTGTCCAGCCATTTTCAATGGTTTGGCCTTCAGCCTTCGATTTGAATGTGGTGTCATTGATTTCGATAATCGTGAACTTCCTAGCCTTGGGGCCGTCCTCGGAAAACACGGTCGTCAAGTAGAAGATCCATTCTACGAGAATCATCGTCATTCCCTTCTTGACAGCGAACCCAATCTCTTGCGTCCCAACTTATGTCCTGGCGTTCATCGCTCAGCGGCACGTGCCGCTGAGCGTCGCGAAAACCGTATGGCGCCTGTTCAGTCACGCACGTGAATGCGAATGCTATTTTCGCCGGGCCGCACGACGAACGAGACTGCCTTCCACGTCGGGGCCTTGGGAATCGGGAGAACTTGAGGCCGGACATCGTTGGAAAAGCCGAACCCCTCTGTGGGCACGCCCACAAGATTCGAGTCCACTTTGCCGTTTCCATTTCCATCGTGAAAGGCAACCGCGGCGTATTCGCCTGGCTGCAGATTTCCGATTTTGCACTTCGCCGACAAACTATTTCCGGCGACCTGAATTGGCACCTCCACCAGAGACCGGAAGTACTTCTCCACTTCCTTGCGGTCCTTCCGCATGTCGGCCGACTTGAACGACTTCTCGTTGTCGAACAGGTAGATGATCGCTTTACCGGACGTGTCCTTGAAGCCAACCAGATCGATGGTCAACGAGGCACGGCCAGCGCCCTCCTGTGCAACGGCAGTCGGGTACGGCTCGGTGAAAAGAAGCGAGACGACCAGGCAAAAGCCCGTGACTGCGAAAAACCAGTTTGACCTCATCTTCGAAACTCCTTTTCGATGGAAACGCAACCAACTAACCAGTAGTTTCCCAGTAGGAAGGCACAATAACTGATCGGATGTACCGCCTTGAAGGCGGCGTCTCCTGGTCGGAACCTGCCGGGTGGTAACCAACCCCGACCGGCCCCGACACAGGAGACGCACCATGACCGAAGCTACGCTCACCTGGACCACCTGGCAAGCTCTGCTGCAGGCCTTCGCCCATTCGTTTACCCGCCGCGGCTTCCGCCGCTTCGCCGAGTGGATCACCGCGATGGCCCTCAACGTCGAGGAGCACACCATCACCCAGTCCGTCCTGGCGCTGGAGCAGCCCGCCGCCTGGAAGGCCCTGGAGACCTTCGCCGAGTACGGCGGCTGGCACGAGGGCCGCGTCACCTACGACCTGACCCGCCTGGTCGAGGCCGCCCCGGGTCGAACCTGGCACGGCTACATCGCCTCGGCCGTCGACGACACCAAGGTCCATCGCTCCAGCCCCCACGTCTGGGGGACCTGCACCTTCCACGAGTACACCGCCCGCTGCCCCAATCGGGCCGGTACCGTCCGAGCCCACAACTGGGTCGTCCTCGGCGCGCTGCTCCACGAGCCGGGAAAGCCGGGGTGGTTCCTGCCGATCTCCGGCCGGCTCTACTTCCGCGCGTCGCAGTTGCCCGCCGGCCCCGGCGGCCCGCTGACGTTCCGGACCAAGTGCGAGCTGGCCGTGGAGTTGCTCCGCGAGCAGGCGCGGATCACCGGTGGCAAGCACCTGGGCGTCTTCGACGGCGGCTACGCCCTGCGGAGCGTCGTGCGGCCGCTGGTCCTCCCCGAGGGGGGTGGCCGGCGCATCGACTTCCTGACCCGGTTGCGGCACGACGCCCGACTCTATGCCCTGCCGCCGGCCGATCGCCCCGCCGGGACCCGGGGGCCTTTGCCGAAGTGGGGCCGGCGGCTGGACCCGCCCCGCCGTGGCGGCCGGTGGGAGCGGGGTTGGCGGACCGGCGTCGCCTTCATCTACGGCCGACAGCGGAAGGTCCGCTGGAAGGAGGTGGTCTGCCTCTGGCGGGTGCTGGGCCACGAGGTGCCGGTCAAGGCGATCATCGCCCATGTCGAGGGGTACAGGAAGCGATTCGCGCTGGTGACCTCGGCCGTGGAACTGACCGGGCTGCAGATGGTCGAGCTGTTCGCGGCGCGGTTCCGGCAGGAGGACGGGTTCCGCGACCTCAAGCAGCGGCTGGGCTGGGAGGAGTGCCGGGCGTGGACCAAGAACCCGATCGAGCGGACCAGCCAGGCGCAGTGGGTGACGATGAGCCTGCTGCGATTGCTGCAATTCCGCCTGGAGGCGGCCGGGGAGGCGGATTGGTGGTTCCGGCCGCCGTGGCACAAGGACAAGGACCGGCCGAGCGTCCTGGACGCCGAGCGGCTGATGCGGCGGCACCGGGCGGAAATTCAGCAGCTCCTGTCGGAGTGGCTGGGAGATGGTGGAGAAACCGAGGAGGCCGTGGCATGAGCCGGCTGTAGGACGGTCAAGAGCGGGCATCGCGGGGCGCTCCCGCGTCCGGTGCAGCAGCCAGAAACGCTCGGCGGCGCCGGGGAGCCGCCGCGGCGACAGCGGCGGTACGCATCAGGCCGCGATTGTGCATTTCATCAGGGAAACTACTGTCTATCTTGTCAGCGTGGAGATTGTAGTCGATCGGGAAGCGACGGTTTCGCACGTCGAAGGGAAGGTTTTTCCGCTCGCCATACGCCTCGTTCATCACGCAGATGATCCGATCCCAGCCGATCCTCCCTGCTGCGTATCCCATTTCGAGAGACACGTTGGGGTTCGGCACTCGCTTCGGTAGGTGATCGGGCTGAGCGGCGGGGATTGATCCGACGAGGGTCGTGTCGGCGACGAAGAGTGCGCACCTGTCGATCTTCTGAAACATCACGCTGGCAACCTCGGGGCTGCCGGCGATTCCCTCCATCCCATCATCTACGCGCGGTGAGTCCTCCACCTGGCCCTCAGCCACAACCCTGCGGACGGCTTCATCGAGAGATTCTCGAATGAACCTTCTGTTACATCTCTTCGGCAGATCGCTCTGCCAGGAGTAAAACACCGGGTACTCCACGCTTCCTCCTCCAATCACCCGGAACATTCGCCTCCGGATGGCGCAGCGAAACGCGCCCGATTAGAGACGTCGGTTGTCGTCGATGCGTTCACTCACGCGCCGAGCAGGAATGACTCGATCGCCCCCTTCTCCCACGCCCGGTAACTCTTCTTGTCCGTCTCGAACCGGTCCCAGGACAGGTTGCAAAGCTGAATCGGCGACAGCGAATTCTCATCGCCCCGGGGCAAGGTGACGTCTGAAGGCTGGTGTGCGTACGGCTGGGACTCCTCAATCATGTCGTCCAGCATCTGCCGCAGCGGCACGAAAAACTCGTCCGCCCACGTCCCCTCGTAGTCCTCGTGGACGCCGAGCACCCGGGCCGTCTCCGCCCATGCGTTCTGCACCCCGTCGGCCAGCGAGTCCATCCCGTGCTTGCGGGCGCGGTCAACCAGCATCTTCGTCCGCAGCCAGGTCACCGGATGTCTGCGGAGTAGCTGCTGGTCCCGCGGTACGTAGTATTGGTCGTTCGAGCGGGTGCGGAAGAAGTGCGAGAAGGCCTTCATGAAGCACGGCCCGCCAAGCGTGATCCCGACCGCGTCGCAGTAGAACTCCTGCGCCCAGGCGTACCAGGCAGTCACGACCTGCCGCCGGAACGTTGATGACCGGCTGGCCCCGGCCCGGCTGCGGACCGATTTCGGTGCCAGCGCCCTGGCGACCACGGCCTGAAAGTCTTTGACTAGGTCGTCCATTTCGGCCTTGTGGCAGGCGTAGAGGAGGTGGCCGAACTCGTGAAACAGCAGCGGCAGGTACAGAAGCGTCGTCTGCCGGGAAGTGGGGACCAAGTAGATCGGCGGGATCTTGTCGGTCGGGTAGATTGCGAAGCTCCCGTCCGCCAGCCCGAACGGCAGGCAGGCCGTCTTGGTGTGGGAGTCGTGCAGGAATCGCAGCACCAGCAGTCCGAGCCGGTCTTCCGGCTTGCGCGCACCACCGGGGCCGCGAGCCGGGTGTTCACCACCTCGAAGAAATTGGTGACCGACTGGGTCGCGGCGAGGATGTCGCTCAGCGTGTCTTCGAGCCCGTAGCTCAGGTCGGTGAGGTTGCGTTGGGCCTGCCGGCGGAGGGCCTCACAGATCTGGATGATCTGGCCGACGTAAGGAGTCAGCTCGCCACAGACGCTCGTCTTGCCCAGCAGCTCCTGGACGACCGCGATCTGGTAAAGCACGTCCTGATTGGATTCTTCAAGATATGCGCGCATCAACGATCCTCAAATATCGCGGCCGCGTCGGTCTGCTGGTGCTGCTCGATCACGCGCCGGAGTTCCGCCAGGCATTCCAGTAGCTGAGAGCGCGCCTCCGGGGCCTTTGCATCCAGCAGGGGCAATGCGTCCGAGGAGCCGCCCTGCATCAGGACGGACTGGTACCGGGTGCCGTCTTGGCGGGCCGATGCGATCGCGTCCGTCAGGCTCTGGAACCGCGCATCAATGCCCAGCACCAGCTCCTTGCCATCGGCGGACTCGACCTCGCTGAGGCGGCCGAGGAAACGCTTCAGGAACTTCCGCGCCTCCTTGGCCCGGCGCTCCCGCTCGGCGTCCCGCACGCCGGCTGCCTCGAGCTTGACCGCGATGGACAGGTCGTTGATCGCCCCCAACAGTTCGTGGTCTGTGAAGAAACTCTGGATGTTCAACCATTCCTGACTCATCGTCGCCTCCTGGGTATGGGTGTCACTTGACTCCTCGCATGTCCTCTGCCATCCGTTGTTGCAACCGGCAGTCCGTCTCCCGGATGGGATGAGCGTAACGCTGAGCCTTACTCGGGTTCGAATAGTTCAACTGCGACAGGGCGAAGAACGCCCGCGCCACGCGGCGGACATCCTTCCCCCGATTGAGTACCAGCAGGCACGGATCGGCCGTTGCCGACTGCGACAGCGTCGTCGCGCCCGTGCAACTAAGCAGCACGGCATCCCCGGCCAGATAGATGGCCTGACCCTCCAAGACGTTCACGCGACCCAGACCCTGCGGCCGCCACATCCGCAGGTGCTTCATCGTCTTCTTGTGGACCTCGACGAAGTCCGCCGTCACGTCCTGGGTCAGGCGGTCCTTCTGCTGTAGCCGGTCGATCGCCTCCCCGATCGCGCGTTCTTCCTCGCCGCACAGCCGACCGTCCCGGAGGACCAGAAGCGAGCGCAGCGGAGAGAAACTCGGGTCGTCGTAGGAGTCGAAGAGCTGCACGATCTTGTCACGGAGGATCACCGGGTTGATCGTCTCTCGCTGGTGGTCGCCCTTCGGCCAGGACTCGGACATCCGGGCGAACGACGGCTTCTGCCCCTTGCCGCGGCAGATGAGCAGCGACATGGCGAAGTGCCGCCGCCCCTCCCCCACGTCGATCGCAAGGCATGCGTCGTACGGCCAGTCGGCGATACGCCAGGGGATCGCGTCCATCTGGTCCAGGGTGTCGAGCACCGACAGGGTCACCATGTCGAGCCATCGCCGGTCGGCTTTCCTCTGGTCCTCGCCGCCGCGCCCGGCGTGGCGCGCGTCCCACTTCCGGACGACCTGGCCTCGCGTCAGCCGCTTCAGGTTCCATCCCTTTAGCCCTTGGGCCAGCAGGTAGTACGAGGCCCCGCTCGCCGTGCGCTCGTCGAAAACGATCACGGCAGTCCCCGGCTCACCTTGGCTGTCGGCGGTCTTCCCAAGCGCCTCAACGATGCGGTCTGGGTCATCCTCGCGCACCTCCGTAATCCCGAACCTCGCGCCGGTGATATCCTGGATCACCTTGCCAAAGTCGGCCACGAAACCGGTCTGAAGCTCCTTCGACCAGCCGTTACCCACCTTCGGCGTGGCGACGATCAGCTTGCGTTCCACAGCCGCGGGGTAGTGGTACAGGCCGCCACCCTTGAGCTTCTCCAGACGCTCGCGGTAGTAGCGGCCGTATTCCGCCCCCGCGGCTTGCTGGGGCGCGGTAACCACGCCCGCCACCGAACTGCAGTTCGGGGCACGGCAGCAGCTCGCAGCGGTCTTCGGGCGGACTCCAGAGCGTAACCTCGGCCGCGCAGCCCATCAGTCCTTCGACGACTTCCTGGGACATCTTCCATCCCCTGGCCGCCGCCTCCCGGCGCTGGTCAGGGGAGAGGGTCTTGTATCTGCCCAGGCCCCTGTACGACTGCTCCTCGTTCGCCATCACGCGCAACCGCAGCCACTTGGCAGGAACCGGGACCGGGCGATGCAGGCCCGGAAACGAGACGTAGGCCACGAGGTCGTCCGGCTCAAGGTCGAGCTTCGGATACCGCTCCTGGCAGTAGGCGAACAGCGAATCGTGCTGCAGGACCGGGCCTGTCGTTCCGCAGGTCACCCGCTCTGCGAACCGATCGAAGTAGCAGACCGGGACGACCTGCTCGCCGGTGGTGTACAGCAGGGTGCCCTTCCGGCGCTCCGCCCGGTTACGGAACCTATCGAAGTCCCGCCGCCGCCGGGAGCGCTCTCCGAGGGGAAGTGAGGGATCAAAAAACTCGGCGACGGTCAACTCGGTTCGGTGGAGGAAGCCGGCGTCGAAGGCGATACCGATGCCGGGGTCGCCGAGCCGGACTGTGGAGAACGATATCCGGGGGATGACCTCGACGCCGTCCACCCGCGCGATCGGCTCGTCGGCGTACCAGTTCCGAAGCGGCCGAGACAGCCGCCAATACCCGTCGGACTGCTCGAAGGCTACTACGAGGCACCGCTCCAGCAGGTCGGCGAACACCTGCTGGTCGGCCTCCGACTCAGGCCGCAACCGCAGCTCCTGCCCCGCGTCGTGCAGGTCCGCTCGCCAATTCTGGTCGCGGAGCTGGTCGATAGGTAGCTCCTTTCTCCCGAGGACCAAGATCTCCGTCGGCTCGAATGCGGAGGGCACCGCGACGACCCCGTGCCGGCGGCGCAGCTTGCTGCATACCGACGCACGGAGTTCGGCAGGGCGGATGGCGGTGCGGACCTCCACCCGCCGACACGTCACGCCCGCAATGGCAGTACCGTCAACGAGACGGATGTTTGTCTCGGGGCCAACCCAGACCGGCTGTCCGGGCATACACCCTGGTACTTGCACTGACGGCATACGTTCTCGCGCTGGCATGGCGAAAATACCTCCTCGATCCCGGCCCGGCCGTAGGCGTCCAATTCCTTCATCAGCTCGATGTCCTGGAGCATCCGGGCCTTGCCCACCGCCATCTGTCCGCGGTCGAGGGGCCGCGCGGCCTCGACTGTCCCGTCGCCAAGGAAGACCCGCCCGGCGCTCACCTTCGTCGGGTCAACCTGGAACTTCTTCTCGGCCCAGAGGCCGTAGATCAGCAACTGAAGGCTGTCGTGGCTGCCGCCGCTCACGCCCAGCTTCCAGTCCACGACGCGGACCCCAGCGGCGCTGCGTCCCACCAGGTCGATCTGCCCCTCGATGCCGTATTCGTCGAACTTCGGGAGACCGCCGACCCGCTGCTCGACGTAGTGTTCGCCAGACGTGATGGCGGTCCATAGATCCTTGACCGTGCCGTCGGCCAGGAACCGCCGTATCCCGCCCTTTAGGGCTTCGCGAGCCTTGGCGGCAAACTCCTCGGCCCTGGGGTCGGC
Source organism: uncultured Planctomycetota bacterium (assembly GCA_963815795.1). GTDB lineage: Bacteria > Planctomycetota > Planctomycetia > Isosphaerales > Isosphaeraceae > JAKAUH01. Next base: position 124,045 of record CAWFIC010000017.1, on the reverse strand, counting down.
GTACTGGAACTCCAGCAGCATCGACGGCGGGTATGCGGTGTCCCGCAGCCCCGCGTTGCCGTCGGGGTCCTTCGAGTAGCGGACCGCGAGGTCAAATGCGGCCAAAGCGGTGCGCTCGGCCCAGTCCCGGCTGGTAGGGCCTTTCTTAAGGCTCTGCTCGATAAACCAGTGCAGCTTCTCGCCGGCGAGCAGGTAGACGCCGGTGTACTCCTTCATCTGCTGGACCAGAGGCTTGCGCCCCGGGTCGAAGGGGAGCTTCTTGGCGGCGGCGTAATACTCATAGAAGAACTGCCGGAGGCACGAGTCGAGCAACTCGCGCTTCGAGTATGAATGCGACCTTCGCATCGCTATTTCCTCCCCTCCTCGTCGCCTCCCCGCAGACCGTGGAGGTTGCCAAGCATCCGCTCCCATTCCTCCTGCGACAGCTTCAGCCGCGATGCCTCTTGGAGGAAGCGTAGGGCCGCCGGCTCACCCACCAGCGACTCGCCCAACCCAGTTGGGAGTTTCTTTGCCGCTGCGAAGAACTCCTCTGCTGGGCAGCCGAGGACCTCGCAGAGCCGGACGACCGTGTCGTCGGCCGGGGCCGGGAGCCGACCGTTTTCGAGCTTGCTGATATAGGTGAAATCGACGCCGGCCCGGTCCGCGAGCTGCCGCTGGCTGAGTCCGGAGGCACGACGCATTTCACGCAGGAGTTCGCCGAAGGTGGCCATGTTGATAGAATACTCAACGTTGAGTGGTTTGTCAACACCCTTCGGCAAGATGGACCCCGATCCCTGATCGAAAGCGGTAGATCGGCGTCTGGAAGGCGCTCTTGCGCGTCTAGAACGGGGGGTGCGCGAGAAGGATATCCGCCGGGCGCCGCATCAGGGGCAAAGCCATGACGTTTTCGGAGTGATTCCCGGCTTCGCTGCTCCTCGACTGCCCCGGCGCGTTGCAGCACGACGCTGGCCCCCCGTCCCTCGCGATGCCAACGTCAACGTCGAGGGCCGGACGATTCGCAGACCGCCGCCTGGTCCGATAAGGCCGTTTATGTTTTGTCATGTTACATTGTATGGGATATGCCGGCCGTGACGGCCTTCCCGTCGCAATGGAACAGAAGACCGGCGCAAGCGTGATACGACCGGTCTTTCGGGGCCGTTGGTCCGAACGCGCGTGCTCAACCCCCGTCGGGGGAGATGCCAGATCCTGGTAGCAGGTCAGTCGCAACGCCGGTGCCCGTGCTCCCCCGCCGGACCGTACCCAGGGGCGAGGGGTCGCCCTGGCAGATGAAGGCCCCCCAGTAGAACGGCTCGGGATATCTCGCCTTCATCGCGAGCTGGGCCTGGCGCAGGGCCTCGGCGCGACCCTGGCCGGCCATCAGACGGCCGTAGAAGTCCCCCATCAGCTCGCGCGTCGGCTCGTCGGGGACCTTCCAGAGGCTCATGACCAGCGTCTTGGCCCCGGCCAGGACGAAGGCCCGCCGCAGGCCGAAGACCCCCTCGCCGGCGTGGACCTGACCGAGCCCGGTCTCACAGGCCGAGAGGACGACCAACTCGGTGGCCAGCAGGTCCAGGCCGGTGACATCCTCGGCGGTCAGAAACCCATCCTCGGCCTCCTCGGGGAGGTTTTCGGCCCGAATCCAGGTGTGGGCCTCGGCCAGCCAGGTGTTGGCCCCGGCCAGCGCCAGGCCCGAGCGGAGCATCGGGTTCTCCATCATCGGGCCGGACAGTGGGGGGTCGGAGTCCAACATTCCCTTCTGGTACTCCTCAAACGGGTCGCGTTTCGGGTCAGGCAGTAAGAAGCCATGGGTCGCGATGTGGAGGATTCGCGGCGAGCAGCATTCCCTCCGGAGCCGGCCCTCCAAGGCCGAGCCGTCGAGCCAGGGCGAGACGCCGAGCATGGCGGCGACTCGCTCTCCCTCAACCCGCGTGCCCGGCAGCCGGTGGAAAGGCGAGCCGCGCCCTGTCGGCTGACTCGTAGCCGCTCGTTTGGGAGCCGGTCTCCCTCCTGATCCAAGATCGAAATCAGGTGCAGCGAGGACGATCGGCGCGGAGGGCGTGCCAGTGCATGCGGCCCCGAAGCGAAGCACGTCGCGGCCGCAGCTCAGGTAAGTGACTTGGTAGTCGTCGATCAGGCAGCGGCCGTCAGCCGTGGGCAAGACTTCGAATGGAAGCCGTGCCAGCTCACCGTCGGGGGCGATCAGCAAGCGTGTGCGATTCCCAATCGCCCGGGTCAGCCTATCAAATACGGCCGCACGCAAGTCGGAGCCGGCACCGTCATGTGTGCGGACAGCGGCCAGCTCGCGTCGTTTCCCCATATCCCGGTCGCCCCCGATCTCGGGCTCGGCGATGATGGCGGCCCGGAAGTCGCCGATCAGCCGGTTGACCCGGCCGGCCATGCCAAGATCGACCATTTGCACCTCGTCCGGCTCCCCGCCTAGCAGGACGAATGCCATATAGCGCGCCGCCTTCCATGGCGCCTCACCTCGGGCAGCCACGGCTTTGAAGTCGTACGGATCGAGATGCACGAACTCCACCAGCGCAACCTCTTCGGGCAGCGCCAGAGCTACTGCCCTTCGGTCGGCGGCCCGCACCCTACTTTCAAGGTTCATTTCGGGGATCCGTCCGGCTAGCTCCTGTTCCAGTTTATCTCGCAGGCCGGTCAACTCGCGGAGCAGGTTGCGGTGAGCCCCGGGGCCTTCCGGTCCCGTCCCGGCCAGGGCCTTCTGAATGATCTGGGCATCGATCTGGGCACGGAGCGTGTGGAGTTCGCGGAGCTCGGCCTGAAGGTCTGGGTGCCGTCCCTGCATCACCGCGTTGTGCCGTGCGGCCAGTCCCTCTGCCTCCAAGGCCTTGCGACGTAAGACTAGGTCGAAGGCGGCACGGACCATCTCACGCGACGTGTCGAGGTGGTCCAAGGCCAGCGAGAGAAAGGTCTCCGTGCGCCGTCGAAAACTTGCGAGGAAAGCCGCCCGTTGTTGCTCCGAGCGCATGCTGAGGATCTTATCGATGATCCCGTCGTCGATTTCGGCGCCCTTCTGCATCAGGGCCAATGCGTGACTTCCACGGTCCGTCGCAGCGGAAAGCACCGCCAAGCCGTTCAGGGCGGCAACGTATCCGGGGTGGCTCTCGCCTACCGCCGAGCAGTAGATATCCATGGCGAGACGATAGAGGGGCGCGGCCCGCGCGTAGTCGCCCATCATCCGATAAAGTTCAGCCAGGCTGTTCAGGCTGTCGGCATATGCGGGATGCCTTTCGCCGAGGGCCTCGCGGCGGATCTCCATGGCCCTGCGGCAAAGGGGTTCGGCGGACCCGAAGTCTCCCATCGACTTATAAAGCCCCGCCAGTCTGTGCAGGCTAGTTGCGTATGCAGGGTGGCCATCGCCCAGCGCGGCGCGACGCACTTCCATTGCCCGGCGGCACATGGGTTCGGCCGACGCGTAATGCCCCATCCATTGACGTCCCATCGCCACTAGATCGAGGTGGTCGGCGTAGCTGGGGTGGCTCTCCTCACAGTAGTCGACGTAGCTACCGACCGCCGGGTCGGGGGGGCGGCGAAGAGCCACGGCCAATGCGTAGGCCCCCATCTCCGCATACATATCTGCGAGCCTGTTAACGCTATCGGTATACTCGGTGTCGAACCTGCGCGCGGTGCGGCGGATCTCCCTCGCCCGGCGGAACAGCCGCAGTGCGGCGGAGTCATCCTCCATCGACGCTTGCGCAGACGCCAGCTTGTGCGGGCTTTGGGGATAGTCTGCGTGGGCCTCGCCCAACTTAGTGCTGCGGATATCGGCAGCCCGCTCGAAGAGCGGCAGCGCGGCGGCGTAGTCCCCCATCGACGCATGCACGACCGCCAGGTTGTGCAGGCTTTGGGCATGGTCGGGGTGGGCCTCGCCCAGGGCGGCGCAGGAGGATCTCGGCGGCCCGTTGGTACAGCGGCAAAGCCGCGGCGTAGTGTCCCGTTGCTCGGTGCACATCCGCCAAGCAGTTCAGGCTGGCGGCGTAGTCGGGGTGGGCCTTGCCCAGGGCGGCGCGGAGGATCTCGGCGGCCCGCTGGTACAGCGGCAAAGCCGCGGCGTAGTCCCGCAGCGCCGCGTGCACCAGCGCTTGGCAATTCAGGCTGGCGGCGAAGTCGGCGTGGTCCTCGCCCAACGCGGCGCGGAGGATCTCGGCGGCCCGCTGGTGAAGAGGCAATGCGGCGGCGTAGTCCCCCAGCGCCGCGTGCACCAGCGCCAGGCAGTTGAGCCTGTCGGCGTAGCGGGGGTGGGCCTCGCCGAAGTGCGAGCGGGCCAGGTCGGTTGCTCGCTGAGCCGGAGGCAACGCCTCGGTCCATCGGCCCTGGCCCGCTAACGTCTCGACCGATTGGAGAAGCTCACCAAAGGTGGCGCGGTGGATCTCGGCGGCCCGCTGGTATAGGGGCAGGGCGGCGGCGTAGTCCCCCATCTCCTGGTGCACCACCGCCAGGTTATTCAGGTTGTCAACGTAGCGGGGGTGGGCCTCGCCCAAGGCGGCGCAGGTGATCTCGGCGGCCCGGCGGCACAGGGGCAGGGCGGCGTCGTAGTCCCCCAGCGCCGCGTGCACCTCCGCCAGGCAGTTCAGGCTGACGGCATAGTCGGGGTGGACCTCACCGAAGTGCGAGCGGGCCAGGTCAGTCGCCCGCTGAGCGAGGGGCAATGCCTCGTTCCATTGGCCCTGATCTACTAACGTCCAGACGGATCGGAAGTGCTCATCCAGGAGCGACTCGATCCTCGCTCCCGATGACCCCCCCGCTTCCTTCCTCAACCGGTTGAACAGACCCATCGCCATCAACTCCCTCGTCGTCGGTTAGCGGACATGATCCAGCTCGAGCACCACAGCGAGCCTGTCATCCCGATCGAGCCCCTCCAACGACTGCCGCACCCGCCTCATGTCGCGGGTCGCTTCCCCGGTACTGGCTGATTGACTGATCGTAGAATGCCCCATTATACGTTGACTTCGTGGCCAACTCGACATGTAAGCCGTCCGGCTCCGCCTCCGATCCCCCGAAGAATCCGGTGTATAAGTTGGCCCGTGAGTAGCATCGGAACAGAAAACTGGAATAAGATCGTTATACGCCGAGTTTCTCGAGACTTTAGCACCATCGCCGGGGATTATCGCAGCCTGGCGCGGTGGAGTACCTTCATCGTTTCGGCGCGGGGCGGACCTTGGATCTCGCGGAACATGTCCAGGGCGATCCGGCCGCGGATCGTCGCTTGAGTTCGGACCCGGTAGACCGTCTTCTGCATCTTGCGATGCCGGCGGTTGCCCCGTTCCACCGCGTTGGAGGTCGAACCCAGCAGGCTGTCGTCGAGGAAGGTCAGGGCCTTCTCCAAGTCGGGGGACTCGAGCTTCTGGAAGATCGGTCTCATCCCTTTGAAGTGGTGGACCTGAGCCCGCAGCCGAGCCAGCTTCCTCAAGGCCGTCTCAGTGCGGCACCGGCGGTCGAACAACCGGTGGATCTCCTCCACCACTCGTCGGAGGGCCCCCAACTGAGGCAAACCCCGAGTGATGCGTCGGAGTATCTGGCGCTCACCCTCCGCGAGGTGCCGCTTCACGAACAGATGGCGATGCTCGAACAGGTCCCCGACCTTCCGTTGCAGATGCCGGCGTCGCCGGGCCTTCCGTCTCGCCTCCGGTGTGCCGGGCGCCTGCGCGGCAGCTCCGGCTGCTGCGCGGCCAGGTGCTTGCGGACCCGAGCGATGGCGCGGAGGACGGCCTTGTTCAGCTCCGCCAGGATATGGAAGCGACAGACCTGATGCTCCACGGCTCCGAAGACCTCGGAGATCGGCCGTGGATACAGGTCCGAACCGTCGGTGGTGACTCCGCGGAGGGTCAACCCCCGGCCGGTCAGGGCCGCCCGGAAGCGGCGGAAGAACCTCCGGATATCCCGGTGAGTCGGGGCGTGGTCGAGGACCTCGTAACAGAGCCGCCTGAAGGCGCGGTTGTTGACGATCGACAGGACGCAGAAGGGGCCGTCATATAACTCATCAGCGGCGATGTATCCCGAGAAGCCGTCGAGGGCCCAATCGAGGTAGTCGGTCCCGATCCGGTCGGCCGCCTTTTTTCCCCCCGGCCTCGACCCAGTTCTGGATGGTGGCGAAGGGGACGAAGACGCGGTGGTCGCGCCAGAGGTGCCAACTGGCGGCCTGATAGGGTAAGCCGTCCTCGAAGACCAGCCGGACGGCCAGGGCCACGACCCGATGGGTGTAGCGGGCCTTGGGTGCGGCCAGGCCGGATATGTCGGCGGTGAAGTAGTGCTGGCACCGGACGCAGTAGTGTTGCGAATAGGTGAGGTGAATGTCACGGGGCCGCCCCCCCAACGGATCGCCGAGATCATGCAGGGTGCGGGTCCGGACCCGATCCCGAGGGCAAGACTTGCCGCACTTCGGACACGGCCGATGCGGGTAATTCCGACTGCGCGGGACGACCTTCGGGTCCGGGAGCATCTGGGGATCGGTGATGCCCAAGGTGGGGTCCGGCGGGTAGACTGCAGGGCAGAGCATGGCGTCGCCCTCCTGAGCAAGAGGCTCTTCCCCCTTAGTTTACGGCTCGGACCAAGCTCCGTCATCCTGAAATCCCCGGCGATGGTGCTAAAGTCTCAGTTTTTCCGGCGTTACGGGGCCGAAATCAGGCTGGTTTTCCCCGATTCCCGCCTGAACTCGACGTATAAGCAGACTTATACACGCTGAAGGGCTGTCATGCGTCTCATCCTGAGATTGGCACTGACCCTCGTCCTCGTCGCTATCGCAGCCTTCTGCTGCTTCGGGTTCATGGCCAGTGGAGAGTACGAGCCAGACGGGCTCGCAAATCCGTTTCGCTGGCTCTATGGGATCATGGTCATCGCGTTTGTCGCCGCTATCGTGGCCGTTTGGGTCGTGAAGGCCACGAGGCGATTGGCACTGACCCTCGTCCTCGTCGCTATCGCAGCCTTCTGCTGCTTCGGGCTCATGGTGTTGATCGCGGCCAGAAACTGACGCTATCGTTTGGGTCGTGAAGGCCACGAGGCGACAAGCGTGACAGGGCCGTACAGCGATGCCCATTCGCAGCCTCTCCCCCCGGCTTATTCCGGTTTTCTGTTCCATTGCTACTCACACCCCATAATGGGCATTATGTGCGATGATGTAAAATTGTAGTGGATGTGCCGCCCGTGACGACCTCCGGCAGGCACGCAGGCGTCATCCGCTTTATTGCAGGCGATGCCGATCCGGCTCGATCGACACCAGCCGCCCGCCGCTGGTTTCGCCTTCGATTCTGCGCCTGGCCGGAGGCCGTTCCCCCGCCGCCGTAGTTGCTTCCGCACGGGCCGCCACCGCAGGACGCGGTATCGAATCACGCCAGGCCACGAGCGCCGGTATCAGGCCCGCGAGGAAGATGACGGCATAGGCCGCGACCAACGGAAGCGTGCAGCCCGTGCCGATGCTGACGCTTAGGGCGGCCAGCCGGACCATCGCTGCCACCCCCGCCGCCCGGTTCAGCGCCGTTGACGGCAGCCCGGCGAGACGCTTATTTTTCGCCAACGGGGAAACCTCTACCTGCTCTCGCCCGCGTCGCCCGAATCCGCCCGCCACGGTCCCGCGCCCAGGACCGCGCCTCGGTGATCGGTGACAACGGCCGGCGGCATAACGCATGCCCGGTCGAAAAACCGCTCGCCGCCCGGCGTCGCCGGGCTATCGACTCCTGACCGTGCAATGGATCGTGGAAGATGGTACGCTCGGCAAGCGATCTTGGCTCATGTCGGGCAACTGGTGGTGCGGCCCGTCATCGCTCCTGCGGGAGAGGACATCACGCCGCCACAACTCTCTGCCCAACAGGAGGATGCGACGCGGGTGCCGCCTGCCCAATGGCTTCCCGGCCAAGTTCCCACCAGTTGCCCAACATGAGCCGCGATCTTAAGGGGACGTTGTCCTCATGGCGACCGACGATGATCAGACAGGGCAGCCGGAACCTATCGACCGACGCCGCATGCTTCTGAGCCTGGCTGGCGTGCTGCTCTTCTACGTCCTGAGTTTGTTCCTGCCCGCTGGAAACTGGATGTGGATCAGGGGCTGGTTGTTCCTCCTCGTGACCGTTTTAACTTCGATCCTTGCCGTGTCGTACCTCCGGCGAGTCAACCCCGCCGTCATCGCCGCCCGGATCAACCGCCACCAGGGGACGAAACGCTGGGATCGGCTCTTGCTGGCGGTCTTTTTCCCCACCGTGGCGGCCATCCCCATCCTGGCAGCCCTGGACGACGGCCGCTTCCACTGGTCCCCCGTACCGTGGTGGGCCTGCGTTCTCGGCTATGCCCTGTTCATCGCCGGGATGGCGGGCTTGACATGGGCGGAGTCGGTGAACAAGTTCTTCGAGCCGACCGTCCGCATTCAGACCGACCGGGGGCACAGAGTCATCGACACCGGTCCGTACGCCATCGTCCGGCATCCGGGATACGTCTCCGCCTACCCTTACCTCGTGGGTATGGCACTTTCCCTGGGCTCCTTGTGGGCCTTGATCCCCGCCATACTCTCTTGCCTGCTCCTGGTCGTGCGAACGATGCGCGAAGATCGAACTCTGCGGGACGAGTTGACCGGCTACAAGGAATACGCTCAGCGAGTCCGGTATCGGTTGATTCCCGGGGTATGGTAGCGATGCAGGCGACTCATGCTTCAGGATCTGATAAAGATAAAGGACGACATTTGCCTGACCGGCCGGGTGGCCTGGCGCGGCACGGCCTATGGCCCGGCCGTCGCCGCGGAGCCGACGTAAAACGTGGCGTGAGCCGCCGGGTCATGGCCGGGCGGGTCAGCCGAGCCCGCCAGCCGCAGGCCGCCATCCCCGGCTGAGCCGGTAGATGCAGCCGACGATGGTCACCAGACCGAGCGTCGCGATGACCATGAGGGGGCCGGTCCATATCGGTTCGCCCGCACGAAGTCCGCCCCTCAAGGCCATCGTGAAGATTGTCAGGTACCAGAGGCCGACAGGGATGCCCAGCCACACCATCCAGCGCGGGGCCCCCGGCCCCCAGATCCCCAGGGACCAGCCGATCAGGTAGGGCAGGATCAGCAGTCCCCACCACATTGAATGGCCAGAACGGCCCCCGATACCGCCGACCGCGGTCAGACCGATCATCGCCCCCACCCCGATCGCGATCAGGATGAACACCCAGACCCTGAAGGCGATCAACCAACGCTCAGCGTGGCCGAGGTAGGTACCGAGCGCGACCAAGCCGCTGCCGGGAAGGATCAGGAGCGATCCCTCCATGGGGTCAACGGCCCCGACCAGCATCGCCAGACCGCCGACGACGAGAAGGATGCGCGACCAGACCATGCGTGCGTTCATAGGTTGCCTCCCGATGACGAGAACTCTCAGCGGACCGGTCCCAGTCCGGCCGTCTGGGAAGTGTGAGCCGCGCGGCCCGAGCGTGACCGCGACACGGGCGATGCAACCAGGATCTCCGGCCGTCTACGATTTCACGGCACGCGACTCCCACGGACCACACAGATTGTATGCGCAAACAGATATCGGTTGTGCCACGGGGAACCCCGGCCAGCCGTCCTCGGGCCCAGTCTCGGCAAGGATCTCGGTGGAAGTACCGGCGAAACCGAAGGATTCCATCGACCGAAGCGTCGGAGGGCCGCCGGCCCGCGGACCACGCGGATCGACGACCTCTCGAACCCAGGCAGCAGCCACCGGCGCTTCTGCGGGTGAAGGACGACGACCCGGCGCTGGCCGCCTTGCGTCCGGTATTGGCGCTTACGAGGGCGGACTGGCTGCTATGCGCGGCTCGTACGTGCATGGGAGAATATACCCCGATGCGACGCTCCCCTCCGCGCCGGGGCTCTGGTGTCGTGCCGTGGCCGGTCGCGCTTGGGTTGATGCCGCGGACTGGAGCTTTCTCATGGCCGCTGTCAACGCCGACCGCAATCTTCTCTTTGGATTGCTTGCTCTTCAGAACGGCCTGGTCGATCAGGATCAGCTCGTCGCCGCGTTCCGGGCCTGGAGCCGCGACAAGGGCCGGCAGATCGCGGAATACCTCGTCGAACGCGGCGACATGGACGCCGACCAGCGCGATGCCGTCCAGGCGATGGTCGGGCTCCACGACAAGAAGCACAGCGGTAGCACCGAGAAGAGCCTGGCCGCCATTCCCACCGGCCGATCGACTCGCGAGAGCCTGGCCGCACTCGGCGACGACGAAATCGACGCGACTCTCGCCCGCGTCGGCTCCGGTCCGGTTTCGAGCGGGGATGATACCGACCCCGACCGCACTGGCACCTATTCTGTCGGCTCGGCGACGTCCGACGGGCTGCGGTTCCGCGTCCTGCGGCCCCATGCCAAGGGTGGCCTGGGCGCTGTCTTCGTGGCGCTCGATAGCGAGCTGCATCGCGAGGTGGCGCTCAAGCAGATCCTCGACCGTCACGCCGACGACCCGGTCAGCCGCCAACGGTTTCTGCTGGAGGCGGAGGTGACTGGCGGGCTGGAGCACCCCGGGATCGTCCCGGTCTACGGCCTGGGGACCTACGGTAACGGCCGGCCCTATTACGCCATGCGGTTCATCAAGGGAGACTCGCTCAAGGAGGCCGTTGACCAGTTCCATGCCGATGCCGCCTTGAAAACGGACCTCGGCCGCCGCTCGCTGGCGCTGCGGAATCTCCTGCGTCGGTTCACGGATGTTTGCAACGCCATCGACTACGCGCATAGCCGTGGTGTTCTCCATCGCGACATCAAGCCGGGCAACATCATCATGGGTAAGCACGGCGAGACGTTGGTCGTCGACTGGGGATTGGCCAAGCCCATGGGCCGGGTCGAGCCGGGGTCCGAATCGGGCGAGCGGACGCTGGTGCCGCGCTCTGCCAGTGGCAGTACGAATACGCTGTCAGGCAGCGCGCTAGGGACGCCGGCTTATATGAGCCCGGAGCAGGCCGAGGGTGATCTGGAGCACCTGGGTCCGCGGTCGGACGTGTACAGCCTTGGCGCGACGCTGTACTGCCTGCTTACAAACAAACCGCCGTTCGAGGGGGATGTCGCTGAAATCATCCGCGGCGTGCAGAAAGGCGGATTCCGGCCGCCGCGGGCGGTCGATCCGTCGATCGACCGGGCGCTCGAGGCGGTCTGCTTGAAGGCGATGGCTCTCGAGCCGGATGATCGCTATTCGTCGCCCAAGGCGCTGGCCGAGGACATCGAGCGCTGGATGGCGGACGAGCCGGTGACGGCTTGGCGCGAGCCGTGGTCGCGGCGGGCGAGGCGATGGGCCCGGCGCAACCGGACGGCTGTGACGGCCGCGAGCGCGGCGGTGCTGGTGGCGCTGATCGGCACGGCCGCCGTGCTGGCGGTCCAGACCCGGGCCAATGCGAGCCTGAAGGAGGCAAACGCAGACCTGGCCGTCGCCAACGCCAAGGTGACCCGGGCCAATACCGAGCTCGCTGCCTCCAACCAGCGGGAACGGGCGCGGTTCGCTCTGGCCCAGGAGGCGATCAAGATCTTCCACACCGGAGTCAGCGAGGATCTGCTGCTCAAACAGAAGGAGTTCGGCGCGCTGCGTACCAAGCTGCTGCGCGCGGCACAAGAGTTCTACCGCAAGCTGGAAGGGCTGCTGGGAGGGCAGGCGGACCGAGATTCGCGTTTGGCGCTGGGCGCGCCTATTACGAGGTGGGCGAGCTCACGACGGAGCTCGACTCGAAGAAGGATGCATTGGCGATGCACCAGCGTGCCCTGGCCCTGTTCGAAGAGCTGGAGCGCGAGGCACCCGCCGACGCGGAGCTTCAGCCCGAAATCGAACGCAGCTACTCCGCCATCGGACTCTTGCTCTCGTCGCTTGGGCAGAAGGCCGACGCCCTGGCTGCCACCGCCCGCGCCCGCGCAATCGCCCAGGACCTTGTCGCGTCCGACCCCGCTGATATCGCGCGCGAACGCGAGCTGGCGCAGGTCGAACATCTTTACGGAGTGTTTCTTTTTGACAACTCTCGCGTCCGCGAGGGGCTGGATGTGCTCAAGCGGACGCGCGCGTCCCTGGAGGACCTGAACCGGAGCAATCCGACGGACGAGCGCAGCCGGCTCGAGCTCGCCCGAACATGCGACGACCTGGCCATGCAGCTCGCCTCGTCGGGCCAAAGCGATCAGGCGCTGGCGGTCTACGGCCGGGCGCGCGACCTGGTCGAGGGGCTCATCCGGGCCAACCCCACCAATCCCCGGATCGCCCATGAGGTGCCACGGACTCTCGGCAACATGGCGATTTCGCTGGATGACGCCGGCCGTCACAACGAGGCGCTCGCCGCCTACGATCGGGCGCGTGAGCTGCTCGGAATAATCGGGGACGCCAACCCGACCCTCCTGTCCGTCACCCGCGATCGCGCCTGGATCGACACGATGACCGCCAGAATCATGGTCGAAGCGGCACGGGATGCAGAGGCCATCCCGGTGCTCGAGCGGGCCAGAAAGGCGCGGGCGACCCTGGTGCAGGCAGACAACTCCGGCATCCGAGACCAGACTCAGCTCATCAGTATTCACAGGCAGATCGCCGGGATCCACGCCCGGGCCGGGCGGACCGCCGACGCGCTGGCATCTCGCGAACCGGCGCTTGCGGTCGCGACCAGTCTCGCCAATGCCAATCACAATGACCTCGGCACCCAGTACGAGCTCGCACTGGCCTACCTGGCCATCGCCGATCTCCTCACCACGACCGGCAATCCGGGGGAAGCGCTGCCATGGTGTGACAAGGCGGTGGCGATCGAGCGCAAAATGGTCGAGGCCGAACTATCCCGGTCCCGGTACTCCCTTGCCGACGGCATCAGGCGCCGCGGGATCGTGCTCCAAAAGTGCGGCCGGCCCGCCGAGGCGGTCTCGGCCTTCCGCGAGGCGATCGGCCTGCTCGAAGGGCTGGCGAGCCCGACATCCGACGCCTTCTACGACCTCGCCTGCTCACAATCGCTCCTCTCCAGTCTCGCCGCCGATGCCCGCTCCGGTCTCACGGCCGCCGATGGCCAGGCCGAGGCGGACCAGGCGATGAAGAGCCTCCGCCGAGCCGTCTCCGCCGGCTGGAAAAATCGGGCCCACATGAGGGCTGACACCGACCTTGACCCGGTCCGTTCGCGCCCCGATTATCAGATGCTGATGCTGGATCTGGCCTTTCCGGCCGACCCGTTCGCTCGCAGCGGCTAATCGCCCGGGGCAGGTCTCAGCCGGTTGAACCCTACCCGTGCTGTGAGAAACTCCGTCTGGGAACGGCGACCGCTTCGGTGTCGTGGCGAGTGCGTCATCCGCATATAAAGGCGCAGTCGTTCAGGACGCATTGCGGGCACCACGAGGCGAATCAGTCGCAATCCCACGTCATTTCGGCCCCTTGACGGGACCATGAGCCGTATGAACATGCGTCGGAAAGCTCAGGAAATGCGTCTTCCGCGACCATTGGCGCAACAGTCTCGTCGGTCACCTATACAGGAAGTCACCAATCGGCGCGGCTATTTGTCCATTTCTGATCCCCAGCCCATCCGGCCCAACGCCGGCGGCCAGGAGACTCACGTACGGCCGCTGGACCCGTTCTCGGGAGGCAGGTCACGATAACTTGCGCGCTTCGGTCTGATCGACCCGAAGCGTCGGAGTGCCGCCGACCCGCGGACCACGCGGATCGACGACTTCCCGATCCCACGCAGCAACCACCGGCGCTTCTGCGGGTGAAGGGCGACGACCCGGCGCTGGCCGCCCTGCGTCCGGTAGTTGTGTTTATGTTGCGCGACGCGAAAAGGTGCGGGTTTTTCAGTGGGTGCAAATCCCACCCAGCTACACCCGCTGAAGATCTGAGCCTTTTCACAGCGCACTCTTATCCGAACCCCTCCGAGAGTTGCACCGCTTCAGTAAAGCCTTGAATTCCTCGTGCGAGCGAATCGCGTCCAGTTCCGGGTTTGTTCGGAGCGTTTCGAGATTGTCCTTTGTTAGGAAATACCCCTGGGACTCCGCTCGGCGAAGGTGTTCTAGAGCGCGAGCAGTGTACCGGTGGATGATCGCCTCCCTTTCGGGTGATGGCGATTCTTGCCGCAGAGCGGCACCTCGAGCCGCGAGCGCGTACAAGCAGCCAAGTTCGTAATGCCCCGTTGTTAACTTCCGGGACAATTCGTCTGCAAGGGCCGCGACACGCTCATGCTCCTCGGTATCGTTGCCGAGAGTATAGGCTTGTTCGAGAAGGAGATTATCGTGCTCAGTACTTTCGGCAAGGTCAAGGGCGGACTTCCACTCTTGCAGCGCCTCTCGCAACTGATCCGACCAGACCAAGAAATGGCCTCGGGTCTGATGCATTTTACAGAGGACGCCGCGCACGCCGGCAGAGTCGTGACCCTGCTGGCGGAGAGGCTCAATCGAGTGGATCATGCGGGCAAGGATCTCCGGCGCCGCCAGGGACGTCCTTGAGCTGATTCAGCATCTCGCCTAGTTGCTCTGTCGCACCTGTGACCATATTGTCCTGCGGATAGTCCGGATGGGTCTTGGCGAGCTCCACCAGGACCGCGGTCCATTCCTCCAACCACCGCACTGCCCGTCCAACGTCGCCTCGGCCCTGCTCCAGGCGACCGAGATGGATCAGGACGACGGCGAGGATGACCCTGTAAGCCGGCTGAGACTGCCGAACCCGTGCCATAGACTCGAAGAGGGTTTTCAACCGCAAGAGGGCCTCCTCCGCATTCTTCGACCTGCCCCGGGCAATGGCGACTTGACACATATGGTCGAGAGCCTCCCACAGTCCGACGCGATTGCTACGGCTTGCTGGATGGTTAATGGCGAGGCCCTCCCATATTGGGATGGATTGTAGGATGAGTGCCTCAGCCTGTTCCCACCTCTGAGAGGCCGCACGTAATTTGCTCAGTCGCATGTAGCTTAGTCCGAGGTAGAACTGCGCATCTTGCGAATCGGGATAGGCATGAAACAGGCCTTCGTTGATCTCTAGGTTTTTTCGATAATGACCTTCCGCGAGGTCTCGCTGGCCCCTGCCTGCGTACAAATCGCCGATGGAAGCATGAGCCGAGGCCAAGTGCATCATTAATTCATGGTCCGGTGAGAGGTGCTTATCTGGTGGTAGGTCGTGGAGGGGTGGGGCACCCCGCGACAGGGACTCGAATATTGCGATGGCCTCGCGATAGGACTGCTCCGCCTCCTCTGTCCTCTGGGACGCGACCTGACAATGTCCTAAGTTTTTCAGTGCCATCCCCAGATAAAGACGGCAAACCCCGTCGGATGGATACGACCGCGCAAGGTCACGATAGATTTGGATCGCCCGGGTGTAGGATATCTCGGCAAGGTCGAGGTGGCCGTCGTAGCTCTCCAGTTGACCCCGGATATCGAGGTAAGCGGCTAGGTCGCGAAGTGAGCCCCTGTGGCTGGGCTCGCCGCGGACCAAGCCCTCTTGAACCGCGACGGCCTGCCGGCTGTATTCCAGTGCGTGAGTTGGGGAATCGAGCTGAGTAGTGATGCAAGCGAGAAGGTTCAAAGCACGGGCGAGTTGGATCCTCGCACCCCTGTCTCCATTGTTTCGTTTGAGAAAGTGATAATAGTAATCCTTGGCGATCTTCAGCAACTCTTCGCGCAGCGGCTCCATATCCGGCTCGTTCCGGAGCCGTTGCTCGCTCATCTGGGTCGTGAACCGATCCACGGTAGCCAGCGCGAGCCGGTAATTCTCCTCGGCGCGGAGGCCCTGTTGCCGAGTGCGCGACTGCTCCCTGCCGATCAGGACCGAGCCGATCGTGAGAGCGACGCAGAAGCAGATCAACGTTACTGCCGCAGCGGTCACGGTCCTGTGGTGGTGGCGAGCCCACCGGACCATCCGCGTGGAAACCGGTTCGGAGTACGCGTCAACCGGCTCGTCGGCCAGCCAATGTTCAACGTCCTCGGCCAGCGCCCGCGCTGTCGGGTAGCGGTCCCCCGGCTTGGCCGCCAAGGCCTTCAGGCAGATTGCTTCCAAGGCTCGGGGGACGTTCGGGTTGAGCAATCGCGGCGTCCGGATCTCGCCCCGGCGGGCACGATCCAGCACCTCATCGGTTGCACCTCCCTCCACGGGAGGTCCCCCGGTCAGCAGGGCGAAAAGTATCGCCCCTAACCCGTAGACGTCTGTCGCCGGGCCGAGCGACTCCACCTCGCCCGCGGCCTGCTCGGGGCTCATGTACTGCGGTGACCCGAGCACGCCCACGGTCGGCTCGTGACCGCCGCCGAAGGCCGGCACCAGCGTCGGCTCACCAGCGGCGTCGGGGCCGGCTGGCGCGCGGCGGCCGGTCGCCTTGGCCAGGCCCCAGTCGATCAGCAGCGTCTCGCCGTACCGGCCCAGCATCACGTTGTGCGGCTTGAGGTCGCGGTGCAGCACCCCCTTACTGTGCGCGAAGGCGATCGCCTCGGACACATCCACGAACCGCCCCAGCAGCTTGCGGAACTCGACGGCACTCGGGTCGGGCCGGGGATGCTCCCGGTGGTAGGCCGCGATGGCGTCCTTGAGGCTGTCGCCCTCGACGAACCGCATGGCGTAGAAGGGGCGGCCGTCGTCATAGGTGCCCAGGCTGTAGACAGGCACGATCCCAGGGTGTTCCAGCCCGCCGTTGATCTCCGCCTCCAACACGAACCGGTCGCGGACGTCGGCCTCGGCGGCCTTGTCGGGCCGGATCTCCTTCAGTGCCACCTCACGGCTGAGCTCCTCGTCGCGAGCGACGTAGACGCGGCCCAGCCCGCCCTCGCGGTGGAAGCGGAGGATGCGGAACCGCTCGCCGGCGCGGCGGGACGAGCGGGTGTGGGTCGCCGTCGCCGCGGCGGTGTCGCCCGATCCGTCGGATCGAGATGCCGTGGCGGCGAGGCTGGCTTGGAGGTCGGGGGCGTCGAGCCGCTCTAGGTCCTCGCGCACCGAGCCGATCGAGCTGAGCGCCGCCAGGCTCTTCTCGGAGTCGTCACCGTGGAGCTTGATGTGCTCCGCGACCAAGGCTTCCAGGAGCATGTGCCGACTCGGCGAGAGCGTGCCGCGGTCCAGGAGGATCTGCCCGAGGCCGTGCGAGCGGTCGGCGATCCAGGTGTTGAACGCGGCCAGGAGTGCCTCACGGTCGATGAAGTTGTTCTGGAAGGCCAAGAGTCCGAAGAGGAGGTTAGAGCTGGTATCCGCCGCGCGTCGGGATCCCGGCTCCGGAGGAATTGCCCTTCGGGGCATCGTCGAAGAGGAGGGTGACTTCGCGTCCTCAAATAGGCGTGGGATGGACGAGGCCAATCCCGGGAACCGCGTACAATACTCCTCGGGCGTTGGCTGCTCGCCAGCGTCCAGGCGAAGCTCGACCTCCAAGCCCACCAACTCGCACAGCAAGTCTGGCTGTTCAACTTGCGGCACCCCGAGACAATGGGACTCGATCCGTGGGTTGTCGCCGCTCCGCCAGGCCTGCTCGAATCGAACACAGACTTCCACCCTTCGCCGCTGGGCGGCTAGTTCATCGCCAGTCTCGGGGGGGAACACCGGCGCGGTCATAGGAACTGTGCCCAGGTCTTGCGAATCAATTCGAGCCGGCTGGCCACGGTCCTTCGTGAGCAGCCGAGCCTGGCAGCGATCTCATCCCGGTTGAGACCCTCCAACCGCCAGGCCACGATCTCAGGGAGCCGAAGCTCCGGGTGATCCAGGAGGGCGATCAATCGTTGATACTCCTCGGCCATGATGGCGAGGAATTCCGGGGTGGGGTCCGGCCCGACGAGTCGGTCGAGGACGCAGCCCCGGCCATCCGTCTCTGTTTGATCTTGATCAGCCTCGCCGACTAGGCGGCCTCCGCCGCGTTTCTGGCGGCCCCAGCGCTCGGCCTGGTTGATCGCCTTGCGGGCGGCGATGAGTACCAGGAGTTGCCACAGGTCGTCACGGTCGGACAGGTCGGGGTAGCGGCCCTGGGCCAGGCCCAGGCAGACGCTCTTGAAGGCGCTGAGGGCCACGTCCTCCTCGTCCTCGATGGCCCCGGGCCTGCGCAGAATCGGGAAGCGGGCGAGCGCAAGGCGCACCAGCCGCACGAAGTAGCGTTCCCACAGCGGCTGGGCTGAAGCGGGATCACCAGTCTTAAGGGATGCGATCCAGTGAGTCACCGAGCCAGCTTCTCGGACCATCATGGAACACCTCCAACCTTCGTTGGGAGCACGCATCGTCCCAAGCAAGATTCGTGGCAACCAACAGCGGTTGCGTGATTCTGTACTGGCTTCCTTCACCAGCTTATAGTTTAATTCCACCACGCCAGCGCCATAAGCCATCGCCGGTTTCCCGAAGCAGATTCTTCCTCGGGCAGTTGCACACCGTGCAGCCAATTGCTGACTAAGACACCGAGAGCGGCTCAGATACGAGCAGTGACTGACCCCGTCGGCCCTGGGGAGTCTCAGCATGCCGAGAGAGTCGCACGGCAAGACGAAATCGAACGCTTGCCGTCAGAAAGCCAGCAGTTAAGCTGACCGGGCGGATCGGTCTACAGCCACATCTGCCTTCGCGGGTGATGCAGAGAGACGGGGCACGGAACCGAGATGAGGCCAGGTTAGGACGTCCCCCTGGGAGGACCGCCGATGAGCGACATACCCCGAATTCTTTCGGCGATCGAGCAGGGTGAGCCCCAAGCCCCGGAACAACTCCTGCCCTTGGTCTACGACGAACTTCGCAAGCTGGCTGCCCAGAACCTGGCGAAGGAGAAGCCCGGCCAGACCCTCCAGGCCACGGCCTTAGTCCATGAAGCCTACCTGCGGCTGGTGGGTCCCGAGAAACGCCTGAGCTGGGACGGTCGGGGCCATTTCTACGCCGCGGCCGCCGAGGCCATGCGCCGGATCTTGATTGAATCCGCGCAAGAAACGGAGTCTCCGCCGGGGAGGTGGAGCTGCGCCCTGCGAGCTGCTCGATGAGGATCTGGCGCTGGCGCCACCGAATGGTGACGTGCTGGATCTGGACGAAGCGCTGACCAGGTTTGATGCCGTCGATCATCGGGCGGCAGAACTGGTTAAGCTCCGCATCTACACGGGGATGACCTTCGAGGAGGTCGCCGATGTCTTGGGGATCTCACCCAGGACCGCCAAACGAGACTGGGACTACGCGCGGGCCTGGCTGGGACGCGAGCTCCGGAGCTTCGGGCTGGAGGATCGCGAGATCTAATCGGGCGTTGGCTCCAGCCTTCGAATATTCTATGGCACCGATTCCTGGTGGATTTCGCATGTCTAGTCACTGGACAGGTCGGTGTGAGGTGCCCCGTGTCGAATCGCCGTATCATCGACGAGAAATCCATCTTCCTGCAGGCGATCGAACTGAGCTCGGTCGGGGAACGTTCTGCGTTCCTTGATAAGGCGTGTGAGACGGACCGGGACCTGCGGCAGAAGATCGAGGACCTCGTCGCCGCTCACGATGGACGATACGGGCTCCTTGATCTGCCGGATTCGAACCGATCCATGAACAACTGCATGTGTGATGGAGAGGTACCGGGTACGATCATCGGTCCTTATAAGCTCCTCGAACGGATCGGCGAGGGGGGTATGGGCGTCGTCTACACAGCCGAGCAGACTCACCCCATACGCCGTCGAGTGGCTTTGAAGGTGATCAAGCCGGGGATGGACTCCGCCCAAGTGATCGCTCGGTTCGAGGCCGAGCGGCAAGCGCTGGCCCTGATGGACCACCCGAATATCGCCCGCGTCCTCGACTCTGGCACCACCCCGAGCGGCCGACCTTACTTCGTAATGGAGCTGGTCGAAGGCGCCTCGATCACCCGGCACTGCGATGATAATCGGCTGAGCCTCCGCGAACGTTTGGAAATGTTCATCCCGGTCTGCCAGGCGATCCAGCACGCGCACCAGAAGGGGGTCATCCACCGTGACTTGAAGCCCTCCAACATCCTGGTCACGATCATCGACGGCGCGGCCGTGCCCAAAATTATCGACTTCGGAGTGGCCAAGGCTATCGACCAGAGACTGATCGAGCGGACGCTGTTCACCCAGTTGGGGGTGATCGTCGGTACGCCCGAGTACATGAGCCCGGAGCAGGCAACCGCCTCCGGACTGGACGTTGATACTCGCAGCGATGTCTACAGCCTAGGCGTGCTGCTCTACGAGCTGTTGACCGGGAGCACTCCCCTGGATGGCGAGACGCTACGGCGGGCGGCGCTGGAAGAGGTGCTCGCCCGAGTCCGGGAGGAAGAGCCACCCAGGCCGTCGACCCGATTGAGCGGGTCGGGCGAACGGCTCCAAACGGTGGCAGCCCAGCGGGGTACCGAGCTGGCCCGGCTGGCGAAGGTGGTGCGGGGCGACCTCGACTGGATCGTGATGAAGGCGCTGGAGAAGGACCGGGCGCACCGGTACGAATCCGCCAGCGGGTTCGCGCGCGACATCCGGCACTACTTGAACGACGAGCCAGTCGAGGCTGGCCCGCCGGCGGCATCGTACCGGCTGCGGAAGTTCGCGCGGAGGAATCGGCGATTGATAGTGCCTGTCGGGATTATCACGGCCTTGCTAGTCTTCGGCGCGGTGCTAACCGCCTGGCAGGCGATCCGGGCGACGAGGGCCGAAGGGCGATTGTCGTCCGCGCTGGAGCGAGCGGATCGTGAAGCGGAGACGTCGCGAGCGGTCAATCGTTTCCTCCGCGACGACTTGCTCGCCCAGGCCAGCGCCTACAATCAAGCGGGGCTCGGGATGACGCCCGATCCAAACATCAGGGTTCGCACGCTGCTCGATCGGGCCTCGGGACGGATCGTCGGCAAGTTCGCAGGTCGACCGCTGGTCGAGGCAGCGGTCCGACGGACGATAGGTGCGACCTACGTCGAGCTGGGCGAGTATGGGATTGCGCAGGAGCATCTGAAGAAGGCCCTCAGGTTGTTCCGCGACCAACTCGGCCCGGAGCACCCCGATACGCTGGCAGCGAAGTTTGACCTGGCGGCGTTGTACCAGTACCAGGGCAGGATCGCCGAGGCCGAACCACTCGAGACCGAGGTTCTGGCGGGGCGCCGACGGGTCCTGGGCGAGAGGCATCCCGATACGCTTTCCGCGCTCAACGACTTGGGGCTGTCGTACAAGGCCCAAGACAAACTGAGAGAGGCAGAGCCACTGCTCATGGAGGCCCTCGAGAAGCGCCGTCATGTCCTGGGTGAGGCGCACCCCGATACGCTATCGTCCATGAACAACCTGGCGCTGCTGTACCAGGCCAAGGGCAAATTGTCGGAGGCCGAGCCACTGTTCAGGGAAGCGCGGGAGATGCTCCGCGCCGGGGCGAGGCGCATCCCGTCACGCTGATCGTGACGAGCAACCTGGCGGCACTGTACAAGGCCCAGGGCAAGTTGTCGGAAGCCGAGCTGCTATATGTCGAGGCCCTGAACGCCCGCCGCAAGGCCCTGGGCGCGATGCACCCCGACACGCTGCGCACGATGAACAACCTGGCGGTGTTGTACCAGAACCAGGGCAAGTTGAAGGAGTCGGAACGGCTCCTCACCGAGGCCTTGGAGGGTCGTCGCCGTGTCTTGGGCGAGGCCCATCCCGACACACTGTCGTCTATAGGCAATCTGGCGCTGTTGTTCAAGCTCCAGGGCAAACTGACGGAGGCCGAGGCGCTCTATTCCACGGCCCTGGAGGGCGACCGCCGTGTCCTGGGTGAGTCGCACTCGGAGACCCTGCGTACCATGAACAACCTGGCGGCGCTGTACCAGGCCCAAGGCCGGTTCGCGGATGCCGAGCCCTTGCTCGTCAAGGCCCTGTCTATCCAGCGACGGAGGCTCGATCCTGGTGACGCTCGGCTTGCCATCGCGCTGACACCGCTCGGCCTGAACTACCTCAAGCTGGCGAAGTTCGCCGAGTCCGAAGGGATTCTCCGCGAATGCCTCTCGATCCTCGAAACGAAGAGCCCCGATGACTGGAAGCTGTTCCACAACCGGAGTCTGCTTGGAGGGAGTCTGGTTGCCCAGCAAAGGTGCGCGGAGGCCGAGCCGCTGCTCTTGGACGGCTACTTGGGCCTGAAGGCTCGCGAGGCGAAGATGCCCGTACCGGTCAGGCGTCATGTAGCTGACGCCGGGGAGCGGCTCATTCAGCTCTACGAGGTCTGGAGTAGGCCAGCAAAGGTCACCGAGTGGCGCGCGAGGATCCGGACTGTTGCCAACACCCGACGTGGAACACCAACGACGGGAGACTTTCCGGAAGATCCATTCGCACGCTGATACTTTACCGCATTGGAATCTACCTGGCCGGCATCGAGCCAGGAGGATCGCCCGAGCCATGATCCACGGGTCTGTTTCGAGGAGTGCGCGCCGTCAAAGCCGACTGTCTGCGCTACTCGGTGTGAGGGACCTCACCAGTCAGCTCGCGGATGTCCGAGCGAAGTAGATGGGAGTACATCGGCGGCTTTGCCGTAGCATCTAGACCTTTTCGGTCGCTGAAGGCTTATACGAGCGAGAATCCCAGGGACAATGGCCGGTTCCGCCGTGGTGAGGGCGAATCGGATTGGAGACGCCGCAGCGACCTCGCTTGAACTCCGAGCCCAGAACTTCCAGAGTGGCACCCTGCCAGAACCGCGGGATTTCCAGGGTTTTGGAGGCAAACCAGGGGCTGGCCGGATTCTGATATCTTCCGCCAGCCAGGTCTTAGCGACGTCTCATCTCCACCTGCTACCGAGAGTCCGGATCGCGTGGCGGTCGGGACAACCACGGGCCCGTTGCCCGTTGCCCATGAATGCGCTTTCCTTCGACTACAAGGTGACGACTTGATTCCACACCATCAGGACAGACACCATGTCACCCAGCCGTATACAGCGAAGAAGAAGGACTGTTGTCAGGGTCAATGAGGCGCGCCGTGGCCGAAAGGCTCGGCGGCTCTCGCCCGGCCTGCTGAGGCTGGAAGACCGCACCCTGCTGTCTTACGACCTGACTGCTGTCATCCAGGCCTACGACAAAGGAGTCGCCGCCGTCGGCACCGCAGCCAATGCTGCGGCCATCGTGGATCTGGTTCTCGGCGTGAACACCTTGCCACTGGCTGAACAGACCCTCGACAAGGCCCTGGGGCTGGCCGACGACTTCATCCGCCCTTTCCAAACCGTTCTCAATTCGGCCGCCCAGGATTGGAACGCCGTCGCCGCCCAACTTCAAACGGCCGGCTTCTCGATCCCGCTGCCCTTCACCGGCACTCCCGACAGCAACAACAATCTTCTCGAGGTCGCCTGGTCTCAGACTCTGGCCCCCACCGACCCGATCCAGATCCTCGGCCAGACCGGCTTCTCGTACCTGGACGGGGCCGGGGGCGGACTTTTCGGCGGGATCACGGCGACGGGATCGGTGAACTTGACTCTCACGTTCGGCGTTGACGTCAACCCGTCCAGTCAGCAACTCAACTTCTTCGTCGCTCCCAGCAACAACGTTGTGCAGGCGACACTCACGAGTTCGACCGCTTCGAACGCGTTGAGCGGCACCCTCGACATCGGCGACCTCGCAAGTGTTAGCGCAACCGCGACGGCCGGAGTGAGCTTCACCGGGACTCTGGGCCTGCAGGCAACCGCTGCCGATACGGATGGAAAGCTGCGTACGACCGACCTGACGGGCAACGTATCCCAGGTGATCACCGGCGGCGTCAATGGGTCAGCCAGCGTCAAGGGTCAGTTCGATGCTCAACTCGTCGGCCTGCCGGACATCGCGTGGAGTGGCACGATCAGCAAGAGCGTCGTGAATAACATTATCGGACCGGAATCGGACAGCCTGGTAGAGCCGAGCGCATCGTCCCTGTTGAGTTCCCTGGGGTCATCGCTCTTTTCGTTGGGCGACGGCATTCCGGTCCTGGGGTCGCTGTCCAACACCTTGAATCAGCCGCTGCCGGTGATTGACCAGTCGATCGCCCAGTTGACGGGCCTGGACAACGTCCTCCCGAGCCTTCCGTCCCTGCCCTCCGGGTTCTCCAACCTCAACGGGAGCTACCCGCTGGCAGGAGGTACTCTCACGGTCAACGTGACGCCGACTACGGTCAACCAGTTCCTCAAAGGACAGGACGTCAGCCTGGTTTCCTGGGAGACTTCCGGCGATCCGGCCCTGATCCAGCAGGACATCACCGTGCCAATCGTCTCGCTCGGCCTGGCTGGCGTCAAGGTCGAGATCGACGCCACCTTCGATGTTCACGCCTCGCTCCACTACGACCTCGGCTTCGGACTGGACGGGCACGGCTTCTACGCCCTGGCCGGCACCCCGACCGACCCCACCTTCGGTCTCTCGTTCGGCGTCTCGGCCGGCTTGCAGGGGCAGTTGGATGTTGCCGGCTATCCGCTCGCCGAGGCAGGTGGCGACATCGGTCTCTCGGTCACTCCGTACGTCACCCTGACGGCTGCGCCTACGTCGGTCGACTCGAACTCCGATCCGGGTAAGGTCTACTTGCGCGACCTGGCCCTCTTCGGCAAGGACCCGTTCACGGACATCCTCGACGATCTGAGCGCCGGCGTCGAAGGAGACTTTACCGGCAACTTGCACGCCAGCATCAGCCTGCTGTTCTTCAGCGTGAGTTGGAGTTGGGGGATCCGCATCCCCGTGTTCCACTACGAACGCATGCCGACCTGGCCCGGCTTGCCCGGCAGCGGGCCCGGTGCGACTCCTTGGCCGAACGTCACTCAACACGACGGCGTCGTGACTTTCGACGGCACCGCCGCCGCCGACAACCTCACCTTGACCCAGGGGGCCAACAACTCCCTCACGGTCGGCTGGGCGGGCCAGGGGACGGAGGTATTCTCCGGCGTGACAAGCTTCGTCTTCAACGGCGGCAGCGGCAACGACATCCTCACCGCCACCCCCTTCCTCACCACGCCCGTGCGGGCCGTTGGCGGGACCGGCAACGACACCTTCGATCTCCGCAACAGCACCGCCAACAATATGCTTGTCGCCGGCACCGGCCAGAACACCCTCTACGGGGGGTTTGGTTCCGACCTCATCATCGGCGGGAAGGGCAGCGACACGCTCGACGCGGGATCGGGCATGACCATGCTGTACGGCGGCAGCGGCAACGCGGTCGTCAACCTCGGCCCCGGCAACGACACGTTTTATGGCGGCGCGGGCAACTACAACATCCAGGGCGGTTCGGGCACCTACGTGATTGACGGCGGCAGCGGCTCCGACACTATCAACGCAGGGAAAAGTTCACATGATACGATCTACGGTGGCAGTGGCGGTGACAACAGCATCACTGGCGGTTCCGGCGGGTACAACGTCATTTACGGTGGCGGCGCCGGCGACGTCATCACTGGCGGTGGCGGCAATAACACGCTTTACGGCAGCGGCGGGTCCGTGCTGGGAGGGGTCACTGACAACGTCATCAGCGGCGGGCCTCTGGGCAACAACCTGATTTTCGGCGGCGGTGACGGCGACACCTTGGCCGGCGGCGGTGGCAATAACACGATCTACGCGGGCCCTGGGAACGAGACCCTCGCCGGCGGCGACGGCCTCGGCCTGGTCAAGAATCCCCAGGGTAACGGCCTGATCGACGCCGCCGGCGACGGGCTCTCGACCGGAAACAACGCGCTCATCGGCGGCAGCGGCAACGATACGCTGTATGGCGACTCCAGCGGCCACAATGTCCTCCAGGCTGGGACCGGCAACGACATCCTGTACGCCGGTAGCGGCGGCGACACCATGGTCGCCGGACTGGGCAACGACGCGCTATACGGCAGCATCGGCAACGACACGTTCCAGTTGCCGTTTACACCCGCCGGCCAGACGCAGCCGGATGACACGCTGGTCGGCGGCGGCGGTGCCGACACACTGGTCATCAAGGCCGAGAGCGGCACCGGCACCGCCGGCGTGAACGTCACCGCCAACGCCATCCCCGACGCCACCGACACGGCCGTGACAGTGAGCAACGGGTTGCCGCTGGCCGCGGACCTCCCGGCCAATGGGAGCGGGTTGGTGATCCAGATCGGCGGCGAGCAGATGCTCGTGACGGCGGTGACGGGCAACGTCGTGACGGTGCAGCGAGGCTACGGCGGCACGACGGCCCAGCGCACGGCAACAATGCTCTGGTCCTGCTGCCGGGCGCCGTGGCCCCCCTGGCCACCCCCAACGATTACGAGCTGTATTTGAGCCAGGCCGGCGCGGCGAACCAGTACAACGCGACCCTCTCCACCCTGGGCTTCGGCACGACGACCTCGGGCAGCACCACAGTCACCGGCATTGACAACACGGCCGGCCTGGCGGTGGGCCAAACGGTCACCGGTCCGGGCGTCGCCACCGGCACCACGATCTCAGCGATCCCCTCCTCCACGTCGATCACCCTTTCGAAACGCGCCCACGCTTTCGCAAGGCAACCTGCCGCTGACATTCGGCAGTGTCGGCGCGATCGCGCTGAACTTGCTCGGCGACATCCCCAGCATCCAGCTCGAGGCCGGGCCGGGGAACAACCTCATCCAGGTCGATCCGTCAGTCACTCGCAATGTCACGATGTACGGAGGGCCAGGTTACAACATCCTCATGGCCGGGTCGGGCAATGACAATCTGATCGCCGGCCCGGGAACGGCGGAGCTCCTCGGCGGCACGGGCGACGACACTTTCTACGGCGGCGACCTTCCCAACCAGGACGTGCCTCCGACGGCCGGAGCCGACCCCGCCCTCACGGTGGAAAACAATACCGGTGCTGTTGACGGGAATGACACCCTGATCGCTGGGCCGGGCAACGACGAGCTGTTCGCGGGCAGCGGCAACGACCTGCTGATCGGCGGCAGCGTCGCCCGCCAGGTCAACCCCATGACGGGCACTCCGGGCGTGGCGTTGCTCCAGGACGGCCAGTACCAGCTTATCGTGGGCGCCGGCCGGGACATCCTGGTCGGCGGCGCTGGCAACGACGTGCTGATCGCCGGCCCCGGCGGACCCGGCGCGGTCATGGAGGCCGGCACCGGCAACAACACGTTGATCGCCCAGAACTACGGCGTGAACACCCTGAGCGGCGGCAGCACAGGCCACAGCCTGCTGCTGGGCGGCAACCTTGAAAACTTCGAGATCAGCAACTCGGTTCCGGGCGGCGGCAACACGCTGGTCGGCGGGTTGGGAATCGACAACCTTCAGGCCGGGGCGGGTAGCGACGTGCTGTACGCCTCGTACGACGCGGCCGCATGGTCACAAGGCGAAGCGGCCGCCGCGGCGACCGGCGTCCACGTCGTGCCGCCACAGCTCTTCCAGGGCGACTCGACCGCAAGCCAGCTTCAGGCGCTGCTCGAAGCCCAGCAGTCGGGGCCGTTGACGCAGGAGCAGCAGAACCAGCTCATCGCGCTGCTCACAACGGAATTCAACGCGCTCACCGCCGAAGAGGCCGCCCTGAACACTCAGGTGAGCGATGACCTCGCGATCCCGAATCTGAGCCAGAACCCGACGCTGAAAGCCGAACTGATCGCGGTGGCGACGCAGGACGAGTTTGTCCAGACGGAGACCACGGCCCTGCTCAACCAGATTCTCAACGCATTGGGCGCGGCGGGGTTCCAGGACGACCGGTTGATCGGCGGTTCGGGCAGCGACACGTTCTATGGAGGCATCCAGGGCGCCACTCAGATGGGAGGCGGAACCGGAAACCAGACGTTCTACAACTACAACGCCAGCGACACGGTCCAGGGCAACCTCACCGGCGTGAATACGCTCGTCCTCCAGGGCGACGGCTCCATTTCCTTTAGCCAGGACGCGACAACCGTCAACGCGGTAGACTTTACCGTCAATGGCCAGGCGCTGCTCGTTGGCGACACGGGCAACATCTCGGGCATTCAGACCCTGGAGCTCGTGACCGGCACCGGCAACGACTCGGTAACTGTGTCTCTGTCAACGCTGCCTCCGGGTCTGACCGGCCTGGCGATCCTGCTTGGCAGCGGAAACGACGTGGTCAACGCCTCCACGTTCACCGGCAACGAGACGATCACGGCAGGAGTTGGTAATGACATCATCAAGATCGGAGCAATCCTCGGGGCGGCGAGTCAAATCACCGGCACGACAACTACGGAGCTCGACCTGGCGGACACGTCGAGCCTGCCGGTCACGGTCGACCACATTACGGGCCTCCAGATTGGCTCGTTCACCGAGCCGCTGAACCAGCTAACGACATTCGGGAAGCTTGTCGTCGTGGGCGGGGCGGGCACAAACATCTTCACGACGGACGGCTCGATCCCCAATGTGGTGCTGGAGGGCGGCAGCGGCACGAACTCGTTTTCGGTCACGGGCGGAAGCGCGACCTTGGTGGGGGGTGACGGAGCGCACAACAGTTTCACACTCGTGGGGCCCGGTAACTATACAGTCGTTGGCGGCGGGCCGACCGTCTCGCCGGCCCCGCCGGCTACGTCGGGAGTCGTCGCTCCGACACCGACCGGAATGAAGCAGACCACCGCCACTCTCTCGCTGGGACGCGCCGGCTTTGTCGCGACGACGGTGGGCACCAAAGCTATCTTCGCCGGGGGATACACTAATACCACCTCAGTCCTATACAGCAACGTGGTGGACATCTACGACGCGAGCACTGGTAAGTGGTCCACTGCCACGCTCTCTCCGGGCCACTACTTCCCTGCCGCGACGACGGTGGGCACCAAGGCCATCTTCGCCGGGGGTTACTCTACCACCGGCTACAGCAACGTGGTGGACATCTACGACGCGAGCACGGGCCAGTGGTCCACCGCCGCGCTGACACAGCGCGCGAATTCGGTGCCGCGGTAACGGTGGGCGCCAAGGCCATCTTCGCCGGAGGTTACAGTTCCACCGGCTTCAGCAACATGGTGGACATCTACGACGCGAGCACTGGTAAGTGGTCCACCGCTACGCTTTCGCAGGGCGCGAAGTCGGTGCCGCGGTAACGGTGGGCACCAAGGCCATCTTTGCCGGGGGTGACAGTCTCAACGGCTACAGCAACGTGGTGGACATCTACGACGCGAGCACGGGCCAGTGGTCTACCGCCACGCTCTCGCAGGCTCGCAGCGACTTTGTGGCGACGACAGTGGGCACCAAGGCCATCTTTGCCGGGGGTGAGGTCAGTAGTGACACCTCAATTTCCTACAGCAACGTGGTGGACATCTACGATGCGAGCACAGGCCAGTGGTCTACCGCCGCGCTCTCGCAGGCTCGCACAAACCTCGTCGCGACGACGGCGGGCACCAAGGCTATCTTTGCCGGGGGTGACAGTCTCAACGGCGTCAGCAACATGGTGGACATCTACGACGCGAGCACTGGTAAATGGTCCACCGCCGCGCTCTCGCAGGGCCACTACTTCCCTGTCGCGACGACGGTGGGCACCAAGGCCATCTTCGCCGGGGGTAACACTTCCAACAGTTTCCCCAACGAATATAGCAACGTGGTGGACATCTACGACGCGAGCACTGGAAGCTGGTCCACCTCCACGCTCTCACAGGCACGCGGCAGTATCGTCACGACGACGGTGGGCAATGAGGCCATCTTCGCCGGGGGGACGGAGAATGGTGTCAGTGGAAGCGGGGTGCCACTCGGCAATGTCGGAGTTAACGCGGTGGACATCTTCACGATCCCGCCAGCGGTGGTAATGAGCACCCCGTCTAGCCTTGTGATTGGAAACGCAACGATCAATTACGCGCTAATTGGAGACTTTAGCACCATCGCCGGGGATTTCAGGATGACGGAGCTTGGTCCGAGCCGTAAACTAAGGGGGAAGAGCCTCTTGCTCAGGAGGGCGACGCCATGCTCTGCCCTGCAGTCTACCCGCCGGACCCCACCTTGGGCATCACCGATCCCCAGATGCTCCCGGACCCGAAGGTCGTCCCGCGCAGTCGGAATTACCCGCATCGGCCGTGTCCGAAGTGCGGCAAGTCTTGCCCTCGGGATCGGGTCCGGACCCGCACCCTGCATGATCTCGGCGATCCGTTGGGGGGGCGGCCCCGTGACATTCACCTCACCTATTCGCAACACTACTGCGTCCGGTGCCAGCACTACTTCACCGCCGACATATCCGGCCTGGCCGCACCCAAGGCCCGCTACACCCATCGGGTCGTGGCCCTGGCCGTCCGGCTGGTCTTCGAGGACGGCTTACCCTATCAGGCCGCCAGTTGGCACCTCTGGCGCGACCACCGCGTCTTCGTCCCCTTCGCCACCATCCAGAACTGGGTCGAGGCCGGGGGGAAAAAAGGCGGCCGACCGGATCGGGACCGACTACCTCGATTGGGCCCTCGACGGCTTCTCGGGATACATCGCCGCTGATGAGTTATATGACGGCCCCTTCTGCGTCCTGTCGATCGTCAACAACCGCGCCTTCAGGCGGCTCTGTTACGAGGTCCTCGACCACGCCCCGACTCACCGGGATATCCGGAGGTTCTTCCGCCGCTTCCGGGCGGCCCTGACCGGCCGGGGGTTGACCCTCCGCGGAGTCACCACCGACGGTTCGGACCTGTATCCACGGCCGATCTCCGAGGTCTTCGGAGCCGTGGAGCATCAGGTCTGTCGCTTCCATATCCTGGCGGAGCTGAACAAGGCCGTCCTCCGCGCCATCGCTCGGGTCCGCAAGCACCTGGCCGCGCAGCAGCCGGAGCTGCCGCGCAGGCGCCCCGGCACACCGGAGGCGAGACGGAAGGCCCGGCGACGCCGGCATCTGCAACGGAAGGTCGGGGACCTGTTCGAGCATCGCCATCTGTTCGTGAAGCGGCACCTCGCGGAGGGTGAGCGCCAGATACTCCGACGCATCACTCGGGGTTTGCCTCAGTTGGGGGCCCTCCGACGAGTGGTGGAGGAGATCCACCGGTTGTTCGACCGCCGGTGCCGCACTGAGACGGCCTTGAGGAAGCTGGCTCGGCTGCGGGCTCAGGTCCACCACTTCAAAGGGATGAGACCGATCTTCCAGAAGCTCGAGTCCCCCGACTTGGAGAAGGCCCTGACCTTCCTCGACGACAGCCTGCTGGGTTCGACCTCCAACGCGGTGGAACGGGGCAACCGCCGGCATCGCAAGATGCAGAAGACGGTCTACCGGGTCCGAACTCAAGCGACGATCCGCGGCCGGATCGCCCTGGACATGTTCCGCGAGATCCAAGGTCCGCCCCGCGCCGAAACGATGAAGGTACTCCACCGCGCCAGGCTGCGATAATCCCCGGCGATGGTGCTAAAGTCTCGCTAATTGACTCGGCATCGGACCCATCGAGCATTCAGGTTCAATACAGCGTGAACGGCGGCCTCTGGCAGGTCGCCACGGCGGCTGCGGGCGGAGATGGTACCAGGAACCTGACAACCAGTCCGGCCGGCACTGCCCATTCATTCATCTGGGATACGGCGCATGACCTTGGCAGCACCAACAACCCCAGCGTGCAGGTCCGGATCACACCAATGGACGCGATTGGGACCGGAGTGACTCAATCCAGCGGCAGTTTCGCAGTGGACAATTCGGGCGTGGTCAACGCGCTAACGATCGCCTTCACCGACAGCAGCAACGATACGGTCAAGCTCGTTCAGAATGGCTCGACCATCGCCATCAGCGGGACGGTGGCCGGGTCTTCGATCGCCGGAACCGCCACGAATATGACCAGCGTTTCCGTGATGGGCGGAACCGGTAATAACCTGCTGGATGCCTCTCAGATGGTCATGCCCGTCACCTTGAACGGCGGGGCAGGCAGCGGCCCGGACACGCTCCTCGGCGGGTCCGGCTCCGATACCTTCTACTACAGCGGGGCCGGGAGCACGTACGACGGCGGCGGCGGGGCAGTCAATAACATCATCTACCCCGCCAAGTCGGGCGACATCATCTCGGTCGCGGTGCCCGAGCTGGTCGTCAACGATGTCTCGAGGAACCTGGGCGGTGTCAGCCGGATCGGAGGTTTCCTCGTGTCGGGAAGCCCGGCCAGTGTCAACAACAGCCAGCAACTGTTTTGGCCCCTCGATGACGTCCCCTTGACCAATGCGGCGATCACGAGCCTGACGGTCGTGCCGCTTACCGGAATTGTGGTCCTGAGCGCCGGCTTTACCGACGCCAATCCCCAGGCTTCCGCTGCCACAGAGGGCGCAACGATTGCCTGGGGCGACGGGACGACTTCAACCGGCACCGTCGCGTCCAGTGGCGGGGGCATCTTCACCATCAGCGCCAGCCACGTCTACGCCGCGAATGCAACGCATCCGATCGTCGTGACCATGATCGACAGCTTCGGAGCCGCGACCAGCGTCGGCACGACGTTCACCGGCGGCCTGGTGCTCGACGCGTCGGGCAACTTGCAGGTCTATTCGAGCGCCTCGGCCTTCACCACGATCGACACCGGCGTGAGCCGCTACGTGGTCCGTAGTCTCGACGCGACGGCGTTCGACCTCCACATGAGCGGCGCGTTGTGTGTCTTTGCTAGCGCCGGCGTCAAGCTACAATATCCTGGCATCTACGCGTCGATCGCTCTCGGCCCCGACGGCAACCTTTACGTCCTGACCTCCGTCGGTAGTCTATACGTGGCACCGGCCGGCTCGTTCAACCAGTGGTTAGTGGATAGGGGCGTCCAGGCGATCGTCGCCGACGCCACCGGCGACCTGTACAGCCTCTACACCAGCGGCGCGCTGATCGTGATGCCGGTTGGTTCGAGGACATGGACGCCGGTGTTGACGAACGTCAAGGCGGTCACTCCGACTGGCGGCGGCGTCAACGTCCTGACCAACGCCGGGGTCGATTGGCAGTTCGCGGGCACCACCGGCACAGTGATGGCCGGGCCGCACCTGGGCCTTACGGTCGCGGGAACAGTCACGGCCGGGCAGACGGTGACCGCAACGCTGTCGGTCCTCGACGTGTTCAACAACCCGGTCCTCGGCTATACGGGCACGGCGACCTTCGGCGACAGCGACGCCCCCGCCGTGGCCGCGGGCGACGGCCCGCCGCTCCAGCACACCTTCACCTCGGCCGACAACGGCTCCTTCTCGTTCCCCGTCACGTTCTTCACGTCCGGCACCCAAACGCTGACGGCGGCCGACGATAGCGGGCTGACCGCCTCCGCCACGCTGACGGTGAATCCCGGCGCCGCGGTGCAATTCAGCGTGGACTCCCCTTCCGTGGAAGTTGGCACGGCAGCCGCCGTCACGGTGACGGCCTACGACGCCTATGGCAACGTCGCCACGGGTTACACCGGCCCCGTCACCTTGACCGCCGTCAATGGCGCGCCGGCATCGCCGATCACGTACACCTACACGACCGCCGATCAGGGGATGCACGCCTACAGCGTGACCTTCACCCAGGCCGGGGCCCAAAAGCTGGTCGCCACCGGAGGCAGCATCGTCGGCGATGGTGCCATCGTCGTCACGCCCGCACCGTATGACCTGTCGAAGTCGACGGTCTCCGTGACGCCAACCAGGGTCGCGGTCGGCGGTCAGGTTGCCGTCACGCTCACCGTGCGCGATGCCTTGGGGAACCAGGAGACGAGCGGAGGTCTGACCGTCGCGTTCGCCCTCGCGGCCGGCAGCACGACCGGCGGGAACTTCGGGGCCACCGTGGACAACGGCGACGGGATCTACACCGCGCTGTTCACGGCCGGCAGGCCCCCGGGCCTGGACAACTTCACCGCGGCGATCGGCGGGATCGCCGTGACATCCAGCCCCGCAGCCATGACGGTCGTCAAGGCCACGCCCACGATCACCTGGGCCAACCCCGCCGACATCACCTACGGCACCCCCCTGGGCGCGACCCAGCTCGATGCCGCCGCCAGCGTCCCCGGCACCTTCACCTACACGCCCCCTGCGGGCACGGTCCTCAAGGCGGGTAGCGGTCAGACCCTCTCGGTCACCTTCACACCCACCGACCGCACGGACTACACCGGCGCCACCGCCACGGTGAAGATCACCGTCAAGGCCACGCCCACGATCACCTGGGCCAACCCCGCCGACATCACCTACGGCACCCCCCTGGGCGCGACCCAGCTCGATGCCGCCGCCAGCGTCCCCGGCACCTTCACCTACACGCCCCCTGCGGGCACGGTCCTCAAGGCGGGTAGCGGTCAGACCCTCTCGGTCACCTTCACACCCACCGACCGCACGGACTACACCGGCGCCACCGCCACGGTGAAGATCACCGTCAAGGCCACGCCCACGATCACCTGGGCCAACCCCGCCGACATCACCTACGGCACCCCCCTGGGCGCGACCCAGCTCGATGCCGCCGCCAGCGTCCCCGGCACCTTCACCTACACGCCCCCTGTGAGCACGGTCCTCAAGGCGGGTAGCGGTCAGACCCTCTCGGTCACCTTCACACCCACCGACCGCACGGACTACACCGCCGCGTCGGCCACGGTGACCATTGCCATCGCCAAGGCGATTCCCAAGGTCACCGTCAGCGACGCTGTCGGCACGGACAACGGCAAACCCTTCCTGGCAACGGTGACGGTCGCGGGCCTGAACAACACTGCTGCGCCGAGCCTGGAGGGCGTCAACCCCACGCTGACCTACTACGCCGGCACCAGCGCCAACGGGTCGCCGCTGGCCGGCGCCCCGACCGCGGTGGGCACTTACACCGTCGTCGCCGCCTTCGCCGGCAGCGCCGACTACGGGCCCGCCGAGGCCTCGGCCACCTTCACCATCGCCAAGGCGACGCCCAAGGTTACCGTCAGGGACGCGGGCGGAACCTACAACGGCAAGCCGTTCCCGGCCACCGCGACGGTGGCGGGCATCACCGGCGCGGCGGCGTCCAGTCTGGAGGGGGTCAGCCTCAGGCTGACCTACTACGCCGGCGCCACCGCCTCGGGCACGCCCCTGGCCGGCGCCCCCGTCGGCGCGGGGACCTACACCGTCGTCGCCGCCTTCCCCGGCAGCGCCGATTATGCGGCGGCCAAGGCCGCGGTGACCATCGCCATCGCCAAGGCGATTCCCAAGGTCGCCGTCAAGGACGCGGGGGGCACCTACAATGGCCATCCCTTCCCAGCGACGGCGACGGTGGCGGCCCTGGCCGGCACCGCCGCCCCGAGTCTGGAGGGGATCAGCCCCACGGTGACCTATTATGCCGGCACTAGTGCCACCGGCTCGCCCTTGGCCGGCGCCCCCGTCGGCGCGGGGACCTACACGGTCGTCGCCACCTTCCCCGGCAGCGCCGACTACGGTCCGGCCAAGGCCTCGGCCACCTTCGTCATCGCCAGGGCCACGCCCAAGGTCGCCGTCAGGGACGCGGGCGGCACGTACAACGCTAAGGCGTTCCCGGCCACCGCCACCGTGGCCGGCATCAGCGGCGCGGTGGCGCCCAGCCTGGAGCGCGTCAGCCCCACCTTGACCTACTTTGCCGGCGCCGCCGCCAGCGGCCGGCCGCTCGGCGGCGCCCCCAGCACCGCGGGGACCTACACCGTCGTCGCCGCCTTCCCCGGCAGCGCCGATTATGCGGCGGCCAAGGCGTCGGCCACCTTCGCCATCGCCAAGGCCACGCCCAAGGTCGCCGTCAGGGACGCGGGCGGCACGTACAACGGCAAGGCGTTCCCGGCCACGGCGAGCGTCGCGGGGCTGACCGGCACTGCCGCGTCCAGCCTGGAGGGGATCAGCCCCACGCTGATTTACTACACGGGCACCAGTGCCACCGGCTCGCCCCTGGCCGGGGCACCCGTCGGCGCGGGGACCTACACGGTCGGCGCCGCCTTCCCCGGTAGCGCCGACTACGCGCCGGCCAAAGCATCGGCCACCTTCACCATCGCCAGGGCCACTCCTAAAGTCGCCGTCAAGGACGCGGGCGGCACGTACAACGCTAAGAAACTCTTTCAAAAATCCCGCTGGAGGATCTTGCAGCAGATCCTCGCCAACTGCAAATAGTGGAACGCCCGATGGATCGCAGGCAGTTTGTCGTAGCGGATCTTCAATCGTCGCGCTTGCCCGACCCAAGACAGCGTCCGCTCCACGACCCAGCGGATCTTGCCCAACCCGCTGCCGTGAGGTGTTCGCGGCCGCGCCAGGTGGTCCTCGATCCGTCGCCGCTTCAGCCCCTCGCGGTTGCGCGGCGTCCCGTACTGCCGGTCGCCGTACAGGGCATCCGGCCGACGGCGTCGGCCGCCGCGCGGCTGGCGGATCAACGGGACGTCATCGAGCAACGGCATCGCCAGGAGCGATTCGTTCCGGTTGGCACCCGTGATCCGCACCGCCAACGGGGCGCCTTTTCCGTTGACGAGCAGGTGGCGTTTCGAGCCCTTTTTGGCCCGATCCGTGGGGTTCGGGCCGGTGAGGGCCCCCCAAAAACGGCGCGATAACTCTGGCTGTCCACCACCGCCTTCGACCAGTCGATCAACCCCTCGCGACCCAGGCGGTCGAGGAGGGCGTGGAGGAGCTTCTTCCAGACGCCCCGCCGCTGCCAGTAACGCAGCCGTCGCCAGCAGGTCACGCCGGAGCCGCAGCCCATCTCCCGGGGTAACATCCACCAGGGGATCCCGCTCTGGAGGACGAAGATGATGCCGGTCAGGCAGGCGCGATCGTCCACGGGGGGCCGCCCCCGCTTGCCGGGCCCGGCCTTGTGTCGGGGCAGAAGAGGTTCGACGACCTCCCACAGCTCATCAGGTACCAAAGGACCAGGCATCGCGCACCTCCGATCACGTGGCTACATCCAATATAACCGCGAGGCGCGCTATTTTTGAAACAGCTTCTAAGGCGTTCCCGGCCGCCGCCACCGTGGCGGGCCTCACCGGCGCGGCGGCAGTCAGCCTGGAGAGTGTCACCCTCAAGCTGACCTACTACGCCGGCGCCACCGCGTCGGGCTCGCCCCTGGCCGGGGCACCCACCTCGGTGGGCACCTACACCGTCGTCGCCGCCTTCCCCGGCAGCACCGACTACGGGCCGGCCAAGGCCGCGCTGACCTTCGCCATCGCCAAGGCGACGCCCAAGGTCGCCGTCAGGGACGCGGGCGGCACGTACAACACTAAGCCGTTCCCGGCCACTGCCACCGTCGCGGGGGTGACCGGCACCGCCGCGTCCACCCTGGAAGGGGTCAGCCCCAAGCTGACCTACTACGCCGGCGCCACCGCCTCGGGCACGCCCCTGGCCGGCGCCCCCGTCGGCGCGGGGACTTACACGGTCGTCGCCGTCTTCCCCGGCAGCGCCGATTATGCGGCGGCCATGGCGTCGGCCACCTTCACCATCGCCAGGGCCACGCCCAAGGTTACCGTCAAGGACGCTGGCGGCACGTACAACGGGAAGCCGTTCCCGGTCACCGCCACCATCGCTGGCGTCAATGGGGACGCGGCGTCGAGCCTGGAGGGCGTCAGCCCCGCGCTGACCTATTACGCCGGGGCCACGGCCAGCGGCACGCCCCTGGCCGGCGCCCCCGTCGGTGCGGGAACCTACACCGCCGTCGCCGCCTTCCCCGGCAGCACCGACTACCAGCGGGCGTTGGCCCGGGTGACTTTCACCATCGCCCAGCACCTCACGACGGCCGCGGTCGCCTCGTCCAGCCCGACGACAGCCCCGGGCCAGGCCGTGACTTTTACCGCCACCATCCTCGGCGGCCTGCCGTCACCCTACCTGCCTACTGGGTCGGTGCAGTTCCAGCTGAACGGCCATGATGTCGGCCCGCCCGTCCCGCTCGGCGCGGGCGGCACGGCCGCTTACGTCACCACCGCACCGGCCGCCGGCTCCTACGCCCTCACGGCGGTCTACTCCGGCGATGCCCACTTCATCGGCAGCAGCTCGGCGCCCGCCACCCAGGTCATCCTCGCGCCCGGCGTCTACGCCGTCGGCACCACGCTCTACGTCGTCGGGGCCAACACCGCCGACTACGCCGAGATCAGCCCGGCTGGGCGCAAGACCGACGGCACCACCGGCCTCCAGGTCAACGCCACGCTCAACAACGTCTACAGCTCCAAGATCTTCAACCAGATGTTCACCGCCATCGCCATCTTCGGCTATGACGGCAACGACAACTTCCGGCTCGCATCCACCCTGGCCCTGCCCACGATGGTCGTCGAGGGCAACGGGAACGATTACATCCAGCTCGCGAACGGCAACGACTCCGTCACCTTCGGCACCGGCAGCGACCAGTTGTTCGGCGGCAGCGGCAACAAGTTGATCACCGCCTCGGACGTCGCCGGCACCAACGGCTACATCCAGCTCGGCAACGGGAACCACTCGATTAGCCTCGGGGCCGGCTACGACTTCGTGATGACCGGCGACGGCACCGACGTCATCACCCTCGGTAACGGCAACGACACCATCCAGCTCGGCGACGGCAAGAAGACGATCACCGCGGGCAAGGGCAACAACTACGTCCACGTCGGGACCGGCACCGACGCGGTCACGATGGGCAACGGCAACGACACTGTCCAGCTCGGCGGTGGGGCCAACACCGTAACCCTGGCCGGCGGCAACGACTCCGTCTTCGCGGGCGACGGCAACAACACCGTCACCGTCGGCAACGGCAATGACACCCTCCAACTCGGCAATGGCGACAACGTCGTGGTCGAGGGCAACGGCAGCGACTACGTTCGCGCCGGCGACGGGGCCAACCTGGTCGTGGGCGGGTTGGGGCAGCATACCATCCAGCTCGGCGACGGCAACGATATCCTCATCGACGGGTCCGTGACGCCGACGCAGCGCGGCGATACGCTGCGCCAGGTGCTGGCCGACTGGAAGGCCAGCGCCGCAACGGCCGTCAACCGGCGGCTGAAGGTGACGTACAACGCCGCCCATCCGAACTACCTGCTGGCTGGCAGCGGGCGTGACTGGTTCTTCTACACCTACCCGAAGACCACGTCGAACAAGAAGGCGACGGACCGCCTGAATTGACCCCGCGACCAAGATCGGTGAGACCGCCGCGGTGATGCCCGACACCTTCGGCCGCAGATGTGTCACGGCGCCGATCGAGCTATCAGCTCCCACCTCGCCGGCCAGCCCGTCGAGCACATCTGCTCGGCGATCAGACGCGTAGAGCGCGAGATCCGAACAAGAGCTAACTGTTGCAGGGACTGAGGTCGCACTCAGGAAGGCGGCACCCAGGACCGGGAACCGGTTCAGGGGAGCAGCGAGTAGGGAGGTGAACGGGGAGGGATCGGAACCCACAGCACCACCTATCCCGCCCCATTACCACCCCCGTTCCCGCCGCTGAGCCTCCGCCGCCAGTTGAAAAACGTCGCCCGGCACCCTCCCTCTCGCTCGACGAACGCCCGGACCCGCTCCGCCGTGCTGGCGTAGGCGGCGCTGTCCAGCAGCTCGCGGACGAGTCGAGCCCGCCGGTTCTCGGCCTCGGCCGCCAGCACCTCGGTCCAGTCCATGCCCGCGGCCTTGAGCTCCCTGGCCCGCACGTAATGCCGCAGCGACGGCTCGCGCACCCGGTGCAGGTTCGCGGCGAACCAGTCGTAAATCTCCGGGTCGTCGAAGAACGTTCCTGCCTTGCGGTGCACCTCAGCGGCACCCGGCTGGAAGAACAGCACATGCCCGCGGTCTTGCAGTGCAGCGACATTCCGGTCTAAGGTCCGCCAGTCATTGGTGATAATGACGACCCGACTCTGGGTCGTGAACTCGCGCGGGATACCCTGCCGCTCCAGGCTCCGCGCGTCGGAGTGCCAGGCCACGGCCTTCTCCTCCTCGGTCTGGCAGAGACACTTGGCCCGTGAGTAGCAATGGAACAGAAAACTGGAATAGCGACCGCTACGCGGCCAGATCGTCCCGCTCGTCGGGGTCGCGGAGCGGCCGCAGCTTGCCCTGCCGGATCGACTTCTTCAGGTTGAACTCGTACCGGCCCAGCACGTTGATGTGGTCGAGCAGCAGCGGCGAGAGCCGTTCCACATCCTCCGGCTTGACCGTTGCCCTTGAGGTGCGGACCTGGGCCAGGGCGGCGTCGAGATAGCGGGTGTTCCAGAGCACCACCGCATTGACCACCAGCCCGAGCGCCCCCAGTTGGTCCTCTTGGCCTTCGCGGTAGCGCTGCCGGAGTTCGCCCCGTTGGCCGTGGAAGATCGCTCGTGCCACGCCGTGTCGGCTCTCGCCCCGGTTGAGCTGCGTGAGGATGCGACGGCGGTACGCCTCGTCGTCCAGGTAGTTCAGCAGGTAGAGCGTCTTGGCCACGCGGCCCACTTCGCCGATCGCCCGGCCCAGCGTCGAGGGGCGGCCGCCGCCCTGAAGACCGCGGACCAGCTCCGAGGCACTGACGGTCCCCATCTTCAGCGAGCCAGCCACCCGCAGCAGGTCGTCCCAGTTCCGCTCGATCCGCGGGATGTTGATCCGCTGGCGGGCCAGGCCGTTGAGCGCCCCGTAATCGGCTTTCGGGTCCATCCGCCAGAATCGGGACTCTCCGAAGTCGGCCAGCCGGGGACTGAACTGATAGCCCAGCAGCCAGAACAGGCCGAAGACCAGGTCGCTGTAGCCGGCCGTGTCGCTCATGACCTCGTGAGGACGCAGGCTGGTCTGCTGTTCGAGCAGGCCTTCCAGGATGAACAGGGAATCGCGGATCGTGCCCGGCACGACGATGGCGTGGAAGCCGGTGAACTGGTCGCTGGTGAAGTTGTAGTAGGTGACGCCGCGGCCGGTGTTGAAGTACTTCGGGTTCGGGCCGGCGTTGAGGGTACGGACCGGGACGACGAACCGCAGGCCGTCGGCCGAGGCGACTTCGCCGCCGCCCCAGGCCTGGGCCAGCGGGATCTGGGCCTGGTAGTCGACCAGCCGGGCGTTGGCCTTGGTGATGGTCTCGGCGCGGAGGTAGTTCTGCTGCACCCAGGACAGCCGGCTGCGGGTCAGCGCGGGGACGTCGGGGCGGACCAGAGGCTCCAACCCGATGTTGCACGCCTCGGCCAGGAGCACCGCGCAGAGGCTCAAGTCGAGGTCGCCGACCCGGGCGTCGGCCTCGCTGACGTGGCGGAATTCGCAGGTGAAGTTGGTCCAGGCCTGGACCTCCAGGAGGACCTCGGTCAGGTCCACGCGGGGCAGTCGCGCGGTCACGTCCCTCCGGAGTTCGATCAGAGCTAGTGGGCTCGTCCAGCTTGTCCAGCGGCGTGAGTTTCAGGACATCGCGTCGGCCATCCCTCTCGATCGTCACGGCGGAGTTCGTCGGCAGGTTGCTCGCGGTCCGCCGGTAGGCTTCGTCGAGCTGCTTGCCGAAGCTCTCCAGTTCCGGGGTCGCCGTGGGCGACCGTCCCAGGGTTCGGCAGACGCGCGACCGCACCTTCTCCCAGGCCGGCCCTTGCAGGAGCTTGGCGTGTGGGTCGCCCCAGCGGCGGCTGGCGGGCACGAATAGGTCGCGGCGTCGGAGGCCGTCCTGGAGCCGTTCCAGGACGCAGAACGTGTAGAGCCGGCGGTCGACCCCGCCCTCTGCTCCGATCACGACCCGCTCCCAGGCCGGGGTCAGGAGGTCCCGGGGAGCCCGACTCATGTCGGGTCGCTTCTGCCCCTCGATGGCCTGAAGAAAGCGAAATGCCTCGGTCGCGGGGCGGCCCGCGTCGGTCGCCGCGAACTCGACCGCCTCCAGGAGCGCAGGAAGGAAGCGACGCACCTGGCTGTAGCGGGTCCGCAGGTCCTCGAAGTAGTGATCGTCGAGCGGGCCGACCAAGTCGGCGACCTGGGCGACGGCCTGGGTGAGCTGGTCCCGGGGGACGCGGGCGAAAACGGCATCGCGGACGAGACGGTCGGTACATGCTGGGTCGAGCAGGACGAGGCATGCCTCGTGGAGCAGCAACGCGGCGCTGTCCAGGTCCTTGAGCGTGCGCAGGCGTCGCCGCTGCCCGGCTTGCTCGACGCGGGCGAGCATCGCGGTGATCAACTGGTCGAGCAGGTCCACGACGTCATCGAGGGCCGCAGTCTCCTGAACCTTGGCGAAAGCGAGAAGGGTCGCGTGACGGCGGGGTGGGGGCATCCGGGCGATGGCTTGCGCCCGTGCCGCGGCGGCGAACCGGGCCAGAGCCTGCACCTGCACGGGCGGCACGGTGGACAGGTCGATTGGGCCTACCCCCAGGGCCCGGATCTCCTGGAGCCGCTGCAATGCGTCGACCAGGCCCGCCACGCTGACCCGGGTGGGGGCGCGTCGGAGCCGTTCCAGGGGCGACTGCCGGGAGCTTTCTTCGGCGATCAGCAATGCCTCCAGGCGTGCCGCTTGCCGAGGTTTCAGGGTCCGTGCCAGGGTGCGCCACAACCGCGAAGCGGCCCGGTCGCGGACCTGGGCCACCAGACGGGCGAGCACCGTGACCCCAGGCAACAGGACCTTGCGCTCGACCAACCGGGCCGTGGCCAGGTCGAAGAGGACGCTGGGGCGTTCGGCACTGACCCAGGCTCGGTTGGCGAGCCAGCGGGACAGGGCCGCGGGCTCGGACCCCTCGTGGAAGTCGCGGTAGCCGTAGCTGCAACGAATCTCGGCAACGTGGTCCCGGCGCATCACACCCGCCGCATAGCGCTTCAGCCCGCTGGTGTCGGCGATGCCCAGTTGCCTGGCGAGGTAGGCCACGACGCCCCGCGGGACCTCGGAGGGGTCAGCGAGGAAAGTGCCCAGGAATCGCACCGTGCCGAGCTGCACAGCGAACCCGAGGCGGGTGTGATCATTCCGGCACCGGGCGACGAG
Source organism: uncultured Planctomycetota bacterium (assembly GCA_963815795.1). GTDB lineage: Bacteria > Planctomycetota > Planctomycetia > Isosphaerales > Isosphaeraceae > JAKAUH01. Next base: position 81,695 of record CAWFIC010000017.1, on the reverse strand, counting down.
GCCGCGGTCCTTGTCGTCGAGATGGAAGTAGCATTCAAGCTGGGCGGGCGACGGCTCGCCGGCGTAGCGACCATAGCGTCGCTGTTGCTCCCCGGTCAGGAAATCGACGGGCATCCCTGCCCCCTTTCGTGACGTTGGGCCTACTCGCCCTCGCCGATCCGCTCGACGGCGCGCTCCAGGTCGAGACGGGACGGTGTGCAATAGCGTCGGGTGGTCTCCAGGCTCTCGTGTCCGGCCAAGGCGGCGACCTGCTCCAAGCCGACCCCCGCGTCGATCAGGTTTTTGCAGAAAGTGTGGCGGAGGGCGTGGGGCGAGAGATCGTCGAGCCCGGCCAGGGGTTCGTACCTGGCCAGCATCGATTGGACGCCTCGGGGGGTCATCGGCCCACGCTGTCCCTGGATGATCGCGGCTTCCTTGCCGGCATGCTGCGGATAGCCCAGGGCCGCCAGCGCGGACCGGGCGTCGTGGTTGAGCGGCACCTGACGGTGCTTGGCCCCCTTGCCGTGGCGGACCGTCAGCAGGCCCTTGCGTTCGGAGAGGGCGATGTCCTTCCACGTCAAGGCGCACAGTTCCTGGACCCTCAGCCCGGTGTTGAGCAGGAGCCGGACGACCGCCAGGTCTCGTGAGCGACCCGACCGTTCGACGGCGCGCAGCAGGGCGTTCTGCTCGCGGCGGTCCAGCCATCGCGGTCCGGGCTGCTCTTGGGGAACGGGTCGGGGGCCGCCCCATGCTTGGCCCGGAACTGGGACGGGAAGGCCACTGGTAAGCCCCGCGTGAGTCGCCCAGGTCAGGAAGCTTTTCAGCGTGGCGAGCCTGCGGTTGACGGTATTGGGCTTGAGCCGACGCTGCTCGACCAGCCAGCACTTGAATTGCCTCAGGTCCGTCGGTGTGATCTTGGCCAGCTCCATCGGCTCGCCGTTACGCGCCCTGGAACCAGGCAGCGAAGGCGTCGAGGTCTGATCGATAGTTCTTGATGGTCAGCGGGCTATGCTCGGACTGGGTCAGAAAGCGGGCGAAGCGATCGATAGGATCGGGAGCGCGTGCCATCGTTATACGCCGAGTTTTTCGGGAGATCGTAGGCGGAACCGGGGGGACTTATACGTCGAGTTGGCCGGGAAGTCAACGTATAATGGCAGTTCTACGATCGCTGGGCCAGAGGCTGAAACAAGACTTGATCCAATCCTTATTCTATCGCTCTCGAGGCCCGATATCGCGGAAGTCAACGATGTCAACTCCTGAATACTCCGAATCCTCCCGAAGACCTTTCCAGAGGGCGCTCTGGTTCACCTATCACGCGACGGAGCGTGAGACCCGCGTCGAGGCCGAGCGAAAGCGGACACAGATGACAGCGCCCGACTTCTCCCGGCATCTCCACCAGGTCCGTGATGGGCTGGCCTTCGCCGAGCTATGGTCGATGCTCGCCCTGTCGGGGTGCGGCTATGGCGGGGCACTCTTCAACCTGCCGGCCCGGGCGTATCCGGTTGGGAAGGTCCCGAGTCCCCTCGTCAAACTCGGGCCGACGGACCTGATCGTGCTCGTGACGCGTCCGCCGCTGGACGACGAGCCCCATGACGACAAGCCCGTGCAGCGTAGCGGCACGGGCTTGGAGCGGAGGGTCCTCGGCGCGCTGCGGACGTGGTTCTTGGAGTATTGCTCCCGGGTCGAGGTGCGGCTGCACCCCCGGCTGAGAGAACGACTCGAGTCGGAGCGACCCGACGCCGCCCGGCGAGGCTGCATCGAGTACTCGCAGAAAACGGGGGCGTACAAGTTGACATGGACGCATCAGTTCCTGGGGGTGCCCCCGGTGGGACGGGAAGGCGGCCGGCTCCGGACCGGCGGCTACCTCATCTTCACGCCGGAGGGCTGGCCGGGAGGGCCCGGAATCCTGGCCGCGTTCGGGATGGGCGGGTTCGAGACCATGACCTGGGCGCGAGCGCTGAGGGTCTGCCACCCCGACTTGGTGCGGGCGACCGTGGCCTCCAATCGCCTGAGTGTCTGCTTCGCGGAATGGACGCCGCCGGCTCGGCCGCCCGTACGCCCCGAGTCGCTGGAGTTCCTCGACGCCTGCGAGCCGAAAATCCTGTTCCACGCCGTGTCGCCCCGGACTGATCCGCCCCGTTGGGAAATCCTCCAGAACCCGGTTTGAACCAAACCGCCCAGCGCGAACGGCTGCTCGTAGGATGCCCGAGGATGCGGAACGAGGCCGGGGTGGCTTCGCGACGCTCCGGTGATGGGAGGTGTCCACGATGCAACGGAAGAAAAGGCCGATGGTTCTCGCTCCCTGTCATGCCGTCTGTGTCAAACCAGAGCTGGCCAGGACGGACGGGGGATGGGCTGGAGGGTTCCGCAACGAAAGCATCCAGTACTGGGAACACGCCGAGGCAGCGGCTCGCCAGGCGGGCGAGGACCCGTCCGCGGTTCTGGTGCCCAGCGGCGGCGCGACGCGAGTGAAAGCCGGGAACCTCGCGGAAGGGGAGAGCCTGAAGAACCTGATCGCATACGAGTCGTACTTCGGGCACGCCGACCTGCGGGACCGGACGTTGCCGGAAGTGTACGCGCGGGACAGCTTCGAGAACCTGCTGTTCGCGCTCTGCCGGTTCCGGGCTGCCGAGGGTGTTTACCCGGACGCGATCACCGTGATGGGGTGGGCATTCAAGCAGGAGCGGTTCGAGCTGCACCGGCAGGCCATCTGGTGGAAGCGTGAGTTCCGCTACGTCGGGGTCAACAACCCCGAGGGAGGGAAGCCGCTCGAGACGGCCCTTGCCGGGGAACGCCTCAAGCTCGCAGCGGTCCGTGAGGACCCGTACCTTCAGGGTCCGGAGTGGCGGGCACAACGGGAGCAGCGCAACCCGTTCGGTCAGCGGCACCCCTACCGTGAACTGGCCCCGGAACTCGCGCCGTTCTTCGATCACCTCGAAGGCGGGCGGGGAATGTTCACCGGCACGTTGCCCTGGGCCTGATCCCTATGTCACCGGGAGATGAGCGATGAGCGAGCTCCAAACGTACACGCTCGCCGGGCTGCCCTGCCCCCACTGCGGGCAGTCCACGGTGACATGTGAATACTGGGACAGCGGGGCGGGTTACTACTTCTACGACAACTTCCGCCATCGCTGTGCCAACCCCGCTTGCGGCTACGTCGTCCAGAGCCTGGACAATTACGGTGGCCAATCTCCATACGAGCATGATTGGCCGAACTGCCCGTTCTGCGGCAAGTGCGCTGTCGACGCAGCGCGGATCAGGCAGTAGCTCTTTCGCATCCCAGGCGGAAGGGGCGAACCGCCTAAAAACGTCGCAAGTTCATTGCCCCGCCGCCACCGGCGGTGGGGGCTTATTCCAGTTTTCTGTTCCGATGCTACTCACGGGCCCATTACGCGAAATGCGGCGTCTTGCTGACCGAGCTTTCGCCCGAGGGCGCCGGCCAGGCCGACCTGTTCGACGGGCGGGACACCGCCCGCCGCCGCGCGCTGATGGCGACCTTAGACGCGATCAACCGCCGCATGGGCCGCGACACCGTCACTTACGCCGGCTCCGGCCTCCGCCGCGACTGGAAAGCCTTCGCCAATATGAAGACCCAGCACTTCACGACCGACTGGCGGCAGATGATGCGGGTCAAGGCTTAGGCCAGCGGCTCGACAGTGTCCTAATTTCACCGGCACACAACTGGCTTCAAATTAGGACACCACCGTCATATCCCCTTGGCAATGCTCAAATCAGGACACCGGCACCAAATCAGGACACCTCCAGCGGCTGCACGCACTCCGGCCGGTCATTGACCGGCGCGTTGACCAGGGTGCCGACCGGATAGGCGACCATCTCCTCGGCCGGATAGGGCCGGAGCAGGGCGGAGAGCTGGTCCGTATCGGTCACCGAGGGATCGAGCCAGCGATCGTAATCCTCCCGCCGCAGGATCGTCGGCATGCGGTCGTGGATCGGCCGCACCAGCTCATTGGGGCCGGTCGTGATCAGGGGCGAAGGATTCGAAGCCGTCCTCGCCGCGTATCCATTGCTCCCACAGCCCGGCGAAGGCGAAGGGCCGGTCCTCTTTCATGCGGATGTAATAGGGCCGTTTCCGGCCCCCCGTCTGCGCCCATTCGAAGAAGCCATCCGAGCCCAGCAGGGGTGTGAGTAGCAATGGAACAGAAAACCGGCGTAAGGGCCTCGGAGCCGCCCGGAGTTAGGCACGGCTCCGGGCTGGCCCGAGTTCCGCCGGCTGTGTGGGCCGCGTATGATGCCGGGGGTCGGCTCACAAGCCGCGGTCCTGAACAAGTCAACGGGGGCTGTTAATAGGCTTGGTGGCGGAGGCGAAAACCGTGCGAGCGATTCTCCGTCGTCTACTCGAACGGCTCGACGCCATCGCCGAGCAACATGAAGAAGTCGGCGACACTGACGTCCGCGAGGCCATGTCAGCCGCCGTCTTCGACGGGTTCCTCCGGCCGGTCCCCAGCTTCGAGCTACCCGACAGGTACGCGATGTTCAGCGAAGAGGGCGACCGACTGGTCAAGCAGGCCCTCGCTGAGTTCTTGCCCGCGGCCAACCAGCACGCCGCCGAGGTGGGACTCACATCCTTCCATGAGCGTCTGGCCACCTTCCAAGATGTCGAGCTTCAATCGGCCGCAGGAAGCTTTTACGACGACTACTTCGGCTGGGCGAACCCGATGGACTACGATGTGGAGGGCACCGACGTTTCGCGGCCCGACGCCTAACCACGCTGCGGCGGAGCCGGCACGCCGTGTCAACTAGGGTGTACCCTTTCTGACACCTGGTGCAAGCCGCCGATACGGCTGTTTTCGCCGTGTCTGAAGGGGTCGCTCACCGGGAGACCCTATTTGGCACGGTCAGTGAATCTTGCCGACGAGATGAAGGAATCTCTTCAATCGTTCGCCTTCCAAGGTATAAGACGCTTGGTCGGTCGTCCAGAAGCGGCCGGATTCCGTACCGTCGGCCTTCTCCTGATGCTCGATGCGAACGATCTGGGCGATATTGATGACCGTGTTGTCGTTGACGCGGAAGAAAACGGGGTTCATGTCCATTGTCGTCTCCGGGTCGGTGGGCTGACTCTGGCGAATCCGTCTCTTATACCGCGCCATCGGTCGCGTGCCGAGACTCTTGCGCCGGTTTTCTGTTCCATTGCTACTCACACCCCCAGCAGGCAACGCCTGGCCTTGAAGGCGTGGCGAAAGGCGGGCTTCTCGGCCACGGTCTCGGCCCTGGCGTTGATCATGCGGTTGCCGATGGCCGGGTCATCCGCCCAGCCCGGCACCAGGCCCCACCGCAGGAGATCGAGCCGCCGCCGGCCGGTCGCCGGGTCGAGCCGCACCGCGGCCACCGCCTGCGTCGGGGCGATGTTGTACCGGGGTTCGAGCGGCGGCACGCCGGCCAGGCCGAATTCCGCCGCGATGGCGTGGGGTTTGGCCCTGAGGGTGAAGCGTCCGCACATGAACTTCAGTATAGTTACACCCGCCCCTGCCCGCAATGCCCGGCGGCGAGCCGGTCGAGGATCGGGTTGAATTCCGCCGGCCGTAAGCGCCGCATCGGCTCCCGCTCCGGCCACACCTTGAGGATGTCGGCGGGACGGTCCATGGGCGGCCCCTCGCCCAGGGCCGGGCCGATGATCCAGGTCGGCAGGTCGAGGCGCGCATAGTTGGGGTACATCTTGCGGGCGTAATCCTCGAAGCGGCCGACGTCGGTCGCGTCCGGGGCGAAGATGAGCATGGCGACCATCGCATCGCAGACCGGGCACTGCATGTGCTTGCTCTCGATCACCTCCCGCGGCTCCGGCCGCCGCGGCGGGGGAGCCGCCGGGCCGGATGCCGGGACGGGGCCGGTCGCCGCTTCGATGCGTGCCGACAGTTCGAGGCCCAGCGGCTTGAAGACCTCCGCCCGCCGGGCGGTCATCGGGTCCCCGGGATCGCCCGCCACCTCGCAGATGACCTGACATCGCCCATCCTGCCTGTCCTCGAGCACGACGCGCCCCAGCTCGCCGAGCGTCCGGTGCCGGAAGACGTAGGCCCAGCCATCGCCCAGGCGGCGCTTGTCGAAGGAGACGTCCGGCGGCAGCCGGAAACGGCCCGCGCCCCGGCAGGGTCGCCCGGTTCGGGAGTAGGCCGGCGGTTGGTTTCCATGATGGGGACGCATCCTAGCAGCATCGGTATCTGGCGGCAACCGCCGGCTGGCCTCGGCCCCTCGCGTCCTCGCCCGCCCGCGCGCCGCTTTCCGGGCCGATCCCCGGCCAGAATTCCCCCCGCCGATGCCTCCCGCACATGAAGCGGCCTACCTCTCCCACTGATCGCGGGCCATTCTTCCCCTGCGCCGAGCTTCCGCCGCTCCTGATCGATCCTGTCGCGCCGCCGGGAAGCCGCCTCGTCGTCCTCCAGGACCGCGAAGCCGAACATCCCGCTCCGGGCGGCGAGGGCGAACTCGGCGGGGGAGAACTCCGCGAATTGCATGCGGCCCGGGCCGGTGAGGTAGAGATTCCCCTCGCTGGTGATGAGGAAATCCCGCCCGACGTCCACGACCAGGGCCTGGCGGTGGGCGGGATCGCCCGCGGCGTTGTACCCGGACCAGGCGAATCGGCTATCGCGAATGAAGAGGTGAGCTATCAAGGGAGCCGCCGGATACGATTGCATTCGCCCCGGAGGATGCCGCACTTTTCCCCGCCGCGCAAGCGAAGCGGCGCGCGCACCGTGCGCGGGAAGGCCTCGCGATGGGATTTGCGGTCTGAGTCGCAACGGAACGGAAAACCGCCATAGCGGGAGCCGGGAGGCGGCGTGCTCCGGATGCCGGCGAACGTGCTGACCCCAAGGTCTGATAACGATTTTTATGTTGGGTTGCACCCAGTCGCAACGGATTTGCCGACTGCGGCGGCCAGTTCCCGACCCCGGCTGGCGACGAGCCTGGTACGGGCGTGATGCTTGCTTCGCCCGGGCCGCATGATCTGTCCGCAATCGTATCGCTTCATCACACCCACTCCCCGTGCTACACTCCCCACATCGCAAGACGACCGTCACCTGACGACCGGATCCAATCCTGCTGTGCCGGGGTGGATGCACAGGATGAAGTCACGACCAAGGAGGGATCTGATGGCCAAGAAGCGCGGCACGAGGCCCAAGGCGAAACGCCAGATCGTCAGGGCTGGCGACCTGCTCCCGGAAGGATATGAGGAATTCCTCGGTGAGCTCAAGGACCGCATCCGCACCGCCCGCCTTCGCGCCTCCCTCGCCGCCAACCGTGAACTCATCGAGCTCTACTGGCACATCGGCCGGTCCGTCGTCGAGAAACAAAAGACCAGCGGCTGGGGCCATGCCGTGATCGCTCACCTGGGCGACGACCTTCAGAAGGCATTCCCCGGCGAGAGCGGGTTCTCGCGGACCAACGTCTACCGCATGCGGGCCCTGTTCCTCGCCTACCAGGGAGCCGAGAAGATCGTCCCACAACTTGTGGGACAAATCTCCGAGACCGGGCTCCCGCTGGCCGTTGCGGAGCTCCCCTGGGGCCAGAACGTCGTCCTGATCGAGCAGATCAAGGATCTCCGCGAGCGGCTCTGGTATGCCCGGGCGACCTTCGAGCACGGCTGGAGCCGGGCCGTCCTCGTCCACTGGATGGAGAGCGACCTCTTCAAGCGCCAGGGCCAGGCCCAGACGAACTTCGAGAAGACGCTCCCGGCCCCCCAGTCCGACCTCGCCAGGGAGACGCTGAAGGATCCTTACAAGTTCAGCTTCTTGACGATCGCGGAGGACGCCGAGGAACGGGAGCTCGAGCGGGGGCTCGTGGCCCACATCCGGCAGTTCCTCATCGAGTTGGGGGCCGGGTTCGCCTTCCTCGGCCAGCAGTATCGGCTCGAGGTCGGCGGCGAGGATTATTATCTCGATCTCCTATTTTATCATGTGAAATTGCGATGTTACATCGTCATCGATCTGAAAAGCACGCCCTTCAAGCCGGAATACGCCGGAAAGATGAACTTCTATTTATCAGCCGTAGACGACCTGCTCCGGCATCCCGACGACCGACCCTCGATCGGGATTATCCTCTGCAAGACGAAGAACGAGGTGGTCGCCGAGTATGCGCTCCGCGATCTGGCCAAGCCCGTCGGCATCTCCAGCTACGTCACCAAGCTCGTCGAGTCGCTGCCGCCCGCCTTGCGCGGGAACCTGCCCAGCCCGAAGGCGCTGGAGGCGGAACTGAGGAGGGACGACATCCCGGAGGAGGAATGATGGACAAGGAACTCGCGGCGCGTTTGGCCAAGGCGCTCGCCGTGACCTGCGTGCGCAACACATCCCTCGAGGATCTGCACGCCGGTATCAGCCCTTCAACGCCGGCAGGCGACCATTCCGACGTGACGGTGGTGACTCCGTACGGGGAGATCCCGTGGAACAAGCTGTCGCGCATCAGCGATGACGAGATGAAGCCGCTGATGAAGGAGGTGGTCAACAAGGTTTTCACAGTCCTGATGCATTGGGACGACGAGGAGTTCATGTCGGCCCTGCTTCATTGGGGAGAGCGACAGACCGTGCGCTGGGACGAGCCGGAGCTGCTCGCCGGGTTCATTCTTCCCGAGTAAAAGGCGCGCAGACCGTCCACGCCTGCATGGGTTCCACGGCGTTCGTGAGGCCGACGAGGCGACAAAGTGACGGCTCGATCATCCCAAAGTCTTGATGAAAAATTCAAATTATGATAATGAACTCTATGTTTCAGCCGGGGGCGGGACGGCCGCAGAGCGATCGGAGTGTGCGGCGGATCGGCTCAAGTTGCTCCTCGGTCGGGTCCGGGGCGATGTCGGTGTAGTAGCCGCGCGCGATACCCATCAGCTCCATCATGGCGCGGGCCTCGGCGGGGTCGTCATCCAAGAAAGCATCGCCCGCGTCGTAATCGCCGTCGTCCCAGAGGATCCGGTTGGCCAGGTCGTCTGCGAGGAACTCCCATTCCTCGGCGACCTCAGACGTGGCGTCGGGCGGGGACCAGGGCCGATCTGAGTCCTCCTCGTCATCGAGGCGCGTTTCGCCGTCGGCCGGATCCTCCTGCTGGCGGCCGTCCTCGCCCTTCGACCAGGCCGGGGCTCCGGCCTCGTCCTGGAGCATGGCCTCGCGGTAAGCGGCCAGCACGAGTTGACGCCAGTGCGTCGCTTCCTCGGGCGTATCCGGGTTGGTCAACCACTCGGGGTCGCGGGACCGCTCGATCTCCTGCTCAACCTCGCTGGCGATCTGGCGGAATACCGCAGCCACAGTGGATTCGATGTTGACCGTCAGGTCGGGATGGGGGACCCCTTCGTCGCTCAATGCCGTACCGACCGAGGCCAGCAACGCCAGCTTCTGGCCCATCTGGAGCCGATCGAACGCCTTGGTTCCCGTGTCGGAGATGTCAGGATCGACCGCAGAACTCTCGACCCAATCCCAGAGCGTGTCGAGCCCCTCACGAAAGAGTTCCCATTCTGCCCCCCGCAGTATCCGCTCTCCGTGAGGCGTCCGCCACATGACCATGTGCTCCTGGGGAATCGCCGATCGAATCGTGTCGTAATAATAACACAGATTCGGCTGTTCAGTAACCCCTTGGCGATCATAGAGGAAGGGACCGTGAGTCGCCCGTCGAACGCCGCAGGCACCCCATGCCCTGGGATCGGGCATGTTTCGCGCGAGATCCGGATGCGCCGGCATGGAACGTCGGATAACCGCCGCTTATGTTGGGTTCACCGGATCCGAGAGGCGCGTGTTCGAGCGTCCCCTCCATTCTGCTTGGGAAGCGAGTCAAGTGCCAGTTTGATCTTCTTGGCGGCCTCGCCAGGGCCCAATCCCTCGATGTAGACTGTCGCGTCGGCCTTGGCGTAGGACCGCCCAAAGTACTTCATGTCCTGCTTGATCTCATCAAGGTAGTGTTGGTGTTTCGCTGGGGTGATGTCTTTGTGGATCGGGCGAGAGTCATTATCAAAGAAGACAATTCTATTAAGAATGTTGATAGGATCGTCTTGCACGACGACCAGGGTGGCTCGAGATCCTTTGACGACGTTCCAATACGGTACCATCAGCCCACTCGGGGGAAGGGCGATGACACAGTCTTGTGCGTCTGTCCGCGACAGAAGGGCTTTCAAGACACGGCACGCCTTGGTGCGATAGGCATGCATGCTCCCGCATTGGGCTTGGAGAAGACCGATGGACGTCTGAAAAAACGCTTCGACTTCCGTGTCCAGATCGAAGAAAGGGATTCCTAGCAAGGCGGCCAGTTCGGCTCCGATCGTGCTCTTGCCCACGCAACTAACGCCGGTAAGGAGGACCTTCATAGCAGGTGATGTTCCTCGAGTTGAGAGATCCACGATCCGTGGCAACCCAGAGCGAGCGGGTCCGCGGCCGGACCCGACTCAGCTCAGCGGCGGCTCTCCGGCCGGCTCGGCCGAGCGGGGCGTCTTAATGTTGACCTGGAAGCCGGCCCCCTCCAGCACAAACGGCCCACCCGTGGCCGCTGGCGGCCGCAAGACGCCTTGCAGGACCACCGCGACGTTGCCGGCGCCGTGCTCGGCGACCTGCTTGAGCACCTTGCGATAGTTCTTGCCGTTGAGCCGCGCCCGCGCCGTCAGCGGCCCGCCGTCGAGGACCAGCTCGAGGGTGGGCTCGCCGGCCGGCCCCTCCATCGGCACGAGGTCGCGGGGCAGAGCGTCGGCGGCCAGCGGCACCGTGACCTTGAGCCCGGGGACGTGGATGGTCGCCTTGGTCATCATCGTAGGATCTCCCGAGGGCGTGGGGAGGGGACACGAGGACCCGGGCGTTCGCGCTGCGGCCGGCCCGATCCGGGCGTCTTGACGCGGCGTAGCGAATCCATTGAAGTCTATCCGAAACTGTCGCGCCGGACGGCATTCCGGCCTGGGCGTTGGGAATTGTCCATCTGCGACGGCAAGGCCGACATACCCGGGTGTCGCTTAGTTTCCTAGATTTCGCTATTTTCCTGCACGGGAAAATAGCCGATAATAGGAAAGCAGCCGGTCCAAGGAGCCAAGGACTTCGTCGCAGTTATGTCCCGTTTACCCCCTCCCACCGAGAAGGAGTTCGTGACCCGCCTCCAGCGGGGCGACGTCACCTTCCCGCCGCTGAGCCTCCGCTGGGAAGCCCCGAAGGTCCTGGAGATCGACGCCGTCGTCCGCGTGTCTTGGCAGAGGAACAGCCACAAGTTCGCCGCCGAGTATAAGCGCCAGTTCAACCCCAAGGCGATCGAGGCAGCCGCCGAGCAGGCGCGCAAGCACGCCCTGACCGCGAGGCTACTCCCGCTCGTGGTCGTCCCCTTCCTGAATGAGCGGGCGCTCGACGACCTCGAGGCGCGGTCCGTCAGCGGCATCGATCTCTGCGGCAATGGCGTGGTCATCGTGCCGGGCGAGTGGTACGTCCGGCGGACCGGCCAGCCCAACCCGTTCCGCGCAGAAGGCGTCATCAAGAACGTCTACCGGAGGAGCAGCTCTGTGGTCGCCCGGCTGTTCCTCGCTCGGCCCGAGTTCGACTCCGTCCAGGATGCACTCGAGGAGCTCCGCCGCCGCGGCGGTCGCGTCACGCTCCCGACCGTCTCCAAGGTCTGCAGGCGGTTGGAGGACGACCTGATCATCGAGCGCAAGCGCGAGGGGGCGACCAAGCTCAGGCTCATCCAGCCGGACAAGCTCCTCGACCGGCTCGCCGACAACTACTCGCCGCCCGACGTGACGACGCGGCTGAAGGGCAAGCTGTGTGGGATCGAGCCGCCCGAGTTCCGGAACCAGCTCCGGAAGTGGGCTCAGAGCACCGGCAACCAGATTACGCTGACCGGCGCGAGCTCGGTCGGCGCCTATGCCGTCATGGCGCGCGACGGGGCGGAGGAGTATCACTGCACCGACGTAACCGGCGCGGTGCGTGCCCTCGGGGACCGGTTCCAGCCGGCGGAGCGGTTCGCTACGGTCACCCTGATCGAGACGCCGGACGAGGAGGTGTATTTCGACCGGCGGGACGACCTCACCGCCTCGCCCGTCCAGACGTTCCTCGAGCTGTCGAGCGGCGATAAACGGGACCGGGAGACCGCGGAGCAAGTGCGTAAGGCCATCCTGACCGTGCCGGCGGCGCCTGCCACGAAGTAGATGGGATGGTATGATCGGGCGGCGGTGATCAAGATCACGGGAGACGCGACCGATTCTCCGGAAGGGCCCCAGCGAGGGGAGGACGATGGACCCGCTGCGAGCCTGCCTGCTCGACCTGCTCTACGAGCTCCGCGACAAGGATATCCCGCTCACCGTCGGCGGCGGGTTCGGCCTATTCCTGAAACGGCAGCACCTCGCCGAGCGCCACGAGCGGACCCTCTTCGTCGAGCTCCCCGAGCCTCGGGCGACCAACGACATCGACGTCTTCTTCCGCGCCGACCTACTGACGAACCGGGCCTCGACGGCCGCGCTCGTCGACGTGATCGTCCGGCTGGGCTACGTCCCGGTCGAAGAGGCCAGGTACTTCCAGTGGAAGCGGCCAGTCATAGTGGGCGGGGTCACCCAGGAGGTCAAGCTGGACGCGCTGGTCGGGCCGCTCGGCGACCGCAGGACCAAGCTCCAGGTCAACCCCCCGCGCGTCCGGCCCAAAGGGAAGGGCCTCGGCTTCCACGCGCACCAGTCCGACGAGGCGCTCTTCCTGGAGGATGCGCCGATCCGGATCGAGCTCAGCGGCAGCCGATCGACCGGCGAGGCCTACACCGGCACGGCGTACGTCCCCGAGGCCTTCCCGTACCTGTTGATGAAGCTCTCCGCCTTCGCGGACCGCAAGGCCGACGAGAACAAGGACCTCGGCCGGCACCACGCCCTCGACGCCTACACGATTGTCGGCATGATGACCGAGGCGGAATACGAACGGGCCCGGATGCTCGCCGGCCGGAGCTGCTCGGAGTCCCATTTCGTCCGGGTCTGCGACATCGTCGCTGCCGAGTTCTCCGGCCCGACCACGCTGGGGATGCTGCGGCTCCGCGAGCATCGGCTGTTCCGCGATGACTTCCGGCTCGATGAGTTCGCGGCCACCCTGGCGGAGATCTTCTCTCGGTAGAGGTAGAAGGCGCCGCGCTGTTTGCTACATAGAGGCACTAGCACCATGTGATCCACTATCGATGACATGGTACTATATTAATTCAATGTAAGATAAGCACGCTTATGTTATGTGAAGTTTGGCCGTAGCGTATATAACGGCCGCGATGGCAGCCGTCCGAGCCAGAACGGCCGGCCTCCGCGAACGGGGCTCAGTAATGGTCTTCCGGGGTGCCACGTGGCGCGAGAGAATTGGTCCACTGGGAACAGGATTTCAGATACGGTCTCGGGGAATGGCAAGCCATGAATGGCGCCGGATCGACGAGGAGGGGTTCCGGTCCGAGGACCCGATCGGGGACCCGGCGAGAGGGCGACGACTACCAGGACATCGTGGCTATTGACCAAATGCTCCGCTGGTTCGGCTCCAACGAACTGTTCCGCTGGATAAAGCTCGAGGCCGACGACGCCCTCCACCTGGACGACATCACCGCCCTCAAGGCCGACGGGACGCGCCTCTACCGCCAGGTCAAGTACTCCACGAACCCGACGGACCCCGACGACCGCTGGGACTGGGACACCCTGCTCGACAAGAAGCAAGGAGCCCCGGGAAGGAAGGGCCGAGCATCGCTGCTGGAGAAGTGGGCGAAGTCGGTCGAGACTCTCACGAAACGCAGAGGAAAAACCGACGCCGCGGTCGCGACCAACCGGAGTGTACGGGGGAACCTCGCCGCGACGCTCTCCCCCGACGGGGCAGTCGATTACGAGAAGATTGACCCCGAGGTGATGGTGAGGCTCGAAGGGCAACTCGGGGGTGAGGAACGGGCGCGGGGATTCTTCGTCACTTTCCGGTTCGAACTCGAGTGTCCGGGGCTGCAGGAACTGGAGGCCGCGTGTCGGCGACGCTTCGACCGGCTCGGCGGTACCGAACAGGGCTGGGCCTCGCTGAAGGAGGCCGTCGGAGTGTGGGTCTGCCGCCGCGACCAGCCCCGTCGAGGGGGCCGGATCTGCCTGTCGGACATCCACCGCGCGGCGGGTTGGTACTTTCTGCGATCCATCCCCCAGCAGTTCGAAGTCCCGGACGTCTACATCGCACCGCCCGAGGACTTCCGGGCGCGTCTCGTGGATGAGATCCTGCGGGGAGACCGGGGCTGCACCGTGATCACGGGCGCCCCCGGCTCGGGGAAGAGCACCTTCGCGAGCGACCTCTTCCGCTCGCTCCGGGCCGCAGGCGTCCCTGTCATCCGGCATCATTACTTCCTCCCCACGCCTGGCGACATCTCCCTCTACCAGCGCGCCGACAGCCGACTGGCGGCCGAGTCGTTGATGCACGACCTGGAAGTTGACTACCCCGCCCCCCTCGGCGACCTGGCCGTCCGCAACCCTGTGCCGAGCACGGACGCTCTCCGGGAGTGGCTCGTCGTCTCGGGACGATACTTCGAGCAGGCGGGAAAGCGGCTGGTCGTGATCCTCGACGGGCTCGACCACGTCTGGACGGAACGCCGGTCCTCCGAGGAGCTCGCCTCGCTCATCGGGCCGCTGCTCCCGCCCCCACCCGGGTTGCACCTCCTGCTCGTCACCCAGCCCGTCGGGGACGATCGCCTCCCGCACAAGCTCCTTTCCTCAGCGCCGCGGGAGGGCTGGTTCGAGCTCCCCCGTCTGGACGAGGGAGCGACTGAGTCATGGCTCGTCAAGTTCCTCAAGGGAACACTGGCCTCGGGCAAGCAACCACGCTGGAGGTTTCCGGAGCAGCGTGCCGAGTTCGCCGCGGCGCTGCAGAGACACTCGAAGGGGCACCCGCTCCACCTGAGGTACACGGTCCAGGCGATCGTCGACAGGCAACTCCCGCTGACCGCCTATTCGCTGGAATGTATGCCCGAGTATCGCCCCGAGGGGATCGCCGGGTACTACCGGTCGCTCTGGGGCACGCTGGGACGCGCCGGGCAGGACGCCCTGCACCTGGTGACCGCATGCGGATTCGCGCTGCCGCCGGAAGGTATCGTCCATTCCCTCGAGAATGCCGGGTTCTCGCGCGGCGAGGCGGAGGCAGCCGTCCCGGACGTCGGGCACCTCCTCGAAGCGGGCGGGGGCGGCATGAGGCCGTTCCACGCGAGCCTGGTGGTCCACGTCCGTGAGCAGCCGGACCACGGGTCCCGCAGAAAGCCGCTGTTGCGCTCCGCGCTCCGCTGGCTCAAGGAGTCGGCACCCGATGAGTTCCGCTGGGCGCACGCGTGGGCGCTGGAGGCCGACCTGGGGGAGCCCCGTCAGCTAATCGACGGGCTCACCCGGCGGTGGCTCGTGGACGCCGTGGCCGATCTCCGCCCGGCGCATGTGATCAAGGCGTTGATCTCCCGCGGGCTGTGGCACGCCGCCGCGCGGGGCGAACTCGACGCCCTGGTGCGCATCGCCCTGCTGTGCGACTATTCGATCGCCGCCTTCGAGTACAGGGACGACCTGGTCTCCTCGCTCGTCCCGCCGCTACTCGTCGCGGACGACACGGGCGTACTACCGTCGCGCCTTGCCCAGGAGCTCGAGTCCCTCCACCACCTGAGTCTCAGGCCCCTCGCCCAGGACGCGGCCCGCCGGGGAGACCGGACGCTCGCGAAGCGCGTCTTCGAGGAGCTCCGGAACCGTGCCACATCTCGCCACCCCGGAGGACGCATCGACTCTCAGGACGTTCACGAGTCCGCGATCGCCGTCGCATCCCTGAGCGGCGGCCCCGGGGTCCAGAGGGTACTCAGGATTGCGTCCGGCAACCGCGCCAGGGGCTCCGCCTACCGGGTCCTCGCCATCGCCGCGCGCGAGCTCCGACTCGTCGGCGACGGCAAGAGTCTCCGGGAACTCCTGCAGCGGCTCACTGAGGCCGACTACCATCCGGACGAGACCCGGGCTGCCGTCCGGGAGGCCGTACTGCACTCCCTCGAGACCGGCTGGTTACCACCCGCCCAGTCGCTCTCGGGCAGCGAGCCTGCCATCCGGATTCATGCCGCGTTGAAGGGCAAGCCGGGAGAGGGCCGAGTCGTATCGTTGCCCCGCCTGCCCGATCCTTCGGGCCGCCTCCCGGACTACAGGGCGTGGAGGGAGAACCAGGAGGAGTCATTCCGGGACACCTTCCTCGCGATGCTCGCGGAACATCTCCAGAGCCCGACCGACGCGATGAGGGCGTGGATCGCTCGGACACCGGAGGGCAACTGGCTCGGCGGGTTCCTGCCCCACCTGGACGACGTCGCTTCCCGAATCGCCGCCGCCTTGCGGGGGAATGGCCCCCTGACCTTTCGGCGGCTGTATAAGGAGCTGGAGCGATACCCGGTGCCGGCCTTTCGCGGTAACCAGAACATCGACGAATGCAGGCTCTCCGCTTGTGCCGCCCGCGCCGCGTTGGACCTCGGCTTCGACATCGTCGCGATCGCACGAGGGGTAGGTGTCTCAATCCCGATCACGGCCGAGGACATCGAATCGCTACGGCATTCGAGCTACTGCATCTTCCCGGAATGGCTGGCGCTCTACGGCGAGTTCGGCCGGCCGCTGCTCGCCCCCGGGGCGTGGCAAGCCCTGCTGGAGAAGGAGGAGGCCGAGCTGGCTGCGAAGATCGGACCACTCCCGGAGAAGGCGAGTCGGTACTCGCTCCTGGCCCGGATCGCGGCCGTGGAGGGGGAGATCGGGGACGCGCACCGGCTGGTCCGGGCAGCAGCCGAGTGCCTGGTCGCTCACGGCGACCACAAGGACATGCTACTGACCGACGTGCTCCGGTCCGTCCAAGCGATCCGCGAGTCGCTCGACCCGGCCGATCGCGAGTCGGTCGCGAGGCTCCGCGAATGGGTCATCCGCCTCGCGCCGACCCTCGCGTTCGCGAGCGGCTACACCGACGGCGACGAGACGGGTCACCTCCCGGGCGAGCTCGCGGAGGTGCTCGGGAGGATCGCGCCGAACTCCTCCCCGCGTACCACGGCTGGCTCGCCGGGCGGGAGGAATTCGCCCACGCCCTCCAGGCGCTCGAAGAGTACCTCCGGATCGCGGATCTCCGGGGCCCGATCGCTCGGGCGATCGCGGGGACGGCCGTGGAAGGCCGCACATCGCATGTCCTCGAGGAGCGGGCGGGGGCGGGAGACCACGAGGCGGCACTCGTGCTCGACGGGATACGAGGGATGTATGGGACGGTCCCGGAGAGCAAGCCGGCAGGCCACACGAGTCCCGATGCCGTAGCGAGACCCAGGGATCATCCCACACCTCCCGACCCGGCGGAGTACCCGCCGGATCGCTTGGAGTCTTACCTGGCGGCGACCCGGGAGCTCTATTCCGTCCGCGACCAGGCGATCGCCGCCTGGGCGAGGCACTGGGACGCCGCCGGCCAGCCGTCCGAGGTGCTCGAGGCCCTGGAGCGGGCGTATTCACAAGGGCACCATCTTGCCTCCCTCATGGTCGCCTACCGGATCGCCAGGTCTCTCGGCGACGGCGATTGTGCCTTCCGCTGGCTCGTCCGCGCCGACTGCGAGCGATCCTCCTGGTACTGGACCGCGGCGCGCGAGCACGAGGTGACGCCGCTCTGGGACGAGGTGCGGTTGCACTACCGGCGCCAATGGCTGACGTTCCTCCGCGACACGATCCGGCAGTACGGTTCCATTGAGACGCCGTCCGAGCCGTGGCGAGGCACATCCTTCGGGCACGGCGGGTTCGAACGGCTGGTGAAGTACTGTCTGGCGCTCGGGGAGCGGGACCGGGCGTTCGAGGTAGCCGAATCCATCGTCCGCCACTCCCTGGAGTACCTGACCCCGCTGCGATTCCCGACGCCCTCCTGGATCCCGGCGAAGCAGGAGGGCCCGGCGGAAGGTTGCGACCTGGACCTGCTCCTCCAACGGCTCACGTGGCCCTCGGGTCTCGTCCGGGAGCGTGCCTGCGCGGGGATCGCGACCCTGCTCCGGCATGCCCGAGTGGGAGCGGCCGTCGCCGCGAGACTGACCGCGTGGGCCTCTTCGCAGGAAGCGGACAGCGTCCAGGCGCTGGCAATCCTCATCTGCTGCCACGCTGGTCACGCGGTGCCGGGCGGTGGAGACGAGAACGGTCCGCAGGTAAAGCTGGGGGGCTTGAGGCGGTCCGTGCTGGCCGAGTTGCTCTGCGAGAGGCTCCCACCCTCCGTCGAGGTCTCGTTCGACACGCGTCCAGCGCATTCGGGCGACCCCCCAACCGACTTTACCCCGTCGGATTTCTTCATCGAATACGTGAGGCACTTCCTCCCGCCCCTTTTCCTCATGCGAGCGAAAAGGGCGGAGCGGCTGGGGACCAAGAACTTGGTCCGCCAGTGGGCCTACGAGTGGCAGTTGCTCCAGCGAGCCCTAGGGCTCCCCCTCTCGACCGCTGTGCTCAACTACTGGCTCAGCTCGTCCGCGTACAAGCAGCCGTGCCGTGCGGCGGACCCGGCGATGAGCGAGGTCTTCCGCTCCGCATATCTGAGGGCCATGGCCTGGGCTGTGGAGCGGAAACTCATACCCCCGGTAGGTGCGAGGTTCCTGGCGGGCGAAACGTGCCCGGTTGACCTCGAGCTGTGGAAGATCCGCCCGGATCGGCGCCCGCGCTGGTGGCCCACGATCGAGCCCGGAGACCGCAGCGGCGACTCCGCCCTGGCGGAGATCCTCGGGCGTGTGAGTGAGCTACATGCGGTCGCGATGCGCGGCGACGGACCCTGGGAAGAGGGATGGATCCCAGCGCAGGCGAGCGGGCGGGTGTTCGCGGCCGATGCCGTCTACGACCTCGAGTTTGTCGCCTTCCTGCAGGCGTGCACGGGTCCGACGACACCGCCTGCGGAAGAGGTCTCTCGCCTACTACACAACGACTTCCTGTTCCCCGGGCGCTTCGCCTGGACTGAGCACGAGCTCTCCTTCCGCGGCGTCATCCGGCCCATCGACCTGGAGGGTACCCTGGCCGGGCTCTACGACTGGAAGATCCTGCCACTCTGCGGGAAGAGCTGGGCTCCTTACCCGGTCCGCTGGCAGTGGTGGCGGCTCCACCGGATGGTCTGGCTGCCCCTCGTCCACGGGCAGGGTCCATCGGCACGGTTCTCGGCCGAAGGAGACGAGTTGATCGTCCGGTCCGGGACCGACGTCATCGGTCGCTGGCGCGACTGGACCGACGGGGTGGAGGAAACCCTGGCCCACGAACTCACTCCTCCCGCCGGGGCGTGGCTCCTCGTCGGCCGGGACCGGATCATCCGCCTGGCGCAGGACTCCGGGATGCGCCTCGCGTGGGCGGTGCGGATCACCTGCTTCGCGAGGAAGAACTCCTACGACAAGTATGCGGAGCACCAGATCGGGGAGATCCTCGGATCGGGGACGATCGTCAGCCCCCGGGGGGAATGAGGGGCCCGGGCGATCGGATCCGTTCAATGTCTGTCTATTTAATCACGGCGGTCAGCCCGCCACATAGGGCCGCACCTCTCGCTCCTGCCCTTCGTCTGTTGACCGCTCCCAAGGCCACGTCGTATAACGATTTCTATGTTTTGTTGCTCGCGCGGGGCAGGGGGCCGACCAAATGGGACGACTGAGGCCGGCGAGGCGGCATTCTGGTCGGTTGCTAGAGCCGGGGAAGAGAGCTGGATTCTCTGACGCCATCGAAGTTCCGCCCACGCGCGTCAGCGACACGGAGGACGGTCGGCTGGAGATCGACAACAACTTCACCGAGCGGACGCTACGGCTATGCGCAATCAGCCGGAAGAATTGGTTATTCGTCGGGAGTGATCAAGGAGGAGAGACGGCGGCGACCTGCTTCAGCATCCTGGCGGGAGCCAAGCGGCATCGGATCGAGCCGTTGGCGTACGTGCGGGCGCTACTGGTGGCCCTGGCATCGGCGGAGGTGGACTTGGAGTCGCTGCTGCCGGACGAGTGGATCAAGGCGCACCCCGAGCATTTCTTGAGGTATCGCCGGGATGAAGCGGAGGCCGCGGCCCAGGCGCGGCGACGTCGTCGAGTCCGCCGCCGAGCCAAGGCGAGAGAGCAGAGCGCCAGCCCGTGATGATCGGCCGTTGCGAGGCTCCCTCAACGCGAGATTCGGCTCGGTTTCGTCGGCTCGGGTTCCAGTGGTCGGGCGTCCCAGACCTTCGCCGTCATGTCGTTACTCCCGGTGACGATGCGCGATCCGTCCGGGCTGAACGACGCCGAAGTGACGTAGCTGGTGTGCCCCTTGAGCGCGAGGACCTCGGCACCACTCTTGGCGTCCCAGACCTTCGCCGTGTTGTCCCAACTCCCGGTGACGATGCGCGATCCGTCCGGGCTGAACGACGCCGAAGTGACGTAGCTGGTATGCCCTTTGAGCGCGAAAATCTCGGTGCCACTCTTGGCGTCCCAGACCTTCGCCGTGTTGTCGTTACTCCCGGTGACGATGCGCGATCCGTCCGGGCTGAACGACGCCGAAGTGACGTAGCTGGTATGCCCTTTGAGTGTGAGGACCACCGCACCACTCTTGGCGTCCCAGACCTTCGCCGTGTTGTCGTTACTCCCGGTGACGATGCGCGATCCGTCCGGGCTGAACGACGCCGAAGTGACGTAGCTGGTGTGCCCCTTGAGCGCGAAAATCTCGGTGCCACTCTTGGCGTCCCAGACCTTCGCCGTGTTGTCGTTACTCCCGGTGACGATGCGCGATCCGTCCGGGCTGAACGACGCCGAAGTGACGTAGCTGGTATGCCCCTTGAGCGCGAAAATCTCGGTGCCACTCTTGGCGTCCCAGACCTTCGCCCTGACATGACTCGCGGTGACGATGCGCGATCCATCCGGGCTGAACGACGCCGAACTGACGACACCGGTGTTCCCCTTGAGTGTGAGGACCTCGGCACTACTCTTCGCATCCCAGACTTTCGCGGTCCCGTCACCATTCCCGGTGACGACCCGCGAGCCGTCCGGGCTGAACGACGCCGAACTGACCGGGCTGGTGTGCCCCTTGAGCGCGAGGACCTCGGCACCACTCTTGGCGTCCCAGACCTTTGCCGTGTTGTCCAAACTCCCGGTGACGACCCGCGAGCCGTCCGGGCTGAACGACGCCGAATAGACGTAGTGGGTATGCCCCTTGAGTGTGAGGAGCTCGGCACCACTCTTGGCGTCCCAGACCTTCGCCGTCATGTCGTCACTCCCGGTGACGATGCGCGATCCGTCCGGGCTGAACGACGCCGAACTGACCGCGCCGGTACGCCCCTTGAGCGCGAGGACCTCGGCACCACTCTTGGCGTCCCAGACCTTCGCCCCGTCTCCACTCCCGGTGATGATGCGCGATCCGTCCGGGCTGAACGACACCGAAAAAACGAAACTGGTGTGCCCCTTGAGCGTGAGGACCACCGCACCACTCTTGGCGTCCCAGACCTTCGCCGTGTTGTCCAAACTCCCGGTCACGATCCGAGAGCCGTCCGGGCTGAACGACACCGATTTGACCGGGAAGGTATGCCCCCTGAGTGTGAGGACCACCGCACCACTCTTGGCGTCCCAGACTTTCGCCGTATTGTCCTCACTCCCGGTCACGATCCGCGAGCCGTCGGGGCTGAACGACGCCGAAGCGACCCCACGTCTGTGCCCCGTGAGTGTGAGGAGCTCGGCACCACTCTTGGCGTCCCAGACCTTCGCCGTGTTGTCCTCACTCCCGGTGATGATGCGCGATCCGTCCGGGCTGAACGACGCCGAATATACGGCACTGGTGTGCCTCTTAAGTGTGAGGACCTCGGCACCACTCTTGGCGTCCCAGACCTTCGCCGTGTTGTCCAAACTCCCGGTCACGATCCGAGAGCCGTCCGGGCTGAACGACGCCGAAGGGACCATGTTGGTATGCCCCTTGAGCGTGAGCAGGTCGGAATGGCAGAGGCGATGGACGTATCGCCACTCCCAGCCGCGGAGATCGGGCCGGGTGCTCTCGAGCAAGGCCAGGGTGGCGGGGACATTGTTCTCTCGCCACTCCTGGTGGGCCACCTGAATGGTCCGCCCATAGTCGAACCGCTCGAATTTGTCTCGCTGTCTCTCAGCCTCGGCCCGGGCGTCCTGCTCCGCGACGCGGGCCTTGTCGGCCGCGCTGCGGGCGTCGTCCGCCCGGTCCCGTTGTCGTTCGGCTTCGGCCTTGGCGGACTTGGCCGTATCCCGTGCCTGTTCGGCTTCGGTCTGGGCGGACTTCGCCGCATCCCGCGCCCGTTCGGCGGCCCGCCACTGCCACACGGCCGTACCCCCGAATCCACCGAGCAGCACCGCCAACAGTCCCAGCGTGTACGCCGCGGCCAAGGTCGGCTTCCGCCTGGCCCACTTGGCCAGGCGCTCCAGTCGCGTCACCGGTCGCGCCGCGATCGGCTCGCCGGCCAGGAAGCGGCGCAGGTCGGCCGCCAGGGCCGCGGCGCTGGCATAGCGTCGGCCTGGTTCCTTCTCCAGGCATTTCAGACTGATCGTCTCCAGGTCGAGCGGAATCGATGGATTGAGCCGCCGTGGCAGGACGGGCTCATCGCTCAAGACCTGGAGCACGGTGTCCATCGCCGTGGCCGCCTGGAAGGGCGGCCGGCCGGTGATCAGGGCGTACAGCGTCGCTCCCAGGGCATACACGTCGGCCGCCGGCCCGACGGCTCCGCGCTGGCCCCCGGCCTGCTCCGGCGGCATGTAGCTGGGCGTGCCCATGATCTGGCCCGAGCCGGTCAGACCGCTGTCGCCCTCGATCTTCTTCGCCAGCCCAAAGTCGGTGACGCGCGGATTGCCCTCAGGGTCCAGCAGGATGTTGCCCGGCTTGAGGTCGCGGTGAATCACGCCGTGCTGGTGGGCGTAGTCGATCGCCTCGGCCACCGCGACCATCAGGGCGGCCGCTTGTCGGCACGGGAGTGGCCCCTCGGTCAACCGCTGAGAGAGGCTCTGGCCCTCGACGAATCCCATCGAGAAGTAGTGCTGGCCCTCGTGCTGGCCCACCTCGAAGATCGGTACGATCCCGGGGTGATCGAGATTGGCCGCCGCCTCCGCCTCGGTGTAGAACCGCTTGACGTCGGTATCATTGGCAAGCTGGCCAGCCAGGATCATTTTGAGTGCGACGCGGCGGTTGAGGCTGATCTGCCGCGCCCGGAAGACGACGCCCATGCCGCCGCGGGCCAGCTCGCGCTCGATCTCGTAGTCGCCGAAATAGCGGACACGGGCCGGTGCAGAGGCGTCGGGCGGCGCCGGCGCGCACGCTCCGAGATCGAGCGTGACCTGGTCGCGGGGAGCCACGGTGGCCTCCTCGTGGGCGGAGGGATTCCCCGGGCCGGGGATCGGGGCCGTGGGCAAGCTCGCCGGCGCGAGTGTGGGGGCGTCGGCGATCAAGCCGGAATCGGGCCGCGCGCTCGTCTCGTCCGACCGGCGCATCTCCTGCTCCAGGCCGATCAGTTCGGCCCGCAGCGCCGAGCGGCCCACCTCGGGAATCTCCTCAAGATAGTCGGCGATCACCGGCGACTTGCCGGCGCAGTAGTCGGCCTCGAACCGGCGGCAGACAGCGTCGATGCGGCGGACCAGGTCGAGGTCCAGGTCCCCGAGGCTGTAGCTGGCTTGCTCGCACATCTCGACTCAGTCCCTGCATGGAGGTCTCTCGGATTCTCCTCGCCTGGCCCGGCCAACCGGGGCGAACGACGAAGACGCGCTCTCCGTTCCGGGGAGATGTCCGATTCCCGTCCGACTGTGACACGGCATCCGTGATTCGAGATCTCGTGGCCCCCGTCTGTTCATTGTTTCAGTAAACTGCACCGCGCTCATCGACGGTGGTCGAGCCGTGGCGACACGCCAAGAACCGTGCCGATCCCCTTGCGGCGGATTCGACTCTATCCGTTGGGGTCCCGGAGCATCGGTAGCCACAGGGCCGCGACCCCACACGTAGGCCGGCTGGCTCGAGAATCAGCATTATACGCTCAGCTCCGGGCCGACTCGACCTGTGAGTCCCCGGTTCCGCCTCCGCCCAGGCTCAGTCGTCTGCCCCTTGAAGCCGCGAGCTCGGCGGGGTCGCCTGCAAAGGGGTATGGTTTCGCAGAGCGCTTACCTTGTGGGAGACTTCCGGCTGCTTGATCCCGAGCACGGCCGCGATCTCGCGCTGGGGGAGTTTCTTGCCGCTGAGGATCGTCACCACATGAAAACCGAGTTTGGCCCGGGTGAACAGTTCGTCGGCATGATCGAGCCCCCGGTCGGCGAAGACGTTGCCGGAGCCTTCCTCGAATTCGGGGGCTGCCCTATCGTTATTCCGCGCTGAAGCTCGTCGCCGATCCTCTTCGCCCCAAGCGGACCATGGCCCTGGTGCTCGGCACCGGGTGAGCTCAGTCAACGAACGGGTCGGGCGGAAAGACCGCGTCCATTATCAGGAGCGGAAACTCCGGGCGGGTGCGGAGCGGGGCGAGGGCGGCTTCGGTCGCCAGGGCGGGGGTGCGGAAGCCGGCGGCGAGGGCGGCGCGGAGGATGGCCAGCGCGCGGTCGGCTTCACTTGTCCTGTCGGACGCCGTCAAACCGGAGCCTGCGATCTCCGCGAGGCCGGACAGCATCGCGTGGCAGCCGGCCTCGAACACGGCGACGTCGTTCGAGCGAGGGGGAAGCCCCTCGTACAGCGCGATGGCCCGGCGCCAGTCGGCGGCCGCGCCGGCGAAGTCGCCCGTCGCTCGCCTGACCTGGCCGGACCGGAGCAGGCTCGCCGCCAGGCCAGTCCGAGTGCCGACATCCGCCGGGCTCGCCTTGAACAGGGCCTCCCGGATCACGATCGACCGGTCGCATGAGATTCGTGCCTCGGCAGGTCGACCCAGGACCAGCAGTGCAGCGGCCTTGTTCACCTCGCACGTGGCCAGTGAATTCTGGGCCCGGGCATTACCAGGGCTGGCAAGCTCGTTCCGGACCAGGAATTCCTGCTCGAATTCCGCGAGGGCCCCCTCCGGATGGCCCGTTTGCTGCAACAGCAAGCCGATCTGGCCGAGAACTGTGGCGAGGCCTCGCTTGTTGGCAGCCTGAGTGGGATCGAGCACGAGTTGCCGCCGGAGAATCACCTTCGCCCGCTGAAGCGCCGCGAGGGCCTCTTCCCACCTGCCCAGATTCGCGAGCGCTTGTCCCAGGCCATAAAGGCCGAAGGATACGTTGGACTGGACCGATGTGACGGCGGGGTAGGCATCCGCCGCGGCTTGCCAGATCGCAACCGCCCGGCGTGCTGACGCCACCGCCTCGCTCAATCTTCCCAGCTCCTCGAGACGACCGGCGATGTTGTTGTGGGTGATCGCCAGGGAATTCTGGAATCCCGAGCCGTCGGGGTTGGCGGCGGCAAGCTTCTCACGGATCACCAGTTCCCGACGGTAGACTGCAAGCGCCTGGGCGGGATCCGACAACAGGTGGGCCTGTCCGTCGAGAGCCGAGGCCAGTCCCCACTGGAATTGTTCATCATCGGGGTGCGCATCGAACAGGGCCTGGAGGATCGCCGTCGCCCTGTCGAACACCCCCGTCGCTTTGGCCGGCTCGGTCAACCGCATCAGTTTCACGCCTTGACCGTACAGGGCCCTGGCCAGCACGTATCGCCCGGCGTCCGATCCCCGGCCGCTCGCCTCCACCTTCTCGGCCAGTTCTTGAGCTTCCTTGAGTGGCTCCATCGCGCCGGCCAGGTCGCCGGGATCGGAATGCAAATTGCCGATGTCGGTCAGGGTCCGCGCCAGGTCCAGCGCCGCTTCGGCGGAATCCGGCACACGCTTGGCCAGCTCTCGCCGCACCGCGAGCGCCTTCTGGTGCACGTCCAGGGCGTCGGATTCGGTGCCGATGTCGCCGGTCAACTTGCCGAGCTCGGCATAAGCCTTGCCGAGGGCGGCACGCGACGCGTCGTCGCTTTGCCCCGCCAGCAGCCGATCCAGCTTGCCATAGAATCCGGCCGCTCCGCGGAGGAGCTTGGCGCGAAGCTTCTCGAACTCCTTCTCCTTCAGGAGCAGGTCCTCGCTGACGTCGCCGTGGAACAGCTTGATCGCGTCCATGGCCAGGTTGAACCGCTCGGTTTCACGCTTCACCGACGCATCGAGCTCGGCGTTCTTCGCCGTCAACTGGGCGTTCGCTCGCGTCTGCACGCCCAGCACGGCCACCAGGCCCGCAAGGGCCATCAGGAGCGTAGCGCCCATGGCCGTCACTCCCGTGCGGTGCCGCGTCAGCCAGCGCACCAACGACCGGGACCAGGGTTCGCGCCAGGCCAACACAGGCTCGTCGGCCATCCAGCGCTCCAGATCATCGGCCAGCGCCTTCGGCGTGGCGTAACGGTCCTCGGGCGAAAGCGCCATCGCCCTCAGGCAGACGGCCTCCAGCGCCTTGTCGATCGACGGGTCGTGCTTCCGGGGGGGCGGGAACCTCCCTTCTTGTGCGGCGCGGAGCACGGCGCCGATGTCGCTCCCTTCCAGCGGCGTCTTGCCGGTGAGCAAGAAGTAGAGCGTTGCGCCCAGACTGTAGACATCGGAGCGGGTGCTGACCTGGTCGAGGTCTCCTCGCGCTTGCTCCGGGCTCATATAAGCTGGCGTACCCAGCGCCGAGCCAGGCAGGGTCTCGGAAGAGCCGGAAGAGGATTTCGGAATCAGCGCTCGCTCGACCGAGCCGGAGTCGGAGTCGGATCGGCCAAGAACCTTGGCCAGCCCCCAATCAACCACCAGGGTCTCGCCATGCTTGCCCACGATGATATTGGCCGGCTTGATATCGCGATGCAGCACTCCCCGAGAGTGGGCATAGTCAATGGCGTTGCAGACGTCGAGGAATCGACGCAACAACTTGCGGAGCTCGAGCGTGCGGTGGCCCGGGGAATTCTTCAGGCTGTCGTCGTCATGAAACTGGTTGACGGCCTCCTTGAGCGAATCGCCTCGGATGGGGATCCGATAGCAACGGAGCAGAAAACAACGATCTTCATCGGAACAGGCGTTCACAGGGCGGGCGGAGTGGGCGTAGGCAAGTGTGTCTCTCCGAAGAGTAGATACAACAGTCGTGTGACCAGGAGCCATTTGGGCTACAGCAGGTGTGTTCAGGCGTCCATGTCCAGCTCGAAGCGTCCGTGCGGGCTAAGAAACTCTTTCAAAAATCCCGCTGGAGGATCTTGCAGCAGATCCTCGCCAACTGCAAATAGTGGAACGCCCGATGGATCGCAGGCAGTTTGTCGTAGCGGATCTTCAATCGTCGCGCTTGCCCGACCCAAGACAGCGTCCGCTCCACGACCCAGCGGATCTTGCCCAACCCGCTGCCGTGAGGTGTTCGCGGCCGCGCCAGGTGGTCCTCGATCCGTCGCCGCTTCAGCCCCTCGCGGTTGCGCGGCGTCCCGTACTGCCGGTCGCCGTACAGGGCATCCGGCCGACGGCGTCGGCCGCCGCGCGGCTGGCGGATCAACGGGACGTCATCGAGCAACGGCATCGCCAGGAGCGATTCGTTCCGGTTGGCACCCGTGATCCGCACCGCCAACGGGGCGCCTTTTCCGTTGACGAGCAGGTGGCGTTTCGAGCCCTTTTTGGCCCGATCCGTGGGGTTCGGGCCGGTGAGGGCCCCCCAAAAACGGCGCGATAACTCTGGCTGTCCACCACCGCCTTCGACCAGTCGATCAACCCCTCGCGACCCAGGCGGTCGAGGAGGGCGTGGAGGAGCTTCTTCCAGACGCCCCGCCGCTGCCAGTAACGCAGCCGTCGCCAGCAGGTCACGCCGGAGCCGCAGCCCATCTCCCGGGGTAACATCCACCAGGGGATCCCGCTCTGGAGGACGAAGATGATGCCGGTCAGGCAGGCGCGATCGTCCACGGGGGGCCGCCCCCGCTTGCCGGGCCCGGCCTTGTGTCGGGGCAGAAGAGGTTCGACGACCTCCCACAGCTCATCAGGTACCAAAGGACCAGGCATCGCGCACCTCCGATCACGTGGCTACATCCAATATAACCGCGAGGCGCGCTATTTTTGAAACAGCTTCTAAGGGGATTGCAGCTGGGAAGACATTGGGGAAGGTGCTGGGCGCAGATCTTAATCCCGGAGTGCTACACTCGCGCCCATGGCTCACGCCCGGAGAGTAGCATTCGGTATGCTTGCGGATCCGGCCCAGGGCGCAGAAAAGGTCTCGAGCCTTTAGATCCTCCCCGAGTCCCCTCTCGTCATCATCGCGTCACCTCTCGATGAGAATGACAGGTGCAGAACATGTCCCCTGCCGCAAGGATGTTGCTACTTCAATGAGGCGGAGGGCTGGACAGGTTGAGCACGTCGCGTCGCTCACGCCAAGTCGCGTCGTCGAGAACCCGGACCTCATCGGAGGTACCGAGTTCGAGACCGGTGAGGACCTGCATCTGAAGTCCGACTCTCGGCGCGTCGCCCTCTATGGCGCGGGGCACGGGCCATCTCCGGGCGATCTTGTCCCCGGATAGCGTCAGAACGCCCATGCCACTTGCACCGCCGCCGAAGGCGACCTCCTCAAGTGGCGTCACGTGCGTCATTGGCGGACCGATGCTCTGACCGTCGTTGCCGCTCCAGAGCCGTGCGATGGAGTCGGCACTGCCCGTAACGATGAGGCGGCTGTCGGGGCTGAGGGCGATGGCATCGACCGACCCCGGATGGAACATCGGTGAACCGACCGCCGACCCGTCGCTCGCATCCCAGAGTCGGGCCGTACCATCCTGGCTGGCGGTGAGGCAGTAGCGGCCGTCCGGGCTGAAGGCCACGGCGGTGATAGGCCCCTGGTGATGAAGTAGTGGCGTGAGGGGTCGCCCGTCCGTCGCGTCCCACAGCCGTGCCGTACCGTCATGGCTTCCGGTCAGCACGGCTTTCCCGTCGGGTCGAAACGCCACAAAGTAGACGTATCCCTGGTGCTCGAGGGGAGGCGTAAGGGGTCGCCCGGTCTCGATGTCCCAGACCCTGGCTTGATTGGCGCCGACCCCGGTGGCCAGGGCCTTCCCATCAGTCCGGAAGGCGACCGCCAAGTGGCTCACATTCGACGAGTGGTGCGGCAGGGGGATTCCGATCGGGTGCCCTGTCGCCGCATCCCACAGGCGCACCTCCCCCACGACCGTGAGCGAGCCCTGTTTGTTCTCGCCAAACCGCATGCTTGCCGTGACCAGGATGCGGCCGGCCGGACCGAAGGCCAGGTTCCTGAGCAAGTAATCCAGGCGGATCTCCTCTCCGACCGGCTGCGCGGTGTGGGCATCCCAGAGCCGCGCGCGGCTTTCTTTCGTGGAGCCGCCACCGGTCGCCAGAAGCCGTCCATCGGGGCTGATTGCCACCGTATCGAATGCGGAGGGGGATTGGATCGAGATGCTGGCCGGTGGGTCCGTTGCGATGTCCCAGAGGCGAACGCGCCGGCCCGCTTCAATGGTGAGCATATTCTTGCCATCTGATCCCAGAGTGCACTCGTTGGGTCGGACCCCGGGAACGATGGAACGGTCGCCCGGTTGGTCGGCGAGTTTCCAGATCCGTGACAGGCCGGTACGGGGCGGGCCGGCTTCGGCTTGCAGGCCGTTTGTCAGCAGCGTCTTGCCATCGTGGCTGAACTCCACCAAAGTGACTGCTCCTGAGTGCTGCAAAGGCTGTCCGAACGCGCGGCCAGTGGCGGCGTCCCAGAGCCGGGCGGTACCGTCCCTGCTCGCGGTCGCCGCGAGCCGGCCGTCCGGCGCGAAGGCCACGTCGTAAACGTAGCCGCCGTGGTCGAGCGGCAGTCCGATGGACCGCCCGGAGGCGGTGTCCCAGAACTTGGCCGTGCCGTCCCTGCTCCCGCTCAGGAGGGTCTTGCCGTCCGGGCTAAAGACGAGGTGATCGACGTGGTCATGATGCGCCGGGATCGACGTGACGAGCTTGCGCGTCGAGACCTGCCAGAGCCGGATCGTCCGGTCCCAGCTTCCCGTCGCGGCGAGCCGTCCGTCGGGGCTGAACGCGACGGCCGACACGAGGTTACGATGGCCCTCGAGCGTACCGAGGGGACGCCCGGTGGAGGTATCGAAGACCCGGGCCGGGCCATCCTGGCTCCCAGTGAGGACCAGCCGCTGGTCTGGGCTGAACGCGACGGCTTCGGCCATACTGACCTGGCGCGACGGCGGCCCGACCGGCTGCCCGGTGGCAGTATCCCAGACATGCACCCACGATTCGCCGAGCTTGAACGGCTCATCCCGTTCACTGACCACGATGACCGTCCGGCCGTCGGGACCGAACCCTGCGCCTGCGGCCACCCACTGGAATCGGAGAGGGGATACGAGTGCACGGCCCGTCGCGGCGTCCCGGAGGGAGCACTCGTTTTGCCGACCGGACATGCCCGAATAGGAGACAGTTACGCGCCAGCCGGCCATCGGGGCTGAACCGGACGAACGAGACGGGGCCGGGGTGGTTCCAGGCCGTCCCGATGGGGCGGCCGGTGGCGGCGTCCCAGAGCCGGGCGGTCCCGTCGAGGGCGCCGATCAGCACATGGCGCGAGTCGGAGCTGAAGGCGAAAGCGGTGATCTGGGCCGGGAGGTTGAGGGCATCAGCGAGGGGCTTTCCAGAAGCCAGGTCCCAGAGGAGTGCTGCGGAGCCGTCCCGTACAAGGATCACCCGGCCGTCCGGTCGGAAGCTGGCGGCAGGATGGCGTGGCGAGGGGTATCCCCCGGCCGCCGGGAGGAACTCAACCAGCGTGTGGAGTCGGCTTAGCCAGGCGGCGATGTTGAGCCGGATCGTTGGAGAGAGCCCGGTTCGTTCCTCGGGATCGTTGCCGAGGCCACGGGCCAGCCAGAGCAGCCCCCGACCGACCTCGCCCTGCTCGCAAAGCGCCCGGCCGCGATCGAGCATCAGCCCGGTGGCCAGCCGGTGCTCCCTAGCCAGCGCCTCGGCTGTTTTCCGTTGCTCGGTAGCCAGGCGCGACGCGGCGCGAGTGCGTTGAACAGCGAAGGCCACCGAGACCGTCAAAGCGGTGACGACAGCCGCCACCGCGAGGCCCCCGGTCGCCGTTAGAGTTGGGTTGCGCCGGCACCATCGCCAGGCTTTCTCAACGCGGCCCGCGGGGCGGGCCAAGATAGGCTCGCCCCGAAGAAACCGCCCCAGGTCGTCTTCGAACTCTCGGGCCGTTGCATACCGCCGCTGCGGTTCCTTGGCCATCGCCTTGAGCACGATCGTGTCTAGCTCGCGCGGGATCCGGTCGTTGAGCGAGCGGGGTGCCTTGGGCTCGTCGTGGAGCACCTGGTGCAGCAGCATCCGCGCCGCCCCCCGAAACGGCAACTCTCCCGTTAGAAGCAGGTAGAGGACAACGCCCAGGCTATAAACGTCGCTACGACCGTTGACCGAATGCCCTTCGCCCCGCGCCTGCTCGGGGGACATGTAAGCTGGAGTGCCCAGCACCTGGCCCTCCATCGTCATCGTGACCTCTCCTGCGTCACGCTTGGCCAGACCGAAATCCATCAAATGGGGACACCCTTCTGCGTCGATCATCACGTTGGAGGGCTTCACGTCACGGTGGACCACGCCTTGGGAGTGCGCATAATGAAGGGCGTCTGCGATCTGGGCGGTAAGCGCCGCCGCTTCCCGGAACGTAGGCCTGCGGCCGGTGAGCCATTCCGAGAGGCTCACACCCGTGACAAAATCGCTGACGATATAGGGGGCCCCGTCGTGCTCCCCGATTTCGTGGACTGGCACGATAGCAGGGTGCCGAAGCTGCGCGGCACTGCGCCTCGCGGAGAAAACGGTCACGTTCCCCAGGGCCACTTACGTTACCCGTCCGCGGTATTTTCACCGCCACCATCCGATCGAGATGGGTGTCGCGTGCCCGGTACACCGTCCCAAAGGCGCCGATGCCAACGGCCTCGATCAGCTCAAAGTGTCCCACTTTGCGGTGTTTGTCCTCCCGCGACCAGGTGACGGTTTCCTCGGCGTTGACACGGAATGTTGACCCACAAGAAGGGCAGGTCAGCTCCTCGGATGGCGCATGCACTAGTCCCAAAACAAGCGTGATAAAAAAAAGCATTTGTGTTCAATCTATGTAATCACGTCCATTAAATCGAGACGTACCTTCTACAGCTCGGGGCGACTCGGGCCCCATCGCTGCCTCGAATTCTGTCTCCGGCATCGCCACCCCCATTTGCTTCTCTCGAAAGCCCACAGGGATCGGGGCATCCGGACCCCGACTTCATCGAGCCACGCCTCAACACAGCCGGCGTGCGTGCAGCCGCTCGACCAGCCGGAGGAACACCCCTTGCCACGGGTTCCACGACAGCCACCGGTAGATCCATCGCCGAGCCGTCCGAACGATCTGGCACGGCATCTGGATGAACGCCGCGCAGTAGGTCGGGAACTCCATCCGCAGCAACGTCCGTCGCTCCGCCTCATGGCGGGCCCGGTGCCGCGGCGCCACCGGCACCAGCAACGCGCTCCAGGCCTTCAGGCTCCACGCCAACGAGCCCATCACCATGTAGGCCCAGTTGCTGATCAGGTCATCCACGGGGGTCGTCAAGGCGCGAGCGCCGCTCTTGAGCTGCGCGATCAAGTTCTCCTGGTCGCAGCGATCGTTGGCCGAGAACACCACCTCCTCGGCCGTCATCTCACGGTCGTTGGTGATGTAGAAGAAGTAACGATACTCCTCGAACAGGCGCATCTGTCCCCGGTCGACCCCCAACCGCTTGCGGAGGACGATCATGCGATAACTCTTCCGACAAGCGAGCGGCCGGTAGGCAAACTCCGCGACCATCTCCTCGAGCAGCTCGACATTCTTGTAGCCGCGCTCGCGGACGATCTCGGGCCGGAAGTGCTCGGGCTTCTGCGCGGAGTGGTCTTGATCTGGTACCGTGGCGGTCGTTTCAGGAGGCGGTACGAGTCGGCCGGCAAGGCATCGGCCCTGACCTTGAGGGCGTCGTAGGCCTCGTAGCCGAAGAGGAACCGGATGTCGCCCGCTTCGTCCCAGCGATCCAGGTGCCCGGTCTGGGCGAACTTGGTGTCCCCCCGGAAGAGGATCTTGCGGAAGCCCGCCCGACGGACGAACTCCACCGCCTTGTCCAGCCAGACGTCCGCCCGCTCCGCGGAGGGGCGGTTGCCACTGCGATTGAACAGGAACAACGGCTCCGCCGTATTGGCCAGCGAGATCACCAGCGGGTGGTAACCGTACTGGCCGTCGTAGGTGAAGTCCATCCCCTGCTTGCACTCTCCATCGCTGGGCACGATGCTGCCATCGGCCTCGAGGATCGCCTCGGCGAAGAACTCGGGGGGCTGCTGGGCCCAGACCCGCAGCCGCGCCTCGTTGATCGTGTCCATCAAGGTGAGGACATCGGCCTCGGCGAAGCGGCGGCAGAAGTCCCCGGCGGTGGTCGGGTCGGGGATGCGTTTGGCCCCCAGGGCGTCGAGGTAGACCTCATCGTTGCGGAGCCGCTCGAGGTGCTCGATGCGCCGGCCGCCGGCGAGGAGATTCAGGGCGATGTTGAGGACGTGGTCGGATTCGTGGTAGGGCAGGTGCCGCTTGAGGAGGTGGAGGTTGCGGTCGATGTCCTGGATGAGTCCGATCTTCTGAGCCAGGAGGAAGAGGGCGCCGATGCCGCCGGCACTGAGGCCACGGCCGCGGCTGGCGTGTTCGTAGTGGATATTGCTGGCGGTCATCATGGGTACTGGGCGCTCCGGGCCGGGCGTGTTGTCGAGCCGTTTCTGGATCCGCCGTCGCCCCTCCTGGAAGAATCTCTTCTTGCGTGCCGCTCGCTTTTTTCGGAGAGTGGCGCTCACTCGAAGGCCCCCTTGTCTTGGGATGGTGAGGATGTGTTCCTACCTCCATTATTCCAAGAACATGCGGGGTTTTCGAGCTTTTTCTCCCGAAGCGCGCAAGCGCACTATAAATCACACTTGGTTAGGGACTAGTTCTATCGGGCTGTGGCAGTTTGGACAGTGAATGTGCATATTATAACCATGCGAATCCATTGTTAGTACACCGGGCCAGTTCAACGGCGAGCCGCGGGCACCCAGCGGTACAGCGTCGGGATCGAGACACCGAGATTCAGGGCTACATCCCGCGGTGCCATCCCGCCCTTCAAGAGCTTGCGAGCCGCCTCCACTTTCCCCGGCGTCATCAGCCGCTTGCGGCCGCCGACACGGCCCCGCCGCCGCGCCGCGGCCAGGCCGGCTCGCGTGCGCTCAGCCAACAGCTCCCGCTCCATTTGCGCCAGAGAGGCCATGACGTGGAAGAAGAACCGGCCGGATGGGGTCGTGGTGTCGATGCCGTCGGTGAGGCTGCGGAACTGGACGTCTCGCTCCTGGAGGTCAGCCACGAAGTTGACGAGCCTCTTGACGCTACGTTCCAGCCGGTCCAACTTCCAGATAACGAGCACGTCGCGGTTACGGAGGTGAGAGACAGCATCCGTCAGGCCGGGATGGTGGGCCTTCGTGGTGGAGACCTTGTCGGTGAAGATCCGCTTGCACCCGGCCTTCTTCAGGGCATCGAGTTGGAGGTCGAGCGACTGATCGTCGGTGGAAACGCGGGCATAGCCGATCCGCATGGGAACCCTCCCGTCCTCTTTCTCGAATCCCATCGTACCCGTACACTTGCGAGAAAGCGATTTCGAGACCGGTTTCTGAGAAGCGGAACGTCGGGGTTCGGTGTCGGTAGCTCCGACGCACGGGTTTTTCTCGGAAACCTTCGTTTGCGAGAACGCCGGGGGCGGGTGTCCCCGGGGAGACCGCCGTGCCCACCGGGTTCCTCAGCGACGCGGAGCGCGAGCGGCTCGACAGCTTCCCCGCCCAGGTCGTCCCCGGCGACATCGAGACCTACTTCACCCTTTCCCGCGCCGACCGCAGGCAGATTCCCCGGACGGCCTCACCCGCCAACCGCCTGGGGTTTGCCATCCAGCTCGGCGCGCTCCGCTTCCTGGGCTTCTGCCCCGACGACCTGACTACCGTCCCCGAGGCGGTCGTCACCTTCGTGGCGCGGCAAATCGACGTCGCCCCGGGCGAGCTGGCGCGGTACGGCCGGCGGGGACAAACGCGGACGGAGCATCTCCGGCAGGTCCGGCACCACCTCGGTTTCCGCAAGGCCGCGGCCGGCGACCTGGCCCGGCTCGAGACCTGGCTCGTGGACCGCGCCCTGGAGCACGACCGGCCCACGTTGCTCTTGCGGCTGGCCTGTGAGCACCTGCTCGGCCTTCGGATCGAACGGCCAGGGGTCACTCCCCTGGAGCGACTCATCGCCGCGGCCCGACAGCGGGCCCAGCACGAGACCTATCAGCGGCTGGCACCGATCCTGACCAGGGATTGCAAGGTCCGCCTCGACGGCCTGCTGACCGTTGACGCCGCCACCGACCGCTCCGGCCTGGCCTGGCTCCAGCAATCCGCCGCGTCGTGCACGCCACCGACGATCCTGGTCACCCTGGAGAAGCGCGCCTGCTGTCGGCGATGGGGGGTCGATCGTTGGGACGTCTCATCGTTGAGCCCGAACCGCCTGAAGTTCCTCGCCCAGATCGCCCGCCGGTCCACGAACCAGGCCCTCCAACGGATGCCCGAACGGCGGCGATACCCGATCCTCGTCGCCTTCCTCTACCAGACCCTGGTCAACTTGACCGACGAGGCCCTCGACCTGTTCGACCGCTGCCTCGCGGACGCTTACCACCGCGCCAGCCGTGACCTGGAAGACTTCCGGCTCTCGGTCGCCTCGGCGACCAACGAGAAGGTCCGGCTCTTCCGCGAGATCGGCCAGGTGGTCCTTGATCCCAAGGTCAGGGATGCGGACCTGCGACGAGCCATCTACCACCGAATCCCCCAGGCCGAACTCCGGGCCGCCGTCGAAGACTCCGACCGGATCATCCGGCCGCTCGACGACCACTACTTCGACTTCCTCGAAAGCCGTTACACCTACCTCCGACAGTTCACCCCCGAGTTCATCGACGCTCTCGCGTTCCGGTCTGCGGGCGACTCACCCTTGCTCCGCGCCGTGGACCTGCTCCGTCAGCTCAACGCCGACCGTCGGCGCTCCCTGCCCGATGAGACGTCGCTCGATTTCGTCCCCGCGCGGTGGCGACCGTACGTCAACGACAACCCCGACCCGACCGCACGCCGCCATTACTTCGAGTTGTGCGTCCTGTGGGAGTTGCGGGGGGCCCTGCGGGCGGGCGACGTCTGGCTGGAGGGAAGCCGCCGGTACGCCGACCCCGAGACGTATCTGATCCCTCGCGAGGCATGGCCCGGCCTCCGGGCCGAAGTGTGTCGGGAGCTTCAAGCTCCGGAGGACGGAACGGATCGCCTGCGCGAGCGAGAGGAGGAGCTGGGCGGGCTCCTGGACCGGGTCGAGGCCTTGCTCGCCAAGGGCGGGGATGTCCGCATGGAAGGCGACAACCTGGTGGTCTCACCCCTGGAGGCGGAAGACAAGCCGGAGAGCACGGTCGAGCTGGAACGCCTCATCGACGAGCGGCTGCCTTTTGTCGAGCTGAGCGAGTTGCTCATCGAGGCCGACGGCTGGACTCGCTTCAGCGACGACTTCGAGCACGCCGGCGGGACAGAGCCACGGGGCCGCGAACTCCGGAGCCACCTCTATGCGTCGGTCCTCGCCCAGGCGTGCAACCTCGGCCCAGTCCGGATGGCGCGGATCTCCGACCTGACCTACCAGAAGCTCGCCTGGTGCACGAACTGGTATGTCCGCGATGAGACGTTGAAGGCCGCAACGACGCGGCTGGTCAACTTCCAGTACCGCCAGCCACTGAGCCGGTTCTGGGGCACCGGCACGCTCTCATCGTCCGACGGCCAGCGGTTCCCCGTCTCCGGCAAGGTCCGGATGGCCACGGCCCTGCCGCGGTACTTCGGCTACGGCAAGGGGGTGACCTTCTATACCTGGACCGCGGACCAGTTCTCGCAGTACGGCACCAAGGTCATCCCCGCCACGGTGCGGGACGCCACCTACGTGCTCGACGAGATCCTCGACAACGAGACCGAGCTGCCGATCCTGGAGCACACGACGGACACGGCCGGCTACACCGAGATCGTCTTCGCCCTGTTCGACCTGCTGGGCCTGCAATTCAGCCCGCGGATCCGCGACCTGGGGGAGCAACGGCTGTTCCGCATGGACCCCCAGAAGCGGCACCCCCACCTGGTACCTCTGCTCCGGGGGCGGATCAACCGCGATCGGATCTTGCGCCACTGGGATAACCTGCTGCGGGTGACCGGGTCGCTCAAGCGCGGCTGGGTCACCGCGTCGCTACTGATCGGCAAGCTCCAGTCGTACCCTCGCAAGAACCGGCTGACCCGGACCCTGCAAGAGTACGGCCGCTTG
Source organism: uncultured Planctomycetota bacterium (assembly GCA_963815795.1). Taxonomy (GTDB): domain Bacteria; phylum Planctomycetota; class Planctomycetia; order Isosphaerales; family Isosphaeraceae; genus JAKAUH01. The sequence goes on along the minus strand of CAWFIC010000017.1, from coordinate 44,549 downwards.
GTCAAGACGGTCTTCATCCTCCGTTACCTGGAGAGCGAGGACTACCGGCGGCGGATCCTCGGCCAGCTCAACAAGGGCGAGGCCCTGCACGGCTTGCGGGAGTTCCTGCTCTTCGCCAACAAGGGCACGCTCCGGAAGAAGCAGGAGGAGGAGCTGGGGAACCAGGCAGGCTGTCTGAACCTGGTGACCAACGCGGTGGTGACCTGGAACACGGTCTACATGGCCGCCGTGATCGAGCAGCTCCGGGCCGAGGGCAAGACGGTAAACGAGGAGGACATCGCCCGGCTCTCGCCGGCCCGCTACGAGCACATCAACCCGTACGGCAAGTACCGCTTCGAGGTCGAGGATGGCTTGAGCCGCACCCGCTTGCGTCCGCTCCGCCCGCCAACTGAACAACAGTCACGGTGAAGATCGTTGTTTTTTGCTCCGTTGCTATCAGAAGCCCCGGATGAACCGCATCGCGTAATAAGGTCGGCCGTCGCCGTACGTCCCCAGCCCATAGACGGGTACGATGCCGGGGTGCTCGAGACCCCCGGTGACCTCCGCCTCGATGACGAACCGCTGGCGGCTCATGGGGTCGTCCGCATGGCGCTCGAGGATCTGCTTGAGTGCGACCTCACGATCGAGCTCGGCATCGAGCGCCACGAAGACAGCGCCGAGGCCGCCTTGCGCATGGGGCCGCAGCACGTGGAACCGCAGGCCGCCGGTCGTGGCGGTATCCCCGCCGGAGCCGGCGACGCGGTCGGGATCGACGGCGGACTGGTCGACCGTCGAGTCCTCGTCGAGCCGGGCGAAGGTGGCGTCAAGATCCCCATCGCCGAGCCGGGCCAGGCTTTCACGGGTGGAAGGACCGGCATGGATGGCTGACAGGCTCTTCTCGGTGTCTCCGCCATGTTTCTTGACATGCCTGGCAACCAGTGCCGTGACCACGTCGCGGTCGTCAGGTTCGATATCGCCGCGGGCCATCAGATGATCGGCGACGGGACGGCTCTTGTCGCCACTCCAGGCTTGAAAGCCCGCGACAAGCTGATTCTGGTCGATTAGACCATTCTGAAGCGCGAGCAGGCCGAAGAGGAGTTCGCGCGACGGGTCGATCGTCGATGGTGTCATCGTCGGCTCCTGGTCGAAGGGTCTTGGCGCCACGTCGCTGCTCTGGAGAATCATGCCGATACCTCCGGTTCCACCGGAGGTGCTGATTGTTCATCGAGAGAATAGGCGGCCCGAGTGGTAGCCGCCAGCTAATGGCGTCAATGCCGTCTGGCCTCGAGAAACCTAAAAGCTTCTTGCATCCATTGCCAAGCGCGCTTTTTCCACTGAGGTAACCCGGAACAAGAATTAAGTCATACGGTATATCTTCATCATAGTGCATGAACCATCGCGTTACTGTTGAGTATACATCCATGGAACTCGTAGATTTGTTGATTATCGCGATGAAAAAGGGCGTGTATTGGGAACGAAGCCACTCAATCTGATGTCGCTTCCAAACCGCACGCTTTCCTTTCTTCTCGCCCCCTCCGTATGCAATCTTTCTGCCCTTGGACTTTACCTGAACATTATATGGGCCCTCGTACTTTATTATCCTACTTTCCGCACATCACGACCGCAATTTCCCAGAATTTCATCTCGTCTGATCACATGTATGATTGAGCGGAAACCTCCTCTCTGAGGAACATGTCGGCACCGTTCGACCCCGGCCGGGCCGGGGCACCCTCCGACGCCCCATTCTTCGCTCTGTCCTACCACAAGGCAATGTCCAACTTCGCCCCAGCTCCGTTCGCTCGATGACTTACGACAACCCCCTTGACGTAAATCGTGTGCCACTCGACTTACGTCAAGGGGATCGACATAAGTCTCTTTGAGTTTTTTCGCCACTTGACCTTCATCCCTTCACCCCGATCATGGCGACGGGGCCGGCGGACCGTTCGCCAGCCCCCACCATCGAGGCCAGAACGCATCGGGGGTAACTCTCGTGGATCAGAAGCCCGCACGCCCCAGCCAGCAGGCCCCTCCACCGCTCCGGCCCGGCAGGATCGCCCGCACCGCGGGCCGGACCCTCAACTCCTACACGATCGGTGTCCTGCCGATCCTCCACCGCTTCTTCGAGCGGCTCCGCCTCATATCCATTCTCCGGGACCACCTCCCGCGCGAGGACCGGCGATGCCGCATCGCCACGGTCACCGGGCTGTTACTCCTGCTCAAGAATCTCCTGGTCTCCCGTGAGCCCCTCTACGGCATCGGCGAGTGGGCCGCGCGGCACGTCCCCGAACTCCTCGGGTTGTGCCCCGCTCAATTGCCATCCCTCAACGACGATCGCGTCGGCCGCTGCCTCGACCGCCTCTTCGACGCCGACATCCCCACCTTGGCCTTGGCGGTCGTCGTGCACGCAGTCCGTGAGTTTGGCGTCGATCTGGACGAGTTGCACAACGACTCGACCACGATCACCTTCCACGGCGATTACGAGAGCGCCGATCAAGAACGGACCTTGAGGGGGCGGCTGCGGCTGGCCGTCACCTGGGGACACAACAAGGACCATCGCCCCGACCTCAAGCAACTGCTGTACATCCTCACGGTCACCCGCGACGGTGCCGTGCCCGTGCAGTTCCGCGTCCAGAGCGGCAACGCCACCGACGATCGCTCGCACCGCGCCACCTGGGATCTGCTCTGCAAATTAACCGGCCGCCGTGACTTCCTCTATGTGGCCGACTGCAAGCTGGCCACCGCCGAGAATATGGCCTACATCGATCGGCACGGTGGCCGATTCCTCAGCGTCTTGCCCCGCACCCGCAGCGAGGACGCCGCCTTCCGCGCCGAGATCCTTTCGGGTCGAGTCCATTGGCGAGGGATTCACGACAAGTACGATGACGAGGGGGAGTTGGTGGACCGTTTCTCGATCCACGAGCCCGAGATCACCAGCGTCGAGGGATATCGCCTCATCTGGTATCACAGCACGCGCAAGGCCGAGCTCGATGCCTTGGCCCGGCAGCAGAGGATCGAGCGGGTGCTGTTGCGCCTGACCGAGCTGCGTGCGAGACTGGCCTCGCCGCGGACGCGGCACCGCGAGCGTGCCCAAGTCGCCGAGGCGGTCGAGGCGATCCTGGGTGAGACCGGAACCGAGGGGGAGATCGAAGTCACGATCGAGCAACGGACCGAGGAGACGTATCGCCAACAGCGGCGCGGCCGGCCCACTGCCGAGACGCTCTACGTGAAGCGGGAGCGAATTCGATTCGACCTGACGATCCGCGTGGATCACGCCCGGCTGGCCGAGGCGGCACGGTGCGACGGGATCTTCCCACTGATCACCAACGAGGTGACGATGTCGGCGAAGGAACTGCTCTTGGCCTACAAGCAGCAGCCGATGATCGAGAAGCGGTTCGCGCAGCTCAAGACCGACTTCGTGGTGGCGCCGGTCTTTCTGAAGGAGGTGAGTCGGATTCAGGCGTTGCTCTGCGTGTACTTTTTGGCGTTGTTGGTGGAGTCGCTGCTGGAGCGGGAGCTGAGGCGAGCCATGGAGAGCGAGCGGATCGAGAGCCTCCCCTTGTACCCGGAGGGTCGGGCGTGCCGGCGACCGACGGCGCGGAAGGTGATCGATCTGTTCGAGGAGGTGCAACGGCACGAGTTGTCGGCGGGCCGGCGCCCCGCCGTGGTCTTCACCACGAAGTTGAGCCGGCTGCAACGCCGGATTCTTCGCTTGTTGGGGATGTCGAGAGCCTACTGCGGTTGATTCAACACGCCACCGGAGATTCGAGGATATGCGATGCGATGCGAGACGTGAGGAGAGTCGGGTAACCGACACCCGCACTCTCGACAAAACGGTGGTTCGGGACACGGGGGGCGGAGAATGCTGCCAAGAGCCGCAGCGATTCCGATGGCCGTCGCTACTTGGATCGCGTATCTCTGCGTCCACTTTGTGCTGGTTCCTGGCTGGTTCGCGTGGCGTTACCGGCGTTCACCCTATGCATTGCGGTGGCTGCCGCGAAACGGCTATGACCTCGGCGAATCGGCCTACGGGCTGCTGGTGGTAGGCTATACCCTAGCGGTCTTGCTCGGCCCGCTCATCGAACCGCGATGGACTGTTCTGGCAGTGGAGTGCGTCCTCGCTGGCTCCGCGCTGATCGTTTGGGCGGTGGCGACCCTCGGAGGCAGTTGGCGGATCGGCCAGGACGAGGGCGACACGACCTGTGTGTACGTCGCCCACGGTCCGTATCGCTTCTTGCGCCATCCGATTTACTCGGGCATGACAATCTCCGCATTGGGGCAGATGCTGCTCACCGACGGCGACATGCGCGGCCTGATCCTATTGGTTGGCACGGTTACCTACGGCTTGCTCCAAGGGCGGGCGGAGTCGCGCCGCTGGAGCAACCGAATCGACGACGAGAGGGGCTGCCCGTGAAGATCGGCATCATTCCCGAGAACCTGGTCGAGCGTCTTGCGCTGGCCCTGGGGCTCGTTCCGGCGCCCGCCATCGAAGCCTGGTTCTCGTTCATGCTGGCGCGGGTCATCATGGCGGGAACCAAGTTGGGGGTCTTCGAGGCACTCGCGGCCGGACCGTTGACGTGCGACGAGGTCGCCGAGCGGTGCGGCACGGACCGCCGGGCCACAGCCAAGCTGCTCAACGCCCTGATCGGCGCCGGTTGCGTCCGCTCCGAGGGCGGGCGCTACAGGCTCACCCCGGCGGCGCGGCGGGGCCTGCTGGAGAGCAGCCCGAACTCCTGGCGCGACCAGACGCTGCTCCACTACCTGGAGTGGCGCTGGTGGGACCACTGCGAGGACTACGTGCGGACCGGGCAGCCGCTCCGCGTCCACGACCAGATGACCGACGAGGAGTGGGGCATCTACCAGCGGGGCATGCGCTCGGGCATCGAGATGCCGGCCCACTGGGTGGCCCGACACCTGCCGGTGCCCCGGACGGCGACGGCGATGCTCGACATCGGCGGCGGGCACGGCTACTTCTCGGTCGCCCTCTGCCGCCGATATCCCCGGCTGCGTTCCACCGTGCTGGACCTCCCGCAAGCGATCCGCCACGCGGCGCCGCTGCTGGCACGGGAGGGGATGGGAGTTCGGGTCGTCCACCGGGCCGGGGATGCTTTGACCGACGACCTCGGGTCCGACGCCTACGACCTCGTGTTCCTGGCTGCCCTGGTGCATCACTTTGACGACGAGACCAACGGGGAATTGATGCGGCGGATCGCGCGGACGCTGCGTCCCGGCGGTATCGTCGCGGTCTGGGAGCCACTCCGTCAGGATCCCGCCGCCAACGTCCGCCAGGTCGGCGGCCTGCTGGACCTCTTCTTCGGCTTCTTCAGCCGGGCCGGGACGTGGTCCTCCGAGGAGATCGCAGGCTGGCAGCGGGGGGCGGGGCTCGTGCCCCGACGGCCGATCCGCATGTGGATGGGACCCGATCTGGCGCTGCACGTGGCTCGGAAGCCGGGGTGAACCGATCTGCGGCTACTGGGGATGTCCAGGGCTTACGACGCCAGAGTCAGCGCACCGCTGGAAATTCGGGGAAATTCAACCCGAGATGTGCGGAAAGTAGGTTATTATCTGACCATAAGGTTTACCGAGGTTGCAGTAGAAATCTATCCCCATGTCCTCCGGTCTTAGGACTTGAACAGCCGTCCCAAGAGCTGAGAGCAAAGGTAACGCATAGTATTCCGACCGGTCACCTTGCCGGAATGCTGGTTGTCTGGGCATGAATGGTTCAATCCCGAATCTGAGTTGCGATGTTCGGTGTTAACTCGAACTCCCATCAAATCGGCACGTCGTGCGAAGCACCTTCCTTCAAGCTCCTCCGCCGCTTGTCGTAGATCTGGGTCGTGGTCACGTGCTTGTGGCCGAGCAACTCCTTCACCTTGATGATGTCCACCCCGGCGTCGAGTAGCAGCGTTGCGGTGGTGGCTCTGAGCGAATGCGGCGTGTAAAGGCACCGCGAGACCTTGTCCGTGCTCCCGTCCTTGGCCAAAACCTCCTCCTCGCGCATCGAGCCCGGAAGTCGCACGAGGTAGCTCTGGAGCAACGTGTACATCGTGACGAGACTGATCGGCTTGTCGCCCAGCTCCGGCTGCCGCGAGTTCTTCTGGGCCCGGAAGAGGGGACCTTTCGTGAGTCCCGCCTTCTTGATGTACTCGCCGATGGCTTCCGCCGCCGAGAAATGAAGCCCAATCCGGCGATGTTTGTCGCCCTTCTCGTGGAGGGTGATGGTTGCCTCGTCGCCGTCCTGGTGGAAGTCCTTGACGCGAAGGCGACAGCCGGTGCCGATTCTTGCCCCTGAATACAAGAAGAACTTGATGATGGCCCGATCGCGGAAGTCGAAGACCGTGTCACCCGACGGAAGGCCCATGAGCTGACGGGCCCGCGTCGCGGAAAGGGCCTTCGTCTCGTCGCGAGGGTCGGACGACCCGCGCGAGATGAACTGAGCATGGGCCGGGTTCGGAACCGTGATCGGGAGCCGGAACTCCGAGGCGACCCCCTGAAGGTACTTGTAGAAGCTCGACAGCGACGCGACCCGCCGGTTTATGGTCTTCGGGGCCTTCGAGTCAACCAGCATGCGATCCCGAAATGCGAGGACGTCGGCAACCGAGACCGTGAAGAGCCGGGACGATTCGTCGGGCCAGTTGAGCCCGAGGAACTGGACGAAGTCCATGACGTCCTGGCGGTAGGCCCGCTGGGTGTGCTTGCTCGAGCGGCGCGTGACCCAGCGTTCGAAGATGTCGGCGACCGAGCCGTAGAAATTCCGGACCTGGGCCTCGACGACCGCCGTGTGCCGGCCGACCAGGATCGGCGGCAGTTCCAAGGTCGCCGAGGCGACCGGCACCAGCTCGGTCGATGTCTTGTCGTCCATGATCCCGTCCTTGATGTCTTCAAACTTGAGCCAAACCGCCCGACCCCCCTACTCTTATCGGCGGGACTTCGGTCGAAGATAACCGGTTTTATCTTCGACCATCCAGAGCAGAACTCAGGGGCAGGGGCCCCGAGATTTCCGCAACCTGACTCTCCCAGTTTCGCCAGGCGCTGACTTCTGGAGTCTGCCGATCGATTGAGTGCAAGCTCGCTTGAACCATCCAACTGATACCATGTCCGAGTTCGATTTTTATGTTCGCTCGCGTCCGAATGCGGCGGTTATGACGCCTGTGACGGACGCCTCAAAGCCTCGCCTGCTCGCAATTCGCACGCTGGCCGCACGAACGGCATTGCCCAGGCTTGGGCTGGAACGGGATCGGCAGGCCGTCCGTCGCCCTCACCGGCCGCCATTCACTGGGGCAGCTCCTGGGAATACCACGGCTCGACCCGTGAATCGTGCTTGGTGGGCGGGGGCGAGGCTGAGGTCCAGCGGCTACCGCAGTCAACCCAGTCCGCTGGCACGGATTTTCTCGTCTGAAGCGGCCCCATGCTTGCAATGAGCGCTTCCGGCTATTACGCTGACGAAAATGGCAGCCCTGATCCGCCCTCGCCCGTAATGGATCGGCGGATCGCCGCTCGTCCGAGCCCGCGCAGCCGCGTGCTCCTTCCCCTCTCCAGCGACCGGACGAGCCTTGCCGAGGCGGCAAGAGCCCATGATTTAACGTGCAATCTCTCGAAACATGTATTAATTAATGGGTCTCGGAGAAAAACCTACGATGGCGGACCTGGAAGACATCATTCGCGAGCCGGACGCCGGCGCCACGAGCGTCAATGACGAGCTGGCCGCCCGGCTGGCCCCGTCCGAGGAGCCGGCATGAGCTTGAGCATCGATCGCCTCGACGAACTGCTCAAGTCCAAGGAGGACGAGCACCTCGAATTCAAGGAGGCGAAGAACCGCTTCGATTTCGAGCGGCTGGTCAAATACTGCGCCGCGCTGGCGAACGAGGGCGGCGGTTCGATCATCCTGGGCGTGACGGACAGGCCGCCCCGCCGGGTGGTGGGCAGCGCGGCGTTCGACGAGCTGGAGCGCACCAAGGCCGGGCTGATCGACCGGCTCAGGCTCCGCATCGACGCCGGCGAGGTCCGGCATCCTGGTGGCCGGGTCGTCGTCTTCACCGTGCCGTCCCGGCCGATCGGCCTGCCCGTCCCGGTGGAGGGCGCCTACTGGATGCGGGCCGGGGAAGACCTGGCCCCGATGACGCCCGACATGCTCCGCCGGATCTTCGACGAGGCCAGTCCCGACTTCTCCGCCGAGATCTGCCCGGGGCCACGCTCGCCGACCTGGACCCAGCCGCCATCGAGTCGCTGCGGGGCCGATGGGCCAGGCATTCCGGCAACAAGGCCCTGGCAAAGCGACGGGCAGAAACGCTCCTGCGGGACGCAGAGCTGATCCTGCCGGGCGGCGTCACTTATGCCGCCCTCATCCTGCTCGGCACCCGCTCCGCGCTCGGCCGCCTCCTGGCCCAGGCCGAGGTGATCTTCGAGTATCGCGCGACGGTCCGGCCTGGCCCGGCCAACCAGCGCGAGGAGTTCCGCCAGGGCTTCTTCACGTTCTACGACCGGGTCTGGGAGCTGGTCAACCTGCGGAACGACATGCAGCACTTCCAGGAACGCTTCTTGATGCATCCCGTGCCCACCTTCAGCGAGGTCGCGGTCCGCGAGGCGCTGCTCAATGCGGTCAGCCACCGCGACTATCGCCACCCCGGCTCGGTGTTCGTCCGCCAGTTCCCCCGCCGCATCGAGATCGTCAGCCCCGGCGGTTTTCCGCCCGGCATCACCCCCGAGAACATCCTCGACCAGCAATTGCCCCGCAACCGTCGCATCGCCGAGACTTTCGCCCGCTGCGGGCTGGTCGAGCGGTCGGGCCAGGGCGCGGATCGGATTCTAGAAGAATGCGTCCGCCAGGGCAAGCCGCTGCCGGACTACTCGCGTTCCAACCCGCACGAGGTCTGGCTGACGCTCGACGGCGAGATCCGCGACGACAACTTCCTGAAGTTCTTGGAGCGGGTCGGTCAGGAGACCCTGGACACCCTCGACCCGCACGACTTCCTGATCCTGGGACTGATCGCGTCGGGGAAGCGGCTGCAGGCCGGATTGCAGTCGCACGTGCCCCGGCTGCTGGAACTGGGCATCCTGGATCGAACAGGCCGCGGCAAGCCGATCCTGGCCAAACGACTCTATCCGCCGGCGCCGGGAGCCTCCGCGAAGGCCATCGAGCGAGACGCCGTGCGTCAACGTAACCGAATGACGCTGAGCGATCATATTTCCCAGCACGCCGGCTGTTCGCTCCACGAGATCACGGCCGCGTTCCCCGAACTCACCCGCAACCAGATTCAGTCCTACCTGAAACAGCTCCGTGCGGACAAGTTAATCCATCCATCCGGACCCACCCGATCGGCCCGTTGGTTCCCTGGGCCTCAGCCGAGAGCCACGGGAAGGGGACAGGCATGATCCGGATCATCCGACAGGGCCAACGAATGCGGAAAAGAATGCGGCCCAAGCGCAGATTCGCCGCAATCGCCACCGCTGTCATGCAACTCAAGTCATTTTATATCAAAGACTTACGCGTATTCGGATTGCGGCGGAGAATCCAGCCCAAACCCAGAATGCGACCGCATCCCGTTCATGAAAGCGAAGCCGGCGCATGCGCCGCGACCGAGGAGAACACCCTGTCCGCCAAGCGGGCGTTCCTCTGGCTGACCAGGCGTCACCCCCCGACTCACTCTGGCATCAGTTACCAAGGCTTCCCACGGATCAAGGACGCTTACAACCAGGCGCGCCTCGCCTGGCCGCGTCCGGTGAGCCGATTTATGTTCGCTCGCGTCCGAATCTGGCGGATATATTGGCCTGTGACGGCTTTCTCAAAGCCTCGTCTACCCGTAATAACTGCGCATCTCGCAAAGTCATCGGTGAGACATAGAGGAGAGCCACTAGGCTGGGTCAGGTCCCTCGACCTGTTCTATCTTTGGCCCGGGGTCCTCCGGCGCCGTTTCGTCCACACAGGGCTCCTCGTCCGTATCCGACGTGATCGGGTTAACCTGCATCCGGGAGAGGATCGCGAGCACGGGCCGCAGCCGTGCCTGTCCGTAGGCCGGGAGAAGAGCGAAGAGATCTTCGCACTGGGCGCGCCAGTAGGAGATGTCCCGTTCGAGCGCCGGCCGTTTCTCTGAGTGAAGGATTCCCGCAATCGCCTCGACGGTCCCGCCCGCGAGCGAGGAGATCAAACAGTAAGCTAAGAGGACTCTTCGGCGCTCCAGATTGCAGGTGGGCCTCAGAATCGTCGACGCAACCAGGTTCGGGAGGAAATCCACCCACCTGCCCCCGCGCTGCTGCTGGTGTTCCTCGAGCGCGTCGAAGAGGAGGTCGAGGGCAGTCGGATCGATCGACTCCAGGACTCGAGAAAACCACTCCTCGCGGGTGACGAACTCCCACAGGAGGTCATCTGGGAGGCCGGAGGTGAAGGCAAGCACCCTCAACAACTGGCAGATGAGGACCTGATCGTGCTCGACAGCATCTGGCAGCAAGAGCAGCCGTCGTCGAACTTCCTCCGGGCACGCACTTTCGCGGTTCATCGCGAGGATCGCCCGTAGAATCTCGTCTTCCGGGTCGTCGCTCGTATCCTGGAGCCAGGCATCCGCAGTCTGACCAGTCCCCCGATCGAAACCATAGGTCACCGGCTCGTCGCGCTCCCGGGGGGCGGGAAGGAACCAAGCGTCCCCGTGATGATCGATCTTCGCAACTCCTCGCCACGATCCCCCATCAGCTCCTGCGGTGAGATCCTCCCAGGAAACTGCCCGATCTCACAGAGCAGCGAGAGCGACCAGCACGAGGGTAGGTGGAAGGTTGCAAACCGCAAGGCCGAGGGCTGGAGGCCCGGTCGAAGGAGCTCCCAGGCATGGCTCGACAGGTTGAGCGCGGGCAGGACGACCTGAGAGTGCACACGGCCGAGGTATTCGGAGTCTTGTCCGAACTCGGTCCCGACCCGATCGGCCAGCCACCAGGCGAGGTTCGCTACCCGCTCCGATTCCAGGCCCGGCGCCTGGCACTCGAAGTAGTAGGCGTAGTGCCGAGCGAGGTCGCAACGCACGCGCCAGGCTACGGACCACCTCGATTCCTTCCGCCCTCCGCTCATGCCGTCGATGACCTCGAGGATCTCGTCACGGAACGCCAACTGTCGGTCCTCGCGGATCAGGCCGGGAGACTCGAGGAACAGGAGGCAGGCGTGATAACGGGCGATAGGGCTCCTGGTTTCATCCGCCCATTCCCAGACCTGATCCCATACTTCTCCTCCCGCCAAGTTGTCCGTCCAGTGCTCGACGACGCGGCCGATCCCGAGCGTGTGGTCGAGCGGGAGATGGCCGAGTTGCGCGTAGTACGCTCCGCACGCCTCATCGATCCCGCCGGAAGCATCACGGCACCGCTCGATGACCCGCACCACCTGGTCGCGCTCCATGCCCGGGACTCGCACCGCGAGCGGGATCGAATCGACCATGCGAAGGCTTGGCCTCAGCAGGGTCGTTGCAAACGCGTTCGCCCCTTCCTGGTAACCCATCGTCCTGCACTGGACGAAACCCGCGAGCGAGAGGAAGAAGTCGTCGGCGAGGGAGTCGTAGAGACCCAGGGCAGCGGGCCTCCAGAGTGCGGGATCCTGCGAGCGAACGAGCAGTGACGCCCGGAGAAGCGACGCTTCGGTGGCCGGAGCGAGGACGGCTCGCGTGAGCCCTGTCAGGCGCAGGAAGTGCTCCAAGGCGGCCGTCCTGCCCCGTTCGTCCTTGAGAAGCAAGCCGTCCCTCACGTCGAGGACCGAGCGCTCGGAGGGTTTGTCCGGCCAGTAGCTGACGAGCGGACCGGGAGGCAAGTGGACTCGATTCGAGCACGCTCGGTCGCCGAGGACGGCGAGTTCCAGGTCGGAGACCCTGGACGCGAGGTTCGTGACCTGGACGAGCCCCGTGCCATCCAGGAGCGTGGCCGTCCTCGGGTCCAGGGACACTAGATGATGCAACGCATTCTGGGTTATCCTCGCGTGCGCCGCGAGGATGAGTTTCTCACGGTCTTTCTCCGACATACGGTCATTCGTTCTGGGCGATGATGTCCGCGATCGTGTCATGCAATTCCCTCTCTCTCATCCCGAGCGCCCTGGCGATGGTACGGAGGCCGGCGTTGCCACGCTCCGGGCTCTCCACGGCGGACGATGCGATGAGCGCCATGCTCATGATCAGCCGGTGTTCGAGCCTGGCGTAGGTCCCCCGAAACGGACCCGGCATCGTTGCGGGGAGCGAGGGCAGGAGCTGGCGGGTCGCCCAGGTCGTCACTTCCCGCGCACTCGCCTCGGGCCAAGCGTTGTCACCCCACACGTCCATCACGAACTGGACGACCGCAGTGACCCACCCCTGGTGGAGGCGGGACGCCATCGACGTGGGCGGGGTCGTCGGCTCGAACGCCGAGAATAATCCCGGGTCCCTCATACAGTCGTGAACATGGTCTGCTACTTCGCGCAGCCCGAGACCTGGCGGATTGTCGCGGTAACGCTCGAGCAGACCCTTCAGTATTTCGGCAGAGGGCAGGACGAACCGGTACCGCCATCGCATTAGCTGGAGCGTGGCGTCTATGGCTCGGTCGAACGGGATCGCGCCGGCCTTTCCGAGCCTCTCGATCAGCCGGTCGGTGCTGAACGCCGCCAGGTCCCGGCCGCCGATCTCGTTATTCGTGACGACCTGTATCACCCGGTCGTTGACGAGCAAGGGGATGTCCTGCCGAACCGCAACCCAAGAGGCCGCAAGGGTAAGCGTCGCGGCAGGGCGCTCCTCGGGGTCGAATTTGCCCAAGTCCCGAGGCGCGATGGCCCGCGCAATCGCGAATCGCCCGTCGGACCGGACACGTGACCAGAGGTCCGCGTGCGCGGTGCGGACACGGTCGCGAAACGCATGTTCGCGCAGCCCCCGGACGACCTCGGCCTCGGCATCACGCGAGATGACGACACGAAATGAGCCGAGCACATGGTCGAGGCAGCCGATCTGAGCGAGCGTCACGAGGGTGAAGAAGTCGAACTCTAGCTTCGAGTAGAGGATCGGAGCTGCCTTCTCGGATCGTGGTCGATCACGTCTGGAGAATGCTTGCTTGACCTGATCGAAGCCGGCGCCGGTGATACGGCCGAGAGCGTAGAGCGGCTCGATCACGTCGAGGACGCGGTACAGCCCGATCCCGTCGGGAGCATCCTCGGCGTACTCGTCCACGAGCGGTGGCCGGCCGGCCACATCGGCCGAGGGCTCCGTCACGACAATGATCTTCCCCGAGTCGATCGCTGACCGGACCTGTTCCAGCGACGTTCGCTGCGAGAGCTGGTGCAGCACGAGCCGCGACCGCTCCTCGAGCACGTGATCGAGATAAACGGCCGGGACCACGAGCTTGCCGAAGTACGCGGCCGCGGCATCGAGGAGCCCCAGTGCATGAAGCGTGTAGAGTGCGGTCAGGTCGATGGCAACCGGTGTACCTGCCTCCGGGCAAGAAATCCTCACGATTTCCTTACCGCCGTCCCCATCATCAATGAGGCAGAATCCATTGGTCGCGTATACGGAGAGCTCTGCCCTCCCTTGCCGGCCGTCCGGGCACCACGCTAGCGGTTGCGTCCTGATGAACCACCCGAGGTAAGGAACCCGTCGCCGACCCTCCTCGACCATGATCCAGGGCACCTGGCCATTTAGTAGGTATTCCGAGACGGTCTCGTCGTGTACCCGGCGGTCGGCGAACGTCCTCTTCAGATCGTCCAGCGAGACGGCCGTGAGTATCTCCCGCTGCGAACCCCCATCGCGCTGCAGTTCAACCAGTCGGCCGACGGCCAGGCTGCCCTGGCGGTCCATGCCCGCGGCATACGCGATCGACATGTAGACGAGGACGAACCTCGGCTCGTCCCACCACCTATCCCGGATCCCATCGAGCGAGCGGAATGCTTCGTCGTGCCGATCGAGCAGTTTCAGGACCTCGGCCTGACCGAGGATGGCCTCAAGCTTCGGGGAAGCAGCCCGGCAGCATTCCTCGTAGACGGCCAGTCCGGCCTCGAGTGAACCCGAATGCGCAAGGGAGGCCGCCTCGTTGAGCGCATGCCAGGGGTCGTTGGGTTCCTTCTCGCGGAGTGCGCGAAACTCCCCGGCGGCGCCCGCCAGTTCGCCCATCCTGATGAGGGCCCCCGCGTAATTGAGCCGAGAGTGGACGTCCGTGGGGTCGAACGCGAGGACCTTCTGCATGGCCTCGGCCACGACGTCGAAACGGCCGAGTCCGAAGGCGATGCGGCCGATCTGCCGGAAGAGGTCGGCCTCAGGCACTTGCCGGCTCGCTTCGAGGAGTCGTTGCATTGCCGCGTCGGGCTCTCCCGACCGATGCATCAGGTGGGCGTAGAGTTGGAGCCAACGTGGGTCTATCCTCTGCATGAAGCTCCTCCAGGATCGCGCGGGCCGCCTCCGTGCGGTTAGAGACGAGGTACCGATCCGCCAGGAAGAGCTTCAGAGAGTCCAGATCCGGCGCGAGCAATCCTGGAGCAAGCCGCTCCACCTTCTTCATCGCCTCCTCGCCAATCTCCTGGGCAAGCGCATGCAGGGTATAGAAATGTGACGGCCGTTGCTCTTTCCGGAGGGTGTTGACGTCGATCCTGAGGGCCTCGTCGAACGCCTCCGCAATCCTGCCCGGGACCTTCGACTCCATGAGGAGTGCCATCCTCGCGGCTTCGTACGAGCCCGGGTGCTCTTCCCGCAGTCTGCGCGGCAGGTCGGCATCTATAGGGAGGTTGGCGACGAGTACGAACTCTGCGAGGACCAGGGGAACCGGCCGGCGAGTCGCGAGTAGAGCGGCGAGCGCCTCGATCTCGGGACGGTTCGTCAGGAAGAACTGCGAGTGGAGGGCCAGCCGCACAGCGTGCTCTTCCAGGGCATCGGCGATGCGCTCGTTTCCCCGGACCACCAGCAGGATCGGCGTGAGCGTCTGCAGGGCGTCCGCGACGGCTGAGCGCTCTCGTCTCGTCCAGGCTCCCGGGGATGATGGGCCTGTCCTTCCCGCGATTGCGAAACGCCGCCGCCAGCCTGCTCTCGGCATAGCAGAGGATCGAACGGCGCCTGAGAGCTGGGTCATCCTGCCTTCCCGCCCAACGGATGGCCTCCTTCGCCCGCGCGATCTCTCCGACCCAGGCGAACGCGGCCACGGCCTTCTCGCACCACGCCCGCTCCGGGGTGTGGTCACGAACGACGGAGTCCGCTTCCGAGAACCGCTCGTGTTCGAGGAGGATCGAGAGCCTCCTCCGCATTGCCTGCGGGTTATCCCTGCCTTCGAGCCGAGCAAGTCCCACTTCCGCCCCCTGTTCGAGAGAGTCCAGGTAAGCCTCGGTCGCTACAAGGCCCGCGTCGGCCCCGTCGGTGTCGCCGGTCACATCCTTCGCCGCGGTGAGGAACTCGCGAGCCCTGGCCGTGCTTGCACTCGGGGCGCCTTCCTGTCTCAGCCGCTTGAATTCGATGATCTCCACGTCGATGAGGAGCTCAAACGCCTCCTTCCGGCTCGCATTCGGAAGGAGACTCACGTGCTCCGCGAGGACACGCTCAAGGCCCCGTGCCATTTCCCTCGCAAGGTCGTGATCGTATGAGTCGAGATGAGCACGGACCCCCCGGACCATCCTCCGAAGCTCTTCATGAGGTGTGGGGGAAGAGAGGGCTCCCTCGGCAGCAAAGGCCGGCAGGGCGGCGCTGCACGCTTTCGAGGAACCGTGATGCGCCCGTGCTCGTGTTGGTCTCCCGACCCGCGACGGCGATCATTTGACCTTCGAGACGTCCGTGCTCGAGGGCCCTCTCGTAGAGATACCTGATGTCCGAGTGCGGTGGAGGACCCCCGGAGAGGTCAGCGAGATCGAGGCCCGACCGCCGAGGTCTTGTCCCCTGGGGTGCCGGGATCGAGGCGATCAGGGCACGTGCGTACCCCGCGGCGATGACCGCCGAATACCTCTGCCATGCGTCGTTCTTGTTCCTGTTGCAATAGTCGCATGCGCCGCGGATCACGAGGTAGCCGACCCGAACGTCCCATGCGGCGTCGGCGATCCCAGATCCCTCCATCTCGACGGCCTTCGCTCCGAATCTCCTCCGTAGATCATCGCGCCGTGCCGCGTTCTTCAGGAGCACATTCGCCGCGGCGATTGGCCCATGAAAGACCTTCGGGTATCCAGGACGTCGGTCGCGGTCTTCAGGATGGGTGACGGGGGTCGTGCCGTCACCCACGTCATCAAGGACGTCCTCCTCAGGAGCAGGCCGCTGCCACTCGGCGCCGAGCCGGTTGATTCCCTGATCGATGAACATCTCCCAGGGGCGCTTCCCCAGATCCTCGTCGCTCCGGAGCCAGTTGATCGCCTCGAGCAGCTCGCTTGACGGCGGGCGGGGGGCATTCCGGTGCTCGATTGAACCATCGCCGGTCTCCTTCACGAGATCGTACTGGATGACGCCTCCTCGGTCGGAGACGACGATGTCGCCGAGCCGCACGTGGTGTTCGGCCTTCTCCGGGTGAGGTACGGCGCCTGCGATCCCGACCATCAGGAGATGGACAACGTTCGGACAGTCATCCAGTAGGCGGGTCGCGCGGATCGCCGCCGCGTTATTCCCCATCTCCGGTAGGAGAGCGATGGCCACAACGCACCGCCCCCCGTCCACGGTCGCGATCTCGGCCAAGGCGTACTTTCGACCCGAGGTGGCCTTCACGGCGGTCGGGTCGGCGACGCAGTCGAACACTGCCCGTACAGCCGAAAGCTCCTTCGGCAGGGCGCAGACGATCCCGAAGGTTGCGTCCGAGAGTCCCGTCGATGAGAGCAATCCCATCTCTAGCCATCCGCCTTCAATCGATCAGTCCGATTCTGTTGGGCTTGCAACTTGGTAAGAGGAACGATGCCCGGACCTAGATGCATGTTCCCACAAAAATTATACAATTGTCGACCGCCGCCGTCACCTCCGGCTCCTTGACAGAGCTTGAGTTCGAACCCGCTCATCTCGCCCTCCTCCTGAACAGGAGACAGAGACGAGCAGACCAGTCTCAAGAAACTCCTGCGGACCTACTCAGGAGATTGCTGCGAGTCGCGTCCGATAGTATTCTGAGAGATCGAGCACGCACTGCATCATGCCCGCCCCGACGACTTGAATCAGCACAGGCGGATCGTTTCGCCGACTCACTTGCGGATCAGTATCGGGGAACATGGAGGTGGATTCATGTCAAACTCGATGTGGGTTCTAATTATCTGTGGCTGCGGGGCCGGCCTCCTCCCCGATGTGCTCCGGCTGGTCAACTCTCGATATGAGAGCGGCCCAATTCCCTATCTTCGTTCGTGGAGGTTTTGGGTTAGCCTGGCGTTGCTGGTCCCGCTTGGCGGGCTGGCGGCCTGGCTTCTCGATTCCCGTACCCCGCTCCAGGCCGTAGCCTTCGGCTATGCGGCCCCGGAGCTGCTCTCGCGGGTCCTCTCCCGTGAGGCGGGTGAGCGGGGAGGTGCCGGTGTGGACCGAGGGGAATCGGCCGAGGTTGTCCGCCCCCGGGAGGTCCCACGGGGAGCAGTTGCGGCACTCCGCGGGTGGTGGGCCAAATGATCGAGGCTAGCTGGACAGGCGGCCTGCTCGACCGCCTTCGGGGCTATCATGGCTGGCGGGTCCGCGAGGGAAGATTCCGGGAGCGACTATTTCTCTTCCCGGAGTCGCTCCTGGAGAGTTGCCCGAGGAAACTGCGGGATGAGGGTGCTCACGGAGCGTTCGACGCCTTGGTCCGGCACCACGAGGTTGGCTGTGCCCCGTTGCACGACTGGTGGCTCGAGCGCCTCCGGCGACGCCACGGAGAAGCTCTTCGTGCTAGACTGCCGATCAGGCCCGTGGGACATCCCCTGGGAGTTCCTGCTGGGGTCCACTTCGATCGCGGCGAACCGTCGCAGCCTCACGCTCGTCCGCACCCTCGGCCGAGGGACGTCACACGACCCGATCATTCAGCGCGAAAAGCTGAGGCTTATGCTCGTGCAGGGTGCCGACGGCGCCGCCCGCGGGGCGCCGTTGGATCTGCAGGGCGAGGAGCGGGTCCTGCGGGAGGCATGGAAGCAGTTGGAGGGCTCCGTCAGAGACACGGTCCAGGAGCCGATCACCGTCCCAGCCCGGCGTGAGGAGTTGATGAACGTCCTCCAACGCGAGAAGCCGCACGTGCTCTGGTACAGCGGCCACGGGCGTTCGAGGCCGCGGATCGGGCTCGAGTTCCAGGGCGCGAACGGGGCGGGCGAGTGGGTCGAACGCGCGGGAGTTCGCCCGCCTCCTCTCCCGCTCGGGGCACGTCCCCCGGTACGCCGTTTTCCTCGCCTGCGAGACCGGGCGGGGCGACGTCGAGCATGAGGGGACCGGGAGGCTGCCCCGCCTCTACCAGGAGCTCCACCGGGTGGGTGTCGCGGCGGTCCTGGCGATGCAGGCCAACGTCCGCGACGGAAGCGCGATTGTCCTGGCCGGCGAGCTGATCAGGCAGCTCGCGTCGGGGTGGACCCTCGAAAAGGCCGCCTCCCTCGCCCGGGTGAAGCTGCTGGAACTCGAGACGCCCCGGTTGGAACTGTACCATCCCCTGGACTGGGCGAGCCCGGTCGTCTGGAGCGGCGCCCCGTCGGACGGGCGTCTCACCTGGTCGTGCCGGCTGGAGGGCCCCGCCCAGTTCCAGCTTGCTGGCCGGGCCCTCCTCCGGGAGCGGGCGGACTCCGCCCGTCGGCCGCTCGACGATGCGGCCGGGCCGACCCCGGCCGAGGTGGCTCGGGGCACGCGCTGGCTGGAGCGCCACGGACCTGGATCGCCGGCTCGCCGCTTGAGAGCTCGGAGCAGCTACTCTGGATTCGCACCCTGGCCGGCGCACTCGTCGGGTCGGGTCGGTCGGTGATCGCGGTGGAGCTCGACGGCAGCGACCCCGAGGTTGCGCTACGCGACTGGGCGAAGGATGCGATGGCCTGGCTCCCCCGCCAGGGGACCCCGGCGCCGCTCCTGGACGCGCTCGCGCGGTTTCGGGACGCCACGCGAGCCGGTTGGACCGGCCTCTGCCGCCTCGCGGCGAAGCCGACCTTCGGGCTGCTCGCGGTCGCGATCACTCCGACGATCCGATGGGACGAGTGGTTCGCGGAGCCGCTTCGGACCGTGCCGCATCTCGCGGTCCTCTCCCCCGATCCGCCGCACACGGTAGCACCGGCCGAGGACTGGGAGGCGGAGCCTGGCGGGGTCGTCGACCTTGACGCCTTGGTCTACGCACTTGGCCAGGCACCGCGACTGTCCCGGCGCTCGCGATGCTCGGCTCTCCCGTCTCCCCGGCCGTCTTCTCGGTGCCCGGCGGGGAGGGACCAACCTCTGTCGGAAAGTGGCCTACCCGCGGCTCCTGCCTGGTCGACCTTGACGACCGGGTGGTGATCTCCGCGCCAGCGCGCGAGCGGGCACTCCACGGGCTCGACCGGGCAGCCCGCATCCAGGCGAGCCTCGACGCCCTGGCGGTCCTCGCACCCCCCGGGGCTCGCGTCACCCTGGGCGAGGTCGATCGCGGGAACCGGGTCCGGCTACTCCTGGCGGCCGAGGAATACGAAAACGCAGCGCTCGAGGCGGCGGCGCTGTGCTCACACTACTACGAGGCCCGCCGTCCGCACGCCCTCCTCGGCGTGGTCAGAAGCATGGGTAAGCACGCCGAGAGGCTACCCCCACGGACACGCCTCCTCGTCGCCTGGGCGTGCCTCTCGCAGCCTCAGGCCGTGAGCCAGGCATCGTACTGGCTGAAACGCGCCGTCCCCGCAGGCCCCCTGGAGCGTGCCTGGAAGCACCGGCTCTCAGGCGAGTACCACAAGATCGCCACGGGCCGCGATTACTCGAAGGATCGGGCCCTCGAGGAAATGGAAGCAGCCGTGAAGGTCTTCGACTCCGTGCGGCCGCCTGAAATCCCGGAGGCGGTCTGGAGGCGGCAGCAACGGATTTACGAACAGGACCGGGCGTGGGTGCTCCAGTACCTCTTCTACGAGCACCGGCGGGCTCTGGAGACCTATGAGCGGCTGATTGTCGAGCTCGAGAGGGAGGCCGAACCGGTGTCCGGGGCCGAGCACGACCTTTCCCTGGCCGCGCTGCTCCGCAATCGCGCCGCCTGCGAGGCGGAAATCCATGAGAGTTCCTGGGACGGCTTGTTGCTCGCGGGCGAGACCCTCCACCGTGCCGAGCAGATCCTCGAACGCCACCGAGGGGCGCATCTTCGCGCCGAGGTCTTCTACGACCAGTCTAAGCTCGCCGAGGCGAGGTACCGCCTCGGGGTCATCCAGCACCGGCAACAGAGCGATGTGGCTCGGGCCGAACGGGATGCCACGCGGTTACTCCGGTCGTGCCTGGAGGCGGCGGAGGAGTCCCACCACGTACTCATGACCGCTGTCGCGCGGGCCCGGAGCTTCTGGCGCTCCGACGACTTCCGTCTCGATCGTTGGGTGGAGGTCGAGGAGGAACTTCAGAGCTTCTCCGGACATGCCTGGCCGCTCCGGACCCTCATCACCGGTCGGCTCAGGGCCGCACGCGAGCTCGCGCAACGGAGCCTCAGCGGTGAGGCCGTCGCCCGTCTCGATGCGAACCGCTCCGTCCTGCTCAACAATCCGCGGTTCGACCGCGGGAGCGACTGCTTCCGCGTCGCCGCGACTTGGGCCGGCCTCGACCTGCTCGGCTCAGGGTCCGATCCTCCCAGACGGCCGTGGGAGCAGCTCCGAAGGGAAGTCGCCTGGGCGGGTGACTGGCTCGCCGGGCAGGGCTCACCCACCCCCGAGGCGATCTGGTCGAGGGTTGACTGATGGGAAGCGGCAGCAGCGGCATGGGCGGGTCCGGCGGCGGCGGGGCCGGGGTCGGCGGCCTCGGCGGGGGCGGTTACAGGTTCGAGGGCGGGAAATTCAAGGGGGCGGCCAAACCCCGGGACGAGGTTCTTGAGAAGGTCCGGAAGGTGCTCCAACGGATCGACCGCAGCTACCTGGAGAGCCACCTCACCAGCCCGCTCCTGCGATCGGCCTACGAGCAGCTCTTCCGACTGAGGATAGAGATCGTCCAGAGCCGGAGCTGGGACGGGCTCGCCAACGAGGTTGGGAGCGGTCCGGGCTGCCTCGCGGCATGGGTCGAGCAGCTCATGGACGCGGCCGAGGAACATGATCCCCAGGTGCGTGATCTGGTCCGTATGTGCGTTGAAGACTTCCTGATCACGGCCCTCGGAGACGACCCGATGACCTACCTTCAGGGCGACGGGAGGGCAATCGTCCAGGCAGCCGACCCCAACGTCTTCGAGCGGACCTCGAACCACTTCCTGGGCAAGCTGATCTGGCGGCTCCTAGAACGCGAGAGTCAGGCCCTGACGGACGAGGAGATCGTCGGGCTCCGGGTGGTCGCTCAGGACCTGGCGGATCGGACCATCGCCGCGTTCGAGCGCAGGTTTCGCGTGGCGGGCGAGACGTCGTACGGCGACCTCATCCGGGTGTTCCAGGAGAATCCGGACTGGGCCATCAGGGAGCTGCGACGATGAACCGCCTCCGGAAGCGCGAGGTGCTCTGCCGCGTTGACGGTCGTCAGGGCAGGTACGGGACCCAGGAGATCCGCCTCATCCTGGGCAGGCACCTCACCCTCCGCCTGCAGGGAGAGCTCGGCATGGGCGGCCTGCCGGACCGGGCCGCCGACCTCCTCGAGTTCGCCGCGCTCGTGTACCGCCTGGAGCGGCTCTTCAGGCGGCAGCGGACGAACCCGCCACGGCGCATCCGGCTCTCCTTCCCGGTGCGATGCCCGGAGGCGTGGAGTCAGAGGGCTATAGAGGCCGCGTCCGCGCTGCTCCGGAACCTAGGCTCAGCGGAGTGGGAGCTCACGCCGCGGGGTTGCACAGCCCCAGGGCCCATCCTCGCGGTTGAGCGCTCGGAGCGGGCGATGGACCAGATCGTCCTGTTCTCTGGCGGCCTGGACAGCACGTGCGGGGCGTTGACCCTCCGCGAGCATGCGGGAAGGACGCAGCTCGTCTCGTTCTACACGAAGGAGTTGACGCTCCAGCGGGAGCTCGCCGAGGAGCTCGGCTTCGGTCGGCCGACGCAGCTCAGGCTCGGGTGAGGGTACCGCCCAGATTGCTGCAAAAATATGCTCTAAGTTCGAGTTTCGCACGGATGAGGGCGTACCGCGAGTAGCCCGTCGGGTGAAATCCATCCCGTCGGATCGGTCGTGAAGTCGCGTACCGCCCAGGAATCCTCGGCCAAGAGGCCGCTCACCCGGTCCGGCTGAGAAGCTCGGTGAGCTGGGCGACCCAGGTTCTCAGTCGAGAGTGCTTCGGGAGCAGCCCCTCGGTCTTCTCATCGTAGCTCAGTCGCCTCAGGGTCGTCAGCAGATCCGCGAACGACGGCTCGGCCTTCTTCTGATACCACGGCCGGAAGGGGAACTGCACCGAGCGATGACCCTCGCGGTGGAACCACACGACCACCATGGTGTAGATGAACATCGCCATGGGTGCCGTCCGCTCGACCGCCTTGGGGAGGCGATTGGCCGGGTCCTCCAATCCCAGGAATTGCTTGCAATATTCGAATGTGCATTCGATCGCCCAGCGACAGGAGTACGCCGAGAGCACCTGACGCGCCGCCCAGTCGAGCTTGGTGCAGTAGAACATCTGATCGGGGCGCTTCCCCTCGACATCGTGCACCAGGACGATGGTCAAGAGCCGGTCCCGCCCCGCCTTGTAGTACAGCGCCCGGATCGTCTTGACCTCCAGGGTGGCATGCAGCCCGAACTGGTCGAAGTCCAGTCGCGTCCAGGGCGCCTCCGGGTCGGCGGCCCACTCGGTCATGCCCGGCAGGCGGTCCCCCTTCTTGCGGGATGGCCCCCTCTGACCCGGTCGCCGCGGCGGGGCCGCGGTACAGCGCGGCGTTGGCGGCGACCCGGCTGATGAGATGAACGTTGGCGGGCAGATGAGACAGGACACTTCGACCACCATAGGTGCTGTCGCCGAGCATGAGGATCTCGTCGTCGGGGAACCACCGGGCTACCAGTTCGATGAGTTCCAGGGCCAATTCCGGCCGCGTGCGATGATCGAGCTCGGTCTTGGCCTCGACCCCGCTGCCGGTCCCCGACGACTTCCCCTTGCCCTTCTTCCCCTTGGTGAGCCCCTGGCGGTTGATGTAGAGCCGAGCGGCGATGGGCAAGGCGAAGACCTTGCCGGGCGCCCAGAAGGGATGGACGACGATCAGGCAGAGCACGACCCAGTCGTGTCCCCAACTGACGAGGGCCTTGGATCGGCTGGAGATGAGCGGGTCGTAGTGCATGCCGGCGCCGTAGAGGGTCAGCCCGCGCTTGCGACAGAGGGTGTCGTCGACGGCCCAGAGGAGTTGGGCGCCCGGGGCGAGGATCGTCACGACCAGCTTGGCCAGAGCCATGGAGAAGGAATCGATGTCCCAGGCGGCATGGCTGAAGAAGCGATGGAACCGCGACCAGTGCCCCTTGCCGACGTGGCCGCCGGAGAAGATGAGTTCGGTGATGAAGCGGTGGCGCTGGGAGAGGACCCAGCCGGCGACGATCACGAGGAAGGTCTTGTGGGTGGGTGCGGTGAACACCGGTGCGAAGTGCTGTAGCAGGTTGACGAACGAGGAGGTAAGTTCCATGGGTCGGTCTCCTTGCTTTGGTGCCTTGTCGAGGCGTGGTAACCCAGACAAGTAGCCAAGAGATGGTAAGGAGACCGACGTATCTTTCTGATCAGGTGCCGACCCTCAAGAGTGCGAAACCTGAACTAAGGACGGCTCTCCCGAATTGGGCTATTTGCCGCTCCTGTACCGCCCTGGTTTGATCGGACAGTCCGATCAACGGAAGACGCGGATACCGGATTGACCAGGGTCGAGGCGGGGATGGCGTGCCGCTGCGTCATGGCGGGGATGGCCAGCGCTGGAGCGGTCGGCGAGAGGAGTGGCTCCCATCCCGGCAAGTGCGGAGCGGGCGGCCCCGTTCCGCCAGGGTCCCGCCCGACGTCGTTCCGCCTGACCGATCGGGCGCGAGGCGGCCGGGCGGCACGCCTGACCCCTCGATCCGCGATCCGACGCGACCGGGACTCGGGCGCAGGGCCGACGGTACAACCGGCCTCGGCCGGGTCAGCCCGATCGGTGCCTCCGCCTCAGCGGGCGAACGGGTCGGCCGGGAAGATTGGATCAAAGAGGATGAGCGCCTCGGCCTCATCGAGGACGATTCGCGCGAATAGCCACTCGGTCCAGCCGTAATCCATCAGTTCGCTCTCGCGAGAAACTAACCCCATGCCAGCGACGCCGCCAAGGCCCCGTCCCAGCCTACCGAGCAGCTTCCGTGCTACCTCCAACTCCTTCCGGGCCTCGGCCGATTGTGCGAGCTTCTGATGCGCTTTCGCGAGTTGCAGATGAGCCAGGGTCAGAGTGAGGGGATGGTCCATTACATTGATCACCTCCTTGTAATGGCGGATCGCCTCGGCGTAGCGGCCTTCCCGGTAAGCTTCGGTCGCCATTTGTCCTGCCACGCTCGGCACCCAGATGAACGCAATGCTCTCGTCAGTGGTGCTTTCGATGCTGCTGACACCGCTGTCGCCCACGGGCTCTCGACGGTATCCGTCGAAATCGCCCAGGTGATACAGAAGACTTCGGCGGTAAAACCGCGCATGGCCGTCCTTGGGATCGAGCTCGATGATCCGCTCCACAATATCGGCGGCCTCCCGCCAGCGCTGGCGCCGGCCGAAATAGTGGCAGCGCGCGATGAGCAGGGTCCGATCCGTGGGCCGCATCTGGAGCACCCGAGCGAAGATCCCGTCGTACGGGGCGAGGACCTCGCCAATCGCGGCGGGATCGGGAAACCACCAGAGCCCCTGATAGTTCGTCTGGGGCACCAGGTCCATGAGCCGGGCAAAGGCCGACGCGGCCTCCTCGGGCTGGCGGAGGCCGGCGTGCGCGAGGCCCAAGAGCTGCCAGGCCAGCCGGTCGTTGGGGCGGTGCTCGGTTGCCCGGGTCAGTATCGGCAGGGCTCTCTCCCACCACTCCCTGGCTCGTTCCGCCCGGCCCATCTTCTGTTCGTGCTCGGCCAGGCCCGCCATGGTCGCGGCCAGATCGAATTGATATTCGAGCCGCGTAGGGTCTTTGGTAACGAGCTGCCGACGTATCGCGAGCGCCTGCTCCAGACGCTCGGCTGCATCGTCGAGCCTGCCGAGGCTGAGCAGGGTCAGCCCGATCGCGTGATGTGCGACGGCTTCATTTTCCCGGGACCGCGCGGACGAGATCGGGCTGGCAGAGCCCTGCTCCCATGGCCGCGCTCTCGATGGACCCGGCTTGACGTTCGAGACGTCGGTCGGGTTGCCTCGACTCATCGATGAGCGCAGCTTCGAGACCAGGTCCTTGAAGTCAGGCCGTGAGCGTAGGCAACGCAGTTGGCGTGGGTCGTCAAGCCGATCGAGATCGACGAAACCGGCGGCCACGGCCTGGCGCAGAGCGTCCATGGCGAGGTCGGCCTCGCGCATTTCCGCATCTCGCTGCTCGATCGTCGGGGAAAGGACTCCATAGACCCTGCTTAGCCATCCCGCGCAGTACGCCCGCACGCGGGCCAGATAGAACAGCGCCTCGGCACTGTGGCGGGGGAGCCGTTCAGCCCATTCGCAGGCCTGCCGGATCGTCCTCAAGAGCTCGTCGCTCAAGCCTTGCTGCTCAAGCCGATAGAACAACCACTTATACGCCTCAACGACATCGGACTGGAGCGCGGGGTTGGACAGATTGTCCCGTGCGATTTCCTGCCTGAATTCGATTTCGCGTCGGGACGACTTCCATGACTCGTCCAGTCGTCCGAGATCATACTCCACATGCGCGCGGTTCGATAAAGAAATTGACAAGTATTTGCCGTTCCGCCAGTCGTGTGGCGACTGGACCAAGGCCTTCTCCACCTCCTCGACGGCCCGTCGAAAGAGGGCCAGCGCTTGCTCCCGTTGGCCCATGTTCCTGAGAGACACGCCGAGGTTGTTGAGGCTGCCCCCCAGATCGCGACGGGCGATAGGATCGTCCGGGTTGAGCGTGACCAGCATGTCGCGGATCGAGAAGCACTTCTCCAACATCTCCAGCCGCCTGGCCGGTTCGAGTTTCTCGTCCGAGTTGAGCGGGACGAGCGTCTCGCGGATTGAGTAGTACGTTTCTATCGTGTCCAACCGCGAGCCCCCTTCGTACCACTCCGAGATGGCCGCGCTGTTGTATGCATCGGCGAGAACGTGCTGAAACCTGGTCTGACCGGACCCGACCAGGTGCTGCCAGATTGCGATCGCCTCGTCATGACGGCCCAGCCACAACAACGCCTCGGCCAGACCGTTCGACAGTTCGGGCTCCGACGGGTTGGCCTGGACGAGCCGATCGAACAGCGTTCTGGCTCTCTCGAACGATTCCGTCGCCGCCCGCGACTCGCCCAGCTCGCGACGGATCTTGCCGACGCGGAGGAAGGCGGAGGCCAGGCCGGCTTGCACGGTCGGGTCGTCGCCGTGTTCCGCCACGAAGTCTTCGTAGAACCTCAGCGCCGAGGAGAGCAGTTCGCGCCTTAGCGGCTGCATGCCGGGGACGGTCAGGAGCTGGCTCTCGCTGATCTTGGTGAGAGACTCATCCACCGCGGCGCGCGCCTTGGCGAAGTTCGCCTCTGCCTGATGCTGGGCCTTTTCGGCCAAGGCACGCTGATCGACTTCCTGGCGGCGTGCCAGCTCAGCGTCGCGGGCCGCCCTCGTCTGCGCGTCGGCCAGACGACTCATATTCCCCGCCACGGTTATAGAGCCCGCCGTGGCCAGGAGAAGCACGGTCGTCAGCACCGCCCCGAGGACGGCGACCCCTGGATTGTGCCTCGCCCACCGGGCGTAGCGCTCGAGCGCCGTCGTTCGGCGGGCCATCACGGGCTCGTCGTCGAGATACCGCCGCAGGTCCTCGGCCATCGCGTCGGCCGTCGGGTATCGCCGGTCGGGGTCCTTGTCGATCGCCTTCAGGACGATCGTCTCCAGGTCGCGGGGGATGCGGCCGTCCAGCAGCCGGGGCCGCACGGGCTCCTCGGCCTTGATCCGCTCGATCATCTGGAGCCGGTTGGACGACTCGAAGCCCGGGCGGAGCGTGAGCAGCTCGTAGAGTGTCAGGCCCAGGGCGTAGACGTCGGCGCGGGCGTCTCCCTCCCCGCGGAACCGCTCCGGGGCCATGTAGCGGATGGTGCCCAGGATGTCGCCGGTGGCCGTGAGCCCGTCGTCGTCGGCCTTGGCCAGGCCGAAGTCGGCGATCCAGGCCACCCCGGCGGAATCGAGCAGGAGGTTCGACGGCTTGATGTCGCGGTGGATGATGCCGCGGGCGTGGGCGTAGGCCAGCCCCTGCGCCGCCTGCCGGCCGATCTCGGCCACGCTGCGGAAGAACGGCAGCCGCTTGCCCGAAGACTCGACGGCTGAGACCTGCGTTCCACCCGGCAAGACGGCGGACGTTGAGGACGGGGCGGGCGACGACCACCCGGTCGGGTCCTTGGGCTGGGAATCACGCGATTCAGACCCGGTCGCGCCGCCCGATGAGCCGGTCCGGTCAGGATCGAGCTTCTCGGCTGCGAAGGTCCCGGTGACCAGCGACCGGGCCATCCGGCTGACCTCACGCGCCCGCAGCGAAGCGACGAGGGCCTCGGTGCGGTCGGGAACGGGCAGCGAGGCCTGTCTCCGCGACAAAGCCTCGGCCGATTCGGGCCGGGTTGTGCCCGGTGGGATTGAAGGCTCGTTGCTGGCTCGGGCTGCGACCGGTGCCGCGGACTTCTGGCCCGACTTCTGCCGCTGTTGCGCCAGCTCCTCGATGACCGCTTCGAGCCCCTGGCCCTGAATGAACTGCATGGCGTAGAAGACCGTCTCGCCGTCCTGGCCCACCTCGAAGACCGGCACGATATTGGTGTGGTGCAGCCGGGCCGCGGCCCGGGCTTCACGTCGGAACCGTTCCAGCGCCTTGTGGTCCCGGGCCACCGCGTTGGGGAGAGTCTTCAGCGCCACCCGGCGGCCCAGCGAGACCTGCTCGGCCTCATACACCACGCCCATCCCGCCGCGTCCGACCTCGCGGATCACCCGGTAGTCGCCCACCTGGCGAAGCGCCGGAGCGGGCGGCGGGGCCGCCGATCGGGGCTGGCCTTCCAGCACCTCCTCGGCCTGCTCCACCTCGACCAGGGCGGGGAAGAGCCCGCGGATCTCATCGCCCATCTCGGGACAGCGGTCGACGTATTCTTGAAGCGAGGGCCGCTCACCGCGGCGATACCGCTCGGCAAATTCCTCGGCCAGCTCATCAAAGAGCCCGTAGTCGGCCGATCCGCTCGATGTTGACATCGCCATGGTTCACAATTCCT
Organism: uncultured Planctomycetota bacterium; assembly: GCA_963815795.1. GTDB lineage: Bacteria > Planctomycetota > Planctomycetia > Isosphaerales > Isosphaeraceae > JAKAUH01. The sequence goes on along the minus strand of CAWFIC010000017.1, from coordinate 16,296 downwards.
CTCCTCCGCCAGGCATGGCGGAAAGCACGTCTTTGAGCCGTTTGAGAGCACGAAAGTAGCGTTTGGCGCCGGCTTCCTGGCTGATCCCCAGCACGTCGGCCGTCTCGGACCGGGAAAGCTGCTCGAAATGGCGCAGCGCCAGGACTTCCCGGTCGATCGGGTCGAGCGTGTTGAGTGCCTCCTGGACGCGCAGCAGCCGCTCGGTGCGCTGCGCGGCCTGGGTGGGCGAGGTGTGTTTCCCCAGGAGCATCGACGCCAGCGCCGCCGAGCTGGCCTCCGGCAGCGCATCGCGGTAGAGGGAGATCTCCATGCCAGCGTCGCGCATCTTGGTGCCGAGGTGCTGGCGATGGAGCATCGTCAGCCGCCGGCCGACGTGCAGCCGCATCCAGAGCAGCGGGGGGAGCTTCGGGTCGGCCAGGTAGGCGTCCAGGTCGCGTGCGACGTCGAGGAACGCCTCTTGAAGGACGTCCGAGGCGTCGAGCCGGGCCCGGACGCGCGCGTCGATGCGGAGCTCGACCATGCGGCGGAGCCGATCGCGGTAGCGATCGAAAAGGCTCGCCAGTGCCTGGCGGTCGCCGCCGCGGAGCCGGTCGATCAGCGGCGTCACCGCGTGGGGAGTCTGGTCCATGAGGGTGCCCATACTTCTTATCTGCGAGCCGAGGCCAAAGCGGGACCGAAAGATCGACGGAATCTTGGGATGGCCAGGACAGGGACGTCATCAGGGTACCGCCCCGATCGGTGCCAGGAGATCCTTCAAGCCCGCCGTCGTTTCTTCGATTCGAGGCGACGCGATTGGATGAAGGAGTGCAGCGTGCTCGGGGCGACATCCAGGATCTTGGCGATCGACGCCTTGGAGACCTCCTTGCCCAGCAGCATCTGGATCTCGTCTTCTTTCCCGTCGAGCTTCGATGGGCCGAGGGAACCTTTCGGGCGACCGAGCAAGCGGCCTCGGGCTCGGGCGGCCGCCAGCCCCTCCTTGGTCCGCTCGGAGATCAAGTCGCGCTCGATCTCCGCGAACAAGCCGAACAACGCAATGGTCACCTTGGTTTGAAGGTCCTGCTTCCCCTCCAAGCGGATCGACTCCTTGATGGCGATCAGGCCGACCCCCTTCTTGAGGAGCTGATCGACGGCCTGAATGATCTGCCCCAGGCTCCGGCCCAGCCGGGACAGTTCACTGACCACCAGACGATCGCCCGCCGGCAGCACCTCGATCGTCTGGAAGATCTGTTCGCGCTGCCGTGCGCGACGCGAGGAGAGCCGAGCCTCGACGAACCGAGCGACCGTGAAGCGATGGCGCCGCGCGTAGTCGAGGATCGCCAGCTTCTGGCTGGCCAGGTCCTGGCCGCCGGTGGAGACGCGCAGATAGGCGACGGTTTTCATGGTGATTCGAAGGAAAGGTCTTGGTGGATTTTATCGGATAGTCCTGCGCGAGGAAAGTCAGTGCATTTTTCAGCATGCATAATTCGAGAATGAGGACCGTTTTCCTCGACGGCCGAGGACATCCATGACGCCACTCTCCTGCTCGCGCGGGCAACTGGTCCGGGAGGTGACCCTGACCGAGGCTGACCTGGTCGAGGTCGCCCGGTGCCGCCGCGATCACAACCGCCTGGGGTTCGCCTATCAGGTCGGCTTCGTCCGGTTCTTCAGCCGTTTCCCGGCTCAACAGCCTCTGGAGATCTGCGACGAACTGCTGAACTTCGTCGCCCTGCAACTCAACATCGACGCGGCTCACATCGAAGGGTACGCCGTCCGGCAGCATACGGTCTCGGATCACCAGGCCAGCATTCGCGACTACTTGAAGCTGGTCGTCTTCGATCCCGAGCAGGCTCAAGCCCTGGAACACTTCGTCTTCGAGGAGTCGTGCCGCCTGGAACAGACAGCCTCGCTCCTGGCCCGGGCCCGCGAGTTCCTCAAGGAGCGGCGCGTCCTGTTCCCCGCCGAGTCGGCGCTGCTGCGGCTGGTCGGGGAGCAGAGGAGGCGGGCCCGCGAGCACATCGTTGCCAAGCTGGCCGGAGGCCTTCCACCCGGCGTGGTGAAGGCGCTGGATGGTTTGCTCGAGGTGAAGCAGGGGGGGACGACCTCCGGCCTCCAGGCGATCAAGGCCAACCCGGCCAAGCCCTCGGCGACCGCCATGCAGGGCCTCGCCGACAAGCTGGCCGCCATCGAGGCCACCGGCGTCCTGGCCGTCGATCTCTCCTGGCTCAACGCCAACTACCAGCGCCGCCCTGTTCCACTACGTCCGCAAGTGCTCGGCGGACCGCCTCCGCGAGGTCGCGAGGGCCCGCCGCCTTGCCGCCTTGACCTGCTTCCTCAGGCAGAGCTATCGCGATGCCGTCGATCAGGCGGTGGACATGTTCGACAAGCTCCTGACCCGGACCCACACCCGAGCCGAGCACGAGCTGAGCGACCAGATGCGCAGCCAGCGTCAGACGATCAAGGCGGCCCTGGCCGCGCTGCGGTCCCTGGGGGCGATCATCCTGGACGACGCGGTCGGCGACGATGCCTTGCGCCCGCGGCTGTTCGCCGCCGTGCCCCGCGAGGAACTCGAGGCCCAGGTGGTGGGGCTGGCCGAATGGGTGACCGGTACCAAGAGCGACGTGTTCCATGGCCTCGTCCGTCGGTTCAGCCACCTGCGGCAATTCTCGCCGGTCCTGCTCCGCGCCCTGGAGTTCTCACCGGACGTCGGGGACGGCGACGTCCCCTGCCTGGAGGCCCTTCGGGTCCTCGAGGAGATGAACGCCGACCTGAAGCGAAAGCTCCCCGAGGATGCCCCCACGGACTTCATCCCCAAGCGGCTGCTGCCCCTGGTCGTGACCGACGGCAAGCCGGACCGGAAGGCCTGGGAATGCGCCTTGCTGCTGAAGCTCCAGGACGACCTGAGATCAGGCAACCTCTCGGTCAAGCACGGCAAGCGGTTCGGCCGGTTCGAGGACTACTTCCTCCCGAAGGAACGCTGGGAGCCGCTCCGCAAATCGTTCTTCCAACGGCCCGGCCTACCCTCCGACCCCAAGGACGTCCCCGATCATCTGACCAAGCGGCTGAATACGGCCTACGACCTCTTCCTCAAGACGGCGCCCGGCAACAGCTACGCCACGGTGGATGAACGCGGCTGGCACCTGTCCACGGATGCCGCCGAGACGCTGGACGCCGCGGCGCAGACACGCCTGGATGACCTGAGGCGATGGCTGACCAAGCAGATGCGCACGATTCGACTGCCGGATCTGCTCATCGAGGTCGATAACGACCTGCGCTTCACCGATCACTTCATGCCCCCGGCCCAACGCGGCGGGCGTGACGCGGAAGACGTGTGCACGCTCCTGGCCGTCGTGTTGGCCCACGGCTGCAACATCGGCCTGCACACGATGGCCCAGCTCACCCAAGGGGTCACCTACAAGCAGCTCAAGCGGGTCAGCGACTGGCAGATGACCGAGGAGGCGCAGCGGGCCGCCCTGGCGGCGCTGGTGCACGCGATCTCCCGCCTCGATACCACGCTCCACTGGGGCGAAGGCCGGACGTCGGCCAGCGATGGGCAGCGGTTCGCCATGCCCCGCAAGGTCCTGCAGCAGACCTACAGCACGCGGTTCAGTGATTTCGCCCTGGAGTTCTATTCGTTCGTGGCTGATAACTACGCGCCGTTCTACAGCACGCCGATCGAATGCACCGACCGGGACGCGGCCTTCGTGCTCGATGGGCTGCTCTACAACGAGAGCGACCTGGACCTGGAGGAGCATTACACCGACACCCACGGCTACACGGAGATCAACTTCGCCGCGTTCGCCATGTTGGGGAGGCGGTTCTGCCCCCGCATCCGCGGCCTCCAGAAGCAACGCCTCTACCGCCTCGACGTCGGGCGCGACTACGGGCCGCTGACCAGCCTGGTGAGCCGGGCTGACCGCACGATCGACCCCCAGGTCGTCGCCGAGCAGTGGGACCGGATGGGGCAGTTCTATGCCTCGCTGGAGAGCGGTCACACGACCGCCTCGGTGGCGCTGAAGCGGCTGGCCTCCTGCACGGCCAAGAACCGCTTCTACCGGGCCAATCGCGACCTGGGCCGGGTGTTCAAGACCGAGTTCCTGCTGAGCTATCTGTCCGAGCCACAGTTGCGATCCCGCATCCGGCGGGGCCTACTGAAGGTCGAACAACTGCACGCGCTGGCCCGGGACGTCTATTACGGGCGGCGGGGCCGGATCAACGCCCGCGAGCTACACGAGCAGATGAACTCGTGTAGCTGCTTGACGCTGATCCTGGCGTGCGTGATCTACTGGCAGGCCAAGGAGATCTCTCGGGTGGTGCGATGGTGCCAGCCGGAGGACGAGAAGCTCGACGTGGCGCTGCTGGAGCACGTCAGCCCGATCGAGTGGGACAACGTGATTCTGTACGGGCAGTACGTATTGGACCGCGCTCAGGTCCGCTGACCGGCGTCCTTAGAGCATATTTTCGCAGCAATCTGGGTGGTACCCTGGCGAGGGCGAACTCGGCGGGGGAGAACTCCGCGAATTGCATGCGGCCCGGGCCGGTGAGGTAGAGATTCCCCTCGCTGGTGATGAGGAAATCCCGCCCGACGTCCACGACCAGGGCCTGGCGGTGGGCGGGGTCGCCCGCGGCGTTGTACCCGGACCAGGCGAATCGGCCATCGCGAATGAAGAGGTGAGCTATCAAGGGAGCCGCCGGATGCGATTGCATTTGCCCCGGAGGATGCCGCACTTTTCCCCGCCGCGCAACCGAAGTGGCGCGCGCACCGTGCGCGGGAAGGCCTCGCGATGGCATTTGCGGTCTGAGTCGCAACGGAACGGAAAACCGCCGTAGCGGGAGCCGGCGTGCTCCGGATGCCGGCGAACGTGCTGACCCAAGGTCTGATAACGGTTATTATGTTAGGCTGGCGTCAGAATATGTCGTATGTATCGCCTATGACGGACCTTCCTGACTCCGGCGGTCCAGTGTCCGAGTGGGCATTATGTTCGATGAAGAACAATCCTAACGGAAATGCAGTCTGTGCGGGCGAACCTTCGACCCCTGGTGGCTGGCGACCGGGTACGGCGCTTACCCCCGAAAATGCGTCGGTGTCGTCGGACCGACGCGCCCGCCGCGGCGGTCTCTGGTATAATCAAAGCTTCATTCGGCAGGCCGGTCCACTGACCTTGGGCGTTCGACTGCGGAGGGCACCGATGGCGGAGCCGAAGGTGTGGGCGTTCTTCTACGGCTCGTACATCAACTTCGCCGTCCTGCGGGAAGTCGATCTGGTGCCAGAGCGATGGGAGGTCGCCCGGTTAGACGGGTTCGACATCCGCATCCAGCCCCGCGCCAACCTCGTCCGCTCTGACCAGCACTGCGTCTATGGGATCTCGGCCACCGCCACCCACGCGGAGTTGGCCCGGCTGTACGCCCATGCTCGGGACGTGCTCGGCGAGGTGTACCTCCCCGAGGCAGTGCTGGTGCAGACGCTCGCCGGGCTGTGGCGGCCGGCGCTCTGTTACATCTGCCCGGAGATGAACCCGCGCCCGGCCGACAACGCCTACGTCGAGCGAATCGCCGGGCCCGCTCGTGTCTTCGGCTTCCCCGCATGGTATATCGCTCGCGTGGAAAGTTGTCGCGTCTGAGTCCCGCCGCACGCGGCGGCATCACGTCGTTTCGGGGGTTAACGTTTCACCAGCCGCCGCAGCAGGTGAGCCATTCGTTGGGCAGGTAGCGTCGGTGTGATCGACCGAAGCATCGGACGGTCGCCTTGGCGCGTCGGTCGGATCGACTGAAGCGTCGAAGGGCCGCCGATCCGCGGACCACGCGGATCGAGGATCTCCTGAACCCAGGCAGCAGCAGCCGGCGCTTCTGGGGGTGAAGGACGACGACCCGGCGCTGGCCGTCCTGCGTCTGGTATTGGCGCTTATGTTTGATCGCGTCCGAATTTAGTCGATGTTCCGCTCGTGACGTCGCCTGTTCGGCTCTTGTTGGCATCGCGTCCGGGAAGCTGACTTATGTTTCGTGACGTACGCCCTTCCCTGATCGCTCCCCAAGCAACCGCTCGACGGCGGCGTCATTCTCGGTCAAGTGGCATCAGCAGCTCGAATCTTCTCCGGCCCGCAATGTCCATGCATCCCGCGCGGGCGGACCGCTAACGACCGCGCGAGCCGGATCAACCCCTGTTGCACGGCCGGGTCGTCGATCGCCAGCAACGCCCTCGACAGGCGCCGGGCCATCCGCTGCCGCCGGGCGTCTGCCGCGGCGGCCGCCTCGTCCGCCGCCGGGCTGCCGCCCAGGCCCTCCAGCAGCTCCGCGAGCTCGCAGCCGAGGATGGCCCGGAGGCGGCAGAGGGTCGGCACGCTGGCGTTGTTCGAGCCCTTCTCGTACTTCTGCACCTGCTGGAAGCTGACGCCCAGCCGCCTCCCGACCTCCGCCTGCGAGAGGCCGGCGAGCGACCGGAGCCGCCGGAGGTTGCGGCCGAACTGCACGCTTGCCGGATCGGTTTCTGCGACCATGACCGCCGCCGTGATGGGTGAGCTGACGGCGGCAGCATAGCCGGTCGGCCGGCCGATTCAAGCGCCAATCGACCGGCCGGGACCTTCCCGCCGGCGCACCGGGGATTGCGCGTTGTCCGGTCCCGTGCTATTGCTGCCGGATGGGCCGGGAAGGTGGGATCGCAACGTACCAGAAGCATGGCCGCGGCCACATGGCCGCCATCGGCCGCAAGGGCTACATGGTCACCTGTGCCCGCTGGTTCCACGGCGACGAGGGCGAGATGAACGCCTGGCTGCACAAGCGGGCCGCCGAGGCGCAGATCCACCGCCTGGCCGCGGGGAAGCTGGCCGGCGGCGAGGAGACCTGCATCGAGCTGCCCGTCATCCTCGACCCCGACGACGACCCCACCTTCGACGAGACACCCCGCCAATGGGCGGAGCGTGTCCTGACCCGCCGACCTGCGGGCGCCCGGAGCCGCTGACCCTGGTGATGGCCCGGGTAAGGGCCGAGATCGCGGCGAGTCAGGGGAGAGACGGCCATCGGGGTACCTCGGCGTTCGTGGGTGCCTACCAGGCGATCGAGCGCCCGACCCGATGCCGCGGGATCGGGGCGCTCGCCAACGAGCAGGCGCCCCGGCACGGACTGGCGTCGGCGATCCGGAGCCTGTTCAATATGATCGTGCCAGCGGTCGGACCGCAATGCACCTCCGGTCCCCCGGGGGAGCCGATCCGGCCGACGATGCGCCGTGTCCCGGTGCGACCGGCCGCTCGAGGCGTTCTCGCTGGCGGTCATCCATCCCGACGGGTCCTTCCATGTTCGATGACACCCGACCCAGACCGCGTCTCCACAGCCGCCCCACCCGCACGCGCCGCGAATTCGTCCGCGACGCCTTCGCCGGCTTCGGCGGCCTGGCCCTCGCCGCGATGTTCGAGCGGGATCAAGCCGACGCCGCCGTCGATGACCCGCTGGCACCCAGGCCGCCGCACCTGCCGGCCAGGGCTGACGCGGTGATCTTCCTGTTCATGGCCGGCGGCCCCAGCCACCTCGAGACCTTCGACCCGAAGCCCCTGTTGAACCGGCTCGAGGGGCGGCCCCGCCCGAAGGAGTTCGGCGACGTCAAGTACCAGCAGATCCAGGGCGACGCGAAGCTCCTCGGGGTCCGCCGGACCTTCCAGAGGCACGGCGAGAGTGGCATCGAGGTCTCCGACCTCTTCCCCGAGATCGCCTGCTGCGTTGACGACATCGCCGTCATCCGCTCCTGCCACGGCGATAGCGTGGTCCACTCGGCCGCTCAGTACGAGCTCTTTTCTGGCCGGGTCGTGCCGGGCTTCCCGAGCATGGGATCCTGGGCCCTCTACGGCCTTGGCTCCGAGAGCGACTCCTTGCCGGCCTATGTCGTCATGCCCGACCCCAAGGGCGCCCTCGAAGCCGGCCAGCCGATGTATGCCCACGGCTTCCTGCCGTCCGTCTACCAGCCCACCATGTTCCGTCCCGGCGATCGTCCGGTCCTGAATCTCGACCCGCCCGCGGGGATCACGACCCACGGCCGCCGGAAGACGCTGGACCTGATCCTGCGCCCTGAACGTCGCGACGCTCGAGCCCGGCGACGAGGAGTTCTCCGCCCGAATCCGCGCTTATGACCTCGCCTTCAAGATGCAGACCGAGGCTCCCGACGTCCTCGACCTCTCCCGCGAGCCCCAGGAGACGCTCGACCTCTACGGCGTGGGCGTCGAGCCGACGAACGACTACGGCCGGCGCTGCCTGCTGGCGCGGAGGCTGGTCGAACAGGGCGTGCGGTTCGTCTGCGTCGTCTCGGGCGGGGGACCCGGTGACATGCAGTGGGACGCCCACAATGACATCGAGGAGAACCACCTCCGCAAGGCCGCCGAGACCGACAGGCCCGTCGCCGGGCTGCTCAAGGATCTGAAGCGTCGGGGACTGCTGGACCGCACGCTGGTCCTCTGGGGCGGCGAGTTCGGCCGCTCGCCTGAGGCGCAGTCGGGTCGCGGTCGCGATCATCACAACCTCGGGTTCACGATGTGGATGGCCGGCGGCGGCATCCGGGGCGGCCAGGTCGTCGGGGCCACCGACGCGATCGGCCTCCGGGCAGTCGAGCAGCCGCACCACTTCCGCGACATCCACGCCACGATCCTGAACCAGCTCGGCCTGGATCAGCACCGGCTGACTTATCCGCACCTGGGGCGCGACGAGCGCCTGACCTTCGTCGAGGGGCAGGTTATCCGCGAGCTTGTCTCCGGCTGAGCGTCACCCCGTACGCTCGCTCGCCCGACAACAGGGCCTAAACCCAACATTCGTGTCACCAGCCGCAAAGTAGTTGACTAGCCGGCTGCTTTCTGAGCGGTTCGTCGGCCAGCACGCACGGCTGATGCGGACCGGGCGCTCGCCCTCAAGCGGCAGACGACCGTGCGGAAGGCGAGGGGTTCCGCCCGACGCCGAGGCGACCGGTGATCCACCACGAGATCAGCCCGACGCTGACCACCCACGACACCCACCAGATGAGGTCGGGCCGTTGCGGGCCGCCCACCGTGAGCAGCAGGGCGACCACGACGGCGTCGGCGAAGGCGGCCAGTTCGGTCCAGACCCGGACTCGGACCCGGCCACGGCGGTCGGCCCGCCAGGCCCGCACCGTGGCGGCGGCCGCGAGGCCCCAGGTGAGGGCAGTGGGTCCGTTCGCCACCATATAGCGAACCGCGAACACCACCGGGGCCCGCCAGCCCCACGACGATGGGTCCCCCTGAGGGCCCGGCACGAGGAGCCACGGCAGTTGCAGGCGGGCGACCTCGCACGGCCCCCAGAACCAGAGGAACATCCCACCCACGATCCCGACGACCGTCAGCGCCGATGCGATCCGCGACCCATCGCGCGCCCGACGCCCGCTGAGGACCAACCCAGCTACGACCAGGACGACGCCCGCGGCCGCCGGCGCGGACAGCAGCCAGCGCGCGACGCCGAAGTCGAGCGCGGTGGAACCCACGGCGGCGTAGTAGGCGTTGACCGCCTCGTCAAGGTTAGGAACCACGTCGAGCAGGCCCAGCGACGCGAGCCCCAGCGCGAGCCACTCGGCTGGCCGAACCGGGCCCCCGTACCGCCCGCGCCGGAAGAGCACGACCAAGGCGAGCACCAGGCCGAATCCCACGGTCAGTCGAAGCCCGCCCAGCACGACGAAGAACAGGAGCGGCGGCGGGGAGAGGTACGGAGGCCATCCCAACGCTCGCGACGGGATGGTCATCAGCAGGGCGACCCCCGCGACAATCACGCCGAGGTCGGCCGGTGTTATCCATCGCGGCTCGGGCCCTCGGCCGTGGAGGCGCGGTTCGGGCACACCTGCGTGTGGGGCGCCGTCCATGACGGACTATCCCCCCTTCTCAAGAACACGTTCATAGAATGGACCGAGCCGACAACGGGACCCCGGTTCGAGTATACGCGGTTCACGACAGGCGAACGAGCCACGCGGTCGCCTTGGGGTCGGAGACCCTGTGGCCCAGTTTGCAACGAATCGTTGCCGACCCCCAGCATGGAGCGGGCGAAGGTGGAGGCCCTGGCCCGACCGTGGACTTCACCTTCAACGGGCGGTGTTGGTGATGTGTCCGGGACGAGACCCTACCTGGCATGCAGGCTACCGGAATAGAATCGCTTGCGTCCTCGACCAGACCGGAACCCCGTGATCACGACGCGAGGTCGATGCCATGGACGCCGACCACTGTCCGAAGTGTAAGTCGAAGGCGGTCGTTGCCGGACGCTTCGAGATGAAAGGGTGGGGTCAACAACCGTTTCAACCGACCGGCATGCGACCCTTTCACTTTAGATGGAAGCAAGGGGTGTCTTGTCCCGAGCCCTTCCGAGCGTGCCTCGCATGCGGACTCGTCTGGACGCACCTGCAACCGGAAGACCTCCGCGCGTTCATCGACAAGTATGGCAAGGCCGAGGCCCGGCTCAAACTGTCGCTCTTCCGGAAAGGCCCTCCGGAACAAGACCTGGTCTGACCGGACCCATCCAGGCGAATCCGGCGCGGATGCCGCATTCTTCGAAACGAATGAACGAGCGGGCGCACGATACTGATGCTCCGTCCGCGTGCGAAAACCGTGGCCCCGGCGAAGGGTTGTCCGCGGCGGTCGAATAAGGTCATGTGGGGACCGGGGGCCGCCGGCGCGCCCAGGGCGGATCGCCCTTTAGACCGACGAGCACCGACGAGGACATTTGCGGTGGAACGCCACGCAACCGACGGCGGGTCAAGCGTCCTGCCCACTTGCCGGGCGGTGGTCGTCAAGGCGATGGTGGCCCACACGGTCACCTACTTCGTGATCGGCGTGCTGGCCTTCTTCGTGTTCGACTATGCGCGCCTGTTCGCCGAGACCGAACTGCGATTCCTGATGCGGCCGACCACCGATCCCGCGGTCATGGCCGGCCCGCTGTTCCAGCCGATCCGGGGGCTCCTCTTTGGCGCCTTGTTCTTCATGCTGCGCGAGACGGTCTTCGCCACGCGGTGGGGCTGGCTACGGCTCTGGCTGGTGCTTCTGGTCGTCGGCATCATCGGCCCGCCAGGGCCGGCGCCGGGGTCTCTGGAGGGGATGATCTTCACGAAGATCCCACTGTGGGTGCATCTCAAGGGGTTGCCGGAGGTCGTGCTGCAAACCCTGGTCTTCTCGCGGATCCTCTGCTACTGGGTTGACCACCCGGAGAAGCGCTGGCTGAGCTGGTGTCTCGGCGTCGTCTTCGTGGTGGTGTATCTCTTGCCGGTGCTGGGCTTGCTGGCGGGCCTAGCCGGGGTTCACTGACGCCGAAGAGTTCGGGGGTGAGTACGCCCGGGCATGGAGGGTAGAACCCAACGAAGGTGCGTGAAGTTCCGCGATGAACCTCGGACCGATGATGGCAGAGGGCAAGGTCTGATGGAGGCAGACAAAGGGTGTTCCAGTTCACAAATGTATCATCATAATCAGCGCCGGAGTAAGCCAAGCCACCGCGGGACTCGCGCCCGGTTCGCCCGGTAAGCCGCGCCGAACCGGGCCTCCAGATCGCGCTCCTCCCACGGCACGATCGCGAAATTGAACGTCGCAAACCCGAGCAGGAATCCGATCAAGACGGCGATCGCATCGATCGTCCGCGTGGGTCGGGGAGGACTGAGCCATGACCTGGGTCCGTCGCGTCGGCCTGGGTCTGCTGCCGGCCTGGGCCGGATTCTGGGTGTGGTTCAACGTGGCGTCCGCCTTCGGTGAGTGGAGCGGCCGAGGCTCGGCCGGGATCGAGGTTGAGGCGCGTTGGGTGGCTCACGGAGACAGCCGGGTCCGTACGACGTCGAGCACCTTCCGTCCCGAGGGGAGCACGCCCAGGGCACCCCAGGCCCCGCCATCGACTACGGTCGCTCCATCGACGAGGACCTGGAATTCGCCGTAGCGACCGCGAACCATCTCGACCTCGATTCCCAACTCGCGGCGCAGCCTGGCCGCCACCCGGGCGGCATGCAGCCCGGTGATTCAGTAGGCACAATACCGAACAGCGACCCGACTCATGATGACCTCCAACGGATCTTGGCGTGGCTCGGCCTGGCGCCGGAGGACCTCCCGGATGCGCCCCCGGTGCCATTCGGTTCTCCGGTCGGTATTATTAGCGACGAGTGGTGCGTCAAGCCCTGCGCCGCCCTGCTGGACGCCGCGTTGCCGGTGGTTTAGCGTGAAGACGGCAGGGTTCCCTTCCGGGATCACTGCCGTCCCGCCTCAACCTGGAGGACCAATCGATGGCCGACACTGGTTCGAACCCGATGCTTCGTCGGGCGTTCATTCAGAACGGCGCTGCCGCGACGGTTGCGGCCACGGCCCTGACGCCGGCGGCGTCCGTGGCTCAGGACGACACACCGGGGACCCGTAAGCCGCTCGAGGTCCCCAGGCGCGTGCTGGGCAAGACAGGGGTGCAGGTGACGATCCTCAATGGGGGAACCGTGCGCGCCCCGGCGCCCTCGACCGGTTGCTGCGCTTCGAGTACAGCCGTGGCGTCCGCTTCTTCGACACGGCCGCCTCCTATGGAACCGAGGAGGCCTTCAAGAAATGGTTCGCGGCCACGCCGGAGGTCCGTCCCCAGATCTTTCTGGCCACCAAGGATGGCGTCGCGCGGCCCCGCGACATGATCAAACGCATCGATCTTCGGCTCGAGGCGCTGGGGACCGATTACATCGACCTGCTCTACTTTCATGCGCTGTCCGGAAAGGCGGTCGACTTCGGGCTGACCGGCAACGAGATGGACTGGCCCAGGAGCCAGGAGATGAAAGAGACGATCACCGCCATCAAGAAGACCGGCAAGGTGCGGTTCGTCGGGTTCGCGACCCATGACCCGCGCCGGGCCGAGCAGCTCGAGATCGCCGCCGAGGGGGGCTTGATGGACGTGATCATGATCGCCATGAATCCGTGGCTGGAGAAGGATTCTCGACTCAATCGGGCCCTCGATGCCTGTTCCAAGAAGGACATCGGCCTGGTGGCCATGAAGCTGGTGGCCGGCAACCTGTCGAAGCGGGTGCGGTTCCAGGCCCCGACGCTTCAGCAGCGGGGGCTGAATCCTTATCAGGGGGTCTTGCAGGCGATCTGGTCCGACGAGCGGATCGCCTCCGCCTGTGTGGCCATGTCCAACACCGACGAGGTCAACCAGAACACCGAGGCCGCCCGGCGGTTTGAACCGATGAATCCGACCGAGATCCACGAGTTGCGTGCCGCCCTCCTGGATGCCGGTCCGATCATGTGCGCGGCCTGCGACGGCCGGTGCGGACGCGCCGCGGGGACCGACGCGCACCTGGGCGACCTGACCCGCTTCCTGACCTACCACGAGCATCATGGCGCCCGCCGCTGGGCCCGCGACGCCTATGCCCAGCTCACGGAGGAAGAGCGAAACTGGCACGGAGCCGACCTCGACGCCGCCCGGGCCGCTTGCCCGACCCAGCTCGACTTCGCCCGGCTCTTGCCGGAGGTCGATCGCCTTCTCGGTTGAACCATCGGACCGAACCTCGCCAATTTCGAATTCGATTCGGCTTCTCCTTCCGGCGATGGCTCTTACTCCCATGCCTGGCCTATTTCGACTGCCTCTCCCACTGCGTCGCCGTCTCCGAATAGGCGTCGGCGGGTTGATGATCGTGATCCTGATCTTCGGCCTTTGGCTGGGCAACCATGTCAACCGCGCAGGGAGCAACGTCTCGCGGTGGCCGCTGTCGAGGCAGATAACGGCTTCGTCCGCTATGCCGATGAATTCAAGATGGGACCCGTCAACGTCCCGGCCGGCAACGCCATTTGGAAGCCGAGCTGGGGAACCCTGGTCCCGAAGAAAGGACCGACGAAGCCAGGTCTCATTCAAAGCTGGCTCGGTGATGAGTACGTACGCGAAGTCGTCCACGTCAGCCTCTTTGTGGACATCGAGAAAGGCAGGGCAGGAGCCCCGAACAATCTGGCCAGGCCTCTCGACGACGTCCTTCGGGAATTGCGGACCCAGCGGGGAATTAAGACACTTCATCTGGGAGGCGAGACGATCACCGACAAGGGGCTCGCTTCAGTGGCCGAATTGACTGATCTCAGAGAGTTGGTCATCTGGTGGGCGACCGGTATTACCGATGCAGGTGTCGGCCATCTGAAGCGTTTACCCAGGCTCCGCATGGTCAATATCAGCCTTTCCTCGCTCTCCGACGAAAGCCTTCGCGATCTTGCCGAACTCCCGGCGCTCGAGGATCTGCAACTACAGGGCAAAGAATTCTCGAATCAGGGCCTGATCCACCTGTCGCGAGCTAAAGGCCTCAAATCGCTCGTCTTGCGAATGGATGTGTCGGAAATCAGCGACGAAGGGCTGAAGCATCTCGAAGGCCTGATGAATCTGCGGCGACTCCACCTGGAAAAAACGAACGTCTCCGCTGAGAGCGTGAGAAAGAATTCGAGCGATTGCCCTCGGAGGACGGCGACCTCGTGAACCACATGGGGCCTTCGGAATTCCGCCAGCTCTCCCTGGAACCTCGGTGCCCGGGCCGACCGAGCGCCACGGACCGTCGTACGGGGCGAGTTGGCCGCCTCCGTAGGCGGTGTGGGGGCCGTGCGGCCCCCTCCTCAGACCCCGGCCGCCGCCGCCGCGCGCACCTTCGCCGCCGCTCGCAGGCTCACCGCTCGCATCAGATTATGAGCCAACGCATGCCACAACGCGATCGCCTTGGCCTTCAGTTGGCCCCGCACCCGCAACTGGATCAAGCCCCGGTTCCGCGCTGCGCGTTGACACATTCCGCCGTCGCGGCCCGCTCCTTGTAGATCGCCTTGGCCTCCGCGCCGGCCATCCGCTGCCGCCACGCCGCCACCGCCGGAGAGTCGCTGGGCTTCGGCGCGTAGCGATCCACCGTCGAATCCTTGGGCGCCGGCACCGGCGCGTACACCGTACAGCCCACCCCCTCGGCGCTGACCGCATCGATCTGGTCGTGCTGCGCGAAGCCGCCGTCGACCAGTACGTCCTCGAGCCTCCGGTCGTACCGCGCGTCGATCTGCTCGACCATCGGCGCCATCTGGCCGGCATCGCTGCCGACGGTCACCACGTCCACCCCCACGATGATCTGACTGTCGGTGGCCGTGCTGAACTGCACGTTGTACGCCGGGCGGAAGCCGCCGTCGGCCATCTTCATCACCGTCGCGTCCGGGTCGGTGGTCGAGCCGCGGGCCTTCTGGCGATCTTCCGGCTTCTTCCTGGCTTCCAGCTCAGGCAGCCGATCCAACGCCCCCTTGATCCGCTCGGCCCGCTCGCGGGCGGCCCGCTCCCGGGCCTTCCGTCGCCGGCGATCGTCGGCCGCCGGATCGGCCTCCAACTCCGCCCGCAACGCCTGGACTTGGGCCTCGGCCTCGGCCAGGGCCGCCTCCAAGGTAGGACGGCGGCGGAACGAGGCGGCGCCGGCACTGGCCCGCACCCGCATCCCGTCTTGCGCCACCCGATTCAGATCGACCAAACCCTCGGCCATCAACACCGCCACACTTTGGCTGAGCCAGCGGTCCAGCAGTTCGCCATGGGCGGTGCGGAAGTCGGCCAAGGTGTGGTAATTGATGCGGACATCGCCGAGGATCCAGCGATAGTCATCGTGCTTGTGACAGAGTTTGTCGAGGTGTCGGGCACTGCCGACGCCGTCGATCGTCGCATAGAGCCACAGCGCCATCAGGATCTTGGGATCGATGGGGGGATGCCCCGGGTGGCCCTCGACGGCCTTGATGGCGCTGTACAAGGGGCTGAGGTCCAGTCGCTCGACATAATCCCAGACGACCCGCGCGAGATGATCGTCGGGGATCAGTTCGTCGAGCGCGACGGTCCGGAAGACGATCTGGTCGCGGTTGGCGATCCGCAGTCGCGGGCGACCGGAGGGGGCCGGTGGCTCGGTGGATCGGGGTGGCCCATCATCGTCAGCCGATGTCCCGAAGAGCGACGGCTGTTCGGGCCGGGGCGCTGGGGGGTCGAGGGGAGTGTTCATGGTGATAGGATAGCGGCAGAATCCTCATGTGTAAACGTCTTTTGAGCGATTCCTTCACAAGCTCTGAGGCGAAGGCCCGTCTGCTCGGGGCTATTCCCAGCCTCGAGATCATCCCCTGAGTGCCTGCTAATGTAAACAGGCGTATCCTAGTCACAGGCGACCGCTTCTGGAGTTGCCACGTCCTCGCCGCCTCCATCATCCGGCGGCTGGCAGACCGTGCCGACTTCGGTCTGATCGACCGAAGCGTCGGAGGGCCGCCGACCCGCGGACCACGCGGATCGACGACCTTCCGAACCCAGGCAGCAGCCACCAGCGCTTCTGCGGGTGAAGGACGACGACCCGGCGCGGGCCGCTCTGCGTCCGGTATT